>CAVWCR010000001.1:0-983635 GCA_963753575.1 uncultured Alphaproteobacteria bacterium
CGGTCTCGTATATCACGCCAGCTATCTGCGTTTCATGGAGCGCGGGCGCACCAACTACCTGCGGCTTCTTGGCGCCGACCAGCGCGCGCTGTTCGAGGAGACCGAGAAGGAAGCGCCGGGCTTTGCCTTCGTGGTGCGCTCGATGCAGATCGAGTTCCTGAAAGCCGCACGCATGGATGATGTGCTCAACGTCGTGACGGCGCCGCACGAGGTGAAGGGCGCCTCGGTGACACTCGATCAGCGCATTATGCGTGGCGATGATGTGCTGATCGAAGCGCGGGTGCAGGTCGCCTTCGTGTCGAGCGGCCGGGCGCGCCGTATTCCCGAGGCGCTGCGCACTGCAATGCGGGTCAACCAGAACGCCGTTTCATAGGGTCGACGACTCGCCCCGCACAATGTTAATACCCTTCACATGAGCTGGTCCAAGCATGACGGAGGGCGAGGGGGGCCGCGCGGCTACCATCACGGTAACCTGAAGGAAGCGCTGCTGCGCGCCGCGCTCGAACTGATTGCCAAGAAGGGGCCGGCCGGCTTCACCTTTGCGGAGGCGGCGCGCTGGGCGGGCGTCAGCCCGGCGGCGCCCTATCGCCACTTCCGCGATCGCGATGAATTGCTCGCGAGCGTGGCGCTGCGTGGCTTCCAGCAGTTCGAAGCCGCGCTTGCGCGTGCCTGGGATGAAGGCCGGCCCGAGCCGTTCGCGGCGTTCGACCGTCTAGGCAAGGCTTATCTTGCGTTCGCGCGCTCAGAGCCAGCCTACTACTCCGCTATGTTTGAGTCCGGCGTCCCGCTCGACACCAGCCCCGGCCTGGTGGCGGCCGGCGAACAGGCCTTCGCGGTGCTCAGGCGGGCGACCGATGCGCTCGTTTCAACTATGCCGGTATCGCAGCGGCCTCCCGTTGGCATGATGGCGCTGCACATCTGGTCGCTTTCCCATGGCGTTGCGTCGCTGTTTGCGCGCGGCGATGCCGGCCGGCGCACGCTGCCGATGTCGCCGGAAGAACTGTTGGAGGCCGGCATACTGATTTACCTGCGCGGCCTGGGTGTTCCCGACAAGGCCGACGGCCCTGGCCGGCGGAGTTGAGGCGAGATGCTTAACGAGCGCTTGACAACCGGCAACCGGCCGCTATGTTAATGTTATTAACATTCACACCGTGAGGCGTCGAATGGTGATCGCAGCGAAACTTGACGAATGGGGCATGGGAGCGTGGCTCGCTCTCATGATCCTGGGCTTCATCTTCTGGTGGCCGCTGGGTCTCGCGACCCTGGCCTATCTTTTATGGAGTGGACGAATGGGCTGTTGGAGACGCGGAGAGGTCGGCCGCTGGCACGGCGGCGAGCGCATGCGCGAGGCGGCGCAATGGTGGCGGCAGCCGCCGTCGAGTGGCAACAGAGCCTTCGACGAATACCGCACCGAGACGCTGCGGCGTCTGGAAGAGGAGCAGCGCGAGTTTCGTGAATTCCTCGATCGGCTGCGCTTCGCCCGCGACAAGACCGAGTTCGATCAATTCATGGCGGAGCGCGGCACACGTTCGGCGTCGCCCCCGCCGCCGCAGTCCCCCCCGCCGCAGAGCTGAACCCCCCGGTGATGCGCGCTGCAGCCGTCCGCCTCATTTTGCGGCGGGCGGTTGTAATCGTTGGGCGCGCTGCCGCGGTGTGCGCCGGGCATTTCACTGCTTCACATTTCGATCTTGAGCTTCCCATTCTTCGACTTGAGCAGCAGGCCTTTTTTTGAGAACAACACGCTGCGCCCTGCGCCGAGATCGATCAGCGTCTTGAGTGCGATGATGATCACGAGCGGCGCCAGCGAGCCGGACATTCCGGAGATCATGGCGCCAAAGATGATCGCGACCTGCATGATCACGATTCGCACATAGAGCCCGCCCACGATGCCTCCGACTGCGTCGCCTGGCTTTCCGGTCTGCGAAGCGGGCTGCGACTGCGACGCACTGTCGATCAGAAACGAGACGCCGCTTGCGATGATGGGGAACACCAACGCGGCCCAGACATAGTTGGCTCCGAGCAGCTCGTAGAAGAAGCTGCCGACGCCGTGCACCTTCTTCAGCCACTCGCGCGAGAAGAATATCCAAAGAAAGAACAGGTGCACGGTGATGAACGCGCTCGAGTGGAGCGCGAAGAATCCCACTACATCAAGAGCTGGAACGTGCCCACTGCCAGTAAAGGATGCCATAGAGCGGGATCACATTGCCGACGAATGCAGTCAGGGCGAGCAGGAGCGAAAGCACGCGCAGGACGCGTGGTGCGGCAGGCTCTTGGGCGGCATCGGCCATGAATGGGTTCCTTAGATTAGCTCCAGGACAGCCTCGTCTCGATTGCGCGGGTGATTCGCCCCTGGTAACCGGGATTTAACCACAATGAGCGCCACTTGGCGGGACGCACAGGAAGCGGCCGGGTGCCCTAGTTTGGACAAGTTTGCCGACGAATTCGTAGCCACACCGGTGATGGCGGACGGCCCGGATTTTTCGCGCAAATTGGCTCTTCGACAAAGCGCGTGCCGCTTGCCTCGTCCCTCTTGGCCCGCAGCGGCATTGCCCGGCGCCAACGGAGAGGGGCCCGAAAGGACCAACGATGAATCCGTCCGTCGTCGCAAATCAGGGGCTCGCGTCCTCGCAACTTTCGCTGTGGAGCCTGTTCCTGAACGCCCATTGGATCGTGCAGGGGGTGATGCTGGGCCTGCTGGTTTGCTCGATCTGGGTCTGGGCGATCGCGATCGACAAGACCTTTCTGTTTGCTCGCATGCGTCGCGCCATGGATCGCTTCGAGCAGGCATTCTGGTCGGGGCAATCGCTGGAGGAACTTTACAAGTCGCTCTCCGCGCGGCCGACGCATTCGATGGCGGCTCTGTTCGTGGCGGCGATGCGGGAATGGAAGCGCAGCCTCGAGGGTCAGGCGCGCTCGTTCGCGGGCCTGCAGATGCGCATCGAGAAGGTCATGGATGTCACTATTGCGCGCGAGATCGAGCGCCTGGAGCGCCGGCTTCTGGTGCTGGCGACGGTGGGCTCGGCCGGCCCGTTCATCGGCCTGTTTGGCACCGTCTGGGGAATCATGACAAGCTTCCAGTCGATCGCCGCCAAGGGCAACACCTCGCTGCAGGTGGTGGCGCCGGGCATTGCGGAGGCGCTGTTTGCAACCGCAATCGGCCTCGTGGCTGCCATACCGGCGACGATTTTCTACAATAAGTTTTCGGCCGAAGTTAACAAACAGGCTCAGCGTCTTGAGGGGTTTGCCGACGAGTTCGCGGCGATCCTGTCGCGACAGATCGACGAGCGCTCGTGAAGGGATCTGATTGATGGCAATCGGCGGACCAGGCGTGGCGATGGCGGGCAGGCGGCGGCATCACCGTCGCGGTGTCATGAGCGAGATCAACGTGACCCCGATGGTTGACGTCATGCTGGTGCTCTTGATCATCTTCATGATCTCGGCCCCGCTGTTAACCGTTGGCGTGCCGATCGACCTGCCGCAGACGAAGGCCAAGAGCCTTGACCAGGACAAGGAACCGCTCACAATTTCGGTTAACGGCGAGGGCAAATGGTTCCTGCAGAACACCGAGATCGCGGTGGATGAAATCCTTCCTAAGCTCAAGGCTATCACCGAGGCGCGCGGCGGCATGGACGAGCGCATCTATGTGCGCGGCGACCGCAAGGTCGACTATGGTACGGTGATGAAAGTGATGGGGCGGTTGTCGGGCGCCGGTTTCCACCGGGTGGCGCTCGTCACGGAGGTTGAGCAGGGATCCTGAGGGACCCGGTTGGGGATCGATGAGCGCAGGGCGCACCATATCGACCAACGGACGCGACGCGTGGAGCCTTGGCGTGTCGGCGGTCGTGCACGCCGTCGTGCTGGGCTGGGGCGTGATGACGTTTACGGGCAAGCCGCCAATCACCGTGTCGGCAGAATCCCTGCCCGTTGACATAGTCTCAGTGAGCGAATTCACGCAGCTTACGTCCGGATCGAAGACCGCGATCAAGGTCGAGGCGGCGAAACCGCTGGCCGATAAAGTCGGCGAGCGCACGGAGGTCGACGATCCGACCGCCAAGGTCGCCAAGAAAGCAGTGCACGCGGCGACTGACGAGGAGACTCCGCCGCTGCCTGAGCCGAAGCCGCCATCGCCGCCGGAGAAGCAGCGGTCGGAGCCCAAGCCGGAGAAGCAGGATCCGATCGCCGAGGCTATCAAGAAGGACCTGGCCAAGAAGCCGGAGCCCAAGAAGCCCGAGCCGAAGAAGGCCGAAGCCAAGACGCACAAGAAATCCAAGGCCGACGACAAGACTCAGCACAAGAAGGAGCCGCCGAAGTTTGATCCGCGCAAGGTCGAAGCGCTGCTCGATAAGCGCACGCCGCAGCGGCTCGCCGCGACCGGCGACGTTATCAACAGCACGATTGGACTCGGCGCGCCCACCGGCACCGCGAAGCAGCTGTCGCAAAGCGAAATGGCCGCGCTGATCGCGTTGCTGGGAAAGCTCTGGAATCCGCCCACCGGTGCCAGCAATCCGGACGAGCTTGTGGTCGTCATCAATTTGCGACTTAAGCCCGACGGCACGCTCGCAGCTCCGCCTGGGGTGGTGAGCTTCGGGCGCAGCGCCATATCCATTGTGGCTCGCGACAGGGCAATGCGCGCCGTCCTGCGCGGACAGCCGTTCACGATGCTGAGGCCAGAACACTACGAGACGTGGAAAGAACTCGAGATCACCTTTGATCCGCGCGCCATGATCCGCGGTTGAAACGTTTGAACTTCTCAGCGCCCGGGACTTGATGATGATGACACGTCGATTGATGCTCAGCCGCCGCCGTTTGCTTGCGCTCGGTGGCGTTGCCGCCGCCGGCGCCTTGTCCGCGGGTCCGGCGGCGGCCGTGCTCAAGCTCGACGTCACGCACGGCAACCTTCAGCCGATGCCGATTGCGCTGCCGGATTTCGTCGGCGGCGCGCTGCCTGATCCGGGGATGGCGCACGGCGTCACCCAGATCATCACCGCTAATCTGCAGCGCTCGGGGTTGTTCGCGCCGATCGATCAGGCCGCCTATATCGAGAAGATCTCGAACATCGATTCCGTTCGTTTCCCGGACTGGCGCCAGATCAACGCGCAGGCGCTGGTGACCGGCCGCCTCACACGGCTGGGCGACGGCCGGCTCGAGGCGCGCTTCCGGTTGTGGGACGTCTATGCGGCGCAGTATCTCGACGGCAAGGAATACGCGACCCCGCCCGACAACTGGCGGCGCATTGCGCATCTCATTTCGGACGCGGTCTACGAGCGCCTCACCGGCGAGAAGGGCTATTTTGACACCCGCATCGTCTTCATCGACGAGTCGGGTCCGAAGGAGCGGCGCGTGAAGCGGCTCGCCATCATGGATCAGGATGGCGCCAACGTGCGCTACCTTACGCGCGGCGACGACCTGGTGCTGACGCCGCGTTTCTCGCCGACCACCCAGGAAATCACCTACATGTCCTACGCGCAGGGGCAGCCGCGCGTCTATCTGCTCAATCTTGAAAACGGCCAGCGCGAGGTGGTCGGCAACTTTCCCGGCATGACGTTCTCGCCGCGCTTCGCGCCCGACGGACAGCGCGTGATCATGAGCCTGCAGCAGGGCGGCAACTCGAACCTGTTCGTGATGGACCTGCGTTCGCGCGCGACCACGCGGCTCACTGACACGGCCGCGATCGACACGGCGCCATCGTTCTCACCCGACGGCTCGCGTATCTGCTTTGAGTCCGATCGCGGCGGGCGCCCGCAGATTTACATCATGGCCGCGAACGGCGGCCCGGCGCAGCGCATCAGCTTCGGTGACGGCTCCTACTCGACGCCGGTCTGGTCGCCGCGGGGCGACTACATCGCGTTCACGCGGCAGGCGCAGGGACGGTTCGCGATCGGTATCATGCGGCCGGACGGTTCCGGCGAGCGCATTCTCACTGAGGGCTATCACAACGAAGGACCGACCTGGGCGCCGAACGGGCGCGTCGTGATGTTCTTCCGCGACCCCGGCGGCAATGCCGGGCCCATGCTCTATACGGTCGATGTGACAGGCCGCAATGAGCAGCGCGTTCCATCGCCGAGCTATGCGTCGGACCCGGCGTGGTCGCCGCTCTTGCGATGACCTGTGTGTATTGGGGACAACCAATGAGCTGGCGTATCGTGAAGCCCTTATCGCGCCGTATTCATGGCTCATTAACCACCATAGGGGGTTTCCGCCCCATCCCCGCTTTTGCGCGATTTTTGCAAGGCCGCGTCAAGGTTGACGGAACTTTCGTTTAACCAGGGTCCTGCTAGACCTCGAGGTAGGCCCGGTTAAAGACGCGAGAATGGAGGCACCGGAATGCGCAATGTCACCGATACAGTTCGTGCGGTGAAGCTTGTTGGAGTTCTGGCGGCGGTGCTGGCGATGGGCGCCTGCGCCAAGAATCCGACGGACCAGAATGGCGCACTGGCGAACGCGAGCGCCGCGGTTCCTGGCAGTCAGCAGGATTTCGTGGTTAACGTCGGCGACCGCGTGTTCTTCGAATCCGATTCGTCCCAACTCAGCCAGCAGGCGGTGGGCACGCTCGAAAAGCAGGCGCAATGGTTGCGCGCCTATCCGCAGTACACGTTCATCATCGAGGGACACGCCGACGAGCGCGGCACGCGCGAATACAATATCGCGCTCGGCGCCCGCCGCGCCCAGACGGTGCGCGACTATCTTGCCTCGCGCGGGGTCCAGGCCCAGCGCATGCGCACGATCTCATACGGCAAGGAACGGCCGGTCGCCGTCTGCAATGACATCTCGTGCTGGTCGCAGAACCGGCGCGCCGTGACGGTGCTTAACGCCAGCTCCTGATCGGGGGATACGGGGGAATGGGGACAACCGGCGCCCGCGGGCGCCGGTTGTTTTTTTAAATGCCGCGCCGCCGATATCTGGCAGGCCGCACCGCCTGTGTTATCGTTGGGATGCGGGGCCTCCAAGCTTCGCCCCGCACGGGGTGTCGCGATGCGTGCACGATCGGCCCGACCCGCCTGGACGGTTGCTGTCCTCACCTTGCTGGCGGGATGCAGCGATCAAGCGCCCGCCCCTCTGCCACCCCGGCCCGTCAAGACGCAGATCATCGCGCTTGCGCCGGTCTCCGACGTCGGATCGGTGACGGGCGAGATCAAGGCGCGCACCGAGACCGACATGGGCTTTCGCATCGGCGGACGGGTGCGCGAGCGTCCGGCGGATGTCGGCAGGATTGTTGCCCGGGAAGAAGTGCTGGCGCGGCTCGACGATACCAACGAACGCAATGCCGTGCGCATTGCCGAATCGCAGCTCGCAATCGCCAAGGCCGAGCTGCAGGACGCGGAAGGCAACGAAGCGCGCCAGCGCGAGTTGCTGCAACGCGGCTTCACCACGCAAGTCAACTATGACGCGGCATCGCGGCGGCTGAAGACCGCGCAGGCCAACGTCTCTTCGTCGGAAGTGTCGTTGAAGGATTCGCAGGAGCGCCTCGGCTACACGGTGCTGCGGGCCGACGAGCTCGGCGTCATCACGGCGGTCGGCGCGCAGCCCGGGCAGGTGGTGGCGTCCGGGCAGATGGTCGTGCGGCTGGCGCGCACCGGCGAGAAGGAAGCGGTGTTCAATGTGGCGGAGCAGATCTTTCGCTCGGTGCCGCACGATCCGTTGATCGAGGTCGCCCTCCTGAGCGATCCCGCCATCAAGGCCAGCGGCCGGGTGCGCGAGGTCGCGCCGTCGGCCGACCCGGTGACGCGCACGTTCACGGTGCGCATCGCGCTCGAGCATCCGCCCGACCAGATGCGACTCGGCTCCGCGGTCGTCGGCCACGTCGTGCTGGAGGCGCAGCGGGTCGCCACGCTGCCGCCCGCGGCCCTGTTCAAGGACGGCGACGACCCCGCGGTCTGGCTGGTCGACCCTTCAGCATTGACGGTCGGGCTGCGCAAGGTCACCGTGTTGCGCTACGAAAACGATCGGGTGCTGATCAGCGGCGGCGTCAACAACGGCGAGCGCGTGGTGGTGGCCGGCGTGCAGCGGCTGCGGCCCGGCATGAAAGTGCGCCTCACCGAGGATACGGCCAAATGACCGGGCCTAATCTGTCGGAATGGTCGCTGCATCATCGCTCGCTGGTGGTCTTCTTCATGCTTGCCTGCGCGGTCGCGGGCACGCTGGCCTATCGGGGATTGGGGCGCAGCGAAGATCCGCCGTTCACGATCAAGACCATGGTGGTCAAGCTGCTGTGGCCGGGCGCCACCACGGCCGACACCATCAATCTGGTGACCGACCG
This sequence comes from uncultured Alphaproteobacteria bacterium, assembly GCA_963753575.1. GTDB lineage: Bacteria > Pseudomonadota > Alphaproteobacteria > Rhizobiales > Xanthobacteraceae > VAZQ01. The sequence goes on from CAVWCR010000001.1 coordinate 8,258, forward strand.
GGTCGAGAAGAAGCTCGAGGAGACACCCTCGCTCGACTATCTGCGCAGCTACACCAAGCCCGGCGAGACTGTGATCTTCGTCAACCTGCGCGACGCCACGCCGCCCAAGGAGGTGCCCTCGATCTGGTATCAGGTGCGCAAGAAGGTGCAGGACATCGCCTCGAGCCTGCCCTCGGGCGTGCAGGGCCCGTTCTTCAATGACGAATTCGGCGACACCTACAGCGTGATCTATGCCTTCACGTCCGAGGGCTTCAGCTACCGCGAGCTCAAGGACTATGTCGAGAAGGTGCGCGCCCAGCTCCTGCGCGTGCCGGACGTCAACAAGGTCGATCTGATCGGCGTCCAGGACGAGAAGATCTACATCGAGTTCTCGACCCGCACGATCGCGAGCCTGGGCATCAACCCGAGCGACGTCGTGCGCAGCCTGCAGGCGCAGAACGCCGTGGCGCCGGCTGGCTCCGTGACCACCGAGCAGGAGCGGATACTGCTGTTCGTGAGCGGCGCCTTCGGCAACGAGAACGACGTGCGCGCCGTCAATATCCGCACTTCTAATGGCTTCATCAGGCTGGGCGACATTTCGCGCGTCACCCGCGGCTATGCCGACCCGCCGAGCGCGATGTTCCGGTTCAACGGCGAACCTGCAATCGGCCTTGCGGTGTCGATGAGCCCGACCGGCGACGCGCTGCAACTCGGCAAGAACCTGGCGCGCACGATGGCGGCGCTTGAGAACAACCTGCCGCTCGGCATCGACGTCCATCTGGTCGCCGATCAGCCCGCCGTGGTCGATCAGGCGATCCGCGGCTTTACCAAGGCGTTGTTCGAGGCGGTCGCCATCGTGCTTGCGGTCAGCTTCATCAGCCTTGGCTTGCGAGCGGGTCTGGTGGTTGCGATCTCGATCCCGCTCGTGCTCGCCATGACGTTCGCGGTCATGGATGTGCTCGGCATCGCGCTGCAGCGGGTCTCGCTGGGAGCCCTGATCATCTCGCTCGGGCTCCTGGTCGACGACGCCATGATCACCGTCGAGATGATGATCGCCAAGCTCGAGGAGGGCATGGACCGGCTCGCGGCGGCGTCGTTTGCGTACACCTCGACGGCTTTCCCGATGCTCACCGGCACGCTGGTGACGGTGGCCGGATTCCTGCCGGTCGGCTTTGCCAAGAGCGGCGCCGGCGAATATTCCAATTCGCTGTTTTGGGTCATAGCAATTGCGCTGATCGCATCCTGGTTCGTCGCGGTGCTGTTTGCGCCGCTGCTCGGCGTCTGGCTCTTGCCCCGCAATCTGGCGGCGCACAGGTCGGCACGTGGTCCCTCTGGAATCGAGGCGCGGGTGAGGGGCGGGATCGTCGCGGCGCTCCGCCACCGCTGGCTCGTGATTGGCGGGACGCTCGCGATCTTCGTGCTCGCGCTCGTCGGCGCCACGCGCCTGCAGCAGCAGTTCTTTCCCGAATCGGACCGCACCGAGCTCCTGGTCAGCCTCACGCTGCGGCAGAGCGCGTCGATCGAGACGACCCGAAAGACCGTCGACAAGTTCGAGACGCTGTTGCGCGGCAATGATGATGTCGCGCGCTGGAGCTTCTACGTCGGCTCGGGCGCGGTGCGGTTCTATCTGCCGATGGATGTGCAGCTCGCCAACGATTATTTCGCGCAGGCCGTCGTTGTCGCCAAGGATGTGGTCGCGCGCGACCGGCTCAAGGCCAAGCTCGAGAAGGCGCTCGCGACCGATTTCGACGACCTGACCGGCCGTGTCACGCCGCTCGAAATGGGCCCGCCGGTCGGCTGGCCGATCAAATACCGGGTGAGCGGCGACGACCCGCTCAAGGTGCGCTCCATCGCGTTCGAGGTCGCCAACGCCATCGGCGCCGATCCGGCGGTGCGCGACGTCAATTTCGACTGGAACGAGCCGATCAAGGTGATCCGTCTCAACATCGATCAGGACGTCGCGCGGCTGGTCGGCATGACCTCGGAGGCGCTCGCGCGTGGCATCCGCACCGTCGTCTCCGGCTATACGGTGACGCAGGTGCGCGAGCAGACCTACCTGATCGATGTCGTCGGCCGCTCACAGTCCGACGAGCGCAAGACGCTCGGCACGCTGCGGGATCTGCAGGTGCTGCTCGATAACGGCCGCCGGGTGCCGCTCGCCCAGATCGCAACGCTTGAATACGCCGACGAGTACCCGATGATCTGGCGGCGCAAGCGTCTGCCGACCATCACGATCCAGGGAGATACCGCGCCCGGTGTGCAGAGCGCCACGGTTGTGGCGCGGGTCGCTCCCGCGATTGCGGCGCTTCGCGCCACGCTGCCGGGAGGCTACGCTATCGATGTCGGCGGCACGGTTGAGGAAAGCAGCAAGGGCCAGCGCTCGGTCGCAGCGGTCGTTCCGGTCATGCTGATGACGATACTGACGATCCTGATGGTGGAGTTGCAAAGCTTCCAGCGCCTGATCGTGGTCGTCAGCGTGGCGCCGCTTGGCGTCATCGGGATCGTCGCCGCGATGCTGCCGACCGGCACGCCCATGGGCTTCATCGCGACGCTCGGGGTGATCGCGCTGATCGGGATGATCATCCGCAACTCGGTCATCCTGATCGATCAGATCGAACACAACAGGTCAGCCGGCGTCGAGGCCTTTACCGCGATCGTCGATGCGACGCTGCACCGGCTGCGGCCCATCGTGCTGACGGCGGCGGCTGCGATCCTCGGCATGTTGCCGATTGCGCGCGAGGTGTTCTGGGGCCCGATGGCCTATGCGGTGATCGGCGGGCTTGCGGTCGCGACGCTGCTCACCTTGGTCTTCCTGCCGGCTCTCTATGGGGCTTGGTTTGGCATCCGCGAGCCGGCGGCGCCGGCTGCGGCGGAGGCTTGATCGAATCGCCCCGCCCGGGCTTAAGTTGCGGGCGGATAGTCACAATTTCGACGCAGCGAATCGTATGCTAGGATGCTTCGGGGGCTGAGCCGAGACACTGTGCCGGACATCCTTTGCCGGACAACCTGTGCCAGACCAATCGTGCCAGACATGGTGCCCATGACTGCTCTTGCGCAAACGGCGGCGCTGGCGCGCCGGACGATCGTGCTCGCCACAATCACCGCCCTCTTGTGTGGGGGCGCTGCGTCGGCTCAGGAGGGCGGGTTCCTCGACCAGCTCTTTGGCGGAAATGACCGCAACGCGCCTGATCGCGGGCCGGCCGGCTCGTCCGGCGGTCGGGTCGCGCAGTCCGGCGATCTGATCATGCGCATCGATCGGCTCGAAGGGCAGATCCGCCAGCTCACTGGCGCCGTCGAGCAGCTGCAGTACCGCAACCAGCAGCTCGAAGCCGCGCTCAGGCGCATGCAGGGTGAGGCCGAATACCGGCCGCCGGACGGCACGTCGCGCCCGACAATGCCGGCGCATCCGTCTGCGTCGTCGCATCCCGTGCCGCCGCCAGTCGCGACGTACCCGCAGGGGTCTTCGCCGCCGGCTGCAGCGCCGGGGCAGCGCGGGGACGCGTTTGATCCCTCGCTCCATCCGAATGCGCCGGGCGCGCCGCGGCCGCTCGGCACCACCCCTCCCAGTGCGCCGTTGACGCAAGCCGATCCCAGTGCCCCGGTCGGTGCCCCGGGCGGTCGCGCGGCCGGTGCGCCGCTTGACCTCTCCACGCTCACGGGCGTGCCGGGATCGGAGACCGCCGCAGCTCCGGGGATGCCGGCGCAAGGCGGCGAGGCGCCAGCGCCGCGAGGATCGAGCGGAACGCAGCTGGTGACGTTGCCTCCCTCCGGCAGCCCGCGCGACACCTACGACCTCGGCTATGGTTATATCCTGCGCCGCGACTACGCGCTCGCCGAACAGGTCTTCCGGGTATTTCTGCGCAAGTTCCCCAGCGACCGCCTTACCTCCGATGCGCAGTACTGGCTCGGCGAAAGCCTGTTTCAGCGCCAGCGCTACCGCGATGCCGCGGAAATCTTCCTCAACGTGTCGACCAAGTATGAAACCGCCGCGAAGGCTCCCAATGCGCTGCTGCGTCTCGGGCAATCGCTTGCCGCCTTGGGCGAGAAGGAAGCCGCCTGCGCATCGTTCGGTGAAGCCTTGCGCAAATATCCGCGCGCATCGGTCAGCGTGAAGCAGGGCGTGGACCGGGAACAGAAGCGTGTCCACTGCTGAGCACGCGGGGCCGGTCTCCGCTGCCGAAGCCGCAACATTGTTCGACGATCTTCGCTCCGCTCCCGCGCTCGTCATCGCGGTGTCCGGGGGACCGGATTCCAGCGCGCTGCTCGTGCTGGTGGCGCGCTGGCGCGCGGCGCACAAGCGCGGCCCGGCGCTCCTTGCGGTCACCGTCGACCATGGGCTGCGGCCGGAATCGGCGCGCGAAGCGCGCGCCGTGAAGCGGCTTGCGGGTCGCTTCGGCGTGCGCCATCGCACGTTGCGCTGGACCGGACGCAAGCCGACGACTGCCGTGCAGGAGGAAGCGCGGCGCGTGCGCTATCAGCTGCTCGCGGCGGCGGCGCGCTCGGCCGGCGCACCCTGTGTGCTCACCGCGCACACGCTCGACGATCAGGCCGAGACCGTGTTGTTGCGCATGGCGCGCGGCAGCGGACTTTCGGGTCTCGGTGCGATGGCGCGCCGCACGCTGCTGCCGACGGCGTCCGGCAAGGCGGACGGGAAAAAAGGCGCGATCGTTCTGGTGCGGCCGCTGCTCGATGTGCCGAAGACCCGTCTGATTGCCACGCTGGCGGCGATGGGCATCACGTTCGTGGACGATCCGACCAATCGCGATCCGCGCTTCACGCGGCCGCGGTTGCGCGGCTTGCTGCCGGCGCTCGCCGACGAGGGCCTTAACGCGCACAGATTGTCTTTGTTGGCGCGCCGGTTGCGGCGCGCCGATGCGGCAATCGAGGCGGCCGTTGACGCCGCGGCCGCAGTGGTGTCGCAGGAACCCTGGAGCGCGCGCGCCCCGATCGTGCTCGATGCCGAAAGATTCACTCGTTTGCCGTCCGAGGTGGCGTTGCGCCTCCTGGGGCGTGCGATCGGGCACGTCGGCGACGAGGGTCCGGTGCAACTCGGCAAGCTTGAGGTGATGTTCGGGGCGCTGGACGAGGCCATGGCCGAAAAGCTCCGCCTGCGTCGGACGCTTGCAGGTGCGCTGGTCACCCTGACCGAGGGGCGGCTTGCGGTCGAGCGCGCCCCATCACGGACAAATGCACGTGCTCGCAAGGCCTTAACCACGCGGCAACATGGCCGGCGCGGCCGCTCCGAACGACGCTAGAATAGGAACAAAAGGGGCGTGCCCTGGCTACGTTCCCTTGGCAGAGGGCCCCCCGACACCTAAATTGTGAACGGGACGGACGTGAATCGGCCATGACTTTCAGGCAAGAGATGAGCAGGCAAGACAAGGCTGCCAAGCCTGACAACAGGCCGACAGGGCGCCGGACCCGCCACAAGGGACGCAAGGCATGAACGCCAATCTGCGAAATTTCGCGCTCTGGGTCATTATCGTCCTGCTATTGCTCGCCCTCTTTACCGTGTTCCAAAATCCGGGTCAGCGTACGCAGTCGACCGAAATCTCCTTTTCGCAGCTTCTGAACGAGGTTGATCAGGGACGCGTCAAGGAAGTCGTGATCCAAGGGCCGGAGATCCACGGCACCTTCACGGGCGGCGGGCAATTCCAGACCTATGCGCCCAACGATCCCACTCTGATCCAACGCCTCTACAATAAAGGCGTGTCGATCACCGCGCGTCCGCTGCAGAACGACGTGCCCTGGTTCCTGCAACTCCTGATCTCGTGGCTGCCGTTCATAGCCCTGATCGGCGTGTGGATTTTCCTGTCGCGGCAGATGCAAGGCGCGGGCGGCAAGGCGCTCGGCTTCGGCAAGTCGCGCGCCAAGCTGCTCACCGAGGCGCACGGCCGCGTCACCTTCGAGGATGTCGCCGGCGTCGACGAGGCCAAGCAGGACCTGCAGGAGATCGTCGAGTTCCTGCGCGACCCCGGCAAGTTCCAGCGCCTGGGCGGCAAGATTCCGCGCGGCGTGCTGCTGGTCGGCCCGCCCGGCACCGGCAAGACGCTGATCGCGCGCGCGGTCGCGGGCGAAGCCAACGTGCCGTTCTTCACCATTTCGGGCTCCGACTTCGTCGAGATGTTCGTGGGCGTCGGCGCCTCGCGCGTGCGCGACATGTTCGAGCAGGCCAAGAAGAACGCACCCTGCATCATCTTCATCGACGAAATCGATGCGGTCGGCCGCCATCGCGGCGCCGGCCTCGGCGGCGGCAACGATGAGCGCGAACAGACGCTCAATCAGTTGCTGGTCGAGATGGATGGCTTCGAGGCCAACGAAGGCATCATCCTGATCGCCGCCACCAACCGCCCCGACGTGCTCGATCCGGCGCTGCTGCGTCCCGGCCGCTTCGACCGTCAGGTGGTGGTGCCCAATCCGGACGTCATGGGCCGCGAGCAGATCCTCAAGGTGCACGTGCGCAAGGTGCCGCTCGCGCCCGACGTCAACCTCAAGACCATCGCGCGCGGCACGCCGGGCTTCTCGGGCGCCGACCTGATGAACCTCGTCAACGAGGCCGCCCTGATGGCGGCGCGGCGCAACAAGCGCATGGTGACGCAGAGCGAGTTCGAGGACGCCAAGGACAAGGTGATGATGGGCGCGGAGCGCAAGTCGCTCGTCATGACCGAAGAAGAGAAGATGCTCACCGCCTATCACGAAAGCGGCCATGCCATCGTGGCGCTCAACGTCAAGGCCACCGACCCGGTGCACAAGGCGACCATCATTCCGCGCGGCCGTGCGCTCGGCATGGTGATGCAGCTGCCCGAGCGCGACAAGCTGTCGATGAGCCGCGAGCAGATGACGTCGCGGCTCGCCATCATGATGGGTGGCCGTGTCGCCGAGGAGCTCATCTTCGGCAGGGAGAAGGTCACCTCGGGCGCTGCGTCCGACATCGAGCAGGCGACCAAGCTTGCCCGCATGATGGTGACGCGCTGGGGCCTCTCGGATGAGCTCGGCACGGTTGCGTACGGCGAGAACCAGGACGAGGTGTTCCTCGGCTATCAGGTGGCGCGTCAGCAGAACGTGTCGGAGGAGACGAGCCGCAAGATCGATGGCGAGATCAGGCGATTGGTCGAGGCCGGCTATGCGGAGGCTGAACAGATCCTCAACGACAAGCACGCCGACCTCGAGCTGCTCGCCAAGGGCCTGCTCGAGTTCGAGACGCTCACCGGCGACGAGATCAAGGATCTGCTCGCCGGCAAGCGGCCGGTGCGCGAGTCGGTGATCGAGCCGACGACGCCGCGCGGCTCTGCGGTGCCACCCGCCGGCAAGCCGCGCCCGCGGCCCGACGCGGGCACCGGTGAGCTCGAGCCGCAGCCACAGGCCTAAACGCCGTCCAACAATCGCTAACGTGCCAACGCCCGCCGCAAGGCGGGCGTTGCGTTTGATCAAGGCCGATATCAGGTGTCGTTGCCGCGGCCGATGGGCTTTGCTATTCCCCCGATATCGTTGGCGATCCCATGACATCATCTCCGGAATCAAGCGCCCGCGCGCTGCGCCTGTCGCGTGCCGGCTTCAATCTCGGGGCGCGGCTCGCGCTGCCGGTGCTGCCTGGCATGATCGCGTTCGGGCTCGCGGTCGGCGCCACCGCGGAGCGCAAGGGGCTCACGTTTCTCGACAATCTCTTGATGAATCTCTTCGTATACGCCGGCATGTCACAGATCGTCGCCATGGAGGCGTGGCCGGAACGCTTCAGCGCGTTGGCGCTCGCCGCCCTCATGCTGCTCTGCGCCACCGTCAATGCGCGCATGCTGCTGATGAGTGCTTCGCTGCAGCCGTGGCTCGGCAGCCTGCCGCGCTGGCAGATCTATCCCGGCTTGCACATCCTCACCGACCCGGGCTGGCTCATTTCCATGCGCTACCGCGCCGAGGGTGGATCAGACGCCGGCGTGTTCTTCGGTTCGAGCGTCATTCTGGCGCTGGCCTGGATGGGTGCGGTGATGGCCGGCTACCTCGCGGGCGCGCTCATTGCCGACCCGCGCCGCTACGGCATTGATCTCGTCATGCCGATCTTTTTTGCCGCCATGCTGATCCCGCTCTGGCGCGGCGCGCGCCGCAGCATCGCTTGGCTCGTCGCCGGCGCGGTCGCGCTCATCGTGCAGCATCTCGTCGGCGGCTGGTGGTTCATCGTTGCCGGCGCCATCGCGGGCAGCCTCGCGGGAGGCTTCCTCGATGGCTGCGAGTGAAAGCTTCGGCGTGGGCTTCGGGGTGCCTGCCGCGATCCTGGTGATGGCAATCTCGACTTACGCCTTGCGCGCGGGCGGCTTCTGGCTGATGGCGCGCGTGCCGGTGACGCCGCGGCTGCGGCGGATGCTGGAGGCGCTGCCGGGTTCGGTGGTGGCGGCCGCCGTGCTGCCGTTGATCGCGCGCGAAGGCCCGGTCGCGGCGCTCGCGATCGCGGCGGCAGGCGTAGTCATGCTCGTCACCCGCAAGGATCTTCTGGCGGTGCTCGCCGGCATGGCGGTGGCGGCAGGCGCGCGGACGATGGGGTGGTGAGACTGGTTACCCGCGCGAATACTTCCCGCCGACACGGTGGCAGACCGGCCATGCGACGCGCGCCAGCGTGAACTCTGCTTTCATCTAGGCCGGCGGATTCCATTATTTCAGGTGCCAGCTGTCGCCGGTCTTGCACGGCGGCTTTCGACGATGGAATCCCCCACTCAACTCGCGCTGTCACACGCAGATTTTACCCGCCCATCCTCCGACTGTGGGACGCCACATCGATGGCGGCGACGGCATCGACAGGCTGGTGGTGGGCGATAACAACATGCACCCCTTCCGGGCCACCATCAGCAACACGGCCGTGGTGGCAACGACACGCTGGTCGGCGGCGAAGGCAACGACATTCTCTCCGGCGGGCTCGGTGCGGATGTTCTGTCGGGTGGGCAGGGCGCCGACATCTTCAAATACACCGCCGTCGAGGAATCGTCGGGCGCGGTGGTGAACGGCGTGCTGCAGGTCGACGACATCACCGACTTCACGCAAGGCGAGGACAAGATCGACCTGTCGGCCATCGACGCCAACGGCGTGCTTGCGGGCGATCAGGCCTTCACCTTCCTTGAGAACTCCCCCTCCTTCCCCGGTCGACATTGACCACATGGCCGGCTCGGACGATCCGCCGCCGGTGACCGACTGGACCGGTCTCGTCTGGTCGGAGATTGACGGCAGCGGCCATACCACGATCTTCGTCTCAACCGATGCCGATGCCGACGCCGAGATGCAAATCTATATGCCGCAAGCCATCGCGCTCCACGCGAGCGACTTCATCCTTTGAGCGGAAGGCCGAACCGGCAGGCCCGCATCCGCCGGCCTGTCGATCGGCGCGTGCCGGTGACGCGGCGGATGCTGGTGGTGCTCGCCGGCATGGTGGCGGCGACCCGGGCGGTGGGGTGGCAGGGCTACCGGCAGGCGTTGAGCGGCATGCGCGTCAGGCGGAAGCTGCGGTCGTCAGAGCGCGTGAGCGGCTTCGTGGGATATTGCTCGCCGGTCGGCGCCGTCTCGCATTCCTTGTCGATCGGCAGACCGGAATGACGGTTCTGCACCAGGATGTCATCGCCCGGCCCGCGCACGAGGCTTATGCCGCGGTCGTTGCAGGCCGATGGTGCATCGCTCGTCGGTTCGCGCCGGCATGCCCAGCTTCCCTCTTCCGGGTAGCAGGAATAGCGCGTACCGCTGACTTTGCTGCCACTCTTGAGCGTGAGCGAGACAGCGAGCTTGACGTTGAACCACCACCATTCATTGGTGGCGTCGTTCTTCTCCGCAGCCGGGTCAAGCCGCCCAACCCGCAGCGACGCGACCAGCTGCCGGGGATTGCTCGCCAGATGCGCGGCATCGTAGTCGCGCCCGAAGCAGAACGCCTCGTCTTCCTTGAAACGCTCGCGCAGTGGTTTGCCGGCCGGGATCGGAAGGACCTTCTGCTCCTCCGCGCGGCAGACCGCGATCGGCTTGCGCTCCAGCCGGAACACCTTGTCGTCGGTGCCGGGCTCGAAAAAGATGGTCTTTGCCTCTTCGACTTCCTCGCCGCAGCCTCCCACCAAGACGAAGCCGTTGTTGGTGAGTAGCGCGGTGTTGGCGTTCTCGCGTTTGAGCCGGAAGCTGCCGCCATCGCACTCGACGCCGCAGAGCATGCCGTCGCGGCCGTCCTGGCTGCAGATCAGGCTGTTGTAGAAACTGCCTCGGCGGTCGCGAAAGTTGACGAAGGCGTAGACCGACGTCCCGCCCGTTTCACGGAACCGTTTGATCTCCTCCTCGCGTGCGCCGGGGTACCAGAGCTCCGACTGCGGGCGGTGACCAAGCGAGCGCAGGACATGGATGCTCGCGGTCTTCTGCTGCGGGTGGCTCGCCAAATGTCCACGGTCATAAATGCGCCCGAAGCAGGCCTCTTGGTCGGCGCTGAACAGGCCTTGAGTGGCGGCGGGGCTCGCCGCCAGCACGAGGGTCAAAGCAGATAGGAGAGCAGGCGATCGCATCAGGATCGTTCCATCAGCTGGCCACAGTTGGCGGTATTGTGGTCGGTACCGGTGAACCTTAGCCCGACTTGCGCCGACCAAACAGGGTCAAGGTTGAACCCCGGCCATAGCCGGGGCTGATCGCGCGGAACCAGGGGGATTTCAATGCGATACTGCGGATTCGTCGGGTCCAAGCCTGCCCGGTTGGCGCGCCGTCTCGTTCCGTTGTCGGTGATCGCCTGCGCCCTCCTGGCGGTGCCTGCGTTTGCCCAGGTTCCCCTGCCGAAAGCAAAGGGCAAGGCCAGGTTTCCTGCCGCTCCAGTGCAGACCGTGCCCACCGCCACCAGCGCGCCCGAGCCGACCTATGACGAAGGCACCGCCCGGCGCATCTCTGCCGCCATGCTGAGCTATTCAGCGCTCGAGGTGCGCGGCGGCTGGCGGCCGGTGGCGGCGAGCCTGCAATTCGCTCCCGGCGGCAGCGGCCCTGAAGTCGCGCTCTTGCGCGAACGGCTGGTGATGACCGACGATCTCGCGGCCGATCATGCCAAAGGTGAGGCCTATGACGCTGCGGTCACGGCGGCGGTGCGCCGCTTCCAGGCCCGCCATGGTCTCGAGCAGACGGGCAGTATCGGACCCAAGACGCTGGCCGCGCTCAACGTGCCGGTGACCAAGCGGCTGCGTCAGCTCGCGGCCTCGCTCGACCGGCTCGCCGCCATGGATTTTCGGCTCGGCCAGCGCTACGTCGTGGTCAATCTCCCGGGTGCCTATGTGGAGGCAGTGAGCGGCGACAAGGTCGTGCGCCGCCACGTGGTGCAGGTCGGGCGGCGCGACCGCCCGTCGCCGACGCTTACGACGTTTATCACGACCGTCAATCTCAACCCGACCTGGACGGTGCCGCTCGGCATCCTCAAGAAGGATATCATCCCCAAGATGCGCAGGGATCCGGGCTACGCCGCGCGCATGCACATGCGTGTGCTCGACGGCGCCGGCCGCGAAGTCGACCCGCACGGCGTGGACTGGAGCTCCAACCGCGCGCCCAATTTCACCATCCGACAGGACTCCGGCACCTGGAACGCGCTCGGGTCCGTGCGTATCGACATGCCGAATCCCTATTCGGTCTACATGCACGACACCAACCACAGGGAATTCTTCAGCGCCGACTACCGCTTCCAGTCCTCGGGCTGCACCCGCGTCGAGAATCCACGCGATCTCGCAGCCTGGCTGCTGGAGGAGACGCCCGGCTGGGACCGTCGTGCGATCGATGCGGCCATTGCCAAGGGCAACCGGCTCAACGTGAAGCTAACTCACAAGGTACCGGTGGCCTGGATGTATCTCACCGGCTGGGTGACGCGCGACGGCACGATCCACTTCCGCGACGACATCTATGGCCACGACGACAAGCCGGCACGCCAACTCGTCGCCGATCTGCGCTCGCCGATCGTGACCGCCGCCCGCGCATCGGGCTTCGTTCTGCAATCGGCTGACACCAGGCCGGTGACAATCAAGGAAGTGTCCTATCTCGACAGCCGCTAAGGACCGAGTGCGCGCCATGTTCAGAGTGATGCTCGCATTGTTGGGCGCCGGCCTTGCCGGCGCCCCGGCGCTCGCCAACGATTCCACCGCCGAGATGGCGGCCGGCGGGCTCATCTTCGTCCAGAACCAGAACGTGGAGATGCGCTCGGAGGACCTGTTGATCTCCGCCAAGGAGATTCAGGTCCGCTATCGCTTCTTCAACAAGTCCGACCAGCCGGTGACCGTGCTGGTGGCGTTTCCGATGCCGGAGATCGCGGTCGACGAGTCCGATCAGAACTTCGCGCTGCCGACCGAAGATCCGGTCAATTTTCTCGCTTTCCAGACCACTGCGAACGGCCGGCCGGTGAACACGCAGGTCGAGCAGCGCGTCATCGCGGCCGGCCTCGACCGCACCCGGCTGCTGCGCGACCTTGGCATCCCGCTTGCGCCGCATTTGCGGCAGACCGGCGCGGCGCTCGACAAGTTGCCGCGGGCGAAATGGGACGAGCTCATCCGTATCGGGCTTGCGGTGATCGAAAGCGTCGATGTCGGCCGCGGCATGCAGGAGCACCTCGTCCCGCGCTGGACGCTGCATACGACGTTCTACTGGGAGCAGACCTTCCCGGCGCGCGCCGAAACCACGATCGAGCACCGCTATCGCCCGAGCGTCGGCGAATCGGTGCAGACCTCGCTCGGCGAGCCGTCACAAGTGAACGAGGATTGGTACGAAGAATACCGCGACAAGTATTGCATCGATAAGGCCTTCTACGATGCGGTCGACCGCGCGCGACGAGAGGCCAAAAGCACGTTCGGCGCTCCCTTCAGCGAGCAGCGCATCGAATACATTCTCAAGACTGGCGCCAACTGGGCGGGTCCGATCAAGGCGTTCCGCCTGGTCGTCGACAAGGGCGAGCCGGATGCGCTGGTGAGCTTCTGCGGAGAAGGCGTGCGCAAGATCGGGCCGACGCGGTTCGAGATGAGGGCGACGGACTTCACGCCCGACGACGACCTCGCGGTGCTCATTCTCAAGAAGCTGCCGAAACAATAGCTGGTGCCCCGTTTCCGAAGTTCGTTAAGTCATCACTGCATCCTCTGACACGAACTTCGGAAACAAAGGGGCACTAGCAACTCTATGATTCTAGTGCCGCATTTCGATCTGAAGTTCCTAACCGAGTTTGCCGCAAGTGTTGTAGGGACTTCAGATCGGCGGCACTCGGTCGCCTTACGCCGCCACGTGCCGATAGGCGATGGCGGCGATCGCCGCCATGACCGCCAGCATGACCAGCACCATGGCGATGCAGGCGGGCCAGCCGGCGGCGGCCCAAGCGAGGCCGGGCAGGAGCGCGCCCGCGCTGCCGCCCAGATAGAACACGGTCACGTAGAGGCCCACCGCGGAGGAACGCCCTTCATGCGCGATTGCGGTCACGTAGCCGGTCGAGATCGCCTGGCAGAGCATGCCGCACACGGCGCAAAGCAAAAGGCCCATCATGATGGCGGCGATTGGCGCTGCGAGCAGAAGGAGCGCTCCGCACGCCCAGGCGCCGAGCACGCCGAGGACGAATGGACGGCGGCCGAAGCGCGCAACCGCCCAGCCGATCATCGGCGCGACAGCGGAGCCCGCAAGATAGGTCACGAAGATCGCGCCAAGGAGCGTCGGCGAGAACCGGTAAGGCGGCGCCGCGAGATGAAAGTTCACGTAGGTGAAGACCGCGATGAAGTTGAACAGAACACCAAACCCGATGCCGTAGGTGGCGACGAGCTGCGGGTTGCGCAGGTGCCGGAGCATCTGCCGCGCTGATGCGCCGAGCCCCTCGGAGCGCACGAACTTGCTTTCCCGTGGCAGCATGACCGCGACCAGCACGGCGCCGGCAAGCGACATCGCGGCCAGCGTCAGGAACGCGCCCGGCCAGCCGATGAGATCGGTCAGCACGCCGGGCACGAAGCGCCCGCAAAATCCGCCGATGCTGGCGCCGGTGACGTAAATGCCGGCGATCGCGGTCACCTCCGCCGTCGGCCACTCGTCTCCCACATAGGCGACCGCGACTGCGAAGATCGGCGGCAGCAGCAGGCCCTGCACAAACCGCCAGACCAGCATGCTCTCGACGCTCGTGGCGAACGCCATCAGCGCCATCGGGATGACCACGGCGAGCATCGCGGTGGTGATTATTTGTTTGCGGCCGATCACGTCGGCGAGCGCGCCGGTGAACGGCGCCGTTAACACGATGGCAGCGGTGCCCGCGGTCATGATCGTGCTGATCTCGGCCGGGCCGACCCCGAAGCTCGCCGCCAGTTCCGGCAGCAGCGCCTGTGGCGAATAGAGATTGAGGAAGGCGCAGAAGCCGGTGGTCGCGACGGCGATCTTGCGGGAATCGATGGCCATCCGGTCGTGTACCGCAATCGCGGTGTCACACCAACGGTTGTATTGCGAAGGCTGCCTTCGCGTGCGCGAGGGTCTGTTCGGGCGTGCCCGAAGCGTCGATGCGTGTCCAGCCGAGCGCGCCGAGATCGAAGCGCTCCTGCGCGCGCGCGACTGCCGCATCGGCGTCGGAGGCGTCGCCCTGGCGGCCTCCCACGCGGGCAATTCGAGTGTCGAGATCGGCGGTGAGAAAGAGACCCTGAAACGGCACGCCGAGCGCCGCTGCGGATTTCTCGAGCGCCTCGCGCTCCATAGAGTTTGCGAATACGGCATCAACGACGGCGGCGTGGCCGGCTGCCAGAGCCCGGCGTGCTTTGTCGGCGATCATGCAGTAGACCCGCAGCGTCACAGCCCCTTGATAGGCCTCCGGCGGCAACGGCTCGGTCTCGGCCTTGCCGAACAGGATCTTCCGCTCGACGTCCGAGCGCAGCACAACGGCGCCCGGCGCCGGGCCGATCGATGGTGCGAGCGCACGCGCGAGCGCCGATTTGCCGGTGCCGGAGAGCCCCCCGACCGCGACGAGCATCGGCGCCTGCGGCGTGATGAAGCGCAGCGCCCAATCGAAATAGGCGCGGGCGCTGCGCGCGATCGCCGGCCGCGCCGCCTCGTCCGCCTGTTCGAGCCGTGCCGCCGTCACCTTGGCGCGGATCGCCGCCCGCATCGACAGATAGAACGGCAGCGCCGCCAGCGCATCGAGGTCCTGGTCGTGCTTGGCGTCGACCAGATAGCGATTGAGCACGATGTTGGCGGCGGCCCCGAGCCCGCGCTCGGTGAGGTCCATCAGCACGAAGGCGAGGTCGTAGAGCAGGTCACCGGACGCGATGATCTCGCTGAACTCGATTGCGTCGAACAGCACCGGCCGCCCGTCGATCAGCGCAATATTGCCGAGATGAAGGTCGCCGTGGGTGCGGCGGATGAGGCCGCGCCGTCCGCGCTCGGCCATGAGCGGCTTGATGCGCGCAAACGCCTCGCGGCTCAAATGTGCGAGGCGTTTGTTGGCGGCGGGATCAAACAGCGCCGGCATCCCGGCGAAGGCTGTCTCGTGCTCTTCGACGTAGGACCCGATCGCGGCGATCCACGGCCCGGGCGGAGCCTCCGGTGTTTGCGCGTGCGCGGCCGCGATGGCGCGGCCGATGGCGTCCGCGAGCGCAGCGTCGATGCGTCCGGCGTCGGCGAGATGGTCGAGCGTCTGTGTCTCGTCGAAGCGGCGCATCGCGACCGCCCATTCGACCGGCTCGCCGCGGCCGCCGATCATGAGCCGCTCATCGGCTTCGCGCGTGACTGCAACGACACCGCGATAGAGCTCGGGCGCGTAGCGTCGGTTGACCTCGATCTCGGCCTCGCAGGCGGCCTTGCGCCTTGCGAGCGTCGAGTAGTCCAAGAACGGAAACTTCACCGCACGCTTGATCTTGAAGGCGCGCTCGCCGGCCAGGAACACCACGCCCGCGTGGGTATCCACGCGCTTGACGGCTGCCCCGCCATGGGTCGCTGGCTCGGCGAGCAGTGTAAAGACCGGCTCCTGGGATTGGGTCGTCATTCGGACCTTTCAGGCTGGGCCAGCATAGGCACCGTCTCGATGATCTAAGCATCAATCTGCAGCTGTCGCCTCTCCCGCCAGGCAGTGTAGGATAACGCGCAATGCGCGTCGCGTGATGCTGGTGTATAGATTCGCCCCCTAAAGCGGTTCCCGCGACGCCGCGCACGAGGTTGCGGAATCTGGCTAGGTCCAACATCGCGGCTCCTCACCATGAGGCCGGCAGGGGCCGCGAGTGCATCAAATTGATCGGAATTCGCTATAGTGCCGCCGATTTGAAGTTCCTACAACATATGCTGCAAACTTGGTTAGGAACTTCAAATCGAAAAGCGGCACTAGAATCATAAACTTGCTAGTGCCCCTCTGTTTCCGAAGTTCGTGTCGGAAGGTGCTGCAACGACTGACGAACTTCGGAAACGGGGCGCTAGCCCGGAGCCTGCCCATGCGTGCCAACGACGGATCGCGGACCGCCGCCGAGGTGCTGATCGACCAGCTCGTGATTCATGGCGCCCGCCAGGTCTTCTGTGTGCCGGGCGAGAGCTATATCGCGGCGCTTGACGCCATGGTCGACCGTCCGATCGAGGTCACGGTCTGCCGGCAGGAGGGCGGCGCTGCCATGATGGCGGAAGCAGTCGGCAAGCTCACCGGCCGGCCCGGCATCTGCTTCGTGACGCGCGGGCCAGGCGCCACCAATGCGGCGGCCGGCGTCCACATCGCGCGCCAGGATTCCACCCCGCTGATCCTGTTCGTCGGCCAGATCGCGCGCGACTATCGCGAGCGCGAGGCGTTCCAGGAGCTCGACTATCGCGCGGTCTATGGCTCGGTCGCCAAGTGGGCGACCGAGATCGACGATCCGGCCCGCATCCCGGAGTTGATCTCGCGCGCCTTCTACACCGCGACCAGCGGGCGTGCGGGCCCGGTGGTCATTGCGCTGCCGGAGGACATGCTGATCGAGCGCGTCATCGCCGCCGACGCGCCGGCGTTCGAGCCAGTCGAGACCTCGCCTGGAGCGGCCGACATGCGCCGGCTGCAGATGCTGCTTGGTGAGGCGCAGCGCCCGATCGTGCTGCTTGGCGGCAGCCGCTGGTCGAAGTCGGCTTGCGCGGCGGTGCAGCGCTTTGCCGAGCGCTTCATGCTGCCGGTCGCGACCACGTTCCGCCGCGCGCACCTCTTCGATGCGTTTCATCCCTGCTATGCGGGCGACCTCGGCATCGGGCCCAATCCGAAGCTGCTCGCGCGCGTGAAGGAAGCCGATCTCGTCATTCTCCTCGGCGGGCGGCTCGGCGAAATGCCGTCGCAGGGCTACACCTTGTTCGATATCCCGGGGCCGCAACAGACCTTGGTGCACGTCTATCCGGGCGTGGAGGAGCTTGGCCGCGTCTACCGGCCGGCGCTCGCCATCCATGCGAGCCCGACGGCGTTTGCCTCCGCGCTCGATAGTGTCGCCCGGCCCGAGAAGGTCCCCTGGACCGCAGCCACCCCGACCGCGCATGCCGAGTTCATCGAGTGGACCGCCAAGCCCGCGCTCGTGCCCGGCGCCGTGAACCTCGGCGACATCGTTACGGGACTGCGCGACACGCTGCCGCCCGACACCATCATCTGCAACGGCGCCGGCAACTTCTCGATCTGGGTGCATCGTTTCTGGCGCTACCGGCGCTATGGAACGCAGCTCGCGCCGATCTCCGGCTCCATGGGCTACGGCGTGCCGGCCGCGATCGCGGCGAAGCGGCTGATGCCCGAGCGCACCGTGGTGGCGTTCGCGGGCGATGGCGATTTCCTGATGACCGGCCAAGAGTTTGCCACCGCCGTGCAATACGAATTGCCGGTCGTTATCGTGATCGCCGACAACGGCATGTACGGCACCATCCGGATGCACCAGGAGCGGCATTACCCCGGCCGTGTGATCGCGACCGAGTTGAAGAACCCGGACTTCGCCGCGCTCGCGCGCGCCTACGGCGGCTTCGGCGCGACCGTCGACAAGACCGCGGACTTCACCGGCGCGTTCACGGCTGCGCTGGAGTCGGGCAAGCCCGCGATTATCCACCTCATGGTCGATCCGCAGGCGATCACGCCTGCGACCACGCTCGAGGCGATCCGCAAGAAAGCGATGAGCGAGCAGGGGTGAACGAGACGCCGCGAGTGATCGCGCCCGCTGCCTGAGGCCGACCACACGATGGGCCTGCCGTTGCAGCGCCACGTGGATTGCCCGGGCGTGCGTGGCGGCGCCGCCAAGCCATCACTCAATAGCCTCTTCGCCGTTCCTTTTTCGCAGCCTTGCGTGCGGCATATCGGGCGTCGCGGGCTGCCTTTTGTTCGGCCAGCAGAGCGGTCTGGCGCTCAGCTTGCTCGGCCGCCTCGCGGGCCGCTTGTTCTTCCGCCGCGCGCTTGGCCGCAACAGCCGCTTCCGCGGCGATCAGCGCTTGCCTGGCAAGCTCGGCTTCGCGCTGCTGCCGTGCCGCTTCACGCTGCGCCTCGCGCTCGGCTCGCGCCGCCACGATGGCTTCGCGCTGTCGCCTGGCCTCGATTTTGGCCGGATCATCAAGAATCAGAGACTTCTTGAACTTTTCGAGCATGCTTTTCTTGGCCTGGGCTGCGAGGCTCAGGCGATCTTGCAGGCTTTGATTGTGACTCATGGGTAACGCTGTTGCTCCTGATGTGGCTCGGCAGGGGTTGAAGATGGAGTGGGTCGGCGCGCGAGCAGACCGGCCGACATGACACGATGGGATCCGCTGAAAGAGAATCGCGGAATCCTTGGCTCATATACCCGATTGGTGGGCCTTGTGGAAATGGTCGGGGTCATGCTCCGTCGCCGGCCAGTTCCTCACGCAACATCTCCAGGTCCAGCCATTGCGCCTCGGCCGCTTCGATCTGGTGCTGCAATTCGCCCAGCGCCACGGTCGTTCGTTCGAAGGCTCCGCGGTCGCGCACATAATAATCCGGGTCGTCGAGCCTGGCCTGCAGCTTGTCGGCTTGCGCCCGCAGCGCCGCGATGGTGCTCGGCAGGGTTTCGAGCGCATGCTTGTCCTTGAAGGTCATGCGCCGGCGCGCGGACTGCGGCTCGGCGCGCATCGTGTCGGGCTCCTTCGCGGCTTTCTGCGACTGCGGGCTCTGCCGCTCGCGCGTGAGGTCGGCGCCGCGCTGCGCCAGCATATCGCTGTAACCGCCGGCATATTCGATCCAGCGGCCGTTGCCCTCCGGCGCGATCACGCCGTTGACCAGGCGGTCGAGAAAATCGCGGTCGTGGCTGATCAGCAGCACGGTGCCTTGATAGTCCGCCAGCATGTCCTCGAGCACGTCCAGCGTTTCCATGTCGAGGTCGTTGGTGGGTTCGTCCAGCACAAGGAGGTTCGACGGCCCGGCGAGCGCCTGCGCCAGCATCAAGCGGCCGCGTTCGCCGCCCGACAGCTTGCCGAGCGGCGTGCGCGCCTGTTCGCTCGCGAACAGGAAATCCTTCATGTAACTGACGACATGCTTCGCCTGTCCGTTCACGGTCACGGTGTCGCCGCCGCCGGTCAGCGCTTCGGCGACTGTGACGTTCGGATCGAGGCTGTCGCGATGCTGGTTCAGCGTCGCGACAGCCAGATTGGAGCCGAGCCGGACCGAGCCCGTATCCGGAGGCAGGATGCCGGTCATGAGGCTGATCAGCGTGGTCTTGCCGCTGCCGTTTGGCCCGACGATCCCGATGCGGTCGCCGCGTTCAATGCGGATCGAGAAGTCGGCCACGATCGGGCGATCGCCATAGCGCTTGCCGATCTCCTTTGCTTCGATGACCTGCGCGCCGGACGGCGTCGCCGCGCTCGCCGCGATGCTGGCGTTGCCGGCGGCCGCGCGGTGGCTGCGGCGCTTCTCGCGCAGCGCCTGAAGTTCGCCGACGCGGCGCATGTTTCGTTTGCGCCGCGCGGTGACGCCATAGCGCATCCAGTGCTCCTCGGCCACGATCTTGCGGTCGAGCTTGTGCTGGTCGCGCTCCTCTTCCGCCAGCACCGTGTCGCGCCATTCCTCAAAATGCGCAAAGCCGCGCTCCAGGCGGCGCGTGACGCCGCGGTCGAGCCAGACCGTGCTGCGCGAGAGCGTCGAGAGAAAGCGGCGGTCATGGCTGATGATCACCAGCGCGCTGTTGCGCGCATCAAGCTCGCGCTCCAGCCATTCGATCGTGGTCAGGTCGAGATGATTGGTCGGCTCGTCGAGCAGCAGAATGTCGGGGGAGGGCGCCAGCACGCGCGCAAGCGAGGCGCGGCGTGCTTCCCCGCCGGAAAGGTGCGCGGGGCTCTCCTGCCCGCTGAGACCGAGCTCACCGAGTAGATAGCGCGCCGCATGCGCGTCGTCGGTCGGCCGCAGGGCGGCCTCCACATAGGCCAGCGTCGACGCAAAGCCCGCGAAGTCCGGCTCCTGCGGCAGATACCGCACCAGGGCGCCCGGCTGAACGAAAACCGAGCCGCGGTCCGGTTCGAGCAGCCCGGCCGCGATCTTCAGGAGCGTCGACTTGCCCGAGCCGTTGCGCCCGACCAGCGACACGCGCTCGCCCGCCGATACCGAGAGCTCGGCGCCGGTGAGCAGCGGCGTGCCGCCGAAGGTCAGCGCGATGTCCTTGAGCTGGATGAGGGGAGGCGCCATGGCCCTGCTATGCCGCTTGTATGCCGTTTGGCGCAATGCCTGTCGATCGCCGGCCTGGGCTGAGGTCATGTGTGTTGCGCCATCAGGTGAATCATGGCTCACTCTTATCCATGCCCTATCGCCGTACGGAAAACGTGGTCCGTAAGCTTGCCGCCCGTCGCGAGGCCATCCTGCGGGCGGCGCGGGACCTGGCGACTGAGGCCGGCATGGCGGCGGTGCAGGTCGCCCCGGTTGCCGAGCGCGCCGGCATCGCGGCTGGCACCATCTACCGCTACTTCCCGTCCAAGACCGCGCTCGTGACCGCGCTGGTCGAGGCGCAGTCGGAAGCCGAGATCGCAGCGCTCACGCGCGCCGCCGATGCGGCGCCGGGCCCGCTGTCGGCGCTGAGCGCCGCCATCACGACCTTTGCGGCGCGCGCGCTCGCCAACCGGCGGCTCGCCTTCGCGCTGATCGCGGAGCCGGTCGAGCCCGACATCGACGCCGCGCGCGTGTCCTATCGTCGCGCGCTCGCGGGCGCGTTCGAGGCGCGCATCCGCACCGCGCTCGCGGGCGGCCATCTGCCCGATCAGGACGCGGCGGCGGCGGCGTCGGCGCTGGTCGGGGCGATGATCGAGGGGCTGGTCGGGCCGCTCGCGCCGCGCGCCGATGGTCGCGCGCATGCGCATGTCCAGGCGCTGACTCTGTTCGCGCTGCGGGCACTCGGCGTGGTCGATGCGCGCGCGCGCGGACTGGTGGTGCAGACGCCGGCGCCCGAGCCGACGGGTTAGCGACTTACTGCAGCGTTGCTTCTGCGATCCAGTCGGTCACCGCCTGCAGGGCGCGCTTCTGGTTGGTCCCGTCCCGGTGCGCCTCGAACACCGCAAGCTGGGCATCGGCCGAGGTGCCCGCGCCCACGATGGTGCGGCAGCGGTCGATCTCCTGCATGCAGCCGAGCGCCTGCGCGTCCGCGGTGGTGTCCTCGATGACCCGCTCGAGCATCTCGCCAACGGTCACAGCGCCCTCTTCGGTCACGAAGGTGCCGTGCACGCCATAGCGCTGCGCCCGCCACTTGTTCTCGACCACCAGCGCACGCGAGACCGCGGTCATCCCGTAGTTGCGCCAGGGATTGTAATAGAGGTGGCGCACCAGCACGCGATAGAGCGCCGCGATCGCAATGGCGTCATCCACCAGCGTGCAGCTGTCGGGCGCGCGCAGTTCCAGCGTCGGGTGCTGGAGCGAGGGTCGGATCGTCCACCATACGTAGCTTGAATCCGCGACCACGCCGGCCTGCACCAGCGCCGCGATGTAGGCGTCGAACTCCTCCCTGGTGCGGAACAGCTCGGGCACGCCGGTGCGCGGCAGCTCGTCGTAGGCCGCGAGCCGATAGCCTTTGAGCCCGGTCGCGCGCGCCTGCCAGAACGGCGAAGAGGTCGACAGCGCCAGAAACAGCGGCAGATACGGCAACATCCGGCACATCACGTCGACGCGCTCGTCGGCGTCCGGCAGCTCGACATGCACGTGCATCCCGCACAACATGTTGCGCTGTCCGATCATCTGCAGATCGTTCATGACCTCGTCATAGCGGTCCTTGGCAGTCTGCAGCGCTTTGCTCCAGAGCGCCGTCGGATGAGTGCCGGCGGCGAGGATCGCAAATCTGTGCTCGGCCGCGACCGCCGCCACGATCTGGCGCAGGCCGCGCAGTTGCGCACGCGCGTTGGCGATGCTCTCGTGCGGGTCCGTCGCGACTTCGATCTGCGACTGCAGGAACTCGCCGGTCACGTGGCCGTCGGTCGCCGTGTTGGCGGCGGTGAGAAACGCCGTCGGCATGCGGCGCGCGATGCGCTTCGTTCTCGCCTCGACCAGGAAATATTCTTCCTCGATCCCGAACCTGAAATTGTCCACCGTCCACCGCCCTTTTTATTCATCTTGTTGAACATCGCCCCCGCGATGCGACCCCAGCTGGTTGCGCCGACGAGGCTGCTGGGAGAACGTGGCCAAAGTGTCGCAGGAAGCCCGTGTTAACGCCGTCGCGCGTTACCGGTTCCGGGCAAAATTCCAGAAAGCGATACCGCATGTGTGCATGCACGATGGCGGAAAAAAGATTCCGGTGCGGGCCGGCGTGATTTGTGATTCGATTTTGAAGCTTCGCGCGCAGCGCCGCGGGAACTTCGCTGTTGTGCTAATGCGACATCAGCACCGGCACGGTCATCGACTGCAGGATGCTGCGTGTGACACCGCCGAGGATGAATTCGCGCAGGCGCGAATGACCGTAGCCGCCGAGCACGATGAAGTCGGCGCCGCTCTCGGTCGCATGCGATAGGATTGCGTTCTGCACGCCCGAGCCGCCGCCCGTGATGTGCTTGGTCTCCACATTGATGCCATGGCGGCCAAGATGTCGGCGCATGTTGGTGCCGGTGATCTCGCCGCTCTTGTCGCGCTCGCCGGTGACGACGACGATCTCGATCGACTTGGCGCGCTGCAGGATCGGCATGGCATCCGCAATGGCGCGCGCTGCCGGACGGCTGCCGTCCCAACAGATGATGACGCGGTCGAGCTTCAGTCCCCGGGTTTGGTCTTGCGGCACGACGATCAGCGGGCGGCCCGATCCGAACAGCGTGCCCTCGATCATGAGTTCCTCGGTGGCGCCCTGCTCGCGCCGGGCCTGCCCGACGACCGCGATGTCGAAGCGCCTTGCGATGCGTCCGAACAGATCGGGGGCGCCGGCGAGGCTCGCATCGACCATGCGGGCCTCGCTCGAGACGCCGGCGGCCTTTGCGGCGGCCTCGAAGCGCGCGATCGCTTCCTTGGCGGCGCGGCTGTTCTGCTCGCGCTGAACCTCGATCAGGTCGGTCGGGATGCCGCCCAGCACGCTGCCTGGAACCACCGGCTCGTAGACGAAACCGACACCCCCGATATGCGCGCCGAATTCGGTGGCGAGCGAAATCGCATAGTCCGACGCGAAATCCTGCGGGTGCTGCCCGCCCGTCAGGTTGACGACAACATCTTTGATCATGGCCCCGGTTCCCGGCGTGGCCGCTGACAGGCAATGCCCGGCGTCAGTATCGAAGTCTGTCGCCGGGCCATGACGCGAATGCGACGGCCAATCCTACTTCTTATTGCCGTCCGCACCCAAGTGGCCGAGGTAGTCCCACAATTCGTCGGCCTCTTTCGGGTCGCGCACCCCGGCAAAAGCCATGCGGGTACCTGGAAGCTTCTGCATCGGGTTGCTGATGAAGTCCTTGAATTTCGCCTCGTTCCAGGTGATCCCGGAATTCTTCATGGCGTCCGAATAACTGAACCCCGGGAAAGTTCCGGCCGCGCGGCCGTTAATGCCGTTCAGCGGCGGCCCGAGCTTGATCTTTGCGCCGGGTCCGGCGTCGTGGCAGGGCAGGCACCACTTGCGAAATGTGGCGTCCTGCGCCAGGGCAGTCCCGGCGGAAACAACCACGAGCATCGAAGCCAATATCCAAGCTTTCATCCTCATCTCCCTTTATCCTCCCAACGCCGCCGTCGCTGCAGGCGCGTCCGTTGTGCCCCCCGGATGTCGCCCCAGCGGGAGACATCCAAGATGTTCGAATGGCGTTTGGCGCGGTGCCTGTCAACGGTCCCGGTGGCCTAAATTGCTGTGCTGTGCCGGGGTTCTCGCCGGCGGGCGCGCCCGCAGCCGCGATTGCGGCTATAACGGAGGCGACCGCGGCCCGTCGACAGAGGGGGCGGCGTTCCCGGTCAATGGAGATGCGCCATGGCAGTGGCAATGCCGGCACCCGACCAGGCCGTGCTCGCGCGCCGCGACCGGATCGTCAAGGCGCTCTCGGCGATCGTGCCGGGCGAGGGTGTGATCGCCAGCGAGCCCGCGATGCGTCCCTTCGAGTCCGATGCACTGACGGCGTATCGCTGCCTGCCCATGGTGGTGGTGTTGCCTTCGACCACCGATGAGGTCGCCCGCATTCTCGCCTACTGCCACGGTGAGGGTATCAAAGTGGTGCCGCGCGGCGCCGGCACCTCGCTGTCGGGCGGCGCGCTGCCGCTCGCCGACGGCGTGCTCCTCGGCATGGCCAAGTTCAACCGCATCCGCGAGATCGACTACGACAACCGCGTGGTGGTGGCGGAGCCGGGCGTGACCAACCTCGCGGTCACGCAGGCGGTTGAGCAGGAGGGCTATTACTACGCCCCCGATCCGTCCTCGCAGATCGCCTGCACCATCGGCGGCAACGTGGCGGAGAATTCCGGCGGGGTGCACTGCCTCAAATACGGCATGACCTCCAACAACGTGCTTGGCTGCGAAATCGTATTGATGACTGGCGAGGTCGTACGGCTTGGCGGCAAGCACGCGGAGGCGGGCGGCTACGATCTTCTGGGCATCATTAACGGTTCGGAGGGCCTCCTCGGCGTCGTCACCGAGGTGACGGTGCGCATCCTGCGCAAGCCCGAGACCGCGCGCGCCCTCCTCATCGGCTTTGCCACCTCCGAGGATGCCGGCGAATGCGTCGGCAGGATCATCGGGGCGGGCATCATCCCGGGCGGCATGGAGATGATGGACAAGCCGGCGATCCACGCGGTCGAGGAATTCGTCCACGCCGGCTATCCGCTCGACGTCGAGGCGCTCCTGATCGTCGAGCTCGACGGGCCGCAGGCCGAGGTCGATCACCTGGTCATGCAGGTGGAGGCGATTGCCGACAGCTGCTGCGCGGTGAGCTGCCGGGTGTCGGCCTCGGAACAGGAGCGGCTGCTGTTCTGGGCCGGGCGCAAGGCGGCGTTCCCGGCGGTCGGTCGCATCTCGCCGGACTATTTCTGCATGGACGGCACCATCCCGCGCGCCAAGCTGCCGCTGGTGCTCGCCCGCATGCGCGAATTGTCGGAGCGTCACCGGCTGCGCGTCGCCAATGTCTTCCATGCCGGCGACGGCAACCTGCACCCGCTGATCCTGTACGACGCCAATGCGGGCGACGAGCTCGAGCGCGCCGAGGCATTCGGGGCCGATATCCTGCGGCTGTGCGTGGAAGTGGGCGGCGTGCTCACCGGCGAGCACGGGGTCGGGGTGGAAAAGCGCGACCTGATGCCGGTGATGTTCAGCGAGGCCGATCTCGCCCAGCAGCAGCGGCTCAAATGCGCCTTCGACGAGAAGGGCCTGCTCAATCCCGGCAAGGTGTTCCCGACGCTGCATCGCTGCGCCGAGCTCGGCCGCATGCACGTCCATGCCGGCAAGCTCAAGTTCCCGGACATTCCGCGGTTTTAGTTTATGACCGACACGCTCAGGCCGCGGACCGCCAAGGACGTCGAAGAGGCCGTGCAGTGGGCGCTGTCACGCGGCGTGGCGCTGGAGCTCGTTGGCAACGGCTCCAAGCGCGCCATCGGACGGCCGGCGCAGAGCGATCTCACGCTCGATCTCTCCGGCCTCGCCGGAGTCCTCCTGTACGAGCCGGAGGAACTGGTCCTGTCCGCACAGGCTGGAACGCCGCTCAACGACATCGAAGCGCTGTTGGCTGCGCACAGCCAGCATCTTGCGTTTGAACCGATCGACTACGGGCCGCTCCTTGGCGGCGGCTCCGGTCGCAGCACCATCGGCGGCGCGCTTGCGGCCAATCTCAGTGGCCCGCGCCGGATCGCGGCAGGCGCGGCGCGCGATCACTTTCTGGGGTTCGAGGCGGTGTCCGGGCGCGGCGAGGCCTTCAAGTCCGGTGGCCGCGTGGTCAAGAACGTGACCGGCTACGATCTCTGCAAGCTGATCGCCGGTTCTTGGGGTACGCTCGCTGCGCTCACCACGGTGACGATCAAGACGCTGCCGCGACCGCAGACCCAGGCCACCATCTGGCTGCCCGGCCTCGACGACGCCACCGCGGTGCGCGCCATGACGGCCGCCATGGCGGCGCCCTGTGATGTCTCGGGCGCGGCCCATCTGCCCGCCGCGGTAGCCGGACGCATGACGCTAGGCGAGGTGGTCGGTGCCGGCCGTTCGCTTACGCTGTTCCGGCTCGAGGGTGTGGCGCCCTCGGTCGAACATCGCAAGAGCGTGCTGATCGCCACCATGAAGGCGTTCGGCGAGGCGCGGGCGAGCGACGAGATCGTCACCCGCAGCGTCTGGCGCGCCGTACGCGACGTGACCCCGTTTGCGGCGACGCGGGAAGCGTCGGCGCGACCGGTCTGGCGCATCGTGACCGCCCCGACCCGCGGCGCCGAGGTGGTGCGTGGGCTCGGCGCCGACGCGGAAGCGCTCTACGATTGGGCCGGCGGGCTCGTCTGGGTGATGCTGCCGCCCTCCGACGACGCCGGCGCGGCGCTCGTGCGGCGCGCGATCTCAACCTGCGGCGGGCAGGCCATGCTCATCCGTGCGCCGGCTGCTGTCCGCGCCACCATCGACGTGTTCGCGCCGCAGGATCCGGGGCTCGCGCGCCTGACCAAGCGGGTCAAGCAGGGCTTCGATCCGAAAGGCGTGCTCAATCCCGGCCGCATGTGGGCGGGCGTGTAGGCGGTTAGTAGTCGAACCTGACGAACCGGGTCTCCTTGCCGTCCGCGTTGCGGGTGATCAGCAGGTTGCCTTCTCGCCTGACCGTGAGGGCAAAGGGCGGCTTGCGCGCGACCCTGATGTGCATCGTGTCGCCCTCCATCCGATAAGGGCCCTTGTCCATCTCCAACGGCAACACGAACTGCGCGGCGCCCTTGCGTGAGAAGCGCTGCACCAGGTTCCAGGTCACTAACAGCGGCCAGGTCCACTCGCCGACGACCGGGTGCGCGCCTTCATAGGGCGGATGGACGCGCGTCATGACACGGGACTTCGCGTCGGCGGAGACCATGGTCATCGTGTCGCTCTCGACCGTGAACTCGAACTCCTCGGGTGGGCCGAGACGCTCGTCCACCGGCGTCATTGTGATCCTGGTCCCGTCGATTTCGTAGCGCGAATCGATCAGGACGCCCTCCGTCAAGATCACGCCCCCCGCCGTGACGATCATCTGCTCGCCGCTCTCTCCCTTTCTGCCGGTGCGGACCTCCGCCGACCAGACACCGGTCACATCGCGGGCCGCTCTGGCAGCGTCGGCGCGCGCGCCGCTGAGCCACATCAGGCCGAGGCCGATGAGCGCGCGTCTTTCCAGATCTACAGGCATGGTTGTCTCCACCGCCCCCGCCTGCATTAGTCGAGCGGCGGGGGGCGGCCGTTCAGATTACTTTTCGGTCAGAAATGACCGCCGCTGAGACATTGCCATGCGGTCAGGTTGCGGCACTGCGGCGACGCGCGGCGGCCTTCACCGCGTGGCCGCGACGGCCTATGGTGAGCCATCAATGCAAACGACCTTCACCCTTGCTCAGCTTGCCAATCCGCAGGTCGCCGAGTCGGAAAAGATCCTCCGCGCCTGTGTGCATTGCGGCTTCTGCACCGCCACCTGCCCGACCTATGTGCTGCTCGGCGACGAACGCGATTCGCCGCGCGGGCGCATCTACATGATCAAGGAGATGCTGGAGCAGGGGGCGCCGGCCACGCCTGAGCTGGTTACGCACATCGACCGCTGTCTGTCGTGCCTCGCCTGTATGACCACCTGCCCCTCCGGGGTGCACTACATGCACCTCGTGGATCACGCCCGCACGGTGATTGAGGAGACCCATCGGCGGCCGCGGCTGGACCGGATGCTGCGTGACCTGCTCGCCTGGGTGCTGCCCCATAACGGTCGCCTGCGCGCTGCGCTGTTGCTCGGCATCCTCGGCAAGCCGTTTGCGGCGGTGCTGTCGGCGCTGCGGCTGCGGCGCATTGCTGCCCTCATCGAGCTCGCGCCAAGACGATTGGCCAAGCGCAGCGCCGTCGAAAGGCCGCAGGTCTTCCCGGCCGAAGGCGTGCGCAAGGGCCGGGTCGCGCTGATGACGGGATGTGTGACGCCAGTGGTCGGACCCTCGATTCTGGAGGCGACGGTGCGGGTGCTGTGCCGCCATGGCATCGAGGTCGTGGTGCCGCAAGGGCAGGGCTGCTGCGGGGGCCTCGTTCATCACATGGGACGCGCGGAGGAGGCCCATGCGGCCGCGGTCCACAACATTGCGGCCTGGTCGGCGCTGGCGCCGTCGGTCGATGCCATCCTGGTGACAGCCTCTGGCTGCGGAGTGACGCTCAAGGACTACGGCTTCATGTTGCGCAACGACCCGGTCCACGCGTCCGCTGCTGCCAAGGTGTCGGCGCTGGCCATGGACGTCTGCGAGTATCTGGCACGCGCCCACTTGCTCCCGGAGCATGCTTCCAACGGCAAGGTGGTCGCCTATCACGCCGCCTGCGCGCTCCAGCACGGTCAACGAATCACGCGTGAGCCGAAGGAGCTGTTGTCACGGTTGGGCTTCAGGGTGAGGGAGGTGCCGGAGGGCCATTTGTGCTGCGGATCGGCAGGTACCTACAACATTCTGCAGCCGAAGTTGGCGAAGATGTTGCGTGCGCGCAAAGTCGGGAATATCGAGAAGCTTAAGCCCGACGTGATCGCCGCCGGCAATGTCGGCTGCATCAGGCAGATCGCGACAGGGACAGTGATCCCGGTTGTCCATACGATCGAATTGATCGATTGGGCGACAGGGGGCTGGGTGCCGCCGGCGTTGCAACGCACGTTCACCGCAAGGTCGGCATGAGAGTTGTGTCATTGGCCGAAACCGATCGGGAGGTCGATCATGGCGAAGAAGGCGAAGAAGGCGAAGAAGGCAAAGTCAAAGACCAAGAAGGTTAAAAAGGGCAAGAAGGTCGTAGCAGCGAAGAAGAAGAAAAAGGCTGCCAAGAAGGCTGCCCAGAAGGCTGCCCCGAAGAAGAAGAAGGTGCGCAAGGCGAAGCCGAAGCCGAAGGCTGCTGCTGCAGCGCCGGCGGCAGCCCCTGCTCCGGCGCCCGCAATGCCGTCTTGGATGACTCCGGGCAGCGGCGAGGGGTCGTAACGCGCCATCGCTCCCTGCGAGCGGGAGGTCACGTGCCCAACCGGCGCGGCGGCCGTGGCTTCGACCGGGGACGTGGCCAAGTCTGTGGCCAAGTCTGACCCGGAAGTCTGACGTCAGGATCTGACGTCAAAGCCTGCCAGCTCCCGGCGATCCGTCCCGGACGGCGGATGGAGAGCAGCGAATGCCGGGATGCGCTCGCAATGAATTGACGCGCGGGCTCGTAGGTTGCTGCGCGCCGTCGGGGCGCGGCGCAAATAGTGTTGGCCAATAGCGCCGCAAGCCAAATGGTGCCGCAAACAGTCTGCAAATGGTGCCGTGAGGTTGGCGCCGGTGCCGATCGCGGCCGTCCTTGCCTGACCGATTCGCGCATTGCATCGGCCTGCTAGGCCCAATAGCATTTGCGCTTGCGGGACAGGCGGTCGTGCGCCGCAATCCCTCTCCCCATCTGCCACGGACGAGGTGCGCTATGCCGGCGACTTGCAACATCCTCATCATGGGCGCGTCCTACGGGTCGCTGCTCGCCTCCAAGCTTCTGTTCGGCGGTCATGCCGTCAAGCTCGTGTGTCTGCCGGCTGAGGCAGACCTGATCAATGCCGAGGGCTTCCGCGTGCGCCTGCCGGTCAGGGGCCGCAAGGATCTGGTCGAACTCGACTCTGCGCAAGCTTCCCGGAACGGTATCTGCGTGTGGTCCGGCTGACGTGAACCCGAAGGACTTCGATCTGATCGGGCTTGCGATGCAGGAGCCGCAGTACCGATCTCCCGGGGTGCGTGAATTGCTCGACGCGGTGGCGAAGTCGCGCGTGCCCTGCATGTCGATTATGAACATGCCGCCGCTGCCCTATGTGAAGCGCATTCCAGGCTTGGACTACGATGCGCTCAAAGTCGCCTATACCGACCCGAGCGTTTGGGACAGCTTCGATCCCGGATGCATCACGTTGTGCAGTCCCGACCCGCAGGCGATCCGTCCGCCCGAGGAGAAGGTCAACGTGCTGTTGGTCACGCTGCCGACCAACTTCAAGGTCGCGCGGTTCGATAGCGACAAGTCGACCGCCATCCTGCGCCAGCTCGAGCAGGAGATTGACGCGGTGCGATATGACACGCCGGAAGGCAAGGTCGAGCTGCCGGTCAAACTGCGCGTGCATGACTTCATCTTCGTGCCGCTCGCCAAGTGGGCGATGCTGCTCGCCGGCAACTATCGCTGTGTGACCAAGGACGGCATGCGGACCGCCCAAGAGGCGGTGCACAGCGACCTCGAGACATCGCGCTCGGTCTACAATTTCGTGTTTGATCTTTGCGTCAGGCTCGGCGCCAAGCCGGAGGACCTGGTTCCTTTCGAGAAATATGCCGCCGCTGCACAGAGTCTCACCCGCCCGGCTTCGGCGGCGCGCGCGCTCAACAATGGCGCCCCCAATATCGAGCGCGCCGACAAGCTGGTGCAGTTGATCGCGCGGCAGAAGGGCCTGAGCCATCCGGCAATCGACGCCCAGGTTGCGCTGGTCGATGCCCGGCTGGAGGCCAATCGCAAGAAGGCGGCCGCCTGACCTGCGCTTGGCCGTCACCCTGTTGCGGTGCGGTATCCAGGGCCGGCATCCCGCTCCGGGTGGGAGCCGATCCTCCGAATCATGCTGTCGGCGATGGCCGCAAGCGGGGCTGGAAGGGCGGTTTTGGTTGCGCAGAGACGTTTTTCCACCCGGATTGACCCCAAAAAATGTGATGCTTTTGCCACACTCGGATTCTTTCCACTCCAATTCACTGGAATCGCCCAAAAATGCAGCATTTGACGCTGCTTTCGCCTTGCTGGTTTTTCTCGGGATCATGTTAATTTGCACCTATTAGTGACGGCCATCGAGTCTTTCTAGGGGTGTTGGCAGTCGCAGGGGTTCAATCGACGCCCTCCGGGGGGCGGAATTCAGGGACGAGGGTGGACAATGAACAAACTGGTTGTATCGACTGTCGCAGCTGCTTTGTTGGGGGCGATGTCCTCCGCGATGGCCGCTGACATGCCGGTTAAGGCGCCACGGAAGGCGGCTGAGCCAACTCCATGGGACGTGGCCTTGGGCGGCGCGCTGATGTCGGACTATAACTTCCGCGGCATCTCGCAGTCGGATCGTGGCGCGTCGGTCACGGCCTATGTCGAGACCCGCTACAACGTGAATTCGGCCCTGCAGCTCTACGCTGGCAGCCAGTACTGGGCCGTCGATCTCCCCACCCATCCGAGCTGCGAATGCGACTTCTACGGCGGCTTCCGGCCGACCGTCGGTCCGCTCGCGTTCGATTTCGGGTTCATCTATTACTACTACGCGCGTGAGCGGCAGGTGTTCCTGGACGGCGCGGGCGCCGCGACCTTCGTGAACACCGGCAATATCTGGACCTTGAAAGACACCGACTACTGGGAAGTGTACGGCAAGGTCGGCTGGGACGTCATCAAGGACAAGTTCTCTGTCGGTGCGAATTTCTTCTACTCGCCTGACTGGTTGAACACGGGCGCTTACGGCTTCTACGCGTCGGGCACCGCCAAGGTCACGATGCCGTCCTTCACCATGCCGCTGTGGGGGCAGATGAAGGAGGTCGGCTGGTCGTTCTCCGGCGAGCTTGGCCACTATTCGCTGGGCACCACCGATCCCATCCTCGGTTCGGCCAACCTGCCTGACTACTGGACCTGGAACGTGGGTGTCACGTTCACCCAGGGCGTGTTCTCACTCGACCTGCGCTATTACGACACCGACACGACCACGTCGGAATGCTTTGCTCTCACGGGCGACCTGCGTGGTCTCACCGGCGGGACGAACACTCCGGGCACCTCCAAGTGGTGTAACCCGACCTTCGTGGTTGCCTCCAAGTTCGACCTGACCGCCTTGTCGAACCTGAAGTAGTCGCGGTCGTCCACCCTTCGGCGGGCGGTGGCTCAGCAAGAGCCGCCGCCCGTTTCGTTTTGAGCCGCCACTGATTTGCGTCGACAGTGAGATCGACGCCTGACCTGGAACAGCGGCCAGCAAGAGCTTAAGGTCGCATCGTGATCGAAGATCCGGCCGGATATCCCAAGATAAGTTGGAGGCTGCTCCTCGGCGTGATTGCAGGCGCGGCCGGCGGCGCCGCCGCCATCGCGCTCATGGAGCTGATGTCCGATCGCTTTTCCATCCCACTGATATTCGTCCCGTTCGCGACTTCGATCGTGCTGGTGATGGGTAGCCCGGACGTGGAGCCGGCGCAGCCACGCGCGCTGGTCGGAGGTCATCTTGTGGCAACCCTCGTCGGCCTCGTGATCGTGAAGCTGACCGGGACCTCGCCCTGGACCGCCGCCTGTGCGGTCGGGGTCGCGATGGCGGTCATGCAGGGCACACGCACATTCCATCCGCCGGCGGGCATCGATCCGCTGATCGTCGTTATCTACGACAAATCATGGGATTTCTTTCTGATTCCGGTGGCGGTCGGTGTGTGCCTGTTGGCGGCGTTTGCCTTCGCTTGGCACAATCTATTTCAGCGCGGCTCCTGGCCACGGCGCTGGTGGTGAGGGCGCGCGCGCACCCCGCGCACCCGATCGGCGCGAAATCATCCGGCTTGCACGATCTGGTCCTCGAATGCTGTCAACGGCCATCCGTGGCGTAAACCCGGGTGCGGCCTGCCTTTTACCCACGACCAAAGGAGGCTTGTGGAATCTCCGTGCGTCTGGTCAAACTACTTGTAGGCCCGTTGGAATACCGGGCCGCAATGCTTGTTAATGTGCTTGAAGCTTAGTGCTTGAAACGGCCCGACGAAGGTCGTGAAACCATCCTTGAATGCCTGGGAGGCACCCATCATGTCTGTCGAAAAATCCAAGTCGTCCAAAACCGCTTCACGACGCAAGTTCCTGCTTGCAGCCGGCGTCACCGGCGCGGCCGCGGTCGCCATGCCGCAGGTCTCGCGGGCCCAGACCGTGACATGGAAATACCAGTCGACCTGGCCGACCAAGGACATCTTCCACGAATTCGCGGTCGATTACGCCAAGAAAGTTAACGACATGACGGGCGGTCGGCTCAAGCTCGACGTGCTTGCGGCCGGCGCGGTCGTGCCCGCCTTCCAGATGGCGGACGCTGTGCATTCCGGCATCCTCGACGCCGGTCATGGCGTGTGCGCCTATTGGTACGGCAAGCACAAAGCCTATTCGCTGTTCGGTACGCCGCCGTCGTTCGGCTGGGACGCCCACAGCATGCTGGCTTGGTTCTATGCCGGCGGCGGCGAGGCGCTCTACAAGGAGCTCGTCAACAACATCCTCAAGCTCAACCTGGTCGGCTTCCTCTATTTCCCGATGCCGACGCAGCCGCTTGGCTGGTTCAAGAAGGAAATCAAGTCGGGCGACGACTTCAAGGGCATGAAGTACCGCACCGTCGGTCTCTCCGCCGACGTGTTCAAGGAGATGGGGGCGTCTGTCACCATTCTGCCCGGCGGCGAGATCGTGCCGGCCATGGACCGCGGCCTGCTCGACGCCGCCGAGTTCAACAATCCATCCTCCGACATCCTGCTCGGCTTCCCGGATGTGTCGAAGTACTACATGATGGGCAGCCATCATCAGCAGATGGAAGCGTTCGAAGTCATCTTCAACAAGGCCAAGTACGACCGGCTGGCGCCCGAGCTCAAGGCCGTTCTGCGCAACGCTGCGCATGCGTCGTCGGCCGACCAGTTCTACATGGCGCATGACCGCTACTCGAAGGACCTCGACGCCATCAGGAAGCGCAACGTCAACGTGATCCATACCAGCGAAGCCGTGCTCAACGCGCAGCTCGCGGCCTGGGACAAGGTGATTGCGGCGCAGACCAAGGAACCCTTCTTCAAGAAAGTGATCAACTCGCAGAAGGAGTGGGTCAAGCGCACCCAGCCCTATCTGACCGTCAACAACCTGAGCACTGCCGAGCTCGCGGTCGCCTACAAGCACTTCTTCGGCTGATCACCACAACTGTCGCCGCCGCGCGCACGATCCGCGCGGTGGCGGTCTGTCCTCAATCGCTCGGGTCGGTGGAACCCGATAGTCGATGCTCGACACTCTCTTCGATCCCGTCTTCAATCTGATCGGGGGCCCCAAACAGCTCCCGCTCTATCTTTTTCTGCTGCCGATCCCGATCCTGCTTTGGCTGTTCTGGGCCGAGTACCGGGCGGCCGCCAGCCGCGATACCGCGGTCGGCGAACGGGTGCTGCACTTCGTCGACGGTCTGAGCTCCGCGATCGGCAAGACCTACGGCTGGTGCATCCTGATCCTGACATTTACGACCAGCTACGAGGTGTTTTCCCGCTACATATTCGGAGCGCCGACCGAGTGGGCGTTCGACGCAAGCTACATGCTCTACGGCACGCTGTTCATGATGGCGGGCGCCTATGCGCTCGCCCGCAATGCCCACGTGCGCGGCGACTTCATCTACCGCGCCTGGTCGCCGCGCCGGCAGGCAATGATGGACCTCGTGCTCTATTTCCTCTTCTTCTTTCCCGGCATGATCGCGTTCGTCTACGCCGGCTACGGCTTCGCCGAGCTGTCGCGCCGCATGAACGAGCATTCCTCGGCCAGCCCCAACGGCCCGATCGTGTGGCCGTTCAAGTGGCTGATCGTGATCGTCGGCTGCCTGATGGTGATCCAGGGCGCCGTCGAGGTCATGCGTTGCCTCATGTGCATTCGCGCTGGTGAGTGGCCTCAGCGTCTGCATGACGTCGAAGAGCTTGAAAAGGTCATGCTCGAAGATGCCGAGAAGAAGAAGCAGGCCGAAATGACCCGGGCCGAAGAGGCCGGGATGGGTAGAGGGGACGTCTGATGTTCGGGCTGGGCAATCCCGAGCTCGGCGTGCTGATGCTCGCCCTGTTCGTCGTCTTCATCATGTTCGGTTTTCCCATCGCCTTCACCCTGATGGCGCTCGGGGTGTTCTTCGGCTACTTCGCGATGGGAGACCTGATTTTCAGCCTGCTCGTGCAGCGGTCGTATTCGGTGATGACCAACGACGTGCTGATCTCGATCCCGCTGTTCGTGTTCATGGGCTACGTGGTCGAGCGCGCCAACATTCTCGACCGGCTGTTCCGCTCGCTGCAGCTCGCGGCCGGTCCCGTTCCGGCCGCGCTCGCGCTCGCCACGCTCGCCACCTGTGCAATCTTCGCGACGGCCACCGGCATCGTGGGCGCGGTGGTCACGCTGATGGGACTGCTTGCTTTCCCGGCGATGCTGCGCGCCGGCTACGACGTGAAGATCGCCTCCGGCGTCATCTGCGCCGGCGGCTGTCTCGGTATCCTCATTCCGCCGAGCGTGATGCTGATTCTCTACGGCGCCACCGCCGGCGTGTCGGTGGTCAAGCTCTATGCCGGCGCGTTCTTCCCCGGGATCATGCTGGCCGGGCTCTACATGCTGTTCACCATCATCATGGCGGTGCTCAATCCGAAGCTGGCGCCGAAGCTGCCTCCGGAGGAGCGCAATGTTCCGTTCAGCACGATCTTCTGGGCGCTGATCACGTCGTTCATGCCGCTCGCCGGCTTGATCGGCGCCGCTCTTGGCTCAATCATCTTCGGGCTTGCGACTCCCTCCGAAGCGGCTGCCATGGGCTCGCTCGGTGCGCTCCTGCTCGCGGTCGGCTACGGCGCCGACTATTCCAAGCGCCGCAACGTGCTCCTGGTGCAGGCCTACGGCTTGCTGACGGTGTGTTTCATCATCTACCTGGTCGTCTGCGGGTTCACCGATCTTTCCGTCAGCCACAAGGCCGTCGGGTTCGCGCTGTTCGTGACGCTGTTCGTCGGCATCGCGCTCATTCCCGGCACGTCGTTCCGGCTCGCACAGCTCAAGGAGTCGGTGTTCCTGTCCGCGCGCACCACCGCGATGGTGTGCTGGCTGTTCATCGGCTCGTTCACGTTCTCGGCGGTGTTCGCCTATCTCGGCGGCCATGAGCCGATCGAGAAGTTCGTGTTGGCGCTCAACCTGAACCAGACCGGCTTCATGGTGCTCGCCCAGCTGATCATCTTCGTGCTGGGCTGGCCGCTGGAGTGGACCGAGATCATCGTCATCTTCATGCCGATCTTCCTGCCGCTCCTGAAGACGTTCGATGTCGACCCGTTGTTCTTCGGGCTTTTGGTGGCGCTCAACATCCAGACATCGTTCCTGTCGCCGCCGGTCGCGATGGCGCCGTTCTATCTCAAGGGCGTGGCGCCCGGCTGGGTCAACATCAACGACATTTTCCGCGGCGTGCTGCCCTATATGCTGATCGTGATCGTGTCGATGGTCATGCTCTACACCTTCCCGCAGATCGGGCTCTGGCTGCCCAACCAGCTTTATCGGTAGACCATGATTCCGAAAGGTGGAAACTCGGGCGTGATCACGCTCCTCAAGAGAAGGGGCCGCACATGATTTCGTTGGTCGGCGGCCTCGTGGTGTTTGTTCTCACCGGAATTGTGTTCTGGCTCTGCCTGCCGCGCGACGGCAAGGTGCATCGCTTTGTCGGCACCGAGTGGGAGCCTTACGTAGGCGTTGCCTTCTGCACGGCGGTCGCGCTCGGTTGCACCATGATGCTGTCGGGCGTGCTCAATATGCTGAGCGGCCAGTAGGCGGCTGCTGCGCGCTCAATGCGTGGTCGTCCTCAATGCGTGGTTGTCGCTGCGGCCGGCAACTCGCGCAGCGGCGGGTCCGCGTGCCAGCCCAGGACCGAGAGCATCACCGCAAATCCGAGCACATAGGCGACCGCAATGTACCAGCCGTGGCGCAGCCACAGGCCGACCGATCTCGCCTCCGGATAAAGGTTCGAGAGCGCGACGCCGGCTGACGAGCCGAACCAGATCATCGAGCCGCCGAAGCCGACCGTGTAGGCGAGATAACCCCAGTCGTAGCCGCCCTGCTTGATGGCAAGCGCGGTGAGCGGGATATTGTCGAACACCGCCGACACGAAGCCGAGCCCCAGCGCCGTATGCCAGCTCGCCGCCGGCAGCGCCTCGACCGGCATCATCGAGGCGATGGTGACGAGCGAGAGCAGGAAGATCGTGCCCTTGAAGGTGTTGGGCATCACCGCCCAGTCCGGCCGCCGCAGCGGCGCCGCGGCCAGGATCACGACCCAGACCGCAATCCCGAGCATGGGGAGGTGGTCGAGCAAGGCCGGAAACTTCACGTTCGCGGTCACGTTGGTGGTGATCGCCGCGATCAGGATCATGGCCACGATGCCGAGCCGCACCCACTCGATCCGCAGCCCGCGTGGCGGCTGCTTCATGATCGGGGACAGCCGATGCTGCACCAGCGCGGCCGGCACGCCGAAGATCATGAGCGCTGCGCCTGACGCTATGAAGGCTTCCAGCACACTCAGTGGGCTGACGCCCGCAATCCACATCATGGTGGTGGTAGTGTCGCCGACGACGCTGCCGGCGCCGCCGGCGTTCGACGCCGCGACGATCGCGGCCAGGTAGCCGATGTGAACCTTGCCGCGGAAGACGTGGCGCGCGACCGTGCCGCCGATCAGCGCCGCCGCGATGTTGTCGAGAAAGGCGGAGAGCACGAACACCAGCATGAGCAGCAGTAGGCCGCCGGTCCAGTTGTCCGGCAGGACCGCGGGCATCTCGTCGGGCGCACCGCTCTGCTCGAAATGGCGCGAGAGCAGCGCAAATCCCATCAGCAGCAGGAACAGGTTGGCGAGGATCACCCACTCGTGCTCGAGATGCAGGCCGAGGCCGACCAGTCCTGCGCCGGTCTTGAACCCCGTGAATGCAAGCTTGTAGGCGGTGATGACCGTGAGCCCCGTGAGGGCGACCGCCAGGGTGTAGTGATGAAACACCGCCACGCCGAAGAGGGTGAGGCCGAACAGGATGAAATCGACGGGAATTCCCAGGACAGTCATGGTTGCGGTTCGCTCCGTGCGCGGCCGTTCCGGCTGGCCGCCCGTTCATTCAAGAGCGTGTAGCCCGGATTGAGCGCAAGCGAAATCCGGGCACCACCGTGCGGCATGTCCCCGCATTTCGCCAGCGCCAACTGCCGCGCTCACTCCTTGAGGCGCTCGTAGGCCGCGATGATCGCGGGCGTCGTGGTCTCGACCAGCGTGCGCATCTTGGACGCGATGGTATCGCCGGCAAGCGGCGCGCCGCGCGGCACGTTCATCCGCGCCGCCTCCGCCTCGTATTCCTTGTCCTGCGCCATGGCACTGAACGCCGTGCGCAGCATGGCGACCCGCTCGGCCGGGATGTTGGGCGGGCCGGCGAGCAGCACGCCGAACTCCTCGCCTGCGAGCACGAGATCAAGCAGCGGCCGGTCGCTGGCGCGGATCACGTCGCGCACCAGCGGCAGGCCCGGAAAGACCGGTTGCGTCTGCAGGATCGGCACCACGACCTTCTTCTCGATCAGGTCCGGCCGTTGCGCGAAGCCGTCGACGATGTGGAAGATGCCGGGCACTTCGCCTTGCTCGACCGCGAGCAGCACCTTGGCGGAGGAGTTGTAGCCGCGGATCACCCGCACCGGCACGCCGTTCTGGGCGAGCAGCGCCGGTACCATGGAATCCTGCGAGGTCGCGCTCAGGCCCCCGAGCACCACCTTGTCCTTGGCGGTCATCAGTCGCGCGAAGCTGGTGATGCCGAAGTCCGGGCGCATCCACAGCGCCGAATTCACGACGCCGCTACTGCCCACGTAGGTCATCATGGCGGGGTTGAATTTCGCGGAAGGGTTCTTCACCGCGCCGACAATGAACCAGCTGCGGCCGGGCACGCCGAGCGTGAGCCCGTCAGGCGCTGCCCGGTTGACATAGTTTGCCGCGATGACGCCGCCGGCGCCCTCCATGTTCTGCACGGTGATGCCGGGATGCCCCGCAAGGAAGCGGCCGAGATGCTTGGCGATCAGGCGGCCGGCGGTGTCGATCCCGCCGCCCGGGTTGAACCCGACCACCAGCGTGATGCGCTTGCCCTGGTAGAAATCATCGGCCGCCGACGCGGGTGCGGTCGTTGCGACGCAAACGAAGAGAAACAGCCCGATGCTGCGAAGTGCGGTCATTGCGCCGTCCCTCCCAGATTTACACTCAAACGATAGCACAATCGCATCGCCGCGGTATCCCTGAGCGGCGCGACAATTCTGCCATCATGCCGAGTATGAAGGGCCGTTTGTCGGCGGCGCCTGCTTCGATGCAGCGGATCCCGTTGCGATTGATTGCCGGTCGCGTGCGTGAGATACAGGCGCCCCTTCAGTTCTTGGAGAGCATGAAAGTGGAGCGTCAAAACATGGATCCTGTGCCTGCGTACCGATCCGGTCGTCGTCGGCTTTGCGTTGCCGCGCTTGCCGCCTGCCTCGCTGGC
Organism: uncultured Alphaproteobacteria bacterium; assembly: GCA_963753575.1. Taxonomy (GTDB): domain Bacteria; phylum Pseudomonadota; class Alphaproteobacteria; order Rhizobiales; family Xanthobacteraceae; genus VAZQ01. The sequence goes on from CAVWCR010000001.1 coordinate 47,919, forward strand.
CTCGTCGCGTCCGCCGATGCTGCCGAGCGCGGCTTTCCGTACAACAGTGAGCTCATGATGGACGCCAAGCCGATGCGCGGCTCCAAGCGGGTTCCGATGCTGGTCATCGGCGCGCAGGGCGAGGCCACGATCGAGGGTTGGTGCAGCCGGGTGAAGGCCCAGCTCGTGGTGGCGGCCGACACGGTTACGATCTTGACCGGTTCCAAGACCGAAGAGCAATGCGCGCCCGAGCGCGCGCGCGCGGATGCGGATCTGCTGGCGGTACTCACGGAGGTGACGCACTGGCGGCGCGACGCCGATGTGCTCACGCTGCACGGCCCCAAGACGCTGCGCTTTCGCACCATGACGAATTGACGGTCGCCGAACGCGTTTATCCCCCCAGGCGCCGGAAGCCCCAGGGCGCCTGGTGCAGGCTTTCGGCGCCGTCACGCGTGACGCGCAGGCATTCGCCAAGCTGCACGCCAGCCTTGCCGTCTTTCGTGACGATCGAAGAGATGTGATCGGCGAGCGCCTCGTTGCCGAGGTCGCTCAGCGCGCAACCGATGCGTGCCCAGTCGAACTCCTCGTCCGACTTGACGAGGCGCAGCGTATTGTAGGCGCGGTTGAGATCGACGAGCTTGCAGCCCTCGGCCGCCATCGCTTCGATCAGCGAATAGTTGCACTGTCCGACGATGGCGATGGTCTGCCCGCGGGCGCTACGCGCCAGCAGCGTCTCGAGCGCAAGCGCGGCCGCTCCCTTGGCGCCCCACGCCACCCTGGCATCGGGCGCGAGCACCTGCGCCTGCGCGACGTGGTTGGGATAGGGCACGAACAGGACGTCCTGCTCGTTGCGCGAGATGACACCCATGTTGAGATTGCTCGATGGCAATCCAGTGAGCCATTGCAGCGCGGAGAGCCGCCGGTCGGTGCCGACGACGAGTGCGTGCGTGGCGCCGGCGCGCCGAGGCGCGGCAAGAGGATGCGATCGGCCATGGTTCCGCGCAGCGTGAGCCCAATGAGCTTATCGCACTTGGGTCAGGGCCAGCTCAAAACTGGGCTCAAACTCGATCGCGGAAATGAGCTATAACTATCCGTGAATATTGCGGCCGCTAGTGGAGGGCCAATGTGTCGAGAAACAACAACATCACAGCGCTTCTAAGACCTATTGCCTGTACAGGTGAAATTCACCTATATTGTGCCTATCCCGTTCCGTGTTCGAGGGGCGCCTTCCGGAGGCGTTCGCCAGGCGGGGAACGGGAGCGGCACCCGCGAGCGGGGTGATGACGCAAGCCCCGTCCCCGGGCGGTACTCGGGCAGCCTCGTCGGCCACTATGGAGCCGGCCCGGTCCGACCACCGTCAAAGGCGATAAGCCAAGATGCCGCGTTGGCGCGCCGAGAGGCGCGGGTGCACCACTGTACACACCACAGTCGTGCACCATGGTCCGGCCGCAGCCGGACATCGCCCGGAGCAATCCGGGCACTGCGCCTTGTCGGCGCGCCATCCCCCTCGATTGAGGGGCGGTGAGGAAAGCGGAAGACGGGCGAACCCCCGCGCCCAAGCAAAGCAACAGGGGAGGGTCTCAGTTTGTCTGATGCGCGCTGACTGACGGGGCGCAGGCTGTTTGAAAGTGAGCAGGTGAAATGCCGCGGGCGCAGCATGACGGTCACACGTGCACGCACCTTTCCGCTGTCGTCCCCGCGAAGGCGGGGACCCATACGCCGCAGCAGCGGTGATGTGGCGACGACTTCGGAACAGCGGAGAGCCCGGTGGTTCTGGGTCCCCGCCTGCGCGGGGACGACGAGAGAGAGATCAGAGCGCGTGGCCTCTGGGCCCCCGCTTTCGCGGGGGCGAACGGAAAACAGGGTGCGGCCACACGGGCGAACGCGTGTCGCAGATTTTTGCCAAAACGAACCCACCGCGCCGGAAACGCCTGTTGTGTCAACGGCGTCACACGCTTTTGCCCGCCTGCGGGCAACACAGATGCGCGCGGCGAACAGAGCGAAGTGAAGCGCACGTGTCACAGCGTTTTGACAAAACGGAACCAAGATCCACCGCGATTTCAAACGGCGCGTTCGGAGCTCACGCAAACCCATGCAGCCTTGCCGGATTGTCGACCAACACCGCGCGGCGCGCCTTCTCGTCCGGCAGAAAGCGATAGAGGAGCCCGATGAGCGCATCCTCCTGCGGCCCGCCGCCTTCCTTCTGGCTGTGGGTGTGCGGCCAGTCGGTGCCGAAGATGCAGCGGTCGGGTGCGGTCTCGTAAAGCTCGCGGCCGAACGGCACCACGTCGTCCCACCCTTGCGCCTGCGTCGACATGCGATGGCCGTTGCCGAGCAGCATCCAGACATTCTCGCGCTTGAGCATCTCGAGGACCAGATGGCGCGCCGGGTGGCCGGGCGGCGTGCGTGCCATGTGGTCGATCAGGATCGGCGTCGTGATGGTGCGGAACATGTCGATATAATCGGGGAGCTCGTCGGCGCCGATGAAAAGCTTGGCGTACCAGCCATAGGGTCGGATGCGTTGGAGCGAGCGGGCGAAGCTTTCCGGGCTTGGCGCCATCTTGAACTGGCGCACGAAGTTGAACCGCACCCCGCGCATGCCGGCCTCGTGCAGGCGCAGCAGCTCGGCGTCGCTGACGCTGTCGTCCAGGATGCCGGTGGCGCGATAGTCGGCGCGCGGCACCCGCGCCAGCGCCTCCTTGAGATAGGTGTGATCGCTGACGTAGTTGGCGGGCTGCACGAACACGCCGCGGCCGAAGCCCACCGCCCGGTGGATCGCAAGCGCATCCTCCCAGGTGGCTTCCAGCGACTTGTGCACCGGATTGGGATTGCGGTCGGGGTAGCGGGCCGGATCGCCGAAGACGTGCAGGTGACAATCGCAGCTCATCGGCGGCAGCGGCTGCTTCGGAGCCTGCGGCGCCCGCGCGGCGCCGGCATATTTTTGCGACATGGTCCCTCCCGTGGTAGGTCGCGACTATACCCGAAACCGCCGCGCTGCCAGCCCGTGCGGCAGGCGTGGCGCGCTTTCAGGATTTGGCGCGCATTCAGGATTGAGCGAGGGTTGCGAATGAGCGAGATTTCCCGCCGCGATTTCCTCAACGGCAGCGCGCTCGCGATTGCGGCCGGGCTCACGCCCGCCGCGCAGCTGGCGGCACAGCCGTCGCGCTATCCGCCAGCGCTGACCGGCCTGCGCGGGCAGCATCCCGGCAGCTTCGAGGCCGCGCATGCATTCGTGCGCGACCCGTCACGCCTTGCAATCGAGCGGCTGGAGCCTGAGGAGCGTTACGATCTGGTCGTTGTCGGCGGCGGCATCAGCGGCCTGGCGGCTGCTTACCTCTATCGTCGCGCGCAGCCGCAGGCGCGCATTCTCGTGCTCGACAACCACGACGACTTCGGCGGCCACGCCAAGCGCAACGAGTTCATGGTCGATGGCCGCTTGCTGATCGGCTACGGCGGCAGCCAGTCGATCGATGGGCCCAACACCAAGTGGAGCGAGGCCGCCAAGGGCCTGCTGCGCGATCTCGGCGTCGACGTGACCCGGTTCGAGACCGCGTTCGAGCGAAGGCTTTATTTTTCGCTCGGGCTCTCGCGCGGCCTGTTCCTGCCGCGCGAATTGTTCGGCCGCGACGTGCTCATTCCCGGCGACGCGCTGACAGCGTCGGGCAATGCCACCACGCGCGCTCTCTCCAATGCGCGGCCGCTTGGCGAATTCGTCGCCGATCTGCCGATGGCGGAGGCGAGCAGGCAGCAGCTGCTCGCGCTTTACGATGCGACGCGCGACCCGCTCGCTGGGCGCAGCATCGAGGAGAAGCGGCGCATCCTCAAGCGCACGAGCTACCGCGACTATCTGGTCAAGATCTGCGGCTGCAGCGAGGAGGTCGCCAACTGCTTCCAGGGCCGCACCGCTGGCTTCTTCGGGCTCGGCTGCGATGCGGTGCCGGCGGCCGACGTGCGCAACATGGGCTACCCGGGCTTCGGCGGCCTCGGGCTGCCGTCGTCGGGCGGCAACAGCGAGCCCTACATCTATCATTTTCCCGACGGCAACGCCTCGCTCGCGCGTCTTCTGGTGCGCGCGCTCATCCCGGGCGTTGCTCCCGGTCACACCATGGAGGATGTGGTGCTGGCGCCGTTCGACTACGCTGCGCTCGACCGGGCGAGCAACGCGGTGCGCATCCGGCTCGACTCGACCTGCATCGACGTGCGCAACGCGCCCGACAAGGTTCTCATCGGCTATATGCGCGGCGGCGCGATGCATCGGGTCGAGGCCCGCCATGCGGTGCTCGCGTGCTTCCACACGATGATCCCGTATCTGATGCCGGAGCTGCCAACGGCGCAGCGCGCCGCGCTCGCGCAGAACGTCAAGACGCCGATCGTCTATACTAACGTGATGGTGCGCAACTGGCGGCCGTGGGCGGCGCTGAAGCTCTCCGACATTACGGCGCCGATGTCGTTCCACACCCGCGTCGCGCTCGACTTTCCGGTCAGCCTTGGCGGCTATCGGCATCCGCGCGATCCGTCCGAGCCGATCTGCCTGCATCTCGTCCATGTCGCTGGCGCTCCCAACCAGGGCCTGACCGCGCGCGAGCAGTTCCGGATCGGTCAGCAAAAGCTCTTGCAGATGACGTTCGCGGATTTCGAGGAGAAAATTCGCAGCGAGCTCGACCGCATGCTGGGCGCCGGCGGCTTCGCGAGCGCGCGCGACATTGCGGCGATCACGGTCAATCGCTGGCCGCATGGCTACGGCTATGTGGAGAATTCGTTGTTCGATGGCGATGGCTATGACAAGGTGATCGAACGCGCGCGCGCGAGGGTCGGCCGCGTGGCGATCGCCAATTCGGATGCCGGCGGCGACGCCTACGCGCATCTCGCGATCGACCAGGCGGCGCGCGCGGTGGGTGAGCTTGTCCTCTAATGAACCCAAAGGCACGTGACGAATGAGCGATATTACCCGCCGCGATTTTCTCAACGGCACCGCCCTGACGATCGCCGCAGGCCTCACGCCGGCGGAGCAGCTGGCCGCCCAGCCGTTGCGCTATCCGCCGGCGCTGACCGGCTTGCGCGGGCATCATCCAGGCTCGTTCGAGGTCGCGCATGCTCTGCGCGACGGCAAATCGTTTCCGCTCGACCGGCGGCCGATCGAGGAGCGCTACGACCTGGTCGTGGTCGGCGGCGGCATCAGCGGGCTCGCGGCCGCGTGGTTCTACCGGCACACCGTGAGCCGCCGCGCCCGCATCCTGGTGCTCGACAATCACGACGATTTCGGCGGCCACGCCAAGCGCAACGAGTTCCGTCTCGGCCGGCGCCTGATCGTGGGCTATGGCGGCAGCGAATCGATACAGTCGCCGAAAACGCTCTGGAGCCCGGTGGCCAAGCTCCTGATCAAGGGGCTCGGCATAGACGTCGACCGTTTCGAGACCGCGTTCGAGCGCGGTCTCTATCCGTCGCTCAATCTGTCGCGCGGCGTGTTCTTCGCGCGCGAGACGTTCGGCCGCGATGTGCTGGCGACCGGCGATCCGCAGGCGATGGTGAGCGACGACATCGCGCCCGATCATCGCAACGGCAAGCCGATCGGCGACTTCGTGGCGCAATTCCCGATCTCCGATCAGAGCAAGGCGCAGCTCGTCGCTCTCTACGAGGGCAAGAGCGATCCGCTCGCCGGCAAGAGCGTCGAGGAGAAGCTCGCCTTTCTCAAGACGACGAGCTATCGCGACTACCTGATCAAGACCTGCGGCTGCGCCGAGGAAGTCGCCAACTGTTTTCAGGGCCGTCCGCTCGATTTCTATGCGCTCGGGGCCGACGCGATCTCGGCCGCTGATGCGCGCGAGGCCGGCTATCCGGGCTTCGAAGGGCTCGGCCTTCCCGACACCGCCAACCCTGAGCTCAACGAGCCCTACATCCACCATTTCCCGGACGGCAACGCGTCGATCGCTCGCCTCCTGGTGCGCTCACTCATTCCAGCCGCGGCGCGCGGCCGCAGCATGGACGACATCGTGCTGGCGCGGTTCGACTATTCGAAGCTCGACAGGCCTGGCGCGCCCGTGCGCGTCCGGCTCAACAGCACGTGCGTGAACGTCCGCAACGTCCGCAACGGCGTCGAGCTCGCCTATGTGCGGGCGGGCCGGCTTCATCGCGTGGCCGCCAAGCACGCGGTGCTGGCCTGCTTCAATGCCATCGTTCCGTACCTCATGCCGGAGGCGCCCGCGGAACAGAAGAAGGCGCTGGCTCAGAACGTGCGCGCGCCGCTCGTCTACAACAAGGTGCTGGTGCGCAACTGGCATCCCTGGGTGCGTCTCGGCGTGCATGAGATCGAGGCGCCGATGTCTTTCCATTCGCGCGTCAAGCTCGACTACCCGGTGAGCCTGGGCGGCTATCGCCACTCCCGCAGTCCCAACGAGCCGATGTGCCTGCACCTCGTGCATGTGCCGGTCGAGCTCAGCCCGGGCCTCGATGCGCGCACGCGCTTCCGGATCGGGCGCGGCAAGCTGCTCACCATGACGTTCGCGGACTTCGAGGCACGCATTCGCGACGAGCTTGACCGCATGCTGGGAGCGGGCGGGTTCTCCTCGGCGCGCGACATCGCTGCGATCACGGTCAATCGCTGGTCGCACGGCTATTCCTACGGGGCGAATTCGCTCTACGAGGACAAGGACGACGAGACCGTGATGGTGGCGGCGCGCCAGCCGGTCGGTCGCGTGACGATCGCGAATTCGGATTCACAATGGGAGGCCTATGCGCACGTCGCCATCGACCAGGCGGCGCGCGCGGTGCGTGAACTGCCACGTTGATGAGTTGCCACTTTGACATGAGAGGAGGACTGAAGCGATGCGGCGATGGAATGGTGCGGCTTGCGGGACAATGCTTGCTGGTGTGGTGGCAATCCTGTCATCGGCAGCAGCGTTTGCGACGGAGTTTCCATTCGAGCGCGAGATGCTGCTTGTCGCGAAGCCGCTGCGGGGCTCCAAGCGCGTGCCGATCCTCGAAATCCTGCGCGATGGCCGCGCGATCGTCGACTTGTGGTGCAAGAGCGGCGACGGCCGCGCCGAGGTCGCAGATAACACGATCAAATTCACGCTCGGTGCGATGCGCGAGGACGGCTGCACGCCCGAGCGGCTACAGCGGGATGAGGCGATGGCGGCGGCGCTGGAACAGGTGACACACTGGCGGACCGAACGCGATGTGCTGGTGCTGATCGGTCCGACCGAGCTGCGCTATCAGCTGTCGTCGCATTGAGCACCGGCCGCCTGGGAAGGCATGGCAATTCGCTGGGCAGTCGCCGCCTCAGATTTGGGCAAACAGCCCTCGTCGCGTGCGCCCAGCGTGCTGCAACTCACGGAGAGCGGGTGTGGCCCATGGCTTGCTACGCGCGGAAAGGTATCGCGTTCATCGGAGGTAGCCATGCAGCGTCGTGATTTTGCCAAGCTCGCTTTGGCCGGAGCGGTCGGTACCGTTGGGGCGCCGGCCATCGTACGTGCCCAGACCACGTTCAATTGGAAAATGACGAGCTTCTATGGGCCGAACGCGGCCTTCTATTCGACCGGGCCAGGCAGCGCCAAGGACCTGATCAAGCGCATCGAGGAGATGTCGAACGGCCGGATCAAGATTCAGTTCTATGGCGCGGGCGAGCTCATTCCGGCGGCGGAAGGCTTCGACGCCGTGTCGTCCGGCACGGTCGAGATGAACTACGCCAACGCCTATTTCTGGACCGGCAAGGTGTTCGCCGGGCAATACTTCACGGCGGTGCCGTTCGGACTGAACTTTCAGGGCTTCAACGGCTGGTATTACGATGGCGGCGGCGCGCAGTTGTGGCGCGAGGTCTATGACCGCTTCAATCTGGTGCCGATCCTGTGCGGCAATACCGGCGTGCAGATGACCGGCTGGTTCAAGAAGCCGATCGAGAAGGTGGAGGACCTCAAGGGCCTCAAGATGCGCATCCCAGGCCTCGCGGGGCGCGTCTACCAGCAGCTCGGCGTCGACGTGCGGCTGTTGCCGCCGGGCGAGATCTTTCCGGCGCTGGAGCGCGGCGTGATCGACGCGGCCGAGTTCGTCGGTCCCTATCTCGATCGCCAGCTCGGGCTGCAGCGCGCGGCGAAATACTACTACACCACTGGCTGGCACGAGCCCGCGACCGCGAGCGAGCTGATCGTCAACAAAGCGAAATGGGCGAGCCTGCCGGCCGACCTCAAGGCCATCATCGAGAACGCCTGCGCGGCCTGCAACGTCATCAGCGAGGCCTGGTGCCAGAAGAACAACGCCGAAGCGATGGAAGACCTGATCAAGAACCAGGGCGTGCACGCGGCGCCCTTGCCCGATGCGGTGGTGGCGGCGCTGCGCGCGGCCAACACCAAGATTCTGGCCGAAGCGGTGGCGCGCGACCCCGTCACCAAGAAGGTGCATGAGTCGTACATGGCCTACATGGCCAAGTTCGATGCCTGGGCGGCCTACAGCGAGGCCGTTTATCACAGCAAGATCAGGCCCCGTGGCTGACCCCACGTCCGCGGAACGGCTGGCCGACCGCATCGATACTTTCATCGACGTGGTCGGCCGGATCACCGCCTGGTCGTCGTTTGCGCTCGCCATCGTGATGGGTGGCAACGTCATCCTGCGCTATGTCCTTCACACCGGCTCGGTCTGGTCGCAGGAGCTTGAGTGGCACCTGATGGCGCCGATCTGCCTGTTCGGCATGTCCTATGCGCTGCGCCACGGTGAGCACGTGCGCGTCGACGTGCTGTTCTCCGGCTTCTCGCAAAGAACCAAGGATTTCGTCGAGTTCGTCTCGTCGCTGATCCTGATGGCGATCTGCCTGATCGTGATCTGGCTGTCCGTGAGCTACGTGATGCAGTCCTGGTCGATCGGGGAAGGGTCGGCCAATCCGGGCGGGATTCCCGCGCGCTACATCTTGAAAGCCCTGATCCCGATCGGCTTCGCACTGATGTTCGTGCAGGGCCTGGGCCATGCCATCCGCTTCTATCTCGCCTTTCGCAGAGGCGCGTGATGCCGTTCAACGAGCTGCTCGCGCTCCTGATGCTGGTGTCGTTCTTCGTGCTGCTGCTGGCGGGCGTGCCGGTTGCGCTGACGCTTGCAACCGCGGGCTTCGTGTTCGGCTATATCGGGTTCGGGACCCTGCTGTTCCATCTCCTGCCCAATCGCATCTTCGGTGTGGTGACCAACTACACGCTGATCGCGATGCCGCTGTTCGTGTTCATGGGCATGATGCTGGAGAAGTCGAAGCTGGCCGAAGACCTGATGGAGGTCATCGGGCATGCGGCCGGCAATCTGCGCGGCGGGCTCGGCATCGGCATCATCGTCGTCGGCATCCTGATGGGAGCGACGACCGGCATCGTCGGCGCGACGGTGGTGACGCTCGGCCTGCTCGCGCTGCCGACGCTGCTGCGGCGCGGCTACGACAAGGGGCTGTCCTGCGGCGTCATCTGCGCCTCCGGCACGCTCGGTCAGATCATTCCGCCGAGCCTGATCCTGATCCTGCTCGCCGATATCCTGAACGAATCGGTCGGCACACTGTTTGCGGCCGCGATGATCCCGGGCCTGATGCTCGCGGGTATCTACATCGCCTACCTGCTTCTTCTCGGTGTCTTGCGTCCGCAGATGGTTCCGGCGGTGTCCAAGGAAGAGCGCGCGATGCTGTCGAGCGTCGAGCTCATCGGCGAGCTGCTGCGCGTGGTGCTGCCGCCGATCGCGCTGGTCGTTGCGGTGCTCGGCTCGATCATCGGCGGCATCGCGGCGCCGACCGAAGCGGCCTCGATGGGGGCGCTGGGCGCCATCGTGGTCACCGCCATCGGCGGGCGGATGTCGTGGGCGGTGCTACGCGACACCACCTACGCGACCACCCGCATCACCGCCATGATGATGTTCATCCTGATCTGCGCCCAGGTATTCTCGCTCGCGTTTCGTGGCCTGCAGGGCGAACGGCTGGTGCAGGACTTCTTTGCGTTCGTGCCGGGCGGCACGTCCGGCGCCATCTGGTTCCTGATGCTGATCATCTTCGTGCTCGGCTTCTTCATCGAGTGGATCGAAATCTCTTACATCGCGGTGCCGCTGTTCCTGCCGATCTTCATTGCGGCGCATGTCGACATGGTGTGGCTCGCCACCATGATCTGCGTGAACCTGCAGACCTCGTTCCTCACGCCGCCGTTCGGCTGGGCGCTGTTTTTCCTGCGTGGGGTCGCGCCGCCGCAGGTGACGACCGGCGACATCTACCGCGGCGTCATCCCGTTCGTGGGCATGCAGGTGCTGGCGCTGGTGCTGGTGTTCTTCTTCCCCGGCCTTGCCACCTGGCTGCCGCGCGCGATCGGGTGGTGAGGGCGAACTGGTGCGGCAAACGAAAAGGGCGCGGCTTGCGCCGCGCCCTTGCTTGAACCGTCTGTGTCGGGCGGATCAGAAATCCATTCCGCCCATGCCGCCGCCGGGCGGCATCGGAGGCATCGGCGCCTGCTTCTTCGGCGCCTCCGCAACCATCGCCTCGGTGGTCACCAAGAGGCCCGCCACCGAAGCCGCGTCCTGCAGCGCCGCGCGCACGACCTTGGCCGGGTCGATGATGCCCTTCTCGACCATGTCGACATACTCTTCGCTTTGAGCATCGAAGCCGAACGTCTCTTCCTTGTTCTCGACGATCTTGCCGACCACGATCGAGCCCTCGACGCCGGCGTTCTCCGCGATCTGACGGATCGGGGCCTCCAGCGCCTTGAGCACGATGTTGATGCCGGCCTGTACGTCGGGATTCTCGTTATGGATCCGGCCGACCGCCTTCTTAGCGCGCAACAGCGCGACGCCGCCGCCCGGCACGATGCCTTCCTCGACCGCCGCGCGGGTGGCGTTGAGCGCGTCCTCGACGCGGTCCTTCTTCTCCTTGACCTCGACCTCGGTCGCGCCGCCGACGCGGATCACCGCGACGCCGCCCGCGAGCTTGGCGAGCCGCTCCTGCAGCTTCTCCTTGTCGTAGTCGGACGTGGTCTCTTCGATCTGCGCCTTGATCTGGGCGACGCGCGCCTCGATCTCTTTCTTCTTGCCGGCGCCGTCGACGATCGTGGTCTTCTCCTTGTCGATGATGACCTTCTTGGCGCGACCCAGCATGTTGAGCGTGACGCTCTCAAGCTTGATGCCGAGGTCATCGGAGATCAGTTGCCCGGCGGTGAGGATCGCGATGTCTTCCAGCATCGCCTTGCGGCGATCGCCGAAGCCCGGCGCCTTCACGGCCGCGACCTTCAGCCCGCCGCGCAGCTTGTTGACGACGAGCGTGGCGAGCGCCTCGCCCTCGATGTCCTCGGCCACGATCAGGAGCGGCTTGCCGGTCTGCACCACCGCTTCCAGCACCGGCAGCATCGCCTGCAGGCCGGAGAGCTTCTTCTCATGCAGGAGCACATAGGCGTCCTCGAGATCAGCAACCATCTTCTCGGCGTTGGTGATGAAGTAGGGCGAGAGATAGCCGCGGTCGAACTGCATGCCCTCGACGATCTCGACCTCGGTATCGAGCGCCTTGGCCTCTTCGACCGTGATCACGCCCTCGTTGCCGACCTTCTGCATCGCCTGCGCGATCATCTGGCCGATCTTCTTGTCGCCGTTCGACGAGATGGTGCCGACCTGAGCGACTTCCGCCGACGATCCAACCTTCTTGGCGCGCTTCTCGATGTCCTTGACCACGGCGGCAACCGCGATGTCGATGCCGCGCTTGAGGTCCATCGGGTTCATGCCGGCGGCAACCGCCTTGGCGCCTTCCTTGACGATCGCATGCGCCAGCACGGTCGCGGTGGTGGTGCCGTCGCCGGCCTGGTCGTTGGTCCTCTGGGCGACTTCGCGCACCATCTGGGCGCCCATGTTCTCGAACTTGTCCTCGAGCTCGATCTCCTTGGCGACGGTGACGCCGTCCTTGGTGATGCGGGGCGCGCCGAAGCTCTTATCAATCACCACGTTGCGGCCCTTGGGGCCGAGCGTCACGCGCACCGCGTTCGCGAGCGTCTCTACGCCGCGCAGCATGCGGTCGCGCGCGTCAGTCGAGAATTTTACGTCTTTGGCGGACATTTCTGGTTACTCCGTTGGATCCAATGGTCCGTCTTCCGCTGGTCGCGGCTCAAACGGACCGAATTCGAGTGGAGGGTTCAGCCGATCACACCCATGATGTCGGACTCCTTCATGATCAGGAGATCGTCACCATCGATCTTGACCTCGGTGCCGGACCACTTGCCGAACAGCACGCGGTTGCCCGGCTTGACGTCGATCGGAATGAGCTTGCCGGCCTCGTCGCGGCCGCCCGGGCCGACGGCGACGACTTCGCCTTCCTGCGGCTTCTCCTGGGCGGTATCCGGGATGATGATGCCGCCCTTGGTCTTCGCCTCGGCATCGATACGCTTGACGACCACGCGGTCGTGCAGGGGACGAAACTTGGTCTTTGCCATCTCTTCCTCGTGCTTGGTGCCCGGCTAAGGCTTTGAAAAATAAGGCCTCTAATGACGCTACTAGCACTCACACATCACGAGTGCCAATGGCTGCGCGGGACATAGGGCGTGCCACCGTGGGAGTCAAGGCGCAGCCGCTTTCAAAGCGCTGGCATTCGTGCTGGAAAGAGTGCGGCAAGGGAGGATCGGGCGGTAGCGTGCGCCGACACCCGTGACGATGAGATCGGAGAACAAGATGACGGTTACTGAGATGTCGAGATCCGTTCGCGGCTCAAATTCGGCCACCCAGCAGACCATGCTTGAGACGGCGGCTACCACCCGGCTGCTGGAGTCCGAGGGGATCCTCGACTACAGCGGCCACGTCTCGACCCGCATTCCTGGCCGCGACGCCTTCGTGATCCAGATCGGTTCGACCTCGCGCGCGGAGGTTTCGCCGGAATCCATGCTGGTCGTGGACTATGAGGGCAACGTGCTGGAAGGCGAGGGCCAGCCGCCGAGCGAGCTGCCGATCCATCTCGAGATTCTCCGCGCCCGCCCGGACGTGCAGTCGGTGCTGCACTCCCACATGGAGCTCGCCATCGCGTTCACCATGATGGAGGGCGTGAAGCTCGTGCCGATGCGCGCGCGCGCCTCGCGCTGGAAGAGCGGCATCCCGACCGATCCCGATCCGAGCCACATCAAGCTGCCCGAACAGGGCAGGGCGCTCGCCCGCACGCTCGGGCCGCATCATGCGGTGCTGATGCGGGCGCATGGGCTCTGCCTCGTTGCCGAGTCGGTGCGCGCGCTGTTCGTCGACGCCGTTCATTTCAAGGAGAACGCCACCGCCCAGATGCAGGCGCTACAGGCGGGCGCCAAGCCGATCCCGCTCACAGACGCCGAGATCGAGCAGATCGAGAAGATGGAAATGCGCGACTGGCACATCAAGAAGCTCTGGAACTACTACGTTCGCAAGGCGCTCGACGAGGATGTGCTGCCGGAAGACTGGAAGGGTGATCTCGTCCCCACCAAGGAGATGCTCAAGCGCGACAGCGTGCTCAAGTGAGCGCCCGCCATGGCGCGCATTCGCTACCTCGCGCTGCTGTGCGCTGACCCCAATACGCTTGCGGGTTTCTACCGGCACAATTTCGGCATGGAGGAGGCCGGCCGCAGCCCGCAAGGCGACGTCACGCTGACGGACGGCGGCTTCAACGTCACGCTGTTTGGCCTGCGGTCTGAGCTGCATGAGCCCAGGATGGAGCTCGGGCTTCATCATATCGGGATTGCGGTTGACGATGTCGACGCGGTCGTGACGCGCTACCGCGCACGCTACCCGCGCGGCACCGTGATTGCCGAGAACGGCGACCTGCAGCACGGCCAGGCGCGCATCTACGACCCGGAGTGCAATCCGGTCACGCTCTCGGGCAACAATTTCGGCCTCGATGGCGACTCGTCACGCGTGCCGCGTATCGCGCATCTTGCGCTCAATGCACTCGACACCGAAGCGATCCTCGACTTCTATCGCGATGTGTTCGGCTTTCGCGAGCTGTTCGAGGCCCACAAGGAATCGCGCAAGCGGCCCGGCTACCGCAACAAGCACGTCGGCGACGGCCATTCCAACGTGGCGATCCAGGCGTTCTACAGCGGCGAGGAGGGGCACGAAGCGCGCTTCGGCATTGCGCATTTCGGCCTCCTGGTGCCGGATTCGAAGGCGATGGCGGAACGGGTGCAGGCCAATGGCGCCACCGTCAAGGCGCGGCCGGCGCACCGCACGCAATCGGAGATCCGCATGCGCGATCCCGAGGGCAATGGCTGCGATTTGTCGCAGCGCGGCTGGGAGGTCGATACCGATAAGTGGGTGCGTGCGGCGTAAGGTTCATACCCATGCAGCTCGCTCACCCCCTTGCGATCCTGATTGCTGCGCTCGCTGCTGCGGGCCCGGCGAAAGCCGATCCGATCGAGGACTTCTACCGCGGCAAGCAGATCAAGATGTACATCCGGGCGGCGCCGGGCGGCAATTACGACGTCTATTCGCGGCTGCTCGGCCGCCATATCACGCGTTTCATTCCGGGCAATCCGATGGTGGTGCCGGTGAACATGCCGGGTGGCGGGGGTCTGGTCGCGCTCAATTTCGTCGCCAACGCGGCACCCAAGGACGGCACCGTGCTGTCGATGATCACGCAATCGTTCCCGATGGATCAGGCGCTGGGACTCAACAATAAGCTCAAGGTGGACATGCGGTCGCTCAATTGGATCGGCAACATGAGCAACACCAATGAGTTTCTCTACACCGCGAAGTCCTCGCCGACCCGCACGCTGGAAGACGCCAGGCGGCGCGAAACCGTGATTGCGGCGACCGGGATCGGCTCGATCGTGACGCAGCTCTCGGCCGTCTACAACAATGTGCTGGGCACCAAGTTCAAGGTGATCTACGGCTATCCGAGCGGGCCTGAGATGACGCTCGCGATGGAGCGCGGCGAGGTCGAGGGTCGCAGCACCAGCAATCCTCAGGTGCTGGCGCCGACGATCGTCCAAGTCCTGGCCAAGTACAATTTCATTATCCAGGCCGGCGTGCGAAGGATCCCGCAGTTCGAGTCGGTGCCGCTCCTGCGTGAGCTGGCGCGGAACGAGGACGAGCGGAAGATCTTCGATTTCATTTCGAGCGCGGTGGTGATCGCGCGGCCGATTATCACCAATGCGGGCGTGCCGCCGGAGCGCATCCAAGCGCTGCGGCGCGCCTTCGATGCGACGCTCGCCGATCGCGCGTTCCTGGAGGAAGCCGAGCGGCAGAATCTCGAGATCGGCGCCAAGAGCGGCGAGGAGCTGCAGCAATTGGTCGCCGACCTGATCGCGACGCCGCCGGCAGTGCTGGATCAGGTCCGCAAGGCGGTTCAGATCAAGGGTGCCGAAGCGATTGGGCGCCCGAGGCCTGGCAGACAGTAGCGAATAGTGAGTAGTGGGCGCGACCTATGTTGCTGTCGTCCCCGCCTGCGCGGGGACGACAGTAACGACGACAGTAACAAAGGCACCTACTCGCTCGCTGGCTGAGTTAGCGCCCCAACAGCCGCATCGCGCCCTCGTAGTAGCTGAGATCGAGATAGCGCTCGGGCGGCGGCACGTCGGCGCCGCTCTTGCGCTCGAGCTCGGCGCGCAACGCCAGCACGTTCTTGAAGCCCCCGCGATCGAAGGCGGCATCGGGCGTGAAGCCGAAGGCGGGATCGAGGACAAGCTCGTGGGTGCGTGCCGCTTCGCGCTCGGAGAGCTTGAGCTTGTCGATCAGGATCGCAATGCCGGCAGCCTTGTTGGCCGGCGCGCGCACCCAGCGAATGCATTCGATATAGGCGGCGAGATAGCGCTCGAGCGTCTCGCGGTTGCCTTCCGCCCACTTTCGCATCGCGAAGGCGCCCGCGCCCTGGTAGGCGCCGAGCATGTCGATGGTGCGCCCGAGGCTCTTCATGCCGGCCTGCTCAGCCTGCACCGTGAATGGCAGGTTGAGGATGCCGCCCGCATTGTTCTTGTCGTCCATCAGCGCCTTGAAGCGGAACGGGCCGGCGCCGACCGGATTGATCTCGTAGTCGCCCTCCTTGAGCCCGTGGCGCGCCAGAATTTTTTTCAGCTGCAGCGCGTAGGCGGTGTCGGGCGCGTCGACCACGAGGATCCGGCCGCGCAAATCGGCAAAGCCGTTGATGTAGCCCTGCACGAAGAACTCGTTCATGCCGCTGTCGCTGCCCGAGACGATGACCACGTCCTCCTTGGCGACCTCGATCATGGCGAGCGCGTTGTCGACCGCCGAATGCGCGACATGGGTCTTGCCGGAGGCAAGGCCCTCGCGCTGAAGGCGCGAGCCCTCGGTGAGCTCGAGATCGATCTCGAGTCCCCGCCGCTCGAAAATGCCGTGGGCGATGCCGGCGTGCAGCGGCAGCGCCTTGGCGTTGGGAAATGCGTTGATCCGTAGCTTCATGAGGTCGGCGGAATGGGCAGGGTTAACAGGCGTGAATGCCGCAGTAAGGGAAAACAGCGTGCCAGGCAAGGCTTCCGCGTACGGATGACCGGTGCTGCGCTGCGGCCAACGGCCCTGTATTGGGCAGAGCCCGGCGTGCTAACAGATCGGCCGGTATCGTCGAAACCGGCATTGCTGCCGGCCAGAGTAGAGGACAAGCATGCGCGCCATCAGCCTTGCCGAGGCCAACAAGATCATCGAGGGCACCTTCGCGTCCGCCAAGCGGCGCAAGGCCTATGCGCTTGCCGCCATCGTGCTCGACGCCGGCGGACGCGTGAAGGCGTTCCAGAAGCAGGACGGCGCGTCGCTCTTGCGCTTCGAGATCGCCTACGGCAAGGCGTTTGCGTCGCTAGGGCTGAACCGCTCCTCGCGTCAGGTGCTGCAGAAGCAGAAGGAGAAGCCGGCCTTCATGGCCGCGCTGGCCGAACTGTCGGACGGACCGCTCTTCCTCGAAGGAGGCGGCCAGCTCATCCGCGACAAGTCTGGCGAGATTGTCGGGGCGCTCGGGGTTACCGGCGACGTTAACGAGGTCGATGACTTGTGCGCCATGGATGGGATTCGCGGCTGCGGCTTTCTGCCCGACGACGATTTCGACCCGGCGGCCGTTCGCCGCCTCAACATCAAGAAGGATCCGCCATTGCAGGACCCGCGCAAGAAATAGCTTGCTCCCCCGGCTCCGACCGGGGACTCTCGGACGGCACTTCTGTGGACAGCCCAGATGTGGACAGCTTGGATGTGGAAAGCCGCTTGGAGGAAACGCAGCCGCTTGGGGGGAACATTGGCAAGCCTTCGCTGTTCGCCCTTAATCTGCCTTGCCTTGGCGGTATCCTGCTGGTGGTATTAGGCTGCGATCTTGGGCGGGCTGAACCGATGGTCGCCAGCCCGTTAGCCGTGCGCATCCCTCGGGGGACGTGCGGCGTATTACCCCGTGGAGTTGGGCGCCAGGCTCGGGGGTTTCGGTCAATGGAGGGGTCCGATGGGGACTTTCGGTCGGTTTTCGCCGTTGATTGCGACCACGGCTGCGGCGCTGGCGCTGGCCGGCTGCGCCGGAAGCAACATCGGCGGGTGGTTCGGCGGCGGCTCGACTGACCAGCCTCCCCAGGCGGAGCAGCCCGGTCCTGAAATTCCCGCCACGATCCGGGTTTCGGAAGTGATCGGACGCTGGGGCTATGCGGCCTATCACAAGCCCGAGGACCGGGTGCGAACGGAGGCTGCCGCACGCTCGCAATGCAACCACCCGTTTGTCATTGGACAGGGCCCAACCGGCGGCGTGATGATGTATCTCGCCGATCAGTCGGAGCTCAAGGAGCTGCGCGTGAAGGGCGGCCCGGGCGGCAAGAACTACATCGGCCCTGCGGGTGCCACGCCGGGTCCGCAGGATCGCGAGATCACCTCGTTTGACGGCCGCGTGATGGTGATGGTGTTCGTCGATCCCGAGATTGCGGGCCGCTACGGTACCGGCATCTATGTCCGGTGTGCGCCGAGCAATGTTGCCTCGCGCCCGAAGAAGAAATGACGGTCTCCATCTGGGAAGCCGTGAAGTGCGCGATATCGCGCAAGGCATTGGGGCTGACATCTGCCGTCCGCGAGCTGAACGGAGAGTCCGCCGGGCGCCTGCCGCATGTGCAGGCGCTGCCGCTCGCGCCTTTTGAGCGCGACGGTCTCAGAGCGGCGCTCCGCAAAGTGGGACTGCCGTACGAGGATCTCGAACAGTCGTCCGGCCCTCTGTTTTGGCGGTTCGTCAACCGGGATGATGTCCCGGTCGGTTTCGGCGGGCTTGAATTGCATGGGTCCCACGCCCTGTTGCGCTCGGTGGTGACGCTGCCGCCGCTGCGCGGCGCGGGCTTTGGTCGCGCGATCGTGGCGGCGATCGAGCAGGAGGCGCGATTCTACGGCTGCGGCACGATCTACCTCCTGACGACGAAGACGGAATTCTTTAGGCGTGCGGGCTACGCGGCATGCAGTCGCACCGTCGTCCCGCAAGAGCTGCGCGCCAGCAGCCAGTTCTCGTCGCCGGCCTGCTCGGACGCCGACCCGATGGTCAAGCGGCTCGCCCCATAGTCGTCAGGCGAGCGTCGAGCTTTGTGGGACGGGGCGACAAAAAGGCGGCCGGTTCTTGCCGGCCGCCTGAGCGTGCGAAGAAGATGCCCGGCTTGGATCAGAGCTTGAAGTCCTCCGGGCGCAGGATATCCATCTTCAAGACTTGCTTCATCATGTCGAGATCGACATCCGGCAGGACGGTCTTCCGAAAAGCCAGCGCGGCCTGCTTGTATTCGTCCGCGCAATGATCCCTGCGGGCGCGCGGCAGGAATTTGTCGGAGAGCTCCTGGAAGGTTGCCGGATCCTTGCCGTAGGCGATGCACAGAAAGTTGAAGGCGCGCTGGATGTCGATGCTGTGCTCGTCAGCTTCCTGGTAGGTTCTGATTTCGCCCTTTTGTCTCCGAAGGCGATCGGCATTGAAGTGGTGCCAGGCGTTGTAAGTTCCTTTGATCGTGGTCAGGGCCACTTTCGGACCAAACTGCAGCATGATCAAAGCCGCGATCTGATCGGCGGCGTCTTCCTCCTTTCCGAGCAGCGGGATGTCCTGGATCTGGAACAGGGCGTGGCCGAGCTCATGCAGGATGACGCTGACCGTCCCGCCGATGAGCACCTCCGCGCGGGTGAAGCCGGGCATCAAGCCAAGCGACGTCGAGGTGAACGGCTCGTCGGGCGCGCGCTTATACTCGACCGCGACCTCCGTCTCCAGGAAGTGAAACCACGAATAGCAGAGATGAACCCGACCGGCGCCGTCGTAATAGGAATTCGGGCTGCCGCAGGCTTTCGGGTCGCCTTCTTCCAGCGTCAGAATGAGACCTCCCTGCAACTTCAACGGCGAGAGAAACGTTGCCAGTTGCTCCAGGAGCTTGCGCTGCTTGAGCCGCTCGTAGATCGGTTTGTATTTGGCGCTGCGCGGTGCGTTGTATTCGATGTCGATCATGTCGTTTTGCAGCGTCGGCTGTGTCTGCGCCGCAGCCAGCCGCGGCAGTGCCAGGCAGCCAAGCGCCAGCGCGAGCGCGCCGGCAGTAGCAATGCGGGTCATGGGTGACGTCTCCAATTTCGGCATATGATATGGCGAGGTGTGCATTGGGTTGCTCGCTCTCTACGGATGCTCAGGTTCATTGACGCTCACGCTCGCAGCCGGTCAGTCCGGCAGCCACTTGGTTCCCTGAACCTTTTTCAGCTTTTCCCGATCCACATACGGCAGGATCTGGGTCGTGAAGGCGCGCCGGACCTTCTCATAGTCGCTGGTGTAGGACGCTTGCCCGGTCAGGGAGCCTCTGCAATGCGCGATGCGGTGCGTCGGCAGATCGATCGGCGTGTTGGGGCGGCCGACCGCGATGAAACTTGAGAAGCCGATCGGATCTTTGCCGACCGCGATACAGAGCAGGTTGTAGTAGCGCTGCCGGACCGTCGGGCGGATGTCGCCCAGATAGTTCTCATCGGTGATCTGGCCTTCGCGGATGACAGTATCCCATTGGTTCAGAAAGTAGGCGGTGCCGAAGATCGTCTGGCGCGCGATGTCGGTGCCGAACTGGAACAGCAGGAAGGCGGCCGAGTAGTCGGCGGCATCGTGCAGGCGACCCCAGACCGGGACTTCGAGATTGTCGAACACCGCGAGCGCTGTTTCATGCAACACGTGTTCTACGAAGGGGCCGACCGTCGCCATCTCCCTGGTGATCAGGTTGGGGCCGATCCTGCCCAGCGTCTTGAACATGTCCTGCAGATTCGGATCGGGCGAGCGTACGCCCTTCTCGCCCGGCAGTACGCTCTCGATCAGGTCGACGAACTCGTAGCAGATGGTGACCGGACCACCGTGCTTGTAGGGCGCATAGTACGCGCCGCATTCCGCCGTCCGCACTGTCAGCGGGAATTTCAGCGGGGAGAGGAACTGCTGCAGCGTCTCCAGCACTTTGCGTTTGCGCAGGCGATCCAGGATGGCGCCGAACTCGGCCTTCTTCGGCTGCTCATAGACGATCTTGATGTTCTCCTGCGCGAGCGCAGGCGAGCTCACGAGCGCGGTGAGACCGACCAAGGCGGCCACGCAGGCCGGTGCGGTGATGTTTGCCTTCATTGACGAGCCTCTGTGAGGTTGGGGGCCTAAAGATTAAAGGCACAGTCGAGGAGGAAATCCGAGCCCATACTCAAGGTGGCTCGGGCCGAGCCGGGACGACCTGAACGGGAAAAAAGCATGCATATTCGTAAGGTTGATGGGAAGCCTTGCACGGGCAATGCGGCCGGAAAGCTATCTTCTGCGTTGGCCCCTGTCCAGTCAGGGCAGCTTTTTGCGGCATGGGTATTGTTGTCTCAGGAGCGCCGCCGAAGTGCTGAGGTGCCGATAGCTGCTCCGATGCAGGATATTAAGTTTTCGCAATCCGACGCCTGGTGGTATAGGCTGTCGTCAAATCGCCACTATCAAAAAGCCTCTTTGCGAGAGAGATTCCTCGCCTTCTTGAGATAGGGATTGTTAGCGATGCAGAAACTCTCTTACCTTGTAGCGATCGGCGTCATTGGTCTTGGCGGTGCATACGCGGCCATGGCGCAGGCGCCCGGCAAGTCTCCGGCGCGAGCGAAGGTGCAGGCTCCGGCGGTTACATCCGCGAAATCCAACTTCAGCTCGCTGGCGAACGTGGCTCCGGCGCAGGCGGCTGCAACGGCCGGCGGCAAATTCAGCGCGATGGCACATGCGGCGCCCGCTGCGGCGACTTCCGTCAAGTCCAACATCAACTTGGCCGCCGGGCTGACGTCGGCCGCAGCCGCTGTGTCGGCCAAGGCCAACATCAGCGCGGCCGCGAATGTCGCGTCTGCTGCGAGCGCGAAGACCAACGTGGGCGCTTTGGCGGTTGCTCCGGTCGGGGCTGCGACGGCGGCGAAGTCGAGCATCAGCTCGCTGGCAAACGTCGCGCTGCCGGCGGCGAAGTCGGTCAAGACCACGTTTACCGCGATGGCAAGGGCAGCCCCTGCGCCTGGTACGGCGGCCAAGGCGGTGACTTCCTCCAGGGCTCACTTCAGCGCCCTGGCGAGCGTCGCGCCGGCCTCCGCTATGGTTAACAAGACGAGCTACGGTTCTCACATGAAGTTGCGCAAGTCGTCCAACCGTAGCCGCAACCGCGCCCGTGCCCGCAGTCGGGCCCGCCAACAATAGCGGCTGTTAGACGCAGCGATTGCGGGCTGCGCCCTCTCTCATGATGTGAAGCTCGTTCCGGGCGTCGGGCTGGGCGGGGCAACGTCCCTGCGATGCTACCGGCGCCGCGAAATTGTGTTAACGCTCACCGGTTGTACGCGGGTCGCCGCGCCAAACGAAAGTTCTGCCGGTGGCGTCGCGTCAGGACATATGGTATCGATCGCCCGTCGCTAGAGTTTGAGCACGGGAGAAGTAACAATGACGCCGCGGACTATAGCTGCCGCTATGATTGCGTTGACCATCGCAGCAAGCCCCGCCTTGGCTTGCAAGGGTGAGGAAATTTATACGGACGATTTTACTAGCGCAGATGGACTATGGGCGACCGCGCCGTGGTTCTCGATCTCGGGCGGCTCTGCCGAATTCAAGATGGCGCCTGGCAATAGCGGCTTCATCCCGTATCTCGGCGGCAACTTCAAAGACTTCGACATGTGCGTCGACATCACCAATCCGGAATTCAAGAATTCTGACAGTCCACCGGTCGCCGGTCTCGCGTTCTGGTTCAAGGATTTCCAGAACATGACGGCGGTGTTGAGCGTGCCGCTCGGTGGGATGTTTGCGATCCGCACCACGAACGGCAGGACGCTCCTGGCGAGCCCGCCGCGCAAGCACGACGCCATCAAGGCCGGTCCCGGTGCCAAGAATACGTATCGCGTCACCGCCAAGGGCAATAACATCACCTTCTATGCCAACGACCAGCGTGTCGGCGTTTTCCGCGGCCCGCCTCAGGATGCCAGTCTGGGCCTCATTGCGGAGTTGGAAAAGGATCAGACGAACTCCTGGAAGTTCTCCAACTTCAAGCTGACCGAGCCGCCCAAATAGCCGCCCAAAATAGCCGGCCAAGTAACGTCAAGGAACGTCAGAGCAACGTCGTTCCAAGGCGATCTTGCGATCGTTCTCACATCCAGGGGCTCGCGCATGCGCGAGCCCCTCAGCTTTTGTCTCTGATTTGGTGTGGCGCGCGGAGTTGAGATTCCGATAAGAGCCTGTGCAACAAGAGCAGGGAACTCAAGTCCGTTACACTGGTGTCCCGATTCCGCAGTCCGCATCATTCTGCATTCTGCGGCACCCTCGTTGGCGAACTTCGGAAATCGAAGGACACTAGCAACGTTTTGATCTAGTGTGGCTTGGTTCAGAACCCCGCATCTCGGACTAAGCGGCCAAGAATGATGCGGACTTCCGAACCGCCACACTAGGGTGTGTGCTCCGATCGGGCGCCCGTTGTTCTGATGCCGTCCACCCGCGACCTTGTCTTCGGTCCCTGGCGCGCCGTTCCTGTGCTCGGCATTACTCAGATTCTGGCGTGGGGCGCGATCTTCTATCCGGTGGTCCTGACCTTGCCGTTGATTGCCGCGGACCGCGGCTGGTCGACGACCTTCGCGATGGGCGGCTTCTCACTCGCGCTCCTGGTGGCAGGGGTTGTCTCGCCGCTGGTCGGGCGTCTGATTGACCGTCATGGCGGCCACCGGGTCATGCCGGTGGGCTCGCTCCTGGCGGCGCTCGGCCTCGCCGGGCTCGTCCAAGCTGAGCATGCGGCGGGCTATCTTGCGGTTTGGGCGCTGCTTGGAATTGCGACTGCGGCGTCTCTTTATGACCCGGCCTTCGCCACGCTGGGTCGCATCTTCGGGGCGGCGGCGCGCGCGCCGATCACGGCGCTCACGCTCGTTGGCGGCTTTGCATCGACTGTGAGCTGGCCGGTAACCCATGCGCTGATCGGCGCGGTGGGCTGGCGCGGCACCTACCTGGTCTACGCCGCGGTGCTCGCGCTCGTGGCGGCGCCGCTCCATGCGTTCGCGTTGCCGCGCCGGCGGGCCGACAGCCATGTGCGGCCGGCGGGCGCTGCGCCGGCGCCCGCGGTCGTGCTGACGCCGCACGGACGGCCGTTTGTGCTCGTGGCCGCCGCGTTCGCCGCCTATGCGTTCGTGCCGTCGGGCCTCTCGGCGCATCTGCTTGCGATCTTCGAGCGCGCCGGGATCGATGCGGGTGCTGTGGTTGTCATCGGCGGCCTGTTCGGTCCTGCGCAAGTATTGGCCCGCGTTGGCGAGCTTGCCTTTGGGCGCAATGTCCACCCGCTGCTAGTGGCGCGCTTCGCCGTTGCCGCACTGCTGGCGGGTTTCGCGCTGATCGCGCTCTTCGGGCTTGCATCGGCGGTGGCCGCGACCTTCATGATCATGTTCGGAATGGCCAACGGGTTGATCACGATCGCACGTGGCACGCTGCCGCTCGTGTTGTTCGGCGCTGGCGGCTATGGCGTTCTCATCGGCCGTATCGCAGGTCCATTTCTGGTGATGCAGGCGATGGCGCCGCTCGCGCTTGCATTCATCGCGGAGCGCAGCTCAGATTCTGCGGTGCTCGCCGCCGTAGCGGTGCTTGCTCTCGTCGCTCTGGCCTGTCTTGCCGCGTTGCCGAGACCGCGGGCGTGATACGGCTCAGCCGTCCCTGAGAAGGGCGTCGATGTCGTCTTGCGAGACATGGCCGCGGTCGCCGGTGAGCTTGGGCCCGTGCAACAAGCCCGGCTCCCGCCCGCCTTCGGAGGGGGCCGCATAGTTTCTGAACGCATCGGCGCCGCCCCAGATCTCCATCATGCGGGCGATGCGCTCCTCGATGAATTGCAGCATCGCCAGCACCTTGGCGATGCGCTGGCCGCTCAGGTCGCGGAAGTTGCACGCTTCGAAGATGCGCAGCACGTTGTCGCGGATATCCTGGGTGAGCGCCTGCTCCTGTGCCTGCGTGCAAGACGTCGCAAGTGACTTGGCGGCTTTGGCGATGACCTCGGCCGCATCCAGGATCTGATGCGCCGCGCGCTCGGTGCCGTCGACCACGGCGCCAAGCTCGCGTGCAGCGCGCGGCTGGCCATCGCCGAACGCGTTGGCGTGCAACGCGGCGATCTCTTGTTTGGTCTGAACGATCGCGCGGTGAATGACGTCGGCTTCATGCTGCAGCCGGCGCAGCCCGTCCGGCGCGATCGTTACGGCTGCACGTTGGTCGGCCGCCTCGTGGTGGCCGGCCGCCGCCATTTGTTCGACGCGAAAAATCTTGCGCTGGATCGGCATGTCCCTGACCGCGCTAGGCTTCGGGGCAGGTTGTAGCGCCCGCACGCTTAACGCGAAGTTCATGGCCGGCCGCACGGGCTGCAACAAGGGCTGCAAACACTCGATTAACCGTATTGATCTGTGCTTTACCCTGCATAAACTATAAGCCGAGGAACCAACGAAGGGTTGCTCGCGTAGTTAAGAATGTCGCGTGGGAATTAACCAAACCGATGGCGATTGTGGATCTACTGTGGCGGTGGGAACGGTCCATCGCAGTCCCAATTGTATCCAGTTGTGTAGAGTGAGAGTGCATCAATGCAGCGTCTCGTCCTTCCGGCAATCATTGCCGCGGTCACGTTCAGCACTGCTCCTGCCAATGCGCAGGGGCCCAATCTCGGCGGCGGATTTCTTGAGCTCCTGTTCCGCGGTCCGCCCGGCTTTCAGAACCCCCCGCCGCGCTCCGAACCAGATCCGTACGGACGCCAGGAAGCGGAGCCGGCCGAGCCGGATTATTCCGGCCGCCCGGGCCAGTATCAGATCAATCCCCGCTACCTGAAGCAGGTCGTGCAGTACGACGGCCGGGAGCCGGCTGGCACCATCATTATCAATACCAACGAGCGCTTCCTCTACCTGGTCCAGGGTGACGGCACCGCGATCCGCTATGGCATCGGCGTCGGCCGTCCTGGCTTCACCTGGGCCGGTGTCCATCGCGTCACCCGCAAGCGCGAATGGCCGGATTGGACGCCGCCCGCCGAGATGCTCAAGCGCCGTCCCGACCTGCCGCGCCACATGGAAGGCGGCCCGGAGAATCCGCTTGGTGCGCGCGCGATGTATCTCGGCTCTACGCTCTACCGCATCCACGGTTCGAACGAGCCCTGGACGATCGGAACCGCGGTGTCGTCCGGCTGCATTCGCATGCGCAATGAGGATGTCATCGATCTCTACCAACGGGTCAAGGTGGGCACCAAGGTTGTGGTGATCTGACCGCGCCGTCTGCTAGGCCCTGCAATGTGAAGGCCGCCCCTTGCGGGGGCGGCCTTGTTGTTGGCGGCGACAGTCCCGGTGTGTCGCGGCCACCAATCACTTGAGCGGGTCGATGCGCGGATGTGGCGTCAGGTCGGGTAGGCGGCGCTACTCGTCGCCGCCGGAGTCCCCGCCGAAGTCATCGTCGAAATCGGCATCATCATCGATCTCGCCGATATTGTCCCGGTCTTCATCGTCGTAGGTCGTGCTGGCCTCGTCGCGGGCGGCGTCGCTGTCGGCAAAGCCGTGGCTGTGACCGGCATCGCCATGGCCGTCGGCGCTGCGTCCGATGTCGTCAAGCCCCGCATCGCGCGCGAGATTGACGTCGCCGCCTGCGCCGTTCCAGGGCGCCCCTGCATGGCCGCCGCCGGAAGGCTCGTAGGCTGCATGCGCGGAGCCGCCGGTGGGGCCCATCATGGAGCGGATGCTGCTCATCAGCATCGAGGCTCCGATCACGCCAGCCGCTGTCGCGGCGGCCGTTCCCAGAAATGAGCCGCCGCCAGCATACGGCGATGCCGTCGGCTGGGCGTCGGCCCGATAACCGGGAGGGGCGCTCATTGGGGTGCCCATCGGGGTGCCCTTGGGCTCGCCGGCAGGGCGCACGGTCGGGACCGATCCCGCACGCGGCGGCGTCTCGCGGCGTCCCCACAGGCTGTCACGCATGCTGTCGAGGAAGCCACCCTGCCGCGGCGGCTCGGCGCCGTCGCTTAGCTGGGCTTCCAGTTCGCGGATGCGGGCGTCGGCGCGCTTGAGCGCCTCGTCCTGCACCAGCACGGTCTGCACCAGCGCATAGGGTGCGTTGGGGGCCTGGCGGAGGCCTTCCTGTACCAGGCGCTCGGCCACGCGATCGCGGGGCGCATCCTCGAGCGTCGTCAGGCGATCAAACAACTCGGTGACAAGGTCGCGTTCCTCTGGGGTCATCGGTCGTCTCCTGTCCTCCCATACGGCTGGGTCTATGTAGGTATTGGCGGTGGCGCCGGAATGTCCCGTTCGACAAATATTTGCGGGCCAGTACAGGCCCGGCGTTGGCTTATGCCAGGGCTTACGCCGCCGCCAGGGTTTACGCCGTCGCCAAACCTACGCCGTCGCCAAGCCTACGCCGTGGCGCGCCAGCAGGTCGGGGAAGGCCTGCTCCACAAAGAAGGCATATTCCTGTTCGCGCAACGTGGTGAGCGGATCGAGTTTCTGCAACTCGTCGTCGACGAAGCCCGGGTGGCACATCACGACGCTGTCGTCCGGGAGACCGTCGAGAAAGCGCGGGAAGATTGTCGCGAAATCCGCTTCGTCGCGGAATTCATAGGTGCCTGCGAAAGCCGGGTTGGTGCGCACGCCCAGTGCTTGTGCGCGTCGCCGGAAGCGGCTGCTCAAGACGTCGAGAAGCAATCCCTTCCGGTCGCTGAGCGCATCCGCGAAAGGGCGGACGCGTCCGCACTGGCGCACCCAGGCTTCAGGGGCATCCCGCTTCGCAACTCTCAGCAACGCATCGCGTATCTGCGGAAACAGCTGAACGTGCTGGTGGCCGTCGATGAAGTCGGGCGGACGGTCGAAATGCTCGACGAAGGCGCGTACCTGGCGTGTGATCTCCGTGACCAGCGCTGCAGTGGAGAGCCGGCGCAGGCAGGCACGGATGAGCAGGGCTTGGAGCGGCAGGAAAGCCCCGTCGCGTAGCGGCTGAAAGCCTTCGCTGAGCGGCCGAAAGGGCGCGCTCAGCGTGACGTGCAGCCCGATCGCGACGCGCCGCGCATTGGTGTTGAGAGCTTGCAGCGCCAGCGCCTCGGCGCGTTGGAAGGTCGGCGCCGCCACCATCACCGAGGTCGCATTGATGCGTCCGCGTACGACGAGATCGCGGATGGCGGCATTGACCGAGGCCGAAATGCCGTAGTCGTCGGCGCAGAGCCAGATGCGAGTCATTCCGCCGCCGAACGCGCCTGCGGTTCGTCGGTTGTGCGTTCCGAACCTTCGGCTGACTTGAGCTCGTGCTCGGCCACGAAATAGACCGGGCGGGCTTTGAGCTCGGAGAGAATCTTGCCGATATACTCGCCCATGATCCCGATCATGATGAGCTGCACGCCGCCGAGAACCATCAGGCCGACCACGAGCGACGGATAGCCCGGAACTGACTGTCGGTAGAAGAGCGTCTCGATCAGGATTTGCAGGCCGAACACCAGCGCGGCGCCCGCCAGAAGGAGGCCCAGGAGGCTTGCCAATCGCAGCGGGGCGACCGAGAACGAGGTCAGGCCTTCGATCGACAAGCCGACCAGCGAATAGATGTTCCAGGAGCTGCTGCCATGTCCGCGCGCGGCCGGCTCGTAGTCGACGCGCAGCTGCCGGAATCCGATCCAGCTCGCAAGTCCCTTGAAGAAGCGATTGCGCTCGGGCAGCTGCCGCAGCGCCGCGGCAGCGCGCGGCGAGAGCAGGCGGAAGTCGCCGGCATCCTCCGGAATCTTGTGCCGCGCACCCCAGTTGATGATCGCGTAGAAGCAGCGCACCAAGAACCGGCGCAGCACGGGCTCGTTCTCGCGGTGGGCCTTCGCGGTGTAGACGACGTCGTAGCCGTCATCGAGCCAGTGGCCGACCAGCGTGTCGACCAGTGACGGCGGGTGCTGGCCGTCGCCATCCATGAACAGCACGGCGCCGAGCCGCGCGTGATCGAGCCCGGCGAGCAGCGCGGCTTCCTTGCCGAAGTTGCGCGAGAGCGAGATCACCTGGACGTCAAGCGCGTCGGCCGGAAGCTCGCGGGCGACGGCCAGTGAGGCGTCGCGGCTGCCGTCGTCGACATAGATGACTTCGCAGACGAGCCGCCGGTTGGTGCGGAGCGCAGTCGCGACCTCGACGATACGGCCGTGCAGCGCCGGCAGGTTTCCAGCTTCGTTGTAGACGGGAACCACGATGGACAGACCGGCCTCCGCTCGCCCACGCGAGCGCGCCGGAGCGCTGGAATTACCCGCCATGCTCATCGCATTGGCTGCCATTTTGACTGCCTTTCGGGCCTCAATTGGCCGGAACCCGTGTCTATAGCGCATGCCGCGAACCCTGTCGCGCTCCCGGGCTGCGCCCTTTCGCCGTGCTTAACCGGCCCAGTCATAGGGCCGGAGGATGGCCAAAAATTAGATGGTAAGGCTCGGCGGCGGCCGCCAGTCGTGCTAAGCGAACCGCCGTCATGAATGTTCAGCAATCATTTGAGGCTCTTAACCGGCGTCTCCAGGAGGCGTGGCGGGAACGTACCTTCGCGCTCAAGGCGCTGAGCTTTGGGCTCGTGGGTCTCGTCAATCTGGTGGTCGATTTCGGGGTGTTTTCGATCGGCTACTTCCATCTCGGGCTGTCGATCATCGTCGCCAATGTGCTGGCCTGGACGATCGCAGTCAGCAATTCCTATGTGATGAATTCGCTGACCACCTTTGCGGCGGAATCCGGGCGACAGTTGCGGCTGCGGGACTACGGGACATTTGCGCTGTCGCAGGTGGGGGGACTGATCACCAATACAACGGTCGTCGTCCTGGGGGCCTATTTCATCCCGGTCCTGTTGGCCAAGTTGCTGGCGATCGTGGCCGGCTTCCTGGTCAACTTCTCGCTCTCGCACTTCATCGTGTTCAGGCGCCGGGAAAGCTCGTCCGGCCAAGATCAAAAAAAGGGAGGCGCTGGTGCTGCACGATGACAATCTCACGGCGGAACGACCGTCCTTCGTCACCCATCTCGAATGCGCCTATACGGGGGAGCGTCATGCCGCCGACGAGGTGCATAACCTTTCCCGCGCCGGCAAGCCCCTTCTCGTCCGCTACGATCTCGACGGCGTACGCAACGCTCTGAGCAAGGACGCGCTGGCGCGCCGGCCGGCCGATCTGTGGCGCTATCGCGAGCTGCTGCCGGTACGGCGCACGCAAGACATCGTCAGTCTCGGCGAGGCAGTGACGCCTTTGGTGCGCCTGCCGAAGCTGCAGGCGGAAGGCGGCGAGCTGATCGTCAAGGATGAAGGGCGGTTGCCGACCGGATCGTTCAAGGCGCGCGGCCTTGTGATGGCGGTGTCGATGGCCAAGGCGCTCGGCATCACGCACATGGCAATGCCAACCAACGGCAATGCGGGCGCCGCGCTCGCCGCCTATGCGACGAGTGCCGGCATCAGGAGCACGATCTTCTGCCCCGAGGACACGCCCGAAGTGAACGTAAGCGAGATTGCGCTGCAGGGCGCCGCCGTCTATCGGGTGAACGGCCTGATCGACGATTGCGGCAAGATCGTCGCTGAAGGCAAGGCAAAGGTCGGATGGTTCGATACCTCCACGCTCAAGGAGCCATACCGGATCGAAGGCAAGAAGACGATGGGGCTCGAGCTTGCCGAGCAGCTCGGCTGGGACGTGCCCGACGTCATTCTCTATCCGACCGGCGGCGGCACCGGGCTGATCGGCATGTGGAAGGCGTTCGCGGAGCTCGAGGCAATCGGTTTTATCGGCAAGAAGCGGCCCCGCATGGTGGCGGTGCAGGCCGAAGGCTGCGCCCCGATGGTGCGCGCCTACGAGGCGGGCGAGGAGCATGCGCCGCGCTGGGAGGACGCGCACACCATCGCGTCGGGCATTCGGGTGCCGCAGGCGGTCGGCGACTTCCTGATCCTGCGTGCGGTGCGCGAGAGCGGCGGCTTTGCGATCGCGGTGTCGGACGACGCGATCACGGCAGCGCTCTCCGAGGCGGCGCACGTCGAAGGCTTCCTGATGTGTCCGGAAGGAGCCGCGACCTACGCGGCCTACAAGCGGGGCCTCGCCGACGGCCGCATCCGCCGCGACGAGCGCGCCGTGTTGTTCAACTGCGCGACCGGCCTCAAATACCCGCTGCCGCCAGTTCGTCGCACCCTTGACCGCCACAAGCCGATCGACTTCGCGTCGTTGTGATCGTAGGCTCCCGCAAAACAACGGGAGGACGTCATGACCAAGCTACTGCTGGCCGCGATGCTGGCCGTTGCGGGTGTTGCGAGCGCTGCGGCGCAGTCGTTTCCAACCAAGCCGATCACGATCATCGTGCCATTTGCGGCCGGCGGCCCGTCCGATGCGCTGGCGCGCATCCTGGGCGATCGGATGAAAACGACGCTTGGCCAGTCGCTGCTGGTCGAGAACGTGACCGGCGCCGGTGGATCGATCGGGGTTGGTCGTGCGGTGCACTCCGCGCCCGATGGCTATACCATCAGCTTCGGCCATCTCGGCACTCACGTGTTCAATGGCGCCATCTATCCGCTGTCGTACGACATGCTGACCGATCTCGAGCCGGTCGTGCTCCTGCCCAGCAATCCGATGGTCGTGGTCAGCCGCAACACGCTGCCGGCGAAAACCTTCCAGGAGCTGATCGCCTGGATCAAGGCGAACCGGGCGACGGCAGGCACCGCCGGGGCGGGATCCGGATCGCATATCGGCGGGGTCTATCTGCAGACGCTCACCGGCGTGAACCTGCAGTATGTGCCCTATCGCGGCACCGGACCGGCGATGACAGATCTCGTTGCCGGCCAGATCGACATCATTGTCGATCAGGTGTCGAACTCGATGCAGCAGATCCGCAGCGGCAATATTCGCCCCTATGCGATCACCGACAGCAAGCGGCTCGCGGCGGCGCCAAACATTCCGACCGCGGAGGAAGCCGGATTGCCAGGATTCCACATGACGCTGTGGTCGGCGCTTTGGGTGCCGAAGGGCACGCCGAAGGACATTATCGCCAAGCTCAACGCGTCGGTGGTGGAGGCGCTGGCCGATCCGGCGGTCAAGAAGCGGCTCAACGATCTCGGTCTCGAAGTTCCGCCGCGCGAGAAATTGACGCCCGAAGCGCTCGGCGCCTGGCACAAGGCCGAGGTTGCCAAGTGGTGGCCGATCATCAAGAAGGCCGGCGTCAAGGCGAATTGAGCGCCGGCGTCGCCGCCATGCGCACGTAGTATCGGCGCAGCACCAGCGTGCCCACCACTGCCAGATTCAGCAGGTTGGAGCCGACGCCGGCCGCGAATGCGGGCGCGTAGTAGCCGAAATGGTCGTACAGGATGCCGGCAAACCAGGTGCCGGTTGCCATGCCGCTGCCGCTGAGCAGGAGCAGGATAGGCACCCGCCAGCTGGCCTCGCGTGCCGGGAAATATTCACGGATCGCCAGCACATAGGCCGGGATCAACGCGCTGAAGCCGACCCCAAAGGCACCCGCGACCGTGAACAGCCCGGACTCGTCCTGCGTCACCACGAAACCGGTCATGGCGGCCGCTTGCAGCATGGAGCTGATCATGAGCGTCAGCAGTCCGCCGATGCGGTCGGAGATCGCGCCCCAGACCTGGCGGCTGAGAAATCCGGCGCCCAAGAGCAGCGACAGCATGGCGGCGCCGCGCGTCGCCGAGATGCCGAGGTCGGAGCAGAATGCCACCAGATGGGCCTGCGGCATCGACATGGTCACGCAGCACAGGAACGCGGCGGCGGCGAGCATCCCGAACACGAGGTTCGCCGGCCAGCCGAAGACCTTCGGCGTCGCGGTGGTCGCCCTGGTGCTACCGCTTGCGGCGGCGGGAGGCTCCGGCGGTGGCCGCAGGAACAGCAGGGCGAGCGGCGTGATCAACGCCAGCGCGAACAGGCCATACGCGATCATGGTCACCCGCCAGCCCGCCAACGCAATGGCGCGCTCGAAGATCGGCGGCCAGATCGCGCCGGCCGCGTAGCCGCCGCTGGAGATCAAGGCGAGCGCCGAGCCGCGTCGCCGGTCGAACCAGCGGCTGACATAGACGAGGAGCGGCGCGTTGAGCCCGGCATTGCCGAGGAGGCCCATGAACACGCCGTGACCGACATAGAGCTGCCAAGTCTGGCCGAGCGTCGAGATGAACAGCCCAAGACAGATCGACACCGCGCCGACGATCACGGTCCAGCGAACGCCGAAGCGCTCGGCGATGCGGCCCATCGCGATGCCGCCGACCGACGAGCCGAGCCAGGCGAGCGAGTTGGCAAGCGATGGCGCCGAGCGCGCGCCGCCGAGGTCGGCCGCAATGGATTTCAGTCCGACCGCCGTGATCCAGAGCGCGCCGAACGACAGCGACAAGATCGTGACTGCAACGGCGGCCACGACCCACGAGGTGCGCGTCTCTAAGCTCGATGCAGTCACGTCGATCCCGGCAGGTTCACGTGAGAGAGAAGTTGCAGGCCTGCGATGCCCGCAGCGTGCCCATCCGGGCTACGACGGCGCGCCTCAGGCCGCAAGCCCTGCTTCGAGCTTGGTGTAGAGCGGATTGTCGCGCGCGAACACGTAGCCGATGTCGGCGACCGTGACGGCTTCGGCTCCCTGCTCACGCAGGAAGTCCGCGAGCGCGTGCACCTCGCCGGGCGGGCAGTGCAGCGTCACCATGCCGGATGCGGTCGCGTTGCCGAACGGCGAGATGGCGCCGAAGCGGTCGCGCGCCTGCGCGTGCAGGGCATCGTTGCTTTCGCCAAAGCGGGCGCGCACCTCGCGAAACGCGCGGCCGAGCGCTTCGGCCGCAAGACGATCGAGCACGAGGCGCGCCGCCGCACGCTCGCTCTCGCCCCAGTTCGCCGTGCGCGCCGCGACCAGGTTGGCCTGCGAGCGCAGGATCACGCCGTCGTCGATCACCTTCAGTGCGTTGGCGGCGAGCGTTGCGCCGGTGGTGGTGATGTCGACGATCAGTTCGGCGGTGCCGGCGGCCGGCGCGCCCTCGGTCGCGCCGGAGCTCGCCACGATGCGATAGTCGGTCACGCCGTGCGCGGAGAAGAAGTCGCGCGTCAGGTTGATGTATTTGGTGGCGACGCGGAGCTTGCGGTTGTGCCGCAGCCGGAACGCGGTCGCTACGTCATCGAGATCGGTCATCGAATAGACGTCGATCCAGGCTTGCGGCACCGCCACCACCACGTTGGCGTGCCCGAAGCCGAGGCCGTCGATCAGGATGACTTTGCTGTCGGCGTCGGGGATCATCTCCCGCACCAGGTCTTCGCCGGTGACCCCGAAATGCACCATGCCCTGGCCCAGGAGCTCGGTGATCTCGGCCGCCGAGAGAAACGCCACCTCCACGCCGGGCACGCCCGCGATCGTCCCGCGATAGTCGCGCGCGCCGCGCGGCTTCACGAGCTCGAGGCCTGCGCCCGCGAAAAAGCGCGCGGCGTTCTCCTGCAGCCGTCCCTTGGCCGGCACCGCGATGATGAACGGTGTGCTCATGGCGCACCCGCGCAGGCGGCGAGCCGCTCGATCCAGGCCGCAAAGCCGACGGCCGGTATCGGGGTTGCGCTGCCGAGCCGGGTGAGCAGCCCGTCGTAGCGTCCGCCGGCAACCAGCTGGCCCGCTGAACGTCCCGCCGGATCATAAAGCTCGAACACGAAGCCCGTGTAATAGTCGAGGCCGCGGCCGAATGCGGTCGAGAACTTGATGCGACGAACGTCGACCCCGCGCGCGGCGAGAAAGCCGGTGCGGCTCTCGAACAGGTCGAGCGCGGCATCGAGCTTGAGACCGCCGTCCTTCGCGACCTTGCGCAATTCCGCAGCCGCATCGTCAGGCTCGCCCGCAATGGTGAGGAAGCGCTCGATCAGCGCATGCGTTTCGCGCGGCAGCGAGGTCTGGGCTCCGAGCGCGGCCTGTTCGAGAAAGCGATCCGCGATCTCGCCGACCGAGCGGCCGCCGACCGCCGAGATGCCGGCGATCGACAGCAGGTCGGTCACCAGCGCGTGGGCACCTTTCGGATCGGAGCCCGCGAGCGCGGCGAGCACGCCCTGATATTCGGGCCGTGCATGCGACGCGCTGATGGTCAGCCGGTCGAGGTCCTGCGCGAGCGTGGTCTTGTGGTTGAAGTCCTTGATCAGGCGCCGCTTCCAGGCCGGCGCCAGATCGAGCGCAGCGACCAGCGCGGCAAACAGCCCGACGTCGCCGATCCGGATGTCCGGGTTTGGCACGCCGTAGTGCGCCGTGGCGTCGAGACCGAGCGTGAGCATCTCGGCGTCGGCGGCCGCAGTGTCCGAGCGTCCGAACGATTCGATGCCGGCCTGCAGGAACTCGCTCGACTCCGGCGCGCGATGGCGAAAGACCTGCCCGAGGTAGCAAAACCCGCGCGCCCTACCGGCATTCGCCGACGCCAGATAATCGCGCGAGACCGGAATGGTGAGATCAGGCCGCAGGCAGAGCTCGCGGCCCTGCGGGTCGGTGGTCAAGAACATCCGCTTACGGATGTCCTCGCCTGACAAGTCGAGAAACGGCTCCGCGGGCTGCAGCATCGCGGGCGCAATCCGGGTGTAGCCGGCGCGCTCGAACGAGGCGACGAGCGCATCGGCGCGCGCCTCACGCGCGCCCGCTCCGGACCTTGCTGCTGCACTCGTCATGGGTAGGCCGTTACACGTTAAGCCTGTGGCGGCAGCGCTTTAGCACGGGCCGGTTACGATTTCGATGCCGTTGCGCCGCTGAGATGAAGGGCTTCGCTCACCATGCCGGCAAGGCGGATTGCGGGCGTGGTTCGTGGACGAGGTTCGTGGACGTGGTTAACGCCAATCTCCCAGCACGGCCGCAACCAGCGCAAGCGCCGCGACCGCGGCCGTATCGGCGCGCAGGATGCGCGGCCCGAGCGCGAGCCGTACGACATTGCTGGCCTGCAGGAGCGCTGACCGCTCGTCCTCCGCAAACCCCCCTTCCGGTCCCACCAGTACCGCGAGCGGGCTGGCGCCGGACTTGGGCCGCGCCGCCGCGAGCGCGGCCACGGGGTCCTTCAGTTCGGCGTCCTCGTCGCAGAAGACGATGAGGCGCGAATTGTCACGCTCGGCCAGCATGTGGTCGAAGCTGATCGGAGCGCCGATCTCGGGCAGCGTCAGGATGCCGCACTGCTCGGCGGCCTCGATGGCGTTTGCCCGCATCCGGTCGAGATTGACGCGCGCGACCTGGGTATGCCGCGTCAATACCGGTTGCAGGCGGGACGCGCCCAGTTCCACCGCCTTCTGCACCATGTAGTCGAGGCGCGCATGCTTGAGCGGCGCAAAAAGGTAGTGGAGGTCAGTTGCTGGCGTCTGGGAGCGCGCTTGCTCGCCCACCTGCAGCGACAGCGCCCGTCTTGCGCCGCCTGCGAGCGCCGCGCGCCATTCGCCGTCGCGGCCATTGAACGCCAGGACCGCCTCGCCGGCCTTGAGGCGCAGCACATTACGCAAATAGTTGGTTTGCGCCGGGTCGAGGGTCAGGGTTCGGCCGCCGCCCAGCGGTGCGTCGATAAACAGCCGTGGCGTGCGGAAATCGTAGCGTGGCATCAGCACCCACCTCGGGAACCGGCCGCGGCAGAGCGACTCGGGGGAGCGGAATTAATGATTTGCCGTGTTATCGCCCAATTAAAAAGCCTGATATTGTGGCGGGGCGGACGATCACGAGCGAATCGCCGGTATGGGTGAATCGCTCGGGTAAAGGAGGACGAGCCATGTCGGTCTGCCGGGCCCTTTCGCTCGTAGCCCTGCTAGCCGCCGTTCCGGTTGCGGCCCATGCGCAGTTCGGCGGTATGCCCGGGATGCCGGGCAGTGTACCGAGGGGTGGAGGTTTTGGCGCGCCGCCCGTAGCAGGGCCGCCGCCGGCGTGCAAGCAGCTTCTGACGCTGCGCGACGAGACCCAGAAGCACGGTATGGCCATCCAGAAGGCCAACCACCGCAAGGCGACGGTGCAGGAAGCTTGCAAGCTGTTTCGGGCCTACCTGTCCAGCGAGGCCAAGTTCATCAAGGGACTTGAGGAGAACAGCCAGACGTGCGGCGTTCCGGGTGATGTCATCAAACAGGCCAAGGATGGTCACGCCAAGGCGTCGCAGATCGGAAAACAGGTCTGTGATGCGGCTGCCCAGGGGGCACGTCCCGCCGGGCCCAGCCTGAGCGATGCGCTGGGCGTTGGTCCGGTCATGCCGACGGACACTTCCAAGTCGAGCGGCGGGGCCTTCGACACGCTCTCCGGCAACGTCCTTTCAAGATGACCGGCGCGGCCGGACGCGTCGCTGATTCAACCGGAAACTGGGTCGACACGCTCGCACCGGCGCAAGCGCGACCTTACCTGCGTCTCGCCCGCCTCGACCGTCCGATCGGGTCGTGGCTTTTGCTGCTGCCGTGCTGGTGGTCCTCGGGCCTGGCCGCGGTCAGCGCCCATGAGCAGGTCAATCTCTGGCACGTGGCTCTGTTCTTCATCGGCGCCTTTGCGATGCGCGGGGCCGGCTGCACCTGGAACGACATTGTGGATCGCGACCTGGACTGCCGCGTCGAGCGTACGCGCTCGCGCCCGATCCCATCCGGGCAGGTCAGCGTTGCGGGCGCATCTGCCTTCCTGGTGCTGCAGGCGCTCGTCGGCCTCGCGGTGCTCGTCCAGTTCAATCGCTTTGCGATCCTTGCCGGCATCGCATCGCTCGCGGTGGTGGCGGTCTATCCGTTCATGAAGCGGTTTACTTATTGGCCGCAGATCGGATTGGGCTTGGCGTTTTCCTGGGGCGCATTGATGGGTTGGGCGGCGGCGTTCGGACGCCTCGATGGGCCGGCCTTTCTGCTCTATGCCGGCTCGATCGCCTGGGTGATCGGCTACGACACGATCTATGCCCACCAGGATCGCGAGGACGATGCCCTGATCGGCGTCAAGTCGACCGCGCTGCTCTTTGCCGAGCACACCAAGCCAATGCTTGCCGTCTGCTACACGCTGGCGGTGGCGCTGCTTGCGGTCGCCGGCTGGAGCGCCGGGGCAGGACTCGTGTTCTCGCTCGGGCTCTTGGCCTTCGCGGCCCATCTATCATGGCAACTCAACCGTCTCGACATTGCCGATCCGGCGAATTGTCTTGTCGTGTTCAAGTCGAATCGCGACGCCGGGCTGATCCTGTTTGCGGCGCTGGCGCTGCAAGCGGCGGTGCTGAAATTGTCGTGACGTCGGCTGCGCTCAATTGCGCGCGATGATCTCGCGTTCCTCGCGATACACGGCCGGCTCCGTCGCCGTCTTGTGCACGCGTCGCCGCCGCAGCGACAGCGTCGGCCGCCGCGCTCTGAGCGCCGAGCGCCGGCGTCGTCGCCAAGTCGGTGCCGCCACTCGAACGGCCCCGATACGGGCAAACGGCTCGCGCAGGCGGCCGTCCGTGTCGACGATCAAGAGCGGCAGGCAGAGCGCGCGCCCCCACGACTGCCATTCCGCCACAATCTCTGTGCCATCGCTGGCGCGATAGAGTGGGAGCGATAGGCCGGGATCGCGATGTTCCAGCATCACTGCGACCGCGCCGCCCTTGCTATCCTGCGGCGGCTCGATCCGGATCGCGATGCCGAGATAGGCGGCCGTTCGCACCTTGATGGCCATCTTGATGCCGCTCACGGCCCGGCGCAGCACGACATGATCGCGCGAAAGCTCGACCATGCGAATGCGTCCGTCAGCGGTCATGTCACTGACCGCAAACCGGATCGGGAGAGAGAAGGGGTCGAGCCGCTCATCACGGCTCGACCCGGCAGGTGGTACCCTGCCGACTGCTGTTTGACGCCTCAAAGCTTACGCTCCCCGCCGGGTTATCCCCGGTCCATGTTGTCCGCCGGAAGTTCGTCCCCCGGTCGTTGCCGCAAACATGCCGCAAACACTTCGGAATCCGCTTAATGTTCCTGGTTAATCCGGGGTATCACTGGCTCTGATCTGATCCATGCTTGACGGGGCGTTGCCGCGTTTCGTCAATTTGTCCCTAATTTCCAGGAAGTTGGTGCCCCCATGTCCTCGCCGTTCGACCAGACTGCCCTTGCCGACCTTGCCGAGCGCCTGGTCGCGGCGGCGCGAAAAGCTGGCGCCGATGCGGCTGACGCCGTTGCGGTGCGCTCGATGTCGCTCTCGGTTGAAGTACGCGATGGCGCGGTCGAGGAATCGCAGCGCTCCGAAGCCGACGATGTCGGGCTGCGTGTGCTGGTCGGCCGGCGCCAGTCCGTGGTCTCGACCAACGACATCAAGGCCGACGTGGCGCAGCTTGCCGAGCGCGCCGTTGCGATGGCGAAGATCGCACCGGAGGATCGCTTCGCCGGGCTCGCCGATCCGGCCCTGCTCGCAAAAGATCCGCCCGACCTTGATCTGGTCGATCCCGACCTACCGTCGGTGGCGTTGTTGGAGGAGCGCGCCAAGGCGGCGGAGGCCGCAGCGCTTGCGATCAAGGGCGTTACCAAATCGGAAGGCGCATCCGCGTCTGCCGGGATCGGCGGCATGGTGCTGGCGACCAGTCACGGCTTTCGCGGCGCCTATCTGACCTCCCGTCACGGCGTAGCGATGAGCGCGATCGCGGGCGAGGGCACCGCGATGGAGCGCGATTATGATTTCTCTTCGGCGCTGCATGCCGCCGACCTTGATCCGTCCGAGCGGATCGGGCGCTCGGCGGGCGAGCGCGCCGTCGCCCGCCTCAATCCGCGCAAGGTTTCCACCAAGCGGGTTCCGATCGTCTTTGACCGGCGCATCGCTGGCGGCTTGGTCGGGCATCTGGCCAGCGCCATCAACGGCAGCGCGGTTGCGCGCAAGACCAGTTTTCTGCGCGACAAGCTCGGGCAGCAGCTGTTCAAGCCGGGCATCCGCATCATCGACGATCCGCTGCGCAAGCGCGGGCAGCGCTCGCGCCCGTTCGACGGCGAGGGCGTGGCGGGCCGTGCGCTTGCGATCGTGGATGATGGCGTGCTCAAGACCTGGCTGCTCGACTGCGCGACCGCGCGCGAGCTTGATCTCGCGACCACCGGGCACGCGCAACGCGGCGTCTCCTCGCCGCCGTCGCCGGGGCCGACCAATCTTCATCTTGAAGTGGGAGCGCGCACGCCGGAGGAGCTTGTCGCCGACATCGCCGATGGTTTCTACGTGACCGAGCTGATCGGCATGGGCGTGAACCCGGTCACCGGCGACTACAGCCGCGGCGCATCCGGATTCTGGATCGAGAATGGTCGCCGCAGCTATCCGGTGAGCGAGGTCACGATTGCGGGCAATCTGATCGCCATGTTCGGTGCGATCGAGCCCGCCAATGATCTCGAGTTCCGCTACGGGACCAATGCGCCAACCGTTCGTATGGAGGGCCTGACCGTTGCAGGACGCTGACCACCGCTTGTCCGCGGCAGCCGGGCAACTGGCCGAGACGGTCCGTGCGGCGGGCGAGATTGCGCTCAAGACGTTTCGGCAACCGCTGCGGCAATGGACGAAGGGCGCGTCGTCCTCGCCGGTCAGCGAGGCAGATATCGCGGTCGATGAGTTTCTGCGCCGCGAGCTCGCCGGCCTCAGCCCGGGAGCGGGCTGGTTGTCGGAGGAAGCCGAGGACGATCCGGCACGGCTCGACGTCGAGAACGTCTGGATCGTCGATCCGATCGACGGCACGCGCGCCTATCTCGCCGGCCAGCCCGACTGGACGATTTCGGTGGCGCTGGCCGGCCGCGGCCGGCCGCTATTCGGAACGGTTTATGCTCCGGTCAGCCAGGAAATGTTTCTGGCGGTGGCGGGGAGCGGCGCCACGCTCAACGGCGCGCCCATTGCGGCGAGCGCGGGCGGCGATCTCGCCGGCGTGAAGGTCGTTGGTCCGCGTCGTCATCTGAGCTGGCTTGCCGGCATGGACGCGAACGCCACGCCGATGCCGCGCATCGGCTCGATTGCGCTGCGGCTCGCGCGCGTGGCCCAAGGTGAACTCGACGTTGCGTTCGCGGGCGGCAACAGCCACGACTGGGATCTTGCGGCTGCCGATCTTTTGGTGCACGAAGCCGGCGGCGCGCTGACCACGCTTACGGGCGACGTGTTGACCTATAACCGTCCCGAATTGACCCACGGCGCGCTCTTGGCCGCCGGACGTGACCGTCATGCTGCGTTGATCGGTCTCGTTCGCGACCGCGCCGAACTCGCGTGATGGGTGTCGATGCGACTGCTTAAGCGATTGACCGCCTCGCGCCCGTTCCAGACCGCTGTTGGCGTTCTGGCGGCGGAATACTTGCGGTTCGTCTGGAAAACAAATCGGTTCATTGTCGAACCGGCGGATGGCTACGATCGCTTCGATGCCGATCCGCCTGCCATCGCGGTGTTCTGGCATGGCCAGCACTTGATGACACCCTTTCTCAGCCGGCAGCATCGCGTCAAAGTGATCGTCTCCCGGCACCGCGACGGCGAGATCAACGCGATTGCGGCCGAGCGCCTCGGCATCGGAACGAT
The DNA here is from genome assembly GCA_963753575.1 of uncultured Alphaproteobacteria bacterium. Lineage (GTDB taxonomy): Bacteria > Pseudomonadota > Alphaproteobacteria > Rhizobiales > Xanthobacteraceae > VAZQ01. The sequence continues at coordinate 88,662 of CAVWCR010000001.1, forward strand.
CCGTGGGTCGGGCAGCAGCCATGGTGGCGACATCCACCGCAAGGGCGGCGCGCGCGCCTTCCGGGCCATGCTGGAGGCGCTGGCCGAAGGGTTCAACGTCGCGTCGACTGCCGACGTGCCGAAGGTCTCTCGTGTCGCCAGCGTGGGAATCGTGAAGCTTGCCGCTGCGTCCGGGCGCCCGATCTTTCCGGTCGCCATCGTGACGAGCCGATATCGGCAATTGAACTCGTGGGATCGCTGCGTCGTCAATCTGCCGTTTGGACGCGGCGCGATCGTCTGGGGCGAACCGATCACGGTGCCGCGCGATGCCGATGATGTTATGCTTGAAGCGGCGAGGCGAGAGCTTGAGGCCGGCGTCAACCGGGTTACGCAACGGGCCTATGCGCTTGCCGCGCGCACAGACACGGCGCCCGCGCATGCAGCGCATGCAAGATGAGCGAAGGATCGACGATGGCAAAGAAACCTGGCCCCAAGCAACTGCTTCACCTCGTTTTCGGCGGCGAGCTCAAGGAGCTCCGCGATATCGAATTCAAGGACCTAGAAAAGCTCGATATTGTGGGGATCTACCCGAACTACGCCACAGCCTATACGGCCTGGAAGGCAAAGGCCCAGCAAACCGTCGACAACGCCCATATGCGATACTTCATCGTCCATATGCACCGGCTTCTTGATCCGGATCACGATGACGCGGCCGGCCATTGACTCTGGTCCAGGCTGCGGGGGATGCCGGTTTGCCGGCGAAAGCGTGCCTGCGTCGGGAACGTTGCAGCGATTATCGGGATCGACCATGCCCGCCAGGGCCCTTGATATCTGACATTGACGCAGTCGCTCACAGCGTGACCCGCCGCCATCCTTCTTTTCGGCGGATGGCGTTGGATTGTGTCGATGTCAAGTCTGGCAGGCCAGCCGCATTGGGGCTACTCTGGCGTTCCCCATCCCGCTGGCGCGGGGCGCCGTCGAGGCCAGCGAGGGATCGTGTAGTGAAGCTCGACTATCATATCGCTAAGGCGATCGCGAACAGGTTCTTCGGCTTGTTCGTGGGCCGTAACGCGCGTCCGGCATTCTTCGACATAAGTGAGGCTTATCCTGAACGGGATCATGTCACGCGCGCTTTTCCGGCCATCCGGGCTCACGATGTTGATCCCGGAGAGCCCGGGCATGAAGGCTCTCAGGTGGATGTGCGGCGCCCGATGCCGCTCATCGCGGATTGGTGCAATCGTTTCCTGATCGTGGTGCTCGCGCGCCACACACATGGCCGCGCAGTGGTGCGCAAGCTCGAAGCCTTCGCCAGCGAACGCGCTGCCAATCATCAAGCCGCCGCCTGACTGGAGACCAGCGTTGTCCTACAGCGTCGCGGAAAATCCAGGGAAGGCGCGGTCGCTGCCGCTGACGCTGCATATCTATCGGGCGCTGTTGACTGCCGCAGCCCCGCTGGCGGGCGTCCTGCTGTCGCATCGCCTCAAGCACGGCAAGGAAGACCCCGGTCGCCTTCGCGAGCGCCGCGGCGTGACATCCGTCGCGCGTCCGGAGGGACCGCTGGTCTGGGTGCACGGGGCGAGCGTGGGCGAGATTGCGGCCATCATCCCGCTGGTCGAGCGCATCGTTTCCAAGGAGTTCAATGTCCTGGTGACGTCGGGCACCGTGGGCTCTGCGAAACTGTGCGAACAACGTCTGCCGGCAGGCGTCATCCATCAATTCGTGCCTTGGGATTCGCCTCGTTTCATTGCGCGCTTCCTGAACCACTGGAAGCCTGATCTGGCGTTGTTCACCGAATCGGACCTTTGGCCGAACCTGATCATCATGAGCTCCGAGCGCCAGGTTCCGCTGATTCTCGTCAACGGCCGCTTGTCGGAGCGCTCGTTCAACCGCTGGCGTCATGCGCCGGCGACGATCGGCGCAATGCTCCGCCGCTTCGATCTCTGCCTCGCGCAATCGCCGGCTTACGCGACGCGCTATCGCGACCTCGGTGCGCCCCGCATCACGACGACCGGCAACCTCAAGCTCGACGTGCCGGAACCGCCGGCGGACCCCGAGAGCCTGCGGGCTCTGCAGTCCGTCATTGGTGGACGCACGACCATCGCGGCGGCTTCCACCCATGCGGGGGAAGAAATGGCGGTGATCGAGGCGCACCGGAGATTGCGGCATACGTTTCCGCGATTGCTGACGCTGATCGCGCCGCGCCATCCCGATCGCGGGCCGGGCATCGTTGAGATTGCCACCGCGTCCGGCCTCTCGGCGTCGCTACGTTCGCGCGGGCGGCTGCCCGGCGCCAAGGACGACATCTATGTTGTCGATACGCTGGGCGAGCTCGGCTTGGTCTATCGGCTGGCGCCGATTGTATTTGTCGGCGGCTCGCTCGCGAGCCATGGCGGCCAGAACCCGGTCGAGGCGATCAAGCTCGGCGCTGCCATCCTGCACGGACCCCATGTTTGGAACTTCGCCGAGATCTACCAGGCGCTCGATGCGGCGCACGGCGCCGAGCAGGTGGCAGACGTGGGGAGGCTTGCGGTACGGGTCGGCGCCTGGCTTACCGACGCGGCTGAACGGGTGAAGGTGGTGACCGCTGCGCGCGGCACGATTGTGCAGCTTGCCGGTGCGCTTGATCGCACGCTTGCGGCGCTCGACCCCTACTTCATGCAGATCCGCATGCTGCGCCGGGACACCCATGCGTGAGCCGCCATTCTGGTGGCGCGGCGTTGGCATCGAGGCTTGCCTGCTGGCGCCTGCCGCCGCGATCTATGGTGCGGTGGCGGCGCGGCGTCTCAAGCACCGCGGAGTTCGCGCGGGCGTGCCGGTTGTCTGTATCGGCAATCCGACCGTCGGCGGCGCCGGCAAGACCCCGCTGGCGCTCGCGGTGGCGCACATGCTCAAGGCGACTGGCGAGCACCCGGTTTTCTTGACGCGCGGCTATGGCGGGAGGTTGCCAGGCCCGCACCTTGTTGATCCGAGGACGGACAAAGCGGTGGACGTTGGCGACGAGCCGCTTTTGCTTGCGCGTATTGCGCCGACCATTGTTGCACGCGACCGTGTCGCCGGAGCGCAGGCGGCGGTGGCTGCTGGTGCAAGCGTCATTGTGATGGACGACGGCTTCCAAAATCCTTCGCTGGCCAAGGACCTGTCCGTGCTGGTCGTCGACGGCCGTCGTGGCGTCGGCAACGCGAAGGTAATCCCGGGCGGTCCGCTGCGGGCGCCGCTTGCGGCGCAGCTCCAGCGCGCCGATGCGATCGTGCTGGTCGGGGCGATCGGTGAAGCGGCCTCGCCCCTCGTGGCGGCCGCGCGCGCCGGCGGGCTGCCGCTATTCCGGGCGCGTCTTGCGCCGGATCCTGATGTCGTCGCATCGCTCGCAGGCTGCCGCGTGCTGGCGTTTGCGGGTATCGGCGATCCGGAGAAGATGTTTGCGACGCTCACTGATGCGGGCATCGCGGTGGCCAAGACCAGAAGCTTTGCCGACCACCATCGCTACACGCGAGCCGAGGCGCTTTCACTGTGCGCGCAGGCCGATGCCGAAGGCTTCGTGCTGGTGACGACCGCAAAGGATATGGCGCGCTTGCAGGGCGATGCTGCTCTTGCTGATCTGGCGGCCCGCGCGCGCGTGCTTCCGGTTACGCTCGTGCTCGACGAGGAGGCGGAATTCCGCAAGCTTCTGGTGCGTCAGCGCCTGAACCGCTCCGGATAGTAGCGCTGCAGCACGACCTCGGGCGACACATAGGCCTCTTGCAGATCGACGCTCCAGTACTTGAGCTCCTCCAGCGGGATCGGTGTGCCGGTCACGGCGCAACGCACGAAGGCGCCGGGCCGCATGACGCGGAAGTCGCCGTCGAGATACTTGACTTCGGCTTCGCCCGCCATCGGGGAAGGGCGATCATTGCGGTTCAGCACGTCTTAATCTCCACCGGCTCTGCGGCTGCTTGGTGACATTGCGGTCGTGTGACGTTTTGATCATGTGGGATGCGGCAATTCAACTCAACATAGTCATTACCGTGTGCCGATGTAACCCCTCAATTCGGCGGCCCGCCCTGCTTACATGGTTTCGGCTCGTGTTACCCTGGATCAGTCCAAGGACTGTGGCGCAATGCGCTTTCCTCTTGCTATCTTGACAGTGACTTTGGTCGCGACATCGGCGCCTGCGGCCGAAAGGGTTGTTGTCGGGGAAGGCGGCAGCGCGCTCAACGCCGTTCTCTACCGGCCGCCGGGGCCGGGCCCTTACCCGGTCGTCATTGGCCTGCATGGATGCGACGGATTGCTGAATCCGTCCGGCCAGATCGCCCCCCCTTTTGCTGACTGGGGCGAACGTCTGTCCGATCTCGGGCTTGCCGTCTTGTTCGTGGACAGCTTCACGCCGCGCAGGCTCGCTGCGCAGTGCAAAGTGCGCGAGCGCAAGGTCCGCAGCGCCCGCGAACGTGTGGCCGATACCTACCTGGCGCGGCGCTGGCTGCAGAGCCAGAGCTGGACGATCAAGAACCGCGTATCGATCATGGGATGGTCGAACGGCGGCATCGCCGCGCTCTGGTCAGTGCGGCCGCGCGCGATCCGCCGCGACGGCATGCCGGATTTTCGTTCGGCGGTGGCGTTCTATCCGGGCTGCCGCCGGCTCGGCAACATTGCGTGGAGCACCCGCATCCCGACCTTGATCCTGATCGGCCGCGCCGACGATTGGACCCCGGCCGCGGCCTATGAGCAGATGGTCGCCGGCGCGCGCGGTCGCAGCGCCCTGGCCTCGATCGTGGTTTATCCGGGCGCCTACCATGGGTTCGATCGACCCGACTATCCGGTGCGCGTGCTCACCGGGCTCGCCTACAGCGCCAACGGTTCCGGACGGGCGCATGCGGGCACCAATCCGGCCGCGCGCGCGGCCGCCATCGCGCGGGTCACCGAATGGTTTCGGCGCTAGCGCATGATCCCGAAAAGTTGCAGACTTTTCGGATCCGATCATGCGATCGAACAAAAGCTTAGAGCAAAATCGCAATTCAACCTAAGGCGATTTCGCTCTAGGCCTCGATGCGGAATCAACAAGCTCACTTGCCGAACAGGTTGCCCTGGCCCTCGCCGCCGCGGCGCGGCGGCTTTGCGGGAGCCGCGGCCTGCGTCGTCACCGCGGGAGCCGATGGCCCGTCGGCGGTCGCGCGCACCTGTCCGTCGGCGAATTCAATGCCGAGCCGCGCGCCCGCCTTGATCGCCGCCGCCGTGTGCAGCGGCTTGCCCTCGTCGTCGCGCACGAGCGCGAAGCCGCGCGCGAGCACGCCCCGATAGGAGACCGCAGTGAGCAGCCGTCCGGCCCGCTCGACCCTTGCGGCGCGGTTCTGCAACAGCGCGGTGGTCGCGAGCGTGCCTCTCGCAAACAAAGCGAGCGTGCGTTCGCGCGCCCGCTCGATCTGGGTGCGCCGCGCATTGGCATAGGCGAGACGAGCCGCCGCGAGCCGCATCGCAAGCTGCTCGAACCGATCCCGCCGGCGCTCCACGCCATAGCGCAGGCATTGCCGTGACCGCTGCGCCAGCATGGCGATCTGCTGGCGCTCCCGCACGATACGCGTCTGCAATGTCTGCAGCGTCAGCCGTGCGGCCGCGTGGTCGAGACGCTGGCGCGGCAGCGCGAACAACTCCCCGGCGCTCGGCAGCGCGCGCATGGCGGCGCGCAGCTCGGTGCGGCGCGCCTCCTGACAGCGTTGCCAGCATGCGAGTGCGCGTCGCGCCAGGCTGTCGACCTCGACCAGCAGCTCGGAGCGCACCGGCACCGCCATCTCGGCGGCCGCAGTCGGGGTCGGTGCCCGCTTGTCGGCCGCAAAATCGACAAGCGTGATGTCGGTCTCGTGCCCGACCGCGGAGATCAGCGGGATCATGCTCTCGGCGGCGGCGCGTACCACGATCTCCTCGTTGAACGACCACAGGTCTTCGAGCGAGCCGCCGCCGCGGGCGACAATGATGAGATCGGGCCGCGGGATCGGTCCGTGCTCGGGGAGCGCATTGAAGCCGTGGATCGCAGCCGCGATCTCCTGGGCCGAGCTATCGCCCTGGACTCTGACCGGCCACACCAGCACATGGCGCGGGAACCGGTCGGCGAGCCGGTGCAGGATGTCACGAATGACGGCGCCGGTCGGGGAGGTCACCACGCCGATGACATCCGGAAGAAACGGCAGGAGCTGCTTGCGCGCCGGATCGAACAGGCCTTCGGCGGCAAGCTTCTTCTTGCGTTCCTCGAGCAGCGCCATCAAGGCGCCGAGCCCGGCTGGCTCGAGCGCCTCGATCACGATCTGATACTTGGATGAACCGCTGAAGGTCGTGAGCCGGCCGGTCACCACGACCTCGAGGCCCTCCTGCGGCGGAATCCGCATGCGGGCGAACTCGCGCTTCCAGATGACCGCCTCAAGGACCGCCTTGTCGTCCTTGAGCCGGAAATAAACATGCCCGGACGGCGAAGGGCCCTTGAAGCCCGAGACCTCGCCGCGTACGCGCACATAGCCGTAGGCGTCCTCGACGGTCCTCTTCAGTGCCGATGAGAGATCGGAGACGGTCCACTCGACGATGTTCAGTCGTGGTTCGCTCATACGGTCGATGGGTTCCGTCTCGCGCTGCTCATTTTGCCACCATGCTCTCGAGCGTGGGGCAGGGCCGCCGCTCCACCGGAACCTCGTACTTCTGATAGTTGCTCTTGTCGACCACCGATGTCTTCGCCAGGATTTCCTTTGGGGATTCCTGCTTGCGCAGCGCGCGAATGGCGATCTCGGCGCCGAGGCAACCATCGATCAATCCGTTGTAGTCGCCGCTCGCCAGCATCTCGCCCGATTTGATCAGCTCGACCGCCTCCTTGCTGGCGTTGATGCCGACGATAGGCGGCAGCTTCTTGTTGGCCCCCTTGAAGGCCTCGATTGCGCCAAGCGCCATGGCGTCATTGGCGGCGAGCACGCCGTTGATCTGCATGTCCGGGCTGGCCCTCAGCATCGCCTTGAGCAGGCCGGCGGCGCTCGGTCGCGCATACAAGGCGTTCTTCGACAGCACGACCTTCACATTCGGCGCATCCTTGAGGGCGTCCTTGAATCCGCGCAGCCGGGCTACCGCGGTCGGGATCGTTGGAGGGCCTTCCAACACCACCAGGTTGCCCTTGCTCTGCATCGCCTTGAGCAGCGTGCGGGCGGTGTCGAGCGCAATGCTGTAGTCGTCGGTGCCGATGAAGGCGACGCTGACGCCGCCGGCCAGCCGGTCGCCCACGTTGACGAGCGGGATACCGGCCGCGTTGACCTTCTGCACCGCCGGCACCAGCGCTTTGATGTCGACCGGCGTGAACACGAAGGCGTCGCGCTTGGCAGAGATCGCCTCCTCCACCAGCGCGGCCTGTTGGCGCGCATTCTCCGCCGACGTCGGAATATAGTGGAAGACCTGAAACCCGGCGGCCCTGGCCACCTGGTCGGCGCCGGCGCGCGTCGCCCGTGCGATCGGATTGCCGGCGCTCTTGGTGAAGACCGCGAGCGTCTCGGCGGCCGACACCGGGCCGAGGGGTATCAGGATCGTGGCTGCGGCGGCGGCAAGCCAAAGGCGCTGGCGCTTCATCATGCTCCTCCCGAGGATATGTAGGTTGCGGTTTTTATACTCGATAGCGGCGGCTCCGTCGCGGTCCGACATCCAAATAAATTGCCGCACGCTAGTCCACCCGCAGCCAACTCTGGCAGAAACTTCAAATCGAAAAGCGGCACTAGAATCATGGAGTTGCTAGTGCCCCCTTGTTTCCGAAGTTCGTGTCATCACCGCTGAGTGATCGCGCGCCGGGCCGCGGCGACGACGGCGGGCGGTGCCTTGAACATGCGCTCGACCATGGCTTGCAGCGCCTCGCCGGTGACGAGGTTGATTTCGAGCGAAAGTTTGTCGGCTTCCGACAGAAATTCCGGGTCTTTCAAGGTTTGCTCGAAGGCGCGGCGGAGCGCAACGACGCGCGCTTGCGGAACCTGCGGAGGCGCCGCAAACGGCCGCCCCATGACCTGCTGAGTCAAAATTAGATCGAGCGCCGCGCGCTCCGCCTCATTGCGGGCAAGCTCGGTGACTAGAGGGACGTCCGGCAGATCCTTGTGCTTGGCGGTGGCGAATTGGACTGCAATGTAAATCTTCTTGTCGCGTATCCAGTCGGGCTTGGCGGCCTTGACTGCGCCCCAGCTCCAGCCGCAGCGGGCATCGGCCTCGCCGCGCTCGAGCGCCAGCGTCAGGTCGTTGACGCCCGGGTAACCGGCGACGACCTTGAACTTGGTGCCGACAAGATTGTTGAGGATGTTCGGATAGATGTCGGATTCCGCTCCGGGCGCGTTGGCTGCGAATACCAGGGGTCGCGACAGGAAGTCCGCTGTGCTGCGGACCCCGACACCGTGCCAGACGCCACAGATCGATACCTCGTTGTTGGCGCTGCCGATCCAATTGAAAGCGACCGGATCATAGTTGGTGCCATCGCGTCCAAGCAGGCGGCTCAACGCCATGCTGCGCGCGAACATGCCGATGACGCTGCCGTCGCGCGGCTGCACCTTGTAGAGATCGTTGATCAGATTGAGGCTCGCGGCGCCCGGCTTGTGACGCACGACGAATTGCGGGTGTCCGGCCACGTGTTGCGTCATGTGGCGCGCAATCAGCCGCGCATAGATGTCGTAGGCGCCGCCGGGCGGATAGCCGACAAAGAGCGTGACACTCTTGCCTTGGTAGAAATCCGCGACCTCATCGGCGTGGGCGGGCGGGCCGCACACCAACGCGGTGGCGATGGCCGCGGTGGCAACCTGAAGTAAGGGCAAAAAAGCGCGCATGGACAAAATGTTACTCCATTGGCGTTGCAGGCTTGAGAGTGCGGCTCCAATGCTTCTGGAACCAACGGCTCAGAACTGCTAGGAACCTATTATTCATCGTCGTCAATCCACATGTCCATGACGTTCAAAGCCGCACTGTTGGCTGCGATGTTAGTGCCGCTTGCGGCGTCTGCCGCAACGCATTCGGACCGCGCGAAAGCGAAGAAGCCCAGGCCATTCTTGAATTCCTCGCCCATGGTCTACTACCTCGCAAAGGGCGAGGACGATGCCTGTGGTCAAGGCTGCAGCGAATGGATCGCCGCCGAGGGCCAGATCGACGCGGATGCTGCGCAGCGCCTGCGGGCCTTTCTGAATCGCCTGGGCAAGCGGAAGCTGCCGATTTTCTTTCAGTCGCCCGGCGGCAATGGAACGACCTCGACAGTGATGGGCCGACTCTTGCGCGAACGCGGGATGACAACCGGTGTTTCCGAGACCGTTCCGACCGGCTGCAAGGGGGTGAGCGAGGCGCTCTGTCGAACCCTGAAACGATCCGGACGGGTGCTGCCCGCGACGTTGCGGAACGTGTCGGCCTGCAACTCCGCTTGCGTGTTTGCGCTGATCGGCGGCAGGGTGCGGCAAGTGCCGCCGGGCGCCCGGCTGGGCGTGCACTCCGCCAAGGTGGTTGTGCTCCGTACCGACGGCCACAAACCCAAGTTCTCGGCCAGGCAGATTGCATCGTTTCAGAAAAACAAGCTTGCAGAGCTGAATGTTCAGTTTCGGCGCTACGTCCAGGAAATGAATATCGACGTTGGTCTGTTCGATCTCTTGTCCAGGGTGCCGCACGAGAACGTTCACTATCTCAGCCGCGATGAAATCGTCGATTTCGGCATTGATACCCGCGAATTTCGAGAAGCGCACTGGGTTGCCACGGAACTGGCGCCGTCTCAGCTATCGACCATGAAGTATTTCATCGAACCAAAAGGCGGCAGCCGCGATGAACTGCTCACGAGCGTGATCCGGCTCGAGTGTGGAGGGAAGTCTGGCGCCAAGCTCAGCTATTTCCGCAGCCTCGGGTCGCGCGAAGCCGGGACCATGCGAACGATCAGACTCGCGGTGGGCGATCAAAGAACCGTGCTTTCCGTGGCCGGCCCCCCGTTCAAGATGGAGGCGATCGAAAGCGGCACGCTGTACAATCTTTGGTACGCATACGCCTCATATGATTTTCTCGAGGCGGCGGTGGCACGCGGAACCGTGGACATCATCGAGTCTGAAACGATCATGCATGCGCCCCGTGTCACCACGCTGTCCACGGCCGGATTATCGCAGGCGATCATGGCATTGCGCCTGCGATGCAAAGGCGCATCGCTTTGCCCGCCATCGGCGTCGAATGGCGCGGGCGCTGGTCCGGCCGTTTGCAAGGCTGCCTCCCGGACTTGAGTTTCCATTGCGCGGGGCACCGGCTCGCGCACCGCGCCGCCGGTTGATCGGCACGACGGCCGAACAACGTCTGGAACCACGGGTTGCAACCTGATAGGCTTGCGCTTGATCACGTCATCGATTGCAGCCGACCTCGCATGAAATTCCGGGCCGCCATTCTGTTGGCTGCGATGCTGATGCCGGTTGCCGGCGTTGCGGCTGCGCCATCGGATCGCGCCAAGGCCCCGAAAGCCAAGGCCGCCCAGCGGTCGCCGCCGATGATCTTCTACCTCGCCAAGGGCGAGGACGGCACCTGTGGTCCCGGCTGCAGTGAATGGATCGCCGCCGAAGGCCAGATCGAGGCCGGGACCGCGCAGCAGCTGCGGACCTTCTTGAATCACCTGGGCAAACGCAAGCTGCCGATCTTTTTTCACTCGCCCGGCGGCAATGTGCAGGCGTCGACGGTGATGGGCCGGCTGCTGCGCGAGCGCGCGATGACGGCGGGCGTTTCTGAAACCCTTCCGGCAGGTTGCGTGGGCGCGAGCGAGCGCGCTTGTCGCGCGCTGAAGCAGTCGAAACTGGCGCTGCCGGCGATGCTGAACAACGTGGCGGCCTGCAACTCGGCATGCGTCTTTGCGCTGATCGGGGCCAAGGTGCGGCAAGTACCGCCGGGCGCCAGGCTTGGTGTCCATTCTTCCAGAGTGGTGATCATCCGGCGTGGTGGCGGCAAGATCAATGCATCGAAAAAGCAGATTGCCTCGCTGCAGAGAACCAAGCTGGCGGAAATGAATGTCGAGACCCGCCGCTATGTGCAACAGATGAAGATCGATGTGCGATTGTTCGATCTGGCCGCGAAGATCCCGTTTGAGAACGTTCACTATCTCACGCGCGAGGAAATCGTCAGCTTCGGGATCGACGTCCGGCGCGATCACGAAGCGCCTTGGGTCGCAGCGGAATTCCTGCCGCAGCGGCTCTGGACCATGAAGTTTTTCATTGCAGCCAGGGGCGAGGGCGGCAACGAACTGCGATCGAGCATGATCCGTATGGAGTGCGCGAGCCAGCGATACGCCAGGATTTCCTATTTTCGCGGGCTTGGATCGGGCGAGTTCGGAGTGAAGCGGGCGGTCGCACTGACGATGGCCGAGCGAAGGGTCGCGCTTTTCGGGGTCCGCTCGTTGTTCAAGTTCGACGTGATCGAGGCCGGCACCTCGTTTGAGCTATGGGGTGCAGACCTGCCGCTGGAGGCTCTCGAGGCGGCGGGAGCGCTCGGCCAGGTCGAGATCGTCGAAACCGATTTGGCGAGCGCCGCATCGCGCGTCACCAGGCTCTCGACAGCGGGAATGTCTCAGGCCATTGACATGCTGCGCGGACATTGCAGCAAGATGCCGGACTGTCCGCAGGTGGGTGCCTGGCCGGCTGGCGGCACGGCGGGAGCCCCGCTGGGCGGCTGGGCCGCGGGCGCGTTGATGCCCAAGGTCGGAACCGCATCCACTGGCTGGGGCGGCGATGCGGCGTCGCTCAATTGTACCTCGATGCAGGTGTGGTAGCGGGTCGGCACAGGCCGCCGCCTTGTCGATCGATCCCAACTCACTTCCCCGGCAACAGCTCGCGCGCCCGCGCCACCGCGGCTTCCGGCATGGCATAGATGCCCCGCACGGTGGCGGTCAGTTCGTCGGCGTCGATCGGGTCGAGGTCGAGGCCGCTCTTGAGCACCGCCTCGGTGAATTCCGGATCTTTCATCGCGGCCGCGTAGGCGGTGCGGATTGCCGCGACGCGTTCCTTCGGCACGCCCGGCCCCATGAACGACGGATAGCCAGTGGCGCTCGGTGCACACAGGACTTCGAGCACCTGGCGATCCTCGGGCGTCTTGGCGAGATCGAGCGCCAGCGGCACGTTGGCCGGAACGTCCGGCGATTTGCGCACGCCGAGCTGCACGATCACGGTGACGATGCCGTCCTTCACCCAGTGCGCGCTCGGCCCGCTGTTGAGCGATTTCCAGGTGGTGCCGACCTTGCCCTGCACCTCGCGGCGCTCCATCGCAAGATCGACGGCGCCGATGCTGGCATAGCCGGTGACGACCTTGAACCTGGTGCCGAGCACGCGGTTGAGCGCGCGCGGGAAAATACCGGAATCCTGCGCGATCGAGGTGGCGCCGACGACGACCTCCTTCTGCATGGCGTCCTGGATCGTGCGCACCGTCGTGGAGGCGTTCCATACCGTGCCGATCGAGACTGTGCGCGACGGGCTGCCGATCCAGTTGAACTTCGCCGGCTCAAAATTCGCCTGCGGCAGCTTGAGCAGCGGCGCCAGCATGAAGCCGCGGGTGATGAAGCCCCAGGCGGTGCCGTCCTGCGGGCCGATGCTCTCGATGAAGGTTGCCGCCTTGATGCCGCCAGCGCCCGGCATGTGCGAGACCACGACGTTGGGATTGCCGGGGATGTATTTCTTGATCACCGGTGCGAGCGCCATCGGATAGGCGCTGACAGCGCCCGCGCCCGTGCCGGTGCCGACATAGATCGTGATGGTCTTGCCGCGATAGAACTCCTCTACCGATTCAGCGGCAGCTTGACTGGCGAGCAGGCTTGCGCATACGGCGGCCAGAACAAATCTTCCTCGCATCAGCGTCTCCTCGTCACCGCGCCATCGTTCCCGATGGTCACGTCATAGTCGCGTTCCGCGGCATCGGCCGAAATATAGCCGGCGGCGAGATCGTGTTGGATGCGACCGAGCGCGCGTTGGGCTGGCGGACCGTAACCGCCGCCGCCGCCGGTCTCGACGCACACCAGATCGCCGGCCGCGAGCCGGAAGCCCTTCTCCTTCTCGATCGAGCGCACCGTGCCAGTGCGGCAATCGGTGACCGTGAAACGACCGGGCGTTGCGGCCTGGCCGCCTTGCACGCCCCAGGGCGGAAAGCGCGTGCGGTCGAGGTTGGTCTGCAGCTCGCAAGGCGCGAGAATGCGGTAGCTCTTGCGGAAGCCAAGCCCGCCGCGGAACGTGCCGGCGCCGCCGGAATCCTGCCGCAACGCGAACTCCTCGATGCGCACCGGCAGATAGCTCTCCTGTAATTCGAGCGGGATGATGCGGGTATCGCCATGCGCCATGGTGCGGAACGGGCCCGCGCCGTCGTGTGTCGCGCAGGCGCCCCAGCCGCCGTGGCCGCTGTCGTGGGTGGCGAAGTAGCTGCCGTCCGGCCGCCGGCCGGAAAAGCGGATGCCGGAATGAGTGCCGAAGTGTCCCCCCGGCACGCGCTGCGGCAGCGCGCGTTCGAGTGCCTTGATCACCGCGTCGATCACGGTCGGGAACGGCGTCGAATAGTTGCCCATCGGGGCGGTCGGGTCGGCGCTGAGGATCTTGCCGGGTGGTAATACGAGCTTGAGCGGCCGGAACGTGCCTTCGTTCGCCATCTCGCCCGCGCCCATCAGGTATTTGAAGGCGACGCGCGCGGTGGTCTGGCCGCCGCCGAACCAGCCTGAGTTGATCGGCCCTTTCACCTGGTCGGCGAGACCCGAATAGTCGATGGTCATCTCATCGCCCGCGACCATGACCTTGATGCGGATCGGCAGCGGCTCGTCGCCGGCGCGATCGTTGTCGAGAAAGGTCTCGTGCGTATAGACGCCATCCGGCATGGAGCGGATCAGCGCGCGGGCCGCCGCTTCGGACTGGTCGAGAATGATCTCGACCGCGCGCTCGAAGGTCGCGACGCCATACTTGGCGACGAGCTCAGCGACGAGATCGCGCCCGAGCAGGCAGCCGGCAAGCTGCGCCGCAATGTCGCCGAGGAGTTCGGTCGGCTGGCGGGTGTTGCACTCGATGATGCGGTAGACTTCCTCGACCGGCTCGCCCTGCTTCATGAGCTTGATCGAGCGCAGCTGCAATCCTTCGCCGAAGATGTCGGGCGAGCGCGGCACCGCGCCCGCGATGTCGATCCAGTGCACGTTGATGGCGAAGAAGCCGATCAAGCCTGTGCCGACCAGGATCGGCGTGTACATCACGGTGTTGTTGAGGTGCTGGCCCTGCACGGCGGCGTGATTGCAGAGCACGACGTCGCCTTTGTGCAGCCGGTCGCGGCCGTAGATCTCGAGCCCATCGCGCACCGCCATGCCCACCGAGTTCGGCGACGAACGGCGGCATGCCGCCGGTGCACTGCGCGATCAGCCGGCCGTCGGCGTCGGTCAGCCCGACCGCAAAGTCGTTGTACTCGTAGATGTAGGGGCTGAACGCGGTGCGCTTGATGTTGGCGTCGATCTGGTTCGTGATCGAGACCAGGCCATGCCGGATCACTTCGAGCGTGATCGCGTCGACGGTGAGGGTGGGGCGGGGGATATCCTGCATGCGGGCGATGCCATTGTTCTCGCCCATCCGCGGGCGCGTCAAGCGCGCCCGCGCTCCCGGCGGTCGATCAGGGTGACCGATCGGCCGATAAGGCTCAGCGCCCGAAGAATGCGAACGCCTCGTCCGCGGCGCTGAGCCCGCGGTAGCCCCGGCCCAGGAACAGCGGCAGGAACTGGCGCTGGCCGGGGACCTGGTGGCCGCCGCCCTCGAAGCGATAGAGCGCCACCTTGCTGCCGGTCTGACACTGGGTCCACTCGAGCCGCGTCACCCGCACCCAGTCGGTCCGCGAGCGCGTCGGCAGCGGTGTCATGTGCTCGACTCCGCAGGCGTTGACATCGGCCATGAACTCGGCGGTCTCCTCGGCGGCCCATACCGAGCCGCGCAGCCCGATGAACCCGACGCCGCCGCCGTCATAGGGCACGAGCGGATCGTTGGTGCCGTTGAACATGACGACCGGCATCGGCTTGCGCGGCTGGCAATGCGCGCCGACGCGGGTCGGCATGTTGGCAATGACGGTGGCGGCGCCGGCGAACAGTTCGGAAGCCTCGCACAGCATGCGGAACGTCATCATGCCGCCGTTGGAGATGCCGGCGATATAGACCTGCGCCGGATCGGCAATCCGGCGGCCCACGAGCGCGCCGACCAGCCGCTGCAGGAAGCCGACGTCGTCGATCCGCGCGGCTCGCGCCTCCCGGCCGTCGTTCCATTGCTTGTTGATGGCCTGCGGAAAGACCGCCGCAAAGCCATGCGCGGCGGCCACGTTGGCGAAGCCTGAGTGTTGCGCCGTCCAGGTCGCCGTGGAGGTCGCGCCGTGCAGGACGATGATGGTCGGCGCCGGTCCCTGCCGCGACGGCAGGACGACCGCCTCGCGCACGCCCTGGTTGGTGAGGAGATGCATGGTCTCTGCGCGCGCCGGCGAGATCGCGGTCGAGACCGCGAGGGCGGCAGCGACCAGGAAGCCTGGTCCAAATGTTTGCATGATCGACTCAAATGACGTGCATGCCCACCCTCGTGTCACCATACACCGATCGCGGCCGCCCGAACAGGACACCGCAGCACGACATGGCGCCACAGGAGTTGGCGCTGTTGTGATCGATCCGATGACCATCATTGAAATCGCGGGCGTTTTTGGTTTCGTTTTGCAAAAAAGCTGCGACATCGCAGCAGCTGATCGCCGCAATTGGCGCGCCACGCGCGACGCGGGCTCCGTTACCCTCCCCTGGAGGGGGAGGGTCGACCGCCGGAGTGAAACGAAGGCGGTCGGGGTGGGGTGAACTCACTGGGCGCTTCGCGCTCACCCCACCCCGCTCGCTGGCGCTCGCGACCCTCCCCCTCCAGGGGGGAATTATATACTTGACTGAACAAACCAGATCCGGCATCGTCGATTCCGACAGGCCGACGCACACATCATCCAACCGGGAGGCCCAGCCGGACGCACTCCGCTTCCGTACCCATCAGGACGCACTCGACTTCTTTGACCATCTGGTTCAGGAGGCCAACTGGCTGTCGTCCATTTATTGGTTTGGCGGGGTGCTCCAGAACTATCGAGAAGGAAATCTTGGTATTTGTGCCACGCTGAGTGTCGGGCCTGAGGCGAGCAAGCTCGATCTCATTTGTCGCAGCATTGTAGGCGGTGCTGCTGACGGTGATCGGGACCGTGGCGGTGATGGCGGCGGGGAAGGTCATCTCGATCTTGCCAATTCTGATCGGAACAAGGCGCGCGTGTTTGGTCGTGTTGCAAAGCTCGTTGACAGCCCAGAGGGTGTTATTCCCTCCCTCGTAAGCGTTCAGCCGTTCAAACAGCGCGAGGATTTTCGGCGGCAGGTCTTTGAGGCCGTTTATCCGATTGGGCCAATGAGCGGCATCGGACGCGAAGGGGAAGTATCCGAATTTCGTGCCGACCTGGCCGTTGGCAGCACAAGCGGCGTAGCTCGTTTGATCGAGGCAGGCCCGCAGATTGTTGACTGCATCGAACACGATGCAGGGGAAGGCCCATTCGAGCGAATCGTCGCGGAACTTGATCTTGTGAAGCTGGTCTCCGGTATCCGGATCGCGATCGATGTCGTAGAACCAACCCTTACTTTTGTTGAGGGCGGTGAGTTGAGCGTCAAGATCGTTGATGTGGTACTTTGCACGACGGAGCGTGCGTTTCGCGCTCTCAAAAAGGTTAGCCATGGCAAAGAGCCCCGACGCGACGAAGAACCCAGAATTCCAGCAGGTCGTGCATCACTTTCTGAGCACGCCGCCCCAACCGCACAAGCCGGCCGGGAAAAAGACTAAGAAGCGGCGGAAGCGCGCCGCTTCCGCCAAGCCAAGAACCTCCTAGCCTTCTGTCTGAGCGTTCGCGGTGTCGTGAGGTATCCGGTACGTGAGGCGCTTGCCTTCGATGCCGCGAAGGGCACGCACCGCACGTTCCCCATCGTTCACGCCGAGCTTGGCGCGTTCGTTGTATCGAAAATCGAATTCCGCAAGGTACCGCTTCAAATGCGCTTCGCTGACGTGGTGATAAACGCCAATGATCCCGCGCTTCAAGATTGAGAAGTAACCCTCCACGGTGTTGGTGTGGGCGTCGCCGCGAACGTATTCCTCGGCACCGTGATCCACCATCTCGTGACGTGCGAATTCCTTGCCGACGCCCATGTATCCGCCAGCCGTATCCGTCATCAGATCGGACTTGCGGCTGACCTGGGTACGCAGGATTAGCCCAAGCGTCTTGCCGCTGATGTCGGCAACATGGTGTGAGCGCGCCTTGCCTTTGCGCTCGACCAGCGTGTGGACGATCTGTTTACCCATGCCGCCGATCTTCTTCGAGTCACGCTTGCTGAGGTGCTTGTTCGCTTCCTTTCCGCCGATGTAGGTCGTGTCGGCTTCCACGATCTTGCCGGCACCACCGAGTGGGCCAGAGGACCGCTTCAAGGGTGCCATGCCTTCGCGGATGCGGTGCGCCATGAACCAAGCGGACTTGTAGGTCACACCTAGCATGCGGTGCAGCTGATGCGCGCTGATGCCCTTCTTCGAGGAAGTCATCAAGTGGGTTGCGAACAGCCATTTGTGCAGCGGGATATGGCTGCGCTCGTACAGGGTGCCGACACGCACGGTGAACTTTTGTCGACAATCGGAACACCAGTACCAGCCCGGTCCCATGGATTTGCCGCCAAGACGACCGACTGCGCTCAATTGGCCGCAGAACGGACAAACGGGGCCGTCTGGCCAGCGTGTTTTCTCCAAAAACTCGCGGGCCTTATCCTCATTGGTGAAGGCTGGATTGGTAAGGTTGCACATGGTCTTGTCCTCGATCTAGGCGGATCATGGCATACCCAGTTCGTTCAGTCAAGTATATAACTCCCCTCCAGGGGAGGGTTGGAGCCCGCGGCACTCGTGTTCGTGCCCATGCGCGGATAACGGCCGTTGCGCATTCCCTATTCAATTTTCAAACAGCCCGGAGCCTTCGTCAGTCAGTGCGCATCAGACAAATTGAGATCGTCCCCTGTTGCTTTGCCTGGGCGCGGGGGTTCGCCCGTCTTCCGCTTTCCTCACCGCCCCTCAATCGAGGGGGATGGCGCGCCGACAAGGCGCAGTGCCCGGATTGCTCCGGGCGATGTCCGGCTGCGGCCGGACCATGGTGCACAGCGGTGCACCCGCGCCTCTCGGCGCGCCAACGCGGCATCTTGGCTTATCGCCTTTGACGGTGGTCGGACCGGGCCGGCTCCATAGTGGCCGACGAGCCTGCCCGAGTACCGCCCGGGGACGGGGCTTGCGTCATCACCCCGCTCGCGGGTGCCGCTCCCGGTCCTCGCCTTGCGAACGCCTCCGGAAGGCGCCCCTCGAACACGGAACGGGATAGGGAAGTTATGGCGCGACTTCACATGAAGATCAACAATTATTTTCTTAAAGTGAAATATCTTATGGTGAATAATGACATGAAATAATGCGGCGCGGCCGCAGCCCGGCGCATCGGCCCGCACGCCCGCGCGGGCTTGGCTTCAGATCGGATAGGTTGCCGGCGTGATGCCGCAGGCTTCGAGAAACTTGCGCACCTGCACGACCTCCTCCTTCGGCAGATCGTGATGCACGTGGGTGAACGCGGCCGAATGGCCACTGAGCGTCACGCCGACCCGATTGCCGGATTTGTTGTCCACTTCTGCGCCGATCTCTTCCAGGAGGTGCATGACCTTCTTGAAGTCGATGTTGGCACTGATCGGATGCGCGAACAGCGCGTGCAGCGTCTTGCGATGATGATAATTCATGACCAGCCTTCCCTCACATGAGCGGCACCTTTCGCCGTCGGGACGCAGGCCGTCGTTGATTTGGATCAAGTTTCAGCGTGGACCAGCCGGTCCGGGTGCCGCCAACCGCTTCACCAGGCGATAGAGGAAGGTCTTGCAGTCATAGATTTCCTTCACGCCGACGCGCTCGTTGCGGCCGTGCACGCCGTTGTTGCCGGAGGCGCTGAACAGCCCGGAGACGCCATAGGCCGGAATGCCGGCGTTGCGCAGCCAGCGGCTGTCGGTGTAGCCGGCCGACATCGTGGTGTTGAGGGCGACACCGGGCCACATCTCGACGGCGAGCGCGCGGACGGCGTTTAGCACCTCGAGGCGCGGCGGGGAGGGCGGGCTTGCGACCGCGCGCCCCTTGGGCGTGATCGTCACCTTCTCGTCCGCGATGACGCGCGCAAGCGTGCGGCCGACCTCCGCGATCGGCTCGTCGGGCAGGATGCGGCAGTTGACGGTGGCGCGCGCGGACTGCGGCAGCGCGTTCTCGGCATGGCCGGCTTGCAGCAGCGTCGCCACGCAGGTGGTGCGCATCTGCGCGTTGTAGGACGGATTGCTGCTGAGCGGCGCGAGCGCTTGCGGACCGGTGTTGCCCGCGAGCAGCGCCCGCATGGCGGCGGCAACCGGCGGGCTTTCGCTGGCGGCGAGGCGCTCGAAGTTTGCGCGCGTGATCGCATTGAGCCTGGCGGGGAAATCGAACGAGCCGAGCCGCTGCAGTGCGCCGGCGAGCCGATAGATCGGATTGTCGCGCCGCGGCGCGGCGCTGTGGCCGCCCCGGTCGGTCACTTCGAGCACGTAAGTCTGGTAGATCTTCTCGGCGAGCTGCACCCCCATGCGGAACGGCCGGCCGTTGCGCAACGCGCCGCCGCCGCCCTCGTTGATCGCAAGCTCGGCATCGATCAGGTCGCGATGGTTCTGCAGCAAGTAGCGTATGCCATTGTGGGGGGAGTCGGAGACCTCCTCGTCGGTGGTGAGCGCCAGGATGATGTCGCGCTCCGGCTTGAAGCCCGCGCGCGCGTATTCGATCAGGTTCGCCACGAAGCTTGCGGCCATCGCCTTGTCGTCGATGACGCCGCGCCCTTGGAAGTAGCCGCCCTCTTCATGCAGCTTGAACGGATCGGTGGTCCAGTCTACGCGGCTTGCTTCGACCACATCGATATGCGCGAGCAGCAGGATCGGCTTGCGCGCACCGGTGCCGCGCAGCCGCGCCACCAGGTTGCCCTTGCGCGGCCCGCTCGAGATCACCCGCACGTCGGACGCCGGCAGCCCGGCCGCGCGCAGCCGCGCCGCCATCGCCTCGGCCGCGCGCAACGTGTCGCCCGCTGAATCGGTGGTGTTGATCTCGACAAGCTCGCGGTAGACGGCGCGGAACGCCTGCAGCTCGGGCGACAGCGGCTGCCCGAGCGCGCCGCCGCTGCAGGCCGACAGCAGCAGGGTTGCGGCCAGGACCCGCCACCTTGTGGCGCTCCATCGGGTGACACGGGTCTCTTTGCCAATTGTCATGGGCTACCCCTCTCGTCCGCATAGCGTGGTGGGCACGAGGTCCTATCAATCCTATATATCTTCACGCGGCCGTGGGGGAACCATGAACGACCTGTCATGGTTGACTGGCGGGCAGGCCGCCATGCATTGGACTGGTCAGGGAGACCGCAATGACGAACCGCATGCTTGGCGTGATCGCCGCGCTGATCCTGGGCGGATACGCCGTGTTTCTCGCCCGCCCCTACATCGACTATCAGCTCTATGCCGCTACCAGCCCCCGGACGGTCGAGCCGCGCGGCGATCTCGCCGATTACGAACGCGCGACCATCGCGCTGTTTGAGCGGGTATCGCCGTCCGTGGTGCAGGTCGTTGGCCGTGGCGCCGAGGTCGCCACCATGGGTGGCGAGGGGGCAGAGGTGCAGACCGGCACCGGCTTCGTCTGGGATGCCGCCGGCCATATCGTAACCAACAACCATGTGGTCGATGGCGCGCGTGCGCTGGCGGTGCGGCTCGCCTCCGGCGAGGCAGTCAGCGCGCAGATCGTCGGCGTGGCGCCGAACTACGACCTCGCGGTGATCCGGATCGGCAGCGTGCGGCAGATGCCCCCGCCGATCGCGGTCGGCACCTCGACCGACCTCAAGGTCGGGCAGGCGGCGTTTGCGATCGGCAATCCGTTCGGGCTCGACCAGTCGCTCACGACCGGCATCATCAGCGCCTTGAAACGGCGGCTGCCGACCAGCGGCGGCCGCGAGATTTCCAACGTCATCCAGACCGACGCCGCGATCAATCCGGGCAATTCGGGCGGTCCGCTGCTCGATTCATCCGGTCGCCTGATCGGCGTCAACACCGCGATCTACTCGCCGTCGGGATCGAACGCCGGTATCGGTTTTGCGATCCCGGTCGACGTGGTGAACCGGATCGTGCCGGAGCTGATCCGCAACGGCCGCGTGCCGACGCCCGGCATCGGCATCGTGGCCGCGAGTGAGGCGGTTGCCACGCGGGTCGGGGTCGAGGGCGTGGTGATCGTGCGCACGGCGCCCGGCTCGCCCGCCGAGCGGGCGGGACTGCGGGGCGTCGACGCGTCCACGGGGGCGCTCGGCGACGTGATCGTGGCGGCAAACGACAAGCCGGTACGCCGGCTCGCCGACCTGACCGACGAGATCGAGCAGGTCGGCGTCGGCAAGACCATCAGCCTGACCATCAGCCGCGGCGGCAGCAGGACGCAGGTCTCGGTCGAGATTACCGACATCAGCGCCAACCGACCCTGAGGCCTGGGCGAATAGCGAGTAGCGAATAGCGAGTAGCGAGTAGCGAGTAGCGAGTAGGCAATAAGCGAAGCCAGGGCGCTTTCCTCTTGTCCCCCTATTCGCTACTCGCTATTCGCTATTCGCCAGAGTTTGCTATTCGCCAATTCAAACAGGAAACGCCTCATGGAAATCAGCATCGCGCTGGAGCGCTACGACCGCCATTTTCCGTTCTTCGACGGCACCGTGAAGCCGCGCAACGGCGTGTCGCTGAAGGTCTATCAGGTCGGGCAGTCGCATCCGGCGCGCGATGGCGAAGACCGGCATGGGCGCATGCTTGAGGGCGAGTTCGACGCCGCCGAGTTCTCGATGTCGACCTACCTGATGGCGATCGACCGCAACCTGCCGATCACCGGCGTACCGGTGTTTCCGCGCCGGCTGTTCAGCGCCGGGCTCTTTTTCGTGCGCGCCGATTCGACGCTGGGATCGCCCGCCGACCTCGCCGGCAAGAAGGTGGCGATCCGCTCGTTCCAGACCACGCTGTCGCTCTTGGCCAAGGGCGATCTCAAGTTCGAATACGGCGTGCCGTGGGAGGACATCCACTGGTTCCTGCAGGACGACGAGAAGATCGCGTTCGAGCCGAAGCCGGGGCTGCGGCTCGAGCACCTGCCCAAGAGCACCGACGTCGGCCACCTGTTGCGCGACGGCAAGGTCGATGCGGTGATCCAGCCGCATCCGCCGAAATCGATGACGTCAGGCGAAGTGCCGATGCGGCGCCTGTTCGCCGATCCGGACGCCGAGGAGTTGCGCTACTTCAAGAAGTACGACTATCCGATCATGCACATCCTCGCCATCAAGAAGGAATTGACCGAGCGCGATCCCTCGCTGCCGGTGACCTTGATGGAGATGTACGCGGATGCGCGCGCGATCGCGGACGACTATTACTCCGACCCGAACTGGTCGAGCCTCGCCTTCGGGCGGCGCTACTACGAGCGCGAGAAGGCGATGTTCGGCAAGACCATCTGGCCGGTGGGGCTCGCCGCCAACCGCGCCAACCTGGAGCGCTTTATGAAATATTCGCGCGACCAGGGCCTCATCAGCGGTAAATTCGCGGTCGAGGACCTGTTCGCGAAGGCAGCACGGGATACCTGAGGCGCGCCCTTGCTCGCGCCTCTCAGTTGTCGTCCGTTACTCGCGCCTTACCATTGTCGTCCCCGCGCAGGCGGGGACCCATACGCCGTGCCGTTGCGATGTGGCACGGTCGGTGAGATATCGATACGTCAGTGATTATAGGTCCCCGCCTGCGCGGGGACGACAGTAACAGATGCCAGGACATGATCACGCCGCCGCGGCCGGCTCCTTTGCGCGCGCGCCGGCGGTCACGTCGTGGCCGTAGATCCATTCGATGCCGTAGGTGTGCTCGTTCGGCTTCAGAATCTTCTTGATCCGATAGCGGATGTCGCGCGCGAGGCGCTGCAGCGGCGACGTGGTGTTGTTGATCTTGCCGCGCTCGCGGGCGTGCAGCTGGATGCGCGAGGTGCGCGGCAGCCGCGCCTGCTGATAGGCGAGAAGCGCCCCCTCCGGATCGCTGCGATGCTGCGCCAAGAGGTCGGCGAGCACATAGCCGTCCTCGATCGCCTGGCCGGCGCCCTGCGCCAGATACGGCAGCATCGGATGGGCGGCGTCGCCCAAGAGCGTCACGCGCCCTTGCGTCCAGCGCGGCAGCGGATCGCGATCATAGAGCGCCCACTTGTAGCAGCGCTCGGTGCGCGAGAAGAGCTCGGAAAGGAGCGGATGCCAGCCTGAATAAGCCTCCGCGGCCTCGCGCCAGTCCGACTCCACCGACCAGGATTCCTCGCGCCAGTCGGCCTCGTAATGCGCAATCCAGTTCACGATCTCGCCGCGGCGCACGTAATAGTGCACGACCGTGCCCTTGGGACCGAACCACGCCGTCATGTTGGGCTCGATCAGGCCCTTGGGCAGCGCCGTGGTCGGCACCAGCCCGCGCCACACGATGTGGCCGGTGAAGCGCGGCGCGTCCGGACCGTAAAGGCTCGTGCGCACCGAGGAGCGGATGCCGTCGGCGCCGATCACGATATCGGCCTCCGCCTCGCTGCCATCCGCAAACACGACCACGGCGCGGTCGCTGCTCTGCTTCACGCCCACACATTTGGCGTTGAGCCGGATCGCGCCGGCCGGCACCGCGCGCTGCAGCACCGCATGCAGGTCGGCGCGGTGCGCGCCGAAATAGCCGGCACCGTATTGCGAGCGGAACACGCCCTTCATCTTCGTTGCCGAAACGATGCTGCCGCTCTTCCAGTTGCGCACTACGTGCCGGTTGGGCTCGAAAGCGATCGCCTCGAAGGCCTGGTCGAGGCCGAGCGCCATCAGCACGCGCGCCGCGTTCGGGCTGAGCTGCACGCCGGCCCCGATCTCGCCTAGCTGATCGGCCTGCTCGTAGACGCTGACGTCGAAGCCGCGTTGCCGCAATGCAATCGCAGCGTTCAGTCCGCCCAGCCCTGCACCCACGACCGCGACCTTTTGCACCTTGCTCATGGCGCTCCCTTCATCATCCTCATGTACGAGCCATAGGATAGCAGACGCCTTGCGTGGTATGAAATTCTCCGCTGTCGTCCCCGCGCAAGCGGGGACGACAAACCGAGAGATGGGAGAGAAACGATGAAGGTCGTCAGCCGCGCAATTCCTCTCATTTTCGCCGCGCTGTTTCCCTTCTCTGCGCACGCGCAGGACGCCGCCGACTTCTATCGCGGCAAGACCGTGAGCCTGGTGGCGGGCTTCAATCCGGGCGGCGGGGCCGACACCTATGCGCGGCTCGTCGCGCGCCACCTCGGCAAGCACATCCCCGGCAATCCGACCGTGCTGGTGCGCAACATGCAGGGCGCGGGCTCCGTGATCGCCGCCAACCACATCTACAACGTGTCGCCGAAGGACGGCACCGAGCTTGGATTGTTTGCCGGCAACATCACCATCGATCCTCTGATCGGCGGCACCCAGCAGAAGTACGATGCGCGCAAGTTCGGCTGGATCGGCGCGCCGTCATCGGATTCCAACGTCTGCGTTGCCTCCCTGTCGAGCCCGTTTAAGACCATCGACGACGTCATCAAGCGCGAGATGATCACCGGGGCGGCCGGCACCTCGACCTTGGATTTTCCGCTGGTGATGAACAACGTGATCGGCACCAAGTTCAAGCTGGTCAAGGGTTATCGCGGCAGCGCCGCGCTGCGGCTGGCGCTCGACCGCGGCGAGATCCAAGGCTTCTGCGGCGTCGGCTACAATTCGATGCGCACGGCGGGCCTGACCGACGGCAAGGTCAATATCCTGGTGCAGATCGGGCTCGCCAAGAACCCGCACATGCCGAACGTGCCGTTCATCTTCGACTATGCGAAGTCGGATGAGGATCGCCAGATCTTCCGCCTGGTGTTCGGCTGGCTCGACCTCGAGCGGCCGATCGGGGCGCCGCCCGGCGTGCCGCCGGAGCGCCTGCAGGCGCTGCGCGATGGCTTCGACCGCGCCATGAAGGATCCGGCGCTGCTCGCCGACGCCGAGAAGACGCAGCTTGGCATTGCGCCGATGAGCGGGGCCGCGATTGCGGCTTTCGTGGAGGAGGCCTATCGCACGCCCGCTGCGGTTGCCAAGCGAGCCGCCCAGATGCTCGGGCGTACCGCGCAATGACCGCGCGAAGCTGTGCAGTCGTCTTGAGCCTCGCGACCGCGCTGTGTGCTGGTGCTGCCTCAGCGCAAACGGTCGAGCAGTTCTATAGTGGCCGCACGGTGTCGATCGTGGTCGGCTTCGCGACCGGCGGCGCCTACGATCCTTATGCGCGGCTCCTGGCGCGGCACATGTCGAAACATCTGCCGGGCGCGCCCAATATCGTGATCCGCAATATGCAGGGGGCGGGCTCCGCGATCGCCGCCAATCATCTCTATAACGCGTCGCCGAAGGATGGCTCCGAGCTCGGCGTCATCTCGGGCAGTGCCGCGATCCAGCCGCTGTTCGTCAGCCGGAAATACAACGGACAGGAGTTCACCTGGCTCGGCAGTGCCAACAACGAGATCGCCGGCTGCCTCGCCTGGCACACCGCGCCGTTTGTGAGCGCCGACGACCTGTTCAAGAAGGAGATGATCACCGGCGCCTCGGGCGCCTCCAACCTCGAATTCCCGACCGCCATGAACGCCGTGATCGGCACCCGCATGAAGCTCGTGCGCGGCTACAAGGGACCCGCCGACATCCTGATCGCGCTCGAGCGCGGCGAGGTGCAGGGCATGTGCGGCATGATCAACACGATCATCGGCACGCAGCGCCCCAACTGGCTGCGCGACCACAAGGTGCGCATCCTGATTCAGATCGGGCTCGAGCGCACAGCGCGCATGGGCAGCGCGCCGTTCGTCATGGACTACGCCAAGAGCGAGGACGACAAGCGCGTGCTGCGGCTGATCTTCGGGTGGACCATCATGGGCCGCCCGTTCCTGGCGCCGCCCGGCATCCCGGAGGATCGCAAGGCCGCGCTGCGCAAGGCCTTCGACGAAACCATGAAGGATCCTGAATTGCTGGCCGACGCGGCGAAGCAGCATCTCGAGATCTCTCCCGTCACCGGCGCCGAGATCGACCGGTTCCTGGCCGGCGTCTACGCGACGCCAAAGCCGTTGATCGAGCGGGCGGCGAAGATTCTATCGTTGGGGAAATAGGTGGGCCCAATGAGAACCTCGGTCGTGCGGCGAACTCGGCCTGCTCCCTCTCCCCGGAGGGGAGAGGTGGAGCCCGCGGCTCGCGCAGTCGTGCCCTCGCAGCACTGGGCATTCGTTGCTCTCGCGTTGCTTGGTATCCTCACTGCGAGCCCCGTCTCCGCCCAGTCCGTGGAGCAGTTCTACAAAGGCCGCACCGTCAACCTGATCGTGGGCTTCAATCCCGGCGGCGCCTATGACCCGTACGCCCGCTTGGTTGCGCGCCATCTGTCGACGCATCTGCCGGGCGCGCCCGAGATCGTGGTCAAGAACATGCAGGGCGCGGGCTCCGTGCGGGCCGCAAACTATCTTTACAACGTCGCGCCCAAGGACGGCTCGGAGATCGGCCTGATCGCCGGCTCGGCCGCGCTCGAGCCGATGTTCGGCGCGCGGCCCACCCACTTCGACGGCCAGAAGTTCAGCTGGCTCGGCAGCGCCAACGACGAGGCCGGCGTCTGCTTCGCCTGGCACACCAGCGGATTCACGCGCGCGCAGGACCTGTTCGACAAGGTACTGGTGCTCGGCACCTCGGGCACCTCCAATCTCGACTTCCCGCTCGCCATCAATGCGGTGCTCGGCACCCGCATGAAGCTCGTGCGCGGCTACAACGGCACCTCTTCGATCATGCTGGCGATGGAGCGCGGCGAAGTCGCGGGCATGTGCGGCATGGTCTATGCCGCCATGCGCGCGGCGCATCCGGACTGGCTGCGCGATCACAAGGTGCGCACGCTGATGCAGATCGGGCTCAATCGCAATGCCAAGATGGGCGACGTGCCGTTCGTGATGGACTTCGCCAAGAGCGAGGACGACAAGCGTGTGCTGCGGCTCCTGGTCGGCTGGACCATCATGGGACGGCCCTATCTCGCGCCGCCCGGCATTCCGGACGACCGCAAGCTCGCGTTGCGCCGGGCCTTCGACGCGACCATGCAGGACAAGGCGCTCCTGGCGGATGCGGCCAAGCTGCGGCTTGATATTGCGCCGATCACCGGTGAAGCGATCGATCGCTTCCTGCAGGACGCTTACGGCACGCCCAAGCCGCTGGTCGAGCGCGCGGGCAAGATCCTGGCGCAGAGCCAGCAGTGAGGCTCATGCGTTTTCAGTTGGGCCCCGAAGAGCGCTCGTTGCTCTGTATCCACTCCCAGGCGGCCGCCAGTTGATCGCTGTGAAACGTGCGTATCTCGCCTCGCATCAGGAAGCCCGACACCTTGATGCACCATTCCACCCATGCCGGAGGGCCGACCACTGCAATCTTCTCGAAATCGGTCCGGTGCGAGAGGCCAAGCGAAGCGTCGTCCCAGGCGGCTTTCAAGTCCCAGCCTTCAAAGGTCTCGTCCATGAAGATCAGCACACGCAGCTTGCCGTGCTGATGAAATAGCGTCTCGAGGCGCGGGATCAGCACCTCCTTGTAGTCGGCGTCGGTCAGCTTGCCGCCGGCCCGTACGCCGACGAGGCTGCCTTTGCTTTCCGGCATGAACTCGATCATCTGATGAACCTCGGCCCATGGGGCGCCAAGAGGACGATTGTCACCGCAGGATGATTGTCATCCCAGGATGTCGCGACGCTTCTGCAGATATTCCTCGCGATTGATCTCACCGCGTGCGTAGCGTTCCTCCAGAACATCGAGCCCGGATGACCGCCGCGGCAAACCGGGCGGCGTATCAGACCGCGGTATCGCGCCGCGCGCGAGCCAGACGATGCCGACGACTACAGCAGCGAGAATGACGAGCCAGACGATCATGTGCAGAAATCCAAACCAGCCATAGCCGCCCCAGCCGCCCATCATGCCCCAATCAGGTCCATATCCCCACATGGCTCAACCCTCGTATGGGCGGAAAAATCCGCTGTGGCGATCGATGATGAAGCGCTGAACGAGCGAAGAGTTCTCCTTGGTCACGATGTCGGCCACGATGGAATCGGCATCCTTCTCTTTCACATCGCCGACCTTCAGCCGCGTATTGCCCTGGAATGCGATCCAGCGGTCGAAGTAGTTCTTCACGTCGTCGGCGGAAAGATTGAGATTGCCCGGGCCGGCGTAGCCCTGCGGTCCCATCATCCATGGACCCATCGTGCGTCCATAGCCGGGGCCGTACATCATGCCGGGCCCATAACCGCCCCTCATCCCGGGGCCGTATCCATTCCTCATGCCTGGCCCATATCCACCGGGCCCATAACCGCCCATCATGCCTGGCCCGTATCCACCAGGGCCGTAGCCGCCCATCATGCCAGGGCCGTAGCCGCCCCAGCCTTGGGCATTGGCGTGCGAAGGAAGCGCGAGTGCAGCCGTGATTGCAAGGATGGACGCTGGAACAGATAACTTCTGCATGGCGTACGCTCCGATGGTCTCGCCCTCAATCTGATTTAGTTGAACTCATGTGCGTGAGGCTTTTTTGATCGAGGTCAATCTCACGCGCGCATTTTGATTACAAAAAAGACAGGTCCAGGATGCCGTTGCCTGGTATCGGCAAACCCCCGAATGCGGGATCAAGCGTGTCTGCGGCCGCTCTGTGCGGCCGCAGCGCCGGCTGCGAGCTCGACGATCTCCGTCGTGATCTCTTCCTGGCGCAGCCGTCGTTCGTGCTGCATGAGCGCGGCCAGTTTCGTTTCGATGTTGGTCTTGGCTGACGCCATGGCCAGCATGCGTGCTTCGTTCTCCGCTTCGAAGGCGTGCATCGCCGCCTGGCAGAGCTGCGCATAGACGTATTCGGCGGCGAGGCGCTCGAGCAGAACTGCGGGCGCGAGCGTGGTCAGCGGCGCCTGTCGCTCGATCGGGTGGACAAAGCGGCGAAAATCGATCGGCAGCAGGGAATGGCGATCGACCACGATGCTGCTACCGGAGACCGAACGCGCGAACAGAATGTCAACTTTTGCAATCGCCCCTGCGGCGATCAATCCATAGAGCGCGTCGGCCAGTCGGTTGGCGAAGCCCGCAATGGCATCGGGGTGGGTCGCCATCGGGGCCGACCAGGCCACTTTGAGCCCGCGCTCGCTCGCGACAGCCGCGCCGCGGGTGCCCACGATCAAGCTCACAGCGCCGCCGAGGTCTTCCGCGGCGGCGTCGAGAACGCGCTCGCTGAAGGCGCCCGCAAAACCCTGCTCCGCGCAGAACAGGATAAGGCCGAGCCCAGCACGGTGATGCGGCGGCGCGGTCGTACCGTCCGCCGGCAGCAGGTTCAGGGCCTCGCCGATCGCGTGCGAGACCACGTCGGTGTAGGCCTCGATGCCGGCGATGAGCGAGCGGCCCTTCTGAGCGCGCGAAGCCGCGATGCCGCGCATGGCAGTGACGACCGCCTCGAGCTGGTGGACGTTCTGAATCTGCGTCACGATATCGGCGAGCCGCTCGGCCATCTATTTGGCTCCTTGCTCGTCCGCTGGCGCGACGGCGGTTGCGAGGTGTCTTGCCAGCGCCGCAAGAGTTCTGTTCAGCTCGGCGCGTCCGCCGTCGTCGAGCTGGTCCGTGCGCTCGATCGCATCGACGATCGGCGCCGCGGTGCGATCAAGCCAGGCCGAGAGCTCGCTTCGGAATTTTCCAACCTGCTCCAGGGATAGCGCGTCGAGCAGGCCGCCCTGCAGCGCCTGGACGAGCGCGACTTCATCCGCGAGCCGCAGCGGCGCGTATTGCGGCTGCGACAGCACGGCACGGATGCGTTGCCCGCGCTCGATCCTGCCCTTGATCTGGACGTCGGTGACGCCGCCAAAGCGCGTGAACATCTCAAGCTCCAGGAATTGCGCATAGTCGAGCCGGAGCGTCTCGGCGGCCTTGCGCAATGCCGGCGCCTGGGTCTTGCCGCCGACGCGGCTGACGCTGGTGCCGACGTCGATGGCCGGCTTGTGGCCCTCGTAGAACAGCCGTGCATCGAGCACGATCTGGCCGTCGGTGATCGAGATCAGGTTGGTCGGAATGTAGGCGCTCAAGTTGCCGGCATCCAACTCGGCGATCGGCAGCGCCGTCAGCGATCCGCCGCCGCCGGCTTTCGAGAGTTTCGCGGCGCGTTCCAGGAGCCGCGCATGAACGTAGAACACGTCGCCCGGGTAGGCCTCGCGTCCCGGGGCCTGCCGCGTCAACAGAGCGATCTCGCGGTGGGTGGCGGCATGCTTGGTCATGTCGTCGATCACGACCAGCGCATGCTGGCCGCGGTCGCGAAAGTATTCCGCCATCGTGAAGCCGGAAAACGGCGCGATCCACTGCAGGCCGGAGGCGGCCGACGCGCCCGCAACGACGAAGATGCAGCGCTCCGGTGCACCATGCGCCTTGATGGCGCTGATGACGCGCTTGACCGTCGACGACTTCTGGCCGACCGCGACATAGACGCAAATCATGTCGCTGGTCTTCTGGTTGATGATGCAGTCGACCGCGATCGCGGTCTTGCCGATGGCGCGATCACCAACGATCAGCTCGCGCTGGCCGCGCCCGAGCGCAAACATGGAATCGAGCACCAGGAGGCCGGTCTGCACCGGCTCGTTGACAAAATCGCGCTCGATGATCCCGGGCGCCGGGCGCTCGATCGGCTCGTGGCGTTCGACTTCGATCACGGCGCCGCCGTCGAGCGGGCGGCCGAGTGGATCGACAATGCGGCCGAGCAACTCCGGCCCGACCGGCACGCGTACCACCTCGCCGCTGCCGTGTACCTGGTCGCCGGCCTCGACCCCCTCGGGGTCGTCGAGCAGAACGCAACCGATCACATCGCGGTCGAGCGTGATGGCAAAGCCGGTCCGGCCATGTTCGAAGCGCAGGAGCTCATTCAGCCGCACGTCATGCAGGCCGGATACGAGGGCAATGCCGTCGGCGACCAACTCCACGCGGCCCACCTCTTCAGTGACCGGCGCGAGCGCCGTCGTTTTGACGCGCTCCCTGGCGCGCTCCAGCCAGCGGTCAAGCGCCGTGAAGCTGTTTGCCACGATCCAACTCCTCGCGGATGCGATCGAGATCCGCCCGCCAGCTGTTGCGCACGATCGTGCTGGCGCTGTGCAGTTCGAGGCCCGCGATCAAGGCGGGATCCGTGCGGCATGTGATGGGTATATCGGCGCCGAGCGTTTCCTTGAGCATGCGCCGCACGTGCGCCGCCTCATCGTTCGACAGCGGAGCGGCCGTGACGACCTCGATCGGATGATCGACGGTCGCGGACGCGAAGCTCGCCTTCGCTTCCGGCGACAGCGCGCGCAAGGCCGCGCCGAGCCCGTCGAGGAACAAGGTGAGCGTCTCTTTGGGTGGAAATCGGCCAAGCACGCGCTCCGCGATCTCGACCGCAAGCGCGGCGGCTCGATCAATGACCGCCTGCTCGGCGGCTGCCCGGTCGCGCTCGATCGCCAGCTCTGCTTCGTGATGGAGCTTGGCGATCTCCTGCGTCGCCTGATCGCGCAGCTTTTCCTGCTCGGCGCGCGCCGCTTTTCCGGCCTCGGCGATCAGCCGATCCCGCTCCGTGCCGATCGCGGCGCGCGCCTGATTGGCGCCTTCGCGGGCCGCCAGCGCGTCCCGGCGCGCGGCCGTCGCGTCGGCCATGAGCTTGTCGGTTTCCTCCTGGCGCCTGGCAACGATATCCGCCACCGGCTGAAAGAAGAACCGGGCAAGAATCCAGATAAGGATAATGACATTGACGGTCTGGAGCGCCAGCGTCCACCAATCGATATGCATGGCTCAATGGATGAAGGGGTTGGCGAACAGCACCAGCAACGCGATCACCAGGCAGTAGATCGCCATGGTCTCGATCATCGCGAGGCCGACGAACAAGGTCCGCGAAATCGTGCCGGCCGATTCCGGCTGGCGCGCGATGGCATCCATCGCGGCCGCCACCGCGCGGCCCTCGCCGAGCGCGGGCCCGATCGCGCCGAAGGACACCGCCATGGCGGCCGCAAAGATGCTGACGATCTCGATCCAGTTCATGTTTCCTTCCTTTCTCTGCCGCCGTCAGGGCGTCCTTCGCTCACCGCGCTGGCGATGAAGACCATGGCGAGCACGGTGAAGATGTAGGCCTGGATGGCGCCCACGAGGAGCTCGAGCGCCATCAGCGGGATCGGAACCAAGAGGCCGGCAAGCGAGAGGATGATGCCGATGATGAAGACGCCGCTCATGACGTTGCCGAACAGCCGCACGATGAGGGAAAAGGTGCGCGTGAAGGTCTCGACGATGTTGAGCGGGATCATCACGATCGATGGCTCGGCAAAGGTCTTCAGGTAGCCGCCGAGGCCGCGGGTGCGGATACCGAAATAGACGATCGCCAGGAACACGATCAGCCCCAGCGCAGCGTCGGTCTCGATGTGTGCCGTCGGCGGCTCGATGCCGGGGATCAGAGACGACCAATTGGCGATCAGGATAAACAGAAACAGAGTACCGACGATCGGCACATAGGCTTTCGGTGCGACCCGCATGGTGCTTCGGATCTGGTCCGCGATCGATCCGACGATCAGCTCGAGCACGGCCTGGTAGCGCGATGGACGGAGCGTCAGCGAGCGCGTGGCCAGATAGCTCGCGAGCGTCAGGGCGGCCATCAGCCCCCAGGTGGTTGCCACCGGCTCGGTGATCGCAACCGGCCCAATACTGAACACGATCTTGGTGGCGAGAGGCGATTCGATCACGATGGCACTCCCAAACGGAGAATGGCCGTCCGCGCGACCAGAATGCCGACCGTGGCCATCAGCAAGGGCCAGGCGCCGAACGACCTGGTGATGAGGAGGAGCACAGCGGCCATCAGCGCGAATCGTGCAAGCTGGACGCCCAATGGCAGGAGGACGGAGCGCCCTGTCGCCAGCATCCGGACATTCCATCGCAGCGTCAGAAAATGAGCCGCGCCGATCAGCGCACCGGCGGCGAGCCACGCGGCGCCGAGAAGAGAGCTTGTGAGCTCGATGTGCGTCATTGCTTATGCATCCATCGCCAGGCGGACCAGCTCCCGAGCACGACGCCGAGCAGCAGCAGCGGCGCGCTCCAGAAGATGCCGGTGCCGAGCTTGTGGTCGAGCCATCGGCCGACGAACAGGCCGATCAGGGTCGGGGTCACGATGATCCAGCCGAGAACACCGATCTGGCCGACAAACCGCATCACCGAAGGCTCGCCTTCGGTCAGCCAGTGTTCACGGCGCTCCTGCCGCTTGCGAACTGCGTCGGCCATTCCATCGGACGAGCGCGGGTCGGGTGTTGTCGTGTTCGTATTCACGAGCCGCCTCCGAATACGCTTGCCTTCTCGGGCCGCAGGTAGCGCACGATCTGCCGGATCGCCCTCATCTGCAGCTGCAGGCTTTGGGTGCGCATGGTCCGTTCGGTTTCGATGGCATCGCGGAACTGCGCCAGCACCACCTGCTCCAGATGATCGAGGTCATCGCCGGGGATCGCCTCGCGGGTCGCGATCGCGACTTCGCTGCCGCCGGTCACCGAGAGGACGCCGTGCCGCACCGCGCAGAAGCGCTGTCTGCCGTCGGCATCGCGCCAGCTCACCACCGACACCGTCAAGGCGGTGAGGAAATCGGTATGGCCGTTGAGGATGCCGAAGCCGCCGCTCTCGTCTTCCGCGCGCACCGCAACGGCGTCGGGATCGTCGATGACGACGGCCATGGGAGTGGTGATCAGAAGCCTCATGACGGCTGGGCCTCGCGGTTGGCGACGGAATTCTTCTCGCGGGCTTCGTCGATGGTGCCGATCATGTAGAGGGCGCTTTCCGCCCAATGGTCGCTGACACCGTCGAGAATGGCGCGGCAGCCTTTGAGCGTCTCGGCCAGCGGAACCGACCGTCCGGGCGTGCCGGTGAACGCCTCGGTGACGGCGAACGGCTGGGTGAGGAAGCGCTGCAACCGGCGCGCCCGCGTGACAATGAGGCGATCGTGCGCGCTCAGCTCCTCGATGCCGAGCAGCGAGATGATGTCCTGCAATTCCTTGTAGTGGGCGATGGTCTCGCGCACTTCCTCCGCAATGCGATAGTGCTCGTCGCCGACCACCGTCGGATCGAGCAGGATGGATGACGAGATCAAGGGATCGATGGCGGGATACATGCCCTCGGCGGCCATCGATCGCGACAGCACGATCATGCTGTCGAGATGGCTTGAAATGGCGGTCACCGCTGGATCCGTAAAGTCATCGGCCGGCACATAGACCGCCTCGATGGCGGTGACCGACACGCCCGCGACCGACGCGATGCGTTCGTGCAGGCCTGCGACCTCGGAAGCGAGCGTCGGCTGGTAGCCGACCCGCGAGGGCAGGCGTCCGAGCAGGCCGGAGACTTCGCTGCCGGCCTGCACGAAGCGGAAGACGTTGTCCATCAGCAGCAGGACGTTCTGCCGCTTCTGGTCGCGGAAATATTCCGCGATCGTGAGCGCGGTGAGCCCCACGCGCCAGCGCGCGCCGGGCGGCTCGTTCATCTGGCCATAGACCAGCACGCTGCGGTCGAGCACGCCCGATCCGCGCATTTCGGTAAGCAGCTCATGGCCTTCGCGCGAGCGCTCCCCGATGCCGGCAAACACCGAGATGCCCTGATAGCTCTTCACCATCGCGTGAATGAGCTCCATCACCACCACGGTCTTGCCGACGCCGGCGCCGCCGAACATGGCGGCCTTGCCGCCTTGCGCGAGCGGCGCAAGCAGGTCGATGACCTTGATGCCGGTCTCAAAGATGGCGGTCGAAGGACTACGATCACCGAGCGGCGGCGCATTTCGGTGGATGGGGCAGCGCGAAAGATTGCTCGGCAGCTCCGGGCCATCGTCGCGCGTGCTGCCGGTGACATCGAGCAGACGACCGAGGACCGCGTCACCCACCGGCACCGCAATCGGGCTTCCGGTCGCGCGCACTGGCACGCCGCGCTTCAGGCCGGCGGTCGTCTGCAGCGCCACGCCGCGAACGGTGCTTTCGTCGAGATGCGCCTGGACCTCGATGATCAGAGTTCCAGGCTGGTCCCATTCGACGACGAGAGCCTCGTCGATGGGCGGAAGCCCGGCGCGCTCGAACGCGACGTCGACCACCGCGCCACGCACGGCCACGACCTTTCCCGTCGCTTGCGCCGATAGCGTCATCAGGGGCCATGCCTCATGCGGCGCCATGAACTGCTCATGGATTGCCGCTCGGTCCGATCAGCCGCGATTTCCCGCAGTGCACATTGACCTAGAACAATATACGCCTACGGCCGCACGATGGCACAGCGTCACGGGCCTGGCGGGCAGGCCGCCAGGCGGGCGTCGAGCGCCTACGCCTGCAAGAGCGGCTGCAACTCGCGCACGGAGCGCATCATCTCGATCGTCCTGACCGCTTCGACGAGCTTCTTGGCTCGTTCTGCCCCGATGATCGGGAGGACGAGGTCGTGCGCCTTGTCCTCGATCTCCTGCGTGGTCATGGGATTGTCGGGGGTTCCGCGCACCGCCTTGGCGTGATGGCGCACGGTCTGGCCGCTCGCGAGGTCGATCTCGACGATTGCCTGCCGGGCCGGCTCCGCCAGCGTGAGATCGGGGCTCGGAATGAGCGTGACCTTGCTGCGCAGCGCCTGCACCGTCTGGTCGCTCATGCGGGCGTGATCGTGGGTCGCCGCGAAGGTGACGGTGCCGTCAATGACTGCGAGCGTCGCGAGGTGCTGCACGCAGATATCCGGCATCGAGCGGTTGTCGACGATGTGCATGCGGTCGTCCGGCATGGTGATGCGCATGGCTTTGACGTCCTCGGGACCGATGCGGTGCTCGGCCACGAGCGCGGTCGTGGCGTCGAGCACGGACTGGATCGGCGAGCCGACGCACCACTTCTTGATCGAGGCCCCCATGATCTCGTAGCGGCTGCCGAGCTCATGCGTGAGCACGTCGGGCTTTGGCGCCTCGCCAAACGCCGTGTAGTAGTTGTTGCGGCCCGAGAACGGATCGTCGACGCCGGAGCAGCCGGCCGCCACCATGAGGGCGCCGGTGACACCGTTGCGCGCCCCCATGCCGCCGAAATCGAACGCCTTCTCGACATGCTCGATGTCGCGGTGCCAATAGGGCACGCCGGCGGCCTGCTGAGCCGCGTAGGAGAGAACGTAGCGCACGCGCTGGGCGTCGAGGCGCAGGAGCGCGGCCGCTGCGGCCGCCGCGCCGAAGGCGGTGCCGAGGCTGTGCGTACTGTGGCCGGGAGCGTTGTTGGGCCGGGTATAGCCGAGCGACATGTTCATGCGGGCGCCGATGTCATAGCCGAGCGCCACCGCGCGCAGGAAGGCCGCGCCGCCGCAGTTCTTGAACTCGGCGACCGCGAGCGCCGCCGGCACAATGCCGCAGCCGGGATGAAATCGCCCGCGCAGGTGCGAATCGTCGGTTTCGTCGGCATGGGCGGCCATGCCGTTGGCGAGCGCTGCAAACTCGGCCGGGACCATGAGCGCGTGGCCGATGACGGTCGCCTCCGGCGCGCTGGCGAAGCGGGTGACATAGCCGGCCGCGAGCCGGCCGGCCTTGAGGCGTGAACCGGACAGCATCGCGGCGAGCGTATCGAGCACGTGGTGGCGGGTCTTTTCCGCTACCGCGGGCGGCAGCGCGCGGTCGCCGGCGCCCGCGATGTACGCGGACAGCGTCTGCGCCAGCGGGGAAATCGCGCTATCGGATTGAACGCTCATGGCTCCTCACGTATGGGTTTGTGCCGCCATTGTGCCCGGGCAGCCGGCGGGTAGCAATTGAGCTGTGTTCAGGTTTGTGTCTTTGGAGGAAGCCTTGGCGAACGAACGATTACTCGACGGACAGGTCGCCATCGTCACCGGCGGCGTGCGGCGGCTCGGTCGCGCCATGGCGCTTGCGCTCGCGCGCGACGGCGCGGCGGTGGTCATCAATGCGCGCTCCTCGCGCGAGGAGGCGGAGCGGACCGCCGCTGAGGTCGAGCAGGCGGGCGGCAAGGCGCTGGTGCAGATCGCCGACATCACCGACGAGGCGGCGGTCAACAAGATGGTCGATACGGTCGCCGGGACCTTCGGCCGCATCGACATCCTGATCAACAATGCGGCCATCCGCGCCGAGGCGCATTTCCTCGACATGACGCTCAAGCAATGGCGCGACATCCTCGCCGTGGTTCTCGACGGCGCATTCCTGTGCTCGCGTGCGGTCATCCCGCACATGCTCAAGAACAAGTACGGGCGGATCATCAACCTGGGCGGCGTGTCGGCTCATCTGGGCGCGCCCGGGCGCGCGCATGTCGGCACCGGCAAGATGGGGATCATCGGGTTCACCAAGGCGCTGGCGTCCGAGTTCGCGCCGCAGGGGATCACGGTCAACTGCAT
Source organism: uncultured Alphaproteobacteria bacterium (assembly GCA_963753575.1). Taxonomy (GTDB): domain Bacteria; phylum Pseudomonadota; class Alphaproteobacteria; order Rhizobiales; family Xanthobacteraceae; genus VAZQ01. The sequence goes on from CAVWCR010000001.1 coordinate 126,093, forward strand.
CGTGCCGGGCAAGATCGGCGGCGAGCGCTCGGCGACGTCGGGCCGCGGCATCCAGATTCCGCCGCCGGTCGGCTACGAGGGCGTGCCGGACGATGTGGCGCTGGCGGCGCGCATGCTCTGGCAGCCATCGGCGGGCTACATCACCGGCCAGTCGATTCACGTGAGCGGCGGGCTCTATATGCCGTAGGGGGTTCCATGGCGTCGCAAGCTGTTTCGCAAGTCGCCACCAAGGCCGACTACAATCTCGCCTCGCCGGGCCTCGACACCACCAAGCGGTTCGGCGATTTCCTGGCGCGCTTTCGCTTCGAGGATCTGTCCGAGCGTGCCGTGCACGAGGCGCGGCGCGGGCTCATTGATTGGCTCGGCTGCGCGCTCGCCGGCAGCGGCCACCCGACCATCAACAAGCTGCTCGCGGTCCTCACGGCGATCAGCGGCAAGCCGCAGGCGACCGTGCTGGGCCGCAGGCGCAAGCTCGGCCTGATGGAGGCCGCACTTGCCAACGGCCAGATGGGCCACATGCTCGACTATGACGACACCCACATGGGCGGCGTCGTGCTGCACACCAGCGGGCCTGTTCTTGCCGCACTGCTGCCTTTGATCGAGCTTGGCGGCATGAGCGGGCGCGATCTCATCTGCGCCTATGCGGCGGGCTTCGAGGCTGGCGTGCGCGTCGGCCAGTCGGCGCCCGGCCATCACGCCGGCGGCTGGCACCTCACCGGCACGCTCGGCTCGATCGCGGCCGGCGCCGCGGCGGCGCGGCTGCTCGGCCTCGATGCGCCGCGTATGGTGCATGCGCTTGGGATTGCGGCGACGCAGGCGGCCGGCATGCAGCAGAACCGCGGCACCATGAGCAAGTCGTTCCATGCCGGCAAGGCGGCGGCGAACGGGCTCCTTGCAGCGCTCCTTGCCGAGCAGGGCTTCGACTCGACCGACGAGATGATCGAAGGCAAGCGTGGCTTCTGCCGCATCTACAGCGACAAGGCGGCGCCCGAAGCCGTGCTCGAGGAGCTCGGCACGCGCTGGGAGATCGCGCGCAACGGCCATAAGCCCTATGCCTGCGGCGTGGTGCTACATCCGGCGCTCGATGCCATGGTGGCGCTGCGCGGCGCGCAAGTGCGCACGCCGGCCGAGATCGCGCGCGTGGAGCTCACCGTGCATCCGTTCGCGGTGCGCATCACCGGGCTCACCGATCCCGAGACCGGGCTGCAGTCGAAGTTCAGCATTTATCATGCGGCCGCTGTCGCCTATCTCGACGGCTGCGCCGGCATCGCCCAGTTCACCGACGAGCGCGCCACGCAGGCGGACGTGGTGGCGCTGCGCGGCAAGATCGAGGCCCGCATCGACGAGACGCTGGCCAAGGACCAGGCGGCGGCGACGCTGGTCACGACCGGCGGCGAGCGTGTGGAGACGCAGGTCGCGCACGCGAGCGGCACGGTCGAGAACCCGATGTCGGACCGCGCCATCGAGGACAAGTTCATGGCTAATGCGGCCCCGGTCATCGGCGAGGAGCGCGCGCGGCAAGTGGCCGCGGCGGCGTGGGCACTGGAGGACCTCGCGGACTGCCGGAAACTCGTCGAGCTTTGCGCCTGACCGGCGTTCCCGTGCTGTCGTCCCAGCCAAGCCGCGCGATAGCGCGGCGCCGAGCCGGGACCCGCCGTCGCAGTGCGATCAACAGTCCAGGGAGTATGGGTCCCCGCCTTTGCGACGCGCAAGCGGGGACTCAGTCTTCAGCGACGCGCCGGGCCCCGCGCCTTCCGCCTATTTGGATTTCCAAAGTCTGATCGTAGCGATCGAGGCCTGGGTGTAGCCGGGGGGATCTGTGTCGCCGCCAAAGGCCGCCTTGCTGGTGATGGTATTTGTGGTCAAGAGCCCGCCAACATAGGGGGCTGGCAATCCGCTCAGGATGAGTTGACAGCGGACCGGGAAGAGACCGGCGTCCGGGAAGTTGATCTTGAGCGCGAGGCACTCGCCGTTTCCGCGAAAGGAAAGCGAGCCCAGCTTGATTTCAGCGTAGAAGTTCTGTCGCGCAGGCTCGCTGGTCGCGCCAAAGCAGGCGCGTAGCTCGGCGGCGCGCGTATGCTTCGTTTCAACGACTTTGCCGTTTTCAGGCTGCAGCCGAAGGGTCCAGAACGAGAAGAAGCGCTCGGCGTCCGTTGGAAATGGCTCGAATCCTGTCCTAGTGGAAGAGCACCAGCCCGCGACAGGTTCGTGCCGTTCCCTGATGCTGCGAAGAATATGGATATCCTCCAGCGCAGTCGTTGCGCGGGGCGCGGCGTTGCCCGAAGGCGTTGCGCAGACGGACAATAGCGCGACAACGCCAACCATTGCAGCCGTTGCAATCGAGCCGCGGCGGGCTGATGGACTGAGCCGATTTGTTTTCCAATTCACTATGGCCTCCTTGCATGCCCCGATCACTGCATGCGGTTCGACGCGCGTCATCGCGGCAGCCAGCCGATCCCGTGCGCATGCAGGCTGTGGATGTAGAGGCGATCCGCGGTCTCGGTCGCGCCTGTCGCCTCGGGATAGGCGCCGCTCGGGTCTTGGAGGTCGGCCGTGACGCGGCCGTCCTCGTCGATGGCGAAGACATGCCCATACGACTCCCCAAGCGGCAGAAGTGACCGCGGCAGCCTCAGCAGGATCTTTTGAAGGAACGGCTTCTCGGCGAGGCTGTCCGCCGCCGGGTTGCGCGGCTTGAACAGGCCGACCCAGATGCGGCCATCGCGTCCGCGCATCAGATTGTCCGGATAGCCCGGCAGATTGTCGAGCAGCACCTTGGCCTGCGGCGATCCGCTTCGCACGTTGAGGTCGTTCGCCCGGACGTCGACCTTCCAGAGCCGGTAGCGGCCGGTCTCGTTCACAAACAGAGAATGGCCGTCGGCAGATAGGGCGATGCCGTTGGCGAAGGAGAAACCACGGGCCACGACGCGCGTTCCTCCGGTCGCCGGGTCATGGGCGAGCACACGGCCGGTCGCGGATTGCTCGATGATGTCGAGCAGGCTCGCCGGGTAGGTGCCGCCCCATTGCGCGGGAGCGAAGCGCGTCGACGCGTCGGTGAAATAGATCGTCCCGTTCTGCGCCACGACCACACCGTCGGCATAGCGGATCGGATCATTGCTACTCGTGCGATCGGCCAGCATGGTCACGCGCCGGTCCGCGGTGATGGCCAGCAGTCCTTTCATGGCGTCTGCGGCAATCATGCGTCCCTGGGCATCGAAGTCGAAGCCGAGGACGCGTCCGCCCGTGTTTGCGAAAACTTCCTGCTTCGCGCCGTCCGGGTCCATGCGCAGCAGGTTGCCACTCGTCATCGCGGCGTAGAGCTTGCCGTCCCGTCCGATCGCGATGTGCTCCGGGCCCACCTCACTCCCGGTGTCGATCATGCGCAGACCGGACAAGCGTGTGTTGGGAGCAAAGGCACCGGTGAAGCCCGGCGGCGTCTGCGCCTGCCATGCAACGGGCTCCGCGGGGACCGGCCAGAAACAGAAATAGGCGACGGTCCCCGCCAGCACGAGTGCAGCGATGCCGGCGGCCCTGCGAACGACGGATTTTCTCACGCAATCTCCCCCTGCCATCGGCGATGGCGCTGCAATGACGGTCCCCGATGAAATAGCAGATGGCGCGTTTCGAGTATTTCGAAAACTTGCGAAACTCAGTGCCGGCTCTTCGCGTCGGAGGCACCGCTCCATTGTGACGAAAAAATAGGCGAATGGGTCGTCTTCCGAACGGAGAGGCCTACGCAGCCCCCAGCTTCGCCATGATCCAGCGCGCACAGGCGAACAGGCGGTCGTCGTCGTAGCGACGCGCGACCACCTGCAGGCCGACCGGCAGCCCGTTCGGGCCGCGATGGGTCGGCAGCGACATCGCCGGGCCGTAGAGCACCGTCCAGAACTGCTGAAACGCCGGATCGCCGGTCGGATTGAGGCCGCGCGGCGCTTCGCCTTTGACGCAGGGCGAGATCATGGCGTCGAGGCCGTCGAACGCCTGCTCGATCTTGCTGCGGCAATCTTCCGCGAGCCGCAGCGCCGCGAGATAGTCATCGTGCCGCATCGCCATGCCGAGCTTGATGCGGTCGCCCAAGACCTTGCTGATGCGATCGCCGTGCGCCGCGAAGTCGCCCGCCATCGATTTGGAGCGCTCGTAGTTGTTGATGGTCTCGCGCGAGGCTTCAAACAGACGCGAGAACTCCTCCGGCAGCGCGATCTCGCGCACGGAGGCGCCGGCGGCCGCGAGCCGCGTGGCGGCATCCTCGACCGCGTGCTTGGTTTCCGGCTGCGCGGTGTCCCATAGCGGCGTGCGGCATAGCCCCAGGCGAGGCGCCTTCTCCATCGTGCGCCGCGCCGGCGCCTTGCCGATGACGGCTGCGGTGATCAGCTCAGCGTCGTCGACGGTGCGGGTGATGACGCCAATGGTGTCGAGGCTCTCGGCCGCGAACTTGATGCCGGCGCGATTGATCAGGTTGAAGGTCGGCTTGTAGCCGACGACGCCGCAATAGGCCGCCGGCCGCAGCACCGAGCCGCCGGTTTGCGTCCCGAACGCCGCCGGCACCATGTGATCCGCAACGGCGGCGGCCGATCCGCTGGAAGAGCCGCCGGGCGTGTGCGCGGGATTGTGCGGGTTGGTGGTCGGGCCCGGAAACATGCCGGCGAACTCGGCGGTCACGGTCTTGCCGAGGATCACGGCGCCGGCCGCACGCGCAACCGCGACGCAGGCTGCGTCGCAAGGGGCGCGGTTACCCTGATAGATCGGCGAGCCCATCTCGGTCGGCAGGTCGAAGGTGTCGATCACGTCCTTGACGCCGATTGGCACGCCATGGAGTGCGCCGCGCCGCGGCCCGCGGTCGAGCGCGCGCGCCTGCGCGAGCGCTTGTTCTGGGTCGACCGTGGCCCAGGCTTTGACTGTCTCCTCGCGCGCCACGATGCGATCGAGGCAGTCGCGTGTCAGCGCCTTGGCGGTGAACTTTCCCGCCGCGATGCCCTGCGCGATCTCGGTGCAGGAGAGTTGGTTCAAGTTGGGCATCCGCGATCCTCTCGATCGTCATCCCGGACGACCGCCAGGCCGATCCGGGATCCATCTGCTCCGCCGCGCCTCTGGGGGAGATGGGTCCCGGCTCTCCCCCCGATCAAGTCGGGGGTCGGCCGGGACGACAGCGCCTGTCAATTCGCCTTTGCGCGGCCTGCCGAAGTGCCGGCAATCTTGCCGAATACCGAACCCGAGCACAGGCCCGAGCCGCCCGGATAGTTGAAGTAGAAGATGCCGCCGACCAATTCGCCCGCCGCGTAGAGCCCGCGGATTGGCTGGTAGTCGGTGTTCAGAACCTCGCAGTCGGTGTTCACGCGCAAGCCGCCGAACGTAAACGTAATGCCACAAGTGACCGCGTAGCCTTCGTACGGCGGAGCGTCGATCGTGTTCGCCCAGTTGCTCTTGTTGACGGCAAGCCCTTCGGTGTGGCGGCCGTCCTTGACGTTCGGATTGAACGGGATGTCCTGCCGCACTGCCTTGTTCCATTCCGCGATGGTCTTGATGAACTGCTCCGCGTTCACGCCTTCGAGCTTGCCGGCAAGCTCCTCGATCGTGTTGGCGGTGACCTTGGTGATCTGCCGGATGCGATACTCGTCGCGCTGCAGGTGCTTCACCTTCTGATCGAAGATCTGCCAGGCGAATTGGCCCGGCTGCTCCAGGATCACGCGGCCGTATTTCGCATAGGTGTAGTTGCGGAAGTCGGCGCCCTCGTCGACGAAACGCTTGCCGGTCGCATTGACCATGATGGCGAATGGATAGGAATGCTTCTGGAACTGGTCGCCGACCGCGAGGTCGCCGAATTCCGGCGCGTTCATCTCCCAGCCGACCGCATGGCAGCCCGACCAGTTGCCGCACGGGCTGGCGCCGATCGCGAGCGCCATGCGGATGCCGTCGCCGGTGTTGAAACGAGTGCCGCGCACCTTGGCGAGATCCCAGCCGGGGCCGAGATAACGCGTGCGCCATTCGGGGTTGGCCTGGAAGCCGCCGCTCGCGAGCACGACCGCCTTGCCGGCGAGCTCGCTCACCTTGCCGTCGTGGCGGATGCGCACGCCGGTGACGCGATCGCCGTCGCTGATGAGGTCGAGCGCGCGGGTGCGATAGCGGATCTCGATGCCGCGCTTCTTGGCGGATTCGGTGAGCATGTTGACGAGGCCGGGGCCGCCACCGACCGATTCAATCGTGAGCCCGCCCCAGAACTTGAACTTGCCCTCGATCTTGAAGGCCTGGCGGCCGTAGATCGGGATGAAGCGCACACCCTTCTCGCGCATCCAGTTGAGCGTGTCGAAGCTCTTCGTCACCAGGAGCTCGACCAGGTCGGGGTTGGCGCGATGCTGCGTCACCCGCGCCATGTCGTCGAAGAATTGATCGGCCGTGTAGGTGCCGAAGTCGGTGGTGTCGATCTCGGCCTGGGTGAGGTCGGGGATCAGCGTCTTGATGTCCTCTACGCCATTGTAGACCACGCGGATCGAGCCGGCCGTGAAGCGGCTGTTGCCGCCGGCCTCGTCCTCGGGCGCGGCCTCCAGGATCACCACCTTGGCGCCCTGCTCCTGCGCGGCGAGCGCCGCGCAGAATGCGGCATTGCCGCCGCCGACCACGATCACGTCGTACTCAGACATGGCTTCCTCGCATTGCACATCCGCGGGCTTCCCTCGGTTGTCGTCCCCGCGAAAGCGGGGACCCATATTCCAGGGGCCGGTTCCAGAGGCCGGTGTTTATGGGTCCCCGCCTTCGCGGGGACGACAGGGAAGGCCGTTGGCTATTAGATCAATCCTGCACCACTTTCCACTCGATCGTCTCGCCGCCGCGATAGACCAGCGCCTTCTCGTCCGGCCCCTCGACCGTGACCTCCTCGGGCGCCGTCCAGGGCGTCTTCTCGAGCGTGATCGTCTCGGTGTTGAGCGGCAGCTTGTAGTGGCGGGCGCCGTTGAGCGACGCGAAGGCCTCGAGGTTGTCGAGCGCGTCTTCCTCTTCGAACACTCGTGTGTAGCTCTCGATCGCGACCGGCGCGTTGAACAGCCCCGGAATGCCGTTAACCGAAAGCTTGCGGGCGACCGGATGCGGCGCGGAATCGGTGCCGAGGAAGTAGCAAGGCTCGCCCGAGGTCGCGGCCTTGCGCAGCGCGTCGCGGTCCTTCGCGGTCTTGATCACCGGCATGCAGTACATGTAGGGCTTGAGCCCCCAGCCGAGCCAGTCGGTGCGGGTGAGCACCATGTGATAGGGCGTGATGGTGCCGCCAACCTGCGGGGCGGCGCTCTTCACGAAGTCGACGCCGTCCTTGGAGGAGAGATGCTCCAGGATCATGCGCAGCCCGGGAAATTGCTTTACCCATTTCGACAGATAGCGCTCGATGAAGCGCGCCTCTCGGTCGAAGATGTCGACCTCGGGATCGACGTCCTCGCCGTGCATGAGGAACGGCATGTCGATCTTCTCCATGCGCTCGAGCACGCGCATGACCTTGCGATAGTCGGTGACGCCGGCGGCCGAATTGGTGGTGGCGTTGGCGGGATAGAGCTTCACGCCCGTGAACACGCCGGTGAGGAAGCCGCGCTCGACGTCATCGGGATCGGTGTCGTCGGTCAGGTAGCAGGTCATCAGCGGCTGGAAGGTCGAATCTTTCGGCAACGCGGCGTAGACGCGCTCGCGATAGGCAATCGCCTCTTTGCAATTCGTCACCGGTGGAATGAGGTTGGGCATCAGGATGGCACGGCCGAAATGCGCGGCGGTGTACGGCAATACCGCCTTGAGCATGGCGCCGTCGCGCACGTGCAGGTGCCAGTCGTCGGGCTTGCGGAGGGTAAGGCGGGTGGTGCTCATGAGAAGCCAATAACCTGATGTCCGGAGCTTGTAGCGCGGCCTGTACCAAAATCAAAAATTTTTTCCAATTTTTGTATGGCCCATGGCTAAGTTAAACAGGGTCGCTGGAGCAACCCATGTCGACGCAAACCCTGGCGAAGCAGACATCAGCCGAATTTCGCGCGCTCGTCGGCGACGCCATGACCCATTTTCAAGGCGGGCGGCTTGCCGAGGCCGAGAGCGCCTATCGGGCGGCGCTGGCCATTGTGCCGGCTGATCCCGCGGTCACGCACAATCTCGGTGTCGCCATCGCGGCGCAGGGCCGTCACCAGGAGGCCATCGGCTGTTTCGACGAGGCGCTTCGGGCGGACCCTTCGTTTGTCTCGGCCCACTACAACCGCGCCGTCGCGCTGGCGGCGCTCGGCGAGACCCAGGACGCGATCAAGGCCTTCGGCCGCGCCGTCGCGCTCGAACCGCAGCATTATCAGGCGCATCGCGCCCTCGGTTTCATCTGGTTGTCACAAGGCGAGCGGGGGCGGGCGCTCGATCATTTTGCGCGCACCTACGAGCTCCGACGCGGCGACGACCGCACCACCATTGCGCTGAAGTCGTTGACGACCGCGACCGGTCACAAGCTTAGGCACGATGCCGAGCAGTTTCTCTATCTGGCGCAGGGAAGGCGCGACCGCCTGCGCTTCGACCTGCTCGCGCGCAGCTACCTTGAGGTGGCAAAGCAGGTGCCGGACGGGATTGTCACGCTGTCCGATGCGCAGATCGACGTGCTGGGCGAGGACTACAACACGACTATCCATCTGCGCGCGGCGCCCGAAATCGCCGGGCGCGCGGTCAATCAACGGGCGGATCGGGCCGCGCTGACCGGTGAGTTCGAGGAGCACGGCGCGGTCCCGGTCGACGACCTGCTCACGCCGCAAGCGCTCTCCTCATTGCGGCGGTTCCTGCTGGAGAGCACGATCTGGCACGACTTCTCCCATATCGACGGCTTCGTTGCGTCCTATCTCGAGGACGGGCTCGCCTGCCCGCTGCTCTTGCAGATCGCGGACGAACTGCGCCACGCGTTTCCCGACATTCTCGGCCGACATCCCTTGAGCCAGGCCTGGGCGTTCAAGGGCCTGCAGGCGCGGGCGGCTGTCGATGTCCACGCCGACGATGCCGCCGTCAGCGTCAATTTCTGGGTCACGCCCACGCAAGCCAACCTCGAGCCGGGGCGCGGCGGCCTGATGGTCTGCCGCGCGCCGCCGCCTGATGACTGGGAGATCAAGGACTACGATGCCGACCGGAAGCGGATCGTAACATTTTTGGAACAAAAGGCTGCCGACAACCTTATAATACCGTATCGCCAGAACCGGGCCGTGCTCTTCCGATCACGGCTTTTTCACCACTCGGATCGCCCTAAATTCGCATCAAGCTACGAGAATCACAGGATAAATCTGACGCTGCTCTATGGTTAGAGCCTGCCTCACCTCGCCCTCGGATCGGCTAAGTTCCCTTCTGTTCCAAAATTGACACAGGTGCCTTCGTGCGCCTATATGTGGGCCTATACGAAGACGGTCCTGCCCCCGAGAGACTGCCAGAACGATGCCGCTTCAGCCGGACGATAACTACACCAATGCCGCCCTGCGGGTCGGCGACCAGGACCTCGATCCGGAGCGGCCCGTCGGTGAGTTCATCGGGACCGTGGTCTCCAACGCGTGGGTCAACGACGAATACAAGCACCTCGTGCTGAAGGTGCATGAACGGGCGCTCAGAGCCTATGCGGGGCAGATGTTTCATCTGCTCTGCCCGTCGCCGGACGGCGCCGAGGTGTGGATGCGCCGGCCCATGAGCGTCTACCGTGTCGACCAGGCGGCGGGCGAGGTCGAGTTCCTCTACAAGCGCGAAGGCCGCGGCACGCGCGGCATGGCGACGCTGCGGCCTGGCGACGAATTCAACATCGCAGGTCCCTTGGGTGCCGGATTCAAGCTGCAGCCCTCCTGGAAGAACATCGTGGTGTTGGGCCGCGGTGTCGGGCTCGCGACACTCGCGCCGCTCTCGCAGCTCGCTGCCGCGCAGGGCGTCGGCGTGACCGCGATCTTGAGCGCGCGCCACCAAGGTGTCGTGATGTCGAAGGCTCTGTTCGAGGGGCTGGGCGCGCACACCATCACGGTGCTCGACTCGGACGAGACGAGCGCGGTCGAGAACGTCGAGCGAATTCTTGAAGAGCTGATCGCGGCGGGCCAAGCGGATGCCTTCTTCACCTGCGGCTCCAACCGGCTCCTGAAGCTGATGCAGCGGCTCGGCAAGAAGCACAACATCCCGGGGCAGGTCGCGATGGAGCAGATCATGGTCTGCGGTTTCGGCGCCTGCTACGTCTGCGTGCGCACCTTCGAGGTCGACGGCAAGCGCGTGCTCAAGCGCGTCTGCCGTGATGGTCCGGTGTTCAACATGCAGGAGGCCGTCGGATGGTAGATCTTTCCGTCAAGATTGGCGACATCACCCTGCAGAATCCGGTGCAGCCGGCGTCCGGCGCGTTCTCCTGGGAATACAACGACGTCATCGATCTCAACCGGCTCGGCGCGCTGGTCGCCAAGACCATCTGCCGCGAGGCGCGGCTGGGCAACCCGACGCCGCGCATGGCTGAGACCGAGGCCGGCATCATCCAGTCGATCGGTCTGCCGGGCAAAGGCATCGACTATTTCATCGAGCACATCGTCCCCGAATACGCCAAGTTCACGCCGCCGCTGGTGGTCAGCGTCTCATCGGAGACGATCGAGGATTTCGCCGCACTCGCCGAAGAGCTGAGCGTGCCCGACGTCGACGTCATCGAGGCCAATATCTCGTGCCCGACCCGCAATGCGACCGGCGGCAACTTCGCGATGCACGAGGACTATACCCGCGACTGCATCAAGGCGATCCGCGCCAAGACCACGAAGCCTTTGTGGGTGAAGCTCTCGCCCAATGCCGGTGACATCGTGTCGATCGGCAAGGCGGCGGAAGCGGCCGGGGCCGATGCGCTGGTGATCGCCAATACGTTTCTCTCACTCAAGATCCGCACCGACAATTTCCGGCCCGCGCTCGGCAACAAGTTCGGCGGCCTCGTTTCGCCGGCCCTGAAACCGATCGTGCTGCGCATGGTCTACCAGGTGGCGAAGGCGGTCAAAATCCCGATCATCGGCATCGGCGGCGTCACCAAGGCCGAGGACGTGGTCGAATACATGCTGGCGGGCGCGAGCGCGGTCGGTATCGGCTATGCCGGCTTCCGCAACCCGACGGCGCTGATCTCGATTATCGAGGACCTCGAAGCCTGGTGCGACGAGCGCGGCATCCAGAAGGTGACGGAGCTGATCGGCGCCGTGCGCGATGAGGACATGGAGACCGACACGCTCACGGCGGCGTCCGCAGGCGTTTGAGGCGGCTAGCTGTAGATCGCATTTTCTGTCTTCCCGGCCGAGCAGTGAGAGCCGGGATCCAGGGCTGCACATGGTGATTTGCACTGGGTCCCGGCTCTCCCCCCGATCAAGTCGGGGGTCGGCCGGGACACGCAAGGCTTCTAACGCGTTAAGACGCCCGCGCGAGCTGGTCGCGCATGAACGCCACGGCCTGCGTCCCCTTGAGCGCGCGGTGCCAGAGTTCCTTCGCCATCTTCTCATGCAGCGCGAGCGCCTCCGGCGCCGACGTGATCATGGCGACGCCGACCCGAACATTCGGTTGCTCGCCGAGCCGGAACGGCGAGAGCGCCAGCACCTGGCGGTCGGGCTGACGGAAGATCTGGAAGCTCGCGTGCGGCAGCGTGTCGGGCACGATGCCGATCTGCACGCCGATCGGCTCGTCCGCCATGAGCGCTGTGAAGTGCTCAGCCTCTGCGCGTGCAAGCTTGCGGCGCTCGGCCAGCACCTTGGCGGGCAGGTCGGAGCGGCCAATGAGACCGTTGCGCACGAAACGCTCCATCTCGGAAGCCGCGATCAGGTTGACGATGCCGGGCTGGCGGCGGCGGTAGCCCTCCTTGCGCTGGCCGAGCACGCTCATGATCTCGTCAACCTGCGCGAGCGCGCGCTTACGGTCCTCCGCCTCCTCCGGAATGTTCTCGCGCAGCATGGCTGCGAGCGTTGTGTCGAAGGCGTCGGAGGCGAGCAGGTAGGAGATCGGGCCGGCCAGCACGATGATGTGCTCGGAAGTTTCCTCGATCTGCCGCATGCGCTCGAAATAGGCGACTGCCGAGGCGACGTACTCGACGCCGACCCCGAGCAGGGTGGGCACCGACACGCCGAGCAGCTCGGCGAGCTTCTCCAGCGTCTCGATCTTGGCGAGCTCGCCCTTCTCGAAGCGGTAGAGCGCGGTGCGCGAGATGCCCAGGCGATGGGCGATCTCGTCGGCGGAAAGGCCCGAGCCGAGCCGGAAGGCCTTGAGCCGGTTGCCGATGTCATCGAAGCGAAGGGGCATATTTCGCCGGTCTCACCGTCGTCATGGCCGGGCTTGTCCGGCAATCCACGCCTGGCTTGAACAAAGAAGGACGTTGATGCCCGCGACAAGCGCGGGCATGACGGAGTAACTAAGATGCTGGTGCTCCCTGCAATCGCTTCGCTGCGTCGAGCGCGGCGGCGACGATGCCCTGATAGCCGGTGCAGCGGCAGAGATTGCCCGAGATCGCGATGCGCACCTCCTGCTCGGTCGGGTTCGGATTGTCGCGCAGGAATTCCGTGAGCGTGATCAGCATCCCGGGCGTGCAGAAGCCGCACTGCAGGCCGTGATTGTCGCGGAAGGCCTCCTGCAGCGGATTGAGCTGGTCGGGGCCGGGCGCGAGCCCTTCCACCGTCGTGATCTCGCAGCCGTTGGCTTGCACCGCCAACGTCAGGCAGGAGCGGGCGGTCAGCCCGTCGAGCAGGATGGTGCAGGCGCCGCAGACGCCGTGCTCGCAGCCGAGGTGCGTGCCGGTGAGGCCGAGCGTATGACGCAGAAAATCGGCGAGCGTGAGCCGCACCTCGACCTCCGCCTCATGCCGCGTTCCGTTGACCGTCACTGCGATCTTGCGTGTCTCGCCCATATCGGTTGCGCCCTAGTGCGATGTTGCTTTGGCCATCGAAGGTAACCGCCCGCGTGCCTGCTCGAGCGCGCGGCGCGCCATCACGGTCGCAAGCTGCTGCCGGTAGGCGGCGGGCGCATGCACGTCGTCGACCGCCTCGAACTTGCGGCAGGTCTCGCAGATATCGCGCAGCAGCTTGTCGTCCGGGCGGTTGCCCACGAGCGCCTGTTCGACCTCGCTGGCGCGGATCGGCGCCGCCCCCATACCGCCGAGCGTGAGCGAGGCGCGCCTGATCGTGCCGGCGCCGTCTTCGGTCAGCATCGCCGCCGCCGACACGATCGCGAAATCGCCATGCCGGCGGGCGAACTCGACGAAGCCATGGCCATGCGGTTGCGGCCAGAGCGGGAAGCGTGCCGCCGTGACGATCTCGTTGGGCTCGATCGCCGGCGTCATGTAGGCGACCGGAAAAGCGCTGATCGGGACCTCGCGCGCGCCGGCAGGGCCTTGCACGGTCACGACGGCATCGAGCGCGGTCGCGACCGAGACCAGCTCCGCCGACGGATCGAGGTGGCAGAGCGAGCCGCCGAGCGTGCCGCGGTTGCGGGTCTGGCGGTGGCCGACGTTGAGGATCGCTTCGTGCATCAGCGGACAGCGCTTAAGGATGAGGTCGGAGAATTCAAGCTCGCGCTGGCGCGTCATGGCGCCGATCTCGAGCGCGCCGTTGTGTTCCCGGATGAAGGTAAGCCCCTCGACCCGGTTGAGATCGATGACGTGATCCGGCAGCACGAACCGCATGTTCAGCATCGGCATCAGGGACTGCCCGCCGGCGAGCAGCTTGGCGTTCTCAAGCCGGCCCAGGAGCGCGACGGCGTCGCCGATGGTGCGGGGGTCGTGGTAGCTGAAAGGCGGTGGCTTCATGCGATCGGACCTCGGGGCACCATTAGGCGCTCAGACTTGCTATATCGGAAGAACCGTGCCTCAATCCAAAAAAGAATAAAAGTCCCAAATATGAGACGTACGAAATCTCTCCGCCGTCATTCCGGGGCGCACCGAATGTGCGAACCCGGAATCCAGCGCAGGATGCTACGAAGGAAGATGGATTCCGGGTTCCCTTGCTCTGCTCGGGCCCCGGAATGACACCCGTGGTGATCGCCCGATGAAGCCTGCCGCCTTTCGTTATCACGCGCCCAAGACGGTCGACGAGGCGGTCGCGCTGCTCGCGGAGGTGGCCCCGGACGATGGCTGCGTGCTGGCGGGCGGCCAGAGTCTGGTGCCCATCATGGCGTTCCGGCTGGCGCGGCCGAGCCACCTGGTCGACATCAACGGCCTTGGTGCTCTCAACACGATCGCGGCGGAAGGCGGCAAGCTCGCGATCGGCGCCTGCGTGCGCCACGCTGCCTTCTATCGCCCGGTTGCCGAGGGGCCGCTCGGCAAGCTGCTCTCGACGGTGGTGCGCCATATCGCGCATCATCCGATCCGCACCCGCGGCACGTTCTGTGGCAGCATCGCGCACGCCGATCCGGCTTCCGAGTGGTGCATGGTCGCAGCCACGCTCGATGCCGGCATCGTGCTGCGCAGCGTGCGCGGAACCCGCACAGTTGCGGCCGATGCGTTCTTCGAAGGGGTCATGACCACGGCGCGCGCGGACGATGAGCTTCTGACCGCGGTCGAGCTGCCGATGCTGCCGGCCGACACGCGCACTGGCTTCTGCGAGTTCAGCCGCCGCGCCGGCGATTTCGCGCTCGGCATGGCGCTCGCATGCTACCGGCTTGAGAATGGCGTCATTGCGGACGCGCGTGTGGGTGTCGGCGGCGCGGAGGCGCGGCCGCGCCGGATTGCGGAGGCCGAGGCCGCGCTCAACGGCCGCGCACCCAAGCCAGACGTGTTCGAGGCTGCGGCTGCGGCTGCTGAGGCGGCCATCGACCCGCTTGAGGACGTCAACACCAGCGCCGACTATCGGCGCGATCTCATCCTGGCCATGACGCGCCGCGCGCTTGCGCGCGCCGCCGCCTAGTTGAAAGGCTAAAGCCATGAACCGCCCCGCCGAAGCTTCCTCCCGGACGCTCAGCAATGCCCCCAAGCAGGACCTGCGCACCTGGCTCGCCCAGATGGAAGCCGCCGACGAACTGCAGTTCATCCGCGGCGCCAACCGCGAGGAAGAAATCGGCGGCATCGTCGATTTCTATCAGCGTCAGACCAACAACAAGGCGGTGCTGTTCGACGACATTCCGGGCTATCCGTCGGGCTTTCGCGCGGTCGCCAATATTCTCACCTCGACGCGCCGCATCCGCATGACGCTCGGGCTGCCGGCCGATGCCAGCGACATGGAGCTCATCCAGTGGTGGCGCAAGTACATGAAGGACGTGAAGACAATCCCGCCGGTGACGGTGCCGACCGGGCTCGTGCTGCAGAACGTCACCCGGGGCGATGACGTCGACCTTCTTAAGATTCCCGCGCCGAAATGGCACGAGCACGACGGCGGCCATTACATCGGCACCGGCGATATGGTGATCATGCGCCACCCCGACACGGGCTGGATCAACTACGGCGCCTACCGGGTGCAGGTGCACGACAAGCGCGTCGCGAGCGTGATGTGTTCGAAGGGCAAGCATGGCAACATCATCATGCGCCGCTACCAGGAGCTCGGGCAGAAATGTCCGGTGGCGGTGGTGTGCGGCATGCATCCGGCGCTGTTCATGATCGCCGGTCTCGAAATCCCCTACGGCAAGAACGAATACGACGCCGCCGGCGGCCTTCTGGGCGAAGCGGTCGAGACCATCGCGGGGCCGGTCACCGGCCTGCCGATCCCGGCCAATGCCGAGATCGCGTTCGAAGGCTATGTGTCGCTCGACGATCTGATCCAGGAGGGACCGCTCGGCGAATGGACCGGCTATTACGCCGGCGGGCTCAAAAAGGAGCCGGCCATTCGCGTCGAAAGCCTCATGCATCGCGACAACCCGGTGCTGCTCGGCGCCATCCCGGGCATCCCGCCCGACGATGATTCCTTTTATCGCTGCACCTACAGGAGCGGCGCGGTCTGGAACCAGCTGGAGGCCGCGGGCGTGCCGGAGGTGAAGGGCGTGTGGTCGCACGAGGCCGGCGGCAGCCGGCTCTGGCTCAATGTCGCGATCAAGCAGTTATATGCGGGCCATTCGAAGCAGGCCGGCCTCATCGCGTCGCAGTGCCACGCCGGCGCCTATGCCAACCGCTTCGTGGTGGTGGTCGACGACGACATCGACCCAGCCGACATGAACAAGGTGATGTGGGCGATGTGCACGCGCTTCGATCCGCGCGAGGGGATCGAGATCCTGCGCGGCTGCTGGAGCACGGCGCTCGACCCGATGAGTTATGCGCCGGATGACCCGCGCAACGCCCGCGTCGTGATCGACGCCTGCAAGCCGTTTACCCGACGTGACTCGTTTCCCATGGAGGTGCGCAACAGCGAGGCGCTCGACGAGCGCATCCTCGCGAAATTCAAAGACGTGCTGCCGCGCGGCCCTCGATGACCGACAAAATCGACATCACGCTCACCATCAACGGCCGCAACCACGCGATCCGGGTCGAGCCGCGCAAGACGCTGGTCGATGCCATCCGGGACGATTGCGGGCAGACCGGCACCCATATCGGCTGCGAGCATGGTGTCTGTGGCACCTGCACGGTGATCATCGACGGCGAGGCTATGCGCTCCTGCCTGATGTTCGCGGTGCAGGCGCAAGGCAAGGACATTCGCACCATCGAGGGGCTCGGCACGCCGGATAACCTGCATCCGCTGCAGCGCGCCTTCATCGCGCATCATGCGCTGCAGTGCGGCTTCTGCACGCCGGGATTCCTGATGCTGGCCGCCAATGCGCTGGAGCAGAATCCCGATATCGGGGACGAGGAACTGCTCGACGTGCTGTCGTCGAACCTCTGTCGCTGCACCGGCTATCAGAACATCATCAAGGCGGTGCGCGCCGCGCGCGACGAGATGCGCGGGGCAAAGGTGACTTGATGAACGATGCCGCCACCCACGACGGCCACTACCCGATCGCGCCGCCCGCGAGCGAGCGGCGCGTGCTCGGACATGCGGTGCCCCGCATCGAGGACCTGCCGCTGGTCACCGGCCGTGGGCGCTATGCGGGCGACATCAACTTTCCGCATCAGCTCCACATGCGCATCGTGCGCTCGCCCAAGGCGCACGGAAGGATCATGTCGGTCGACACCGCGGCCGCAAGCGCGCTGCCGGGCGTCTACGCGGTGTGGACCAATGCCGATATCGCGACGCTCTCGCCGATCGACTTCCGCGCCGACAAGTCGGCCGAAGGCATCCGCGAGTTCCGGCAGCCGGCGCTGGCCAAGACCTACGTGCGCTATGTCGGCGATCCGGTCGCGGCGGTGTTCGCCGAGGACCCTTACGTGGCGGAAGATGCCGCCGAGCTGGTGACGATCGCGCTCGAAGAGCTGCCGGTGGTTGTCTCGGCCAGCGATCCGCCCGGCGAGTTCGAGCCTGGGCGCTCGACCGAAGCCATCATCCTGCGCCACAGCTACGGCGACATCGAATCAGCGTTCCGCAATGCGCATGCGGTGATCGAGCTTGATCTTGAGACCGGACGGCACTCGGGCGTGCCGCTCGAGACCCGCGGCGCCATCGGCCGCTATGACGCGGCGAAAGACATCCTGGAACTGCACGGCGCCGCCAAGATCCCACATCGCAACCGCGAGACGCTCTGCCGCATGCTGGGCCGCAGCCCGTCGTCGCTGCACGTGCATGAGAGCCACGTCGGCGGCGGCTTCGGCATCCGCGGCGAGCTTTATCCCGAGGACGTGCTGGTGCTGGTCGCCGCCATGCGCTTCGAGCGGCCGGTGAAATGGATCGAGGACCGGCGCGAGCACCTGATGTGCGCCAACCAGGGCCGACAGCAGCGCCACAAGGCCCGCATCGCGGTCGACAAGGATGGGAGGATCCTCGGCATCGAGGACGAAATCTTCCACGACCAGGGTGCCTATATCCGGACCCACGGCGTGAACGTGCCGAACCGCACCATGTACATGCTCACCGGCTGCTACAAGGTGCCGGCCTATCGGGCGATGGCGCGGGTGCGGCTCACCAACAAGACGCCGTGCGCCACCTATCGCGCGCCCGGCCGTTTCGAGAGCACCTTCGTGCGCTCGCGCCTGATGGACGCAGTCGCCGACAAGCTCGGCCTCGACGTAATCGAGGTGCGCCGCCGCAATCTCATTCCGGCGGCCGAGATGCCGTATCTGAAGAAATACAACGAGCCGGGCATCGAGGAGCTCGACATCGATTCCGGCGACTACACGCTGCTGCTCGACAAGGCGCTGGCGGCCTTCGGCTGGCAGGAGCTGCAGGCTGATCTGAAGCACCGCCGTGCCGCTGGCGAGCTGGTCGGCGCCGGACTTGCGTTCTTTCTGGAAGAGAGCGGCCGCGGGCCGACCGACAACGCAAAAGTCACGGTCGATCCGTCGGGCGCGGTCGAGCTGATTACCGGCGGCGCCTCGATCGGGCAGGGCTTCCCGACCGCGATGGCGCAGATCTGCGCAGAGGCGCTCGGCGTCGACTACAAACGCGTGCGCGTGATCCACGGCCAGACCGACCTGATCGATCACGGCATCGGGGCGCACGCGGCGCGCGCGACTGGGCTGACCGGCGGCGCCGTGCATGTTACCGCCATGATGGTGCGCGACAAGGCGCTCGGCTTCGCATCCGAATTGCTGCAGACGCCGGCGGATGATCTCGACATCGTTGACGGCGCGGTGACGCGCAAGAACGATAGCGGCGGCCCTTCGATCACGCTCGCCGAGATCGCCAAGCGCGTCGCGCCCGGCGCGAAGTTCCTGCGCGGGCGTACGCCGCAGCTTGCCGCGCACGGCTGGTACAACACGCCGCACACCGTCTTTCCCTATGGCGCGCATCTCGCGGTGGTGCGGATTGATCGCGATACCGGGAAAGTCGAGGTCGAGCGCTTCATGGTGGCCTATGACGTCGGCCGCGCGGTCAACCCGATGCTGGTGACGGGCCAACTGGTCGGCGGCTGCGCGCAGGGGCTCGGCGGCGCGCTGCTCGAGGAGTTTGTGTACGACGACAGCGGCGAGCCGCTATCAGCGACCTTCGCGGACTACCTGATGCCGATGCTGCATGACATGCCCGACGTCGAGGTGCTGCTCACCGAAGATGCGCCGTCGCCGCGCCATCCGCTCGGGATCAAGGGCGCGGGCGAGGGTGGCATCAACGGCGTGGGCGGCGTGATCGCCAGCGCGATCGACGATGCGATCGGGCAGCCGGGCGCGGTGACGCGGCTGCCGGTGACGCCGCAGCGCATGCGGGCGTTGTTGCGTGGGCACTCACGTTGAGTGTGTCGTCCCCGCGCAGGCGGGGACCCATAACCACGGCCTCTCTACGTCCGACCACCGCGCAGCATATTGCTTGGCTGCGGCGTATGGGTCCCCCGCCTGCGCGGGGACGACAGTAACAAACGCATTGCCCTACGGCTTGATCGCCTTGCGGGCCTCTTCGACGATGTCCTTGGGCGAGCGGTAGAGCTCGGCGATGAGCCTGTCGACCTCCGCCCCCGACACCGGGTTGACCTCGAGCTTGAGCTTGTGGGCCTCTTCGAGGAAGGCCTTGTCCTTCATGGTCGCGTCGAAGGCGGCGCGCAGCGCCTGCTTGCGATCCTCGGGCACGCCGGGCGGGGCCGCGAACGGCCGGCCCATCACCTGCCGGCTGGTGACGAGCTTGAGCACCTTTTTCTGCCGCTCGTTGGCGAATTCGCTGATGCCCGGAATGTTGCGCAGTTCGTCCGCCTTCTGCTCCGACATGAAGGCGATGAAGTTGAGCTTCTTCTCCGTGATCCAGGCTCCGCGCGTCGACTTGATGCTCGACCACGACCAGCCGCAGCGCCCGTCGACTTCGCCGCGCTCGATCGCCAGGATGATGTCGGACGTGCCGTGATAGCCGGTGACGAGCTTGAGCTTCGCCCCGAAGACGTTGCGGATCAGGGCGGAATAGGTGTCGGGATCGGAGCCTGCGCCTTCGCCGCCGACCGTGAACGTGGTCTTGAGCGCGTCGGCCCAGGTCTTCACCGGCGAGGTGTGCCAGGTGGCGCAGAGCGAGACTTCGTTGGTTCCGCTGCCGAGCCAGGTGAACTTGGCCGCCTCGAACTTGACCTTGGCGGTGCCGATCAGCGGCTCGATGAAAAGCCCGCGCGCGAAGGTCCCGAACACGGTGCCGTCCTTGGGCGCCACGTTGTAGATGTTGTTGGCGGCGTTGAGGCTGCCGGCGCCGGTGATGTTCTGCACGATGAAGTTGGGGCTGCCGGGCAGGTGCTTGCCCATGTGGCGCGAGATCGCCCGCGCGTAGAGGTCGTAGCCGCCGCCGGCGCTGTAACCCACGATGATGGTGATGGTCTTGCCGTGATAGAAGTCAGCAACCGCGTCGGCCCGGGCCTGATTGCCGAGCGCGGCGAAAGCGCACAGCCCCGAGCACAGGCTGAACCGCAGCAGCCGGAATGCGAAATGACGCATTTTATTCCCCTTGTTTGAATGTGTGGAAACCCTGCAATGCCCATGCCACGGCGTCAACCGTCGGACGGGCTTTACGCGCCCGCCAGCCGATGGCATGAGGCGTGCAGACGTCCGGCGTGACCGCCGGCTCGAATGCAGGGAAGAGGTGGGCAGTGGGCGAATTCGGAGTGGGTCAAGCGGTCCCTCGTTTCGAGGATCCGAGACTGATCAGGGGCGAGGGCCGCTATGTTGGCGACGTGTCGTTTCCCGGCATGGCGCATGGCTATGTGCTGCGCTCGCAGCACGCGCACGCCAAGATTATCTCCATCGACACCGCCAAGGCCAAGGCCGCGCCCGGCGTGCTGGCGGTGCTGACCGGGGCGGACTGGGAGGCCTCCGGGTTTGGCGATCTGCCGGTTCCGGGCGGCCTCAAGCGCCGCGACGGATCTCCGCTCTACCGGCCGCGCTATCCGGCGCTGGTCAAGGATCGCGTGCGCTGGATCGGCGACTGCGTCGCCTTCGTGGTGGCCGAGACCTATCACCAGGCCGCCGACGCTGCCGAGCTGATCGAGGTCGAGTATCAGGAGCTGCCCGCCATGATCTCGACCGCCGACGCGGTCAAGCCGGGCGCGCCGCTCGTCTGGGACGACTGCCCCGACAACATCTGCTTCGTGCGGCTCGACGGCGACAAGGCGGCGACCGACGCGGCCTTCGAGCGCGCCGACCATGTCGTGAAGGAGCGCTTCGTCATCAACCGCGTGACCGCTGCCAGCATGGAGCCGCGCGGCAGCATCGGCATCTATCACGCAGCCGAAGACCGCTACACCATCCACACCACGCTGCAGCGGACTTTCACGTTCCGGGAGGAGATCGCCCGCAATGTGCTCAAGGTGCCGGAGAACAAGGTGCGCGTGGTGGCGGGCGACATCGGTGGCGCCTTCGGCATGAAGTCTGCGGTCTACAACGAGCCCGCGCTGGTGCTGTGGGCCGCGAAGGTGACGGGCCGGCCGGTCAAGTGGATCTCGACGCGCTCGGAATCGTTTCTCTGCGACGCGCAGGCGCGCGATAACGTCACCGACGCCGAGCTCGCCCTCGACAAGGACGGCAATTTCCTCGCCGTGCGGGTCAAGATCATCGCCAACACCGGCGCCTATCTCCAGGTCGGCTCGCAGTCGTTCATCGGCAACATCGGCACGGTCGCGGGCGTCTACAAGACGCCGGCGCTGCACACCGACATCACCAGCGTGTTTACCAACACCAATCCGGTGCGGCCCTATCGCGGTAACGGCCGCCCGGAGGCGGCCTACGTGATCGAGCGGCTGGTCGATCTCGCGGCCGATCAGCTCGGTATTGATCCGGTGGAGCTGCGCCGCCGCAACACAATTCCGGCCGCCGCCATGCCGTTCAAGACCGGGCTCACCTTCACGTATGACAGCGGCGAGTTCGCGAAGAACATGGACATGGCGCTGAAGATGGCGGACGCGGAAGGCTTCGCGGCGCGCCGTGCCGAAGCGCGCAAGCGCGGCAAGCTGCGCGGCCTCGGTCTCTCCAACACCATCGAGAAGGCGGCCTCGCCGAGCTACGAAGGCGCCGAGATCCGTTTCGATCGCTCGGGCGCCGTGACGCTGTTCTCCGGCGCGAGCAATCACGGCCAGGGTCACGAGACCTCGTTCAAGCAGATCGTCGCCGACAAGCTTGGTGTCGATCCGCATGGGATCACCTACATTCACGACGACACCGACCAGGTATTCTTCGGCGAGGGCACCGGCGGCTCGCGCTCGGCCACGATCGGCGGCGCCGCCGTGCTGATGGCGACCGACAAGATCAAGACCAAGGCGACCGCGATCGCCGCACACGTCATGAAGGTTGCTCCCGAAGATCTGCGCTTCGAGGAGGGTATTTTCTCGTCGCAGAAGACCAACCAGACCATGACGCTCAAGGACGTCGCGATCGCCTCGCTCAATCCGGCCAGGCTTCCCAAGGGCATGGAGATCGGGCTGATCGCGACCGCGCTCTACAGCCTTGAGGTCGAGAACTATCCCAACGGCTGCCACGTCTGCGAGGTCGAGGTCGACGAGGAGACCGGCGTGGTCGAGATGGTGCGCTACAACGTGGTCGACGACGTCGGCACGGTGATCAATCCGCTGCTGGTGCACGGGCAGATCGTCGGCGGCATGGCGCAAGGCGCGGGCCAGGTGCTGATGGAGGACATCCGCTTCGATACCGAGAGCGGGCAGATCATGACCGGCTCATTCATGGATTACGCGATGCCGCGCGCAAGCGACCTGTCGTCGGTCGCGATGAAGAGCAACCCGGTGCCGACCAAGACCAATCCGCTCGGCGTCAAGGGCTGCGGCGAAGCCGGCTGCGTCGGTGCGCTGCCGGCGATCGCGAATGCGGTCGTCGACGCGCTCTCGGTCCTGGGCGTGCACCACATCGACATTCCGGCGACACCCGAGCGGGTGTGGCGCGCGATCAAGGACGCGCGGGCGGAGAAAGCAGCGGAGTAGGGCGGGGAAGAGCGTAGGGCGCAATAGCGAAGCGTATTGCGCCGATGTCTGCTATCCTCACCGAATGCCGAACTACCGTCGCGCCTTTGTTTCTGGCGGAAGCTGGTTCTTCACGGTGAACTTATTCGACCGCAAGAGCAGGCTTCTGACAGACGAAATCGAAGCGCTACGTGAGGCCACGCGCCGGACTCGGCAGCGATATCCCTTTCGCATTGATGCGTTTGTCGTGCTGCCGGATCATTTGCATTCGATCTGGACATTGCCACCCGGAGATGCAGATTTCTCGACGCGCTGGCGATTGATCAAGTCACATTTCGCGAGGTCCATTCCCAAGACAGAATGGCTCGGTCCTGTACGTCAAGCTCGAGGTGAGCGCCGAATATGGCAACGGCGTTTCTGGGAACATTTGATCAAAGACGAGCGGGATTTTCAGCGGCATGTCGAATATTGCTACATCAATCCCGTGAAACATAGACATGTCACGCGCGTGCAGGACTGACCCTTTTCATCCTTCCATCGGGACGTCCGTGCTGGGGTCTATCCTTTGGATTGGGCCGGCGACTTCGGTCAGACAGGGGTATTCGGCGAGCGCTAGATCGAGATGGCGCAATACGCTTCGCTATTGCGCCCTACGACGTTCGGTCATTCGCCGGCTACCGCGCGCCCTCCGCGATCATTTTCTTGGTGGCGGCAACGACGTCGGGCGGCGTCCGATATAGCTCGCCCACGAGCGCGTCGATCTCCGCGCCCGACATCGGATTGACGTCGAGCCGGCGTTGCTTGGCTTCCGTCAGGAATGCGTCGTCCTTCATGGTGGCGTCGAATGCCTGCCGCAGCGCCGTTGCGCGCTCGGCTGGCAGTCCGGGCGGCGCCAGGAACGGCCAGCCCATCTGCTGGCGCGCCAGGATGAGCCGCAGAATCTGGCGGTCGCGCTCGGCGGCCGCGAAGTCCATGATCAGCGGCACCTCCGGCAGTTCGCGGCTTTTCTTCAGCGCCATCTGCAGGAGAAGGTTGATCTTCTTGCCCGCGAGCCAGTCGGGCTTGGTGATCTTGATGCTCGACCAGGACCAGCCGCAGCGGCCGTCGACCTCGCCGCGCTCCATCGCGAGATTGATCTCGTTGCCGCCCGGGTAGCCGGAGACGAGGCGCAGCTTCACCTTGAACAGGTTGCGGATCATCGTCGCGAACATGTCGGGGTCGGAGCCCGAGCCCTCGCCGCCGACTGTGAAGGGCCTGGCCAGCATGTCATCCCAGCTCTTCACCGGCGAGGTCGACCAAGTGACGCACAGGCTCACCTGGTCGCTGCCGGAGCCGAGCCAGATGAACTTGCGCGCGTCGTATTGCGGCTTGCTGGCACCGATCAACGGCTCCATCGCCAGACCGCGGCCGATCATGCCGATGGTGAGGCCATCCTTGGGGGCGACGTTGTAGAGAAAATTCGCGGCGCGCAGGCTGCCGGCGCCCGGCATGTTCTGCGGCACGATCGACGGGTTTCCCGGGATGTGGCGCCCCATGTGCTTCGACAACACGCGCGCATAGAGGTCGTAGCCGCCGCCGCTGGTGTAACCGATCAGCATGGTGATGGTCTTGCCGCGGAAGAAGTCGGCCGCCGGCTGGGCACTCGCGTCGGGCGCGATCATTGCGGTTGCGAGGACTACAAGCAGCAACAGTAAGGGTTGCATTCACGTCTCCGAGCTCACTTTGTCGTATCAAGTGTGACGAAGATCGCCGACTAAAGCAAAGCCCGCGAGCGGTCATTCGGTAGGCGGCGTGCTGCTATTCTCATCACAGGGGAATTCTTGTAGTGTCGTGCAAGGCGGGTGTCTTTTGGTCGATTCCCAATCCCCCAGTTGATCGATGACGTCATTACCGCGGTTTCGCATCTTCATCTCGTCGCCGCGAGACGTCGGCAGTGAGCGGGCGCTTGCGATGCGCGTGCTCGAGCGGCTGCAGCTCGAATTCCGCGGCCGCGTCGAATTATCGCCCGTGTTCTGGGAGCACGAAGTCCTCAAGGCGACCGACACGTTTCAATCGCAGATCCCGCGCGCAGCGGACGCCGACGTCTGTATCTTCATCCTGTGGTCCTGGTTCGGGACACCGCTGCCGGCCGACTTCCGCCGTCCCGACGGGACGACCTATCGGTCCGGGACCGAATTCGAATTCGAGGACGCGATCGGGAGCTTCCAGAACACCGGCTCGCCCGACATTCTCGTCTATCGCAAGACCGCCGACGTCGCGATACCGACGCGCGATCGTGCGCGGGAGCTCGAGTGGCGCACCCAGCGCGACGCGCTCTTCGAGTTCGTCGATCGCTGGTTCCGCGGAGAGGGCGGCTCGTTCAAGGCGGCGTTTCACGAATTCGAGAAGCAGCAGCAATTCGAGGATGTCCTGGAAACTCATCTCCGGCGCTGGATCGAGGACAGGCTGCGCGCCTCGTCCGAGAATGTTGTAGAACCTGAGTCGGCGCTCTGGAAGGGCTCGCCTTATCGCGGGCTGGAGCGGTTCGATTTTGATCATGCGCTCATCTATTGCGGGCGCACGCAGGCCGTCGCAGAAGCCATCGACGCGTTGCGCCGGCTTGCCGAACGCGGAACGCCGTTCCTGCTCGTCGCCGGCATGAGCGGGGCCGGCAAGTCGTCGTTCGCGCGCGCCGGCGTCCTGCCGATGCTGGTGCAGCCGCGCGTGATCGAAGGCGATATTGCCTGGCGCTGGGCCACGTTGCGGCCGGGCGACGTGCCGGATGCCCCGCTGGAGAGTGTGGCGGCGGCTCTCCTCTCGGACGGCGCGCTGCCGGAGCTCGCAGAAGGCGGAATGACGCGCGCCGAGCTCGCCGCGATGCTGGGCGAGCGGCCCGACGCCGCGCTGCCCATGCTGTCGCTTGCGCTCGCGCGCGCCGCAAGTGCGCGTTCAGGGCGGCCGGCCGAGAGCGCGAAACTCGTGCTGGTCGTTGATCAGCTCGACGAGATCTTCACCCAGGCCTCGATCACCGAGGAGACGCGCAATGCCTTCGCCAATGCGCTGGCCGCGCTGGCGCGCTCGGGCAAGGTGTGGGTGATCGCGACGCTGCGGAGCGATCTGTTCGCACGCATGGCGGAATTGCCGTCGGCGTTCTCCGAGCTTGCGCACGGCGACGGTTTCTACGAGCTGCGGGCGCCGAGCCCGGCCGAGATCGGCCAGATGATCCGCCGCCCGGCCCGGATTGCGGGCGTCACCTTCGAGCGCCGGGCGGACACCGACGAGGGCCTCGACGACGTTCTGCGCGACGCGGCGGCGGCGCAGCCGGCGTCGCTGCCGCTCCTGGAATTCGCGCTCGACGAGATGCTCAAGTCGTGCACCGCGACGAAAACGCTCACGTTCGCAGCCTATGAGGCGCTCGGCGGGCTCGAAGGCGCATTGCGTGCGCGCGCCGAGGGCACGTTCGCGGCGCTCACCCCTGCGGCGCAGGCCGCGCTTTCTGCGGTGATCGCCCGTCTCGTGCAGGTGCGGCTCGATGGCGTCGTCGGGCAGACGCGCGCAAAAAGGGCGGCGCTTGACGCCATCGCGGGCGGGACTGAACTGGTCGATGCATTTGTCGCCGCGCGACTGTTCGTGGTGGATCGCGGCGCCGACGGCAAGCCGGTGGTGGGCGTCGCGCACGAGGCGCTGCTGCGGGAATGGCCGAGGGTCTCGGGCTGGATCGAGGAGAACCGCGCCTTCCTCAACGTGCGCGCGCGCGTCGCGGCGGCGCAGGCGCTATGGACGGCGGCAGATTGCAGCGAGCCTAATCTCCTGCCGAGCGGGCGGCTGTTGCAGGAGGCGGAGGCTCTGCTCGGCCAGCGAAGCGAGCTCTTGTCGGAGCACGAGCGGGCATTCGTCGAGGCTTCGCTGCAGCGTGCAGCCCGCGAGCGGCGGTCGCGGCAGTTGCTATGGGCGGCCGCGGCTGCGCTGGTGCTTGTGATCGCCGGCGGGGCCGTGGCCTACTGGGACGCTTATTTCCGGGATTACGTCACCTACGCGCGCGGGATCGACAAACGGTGGGGCGTGTTCGCGCCGCGGGGGATTCTTAGCGCGGACGAGGTGCAAAGGCGCAACTCAAGCTTCCGCTACCATCAGCGTGGGCGGTTCGGGCCAATTGTCAAGGTCGATGTGGTCAACGGCGCGGGATCATGTCCGCAGACCAGCTACCTGACCCTCTATATCGGCGGCGACCTGTCGAACCGGAATTTTACGTCGCGACGGCCGTGCTCCTGGGAATTCGAAGTCGACGCAAACGGCCATGCGCGGGTCGAGCAAGGCTTCGATTTCATGGGGCGACCGGTCTATTCGTTCCGCTATTCCGACCAGGGCGCAAACACGGCCGAATATTACACCGCCGAAGGTCTTGCCGCCTCGGGCGCCCACTCCGGCGCAAGCCGGATCATCTTCGAGAGGATACCGTCAGGGCCTGATGCGGGTCTCGAAAACAGCAGGCGATTCATCGACGCCTATGGCCGCCCGAAGCCGAATCACGAGCGGGCCTATGGCCAGCAGATGGAATATGACGAGCACAGGAATCAGAGACGGATCACCTATGTGGATCGCGATGGCAAGCCCACGCCGAACGCAGACGGCATAACAATTGCCGAAGCGGAGTACAACGAACACGGCGACGCGATCTCATGGCGTATCCTCGATGCGGCCGGCCGGCCGACGCGCAGCCGCTACGGGTACTCCAAGAGAGTGATCGAGTATGACGCCGTCGGGAACGAGACGAGCTACAAGTATTATGACGAAAACGACAAACCGTTCACCCTGGAGGACGGCTACTTCGAAATCCGCCGATCGTTTGACAAACATGGAAACATTGAATTGATTTCTTACTATGACACGGCAGGGCGATTGACCCGGATCAAGAGCGGAGAGGCGCAATTCCGGCAGAAGTACGATAAGCGCGGCTGGGTGGAGGAAGTGTCGTTCCTCGACGAGGACGGCAAGCCGGTGCGAACCACGGGCGGGATGGCAGGATTCCGCAATGAGTACGACGCCGAGTCCAACATCGTATCGCGAACGTATTTCAACACCAAAGGCGGGGTCTGGCTCAAGCGCGTGGTGACATTTGTGGACGGCTTGCCGCGGCGAGAGGTCTATAAGGATGAGAGCGGCCGTCCTTTCCCTTTGCCCCGTGGCTACAGCGGCCTCGAAATGTCGTATCGCAACGGCCTTGAAACCGAGCGGGTATTCCTCGACGGCGAAGGCCACGCGATCAAGAGCGTGCACAAATACGCCAAGCAAAAGATCGAGTATGACGAACGCGGCAACGCGGTCGCGATGGAATACCTGGATGAACACGATGCGCTGATACTCAATGACGAAGGCTATGCCAAGATCAAGCGCCACTTCAACGAGACCGGGGATGCGGATGAAGAAGTGTACCTTGGCACTGACGGGCGGCAGCCCAAGGACATTGATGCCGGCTATGCGCGGGTTCGCCGGCGTTACGATGAGCTCGGCCGTGCTGTCGAGGTCCGCTACTTTGATGCATCCGATTCTCCACGATGGCCGAAGGACGGTTGCTCGTTTCGGCGCACTTACGATGCTCAGGGCCGCGAAGCGCAAACCGTCTGCATTGACGCAAATCTCAAGCCCGCACTCCATCCACACGGCTGGGCGCGCAAGGAGCTCGTTCACGATGCGGTCGGCCATCTGCTGCGCGAGAGCTATATCTACAGCTACGGACCGGGCGCTCCGGCCTCCGAAAAGCCCCGCATCGGGCGCATCGAACGATCCTATGATGCGTGGGGCAACGTCACGACGATTCGATATTTCGATGAATTCGGCGTGGCCGCCAAGGGCGGAGACTTCAGCTGCCATCAGACCAGATGGCGCTATAACCGGCGCAATCTGCTGAGCGAAGAAACCTGCCTCGGTGCTGACGACAAGCCGAGCCCACGCAGCGATGGATCATATCGCGTTGTGATCGCGCGCAATGATGAGGACCGCATCCTTTATCGCACGTTCTACATGCTGCGAACGCCGCCGGGCTGGCCGACCTCCATAGATCGTGAGTACAAGGACGAGCGGAACCGCCTGCGCCGAGCGGAGTTTCTCGATGAAAACGGCGTCGCGCGAATGACCCGCGACTACGATGAGCGCCGGCGCATCATCAAGACCGAGTATTTCGACGCCCGAGGCCGCCCCGAGCAGGGGCCGGGCGGATTCGCCAAGTTTCGGGTGCTCGCCTTCGACGATTTCGGCGGGGCCGACATGGAATTTGAGGACGAGCAAGGAAGACCAGTCGAGCCGGCCATCCTGGTCAAGGGCGTCAAGGTCGGCGGCCCCGGTGCCCGTGCCGGCGTGCGGCGCAACGACGTGATCCTGCGCTACGACGGCAAGCGCATTCATTTCGGCATCTTTGCCGCTGCGCAGCGCGCGCCGGCGGGCGCCGCTGGCGCTATGCGCGAGCTTGTCGTGTTGCGCGACAATGCGCTGG
Organism: uncultured Alphaproteobacteria bacterium; assembly: GCA_963753575.1. Lineage (GTDB taxonomy): Bacteria > Pseudomonadota > Alphaproteobacteria > Rhizobiales > Xanthobacteraceae > VAZQ01. The sequence continues at coordinate 155,377 of CAVWCR010000001.1, forward strand.
TGACGATGCAGGTCGAGCCGGTGCCACTGCAGCTCGAGATCGAGCCGGTCCGGCGGCCTGCGAGCGAGGCGGGTGGTGGTGGGCGCTGATGGCTGTCGTGGCGGGTGATCTCGGCGCGCCGTTAACTATGTTGGCCAAGAATTAAGCCTTTCCTTACCAGAACACGCAGCGAGAGGTGCAGGCCGTGTTAGTCATACCACCGCCGCGCACCCCCCGAACCCCACCCCCCAGCGCGGCAAGCGTGGGGAAACCTGGCAGCGCCCGCTGCCGGGTTTCCTATGGAGCCCTATATCACGCACCGTGAACGTCCAGAGAAGTGGCAAGGGCGGTAGGATTCGAACCCACGATCCCGGATTTGGAAACCGGCGCTTTGGGCCAGGCTAAGCTACGCCCCTATGCCGCGCTGTGACTTGTGAAATTGGTCCCTGGGGACGGAATCGAACCGTCGACCTCCTGAGCCACATTCAGGCGTTTGAGCAATTGCAAGAGATTTCATCTCATCGCATCTAGTTGCCGGCGAATTCAAAAAGCGCCCATTTCATCGCGTTAAATTGAAGTTTTTCATCGCACGGTGTTGCACCCGAGCGCGATCAAAATGTTGCCCTGTTGTTGTCCCATCAGCATCGGGACAACAATCGCCGGAGCCGAAAATGAAAGCGAAAAAGCCGTTGACGGATCGCGGGATTGCGGCACTCGCGCCCGCGCCAGAAGGGAAACGGTTGCTGATCTGGGATGCGACCGTGCAGGGATTTGGGGTGAGGGTAACCGACACAGGCAACAAGTCCTTTGTGCTCGTCACCCGCTACCCCGGTGACAAGCATCCAACTGCGAGAGCCATCGGCACCGTTGGCGCCATCAGCCTTGGCAAGGCTAGAGAGAAAGCAAAGGAATGGCTGGAGGCGATCGCTGATGGCCTTGACCCACGAACCATTGCCGAAGAGGCACAAGCCAATACGCTTAAGGCCGTTGGCGACAACTATCTTGAGCGGAACTCCCACCTACGGAGCATTGACCAACGCAAGGACCATCTTGAACGGCTTGTTTACCCGATCGGCTCATCGAGCAGATGACACCGTGATCGGCCATGAGCCGCTGGAACACCGAGCGCCTCGCACAACCAATCCGCCGGCCAGATCCCCCGGTGCTTCACAATGAAACCGAACTTCACGTCGATTCCTTCGCGAAGTAGGCCGCGGCTTTTTTTAGGATGTCTCGTTCGGCCTTCAGCTTGATGACCTCGCGCTTGAGCCGCGCGATCTCGAGCTGCTCCGGCCTCATCTGGCCCTGGCCGGGGAACGTATGCTGCGGATCATCCGCAAACGCCTTCACCCAGCTCCGCAATTGCGACTGATGCACGCCAAGGTCTTCCGAGGCCTGCGTATACGACACGCCTCGTTCCTTGATCAGGCGAACCGCCTCAAGCTTGAACTCGCGCGTAAATTTCCGCCTCTCCATGATCCACCTCCGGTTCCATTGAAACACCTAACTCGGTGTCTTCGGAACCGGGTGCAGGCCAACTCGCTTTGCGCGAAGGTTTTAACCGTTACTTGTCATTCGTACTGTAAACATTTATGTTTGCAGTAAGAGGTATAGATAATGGTCCTAGGATTTCAGCTCAATCCAAAGCAGCCGCACTTCACCATCACCGTAAAGGTAGAGTGGGATGCTGAGGCTGGCGTTTGGTACATCGAACACAGCAGCTTGCCGGGTCTTCATATCGAAGCCGATACGCCCATTGAGCTTTACAACAAGCTGCCTGGCGCGATTGAGGATTTGCTTGAAGGCGGTGGTGAGCGAGAAGTTTCGTTTGAATTCATCGCGCCAGGTCGTGTAACAATTGCTGCGTGAGAGGCTTTGCCAAAGCTGTCAGAGAGAAGCTGAAAGAGGTCGGGTGGGAATTTCACCACCACGGCAAGGGTGACCATGACGTTTGGCACAATCCAGCTACCGGGCAGAAGGTCACTGTCCCGGTAAACCTTATGTCTCGACATACCGCAAACGGTATCCTCAAAGACGCCGGTCTGCCGAAGGCTTTCTGAGACTGCTAGAGCCTCGAAATGGTTGAATGGCTGACACCGAATGTCCGACCGATATCAGCCAAGCTCTCACCAGCCTCCCTTCGCGCTAACGCTTCCTCACGTTGAAACTGCGTTAGCGCAGGCTTCCTTCCAAACCTCACCCCTCTCGCCTTCGCGCGCAGCCGACCTTCGCTAGTCCTCGACTTGATCAACTCCCGCTCAAATTCCGCAATGCTCCCGAGCACGCTTAGCAGCAACCGGCCGTGGGCCGAAGTCGTATCCATCGCAGGGTTGTCCAACACCCTATGCTAGTCCCAGAGGAAGAAGCCGCCGCTCGCAACGCCGAACTTGCAGCAGTCGCCGCAGAGAAGGAACGTCGGGAGCGCCAAGCAACAGCGCGGCGCTGAAAAAGATTGAATCCCCCCACCGCCGTCGCCACCTCCCAATCTTTCGCGAAAGGGATCGGCCCATGGTGATGGAAATCCGAAAGGACCTTCGTTGCTTCGTTCCGCAAAAGCGTTGCCCGTTGTGCTCCCGCTGGCCTGCTAATGAACGAAAGCGGCGCCGTTTGGAGACTGACGATTTCCCGCCAGGAAAGCTTTGTGCGCGATGCACTATGGAGTTCTTCGCTGGGTTTCACCGGTATTGGGCATTGCACCCGCCGAAGAAGCGTTAGCGCCCGATTGTTGCCCCTGGCGTTGCCCCGAAAATCGGTCTCTGAAGCAACAAATTGATTTAGCGCTGGAATTCCGCGCCGCTGTCCTGAGCCACATTCAGGCGTTCTGGCCGCTGAACTACCGCAGGGTTCACGTGACAAACGGTTGGTGCCGGTGGGTTGATTTGAACATCCGCCCTGACTGACAGGCAATTCAAACAGATCGTCGCCCGCTTCAGCACTCAAGAGACCGGCGCAACTCGGCCGCCACTCATTGAGATTCTCAGATCATTTGAGCTGCTGGCTGCGCGCAAAAATGCTGGCGATCTAGATTATCTCCCGCCCCATTTTGCATCTGCACATGCTGTCGTGGATAGATTTGCAGCAGGCGGGCTGAGGCTTCGGAAACCTCCGCTCTGATCCATTGAGCTACGTGGACGTTGTTCGTCGATATGGTCCGTTTGAATGGAGCCCTCGGCAGGACTCGAACCCGCACGGTCCCGAGGTAGAAGCTCGGCGCTCTGTCCGTTGAGCTACGAGGGCGTATTGCATTTCGAAAAAAGAACGAGCGGTGCGGTCGACGACCACGCTGCCCGTAGCATGTGTGCGAAGCCGCGTGCAGCAATGCCATTTAGCGAGGATTGGCGCGCACGGAAGGATTCGAACCTCCACCGTCCGGATCCGTAATCCGGCGCATTGTCCAGTTTTGCTACGTGCGCAAAATTCCACAACGTCCTCGAATGATGACCGGCCAATTGGTGGAGACAGCCGGTAACGCTCCGGCCACGACGATCTTGCAAGGATCATCTGCACCCTTGTGCTGTCCCCGAGAGTATTCGCGCCAAGAAGTCTTCTTCTTTGGCTTCAGAAATGGTGCCTGGGGTCCGTATCGAGCGGACTCCTCCCGATTTTCAGTCGGGTGCAATGACCTCATCTGCCACCCAGGCGAATGGACGTGAACTGGAGTTGCGGGCGGGACTCGAACCCGCATCTACGCGCTTTGCAGGCGCGGCCGTAGCCGTTCCGGTCACCGCAACATGATTTGGAGTAACGAGTTGGATCCAGGAGCAGGACTCGAACCTGCATCGCGGCATTCAGAGTGCCGCATCCTGCCGTTAGACGATCCTGGAGTCGTGAAAGATTGACGCGCGAGCGTGTCCCGGGCGCAGCGCGGCGCGGCCGATGCCGGCAGGTTGGTTCACCGGATTGAGCCGCGATGCGCTGCAGACCCGGGACCCAGGCGACTTGACCTGCGCAGTTTGGAGACTGGTCCCGGATCAGCAGTGCAGCGTTGCCCGCTGCACCGCGTCCGGGGCACGCCGGCGTCAGTCCTTGAACGGATCGAACACGTCGGCGCCCGCCATCAGCACGACGAACGGACGCAGCCGGTGCTCGATCTCAACCGTGCCCTCGTGATGCGCGAGCACGTCGGTGAGCCGGCGGTAGGCCTGCGGCGCCTCGTCGAGATCGCCGCCGACGAGGTGCACGCCCTTCTGGCGCAGCCACGCCTGCATCGCGTCGGAGCTGACGCGGCCCTCGCGGATGACCTCGCCGGTCTTGCGGTTGCGCTTGCCCTTGGCCTCGGTGCGCGACATCACGCGGCCGGCGCCGTGCACGGTCGAGTAGAGGCTTGCGGCCGCGGCCTCGCTCTCGACGCCCTTGAGGATCACCGCGTCGTCGCCCATCGAGCCGCCCACGAAGCCGCGCTGGCCCGGGAACGCCGGCGTTGCGCCCTTGCGCACGACCCACAGCTCACGCTCGCCGTGGCGCTCGCGCCAGGCGTAGTTGTGATGGTTGTGGACCGTGTCGGTCGCCTTGGCGCAGAGGATGCGGCGCACCCGCTCGACCACCCACTCGCGGCCCGCATAGGCGTACTCGCCGGCAAGCGTCATCGCGGCGAGGTAGCGTGCGCCGATCTCGCTCTTGTCGTGCACGATCGCCGGCGCGACATCGATGCCGTCCTTGCCGTCGGCGAGCTTGAGGTAGTGGGTCGCGCTCTTGTGGCCGAGGCCGCGCGAGCCGAAGTGGGCGCCGATCCACACGTAGCCCTCTTCGTCCTCGAACAGGTCGACGTAGTGGTTGCCGGAGCCGACGGTGCCGAGCTGCGCGCGTGCCATCTCCTTGAGGTGGCCGACGCCGGCGTCCTGCCACAGCGGGCTGTCGAAGATCGCGTGGTCGATCGGCTTCGGGTTGGTGCGGCCGAGCCCGAAGCTCACCGCCTTGGCGATGTCGCTTGCGATGACCGGCACGCGCTCGCGGATGTCCTCGTACTTGAGGTTGATCCGCGCCGCCATGTTGCCGCAGCCGATGTCGAAGCCGACGCCCGAGATCGACACGTGCTCCTCATACGCGATCACGCCGCCGACCGGCTGCGCGTAGCCAAGGTGGCCGTCGGCGCACAGCACGCCGCCCTTGACGCTGCCGACGCCCATGCACCGCCACATCTGCGCGACGGTGCGCTCGTCATGCTCGCCGAAGATCTTCAAGTCGGTCACGACACGCTCCTCTGAGAGTGGGCTGATGCTACTGCTTTTTGAATTGGTCAGGGCGGGTGGATTCGAACCACCGGTCTCCTCTGTCCGAGAGAGGTGGGGACGGCCAGGCTCCCCTACACCCTGAAACCTGGACCACCCAGCAGGACTCGAACCTGCGGCCTCCGGCTTCGCACGCCGGCGCTCTCACTTCCGCTGAGCTATGGGTGGAATAAAACTGTTATGGTGGGGCCTCGATCGGGAGGAGGCACCCATGCGTTTGTATCGAACTCTGCTGTCGGTGGCGGTCGCGCTCCTGGCGACGACGCTATTGCTTGCTCACGCGAGCGCAGCCTATCCGGAAAAGACTGTCCGCATCATCGTGCCGTTTCCGGCCGGCGGCGCGACCGACATCCTGGCGCGGCTGGTGGCCGAGCGCCTCGCTGCCGTCTTCGGCAAGCCGGTCGTAGTCGAGAACGTGTCGGGCGCGGCAGGCGCGACCGGCACCGGGCAGGCCGCCAAGGCGGCGCCCGACGGCTATACGCTGCTCACCGGGCTTGCCACCACCACGACGCTGTTGCCGCATCTGCGCCGCGACCTGCCGTACGATCCGCTGCGCGACTTCGACGCGGTCACGCTGATCGCGACCTTTCCCAATCTCCTGGTGGTGCGGCCGGCGGTGCCGGCCAACAACGTGCGCGAGCTGATCGATCTGCTGCGCGCCAACCCGGGCAAATACAGCTACGCGAGCTCGGGCTTCGGCGCTTCGCCGCATCTTGCGGCAGAGTGGTTCAAGCTCAAGACCAAGACCGACATCTTGCATGTCCCGTTCACCGGCTCAGGCCCGGCGCTGCCGGCGCTGCTTGGCGGCCACGTCGACATGATGTTCGACACCATGCCGTCGGTGCTGCCGCTGGCGCTCGAGGGCAAGCTGCGCGCGCTCGGCGTCACCACGGCGGAGCGGGTGCCGTTCCTGCCGGATGTTCCGGCGATCGCCGAGACGCTGCCCGACTACGACGTGACCTCGTGGCTCGGCATCGTGGTGCCGGCCGGCACGCCGGCTGCCATCCGCGCGCAGATCGCCGCGCCGCTGGCCACGTTCATCAAGGAGCCCGCGGTGGTCGAGCGCCTCCGGAAGCTTGGCGCGGTCGCCGCCAAGCCCAACACGCCCGAGGAGTTCGCGGCCTGGATCCGCCGGGACTACGACAAGTGGGGCCGCGTCGTGCGCGAGACCGGGATCAAGCTCGGGAATTGAGCCGGTCCTGCGGTCATCCCAATTATGTTGCTTTGCCGTGATCGGGCGATCTACCCTGACCCCCTCAACATCGCCAGCCGGCTGTCTTCAGAACAACGCCGCAAAATAGAAGCCGACCTAAGGGGCGGCCAGGAGTGAGCATGGACAAACTGCAATATCCGGATTTGCACGCGCACATCGCCAAGTTGGAGCAGAAAGGCCTGCTCCTTCGCGTGAAGCGGCCGATCAACAAGGACACCGAGATGCACGCGCTGGTGCGCTGGCAGTTCCGCGGCGGCATCCCCGAAAGTGAGCGCAAGGGCTTCCTGTTCGAGAACGTCATCGACGGCAAGGGCCGCAAGTATGACATGCCGGTCGCGGTCGGAATTCTCGCCTCCAATCAGCAGATCTACAGCGTCGGCATCGGCTGCGACGTCGCTGACATCAAAAAGAAATGGGACGACGCCGAGCAGCACCAGTTCGAGCCGGTGATGGTCGACGATCCCGCCTGCCAGGAGATCGTCACGGTCGGCGCGGCGCTCGAGCAGCCGGGACGCGGCGTGGACGGGCTGCCGATCCCGATCTCGACCCCGGGCTTCGACAACGCGCCCTACGCGTCCTGCTCAATGTTCATCACCAAGGATCCTGACACCGGCCTGCAGAACATCGGCAACTACCGTGCGATGGTCAAAAGCCCGACCCGCATGGGCATGAACCCGGAGATCGAGCTGAACCAGGGCATCCATGAGCACTGGCTGAAATACAAGGCGCGCGGCGAGCGGATGCCGGCGGTGCTGATGCTCGGCGCGCCGCCCGCGATCACCTTCGCGTCGGTGCACAAGCTGCCCAAGCATCTCGATGAGCTCGCGGTCGCCGGCGGCCTCGTCGGCGCGCCGATCCGCGTGTGCAAGGCCAAGACCGTCGACCTGATCGTGCCGGCGGAGGCCGAGATCGTCGTCGAAGGCTATATCGACACCGAGTGGCTGGAGCCCGAGGGCAGCTTCGGCGAATCGCACGGCTACATGAACCTGAAGGAGTACAACGCCTTCATGGACGTGACCGCGATCACGCGGCGTAAGGATGCCGTCCTGGTCTCGATCATCAGCCAGGTCACGCCGAGCGAATCGAGCCTGATCAAGCGCGTCGCCTATGAGCCGGCGTTCCTGCATCACCTGAACCATCATCTCAATATCAGCGGCGTCACCCGCGTGTTCATGCACGAGCCGTTGACCAACCTGCGCAAGCTGATCGTGATCCAGCTCAAGTCCGACACGCTGGATGCGGAAGTCTGGCGCGCGCTCTATGGCGCCTCGTCCTACTCCTCCTCGGTCGGCAAGATGACCATCGCGGTCAATGAGGACATCGATCCCGAGAACCTAGACATGGTAATGTGGGCGATGGCCTACCGGATGCGCCCGCATCAGGACATGCGCATTCTCGACCACAAGGATATGGGGCACGGCCCGCGCACCGGCGCCGACGACAACCACTACGAGGCGACCAACTCGGCGATGCTGATCAACGCCATGCTCAAGCGCCCATACCCGCCGATCTCGCTCCCGGCCCGGCAGTACATGGAAAATGCCAAGCTCATCTGGGAGGAGCTGGGGTTGCCGGCCTTGAAGCCGGAGATGCCATGGTACGGCTATTCGCTCGGCCAATGGCCGGAGGAATTCCAGGTCGAGGCCGAGCGGGCGGCGCGCAGCGAATATTGGACCACCGGCGAGGTGATCAAGCAGCGCCGCCGCAACGACAAGCGCATGAACGACCCGTACCTGTCGCTGTGACTGGTTCTGCCGCTCTGATCGGCCGATCCGCTTGAGCAAGCCGCGCGAAAGCGTGGCTGCGCGAGCGGGGGGCGGAGGAAACTGGCGCTGTCGGCGGGATTCGAACCCGCGATCGCCGGAGTGAGGTTCCGGAATCCTGGACCGCTAGACGACGACAGCGTGCGACAAGAAATGGCTCCTGGAGCAGGGCTCGAACCTGCAGGCCTTGCGGCACCTGATTAACAGTCAGGCGCGTTTACCGAATTCCGCCATCCAGGATCATGGAGATGCGTTGCGCCGTGACTTGTGCTGGCGCGTGATTTGTTCTGGCGAGCGAATGACTGGCGCAGAAATGGGCGCGCAACCCCGATGCTGCGCTGCACCGGCTTGCGGCGCGCGCCTCCCCACTTAGGTTTTCCGCCGCTCCGCGAGTGGCCGCAGAGCTATGCGCTCAACGAGGCCGTCATCCCCGCACGCGGTCGCGCGCGACGGCCGTCTGGTCCGTCGGCTCGGCGACCGTCGGCGCGGAGCGCAGACCGGCCGGCAGCTGGATCACGGTGGCGCGTTGCCCCGGCCGCAGACGAGTAAGCAGCACGATCCGTCCGTTGGGAAATTCCAGGGCGTCGTGGTGAGCGTGGACGTCGGCTAAGTTGACCTGGCGAAACTGCGCCACGTTGGACGCGAGCTTGCAGAGACCCGGCCAGAGGCGGCCGAAGACATGATCGTATTCGGCATCCTGCTCGAACACTACCTCCGTACCGGGCAGCAGGCAGACCGCGACGTCCGGCTCTTCGACCGCGGCGAAACCGCGTGTCGTGGAGCCGACGAAGCAGGTGGTCACCAGTTTGTCGCCGACTTTGGCAGGGCGTGATGCGGTATTGTGCAGACTGTAGTCACACATAGAGCCCTCCTACTGGGAATCGATCGTTCCCGAACGAGAACATCAACGCGCGACCTGGCTCGATGGTTCCGTGAAATGGTGGAAACGAGCGGGGCTCGAACCCGCATCTCCCGCTTGCAAGGCGGGGGCTCTCCCGATTGAGCTATCGTCCCGGTAAGCAACAAGAAACTGGTGGGTAGGGATGGAATTGAACCACCACAGCAAAAGCGGGGCGTTTACAGCGCCTTGGGCTCGCCAATGCCCAGCCTACCCATGAGTGGGGCCAGCGCTTGCTGATCCCCAGGAAATGGCGGAAGGTGAATGGCGGAAGGTGAAGGAGTCGAACCCTCGACCCAGAGGTCGGCCCGGCTTTCGAGGCCGGTTGCGCACCATCGCGCACCACCTTCCAATGTGATCCATGTTGGTTGTCCGGGTGCGACCCGGACGCGCGCCGCTGCCTCCGAAAGGCAGGCGCTTGCGTCCGGGTTGCTGCCTGGTACGCCCAGGAGGAGTCGAACCTCCAACCGTGCTCCAGTCCGGAGCTCACGACGGGTATAAGCCGTCCGCTCTGCCCGTTGAGCTATGGGCGCAAAGACGCGCGAAATGGTCAGGGTGGTTGGATTTGAACCAACGGCCTCCTGCTTCCAAGGCAGGCACTCTCGCCGGGCTGAGCTACACCCTGAGAAGATAAGAAGATAAGAAGATAAGAAGATAAGAAACTGGCGCTCCGTAGGGAGATCAAATCCCTCTCGCCGGTTAGACAGACCGGCCGCCTCACCAGATGCGTAACGGAGCTTGATCGAGATTCGGCTCCGCGCTTATGCGCGCGGAGCAATTGGTGCGTCTGGGCCAACTCGAACGGCCACTGAATGCGCTCTCAACGCACTCCCTCTGCCAATTGGGGTACAGACGCGACTTTGAATATCTGACTCGGCACATCGTTGCCGCCGGTGGAATGTGCTACAGGGGCAAGCCCAGTTTGTAGTCTGCGAATTCTCAGCTTACCGCGCTTGCGGAAAGTCGCGCCGACTACCACGATTTCAAATGTGTATGGCTTAATCGTTGCCTGAAAATGTGCGAGAGCTGCAAGGGTTGCTCGTCGTATCGCCGTCTGAACGGCTAGTTGAACATAATGATGTGATTCAGATTGGGATTAGAGTTTACTGCGGCTTGAATTCGATCGGCGACGTTCGGTGCAACCGTCTTGAGGTAGTTTGGATTTTGCAAGTAGGCACGAATTGCCTCAGCCATCAGCTCTGCTCGTGCGTCGGCGCCATAACATGCCCTCTGTTCAGGGCCGAATCCCTGATACTCAGGGGCATCGTGTGCTCGCAAACCTGGATCAAGCGTCCTTGCTTCGTTCAGCGCGACATTGTTGCAATCATTGTAGACATAACGAAGTTCCTCGTTGAGGCCATCTTGGGAGATCCCTTGACTCTCCTCACTCTCCTCGTGGCGGTCAGTTTCCGACGTTTGACCTGCCCGGTAGTCCAAGAGGTGACCTAGCATGTGAGCCCTGATACGGTAGGCATGCGCCTCGTCAAACTCATGCAAATGCGCCAAATGCGGGCGAAAGGGGCATTTGCTGAAAAGGTGCTCGTTCTCTGGAGCCTCGAAGAACGAGCAAATGGCCTCCCTCGGTGTGGAATCGTCCGACACGCTGTCGCTCCATTGCAATCAACTAAACTAATTTGACCTACCCTGATCGCGGCTGCTACCGCGACTTGGCTTCATCGAGGATCACCCCGAAGCCGTTCGTCGACATCATCCTGCGCACAGCCCGAGATTATCAGTCGCAGTTTAGATGCGATATTGCCGGATAATGGCGTGAAATGGAGGACCAGGCAGGATTCGAACCTGCGATGAGCTTGCGCTGCCGGCTTAAGAGGCCGGCCCGTTCGGCCGCTACGGTAACTGGTCCAGTGTTGCTGGAGGACGCGAGTGGTTACGATCCACGGGCCGACGGGTTAAAAGTCCGCTCCCTCTCCATTCGGGTTTAAGGCTTCGCGTCCGGTCTTCTCGTTTGTTTTGTTTGGCCATGTGTTTGGGCCTGGTGGGAGGTACTGCCCCTCCTGCAACACGCTTATCGGGCGCGCTCGTCGCTTCTCCGTTCACCAGGTTTGTTTCGAATAGTGGTGCGTCCTGCAGGTTCTGCCCCTGCTGCCTCGACCATGTCGCGGTCGCGCTCTGCTGATTGAGCTAAGGACGCGTACTCCCACAAGGACTCGAACCTTGGGTCACGGCGTGTAGGGCCGCTGCTTTGGCCGCTAAGCTATGGGAGCGAAACTTGGTGCGAAGTTGGTGCGCTGAGCAGGAGTCGAACCTGCACTGAACGGGTTTTGAATCCGCTGCCTCTGCCGGTTGGGCTATCAGCGCGTGCCCGCCGCGGAACTCGAACCCGCACATGCATCGGGTTTAAGCCGATGGCCTCTGCCGTTGGGCTATGCGGGCGTGAGCTACATCGGCTTGAATGAGCGATCGAGCGTCACGTCGATCAGCATCGGCCCGCCGTCCTTGAGCGCCTGGGCAAGCAGGTCCGTCGCCTCGTGCACGGTCTTGGCGCGCTCGGCCTTGACCCCGAACGAGCGCGACAGCGACAGGAAATCGACCGCCGGGTCGGTCAGCTCCATCCCGACATATTGATCGACTTGGTGCGAGATCCCCTGCATGGCATGCAGGCGCTGCTTGAGGATGCGATAGGACGTATTGTTGAGGATCACGAAGATTGCGCCGATGTTATAGCGTGCCGCGGTCCACAACGCCTGCGTGGTATAGAGCGCGCTGCCGTCACCAATGAGGCCGACCACCGGACGGTCAGGCAGCGCGAGCTTGGCGCCGATTGTCGCCGGCAGACCCCAGCCGATGCCGCCGCCGCGCAGCCCGAAATAGCTTTGCGGATCGTCGCTGTTGATGAGCTGGCGGATCCCCGGTGCGTTCGACAGCGCCTCCTCGATGACGACAGCATCCTTGGGCAGCATCGCGCCGATGGCTTCGAGCAGCGCCAGCGCCTGCACCGGAACCGCGCTCGCGAGCGCACGCGCCTTCGCGCGCAGCGCCTCGCGTTCTCTTGCAATAGCGTCGCTCGCGGTCTTGAGCCGGGCGCGGGCGGCACCTCTGGCGGCAGCCGATAGGCGCTCGCGCAGGCAGGCGGTGAGCTCCGGCAGCGTGCCCTTGGGATCGCCCAGGATCGCGACCTCGGCCGGATAATTCTTTCCGATCTCCCACGGATCGACGTCGAGATGGATGAGCGTGATGCCCGGTGGCATCGGATCGACATCGGACGGCAGCGACAGCGTGAACAGATCGGCGCCGACCGAGAACAGCACGTCGTACTCGTCGAGCACCTTGCGCACCGCCGGCGCAAGCCGCGTCAGCTGGCCGCGGAACAGCGGGTGCGATGTCGGATAGGACGCCGTGTTGGGCACGAACTCGGCATAGACCGGCGCGCCGAGCAGCTCGGCGAGCTCGACCAGCTCTTTGTTGGCGTGGCTTTGCGCTACCGCGTCGCCGGCCATGATCACCGGCCGTTCGGCGCGCGCCAGAATGTCGGCCGCCGCCTCGATCGCCGAGCGGTCGCCGCGCGTGCGCGGTGCGATGCGCGTGGGCGTCATCAGGTCGATATCGGCGTCGGCGCGCAGAATGTCGCCCGGCAGCGAGAGGAACACCGGCCCGGTCGGCGGCGCCAGCGCGGTCTTGGCCGCGCGGTGCACGAGTTGCGGCAGATCGGCCAGGCGGTGCACTTCGGACGACCACTTCACCAACGGCCGAGCGATCACCGGCAGGTCGGCCCACAGGATCGGCTCGGTCGCGGTAAAGCTCTGCTCATGCTGCCCTGCCGTCACCAGGATCGGCGCGCCTGCCTTCTGGGCGTCGTAGAGCATGCCAAGCGCGTTGCCGAGACCGGGCGTGGTGTGGAAGTTGCATACCGCGAGCTTGCCGGAGGCCTGCGCATAGCCGTCCGCCATCGACATGATAGCGGCCTCCTGCAGGCCGAGCAGATAGCGGATATCGCTCTCGGTCGCGAACGCATCCATCAGCGGGAGCTCGGTGGTGCCGGGGTTTCCAAACACGAACTCCACGCCCTCCTGCTTGAGGAGTTCGAGAAACGCCTTCTTTCCAGACATCATCGGCACGGACGGCCTCCCCTTTTTTGGGGGCGCAATCTCGCATCTTGGCCGGCGGGGCGAAAGCGGGCCTGCCGGGCGAAATTAACCGGCTCGACGATCTGGCCGTGGGCTCCTGACTGCGACTTTGCGCTTGGTGACAGGTCAAAGTGCTTGCGCTAGAAACCCAAGATTGGCGCTTCAGAAGTCGAGATCAAAACCACAGTCGAGAGTCGAGGAGGAGCGTGATGCCTTTTCAGAAGATCGCCATGACCCTGGCCGTGAGCACGGTCCTTGCCCTCGGTGGAGGGTCGGCGTACGCCCAAACTTTCTCCCTCAAGCTATCGCACTTCGTACCTCCCCAGCATGCTTTCCATAAATGGGTCGTCGACTGGACCAAAAAGCTCGAGACCGAGTTCGGGCGGAAGGCTGAAATTCCAGATCTATCCCAACGGTCAGATCGTCGGGCCGCCCAACCGGCAATTCGACGCCGCGCGCAACGGCATCGTCGACATCGCCTTCTGCCTGCATGGTGTGACACCCGGCCGCTACCCGATGACCGAGATCGCCAACCTGCCCTTCACGTGGCCCGGCAAGACCCCGGACATTGTCGATATGGCTAAGCGCATGACGGAGCTGGCGCCCAAGTACCTCGCCAAGGAGCACACGGGGCTGCACATATTGTTCATGTCCATGGCCAATCCGGTGGTGCTCTACTCAAAGACGGCGATCAACTCGGTTGCCGACTTCAAGGGCAAGAAGATTCGCTACGCCTCGATAACCAACAAGCAGCTGCTCGAGGCCGCGGGCGCGACGCCGATGTTGATTCCGCCGCCCGAGGCGCAGGATGCGCTGGCCAAGGGCATCGCCGAAGGCGCGACTTTCCCCCACGAGGCCGGCCTCGCCTATGACCTCGCCTCGGTAGTCAAATATGCGATCGAGCCGCCCATGGCGTCGGCGACCTTCGCGCTGGTGATGAACCCTGCCAAGTATAACGCGCTCCCGGCCGACTTGCGCGCCATCCTCGACAAGGCGAGCGGTGTCGCGGGTGCCGTGAGCTTCGGCAAGGCGTGGAAGGCACAGGAGGAGTTCGCCCGCAATCTGGAGACCTCCAAGAAGGGCCTTGAGATCATTACACTGCCGGAAGCGGAGGTGGCGAAACTGAAGGCGTTTGGCCAGAAGATCACAACCGAGAACATTGCCGCGCTTGAGAAGAAGGGCCAGCCGGCGCGCGCGTTCTACGACGCCTATATGAAGTAGGCATGAGGTCCGCCGGCCCAGTCGCCACGGTGGCTCGGCAGTCCGGCCGTCTTCGTTCGATGCGGCGGTATCGGAACGGGAGCCAGGATCGGCGCGGGCAGGCAGGTTGGCGATGGGCGACAGTCCGAACTCTGGCATTGATTGACCGGCTGCGCCAGGCGCAGCTGCTGCTCGCGGCCTGCGCCCTCGTCGTCATGATGTGCGTGACGATCGCTGATGTGTTCCTGCGCTACCTGTTCAACAGCCCGGTGCCGGGTTCGTACGATCTCGTCGAAACCATGCTGGTGGTGTTCGTGTTCCACGGCATGTCGACGGCGCTGCTGCGCCGGCGCAGCGTCGTCATCGACCTGATCGACAACTTCGCCGGACCACGCCTGATCGCCGGGCTGATCCGCGTCTCCGATGTGCTGACGATCATCGTGCTCGCGGTCTACGCCTACGCCATGATTACGCCAGCGCTGCAGGCGTACAGCTATGGCGACCGCAAGCTCGAGCTGCAGCTGCCGATCTACGTACTCTGGATCGCTGCGCTCTCCGGCATGGCCGGTTCCATCCTGTGCTCGCTGGGCACACTGCTGACCAGGGCGGTCGCCCTGCACCGCGATGGAACGGCGGAATGAGCACATCGACGATCGGCGTCATCGGCGTCGCAGCGCTGTTCGCCATGCTGCTCCTGCGGGTGCCGGTTTGGATCGCGCTTACCGTCGTCGGGTTCCTCGGCAATGCGGCGATGTCCGGTTATGCGGGCGCGTTGGCGGTGGCTGGCACCGTACCGTTCGACGTCGGCTCCAGCTACACGCTGTCGGTGGTGCCCCTGTTCATTCTAATGGGCGAGGTGGCCTCCGTCACCGCGCTGTCGACCGCCCTGTTTCGCGCCGCTCAGAAGATGATGGCCGGAATCCGCGGCGGGCTCGCGGTTGCGACGCTGCTGGCGTCCGCCTGCTTCGGCGCGGTGTGCGGCTCGTCGCTTGCCACGGCAGCCACGATGACCCGGATCGCGCTGCCGGAGATGCGCAAGGCCGGCTTTGACCCGGGCCTCGCCACGGCCTCGCTGGCGGCGGGCGGCAGCCTCGGCATCCTCATTCCTCCGTCGATCATCCTGGTGATCTATGCGGCCATCTCCGAGCAATCGGTGCCGCGCCTGTTCGCTGCAGGGCTGCTGCCGGGCCTCGCTCTGACTGCGTTGTACATCGCGGTCGCGCTGGCGGTGGTACGTGTCCGCAGCGACTATGCCCCCGCGGGCAGCAGACTGCCCTGGCGCGAGCGGCTGGCCGCGATGCGTCAGCCATGGCAGTTCCTCGCCCTTTTTATTATCACCATCGGCGGCATCTACGCCGGTGTCTTCAGTCCCACTGAGGCGGCGTCGATCGGCGCGTTCGGCGCCATACTGCTCGGTGCCCTCGGCCGCCAGCTCTCCTTCGCGTCGCTGATGTCGGCGATCGAGAACACCGTCAACGTATGCGGCGTACTGTTCGTCATCATCTTCGGCGCGAATCTGTTCTCCTCGTTCATGGTGCAGACCCAGCTGCCGCAATTGCTCGCGGATGGCGCCCTCGCCATGAACTTGTCGGGGCCGGCCGTGATGGTGCTGATCGTCACCGCCTATATCGTGCTCGGCTGTTTCCTGGAGGCGATCGGCATGGTGCTGATCACGGTGCCGGTATTCCTGCCGCTGGTACAGCGGTTCGGCTACGATCCGGTGTGGTTCGGCATCATTATCGTCATCGTCGTAGAGGTGGGGCTGATCCATCCGCCCGTAGGCATGAACCTGTTCGTTATTCAGGCTCACGCGCCCGACATCAAGATCACCAGCATCTATCGTGGCATCGTGCCCTTCCTCCTGGCGCCGCTCATACTCATTTTTTTGATGTTCTGGTTTCCACAAATCGCACTGTGGCTGCCGAAGCTGTTGTACGGGTGAGGCCGACAGGTGGCAGAAGCCGACCGCTCGAAAGGCGAGCAATCGGCATGGTCGCAATCTGGTGCGCCAGGCAGGATTCGAACCTGCACTGTGCTCCTTCTGAGGGAGCCGCCTCCTGCCATTTGGGCTACTGGCGCAATGCAGCGGCCGTCACGAAAGCCGCCAACGCGAATGCAGACAACGCGAATGCGGACAATAAGCGATCACCACTCGGCGCGTGCGTAAGGTGACACCGCCGATTCCCGGCTTCGGCCCTCGGCGCGCGCGTGGATCGCCAACAAGCCACACTGCGGCCCACCGCCGGTCATCAGAATGAACATTTGTTGTTGCTACCTTGATTGCCGCTGGGGCCAATCTCCATCGCTCTGACGGTCGAGTGTTGCGTGGGCGGGCGTGGTTGCAATGTCGAGCAGGCAGCGGCCGGTAGCATCGTGGGGCAGCTTCTTGGCCGCATGATCGGTTTCCTGCGCTTTCGTACGTTGCCGTGTCGCAAAGTTGCCATGTCGCAAAGAGGCACTTCGATGTCATGAAGAATTCGATGTCATGAAGAATATGAGGTCCAAGCAGCCGCACTCTGCGGTCGCCGACGTGCTGGTTGGCGCTGTCGCCTTCGTGGTGGTCGGACTCATCACTTTCTTCAGTGTCCGGGCTCCGACGAGCGCCGTGCTGGCAACACCGCGGCAAGAGGTGGCTGTGCCGTTGAACGTCGCGGCGCCACCGCAGGACGTGGTTGCACCACAGAGACAGGCAGCGCGGCAGAACGTCATTACGCCGCAGGACGCAGCCGTACCGCGGAGCGTTGCCGAGCCGCAGATCGTTGCCGAGCCGGAGCGCGTGGCCGAGCCGCGCCCGCAGGCGGCCGTCGCGGCGGCTCCGTCATCGGTCGCGCCGATCGAACCGCCAGTCGACAGTGCTGAGCCGACAAGACCGTCGCGTACCGCTTCGGAGCCGGACGAATCGACGGGAGCCGGATCGCGAAATTTGGATCGCCTGATCGGCTACTCGCCGACGCCTTTGCTGAACACCAGTCCGCTTTACACCGAAGAGGAAGCGACGCCGCGAAAGGATTTGCTTGCGATGCCGCCGCCGACGATCCGGCCGCACCTTTCGATGCCCGCCAAGCCACCGGGCCGGGGGTCAGAGCCGGCGCCGCGGGCGCCGGCTGAAACCTTCGTGGGTGTTTGGGCCCGTGCGGCAGCCGAGTGCCGGGAGCGGACGGGCGACGACATGCGCATCAGGATCGACGCCCGCGGCGCCGAAACGCTCGGAGTCCGATGCGACTTCCGCTCCGTTCGACAGGAGGGTGCGAGCCACTGGCGGGTTCGTGCGCGGTGTTCCGCTGAGGACAAGAGCGGGTGGACCGCGAACATCAAACTGGCGATGGTCGGATCGAAGCTTCGCTGGTCGAGCGAGCGAGGTACCGAGACCTACCTGCGATGCCGAAGGTAGCGCCCGGCCACGAGCACTGCGGCGGGCCCGAATAGCAGACGTGGGTAATGGCAGACGGTGGTGCCTTCGGCGTGGATCGAACACGCGGCCTGCCGCATACCAGGCGGCTGCTCCACCAACTGAGCTTCGAAGGCGTTCCGCAATCTGAACCCGCAATCTGGATCTGCAATACGGAATGAAATCTGGAGCCCACACCACGGGATCGAACCTGGGACCTCCTGCTTACAAGGCAGGCGCTCTAGCCGACTGAGCTATGCGGGCGTGCCGGCTGCGTGGCTCGAACACGCGGCCTCCGCGTTACGAGGGCGGCGCTCTTCCATCTGAGCTAAGCCGGCGAAAAGAAAAAAATGGTCAGCGGCGGCGCTCCGAGATCGAAGCCACCTTGCAACAGGGACTACAGCTCCGAGCAGAGCGCAGCGCCGCTGGCCAATTCTGGACGTTCACGATGTCAAACAGCCAAGTCAGAAACTTAAGTCAAACAGCAAAGTGTTAGTCGCTGCCGCGTCACGCACGTTCACGTCGCGTGCGTGAAGATTTCGCAAGGTTCGATCACCTCGGTACGCGCAGTTTCTCGTTCGCGCGCAAGCGTGCGCACGTCGCGCGGTGATCGAGCTAAGGGTCACGGTACCGATAGCGCGCGACCCAGCGGGGTGACGCGCGCGCTCGTGCGCCAACTCGTGCGCTGAGGCGCACAAGCGTCGATACGGTTTTCTGGCGTCTGGTGGTGTTGCGGGCCACTGCGGGTCCCTCCTGCCTGTCTGGCGGAGGGATTCAGCGCCCGCCGCCGGTTAGTCCGAGTATCTCGGATGGAATCCGGGTTGCTGTTGATAAGACAGGCTACCCGACGCCATGCGCATGACGCGCCGATCGCTTGATCGGGCTAACGACCAAGCGTTGGCGGCGCAAAGCGCGGCTGTTGTTGTGCCTAGGCGGCGCATCGGGTTCCTCATCATGCCGTTACATTCGACAAGAACTGACGTCGATATGGTGCGGCGGCATCGGTCTGCCAACCACGATTGATCGGCAGGGCGCAGCTTCTCTCAGATATTTTCGACAAAATCAAGACCGAGGTTGTAAAGGCGCGGTTAACGCAACAACGCGTCGCAAGCAGCAGGCGAACAAGTTCTCTTATTTCGCGGGATGATCCCGCGACGCACGGTCGTGTCCCGGGGCGCGGATTTGCAACGTTGGCGTCGTTGCGGACGGGCAGGGTTTGTGCATGGATAGTGCCGAAGCGCCCGGGCCTGAGGCCGGCCAAAATGCGGCGCGTTGCAAGCCAGACGGGAGGAGCCGGTCATGACGATCAGGGCGAGTCTATTCTTGAGTGCCGCAGCGATTGCAGTTGCCACGCTGGTGGGTGCTCCGGTGGTTCAAGTCAATGCCCAACAGCCGGCGCCGGCGGGCGTCAGCGTTGGCGACAGCGACCTCGGCGGCGTGGTCACCAGCGCGAAGGGGCCGGAAGCCGGCGTCTGGGTCATCGCGGAGACCCACGATCTGCCGACTCGCTTTATCAAGATCGTCGTCACCGACGATCAGGGCCGCTACGTCATTCCCGAACTGCCGAAGGGCGCCACCTATGACGTTTGGGTGCGCGGCTATGGTCTCGTCGACTCGCCCAAGGTGAAGAGCGCGCCCGGCCGGATCGTCAACCTGACTGCGGTGGTGGCCGCGAGCGACGCTGCGGCGGCTGAGTATTATCCGGCGCAGTACTGGTACTCGATGCTCAAGATTCCGGACAAGAGCCTGTTCCCCGGCAAGGGCGAAGGCCCCGGCGGCAACGGAATGTCGGAGAAGGTGAAAAGCCAGGGTCAGTGGCTCGCCACTCTCAAGACCCACTCCTGCAATTCCTGCCACCAGCTTGGCAACAAGCCCACACGCACGATCAAGAAGGAGCTCGGCGCGTTCAAGTCGTCCTACGAGGCGTGGATGCATCGCATCCAGGTCGGCCCGATGGCGGAGACGATGGTCAGGAACATCGGAACGCTGGACACGCAGGTGGCGCTCAAGAACTTCGCCGATTGGACCGACCGTATCGCGGCGGGCGAATTGCCGAAGGCGAAGCCGCCGCGGCCGCAGGGCGTGGAACGCAATGTGGTCGTGACGATGTGGGATTGGGGCGACGCCAAGACCTATCTGCATGACGAGATCGCTACCGACAAGCGCAATCCGACCGTCAATGCCTGGGGTAAGATCTACAGCGCCACGGAGGATTCGACCGACAATCTGCCGATCCTCGACCCGAAGACGAACACGGTGACCTATCTCAAGTCGATTCCGCGCGACCCCAACGCGCCGGCCGGCGTGTTCATCCAGTCCGGCAATTTCCCGTCACTGCCGTCGCCCTACTGGGGCAACGAAAAGATCTGGAGCAGCCAGACCTCGGTGCACAATCCGATGCTCGATCAGGATGGCCGCGTCTGGATGACGGCGCGCATTCGCCGGCCGCCGACGCCGGCCTTCTGTCAGAAGGGATCGGACCATCCATCGGCCAAGCTGTTCCCGATGACGAGGGCGCCGCGCCAGGTCGCGATGTATGATCCCAAGACCCGCAAGCTCGTCTACATCGACACCTGCTTCACCACCCACCACCTCATCTTCGCCGAGGACAAGAACAACACGCTGTGGCTGTCGGCCGGTGGCGCGCGGGCGCCGGTGGTCGGCTGGATCAATACCAAGATGTATCTGGAGACCGGCGACGAACAGAAGTCGCAGGGCTGGACCGCGTTCATTCTTGATACGAACGGCAACGGCAAACGCGACGACGACTATGTCGAGCCCAATCAGCCGGTCGATCCCAAGAAGGACAAGCGGATCATCGCCGGCCTCTACGGCATCGGCTACGACCACAACGACGGCACGATCTGGGGCTCGGTACTGGCGATGCCCGGCGGCGTGGTGCACGTCATCCCGGGCGACAACCCGCCCGCGACCACGTTGACCGAATACTACGAGGTTCCGTTCAACGAGCCGAAGGCCAAGGTCAACGGCTTCGGTCCGCGCGGCATGGACATCGACCGCAAAGGCGTCGTGTGGATTCCGCTCGCGAGCGGTCACATGGCAAGCTTCGACCGCAAGAAATGCAAGGGCCCGCTCAACGGCCCGACGGCGACCGGCCGGCACTGTCCGGAAGGCTGGACGCTCTATCAGTTCCCGGGCCCGCAATTCGAGAACATCAAGGACGAGCCGGGCGCGGTGCAGTCGAGCTACTACACCTGGGTCGACCAGTTCGATACGTTCGGGCTGGGTAAGGACGTGCCAGTCGCCACCGGCAACCTGTCGGATTCGCTTGAGGCGCTGGTCGACGGCAAGTTCGTCACGCTGCGCGTGCCCTATCCGATGGGCTTCCACGCCAAGGGGCTCGATGGCCGCATCGATGATCCCAATCTCGGCTGGAAGGGCAGGGGCCTGTGGTCGACCTACGCGGGCCGCGCGCCCTATCACATCGAGGGTGGCAAGGGCACGACCAGCAAGGTCGTGAAATTCCAGCTTCGGCCCGATCCGCTGGCGCGGTGAGCAAAGCGCTCACCGCTGAAAGAAAATCCGGGACCCCGGTTTCCCCACACGATGTCGTGTTCCGGGGTCCCGGATCGCGGCACGGCATGACACGCACACATCATGCTGGCCGCAACCGCTATTGAGTGACGCACGTCCCGACGATCCAAACCCCCTCCCGGGACGTATCTATTGCTGCTTCTCCCAATAGCTAAGTGCTGCTGACGAGACGCCTCCGGTGATCACGCAAGGCAGACCGAGCGCGACCTGGCCGGTTGCCGCTGCCGCAATACAGCCGAGCGCGAGCGCGCCCTGGCCGACTTGCCCCCACCATGAAACGTTGCGCCGATAGGCCGGACCTTTGCGGCGCAGTTCCTCGATCGCTGCCATCGCCTCTTTGCGCAGCTTCGAGGTCTCGACCGTCTCGGCCGCATCGATGACTTCGGTCAGGTCCTTGGCGAACTCCTTCGGCCGGCGCTCGCGCGCCTCTCTCAGCATGGCCAAGAGCTCGGGATCGCGTGACGCGTTGCTGGCAAGCGTAAACTTCGCCATGCTGCCGATCGTGAGCTTCTCCACGCTCTCAACGTCCCTCGACCAGGGCAGCATCTCGACGATGCGCGTGATCGGGCGGGCGTGGCCGGTCGCGAAATAGTGACCCCAATAGGTGTCGAGGAGCTCCGGGCTCGGCTCCAGCACATGAGCTTTGGGCAGCTCCTTGCCGGTGAACTTGCTGCGCACCTGCTGCCAAGTCGATACGTCCGGCTCCCGTTCATATTGGTAGAGCCGGGGCAACTCCTCGGCCAGGTACTTGTTGATCATCACCTTGCGCGCCGGCAGACGCTTGGCGAACCGGCGCAGCAGATTGCGCCAGTTCGGATGGCCCGAATAGGCGATCGCGCGCACGACGACCCATTGGTCGCCCGGCGGCAGCGGCAGCATCTTGGCGATCAGATGCTCGGCGTGGTCCGGATTGCTGCCGATCACGCCGGCCAGGAAGCCGACGAACACGCCGGACTGCTCCGGGTCTTTGAATGAGCCGAACCGGCTGAGTGTCTTCACCACCGCCGGCACACCGGCGGGGTCGGGCTTGATGCGATAGGCGTTGATCCATCGCATCACCGACTCGGTCGACACCAGGTCGACGAGCGGCGTCAGTGCGGCTTGCGTAGGCGCCGTGAAGATGGGCGCGGCGAGCAACAGCACTGCGATGAGAATGGTTTTGGCCCGGCCCATGAACCCCTCCGACCAAGGTCGAAGCTAACCCGCCGGAGAGGACGATTTCGTGATTTGGAAGGGGCGACGATGTGCAGAAATAGTGGCGCACTGCGCCCAATTCGTTACCGCGACCCGCCCAGGAACTCGGCCACCTGCGGGTCCTGCTCGAGGGCTGACAGGTCCTCGGCGGTTGGAAGCTGCGGCTTGTCGCGGGTAGCGTTAACCATACAGAGGAAGCCGAGCGGCTCGCCAGCGGTCGCGCGGAACTGGTGCCAGGTCATCGGCGGCACCGCGACCAGATCGTTGGTGGCGAGCGTGCGGACCTCGCGACCCACCAGGCAATGGCCGCTGCCGCGCAGGATCAGCACGTTATGGGTGTGCTCATGGCGCTCCAGGGTTGAGAAACCGCCCGGGGCGATCTCGAAATAGCGCAGCTCGCTCTCCTGGGCGGGGTCCGAGAACAGCACCTGCCGAGTGATCGCCTTGAACAGCGCGCGACCGTCCTCCTTGTAGGGCAGCACCTCGACGCCGTCCCAGCGGTAGTCCTTCGCCTTGCGATGAACGGGTGGGGTCATCGGTCTATCCATACGGGTGGGCCTTGACCGCCTCCACGAAAGAGGTGGTCGCCTCCGTGAGCTGTTCGCGGGCGGAAAGAAGCCCGCCGCCGATCAGCAACATGATATCGGCGCCATAGAAATCAAGCATCTCGCGCACCCGGTCGGTGGTCATTCCGCCGGCTGGCACCGGTACGCTGGGCCCCAGGCCGTGCCAGTCCGCACGCGCGGCGCGCGCCAGCGCCCGGCAGGTCTCTTGCGAGTAGCCGAAGCGGCCGCCGTAGTTGGGATAGATGACGGCGTCAGCCCCCAGCATGCGAAAAATCTTTCCGACGAGGAGCGGCGGCGCCATGCGCGAGCCGGCAAGCGACGGGTGCGCCAGGAAGACGATGCCAGGGCTTTCCCGCACCAGCCGGTGGAAATTGGCAAGTCCCGCGATCATCGGGGCGACCATCACGGTATGGATGCCGACGCCACGAGCGATGGCGATCTGCGCCCGCATGCTGTCGAGATCGCCGCAGAGGCTCGGCACGTAGTGCGTGAGCGAGCCGAGCCGGCGCAGCGCCCCCGTGACGGCCTCGACGCGCGCGGCAAATGGCGAATAGGCCTGGTCGGCAAGGCCGTGATCATCCTTGACGTAGTCGATGCCGCCGCGCGCAAAGCCGATCGCACGTGCGGCCAGCCCATGCGGCGGCAGGCCCTGCGGCTTGAGCGCCGAGCAGGTCAACGCGCGCCGGGGCGCGCCCACGCGCCGACGCATGGTCTCGATCCCGTGGCGCGGCCCTCCGAAGCCCTGCACGAGCACACCTGGAAGTTCGACATCCCAGAGCACGACGTCGTCGTGGATCGAGGTGTTGCCGAACAGCATGTTGAGGAGCTGTCCGGCATCGTTGCCGACGGTCGCGGCCGAGAGCGCGATGCGGATCTCGAACACCCCGTCACCCGCGTCGCTCACGTCGAGCACGCGTCCGACGATCTCGCTGTTCACATAAGGGTCGTCGATCGCCTCCAGTGGCATTTCGACGCTCTGCTCGACCGCGATGGCGCGGGCGCGCTCCGTGATCGAACGCGGATCACTGCGGACGCGATAGATCGCCTGGATGTCCAAGGACACGACTACTCGGAATGAAGGTCAGCGCCCCGGAACGCCGACCGCGGATCGGCCGTACGGGGCGACGAGGGACGGAGCGAGCCGTCGCATCGAGCGGCGGGTGATGTCGGCAACCACGATGGCCGCGACCAACGCTGCTACGATGAAAAGCCAGAGCACGAAGATGCCAAGCAGGCCGAGCAGGATCGCGGCCGATGTGACGACGATGGCGGGCGCGAGCAGCGCGATCGCGAACGGCCGCGGGACAAAGGCAACGGCACGACGGAACGGTCCTACCATCCCTTGCAGCATTCCTTGGACCATCGCCTGATCCTCGCAAGCTTTGATTGGGAAGGAAGTGCCACGCGACTTGGATATTTTCATGATAGGCGATTCGGTTGAGTTCATTGGGTGGATCGCAACACTGTCAACAGGTGCAGCATTCCGCTTTCAACATGGTGAGCGCGCTTAATCTGCCTTGATGCCCAGATCGCGGACGATCTTGCCGTACTTTTGGTAGTCCTCCTGGATCAGCGTGCTGAAGTCCGCGGCCGAGAGGATCAGCGGCTCGAGACTGCCGGAGACGTTCAGGCGCTGGGCGAAGTCGGGTCGGGCCAGGAGATTATGCACTTCCGTGCGCAGCGTGGTGATGATCGCTTCCGGCGTGTTCGGCGGCGCAAACAGCCCGAGCCAGATGTCGACCGCGTAACCGGGATAGAATTCGCCGACGGTGGGCAGGTCGGGGTAGCGTTTCGACCGTTTCTTGCCGCTCGCAGCCAGGACGCGCAGTTGCCCGCCGGCGATCAGCGGGGCGCTTGCGGAGCCCGAGAACAGCACCTTGGTGTCGCCCGCGACGGTCGATTGGGTGGCGGGTGCTGCACCGCGGAACGGCACGTGCAGGAGGTCAATGCCGGCGCGCTGCTTGAGCATTTCCATCGAGAGCTGGTGCTGGCTGCCGTTGCCGCCGGACGCATAGGGCAACGGCGGCTTTGTGACGCGCGCGTATTCGATGAACTCCTTGAAGGTCTTGGCCGGCACCTGCGGATTGACCGAGAGCGTGAACTGGTTGGTGGCGACGCTTGCCACCGGGACCAGATCCTTGAGCGGATCGAAGGTGAGCCTGCGGTAGACGTGCGGATTGACCGTGATGCCGCTGTCGGCCGCCAGGACCAAGGTGTGTCCGTCTGGCGCTGCCTTGGAGACCTCGGCCATCGCGATGTTGCCGTTGGCGCCGGGCCGGTTCTCGATCACGACCGTCCAGCCGCGCGCTTCCTGCAGATATTGGCCGAGAAGCCGCGCCGAGATATCGGGCGCGCCGCCGGGCGGGATCGTGACCAGCACCCGGATCGGCCGCGAGGGGAAGGGTGCCTGCGCCTGTGCGGCGGTGCCCGCAAGTGCGGCGACCGCCAGGATGGCGAGGCCCAATGCTGTGGTTTTCATTCTTGGCTCCGAGGCTGACCCTTATCATCCGCCGAAGCGTGCGCTAACGCCAGAGCCATCTGGAAGACGCGATGTCGCGTACGGCCTCGCCACGGGCCCGGCCTTGCGACCGCATACGACCATGCTACACCACGCCGGCCAGCCCACCCTTCCGGTCCAACAGTCAGGCCATGAACATCCTTCTTCTCGGCTCCGGTGGACGTGAGCATGCGCTCGCCTGGAAGATCGCGGCGAGCCCGCTTACCGAGCGCCTCTTCTGCGCGCCCGGCAACGCTGGCATCGCCAACGAGGCAGAGATCGTCACGCTCGACATGGCCGACCATGCGGCCGTGATCGCGTTCTGCCGGGCGCAAAAGATCGGCCTTGTGGTGGTCGGTCCGGAGGCGCCGCTCTGCGCCGGCATCGTCGACGACCTTGCGGCCTCCGGTATCAAGGCGTTCGGCCCTTCAAGGGCGGCGGCGCAGCTCGAAGGCTCCAAGGGCTTCACCAAAGATCTCTGCCGGGCGAACGACATTCCGACCGCCGCCTATGAGCGCTTCACGACGGCTGATGCCGCCAAGGCCTATGTGGGTGCGCAGGGCGCGCCGATCGTGGTGAAGGCGGACGGGCTTGCGGCCGGCAAGGGCGTCGTGGTGGCGCAGAGCGTGTCCGAGGCGGAGGCCGCAATCGACATGATGTTTGAGGGCGGGCTCGGCGAGGCCGGCGCTGAAGTCGTGGTCGAAGAATTCTTGGACGGCGAGGAGGCGTCTTTCTTTGCGCTGTGCGATGGCGAGAGCGCGATCGCGCTGATTTCGGCGCAGGACCACAAGCGCGTGTTCGATGGCGATCAAGGTCCCAACACCGGCGGCATGGGCGCCTACTCGCCGGCGCCGGTGATGACCGAGGAACTGACGCGGCGTGCGATGGAAGAGATCGTGCTGCCGACTGTGCGCGCCATGAAGGCGATGGGCGCTCCTTACAAGGGCGTGCTCTATGCCGGCCTGATGATCACCGCGCAGGGCCCGAAGCTGATCGAATACAACGTGCGCTTCGGCGATCCCGAATGCCAGGTGCTGATGCTGCGATTGATGTCGGACCTGGTGCCGGCGCTGCTCGCCTCCTGCGACGGCGTGCTCGGGAGCTTCGATCTGCGCTGGTTTCCGGATGCGGCGCTCACCGTTGTAATGGCCGCCAAGGGCTATCCGGGGAGCTATGCCAAGGGCTCGGTGATCGAAGGCCTCGAGGATGCGGCCGGGGTCGAAGGCGTCGAAATCTTCCACGCCGGCACGCAGGCGCAGAACGGCAAAGTTGTAGCGAGCGGTGGGCGCGTCCTGAACGTATGTGCAATCGGTAAGACGGTAGCGCAAGCGCAGGTGCGGGCCTACCAGGCGGTCGATCTTATCCGCTGGCCGGAGGGATTCTGCAGGCGCGACATCGGTTGGCGTGCGATCGCTAGGGACTCGAAATTTTGACAGCAATGAGGTACCAGAAGGGCGCCAGATACCTTTGTTTAACGCCACTTTAACCATAATCGGCTTACTAAGATATGCCCCGTAGCGTAGTACGGATGCCAGGGGGGGCACTATGGCAACGACGACATCAGAACTGAGCCTTGACGAGCAGCAGCAGCAGACCAGCACCGAGCGCAAGCTCCGGATGACGGATGCCATGCGCGAAGGCCTCGACGCCTTGGAACGCGAGTACACGGCATTTGTGGAATCGTCCTTCGAGACGCTTTCCCTCATCACGGACCGGCGTAGCCGCAAGCGCTGAGCCGGCCTCCTGACCCGCCGCCCAGAGCTGCCGCGCGCTCGCCGATAGTGCTATATCCGGCGCATCTGTGAACGGCACAGCGTCTGGCGGCGGATGTCAGGGCTTGATCGACAAAGCGCGTTCTCCGGCACCCGGGATGTCGCGCCGCACTTGGCATTCGACGCCGCGCGGCTCGAAACCTATCTCAGCGGTCGCCTGGAGGGCTTTGCGGGGCCGCTCACGGTTCGTCAGTTCCGGGGCGGCCAGTCGAACCCGACCTATCTGATCGAGACGGCGAAACGCCGTTGCGTGCTCCGGCGCAAGCCGCCCGGCAAGCTGCTGCCGTCGGCGCACGCGGTCGATCGCGAATTCCGTGTCATCACGGCGCTGGCCGCGCAGGGCTTTCCGGTCGCGCGGCCGCTGCACTATTGCGCGGATGCAGATGTCATCGGTACGCCATTCTATCTCATGGCCTACGTCGATGGCCGTGTGTTCTGGGATCCGCATGTCCCGCATGTGACGGTTGACGAGCGCGCCGCGATCTTCGACGCCGCGAACGCCACGCTTGCGTGTCTGCACGGGTTTGACCCGGCCGTGCTCGGGCTTGCCGATTTCGGCCGCGGCGAGAGCTACGTCGCGCGCCAGGTCGCGCGCTGGACCCGGCAGTACCGCGCGTCGGAGACCGAGTTGATCAATGACATGGAGCGGCTGATCGCCTGGCTGCCAGATCATCTGCCGCCGCCTGTGCCGGTGCGGCTCGTGCATGGCGACTTCCGTCTCGACAACGTCATCGTCGCGCCGGCGTTGCCTGTCGTCGTCGCGGTGCTGGACTGGGAGCTGTCGACGCTCGGCGATCCGCTCGCCGACTTCGCCTATTACCTGATGGCGTGGGACATGCCGCCCTCGCCCTCGGGCGTGGGCTTCGGCTCGCTTGCCGGCCGCGACCTCGCGGCGTTCGGCATTCCCTCGCGCGCCGCCGAAGTTGAGGCCTATCGTTCCCGCACCGGGCTCGATCCGCGCCCGCATCTTGCCGCTTACCTTGCGTATAATTTCTTCAGGCTCGCCGCCATTCTGCAAGGCATCGCCGGCCGCCTGCGCGACGGCACCGCGACCAGCGAAAACGCAGCCGGCATGGCCGCAATGGTGCGCCCGCTCGCCGCCAAGGCGTGGCAGTTCGTCCAGGAGGGCGCGGAATGAAAAGCTTTGCGCTCGCGCTCGGTGGCGGCGGTGCGCGCGGCATCGCGCATATCGCGATCATCGAGGCGCTCGACGAGATGGGGGTCCGGCCGGTAGCGCTCGCCGGCACCTCGATCGGCGCGTTCATCGGCTCCGGCTATGCGGCCGGCATGTCGGGCCGCGACATCCGCCGCTACGTGATCGCGCTGGCGCATGACCGCAGCGAGATGTTTCGCCGGGTGCTCGCCGCGCGCGCCGGCAGTTTCGCGAACCTGTTCCGCCAGGGGTTTGGCGCGACCTTGCTCGACGCCGAAAAGCTGTGCGCCAAGTTTCTTCCCGATGTGGTGCCGGAAGACTTCAGTGCGCTCAAGATTCCGATGACCGTGATGGCATCCGACCTGCACCGGCGCGAGCCGGTCGCGTTCTCGCACGGTCTGCTGAAGCCCGCGCTCGCCGCCTCGATCGCACTGCCGACGCTGGTGCGGCCGGTCGTGATCGATGACCGCATCCTGATCGATGGCGGCGCCACCAATCCGCTGCCGTTCGATCAGCTGCGCGGTCGCGCCGACGTGATCGTGGCGGTCGATATCTCGGGCGAGGGCAGCGAGGACCGCCGCGACATTCCCAATCCTTGGGAGTGCCTCGTGACCACGGTACTGGTCATGGGCACGGCCATTACCCGCGAGAAGCTCAAGCACACCGCGCCCGATCTGATCGTGCGGCCGAAGGTCGGGATTTTCCGCACGCTCGACTTTCTGCAGGCGAGCGCGATCCTGCGCGCGGCCGAGCCCGCCAAGGCGGAGATCAGGGACAAGCTCGCCGCGCTGCTGGATGGGTGACGGTTGTGTAGGGTGGGCAAAGGCGGTGGCACCGGCTGCCTCCACACGCACAAGGCCATCGTGCGCCGTGCCCGCCGGCAAATTGCGCTGCTCTCACAGATTCGGTTTGGTGGGCACGGCGCACGATAGGTCTTGCCGCGCGGAAATCGCGCTGCTCTCGCCTTTGCACACCCTACCGCGATTGGCTCAGCGCACGTCGCAGCGCTTGGGATCGTCGAGCACGGTGTTGCTCAGCGTGATCCAGGCATTGGCCGAAAAGTAGCAGACCGCCACCGACTTCTCGTGTTGCAGCGTTACGATGAACGTCTCCCGGTTGTCGGTTGCCTCACCACGCACGAACGAGACATTCTTGATATCGAAGCCGCGCCCCATCAGGCTTTTGAACGACTGCTGCTCCTGCGCGTAAGACGCCTGCGTCGCGCAGATGAATGCAGCGCCGATTGCCAACGACCTGAACATGCTTCCTCCTCGATGAGCGAATCCGGTGGGAGCGCGAGATTAAACCACTTGAGTTGGTGTGGAAACCGCGACCGGTCACCGGCGCGCGCGGAAAAAGTCCGTGAGCAGCGCGGCGGCTTCGCCCTCCCCGATGCCGCCATAGACGTCGGGACGATGATGGCAGGTTGAAGACGCAAAGAATCGCACGCCGCTCTCGACCGCGCCGCCCTTGGGGTCGGTTGCGCCGTAGTAGAGACGGCGGATGCGGGCGAACGAGATCGCCGCCGCGCACATCGCGCAGGGTTCGAGCGTAACGTAGAGGTCGCAGTCGACGAGCCGCTCGGACAGGAGCACAGCGGCCGCCTGCCGGATCGCCAGCATCTCGCAATGGGCGGTCGGGTCGCGATCGGCGAGCGTGCGATTGTGCGCCCGCGCGATGACCATGCCGTCGCGCACGATCACGCAGCCGACCGGCACTTCGCCGGCCGCTGCGGCAGCGCGGGCTTCCTCGATCGCGGTGGACATGAAGGTGGACAAGGCGATCTCCGGCCGGGTACCGGCGGCGCGTCGGGGCCACCGTATCCGAGACACGCGGGTTCTGCTATCAGGCCATCATGACGGCGCGCAAGGGCGGCACGGGCGAATTGGCGGGCGAGCGCATCGCCAAGGTGATCGCGCGCGCGGGGCTGGCGTCGCGCCGCGAGGCCGAGGGCTTCATCGCGGCGGGCCGCGTTGCGGTCAATGGCGCCGCCATTGCTTCGCCCGCCCTCAACGTCATGCCGGAGGACACCATAACGGTCGATGGCGAGCCGTTGCCGCAGCGCGAGCGCACGCGGCTTTTCCTCTATCACAAGCCGCGCGGGCTGGTGACCACGCGCCTCGATCCGCAGGGCCGGCCGACCATCTTTGCGGCGCTGCCCAAGCAGCTGCCGCGGCTCATGAGCGTCGGCCGTCTCGACATGAACACCGAGGGTCTGCTGCTTCTCACCAACGACGGCGGGCTCGCGTGCATGCTCGAGCTGCCGGCGACCGGCTGGTTGCGACGCTACCGCGTGCGCGCGCACGGCCGCGTGCAGCAGGATAAGCTCGATGGGCTGCGCCGTGGCATCACCATCGATGGCGTCCGCTATGGACAGATCGACGCGCAGCTCGAGCGCGAGCAGGGCGCCAACCTGTGGCTCGTGTTCGCGATGCGCGAGGGCAAGAACCGCGAGGTCAAGAACGTGCTCGGCCACCTTGGGCTCGCAGTCAATCGGCTGATCCGGGTCTCCTTCGGCCCGTTCCAGCTCGGCGATCTGCCGGAGGGAGGCGTGACGGAAGTGCGCACGCGCCATCTGCGCGAGCAGCTCGGCGAGCGCGTGGCAGCGCTCGCGGGCGCCGACTTCACGGCGCCGATCATCGAGCGCACCGAACCGGAGGCGCCGACCCGCCATCCCGAGCCGCGATCGAAGGACGAGCGCGAGCCGCGAGGGGCGCGGCCTGCGAAGGGCGGGGCGCACCGGCCGGGCCGCCCGTCCTTCGAGGGCCGGCCACCTCGGAATGCCGGTGAAAGGCCGCGGAAAAGCCTAAAGCCCAAGCGCCGCGCATTCGACGCCGAGCGCCTGGGCGAGCCCGAGCTGGCGCGGCGGGAAAAGCGTCGCCGTCCCTTCCGTGGCAAGAGGGGCTGATGCGCATCGTCGGTGGCCGCCTGGGCGGGCGTACCCTCGCGTCGCCACGCTCGCAGGCGATCCGGCCGACCGCGGACCGGCTGCGCGAATCCCTGTTCAACATTCTCGTCCACGGCTACGGCGACCCGGTCGGCGGGGTGCGCGTGCTCGATCTCTTCGCCGGCACCGGCGCGCTCGGTATCGAGGCGATCTCACGCGGCGCCGCCTTCGCGCTGTTTGTCGACGACGGGGCGCAGGCGCGCGCGCTGCTGCGCGAGAACATTGCTGCGCTCGCGCTTGGCGGCGCCACCCGCATCTTTCGCCGCGATGCCACGCGGCTCGGGCCGGCGCATCCGCTCGAGCCATTCTCGCTCGTTTTTCTCGATCCGCCTTATGGCAAGGGTCTCGCCGAGAAGGCGCTCGCCTCCGCCCGCGACGGCGGCTGGCTTGCGTCGGGCGCGCTGATCGTGGTGGAGGAGGCAACCGACGCCAAGTTCACGGCGCCTGCGGGCTTCGAAGAGATCGAGCGGCGGCAATACGACGACACGGAAGTCGTGTTCCTGCGGCCCGCCTGAAGAGGCTCACTGGATCGTCCGCTTTCGCGGACGATGACAACCGAGAGTCATAGGCCACAAGGGCGTTTGTCTCACTGCTCGGCTGCGCCGCTCGCCTTGATCGGCACCCTCCACTTGTCGAGCTCGCTGCGCACCAGCTTGGCGAGGTACTCGGGCGTCCGGCGCTCGCGCACCGGCACGTTGAGGCCGAGGCCTTCGAGCCGCTTGTGCACCGCCTTGTCGTCCAGGATGTCGCTGGTCGCCTTGGCAAGCCGGTGCACGATCGGATCGGGCGTGCCGTCGGGGAAGAAGAACGCGTTCCAGCCGTCGCCGTCGAAATCCTTGAGTTCCTGCTCGTCCGCGGTCTGGAGCTCCGGCATCACCGGGCTGCGCTTTGGCGATAGCAGCGCCAAGGCCTTCACCGAGTGCGCCCGCACCAGCGGCAGGCTGGTCGAGATCACGTCGCAGATATAGTCGATGCGCCCGCCTATAATGTCCTGCATCGCGGGTCCGGTCCCGCGATAGGGTATGTGCGTGACCTCTATGCCCATCGCGATGTTCATCATCACGCAGGTCGCGTGCGTGGCCGAGCCGGCGCCTGCGGAGCCATACTGCATCTTGGCCTGGTTCGCCTTGGCGTAGGTGATGAATTCGGCGAGCGTATTGGCCGGAAAATCCTTGCGCGTGACCAGCAATTTAGAGTTCTCGACCACCACCGTAACCGGTGCGAAGTCTTTCACCGCGTTGTAGAGCGGCTTCTTGTAAAGCAGCTGGCTGAACGTATGGGTGCCCTGGTTGCCGAACAGGAAAGT
The DNA here is from genome assembly GCA_963753575.1 of uncultured Alphaproteobacteria bacterium. GTDB lineage: Bacteria > Pseudomonadota > Alphaproteobacteria > Rhizobiales > Xanthobacteraceae > VAZQ01. The sequence continues at coordinate 188,121 of CAVWCR010000001.1, forward strand.
GTAGCCGTCGGCCGGCGCCTTGGCGACGCGCGCCGCGCCGGTCGAGCCGCCTGCGCCGCCGACGTTTTCCACGATCACCTGCTGGCCGAGCGCTTCGGAGAGCTTCTGCGAGAAGATGCGTCCGACGAGATCGATCGGTCCGCCCGCCGGGAACGGCACCACCATGGTCACCGGACGGGTTGGCCAAGTTTGGGCGGTGGCCGGACCCGTGATCAGGCACGCAAGCACGGCAGCGATGATCGTCCTCATCAGTCGTCTCCTCGGTCTTTTGTTGTCGTGGTCCTCGCCCGAGCGAGGACCACTATTGTCATGGCGGCGTTTTATCGAGGTGCCGCGTTACGGCAACGCGAGCCAACGGCGCGGCGTGCAAGCTCAATCGACCTTGATGCCGGCAGCGTTGATCACCCTGCTCCAGCGCGCGATCTCCTGCGGCAGATATTTCGCCAGATATTCCGGCGTACGCTCCTCGGGCGGCAGGATCTCCAGGCCGAGGCCCTGCAGGCGCTTGCGGATGGCCGGATCGTCGATGGTGTCGCTCATTGCCTTGTTGAGCTTGCGCACGATCGGATCAGGCGTGCCCTTCGGCAGGAAGAAGGCGTTCCAGACCGTGGCTTCGACGCCCTTCAGGCCCTGCTCGCCGGTGGTCGCGAGGTTCGCAATGATCGGCACGCGCTTGGCCGCCATCACGGCGATGCCCTTGACGGTACCGGACTTGGCCTGCGCCGCGCCGGTCTGGATCGTGTCGCACATGTAGTCGATGCGCCCGCCGATCAGCTCCTGCATCGCCGGCCCGGCGCCGCGGAAGGGCACATGCGTGACGTTGACGCCGAGCGCCTGGTTCAGGAGCACGCACGGCAGATGCGTTCCCGAGCCGACGCCGGCCGAGCCGAACTGCATCTTGGCCTGGTTGGCCTTCACGTAGGCGATGAACTCCTGCAGGTTGTTGACCGGCAGATCCTTGCGGACAATCAGGATGCGCGGGGATTCCGTCATCAGGCCGACCGGCTGGAAATCCGCAGCCGCGTTATAGAGCGGCTTCTTGAAGAGCGCCTGGCTGTAGGCGTGCGTACCGCTGTTGCCGATCAGGAACGTGTAGCCGTCGGGCGCCGCCTTGGCGACGCGCTGGGAGCCGATCGTGCCGGCGGCGGCGCCGACGTTCTCGATTACGATCGTCTGCCCCAGAAGCTTGCCCATGTTCTGAGCCTGAATGCGGGCGCTGGCGTCGATGCCGCCCCCGGCCGAGAACGGGATCACCAGCGTGATAGTATGGGTTGGCCAGTCCTGCGCTGACGCGGCGCTGGCAAGCGCAATCAGGGCAGCGGGGATGATCATCATCCTGCGCATCGTGCTTCTCCTTGTGGGCCCGGGTGACCCCCGGTTTCATGGCCGCAACAGTCGCGCTCATTGCGGTCCGGATCAAGCGCCTTGGCGCCACAGGTCTGGCGCGACAGGTCTGGCGCCACAGGTCTGGAGCTGAGGGGCCAGTACGATGCCGGGGTGGGCGGAGGGAAGGCGTCAGCGCCGGGCGGGGAAACGCCCCAGGGTGCGCGCCTTGCTGTAGGCGTGCCACAGGACCGGCGTCTGCTTGATCAGGCGCTTGGTCCTTCGGAATGCTTTCATCGCCGCCACCACGATCGCGCCACGTAGCGTCACCGCATGCAGATGATCGTAGAGCCGCACCACGATGTCGGCCCAGTCGCGCTTGTAAGGCTCGTCGCCGATGGTGAAATCGAAGGTCCGGTAGCCGCGTTCCATCGCGTGGCGCAGCAATTCATGCAGGTGCGCCCGGCCAGGGCCGAAGCGCATGACCTCGCCGTCGTCGTAGCTCGAAAGCACCAGATAGTAGCAGCCGCGGAAGCTCAGCCCGAGATTGGCCGCGGCGATCGTCGTGCCGACGTCGAGCCGGCTGACGTGGATGAGCGCGCGCGCCTCCGGGTCGGTCGTGACGTCGAGATAGAAGGCGCGATAGCCCGGCCGCGCGAACAGATCCTCGACCCCCATGCGCGCAAAGGTCCGTGACTTCTGAACCATCAGGGTCTCGAGGGTGCGCGCAATCTCGTTGGCATCCTCCAAATCGATGAAGCGGACCTCGCCGATCTCGGCGAGATGCTTGAGCTGCTTGCGCTCCTTCTTGCGGGTCTGCGACGAACGCTTGGCCTTGTAGAATTCATCCCAGTTGCTGCCGAGCGTTGCGACGTGAGCGCTGCTCGCGTTCGCGAGCACATCAAGTGAAAGAAACGGGTTGTGTTGGCTGCCGACCGTCTCCGCCATCTTCTGCAGGTCGACGAAATCGAAGCGCGAGCGCGCATCGGTGCGCAGAAGCCGCAGGATGTCGTTCCAAGCGACCGTGAAGTCGCGGATGCGGCTGGAGAAGTGCGGAGCGAGGAGCGGCGCGTTGTAGTCGCACAACTCTGATCCGAGCCACGTCAGCCGCCGGACCGGCCCGTGCGTCTCAATTGCCAGCGGCAGGATGAAGAGGATCTCACCACACGCGTCGCGGCCGACGACGATCGCCGGAAGCGTGCCACGCGGCGTGCCGATATGCTGCTGCCACTTGGCGAGCCAGTCGAATGACTGAAAGACGGTGCAGTCGGCGGTGCGCTCGAACGCTTTCCATTCGTCCTTGAGGCCGGCGAGGTTGTCGCGCAGCTCAAGCGCGACCGTTGAGCCTGGCTCGATTACAGCGAGCGGCGGGCTTTCCGACAAGGGCAGATCGCGCGTGCGCTCCGCGTAGTCCCCTTGCAGGCAGAACTCAGTGCGGCCGTCGTGCAGCGTCAGGGTCAAGTTGTGATCGGACATGCGTTGTTGCAGCTTGCGATGGGGATATGGCTGGCGCCATGGTGGCGCCGAAAGCTGAACAAATCATGCGCAGAACCCGCTTCTGCGGACGCAATTAACCAAGGTTCACAATCATTTGGCACGGATCGCAGACCGAAGAGCGGCTTTCACGCATAGAGACAAGGCTTCATTAAGCCTTGGGCCGCATGGATGGCAGGTCTGACCGGGAGGCGGCCTCCATGCATGAAACCGATATCGCCATCGTCGGCGGCGGACTGGCCGGCTCGACGGCCGCCGCCATGCTGGGGCGTGCCGGCATGCGCGCCGTCCTGATCGATCCGCATCCGGCGTATCCGCCCGATTTCCGCTGTGAGAAGCTCGACGCCTCGCAAGTTTTGTTGCTGCAAAAGACCGGGCTTGCCGGTCCGGTCCTGCGCGCGGCGACCGCCGATGAGGAGGTCTCGATCGCGCGCTTCGGCCGCCTGATCGACCGGCGCCCCAACGCCCAATACGACCTTTTGTACGATACGCTCGTGAACGTCATGCGCGCCGAAATCCCGCTCGACACGCCTTTCATCCAGGGCAAGGCGACCGCGATCGCGACCAGCCCCGAGCGCCAGACGCTCACGCTCTCGACCGGCGAAGACATTTCGGCGCGGCTTGTCGTGCTGGCGAACGGGCTCAATATTGCGCTTCGCCATCAACTTGGCATCGAGCGTGAGGTGCTGAGCGCCTGGCATTCGATCAGCATTGGCTTCAATCTCGCGCCGGTCGGCCGGCGCAGCTTCGACTTCCGTGCGCTCACGTATTTTCCCGAGCGTGTCAGGGACCGCATGGCCTATCTCACGCTGTTCCCGATCGGCTCGGTCATGCGCGCCAACCTCTTCGTCTACCGCGACACGCACGATCCGTGGCTGCGCGAGATGAGGCAGGCGCCGCAGGCGGCGCTCGATGCGCTGCTGCCGGGCCTGCGCAAGCTCACCGGCGCGGTCGAGGCGACGGACGTGAAGATCAGGCCGGTCGATCTCGTGGTCAGCACCAACTATCGGCAGGCCGGGATCGTGCTCGTCGGCGACGCGTTCGCGACCTCGTGCCCGGCGGCCGGCACCGGCTGCAACAAGGTGTTCACCGACGTTGAGCTTCTGTGCAACCACCACATCCCGCGCTGGCTCGCGACGGACGGCATGGGCGCGGACAAGATCGCGGCCTTCTACGACGATCCGGTCAAGCTCGCCTGCGAGGCATTCTGCCGCGACAAGGCGTTCTTCCTGCGCGCGCTCTCGACCGAGACCGGCGTCACCTGGCAGGCGCGGCGTCTGGCCCGCTTCGTGGGCGGTGCCGGCATCGGCGCGCTGCGCAAGCTGCGCGCGCGATGGAAAGCCGCCGCGCATGCCCCGTCGAGTGCGGCTGCGGCGCAAGGCTTAACCAACTACAAGCAATAAAACACATCTGCCGTACGGAATCTTAATCAGATGCCCGCATGATGCGGCATTCCCCGGTAGCTCAGTGGCAGAGCAGACGGTTGTTTCCCGTCCGGTCGATGGTTCGAACCCATTCCCGGGGAGCCAGCTTTCCTTCAGTGCAGCCTCAATCCTTGCCCCACGGGATCGTCGCCCAGATGCGCTCGTGGCCGTAGTAGAACACGATCTTGGTCGCGATCTCGGCGACGGCGACCGATCCGGCAAACACCGAGCTGCCGGTGATGATGAGCGTCACCAGGAACGTATCGAGACTGCCGGTCGCCCGCCACGAGATCGCCTTCACGACCGAGCGGACATGCGACTCGCCTGACCGTGTGGCTGTCTTGGCGCTCGCGCGTGCCGGCAATTTGAGGCGTTCCCGCAGCCGGGCGAGAAAACCTTCACGGGTGCCCGAGCCTTCCACGAAGCCCATTCCCACGGTGTCGTAGGATTCCGGATCGATCAGGATGAAGCTGCCGGTCTCCTGGCTCTCGGCATAACGGTCGGCCGCGATGGCGCGATCGAGCTTCAGCGTGCACTGGCCGATGTCGTTGATGAACAGCCGTTCGGCTGCGCGCGACAAGCCGGTGTCAAGATCAAGGACACGCATTGGCGGCTCGACGGTCGCCTTGGCGCTGCAGGTCCCGAGCTTGATGAGATAGCTGCGGCCGGCCGCAAGCGGCTCCTTCCCGACCCAGACGACGCGCGCGTGCAACCGGTCGGTGATGATCGGCGCACGCCCGGCGTCCGCGATCACATCGCCGCGCGAAGCGTCGATCTCGTCCGCGAGCGTCAGCGTCACGGATCGGCCCGCCGCCGCACGCTCGATATCGCCATCGAACGTGACGATGCGGTCGATCTGGGAGGTCTGGCCCGAGGGCCAGATGCGCACCGGCATGCCGGCATAGACATCGCCGCTCGCAATGAGCCCGCTGTAGCCGCGAAAGTCCGGGCTCGGGCGATTGACCAGCTGGACCGGCATGCGGAAGGCCGAAGAATTTGGTTCGGGTCCAACGTCAACCTTTTCCAGATAATCGAGCAGTGTCGGGCCGCGATACCAGTCTGTGGCAGCCGAGCGCGCCGCCACGTTGTCGCCGAAGCGGGCGGAGATCGGGATACACACGATGTCATGCGTGCCGAGCGTGCCGGCAAAGCGACGGAACTCGCTCTCGATCGCCCTGAACGCCTGTTCCGACCAGTCGACGAGGTCCATCTTGTTGACGGCCAGCACCAGGCGGCGGACGCCGAGCGTGGAGACGATCAGGCTGTGGCGCCTGGTCTGACGGGTGAGGCCCGATTGCGCATTGATCACGATCAGCGCCACGTCGGCTGTCGAGGCGCCGGTCGCCATGTTGCGGGTGTACTGCTCATGGCCGGGCGCATCCGCGACGATGAACTTGCGCCGCTCGGTCGAGAAGAACCGATAGGCGACATCGATGGTGATCTTCTGCTCGCGCTCGGCCGCGAGCCCGTCGAGCAGCAGCGAGAAGTCGAGCTCCCTGCCCTGCGTTCCATGCTTGCGGGATTCGGCCTTGAGCGTTTCCAGCTGGTCGTCGAACAGGAGCTTGGCTTCGTAGAGCAGCCGCCCGATCAGGGTCGACTTGCCGTGATCGACCGAGCCGCAGGCGATGAAGCGCAAGAGCGACTTGCCGTCCTGTTGGCGCAGGAAGTCGTCGAGCACGAATTCGTCGGGATGCGGCCGCGCCGTCATCAGAAATAGCCTTCCTGCTTCTTGCGCTCCATGGACGCCGTGCCGTCGTGATCGATGACGCGGCCGCGCCGCTCCGAATGCCGGCTCGCGACCGTTTCGGCGATGACCTCCGGCACGCTTGCTGCCTGGCTTTCGATGGCGCCGGTCAGCGGATAGCAGCCGAGCGTGCGGAAGCGCACGGTTCGGGTCTGCGGTTGTTCGCCCTCCGCGAGCGGCAGCCGCTCGTCATCGACCATGATCAGCGCGCCGTCGCGCGCGACGACCGGGCGCGGCGCCGCGAAATAGAGCGGAACAACCGGGATCGCCTCCTGATGGATGTAGAGCCAGACGTCGAGCTCGGTCCAGTTGGAGAGCGGAAAGACCCGCATGCTCTCGCCCTTGCGCTTGCGGCCGTTGTAGAGCCGCCAGGGCTCAGGGCGCTGGCGCTTGGGGTCCCAGCGGTGGTGCGCGTTGCGCAGCGAGAACACCCGTTCCTTGGCGCGCGAGCGCTCCTCGTCGCGGCGCGCGCCGCCGAGTGCGGCATCGAAGCCGTGCTGGTCAAGCGCCTGGCGTAGCGCCTGCGTCTTCATCACGTCGGTGTGGAGCTCGGAGCCATGCGTGATCGGCGAGATGCCGCGCGCCAGCCCCTCCTGGTTGGAATGAACGATCAGATCGAGCCCGAGTTCCCGCACACGGGCGTCGCGGAACGCGATCATGTCGCGGAATTTCCAGGTCGTGTCGACGTGCAGCAGCGGAAACGGCGGCTTCGCCGGATAGAACGCTTTCAAGGCGAGATGCACCAGGACGGATGAATCCTTGCCGATGGAATAAAGCATCACCGGCTTGTCGGATTCGGCGACCGCCTCACGGATGATGTGAATGCTTTCGGCTTCGAGCTGCTCGAGATGCGCGAGCCGAACCGGGGCGCGCGCCGTAAGCGCGCGACTTTGCCCGGTCGAATCGGCGACAGGCATGCTGCCATGCATCGTTGCGTTCCTGGTGGTCACTCGGAGGCGGCGACTTCGAGCACGGCCGCATGTGGGGCGAGGCGGCTGTGCAGGCCGCATTCCTTCTTGCCTTCATCCTCCCACCACCAGCGGCCGGCGCGTTCCGGCTCGCCCGGCTTGACCGCGCGCGTGCAGGGGGCGCAGCCGATCGAGAGGAAGCCCTCATCGTGCAGCGCATTGGCGGGAACGGCGTGCTCGCGCACGAACGCGACAACGCGCTCGCGTGGCCAATCGAGCAGTGGATTGAGCTTGATCAGGCCACGCACGCCATCGACCGCCGCATAGGGCGTCATGGCGCGTTCGGTGGATTGTTCAGCGCGCACGCCGGTGATCCAGCCGCAGGCGCCCGCCAGCGCGCGGCCGAGCGGCTCGACCTTGCGCACGGCGCAGCAAGCCTGGCGCGCCTGGATCGAGGAGCGGAAGCCGTCGATGCCCTGCTGCGCCACCAAGGCTTCGACGCCGCGGCGGGCGGGAAACAGCGCCCGGATGCGTTGGCCGTAGCGGGCTTCGGTTTCGCTCCAGACTTGATAGGTTTGCGGAAACAGCCGGCCGGTATCGAGGGTAACGATCTCGATCGGCAAATCCTGGCTCAGGATCGCATGCGTGATCGCCTGATCCTCCAGCCCGAAGCTGGTCGTAAAGACGATCCGGCCCGCGATCTCGCGCCGGGCTGTTGCCAGGCGACCAAACAGATCGAGCGTGGCGAACCCGTCAGCCAGCCGGTCCGCGCTCGCCTGCAGCGGCTCGGTGCCGCGTGGGGATATGGGCAAATGTGCATTCATGAGGCTCAAATAGAATTATCTTCTGAATTGGTGCAATGGCTTGAGGAAAAAAAGAAAATCGTTTCAATCCAGGGCGTTCTGCCCCAATAGATTTTCACGCGAGCGCCAGCGGGTGGGTCAATCGGCGTGTCCAGTTGGGCTTCACAACGGCGACGCCGTCAGTCGGGCGGCTCACTTGCGCCCGAACAGCCGCTCGATGTCGGCGAGCTTCAATTCCACATAGGTCGGGCGGCCATGGTTGCACTGGCCGGAGTTTGGCACCGCCTCCATCTCGCGCAGCAGCGCGTTCATCTCCTCGGGCTTGAGGCGGCGGCCGGCGCGCACCGAGCCGTGACACGCCATGGTGGCGGCGACATGCATGAGGCGGCGCTCCAAGGGCAGCGCCTCGTCCCATTCCGCCATGTGCTCGGCGAGGTCGCGGATGAGCGCGCGCGCATCGATCTCGCCAAGCAGCGACGGCGTCTCGCGCACCGCCACCGCGCCCGGCCCGAACGGCTCGACTACCAGCCCGAAGCGCGCGAGCTCGTCGGCGCGCGCGATGACGCGCTCGACGTCGGCCTCGTCGAGCTCGACGATCTCGGGGATCAGCAGGATCTGGCGCGCCACGCCGGTCGCTTCCAGCGCCGCCTTCATGCGCTCGTAGACGATGCGTTCATGCGCGGCGTGCTGGTCGACGATGACGATGCCTTGGCGCGTCTGCGCCACGATGAAAGCTTCGTGCACCTGCGCGCGGGCGGCGCCGAGCGGTCGGTCAAGCAAGTCCGGCGCGGGCTCGTTAAGCGCTACGCGCGCGTCGGCTGAAGGCCCGCCGACGTCGAAGGCTTCCTGCGCGGCCTCCGCGAAGCCAAGCGCGGCGCTGCCGTGCGCCGCGAGCGGCATGCCGCGCGGATCGGGCCGCGCCGGCGAGCGCCGCCAGTCCCACCCGCGCCTTGCTCCCGGCACGGCAGGGGAGGGCCGGAACGCCGCGATGGTGGCGGAGCCGCCGGTGGTCGAGGCGCGCTGGCCCTCGCGCGCGAGCGCCTGTTGCAGCGAGGTGATCAGCAGCGCGCGCACGAGCTGCGGGTCGCGGAAACGCACTTCGGCTTTCGCAGGATGCACATTGACATCGACCTCGCGCGCATCGAGCGTGACGAACAACGCCACGATCGGATGGCGGTCGCGCGGCAAATAGTCCGCATAGGCTCCTCGCACCACGCCGATCAGAAGCTTGTCGCGCACCGGCCGGCCATTGACGAAGAGATATTGCCCGAGCGTATTGGCACGCGTGAGCGTCGGCAGCCCGGCGAAGCCTTCGACCACAACGCCGTTGCGTTCGCCCATGATCTCGACCGCGTTGGCGCGGAAGTCATTGCCCAGAATGTCGGCAAGCCGCGCGAGCCGGCCGGGCGCGCCCGGCAGCGCCGCCGCCCAGGTGACGGGCGCGCGCTCCTCGCCTGCGAGCGTGAACGCGACGTCGGGCCGGCTCATGGCGAGGCGGCGCACCACATCGCGGATCGCTTCGGTCTCGGTGCGGTCGCTCTTGAGAAACTTGAGCCGCGCCGGCGTCGCATAGAACAGGTCGCGCACCTCGACGCGGGTGCCTTCGCCAAGCGCAGCGGGCTTGACCTCTGATTTCACGCCGCCATCGACCGCGATCGCCCAGGCGTGCGGCTCGCCCGCGTGCCGTGTGGTGATCGTGAGATGCGCGACTGCGCCGATCGAAGGCAGCGCCTCGCCGCGAAAACCCAACGTGCGGATGTCGAGCAGGTCGTCTTCGGCGAGCTTCGAGGTGGCGTGGCGGTCGACCGCGAGCGCGAGGTCGGCGCGTGGCATCCCGGCGCCATCATCGGTGACGCGGATGAGTCTTCTGCCGCCGCCGTCGGTCAACACGTCGATGCGGGTCGCGCCGGCATCGAGCGCGTTCTCGACGAGCTCCTTGACCGCGCTCGCAGGCCGCTCGACCACTTCGCCGGCGGCGATGCGGTTGACGGTGGCCTCGGAGAGCTGGCGCACGGGCATGGCGAATCGGTGCCTCCTCGATTGCCAACCTAGCATCTTGTGGGGTCCTTCGCGCCGATCAGCTCTTTCGGCGTTTGCCGCGCGGACGGCTTGCTTTGCCTTTCTTGATCAGTAGTTCTCTTGCCTTTTGGGCGGCATTGCAAAGCTCTGTAAAAGTTCCTTCCTTTGCCGTGCCGAAGCGGGCCACAAGATCATCGTAGACTTTGATCGCCTCCTCGCTGCGGCCGAGCTGGCCTAGCGTAATACCCTTGTTGAAAAGCGCCTTGGCGACCTCCTCGCGCAGCGGCAATTCGCTGGCGGTACTGAAGCGAGCCACCACATCGTCGTAGACTGTGATTGCCTCGTCCCTGCGTCCGAGCTGGTCGAGCGCGACGCCCTTGTTGAAAAGCGCTCCTGCGACCTGTTCGCGCAGCGGCATTTCGCTGGCGGTGCTGAACTGAGCCAGCAGATTGTCGTATACCTTGATCTCCTCCTGCCCGCGTCCGAGCTGGCCAAGCGTGAAGCCCTTGTTATAAAGCGCTACTGCAACCAGTTCGCGTAGCGGCAGTTCGGTGGCGCTGCCGAATTGGGCCAGCACTTGGTCGTAGGCTGCGATCTCCTCCTCGCAGCGCCCCAGCTCGCCGAGTCCAACACCCTTGTTGACAAGCGCTTGCGCGACTGGGCGGCGGAGCTGCAATTCGGAGGCCCCTCCAAAGCGAGCCACTACGTCATCGAAGAATCTGAGCCCCTCCAAGTTGCGGCCAAGATCGCCAAGTACAATACCCTTGTTATTAATCGCCCAGGCGACCCGAGCTCGCAGCGGCAATTCGGTGGCGGTGGCAAATCGGGCCACCAAATCGTCGTACACTGTGATCTCCTCCTCGCTGCGATCAAGCTGGCCGAGCGTCATGCTTTTATTGAGAAGCGCTTGCGCAACCTGCTCTTGAAGCGGCAACGCGCTGGCGGTGCCAAATCGGGTCAGTACCTCATCGTAGGCTGTGATCGCTTCCTTACCGCGGCCGAGCTGGTCGAGCGTGGCACCTTTATTAAACAGGGCCTTCGCTTGCCATACCCGTTTGTCAGGCTCGTCCGTCCCTTCAAGTCGTTCTGCAATTTCCGAGAAACTGGCGACCGACTGCGTTAGATCCTTTAAGCGAGAGTGCGCAACCCCGCACAGGTATTTCGCCTCGGCCCATCTGATTTCAGAGTTGGATTCGTCCTCCGCCTTCCTGGCGCAGAACAGTGCGCCCGCGTTGTCCGAAGGGTCTTCATCAAGCAGCCCGCGTGCTTCCGCAATCCAATAATCGAAACCGGGGGATGGCGTCGTCTCGAAGGTTGGTGACGCAACGTCGGAGAGTGGTGCGGGTGTCGGGCTGCCAAGCCTGTCCGATGAACCAGGCGTTGTCCGGCCTTCATGGTCACGGAGCCATTTTGCCAAGTGGGTTTCGAGTGCCTCGCAGAACTCGTCCTTCCCGGCGTATTGTTTGAACAGGTATTTCTTGTCTGCTTCGACCGCTTTCTTGAAGTTGAGAACTTGTTTTAACTGCTCGCCCGGATCGCGGAGTTGGCGCGGATCGACATCTTTGAAGAAGAGAGCAATGTTGCGGATCTTCGCTTCCTTATAGAGTTGCTCTGCCAACCGCCACTCTTCCTCGGTACCCGATGAATACCCGCTGCCCGTCGGCGAGCCCCAGCGATCGTGCAGCACGAAGACGGCGTAGTCGCACTGCTTCAAATCTTCGTTGATGAGCTCCTGCGGGCGCCCCACACCGCCAAGGGTATCCTCCCAACCGACTGGGTGAAATACGACGTCGCGTGGCTCAGCATGATTTGTCGTAAATCGGTGAAGCTTGTCTCGGAACTCTTTCCGCTCTTCATTGAGACCTCCCGGGGAGCCAATGAACACACGGTATTGCATCAACGGCTTCGGCATGGGCAAACCCAGCAAATCAGTATGGCAATTGACTCAACCTGAAGCTTAGTCTCTCTCCTGGACAGTGCTCAAGCGGTGCCTTTGGCGCTGTCGCGCGCGGACGAAAGCTGGTCAATCCTGCGGCAGTTTCGCGCTTCGCAGGCCCTTGATGGTGGCGCGGCGCTTCTTCGTTTCGATGCGCCGCTCGCGCGAGGCGCGGGTCGGTCGCGTAGGCCGCCGCGGCACCGGCGGCGTTGCGGCCTCGCGAATGAGCTCGATCAGGCGCTCGCGCGCATCGGCGCGGTTGCGCTCCTGGGTGCGATGGCGCTGCGCCGTGATGACAAGCACGCCTTCGCGCGTGAGGCGCCGGCCGGCGAGCCGCTCGAGCCGCATGCGCACGGCATCGGACAGCGATGGCGAGTGACGCACGTCGAAGCGCAGTTGTACGGCGCTCGAGAGCTTGTTGACGTTCTGCCCGCCCGGCCCGGAGGCGCGGATGAACGTCTCCTCGAGTTCGGTTTCGTCGATGCTGATGCGGTCGGTGACGTGGATCATTCCCAAACCGTCTTGCCACGGCGTGTCGTCCCGGGCGACCGGAGGGAGACCCGGGACCCATAGTCACCGACGGTGCGATCGACCGAGAGCGTAGTGATTATGGGGCTCGGCTCTTCCCCCGATCAAGTCGGGGGTCGGCCGGGACGACGGCCCAATCGTGATTCGAGGTCAATACTATCACCCGCCGCCGGTGAGATACTTCTTCGCCAGCACCTTGCCTTCCTCGACCGCCGGCTGGTCGAACGGATCGACACCGAGGAGGTGGGCCGCGATGATCGTCTCCAGCATGAAATGCATGAGCAATTCGCCGAGGCTTGCCTCGTCGAGCTCCTCGATGTGAATGCTGCGCACCGGGCAGCCGTTCTTGGCGAGCGTCTCGATGGTGGCGCGGCCCTGCGCGGCGACGAGGTCGCCGATGGTCTTGCCGGCGAACTCGGGCTCGCCCGCGAGCCGCGCGAGATCGGGCGCGATCTGCGGGCCGCGTCCGGCGGTGCCGACGGTGACGACGTTGAACAGCTTGTCGTGCGGGCCGGCGAGATAGAGCTGCAGCTGGCTGTGCTGGTCGACCGGCCCGAGCGCCGCGATCGGCGTCGTGCCCTTGCCGTCCTTGCCGAGGCTCTCGGCCCATAGCTGCACGTACCAGCGCGTGAAGCGCTCGAGCCGGTCCGCGTACGCAAGCATGACGGTCATCGGCTTGCTCGCGCCGAGCACGACCGAGAGCGCCGCGCCAAGCGCGGCCGGCACCTCGGCGGGCGGCCGATTGCCGAGCACCGGTGCGAGCGCCAGCGCCGCGCCCTCGCGGATCGCCGTGATGTCGAGGCCGACGACCGCGGCCGGCAGGAGGCCGACGTTGGTGAGCACCGAGTAGCGCCCGCCGACGCCGGGATCGTGCTCCAGCATCGGGATGTGATGCTCGTCGAAGAGGACGCGCAGCCCGCTGCGCTTGCCGTCCTTGGCGGGCTCGGTGAGGCCGAGAAACAGATCGGGGATGCGCACCCCCAGTCCCACCGCCTTCACGGCGGCGAGCGCGGCCGTCGCCTGCATCAGCGTTTCGCCGGTGCCGCCCGATTTCGAGATGGCGACGAAGTGCGTGGTCGCGAGCGGCAGCCGCTTGAGCAGCGTCTCGTAGGTGCCGGGATCGAGATTGTCCATGAAGTGCAGGCGCGGACCTGCGCGCAGCAAGCCGGCGCCCGGCACCGCATGATCGGCAAGCTGCGCCAGCGTCTGGCCGCCGAGGCTTGAGCCGCCGGTGCCGAGGATCACGATATCGCTTGCGCCGGTGGCGGTCAGCCGGCGCGCTGCATCCTTGATCGAGACGTAGTCGTCGTGCTTGGCGGGCAGCCGCAGCAACGGCAATCCGCCGTCGGCGTGGCGCGCGCGCAGCCAATCGAGCGCCGCACCGGTGCGTTCCAGCGCACCGGCCAAAGCGGCGGGCGCGGCGCCTGCCGGACCGATCCGGTCGGCGAGCGCAAAGTCGATCGAATGACGCAGGCGCATAACGCCCCTTCACTACTTGGCGGTCACGCCCTGCGGCCGGCCGACGACTGCCGTGAGCATGCCCCCGTCGAGCAGGCGCTTGGCGATGCGCTTGGTGTCGGCGAGCGTGACTGCATCGATCAGGGCCGGACGGCGTTCGATGTAATCAATATCGAGGTTGTCGAGCTGCATGCTGACGAGCTGGTTCGAGATCTTGGTCGAGGTGTCGAGCCCGAGCGCGAACGAGCCTTTGAGATAGGTCTTGGCCTTGGCCAGTTCGTCCTCGGTTGGCCCATCCTTGGCCATGCGCGCGATCTCGCTCTCGATCACGTCGATCGTTTCCTTGGTGGCGCTGTTGCGCGTGGCGGTTCCGCCGATCAGGATGGCCGAGTGATAGAGCCAGAGCAGGCTGTCGGACACCCCATAGGCGAGGCCGCGCTTCTCGCGCACTTCGCGATAGAGCCGGGACGAGAAGGCGCCGCCGCCCAGGATGTGGCTCATCAGATAGGCCGGCATGAAGTCGGGTTCGTTGCGCCGGATGCCCGGGCCGCCGAATTGCACGACGGTTTGCGGCACGTCGAGATCGACGACGATGCGTCGGCCGAGGCCCTGGAGCTTCGCGTCCGGCACCGGGGCGAGCTCGCCCTTCGCGGGCAGTGTCGCGAAGGCGTGGTCGATCAGTCGCCCGGCGGTTGCGGAATCGATGTCGCCGACGACGCCGATCTTGAGCGTCTCGCGGGTGAACACGGCCTTGAGATAGGATCTGAGATCGGCCGTGTTGATCTTCGGCACGCTATCGAGCGTGCCGTCGGTGGAGCGGCCGTAGGGGTGGCCCGGAAACGCCGCGGCCCACCAGGTGCGGCTGGCGATGTCGTTGGGACTGGTGGAGCGGCGCCGCAGTTGCGAAATGATCTGGGCGCGGATGCGCTCGACCGCATCGGCTTGGAAGCGCGGCTCGTTCATCGCAAGCTGCAACAGCTCGAAGGCTTCGTCCTGGTTCTCCTTCAGGGTGCGCAGCGAGCCGCGGACGGTGTCGCGGCCGACATTGAAGTTCATCTCGATGGCGCCGCGCTCGAGCCGTTCTTGGAAGGTCTTGCCGTCAAGCTTGCCGGCGCCCTCGTCGAGCAGGCTCACCATCATGTTGGCGGTGCCGCTCTTGTCCTGCGGGTCTTGGCTGCCGCCGCCGACGAAGCCGAAGTTGATCGCGACGAGCGGAACGGTGGGGTCGCGCACCAGCCAGAATTCGATGCCGGCCGGCGAGCGCACGCGCTCGATCTTGGTGGCGGCATCCGCGGAGTTGAACGTCGCCAGAGCGACGATGAAGGCGAGTGCGCCCCAGCGCAGAGTGCGCCCAAAAGGCCAATACAGGGTCATGGGCGTTTCTCCGCCTGCTGGGGATCCTTGACCAGATAGCCAGTCACCGATCGGCGCTTGTCGAGCCAGCGGCGCGCAGCATCGCGCACCTGCTCGGCAGTGACCGCACGCAGACGGTCAGGCCAGCTCTGAACCTGTTCGACCGTGCCGCCGGTCGTCAGTGCCGCGCCATACCAGCGCGCCAGCGTGCCCTGGCTGTCTTGCGCGTAGACGGCGTCGGCGATCAGCCGGGTCTTGGCGCGCGAGAGCTCCTCGGCCGTGATGCCGTTCTGCGCCAGTTCCGCGATGACGGCATCGATCGCATCCTCGATCTGCGCCAGGGTGTAACCCGGCTTCGGGGTGCCGGAGACGTAGAGGCGCGTATCGTCAAGTGCGCTGCCCGAATAGCCGGCGCCGGCATTGACCGCGATGCCCTTCTCGACCACGAGCGTGTCGTAGAGCCGGCTGTTGGAGCCGCGGCCCAGAATGTGGCTGAGCACTTCGAGTGCCTCGCTCTCGCCCGGCTTGGCGGTGGTGTAGGACGGCACCAGGTAATAGCGCTGCACGCTCGGCTGCGTCACGCGCGCATCGGCCAGCGTGACGGTGCGCGCGGCGATTTGCGCGGGTTCCTGCGGGCGGTGGCGCGGCGCGATTTCGGTTACGCGGGCGACCTTGCCGTAGGTTTCCTCCGCCAGCGTCTTCACCTCTTCCGCGGTCACGTCGCCGGCGACGACCAGGACGGCGTTGTTGGGCGTATAGAAGCGCCGGTAGAAGGCGAGCGCCTCCTGCCGTGTGAGCTTTTCGATTTCCTGCCGCCAGCCGATGATCGGCCGTTGGTAGGGATGGTTGAGGTAGAGCGCGGCCTCCATCTGCTCCGATAGGCGCGCGCCCGGGTTGTTGGCGACCCGCATGTTCTGCTCTTCCAGCACCACCTGCAGCTCCGGCTTCACCACGTCGTCGGTCAACACCAGCCCGGTCATCCGGTCGGATTCAAATTCCATCAGCATCTTGAGATGCTCGCGCGATGCGCGCTGGAAATAGCCGGTGTAGTCGGAGGACGTGAACGCGTTCTCCTGGCCGCCGATCTCGGAGACCATCTGCGAGAACAGCCCTTGCGGGTTTTTCTTCGTGCCCTTGAACATGAGATGTTCGAGGAAGTGCGCGAGCCCGCTCTTGCCCGGCGTCTCGTCGGCGGCGCCGACACGGTACCAGACCATGTGGGTGACGACCGGCGTGCGGTGATCGGGAATGACGACGACCTCGAGCCCGTTGGCGAGCGTGAAATGCGCAACATTGGACGAAGCGTCGGCGCGGAGGGTGCTGCCAAGCATGACGACCGTGAGGGCGAACGCAGCAGCAATGGCTTTGATCATGGGGTGTGGCATGGGCCTAATGTAGGGGGTTGGCGGCCGGTCAGCCAGCAGGCCGCAGCGAATTCGCTGGAAGTGCCTAAAATCTCGTCGCCAAGACGATCCAAGACGATAGGGCCTTGGCGATCGGCGGTCAGTCGGTCGAGCCCACCGCAGGATCGTAGGGCGTGACGGTCGGTTTTTGCTTGGTCGTGATGCCGTAGGGCTGTGCCACTGATGGGGTCTGGTAGCCGGCCGGGGGCTCCGTCAGGTTCTCCCGCTGCGGTTCATGGTTGAAGGTCGCGATCTCTTCCTTCTTGCCGCCGAGACCGCTGAAAAGGCCACCGAAATAACCGAGTTGGGAGGGCAGAAGGGGCTTGCCGTCGTCACCCATGCTGGTGGACGTGTTGCCTTGCGTGCTCCTGCCGACGCCGGGCGGATTGAGCTCGCTCGGGGTCAGGTTGCGACCCGCCTGCTCTGAATCGTCGCGGTAGCTCTGTTCCTTGCGCTTGGCCGCGGCAGCCTTGCGGCGCTTCACGTCCGGATCGACCGGCCAAGCGTCCGGCCGGCCGGCGCCGGCTTGTTCCGGCGGGGGAAGATTGCGGCTCGGCGGAATCACCAGCGGGGACCGCTCGCGGTATTCGATTTGCTTCTCGGTGCCGTCGCGCAGCCCGATGCCATGCATAAAGTCCCTCAGGAGCTTCTTGTCGAAATTCCAGAAGGTAGTCTTGTCATCCTCGTCGTCTTGAGCCTGTGCGACCGCAGGTGCCAGCGTCGCCAGTACCGCAATTCCGAGCGCGCCCCCAAAGGCGATGCGTCGTGCGCGTGCCGTCCAACCAGATTTCGTCAAGACCGACATCATGGCAGACATCTCCATGCGAGAGCTACGATGCGAGACCCACTTTGCGAGGTCCGTGCGAACGGGTTTCCGTACTTGTCCAGATGGTCCCCCGAACCCCAAAATACACCGCAAGCCCCGGATTTATATCGGGGATCGGGGCGCTTTTGCGGCGCGGCCCCCCAATACCAATTCATACAAGAGTCCGGCCACGCCGGCAACGATGGCGGCGTCGGCCAAGTTGAAAACATACCAATTGAACCGGATGGTTTCGGTTGTGATGTGGAATAGGACGAAATCGGCGACCGCGCCATGAACAAGGCGGTCGACAGCGTTTCCGACGGCCCCTCCAATGATCAGGCCGAGCGACACGGCGGTCAGCCGCGAGCCGGCTCGCGCCAGCCAGACCCAGAGCAGCGCCACCGCGGCGGCCTTGATGGCGAGCAGCAGCCATTGCCCAAACGGGCCTTCCTGCTGGAACAGGCCGTAGCTGATCCCTCTGTTCCAGGCCATCACCAGATCGAGGAAGGGGGTGAGCCGCACGGGCGCCCGGGCGGGCAGGTCGAACACGTAGAGGAGCCAGAGCTTGGAAGCCTGGTCGATGGCGGCACTCGCCGCCGCCATTGCAAGTCCCACACGCGTCAGTGGCCCCCAAAGCATCCCACCCCCTCTGGCTAGACTGCAGCGCTGCTGCGCATTGCGTCCCATTCGCGCAGCGCGCGCGCGTCGCGCGGCGTGAGGTCCGGGAAGCCGGGCTCGGTACCGACGCTGGGCAGGATCTTCCACGATCGCGCGCAGCGCTTGCCGTCTGCCTGCCGCACCTCGACCGCCACCCCCGAAACGTCATCGAGCCGGAAGGCGGTGATCGGTCCCTCGGCCTCGACCAGCGTCGCGGCCGAGGTGATCGAGACCTCGGCGAGATCGACGTCGACGACCGCCTCGAACAGCTGCGGATTGCTCACGTAGACCATCGGGGCGGCTTCGAGCGAGGAGCCGATGCGCTTACCCGCTCGCTCGATCTCGAGCGCGCCAGTGACCACGCGCCGCACCATGCGCACCTTGCGCCACTTCTCCGCCAGCGCGTCGTCGCGCCAGGATGCCGGGATTTCCGGAAACGCTTCCAGATGCACCGAGCCGTCGGGGGAAGGATGGCGCGCGAGCCAGGCTTCCTCGGCGGTGAACGGCAGCATCGGGGCGAGCCAGGTCACGGTTGCGCGGAACAGGTGATCGAGCACGGTCAGGCAGGACTTGCGCGTCACCGAGGAGATCGGGTCGCAGTAGAGCGCGTCCTTGCGGATGTCGAAATAGAACGCCGAGAGGTCGGCGGTCATGAAGGCGTTGAGGGCGGCGAAGATGCGCTTGTAGTCGAAGTCCGCATAGGCGCGGCGCACCAGCGTGTCGAGCTCGATCAGCCGATGCAGCATCAGCCGCTCGAGCTCGGGCATCCGCTCGTGGCGGGTGACGTCCTCGGGATGAAAGTGGGCGAGCGAGCCGAGCATCCAGCGCAGCGTATTGCGCAGCTTGCGATAGGTCTCGACCGTGGTCTTGAGCATCTCCGGCCCGATCCGCAGGTCGTCGGCGTAGTCGGACGCGCAGGCCCACATACGCAGGATGTCGGCGCCCGCCTGCTTGATCACGTCCTGCGGGGCGGTGACATTGCCGAGCGATTTCGACATCTTGCGCCCGTTCTCGTCGAGCACGAAGCCGTGGGTGAGCACCACATCGAAGGGCGCGACGCCGCGGGTACCGCAGCTTTCGAGCAGTGACGACTGGAACCAGCCGCGATGCTGGTCGGAGCCTTCGAGATACATCACCGTGTCGGCCCCGCCATCCTGCTTGCGTTTGATGCCGGCGAGGCTCGGGAAGTGCTTCGGGTCTTCCAGCACGAAGGCGTGCGTGGAGCCCGAATCGAACCAGACGTCGAGCACGTCGTCGACCTTCTGCCACGGCTCGTTGGCGAGTTCGCCCAGGAAGCGCTCGCGCGCGGCGGGCTCGTACCAGGCGTCGGCGCCTTCCTGTTCGAAGGCGTCCGCGATGCGGGCGTTGACGCGCGCGTCGTCGAGGATGTCGACCGAGCCGTCGTCCTTCTCGTGCACGAACACCGTGATCGGCACGCCCCAGGCGCGCTGGCGCGAGATCACCCAGTCGGGCTTGCTCGTGATCATGCCGTTGATGCGGTTCTCGCCCGCCGCCGGCACCCAGCGCGTCTCCTTGATCGCCTCTAGAGCCCGATTGCGAAGGGTGTCGCTCGCGCTATCTGCGATGGGCTTGTCCATCGCGATGAACCCAACAGCGTCGGGCTTGCCCGACGCGTCCGCGATGGGCTTATCCATCGCGATGAACCATTGCGGCGTGTTGCGGAAGATCACCGGCTTCTTGGAACGCCAGGAGTGTGGATACTGGTGCTTGAGCCGGGCACGCGCGATGATGTTGTGGGCTTCGACCAGCGCCTTGATCACCGCCTCGTTGGCGTCGCCCTTCTCGCCCTTGTCGGTGAGCACGCGCTTGCCGGTGAAGCCCGGCGCCTGCGCTGTGAAGGCGCCGTTCTCGTCGACCGTGTAGGGGATGGTCGTGTCGATGCCGTGGGCGGCGAGTTCGCTCTTGTAGTCCATCCAGACTTCGAAGTCCTCGCGGCCATGGCCTGGCGCGGTATGTACGAAACCGGTGCCAGTATCGTCTGAAACATGGTCCGCAATGAGTAGCGGCACAAGGAAGTTGTATCCCATCTTCTTGAGCGGATGCTCGCACCAACCGCACGCAATCGGGTCTACTTCGCGAACCTCCCTGTACGCTGTGACGCGCGCCTGCCTGAGAACTTCAAGCGCCAGTTTCTTGGCAAGAACGAACCTGTCTCCCTTCTTTGCCCAATTGTCGTTAGGCGTATCCTCCACCTCATAAAGTGCGTAGACAATCGACGCTGAGAACGCGACAGCTCTATTACCAGGGATCGTCCACGGCGTTGTCGTCCAGATAACGATAGATGCTCCCTTCAGATCTTCCTGCTGTGGTTCAATGATCGGAAACTTCACCCACACCTGGTCCGACACGTAGTCTTCGTATTCGACCTCCGCCTCCGCCAGCGCAGTCTTCTCCACCACTGACCACATCACCGGCTTGGAGCCGCGATAGAGCGTGCCGTTCTGCACGAATTTCATCAGCTCGCGCGCGATCTGCGCTTCGGCCGCAAAGGCCATGGTGGTGTAGGGATGGTCCCAGTCGCCTTCGACGCCGAGCCGCTTGAACTCCTCGCGCTGCACCGAGAGCCAATGATCCGCCGAGGCGCGGCACTCGCGCCGAAACGCGATCATCGCGGCCGGATCGGTGAGGTCAGGCTTCGGCTTGCCCTTGGCGCGGTAGTTCTCCTCCTCGATCTTCCATTCGATCGGCAGGCCGTGGCAGTCCCAGCCCGGCACGTAGTTGGAATCGAAGCCCAGCATCTGCTGGCTGCGCACCACCACGTCCTTGAGGATCTTGTTGAGCGCGTGCCCGATATGGATGTTGCCATTGGCGTAGGGCGGGCCGTCGTGCAGCACGAACTTGGTGCGGCCCCGGCCGGCCGCGCGCAGTCGCCCATAGAGGCCGATCGCCGCCCAGCGCTTGAGGATGTCGGGCTCCTTTTGCGGTAGCCCGGCGCGCATCGGGAAGTCGGTCTTGGGAAGAAAGAGAGTCTCGCTGTAGTCGCGGGCGGCGTCGGTCATGGCTTTACCAAGGATGGAAATGGCGATGAGGGTTCGGCGGTCCCGGTCCTCCGCTGACCAGCCGGTCAGGCGGAAGCCGGGCCGCTAATGGGCGCCGACCCGATCAGCCCGAATATGGCAAGCCATGCCTTCATGGGCGGGCTTAGTACCAGATTGCC
This sequence comes from uncultured Alphaproteobacteria bacterium, assembly GCA_963753575.1. GTDB lineage: Bacteria > Pseudomonadota > Alphaproteobacteria > Rhizobiales > Xanthobacteraceae > VAZQ01. Next base: position 209,154 of record CAVWCR010000001.1, read on the forward strand.
GGCCCAGCGGAAAGGCCGGCCGCCACCTGTGATCTTGGGGCAATCGCCGTGGAAGTGGGAAAACCGAGAACCGTTTGGGTCGCGCGGGCGACTAAGGCAGGCTCCGGCCGCCTTGACCATCTTCGGCGCGCCGGGGCCAACTTGGCACCGCCTTGCTTGGCGGGGCTTTTTTCGTCCAAGCGCCCCATTTTCCCTAGCTCGCCGATCGCGATCGGCGTCTCAATCCAGGCAACATCTATCTATGCAAGAGGTTGGTCGGGCACGTTTCCGAGTTCGGGAAAGGCGTCGCCCGCACGTGCCAGCGCGATGCGGGCGAGACGGCTGTCCTCGTCCATGCGGCGCACGAGTTCCTCGATGGTGTCGAACTTGAGCTCGTGCCTGATCCAGTCAATGAAGGCGACGTCGATCGGCTGCCCATAGAGGTCGCCGGAGAAATCAAACAGGAACACTTCGAGTAGCACGGTGCCGACGTCGAACATCGGCCGCCGGCCAAAGCTCGCGACGCCGTCGTAGCGCCGCTCCCCCACGCCGACGCGCACCGCATAAATGCCGTGGCGCAGCCCGCAGGTGGGATCGAGCCGCAGGTTGGCGGTCGGATAGCCGAGCTCGCGGCCGCGCTTGTCGCCGTGCACGATCGCGCCGCTGACGAACCATGGATAGCCGAGTGAGGCGGCTGCCTCCTTGACGTGTCCGGTTTCGAGTGCGGCGCGGATCGCGCCTGAGGAAATGCGCTGGCCGTCGGCCGCGACCGCAGGCACGATATCGACCGCGAAGTTGCGTCGTGCGCCTTCCACAGCCAGCAGGTCCGGGGTCCCGGCGCGGTTCTTGCCGAAACGGAAATCATAGCCGACCGCCGCGCCGGCGATGTCGAGGCGGTGCAGTAGCACGTCATTGACGAAATCCTCCGGCGCGGGTTCCGCGAGCGCGGCATCGAAGGTCAGCACGATCGCACCATCAAGTCCGGCGCCTGCGAACAGCCGCAGCTTGGCGCGTTCGTCAGTCAGGCGGAACAGCGGCTCCTGCGGCCGAAAGAAGGTGCGTGGATGCGGCTCGAAGGTGAGCGCCGCAGCCGGCCGTCCCAGCGCCCGGGCGCGCTCGAGCGCGGCGCCGATGACGGCGCGGTGACCGCGATGCACGCCGTCGAAATTGCCGATGGCGACGACCGCGCCGGCGAGGGCCGGGTCGGGCCGGTCGGGCCCGCGGTGAACGATGAATGGGGCAGGGCGGTTGGTCATCGGGCGTTACGCTCCGGTGGCTCGCGGCGTGTGTGCGGCCGATGGCGCAGACTGGCCCGCATGGTCAAGAAATCGCAGATCTCGTTCCAAGGAAATCCCCCGCCGGCTGGCGACCGCTACATGGACAATTAACCGGATATTCAAAGGCTTTTGCTAGGGGGCTGAGTGGGAAGGAGTCTGCGCTGCCTCGGGGCGGCGAGGGTCTCCCAGCCCAAGGAGATTTCGGTTCCACGCCGACACGTGTGCGGCCATTTCGAGCATGACCATGGCGATTGATCTGTCGATGCCGATCCTCATCGTTGATGATTATGCGACGATGGTCCGAATTTTACGTAACTTGCTTGGACAAATTGGCTTCGAGGATGTCGACGACGCCTCGGACGGCTCCGGGGCGCTGACCAAGCTGCGCGCCAAGAGATACGGGCTCGTGATCTCGGATTGGAACATGGAGCCGATGACCGGCTACGACCTCCTGCGCGAAGTGCGCGCCGACCCCGCGATCGCCGAAACGCCGTTCATCATGGTCACGGCCGAATCCAAGACCGAGAACGTGATCGCGGCCAAGAAGGCGGGCGTCAATAATTACATTATCAAACCGTTCAATGCGCAGACCCTGCAGCACAAGATCGAGGCCGTCTTCTCGGGCACGCCGGCGGTCTAGTGCCCCGTTTCCGAAGGTCGTGATACCCTTCAGCACGCTCTGACGCGAACTTCGGAAACAAAGGGGCACTAGCAAGTCTATGATTCTAGTGCCGCTTTTCGATTTGAAGTGCCTATCAGAATTGGCTGCAGATGGTGTAGGCACTTCAGATCGGCGGCACTAGCTTTCCTACTACCATTCCAGCAGGCGCATCACCGCGGTCGGATAGACGCCTGCCGCGGCGAAAATCTCGCCGAGCGCCGTCGGGTCAGGCTTCTCGCGCCCGCCCAGTTCCTCAGCATGAATACCGGCGGTGACGAACAGGCTGTCGATGCCGAAGGCAGCCGCACCTTTGATGTCGGTGCGCACCGAATCCCCGATCGCCAGCACGCGGGCATGCTCGACCGGGCCGCCGCGCAGCGCCTGCACGCGCGTGAGCGCTTCTTCGTAGATTGGCCGGTAGGGCTTGCCGGCGTAGATCACGTCGCCGCCTGCATGCGCATAGAGATCCGCGATGGCGCCGGCGCAGTAGACGAGATGGTTGCCGCGCTCGACCACGATGTCCGGATTGGCGCACACCATCGTCAGCCCGCGCGCGCGCATCTCTTCGATCATCTTGGCATAGTCCTGCGGCGTCTCGCGCGTGTCGTCGAACAGTCCCGAGCAGACCACGAAATCGGCTTGCCTGATCGGCGTCACGTTGACATCGAGACCTTCGAAGATCGGCAGATCGCGTTCGGGTCCGAGATGGAACACCCGCTGGCCGGCGCGAGCGGCTACCAGCGCACGCGTCACGTCGCCTGAGCTCACGATCCCATCATAGGCCTCGTGTGGCACCTTGATGTTGTCGATGAACGCCTTCACGAAGTCGCCCGGCCGCGGCGCGTTGGTAATCAGCACGACGGTGCCACCGTCGCGGCGGAACCGTGTCAGCGCCGCGCAGGATTCTGCCGTGGCGGTGACACCGTTGTGCACGACTCCCCAAACGTCGCAGAGGAGCGCGTCGTAGCGCGGAGCGAGCGTCGCGAAACGCGTCGTCAGAGCTGGCAGAGCGGCGGACATGAGATGGCGGGCATGAAATGCTGGCGAATGACCGGGATGCGCCGGCCAAGACGCAAGGCGAGTTGGCGCAAGGCGAGTGTCGACACCCGTCCATAGACGATCGGCGCCGCCGCATCAAATGCGGCGCGCGATCTGGCCCATGGCGGACGCGCGTCTGGCGGGGCTCGCCTCGCTTGCTGCCGGCCGCGCGGTCACGGGCGCGGTCATGGGCGGCGCGGTGGGCGCGGCCTCTTCGATCGCTCCGGCCTGCTCGCGGGCGGCCTCGCGGCGCTCGACGATGCCCTGCAGGGCTTCCGCGCGGACCGGCCGCGGCGGCGAGAACACGAAGCCCTGTCCAAACTTCACGCCGTAGTCGAGCAGGTCGACCACCGCGCCCTCGCTCTCGATCCGCTCGGCGATCAGGTCGATGCCGAAGCGGCCGAGCAGATCGGACAGATCGGCGGTATCGATGTCGCTGGCGGCGGCCACGCGCCGGAGCAGAACGTCGGCCCTCACCTTGACGAAACGGAAGCCGCGGGTCGCGAGTTCGCGCGGCTCGAACCGCAGGTCGGTCACGTTGTCGAGCGAGAAGCGGTAGCCGCGATCGGCAAGCGCGGCGAGGCTTTCGATCTCGATCGGCCCGGCGGCGCGCAGCGCGCTCTGCGGGAATTCCAGCACGATCGAAGACGCAATCGCACGGTTGGCTTCCAGGAAATCGAGCAATTGCGGGAACACGCTGCCATCCGTGAGCGTCGCGCCCGACAGATTGCAGAACAGCCCGATCTCTCGATTTTTCATCAGCAGGCGGCGGACGACCTGCACGCAGCGGAACACGACAAGGTTGTCGATCTGGGGCATCAGGCGATGGGCGTCCGCCGAGGAGAGGAAGTCGGTCGCCAGCACCACATCGCCCTTGTCCGAGCGTAGCCGCGACAGCGCCTCGTAGTAGCGGATCTTGCGCTGCGGCAGCGTCACCATCGGCTGCAGATAAAGATCGACGCGATTGGCCTCGATGGCGGAGCGAATGGTTGCGGCCATGGCGTCGGCGAGCGGGGCCTGCGGCGTTTCGGCCGCGGGTGCCGGTATCGGCGCCGGTTCGGCAGGCGCAGCCGGCGGCTCGGTTGCGATGCCAGAGCGCAGGAGCGCGGCGTGCTCGATTTCGGTGCGCTCGATCTCGGCGAGCTTGCGCTCGTGCACCGCCAGCGTCTCGGCCAACTCGCGGATCATGGCGTTGATCTCACCAAGCTCGTCCGCGAGCGGGTCGGTGGCTGCGCGCGTGCGCTCCATCGCTTCTGTGATCCGCCGGTCGAGCGCCGCGAAGCCGCGTTCGAGCTGCGTGATCTGCAGCGCCACGTCCTGACGGCCCGGTTCTTGGCGCCCCAGTTCTTGGCGCCCCAGCTCGTGACGCGGAGCGTCATGTCGCGCAGAGTCCAAGCGGGCAGGGTCCTGATATGCCGGATCGAGACGCGCCAAGTCGAGACGCGCCAGATCGTGACGCGTCAAGTCGGCCGTGCTGCGCAGGTTGCTCGATCGGTTCACGGCAGGACGCGCCCTGAAGCGGGCCGACACCATGCTGGAGGTGCCGAGCGCCGCCAACACCCCGACCGCAATAAGCGCGGCCGGCGCCGGCCCGAAGCCGATCACATAGGTCATCGCTCCGGCAGAACCGGCGATCAGCACCATGCATACGGAGACAAATACGATATCGAGGCGCATGGATTCTCCGGGCGCGGCGCTTGCGGCCGGCGAAAGTGATTCGCCTGCTTTTGCCCAATCTTCACGAGGCTGCCGCCGGGCGCAAGAGTCCACACACGCCCGCCACAACAAGCGCACGCCCGAATGGGCGTTGATCCCCAAGATCATTGCCCCCAATCATGGAGGCCATCATGGTCGCGGCGGCGCGAAGGCATAAACGATGCGTGCCGGCTTGACCGGGTGCCAGGTCTGACGCGCAAGGACCAGAGTGGGTTGGATTTCGAACGCGCCGAAGGTTCGGCGCCATTCCTCGGGCCGCGCCAGCCGGTGGCCTTCCTCCCACACCAGCACCGCGCCGCGCCGGGCGAGATCATTCATGTTGACCCAGGGTGCAAGCGTCGGATTGCCGTGCGGCAAAACGTGCGGGCGATCGGGCGAATAGACCGCGAGATTGTTGACCGCGAATTCGGTGCCGCCGGCGTAGACGAGCGGTGTGCCATAGCGCTCGCGCCACGCGCGAGTGATCGTGTCAGCCATCACCCGGCCGGGAAACTGGGTGGCCTTCGGCCGGTCGCGCAGGAACGGCTCGCCGAACTCGACGGCCCCGTAGATGATCGGGTAGGCGAGCAGCGCCGCGATCGCGCCGGCTGCGAAATGGGTGAGCCGGCGTCGCTCGTCGATGGGCTTGAGCCACATGAAGAGAGCGAGCGGCGCGAACGACCACAGCGGATAGCCCCACATCGCGACCGGAAGCCGTCCGAGCACCGCCGCAACCGCGGTCGTCACCAGGAACGGGCCGAGCGCGAGCGCGGTGACGTAGCGTCGGTTGAACGCCGCGATCTCGTCCGCGCCGGGCTTGGGCCGCTGCTCACCGCGCCGGTAGAGCACGCCGACGAGTGCGAACGCGGGCAGGAGCGCGAATGCCTGGCTTCCGGCCCACTGCAGCGGGAAGATGATGAACTGATACCAGTGCGTGGCCTCGCGCGCGCGCTCGTCCACGTAGCGGAACGGCAGGAACCCGTCGTGCACGAGCCACCACGCGTTGGGCGCGATCACCAGCGCGAAGGTTGCCGCCATCACGTAGGGCCCGCTGCTGCGCCACGCCCGCCGCGCCAACGGATCGAACAGGAGAAAGAGGCCGAGCGTCGCGGCGAGCGCGAAGGCGGCATATTTCGACCAGAACGCGCCGGCGAGGAACGCGCCCGCGAGCGCCCAGTCGAGGAGACGGCCGCGGCGCAGCGCCCGATAGAGGAACAACCCGGTGAACGCCCAGAACGGCAGCTGCATCTGGTCGTGGGCGAACTTCACGGCCGAGAAATTGTAGTAATGCACCGCTTCGAGCGCGAGCACGACGATCAGCGCCGTGAACTCGTCGGTGACCTCGCGCGCCAATCGCCAGACCGCATAGAAGCAGGCCACCACCGCGAGTGGCCCGAGCAGATAGAGCACATCGACGGATCCGGTCAGGCGATAGAGCGCATCGGCGATCCACCACGGCAGCGGCGGATGCTTCCAGTAGCCGAGCTGCCATTCCTTGCCGAGCGCGAGATCCTCGACGAGATCGAGCTGCAGGTTCGGGCAGACGAGGATCGGGAGCAGCGTCCACACCAAAAGGTGCGCCCCCAGCACCCCGCCGAGCACCGTGCCGGGGCGGCGGCGGGCGAAGGCGACAAGCCGATCGAGAAAACCGGCGGGCGCTGCGGCGGTGCTGGCGGCGTTCTCGGTCATGGCGAGGTTTCCTTAACGGAGCGCCCGAGACAAGTCGACCGAGTGCTGGGCGAACTCGCTGCCGGTGCGGTAGGAACTTCCGATCGGCGGTACCAGCGCTTCGCGCCTCGGCCGAGCCGTTGCGGTAGCGGGCGCGCGGCCCCATAGTGGCCCTGCAAAAGCCAGATGGTCTCGCCATGGCGGTTCCGCCTCCCGATTTTTCGATCGTGCTGCCGGCGCAAAACGAGGCCGACAACGTCGTCCCGATGATCGCCGCGTTGCGCGACGTGCTTGCGCCGCTCGGGCGCTTCGAGATCATCTATGTCGACGACGGCTCAAGCGACGGCACGCTCGAGGCCTTGCGCGCGGCGGCCGCCGATTCGGCGGTGCGCTACGTCTCCTTCACCCGCAATTTCGGCCACGAGGCCGCGCTGCGCGCAGGCTTGCGTTATGCGCGCGGGCGCGTCGTGATCGTGATCGACGCCGACCTCGAGCAGCCGCCCAACCTGATCCCCGATCTGGTCAAGCAATGGCGCGCGGGCTTCAAGATCGTGACCGCGCGGCGGATCGGCTACGAATCGACCGTACCGTGGTTCAAGCGCATGACCTCGCGGCTCTACTACCGTGTGCTCGACGCGCTCGGCGACGTGCACATCGAGCCCGGCAGCGCCAACTACATGCTGCTCGACCGCGTGGTGGTCGATGCGGTCAACCGCATCGAGGACCAGGACCTGTTCCTGCGCGGGGTGGTGCGCTGGCTCGGCTATCCGTTGGCGAGCGTCCCGTTCCGGCAGAGCCTGCGCCAGCATGGCAGCAGCAAGTATTCGCTGCGCCGCATGGTCGAGCTCGCGGTCACCGGTATCGCGGTGCACAGCGTGCGGCCGCTGCGGTTTGCGATCTGGTTGGCGCTCGGCTTTGCGGCGGTTGGCGGTGCCCTGGTGGTCTATTCGATCGTGAGCTTCCTGTTCGTGCAGCACACGGTCGCGGGCTGGACCTCGATCATGGCCGCAATCGCGATACTTGGGGCCGCCCAGCTCCTGGTGCTCGGGATCGTGGGCGAGTACGTCGGGCGCATCCTGCGCGAGACCCGCAAGCGGCCGAGCTACGTGGTGGCGGAGACCGAGGCAGAGCGAAAAGCCGACGACGCCGAGCGCATCGCGCGGCCGGCCGAGTAACGCGTCAAACCGCGCAAAATTGCCCGCAAAATTGAAGTCAAGTAATTGAAATACAATAGTTTTTAGCTCTGGTGGCTTCGTTTTGGCAAAAGGGTACGACACGCGCTCATATTCTTCTCTCCCTCGCCAGGGCAGATGGCCAAAAAGCGCATTATGTTGTTGATATAGCGATATTTTTCGGCGCGGTTGGTTCGTTTTGGCAAGAATTGTCGAACAGCCTGCCGCCCTGCGGCTCCACTCCCGTCTCCGCCCTGGCGACGCCTCGGGCGGACGCGCCTTCGGTGAACGGGATAATCGGTACTTATAGAGTAATTTCACAATAAGTCAATATCCAAGATGCCAATATCGGCGCAATGACGAGCCTTTCGGACGTGCCGCCTGCGATACTTTGATCCGCGCAGCGTCTCGATCTGCTCGGTTCTTCAGGCGACTCAGCCTTGCCCCACGTTGCTTTCGGCGTATGGCCTGATTCTGGGTTCGCAACGCTTTGCTACACGCCTTGATATGTATTGATTTTTCAGCCTCAACTTCCCTTCCTCCTCGGGGGCGTCCTGCGGCAGTCTTCCTGTGGATAATTCAGGGAGGCGGAAACATAGAAAGAATATCCGTTCCCATTCAACGGCAACCCGCTGGAAAATATACCATTTCCGGCGCCGCACAGGCCGCCAAAAACAGCCGTAACCCCTACCAGGATGTGGCTATTTTGATACGCAGCCGTGGAAAAATACCGGCGGAAGGCGAAACCAATTCTTGGGGGCGGCCGCTTATGGTAATTAAGCGCCATAGGAAACTGAGGGGGTCTCCCAGATGAAGAAGAAGGGTTTTCTGCTCGCCACGTCGGCTGGCTTCGCGGCGGCAGCAGTGCCGGGTGCTCAGGCGGCCGACATGCCGCTCAAGGCTCCCCGGATGGTCGAGCCGGCGGCGAACTGGACTGGCTGGTATATTGGTGCGCATGCTGGTGCCAATTGGCAGCGGGCGGATAGCAACACCACCATTAACAGCTACGGAATAGGGCCCTTCTCGACGACGGGAACCGGATTCATTGGTGGCGGGCAGATTGGTTACAATTGGCAACATGGCAACTTCGTCTTCGGCCTTGAGGGCGATGGTTCCTGGCTGAGCGGCAAGGGTACGGCCAGCACGGGGACTGGATCGCCACCCTATTCGGCGGTCTCCAACAAGATCAGCTGGCTCAGCACAATTCGGGCCCGCTTCGGCTTGGCGGTTGGTGACACCATGGCTTACGCCACCGCGGGCTTCGCCTTTGGCGGCGTAAAGAACAGCTTGGTCGTGGGAGGTTCAACGCCGTTCTATTCGGAATCCAAGACCCGAACCGGTTGGGTGGTCGGCGGCGGCGTCGAGCACATGCTGAACCGGCACTGGACGATCGGTTTGGAAGGGTTGTTCGTCGATCTCGGGCGGTCAACCGCCGTCTATCCCAACGACACGAGCAAGACGACGAAGTTCTCGAACCAAGCCGTCATCGGCCGGGTGAAGCTGAACTACAAGTTCTGATTAGCCGCGCAGGGTTTCGCGAGAGCCTCGCCAAGCATTTTATCGACCTGAGAAGGGGCCCCGGACGGAAGTCCGGGGCCCTTTCTTTAGGCACTGCCGAGAGCGCTGCCCAGCGGTGCAACCTGTCCGTGCTCTTATTCACAGGTTGGAGGTGCGTGGAAGCTGCGCGGTCGGGTAACATGATAATTGGCGTACCCCGATTGCGGGAAAAACCTGTGATTTTTTCGACACATGCGGGAGAAATGCGTTGGGCGGTAAAACCGTCCGGGGGGTCACGTTTTGCGTGTGGTACAGGGCGCCTCACTGAAACATGAGGAGTGTCCTAATGAAGAAGAAGGGGTTTCTGCTTGCAACCTCGGCCGGCTTGGCGGCGGCGATGCCGGGCGCGCAGGCGGCTGATATGCCGATCAAGGCGCCGCGTTACGTCGAGCCGGCGGCGAGCTGGGCGGGCTGGTACATCGGTGCTCATGCTGGCGCGGCTTGGCAGCAGACGCAGGCGAATACGGCATATGCGGGCGAAGTCTTCAACAACAATACATTCTCGAAGACAGGCTTCATCGGCGGCGGGCAGATTGGCTACAACTGGCAGCACGGCAATTTCGTGTTCGGTCTTGAGGGCGATATCTCGGGACTGAGCGGCAAGAATACCGGGCAGAGCGGATACACTACATATTCGAGCCAGATCCGCTGGCTCAGCACCGTGCGTGGCCGCTTCGGGCTCGTGGTTGGCGACACTATGGCCTATGCGACGGCCGGCGTTGCCATCGGCGGCGTCAAGAGCTCGTTTGCCCCTCCGGAGCTTGGCTATTCGTCCAGCAAGACCAGGGTGGGCTGGACCGTTGGGGGTGGCGTGGAGCACATGCTGAACCGCAACTGGACCATCGGTATGGAGGGCCTCTTTGTTGATCTCGGGAAATCGAGCGTTGCCGGTGTGGCGGGTAAGACCGGTTATTTCCAGAATCAGGCCGTCATCGGCCGGGTGAAACTGAACTACAAGTTCTGATCGCGCGCGCTGGTCGCGTCGTTTCGGTCATTTGGAGAGCCTCGGAACGCCGTTCCGGGGCTTTCTTTTTTGTTCAGGCGCGCTATCAAGCGGCGCCCTGGCCGTGCGCCTTGCGTGGGCGATCATCGGAATGTTGCGCATAAAGGCTCGACCGCATGCACGTCGTCGACATGGTGTTCCATTGGGCGCGCATCGACCCAAATCGGCCGGCGATCGTCCTGCCCGAGTTGGTCACGACTTTTGCCGGCTTGGCTGACGCCATAGATTCCATCTCCAACCGGATCGACCGCCTTGGGCTGGACCCGCACGAGCCGGTAGCGACCGCGATCGGCAACCCGGCGCTGTCAATCGCGATGGTGTTTGCTCTGCAGCGCTCAGGCTTTAGTGCAGCGCCCGCGAATCGAGGGCTGATCAAGCATCTGCAGCCCAACGGTGTAAGAAACCTGATCTACGACGTGGAGGGCTTCGTCGCCAGCGGCGGGCGCAATATCCGGTTCGACAATTCGTGGCTGCCGGCTTCTCCGTCCAGCGGCCGCTCTTGGCGGCCGCGCCCGGTCGGCGATGTCGACATCATCCTGTTCACTTCCGGCACCACCGGGCTGCCGAAGAAATTCGTGCAGACCCGGCGCGGCGTCGACCAGCGATTTGCCTGGCAGCGCGCCACTGTCAACGCCATGCGCAAATCAGCTCTGATCGCCCCTGGCCTCGCGAGCGCGTTCGGGTTCTATCGGACCTGCGAAATCCTCCATGCCGGCAAGACCGCCTGTTACGCGTCAGCGCCTGACGCGATGCTGTATCTGATCGGGCTGCATCGCATCGACACGCTGATCGCCTCGCCCCAGCAGGCTCTGACGCTGGCAGCTCTCAAGGAATCCAGGCCCGAGCTGCCGGTTGATTCGCTGCAGACCCTGCTGATGGGTGGCGCCAGCATTGGTCGCGAGGGCATCCGGCGTATTCGCGCCGCGCTCTGCCGCACCGTCATCAATGAATATGCATCGAGCGAGGGCGGGCTTGCAGCGCTGGCGCCATTCGATCTGATCGAGGGGGTGGCGGGCGCGGTCGGTTTTGTGACGCCCTGGGCCGAGGTCGAGATTGTGAACGATGCTGGGACAGCGGTGCCGACCGGGCGGGAAGGCATCATCCGCTATCGCACGCCGCAATTCATCGCCAATGCCAGTGCCAACGGTGCAGCCACCGATCAGTGGTTCTATCCTGGCGACATCGGACGCCTTACCGACAATGGCCTGCTGTGTCTCTCGGGGCGCACCTCCGACATCGTCAATATCGGAGGTACCAAGATATCAGCGCGCCGAATTGAAGAAGTCCTCGAGAGCATGCAAGAGGTGCGCGAGGCTGCAGCTTGCGGCATCGAGGATGCGGCCGGTGTCGAGCGATTGTGGGTGGCGGTGGTGGCGAGCGGGCCAGTCGATGCTGCTGCCCTCAAAGCGAAGGCCCGAGCGCATCCAGATATCGGCGACAACCTGTCCGAGTTGTTCGTGCTGCCAGAGCTGCCGCGCGGCGATCTCGGCAAGGTGCAGAAGCCCAGGCTCAAGGAGCTGCTGCTTGGCCTGAGCAAGAGGTCCTGATGCAGATCGTCGACGCGATCCTGTTCTGGGCAAATGCGACGCCCGCCCATCCCGCCATCATCCAGCCGCAGGGCGTGCAGACGTTCCGGATGCTGGCCGACGCGATCCTGGCGGCAGCCGGCCACTTCGCGCGTTCGGAACTCGATCCCGACAAGCCGGTCGCGGTCGACATCGAGGATCCGGTTCGCATGCTGGTCGCGAGCTTGGGCCTGCTGCACGCCGGCTTCAGTGTTGTGCCAGCTTCCAAGGTGCTGCTCGAGCATCTGCCCGCGACCGGTGCCGATACACTTGTGTCCGCGCATGGCGTCACGGTGTGGACTGACCGCACCACGATCCTGTTCAACGAAGCCTGGATGAGTGCCCGCGGCGGAACGCGCCCCGTCGCGCCTCCGTCTGTGGGCCGCAATGGCAGCACGATCTTCTTCACCTCGGGCTCGACCGGCAAGCCGAAGATGATCGTGCAGACGCCGCAGGCGCGCGCCCAGCGCATTCTCTATTCCAAGACATCAACGTTCGCGGACTTTGAGCGCGCGCTGGTGGCGCCGGGCCTCTCCAGCGCCTATGGATTCCAGCGCGCCAGCGAGATCCTCTATGCCGGCAAGACCGTGTGCTTCGCCGCGTTCGGGGAGCCGATGCTGCTGCTTGCCAACGTGTACGACATCGACATCATGTTCACCTCGACCCAGCAGGCGATCGCGCTCGCAGAGATTCAGGAGAAGACTGCGCATTTCCGGCTGCCAAGCCTGAAGGCGCTGCGGGTCGGCGGCGGCGTCATCTCGCGCCAGGGCGTCGAACGGCTGAAGATCAATCTATGCCGCAACATCATCGTGTCCTACACTTCGAGCGAGGCGGGCACCGCCGCGATGGCGCCGCACGACATGATCGCCGGCATTCCCGACGCGGTCGGCTTCGTGATGCCGGAGGTCAAGGTGGAGATCGTCGATGCGGCGGGCGCCGTGCTGCCGATCGGCGCCGAAGGTTTCATCCGGTTGCAGACGCCGCTCTACACGGCGCTGGCGCGCAAGCCTGGCACAGGCCCAGAGCCGCCCTGGTACTACCCGGGCGACATCGGCCGGCTTACCGACAACGGCGTGCTGTGCGTCGCGGGGCGGCGCGAGGACGTGCTCAACCGCGGCGGCGTCAAGCTAGCCACCACCGACTTTGAGGAGTTCCTGCGCGCGGCGCCGGGGGTGCATGATGCGGGCGTCTGCAGTGTGATGGGAGAGGCGGGCTTTGCCGAAATCTGGGTCGGCGTCATTCTTGAGCCGGACGTCGACATGGCGGATTTCCGGCAGCATATCGAGTCCCAGCAAACATTCAGCGGCAATATCGACAAGTTGTTCGTAGTGGAAGAGATCCCACGCGGGGAGAATGGCAAACTGTTGCGTCAGGAATTACAGGCTATGTTGAAGTCGATCCATGAAGACAATTGAACTTGCGCTGCGCGCGCCGCCTCGAAAGTCGGACCCGTCGTCAATGGACGAGCATCATGTCGGACCCGATCGCATCGTCCAGCTGGCGTATGGCTTCCGCGCCGCCAGGGTGCTGCTTAGTGCCGTCGAGCTCGACGTCTTTTCCAAGCTTGCCGACGGATCGTGCGACCTCGAAACGCTCGCGCAACGGGCCGGGGTACATCCGCGCGGCGCGCGCGACTTCTTCGACGCGCTCGTCACTCTCGGCGTGCTTCAGCGCGGCGCCGACGGGCAATACTCCAATTCGGCGGATGCCGCGCGCTACCTCGTGCGCGGACAACCAGATGATATCGGGGGAATGCTGGTCTATCTGGGCGCCCGCGAATACGAGTTCTACGGTCGCTTGACCGCTGCACTACGCACCGGTGCGCCGCAGAGCGGCACGCGTGCGACCGGGAACTACCCGGCCTTCTATGCCGATCCGGCCGCGCTCGAACTGTTCGCCAACGGAATGACGGGTGGAACGCTGCTGCCGGCGCGCGCGCTTGCGGGCAAATTTCCATGGCGGGACCATCGTCGGCTTGTCGATATCGGCACTGCGCAAGGCTGTCTGCCGGTCGAGATCGCGCACGCCCACGGCCACTTGCGCGCCGTCGGTTTCGATCTTCCGCAGCTCAAGCCGCTGTTCGAGCGTTATGTCGAGGGCCATGGGCTCGCCGACCGCGTCGTCTTTCAGGCCGGAGATTTCTTTGCGGACCAGCTGCCCGAGGGTGATGTCTTTGTGCTCGGCCGCATCCTGCACAACTGGGACCTTGCGACCAAGAAGCAGCTGCTGCGCAAGGTCTACGATGCGCTTCCGGTGGGGGGCGCCGCAATCGTTTGTGAGAAGTTATTTGACGGTGAGCGGCGGCAGCGACCGGCCGGGTTGCTCAACAGCCTCTTCATGATGGTGATGACGACAGGAGGCTTTGACTTCAGCGAGGCCGACTGCGTGGGCTGGATGACCGAAGTCGGATTCCGCGACGTCATGGTCGAGCCGCTAGACGTCGATCAGTGGATGGCTGCGGGATTCAAGTGACCTTGTGCACTTTGCGCCCCGCGCTTCAGCGCTGCGGGCTCACTGTTGAGCCATCCGCAACCGCTCGGCCAACTGGTGGCGGTCGATCTTGCCCATGTCGTTGCGGGGCAACCGGTCCGCCACGAGGAAGTGCGACGGCACGAATTGCAGTGCGAGGTTGGCGCCGCAATGCCTGGTCAGCGCTTCCAGGTCGATCGGCTGCGGGCACACGATGACGGCCACGACCTCGTGGATGCCGGCCGGGTTGGGCAGGCTCGTGACCGCCACCTCGGCTACGCCAGGGAAGGCCGCCACCACCGCCTCCACGGTCTCGGGATTGATCTTGTCGCCGCCGATATTGAGCACGGTCTTGTCGCGCCCGGTGATGACCAGGAGCCCTTCGGTATCGAGCGTCGCGAGATCGCCGGGATAAAACCAGCCGTCGCGGAACACGCGATCGCTGCCGGCCGGCTCGCCGAGGTAGCGATCGACCGCGAACTCGCTGCGGATCCGCAGCAGGCCCTCGCGCCCGGGCGGCAGCACCACGCCGTCACGGTCGACGATCTGCGCGCGTACGCCGGGCGTGAGGTGCCCGACCGCACCCGGGATGCGGTCGATGGCATGCGCATGCGCGCTCGCCGTGATGCTGGCCTCGGTCGAGCCATAGGCCGAGATCAGGTGCGAGCACATGCGCGCGCGCACGCGGCGCGACAGCATGTCGGAGAGTAGGTCGCCGCCGGTGACCACGACCTCGAGGTTGCTCTGGTAGGCTGGCGTTATTTCGAACCATTTCAACAGCAGCTCGAGCCCGCTCGGCGGCGCCAGCACGCATTGCGCGCGGTATTGCTCCATCGCCTGCAGGGTGTTCTCGAAACTGTCGCCCGGGAGGAAATACGTGCCGCCCCGCCAGAGCGTGTAGACCAGGAACTGGAAGCCGAGCGAGGTGGTGATCGGCATGTCGCTGTAGACGCGCCGGCAATCGGCGAGCCGCGCCCCGAACACGGTGGTGTGGCGCGCGATGCGGTCGGCCAGCAGGCGATGGCTGATGGGCACGCCCTTGGGATCGCCGGTCGTGCCCGAGGTCAGAATCACGCGGCAGAGATCGTCCGGGCGAACCGGCGCCGCAGCGACCGCGGTGCCGTCGCCCTCGGTCCACGACAAATCGGCAAGGATCACGCGGTCGACGAGGCCCGTCGGCAGCGTCTTGTCGGTGATGAAGGCCTCGACCGGCACCGGCAGGCGCGCAGGGCCACGCACCGAGACGCTCGCAATGCCGAGCCGCGCCAGCGCAAGCAGCGTCGTGATGTGGAAGATCTGATCCTCGATGTTGACCGCGACGAGCTGTCCCGGCCGCAGACCGGCCGCGGCGAGCCGGGCGCCGATGTTGTGAATGAATTGCGCGAGCCTGCGATAGCTGATCAGGCCGATGCCGGGGCCCGGCACGCAGATCGCCGCCACCGGCGGCTGGTGCCGGCACTGGAACAGGATCGGCTCGACGATGTTCATGGCTCAGCGTTCCTTCGGCGCGCGGTGGCGAGCACGAACGTGGCGGGTCAAGACAGGTTCAGCTTGGCGTTGGCGACTTCAACGAGCCGCGGCCGATCGAGCTTGCCTTGGCCCGCGCGCGGCAGCGCATCGACGATGATGAAGCGGGCAGGCACGCAAGACGGTGGCAGCCGGCTGGCGCAAAACTCACGCAGCGCCTGCTCGTTGATCGGCGCGCCGGTCACGATCAGCGCGCAGAGCTCGGCGATGCCGAGCTCGTTGTTGACCGCGAAGGCGCCGGCCTCGGACACGCCGGGGAAGGATGTGATCATCGCCTCGACCCGCTCGGGGTTCACGGTGTCGCCGCCGATGTTCAGCGCCGTCTTCTTGCGGCCCGAAATGATCAGAAGGCCCTCGGGCGTCAGTTGCCCGATGTCGCCGGAATAGAACCAGCCGTCGCGGAAGAAGGCTCGGCTGGTTTCCGGATCGCCATAATATCCGGTCACCATGTTGTGGCTGCGAATTCGCAACAAGCCGTCTTGCTTTGGCGGGAGCACCTGGTCGGAGTCGTCGACCGCCTCGACCGTGACGCCCGGCAGCACGAAGCCGACGGCTCCGGGCGCGTCCTCGATCATGCTGGCCGGCCCGAGCGCGACGGTCGTCGTCTCGGTGGCGCCGTAGGTGCTGTAGACGTTCTGGCACATGCGTACGCGCGCGCGCCGCGACAACTCGCGCGACAGCATCGCGCCTTGGCAGATGATGTGGTCGAAGCCTACCTCGAACGCGCTGTCGGCCTCGTAGAACTTCAGGAACTCGCCGAGGCCGTAAGGCGAGGTCGCCATGCCGTTGATCTTGTGCAGGTCGATCACCTGCAGGATGTCGGCCGGATCATCGCCCAGAAAGTAGATCGCGCCGCCGCGGCTCAACAGCGCCAGGGAATAGCGGAACCCCGGCGAGGTCGCGATGCCGAGATCGCAGAACAGGCGTTGGCAGTGCGCAAATCGCGGGCCCTTCGAATAGGCGTAGTTCGCGATGCGATTGGCCAGCAACTTGTGGGTGAAGGCCAGCCCTTTGGAGTCGCCGGTCGAGCCTGAGGTCAACAGGATGCGGCAGATGTCGTCTTCGCTGCCGGTGTGGATGCGCTCGTAGTCCGGCGCCTTTCCGTTACCCTCGATCCAGGCGTAATCGACAGCGATCACGGTCGTGTTGCCGGAGAATTGCTGCGGAACATCGGTCAGGATGACGTCGGCCTTGATGCCGTCCGGTACCCGGTTCGAGCGCAGCGACACCGTGATGACGCCGAACCGCATCAATCCGAAGATCAGCGCGGAGTGCAGGATGGTATCGCGCACGAGAACCGCGGCGATTTGGCCGGGGGCGATGCCAGTCTTGAGCGCGGCCTGCGCGGCGTTATGAATCAGTTTCTCGAGCGTGCCATAATTGACGGAGCTGACTTCGGAGCCCGGCGCAAAGATGGCAAGCGTCAGTGGATTGAGCTTGCATTGATACAATATCGGCTCGACGATATTCATCAGGGATTCCGGACGCGACGGGGAGTGTGGACGCGGCCGCTATATTCAATGGCGAAATACTTGAGTCAAGGCGAAGCATCCGGCGCGGATTTGACCGGCCGAAGCCAAGCGCGTCGTCGCGCGCCGTCGGTCGCGTGCTCAGATGTTGCCCTGCGAACTGAACAGGCCCAGCGACCGCTGGCTGGCTTCCGGCATGTCCGGCACCCGGATCGAGCGGCCCATGAAGGTCGTCCACGGCTTCTCGGCGAGCGGCTGCGCCGCGACGAACTTCCAGAACTGCCGCTCGGTCATGACAATCTCGGTCACGCCCTGATCGAGCACCCAGTTGCTGATAGCGGAGAGGCGAACCTGTTCGCGTTCGCCGAACATCGCGTCCGGTAGCGGCTTCTTCATCGGTTCATCTCTCTCGCGCGCAGGGCCGTTGGTTCGCGCAGCTTGCCAACGCGCGCAACCATTGATCGGCCTGACTGGCTGTGAGCCTTGCATGTAATCATCCGACCCTTAAGAAGGTGTGAGGATGAGCGCGGAATAGCTCCAGCCGCCGGTTGGCTTGCTAGATGCGACCAACACGCAACAGCGAAAGCTCCGCGGGCTGTGGCCGGATGGCGGACGCATGTTGGATCGGACTACGGTGCGGACGCCTTCGACTTGGCAGTTTGGACTTGGCAGTTTGGACTTGGCAGTTTGGACTTGGCAGTTTGGACTTGGCGGATCGGTCTTTGGCGGGATCAAGCTCTGGAGTACGGGCGAAGCGTGGCAAACGCGTTCAATTTGATGACGAGACTTGGCATGCGTTGAATTTGCTGGCGCACGACCAGATGAAGGACTTTCAGGAACTGGCCGACGAGGCGTTCCGCGATCTCTTGCGTAAGCATGGCCGGCCGCTCGACCTCAAGGAGGCGCTGCGAAGGAGCGCCGGCGTGTCCAACGTGGTGCCGCTGCGGGACGCCAAGAAGGACAAGAAGGAAAAGGCGAGCAGGAGCAAGAAAGAGCCGAAGGGCTCTCGCTGACGAGCCGAACACGTTGCGCTGGCCTGGAGCGAAATCGCTTTAGGTTCAATCGCGATCGCTCACGATCAGGGGCGGCGTGAGCGCGGTCGTGTCGCCGGTCGTGCGGTTCATCAAGCTCTCGCGCTCGACGGCATGCACCATCGCGTCGTAGCCGCGCTGCCCGGCGTGGTCGACCGAACCTCTTCACGATCACGCCGCCCATCGACCGAGCCCCAGGTTGTGCCCTTGGCGAAGGTGACCATGCCGGGCGTGATGCCGTGGGCGCTCGGGCGGTTAGTAAATAACAGCCCGGAAATGAAAAATATGTGTGTTTCTCGACACATATGGGGGAATTGTGATCGGCGGTAAATGCGTGTGGCGGCTCGCACGTCATGCGTGTGGTACAGGGCGTCATCGAACAGAGGAGTTCCCCATGAGGAAGAAGAGGTTTCTGCTTGCGACTTCGGCCGGCTTCGCGGCGGCGGCGGCCATGCCGGGGGCGCAAGCGGCCGACATGCCGATCAAGGCTCCGCGTTATGTCGAGCCGGCGGCAAGTTGGACGGGCTGGTACATTGGCGCGCACGCTGGTGCGGCGTGGCAGCAGACGCAGCTTGACACGTACGGCATCTCGTTTTCCAAGACTGCTTTTATCGGTGGCGGCCAGCTTGGCTACAACTGGCAACACGGCAACTTTGTATTTGGTCTTGAGGGTGACATCTCGGGGCTCACCGGTAAGAATTCCTTCTCGGAAGGAGGATACACTTTCGCCTCCAGCTCGATCCGTTGGTTGAGCACGGTACGTGGGCGCTTTGGCCTCGCGGTTGGCGACACTATGGCCTACGCCACCGCCGGCCTGGCAATCGGCGGGGTCCGGAACTCGCTCTTTGATGGGCAATATTCGTCCAGCAAGACCAGGGTGGGCTGGGCCGTGGGCGGCGGCGTGGAGCACATGATCAACCGCAACTGGACCATCGGACTCGAGGGCCTGTTCGTTGATCTCGGGCGCTCGAGTCTTACTGCTAGCGATCCTGGCTTTCCCGGCAAGACCACGACCTTCAAGTTCTCGAATCAGGCGGTCGTCGGCCGGGTGAAGGTCAACTATAAGTTCTGATTCGCACAGGGCCTCTCGTCTCGTGTGCGATTGAGGATTGTCCCGAAGGCCTCGGAACCTGTTCCGAGGCCTTCGTTTCCATGGGGCGTCGCGCTATGAGCGCCAGCAGTCGCGCCTGCGACGTGCAGTCGCTCGCCTGAAGCTTTTTTTCGCGCCACAGGGCCAAGCTCGCATGCACGTCGTTGACATGGTGTTTCACTGGGCGCGCATCGATCCGCACCGGCCTGCTGTCGTGTTGCCCGAGCTTGTCACCACATTTGGTGGCTTGGCTGATGCGATCGATTCGATCTCGAGCCGGATCGATCAGCTTGGGCTCGACCCGCATGAGCCGGTGGCGACCGCGATCGGCAACCCCGCGCTGACCATCGCGGTGGTGTTTGCCTTGTTGCGCTCCGGCTTCAGTGCGGCACCGGCGAACCGCGGCTTGATCAAACACCTGCAGGTTAATGGTATCCGAAATCTAATCTACGATGTGGAGGGTTTTGTCGCGAGCGGCGGACGCAATATCCGCTTCGATAATTCTTGGCTGCCGGCAGCTTCCTCCCCCACCGAGCGCCGTGTTTACCGGCGGCGCCCAGTCGGTGATGTCGACTTGATCTTTTTCACCTCTGGCACGACGGGGCTGCCGAAGAAATTCGTCCAGAGCCGGCGGGGCCTGGATGAGCATGTGGCTTTGCGCCTCACAGCCGACGCGACGCTGCAATCTGTCCTTATCGTTCCCGGGCTGGCGAGCTCGTTTGGCTTCAATCGGGCTTGTGAGGTTCTCCATGCCGGCAAGACTGCGTGTCATGCCGCGACAGCAGAAGCCATGCTGCATCTGATCGGCCTGTTCCAGATCGACGCTATTGTGGCGTCGCCCCAGCAGGCACTGGGGCTGGCAGAGCTCAAAGAGTTGAAGCGCGAACTGCCGATCGATTCGCTGCGGACGATTATGATGGGGGGCGCCACCATCGGCCGCGAGGGCGCCAAGCGTATCCGTACGGTGCTCTGCCCAACGGTTATCAACGAATATGCTTCGACGGAGGCCGGGACCGCGGCGTTGGCGCCATTTGACCTGATCGAGGGAATCACTGGAGCGGTCGGCTTCGTGGCGCCCTGGGCCGAGGTCGAGATTGTGGACCATGCGGGCAACCCGGTGCCACAGGGTCGTGACGGCGTCATCCGCTTCCGCACGCCGCGCTTCCTCGGCAACGTCAATCCCGGGGGCGGCCCCGTGGCGGACCGATGGTTCTATCCTGGCGACATGGGGCGCCTGACTGATGATGGGCTTCTGTGCCTCGCCGGCCGCACCTCCGACATTATCAACATCGGCGGCAGCAAGGTGTCCGCACGGCGGGTGGAAGAAGCCTTGGAAGCGATGGAGGAGGTGCGCGAAGCGGCGGCCTGCGGCGTACCCGATGCAGCGGGAGTGGAGCGTCTGTGGGTGGCGGTGGTTGCGAACGGTCCGGCGGACTGTGCGGTGCTCAAGGCCAAGGCGCAAGCCCACCCCGAGGTGGGTGAGAATCTGTCCGAATTGTTCGTGCTGCCGGAGCTGCCGCGTGGTGAGCTCGGCAAAGTTCAAAAACAAACGCTGAAAGAAATGCTGCTCGGCCTGCGCAGGGGCAACGCGTGATGCAGATTGTCGACGCGATCCTGTTCTGGGCCAATGCAACGCCAGCCCACCCCGCCATCATCCAGCCGCATGGCGTTCAGACCTATCGGATGCTGGCCGACGCCATTCTGGCGGCGGCGAGCCATTTCGCCGGCTCCGAGCTTGATCCGGCCAAGCCGGTCGCTGTCGCGATTGGGGAACCAGCGCGCATGCTGGTCGCGAGCCTTGGCCTCCTGCATGCCGGTTTCAGCATCATACCGGCGCGCGAGGGGCTGTTTGAGCATCTGCCGTCGACCGGCGCCGATACGCTCGTGTCCGAGCATGGCGGGCTCGTCTGGACCGATCGCACCACGATTCTGTTCAACGACGCCTGGATGAGCGCCCGCACACGTCATTCCGAGGAGGGCGCCGTCGTGCCGTCGGCTGGCCGCGACGGCGACGTCATCTTCTTCACCTCCGGCTCGACCGGCCGGCCGAAGATGACCGTGCATACCCCGCAAGCGCGCGCGCAGCGCGTTCTCCATTCAAAGGTCTTAGCATTCGTGGACTTCGAGCGTGCGCTGGTGGCGCCGAGTCTTTCCAGCTCATTCGGATTTCATCATGTGAGCGAAATCCTCCACTTCGGCAAGACCGTCTGTTTTGCGCCCTTTGGTCAGCCGACGCTGCTGCTGGCCAACATTCACAAAGTCGACCTCATGGTCGCTTCGGTACAACAAGCGATTGCGCTGGCGGAGATCCAGGAGAATGGCGCCCGCTTCCGGCTGTCGTCCCTCAAGGTGCTGCGAATCGCGGGTGGCATGATCTCGCGCCAGGGCATCGAACAACTTAAGCGCAGCCTGTGCCACAAGGTGACCGTGCTTTACGCCTCGACCGAGGCTGGCGCCATTGCGATGGCGCCGCACGACATGATTGCGGGCATTCCCGACGCAGCCGGTTTCGTGGTGCCGGAAGTCAAAGTCGAGATCGTCGACGCTGCGGGCGCGGTGCTGCCGATCGGCAGCGAAGGGTTCGTGCGCGTGCAGACGCCGTTTTCCAGCGCGATTGCCGCTGCGCGCACGCCCGACGCCGGTGTCGAATCCAATTGGCTCTATCCCGGCGACATCGGCTGGCTCACCGACAATGGCGTGCTGTGCATTGCCGGCCGGCGCGAGGACGTGCTCAATCGCGGCGGCGTCAAGCTGGCGACCACCGACTTCGAGGAGTTCCTGCTTGCCGCGCCCGGCGTGTGTGACGCCGGCGCCTGCAGCGTCATGGGTGAGGCGGGCTTTGCCGAGATCTGGATCGGCGTGGTGCTCGAGGACGGCGCCGACGTGGGCGAGTTCCGCCGCCACATCGAGTCGGAGCAAAAGTTCAGTGGCAATATCGACAAGCTGTTCGTGGTCGAAGAGATCCCGCGCGGAGAGAACCGCAAGCTGCAGCGCGAGCAGCTGCAGACGATGCTGAAGTCGATCGTCGAGGATGATTGAACAGTGAAGGCGTCGACCGGCCCGGGCCGCACACAGATCGCCGCCACCGGCTGCTGCAGCCGGCGTTGGAACAGGAAGCCAACTACGCCACCGCCTTGATCACGCGCGCGACCTTCTCGACGATCTCGCCGATTTCGTTTTCGCTCACGATCAAGGGCGGCGTGAGCGCGAGGGTGTCGCCGGTGGTGCGGATCATCAGGCCCTCGGTCTCGAAGGCATGCACCATCGCGTCGTAGCCGCGCCGCCCGACCGCGTCGGGGCGCGCGGCGAGATCGATGCCGGCAGTCAGCCCCACGCAGCGGATGTCGAGCACGTTGGGCGATCCTTTGAGGCTCATGATTGCATCGGCCCAGAGCGGCTCCAGCCTGTGCGCGCGCTCGAACAGGCTTTCTTCGCGGTAGAGATCGAGCGCCGCCAGGCCGGCTGCGCAGGCGAGCGGATGCGCCGAATAGGTATAGCCGTGGAACAGCTCGATCACGTGCTCGGGCCCGCGCATGAAGGCATCGTGGATCGTACCCTTCACGATCACGCCGCCCATCGGCACCGCGCCCGACGTGATGCCCTTGGCGAAGGTGATCATGTCGGGCGTGACGCCGTAGCGCTCGGCCGCGAAGGCGTGCCCGAGCCGGCCGAAGCCGGTGATGACCTCGTCGAAGATCAAAAGGATGCGATGCTTGTCGCAGATCGTACGCAGCCGCTGGAGATAGCCTTTCGGCGTCGGGATCACGCCGGTCGAGCCCGCCATCGGCTCGACGATCACGGCTGCGATGGTGGAGGCATCATGCAGCGCGACGATGCGCTCGAGTTCGTCCGCCAAGTGTGCGCCCCACTCGGGCTCGCCTTTGGTAAAAGCCTGTTGCTCGCGATTGTAGGTCGTCGGCAGATGGTCGACGCCGGCGAGCAGCGTGCCGAAGAATTTGCGGTTGGTGACGATGCCGCCGACCGCGATGCCGCCAAAGCCGACGCCGTGGTAGCCGCGCTCGCGCCCGATCAGCCGCGTGCGCGCGCCCTCGCCGCGCACGTTGTGATAGGCGAGCGCGATCTTGAGCGCGGTGTCGACCGCCTCCGAGCCCGAGTTGGCGAAGAACACATGGTCGAGCCCTTCCGGCGCAAGCGCGGCGACGCGGCTGGCGAGTTCGAACGCCTTGGGATGGGCAAACTGGAACGCGGGCGAATAGTCGAGCTCGGCCGCCTGCGCGCGGATCGCCTGCACGATCGGGTCGCGGTTGTGGCCGGCGTTGGTGCACCAGAGCCCGGAGGCGCCGTCGAGCACGGCGCGGCCCTCGGGCGTGTAGTAGTGCATGTCCTTGGCGCGCGCGATCAGCCGCGGCGCCTTCTTGAAGGCGCGGTTGGGCGTGAACGGGAGCCAATAGGCTTCAAGATCGTTGGGAACGGGGGCGGTTGCGGGCATCGCGGCCTTTCCGTGAAGCCCGCGCGGGCGGGCATCGTCGCTGAACTCTCAATGAATAGCGGGGGTTATTAGCCGCTTTCGCGGATAATGACAAAGCGCGAAGCGGCTGCTACCAACCCGGCATCTTGCAAATGTAGATCGACAATGGCCGAAAAGACCGACAAATCCAACAAGCTCAAGGCACGCCTGCCGCGCGGGCTCGGCGACCGCGGTCCGGCCGAGATCGCGGCGACACGGCGCATGGTCGAGCAGATCCGCGCGGTCTACGAGCGCTACGGCTTCGAGCCGGTGGAGACGCCGGCGTTTGAATATACCGATGCGCTCGGCAAGTTCCTGCCCGACCAGGATCGCCCGAACGAGGGCGTGTTCTCGTTTCAGGACGACGACGAACAATGGTTGAGCTTGCGCTATGACCTGACCGCGCCGCTCGCGCGCTACGTGGCGGAGAATTTCCAGAATCTGCCGCTGCCCTATCGCTCGTATCGCTACGGCTATGTGTACCGCAACGAGAAGCCTGGCCCCGGCCGCTTCCGCCAGTTCATGCAGTTCGATGCCGATACGGTCGGCTCGGGCTCGATGGCGGCCGACGCCGAGATGTGCATGATGGCGGCGGACACGATGGAGGCGTTGGGCGTTCCGCGCGGCAGCTATGTGGTGAAGGTGAACAATCGCAAGGTGCTCGATGGCGTGCTTGAAGCGATTGGGCTTGTTGGTGAGGCGAATGCGGGAAAGCGTCTCACAGTTTTGCGAGCAATCGACAAGCTCGATCGGCTCGGCGTTGAGGGCGTCAAGCAACTACTGGGCGATGGGCGAAAGGATGAGAGCGGCGACTTTACGAGAGGAGCGGGTTTGACTGAGGAGCAAATTGGATTGGTTGAAAGCCTGTGGAAAGCCGTAGAGATTCTAGGCTTCCAATTTGGCTCGATAGGGGGTTCAGGCGCGTTCGCCATGGGGCGAGCCGACGACGCTGGCAAATCTCGTGATATGGAGCGCGTTGGCGTATCGACCTACGTCGACAACATGAAGACGTTGGAGGCTTGGGAAGTCTGCTTTTCGAAGAGCCCGGTATCTCTTCAAGGTATTCGAGAGATGAAGGACATTGTTCGTGTCTGCGAGGCTGCCGGATTTGGCAGCAAGAGAATTAGAGTTGACTCCTCTGTCGTGCGCGGTCTCGAATATTACACTGGCCCGGTCTACGAGGTAGAACTGACGCTGGAAGCCGTGTACGAGAGCGGCCGCCCCGTGCGCTTTGGCTCAGTCGGTGGTGGTGGGCGCTACGACGGACTGGTGTCGCGCTTTCGCGGCGAGCCCGTGCCGGCGACCGGCTTCTCCATCGGGGTGTCGCGCCTACAAGCCGCGCTCACAATGATCGGTAAACTCAATGACAAACCTGCGCCTGGGCCTGTGGTCGTGACCGTATTCGACCGCGATCGCATCGCAGACTACCAGACAATGGTAGCAAGGCTTCGGGGCGCCGGTATCCCCGCGGAACTCTATCTCGGCAATCCCAAGCACAGCGTTGGCCAGCAGCTCAAATACGCGGACAAGCGCAACTCGCCTTGCGCCGTGATCCAGGGTGGTGATGAGAAGGTCAAAGGCGAGGTGCAGATCAAGGACCTCGCGCTCGGCGCCGAGCTTGCGAGCGTGAGCCAGGACCGCGACGAATACAAGCGGAAGCTGGCCGATGCCCAGTTTGCAGTGCTGGAGGACGAGTTGGTCCGGGGCGTGAAGAAAGTGCTGGCGCGGGTTAGAGATAAGGCGAAAGCTGAGGCTAAAGCGGCCAAGGACAAGGCCAAAGCTGAGACCAAGTCAGCCAAGGATAGAGCCAAAGCCGAGGCTAAGGCGGCAAAAGATCTCGCGAGAGCCGAGGCTAAAGCGGCCAAAGCTAAGAAGCCTGGGAACAAGGCTAAGGCTGAATAGGACTCGCTGTTGCGATATTGAGGTCTACTTCTTCTGGCCTGCGCCACGCATGTTCGCCGGCAGCATCTTCTGCATGTCGAGAATGTTGATCTTGTGCGCGCCCGCCATGATCATGTCGCCGGGCTTCTGGCCAGCCTTGCAGGCGCCGAGGTGCTTGGCCTCGATGGTCATGCTGGTGGTGCCGTCCGCCGACATGCCCGGAATGGCCCGCCCGCCCGAGCGCTTGGAGGTCACCTTCACGGTATAGCCGCTGTTGAAGTCGCCGGTGACCACCGCATGCGACGTGGTGGTCGCACCGGCGATTTCGCACACGCTGTCGACCACGATCGTATTGCCCAGCTTCTTCACGTCCTGCTTCGAGCACATGCTCTGGTGCAGGCCGCCGCTGAATGAATTCATCGCCTTGTCGGTCGCCGCGTCGATGCACTGCTGCATGGCCTGCGGCGGCAGGTTGCGGCCTTCGAACGTCATCTTGACCTCCCACAGGCCCGCCTTGCGGGCCGGCAGGTCGAGCGCGGCCGCGGGCGTGGCGGCGATCAGGCAAAGGGCCGCTGGCACCAGCAGCGCGCTGCGCAAAGGGGGGCAAAAGGAATGGCGCATGAGCGGGGCTCTCCGAAAAAATGGCGACGAATCGCATTGTAACGGGTGGGCACGGCCCTTGTCGCGACCGCGCCGGGCGGTGTTGATGACTCCCCGAGGAAGCCCGCACGCCGCACGCGTCGGCCCTGCGCGTC
The DNA here is from genome assembly GCA_963753575.1 of uncultured Alphaproteobacteria bacterium. GTDB lineage: Bacteria > Pseudomonadota > Alphaproteobacteria > Rhizobiales > Xanthobacteraceae > VAZQ01. The sequence goes on from CAVWCR010000001.1 coordinate 235,459, forward strand.
AAAAGGTCCCCAGCGCCAAGCAAAAATTACGCTTATAGTTACACCCAAGCGCTGGAAGTAGCTTAGCGAAACGACTTGGCCAAAAGACTTGGCCAAAGGACTTGGCCAAACGACTTGGCCAAACGATTGGCGACAAGCATAGCCTTCTCGGGAGTCCGCGATCGTGGACCGCATCGGCGCCCTCCATCTGCAATTCCTCCTTCTTCTGAAGGCGCTCTCCGGCGTCGTCATCTTTTCGGTGTTCCTGCTGATCGTCAGCGACGTGCTCATCCGCACGGTCGGGCTGAAGCCGTGGCTCTATTCAAGCGTGCTGGTTGAATATGGACTCTTGTGGTTCACCATGCTGGCCGCGCCCTGGCTTGCGCGCCTTAAGGCGCACGTCTTCATTGACGCAGTCACCCAGCTCCTGCCCGCGGCAATCCAGCAGGTCCTGGCCAAGTTCGTCTACCTCGTGTGCACCCTCATCTCGCTCGTCGTCTGCTATTACTCGCTGCGGCTGCTGATCGGGGCGATTGCCGAGGGGCAGATCGATACCCGCGCCGTCGACATGCCGTTGTGGGCGCTCTACGCGCCCATTCCGCTCTGCTTCCTGCTGGTTGCCATCGAGTTTCTCCGGTTTCTGCTCGGCTTCGATTCGATGTACGGCAGCCGCAGCGACGTCAGAGAGAGTGCCTAGCGATGGAGTGGTACTGGGCTCTGGCGCTCCTGCTCGTCATGATCGTGACGCTCCTGGGGCTGGGTTTTCCGGTGGCGCTCGCGTTCGTCACCGTCAACATCCTGGGTTGGCTCTTCTTCACCGGCTGGAACCCGGATTCGGTGCTCCAGGTCGTCTCCAACTCGACCATCCTGATCTCGCGGTTCACGCTCGGCCCAGTGCCGATGTTCATCATGATGGGGTCGCTGTTCTTCCACACCGGCCTCGCCATTCGGGTCTTTGACGGTCTCGACATCCTGTTCGGCCGGCTGCCGGGGCGGCTGTGCTATCTGACCGTCGCGGGCGGCGCGCTGTTTGCGACGCTCACCGGCTCGTCGATGGCCAACACCGCGATGCTCGGCTCGCTGATGGTGCCGGAGATGCAGCGCCGCGGCTACAGCCGGCGCATGTCGATGGGGCCGGTCCTGGGCTCAGGCAGCCTCGCCATGATCATTCCGCCGTCGGCGCTCGGGGTGCTGCTGGCGGCGATCGCCGGCATCGATGTCGGGCAATTGCTGGTCGCCGGGTTCATTCCAGGCTTCCTGCTCGCGGGTCTGTTCGCAGCGATGATCTGGCTGCAGCTCTTCTTCAATCCGAAGGGCGCGCCAGCCTACGATGTCGAGCCCGCGCCCTGGAGCGTGCGGCTGCGCGTCGCTGTGCTCAATATCGTGCCCATGAGCGTCGTCGTGTTCATGGTGGTGGGTTTCATCATCCTGGGCTGGGCGACGCCGACCGAGTCGGCCGCGCTCGGCGTGCTCGGCGTGATGATGCTTGCCGCGATGTACCGTTCGCTGACGTGGAGCGCTATCGTGGTCGCGGTAGACTCCACCGTGCGCGTCGCCGGCATGGTGTTCTTCATCCTGATGAACTCCACCGTGTTCAGCCAGCTTCTGGCCTATTCGGGGGCAAGCGCCGGCCTGCTCGACTGGGTTGGCGGCCTCGCCATTCACCCGCTGTGGATCCTGTTCGCGATGTTCTGGGTCATGATCGTGCTCGGCATGTTCATGGACGGCGTTTCGATGATGCTGATCGCGGTGCCGATCTTCTTTCCGATGGCGCTGCATCTCGGCTTCGATCCGATCTGGTACGGGCTGTTCATGCTGCTGACCATCGACATGGGCGGACTGACGCCGCCGTTCGGCCTCCTGCTCTATGTCATGCTCGGCATCGCCCCGAAGGGGACGACCTTGTTTCAGGTGGCCGGCGCGGCGCTGCCGTTTCTGGCCTGCGACGTGGTGCTGATCTTGATCCTGGTGATCTTCCCGAGCATCGCGCTGTTCCTGCCAAGTCTGATGTGAGCGGAGTGGCTTTCGGCCCGGTCGCCGCCAGGGTCTCGATCAAAAAAATCCGGTCCCAGGTGGGACCGGATCAAAGCATCGGCTTTGGTGGGCGATCAGCTTCCCGAATGCGCCGGATTGTAGAGCAGCGCCCTGAGCTTCTTGTAGTCAGCTTCGGTGTTGACCTTGTCGTTCTGCGCCCATTTGGCTTCGTAGATCGTCATCAGATAGGCTTTGCGCACGTCGCCTTTCAGTTCGAGATCCTGGACGCCTGCCGCCTTCAGCTTGGCGTCGTCTTCCTTGCCCTTGGTGATGATGATGGCGCTGCCGTCGTGTTCAAACGTGCGGCCTTGCTTGGTGATCAGCGCCTGCTGCTCCTTGCTGAGGCTCTTCCACTTGTCGAGGTTGACCAGCAGAAGATTGCTAGCGCCGAAGAACGACGGCTTGACGCGATATTTCAGGAAGCGCTGCCATCCATACTGGCCGATCGAGCCCCATGGCCAGGCGAGACCCGCGACCACGCCGCGCTGCAGTCCGGCATAGACATCGCCCGGAGCCATCACGATGGTGGTCGCGCCCATCGCCTTGAGGAACGGATTGTATAGTCCGGTCGACCGAATCTTCATTCCGTTGAGGTCGAGCCCGGTCTTGGTGCTCTCCTTCGGCTTGTCTACGAAGTAGGTGTAGAAAACCTGGCCCTCATCGAACACCCACGACACGATGTGAGCGTTCAGGTGAGCGTTCCAGGCCTGCTCCATCATGTCCCAGGCGCCATTCTTGCGGATCTCTTCGACCGAGCTTGTTTGTGCACCAGGCAACCGCGCCTGACCGAACAGGCCGCTGTAATAGGCCGCCGGACACATGATCATGTCGACCAGTCCGCGCTTGAGCGACGACCCCTGCTCCTGGAACGGTGTGACCTCGGGTCCGCCAAGATAGGTGAGCTTCACACCCGCGCCCTTGGCGTTGATCGGCTCGAGGAAGGCCTTCGTGAAAGCCTGGCTGAAGTCGTGGTTGCGCGCCAGGCAGGTCGTTACCTTGAGGGTTACCGTGGCGGCCTGCGCGGGTAGCGCAACTGCAAGCGCGGCGCTTGCAAGAATGCCGGTTGCGATTATTCGATGCATCTCGTCGTTCCTTCCTGTTGTGATTGATCGCGCCGACGCGCGGCTCAAACCTTTTTCTTTATTTTAGCCGAAGTTTTTTTCTTGGGTTGCCGCAGCTTACACCGGGCACGGCTAGGCGGGCCGCGACAATTGCGCGCTTGCGGCTATGAAGCAGCGGAAATCAGCCGGCCGGGGGGGCCGCGCCATCGCGATCGGGGGGCCGATCAGTAGCGGGCCGAGACGTAGGGCGAATGGCGGGTTGGCGGACAGGCCCGGGTGCGCGTGCCCACCGGCGGGATCGAATAGCGCGCCTTGCGCCTATCCCACAGGCAATGGAAGCTGATGTAGTCGCCGTCCCGACGGTGCACGCTGGTGATTCGATGGAACTTGCTGAACCGGGCGCAATGGGCTGCCGCAAGCTCGTGCGCCAGAAGCTCGCTCTCGCACGACCAGGTGATGATCCCGCCGGTGTCGTTGCCCTTGATGTAAGCCTGTGCGTGCGCGGCGCCGACCATGCCGAGCGTCATGCCGATCGACGCCAACATAGCCGCTACCCGCATGACCGCCTCCGCTGGCCGGAAACACAATTTGCGCGGAGCCCGCGAATGCGTCCGCCTGCCATCATGACCTTAGAGCGCCTGTGCCGCGAATGAAAGCGTGCGCGGCCAGCCACCCACAAGCGCGATGCCTTTCCGCAGGCCCGTGGCGAGGGTGCCCCATCCACAGGGATTGTGGCGCATGCCCGCCGCTGCGGCCTTGACCGGGGTGGGGCGGCGCGGCACCGTGACACTTCCGCTGCTTCGAGGAGATGCTCCGATGTCGAGCCGGTATGCTTGTGCCAGATCTGCTTGTGCCAGATCTGCTGGTGCCGAGTATGCTTGTGCGACTTATTCCTGGATGCTCGCCGCCTTGCTGGTCGTCCTGACGGCTGTCCCGGCGGCTGCCGGCAACCCGCTGGAGCTGAACTTCTACCTTTCCGGTCCGCGCTTCGACGGCGCGCTGCCGCCGTGCGACTACCCCGGTGCGCTCTCCAAGATCAGTAGCCGCTTCGCCAGCAAGGAGGGCCGTTTCTGGAACTCCAACCTCACCATCGTGGCGTTCGACAAGATTCGTGAGGTCGCCTACCGCCCAGGCCCGCCGGACACCATTCCGCGTCGGTATTGCACGGCGCTTGCGTTCGTGTCCGACGGTCTCAAGCACCCGATCCACTACTCGATCGCCGAGGATCAGGGCATGATCGGCTCGACCTATGGGGTCGAATGGTGCGTGGTCGGCCTCGACCGCAACTGGGCCTATAGCCCTGCCTGCAAAATGGCGCGGCCTTGAGGACATCTCGGCAACATCGGGTCGCCAGCGCTGAACGTATGCTGTCCTAATCACCCCCTTTTCATTTCCGTTTTGTTCATGTAACGTTCCGATCGCGTTGTAGCGTCGTTGTGAGGGGGTGTTGCATGCTCAGAAATCTCGCCCGCTGGTCGCTCATCATTGTGGTCGCGCTCGCCTCGGGCGTGGCGCTGGCGCAGGATCGTCGGCAGAACCGGGCCGGTCAGTTCGACTTCTATGTGCTGTCCTTGTCCTGGTCGCCCTCGTTCTGCGATGCGGCCGGCGAGCGCGGCACGCCGCCACAGGATCAATGCGGGGCGCGGCCCTATTCGTTCGTGGTGCACGGGCTGTGGCCACAATACGAACGCGGCTTTCCGGAATTCTGCCAAGTGCCGGCGCCGCGGCTTAATCGCAATATCGTGAGCTCCATGCTCGACCTGATGCCGTCGCCGCGGCTCATCTTTCATGAGTGGGACAAGCACGGCACCTGCTCGGGTCTCAACCCGCGCGCCTATTTCGACACCGTGCGCAAGGCCCGTGCACAGGTGAAGATTCCAGAAGCCTACATCGAGCTGACGCGTCCGCTCACCGTCACGCCGGATGAGGTCGAGGAGGCATTCGTCGAGGCCAATCCGGGTCTGTCGCGCGATGCCATTGCGGTGACCTGCGACAATCGGCGGCTGCAGGAGGTGCGCATCTGCCTGTCCAAGGAGTTCGGCTTCCGCGCCTGCGAGGAGACCAACCGGCGCGCCTGCCGCCGCGACAAGCTCATCATGCCACCGGTGCGCTTGCGGCGCGGCGCGGCCGTGTCAGAGCCTTGAGGCGGCGCCTGTCAGCAATCGGCGTCTCATCTTCTGACGCAGCAATGCTGACCAAATGAACTACCGCCACGCCTTCCATGCCGGCAGCTTTGCCGATGTCGTCAAGCACGCGGCACTTGCGCGTATTCTGGTGCATCTGCTCGGCAAGCCGGCTGCGTTTCGGGTGATCGACACCCATGCGGGCTTGGGCCTTTACGATCTCGCCGGCGAGGAGGCCCGGCGCAGCGGTGAGTGGCAAGCGGGCATCGCGCGGCTCCTGGCGGCGACGATTGCGCCATCGGTTCACACGCTGCTCAAGCCCTATCTCGACGTGGTCTCGGCCTTCAACCCCGCGGGGGCGCTGACAACTTATCCCGGGTCGCCCGCGCTCGCGCGCGCGTTTTTGCGCCCGCAGGATCGGCTCATCGCCTGCGAGCTTGAGCCGAAGGCTTTTGCCGCGCTGGCGCACAATCTCGCGCGCGATCGCCGCATCAAGACGGTCGCCGTCGACGGCTGGGTTGCGCTCAACGCCTATGTGCCGCCGCCGGAGCGGCGCGGCGTGGTCGTGATCGACCCATCGTTCGAGGACGCGCGCGATTTCGACCGGCTGGCGCTCGGGCTCGAAGGCGCGCACCGCAAATGGGCGAGCGGCATCTATCTCATCTGGTACCCGGTCAAAGGCCGGCAGGGGCCGGATGCGCTCGCACGCAGGCTCAAGCGTTCGGGCATCGCGCGCATCCTGCGCGCCGAACTTGCGGTCGGTGCAACCCCGGCGGAGGGTCCGCTTGGCGGTTGTGGGCTGATTGCGATCAATCCGCCCTGGACGCTCGCGGCCGAGCTTGCCGCCATCCTGCCGGAGCTCGCGACGATCCTGGGCGGCCACGGTGGCAGCCACCGGCTGAATTGGATTGTGGGTGAAAGTTCCTGAACACCACTTTTCCACAGGTCGGGATTAGATTAACGTTGCACCGTTGGCTTTGACGTTCCGCCTCCTTTGGGGGCCGGCGGAGTGACTGAGGCCGCTAGAGGCCGATGCCTAACCCCGCGTGCGAATGTCCAGCCGAGCCGTCGTGCCGTGAGGGCCGGCGGCAGCTTGGGGTTGGGAGCTTCCCAATGGCAATGGCAGGTACGGTCAAGTTCTTTAACGGCGAGCGCGGCTACGGTTTCATCAAGCCCGATGACGGCGGGCGCGATGTGTTCGTCCACATCACCGCCGTCGAGCGGGCGGGGCTCAAGTCGCTGACCGAGGGACAGCGGATCTCATTCGATGTCGAGCCCGATAAGAAAGGCAAAGGCCCCAAGGCCGTAAACCTCGTCATTACCGGCTGAACGCAGACGGGCGTGCCGGTGCGCCCGACAAAAGTTTTCCCGATATCCTGCCGCAACCGCGCTGTTGGCGGCCAAGAAGGGTGGCGTTGTCCATGGTCACGTTGCGTACTGGATTTGGCTCTCCGTTCGGCCGCAAGGCGCGCGTCGCGGTGAGCGTGCTGGGGCTCGACGGCAAGGTGAAGGTCGAGCCCGCCTCGACGCAAGATGCCGCCGACCCGATCAGCAAGCAGAATCCGCTCGGCAAGGTGCCGGTGCTCATTCTCGACGACGGCTCGACGCTGTTCAATTCACCGGTGATCCTCGAATATCTCGACGTCATCGCGGGCGGCGGCAAGATCCTGCCGAAGGAGACGAAGGCGCGCTTCGATGCGCTGCGGCTCGAGGCGCTCGCCGACGGCATTCTCGATGCGTCGATCCTGATTGTGTACGAGGGACGCTATCGTCCAGCCGACATGGCGGTGCAGAAGTGGCTCGATCACCAGGCCGGCAAGGTCAAACGCGGGCTCGCCGCGCTCGAAGAGGCGCCGCCGTCGCTCGGCGCGCCGCCGAATGTCGGAGAGATCACGCTCGCCTGCGCGCTCGGCTATCGCGATTTCCAATTCAAAGGCGAATGGCGCAAGGATCATCCGCGGCTGGTCGCCTGGCTCGACAAGTTCTCCGCCGCCGTGCCGGCGTTTGCGGCCACTGCCCCGCCGCCGTCGTGATGGCGTCGCACAACGTGATGGCATTGCGCAAGATGCACAAGGCCCCGGGCGCTGCCCGGGGCCTTGTCGCGCATCTCGTATCCGCGTCGATCAGAAACGATAGTTGAGCCCGCCGCGCACCATGTGGGCGCTGAACGACACCTGGTCGCTCGGAAGTGCCCCGCAGGCGAAACCGCAATTGACGTCGCCAAGATCGACGTAAAGATATTCCGCCTTTGCGGTCAGCGTTCCGAACAGCCCGACCTCGAGGCCGGCGCCGAGGGTCCAGCCGGCGTTGGTCTCGTCCTTGCCGGCAAAGAAAGGCGTATGCGCGCGAATGTCGCCGAATGCGAAGCCGCCCGTGAAGTAGGGCATGACACGGTCAAACGTGTAGCCGATGCGGCCGCGGACGGTCGCGAGCCAGGTGTTGCTGGTCACGCACCCGAGGGCGCAGAACGCAAAGGTGTTGCCGCTGATATTCGACCAGTCGAGGTCGCCCTCGACGCCCAGGACAAAGCGGCCGAATTGCCAATTGTAGCCTGCCGTCGCACCGAGCATGCCGCCCGTGAGGTCGAAATCGCCGGTGGAGTCCCAGGAAGATGTGCCCCAGGCCCCGCCGCCATTGATGCCGAGATAGAAGCCCGTCCAGTTGTAGAGCGGAGCATAGATTGGCGCTCTCGTCACCGGATAGCGGGAAGGAAAGTCTGCTGCATTGGCTGCGCCCGACAGCGCAAGCGCACCGCAGCACGCCAGCAACAACACTCGTTTCATCACGCTACTCCTACGCCAACAGGCACATGCACCGAAGTGGCTTGGTTTATGGACAGTATCGGTAGCGTGCTGAAGGTTTGGTGAATCTGCGCAGGCTTGAGTTACGAAATTGATTATCGTTACTGAATAATGAACACGCTGCTGCTCGCGCATGGGGCGCGTTCCACACGCGATGCCGCGATATGGTTAGACAAATGCTAAGAAGAGCCGCTCAGGGGCGGCGAGTGCCAGCCTGCCGATTGTCGCGGAATTCACGGTCTCGGGCGTGCTGTAGCAACGGCCGTTGTCAACCGCACTCGACGATGATCGATGAGATGCGGTCGTTCCAGAATGGCCCCACGAACGGGACGCTGCCATTCCAGGTCTGCCTACGGCCCCTGAAATTGACGTGCTCGAAGGAGGTCAGTTCGCATCTGCGGGAACAGACGAGCGAGGAGATCCGATCGTTCCAAAAGCGGCCCAGGTTGCCGATGCTGGCGCTGCCCCGGATCGGATATTGCGCGCCGCCGAAATTCGTGTGCTCGAAGGCGACGCAGCCGTGGAATCGCGGGCCGCCATACGGATATTGGGCGCTCGCGCTACCAAGACACGTGAGCAAGAAGGTCAAAATGGCAAACGCCTTGAGCATGGGCACCTCCTCCCAAAGTCGCGCGATCAGCGGCTCGATGGGGCCACTCGGCACTCAGTGCGACAAGAGTACATGACCAATGTGGCGGGAGAATAAGAACGAATGCGAACCAAGCGCTTTTTTTGGAATTGTCGAAGTCGGGCAACACCGGCCCGCTTCGGCGCGCGAGCGGTTTGCGCTCAGAACCGATAATTGACCCCGATCCGCAACAAACTCGAACTCGTAGCCGTGATTGGCGCCGGTCAGTGCGTAAGGGCGATCCGAGAGATCGATATAGAGATACTCGACCCGCGCCGACCAGGCACGCGTGAGGCCGACCTCCATGCCGGCGCCTGCCGTCCAACCGGTATGCGTCTTGCTCTCGCTGACGCCGCCGATTTCCGCCCGGCCGCCCCCGAAGGAAAATCCGAGCGTGCCGTAGACGAGGACATTGCTGAAGGCGTAACCGACGCGGCCACGCAGCGTCCCAAACCAGGGGTTGGAGAACTTCCAGGAGGCAAACCGGTCCTCGGCGCCCGAGAGATTGAGATCGGCTTCGCCGCCGAACACCAAGGCGCCGCTTTGCCAATTCCAACCGGCTCGCACGCCGCCCGCGATGCCGCCAGGGCTGGTCGGGTTGTGGGTGGTGTTGCCCCATTGATAGCCGAGCTGGCCGCCCACGTAGGGGCCGGTCCAGTTGTAGGCGCGCGCCAGGGCCGGCGCCGTATAAGGCGGAATGTCGGCAGCGCTCGCGGCACCTGCCGTCGTGATCGCGGCCGCGCCGCAAATCATGCGTAACATCGTGAGCCTCCGCCGCTCCCGCCGGTCGCGGACGCGTGACGCGCGGCCGCCCCGGCGCGCGCCGCAACGCAACCATTCGTTGCCCGATGCGGGCAGATTGCGGGCGGTTTTCTTCGGTAAAATTTATGACGACTTGCTATTTAACTGCTGATGAATCGTTAGGGGCCAGCGCTCCACAGGCTTAAGGAACCCTGTAGCGACTGCGGCTTGATGGACGTTCCATTCACCATGACAGGACACTACCTCTAGGGCCATGAGACCTCTAAGGCCATGAGCGGCGCGAAGAAAGACATCGACCCGTCGACCGAGCTCGTCGAGGACGACGAGGAGCAGAGCCTGCCGGAAGCTGACCGCGCGATCGATCTCTCGGTCGCGGCGGGGCCGCTCGCGGCCGGCCGCGCCGCGATCATGCGCCATGCCAAGACCGCGCCCGGCGGGCCCGGCGTCTACCGCATGATCGACGCCAACGGCGACGTGCTCTACGTCGGCAAGGCGAAAAGCATCCGCAAGCGCATTCTCTCCTACGCCCGGCCGACCGGTTACGACCCGCGCATCGAGCGCATGATCGCGGCGACCGCCTCGCTCGAATTCGTCTCGACCGCGACCGAGACCGAGGCGCTATTGCTCGAAGCCAACCTGATCAAGCGGTTGCGGCCGCGCTTCAACGTGCTGCTGCGCGACGACAAGTCGTTTCCCTATATCCTGATCTCCGGCGATCACTGGGCGCCGCAGATCCTCAAGCACCGCGGCGCACGCACCCGCGAAGGCCGCTACTACGGTCCGTTCGCGTCGGTGTGGGCGGTCAATCGCACCATCACGGTGCTGCAGCGCGCCTTCCTGCTGCGCTCCTGTTCGGATGCGTTCTTTGAAAGCCGCACGCGGCCATGCTTGCTGCATCAGATCAAGCGTTGCGCCGCCCCCTGCACGCGCGAGATCGAGTTTGCCGAATACCGGGAGTTCGTGCGCGAGGCCAATGAGTTTCTCTCCGGCAAGAGCCGCAAGGTGAAGCAGGAGCTCGCCGCCGAAATGGAGAGAGCGTCGGCCGCGCTCGATTTCGAGCGCGCCGCGATCTATCGCGACCGGCTTGCGGCGCTCTCGGCGGTGCAGGCGCATCAGGGTATCAATCCGCGCGGCGTGGAAGAGGCCGACGTGTTCGCGCTGCATCAGGACGGCGGCTTCTTCTGTGTGCAGGTGTTCTTCTTCCGCACCGGACAGAACTGGGGCAACCGCGCCTACTTCCCGAAAGCCGATCGTACGCTCGAAGCCGGCGAAGTCTTAAGCGCGTTCCTGGCGCAGTTCTATGACGACAAACCCGCGCCGCGCCTTATTCTCGTGTCGCATGCGTTCGCGGAGCGCGAGCTGCTGGGGGAGGCGCTGACCGCCAAGAGCGGCCATAAGGTCGAGGTGCTCGACCCACGTCGCGGCGAAAAGAAGGACCTCGTCGACCATGCGCTCGCCAATGCGCGCGAGGCGTTGGGCAGGAAGCTCGCCGAAACGTCCTCGCAGCGCAAGCTGCTCGCCGCGCTCGCGGAGTGCTTCGCGCTGTCTCGCCCGCCGCGCCGCATCGAGGTCTATGACAACAGTCACATTCAAGGCACCAACGCGGTCGGGGCCATGATCGTCGCCGGTCCCGAGGGCTTTCAGAAGAACCAGTATCGCAAGTTCAACATCCGCTCGGCCGAGCTGACGCCCGGCGACGACTTCGCGATGATGCGCGAGGTGCTGGAGCGGCGCTTCAAGCGGCTGATCGCGGAGGCGCCACGGCCACCGGCGGCGGCCCTTGCGGATGCGCCGGGCGAGCCAGGACCTTCGTTACCCTCTACCCTGCAAGGAGAGCTGGAGGCTGCGGCTCGCGAGGAGGACATCGGCAGCGAAGAACCCGCGGAGGGCGCCGAATCACCCTGGCCCGACCTCGTGATCATCGACGGCGGCCGCGGCCAGCTCACGGCCGCGCAGGAGACGCTGGCGGCGCTTGGCCTCACCGAGATACCTCTCGTCGGCGTGGCCAAGGGGCCGGACCGCGACGCCGGCCGGGAGACCTTCCATGTTCCTGGGCGCGCGCCTTTCATGCTCAAACCGCGCGATCCGGTGCTCTACTTCGTGCAGCGGCTGCGCGACGAGGCGCATCGCTTCGCGATCGGCTCCCACCGCGCCCGCCGCAAGAAGGACCTGCGCGAGGCCGGCCTGCAGGAAATCCCCGGCATCGGCCCGACCCGCAAGCGCGCACTTTTGCAGCACTTTGGAACCCTGAAGGCGATCGAGCGTGCCTCGCCGTCTGACCTCGCCAAGGTTCCGGGGGTGAGCGCTGAGACGGCGCGCAAGATTTACGATTTTTTTCACGAGCGCCCCAGTTAACCATCAATAACGCGATTGTGCTCTCGAAGGTCGGCAGAAGAAGTGGGGACGGTCGCAAAACCGTTGCTTTTGGTGCGGAGCTAACAAGAGTATCCTGTGATTCATGGAAGCCGTGACACCGAGACCCATACCCGTGCCAGGGCGCCCGCTGGGGCTTGCCAATATCCTGACCTACGGGCGCATCGCGGCGGTGCCGGCGGTGGTGGCCTGCATGTACTGGCAGGACATCTGGCAGGGCGGCATCTGGCTGCGCTGGGTCGCGCTGACGATCTTCATCGCCGCCGGCGTCACCGATTTTCTCGACGGCTATTTTGCCCGCAAGTACGGCGAGCAGTCGACCTTCGGGCGGATGCTCGATCCCATCGCCGACAAGCTGCTGGTTGCCTCCTGCCTGATGATGCTCGCGGTCGATGGCACCATTAGGGGCGTGCATGTGTGGGCCGGGATCGTGATCCTGTGCCGCGAGATTCTCGTCTCGGGGCTGCGCGAATATCTCGCCGAACTGCGCGTGAGCGTGCCGGTCACGCAGCTTGCGAAATGGAAGACCACGCTGCAGCTCATTGCGGTCGGCTTTCTGATCGCCGGCGATGCCGGCGACGCGATCGTGCCGGTGGTGACCCCGATCGGGCTGTCGCTGCTCTGGCTCTCGGCGCTGCTCACGCTCTATACGGGTTATGACTATTTCCGCGCCGGCGTGCATCATCTGATGAAGTGATCGAGGTCGAGGCGTGAAGGTTCTGTATTTCGCGTGGGTCCGCGAGCGGATCGGCAAGACTGAGGAGGAGGTTGCGCCGCCCACTTCGGTTGCGACCGTCGGCGATCTGATCGCCTGGCTTGCCGGGCGCGGCGAAGGCTATGCCTATGCGTTCGAGAATCCGCGGGTGATCCGCGCCGCGATCGACCGCGCGCACGTCAAGGCCGACACCGCGATCGCGGGCGCGCGCGAGATTGCGTTCTTCCCCCCGATGACCGGAGGGTGAATGAGCATCCGCCTGCAACAGGAGCCGTTCGATGCCGCCGCCGAAGCTGCCGCGCTCACGCGCGGCCGCACCGATATCGGCGCGGTCGTCACCTTCACGGGCGTCTGCCGCGGCGACGAGAACGGCGATCCGATCGCGGCGCTCACGCTCGAGCACTATCCCGGGATGGCGGAGGCCGAGATCGCGCGCCACGTCGAGGCGGCGGAAAGCCGCTGGTCGCTGCTCGGCGCGACTGTCATCCATCGCTACGGCCGTATCACGCCCGGCGAGGACATCGTCCTGGTGGTGACCGCCTCATCGCACCGCCACGATGCGTTTGCGGCTGCCGAATTCCTGATGGACTACCTCAAGACGCGCGCGCCGTTCTGGAAGCGGGTCGAGCGTGCCGGAGCCGCAGCATGGGTCGACGCCAAGTCGTCGGACGATGCCGCCGCCGATCGCTGGGCGCAGCCGATTGGCCGGCGCCATGCGGCGGAGTGATCGTAGCGCCCGATCCTGCCTTGATGTAGCCTTGAGCGCATAAGCAACCGCCTGCTCGACCGGGAGGGGGCTCTTGTCAGTGTCAGTGACGCGGCCAGCGCGGCTGATCTTGGCTCTCGCGACCTTGGCCGCGCTTCTCGTCGGCGCGTTGTCCGTGGCGGCGCCGCGAGCGGTCGCCGAGCCGCAATCCTGGCTTACCGGCCAGTTGCTGGTGGCGACGCCCGCGATGGGCGATCCGCGCTTCGCGCGTACGGTCATCCTCATGGTCCGGCACGACAAGGATGGCGCGTTCGGGCTCGTCGTCAACCGGCCGGCATTGGAGCGCCCACTGGCGGAAGTGCTGGGCATGCTCGGCGACACCGCGGCGCCGGTCGCCGGCACGGTGCGCCTGTTCGCCGGCGGCCCGGTGCAGCCCCAGATCGGCTTCGTCATTCACAGCACCGACTATCGCGCGCCGCAGACGATCGATGTCGACGGCCACGTAGCAGTGACCTCGAGCCGCGACATCCTGCGCGACATCGGTGCCGGCAAGGGCCCGCGGAAGAGGCTGATCGTGTTCGGCTATGCGGGCTGGGCTGCCGGGCAGCTTGAGCGGGAGCTCGAAAACCGTTCCTGGACCACGACGCCGGCCAGTGAGAAGCTGATCTTCGATGAGGACCGCGAGAAACTGTGGGAGATCGCCTATGCGCAGCGTACGCAGGATCTTTGAGTCAAGTCGACCCACGCCTCCCGCTCATTCCAGCGCAAGCGGGCGGCGCACCAAGATGCTTGCTGTCTTTGCCACCCTCGGCTTTGCGGCCGCCGCATCGGCTGCATTTGATCATGCTGCCTGGGCGCAGGCCGCGCGAACGGTTCGGGTCATCATATCGGTGCCGGCGGGTGGCGCCATCGACACGCTGATGCGCATCCTGGCCGACGAGATCGGGCGCACCGACGGCCAGACCGTCGTGATCGAGAGCCGCCCGGGGGCCGGCGGCGTCATCGCAGCCGAGACGGTGGCGCGCGCCGCGCCCGACGGCAACACGCTGCTCGTCAACACCAACGGCATGCTGATCAATTCGATGCTGCGCAAGGTGCACTACAATCTGCTGACGAGCTACGAGCCGATCTGTTACCTGGTCCATTCCCCGCAAGTGCTCATCGTCAACAGTCAATCGCCTTACCGCACCGTTGCGGACCTCATCGCGGCGGCGCGCGCCAAGCCGGGCGAGCTCTCAATTGCCAGCGTCGGCCCCAACACCACGCAGCACTTGGCGATCGAGCGGCTCAAGCGCCTTGCCGGCATCAATATGACCTACGTGCCGTTCACCGGCGGCGCGCCTGCGATCAACGCGCTCATGGGCCAGCATGTAACGGCGGCGCTGCAGAACTATCTCGAAGTCAGAGGGCAATTGAACGCCGGCTCGCTGCGCGCGCTTGCCACCGCACCGGCCCGGCGGATCGAGCCGCTGCCCGACGTGCCTACAATTGCGGAATCAGGCTTTCCGGGTTTCAGCGCCGAAGTCGGGTTCGGGCTGGTGGCACCCGCGCACACGCCCGCTGACACGGTGGCGCAGCTCGTCGGCTGGTTCAGCCGCGCGCTGGAGGCCCCCAAAGCGAAGGCCAAGCTTGCCGCCCAGGCGCTCTATCCTGATCCGCAATGCGGCAGCGCGTTTGCCGCTCTGCTGCGCCGCCGATCCGATGAATTCGCGCAGGTGCTGCGCGACCTGAATATCAAGAAGAAGTAGCTCTTATTTCAAGGGCGCCGAGGTTGACCGGGCAGCCCTCAAGGCGTCCCTGATGACAAGCGCGAAAAATTGATCGGCCGACCCGGTTCCTTGGTGGTCACGCGCGCGTAAGATTGCGCGCTTGCACGCTGGGCGCGCGGCGAAAGCGGCAGGGTTATTTTCAAGGGAGAGAGCCGTCATGATCCGCCAACTGATTGCGCCCGTTGCGGCGCTCATGTTCGCGATGTCGGCGGCCGAGGCCGCGCAAGTCACGTTCTACCAGCTTCCCTCGGGGGCCTATCCGCACGACGTCTCGCCCGCGCCCGACGGCAAGGTCTGGTATTCGGGCCAGCAACTCGGCGTGCTTGGCGTGTTCGATCCCAAGACCGGCAAGGCCGAGCACATCCCGCTCGGCCGCAACTCGGCGCCGCACGGCGTGATCACGGCACCTGACGGGGCGGCATGGCTCACCGACGGCGGGCAGAACGCGATCGTGCGCTTCGATCCAGCGACGCGCGCAATCAAGGTATTTCCGCTGCCGAAGCAGTTTCCGCACGCCAATCTCAACACCGCAGTCATCGACAAGCGCGGCATGGTCTGGTTCACCGGCCAGGGCGGCGTCTACGGCCGTGTCGATCCGGCAACCGGCAAGGTCGATGCCTGGGCCTCGCCGCGCGGGCGCGGGCCCTACGGCATCACGGTCACGCCTACGGGCGAGGTCTGGTACGCTTCGCTCGCCGGTGATCATATCGCGCGCGTCGATCCGGTGAGCGGCGCCGCCACCATCGTCGAGCCGCCGCGCAAGGGGACCGGACCGCGCCGCATCTGGTCGGATTCCAAGGGCATGCTGTGGGCGAGCTTCTGGAACGCTGGCGGCATCGGCCGTTACGATCCGGTGAAGAAAATCTGGACGCACTATCCGATGCCGAAAAGCCGGTCGAGCACCTACGCGGTCTATGTCGACGACAAGGACCGGGTCTGGGCGACCGACTGGGCCGCCAATGCGATCCAGCGTTTCGATCCGGTGGCCGAGCGCTATGAGACGTTCCCGAGCGACAAGCGCGGCGCTAACGTGCGCCAGATGCTGGGGCGGCCCGGCGAGGCCTGGGGTGGCGAATCCGGCCATGACCGGCTGGTGGTGATACGGGATTGACACGTTGAGCATCCTGGTCGAACTGCCCGAGCGGCTCTATCCCGGCGACGCCTTCGCGGCGTTCAAGGCGGCGGCGCCGTTCGACCTCGGCACCGCGCGCGCGCTGGCCTGGATGTCGCAACTCGCCTATGAGACACGGCATCCCGACAAGATCGAATCGATCTGCAAGCTGTGGGAGCTGCGTCCCCGGCACATCATCGCCAACAGCAAGACGCTAGAACTGCCGCTCGTTCATACGCGCGGGGTCGTTGTCGAGGGGCGGGGCGCGATGATCGTGGCGTTTGCGGGCACCGATCCGCTCGTCCCGGCCAACTGGCTCACCGATTTCAATGTCGGGCTGAGCATCGGGAATGCGGGCGTGACACCCGGCCCGGTGCACCGCGGCTTCGACATGGCATTCGATGCAGTGTCGGACCAGGTGACCCAGGCGCTGGCCGATCGCGGCCAGAAGCCTGTACTGGTGACCGGTCACAGCATGGGCGCGGCGCTTGCGGTGATCGCGGCCGATCGTCTCCTCGCGGAAGATGGCATGCGCGCGACCGCAGTCTATGCCTTCGGGATGCCGCGCGTCGGCGATGAGGATTTCGCGCTGCGCTACAATGATACGCTCGGCGCCACTACTTACCGCCTGGTGCACGGCGACGACATCGTGGCGACCGTGCCGCCGTCGCGCTTCGGCTTTCGGCATGTCGGCAGGCTCATTCGTTGTGCGCGTGCCGGCCATTTTGCCGCCGAGCCAACGATGTCGGAATTCTCCGACGATCCTCCCTTCGTGGATTCGCTTGTCGCCGGATTGCAGCTGGGCTTGCGCGATCTGTTTGCGCTCAAGCCGCAGCCGACGTTCCGCGACGATGCGCTCGGTCTCATGTCCGGCCTGTTGGCGCCGCCGATCGCCGACCATCTGCCTGATCGCTATTTGCACGCGTGTGAGCGCGCTCCCGGCAACTGACCTTGGAAAGCCATCATCAGGCCCGCGCCGCGTCCACGCTCCAGGTGCCGCCGCCCGCGACTGAGAAATACAGGAAGATGAAACAGTACAGCACCGCGAGCTCGCCCTGGTTCAGGACCGGAAAGAAGCCCTGCGGGGCGTGGGCGAGAAAATAGGCGACCGCCATCATACCCGACAGGATGAAGGCGGTCGGACGCGTGAACAGCCCGATCAACATCAGGAAGCCGCCGACCAATTCGAGAACTCCGGCGGCGCCGAGGAGCGAAAAAAATTCGAGGTTGTCGAAGGCCGCGATATGCGGAACGGCGAGATACTTCGCGGTACCATGCTGCAGGAACATGAGCGCGGTCATGATGCGCAGCACTGACAGCAGGCGCGGCGACCAGATCTGGCAGAAGCCATCCATTGCTGTGCCCCTCTTGTCCGCTTGCGCAGCTCGATCGCTGCGCCCGCGGCTTTATCTAGGCACGGCCCGTGAATTCTCCAGTCTATGCTGCCGCCGCCTTGCCCTTGGGCTGCACCTCGGCGGTGTAGTCGTCCATCAGCTGCTTGGTGATGGTGCCGGGCGCGAACCGCCACTGCGCAATCTCGGAAACCGCCGTCACCTCGGCGGCGCTGCCCGTGATGAAGCACTCGGAGAAGCCCGAAAGGTCGTCGGGCATGATGCGCCGCTCGATGACCTCGATACCGCGCCGCTTCGCGAGATCGATCACGGTGCGCCGCGTGATGCCATCGAGGAAGCAATCGGCGATCGGGGTGTGGATCTTGCCGTCGGTGATGAAAAAGATATTGGCGCCGGTGCATTCGGCGACGCGGCCCTGCCAGTCGAGCATCATGGCGTCCGCATAACCTTTACGCTCGGCTTTGTGTTTGGAGATGGTGCAGATCATGTAGAGGCCGGCGGCCTTGGCGCGCGAGGGCGCCGTTGCGGGATCCGGCCGGCGATAGTCGGCGAGGTCGAGCTTGATGCCCTTGAGGCGCTGCACCGGATCGAAATAGCTCGGCCATTGCCAGGTCGCGATGGCGAGGTGGATCGTATTGTTCTGCGCCGAGACGCCCATCTGCTCGGACCCGCGCCAGGCGATCGGCCGCACGTAGGCGTCTTTCTGCCCATTCTTCTCCAGCACCAGCCGCTTGGCCGCGTCGATCTCGGCGACCGAGTAGGGGATTTCAAAGTCGAGCATCTGCGCTGAGCGCTTGAGCCGCTCCGAATGTTCGGTGCACTTGAAGATTTCGCCTCCGTAGGCGCGTTCGCCCTCGAACACGGCGCTGGCATAGTGCAGCCCGTGCGAGCAGACGTGCAGGGTGGCATCGCCCCAGGGAGCGAGCTTGCCGTCGTACCAGATGACGCCATCGAGCCGGTCATAGGGCTTGTCGGCCATAATCTTCCTCCGTGCGAGGCTCCGCTCGGCGATCGCCCGCTGCCGAAATATTATTCGTCCGCCGTTCGTCCGCTACGCTTTTCGTCCGGGCCAACACCCGGTATGGTTGGGCGGTCCCCATGAGAGCGCGCCTTTGCGTTCGGTGCAACGCCGGGGAGGGGCCGCGATCTGGTCGTTTCGGCTTGTTCACTAGCAATCTGACTGAAATATGTCAATATGGCTGACCTAACTGCTCCGCTAGCCCCCAATCGCCTGCCGC
Source organism: uncultured Alphaproteobacteria bacterium (assembly GCA_963753575.1). Taxonomy (GTDB): domain Bacteria; phylum Pseudomonadota; class Alphaproteobacteria; order Rhizobiales; family Xanthobacteraceae; genus VAZQ01. The sequence goes on from CAVWCR010000001.1 coordinate 254,111, forward strand.
AGCCGGGCGAACGCGCCGGACGCGACAGCGAGCCCGCCTGGGACGTCATCGAGCTGTTGTTCTTCGCTTATCGGGACTTCGTCGGCGATCCGGACGAGGTTTTGGCCAAGTTCGGCTTCGGCCGCGCCCACCACCGGGTGCTGCACTTCGTCAACCGCAATCCGGGCATGAAGGTTGCCGAGTTGCTCGATATCCTGAAGATCACCAAGCAATCGCTCGGGCGGGTGCTCAAGCAACTGGTCGATCAGGGTTATGTGCACCAGAAGGAAGGTGCGAGCGACCGGCGCCAGCGGCTGCTCTATGTCACCAGCAAAGGCGAGGCGCTGGCGATGAAGCTTGCGGGGCTGCAGACCGCGCGGATCGCGAATGCGCTGGCGGAACTCGGTCCCAACGCGCACGACACGGCGTGCCATTTCCTGGTCGCCATGATCAATTCCGATAGTCGTGATGAGGTGCTGCGATTCATCGCGCGCGCCGACCGTGCGCGCCGTTCGCGCGGTTGATCGCGGCCATGAAGCCGGAGTCCGCTCCCCTCGCCGACGACGCCCCGCACTTGCTGCTGGTCGACGACGACCGCCGCATCCGCAGCCTGTTGTCGCGCTTTCTGCTCTCGGAAGGCTACCGGGTCACGACCGCGGAAAGCGCCGCCGAGGCGCGCGCCAAGCTTGAAGGGCTGCACTTCGATCTCATGATTCTCGATGTCATGATGCCGGGCGAGAATGGGTTCGAGTTCGCCCGCGATCTGCGCACCCGCTCGAGCGTGCCGATCCTGATGCTGACCGCGCGCGGCGAGGCGGAGAGCCGCATCGAAGGGCTTGAGAGCGGCGCCGACGATTATGTGGGCAAGCCGTTCGAGCCGCGCGAATTGTCGTTGCGGGTCGCCAGCATCCTCAAGCGCGCCCGACCAGCGCCGGCGCCACAGCTCGAATCCGTGCGTTTTGGCGAGTTCGTCTTTCACATTGCCCGCGGTGAGCTCAAACGCGGCGAAGAAATCATTCACCTTACCGACCGCGAGCGCGAGATGCTGCGCCTGTTGGCTTCCGCACCCGGCGAGACGGTGGGGCGGCTGGAACTCGCGGGCGGCAGCGGCGGCAATGGCAACGGCATCGGCGAGCGTGCGGTCGACGTGCAGATCAATCGGCTGCGCCGCAAGATCGAGCGCGATCCCACCAACCCGCTGTTCGTGCAGACCGTGCGCGGCATCGGATACCGTTTGGTGACCACACCATGACGACGCTCGACACCGGCATGCGGGTGTTGCGCTCGGCCGCCGACAGGCTTTCAGGCTTCTACGAGCGTTATGGTTTCTCGCTGCGCGGCATCATGCCGAAGGGCCTCTACGCGCGCGCCCTCCTGATCATCATCGTGCCGATGGTGATCCTGCAGTCGGTGGTCGCTTTCGTGTTCATGGAGCGCCATTGGAATACGGTCACGCAGCGGCTTTCGAGCGCAGTAGTGCAGGACATCGCCGCCCTGATCCAGGTCTACACGACCTTTCCGCAGGTCGAGCAGTCGCAGATTCGCCGTGTCGCGCAGGAGAAGCTCGGCCTGGTGGTGGATTTCCTGCCGGTCACCGAATTGCCGCCGCCGGGGCCGAAGCCGTTCTTCTCGCTGCTCGATCAATCGCTGTCGGAGGAAATCAGCCGCCAGATCCGCAGGCCGTTCTGGATCGACACCGTCGGGCGCTCGGCGCTGGTGGAGATCCGGATCCGGCTCGACAACACGGTGATGCGGGTCTTTGCCCGACGCAACGCCGCCTATGCGTCGAACTCGCATATCTTCCTGTTGTGGATGGTGGGCACGTCGGTGGTGCTGCTGACCGTTGCGATCGCCTTCCTGCGCAATCAGATCCGCCCGATCCTGCGCCTTGCCGACGCCGCCGAGAGCTTCGGCAAGGGCCGCGAAGTGCCCAACTTCCGGCCGCGCGGCGCGCGCGAGGTGCGGCGCGCCGCGGCCGCCTTCATCGAGATGAAGACCCGCATCGAGCGCACGATGGAGCAGCGCACCGCGATGCTGGCCGGCGTATCGCACGACCTGCGCACGATCCTCACCCGCTTCAAGCTCGAGCTGGCGCTGATCGGCGACAGTCCCGAGATCGAAGGCATGCGCAAGGACGTCGATGAGATGGCGCGCATGCTGGAGGCTTATCTCGCTTTTGCGCGCGGGGATTCAGGCGAGCAGTCGGCGCCGACCGAGATGACGATCCTGCTCGACGAGCTCAAGACTGATGCCGTGCGCAACGGCCATCAGGCGAACGTCGCCTTCCATGGCCAGCCGGTCGTCACGGTGCGGCCGGCGGCATTCAAGCGCTGCCTCGCCAACCTCGTTTCGAACGCGGCGCGCCATGGCAATTCCATTGCGATCATCGGGCACCGCGACCACCGCTGGCTCACGGTGAGCGTCGACGACGACGGTCCCGGCATCCCGGCGCATATGCGCGAGGAAGTGTTCAAGCCGTTCCTGCGGCTCGACGACGCCCGCAATCAGAACGAGGGCGGCACCGGCTTAGGGCTTGCGATCGCGCGCGACATCGCGCGCTCGCATGGCGGCGAGATTTCGCTTTCGGATTCGCCAATGGGCGGCCTGCGCGCGACGGTGCGGGTGCCGGTGTAGCGGCGCCCTATGCTGCGACCGTCTCTTCGCCGGCATCATCGCGGCGACGGCGCGGGCGTGATCGCGTCGGGCACAGGCGCGACGGGATCGCCAGGAGATCGTCGAGCAGGCCTGCGCAGCGCTGGCCTTGCGCGAGCGCGCGGTCGAGCGCCGCCATGGTGCGGGCAAGCCCGGGGTCGTCATCGTCGAGCCAGGTGCGCATCACCGAGGCGAACAGCACAGCCAGACCTTGCGCCTGCAGCATGCCCTTCGGTCCGGATGCGGAAATGTCGGCGGCGGCCAACATCCATTGGTGCGAGCGCACGGCGAGGCCGTTGAGCGCAACCGCGAGACCCGGATTGAAGGTGGCCGAGCGGATCAGCGAACGCACCGCCTCGCGGTGCGGGCCGAGCGCCTCGATCCGGCGCATCAGGACGTCGAACAGCCGCTCGCGCGGCGGTTCCTGCGCCATGTCGGCATCGCCGCCGCGCAGCACGGCGCGGTCGACCTCCTTCACGTGTGCGGCCAGGATCGAAAGTGGCGAATCGAACTCGCCGCGCAATTCGGCGAGCGATACGTCGGCGCGCTTGGCGACCTCGACAAGGCCGATCCGCTCGATCGGCCGCTCGGCGAGCAGCGCCATGAACGCCGCGATGATGCGTTCACGGGCGCTGCCGGTCGGTGTGTCGCCGGTCGATGCTAAGTCGCTGGCCATTCGGGCGTCCTTGGCTGGTACAGCCCTAATCTAGGTCTGCAAGTGGGGCGCCAAAAGGGCGGTGCGACGCTCGTGCTCAGCCAGCGAGTTCGCGCGAACGCTTCGTGGCCGCCAGGACCGCGCGGTTCATGAGCGGTGTCAATCCATCCGGCGCCATCAGGACCTCAAGCGCGGCCGCGGTGGTCCCGCCGGGCGAGGTCACGTTCTGGCGCAGCGTCTCGGGGTCGAGGGGGGAGCGATGCAGCAGTTCGCCCGAGCCGGCGACGGTCGCACGGGCGAGCTTGGCGGCAAGCTCGCGTGGCAGGCCGGCAGCCGCGCCCGCGCGCGCCAGGGTCTCGGCGAGCAGGAATACGTAGGCCGGCCCCGAGCCGGACACGGCCGTCACCGCATCCATCAGGCCTTCGTCCGCCACCCATTCGACCATGCCGGTCGCTGCCAGCAGGGCGTGCACCAGATCGCGCTGACGCTGCGAGACCCGCGCGTTGGGAACCGCCACCGTGATGCCGCGGCCGATCGCGGCCGGTGTGTTCGGCATCGCGCGCACCAGCGCGGTGCGCTCGGCAAGCGCGCCCTCGAGAAAGCCGAGCGTGCGTCCGGCCATGATCGACAGCACCACCGTGCCGGCGCCGATGTAGGGGACCAATGTCGGCAACACTGCCGGTGCGATCTGCGGCTTGACCGCGACCACGATGGCGGTCGCTTCGCGGGCTGCCGTCACCGGTGGATTAAGCCGCAGCCCGAGCGAGGTCAGCACGCCAAGCTCGCGGGTGGGCTGTGGCTCGATGACCACCACGGCGGTCGGCGGCAAGCCGAGCGCCAGCCAGGCGTCGAGCATGGCGCTGCCCATCTTGCCCGCGCCGACCAGCACAATGGTCCCAGCAAACTCGTCGAGCGCGCGCGCGCTCTGAACGGTCGGTATGGTCATGGCAGCCTCACGTGTCATCGGCCGCCTTGACGGCCGATCCCGGAATATCACCGGGGCTGAAGACTACCAAGCGGGGTGGGAGGCGCCGCAGGCCCATCGGTGACGGGCTGACGCCATTCTGATCAGGCTTGGCCAGCGGTCTCGAACATGGCGGCATCGAGCGCTTCGCGTGCCGGCTTGCCGGCCCAGATCACGAATTGGAACGCCGGGTAATAGCGTTCACAGGATTCGAGTGCGCTCGAGAGCAGCGCCTCGCACTGGCGACCGGAGGCCTCGACGCCGCCGGCCAGCAGCAGCGCGTGCCGATACATGATCAGCCCGTCCTGTCCCCAGAAGTCGAAATGTCCGACCCACATCTGCTCGTTGACCAGCGCAGTGAGATGCTGCACTTCGGCACGGCAGCGCGCCGGTGTCTTGATCTCGAACGCGCAAGCCAGATGCAGCGCTTCGATATCGTCCATCCAGGTGAAGGACACCTGATAGTCGCTCCACTTGCCACGCACCAGGATCGTGATCTCGTCGTCGCCAGCGCGCTCGAACGACCAGTCGTTGATCGAGGCCATGCGCTCCACCACTTCGAGCGGATTGCCTCGATGATCCGATATATCTAGGAGAGACATCCCCTTCTCCACCTGCCGCCCAATTCATGGAATGCGCACTCGACCGCACGCATGCCGCCGTCTTTTTTTGAGGGACGCGGCCCCGGTGGAGCGTTCTGTTCGCTCCGGGGCGAATCACTTGACTACTCGACTATAAACCCCGCAATTCCAGGGGTGATAGCCCCATTGAGCCCGGCAAAGGTTAACGATTGGTGGATATCAACGGGCCATCCACAACTTGCTGGCCGGCGTTCGGCGCGAGCTCCAAGAGAGACTCGCGCAAGCTGAAAACAGTGTGCCAGGTTGTTCGAGCGACCTAATCAAACAGGCTCGACACCAACTCTTCGGCGGCGGTGCGCGCGATCGCCTCGCCGATCAGCGTGGAGACCGACAGCACGCGGATATTGCGCGAGACCTTGACGGCCTGCGTCGGCTGAATCGAATCGGTGATGACAAGCTCCTTGAGATTCGAAGCAGCGATTCGTGCGACCGCACCACCCGAGAGCACGCCGTGGGTAATGTAGGCGTAGACTTCAGTGGCGCCCTTCTCGAGCAGCGCATCGGCCGCATTCACCACGGTACCACCGGAGTCGATGATGTCGTCGACCAGGATGCAGGTGTGGCCCTCGACGTCGCCGATGACATTCATCACTTCTGATTCGCCGGCGCGCTCGCGCCGCTTGTCGACGATGGCAAGCGGAGCGTTGATGCGCTTGGCGAGCCCGCGCGCGCGTGCGACGCCGCCGACGTCGGGCGAGATCACCATCACCTTGCCGAGATCGAAGCGCTCCTTGATGTCGCGCACCATCATGGGGGCGGCGTAGAGGTTGTCGGTCGGGATGTCGAAGAAGCCCTGGATCTGGCCGGCGTGCAGGTCGAGCGTCATGACCCGATCGGCGCCCGCGTTGGTGATCAGGTTGGCGACCAGCTTGGCCGAGATCGGCGTGCGCGGCCCGGGCTTGCGGTCCTGCCGGGCATAGCCGAAGTAAGGGATCACGGCGGTGATGCGCCGCCCCGACGCGCGGCGCAGCGCGTCGACGATGATGAGCAGCTCCATCAGGTGGTCGTTGGCCGGGAATGACGTGGACTGGATGACAAATACGTCGGCGCCGCGAACGTTCTCCTGGATCTCGACAAAGATCTCCATGTCGGCGAAGCGCCGGACCACGGCCTTGGTCATCGGGGTCTGTAAATAGGCTGCGATCGCGTCGGCCAACGCCGGGTTGGAGTTGCCGGCCACAAGCTTGATCGTGCCATTGCTGTTGGCCCGCGTGGTTCTCTTGTCGGCCACCATCCCCGTCTCCGACGCGAGTCCAGCGCTCGCTTGCGGCGTCCTGATAACAAGGACGTGACACGGCTGGCAATATGACGGAAGTTCGATGTCCCGGTTTTTCTTCCGGCCTCGCCGGACGTCTGGGGGCTGGTATAGGTCGGTGGAGAAGGCCTGGGCGGGCGGTCCGGCCTCTCCCGGCCGGGGCGGGGGCACGGACACCGGAGCGGGCTGGCGCGGGACGGCCGGCCCACGAATGACGGGAATCCTGTCGTTTTGGCCGCTGCTCAGCGTGCCAACTCAACCGGCGAGTGCGATCGCGTTGAGATGCCGCCCGTAGTCGGGCTCCCGCCGGTGCACCGAGCGGCGATAGCTGAAGAACGTTTCCGGCTCTGCATAGGTGCAGCGGCCGAGATCGTCGACGCGCTCTATGCCCGCCCTGGCGAGCCGGGCCGCGACATAGCCGGCAAGATCAAACAGCGCATGGCCGGTGCGCGGCGCGCCGCGGAAAAAGCGCTCGTTCCCGGCGTCGTCGCGATTGAACTGTTCCACGAATTCGGGGCCGACCTCGTAGTTCGGCTGCCGAATCATCGGGCCGAGCGCCGCCACGATGTGCGCGCGGTCAGCGCCGCAATGTTCCATCGCGGCGATGGTGGCTTCTGCGACCCCGGCGAGCGCGCCCTTCCAGCCCGCATGTGCGGCGGCGATCACGCCTGCATGCGCATCCGCGAACAGGATCGGGCCGCAATCGGCTGTGCTGACCGCAACCGCCAGTCCGGCCGAGCGGGTCACGATCGCGTCAGCCCTCGGACGCGCGGTCGCGTCCCATGGCTGCTCCACGGTCACGACCGTCGGCGAGTGAATCTGGTAGGCGGTGAGCAATCGTTCGGCTGCAACGCCCACCGCCGCTGCCATGCGGGCGCGGTTCTGGGCGACATGCTCGGGTGCGTCGTCTGATCCGACGCCGCCGTTGAGGCTGTCGTACCAGCCCTTCGACACGCCGCCCGCGCGCGTGAAGAACCCGTGCCGAATACCGTCGAGCGGCGCGAGGGATGCAGATTGCAACATCATGGACTCAGGAACCCAGGCAGCTCTCCGAGCTTCGGATCGGCAAACCCGCTGACCTTGAACAGCCGCCCCATGCCGGTGCGCTGCCTGCTGGTGAGGCGCGCGAGCGCGGTGTCGATCTCGGCGACCTTGTTGGGCGGCACGGCCTTGCGCAGCACGGCGGCGCGGCTTTCGATGCCGAGGTTGTACAGAAAGGCGGCCTGCTCGATCGGGCCAAACGCGCGTGCGCCCATGCTTTCGGCGGCCTGAGACAGTGCCTGAAAATCGACATGCGCGGTGAGATCGACCGCGCCCGGCGCGGCCAGCGGGTTGGCGTAGGCGTGCGCGCCGACCGCTTGCAGGGTGTCGCCGGTTGCGCTCTCGGTATGGCCGTAGTCGATCACCAGCGCGGCGCCATGCGAGCGGGCAACCCTCCGCCCGAGCTCGAGCGCAACGTTATCGGCGCGCCATTCGAACACTTCGCCGATCTCAGCCTCGCGCAGTTGCTCGGGCAGCATCTGCTCGAACAGCGGGATCGGGTCGCGCGCGTTGCTGAACTGCAGCCGCCCGCCTTCGTCGATCTTGATCACGCGCTCGTGCCAGCCATCGACGCACATCACCGCCTGCTGCACCGGCAGCGCATCGAAGAACTCGTTGGCGAGAATGATCGACGGGCCGGGCGGAACCTGATCGAGCGACTTGAACCACTCGACCGCCACGTTGGTGCTCGCCACCGCTCGGCGCTGCCGCTCCTCCAGCGCCGGGCTGATCTCGACGAAATTGACGACGATCGCCTTGCGGAAATCCGGCATCGCGTAGGCCGTACGCAGGATATCGAGCATCATTGTGCCGCGGCCGGGGCCGAGCTCGATCAGGCGCACCTTCTCCGGCTCGCCCATGAGTTTCCAGATTGCGATGGCCCACAGCCCGATCAGTTCGCCGAACATCTGGCTGACTTCGGGCGCCGTGATGAAATCGCCGCGCGCGCCGAACGGATCGCGTTTCATATAGTAGCCGTGCTGCGGATCGGTCAGGCACAGCGTCATGTATTGCGCCACCGGCATCGGGCCGGCGCCCGCGATCCGCCGGCGGATTTCGGTTTCGAGCGCTTGCAATTCGTCAGCCATCAGGTTGCCCGCGCCGGCTCGGTCTTGCGTGCCGCCCACAGGAAAGCGATACCCGCAAGCATCAGCGGCAGCGACAGCAGCATGCCCATGGTGAGCCCGCCCCAGAGGAAGCCGAGCTGAGCGTCGGGCTCTCGGAAGAACTCGCATGTGAAGCGCGCGGCGCCGTAACCGAGCGCGAACGCGCCAATGATGGTGCCTGGGCGCCTGAGCGCGCCGGCCCGCATGAGCACGGCGAGCACGGCAAGCAGCACGAGGCCTTCGAGGGTCGCCTCATAGAGCTGGCTCGGGTGGCGCGGCAATGGGCCGGCGCCCGGAAACACCATCGCCCACGGCACGTCGCTCACGCGGCCCCACAATTCCGCGTTGATGAAGTTAGCAAGGCGGCCGAGGAACAACCCGATCGGCGCGACTGCGCACGTGATGTCTCCGAGCGACAGCCAGGAGATTCCCCGCCGGTAGGCAAACAACAAGACCGCCGTCACGCAGCCGAGAAAGCCGCCGTGGAATGACATGCCGCCTTTCCACAGCTGCACGATCTCGGCCGGGTGCGCGAGGAAATACGGCGCATTGTAGAACAGCACATAGCCGATGCGGCCGCCCAGAATGATGCCGAGCGTCACCCACAGAATGAAGTCGTCATAGTCGGTGACGGTGAGCGGCGCCGGGGCGCCCCACAGCTTTTCCGAACGTACGATGGCGCGCGCGTAGAACCAGCCGCCCAGGATCCCCACAATATAGGCGAGCGCGTACCAGCGTATGGCAAACGGCCCGACGCTCACGAGCACCGGGTCTATGCTGGGGAACGGGATGGCGTTGAGCGGCATCGGGGTGGTGACCTGAGTTTGGCTGATGCAAGGCAGGGCGCGCGCGCGAAGTCAAGCTAGCCACTGTGGCCATTCGATGCGCGGCACGCGAGTGCCGCCGATTTGAAGTTCCTACACTAGTTGCAGCAAGCTCGCCTAGGAACCTCAAATCGAAAAGCGACACTGGTATCATGGATTTGCTAGCGCCCCTTGTTTCCGAAGTTCGTGTCAGAGGGGGCGCCGTCGAACTTCGGAAACGGGGTGCCAGTCCTTTGGTAAGGAACCCCGGCCGCCCCGCTTGCCTTCCAGGTCGTTCGTCCCCATTCTTTCTCAGACACTCTTTGGCGGTGACCGGAGCCGATCCATGACGCAGACCAGCAACCGCTTCTTCGACGAAGTCGCCCGCCTGATGAACGACGCGGCCGGCGTCGCGCAGGGCATCAAGCGCGAGGTCGAAACCCTGTTCAGGACCCAGGCCGAGAAATGGTTGCGCGACCTCGACCTGGTCAAGCGCGAGGAATTCGAGGCGGTCAAGGATATGGCGCGGCTCGCGCGCGAAGAGAACGAGGTGCTGCGAACCCGTCTGGCGGCGCTGGAGGCGAAGCTCGCCGGCTCGCCGTCCGCCCCGCCGCCGCCACCCCCGCCAGTCGATCCGGGATCGCCAGCGGCCTGACCAACGCCCTGAATTCCTGTTCCCATTTCCACAGCTTGCGGGTATAAGCCCGCGCAGCCTGCGGCCCCGACACCCCTGGAGGCATGCCGCGGCTATTTTGTCATCGAATTCAAAGGGATAAGACAATGGCGACCGTCCAACAACTGAAGGCGACGGCACGTCCACGAGGCGGCAAGGGGGCCGCCCGGGCGGAGCGTCGTGCCGGCCGCGTGCCGGGCGTGATCTATGGCGACAACAAGGACCCCATCACGATCTCGGTCGATTTCGCTGAGCTGAAGCGGCGCATCTATGCCGGGCGCTTCCTCACCACGATCTACGAGATCGACGTCGAGGGTGCCAAGCATCGGGTAATACCGCGCGACTTTCAGCTCGATGCGGTCAAGGACCTGCCCGTGCACGTCGACTTCATGCGGCTTGGCGAGGGCGCCAAGATCCGCGTGCGCGTCCCGGTGCGGATCCTCAATGCCGACCAGGCGCCCGGTGTGAAGCGCGGCGGTACCGTCAACATCGTCACCCACGCGGTTGAGGTGCAGTGCGCGCCCGAGGACATCCCGGACGCGATCGACGTCGATGTTGCCGGTCTTGAGATCAATTATTCGAAGCACCTGAGCGACATCGATCTGCCGAAGGCGTTGCGGGTCGTGGAGCGCACCAATCCGACGCTTGTCACCATTGTGCCGCCGTCCGGCTACGCCGAAGAAATGAAAGCGGCGGCAGAGGCTGCTGCCGCAGCGGCGGTGGCCGCGGCGACGGCAGCGGAAGCCGGTGCGCCGGCGGAAGGGGCAGCTCCTGGTGCGGCAGCGGCGCCGGCTGCTGGCGCCGCTCCGGCGGCAGCGGCACCCGCTGCGCCGAAGAAGTAAGACCGCCAGGCGAGTAGCGAATGGCGAATTGCGAGAATTGCGAATAACGAGGGAGCCGGCAACTCACGATTCGCTACTCCCTGTTCGCTATTCGCCTTTCAACATTCGCGTTCGCGCTTGGAGCATCCATGCTGCTCTTCGTCGGTCTCGGCAATCCCGGCGCCAATCACGTCGGCAATCGCCACAATATCGGTTTCATGGTGGTGCAGGCGATTGCCAAGCGCCATGGCATCGCGCTGTGGCGGCGGCGTTTCCAGGGCCTTGCGGTCGAGGGGCCCCTGGGGGCGCAGCGTGTGCTGCTGCTGTTGCCCGGCACCTATATGAACAAATCCGGGCGCGCGGTGGCGGAAGCTCAGCGTTTCTATAAACTCGGCGTCGGCGAGGTAGTCGTGTTCCACGATGAGCTCGACCTCGCGCCCGGCAAGGTGCGGGTGAAGACCGGCGGCGGCGTTGCCGGGCACAACGGCCTGCGCTCGATCACCGCCCATATCGGCAACGACTATCGCCGTGTTCGCATCGGCATCGGCCATCCGGGCGTGAAGGATCTGGTACACGCGCACGTGCTCTCCGACTTTGCCAAGAGCGAGCGGCCGTGGGTGATCGCGCTGTGTGACATCGTCGCCGACAACGCCGAGCTGCTGGCCAAGGGGCAGGACGCAACCTTCCAGAACAAGGTCCATCTCGCCATGCAGGCGAAAGGGTTTATCAACTCCAAGGAACAGGCGCCGAATGACTGACGTCATGCTGCACGACGGCGCGCTGCGGGAAAGAGACTAACGCAATGGGATTCAAGTGCGGCCTCCTCGGCCTGCCCAACGTCGGAAAATCGACCGTCTTCAATGCGCTCACCGCGACCGCGGCCGCGCAGGCCTCGAACTATCCGTTCTGCACGATCGAGCCGATGGTGGGCGAGGTGCTGGTGCCGGACGCGCGGCTCGATGCGCTGGCCAAACTCGCAAAATCCGCCGTGATCAAACCGACGCGGCTTTCCTTCGTGGACATCGCGGGCCTGGTCGCGGGCGCCTCCAAGGGCGAGGGCCTCGGTAACCAGTTCCTGGCGCATGTGCGCGAAGTCGACGCCGTGGCGCATGTGGTGCGTTGCTTTGTCGACAACGACGTCACCCATGTGGCCGGCAAGGTCGATCCGATCGCCGACATCGAGACGATCGAGACCGAGCTGATGCTCGCCGACCTCGACAGCCTCGAGAAGCGCGTCGACAACCTGGCCAAGAAGGCGAAGGGCAGTGATAAGGACGCACAGGAGGCCAAGGCCGCTCTTGACCTTGTCAACCGCGCGCTCGTGCTGCTGCGGGACGGGAAGCCCGCGCGTCTCGTCGAGCGGCCGCCCGAGCAGGAAAAGACTTTCCGGATGCTTGGTCTGTTGACCGCGATCCCGATGCTCTATGTGTGCAATGTCGATGAGGCCTCGGCCGCGACTGGCAACGAGTTCTCGCGTCTGGTCGAGGCGCGCGCGCGCCAGGAGGGCGCGGCCTGTGTCGCCATCTCGGCCAAGATCGAAGCCGAGATCGCGGTGCTGCCGCCGGCGGAGCGCACCGAATACCTCGCCGCGATCGGCCTCGATGAGCCCGGTCTCGACCGGCTGATCCGTGCCGGCTATGCGCTGCTCGATCTGATTACCTACTTCACCGCCGGTCCCAAGGAGGCGGCAGCCTGGACGATTTCTCGCGGCACCAAGGCGCCGCAGGCCGCAGGTGTGATCCATTCGGACTTCGAGCGCGGCTTCATTCGCGCCGAGACCATCGCGTACGACGACTACGTCAGTCTTGGCGGTGAGGCCGGCGCCCAGGCGGCCGGCAAGATGCGGCTCGAAGGCAAGACCTATATGGTCGCCGACGGCGACGTCATGCACTTCCGGTTCGCGAACTGAGAGATAGCCGCATCACGTGGCGCCGGATGCCGGCAGTCCCGATCTCCTCAAACCCAAACCTCCGGAACAGACTAACAAAGCCCATGAAGCGATAGCTCGGCGAACCGGCATCGACCGGATACGCCTCCACGATCTTGGCGCCACGCTTGCGGGCATGGGCAATTGCCGCTTCCAGGAGCCGGTCGGACATGCGTCGGCCGCGCAGCTCCCGTTTGACGAAAAAGCACACGACGGACCAGACGGCGTTGCAATCGTCGCCGTGGTCGTCCGGCCCGCCGAGCGGACGGTAGCTGGATCGAGGCGCAACGGAGCACCAGGCGACGGGAGTGCCATCGCAATAGCCGAGAATTCCGATCGGCTCTGCGCTCGATACCCGCGACCAAAGTGCCGCCTTTCGGTGTCGTCCATCGGTGCACTTGGCTTCCGCGGAAGTCGCCCGCCACACCATGCACCAGCAGCTCTTGGGGCCGCCCCTTGCTTCGAAGAGGCGCACCAGATCGTCCCACCGCTCACGGTCGACGTCGTGGAATTCGAGCGCGGGCTCTTTCATGTGGTGATGTTGACGCCGTGAACTTAGCGTCGCAACGGCCTGCGCCCGGTGGCAGCCATGATCGTGTCACATCTGCCCGCGATTGCGAATGGCGCCGAGATGCTCGTTGATACGGAAGGTGATGAGAACGAACTCCGCGACAATGCGCGCCGCCAGAATCCCCATGAGTACGCCGACGAGGCTCGCCACGATCACGATGAGCCCGCTGAGCGGGTTCACGGCGATCATCAGCAACCCAGAAAAGATGTTCGCCAGCCCCAACAGCACCGACAGGCCCACCGCGAGCCAATAGAATACCTTGATGATCGACGGCGTGATGAATCGTTCCCATTGAAACAGGTCGCTTAGATCGAGCATGTGGCCTCCCCTCGACGAACGCGGCGGCGGAGACTGCACCTGCCGCCGGTTCCGGTCAATCGAGGCGTCAATCAGTTGCCTTTGCGCCGACTTGGTGACAGGGATCAGAGCGATCAGCCCGGCTTGGGTCCCGGATCGTTGATCTGGAAATCCTGATGCTTGTCCTTAGGCCCCGATAAGTCGCTGTGCCAAAACGTTATTGGGAAGACTTCAGTCCGGGCAGCGTGTCCGAATTCGGTCCGCGGCTCGTCACCCGCGAAGAAATTGTGGAATTCGCGGCTGCATTCGATCCGCAGCCCATGCACCTCGACGAGGCGGCGGCGCGCGCCAGCATGCTGGGGACGCTGGCGGCGTCCGGTTGGCATGGCTGCTGCCTGCTCATGCGCATGCTGAGCGACGGCTTTATCGCGCAGTCGCATTTCATGGGCGCGCCCGGTGTCGAAGAGGTGCGCTGGCTGGCGCCGCTGCGGGCGGGTGAGACCGTTCGCGCCCGCGCGACCGTGCTGGAGACGCGACCCTCGCGTAGCCGGCCGCAGCTCGGCTTCGTCAAATTCCTGTTTGAGCTTGTCGATTCGCCCGGCACGCGGATCATGGCGCTGACCGTGAGCCCGATGTTCGCGCGACGCGGGGCGGCATGCGCCACCCGACAAGGAACGCCTGGCTGATGCGGTTCTTCGAGGACATCGGCGTTGGGGACCAGGCCGAGATCGGCCGCCATACGTTCACGGCCGAGGAGATCAAGGCGTTCGCGGCGCGCTTCGATCCGCAGCCATTCCATCTCGACGAGGCGGCTGCCGCGCACTCATTGTTCGGCCGGCTGTGCGCGTCGGGATGGCATACTGCGTGCCTGTGGATGCGGCTTGCGGTCGAGCATCGCCAGCGTGAGGACGCCGCGCGGCGCGCACGCGGTGAGCCGGTCGCGGCGCTTGGTGTGTCGCCCGGCTTCCGCGATCTGCGCTGGCCGAACCCGGTCTACGTCGGCGACACGGTCGCCTATGCGACCGAAGTCGTCGAGCTGCGGCCTTCGTCGAGCCGGCCGGAATGGGGTATCATGACATCGCGCAACACTGGCGCCAATCAGCGCGGCGAGCCGGTGCTGTCGTTCATCAGCTCGGCCTTCGTCGAGCGCAGACAGAAGTGATTGCCATGAGCGCGGCGGGCGGCGAGGCGATCGAAAGTCCGTCCGCCAGTGCCGCCGATTTGAAGTCCCTACGGCGATGCAGCAAACTCGGTTAGGAACTTCAAATCGAAAAGCGGCACTGGAACCATAGAGTTGCTAGTGCCCCTTTGCTTCCGAAGTTCGTGTCAGAGAGTGCTGCGATGGATCACGAACTTCGGAAGCGGGGCACTAGCCGCGAGGAGCGCCGCGCCGCAGCTGTCGCCTGCGGCGCGCATGCGCTGCACGACGGCTACACCGATCTCATTATCGTCATGCTGCCGATCTGGCAGGCCGAGTTCGGGCTTGGCTATGCGGAACTCGGGCTGCTGCGCGGTCTGTTCGCCGGCACCATGGCGGCGTTTCAGATTCCCGCCGGCCTGCTCGCGGAACGGCTCGGGGTCCCGGCGGTGCTGGCGCTCGGCACGGGCCTTGCGGGTCTCGGCTACTGTCTCGCCGGAACGAGTGCGAGCTATGGACTGCTGCTGGCGGCGCTGATGATCGGCGGGCTTGGCGCCAGCACGCAACATCCGCTCGCCTCCACCCTGATGGCGCGCGCGTTCGCGGGGGCGCGCTCCTTGAAGGCGCTGGGCTCCTACAACTTCGCTGGCGACATCGGCAAGATGACGATGCCCGCATTGGTGTCGCTGCTGCTTGTGGTGATGCCATGGCGGCCGGTGCTGGCGCTGGTCGGAGCGTGCGGGCTTGCTGCCGCGGCGGCCATCTATCTTCTGCCACCGCGCTATGGCGCGGAAATTGCGTCCCCTGGCAAGGAGGGCGCGGCGAGCGCGCCGGTCCCGAGTATGGCGCGTCGGTTCGCGTTTCCGGTGCTGTTGTCGATCGGCGTGCTCGACAGCGCAACCCGCATGGCCTTCCTCGTTTTCCTGCCGTTCGTGCTCACCGCAAAAGGCGCCAGCTTGCCGACCGTCGGGTTTGCGCTGACGCTGGTGTTCGCGGGCGGTGCTGCCGGCAAGCTGGTTTGTGCCTTCATCGGGGCGCGCATCGGCGCGATTGCGACGGTGTGGCTGACCGAGGGCCTGACCGCGGCGGCGATCGTTGCACTTCTGCCGCTGCCGCTCGACGCCGCGCTGGGGCTGTTGCCTCTGATCGGGATCGCACTCAATGGCACGTCCTCGGTGCTCTATGGCTCGGTGCCTGATCTGGTCGCGCCGGACCGGCGCGCCCGCGCATTCTCGATTTTCTACACCGGCACGATCGGCTCGGGCGCGTTGGCGCCTGCGCTCTACGGCGTCATCGGGGATCTCTTGGGCGTGCCGGCGACGCTCGTGGTGGTGGCTGTTATCGTTCTGTTAACTCTGCCCTTGTCTCTGGTGCTGCGGCCGGCGTTGCGCGCTTTGCGTTGAAGTTGCCGCAACTGCCGATTGGTCATCCCGCACGATTTCTCGCCCATCCGTAAAATTATAACGACCGACGCAAGGGATACCTAACCTCTCCTTGTTATGGTTGCTCCAGGCGTCGATGGAGGCGTCTCATGGAACGACGACATGATCAGCGAGCGCGCACGCTGAAGTCTGCGCGCATCCTGCTAAACCACCATCGGTCGGTGATCGACTGCATGGTGCGTAATCTCTCGCCGACCGGTGCCTGCCTCAAGGTTGAGAGCATGCTCGGCATTCCCGATCGCTTTGATGTCATGTTCGACATGGACAAGTCGATCCGTCCGTGCCGCCTGATCTGGCACAAGGACAAGCAGATCGGCGTCGAATTCGAGACCGAGCACGACGCAGACGCCGTGTGACCACTGGGCTGATCGACGGCGATGTTCAGCATGTGTTGACCATGGCGGTCCGCGATTCAGCAACTCTTGACCATGTTGGGCGAGCGTGGCCGCCAGGCACCTCGAATTAAGAGTGCGGGAACGGCTCGTTGCTTAGCCTTGAAGCGGGGTCTTCAGGGAGTTGGACATGCTGTCCGCGTTGCGCCGTGGCGCAATCATGCTTACGCTTATCGGAACGGTCGCGTTTGCGGCCGCACACCTGTTCGATTCGGATCCGGGCAGGAGGATCGCCGGCCTTGCCGCGCCGGTGTTCGGTGTCGAGGATGCCACCGGCAGCATCGAGCACGCCGCTCAGGATGGCTGGATCCAGCTGAGCGACGAGCAGCGCGGATGGATCTTCCTCGGGGTGATGAATCTCACGGATGTTCCGGATGCCAACGTTCCGGTGCCGGAGCCCACGCTCGGGGCAGCGGCGGTATTGCCCCCATCGGTCGAGCTGCAGGATTTGCCGGCCATGGTGACGCGCAAGATTCCGGAGATGCGGCACCACAAGTTCGTCAAGCTCGATGACCGTATTCTTCTGGTCCGACCGGGCGATCGCGTCGTGGTGTCGGAGATTCCGCGCTACCGGCTGTTGCCGTAAGAGGCAAAAAAATCGCGTGCGACGCGGACGCCGCACGCGAGGCCGAGCCGTGCCGGCCGATCCGTTGACGGTATGCTTAGCGCGGCGCGGTACGCGGCGCCCACTCGGCGCCCTTCCACTTGCCGAGGCTTTCGGCAATGATTTTGGTCGACTGCATCGCCGACTGGCTCAGATGCGCATACTCGGTGATCTCACGCTGAACGCGCGCACCCTCTTCATGCAGCATATCACGCAGCGTCTGCAGCTCGGTGATCAGCCGGTCGATCTCCTGTACCGAGGAGCCGGCAACGCGCTGCAACAGCGTCGAGATATTGTTGGCGACCAACTCGCTGTCCATTTCGGGCGTGCGGCGGAGGCTGGCGCCGTCCCGGCGGACGAATTCCCGAATCTCTCCTTCAACCGCAGCTTCGGTTGGCTGGTCGAGATCCGCAGCTTTCCCGCTAACGACAAGTGTCATGTTTGATTACCCCCAAATCCCAAATAGAGCGCGTTGTGCGCGTTCCACCAGTGACGGATAGCGACATTAGAATGTGACCAGATCGCGACCATAGGGCATTCATCCACCACTGCGCTTCCCGCATGCGTTTACTGATGTGGCGATGCTGTGGCGCCGCTCTTCATCGCGCCAAGTTGCAGGCACAATCGCCAGCATGGTACCGACCTGTTCTCCATCTTCGTGGCCGCTAACCATGCCTCGGCTTTGATGTCGCCTGTCAGGCAGCGCGTGCGCGATGCCAAAAAGTGCCGCTGCTGATCCGAATCACGCGATCGATCCCACTTCTTGGCCGGGCAGGCGCCGCCTGTCCGGTCCGGAGTTGTCCCCGATTCGATTGTTGAGGGGGACCGAACGTCTCGAGCGGGGTGCGCCGCTTGCTTGCGCGTAGCCGCGTTCCTCGGACCTGGCGCTTGTGTGCATCGCGGCAGACAACGGACGTTTGCGCGGCGTCGATGCCGTGACGCGACCGTGTTGCCCGAACCTTTTGGCCCGACGCTGCGACAAATCTGTGCTCTAGCGAAATTGCAGGATGACTGCGATGATGAACGGTCCAGCCCATGGAGGACATTTATTATGTGGCGTCCCTTGTTTTCGATCACTTCGGCCGCGATGCTCGCGGCGTTGCCATCGATCGCCGTTGCGGCTGACACGTTCGGCTTCAATGCCGAAGAGGTTGGCGCGCCGGGCGTCAATCCGCCCTGGCACGACCAGAACACCTATGTGTTTGCCTCGCCTGATGGGAATCAACGAAACGCCGTCACGGTCGTTGCTTACGATCTCGACGGCCATACGGACTGTCCGCCCGTGCTCTTGAAAGGCGAAACGTCCAACGGGGTCATTGGCGTCGGCACCGATTGCAACCCCTATCCGAAGGCGTGGCTCAACGAAGGCTACGGTATTTTCCTCGGCCAGCCTGCCGTCAGCGTCGAGGTTACGCTCAAAGACATCAGCGTGAGCCGGGACGTGCTCTGGGAAGCGTTCGGCGTGGATGCCGCCGGCAAGGAGGTCTCGTTCCAGGGCACTTTCCACGGCAACGGCGCTGATGATTCGGTCAGCCAGACCTGGACAATCGATCAGTCGATTCTGTCGACAACCCAGGTGCAACCCGACGGTGGGTTCACCGGCCCCGTCGCCATCAATGGCGTGAATCTCATGTCGCTCTGGTCAAATGCCACCATGCCGGCGTTCGGCCCGATCCGGCTTGATCAGTCGATCTATCTGGTCGGCATCAGTGCGGTGGGATTTTGAGGTTTCAATGCGGTCATGCCCGTTCCGGCGGGCATGACCGCTCTTCAAGTTCGGAAGTCCGAATTTCGATCAGCGGTCGCGCCGCTCCGATCGTCTCCACAAGGCGCCCATCCAGCACCGTCATGATCTGGAATCATGATTTGGAATGAGGTCTGAGCGCGGGCGGGAACGGCGCAGGCGGATCGACGTCGGCCGACCAGTCAATAGCCGATGATGATCTCTGCAATCACAGGCTTGACCGCCTTGATCGCGGCGTCGTTCGACGCAAGCTCGGCGGTGCCCGCCTTTTGGATCGCATTCGGCGGCGCCTTCGGATCGACGCGCAGAGAGACGCCGACTTTGCAGCCGCCCGCGAGCGAAGCAAGCGCACCGCCCTGCCAGTCGCTGACAGAGGCGTTGTGACCCTTGCTGAAGCCCGAAAGCTTGAACGGCTTGCGGTTGACCCGCTCAAGCGCCGCGAGCTGTAATCCGAGCCTCAGCCCCTTTGGCGCGCTCCAAGTGGACTTGCCGTTGATCACGATCAGATAAGTGCCGGAGCGCGTGTCCTCGTTCTCCCACCACACTTCGAGCCGCCGCTTCGGATCTTTTGGGAACAACACCGAGGCCATCATTTTCTTGCCCTCGGAGGCGTCGACCTCCGTGTACACGACGTTTTCGGATTTGTAGGCGGTGGCAAGCTTGAGATGGCTTGAATCCTTTGCGAACGTGCCGCTGCAGGCGACGGTCCGGCGTGGTTGCGTGGGCGGCTTGTGCTTCGGCGCTTGCGTCTTGGCCGGCGGAAAGGCTCTGTCGGCAGGAAATCCTCTCGCTGCCGGAAAGCCGGTGGCCGGCGGCCGTTCGGCCTCCTGTGCGCGCTGGATTTGCCGCGGCGACAGTTCCTCGGTGTAGATCTTCGGATCGGGAAACGGGGAGCGGGGGGTCTGCTGCGCCGATGCCCCTGATGGCGCCGCGACTCCAACGGCGAGCGAAACGAGCAACCAACGACCGATCATCCCTTCCTTCATGGCCCATCCACGTCAGTCAACGCCCCCGCATGCATCATACACGGCTTTGTGGCCGTTTGGCGCGCACGATGAAGCGTGAAGGGCGGAAGCTGATCGAAGGTGAACGCTGGAAAATGAAAATAAGAGACCCGGATCGACGTCGGGGGGTGGGGGGGATCGATCCGGGTCTCGATGGGCGGGTTGGGGGGCCCGCACTTCACTTCTCGGAGGTCAGCGCATGACGTTGGCGCTGGCGTTCTCGGCGACCGTACAGGCCGTCACCAATATCTTCGCCGGGGCCGCACAATTTGTTACATGGCGCACGTGCGTCTTGTGCGGTTCGGCCTTGCCCTGGGGTTGGCCATGGGCTTGGGCGAGCCCCAAAATGATAGCGAGCGCGGCGGCCGGAAGAGCGACAGAGCGGGGGGACTGGGGGGACATCGGGTCGATCCTCGGCGGGCCGTGCTCGCGTTAGGTACCCCTATAGCGTCCGCATGTTTCCGGATGATGTCCTGGAATGTTTCAGGACTGTTTCGTTGGGATTTTAAGCGCGGCGGCAGGTCCAGTGCCCCGTTTCCGAAGCTCGTGATCCGTCCCAGCACTCTCACACGAACTTCGGAAACAATGGGGTACTAGCAACTCTATGATTCTAGTGCCGCTTTTCGATTTGAAGTTGCTGGACGAGTTTGCTGCAGCTGGTGTGGGAACTTCAAATCGGCGGCACTGGCGCGAGGATGCGCTCGAACAGTTCCTCCGCCTTCACGTAGGCATCCTCGGTCGCCGCACGGTTAGAAGGCTGCTTTTGCCGGCCGGGATCGTCGAATGCGTGAGTTGCGCCCTGATAAATCTTGAGCGTGATGTCGCCGCCGAGCGCACGGCTGCGGTCCACCAGCCGCTGGCAGCGCCGTGGCGAGGTTTCCTCGTCGGCTGTGCCGTGAAAGGCGAGCACCGGCGCATAGGGCTGATAGCCCTGTGCGTCAAAATGTCCACGCAAGCCACACCCGGCGTAGAACACGAGCGCGGCGCGGAAGCCCTCCCGCGGGCTTGTGGGGCCGGGTGCGCCGACCGCCATGGCGGCAAGCGCGGCGCTGCCGCCATTCGACCAGCCCTGCAGCCCGATCCGATCGGGGGCCACGTCGGGGCGGCCGCGCAGATAGGCGAGCGCGCCGTAGGCGTCGAACGGCCGCACCGTGACCTCGTTCACCGTCTCGGGTCGTTCATTGATGGTGCCGCGGCCGAAACCGCCGGAAAAGCCACGCGGCGCGAAGCTGTCGACCAGGACTGCCACGTAGCCGAGCGCGGACCAGCTCTCACCCCACATCTTATGGCGCTTCGAGAGCGTCGAGGCATTGTAGGGGCCGCTCTTCTTCACGTTGATCGAATAGGGGCCGGCGCGGCCGTGCATCATCACCACCGCGGGTGCGCGCTCGGCCCGCCGCTCCCGCGGCGTATAGACGAAGCCGATGAGCGTGGTCTTGCCGTCTGCGCTCGGGAAATGGACAGTCGCAGGCAGCGCCGCCCCCGCGGTCTGGGCGTGGAGGCGGGACGAGCTGAACGAACCTAGGACTCCGGCTGCGATCGCCAGCACGAGGGCCGCCACGTGACACCACAATGACCGCATGAACATTGGTTCCGATTGTGCGCGGGAGCTTACGCGTTGCTGCCGGTGCGGTATAGAGCACGTCACGTAAACTGGGCGGCAGCCCGTTGGGGCCACCGCCCGCATTGAATTGGAGGCAAGCCTTGGACCGCGTCCCGCCCGAGCTCGTGCAAGAATTCGCTCCCTCCGGCAAGTTGCGCGCCGCCATCAATATCGGCAACCCGGTGCTGGTGCAGACCGATGCGGCCGGTACGCCCAGCGGGGTCACCGTCGATCTCGCTCGCGAGCTTGCCGGGCGCCTCGGTGTGGCGCTCGAGACAGTCGTGATCGACGGCGCCGGCAAGTCGTTCCAGGCTGTCAAGGCGGCCAAGTGCGATATCGGCTTTCTGGCAATCGAGCCGGCGCGCGCGGCCGAGATCGATTTCACCGCGCCTTACGTGCTGATCGAAGGCGTCTATGCGGTGCGCGCCGATGCGGGTCTTGCCGACAACGCGGCGGTCGATCGGGTGGGCGTCCGCATCGCCGTCAACAAGGGCGCCGCCTACGATCTCTTCCTCACGCGCTCGCTCAAGCGGGCGACGCTCGTGCGCGCGGAGGACTCCTTCGATGTGTTTCTGCGCGATAGGCTCGAGGCGGTCGCGGGCGTGAAGCAGGCGGTGGTGCGTTTCATTGCGGCTCATCCGAACGTGCGGCTGCTCGATGGCCGCTTCATGGAGATCGCGCAGGCGATGTGCCTGCCAAAGGGACGCGCCAACGCCGTGCGCTATCTTGCGGCTTTTGTCGAAGAAATGAAGGCGTCGGGTTTTGTCGCCGACGCACTTGCGCGCGCAAAGCAGGAAGCGACCGTGGCGCTGCCTCAACGTGCGGGCGGCTAAGCCATCTTCCCAAGCTTGCGCGCGAGAAAGTCCGCGAAGATCGCACCGATGTCGCCCGCCTTGGCGTACCAGTCCTCGGCTGGCGTGACGTCGACGGCCTGTTCGACGCTGGTCACGCGGTGGAGCTCGCAATCGGGGATGTGGCGCGCGGCGGCGGCGCCGATCTCGCCCTGATGCGTCAGGTCATCGCCAGGGATGAGGCAGACCGGCACCTTGATTGAGGCAAGGTCTTCCGCGCTGGTGCCAATCAGCGGCAGCTCGGCGCCCGCCCTGAACGGCGCCCGCCACGCCTGCATGATGGCGATGAAGTCCTTCGGGTCGATCGCCATCAGGCGCTCGCGGTTCGAAGGTCGGTTGCGGATGAGCGCGGCGAAATGCTCCTCGGCGCAGACCGCCGCCATGCCGCCTGCCTCGGCGAGGCGGATGTATTGGGCGTAGTAGCGCTCGGCCAGGCGACGGACCGCAAACGCGCCGCCGGTGACGCGCCAGAGGATGAGCGCGCGCACCGCCCGCGGATGGCGCAACGCCAGCAGCAGTGCCAGCCGTGCGCCCGAAGAGCTACCACCGACGATTGCCGGCAGCATGCCGAGCGAGCCCGCCAGCGCGAAAAGATCATCGGCCCAGACCTCGTATTCCGAGCGCTGCAGATCGAAGCCGACGTCGGAGGCGCCGCAGTTGCGCCGGTCGTGCAGCAGCACGCGGTAGCCGGCCGCGGCCATGCGCTCGGCGAACGGCTTGACGTTGTCGAGCGCGTTGCGCCCGCCCGGCGAGAGCGCCATCGCGGGGCCGCCATCGCCGAGGACTTCGTAGTTGATCGAGACGCCGTCGATCGTCGCGTGGGGCATCGGTGTGTCCTGACGCAGGTGGCTCCTCTATTTATGTCAAAATGCTCTCAACGTCATGGCCGGGCTTGTCCCGGCCATCCACGTCTTGCTTCAATAGCCGTATGAAGGGCGGCTGGTTCTACTTCATGACCAATCGGCGCGACGGCGTCCTATACGTCGGCGTCACAAGCAACCTGCCAAGCCGCACGTTCCAGCATCGTGAAGGCCTCGTCCAAGGATTCACCAAGCGCTATGGACTGAAACGTCTCGTCTACTACGAGTACTTTGATGATATTCGCGATGCGATCCAGCGCGAGAAAGCAGCTAAGCGCTGGCCACGGGCCTGGAAGGTTAAACTCATCCATTCGATGAATCCCGATTGGAATGATCTGTACGATGCGCTCATCTAAGAGCAGATCGAGCCCGCGTCTCACTTGCAATAAGCAAGACGTGGATGGCCGGGACAAGCCCGGCCATGACGACGCTGTGAGGCCATTGCGCACAGCCAACGGCCTGCATTGGCTACAGCCCCAGATAAAACTTCTTGATCAGGTCGTTGTTGTTGAGCTCCTCGGCCGAGCGGCCTTCGAAGGCGATCTGGCCGTGCACGATGACATAGCCGCGGTCGGCGATGCGCAGCGCCTGCGGGAAGTTCTGCTCGGCCATCAGCACGGTGAGCTTGTAGCGCTCCTTGAGCTCCTTGATTTTCTCGATCGTGCGCGCGACCAGCACCGGCGCGAGGCCGACCGACGGCTCGTCGATCAGCAGGATGCGCGGCGACTGCATCAGCGCGCGCGCGAGCGCCAGCATCTGCTGCTCGCCGCCGCTCATCGAGCCCGCAAGCTGGGCGCGCCGCTCGGCGAGCCGCGGGAAGCATTCGAAGCAAAACGCGCGGTTGGCGCTGATCTCGGCGCGCGCCTTCTTCCGGAAAGCGCCGAGCAACAGGTTCTCCTCAACCGTCAGCCGTGGAAACAAGCGGCGGCCTTCCGGCACCAGCGCGATGCCGAGGTCGACGATCTCCTCGGTCGAGCGCCCCACGAGATCATGCGTGACGCTGTCGATCTCGGCCACGATGCGGCCTGCGCTGGGCGGCAAGATCCCCATGACGCACTTCATCAGCGTCGACTTGCCGTTGCCATTGGTGCCGAGAAGCGCCACGGTCTCGCCCGAGCGCACCTTGAGCGAGACGCCCTCGATCACGCGCACAGCGCCATAGGCCGCGTCGAGCGCCTCGATGGTGAGGCTGTTACCCTTGTTGCCGCTACTCTCCAAGGTACGCCCTCTCGACTTCGGCATCGCGGATCACGGCCTCGGGCGCGCCGTCGGCGATCTTCTTGCCGGAGACGAGCACCACCAGCCGCTGCGAGAAGCTCATTACTGCGCGCATGATGTGCTCGATCAGGATGACGGTAATGCCGCGCTCGTTGAGTCGAATGAGCAATGCGACGATATCGGCAACCTCCGTGTTCGAGAGCCCCGCCATCGACTCGTCTGCGATCAGGAGCTTCGGCTCGGCCGCGAGCGCGCGGGCGAGCTCGAGCTTGCGCATCTCGACTTGGGTGAGGTCGCGCGGCAGTTGCCCGCCCTTCTCGGCCAGCCCGACCAGCGCGAGCAATTCGGCCGCGCGTGCCTCGATCGCAGCGGCGGAGCGATGCGGGCCCGAGCGGGCGTTTACCGTGTAGAGCAGCGGCACGCGCAGGTTTTCAGCGATGCTCAGGCTTGCGAAGGGCCGCGGCAACTGGAAGCTGCGGGCAAGGCCGCGCCGCGTGCGCTCGTGGGCGGCGAGCCCGTTCATGGCGGCGCCATCGAAGTGCACGGTGCCGGTCTCATTGGTGAGCGTGCCGCAGATGCAGTTGACCAGCGTCGACTTGCCGGAGCCGTTCGGGCCGATCAATCCGACCCGTTCGCCGGCCTTGACCGAGAGCGCGATGCCGTCGAGCGCGACGAAGCCGCCAAAGCGCTTGCTCAGGTTGTCGATCTCAAGCAATACGGTCATGGCGCACTGCTCCCAACGACGGCTTTTCGCGGCCGCAGCACAAGCCCGCAGCCGAGGCAGATCGCGAGCACGAGCGCCGAAAGGAGCCACAGCCACGACGGTCCCGGCACAATGCTGATCGCCGCCGCGATGATGGGAAGGCCAACGAGCCAGGAGAGCCCGAGGATGCGTCCGCGCGCGATCGCAAGGTAGACCAGCACGGCCCAGAAGATGATTTCGAGCGGGCGCCCCGCCAGCGCCTCCTGGTGCAGGAAATAGATCGGGATCACGTTGACCACGAAGAGGAGTCCGAACACCGCGGGGTCGGCCACGCTTGTGCGCGCGCCGTGGCGGCGTTCGATCAGGCCGAGGATGCCGGTCGGCGCGATGATGACACAGTCGACGATCAGCAGGCCGACGATCAGGAGGTTGACCGACGACGAGATGGTGACGGTCGCAACCTGCTGTAGCGTGCCAAGCAGGATCGCGCCGATCAGCGGGCCGGCCCAGCTCGTGGTGCCGCCGATCATCGGCATCGCGATCGAGTTGACCGCGTAGTCGAGCGCGAACGCGGAGGTCGGCTGCAGGTAGCCGATGTAGTAGGGGAATGGCGCGCCCGCCATGCCCATGAGCGCGCCCGAGATCGTGGTGGCAACGAGCTTGAGACGCAGCGTCGGCACGCCGGAGGCTTCGGCCGCCAGCTCGTCGTCGCGGATCGCCGCAAAGCCTAAGCCCAGCCGCGAGCGCTCGATAAAGCGCGCGACCGTAAGCGCGATGACCGTCAGCCCCAGCATCAGCAGGAACAGGTATTGGATATAAGGCCCGATCGGAGCGATCTCGTTGGGGCGGATCACATAGGCGCCGCGTGCGCCGCCCACATAGCTCCAGTTGGTGACCAGCGTCTGCAGCACCACCGCCAGTGCGAGCGTCGCGATGGCGAAGAACGCGCCGCGCAGCCGCAGGGTCAGATAGCCCATGCCGAGCCCGACAATGCCGGAGATGACCGCGCCGACGACGATAAGGATTGGGATCGGCAGCGGAAAAGCCTTGTGCAGGAACACGGCCGCGTAGGCGCCGAGCGCGAAGAATGCCGCCGAGCCGAAATTCACATAGCCGGTATAGCCGCCCAGGATGTTCCAGGCGGTCGCCAGCACGATGTATTGCAGCACCACGTAGCCAGCGAAGAACACGTAGTCGTTGCCGACCAGCCGCGCGATAGCGAACACTGCGGCCGCGACCGCGACGCAGATGAGAAAGAAGGTGAGGGTGCGCACGCGCTACCGTCCAAACAGTCCGGCCGGCCGGACCGCCAGCGTGATGAGGAGAAATCCGAACGCGACCGCCGGCGCCCACGACGGCCCGTAGAAGGTAGAGGTGACGCTCTCAACGATGCCGAGCAGAAACGCGCCGATCAGCGTGCCGGTCAGGCTGCCAAGCCCGCCGAGCACGCAGATCGCGAACACGCGCCCGATATATTCGCGTCCGATCGACGGTTCCACCGGCTGGATCACGATCAGAAGCGCGCCTGCGATCGCGGTGGTTGCGATCGAGATCGCAAACGCGATGCGCTTGATCCGTACGGGCGAAGCCCCCATCAGTTGCAGCGCGAGCTGGTCCTGCGCCACCGCCATGATGGCGCGCCCGAGGAAGCTGCGCGAAAGAAAGAGCTGCAGTGCGCCGATCATTGCGAGCGCGACCAGGCACGGCACCAGCAACCGCAGCGGCAGGTCGATCACCCCGAACTTCAGGCTCGGCCCGATATAAGACGCCTGGACGTAGCGGTAGTCGGCGCCGAACACCAGGATCAACGTCACCTCGGTGACGAACAGGAGCCCGAAGAAGAACGCGAGCCCGCGCAACAACTCTTGCCCGTAGCGCTCGAAAGAGGCGTAATAGACCTGATAGATGAGTGCGCCGAGCGCATAGAACGCCGGCAGTACGATGATGCAGGCCACGATCGGGTCGATGCCGAGCCGCGTGTTGACGATATAGGCGATGTAGGAGCCGAGGATGATGAAGCCCGGATGCGCGATGTTGACGATGTCGAGCATGCCGAACGAGATCGACACGCCGATCGTCACCGCTGCGTAGAATCCTCCGAGCAGGAGGCCCGCGACCAGCGCGTTGATCAGGAGGTCGTAAGAGATGTCCACCGTCCCCCGCGGCTGTCCGGTGTGGATCGGCGTCCCGCTTGTTCCGTTGCCCCCTGCCTCACAGGAGGAGGCGCCCGCGGCACGTGTTTGTTGTCCCAGGTGCCCGAGGCTACTTCATTCGCACCGAATCCGGCACCGGCAGCGGCGCATTGGCGCTGTCGAGGAATTCCACCGTGGTGAAGTGCAGCTCGTTCGGCCCGGTGTTCTCGAGGTCGTGCACCTTGTGGTGGCCCTTGGGGTGGCTCTCGTGCCGGGTCTCGCCGGGGGTGTAGGTGTGCTCGACCACCGTTCCGTCCTCAAGATGCGCACGCGCCTTCCCGCCGGTCGAGCATGACCAGAAGTAATCGAGCACGTGGCGATGGAAGCCGAAGCGCTCGCCGGACGCGAGCCGAATGTCCCAAACTCGCACGCGCTCGTTCTCCGACAGGAGCCGTTTGCCGACGCAGCCGTTGGGGTTCTGCTTCTCGCGCTCGAATTCGACGGTGATCTCGGGCGGCCACGCCGTCTTGGCGGCGGCGACCGGGGTTTTGTCAAGCATGGTCAGGGCCATGGCAGTCCTCCTCTACGCAGGGGCGCAATGATAGGGCAACTGGGGCACGCAAGGAACTGCGGCTTTTGGCGATAGGGCAGGAGGGGCGGGGTCGCTTTGGCCACATGCCCATTCGGCTGCGATCTGCGCTAAGGAGCGTGTTAGTTCCTGGTCCACGGTGCCCGTCGTCAAATGCACGCCCTCATCATCGGCGGCTCGATGAGCGGCCTGTTCGCAGGCCTCCTGCTGCGGCGCGCGGGCTTTTCTGCCGCCCTCTACGAGCGCGCGGAGACCGAGCTGACCGGCCGCGGAGCCGGCATCGTGACGCAGCCCGAGCTGCGTGCGGTGCTTTCGGATGCGGGCTGTGACCTGAACGACCTTGGCGTCGAGGTCGCGGGCCGACGCACGCTCGACCGCATGGGCGCCATCCTCGGTGACTACGCCTGTCCGCAGACGCTTACCTCCTGGGACCGCGTGTTCCGCCTGCTGCGCGCGCAGTTCCCGGCCGAGCATTACCATCGCGGCAAGGAGCTCGTCCGCATCGAGGAGCATGCCACCGGCGTTATCGCGCATTTCGCCGACGGCAGCCGCGCCGACGGTGATCTCCTTGTCGGCGCCGACGGCTTCCGCTCGAGCGTGCGCAGCATCATGGCGCCGGCGGTCAGGCCGGTCTATGCCGGCTATGTCGGCTGGCGCGGATTAGCCGAAGAGGCGGCGCTGTCGCGGGCCACCCACGCCGTGATCTTCGACGCCATGGTGTTCGCGCTGCCGCCAAACGAGCAGTTCATCAGCTATCCGATCGCGGGGGCTTCCGATGCGCTCGCGCCTGGCCGCCGCCGCTGCAATTTCGTCTGGTACCGGCCGGCAGCCGAAGGCGAATTGCGACTCATGCTCACGGACGCCTCGGGCCGCACCCATCCGCTCGGCATTCCGCCGCCGCTCATCCGCCCCGAGGTGACGGCGGCGCTGCGCGAGGCCGCGCGTGCCCTGATTGCGCCGCCGCTCGAGGAGGTGGTGCGGCTCGCGCCGCAGCCGTTCCTGCAGCCGATCTTCGACGTCGAGAGCGAGCGCATGACCTCGGGCCGCGTCGCGCTGGTGGGCGATGCCGCCTATCTCGCACGCCCGCACGTGGCGGCGGGCGTCACCAAGGCGGCCGAGGATGCGGCTGCGCTCGCCCGCGCGCTCGCAGCGCATCGCGACGTGGCGTCGGCGCTGGCAGCCTTCGAGCGCGAGCGCATTCCGGCCAATGCCCGCATCATGGCGCGCGGCCGCGAGCTCGGCGGCTATCTGCGGCGGGCGTATGCGACCACGCAGGAGCGCGCGGCAGCGGAGCGCCATCACACGCCGGAGGCGGTGATGCGCGAGATCGCGGTGCTGGAGTTTTGAGGGACGAGGAAAGCGAAACTACCGCACCTCCGCCATGGCCCGCCTAGCCTCGGCGTCGCTCATCGGAGTCAAATCGAACGGCCCGGTGTTGTCATTGGTGGCGGCTGCCACCAGCGCGTAGCCGGCCAGGCCGCCGATCATCGCCGCCATGTTGACGTCATTGACCTTCTGCTTGACCTTGACCGCAAAGTAGTAGGTGCGCCCGGACGCAGCATTGAAATCGAGCCGGCTCACGCCGGGCTGATCCCACAGCTCGGCGGAGATCTGGTGTCGTCCGGCCGGACGGTCAGCCGAAACATATGCGCCGGTCAGGATTTCGCCGATCGGCTGGTCATCGACCTTGGTCGGCACCCCGCGATCGCTCCAGCCATAGAAGCCCTTCTCGGATCGCATCACCACGATGCGGGCTTGGCCGGCGGGCGGCGCCCTCATTGTTGCCAGCGAAGCGATGGGCGGTCCGCTTGGCGTTGTGGCGCAGCCCATCAGCGCCGTCGCAGCAAACAGGGCCGTCAGACGGCCCAACATGTGCAGCCTTCTCGCAAGAACCCGTGCCCCCACGGCAACCTCCGTCACCGACACAGCAATAGCGCTCAATAGCACGAACTACATCTCAAGATTGTGTCCGCGCGATCACACTGCGTGCCAAATCGAAAGGTGGCCAGGCGCCCGCGTTGTGCCCATCGTTCGCGCCGACGTGCGTCGCCGCCGGGAATTAGCCGTCTGTGATGATGTGAAGGGGACGCAGAGGTGACGCCTTCCCGTGCCGGTGTCGGGCTCCGGGGAGGCTTTCTTGCGTCAGTACGCGGAGGTCGGCGCGGCACTCACTCGAACAGGAGTTGCTTAACCCGCCACTGCAGGAATTCCTGGTACAGCTGCTTCTGCCACTCAGGCTCATCGGAGCCGGAGGAGGGGGGCAGCGTCACGTCTTTGTCGCCCGCCGCCTCCGCGGCCTTATCGCCTGCCGCCTGTGCGGGCGCTGGGCGCTGCTGCATTCGTGCGGTCTTGGTCTTTTCGGAGCGCTCAGACTTTGTGCGTTCGGAGCGTTCGGCGTCGTTGCTGCGCCGCTTATGCAGAGCGGGCTCGCTCGTGACCGGCTCGGGTGTCACTATCTTCGTGCCGGAGGTCGCCGCGCCGGAGAGCGCGCTAAACGTTGCGGTGAACCACGCCTTGATCGACGATTCACTCTCTACCGGCGCCGCAGTCGCGACTTCGGTAGGTCTGGCGCGCGCTTCACTCGACTGCGACACTGCGCGCGACGGCGTTGCCCGCGCCTCATGCGATCGTCGGGTGTGCGCCTCACCCGATGGACGGGGGTGCGAACGGCCTCCCACGCGTTTGAGATACCAGCAGCGCTGATGTGTTGTGTGGTTGATGCGATAGTGCCAATGCGTGCCGGGACCTGATGGCCGATTGGGGCCTGCAAGGCAGTCGGCTGCTGCATAGGCAACGCTGTTGTTGGCATTGATCGCGAATGTGCCTGCGATGATGCAGGTCGCGACGCCAACCGACAAAACAAATTTTCTTAACATTGCGCCCATTCCCCTCAACGTACGTCGCAAGTTTTGAATGTGTTGTGCTCCACGCGTGATCCTCTTGATCTGACAAGGTTTTTTCGTCCGCGAATCGGGCGGTAGTACGCTGCAAATTGGGCAATGCCGACGGGCTGAGTCGTGAAAAAGCCTGACAGGTTAAGACGATGGCGGGGATAGAGGTACCTGGATGCAGATTGATGGTAACCGGGGAATTCTTTTGTCGGTTGTCATGGCTTAGGGCCGACGCGGCGCATCACTTCGCAAATTTCGCATGCATGCCCCGCGCTTCGGGTACATGAGCAGAACATTGCGAATGAGCCGCGCGGTTTGCGGCCGTGCTAGAGTTCTTCCCGCTTCAGATGAAGCGGGAATAGTTCTCGATTCGTTGCGTGACGCATCGACGAAGCGGTGCCCACCGCGCTGGGACACGTTCACGGCTTGGTAACGTTCGTCCGCTGACGCGCCAGAGCTTCATCAATCTCCTTGGCGCGGACCGCTGCCGGTCGCGTGCGCAGCCGCGTCACGTAGCGCTCCAACGCGGGACGCCTTTCCAAGGTGCCGGCGCCCATGCCCCAGGCGAGGTTCATGCCGACATAGACGTCGACGGCGGAGAACCGATCGCCGATGAGATACTCGCGGCCCGTCAGCGTCGCTTCGAGCATCGCGAGCATGTCGGCGACACCGCCGAAGCCCACCACGGAGCGCTTGTCTGGCGGCACCTCGAAGCCCAGTTCCCGGTTGGTTTCTGCGTGATCGAGCGGGCCGGCCGCGATGAAGAACCAGCGATAATACGGGCCGCGCAGCCGATGGTCCGGCGGCGGAGCGAGGCGGGCATTTGGAAAGGCGTCGGCCAGATAGGCGCAGATCGCGGCACCCTCGGTCACGATGGTGTCGCCGTGGCGTAGCGCCGGCACTTTGCCCATCGGGTTGATGGCGAGATAGGCCGGGGCCTTCATGGTCGTCCCGTACTCGAGGATCTCGGTGCGGTAGGGCTGCCCCACCTCCTCGAGCATCCAGCGGACAAGGCGGCCACGCGACATCGGATTGGTGTAGAAAACCAGCTCGTCGGACATTGTGCGGTCCTTTATCGATCATCACCTGCGGCGCGCGCTGGGCACCTTCTTCTTCCCGCGCTTCACGTGCGCCTTCTTCTCGAGCACGGCGCAGACGGCGGCGGTGTCGTGCATGGCATGACCGCTCGCAATCGCAGCGGCGTAGACCGGCCGCGTCGCCGCGAACAGTGGTACCGGGCAGCCGAGCTTTTTGGCGAAATCGCCGATCACGGCCATGTCCTTCTGCCAGATATTGAGCTTCATGGTGGCGTCGTCATAGCGGCCTTTCACCATCATGGGGGCGCGCAGCTCGAATACGCGCGAGTTGCCGGCGCCGGCCGCGACCATGTCGTGCACGACCTGCGGGTCGAGCCCGGCCTTCATGCCGAGCACCATCGCTTCCGCCGACGCGACGTTGTTGATCGCGACCAGGAGATTGGCGACGTATTTCATGCGACTGCCGTTGCCGAAGGCACCGAGGTTGTGGGTGGCGCGCGAAATGTCGGCAAACAGCGGCCGGATCTGGCGGATCGCCTCCGGGTCGCCGCTGGCATAGATGATGATGTCCTTGGTGCGCGCCTGCGAGCCGGTGCCGCTCACCGGGCAGTCGAGCATGCGGTGGCCAGCCTTGGCGAGTGTGCGTTCGGCCTTGAGCTTGTCGTCGAGCGTGAACGTGCTTGCCTCGATCACAATGCGCGCTGCCACTTTGGCGGCGACGATCGCCTTGACGGTGTCGTGCAAGGCACGCGGGCTGGGCAGGCTGGTGATGATCATCGGTGCCGCTGCTGCGACCGCGGCGGCGCCTTCTGCGATCTCGACGCCCGCCTTGGCAAGCGCACGGCAGCGGCGGGGATCGAGGTCGTAGCCGATCACGCGCCAGCCGGCAGCCGCGAGGTGTTGCGCGAACGCGCCGCCCATGATGCCGAGGCCGATGACCCCGACCGTGCCCTTGGTTGCCATTGCGACATTTTCTCCCATGCTGCGGCGGCACTCTAATCAGCACGCTGGTATCATCGCAAAGGCCTTTTTCGCTTTCGCGGCTTCGCCTATCGTCGCGCCGGACCAAACATAGCGGGAGCGGACATGAACGTCGGGGTCGCCGGTCTCGGCATGATGGGTGCGGCGATCGCGCAACGGCTGATGGATGTCGGCCACAGCGTCACGGTCTGGAACCGCACCGCTGACAAAGTTGCGCCAGTTGTTGCAGCCGGCGCGACTGCGGTGGCGACACCCGCTGCGGTCGCCGACGCCTGTGAGGTGGTCATTACCATTCTCACTGACGCTGGCGCGATCGACGCAGTCTATGGCGGGCCGTCGGGCCTCCTGGCCGGGGACCTGCGCGGCAGGTTGTTCATCGAGATGAGCACGGTGCAGCCGGCGACCGAGCTTGCGCTCGCCGACAAGGTGCGCGGCAAGGGCGCGGCGTTTGTCGAATGCCCGGTCGGCGGTACCACCGGGCCGGCGCGCCAGGGCCAGCTCATCGGGCTTCTGGGCGCGGAGCCGGCCGATGCCGCGCGGGTCGAGCCGCTGCTGCGACAAATGTGCCGCCGCTTCGAGCATTGCGGACCGGTCGGCGCCGGCTCGACCATGAAGCTTGCGATCAATCTGCCCCTGATGGTGTCGTGGCAGGCGTTCGGCGAGGCGTTCGCGCTCACCCGCGATCTTGGCATCGACCCGGAGCGGCTCCTCGGCCTGTTCACCGACATTTCCGCGTCTACCAACGCGATCAAGGCGCGCGCCGCGATGATCGTGGCCGACCTCAAAGGCGCTGCTGATGGCGGGGTCACCTTCACCATCAATTCCGGCGCCAAGGATCTGCGCACCATGGCGGCCGAAGGCCGCGCCCGCGGCTTCGAGTTGCCGCTCACCGAGCGCGCCGCGCAATGTTTCGAGGAGGCGAGCCGCAGCGGCTGGGGCGCGCGCGACGGCTCGGCGGTCGCCGCCTACTGGTCGAAGCGCGGGAAACAGTGACAGCAGCGGCCGTCCTTTGTATTCATCATCGCCACAAGCAGTCCGGGGAGTCCCATGCAGTCGCTCACGCTCGCGCAAGCTTCAACCATCGTCGATGTCGCGCTCAAGACCGGGCGCGAACACAAGTTTCAGCCGCTGTCGGTCGCCGTGCTCGATGCCGGCGGGCATCTGGTCGCGTTCAAGCGCGAGGACAAGTCCGGCATCCTGCGCTTTGACATCGCGTTCGGGAAAGCCTGGGGCGCGCTCGGCATGGGGCTCGGCTCGCGCACGCTCGCCGGCCGTGCGCCTAAGCAGCCGGCGTTCTTCACGGCGCTCGCGGCGGTGAGTGACGGGCGGCTGGTGCCGGGCCCGGCCGGCGTGCTGATCCGCGACCAGGATGGCGACGTGATCGGCGCGGTCGGCATCTCGGGCGACACCGCAGATAACGACGAGATATGTGCCATAGCGGGTGTACAGGCCGCAGGCCTCACCCCCGATGCCGGCAAGGAGCCGACGTAAAACGTCACACCATGCGCGGCATTGGTACGCAACCGGGTCGATTGACCCGGCGGCGCCCACCCGGCTAGGTGTTGCCATCAAAAGTGGCGCCAAAGGCGCCGGGACAGGGGAGAACGTTGATGGGTGCGAATTTCGGCATCGCCGGCCTGGATTGGCAGCAGCGGGTCAACTGGGACCGCCTGCGCAAGTACCGGACCGAGCGTGCGCGCGAGATGATGAAGAAGCACGGCCTCGGCGCCGTGCTCTGCATGTACGACGAGAACGTGCGCTATCTCACCGGCACGCTGACGCCGGGTTGGAACCGGCTCAAGCCGGGGCTGCGTTACGCGATGCTGTGCGGCGACGGCGCGCCGGTGCTGTTCGAACAGGGCGACCTCGGCTTCCAGATCGAGCGGCATTCGCCCTGGATCCCGAAGGAGAACGTCCGCCACTCCTTCGCCTGGATCAAGGGCGCGGCCGGACCGGCGTCCACCCAGCAGGTCAACAAGTTCACCAAGGCCGTGCTGGAAGAGATGAAGCGCCACGGCGTCGCCGGCCAGAAGCTCGGCGTCGACTTCATCGACATCAACATGATCAACATCTTCAAGGAGAACAACATCAACTGGGTCGACGGCATGACCCCGATGATGGAGGCGCGCGCGGTCAAGAACGTCGACGAGCAGGAATGCTTCCGCATCGTCGGCGCGATCGGCGATGCCACGCACTGGGAGTGCATGAAGTTCCTGCGCCCCGGCATCACCGAGAACCAGGTGACCGCGCACCTGATGGAATACCTCTATTCGATCCCTGGCATGGAGGACGTCGAGGACGTCATCGTTTCGTCCGGCCCCAACACCTGGCCGAACTGGCGCAATTTCTCCGACCGCATCATCCAGCCCGGCGACATCGTGTTCATGGATTTGGCCGCGCTCACCTGGAACGGCTACAAATCCTGCTACTACCGCACCTATTGCGTCGGCAAGGAGCCTTCCCAGGAGCAGAAGGACACCTACAAGGAAGCGCTCGGCTGGCTCTATGACTCGATCGGCGCCGTGAAGGCCGGCGCCACCACGCGCGACATCGCGCTCAAGTGGCCGTCCGCGATGGAGACCTGGGGCTACGAGGACGAGGACCAGGCGGCCGCCAACCTGTGGGGCCACGGTCTCGGGCTCGCGCAGTATGATCCGCCGGTGATCTCGCGCATCTGGTCGCTCGATCATCCGATCGAGATCCAGGAAGGCATGACGTTTGCGCTCGAGACCCAGCACGGACAGCGCTTCCGCTATGGCGTGCGCATCGAGGAGATGCTGATCGTGCACAAGGATTCGATCGAGATCGTCTCCAACTTCCCGGTCAAGCAGATCACCGTGGTCGATCCGCTGCCGGGCTATGGCGATCATGTGAAGTGACTTGTTGTTGTCCCGGACGGCCCGCAAGGGCCGAGCCGGGACCCATCTTTGACAACGACCGACCGAGCAATGGGTCCTGGCTCGCGCGCTGACGCGCTTGGCCGGGACACGCCTGGGCGAGCAGCGAACAATATGGGCGATTTCATCATCCCGCTTGACGCGTCTGGCGCGACCGATCCCGACCGCGTCGGGCCGAAGGCAGCGAACCTTGCGGCACTCGCGCGCGCTGGTCTTGCGACGCCCGGCGGGTTTGCGCTCACGGCCGACGCCTATCGCGGCCAGATCGCGCATCTCGGCCTCGATGAAGCCGTCGCGAGCTTTGCCGATGCGGACTTGCGACAACAGCGCCGGCTGTCGGTCGAGATCAGGCTCAAGCTTTACCAGGAACCGATCGCGCCGGAGATTCTTGCCCCGCTGCTCTCCGCCTGGCGCGCCCAGCGCGCGGCAATCGCCGAGCCCACGGCGATCCGCTCCTCGGCGCTGATCGAGGATCGCGCCGATGCCAATTTCGCCGGCCAGTTCGAAAGCTTCCTGGGCATTGTCGACGAAGCCGAATTCTTGACTGCGGTGCGCGCCTGCTGGGCGGCGCTGTGGACCAGCAACGCGCGCCGCTACATGGAGAACCACGGGCTCGATCCGGCCGGAACCGCGATGGCGGTGCTGATCCAGCCAACCGTTGCGGCGCGCGCATCCGGCGGCGGACTGAGCGAGACCGCCGAAGGCGGAATGCTGATCAGCGCCACCTGGGGGCTCGGCTCTGCGATCGCGCAGGGCGAGGTGGTGCCCGACCGCATCGTGCTCAGCCGGCAGGGCTTCGTGCGAACGATCGAAGCCGGCCGCAAGGATCACCGCGAGACCTGCGGACACGTGGGCACGGCGCCGGAGGCGGTGCCGAAGGCGCTCGCGCGCGAGCCCTGCCTCGATGCCGGTCAGGCGGTGACGCTGGGGCGTCTCATCCGCAAGGCCGAGAAACTGATGGGGATGCCGGTCGAGATCGAGTGGGCGCTCGATGACGCGGGCTTCAAGCTGTTGCAGTCGCGGCCGCTGCACGTTCAGGCGGCATACGTGCCCGACGAGATCTGGCTCAAGCATCCCGGCCTCAACGGCCATCCGGCCGGCATTGGCTGGGGCTCCGGCCGCGCCGTGGTGGTCAACTGCGAATGCGAGCTCTCGCGCGTGGCGCCGGGCGACATTCTCATCACCAAGGTGGCGGGTCCGGCGCTCAGCCACATCCTGCCGCGGGTTGCGGGCGTGGTGGCGGAGCTCGGCGGCTCGACCTCGCATCTTGCCTCGCTCGCGCGCGAGCGCGGCATCCCAATGGTGCTCGGCGTGCTCGATGCCACGCGCCACATTCCGGACGGCTCGCAGGTCGCGGTCGATGGCGTCGCCGGCATCGTGCGGTGGCTGCGCTGATGGCCAGGAAACCATCCAGGCCACGCATCTTTGTGACGCAGCCGGTCGCCGAGAGCGCGCTTAAGCGCCTGCGCGCCGTGGCGAGCGTGAAAGTCTACCCGGACGACAGCCGGATCATCCCCAGGACCGCGCTGGTCGCGGCCGTGAAGCAGGCCGACATCCTGTTCTGCCTGCTGCATGACAAGATCGACAAGGTCGTCATCGCGGCCAATCCGAAGCTCCGCCACATCGCGGCGCAGTCGATCTCGCCGTCGAACATTGATGTGGCCACGGCCAGCGCGCGCCGCATTCCGGTGACAGTGGTTCCGCCGGTCACCACCGAGGCGACCGCCGATCTCACATTCGGCCTGATGCTTGCGGTCGCGCGCCGCATGGTGGAAGGCGACCGCCTGGTGCGCGCCGGCAAATTTCCGGGCGGCCAGTCGCGCCACCTGCTCGGCTCCTTCGTGTGGGGCAAGACCGTCGGGTTGATCGGCGGCGGAGGGCTGATCGGCAAGGCCGTCGCCCGCCGCGCCCACGGCTTCGGAATGCGTGTGCTCTACTGGACCCCGCGGCGCAAGCCGGAAGCCGAGGAGCGCGAGGCGGGCCTCACCTTCGCGTCGCTCGACGCGCTCTTGCGCGAATCCGATTTCGTCTCGCTGCATCAGCCGCTCAACGCCACGACCCGCCACCAGATCGGGGCGCGCGAGCTCGGCCTGATGAAGAGAACGGCGTTCCTGATCAACACCGCGCGCGGCCCGATCGTGGACGAGGCGGCGCTTGTGCGCGCGCTCAAGGGTAAGACGATCGCCGGCGCCGGCCTCGACGTGTTCGAGTACGAGCCCAAGGTGTCGCCCGAGTTGAAAAAGATGAACAACGTGGTGATCGTGCCGCACCTCGGCAGCGCAACCACCGAGGTGCGCGAGGAAATGGCCGGCATCGTGGTGGACAACATCCTGGCGCTGCTCGAGGGCCGGCGGCCGCCGAACTGCGTGAATCCCGAGGTGCTGACATGACTATCATCGCTGTCACCGACAGCCCTTTCCCGTCCCTCGATCCGGCCATGAAGGCGCTCGCGCGCGTCGATCCCGAGATGCGTATGTCGAAGAGCACGGGCGCCGACGATATTCTTAGCGTTGCGCGCGACGCCGACGCGATCCTGGTCACCTATGCCAAGCTGCCAGCCGAGTTGCTGCAGCAGCTGACGCGCTGCAAGGCGATCGGTCGCTTCGGCCTCGGCGTTGACAATATCGACGTGCCGGCCGCCACCGCGCGCGGCATCACCGTCACCTACGTGCCCGACTACTGCATGCAGGAAGTGTCCGACCACGCGATGGCGCTGCTGCTTTCGCTCGCCCGCAAGGTGCCGTACTCGAACAAGCTCGTGCAGGCCGGGCGCTGGGAAATGCCAGCGGTCGCGCCGCTGCGCCGGCTCGAAGGTCAGGTGCTGGGCCTGATCGGCTTCGGCAACATCCCCCGCGCGCTCGCCCCCAAGGCGCAGGCGTTCGGGCTCACGGTCATCGCGCACGATCCCTGCGCACCGAAGGAGGTGTTCGCCGCAACGGGCGTCGAGAGCGTGAGCTTCGACGACCTGCTGGCTCGCTCGGATTTCATCTCGGTGCACGCGCCGCTGCTGCCGGCGACGCGCGGGCTCGTCAACGCGGCGGCCTTTGCCAAGGTGAAGAAGGGCGCGCTGATCGTGAACACCGCGCGTGGCCCCCTGATCGACGAGCCTGCGCTGATCGCGGCGCTCGATAGTGGTCACCTCGGCGGTGCGGCGCTCGATGTGGTCACGACCGAGCCGCTGCCGAAGGACTCGCCGCTGCTTGGCCGCGACAACGTGATCCTGACGCCGCACACGGCGTTCTATTCGGTCGAGGCATTGGAAGAGCTGCAGACCAAGTGCGCGAGCGATGTGGCGCGCGTGCTCAGTGGCGAAAAGCCGGTCTATCCGGTGAAGGTGGGGTAACGAAGTCCGTCATTCCGGCCGGCCGAGCGAAGCGAAGGAGAGCCGGAATCGAGTAAACACCGCCCGGATGTTTCCGTAAGCCGTGCCCGATCACATGATTCTGTGTTTACTGGGTCCCCGCCTTCGCGGGGACGACAACAATCAAGGCCAGTGTAAAGCACGCCTTGATTATTTCTTCTGGTCCCAGATCACGATCACGTTCCACACACTGCTGTTAACGCCGCAACGCTACTCCGCCGTCCAGCCGCCGTCGATCACCAGCGCCGAGCCGGTCATCAGCGAGGAGGCGTCGGACGCCAGGAACACGATCGCGCCGGTGAGCTCATCGAGCTGGCCGAGGCGGCCAAGCTTGATCTTTGAAAGCACCTCGTCGCGGAAGGCCCTGTTCTCGAAGAACGGCCGCGTCATCGGCGTTTCCAGGAACGTGGGGCCGAGGCTGTTGACCCGGATGTTGTGGGGCGCGAGCTCGATCGCCATTGCTTTGGTGAAGCCCTCCATGGCGTGCTTGCTGGCACAGTAGACGGTGCGGCGCGCGGCGCCGACGTGGCCCATCTGCGAGGATATGTTGATGATGGAGCCTGGCTGCTTCGCTTCGACCAGGCGGCGCGCGACCGCCTGCGCCACGAAGAAGGCCGCGCGTACGTTGAGCGCAAAGATGAAGTCGAAGTCCTCGACCTTCACGTCCAGGAGGTAGGCCGGCCGATTGGTGCCGGCGTTGTTGATGAGAATGTTGAACGGCTGGGCGCGTGCGATCGCGTTGCGCACGGCCTCGACGTCAGTGACGTCGAGCACCAGCGCTTCCGCTCTCTCGCCGCGCGCGCGGATCGCTTCAGCCGCGGCCTCGACCTCGGCCTGGGTGCGGGCTGCGAGCGTCACGTGCGCGCCGGCTTGCGCCAGCGCCGAGGCCGCGGCAAGCCCGATGCCGCGGCCCCCGCCGGTGACGAGCGCGCGCTTGCCGTCGAGGCGGAAGGAGGGCGTCTTGGCAAGCTCCATCGCGGTGTTCACTCCGCCGCCTGCGCGTAGGGAACGTTGCGCCCGCCATAGCGGCGCACGCGCACATTGGCCTGTTCGGCATGGGCGGAGAAGCCTTCCAGGATGCAGAGCCGCGAGCAGTACTCGCCGACAAGCGCCGAAGCCTCGTCGGTGAGCACCTTCTGATAGGTGCAGGTCTTGAGGAACTTGCCGACCCACAGCCCGCCGGTGTAGCGCGCCGCCTTCTTGGTCGGCAGCGTGTGGTTGGTGCCGATCACCTTGTCGCCGTACGCGACATTGGTGCGCGGCCCCAGGAACAGCGAGCCATAGTTCTTCATGTTATTGAGGAAATAATCGACAGCTTTCGTCATCACCTGCACGTGCTCGGAGGCGATGCGGTCGGCTTCGCGCACCATCTCGGCCTCGTCGTCGCAGACGATGACCTCGCCGAAATCCTCCCAGGCCTTGCCGGCGGCGTCGGCGGTCGGCAGGATTTTGAGGAGCCGCTCGACCTCCTGCATGGTGGCGCGCGCGAGCTTTTCCGAATTGGTGAGCAGGATCGCGGGCGAGGTCGGGCCGTGCTCGGCCTGGCCGAGGAGATCGGTCGCGCACATCTCGGCGTCGACCGTCTCGTCGGCGATGATCAGCGTCTCGGTCGGCCCGGCAAGCAGATCGATGCCGACGCGGCCGAACAGCTGGCGCTTTGCTTCCGCCACATAGGCGTTGCCGGGACCAACGATCATGTCTACGGCTGAGATCGTCTCGGTGCCGAGCGCCATGGCGGCGACCGCCTGCACGCCGCCCAGCACGTAGATCTCGTCGGCACCGCCGAAATGCATGGCCGCGACGATTGCCGGATGCGGCCCGCCTTTGAACGGCGGCGCGCAGGCGATGATGCGCTGCACACCGGCAACCCGCGCAGTCACGATCGACATGTGGGCGGACGCGACCATCGGATAGCGCCCGCCCGGCACGTAGCAGCCGATCGCGTTCACCGGGATGTGCTTGTGGCCGAGCACGACGCCAGGGAGCGTCTCGACCTCGAGGTCGCGCATCGTCTCC
The DNA here is from genome assembly GCA_963753575.1 of uncultured Alphaproteobacteria bacterium. Lineage (GTDB taxonomy): Bacteria > Pseudomonadota > Alphaproteobacteria > Rhizobiales > Xanthobacteraceae > VAZQ01. The sequence continues at coordinate 294,959 of CAVWCR010000001.1, forward strand.
CTCTGCTTCTGCGCAAAGTTGCGCACCTGTGCTTGGGCAAACTTGATGTCGTCGAGATCACGCCTGGCGACCTGGCCGATAGCGTGCTCGATCTCGGCCGGCGTGAGGCGGAAGTCCCGCGGCGACCAGTTGTCGAACTTCTGCGACAGGTCGCGAACCGCGGCGTCCTTACGCGTCTCGATGTCGGCGAGGATTTCTTCGACCGTCTGGCGCACCTTGGCGTCGGCCGCCTTGATCGCAATCGCATCCATTCCGCGCTTGAGGTAGCGGGCCATGGTAGGTCTCCGTACTATTGTCTTTGTTGTCCGGGCTTGGCGGCCGAACATGCTGCGCGAGATCCCGGATCGACCTCGCTGCGCTCGGTCGTCCGGGATGACACCTTCGGTGTCACTTGATCGCCTGCGGGTTGATCGGCGAGCCGGTGCCGCCGGTGATGAGGAGCGGCGGGCCGCAGAAAAAGAACTCGTAGACGCCGTCCTTGGCGCAGTCCTCGGCCAGCTCCTTGAGATAGAAGATCTCGCCCATGCACAGCCCCATGGCCGGGATCACCACCCAGTGCCAGGGCTGGTTCGCCTCGGTCGTCTCATTCGGCCGCACCTCGACGCCCCAGGTGTCGGAGCAGATCGCGGCCACCTGCTTGTCCTGACACCAGTAGCAGTTCTCGAACTTGACGCCGGGCGCGTCGCCGCCCGCATAGCCGCCCCAGACCCCTTCCTTGAGACAGCGCTCCATCTGTCCGGTGCGCACGATCACGAAGTCGCCGCGGCCGATCGTTACTTTCTGCTTCTTGGCGCAAGCGTCGAGCTCATCGTTGGAAATACCTTCGCCGTCCTTGAGCCAGTCGACGCCGCGGAAACGTGCGATGTCGAGCAGCACGCCGCGGCCCACCATCTTGTTCTTGGAGTGCTCGATGCCGAGCACGTTGAGCCCGTTGGCATCGATCAGCTTGGCGTCGTAGCCGTTATAGGCCTTGTCCTCGTAGAAGATGTGGCCGAGCGCGTCCCAGTGGGTGGCGCCCTGCACGCACAGCATCAAGGTGTCGTCGGCGTAGCGGATCTTGTTCCAGTCCTGCCGCTCCGCGATCGCGTCGGTGCCGGTCGCCAGCATCTGGTGGATCGGGTTGAAGCGGCCGCCGAACAGGCCGGTCTGTGGACCGCCGCGATCGAGCGGAATGCCGAGCGCAAACGCCCTGCCGGTACGGATCAGGCTTGCGGCTTTGACGATGTCCTCGGGCCACACGTGGTTGAGCGTCCCGATCTGGTCGTCCTTGCCCCACCGGCCCCAGTTCTTGAGCTTGTCGGTTGCCTCCTGGATCGCCTGTCGTCCGACCTTGATGTCCATGGTCCTTGTTCCCTGATGTGTCCTTATTTGTCCTTGGCCGCCGCCGCGACGACGTCCTCTTGTGGGGCGCGGATTTTGACCGGACGGCTTGCCGTCGTCTATCGGGCAATTTGGCCTAAACGCGTCCAAGCGCGCGCAGGATCACGCCCGGCGTCAACGGCATCTCGGTGATCGGCTGCGCGCCGAGCGGGCGCAGCGCATCGTTGACCGCGTTCATCACCGCGCCCGGTGCGCCAGCGGTGCCGGCCTCGCCTGCGCCCTTGGCGCCGAGCTCGGAATCGGCGGTGGGCGAGACGACGTGGCCGACTTCAATGTCAGGCATCTCGGCCGCCATGGGCACCAGATAGTCGGCCATGTTGCCGTTGAGCATCTGGCCGCGCTCGTCGTAGAGGCAATGCTCGAACAATGCGCCGCCCAGGCCCTGCACCACGCCACCCCTGATCTGCTCGTCGACCAGCTGCGGGTTGATGATGGTGCCGCAGTCTTCCACGCACCAGTGTTTGAGGAGCGTGACGAAGCCGGTGTTGATATCGACCTCGAGATAGCTCGCCTGAATGCCGTTGGTGAACGCGAACGGCCAGGCGCGCGGCACGTAGTGGCGCGTCGCCATCAGCTCGGCCTGGAAGCCGGGCGGCAGCGTGTCGGGCCGGAAATAGGCGATGCGGGCCAGCTCATGCAGCGGCAGCCGCTCGGTGCCGGTCGTGCTATCGACCACGGCGCCGTCGCGGATGTCGAGGTCTTCGGGCTTCGCCTGCAGGATCGAGGCCGCGCAGGCGAGCACATTGGCGCGCAGCGCTTTGCCAGCCTGCCAGGCGGCTTCCCCGCCGATGCCGGCGGCGCGCGAGGCCCAGGTGCCGCCGCCATAGGGCGTGTTGTCGGTGTCGCCGGTGATCACCCGCACGCGCTCGATCGGCACGCCGAAGGCCGACGCCGCGACCTGGGCGATCACCGCCTCGGCACCCTGGCCCTGCTCGGTGACGCCGGTCTGACAAATGAGCGCGCCCTGCGCGTCGAGCTTCATGGTGACGCCGTCCTGCGCCGAGATCTTGGCTCCGCCGACGCCGTAGAATGCAGCGCTTGGATTGGTGACCTCGATGAAGGCCGCAAAGCCGATGCCGCGATGAATGCCCTGCGCGCGCCGGCGCTCCTGCTCGGCGCGCAGCCCCGCATAGTTCATCATGGCGTCGAGATGCGCGAGCGCCTCGTGGTGCGAGAGCTGCTCGAACTTGATCCCTGACGCTGCCGCGCAGGGATAGGCGTCGTCCGGGATGAGATTGCGCCGCCTGATCTCGAGCGGGTCCATGCCGATGCGCGCGGCGGCGAGCTCGACCAGCCCTTCGGTCACCGCGGTCGCGATCGGATGGCCGACCGCGCGGTACTGGCACATGACGTTCTTATTCTGGAACACGACGCGGGCGCGGGCGCGATAGTTCGGGCAGGTGTAGGGCCCGCCGGTGAGGTTGACGATCTGGTTCGCTTCGATGCCCGACGTGCGCGGATAGACCGAGTAAGGCCCGACTCCGGTGAGGTCGTCGATCTCGAAAGCCGTGATGGTGCCGTCGTTCTTGACGCCGATCTTTGCTTTCACGCTGTGGTCGCGGGCGTGAATGTCGGTGACAAAGCTCTCGATGCGGTCGGCGACGAACTTCACCGGCCGCTTGAGCAGCTTCGACAGCGCCACCGTCGCCATCTCGTCCGCATAGGTGTGCACCTTGATGCCGAACGAGCCACCGACGTCCTTGGTGATGACCCGCACCTGCTGCTCCTCGAGCCCGAGATGCTTGGCGAACAGGTTCTGCATCATGTGCGGCGCCTGTGTGCCGTGATAGACGGTGAGGCGCTGCTCGCCCGGGTTCCAGTCGGCCACGATCGCGCGCGGCTCGTTGGTGACGCCGGTGTGGCGACCGAACACGAAGGTCGTTTCGACGACGGTGTCCGCATCCGCAAAGCCCTTGTCGGGCTCGCCGGCCTCGTGTTTGCGCTCGAAGGTGAGATTGTCGCCAAGCTCGGGATGGATGACGGGCGTGCCGGGATCGAGCGCGGTCTCGGCATCAGTCACCGCCGGCAGTTCCTCATACATAACGTCAACCAGCTCGCAGCCGTCCTCGGCCTCGGCGCGCGTGCGCGCCACCACGGCGCACACGGCTTCGCCCTGCCAGCAGGCGCGCTCGAGCGCGATAGCGTGCTGCGGCGCCGACTTGATGCCCTTGAGATGTGTGAGCACGCCGACCCAGGGCGTGATTATCTTTGAAAGCTCGGCGCCGGTGACGACCGCGATCACGCCCGGCGCCTTCTTCGCGGCTGCCGTATCGATCGCCGTGATGCGCGCATGCGCATAGGGCGAGCGCACGAAGGCCACATGCGCCATGCGTGGCAGCGTGACGTCGCTCACGTATTGGCCGCGGCCTTGGGTGAGGCGCGCGAGGTTCGGTCGCGGCACCGAGCGCCCGATATAGGAGTTGGGCCGGTCGAGCGCGGAGAGGCTAGGCGGTGCGTCGTCGGTGATCTTCATCGGCGGCCTCCGGCGCGGCTCTGCGCCACCGCTTCGATCGCGTCAACGATGGCGTGATAGCCGGTGCAGCGGCAGTAGTTGCCTGAGAGATGCGTGCGGATCTCCGCGCGGCTCGGCACGCCGCCGCGCGCGAGCAGCTCCTGAGCGGTGAGCAGCATGCCGGGCGTGCAGTAGCCGCACTGGAGCGCGTTGCGTGTCGCGAACGTCGACTGCAGGTCGGCGATCTCGCCCTGGTCGGAGGCGCCCTCGATGGTCTCGACGCGCGTGCCGTCGCACTGCACGGCGAGCATGAGGCAACCGCGCACGACGACGCCGTCGACGCGCACCGTGCAGGCGCCGCAGACACCGTGCTCGCAGCCGATATGGCTGCCGGTGAGGCTCAGGTCCTCGCGCAGGAAATCGACCAGCGTCTTGCGCGCATCGACGCGCTCGCGGACCTCCTCGCCGTTGATGGTCAGAACGATGTCATGGAAACGCTCGCTCATGCTCCGCCTCCCATGAGCTCGGTCACGACGCGCTTGAGCAGGACTTTGGCGAGCTGCCGTTTCACGGCGCCCGTCGCCTGCACATCGTCGGGCGGGTCGAGGTCTGCCGCCAACGCCGAGGCCGCCGCCTCGACGTCGCCGGCCACAAGGGCAGCTTCAGCGGCGCGAGCGCGTACGGGCGTCGTGCCGACGCCGAAGAACACGAGCCGCACATCGCTGAGCGCCTTGCCGTTTGCGCGCGCAATGGCGGCGAGGCCCGCCATCGCATAGTCGCCATGGCGACGCGCGAATTCTGCAAAGCCGGTGCGCATCGCGGCCGTCGCGGCGGGCAGACGGATCGCGGTGAGCACGTCGCGCGGCGTGAGCGCGGTCTCGAACAGGCCGCGGTAGAAGGCGTCTGCTTTCACGATGCGGGTGCCGGACGGTCCCGTGATCACGGCCTCGCCGTCGAGCGCGACCAAGCAGGCGGGCAGCTCAGCCGCCGGATCCCCGAAGGCGATCGAGCCCCCGATGGTGCCGCGGTTGCGGATCGCCGGGTGCCCGATGAACGGCAGCGCCTTGGCGATCAGCGGCGCATGCGTAGCGATCTCGGTGGAACCTTCGGCCTGCGCGTGGCGAACGAGCGCACCGATCTCGAGTTGGCCGTCGCGCAACGCTATATGGTCGAGCCCGGATACGCGATTGATGTCGACAATCAGCCGCGGCCGGCTCAGCCGCATATTCAGCGTGGCGATCAGGCTCTGCCCACCCGCCAGGAGGCGCGCGTCCTCCGCGCCCATCAGCTCGATCGCATGATCGAGCGAGCAGGCCCTCTCATAGGCGAACGGCGCTGGCTTCAAGCAATTCTCCCTTCGCTGGCCCGACCGGCATTAAACATCCTCAAGGCGCGGCTGTCATGGCATTCCCACGATCGTGCGCACGATGTCGATCGCGCGCCGCATCAGCGTCATCGAGGCTTCGAGCGTGCGAAAGGCCGCGTGCGAGGAGAGCGTCACATTGTCCAGGCGCGCGAGTGGATGATCCTTGGCGAGCGGTTCGGCATGAAAGACGTCGAGTCCCGCCCGCCCGATCTGGCCGCTCGCGAGCCCTTCGATCAGGGCCGCTTCGTCGACCAGCGCGCCGCGTGCGGTGTTGATCAGGATCACGCCCGGCTTCATGCGGGCGATGCGCTTGGCGTCGATGATGCCAAGGGTCTTGTCGTTTAGCGCAAGGTTAAGTGATACCACATCAGCGCGTGCGAGCAGGGTGTCGAGGTTGACGAGCGGCACGCCGGCCTCAGGCCGCGGCGTGCGATTCCACGCGATCACCTCCATGCCGATGCCGCGGGCGATGCGCGCCACTTCGTGGCCGATGCCGCCGAGCCCGACCACGCCGAGCGTCTTGCCACTGAGCTGCATGCCTTCGAGCGGACCCCAGCGGCCGGCGCGCACCGCGCGGTCCATCTGCGCGAGGCCGCGCGCGCAGGCGAATATCAGCGCAATCGTGTGCTCGGCCACCGCAGTGTCGCCATAGCCCTTGATGGTGTGCACCGTCACGCCCAGCGCGTTGAGCGCCGGCACATCCATGTAGCTCGAAGCGCCGGTGCCCAGGAATACGATGTGCTTGAGGGCAGGGCACTGCGCCACGAGTTCGGTCGGCATGTAGGAATGGTCATCAAGGCAGATCGCGTAGCCGTCGAGGACCTGCGGCAGGTTGGCGCGCTCGAAGGCCCGTGTGTTCACCACGATCGGAGGATCGCTGGCTTGGTGAACGCGCGCAAAGACTGCGTCGAGCTGGTCGTTGCAATCGATGAAGATCGTTTTCATGTTGCTTCCGGCCGCCAAGTTTGCGCCAAAGATGAGCCAAGGATGCGCCGAGTATGATCTAAGTATGATAGGGCAAGGCCCAGCGAAGGGAGAGCTATGATGCCGGAATTCCAAGGAAAGATTGTCGTCATCTCGGGCGGGAGCCGCGGCATCGGTCGCGGGATCGGGCTTGCCTTCGCGCGCGCGGGTGCCCAATGCGTGCTGGCATCGTCTTCGGCAGACAATCTTGCCGCCGCCGCCAAGGTGGTCGCGGCCGAAGGCCCCGAGCCGCTCGCGGTCGCCGCCGACCTGCGCGAGCTCGCCGGCTGCGAGCAGGTCCTCTCGCGGGTCAAGGAGCGCTTCGGGCGCTGCGACATCCTCATCAACAACGCCGGGCGCACCCGCGCCGGGAATTTTCTCGACCTGCCGGACGACGCGTTCGTGGATGGCTTCGCGCTCAAATATTTCGGTGCGGTGCGGCTGACGCGCTTGTTCTGGCCGCTGCTCAAGGCCGCGCAAGGCCACGTGGTCAACATCATCGGGGGTGCCGCGCGCTCGCCCGAGCCGGAATTCTTGATCGGCAGCTCGGTCAATGCGGCGGTTGCGAATTTCTCCAAGGGACTGTCGAAGCTCGGCATGCGCGACGCCGTAAACGTCAACGTGATCCATCCCGGTAACACCGCGACCGAACGCCAGGAGGAGTTGCTGGCGCAGCGCGCAGCCGCGACCGGCAAGACGGTCGAGGAACTGCGGGCGGCGGCGCTGGCGAAGAGCGGCATACGTCGGGTTGGCCGGGTCGAAGATATTGCGGCGCTCGCACTTTTCCTCTGCTCGGAGGGGGCGCGCCATATCCAGGGCACCGCGATTGCGGTCGATGGCGGGGCGACGGTAGGTTACTACTGAGCCTTGCGAGCACCTCATGTCTCAACACAAAGCCGCCTGCGTGATCGGTTGGCCGATCGGGCATTCCCGCTCGCCGCTCATCCACAATTACTGGATCAAGGAACACGGCCTTGACGCTGAATACCGGCGTGAGGCAGTGCCGCCGGAGCAATTCGCCGATTTCCTCCCGCACCTGGCGGAGCGCGGCTATGTCGGGGCAAACGTCACGGTGCCGCACAAGGAGGCGGCGCTCGCTTTGTCCAAGCCTGACGATCGCGCGCGCGCGGTCGGTGCCGCCAACACGCTCTGGCTTGCGGACGGCGGTTTGCACTCGACCAATACTGACGTCGAGGGTTTTATCGCCAATCTGGACTCTGTCGCGCCGGGCTGGGATCGCGATCTTGCGTGCGCGCTGGTACTCGGAGCCGGCGGAGCGTCGCGCGCCGTGGTGTTCGGCCTCCTCGATCGCGGCATCAGTCATATCCGCGTCGCCAACCGCACTTACGACCGCACCTCGGCGCTGCGGGCCCAGTTCGGCGAGCGGGTTGAGCTGGTGCGCTGGGGCGACCTTGACCACCCGCTTGCCGAGGCGGGTTTGCTCGTGAATACGACCTCGCTCGGCATGGCCGGCCAACCGGGGCTCGACATCGATCTCGCCAGGGTGCCCGCGGATGCGGTCGTGGCCGATCTGGTATACGCGCCGCTTGAGACTGCGCTCCTTGCCGCCGCCCGGGTGCGCGGGCTGCGCGCGGTCGACGGGCTTGGCATGTTGCTGCATCAGGCGGTCGGCGGGTTCCAGCGCTGGTTCGGTGTGCGGCCGCAGGTCACGGAGGCCTTGCGCGCCCAGGTGGAGGCTGATCTTATTCGCAGATAGGCCTGTATCCCTGCAGTCTACCGGCCTGGGAATAATGAAGGCTGGGCAGGGTTATCACCACGTCGCCACGCGTTCCGCCGGCGAACCTTTCGGGAGGATGACAATGCGTAAGATGACGCGTCGCGCGCTCGGCGCTGCCGGTTTTGCCCTGGCCCTTGCCGCTGCGGCGACCGCGAGCTTTGCTCAACGGCCGCAGACCACCCGTATCCGAGCTACGATCGAGAAGGTCGACGGCAACGTGCTGATGCTAAAGGCACGCAACGGCGATCAACTCAAGGTGACCATGGCCGACAATTTCCGCCTGGCCGCGATGATCAAGGCAACCCTCGCGGATCTGAAGCCTGACACCTACATCGGCATCACCGCGATGCCGCAGGCAGACGGCAGCCAGAAGGCGATCGCCATTCACATCTTTCAGCCAACCCAGCGGGGCACTGGCGAAGGTCACCGGCCCTGGGATTTGACGCCCGGCAGCACGATGACCAACGCGGCAATCGACACGACGGTCGCATCGGCCGATGGGCAGGTGCTCACCGTCAAGTACAAGCAGGGCGACAAGATCGACACCAAGAAGATCATCGTGACCCCGCAGACGGTGATCGTTCGCTACGTCCCGGGCGACAAGAACGAGCTCAAGCCCGGCGTGCATATCATCATCGGCGCCGCGACCAAGAATGCCGACGGGTCTTTCAAGGCGGCCGCGCTCAACTACGGCCGCAACGGCATCGTACCGCCGATGTGATACGGTCTTCGGGCCGTCTCATTATCGGTTCAAGGTCTGGGGATGTCTCGGCCCGATGGCCGGGATGCCCGCAATACTCGGGAGGAAGCAACATGAAGCTCACATCACGAATTCTGACTGCGGCTGCCGTCATGGCGGCCTTCGCCGCGACCATGGTCGTCGCTCGGGCGGAGAACGTGCGCGTGCGCGGTACGATCGAAAAGGTCGACGGCGACATGCTCATGGTCAAGTCGCGCGACGGCTCCGAACTGAAGCTCAAGCTTAAGGACAAGGCCTCTGTTCGCGGAGTCATCAAGGCGTCGCTCGCCGACATCAAGGCCGGAACCGGTGTCGGCATCACCTCCATGCCGCAGGCGGATGGCAGCCTGAAAGCGGTCGAGATTCACATCTTCCCGGCCGGACTGAACTACAGGTCCTTTCATGGCAACTGGGATCTGATGCCCGGCAGCACCATGACCAACGGCCCTGTGGAGACCTCCGTCGCTGGCGTCGACGGTCAGGTCCTCACGGTCAAATACAAGTCCGGCGACAAGATGGAGGAGAAGAAGATCACGGTGACGTCGAAGACCGTCATCGTCGCCTATGCGTCGGCCACCAAGGCTGACCTCAAGCCCGGCCAGAAGATCTTTGTCGCCAATGCTCCCAAGCTCCCTGACGGCACGATCGAGGTGGCGAGCATTTCGTATGGCAAGGAAATCGCGCCGCCTATGTAATCCGGCATCCGCGGGATTCTCGTGCGTGCCGCTACCTGCTAGCGGCACGCGTAGCCTTTCGGGAGGTTGAGACATGGTCTATTTGGCAACGCGAATTCTTGCGGTCGGCGCGCTGGTCGCGCTCGCCATCACGGTGGCCGACGCGCAGCGGGTACGGCGGCTGCGCGGTACAATCGAGGCGGTGGACGGCAATAGCTTCACCCTGAAAGCCCGCGATGGCTCGAGCCATCACGTCGTGCTGGCTGGAAACGCCCGCATTGTCGGGGTCGTGAAGGCGACCATGGCCGACATCAAGCAGGGCTCCTTCATCGGCAGTGGCGCCGTTCCGCAAGCCGACGGGACCCAGAAGGCGGTCGAGGTTCATATTTTCCCGGAGGAGATGCGCGGGACCGGCGAAGGCCATCGGCCCTGGGATGGGGCCTCGAATGGCACCATGACCAATGGCACGACGGCCGGTGCGACTGTCACCGGCGTCGATGCCGGCGCCATCACGGTCAAGTATAAGGAAGGTGACAAGAAGATCATCGTCACGCCCGGAACGAAGATTGTGCGCTACGAGATTGGCAGCAAGAGCGATCTCAAGGCTGGCGCGGCCGTCACCATCACCAATGCGACGAAGAAGCCCGATGGCTCGCTTGAAGCGGCGCGCGTCAACGTGGGGCGCAACGGGGCCGTGCCTAATTAGAGCACGATCCCAAAGAGTTGCAGACTTTTCGGATGAGATCGCCGCGCTCGCGGGGGCATTTGCGTGGGAGCGAACCGCCATCTGTGAGCGGTTCCATGAGCGGTGATGAGAAATCGCTCACTCGTACTGACCGAGTCTTTGGCGAATGCCCAAGAAAACGGCGGCGGGGGCCTGCAAGGTTCCGTTAACTCATTGAACTGTCAACATAATGCCGCCGTTTCCCGCGGTGATGGCACGTCCGTTGCAAGTGGCGATAGGCACGTCTGCCGCTGTTCGCTGCAAGATGCCGGGAATCGCCGGCTGCCAGCGTTGCCAGTGCAACAAAGGAGCGCGTCATCATGCCGACTTTTGACAATCCCTTTGACCCACGACGCCCGCTGTACCGATCGGGCTGCAGTTGCGGGCGTCATGTGAGCCAAGTTGAACATGAGCGCGAAGCGGCTGCGCAGTTGCAATGTGCGGCAGTCGACTGCGAGGACAAGCGTTACGAGGGCGTGGTCGCGTCCGCGGTGAACCGCGCCTGCCACATGGCCGCCGACGTCGCCGGCCTCGGCGCCTGGATCTCTCCGCATACGCTCCGGCACAGCTTTGCAACGCATCTCTTGGAGAGCCATACCGACGTGCGGGTCATCCAGGTTCTGCTCGGACACGCGAAGCTCGATACGACCGCGCGCTACGCCCAAGTCGCCACCAACCTGCTGCGAACCGTCACCAGCCCGCTCGACCGTCTGACCTTGGCGAAGGACGGCCCGCCCGCGTAACGCGCGGCGGCCATGGCTCGTCCAGCGCTGGAGGTCGCGGACATCTTCCGCGACCACGGAGCCGCATGGCGTGCCGCCAACCGTGGCCACGTCAGCCTCGGCCAGTTGAAGGTGATGAGCGCGATCGAGCGCTGCCGCACGGCAGCTCTCGGCGGGCATGTGGCGCGTTGCGAGAACGACGCCTGTGGCCACACGACCATCGCTTACAATAGCTGCCGCAACCGGCATTGCCCGAAATGCCAGGGCGCGGCCGCACGCGAGTGGCTGGCGGCACGCGAGGCCGAGCTGCTGCCAGTGCCCTACTTCCACGTCGTGTTCACGCTGCCGGCGGCGATCGGCGACATCGCCTACCAGAACAAGGCCGTGATCTACGATCTGCTGTTCAAGGCCTCGTCGGAGACGATGCTCGCCATCGCGGCAGACCGAAAGCACCTCGGAGCGCGCATCGCCATCACCTCAGTGTTGCACACCTGGGGCTCGGCAATGACCCACCATCCGCACGTGCATATGATCGTGCCGGGCGGCGGGCTTTCCATGGATGGCGCACGTTGGATCGCATGCAAGCCCAACTTCTTGCTGCCCGTGCGTGTCCTCTCGACGCTGTTCCGGCGCTTGATGCTGGAGAGGCTTATGGCGGCACACCAGGCGGGCAGGCTGCAGTTCTTCGGCACCCACGCGCATCTGGCCAATGCAAAGGCGTTCGCTGCGTTGCTCGCACCGCTGCGCAAGACGCGCTGGTTCGTCTATTCCAAACGCCCGTTCGCGGGCCCGAAGGCCGTGCTCGCCTATCTGGCGCGCTACACCCACCGCGTCGCCATCTCGAACCGCCGCCTGATCGCAATCGACCAGCAGCACGTCACCTTCAAGGTCAAGAACTACCGCGTCGAGGGACCGGGCCGCTACACTACGATGACGCTCAACGCGAACGAGTTCATCCGACGCTTCCTCATCCATGTCCTGCCCAAGGGCTTCCATCGCATCCGCCATTACGGGCTCCTCGCCGGCAGCAATCGCGCCGAGACCATCGCGCGGGCGCGCGACCTCCTGGGTCTGGCTGAGCAGGCGGTCGAGACCGAGCCGGCCGCGCAGCCGCTCGCCCACCCATGCCCCTGCTGCGGCAGCCGCATGACCATCATCGAGACGTTCCAAGCCGGCCGCCAACCACGCCACCGGCCGAGCAAACCTCTCGTCGCAATCAGGATCGACACCTCATGAGCACAAGCACCACGTCCTGCACCTGCACCGCCGAGCGCGTTCCTTACTGGTCATCGACCGGCCACGCCGACGCTCGGCCACACAGGGGCGCGGCATCGCATTCCACGCTGCGTTCATTCCCGAGAACGACTCAATCGAACCCGATCGGCTGCACCGGCAGCCGAAATCACCCGAGTGCTGCCACCCAGCGTCTTCGGCCCAATCTCTTCGCCGCAATCAAATCGCCATAGCGCGCACACACCAGCACCTCACGTCCCGCGGGTTCCTTCCCTGGAGGCTTTCGGACGACGGCCCCCGTGCGCGCAACTCCGTCAATGACGGGCCGTCATCCGAAACCCTTCACATACCCGATCGGCTGCACCGGCAGCCGAAATCACCCGAGTGCTGCCACCCAGCGTCTTCGGCCCAATCTCTTCGCCGCAATCAAATCGCCATAGCGCGCACACACCAGCACCTCACGTCCCGCGGGTTCCTTCCCTGGAGGCTTTCGGACGACGGCCCCCGTGCGCGCAACTCCGTCAATGACGGGCCGTCATCCGAAACCCTTCACATACTTCACATAACCGGTCGTGAGCAGCCGCAACAAGGCGGCGAACACCTCATCGGCAGGCGAGCAAGCATTAGGCGGAGCCTCGAAGACGGGCGATCGAGAAATTCGCGGAACGACGATTATAGTCGCGGCTGGCGCCAGCCTTGTGGCACGCAAGAGGTGCTCTATTCGAACCCCTTTGCTCGCAAGACCGTCTTGGCCGCAGGCGAGGTCAGGAACGTGACCAGCGCTTTTGCGGCGTCAGCCTGGCTGGTACCGGTGACGATGCCGGGGGAGAACTGGGTGTAGTTCTGAATCTCGGGCGGCAGCGGCCCAGCGAATTCGACGGATGGCTGAGCCAAGACTTCGCTGATTTGATTGAATCCGATCTCAGCGTCGCCGCTGGCAACACTTGCGTAAAGCACGTTCGCAGATGGAGATAGCTTGGTCTTGGGTTTCATTTCCGCAGCGATGCCCAATCGTTCGAGCAACTTGGCCATGTAAATGCCACTGGCGCCTCCACCGGCCGGATCGGGATAAATAATCGATTTCGCCACCAACATCGAGCGTTTGAAGGCGTCGGTCGAACTCATATCGGGCTTCGCGGCGCCCTTGCGCACAAAGGCACTGACACCGACCTTCGCAACGATGATGCGATCGCCAGCCAGGACTTTGCCTTGCGCTCGAAGTTGCTCCATCAGTGGCGCAGCGTTTATGATAAGATCGGCCGCCTCACCCTTCAGAAAGCGCTGCTGGATAGCGCCCGCATTTCCGTAGGCGATCGTTACCTTGTGTCCCGAGGATTTTTCAAAATCCGGCACCAGCACATCAACGGCCGGTTGCAAAGCCACGGCGCATAGGAGCTTGATCTCCCCGGCTCTTGCCGTGCTCCCAGCAGCGATGCCAAACGAGGCAAGCCCCAACGCGATTGTCGCGGACACACCCAGAATGCAGCGTCGATTCATTTTATCTCTCCGTTGCCTATGATCGGCCGTTGTCAGCCGCCTAATCAACCATCAAACGACCTGGACGTAGGTTTGCGCCATCGCGCTTCGCGACAAGATCGCAGCGCGGCAGCGCCCGCAGCTTGATGCAGAACTTGCCTACGTGGAAGTTTCACGGCGTCCTCCCAAAAAAAGTACCGCACCCTGGGCGCGTGACCAAAGACGCACAATGCGGAAGGTGCTAAGTGTGCCTTAGGCGCAGCCGAAGGCTTGTAGGGGCCATCCGAAAATGTCGACACGGTTCGATCTGACCGATCTGCGCTTGTTCCTGCACGTCGCCGAGGCCGCCAGCATCACCCATGGGGCCGGTCGTGCGAACATGTCGCTGGCGTCGGCGAGCGAGCAAATCCGCGCCATGGAGGATGCGCTCCGCACCCCTCTGCTCGAAAGGAAACGGCGGGGCGTTCACCTCACGCCGGCAGGATCGGTGCTCATGCATCACGCGCGCATCGTCACGCAGCAACTGGAGCAAATGCGCGGCGAGTTGAATCAATTCGCAACGGGGCTAAGGGGCAGAGTCCGCGTCCTCGCGGTTACCATCGTGGCGGCAGAATTTCTTCCGGCTCCTCTGGCCGCCTTTCTTTCGGCCCATCCCAATATCGACATAGACCTGCAGGAGCGCCCGAGTCGGGGGATTGTGCCAGCGATCGCGGAAGGCCTCGCGGATATTGGTATTGTCGGGGACCCAGTCGATCCTGCCTTGCAACTCGAAACTTCTCCTTTTGCGGAAGACCGTCTGGTTCTGGTCGCGCCGCGTCGGCATGCGCTCGGCGCACAGCGCAAAATCGCTTATCGTGAAGCCCTAAATCACGACTTCATAGGCTTTGGCGCAGGAAACACTCTCCAGGAATATTTGGACTATCATGCCGTTCACGCCGGCCACCGACTGAACCCGCGCGTTCGTCTCAACGGGTTCGAACTCGATATGTCGGTTAGTGGAAAGCGGCATCGGTCTTGCTGTCTTGCCGGAAACGGCGGCTCGTCGATGCCAGCGATCAATGGCAATCCGCGTCATACCTCTTACGGATGCCTGGGCTATTCGCCACTTCACCGTTTGCTTTAGAAATTTCAAGTCTCTGCCTACGCATGCTCAACGCTTCGTCGAATACTTGAGGCCCCGCTCGAAGGCGCCCAAATGATGCAAGTGCATCTTGCAATGACGAGGTCGGGTTGGCTCAGCGATAGGACCTCAACAGCGCTACTTTGCCGGCCGGGAGGACGAGCCCAGGACACCCCATTTGGAGTAACTCATCGCTGCGACCAAATAATCGTGAATGTTAGCGAATGTCCGAATCGGGTCAAAACCCGTAAGGCTCAGAACGAGTAAATGTCTTCCGATTTCCGAAAAGCGGACTTACGACCCGCATGTCTTAATGAGAGGCGCGCGGCCTAGGCTCGGCATGCGCCAGAGCCGCGCCCGTGCCAATACCCAGAGAAACGGCACGATTCCGAAATTGCGATATGTCCGGAACATTCGGCAACGTGCCGGAGTATGGCTTCAAAGAAGGCTGAATCGTCGGGCCCGATTCGCCGGCGGCCCTCCAGAGAAGTTCGGCTTCCAACTTGAGCGATATCGACCGTAAGGAAGGATTAAAGGTGCCGGCACGCGGATCGTGCCGGCACCTGCCCCCTCACGCCGCCCGCCGCAACTCTGCAGCACGGGTCACGAGCAGCCTCGCCAACGGGCTGCACGGTTTGACCGCGGCGCGCTCGGCGGCGAGCGCTGACGCCAGGGCATGCTGCCCGTCGCGCAGCGCCGCCTCGATCAGCGTGAGATCGAGAAGATCGCGCTGGGCATGGCTGCCGCCGAAGCGGTGGGCGATGTTGCGCACGCCCCGCAGCAGGCGCGTGCACTCGGCATAGCAGCCGTCGCCGAATGCCTTGATGGCGAGCACGACCGGACGGCCCACTTCGCGCGTGAAGGTGGCGTTGTCGCCGGGCCCCGCCATCGCGGCGTCCTGTGCCTCGAGCACGCGCCGCACGAGGTCTTCGCGTCCGGCGCCCGTGAACGCCATCACCGCATGCGCGTCGTTGAAGGCATAGTTTCCGGCCGTCGCCAAAGGCTCCCACGCCTCGGCCAACGGCTGCCAGCGGCTGCCGAGCTCGATGCCGCGTAGCTGCAGCCGCCACAGCATCGCGGAGGCGTCGACCATGTCGAAGATCACGCGCGAGTGGGCGCCATAGATCGGCCCGTCGAACAGCATGAGCGCCTCGTCGATCTCGCCCAGTTCGAGATGGTAGAGCGCAAGGTGCCACCAGTTATGCACGGCCAAGAAGTTGTCGCGCGCCCAACCGTCGGTGTTCTCCTTCATCCAGGTGATGCCTTCGCGGTGCCGGCACTGCATCTCCAGTACATGGGCTACGGCGTGCTGCGCCCAGCCGTCACGGGCTTCGAGCTCGACCGCGCGCCGCCCGGCCTTCTCGGCAGCAACATATTGGCCGGCTTCCTCCAGTCCGAATGCCTGCATGCCGAGTACTGCGTGATAACCAGGCATGTCGGCCGACCACGCGGGCAGCGCGCGGGCGATGCGGTCGCGCAGCATGCGGGCGTCGCCGCGGAAGAAATCGGTCTGGTGACCGATCTGCAACGCCAGCAGGTCGCGCGGGTATTCGATCGTCACGTTCTCCAGCACTTGCGAGGCCGTGCTCCAGCGCCCCTCGACAAGGTGGCCGATGGCCGTGAGATGACCCTGCTCCTGCATGGTCGTGGGCAATTTATCCGCGGTTGCGAGCGCAGCGCGCGCCACCGGCAAGCCTGCAGGCTCAGTGCCAAGCAAATGGAGCCAGGCCTTGAACGCGTGCGCCATGACGAAATCAGGACTTTCCGCGATGGCTTTGTCGACGGTTGCAACCGGATCACCGATGAAGAGATTGAGCTGGCGCACGGCGGCCTCGTAATGCGGGAGGCTCGCTGCGGTCGCGCCTGAAAGCGCATGGCCGCGGATATCGTGAAACATTCTTAGGGGACTCCATTCTGCAAAGTCCCCTTGAGTTGCGGCATCGCGGCATTTGGTTCAACAACACAGCCATAATAAGTTGCCGGCGCTCATGATACTTTGGACGTATCATTGTTCTTGAAGCAGAATTCGGTTGATTTATCCCAGGTTGCCGTCACTACGAAAGGAGGGACCAGTACTTAAGGATGCTCCTGGCGATGACAGCGCCTTCGGCGACAAACGGGCGTCAATCAATCCTCAAGCGCAATTGTGCGCCGGCACAGCGATGCCGATGCGCGGCATGGCCGGCTACCAGCCTCGCATGTGCGCGAGCGAATAGGGGATGAGCGGCGTGTCGAGTGGCAGGCGATACTTGTCGGGATTGGCGTGGTCATAGGCCATCGTGGGGAAATTCACCACGACGGCGTCCTTGGTGCCGATGTTGCAGTCGGCGTGCCAGACGCATTTCGGTACGTTGACGAGTTGACGGTGGTGCTCCGACAGCAGGATTCTGCAGACTTCGCCGAAGGTCGATGAATTCGGCCGCGGGTCGAACAGCGCGAGCTCCATCTCGCCCTGTAGGACGGCGTATCTGTCCTCGTGCACCTCGTGCAGGTTCCAACCCTTCGCGTATCCGGGCCGGATTGTGAAACTGTACGCGAATACAATCGGCTCTGGGTGCCAGCCCCAGCGTGGGTCCAAGAGCTCGATGACCGAACCGCGCGCGTCGGCGTGCGTCGTCAATTCGCGGATGCTGACCCCTTCGGTCAGCCGCCGTAACGGTTCGCCCGAAGGCTTAACGGTCTGGACGTCGCGAACCGCGGCGGCCATCATGGTTTCCAGCAAGCCTTCGCGAGACGCGGAGGTTTGAGGTGGAGTTTTTTCCTGCATGTGGCTCTCCCGTGCTGCGCCGAACTTAACAGAAATTCGACTGCGAAATGGAATCACAGTTCAACAATGACGTAG
The DNA here is from genome assembly GCA_963753575.1 of uncultured Alphaproteobacteria bacterium. Taxonomy (GTDB): domain Bacteria; phylum Pseudomonadota; class Alphaproteobacteria; order Rhizobiales; family Xanthobacteraceae; genus VAZQ01. The sequence continues at coordinate 312,388 of CAVWCR010000001.1, forward strand.
CGTTGCTCAACCGACACAGGAAATGTTTCTGCAACATAAGGCCCCTTTATGAGTTCGGCGCCGGGCTCCACTGCGACCGGGAATTGACGGATTTTCAGGTTCTTTGGATCGCACCAGGACTGGCCGGTCGAGATCTCGAACTCCCAGCCGTGCCAGGGGCAGCGCAGAAACTCGCCCGGGCGCGCAAGCTTATATTTGCCCGGACCATCGGACTGCACGAGGCTGACGATCGCGCCTTCGCAGAGCGCGCCGCCGGCGTGCGGGCAGCGGTTGGCGAGGGCGTAGAATTGTCCGTTGACATTGAACAGGCCGATCTCGCGGCCCTTCACGGTCACGAGCTTGCTGTCGCCGGGCGCAATCTCGTCGACAGTGGCAACGACGTGCCGGCTCATGCCAACTGATACAACGACTTGGCGTTGTCCCGTATCAGCATGGCCTTCTGGGCGTCGGTCATCTTGAACTTCAGCGCGTACTTGGGATCGTCGAAATCCCAGTGCGGATAATCGGTGGAGAACAGCATCTTGTCCCAGCCGATCCAGTCGATCACCTCGGTGAGATGGGACGGATCGTCCGGCTCCTCGATCGGCTGCGTCGTGTACCAGAAGTGCTCGCGCAGATATTCCGATGGCGGCCGCTTGAGGTGGGGCACCTCCTTGCGCATGTGCTCCCAGTGCTTGTCCATGCGCCAGCCGAGCGCCGGCGCCCAGGTATAGCCGGACTCGATCGAGACCACCTTGAGCTTGGGGAAGCGCTCGAACACGCCTTCGAAGATCATGCTCACGACCATCGCCTGCTGGTGCGGCAGGAAGGCGTAGTGCTCCTGCATGTAATAGGTCGGCCAGCCGGAGCCGGTCGAGGCATGCCCGCCGTTGATGTTGGCGTTGTGCTGCCCGAGCGGCAGCCCGCTCGCTTCGACCGCCGCATAGATCGGCCAGTAGCGCTTCCGGCCGAGCGGCTCGTTGGCGCGCGGCGAGATCAGCACCTGCGAGAACGAGCGATCGCTGGCGCGCAGCTCGATTTCCGCGACGGCGGCTTCCGCGTTCTCCTGCGGCACCACGAGGCCTGCGCGCAGGCGCGGTTCCCTGCGGACGAAATATTCAAGCTGCCATTCATTGACCGCGTGCGACAGCGCCGCGCCATAGTCAAGGTTGCGCTCCTCGAAGCCCGAGCCGTTGCCGCAGATCAGCATGCCGACCTCGACACCGTTGATGTCGAGGTGCTGCGTCTGCATGGTGGCAAGGTCGGAGCCGGGCGGTCCACCGCTCGGCGGGAACGAGTCCTTGCGCCGCCCGCCCGCCATCATGCGCGGATAGACGTTCTGGCCGGCCCATAGGCCCTGGCGGATGTGACCGCCGAAGGTCGCCATGTGCTCGCGCCAGCGCGCCGGCATGAATGGCGCAAGGTCGGACTTGGCGCGCTGCACCGGGTGGATGTCGCAGTCGACAATCATGAGCTTCTGGCTCGCGGCAGGCTCCCGAACCGGAATGGTCATGGGACCTTCTCCTCGGTTGGCGACGCCTGCACGCCAGCGCTTGCGGCGTGCAGGCGCGGATAGGTGGCGAGCGGGTTCTCGACCAGCATCTTGCGCATCATAGCCTCTGGCAGCCCGTCCGGCAGTGCCTTGTCGCCGTCGAATTGCCAGTGCGGAAAATCGGTCGAGAAGAGCAGGAGATCATCGCTGCCGATATGTGCGAGCGTGCGTGCGATCTTTTCCGGCTCGCTTGGTGGCGCATCGACCGGCTGCAGCGTGAAGCGGACGCGCTCGCGGATGATGTCGGCGGGCGGGCGGTCGAGCCACGGCACTTCGGCGCGCACACCGCGCCAAGTCTTGTTGACGCGCCAGAGCAGCGTCGGCAGCCAGGTGAAGCCCGACTCGATGAAGACGACCTTAAGCCGCGGGAACTCCTGGAACACGCCTTCGGCCAGAAGGCTGACCAGAAGGTTCTCAAAGCTGCCGCTCTGCACGACGTAGTCCTCGACCTGATAGCTCGGCCAGCCCGCCGCGGTAGGCGCCTGTCGGTAGAGGCTGCCAGCATGGACGCCGATTGGCAGCTCGTGCTTCTGCGCGGCTTCGTAGACCGGCCAGTAGATGCGGCGGCCGAGCGGCATGTCGCCCATGACCGGCATGAGCACCTGCACAAAGCGGCGGTCGCTCGCGAGCCGCTCGATCTCCTTCACGGCGAGCGCCGGGTTGTGCATCGGGAGGAGGATCGAGGCGCGCAGCCGCGGCTCGCGGTCGAGCCATTCGTGCGCGATCCAGTCGTTCACCGCCGCGATGAGCGCGGCTGCCAGGTCCTCGTTGAACAGCGAGATCGCGCCATGCAGCGTGTTGCAGATGGCAAAGCGCGTGCCGAAGGCGTCGAGTGCCTCCTTGCGCAGGAGATCGAGGTCGGTGCCCGGAAAGCCGTTCGCCGGCCGCCAGTCCGGGCGGCAGGAGAGCGGCGAGTTGGGCGGATAGCTCTGCAGATGGAACGGCTGCTTGTGGATGTGTCGGTTGACGATCTGATCGCGCCAATAGTCGTCGAGATAAGGCAGCAGCACCGACGTGTCCGGCACCGCCACGTGCACGTCGCAGTCGATGGCGCCCTGGGTGGTGATCATGCGGCAGCCGTTTCATCAATTCGGCGTCGTCCCGCGTTCGCGGGGACGACAGCGGAGACGTTGTGCAAATTCCACATCATCAGGTTATGCATCTTTGCGGCCATCCTACTCCATCGCGGCCCTGGCGGTCGCCAGCACGTTCGCCGGAACGCTGAACGATTTTGCGACAATGCGTGTCATGTCATCGCCGGTGAGCGGCGCGACGTTGAGCTTGCTGCGCCTTGCCTCTTCGAGAAAGGCTGGATCTTTCATTGTCGTCTCGAACGCCTGCCGGATCGCGGCCGCGCGCTCGGGCGGCGTCCCCGGCGGCATGAAGAACGGCCGGCCCAGCGCCGGAACCAGCGACAGGAACTCATAGACCTGGCGCTCGACGTCGTTCTTGCTGAGGTCGGGAAGCAGCGGCTTGTCCATGAGTTCAGGCGCCTTGCGCAGACCCTGCTGCACCAGCACGTTGGTCTTGCCGGCCGCAACCCAGTCGCCGGTGTTCTTGAGGCCGGTCCAGCCGGAGACGCGGCCCGCCACCTCGCCGCGCTCGATCGCGAGGTCGGCTTCGTTGGCGCCCGGATAGCCGGTGATGACCTTGAACTTGGTGCCATAGAGCTGGTTGAGGATGCGCGGCAGGAAATAGTTGGGCGAGCCCTGTCCGGTCGAGCTCAAGGCCACTTCGCGCTTCCTGACATCCTCCAGCGTCTTGACCGGCGTCGTGTGCCACACCCACAGCACGTTGACTTCGTCGGCCGGACTGCCGATCCAGTGGAATTTCCGCAGGTCGTATTGCACGCCTTTGGCGTTCATCACCTGGTCGGTGACGATGCCCGGCGTGGTGATGCCGAGCGCGGTGCCGTCGTTTGGGCCGGTGAGCTGGAACGCGTTGGCGAGGCGGCGACCGCCGGCACCGGGCAGGTTCTGCACGATCACGTTCGGCTTGCCCGGGATGTGCGGCCCGATATGGGGGCGAGGATGCGCGCGTAGAGATCGAAGATGCCGCCCGCGCTGAAGCCGACCGTCACCGTGAAGGTCTTGCCGGCATAGAAATCCGCCACCGCCTTGTCGTTCGCGCGCGCCGGCATAGCCAGCACGCAAGTGGCAAACGCCATCGCAACCAGGAAGCGCATCATGAAACACCCATCCGTTGTAGGCACAGCCTATTGCAGCACGAGGCGACGTCAAGAAACGCGGCGTTGGGCTTGCGCCCGTCCGCCACCGGCCGTTTACTAAGGTCTGCGGACGTTGAACAATCAAGATCATCATCGCGAGGAACCGCTCGTGGGCGCATTCAGGTCGCTACTGTTGGGTGCGGCGAGCCTGATGCTGGCCTTGTTGCCGGGGCTGCCGCAGGCGCACGCGCAGGACTTTTATCGCGGCAAGAGCATGACGCTGTTTGCCGGCCAGCCGCCGGGCGGTGGCATCGACAGTGAGATGCGGCTGGTTGCGCAGTTCTTCGGCCGGCATATCCCGGGCGAGCCCGCGATCGTCCCGCGCAACATGCCGGGCGCCGGCGGCATGATCCTCGGCAATCACCTCTATGGCGTCGCCAAGCCGGACGGTCTCACGCTCGGCATGCCGGGGCGCTCCGGCTTCGTGCTGGCGCCGATCGTGCGTGCAACCGACACCAAGTATGACCTGCGCAAATTCACCTGGATCGGGAGCTCGGCAAGCAGCAATTTCGTGCTCTGGATGCGGCGGCAGTCGAACATCAAGAGCTTCGACGATCTCAAGAACGCCAAGCGCCAGATCATCATCGCGGGCTCAGGCTCCACCACCGCGAACTCGGTCATGCCCGAAGTGCTGGCCAAGTACGAGAAGCTCCCGATCAAGGTCGTACGCGGCTATCCGGGCATCGCCGGCGCGGTGCTCGCGGTCGAGCGCGGCGAGGCCGACGGCGTGCTCTGTCAGCGCGCGAGCATCCGGCCGGACATGCTTTCCTCGGGTGCACTCGTGCCGGTGTTCCAACTCTTCGACGTGGAGCCGAACCTGCCGGTGCTCGAACGGCTCGTCAGCAACCCGAAGGAGAAGGCACTGTTGGATCTCTTGAGTGCGCCGCAGCGGCTCGGGCTTGCCGTAATCGCGCCGCCGGGACTATCTGCCGAGCTCACGCGCGTCCTGCGGCAATCATACCTCAAGATGGTGGCGAGCAAGCCATATCTGGACGAGGCGGTGAAGCGTGGCTTCGACGTGGGCCAGCCCAACACCGGCGAAGAGATCGCCGCCTATGTGGCCGGCACGCTGATGGCGTTTCCGGCCGAGACCATCAACGAGTATCGCAGCTACATCGAGAAGAAGTAGCACGGCCTGTCTCGGCAATCCCGCATTGCTGGCGTTGTGCTTCGATCGTGGTAACCTGCATTCCTGACAACCCGCGACGAGACGGGTGAGGGAGGAAACCATGATCGCAAGGGCGCTGGCGATGCTGCTGGGCAGCATCGCTTTCTTCACATACGGCGCGCAGGCGCAGACGCTGGTCATCCAGGGCGGCACCCTGATCGACGGCACCGGCCGGGCGCCAATCGAGAATTCGGTGATCATCATCGAAGGCAACCGCTTCAGGGCGGTCGGCCGCTCTGGCGAAGTGCAGATCCCACCCGGCGCCCAGACCATCGACGTCCGCGGCAAGACGGTGCTGCCGGGCTTCATCGATGGTCATTGCCATTGGGAATCGTTCTGGGGCGAGGTCTATTTGCATCTCGGCATCACCACCTGCGTGCAGATCGAGACCCAGCAGAACGGCCCCTGGGGCCTCGCCCAGAAGGAGGGCACCGAGATGGGCCGGATCCGCGGCCCGCGCCTCTGGCCGACCGGCCAGGCGATCGGCGCCCGCGAAGGCGATTTCGAGACCGAAGGCTCGCGCGCCTGGCGCGGCTACATGAAGGTGCCGAGCGCGGAGGCGGCGCGCGCCATCGTGCAGCAGAAGAAGAAGGACGGCTACGACGCGCTCAAGGTCAGCGAGTTTCTCAAGCCGGAAATGCTCGCAGTCGTCACCGGGGAGGCGCACAAGCTCGGCATGGGGGTGACCGGTCATTCCTGGGACGTCGTGGGCTATGCCAACGCTGGGATCGACGGCATCGAGCACATCTGGTCGGTCGGCTACTCGTCGATCCTGAATCTCGAAAAGCGCCGCCAGCTTGCCGTCGATCGCACGGCAGGCCGCATCGACGCCGAGGAGGCAGGTTCCTTCTACGAGGTCGAAGGCTTCGACACCGTCATCAAGGCGATGGTCGAGCACAAGGTGGCCTGGACGCCCACGATCGCCAAGTGGCTGCGTCCGTTCTCGCCCAGCGCCGAGCGCTTCTGGAAACGCGAGCAGGAGATCCTCGCCAATCCCAAGGCCAAATTCCCGGCCGCCGTGCGCGTGATCACCGAGTTCACGACCGAGAAGGTGAACAAACGCTACAAGCCGGCGCAGCGGGAGCGCGCCATGCTCGGCTACAAGAAAGCCAACGAGTTCATCCGACGCTTCGTTGCCGCCGGCGGCACGCTCAAGGAAGGCTCCGACTCCCCGCGCGGCATGGCCGGCATGCTGCTGCACGAGGCGCTGGTGATGGACGTTGAAGCGGGCGTGCCGCCCATGACGGCGATCCAGGCCGCGACCATCAACGTGGCGAGGACATTCAAGAAGGACAAGGACTACGGCAGCGTCGAGCCCGGCAAGGTCGCCGATCTCTCGATCATCGAGGGCGATCCCCTGAAGGACATCTGGATGACCCAGAACGTCAAGCTCGTGGTCATGAACGGCAAGGTCGTCGAGCACGAATTCACCGGCTATGTGAACCCGATCCCCGAGTTCAATTCCTGGCAGCAGCTATCGCGGACCATCGACGTATCGCCCACCGCCATCCCGCAGGGAACCTCGACGACCTTGCGCGTGAAGGGCAAGGGCTTCTGGCCGTTCCACCGCGTCCTCATCAATGGTCGGGAGCTGGAGACCAGGTTCATCAACCGCAGCGAGCTGCAGGCAGCGCTGCCGGCCGATGCGGTGAGTGAGGTCGGGATGTACAAGGTCACGGTGAAGAGCAGCGGAGAGACCGTTGCGGAGTTGGGAGCGGCGCCGCTGGTGGTGAAGTTCAAGTAACAGGAGGCGGGACCGCCGGCCGTCGCCCCTTCCTCTTACTCCCTGAGGAGTTTTCGCAGCGCTTCGGCGGTCGGCTTGGGCAGATTCACGGTCAGCGTCGTGACGGCGTCGAGCGCCTCGCCCGGCGCAGGATCGAGCATCAGTTTTCGCTTCGCGGCTGCGGCAAGGAATTCCGGGTCGGCGAGCATTTGTTGAAAGGCGGCGCGTAGCGCCGCAAGCCTTGCCTCCGGTACGCCGGGCGTGGTCAGAATCGAGCGGCCGATCTCGGCGGTGCCGGCGATCACCTGCGCCAGGGCACGACCTTCGTCGGTGAGCATGAGTTCGGCGATGGTCGGAACCTGCGGAAGCTGCACAAACCGCTTGAGCGCGTTCTGATAGAGGATCGCAACCTTGCCGCTGCGCACCCATTCGGGACGCGAGGCGAGGACTGCCGGCAGCGAGTAGGAGCCGTTGACCTCGATCTCGCCGCGCTCGGCCGCGAGCTGGATTTCGGCCGAGCCGGAATAGCCCTTGACGATCTTGAGCTTGGCGCCCGCATACGCGTTCAAGGTCAGCGCATAGACCACCGACATCGAGCCGGACTGGTCGGCGCCCACCACGACCTCACGCCGCCGTACGTCCTCGAACGACTTGATGCCCGTCCGCGGCAGCGCGACCGCGATGTCGATATTGGTGGTGAAGCGTCCGACATAGCGCAGCCGCGTCACGTCGATCGTGTTCTTCTCGTTGACCAGCGCATTCATCGCCATTTGTTGCGACACGCTGCCGAGCTGGGTGCCGTCCTGCGGGGCTACCCGATAGAGATAGTCGAGCGCCTTGCGGCTGCCGCCGCCCGGCATGTTCACCGCTACGATCGTCGGATTGCCCGGGATGTGACGGCCGAGAAATTCCGCGGCGAGCCGTCCGTAGATGTCGTAGCCGCCGCCAGGCCCGTAGCCGATGATCACGCGCATGGTCTTGCCGCGGTAGAAATCAGCGACCGGATCAGCCCGCAGGGCGGATGGCGATGCCAGCAGCGCGGCCAGGATCGCGGCCGTGATAACCATGCGTCTTGCGCGATGCATTGTGTCTCCTCCCGTTGGCGGACGCGTCCTTGGGTGCGCCGCGCCTACGCCATGCCAACCAGCCGGCGCCAGGTGCCCCAAGGCCGGTCGACGTTCTGGCGCTTTTCCTGCTCGTACTCATTGAGAAAGGTGATCGGTCCGCCGAGCGTGACTGCCTGCATCTGCAGCTTGGCGTTGACCTCGGTATAGATCGCGCGAAAGACCGCCGTCTTGAGGTCGGGGCCCGCGACCGCATTGCCATGCCCACGCATCAGGACGACCGAGCCTTTGCCGAGCGTCTCGGCGAGCGAGCGGCCAAGCTCGTTGGTGAGCACCAGCATGTTGTTCTGTTCGCCGGCAACCGAGCGGATCTCCCAGACCGGCGTGCCCTGCCCGAGAAAGTGGCCGTTGTGGAAGATCGCACGCAGCGGCTTCTCGGTAACGCTGAAGGGAATGACGGTGGGCGAGTGGCTGTGCACGACCGCATTCACGTCCGGGCGCAGCCTGTAGATCTGGCCGTGAATGAACCGCTCACGGTAGATGGGTCGGCCGCGTGCGTTGACGGCGTTGCTCTCGAGGTCGAACGTGATGAGATCAGCAGCCGACACGTCGCGCGGCGCGATCGCCTGCATCTGCAGGTATTGGTTGGGATTGCGCGGGTCGCGGATGCTGACATGGCCGAAGGAGTTGAGCACGCCGTGATGGGCCAGGATGTGATTGCCCGCGACCAGGTCCATGACGACGGCGGGATCGAGATCGGCATAGTCGGGGCCGAGCGCGCGTGCCGCCTCAGCCTTGTCATCCAACTTCATGGTTCCTGCGCCCTCCCGCGTTTGCCCTCATGAGAAATTATGCGCTGCGCGACCGAGACCGGCAAGACGCGAGTGATCGCTCTACGCCGGCGCGATCACCTGCCGGCCGATCTCGCCTATGCTGTTCACGCCGCAGAGCGCCATCGTCACGTCGAGTTCCTTGCGGATGAACTCGATCGCCTGCGCCACGCCCTGCTGGCCGCCGGCACCCAGGCCGAAAATGTAGGCGCGCCCGATCAGGCATGAACGCGCGCCAAGCGCGAGCGCGCGCATGAGATCCTGCCCGGAGCGGATGCCGCCGTCGAACATCACCTCGATGTCGCCGCCGACCGCGTCGACGACCTTCGGCAGAGCAGCGATCGAGGACGGCGCGCCGTCAAGCTGACGGCCGCCGTGGTTGGAGACGACCAGTGCGCTCGCGCCGGTCTTGACCGCAAGACGCGCGTCCTCGACATCGAGCACGCCCTTGAGAATGAGCTTGCCAGGCCACAGGCTCCTGATCCACTCGACGTCCTTCCAGGAGAGGGCTGGATCGAACTGCGTCGAGATCCATGACGCCAGCGAGGTCACGTTGGTGCTGGTGCTGTCCACGTAGCCGGCGAGATTGCCGAAGGTCTTGCGTTTTCCCATCAGCGTGCCGAGCGCCCAGCGCGGCTTGGTCGCGATGTCGATTACGTTGCGGATCTTGATCTCGGGCGGCACGCTGAGACCGTTGCGCACGTCGCAGTGGCGCTGGCCAAGCACCTGCAGGTCGATCGTCAGCATCAGCGCGCTGCACTTCGCGGCCGCCGCCCGCTCGACCAGCGCGCGTACGAAACCGCGATCCTTCATGACATAGAGCTGGAACCAGAACGGCTTGTCGACCGCCGCCGCCACGTCTTCGATCGAGCAGACCGACATGGTGCTCAGCGTGAACGGGATGCCGGCCGCCTGCGCGGCCCGGCAAGCGGCGATCTCGCCGTCCCGGTGCTGCATGCCGGTCAGGCCGACCGGGCCGAGCGCGAGCGGCAGCGGAGCCTTCTCGCCGATGATGGTCGTGGCGAGATCGCGTTGCGAGACATCCACCAGCACGCGCTGACGCAGCTTGATCCGTTGCAGATCGGCGCGGTTTGCCCGCAGTGTCTCTTGTGCATAGGAGCCCGCCTCGGCGTAGTCGAAGAACATCTTCGGCACCACGCGGCTTGCCCGCTGCCGCAGGTCTTCGATGCACGTCATGGTCGCCATGGCCGGTCCCCTGGTCCGGTCGGCAGCATAGCAAGGGACCGCCGTACTTGCCGAGGGCTGGAACATTGGAGGCGGCCTGCGCGTTGGGGTCGATGAGGGCGCGCGAAGGCTTCTCGAAGGAGGTGTCCGATGGGAATTCCAAACGAAACCGAGATGGAGAACGAGATTCTCGAAGAAAAAAGAAAGCGCGAAGACGAGGCCAAGCGGCGTCGTCTCGAGCGGTCCCTGGAAGAGGGGCTGGAGGACAGTTTTCCGGCGTCTGACCCGATCAACGTCACGCAACCGCCCCAGTCGGTCGAGGACAAGCGCGCCGGCAGCGGTCCAAAGAAATAGCCCTTGGTTTATTAACCCCCGCCCACAACGGCGCCCCCGCTAGCCCGGCGGCGCCGTTCATCATGCGCTCAGATGCCCCAAATATTGTTGGGAATTCCTATGTCGATCTGACGTATCATGGACAGCCAACGAGTTCCCACGCAGCGGGGAGGAATTTACCATGGCGGGACGATATTTCGGCACTGACGGCATTCGCGGCCGTGCCAACGGCGTGATTACACCCGAGCTTGCGCTCCGCGTCGGGCAGGCAGCCGGCGTGGTGTTCCGCCGCGGCGAACATCGCCACCGTGTGCTCATCGGCAAGGATACGCGGCTCTCCGGCTACATGATCGAGACCGCGTTGGTTGCAGGCTTCACCTCGGTCGGCATGGACGTATTCCAGACCGGCCCAATGCCGACCCCCGCGATTGCCATGCTGACCCGCTCGATGCGCTGCGATCTCGGCGTGATGATCTCGGCCTCGCACAATCCGTTCGATGACAACGGCATCAAGCTGTTCGGGCCCGACGGCTACAAGCTCTCCGACGAGATCGAAGACAAGATCGAGACGCTGATCGATGCCGATCTGACCAAGAAGTCTCGCCAAGAGCGGCGATCTCGGGCGCGCCAAGCGGATCGACGGCGTGCATGATCGCTATATCGAATTTGCCAAGCGCACGCTGCCGCGCACCATGAGCCTCGAAGGCATGCGGATCGTCGTCGATTGCGCCAACGGTGCGGCGTATCAGGTGGTGCCGGAGGCGCTCTGGGAGCTCGGCGCCGAGGTGATTTCGGTGGGTGTGGAGCCCGACGGCTTCAACATCAATCGTGACTGCGGCTCGACCGCGCCGGAGGAGCTGTGCCGCAAGGTGCGCGAGATGCGCGCCGACATCGGCATTGCGCTTGACGGCGACGCCGACCGCGTCCTGGTCGCGGACGAGCGCGGACGCATTGTCGACGGCGACCAGCTGCTTGCGGTGATTGCCGAGAGCTTCCGACAGGACGGCCGTCTGGCGAAACCTGGCGTGGTCGGGACCGTGATGACCAATCTCGGGCTTGAGCGCTATCTGGGCGGGCTCGGCCTCTCGCTCGAACGCACCCCGGTCGGCGACCGCTATGTTCTCGAGCATATGCGCGAGCACGGCTTCAATGTCGGAGGCGAGCAGTCCGGCCACATCATCCTGTCGGATTTCACGACCACGGGCGACGGGTTTGTGGCGGCGCTGCAGGTTCTGGCGATGGTCAGGAAGCAGGACCAGCCGGTGTCGAAGGTCTGCCACCGCTTCGACGCGCTGCCGCAGGTGCTCAAGAACGTGCGCTACAAGAGCGGCAAGCCGCTCGAAAACACCAAGGTTCGCTCCGCTATCAAGCAGGCCGAGGCCCGGCTCAATGGTCAAGGCCGCCTGGTGGTCCGGCCGTCCGGCACCGAGCCGGTGATCCGCGTAATGGTCGAGGGCGACGACAAAGGCCTGGTCGAGGAAGTCGTCGACGGTATTGTCGAAGCATTAACCCAAGCGGCGGCCTGACTTTTTGTTGCATGTGCGAGATGGGGCCTGGATGAGGGAGCTGATCCAGCTCGATAGATTGGAATACGTTTAAGATGTGCTTTTTTCTTTTGCCCGCTTCCGGCTGGATCGGTATCGATAGCCTCCCAAAGCGAGCCCCAATACGCAGAGCGTGCCGGACCCATGATTGTCTGTTCTTGCAATGTGCTCAGTGACGCGGACGTGCGGACGGCCGTGAATGTTGCGTCCGGACCGCGCAGCACCGGGGAGGTCTATGGTTGCCTCGGCTGCGTTCCGAAGTGCGGCCGATGCGCCCCCACCATCAGGCAGATCATGGATGACGCCAGCGCCGGACGTCGGCGTGGTCCGACTGCTGGCGGCCCCTGCGCCTGATCGTTCTGAGCGACATCAAGACCGGCGCCGGGGCCCTTGCCGCTTGGCGCCGCAGCATCCAAATTGAAGCAGTTCCAGTTGCCGCGAGCCGATGGCGCGGCCTCATCCGGGGATTCCGACCATGAAGGGCGACGCGAAGGTTATCGAGTATCTGAACCGTGGCGTGCGGCACGAGCTCGCGGCGATCAACCAGTACTGGCTGCATTATCGCCTGCTCGCCAACTGGGGGTTCAAGGCGCTTGCCAAGCAGTGGCGCAAGGAATTGATCGAGGAGATGCAGCACGCGGACAAGCTGGTCGATCGGATAATATTCCTAGAGGGCTTTCCCAACATGCAGGTGCTCGACCCGCTCCGCATCGGCCAGAACGTGAAGGAAGTGCTCGATTGCGACCTGCAGGCCGAGATGTCGGCGCGAGCTCTCTATCAGGAGGCCGCGACCCATTGTCATTCCGTCAAGGACTACGTGACGCGCGACCTGTTCGAGGAGCTGATGCAAGCCGAAGAAGAGCACATCGACTTCCTCGAAACCCAGCTCGATCTCGTCGCCAAGCTCGGGGTCGAGCTCTATTCCCAGCATCACATCGGCGAACTCGAAGGCGATTGATGTCGGTGATTGCGGCGCGCTGGTCCTCATGCGCCGCCCCTGATGCACGCCGCCCCTGATGCACCATGCAACGTTAGCCCACGTAGGCTGCGCGATCACCGTGGCGACGCGGCCGCTCGCTTTGGTAACGAAGGTTAACAATCGCGGTAAAGAATTAGGGTTAAGCTCCATTTAAGAGATTGCTGCCATCCTCCGTAGGCATCCCTGTAGGGGCGGACGCCCTGCGTGCTGGAGGAGAGGACGAAGTCATGTGTCGTGTGAGAATGTTTGCTCTCGCGGGAGCGGCCGCCCTATTGGCAACAAGCGCGCTTGCCGCCGACCTTCCACCCCCGTTTGAACCCGCACCGGCGCCATCCGGCGGCTGGTATCTGCGCGGCTACATCGGGCAGAGCAATCAGTACCTGGACCAGATCTCGCACCCCTCGTTCGCCACCGCGCCGCAGTTTGCGTTCCTCGATTGGGGCGGATTCGATAGCGCGCCGTTCTACGGCGCCGGCGTCGGCTATCAGTGGAGCAACTGGTTCCGCACCGATGTGACCGGCGAATATCGCGGGAGGGCGAGCTTCCACGCGCTCGATCGCTTCTTCAACTCGACAGACGGCGTCTTCAACACCAACGACTACACCGCCAGCAAGTCGGAGTGGGTTGCCCTCGTCAACGCCTACATCGATCTCGGTACCTGGTGGTGCATCACGCCTTTCGTCGGTGCAGGCGTCGGCGTCGCTTTCAACTCCATCGAGCACTTCCGCGACACCAACGTGATCGCGGGGGGCGGCGGTTGGGCGGAGACCGGCACCAAGACCAACCTCGCTTGGGCGCTGCACGCCGGCGCATCCTACAAGGCGTCGCCGAACTTCGCGATCGAGCTCTCGTACCGATACTTGAATGTGGGCAACGCCCAGTCCGGAACGCTGACCAATCTCGATCCGCTCTTTGTATCCGGAAATCCGCTTGCGCCGGTCACCTTCCACAATATCCAGTCGCACGACGTGATGCTTGGCGTGCGCTGGATGCTGCAGCCGGAGCCGATCTATCAGCCGCCGATCATCAGCAAGGGCTGAGCACACGAACGAGAGAGTGAAAACTCGATCTTGAATGACGGCGCGGGATGTTCTCCCGCGCCGTTCTTTTCGCGCCGTTTTTAGTGAGAATCCGGCAGTGGCGGACTTGCTCGGCGGCGGACGGGCCTTGGTAAGGGCCGGGCATAAAAGCCGTTTCGCGCAGGGGTATAAGCTAACCGCTCATTAAGGTTAATCAATCATGATGGGCACCGCGCGGCGATTCCGCGAAACGAAATGGGGCCCGTCATGCGTCGTTTGATCGTTGCTGTTGCTTTGATCGGATTTGCCAGCGGCGCATCGGCCGCCGACTACGACCCAGACGATGTTCCGACGTTGCGCGGATCGAGCCCCTATGTTCCAGCGCCGCCGACCTTTAACCGCTGGAGCGGACTCTATTTCGGCGGCCAGGTGGGATACTCGGCCTCCGGCATGGATTTCGCCAATTCAACGAGTGACCTGGTCGCATTCATCCTCCGTCAGACGGTCATCGAGAATGAGTTCCACGTCTCGCAATGGCCGCTGCTCGGCAAAGCGACCGCCAGGGGTGTGAGCTTCGGCGCTTATTTCGGCTACAATGCGCAGTTTGAGGACGCGATCCTCGGCATCGACGTCAACTACACGCATTCAAACATCACCAGCTCCTCCGGGGGGTCGCTGGGGCGCATGTTCACGACGAGCGATGACTACAACAACCAGGTGGACATGACGGCCGCGGCCAGTCTCACGATCAAGGATTATTTCACCATCCGAGGCCGCGCCGGCTATGTGCTGGGCTCGTTCCTGCCGTATGCGACGTTTGGCTTCGCGGTCGGCGTGGCCGACTTCACACGCGCCGTGACGGTGATAACGCAAGGAACCTATGTTGGGGCCAATGTGCCGGCGTTGCCCGACTACGGGCCCACGTTTGACACCACTTCTGAGAGCAAGAACGTGGTCGTCTTTGGCTACTCCGCCGGGCTCGGCATGGATTTCGAAATCACGCCGAGCCTGGTCGCGCGCACCGAATGGGAGTTCGTGCAGTTCCGGGCTCCGGATCGAATCAACGCCTACGTCAACACCTTGCGTACCGGCCTCGGCTATAGGTTCTAGCGACAGCCCAAGGCCGGCCTTTTCGCGGGCCGGCTCAGTGCGCTCTTGACGGCGCGCGCGGTCTTCCCTATGTCCGCCAGTGGGACACCCCTCCCCACCGAGGGGCGACTATCTGGAAGGATAGGTCATGACGACGATGCCCTCTGCGCGGCCGTCCGTGCCGCATTTTTCGTCCGGCCCTTGCGCCAAGCGCCCCGGCTGGAGCCTGCAAGCCCTCACCGACGCCGTTCTGGGACGTTCGCACCGGTCGAAGATCGGCAAGGCGAAGCTCAAGCGCGCCATCGACCTCACCCGCGAAATCCTCGGCGTTCCGGCGGACTACCGAATCGGCATCGTGCCGGCGTCCGACACTGGCGCTGTCGAGATGGCGCTGTGGTCGCTACTCGGCGCCCGACCGGTCACCATGCTGGCGTGGGAATCGTTCGGCGAAGGCTGGGTGACTGACATTGCCAAGCAGCTCAAGCTCAAGAATGCCGCGGTTCTCAAGGCCGGTTACGGCGAATTGCCCGACCTGAGCAAGATCGATTTCGCGACCGACGTGGTGTTCACCTGGAACGGCACCACTTCAGGCGTGCGCGTACCCAATGCCGATTGGATCGCGGCCGACCGGGCGGGCCTCACCATCTGTGACGCCACCTCGGCTTGCTTCTCGCAGCCGCTCGACTTCGCCAAGCTCGATGTGGTGACGTTCTCCTGGCAGAAGGCGCTAGGCGGAGAAGCCGCGCATGGCATGCTCATTCTCTCGCCGCGCGCGGTCGAGCGCCTCACGAACTATACGCCCGCGTGGCCGTTGCCGAAGATTTTCCGCCTCACCAACAATGGCAAGCTGATCGGAGGCATCTTCGAGGGTGAGACCATCAACACGCCCTCGATGCTGTGTGTCGAGGACTATCTCGACGCCCTGAACTGGGGCAAATCGATCGGCGGCCTCAAGGCCCTGATCGCGCGCTCTGATGCCAACACCAAGGTGATCAGCAATTGGGTGGCCCGCACGCCTTGGATCGACTTCCTGGCGAAGGATCCGGCGATCCGCTCCAATACCTCGGTGTGCCTCAAGGTCGTCGATCCGGTCATCACCGGCCTTGCCGCCGACGCCCAGGCGGCCGCGATCAAAAACCTTGCCGCCGCGCTCGAGAAGGAAGGTGTCGCCTACGACATCGATGCCTATCGCGACGCGCCGCCGGGCCTGCGCATCTGGTGCGGCGCCACGGTCGAGGCGCGTGACGTCGAAGCGCTGACGCTGTGGCTCGATTGGGCCTTCGCCAAGACCAAGGAGTCGCTGGCGAAAGCCGCGTGATCTTCGATCTTCGGAGCGCGCGCGGCGAGAGACGGGAATTCGGTTCGCCGCCGCCTGTCACCAGTTGCATCCCACACATCTCAAAGAATCGGGTGAATCCATGGCCCCCAAGGTGCTCATTTCCGACGCGCTCTCTGATGCCGCGGTGCAGATTTTCAAGGACCGCGGCATTGAAACAGTGTTTCAGCCCAAACTCGGCGCCGACAAGGACAAGCTTGCCGAGATGATCGGCGATTTCGACGGGCTAGCGATCCGCTCCGCCACCAAGGTGACGGCCAAGCTTCTGGAAAAGGCCAGGAAGCTGCGGGTCGTCGGGCGCGCCGGCATCGGGGTCGACAACGTCGATATCCCGGCGGCGACCGCGAAAGGCGTGATCGTGATGAACACGCCGTTCGGCAACTCGATCACCACCGCCGAGCACGCGATCACGCTCATGCTCGCGTTGGCGCGCCAGATCCCGCAGGCCGACACTTCGACCCAGGCCGGCAAGTGGGAAAAGAACCGCTTCATGGGGGTCGAGATCACCGGCAAGACGCTGGGCGTGATCGGCTGCGGCAATATCGGGTCGATCGTGGCTGACCGCGGCCACGGCCTGCGCATGAAGGTGATCGCCTACGATCCGTTCCTGTCGCCCGAGCGCGCGCGCGATCTCGGGGTCGAGAAGGTCGACCTCGCCGACCTGTTCAAGCGCGCCGATTTCATCACCCTGCATACGCCGCTCACCGACAAGACCAAGAATATCGTGGATGCCGCCGCCATCGCGACGACGAAAAAGGGCGTGCGCATCATCAACTGCGCGCGCGGCGGGCTGGTCGACGAACTGGCGCTGCGGCAGGCGCTGAACTCAGGACAGGTCGCAGGCGCCGCCTTTGATGTGTTCGTCGAAGAGCCGGCGACATCGAATCCGCTGTTCGGCCATCCCAACGTGGTGTGTACGCCGCACCTCGGCGCCTCCACCACCGAGGCGCAGGAGAATGTGGCGTTGCAGGTCGCCGAGCAGATGTCGGACTATCTCTTGACCGGCGCCATCAGCAACGCGGTCAACTTCCCGTCGATCACGGCCGAAGAGGCGCCCAAGCTCAAGCCGTTCGTGACGCTTGCCGAGAGACTCGGATCGTTCGCGGGCCAGCTCACCGAGACCGGTATCACCAAGGTACAGATCGCCTACGAAGGCCTGGTCGCCAGCATGAACACCAAGGCGCTCACGTCGGCTGCGATTGCCGGATTGCTGCGGCCCATGCTTCAGGACGTCAACGTGGTCTCTGCGCCGATTAGCGCCAAGGAGCGCGGCATCGTGGTGGAGGAGATGACGCGCGAGGCCGCCGGCGACTACGAGAGCCTGATCACCGTTACGGTCGTGACCGAGCGCCAGTCGCGGCATGTGTCGGGAACGGTCTACGCCGACGGTCGTCCGCGCATCGTCAACATCAAGGGCATCCGCATGGACGCCGAGTTCGGCCCCTCGATGATCTACATCACCAATCTCGACAAGCCCGGTTTCATCGGCAAGTTTTCCTCGACGCTTGGCGATGCCGGTATCAACATTGCGACCTTCCACGTCGGTCGCGAGGCCCCGGGCGGCAACGCGGTCGCGCTGATCGAGATCGACGGCATTCTGCCGCCTGACGTGCTCACCAAGGTGCGCGCACTGCCGCAGGTGCAGCAGGCGCGGCCGCTCAAATTTTGAGACCGCCCGCAAGGTAGCCTAGTGATACCACTTGCGTGATGGAAGCGGGTGTTTCGGGTGGGATGGCCCCGATATCGCCGCGAGATTGCCTTTTAGTGTTCTGATTCATCAGGCTTTCTGACCTCACCAAGCCATGGGAGGGGCGGCGGTCCTTGGGGACGTCGGCTGCCTTAAGGGTCACGCTTGGCCCCATTGCCGCCTTGCTTGAGGCGGTGGCTTCCGATAATTCCGGGAGGGCCGGAGCTTGGGCAACCCACTGCTGACTAGCGATAATTCCTGGCCACGCGACAGAAGGGCACCTGATGGCCAATGTGGTCGTGGTCGGCTCCCAATGGGGCGACGAAGGCAAGGGGAAGATTGTCGACTGGCTCTCGGAGCAGGCCGACATCGTGGTGCGCTTCCAGGGCGGCCACAATGCCGGGCATACGCTCGTCATCGATGGGACCACTTACAAGCTGTCGTTGTTGCCGTCCGGTGTGGTGCGGCCGGGCAAGCTGTCGGTGATCGGCAACGGTGTCGTGCTCGATCCGCACGCGCTGATCGAAGAGATCGACCGGCTCGAGGCCCAGGGGGTTTCCGTGACGCCTGAAAGCCTGCGCATCGCCGAGAACGCTACCTTGATCCTGCCGCTGCATCAGCAACTCGATGTGGCGCGCGAGACGTCGAATTCGGCCACGCGCATTGGCACCACCGGCCGCGGCATCGGCCCCGCCTATGAGGACAAGGTTGGCCGCCGCGCCATCCGCCTGATGGACCTCGCCGACTTGCCGGCGCTCGGCGGCAAGATCGATCGCCTGCTGGCGCATCATAACGCGCTGCGGCGCGGGCTCGGGCTTGAGACGCTCGGCGCCTCCACGATCAAGGAGGAGCTTGCAAGCGTTGCGCCGCGCGTACTGCCCTACATGGATTCGGTGTGGTCGTTGCTTGACCGCAAGCGGCGCGAGGGCAAGCGGATTCTGTTCGAAGGCGCGCAGGGCGCGCTGCTCGACATCGATCACGGGACCTATCCGTTCGTGACATCATCCAACACCGTGGCGGCGCAGGCTGCAACCGGCTCCGGCCTGGGGCCGTCGGCGATCGGCTACGTCCTCGGCATTTGCAAGGCCTATACGACCCGGGTGGGAGAGGGGCCGTTCCCGACCGAGCAAAAGAACGATATCGGCCGCTTGCTCGGCGAGCGAGGGCGCGAATTCGGTACCGTGACCGGCCGCCCCCGGCGTTGCGGCTGGTTTGACGCCGTGCTCGTGCGCCAGACGGTGCGCACCAGCGGAATCAACGGTCTGGCGTTAACCAAGCTCGACATCCTGGATGGCTTGCCTGAGATCAAGGTCTGTGTAGCCTATCGCCTGGACGGCCGCGAAATCGACTATCTGCCGGCCAGTGAGAGCGCCCAGGCTCGGGTGGAACCGGTCTATGAGACGGTAGAGGGCTGGCGGGGCAAGACAGCGATGGCGCGGTCCTGGGCGGAGTTGCCGGCGTCTGCCGTCAAGTATGTTCGGCGCGTTGAGGAGCTCGTGGGCTGCTCGGTGGCGTTGTTGTCCACCAGTCCGGAGCGCGAGGACACAATTTTGGTCCACAATCCGTTTGAAAACTAATGGCGGCAATCGGCTCAGCGAGGGTGTAAACTAGCAATATGGCCGACTACTACCCGCTCATTGCCCGTGCCGTCGCCGGCCTCGAACGCAACACCGGCGACGCCCGGCGCACGCTCTACGAGCGCGCTCGTACGGCGCTGGTCGCGCAATTGCGCGGCGTAACGCCGGCGCTCAGCGAGTCGGATGTCACGCGCGAGCGCCTCGCGCTCGAAGAAGCAATCCGCAAGGTCGAAGCCGAATCGGCACGCCAGACCATGGCCGAACCGGCGCACAAGGAGCCTGCGCATCGGGTACGGCCGCCCGAAATGCCGCGATGGGATCCGCCAAGTCCACCGCCGCCGCAGGAACGTCAGAGCAACCCACCGCCGTTTCCGCAGCGCGGCGACGCGCTCGCGCGCAAGCCCGTGCCGCGGCAATCAGCCGGTCTCCTGCCAAATCCTATGCTGGGGGATGAGCGATACATCGATCCGGTATTCGATCAGCCGATGGCCGGCGCTCAGGCCGCGAAGGCCAAGCAGCAGCCCGCGCCGCCGCCGCAGCAGCGCCATCCGCTGCGCGGGCGTCCTGTTGGTGACCGTCCCGCCAGTGAGCGCACCCCTAGTGAGCGCGCCCCTAGTGAGCGCACCTCCAGCGAGCGGCGCTCGCTTCTCAACTCCGGTCTCGCCGGCCTGCGCAACGCCATTTCGGAGACCGAAGAGCTTGGCGGGGCCACGTCCCGCGCGGCCAAGCAGGCGCGAGAGAATTATGCCGACATCGCGCCGCTGCCGCGCGATTTCGATCACCGCGCGCTTGAGATGCCGAATCCGCGCAGCCAGGACGACATGCTGCAGGATGGACCGGCGCCGCGCATGCTCGAGCCGGCGATCGACGACGAGACGCAGCCAATTCCGTCGCGCATTCGCATGCCGCCGCTCCCGGTGAACGAGGAGCTGGGAGGGGCGCCCAAGCGTTCGTGGCGCGACTATGCCAAGATCCTGGTCGTAATCCTGCTGCTCGCTGGTCTTTGCGGCAGCCTCGTGGTGCTGTGGCCGACTGTCTCGCAGATCTACTCGTCATTGCGTGCGCCGGCGTCGGCGCCGGTCGAGGTCGCGTCGGAGCCGACCGTATCGCCGCCGACAAAGAAGAACCCTGAGCAATTCGAGCCGGCTGGCTCCCCGCAGGCGCCGGAGCCGCAGCCTGCGACCGTCACCCAGAGCGGCGCGGCGGTGGCGCAGCGTGTGGTGCTCTACGAAGAGGATCCGAACGATCCGCAAGGCAAGCGGTTCGTCGGCTCGGCGATCTGGCGAACCGAGAGCGTGTCACCCGGGCCCGGATTGCCGCCGGAAGTGGCCGTGCGCGCCGATGTCGAGATCCCGGAGCGCCGCATCGCGATGACTTGGTCGCTCCGCCGCAACAATGATCCCAACCTGCCGGCGAGCCACACGGTCGAAATCATGTTCCGCCTGCCGCCGGACTTCCCGGCGGGCGGCGTTTCCAATGTGCCCGGCATCCTGATGAAGCAGGCCGAGCAGAGCCGCGGCCAGCCGCTCTCGGGTCTTGCCGTCAAGGTCACAACTGGCTTCTTCCTGATCGGGCTCTCCTCGGTCGAGGCCGATCGCGAGCGCAACATACAACTGCTCAAGGAGCGCGCCTGGTTCGATATTCCGGTCGTCTATTCCAACAACCGCCGGGCTATCCTCGCGCTCGAGAAGGGTACGCCCGGCGAGCGGGCGTTCGCGGAAGCATTCCAGGCCTGGAAGCAGTAGCCGCTTGCTCGCCCCTTCTTTGGTCGCTTCATAGAAAACGGCGCGGGTTTATGGCCCGCGCCGGTCTTTTGCACCGAAAAGTTTGCTGAGGTGCGCTTAGTGCAGCGCGCTTAGTGCGCAGCCATCGGCGCTTCCATTGCGGCCACGCGATTCTTGACCGCCTTCTGCACCTTCTCGAAAGCGCGCACCTCGATCTGACGCACGCGTTCACGCGAAACGCCGAACTCGTCGGCCAGTTCTTCCAGCGTGATCGGCTCGTCCACCAGCCGGCGCGCCTCAAAGATGCGCCGTTCGCGCTCGTTGAGCACGGTGAGCGCTTCGCCCAGCGCCTTGCGCCGGTTGTCGCTCTCCTCGCTCTCGACCAGGCGCGTTTCCTGGCTCGTCGTGTCGTCGACCAGCCAGTCCTGCCATTCGCCCGAATCGCCGTCGTCCCGGATTGGCGCGTTGAGCGAAACGTCGCCGCCCAGGCGGCGATTCATCTCGACCACGTCCTGCTCGGTGACGCCGAGCCGCTTGGCGATGATCTTCACCTGGTCGGGGCGCAGGTCGCCCTCTTCGAGCGCGGAAATCCGGCTCTTGGCCTTGCGCAGGTTGAAGAACAGCTTCTTCTGGTTCGCGGTCGTGCCCATCTTCACGAGCGACCACGAACGCAGGATGTATTCCTGGATCGCCGCCTTGATCCACCACATCGCGTAGGTGGCAAGCCGGAAGCCCTTTTCGGGCTCGAAGCGTTTGACGGCCTGCATCAGGCCGACATTGCCCTCGGAGATCACTTCGGAGATCGGCAGGCCGTAGCCGCGGTAGCCCATGGCAATCTTGGCAACGAGCCGCAAGTGGCTGGTTACCAGCTTGTGGGCGGCGTCGCGGTCGCCATGCTCACGCCAGCTCTTGGCCAGCATGTATTCTTGCTGCGGTTCCAACATCGGGAACCGCCGGATCTCCTCAAGATATCGGGACAGACCGCTTTCAGCGGTGAGAACAGGTAACGTAGCAGTGCGGGCCATCGTAGCGCCCTCCATAAGTAATGCCCCCGGTGACCGGCGGGCGATTAGCCTCGACGCTGTCCAAGCCGTCGAAGCCAACTGTCGGTGCGACCGCGGTATGCGTTCGCAGGTGCAACATACACGATTGAAGGCGGCGAAACAAAGATACCCGGCGTCACGTCACTGTGACCCCGGCGTGATCCGCCAAGCCTATGATTTTTCTACATCTTTTTCATTCACGGCGGTCTTGCCCTCGAAAAGCAAGCCGTAAACGCGCAAGGTCAGCCGGTAGTTCCGTCCGGAACTCCAGCACCTTGCCAGTCGTGGGGTGTTCAATGACCAGCAGATAGGCATGCAGGGCCTGCCTTCCAAGGGGGTCCAGCGCCTCGGCGGCACTTTTTGATAGCCGCGCCGCCTTGGTCTTGAAGCCAGGTCCGTAGACCGAATCACCGATGAGCGGATGCCCGATATGGGCGAGATGGGCACGGATCTGATGAGTGCGCCCGGTCTCGAGCTGGCAGGCAAGCAGGCTGGCCACCGGCTTGCCGTCGATCCCCGAATAGGTCTCGAGCCTTTCCCAATGGGTCACCGCCTCGCGGCCCACCGGCCGGACCGCCATCTTGTCGCGCGCGTGCGGGTGGCGGCCGATCGGCTTGTCGATGGTGCCGCGCGGCCGATCGGGTGCCCCCCACACGAAGGCGAGGTAGCCGCGGCGCAGCGCCCCGGTGCGGCCGTGGTCGGCGAACTGGCGTGTAAGCTCGGCGTGCGCGCGATCGGTCTTGGCCACCACCATGACGCCGGTCGTGTCCTTGTCGAGCCGATGCACGATGCCGGGCCGCCGCACGCCCCCGATGCCGGAGAGGCTGGCGCCGCAGTGAGCGATGAGCGCGTTGACGAGCGTGCCCGTCGCGTGCCCGGCCGCCGGATGGACGACCAGCCCCTTGGGCTTGTCGATTACGATGATCGCGTCGTCCTGGTAGAGGATCGCAAGCGGAATGTCTTCGCCCGCGGGCGCGGGCTCCTCCGGCGCCGGGACCGCGATCGCCACCGTCTCGCCGGCGTTGACGCGGTGGCCGGGATCGCGGATCGTGCGCCCGCCGATCGAGACCTCGCCGGCAAGGATCAGCGACTTGACGCGCGTGCGCGACAGGTCGGCGATGCGGGCGGCGAGCACGCGGTCGAGGCGGCCGCCGGAGTCTGCATCGGTGGCGACGAACTCTTCCCGGCGCGGGTGACTTTGCATCATGTCACTTTACATCATCTAACTTGTCATCATGAGCGATCCGGCATGAGCGGCCCGTTATGAGCGATGCACGATGAGCGATCCATTGGCGGACGACGAAAAACCCCTCGATCCTGCGGCCGCCGGCATCGTCGCCAGGGTGCGGTGGCTGATGATCATCTCCGGCCTCACGAGCTTCGTCGGCGTCGCCGCGATCCTCGGCGTCATCGGCTATCGTGTTTTCAAGTCGGAGGGAAGCGCCGCCCAGGCGGATGTGACCGCGTTGCTACCGAAGGGCGCGCGCATCGTCTCGACTGCGGTGGCGGAGGATCGCCTCGCGGTCACCATCGATGTCGGCGGCACCATCGAGGTGCGCACCTTCGATCTCCGGTCGCTGCGGCAGACCGGGCGGCTGCGCTTTGCGACCGAGCCATGATGAAGAGCGAATAGGGAGTAACGAATGGGGAATAGGGAGCGGCAAAGGGTTGCGTCCTTCTATTCCCCCATTCGCTACTCGCCATTCGCTATTCGCTCCCTCTCGCCGTGATCTCGATCTCGATCAGCTTGCCCGGCCGCGAATAGCCCTCGACGAACTCGACCTCGGCGTTGCCGAGCGAGACCGGCACCATCTTGGCGACGTCGGTCAGGAGCGCGTCCGGGTCGTGGTCCTTGTGCAGGAAGAAGGAGATGCCGACGACGTTCTTCCAGTCACAGCCGGTCTCCTTCAGAAGCTTGCCGGCGCGCGGCAGGATATCCTCATATTGCTGCTTGAGCGTCGGATATTCCTCGCACGTCATGCCGGCGAGAAACACCATCGGCCCCCAGGTGAGGTGGCGGATGAAACTCTGTTGCGGCTCGTGCTCGCTGACCTCACGGACGGCACCACCGCCGGGTGGTGACATGGCGAGGAGGTCGAGCGCCACGCCGGCGTCGGATTCGAAATGCGCCGGCGAGATGAAGCTCGATGTGGCCGCGCGCGCCTTGCCGATAAAGGTCTTGCCGCGCACGTCGCTCACGGCGCCTCGCGCCTCGCGCGTGCGGCCGAACACGCGCGTGCGCACGACGTTCTGGTCGAGCGCGAGGCCGGACCTGTGCAACTCCTGAGCGGCGCGCTCGAACAGGGCCTTCGACTGCTGGTCGAGTGGCCGGCCTGCCTTGCCTTCGAGCCCGAGATAGACGAAGCGCTGGCCCTGCCAGTTGAACACCCGCTTGCGCATTGGTTGCCTCTCCGACGAAACATGGTGGCATGCGCGGCGAGCCGCACCCAAGCGGTATCCAATGAAATTAGGGTGTTCGCCAGGTGTCTCCGAGCGCCACCGCCCATCCCGGCTTGCGCGGCGGCCCATTCGGGGTTATCTCGAACCTCAGGCTCCCTTCGTCTAGCGGCCCAGGACGTCGCCCTCTCACGGCGAAAACAGGGGTTCGAGTCCCCTAGGGAGCGCCAGCGTTTTCAATAACTTAAGAGATTAGCCCGCCCTTTCTGAATCAGTCTGGGAAGGTTTTGGGGAGTAACCGTCGCCGAACAACCCCGATTGGTGACGAACACATCCTGTCGCCGCTTGCGGTTTACACTGACCGCCGGCAGTGCAGTGTGTTGCGCGCCGATTACCCGTTCACGCTGGCGCGCAACGCATGGCGGAGGGCGGAGTACGCGGTGTTGAACGGGCCTATAGGTGAGCGCTGAGGCCGGCTGCCGGACTCGCGCGACCAGTGAAACCAGCCTGTGCGTGTGCCAAATGACCGGGTAAGCACGCGGTTACAGTGGAAGACTTCGATTGTAGCGCCTGTCTCTGTGTCGATTGCACACAACGGCTCAAGCATCGGCCGCCGCTTGGGATCGGAAATGATGATAGCACGTGCCATGGCGGGCCTCACGCCGCAGTTGCCGCAGGCTCAGCAGGGCCAAGCCGCGAAGATAGTCCGCGGCCTGGGATGCCTTGCTACAGGCGGTAAAGAACGCCCGCTTGTCAGCCTTCAAAAGTTCGATCCAAGACGCGATGTAGCCCGCGTTGCGGACATCACCATCGAAGGCAAATTCCGCGCAAAGGAATGCAGCGCCAAGTTCAGCAACTAGTTCCTCTGCCGCGCAAGCGCGCAAGTCGAAGCGCTTTTTCAGATCACGATCCAAGCGCGACCGGTGACCCGTCCAATGGGTCAATTCATGAAAAACCACGTTGTAGAAATGGTCAGCACGGTTGAACGCCTCGAAGGCAGGCAGGGAAATGTAGTCATGCCCGGGCGCGTAGTATGCTTCCCCATGCCCCTCCCGAATGTCGGCGCCAGTTGCGCGTAGGAAGTCGTCGGCCAGCTTGTCGCGCGTGTCGGAGTTGCGAACACGCATCGGCTTTCCTGATCGCACACGATCCGGGAGATTGTCGCACTGGTCCACATTGAACACAGTGTACTCCCGCAACATCGGAACCAGACGCGTTTCGCATCCCTCGCTGTCGGCGTCCTTGATCTGTAGCTGTTTGACAAAATAGACCTTGGTACCGTGCTCGCCCTTGCGCACGTTTCCTCCAGCTTCGAGTGCCTGTTTGAATGTGAGAAACCGGGGCGTTGTCCAGCCGCGATTGCGCGCGAGCCACAGCAACACCACGTTGCAACCCGAATAGCGACGGTTCGTCACTGCGTTTCGCGGCACGTTTTGGCCTGGAGTAGCTGACCAGGGTTTGACCCAGGGCGCAGCGCCTCGCTCTAACTCCGAAACAATGCGCTGAGATACATCCGCGTAGAGATCGCGCTTCATGACCACGGCTCTCGGTTCTATGTTCGCTTGTTTCCGAGCGTAACAACCGAGTCGCGTTGGGCAGCCTTAGCTTGCCCTTCAAAAAGGACCCGCCCCCCACCATGGACAGGCCCCGGTGCATCGCGCGCGAAAAGAGGTGGTCATGAAAAATCTATGGGGTAAGAAATCGGCGCTTAACTATGTATGGTTGCCCATTCTCACTCAACGAAGATGTGTGTGTCGCTGAGCCTGCTTGCGTTCCGAGGCGCAAGCATTTCTGCTTCACTCCCGGGACCGGACCGAGTTTGAAGTTGCTAGCTTCCGACGCAATGGGCCACAGAAGGAGACCTCTTTGGCTTTCGTGCAACGACCTACCTTGTTAGCGGGCGGCCAATCTGCGAGCGCACCCAATCTGAAATCGCCTTGGCGCACTTCTCATGACTGTAAATTCCATGGCGTAGCGATTTTGCATAGGCATGCGAGACCAAGGTGACTATCTCAGATAGATTAACCGCATCAGGCGCAGATTGGGTATTGATTTGACACTCCAGAGGACTAACAGCAAGTTCACGACCATGTACTAAGCGCGCTAACATGAGCGCACCGAGTAGCAAAATGGTCAGGACAGCGAATCCTATACTGAAGGCGGTGAAGGCCGGGGACGGTGGGGGCGCGATCAGAGGAATAGCTATTACCAGTACGCCAAATAGCATAAGTGTAAACACTATGAATCGTGCGGTTACATAGTTGAAAATTGTGCCGACCGCCATCGTCAAGGTCGCTTCGTCGTCAATCGCCCTAATCACCAACAATCGTTGGGCTGGCACGTACCCGCATAACCGGGTGGCATTCTGCAGCGCATCAAGCTGATTGTGCCTGTAAGTAGCTCTTCGGTAAATCCACCAGGACGACAGAAGAAGTAAAGGAATGACCGAAATGCACGAATAGATCATACCTATCGGAAAGGCATACCAAAAAGGAACCGAAAAGAATAACAAAATGGACACGACAAGCCCCAGGCCTAACCAGTAAAGAAAGAACCACACGACAAATATCATCGCCCATCTTATATACAGTGGCCTGGAACCGAAGTTGGCCCGATGAATTTCAACGAACGGAGTGGCTAGCGTTACAACAAACGGGGTTGCGTTGTGGGGGGCACTACGGTTCATTAAATGAAAAAACGTGCGGAGCGCGATATTGCCGCCATGGCTGTGGGCGATTACGAGTTGAGTAGCCTGCGGATACTTAGCGTTTTCAGCCGCCAGATACTCGGCGAGAACTTGAGCCGTCTTATCTCTTACAAATATCGAGTTTGCGCCTGACCAAAGCAGGGGTGTGATCTTGTGTGGAATGTCACCGAGCTCAGTGCTGAGGCGATCCAAAAACGAGCTCCCTTCCTCAAACCAAAATGAGGGCAGACGTTTGCGCCGCATCAGCCCGCGCACCCACTGTTTGAACTGGACGATTTTCGGGAAGAGCCCACGCGGCCACGTTCCATGTACAACGGTAACGAGAAGCTCGGGCTGGATTTCTGACATGGACACTTTACCTGCGTCTGCAAAGCTGAGCTCTGCCCGGGCGGGGGGCGAGCCAACACCGGCAGCCAAAAAGGACATCGGAGCGCAACGCCGGGAGAGAAGCTCAAGAAGCCGTTCCAGATTTGTAAGGAAATGCGTCTGCCAACATTAGAAGCGCCGC
Organism: uncultured Alphaproteobacteria bacterium; assembly: GCA_963753575.1. Lineage (GTDB taxonomy): Bacteria > Pseudomonadota > Alphaproteobacteria > Rhizobiales > Xanthobacteraceae > VAZQ01. The sequence goes on from CAVWCR010000001.1 coordinate 340,059, forward strand.
TCAGTTGGAACGCACTGGAATTGAGCCTCACTGATGACCCCGAGATTGTTCAAGCGCGGACACGAAAACTGATTGACGACAAAGGTACATTCCGATGAGCGGCCCCCTTTAACTGAAGACATCCGTTTTTCACATTCGCTCCACGGCATGCGCTGGGCGCACAAATCTGTGAGTAAGGCTCTTGCGCCGTCTGAGGGGCGGTCTGCGAAGTTGAGCTCTCCCGTCACGCGATTGAGGACGATCCGATCAAATCCATCTTCTTCGCGTCTTGCGTAAGCGGTGTAGGTTACGTCGTCAATTTTCTCGATTGCGTAGTTGTCCTGACTGGTCCATTCCATCTTTATGGTTTTGGCTGCTCCGTCGATGCTCTTGATGACAAGTGGTCTGTCTTTCGCGAATTTCGTCGAGCATATGTAAAAAGCTTCGCTTGTCGGCACCGGCGCTCGGTCAGATTTCTGTATGGCAACCCGGCCTTCCCAAAGCGGGTAGGCGAAAAGCGCCACGCCAAAGCCAAGCAGCAGCCCTACAATGAGTCCGACCAATACACGCATGGATTGCCCCGGCAATTGGGGAACTCTAACCGCTTGCGGGCTGCAGGACAACAATTCGATCTTGTCGCGATCTGCATTCTGAGCAGGTCGCCGACTTCCGAATCGGGTCATTCGCGTCGTTCTCTACCAAAGCAGAGATTGCCGGCTCGTCCGCTGTTCTCCGAAAAGCGGACGTGGGTCAGGATTCTTGGCGTGGTGCGCCAGCCTGCACCCCAGCGACAACCGCTGCCAACCAGCGTACCGCGTTTGGACCCGGGTCGGTAGCAAGGTGACAAGGTAACAGCTAGCACGGCTTGACGCGGCGCATCCGTGTAACCGTGCCACCTTCAAAGGCCGCAGGCGCTTCTTCGTCCCCGAGCCCTAGCAACTGGTGAAAAAACTAGACCATCATCGGGGCTGAGGATCGAAGAATGAAGACCCATCACTCGCCATCGTAGGCACGAGCAGATTCCGATCCAAGAACAGATTGCGCATCTCGCAGCTCGTCTCTGCGATAAGCAGGCACCCGTGGCACGCAGCGCCATGAGTGGCGCGATCGCCGCTGCGATCGTCGGGTTCGTGATCGGCGCAGACCGGATCGTTGGAGCAGATCGTGGCACGGTCCAAGGCACTCCGAAGAATGTTGGCAAAGCGCGGGACAGTACCAACGAGACCACCCAATGTGCCCTGCGCTCCGGCAGTGGCAGTGTAGATTAGGATGCCGAAGCGGCTTTCTCCGCCGGCGTTCGCCGACAGGGCATAGACCCGTTCCTTAAGGGAACTTGCCGGATAACCGCAATCCAGTGCGATTTCGGACATCAGCGCGTGCGACAGGCTGTGCAGAAGGACGTAGGCTGTCCCAGGGTACTTTGGGCCTTTGCCCATGAAGCGACTGCTCCAATATCCGTAGCCACGAGCAAGCGTGTCATGGCGCTCTTTAGGACCATCTCTCCCCAGCCATTCTAGCGATGGCGGCTTCGTCGAAGTGGATGAAAATGCCTTCACCGAATTGCTCGATTGCAGGTAGCCAATCGGCATTCTGCGCAATCGGAGCGCCGTGGACAGCCAGCTGAACATCCTCAAGTTCGCCGTCCGCCGAGGTTGGCGCGGCTTCGAAGCGGGTGAAGCCATACAGGCACGACACTTCGCGCAATCGATGCACCGCGACGAGATTCTTGATCACGGACAAATCGAGACCGGCACTCGGGTCGGCCCAGGCATCGCGCGGCAGGGTCTGGGCGTAGAGCTTCGCTGTCGGAGTGTTCTGCCCGATTTCAGGGCGCCCGCTCGCGAACACGTCGAACTCGGACAGTTTCGGCCGTCCGGAATCGACGATCGCGCCCTCGCGAATGCGCTTAAGCCGCGCGAAGATTTCTTCATCCGAATAGCCTACGAGCGTCGCCGCGAGCTTCGAATTGAATCGCTTGGCCGCCGCGATGTCCTGCGCGGTCTGCACGTTGGTCAATTCGCCCGACACTTCGTCAACTAGACGGGTGAGCTCGTCCTCTTCGCTCGGCAGCGAAATGACCGTGTAGACCTGCGGGAAGTATGTATTGGTCGCCGTGCGCGTTAGCAGCTTGAGCTTCTTGTCGCAGCCATTCGGGTCGCGATCGAGCAGCCAGGGCCGCTCACCGCGGCAGTTGCCCAACCGTCCCGGCTGGAACAATGTCTGCAGCGAAAGCTGCTTGCCGCAACCACACACGACCGTCATATCGGCGGGATCGGCGCTGGTGCCCCTCTCCTCGATCCACATGGGCTCCTGGCACGGCTCGTTGCCGTGCACGACCCATTTCCAATTGATGTCCTGCAGGTGGCCCTTCTCGCAGGCACACACGAAGCGGATCGGCGTCACATCGGATTTCTTGCCGTCATCGAAGACGAACTTACGCCGACCGCCACGCGGATCAAGGTCCTGCCAGCGCACCAGGCGTCGGCGCCGCGCCGGCTTGCCATTCACCGTGACGATCTCGACCTGCTCGCAGACGAAATAGGCGGGAAACACGGGTGCCACGACGTAGCTCGGCAGGCGCCCCGGCCTACCCTCCCCGACAGGTGGGGTGCGCAGCGACAGGCTCTTCGACTGCTCTAGGCGTCCTTGCTGCTTGAGAAGCTGCTCCAACCGCAACGTGATACGCGGCTCCGGAATCGTCGTGAACGCATCGCCCCTCATCTCCCACAGCTCGAGGCCGCCGACGATGACCGAGCGGGTGGGAAGATCGACCATGGCGCCCGGCCCGAAGGTCGAAACAATCTGACTTAACCGCTGGGCGTTTTTGGTCATGCGAGGTCGTCCGCGTTGGCGATCATGCCTCCGTACGGATCGCGCGGGTTCAAGGCCACGCTGGGCTCGACATCGCGCATGGAGCGACCGGCGACGAAGCGCGCGTGCGAGGCGCTCAAGTTGGCGATCTCGGGCGCAAGCGGCATGTGCAGCAGTCGGTTCGGACTTTTCCTCTCCGCGTAGCCGAATGCGTTACCGCCCGCGGCCTGGGCGTCCGCCGTCTCCATCCACGCATCCAGAAGCGCGTCCACCAATGCCTTGAGAGCCGCCCTGCCGCCGGGGACAGCATTCTCCGGCGCGCGCGCCGCGATCGCATCGCGCACCGCGGCGCGGGTCGCAGGACGATTCTTGAGCTCCTTTACGGCGATGTCCGGCGTAAGGCTCGGATCGACGTGTCGCGCCGCCGACACAACGATGGCCGCCAACGCGCGGTCCAGGGCTCGTGACGCCCAGGGCGTCACGCTCGTCGCCTCGACGGCCCGATAGAAGCTGCGGTGGAAGTTCCCGAACTGCTCGAAGTGCGTTCGGTCGCGCGGCTTGTGCAGATTGAGAACGACCATGACCAGGCCCGGCCGATTATGGTCGCGGCCGATGCGGCTGGTGGCCTGGATGTACTCAGCCGCCGTCTTGGGCTGCCCCTGAACGACCATCAGCCCGAGGCGCAAGATATCCAAGCCGACCGAGATCATGTTGGTTGCGAGAGCGACGTCCACTGGATCGGCGTTGCGCCCGAACACAGTGTCAAGCCGCTGCTTGGCCTGCGCGACGTCATCCGTCGAAACGCGCGAGGTAATTTCCATCGGCTCCTTGATCGTGCGATCCGCGAAGGGGTTGTCCTTGGGATCGACACGACGCCGTTGCGTGCCGTAGCGCGCGGCGCGATCGCGGACCTCGTCCTCGACAATTCGGCGCGCGCCACCGAGTTCGCGCAATGCGTTGAAGTAGCAGAGTGCGGTCATATAGGGGTCGGCGGGATTCTTGCCGGGCTCGAAGCTCGCAGCATTGGCATCGAATGCCGCCTGCGCGGCGGCGATCAGCGTCGTGAGGGCACGCAGGAAGACGAGCTTGGGTCCGCGCCCCTGGGCAGCGATGCCGAGATAGAGTCGTGCGGGGTCGCGGGAGGACGGCACGGTTCGTGCAAAGAAACTGTCGGTGCGATCAATGCCGGGCGGCGGAAACACGCTTGTGCTCCCGCGATCGAACAGCGCGCTGATCTGCTCGCTCGCGCGGCGGACGGTCGCGGTCGACGCCACGATCTTTGGCCGGATGCGCTGGCCGCCGATCACGCGCGAGGCAAGTTGGTCGATGGCGGTCTCGTAGAGACCGGCGACGGTGCCGAGCGGGCCGGCAATGAGATGCAGCTCGTCCTGGATGATCAGATCGGGTGGGTCGAGCTTCCAGCCGTTGTCGAGGGGGCGACCTTCGCGCCTGGCATCGTCGGCCCCGTAGAAACCGATCCCTTCGACGAAGCGGTCGACGTGACCGAAGAACGCGCCGGTCTCGCCAACCCACGGCAGGCTTGCAAACTTGTCGACGGTGGCGATCAGAAATGCCGGCAGACGTCGATAGATCGGCTCGTCGACGGTCAGGATCGGCAGCGGACGATCGCGGGTGAAGTCGCAGGCTGTATTGGCGCAGCGGATGACCAAGTTCGTCGGCGCCAGATCGTTCGGCACACAAGCAAAGGAATTTGGCGTGAACGGCGTGCCGCACCAGGGGCAGGCCTTAATGGGAGCGGGCGCGCGCTTGTCCTGACCGATCTTGATACCGTCGCACGCGTCCGACAGCCGTGGTCTGGTCGGCATCGCCCTTGCCACCCAGCCGGTTCGGCGAGGCATCGGAACCTACCCAAAGGCCGATCTCGATCGGCCAGTCGCCCAGATGGCGCCGTCCCTTATCGTCAACATTCTTCGGATCGGTGCGCATCAGCTCGAGCGCGCACACCACACCCGCCGCGCGCGCCAACTGATCAAGCGTGAGCAAGCGCAAGGTATAGCGCATGATCACGGCGACGCCGGCGCCAAGCACGCCTGGCCCGGTGAGCCGGCGGTGAGCGATCACGAAGGCGGCAAGACCAAGATAGGCCTCGGTCTTGCCGCCGCCGGTTGGGAAGAACAGCAGATCGGCGATCTCGCGATCGGCGTGCTTGCGATCAGCAAGGCCGGCGATGTTGAGGAGAATAAAGGCGAGCTGGAACGGCCGCCATTCCGGCGTGGGTTGCGCCACGGGATCGCCGGTCGCACCGGCATTCCGTCGCCGCGCCGCCATGGCGACGGCAAGGTTCATGTAGCGAAATGCGCTGCGGGCGATGTCGTTGCCGGACACGAGCTCGATGCCCTCGATCATGCGCCGGCGCGCGATCGCCATTTCGGCGATAAGGCGCTCCGCGGTCTCGCGCCGACGGACGGGTAGATCGGCAAGCTTCCTGCGCTCGGCTTCGATCCATTGTCCGTATAAGATCGGGAGCTCGGAAAGGGATTCGGCGAGAGCTGCGCCACCTGTTGCAGCGCGCTCGGCCAGCGCCTCCATGCCGAACATTACCCGTGATTTGAGTTCCTCGTCTTCGTTGGGCGCGACGCGTTCGACCTCGGCCTGTGGTAGCGGATCGGTCCATACCCGCGTGACGCGGCCCGCTTGGTCCTCGCCCGCATCCCAGCCGGCCGCGGCATTGCGACCGACGGCCCATTCACAGACGTCCCGATAGTGGAGGTCGGCGACACGCAGGTCGAAATCACTGGCCTTGTAGCCGGAGACATCTGGCCGCGGACAGAAGCCCTGCGGACAGACGAGCTCGAGCCGCGCCTGAAACACGAAGCTGACATCGGCATAGAAGCGGTGTACCGGTGCGCGCCGGTTGACCAGAAAGACCGTCAGTGCCCGGACCTGTCTGTCCCCGTCGGGGCCGGGGAAGTCGAACAACCGCGCATGGCTTTCAAGGACCAGCCCTCCGCCGGCGCGCTGGGGGGCGGCACTTTCCGGAACGACGACGCTGTTGCCGCGTCCATCCGGCACTGCGATACGGACGGTTTGCTCTCTTCGGCTTGCGCACCCACTCGACAAACGGCCGTTCTTTCTTTTTGCGCTTGCCGTCCTCGCCGGTCCCTTCGTTTTCATCGGGAAGGAACAAATCCTCCGACAGCGGCGGTTCGGTGCGGTAGTCGCCCCATGACACGCGGACCTCGATCTCTCTGACATCGGGCGGCAATAGGACGGTGAGACCGATGGAGGACGGCAGGAAGCGCCGCTTGGCACTTGGCGCTTCTGGCGGCGCATCGTCACCCGCCGCACCGCCCGCACCTTCCTCGGCTGGCTCTTCCATGTCGGTCTCAAGTTCCTCCTGGACGGAAGGATCGCCCTCGCTCGCCTGCGGTCCATCCTGGGCAAGCGGATCGTTCGCGGGAGCGAGAAAGCCGGTGAGGTACCAACGTGACGGGTTTTCGTTCAGCCGCTCTCTTGCGAGATCGGCATCCTGCGGACCGGGTCCGACGAGATCGCGGCGGAAGGCGGTCACGATGGAGGAACGGACGTCGAGGGATCGGACTGACGCGGTCATGAGCGTTTCGACCTCCGATAACACGATCTCGTTCAGCGCCTGTGCAAGCCAAGCAGCGGTGTAATTAGATCTCAGCGCTTCCTTGGGTCGATGGCCGACCGCATCGAGCAAGCTCTCCAGTGCCACGAGACGTTCACGAAAACCGAGCCTCACGCCGAAACGCAAGCTCGCTTTGTCAGGTCCGCACAATACCCATTCATCGTTGCGGGTCAGAGTGTGGGCCCATAACGTGCGCTCGCCGAGATCGAGCGCAATATCGGGCGCCTGCACCGCAAGCATGGCAAATTCCTTTGTTCCGGGTCGGTGGATTGCCGCCAAGCTCTCTTGCAAGGAGGCCTGATCAATCTGTTGCTCCCGGCGGCGGCGCTGGAATCCGGTCTGCGTTTCGATCACGCAATCCTCCACGGTCTCGACCCGATAGCCGCTCGACAGAGCACGCCATGCATCAACGCGCCAACACTCCAGAACCACATTGGTGTCGACCAACACCGGGCCACGATGACGCGCCATCGGCGCCTCACAGGTCGAAGGGGGCTTGCACCCCGTGCGCCGTGCAGAGTTCGACAAGGTCCTCAAGCGTCATGTCGAGCAGATCGGCTGCCCGACGCGCCGCAACGCGGCCTTGCTCAATAGCGAGGGCGGCGACCTCCACGAACGGCCGAGAAAACAATGGTGGGAGAGGTTCACGAGCGCCGGCCGGGCGGCCGTTGTTGCGCAATGCGGCATCAGATATTTTTTTCGCTGCCGCGCGATCGATCCGACCAGCCGCAACCAACCGCCATTTCAGGGCAGTCGCCGTCACGGCCAGCTCATTGGCTGCCGCATTGATGCGCGCGACGAGATCGCGGTCCCACGGGCCGAAGCGGTCGAGCGCCGATGACGGCATCAAGAGCGCGGACGCAAAATTGTTGGCGAGCTGTTCGACGCGGTTCTTGCTCTGCTCAGAGGCATCCTCGACATGCTCGGGGGGCATCGTGTCCCAGGTGAGGATGTGGAAGAGCTCGTGCCCAAGATCGAAATGGCGCCGGCCCGCAAGCTCGCGGCGATTGATCAGCACGGTGTCAAGCGCAGGCAGACGGCAAGCAGCGCCCGACACTCCCTCGAAGGCGTCCACCATGAGAACGAGCACGCCTAGCTCGCGCTCCATCATCTCGGCCAGGCGCGTCGCCGGAACATCACCCAATTTGAACTCGTCAGCAAAGCGCTCGCCAACGGCGGCGGCATCTTCGAAGCTGTGGCGCGCCGTAATTCCGAGAGTCCGCCGCAGCAGCGGGATAGGATGGCCCACTTGGGGGCCCAGCGTGCGATAGGCTGCGATCCAGCGACCCGCACTGCGCTCGAATGCCTCCAGGCGTGGCATGCCGACGCCAGATTGGCGCCAGGAGAATTTTCCCTCACCGATAAGGCGGAATGGATCAGTGAAATAATCCAGGGACGCGCCTAACTTTTCGACAGCCGTAAGAAGCTCCTCGGCCGACATGCGTCGTTCGCCAGTTTCGATTGCTGAAACTGTCTGCCGGTCTTTGAAGCCGAATATGCGTGCAAGGTCGTCCTGGGACAACTTATGCTCTTCGCGGAGGGCCTTCAGGCGCGAACCGATGATCGTCGTCATGAAGGCAATATAATCTTGCATAACTATTCTTGCAAGTATTTATTGCGACCGGCCAATTGCAATAGTTTGTTGGCCAGACAACCAGTGGTAGATTGGCTAAATAAAGGGTTAAAGTGAGAAAAAGGCGGCCCCAATGCGCACCGCGCTGTATTTCCCTCACACAGAAATCAAGAGCCAAAGTCTACTCAAGACCAGCTTACTGCTCTGGGACAAGCTAGAGTTCATAGTGCCTTTTCCGGAATACCAGCCCTACTATGAAAACAAGATCGTCGCGAAAGCCATCGAGCTCATCGGCGTGTCGCGTTGTCCAAGCGAGAGGGAGAAGCAAGAGGCACATAATCTGGTTGAAGACTTGGCGACGCGCCCTCTTCCAGACGTGTTCTACTATCGCCCCCACGACGCGGATGGTAGCTACGAGATTTATCCGCAGAAGTTCTTGGACCACACATGGGAAGTCATGAGGGCATTGGAACTCGCTGGCGCCCCCTTGCCCAACGCTGACTATCCACTGACCGCGACCGCGGGACTTTCTGTCATGTCGATTTTAGCGGATTGCTGCGCGGGCGAGACACGTGCTCGGATTACTGATCGTGGACTTGCGTATGCAACGATTACGAACTTGGTCGTCGACAATTCAACGCAAAACGCGAGCTCTCTCTATGAGAGCGTCGTCCCCCTGACCCTAAAGTTGATCGACGCAGCCAGCCTGCCGCTCGATTCGCTTATTAATTTTAGGGAAAGAGAGGAAAAAGAGGCGGGCGGGCACACCCTTAAGGCGCTTCGTCATTCTTACCTTCGCCACGTCGAGGAACACGTGAATGCGCTCCAAAAGCTGACGAAGTCAGCCGACCAGGCTGAGTTGGATCGAGCTTTCGAGTCAGATATGGCAGCCGATTTGCACCGACTTGAAGAAGAACTTCGCAGCGAGAAGAAAGGTCTCGCCTATTCCAAAGAACTCATTGTGAGCGGACTCGCCGCCGCTGGCACGATCTGGGGTGCGATGCACGGCTTGCCATTAGAAATCCCATCCGCATTCACAGCTCTAGGCGCGCCAGTAACCCTCGGCGGCATCCTCAGCGCGCACAACAAGTTTGCGACGTCCCGGCGCACAATTATGGAAAAGCATCCCATGGCCTATTTGTATCAACTGCAACAGACAGGCTAGCGTTCTTCATCTCCCACCAACTCATTGTTTTTTGGGGCGGGTAGCTGGTCGAAATCAAATCGTCAGGGCCGGCAGCCCTGGTAGGTTCAAAGAGTTGACCATCACTGTGGTTCTTTGATCTGCCTCCCATTCCAATGTGGACGGTCGTAGGGTGGAATCGAGGCCTCCAAGAAAGCCCTAACAGTAGTGTGAGACACCTTCCGCTGCTTCACCATCCGCCGCGCTGCCATGCAGAGCAGCTCCGCCCATTCTTGGGTATGCCAACGCCTTACCTTGTCATCGAAACCGTTTAGAATCACGCGCGCGTTCTGTCGATCCAAATCCTCTATAGCCGGGTGAGCTATTCCGGTCTGCTCAATATAGTGCGCGATCTCATGGGCCATCATAGGCTTTAGAGCGTCGCCTTTTCCAACGTGTTCCTGATTCAAGAGAAACACATCGATCGGATCGTCTGTTATGTTTAACTTTTGGTCAGCTGACGCCTCCATTCCCGCGTCCGTATCAGCAAATTTTGTAGGATTTGTGAGCACTTCAACGCTCAACTCCTTCAGGTTGCCCGCTGCAACAGCAAGGCGCTTCTTTTTCGAGTTGATAATGAGAACCACCGGCGTGCGCCTTCGCTCAGACGCAATGTTTGAAAAGGACTTTCCGACAATATCCTTGGTCGTCTTGTCCAAAAGTCCGAGCAGGTCCTTACCGATTTTTGTCGTGGTCATCTCATAAACCGCGTTTCGCCCAGTCGCCAATCTTCATCGCAAGATCAGGCCTCCCGCTCCATCTCGTTGTCGCCCTCCCCGTCTGGTGCGTTCCCCTTAATCCCCGGCGCGATGCCCTGGCGAACTTCTTCAGCGTGGCGTTCGGCGTTGAGGGCGAGGAGGCGGGCGAGGACTTCGTCGCGGAAGTCGGAGGGCCAGAAGAAGCGACCTTGGTAGGTGTGGTCGTCCTCGTTGGTCTCATCGAGGAAGATCGGCGCGGCGCGCGCAGCAAGATCGTTCCAGCCGTAGGCTTCGAGCACCGAGTGGTCCATGGCCGCATGGAGCTCGCGTAGGCGCTTGATATCCTCGGCGGTCTCGGTCGGATCGTGGAAGCGATTGTAGGTCTTGGTCATACCCTCGTTCCGGGCGACCATAACCTCGGCGCGGTGGTCCAAGTATAGTCGAGTATTTGCAGTAAGCACAGCTGTTGAGTCGAAGTTATTCGGAAAGGGGAACGTTTCAAAACAATCTGTTGTTGTATAACGCAGATCATCTTTCATCGACGATGAAAAGGTTCTCGCCCAGGTTTCGTGGATACGCGATTGCGCCAAAGAAAAGAAATTCAATTTGTCGAACGCGAAAACTACCAGCGTATTTGCAAATACAATCTTGGACGGCAGCTTGGCAAGGGCCAAGTGCGGCGAAGCACCACAGTTTACTCCAAAGACAAAATCTAAATTATGAATTGTATCGTACAACGATTTCTTGCGGTAGGCAAATTGCCACCAGCGATTTCTCAAGTCGGCGCGCTTCTGCTTTTGCCGTTCTGATCTAACGCGATCCTCGGCAATTTTAACTAAGTCGGGCCACCTAGCTCTAGCTGTTGACAGCGGAATTTCGGCGAAGTCGATTATGAAATCGATGGTGCGCGTGTCTAGGATCGTTTGCGACCTCCTCGCCACCGAGATACGGAAAAATTCTTTCCTGGTTGCTTGGGTTGCTCTTAATCAAAGCGCGCATCTTCTCAAGATTTTCAGCGATACCTTTCTCAGAAGCAGCGTTATCAAATGTAAAACCCATTCCCAATGGAATTGATCCTTGGAATGCCAAATTTAGGTTACTACGCAAGATCGCCGGCTGGTCATCGTAATGACCCTCAACCAAATAGGCGGAGATGCTTTCGACTTTTCGACCATCAAGCTCCGCGTGGCGAGAGATGCCGTGTTTGATGTGCAAGATTGAAACCACGACGCCGGCTTCCCCGGGCCAAGCCAGGCGTCTGATTGTGCGGTAGATCGATGCGCCCCGCGCAAGGAGATGACGCAGCCCCACATGGCGAGTGTCACCCTGCGCAATTGTGTTTGTTGCAATAAACCCAAACGCACCTCTTTCCTTTATTAGGTCATACGCTTTGATGAAGAAATGAGCGACAAGGTCGGCGCTGCTATTACCGCTTGTGTGCATTGGTAGCAAGCCAATCACGGTAGCGGTCGCCCAACTGATTAGATATTCGCTTTCCGCCCAGAAACGGGGGATTGCCAACGATGGCATCGAAGCCACCAGTTCTCATCGCGCAAACACCTCAGGAAATTCGATCTCCCAATGAAACGGCGTGAGCGGATGCGTCGCCCTTGCTTCAAGCGTCGCCGCCATGGCAGCGAGCTTATCCCATGCCACCGGCGATCCGCCGAGCCAGCTCTCGACCTCTGCGCGCTTCGTCTCGCGCGCCTTGGGCTTGTCCTCAGCGAAGAACGCCGCGATCACGGCATCGCCCATCATGCGGATGTCCTTCAGCCGCGCTTCCAGTGAGCGATGCCGCTGCTCCTGGATGGCGCGCGCGGTGTCGTCGGGCGCAGCCTGGATTTCGGCGCGGCCCTTCATGGCCTCGGCGACGCGGTCCTTCACCAGTTGCCGGAACAGCGGCAGGCCGGGCTTCGACGTATCCCAATGCGCCGCCGCGATCTGCGCCTGCGTCAGCCCCACAAGGCTGTCGCCCGATTTGAGCGCGTGATCGAGGAAGGTGAACTCGTGGTCGCGCGCCAGCGTCGCGAGCCACAGCGACAGCTTGGCGAGATCGGTGGCGAGCGGGTTCTTGTCGACGCCGTAGAGGCAGCGCTGCGCGACCAGGCGGCTTGGCATGCAGCTCCGCGTCCTCGTCCGGCTGGGATGACCGGCTTCTTACCCGGGTAGCGCCCCCACGCCTCGACCAGCCGAATGCCGCCAGCGCGCGGCAAGCCTCGACCAGGAAGGCGCCCGAGCCCATGGCCGGATCGCACACCTTGAGATCGAGAATCTGCTCCGGCGTCGCGTTCGGCCCGAGCCGCTCGAATGCCGGCGCCAGCGCATGTTCGACAATCGGCGCGGTCAGCGTCCTCGGCGTGTAATGGCTGCCGGTGCGGCGCCGCTCGTCGGTCGGCTGCAGAATCGGCGTGCCGGCAGCCGATCACGTGCTTCTTCGGCGAGCCGCGCTCGTCGACGATGGTGTCGAGCGCGGCCGCAAGTTCCGCGACGCTCTTCGCCGCCTCCACCGCCTTGGCGACATTCCGCCGAAAGCTGCACCGCGATCGGCCTCCTCCTTGAGGAACTTGATGCGGTCCTTGCCCTTGGCGGCGGCGAGCTTTTCGAGATCGACGAACACCGGCGTGCGGTTGTTCTTGCCGGCCCGGATGGCGAGCGCGCGGCCCGTCGGCGGTCTCGACTGTGAAGCCCATCACGGTCTCGTAGACCGAGCCGATCTGCTCGACATCGAGCGTGCGATAGGACAGCCGCTCGCGCGTGCCGCCTTTCGCTTGCAGCGTCATCAGGCCTTCGAGGATGCGCAGAATGCAGCCATCGGAGACCGGCAGCACCCGCGGCGTTTCGGTCGACTCAGCGCGTCCTTCGAGAAACGGGAACTGATCCGGATCGAACAGCTTGCCACCGCGCGCCTGCACGAAATGGCTGCTGTGGCCCTTGTGGATCAGCCGGAACAGCGCGAGCAGCCGCCCCCAGCCGCCGCGCCGCTCGTCCATGGTGTCGGGATTGAGCGCGGCGTCCTCGACGAGGCGCGCATAGAGCCCGCGCACCGAATAGCTGCGTCTCGTAGATTTGCCGCGCGCGCCCGTCTGTGCGCGAGGGCAAGAGATCGCGATCCTCGGCGTAGAGGATGAACACGAGCCGCATCAGAACCGTGAGCAGGCCTTCGTAGAGATGGCCGGGGCGCGTGCGCGCGAGCTCGCGGATGAGCGCGGGCTCCGCGGCATCGAGGCCGCGCAACAGCTCGTGCAGAGCGCCCAGCACCTGCTCGGCGAGCGCGGTCGAGACGGCGGCCTGTGCCTCGCGGCTCTTGCGCAGCAGCGACGGCAAGGCGGCGCTCGGCGGCATCGGCGAAGAGGCGGAATGAATCGAGCAGAAGCTTGAGGCCGCCGAGCATCGGCCGGCCGGCGACGGTTGCGAGCGCGCGCAGCGGGAAGGTCAGGTGGCCGGAGGTTTCCCCGCGCGGCGCATAGATCAGCCGTAGCTCCGGCAGATAATAGTCCTCGCCATCACGCGGTTCGTTCCGTTCGGAAACGAGTAGTCCGGCAAAGACGCCGGTTTCGCGCAGCAACCGCTCGAAACGCTGATGCGGCGTTGCCTCCCAACCGTCCGCGCTGTTGCGCGCGTCGGGATCGACACCGGTCGGCTCGATGCGGACGAGAAGCTGCCAGCGCCGCTCCCCCTTCTCCAATTCCTCGACCGCCCAGGTGGGGCCCAAGGTCGTGTCGTGCTCCGGCAGGCGAATAAACAGGTCATCGGGCAGCGCGGGCCCGCCCGGACTTCCGGCGACGTAGCGCGTGTCCCAGCCGAGCACTTGTTCGAAGATGGGCCAGGCATTCTGGAGGGTCGGCTTGGTGAGGTCATCGCCAATGAGCGCCGCAACAACCGCAGTATCTGCCTGGGTCTGGCGGGAAGGCGTGAGGCCGAGCTCTCGCAGCAGTATCGGCGCGACGACCAAACCCACTGGCTGGACGTGGTCTAGCCATTCGAGATCAGGATCGCGCTTGGGCTCCGTTGCCATGCCGCCTATCCCGTCGCCGGCCAGAGGTAGACCAAGCCAACCGGCTCCAGCCGATGGGCATGGGCATCGTAGGACGCACGGATGCGCGCCGGCTCATCGCGGATTTCGGTCTCAAGGCGCGCGAGCCGCGCCTGCCAGTGGCGGCGATCAGCCTGGCGTTCGCGCCGTTCCAGTTCGCCGACGACCGGTAGGAGTAATTGGTTTGGATCGAATTCGGCGGAGACCTTTGCAATACGTTTGCGCTGCTGCTCGAGCAATTCTGCAAGGGAGCGCGCCTCCGCCTCGCCGCGCTTCGCAAGTAGCACCTTGACCTGTGCCAAGCGCTCATCGCTGAGGCGCTCGAGTGTCGGCAGGAGATCGGCGATGTCGCGTTCAATCGAGGCCTGCACGCGAGCACCCGCCATCTTCGGCGCTGGACGGGCTTGGCGGAGTGCGTCCTCGAGCTGGTTCAGCGTACGCTCTTCGCCGCTCTCCCCAAGGGCGCGCAGGGACTTCCGGCTGCGCTCGGCTTCGGTCCAGATCGCAGTAACTGGGATGATCTCCTCGTGCAGGCGGGCGGCGCCGGCGCCGTAGACGGCGAGGCGCCCCATCAGCACGACGCGCGGTTGCGCTCCGGGGCCTTCGATCACTGAAATACGCGACAAGCCGGACTGGAAGCCCTGCGACAGGAAGCGCGACAGGAGTCGACGGACGAGCCGATGTTCGAGGTGGACCTGTACGACCTCCGGTGAGTCGCGTCCATCGGGAAGCCTCGGCGTCTCGAAGGCGATGGCGCGGATAGCCTCCTCCTTGGTCATTAGAGCGGGCATGATCGCACGTCGCGCCAGATTGACGATGCTAGCGGCTCCGAGAACGGCCTCTGCGTCCCCGTGGTCACCGCCCTTCTTGGTGTGATGAATAATGAGCACAGCGCAATTGAACTCAGCCGCCAAGTGCTTGAGTTGCCGCATCACTAGCGACATCGCTGCGTTGTCGTTCATGTTGCCTCCGCCGCAGAGAGCGACTAGAGGATCGAGTATCAGGACATCAGGCCGCAGTGCTTCAAGAGCAGACTTCGAGGACCGCGAAGCCGGCCCGATTGAGTACCGAAACGCCTTTCTCGTTTGTCTGCAAAAATGATATCTGTTGCGCGCGAGCGTCGTCCGCCCCGACGACATAGAGTTGATCGAGGCACTTCCCTGCGAGCTTTTGTGAATGGGCGAGACAGAACGCCCAAACTCGTCGTTTTATCTCGGTGCCACCGTCCTCAGCGTTGATGAACAGTACCTTGAGGTCTTGCCTCCAAATCTTTTCCTCAAGAAGTTCTGTGCCGGTTGCAATCTCGACGGCCATCCCAACCGCATGTGCTGTCTTCCCGCCGCCGCCAGGGGCCGCCTCGCAAGTAATCTCACCACGAATGAGATAAGTTCCATAGAGCCATTGGCGGTGAGGAATATTGGAGAACGACACCGTCAATGTAGGCGCCGACCAGACCAATGGCTGGTTGCCCAGGCAGAAATTACCGCCACGGTAATTTGCCGTTGGCGGGGACCACCCCTGCCAGCCGTGCGTTCGCGCCATATGGAAAACGGTTGCAATGGTGATCGGGTTTTCCCGACCGAAGGCTTCGTTCATATATCTTTCAAAACGCAGTCGGTTGTCCTCGGCGTGGTAACCCGGCGCGCGTCGCGAAGCGGAATCCAATATTTCCCAAAGCTCCTCGGCTTGTTCGGTATGGACCGCTGCCTCATGCGCCAGGCCTCGTGCGAGGTTTAGCCATCCTGGCTCAGTTGCGATTGCCGACGGGGGGATAGCCGAGACAGCGGAACGGATTTCCTCAATGTTGGCTCTAAGACCCGCCGCAAGCGACTCAACAGGAAATTTGGCGAATGCTGGCGCAAGCCCCCCCTTCGCCCAGTCCGGCAGCTCGAACGGCACCACATTGTTGGTTGCGACGTTCTGCTGGGCTTGCCCATCTGCGGTCTTGTTTACGTATTGGGCGAGTGCGGCGAACGCAGCTGGAGATGCTACAACGGCCGATGCCGCACCTTCTATGCGCCCGGTCATCGCGAAATACCGCTTGCTCGTATATAATTCGATGCCGTCGTGAGAAATTCCACTGGCCAGCGGATTAGCTTTTGTGATGACGTGCAGGCCCGCGCCGGAGACGCTCGTCTCTACATATGATCCGAGGCCATCTATCAACTCCGCGATCAGAAATGAGCCTTCACCTTCAAATGCCTGACTGTCGAAATCGACGCCGGCATAAACGAGCCCATTCTCGTCTGGCTCGCCGTCGAAAACAAAACCAATGCCAGAAAATCCTCCCCGGCCGTAGGCGAGGCGGCACTCATCAAACTGGCTCCACGTGAGCGGGTCGGCGCTGCTGGCTGGCGCTCCACTGGGCTGGAAAGGCACCTTGCGCAATTTTCCGCCGCGAGACTTCGGGGGAAGGTATCGCCAGAGGACCCAATTATTCATCTGCTTAAGTTCATCCGGCATCCCGTCAAAATTCGGGGTGAGGACATTCGGTGGCCCCTGAACGCGCGCGTCAGTGACATTATCATTTCCGCTTGCTGTACTCACCTTAACCTCCTCGGCCTGACCGGACAAAACGACCGATTCCATCGGTTGAGCGTCTCTTCCCGGTGTTAACTGTGGGCGCATGTCAGGCAGTTGCTTTTTCAGTTGCATGGTCGACGTCCGTTGCGTCAGTCAAATGGTCGCGCGAGATGTTTATATCGGGGGTCGCCCGACATGCGCTGGACTTGAGGGTCGCCAGGCCCGTTAGGAGCGTAGCGACACGACTTAATTCATGTGTAGGCACGGCTGATTTGGCGAAGTGGTCGGGCTGCTTCTTCTGGGTTAGTCGGACCAGTTCCATCACGACCGTGGTGAAGTTGGACACACTCTCGTCCCCGGGATCGATCGTTCTCCCGGGCTTCGTTCCCTCGGATGCGGGTTTCGGTTGCGCGACAGTGTCCTCGACCGCCCTAGAAGGAATATTCTTCGGTTCTTCGCACTCGTTGGGCTTTTCCGTTACTGTAACGGACGACGCTTTGTTCGCACGGTGCCTCGTGACGCGCTCTAGGGTGCCTGCCCTCACTTCTTCGACCGATTTCTTGTTGGTTGCGATTTGAAGCAGTTCATGAACGCGCGACTTGCCCAGCTGCGGGAAAAACCTCTCGCGAAACGCCTTGAACCCGCCTTCGTCGCAAGCCTGTTGTGCTTCTGCAAGATACTGGCCCACCGTCCTGTAGTGCTGATCGGCTTTTTCCTTGTACTTGCTCGCCTTCTCCAAGTGCACCTCGATGCGCTTGGCCAAGTTCTGTAGCAGGTCGGGGCAGTCCGTCTGCACTTGGTCTGCCGTGACGTTGCATTCAGTCGTGGTGATCAAATCAGACATTTTGGGCCTCCCTGTTAAGGTCCAACTTGACTGGTACGGGTGGCAGGGATTGCACCCAACGGTGCAGGTCATGGTGAAGGATGAGTGTGCGACGTCCACGCTTGACGGCGCGCAGCGCGCCAGAGTTGATGGCCTCATATAGTGAGCTGCGTCCGATGCATGCGATCGAGCATGCTTCGGCCACACTGTGAGCAAGTACGGTTTGGGTCATGTGAACCTCGTCGCTGCGAGCCGGGATGCCCCGGCGACCACGTTCGCGTTCGCGCGAACGATGGCCATGTTGAAGCACGAGGTGAGCAAGGAAAGTGGACCCGGTTTTTTTGTTTTAGGTCCACGGAACGATGTGGATCTGAACCATCCCGGGTTTTCCGGAGGCTGTTTGGTTTGAGTCACGCCGCCGTCGCTGATCCTTCCAGAATGGCGTAATAGCGCTCCTTAGCTTCTGCCGGCTGGATGGGCTCCAAGGAGAGTTGCGAACTCGGCAGCCTCGAACGATCGCAACGGTCGGCGCCGATGAATGACCTCAGCCTTGTATAGGCCGTTGGTAGTCTCGGCGAGAGCATTGTCGTAGCTGTCTCCGACGCCGCCGACGGATGGTTCGATGCCAGCCTCGGCCAGGAGAGTTCGGTACGGTCAGGGACACCAGGGCGATCCAAGTCTCACATGACGGCTTTGTTATTCACCTGCACAGCTCCGGGTGCAGGGCTGGCTTGCCGATGACCCGAGCGACGACACCAGTGAAGTCTACGAACCTATACATTGCGTCGCGTGCGGAGGAACCCACTCGGTGAACGCAAGTACCGGATGACGCTTGATCCAACGCGGAGTGAAGTTTGCCGTGATCGTCCGCGACGACCCCAAGGAAGTATTTTTCTGGGTCACCCTTACCTACACCCCGCCGGTGCTGACCACGCTTGGAGCCTCAGTCGGCCATGCCGTCAATTAATGGAAAAAGGAAAGGTGGTCGCATTACTGTTTCGTTGGGACTTCTGCCACAACGAGCTTATCCCCGTGATGGCCCGCCTTGCTACGTCGAGCCTCTGCTGGATCGTTGTTGATCTAACTTTATGGCCAAGCCAAAACCAATCGTAGTCAAGCGCTTTGAAGCAGGGTGGCACGCCTTCGTTGCCGTAACTGGCAACGTGTAGATCGGTTGGCGCATAAGGCGTACCCACGGCTGGCACATCGAAGATACGAACTGCACGAGCCTTGCCGGACCTTTCCGCACCTCAGATGAGGCTTCTGATGCTGCTCAAAACGTACTCGCGCGATTTGCGAGCGCTAGGTGAAGCGCCCCGGAGACATTGGTGCGTTTGGCGTTTATCCCCACCGTCCCGACTGGAAATATCTACAACTGTTTGGAATTCCTTACCGTCCGATATCAGAGGTAGTGTCTCAGTTTGAAATTCGGAGCAGACCTAGCTAAATGGTCAATCCGGGCGTTTGCAGAAAGCAACTACCTGCGCACCCATTCGCCTCGCTCCCTGTAGATCTTGGTTCACGATCTGATTTGCGGCAGCCGTACATCTCTCAGCAGAAGAATATCCAGGGACGGTAAATCCGCTCCCGGTTTGCAGGAACACAACTATCAACACCCACATTGCCACCTCCCTTGCTGCGCTTACCTCTAAGCATTAGCATATCCGAATGCCCAAAGGGACCCAAGGCGAGAAGCGCTACACCCGCCGGTGCTGACCACGCTTGGAGCCTCAGTCGCCATGGGTCGATCAACAGAAAAAAAGAAGGGTGGTCAAAGCCCACTTGTACGCTTCCTGGACCACTGGCCTGAGGGGTTGGATTGCTTCCTTTCCAATAATTAACGCCCCATGTAGAGCGCCATAATCCCTGGTAGGTTGACCGCATAGATGATGATCATTTTGTGTGCTGGAGACGTTTCATGGTGGCCGCCTTTCCACAACATGCGAGCGGCGCAGCCGACAGGGTGCGCAAGAACCAAGTCTTTATATCTTATTCGCGTGTTGACGGAGGCTTTGCTGACGGCCTCGCCGCGATCTTGGAGGCGCGCGGCTTTAGGATTTTGATCGACCGCAGCGACATCTATGCCTTCGAGGAATGGTGGAAGCGTATAGAGACGTTAATCGTGCGGGCGGATGCTGTCGTGTTCGTGATTAGCCCTGACGCCGTCGCCTCAGAAGTTTGTCACAAAGAGGTCGCGTTTGCGGCCTTGCTTAATAAGCGATTTGCTCCTGTCGTCTACCGACGAGCCGACGATAGATCGATCCCGGAAGCTCTTGCGCGTCTGAACTTCATATTCCTCGATGAAGAGTCGCGGTTCAATAATGGCATGACCCGTCTAGTGGAGGCGCTTCATACCGACATCGACTGGATACGGCAGCACACCGACTTCGGTGAGCAGGCGCGGCGATGGGGTGCTGCCGGACGCCCGGTCGGTTTGCTACTGCGGTCCCCAGTTCTTGAAGAGGCCGAGCGCTGGATTGCGTCGCGGCCGGCAGATGCCCCGCTGCCGACCAAGGAGGCACTGGTTTTCATTGAGCAGAGCCAGCGCGGAGCGATAACACGGAGACGCATACTGACGGGGAGCCTTTCGGCGGGTTTCGTGTCGGCGCTTGCATTAGCTGGCTTTGCGTTCTGGCAGCGCGCGATTGCGATTCAGAATGAGACCAAGGCGACCATCGAACGCGACCATGCGCTTCGCACGCAATCTTTATTCCTGGCCGATCTTTCACACCAGCAGCGTGCGGCTGCTGACGCTGGAAGCGCGCTGGTGCTTGCATTAGAGGCGCTGCCCGATGCAGTTGCTGGTTATAACCGACCCTATATTCCTGAAGCAGAACTTGCACTCCACAGTGCTTGGGTCGCGTTACGCGAGTCGATTGTGCTTAAAGAGCATCAGGATCATGTTTGGCGCGCAGCGTTCAGTCCCGAAGGTGGGCGCATCGTCACCACATCCTCCGACAGGACCGCGCGGCTGTGGAATGCCGAAACCGGCCAGCCAATCGGTGAGCCGCTAAATAGTCACGAGGACCACATATCGAGCGCGGTGTTCAGTCCCGACGGGAAATGCATAATAACCGCCTCCCGGGACAAGACAGCGCGGATTTGGGACGCCTCAACCGGTAGGCCAATCGGCGAGCCGCTGAGAGGCCACAACGGGCCTGTATATAGCGCGGCGGTTAGTCCTGACGGCAAGCGCATCGTCACCGCGTCTGGCGACCAAACGGCACGGTTGTGGGACTCGGAAACCGGCCAAGTGATTGGCTTGCCATTGAAAGGACATCGTGGATCTGTGTTTAGCGCGGTGTTTAGTCCCGACGGCAAGCGCATCGTTACCGCGTCCGATGACCAAACGGCACGACTGTGGGACACGGAAACCGGCCAAGCCATTGGCACGCCGATGGTCGGCCATAAGGACGGGGTGTTAACGGCGTTGTTCACCTACGATGGCAAACGCATTGTCACCGCGTCCAAAGACAAGACGGCACGGATATGGGACGGCGAGACTGGCCAGCCAATCGGTGCGCCCCTGAGTGGTCATGGGGCCTACGTCTCGAGCGTGGTGTTCAGTCCTAATGGCAAGCGCATCGTTACTACGTCATGGGACAGGACGGCGCGGCTGTGGGATGCCGAGACCGGCCAAGCGATCGGTCTGCCGTTGAGAGGTCATGGGGACGCGGTATTGAACGCATCGTTCAGTTCTGATGGTACACGAATCATCACCGCGTCCAAAGACAAGACGGCGCGCTTATGGGACGCCGAAACCGGCCAAGAGATCGGCAAGCCGCTGAGAGGTCATGAGGATGCCGTGTGGAGTGCGGCGTTCAGTCCCGATGGCAGGCGTATTGTCACCGCATCGGAGGACAAAACAGCGCGGCTATGGGATACCGAAACCGTTCGTCGAATTGGGCAACCATTGAGAGGACATGAAAACAGGGTTTCGAGCGCTGCGTTCAGTCCCGATAACAAGCGCATCGTTACGACGTCATGGGACAGGACGGCGCGCCTGTGGGATGCCGAAACCGGCCAGCAAATAGGTGCGCCGCTGAGAGGCCATCAGGAATACGTATTGAACGCAATGTTCAGTCCCGATGGCAAACGCATTTTCACCATCTCCCATGACAGGACCGCGCGGCTGTGGAACTCCGAAACCGGCCAAGCGATCAGCGAGCTGGTGAGCGGCCATGGCGAGCTTGTCCTGAGCGTCGCATTTAATTTCGACGGAGCGCGCGTCATTACTGCGTCCTCGGACAGGACAGCACGGATATCGGACGCCGAAACCGGCCGGCAGATCGGCGTTCCGCTGAGGGGGCATGGGGCCTACGTCTCGAGCGCGGTTTTCAGTCCTGATGGCAAGCGCATCATAACAACATCACGGGACAAGACAGCGCGGATATGGGACGCCTCAACCGGTAGGCCAATCGGCGAGCCGCTGAGCGGTCATGAAGATAATATAACGATTATGACGTTCAGTCCCGATAACAGGCGTATCGTCACTGCGTCGTTGGACAGGACGGCGCGGTTGTGGGACGCAACAACAGGTCGCCCAATCGGGCCATTGAGAGGACATCAGGATAAGCTGGCAAGTGCCGCGTTCAGTCCCGATAGCAAGCGAATTGTCACTGTATCATGGGACAAGACCGTGCGCATGTGGGAAGCTGAAACCGGTCAAGAGATCGGCGAGCTGCGACTCCGTCATGGCACGCTTATGTTGAGCGCCGCGTTCAGTCCCGATGGAAAGCGTATCGTTACAACGTTATGGGACAATACCGTGCGCCTTTGGGATTGTGACACTGGCAAAGAGATAGGCGAGCTAAGGGGCCATACGGCACAGGTGTCGAGTGCAGCTTTCAGTCCAGACGGCAAGTGGATCGTCACTGCGTCCGACGACAAGACAGCACGGCTATGGAAAGTATTCCTCAATATTGAAGAATTCGTGGCTCGAGCTAAGGCGGAAGCGCCGCGCTGCCTTAGTACCGCGCAGCGACGCTCATTTTTTCTGGATTCCGAACCACTCGCTTGGTGCATCGAGATGGAGAAGTGGCCATACCACACGTCCGCATGGAAGCGGTGGCTTGCTGACAGAAAGGCAGGTAAGCGGGTCGAAATGCCCGCTGAATCGAATTCTCCGGCTCCGCCGCCATGGTTATAGCGGGCATCCGATGGAACGCGGAGCCCCGCACAAAACCCCTGGTTAGCACGGGCGACGCGGTCAGCATGAACAAGGCCGCAAGTTTCGCCCGGCGCCTGATGCTCCCCGTGAGCAATGACACTTTGCTTCGGGTTGTTCGCAGGCGTGGCTGCCCGGCCGTTACACCGCCGACCGTGATCGGCATCGATGATTGGGCATGGCGCCGCAATCAGCGCTACGGGACGATCATCTGCGATCTCGAACGGCGGCGGCCGATCAGCCTCCTGCCCGACAGGGAGCCCGCCACCGCACAGGCCTGGCTCGCGGAGCAGCCACAGATCGCCATTGTGGCCCGCGACCGCGGCGGCGGCTACACGCTAGCGGCCGCGAAGGCGCTGCCGCACGCCACCCAGGTCGCCGATCGTTGGCACCTCATGGAAAACGCCAGCCACGCCTTCCTCGATGCGGTTCGCAAATCCATGCGCCAGGTTCGCGCCTCCATCGGTGCTGCAACCATCAATCCTGACCTGCTTACAGCCGCCGAGCGCATCCAATATGAAGGATATTTGCGGCGCGAGGATACCAATGCCGCCATCCTAAAGCAGGCTGAGACGGGCGCTTCCATCAAAGAGGTCGTGCGTCTTACCGGGCACAGTCGCGGCCTCGTCCGCAAGGTGCTGCGAGGTCAGCATTCCGATGTGTTCCGGGTTCGCGAGAGTTCACTCGAACACCACCTTCCATGGCTCGACGCTCAATGGACTGCCGGCCATCGCAACGGCGCCGACCTGTGGCGACGCCTCAAGGCACTTGGCTTCAGGGGCTCGGTTCGGGTTGTTACGGAATGGGCGACACGCCGTCGACGCGCCGAAAAGGCCGATGCGGCGAGCCTGCACCGCGTTCCGTCCGCCAGAACGATCGCACGGCTCATGACCACAGGCCGCGATACGCTGTCAAAGTCGGAGACCGTTACGATCGCGGCGATCGAAGGAGGTGTTCCTCTGCTGGTGGAGGCCCGAGAGGTCGTCGCCGCCTTCCACGTAATGATCCGCAAGAAAGCCCACGCGGACCTTGAGCCATGGCTCGAACGCGCTCGCGCCAGCCTCGTGGCCTCGTTCGCCAACGGCGTCACCAAGGACCGGGACGCGGTCAGCGCCGCGATCACGTCATCATGGTCCAACGGACAAACCGAAGGACAAATCACCAAGCTCAAGCTTGTCAAACGTCAAATGTACGGCCGCGCCAAGCTCGACCTACTTCAGGCCCGCCTAATCGGCGCCACGTGATCCCAGCTGCACCAAAATTGCGTCAGAGCCCCAATCCAATGCCGATTGACGGCTCGTTCAATATATCCAGTAAGGATGCTCCCGCTCGTCCAACTTCTCGTGATGAGTAGTAGCGCGGAAAGAGCTGGGTTAAGTGCGCTCCATCAATTCGCGATTAAACTTTTCTGCAATTTCCGAGTATAGAATCGCGGGCGGCCCTGACGGATTATCATAAGTTATTGTTACTTTACTCCATTGAAGTCCATCTCGAATATGCAGAACGATGCAAAACAGGGTTGGACGATTGTCACGGAATGCGGAGCGCTGCAGTTTTAAGTTGGGCGGGACAACTATTCTTCTTTTTTCGAGCTCGCGCGCATCAAGAACAACGTCTACAACGAACTGCGACCTCCTATCGATCGGCAACGCGTATAACTCATTGAGGAGCGCTTGAAACTGCGTAGTCGACGCAAAATTCTGCAATTCGCAAAGACCATCACTTATGTGACGAGCGAGGGTATCGGAATCGACTTCGTCTGCATCCATTTTGTGCCTCATTAACATGCAACGAGTGACCTAAGTGGGTTGTGGATCACAGCCGAATGACAAGCAGACACCCGCTCCGACCGATATGCAGATGCTTGCACCGCTGCCACCCTCGGCAAACTGCTCTTTCGTCGGCTTAAGCATTACATCTCCACGCAAAACCGCCTTTGGGTCTTCGAAATAACGGGTGGTAATTCTGATCTCAGGCGGAATCGTCAAGCCTTGCGCGGCCAACGCTTCTACGGTCGCAATGCGCTCGGCCGTTGCAAGTCGTTCCTCCGGCGGCACCGCCCCTATATCCTTCAAAACCTTTCTAACTGCCGGATGTGTTGCGAATTGCGTCAATATTTGAATTTGCTCGGAATTTACGTTAAACCCATCTTGATTTGGCACGTGATACCTCCCTAGTTACCGCACGAAAATACTCTATTTTGGATAACTTGTGATCGCAAGCAAGAAACAAGAAATATGCAAATAGCGCAAGCGAGTGCTTAGGGAGGCGGCAGCATGGCTGTCATATCTGTGCCGCAAGCTAGATCAGCTGCAATGTTCCACATCGCAGCCCAGGGAAGCCCTGCAATTGCAGATATCCGCTTGGCTGCGTTTTCTGGAGCGGACGTAGAATTTTGTCCCATCATAATCGAAGACATTGACGGCACCGCACTCTTTTATGATTTTACGTTTACTAAGGCGGGCAAACCTGTCGGCTTCGTTCGCGTCGCTGCGGATACTCGTTTATCATCTGCCGTTTACGCAATTGAGCCGAGCAGTCGTCGATTGAATGAAGCGATTGCTCTTCAAGAAGCGCAAAAAGTAGTTAGTCAAATTGACCCGCAAGCCTCCTTCCTAAATTTTTCATTTGTGTGTTATTCCTTCCCGAAAATTGGGATTAAGGCACAATTTCAGTCGTCGCTATCATCAAGTGACTTCATCATAATCGATTACTACGAAGGGTCGGTCATTCGTTCGTCGGACATTTGCTTAGCAAAGAATTCAGACCCTCTCACCAACATCGATGGTCTCTTGGCCTATTCGATTGTTGAGAACGAATTGCGAGAAGCCGGGCCAACCTCGATCAAAGATAGTCCTGGTTTTGCAAATATTATCAAAGTGACTAGTGAGATCTTGCCGAGAGGAGGACGGTTCGGCGATCTAGAGTTCACGGAGAGTGACTATCTCACGCTCGCCGACCATTTTGCAGGCCATCCACCCATTATAACATCGCTGATTTTGCCAGTCCCGTTAATTTCGCAGAGCACACCGGTCTTCTGCGCAGTGGCTTCTGCACAAATGATCCTGTCCTTTTTTGGATTTGAGCTAACCCAAGATCAAGTTGCGGCTGTGATGGCACCTGGCGGCACTGGCGTAACGAATAGCAACCAGATCAGAGCATATGGGGAGCTGAGCAAACACCATCTTCGGCCAACGTACGACACATCCCCAACTTTTGCGGAAGCAGAGACGTTCTTACAGAAGTTTTCGCCAATGAAAAGTGGAATTCCAGGACACGCCAGGGTTTGTCGTGGCTCGAAACGGTTAGACTTCATTTCTGGCCTCTCTGGAGAGGTACTAAGCACGGATGTTTGGTACTTGATAAATGATCCCTATCCCGTTGGCGAAGGCAGTACGCGCTGGGAGAACAGTGCAAATCATAACTACCAAAACTTCATCTATTTGGATAGAAGCAGCTAAAGCAGATGCAGATCACCAGCAGTGCTGCTGCAGTTTGCGGCGACGGCGGCGGGCTTGTTGGGTTAGTAGTTCACTGCCGTCGTTGCGATATTGATCGCCTGAGCCAAGAGTGGATTGAGCGCTTTGATGCCTTCCGTCTTCCGCTTCGCTGCCCGTTATTTTTTCTCCTGACGTTTGATCCGGGCTTTCCGCTTGCCATATTGGATAAGTTCGTCTTCACGGCGGATTTTGTCGGCCCACTTTCGCATATCGTGGACGAGGAAGTCGGATAGTCCAGCGTAGGTATTGAGCTGCGTGATGGCTTGCTCAGGAGTGGGAGGTGCAGTTGAGGAATAGGTGGAAAGGGTGACAGCCGGGGCGGGGGTTCTGGAAGGGCCGATGTAACGGTTTTCGGTTTTTACCGACTTGCCGACACGGTAGGTGCGCTGCCAGTAGTCATAAAGGCGGCCGTTGATTTTCTTGGTGACGCGATACCAATTACCCACGGCCGCCTCCTGCTCGTCAGACAGCAAAGTCTTCGAGGCTGCGCCCTTGGTCGAGGGCTTCGACAAGCCATGCAGGCCGTTTGCCTCTGCCACTCCAGGTGTTGCCCTGGTCGTCCTTGTATTTGACGGCCACTTTGTCCCTTCCATTTTTGCTTGGGAGGAGTTCGTTGGCAGTGAAGCCAAGTACGGCGGCTTGTTCACGCAATTGCATGAGCGTTTCGTGACGTTTCTGTGCGATTAGTGCTGCGATTTCACGATGCAGCGTGCGTAGTTGGTCAAACGGCAGTGCCTCAATGTCGGGTGTCATATCGAAGTTCCTTTGTTGATGCGGTGCTTCGATCCACCACTGGCGGGGAAGCCGACAATGGTGGAGCGCGATGAGCGGGCGCATAGGCCGCAGTCGGCGCAGGTTACTCCGTGCGTACTGGTTGGGCAGATCACGACGGTTCGACCCTTGGGTGTCGTCGTATTCTGGTCAGTGCCGGCAGGGAGAATTACGGTAACGGGTGCGATGCGTAGATCGGCGAGTTTGTCGGCGTGTTCAAGAGAATTGCCGCTGAGGTTTATGGTGAAGCCGTTTGCATTGGCTTCCTGAATAGCTTGCCGGTTTGCAAGGTTTGTCAGGACATCGAAGTGAGTGAAGGTGAAGCCTCGTCGGCCGGTGTTTGCAGCAACGATGGCTTGCAATGCCGTGCGGTCGATAGTGACGCGATTGTTGCTTGGTAGATCACCGGCGATATTATGACGCCAGAGTGCGCCGGGCGGCTGTGACCGAATGGCGTAGAGAAGCTCAGAAAAATCGTAGATGCGGACGCCGTTCATTATCGAGCGGCCGGCCGGAGAGCGGTCGAGCAGTGTCCAGACATATCCGCCGAGTGCACCATGCTCTGCGTAGCAAACGCCGGCCATGGGGCTTGGACCGTGTTTTCGGAAGGCGCAGGAAAGCGGGCAGCTGAAGCGGGGACTGGTCGTGACCATGATAGGTCCGGTGATTGGATTGGCGGTCCTTTGCGTGATGAGATATTTGTCCATGGTCAGTGTCCCTCGGAATCGCCGACCATTTTTGGCGACTTGAAAATTGCGATGAGGGACGGAAACGGTGCAGATTGATTGCTTGCCCAGAATTTCAAACGACCACGAACAAACCGGATTTCAGCTGCACGGCGATAGACCCGGTCATGGAGCCATCGTGTGTCGGTGCGCGCATGCGCGAGGAGAACGACGGTTGCGCTGTTGAGTGCTGCGTCATGGCATTTGCGTGGCCACTGGCGCATGCACTTGCCATAGGGCGGATTGCAAAAGACAATCTCATTGCCCCTATTCTGGACTAAGCCGTTGTGGTCCTTGGTGAAGAACTTGCGGCACTTGGTGTTGGCTGGGGTTGCGCAGGGATCGAGCGTGAAGTTGAACTCGTCGTCGAGGAGGTTAAAAAGATCACGAGGCGTGGACCACTCCTCTGACCGGCTCGAATGGAGAACAGTCTGTATCACGGCGGTCTCCCGTTGATCGGAGACCTTCAATTAGTGAAGCGAAAACACGCTGTCACAGGACGAGATGGCGAGAGGCGGTCAGAGGCGGCGCGAGACGGTCAGCCGGGCAAGCCGTCACGATTGTGTGATGTAGTGACAATTGTTTTGGAGCGTGTCGCGGCAGGTCGCGACGCGACGCGCTCGGGCGCGGCGGGCCGCGCGATGTCGCATTGCGTCACCGAAGATGCATTCAATACAGCCCATTCAAAGCGCGCCAGAAACGTAAGCATACGGCGTAGGCCGCCAGTTTGGTCATTCTTGCCGATGCCAACGCTTGAGCAGGTCGGGATCGTCTTTGTGCATTTTGATGAGCTCGATGAGGTTGTCGATGCCGAGGTCGGTGAACGCCATGACGCCGTCTTCTCCGACCCCGTAGACCCATATGACCCCGTCCTCGATTTCCATTTCGTTGGCGACGTCCGCCAGCCAGTCTTCGCTTTCGCCGAGGTCCCGGGCGACGCGATGGATGGTGGTGACGTGATGGACCTTGTTGACGTGCATGATCAGGCCGCCTGAGCGGAGACGGGTGATACTTCGCGCGCCCAATTCCATGGTAGCAGTTCGTTCAGCCGGTGAGCTGGATGGGCGGCGATGCGGGAGAGGACATCGCTCAGCCAGGCCTGCGGGTCGACGCCATTCATTTTGCAGGTGACGATGAGACTGTACATAGCCGCGGCGCGCTGTCCGCCGCGATCAGACCCGCAAAACAGCCAGGACTTTCTGCCCAGGGCGATACCCCTTAGGCCTCTTTCGGCGGCGTTGTTGGACAGGCATACGCGCCCGTCCTGAAGGAACAGAGTGAAGCTCGCCCACCGCTTCAGAATGTAATTGAACGCCTTGACCAGGTCATGCCCACGGGAGAGCCTGGCGGCTTGCTCCCGCATATAGACATGAAGATCGTCGACCAATGGCCGGCTTAGCGTCTGCCGGACGGCCAGGCGTTCTTCCGCGCTCCTGCCGTTGATGGGCCGCTCGATCTCGAACAGCGCGTCGATCCGGCGCACGACTTCGATTGCGATGGGCGAGAGCGGGATAGGGGAGCAAGGGGCCGACGGTTGTGAGCGACTTGGCGCGGTAAGCCGCGCAGATAGTCCGCGGCCTGGGACGCCTTGCTGCACGCGGTCAAGAACGCCCGTTTGTCTGCCTTCAACAGGTCGATCCAAGACGCGATGTAGCCCGCGTTGCGGACGTCACCGTCGAAGCCGAACTCCGCGCACAGGAACGCAGCGCCAAGTTCAGCAACCAGTTCCTCAACCGTGCTGATGCTCGTTACGCTGGCAGGCAGGTTACGTTCGAGTTTCCGCTTCCATGGGTCCGCGTCACGCTTGTCCAGGTCAGCGCGTGCCTCTGCTAGTCTTGTGAGCCATGCCATACACGCTAGCGGCCGCGAAGGCGCTGCCGCACGCCACCCAGGTCGCAGATCGTTGGCACCTCATGGAAAACGCCAGCCACGCCTTCCTCGATGCGGTTCGCAAATCCATGCGCCAGGTTCGCGCCTCCATCGGTGCCGCAACCATCAATCCTGACCTGCTTACAGCCGCCGAGCGCATCCAATATGAAGGATATTTGCGGCGCGAGGATACCAATGCCGCCATCCTAAAGCAGGCTGAGACGGGCGCTTCCATCAAAGAGGTCGTGCGTCTTACCGGGCACAGTCGCGGCCTCGTCCGCAAGGTGCTGCGAGGTCAGCATTCCGATGTGTTCCGGGTTCGCGAGAGTTCACTCGAACACCACCTTCCATGGCTCGACGCTCAATGGACTGCCGGCCATCGCAACGGCGCCGACCTGTGGCGACGCCTCAAGGCACTTGGCTTCAGGGGCTCGGTTCGGGTTGTTACGGAATGGGCGACACGCCGTCGACGCGCCGAAAAGGCCGATGCGGCGAGCCTGCACCGCGTTCCGTCCGCCAGAACGATCGCACGGCTCATGACCACAGGCCGCGATACGCTGTCAAAGTCGGAGACCGTTACGATCGCGGCGATCGAAGGAGGTGTTCCTCTGCTGGTGGAGGCCCGAGAGGTCGTCGCCGCCTTCCACGTAATGATCCGCAAGAAAGCCCACGCGGACCTTGAGCCATGGCTCGAACGCGCTCGCGCCAGCCTCGTGGCCTCTTTCGCCAACGGCGTCACCAAGGACCAGGACGCGGTCAGCGCCGCAATCACGTCATCATGATCCAACGGACAAACCGAAGGAATCATGGTCCAACGGACAAACCGAAGGACAAATCACCAAGCTCAAGCTTGTCAAACGTCAAATGTACGGCCGCGCCAAGCTCGACCTACTTCAGGCCCGCCTAATCGGCGCCACGTGATCCGAACTGCACCAAAATTGCGTCAGAGCCCAAATTGCACGCCGAATAACAACAGGAACAGCGATTGGCAAACCTTAGGGTCTGGTTTGCCAATCGGACAGCCAACTATCTGAAATCATTAGGGGCCGAAATAGGAATGGCGATCCCGGCATGCGCCTCGCGCTGATCGTCAATGAAAGCGATCATGGCTTGAACCGGCGGTCGAGCTCCGCCTAGGCAAAATAAGCAGACGCCTTGCGCAGGATCTCGTTGGCCTGCCGAAGCCCCCGGTTCTCGCGCCCCAGCGCCTTCAATCGATCGACCATATCGAGCGGAACGCCAGACCGTTTGCGTCTGTCGACCTCAGCCTTCTTGACCCACTCATCGAGCGTCTGTGGTGTACAGCCGATCTTGGCGGCAATCGACACAACTGACGCCCACCGCGACGCCTGCGCGGCCTCGTGATCCAGAACCGTCCGCACCGCACGGGCACGGATCTCAGGGGAAAAACTTGTTCGTCGTTTTGCTCGTCATGGCCCACCTTCTCAGGAATTGGAGCCTCCGATCAACCCGGGGCGGTTCAATCAGGCTAGATCTTGTGCAATTTATTGAATTCCGTTTGTAACTCTTGAATTGTTGAAGCTGGGAGAGGTTGTGGTACTAAATCCTTTGGAAGGTAGCCCCTAATTAGATTAAGAGCCTGCGCCAGACTGCCGCTTTCGGAATTCTTATTGAAGCGAAGCGTTCCACCCGAATCTGATACCGCGCTCAATAGCCCAAACACGAGTGTTCGAAGATTCTGGTCCTTAACCTTAAACCGTACACCAACCAATCGCGATGGAACCGGCGGCGGTACGCCGATTGCAGAGCTGAATAATATCCCAAGGTTCAGTATTGTAGAGTTCTAGATGATGAATCGCGCCGGCTGCAAGCTGCATCTGAGTCCGGCTAATCTCTTCGAGTCGTTTACAGGTTTGCTCGTCAAGGCGGCGGAATTTCCTTTGGAGACTTCGCGCTGCCGCAGCTGCTTCCCGCAAAGCTTTATTCGGTTTGGATGACAAGGCGTACTGATCCCACAGGCGTTTGACGGAATTAGAAATCCGTTTACAGAACTCGTATTGCTCATGTTCAGGTACATTCGCAATCTTGGCGACGCGCTCTGATAGAATACTGAGCTGTTGAGGCGTAGGCATTTGGTGTTTAAGCATACGATACTCAATCGGCAGCGACTAACTTGCAACGTAGAGCTTCTGCCGCAATCGGAGGCATCCAACAGGAGCTGAGCGCTTTTAGTTATCTTACTATGTTTGTCGAACCGTTTCGGGTTTCTTTGGCTTCATCGTAGTGACCGTGGTATCGTCGGCGATTCCGAGCGTTGGGAAGTTAGCGCGGATCGTGTCGGCGACATAGCTCGGTGCGAAGTGGGCGTAATGTTTCTCCGTCATACGGGTATCGGCATGGCCCAGTTGTTCCGCGATGACGCCCATCGGAACGCCCCGCATGGCCAGCATAGAACCGTGGGTGTGCCGCAACACGTGAAACGAAGCGGCCGGTTTGATTTTGGCGCAATCGGAGGCGTCGAGCATCGGCCGTAACTGATGGGACTTACCCCAAGCATTCCCGTCGGTCCGCGTGAATAGCAGAGCGGTACCGAGCGTCTTGCCGGCAGCCAGCGAGCTAAAGAATCTTTGTCCCTCGTCCGTCAAAATGACGTGGCGCGGCTTGCCCGCCTTGCTCTGGCGCACCGTGACAATACCGGCATCCGCATTGAAGTCCGCCACTTGCATGTTTGCCAGTTCGGAATAGCGGCAGCCGGTGAGCAGTGCCCCGCGAACGAGATTACGGAATGAGGGCTTTGACGCGTTAACTAGCCGGATGCATTCTGCCGCCGAGAGATAACGCACGCGGGCTGTTTCCACTCCTTTGAACGGCTTCACTCTCCGCCAGGCGTTGTCGCTCGTGACGTGTCCGGCGTTCCAGGCGCGGTTGAGTGCCGCCTTGAAGACGGTCAAGATGCGGTTCGCCGTGGCCCGCCGTTTGCGGGTGCCGTCGGCGCTCTTATCGGCCTTACGGTAGTTCTGCTTCTTACCGGGCTTCTTGCTGCTGCGGGCTAGCGCTGGCTTCTCCGCAAGCTCATGGTGCCAATCCTCGATCCGCCTTGCCGTCAGCTTGGGCACTTGCACCGGGCCAAGTGCCGGCATGATGTGCCTTTCGGCCGCGCGGCGCGCATGGTAGGCGGACCTGCCGCCTTGCCCCTCCAGGGCTTTCAGGTAATCCGTTATTGCGTCATTAACTGTTAGGGGGTCGGTTGGCGTATCGTGCCCTTCCTCGCGCCTCAACTCGGAACGCCACCAATCCCGTGCCGCCCGCTGCGCTTGGCCGAAGTCCAACACTGCGACGCCCTCGGCGTCCTGCAGGTCGTCTGCAGCGGCAATTTTGTGCTCTACATACTTTCCGGTCGCTGCCCACCGCCGCGCGAGCCACGTACCACCGATTGCCCGGCGCCTGTAACCCAGCGCAAATCCCTTCTCTAAAGTCCGCCAATAAGGTTCAGGTCGAATACGCAGGCGGAGACGGGCGGCCCGCGTATCGAGCTTAGCGTCGCGGACGGTACGTGCCATGTCTCAGCCCTCCAACAATGGGAAACTTTTGGGGAGAATCCGTCAGCAACCATCAACGTACCAAGGCGACCGATAGTGGACAATATGCCCATAAAATCAGGGTTTATTGATGGTCACCAAGATCCGCCAATGTCCGGCTATGAACCCTCTCACGGCGAAAACAGGGGTTCGAGTCCCCTAGGGAGCGCCACCACTTCATTGTTTCTCCATTGCCCTATTTGCCCGCACAAGCGGGACATTTTCGGTTCGCGGTTTGACGCGACCAGCCAGCGTTTTGCGCGAGACGGTCACGCGCGGCCCCGTTGTCAGATCTCATGACCTCGCGAGCGGGGGGAGAGGACAAGCCGATCGTGCCAGGTATGATGCTTGCAATTTGAGCAATATGCATGGAGAGAAATACAATTCCGGCCGGCTACCGAATATGTTCGATTCCTCGACCGAGTGCGCAGGATCCATGACCGCAGCAACTCCGCCCCCGCCGCCCGCCACTGCCGTTGTGCGTCCGCGCGGCGTTGCCAGCGCTCACCTTCGGCACCTCGAGGCTGAAGCGATCGAGATCATGCGTGAAGTTGTCGCGGCCTTTCGCAATCCAGTGATGCTGTATTCGATCGGCAAGGATTCGAGCGTCGTGCTGCATATCGCGCGCAAGGCGTTCTATCCTTCGGCGCTGCCGTTTCCGCTGCTGCACATCGATACGACCTGGAAGTTCCGGGAGATGATCAGCTTTCGTGACGAGACCGTGGCCAGGCTTGGGGTGCGGCTCATTGTGTACGTCAATCCGGATGGACAGGCGCGCCATATCGACCCGGTCCGCTCAGGCGCGGCGCTGCACACGCAGGTCATGAAGACCGAGGCGCTCAAGAAGGCAATCGATCTTTACGGATTCGATGCGGCATTTGGTGGGGCTCGACGCGATGAGGAGCGGAGCCGGTCCAAGGAGCGGATCTTTTCATTTCGCTCCAAGAGCCATGTCTGGGATCCGCGCAATCAGCGTCCTGAGCTGTGGAACCTGTTCAACACCCGGATTCGCCAGGGCAAGTCGATCCGCGTATTTCCGCTCTCGAACTGGACCGAGCTCGACATCTGGGAATACATCCGACAGGAAGACATTGCGGTCGTACCGCTTTATTTTGCGAAACGGCGACCCGTGGTGCGCCGTGGCAGCACGCTGATCGTGGTGGACGACGAACGCCTCCCGCTCGATCCTGGGGAAACGCCGCAGATGCGGCTGGTGCGATTTCGAACGCTCGGGTGTTATCCGCTCACCGGTGCGATCGATTCCGAGGCTGCGACCATCGATGAAATCATCCGCGAGATGCAGATGGCGCGGGCGTCCGAGCGCCACGGGCGTCTGATCGACTCGGATGACACGGTCTCGATGGAGAAGAAGAAACGCGAGGGCTATTTCTGATGCTGGACGGGGGGCTTGGCGTTGATCGACCTGACCTTGGAGGCACGACGCGCGGCTTGCTGCGGTTTCTGACCTGCGGGTCGGTCGATGATGGAAAATCAACCCTGATCGGCCGCCTGCTCCACGATACGAAGCAGATCTTCGACGACCAGTTCCTGACCCTGCAGCAGGATTCGCGTCGCTATGGAACGACCGGGGGCGATATTGATTTTGCGATGCTGGTCGACGGGCTCGAAGCCGAGCGCGAGCGGGGCATCACGATCGATGTGGCGTATCGGTACTTCTCGACGACGCGCCGCTCGTTCATCGTGGCGGACGCGCCGGGGCACGAGCAATACACCAGAAACATGGCGACCGGGGCATCGACCGCCGACGTGGCCGTGATCCTGATCGATGCCCGCAAGGGTGTGCTCCCGCAGACCAAGCGACACTCTTCCATTTGTTCGCTGATGGGGATCAGGCACGTCGTCCTGGCGGTCAACAAGATCGATTTGCTCGATGATGCCAACGACGCGTTCGGTGGCATCGTTGCGGCGTATGGCGAGTTCGCCAAGCAGTTGACGTTCGAAAGCCTGACGGCGATTCCCATCTCCGCGCGTTACGGCGACAACGTCACGACGCGTTCCATGCGAACGCCCTGGTACACCGGTCCGACTTTGCTTGCGCGGCTCGAGGAGATCGATGCCGGGGCGGACCTCTCCGGAGCGCCGTTCCGCTTTCCGGTGCAATGGGTGAACCGACCCAATGACGGGTTTCGCGGCTTTTCCGGCACGGTCGCGTCTGGCGTCATACGGGTCGGCGACGAGATCGCGGTCGCGGTGTCGGGACGCCAGACGCGGGTGGCCCGCATCGTAACCGCCGACGGCGACCTCGATCTGGCCGGAGCCGGTGACGCGGTCACGCTGGTGCTCGCGGATGAGATCGACATCGGCCGCGGTGACCTTCTGTGCGCGACGCGCGACCGAGCCGTCGTGGCCGATCAGTTCGCAGCCCACATTCTGTGGATGAGCGAGGATGCGCTGCTGCCCGGCCGTGGCTTTCTGATGCGGATCGGCACGCGCTGGGTTCCGGTCAGCGTCACCGCGATAAAGCATCGCATCGACGGCAACACGCTCGCGAAACATGCCGCACGCACGCTAGCGCTTAACGAGATTGCGTTCTGCAATCTCTCCGCGGCGAGCCCGGTCGCATTCGACCCCTATGAACGCAATCGCAGCACGGGTGCCTTCATTCTGGTCGACCGCTACACCGACAAGACCGCAGCGGCCGGCATGATCACGTTCGAGCTGCGCCGGGCCAGCAACATCAGCCTTGAGCGCCTGTCGGTTGATCGCACCGCCCGCGCGGCGCAGAATCACCAGAAGCCGGCCATTCTCTGGTTCACGGGGCTCTCGGCTTCCGGCAAGTCGACGATCGCCAAGCTCATCGAGAAGCGATTGCACGACATCGGCCAGCACACCTATGTGCTGGACGGCGACAACCTGCGCCACGGGCTCAATCGCGATCTCGGCTTCACCGAGGTGGACCGGGTCGAGAACATTCGCCGTGCCGGCGAAGTCGCCCGGCTGTTTCTCGATGCCGGGCTCATCGTGATCTGCTCCTTCATCTCGCCATTTCGTGCCGACCGGCAGATGGTGCGTGAACTAGTGGAGGAGGGCGACTTCATCGAGATTTTCGTCGATACGCCGCTCGAGGAGTGCATCCGGCGCGATCCCAAGGGGCTGTACGCGAAGGCGAAGGCCGGCCGGATCAAGAACTTCACGGGCTTCGACAGCCCCTATGAGCCGCCAGCGGCTCCGGAACTGCACCTCAAGACGTTATCGGCCGCTCCGGACGCGCTCGCGGATGAGATCCTCGGCTATCTTCGCGAGGCCGGAAACATCACCTGAATGAAACGACGGCACGGCCGTTCGACCGCACGATCGGCGCCCGGCGATCGCTGACGCTTCCGGAGAGCCGCTGCGCGGCTTGGCGTGTCATCGATGCAGGCAGGCGTGGGCGCGAATCAACGCGCGGCTCGCGAGCGGGATTGCGCGCGTGGCGGCCTCGTTGTCGTGGGCGAACCGGCAGGAAAGCCAGAAATAATCAGCTGTCGGATCGACCACGAGCCGCGCCGGCTTGAAATTCGGCGCGACCATCACCGAGAGGAACGGGGTCGTCGATGACCAGGAGAGCGGGCGCAGCGACATCGGGGTCCGGTCGAGCGACACGAAACGTGGATCGCCAAGCTGCGGATCCGACGCAGCGCCCATTGCCAGTTTGCGTACCGCAGACTTGTAATCCGTCCAGGCCGTCACGAAACGGGCGGTCTCCACGGCGTTCACGAGCGCAAGCAGCAAAATCGCCCCGGCGCCCGCGCGAACAACATCCGGCCTCCTGAGCCATGTCAACAGGCGCAACAGCGGGGCGATCGGCGCAGGCAAGCGGAGTTCGGCCGCGAGCACGTAGAGGACAGCCAGCGCTCCGAAGCAAGGCGTCGCCATCACGAGCGCGGTGCGCAGTAAATATCTGTTCTCGGTGTGCAGGGGCGGGTCGACCAGCAGCCAGTAGGCGGTCATTCCGGCAACGACGATCAAGCCAGAATAGACGTGGGCGTGCTCGCGGCTCAATCTCTGCAGCATGATCGAGAGCGAGCCGTAGGCGGCGAGCGCGACCGCAAGCCGCCCGAACAGGCCGTGGATAAACGTGTCCGGGTCGAAGAAGTTGTACTTGGCTGCGGCGAGCACCGGCGCGATGTAGTCGTCGGGCACGACCATGGCCTTGACGGTGACCCAGATCGCCAGAACGGCGGTCAGCGCCGCCGCGGCGCGCTGAAAGGCCGGATCGCGATAGCCGCGCAGTACGAGCGTCATGAGAATGGCGACCGCCAGGACGACCGCCCCTTCGTGGGTGAAGAGGAGCGCCAGCATGCTCAGCGCGACGGCGATGAAGCCCGTCATCCCGCCGCGACCGTAATGACACAGCGCCAGCGTCGGCCAGAACAGCGCGTGCGCCATCCACATCTCGGTCGGAAAGCCGAACACGAGCGGACACAGGCAGGCGGTCGAGGCGCAGGCGAAGCTGAACATCACGCGTCCGGCCGAACGGTCGAGCGCATAGGTTGCGAGGAGCCCGAGCAGCTGGGCGCTCGAAAACAGAAGCCCATAGAGCATGACCCCGCCGGCGGCGTTCTGGGTCAGCCGCACATAGGCTTGGGCTGGCGCGAGCGTGAGCAGATAGACGGCGGTGCGGCCCACGATGTTGTGCCAATGCACCGCCCAGCCATCCTCAATGGCGACCGCATAGGAGAAGATCGCGCCGTCGCCGTAAAGCTGCAGCCCATAGCGCGCACCGACGACGATGAAAGCGAGCGACCAGCCAATTCCGGCCGCGATCGCGACGCCGCGCAGGTTTCCGAGCATGGCGCCGCGGCTGGCCCGGCTTGGCGCTAGTTGCCCCGGTGTTGCCGAGTCCAGGCTCATCACGGTCCTCCCGGGGCCGACATTGCAGTCGATGCCCTGTGCCGTGACTCTGCCGCGTCGGTGGTAAAATGCAAGATCGACTCGCGCCTTAAAATTCCCGGAATATCGACGGCGTCCAAGGGTTCGCCTCTGATGGAGCGGGCGAATGGGGGACGGGGACGTGCACGACGCCGCGTTAACGGATGTCTCGCGCTACTACGACGCACTGCATTTCTGGACACGGTTCAGCGGCTTCCGCGCCGTCTCGGGTTCGCATGAGTGACGCGAAAGATGACCGCAGGACCGATACGTTGAGCAAAGGCAGAACAGGCGCAATGGGTTTCGCTGCGGTCAACCCATCATACCTACTGCTTGCGCTGCTACTTCCGCTTCTCCGCAAAGCCTGCCTTGCGCAGCGCATCGGCGAGCGCGCCGTTGCCGGGCTGCTCGCGCGTGGGCTGGGCGCTGCGTGACGGACCGCGCGAGGGGCTCTCGTCCTTGCGCGGTGCACTCTGGCTGGCGCGGTCCGCCTTGGCGCCGACCTCATCGTCGAGCCGCAGCGTCAGCGCGATGCGCTTGCGCGCCTTGTCGACCTCCAGAACCTTCACGCGCACGATGTCGCCCGGCTTTACCACCGCGCGCGGGTCCTTGATGAAGGTCTTCGACATTGCCGAGATGTGCACCAATCCATCTTGATGCACGCCGATGTCCACGAAGGCGCCGAACGTGGCCACGTTGGTCACCGCGCCTTCGAGCACCATGCCGGGCTTGAGGTCGTCGAGCGTCTCGACGCCTTCCTTGAACGTGGCGGCCTTGAAGGCCGGGCGCGGATCGCGGCCGGGCTTTTCCAGTTCGCGCAGGATGTCGGTCACGGTCGGCAGCCCGAAGGTGTCGTCCACGAACGCCTTCGGCGACAGGCCGCGCAGCACCGGGGCGTTGCCGATGAGCGCTTTGATGTCGCTCTTGGCCGCCTCGATGATGCGGCGCACCACCGGATAGGCTTCCGGATGCACGCCCGAGGTATCGAGCGGGTCCTCGCCGCCCTGGATTCGCAGGAAGCCGGCGCATTGCTCGAATGCCTTCGGCCCGAGCCGCGGCACCTTCTTGAGCGCCTTGCGCGAACGGAATGGGCCGTTCTCGTCGCGGTGGATGATGATGTTCTGCGCCAGCCCCGAGCCGATGCCGGAGACGCGCGCGAGCAGCGGGGCGGACGCGGTGTTGAGATCGACCCCGACCGCGTTCACGCAGTCTTCCACCACCGCGTCGAGCGAGCGCGACAGCTTGCTCTCGCTCACATCGTGCTGATACTGGCCGACGCCGATCGATTTCGGATCGATCTTCACCAGTTCGGCGAGCGGGTCCTGCAGCCGGCGCGCGATCGAGACCGCGCCGCGCAGCGTGACGTCGAGCTCGGGCAATTCGGCCGACGCAAAGGCGGAGGCGGAATAGATCGAGGCGCCGGCCTCCGACACCACGATCTTCGAGATTTTCTGCTCGGGCAGGAGCTTGACCAGTTCGGTCGCGAGCTTGTCGGTCTCGCGCGAGGCGGTGCCGTTGCCGATCGAGATCAGCTCGACCTTGTGCTGCTTGGCGAGCTTGCCGAGGATCGCAAGCGCCTCGTTCCACTGCCGCTGCGGCTCGTGCGGATAGATCACCGAGGTTGCCACTACCTTGCCGGTCGCATCCACGATCGCGACCTTGACGCCGGTGCGGTAGCCGGGATCGAGCCCCATGGTGGCGCGCGCGCCGGCCGGCGCCGCAAGCAGCAGGTCGCGCAGGTTGGTGGCGAACACCCGCACCGCTTCCTCCTCGGCCGCCTGCCACAGCCGCATGCGCAGATCGACGCCGACGTGGGGCTCGATCTTGCTGCGCCAGGCCGCGCGCGCGGTGTCGGTGAGCCACTTGTCGGCCGGCCGCCCGCGATCGGCGATGTTGAAGCGGCGCATGACGCGCGCCTCGTAGGGGTTCGGTCCGTTCGGGCTTGCGGTCGCGGGATTCTCCGAACTCGATCGCGATATCGATGATCTCTTCCTTCTGGGCGCGGAACAAAGCGAGGATGCGGTGCGCGGGCGCCTTGGCGAGATTTTCGGAGAAATCGAAATAGTCGGCGAACTTCGCGCCCGCCTCCTTCTTGCCGTCGCGCACCTTGGCGGTGAGGCGGCCGACTGACCACACTTCCTCGCGCAGCGAGCCGATCAGGTCGGCGTCCTCGGCGAAGCGTTCGACCAGGATGGCGCGCGCGCCCTCAAGCGCGGCGTTGGCGTCGGCGACGTTCTTCTTGGCGTCGATAAATCGTGCGGCCGCCGCGGCCGGGTCGTTCTTGGCATCCGCGAGCAGCAGGTCGGCGAGCGGCTCGAGCCCGGCCTCCTTGGCGATCTCGGCCTTGGTGCGGCGCTTGGGCTTGAACGGCAGGTAGATGTCTTCGAGGCGGCCCTTGCTGTCGGCCGCCATGATTGCCGCTTCGAGCTTCTTGTCGAGCTTGCCCTGCTCGCGGATCGAATTGAGGATGACGGTGCGCCGCTCTTCCAGCTCGCGCAGGTAGCGCAGCCGCTCCTCGAGCGTGCGCAACTGCGCGTCGTCAAGCCCGCCGGTTGCTTCCTTGCGATAGCGGGCGATGAAGGGAACGGTCGATCCTTCGTCGAGCAGGGCCGCCGCCGCTGCGACCTGCGCCTCTCGAACGCCAAGCTCCTGCGCAATCCGTCCGTCAATCGAAGTCGTCACGCCCGCACCCATCGTTGAAGAGTCAGCGGCGGGCCGATCAGCCCGCCGCATTCATATGGACGCCGAGGTGTTGATTCTTCAAGCCCCCGCCGGCGATCCGTGTGCGACGGGCGAGGGCGGCAGGTGATGCGCTTTTGCGACGGTCAAACGAATTCAGCAAACGCTATTGGAATGCGCAGCCGGATTTCAGCCCGAGCTTGCGAAACACCATGGCGGCCGGACAAAAGCCGGTGAACGCCGCCTGCAGCATGTTGAGCCCCACGAACGCGGTGAGCAACAGCCAGTAGGGATTGACATACAAGGCGAGCAGAAGGCTCACCAGAATCATTACGCCGGCGAACCCCAGTACCGCGCGATCGACGTTCATCTCATGTCTCCATCACCCGTGC
The DNA here is from genome assembly GCA_963753575.1 of uncultured Alphaproteobacteria bacterium. Taxonomy (GTDB): domain Bacteria; phylum Pseudomonadota; class Alphaproteobacteria; order Rhizobiales; family Xanthobacteraceae; genus VAZQ01. Next base: position 380,809 of record CAVWCR010000001.1, read on the forward strand.
GCCGCGCCGACGCTTTTACGCCGGTTCCTTGATCTTGTGAATCCCGAGCTTGTCGAGGACGAAGCGCTCGTAGAACGGCTCGCTCTCGCCGCGCCTGATCTTGCGCAGGAAGTAACGTTCAAACGCGATCTTGGCTAGGTGCACCCAATGCCCCTTCGAAGACCAGTTGACGTTGCGGGGCGGGATCTCGGGCTCGGCCACGAAGGCGACCCCGCTGTCGCCGAAGTCCGCGAGACACACCGCATTCAAGGTCGGCTCCACGGTTGCGGCCTTGCCGCGCAGCATGGCGCCGATGTTCAACGCAGTCGCCGTCACCATCAATTCAATCATAAAGCCTGTCTTCGGCACGCCGGTCGGAACCGGCGTGGCGGCGACCGGTGGAATGGCGACGCAGACCCCGACCGCGAACACGTTCGGAAACGTCGGATTGCGCTGTTGCTTGTCGACCAGAATGAAGCCGCGCGGATTGGTCAGGCCGTTGATTCCGTGCACGGCCGCAATGCCCCGGAACGCCGGCAGCATCATCGAATAGCCAAAGGGAAGCTCGTGCGTCTTGCGCACATTGCCGTCGTCGCCGACTTCCTCGACGGTCATCTTGCCGTCCTCGATCGACGTTACGCGTGCATTGGTGATCCACTTGACGTGATGCTCGCGCATCTCGCCTTCAAGCAGGCCCTTGGTGTCGCCGACGCCGTCGAGCCCGAGATGGCCGATATAAGGCTCCGACGTCACGAACGTCATGGGGACGCGGTCGCGCATGCGGCGCTTGCGCAGCTCGGTGTCGAGGATGAACGTGAACTCGTAGGCCGGCCTGAAGCACGACGCGCCCTGCACGGCGCCGACCACGATCGGCCCCGGCGCCTGGGTAAACCGCTCGAAGGCTTTCCGTGCTTTGACCGCGTGGTCGACGTGGCAGATCGACTGCGTGTGCCCGTTCGGGCCGAGGCCGGCAATCTCGTCGAACGCAAGGTCCGGGCCGGTGGCGATGACGAGATAGTCGTAGGCGACGGACGAGCCGTCCTCGAGCTCGATCCTATTCTCCTGCGGATGGACCCGGCGCGCGCCTTGCGCCAAATATCGAATGCCTTTGTCTCGCATGACCGCTTCGAGATCGACCTCGATGTCCTGGCGTTCACGCCACCCGATGGCGACCCACGGATTCGAAGGCACGAAGTGATAGCGCGGCCCCTGGCCGATCACGGTGAGGCGATCCTCCGACCGCAATTGCGGCACGAGCTCGTAAGCCATCAGCGTTCCGCCGAGACCTGCTCCGAGTACCACGACCTCTGCCATAGCGCTTCTCCACGCGGGTTTGGGGACGGACGGCCCTGCAGCGCGCTCGGCGGTGGCGCGATGGCGCTGCTTCTTCGCGGCGCTCTATCGGCGCTCGTGGCGCGCTAGCGTGAGCGCGGCTGCCAGGGTAACGGCACACACTGTAGCGAGCGCCGGGCGAAGGCACTTGAGATGGATCAAAGAGCGACGGGTTATGCGGGGGACGGCCAGAGGTCGTGGTGCGAGCCTGATCGTTCTCGCGCGTGCGTCAGATCGCCATCGCGCGCTTGAGCGCCGCCTCGTCGATGGTCTCGCGCGTACAGGAATAGACGACGGCGCCGCGGTCCATCACGGCGAAATGGTCGCCGAGCTCGAGCGCGAAGTCGAGATACTGTTCGACCAGCACGGTCGCGATATGGCCGAGGCTGCGTAGATACGCGATGGCCCGTCCGATATCCTTGATAATCGAGGGCTGGATGCCCTCGGTCGGCTCGTCGAGCAGGAGCGCGCGTGGGCGCATGACCAGCGCCCGGCCGATTGCAAGCTGCTGCTGCTGGCCGCCGGAGAGGTCGCCCCCGCGTCGCCCGAGCATGGTGTTGAGCACCGGGAACAGCGAAAACACGTCGTCCGGGATGGTGCGGTCCTCGCGCTTGAGCGGCGCGAACCCGGTCTCGAGATTCTCCTCGACCGTGAGCAGCGGAAAGATCTCGCGGCCCTGCGGCACATAGGCGATGCCGCGCCGTGCGCGCTCGGAAGGCTTGAGCGCGGTAATGTCGTGGCCATCGAGGCTGACGGTGCCGCGGCTGACCGGATGCTGGCCAACCATCGCCCGCAACAGGCTGGTCTTGCCGACGCCGTTGCGGCCGAGCACGCAGGTCACCTTGCCAGGCTCTGCGACGAGCGAGACCGAGCGCAGCGCCTGCGCGGCGCCGTAATGCAAGTCGACGGCCTTGACCTCGATCATGCGGCTAGTGTCCCGTTTCCGAAGTTCGTGATACGTCGCAGCACCCTCTGACACGAACTTCGGAAACAGAGGGGCACTAGCAGGTCTGTGATTCTAGTGCCGCTTTCGATTTGAAGTTCCTAACCGAGTTTGCTTCACATGTTGTAGGAACTTCAAATCGGCGGCACTACCGCCCCAGATACACTTCGATCACGCGCTCATTGGTCGACACCTGGTCGATCGACCCTTCCGCAATGGCCGTGCCTTCGTGCAGGCAGGTGACCCTGACGCCAAGATCGCGCACGAACGTCATGTCGTGCTCGACCACGATCACGGTGCGATCGCGGTTGATCTCCTTGAGAAGCTCGGCGGTCTGGCGTGTCTCCGCGTCGGTCATCCCGGCGACCGGCTCGTCGACCAGCAGCAGCTTGGGCTCCTGCGCGAGCAGCATGCCGATTTCGAGCCATTGCTTCTGCCCGTGCGAGAGGTTGCCCGCGATCCGCTCGCGCAGAGGGGAGAGCTGCACGATCTCAAGAATGCGCTCGATGCGGCCATCATCGCCTTCGTTCGGCCGCCACAACAAGGTGGCGCTCGGCCGCCGGTCGCTCTTGAGCGCCAGAAGGATGTTGTCCTCGACCGAGTGCATTTCGAACACGGTCGGCTTCTGGAATTTGCGGCCGATGCCGAGTTCGGCGATTTCGGTCTCGTCGAGCGTGGTGAGGTCCTGGGTTCCGTTGAAATAGACTTCGCCGTCGTCCGGCCGGGTCTTGCCGGTGATGACGTCCATCATGGTGGTCTTGCCGGCGCCGTTGGGGCCGATGATCGCGCGCATCTCGCCGGGCGTGACCGTCAGCGAGAGGTTGTTGAGCGCCTTGAATCCGTCGAAGGAAACGGTGACCCCGTCGAGGTAGAGCATCGATCCAGCGGTGAGCTCTTCGTCCATCGCCCCTCACTCCGCCGGCCGCGGCGCCGGTTCCGCCGCTGGCGTGTCGTCGCCGGCCGCATTCGCCGCAGGCCTCTCGCCGTTGGGCTTGCGCTCGCGCCAGCGCTTGAACCAATGCTGCGCGCTGCCGACGATGCCGCGCGGCAAGAGCAGCGTGACGGCGATGAACAGGCCGCCGAGCATGAACAGCCAATAGGGCGCGAGCGGGCCGCTGGTGAAATAGGTCTTGGCGTAGTTGACCACGCCGGCGCCGAGAATAGCGCCGGTGAGCGTGCCGCGGCCGCCGACGGCGACCCAGATCACGGCCTCGATCGAGTTCGCCGGCGAGAACTCGCTCGGATTGATGATGCCGACCTGCGGCACGTAAAGCGCGCCCGCGACGCCTGCCATGCAGGCCGACAGCGTGAACACGAACAGCTTGTAGGATTCCGCCCGATAGCCGAGAAAGCGCGTCCGGTTCTCCGCGTCGCGGATCGCGATCAGCACCTTGCCGAGCTTCGAAGCGACCACCATCCGGCAGATCAGAAAGCCGATCATCAAGGCGAGAGTCGATATCGCGAACAGGGCGGCGCGGGTGCCCTGCGCCTGCACGTTGAAGCCGAGGATGTCCTTGAAGTCGGTGAGGCCGTTGTTGCCGCCGAAGCCGAAATTGTTGCGGAAGAAGCCGAGCATCAGCGCGAAGGTGAGCGCTTGGGTGATGATCGAAAGATAGACACCGGTCACGCGGCTGCGGAACGCGAACCAGCCGAACACGAAGGCAAGCAGGCCGGGCACCAGCACGATCATCAACAGCGCGTAGGGGAAATGCTGGAAGCCGTACCAGTAGACCGGCAGTTCCGGCCAGTTCAGGAACACCATGAAGTCGGGCAAAATCGGATTGGCGTAGACGCCGCGCGTTCCGATCTGCCGCATCAGGTACATGCCCATCGCGTAGCCGCCGAGCGCGAAGAAGGCGCCGTGGCCGAGCGAGAGAATGCCGCAATAGCCCCAGATCAGGTCGATCGAGAGCGCCAGCAGCGCAAAGCAGATGTATTTGCCGAACAGCGCCACGAAATAGCTTGAGACGTGGAATGGCGAGCTCGCCGGCACGAGCAGATTGAGCAGCGGCACCCCGATCGCGATCGCGCCGAGTAGCACCAGAAAAATGGTCGAGCCGCGATCGAGCGCGCGGATGAGAAGCGATCCGCTCATGCTTCCACCGCCCGGCCCTTGAGCGCGAACAGCCCGCGTGGACGCTTCTGGATGAACAGGATGATCAGCACCAGGATCGCGATCTTGGCGAGCACCGCCCCCGCAAAGGGCTCCAGGAACTTGTTGGCGATTCCGAGCGTGAATGCACCGACCAGCGTGCCCCAGAGATTGCCGACGCCGCCGAACACCACCACCATGAAGGAATCGATGATGTAGCCCTGGCCGAGGTTGGGGCTGACGTTGTCGATCTGCGAAAGCGCGACGCCGGCGATGCCCGCAATCCCGGAGCCGAGCCCGAACGTCATGGCATCGATCCAGCCGGTGCGGATGCCCATGGAGGCCGCCATGGCGCGGTTCTGGGTGACCGCGCGCATCTCAAGCCCGAGGCGCGTGTAGCGCAGGAGCGCGAGCAGCAGGACGAACACAGTGAGGGTGAACACGACGATCCACAGCCGATTATACGTGACGGTGATGTGCCCAAGATCGAACGATCCGCTCATCCAGGACGGATTGCCGACGTCCTTGTTGGTCGGGCCGAAAGCGGTGCGCACCGCCTGCTGCAGGATGAGCGAAAGGCCCCAGGTGGCAAGCAGGGTCTCGAGCGGACGCCCGTAGAGAAACTGGATGATGCCGCGTTCGATCAGGATCCCGACGAAGCCCGCGATCAGGAAAGCGAGTGGGACCGCGATGAACAGCGAGTAGTCGAACAGGACAGGATAGCGCGAGCGAATGATTTCCTGCACCACGAATGTCGTGTAGGCGCCGAGCATCACCATCTCGCCATGCGCCATGTTGATGACGCCCATTACCCCGAAGGTGATTGCAAGGCCGATGGCGGCGAGCAGCAGCACCGAGCCGAGCGAGACGCCGTACCAGGCATTCTGCACGGTCTCCCAGGCCGCCAGCGTGCGCTCGATGGCGGCGATCGCTTCCGCCGCAACGCGCTTCACGGCCGGCGGCGTGTTGGCCGGCAGGCCCCGCAGCAGCCCGAGCGCGTCCTGATCGCCGCGCTCGCGGATCACCGCGACCGCGTCGACTTTGTCGGCTTCGGTTGCACTGTCGAGGTAGAGGATGACGGCGGCGCGCGCCTCGATCAATGCCTGCTTGATGCGCGCGACGGTCTCTTTCGCGATCGCCTGATTGAGGGCGGTGAGGGCGTTCGGATCGCGTGATTTGAACACGGCCAGCGCGGCATCGAAGCGCTTGGCCGGATCAGCCGACAACAGGGTCAGGCTGCCGAGTGTGGCGTCGATGATGCGCCGTAGGCGATTGTTGAGCCGCACCTGCGCGAGATCGGCGGGCGGCGGTGTTGTCACGGCCGAGCCAGTCGCGGCGTCGAACAGGTGGTCGGCTTCGTCCTTGAAGAATACGTGTTTCTGTTCGGTACTGAAGAACAGACGGCCGGCCTGCAATGCGCCGACCACCTTCTCGGCCAGCGGGTTGCCGCTCGCCGCGACGCCATTGATGCCTTCGATCGTCTCGTTGAAGCTGTCGGCGAGGAAATGGGCAAGCGCGTCCTCGTAGGCATCGGCGCGCGCCGCGGTGGCGGCGACGCAAACGACACTCACGGCGAATACCAGCGCTAGCAGGCGTTCGCAAAAGGCGCGCATATCCCCTGTCCCGGCACTCTTAGCAAGGGGGCGGCGACGGCCGCCCCCCAAGATCATGTCACGACCAAGTGGCGGCTGTCATGAGCCTCCGCACTTCTTGGTAACCTTGTTGTAGTTGCCGCACTTCAGCGTCACCCAGTCGGCTTCGAGGTTCTTGGAGCCTTCGAGGTAGTCAGACCAGGCGTCACCAGGCACCAGGCCGGGCGTCTTCCACACCACGTCGAACTGGCCGTCGGCGCGCACCTCGCCGATGAATACCGGCTTGGTGATGTGATGGTTGGGCAGCATCTTCGACATGCCGCCGGTCAGATTGGGAGCCTCGGTCCCGGGCAGCGCATCGATGACCTTGTTCGCATCAGTCGACTTCACCTTCTCGACCGCCTTCACCCACATCGAGAAGCCGATCACATGGGCTTCCATCGGGTCGTTGGTGACGCGCTTGGGGTTCTTGGTGAAGGCACGCCAATTCTTGATGAATGCGTCGTTGATCGGCGATTTGATCGACTGGAAGTAGTTCCAGGCGGCGAGATGCCCGACCAGCGGCTTGGTGTCGAGACCGGCGAGTTCCTCTTCGCCGACCGAGAACGCCACCACCGGGATGTCGGTCGCCTTGACGCCTTGGTTGCCGAGTTCCTTGTAGAACGGCACGTTGGCGTCGCCGTTGATGGTCGACACCACGGCGGTCTTCTTGCCGGCGGAGCCGAACTTCTTGATGTCGGACACGATCGTCTGCCAGTCGGAATGTCCGAACGGCGTGTAGTTGATCATGATGTCGGATTGCGCGACGCCCTTCTGCTTGAGATAGGCTTCGAGAATCTTGTTGGTGGTGCGCGGATAGACGTAGTCGGTGCCGGCGAGAACCCAGCGCTTGGCCTCGCCACCATCCTTGCTCATCAGGTAGTCGACGGCCGGGATCGCCTGCTGGTTAGGGGCGGCGCCGGTGTAGAACACGTTGCGCTCGCTCTCCTCGCCTTCGTACTGCACCGGATAGAACAGGATGCTGTTGAGCTCCTTGAATACCGGCAGGACCGACTTGCGCGACACCGAGGTCCAGCAGCCGAATACCACAGCCACCTTGTCCTTGGTAATGAGCTCGCGCGCCTTTTCGGCAAACAGTGGCCAGTTAGAGGCCGGATCGACCACGACGGCTTCGAGCTTCTTGCCGAGCACGCCGCCCTTCTTGTTCTGCTGGTCGATCAGCATCAGCATGACGTCTTTCAGCGTCGTCTCGCTGATCGCCATCGTGCCGGACAGCGAGTGGAGGATGCCCACCTTGATCGTGTCTTGCGCTTTGGCGGGCGACGCCAGCGCGGCCCCAAATGCGAGCCCCGTCGCAGCGATCAGCCAGCGACGGGTCAGCGACCGCTCGGCGGCCGCAGCAAAAGAAATGAACATCGCGATGTCCTCTGTTTGACGCGTGCGGTCGGCCTGATGCCGTCTCGCGTCGGCTCAGGTCGCAAAGACCATGCCAAGCCCGTGCGTCGTCCCAACCGCTTGATTCGGCGTGCCGACTACCTGTGGCCGACGGTAGAGTGCTGGTTTTACCGGCGCCCGATGGGGATGCGCCGGAAGCCGGACGCCCAAATTTTGTGCAGACGCTTTGGGGGCTTTGAATGAAAAGGAAGCAGAAAAAACAGACGGGCGACCGCCGGAGGCCGGCAACACGGCAAGCCATTCTACCAAATGCCAGCCCCGTTCGTTGATCTGTGTCAAATCGCCGGTTCGCCGGGCGCCTAGCTTTTACCAGGGCTGTTAAGCTCGCATCATGAACCGCAGTGTGCGAGGGGTGGAATGCTCCCAGTCAAAAGGCGGTCGCAGGGCATGACTTCGACTGAAGTGTCGGCAAGGAAGCGAGCCTGTAAAGCCTGCCACGCTGCCGGGCGGAGGAACAACTGAACGCGCGCGACGACGATTGCACGTGGCGATAAGGCGATGCCGTCAAACACCGATTTTCCCCAGATGCCAAAACGGTGCCCCATGTGCGGGGTTGCGATGCTCGGGACGAGGTCGCATCCCGAGAGCAAGCACCTGGACATCTTCAAATGCCTGCGCTGTCAAACGGTGATCGATCTGTCGAGCTCCGGGACGAGCGGCCCGCCGCGCCGTGACGCGTAGAGCCCGGCACTCGCATCGGAACTGTGCAACCAGGGATTTCGAAATGGTGGGGGCCATGCCAGGAGCTCCGCTCAGCACCCTTGCCTCCACTCCCGCCAATGCGTGGGATGCACGTTGACATGCTCCCGTGTTCCCGCGTTGACCCACCCGCTCAGGACGCGACGGCATGGAAACACGAGAGCGTGCGGGCCGTCGCTCGCGATGACGGCAAGCTGAAGATCGCGGTCGTATGGCGCGGTGGATATCGGCTGCCACATATGACTTTTCTTGCGCCGCCCGCAGGCGCCGACTTTGATCTAGGTCACGGCGGCGCTGAGCTTAAGCTCTCCCTTTGCGCGTGCGCCATCGCCGTCAGTCCATGGCGGCACTCTTGTCTTGATCCAAGTCAATCTTGATCCAAGTCAAGGATTTCCAAGCGTTCCCGACCACGAATGGTTTTCGTAGCAATTAATCGGCTTGAGCTGGGAGATCTGGAATGTTGAGAGCGCAGGAGAACGAAACCGTCACGCACACTGGCCCCGGCACACCGATGGGTCAGTTGTTCCGCCGCTACTGGACGCCTGCGCTGCTCGCCGAGGAGCTGCCCACCAATGACGGCCCGCCGGTACGCGTGAAGCTGTTCTCGGAGCGGCTCCTGGCGTTTCGCGACAGTGAGGGCCGCTACGGCCTGATCGATGAGTTCTGCCCGCACCGCGGCGTGTCGCTGTGGTTCGGCCGCAATGAGCAATGCGGAGTTCGCTGCCCCTATCATGGGTGGAAATTCGACGTGACCGGCCAGTGTGTCGAGGTCCCCTCGGAGCCTGAGGAAAGCGGCTTCGCGCGCAAGATCAAGCTGCGCTCCTATCCGCTGGTCGAGCGCGGCGGCGTGCTGTGGACCTATATGGGCCCGGCGGAGCACCAGCCGCCGCTGCCGGAGTGGGAATTCGCCACGGTGAAGCCCGAGCAGCGCTTCGTCTCCAAGCGGTTCCAGGAGTGCAACTGGCTGCAGGCCATGGAAGGCGGCATCGATTCGAGCCACGTCTCCTGGCTGCACCGTGACAACCTCAACTCCGACCCGTTGTTCAAGGGCGCCGCCGGCAACAAGTACAACCTCAGCAACTCCAAGCCGGTGTTCGAGGTGGTGGAAAGCCCCGGCGGGCTCTACATCGGCGCCCGCCGCAATGCCGAGGCTGGCAACTACTACTGGCGCATCACGCAGTGGGTCATGCCGTCCTTCACCATGATCCCGCCGCGCGGCGGCCATTCGGTGCACGGCCATTTCTGGATTCCGATCGATGACCACAACTGCTGGGCCTGGAGCTACGACTACCACCCTACGCGCAATCTTACGGACGCCGAGCGCGAGGCCATGGAGCAGGGCAAGGGCATTCACGCCGCCTGTGCACCCGGCACCTATCGCCCGCTCGCCAACAAGGACAACGACTACCTGATGGATCGTGAGGCGCAGCAGCGCGGCGAGACCTACAGCGGCATCTCCGGCATTGCCATGCAGGACGCCTCGCTGCAGGAAAGCATGGGGCCGATCATCGACCGCACCAAGGAGAACCTGGTCTCGACCGACAACGGCATCATCATGGCGCGCCATCGTCTGCTGCGCGCCGCCAAGGCGCTGGTCGAGCAGGGCGAGACTCCGCCCGGCGTTGATCTCGGCCACCAGCGGGTGCGCTCGGCCTCGGTGATCCTGCCGCCGGAGCCGCCGTTCAAGGACGCTGCCCGCGAGGCGCTGACGGTGCGTCCGGGCGTGGCGCCGTCCTCGGTGTGACTACCGCTGTTGCCGGAGTGCGTGACAGTGCACACACCTCCTCGTCATGGCCGGGCTCGTCCCGGCCATCCACGTCTCAAGTTTGGATCTTGAGCGCACCCAATCAGCGCTGAATGGAACGCAGATAGGCGATGAAGGCGCGCGCGTCTTCCCGGCTGAAGCGGAATGTCGGCATGTCGGGGTGAGCTGACGAAACGCCTTCGCGCAGCCGCTGGAAGAAAGTATCGAGATCGACGCGGCGGTCGAGCGCGCGAAATGGCGGCGCCTGCGCGAGCGGGCTCTCGTCGTCCGTTCCGACCGCGTGGCAGCGCCCGCACAGGCTGAGCGCGAGGAGCTTGCCCTGCTCGATCAGCGGATCGCGCTCCTGCGCCAGGCCGGCGCCCGCGCACCCGCTCAGGATCAAGATTGCAATGACAAGGGGGCGCATGGGCGCTTAGTTGGCTCGCCGCAGGCTCAGGATGTAGGCCACGATGCTGCTGAGCTGATTGGCATCGAGCATCACGTTCGGCATCGCGCGGTGCGGACGCTGCAGCGCGGCCGATAGCGCGATGGCGGTCATGCCCGGGGTATTGGCAATGGTTTCGAACGTCGGGGAGGCGGGATTGGGCGAGCGCGCCTGGCTTTTCTCGACGGCGTGGCACTCCGAGCAGAGTTGCCGCGCGAGCAGAAGCCCCTGCGCGGCGGTATCCTGCGCCCAACCCGGGCTCGGGGCCGATGCCGCGATGGCGGTCAAGAAGATCAGGCGCGCAACGTCCGTCATGGCAGAAGCTCCCTCGGCCATATGGTTGCCATCGCAAGAGCGGACGCACCTTGAGCTAGGTCAATATTGCGCGCACGGCATTGCGCGCGGCATTGCGTGCGACCTGCGGGCCGTCACGCCTTTTCGGACGGCGTGTGCTCGGGTGCTTGCACGATATCGGCGTCCTCCAACTCCTCGGTCACGATATCGCCGCGCGGGCTGACGATGTCTTGCCCGATCCGGCTGCGAACCACTTCGCGAATGCGCTCCGCGATGCGCGGCTCGCGTTCCATCAAGGCGTGCAGATCGTGGGCATCGAGTACCAGGAGGCTCGTGCGTGTGGTCGCAACTGCCGTGGCCGAGCGCCGCGCCCGGCGCAGTACCGCTACCTCGCCGAAGAAATGGCCAGGCCCGAGCCGGACGTGCTTGTGTCTGAGCTCGATTTCGACCTCGCCGGCGGCGACGAAGTACATCGAATGGGCGGGCTCGCCGCGGCGCACAACAATGGCGCCTGGCTCAACCTGCTGGGCGCGCAAGAGGCGCATGATGTCGGCAATATCGCTCGCCTGCAATTCGGCGAACAGCGGGACGCGCGCCACCATGCTCCAGGTGACGACAAAGTCGCGGCGGTGGATTTCGTCCGCGAACGCGGTCGCAATGATGCCGATCGGCAGCGCGATCATGATGAGGCCGATGAAGATCGTCAGGGATGCAATGACGCGTCCCAGTGCCGTCACCGGAACCACGTCGCCGTAACCGATCGTGCCGAGCGTGACGATCGCCCACCACATTGCGTCAGGAATGGTGCCGAATTTCTCCGGCTGCGCACCGCGCTCCACCATGTGCATGATGCTGGCGGAAAGGAGCGCCGCCCCGATCAGGATCACGAAGCAGCCGAACAGAGCGCGGCGCTCGCGATAGAGGGCGTCGAGCAGCGAGCGCATGGCGGGCGAATAGCGGGCGAGCTTGAGGAAGCGCACCATGCGCAAGACCAGGAGCCCTCGCAGGTCGGCCGGCAACAGGAATGCAAACCAGAAGGGCAGGACTGCCATGAGGTCGATGAGCCCGAGCGCGCTGAAGATGAAGCGCCGGCGCGCCTGGTACGCGCTCAGGTGTCGATAGGGCGCATGCTCCGGCGCGGCCCAGATCCGCAATCCGTATTCGATGGTGAAGACGACGAGCGACAACAGCTCGATTGCGGTGAACAGCGCAGTGTAGCGGGCCTCGAAAGCTGGAACCGATTCGAGCGTCATCGCCACCAGGTTGACGACGACCAGCAGGGCGATCAGCCGACCGACGACAAGCCCGGTCCGATCCCCGATCGTGCCATGTTCCATGATCTCGTAGAGGCGATGGCGCAGCTCTCCCGCTCGGTGCCAGACCTGCCGCATCGTCATGGAGAGACCCGAATCTCTTCGCCGTGTTCGCTCACAGTATGCCGATTTCCCAGGACGCGGAACCGGCCCTGGCGCGCGGCAAGGAAAACTGCGATGTCGTCGGCTTGCCCGGCTGATCGGGCGCGTGGCATGATGACTGGCACTGGGAGAGAGACTTCAAGACATGGCATCGGCCCCGAGCCCTGATGATCTCGACATCGTCCGGCGCATCAATGTTTTTCGCGGTCTCAATCCGCCCATGATCCATCAGATGATCGCGCCGGCTACGACATTGTCGCTGCGGGAGCACGATATCGTCTGCCGGCAGGACGACCCGGCCAGCGCTTTCTTCATCGTGGTGGAGGGCTGGGTGAAGCTCTATCGCATCACCGTTGCGGGCGACGAGGCCGTTATCAATGTGCTTGCCAAGGGCGACAGCTTTGCTGAAATCGGCAGCCTTCACCGGGCATCCCTACCTGCACACGGCCGAGGCCGTGAGTGATGCCCGCGTCATCCGCGTCCCGGCTCAGCACATCGTTCAGTGCATTCGCAGCACCCCGGAATTCGCGCAGGCGATGATTGCCGCAATGGCGCAACATATGAGCCATCTGGTTCAGCAGGTCGAGCAGCTGAAAGCCAAGCTCGGCGTGCAACGGCTCGCGGAGTTCCTGATATCGCTCTGTCCCAATGGCGAAGAGACCTGCACCATTGCGCTTCCCTACGACAAGACGCTGATCGCGGGCCGGCTCGGGCTCAAGCCAGAATCGCTCTCCCGCGCCTTCGCCAAGCTGCGGTCGGTCGGTGTTCATGTCCATGCCGGGCACGTCGAAGTCAGGAACCCCGATCGGCTGCGTCAATTGGCTGCCGACGACCGCGTCGGGGCGCGCGATTCTCTTCATCGCGCGCGATAGGCGCGCCCACGTCGCAACGGTGCCACGCTCGGCTACTTCCCGAGACCACGGGTTTGATGGTCCGCCCACCCCAATGCGATCGCGAAAACCGCGAAGGCAACGATGAACCCCGCTATAAAAAACGTCTCGCCAGCCGGCATGGCTCCCTCCTCTTGCTTCTGCCGTTGTGATGCTGACCCTGCTGTGCTGCGACGCTTTGATCAGGATCAAATACGCTTCGGCATCGTTGCGATTAGAGAGTCGGGGACGCGACGGCGAGCGGCAGGCCGGCCGCGCCGGTGCTTGAGGCGTTGCTGATGCATACCCACATCCTTATCCCGACCGACGGCTCGGCGCTCTCCGCCGAAACCATCGACTATGGGATAGCCCTCGCGAAGGCGGTCGGCGCCAAGGTCACAGGCCTGACGGTCTCACATCCGCGGTCCCCGGCGGGTGCCGGCGAAGCAGCCGGCGCCGCGCGCGAGCACATTGCCGCGGCTGCGGCAGGACGCCTGGCGCAGATCACCGAGGCTGCCGACAAGGCCGGAGTCGATTGCGACGTCGTGCATGCGGAGCACAACCAGCCCTATCGGGCGATCATCGACGCGGCATGCAACAGGGGCTGCGATCTCATCGTGATGGCGTCGCATGGCCGGAGTGGGATTTCGGCCATCGTACTGGGCAGCGAGACCGTCAAGGTGCTGACGCACAGCAGCGTCCCGGTGCTGGTGTTCCGCGGGCAGCGCTCGGCCCTGGTTCCGGACTATTTCGCGGCCTCGTGAGACGGCCTTCCGCCGGGAGCGCCGACGCGCTACGAGCTTTGACCCAGGTCAACGTTGCCAGCAGTGATTGGGATTAGGCACTTTGGTGCTTTCCAGGGAAGGGACGTTTCCATGAAGCTGCCGCACGACTTCAAGCGCATCCGGCTCAATCTTGCCCGTTCCAAGGAGTTTCCCAACGGCTCGGCCCGGCACGGCTATGAGTTCGTGGCGCCGCTCGACGCCAAAGGGCATATCGATGCCAAGCTCTGGCATCAGCACCGCGACCATTGCCGCGTGCGGCGGTTCTGGGACGGGGAGGACGAACAGGTGGGTCTCCTGGTCCACAAGCCGGGCGGCGCAGAGCATGCGCGCTGGGTGTTCGATTACGATGCAAGCACGACCGAAGATGACGAGGCCGGCTATCGGTTCGGCAGCCATGCCTTCGCGCCGGGCGAATATGTCTCGATCAGCGAGGAAGATGGAGAGCAACACACCTTCCAGGTCGTCAGCGTCGAGGCTGCGACGTAGAGGCACCGATCGGAGAATGAACAAGGAATACGGACGGGCGCCGCTCTAGCAGCGGCGCCCGCAATCTTTTCCGTGGTCGTTACTCGACGATTTGCACGATGCTGCCGTCGGCCGCCCTGCCCTGGGCGCGGTACTGGCCGATGTTGCGCATCAACGAGCTGTCAGTGACGGTGTAGAGCACCGCGTCGCTCTTGCCGGTGTTGACGTGGCGGCGCCACAGGAAGTTCGGCATCACCACGATGTCGTTCTGCGTCCACGCGAAGCGCTGGCCGCCGACCTCGGTATAGCCCTCGCCGTCCATGACCACCATGAAGGTGTTGGAGGTCTCGCGTTTCGGCAGCGTTTCTTCGCCAGGCCGCAGGAGTTGCGCCGCGTATTGCAGTGTACGACCGACCGGGCCGCCGTTCGCCGGATTGACGAACTCAAGCTGGATCGCCTCGTAGGGGTCGCCCTTCTCCTTCCGCAAGCCGTCGAGCGCCTCGCGCACGTCGGCGCCGCGGTAGTGGATCATGGCATCGGGATTGTGCCCCCAGCCGCGCTTGTGCTGCACGAATGTCGGCTTGAGGCCGCCATGCCCGTAGAGCCGGCTGGAATAGCCATCGGTGTGGACGGTTTTCTGGATCTTGGCGTTGCTCTCGTCGCCGGCGCCTTTGTAGTCGAGATCGACCCAGGCAATGTCGAGCACCTCAAGCAGCGGCCAGTCGAGCATGTCGATCCACACCACCGGGGTATCGGAATCGTTGCCGTGGTTATGCCAGGTGCCGTTCGGGGTGATGATCAGGTCGCCGCGCACGGCTTCGCAGCGCTCGCCCTCGACGTTGGTGTAGCCGCCCTTTTCGGACAGGATGGTGCGGCTCGCATTGGCGCTGTGAATATGGGCCGGCGCAACATCGCCCGGCGTATAGATCGAGATCGCGCAGCGCATCGTGGACGTGACCTGCAGGCGGCCGGCGAGCCCGGGATTGGTCAGCAGAATGCTCTGCCGGTCGGCGAATTCGATCGGTGACACGTCGGCGCGCGCCGCGATCTCGTTGATGCGATCGAGAAACGGGCGGTAGTCCTGCCAGCGCCAGAAGCTCGGGACTGCCTTGAGCTGGTTGGCGGAGACGCGGCCGCCTGCCGCCATTGCGCCGGCACCGCTCGTGCCGCCCGTGTCGGCGAACCAGGCGCGCTGCGCCGGCGCGTTCATTTCCGTGCGTACCCAGATGTTCAGCTTGCTGGCGTCGGCATTGAGCTTTTCCATCAGCTCGCGCGCCTTGACCGGCGGCTCACCGCCGGCGGTTTTTGGTCTTTCCTGGGTTGCGACCGTCATCTTTGCGTCCCTCTCCTGGTGCCACGGATCGGGTCTGCCGATCCTTGTGGTATCTAAGCGAGGGACGCCCGCGGGCGGCTTTGACCAAGGTCAAGGACCGCTCGTCAGGCCTGCCGGTCGTGCAAGTCCACAAGCTTCTTCGCTTCGCCGCCCGGGCGGCAGGGACCCGGAAGAAATGATTTCTAGTGCCCGAGCGAGGCGATATAGGCAGCGATGTCGGCCGCCTCTGCGCGGGTCAGCGACATGTTGGGCATCTTGGGGTGGGGATTAAGCAGGAAGTTCGTCAGTCGGTTGATGTCGAAGTCGGGCTTCCGCGCAATGGTGGCGAACGGGGGTGCTTCGCCGGTGGGCCGCTGCTGATCTGACGCGACGACGTGGCAGGGTGCGCACCAGCGCCGCGCCAGTGTCTCGCCATGCTCGATATCGGCGGCTTGAGCCGCGTTGCAGCCAACGACGGCCGCCGCCGCCAGGAACGCCAGTGTCGCGCGCATTGTCATCACTTGATCATCTCCTTGGAGAAGGCCCTGTCCCTGGGACCTGGATCGACTGCAAATAGGCCAAAATTGCGCTCACTTCATCGGGCTCGAACACGAATTCCGGCATGTCGGGATGGCCGGTGGAGAGACCTTCCGCCAAGGCTTCCGCCAGCCATTCGGTTGGATATTTCCGGCCGATGGTCCGGAACGGCGGTGCCTGGCGGTGCGGGCTGTTGCCGGTCGGCTCGATGGCGTGGCAGCGCGCACAGTGTTTTGCCAGGAGCGCATGTCCCTGACGTTTGAGGGCGGCGTCATCTTGCGCGGCGGCTGGCGAGGCTGCCGACAACGTCGCGATCAACAGTAATCGGGCGATGGACATGGGGTGTGCTCAGGCTCGGGGGTCCGGGGCGCAGGCCTGGCGGATGAGTTCGACCAGCGCGTTATTCAGGAGCGGTTTCTCCACGATCGGAACATTGGCGCTTGCCGCGCGCCGGGCAAGCGCAGCGTCAGGATAGCTTGTCATCAGGATGGCGGGCGTCGAAACCTTTCGGTCCCGAAGCTCGGTAATGAGATCAAGGCCCGAGATTCCCGGCATCTGCTGATCAACCACAAGACAGTTGCATTCCGGCAGGGCAAGCGCGTTCAACAGGTCCGATGCTGTCTCGCAAAGACAGACGATAAAGCCTTCGATCTCAAGCGAGAACTTGAGTGAGTTGCGCACGGCCGGATCGTCATCGATGACGACGACGATGCCGCCGCGTCTTTCGCGCTGCGAATTCATTGTGCCACGCGCGCCCCTTCGATTCTTGGCAGGCTAGAAAGCGCGCGTATCGGCGCTGGCGCATTGATGTGGCTCAATGCTGGCCTCGCCGACTGTCGGCAACCGCCGTAATGCTGTTCACGACGCCGAGGGGGTCTGAATCTCCGCGATCAAGGCCATCCGTACCAGATCGGAGAGGCTCGACGCCTGCATCTTGGTCATCAGATTGGCGCGGTAGATCTCGACCGTGCGGGGGCTGATCCCGAGATCGAACGCGATCTGCTTGTTGGCGAGGCCGCGCACGAGGCCGTGGAGAACCTCGCGCTCGCGGTTCGACAGGGTCGCCAGCCGGCCGTCGATCTCGGCACATTCCGCCCGCCGCTTGTTGGTGGTGCCCTGGTGGTCGAGAGCCGAACGCACCGCGCTGAGCAGGACCTCGTCGTCGAACGGCTTTTCAAGAAAATCCGCAGCCCCGATCTTCATGGCTTCGACAGCAAGAGGCACGTCGCCGTGACCGGTGACCAGGATCACCGGGATGTCGATCTTGAGCTCCTTCAGCTTCTTCAAGAGGTCAATGCCGGTGATGTCGGGCATTCTGACGTCGGTGACGATACAGCCGGATTTGATCTCCGCCGCGTTGTTCAGAAAGTCCGCGGCAGACTCGTGAGCCCTTACGTCAATGCCCGCGGTCTTCAGCAGGAATTCCAGCGAATCGCGCGCGGCTTCGTCGTCGTCGATCACATGAACTGTGACATCAGACGGCATCGCTGAACTCCTCGTCGGTCACGGAACGCAACGTAAAGCGGAAGATCGTTCCGCCGCCGGGGTTCGGCTCACAACTGATCTGTCCGCCATGGCTCTCGACAATCGTCCGTGAAATCGAGAGGCCGACGCCCATACCATTGCGCTTGGTCGAGACAAACGGCTGAAACAGCCGCGTTGTCATCTCGGGCGCCATCCCGGTACCGCTGTCGGCCACACTGAGCGCAATCATGCCTTCCCCGGCGGGCGCAGTCGAAATCAGCAATTCGCGTTTCTCGCAGCCCTCCATAGCTTCGACCGCATTACGTATCAAGTTGAGCAAAACCTGTTGAATCTGCACCTTGTCGGCCAGCACCTGGTCGACCGCGGGGTCGAATCGGAACCGCACGCGGACGCCCTGCTGTTGGGCTCCGACGAGCGCCAGCGCGGCCGCCTCTTCGACCAGCTTGCGCACGCTTTCCATCCGCCGCTCGCTTTCGCCGCGCGCCACGAAATCGCGCAGGTGCCGGATGATCTGCCCGGCCCGCAGCGCCTGGTCCGCCGCCTTGTCCACGGCGTCCCGCAGCATGACGGAGCGATCGTCTTTGGCGTCCTCCAGGAGCCGCCGGGAGCCCTTCAGGTAATTGGCAATGGCCGACAATGGCTGGTTGATCTCATGAGCGAGCGTCGAGGCCATCTCGCCCATCGCGGACAGGCGCGAGATGTGGACGAGCTCCGACTGCAGCTCTTGCAGCCGCGCCTCGGTCTGCTGGCGTTCGGTCAGGTCGCGGATGAAGCCCGTGAAGTAGCGTTGGTTGCTGGAACGCATCTCTCCAACCGCTAGCTCCATCGGAAAGGTCGAGCCGTCCTTGCGCTCGCCGACCACCACCCGTCCGATGCCGATGATGCGCCGTTCGCCGGTCCGCAAGTAGCGTTCGATGTATGAATGATGGTTCTCACGATAGGGCGACGGCATCAGCCGGTTGATGTTGGTTCCCAGAACTTCGCTCGGCGCATAGCCGAACAGCCGCTCGGCCGCCGCGCTGAAGGACTGGATGATTCCTTGTTCGTCGATGACGATCATCGCATCCGGAATGGTGTCGAGTATCGACTTGAAGTGCGCCTCCCGGGCCAGCGCATCCGCGCTGCTGGCGGAGGCCCGCACGCGGCTGCGCTGCAGCTGCTCGCCGATCCACGCGATACTGCCCCCAATCAGCACGAAGATCATGTCGTCGAGGACTTCGGCGCCCGTGAACGTTGTGTGAACTTTCACGACGAAGAGGGCGAGGCCGATGCTGAGCGCCGTGGCGAGCAGCCCGGGCCCCAATCCGCCAAGCCCCGCCGCCACCAGAACCGCCGGTGTGAAGAACAGGTACGGCGCGCCGGTCCCCAGGATCGGCGAAAGCTCGCGCTGGGCGAGCCAGCCGAGGGCAACGGCCAGGACTGCAATTCCATATTGAATCAATGAGTTCCGGGCCATGTCCGACAGCCGCGCCGGCTCCACTCGGGGGCGGACGGTGCTCGCCGGGGCGGCTGGATTGGCGGACTTCAATCGCATCGGGTTCCGTATCGGCCTAAGGGATACCCCTTATGGAGATTATCTGAATTTTGCTCTGTGGGCCGGGAGCTTAGCTCAGTTTGAGCAGCAGATCTCCGGAGGTGGAGCCATGGTACCAGATGTCCGCAGGGCTTTTGTCAAACCGACTTCGACCAAGATCCTCCCATCTCCGGAAAGCCGCCCCATCGATAGCAGCATCGACGTCATGGGTGCGCCGATGTCGTTTGCCCGTAACGCGGAAATCTACGGGGAAGGCGAGCCGGCGGATTACCTCTACAAGGTGATCAGCGGAACGGTGCGGACCTACAAGGTGCTGTCCGACGGCCGGCGGCAGATCGGCGCATTCTATATGCCGGGCGACGTGTTCGGCCTGGAAACCGCGGATGAGCACACCTTCTCGGCCGAGGCGATCACCGATTCGAAAGTGCTTGTGATCAAGCGCAGCGCGCTGGTTGCGCTCGCCGGGCGGGACAACGAGGTCGCCCGTCAGCTCTGGGCCCTCACCGGCCGCGAGCTCAGCCGGGTGCAGGACCATATCCTGCTTCTGATCAAGACCGCGCAGGAGCGGGTTGCGGGCTTCCTCCTCGAGATGGCGGATCGCGGCTCGAACGGCAATGCGCTCGAGCTGCCGATGTCGCGTCAGGACATCGCCGATTATCTGGGTCTCACCATCGAGACGGTCTCGCGTACACTAACCATGCTGGAGAACGCGGCGACCATCGAGCTCCCGAGCTCGCGGCGGATCGTGCTACGCAACCGTTTGGCCCTGAGCCGGTTGAATGCATGAGTGCTGGAAGAGCCGGTCGCAAACCTTGAGGAGATGAGCCATGAAAGCGCACGACGTCATGACCTGGGGAGTCATTTCGGTCGAGCCGGAGGCCTCGGTCACGCGCGCCGTGCGGCTGATGCTGCAGCACAAGATCAGCGGGCTGCCAGTAGTCGACGCCAAGGGTAGCCTCGTCGGCATGGTGACCGAAGGCGACTTTCTCCGCCGTGGCGAGCTCGGCACCCAGCGCCATCGACCGCGCTGGCTGGAATTCCTGCTCGGGCCGGGCAAGCTTGCCGACGAATATGTTCATGCATCCGGGCAGAAGGTCGAAGAGATCATGACGCCCGAGCCGCAGACCATCACGCCCGAAACGCCGCTTGACGAAGTGGTTAGCCTGATGGAGCGCCACCGCATCAAGCGCTTGCCGGTGGTGCAGGATGGCAAGGTTGTCGGCGTGGTTAGCAGGGCCAATCTGCTGCATGCGCTCGCGAGCGTGTCGCGCGAGGTCAAGGCGCCGGCGGGCGACGATGCGACGATCCGCGAGCGGATCATAGCGGAATGCGGCAAGCAGCCCTGGGCGCCGCACATCAACGTCGTGGTGCGCGACGGTGTGGTCGGTCTTTGGGGCGTGATCACGGATGAGCGCGAGCGCCAGGCCTTCATCGTCGCGGCCGAGAACGTTCCCGGCGTGAAAGCGGTGCACGATCACCTGGCCTGGATCGAGCCGACGTCAGGCATGGTCATCATGTCGGAAGAGGACGAGACGAAGACGCGGGCGTCCTGACGCGCCAAGCGGACGGGCTTCTTGCGAGAGGCTAATCGCCATGATTCACCCGATCGATTTTGATGTCGATATCGCTGAGACGCGCCCGCGGTTGTGCAGGTTTGCGCGGTGGTGGCGGATGTGGCGTAATGTTGATCGCTGCCCCGCCCGCAAAGTCGAAGCGGCGCTCAACGACGGCGCGAACGAGCTAAAGTCGACCATTCTGGTGGGCAAATGGCCGGTATCCGCCGATCTGCTCGGTCGAAGAATGGAACATCTCAGGCGTTGCGCAATCGATATGGTGCTGGCCGAGCCGTGCCATGCGGGAACTGCAGACGCTCTGCCAGAGCAATCGGTTTGCAGCCGAGCCCGCCGACTGTCCGACGACCGCGACCCGATGGTTCGCTCATAGTCCCCGTGTTTTCGCAAATGGCGTAGCTATGCACACGCATGCTCGCCTTTAGTCGAAGGGACGGCTTGATCTGAGTCAAGGACTCAGTTGGGGTGATCCGCGATTGGGTCCTGGACAGTCCGTGTTGGCATTCCTGCCCCAACTCCATTCAGCTCGAAGGCACGACCAGATGGCGCAGTCGGCAGTCGCTCGCAAGAGTATGACCATTGGTGAGGGAGGATCGGCGATCGCCTTCGTGGTGCTTGCGTTCCTTTCCGTGATCGTGGCGGCGAACGCCTATACGTCCGAGTACGCGTTTCATGCCTACCTGTTCGCGGCCGCCAGCGTTGCGGCCGTGTTCAAGATCATCGGTCACTACTACGATCGTCCGGCGGAACTGCCGCTGCTCACGGTCGACGGCAAGCCCAACTACAATATGGGGCCGGTCAAGTTCGCGACGGTCGCCGCCATGTTCTGGGGCATCGCGGGTTTCTCGGTCGGCCTGTGGGCGGCGCTGGAACTGGCGTTCCCGGTCCTCAACCTTGATCTTGCTTGGTTCTCGTTCGGCCGCCTCCGGCCGCTGCACACCTCCGCGGTGATTTTCGCCTTCGGCGGCAACGTGCTGCTCGCCACCTCGTTCTATGTCGTGCAGCGCACCTGCCGTGCGCGTCTCGCGGGTTACGTCGCGCCCTGGTTCGTCGTGCTCGGCTACAATTTCTTCATCGTGATCGCCGGCACCGGCTATCTGCTCGGCATCACCCAGTCGAAGGAATACGCCGAGCCGGAATGGTACGCCGACCTCTGGCTCACGGTCGTCTGGGTCGTCTACTTCCTCGTCTATCTGGGCACGATCATGCGGCGCGAGGAGCCGCACATCTATGTCGCCAACTGGTTCTATCTCGCCTTCATCCTGACGATCGCGGTCCTGCATCTCGGCAACAACGCGGCGGTCCCGGTGTCGCTGTTCTCGCCCAAGTCCTACATCGTGTGGTCGGGCGTGCAGGACGCCATGGTGCAGTGGTGGTACGGCCACAACGCGGTCGGCTTCTTCCTGACCGCCGGCTTCCTCGCCATCATGTATTACTTCATCCCGAAGCGGGCGGAGCGGCCGGTCTACTCCTATCGGCTCTCGGTGATCCACTTCTGGGCGCTGATCTTCCTCTATATCTGGGCCGGTCCGCACCATCTGCATTTCACCGCGCTGCCGGATTGGGCGCAGACGCTGGGCATGACCTTCTCGGTGATGCTGTGGATGCCGTCGTGGGGCGGCATGATCAACGGCCTGATGACGCTCTCGGGCGCCTGGGACAAGCTGCGCACCGATCCGGTGCTGCGCATGATGGTCGTCTCCGTCGGCTTCTACGGCATGTCGACCTTCGAGGGCCCGATGATGTCGATCAAAGCGGTCAACTCACTGTCACACTACACGGACTGGACCATCGGGCATGTGCATTCCGGCGCGCTCGGCTGGGTCGCCTACATCTCGTTCGGCGCCATCTACTGCCTGGTGCCGTGGCTGTGGAACCGCGAGCGGCTCTATTCGGTCAGGCTCGTCAACTGGCACTTCTGGATCTCGAGCATCGGCATCGTGCTCTACATCACGGCGATGTGGGCGTCGGGCATCCTGCAGGGCCTGATGTGGCGCGCCTACACCAAGCTCGGCTTCCTCGAATATTCTTTCATCGAGACCGTGGAAGCGATGCACCCGTTCTACGTCATTCGCGCGCTCGGCGGCGCCCTGTTCCTCGCTGGCGCCCTGATCATGGTCTTCAACCTGTGGCGGACGGTCCATCCGGCGGCTGCGCCGGTCGGTCAGACCACCTTGGCGCCGGCCGAATAGGGAGGCACCGATGTCGCTTTGGACGCGCCACGTCATCTTCGAGAAGAACTCGATCCTCCTCGTCATCGGCATCCTGGTCGTGATCGCGATCGGCGGGCTGGTCGAGATTGCGCCGTTGTTCTATCTCAAGAGCACCATCGAGAAGGTCGACGGCATACGGCCCTATACGCCGCTCGAACTCGCCGGCCGCAACATCTACGTGCGCGAGGGCTGCTACAACTGCCATTCGCAGATGATCCGCCCACTGCGTGACGAGGTCGAACGCTACGGCCATTATTCGCTCGCGGCCGAGAGCATGTATGACCGGCCGTTCCAATGGGGCTCGAAGCGCACCGGTCCGGATCTGGCGCGCGTCGGCGGCAAATATTCCGACGGCTGGCATCGCGACCATCTCAATGCGCCGCGGTCGGTGGTGCCCGGGACGGTGATGCCGGCCTATCCGTGGCTCATGGCGACCGAGCTCGACTACGAGCACATCGCCGACGACCTGAAGGTCCAGGCGGTGCTCGGCGTTCCCTATACGCCCGAGATGATCGCGCAGGCGAAGGCTGATCTGCGCACCCAGGCGACCACCGGCGCGCCGGAGGCGGTCGATCTCGCCAAGCGCTATCCGAAGGCGCAGTCGCGCGATTACGACGGCAATCCCGCCCGTGTCTCCGAGCTGGATGCCGTGATCGCCTACCTGCAGGTGCTCGGCACGCTGGTCGACTTCAAGCTCTACGACGACAAAGCCAACATCCGCTGAGGTGACCGATGAGTTCGATCTACCAGACGCTCGCCGAGTTCGCCCAGACCTGGGGCCTGCTCTATTTCGTCGCGATCTTCCTCGTCGTGCTCGTGTATGCGCTGTGGCCGTCGCGCCAGCGCCAGTTCGACGAGGCTGCGCGCATTCCGCTTCGCGAGGACTGACATGGCCGACAAGCAGGAAACCGACGCCGTCACCGGCACCGTCACTACCGGCCATAGCTGGGATGGCATCCGTGAGCTGAACACGCCGCTGCCGCGCTGGTGGCTATGGGTGTTCTACGCGACCATCGTCTGGTCGGTGGGCTACTGGATCGTGTATCCGTCCTGGCCGCTCGTGAGCTCCTACACCCAGGGCGCGTTCCATTGGCACTCGCGCGAGGCGGTGGTGACGGAGCTCAATGCGCTCAAGGCGCAACGCGGCCCGATGGTGAGTAGGCTTACGGCAGCTTCGCTGCAGGAGATCGTTGCGAATCAGCAGTTGCTCGAGTTTGCGCGTGCGCAGGGGCGTCCGGCCTTCGGCGAGAACTGCGCGCCCTGTCACGGCGCCGGCGGGGGTGGTGGCAAGGGCTATCCCAATCTCAATGACAACGATTGGCTCTGGGGCGGCAAGCTCGACGAGATCGTCGAGACCATCCGGCATGGCGTCCGCGCAGGCGATCCCAAGACGCGCCAGGGGCCGATGATGCCCGATTTCGGCCGCGACGGCCGGCTCAAGCGCGCCGAGATCGAAAATGTCGCCGACTATGTCCGATCGCTCTCGGGCCTGACGACCGATCCCAAGGCCGACCTTGCGGCCGGCAAGGCGGTCTTCATGCAAAACTGCGTCGTCTGTCACGGCCAGGCCGGCAAGGGCAATCGTGCGCTTGGCGTGCCCGACCTGACCGACCCCATCTGGCTCTATGGCCCCGACAAGGCAACGATCTTTGAAGGCGTTTGGAACGGCCGCGGCGGCGTCATGCCGGCCTGGGCCGGGCGGCTCGACGACGCTACCATCAAGGCGCTCGCGGTCTTTGTGTACACGCTGGGGGGCGGGGAGAAGTAGGCCATGCGCCCAGGCAGCGACGGCGCAGCAACGATCAAGCAGGGACAGGCGGGCGAACCGCCTCTGCTCAAGCTTGTCAAGGATGCCGAGCTCTCGGGATCGTCGCCGCCCGCCGCGCCCGATGTGCCGGAGCCCGAGGACGACACGCCGCTTTACGCCGCGCGCCGGCACATCTATCCGCAGCGCGTCAGAGGGACCTACCGGCGCATCAAGTGGATCGTCCTCTACCTGACGCTCGGGGTCTATTACCTGCTCCCGTTCGTGCGCTGGGATCGCGGCCCGAATGCGCCCAGCCAGGCAGTGCTGGTCGATCTGCCCAACCGCCGTTTCTATTTCTTCTTCATCGAGATCTGGCCGCAGGAGGTCTACTACCTCACCGGCCTGCTCATCCTCGCCGCGATGGCGCTGTTCCTGATGAACGCAGTCGCCGGTCGCATCTGGTGCGGCTATCTCTGCCCGCAGACGGTGTGGACCGATCTGTTTCAGACCATCGAGCGCTGGACCGAAGGTGATCGCCGCGAGCACATGCTGCGCGAGCGCCAGCCGTGGACCATCGAGCGGCTCGGGCGCACCGGCCTCAAGCACTTCCTCTGGCTGATGGTGGCCTGGTGGACCGGCGGCGCCTGGGTGCTCTACTTCGCGGACGCGCCGACGCTGGTGAAGGACCTCGCCACGTTCCAGGCGCCGTTCATCGCCTATCTCTGGATCGGGATCTTGACGTTCATGACCTATACGCTCGCCGGCCACATGCGCGAGCAGGTCTGTCTCTACATGTGCCCGTGGCCGCGTATCCAAGCGGCGCTCACCGACGAGCATGCGCTCAACGTCACCTACCGCTACGATCGCGGCGAGCCGCGCGCCTCGGTCAAGAAGAGCGAGGCGCTGCGCGCGCAGGGACAGCCGGCGGGCGACTGCATCGACTGCTATCAATGCGTCCACGTCTGTCCGACCGGGGTCGACATCCGCGGCGGCCCCAATCTCGGCTGCATCCAGTGCGGCCTGTGCATCGACGCCTGCGACAACGTGATGGCGAAGATCGGCCGCCCGGCGCGGCTGATCGCCTACGACACCGATCTCAACATCAAGCGGCGGCAGGCGCACGAGCGGCCGTTCGTGCGGATCGTGCGCGCCCGCACCATCCTTTACGTCGCGATGATCGGCATCGTTGGCGCAATCATGCTCTATACGCTGGCGACACGGCATACCGAATCGATCAGCGTCATCCATGACCGCAATCCGGTATTCGTGCGGCTGACGGACGGCGAACTGCGCAACGGCTTCACGGTGCGCATCCTCAACAAGATGCTGCAGACGCGGAACTTCGTGCTGTCGGTGGAAGGCCTGTCCGATCTCGAGCTGCGCGTTGCCGGTATCGACGGCAACAACGGCCGCACCGTGATCGTTTCGGTTGGCCCCGACCAGACCCGCGAGGTGAGGGCGCTGGTGAGCACCTATCAGACACTGAAGCCGGCGGCCTCCATACCGCTGACCTTCCACATCACCGATGAGACGACGGGGCGGCAGGCGACCGCCTCCGACCATTTCCGCGGACCGTGAGAGTCTCATGTCAGAGCGTGAGTTAATTCCTCAGCGTCGTCCCCGCGCAGGCGGGGACCCATACGCCGCAGCCAAGCAGTGTGGCGACGCATTCGTTGTAAACGAGAAGCCAGTGATTATGGGTCCTCGCTTGCGCGGGGAGGACGGCAACGAATTCCGCCTGACCGGCCGCATGGTGTTCGCCGGTCTCGTCGCGTTCTTCGGGGTGGTTTTCGGCGTGAATGCCATCATGGCCTATGCGGCGATCTCGACCTTCAGGGGTCTCGAGACCGAGAGCTCCTATCGCGCCGGCCTGGCCTTCGCACGCGAGATGGCGAACGCGCAGGCGCAGGATGCGTTGCATTGGGACGTGAGCGCGAAGGCCGCGATCGAAGGCGAAGCAACCATCGTCGAGGTGAGCGCACGCGATGCCACCGGCCTTCCCGTGCCGAACCTCGAGGCGACCGCGGAGCTTGAGCGTCCGACCGACCGGCGCGCCGACCATGCCGTGCTGCTCACGGGCACCGGCGTCGGCCGCTTCCGCGGCACGACCACGGCGGCGGCCGGCCAATGGGATCTGGTGATCGAGTTGTCGCGCGGCGGCAAGCGCCTGTTCCGCTCCAAGAACCGCGTGATGCTGCGCTGAAGCGACGCCATGGCCGAGACCCTCGATCTCTCGCTCTTCGTCAAGCGCGCCGGCAACATGGCGCACATGGATCTTGCGGTCGAGGGCGTCGGCTGCGCCGGCTGCATCCGCAAGATCGAGAACGGGCTCAAGCAATTGCCCGGCGTGGTCGACGCGAGGCTCAACTTCACCAATCGCCGTCTTGCGGTGGATTGGCGGCCCGGGGAGATCGAAGCCTCCGCCTTGGTCGATGCGCTCGAACGCATCGGCTACCACGCGCATCCGTTCGAGCCGCAGCGCGCCGAGAACGAGGAGGCCGCGACCGCGCGGGCGTTGCTGAGAGCGCTTGCGGTCGCGGGCTTCGCGGCCATGAACATCATGCTGCTCTCGGTCTCGGTCTGGTCCGGCAACGTCTCCGACATGACGCCGGAGACGCGCGACTTCTTCCACTGGCTGTCGGCTTTGATCGCGCTGCCGGCTGCCGCCTATGCGGGACAGCCGTTCTTCCGCAGTGCCTGGCGGGCGCTGCGCACACACCAGCTCAACATGGACGTGCCGATCTCGCTCGGCGTCCTGCTGGCGCTTGGCATGTCGCTTTACGAGACCGCGAGCCACGCGCCGCACGCCTATTTCGACTCCGCCGTGATGCTGCTGTTCTTTCTTCTGTGCGGGCGCTATCTCGAGCATGCCATGCGGCGGCGGACCCGCGCGGTGGCCGGCAATCTGGCGGCGCTCAAGGCCGAGGTCGCGCATCGCTTCGATGACGGCGGCGAGGTCGTGATGGTGCCGGCGGCGGCGCTCAAGCCGGGCGATCGCCTCCTGGTGCGGCCGGGCGAGCGGGTGCCGGCGGATGGCACGGTGATCTCCGGCTCGTCCGATATCGACGAAAGCCTGGTGACCGGCGAGACCATGCCTCGGAAGGTTGCGGCCGGTGCCGTCGTCTACAGCGGCAGTCTGAACCACGCTGGCGCGCTCACCATGCGGGTGACGGCGGCGGGCGAGGGCACGCTGATCGACGAGGTCGAGCGCCTTCTGGAGAAGGCGGCTTCGGCGCGCTCGCGCTATCTGCGGCTCTCCGACCGCGCGGCGCGGCTTTATGCGCCGATGGTGCACGCTGCCGCCGCGCTCACGCTGGTCGGCTGGCTCGTCGCGGGCGCCTCGATCCACGATTCGATCATCACTGCGATTGCGGTCCTGATCATCACCTGTCCCTGTGCGTTGGCACTGGCGATTCCGACCGTGCAGGTGGTGGCGTCGGGGGCATTGTTCCGGGCGGGCGTCATCCTCAATGCGGGCGACGCGATCGAGCGGCTGGCCGAGGCCGACACCGTCATCTTCGACAAGACCGGCACGCTCACGCTGCCGGAGCCGCGCGTCGAGAACGTGGATGCATTCGCGCCCGAGCTTCTGGAACGCGCCGCGCGGCTCGCGCTGTCGAGCCGCCATCCGCTGGCGCAGGCACTGGCGCGCGAGGCCGCTACGCGCACGCCGTTTGCCGGCGCGATCGAAGAGCCGGGGCAGGGCGTGCGTGCGATCATCGACGGCAGCGAGGCGCGGCTCGGCAGTGCCGCCTTCTGCGGCGCGGCCGATGCGTCCGAGTTGCAGGCCGACGTGTCGTCGATCGTGTTCTCACATGCCGGCCGGCTTGCGCTGTTTGCGATCCGGCAGCGCTTGCGTCCCGATGCCGTTGCGGTGGTGCGCGCGCTCGCCGCGTCGGGGCTCGACGTGCGCATCCTGTCGGGCGACCGCGCGTCGGCGGTCGAGCCGATTGCGGCCGCGCTCGGGGTGACGAACTGGCGGGGCGGCCTCAAGCCGGCGGACAAGATTGCGGCGATCGAAGAATTGAAGAGCAAGGGCGCCCGCGTGCTCATGGTTGGCGACGGTCTCAACGACGCACCCGCGCTTGCCGCAGCGCATGTGTCGATGTCGCCGATCAGCGCCGCTTATGTGGCGCAGACGCATGCCGACGCGGTCTTTCTCGGCGAGCGGCTGGCGCCGGTGGTCGCCGCGCTGGCAACCGCGCGCGGCGCCGGCCGACTGATGCAGCAGAACCTGTGGCTCGCAGTGATCTACAACACGATTGCGGTGCCGGTCGCGATTGCAGGCTTCGTGACGCCCCTGATCGCAGCCGCCGCCATGTCGGGCTCCTCGATCCTGGTCACGCTCAATGCGCTGCGCGCCGGTGCAACCGCCGCTTCGCCGCCGGAGGCCGCGCCGTGAACGTCTTGGTCTATCTCGTACCGATGGCGCTCCTTCTCGGCCTCACCGGGCTTGCGGCCTTCCTGTGGTCGCTGTCGAGCGGCCAGTACGACGATGTCGATGGCGCGGCGCTGCGCATTCTCGACAATGACGATATCGAGCCGCCAACCGACCGCGCGGCCAAACGCTAATTTCTATGAAGTTGTTTTTGTCGTCCCCGCGCAGGCGGGGACCCATACGCCGCAGCCAAGCGGTGTGGCGCTGTCTTCGTTGTGAAAGAGAGGCCGGTGGTTATGGGTCCCCGCCTGCGCGGGGGCGACAGTGGATAGGTGTGGCTTCACCCACCCGTCTTCCCCGGTAAACGCAGGCGCGCGATGACGAGATCGGAGTCCTGCGGATCGGGCGTAATCTCGAAGCCGAACTCGCGGCACATCGTCAGCATGGTGGTGTTGTCCCGCAGGACCTGGCCTTCGACCAGCCGCAGGCCCTCGGCGCGCGCGTAGTCGATCACCGCCTGCATCAGCAGCCAGCCAAGCCCGCGGCCCTTGAGGTCGGAGCGCACCAGCACCGCATATTCGCCGGCGTCGTAGTTGGCGTTGGCGTGCAGGCGCACGACGCCGAGCATGGCGCCGGACGCCTGGTCGATCGCGATGAAGGCCATGGCGCGCGCGTAATCGAGCTGCGTGAGCCGCGCCACGAAGGCATGGCTGAACTCCTTCACTGGCGCAAAGAAACGCAGCCGCAGGTCCCGCTCGGTGAGCGCGGCGAAGAAGGTGCCATAGAGCGCCTCGTCTTCCGGCCGGATTGGCCGCAACAGCACGGCGGTGCCGTCCTGCAGCGCCACTTGCCGTTCCCATTCCTTCGGATAGGGCCTGATCGCGAAGCGTGCATGGCCGGCCGGCCCGCGGCGGGCGCCGGTCTCGGCCGCGATCGCGACCCGGGCATCAAGCGCCACGACACCCGCATGATCCGCCAAGAGCGGGTTGAGATCGACCTCGCGCACCTGCGGCAGATCGGCGGCAAGCTGCGCGAGCTTGACCAGCGTCAGGGCAACCGCTGCCTCGTCTGCGGCCGGCACATTGCGGTAGGCCATGAGCAGGCGCGACACCCGCGTGCGCGCGATGAGGTCGCGCGCGAGCTTGAGGTCGAGCAGCGGCAAGGCGAGCGCCTTGTCGTTGATCAGCTCGACCGCAGTGCCGCCTTGGCCGAACACGATGACGGGGCCGAAGGTCGGGTCGTCCGCGATGCCGGCAATCAGCTCGCGCGCGCCTGCTCGCGTGATCATCGGAAAGACGGTGACGCCCGAGATGCGGGCATCCGGCCGCAGTGCCTTCGCGCGCTTGAGAATGTCGCCTGCCGCCTCGCGCACGGCGCGCGCATCGGTGAGGTTGAGCCGCACCCCGTTGACTTCCGACTTGTGGATGATGTCGGGCGATTGGATCTTGAGCACGACCGGTTGGCCGGCGGCCAGGAACGGATTGGCGGCCGCGACCGCCGCGTCCGCGTCGGGCGCCAGCATCGCGGGCGTCACCGGCAGCGCGTAGGCGTCGAACAGGCGATAGATTTCGACCGGATCAAGCCAGGCGCGGCCCTCGCTCAACGCGGTTTCGACCACGCGCCTGGCTGCCGCCGTGTTGGGTGCGAAAGCTTGCGGCAGGCTCGGCGGCGTCGCCATCAGCGCATCGATCGCCCGCCGATAGCGCACGAGATGCATGAAGCCGCTGACCGCCTCCGCTTCGGTCGCGTAATTGGGAATGCCGGCGCCATCAAATGCCGCGCAGGCTTGCGGATCGCCGCCGACCCAGACCGCGAGTACAGGCTTGCCAGGCACCATCGTGCCGCGGTGCTTCTGCGTGACGGCAACGACCGCCTTGGCGGCCTCTGGGGCGGAGGCGAGCGCCGTCGGCACGTTCATCACCAGGATGGCGTCGTTCTCGCGGTCGTTGAGCAAGGCTTCGAGTGCCTTGGCATAGCGCGGCGGGTCGGCGTCGCCCACGATGTCGACCGGGTTGGCGCCCGACCAGATCGGCGGCAGGGCAGCGTTGAGCTCGCGCATGGCCTCCGGCGAAATCCCGGCCAGCGTGCCGCCCAGATCCACCAGCCGATCGACCGCCAGGACCCCGATGCCGCCGCCGTTGGTCAGGACGGCCAGCCGCTCTCCGGTGAACGGTCGCAGTCGTCCAAGCGTTTCGGCGGCGGTGAACAGCTCGTCGAGATCGAGCACCCGCAAGAGACCGGCGCGGTGGAACGCCGCGTCATAGACGGCATCCGATCCGGCGAGTGCGCCGGTGTGGGTGCGCGCGGCGCGGGCGCCCTGCGCATGCCGGCCCGCCTTCGCGACCAGGACGGGCTTCACGCGCGCGGCTGCGCGCGCCGCCGACATGAACTTGCGGGCGTCCGTGATCAACTCGACATAGAGGAGAATGGCGCGCGTGCGGCGGTCGACCGCGAAATAGTCGAGCGTGTCGCCGAAGTCCACGTCGATGCTGTCGCCAAGCGATACGATGGCTGAAAATCCAATTCGCCTCGTCGCGGCCCATTCGACAAGACCGGCCGCGACCGCGCCCGACTGCGAGATCAGCGCGAGGTCGCCCGGCTGTGCCGCATGCGCCGCGAAGCTTGCGTTGAGCTTGGCGTGCGGCGCCATGACGCCAAGGCAATTGGGTCCAACGAGGCGCAGGCCGGTCTTGCGCGCGGTTTTCTCGCAAGCGTCAGCGAGCGAGCCCTCGCCATGGCCCAGTCCCGCCGTGATGATGATGGCGGACGGTGTGCCGCGCGCGCCGGCTTCGGCCACGATCGCGGGCACCTGATCGGCAGGCGCCGCGATCACGGCGAGGTCAGGCGTCTGCTGCAGCGCGGCGATCGTTGCCACTGCCTGGATGCCCTCGATCTCCGGGTGATGCGGATTGACGACGGAGAGCGGACCCGCGAAGCCCGCGGCCTTAAGGCTGGCGATGACTGCACGGCCGGGCGAGGTCGGGCGCGGGCTCGCCCCGATGACTGCCACCGAACGCGGCTGGAACAGCTTGTCGAGACGGTAAGTCGACATCTTCAATCCTGCGCAGGCCTCGGCATGGAAGATCGCTGCAACGCAACAAGTCTTGGCTCGTTCGTGCCGCGAGCCCTTTGATCTTGCTCAAAGCAAGACCGGTCGCTGCGAGCAATTGTCGGGCCCGTCTTGAGGATTGTCGGAGGGCTTGATGTCAATAGTGCAACAGGCTTCCGCGGAAAGCGTGTCGCCTGCGGCCATCCGGCCTTGCGGCTGACCGCCATCTCGTTCGCCATTGCGGCTCAACGCAGCCTGTTGGCGCTTGCTCGGCCATGCATCGCCGCCTACCGGATTGATCTTCCTCAAGTTCGTCACGGTCGACGGGTGCTTTCTTGAAAGCGAAGAGCAGGAGTTCTTACAATGACGTTCTCGACCCTGATGGTGCATCTCGATCTCGAGCAGGCGAACGACGCGCGATTGCAGATCACCGGCGAGCTGGCGGAAAAGTTCGACGCCAAGGTGATCGGCATTGCGGCGAGCGATCCGCAGCCGCCGTACTATGCGGGCGGCGCGGTGGCGCGCGGCTTCGTGGAGCAAGAGCGAGCCGATGTGAAGAAGCGCATGGAGGAGGCCGAGACGTGCTTTCGCGCCGCCGTCGGGCCGCGCGCGAAAGAGATCGAGTGGCGGTCCGCGCTGGCGCGCCCGACCGAATATGTCGCGCGCGAGGCGCGCGCCGCCGATCTCATCGTCGTGGGGGCCAATCGTGACGCGGTCGTGCTCGATCGCATGCGCAATCTCGATCCGAGCGATCTTGTCATGACGGCGGGCCGGCCCATCTTCATGGTCCCGCCGGAGGCCGAATATCTCAAGCTCCAGAACGTGCTGGTGGCCTGGAAGGATACGCGTGAGGCGCGCCGCGCGGTGGCCGATGCGCTGCCCCTCCTGCACAAGGCCCAGGAGGTCAACATCGTGGAGATCGTTGAGGGCGACGAACAGCGCGGCGCCGCGGAGGCGCGCGTCAAGGATGTCGCTGCCTGGCTAAAGCGCCACGATATCCTGGCGTTCCCGAAAATCATGCACGCCGCGAGCGAGGCTGAGCGGATCGATCGGATCTGGAAGACCGAGGCCGACCTCGTGGTGGCCGGTGCCTACGGTCACGCGCGCTTGCGCGAATGGGTTTTTGGCGGCGTCACGCGCAATCTCATCACGCGCGCGCGCCACTGCTCGTTCCTTACGCATTGACGCGGGCGGGTGAGATTGTCGGCGTCAGCGCGGAATCTTGCCGGAAAGGCACTCATAGATGAACAGATTGAGGTTGCGGCGGTCGCCGACGCTCACGGTCAGGCCGCGCCGCAGCGCGAGCTGGAAGCACGCGTTGTAGCTTTCCTGCGTGGTGGGGACGCATCCGTAGCCCGCGACGCAATGCGAGTATTGTGCCTTGCTGGTTGTCGGTGAGGTCGCCAGCGCGGCGAGGGCCAGCATCATCATGGGGATCGCGTGCCGCATAAGGGTTCCTCCTCTCGGGTTATTAAAGAGCCTCGATTGTTGACCACTGATACTAGATCGAAACTTGAATGCCGTCACGACATTCGAGGCACACGGGCTGTCGCTTATCGCGCGATGGTGTCGAAGCGATGGCTACTATTCGGGCGTCAAATCAATTCAGCGTCAACAGCCAGCCGTTCACCGGCATGGCAAACGCCACCCATGGCGCATCGTGCGCGAGCGGCCAGCTGGCGATGGCATCCTTGTGCGCGAGAGCGATGCGATGCGCGTCGAGAAGAACACCGGCGACCCGAGAAAGCTAAAGGTTCATCTCGCTCGCAACGTTCCGCCGGCCACGGTAATTCCCGTCCCGGTCACCAACCCAGGATTTTCGCGGTGCGTTCCAGCACCGCCTTGGGCGTCTCGGTCACGCGCTTCGCCAGCACGCTCACCTGTGCGCCGGTCTGCGGACGCAGCTCCATGTTGAGCTTCTTCACCTC
Organism: uncultured Alphaproteobacteria bacterium; assembly: GCA_963753575.1. Taxonomy (GTDB): domain Bacteria; phylum Pseudomonadota; class Alphaproteobacteria; order Rhizobiales; family Xanthobacteraceae; genus VAZQ01. Next base: position 414,672 of record CAVWCR010000001.1, read on the forward strand.
GGCCAGGAATTCAGGGTCCTTGAGCGTTGCCGCGTAAGCCTGCCGCAACGCCTCGACCCGATCGGTCGGCACTTCGGGCGAAACCCAGTGCCCATAGCCGAGCGCGGTCGGCAGGCTCACCACGTTGGCGACCTGCAGGTCGTCGTTGCCCTTCACCAGCTCCTGCAGGATCGGCACGTCCTTGAGCTCCGGCTCCTTCTCGAAACCGATCTGCAGCAGAAGATTGATCTTCTTGCCTTGGAGCCAAGCCCGGTTGGAGGTCTGCACGCTCGCCCATGTGGTGCCGCCGCGGCCCGCCACCTCGCCGCGCTCGATCGCAATGTTGATCTGGCCGGTGCCGGTGTAGCCCGGGACCGGCTTGAACTTGGTGCCCACGAGCGCATTCACGATGGTCGGGAAGATGTAGGAATCGGAGGCGGTGCCGACGGCGCCGAGCGGCACGAGTTGCTTCTTGGCGTCTTCGATCGTGCGCACGCCGCTGGTGTGCCATGTGTAGATGACGCCGTTCGAATTCGCCATGCTGCCGAGCCACACGAGCTTGGCCGCCTCGAACTGCGCGCCGGCGCCGCCGAGCATCTGATACATCGGCATGTTCTGGTTCACGGCGGCGACGAAGGTGCCATCCTTGGGCGCGACCGTGTAGACGTAGTTGGACGCCCGCACGCTGCCGGCGCCGGGCATGTTCTGCACGACGACGCTCGGGTTACCGGGGATGTGGCGGCCCATGTGATGGCTCATGACGCGCGCGTAGAGATCGTAGCCGCCGCCCGGGCCGAACCCGACGATGAAGTTCACGGCCTTGCCGCGGTAGAAATCGGCGACGCCTTGCGCGGCGGCGGGCGTCCCTCCAAGCGCCAGCGCTGCTGCGAGCGATGCGGCCGCAAATGACGGCAGGGCGAATGCGCGGGTCATAGGTGGTCTCCTCCCGGTGCGGCCGTGCCGCGTTGGCGTCCACCCTAGCGGGAACCTGTGGCCGGCGAAATCAGGCATCGGCAGTGGTTGCCGCAAACTTGGTTAGGAACGTCAAAAAAATGAGCCCGGCGGGGGAAAGCGCCGGGCTCGGGACCGTAGGATAGCCGGGGGGGATGGGCATTTAGCTACGGTCATTAGGTTAGTCGCGGCAGCCCGCCGGGAGGTTCAATGCCAAGGTGGCGGACCGCGCCGGGGTCGATAAATCGCCTGTGGTGTGACGGCCGTCACCGGCAGAGGTAGTTAAATGCCGTCCAGCGACCAAAGCACGGCTATTTAATTGACAACGGGTGAATATTCATCTATTGTTTGTCGGAGGCTGATTGAGACGCAGCGGATGAGTGACAGTTGCAGAGAGAATTTTTGACAAAACGAACCCAACTGTAAAAAGGATATAAATTTCAATTACTTGGTAGATAAATAGGTTCTATACTACCTCTAACTCGGCGCGCGCCTCTTTGCGATAGCCGGCTTCCGCCGCGCATTTGGCGGCGTGGGCATCGCGATTGATGAGCTGCAGGTTGGGCAGGCCCCAGAAGCCGAGGAGTTGCGGCCACGGCAGGTCGCGGTGCTCCTTGAACACCCGGAACAGCGGCAGCCGATGGTCGACCTCGGCGGTTTTCAAAAGCCGCTTGCCGCTCTCGCGGCAGCGGCGCTCCTGCAGGCGGCGCAGGAGCCGGACCTGGTCGCTCGGCGCGCTCCAGAAATTCCAGGCGATGACGCAGGCCGCGTGCCAGCCGGCCTTCTGGTTCGGCCCGGCGTCCCAGAGATCGACATGCCAGCCCAGCCGGTAGACCGGCTGGCCGCAGACGCAGCAGAAGCCGCCGCCGCGCGCAAATGCGCGTTCGCGGTAGGGCGCGGGCGGCATCCGGAAGCTCTTCGGCAGGTCGCTCTTGCGGCCTTCGGCGAGCCGCCAGGTCCAGCCGTCGGGCGAGCCGCTCTTGGCGGCCAGCGCGCGCGCCAGCCGGTCGGCGCGCAGCGGATGCGCGCGCCAATAGCCGTCGACCGCAAGCCGCGGGGTGGGCGGGATGAACGGCCGCTTGAGCGCGTAGGCGAGCACCGGCGCCGGGAAGATCTCCGGCAGCGCCTTCATGAGCCGCGCCAAGGCCTTGCGGTTACGCTCGGCGCGCCAGGCGGAGGTTTTCAGGGCCATGCCGCAATGCTGGCACGAAGGCGTAAAGGTTTTGTCAGCATGCGCTCAGGGCGGGCTTGGGCGTCGTTTCTCGGTGAGAACGAGATAGAGCGAGCAAGCGACGATCAGCGCCATGCCGGCGAAACTCCACGGGCCCGGGATCTCGCTGAACAACAGGTAGCCGAGGATCGCCGAATACACGATGCGCGAATAGTCGAGCGGCACCAGGACGGTTGCTTCGCCCATGGTGAGCCCGTGCGTGATCATGCCTTGGCCGCCGATGCCGAGGAGCCCTATCACCGCCAGCAGCGCGAACTGCGTCAGGCTCGGCGTGACCCAGAGCAAGATCGCCGGGACGAGCGCGAACAAGGCGTTCCAGAACGCGTAATAGAACATGATGACGCGCGTCGGCTCCGTGGTGGCGAGCCGCTTGATGCAGATCACCACCAGGCCGCCCGCGAGCGCGCCGAGCGCGCCGATGAGCGCGCCCGGATCGAACCCGCTGGTGAACGGGCGCGCGTAAAGCAGGATGCCGGCGAAGCCGACGGCCGCGACCGCGGTGCGCCGCATGCCCGGCACCTCGCCAAGGAGCAGGATGGCGAGTGGAATCATGAACAGCGGGCGTGAGAACTGCAGCGCCATCGCGTCGGCGAGCAGCATATGGGTGAGGGTCCAGAAGAAGCAGGCATTGCCGATGGCGCCGAACGTCCCGCGCAGGAGATGCATGCCGGGGCGGTGCGTGCGCAAGGGCTCCAGCGGATCGCGCCAGAACAGTGGCAGAATGAACAGGAGGCCGATGAAGGAGCGGAAGAACAGGATCTCCATCGCGGGCAGTTCGCGGCCCAGATGCTTCACCAGCGTCGCCATCACGACCAGCGTGAGCGAACCGGTCGACACCAGCGTGACCGCGCGCGCAACGTCACCGGACGGGGCCTTGACCTCCGGATCCCTCATGATGCGCGCCGCTGCAATTGCGCGACCGCGCCGGAGACGCCGAGGCTCGCGCCGATGATGAGGAAGATGCCGGCAACGCCCGAGGCGGCGGCGATCAGGCCGGCCAGGAATGGAATGACGAATTGCCCCATGCGGTTGCCCATCATGCGCAATGAGTTGGCGGTGCCGCGCGTCTCGTCGTTGGTGGTCGCCAGCAGGCTCGCGATGCTGACCGTGATGGCGTTGCTGAGCGCGAAGCCGGCGGCCGCCACCATCACGACCAGCGCGCCGATCGGCAGCGGCAGCGCGATGCAGGCATAGAAGACGGCGCTCGCCAATGTGCTCACCGCCATCAGGCGCGAGCGTCCCATCAGGGCGCTCAGCCGCGCGTAGACGAAGCGCGAGGCCATCGAGGCCACGGCACGCGCCGCGAGCAGCATGCCGATGATGTGGACCGAGATCGAGCGCTCGGCGCCAAGCGCCGGCATGTAGACGACGATCAGGTCCTGCGCCGCGACCGTCACCACGCTGACGAAGAAGATGAGCTTAAGCCCCGGGATGCGTGCGATCTCGCCGACCGGCACCAGCTTGTGACCTTCCGGTTTCGGCGGCCGCGGCGGCCCCGGGCGCAGCATGAGCGAGCCCGCGAGCGTGAACACCGCGACCGCGAGCCCGATCGTAAACAGAAGCCGCGTCGGCGGAATGCTGGCGGAGCCGCCGGCCCAGCCCACGATCGAGGGACCGATGCCCTGTCCGACTGCGTTCGCCACCATGTAGTTGCCGACCATGCGATCGACGCCGTCCTTGCCGCCGTGGCGCGCGCACAGCACCTGTTGGCTGATGACCAGCATGAGGTGCGCGATGCCAAGGAGCGCAGTGCAGAGCAGGAGCGCGGGCAGCGATCGGAAGGTCGCAAATCCCGAACAGGCGACGACCATGAGGCTGCCGCCGATCCAGGCCGTTCTGGCGTCGTTGCCACGGTCGATGAAACGCCCGATCTTGACCGCGGTCACCATCGGCAGGATCGCGAAGAAGGCGGTGATGATGCCGAGCCAGACCACCGAGAGGCCGAGCTCGACCGCCCGATAGGAGGTCGTGATGCGCATCAGCGACGTCACGATCTGCTCGCAGAGGGCCGTGAGCAGCAGGGGGAGGACGAATTGATAGGGCATGTCGCCAAACGGGGAGGAATTAGGTGAGAATCCTGCATAGCACGCTTCCCCGACGTGCAATCCGGGTTTTCCGCATGACTGCGGTGCATCTTCGGGCTTCAGTCGGATCGCACCAGGCGGATGTCGACCGCGCATACGCCCTTCGGCCGTACGATCAGCGGGTTGATCTCGAGGTCGCTCAGGAGGTGGCGATGATCGAGATAGAATGCCGACAGGGCGCAGATCGCCTCGACCAGCGCCGCGACATCGCCCGCCGGGCGGCCGCGGAAGCCGGCGAGGAGGCGTGCGACCTTGAGCTCCGCCAGCATGGCGCGCACGTCGTCCGGCGTGACCGGCAGCAGGCGGACCGACACGTCCTTGACGAGTTCCACCAGGATGCCACCCGCGCCCACCACCAGCATCGGCCCGTACAGCGGATCGGTGCGCGCCCCGACGATCACCTCGATGCCCTCGACCATCTCCTGCACCAGGAGGCTGTCGATCGACGCGCCGGGCACCGCGCGCGCGGCCGCCGCGATCAACGCCTCGCCGGCGCGCTCGACAGCGTCGGCTGAAGCGAGGTTGAGGCGCACGCCGCCCGCTTCAGTCTTGTGGCTGATCGCGCGCGAGACGATCTTGAGCGCGACCGGAAAGCCGATCTGTGCTGCCCGCACGGCGGCTTCCGCGGGCGTTGCTGCGATGCCGCTCCTGGGCTCGGGCAGCCCGTGGCGGGCGAGCGCGTCCGCAAGATGGTCGAGCGTCTCGCCGCGGCCGGTCGGCGGCGGCAGCGGGTTAATCTTTCGTCCCGCGCGCGCGCCATAGAAGGCAAGTCCCGCGAGCGCGCGGACCACTTCCGGCAAGCCCTGCAGGAACGGGAAGCCGACCTGCTCCTGGAACGCGACTGCTTCCTTGCCGGTGACGTGCTGCATGCGGATGAATCCGACCACCGGCTTGTCGGTCGCCTGCGCGACCCGCTTCATGGTGGCGGGATCGCGCACGCGCCGGCCGCCCGGTGGCGTGCCGGCCCAGGCCAGCATGTCGACGTTGGGATCATTGGCGACCGCGACGCACATCGCAGCATCGCCTTCGTCGCCCGACGGGTTGCCGGCGTCGAGCGGGTTCTTCAACGTCAGCTCGGGCGAGATCAGGGGGCGGAGCTTTGCTTTGGTGGCGGCGTCGAATTCGGGCGTCGCAATGCCGCCGATCTCTTCGATGTAGTCATAAAGGAGATCGACGGTGCCGCCCGACGTCGTGACGAAGCCCACGCGCGGTCCCTTCGGCAGGCGGCCGGCCTGGAACGCGAGCAGCGTCTCCACCATGTCGTCGAGCGTCGGACAAGTCACAATGCCGTAGCGCTCGCACATCGCCGTGTAGGCGCCGTAGTCGCCGGCGATCGCGCCGGTGTGCGACTGTGCGCTGTCGCGGGCGCGCTGCGACTTGCCGGTCTTCATCGCGATGATTGGCTTGCCGGCGGCGAGCGCCTTGGCGGCGGCGGCCATGAACGCCTGCGGCCGGCGGATGCCCTCGATGAACAGCGCGATCACGCGCGTGCTCTCGTCCTGCGCGAAGTGGTTGACGTAGTCGGCGAGGTCGAGGCTGAGCTCGTTGCCGCTCGAGATGAGATAATTGAAATGCACGCCGCGGTGCGCGCCGGTCGCCGCGAGATATTGCACCGTGCCGCCCGACTGGGTGACGAAGGCGACCGCGCCCGGCTCGAGCTCGCACAAATCGGTGTTGGGATAGCCGAAATTCTTCTCGCGCAGCGCATTGATGCCCATGCAGTTGGGCCCGCAAAGGAGAAGGCCGGAGCGCTCGATCAGCGCCTTGAGCGCCGCGCCGCGCGCGATGATCTCGGGATCGTCGCCTTCGCCGATCTGGCTCGCATAGACGGTCGCACTTTTGAGGCCGGCCGCGACGCCGGTTTCCAGCACGCCCTGCACGGCCGGCGCCGGCACGATCACCAGCGCGTGCGCGGGCGGCTCTGGCAACGCGGCGAGATCGGGATAGCAGCGCAGGCCCCAGACTTCGCCGCCGCGCGGATTGACCGGGTAAATGGTGCCGGGAAATTTGAAATCGCGCAGGTTGCGATAGATCAGCGTCGGCCATTTCGCACGCTCGGAAGCGCCGACGATCGCGATCGAGGATGGCTGGAATAACGGGAGGGGAGATTTGAACGAGAGGTCGGCAGGCTGTTTCAACGTCTCGTTCTCCTTAGGTCGCGCAATTGGCGATTGGTCCGTCTCGGGACGCGTCCGAAGGCGTCACCATAGCGGCTGGTGCGTGATGTCGTCACCCGCCCGCGTTCGCTATTGCGCCGGGCATGGATTCGGGCTTGTTTGACGCGTGGCGCAATGTTCATCGTTGCGCTCATAATTCTTGGTAAGTCTCTTGGACTAGTTGGGCAAGCGGGTGACCCATGACCAATGATGCAATGCAAGCTTCTGCATTTGGGCGCGGCCGGTTCCGGCTTGTCGCCGCGATCATCGCGCTGACCGCTGTCGGCGTTGCCTCGGCTCAGGCGGCCGACGTGATCCGTGTCGGCAAGGCTTCCGCCACCACCTTTGCCTTTGCGCCGATCGACATCGGTAAGGCGAAAGGCATCTGGGCCAAGTACAACCTCGAGATTCAATCGACCGCGTTCGGGGGCGACGCCCGCTTGCAGCAGGCGATGGTGGCCGACTCGATCGATATTTCGCTCGGCTCCGGGCCCGGCATGGGCTTCCTGGCCAAGGGCGTGCCGGCGATCGCGGTTGCCGCCATGGCCAACGAGCCGAGCGCCATGGGGCTCACCGTTGGCAAGGACTCGCCGCTCAAGACCTACGATGACCTCAAGGGCGCGACCGTCTCGGTCTCGACCGGCGGCTCGCTCACGTTCTGGCTGGTGCACGAGTTCTCGCGCCAGCGCGGCTGGGGGCCGGACGGCATCAAGACCGTGCCGCTCGGCGTCAACCCGGCGCAGGTGGCGGCGCTCAAGGCCGGCAACGTGCAGGGTATCGTGACCTCGTCCTCGGTCGGCTACATGCTGGAGAAGTCGGGCGACGGTCATGTGTTGGTGGAGTTCGGCGACCACGTGAAGGACTTTCACACCCACGTTATCTTCGCCACGAAGAAGTTCGTCACCAGCCACCCGGATCAGATGAAGCGCTTTCTCGCCGGCTGGCTCGACGTGATCAACTTCATGGCGGCGAACCGCGAAGAGACGATCAAGCTGGTCTCGCTGGTCAGCCATCTCTCCGAGGATATCCAGGCGCGCGAATACAAGCGGGCGATGCCGATGATGTCGCGCGACCTGCGGTTCCGACCGAAGGCCCTCGATGTGCTGGCGCGCTCGTTCGTGGAGCTTCATATTCTGCCGGCCGAGCCGGACATGAAAACGCTTTATACCGAAGAATTCCTGCCGCCCAAAAAGTGATCTCATGACGGCTCGCTTTGTCCCGCATCACTCGCACTGGGGTGCCTTCCAGGCCGAGGTCAGCGACGGTCGCATCATCGGAGTGCGGCCGTTCGCGCGCGATCCCGATCCTTCGCCGATGATCGAGGCGATGCCTTCGGCGGTCTATTCGCGCACCCGCATCGCGCGCCCGATGGTGCGCGAAGGGTTTCTCATGCACGGGCCGGGCAACGGCGAAGGGCGCGGCCGCGAGCGCTTCGTGCCGGTGACCTGGGAGCGCGCGCTCGATCTCGCCGCCGGCGAGCTTCTCCGCATCAAGCGCGAGCACGGCGCGGCCGCCATCATGGGCGGTTCGGCAGGCTGGGGCTCGGCCGGCATCTTCCACGATGCGCGCACGCAGACGCGCCGCTTTCTGGCGGCGTTCGGCGGCTTCATCGACCAGGATGCCAACTACAGTTTCGGCGCGGCGCTCAAGTTCCTGCCGCACATCCTGGGCTCGGCGCAGGCGGTGATGGGACCGCTCACCTCGTGGTCATCGATCGTGCGCCATGGCCGGCTCCTGGTGCTGTTCGGCGGCGCCAATCCGAAAAACATGCAGGTCGCCAAAGGCGGCTGCGGCGAGCACACGGTCGGCGGCTTCATGGCGGCGCTCGCGCGTGCGGGTGTCGAGGTGGTCAATGTGAGCCCGGTGCGTGAGGACGGGCCGCAGGCCGCGAAAGCAAATTGGATCCCGATCCGGCCCAATACGGACGCCGCGATGCTGCTTGCGCTCACCCACACGCTGGTGAGCGAAGGGCTGCACGATGAGGCTTTCCTCGCGCGCCACTGCACAGGTTTCGAGCGGGTGCGGCCCTACCTGATGGGCGAGACCGACGGCCAGCCGAAAGACGCGGACTGGGCCGCGGCGATCACGGGCGTGGCAGCGGACACGATCCGCATGCTCGCGCGGCGCATGGCGGCAACGCGCACCATGATCAGCGCGTCGTGGTCGCTGCAGCGCGCCGACCACGGCGAACAGGTCTACTGGGCGGTGGTGCTGCTTGCGGCCGCGCTCGGCCAGATCGGCCTGCCGGGTGGCGGCTTCGGCTTCGGCTACGGCTCCTCGGCCGGGATTGCCGAAAGCCCGCTCGCGTTCGGACCACCCGCGATGGAGCCCCTGTCCAATCCGCTCGGCCGCGCCATTCCGGTGGCGCGCATTGCCGACTGCCTGCTCAATCCGGGCGCGCGCTACGACTACAACGGCAAGAGCGATACCTATCCGGACATCCGGCTGGTCTATTGGGCGGGCGGCAATCCATTCCACCATCACCAGGACCTCAACCGCCTGCGCCGCGCCTGGCAGAAGCCGGAAACCATCATCGTGCATGAGCCTTGGTGGACCGCGACCGCGCGGCACGCCGATATCGTGCTGCCGGCAACCACCACGCTCGAAAGGAACGACATCGGTGCCGCCAACCGCGACTCCTACGTGATCGCGATGCAGCAGGCGATTGAGCCAGTCGGCGAGGCGAAGAGCGACTTCGCGATCTTTTCCGCGCTGGCGCAGCGGCTCGGTTGCGAAGCGGCCTATACCGAAGGGCGCGGCGAGACGGAATGGCTGCGTTACCTTTACGGCCGCTGGCGCGAGCGGCTGCGCACCAATGCGGCGATCCCCGATTTCGACGGATTCTGGAACGCAGGCTTCATCGAGTTGCCGCGGCGCGCCGACGACTACGTGATGCTGGCCGAATTCCGCGACGACCCGGAACACAAGCGGCTCGCCACGCCGTCAGGCCGCATCGAGCTTTACTCCGAGCGCATCGCGGCATTCGGCTATGACGACTGCCCGCCGCATCCGACCTGGCTCGAGCCGGCCGAATGGCTTGGCGCGGCCGGCGACTATCCGCTTCACCTGGTATCGAGCCAGCCGCGCGATCGGCTGCACAGCCAGATGGACCCGGAACCCGTGAGCGGGCGCGGCAAGGTGGCGGGCCGCGAAGCGGTTGCCATCAATCCCGCCGATGCCGCGAAGCGGGGGATCGCGGACGGCGACGTGGTGCGTCTGTTCAATGATCGTGGTGCCTGTCTTGCCGGTGCGATCGTGACCGACGCGGTGGCGCCGGGCGTCGTGCGGCTCTCCTGCGGTGCCTGGTACGATCCGGTCGAGGCAAGCGAGGCGGCAACCTGCGCGCACGGCAACGCCAATGTGCTCACCCGCGATCGGGGCACGTCGCGGCTTGGCCAGGGCCCAAGCTCGGCGACCGCCCTGGTCGAGGTCGAGCGCTGCGCCGGGCCCGTGCCGCCGGTGCGCGCCTTCGATCCGCCGCTGCTCGCCGAAAGTTCTGCCGGACAATGACGCATTCCGAACTGATCGACGACCTGGTGGCTGCCAACCGCATCCTCGCTCACCGCGGCATCTTCGATGCCTATGGCCACATCAGCGCGCGCGACCTCGCTGATCCCGGGCGCTACTGGCTCACCCGCAGCATGCCGCCCGCCGAGGTGACCGCTGACGATATCATCGCGTTCGATCTCGACAACAAGCCCGCGCGCGCGGGCGAGAACCGGTTGTTCTTCGAGCGAGTCATTCACGGCGAAGTCTACAAGGCGCGGCCGGACGTGATGGCGGTCTGCCATAATCATTCGCCGAGCCTGATCCCGTTCTGCAACAGCGACACGCGGCTGCGGCCGATGGTCGGCAACGCCGCCTTTCTGGGCGAAGGCGCGCCCGTGTTCGACATCCGCACCGTCGACGACGAGGGCGATCTCAACGTCTGCACGGTGCCGCAGGCGAGTGCGCTCGCGCGCGCGCTCGGGCCGCATTGGATCGTGCTGTTGCGCGGCCACGGCGCGGTCGCGGCCGGCGAGACGGTGCGGCAGTGCGTGCGTCACGCCGTCATCGCAGAGACGAATGCGCGCCAGCAGATCGAGGCCACGATCCTGGGCGGCGTACGCTTCCTGACGGCGAGCGAGATCGCCTATGCGAGGCGCATGAAGCCCAAGGATGCGGACCGCGCCTGGCGGCACTGGAAGCGCAAGGCGATGGCGGATTAGAGATAAAAGACCGTTATCTGAAGCGGCGGCGGCCCGGCGTCTTGCCGACGCGCTGCTGGAATCGCGGGATCGGGCCGATCCGCCGGTCGGTCGGGGGCTCTTCAGTCGCCAGGCGCCGCGCCCGCAGGAACGACTCGAACTCGGCAGTAGGCAGTGGCCTGCCATAGAGGAAGCCCTGCGCCTCCTCGCACTGTTCTTTCACCAGAAACTCGGCTTGCGGCTCGGTCTCGACGCCCTCGGCGATGACTTCAAGCCCGAGATTGTGAGCCATGGCGATCAGCGAGCGCACGATCGCGGCGTCGCTGGCGTCGTCGGTGATCTTGGCCACGAAGCTGCGGTCGATCTTGATCCGCGCCAGCGGGAAGCGGGTCAGATAGCTGAGCGAGGCGTAGCCGGTGCCGAAGTCGTCGAACGCCAGCAAGAGCCCCTTGTCGCGCAGTTTCTGCAGGACTGCGGTGTCTTCGAAGTTCAGCGCGACGTTCTCGGTGATCTCCAGTTCCAGCGTCTCGGCCGGCAATCCGGTCGCCCCCAGTACCTGGTCGATGTCATTGAGCAGGCTGTTGTCGGCGAGCTGGCTGGGAAACAGATTGACGCCGATGCGGCCGAGCGGAAGTCCGTCGGCGCGCCATTTTGCCGTCGCTTCGCACGCAGTCTGCACGATCCAGCGGCTCACCTCTGGCGCGATCGCGCTTGCCGCAAGCGTTTCGATAAAGGCGCCGGGCGCGAGGATTCCGCGCTCGGGATGCCGCCACCGCAGCAATGCCTCGGCGCCGACGACGGCCTGGTCCGAGAGGCGGATCTGCGGCTGGTAATAGAGCTCGAATTCCTTGTGCTCGTGGGCCCGTCGCAATTCAGTGCCGAGGCTGCGCCGCGCCTGCGCCTGCGCACGCATGACCGGCTGGAAGAATCGGCAATGGCGGCCGCCGTCCGCTTTCGCCTGGTAGAGCGCCAGATCGGCGTTCGCGATCAATTCGTCGACGCTGCCGCCGTCGTTCGGCGCAATGGCCGCGCCGGCGCTCGCCCCGATATGCAGAATCTGGTCGTTGATCTGATAGGGCTCCGACAGCCGTTCGAGCGCGATGCCGACGGTCCGGCCGATCTCCAGCGGGTCGCCGCAACCGGGGACCACCAGGATGAACTCGTCGCCGCCCAGGCGGCAGACCTGCCCATGCGTGCCGACGACGTGGCTCAGCCGCTCCGCGACTTCGACCAGAAGCTGGTCGCCGGTCGAGTGCCCGAGCGTGTCGTTCACGTCCTTGAAGCCGTCGAGATCGAACATCGCGATCGCGGTCGGCTGCTTGTGACCGCTGCCGGACAGGAGGCGGCCCAGCTGCTTCTGCAGCGACAGGCGATTGGGCAGACCGGTGAGCTGGTCGTAGTGTGCGACGCGCTGCAGCTGTTCTTCGGCGCGCCTGCGCTCGGTGATGTCCTCATAGGCGCGCGCCACGCCGCGCACGGTGCCGTCCGGATTGTACATCAGCGCCGCCGCAAGCCGAACGTCGATCAGCCTGCCATCCTTGCGCATGCGCTTGAGATGAATGTCGCGAGCGGTCTCACCGGCAATCACGCGGTTGAACATAGTCAGTGAATCGTCCGCCTGTCCGGGGGGCGCCAGCGAGGAGGTCTGACCGATCATTTCTTCCGCGGAATATCCGAATATCTGCTCGGCGGCATCGTTCCAGATGAAGATGCGACGATCGAGATCGCAACAGATGATGGCGACCGGTGATGCCTCGATGACGACTGCAAGCGTGTCGTTTGCGCGTCGGAGACTGTCGGCGGCGTCGCGGGCTTCCTGCCGCCGCTCTTCGAGGCGTTTGGCCATGCCGTTGAAGGCGACCGCGAGCGTGCCGAGTTCGTCCTGAGTTTGCACCTTGCTGCGATGTTCCAGTTCGCCCTTGGCGAGCGCGAAGGCATCCTTTCGCAGCTGGCGGAGCGGGCCCACGATGCGCCCCGACAGCATCCAGGCGATGGCGAATGCGATCAGCAGCGTGGCAAGCGAGAATTGCGTGCCCAGTATCAGCCGCTTGAGCACCGGCCCGACCGCCGTCTCGGTCGGCAGGCCGACCGAGACCAGCCAGGGAGCGAACTTGGGGGTCGACGAGCCGGTGATGCGCTCGACTCCATCGGACCATTGGCCGAATTCGCTGAGTTCCCGCGTCGCCATGTGGCGCTCGATATCGAATTGGTCGCCGAGCTGGCGTCCGACCCAATCAGGACCATTGCCGCTCTGCGCCAAGACGATTCCGCGATCATCGACAACTCGCATCACGCTGCCCGGCGGCAACCGCGTGACGCCGAGCGCTTCCTGAAAACGTTCGAGCAAGGTACCGATCGCGAGCACGGCCCTTATCTGCCCGGCGCCATCTCGGATCGGGCGCGCGAGCGTCACAATCCATTGATGCCCGGCGCGCGAGCGCAGCACTTCGCCGATCGAGCGTTGTTGTCCAGCCATCGCCTGCTTGAAATAGCGGCGGTCGGCCGCAGAAAATCGGCCGGCATGGGATGACGTCCCGATGTTGTTGCCATCGGGCGCAAACAGCAGAAGATTGGCGATGTAGTTTGGAAGCTCGGCTTTGATCTTGCGCAGCTCTGCATCATTGGCGGCCCTGTCGGCCGGATTCCACGAGACCGCGCGGCTCACCCCGAGGAGCAGGTTTTCCAGATTGCCGATGTGGTCATCGACCCGGGCTGCGACCAGGCGGGCTTCGTCGTGCGCACGTTGGACCGCGCTCGCTTGATCGGTACGCCACTGATTCCACAAGCCAACGCCGATCAGCGCCGTGAAGGGAACCACGGTCGCGACCACAAGACCCAACATCCGCGATCGAATGCTGCGAAGCAGCATCGGCTTTTACCATCCCATTGCGCGCGCATGTGATGTAGGGCAAGCATGTTTCAACCAGGTTCCAGAAGCTCTCGTCAGTCGCTAATTTTCCTCGTAGCCTAAATCTAAACTTAACGATTGCGCGCAAGCGGCCGAGATTCCCACAATCTGACGAAATATGCAGAAGGAAAGGCAATGCTTGATAAGTCCGGACGCGGGCCGGTTGTCGTGGCGGGGGGCGGGATCGGCGGATTGGCGGCGGCGTTGGCGCTCGCGCGTAAGGGATTGCCGGTACAACTCCTGGAGCAGGCGGACGCGTTCACCGAAGTTGGCGCCGGAATTCAACTTGGTCCGAATGTCTTTCGGATGTTCGAGGTCCTGGGCCTGACCGAAGCGGTCAGTCAATTCGCTGTCTTCCCTGAAAATCTGATCATGCTCGATGCGATATCGGGCGAGGAGGTAACGCGCATCCCGCTCGGTGAAGGCTTCCGCGCCAAGTTCAAATATCCCTATGCACTCATCTACCGGCCGGACCTATTGAACGTGCTGCTGGAGACGTGCCGGAAGGTCGACCTCATTCGTCTCGACACGGCGCAGAAGGTTGTCGGCGTCGAAGAGCAGAGCGACGGCGTCACGGTGCGCACGCAAGGCGGACGCAGCTACGCGGGCTCGGCGCTGATCGGCGCCGACGGCTTGTGGTCGACGATCCGCCAGATCGTGGTCGGCGACGGCAAGCCGCAGGTGGCAGGTCACATCACCTATCGGGCGGTGCTGCCGACGACGGAAGTGCCGGAGCCGCTGCGGCGCTGGTCGATGACGTTCTGGGCCGGCGAGAAGGTGCATCTCGTCATCTACCCGCTGCGCGGCGGCGAGCTCTACAACCTGGTCGCCGTGTTTCACTCGGACCGATATGAGGAGGGCTGGGACAGCTTCGGCGATCCGGCCGAGCTGCACGAGCGCTTCGCCAAGACCTGCGAGCCGGTGCGCACGCTGCTGGGCAAGATCGAGAGCTGGCGCATGTGGGTGTTGTGCGACCGGCCGCCGATCAAGGAATGGAGCCGCGGCCGCGTCACGCTGCTTGGCGACGCCGCCCATCCGATGCTGCAATATCTCGCGCAGGGCGCCTGCATGGCGATCGAGGACGCCGTCTGCCTCGCCAACACGATCGAGGATATGGACGGCGACTTCGCGGCGGCGTTCCAGGCCTACCAGAAGATGCGCTATCTGCGCACCGGGCGCGTGCAGATCATGGCGCGCGTCTACGGCGAGTTCTATCACGCGAGCGGCGTTGCGCGCGAATTGCGCAACATGATGCTGGGCGCGCGTTCGGTCGAGCAGTCGTTCGAGGCGATGGAGTGGCTCTACGGCGAGGACTTGAGCCCGACCGGTTACGGGCGCGTGTTCGAGCGCGCGGGTGCAAGCGCGCCGTAGGGTGGGCAAAGGCGCTCGCACGGCGTTTCTACACGGTAATTCCTCTCGTGCGCCGTGCCCACCAACGGCATCGATGCGAGTCGCACAATCCCCGGTGGGCACGGCGCACGATAGACTCTGCCGCAGACTCTGCCGCGTGGATGGGCAGTGCCGGCGCCTTTGCCCTCCCTACGAACTGCGTGTCAATTCGATTCCGTGATGCCGACCAGCTGTGTGAGCTTCTCCGGATCGTCGCGCAAGGTTGCCGAGGCACCGTCGTAGACGATGCGGCCCTTGTCCATGACGACCGTGCGCTCCGAGAAGGCGAGCGCCACGCGGCTGTTCTGCTCGACCAGCACGATCGACATCGCGGCCTCGCTGCGCAGCTTGATCAGCACGGCGGCGAGCGCCTCGACGATGACCGGCGCGAGACCTTCGGTCGGCTCGTCCATCAGGAGCACGGACGGGTTGGTCAGGAGCGCGCGCGCGATCGAGAGCATCTGCTGCTCGCCGCCCGAGAGCTGGTTGCCCATGTTGCCGAGCCGCTCCCTGAGGTTAGGGAACAGCTCGAATACGCGTGCCTGTGTCCAATGGCCGGGGCGGGCCGCGATCTCGAGATTCTCGCGAACCGTGAGGGAAGGAAAGATCTCGCGCTCCTGCGGCACGAAACCGAGCCCCGCCAAGGCGCGCGCATAGACCGGCACGCGGTTGAGATTTCGTCCGTCGAGCAGGATCTCGCCCTTGTGTAGCCGGGTGTGGCCCATGACGGTTGCGAGCAGCGTGGTCTTGCCCACGCCGTTGCGACCGATGATGCTGACGTTCTCGCCCGGTGCGAGCTTGAGGTCGATGTCCTCGAGCACGACGGTTTCGCCGTAGCCGGCCGACACCTGCCGCAGCTCGATCGAACTAGCCATGGCCGGCCTGCCCGAGATAGACGGCGCGCACCTCCGGATTGGCGGCGATCTCCTTCGGCGTGCCTTCCGCGAACACGGCGCCGCCGACCAGCACGGTGATGCGCTGGGCGAAGCGAAACACGAGATCCATGTCGTGGTCGATGATGAGGACACCGATCTCCTTGGGCAACGCCGCGACCGCATCGAGAATGATGTGGCTCTCGGTCGACGGCACGCCGGCGGCAGGCTCGTCGAGCAGCAGCACGTCGGGCTTGAGCCCGAGCGTGATCGCGAGCTCGACCAGGCGCTGGCGGCCGTAGGGCAGTTCGGCGATGCGATGCGACGCGTCGTCGGCGAGCTTCAGTCTTTCGAGGAGCGCCATGGCTTCCTCGACCACGTCCTTGCGGCGACCGGCGGCTTTGAACATGGCTGAGCCGACACCGAGGCGCTCGGCGATCGGGATGTAGACGTTCTCCAGCACCGAGAGCCCGCGGAACAGCCGGTTGATTTGGAACGTGCGGGCGACGCCGAGCTTGACTCGTTCGGCCTGCGCAACCCCGGTGATGTCGCGGCCCTTGAACAGGACCTCGCCGGCGGTCGGCTGCAGCAGCCCGGTCAGGAGGTTGATCAGCGTGGTCTTGCCGGCGCCGTTGGGCCCGATCAGCGCGTGGCGGGCGCCCACATTGAGCTGAAAGGTGACGTCGCGAGTGGCGGCGAGCGCGCCGAAACTCATGCACAGCCGCCGTGTCTCGAGCAAAGGCGTGGTCATGGGGGCGTGCGCCTTGGCCGCAGGCGCCCGGCCAATTGATCGTAGAGACCGATGATGCCGTTGCGCGCAAACAACGCGATCAGGACGAGCAGGAGCCCAAGGCCGAGCTGCCAGGCAGTGGGATAGACCTGGGCCAGGAAGTGGGAGAGCGCAAGGTAGGCGACCGCGCCGATGAACGCGCCATAGAGCCGGCCATAGCCGCCGAGCACGAGGATGATCAGCACCGTTGCGGCGCGATCGAGACCGAGCGTGCTGAGATTCACATAGGCGTTCGATTGCGCCCACAGGCCGCCCGCAACGCCGGCGATCGCGGCCGAGATCGTATAGCAGGCGACGAGCCGCCCGCGCACCGGTGCGCCGACCGCATGCATGCGCAGCGTGTTCTCGCGAATGCCGGTCAGGCTCTGCCCGAACGGCGAATAAACCAGCGTGCGCACGAACACAAAGCATAGGAACAGAACTGCGAGGCAGTAGAGATATTGCGCGCGCGGATAGAGCGGACTGAATTCGAAGATGCCGAACAACGGCGGGATCGGGACGTAGGCGAGGCCGTCGAAGCCGCCGGTGTAGGCCGCGCCGAGGTTGGCCGCCTCTTCCAGCAAGGCCATAACGCATAGCGTCAGCATCAGAAGCGTCAGCCCGGTGGTGCGCAGCAGCACGAGACCCGACGCCAGGCCGATGGCGCCAGCCGCCGCCGCCGCCAGCACCAGCCCGGTGACCGGCTCGCTCCATATCCCTTGATTGGCAAGCATCCCCACCGTATAGGCGCCGGCGCCGAAAAACGCCGCATGGCCAAGCGTCACGATGCCGGCATAGCCGAGCGCCAAATCGAGCGAGATCGCGAACAGGATCGTGGTGAGCAGCTCGACGCCGAAGCCGAGATAGCGCGGAAACGCGAAATAGAAGCCGAGCAGCAGGATCCAGGGGATCGCCTCGCAGAGCCTGATGCGATGACGGCTCGCGAGCGCGAGCGCGGCCGGATGGTCGGCAGGAGCCGTCATGCCACCTTGCCTCCGAACAGTCCTTGCGGCCGCCATAGCAGCAGCAGGATCGTCAGCGCATAGATGAACAGCGTGCCGCCTTGCGGCAGATATTTCTTGAGCACGAAGTCGAGCACCCCGATCAGCACCGAGGCATAGAACACGCCGGTCACCCGGCCCAGTCCGCCGACCGCGACCACGATCAGAAAATAAACGAGATATTTGAGCGGATATTGCGGATCGAGGCCGAGAAATTCGGCGCCGAGGCCACCGCCGAGCGCCGCCATGCCGCTGCCGAAGGCGAACGTGATCGCGAACAGGCGGTCGATATTGATGCCGAGCAATTCCGCCATGCGCCGGTTATCGACCGCGGCGCGGATCTGTGCGCCCATGTGCGTGCGCTCGAAGCCGAGCCAGAGACCGATCACGATCGCGACGCCGACGACGATCAGGAAGATGCTGTAGGTGCGGTAGCGTAAAATGCCGAGATTGATCTGGCCCTGCAGTGCGTCGGGCAGGACGAGTTGCTGGTTCTCGGGGCCGATCAAGAGCGTCACCGACGCGATGACGATGAAGACGAGCCCGATGGTAAACAGCACCTGATCGAGCTCGCTTGCCCGGTAGAGCCTGGCGTAGAGCAGCCGCTCGAACACGACGCTGACGAGCGCGATGGTCACGAAGCCCAGCACGAGCGCGGTTGCGAAGCCGAGGCCCCAGTTCCGCATGCTCAGCACGATGACGTAGCCGCCCAGCATGGCAAAGGCGCCGTGGGCGAGGTTGACGAAGCCCATGAGCCCCATGGTGACGGACAGGCCCACCGACACGATGAACAGCACCATGCCGGCCGCCAATCCGCCGAGCAGCATGCTGGCGACGTCGATGCCGAAGATCACGCGAGCCCCCGCCGCGGAGATGTTGTCACGTCATACTACCGCTCACGCGCGGGCCGGGATTGCCGACCCGCGCACTCAAACGGGAACGTCTGCGCGAGATCGGCTGAGGCCGACCTCAGCGCTGTCGTGCAAACCTCATTTGCAGGGCGCAATCTTCAGCGCCTTGCAGGCGTCCTTCACGTTGTTGATCGTGGCGAGCACCTTCTGGACCAGACGGCCATCCTTCATGACCACCTCGGCGAGGTACTCATTCATGATGATGTCGCGGGTCGCCGGATCGATCATGATCGGGCCCTGCGGGCTGTTGAACTTCCAGCCCTTGAGTGAGGCAATCGCCGCATCGGCCGTGACCTTGCCCTTGGTGGCTTGCACGGCATGAATGATCGCGGCCATGCCGTCATAGCCGCCCACCGCCATGAAGTCCGGCGTCGAGCCAGGGCCGTAATCCTTCTTCCAGGCCGCCACCAAGCGCTTGTTCTCGGGGTTGTCGAGATCGGCGTTGTAGTGGTGCATGGTGATCAGCCCGACGGCCGCCGGCCCCATGGCCTGCAGCTTGGTGTCCTGGGTGATGTCGCCGGGGCCGATCAGCTTGATGCCGGCCGCCCGCATGCCGAGCGCGGCGTAGGTCTTGACCACCGCGGTGGCATGATCGCCGGCCGGGACGAACACGAAGAAGACATCCGGCTTCTTGTCCTTGGCGCGCTGGAAGAACGGAGTCATGTCCGGCACGGCGCCGGCGCCGCCCATCGGGATCTCGTCGACCACCTTGCCGCCGTTGCCTTCGAAGGCGCGCTTGAAGGCGGCGAGCTCGTCCTTGCCGGGCGGGAAATCAGTGTAGCCGACGACGGCGGTCTTGGCCTTGAGCGTCTTGGCGGCCGCCTCGCCCAGCGTGTAGCCCGAGTGCCACATGCTGAAGGACGTGCGCACGTAATAGTTCGACATCTGGGTGATGTGGGCGGTGCCGGCGTTCATGATCACGGCGAGCTTCTTGCCGGCATTCACGACGGGTGCCGAGGCGATGGCGTTCGGCGAATAGACCCAACCCGCGAGCACGTCGACGTTGTCTTGCGTGAGCAATTCCTGCACGGCTGTTCGGGCGACGGCGCCGCCCGGATTCTTCACGTCGCGCTTGACCAGGGTGATCTTGTAAGGCTTCACCTTGTCGGCATTGAGCTTGAGATACTGCTCCATGCCGCGGTCGATCTGTTGCGCCAGCTCAGCGCCGATTCCCGTATAAGGCAGGGCGACGCCAACCTTGACCTCCTGCGCCAGCGCAGTGCTCGCCATCAGCGCCAGTGCACCTGCCAGGATCGATTGCTTGACCATGTCCTCCTCCAGGGTGGTAAGAGCCGTGGGCCCGCGACGTGTCCAGCAACGTTCTGCCTGCTTTTTTGGCCGTGTTCTTTATTTAATAGCCGTTTCCCGGGTCGTCACAGGAGGCGCATTGGCGCCGTCTCCCATGAAAAGTCGACCTCATCAAAGGCTAGTCGGGACAGGGCGTCAAGGCTCGCCGGTGCGCTCTGGCGTCGCTTGGCTATTGCGCCAGGGCGACGGGCCAGCATGGGGACGTTGCACGATTGCGTCGCGACCCATGCCGGCATGCGCCGAAAGTATAAGTAACTGACGCACGGACCTTGCCCGCCGCGGACCGTCCCGCCCGATGCTTTACGGGCCGGCTTGCGCCCGCGTGAGTCCGCCAGTGCGTTGTTATGTCCCTGCCGCCGACTGGCCGGTCGGATCAGCGCAACACAGATCAGTGCGGGCTCTCGCCGCGCACGATCGGACGGCCGATGCCGAGCGGCTTGGCATCGATCAGCACGAAGGCGGCGCGTGCCGTTTCCTTCCCGCGGTTGACCCAGGCGTGATTGGTGCCGCGCTGGACCATCACGTCGCCGGCCTTGAGCTTGACGGTCGAGTCGTCCATGTCCATGTCGAGCTCGCCCTGCATCACGATGACGTAGTCGATGGTCTCGGTGCGGTGCATGCGGCCGGGGTTGCCGGGCGGAAAGGTGATGACCGCAAAGCGGCTGCCGTTCGGCGGCGGCGGGGTGCCGAGAATGCGCGCGCCCAGATCTTCGACGTGCTCTCCCACCGGCATCTCGGCGGGCGCCCCTTCGGTGATCCAGATCAGCGTCGACTGCGCCCCCGACGCGCCGCCTTTGTGGTTGGTCGCTTCGCCGTCCATGATCACCTTGGCGACATTGCTGTCGTCGTGGCCGGTCACCACCCGGCGGATCGGCGGGTATTTCGGTTTCTCGGTGTTCATGCGCAGCGTTCCTCCATGCACTCACCACGGCGGCTGGGTGCCGACCATCAGGCGTGTCGGTGCCACAGTGCGGCGATCGTGTCACTATGGCGCGTTTGCCCGAGTCGTTTTTGCTGTTGTGGTGGCCAAGCCGGTTGCGGCAATCTAGGGGCCAGGATTGCCAGGGAGAGAAACCATGTTCACGCGACGCCTGCTTGTTCTCGCCGTCCTTGCCGCGGCCTCGACCGCAAGTCTTACCCCAAGCCTTGTTACCACAAGCCTTGCCCAGACCCCCGACAAGCTGAAGGTCGCCATCTCGCAGCGCGGCTTCTGGGACAGCTCGTTCCTCGAATTTGCGCAGAAGGAAGGCTTCTTGAAAGAAGCCAACCTCGACGTCGAGTTCTTCTATACCCAGGGCGGCGGCCAGACGTTGCAGGTCGTCAATTCGGGCAGCGTCGACGTCGCCATGTCGAACGGCTTGCTTGGTACCATCGGCGCCTTTGCCAAGGGTGCGCCGATCCGCGTCATCTCGGCGCAGATGACCGGTGCGCACGAGCTGTTCTGGTACGTCAAGGCCGACAGCAAGGTCCGCAGCCTCAAGGATGCCGACGGCAAGACCATCGCGTTTTCCTCGCCCGGCTCATCGTCGAACCTGATCCTGCTGTCGCTGCTCAAGCAGGCGGGCTCGAAGGCGAAGCCGACCGCGACCGGCGGATTGCCCGGGACGCACACGTCGGTGATGACCGGCCAGATCGACATCGGCTGGGCGGTGCCGCCGTTCGCGCTGCGCGAGCTGCAGGAGAAAAAGATCGTCATCGTGGCGCGGGCGCGGGAGGCGACCGAGCTGAAGAACCAAACCATCCGGGTCAACATCGCCAACGTTGAAGCGCTCAAGACCAAGCGCGCTGCCATCACCCGGCTGATGCAGGTCTACGACAAGGCGATCCGCTGGGCCTATACCAACCCGAAAGCGATCGACTACTTCGCCGAGTTCGCCAAGGTCCCGCACGCCATCGCCAAGCAGGCGGTAGATGACTTCTATCCGCAGGCGGCGCTGCAGATCGGCGAAATCCGCGATCTCGACAGGACCCTCAATGATGCGCTGCAATACAAGTTCATCACCAAGAAGATGACGCCCAAGGATGTCGCGCCGCTTGTCGACATTCTCTACAAGCCGAAGCAGTGAGCGAACTATCACTTTTCCCGACCACGGACCTTGGACGCGTCATCCTGAGGCGCCCGCGCACCTTTGCGCGGGCCTCGAAGGATGAACGGCCCAGGCCGTCGCCCTTCGAGGCCCTCGCCATAGCGTATCCTAAAGGGCGTTCACGCCCGTCTTCGACGGGCTATGGACGCGCGTCGACGCGCTTCAGGCTCAGGCACCTCAGGGTGACGGTTCAAGATCAGCAGATGTTGCACCTTAGAAGGATCTGCCATGTCTCATGCCGTCGATGAAGCCTGCTACGCCCTCGCACTCGCCAACCGCATCGTCGCCTATGAGGGCGTGCTTGACGGCTTCGGCCACATCAGCGTGCGCCATCCGGCCAATCCCGACCACTATCTGCTGTCGCGCTCGCGCAGTCCCGAACTGGTCGAGCCCGCCGACATTCTCGAGTTCACGCTCAATTCCAAGAAGGTGACGCCGGGCGACATCCTGCCTTACGGCGAATGCGTCATTCACGGCGAGATCTACAAGGCGCGGCCCGACGTGACCGCGGTCTGCCATCATCACTCGGCGGCCGTGCTGCCGTTCTGCGTCACCGGCGTCGAGCTGGTGCCGATCATGGGGCTCGGCTCCACCATGGGGGCGACGGTGCCGTTCTGGGACAGCGCTGATGAGTTCGGCGATACCCCGATGGTGCTCACCACATCGGCGCACGGCGCTTCGCTCGCGCGCACGCTCGGCAAGCATGCGATGGTGCTGATGCGGCGTCATGGCGCCACCGTCGTGGGCGCGAGCCTGCAGGAGGTCGTGTTCCGCTCGATCTATACCCACCGCAATGCCGAACTGCTGCTGCGCGCGCTCGCGCTCGGGACGGTCACGCCGCTGAGCAAGGGCGAGGCCGCGATGGCCTGCGACTACAGCCTGCGGGAGCGGCCGATGGGCCGCGCCTGGGAATATTGGGTGACACGGCTCACCAAGGCGGGCGAGTTGCCGCCGCGGCCGAAGGCGCGCAGAAAATTGGCCGCAAGCCGGAAGTCATCTGCCAAGAAGGCGAAGAGCGCACGCCGCAAGTGATGAGCTTCACAGCTCCCAGATCTTCTGCTCGGCCTTGTGCAGGTGCTCGACCGAGCCGTCCTCCTTGATCAGGAAGTTGTCGCAGATGAAGGCGAAGTTGGTCTTGCTGTAGAAGCCCGGATGGACCGCCATGTTCATGTTGGCGGCAAGCGGCATCGTCTCGTCGTCGCGCAGCATCGGCCGCTCGACGAGATCGTAGCCCTGGCTGTGGCCGAACAGGCGCAGCTCGGGCGGTGCGCCGTGGCTGGTCATGTAGTCGTTGTGGCGCGCGTAGATGTCGGCCGGTGACGCGCCGATCTTGAGATTGCTGACGGTGTGTGCCTGCGCGTCCTTGACCACCGCGAAGGCGTCGTGCAGCTCGGCCGACGCCTTGCCGAATACGAAGGTGCGGGCAAGCTCTGCATAGTGGCCGCCCGGCCCGTTGTTCTCGATCAACAGCGTCATGTAGTCGCCGCTGCGCATGATGCGGCCCTGGTAGTGCCGGCCGCGCAGCACGGCGGGCTCGCCGAGCGGCGCGGAGGAGCAGCGGAACAGGCCCTGCTCGCTGCCGAGAAGCTCGCCCTCGTATTGGGCAAGCGCGGTGATCTCGCTGTCGCGCATGCCGGGCTTCACGGTGGCGACGACCTTCGCCCACTGGGCATCCTGCATGGCGGTGGCGCGGCGGATGAGCGCGATCTCCTCCTCGCTCTTGATCGCCTTGATCTGGTCGACGAGGTCGGTCGCGTCGACGAACATGGCGTTGGGCACCTGGTCCTCGACCACGCGCACCAGGTCGTATTGCAGCCGCCCGCGCCCGACCCAGCCGATGGTGCGGTGGCCGCGACGCCTGAGATCCTGCGCGACCAGCGCGGCATCATATTCGTGGGTGTAGCCGACCGAGAAGAACGAGGGGCTGAAGATCCAGTCGCCGACGCCCGGATTGAGCGGGTCGTTGCCACCGAGATTGTTCTCGCGATCCTTGTTGCCCATCTCGACCACGGTCATCAGGTCGTCGCGATGGAAGATGACGTTGCGCGGATAGTCGTTGTGTGCCGGCACGTCGGTGAACCACTTCACGTAGCCGCCGAGCCAGTCGCTTGAATTCTGCGTAACGAGCGCGTCGATGCCCTGCACCGCCATGGCCTTGCGCACGGCTGCCCAGCGCCGTTCGAGCTCCGGCATGGAGATGGGAGTTTCGACGCGTTCGGTGGCGGCCATCATTAGTCCCTTCGCTACAGCGGCTCGGTTGGATTCACTATCGATCGTCATGGCCGGGCATGACGGCGGAGAGGGGAGGAGCAGGCTAAGGCTTCACAATGTAGCTCATTCGTTCGGGCGCTCCATCCACAAAGGCTTGCAGATTATCGATCAGCAGCGGCATGACCTGCTCGGCATAGGTCTCGGACACGCCGCCGACGTGGGACGTGATAATCACGTTTGGTGTATCCCAGAGCGGGCTTTCGGGCGGCAGCGGCTCGGTCTGGAACACGTCGAGCCCGGCGCCCGCGATCCGTCCGGCCAACAGCGCACCGCGCAGCGCCTCCTCGTCGAGCACGCCGCCGCGCGCCAGATTGATGAGCACGCCGTCGGGCTTCATGGCGTCGATGACGGCGGCGTCGATCAGGTGGTGGTTCTCCCTGGTGTAGGGCGCCAGGATGATCAGGAAATCTGCGAGCGCCGCGGCCTCCGCAATGCGCGCACGCGGGTAGAGGGCGTCGAGGCCGGGCGCCGATGCGCGCGTGCTCACGCCCACCACCCGCATGCCGAACACCTTGCAGCGCTTCGCGAGCTCCTCGGCAATCCGGCCAACGCCGACGATCACCACGGTCTTGCGCTCGAGCAGGCGCTGCTCGCGCCGATCCCAGACCCTGCGCTTCTGGTTCTCCAGCACGGCGGGAAACTTGCGCGCGAACGCGAGCATGAACAGGAACGCAAGCTCCGACATCTGCGGCCCGTGAAAGCCGCGCGCGGCCGTCACCAGCACGCCGGGCGGCAGATTGGGCAGCGCCATGATGTGGTCGGTGCCGGTGGTGAGCGCCTGAATCAGGCGCAGTCGCGGCATGGCTGCGACGAGGCCCGCGAAAATCTCGTCGGTGCGGATGACGAGGATCTCGCACGGGCCACAAAGCGCAAGCGCCTCCTGCGAATTGTGGGCGGCGTGAAAGCGCAGCGCCGGGAATTGCGGGCCCAGATGCTTGGCAAAGACGTCGGAGTCGCGCCCGACAATCAGCACTTCGGTGGTCATGGGCGGGATCGGCACCTGATGGCGGGTCGGAACTGGCGCGAGCGCGGCGCGACCCTAGTGAGCCCGATTTCGCGGCGCAAGGGCGCGCGCAGGGAGCCACGCCCTTTGTCACATGCCCTTGGATTTTCCCGCTGCCGCGTCCAAGATCGCCAAAGTCCATCAACTCAAGGGGTGCCGCGATGCGAAAACATGCCATTGGCCTGACGCTTGCGCTGGGCGTGCTGCTACCGGCACAGGCTCCCGCGCAGGAAGAAGCCTCGCTCGCCTACCCCAACGTGGCCTTCACGTTTGCGGCCGCCTACGTGGCCGAGGACGCCGGGTTTTTCGCCAAGCAGGGCCTCAAGCTCAAGCCGCTGCTGATTGCGGGGCCGGGGGCCACCAACGCGGTGATCTCCGGCAGCGCCGACTTCGCGCTCGCCTCGACCGTGGTGCAGACGCGCGCCGCCTCCCGCGGCCAGCGGCTTCTCTCGATCGCCAACCCGACCGACCGCCCGATCGTGCAGATCATCCTGCGCAAGGACCTGGTGCCCAATTTCAATCCCAAGGCGCCGCTCGCCGACCGGGTCAAGCTGCTGCGCGGGCGCACGCTGGCGGTCGATGCCATCGGCTCGATCATTCATGCCTATCCGCTGATGCTGGCCAAGCGTGCGGGCTTCGACCCGAGCGAGATGCGCATCTCGCCGATGGCGCCGCCGACCGCGCTGGCGGCATTGCAGTCGCACCAGATCGACGGTTTCGCGATGTCGATGCCGTGGCCGATCGGCCCAGTGCTCGCGGGCCAGGCGACGCTGATCGCCAGCGGGCCGGACGGTGATCCGCCGGATATGACTCCGTTCGGGAACGCCACGTTGATCACCAAGCCGGAGACCTGCGAGAAGCGCAAATCCGTATGCCAGAAGATGGGCCGCGCCATGGTCGAGGCGGTCAACTATCTGCACGACCATCCGGCCGAGACGCTGGCGCTGCTCAAGAAGCGGTTCTCGACGCTCGACGACAAGGTGCTGGCGGCGGGCTTCGCCCAGATTCGCAAGTCGACCCCGCGTCCGCCGGTGACGGTGCGCGCCGCGCTCGAGAACGGCGAGCGGTACAACATCGAGGCCGGGCTGTTGAAACCGGAGCAAAAGCTCAAGAGCTATGACGGCCTCTATACGGATGAATATGTGAAGTGAGGCATATCCGCTTGTCGTCCCCGCATTGTGCTTTGCCCCATGCGGGCTACAAGCTGCGCGGACGATTTTGTAAAGCGATGACTCTCTTTCAGTCGTCCCCGCGCAGGCGGGGACCCATACGCCGTGTCATCGCCATGGTGCACGGCTTGCGAAATACTGAAAGCGTGGTGGTTATGGGTCCCCGCCTGCGCGGGGACGACGGAAACTGAAGCTGTGTACTGCAACTGATGTCGTAAGCGTGGTCCATCACGCCTTCTCATCCGCCACGCGGTTGCGCAGCACGCCGATGCCGGTGATCTCGACTTCGAGCACGTCGCCGGGCTTCATCCACACCTGCGGATTGCGGCGATGGCCGACGCCTTCCGGCGTTCCAGTCGCGATCACGTCGCCGGGCGAAAGCTCTGTGAAGTCGGAGCAGAACGCGATGATGTGCGGCACCGAATAGATCAGGAGGTCGGTGCCCGAGCGCTGCATCTCTTGTCCATTGAGCCGCGTCATCAGGGTGAGCTTGGTCGGGTCCGGAATCTCGTCGGTCGTCACCATCCAGGGGCCGAGCGGGCCGGTGCCGGGAAAGTTCTTGCCCGACGTGACCGAGAATTTCTGGTAGTCGCGCACGCTGCCGTCGACGAAGCAGGTATAGCCGGCGACGTGATCGAGCGCGTGCTCGATCCTGATGTGGCGGCCGCCGCGCCCGATGATGACTGCAAACTCGCCCTCGAAATCGAAATTTTGCGACACGGTCGGGCGGATCAGGTCGTCCTCGTGGCCGAGGAGCGTGTTGGTGCGGCGGATGAACATGCTCGGCTGCTTGGGCACCTCGCGGCCGGTCTCCGATGCGTGCGAGCGATAGTTGATGCCCGCGCAGGCGATCAGCTCCGGGTCCGGAATTACCGGCAGGAACTTGATGTCGTTGAGCTTGTGATCGGGTGTGGCGCCTGCCATGGCGGCCTTGATCTGCGGAAGAAGCCCTCCGGCGAGCGCCTCGCGCAGGCTCTTGCAGCCGACGCGCTTGTTCATGGCGATCACGCCGTCGCCGCTCACCACCCCGAACAGGCTTTCCCCGTTCGCCAGATAGCTCAGAAGTTTCATAGTTTGTCGCTCCCCTTTTATTTTGGCAACGCCCAGTGCCGCCGATCTGATGTTCCTACACCACTTGCGGCAAACTCGGTTAGGAACTTCAGATCGAAAAGCGGCACTAGTATCATAGAGTTGCTAGTGCCCCTTTGTTTCCGAAGTTCGTGTCAGAGGGTGCCGCGACGATTAAACGAACTTCGAAAACGGGGCACTAGATCTGCATGTCGCGCTCGACCGGCTGCCAGCGCAGCGCCCAGCGCTCGACTAGGTTCACCATGCCGTTGATCGCCAGCACCAGCGCGATCGCGATCACGACGCCGGCGAACACGCCGGTTGTGTCCGAGATCTGCCGGGCGTGCTCGATAGACCGTCCGACGCCCTCCGTCGAGACCAGGAATTCGCCCACGATGGTGGCTGACACCGCGCGCGGAAACGCGATCTTGAGCCCGGTGAAAAAGAACGGCAGCAGCGACGTCCAGATGATCTCGCGCGCGATCACGCGTTCGCTGGCGCCGATCACGCGCGCCATGTTGATCAGGCGCTGGTCGACGCCGCGGATGCCCGCGAAAGTGGTGATGTAGAGGATGTAGAACACGACCAGCGTCACCACGACGAGCTTGGGCAGGTCGCCGATGCCGAACCACAGGATGAGCCAGGGCGCGAGCGCGTATTTCGGTATCCCCATCGAGGCCATGATGTAGGGCTCGACTGCTTCCGTTGCGCGCAGCGAGTGGCGCAGCAGGAACGGCAGGACCACGCCGCAGAGCGCCGCAATCGCGAAGCCCACGGCCGAGACCCGCATCGTTGCCGCAATGTCGGTGACCATCTGCCCGCTGAGCGCGAGCGTCACGATGCGCTCCAGCACTTCGAGCGGCGGCGCGAAGAACAGCGGCCCGAGCGTGCGCGCGCCGTACTCCCAGGCCAGAATGATCGCGGCCGCGAGTAGCAGGCGGCCGCCATAGATGGCCCATTTGCGCGATGCGACCTGGGTTTGCTGCTCGTTCTCGATGGCGATGTCGGTCATTGCACGTCCGCCCGGATCTTCTCGTAGATCGCCGCGAAGCCTTCGAGCGCAAAGATATCCTTGACATTGCGCGGGCGCGGAATCGGGATCGCGTGCTCGGCCGCGATCCGCGTCGGCTGCTTGGTGAGCACCAGCGCGCGGTCGCCGAGCGCAATCGCCTCGGTGATGTCGTGGGTGACGAAGATGATGGTCTTGCGTCCCAGCTCCCAGAGCGCGAGCAGGTCGGCTTGCAGCTGGGTGCGCGTCTGTGCATCGACCGCCACAAACGGCTCGTCCATCAGGATCATGGGCGGGTCGTAGACCAGCGTGCGGATCAGCGCCGTGCGCTTGCGCATGCCGCCGGAGAGCTCGTGCGGGTAATAGCGCTCGAAGCCCGCGAGCCCGACCGCGCGGATCAGCATCTCGGCGCGCGCGCGGGTCTCCTCATTGAGGCGGCCCTGCACCTCGAGCGCGAACAGCACGTTGTCGAGCGTGTTGCGCCAGGGCAGGAGATTGTCGTCCTGCGTCACGTAGCCGATGCGGCGGTCGATGCCAGGCTTGAGCGCGCGCGGATCGCGCGTGCTGACAATCGTGCCGTCGAACACGATCTCGCCCGCGGTCGCGGTGTCGATCTGCGCAATGATGTTGAGCAGCGTCGACTTGCCGGCGCCCGACGGTCCCACGATGGTCAGGAGCTCGCCCGCGCGCACCGAGAACGACAGGTCCTGGATCACCCAGGGCGAGGGCTCGCGGCCTTGGTCGCGGCCTTGCCGCTGCGCGAAGCGCTTACCGAGCTGGCGGATTTCAAGCAGCGCGTCGGCCACGGGCGTCAGGACTCCATCATCGACTGGAGCGGCGGCCGCCAGCGCATCAAGAGCGCTTCGAGTGCGTTCATGAGCGCGTTGGCGGCATGCACCAGAAGCGTCGCGGCCACGATCGCAGCGAACACGCTGGTGGTGTCGAAGTTCATGGCGCCGGTCTGCACCAGGTAGCCCAGCCCGCGGTTCGACGAGATCAGCTCCGCGATCACCGCCGCCCCGATCGCGTATGGCACCGCGATGCGGAAGCCGGCAAAGATGTTGGGCACCGCGCCCGGCATCACGATATGGCGCGCGATCTGATGTTCGCTCGCGCCCGCGATCTGCGCCATCTGAACGAGGCGCGCGTCGAGCGTGCGCACGCCCGAGAGCGTCGCGAAATAGACGATGAAGAAGACGACGCTTGCCGCGAGCGCGATCTTGGATTCGATCCCGATCCCGAACCACAGGAGAAACAGTGGCGCGAACGCGAGCTTGGGCGCGCCATAGCCGCCGACCATGAACGGATCGAGGATCGCCACGATCATCGGGTGGCGCCGCAGCATGAACGGCAGCAGCACCGCCGGCACCCCGCCGCACAGCGTGCCGACGCCGGCCTCGGTCAGGGTGTAACCGGAATGCCGGATCAACTCGCCATTCAAGATCTGCTCGATGAAGCGCGTGGTCGTCGACCACGGCGAGGACAGCCAATAGTCGCCGAACCACAGGCTGCCGGCCTGCCAGAGCGCGATGATCAGGATCAGCACCAGCGCGCGGTCGATCAGCGTGCGCCAGCGGATGATGCTCGGGCCGGCGGTGGTTGCGGACGACACTGCCGTGGTCATGCGCGGCCTCTCTGTTGTCGCCGCCCTCTCCGCTGTCGTCCCCGCGAAGGCGGGGACCCATACGCCCTGCTTTGGTGACGAAGCGAGGTGGGTGAGACTTCGCGCGCACGGTGGTTATCGGTCCCCGCCTGCGCGGGGACGACAACGGAGGGCGCGGGGACGATATCGGAGAGTTTCGCGATGGCAACGCGAAGCATCGAGCAACTGTCGATTCCAACAGCGGTCACGACTTCGCTTCCTGGCCGTAGATCGGTACGAACAGATCTTCAATCGGCACCGTCTTTCCGATCAGCGCCTGGTCGGCGAGGTACTGCACCAGCGCTTCGAGCGTCGCCCGGTTCGGCTCGATGCCATAGGGCCAGGCGTCGTCGCCGCCGAACAGCTTATCGAGCTCTTCGATCTCGGAGGCCATCCAGGGGAGCATATAGCGCAGCGTGCCGAGCTCGCGCATCTTGCGGGCGGCGATCGCCTTGGCCTCGCAGCACGCATTAAACAGGCTCGTCGCCACGAACGGGTCCTTCTCATAGACGTCGCGGCGGATCACCACGAGATGCATGATCGGAAAGATTTTTGCGCGCTTGACATAGTCCATCTCGCGCGCCCGGTAGTCGGGAAAGAGCCGCGCCACGTCTGGATTGGTCTTGAGCGCCTTCGGCAGGCCCGAGCTGATGAGGGCGGCGATGTTGCCCTGCTCGAGCTGCGCGTTGAGCGAGAGCGTCGTGCTGTGCGGCTCGATCGTGACCGGTCGCGTCAGCGGCAGCGTTGATGGCGCGCCGTGCGGCTTGGTGTCGTTGATGCCGCCCTCGACCCAGGTGACGTTCGAGAGGTCGACGCCGTGGTCGTCCTGCAGCAGGCCGCGGATGAAGATCGCGGCCGTCATGGAATAGAGCGGCACGCCGATACGCTTGCCGGCAAGGTCCTTGGGCTCCTTGATCTGGCGCTTGTCGATCGCGATGTAGCCGTGCCGGAACACACGCGACGGAAACACCGGGATTGCCACCATCGGGCAGTCGGGCCGTACTGCGTGGCGGATGAACTCGGAGCTCGACATCTCGCAGGCATCGAACTCGAGATTGATCAGCATCCGGTCGAAGATCTCGCGCGGACGGTCGATCGGCAGGAAGTTGAGATCGATGCCGTCGGGCTTCACCTCGCCGGTGTAGAGCGCGAGCATTCGGTCGTAGAGGCCGCAGGCGAACGTGATTGGAATCCCGGACATTTCCCTGTCCCATCCGTTGTCGTCCCCGCGAAGGCGGGGACCCAGTAATCACCGGGCCAGCCGATAAGCTCCAGCATCACAACACGTGCTCTGGGATACTGGGTCCCCGCTTTCGCGGGGACGACAGCTGCATTAAACGTTATCTGTCCTTGCACACGCAACAGCGGCTATAAGTCGCCCATGACGAATCCTTCCACGCGCAGCCAGTTTCGAGCCCTGCTTCAGCCCGGCGCCGCCCTTGTCCTGCCTGGCGTGAGCAACGCGCTCGCCGCGCGTGTCGTCGCCGACCTCGGCTTTCCGGCCGCCTACATTACCGGCGCCGGCATTGCCAACACTTATCTGGGAATCCCGGACAATGGCCTGGTCACGCTCTCCGAGCTTGCCGATCACGTCGGTGCGATCCGCGATGTCTTTCCCGGGCCGCTCATGGTCGATGCCGATACCGGCTTCGGCAACGCCATGAACATGGTGCGCACGGTCAAGCTCCTGGAACGCGCCGGCGCCGACGCGATCCAGATCGAGGACCAGGTGTTCCCCAAGCGCTGCGGCCATTTCGACGGCAAGGAGGTGATCCCGGCGGACGAGATGGTGGCGAAGGTGAAGGCCGCGGCCGACGCGCGGGCGGATCGCGATCTCATCATCGTGGCGCGCACCGACGCCATTGCGGTGGAGGGCTTCGAGCCCGCGATCGAGCGTGCCCATCGCTATCGCGAGGCCGGCGCCGACATGACGTTCATCGAGGCGCCGAAGACGCCCGAACAGATCGCCGCGATCGGCAAATTACCGTGGCCGCAGATCGTCAACATCGTGCTCGGTGGTCGCACGCCCGAATTGCCGAACGAGAAGCTGAAGGAACTCGGCTTCGCGGGCGTGCTCTACGCCAACCTGGCGCTGCAGGCGTCCTTGCGCGGCATGCAACTCGCGCTCGGGGCGCTGCGCCAGAACGGGCAGGTCGGCGACGCCAATACGCTGGCTGTGGATTTCTCCGAGCGCCAGCGGCTGGTCGGCAAGGACGCGTTCGACAAAATGGAGCGAAAATACAAGGTATAAGGCTGCTGTCGTGGTTAGCGCCGGCCATTTACCAATGATTTACTTTATGCTTCCCAAATCAGTTGATGCGTGGCTGAATAACATCCTGACATCCGAGTGGAGGGACTCGATGCTCAATCAGTCAACAGCGCAGCAAGAGTGTAAGCCGGGCGCCGGTGCGTGGCTCGGCTCCGTGGTCGAACGGTTCTTGGATTACATCGATGAACTCGGCGGCAGCCTCGGTCTGCCGACCTGCGCCGAGGAACTGCACTACCGGCCGGTAAAGGTCGAAGCGCCGACTGATCGGCTCGGCCGCTAGCAACACCACAATCGTTCCAAACATCAGTGGCGCTTTGATTTCGATCAAAGCGCCACTTTGCCGTTCGGCAGCAGTTGCTTCCATAGCCACACCGCGCTGGCCACGCTCCGGTCTTTTCACGGGTGTGCTGGGCCGGCTCATGGGCCGGCTCATGGGCCGCGCCGTGCCCCGCTTCCAGCCTTCGTGACCACGCCCGATGCACGTCCAGGGAGATCCGCCTGGGACTCGACCGCGGGCGCAAACCCCACTACAATTGGTTACAAATGATACCATTCGGCTGGAACGCCTGCCCATGACCATTCCCGTCCTCATCGTTGGCGCCGGCCCGATCGGGCTGGCGCTTGCCGGCGATCTCGGCTGGCGGGGCAATACCTGCACCATCATCGAAAAGACCGACGGGCGCATCGAGCATCCCAAGATGGACCTCATCGGGGTGCGCACGATGGAGTTCTGCCGCCGCTGGGGCATCGCGGGCGACGTGCGCGACGCGCCCTACCCGGGCGACTACCCGCAGGACTACATCTGGCTCACCTCGCTCACCGGCTATGAGCTCGGGCGCGAGCGCTTCCCCGGCCGCGCGCTGGAAGCCCGCCCGGCGGAGAGCCCGCAGAAGCGCGAGCGCGTCCCGCAGGACATGTTCGATCCGATCATCAAGCGGTTCGCGACCTCGTTCCCGAGCGTCACGCTGCATCACCACACCGAGCTGGTTGGCTTCGAGGCGAAGCCCGATCGCGTGATCGCGACCGTGCGCGACAATCTCAGCGGCGCGACCCGCACGATCGAAGCCGAGTACATGGTCGGTACCGACGGCGGCGCCTCCATGGTGCGCGAGCAGCTCGGCATCGGCATGAGCGGCCATCCGGCGCTCACCTACACCACTAACGTCATCTTTCGCTGCCCGAACTTCGCCGCGCTGCACGACAAGGGGCTCGCCTACCGCTTCATTTTCATCGGGCCGGAAGGCACCTGGCTCACCATCGTGGCGATCAACGGCGGCGATCGGTTCCGCATGTCGATCGTCGGCTCCGTCGACAAGGTGACCCACACCGAGGAAGACGTCCACGTTCTGCTCAAGCGCGCCATGGGCAAGGATTTCGACTACGAGATCCTCTCCATGATGCGCTGGGTGCGGCGCGAACTCGTCGCCGACAGCTACGGGCGCGGGCGCGTCTACCTCGCGGGCGATTCAGTGCATCTCACCTCGCCGACCGGCGCCATGGGCATGAACACCGGCATGCAGGATGCGGTCGATCTCGGCTGGAAGCTCGATGCGGTGCTCAAGGGCTGGGCCGGGCCGGGCCTGCTCTCGACCTACGAGCTTGAGCGCAAGCCGGTCGCGGTCCGCAACATCAAGGCGTCGACCGACAACCTCGAGCGCATGCTGGCGCCGCGCACGACCCACAAGCCGCCGCCGGAGGTGTTTCAGCCGGGCCCGGCGGGCGACGCGGCGCGCAAGGCCTATGGCGACTGGTACACCGAGCTGATGAGCCACGAGTGGTTCATGAACGGCTACCACCTCGGCTACCGCTACGACAATTCTTTGATCGTGGTGCCGGACGGCACGCCGGCGCCGCCGCTCGAAGGCAAGACCTACACCCAGATGGCACGGCCGGGCGCACGCGCCCCGCATGTGTGGCTCGCGGACGGGCGCTCCACGCTCGACCTTTATGGGCGCGGCTTTGTGCTGCTGCGGCTCGGAGCTAATGCGCCTGCGGGCGACGCGCTTGTGCGCGCAGCGCGTGAGCGCGGCGTGCCGCTCGATGTCGTGGCGCTCGAAGCGCCTGAGGTGTTGAAGGCCTACGAGCGCCGGCTGGTGCTGGTGCGTCCCGACGGGCACATAGCCTGGCGGGCCGACGCGGAGCCGGCCGATGCCGGCGCGATCATCGATCGCGTGCGCGGCATGCTACCACTTGCCGACGCCCAGGCCATCGATATCGCTTCATAAACAAATATAGTCGGGGTGGAACAGGAGAGGGCCGCCATGCTGTTGACCATGAAAGAAGACCCGAAGTCCCCCTACTACACGACACTGCACGCGCAGCACTTCTCGCCCGGCTGGGCGCGGCCGGAGCCCTCGATGTGGGCGGAGCCGAAGCCGAAGTTCAAGCCGGCGGTGTGGCGGTTCGCGCAGGCAAAGCTTGCGCTCGATGCGTCCCACAACATGGTGCCGGCCGATCAGACCGAGCGCCGCAACCTCATCATGGTCAATCCGATCGAGGGCAACACCTATGCCTCGACGCGCCATCTGGTCGCCGCCTATCAATGCGTGATGGCGGGCGACCGCGCGCGCACCCATCGCCACTCCGCCAACGCGCTGCGGCTCGTGCTCAAGGGCAAGGCCGGCATCGCCACCATCGTGAACGGCACCCACATCGACATGTTTCCGGGCGACGTTCTGCTCACGCCGGGCGGCTGCTGGCACGGCCACGTCAACGAGACCGATGAGACCGGCTATTGGATCGACTTCCTCGATATCCCGTTCGTGCAGCTCGCGGAGGCGATGTTCTTCGAGCCCTATCCGGGCGGCGGCATCGAGCCGGTTACCTCGCACGGCCCGACCCCGATGCGCATTCCGGCGAGCGAAGCGCTGGGGCCCGGACGCGACGCCAAGGTGGTCGAGATCGCCAAGGACGTGATGCCGACGATCGCGCTGCATCTCATTCGCCTGTCCAAGGACGGCCGGCACGCGATGCCGAAGAGCACCGTCAACAACATCTATGCGGTGTCGAGCGGCAAGGCGCGCATCACGGCGGAAGGGTTCTCCGAGGTGCTTGCGCCCGGCGACGTGGCCGCGATGCCGTGCTGGCATGCGCACACGATCGAGGCGCCGGAAGACACGGTCGTTCTGCGGGTGTCCGACGAGCCGCTGATGGCGAAGGTCGGGCTGTTACGGACGGCAGATTGACTTCGTTGCCAGAACACGCTGCAAACGGGGCGCCGTAGGGTGGGCGAAGGCGCTGGCAATGCCTCACCATGCGGATAAGGCTGTCGTACGCCGTGCCCACCAGCGGCATCGACGCGAGTTGCACCATCTCTGGTGGGCACGGCGCACGATAGGCTTTCGCTTGCTGACAAGCATTGCCAGCGCCTTTGCCCACCCAACAGCGCCGAGATTGTGGTTCGTTTCGGGGACAACAGGAGAACGCTCCAGTGCGCTATATCGACGCCTACAATCATTTCTTTCCGAAGCGCTATTTCGATGCGCTCCTGGAGACTCCCGCCGCCGCCAAGGATATGGGCAAGCGCGTGCGCGGCATTCCGGCGCTGTTCGATCTCGAGCAGCGGCTGCGCGTGGTCGATCAGTTCGAGAACTATGCGCAGGTGCTCTCGCACGGCCTGCCCCCGGTCGAGCGGCTGTTTCCCCCGGACAAGTCGCCCGAGATGGCGCGCATCGCCAATGACGGCCTCGCCGAGGTCGTCGCCAAGAACCCCAAGCAGTTCGTCGGCTACTCGGCACTGCTGCCGATGAATGCGCCGGAGGAGGCTGCCAAGGAGGCCGAGCGCGTGCTCAAGAACGGCGCCAATGCGATCCAGCTTGCCACCAACGCCAATGGAGCGCCGATCGACGAGAAGCATTTCTGGCCGATCTACGAGGTGATCGAGAAGTCCGGCCGGCCGATCCTGCTGCACCCCTCGCGCACCCGGCAGATGCCGGACTATCCGACCGAGACCTACTCGAAGTACGAGATTTGCAGCGTGCTCGGCTGGCCCTACGAGACCGGCGTGACGCTGTCGCGTTTCGTGTTCTCCGGCATCATGGACCGCTACCCCGATCTCAAGATCATCTCGCATCATCTCGGCGGCGTCATTCCCTATCTCGAAGGTCGTGTGGCGCACAGCTTCGACCAGCTCGGCGCGCGCACCACGGATGAGGATTACGGCGCGCTGCTCAAGAGCCTGAAGAAGCGGCCCTACGACTACTTCAAGGGCTTCTACGGCGACACTGCGGTCGAAGGTGCGCGTGCTGCCACCGTCTGCGGCATCGACTTCTTCACGCCCGATCACACGCTGTTTGCCTCCGACTGTCCGTTCGACAAGGAGAAGGGACCGGGCTACATCCGCGACACCATCAAGGTGCTGGACTCGATCGGGCTGTCGGAAGCCGACAAGGAAAAGATCTGCTTCCGCAATGCGGAAAAGTTGTTCGGTCTGGCGTGAACGGCAACCGTACTGTCTGCTGTCGTCCCCGCGAAGGCGGGGACCCATACGCCGTGTCATGGCCATGTGGCACGGCGTATGAGATATCGAGAGTCCGGTGGCTATGGGTCCGCCTTCGCGGGGACGACACCGGAGTAAAAATGCAGCGCATGCGTCTTATCTATTCGATGAGTCTTTGATGTCCTCCCCCCGCCGGATCGACGTTCACTTTCATCTCATCCCGGACTTCTATCAGGAGGCCGTCTATGCGGCCGGTGCTGGACCCGCGATCGGGCGCTATCCCGAGTGGTCGCCCGAGCGTGCGCTCGAACTGATGGACCAGAGCGGCATCGAGGTCGCGCTCACCTCGCTGGCGCAGCCCGGCGTGCAGTTTGGCGATCCCGTAAAGGCTGTAGCGTTGGCGCGGCGCTGCAACGAGTATGCGAGCGAGCTTGGCGTGCGCTGGCCCAAGCGCTTCGGTGCGCTTGCGGTCGTGCCGATGTGGGATATGCACGGGGCGGTGAGCGAGATCGACCATGCGCTTGGAGAGCTCAAGCACCAGGGCGTCTGCCTGTTCGCAAGCTATGGCGAGAAGTTTCTGGGCGACAAGCATTTCGATCCGGTCATGGAAGCGCTCGATGAGCGCGACGCGGTCGTGTTTGTCCATCCGGCGCTGCATCCCTCGAGCCGCAAGCTCGATCTGCCGTGGCCGGGCTTCATGATGGAATACGTGTTCGACACCACCCGGGCGGCGGTGAACCTTGTTTTCGGCGGCGCGATCGAGCGCTTTCCGCGCATCCGCTTCGTGCTCGCGCATGCCGGCGGCCTGATGCCTTATTTTGCCTGGCGGCTGTCGGTCTCGCCGATGATCGATGCCCGGCTGGAGCAGCTTTCGCCGGCCGAGGTCTATGCGCGGCTCGGCCGGTTCTGGCACGACAATGCGCTCTCGCCGACCGCTGCGACAATGACCTGCCTTGCCGGGGTGGCGCCGCCGGACCATATCGTGTTCGGCAGCGACTGGCCGTTCGCCAACGCCCGCGTGATCGCGGAGGCGGTCAAGACCCATGAGGCGGTTCCGATGCCGGCGGATGAGCGCGCTGCGATCGACCGGGGAAATGCGTTATCGCTTTTCCCACAATTGGCCTGACGCTATGCTTGTGCAAGCGATGCTCCTATGAGCGACATTCAGGGAGGCGTTCGATGACCCAGATCCGATCCCAGCCGGTGAGCCGTCGTCCCGGCGAGCTCGGCGTCCATTCGCTTGATCATTTCAACTTCTCGGTCCCGGACCTGGAGCAGGCGCGGAAGTTCTATTCCTATTTCGGCCTCGACGTGCGGGAGGAGGGCAATCGCCTCAACCTTCACACGCATGGTCATCCGCACCGCTGGGGCTCGGTCGTCGAGGGTCCGCGCAAGAAGCTGCAGTTCATCTCCTTCGGCGCCTTCGAGGACGACTTTCCGCGTTTGCGTGAGCGGCTCGAGACGCTGCGGGTCGAGCGCATCGATCCGCCGCCGGGCGCGCGCTCGAACGGGCTCTGGATTCGCGATCCGGACGGGACGGCGCTCGAAATTCGCGTGGCCGAGAAATCATCGCCGAACGAGAAGTCGCTGCTCGAAAGCGTCTCGTCTCCTGCCGGCATCGCCGGCGCGCCGGCCAACAGCACCAAGCCGTTCGTGCAGCCGCGCCGCCTCGCACACATGCTGGTGTTCACGCGCGACATCCCAAAGACGATCGCGTTCTATCGGGATGTGCTGGGACTGCGGCTGTCGGATCGCTCCGGCGACATGATTGCGTTCATGCATGCGATCCACGGCAGCGATCATCACGTTATCGCGTTCGTGAAGGCCGATGGACCCGGCCTCCACCACATTAGCTGGGACATGCCTTCAGTCAACGAGATCGGGCTCGGCGCCATGCAGATGGCCGATAAAGGATTCACCGCCGGCTGGGGTCTCGGCCGCCACGTGCTAGGATCGAACTACTTCCACTACGTGCGCGATCCGTGGGGGAGTTACAGCGAATATTCCGCAGACGTCGACTACATCGCGGCCGACCAGGACTGGAAGGGCGGTGACCACCCGCCCGAAGATTCATTCTATGTCTGGGGCCCGACGCCGCCGGCCGACTTCGCCTTCAACCATGAGGCGGCAGTCTCGTAGCCGCGCGCGCAAGAGAGCGTCAGCTCGCGTCAGCCAAACTGAATCTCGCCCGCTGGCGCAGCGGCGATGCAGCGTCCCGCGATTGCGCGCGATGACGAGCTGCTGATCATGCTGAAGCTCGAACTCGCATCCGTCGAGAAGCCTGGGCGGCGTGGCGGGTGCGACGCTCGGGCGCAGGCGCGGCGCCATCCGGTCGCCCTTGTGTGTTCGATCGAACAGCGGCCGACCGTAGGCGGCGGGCTCGGTTGCCGGAATCTCACTCCCCGGTCGGGCCGTCGCAATTTCAGTCTCGAGGTTTGTGACGAACGACAAGGCGGCCACGCCGGCCCCACCGATCAAGTATCGCCATTTGACACGCATCGATCTGTTCCTTTGAAGCCGTCGCGCGACCTCAGATCTGACGACATCAGTCGCAGTCAGGTTTTGTTAGGTTCAAAACTCGCGAGAGGATTTTTGGTTCACAAACGCAAAGGGCGCCGCATCACCCGGTCGCGCGGCGCGAGAAATGGGGCTCGATCTGCACATTTGTGCGCGAAACGGCCGTATTTGGGGGAGATCGGCGCAGCACGATGCATTATTGAGCAATTTCTCGCTCGTTTTGGCCCGGTACCGGCTGGTGGTCGGATAATGCAGGCCCGGTATGCATCCTTGGCGCGGTCCTGACATTCCACATTTGTGCCCCCACATGCCCGGTGTGGCCATTGGGCCGCGATACCCCGGAACAAGGTTCATAAGGAGCTGGAACCAATGATGTCCGGTCGCGTTTGACCCCCGTAAGCGCCCGACCCCCCGGCCGTGCGTGCAAGACGGGATGATTGGCAGACGGGATTGATGGGCACATGAAGGAGAGCAGACCGCTTACGCCGCATGCAGACACAGTGGCCTTGCGTCGAGACGACGCGCACGGGACGGGCGAGCGATCGGTACGACTGTCTTTGGTTCGCAGTCAGCCGCGTCTGTCGCGTGGGCGGCTCGATCGCCAGACGCTGATTAAGCTTGGCAAGGCGCTTGACGCGTACTTCGACAGCCTGTGCGCAAGTGAAGTGCCGGAACGGTTCAGGCGGTTGTTGGATGATTACGACGAGCGCCGGAGCATTGTTTTGCGGGGAACGGGGGGAGCCAAGAACGAAGGACATAGCTAATGGCGCTAGCACATTCCGTGAAGGAGGCGATGCTCGCTGCGATCCCGAGTTTGCGAGCGTTCGCTATCTCGCTCTGCGGCAACGTCGATCGGGCCGACGACCTGGTACAGGAGACCTTGCTGCGCGCGATTGCCAATGTGGATTCGTTCCAGCCGGGCACCAACATGCCCGCATGGCTGTTTACGATCCTGCGTAATCTGTTCCGATCCGAATATCGCAAGCGTCGTCGCGAGGTCGAGGACGCCGACGGTCATCACGCCGACAGCCTGAAGTCGCATCCCGAGCAGCCTGGCCGGATCGAGTTCGAGGAATTCCGCGCGGCGCTCTCCAAGCTGCCGGACGATCAGCGCGAGGCGCTGCTGCTCGTGGGGGCGTCGGGCTTTTCCTACGAAGAGGCGGCGGCGATCTGCGACTGCGCCGTCGGGACCATCAAGAGCCGCGTCAACCGCGCGCGCAATCGGCTGACAGCGTTGCTGTTGATCGACGGCGCTGATGAATTCGGACCCGATCAATCGACCCAGGCGGTCTTGAGCGCGGGCCGTCCCTGATCGATTGGGCCTGTCACCCCCGACACCAGTGCTATCATCGTTTCACCGGCCGCTGGCGTGACCGTCACGGTCTGCGTGCGGGAGCGAGGATCAGCCATGACCGAAGGGAAGCGGCAAGATAGGCGGGTGGTGCCAGACAGCAATGTTGCGAAGGCCGCTCACAAGTCGCATTTGTTTTCGCGCTTGGCCAATGCGACATCGCAGTTTGCCGGCAAGCCGCACGCCTTTCTGGCGGCGGTCCTGATCGTTCTGATCTGGGCCCTGACCGGACCGCTGTTCGGCTACAGCGACACCTGGCAGCTCGTCATCAACACCTCGACCACGATTGTCACGTTTCTGATGGTGTTCCTGATCCAGCACACTCAGAATCGCGACACGCTTGCGCTTCAGCTCAAGCTCGCCGAGCTCATCATCGTGATGAAGGGCGCCGAGAACAGCGTGGCGACGATCGAGGACATGGACGAGGACGAGCTCGAAAAATTGCATGAGGAGTACCGGCAACGAGCCGAGCAGACGCTCGCGCACCTGCGGCGTCGCCGCGCACACACCGGCAAGCACGGGAGCTGAGGCGGCCGGCTCAATCGATGCGGTCGATAGCTCCCGTCGGTCGCCGTCAGGGGTGCACGGTCTCGGTGAACCAGTCGGTTGGCAGCTCATGCCCGAGCCCGCTGTCCTTGGCCTTGCGATAGACCACCGAGCCCGCTGCCGCGAACTGATAACCCAGCCCGATATTGTTCAGGAAGCAGGTGACCTCCTGCTCGGACTGGCGGCCCTGCGCGCGGCCGACGATCAGCTCGGGCAGCGTCGGAAGGCGGTCGAAGTCGATCTCCGGTCCCGCCGACCAGCCATGCTCGTTCGCATGCTTGGCAAGCGCGAGGGCGTCCGTGGTGACATGGACCGGCTTCTGCTCATGCACGTGCAGGGCGAGACGGTCGGCCCGCTTCAACGCGGCGGCCTCGATTTCCGGCAGCTTGATCGAGCTCAGGTGCATGCCCGGCTCGATCCAGCGCTCGAAGAAGATCGGATCGAGACTGTTGGTGGCGCACATCACAATGTCGGCGCCGGCAAGCGCTGCTTCCGGCTGGTCGACGGCGACGACCTCGATGTCGAGAAACGCGCTCATCTCCTGGGCGAACGCATCGCGCCGCTCCTGGGTCGGACTAAAGCAGCGCACCGACTTGATCGGGCGGACCGCGCACGCCGCCATCAACTGGGCGCCGGCCTGCCAGCCGCAGCCAAGAATGCCGATGGTCGTCGCATCGCTGCGGGCGAGATATTTGATCCCGAGGCCGTTCGCGGCGCCCACCCGCATGCGCTGCATCACGCCGTCGGGCAGGATCGCAAGCGGCTCCCCGTTCTCAGATGAAAACAGCAGCACCAGCCCGACATAGCGGCCGTTGGCGGCCGGCACCTTGTGGCGCACGATATTGTTGCCCTTCTTGGGGAAGGTCACGATGTCGGAATTGATGCGGATGGCGCCGATCCCGAGCTTGGGGATGACACCGTCCATGGATTTGAGGCCATAGATCGCGTCCGGATTGGCGGTCGGCGTGATGCAGTCGGAGCGCGTGCGGTTGACCCCCCGGCCTTCGGCGAGCTCCACATAAGCCTCTTCGAGCACGTCGATGCACTCCGGCATCGTCAAGAGCTTCTCAACATCGTCATTGGACAATATCAAAGTCATGGGTGCTACCGTCTGCGTGGCCGGACCAGTCGCCTCGAGCCGACGTGGTCTGACAGACCGAAGCGAAGGACGCAAGCCGCAATGAGTGCAGATCGGGTCACCACGCTCAACGTCGCCTTCGATGACTATCCGCAGACGCTCGCCCTCAAGCGTGGTGACGTCAAATCGGACCGGGTCGCTCTCAACTTCACCGGCATCAAGCCGGCCAACCGGTTCTTCAAGCCGATGGTGCGGGAGCTGAAGTTCGACATCAGCGAGATGGCGATCGCGACCTATGTGCAGGCCAAGGCCTACGGCAAGCCGCTGGTCCTCCTGCCGGCCACCATCATGGGCCGCTTCCAGCACGGCACCATCCTGTACAACGCGGCGCGCGGCACACTCACCCCGGCCGATCTTCCCGGCAAGCGCGTGGGAGTGCGATCGTACAGCCAGACCACCATCACCTGGGTGCGGGGCATCCTGGCCAACGACTACGGGGTCGATCTCGATCGCATCCATTGGGTCTCGCAGGAGGATGGCCACGTCGCGGAATACCGCGAGCCCGCCAGCGTGGAGCGCGCGGCGCCGGACAAGAACCTCCTCAAGATGCTGCGCGACGGCGAGGTGGACGCGGCGATCTATGGCGCCGATCTGCCCAACGATCCCAACCTCATGAGCGTGATCCCCGATCCCGATGCGGCCGCGGCGCAATGGTACGCCAAGTACAACGTGGTGCCGATCAACCACATGGTGGTCGCGACCGAGACGCTGTCGAAGTCCAACCCTGAGGCGGTCGGGGAGGTCTTCCGCCTGCTGGCGGCGAGCAAGCGGGCGGCTGGGCTGCCCAAGCCGGGCAGCATCGATTTCCTGCCATTCGGGTTTGACGCCTGCCGGCCGGCGCTAGAGATGATGATCAAGTTCACCCTGCAGCAGAAGCTTGTCCCGCGTCGGCTGGCGGTGGAGGAGCTGTTCGACGATACCACTCGCGGACTGGCGCCTTGATTCGTTCCGGCATGCGCGAGCCGCTGCGGCCGTAGCTGCGTTCACGATACTTCCGGGGATGATCCGGTGGCGTCCCCGCCGGAGCGCTCTCCTGGGCGTCACGAATCAGTGAAAGCGTTGCCGGCGCGCAACTGTTACGACTTTTTCGTGTTAAAAGGCCCGCGACTTTACCCCGGTGCAACGCTTATCCTGTATCCTGCTACACGATGGATGGGTCTAACGCTTCGAGCGCCACAGAGAATGGTCGGGAGACTGCCTTGGCAAATATGGTTAACTTGAACGTCTCCTCGGTGGGCCGCTCGGGATGGATGTCATGGCGCAAAGCGCTGGCAGCGGGCGTGGCGCTCGCCTTCATCATGAGCTTTGTCGATGCGTCCGATGCCGCCTATCGCAAGTCCACTCGGACTGCCAGCAAGCATGGCAAGAAGCGCGAGGTGGTGCACAAGGAGCCATTCGGCCCCTTGCCGAAAGGTCCGCTGCAGATGGTGGTGTCGATCGGCCAGCAGCATGTCACGCTGTACGCCAACGGCACAAAGATCGCGCAGTCGAAGGTCTCGACTGGCACGCCCGGCCGCCCCACGCCGACTGGTGTCTTCAGCATCATCGAGAAGGATCGCTGGCACCGATCGAACCTCTATGACGCCGCGCCGATGTTCTACATGGAGCGCCTGACGTGGTCGGGCGTGGCGATGCACGAGGGCTACCTGCCCGGCTATGCGGCCTCCCACGGCTGCATCCGCATGCCGAGCGATTTTGCGTCGCGGCTCTGGCTCATCACCAGGCTCGGCGTGCGCGTCGTCGTCGCGCGCAATGACCCGGTGCCCTATGAGTTCGAGCATCCGAAGCTGTTCAGCCCGATGCAGAAGCCGGCCGCGAAGGTCTCCGAGATCCAGCCCGGCAATGACGGGCTGCGCTCGACGATTGCGGCCGAACCGAATGCCGGCGAGCGACCGATGGTCTTCGCTCAGGCTGGGGTCATCGACGACTCCAACCGTGTGAACGCCGTCCCCGAGTTGCCTCACACGCAATCGCCCGGCCTGTCGCCGGATTCGCCCGAGGCGGCCCCGCCACCGCCTCCTCCTCCGATCGAGGCCGAGATCACCGCCGCCACGACCAAGTCGGGGACGGCCAACTCGGCGACGACCCAATCCGTGGATGGGCAGCCGGCTGCCGCGGTCGAAGCCGCACAGCCGACCCCGGCGGCGGCTGAGACCGCCGCGGCGCCCGCGGCTCATCCGGCCGCGCCGCAGACCGCGGAAACCGCTCCGGCGGCGGAGCCTGAGAAACACGAGCCGGTCGAGGCCGAGCCGAACAAGCCCGCGCCGCCGCGCAAACGGGCTGACGAACCGCGCAAGCACACTGGCCAGGTCGCCGTCTTCATCAGCAAACGGGAAAAGAAGATCTTCGTGCGCCAGGGCTTCGTGCCGGTTTTCGACATGCCGATCGAGATCGCCGATCCGGATCAGCCGCTCGGCACCCACGTCTTCACGGCCATGGGATTGACGGACGACGGTGCGCACATGCGCTGGAATGCGATCACGATGCCGCCCGACCGGGCTCGCCCGGTCGACCGGCGGGGCAAGCACCGAGCCGGCAAGCGCAAGCCCGAACCCGCGCCCACGGTTGAAGCGAAGACGCCCTCGACCGCGGCCGAGGCACTCGACCGCATCAAGCTGCCGCAGGAAGCGATCGACCGGATCAGCGAAATGCTGACGCCCGGATCGTCGCTGGTCGTGTCCGACCATGGCCTCGGCCGCGAGACCGGTCGCTATACCGAGTTCATCGTCCTCACCCCGTGAT
The DNA here is from genome assembly GCA_963753575.1 of uncultured Alphaproteobacteria bacterium. GTDB lineage: Bacteria > Pseudomonadota > Alphaproteobacteria > Rhizobiales > Xanthobacteraceae > VAZQ01. Next base: position 459,668 of record CAVWCR010000001.1, read on the forward strand.
GGCCGTCGGCCGGCTGTGGTGACGTCTGCGCCGATCGGCTAGTGCCCCCGATTTGAAGTCCCTGACAGAGTTTGCCGCAGGTGTTGTAGGAACTTCAGATCGGCGGCACTAGCCTTCTCTGTTGGCCGCAGTCGGAGGCGTCATCATGTTCGAAGGCTTCACGCGAACCGAGATCAAGACCTCGGGCGCGCGCATCGTCACCGTGCATGGCGGTAAGGGTCCGCCGCTCCTGTTGATGCACGGCAATCCGTTCTCGCACCTGTCCTGGCACAAGATCGCGCCGCAGCTCGCGCGCGAGTACACCGTTGTCGCGACCGACCTGCGCGGCTATGGCGACTCCGAGAAGCCGCCCGGCGGGGCCGACCATTCGGGCTACTCGTTCCGCGCGATGGCGCAGGACCAGGTCGAGGTGATGGCGGCGCTGGGATTTTCCCGCTTCTACGCGGCCGGCCACGATCGCGGCGCCCGCGTCCTGCATCGCATGTGCCTCGACCATCCGGACAAGGTCGCGCGCGCCGCCATCCTCGACATCATCCCGCAGCATTACCTGCTCAACAACGTCACGCGGCAGTGGGGGACCTTTTCCTGGCACTGGTTTTTCATGATCCAGCCGTACGACTTTCCGGAACGGCTGATGGGTGCCGATCCGGACTATTTCATCGAAAAGAAGCTCGCCAAGACCGCCCAGGGCTTGAGCTTCTTTGATCCGGCGGCGCTCGCCGAGTACAAGCGCTGCTTCCGCAATCCGGCGACCATCCACGCCATGTGCGAGGACTATCGCGCCACCCACGGGGTGGACCTCGCCATGGACGAGGCTGACGTCAGAGCCCGCCGCAAGATCGCCTGCCCGGTGCTGCTCCTGTGGGGGGCGACCGGAGGGGTCGGGCGAAATCAGAATTCGATGGAGATCTGGCCGCGCTATGCGTCGGACATCCGGGGCGGCAAGGCGCTGCCCTGCGGCCACTATCTCTCCGAGGAGGCGCCGGCGGAGACCCTGGCGGAATTGCGTGCCTTTTTTGCGGACGGAGGAACAATCTGAGCCTACCCTATGCCCTCGCGTCGACCTGCCATTTTTGCTACTGATTCATGGCTTTAAGGTCTCCAACGGGCTTGCATCCCATTCGCTCCTCAAACCAACGACATTGCGCGTGACATATCGGCCGATGCCGCCCAATTCCGCCGACCGTTGGCAAGGTATGCTTAATGCGGCGCGCCTGGCCGTCCGTTTCTGCGATGAAAGGATCGGCTGGAATCGGATCGGCTTCCTGGTCAGTGCCGCGATCATCGTGATCGCCGCGATCGTGCTCGTTCGCATTCTACGCGACATCGAAGTTCGGGAGGTCGTGCAGGCGCTCAGGGATGCCGACACAAAGGACATCGCGTCGGCTGCGGTGTTTGTCGCCTTCGGCTATTTCACCCTGACATTTTATGACCTGTTTGCGCTGCGCACGATCGGGCGTTCCGACATCCCCTATCGGGTGGCGGCGCTTGCCGGCTTCACCAGTTATTCGGTCGGCCATAACGTCGGCGCCAGCGTGGTGACCGGCGGCGCCGTGCGCTACCGCATCTATTCGGCCTGGGGCCTCGACGCGATCGCGGTCGCCAAAGTGTGCTTCATCGCAGGCCTGACGTTCTGGCTCGGCAATGCCACCGTGCTCGGGCTGGGCATCGCCTACGCGCCGCAGGCTGCAACCGCCATCGACCAGTTGCCGATCTGGGCGAACCGGGTGGCGGCGGTCCTCACGCTGGTGGTGCTTACGAGCTACGTCGCGTGGGTGTGGCGCAGGCCGCGCATCATCGGGCGCCCTGGCTGGCAGATCATGCTGCCGAATGGGCGGCTGACGCTGCTGCAGATCGTCATCGGCATTGTCGATCTGACGTTCTGCGCGCTCGCCATGTACACGCTGCTGCCGGACGAGCCCAATATCGGGTTCGTCATGCTCGCCGTCATTTTCGTGTCGGCCACGTTGCTCGGCTTTGCGAGCGCGGCGCCCGGCGGCCTCGGTGTGTTCGATGCCGCGATGCTGGTCGCGCTCTGGCAATTCGACAAGGAAGAGCTGTTGGCGGGCCTGCTGCTGTTCCGGCTGATCTACTATGTGGTTCCGTTGGCGCTGTCGCTGGTGATCCTCGGCTTCCGTGAGTTCGTGCTTGCGATCAATCGCTCGATGGTTCCGCCGGCGCCAGGGCGGCCGGACAATCGGCCGGTGGACAAGATCGACAAGCATTGAGTGTCCCGCGTCGAACGAAATCGCTATGAGGATGGTTCCAGGCGAGATGCCGGGAACGGGTCCATAGCCGCAGCCGATGTGATGAGCCTCGCGACTGACAACAAAGCCCAGGGTGCGCTACGGTGGCTCGATCGGCTTCGGCCGATCCGGCCGGTGCTGGCTATGGCCGTGGCCGTGTTCGGCGCGCTTTGGATATTTGGCCTCCTCTCGCCCTTGCCGGCGCTGGTCGGTTTGGTGCTGGTGGCCGCCTCGGCGTTGATCGGGGCGGCCGGCGCTCTTGCAGCCCGCGAGGCGGGGGGCCGTGCCGAGCCGCTGGCCCGCGATACCGACGACAGGCTCATCGAGGCGGTTTTGTCCGGCTTGCCCGATCCGGTGGTCGCGCTCGATCGTCACGGCGCCGTGGTTGGCCTCAACGCGCGCGCGACCGCTATTGCGCCGGCACTTCGGCGCGGCGAGCCGCTCTCGCTCGGCTTGCGCAACCCGGAAGTCCTTGATGCGGTCCGCCGCGCCGGCGCGAGCGGCAAGGTCGAGCGGGCCGAGTTCATCATGCGGGTCCCGGTGGAAAGTTGGTACGAGGCGATCGCGGTGCCGGTCACCCCTGCATCCGATCCAGCCAGCAAGCTCGTCCTGATGACCTTCCACGATCTCACGCCGTTGCGCCGGGTCGAGGAGATGCGCGCTGATTTCGTCGCCAACGCGAGCCACGAGCTGCGCACGCCGCTCGCCGCGCTTTCCGGGTTCATCGATACGTTACGTGGGCCGGCGCGCGACGATGCCGCCGCCCGCGAGCGGTTTCTTGTGATCATGGAGGCCCAGGCCAATCGCATGGCCCGCCTGATCGGCGACCTGCTCTCGCTCTCGCGCATCGAGCTCAATGAGCATCGGCGCCCCGACGGCGAGGTCGATCTCGTCGCCATCCTGCGCCAGGTCATCGACGGGTTGCAGACGCTCGCCCGCGATCGCGACGTCGAGGTGCGGTTGAGCGTGCCGGCGGACCGGCTGGTGGTCAGAGGTGATCGCGACGAGCTGCTTCGGCTGTTCGAGAACCTGGTCGAGAACGCGCTCAAGTATGCGGCCTCCGGCAAGCGCATTGACATTTCGTTGTCGGAGGGAACAGGGCGCGAGGCCAGCGTCGCTGTGCGCGACTACGGCCCCGGCATCGCGCCCGATCACTTGCCGCGGCTGACCGAGCGGTTCTACCGCGTTGACGTCAGCGAAAGCCGGGCACAGGGCGGCACCGGTCTCGGCCTGGCGCTGGTCAAGCACATCGTGAACCGGCACGGCGGCCGCCTGACGATCGAAAGCGTGCCGGGGCAGGGCGCGACCTTCACGGTCTCTCTTCCCACGCACCAGTCCCGGCGCTAGTGCCGCCGATTTGAAGTCCCTACACCACCTGCAGCAAACTCTGTTAGGAACTTCAAATCGAAAAGCGGCACTAGGATCATAGAGTTGCCAGTGCCCCTGTGTTTCCGAAGTTCGTGTCTAAGTGTGCTGAGGTGTATCACGAACTTCGGAAACGGGGCACTAGACCAGCGCTGGCTTTCATGTGCTCGCGCTGCGCCCCGTCCGCGCCACGTGCTCTTTGACGCGAGCGAGATCGTTATTGACCCGACGTCAATTATTCCATATTCGTTGAAATATGGAAAAATCAGATGCCGTCGCCGCCCTGGGCGCGCTCGCCCAGGACAACCGGCTTGATGTGTTTCGGCTGCTGGTCAAGGCGGGACCAGACGGGATGCCGGCTGGCCAGGTCGCCAGCGCGCTCGGCCTTGCCCCCAACACGCTCACGTTTCATTTCGACCGCCTGCGCACGGCGGGTCTGGTCACGGTGCAGCGGGAAGGCCGCTCGATGATCTACGCGGCGCGCTTCGGGGCGATGAATGCGCTTCTTACCTACCTTACCGAGAATTGCTGCGGCGGCGCCAACACCTGCGCTCCCGCCATCTGTACGCCACCCAAGACCGTGCGTAGACGCAACAAGGTGACAGCATGAGTCCCGAGATCGGCAGTGCAGCGCTCAACGTGCTGTTTCTCTGCACCGGCAATTCGGCGCGCTCGATCATGGCCGAGGCGATCCTGAACAGGATCGGCGCGGCCAAGTTTCGCGCCTATAGCGCAGGCAGCCATCCCAAGGGGCAGCCGCACGCGGAAACGATCAAGCTCCTGATGAGCCTCGGCTACGATACGTCCGGATTTCGTTCAAAGTCGTGGAACGAATTCGCTAAGCCGGGCGCTCCCGCGCTCGATTTCGTGTTCACGGTTTGCGACAACGCGGCCGGCGAGAGCTGTCCGGTTTGGCCCGGCCAGCCGATGACGGCGCACTGGGGCATTCCCGATCCCGCGGAGGCCAAGGGCTCCCCGGCCGAGGTCGCGCTGGCCTTCAAGGACGCCTACCGCATGCTGCTTCGGCGCATCGAAGTGTTCAACGCGCTACCGCTTAAAAGCCTCGATCGGCTCAGCTTGCTGCAGCGGCTGCAAGCGATCGGGCGCATGGAGGCGCGGACGAAGGCGAACGAGCCCGGTTGATGGCCTCGCTGTCGCAACGCGCCTTCTGCGAATGGCTGGGAACGGCGTTCCTGCTCGCCGCCGTGGTTGGCTCCGGGATCATGGCGCAGCGGCTCGCCGGCGGGAATGTCGCGCTCGCGCTCCTGTGCAATACCATTGCGACGGGCGCGATCCTCGCCGTGCTGATCCTCGTATTCGGCCCGCTGTCGGGCGCGCATTTCAATCCGGCCGTCAGCCTTGCGTTCTCGCTGCGGGGCGATCTGCCGTGGTCGACGGCGGTCGTTTACATGGTGGCGCAAGCGCTCGGCGGCATCGTCGGCGTTCTGGCGGCGCATCTCATGTTCGAGCTGCCGGTCTGGCAGCTCTCCACAACGGCGCGGAGCGGGACTGGGCAGTGGCTCGCCGAAGGCATCGCGAGCTTCGGACTGGTGTTGACGATCTTCGGCTGCGTTGCGCGCGCGCCTGCGGCCGTCCCCTACGCCGTCGGCCTCTACATCACGTCGGCCTATTGGTTCACGGCCTCGACCTCGTTCGCAAATCCGGCGGTCACCCTCGCGCGCTCGCTGACCGACACGTTCGCCGGTATTGCGCCTGCGGGCGTTGCTGCATTCGTCGCCGCGCAGGTCGCCGGAATGCTCGCCGCCCTTGCCATCGACCGCTGGCTGTGGCGGGTCTGAGCGAGCCTGCCCGGAAAAACGCCCCCAAGTCGGGTCGATAAGATTTATCTATTATAATCAATGACTTGCTTTGTCATGTGACTGTCATCCAGCCATCATAGAACGATGACATGGGACGCGTAGGCATGCCCTTAGCCGGGTGGATCGTCGAGCGGACGGATGCACCCGGTGGCGCGCCGAGCGCGCCAATAACCAACCGCAACAAGAGCCCGAGGTTCGTCGCCGTGGGTATGACCCCGCGCCGGCCAGGCTTCCGGCTCAAGAACAGGAGAGAGCCGTGAGACCATTCCCCACTCTGGCAGTCGCCGGCGCCATCGTCGCGGCGAGCTTTGCCCAAGCGAGTGCCGCCGACATTTCCGGCGCTGGCGCGACCTTCCCGTATCCGATTTACGCAAAGTGGGCCGACGCCTACAAGAAGGAGACCGGCATCGGACTGAACTATCAGTCGATCGGCTCCGGCGGCGGCATCAAGCAGATTCAAGCCAAGACCGTGACCTTCGGCGCTTCCGATATGCCGCTGAAGGCTGATGTGCTCACGAAGGGCGGGCTCGCCCAGTTCCCGACCGTGATGGGTGGCGTGGTGCCGGTGGTCAACATCGAAGGTATCAAGGCCGGTCAGGTTACGATCGATGGCGCGACGCTTGCCAAGATCTTCATGGGTCAGATCAAGACCTGGAACGATCCGGCGATCGCCAAGCTCAACGCTGGCGTCAAGCTGCCGGCGCAGCCGATCGTTGTGGTCCACCGCTCGGATGGATCGGGCACGACCTTCCTGTTCACCGACTTCCTCTCCAAGGCCAGCGCCGATTGGAAGAGCAAGGTCGGCGCCAACACCGCGGTCGAGTGGCCGGTCGGCATCGGCGCGAAGGGCAACGAAGGCGTCGCCAACAATGTCGGTCAGACCAAGGGCGCGCTCGGCTATGTCGAATACGCCTATGCCAAGCAGAACAAGCTCAGCTACACCAAGATGGTCAACAAGGACGGCAAGACCGTCGAGCCGACTTCGACCGCGTTCTCGGCTGCTGCCGCCAGCGCCGACTGGCAGGGCACGCCCGGCTTCGGCGTCATCCTGACCAATCAGGCGGGTGCCGGCTCCTGGCCGATCGCGGGCGCCACCTTCATCCTCATGCACAAGAAGGCAGAGAAGGCGGCCGATTCCGCCGAGGCGCTCAAGTTCTTCGCCTGGGCCTACGCCAAGGGCGACAAGATGGCCGAAGATCTCGACTACGTCCCGATGCCTGACAAGGTCGTCGGTGCGATCGAGAAGAGCTGGAGTGAGATCAAGGACGCGAGCGGCAAGCCGGTCTACGTCGTCTCTCACTAACACGCTTAGGCTTATCTTATCCCTTAGTCGAAGTCGGGTCCGCCCGACTTCGACCACTCCATGCGGGCGCGAACCCTGCTGGGGTCCGCGCGGGGGAGGGAAAAGCCCGACGAATGACTTGTGTCGCGGTCGCTGGACCGCTTGATTGGGCTCTCCTTGTCGAGCGTGGAGAGCCTGCATGGAACCCGCCAGGAGGCAGCCCGTGGTCGATGTTGCGTTGCAGAATGGGGCTGCCGCGCTCGACGCCCAGGCGTCACGCGCCAAGGCGCTCGACCGGTTGCGCTTCACCGATACCACCTTCCGTATCCTGACACGCGCTGCTGCGATAAGCGTGCTGCTGATTCTGAGCGGCGTCATATTGTCACTCTTTATGGGCTCGCTGCCGGCGCTGAAGGAATTCGGCTTCAGCTTCCTGACCGAGCAGCGTTGGAATCCGGTGACCGAGAAGTTTGGCGCGCTGGCGCCGATCTACGGCACCCTTGTCACGTCGTTCATCGCCATGCTGATCGCGGTGCCGGTCGGCCTCATGATTGCGTTCTTTCTCACCGAGCTGTGCCCGATGTGGATGCGGCGGCCGATCGGAATTGCGATCGAGCTGCTCGCCGGCATTCCCAGCATCATCTACGGAATCTGGGGCCTGTTCGTGTTCGCGCCGTTCCTGCAGGAGACGCTGCAGCCGTTCCTGATCGCGACCCTGGGCAACGTTCCGGTCCTGTCGGTGCTGTTCGAGGGCCCGCCTTACGGGATCGGCATGCTGACGGCTGGCCTGGTCCTCGCCATCATGGTGCTGCCGTTCATCACCTCGATCTCGCGCGACGTATTCGAGGCGGTTCCGCCAGTGCTGAAGGAGGCGGCTTACGGGATCGGCTGCACGACCTGGGAGGTCGTGCGCTACGTGGTGCTGCCCTATGCACGGGTTGGCGTGATCGGTGGCGTCATGCTTGGGCTCGGCCGCGCGCTCGGCGAGACCATGGCGGTGACTTTCGTCATCGGCAACGCGCACAGGATCGCAAGCTCGATCATCGCGCCCGGGACCACGATCTCCGCCACCATCGCCAACGAGTTCACCGAAGCGGTCGGCGATCTCTACACCTCCTCGCTGATCGCGCTTGGATTGATCCTCTTTGTCATCACCTTCATCGTGCTTGCCGCGGCGCGCTACATGCTCGCTCGCATCGAGCGCAGGATCGGCTAGCCATGGCCTCGATTTATGCCTCCCGCCGCCGCCGCAACACGATGGCCCTGGGTCTGTCGCTGGCCGCTACCGCGGTCGGCCTCGGCTGGCTCGTCATTATTCTCGGGACGTTGCTTTGGGAGGGCTTCGCCGGGCTTTCGCTGCGGGTCTTCACCGAGATGACCCCGCCGCCGGGCGCCGCCGGCGGGCTGCTCAATCCGATCATTGGCAGCCTGATGCTGACGGTGCTCGCGGTCGCGATCGGCACGCCGATCGGGATGCTCGCCGGCACCTACATGGCCGAATACGGCCGCTATGATCGCCTATCCTCGGTGGTCCGTTTCATCAACGATATTCTGCTCAGTGCTCCCTCGATCGTGATCGGCCTGTTCGTCTACGAGGTGATGGTCGCCCCGATGGGCCATTTCTCCGGCCTCGCGGGTGCCGTTGCGCTTGCCGTCATCGTGTTGCCGGTGGTGGTGCGCACCACCGAGGACATGCTCACCCTGGTGCCCAATCAGCTGCGTGAGGCGGCGTCCGCGCTCGGCATGCCGCGCGCCTATGTCATTGGGCGGGTGTGCTACCGCGCCGCCAAGGCCGGCATGATTACCGGCGTCCTCCTTGCCATCGCGCGCATCTCCGGCGAGACCGCGCCGCTCCTGTTCACCGCGCTCAACAACCAGTTCTTCAGCACCAATCTCGATGCACCGATGGCGAGCCTGCCGGTGGTGATCTTCCAGTTCGCGCTGTCGCCTTACAAGGATTGGCAGCAGCTCGCCTGGACCGGCGCGCTGATCATCACTCTTACCGTGCTTGCGCTCTCGATCGGCGCGCGGGCACTCTCTGCGAGAAACCAGTCATGACGTTTGCATCCGTTGCTACCCCCACGGTCGAACCCAGCCCGCTCGATCAAACCAACGTTCCAGAAAAAATATCAATCCGGGACCTCGATTTCTTCTACGGCGACAACAAGGCGCTCAAATCGATCACGCTGCCGCTCTACGAGCACCGCGTGACGGCATTCATCGGTCCCTCGGGCTGCGGAAAATCGACCTTGTTGCGCATCCTCAACCGGATGTACGACCTCTATCCCAACCAGCGCGCGCAAGGCCAGGTGCTGTTCGACGGCAAGGACATTCTCTCGCCCAAGCAGGACCTCAATCTGCTGCGCGCCCGTGTCGGCATGGTGTTCCAGAAGCCCACGCCGTTCCCGATGTCGATTTACGAGAACATCGCCTTTGGCATCCGGCTTTACGAGAAGCTGGGGAAGGCGGAACTGGACAGCCGCGTCGAGATGTCGCTGCGGCGTGCCGCTCTGTGGGACGAGGTCAAGGACAAGCTCGCGGCCAACGGCCAGAGCCTGTCTGGCGGGCAGCAGCAGCGGCTGTGCATTGCGCGCACGGTGGCGATCAAGCCTGAGGTCATTCTGTTCGACGAGCCTTGCTCGGCGCTCGATCCGATCTCGACCGCCAAGATCGAGGAGCTGATCGACGAGCTCAAGACGGACTACACGATCGCGATCGTAACGCATAACATGCAGCAGGCGGCCCGCGTTTCCGACTTTACGGCGTTCATGTATCTGGGCGAGCTGGCCGAGTTTGATACGACCAGCAAGATGTTCACCGCGCCGCGCGAGCGTCGCACGCAGGACTACATCACCGGTCGCTTCGGCTGATCGGCAAAGGACAACCGCAATGACAGTGACGGCAGGCGAACACACCGCCAGGGCTTTCGACGCCGATCTGCAGGACCTTGCCCGCATGGTGGCCGAGATGGGCGGCCTCGCCGAAAAGCAGGTCGCCGATGCCATCGACGCGCTCGCCAAGCGTGACGCCGAACGCGCGCGGCGCGTCGTCGGGCTCGACCCGACGGTCGATGCGCTGCAGCGCGAGATCGAGGAAAAGGCGGTACTGACGATCGCGCGCCGGCAGCCGATGGCGGTCGATCTGCGCGAGATCGTGAGTGCGCTGCGCATCGTCAACGATCTCGAGCGCGTCGGCGACCTTGCCAAGAACATCGGCAAGCGGGTCACGGCGATCAGCGACGACTTCTACCCGCAGAAGCTCATGCGCGGCCTCGAGCACATGGCCGCCATGGTGCTCGGCCAGCTCAAGGAGGTGCTCGACAGCTACATCGGGCACGACCTCGCCAAGGCGCTCGCCGTCTGGAAGGGCGACGAGGAAATCGACGCGATGTGCACCTCGCTGTTCCGCGAGCTCCTGACCTACATGATGGAGGATCCGCGCAACATCACGTTCTGCATCCACCTGATGTTCTGCGCCAAGAACATCGAGCGCATGGGCGATCACGCCACCAACATCGCCGAGACCGTCTATTACATGATCGAAGGCCGCCCGATCTCCGAACAGCGGCCCAAGGGCGACACGACGACGTTTGCCGCCATGGCGTCGGAGAATTGAGCCGAGGCTCCGACCGCATGAACCCAAGCATTCTGATCGTCGAGGACGAAGAGGCGCTCACCCTGCTGCTGCGCTATAACCTGGAAGCCGCTGGCTACGACGTCGAAACCGCGGCGCGCGGCGACGATGCCGACCTGCGGCTGCGCGAGGCGACCCCCGACCTGGTCATCCTCGACTGGATGCTGCCGGGGGTGTCCGGCATCGAGCTCTGCCGCCGGCTGCGCTCGCGGCCCGAGACCCGGCAGTTGCCGATCATCATGCTCACCGCCCGCGGCGAGGAGAGCGAACGGGTGCGCGGTCTCTCGACCGGCGCGGACGACTATATCGTCAAGCCGTTCTCGGTGCCCGAGTTGCTCGCCCGGGTGGCAGGGCTGTTGCGCCGCGCATCGCCCGAGCGCGTCGCCGACGTGCTCGGCTTCGGCGACATTGCGATCGACCGGGAAAAGAAACGGGTGACGCGCGCGGGCCGTGCGGTCGATCTCGGTCCTACCGAATACCGCCTGTTGGAATTCCTGATGGAGCGGCCGGGTCGCGTGTTCTCGCGCGAGCAGCTGCTTGACGGCGTCTGGGGCTCGGACATCTATATCGACGAGCGCACCGTCGACGTTCACGTCGGCCGCCTGCGCAAGGCGCTCAACCGCGGCGACGAAACCGACCCGATCCGCACCGTGCGCGGCTCCGGCTACGCGCTCGACGATCGCTTCGGGAAATCCGCCTGACGCCACCCTCAAGACAATCGCGTGTCATGCCCGCGCTGGTCGCGGGGATCCGCGTCTTGCAGCCCGCACGTCACTCAAAACGTGATGGCCGGGACGAGCCCGGCCATCACCGCCACCCCGTAGAAAGTGTGTCGATCTGGTCAGCGCTGCGGCCGCCGGTCGCGCCGCAGGTTGGGCGGCTGATAGGCGACGCGCGAGTGATAGGCGCAGTACGGCAGGCTCGCCACCGTCTGGCCGCCGCAGAAGAAGAAGTCGGCGCTGCCGGGGTCGCCGATCGGCCAGCGACAGGTCATCTCGTTGAGCTCGAGCAGCGTGCGCCGTTGACCGAGCGGGACGATATTGTCGAGCACCTCCGGCTCGGGTTCTACATCATACTCGAAGGCGTGAGCGAGCGCGGTGTTGCCGCGTATCGCCGGGCGCGGGACCCGCATCATGTGCGAGTGCGCGCGTGCCTTGCGCGGGCGCGGCGCGGCCGACGACGGCGACTTCGCGCGGCCCGACAGACCGAGCCGATGAACCTTGCCGATGACAGCGTTGCGCGTGATGCCACCGAGTTCTGCGGCGATCTGACTCGCAGATAGGCCGTCGGCCCACAGCTTCTTCAGCAACTCGACGCGTTCGTCAGTCCAGCTCATGCTTTTCGTGTCCTAGAAGGCGCAGCGGTTAACGATCGTCGAAGAATGCAACGGTCGGTCTGGGCAACGATCAAGGTTCACCCGACGCTTACTCGCCGCCGACGATTACTCAGGGACTGATCCGCCGCACGAAATTTCGCATCTCACGATCGGAAAGCTACAATACGGCGAGAGTCAGGCGCAAGAGTTCGCGCTCCCGCGCGTCCACACCTTCCGGCCGCGCAAATGCTGTCGTCCACATGTTTCCCCGTACGTGCTTCGGCAATCCTGTCGTTAATATCTGCACCGTGTCGAGCGGGCCACACTTCGGCTAGACTGAATGCCGAGACCGTGTTGACAGCAGGTTGTGCCGCAATAAAATATGGCACCGTGCCGCCCGGAGAGGCGGCACGTTTCATTTCGGACAATTCGTGAAAACCAATGAGCGCCGCTTCGTCATCCCACCTGTTGCCGACCTACGCACGGATCGACCTCGCCTTCGAGCGCGGCGAAGGCGTTTGGCTGACGGCGACCAACGGCGAGCGCTATCTCGACTTCACGTCCGGCGTTGCGGTTAACGCGCTCGGGCACGCCCATCCCCACGTGGTGGCCGCCATCAGCGAGCAGGCCCAGAAGCTCGTCCATGTCTCCAATCTCTACCGCATCCCGGAGGCCGAGCGGCTGGCGGCGCGGTTGTGCGAAGCGAGCTTCGCGGACCTGGTCTTCTTCTGCAACTCCGGCGCCGAGGCGATGGAGTGCTCGATCAAGACCGCGCGCAAGTATCATGCGGTCAACGGACAACCGGAGCGCTTCCGCATCATCACCTTCGAGGGCGCCTTCCACGGCCGCACGCTCGCGACCTTGGCGGCCGGCGGCCAGAAGAAGTATCTCGACGGCTTCGGGCCGGTGGTGGACGGCTTCGACCAGGTGCCGTTTGCCGATCTCGAGGCCACCAAACGCGCCATCGGTCCCGCGACCGCTGCGATCCTGATCGAGCCGATCATGGGCGAGGGCGGTGTGCGGGTGGTGCCGTACGAGTTCCTGCGGACGCTGCGCTCGCTCTGCGATGCGCACGGCCTGCTGCTCATCTTCGACGAGGTGCAGACCGGCGTCGGGCGCACCGGCGAGCTGTTCGCGTATCAACGTACCGGCATCGAGCCGGACATCATGGCGCTCGCCAAGGCGCTGGGCGGCGGCTTCCCGCTCGGAGCTTGCTTGGCGACGGCCGCCGCCGGCGGGGGCATGACCGCAGGCACGCACGGCTCTACCTTCGGCGGCAACCCGCTCGCGATGGCGGCCGCCAACGCAGTGCTCGACGTCGTGCTCGCCGACGGCTTCCTCGACCATGTGCGCCGCTGCGGCCTTCTGCTCAAGCAGAGACTTGCCGAAATCAAGGACCGCTACCCTTCGGTGATCGCCGAGGTCAGGGGAGAGGGGCTGCTCGTCGGCCTGCGGGCGGTAGTGCCGAACGGGGAGCTTGTCGACGAGCTGCGCGCCGAGAAGATGATCACGGTTGCGGCCGGCGACAACGTCGTGCGGCTGTTGCCGCCGCTGATCGTGAGCGAGGCCGAGATCGCGGAGGCGGTCCGGCGTCTCGAGCGCGCCTGCGCTCGGCTCACCGAACGGCATACAGGCGCGCGCCCGCAAGGAGCAATCGGATGAGCGCGCCCGTCATCCGCCATTTCCTCGATCTCGACGATATCAAGTCGAAAGACCTGCGTGGCATGATCGAGGCAAGCCGCTCCATGAAGCAGCGCCTCAAGCACGAGCGAGGGTCGGGCAAGATGCCGCTCAAGGGCAAGACGCTCGCCATGATCTTCGATCGGCCGTCGACCCGTACGCGCGTATCCTTCGACGTCGCCATGCGCCAGCTCGGCGGGGAGTCGATTACACTGACCGGCCAGGAGATGCAGCTCGGGCGCGGCGAGACCATCGCCGATACGGCGCGCGTGCTCTCCCGCTACGTGGACGGCATCGTGATCCGCACGCTCGACCACGAGACCCTGCTCGAGCTGGCACGGCACGCGACCGTGCCGGTGATCAACGCCCTTACTCATCGCTCGCATCCCTGTCAGGTGCTGGCCGACGTCATGACCTTCGAGGAACACCGCGGATCGATCCGCGGCAAGACGGTCGCCTGGTCAGGCGACGCCAACAACGTGCTGGCGTCCTGGGTGCATGCCGCCGACCGCTTCGAGTTCCAGCTGCGCGTGGCCTCGCCGCCGGAGCTCAAGCCGAAGAAATGGCTCATGGACTGGATCAAGAGGTCGGCGGCCGATATCCGGGTCGGCGTCGACCCGGAGGAGGCGGTCAAGGCCGCCGACTGCGTCGTCACCGACACCTGGGTGTCGATGGGCGACCGGGATGGCGCGCGCCGCCATAACCTGCTCAAGCGCTACCAGGTCAATGGCCGGTTGATGGCTCGGGCCAAGCCCGATGCGCTGTTCATGCACTGTCTGCCCGCCCATCGCGGCGAGGAGGTGACCGCCGAGGTGATCGACGGGCCGCAATCGGTGGTGTTCGACGAGGCGGAAAATCGGCTGCATGCCCAAAAGGGCATCCTGGCCTGGTGCCTAGCGGACTAGCGCTCCAACCTGTGGTGACGGCTCGCAAATGGCTCGTCCAGGCTCCATATAGAAGCCCATGTCAGAACCCGACACCGGCATTCCCGTCCGCGAGCCCGCGGCGACCTCGGTCGATGACGCTATCCTGCCGTTCGCGGTCGAGGCGTTGGATCTGCGCGGCCGCGTGGTGCGCCTGGGGCCGCTCATCGACACCATTCTGCGCAACCACACCTATCCCACCCCGGTCGCTCGGCTCCTGGGCGAGGCGATCGTGCTGACGGTGATGCTCGGCTCGGTGCTCAAGTTCGAAGGACGCTTCATCCTGCAGACCCAGACCGACGGACCGGTCCGGATGCTGGTGGTCGACTTCCGCACGCCCGGCAGCGTGCGCGGCTGTGCGCGCTTCGATAAGGAGCGGGTGGCCGCGGCGATCGCCGAACGTAAGGATGATCCCGGCGCGCTTCTCGGCCATGGGCATCTTGCCATGACCATCGATCAGGGCCCCGACACGAGCCGCTACCAGGGCCTGGTCGCGCTCGAGGGCAAGGATCTGGAACACGCGGCGCATGAATACTTCCTGCGCTCGGAGCAGATTCCAACCCGGGTGCGGATTGCGGTCGGGGAGGAAGTCACCACCGGCCCGAACGGGACTCGCCATCGCTGGCGCGCAGGCGGCATCCTGTTGCAGTTCCTGCCAAAGGATCCAAACCGCGCACAGCAGGCTGATCTCGATCCGGGCGACGCACCCGAAGGCGTCGAGCCCCACAGCCTGCCGGAGGACGACGCCTGGCGGGAAGGCCGTTCGCTGGTCGCGACCGTTCAGGATCTCGAGCTGGTCGATCCCGCGGTCTCAACCGAGAACCTGCTCTACCGATTGTTCCATCAACGCGGCGTCCGCGTCTTTCGGGGCCGGCCGCTGGCCGCCGAGTGCTCATGCTCGCGCGCCGGCGTTTCCGCCATGCTGAAGAACTTCTCGCAGGACGATCGCGATCACATGGTGGAGAACGGCGTGATCACTGTCACCTGTGAGTTCTGCAGCGCGACCTACGTGTTCCAGCCGGGCGACGTGGCTGGTGATGCCGCCGAAAGCCGGGCCTGAGGCGGGGCCGCGACGCCATGTCGAGCGCCGCTCATACTCTAGTTGATCGTGCGTCCTTCCTGCGGAAGGTCGAGCGAGAAGGCCGGGATTTCGATGTCGAACGTTTCGCCTGCCTCGGTGACCATGCCGTAGCTGCCGACCATGAAACCGGAGGGGGTCGGCAGCGGCACGCCGCTCGTGTACTCATAGTTCTGACCGGGCTTGAGCACCGGCTGCTCGCCGACGACGCCAGCCCCACGCACCTCCTGCAGGCGGCCGTTGGCATCGGTGATGCGCCAGTGGCGGGTCTTGAGCTGAACCGTCTCCTCGCCGAGATTGGTGAGCGTGATGGTATAGGCCCAGAAGAAATAGCCGTTCTCCGGCGACGAGCGGTCCGCCAGAAATGTCGGGGCCGCCCTGACCTCGATCTGGCGTGTTATGGTGCGGTAGGCAGTCTTGGTCGCAGTCATCGTCAAGCCTTGGACCTGAACCGGGCAAGCTATCGCGCAGTCCGTCGCCAGTGAACCGCGTCTTGCGCCTTCTTGCAATCGCCTTGCATATTGTCGCGACGTCGTGAGTTCTGTGAACGCCTGATTGGCGGTACTGTAAGCAAACATGCCGTGGAGAGAGATCGCTGGCAATGCATCCCCCCGTGGTGGCGACGACCGGACGCGATCTGCGACTAGATCTCTTTCGCGGTCTGGCGTTGTGGCTGATCTTCCTGGACCACATTCCATCCAATGTGGTGAGCTGGATCACGATCCGGAATTATGGCTTCAGCGACGCTACCGAAATCTTCATTTTCATTTCCGGCTATACGGCAGCATTCGTCTATGGCAAGGCGATGCGGGAGCGAGGGTTCATTGTCTCGGGCGCGCGCATTCTGAAGCGCGCCTGGCAGATCTACGTCGCTCACATTTTTCTCTTCGCCATCTACCTGGCGGAGATCTCCTATGTGGCGACGAGCTACGAGAACCCGCTCTTTGCCGAGGAAATGAATATCCTCGATTTTCTCAAGCAGCCGGATCAAACCATCATCCAGGCGCTGCTGCTCAAGTTCAAGCCCGTCAACATGGACGTGCTGCCGCTCTATATCGTGCTGCTGATTCTGTTTCCGCCGATCCTGTGGCTCCTGCAGCGCGCCTCCACGCTGGCGCTTGTCGCCTCGGCTGCGGTCTATGTGATCGCTTGGCAGTTCAATCTCAACCTGCCCGCCTATCCGTCGGGCGATTGGTATTTCAATCCGTTCGCGTGGCAGCTGCTGTTCGTGTTCGGCGCCTGGTGCGCGCTCGGCGGAGCAACGAGGCTCGCCCCTGCCTTGCAGTCGCGCATCACCATGGCCGTTGCGTTTGCCTATATCGCATTCGCCCTGGTCATTGCGCTCACCTGGTCGGTGCCGGGGCTCAGCCGGTACGTTCACTTGCCGACCTGGCTCGAGGAACTGATCTATCCGATCGACAAGACCAACCTCGACGTCCTGCGGTTTGCCCATTTCCTGGCGCTGGCGACCGTAACCGTGCGTTTTGTGCCGCGTACCTGGCCGCCCCTGAATTCGCGATTTCTGCACCCGGCCATCATCTGCGGGCAGCACTCCCTGGAAATATTCTGTCTTGGCGTATTTCTGGCTTTTGCCGGCCATTTCGCCATGGTTGAGGTGTCGGGGGCGATCTGGATGCAAGTCCTGATCAGCGCGTTAGGTATTTTTGTAATGATTGGGACGGCAGCCCTATTGTCGTGGTACAAGAGCCTCGAAGGGCGAAGCTCTACAATACGTCCGAAGACAACAGATGCGGACCTCGCGGGAGGCGAGGCATGAAGACGCTAGTAGCGGCAGTCCTTGCCGCAGCAGTTGCATGGAGCGGGAGCGCTGCGGCGGAGGAACGTCCGCGTTGCGCGGTTCCCGACTATTTGTTGCTCGGCGAAAGCCAGCTCAAGCGGGTCTTTAGCGTCGCGACCAGCGAGCGGAAGCTGCGGATCGCCGTGGTCGGCACCGGCTCATCGGCGCTGGCCGGGCCTGACGGGCCCCGGTCGGCCTATCCGGCGCGGCTGGAGGCGACGCTGAACCAGAAGTTGTCGGGGATCTCGGTCAAGGTGGTCACCCTGCTGCGGACCCGACAGACTGCCGAGGACCTCGCCAAGGGCATGACCAAGTTGGTGGCTGACGAGAAGCCCGACTTGGTAATATGGCAAACGGGTACCACCGACGCCATTCGCCGGGTCGATCCGGACAACTTCAAAGCTGCGCTCGAGGAGGGGGTGGAGTGGCTGCACAAGGGCGGGACCGACGTCATCCTGATGAACATGCAATTCAGCCCGCGAACCGAGACCATGATTGCGGTGGGCCCCTACGCGGACGTTATGCGGGTGGTCGCCCAGCACTTTGAAATTCCGCTGTTTGATCGGCTCGGCATCATGCGGCACTGGTCCGAGACCGGGGCTTTCGACCTCTATACCGGCGGCCGGGACAACGTGTTGGCACGCCGCGTTCACGACTGCATCGGCCGGGCAATCGCCACTATGGTTATCGACGCTGGCCGGCTGCAGGCGTTCGAACTGAGGGCGGGGCAATAGCCGTTCAGCGAATGTTCATAAAAAACCGTTCACATAAATAAAAAGCCATTCCACAGGGAACCGCCAACAGGACGCCACTTGCTCCCATGACCAATAGGCTTGCTTTCTGTCGTGCCGCAACGCTGTCGGCGACCGCGGTCACGATTACCCTCCTTTGCCCCCTCCTTTGCGGCGCAGCATTCGCACAAGATCGCCTTCCGGCGTCCGCTGCCCCCGCGCCGAAATGCACCATTCCAGTCGATATTGCCCGCTTCGAGCTGCCGCTGACGCGCTTTTCGATCCGCCTGGCGGCGGGACTGCCGATCAAGATCGTCGCCATCGGTTCCTCATCCACGTTCGGAACCGGCGCGAGCGCACCGGACAAGTCGTATCCGAGCCGGCTCAAGGTCGAGCTTGAACATCACTTTCCCGGCCAGCCGATCACCGTGCTCAATCGCGGCGTGGGCGGCGAGGAAACGACCGACATGCTGGCCCGTTTCGAGGCCGGCGTGATCGCGCAGCATCCGCACCTGGTGATCTGGCAGGTCGGGACCAACGCGCTGTTGCGCGATCGCCCGCTCGATCCCCGTGCCGTGGTCTTGCACAAAGGGATTGCGCGGCTGCGGGCGAACCGCACCGACATCGTGCTGATGGATCCGCAGTACGCCCCGAATGTGCTGGCCAAGGCCAACCGCGCTGCGATGATTGCGCAGATCGCCCAGACGGCCCGGGAGGAAAGCATCGGGCTCTTGCGCCGCTATGACATCATGCGCCACTGGCACGAGGTCGAGCACCTGCCGTTTGAGACCTTCGTGACGGCGGACGGTTTGCACATGAATGACTGGGGCTACGCTTGTCTTGCCAAGCTGCTCGGCGTCGCGATCGCCGAAGCGGCGATCCGCCCCAGGGAAACGGCCGCGGTCCCGAGACGTTGATCCGGCCCCGATCTGCCATCGGGCGAGTTGCGTAAGAAGCGTTCACACACAAACCAACGAGCCGACACGTTATCCGATGACGTGCGACAATCGCTTGCGTCATGCCATCATGCTGTCGGCGGTCGTGCTGACGATCGCTGGCGCTCCGGCTCTTGCCGAAGGTCGCGCGCGGACGATCGATCTTTCCAAATGCGCCGTGCAGCCCGAGCTTACCCGCCTGGAGCGGCCGCTGAGCCACGTCGCGTTGCGTCTGTCGGGTGGTCTGCCGGTCAAGATCGTGGCGATCGGTTCGTCCTCCACGCTGGGATTCGGCGCAAGTTCGCGAGCGAACACCTACCCGAGCCGAACTCGAGGCCGAGCTCCAGAAGAGCTTCCCCGATCATCCGTTCAAGGTCGTCAATCGCGGCGTCAATGGCGAAGAAGTTCCCAACATGCTGGCGCGGTTCCGCACCGCCGTGATTGCGGAACGGCCGCAACTGGTGATCTGGCAGATCGGCACCAACCTGCTGTTCTCCAATGGGCCGTTCGACATGGGCGGCCTGGTCGCGGATGGGATTGCGCGCATCAGGGCGATCGGCGCAGATGTGGTGCTGATGGATCCGCAATACGCCCCGCGTGTGCTCTCGAGGCCGGGCCGCCGAGCGGTCCTCGCGAACATCGCGCGCGTCGCAAGCGAGCACAATGTCGGCCTGCTGCGCCGCCACGAGATCATGCGCCATTGGCGCGAAGTCGAAGATCTGCCCTACAAGACCTTCACGATCTGGGATGGCCTGCACATGAATGACTGGGGCTATGCCTGCCTGGCAAGGTCGGTCGGCGTAACAATCGCCGAAGCGGCGACACGCCCCACCGAAACCGTCTCAATTCCCGCCAAGGCCCGCTGACCCGTTGCGCTCAGTCGGCCGGTCCCTGCACTCCCTCATTCGTCCCTGCGCTCGAGCTCTTGGAGCTCCTGGTGCGCGACGTCCTCGGGAAGCCCGAGGCGCAGCAGAGTCCGGCGGCCGACCTTGGCGACGTATTGGTCGCCGCGGTTGGTCAAGATGACCATGCCGAGGCGGCGTGCGGGGACAAGCCCAATATAGGACGACGTGTTGTCGAGCGCGCCATTCTTGTCGACGATCGTGAGTGCGCCTTTGCGCACCTCCCAGGCCTGGGCCTGCAGGAAGAGCGGCGGGTTGGCGGCGATCGGCCGCTGCGCGAGCGCGACCGCCTCGCGCAGCAACGGCGGCTCGCTCAGCTCGCCGAGCTGGGCCGAGAGAAAAATCGCCATGTCGTGGGCGGAGGAGAACATCTGGCCGGTGCCGGGCCAATGGTAGAAGCTTTGCACGTTGCCCGGTCGGCCCACCGGCCTGCCCTTCTCATCGTGATTTTGCACGGCGCGGCGCAGGAGGGGCGGCGGAAGCTGCGCCATGGAATTGCGATGCAGCGGCAGGATGGTGGAGGTGAGGCCGAGTGGCTTGATCAGCCGCTCGTCGAGCAGGGCCGCATAAGGCATCCCGAACCGCCGCTCGAGCGCAATGTGCAGCAGCATGTAGGCGGCGTGCGAGTAGGCGTGCGACTTGCCGGGCTCGTGACCCTTGGGCAGATTCCAGGTCTTGAGATAGTTCATGAACGCGGGCAGCGAGTAGAAGATATCCGGCCATGGCGGCCGGTCCTGCGGCAGGGTGAGGCCGGACGTATAGCTTACGAGCTCGCCAAACTTGACGTTGCGAATGTCGCCGCCGTCCTGCAGCTCGGGGATGGCGTCGGCCACGCGATCATCGAGCGATATTTCGCCGCGCAGCACCGCCATCGAGAGCAACGTCACGTCGAACGTCTTGCCCAGCGACGCAAGATTGAACAGCGTGTCAGACGAGATCTTCTTGCCGGCGCGGTTCTCGGTGCCGAAGTTGAAGAACAGTGTGCGTCCCTCCAGCCGAACCACCACCGCGGCTCCGCCTGGGCCTTCATCCGGCAGCACCTCGTCCAATTCGTCCGCGACCGCTTCGCGCACCTGCCGATCGGTGAGCGCCCATGCGGGGCACGCGATGCAGGCAGCCAACACCGCGACCAGCACAGTCTGTAGACGTCGAATTGTTGGACGCATGGTCTCCCGAGCCGTTCAGCATGTAGGGTCGACGCAATAATGCGTCGCAGCACATTTGGTTCCCGCCTGACCGCTACGCGCAATTAAAGGCCAGGTTGTGAGCCAACTTGCTCAAATCTTCGTCATGTCTTTGATCGTCTACGTGGATCCGGCTACGTGGCGGCGAGCGCGGTCACCAGATCCTCGACAATGTCGTCGGGATGTTCGAGCCCGCACGACAGCCGCACCAACCCATCGCTAATGCCCAGCTCGGCGCGCGCGGCCGGCGTAAGCCGCTGATGCGTGGTGGTCGCCGGATGCGTGATCAGGCTCTTGGCGTCACCGAGATTGTTGCTGATCTTGACGAGCTTGAGCGCGTCCTGGAAGTGGAACGCAGCAGTCTTGCCGCCCTTGACCTCGAAGGCAACGAGCGTCGAGCCCGCCCGCATCTGGCTGTGCGCGACCGCGGCCTGCGGATGGTCGGGCCTGCCCGGGTAGATCAGGCGCGACACCTTGGGATGCTCGGAGAGCGCGACCGCCACCGTCGCGGCGGTGTCGGTCTGCCGCTGCACGCGCACCGCCAGCGTCTCCAGTCCCTTCAGCAGCACCCAGGCGTTGAACGGCGACAATGAAGGGCCGGTCTGCCGGATGAGCTGCTGGATGTTATCCTGGATGAATTTCTCCGAGCCCAGGATGACGCCGCCGAGACAGCGGCCCTGGCCGTCAATGTGCTTGGTCGCCGAGTAGACCACGCAGTCGGCGCCGAGCTCGAGCGGGCGCTGATACATCGGCGTCGCGAATACGTTGTCGACCACGAGCGTCGCGCCCGCCTCGTGCGCGATATTGGCGATCGCCTTGATGTCGAGCACTTCGAGCGTCGGGTTGGTCGGGCTTTCGAGAAAGAACGTCTTGGTGTTCGGCCGCACCGCGTTCTTCCACTGCTTCAGATCAGTGCCGTCGACCAGCGTGGATGCGATGCCGTAGCGGTTGCAGTGCTCCTCGACCACGTAACGGCAGGAGCCGAACAGCGCCTTCGACGCGACCACATGGTCGCCGGCGCGCAGCTGCCCCATGATAGCCGTGGTAACGGCCGCCATGCCGGTTGCGGTCGCGCGCGCGGCCTCCGCGCCTTCGAGCGCCGCCATGCGCTGCTCGAACATGGTGACGGTCGGGTTGGAGAAGCGCGAGTACTGATAGCCCGGCTCCTCGTTCTTGAAGCGCCGCTCGGCTTGCAGCGCCGTCTCGTAGACATAGCCCTGGGTGAGGAACAACGCTTCGGAGGTCTCGCCAAACTGCGAGCGCAGCGTGCCGGCATGGACGAGACGGGTTTCCGGGCGGTAACGCTTGGCGGGTGACGCGGACATCTGGGTCTCCTTTGCCCAACAAAAATCCCGGCCGGAAATCATTCCGCCGGGTCCACGCGTCCCCGGCCTTTTAGCAATTTGTTTAACGTGGCTGCAAGCCGGCCGGCTCAAATGACCACGGAATAATGCGGTCTTACGCGGGCGAAACCTTTTCGTCAAGCGGGCGATCGGGTAGACGATGCCGCGGGACCGCATGTGCAATGCGGCTCCATAGTGGGCTCCCATGGAGGGCGCGACCGTGCCGCTCACCTTTGCGGTGGACCAACGAGGCATCCTGCCCGATCACATGATCGCGTCGCTCGCAGCGGACGGCGGCATCATCCCGGCGCATGCGTTCGACGCCGACCAGATTCAGCCGGCCAGCCTCGACCTGCGGCTGGGCAGGATCGCCTACCGGGTGCGGGCGAGCTTTCTGCCGGGCCCGCGCACCACGGTCGCCGAGCGCGTCGACGATCTCAGGCTGCACGAGATTTCGCTTGCCGATGGCGCGGTGCTGGAAACCGGCTGCGTCTACATCGTGCCGCTGCTCGAGCGCCTCGCGCTGCCCGACACGATCGCGGCTTCCGCCAATCCGAAAAGCTCGACCGGGCGGCTCGATGTGTTCACCCGCGTGATCGCGGACAAGACCCGCGGCTTCGACCGCATCAAGGCCGGCTACCACGGGCCGCTCTATGCCGAGATCAGCCCGAAAACTTTCCCGGTGCTGGTGCGCGAGGGCTCGCGGCTCTCGCAGGTCCGCTTCCGCCACGGCAATGCGCTGCTCGAGGCCGAGGCGCTATGCGCGCTGCATGCGCGCGAGCGGCTGGTGGATGACGATGAGGCCGACGTAAGCGAGGGCATCGCGGTCGGCGTCGATCTCTCCGGGCTTGGTCCCGAGCGCCTCGTCGGTTATCGCGCCAAGCGCCACACCGGCCTGATCGATGTCGAGCGGCGCGCCGGCTACGAGGTTGCCGACTTCTGGGAGCCGATCAAGGCGCGCGCCGACCAGAGTCTCATTCTCGACCCCGACGAGTTCTATATCCTGGCCTCGAAGGAAGCCGTGCAGGTGCCGCCCGATTACGCCGCCGAGATGGTGCCGTTCGATCCGCTGGTGGGCGAGTTTCGCGTGCACTACGCCGGCTTCTTCGATCCGGGCTTCGGCTATGCGGGCGCCGGCGGGCGCGGGTCGCGCGCGGTGCTGGAAGTGCGCTCGCGCGAGGTGCCGTTCATCCTGGAGCACGGCCAGATCGTCGGCCGCCTGGTCTATGAGAAGATGCTGGCGCGGCCGAACGCGCTCTACGGCGCCGGCATCGGCTCCAACTATCAGGCGCAGAGCCTGAAGCTGTCGAAGCATTTCAAAGCGTAGGCACGGCTCCCATTGCTGTCGTCCCCGCCCGCGCGGGACGACAGAGGAGAGTTCCGCGGGAACGACAGGAACGCTTACTGCTATCCACTCACCTACGTGCGCTCCGCCATCTCGGCGCGCATCGCCGCGAGGTCGCGGCGCAGGCTCTTCACCTCGGCGAGGATTGGCGTCGCCTCCTCGTGCATGATCTCGCGCTCGGCGTCGCGCTCGGCCTCCTCCGCCTTTTCGGCTTCCGACTGCATGGCGTTGACGACGACGCCGATGAACAGGTTGAGGACCATGAAGGTCGTCACGATGATGAAGGTGAAGATGTAGATCCAGCCGTAAGGATGATGCTCCATCACCGGCTTGGCGACGTCGTTGGTCCAGCCTTCCAGCGTCATCACGGTGAACAGCGTATAGAGTGATTTGCCGAGGGTGCCGAACAGCTCCGGGTTGGTGGCGCCGAACAGCTTGGTGCCCATCACGGCAAACACGTAGTAGATGAGGGCGATCAGGAACAGGATCGAGCCCATGCCGGGCAGCGAGGCGAGAAGCCCCGCCACGACCCGCTTGAGGGTCGGGATCGCGGTGATCAGGCGCAGCGCGCGCAGGATGCGCAGCGCGCGCAGCACCGTGAAGGTCTCGGTCGCCGGCACGAGCGCGATGCCGACCACCAGGAAGTCGAACACGCTCCAGGGATCGCGGAAGAACGCCATCCGATGCACGGTGATGCGCGCCGCGAGCTCGACTACGAACACCGCCAGCAGCACATGGTCGATGAGGTCGAGCAGCGGCCCGGACGTGGCCATCACCTCCTGCGAGGTCTCGAGCCCGAGCACGATGGCGTTGATGATGATGAGTGACATGACCGCGCGCTCGGTGCGCGGGTCGTCCACGATGGCGCGGAGCCAGGCGATCACGGTGTCCCCCCTTGCGGCGATCGTCGGAAATCGGATGCTGAGTTTAGGTGACGGCAGGGCGGCTGTCGCGGGCGGGAGCGCGGCCTCCACGGTTGTTATTCATCAGCGTTGTTCATTCGCGCGCTTCGGCCGGGGGGGCCTCTTACGGGTTGGCGCGCCGCGGCCGCAGCTCATAGATGCCGGTGGCGGTCATCACGTTCCATGCGGCTGCCGGGCCGATGGCCGGGGCGAACATCTGCAGGGGGGCGAGGCGGCATTCCATCTGGAATGTCTCGGACAGGATTGCGCACTCGCCCTCGGCCATGCGGTAGAGCGTGCGGCGGGCGCTCTCCTGCGCCTCGATGTCGGGCGCGGTCTGCGTCGGCGTCAGCGCCAGCGTTGTCCGGAACGCGCTGGTGATCCGCACGGGTGGCCGCGGGAGGCTAAGCGGGCCCTTGAGCGCGATCGACTGCGCGCTTGCGTACCCGGTCGAAACCGTCACGGCCAGCGCGGCCGCGGCCAATAACTTCATCGTCGCCTCCTCACGTTGTGGCCCATTGCGCATTGTGCCGGTGACCGAGCGCGGAATTGTGACGGCCGCGCAGGATGCAGGCGACGTGATGCCGCGTGGGCGCGTGACTTCGATTGCAATGGGCGGATACGATGCCGGCGGGCCGCCAACCCGGAGCACGCCATGCAACTCGAAGCCATCGCGATCGGCCACAACCCGCCCGAGGACGTCAACGTCATCATCGAGGTGCCGATCGGCGGCGAGCCGATCAAATACGAGATGGACAAGGCCGCCGGCACGCTCGTCGTCGACCGCTTCCTGCACACCGCGATGCGCTATCCGGGCAACTACGGCTTCGTGCCGCATACGCTCTCCGACGACGGCGACCCGATCGATGTGCTGGTTGCCAACACCCGCCCGATCGTGCCCGGCGCCATCATCAACGTGCGGCCGGTGGGCGTCCTGAAGATGCAGGACGATGGCGGCGGCGACGAGAAGATCATCGCGGTGCCGGTGCCGAAGCTCACCAAGCGCTACGCCCACATCACCGAGTATTCGCAGATGCCGGAGATCACGATTGCGCAGATCCAGCACTTCTTCGAGCACTACAAGGATCTCGAGCCCGGCAAATGGGTGAAGGTGATCGGCTGGGGTGATGCGGCCGAGGCGCGCCGGCTGATTGCGGAGGCGATCGCGCGGGCAAAAGGGTGAGGGCCCCGTCGCGGCGCGGGCGTCCCGCTACGGCGGTACCCACGGCCGGTGGCGACGCATCGCTCCGAACGATGTTTTTACCCTTATTATTTCAACTATTATTTCAAGCGGAATTCACCGAACCGCGCGGCCCCCCATGGCATTTTCCGTGCGCAGTGGCTACATAGAGTCTTCCTCCAACAGGATGAACGAATGCCACCTCGCAAATTGTCCATGCCCGAACCGGCCGAATCCATGCGGGTTCCCGAGCCGGAGGTGCGCTCCCAAAGCAAGCGGCCCGATGCCGGGCGTTATCTCCTGCAGGTCGACCGGCAGACGAAGACCTCCTACCCAACCGCGGAGGCCGCACAGGCGGGAGGGCTGATCATCAAGAAAGGCTACCCGAATGTTCAGGTGACGATCTACGACACGGTCGATCACGTCAGCACGCCGATAGCGGTGTCCTAGGCTTGCTTTCGGGCCTTTGCGGCCCGCGCTTCCCGTGCCAGCCGCTCGGCCCTCAGCCGCACCGTCTTGGCGGCGATGTGCGCTTGCTCGGCGAGATGCTCGTTCCAGGCCTTGGATGCCTCGATCGCCCGCTGCTCGCTCTTGGCCAATGCGCCGGTCGATTTCTTGGTCAATACCGCCTCCATTGCTGATGCCAGCCTATATATAGGCGTCAGACGCCTATTTTGCCACCGCCGCTGCTGTCGCACCGAGGTCCGGGCGGCGCTCGCCCGCACTGGCGGTGCGCGCCTGCGGCAAGGCGGAGTCCGACAATCGAGGCTGCGCCGCAATGGGCGCCTTGCGCTTTGTGCTGGCGCGCGGAATTCGCTATTGTCACCCACAGGCGCGGGCGTAGTTCAATGGTAGAACGGCAGCTTCCCAATAAGTAGGATTTCTAAGTTATTTCAAATACTTAGATAATAGTTGGCTCTTTTCTGGCTCTTGCCTTGGTGGTCGGCCTTACCACGAGACGGCCGATCTAGAAAGTCATCGGTATTTGCTCGCCGCCCGGTCCTGGCATGATTTCCAAGATTTTTGTCACCTCAATTCGTTCTTCGATCATTGTGCCTTTTTCATCGAAGACGTAGATGAACTTTACCTTACATCGCATTGCGTCACCGGAACGAAAGCCCGGCACCTTCCGAGCATGAAAAGCATTAAGCCAATCTGTATCGGTTATCTTGGCAAATATGGCGAACTTCCCACGAGTGAATTGCCATTGGGCTTTTCCGGTCATGTCAGGGCGACGGATCGTTAGGATTACCTCTCCTTCGCCATGTTTTTCCGTCGTTATTTTCTCCAGTGAGATCACCTCGGATGGGTCCCAGGTTTGCGAAAGATTGACCTGAT
The DNA here is from genome assembly GCA_963753575.1 of uncultured Alphaproteobacteria bacterium. Lineage (GTDB taxonomy): Bacteria > Pseudomonadota > Alphaproteobacteria > Rhizobiales > Xanthobacteraceae > VAZQ01. The sequence continues at coordinate 486,668 of CAVWCR010000001.1, forward strand.
GATCATTCTTTCCGGGTGCCTCCAGTAATAACTTGTCTCTTGGTCCAAGAAGTCTCTTGGCATCTTGGATTGAGTCCAGAGCGGCAACCAATTTCGCTTCATGGATCGGTGGATAGTCTCCTAGATGCCGCAAATCCGTGCTGGCGGCAATTTGCCGTAGGGTGTCGCGTAAATCATCGACCTCCTGTGACGCGTCATCTTTGGTTTTATCAAGATACGAAATCACTGCATATTTGGCGTCAACGAGCGCGGGACCAATGGCTTTTTTGTACTCGCCAGTTGTCAGTCCCTGGTCATCTATTTTCTTTAAGAAGCTGCTGAGCCAGACGCGAATTGATCCAGCTTCAATGTCCTCTAAGACCATGAGAGGCCGAATAGTTGCATCGACCGACCCTGTTGGCGCGGCGGCCCGCGCCTTCGCGGTGCGCCGGGATCGCCGGAATTCCACGCCTCCTATAACGAAGCGGTCGAGAGTCGCCGCACGCCGGATTTAGGCCGGTTCAAAGCGCTAGTCGTGCTCTACAAGGCGAGCACCGATTACAAGAAGCTTGCCGATTCGACCCGTAAGAATTGGGCACCATGGTTGGACCGGATCATGGACTATTTTGGCGATCTACGCATTGCGCAGTTCGACCGACCGGAGAAGATACGGCCAATCATTCGACGCTGGCGCAATGAATGGTCGGATAGGCCGCGCACGGCTGACTACGGGATGCAAGTTCTATCCCGTGTGCTCTCTCACGCGGTTGATCCTCTTGGCAGGATCGCCGGCAATCCGTGCGAGGGTATCAAACAACTCTACAGCAACGACCGTTCGGAAATCATATGGACCGATGCTGACCTTAAGCAACTCAAGGCGGGCGGGCCTAAGAAGCCGTGCCCCGTGGAAATGGTGCATGCGGTTGACCTTGCGGCCCACACCGGCTTCCTCGCTAGGCCGCCGGAAGTGTCGCGTCTTTAGGTCCAAGATGGAATTGACTGACTGCCAATCGCGCAGGTCAAGCAACTCAGCAATCAGTGATGCGAAGGAGCCAAGGCCAAGCGCGAATACTCCGAGCAAAAATGATGAGAGCGCTAGTAGCAGTAATTTTGTATCGCCAATCTTGCCTGATCCAAGAGCTCCGACGGCAGCGAGAGCACCAGCGGTGTTGCCCGCCCACAAGCGATTGAGAATTTGGTTGTAGGACGCTTTTGCACCCTCAAATCGGCTTCTTAATCCTTCCCGAGCCGCTTCCGCTCCAAATGGCTCCTCTTTCTCATTCATGACTGTCCACTCACGCAAGAAAAGTCCGGATAGTGAACACAAGCTGCAAAACCGGCTGCAAAACTTTGTAACTAGTTTCGGCTAAGTATTGGAGCGGGCGAAGGGAATCGAACCCTCGTATGCAGCTTGGGAAGCTGCCGTTCTACCATTGAACTACGCCCGCATATAGCCTCATATCAAACGTAGGCCATTGTTTTCGTTTATTTTCTTCTTTGGCCGACGTACATTCTGACCTTCTCGACTCGTCCCATTTCCGTGAAAAAAGAGCCAGAAAAGAGCCAGATCGATGCCTCGTATTCCGTTCACTGACCTCACTCTTTCGCGGCTAAAGCCGACGAAACTCTATATCACGTATTACGACCGTGCGCTGCCGTCTTTTGGCATTCGCGTTGGGCTCCATAGCAAGACTTTTGTGCTCATGCGTGGCGGAGAGCGCAAGCGCACCTCCCTTGGCAAATACCCCGCGACCTCATTGAAAGCTGCCCGCAGCAAGGCGCTCAGCATCATAGACGGTACGTTCGCACTTCAGGCCGCCCAGGACCCAGCGAGCCGCATCAAGGAATACGTGCGCCAGCTACAGGCTTCTCAGCGCCATAAATACGAACAGGATCGCCTTTTGCGCGCCCACCTCCTCCCGAAGACCTCCAACCTGGCCACGCTTACCAGAAAGGACATCCTGGCGATTACGGACGCTCTTTCGAATAGCCCGAGCTCACAGATCCACTGCCATCGGGCAATCAAAGCGTTTCTGAATTGGTGTGCCCATCGCGACTATATCGCTAGCAATCCGATGAACGGCGTTGCCGCACCCGGCACTGACAGCAGCCGCGACCGCGTCCTTACCATCGACGAACTGAAAAAGATTTGGCGCGAAAGTTTCAATCACAACCAATATGGTATCGTCCTTCGCCTCTGCATGATCTTGGGCACGCGAAAGGGAGAGGCAAACTCGCTGGCGGGTTGGATCAATGACGTGTGCCATCCTGATGAGATGAGCAATATCACAGGCTTCTCGTTCCAGACCGCGCCTGGCGCGCCGTTCAATCTGCGGGTGTTCTGCCACGCAGGGGGCAGCGGCAAGCTTGGCAAGGTCAAGGTCGTGAGACTGCCTTTCGCTGGTGAGTATACATTCAAGACCCAGCATCTTGGCGCGACGCAAAGCGCCGCGATCATCGGTTATAATCTGGCGGCCTCCGGCAAGCCTTCCGGAACTGTCGTGATGGTCATCAAGCAATAGCGCGCCGTTCCTTGTCTCAAGCCTTTCGGCTTCAGGAAGCTCCGCGCTTCAGGAAGCTTTCCCGCGGCAGACCCTGTCGTGTCCGCGTGATCCTCTCGGCCAATCCGATGAGGAGGGCGAGCGCGAGCATCACCGGGGGAGCGTAGCGCACGGCAGTCGCGAGTGAGGCATCCGAATCCTTGAACGCGGTCGCTAGCAACAGCGCAGCGAGGAATGCGCCCCAGAGCAGGATGCGCAGCGTTCGCAGCGCGCGATATCTGGACACGGAGTCACTTCCTTTCATTTGCCAATGGATACCAGGGCGCACGCCCGATTGACTTAACGAACTTCGGAAACGGGGCACTAGCATGACAGGGGCGTTGCAGTAGGCTGCCGCTATACAAGGGTTCGAATCCCTTCGCTCGCTGCAGGCAGCTCGACCGCGAGAGCAATCACGGCGCGGCGTTGCTCGGCCAAAACCGGCCGAATGAATTTCGGCCGATGAGCGGTCGTTAGCCCATTCAAGACCGCTCCCGCTCCGCGCCCTTCCAATCACAGCATTGAATTTGCTGCGAAAGCCCGGTTCCGGCGTGCGCTAAGGGGTGATGGCACGCCGCTTGCTGATCGCAACGGTGCCAAGCGCTGGAACCAGCAACTGGCCAACAGCCGGCACACGCGCGTGTTTGTTCCGGAATCTCAGCTCCGTGGCGTGCCGAGACTCATGGAGAGGTAGGACACGGGAGGTCCGACATGTGGCTGATCGTATGGTACGTCGGGTTAATGATCGCGGGTGACGTCGCCGACTATTTGATTGGATTGTTGGTGGAAAGTCTCTGGGGCCCGACCGTCAGCCTTTGGGCTTTCCTGGCGCTGTACTTTTTCTCCCTCTGGCTGGCTTGGATTATTGCGGTGCGCATGACGGAGCCGAAAAAGATGTCCGAGTTGCCCGGGTAGAAGCGCGGCTCATTTTTTGAAGGCGGCTCGCACTGCAAGTGCGAGCAGCGGCCGGGACTTGCCCGGCTGCTGCGAATTGGTCGTCGGTCCTAGCGCTGCGATCGTTACGCCGTCTCGCGCCGGCACTTCGCGATATAGAGCACGCACCAGTAGAGGGTGGTGAGGCCGAACATCACGATGCCCACGACCGCAATGAGGTCGCGACCGGCCGGATCGAAGAGCGGGCGCGCCGCCGACAGCACCAGCAGGGCGAGCGAGAGCGCCGCGAAGCCCAGCACATAGCCGCGCGAGAAGGTCCTGGCCTGGGTGCCGAACATGTCGCGCTGGGTGACGCGCTCGGTGCTCGGGGTAAGCGTCGCGATGATCGGATTGATCCTGCGCAGGAGCAGCACATTGAGGCTCAGCCCGATCGCGAGGCCGAAGAGAATGCAGACACCGAGGAACATGATCTGCGGCATGATCGTCGCTGTGGGCAGGAAGATGCTCCCGAGCGGCCCGCAGGCGCCGGCTCCCACGACGATCGCCCAGAAGGTCTGCGACATCGTCCTGCGGTGTTGCGCGGCGAGTGCGGCCTTCTGCTCCTCGGTCACCACGTAGTGCCGGCCGAAGCCAATCAGCCACCGGCTCGGGGCGCGGTAGATGAACCCGCCCTCGACCGGCTTGAACAAGGTCTCTTCCATTCCATCAAAGGGATTCCACCAGCGACGCGACATGGTCGCCTCCATTTCGTTTTGGCGCCGCCCCATGCGGCCGCCGTCGTGGCCGAGGTTGCTCCCTTGCCGCTGCGGCCGGTGTGATGGCCGTCACGGTTTGTGTGATTTGAGGGCCGGGGCGGGGGGCCTTGTCTTGCCTGTTGCCGCAACCAGAGCACGAGGGGTCGGCGAGATGTATTCCGGACGGCGCTGGACTCCGGGTGCGGCGCTGATGTTCTATCTTTGTTCTCACGATCGGGAATGGCGCTGGGAACGGCATGTCGGGAGTGAAATGGGCGTGGAGAGCTTGGGCGAGGCATGGCGGGCGGGCTGGCGCATCACGGCGCATTGCCTGTGGTACGGCCAGCCGAAGCGGCGCAGCGACCGCCGGATCCCGTGGTGCGACACCATGATCGAGCTCGACGTGAAAACTCTGGTGTGGACGCGCGGCGAGCGCTTCCCGCTCAACCAGCTCGCGAGCCGCCTCAAGTGCCCGAAGTGCGGCTTCCGCAATGTGCGCGTGCTGTTCAACGTGCCGGGCGAGCCCGACCGCGGCGCCTCGCGCGCGGCGGAATAAACATCGGCATCCGTCCTTCAAGCGGTCACCAGCTTGCCGAGCTGTTGAGCCTTCAACCACCAAGCACAGTTTGTTAGGATGAATACTGAAAAGCGCAGGAGCGACCTCATGGTGGACAACTACAGCTTCTCGGTCGTGCTGGAGCCCCAGGAAGGCGGCGATTTTACCGTGCTGGTCCCGGCGCTCCCCGAAGTCGTCACTGAAGGCGAAACCGAAGACGAAGCGCTCGCCAATGCGGAGGAAGCCATCCGCGCCGTCTTGGCCTATCGACGCGATCACGGGCTGATCATTCCAGCCGATGCGCTCCCTGAAATCCGCCGCGTCACCGTGGCCGCCTGACATGGCGGGTGGGGCCTGCCGGTCGTTAGTGGCAATCGTGTTGTTCGGGCGCTGACGAGGGCGGGCTTCATTGTCGATCGGATCGTCGGCAGCCATCACGTGCTTGTCCACCCGACCGATCCGACGCGTACCGTTACGGTCCCCATCCACTCCGGCCGCGACCTCAGCCCGGCACGTGCCATCATCCGGCAGGCCGGCTTCACAGTTGAAGAATTCAGAGAGCTCCTCTAACAGATCCGTATTCGTCCCGCAGCTACCACCCGACGCTCGCGGCGGCCGCGTCGACCCAGGCGCCGATGTGCGTGGCGCCGTCGTCCGCCATGAAGTCGTGCTCGGCCGTGAACAGCGAGAGCGGCGCTGCCCGTCCGATCCCGATGCCGCCGACATAGCGCGGCGGCAGCACCGGATCGGGGTGGTCCTGGTAGAGCCGCCACTCGAACCCAAGCTCGCCGGTGTCGGCGTTCTTCACGGTCTCGTGCCGCTCTACCAGGTAACAGTGACCGTTCTCGTGCTGATAGAGGCCCATGGTGCAGAGCGGATTGAGGCCGGCGCGCTCGGGCGTGTCGCTCTCGCCGATGCCGTTGATGTGGACCGCGAGCAGGCCGCGCTCCTCGACCAGCGCGCGGGCGATCTCGTACTTGACCCAGCGGCTGCGCCAGGTGTTGGCGCCAACCAGCACGCAGACCGCGGACGAGAGCTTCACCGCTTCGCGCATCAGCGCCAGCAGCCCGGCCGCGTTCTTGGCCGCACGGCTCTCCCACACCGCGCGGTCATAGAAGCCGCGCTGGATGGTTTCGCGCAGCCCCACCTTGCCGGTCTGCCGCACCGTCTCCACGCGCGTGAGATCGTCGAAGTCGAACGCGAAGTAGACCTTGCGCGCGACCGTGCGCGTGGACGTGCGCTCGCCCGAGGCGCGGCGGCGCAGCAGCGCCGCCGGCAGAAAGCTTGGCGGCGGTGGCGGCGGCACGTGGTCCGCCACGATGGCTTCGTCGGCGACGCCGAATACGGTCGCCTCGTCAGTGGAACTCGCCGGCACGGGCATCTCGTCCTCAATTACCAATCGCGTCACGGATGTCATCGAGACGCGGAACCGTTTGAGCTCGGCGTCGATCACGTCGGCAAGCCGCGCCAGGTCGACCTGCGGCAGCAGGTCCGGCCATGCGGGTGGTGCGCGCCGCGCAGATCCACCCATCGCGCCATCGGCGAAACCATCATTACTATGATGCCAGCCGCTATCGCTCATGAACGCGTTGCCTCTCTGCGCTCGAATTGCGCGATCAAGTCAGGCGGCGAATGGAGTTGAGAGTGCGGCAAAGATTATTGTTGTCCCCTGCGCAGTGAATGAAACAAACGCGCGCGGAGGCAGGTGGATACTAGTGCCGCCAATTTGAAGTTCCTACACTACGTGCAGCAAACTCTGTCAGGAACTTCAAATCGCAAAGCGGCACTAGAATCATAGAGTTGCTAGTGCCCCTTTGTTTCCGAAGTTCGTGTCAGAATGTGTTGCGGTGTATTGCGAACTTCGGAAACGGGGCACTAGTCAATCTGTGTGATGGTGCAGGAGTAAGTGATACAATGGCGCGCTGGCGCTTGATCCGAGCTACATTTGTTTTGGAGGAGCGGCGCGATGTATGACATCAAGGAATTCGATTGGCGTATTTTCAAGGAGCTTCGCACGGTTGCGCTGGAGCGCTTTTGCGAGCGCGTGCTCGAGGAGGTCGACCGCCTGAGCGCCAACTCCGGCAAGACCTTTCATCAGCGCTACGTCGCCATTTATCGCTACACCCGCGAGCGCGACAAAGAGCTGGCATCCGCCTTCGACGACCTGCGCCGGTCGACCGCTGTGCTCCAGCTCGCTAGCATCCAGCACCACGATCTGCTGACTGCGGAGGAGTTCTCGCGCTTCAGCGAGGAAACCCGCAAATCGGTGGAGGCGATGCTGGCGATCCACCGCGGAGCCAAATCCGGATATGCAACCTGGGTGGCAAAAAATGCACCGCATTTACTTCGACGGCAATGAGGGGACCGAGACAGGGTATGGACTCTGGCTAGGTCGATCGATCGAAGACCTCGCCAAGATTCCTGGCGGTCCCAAGGAGGGCATGAAGGTCACGATCTACATGACCGGTGAAATCGAAATGGAAGCCGTGCTTGAATGGGACGAGCGTTGCAAGTGCTGGACCGCGCGTCCAATCATGGAGAGCGTGAGAGACAATCATGAGTCTTGGGATTAGCTTGCAGGGGCCATCGGCTGCCGATCGCGCGGATTTGACTTGTACCAGGAGCGAAAGCGCATTACTTTCACCATTGGTCAATGAGAGGCTGGCGTGATGCCGGAGTGGTTTTGGCAAGACGAACCCAAGGATGATTTCGGGGCAACTCACGAGCCGCGCTGCCGCAGCCGTGTCGCGGCATTTTCTACAAAACGAAACCAACCGCGACGGTCGCAGCAGTTTTGCCAAAATGAACCCACCGCGCCAGAAACGCCTTAGGTTTCAACGGCTTATGGGTGATTTTTGGAAAAATTGCAGTTATTTCAAAGCCTTAGCCTCGATCGCCAGCACCCGGTCGACCATCTCGCCCGCAAGCCCGAGATAATTCGCCGGGTCGCACATGCGCTCGAGCTCGGCACGCCGCACGTGCTTGGTAATCTCCGCATTGGCGGCGAGGAGATCGACCAGCGGCTTGCCGCCGGTCGCGGCTTCCCGGCAGATGTCATAGACGAGGTCGTGCGCGCGCTGGCGCCCGAGATGCGGCCCGAGCCCCATCATCACCTGCTCGGATACGATCGCGCCGCCGGTAAGATCGAGGTTCGCGCGCATGCGCGCGGCGTCCACCTGCAAGCCCTCGACCACGTCGCGGGTCTGCCGCAGCGTACCGGAGGAGAGCAGGAAAATTTCCGGCAGCGCGATCCACTCGATCTCCCACGGCCCGGTCGAGCGCTCGTGGTCGGCGACTGCGGCTTCGAGCAGCGCCGCTGTATTCTGGCGCACCAGCGCGGCGGTCGAATGGATGTAGAGCGAGGCGATCGGGTTGCGCTTCTGCGGCATCGTGGAAGACGAGCCGCGGCCCTCGTGGAACGGCTCGAACACCTCGGCGACTTCCGTTTGCATCAGAAGCTTTACGTCCATCGAGATCTTGCCGAGCGTGCCGGTGAGCAGCCCGAGGAAGCAGCCGACCTCGCCGATGCGGTCGCGCACGGTGTGCCAGGCAATCTCCGGCTCGCCGAGCTTGAGCTCGGCCATCAGGCCGGCCTGCACCTTGAGGCCGTCGGCGCCAAGTGACGCAAGCGTGCCGACCGCGCCCGCGAATTCGCCGACGAGGACGCGCGGGCGCAGCTCCTTGAGTCGCGCGCGATGGCGCTGCATGGCGGCGAGCAGGCACGCGCATTTGAAGCCGAAGGTGAGCGGCACCGCCTGCTGCAGGTTGCTGCGGCCCGCCATCGCGGTGTCGCGATAACGGCGCGAAAGGTCCGCCAGCGCAGCCGCGACGCGCTCCATGTCGGCCTCGACCAGGTCGAGCGCTTGGCGGATCTGCATGATGGTCGCGGTGTCGGTGATGTCCTGCGTAGTCGCGCCCCAGTGGCACCACTCGCCGAGCCCTTTCTCGCAGAACCCGACGATCTGCTGCACCACGCCGAGGATCGGATAGCCGATGCGCTCGGTGGTGGCTTTGAGCTTGGCGAAGTCGATGTTCTCGACCCTGCACTTCCCGTCGATCTCGCGCGCGGCTTCCGGCGGGATGATGCCGAGCCGTCCCTGCACGCGCGCCAGTGCCGCCTCGATCGCGAGATAACAGGCGGTGCGGTTCTCGTCGGAGAACACCTGGCGCATCTCCGGCGTCGTGAAGATGTCGCGGAAGATCAGCGAGTCGAGGGTGGTCGCGGGCATGGATGCTCCGTATTCCATATGAAGTCTTCTACGGTCCTATCGAATCTGTCGTCCCCGCGAAAGCGGGGAACCACTAAGCCTTCGACATGGCATGGTGGTGCCACATCGGCACGGCGTATGGGTCCCCGCTTTCGCGGGGACGACAACTGAGAGTCAATGCTCACCCCGCAAATTCGCCGCGCCGCTTGCGCACGTTGGGCAGGACGATCACGACCAGGATCGCGATGGTGGCGATGATGAAGGCGAGGCTGATCGGCTGGCGCACGAACACGGTCGCGTCGCCGCCCGACATCAGCATCGCGCGGCGCAGGTTCTCCTCCATCATCGGCCCGAGCACGAAGCCGAGCAGCATGGGGGCGAGCGGCAGCCCAAGTCGCATGCAGACGAAGCCGATGATGCCGAACCCTGCGGTCATATAGATCTCGAAGGAGGAATTGTTGACGCTGTAGATGCCGATCGCCGAGAACGCCATGATGGCGGGAAACAGCAGCCGATACGGCAGCTGCAGGAGCTTCACCCACAATCCGATCAGCGGCAGGTTGAGGATGACCAGCATGGCGTTGCCGATCCACATCGAGGCGACCAGGCCCCAGAACAATTCCGGCTGCATGGTCATCACCTGCGGACCGGGCTGGATGCCCTGGATCGTCAGCGCGCCGAGCATCAGCGCCATCACGCCGGAGGCCGGCAGCCCGAGCGTGAGCATCGGGATGAACTTGCACTGGGCGTCGGCGTTGTTGGCGGATTCCGGCCCCGCCACGCCTTCGATCGCGCCCTTGCCGAAGCGCGACGGGTCGGCGGCAAGTTTCTTCTCGAGGATGTAGGAGGAGAACGACGCGATCGCGGGTCCGGTGCCCGGCAGCACGCCGAAGAAGCAGCCGAGGCCGGTGCCGCGCAGGATCGGCGCGAACGACTGCTTCAGGTCGGCGAGCGTGGGCATGAGGTTGGTCACCCTGGAGGCGAACACCTGGCGTTCTTCCTTGTCGCCGAGATTGCTGATGATCTCGCCGATCGCGAATACGCCGACCGCCACCACCACGAAGCCGATGCCGTCAGTCAATTCGGGTACGCCGAAGCTGTAGCGCTGCACGCCGGTGTTGACGTCGGTGCCGACGATGCCAAGGAGGAGCCCGAACGCCACCATGGCGAGCGACTTGACGATGCCGCCTTGCGCCAGCACCGCGGCGGCGACGAGGCCCATCAGCATCAGCGAGAAATATTCCGGCGATCCGAACTCGAGCGCGACGCTGGCGAGCGGCGGCCCGGCGACCGCGATCAGCAGCGTGCCGACGGTGCCGGCGAAGAACGAGCCGATGGCGGCGATCGCGAGCGCAGGGCCGGCGCGGCCCTGCCGCGCCATCTGGTAGCCGTCGATGCAGGTGACGACCGCCGACGTCTCACCCGGCAGGTTGACCAGGATGGCGGTGGTCGAGCCGCCGTACTGGGCGCCGTAGTAGATGCCGGCCAGCATGATCAGCGCGCTCACCGGCGCCACGCCGTAGGTGATCGGCAGCAGGATCGCGATGGTGCCGAGCGGGCCGATGCCGGGCAGCACGCCGATCAGCGTGCCGACCGTGACGCCGATCAGGCAATAGAGCAGGTTTTGCAGCGAGAACGCGACGCTGAAGCCGAAGATCAGGTTGTTGAAGAGATCCATGCGTCAGTAGCCTGCAATCAGCGGGTAGGGCAGGCCAAGCGCCCACACGAATACGGCCGCGCAGAGCGCGGTGAGCAGGATCGAGAAGATGATCATCTCGATCAGCCTGAACTGGGTGCCGGCGAGCGAGGAGCCGAAGATCAACACCAACATCGCGGGGATGAAGCCGGCGCGGTCGATCAACACGCCGAACAGAATGAGTGAAAGCGGCAGCACGATGAGGGCGCGCGGCGACCACGAGCCTTCGATCTTCTCAGCCTCGCGCAGCCCGCTCGCGAGCGTGTAGAGGCCGAACAGGATGAGCAGTCCGCCCAGCACGGTCGGGAAGTAGCCGGGCCCCATGCGCAGCGCCGTGCCGAACGTATAGTTGCGCGCCATCACGATCGCCGTGATGCCGACCACGATCAGGAACAGGCCGGCCCAGACGTCCTTGTTGTCGAGAATGGATGGTTTCACCCGACACCCCTCAGGGCTGTCATTCCGGGTCGCCGCGAAAGCGGCGAGCCCGGAATCCATGATCACAGCCCGTTGATATGGATTCTGGGCTCGCGGGCTAACCCCCGCGCCCCGGAATGACAAAGCCGATTGACAAGCGGATCACTGCGCCTTGATGCCACTTTCCTTCACGACGCGCCCCCACTTGTTCATTTCCTTCACCATGTGCTGGGCGAACTCGGCCGTGCTCATCTTCACGACCGAAGCCCCCTGGTTGGCGAACTGCTTCCGCACTTCGGGATCGTCCTGAATGGCGGCGATCTCCTTGTGCACCCTTTCGACGACGGCGGCGGGCACGCCGGCCGGCGCCACCAGGCCCCACCAGTTGACCGCCTCGTAGTCCGGCACGCCGGCTTCTGCGATGGTCGGAACGTCGGGCAAAACCGGATTGCGCGTGAGGCCGCCGACGCCGAGCGGGCGCAGCTTGCCGGACTTGATGTGCGGCGTGGTCTGCACCAGCGAGGAGAACATGACCTTGGTGTGTCCGCCGATCACGTCGATCATGGCCGGTCCGCCGCCCTTGAACGGCACGTGCAGCAGGTTGACGCCGGCCATCAGCTTGAACAGCTCGCCGCCGAGATGCTGGAAGCTGCCGATGCCAGCGGAAGCATATTGCACCTTGCCGGGCTCTTTTTTGGCCAGGGCAATGAGCTCCTTCACCGACTTGACCGGGAGCTGCGGGTTGACCACCAGGACGTTCGGGCCCGATCCCAGGATGGTGATCGGCGTGAAGGCTTTGATCGGATCGTAAGGCAGCTTGTAGAGCCAGGGGTTGACCGCATGCGCGAGCGAGATGACGAGCAGCGTGTAGCCGTCCTTCGGCGCATTGGCGGCAAGATCGGTGCCGATGGTGCCGCCCGCGCCGCCGCGATTGTCCACGATCACCTGCTTGCCGAGCCGCTCGCCCAGCTTGGTCGCGAACAGGCGGCCCACCACGTCGTTGCTGCCGCCGGGCGGGAACGGGATGATCAGGCGCACCGGCTTGGTCGGATAATCCTGCGCGCTCGCGACCGTGGTGAGGGCGAGGAGGAGGAGGCCCGCACCCTTGAGCAACAGTGAGTGGATGGTTCGCATTGTTCGATTCCTCCCATTTCGGTCTACCCAAAAATCGCTGCCGCGGGCGCGGCCCCGTCGGACCAAAGCCCCCGCGCTTATATCACGCCTCGGCGAAGGAAAGCTGCCGCCCCGTACGGGCGGCGGGTCTAAATTGTCGCGACCTGTAGGCTACCTCACTGCGGCTTGATATGGGCTTCCTTCACGACTCGACCCCATTTCGCCATCTCCGTCTTGATGAAGTCGGCAAATGCGGCGGAGCTCATGCGCATGCGTTCCGCGCCTTGATTGGCGAACTGCTTCTGCATCTCGGGCGAATCCAGGCTCGCCGAAATCTCTCGGTGGAGCTTGGCGATGATGGCGTCGGGCGTGCCGGCCGGCGCCACGATGCCGATCCAGTTGGCGGCCTTGTAGCCGGGCAAGCCGGATTCGGAGATGGTCGGCACATCGGGAATGAGCGCGTTGCGCTTCTCCGCGCCGACGCCGAGCGCCCTGAGCTTGCCTGTGCGCAGGTGCGCGATGGTCGATGGGATCGAGGCGAACACCATATGGGTGTGTCCGCCCATCACGTCGATCATCGCCGGGCCCGCGCCGCGGAACGGCACATGCAAGATGTCGACGCCGGCCATCAGCTTGAACAGCTCGGGGCCGAGATGCAGGAAGGTGCCGATCCCGGAGGACGCGTATTGCAGCTTGCCCGGCTTCTCCTTGGCGAGCGCGATCAGGTCCTTCACCGACTTGACCGGCAGGTTGGGATTGACTGCGATCACGTTCGGGGCGGTCGCCATGATCGCAATCGGCGCGAACGCCTTGATCGTATCGTAGGGCAGGGTGTGCATCCACGGATGCACCGTGATCGCGGACGACACGATCAACAGTGTGTGGCCGTCCTTCGGCGCGTTCGCCACCAGTTCGCTCGCCACGATGCCGCCGGCGCCGGCGCGATTTTCCACGATGAACTGTTTGCCCAGACGCTCACTCAACTGCGCGGCCAAGAGCCGCCCGACGATGTCATTGATGCCGCCCGGTGGGAACGGAACGACGATGCGCACCGGCTTGGTCGGATAGTCTTGCGCTGCGGCCGTGGTGTTCAGTGCCACGAGGGCAGCCACACCCATGAGCGCGAGTGCACGAAGGCTCGGCATCTTGCTTGGCATCAGACGTCTCCTCCAATTTTTCTGCTTTCCGCAGGCTTTTGGAGGGGACTATATCACGGCCTCATGCCGCGTTCGTCGGGCGCTTTGCCGCTTATCAGCCGATCGGCCGCGCGGATACCGTGAGCGGAGAAACACCGGCCTTGGCGGCTTCCGCCTGCAACGCCGCGACCTCGTTCGGGGCATATGGGATGCCGGTGCGGCGATGCTCGGCTTCGAGTCGTGCCTCCGGCTCGCCCGGAATGAGGATCTCGTCGAAGCCTTCGGCTTTCGGGCATTCGCGTACCCGTTCGACCAGTATGTCCATGCGGGCGCGATAGTCGCTTTCGGCGATGAACAAATCCGGCCGCAGCGCCAGGAAGAAGTGGCCGACATTCTGCGGCCGGTCGTAGACCTTGTATTGATCCGCCACGCCGCCGGCGAAAGCGGCGCCCGAGATCACGCCGCCGAGAATGTCCATCAGCATCGACAGGCCCGAGCCCTTGTAGCCGCCGATCGGCAGCACCACGCCGCCAAGCGCCGCTGTCGGATCGGTGGTGGGGCGGCCCTGCGCGTCCAGCGCGTAGCCGAGCGGGATGTTCTCGCCGCGGCGCTGCGCGCGTCGGATCTTGCCGCGCGCGGCGACCGCCGGCGACATGTCGAGCAGGAATGGCCCAAGCTTCCCGCCTGGCGCGCCAACCGTGAACGGATTGGTGCCGAGCAGCCCGTCCTTGCCGCCCCAGGGCGGCATCGCGGGCGAGGCGTTGGAGAACACGAACGCGATGAAGCCCGCGTCAATCGCCGGCATCACGTAGGACGCCGCCATCCCGAAGTGCGTGCTGCGCTTCACCGACACGAGGCCAAGGCCGAATTCGCGCGCTATCGCGATCGCCTCCTTGATGGCGCACATGCCGACCACGAAGCCGAACGCATCCTGGCCGTCGAGCGTGGCGGCGACCGGCGTCACGCGTCGCGGCGCAAGCTGCGGCCGCACATTGATCAGCCCGCGCCGCACCCGCTCGAGATAGCCGGGCAGCCGGCAGATGCCGTGGGTGTCGACGCCGCGCAGGTCGGCGCTAACCAGGCAGGCCGCGATGGTGGCAGCATCGTCGGCCGGCACTTTATGTGCTGCGAGGAGCGCGCGCACGAAGGCGTCGGCGACGTCGGCTGCCACATAGACGCGCTCGGCGCCGGTAACCTTAGGCGTATGCATCAACGAGTCCCCCGAATTGCGTTTGATCTCCCGCGGGCGGGCCTCTACCATCGCGCGTCCAAGGTGCATGATCCATGAACTATTCGACCGACTTCAAGTCGATCCGCGATCAGGTCTCGCCGCAGGAATGGCAGGCGAGGCTTGATCTCGCCGCCTGCTACCGCCTGGTCGACAGCTACGGCATGACCGACCTCATCTACAACCATATCACGGCGCGCATCCCGGGCTCGCCCGACCATCTGCTGATCAATCTCTACGGCCTGCTTTACCGCGAGATTACCGCCTCGAGTCTGGTGAAGATCGACGTTGAGGGCAACGTCATCTCCAAGCCCGACACCGACTACGGCATCAACAAGTCCGGCTACGTGATCCATGGCGCGATCCACAAGGCGCGGCCCGAGGTGCAGTGCGTGCTGCACACCCATACGCGCGCCGGCATGGCGGTCGCGGCGATGAAGTGCGGGCTGCTGCCGCTGTCGCAGACCTCGATCCGTTTCGTCGGCCACATCGGCTATCACGACTACGAAGGCCCGGCGGTCGACCTCGACGAGCGCGAGCGCATCGTGAACGATCTTGGGCCGCATGATGCGCTGATCATGCGCAACCACGGGCTCCTCGCATGCGGCGCCACCATCCAGCAGGCCTTCAACACCATGTACCAGCTCGAGCTCTCATGCCGCTCGCAGGTCGACGCCATGGCGGCGCGTACCGAGCTCTCGGTGCCGGGCGAGAACGTGCTGGCGCATACGGCGCATCTCTACCAGCCGGGCACGCGGCGGCCCTACGGCGTGCTCGAATGGCCGGCGATGCTGCGACGGCTCGACGCCGAGCAGAAGACGTCAGGCTACCCGCCGTATTGGAATTGAAGATTGCCACGGAGCGCGCCACTCTCTCGGTGTCGTCCCCGCGCAGGCGGGAACCCATAACCATCGGTCAAAACCGTCTGCAGGGCGTATCGGTCCCCGCCTTCGCGGGGACGACAACGGAGAGGTGAGGGCGGGCGATGTCCCAAGCGGTCGAACTCAAGAACCCCGTCATCGAGCGCATGCGTGCGGGTGACGTGTCGCTCGGCATGATCGTGCGGCTGGCGCGCTCCGGCGACATCGCGCGCGTCGCCAAGACGACGGGACATGATTTCATTTTCATCGACCGGCAGCATGCCCTGTTCTCGCTCGAGACGGTCGGCCACATCGCGCAGGCGGCGCTCGGCTGCGGGGTTGCACCGCTGGTGCGGGTGCGCAGCTGTCACGATCTCGACACCTCGCTCATTCTCGACAACGGCGCGACCGGCATCATCTTTCCCGATGTGAACTCCGCGGCCGACGCGCGGCGCGCAGTCGAGGCCTGCAAGTTCGCGCCGGTCGGCAAGCGCTCGGTCTCGGCCGGCTATCCGGTGTTCGATCTGCGGCCGCTGCCGCTTGCCGAGAGTGTCGCCGCGCTCAATGCCGCAACGCTGGTCGTGTGCATGATCGAGACCCGCGCGGGCCTCGCCAACGTCGAGGAGATCGCAGCGGTCGACGGCGTCGATGTGCTGCACGTCGGCTGCAACGACCTTCTCGCCGCCATGGGCAAGCCGGGCGCCTTCGGCGATCCGGAGATCGTCGCCGCCGTCGAGCGCGTGATCGTGGCCGCCAAGGCGCACGGCAAATACGCCGGGCTCGGCGGCGAGCGCGACCTCGCGCGCCAGAACGCCTTCATCAAAAAGGGCGTCCGCTTCGTGACCACGCAGACCGACCTCGGCTTCCTGATGGCGGCGGCCGGCCAGCGCACCGCGGATATTCGCAAGGAGTTCGCGAAGTGACGCACCTCCTGGTCATGGAAGGCGACGGCATCGGGCCGGAGATCTGCGCCGCGACGCTCAATGTGCTGCGCGCGGCGGATCGGCGGTTCGAGCTGGGGCTGACCTTCAGCACGACAACGATCGGGTTTGCGGCGCTGCACGCACAGGGCACGACTTTCCCGGATGCTGCGATCGAGGCCGCCAAGGCGGCCGACGGCGTGATCCTGGGGCCGGTGTCGCACAACGACTATCCGCCGGTTGCCGAGGGTGGGCTCAATCCGTCGGGCGAGATGCGAAAGCGGCTCGATCTCTACGCCAACATCCGCCCCGCGCGCACCCGCGGCGGTTTTCCGCCGCGCTGCGGCACGCCGGTCGATCTCGTGATCGTGCGCGAGAACACTGAAGGCTTCTATGCCGACCGTTCCATGCACCTCGGCCCCGGCGAATTCATGCCGACACCTGACCTGGCGCTCGCGGTGCGCAAGATCACCCGGCAGGGCTCGACGCGCATCGCGGAAACGGCGTTTGCGCTGGCGCTGCGGCGGCGCCAGAAGGTCACCGCGGTGCACAAGGCGAACGTGCTGCGGGTCTCCGAGGGGCTGTTCCTTGAATGTGTGCGGGCGGTCGCGGCGCGTTTTCCCGATGTGACCTACGTGGAACGCCTGGTCGACGCCATGACGGCGCTGCTGGTGCGCGACGCGAGCCCCTTCGACGTCATCGTTACCACCAACATGTTCGGCGACATTCTGTCCGATCTCGCCTCCGAGATCGCGGGTAGCCTCGGGCTCGCGGCCTCGCTCAATGCCGGCGCCGAGCACGGGGTTGCTCAGGCCCAGCACGGCTCGGCGCCCGATCTTGCCGGCAAGGATGTCGCCAACCCGGCCTCCCTGATCGGCTCGGCCGCGATGCTGATCGCCTGGCTCGGCGAGCGGCGGAAAGACGCGCGCCTCACGCGCGCAGCCGGCGCGATCGAGGCTGCGCTTGATAATGCGATCACTCAGCCGCAGTGGCGCACGCGCGACCTCGGCGGCCCGCTCGGGACCGCGGCCTTCGGTGAGCGCGTGGCGGCGCTGATCGGCGAGGCCTGATGGCGCAGCAGCCCCTTTTGACGCCGCGCACCGGATAAGCGAGAATTGCACTAAGCAAGCAGAACAGGGGCAATGCCGGTGAGTTTTGAGTTGGCGCCGACCCGCGACGGTACGCGGATCGCCTATACGCTGCACGGCGACTGGAACGCGAAACATCGAGCCGCGCTCGTTCATTCAGTCGCCATGGACCACGCGTTCTGGGGTCCGGTCGCCGAGCGGCTGGCGGGCAAGGCTGCGGTCGTCACCTACGACTGCCGCGGCCATGGCGCGTCCGACAAGCCGGCCGGCCCCTACACGGTCGAGCTTTACGCCGACGATCTCGCCGACCTGATGGACCACCTCGGCTGGCGCTCGGCGCTGGTTGCAGGTGCTTCGATGGGCGGCATGGTCTCGCTGGCATTTGCGGCCAACTATCCCGACCGCACCGCTGCGCTCGGCCTGATCGATACCACCGCCTGGTACGGGCCGGACGCCGCCAAGAACTGGGCCGAGCGCGCTGACAAGGCGCAGCGCGAAGGGCTCGGCTCGCTGGTTGGCTTTCAGACCACACGCTGGTTCAGCGACAAGTTCCGTGCCGAGCACACGGATGTGGTCAAGCGCTGCATCGAGATATTCCTGCGCAACGACATCGCGGCCTATGGCGAGGCCTGCCACATGCTGGGCCGCGCCGATATGCGCGCGGCACTGCCGCGCCTCAAGATGCCGACCGCGGTCGTGGTCGGCGAGGAGGATTATGCGGCGCCGCCCGCCATGGCGGAGGCGCTGCATCGCGGCATCGAAGGCTCGACCTACAAACTGCTGAGCAAGGCGCGCCACCTCACGCCGCTCGAGCTGCCGGACGTGATCGCGGCCGAGCTGGCGACGCTGATGGCGCGGATCCCGCGATGAAATTCACCGGCGAGCTCAGTGTTAAGGCGCCGCGCGCGGCGGTCTACGAGAAGCTGCGCGACGCGCGTTTCTTTGCCTCATGCGTGGACGGGGTGCGCGACCTTGCGGAGATTGGGCCGGATCGCTATGCCGCGGTGTTCGAGACCAAGGTCGCGTACATGAAATTCAGCTTCAAGGTGACGGTCGAGCTGACCCGCGCCGAGGCGCCGAGCGAGATCGAGGCCAAGGTGGAAGGAACGCCGCTCGGCGTGGTCGGCCGTATGACCGCGACCTCGCAGACGACGCTGAGCGAAGTCGGCGACGAGACCAAGATCGCCTACGCGGTCGATGCCGCACTCGCCGGCAAGCTCGGCAGCCTCGGTCAGCCGGTGCTGCGCTCGAAGGCGCGCGAGATGGAGAAGCAGTTCGCCACGCGCCTGGCCGCGGCGTTTGCGCAGCCAAATACAGATAGCGGTGCGCCCCAATGACACCCTTCGAACTTGCCGAGCCGGCGACGCTCAAAGAGGCGATCGGTCTCCTCGATGCCGATGATCCAACCGTACGGCCGATCGCCGGCGGCACCGCCCTGATGCTGATGATGAAGGCGGGCGTGTACCAGCCGTCGAAGCTCATCAGTCTGCGCAACGTCAAGGAACTGACCTCGATCGGAACGGCGCCGGACGGCGCGCTGCGGATCGGCGCCATGACGCCGCTGGCGGTCGTGGAACGCTCGGCCGCGGTGCGCGCGCATGCGCCGGTCATCACGCGCATGCTGCGCACGCTCTCCAACATCCGGGTGCGCAACGTCGCCACCATCGGCGGCAGCCTCGCGCACGCCGATCCGCACATGGACATGCCGCCGGTGCTGATCGCGCTCGGCGCGCATGTGACGGTTACGAGCCCCGCGGGCGAGCGAACGATCCCGGTCGAGGCGCTGTTCGCCGGCTATTACGAGACTGTGCTCGCGCGCAACGAGCTGATCACCAGCGTGGTCATTCCTGCGCAAGGCAGCGGCCGCGCGGCTTATCTTAAGTGCACGACGCGGGCAGTGCATGACTGGCCGGCGCTTGGCGTTGCGGTCGCGGTCGAGAGCGATGGAACGACGGTGCGAGACGCGCGTGTGGTCGTCAGCGCCGCGACCGAGACGCCGGGTCGGCTCGCCAGTGTCGAGCAAGCACTGCGCGGTGGCCGCGTTGGCGATGCGCTTTGGCGGCAGGCCGGCGAGGCGGCTGCCGCGGAGGCTGAGACGATCTCCGACGGCCAGGGCTCGGCGGCCTATAAGCGGCAGCTCGTGCGCGTCTACGTGGGACGCGCGCTCGCCGCGGCGCTTGAATAGACTTCGTGTCCCGGGCGAGCGTAGCGAGACCCGGGACCCAGGGACGAGACATGAGAACCAAATGATGGCGACGTTGCAGGCGCTGAGGATTAGACAGATGGGTCCCGGCTTTCCCCCGGAACAAGCCCGGGGTCGGCCGGGACACGGAGCTCATGCGGGAAACGGAGCTCTATCCTGATGGCGACGCTCACCCAGGTCGGGCGCTCGGTCCCTCGTCTCGAAGGCCAGGCCAAGGTCACCGGCCGCGCCGAATACGTACATAATCTACGCCTGCCCGGCATGCTCTACGGCAAGATCGTGCGCAGCACGCTGGCGCATGGTCGCATCGTGCGGATCGATGTGAGCGCCGCGCAGGCGCTCGAAGGCGTCTACCGCGTGGTCACCATCGACGACATTCGCAAGGTGGTGCCCAATCCGTTCTATGGCCCGGCCTTCCACGACCAGCCGATCCTGGCCGCCGGCAAGGTGCACTATGTCGGCGAGCCGATTGCGGTCGTGCTGGCGCGCGATCCGCACGTAGCAGATGCCGCCGCCCAACTCGTCGAAGCGGAGTACGAGGAGCTTCCGGCCGTGTACGACGAGGTCGAGGCGATGACCTCGAAGGCGGTCGTGCATGATGAGCTCAAGCCCGCCGGCACCTTCCCCGATCTGAAGCATCTGCAGGGCCGCAAGAACACCAACGTGGCGCTCGACTTCCATCTGCGGCGTGGCGACGTCGCAGCCGCGATGGCCGGTGCCGATCAGGTATTCGAGCACACGTTCCGGACTCAACAGGTGCTGCACCTGCCGCTCGAGCCCTACGTCTCGGTCGGCGAGCCGACCGACACCGGGCTCACCATCCACACCGCCTCGCAGTCGCCCTCGTTCGTGCGCATCGAGGTCGCGCGCCTGCTCGGCTGGCCGGAGAACAAGGTGCGGGTGAAGGTGCCGTACCTCGGCGGCGGCTTCGGCGGCAAGCTCTATATCAAGCTCGAGGCGCTGGTGGCGGCGCTGGCGCTGCTGGTGCGCCGGCCGGTGAAGATATCGCTCACCATGGAGGAGCAGTTCTACACGCTCACCAAGCACGCCAGCACGTTTCGCATCAAGAGCGGCATCAAGGACGGACGCATCACGGCGCGCGAGTGCGAGGTGTGGTGGAACGGCGGCGCCTACGCGGATATCGGCCCGCGCATCACCCAGAAATCCGGCTTCACGGCGCCCGGGCCCTACGACATCGACAACGTGTCGATCGATTCCTATTCGCTCTACACCAACCTGACGCCGGCCGGTGCGCTGCGCGGCTTCGGCATCCCGCAGCTCGTCTGGGCCTACGAGAGCCACACCGACATGATGGCGCGCGCGCTCAAGCTCGATCCGATCGAGTTCCGGCGCAAAAACCTCTTGCGCGACGGCCGCCCGCAGGCGACCGGCACGCTGATGAAGGACGCCGCCATCGCGGCGGTGCTCGAACGCCTGGCGCTGCGGATGAACTGGGGCGCCCCGTTCGATCGCGGCAGCGGCACCGTCAAGCGCGGGCGCGGCATCGCGATCGGCTTTAAGGCCTCGATCTCGCCTACGACATCGATCGCGATCGTCAACGTCGCCGCCGATGGAAGTGTTACGCTTTATTGCAGCACGGTCGACATGGGGCAGGGCTCCGACACCGCCAATGCGCAGCTCGTTGCCGAAGTGCTCAACATCAAGGCCGAGCAGATCAAGGTCGTGCATCCCGACACCGACGTGACGCCCTACGACATGGCGACGCTCGGCTCGCGCTCGCTCTACCATATGGGCAACGCGGTGCGGCTCGCGGCCGAGGATGCGCGCGACAAGATCGCGGCGCTGGCGCGCGAGCTCGGCCTGCCCGAGGGCAGCAATGTGCCGGTCGCCGAGCTGTTCCAGAAGAAGTACAAGATGCAAGCCGGCAACATCATCGGCACCGGCAGCTATATCCCGAGCTACGTGCCACCCGATCCGAACGGGCAGACGCCGGAGGCGACGCCGTTCTGGATGGTGGGCGCCGCCGGCGTCGAGATCGAGGTCGACACCGAGACCGGGCACGTGCGGGTCCTCAAGCTCGTCAACGTCGTCGACGTCGGGCGGCCGATCAATCCGCGCATCGTCGAGACGCAGATTTCCGGTGCTGCCACCATGCAGTTCGGCTTCACCATGCAGGAGAAGATGGAGTTCGATGCCGGGCAGGTCACTAACGCCTCGCTCGCCGACTACAAGATCCCGAGCATCCTCGACATTCCGTCCGACATGCAGAACGAGGCGGTCGAGGCCGAGCAGGGCTCGGGTCCCTTCGGCGCCAAGGGCGTCGGCGAGAGCGGCACCTTTGCGGTCTCGCCCGCGATCGCGAACGCGATCGAGGACGCGGTCGGGGTGCGGCTCACGGCGCTGCCGCTGTCGGCGGAGGCGGTTTATCGCGCGTTGCGGCAGGCGCAGGGCGCGCCGCTGGAGGAGTGAGATGAGCGCGTTGCCGCAAGCCGCAGTGGCCGTTGTTGCGCCATCTTCCACCCGGGAGCGTGCAAGCTCGCGACGTAGCGTCCCTGGGTCCCGGCTCTCGCTCCGGCTGTGCCGTCGCTTCGGCCGGGACACGAGTCCGTTTCCCGGGCGAGCGCAGCGAGACCCGGGACCCAGAGCAACGGGAGCGGGCGTAATTAAGGTAGTTAATAATGTGCGCCGGGCGTGCGGCTGCTCTGCTGCCGGGATCGCAACTGTGAGATCGACATGACCCGCACCATCCACTTCACCCTCAACGGCGAGAAGGTTGCGACCGAGGTCGCGGCTCACTACACCATCGTCGAAGTGCTGCGCGACCGCTTCGATCTGTTCGGCGCGCGCGAGAGCTGCGCGCAGGGCCTGTGCGGCTGCTGCACTGTGCTGGTCGACGGCACCGCCGTGTCCGGCTGCCTCTATCTCGCGGCGTTTGTCGACGGCAAGACGGTCACGACCGTCGAGCATCTGGCGGCGGATGGCACGCTCAGCCCGGTGCAACAGGCGTTCCTGGAAGCGGGCGCGACCCAATGCGGGTTCTGCACGCCGGGCTTCGTGCTGATGGCGAGTGAGCTCCTCAAGGAGCATCCGGATCCTGCTGACGACGAGATCCGGCATTACCTCTCCGGCAACCTGTGTCGCTGCGCCGCCTATCCGGAAATCATCAAAGCGGTCAAGCTTGCGGCCGCCAAGATGCGGGCAGGTCCGGCTTAGGTGCGGAAGGCCAGATGCGGAATGAGGGAGGCAAGCCATGCAGCAGGAGAGCGCCGTTCTTCCATGGTACCGAACACTCACGCCGGTTCAATGGAAGACGCTTCTCGCGTCGAACCTTGGCTGGATGTTCGACGGCTATGAAACATTTGCGCTGATTCTGACGGTCGGCGTTGCGCTGCGCCAATTGCTCGATGCGGCGCTCTATCCGCAAATCCCTCTTTATGCTGGAACCGTGATCGGGCTCACGCTGCTCGGTTGGGGCGTCGGCGGCATCATCGGCGGCGTGCTCGCCGACTATATCGGCCGGCGGCGGATGATGATCTACGCCATCCTGGCGTATTCCGTCATCACCGGCCTGAGCGCGTTCGCCTGGGACTGGGTTTCGTTCGTCGCATTCCGTTTCCTGGTCGGGATCGCGATCGGATCCGAATGGTCGACCGGCTCGTCGATGACCGCCGAAATGTGGCCCGATCATGCGCGCGGCAGAGGCGCCGGCCTCATGCAATGCGGACTCGGCATCGGGTTCTTCCTGGCCTCGTTCGTCTGGCTGTTCGTCGGCGCGACCGGGCCGGGAGCCTGGCGCTACATGTACTTCATTGGTGTCCTGCCGGCGTTGCTGACGCTGTGGATCAGAACCGGCATTCCGGAGTCGCCGTTGTGGGATGCGACCAACCAGCAGCGCAAGGCGGCGATCGAGCGCCAGCGTGCCGGTGCGACGCTCGCGGATGAGGAGCGGGCGCTGACGCGGTTCACGATCGTCGATCTGTTCGCCACGCCCTCGCTTCTTCGTCAGACCATCATCGTGTTTCTGGTCTCCCTGACCACGACTCTGGCATGGTGGAGCATCTCGACCTGGGTGCCTCCGTACATTGCCTCGGTCGCCGCCAAGGCGGGCTTGCCGGGGCCGCAATGGGCGAGCTATGCCGGCATGAGCTACACCTTGGGCGGCGTCATCGGTTACGTCGCGTTCGGCTTCCTCGCCGACGCGTTCGGGCGCAAGCCAATCACCATCCTCTACATTGCCCTCGCGTGGGTGCTGACCCCGGTCCTGTTCCTGTGGACGCACGATCTCTCGCTGCTGCTCGTCGTCGCGTTTATCAATGCGATCTTCTCGAACGGGCAATATTCCTGGATGCCGGTCTGGCTGCCGGAGCTCTATCCGACGCGCATGCGCGCAACCGCGCTTGCATTCGCGTTCAATGGCCCGCGGTTCATTGCATTCCTGGGTCCGCTGCTGGCGGGCCAGCTGATCGTGACATTCGGCGGCTTCGGCCCGGCCGCGACCACGATCGCCACGATTTATGCGCTGGGGCTGGTCGCCGTGCTGTTCCTGCCCGAGACGCGAGGCGACCCGCTGCCGGCCTGAGGAACACAATGAGGAAATGCGCGCTTGACCTCGACAGACAGAAACGCGATTGAGGCAGGCACATTGGGGGAAGCGAAGTGGCTGAGGAAAACGTAACCATTGCGTCCGCAGGGCTGCGGCTCTCCGGCAACGTGCGCATACCCGAGGGCGTCAAGCCGGGCGAGAAGCGCGGGGCCTTTCTGGTGCTGCACGGCTTCGGCAGTAACAAAGATTCCTCGAACGTGATGGCGCCCACCAAGGTGCTCACCGAGCTTGGCTATGTCACGTTGCGTTTCAGCATGCGTGGCTGCGGCGACAGCGAGGGTGAGTTCGGGCGCGTGATCTGCCTGGAGCAGGTCGAGGACACCCGCAACGCGCTGACCTTCCTGGCAAGCCACCCGGCGGTCGAACTCGAAGCGCATCGCGGTCGTCGGCTCGAGCTTCGGCGGCGCGGTCGCAGCCTATACCGGCGGGGTCGATGAGCGCGTGGCGGCCGTCATCTCGAACGGCGGTTGGGGCGACGGTGAGCGCAAGTTCCGCGGCCAGCACAAGAGTCCGGCGGAATGGACGCGCTTCACCAAGATGCTGGAGGAGGGTCGCACGCACCGCGCCAAGACCGGCCAGTCGCTGATGGTGCCGCGCTATGACATCGTGCCGATCCCGCCGCACCTGCGCGGCAATCTCGCCAAGAACTCGATCGAGATGTTCCCGGCCGAGACCGCCCAGAGCATGTTCGATTTCCGCGCTGACGATGTGGTCGGCAAGATCGAGCCGCGGCCGCTGCTGCTGATTCACGCGGCCAACAATTCGGTCACCCCGACCGAGCAGTCGATCGAAATGTTCAAGCGCGCCGGCCAGCCGGCGGAACTGCACCTGTTCAGCGAGGTCGACCACTTCCTGTTCGCGGAGGACAATGCCCGGGTCTGGGGCGTGATGCGCGACTGGTTGAGCAAGTACTTTCCGGCAAAGACGTGAAGAACGGGAGCGAGCGGTGAGCAGAGCCTGGGTTCGAGCGCTGGTTCTCGCGTGCGGTCTGGCGGGAGCAGCCGGTCTGGCGCAGGCGCAGGAGTTTCCATCGCGCGCGATCAAGATCATCGTGCCCAATCCGCCCGGCGGGGCCGGCGATATCGCGGCCCGATTGGTCAGCCAGAGGCTCAACGAGGTGTTCCACCAGCCGGTCGTGGTCGAAAACATGGCGGGTGCGTCGGGCGCGATCGGCATGACCACGCTCAAGCGCGCCGCGCCCGATGGCCACACCATCGGGGTCGTGCTGTCGCTGTCGCAGACCATCGACCGCGTGCAGAACAAGACCTCCTCGTTCGACATCGTCAACGATTTTACCCCGATCACCGCGATCGCCAACAATCCGGCGGGCTTGCTCGTCAACTCCCAGATCACGGCCCGCTCGATGGCCGAGTTCATCGCGCAGGTGCGCGCGAAGCCGGGCACGATCTCCTATGGCAGCGCCGGCATCGGAACCGCGCATCACCTCTATGGCCAGGTGCTCAACAAGGTTGCCGGCATCGAGCTCGTCAACGTGCCGTACCGAGGCGTCGCCCCGGCCTTCAACGATCTGCTGGGCGGCCACGTCCCGACCGCGATCGTGAGTTCTGGCGACCGCCCTGCAGCACATCCAGAGCGGCCGGGTACGGCTTCTCACCGTGTTTGATACCAAGCGCTACGCCAAGGCGCCGGACGTGCCGACGATCTCGGAGGTGCTGCCGGCTTATCACCCCGGGCGCGCCTGGGTCGGCTTCCTCGGCCCGCGCGACCTGCCGCCTGCGATCACCGAAAGGCTTCATCGCGAGATCGTGCGTATCCTCACGTCGGCGCAAGCCGCAAACGTGCTTGGCAAGTCAGGTCTTGAGGTGATCGCCAATCAGCCGTCCGAATTTGCCGCCATGATCCGCGAGGATGCGAAGATCTGGGACGAGGCCGCCGTGATGGCAGGCCTGCTGAAACGGCAATAGAGCCATGCAGAACAGGCGGTTGGTCGTCTCAACGCCCTGTTGACGCTGACCTGAGGTGTCTGAACCCCGTATTGTGGTCGGGCCGCATCGGGCCTATTTATTGAGTGGCTTCGTCCTGCGCGTGGAGGGCCAATGCCCGAGATGGCCGCCTCGACACCGGTGCGCCCGCTTATAATTGCGGCGGGGGTAGGCGGCGTGTTGCTGGCGGGGGCGCTCGGCTTGTGGCTGCACTACGGGACGGCGGTGTTCTACGAGATAGTCCTGGCCGGGTTTGCGCTGTGCTTCTAGCCGCGCTGCTCCCTTTTTCGGAATGATGCCCATGGCTGCGCGCCACGTTCGCCTTACTCTCATGCTCGGCGCCTTTCTGGCCGGGCTTATTCTGTGCGGGGCGGTGCTGCTGCTGTTGAGCGGTTCCGTCCTGACGCAGAACGGCCCACGGGTTGCGGCCATCGGCGGGCCGTTCCGGCTGATCAATCAGGATGGCAAGACGGTGACCGATCAAGACCTGAGAGGCCACCCGTTCCTGGTCTTCTTTGGATTTACCCACTGTCCCGAGGTCTGTCCGACCACACTGTTCGAGATATCCGAAGTCTTCCGCAAGCTCGGCCCGGACGGTGATCGCGCAAGCGCGATATTCATCACCGTCGATCCCGAGCGTGACACGCCCAAGGCGCTCAAGGAGTATCTGTCGAGTTTCGATCCGCGACTGTCGGGTCTCACTGGTGACCCCGAGGCCATCGCGGCAGTGGCAAAGAGTTACCGAGTCATTTACCGCAAAGTGCAGCTTGAGCAGGGCGGCTACACCATGGATCACACCGCGATCGTGTATCTGATGGACAAACAGGGTCGTTTCGTCGCGCCTTTCAGCCTCAGGCGGGGCACCGAGGCGTCGGCCGCCGAATTGCGCAAGTATCTTTAGCCGTTCGCCAGGCCGGCGGGGTTTGTCAAATGATCAGAAACCTTGTGTGATTTTGCTGGCGCCCAATACCGACGGTTGTCTGGTATTTAGACCTGAACTTTCTATTACGAGCCTGCCGCGACGGTGGTAGGAACGTCATGCCTGCTCGGCGCTCCCATGCACGATGGCTGCGTCGTAATTGCCGAGCTGGGATTGGTGCTCTGCTCCAGCAGGACGACAGGGAAGAGAGGCTTGATGCGCAGAAGCCGGCAGCGCGGCGGCGGTGTGGCTACGGTCGAGGCCGACAGCGAAGCCACGCCCGCGGTCTCGGGGACAACCAACATCCCGACTGATCTGCTACGCACCTTCGTCGCTATTTGTGAGCTCGGCAGTTTCACCAAGGCGGCTCATCTATTCGATCTGACCCAGCCGGCGGTAAGCGCGCATATGCGGCGGCTGGAGTCGATTATTGGCGCCGACCTGATCGAGAAGAGTCTCTCGGGCGTCACCCTGACCGAATGCGGAACGGCAGTGTTGCGGTATGCGCGGCGCATACTCACGATCAACGACCAGATCGTCAGCGGGGGCGGTGTGCAGGCGCAGCCGCAGGTCATTCGTCTCGGCATCCCTAACCTCTACGCACCGACCGTCCTCGCCAAGATCCTCAAAGAACGGGACGCAATTGGCGGCGAATACCGGCTGCAGGTTCGGTGCGACCATTCGCGCGGCCTGTTTCGAAGCGTCCGTTCTGGCTACCTCGAACTGGCGGTCATGTTTGCCAGCGAGGCCGAGCTCAACGATTCGCTGACGCAATGGACCGAGGAACTGGTCTGGGTGAAATCTCGCGACTTCGTTCTCAACCCCGGCGATCCCGTTCCGCTGGTGAGCTCTCCCAACCTGCTGCTGCCGGATCGGACCGGGATGGCGGTGCTCGAGGAAGCCGACCGCCGCTACGAGATCGTGTTCACCGCGTTCGATACGCTGGCGCGGCGCGCGGCGGCGGCGGCGGGTCTCGGCTATTTTGCGTTGCCGCGATCGGTGGTCACGGAGCCGCTCGCGATCGAAGCACCAGGCGTTCTGCCCGAGCTTCCGGGGGTCGCCATGGGCATCATCGCGCGCGATGATCTTGACACCACCACACTGGCGCCGTTGATCGCCAGGATAAAGAGTGCATTTACCAGTAAGGCATGAGGAGTCCCATGACATACGCGGCCAGAATGGCACTTGCGATTGCGCTGCCGGCTCTCACTCTTGTCGGCGCCGTCGACCAGGTCCTTGCAGAGGACGCATCCAGCTATCCGGCCGCCGGTCGCTCGCTGCGGCTGATCACGCCGCATGGCGCAGGCTCCGGTGCCGACATCCTGTCGCGGCTCA
This sequence comes from uncultured Alphaproteobacteria bacterium, assembly GCA_963753575.1. Taxonomy (GTDB): domain Bacteria; phylum Pseudomonadota; class Alphaproteobacteria; order Rhizobiales; family Xanthobacteraceae; genus VAZQ01. The sequence goes on from CAVWCR010000001.1 coordinate 515,001, forward strand.
TTGCCCCAAGGCTCGCGGCGCGCTGGAAGGTGACCGCCGTCACCGACAATCGCACCGGCGCTAGCGGCGACATCGGCATCACGGCGGTCGCGGGCGCTGAGCCCGACGGCTACACGCTTCTATGCGTGGCAACCGTGTATACCATCAATCCGTTCATGAAGAAGAATCCGCCGTACGATCCGGAGAAGAGCTTCGCGCCGGTTTCGCTGTTGGCGACGAGCGTGCTATCGCTCCTGACCGCGCCTACCCTGCCGGCCAAGACATTCCCTGAATTCATCGAGCTTGCGCGCAAAGAGCCGGGCAAGATGAACTACGCGTCGAGCGGCATCGGCTCGCCCCAGTTCGTCACCATGGAATTGCTCAAGCTCGAGGCCAAGATCGATCTGGTGCACGTACCCTACAAGGATGCGCCCAGCATGTTCCGCGGCATGCTGACCGGCGAGGTGCAGGCGCAGATCCAGCCGCTGCAAACGGCCTCTCCGCACATCAAGAACGGCAACGCCCGCATGCTGGCGGTGATGAGCGCAGAGCGCGCGCCCGCCTTCCCGGATGTGCCAACGATGCGCGACCTCGGCTATCCGAATTTCGTGGTCGAGACCTGGTACGGCATTTTCGCGCCGGCCGGCACGCCGGCGCCGATCGTGGCGAAGATCAGCGCGGAAGTGGATCGCATCCTCAAGGAGCCCGATGTTCGCGCCCAACTCGCGCGCCTCGGAATGAACCCGGTCGGCGGCACGCCCCAGCATCTTGAGGCCTTCGTGAAGCAGGACCTGGCGCGCTGGAAGCGGGTGGTCAAGGAAGCCGGACTCAAGCCCCGGTAGGCGGTGGTTACGGGACCAAAGCGGGCGTCACTCGGATCGGGCTGTCGGCTCGCGTGCGCTCGGCTATAACCCTGTGCCGAACGAGTCGCGCCCGGATGCCCTTTGAGATGATCCGATCTACCCAGCCTTTGCGTGCGCCCTTGCGGCGCTCCGTGACGCTCTTCGCCGGCGTGCTCGCGCTTGTCGCGGCGCTCCTATGGGCGGCCGACTATTCCCGCAAGGCGCACGCGGAGGCGAAGGCTGCCGATACGGTCGTGCAGGTTCCGGGTTTCTGGGATCCGCGGCGGCGGCCCGACCGGCCGGACCTGTCGCGGCTCAACGTTATCCGCTTCCTCACCGAGACCGACTACCCCCCGTTCAATTTCGCCGGGCCGGACGGACACCCGCAGGGATTCAACGTCGATCTCGCCCGCCTCATGTGCGAGGAGCTCAAGCTCGGCTGCACGATCCAGATGCGCCGGTTCGAGACGCTGGTGACTGCCCTCAGCGAAAATCGCGGCGACGCGGTCATCGCCTCGATCGCGGCCACGCCCGAGATACGCACCAAGATCGACTTCACCGATCCCTATTACCGCACGCCCGCCCGGTTCGTGGCGCGACGCGACTCTCCGATCGAGGAACCGTTCCCGGAGAAGCTCGAGGGCCGCAAGGTTGCGGTCGTGGCCGGTACCGCGCACGAGGCTTATATCAAGGCGCTGTTTACCGAAGTCGAAGTCAGGCCCTATCCCAACGCCGACATCGCCCGGCTGGCGCTGCGGCGCGGCGACGTCGATCTCATGTTCGGCGACGCCATCTCGCTTGCCTTCTGGCTCAACGGCACCAACTCCGAGAATTGCTGTGCGTTTCGCGGCGGGCCCTTTATCGACAACCGCTATTTCGGAGAGGGCATCGGCGTGGCGGTCAAGAAGGGCAACGATACGATGCGCCTTGCGCTCAACTACGCGCTGTTCCGGACCTGGGAGCAGGGGCGCTTCACCGACCTGTGGCTGCGCTACTTCCCGATCAGCCCGTTTTGATCGGGCCGACGGGTGCCCGTGCAATGCTGCTCGGAATCCGATATGTTGTCGGCATGAGGAGATTTGATATGGGCACGTCGGAGCGTCTGGTCGTTGATTTGCCTTCCGAGTTGGTGGAAGGACTGCGGGATTCGGTCAGATCGGGAACCTTTGCTTCTGAGAGCGAGGCGATCGCTGCGCTGCTAAGACCTTGGTACGGCCATGGAGATGTCGAGGAGCCTGACATTCAAACACTTCGAGCGTTTGTCGCAGAAGGCATTGCTGATGCCGACGCCGGACGTGTGTCCGATGCCGAAGATGTCTATGCGCGCCTGCGCGCCCGAATTGAGGCTGTCGCCGGGTCCGAGCCCAGGTGACCGACATCGTTTATTCCGCCACAGCGGAGGGTGATCTCACGCGGATTGCGATGGGAATTGCGGCTGACAACCGCCAAGGCGCGCTAAGGTTCGTTGCGGGAGTTCGAGAGCATTGTCTGCTGCTGGCGACGGTCCAATTCATGGGACGTCGGCGTTTGGACATTCATCCGGACATCAGATCGTTCCCCCATGGTGCATATGTGGTCTACTACCGCAGACGACCCGACCGCGATCAAATCGAGATCCTGCGTATTTGGCATGGGCGACGACAGGCTCCGAGCCTTGCAGATTTGACATAGAGACTTGTGTCAGACGTTGACCCTGACGAGCTTCCGCGCCTAAAGAACGATGATGACAAGTGCCGATGTCCAACCTGCCTCGCTGCGCGAGCTTGCCGAGCAATCGAACGCCTGGCCGTTTGAGGAGGCGCGCAAGATCGTGGCGCGCCTCAAGAAGGCGCCCAAGGACGAGGTGATCTTCGAGACCGGCTACGGCCCCTCGGGCCTGCCGCATATCGGCACGTTCGGCGAGGTCGCGCGCACCACCATGGTGCGCCACGCGTTCCGCGTGCTCACTGGCGACACCGTCAAGACCAGGCTGATCTCGTTCTCCGACGACATGGACGGGTTGCGCAAGGTGCCCGACAACGTGCCCAATCGCGAGATGATGGCAGCCTATCTCGGCAAGCCGCTGACGAAGGTGCCGGACCCGTTTTCCAACGAATATCCATCGTTCGGCGCCGCCAACAATGCCCGCTTGCGCGCGTTTCTCGATCGCTTTGGCTTTGCCTACGAGTTTGCAAGCTCGACTGACTACTATTGCGCGGGCCGTTTCGACGAGACGCTGCTGCGGATGCTGGCGGCCTACGACCGCGTGATGGAGATCATTCTGCCCACGCTGGGGCCGGAGCGGCGCGCGACCTATTCGCCGTTCCTGCCGATCTCGACCCGCACCGGCGTCGTGCTGCAGGTGCCGATGATCGAGCGCAACGTCGCCAAGGGCACCATCGTCTACGTCGATCCCGATGGCGGCGAGAAGGTCGAGACCCCGGTCACCGGCGGGCGCGTCAAGTGTCAGTGGAAGGCCGACTGGGCGCTGCGCTGGGTCGCGCTCGGCATCGATTACGAGATGGCCGGCAAGGACTTGATCGATTCGGTCAAGCTGTCGGGGGAGATCTGCCGCGCGCTCGGCGCCAACCCGCCCGAGGGCTTCAACTACGAGCTGTTCCTCGACGAGAATGGCCAGAAGATTTCGAAGTCGAGAGGCAACGGGCTCACCATCGACGAATGGCTGCGCTACGCGTCGCCGGAATCGCTGTCGCTGTTCATGTATCGCGAGCCGAAGTCGGCCAAGCGGCTGTATTTCGACGTGATCCCCCGCCATGTCGACGAGTATCAGCAACATCTCGAGGCCTATCAGCGGCAGGATGGTCGCCAGCGGCTCACCAATCCGGTCTGGCACATCCATTCCGGCAGCCCGCCCAAGCCGGACATGCCGATCGCATTCGCGATGCTGCTGACGCTGGTTTCATCGTCGAATGCCGAAAACGCCGAGACGCTGTGGGGCTTCATCGGCCGTTACCGCCCCGGCGTGACGGCGCAGACGCACCCGCATCTGGATGCGCTGGTCGGGTATGCGATTCACTACTATCGCGACTTCGTGCTGCCGACGAAGAGGTTCCGCGAGCCGACCGAGGTCGAGCGGGCGGCGCTGACAGATCTGCGCGACGCGCTGTCGCAGCTGCCGGCCGCCGCGACCGCGGAAGAGATTCAGGACGTGGTCTACGAGATCGGCCGGCGCGAGCCGTTCCTGGACAAGAGCGGCAAGATCAAGACTAAGGATGGCAAGCCCGGCGTCTCGCTCGAGTGGTTCAATATGCTTTACCAGGTGCTGCTTGGGCAGGAGAAGGGGCCACGCTTCGGCTCCTTTGCGGCCGTCTACGGATTGCAGAACACGGTCGAGATGATCGACGGCGCACTGGCGCGCTCGGCTTGAGCGCCCGGTGGCTGGCGCCGCCACTCCATAATCACGACTATAACGGTCATAACAACAAAGCTCATAACATCGGTGGCAAGCCGATGTTGAGATAGCTATCGCGCGCCCGCGAAAACGATCTAGTGTGGCGGTTCAGAAGTCCGCATCATTCTTGGCCGCTTAGTCCGAGATGCGGACTTCTGAACCAAAACCACACTGGATCAACAAAATTGCTAGTGTCCTTCGATTCCGAAGTTCGCAAACGAGGGTGCCGCAGAATGATGCGAACTTCGGAATCGAGGCATTAGCATGCGATTTCCATGTCTCCCCTCACGCTTGCCCTGATCGGGTCCACCATCGTCGTCAGCTCGTTTCTGTCCGGCGTGTTCGGTATGGCCGGCGGGATGGTGCTTCTTGGCGTGTTGCTTGTCTTCTTTGACGTCGCGGCCGGCATGATCCTGTTCTCTATCATCCAGTTTTTCGCCAACGGTTGGCGTGCGGTCCAGTGGTGGGAGTTTGTCCGCTGGCGGATCTTCTGGCTCTATTGCCTGGGGGCGGTTGTCGCATTTGTCGCCGTTCGGCTTGTCGAGTTCGTGCCCGAGAAGGCGCTGGTCTACCTCTTGCTGGGCCTGATGCCGTTCCTGGGCGAGCTCGTGCCGCAACGGGCGCGGCCGAATATCGAATGGCGGGGCGTGCCGTTCATCACCGGCATGCTCACTACGATCGTGCAGTTCATCGCGGGCGTGGGCGGGCTCTTTCTCGATCTGTTCTTCCAGAACAGCAAGCTCGACCGCAAAACGACGCTCGCCACCAAGGCGGTCACGCAGACCGCGAGCCACGTGTTGCGCGCCGCCTATTTCGTCTCTCTCTCCTCGATCGGCGACAAGATCGGGATTTGGCTGGTGATCGTGGTGATCGCGCTGGCGATCGGCGGCACCGCGCTCGCCCCCTATGCGATCGAACGCATGACAGACCACGGTTTCCGCCAGCGGACGCGAATCATCATCTTCGCCATCAGCGGTGTTTATCTCTTGCGCGCCGGCGCGTTGCTCTGGCGGGGATGAGGCGTCATGTCGGTCTTATCGCTCACAGTGATCGGTACGGCGGTTTTCGTGGCATCCCTGGTGTCCGGCGTGTTCGGCATCGCGGGCGGCATGATCATGCTCGGCGTGCTGCTCGTCTTCTTCGACGTGTCGACCGCGATGGTGCTGTTTTCGCTGCTGGCCGCGACCGGCAATGCGTGGCGCGTCATGAGCTGGTGGCGCCACATCCACTGGCGGATTCTTTGGGGTTATGCGGCGGGCGGGCTGATCGCCACTGCGCTGATGGGGTTTGTCGCCTTCGTGCCGAGCAAGGCGATGGTCTACCTGATCCTCGGATTGATCCCCTACGCGATCGAGTTGCTGCCGCGGGAGCACCATCCGAACATCGAGTGGCGCGGCGTGCCATTTTTCTGCGGGCTCGCCACGACCGCCATCCAGCTGGTGGCCGGCAACGGCGGCCTGTTTCTCGATGTGTTCTTTCAGAAAAGCGCGCTCGACCGCAAGACCACGGTGGCCACCAAGGCGATCTGCGGCACCGTCGGCAATCTGGCGCGGATGCTGTATTTTGGCACTGTCGCGGGCATCGACGAGACGTTCCCGTTATGGGCGTTCATTCCGGCGGCGCTCTTGGCCATTGTCGCCACCATGCTGGCGCCCTACCTCTTGGAGCGCATGACCGACCAGGACTTTCGCCGCTGGACGCGTCAGATCATTTTCCTGGTCAGCGCGATCTATCTTGTGCGGGCGGCATGGCTGTTCTGGCGGAGCATGGTGTAACGGGGCGTGTCTATAGGCGCGGCTACTGGCTGGCCCAGATGATGCGCGCCATCCACATCACGTCGCGGATCGCCAGCATGCGATCTTTTTGTTCCGGGTTGATCGCGCCGAGCTCGATCGACTTTGGCGTACGGCGGCGCAGTTCCTGCACGATCAGTTCGCCGTCCTTGGACTTGACCACCACCCGATCGCCTTTGCGGACGGTGGCGGCCGGCGAGACGATGATCACTGCCCCTTCGCGATAAGCCGGTTCCATCGAGTCGCCGTAGATCCTGAGGGCATAGGCGTTCTCGTCGGCGATCGAGGGGAATTCGACCCGGTCCCAGCCCTTGCCGACCGGAAAGCCGGCGTCGTCGAAATAGCCCCCGGCTGCAGCCTGCGCGATGCCGACCAGTGGAACGCCCTGCGAGACCGGGCGAGCGGCGTCATCGATCAACTCGACGAATGTTTCCACGCTGGTACCGGTTGCGGCCAGCGATTTCGCCAGCAACTCAGTGGACGGCCAGCGCGCTCGCCCTTCCGGGGTGATACGCTTCGATTTGTTGAATGTCGTGGGATCGAGACCCGCCTTCTTGGCAAGTCCGGAGGGAGAAAGACCGGAGCGGGCGGCAAGACGGTCGAGCGCTGTCCAAACCTGAGCGTGCGTCAACATGACCGGTGGTCCTCCGAACCCGCGGCACGGATGTTGTTTGGATTGTGATCCATATATAGGAACAGTAACCGTGTTTCCAGGTTTGGGCCTTGAGACACATCATCTCAGGGGGATCACTCGCACATCTGTGAACGAGCCGGCCAAGGGCCCTTTGCGCGAGAGTTCTGGTGACGCGCGGCGCCGCGGCGGTGTATGGGGTGCCTCGCCGTTCAATCGTGCGTGAACAGCTTTTCAGGCGCTGCATGCGGAGCGAGGTCGGGGTAGGGGCGTGACGAATACCATCTACAAGATCTGCGATGCGGCATTGTGGCGTGCCGCGGAGGCGGAAGGCGCGTTCCGCGGCGCTGGCATCGACACGCAGGACGGCTACATCCATTTTTCCAGCGCCGCTCAGGTCAGGGAAACGGCCGCCAAACATTTTGCCGGCGCGGCCGATCTGGTGCTGGTCGCCGTCGATGCGGGCCGGCTCGGGCAGGCGCTCAAATGGGAACGCGCGCGCGCGGGCGCGTTATTTCCGCACCTTTATGGCGACCTGGCGCTCGACCGCGTCCTGTGGGTCAAGCCGCTGCCGCTCGGTGCCGACGGCTGTCATGCGTTTCCGGAGCTCGCATCGTGATCGGGCTCTACGACGCGCTCGCACGCCCGTTCCTGGGGCTCCTGGAGCCCGAGAACGCCCATCGCATGGCGATCCAGGCGCTCAGGCTGGCGCCGCTTCCCGGCCGTGCCGAGGATGATGCGCTGCTGGCCGTGCGCGCTTTCGGCCTGAATTTTCCCAACCCGGTCGGCATGGCGGCCGGTTTCGACAAGCATGCCGAGGTACCGGATGCGCTGCTCAAGCTCGGCTTCGGCTTCGTGGAGATCGGGACGGTCACGCCCCTGCCGCAGCCGGGCAATTCGCGCCCGCGCCTGTTCCGGCTGCGGCCTGACGAGGGCGTGATCAACCGTCTCGGCTTCAACAGCGAGGGCGCCGAGGCGGTGCTGCGGCGGCTCGCCGCGCGCGCTGGCTCAGGCGGCATCGTTGGCGTCAATGTCGGCGCCAACAAGGATTCCAAGGATCGCATCGCCGACTACGTGCAGCAGATCGAAATGTTCGCGCCGGTCGCGAGCTATTTCACCTGCAATATTTCTTCGCCTAATACGCCCGGTCTGCGCGACCTGCAGCAGGGCAAGGTATTCGATGAGCTGCTCTCCCGCGTGATGGAGGCGCGCGCCCATATGAGCCGCCAGGCCGGGACTACGCCCGTCCTGATCAAGATCGCGCCTGACCTCACGCTGGCCGAGCTCGACGACGTAGTCGGCGCAGCCCGGCGGCATCGCGTGGATGGCATGGTGATCGGCAACACCACGGTGCTGCGGCCGGCCTGGCTGCGCGACCGTGCCACCGCGCACGAGCCGGGCGGCCTGTCCGGCCGGCCGTTGTTTGGCCTCGCGACCCGCATGCTGGCGGAGACCTATGTGCGAGTTGAAAGCGCGTTCCCGCTGGTCGGCGTGGGCGGGATCGATTCCGGCGAGACCGCGCTTGCCAAGATCAGGGCTGGCGCCAGCGTGGTGCAGCTCTACAGCGCGCTCGTCTTCCACGGCTTTGGTCTGGTCGGCGCGATCAAGCGTTCATTGGCCGACGCGTTGCGCGCCGGGCAATACGCCGGCATCACCGAACTCGTCGGCGCGGATGCGGCCGCAATGACGGCGGAGCCGTGGCCGGAGTGACTGGCAGCCTGGCTAACATTGATCGGAGGAACTGGATTGGCTAGTCTATTGGGCAAGAGATCGGGCGGTAGCGAGTGTCGCCGTCCGCTCAGGCGATGGGGTCCGCCGAAACCGCCCTGATGGGCTGATGACTCCTACTGTGCCGCGCGCGGTAGGATCGACCAGACCCTGACTCCACCGCACGCCGAACTTGGATCGGACTCCTAGGGAGGTCCGAATGTTGCGGGCCTTGCGAATGAGGCCATCTCGCCAGCAGCGCAGCTTGGCGGCGGCTTTCGTTGGTGAAATCGCTGCCACTTTGCGAAGTATGGATGAGCATCCGATTTCGCACGATACCAATGACCAGGAACAGGCACCGGAACAGGCGAACGGGTCGAGCCCGCGCTTCGGCATACCGGCGCTTCCGAGATTCACGATCTACGAATTTAATGCTCAGAAAGTCGCAGACTTCGACGGGAAGACTGCGGGCGAACTGACCTATTTCTACACTTACGCGGCGCCGCTTTTTGAACGCCCGCAATCATTGTCGTCACAGATCGATATGAATGACCGCAAGGGGTGTTTTCAGCTTGTGAATTCGGATGCTGAATGCGTGCTGGAAGCGGGCAACCAACTTTTGCAGCGCCTGCGACCGCTTGTTGTCCCGTCAATCTATTCTTTCAATCACGAGGGCATAGCATTCGAACTTCGTCGATTTGAGCTGACTGGAGGTCAACATGAAGTCTCCCAGAGATGCGGCGCTGCTGCGTGCCTTCCTCAGCGAGAACGACAAGAGCGGAGGCTTGCCCCTCTATGAGGCCATCGTCTTGAAGGCGCGTGAAATGCACATGGACGGGGCGACGGTCCTGCGGGGCCCGATCGGATTTGGTCGCTCGAGGCGAATTCACGCAGGGAAGGTTGTTCAGCTGGCGTACGACTTGCCAATTGTGGTTGAAATCGTGGACTCGCAGGACAAGATCAATAGCTTCCTGCCGGCCCTCGAACAACTCATGTCGGGCGGGATCGTGACCATCGAGAAGATCAGCATACTGCGTTACGGTTCGTGGCTCACGCCGCTTCATCCTTGACAGGGGGACGGATTCAACCATAATTCAATGATGCTGGCGTCAGCCAGCGAGGCGATGGGGTTCCGCCTTTAACCGCCCAATGGGCTGATGACTCCTTTCATCCGTAGCTGGACGAGAGGAGTCGTGCTTGAGCACCCACACTCCGCAACGAATGCTATTTATGTGCCGCTTGAGCCTAGACGAGGGCAAGCGGGATTCCGATTTCTGCGGAGGTCGTCGTGACCGTCCGTGATATCGTTCTGCAGATTTGCCAGGTCATCACAGTCCTCGCACTCGCGCCCTTGCTGCAGGGCGTAATCCTTCAGTTCGAGGAACGCGTCCAACTGGCGCAGGGGCCGGGACTTTTTCAGCCCTATCGCGACCTTCGGAAGCTATTCCACAAGCAACTCGTCATACCCGAGACCGCATCCTGGATTTACTGGGTGGCGCCGTTTGTCGCGTTCACGGCCATGATGACTGTCCCGATCCTGATCCCGGTGCTGACCGATTTCCCACTGCCGCTCTCCGACATGGGTGACATCCTCGGCGGAGGTCTCATTCTCACGCTCGGCTCATTCATGATCGTGCTGGCAGGCCTCGACACTGGCAGCGCTTATGGCGGCATTGGCTCCAGCCGCGCGGTGATGGTGGCGATCCTCGCGGAGCCGACGCTCATACTGGTCTTTGTCGGGATTACGTTGCTGGCGAAGGCGATGCTGCCGTTTGTCGTCAATCATCTCCTGGTCGGCAATCCCGCAGTCTATTGGAGCCCCGCCCACCTTTTCCTGATTGCGGCATTCTTCATTCTCCTGGTGGTCGAAACCGATCGACTGCCGATCCATTCGAGCACGCACATTGAGGTCTACATGATCGAGGAGGCTCGCATCCTCGAATACTCCGGCCCATTGCTCGCGATTCTCAAATGGGCATCGATGATGAAGCAATTCATCCTCTACACCATCTTCTGCAACGTGCTGCTGTTGCCGTGGGGGTTATCTCGCGAAGGCACTGCGGTCGGCGTGCTCGGCTCTGTCGTCGCGCTGATGGGCAAGTTCCTGCTGGTCGCCTGCGCCGTCGTCGTTGTCGAAACAGCGCAGTCGCGCCTGCGCTTCTACCGATATCAGGAAGTGCTCGCCGCGTCTTTCGTGCTCGCGATTCTCGCTATCATCGGAACACAACTGGTCTAGTCATGCTGGCTGCGCATCTTGATCCGCTCGCCGCGTCGATTTTCAGCCTGATGGCGATTGTAAGCCTGCTGCTCGCTTTTGTGATGCTGGGATCGCGCTGGCTCAACAACTACCTCTACGCGTTTGCGGCAGAATCCTGGGTCATCGCGGCCCTTTCCGCATCCGTAGGCTTCTATGGGAACTATCCTGAACTCTACCTGATCGCGATTCTCACCGCGCTATTTCGCGGATTGTTCCTCCCCTATCTCGTCTGGCGCATCATTCGCCGCCTCAACGTGGCGCGTGAAATCCACGAGATCCTGCAGCCCAGTTCGGCGCTCGTGGTAGGTGCGCTGGCCGTGGTGTTTTCCTTGGCGGTCGCCTACCGCGTCGGCCAATCGCTGGGGCTCGCTGGGACGGTCGCCGTGCTGGCGCTGACCGTCATGCTTTCCATGAAGCTGATCGGCTTCCTGATGCTTGCGGTCCGCCACGAAGCACTGAGCCAAATCCTCGGCCTGCTCGTTCTCGAAAACGGAATCTTCCTGGGCGCGCAGGTCCTGGTCCCCGGCATGCCCATGCTGATCGAAATCGTGATCCTCTTCGATCTTCTTATCATTGTTGCCTGTTTCGGAATGCTGGTGCAGTACCTTGTTGCGCACGTCGGCAGCACCAGCACGCTTTCCCTCAAACGGCTGGTCGGCTGACGATGATTGGGACTCTTCTGCTCATCATGATGCTTGCGCCCGCGACTGCAGCCGGCGTGAGTCTTGTCGTCCGCAAGCCACGCGTCGTGGAGAGGGTGAACCTCGTTTCCAGCATTGTGGTGTTCGTCGCCGCAGTGCCACTGACGGTGTGGAGCGAAGCAGGCCCCTATCGGTTCTTGAGCGACTACGTGGTGCTCGATCTGCTGGGCGCGTGGGTCGTTCTGTGCACGGCGATCGTCTATCTGCTCGCTTCAATCTATGCCGTCGGATACATGCGTCTGCTGGGCGAGGACGAACGGCTTTGGGGCTTCTACGCGCTGTTCGCGGGATTCGCTCTCACCATCCTGTTGAGCGCCATCATGAACAATGCTGGCCTTTATTGGATCGCGATCGAGCTGACGACCCTGGTGAGCACGTTTCTCGTTGCATTCGAACGCGTCGCTGAGAGCATCGAGGCGGCGTGGAAATACATTATCGTCGTCTCCGCCGGCATCAGCCTCGCACTGCTTGGCACCGTGCTGTTCTACTGGAGCGGCAGCTTCGTTCTGGGGCCGACCTACGACATGACCTGGGATGCACTACGCGACGCAGCACCGAAGATGAACTCGGCACTGGTGGTCCTGGCCTATCTCCTAGTGCTGGTCGGCTATGGCACTAAAGTCGGTCTCGCGCCGATGCATTCTTGGCTGCCGGACGCACACAGCGAAAGTCCCGCGCCGATTTCCGCGATGCTCTCGGGCGCGCTGCTGAATGGCGCGATGCTGGGAATCGTTCGTTTTCTGTCGGTCGCCGACGCGGCGCAGGTCGGCGTTCTTGCGCGCACCACCTTGGTTGCCTTCGGTGTGATGTCGCTGCTTGTGGGCGCGCTTTTCATCGTCCGCCAGGACGGTATCAAGCGCCTGATGGCCTATTCCAGCGTTGAGCATATGGGCGTGGTCGCGCTCGGCTTCGGGTTCGGCGGACCGCTGGGCATCGCCGGCGCGCTCTATCACATGCTCAATCATTCGCTGAACAAATCATTGATGTTTTTCGGCGCCGGCAATGTGATGCGGGCCTTCGGGTCGAAGCAGATCGCGGAGATCCGAGGCGTGTGGGCGCGTCAACCGGTTCACGGATCGCTTTGGCTCGCCGGCGCCGCCGCGATCACCGGGGCGCCACCGTTCGGCCTATTCCTCAGCGAACTCGTGATCTTAAGGGCAGGATTCGAGCGCGGCTTCGACTGGGCAGTCTACGCCATGCTGACGTTGCTGATTGTCATATTCATCGGCTTCCTCAACCACTTCCGCGGAATGTATTTCGGGCCTGCCCCGGCCGCTGCGCCGACTGCGGAAATTGGCCAGGTTGCGCCGAGCGGTTGGTGTATCGCGCCGATGTGGCTGGCGCTTGCTCCGCTATTCGTCTTCGGCGTGTGGTGGCCCACCGAGATGTGGAACCACTTCATCGCCGTCGCACATACGTTGGCGAGTCCGGCACCATGACCATAACGCAACCGGCTCCCGAAACTGGCCTGAGGCATGGACTTGAGAAGCTGAGCCCTGCGGCACTCAAGGAGGCAGCCCGCGAGCTGATCAGCGCCGGCGGACGGATGCAAATGGTCTATGCCTGGTACCCGCGACCCGGCCAAATCGAACTACGCTATGTCGCAAGCGCGCCAGGAAAGGTTCCGTTTGCCATCTGGCGTTTAGAGCCGAACGGACCTGTCCCGAGCCTTACAGAAGTCGCACCCTTGCTTAGCTGGTACGAGCGAGAGGTCACGGATCTCTTTGGCCTGGAATTCACGGGGCATCCGCAGCCACAGCGCCTCGTGCTTCACGATGGTGCCGTTGTGCCACGGCCACCGTTCGATCCCAGCAATCCTACGGACGTTCAGATCATCGCTCAAAACCAGCAGTCATTTCCGGAAATCGCGGGCGTCAACGGCGACGTGCAATTGCTGCCGTTCGGGCCCATTCGCGCCGATGTGTTGGAGTCGGCCGAATTCCTGTTCTTCTACATCGGCGAAGCGATTCTCCACTACCAGCCGCGGCTCTTTTACAAGCACCGCGGCATGGAAAAGCGCTTCGAAGGCCGGGCGGCAGAAGGCGCGGTCGTCCTGGCGGAACGTGTGTCCGGCGTCGGCAGCGTGGCCCATGCGCTCGCCTATTGCCAGGCGGTTGAGGCCGCTGCCGATTGCGTGGTGCCACCGCGCGCGCAGTTTCTGCGAGTCCTCCTTGCTGAAATGGAGCGCCTCTACAATCATCTCTACTATCTTGGCCACCTCTGTCATACGACAACGCTGAAGGTTGGGGAGGCGCAAGGCAAACTGCTGGCCGAGCGCGCCAAGCAACTCAACACCCGGCTTACCGGCAGCCGTTTTCTCCGCAGCGTCCTCACGGTCGGCGGCTTACGCCGAGACTTGTCACCCAAAGGGTGGCTCGACGGAGAGCTCGAAGCTTTACGTGAAGCCTATGCGGTCTATGCGCGTCATCTCGAAACGACCAACAGCCATCTCGATCGCCTGATCACCACCGGCAGGCTCGATCGAAAAGTCGCATTTGATCAGGGCGCCACCGGTCCGGTGGATCGTGCGTCGGGCCTTGATCGCGATTTGCGGCGCGATCATCCCTATGCGGCGTACGGAGAACTACCCGTCACTGTAGCAGTCCGTACCGAAGGAGATGCGCACGCACGGGCCCAGGTCCGCATGGCGGAAATCGAAGCCAGCATTGCGCTGATGCAGCGCGTCCTGCTGCTTCTGCCCGACAGTCCCATCCACTCCGGGTGCAAGGTCATACCCAACTCGGAAGGTCTTGGCTGGAGTGAGTCACCGCGAGGCACGCTGTTCTACGCGGTGCATTTCGACAATTCGGGACGTCTCGCGCGGGCGAAGATCAAATCGCCCTCATTTTCCAATTGGCGAGCTTTCCCTTTCACCGTGCATGAAACCAACATGATGGATTACGCCATCAACGAGGCGAGCTTCGGGCTGACCATCGCCGGCTGCGACAGATAGGAGCGGATTGATGCCGCAATGGACATTGATCGGCCTGCTGCAAGGCAAACAAACCGCGCCTTGGCCGCTGGCAGAAGGCGATGACGGGCAAGGGGGCCTTCTCGGCATGCCCCGCTATCATCCCGAGCAATGTACAACTGACTGCGAAGTCTGCGCCGACGTCTGCCCGACCGCGGCGATCACCATGCGGGCGGACGGGCCCGACGGCCGTCTTGATGTCGATTATGGGCGCTGCATCGTCTGTCAACTGTGCACGGAGGCATGCCCGACAAGAGCGATGACGACATCGTCGGACTGGGCCTTTGGCGCCCGCCGCCGAGACGATTTGAAATGGAATTCACTTCCTGCTCCGGAATCGCAGGCGCAATCCCCCTCGACGACGGGCTTCCGCCGTAGTCTACACATCCGCCATGTCGATGCCGGTTCCTGCAACGGCTGCGAGTCCGAGTTGCAGGCGTTGAACAACCCCTTCTACAATCTGCACCGCCTCGGAATCTTCTTTACCGCGTCGCCGCGCTTCGCCGACCTCCTGCTGGTGACGGGTCCAGTGACCTATGCCATGCAGGGTCCCTTGCGTGCAGCCTACGAGGCCATGGCCGAACCGCGCTGGGTCATGGCAGTTGGCACCTGCGCGGTTTCTGGCGGAATTGCCGAAGGCGGCTATGCCTCGGGCCACGGACTTGAGGGCGTGCTGCCGGTTGATGTCTATCTCCCCGGTTGCCCTCCCAATCCAGCGGCCGTCATGCACGCCCTACTCATGTTTCTCGGTCGCGCGCAGCAGCGCGTCAAGGGAGGCCAGCTTGTCAAATAACCTACTGCTACTGGCCTTCCTCGCCTGGATGGCCTCGGCCGTGCTGGCCGCGTTGCGCCAGGGTTTGCCCCTTGCGCGCATTCTGCTGGCGCTCGGCTCCATTGCCGGCATCATTGCCGCAATCGCAGCACTGCCGCACGGAACGCTCGCAGTTGTCCTCCCGACACGGCTCGCCGGCGATGCCATCAATTTCCAGATGAGCCCCGACGGTCTGTGGTTGTTCGGATTCGGGCTGGCCCCCGCGGCACTTGCATGTGTGTTTTCCACGCCGAAGCGGGACGGCGAAGCCGGCTGGCTGTTCGGCGCCGCTGCAAGCCTGATCGGTGCTTTGGGCGTATTCGGCGTGCGCCATGGCGCAGGCTTTCTCATCGCCTGGGAGATCATGAGCTTTGGTGGCGCCGTGATGATCCTCAGCGAAAGATTGTCATCGGACGCCGGTAGGGCGGTCTTGTTCATGCTCGGCTTGCTCGAAGTGGGCGCCGTGGCTCTGCTGCTGGCAATTCTACTGCTCGCCGGGTTCAGCCATTCTTTTGCATTCGAAGCTTATGGTCCGACGCTTGCGCAGGCGCCCGCTACGTTGCTCGCCAGCGTGGGTGTGTTGCTTGTGATCGGGTTCGGCGCCAAGCTTGGCCTCCTTCCGTTCTATGAATGGTTCCCCACCGCATATGGCGCCGGCAGCGGCGCATCCGGCGCGCTCTTGTCTGGCGTGGTGATGAACGCCGCATTTTTTGGCCTCAGTCGTGGGCTGTTGGAATGGCTTCCGTCGCGACCGTCCATGTTGGCCGGTCTGGGCATTTTCATCATCATCGTCGGCGTGCTCAGCGCAATTCTGACTGCGCTCTATGCATTCCAGCAGGAGGACTGGCGCGGACTTCTCAGCTTTTCGTCTGCAGAAAATGCGTCTATTGCTGTAACAATGCTGGGAGCGGCGTTGCTGTTTCGTGGCCACGACGAGGCACTACTGGCAAGTCTCGCGTGGCTCGTTGCGTTGCTGCATCTTGCGGCTCATGCGCTGGCCAAGGGCGGCTTGTTCCTGACTGCCGATGGCGTATATCGCGCAACCAATCGATACACGATCATTCACACTGCTCTGCTGCGACGAAGCTCTTTGGTCTTCGGACTGGGCGCGCTGTTTGCCGCGATGAGCCTTGCAGCCATGCCACCGCAAGCTGGTTTTGTGAGCGAGTGGTACGTGTTCCAAACTGTATTTCAGGGATTCCGGCTCGACACGCTGGCAGCGCGCCTCACCATGGCCTTGGCGGGAGCGGGCCTGGCGCTCACAGTTGCGGTCGCATTCGCAACATACGTGAAGGCCTTCGGCGTGGGGCTGCTGGGGCGCACGTCAGTGATCGACGGTGCGGCTCCACCTAGCTCCGTCATTTCGGTTGGCGTGCTTGGTCTCTGTGTGCTCGCCCTGGCGGTTGGTATGCCGTTCTGGCTCGATTCTCTCGAAATCGCAGTCAATACTCGCTTTGGGACAGAGGCGACGCGGGCCATGCACGACGGCCTTCTGCTGGTGCCCTTGACTGCAAAATTTTCATTCATCTCTCCGACCATGCTTGTGATCGTGATGCCGCTGCTTGCGCTCTTTCCGATCGCCATCGTTCTCATCAACCGCCGCTATGCGGTGCGCCAGGTTCCAGTCTGGTACGGCGGTCTTGCGCAGAATCCCGAGCGAGTATCTACAACCGCCCTGACGTTCTCGAATGCACTGCGAACCTTCTACAGCTTCATCTACCGCCCGACGGAAGAAACCGAGCGGGAAACCCACGCCGTGCGCTACTTCGTTTGTCGGCTGACCTTCACGCACGAAGTCGCGCCGATCTTCGGCCCCTATCTGTTCGCGCCTGTCACTCAATTCGTATTCAGGCTGGCGGGTTGGCTCCGCCTCCTGCAATCGGGGCATCTCAACTTCTATCTGGCGGTCATTGGTGTGTTATTGGCCGCCATCCTCGCCTTGTCGCTGTTCTGATCGAGAGCGCAAGGATGTGGACCTGCATTGCTGGTAGAGTTGCACTTGGCCGCCCGGGAGATCATTGAGCGCCAGCGATGTGCCACGGCAAGGAACACGCACCAAGTCTAACCCCGCCATCTTGAGCATGGCACCTCGATCAAAGGCGTGGAGGCCAGAGCAACGCCGGCCCGCACTCAGGTGCAAAGTCGCGACATTTGCGCGCGGTTTGGGCGCAAACGCGCCGATTTTCGCCATGCTGCGCTGCACAGCGCCCATCGGTCACATCCCTTAATTCCGAACAGTCGGGCCTAAACGCGAGTTCAACGTCATGTCGTTTCGACATGGATCGCAAGCGTGAGTTTCGTTAGCATGGCTGCGCGAGCGGCATCCACGATGCCGTAAACCGGCTATCACAAGACCAACCGTCACGTTGCACGGAGTAAGCGAATGAAAAACGCAGGACAGATCGGAATAGGCGCGCTGACGGCGCTCCTGGCAGGCTCGGCGGCGCTGATGCCCACCTCTGCGTCGGCGGCATGGAAGCCGAGCCGAACCGTGGAATTCATTGTGCCGGCCGGCATCGGCGGCGGTGCCGGCCAGATGGCGCAGCTCATCCAGGGGATCGTCACCAAGCACAAGCTGATGCCGACCTCGATGGTGGTGATCAGCAAGAAGGGCGGCTCCGGCGCGGAGGGCTTCCTGTATGTGAAGCATGCCAAGGGCGATCCGCACAAGCTGATCATCACGCTCTCCAACCTGTTCACAACACCGCTCGCGACCGGCTCGCCTTTCTCCTGGAAGGACTACACGCCGATCTCCATGATGGCGCTGGACGAATTCGTGCTCTGGGTAAATGCGAAGGAGCCGTACAAGACGCCCGGTGAATACATCGACGCGGTCAAAAAGGCCGCCGGGAAAATGAAGATGGGCGGCACCGGCTCCAAGCAGGAGGATCAGATCATCACCGCCGCCATCAAGCAGAAGACCGGCGCCAACTTCACCTACGTTCCTTATAGCGGGGGCGGCACGGTTTGCACGCAGCTCGTCGGCGGCCACATCAATTCGAGCGTCAACAATCCGGTCGAATGCGTGGCCCATTGGCGCGCCGGCAATGTGCGCCCGCTTTGCGTCTTTGACGAGAAGCCGATGCCGTATCCCGCCAAGATTGCCGGAAGCATGTCGTGGCAGGATATCCCGACCTGTAAGTCGCAGGGCCTCGACATTGAGTATCTCATGTTGCGCGGCATCATGGCGGCGCCGGGTGCGCCGAAAGAAGCTGTCGACTACTATGTCGACCTGCTGCAGAAGGTGCGCGCCACGCCCGAATGGAAGGACTACATGCAAAAAGGCGCCTTCAATCAAAGCTGGATGACAGGCGCCGAGTTCAACACATGGCTGACGGATGCGGCCAAACTCCATCATCAGCTGATGCAAAAGGCCGGGTTCCTCCATCAAGGCTCCTGATCGGCATCAGATCGCGGGCGCGCCCCCAAGCGGGCGCGCCCGACAGTCGCTTGTCGGCCGCCAGAGCCGCGTTCCCTCACGTCGGGGCGGCATCGTTAGAGAAGGCATGAATTCCACGCGATGGCTGACGATCCCCACAACGAAGAGCCCCTCGACAGCGTCGTCTCCAACCGCACCATGAACATGGTCGTCGCCTTGGCGCTGATGGCGGTGGCGCAGGTGGTGATGATCTCGAGCTATCGGCTCGGTGCCGGCTGGGCCAAGGATGTCGGTCCGGATTCGGGTTACTTCCCGTTCTACGTCGCCCTCTTCCTGTTCGTCAGCAGCGGCGTGACGCTGCTGCAGAACCTGCTCGCGCGTGCGCCTGACGGCGGCGGCTTCATCGCCCGTGGCGAACTGAAGATGGTCCTGCAGGTGCTCGTGCCGATGACCGTGTTCGTGGTTCTGGCGATCTATATCGGCATCTACATTTCGATGGCTTTGTTCATCGGCTTCTTCATGTTCTGGCACGGCCGCTACCCGATTTACGAAACCGTGCCGATTGCGCTGACGGTTCCGGTCGTGTTGTTCATCATTTTCGAGATCTGGTTCCTGGTGCCGCTGCCGAAGGGGCCGTTCGAAACTTGGCTTGGCTATTGAGCGGGTCGGTCATACCGCAAGAGCAGAGGCAAGAACTGGCGGACGAACCGCCGAGTTGAACGGGAGAGGCAGGTGGACGCATTCTTGTCATTGCTGCACGGCTTCGAAGTGCTGCTCACCCCCGTCAATCTTGGCTACATGGTGCTCGGCATCCTGTTCGGCGTGCTGCTCGGCTTTCTCCCCGGTGTCGGCGGCGCCAACGGCATCGCCATCCTGCTGCCGCTGACCTTTTCGATGCCGAACACGACGGCCATCATCATGCTGGCGGCGATCTATTGGGGGGCGCTGTTCGGCGGCTGCATCAGCGCCATCTTGTTCAACATTCCCGGCGAGCCCTGGTCGGTTGCGACCACCTTCGATGGGCATCCCTTGGCCAAGCAGGGCCGTGCCGGCGAGGCACTCACGGCCTCGCTGAGCTCCTCCTTCATCGGCGCGCTCATCGCTACCATCGTGCTCACTTTCCTGGCACCGATCGTGGCCAATTTTGCGCTCGATTTCGGCCCACCCGAATTCTTCTCGGTCTACCTGCTGACCTTTTGCAGCTTCATCGGCATGGGGCGGCAGTCGCCCTTCAAGGTGGTCTCGGCGATGATGCTAGGATTCGCCTTTGCCTCGGTGGGCACCGACGAAGTCACCGGGGGGCTGCGCCTCACCTTCGGCACCGAGACGCTGCTCACCGGTTTCCACTTCCTCATCGCCGTGATCGGGCTATTCGGCATCGGCGAAATTCTGGTGACTATCGAAAAGGGATTGCATTTCGAAGGCCGCAGCGCCCGCATCAATCCGTTCGTCGTCTGGCAGACCTGGAAGCAGCTGCCGAAGTATTGGGTCACCATCATCCGCGGCACCGCCGTCGGCATCTGGCTCGGCGTCACACCCGGCGGAGCGACCCCAGCCTCCTTTATGAGCTACGGCCTTGCCAAGCGTTTCTCGCGCAATGGCGCAAAATTCGGCACCGGCGAGCTTGAGGGCGTGGTGGCGCCGGAGACCGCCGCGCATGCGGCCGGTACCAGCGCGCTCCTCCCCATGCTCACGCTCGGCATTCCGGGCTCGCCGACGGCCGCGGTGCTGCTCGGCGGGCTGCTGATCTGGGGTCTGCAGCCGGGGCCGCTCCTCTTCGTCGAGCAGAAGGATTTCGTCTGGGGCCTGATCGCCTCGATCTATCTAGGCAATGTGGTCGGACTCGTGATCGTTCTCTCGACCGTGCCGTTGTGGGCCTCGATCATGCGCATCCCGTTTTCGATCATCGCCCCGATCATCATCGTCATCTGCGCCATCGGCTCCTATACGCTCTCGAATGCGCCGGCCGACCTCGTCTTCATGGTGATGTTCGGCGTGATCGGCTACTTGTTCAAGAAGCTCGACTATCCGTTGGCACCCATGGTGCTCGCGATCGTGCTCGGCGGACGCGCGGAGAGCTCTTTCCGGCAGGCGATGATCGGCTCGCAGGGCGACCTGTCGGTGTTCTGGTCCAATCCGCTGGTTGGCACCATATGCGCGCTCGCGATGATCATGCTGTTCTGGCCGCTCATCTCCCGCGTGCTGAGGCAACTCTTCGGCCGGTTCCGGCCCGGGCGCCTTCGCGCGGCGGAATGAGGCAGTATCCTGTTTTCAACAAACAACACCACGCCAGCTATTTGGTCCGACGCGGACCTTCTGCGATGTCCGCGTTGTGGCCGCTATCGGGAGAAAAAGCGGACGTGAGCTAGGCGCGCTGGCCTAGAATGTCGCGCGCACCAGCGCCCGATAGCGCGCGGCCTGCAGCGCGCCGCGCGCCGCAAGGAAGACCAGGATCGCCACCCAGAGACCGGTGTTGCCATAGCCGCGCAGCGCCCACCAGGTGGCGAGATAGAGTGCGAACGCGGTCAGCATCAGGTTGCGCATGTCGCGCGCCCAGGTGGCGCCGATATAGACGCCATCGAATGTATAGGCGAGGGCGCCAAGCACTGGCGCAACGGCCGCGAATGGCAGGAACGTGCGGGCGAAGTCTTGCACCTCGGCATTCGTCGTCATCAGCGTGATGAGCGCCGGACCGACTGCCAGGAACACAGCCGTGCAAGCCACGCCGAAGCCGAGACCCCAGGCGAGCGCAAGCTTGGTCGCCTGCACGAACGCGGAGCGGTCGCGTGCCCCGATCGCACGGCCGCAGAGCTGCTCGGCGGCGGTCGCCATGCCGTCGAGGAAGAAGCTGCCGATCAGGACAAAGTTGTGCAACACCGCATTGGCGGCGAGCGCGGTGTCGCCGGCGCGGGCTCCTTGCGCGGCGAAGAACGCGAAAGCGCCGATCACACAGGCGGTGCGGATCATGATGTCGCGGTTGATGACGAGCATGCGCACGAGCTTGCCGCGCTGGAGCACGATGGCTGTCGCGGTCTCGAACCGTCCGCCCAGGAGCCGCCAGGCGACCGCGAGCCCGGCCGCGAAGCCCATCGCCTCCGCGAGCACGGCCGCAAGCGCGGCGCCCGCGATGCCGAAATCGAGCCACAGCACGAACAATGCCGTCAGCGCGATGTTGATGGAGTTGATCGCGATCTGCAACGCGAGCGCCGTGGTCGCGCGCGCAATGCCGGTGAGCCAGCCGATCAGCGTGAGATTGCCGAGCGTAAACGGCGCCGACCAGATGCGCACGAAGAAGTAGGTTTCTGCCGCCTGCCGGACCGCACTGCTGCCGCCCAGAAGCGTCGAGGTCGCGCTCGCGAGCGGTGCCTGCAGCAGCACGAGCGCCACGCCGATGATGCCGGCGATCAATAGCGCACGCGAGAGCACGGCGCGCTGTTCGGAAGCATCGCCCGCGCCGAGCGCCTGCGCGGTGAGCGCGACCGTGCCCATGCGCAGAAAGCCGAACAGCCAGTAGATGCCGTCGAATACGATCGCGGCGAGCGCGACGCCGCCGAGAAGATGCGCCTCACCAAGCCGGCCAATGGCGGCGGTCGCCACCAGCCCCAGAAGGGGCGTGGTGAGATTCGCCAGCATCGCCGGGCCCGCGATCGAGAACACCCGGGCGTTGGTGACGTGGAATGGCGAGATGGCGAGGGTCAACGGCCGCGCGGCGTCCGCACCAGCCGCACGATCAGCCAGATCGGTACCACCAGGACGGCGCCGAGCAGGAAGTAGCGCCACAGCCGCACGACGGCGTCGAAGCCCATGTCCCAGATCGTCTGCAGGAGCTTTCGGATGCTGCGGATGATGTCGAACGGATCGAGCCCCATGACATGGAGCAGGAAGCCAACCAGAACCGACAGCAGCACCAGCCGCACGATGACGGAGAGCGGGCTGCCGCCGAAGAAACGAGCCATCGCGCTCGAGCGGTTGCTGGCGTCGGTCATCATGGGAGGTTCCTGGGGCGGGCTCATAAATTCAGCCTATCACGTTTCACGATTCGTTGCGTCATCCGAAAGGTGCATGCGGCCGCGCTCATTCCGGTGCAACATGTTTTCGAGCGTCTCCAACCGGTCGGCCTCGGCCGGCGGCTTGTCCCAGCGCAGCCGGCTGATACGCGGAAAGCGCATCGCGAGCCCCGATTTGTGCCGGGTCGAGCGCTGCAGCCCCTCGAAGGCGACTTCGAGCACCAGCCCCTGCTTGGGCTCGTGCACGACCTCGCGCACGGGACCGAACCGCTCGACCGTGTTACGGCGCACGAAGCGGTCGATCTCAATGAGCTCCTCGTCGGTGAAGCCGAAATAGGCCTTGCCCACCGGCACGAGCTCATCGCCCGTTTCGCCGGCGGTCCAGACCCCGAAGGTATAATCGGAATAGTATGAGGAGCGCTTGCCGTGGCCGCGCTGGGCATACATCAACACGGCATCGACCACGAACGGATCGCGCTTCCATTTCCACCATTGGCCCTTGGGGCGGCCAGGCACGTAGGGCGCATCGCGGCGCTTGAGCATCACGCCTTCGACCGCATCGGCATCCGCGCCGGCGGGATTGGCGCGGGCTGCGGCAAGCTCGTCCCAGCTTGCAAATGAAATGAGCGGCGACAGATCGATGCGTGGATCGGCAAGCCGGGTGACGAACTGTTCGAGCCTGGCGCGGCGTTCCGCGAATGGCTGCTCGCGCAAATCCTCGACGCCGTCGGCGAGCAGGTCGTAGGCGCGCAAATGGGCGGGAAACGCGGTGAGGAGCTTACCGTTGACGGTCTTGCGGTTGAGCCGCTGCTGCAACACGTTGAAGCTCTGCACGCGGCGATCGCGCACGATCAGAAGCTCGCCGTCGATCGCGCCCGGCAGCCGCAGCGCCTCGATGATGTCGGGAAAGCTTCCCGAGATATCTTCGCCCGTGCGCGAATAGAGCCGCGCCTGCGGCCGGCCATCCTCCTCGGCGCCCGCCACGGCCTGCACCCGGATGCCGTCCCATTTCCACTCCGCCAAGAAATCCTTCGGATCGAGCCCGGCGAGATCGCCGTCCTCGACTGCATGCGCCAGCATGGGAGGACGAAACGGCGCCGGGTCGCGATGCACCGGCTTGCCGGCGCGCCCCTCGAGCCAGTCGAATAGATCGAGATAGGGCGGGCGCAGGCCCGGCCAAAGGAGCTCGATCTCCTGCGGGTCCTTGTCACCGAGCGCCGCCACCGCGGTCTTGGCAAGCCGCGCCGAGACGCCGACGCGCAACGCGCCGGTCAGGAGCTTGAGCAGCGCCCAGCGCCCGGTCTCGTCGAGCGCATCGAGCCAGCGCGCGATCTGCGCGGGCAGCTTGCTCTTGCCGAGCGTGGAGAGCGTCTCGATCACGTCGCTGAGTGTCGGCGCGCGATTGACACGGACGGCTTCATCGGCCGGCCACATCAGTGCAACCGTCTCGGAGAGATCGCCGACATAGTCGTAGGAGAGGGCGAACAGCACCGGGTCGGCGCGCTCGCCGATCAGCGTGCGGATAAGGCCGGGCTTGGCGTACTGGAAGCTGAGCGCGCCGGTGAGCGCCGCCAGCGCCCAGCCGCGCTCGGGGTCGGGCGTGCCGCGGAAATGCTCGGTCATCAGCCGTAGCTTGTTGTTGCGCGCGGGCTCATAGGCGAGGCGGTCGAGCAGCTCGGCGAAGCGATTCATTCACCGGCCTCGCCGTCGGCGGCCGGTTCGGCACTCTCGCCCTCATCCTCGTCGCCATAACCGACGATCGCGAGCGGACGCGCCTTGAGCCCACGCAAGCCGGCCCAGTGCACGAGCGCGTCCTCCTGCCCGTGCGTGACCCAGATCTCGGCGGCGCCGGTCGCCGTGATAGTTGCGGTCAGCCCGTCCCAGTCGGCGTGATCTGATACAACAAGGGGCAATTCGACGCCGCGCTGACGCGCCCGCGCGCGTACCCGCATCCAGCCGGACGCGAACGCGCTCACCGGATCGGGAAAACGGCGCGACCACAATTCCTGCAGCGCCGATGGTGGGCAGAGCGCGATCGCGCCCGCGAGGTCCGCTTTCTTGGCGTCGCGCACGGCGCAGAGCTCACCGAGCGCGATGCCGCGATCCTCATAGTAGCGCGTGATGCGCTCGAGCGCGCCGTGCAGATAGATCGGCTTGTCGTAGCCCGCCTTGCGAATGAGCGCGATCACGCGCTGCGCCTTGCCGAGCGAATAGGCGCCCACGAGATGGGCCCGCTCCGGAAACAGCGCCACCGAGCGCAGAAGCTTTCCAATCTCGCCGTCGGGATCGCCGTGGCGGAACACCGGCAGCGCAAAGGTCGCTTCCGTGATGAACACGTCGCAGGCAACAAGCTCGAACGGCGCGCAGGTCGGGTCGGCGACATCCTTGTAGTCACCGGAGGCGACGATGCGCAGGCCGTTGGCTTCAACTGCGACCTGGGCCGAGCCGAGCACATGGCCGGCCGGATGCAGGGTCACCGTCACGCCGCCAAGCCCGACGCCCTCGCCGTAGCGGACCGCCTGAGTGGAGCCGGCGAAGCTCTCGCCGTAACGCAGCCGCATCAGGTCGAGCGTCTCCGCAGTGGCAAGCACCACGCCGTGGCCCGCCCGCGCATGGTCGGAATGGCCGTGCGTGATTACGGCCCGCTCCACCGGCCGTGTCGGATCGATATGGAATCCGCCGGTCTGGCAGCACAGGCCGGACGGCGTGGGCGACAGGAGGTCCTCGGGACGCATGCGGCATAGATAGGGTCCCGCCGCGGCGCGGGCTACTCTCAGGGCCTCTTGGCCTCGACCGCGCCGCCTTCGGCCGCTACCTCTTGTCGGGTGACCCTGCTTGAACAGACCGATGATGTTGCCTCGCTGCCCGAGCCGTTCGTGCGCTGGTTCGCGGCACGTGGCTGGGTGCCGCGCGCGCATCAACTGGACCTGTTGGCCAAGGCGCGGGCCGGGCGCTCGGTGCTGCTCATCGCGCCGACGGGGGCCGGCAAGACCCTGGCGGGGTTCCTGCCGTCGCTGGTCGAGCTGAGTGATCAAAAGAGAAGAGAAGTGAGCACGACAGGAATGCAGCCGCGGCCTGCTCCCTCCCCCCGCGCAGCCTGGGCCTGCCCGGGCTGCGAATCATGATGCGCAAGTCGGGCAGGCCCGACTTGCGTTGGGGGAGGGGTGGGGAGGGGGGTGGCAGCAGACTCAGCGTGTGGGATCACCCCCCTCCCTGTCCCTCCCCCACAAGGGGGGAGGGAACGTTGTGGCACCTGCGCGCCAAGACGTTGACGCTGGTGATCGCAGCTCGGACGAACCACTGAAGCATCGCCGCCTCGTCTCCACCGGCCGCGATCTGCGCCGCGAGGGCGGGCTGCATACCCTCTACATCTCGCCGCTGAAAGCGCTGGCGGTCGATATCGCCCGCAACCTTGAGACGCCGGTGGCCGAGATGCGGCTGCCGATCCGTATCGAGACCAGAACCGGCGATACGCCTTCCTCGAAGCGCCAGCGTCAGCGCCGCTTCCCGCCGCAGATCCTGCTCACCACGCCCGAGCAGCTTGCGCTGATCCTGGCCTCGCCGGACGCCCCGTTCCTGTTCGGCTCGCTGCGGCGCGTGGTGCTCGACGAGCTGCACGCGCTGGTGACCAGCAAGCGCGGCGATCTGCTTTCGCTCGGCCTCGCGCGGCTGTTCCGGCTGGCGCCCGGGCTGACCAGCGTCGGCCTTTCCGCCACCGTCGCCGAGCCGGACGATCTTCGCCGCTTCCTGCTGCCGCAGCCCGCGGGCGCGCCGGCGCTGGCCGATCTCGTCATCGCGGATGGCGGCGCGCCGCCCGACGTGAGCATGCTCGACACTGCCGAGCGGCTGCCCTGGGCAGGCCATTCCGCGCGCCATGCGCTGGGCGAGATCTACGCGCTGATCAAGCGCCACAAGACGACGCTCGTCTTCGTCAACACCCGCAGCCAGGCCGAGAGCATCTTTCAGGAACTGTGGCGCATCAACGACGACGGGCTCGCGATCGCGCTCCATCACGGCTCGCTCGACGTCGCGCAGCGCCGCAAAGTCGAAGCCGCGATGGCGACGGGCCGGCTGCAGGCGGTCGTGTGCACGTCCTCGCTCGATCTCGGCGTCGACTGGGGCGATGTCGATCTCGTCGTCAACGTCGGCGCTCCGAAGGGTGCCTCGCGGCTTCTGCAGCGCATCGGGCGCGCCAACCATCGCATGGACGAACCGTCAAAGGGCGTGCTGGTGCCGGCCAATCGTTTCGAAGTGCTCGAATGCCGCGCCGCGCTCGACGCCGTTGCCGAGAACGCGCAGGACACGCCGCCCGCGCGCACCGGCGCGCTCGACGTGCTGGCGCAGCATGTGCTGGGCTCGGCCTGCGGCGAGCCGTTCCTTGCCGATGAGCTCTACGCCGAGGTGACCGCCGCGGCGCCGTATGCCGGCCTCGCGCGCGCCGATTTCGACGCCGCGCTCGACTACGTGGCGACCGGCGGCTACGCGCTCAAGGCCTACGAGCGCTTCGCCAAGATCAGACAGGGCAAGGACGGCCGCTGGCGCGTGAGCCATCCGATGGTCGCGCAGCGCTACCGCATGAATGTCGGCACGATCGTCGAAGCCGATATGCTCAAGGTGCGCCTGGTGCGCTCGCGCGCTTCGAGGATGATCCCACGCGGCGGGCGGCTCCTTGGAGAGGTGGAGGAATATTTCATCGAGATGCTCACCCCCGGAGATACGTTCGTGTTCGCGGGCGAGGTCCTGCGCTACGAGGCGCTGATGCAGGACGAGGTCTATGTCTCGCGCGCCGCTGCCGAGGACCCCAAGGTGCCGGCCTACGAGGGCGGCAAGTTTCCGCTCTCGACCTATCTGGCCGCGCGCGTGCGCGGCATCATCTCCGATCCCCGCGAGTGGCGGCCGCTGCCAGCCCAGGTGCGCGAGTGGCTCGAAATCCAGGATTGGCGCTCGCTCATTCCGGGCAAGGGCGAGCTTCTGGTCGAGACCTTCCCGCGCGCCAACAAGTATTACCTCGTGTGCTATCCATTCGAGGGCAGGCTTGCCCATCAGACGCTCGGCATGCTGCTCACCCGCCGGCTCGAGCGCGCGCGGCTGCGGCCGCTGGGCTTCGTCGCCAACGAATACGCGGTGGCGATCTATGGGCTAGGCGACGTGGCGCTGCGCATCGATCGCGGCGAGCTTTCGCTCGCCTCGCTGTTCGACGAGGACATGCTGGGCGACGATCTCGAAGCGTGGCTCGCCGAATCCGCGTTGATGAAGCGCACCTTCCGCAATTGCGCGATCATCGCCGGCTTGATCGAGCGCCGCTTTCCGGGCCAGGAGAAGTCGCGCCGCGAGGTGACGATCTCGACCGACCTCGTGTATGACGTGCTGCGCAAGCACCAGCCCGATCATCTCCTGTTGCGCGCCGCCCGCGCGGACGCCGCCACCGGGCTCCTCGACATCCGCCGCCTGGGCGAGATGCTCTCGCGCATCAGGGGGCGAATCGTCCATAAAGCGCTGGATCACGTCTCGCCGCTGGCGGTTCCCGTGATGCTGGAGATTGGCCGTGAACAGGTTTATGGCGAGGCGGCCGATGCGCTGTTGGCGGAAGCCGAGGCGGAGCTGGTGAAGGAGGCGATGCAGTGACCACGCCGGGGCGCTCCGCGCAGCCGCAGGCCAATCGACCAGCCGCGGAAGCCACGTTCGCGGTCGGGGACGCCGCGCTCATCGCCGATTGTGACGGCGCCTTTTACTGGCCCGAACAGGCCGTGCTTGTGGTCGCCGATCTGCATTTGGAAAAGGGTTCGAGCTTTGCCACCCGCGGCGTGTTGTTGCCGCCCTACGACACCGCTGCGACGCTGGCGCGGCTGTCGCGTCTGGTCGTGCGCTATGCCCCGCGCATCGTGATTGCGCTCGGCGATAGCTTCCATGATGGCGGCGGGCCGGCGCGCGTGAGCGACGGCGACCGCGAGACGTTGCGCGCGCTGCAGCGCGGGCGCGACTGGATCTGGATCGCCGGCAACCATGACCCCGAGCCTGTCGATGGCCTGGGCGGCGTATCGGCAAGCATGCTGGCGATCGGCGGGCTTGTCTTCCGGCATACGCCCACGCCCGGCGCGGCGCCCGGAGAGGTTGCGGGCCATCTGCACCCGGTCGCGCGCGTGAGCGCGCGCGGACGCACGGTGAGCCGGCGCTGTTTTGCAAGCGATGGCGCGCGTGTGGTGATGCCCGCCTTCGGCGCTTATGCGGGCGGCCTTAACGTACGCGACCGCGCATTCGCGGACGTGTTCGGGACGCTACGCTTCACCGCTCACATGCTGGGCGAGGGGCGGATCTATCCGATCGCGGCCATGCGGTGCCTTTCCGACTAGGGCTCCTGGGCGCGTGCTGACGGATGGCCCGCCTCAGGCGGCGGCCTGTTCCTTGTGTCTGAACGAGGCCAGGAAGCGCGGCACGTCCGATGCAGCCCGCGCGGGGCCGAACAAGAACCCCTGACCTTCGGTACATCCTTCGGCGCGGGCGAGCTCGCGCTGCTCGTCGGTCTCGATGCCCTCGACCGTCGTGGCCATGCCGAGGTGGGCGGCAAGCCCCGCCACCGCGCGCACGATGGCGACGCATTGCGCATCGCGGTTGAGGCCGCGCACGAACGACTGGTCGATCTTGATCTTGTCGAACGGAAAGGTCCGCAGATAGCTCAACGATGAGTAGCCGGTCCCGAAGTCGTCCATGGCGATGCGTATGCCCAGGCTTTGCAGCTGATGCAGCACCGCCAACGTCGCTCCGTTGTCCTGCAGCAAGCTCGTCTCGGTGATCTCGATCTCCAGCCGCTGAGGCGCAAGATCGGCTGCCGCCATGGCGGAGATAATGGTCGTGACGATATCCTTGCTATGAATCTGCACCGGCGAAAGATTGACCGCCAACCTGACGTCGTCGGGCCATTGCGCGGAATCACGACAGGCTTGCTGGAACACCCACTTTCCCAAGGCAACGATAAGTCCGGTTTCTTCTGCTAATGGGATGAACGTTGCCGGAGGGACGAACCCGCGCGATGGATGATTCCACCGCACCAGCGCTTCGAAGCCGCTCACCCTGTTGTGCTCGAGCTCGACCACCGGCTGGTAGTAGAGCTCAAGCTGGCCGGCGCTGATGGCCTTGCGCAGATCGATTTCCAGCGCCCGGCGCTCGTGCATGTCCGCTTCCATGTCGGCTTCGAAGACGGCATACCCGTTTCGTCCACCGGCCTTGGCCCGGTAGAGGGCGAGGTCGGCTCGCTTGAGCAGCTCATCGGGATCGGTGCCATGGTTCGGCCCCGGCGCGATGCCGATGCTGGTGCTGATGAT
Source organism: uncultured Alphaproteobacteria bacterium (assembly GCA_963753575.1). Taxonomy (GTDB): domain Bacteria; phylum Pseudomonadota; class Alphaproteobacteria; order Rhizobiales; family Xanthobacteraceae; genus VAZQ01. The sequence goes on from CAVWCR010000001.1 coordinate 544,789, forward strand.
GATCTCGTGCCCGCCGGCAACGAACGGACGACCGAGATCCTCGACGATCCGTCGAGCGAGCGCCACGGCTGAATCCGGTTGCGACACGCCGACCTGGATGATGGCGAACTCGTCGCCTCCGAGGCGGGTGACGAGGTCGGCATCGTCGACGCAGGTTCGCAGCCGATCGGCAACCGCGCACAAGAGTGCGTCGCCGACGGGATGACCAAGCGTATCGTTGACATTCTTGAAATAGTCGAGGTCCAGGCAGAGAACGGCGATTTCGCTGACCCGCGCGTATTGCAGGTGATAGTTGAGACGCTCGCGCAACAGCGCACGGTTGGGCAGGTCGGTCAGCTCATCGTGGTGCGCCATGTGGGCGATTTTCTTCTCGATGCGCTTCTGCTCGGTCACGTCTTGATGGATGGTGACCCAGCCGCCACTCGCCATCGGCTTGTGCGCGAGCGCGATGATGCGACCGTCCTGCAGCTCGTCGATGGCAAAATAGGGCCTGTTGCCGCTGTTGGCGGCGGCGTGCGCCCTGCGCTCGATGAAGTCGGCCGCGCCATGTGGGCAGCTTCCGATGGCGCTGCGGCGCTCGAGGATCGCGCGCAGCGGCGTGCCCGGTCGGGTGTCGCCGGGTTCCAGTCCGTACATCTCGGTATAGCGGGCGTTGCAGACGACGAGGCGCTGGGCACCGTCGAACATGCTGAGACCTTGCGGCATGTTCTCAAGGGCCATCTCGAATTGAAGCTTTTACGACGCCAGCTCCGCCTCGCGCTGCCTCAGCTTTGCGAATGTTTGATCCAGCAGCTTGAGCGGGAGCCAGCGCAACGCGCAAAAGATGACAATGCCCAACAGCAAGCTGCCGCTCGCGATGAAGATGGTCTGGTGAAGAAGCCGCTGTGCGCTTGCCTCGACTTCGATCCGCCCGACAACCGCCGTCCCGACGATGAGGGGCTCGGAACGGGCGATGGTCGGATTGGCCAGCGCGGGGCCTTCGTCGATGATGATCGTGCCGGTGGCGTCATAGACCCGCTGGTGGATCGAAACATCCTTCCGGTCCGAGAGGTCGATGAGCTCCGCGAGCTGTGCACGGTGAAAGAGCCACATCGACCCTTGCGTTTCGATATAACGGGACAGCCGTGTTGCGTTGATGTGGGCACGCAACGAGAGGGCGGCAGTGTCCTCCTGGTAGACAACAAGACCATAGCCCAAGGGCACGACGGTCGCCGTCACGATCGCTGCCGTTGTTCCAACAATATTGATCCAACGCCGAAGGGAAACAGGCAGCATCACGATCCACAGTTGAACAAGGCACGGGATATTGGCCCTACACCTCTCAATTCCTCGGCGATCCGAATGAATTCCACGCTAACTTTATGCCAAATTATTCTTATTTCTGTGCGGGAATTCGTAACGTTAACGCTGGATGGATGACGCTTCTGTGCGCTCGACGGTCGTCCCGAAGGCGGCGGCGCTATTTCGCCGGCCGCGAACTGCCCGCGAGCTCGTATCCGCTGCCCGCCGCCATCGGCGCCTGCACCAGTGTCGTCACACGATTGAAGGTCGCAATCGTCGCGATGAACACGGCGACGAATAGCAGCCCCGCGATGAGTTCCCAATGGATTGCCCTGCGGTATGGTGCGGCCCCGTCCTACCTGGCCGAACCTAACACCCCGCGCGCATTAGTTCAGACGTCGTTGATAGGCCGGTTAATGCGACCTTCATCGCGTTTAGATTTGCGGCGCGATCTTGTCGGATGCTGGTATCTCAGTCCGGCATGCGTGCAATTTCGCCGCTGTCGCAGATACTGCGGCGTGTGGGCACGGGTGCCTTTCATCTCAAGGGTGAGATGCGGCGGATCGCGTGCGCAAACTCAACGTGGGCGGACAGATATCGGTGTTGGCGCCGTCAATCGCGTCGAAATACGACGCTTGCAAGCCAACCAGTCAGCAGCGCCATCATGGCGGTGGTCAAGCCGTAGACGACGCTATAATCGCGCGCGGCCGACGTGACGATCTGTTCAATTCCAGTCTTGTAGACCTCGAACGCGGAATTGGTGCGCGCGATCTGGGCGCCATCGGCAAACAGCCGCACGTCAATGTCATAGTTGCCGACGAGGGATTCCGCCGGCAGCGGAATCGAGGCGCGATACAAGGTTGGCGTCAAGAATGTGATTCCGTTGGCCCTCTCACGATAGAGCCGCTGCTTCAGCCTGAGCTTGATGAAGGCCACCCGAAACGGGTCGTCGAGCGAGGAATCGGCGATGGTGACGGCGGCGCGCTGCAGCAGCTCGACGTTGGCGAGGCCGAGCTTGAGGCGGCGCAGGGTCTCGGCGTTGGTGATCGTGTCGAGCGGCCGGTTTGCAAGCACGGCCAGATAGGCCGGTACTTTTTCGAATACGCGCTGGTCGACATTGAACCAGATGCCCATCATGCGATCCCGGCGGAACGTCACCAGGTCCTGACGCGGGCCGGTGATGGTCGCGATGATGTCGTAGCCGCCACGCCGTTGCGGGTCGTTCGGGGCGCGTTCGATCGAGCCGAACAGCACGAGCTCGGCGCCGGTGAAGCTCGAGGAGACCTGCACGCGATGGTTCGACACCGACGCAACAAGCCGTTCGGCGGCGGCCTGCGATGGCAGCGCGGCAAGTGAAACAAGCGCAACTAGCGCAAGCATCATGCCGAGCGCGAGCCGTCGCGGCGTCATCACCCGCCCTCCAGCGGTCGGATGAAGTAGATCTCCTCGGGCGTGAGCACTAGCGTGAGGGCGAAACGAATGCCGACCGCAAGCACCAGTAGGCCGAGCAGCAGTCGCAGCCACTCGCCACTGATCCTGGCGCCGGCGCGCGCCCCGAACTGCGCGCCCACGACGCCGCCCACCATCAGAATGAGGGCCAAAAGCGCGTCGACCAGATGATTGGTGACGGCATGCAGGACGGTCGCCGACGCCATGGTGACGAGGGTGAGCATCATCGAGGTCCCGATCACGGTCGCGGTCGGCACGCGCAGCAGGTAGATCAGCATCGGCACCAGCAGGAAGCCGCCGCCGATGCCCATCACGGCGCCGACGAACCCGATGATGAACCCGATCGCCCAGACCGGGATCGCGGACACATAGATGCGCGAGCGCTTGAAGCGCACCTTGAACGGAAGCCCATGGAACCAGGTATGGCTTCCGGGCCGCCGCAATTCGACCGGCTTGCCTTGCCGCGACCGGATGATGGCGCGCAGGCTCTCCGTCACCATCAGGCCGCCGACGATGCAGAGCAGGAGCACGTAGGACAGGCCGATCGTCAGGTCGAGCTGGCCGATGGCGCGCAGCAGCGTGAACAGCCACACGCCAAACACCGTACCGATAAGACCGCCGGCGAGCAGCATGAAGGCGAGCGCGATATCGACCGCGTTGCGGCGCCAGTAGCTCATGGCGCCCGACATCGAGGAGGCGGCGATGTGGCCGGTGACGCTGGCGACGGCGACGGCTGGCGTCACGCCCAAAAAGATCAACAACGGCGTCATCAGGAAGCCGCCGCCGATGCCAAACATGCCCGAAATGAACCCGACCGCCAGCCCGATTGCGAGCACGACAAAAATATTGACCGGCAGGTCGGCGATCGGAAGGTAGATCTGCACGGTCGGTTCCGTTGGTTTGCGGTCCGGATGGCGCGCCGGGTAACCGGCAGGACGCCGCCGGCTCGCAAGGAGCTGTCGGTCGAGCCTCGGCCCCATTCGCGGGGTCGCTGGAGGAATCGCGGCGACGCCGGTGCCCCGGCGTGCATTGGAGCATCGTCGCGCGTGTCGTCGGCACGACGGCCCCGCGAATTCGGTCGAGACTCAGAACTCAGCGGATAAGCGCGCGCATTCTACCGATGTTGGCGGTTCCGGCCACCCATCAATAGAATTTTTTTGATGTGTGGAGTTACGGTGTCACGTGCTGGCTTTTCGCGTCGGAACTGACGCGCCGCCTGGCGCTCGCCGCTGCGGGAGCGCCATCCCAGCCGCCAGACGGCATCCTGACGTGGATTGCCGCCTCGGGTTGCGGCTCCGCAGTCCAGCTCCGCACCGCTGCGTGGGCGGCCGCCGCCGTGGCCTGATCGAGCCGGGTCGCCAGCTCATCGCGCTTCTTTGCCGAATCGCGGTCGCCCTCGCGGGCGGCCAGCGCGAACCACTTGTAGGCCTCCGCCAGGTTGGTCTCGACTCCGATCCCGCGGGCATAGAGGATGCCGAGATTGTATTGGCTGTCGGTTACACCGTGATCGGCGGCTTTGCGAAACCAGGTGGCGGCGGTCTGATAGTCGGGCTTGCCGTCGGCGCCCTCGGCGTAGAGCACCGCCAGGTTGTGCATCGCCTTGGCATTGCCGGCTTGCGCGGCCGCAATGTAGAGCCGGCGAGCGGCATCGAGGTCCTTTTTCACCCCCATGCCCTTTTCGTACAGCCCGCCCAGGCGGAACTGCGCGGGGGCCAACCCGTGCTTGGCAGCGCGATCGAACCATTCGGCCGCCGCCTTGAAGTTCTGCGGCGTGCCACGGCCTTCGGCATAGCGGACTGCGACTTCGAACGCGGCGGCCGGGTCGCCCTTGGCTGCGGCCGTGCGCAAGCCCTGGCTCATGCTGGCGGGCAGCCTGCCGGCGTCGACCGACCGGGTTGGCGCTTGCGGCCGTGCTGGCGGCTGCGGTGGAACCGGCGGCAGGCTCGGCTGGCGGACCGAACCGGTGATCAGGCGCTCAATCGTCGGGGCGGTCTCGGGGCTTGCGGGTGTCGCCGCGGGCGCAAACGGTTCGGGCGGCGCGAGCACGCCGGCGCTGGGCGCAACAATCGCTGTTTCGGCCGGCAGAAGCCCCGATTGCCGGCTGGGTGGCGCTGCCGGCGTCGGCGCCATCTCGACCGGGACATCTCCGCTGGGTGCGGACGCGGTCGGCTCGTCCGGTGTGACGGGGGCGCCACCGGAGCGGCTGAACAGGCCGGTCAGCACCTGCAGCGACCCAAGCACGATCATCACGACGCTTGCAGCGACCAGGAGCATGCGGGCGTGGCCGCCTGACTGGATATCGTCGGTGGCGCCGGTCTGTTGGTCGGTCCGCATGCGGCGCGGCGGCTCCGGGGCGCGCTTGTCGTTGCGCCCAGCGAGCTGCGTGCTTGCGGCCTGCGCGGCGCGGCGTGCAGCAGCGATGAAATTCGCCTTTGCATCAGCGTCGGAAGCAGCCGCCTCCCGCGCGGCGCCGATATTCGTAGCACCAAGACTTGCCCCAAGAACTGCCCCAAGATTTGCACCGAGCGCCGCCTCGGAGGCCGCGATGCGGTCGGCGGGTGTGCCACGGCGGCTTGCGCCCGGCTCGAGCGGGTGATCGGGCGGCAGATCCGGGTTGATCGGGCGCCAGTCGGTCGAAGGAGCCGGGTTGCCGAGGCTGGCCGCGGGAGGCGCTGCGCTGGTCGTCGGAGCGGGCGGCACCTCTTGCGCGACCGGGGCCGGCTCGGGGGGCGTCGATGCGAACGTCTCAACGCGCGCCGGCTGTGCCGGGTCGCCACGAATCCCGGTCTCTATCACCGCCAGCCGATCGACGACCTGTCCGAGCGTGCCGTGGACGGCCTCGATCAACTCGTGTGTGCGCTTTACGTCGCGCTTGAGGATATCGAACTCCGGCTGGAAGGCCGGCCCGCCGGCTGCCGGTAGCGATCCCGGCTGCCGATCGATCTGAAGGAGCAATTCGGCAAGCCCGCGCTCGATCTTGTCGAGTTGGCTGAAACGGACGTCGGAGGAACTCGATCTTTTCGATCAGCTTGGCGATCTGCTCGTCGATGTGGCTGCTGTTGGGATGACCGGCACTGGCGAGCTGAAGGCGCTCGATCTTGTCCGCCAATCCTTGCACCAGCGCCTCGAGATCGCGGAAATCCCGGTCGGGCTGCGGGCGTGACTGCAACGCGTCGGCGATGAACGTGATGCGCTGCTCGAGCATGGCAAGAATGTCGGAACTGGTGACCTGCTCGACCTTGGCGGTGAGCCCGCGCACCTCCTCCGACAGCCTGGCGAGCGCGTCGTTCGAGGCGACGTGCGAGACAATGCCGCGCAGCCCCGCAATTGCCCCTTCCAGGTGTTCCAGCGCGGTCGGATCTTGGGCGATCGCGGCGATGCCGTCGATTTTCTCCGACATTGCCCGCACCGCCGAATCGAAACCGACGAGGCTCTCGGCCGGCGTGAGGGCGCGCAACGCGTCGCGCACCTCCCCAAGGCCACGCTCGACGCCCGCCAGGTCGGACACGTCAGCGCCCGCGTCACGCTTGCGGTCGATGCGCTGGGCGAGCGAGCGGAGCTCGATCTCCAGCGCCTCGATCGCCTGGCGCGGCATCGCCTCCTTGATCATCGAGCCGATCTCGGCGAGGTCGTCGCGCAGCGCTTCGACGGCGCTGGTGATCGCGCAGGGTCGAAGCGACTCGATCTGGGTGTTGATGCTGCGCAGCTGCTGCTCGAGACCGCCAAGGCCCTGGGTCGGCGCACGCGGCAGATCGGGGCGCGCGGCGTCGCCGTCGAGCATGCGCTGGCGTTCGGCGATTTCGGCGAGCGCCTGATCGAGCGGGCTTGCCGGAGCTGCGGACGCGAGCCGCGGCGCCTGCGGATCGGGGGTGGCCGCGCGTTGCGGCAAGGGCCGTTCGCTTTCTGCGGGTCTGCGCTCGACGATCATCTTGTCGAGCCGGCGATCGAGCTGGGACAGGGCACCGGCGATCTGGCGCGATATCTGCTCGTCCCACCGTCCTTTGCCCGCATCCGCCGCGGTCGCGGTCGTCGCCAGCCGGTCGAGCTGCCGCGACAGGGTGTCGAGCCGGGCACTGACCTCGGCAAATTGTCCGCCAGCAGCATAGTGTGGCGCCTCCTGACGCGGCGGCTCTTCCATGGTCTCAGAATGACGGTCCTCGGGACGACGCCCCGGCGTCACGCCCTCCTGGCGCGCCGACTGCAGAATCACCGAATCGAGCCATTCGCCAACCGACATGCCGGATCGGCGTGCGGCCTCCCGCGCCGCCTCGAGCGGTTGGGAACGCGCACCCCTGGCTTGCCACGTCATGTCAGATGTCATGCCCACATCCGTGCCTTTAACGGAGGGGGGCCGGACGGCTTCGTGCACGTTTACGGATGGAATTCAGACGGCGCGGCCCTGTGCCCTCAGGGGGGGGAGTTTTTCAACCTAAGGGTAAATAGACGGTTAAGAAGGGAACCGGGCCCATACGGAATGGAAAGAATTGTGCCGCCTGGCCGGTGCGCCCTCGGCCGCACCTTGCGGCTCAGGGTCGATTGCGCCCTTGGGACTGCGCGGAACCGCAGAATCGCTTGACCGCCGCCAGCATGGCGTCGGCGATCTTGGCGCGATGCTCGGGCGTCTCCAGGAGCAGCTCTTCGGCGCGATTGACGATAATTCCGGCCTCCAGAAGGACGGCCGGCGCCTTCGCGTGCATGAGCACGACGAGGCGATCGTAGCGAAAGACGCCAGTCTCTGGGTCCAGCAACTCCCGGCGCTCCCCCGGGACGTCTTCCACGTGATGATGCGTATACGCCAGCCCCCGCGACCTCAGTTCCGCTCCCAACAGCCGTGCGAATGCCAGGCTGCCGCCGAAACGCGCGTTTTCGCGGGAGACGAACAGCGAATAGCCCGCGAACAGGTCGCTGTAGGCATAGGTCTCGCCGTTGTGCTCCCACTTGCTCTTGTAGCGTTCCTGGACGTCATTGTGGTGGATCGACACGAGCACATCGACGCCGAGCGCATTCGCCCGCTTCACTCTCTTGAAGAGTTGCGCTCGGGTACTGCCTTGCGCGACGATGAGGTGCGTCTGGGCAAAGCCCGCGTCCTTGAGCGCCCTCTCGATGTCCTTTGCCAGGCGGAGATTGAACACGTACTCCTTCACGCCGCGCGCGCTGGTCGCGCCCGGCGCCTCGGGCGTGTGTCCGACGTCGAGCGCGATCTTGAAACGCTCGTGCTGGCACGCGACGGCTTTCGGCGCTGCTGTCGGTTCCGCTCGCGCGGGCGCCAGTATGGAAATCCCGACCAAGGCCGCGACGGCGGCCGTGAACTCGGCTCCCCTGGCTTCCATGCCCATCTTCATGACCAAAGTCGGCGCCGTCCTCAGCGTTTTTCCGTGCGCGGATGGCGGCATTGATGGTATCCATGCCGGCGCAGATCCGACTCACGCCGGATGGCGGTCGTCGGCGTGGCGCCGCCTTGTTCGATCACAATTTCGTACGATCATGTCATCGCCGAGTGAGTTGAGCCACGGGTTACGTGCCGGCGCGTGCTTGCGCCGTTGCTGCCGAGGAGGACATCGTGCCGATCTACAAAGCCCCTGTCGATGAGGTGCTTTTTCTCCTGAACGACGTGTTCCAGATCTCGCGCTACAATAACCTGCCGGGCTTTGCCGATGCGGCGCCCGACGTGATCGAGCCCATTCTGGGCGAGGCCGCCAAGCTCTGCGAGGAGGTGGTGCAGCCGCTCAATCTGCCAGGCGATCGCGAGGGCTGCACCCGCCACGACGATGCTCGGGTGACGACGCCGAAGGGCTTCAGGGAGGCCTACCGCCAATACGCCGACGGCGGCTGGATGGGCATTTCGGCACCCACCGAATTCGGCGGCCAGGGCCTGCCGGGACTGATGACCACGATCGTCAACGAGATGCTGACCTCAGCCGGCATGGCATTCGCGATGTATCCCGGCCTGACGCAAGGCGCGATCGCGGCGATCCTGCACCACGGCTCGCAGGAGCAGAAGACGGCCTATCTGTCCAAGATGGTGGAAGGCCGCTGGACCGGCACGATGAACCTGACCGAGCCGCATTGCGGCACCGACCTTGGCCTCCTGCGTACCAAGGCGGTCAAGCAGGGCGACGGCAGCTACAAGATCACCGGCACCAAGATTTTCATTTCGGCCGGCGAGCATGACCTCGCCGAGAACATCATCCATCTCGTCCTCGCGCGCATCGAGGGTGCGCCGGCGGGCACCCGGGGTATCTCGCTGTTCATCGTGCCGAAGGTGTTGCCGAACCCCGATGGCTCGCCGGGCGCGCGCAATGCCGTCGCCTGCGGCTCGATCGAGGAGAAGATGGGCATTCACGCCAACTCGACCTGCGTGATGAACTACGACGGGGCGACCGGCTTCCTGATCGGGGAAGAGAACCGCGGCCTCAATGCCATGTTCACGATGATGAACGAGGCGCGCCTCGGGGTCGGCGTGCAGGGGCTTGCGGTGTCGGAAGTTGCCTACCAGAACGCCGCCAGCTACGCGCGCGATCGGCTGCAGGGTCGCGCGCTCACGGGCGCGAAGTTCGAGGATAAGCCAGCCGATCCGATCGTCGTGCATCCGGACGTGCGCCGCATGCTGATGACGATGCGCGCTTTCAACGAAGCAGCGCGCGCGCTCGTGGTGTGGACCGCGCTGATGGGCGACGTGGCGCATCGCTCGCCGGATGAGAAGGCGCAGCAGGCGGCCGACGACCACATGGGGCTGCTCACGCCGGTGATCAAGGTTATGCTCACCGACCAGGGTTTCGCCAACACGGTGCTGGCGCAGCAGATCTATGGTGGGCACGGTTACATCGCCGAGCATGGCATGGAGCAGTTTGTGCGCGATGCGCGCATTGCAATGATCTACGAGGGGGCCAACGGCATCCAGGGGCTCGATCTCATCGGCCGCAAGCTCCCAAAGGACGGCGGTCGCGCCATGCAGGCGTTCTTCGCCGAGGTGCAAGGCTTCATCAAGGCGCATGGCGACGAGGCGATGAAGCCTTATGTCGGGCCGCTTGCAGCCGCGCTCGGCCACCTGCAACAGGCCACCATGTGGCTGATGCAGAACGCACTGGCCAAGCCCGACAACGGCGGCGCCGCCGCGACCGACTACCTCTGTCTCTTTGGCCTCTGCGCGCTCGGCTACATGTGGTGCCGCATGGTTGAATGCGCGCAGGCGAAGCTTGCCGCGGGCGATGGCGTGGCCGAGCGCATGAAGGCAAAGCTCATCACCGGCCGCTTTTTCATGGAGCGTTTGCTGCCGGAAACCGGGGCACACCTCGCGCGCATTCAGGCGGGCGCGGCCAGCATGATGGAGTTGCCCGCGGAGGCGTTCTAGGTGGCCGGGCGGCACAGTACCGGCGAGATGGGAGCCATAACGGTTGCCGGGTGGTGGGCCAGAAAAAATAAACTACCATGCTGCAATCGCCGGTAATGACGCCAATGCGAACCCGGCTCGCCGCGCAGGGCTTGCTCGCCCGGGGCGGCGTCCACACGTAGAGTGTTCTGCACGTTTCGCCCATGGTGGCCCTTCCCGCGACGGTCGACAGGGAGTTCCCAATGCCCGATGCCTTCATTTTCGATCACGTGCGCACCCCGCGCGGCCGCGGCAAGGCGGACGGCGCGCTGCATGAGGTGACCGCGCTGGAACTCGCCACGCAGGCCCTGGGCGCGATCAAGACGCGCAGCGATCTCGACCCGACGATCATCGACGACGTGGTGCTGGGCTGTGTCGATCCGGTCGGCGAGGCCGGCGGCGACATCGCGCGGGCGGCGGCGATCAATGCCGGCTATGGCAACGGCGTGCCGGGCGTGCAGATCAACCGTTTCTGCGCCTCCGGCCTCGACGCGGTGAATTTCGCCGCCGCGCAGGTGATGTCCGGTCAGCACGACATGACGATCGGGGGCGGCATCGAGTCGATGAGCCGCATCGGGATTGGCGCCTCGGGCGGCGCCTGGCCGGTCGATCCTTCGATTGCGCTCAAGTCCTACTTCATGCCGCAAGGCATCTCCGCCGACCTGATCGCGACCAAATACGGCTTCTCGCGCGCGCAGTGCGACGAATACGCGGTGCAAAGCCAGCAGCGCGCCGTCAAAGCCTGGGACGAGGGCCGCTTCGCCCGTTCGGTGATCCCAGTCAAGGACGTCAACGGCCTCACCATCCTGGCCCGTGACGAGCACATGCGGCCCGACACCAACATGCAGTCGATCGCGCAGCTCAAGCCGGCGTTCGTGCAGATGGGCGAACTCGGCGGCTTCGACGCGGTGGCGGTGCAGGCGCATCCCGAGATCGAATATGTCGAGCATGTCCATCACGCCGGCAATTCCTCGGGCATCGTCGATGGCGCGGCCGCGGTCCTGATCGGCAGCCGCGACGCCGGTCGTTCGGCCGAGCTCAAGCCGCGCGCGAAGATCAAGGCCTTCGCCAATATCGGGTCGGAGCCGGCGCTGATGCTGACCGGCCCGATCGACGTCACCGAGAAGGTGCTCAAGCGCGCCAAGATGAATATCAAGGACATCGACCTGATCGAGGTCAACGAGGCATTTGCGGCGGTCGTGCTGCGCTATCTGCAGGCGTTCCGGCTCAATGCCGACAAGGTCAATGTCAACGGCGGTGCGATCGCCATGGGGCATCCGCTCGGCGCAACCGGCGCCATGATCCTCGGCACGGTGATCGATGAGCTCGAGCGGCGCGACCTCCAAACCGCGCTGGTGACGCTCTGCATCGGCGCCGGCATGGGCACCGCGACCATCATCGAGAGAGTGTAGGCCGATGCCCAAGATCGACATCGCAAGTATCAAGACCGAGATCGGCAGCGGCTATCCGGATCCCTATCGCGCCCCGGTGGCGCGGCGCGCGCGTCGCCGGCTCGGCAATGCGGTCGGGCTCGACCAGTTCGGCGTCAATCTCACGCGGCTGCCGCCCGGCACTCAGTCGTCGCAGCGGCACTGGCATGCGAGCGAGGACGAGTTCGTTTATGTGCTCGAAGGCGAGCTAGTGTTGTGCGAGACCGATGGCGAGACCGTGCTGAAGGCGGGTGACGCGGCCGGCTGGAAGGCAGGGACCGACAATGGCCATTGCCTGATCAATCGCTCGCAACACGATGCGCTCTACCTCGAAGTCGGAACGCGCAAGGTGCATGACCGTGTCGTCTATCCCGATATCGACCTGCTCCACATCAAGGATGAGAGCGGCCCTCGGTTCACCCACACGTCGGGAGAGCCCTATCCGCCGCGGACGTAGTGGTTGTTGCTGAGGTTCGGACGAAATATCGCCGGAAAACATTGAGGGCTCGCTCATGACCACCGTCAATTTCAAGCTTGAGATCGACGCCGACGGCATCGCGCTCGTGACCTGGGATGTGCCCGGGCGTTCGATGAACGTCATCGACCTCAAGACGATCGAGGAACTGTCCGCCATCGTGGAGAAGGTGGCCGCCGACGCCGCCATCAAGGGCGCCGTGGTCACCTCCGGCAAGGAGACGTTCTGTGCCGGCGCCGACCTCACCATGCTCGAAGTCTTCAGCCGCGAGTTTGCCGACACCGTGAAGGCGCAAGGCGAGGAGATGGCGGTCAAGCGCCTGTACGAGGAGAGCCGCAAGCTCTCGGTGCTCTACCGGCGGCTCGAGACCAGCGGCAAGCCCTGGGTGGCGGCGGTCAACGGCACCGCGCTCGGCGGCGGCTTCGAGTTGTGCCTCGCATGCCACCACCGGGTGGCGGCGGATAATCCGAAGGCGCGCGTGGGTCTGCCTGAGATCAAGGTTGGGCTGTTTCCCGGCGCCGGCGGCACACAACGGGTCGCGCGCATGATGCAGCCGGGCGACGCGCTGCAGTTCCTGCTCAAGGGCGACCAGATCAGGCTCGCCCAGGCGAAAGGCATGAAGCTCATCGACGCGGTCGTGCCGCCTGCCGATCTCGTCAGTTCGGCGAAAGCGTGGATCAAGGCCGGCGGCAATGCCAAGGCGCCGTGGGACGTCGAGGGGTTCCGGTTGCCGGGTGGGCCGGTCTACTCCAAGGCCGGCATGATGACGTTCCCGCCCGCGAACGCGATCTATCGGCGCGAGACCTACGACAATTATCCGGCGGCGCGCGCGGTCATGCAGGTCGTGTACGAGGGGCTGCAGCTGCCAATCGATCTGGCGCTACGCGTCGAGTTGCGCTGGTTCGCGAAGATCCTGCGTTCGCCGGAAGCGGCCAGCATGATCCGCTCGCTGTTCGTTTCCATGCAGGAGCTCAACAAGGGCGCGCGCCGCCCCAAGGACGTGCCGCCGACGAAGCTCAAGAAAGTGGGGGTGCTCGGCGCGGGCTTCATGGGCGCGAGCATCGGCTATGTGACGGCGCTCGCCGGCATCGAGGTCGTGCTGATCGATCGCGATCAGGCGGCGGCCGACAAGGGCAAGGCGCATTCCCACAAGCTGATGAGCGAACAGGTCAACCGCGGCCGCGCCACCGCGGCTGAGCGGGAGGCCCTGCTCGCGCGCATCACGCCGACTGCGGATTACGGTGCGCTTAAGGACTGCGACCTGGTGATCGAGGCGGTGTTCGAGGATCGCAAGGTCAAAGCCGAGGCGATTGAAAAGGCCGAAGCTGCGATCCGGGAGAGCGTGATCTTCGCCTCCAACACCTCGACGCTGCCGATCACATCGCTCGCGCAGGCGTCCAAGCGGCCCGATCAGTTTATCGGCGTGCATTTCTTCTCGCCGGTCGAGCGCATGATGCTGGTCGAGATCATCCTCGGCAAGAAAAGCGGAGACGCTGCGCTTGCAACCGCGCTCGACTATGTGCGGGCGATCCGCAAGACGCCGATCGTGGTCAACGATTCACGCGGCTTCTTCGCCAACCGCTGCGTGCTCAACTATATCCGCGAGGGCCACCTGATGCTGGTGGAGGGCGTGCCGGCCGCGATGATCGAGAACGTCGCCCGCATGGCCGGCATGCCGGTCGGTCCGCTGTCGCTCAATGACGAGGTGGCGCTCGACCTCGGCTGGAAGATCCTCAAGGCGACCGAAGCCGATCTCGGCCCGCAGGCGGTCGACCCGGACCAGAAAGCGCTGCTGGAGGAGATCGTCGAGAAGCGCGGCCGGCTTGGCCGCAAGAACGGCAAGGGCTTCTATGACTATCCGCAGGGTGGGCCTAAGCGCTTGTGGCCGGGGCTCGCCGACTTGCAGAAGACGAAGCTCGATCCCGACAAGATCAGCGTCCCGGAGCTCAAGCACCGCTTGCTGGCGGTGCAGGCGCTCGAGGCGGCGCGCTGCGTCGAGGAGGGCGTCATCACCGATGTGCGGGAAGCCGACGTCGGCTCGATCCTTGGCTTCGGCTTTGCGCCTTATTCCGGCGGCGCGCTCTCCTACATCGACATGATGGGGAGCACGCGCTTCGTCGATCTATGCAAGCGCTTGGAGAAGAAATATGGGCCGCGCTTCGAGCCGCCGAAGCTGCTCGTTGACATGGCGGCCAAGGGCGACACTTTCTATGCTCGTTTTGCGCCCGGGCAGGCGCGGGCGGCATAGCGCATGTTTGCTCGAATCGAGCCACATCCTCCGTTCGTTCCCGCGAAAGCGGGAACCCAGGTGCCACTGGCTCAGATTCCTCGTCTGTTGCTCTGGGTCCCCGCTCTCGCGGGGACGAACGGTGGAGGATGCGTTTCCACAATGCCGCAACACAATCTAGCCAGCCGCCCGCGCTGGCGAGGACGACGGCTTGGCTGAGGCCACCGACCGCTCGCTCCTGCGCTGGCGCGCGATTCCGCGCGGCGTCTGGGCGCTGGGCATCGTGTCCATGCTGATGGACATCTCCTCTGAGATGATTCATGCGCTGCTGCCGCTCTATCTCGTGGTCGGGCTCGGCGCCACTGCGCTGGCGGTTGGCGTCATCGAAGGCGTCGCGGAGGCGACCGCTATGATCGTAAAGATCTTCTCAGGCGCGCTGAGTGATCGGCTCGGTCGCCGCAAATGGCTTGCGGCTGCGGGCTATGGGCTGGCGGCCGTTACCAAGCCGGTGTTTCCGCTCGCGCCCTCGGTGGGCTGGCTGTTTGCGGCGCGCTTCATCGATCGCATCGGCAAAGGCATCCGCGGCGCGCCGCGCGACGCGCTGATCGCCGATATCACGCCACCCGATCTGCGCGGGGCAAGCTACGGACTGCGCCAGTCGCTCGACACTATCGGCGCCTTCCTCGGGCCGCTCGCGGCGATCGGGCTGATGGTGCTGACTGCCGACAACTTCACGCGCGTGTTCTGGTTTGCGGCCGTTCCGGCGTTCCTGTCGTTTGCCGTCATCGTGTTCGTGGTGCGTGAGCCGCAGCGACCAGCCGATCTGCCGCCGGTGCGCTCACCGTTGTCGCGGGTGGAGATCGCGCGTCTCGGCGGCGCGTTCTGGGTCGTGGTCGCGCTCGCCGGCACGTTCACGCTGGCGCGCTTCAGCGAAGCGTTCCTGCTGTTGCGCGCGCAGTCGGTCGGCATGGCGCTCGCTTTCGTGCCGGCCATCCTGGTGGCGATGAACGTGGTCTATGCGCTCGCTGCCTGGCCGGCGGGAGCGCTGTCGGACCGGATCGGACGCTTCTCGTTGCTCGGGTTCGGCTTTGCGATCTTGATTGCGGCCGATCTGGCACTGGCCTTCGCATCGAACGTGACCGCCGTCGTTGCAGGCGCGGCGCTCTGGGGACTGCACATGGGGCTCACCCAAGGTATCCTGGCGTCGCTCGTTGCCGACACGGCCCCGGCCGACTTGCGCGGGACGGCCTTCGGCATGTTCAATCTCGCCGCCGGCATCGCAACGCTCGCCGCCAGCGTGATCGCGGGCGCGCTCTGGGACGCTGTCGGTCCGCAGGTCACGTTCATCGCCGGTGCGGCCTTTACGGCGCTTGCGCTCGTCGTCGTGCCGCTCCTGCGCCGGCGCATCGCCAGGCCATCGTGAGGGCTCCGCCATTGCCCTTCCGCGCGGCCCCCGTGTAAGGTCCGCTCCCTTTGGCAGCGGTTTCCCATGGCTCGTGACCAAGTCGACATGACGCCGATCGAAACGCGCGACGAACTCGTCGCGTGGTTCGCGGAAGGTTGCAAGCCGAAAACGCAATACCGCATCGGCACCGAGCACGAGAAATTTCCGTTCACGGTCGAGGGTCACCGGCCGGTCCCGTACGAAGGGCGCCGCAGCATCCGGGCGCTGCTCGACGGCATGCAGCTTCTGCTCGGCTGGGAGCCGATCCTCGAGAACGGCAACATCATCGGCATGTTCGACGTGACCGGCGGCGGGGCGATCTCGCTCGAGCCGGGCGGTCAGTTCGAGCTGTCAGGGGCGCCAGTCGAGACCGTGCATCAGACCCGCACCGAGCTGATGGCGCATCTCGCGCAGCTGCGCGAAGTCGCGCGTCCGCTCGGTATCGGCTTTCTCGGACTCGGCATGACGCCGAACTGGTCGCGCGCGGATGTGCCCACAATGCCGAAGGGCCGCTACCGTATCATGACCGCCTACATGCCGAAGGTCGGCCGGCTTGGCCTCGACATGATGTATCGGACCTGCACGGTGCAGACCAACCTCGACTTCTCGTCCGAGGCCGACATGGTGAAGAAGCTGCGGGTGTCGCTCGCGCTGCAGCCCATTGCGACCGCGATGTTCGCCAATTCGCCTTTCACCGAAGGCAAGCCGAACGGCTTCGTGTCTTTTCGATCGGAGATCTGGCGCGACACCGACCCCGATCGGTCCGGCATGCTGCCGTGGGCGTTCGAGTCCGGCATGGGCTTCGAGCGCTACGCCGACTATGTGCTCGATGTGCCGATGTACTTCGTCAAGCGCGGCGACCGCTACATCGATGTCGCGGGCCGGTCGTTCCGCGACCTCATGGCCGGCAAGCTCGAAGAGCTGCCGGGCGAGCGGGCGACGCTCTCGGATTGGGCGAACCACATTTCAACGGTCTTTCCGGAGGTGAGGCTCAAGCGCTACCTCGAAATGCGCGGCGCCGACGGCGGGCCATGGCGGCGATTGCCGGCATTGCCCGCCTATTGGGTTGGATTGCTCTATGACGACGGAGCCCTCAATGCGGCCTGGGACATCGTCAAGGATTGGACCGCCGAAGAACGCCAGACACTGCGTGACGGGGTGCCTCGTCTCGGGTTGAAGGCTCGCATTCGGCAATGGAGCGTGCTCAATCTCGCCAAGGCCACGCTCACGCTCGCCGAGCAGGGCCTCGCGCGCCGGCGGCGGCACGACGCTGATGGCCATGACGAGACCCGCTATCTGCGGCCGATCCAGGAAGTCGTGGCACGCGGGTTGACCCCGGCCGAGCTGCTCTTGGAAAAGTTCCACGGTCCGTGGAAGGGATCGATCGACCCGATCTTCAAGGAAGAGGCTTATTGAGCGGGTTGAGCGGGGCCCGCGATCGCGCGGTCCACGGACTGGGCTGGTGCTTGTTCTGCGCGACGCGCGCCCGGGCGGCGGCGGGTCCTTCCTTCACGACGCCGATTACCACGCCCATTCGTTTAACCGTCGCGATGACTCGACCTTTTACGCGCTGGTCGCAGTGCATATGGGTTGGGCCAATGAAGAAATCGGCATCGTCCCAATCTTCCGTCGGGCGCAGCCGCGCGCCGAGTTTGTTCTCGTGCTTGAACGAGGTTTCCTCGGCGCAGACGTCGATGGTGTAGTAGGGCGGCGGCGCCCAGCGGCCGCTGCGCTCGGCTTGCGCAATATGGGTTTCAACGAGACGGACCAGTTCCGGCAGAACATTGACCCAGTAGTCGGTGTCATAGCGGCCGTCCGCTCCCTTGAGCCCGCCGACGAGCGAGTTGTAGAAGAGATATTCGTGCGGATGCAGCCGCGCCAGGATGCTGGCCGGCCACAGCAGCGCGGCGATAACGGCGACGCCGGCGGCCATCCCGGCCGATGGGCGCCAGCACGCAAGGCGCGTGATAAGCGCATCGCATCCGATGCCCGCCAGAACGGCGAGCGAAGGGACGACGAACAGAAAGTGCCGCATTCCGCTGAAGGCGGGCCCGTGGCTGATCACGTGCAGCAAGACGGGAATCGCGGCCGTCAGGGCGACGAGGCCGATTTCGCGGCGCGCCCTGGGTTCGAACGTTGCCTGTGCCAGGCGTGAGGACGTGGCAAACACGAGAGCTGTCCCCAAACCCACCAGTAGGATCAGCGGCAGCTTGATCAGCAGG
This sequence comes from uncultured Alphaproteobacteria bacterium, assembly GCA_963753575.1. Taxonomy (GTDB): domain Bacteria; phylum Pseudomonadota; class Alphaproteobacteria; order Rhizobiales; family Xanthobacteraceae; genus VAZQ01. Next base: position 562,686 of record CAVWCR010000001.1, read on the forward strand.
TAGGCTGGAATGTACCAACGCGGCACCTCGGACATCGTGTAGACGTGACCGGCCAGCAGCGTGTGGATCGGATATTCAAAATGCGTGAAGGCAAAGAGGGCCCGCACTGGATTGAAGAATTCAAGCGACGCCCACGGCCAGGCGGCGATCATGATCAGGTAGCCGATCAGAAACCCGGGGCTGAGCACGAGCATCGAGCGGCTGGCGAAGGCGACCCGGTCGGACATGGTCTTGAGGTCTCGATGCAGAAGTTCGATCAAGACCGCCAGCGCCACGTAGATCAGCAGCAAAAGCCCGAGCGCACGCAGGCCGAGCGCGGCGCCGAGCATCACTCCGAAGAGCATCACGTCGGAAAGCCGCGGACGTGGCAGGTCGCGCGTGATCCGCATCAGCATGTAGATCGTGCCGATCACGGCGGATGCAAATGTGATGTCCTTGGTGTGGTTGAACATGCCGCCGTACCAGACGCCGCACAGCGCCAGGATGACCGCGGCGAACAGACCGGCGCGCGGACCAGCAATCATTCGCGCTGCAGCCCCCGCCGCCGCGATGCCTCCGATGCCGGTGATCGCACAGAGAACGTGGCGGATGCTGTAAAGATCGAAGGGCAGGACTTTGGCGACAAGCGTCGCTATGACGTCAAACAAGCCGCCGTAGAGATAGAGATTGTCGAGATGGAAGACCGACTGGTCCGTAAAGCCACTGGCGTAGTAACGGATGATCAGTTCGCCGTACTGTTGCTGCACTCCCTCGTCATTGCTGACGGCATAGTCCTGGTAGGTCAAGACGACCAGGGTGAGGAGGCCCAGCACCACGAAGGCCGACAAGACGTCGTAGGCATGCAACGTCGACCGGCCGCGCCGGAGACGCCATCGCAGTGCCAGTTCCATGGTCGTCTCCCCGGCGGTTTGCGGATATTGTGACAACCGCCGGCGCTGGTGTCATTGTCCGGCTGCTCGGATGAGGCGTATTTCTGTGCGTCTGACCGTCGCAGGCATGAGGACCGAAACAGATGCTGCACCGCCGGATAGCTGCGATTCTGGCGTTGGCCCTTTTGCTGGCGGGGGCCGATGCCCGCGCCCAGGTTGGATTCGACCGGCCGGGCGGGGACTATTCGAGCACCCCGGCGCGCTTTGGCGATCCCGCGCAATGCGCGGCGCGCTGCGAGCGCGATTCGCGCTGTCGCGCCTGGTCGTTTTCCTATCCGATGACCGAGAACGCTAATGCCGTGTGCTGGCTGAAGTCGCGGGTGACGCCACGCGTGAAGACGAACTGCTGTGTGTCGGGCGTTCGTGGCGCGGGCATTATCGAGCCGTACTCGGGCCCGATCGAGCTTTCCATCGATCGCACCGGCGGCGACTATCGGCAGTTCGAACTGCCACCCGACCCGACCGGCAAGAGTTGTCAGTCCGCCTGCGAAGGCGACGAAACGTGCCGGGCCTGGACCTACTTGCGGCCCGGCTACCTCGGCGCCTCCGCCGTCTGCTACCTGAAGAATCACATCACAAGGCCGCAGCGCCGGCCGTGCTGCATTTCAGGCGTCGTGCGCTAGACCTAGCGCGCCCGTTGGCTCGCCACCGTCAGCCGGTCCCGCCGACTGTGATCTGGTCCATGCGCAGCGTCGGCTGGCCGACGCCGACCGGCACGCCCTGGCCGTTCTTGCCGCAGGTGCCGACGCCGGTGTCGAGCTTGAGGTCGTTGCCGATCATGCTGATGCGATTGAGGTCGGTCGGGCCATTGCCGATCAGCATGGCGCCCTTGAGCGCGGCGCCGACCTTGCCGTCCTCGATGCGATAGGCCTCGGTCACGTTGAACACATACTTGCCCGAGGTAATGTCGACCTGCCCGCCGCCGAAATTCACCGCATAGATGCCATTCTTGACCGACGCGATGATCTCGGCGGGATCGCTCTCTCCGGCCAGCATGTAAGTGTTGGTCATGCGCGGCATCGGGACATGCGCATAGCTCTCGCGCCGGCCGTTGCCGGTAGGCTTCATGTTCATCAGCCGCGCGTTCTGGCGGTCCTGCATATAGCCAACCAGGATGCCGTCCTCGATCAGAACGGTGCGGCTTGTCGGCGTGCCCTCGTCGTCGATCGAGAGCGAGCCGCGGCGCTGCGCCATGGTGCCGTCATCGACCACCGTGACGCCCTTGGCGGCGACGCGCTGACCCATGAGGCCGGCGAAAGCCGAAGTCTGCTTGCGGTTGAAGTCGCCCTCGAGCCCGTGCCCGACGGCCTCATGCAGCATCACGCCCGGCCAGCCCGGGCCGAGCACCACGTCCATCTCGCCGGCGGGAGCTGCGACCGCGCCCAGGTTGGTGAGCGCCTGGCGCACCGCCTCGTCGACCGCATGCTGCCAGCTTGCGGCCTCGACGAAGCGCGCGAAGCCTTCGCGTCCGCCATAGCCGTAGCTGCCGGATTCCTGGCGGTCGCCCTCGCCGGCGACGACCGAGACATTGACGCGCACCAGTGGGCGCACGTCGCGATAGCTCTCGCCGTCGCCGCGCAGGATTTCGACCACCTGCCAGGACGCGCCAAGCGAGACCGAGACCTGCCGCACGCGCGGATCTTTCGCCCGGGCATGGGCGTCGATCGTTTCCAAGAGCCGCACCTTGCTCTCGAAGGTTGGCTGATCGAGCGGATTGTCATCGCCGTAGAGGCGGGTGTTGCTGCGCCCGGGTGGCTCGGCATAGCGGCCCGAATAGCCGCCCTTGACCGCGCGCACTGCATCGGCCGCCCGCGCGACCGCGGCCGGCGAAAGGTCGGAGGCATGCGCGTAGCCGACCGCCTCATCCTTGACCGCGCGCATCCCGAAACCCTGGGCGGTGTCGTAGGTCGCCTGCTTGAGCCGTCCGTTGTCGAAGTGGAGCATCTCTGATTGGCGATATTCCAGGAAAAGCTCGCCATCATCGGCGCCTTCGAGGCCGCGGGCGAGCTGCCGGCGAGCTTCGTCGCGATCCAATCCGGCGCGGTCGAGTAGCGACAGTGTGGTCATGATCGGCCTCGGTTCGTGGTTATGGCTGGGACGGGTCTCTGGCGAAAGATAAACGGGTCTCTGCGAAAGATAATCATTAGCGGCCGGCCATGCGAGCGCTGCGGGAGCGATTTGTGCGTAGGCCTTGGACCTGACATTCTACGAAAAAAGCAGGAGCCACCCGGAGGAACCGCCATGGTCCATCGATTGCATATCGCGCAACTTCTCGGCGTTGTGATGGCGGCGACAATCGCGGTGCCGGCCGTGGCGGACCCGGTCGCCGACTTTTATCGCGGGCAGACCATCACGCTCCTGGTCGGCGCCAATACGGGGGGCGGCTACGATGCCTATGCGCGGCCGGTGTCGCGCCATCTCGGGCGCTTCATTCCGGGGGAGCCCAATATCGTGGTCCGCTACATGGGAGCGGCCGGCGGGCTGCCGGCTGCCAATTCGCTTTATACGGTCGGCACCAAAGACGGGCTCACGATCGGCGCCGTCCAGCGCCATACGCCGTTCGAAAAACTGCGCGGCAACAAGACCATCGTGTACGACCCGTTCAAGTTCATCTGGCTCGGCAGCCTCAACTCGGAGGTGAGCGTCACGATGGTTTGGGCGACCGCGCCGCAGCGCACGGCCCAGGATTTGCTGACCATGCCGCTGATCGCGGGCAGCCTCGGACAGGAAACCGACAGCGAGATCGAAACCAATGCCATGATCCGGCTCCTGGGGGCGCCGATCAAGATCATCCGCGGCTATAGCGGCACGGCGGAGAACCTGCTGGCGCTTGAAAAGGGCGAAATCCAGGGCCTGCACGGCGTGTCGTGGTCCTACGTGAAGACTCGCAGGGCAGCTTGGCTGCGCGATGGCAAGATCAGGATCCTGCTGCAGACCGGGCTTGAGCCGCACCCCGACCTCAAGACCACGCCAACCATCTTCGACCTCGTGAAATCAGACGAGGTCAAACAGATATGGAACCTGATCCTCTCCCCCAAAGTCATGTCGCGGCCTTACGTGCTGCCGCCGGGCGTGCCGGCCGAGCGGGTTGCGGCGCTGCGGTTTGCATTCGAGCGTCTGGTCAAGGATCCGGCCTTCCTCGCCGACATGGCGCGGACCCGGACCGAGGTGCGCTTTATGACAGGCCCTGAGATCGAGCGTCTGATCCGCCGCGTCTACGCCTTTCCACCGGCCATCGTCCAGCGGATGGTGGAAGCGATCTCCAGCAAGGCGGCACCGCGGTAGGGCGCGGGTTGGATTTGAATCCCGCATGGCCGGACTACGGCAGCTTGTCGAAGCCTTCGCTGAAGCCCTTCAGGCTCATCGGGAATCCGATGCCTTCTTCGGGGGTCTGGAAAATGATGAAGGTTGCGGTCGTGCCGGTGCGCATCTTTTTGATCAGATTGTCATCCATGACGACCTCGGCGACGCAGCCGTTCGGCAGGCAGCGCACAAAGCCGGCCCGCCCCACGTCGGCTTGGTCGATCTTCAGCCCCAGGCCTGACGGCAAAAGCACGCCCATTGGCGCCACCACCCGCATCAGGCGGCTCTTCTGGTCGGCGGTCTTGAGCACAATCACGGTCAGGCCGACATTGGCGCGGTCCTCGGCGGTGACGCTCTGAATGAGCGCACATTGCTCGCCCTGCGCCCCCGGCGGGGTGTCACAGCGAATCTGCCAATCATTGTGGACGGATTTGACGGTGCCTTGCGCGGCCACCGGCTCGGCGGCGGCGCCGAGCACGATGAGCGCCAACAACGGCGCTGCCAGCCGGTGCCCTTGGTTGCGTGAGCCCATTGTCAAGCCTTGCCTCTCAGCCTTCAGTGGCCGCCCCGCGTACGGCAATCTAGCACTATTTTTGTCACGTCCCGTGCCCGCATCCGGGCAAATCAATCCGGGCGCCATCCACCACGGATGCACCCGCTCCGACCATGGTCTAGTGGACGTGTCAAGGAACCCTAAAACAGCCCATTGTGGCCGAGATAAGGGGGGCGCGGCTCGCCGGTTCCACCCCGGATCATGTCCGGTGGACGACGGCATGGAAGCCATGACGAGGTGCATTGCGAGGAGCCTGGAATTGTGGTTTGAGGAGTTGGGATTCCCCAATAGTCCCGCCGCTCGCCCGGCGCTCTCCTTTCGGACGTTGCGCCTCGGGCGGCGCTCCGTAGTAGGCGTTTACACGGGGCGGACCATGCAGTGGGCGGACGGCTTCAAAGGAGCGCTTCGTAATAGGAGCGATGACGACGATGCTCGTGTTCAAGCGATTGACCGCTGTGGCGGCGACAATCTGTGCGCTGATGGCGGGCCTTGATGCAGTCTGGGCGGGCGACGGGATGCCGTCGGATTGGCAGATCAGCTTTCAGCAATCAGCCACGCCGGTGATGGATGACATCGTCCGGTTTCATACCGGCCTGCTCTACACGATCATCGCGATCGCGGGGTTCGTGCTCGTGCTGCTGGTCACGGTGATGGTGCGCTTCAACGCGCGCGCCAACCCCACCCCTTCGCGCACGACCCACAACACACTGCTCGAGGTCGCCTGGACGGGAATTCCGGTCCTGATCCTGGTGGCGATCGCCATTCCCTCGTTCAAGCTACTGTTCCTGCAGCTCAATACGCCGCCGGCCGACCTCACGGTCAAGGCGATCGGCAAGCAGTGGTACTGGACCTACAGCTATCCGGATAACGGCAAGTTCGAGTTCGACTCACTTCTGGTGCGCGACGTGACCAAGCTGCGGGCCGACCAGCCGCGCCTGCTCGGCGTCGACAACGAGATGGTGGTGCCCGTGAACAAGGTCGTACGGGTGCTGACCATCGGCAACGAGGTGATCCACTCCTTTGCGGTGCCGTCTTTCGGCATCAAGATCGATGCCATTCCGGGCCGGGTCAACGAGACTTGGTTCAAGGCGACGCGGGAAGGCATCTACTACGGGCAGTGCTCGGAGTTGTGCGGCAAGGATCACGCTTTCATGCCGATTGCGGTGCGCGTGGTCAGCGAGCAGGCATTCGCGACCTGGGTCGAGCAAGCCAAGCGCAAGTGGGCCCGCGACGACAGCGCGCCGACCAACTTTGCTGCGGCTGAGCAAGCGACGGCCCGTTGATGCAGGCATAGGCCCTTGGGCCGCAACGTTCACGTTCGAAGGAACCGATCATGGCTACACCCTCCCACGACGCCAACGCCCACGACGCGCTGCATGAGGCGCATCATGATCATCCGACCGGCTGGCGGCGCTTTGTCTATTCGACCAACCACAAGGACATCGGCACGATGTACCTCGTGTTCGCGCTCACGGGCGGCGCGGTCGGCGGCATCCTGTCGATGGGAATGCGGCTCGAGCTCATGGAGCCGGGCATGCAGTTCTTCCGCGACCCGCACATTTTCAACGTGTTCACGACCGCACACGGCCTGATCATGATCTTCTTCATGGTCATGCCGGCGATGATCGGAGGCTTCGGCAACTGGTTCGTGCCGCTGATGATCGGGGCGCCCGACATGGCATTCCCGCGCATGAACAACATCTCGTTCTGGCTGCTGCCGGCCTCCTTCACGCTGCTGATCATCTCCATGTTCGTGGAAGGTGAGCGCGGCGAAGCCGGCGTCGGCGGAGGCTGGACCCTCTATGCGCCGCTGTCGTCGACGATCGGGCATCCGGGCCCGGCGGTCGATTTCGCGATTCTCTCGCTCCACCTTGCGGGCGCCTCCTCGATTCTCGGCGCCATCAACTTCATCACCACCATCTTCAACATGCGCGCGCCCGGCATGACGCTGCACAAGATGCCGCTGTTCGTGTGGTCGCAGCTTGTCACCGTGTTCCTGCTGCTGCTGTCGCTGCCGGTTCTTGCCGGCGCGATCACGATGCTGCTCACCGACCGCAATTTCGGCACCACGTTCTTCAACCCGGAAGGGGGCGGCGACCCCGTTCTGTACCAGCACTTGTTCTGGTTCTTCGGGCATCCCGAGGTCTACATCCTGATCGTGCCGGGATTCGGCATGGTCAGTCAGATCGTGGCGACGTTCTCGAAGAAGCCGGTGTTTGGCTATCTCGGCATGGCCTACGCCATGGTCGCGATCGGCGGCATCGGTTTCGTAGTGTGGGCGCATCACATGTACACGGTCGGCATGTCGACGACCGTGCAGGCCTATTTCGTCGCCGCCACCATGGTGATCGCAGTGCCGACCGGCGTGAAGATCTTCTCCTGGATCGCCACCATGTGGGGCGGCTCGATCGAGTTCAAGACGCCGATGCTGTGGGCGATGGGCTTCATCTTCTTGTTCACCATCGGCGGCGTCACCGGGGTGGTGCTGGCGAACGCGGGCGTCGACCGCTCGCTGCAGGACACCTACTACGTGGTGGCGCACTTCCACTACGTGCTCTCGCTCGGCGCGGTCTTCACCATCTTTGCCGGCTGGTACTACTGGTTCCCGAAGATGTCGGGCTACATGTACAACGAGACCATCGGCAAGTGGCACTTCTGGCTGACCTTCATCGGCGTCAATATCGTATTCTTCCCGCAGCACTTCCTCGGCCTGGCCGGCATGCCGCGCCGCATCGCCGACTATCCGGATGCCTTTGCGGGGTGGAACCTCGTGTCCTCGCTCGGCTCTTTCGTCTCGGCAGCGGGCACGCTCGTCTTCTTCTTCGGCGTGGCGTATGCCTTCGTGCGCAAGGAGAAAGCGGCCGACAATCCGTGGGGGGCGGGTGCCACCACGCTCGAATGGACGCTGCCGTCGCCGCCGCCGTTCCATCAGTTTAACGAGCTGCCGCTCATCAAGTGAGGCGTTGTGACTGACATCTCCGCCATTGATCATCGCGAAGACGTTGCGCCGCCCGCGACGGCCGGGCTCGTGAGCGAGGCGAGCGTCGGCGACTATCTGGCGCTGATGAAGCCACGGGTGATGTCGCTCGTCGTATTCACGGCGCTGGTCGGCCTCATGATCGCGCCCGGGCACATCCACCCGGTCATCGGCTTCACGGCGCTTCTATGCATCGCGATCGGTGCCGGCGCCGCCGGCACGCTCAACATGTGGTACGACGCCGACATCGACGCGATCATGACGCGGACCGCCGGGCGCCCAATTCCTGGCGGGCGTGTCACGCCCGGTGAGGCGGCGGGATTCGGCTTCACGTTGGCCGGCTTCTCGGTGGCGGTGCTGGCGCTTCTGGTGAGCTGGCTTGCCGCCGCGCTGCTTGCTTTCACGATCTTCTTCTACGTCGTGGTCTACACGATCTGGCTCAAGCGCCGCACGTCCCTTAACATCGTCATCGGCGGCGCGGCGGGTGCCTTGCCGCCGATGATCGGCTGGGCGACGGTGACAGGCAGCGTCTCGCTCGAGCCTTTCCTGCTGTTCCTGATCATCTTCCTGTGGACCCCGCCGCATTTCTGGGCGCTGTCGTTGCTGCGCGCCGAGGACTATGCGCGCGCCCGGGTGCCGATGCTGCCGGTGGTCGCTGGCGCGGGCGAGACGCGGCGTCAGATCCTGCTCTATTCGCTGCTGCTGGCGCCGGTCGCAGTGACGCCCTGGATCTTTGGTCACGCCGGCGCGATCTACGGTTCGACCGCGATCGTGGCGGGCGCTCTGATGATCGCGCTCGCCTTTCGGGTGAACAGGGCAGAGGAGGGCGAGCGCGCCGAGCGGGCGGCACGCGGCCTGTTCTCCTATTCGATCCTCTATCTGTTCACGCTCTTTGCGGTTCTCCTGGTGGAGGGCGGACTGCCCGGCCCCTTGGGCCGCTCGGTCATGTGAGGATGTTGGTGATGACATGCCCGACGAGCCCGTCAGGATCGTGCTCACCGAAGAGCAGAAGCGCAGGCGGCGCGCGCGCTCGATTGCGATCGCGCTCGCGCTCGGTGCGTTGGTTATCTTGTTTTATATCGTCACGCTGGTGAAGGGGCCGGGCGTGTTGAACCGTCCACTGTGATCGCCATGAACGCTCCGAACGACCAACGCCCGCAACGCCGACGCGATGTCCTGGTCGCAGGCGTCTGCGGCGCGGTCGCGGCCGGCATGGTGGGAATGGCGTTCGCGGCAGTCCCGTTCTACAACTGGTTCTGCCGCACGACCGGGTTCGGCGGAACGCCGCAGGTAGCGACGGCGGCGCCCGGCACCGTGCTGGAGCGGCGGGTTCTCGTACGCTTCGATGCCAATGTGGCGGGGGGGCTGCCGTGGCGGTTCGAGCCTGAGCAGCCGTCGATCGAGGTTCGCATCGGCGACGTCGTGACGGTGAATTTCCGCGCCACCAACCTCTCGACCCGCGCGACCATCGGGCAGGCCGCCTACAACGTTTGGCCGCCGACGGTCGGGGCCTATTTCACCAAGATCAACTGCTTCTGCTTTACCGAGCAACGGTTCAAGCCGGGCGAGACGCGCGACATGCCGGTCGTGTTTTTCGTGGATCCCGCGCTTGCCAAGGATGTCGAGCAGGATGATCTCACCAGCATCACCCTGTCCTACACCATGTATCCCGTGCGTCAGCCGGAGCCGCCGCGCGTCGAGCATAGTGGCGCGGGCACGCCGGGACGGAGTTAAAAGCATGAACGCAAAAAGACGGAGACGCTGACGATGGCCGACGCGCACGCCAAGCCGCACCACGACTACCACCTCGTGGATCCGAGCCCGTGGCCGATCGTTGGTTCGATTTCGGTCTTTCTGATGGCGATCGGCGCGATCACCTGGATGCATCACATGTTCGCTGCGGCGCCTTTCATATTTTTTGCAGGCGTTCTCGGTACGGCATACACCATGATCGGATGGTGGAGTGACGTAGCACGCGAGGCTACCTATCAGGGCCATCACACCCGCGTGGTGCAAATCTCCCACCGTTACGGCATGATCCTGTTCATCGCCTCCGAGGTGATGTTCTTCGTTGCCTGGTTCTGGGCCTACTTCAACACTGCGCTGTTTCCGGCCGATATCATCCACCAGGGCAACGAAGTGCTCGGCAACATCCAGCGCAACGAGGTTCTCGGCGGTCAATGGCCGCCGAAGGGGATCGAGACGTTCGATCCGTGGCATCTTCCTCTGCTGAACACCCTGATCCTGCTCACCTCGGGCACGACCGTCACCTGGGCGCACCATGCGCTGCTCGAGAACGATCGCGACGGTCTCAAGTGGGGGCTGATCTGCACGATCGCGCTGGGCTTGGCCTTCACCTCCGTGCAGGCCTACGAATACAGCCACGCAGCATTCCATTTCTCCGGCAACATCTACGGCGCGACCTTCTTCATGGCGACCGGCTTTCACGGCGCCCATGTGATCATCGGCTCGACCTTCCTGATCGTTTGCCTGATCCGCGCCTATCTCGGCCACTTTACGCCGACCCAACATATCGGGTTCGAGTTCTCGGCCTGGTACTGGCATTTCGTCGACGTGGTGTGGCTGTTCCTGTTCGCCTGTATCTATGTCTGGGGTGCGGGCGCGGCTGCTGCGCACGCCGCTGGACATTGACGATGACCGGCGGGAGGCTTCTCCCGCCGCTCGGCCGGCCTGCTGCCGCGGGGCGCGATATGGATTGGCGCAGTGTGCCAATCGAGAGAGACACCATGTCGACTGATGACCAATCCCTGCGCACGCCGCTCATGCGCGGTTTGACGGCGCGTTGCCCGCGTTGCGGCGAGGGCAGGCTGTTCCAAGGCTTCCTGACGCTGCGGCCGAGTTGCGAGCGCTGCGGTCTCGACTATTCGTTTGCCGATTCCGCCGACGGGCCGGCCGTGTTCGTGATCTTTATCTCGGGCTTCATCGTAGTGTTCGCAGCGCTTGCGGTGGAGTTCGCCTACCAGCCGCCCTATTGGGTTCATGCCGTGCTGTGGCTGCCGCTGATCGCATTGACGACGCTGGCGCCGCTGCGGCCGATGAAGGGCGTGATGATTGCGCTGCAATATCACCACAAGGCCGCCGAAGGGCGGCTGTCGGACGATGACCGGCCGTGAGCATTGTTGTTGGCTCGACGCGCGTCTTGTGGCCGAGCATGACCACGCTCGTTGGCGTTATCCTCCTCATCGGGCTTGGCACCTGGCAGCTTGAGCGCAAGGCCTGGAAGGAGGCGCTGATCGGCGCGCTCGACGAGCGTATCGCGGCTGAGCCTGTGCCGCTGCCGCCGCGGGAGCGCTGGGCGACGCTCGATCCCGCCAAGGACGAGTTTCGCCGGGTGGCGTTCGCGGCAACGTTGGCTCCCGGCCGCGAGGCCTTGGTCTATGGCGCTGGCTCCGCCGTCCGTCCCGACGTGTCCGGCCCCGGCTACTGGGTGTTCACGCCGGCCGAACTCGCGGCCGGCGCAACCGTCGTGGTCAATCGCGGCTTCGTGCCGGAGGGGCAGCAGGACGCGAACACCCATATCCCGCCCGCGGGCCGTCTCGATCTCGTCGGCGCGTTGCGCTGGCCGGAGCCGCGCAGTTGGTTCATGCCCAAGGACGACACCGCGCATAATCTCTGGTTCGTGCGCGATCCCTTCGCGATGGCGCAAACCAAGGCCTGGGGCAGTGTGGCGCCGTTCTATGTCGAGCTCGAAACGCCGACCGGTGCGCTGCCGCGCGCCGGACGGCTGAAGCCGACCCTGCGCAATGAACATCTGCAATACGCGCTCACCTGGTATGGCCTGGCGGCAGTGCTCGCGGTCATATTCGCGCTCTGGCTCAGAAGCCGCCGTGCATCATCCGCTCGCGGCGCGAGCGATGCCACGTAGCGGGAGTCGGGGCTCCCATCGCTGCGGCGTTCGCGTTGCGCGACGTCGTCAGTGCTTGACGCCGACGATCTTGCTGAACTGCGCGACCACGTCCTTCGGGGTCTCGCTCATCTGCGCAATGATCCGGTGTACCGCCTCGCCGTCGATCGGGCTGCGTTCCAGATTCATCTTGTTCGCCTCCTCGATGAAGGCCGGATCCCGCGTCGTGGCCATGAATGCATCCCGCAAGGCGCGCGCACGTTCGGGCGGCAGGTCCGGCGGGGCCACGATCGGCAGCGCCATGAAGAAGGGTGCCTCCGCGAATGCCAGGATGGCTTGCGCCGTGGGGTTGCCGGCAAGCTCGCGACCGGTCGGAACATCCGGGTAGTCCGGGAAGCGTGTGGTGCGGGCGAAGGCGATCAGCGGACGCAGGAATCCGGCCTTATAAAGCGCCGGTTGCCCGACCTTGACGGACGAGAGCCCGACCACCTGCCCGTCGATTTCGCCGCGCTGCTGGGCCAGGAAGGCGTTGGCTGCACCGCGGTAGCCGCGCACGTTCTGCACGTTGAGGCCGAGCACTTCCTTCGAGATCTGCGTGAAGACAAGATTGGTTGCGCCCGAGCCGGTGGTGCCGACCCTGGCGGTCAGCGTGCTCGGCGGCTTGAGATCGGCGACGGTCTTGGCCGCGAAGGTTGCGTTGACCCAGAGGATGTAGGCGTCGTGGGCATAGGACGATACGCTGCCGAGCCAGGTCATCTTCAGCGGATCGAACCGCGCGTTCGGCTCGCCCTGGATCGCCAACTGGGGCGTGCCGCGCTCGATCATCGCGATCACGCTGCCGTCCTTCTCGGCGCCGTTGTAGATGCGGTTGGCCAGCACCAGCCCGGCCGCCTGCAGGTTCTGTACGACCAGGGTTGGCTTGCCCGGGATGTGGTTACCCAGGTGTCGCGACATCAATCGCGCGACCAGATCGTTAATGCCGCCGGGCGCGCTCGCCACCAGGAAGGTAATGGTTCGGCCGCGGTAGAATTGCTCGACCGATTGCGCTGCGGCGCTCTGTATTGCCGCCGTCAGCATCGCGCCCGCAAACAGCGCGAGCGGCCATGCACGTCGTCGAAAAGCCGAGTGGGTCATGTTCGTTCTCCCTGCTTAGACCTGCTATCGGGGCACGGCATGGTGGTCAAGTGTTAGTCATGTCGCGCGTTGCGATGTTGCGTGGCAGCGCTGTGGCGGCTAAGACCCGCACGACCTTCACTGGATCCTCGATATGCTCATCATTAACAACGACCTCGTATCGCAACTGCTCACCATGGACGACTGCATTCGCGTGCAGGAGGAGGCCTTCCGCAAGCTTGCCACGGGCGGTGCGATCCATCGGCCGCGCATCGACATGTATTTCCCCTGTGAGCGCGAAGACGGCTATTTCCGCTGGGGCACCATGGAGGGCGCCAACGACGGCTTTTTCGCCATCCGCATGAAGTCGGACATCATCACCTGGCCGAAGGACGAGAACGGCAACTGGACCGAAGAGAAGTATTGCCGTGAGCCCGGCACCTTCTGCGGCTTGATCCTCCTTGTCTCCACCAACAACGGCGAGCCGCTTGCCTTCATCAACGACGGCGTGCTGCAGCATTTTCGAGTGGGCGGTGGCGCCGGCATCGGCGTGAAATACCTCGCGCGGGAAGACTCCCATGTGATCGGCATGCTCGGCTCCGGCGGCATGGCGCGTACGTTCTTGGAAGCCTTCAAGTGTGTGCGCGACGTGCGCCTGTGCAAGGTCTACAGCCCGACCGCGGCGAACCGTGAGGCCTTCGCCGACGAAATGTCACGGCGTCTCAACATCGAGGTGCGCGCGGTCGACGATCCGCGCGAGGCCGTGCGCGGCGCTGACATCCTGTCCTCCTGCACCGACAGCATGGCGCCGGTCTACGACGCCGACTGGATTGAGCCGGGTATGCACGTGACCAATCTCGGGCGGCGTGAAATGCCGGACGCGAGCGCAGACAAGTTCGATCTGGTCGTGCGCCAGGGCACGGCCGGCCTGCAGATGCGGGAGACCGAGCGCTTTCAGGCCGAACGCGGGCTTTCGCCCGCAGCCTTCATCGGTGGTACGGTTGAACAGATGAAGCGCCTCCCGGAGAAGAACGCGCAGCCCGGGTTCGGCGGCGACAGTCCCGAGTTCATGGATCGCGGCAAGGGCGGCGACAAGCCCGACTTCACCGATCTCGTCACCGGCAAGTGCAAGGGGCGCGAGCGCCGCGACCAAGTGACCTTCTATCGCAATGTCGGCAATCAGGGTCTACAATTCTCCTCCGTCGGGGGCTGGGTCTACCAGCAGGCGGTGAAGCAGAAGAAGGGCAGGATGATTCCTACCGAGTGGTTTCTGCAAGACATTCGCGACTAAAGACATTCGAGATTAGGAGGAGGAAGACGATGTTTGTGCGGCTCCTGGCGATCTCATTACTTCTGTTTGGCATTGGAAGCGCCGAGGCGCAGGCTCCTGCCGAGTTCTTCCACGGCAAGACCATCTCGCTGCTCGTCGGGTTTGGTCCGGGCGGTGAGGACGATCTGTGGGCGCGCACGATATCGCGGCATATGACGACGCACATCCCCGGCAATCCCAACGTGGTGCCGGTGCATACGCCCGGTTCCGGCGGGCTCCTGGTCGCCAACCAACTCTACAATACTGCAGCCAAGGACGGCACCGTGCTCGGGATGATCAACCGCGGCATCCCGTTCGAGCCGCTGCTGGGCGGGCAGGGCACCCAGTTCGACGCGCTCAAGTTCAACTATATCGGCAGCCCCGGCCGCGACACCACCGTCTGCGCCGCCCGCAAGGACGCGGCGGTGCAAAAGCTGCAGGACCTCTACAGCAAGGAACTCACCGTCGGCGGCACCGGATCGGGCGCCGACACAGCGATCTATCCGCAGTTCCTGTCGGCGCTCATCGGCATGAAATTCAAGCTGGTGAAGGGTTACAAGGGCTCGCACGACATTCAGCTCGCGATGGAGCGAAACGAAGTGCAGGGCATTTGCCTCGCTTTCGATTCGCTCTCGCGCGGCAACCTCGCGAAGAGCGGTCAGATCAACGTGCTGCTGCAGGCGGCGCTCACACCCGATCCGCGCCTCAAGGGTGTACCGATGGTGATCGAGAGTGCGCAGTCAGCGGAAGATCGCAAAGCGCTCGAGCTGTTCTTTGGGCGCGTCGCCATCGGACGCCCATTCGTGGCGCCGCCCGACGTGCCGGCCGAGCGCCTAGCGGCATTGCGCACTGCGTTCGCGGCAACGCTCGCGGATCCCGCCTTTCGTGAGGATGCGCGCAAGCTGAAACTCAATGTCGTTCCGGTGACTGCGCGCGAAATGACCGACGTGGTCGCCAATGCCTACAAGACGCCGGCCGAGATCGTGAAGCGGACGATCAAGGCGCTCGGGCGCAGCAAGTAGCCAAGATTGAGCGCAACGGGGGCGCCGCAGAGGGCGCCCTACTTCTTTTTCTTCTCCGTGTACTCGTCCTTGGGCTGCAGCGCGATCTTCATGCGGTCGCGCACGTCCTTGGGCGCGTTGAGCAAGCTGAAGATCACCTCCTGCAGCCTGTCGCCGGTCATCGGCCGGATTTCCATGTTCTCGTGCTTGGCGGCAGCGAGGAAATCCGGATCCTTGACGGTTGCGGCGAACGCTGCGCGCAGCGCCTTCACGCGCTCTTCCGGAACGCCCGGCGTCGTGGCCAGCGGCCGCCCGACGGTCGAGCCATGCGCCATGAAGGACAGAAGCGGTTTATCCTCGGGCTTCACCGGCTGATCCAGGATCAACGGAACGTCCGGCAGCGCCGGCTCCTTCTCGAGGCCCGCCTGAATCAACGGAATGATCCGCTTCTCCGGAATCCAGGTCGGCTTCGACGCCATCCAACCCGAATAGGGATTGGTGCCGCGGCCTTCGACTTCGCCGCGCTCCATGGCGAGGTCGATATGCTGGCCGCCCGGATAGCCGAACACGATCTTGAACTTGGTGCCGAGCACGTTGTTGTAGAACGCGGGGTATTGCACCGACGCCGAGCCGGCACCGGTGGTGCCGATGGTGGTCACGCGCTTCTTGGCGTCCTCCAGTGTCTTGGTCGGCGAGGTGTGCCACACCACCAAGAGCTGGTTGGAATAGACGACGTTCGCGATCCACTTGAACTCGCGCAGATCGGCCTTGAGTTGCGGCGAAATGCCGAGCGCCTGGTCGACGGCAAGCCCCTGACTGACGATCCCCATGACGGTGCCGTCGCGCGGGGCGACCTGCGTCATGTAGTTGGCCGCCGTAATGCCGCCGCCGCCGGGCATGTTCACGACCACGAACTGCGGATTGCCCGGAATGTGCTTGCCCATGAAGCGGGCGATGAGGCGGGTATATTGATCGTAGTCGCCGCCCGGCGTGGTGCGCACGATAAAGCGGATCTGCTTGCCCTTGTAGAAGTCGGCCACCGGGTCGGCCTTGGCGGCGCCCACGACCGGTAGAATGAGCGCGCCGCTCAATATCGTGCCTGCAATCCGCAACATGATCCTTGCTCCTTGCGCTATCGCTTCATCTCTCGACAACCGACGTTTGCTCTGGCCGCTATCGCGACGTCTTCTTGACCAATTCGTCGTCCCTGGGCTGCAACACGACCTTCATCCGTTCGCGCACGTCCTTGGGCGTATCGAGCAGCCCGAATATGATCTCCTGGATGGCCTCGCCGCTCTGCGGGCGTACCGCCATGTGCTCCTGCGCGGCGCCGGCGATGAATTCGGGATCCTTGACGGTTGCGGCGAAAGCTGCGCGCAACGCCTTTACGCGCTCGGCCGGCACACCCGGCGTCGTCGCCAGCGGCCGTCCCACTGTGGAGGCGCGCGCCATGAATTCCAGCAAGGGCTTGTCCTCCGCCTTGACCGGCAGATCGCGGATCAGCGGCACATTGGGCAGTGCCGGTTCTTTTTTGAGGCCGGCCTGCACGAGGGGAACGATCAATTTCTGTGGAAGCCAGGTCGGGTGCGACGCCATGTAGGAGGAATAGGGATTGGTGCCGCGGCCCTCGACCTCGCCGCGCTCCATCGCAAGGTCGATGTGGGCGCCGCCCGGATATCCGAACACGATCTTGAACTTGGTGCCGAGTACATTGTTGTAGAACGCCGGGTACTGCACCGACGCCGAGCCGGCGCCGGTGGTGCCGATGGTGGTGACACGTTTCTTGGCGTCCTCCAGCGTCTTGGTCGGCGAAGTGTGCCACACCACGAGGAGCTGGTTGGAGAAGATCACGTTGGCGATCCAACCGAACTCGCGCAGGTTGGCCTTGAGCTGCGGCGACAGGCCGAGCGCCTGGTCGGCGGCGAGTCCCTGACTGACGATGCCGATCACGGTGCCGTCGTGCGGGGCAACTTGCGCCATATAGTTCGCCGCCGTGATGCCGCCACCGCCCGGCATGTTGACCACGATCATCGACGGGTTGCCGGGAATATGTTTGCCCATGAAGCGACCGATCAGCCGCGAGTACTGATCGTAGTCGGTGGCCGGCGTGGTCCGCACGATGACGCGGATTTGCTTGCCGCGGTAGAAGTCGGCGACCGTATCGGCCATGGCGGGCGCGGAGGCGACGATCATGGCGCCGGTCAGCGCGGCGCCCAGGAGCTTTGCCATTGACGTGTTTCCTCCGCCTTCGATTGTCATGGCGTGCGGCGATTTTGTTGTTGCCCGCGCGTGCGGGTTGCCGGCGCCGGATCGATTATTGGCACATCGCATCATTCCGCGGCCTGCGACTTGGCGGCGCGGCCGGCGAGCTTACTCTCGGGCCGCGGCAGGCCGAGATTCTCGCGCAGCGTCGAACCCTCGTATGCGGTGCGATAGAGGCCCCGGCGTTGCAGCTCCGGCACCACGAGCGCGTTGAACTCATCAAGCGAATTCGGAAAGAACGGCGGCAGCACGTTAAATCCGTCGGCGCCGCCGGTCGTAAACCACTCCTCCATCAGGTCGACGACCTCCTCGGCCGAGCCAATCACCTGATAGTGCCCGCGCCCTCCGGCGATGCGCTGGTAGAGCTGGCGGATGGTCAGCCCTTCCGCCTGCGCGGTGTCGCTGAGCAGCGCTGAGCGCGTCGGCGCGCCGCGATCCTGTGGCACCACGGGGACCGGCCCATCGACGTCATAGTCGGTCAGGTCCCAGGCGATGTACTTCGACAAGAGCGCGACGCCGACTGCCGGGTGGATGAGGTTCTGCAACTCGTCGAACTTGTCCTGCGCCTCTTGGCGCGTGCGGCCGACGAATACGCTCAGCCCCGGCATGATCTTGAGATGATCGGGGTCGCGCCCGCAGCGTGCCATGCGGGTCTTCACGTCACCGTAGAACGACCGCGCCGCCTCGATCGTCTGGTGCGCGCAGAACACCACTTCAGCGGTTTCCGCCGCAAGTTGCCGGCCGTCATCGGAGGCGCCCGCCTGCACCACCACCGGCTGGCCCTGCGGCGAACGTGAGACGGTGAGCGGCCCCCTGACCTTGAAGAACTCGCCCTTGTGGTCGAGCACATGGCGCTTGTCAGGGTCATAGAAGCGGCCATCCGCCTTGTCGAATATGAAAGCGTCGTCGTCCCAGCTGTCCCACAGGCCGCGCACCACGTCGACGAACTCGCGCGCACGGCGATAGCGCTCGTGCTTGGGCAGGTGCTGGTCGCGGCCGAAATTCTGTGCTTCTGCGTTGTTGGCGGAGGTAACGAGGTTCCAGCCCGAGCGTCCGCCACTGATCAGGTCGAGCGAAGCAAAGCGGCGGGCGATGTGGTAGGGCTCGTCGTAGGTCGTGGTTGCGGTGCAGACGAGGCCGATGTTGCGCGTCACGGCCGCAAGCGCGGTCAGGAGCGACATCGGCTCGATCCAGGCGACGTAGGATGTGCGCGAGAGCGTCTCGCGGTCGTAGCGCTCGCCGGTGAGCGCGTCGGCCGAAAACATCAGGTCGAACAGCCCGCGTTCAGCGGTCTGTGCCATCTCGACATATTTGGGGAAGCTCAGGCCGCCGTCGGCCCAGGCGTCCTGGTGCCGCCAACCCGCGATGTGGTGGCCCGCTGGCCGCAGAAACATACCGAGCTTGATCTGTCGCGGTGCCGCCATGGCGTTTCCTGCCGCATTATTTGGCGCATAGATTGGGCCTGATCCTGGCAACTGGCAAGCGCGACGCGGAGGTTGCGACTTGGCGCAGTCGCGAGGCACAGGCTCGCGTCTACCCGCTCTGCTTTTCCACCAAAGCTAACAAGCCCTGCAACAGTGCAACCGGGCGTGGCGGGCAGCCGCGGATGTGCAGGTCGACCGGGATTACGTCCTTGACGCCACCTGCGACCGCGTAGCTGCCTGAGAAGATGCCGCCGTCGACCGCGCAGTCGCCGACCGCCACCACCCATTTGGGATCGGGCGTGGCGTTGTAGGTGCGCTCGAGCGCCGCTCGCATGTTCTTCGTGACCGGGCCAGTTACCATCAGCACATCGGCGTGGCGTGGGGAAGCCACGAAGCGCAACCCGAAGCGTTCGAGATCGTAGAACGCAGTGTTGAGCGCGTGAATTTCCAACTCGCAGCCGTTGCAGGAGCCGGCATCGACTTCGCGGATCGAGAGGCTGCGGCCAAGTCGCCGCCGCGCCGCCGCATCGACCTTGTCGGCGAGCTCGGCAAGCATGGCGTCGTCGGCGCCCGGCGGCGCCTCGGTCAGCGGCCGGTTCAGCATGCCCTCAAGCAGGGTCCGTCGCATGGTCCTTGATCCTAGAGATCGTGGCCAGAATAGGAGCAGTTGAACGACTTATTGCAGAGCGGAAAGTCGGCCACGATGTTACCCTCGATCACCACTTCAAGCAGCGGCCACTGGAACCAGGAAGGGTCGCGCAGGTGACAGCGCGCGACCCGGTCGCCATCTAATCGCAGCCAGGCGAGCACGTCACCGCGAAATGCTTCGGCAAGCCCAAGTCCTTCGCGAGGCTCGCTGGCGGGCTTGACCTCGGTCCGGAGCGCGCTGTCAGGCAGGCGCCGCAAGATCTGCTCGATCAGCGACAGGCTCTGCTCGACCTCGTTGATGCGGATCCATACGCGGGCATCGACATCGCCGGCATTGCGCGTCGGCACCTCGAAATCGAGCTCGCCATAGGGCGGGTAGGCGAGCGTCTTGCGTGCGTCGAAGGTGCGGCCGCTGGCGCGCCCGACATAACCGCCGGCGCCGAACTGGCGCGCCAGGTCCGCGCGCAAGATGCCGGTCAGCGCGGTGCGGTCCTGCAATGAGGCGGTGTTGTCGTAGAGCTCCACAAGACGCGGAAACAGGCGCCGGGCCTCTGCCAGCAAAGCGGTCACGGCCGCCATCCCGTCGGCCGCGATATCATGGGTGACGCCGCCCGGCACCACACGGTCCATCATCAGGCGGTGCCCGAAGCAGGCGTCGGCTGTGCGTAGCGTGCGCTCGCGCAGGATGCCGCATTGGGCGAGCATGATCGAGAAGGATGCGTCGTTGCAGATCGCGCCGATATCGCCAAAGTGGTTGGCGAGCCGTTCGAGCTCCGCCATCAGCGCGCGCAGATAACGGGCACGCGACGGCACGGCGACGTCGAGCGCGGCTTCGACCGCGTGCGCGAAGGCGAGCGCATAGGCGACTGTGCTGTCGCCCGAGGTGCGTCCTGCCAGGCGCGCGGCTTGGTCGAGTGACGCGCCCGCCATCAGCAATTCAATGCCCTTGTGAACGTAGCCGAGCCGTTGTTCGAGCCGCACCACGGTTTCGCCATTGGCGGTGAAGCGGAAATGGCCGGGCTCGATGATGCCGGCGTGCACGGGGCCGACCGGAATTTGATGAAGATTCTCGCCTTCGACCGGCAGAAACGCATAGGGCGCGCGCGTCGCCATGATGCGAGCCGATCCAAGCGGCTGTTCGACGCTCCAGAAGCCGAGGTCGAGCCAGGGCCGGGGATCGGGCGCACCGACCGGCACGAGCCCATAGAGATCGTGGATCGCGCGCTCGAGACGGATCGCTGGAGAATGCATGGCGCCGACCGAGGGGAAGGTGCCGTCGCGGCACTCGATCGTGAGCACCGCGACATCGCCTGCGCCCTCGTCGAGCACCGCCATGTGGACGGCGCCGGTGTCGCCCCAGAGGCCGAGCAGCGTCCAATTTCCGGCTTTGAGCTCCTCGCCCGCGCGACGCCAGCCATCCGCATTCACGATCACCCGTGGCCAGGGACGGTGGCCTTCGATGCGCTCGCCTGCGATCGTGTCGATGATCATGGCTACCCAAGGAGCTTGGCGACGTTCTGGAACCAGACGACGAGGTGCGGCGGCATGTACACGCCGGCCACCAGCACCAGCGCAAGATGCGCGAACATCGGCACGTAGGAGGCCTTCGCCTCGGCGGTCGGGCCGCGCGGCTCGCCGAACGCGATCGCATTGAGGCGCAGGAACAGGCCGGCAAGCCCGATCAGGATGGCAAACACCAGCCCGATTGCAAGCCATGGCGCGCGCGGGAAGGTTGAGGTCACCACCAGGAACTCGCTCATGAAGATGCCGAGCGGCGGCAGGCCGGCGATGGCGATGACGCCGAGCACAAGCCCCCAGCCGAGCACCGGGTGGGTCTCTGTCAGGCCGCCCATATCGGCGATGCGCTGCGTGCCCTTGACCTGCGCAATGTGTCCGACCGCGAAGAAGATCGCCGACTTGGTGAGCGAGTGCATGGTCATGTGCAGGAGCCCGGCAAAATTGGCGAGTGGCCCGCCCATGCCGAAGGCAAACGTGATGATGCCCATGTGCTCGATCGAGGAATAGGCGAACATGCGTTTGATGTCGCGCCGACGGTAGAGCATGAACGCCGCGAACAGCGCCGAGATCAGTCCCATCGTTACCATCAGGGGGCCGGGCGCGAGCGCGTGCGGGTTGGCGGCGAGCAGCATCTTGAATCGCAACAGCGCATAGAGCGCCACGTTGAGGAGAAGCCCTGAGAGCACCGCCGAGATCGGGGTCGGGCCTTCCGCGTGGGCGTCAGGGAGCCAAGCGTGCAGCGGCGCAAGCCCGACCTTGGTGCCGTAGCCCAAGAGCAGGAACACGAACGCCAGATTAAGCAGCGCCGGGTCGAACGCTGCGGCGTGCTCGATAAGCGTGGTCCAGACCATGGCGTCGAGGCCTTCGCCCACGCTCGGGCGCGCCGCCATGTAGATCAAGATGGTGCCGAACAGGGCGAGCGCGATCCCGACGCTGCCCAGGATGAAATACTTCCAGGCTGCTTCGAGCGCCTCATGGGTACGGTAGATGCCGACCATGAGCACCGTGGTCAGCGTCGCGAGCTCGATTGCCACCCACATCACGCCGATGTTGTTGGCGACGAGCGCGAGATTCATCGCGAACATGAGCACCTGGTACATCGCGTGATAGAAGCGCAGGAAAGTCGGCTTCAGTCGTCCGCTCTCGAGCTCATGGTCGATGTAGCTTGCGCTGAACACGCTGGTGGTGAAGCCTACGAAGGTGGTCAGCACGATGAACACGTTGTTGAGATCATCGATGTGCAGGTAGGGGCCGGCCGGCGGTCGCACGAACAGGAGCGACAGCGCGACCAGGAAGGTGGCGAGGGCGGCCAGCACGTTGAACCGCGCCGTTGCCCGGTAGCCGGGCATGACCGCAAGGAGTGCGGCGGCGATCGCCGGGATCAAAAGGATCGCGGTGACGGCGTCGAGGCTCATTGGCGCTCTCCGCGGAAGCGATCGAGTGCCTGCAGGTCGACCGTGTCGAAGCGCTCGCGGATGCGGAAGAGAAATATCCCGATCACGATGAAAGCAATCAGGATCGAGAAGGCGATGCTGATCTCGACCACGAGCGGCATGCCCTTGGCGCCGGTCGCGGCGAGCACGAGCCCGTTCTCGAGCGACATGAAGCCAACCACCTGCCCCACCGCATTGCGGCGGGTCACCATCATCAGGAGGCCCAGCAGCACGACCGAGAGCGCGAACGCGAGGTCCTCGCGTGCCAGCGGATCGGCGCCGGCAGTCACCCGCAGCATCACCACCATCGAGAGCGCGACGAGGCCGATGCCGATGAGCATGGCGGTGCCGACGCCGACTACCTTCTCGATCTCGCGGTGGATGCCAAGCCGCACGATGATCCGATGCAGCGCCACGGGGATGATGATCGCTTTGAACACGAGCGCAATCGCGGCGGTGACATAGAGGTGCGGGGCGGCCTGCACGTAGGCCTGCCAGGCGAC
Source organism: uncultured Alphaproteobacteria bacterium (assembly GCA_963753575.1). Lineage (GTDB taxonomy): Bacteria > Pseudomonadota > Alphaproteobacteria > Rhizobiales > Xanthobacteraceae > VAZQ01. The sequence goes on from CAVWCR010000001.1 coordinate 585,524, forward strand.
CGACAGCGTCAGCACGAAGGCGTGAACCGCGAAGATGTTCAGCAGCGCCGAAAGCCGGTCCTGGTAGAGCTGCATGAAGCTCACCAGCACCAGCGAGCCGGCCAACATGTGGGCGATGTCGAAGGTCAGGCCGCGCATCTCTAGAGGCTCCGCGAAACGAAGAGAAGAAGCGTCCCGAGCAGGCCGAGCATCAATGCCGCGCCCAGGAACTCCGGCACGCGGAACACCCGCATCTTGGCGATTGATGTTTCGAACACGGCGAGCAGGACACCGCCGGTGGCAAGTTTGCCGAGATAGGCGGCGATGCCGATCGCGAGCGCGGTAACGCTGGCGCCGGGCGCTCCCATCCCCCAGGGCGTAAACAGGCAAGCGATCAGCGAGACGTAGAGCAGCAATTTCAGCGAGGCGGCGAGATCGATCAGCGCCAGGTGGCGGCCGGAATATTCCAGCACCATGGCCTCGTGCACCATGGTGAGTTCCAGATGAGTTCGCCGGGTTGTCGACCGGAATGCGGGCGTTCTCGGCGATCGCCACGATGATCAGGGCGATGAGCGCGAGCCCGAGCGATACGCGCAGCCCGATCTCGCCGGAAAGAAAGTGGCTGGCCATGGTGGAAAGCTGGGTCGAGCCGGCGATCAGGGCGAGCGTGAACACGATCATCACCATGGCGGGCTCGGCGAGCGAGGCGATCATCACCTCGCGGCTCGAGCCGATGCCGCCGAAGCTCGTTCCCACGTCGAGGCCGGCGAGCGCCTGGTAGAAGCGGGCGCTACCAAGGAGCGCAATGATCGCGATCAGGTCGGCCGACCAGCTGAACAGGAGGCCGGTGCGGAAGGTCGGAACCAGCGAGGCGGCCACCCAGGTGGCGGCGAAAATGAGATAGGGGATGACCCGGAACAGCCAGGAGGCGTTCTCGGCCAGCACCACCTCCTTGCGCATCAACCGGATGAGGTCGCGGTAGGGCTGGATCAGCGGCGGCCCCTGCCGGCGCAGCAGATGGGCCTTGATCTTGCGCACCAGCCCGGTGAGCAGCGGCGCCAGCAGCAGCACCAGCAGCATCTGCGCGCCCTGGACGAGGAGATCGCGGATCAGGGCCATATCGCGAGCACCAGGAGCAGGATGACGAGCGCGGCAAACACAAAACTCAGAAACTGGCGGATGGTCAGGAACTGCAGGTGGTTAAGGCGGTCGGCCGCCGCGCTGACGCCGGCGGCGAGCGGCGCATAGAGCGTATCCCAGACAAGGTCACGCAAGTCGACCTTGAACCGCGCCGGACGGGTGTCGCCGGGCGGTGGCATCTCGACGTGCTCGCGGGCGCGGAACACGACAGTGCCGAACACGCGCCGGATCGGCTGTGCGAAGCTGTCCGCCGTGTACTGGGTCGCCGGGCTGGCATCGGGATAGCCGCAGTCCCACGGCGGCGCCCGCCGCAGCCGGTCGGACGCGAAGCGATAAATCGCGGAGGCCGCGAGCGTCCCGGATATGACCATGAACAGGAAAACGAGCAGGCCGTTGTAAGAGCTGCGGCCCTCCGCGATCGGTATGATCGAGAGCCATTGCACGCCGGTCTGCACCGGCAGTCGCTGGCCGACAAGGCTTGCGACCGCGGGCGCGAGCGCGTCCATGAAGATGCCGGGCACGATGCCGGCGACGAGGCAGAGCGCGGCGAGAAAACCCATCGCAGCAAGCGAGAATCGGTCGGTCTCAGTCGCTTGCCCGGCGGCGGGTGTGCGCGGCCGGCCGAGGAATGTCACTCCGAAGGCTTTGACAAAGCAGGCGGCTGCCAGCGCGGCCGAAAGCGCGAGCAGCGCGCCGACCGCCGGCACGATCAGCTTGAGGCCCCAGGACGGCAGCTGCGGGCTCAGCAGGATCGCCTGGAAGGTGAGCCATTCGGACACGAAGCCGTTGAGCGGCGGCAGTGCCGAGATGGCGGCGCAGCCCACCAGGAACACGAACGCCGTCTGCGGCATGCGATGGATCAGCCCGCCGAGATGCTCCATGTCGCGCTCGCCGGTCGCGTTGAGCACGGCGCCGGCGCCGAAGAAGAGCAGGCTCTTGAAAAGTGAGTGATTGAACACGTGCAGGAGGCCGGCGGTGAGCGCAAGAGCGGCCGCGGGCGCCATGCCGTGCGCCTTGAACGCGAGCGCAAGGCCAAGCCCGATAAAGATGATGCCGATGTTCTCGACTGTGTGATAGGCGAGCAGCCGTTTCAGGTCGTGCTGCATCAACGCGTAGAGCACGCCCATGACCGCAGTGACACCGCCGAGCGCGAGCACCACGATGCTCCACCACCACGCCGGCTCGCCGGCGAGATCGAACGCGATGCGCACGAAGCCGTAGACCGCGACCTTGGTCATGACGCCGCTCATGAGCGCCGAAACGTGGCTCGGTGCTGCCGGGTGCGCGAGCGGCAGCCAGACGTGCAGCGGCACGATACCGGCTTTCGAGCCGGCGCCGACGAGCGCCAGCATCAAGATCGCGGCGGCGAACTCAGAATGAGCCGCGCGCATCTGCGCAAAGCTGTAGCCGCCGTCGGGGCCGGCGAGGAGACCAAAGGTCAGGATCAACGCCGCCGTGCCGGCGCTCGCCATGATCAGGTAGACATAGCCGGCGCGCGCGTTGTCGCCCACGCGATGATGCGCCATGACCAGCGCCCACGAGGTGAGCGACATGAACTCCCACGATACCAGGAACGAGAAGGCGTCGTCGGCAAGCACCACCAGCGTCATGCCGGCGAGGAACGCCGGATAGAACGGCAATACGCGCAGCGGTGCCGTCTCATGCTCGCCGTAGCCGATCGCATAGAGGCTCGCGGCCGCGCCGCCGAGATTGACCACCGCCAGGAAGAAGGCCGAAAGCGCGTCGAGCCGGAAGTGGGCGCCGACCCAAGGCAACCCGAGCGGAAGCTGGGCGGTCGATGGCGAGGCAAAAAGGGATGCAAGCGCGATCAGAAAGAGAGCGGCCGAGGCCGCCAAGCTCGCGCCATAGACGATGAAGCAGGCGTGGGGCGAGCGTCCGACCGCGATGGCGACGGGCACGATTGCCAAGAGGCCTGCGGCGAGGATCAGCGCGGCGACGACCATCGAAGTCCCCCGGGGGCGGGCGTCCGGCCCGCAATGATGGCTAGCCTCTCGCTCATGTCTGCAACCGCACTCCCCGCCCGCGGCCTTGGCTCGCGGCGCCCTCGCCGATCAGTTCGATGCCGGCGGCGCCCAGCGCCTCGACCAGCTTCATCAGGGAATCGACGTTGCCGCGGATAACGCCATCGCTCAATTCCATCCGCTGAATGGTCGGAAGCGACAGCCCCGAGCGTTGCGCCAGTTCCCGCTGGTCGATGCCGAGCAGGGCGCGGGCCGCTCGCATTTGAGCGCCGGTTATCATGTCTGAAACATCAGAAACGATGGTTTGACTGTTTGATTCGATGGTTACACCACCCCTATTGCCATTTCAAATGCAAATAGCGTCCAGGGGGCTCCCGCGCGGTCAGCGCTGGAGCGGCCTCAGGGGCTTGCGCAGGGGGAGCGGTCGGACGCGGTCAGCCGCAGACCGGGGAACCGGCCTCGGACCTCGTCGAGATCCGTGTCGCTGAGATTCGTCAGCGGGGTCGCGTGATCGCCGAGACTGGCGCAGATTGCGCCGCGGAGCGCGCCGAGCCCGCTGGGGCGCTTGGGGCCCGTGGAGCCCGTTACGGCGAGATCGAACCGGCGGATGGCACCGGTGTCGAGGGCGACGACCAGCGCTTCGCCGTCTGTGTCGAAGCCGAAATATCGGACGGGCGCCTCCAACGCGACCGATGCCAGCCGCGCGCCATCGCTTGTTCGAAACACCCGCACAACGCGGTCATTGCCGAATGCCGCCAGCGCCGATCCGTTCGGTGCAAACCGCAGGGCGGTGATGCTGCAGTGGCTAGGACGATCCATGTCGAACAGCGCGAAAGCGTCCGCCTTCAGCGGCAGGCAATCGATTGTCAGGGTGCGCCGCGTAGGGGTCTCGTTGCCCGCGACCGGCCGTTGCACGATGATGTCGCCGCTGGTGACCGCGATGGCAAGATCGGAATTCTTGGGCGACACCGCGATCGAGGAGATGCGGCAACCCTGCGCGCGCGCCTGCGTCTGGCCGGCGGTGCCAGCCGCCTCGCAGTTTCCCACTTTGACGGTCAATCCCAGCGTGAGCGTTTGCGCGCTCGCTGGAACGATTTGTGTGACCGTGTCACCGGAGATCGAATAGCCCGTGAATGTGCCGTCAGAGCCGGTCACCGCGCGATCAATCGGGACCGGCAGGTCGCGCGTGGCGCCGTCCTCGGACAAGAGCCACAACGTGGCGCGGCTGCCGTGGCGCGACAGGAGCACGTCCTCGCCACGGAACGTGAGGACACGAACCGGATTCTCCAGGCAGAGAGACTTTGCGGCTGGCGCCGTCTCGTCGGCGCAATCGCTCGTGAAGTCGAGCGTGTGCTTGGCGCCTGTTTCGAGGTCGATGGCCGTGAACGCCTGCGGCGCCGGGCTGATGATGGCATGGCGTCCGGTCGGCGAGAGATGGACACGGCTCACCGCACAGGCGCTCATTGCGGCGCTCGATGTCGAAGCGTTGTCGTTCGAGGCCGCATGGCACTTGGGCGCGACCAGCGCCTTGGTCGATTGATCCGCCGCCACGAGCCAGACCGAGCCGTCGTTAAGCGCGAGCAATAAGCGCTGGCCATCGTCGTCGGCGTCGATGTCGCGGACCACGCAACCGGGTCCGCGGCCCTCATGTGCCTGCGCGCCGGCGCAGACCGCCGCGATGTTGTGGCGACGGTCTTGTCCATTGGCCAGGTCGGTGAGAGTGAGCTCCATGCCTCCGGTCATGCCGACCAGGAAACGCTCCTTCACTACCGAGAAGCTTGCGCCCTTGGCCTTGGGGAGCAGCCGCTCATCTCTGATTTGGTGTATTCCCGTGCGGCGCAACTCTGCTTCGGCATCGTGGGGCTGGAACAGGTCGAACAGCGACCCCGGCCTCGGCAACCCGGAAAGCGCCAGCACGGCGGCGCGATCGAAATTGCCTTGACTGAATTCATGGGCGGCGGCGGCTGCGAACGCCCGTGAGCGCTTCGCCTCCAGCGTCCATAGCGACGCATAGGCGACGATTGGCAGCAGCACCAGGGCGACGACGAGCAGGACGCGATAAGGCACCCGCCGTGCGGCTGCCGGGCCCGTCGCCGACAGGACGGTGCCGCAGGTGCGGCACTTCCAAATGCCTGTTTTCGAGGTCGCCGAAATCCGGTTGCGCTGCCCGCACTGCGCACAGGTGACTATTCGGGCATCCATCTGCCACTCGATACGCCAGTGAAAAGCCCTGACTTCGACCCGATCTAAAGTCTATTCGCGTTGAACTCAAGGCAAAAAGCGGACATCGGTGGGGCCACCCCGTCGCCGCTATGCACCGCGCGCAATCGAACTGTGCGGCGGATTTGGCAGGTGCCGTTTGACGGGGTCTTCTTGAGGTGGAAGAAGGAGTTCGACATCCTGCACCAGATTACAGTTCCGTGACAAACGACGTCCCATCCCAAACGTCAGCGGAGCCGCATCGCGCCTTCGCGGCGCTCAAGGCGCCCGGCTACGGCTTCTATCTCGTCGGCAGCGCGCTCGCGATGACCGCCAACTCGATCGAGCACGTGATCAGCTATTGGATGGTGTTTCAGAAATTCCAGTCGCCGGCGCTCGGCGGCTATGCGGTGATCTCGCACTGGCTGCCGTTCCTGCTGTTCTCGGTCAGCGCGGGCGCGCTTGCCGACCGGCTCGACCCGCGCCGCATCATCCAGGTCGGGATGGTGCTGTTCATGCTCTGCTCGCTCGCGTGGGGCATTTTGTTCGCCACCGATACGCTGGAGATCTGGCACGCCGTCGTCATCTTCTCGGTGCATGGCATCGCGGGCGTCCTGTGGGGGCCGGCTTCGCAGCTCCTGATCCATCACATCGTCGGGCACTCGCAATTGCACAGCGCGGTGCGGCTGTTGTCGATGTCGCGCGTGGCTGGGCTCCTCGGCGGGCCGGCGGTGGGCGGCGCGATGCTCTTGGCGTTCGGTCCGTCGCCCAGCATCCTGATCGGCGCGCTGATCTATCTGCCGCTCACGCTCTGGCTGGTGCGAGCGCCGCTCCATCGCGAGCCGCGTCTAGAGCCGCGCCGCGCCGCTTCCGGGATCGTGGCGACCGCGCGCGAAATCGCCGGCAATCGCGTGGTCGTCTCGATGACGCTGCTGGCGGGCGCCTCGTCGTTCGTGATCGGCAATGCCTATCAGGCGCAGATGCCCGAATTTGCCGCCGATCTCGGCCACGGCGCCGCCGATGTCTACTACAGCATGCTGCTCGCCGCCAACGCGGCCGGCGCGCTTACGGCCGGCGTGATCCTGGAGAGCCGCGGCATCCTGCACGCGAACCCGAGGATCGCGTTCGTGCTGGTCCTTCTGTGGTGTCTGTGCATGGGCGGCTTTGCGGCTTCGAACGTGTACGTCGTTTCACTCGCGCTCCTGTTCGTGGCGGGCTTTCTCAATCTCGCCTTCGGCGCGATGTCGCAGACGCTGGTGCAGATGCACGCGCCGCCGCCGATCCGCGGTCGCGTGATCGGTCTTTACGGCACGAGTTTCAACGGCATGCGGGCGTTCTCCGGCGTCACCGTCGGCATGGGCGGCAGCCTCGTGGGCGTGCACTGGTCGCTCGCGATCAGTGCGGCGGTGCTGCTCGTCATCACAGCGGGCCTGTTTGCCCTCGATCTGCGCGGCGGGCAGCCGGCCCCCGCCGAGTGAGTACCATTTCTGCGTGTAGTAACGCTCGCGGCCGCTTGGCGCGGCGTCACGCAGCTTTCCCCTTGCGATGAATTCGGGCACAATGCCCGCCATTCAACAAATCCGGCGCAGCCGGCCTCGGCAGGGAGGTTCCTGATGTTCTCGAAGATCAACCACGTGGCGATCGTGAGCGAAGATTACGCCCAGCTCGCGCAATTCTACATCGCCGCGTTTGGCATGCGGACCTCCGATAAGACCCGGCCCGGCCGCGCGGTCACGGTCGGCGACGGCTACGTCGGCCTCAACATCAATCCGCGCCGCGCCGGGCGCTCGGCTGGTCTTGATCATTTCGGCATTCAGGTCGAGGACTGCGAGACTGTGTTCGACCGCATGCGCAAGCGCTACCCCACCGTGAAGTGGCTCAAGCGCCCGTCGACCCGCCCGTTTGCGGGCATCACGACCCACGATCCCGACGGCAACATGTTCGATCTCTCACAGAAGGACATGGCCAACCGCACGTCGGTTTATGTCGAGAACGATGGCAAGGCCAATCCACGCCACATCAACCACGTGGCGCTGCGCACGATGAATCCCGACGACATGGCGACGTTCTATCGCGACGTGTTCGAGCTCGCGCCCAAGAACGTCGACAAGCGCCCAGACGATCGCAACCACTATCTCACCGATGGCCACATGACGCTCGTGATCATGCCGTGGGACATCACCGACTATGAGGACACCGGCATCATCACGGCCGGGATGGACCACATCGGCTTCAAGGTGGAGAGCGTCGACGCTTTCAAGGCGGATGTTGAGCGCATCGCTGCGGACAATCCGCGTCTTACGCCCGCGCCGGTCCATACCGGCAAGGAGGGCGCGGCGCTCGAGAAGCTGTTCGCGCGCAGTTGCGCCATGGGAGAGCATCGGCTTGCGGACCCCGACGGCATCCTGATCGACGTGATGGGTTAATTCGCCTGTCCCTAAAGTCGCAGGCGAGGCGATGACTGTGGTGGGAGCGACCACGGAACCATATGAATGGTGGGTGCGCCACATTGCGCAGTATCGTTCCCGCGAGAATGGGGACCATATTCGCGAAGACCGATTTAGGTCGGTTCCGGCTCGCGTTCCCCCGGGTTAAGCCCAGGCGCTCGGCCGGGACGACAGTGAATGGGATCAGAAGGAAACGCCACCATGCGGTCGCTCAAAGCCACGCTCGTCGCTCTCGTCGCCCTTGGCACGACCACCGCGTCTGCCGGATCGATCGAGGATTTCTACAAGGGCAAGACCGTCAACTGGATCCTGTCGGCTGGCGCGGGCGGCGGCTATTCCAGCTACGCGCATGTGTTCGCGCCTTATCTCTCTGCCCACATTCCCGGCAAGCCCAATATCGTGGTGCAGAACATGCCGGGCGCTGGCGGCATCCGCGCCATGGTCTATCTCAGCAACGTCGCGCCCAAGGACGGCACCACCATCGGTTTGGTCCATTCCAGCGTGCCCTTCGCTCCACTCTATGGCATTCGCGGCGCCAATTTCGATCCGCGAAAAATGCATTGGATAGGCAGCATCAATGCGGCGAGCGGCATCTGCGTGTCATGGACCGCCTCGGGCGTCACCAAGTGGCGTGACCTGTTCGACAAGGGATTTGTCGTGGGCGGCACCGGCGCCGGCTCCCAGATGGAGACCCTGCCCGCGATGATCAACAAGCTGTTCGGGACCAAGATCAAGATCGTGTCCGGCTATAAGGGCGGCAACGATGTCTATCTCGCGATGGAGCGCGGGGAGGTGCAAGGGCGCTGCGGCGGTCTCAAGTCCTCGATCAAGTCGACACGGCCGGATTGGTTCCCGCAGAAGAAAGTGTCGGTGCCTATTCAGATCGCGCTCAAGCGCGATCCCGAATTTCCTGAACTCGCCGGCGCTCGCCGAGTTCGTCAAGGACGAGAAGACCAAGCAGATCTTGCAGCTCATCCTTGCGCCGATGGATATGGACCGGCCCATCCTGATGCCGCCCGGCACCCCGCCCGACAAGGTTGCGGCGCTGCGCAAGGCGTTCAGCGCGGCGATGAAGGACCCCGGCCTGATCGCGGACGCCAAGAAGGCCAACATCGAGCTTGAAGAGGTCAGCGGTGAGAAGATCCACGCCATCCTCGAACACGCCTACGCGATGCCGCCCGACGTCATCAAGGAAGCCAGGGAGGCAATGAGCCTCACCGGCTCGAAATAGTTGTCGGTATTGCGGCAGCCGTAAGAGTGCCTGCCACGAGCTTGCCATGCCGAAACGAAGCGCCGGCATCTTGATGTATCGGCGCGGCAGGGAAGGCGTCGAGCTTCTGCTCGTACATCCGGGCGGTCCGTTCTGGGCCAAGAAGGACCTCGGCGCGTGGTCGATCCCGAAGGGGGAATATTCGGGATCGGACAATCCACTCGCTGCTGCGATCCGCGAATTCGCGGAAGAGACCGGGACGCCTCCAAAGGGCGACTTCCGGCTGCTCGGTGAAATCACGCAACCGGGCCGCAAGGTCGTCACGACCTTTGCGGTGGAGGGCGATTTCGATCCGGCGCTGCTCAAGTCCAACACGTTTGAGATGGAATGGCCGCCGAAGAGCGGTCGCCGGGCGACCTTCCCAGAGGTCGACCGCGCCGCGTGGTTTTCGCCCGAGACGGCAAGCGTGAAAATCCTGCCAGGGCAGCGCGAGTTTATTGCGCGCTTGCTCAATGCGCTCTGATGTCATCGCGGGCGCGCCACAAATGTGTTGGCAACGGTCCGCGCGCTTCGCAGAGGCCGGCGACTATCGCCCCGTCACGGTCAAGGTCGCGTTGCGAATGTTGGACTCGACCTGACGCGCCGGTTCGTCCGAGCCGCTCGAGCCGGTGCCGATGAGATAGTGTCCGCCCGCTTTGCGCGGCATGATGAAGTAATAGACCGTCCAGCCCTGATCGCCCTCGCCGCACTTGGTGAACATCCGCGGCAATTCGTTCTTGTCGGTGGCGGGCATCGAGCCGGAGGCAAACTTGCTCTTGCAGCCGGCGGCGTCCACCGCGATCATTCCGGCCGATATCAGGGCCGGCGGCTCTTTGGGCTCGATCCTGACCATCCCGAACAGCCTGTCCGCCTTCCACGCTGCATCGATGAACCCGCTCTTGTCATCGTTGACGATGCGGAAACCGACAACTCCGGCGCTACCCAGAATGTTGGCGGCAAGGGCGACCGCCTCGGCGCGATAGGCCGGCGGCCGGCCTTGGCTCGCGGAATTTGCCGGCGCCGGCGCCGCGAACGGGTTCGACGCCACCGTCGACTGCCCGGATGGCTGCAGGTTCGCCTGCACGCAGCGCAGAAGCGCCGGCAACACCTGTGACGTGCCGGTCAGGTTGAAGGTGAAAATTTGACCGGCGGCCGCCACGCGCAACTGTTGGCCCAGCCGAAATCGCTGGAACAGGTGCGTGCTGTCGGCGAGCACGACTTCGACCTGGGAGGGACCGATCGCCACCGCCCGGCTCCCGATCGGCGGGTCTCGGTCCACCGTGAAAGCGATGTTGTAGGACTGCCCCGGCGTCAGGCGCCAGCCGCGATGCGAGAAGCCCATGCTCCAGTGATAGGAGCGCGATACCGAGAAAACCATCAAGATGCCGCTCTTATAGGCGGCCGATGCGGCGCAATGGTTGAACTGCCTGGTGTTATGCTTGCTATAGGCGCCGGCATGCCAGCCAGCGACTTGGAAGTTATAGAGCGTCTCCGCCGATGCGGTGCTTGTCACACCCAGAAGCGCCAGAATTGCTCCGCTTGCCAAAACCGAACGCATGGCCCCCTCCATCAATACGACATCAATACGACCTATGATTCCAACAGTCACTCATCGAAGCAAGGCGTCACTTCGCCCGATCAACAATCCGATAGGTCAACTCATGCGGCTCAGCCGCCAGAAACTCGATGCGCTGTCCTGTCGGTAACGTCAGGGATTTTTGCTTGGGAACGGAGAACTGCGCCGCCTCCGGCAACAGCATGGAAGCCTCCTCGGCCGGAGATGCGACGCGGACGACACGGGAGGTGCCGTATGCCACGCCGCTCTCGCGGGCTGAAGCGACCGCGGGCTGGGTTCTCGAATAGAGTACGGGCCTTCTGGTCAAGGTACTGGCGTTGGACCGAACGTCGACGTCAACCTGTTCGACCAGAACGGAGCCATCGAGCCCGCGACCTCTGTAGATGATCTGCGTAAAGCCCGCATCGACCTTGCGCCCATAAACGTCTGCGCGCCCGAATGCGTTTGGCAAGTCTCGGTCTTTGACAATAGTCGCGATCGCACCACCAACCGGCGTCCGCAAGACAAGGCCCACCGGTTCCGTGAGCCGTTGACGCTGCTCCACTTGCGCGCAGCCGGCCATCACAAGTGCGACGACCGCCCCGAGCGCCAAGCCTTTGTGCACGACACTGCTCCCCCATTACCCCGAAACACTATTCGCCAGACCCTAGCGGGACGCCGCAACGCATGATTGCGCACCACAACCCCCTGTCTGTATATTCATGCTTTGTTCCAGAGTCCAGAGGGCGATTATGTACTTGACAAACCCAATATCTGCTCTATGATTTGAGAAGTGCCTACGAAATAAGGACTTCTGCCGTGTCCATCCTCAATAAGCCATACTTTCAGAACGAGCGTGCTGCATTCGCCCATCTGGAAAAACTCCTTTGGGAAGATGGGGTTACATGCCCTCACTGCGGCACCATTGGGAACGCAGGGCGTCTTGAGGGCGTCAAGGGCAAGACCGGCAAGCCCCGTCTTGGCCTCTGGAAGTGCTACGCGAAGAAATGCCGCAAGCAGTTCACGGTCACGGTCGGGACCGTCTTCGAGAGCCGCCATATCCCGCTGCACAAGATGCTGCAGGCGGTCTACCTGCTGTCCGCCAGCAAGAAGGGCTGTTCGTCCCACCAGCTCCACCGCACGCTTGGCGTGACCTACAAGACCGCTTGGTTTCTGGCCCACCGCATTCGCGAGGCCATGCGCGACGGCAGCCTTGCCCCGATGGGCGGCGCTGGCGGGATCGTGGAAGTCGACGAGACCTATTACGGCAAGCAGGATGGCCACACCAAGGAGAAGCGCCAGGGCCACATGAATGCCGTGCTCAGCCTCGTCACGCGCGGCGGCGGTGTTCGCTCATTCCATGTGGACGGCACGCGCATTGCCGATATCGCGCCGATCGTTCGCAAGAACATCGTCCGCGAAGCCAACCTGATGACCGACACGGCCTCTTGGTACACCAAGCTCGGCAAGGAATTCGCTAGCCATGAGACGGTCAATCATACGATTGACGAATACGTGCGCGGCATCGTCCACACCAATACGGTTGAGGGTTACTTCTCGATCTTCAAGCGCGGAATGAAGGGCATCTATCAGCATTGCAGCGAGAAGCATCTGCATCGCTATCTTGCGGAGTTTGATTTCCGCTATAGCAATCGCATTGCGCTAGGCGTTGACGATGTTGAACGCGCTACCCGCGCTCTCAAGGGCGTCGTCGGCAAGCGACTGACTTACCGACGGCCTCACGAAACCGCTAACGCTCAAGCAGATGGCTGAGCGGCTATGGCGAAAGCGCAAGGCCAAAAGGATGAGTGCAAAAAAATTACGCTAACGCCCGAGCAGCGCGAGCGGATATGGCTTGACGTGGCTCGCATGCTGAACGAATGGGAGATCAGCAGCGAGCTGGAAGGTGAATTCGCTGGGCGGCTTATCGACTATTTCGTTGCGAATTTGTCGAAGAGCACTTGCGCGAATTCCAATGCGTGAGCACCCAATTGGTTCAGTTCTTGGGCTCGATCCGTGATCTTTGTTGGATTGAGAGAAAATTGTTTTTCTAGGCGCGGGGTATCAGCTTTGATTGATCCCGGCATAATGCGGGACATTTTCACTTCAATGCTCGCCGTTCTTGGATCTTCGGTTAGGAACCCATGAATGATGTCATGTCGAAGTACTGACGCTTTTGTGATTTTCTCGGTCAATTCGAGTACAGCAGATTGAAATGGGGCGAGCTCTGGTAATCGTCTCACGCATTTGCGCAGAAAATCGATTTTGCGCTCCAACGAGCGCGGCGGATCGGGCTCAAATGCGCGGCAGGTTTTGAGGAATTCGTGTATGATCAAAACGGAGTGATCGAGTCCGCTTTCGAGTATTGACCACGACATTGAGAAGCGACCAACCGCCGCATAAAATGCTTCATCGAATGGAATGGTATTCTCTGGCATGGCAAAATCCGATCTTGTGAAGCCGAAAAAGCAGATTGACCGTTTCCGCGAGACGGCGCGGGAGCTCGAAACCAACGAAGATCAGGCGGCCTTTGATAAGGCGCTGAAGCGAGTGGCGAAGGCGTCTCAGCCGAAGCCTAAAAAGGCAGCCAAATGATCCCGGAACGACACCCCGACGACCCGATGAACGATCCTGAATTTGCTGTCTATTGGGCGGAATTCCAGGCGCGCGTCAGCGCCGTTGTTCAAGCACGCCTACGCGCCGGACTAGTTCCTCGACTCTGGCCTGATCTTGACCAAATTGCCCTCGAATCCTCTGATCCTGCTCCTGGAGAGCAGAAAAAATCCGTCTAATATCTCGGCGCAAAAGATCGAGTTTTTCGTCCCGATTCATCTCTTCCCACGTCTCAGCCATCGAACGAATCTCCTAGGGTCTAGCTTTCCAAGAATTTCTTTCCCGGGCCTGTGCTTGGGTTCCAGCCAGTAATGAGGGTTTTCACCCATGACAACAATTCCAGTTCAGAAATCGCATCCCCAGGAAAATCCTTCGGATTGCTCTTCACCTCGGCGATTGCCCGCGAAAGGCGATCTAAAAACCGCTTTTCAAAGGATGGATCGGATTCACCAAGAGTTTGAACGATGCAGGCAGCAAGGACTGCCGTCCCCCTCTTGGCAGGATTTAGATCAACTGTTTGAGCCGGCGCCATCTGATGAATCTCCGGTTGCAGCGAATCACGATGCTACCGGAGAGGTAAAGGGTTTGCCAAGTACATAATGGCCGTCCAGAGGTCGAGTTTATCCCTTGACGCCAAGTAGCAGTTGCGCGCAATCTACGATCCAGATTCCCACCGATCTGCGGGTTTATCCTTTCCCGCTGCATGTGTGGCGATGGCTGGAGAATTGCTTGCGCGTTGACGAGCGGGTCCGAAAGTCAGTGGCGTTTATCGGTGCCGAGAATGAACGCGGCTTCACCCCCTACGGGACCGCGCTAATCGGGCTCGTCACATTCGAGGAATTCGGCAACACAGTTATCATTACGGCCCACCACGTCGTCGAGGATGTGCCCGGTGATACAGTATCGGTCCGGCTGAATTGAAAAGATGGGTCATCCGATACTCGTAAGCTTTCAAAAAGTTGGATGATCACATTCAAGGACCGCGCAATAGATTTATGCGTATTCCCACTCCATATTGATCCGTCGATTTACGATTTCTTTGCGATCCATATTAGCTCGACGAATTGGGGAGAGCGGCTGAGGGAACTTGGAGAGCCTGAGCCTGGCGACGAAGTTTGTGCCGTTGGTCTATATACTTCGCATTATGGGCACACCAGAAACATGCCTGTTGCCAGAATTGGACACATCGCGGCACTTCCAGAAGAAAAGGTTGCAACCAATCGCGGGCACGTTCACGGATATCTGATTGAGTTACAATCCATTGCTGGTTTGAGTGGTTCTCCTGTGTATTGGACCGTCCCGAGATTTAAGATCGATGGCGATCAAGTAATGCAACAACGTGCACATTTCCCTTTGGGAATTCTTATTGGCCATCATGTAGTCGAAAGCGCGCAGGATGAACTGGTCGTTCCGAAATTTCAGCAACCGCCAGAGGACCCGTGGCCTAAAGGCGTGCCGCAGCCCAAGAGCGAAGAACGGCGTACCGGGTTCGCAGTTGTGCTGCCGATAAACCACATCTTCGAAATATTTGAGAGCGATGAAATCATGGCAATTCTCAAGAAAGCTACCGACGAGACTAAGAAAGGGAGCGGCTTCCGCGCCGCTTCTGCTGTGCCGTCCGTAGAGATCGCCCCTCCTTCATCCGACAAGAACCCCAATCACCGAGAGGATTTCACGGCTCTTGTAAACGCGGCAGCGAGAAAGCGTGAACCAAAAGATTGAACATTGACCAGTGCGAATGCCGCATATTTCGTCGATAGCTAAACTCGGAAATGTATTTCCACGAATGCTTGGTTGAGATGTGTACATGCGTGCCTTTGACCGCGCGTTTGAATAGGGACCAGTGGCCTTCGATTGTGTTGGTGTGGTGAATGCCACGTACGTACTCTTTCGCGTCGTGATTTACATACTCATGCTGATATTCGCCAATAAGATCGCGGTAGGCATAATGACCATCGGTACTGACAATCGTTCCAGGCTCCACGTTCTCGCGAACGATCGGCTCTATTGTGTACTTAGTTTCGTCTGGTATCGGGCCAGCAATGATCCGGCCATCGCGCTGCACCATGCCCAATACGGTTGTCCTAGTGGGAGTGCGATGCTTTCCCTTGCCGTGATGGCGCACCTTGCCACCCACTAAGGTTTCGTCCACCTCAACGTGCTTATTGGGGCCACCAAGCTTGCCGCCGCGACCATCTGCTGCCGCCATGAGCTTTCGCAACTCGTGACACATGCGCCAAGCGCACTTGTACGTGACACCCAGTTGGCGCTCTATTTCTTTCGCCGCAACGCCGTGGCGAGTACTGGTCATCAAGTACATTGCGAAGAACCACTTGGTGAGGTTCGTGCGCGACTTGTGAAAGATTGTCCCTGCGGCCGGATAGATGTGGTGTCCGCACTCCTGACAAGCAAACGCGCGCCGCTTGGTCATCGGATGAAACTTGGCGCGCTCAACGCCGCAACCCGGACATGTGATCTCGGTCCCGCCGTAGTTGATTTCCATTAATTTGGCGAGGCATGCCGCATCGTTCGGGTATTCGGCCTGGAACTGCTTGAAGGTGTACTTGGCCATGACTGCTAATCCTGATCTTCCTGATCCGCGAACCATTTCGTTAGAAACTTATTTAGCTGCGATAGAGCAGACTCTTGGATCGGCAGACGGGCTTCTGATCCGTTCTCTAAGAGGAGGCGGATTTGAAGTCGTGATAGGCCTGACGGAGCTTCCAGGCCGAGGCACTTTACGGCGACTGGCAGCATGTGCAGACCGCCATGTCGCTCTTGAGCGAGCCTTTGCTCAATCCGGGCCTGCAAAGTTAGAAGAACATCAGCCGCAAGATTAAGCTGAATAGGTTCCCCATCCGTTCTGCACAGAATGGCTGCACTGCCCGTCTGGCGGTTAACCGTTACGACGGGCGCAATCACCTCAATCTCTTTGGGTTTCGTGGCCAAAAGCACGCTCCTTTAGGTTGAGGGAACTTCTAGCCGACAGCTTACTTGCTGTCAAGGGATAAATGCGCCAGAGGTCTTTACCAGTGCCCAGGCTTGCGTGTCACATGTGGCTGACCTTCCTTGTGCGGCGGCACCCGGACCGCTACTGTGATGGCTGCTTCGGCCCGGCGACCCGGGACAAAAGCAAACTTTTTCAATATCTTAGGCTGTGGAATGTCCGTGCCACACGGTCGGGCACCGCCACTCTTCGATACCCGACGCCAGCAAGGAGCCAAGAGGTCCGTGCGCTATGTCTCCACCCGGGGCGAGGCCCCGCCGCTCGGCTTTGTCGAGGTGATGCTCGCGGGTCTCGCCCGCGACGGCGGACTCTATGTGCCGGAAAGCTGGCCGCAGCTGGAGGCCAAGACGATCGCGGGCTTCGCCGGCCGCCCTTACGCGGAAGTGGCGGTCGATGTGATCCGGCCGTTCGTCGGCGACGCCATTGCGGAGCACGACCTCGCCCGCATGGCGCGCGAAGCCTATGGCGCCTTCCGCCAGCCCGCGGTTGTGCCGCTCACCCAATACGGGCCGAACAACTTTCTGCTGGAGCTGTTCCACGGGCCGACGCTCGCTTTCAAGGACCTGGCGATGCAGCTCCTCGGCCGGCTCATGGACCACGCGCTGGCGGAACGCGCCGAGCGCACGACGGTCGTGGTTGCGACCTCGGGCGATACCGGGGGCGCCGCGGTCGAGGCCTTTCGTGGGCGCACGCGCGCCGACCTGTTCGTGCTGTTCCCGCACGGGCGCATCTCCGATGTGCAGCGCCTCATGATGACGACGGCGGCGGACGACAACGTTCACGCGCTGGCGATCGAAGGCACCTTCGACGACTGCCAGGCGGTCGTGAAGGGGCTGTTCAATCACCACGATTTTCGCGACCGGGTAGCGCTCTCCGGCGTCAACTCGATCAACTGGGCGCGTATCGTGGCGCAGGCGGTCTATTACTTCACCGCCGCCGTTGCGCTCGGCGCGCCGCATCGCGGCGTTTCGTTCACCGTGCCGACTGGCAATTTCGGCGACGTGTTCGCGGGCTTCGTCGCGCTCGGCATGGGTCTGCCAGTCGAGCGGCTCCTGATCGCCACCAACGTCAACGACATCCTGGTGCGCACGCTCTCGACCGGCACCTACGAGCCGCGCGAGGTGGTAGCGACTGCGTCGCCCTCGATGGACATCCAGGTTGCCTCCAACTTCGAGCGCATCCTGCTTGAGGCTTACGGCCGCGACCCGAAGGCGGTGCGCGCCGCGATGGGCTCGCTCGCGCAGTCGCGCCGGTTCTCGCTGTCGATGAACGCGCTGTCGCGGCTGCGCGCGGTGTTCTCGGCCAATCGCGCCGACGAGCACGAGACTGCCGCCACCATACGCACCATGCTGCGCGAGACCGGCGAGCTGATCGATCCGCATACCGCGGTTGCGGTGGCGGTTGCCGAGAAGGAGCCGCGCGATCCGGCGGTGCCCATGGTGGTGCTCTCGACCGCGCACGCGGCGAAGTTTCCCGATGCGGTCGAGGCGGCCTGCGGCGTGCGTCCGCGGCTGCCCGACTGGCTCGCCGGGCTGACCGAGCGGTCCGAGCGTATCGCAACGCTGCCGGCCGATCATGGGGCAGTCGAGCGTCACATCTTGTCATTGAGTCGCGCCGCACAAGGAGCAGCCGCATGAGCGTCGAAATTACGCGTCTAAAGTCCGGTCTCGTGGTCGTGACCGACGCGATGGCGCATCTGCAGACCGCCTCGCTCGGAGTCTGGGCTGGCTGCGGCAGCCGCGACGAGCGGCCGGACGAGCACGGCATCTCGCACCTGCTCGAGCACATGGCGTTCAAAGGCACCACGCGCCGCACGGCGCGGCAGATCGCCGAGGAGATCGAGGCGGTCGGCGGCGACCTCAATGCTGCGACCAGCGTCGAGACCACGGCCTATTACGCGCGCGTGCTCGCCGCCGATGTGCCGCTCGCGCTTGACGTCTTGTCCGACATTCTATCGGATCCGGCCTTCGATCCGGAAGAGCTCCAGCGCGAGCAGAACGTCATCGTGCAGGAGATCGGCGCGGCCGAGGATGCGCCTGACGACATCGTGTTCGACCGGCTGCAGGAGACGGCGTTCCCCGGCCAGTCGGTCGGTCGCTCGATCCTGGGCACGCGCGAGACCGTGCGCTCGTTCGACCGGCGCAAGCTTGCGGCCTACCTGACCCGCCACTACCGCGCGCCCGACATGGTGGTGGCCGCCGCCGGCGCCGTCGACCACGCCGCCGTGGTGGCGGAGGTCGAGCGCCGGTTCGCAAGCTTCAACGGGCCGTCGCCGCCGACGCCCGAGCGTGCGCACTTCGCGGGCGGCTCGCACATCGAGACCCGCGACCTCGAGCAGGTGCATATCGCGCTCGCGCTGCCTGGCATCGCGCAGCGGGACCCCAATCTGTTCAGCCTGCAGGTGTTCACCAGCGTGCTGGGCGGCGGCATGTCGTCGCGGTTGTTCCAGGAGGTACGTGAGATTCGCGGGCTCTGCTATTCGATCTATGCCTTCCACGCGCCCTATTCGGACACTGGAATGTTCGGCCTCTATGCGGGGACCGACGCCGAGGATGTGCCCGAGCTGATGCGCGTCGTGGTCGGCGAGATCGGCAATGCGGCTGAGACCATCAACGAGGCCGAGATCGAACGCGCCAAAGCGCAGATGAAGGCAGGGCTCCTGATGGCGCTCGAAAGCTCGAGTGCCCGCACCGAGCAGCTCGCGCGTCAGATGTTCGCCTGGGGCCGGCCCATCCCGTTGGACGAGCTGGTCGAGCGCATCGAGGCGGTGACGATCGAGAGCGCGCGGGCGGCGGGCCGCGCTCTGCTCGCCCGCGGCCGCCCCGCGATCGCCGCTGTGGGCCCGGGACCTGGTCTTGAAAGCGCTGCCACGATCGCAGAGAGTCTGGCCCGCAAAGCCGCATGACTAGTGCCGCCGATTTGAAGTTACTACGGCAGTAGCGACAAAAGCGGCACTAGGCTCCTAGGGCTTGCTGGTGCCCCCCTTGCTTCCGAAGTTCGTGTGAGGGGGTTTCCGTAGGGTATTACGAACTTCGGAAGCGGGGCACCAGGGAACGTCGATGGCGTTCTTTCGCACGGTCAGCTTCTCCGAGCAGTTGCCCGCGATAATGGGCAATGGCGTAGTGCTGCGTGCGCCGCAGATGTCCGACTATGCCGAATGGGCTTCGCTGCGCGAGGCGAGCCGGGATTTCCTGACTCCCTGGGAGCCGACCTGGCCGGCGGACGATCTCACCCGCGCGGCGTTTCGCCGGCGCATTAAGCGCTACACCGAGGATCAGCGCGGCGATCTCGCCTATCCGTTCTTCGTCTTCCGCCGCAGCGACCAGGTCCTGGTGGGAGGCCTCACGCTCGCCAATATCCGGCGCGGCTGTGCGCAGGCCGGCAG
The DNA here is from genome assembly GCA_963753575.1 of uncultured Alphaproteobacteria bacterium. Classification (GTDB taxonomy): domain Bacteria; phylum Pseudomonadota; class Alphaproteobacteria; order Rhizobiales; family Xanthobacteraceae; genus VAZQ01. Next base: position 605,080 of record CAVWCR010000001.1, read on the forward strand.
CCTCGGCTACTGGATGGGCGTGCCCTATGCGCACCAGGGCTATATGACAGCGGCAGTCAGCGCGCTGCTCCCGTTCGCCTTCGGCACGCTGCGGCTGCACCGAATCGAGGCTGCCTGCATTCCCGCCAATGCCGCTTCGATCAGGCTGTTGGAAAAAACCGGCTTTTGGCGGGAAGGCTTCGCCCGCCAGTACCTCTGCATCGATGGAGCGTGGCAGGACCACCTGCTCTATGCACGCCTCAGGGATAATCCATAGTCCCATGCGACCTAAAGCCTTGGGACTGCCACGGTTGCCCTGCTATAAGGCACAGGGGCGTCGGTTCAGGCATTCAGACGATTCGATGGGCATGACGTTTCTATCGGGACGATGTGCAGCTATCTGCGCGGCGGGCGGCTTGATCGCGATCGCCGTCTCTGGTTGCGCCTCAACCGGTTCGTCGGACTGGTTTCCGTCGATTCCCGGTTTCTCCAAGGTGGTCTCCACTCCGGCCGACCGATCAGCGATGGCGGCAGCGCCAGCGGTCGAGGGGCCCTCCATGGAAGACGATTGTCCAACCGTCGCCGTCCGGCAGGGCGCCTCGACGCTTGCGATCGCGGCCAAGACCCAGCAGCCGACGGCGAGCGACCTGCGTTACCAGCTCACGCTGACCGAGACCGCCCGCCAATGTGCGTTGGAGGGCCCGGAGATCAGGATGCGGGTCGGCGTGCAGGGGCGGGTGCTGGTCGGGCCTGCGGGCGCGCCCAATCAGGTCCAGGTTCCGCTGCGCTATGCGGTCGTGCAGGAAGGCGTCGAGCCCAAGACCATCACCTCGAAGTTCAGGCGATTTCCGGTGTCCATGCCGCCGGGTGCCGCCCACGTCAACTTTACCGACATCGAGGAGGACCTGCGCTTCCCGATGCCGTCGCGCGCGGCGCTTGACGCTTACGTGGTCTATATCGGCTTCGATGATGCCGGCGACCGCGGACACCCGGCTGCGAAGAAGAAATCGGCGCCGAAGAAGAAGCCCAAGGCACGATAGCGCAGCACCGCGAAGCGCGGATCGGCCGGCCGTGGGCTAGTGCCGCCGATCTGAAATTCCTACAATACTTGCGGCAAACTCGGGTAAATCTTCGCTCGTCGCTGACCCGCTGGCGCCAGCGGCTGGGTGAAGAGCAGCTCGCCGCGCTGCTGCAGGAGAGCCTTGCGGTGGCGCACCGCACGGGCGCCATCGAGACCAAGGATCTGGAACGGGTGGTGGTGGACACCACCGTACAGGAGAAGGCGATTGCGCATCCGACCGATGCGCGGCTGACCCACCACGCAATCGAGAAGCTGGTCGATCTGTCAAAACGCGAAGGCGTCGAGCTACGCCAGAGCTATCGGCGCGTCGCCAAGCGCGCCGCCATCATGGTGGGGCGCTACACCCACGCCCACCAGTTCAGGCGCGCCCGGCGCGAGCTCAAATTCCTGCGCACGCGGCTTGGGCGCATCATCCGTGACATCCGCCGCAAGATCGCAGGCAACCCAGCGCTCGAAGACGGCTTTGGCCCGCTGCTCGATCTCGCGCTGCGTGTCCGTCATCAGGAGCAGCGCCAGCGCGGGCCGAAGGTCTATTCGTTGCACGCACCGAGGTAGGAACTTCAGATCGAAAAGCGGCACTAGAATTATAGAGTTGCTAGTGCCCCATCGTTTCCGAAGTTCGTGCCAGAGGGTGCAGCAATGACAAACGAACTTCCGAAACGGGGCACTAGTTCAGCTTGGACTTAAGGTCGGCGATGCCTTTGCTGATGAGGTCAGCGGCGACGTTGCCCTTCACGCTCTGGGTCAGGATCTTCTCGGCCGCGGCGACAGCCGCATCGGCGGCGGCGGCGCGTACATCGGCCAGCGCCTGCGCCTCGGCCTGTGCGATCTTGGCTTCTGCCATCTTGGTACGGCGCGCGAGGAATTCGTCCGCCCGGGTCTTGGCTTCGGCCGCGAGCCGGTCGGCCTCGGCCCTGGCGCTGGCCACGATCTCGGCGGCGTCGCGCTCGGCTGTGTGCTGCTTGCGCTGATATTCGGCCAGCAGCGCCTGGGCCTCCTCCTTGAGGCGGCGGGCTTCGTCGAGCTCCGCACGGATACGGGCGGCGCGTTGATCGAGCGCACCGATGATTACCTTGTTCACGCCGAAGTAGATCATCACGCCCACAAAGATCACGAAGGCGACGGCAACCCAGAATTCGGCTTCGTAGAGCATCTCTTCCTCAGCGCTTGAGCACGTCGACCACGGCCGTTTCGACCTCGCCGCTGCCCGGCGCCGAGCCGGTCAGCCGCTGCACGATTGCAGCCGCGGCGTCGATCGCGATGCTCTGCACGTTGGTCATGGCGGCGGAGCGGCGGGCGGCGATCGCCTTTTCGGCGTCTGCGATCTGGGCGTTGAGCTTGGCGTCGAGCGCCTTGCGGGCGGTCTCGGCGGCGGCGGCCTCTCGTTGGCGAGTCTCATTGGCGAGCGCCTGCGCCCGGCTGCGGGCGTCGGCGAGCGACTTCTCGTAGGCGGCGAGCGCCGCGTCCAATTCGCCTTTCAGCCGTTCCGCCTCGGCGAAGTCGCCCTCGATGCGCTGCCGGCGCGCTGCGATGATCCGGTCCACGCGCGGCAGCCCAACCCGCGCCATCAGGAGATAGAGCGCGATAAACGCGAGCGTCATCCAGATCAGCTGGGACGCGAAGGTATCCTTCTGGAACGGCGGAAAGCCGCCGCCATGCTCCCCAGGAGGAACATGCTCCAACGTCTCGACCTGCTTGGCGGCCTTCTGTGCCATCGGCAGCTCCGACATCGCGCGGCGGCGCTCGGCCGGCCGCGCTCAGCTCATTGGTCCGCTTCGATCAGAGCGCGAACAGCAGCAGGAGCGCGATCAGCAGCGAGAAGATGCCGAGCGCTTCCGTCACCGCGAAGCCGAAAATGAGGTTGCCGAACTGGCCTTGCGCGGCGGACGGGTTGCGCAGGGCGGCTGCGAGATAGTGGCCGAAGATCGTACCGACGCCGACGCCGGCGCCGCCCATGCCGATGCAGGCGATGCCTGCGCCAATCATCTTTGCGGCTTGCGGGTCCATGAGAGTCTCCTGTTTGCGGTTCGTTTGGAGGATCGGGCGTCAATGGCCCGGGTGAATGGCATCGTTGAGATAGATGCAGGTGAGGATGGCGAAGACGTAGGCCTGCAAGAATGCGACCAGAAGCTCGAGCGCGGTCAGCGCCACGGTCATGCTGAGCGGCAGGAGTGCGCCCAGCCAGCCGAGAAACCCGAGACTTCCCAGCATCACGACGAAGCCGCCGAACACTTTGAGCGTGATATGGCCGGCCAGCATATTGGCGAACAAGCGCACGCTGTGCGAGACCGGCCGCGAGAGGAACGAGAGCACCTCGATGAAGGTGACCAGCGGCAGGATGTAGATCGGGATGCCGCTCGGTACAAACAGCTTCAAGAAGCGCAGCCCGTGCCTGTAAAAGCCGTAGACGATGACGGTCAGGAACACCAGGAGCGCCAGCGAGATCGTGATGATGATGTGGCTCGTGACCGTGAACATGTAGGGGATGATGCCGATCACGTTCACCGTCACGATGAACATGAACAGCGAGAACACGAGCGGGAAGAACTTCATCCCTTCGCTGCCGGCGCTTGAGCGCAGCGTGTCTGAGATGAATTCGTATGACATCTCGGCGATCGACTGCAGCCGGCCGGGCACCAGCGCGCGCGAGGTGGTGGCACCGATCATCAGCGCACTGATCACCACAAGCGCGATCAGCATGAACAGCGCCGAATTCGTGAATGCGATCTCCACCCCACCGATATGCCCGAAGGTGAGGAGGCTCTTGATCTGGAACTGATGTATCGGATCCATGCCCGATCAGCCCTATCTTCATCCGGGCCGCCGGAGCGGCCGCTATTGCCCCTTCTTCGGCGGATCCAGCGTATTGTTCTGGACCACGCCTGCTACCCGCATCACGTTGAGAACCCCCGCCGCGAAGCCGAGCAGTAAGAACACGATCATCCCCAGCGGCGAAGATCCGAGCCAGCGGTCGATCAGCCAGCCGATGCCGGCGCCGACCAGGACTCCTGCGACGAGCTCGGTTGACAGCCGAAAACCGCGGGCGATCGCCGAAGGATCGGCGCTCGGACGCTGCCCGGGCTCACTGTCGGAAGGACGGTCGGGATGGTGCCGGCCGAGCCGTTCGCCGAGATCACGCAACCTCGCGGAGAGCGCGGCCTCATCGGCGGAGGGGTGGTCGCGATCAGACTTGCCGCGTGCGTCGTCGGCCATCTTCTTGTCGGCCATGTTTTCGACACCCGCGATGATCGCGGCATACCGCCGCTCCCGAGGCGCGCGGACCATACTGACTGGGTCTGGGCGAGTCGAAGAATCCGGAATTGTGACCTAAACATCTGAAATCGAAACTGAATCGGCCTGTCGCCGGCGCCCAAATGCCGCTTTTGGTCGAGTTCTTCGCGGCGGCGCAAGGTGCTAAGCTAATGGTATCGGTCGGGCGAAATGGCTGCCATGATTCCTTTGCGCCGCAGGCGCGGGGTCTCGTCGGGCACAAGGAGAGAGGCATGACCCGGACCTGTCTGGCTGTGGTGGCATTGGCGGCCGCGCTTGCGGCTCCTGCAGCTCACGCTCAGGGTTCACCCGAAAACGACGACGGCCGCTTTACGTTCCACCGGGCGGACGATGGCTATCTGCGCCTCGACGGCCGCTCCGGTCAGGTGTCGTTGTGCGAGCGCAGGCCGGCCGGTTGGCAGTGCCAGGCGGTGCCGGATGAACGTGCCGCGCTCGAGGGCGAGATCGCGCGCCTGCAGGCCAACAACGCCCGTCTCAAGAAGGAGCTTCTGGCGCACAATCTGCCATTGCCCGGGGGCCTTAAGCCTGACCTGCCCAGCCGCGGCGAGGATGCGACCGGAGGGCTCCCGAGCGACGCCGAGCTCAACCGGATCATGACCTTCATTGAGAAGGTCTGGAAGCGGATGGTCGAGATGATCGTGTCGACGCAGAAGGACATGATGAAAAAGTCGTGAACATTCGTTCCCGCAGCGCGTCCGCGGGAGGTGTCATCGGGCGCTCCGCGATTACCTGCGTCGCTCCCGACCTGATCGCCACCGCAACTCTCGTCGTTCACACCGGCGGAGTGGGATTCACGGAGCTTACGGCAGCGGCCGCCCGCTTCATAGCCGAGGCTGGCGCGAAACACGGCACGCTGCAGCTCTTTCTGCGCCACACTTCGGCGTCCCTGGTCATCCAGGAGAACGCCGATCCCGACGTCCAGACCGATCTCGTCAGCGCGCTCGATCGCATTGCGCCCGTCGATGCCGGCTGGGTGCACGATGTGGAGGGGCCCGACGACATGCCGGCCCATGTCAAAGCTATGCTGACCGGGGTTTCGCTGCAGGTGCCGGTGAGCGATGGTAAGCTCGCACTCGGCACTTGGCAGGGTCTCTATCTGGCCGAACATCGCGCCCGGCCGCACCGGCGTGAGGTGGTCCTGCAATTCATCGGCCGCCACCAATGAGGCTTATGGCGGCCATTTCAAAGTTCTTCGTGAAGCGATAGAATCTGGCATATCAGGCCGTAGCACAGCCGCCGCGAGGGGGTGGAGTTTGGCCGACACGACGCACTATCGCTTGCTGATTGCAGATGATCATCCGCTGTTCCGCGGAGCTTTGCGGGAAGCGGTGACCGGTCTGTTCGAGCGGGTCGACATCGGCGAGGCCGGCTCGTTCGACGACGTGGTGAAGCTCCTTGAGCGTGGTCGCGAGGTCGATCTCATCCTGCTCGATCTCAGCATGCCGGGCGTGCGCGGTTTCTCCGGGCTCATGTTTCTGCGCGCCCAATTTCCGAGCGTTCCAATCGTGGTGGTCTCGGCGAATGACGATCCCGCCGTGATCCGCCGCTGCATGGAGCTCGGAACTTCAGGCTTCATACCCAAGCGGCTTGGCATCGAAGAGATGCGTGCCGCGATCAAGCGCGTGCTTGAGGGCGACGTATGGACGCCGCCCGATGTCGATCTCAACGCTGGCTCGGACGCCGAGACCTCCGCCCTGATGGCGCGGCTGACCTCGCTCACTCCGCAGCAGGTGCGCGTGCTGATGATGCTGTCGGAGGGGCTTCTCAACAAGCAGATCGCCTACGAACTCGGCGTTTCGGAAGCGACCGTGAAGGCGCATGTCTCCGCCATCCTGCAAAAGCTCGGCGTCGAGAGCCGCACGCAGGCGGTCATTACGGCGGCCAAGATCGAGCTCGGCCAGTGGAACCAGGTGACGCAGGATTGAGTTCAGCCCGCCTTGGAGCGACATCGCATTAAGCTCAATCGTGATTTCGCTCCAAGCGTTTGTTTGGCCGCAGGATCTTAACCGAAAAGCTCGCCACTTTTTTGGGATCATGCCCTGGGCCGTCGGCGCATATCCCTTCGGGGCCTTCAAGGTTGAGACGCACTATTCCGCCGCCACCACCCGATGCATGCGGCATTGCGCGAGCAGCGCGCGCAGCGCTGCCGGTTTGACCGGCTTGTGGAGTACATGGACGCCCTGCACGCGGGCCTCCTCGCGCACAGCGGCTCCGCGATCAGCCGTGATCAGGATGGTGGCCGCCGCGGGGAAGACGCGGCGCAATCCAACAATCGCCTCGATGCCGTTGCCTTCGCCGAGATGATAGTCGACGAGCAGTGCGTCCGGCGCAAGCTTGGTCTCGGCGAGCGCCACCCGCGCCGATTTGAGATCCTCCGCCTTGACCACGCGGCAACCCCAGCCGCCGAGCAGCGTCTCCATGCCGTCAAGGATTGCCAGGTCGTTATCGATGCACAGCACGTAGATACCCGCCAGCTGGCCACGATCGACATCGCCACTGTCGCGAACCGGCACGCGCGCCGGAAGGGCGGCCGTTAATGGCACTTCGACTGAGAATTGCGAGCCGCGGGCGACCAACGAAGAGACAATGATCGTGTGGTCGAGCACGCGCGCGATCCGTTCCACGATCGAGAGGCCCAGCCCCAGTCCGCGCGCTATCTTTGCGCCCTGGTCGAGACGATGGAACTCTTGGAAGATCGCCTGCTTCTTGGATGGTGGGATACCGAGACCGGTGTCGTAGACGTCGATGCGCAGCCGACCGCGTTGCCGCCGGCAACCCACAAGCACGCGGCCACTGGGCGTATATTTGATCGCGTTGGAGACCAGGTTCTGCAGCAGCCGCCGCAGCAAACGGCGGTCGGATCTGACCGATAGCGAGCAATGGACGAAGTCGACCCGTAGCTGCTTCTCTTGCGCGAGCGGTTGGAACTCGACCTCGAGCTGACGGAGCAAGTCGTCGATTCTGAACGAAACGATCTCCGGCCGCATCGCGCCGGTATCGAGCCGCGAAATATCAAGCAGCGCGCCGAGGATTTCCTCGACCGCATCGAGCGAGGCGTCGATGTTGCCGATGAGCTGCGCATCCTCGCCGCGGCGCTGGCGCTCGACCAGGCTGGTGACATAAAGCCGCGCGGCGTTGAGCGGCTGCAGGATGTCGTGGCTGGCGGCGGCGAGGAAGCGCGTCTTGGAGATGTTGGCCTGCTCGGCTTCGCCTTTGGCGCGGCCGAGCTCGGTGTTGAGCCGAGTGAGTTCCTCGGTGCGCTCCTGCACGCGGCGTTCGAGGGATTCGTTCGCCCGTTCCAATTCCTCCGCCGCTTTCACCGTCGGCGTGATGTCGGTGAATGTGGTCACGATACCGCCGTCCGGCATGCGATTCGCCCGCACCTCCATGACCAGGTCACGCTCGATGAAGCGTTCGAGGAACGGCTCGTTGGCGGAGACGTAACGCGCGATGCGATCGCCCAACGGGGCGTCCTCCGCGTCCACGTCGAGGGCGCCCCGTCCGGCGTTATGGCGCAGGATTTCGTCGAGTGGCGTGCCGATCCGGGTGAACTGCGACGGCAGTTCGAGCATCTCGCCGAACTGCCGGTTCCAGCAGGTCAGGTGCAGGTCCTTGTCGAACACGGCGATGCCCTGGCGCACGTGATCGAGCGCGGTCTGCAGGATCTCGCGATTGTAGTGGATTGCCGCATTGGCGTCGTCGAGCAGCTTCAAGGCATCCTTGGTGGACACGCTGCGCTTCTTCAGCAGTAGCGACAGAACGAGGCGTGAGGACGCGGTCCCGATCGCCGACGCCAGGAGATGCTCGGCGAAACGCAGAAGCTGGAGGTCCGCTTCGGCCTTGGGATCGAGCCTGATGGTGTGGGTGGAGGCATAGCTGCCGAAGGAGGTGCGGGTGCGCTCTTCACCAAGGTAGCGCGCCACCGTGGAGGTCAGCTCCTCGACCATCACCGAGGAGCGCCATAGTCGAAAGCTCGTCGTCATCGGCGCCCGTGCGGAGGGCGCGAACAGGTCGGCCTGCATGCGCTCGATCGATGCCGGCGCCCGCGTGAACGAGAACGCCACGTAGGCGAGAACATTGAGCGCGAGGCTCCACACCGCGCCGTGAGCAAGGCGTGGCAAGTCAAGCCCCATCAGCGCCTGTGGCCGCAGCCACGCGAGGCCCCAGGGGCCATCGTTCACGATCGCGTTCCCGACAATGCCTGCGTCCGCGAAGCTCGGCAGCATCAAGGTATAGGCCCAGGCCAGGATGCCGATCGTCATTCCGGCCATGGCGCCGCGGGCGTTGGCGCGCCGCCAGAACAGGCCGCCGAAAAAGGCCGGCGCAAGCTGTGCGATCGCGGCAAACGACAAGAGCCCGATGGCGGCAAGCTGCGCCTCACCGGCGAGCCGGTAGTACACATAGGCAAGGAACAAGATGGCGAAGATCGCGATCCGCCGCACCGTCAGCAGCAGCCAGCCGGCGCTGTAGTTCCTGCTCAGGAAGGCGTCGCGCTGCTTGAGCGCAAGCGGCATTACGAGGTCGTTGGAGACCATGATGGCGAGCGCGACCGTCTCGACGATCACCATCGCGGTCGCGGCCGACAGGCCGCCGACAAAAGCCGCAATTGTGAAGAGGTCGGAGCCTGCCGCCAGCGGCAGCGCCAGGACGTACATATCGCTGTCGACTTGGCCCGGTTTGAAGGTAAGCAGGCCCGCGAGCGCGATCGGCACCACGAACAGGTTGATCAGCACGAGATAGAGCGGAAACAGCCATGCGGCCCGGCGGACTTCCCGCTCGCTGTTGTTCTCGACCACAGTGACGTGGAACTGGCGTGGCAGCAGCACGACTGCAAACAACGAAAGGAGCGTCATCGTAGTCAGTGTGCCGACAGCCGGCTCGCGGGTCAGCGCCGCCGCGGTGGCGGGCTGCTCGATCGCACGTGCAAACAGCGCCGCCGGCCCGTCGAACATCCAGAACGTCACGAAGACGCCCACCCCGACGAAGGCGACCAGCTTGACGATCAACTCGGTCGCAACCGCGAGCATCAGTCCGTCCTGGTGCTCGGTCGCATCGATGTGGCGGGTGCCGAACAGGACCGCAAATGTCGCCATCGAAAATGCGACGAACAGCGCGAGGTCGCCGAACACCGGCTGGACCGCGCCGCTTTCCGGCCTGATGTGCATCAGGATGGTGCTCAGCGACGACGACACCGCCTTGAGCTGGAGCGCGATATAGGGAATGGAGCCGATGATGGCGATCAGCGCTACGGTGGCAGCGACGGTCTGGGCCTTGCCGTATCGGGCGGCGATAAAATCAGCGATCGAGGTGATGTTCTGCGCCTTGGCAAGCCGCACGATCCGCAGGATCAGCGGCCAGCCGAGACCGATCATGACAATCGGGCCCACATAGATGGGCAGGAAGTCGTAGCTGGTGCGCGAAGCGAGCCCGACCGAGCCGAAGAAGGTCCAGCTCGTGCAGTAGATCGCGAGCGAGAGCGGGTAAATGAGGTTTCGCCATCTGCCTTCGCGGCCGAACCGGCGCGTGCGGTCGCCATAGCTCGCGACCACAAAAAGAAGGCTGATGTAGCCGAGAGCGACGGCGATGACGATCCAGCCTTGCAGCATGACCGAACCTCACACCTTTCAGGATCATTCTATCGCACATTCGGCCGGCTAGGCGAGGATTTCACGGCCGTTGTCAGCAGGGGCCCATAGGGGCCCATGCCGGAATGGGCGGTCTGCGCGACCGGTATTTGACGACGCGGCATGTTGGCGGCATTGATCGTCAATCCGCGGACGGCGCGTCGCCCATTCCGTGGGCAACTCATCGGAATGCTGCCGTCCTTTCCTGATCTGCGCACCCTCATCCCCTATGCCGAAACGCTGCTGATCGCGGCCGTCGGCGGGGTGGCGTTTACCTTGATGGGTGTTCCGGCCGGCCTGGTGTCTGGCTCGATGCTGGCGACGGCGGCGGCGGCGCTCATGGGCCGGCCCACGAAGGTGCCGCTGCCGCTCGCGCGCATCGCGTTCGTGCTGATCGGCATCCTGCTCGGCGCCGTGGTGACGCCGGCGACGCTGCGTGGCATGGTCGCCTGGCCGCTCAGCATCGCGCTGCTCGCCGTCTCGACCGCGGTCATGATTGTTGCGACCACGGGCTATCTGCGGCTCGTGCATGGCTGGGACCCGCTCACGGCGCTGCTCGGCGCGAGCCCCGGCTCGATGGCGCAGGCGATGGCGCTCGCGGCAGAGTTCGGCTGCAACCTGCGCGGAATTGCGATCGTGCAGACGATGCGCGTGCTGGTGATCACGATTGGGCTGCCCAGCGGGCTCGCGCTGTTCGGCCAGGCGGCAAGTGCTCTCCCGCCGACGTTGCCCAACGCCGGTGCCTCACTCGCCGAGCTCGCGATCCTGGTGGTCGCATCGACCGCGTCGGCGGTGTTTGTGCATTGGATCAAATTTCCCGGCGGGCTCCTGTTCGGGGCTATGGCGGCGTCCGCGGTGCTGCATGGCGGCGATTTCCTGCACGTGACGCTGCCGTGGTGGCTGGGGAGTTCCGGGGTCGTGCTGCTCGGGGCCCTCGTCGGCTCACGCTTCGCCAACACGTCGCCCGCGATGCTGTTGGAATATTTCTGGGCGGCGCTCGGCTCGGCCACTGTCGCCATCGCGGTCTCGGCGGCGTTCGTGTTGGCGGTGGTGAACCTGCTGCCGTTCCGGGCTTCCGACGTTTTGATCGCATTCGCGCCGGGTGCGCAGGACACCATGATGGTGCTCGCGCTCGCGCTCCACCTCGACCCGGTCTACGTCGGCGCGCATCACCTCACGCGCTTTCTGATCGTGACCTTTTCGGTTGCGGTCAGCGCACGCCGGCTGGCGCGCCGCCGTGGCGTCGCGAGCAGCGGCGAGAGGCGCAGAAAGCCGGGCGCGTTCGAGGATTAGAGCGAAGTTCGGGCAGCTTCACGGGAAAGATACCAATAAGGCTTCTTCGCCGGGTCTCCCTGGGGCGGTCGCGATGTGATATTTGAAGCCTTGCCATGCGGCGGCCTGTAGAGCGGCAAACGAGGAGCGGTCATGTCAAAACCGGTGATCTTCACAATTTCGGCCGCCTGGGACCAGGAGGCATCGGTCTGGACCGGGCACTGCGACGACATTCCAGCCGCGGCCGACGCACCGACGCTCGACGAATTGCTGGCGAAGATGTCCTCGATGGCGCTCGACCTTCTGCCGGACAATCATCCGGATGTCGACCCAAGCGATCTGTTCGTGCAGATCACCGCGTTGCGCGAAGCCGAACCAGCTGTTGGCTGAATGGCGCCGCGGTTCGATCGTCCCTTATGGGAATTACTGCGCGCGGCTGGCTGCAAATTCGTCCGGCAGGGGCGGGGCAGCCACGAGATCTGGCACAGCCCCATAACGCAACGAAACTTTGCGGTGCCAGTAGGCATTCCAAGCCGGCATACCGCCAACGCCATTCTACGTTAGGCTGGCCTGCCCAAGGCGTTCTGAACCGTTAAAGAAATCGGAGTGAGTGCCCGCCGCTCACTCCGCCGCCATGGCGTGCTTGCCGCGCGGCAGCTTCAGACGTTCCCACACGTCGAGCAGGGCCTCCGCCAGCGCATCGATCAGAGCATCCTCGTGATAGGGCGACGGCGTGATGCGCAGCCGCTCGGCGCCCTTGGGCACGGTCGGGTAGTTGATCGGCTGGATGTAGATGCCGTGCTCCTCGAGCAGGAGGTCGGTCGCCTCCTTGCACTTCTCCGGATTGCCGACAAACACCGGCACGATGTGGGTGTCGTTGGGCATCACAGGAAGCCCGGCTGCAATCAGCACCGCCTTGGTGCGGGCGGCGCGGTCCTGGTGACGCTCCCGCTCGAAGCTCGACGTCTTGAGATGACGGATGGCGGCGGCCGCGGCCGCGCAGATCGCGGGCGGCAGCGCGGTGGTGAAAATGAAGCCCGGCGCGTAGCTACGCACTGCATCGATCAGTGCTGAACTGCCCGCGATATAGCCGCCGAGGCAGCCGAACGCCTTGGCGAGCGTGCCTTCGAGCACATCGACGCGGTGCGTGACGCCCTGCAGCTCGGCTTGGCCGCCGCCGCGCGGGCCGTACATGCCGACCGCATGTACTTCGTCCGCGTAAGTCATCGCGCCATAGCGCTCGGCCAGATCGCAGAACTGGCCGATCGGGGCCACGTCCCCATCCATGGAATAGAGCGTCTCGAACACGATCAGCTTCGGGCGCGCCGGATCGGCTGCCTTAAGGAGTTCTTCGAGATGGGCAGCGTCGTTGTGGCGGAAGATCTTCTTCTCGGCGCCCGACTGCCGCACGCCCTCGATCATGGAGTTGTGGTTCAGCGCATCCGACAGGATAAGGCAGTTCGGGATGAGCTTGACCAGCGTCGAGATGCCGGTCTCGTTCGACACGTAGCCGGAGGTGAAGACCAGCGCGGCTTCCTTGCGATGCAGGTCCGCAAGCTCGCGCTCAAGTTCCACCAGCGGATGGTTGGTGCCCGCGATGTTGCGGGTGCCGCCGGCGCCGGTGCCCATGCGGGCCGCGGTCTCGACCATGGCGCCGATTACCTTGGGATGCTGGCCCATCCCGAGGTAGTCGTTCGAGCACCACACGACGACGTCGCGCGGCCCCTGTGGGGAGTGCCAGACCGCGCGCGGGAAGCGCCCGGCCAGCCGCTCGAGGTCCGCAAACACGCGATAGCGCCGCTCTTCCCGCAGCCGGGCGAGCGCGTTCGTGAAATAGGCGTCGTAGTTCATGAAGTCCCTACCCGGCGGCTGTTTTTTGGTCGAAACTTGGAACTCACCCAAGCTACTTTTAGAGGTGTTCCAGGTCTGTTGTCGAGGCGGAATGTGGCTCTGGCGCGGCGATGGCGGTCGGAGGCGCTGGTGAAATCGGATGCATTCGGCGGCCAAATCCTCTTTATTCCTGCAGCGCTGCAGGTACGGACGGCGTAGGCAGTTGGACGCGCAGGTATCGCCTTGGGGGAGCTCGTTCGATGACTGATCGGACCGTCGGCCTTGAACACGGCCTCACCAACTACGGCGACCGCGACTTTTCGCTCTACCTGCGGCGTTCGTTCGCCCAGTCCATGGGTTACTCGCGCGCCATGCTGGGCAAGCCGGTGGTCGGCATCGCCAATACGGCGTCAGGCTTCAACAATTGCCATCGCCATTTCCCGGAGCTCCTGGAGGCGGTCAAGCGCGGCGTGCTGGCCGCGGGCGCGCTGCCGGTCGAGTTCCCGACCGTCTCGCTCGGCGAGGTGTTCCTGAGTCCCACCAGCCTCAAGTATCGCAACCTGATGTCGATCGACACTGAGGAGATGATCGGGGCGCAGCCCATGGACGCGGTGGTACTGATGGGCGGCTGCGACAAGACCGTGCCAGCGCAGCTCATGGGGGCGGTGTCGGCCGGCCGCCCCGCCATCATGCTGGTGGCGGGCCCGATGATGACTGGACGCCATCGCGGCGAGCGGCTGGGCGCCTGCACCGACTGCCGCCGTTTCTGGGCGCGCTACCGCGCCGGCGAGGTCGACAGGCGAGAGATTTCCGAGGTCGAGGGCCGGCTGGCGGTGACGGCCGGCACCTGCGCCGTCATGGGCACCGCCTCGACCATGGCCTGCATCGTCGAGGCGCTCGGCCTCATCCTGCCGGGAACCGCAGCGATCCCGGCGGTGCATGCCGACCGCCTGCGGGCTGCCGAGGCGACCGGTGCGGCCGCCGTCCGCCTGATCGGGTCGACGCTCACGCCCGACCGCCTGGTGACGGCGAAATCGCTCGAGAACGCGATGCGGGTGCTGCTCGCGCTCGGCGGCTCGACCAATGCGGTGATCCACCTCACCGCGATCGCGGGCCGCGCTGGGGTCAAGGTCACGCTCGGAGAGCTCAACAAGCTCTCGGACGAGACGCCGGTGCTGGTCAATCTCAAGCCGGTCGGCAACGGCTACATGGAGGATTTCTTCGCCGCCGGCGGCATGGGCGCGCTACTGCGCGAGCTCAAGCCGCTCCTCCATCTCGATTGCATGACCGTGACGGGAGAGACGCTCGGTGAGCGGCTCGCCGCCGAGACCGAGCCCTTTGTCGACCGCACCATCATCGCGGCGCGTGAGAAACCGTTCGAGCCGCAAGGCGGCCTGGTCGCGCTGTTCGGCAATCTCGCTCCCAAGGGCGCGATCCTCAAGCGCTCAGCTGCCGACGCCAAGCTGTTCGAGCACGAGGGCAGGGCGGTGGTGTTCTCCTCGCTCGCCGACCTTGCCGCCCGCATCGACGATCCGGCGCTCGACGTCGCGCCGCAGGACATTCTGGTGCTGCAGAACGCGGGGCCGAATGCGCCGGAGGCGATGCCCGAAGCTGGCTACCTGCCGATCCCGAAGAAGCTCGCGCAGAAGGGGGTCAAGGACATGGTCCGGGTCTCCGACGCGCGCATGAGCGGCACCGCCTTCGGTACCATCGTGTTGCACGTGACGCCCGACTCCGCTTCGGGCGGGCCGCTCGGCCTCGTGCGCAATGGCGACCGCATCCGCCTGTCTGTGACGGCGCGGCGCATCGAGCTTCTGGTCGATGACACAGAGCTCAAGCGGCGCGCTGCCGCAGTCAAGCTCGCGCCCGAGAAGCCCGCGCGCGGCTATGCCAAGCTTTACGCAAGAGAGATCCTGGGCGCCGACGAGGGCTGCGACTTCGCATTTCTCAAGCCGGAATGATCGAACCGAAAGTCCAAGAGGGGAGAAGCAACGTGAAGGTCGAACCCATCCAGTATTCCGTGTCGGGCCTCGGCTGCCGCGGCGAACTGGTCTACGACGACAGCATAAAGACGCAGCGCCCGCTGCTCCTGGTTGCGCCGAACTGGCTCGGCGTCACCAAGGACGTCGTCGAGCGCACCAAGACGCTTGCCGGTACGCGTTATGTCGCGTTCGTCGCCGACATGTTCGGCGAAGGCAAGGGGCCGAAGGGCAACGAAAACCCGATGGAGTTCCTCAAGCCCTTGATCGAGGACGCGGCCGAAACGCGCCGGCGCATCGTGGCGGCGTTCGAGGCCATGACCAAGGAGGCGGTTGCGCGCGGCATCGGCGATGCCAAGCGGCGCGCCGGCATCGGTTACTGCTTCGGCGGCAGCAACGTCATCGACCTCGCGCGCGCCGGCGCCGACGTGCAGGCGGTCGTCTCGGTGCACGGCGTGCTGGCGACGCCGGCGCCGGCCAAGAAGGGCGACATCAAGGCTGCCATCCTGGTGCTGCACGGCGCTGCCGATCCGATCTCGCCCAAGGCGCATCGCGACATGTTCGAGGCCGAGATGGATGCGGCGGGCGCGCGCTGGTATGCGCTGACATTCGGCAACGTCGTGCACGCCTATACCGACGTCGGCGTCAACAATCCGCCGGTGGCGGTCTACAACGAGCCTGCCACCCGCCACGGCTATGCGCTCACGCACGCCTTCATCGAAGATGTGTTCACGGGAAAGATCTAGGCAACGTGCCTGACGGTGACGTTGCCGTGCTCCATTCCCTTGCCCGCGCCGGCGCTCAGCGTTGCGCGCGGGCCTGACTCTTGAGCACCTCCCAGACGCGATCTGCGCCCCTAGCATCGGATGGCTTGGTTCGGGCGAGCTCGGCTTCGAGCGTCTCAGCCTCGTCGCTCGACAGGAAATTGATCGGACCGCCGATCATCATTGCCTGCAGTTGCATCTTGGCATTGACCTCGGTTTCGATCGCGCGCGACACGGCAACGCGCAGGCGCGGCGCGACCACGACATTGCCATGACCGCGCATCAGCGCGACGTTGGCGGCCCCGAGCGTGCGGGCGAGCGCCGCGCCGCGTGCCGCGTTGTTGACGAGCATGTTGTTCTTCGCGCCCGCCGCGTCGCGGATTTCGAACACGGGAACGCCGGGATGCAGAAAAGAGGCGCGATGATAGGCCGGCTTCAGCTCGGCCTGCGTGATGCTGAATGGAATGACGGTCGGCGAATGGCTGTGCACGATGGCGTTGACGTCGTTACGGACCTTGTAGATCTCCGAATGGATGAAGCGCTCGATGTAAAGGCTTTGCGTGCCTTCGCTCACTCGGTTTCCGTCGAGGTCGAGCTCGACAATATCGGCTGCGGAGACGATCCCGGGCGCCATGGCGCGCGACATCAGAAAGCGGCCGGAATTTCCCGGGTGCCGGGCGCTGACGTGGCCAAAGCTGTCCAGCACTCGTTGATGAAACAGGATGTGATTGGCGGTGACCAAGTCCTCGATGAGCGTGGCGATGTCGTCGCTGGGGTTCATGCTGGCCTCCGGCTGCGATTGGTCTTGGTCGAACGACCGGCGGGCCGGTCGCGTGCGACTGCGCTCAAATTCTGTGGCTCCCGCGCCTGCGGCCCTGTGACACGTCGAGGAAAAGCTCGTTGAATGTGAGCGGCCGCTTGATCAGGCCGAGCTCGAATGAATAGCGCAGCAGCGTTTCGAGCGTCGTCCTATTCTGCGCGGTCATTCCATATTGCCAAGGGTCGGGACCGAGGATGCGCTCCTGCTCCTCCCAGGCCTCGCGGTACCACGCGAGCGGCGTGATCCTCGGGTTGGCCATCCGTTTCATGGCGAGCGATTTCGCGGATTGGAAGGCCTCGTAAAGATTGACCGCGGCCCACGGATGGCGCTCCACGACCTCGCGCCGCACGGCAACCAGATGCATGATCGGGAATATCCCCGTCTTTTTGTAGTACGCCATCTCCTCGCGCTTATGGTCGGGAAACAGCCGCCCGACGTCGGGGTGCCCATCCAGAAATGGCTGGATGAGGTTGGAGTGGATGACCGCATCGAGCTCGCCGGCTCCCAGCATGTCTTCGACCGACTGCGAGTCGGGGATGCGCGTGAATTTCAGGCCCGGCGGCGGCACGAACTCCACGTCCTCGTCGAGCTCCGAAAACCACTCGATTGACTGCTGCGGGACGCCGTATTCGCCCATCAGGATGCCGCGCATCCAGTGTACGCCGCTGACCTGAAACGACTTGACGCCGACCTTGCGCCCGATGAGATCCTTTGGCTCGTGGATGCCCTTGGTGGTGTTGATGAACACGAAGCCGTGCCGGAACCGCCGATGCAGAAACACCGGGATCGCGTCGAGCGGAAGCCCGAGGTCCTTCGCGATCAGGTAGGAGGCGACGGAATATTCCGCGATGTCGAACTCACCCTTGCGCAGGAAGCGCCAGTTTCGCGCGCTGGCGTCCATGTCGGTGAGGACCGTAAGCTCGATGCCGTCGGGCGTGACATCGCCGTCGATCAGCGAGCGCGTGATCTCGTAGGCGCCGCAGGCTAGCGTCAGCGGCAGCTTTTTCGCCATGCTTGCTCGTCAGGGAATCTCGAGCTCGGTGAACCAGTCGGTCGGCAGTTCGTGGCCGCGGCCCTGCTCCTTGGCCCGCTTGTAGATGATGGAGCCGACGGCGGCGAACTGGTAACCGAGCCCAAGCGGATTCAAGAAGCAGGTGACTTGATCGTCCGACGTGCGACCGCGCGGCGCCGTTTTCACATTGCGGCCGTGCTGGCGCTCCAGCAGCAATTCCGGGAGGGAGGCCAGTCCCTTCCAGCCGACCTCCTTGGCGAGGTCTTGCAGCTCGCCACCCGGCTCCTCGGGCACGCGCAGGCCGTGGCTGGTGATGAACACCGGGTCGCAATCCTCCATCAGGGTTGCCGCGATGTCCGCCTTCCGCACCACATCCGGACTGAATTCTCCCGGCTTGATCGTGCTCAGGTGCATGCCCTTTTCGATCCACTCCGGCTCGAATACCGGCACGATGGCATTGGTCGCGGCCAGCACGATATCGGCTCCCTTGACCGCCGCTTCGGCGGTGTCGAAGACCTTGATCTCCTGCCCAACGATCGGCGACATCTCTTTTGCAAAGGCCTCGCGCATCTCCTTGCGGGTCGAGTAGCAGCGGATTTCCTTGATGTTGCGCACGCATACGATGGCGCGGACTTGGCTGCGGGCCTGCCAGCCGGAACCGAGGATGGTGACGACTTCGGCATTGTCGCGCGCCAAACATTTGGCCCCGAGCGCAGAGGTTGCCGCGACCCGCATCGGCTGGATCATGCCGTCGGGAAAGATGGCGAGCGGCTCGCCGGTCTTGGTGGAGAACAGCAAGACGAGTCCGGTATAGCGCTTGTTGGGCGCCGCCGGCACCTTGACGCGTCGCAGGAAGCCGTTGATCTCCGGAAAGGTGAGAATATCCGAATTGATGCGGATGGCGCCGACGCCGAGCTTGGGGATGACGCCGTCCATTGATTTGAGCGCATACATGCCGCCGCTCTCGTGATTGCTGGGCGTGCAGATGTCGCTGCGCCTGCGGAAGGCGCCGCGGCCTTCCGCCAGTTCGATGAAGGCGTCCTCAAGCGAATCGACGCAATCCCGCATCGAAACGATCTCGGCAATTTCCTTATTCGACAGAACGAGGGTCATTCTCTGGTACTCCCGAGGCGCAGCCGCGAATTTATTGATTGAGTAACGGTGGGATCTTGCTCAGCACGCTCTTGGGCATCCGCATCGTGTCGCGCACGATGGCATCCATGTCTTCGCCGGTCCCGACGTCGAGCGTGATGTTGCGCTTCTTGCAGGCGGCGAGGAAGTCCGGATCCTTCAGCATGTCCTGAAAGGCCTTGCGCAGCGCGGCAAGGCGATCGGCCGGGATGTCCGGCGTGCCGATGACCGAACGACCAATCTCGGCCGTGCTGGCGATCGCTCGCAGCACAGCCTTGCCTTCATCGGTCAGGCCGAGCTCGGGTAGCGCCGGCACGTTGGGCAACAGCCGATTCCGCTTGAGCGCCGCCTGGTAGATGATCGTTGCGCCGCCCGTCAGCCACTCGGGATGGCGCGATTGCATGTTCGGGATGCCGACGGCGCCGGCGACCTCGACCTCGCCTCGCTCGACCGCCAGCAGCACATCGGCTGCGCCCTGATAGCCCTTGACCAGCTTGAACTTCGCTCCCGCGAAGGCATTGAGCGAGGCCGGCAGCAGGACCGCGGTCGACGCGCCGCCGGTGGTTCCGACGGTGAACTGCTTGCGTCGAACGTCGTCGAACGACTTGATGCCGGTTTTGAGCAGCGCCACGCCGGTATCGATATTGCTGGTCAGGCGTCCGATGTAGGGCAGCTTGGTGGCATCGAGACTTGGTTTTTCCGATGTGGCGGTGTCGAGCGCGAGCGTCTGAGAGACGCTGCCGAGATAGGTCCCGTCCTTCGCCGCGGCGGAAAACAGATATTGGGCCGCCTTGAAGCTGCCGGCGCCGGGCATGTTTTGCGGGATCACAAGGGGATTGCCTGGAATGTGTCTGCCCAGGAACTCGGCGGCGATGCGGCCGTAGAGATCGTAGCCGCCGCCCGCGCCGTAGCCGATGATCATATGAATGGTCTTGCCATGGTAGAAATCAGCGACTGTGTCGGCATGCGCCGCGGGAGTCGACATTGAGAACGTCAACGACGCGACGCCAGTCATGATGATGCGCAGCATGTTTTCTCTCCCCATCACGCCTCTTGCGCCAAGGCCGGCACAACGGTCGGATCGCCCGGCCTGATTTGTCGTTCTGCGGCATGATTTGAGCACAGGCCGCAAAGAATTGCATCAACTCCTACTTCGACCGCACGCCGGCCTCCCGCAACAGCGGCTCCCATGCGCGCTGATCGGACTGTACGAAGGTCGTGAACTCGGCAAGCTCCATCGTCGCGGGCGCGAGGCCGAGCTTGAGCACGTGTTGTTGTTGGAATTGGCGGTCGGCCGCGATGGCGGTGAATTCTCGATGCAGCCGCGCAATCGTATCCGCCGGCGTGCCGGCGGGCGCGAACAGGCCTGCCCATGACTTTGCCGGCAGGCTTGGCAGGCCGGCCTCGCGAAAAGTCGGAACATCGGGCAGAGCCGGATTGCGCTTCTCGCCGGCGGTGAGCAGGACCTTCAGATCTCCGCTCGCGACCCGGCCCATGACATTGCCGGGCGGGGTGAACGCCAAGTGTATATCGCCCGCGGCTATCGCAGCCTGCACCTGGGGCGAGCCGTTGAATGGCACATGCTTCCAGTCGCTGCCGGAATTTTTGCGCAGCCATTCGACCACGACATGCGCTGCGGAGCCGACGCCGACCGAACCGTAGTTCAATGTGTTCGGGTGATCCTTCGCGTAGCGGACCAGCTCCGCATAGCTCGACACCGGCACGCGCCGGCTGACCACCAGCACCTGCTCGAGATAGCTCAACAGCGCAATGGGCGCGAGGTCCTTCACCGGATCGTAGTTGAGCTTGGAATTGAGCAGCGGATTAAGGAACAGATTGTGCGTGAACAGGCAGATGGTCTGGCCGTCGGGCGCCGCGGATTTGCAGGCCATGGCGGCGATGCCCATGTTGGCGCCCACGCGGTTCTCCACCACGACGGTGCGGCCGGTGCGCTGCTCGAAACGGCTGCCAACCGCTCTGGCCAGCAGGTCGAATGTCGAGCCCGCCGCGAGCGGCGCGATGATCCGCACGGGTCGGTCCTGAGCGGGCGCGCCCGACGGCCCGAACATGAGGCATGCCGCGATCGCAAGGCTCAACGCCCGTGCGGCAGGCTTGCGCATTCCCGCCTCCCTTATTTTTGCGGCCACTCCGCTATGGCATCCTAGGCACAAGTCCTATAGGACAAAAGTACATATTACTATCATAACTTCGATCGCGCATGCTAGAAGCACGGATCGAAGCGACCACGGGGACTTCAGAACGGGGACTTCAGAATGGAGACGCTGAAGTCGGTGCCGGACATCAATCTGCACCGCGACGCAACGCCGATTTACCTGCAGCTGGCGGGGCTTTTCCGCCGGCGCATCGAAACCGGCGAATGGCCGGTTGGCAGCCAGATCCCGACGCTTGACGCGCTGGCGCTCGAGTTCGGGGTCGCGCGTGCGACAATTCGCCAGACCACGGGCTTGCTCCGGCAGGAGGGGTTGTTGGCGCGCTATCGCGGGCGCGGCACAATCGTGTTGCGGACGCCCCAGCGCGAGTTCTGGTACGATGTCGGCTGCGACTGGGAAACGATGCTCGAAGCCTATCGCGACGAAGGCTTCACCACGCAGCTTCTGGATGCGCCTCCCGACGCTCCGCCGCCCCCTGACTATGCGGGAGACATGAAGCCGGGTGACTACGTCTATATCCGGCGGCTCAATGCGGTTCGGGGAAAGCCCGCGGCGGTGGATGCGGCGTGGCTGCACAACGACATTCGGGCGCGCATCGACGCACGCGCGATGCGGAAGTTCCCCACCTTGGTGTTGCTGCACGAGATGCCCAAGCTCGTGATCGATCGCGTGCTGCAGACGATCACGATTGCCAGCGCCGACGTCGAGATCAGTGCGCTGCTCGATATTCCGCTGAATTCACCGCTCGCGGTCATTCACCGCACGCTTTACGGGAAGGACGACACGCTGCTGTGCCTCTATCAGAGTATCAATCGAGGCGATGCATTCCGGTTGAAAATGCGTCTGCGCTAGCAGAACGACAACGAGAGTATCGAGATCATGACCCTTGTCCTGTCGAATGAAGAGATCGAAGAGCTTCTTGACATGAAGGAGCTCGTCCCTGCGATCGAGGAAGCTTATGTCGAGCTGATCGAAGGACGCGGCGCCAATCGCCTGCGCTCCGACATCGTCACGCCGACCACCCAGTGTGAGGACGGTCTCTACGCCCTCAAGTCGATGGACGGCGTGATTCCGAAATTCGGCGTGGGCGCCATTCGCATCAACTCCGATATTCTGACCTTTCCGGAGTCGGGCGGATTGATGCGACGCGTGAAAAAACCGGCCGCGCCCGGGAACCGTTACGTGGGCCTGGTGCTGTTGTTCAGCACGCACGACGGCGCCCCGCTTCTGATCTGTCCGGACGGCGTCATGCAGCGCATGCGCGTCGGCGCGACCAGTGCGGTTGCCGCCAAGTACATGGCGAAAAAGGGCAGCCGGACCGCCACCATCATCGGGTCGGGGTGGCAGGCCGGTTCCCAGTTGCTCGGGCTCAATGCGGTCTTCGATCTCAAGGACATCCGGGTCTTCAGTCCGCGCCAGGAGAGCCGCGAGACCTTTGCGAAAGAAATGAGTGCGGCGATCGGCAAGGAGGTACGTCCCTGCGCGACCGGGGAGGAGGCCTGCAAGAATTCGGATATCGTGGCGTGCGCGACCAATGCGGTTCAGCCGGTGTTTTTCAAGGAATGGCTCGAGCCGGGCATGCATCTCGGCGCCATCAGGCCGGCCGCCACGGAAATCGAGCAGCCGGCCTGGGACATGATCGATCTGTTTGCCGTGCTCGACCATGAGGATTCGCCGACCATGATCTACAGCCACGGCGTGCGCGTCGGTGAGGATATTTCGGGCCAGGGAATGGGCATGGCGCACGACGAGTTCCATGCCTCGCTGCCGTCGTTGCCGGCGATCATGACCGGACGTCACCCGGGCCGCACCAGCGATACGATGATCACCTGCTTTCTCAACAATCTCGGGATGGGCTACCAGTTCGCGGCCGCCGGACACATCGTCTACCAGAAGGCACGCAAGTCCAATCGCGGACGCGAGCTTCCGACCGAGTGGTTCACCGAGACGGTGCATCCCTGATCAGGGCAACATGTCTTGCAATTTTCTTGCAATTTGAACGAACGGGGAGAATCGCATGGCCGACATCATCCTCGCCATCGGCTCGTCGCACAGCCCGATGCTTGCAAGCCCGCCGGAGGACTACCCCAGGCACGCCGAGATCGACGCAAAGGGGCGCAAGCTCCTGAACAGGAACGGCGAGCCGTGCACCTACGGCGATCTGCTGGAGCACGCCGATCCCTCGATCAAAGACCAGATCAAGCCTGATGTTCTTACAGAGCGCGCCGCAAGGTGCACGGCCAATGTCACGCGGCTGGGGCAGATCATCGCGGACGCCAAGCTCGACGCCCTGATCATCATCGGCGACGATCAGAACGAACAGTTCTTCGACGACAACATGCCCTCGATCCTGGTCTATTGGGGCGACACGATCGTCAATCGCCAGCTCGACATGCCGGAAGACGCGCCGCAGTTCTGGCGCCTCGCGCGCTCGCAATATCACGAGGAGGCGGCCGAGCGCCAATACCCGGTCGACGCGCCACTCGCGCTGCATCTGATCCAGTCGCTGATTGCCACCGATTTCGACGTCAGCCATGCCAAGCGTCTGAGCAAGCCGCATGGTGAGGGCCATGCCTTTGGTTTCGTGCATCGCCGTCTGATGGGGGAGAGGATCGTGCCAATCGTGCCGGTCGCCCTGAATACCTATTTCCCCCCGAACCAGCCGCGGCCGGAGCGGTGCTATGCGCTCGGGCAGGCGATAGCGCGGGCGGTACGCGGGTTTTCGGGGCAACAACGCGTCGGCATCCTGGCCTCCGGTGGCCTCAGCCACTTTACGGTCGATGAGGAGCTCGATCGCCGGCTGCTCGATGCCTGCCGGGCAAAGGATGGGAGGGCGATCTCTTCGATTCCTGCGGCAAGGCTCAATTCCGGGTCATCGGAGATCAGGAACTGGATCACGGTTGCGGGTGCGGCCGAGCACCTCGACGTCGCTTGGCAGGACTACGTGCCGTGCTATCGTTCGCTCGCCGGCACCGGCTGCGGAATGGGCTTTGCCGCCTGGTCCCGGTGAGCGGGGCAGGCAGGATCATCCAATGCGGAACTTCTCCAGTGATCAGAACCGTCACCGGCGACGTCGAGACCATCCGAGGGCGCATCCTCGCCCACGAGCATCTGCAGATCGACCTCTCGGCCCAGAAGGGCCTGACCAACAAGATCGGCGAGGCGGAGATCCCGGCCGTGGTCGAGGATCTGCGCGCCGCCAAGGAATTCGGCCTTGCCGCCATCACCGACTTGAGCGCGCCGCTCTGGGGTCGCGATCCGGCCGCGTTGCGCAGGATCAGCGAGCTCTCGGGCGTGAAGGTCGTGTGTGCGGCCGGCTACTATTGGGACCCGTTCCCGGAGGTCGCCGAGAAGGCCTCAGTCGAGGCTATTCGTGATGCCATGATCGCCGAGATCGAGACTGGCGCCGACGGCACCGGCATTCGCTGCGGCGTCATCAAGGTCGGCACCGCGCGCGAGCCGAGCGAGCCGGCCGAGCGGCTGTTTCGTGCGGCTGCCGCGGCCGCCACGGCGACCGGCGCGCCCGTCATCACCCACACCTCCAACACCGGCCAGGCCGCCTGGCACATCCGCGTGCTGGAAGGCGCCGGCATGGACATGACGCATGTCGTCATCAGCCACATGGGCGCCGCCAAGGACGTTTCGGAGCTGGTCGAGGTCGCGCGCGCGGGCGTGTTCATGGGCGTCGACAAGGTGAGCTTTCCGAAAGGGCCCAACAACGTGGAACTCGCCGATCTCGTCTGCGCCGCCTGCGACAAGGGCCTCGAGCGCCAGCTCATCCTGTCGTCGGACGTCGCGCGCAGGACGATGCTGTCGCGCTTCGGCGGGCGCGGCTATCCTACGGTGTTGCGCGACTTCGTGCCGATGCTCAAAGAGCGTGGTATTCCGGCGGCGACGATCGAGACGATGCTTAGCGACAACCCGGCCAGGATGCTGACCCTTGCCGATGGCCGGCGGGAAACCACAGTGCGGTTGGATCAAGCCGTCATCTGATCCGGGTTGGCGCGTGGAATTGGATGATGGCGCCGGGCTGGCGGTAGCTCGCGTTCATCTGGATCAGTCCCGGCGGCGGATCGGAATAATCGTGCCAGATCTTGATCGGGCCGAAGAAAGTCCAGTGCCAGGCCGGCCGGAAATTCCAATTGTAGGGTAGGACGAAGACGGGACGATCCCAGTCCCGCACCGCCTTTGCAAAGGCGCCCTGGTCGTTGAACGGCATGACTGCGGGCTGGCCGTTTGGCCCGATGAAGTCGATTGCCGAATCGACGACCGTCACAAGCTCGTGCCAGCGCTTGAACAGTGGCTCGGCGCCGCGATTGAAGAACAGAACGCCGGTATTGTATTCGATACCGTCATCCTTCGGCAGCCCGCGGTAGCGCCGCGCCCAGGGGCTCTCGCAAATGGAGCACGCAATGCCGAAGCGGAGCGCCTGCTCGAATCCGAAATCAAGGCGATCAAGCACCACGGTGTCGGCGTCGAGGAACAGCGTTTCGTCAAACGGCGTGAACTCCATCATCCGCGATTTCTCAAGCAGGCCTCTGATCGGATCGGTGTTCGGCGGCAGCTCGATGACTTTCTGGGGCAGCTCCGGATGGACCCGCTGGACCGACGCCATGGAGCGTTTCACCGCCGTCCGGGCGCGATCACCCCAGACAATGTAGAGAACGCCTCGGGACATTGCGGTCCTCCCTCAGAGCGGCGTCTGCCGCATGGCCTCTTTTCCGGATTTGATCCTGGACGAGCCATGACTTTTCGCGTTTTCGCGGCCAGCCTGCAAGACAGATGCACCGGTGGGGCGCATGATTAACTCCCTTGTTGCCCGTTGACCTCAGCGTTGGTTGGCTCGATCATTCGTCGCAACAGAAGGGCACTGCCATGGCGTGGTTCGACAGGTTTGGCAAATATCGGCATCCCGAGGAGCTGCGCTGGATCGCGTTTGCGCTGGCCGCGCTCGCCGGCCTCTTGGCGCTGCTCTTGTCGGGCGGGACCGCGCCCGCGCAGACGAGCCGTGTGGCCGAAATTGCCAGCTATCAGGGTCCTGACCGCGCCCAGCGCCTGATCGAGGGCGCCAAGCGCGAAGGCACGCTCACGTTCTATTCCAATGCGCCGACGGCCGACAACGCGGCGCTGGTGAGCGCCTTCGAGAAGAAATACGGGATCAAGGTCAATCTCTACCGGGCGAGCTCCGAGGACATCCGCCAGCGCGTTCTCAACGAGGCGCGTGCGCGGCGCTTCGACGTCGATTTCGTGCTCAACAATTCGCCCGCGATGGAGGCTCTGAACGCCGAGCGGCTTCTGCATGAGGTCAAGTCGCCCTATCTCGCCGACCTGATGCCGTCGGCGATCCCGCCCTACCGGACCTGGGCGGGCTTCTGCCTGAACGTGCTGGTCTCGGCCTACAATACCAACCTGGTGAAAAAGGCCGACCTGCCGAAGCGCTATCAGGATCTGCTCGATCCGAAGTGGAAGGGCAGGATCGCGATCGAGGCCGACAACTCCGACTGGTTCGCCGGGCTCGTCGCGTTGATGGGGCAGGAGAAGGGGCTCAAGCTCTTCCGCGATATCGCCGAGACCAACGGCTTCTCGGTGCGCAAGGGCCATACGCTGCTCACCAACCTCGTCGCCGTGGGCGAGGTGCCGCTGGCGCTGACGATCTTCAACTACACCGCGGAGCAGTTCAAACGGAAGGGTGCGCCGCTTGACTGGTTCACGCTCGACCCCGTGGTGGCGCACCCGAACGCGGCGGCGGTTGCCGCCAATGCGCCGCATCCCTATGCGGCGGTGCTGCTGTTCGATTTCGTGCTGTCCGACGCGCAGCAGCTGTTCGCTGACCGCCACTATGTCGCGACCAGCATGAAGGTCGCTTCGCCGCTCGATCGCGCCAGCATCCACATGCTCGATGCCGCCAAAGTGGTGGCCGAAGGCGAAAAGTGGCAGCGCCTCTACACCCAGATCATCAACGCGCGCCGCTAACGGGAGGATATCTCGATGCACAAGATCGCGATCCCGAAGTCGGTGACCGAGCGCGTGATCGCGCGCCGTGGCCGCGAGTTCGTCTACGACAACCTCGATCCGCGCAAGACCGCGCTGCTCGTCGTCGACATGCAGAATGCCTTCATGCTGCCGGGCGTGGCGCATTCGCTCTGCCCGACGGCACGTGAGATCGTCCCCAACATCAATCGGCTGGCGCAGGCCGTGCGCGAGACCGGCGGGACGGTGGTGTGGATCAAGACCACGTTCACGCCCGAGACGCTCAAGAGCTGGTCGACCTATTACGAGCTGAGCCGGCTCGAACAGAACGCCAAGCGCGCCGAGGCGCTCGCCGCCGGCAGCAAGGGCCATGAGCTTTGGGCCGAGCTCGATGCGCGCGCGGATGACCTCACGGTCGAGAAGAAGCGCTTCAGCGCCTTCATCCAGGGCTCTTCAAGCCTGGCCGAGGTGCTGCGCGAGCGCGGCATCGACACCGTCGTGGTCACCGGCACGGTGACCGGTGTGTGCTGCGAATCGACCGCGCGCGACGCCATGATGATGAACTTCAAGACCATCATGGTGACCGACGGCAACGCCGCCATGACGGACGAGGACCACAACGCTTCGCTCGGCAATTTCTATCTCACCTTCGGCGACGTGATGTCGACCGACAAGGTGATCGAGTGCCTCAAGGGCAATGCCGGCAAGGGACTGGCGGCGGCGGAGTAGTTGGAGTTGCGCGGCCACATGGGTCCGGGCGCGTATGGCTGCGCGAAATAGGGGACAGACCCCCTATTTCTAGGACTTGGTGAGGACGATTGAGCACTGTTGCCGCGAGGGTAGCCGCGGGTCCTTATCGCGTGTCGGTCCCGTGGAGCTAGCAGGCACCGCGCTTTGTGCAAGATTTTGGCTCTTAGTTCGGGAAAACCGATGCCTCTCTGGCAAGCACCCAACCAGAAAGCCCATATGACGACGAAAGAACGAAACCCTTTACGCCTTTGGCAGTAAGAACCTGAGCGGCTGAGGCAAGATTAGCTGCCCAGGAACCCGGCGCACCTGCTCTACGGTGAGATTCCGCGATGTCGCGTCCGTAGTCCGAAATGAGCTCGTCGACGGAAATCTCCTGCAGCGCGTAAATGATGTTGCCAAGTGCGTCGTCCTTGAAGTGATAACCCTCGACCCCGTTGAACACGATGGTACGAGACAGCTGCTCTTCTGCGCCCTCGGGACGCCGGACGCGCAGCGTGATCTCACGGGTCTCGCAGTTTACTTCATACGCAGTGAGGTGGTTATCGTGAAACGACGGCAACATGCTTTGGCGTCCAGTTTGATCTGTGTGTCCCACAGCAAACCGTTGCTTGGACGACAGGTGAGTGCGGGAAAGGCCTCGAAATCACGCCCTAATCAGGTTTGCGCGCCGCCCGCAACGCCCGCCAGATCTTCTCGGCCGTCGCCGGCATTTGCACATAGGGCGCGCCGACGTGGGCCAGCGCATCGTTCACCGCATTCATCACCGCCGAGAGCGCGCCGACCGTCCCGGATTCGCCTGCGCCCTTGACGCCGAGCGGATTGGTCTTGGTCGGCACTTCGTTCTCGCCGAGCTCGAACGCGCAGAAATTGTCAGCACGCGGCATGCCGTAGTCCATGAACGAGCCGGTGACGAGCTGTCCTGACTGATAGACGATGTTCTCGGTCAGCGCCTGGCCGACACCCTGTGCGATGCCGCCATGCAGCTGGCCTTCGACCAGCAGCGGATTGATCATGTGGCCGACGTCGTCGACCGCGTTGTAGCGCACGATCTCGACTGCGCCGGTCTCCTCGTCGATCTCGACCTCGACGATATGGCATCCGTTCGGAAAGGTCCGCTCGCCGCCATCGAAAGTGCCGGTCTCGAACAGGCCGGGCTCCGCGCCGCTCGGCAACGCCTTGGGATTGAGGGCTGTGATCGCGATCTCCGGCAGGCTGATCGATTTGTCGGTGCCGGCGACCACGAAGCGCCCAGCCTCGAACGCGATGTCGTGCTCGTCCGTTTCCATCACATGGGCGGCGAGCTTCTTGCCTTTGGCAATGATCTTGTCGGCCGCGATGAGGAGCGCTGTGCCGCCCGCGACCACCGAGCGCGAGCCAAACGTGCCGGTGCCGACCGCGACCTGATCGGTGTCGCCGAATTGATAGCGCACTCGGTCGGGCGGAATGCCGAGCTTGTCGGCGATGATCTGCCGGAATGCGGTGGCGTGGCCCTGACCGTGGTCATGCGTGCCCATCGCGACCGTCAGCGTGCCGCCCGCATCGAAGCGCAGCTCGGCCTGCTCGATCAACCCGGAGTTCGAAGCCTCGACCGTGTTGGAGATGCCGATACCGCGCAACTTGCCGCGCTTGCGCGCTTGCTGCCGTCGCGCTTGAAACCCGGCGTAGTCCGCCTTCAGCAGGCAGTCGGTGAGGTTCTTGCCGAAGTCCCCGCAATCGTAGGTGTAGACCAGCGCCGTCTGGTAGGGCATCGCCTCGACGGCAATCGTGTTGCGGCGGCGCAGCTCGGCCGGATCGACGCCGAGCTTGCGCGCAGCGAGGTCGACCATCGTCTCGAGCACATAGGCGGCCTCCGGCCGGCCGGCGCCGCGATAATGGCCGGTGAGCATGGTATTGGTGAACGTGCCGTTCACTTCGACATGGCTGACCGGAATGGTGTAGGTGCCGGACAGGACGCCGATGTTGTTGGTCGGCGGACCGGCGCTGCGGTCGGTGCCGTGGTAGGCACCGATGTTGCAAAAATTGCGTACGCGCAGCGCCAGGAACTTTCCGTTCTTGTCGAGCGCGAGCTCGGCCTCGCTGATATTGTCGCGACAGTGCTCGTCGGAGAGGAACGCTTCGCTTCTCTCCGACATCCATTTGACCGGCCGCTGCAGCAGCCGCGCCGCCAACGCGGTGAGCGCATATTCCGGGTAGAACGCGCCTTTCATCCCGAACCCGCCGCCCACGTTGTCGGCAATCACGCGAAACTTGGTGTCCGGCAGCCGGAACGTATCCTTGGCCAGGATCCGCCGCGTGGTGTGCGGACCCTGCACGGTCACGCGCAGCGTCGTGCGATCCTCGCGCGCATCGTAGTCGGCGAGGCAGCCGCGCGGCTCCATCGAGACGGTGGTGAGGCGGCTGATCACCATGCGGTGGCGGATGACATGGTCGGCCGCCGCAATGGCTTTCTCGGTGGCGGCCTTGTCGCCGATCTCATGCAAGAAGGCGATGTTGTCAGGGCAGCCATCCCACACCGCCGACGCGCCCGGCGCGATCGCCTCCTCAAGCGTGGAAACCGCCGGCAGGTCCTCGTACGCGACCTCGATCAGCTCGGCGGTGTCCTTGGCCTCTTCGAGCGTCTCGGCCACGATGAGCGCCACCGGATCGCCCGTGTAGCGCACGGTCTCGCGCGCGAGCAGTGGCTGTGAAGAGATGAAGGCGGGCGAGCCGTCGCGGCGCTTGCGCGGGTGCCACGGGCGCTGCAGCCCGAGCGCCAGCAGCGCCGGATCGGCGCCGGTCAGGACCAGGACGACGCCGGGCGCGGTCTTGGCGCGGCTCGTGTCGATCGCCTCGATGCGCGCATGCGCGTGCGGTGAGCGCAGGACGTAGGCCCGCGCCTGCCCGACAAGCTTCACGTCATCGACGTAACGGCCCGCGCCACGCACCAGATACGGGTCTTCCTCCCGCGGCACCGGCTGGCCAATTCCAAAATCACCCATTGTCGTTTTGGGACTTTGTCGTTTGGGACTTTGTCGCTTCGGGACTTTGTCGTGTTGGGACCCGGCCCAACGGGGACGGGTTGCATCGAGGGAACCAGATCATGATGTCGCCTGCTTCTATCGGGGCATCACAATCGCAGGTCAAGGGCTGGTGTTCGCCGTCACAGGCCTTACATTCCGCCCGCCTTCGATCTGCCTCCAGTTCCTTCCGCTCCATGTTCCTTCCATGCAGCCTGTCATCTCGATTTCGAACCTTTCTAAAGTGTACGCCTCCGGATTCCAGGCCCTCAAACGGATCAACCTGGACATCCGGCATGGCGAGATATTCGCGTTGCTGGGCCCGAACGGCGCCGGTAAGACCACGCTTATCAGTATCGTGTGCGGCATCGTGAACCCGTCGGAAGGAAAGGTCACGGTCGGGGGCCACGACATCATCAAGGACTTCCGGGCGGCCCGTTCCTTGATCGGGCTGGTGCCGCAGGAGCTCACGACCGACGCATTCGAATCGGTGTGGGCAACGGTCTCCTTCAGCCGCGGCCTGTTCGGGAGGCTGAACAACCCCGACCATATCGAAAAGGTT
Organism: uncultured Alphaproteobacteria bacterium; assembly: GCA_963753575.1. GTDB lineage: Bacteria > Pseudomonadota > Alphaproteobacteria > Rhizobiales > Xanthobacteraceae > VAZQ01. Next base: position 636,312 of record CAVWCR010000001.1, read on the forward strand.
CTCAAGGACCTCTCGTTGTGGGACAAGCGGGACAACAAGATCATGACGCTCTCCGGCGGCATGAAGCGGCGTGTGCTGATCGCCAAGGCGCTGTCGCACGAGCCGCAGGTGCTTTTCCTCGATGAGCCGACCGCCGGCGTCGACGTCGAGCTGCGCAAGGACATGTGGGAGATCGTACGGACACTGCGCGCGTCGGGCGTCACCATCATTCTGACGACCCATTACATCGAAGAGGCCGAGGAGATGGCCGACCGGATCGGCGTGATCAACAAGGGCGAGATCATCCTGGTCGAGGACAAGGCGACGCTGATGCGCAAGCTCGGCAAGAAGCAGCTGACGCTGCAGCTTCACGACAAGATCGAGGCGGTGCCGCAGGAGCTTGCGGGCTACGGCCTGGCGCTCACGGCCGACGGCTGCGAGCTTGTCTACACATACGACACCAAGGGTGAGCGCACCGGCATTACGACCCTGCTCAAGGACCTCGGCGCCGCGGGTATCCGTTTCAAGGACTTGCAGACGACGCAAAGCTCGCTCGAGGACATCTTTGTCGATCTGGTAAGGGCACCGCAATGAACCTCCAGGGCGTTCGCTCGATTTATGTTTTCGAGATGTCGCGCACCGGACGCACGCTGATGCAGAGCATCGTGTCACCGGTCATTTCGACGTCGCTCTACTTCGTAGTCTTCGGTTCGGCCATCGGCTCGCGCATCAGCGAGATCGACGGAGTTGATTACGGCGCCTTCATCGTGCCGGGATTGATCATGATGATGCTCTTGACGCAGAGCGTGGCAAACGCATCCTTCGGCATCTATTTCCCCCGCTTTACCGGGACGATCTACGAAATCCTCTCCGCGCCGATCTCCTGCCAGGAGATCGTCATCGGCTATGTCGGCGCCGCGGCAACCAAGTCGATCGTGCTTGGCTTCTTGATTCTGGCGACAGCCGGGCTGTTCGTGCCGCTCAAGATCGCTCATCCGGTCTGGATGCTGACTTTCCTGGTACTCACGGCCATCACCTTCAGCCTGTTTGGCTTCATCATCGGCATCTGGGCGGATGGCTTCGAGAAATTGCAGATCATCCCGCTCCTGGTCATTACGCCACTGACCTTCCTGGGCGGCAGTTTCTATTCGACCAGCGTGCTGCCGCCGGTCTGGCAGAAGGTCAGCCTGCTAAACCCGGTCGTCTATCTCATCAGCGGTTTCCGCTGGAGCTTCTTCGAGATTGCCGACGTGCAAGTCGCTGTCAGCCTGATCATGACCTTGGTGTTCCTGGGCATGTGCCTTGCGACCATTTGCTGGATCTTCAAGACCGGGTATCGGCTCAAGAGCTAGACTTGCGAGCCTGCCCCGGGGCGTTCCGCTGGGGGGAAAGGCTGCGGCAATGGTGCGCCGTGCCAAGGCGATCGGTTCCCTGCTAAGGTTCCTGCATGAAAAAGCACATTCGCAGAACGTTGCTGCCGCTTCTGGGTTTCCTCGGCTTCGCGTCCCCTGCTGTGGGGGCCGATTTCTACCAGGGCAAGACGCTGACCGTGCTCGTCGGCTATGCGCCGGGCGGAGGTGTCGACGCCAGCGCGCGCGCGATGACGCGCCACCTTGGCCGCTTCATCCCGGGTCACCCGAATATCGTCGTGCAGAACATGGAAGGCGCGGCCGGCGTCGTTTCGGTCAACTATCTCGACCACCGCGCCGCGCCCGATGGCTTGACGCTCGCCGTTCCGGGCCGCTCCTGGTACATCGAGGCGATCGTCAAACGCCCGGGCATCACGTTCGATCCGACCAAGTTCATCTATATCGGCAGCCCCGGCCCAGTCAGCGCAGCGGCTTATGTTCACGCCCGCACCGGCATCACGAGCTTCGAGGCTCTCAAAGCCTCGCCAAAGCCGGTTACCTTTGGCGCGCTCGGCGCGACCACCCCGACCGCCATGGCGCCTACGCTGCTGAGGGCCAACGGCGTGCCGATCAAGGTTGTGCTCGGCTACGTGTCGACGGCGCGGGTGCTGCACGCGCTGGAGCAGGGCGAGATCGAGGGCACATTCACGGTCGGCAACGCGCTGGTGGCGCGGCCCGATCTCGCCGCCAAGATGGTGACGTTGGTGCAGACCGCGCCCGTGCGCGCCGGCGTGCCGCTGTTGCGCGATCTCGTGCGCGAGAGTCAACGCCCGATCGTCGATCTGGTGCAGGCGCCCGACAGCCTCGGTGTGCCGCTCGTCGGTCCGGCCGGCATGCCGGCCGGCGTCACCGCCACGCTGCGCCAGGCCTTTCTCGCCATGGCCGCTGACAAGGACTATCAAGCCGATGCCAAGCGGGTCGACCTGCCGGTCGGTCATCCGATCGACGGCGCGCGCATCAATGAGATGATCCGCGCGCTGGCGTCGAACGCGACGCCTGCGGTGATCGCGGAGTTCAATCGGCTGGCGGGTGCGAAGTAGCGCCGCTGATCGGCGCGGCTTAGCTTGCGCCCTATCGGGCGAATCCTTGCCGGATCGAATCCAGGCGGCGGATGGTCGCCTCCGGAATGGCGACGCCCTTGTCGTCGACGGCAGGCTTGGTTTCGCACGGCCGGTTTGTTTCCACCATGCGGCCGGTGTCGTTGTTGAAGGCGATCTGCCGGCATCGATTGTTGTCGGCCTTCAGCAAGATGCTGCCGTTGCGTTCCTCGATGCCGAACGTGTCACGTGGGCCCGGCGGTGTGCGCAGGATGAGCGCAGAAGGCAGCTCGGTCATCATGGCGAGTACGATGCCTGCGCCGAGAAGCAGAAACAGCACGCCGCTCACAATCATCATGCGGCGGCGTTCCGACACCAGCTGCACGGCGCGCGACGCCTTCGTGCCCGCGGCGGCGGGAACGCTTGGCTGAGCCTTGATGGATCCGGCGACCGGCGTGTTCATCCGTCAGCTCGCTCAGTTCGAATTGCCGGAAACAAGCAGCGCCTCTTCAATCTTGGAGCGCAGCACTTCGTCGGTAAACGGCTTGAGAATGTAGTTGTTGGCGCCCGCCTTCTTGGCCGCGATCACATGCGATGCGTTCAGCTCGGCCGTCATCAGAATCACGCGGGTGCTGGAGATGCGCGCGTCGGCGCGTACCTGCTTGAGCAGCTCATAGCCGCTCATCGGCTCCATGTTCCAGTCGGCGATCACGATCCCGTAGTTCTTTTCGGTCATCTTGCCGAGCGCCGCCATGCCGTTGGGGGCGTCATCGATATCCTTGAAACCAATCCGTCCCAACAGGCTGCGCACGACCCGCACAGTGGTCTGGCTGTCGTCGACGACGAGAACGGGCTTGGTGAGGTAAGCTGTCATGTCCTTTCGCGCCGGGGTTTGGCGCGCCTCACGTTGCGGCCGCGGTTTCAAACCTCACGCCGATCTTGTATCCGGATTTCCAGGCGAGCTTGCAGGCGTGGTGCAGCCCGTCCGGATCGATCGCGAGATCGAACGGGTTCGGGAGATCGGCTCCCTTCGGCCGGAGAATGCAGGCGCCTGTGCGGGAGACATCGAAGATCGCACAGTCGATATCGGCCGCGCCGCCGGGAACGTGGATCTTTCCCGTCTTCAAAGTGAGCAGGCGCTCTTCCCGTCGTCGTTCCAAGACCATACTCCCGGACCTCGCCGCAATATCCGCTCAAGCGTTTGATCGGATACCAGGCAGCCGTGGCCGTCTGCCGACCGGATGGGTCCGGGAATTGACCTCCAGTTCCCCAACCGGAAAATCCTGAACACATTCACGCCCGCATTCCCTCGGGGACGAAAGCGCCATGTGCCGCAACGAGGGCTTGCAGGCGTCCGCAGAGCCTGACGAGCCCTCGAAATTGAACGAAATCGTAAAGCAGGTTTATGAATGCGCCGTTAGCGCAATCTGTACGAATGGACGGCAATTTGCGGCTACCCAGCCTGGACAGCGTCGGACGCGGGCGAATTGCGCGGAAACAGGGTTGAAAAATCGTTACGACGAAAATTACGCGGCAAATTTGCGCAAAACTCTGGCTCCCAATTGAAGGTGCTCACAACGCCTCCCGGCGCAGTATTGGTCCCGGCGCCAAGACCAGTGCCGCCGATCTGAGGTTTCTACACCACCCGCGGCAAACTTGCTTAGGAACTTCAGATCGAAAAGCGGCACTAGAATCTTAGAATTGCTAGTACCCCTTGTGCTTCCGAAGTTCGTGTCAGGGGGTGCCGCGACGACTTAACGAACTTCCGAAGCGGGGCACTAGGGTGAGTGCAATGCTGGATTTCCAGGGTTGGTGGCAGTCATTGGGCGACCGCCGCAGGGACTTGCGTCGCAGCGTGCACGAATACGCCTTTGTCGACCTGGAGAATGGGTCGGCGCCGCAGGCCTGCGTGATCACCGACCTGTCAAAGAGCGGGGCCCGCCTCACGGTCGTGAGCTGCAACGACCTGCCCGAGGAGTTCACGCTGCTGGTGCCCCGCCGTTGCCGCATCGTGCGCCGCACGGTGGGACAGGTTGGCGTCCGCTTTGTCGAGCCTGAGCCCGCCGATCGCAGTTAGGCCATACCGGCGTGCCGGCACTGTGGTCCAGGCCATGCCTGTGTTGCCAAGCTCGTGCTGGCGGCCGGCGCCAATCCCAACCTTGCCGACAGGGATGGCGTCTCGCCGCTTACGCATGCGATGCGCAAGGGCCGGCGCGCGATCGCGCGGCTGATCGAGGCGGCAGGCGGTGGTAGCGCGGTAGACAAGGAATCTCGCGGCCAGCCGCGGCGGCGCTCGGTGGCCGGTTAACCATGTGCGGTGTCGATTGGGGTCTGGGCCGTGATTTTTGTTGGCGGGCGAGTTGACCGCGCGGCCCATCACGGCTTTGCTTGCGTGGCGAGCGGTGTTCGTACGGTCGAGCCTGTGGCTGTCACCCGATCGCGCAATGATTGCCGGCAACTTCTCACGGGCGGGATCACCATGTCAGAGAATCCAGGATCGTCCAACGAGCGGCCGTGTCTGCACTGCCTGATCGGCGACCTGATCGATGAATTCTATGCCGAGTACGGCACCGCCGGCGGTGAGACCGACGTCATCGACATGGACGAAGCCATCAGTGCGCTTGCCAAGACCGTGGCGGATCTGACCTACGGCTCCGATGCGCCGGCGCGCAAGAGCGTGCTCGACACTCTGGTGCGGGAAATCGCGGAGTTCGAGGCCGAGTACGAGAGAACGCCCGAGTCCGGTCTGCGGCATTAGGATTCAATGCGGCCGGTAAACGCGCTGCCTTGCAATGGCATGTGCGACGATGGTTCATGACAATGGCTCGTGTATTGGGAGACGAGCTGAGCGAGCGTGGGAAAAATTCTGGTGCTGCCGGAAAGGATTGAACTTTCGACCTCCCCCTTACCAAGGGGGTGCTCTACCACTGAGCTACGGCAGCACTGAGGGTTCGGACAAGCCGTCGGCCGGGCGGCAAGCGCTCGACGAAAGCGAGGCGATCCTTGCCACAAGGGGGCGACAGGCGCAACCTGTCCGCATGAGCGAGCGTTCGAAAGAGCACCGGAAAGCCGGCGGCCGGAGCCGCTTGGCGGCGGCATTGCGCGACAACCTCAGACGCCGGAAGGCGCAGGCCCGAGGACGCCAAGGAGAGCGCCAAGGAGAGGGCCAAGAACAGCGCCAAGAGCAGGGCAGAGGGCAGGGCTCCGCGGTGGAAACATCTGGTCTGCCTCACGATTCCGCCGGAATCGGCGCGGAGAAGTGAGCGTCACGCGGGCGCCTGTGCGCAATCGGGGCTTTGCTTGGGTGCCCGGATCGGCCATAGAGGGCTGTTCGTTCAGGGTCGGTGGGGGTTCCAGGAGACTAAGCGGCGCGCAAGCGTAGGGGCCGGAACGGCTCCAGCCGAGCGGACCTGCAACGGGGACAAGCGAGGGGGCAAATGGATCGCATTCGCATCAGCGGCGGCCGCAGTCTGCATGGCTCAATCCCGATCTCGGGCGCCAAGAACGCGACGCTTCCGCTGATGATCGCGAGCCTCCTCACCGATCAGACGCTGATCCTCGAGAACGTGCCGCGTCTCGCGGACGTCGCGCTCCTGCAGCGCATCCTCGGCAATCATGGCGTCGACGTGATGGTGGGCGGCAAGCGCCCGGGCGAGACCCAGTATGACGGCCAGACATTGCACATCTCGGCCGCCAACATCATCGACACCACTGCGCCCTATGAGCTCGTCTCGCGCATGCGGGCAAGCTTCTGGGTGATCGCGCCGCTCGTTGCGCGCATGGGCGAGGCGAAGGTCTCGATGCCGGGTGGCTGCGCCATCGGCACGCGGCCGGTCGATCTGCTCATCATGGCGCTGGAGCGCCTCGGTACCGAGATCGAGATCGACGGCGGCTACGTGATCGCGCGCGCCAAGCGCGGCCTTCGCGGCGGCGAGGTCGTCTTCCCGAAGGTGACGGTCGGCGGCACCCACACCGCGATCATGGCTGCCTCGCTTGCGAATGGGACGAGCGTCATCGAGAACGCGGCGCGCGAGCCGGAGATCAAGGACGTTGCCGACTGCCTCAACAAGATGGGTGCCAAGATCAGCGGTGCCGGCACTTCGCGCATCGTGGTCGAAGGCGTCAGCAAGCTCAATGGTGCGCGCCACCGCGTCGTCTCCGACCGCATCGAGACCGGCACCTATGCGATGGCAGTCGCGATGACCGGTGGCGACGTGCTGCTGGAGAACGCGCAGGCCGAGTTCCTGCAGACCGGCCTCGACGTGCTCACACAGGCGGGCGTCGAGATCTCGCCGACCAACGCCGGCATCCGGGTAACACGCAACGGATCAGGCCTCGCGCCGGTCGACGTAACGACCGCGCCGTTCCCCGGCTTTCCGACCGACCTGCAGGCGCAGCTGATGGCGCTGATGACGCGCGCCAAGGGCACCTCGCGCATCACCGAGACGATCTTCGAGAACCGCTTCATGCACGTGCAGGAGCTGGCGCGGCTCGGCGCGCACATCCATCTCGAAGGCGAGACCGCTACCATCGAGGGCGTCGAGAAGCTCAAGGGCGCGCCCGTGATGGCGACTGACCTGCGCGCCTCGGTCTCGCTCGTGATCGCGGCGCTCGCGGCTGACGGCGAGACCATGGTCAACCGAGTCTATCATCTTGATCGTGGGTTCGAGCGGCTCGAGGACAAGCTTGCGGCCTGCGGCGCACAGATCGAGCGCATCAGCGGGTGAGGGCTGTCTCACTCACCACCGCCGCACAGACAGATTGATGCGATTGTTGCAATTCGCTGCACTGCAAGATGAGCGCCGCGCGGACGGTAGGCATACGTTGGCGTCTGAGCGTCACAGTGTCACAGGACCTGCCTCGTCATCGTTCCGTTCCCAACTCTGATGGCGATTTCACACATTGTATGATCTTCTCATCGGGCGTCCTCGTTCGGTTCGCTGATCAAGACGGACAGCGAGGTTCGACTTTGAAACGCCAAGGGCCATGACGAACTACACCGTCGGCATCGAAGAAGAGTATTTCGTCAGCCACGCGCGTAGGTTCGCGCCGGCAACGCACATGCCTAAGGAGCTCGCACGCGCGTTCCTCAAAATAAAATACGGCAGCGTGACGACCGAGATGCTGCAGGCGCAGATCGAGGTGAACACCGAAGTCTGCGAAACCTTCGATCAGGCGCGCGCGCAGCTCGCCAGTCTGCGCCAGATGCTGGCGCAGACGGCCGAGAAGCATGGCCACTGCATTTCGGCCTCCGGCACGCATCCGATGGCGCTCTGGTACGAGCAGATGCTGACGAAGAAGGCCCGCTACCGGCGCATGCAGGACGATCTTCAGATCGTCGGGCGACGCAACGTTCTCTGCGGCCTGCACGTGCACGTCGAGGTGCCGGAGCCGGAGCGCCGGGTCGCGCTGATGCTGCGGTCGATGCCGTATCTGCCTTTGCTGCTCGCGCTCAGTCTGTCGTCGCCGTTCTGGCAGGGTCATCCCACCGGGCTGAAGGGCTACCGGCTGTCGGCCTACGATGAATTGCCGCGAACGGGCTTCCCGCCGACATTTGCCTCGGCGCAATCCTACGACCAGTTCGTCGGCGCATTGGTGGCCGCCAAGATCATCCCCGACGCCTCGCATATCTGGTGGTGTATTCGTCCGGCGCTGTCCTTTCCGACGCTGGAATTGCGCATCGCCGACAGCAATCCGCGCCTCGACGACGTTCTGTGCGTGGCGGCGTGGTTTCGTTGCCTGGTGCGCCGACTCTGCGAGGATGAGCGCTTCGGCTATACGGTGACCGCTGAGATGCGGGCCATCATCTACGAGAACCGCTGGCGAATTCAACGTTTCGGCACCGAGGCCTCGATCGTCGATCCGTTCACGCTGAAAACGACGACCGTCGCGGAAGAATTGCAGGCGCTTGCCGATATTCTCGGTCCGGATGCGGATGCGCTGGGCTGCCGCAAGGAATTTGAGCGATGGCGCGGCATCCTGAGCGAGGGCACGGCGGCCGATCGGCAGATCGCCATCTTCGACGAGGCGCGCTCGGCCGGCCTGTCCCGGATGGCTGCATTGCGGCAGGTGATGAGGTGGCTGGTCGCAGAAACAAGACGGACGGCGATCGGTGCGACCTTGGCGTCCAATGTCATTCACGGGATGGGGCCCGCGCCGGATCTGCTCTCGCGCATGGAAGACCCGGGGGCCTGGTAGGACGGCTCACTCATTCACGACGCGGTCACGGCCGGCTCCCCTGCGGATTCGCTCGCCGCGCGTGGCGCGCTCTTCTGCAGGAATCGCTGTTCAAATTCCGCGACCGGCAGAGGGGGAGCGAAATAGTAGCCCTGGCCTTCGTCGCATCCCATCCCTTGCAGCAGGGCGATACTGACGGCGTCCTCGACTCCCTCGGCAATGACCGACAGGCCCAGCAGGTTGGCCAGCGTGATGGTGCAGACGACGATCGCCGCGTCATTGGAGCCCGCCCGCAATTCATGCACGAAGGATTTGTCGATCTTTAGCCGGTTGATCGGAAATTTCTTCAGATAGGTCAGGCTCGCATAGCCGGTGCCGAAATCGTCGAATGCAAGCTGGACGCCAAGCTTTTGAACCCGGGAAAACGTCTCCAGCGCCCGCTCGTCGTCTTCGAGCAGGATATCTTCGGTGACTTCCAGCTCGAGCAGATGAGGAGAGAATTGGGTTTCCTTCAGGACGTCCTCGAGCGCTGCCGCAAGATCGCCTGATTGAATGAGGGAAGGGGGAATATTGACGCCGAGGCGGATGTCATGCCCGTTGCGCTGCCACCGGCGGCCCTGCCGACAGGCTGTATCCATGATCCAGAGCGAGATGCGCGCTGAAATCGCCGACGCGTTCACGTGTGGCATGAAGTCGGCCGGTGCGATCAGCCCGCGGGTCGGATGCCGCCAGCGAATCAGCGCTTCCGCTCCGAGGAGCTCGCCGTTGCTGAGCCGCATCTGCGGCTGGTAGAACAGTTCAAGCTCGTTGCGCTCGATCGCGCGACCCAGTTCGGCTTCGAGCGAGAGTCGCGCCTCAAGCTCGTCCCGGATCTCGCGCTGGAAGATCACGTGCCTGCCGCGGCCTGTCGCCTTGGCGCGGTAGAGCGCGAGGTCGGCATTGCCAAAGAGCTCGTCCGCCGTCGCACAATGGTCGGGGTAGACCGCCATCCCGATGCTCACGTTTACAAACAGGCGATTGTCGTCAATGAAGAAGGTCGTTTCGCGGAACGCCAGACACGTTTGCGCTGACAGCCGTGCGGCCCGTTCGACCGCGTCGGCGCCGCTGACCACGACGGCGAATTCGTCGCCGCTCAACCGGGCCACCATTCCGTCGGCGCAGATCAAGCCCCCGAGGCGTCGGGCGACGGCGCAAAGCAGTTGATCGCCCGCGGCGTGGCCCAGCGTATCGTTGACGTGCTTGAACTTGTCGAGATCGAGGAGGAGCAGCGCGACCTGGCCGCGCTCCGCGGTCGCTTCGGCAAGTCTCGCGCCAAGATATTCATAAAGCCTGTTGCGGTTGGCAAGACCGGTGAGCGTATCATGCTCCGCCAGGTGCCGCATTCGCTCCGCTTCGCGCTTGCGGGCCGATATGTCGCGCATTGCCGCGCCGAACTGGAAGCCGTCGACGCCGCGCCACTTGGAAAGGCAGGCTTCGAGCGCGAAGCTCTCGCCGTTCTTGCGTCGCCCGGTCAGTTCCAACACCTCGCCGTTCGGGCTGGGCGGCGCCTCGTGCAGCAGGTTCGCAATAGAAAGAGGCGCCTGTGCCCCGTTTGCCGGGGCGCAGATCCGATCGAGCCGCGCGCCGATCATTTCGTCGGGCGTATAGCCGAAGATCGCGGCGGCAGCCGGGTTCCAGATCGTGATCAGGCCTTCCTGGTCGGTGCACACGAGGCCATCGCCCAGCGACATGGCGATCTGCTGAAAGCGCCGCTCGGCGGCGCTGCGGAGGAGACCGCGAAAGTCGATTTCATCGATCGCCATGGCCAGGAGATAACCCGCAATGGCTATCTGCCAGAGCGACGTGTCGAGGACGATTGGAGCCATCGCCTGCAGCAGGCTCGCTCCCAATTCGATCGTGGCCGCGACGCCGAGCAGAGCCATCAGCCGCCGGACGATCGACCCGTGCCGCCACAGGGTAGCCACCAGAAATCCAATGATCAGAAGTCCGCCGAGCGTGACGATGCTGGAGGACATGTGCAGCATGCGGCGCTGCAGAATCGACTCGCCGGCAATCGCATGCAAGAGCGCGCCCGAAACGACCTGGCCGTTGGGTACGTTGAAGCGATCGCCGAGCTCGACTGCCGTCCCGCCGATGATCGCTTTCTTGCCCTTGAGCTTGTCGAGAGCCGGCAGGTCGCCGTGCAGCACGTCGGCGTAGGAGACCGTGGGGATGCTCCTGCCACGAATGCTGAAGTCGATCAGATGACGCCCGTCATCAGGCTGATAGTGCCCCGCCAGCAGTGCGCCGATTGACGGCAGGAATTGATCGTCCAATGTTTCGCCGATCGAATAGCGTCGCACGACGCCGCTTGGTTCGACCACGACATTCGCGAAAGCAAGCCAGGCATGCTCCGCGAACTGCTTCAGCGGGCGATTGACGTGCACGCCGCTGCCGCGCGTCACCTGCTTGAATGCCGGCAGCACGACTGATCCGCCGGCGCGCTTGAGGGCGGCCAGGAAGGCCTGGTCGGAGGCCGCGTTTGACGACGAGCTGAAGTCGACGTCGAACAGGATCGTGCTGACGCCGGCCTGTTGCAGCTTGTCGATCAGCTCGGCGTGCCGCTCTCGCGGCCACGGCCACACCCCGAACTCCTCGATGGAGGGCGAATCGATGGCGATGAGCACGATGTCGCCGCTGGCCTCGCGCGGCTGCCAGCGGAACCGCATGTCGGCCAGCGCGTCCTGCAGGACATTGTGCAAGCCCGTGAGGACCGCAACGCACAGAACGCAGGCAACGACGAGATGCAATCGAATTCGTTTCACGCCTCTGCCCCGTGGCCGGTTGCATCTGTTATCGAAGACCGCTGCGCCCCCCGTCACGGCAGCAGCTAACGGCCACTCTGCGCGCGTGCTACTGCCCCGGCAGCGCCCGCTCTTGCTTCAGTCTTTGCCTGCGCCTGCGAACCGCCACCACAATGGACACGATCCCGCCGATCATGAGAGGAAAGGCAAGCGTCAGATTATCGCCGTGTCTCCTGGCGTTCAGCGCCCGCCCGTCCTCGCCGTAGAAATCGCCGTCCCAACTGCCTAACTGGGAAGCGGTTCTTTCCATGGATGCACTGGCATCCGTCGCGCCGAACGTCGGCGTGCGTGCCTCCCGCGAGTTCGATGGGCCCTGGTCAGGAGCTCGGTGACCTTGGTCGAGCGCTGGGTCGGAGGATACCGACGATCGACGTGGAGTTCCTTGCCGGATCGGGCTCAGGGCGCCTGTGCCGGTCACCGAGAGACCTGCCCCGCCGCGCGCAGACACGCGTGCGGTCTGGCCCGGATGAATGAGCGCGTACTGGCCGGACTTGAAATCGAGCACTTCAACTTGGCCGCGGAACACCCCAACTCGGCTGTCGTTCGCGTTGACCGTGACGTGGAACCGCGTGCCTTTTACGACGGCAGAGAGATGCGGCGTCTCCACCTCGAAGTGATTGACGCCGCGCTTCTCCACTTCGAGCAGGATCGAGCCTGCCTGCTGCAGAATCGTTGTCGGCAGTCCGTCCTTCTTCTCCTCGGGGATACCGATGATCGAGTTCGCCGAGATCAGAATGGTCTCTTTGCCGCGCTCCAGGAGCACCCGGCCGTTTTGGCCGGTGTGAATCTTGTCGCCAGGGTGCAGAACCATGCCGCGTGCGAGCGCGGCGGGCGTCGGCCTGGCGGTGCTGATCGAAACATCGCCGGATGTCTTGCTGACGCGCCAGGCATGCTCCCGTGCATGCTCCTGCGCGGTCGCCGGCGACGCGACGCAAAGCGCGAGTGCGAGTACGGTCAGTAGGGCTAAAATAGTTCTGGTCATGCCAAACATCGATGCCTCCAACCCACTCGGTCGCATCTGGGCCGTAGATTTCCCTAGATGTTTCAAGATTCGATTGTGCCGTTCGCTCAAACCGGTCCAGCCGCGGCAATGGTTCGTTAAGCACGCCTCGACAACGCCCGGTCGGTCCTGCGGTCGCGGTACACGCGGGCGTGGCCGCGGTGCGGCAGCATCGGCGGAAAGCGACAAAGTGTGATGGCCATCACACCGGGGGTCGTGCGCTTGCCTCTTAACTTTGCCTTCGGGGATAGGGGGTGTCGTGAGTCAGGGGTGACCATGACGACTTTGGAGGTTCTGGCGTGGCTACTGATCGGCCACGCGGTTGCCGACTATGGCTTGCAGAGCGAGTGGATGGCGCGCGCAAAGCAGCCGGGCTTCACGTTTGGCGGCGAGGTGATCTGGCCGGGCGTGCTCGCCTGCCACGCCGCCATCCATGCCGGGGCGGTCAAGCTCGCGACCGGGTCATGGCTTCTGGCCGGCCTTGAGTTTGTGTCGCACAGCGCGATCGACTACAGCCGGGGCCGCGGGCGGCTGAGCTACAACGGTGATCAAGCCGCACACATCGCCTGCAAGGCGGTCTGGATGCTGCTTGCATGAGGCCGTTGGTTCAAGAATGAACGCGCCGTCGACGAATCCTCGCTGAAGCGCTTTAAGTTTGAACACGCGGCCGTAGAAAGCGGGCGTCGAGGCCGCGCCCGCTAGTGCCCCTGTGTGTCCGAAGTCGTGTCGGAGGGTGCTGCGACGGCTCACGAGCTTCGGAAACGGGGCACTAGTGCAAGAGACAACCCGTTGCCATACCTATCGTCGCCTCGCAGCCATTCGTCAGCCACAAGGGGAGCGTCATGCCACGTCCTATGCGTCAACTGCTCGCGGCCCTTTTGGTCCTGCCCTGGCTCGCCCTTGCTGCGGTCGGGCAGCCGCTCGCCTGCAGCACGCCGCAAAAGCCCCAGCAGGTGGTCGAGCTCCTGTTCGGCCGCAAGATCGGTGACCGCATTGGCGTGAGCGAAACCCAGTTTCTCAATTTCCTGGACCGCGAGATCACGCCCCGTTTTCCGGACGGGTTGACGGTGTACAGCGCGCGCGGCCAATGGCGCGATCCCGACCGCAAGCGGATCGTGCGCGAGCCCAGCAAGGTGGTAACCATCGTGCTGCCCGGCAAGGCCGAGGATATGCAGCATCTGACCGAGATCGCCGACGCCTACAAGAAGCGCTTCAAGCAGCAGTCGGTTGGCATGATCCTGCGCCCGGCCTGCGTGTCGTTTTAGCCGGTCCCCTTGGGGGGCCACAGGAATTGGGCCTAAAGGCTTGCATGGACGCGGGAAGCTTCCTAATTGACCAGCCATGTGATCCCACTCAAGAGAGCCGCCCATGGACCCCGTCAAATTCATCGCCCTCGACAAGGACGATCTGGAGGTCGTCTCCGCCCATCTCCAGGATGCCGAAGTCAAGGTCGCCGATGTGCACTGGCGTCCCGGTGAGAAGCGGCTGGTTCTGGCGGTCGATCGCTTCGATTGGCCGGCCGCCTTGGCGACGGCGCCGGAGCTGCGCCGCTGCCGCTCGGCGCTACGCTTCGAGCGGGTGCTCGCCTGCAAGTGCAAGAACGTTAACCCCGCCGGCAAGGACAAGGTCCTCAATCTGCTCGCCGTCGAGTTCAGCCAAAGCGATCCGCCCGCCGGCGTGGTGACGCTCATGTTCTCGGGCGGCGCGACGTTGCGGCTCGAGGTCGAGTGCCTGGAGGCCGAACTGGCCGACGTCGGTCCGATCCGGGTGGCGGAGTCCTGCCCGATCCATATCGACGGTGTGGCCGAGGCTTAAGGTCTGGGCGAGGCTCAAGGTCTGGGCGAGGCGCAGGGTTGACGCCCTCCCATCTCCGCGTCATTGAGCAGTAGCCCGCATGGAGCGTAGCGGAATGCGGGTCCGCCGGTGCCACGAATCCCGGGTTTCGCTTCGCTCCATCCGGGCTACCGGTTGATCATGCCGATCCGCCTCGACAGACGCGCGGCCGATTTCGACGGGCGCTTCCGCGACTTTCTCGCGACCAAGCGCGAGACCGCCGCCGACGTGGAAAGCGTCGTGCGCGCGATCATCGCGGACGTTGCGGCCCGCGGCGACCGCGCCGTGGTGGAGCTCACGCGAAAGTTCGACCGCGTCGATCCCGAACGCCTAGGCCTGCGGGTTAAGGCTGACGAGATCGCCATGGCGCGGGCGACGTGCGAGCCCCGCGCGTTCGATGCGCTCGCGCTCGCGCGCGATCGGGTTGAGGCCTACCACAAGCGGCAATTGCCCAAGGACGACCGCTTCACCGATGCGCTCGGCGTCGAGCTCGGCCACCGCTGGACCGCGATCGAGGCGGTCGGGCTCTATGTGCCGGGCGGCACCGCGGCCTATCCGTCCTCGGTGCTGATGAACGCCGTGCCGGCCAAGGTCGCGGGCGTGCCGCGCATCGTCATGGTGGTGCCGGCGCCCGACGGCAAGCTCGCGCCGCTGGTGCTCGCGGCCGCCGCGCTTGCCGGTGTCGATGAGATCTACCGCATCGGCGGCGCCCAGGCGATCGCGGCGCTCGCCTATGGGACTGAGACCATCAAGCCGGTCGCCAAGATCGTCGGTCCGGGTAATGCCTATGTGGCGGCGGCCAAACGCTTAGTGTTCGGCAAGGTTGGCATCGACATGATCGCGGGGCCCTCCGAGGTGCTGGTGCTCGCGGACAACACGGGCCATCCCGACTGGATCGCGGCCGATCTCCTGGCGCAGGCCGAGCACGACGCGAGCGCCCAGTCGATCCTGATCACCGACGATGCCGCGCTCGCCGATGCGGTCGAGCAGGCGGTCGGGGCGCAGCTCAAGTCGCTGCCGCGCGCTTCCATCGCGGGCGCCTCCTGGCGCGATTTCGGCGCCATCATCCTGGTGCCCGCGCTCGATGACGCGGTGCCGCTGGTCGATGCGATTGCGCCCGAGCATCTGGAGATCGAAGCCCAGGATGCCGAACGGCTGGCGGGCATGATCAGGAACGCGGGCGCGATCTTTCTTGGCGCGCACACGCCCGAGGCGATCGGCGACTATGTGGGCGGCTCCAACCACGTGCTGCCGACCGCGCGCTCGGCGCGCTTTTCATCGGGGCTCGGCGTGCTCGACTTCATGAAGCGCACCTCGATCCTGAAATGCGGGCCCGACCAGTTGCGCGCGCTCGGTCCCTCAGCGATCGCGCTCGGCGAAGCCGAGGGGCTCGATGCGCACGCCCGCTCGGTCGCGATGCGCATCAATCCGCGATGACGGCGCCCGACCGCTCCTCCGCGCGCAAGGCCCACCGGCTGGTGGCGGTGACGCTGGACGAGAATTCGATCGGCCGCTCGGGGCCCGACATCGAGCATGAGCGCGCGGTCGCGATCTACGACCTCCTGGAGAACAATTCGTTTGCGCCCGAAGGCAACGCGCGCGGGCCGTTCAAGCTCAACCTGAGCATCACCGGCAACCGGCTGGTGCTCGATATCCGGCGCGCCAATGATACGCCGGTGATGGCGCACCTGCTGTCGCTATCGCCGCTGCGGCGGATCGTGAAGGATTACTTCATGATCTGCGACAGCTACTACGCGGCGATCCGCACCGCCACGCCCGACCGGATCGAGGCGCTCGACATGGGCCGGCGCGCGCTGCACGACGAGGGCTCGCACCTTCTGATGGAGCGCCTCAAGCACAAGGTGACGGTCGATTTCGAAACCGCGCGGCGTCTGTTCACGCTCATCTGCGTCTTGCATTGGAAAGGGTGAGGGGTGGGCGGGGCGGAGACGAAGCCGCGGGCAGTGCTGTTTGCCTGCGGGCAGAATTCGGTCCGCTCGCCGATCGCGGCCGCGTTGGCGCGCCAGGCGTTCGGCGGCGCGTTTGTGGTCGCTTCGGCCGGCGTGCGCAAGGGCGAGCTTGACGGGTTCGCAATCGCCGCCATGAACGAAATCGGCATCGACATCGCGGACCACGAGCCGATGACTTTCGAGGAGCTTGAGGATCTCGAGGACGGTCTCGATTTCGACCTGATCATCACGCTCGCGCCCGAGGCGCACCACAAGGCGCTCGAGCTCACGCACCGGATCGCGGCTGCGGTCGAATACTGGCCGACGCCCGACCCGACCGCGATCGAGGGCAATCGCGAGCAGCGGCTCGATGCCTATCGGGAAGTGCGCGATCAGCTCATGGCGCGGATCGCGCAGCGGTTTGCGCCGCGTTCGAGCGCATGAGCCGGCGAGCAACGGCCGCGGGCGCGCATCGCGGTCCTCGGCGGTCCCTCGGCGTCCCGCCAGTTGTTAACAAGGATTAATTCCGCTAATTTTTTGGTAGAATGCCGGGTATCCCGGCCGGACCGCTGTCGATTCCCGCTCAATTTCTGGGCTGCGAATGGCAAAGGAAGAGCTCCTGGAATTTCCCGGGGTCGTCACGGAGCTGCTTCCGAACGCCATGTTCCGCGTGAAGCTTCAAAACGATCACGAGCTCATCGCCCACGCGGCGGGCCGCATGCGCAAGAACCGCATCCGGGTGCTTGCCGGCGACAAGGTGCTGGTCGAGATGACGCCCTATGATCTCGGCAAAGGTCGCATCACCTACCGGTTCAAGTAGGCTGGAGCATGGTCCCGAAAAGTTGCCGACCTTTCGGATAAGATCATGCGACCAAGCAAGACTTTTGGAGCCAAGCAAACCCTTGGAGCCAAGCAGACCCTTGGAGCAAAGTCGCGGCTCAATCCAAGGTGATTGCGCTCCAGGCGCGCGCCGCCATTATCCAAGCGGGCGATTTCATGGTAGCGAAGTGCGGTTGCGGCGGGCATGGACGCCTGCGATGAGCAGCGGATCGAATGGCCGACAAGGCGACGACACGACGACACATCGACACAACGACGCAATGACGAACTATCGACAGAGGGTAATGAACTGACATGATCGGTCGGCCGAAGCTTGTTCTCGCATCCGGTTCGCCTCGCCGCGTCACCCTGATCAACCAGGTCGGGATCGAGCCCGATTCGCTGCGTCCGACCGACATCGACGAGACGCCGCGGCGCGGGGAATTGCCGCGCGCCTGCGCCAACCGCCTGGCGCGTGCCAAGGCGGAGGCCGCGCTCGCGTTCGTGCGGGTCGATGAGGAACTCAAAGGCGCCTACATCCTGTCCGCCGATACGGTGGTGGCGGTCGGGCGGCGCATTCTGCCGAAGGCGGAACTGCTGGATGAGGCGGCGCAGTGCCTTCGGCTCTTGTCCGGGCGCAATCACCGGGTCCACACCGCGGTCTGCCTGGTGACGCCGAAGGAGTCGTTCCGCCAGCGCCTGGTTGAAACCAAGGTGCGGTTCAAGCGTTTGTCGGACGATGATATCCAGGCCTATCTCGCCTCCGGGGAGTGGCGCGGCAAGGCCGGCGGTTATGCGGCACAGGGCATTGCCTCAAGCTTCATGGTCAAGATCGTCGGCTCCTATTCCAATGTGGTGGGGTTGCCGCTCTACGAGACCACGACGCTGCTCTCGGGCGAGGGCTATCCGATCCGCCTCGGCTGGCTTAACGCGGTGTGAGCCGCCGCAATTTTTGTGGATTCTGCAGATCCGATGACCGAGCGAGCCCCTAGTTCCAAGAGCCAGAGCCTGGCCAAGTGCCCGATCTGCCGCAAGCCGGCGGTCGATGCCTTCCGTCCGTTCTGTTCCAAGCGCTGCGCCGACGTCGATCTCAACCGCTGGTTCACCGGCGCCTACGTGGTGGCGGGCAAGGAGGAGGAAGACGAGGACGGGTCCGGGCACCAGGCGCCGGCCGCCAAGGACGAACCGGACGCGTGATTTCCGGGCCTCGCGGAGCGGCTGAGGGCCGCGGCCGGCGCGCCTGGGTCGCATCGGCGGTCCGCTTGCTGGAGCGGCCGTCAGCCATTATAACCCGGCGGCTCGACCGCCCAGCCGGGGGGCTCGGCGCCCAGGTAGCTCAGTTGGTAGAGCACGTGACTGAAAATCACGGTGTCGGTGGTTCGATTCCGCCCCTGGGCACCACACTGATTGTGCATATCTCCTCATATAGCGTAAAACAGTAATTGCAGCAGTACGTTAGCTCTCATCCGTTTCAATATGGCACGGCATGCAGCGACATTGAGATACCCCCGCTGGTGGGGTATATTTGGGGGGAAATTCCTCTCGTTTTTCGCGATACCCCCATGCCGCTTTCCGATTTTGCGATCCGCAAAGCCTCTCCTCGCGAGCGTCCGTACAAGCTCGGAGACAGCGGTGGTTTGTATCTCCTCGTGCAACCAAACGGCAGCAAACACTGGCGTCTGAAGTACCGCTTTCTAGGGAAAGAGAAGCTCCTCTCGTTCGGGAGTTACCCCTCCACCATGCTCGCTGAAGCTCGTGCACAGCGAGATGAAGCAAAGAAGCTTTTGGAGAAAGGCGCTGATCCCTCTGTCCGAAGAAGGCTCGACAAGATCGCGGCCAAGAATGCTGCGAACAATACCTTTCGTGCTGTCGCAGCCGAGTATCTGGAGAACCTGAAGACAAATGGTGCGGCAGAGAGCACCGTGAGCAAAAATACATGGCTCCTGGAAGACCTGGCTGCGCCAATCGCTCGCCGGCCGATCGCTGAAGTCTTGCCAGCTGAAATTTTGGACATTCTCAAGAAGGTTGAGAAGAGTGGGAGACGAGAAACTGCTCGCCGGCTCCGTGGCGTCATGGGCACGGTGTTTCGCTACGCTGTGGTAACACTGAGAGCTGAGAGCGATCCCACGGCGGCTCTTCGAGGCGCACTGCTTCCGCCAAAGGTGCAGCACCGGCCGGCATTCGTAGACGAGCCGAAACTGGGCGCTCTCATGTGCTCCATCGACGAGTACGACGGATGGCCGACGATCAGAGCTGCCCTGCAACTGCTGGCGCTCACTATGACGCGGCCGGGGGATGTACGGCTGATGAAACGGTCGGAGATTGCTTTTGAAAAGGCAGCTTGGCGCATACCGGCAGAGCGGATGAAGATGCGCCGACCGCATGATGTGCCGCTTTCAAAACAAGCCGTCACAATCCTCAAGGATATTTGGCCACTCTCCGAAGACGCCGAGCTCGTGTTGCCTTCGATCCGCTCAAAATGCCGGCCGCTCTCGGAAGGAGCCATGATCTCCGCGCTCCGGAGAATGGGCTATGCGAGCGGTGAAGTTACTCCGCATGGTTTCCGAGCGAGCGCGAGCACGATCCTGAACGAGCGCAAGTTTGACCCGGATGTGATCGAAGCTGCACTGGCTCATCAGGATGAGAATGAAATTCGAAGAGCGTACAACCGCGCAACGTACTGGCCGGAGCGAGTGAAGCTTATGCAGGAATGGGCTGATCTGTTGGATGAGTTTCGCAAGTTGTCCGTACCTAAAACTCTTTGAGAAACGTGCCCTACTGAGAATTGTCTCTTGAAATGCAACGGCGGCCTAATAACTAGACGCGGCAAAATGCACTCAGCGAAGAGGGTTTGAAGTTGAGTGCGGGGCTCACCCGGTTGGACATCGCTGACCGACAACTAAGAACGGAATCTTGGGTTCGACGCGCAAAAGGCCGGCTGGAAATATCGCGACAGCCCTGAAGCTTAGACGCACTTTCTCATGCAACAGTTATTACTACTCTCGCCTTCTTGCCCATATCGCACATCCCGATCGCGGCTCGCGCGCACCGCGTCACCTCGGCCATCTGACGAACGATCGCGCAATCGCTAGTCCACGGTCGGTGCGACGACTACACCTTGATGCACGGCCACGTCGACGGCGTTGGCGACATCAAGGTCCCGGTGGGCTGATCCAGGATTCAAGCGCCCGTCGGCTACTCACTTGCGGCTTGGCTGCTTGGTGCGTGCTCGCCTCTAAGCACCATCACGACCGGCGCGCGGTGAGAGCGCCAGTTCGCGGCCAAGGCACACCTCGGCGGGCTCGGCACCCATAGCAGACGTATGACGCGCCGCCCGTAGGGCAAGGCTCGCGGCGTGAGCGTCTTTGTGTCGACGCTCACGCGCGGCCGAACCTCACGAGAGGTTCTTCCCCAAACCGGATGTCCTCAATATCCGTATCCGTAGTCGCCGCAGACGTAGCTCCAGCGCCAGCCGTAGGGAGTCCAAACGCGGGCGTAGCAGTTGTCATAGGCGTAGTAGGGATAGGCGCCGGCGATGAACACGAACCGCCGGTGATGCCTGATCCGGTGGTTCCGCGACACAAGGTGATTCACGCGGGCGTGATTGACGGCACGGCCCCCGCTGAATTGCCTGAACGTGCCATGCGCGACGCCGGCGCGACCAAACCCGCTTATGCGGGCGCCTACATGGGAGCTCATGTGGCTACCCATATGCCCGCCCATATGCCCGCCATGTCCCCCGCCGCCCATCCGGGCAGACGCCGCGAGCGTCGAGCCGGATAACACCGCCGCCGATGCGGCCAACGCGATGATGATCTTGCGCACCATGACCTATTTCTCCATTTGACTGCTGAAGCACGCCGCTGCTTCACACGTGGAATGCCGGGTACGGCCGCAGCGGAATAACGACCGGCAGTCCCGGTCAAAATGGAGATAGGCGAACGACTACATCGCTTCAAATGAGTAATAAGTCAGTTTCTGACAAAAAAGTCATTATTCGCGAATTCGATATTGTGACACGAAGTTCGAGCAATTTTGCTCGTCGACAGCGGAGCCCCGATACATGGTCAGCGCACGGCGCCGCATTCTGGTCATAGAGGATGATCGTGAGACAGGCGGGCAGCTCGTTGATTCGCTTGCCACGAATGGCTATGAGGTCGACCTCGCCGCCGACGGTAATGGAGGCCTAAGCCGCGGGCGCTCTGCCGAATATGCCGTCATGGTGATCGATCGCATGCTGCCGGGCATCGACGGCCTCACCGTGATCCGTTGCCTGAGAGAAAACGGGATCGTGACTCCGGCCTTGATTGTCAGCGCGCTTGGCGAGGTCGACGATCGGGTTCGCGGCCTGCGCGCCGGCGGCGACGATTACCTGGTCAAGCCATTCGCCTTCGCCGAGTTGCTGGCCCGCGTCGACGCGCTTGCCCGCCGCAGCGATACCGTCATCAGAGAAACGGTGTTGCGCGTTGGTGATCTGGAGCTTGATCTGGTGGCCCGAACGGCGAGCCGCTGCGGGCAACAGATCGAGCTTTTGCCGCGCGAATTCCAGGTTCTGGAGTACCTGGTGCGCAACGAGGGCCAGGTTGTCCCGCGAGCCATGCTGTTGCAGCACGTCTGGGACCTTCATTTCGATCCGAGAACCAACATCATCGACGTCTATCTCGGACGCGTCCGCCGCAAGGTCGACGCGCATCAGGCCTATCCGTTGATCCATACCGTCCGCGGAGTTGGATATTGTGTCCGGTCTCCTCGCTAAGACATTCAGATCGTCGACGTTCAAGCAGGCGCTGATGTTCATTGGAATTTTCGGCGCCGTCGTCATTGCACTGTTCGGGTATGTCTACTGGTCGACCGCCTACTATGTGCGCAGCCGATCGGACAATGCGCTGCTGTCAGAGCTCGCCATCCTGCAAGAAGCCTATACGGGCGGAGGACGCGACGCTGTCATCAGCAAGATCGCGCAGCGGATCGCCGACGACCATTTCAAGGACCGCGTCTATCTGCTGGCAAACTCCGCGTTCGCGCCGCTCGCCGGCAATCTTCAGGCCTGGCCATCCGTTGTGAAGGGCGCCAACGGCTGGGCCGACTTCAGCACCCAGCAGCGTGAGCATGATGCGCTGCGCAAGAGGCCGTTGCGAGCCACGTTCGAGACGCTTCAGGACGGCACCCATTTGCTGGTGGGTCGGGATGTCGAGGATCTCGATGAGTTCGAAGGCAAGATCAGATTGGCCCTCGTTCTCAGCATCTCATTGATATTCGTCATCGCTGGCGCGGTCAGCGTGTCCGTCACGCGGCGAACGGTCGGGCGCATCGAATCCATCAACGCGACGAGCCGTGCCATCATGCAAAGCGGGCTTGGCCGGCGAATACCGCTGCGCGGTACGCGCGACGAGTGGGATGAGCTTGCCGCCAATCTCAATTCGATGCTCGCCCGCATCGAAGCGCTGATGGGGGAGGTCAAGCAATATACCGACAATGTGGCGCATGATTTGCGTACGCCGCTGAGCCGCATCCGCGGACGGCTGGAGAAAGCCGGCCGACATGAGGGCAGCTCCGTCGAAACCTTGATCGGCGATACGATCGCCGATCTGGACGACGTCCTGGGCATGTTCTCCTCGCTCACGCGCATTTCTCAAATCGAGGCCAATGACCGAACGGCCGGGTTCCACATGATCGACCTTGCCGCGATTGCGCGTGAGGTGGTCGAACTGTTCGATGCCACAGCGGAGGACGAGGGCGTCCAACTCGATGTGACCGGGGACCCATCTGTGCCGGTCAACGGCGATCGGGACCTGCTGTTCGACGCGATCTCCAATCTGGTGGACAACGCAATCAAACATGGGCGCGAAGCGGGTCGTGTGACCCTTGAAATCAGCAGCAGAGATGACGGCGCCGTTATTTCCGTGTCGGATGACGGCCCGGGGATTCCCACCAATGAGCATCAGCAGGTGTTCAAGCGCTTTTATCGGCTGGAAAGAAGTCGAGGCACCACCGGAAATGGACTCGGACTGAGTCTGGTAGCCGCTGTTGCCCGTCTGCACGGGGCCAATATCGAAGTGCTGGACAAGAAGCCTGGCCTCGAATTGCGGCTCTGCTTTCCTCAGACCCCATGACCATTGCTACGCTTTGCACCAGACCGTTCGCCTACGGCCGCTTGGCTTTGCTCACATCCACCGAAACCTTCGCGCCCAGATCGGCGATCGAGTCGTACAGGATCTGGATCGTGTAGCTCGGATTGTGCGCAAACGCACCGGGGTCCTTGGTGACGAACTGATAGTTATAGGCCGCCTTGAGCAGGCGCGGCGTCCAGGCGTTGTACTTGTTGGGGACCTTGAGCTCGTCCTTGTCGGCGGTCCCGTTGCCGTTGGTATCGACGAAGAAATAAGGAAACGCCTCGGGATCGTAGACGATGTCTTTCTTGGCGACCGTCTTGGCGTAGGCGGTGATGGCGGCGTGGAGCTTGCCACGCAGATGGTCGACCTCCTGCGCGATGCCTTCGTTGGCGTCACCGCTGCCGTCGTAATCGACCTTGCTGACTCGGATGCGGTGGAGCGACGCCTTGTCGGTCACCTCCTTGTGACAGGCGCTGCAGTCCGCTACCCGAACCTCGGTCGCGTGCGGGTCGTGGCAGCCGGTGCAGTGGTCATAGGGCGCGCGGTGCTGGAGACGGCCCGCATAGGTCTTGCCGGGATATTCGTAGGCGCCGCCCGCCGCCTTGCCCATCAGCGTGGCGCCGGCCGCCCGGTAATGGACATTGATGAAGCCGAGCTTGGGATTTGGCGTGTCGTCGTCCATGCCGGCGACGGCCTTGCTGACGCTGACGGTCAATTCGCGGCCCTGGTGACACGCCATGCAGCGTGCGCTGGCTCCCAGGTTGTCGACCTTCAGCCCGGAGGGAAAGACCACGGACGTTAATGTGCGTGTCTTCGCATTGTGACAGGCGACGCAGGTGATCACGGTTCCGATCGGGGCCGGATGATCAACGACGCCGGGCGCGCTGCCGTCGGCGCCGAGGAAATCCTGGAATCCAGGGGTCGAATGACATCTCGCACATTCGGCCGGAATGGCGCCTTCCTTGTTCCAATGATTGAAGGGCTCCGAGGCCCGACGCGCATGGGGAGACGCCGTCCATTCCGCGTAGAACGGAACGTCCGTCGCTGCGACGGAACCGGGCGATGCTGGAGTGGTGGGGTTGGTCTGGGCGTATGGCGAGCCGCCAACCAGCACGACCAACCCGCTCGCGAGAATAGCGGTGAGAATTCCCGTAGCCACGAGCGCTCTTGAACCTCGTCGGTTGCTCATCTGGCTCTCCTGGTCAATCGTTGCGTTCTCGATCACCATCGCGTCAACACGATCCTGAACCCGATCCTGAACACGATCTTGGGACCGGCTCCTCATTTCTTCTGCCCGCCGAGCCCCGAGCCGCGAATGAAGCTGATTTGCGGGGGGACAGGCGCGTGCACGAGATTGAAATGGCAGTCGATGCAGGTCACCCGGCCCTCGCGGACGAGCTCGTGCGCGGCGCGGCCGCGCTCGCTCGCCGGGTGGATCACGGAGGCATCGTGACAGCGCCGGCAGGTGACGCTGTCCTGGCTGCGCATTTCCTCGCGCACCGAATGGGCGAGCTCGACGCGCCGTTTCTCCCATGCCGCCGGGTCGCTGAAGTCGTTCGTCTTCTCGGCGATCACGTCATGCAGGCCCTTGACCGCATGCGCATAGGTTTCGGTAAACCAGTTGGTCGCCGGGATGTGGCAATCGCCACAGCTCGGCCGGACACCGGCCGCATTGCTGCGGTGCGCCGAACGCGCGAAATCAGGGTCGGCCACCACATGCGCCATGCTGTGGCACGACGTGCAAAACGCATCGGTCGAAGTATATCGATTGACTTCGACCGACGCCAGGAGCGCGCCGGCGCCGATCAGCCCGCCGACCGCCAACAGCGCGAGAATCCCCCACCATCGCCTCATCGCCGGCCCATGTTCTGCCTGTTCAATGACAACTATTAGACCGTCCCTGCCGCCGCCGGTTTGATCATGATCAATGAAATCACCACCGTCCCGATACCGCAAGGCCGAGCGCCAGCAGGGCCGAATAGCCAAGCACCAGCTGTGCCGCCCGCGGCGTCATCGGAACCAGGTCGACGAAGCGGTCGAGCGTGCAGACGGCGCGAGCCACAAGAACTGCCATGGGCAGACTGAGGAGCGGCAGCAGAACCCACGCGCTCATGCCCAGGCCCAGCCAGAACCAGAACGGGGCGAGATAGGACAAGCCCATCAATGCCAGGAACTCCGCGCAACTCCAAGTCCTGCCGAAACGCACCGCAATCGTGCCCTTGCCTTTGACGGCGTCAAATTCCCGATCGCGGATATCGTCGATGATGAGAATGTTGGTGATCAGCGCGCCGATCGGCAGGCTCAAGGCAAAAGCGCTCAGAGGAAATCCCGCGGCCCAGTCTGACGGCCCAAGCACGGCGGCAGACTGAACATAATAGGTGCCCATGACCGACACCGTTCCGAAGAACAAGAAGAACAGGGGATCAGCCCAGCCGTGGCGGCCCACCGGCCAGGGACCCGCCGAATAGGCCCAGCTCGCCAGGATGCTCGCAAGCCCAATGGCTACTACCGGGGCGCCGCCCACGACGATCAGATAGAGACCGGCGAGCAGAGCCAGGCCGTAACAGGCGATGATCGTCGTCTTCAGGCCGGCCAACGTCAGCAGGCCGGATTTGATGGCGTTGACGAGCTCGGGGTGCTCCCGGTCCTCCGGCTGCTGCACCAGGTTTTCATAATTGTCCGTCACCACGCCCGCGAACTGGATCAGCCAGCCGGCCAGAAACGCGACCATTGCGGGGACCGGCGCAAAGACGCCGTCGTGATAGGCGAGACCGACCGCGACGATGACCGGCGCCGCTGCCGTGGGAAAGGTATGGCCGGGGTAGAGGAGCTTCCGGGTCCATATCTCCTTGCGGGACCAGCTCAGGCTTTCACTCATTGGTTTCCCTTGGCTCGCCTCGGCTGCCCGACGGATGTCCCGCTCACGTCCTTCACGATGGAAACTGAACGAGCTATTCGCCGCAGACAAGGCTCATCTGGAATAAATCGCCCGGGCGCGGTGCTTGAACGCACTCACCATGGACTTTGCGGCCTCTTCAAGGAATGCGCCTATGAGCAGCTGCAGCGCGCGCGAGCGAAACACATACTCAACCTCAAATTCCACCACCGCGCCGCCATTCTCGCCCGGATGGAATGTCCACGTCTGTTTGTATTGGTCGAACAGCCCGTCCTGATTCTCGACATCGATGCGGTGCGGAGGGTCCAGCAGCGCCTTGGAGGCGAAACGCCTTTGGATGAAGGTTGTGCCGATCACCATGTCGACCCAGACCATGTTGCCGTCGCGCCTGGTGACGCGGGCGGCAACGATCCATGGCAGGAAATCGGGATAGCGCTCGACGTCCGCGACCAGGTCGAAGAGCTGTTGCGAGGTAAACGGGAGATGCCGCTTCTCGGCATATCGAGCCATGGGGCTTGCCCTGCCAGGCCTGTCGTCGTCATTCCCTTTTTGTCACAGCCAGGCAGTAGCGACCATCCGGCATACGATCCAATCCGGATTCCTGCCGGACCCGATCAAGCGCGACCAGCACCTCGCGGCCGTCACGGCTGCCGGTCGCTTCCATCAAATCCTGAAAGCGCTTTGGCCCGAGCGTGAGCGCTTCTCGGACACTCTGGCCCCGTCCTTCACCAATACGCGGCGGCTCCGGCACCCGGCTCTCGATGTGCCGATCCGCCCCTGGTGGAAAGGTCAGATCGAAACCGGCCTTGGCGCCGGTCCGTTGGCCCCGAAGCGACGGATCGAGCGGCACGGCTCGAAAGCCTGCGGCCACCACCAGGTCTCGATCAGCCTGAAAGCGCGTGGCAAGCGCCCATTCCATCTGCAAGTCGGAGAAGACGTCGATGTCCTCATCCACCACGAACACATGCTTCACTTCGGCGTTCGAGCCGAACACGGCCGCGATGGCGTTGCGCGCCTCGCCGGGAACGCGCTGGCGCAGCGACAGTCGAAGATTGTAGACGCCGCCGCTGGCGGGTGCGGCATGAATCGCAAGGGGCTCGCGAACGGCCGTCATCAGCGCCGCCCATGCGGCGGCCTCGGTGCGCACGGCATTGAGCTGGGCGGTGTCCGTCGAATTCCAGATAGCGCCCGCCAATCGTTGCCGTCTGGAACAGCGCATCACGCCGCATTGTGATGGCGCTCAGGTGGAAGACCGGGTTGGTCTTCAGGTGTCCGTAATATCCGAGGAATTCGCCATAAGGCCCCTCCGGCTCGCTCCAGCCTTCGCCATCGAGATAGCCCTCGAGGATGATCTCGGCATCGGCCGGCGCCATCGCGTCGATCGTGGCGCATCGGACGAGGGGCACGGCCGCGCCGCGCATCGCCCCCATGATGGCGACCTCATCCGCCGCTGTCCAGGTGCAGACCGCGGCCACGCTGTCGGCCGGCTGCGAGCCGACCGCGAACGCGATCGGCATACGCTCCCTATGCCTGACAAACTCGGCGTACATCGCGCGCAGGTCGCTCGGCGCGACGAGGTCCATGCCGGCCTCGTTGCGCCCGCGCAGCATCAGGCGGCGATAGCCGACGTTGCGCCGCTTGCCGTCAAAGCTCCGCGTGATGTCGATGCTGGCGGAAATATAGGGGCCTCCGTCCTCGCTGTGCTGAAGGTGGACGGGCAGGCGCGTGAAGTCGGCGTCCTGGCCGGTGAGCACAACCTGGTGTACCGGCGCGACCGCGCTCGACACCTCGACCGGCGGGATCGGCGCTTCGATGCGCTTGAGAATCTCCTTGAGGAGGCCCTGGCTGGTCGTCCCGAAGGCCAAGGCGAGGCGCCGCCGGCTCCCCATCACGTTTCCGACCAGCTCAGCCCGCTCACGACCAACGCTGCGCAAGAGCACAGCCTTGCCATTGCCGTCGAGCCGAGAGGCGATATCGATGAGATCGAGCGGATCAGACCCCACGTCGAGCTCGCCCGCCTCGCGGACACAGTCAAGAAAGCGCCGCAGGCGAAATCGCTCGACGTCAGCCACTTCGGTCGAAGTCTGTCGACGGTCGCTCTGAGCCAGCATGGTCATCGGCTTCACTCCGATCAATCGATCCTTTCGGATACGACCCGTTCACCGCCGTGTTGATCCGCGGGCGAGACATTCTATTCAGGCAACATCCGTTTCATTCGGTCGGCATCCATTTCGTTGTTCTCAGATGCTCCGCGGCCTCCCGGACCAACCGGTAGTCGAATACTTTGCTGGGCGGAGGCACGTGTGGCAGTGATTTGCCAATGATCGAGCTGCGGAGCGCGATTTCCGCCTTCTGGGTCGAAGGCGACGCAGCCCCATCGTCCAGCATCACGGTTGCGATCTCGTCGACCGATGCGCGCAGCACATTCAACGACACGTCCGGAACGCGCTTGGAGAATATCTGAACTGCCCCCTCGCGATGCGCTTTGATGTACCTCATGCCCATCAACGTGCCACGCGCCACCCGCTCGGCGAGCGATGGTTGCGCTTGCAGCAGCTTGTCCGATGTCGCCAGCCCGTTATTTGGAATCGGAATCTCCCGGCTGATATCGACCAGCATGCGGGCACGGCCCAGCAGTCCTCGTTCCTGCGCAATCTTTTCTTCGAAGTTGGTCAACAGCACGGCCGGCAGCGAGCCGGACCGAATAACTCCAAGTCTCTGAGTATTGCCAAAGCCGAGTGGGACATAGGCGACGAAGTCTTCGGGAAGCCCCGCCTTCATGAGCACAGCTCGCATCGAGAGCTCGAACAGGTCGCCGCGGGTCTGCACGCCAACGGCCTTGCCCTTCAAATCCTGCAGCGTCTTGATCTCCGGCCGGGCCGACCAAAGCTTCCAAGGGACCGATTCAGACAATGTCATGGCAATCTTGAGTGCCGCCCCACTGAGAATTGCGCTCGTCGCCGAGGCGGTCGATGTGCTGAAGTCGAGCCGCCCGGACAACAATGCGGGCGTCGCAATTCCGCCGCCCAGGTGGACGATCTCTACGTCCAAACCGAGCTGCTGATAGTAGCCTTTGTCGATCGCGACGAAGAACGGCAGGTAGACGACATCGTTATCGGCGGCCAAGCTCATTTTCACTCGGTCCGCAGCGGATGTGGCGTCTGCCGAAATCGCGGCGACAAGCACGAGCGCCAGCCGAAGGATTATCTTCCAAATCATGGTGTCCGCTCGCAGCTACGGCCCCAGCCGGCCAGGATTGAATGATCGTGGCAACCCACATGCTTCATCTTGGATCGGTGCACAAGCTCAAGCTTTGGGCGTGGCCTCGTTCACCCGCCGATGCGCGTGGATTGCATCGTCGCGCTGCTGATATTCGCGATGCAAGTTGGCGGCGCGAGCGCTGCGCTCAGCCCGCCGAGTGCAGCGGCCAGGCCCACATGATCAGCGGCGTTCCGAGCCCCACGACCAGCAACGACAGCGGCAATCCGAGCCGCCAATAATCGGTGAAGCGATAGCCGCCCGGTCCCATGACCAGGAGATTGTTCTGGTGGCCGATGGGGGTCAGAAAATCGCAGGCGCAGCCAAGCGCGACCGCCATCAGAAACGGGTCGGTGTTGTAGCCCAGGGTCTTGGCGAGGACTGCCGCCACCGGACCGAGCACCAGCACGGCGGCAGCGTGATGCAGGAATGGCGTCATCAACATGGAAATCGCCAGCATCATCCCCAAGGCCGCGTAGTCGGGCAGCTGCGCTCCCGCTCCTGCAAGCAGTTGCCCCAGCGTATCGGTTGCTCCAGTTTCCTTGAGGCTTTCGCCGACCGGAATGAGCGCCCCCAGCATGACGATCACCGGTCCTTCGATCAACTCGTAGGCCTCTTTCAACGTGATCTGATTGAGCAGGATCACGAGCACGGCCGCGCTGAAGAAACCGACGGCGACCGTGACGATGTGGAATGCGGTGAGAACCATCGCCGCCGCGATGATGCTGACGGGAATCAGCCCGCGCCGGCCGGTGCCGAGCGCGAGACTGCGGTCGGCGAGCGGCAGGCAGCCGAGCTCCGCCAGGGTTGCCGGCATGGCACTGCGCCAGCCTTGCAACGCGACGACATCGCCGACTTCGAACTTGTGAGCCTGCAGGTGGATATGGCGGTTGTGGCCGGCGCGGCTGATGGCCAGAACGTTGAGGCCATAATAGCCGCGCAGGTTTATCGATCGCGGCGTATGGCCGACCAGGAGCGAGTCCGCCGTGACGATGGCCTCGACGACCTGCAGCTCGTCTTGCGCGTTTGCGTCATCCTCGTCCTTCTCCAGCTCCTTGGCGCCGACGAGCTCGAGGCGCGCTTCATCCGTCAGTGTCTTGATGGCGGCGGGATCGGCCTGGATCGTGACGATGTCGCCGGCATAGAGCTGCCAGTAGCGGTGCGGCTGGTAGTGATGGCCGCCCTCGCGCGTGATGGCCCGCACCAGGATGTCGTTCTCTCCAAATTGCTCCAGATCGCCGACCTGCTTGCCGGTCAGCGGCGACTTTTCCGGGATCCGCAGCTCGGTCGTATATTTCTCTATTTCGAAGGCTTCTTCGGCGCTCGGCGCTCCCTTGCGCTCCTTCGGCAGCAGCCGCCAGCCGGCGGTCAGGAACAGGATCGACAGGCAGGTGAGCGGCAGCCCGACCCAGACAAAGTCGAACAGGCGAAACGTTTCCCCACCGAGGCTCTGGCGCACGCTCGAGATCAAGAGGTTGGGCGATGTGCCGATCAGCGTCATGGTGCCGCCGATGAGGGAGCCGAAAGCGAGCGGCATCAGATAGATCGAAGGCGACTGCTTGCTGCGGCGTGCGACCTGAATGGCGATCGGCATGAACACGCCGAGCGTGCCGACATTCTTGATGAAGGCGGAAAGGAAGGCGACGCAGGCGGTGAGCACCCCGATCTGTAACGAAGGCGATCCCACGTTCCTCAACGCTCTGCGCACGATGCCGTCGAGAATGCCCGAGCTGGAAATGGCTTTGCTGACCACCAGCACCGACGCGATGATGATGATCACCGGATTGGCGAATCCATCGAAGGTCTTGTCCGCCGGCACCACGCCCACCAGCGTGGCGGCGAGCAGAGTCAGGATGGCGACCAGGTCGTAGCGCCAGCGGCCCCAGATGAAGAGAGCCAGCATTCCAACGATGATGGCGAAGGCTGCAATCTGAAGGGTCGTCAGTCCCGCCAATGTCATCCCTCCACCATGACGCAATGGCTCCTAGCGCCGCCGATCTGAAGTTCCTAACCGAGTTTGCCGCAGCTGTTGTAGGAACTTCAGATCGGCGCACTATAGTGTGACTTTGGTTCAGCAGTCCGCATCTCGGGCGTGATGTGACCGATCTGACAAAACTGCGGGGCGGCAATGCCTCATGGCATAGCGCGACCTGCACTGGCATGGCCGCGCCGTCTATAACGACGTTGCTGCTGAAAGGTTGCCCGTCCGCTCAACAATTGATCCCACCCCGATTGATTTGGGCGGATCGCTTGGCTTTTTTGGTTTTGGCGGGGATGCTAAGTCAGTGGCAGGATTTGTCGCTCGGCAGAATTGTCGGCGCATCGCCATCTGCCCGCGCCAGCTCGTCTGCGGCCCGGCGAAGACACTCAAGCACGACACCGGATACGCGAAGGCGCTTAGCCTCCATTGAGGCATAGGCAAGAATCTGTTCAAGGGCGACGATGTCAGATTTGTCGGTCATAGGCTCCTCTGAATATAAGTCATCCGCTTCGCCGCGCCGGGTAGACCGAGCAGCGGTCGACAAATGATGGCCCCTTCCGGTGTCAGTGCCGGAGAAGCGGGGTCCCCATCAGGGGCGGCATATCGACGACGTTCGCCGTTGCCGTTGGTTGGAGCTGAAAGATTCCGCGCTCAAACCGTTGTCACGCACTCAGACAGAGCCCAACTGCAGACAACAAGAGAGACGGCACTCACCATTATGCGCTTCAGCTGCGCGATCAATGGCGGCACTTAGCGGATTATCCGCTTAAGCCGAAGAGTAATGGCTTATGACGCGCCTGTATAGCGATCGACGGTCCCCCGTCAAGCCGTCTGTTCTAATACAATAGAATGATGCCACGGCATCATGCCGCGATGGGTTCGGCTTCACCGCTGTGCTCGACGAACACCGGGAGCAATGTTTTGGCACCAGTGACGGCGATTGGACCTGATCGGGCCTCGGTTAGGAAGTAATGCTCTGCCGTCACGCCCGCTCTAACACGATCATGCGCAGCGCCACGTTGCTGAAGGTGGCCGGATCGTGCGCCCATTGATCCAGCTCGTCGCGCACCCGGTCGAAATCGAACCTGAACATGTTGGAGCGCTCGCAGAGGTCGATCCACAACTGATAGACCGCCAGGAGCTTGCTACCGTCGAACGGTCCGACCTGGGGATTGGCGAGGCTTTCCTGGCGCTCAACCGACCACGCCGGATCCGTGTCCCGCACGAGCTGTTCGGCGTTGCCCAGGAGCCGCGGCTTGATCGCGCCCTGCTCGCCGCTCACGCGCGCGAATGTAAGCAACATGTCGGTCAGCTCGGGAAGCGCCGGATGGTGGCCGCTTGCCGCGAGATCGGACTCGATGATCAGGAGGCGTCCCGTCGGGGCGAGCAGTTTGTCGGCGGCCCGCAGAATGGCTCCGAAGTCCTTGAGGTGCTGAACCAGGAACCGCATGATGATCAAATCGAAGCGGCGGCTCGGCGCATAGGCGATGAAGTCGCTCACGGTCACCGCGATGGCGGGGTGCCGTTGCGCGGCGATCGCCACCAGCTCCGGCGAGATATCAACGCCGAAATAGCGCTTCTCGGGAAAGAACTCGCGCAGTCGCGCGATATAGTAGCCGTTGCCGCAGCCGGCATCGAGCACGCTTTCTGCGTCGCGCCACGCCTTCAGCGAGACGAGAAATTTCAGCTCCTGGGGCAGGGCAAGATCCACCTGGTAGGCCAGAAGCGCGTCCCAATCGGCGGCAGCTCGCGGCGCCGCGGTGTTCAAAAATCGCTCATTGGCCTCGACCGCTATCTGCATGGTCTCCTCCCTTCAAAGGGCCTCAAGAAAGGACATTCAGAAAGTCAGTGCCGTGAAACGGCGAACAGGCTTGTGCCAAACCGCGTTCGGCCTCCAAGCCGGGCGCGCCCTGGGGCCGCCGATTTGAAGTTCCTATGACTCTTGCGTTCTCCCTTTGCTTCCGAAGTTCGTGTCAGCGGGTAATGCGACGAGTCACGAACTTGGGAAGCGGGACGCTAAATTAGTGCAGCGATGTGTCCTTTGCCCCCAAGGAAGCTTCCCCCTCCAAAGGAGTGGTCTTTGCCAGCTCGAAGGCTGCCATCCGCAAACAATGGACCACGACCGGAGACAGTTGCAGGCGCTGCGCTTCCTGCGCCACGTAGTTGAGAATTTGCTCGAGCGCGACGACGTCAGACTTGTCAGGCATCAGTTTCCCCCGCCAGCTGCATTGACCTTGGAGGCCGTGCCGCCCAGCCATTCGATGGCTTGTTGTGTCGACATGACCTCGGCGTAACACGCGACAATCTCTGTCAGGCAGGCATGAGAGGCGGTCGCGTTGAACGTTCCAAGCTTCGGCGTTGATGATGCATCGTGGACGAAGGTGATCTGATGCTTGCGATGAAAGCCGTCGAGCACGGTCGCCAGGCAAGCGCCGTGCCCGGTCAGGCCAGCGAGCACGAGGCGGGGCGACTCGATATTGTCGAGGACCGGTGCGAATCCATCGGCGGAATAGCAGGACGGCAGCTCGCGCTCGAACACCAGTTCCGAGGCGCGGGGGCGGAATTCCTCGATCCAGCCCGCAAACGCCGTGGCGGGGTTGAGGAGCGTACCGCGCCAGAGCTGACGTAAATGAGCGATCGACATCCGTTCGGCGCGCGCGAAGGCGAGGAGCCGCCGGCAGTTTTCGGTCCAGGGCGTCTGCTCGTCGAGGGCGAGCGCCCTTCCGTCCGAGACATATTCAATCTGCAGATCGAGGAAGCATATGAGCGGCGTGCTCTCGTGACGCGGGCGATGAGGGAAGCGGATGACGCGCATCGTGCCTGATGGTCCTACGCCGCCTTCTGGCCGTTGAGGGGGGATGTCACCGGCCGCACGGCCGACCCATCCAGGATCCCCATGGCGTGCCACTCGCCCTCCGGCCTGATGATCACATAAGGGTCGCTGTCGATCGTGATCGGATTCTCATGGGGCTCGAGCTCGATAACCATCTCGGTGTAGGAGAAGTCCGAGAACACGAGCTTCCGGTTGGGACCGAGCGGCTTGGCGCCGAAATGGGCCCAGAAGTTCACCAGCCGGTCCTGCGCGTGGCCATAGATGCGGCGGAAGCCCTTCTTGCGGGCGAGCTCGATGCCGGCGCGAACCGTATGAAAGGCGAGCCGGGTCTTGCGGTATTCCGACCTGACCGCCAATCGCTCGAGCTTGCAGAAATCAGCGAAGAAGCGTGCGCGAATACACGCGGCCGGTTCGGCGCCCATGTAGCCGATCAGATGCGTCGCGCAGAAATCGTTGCCGTCAAATTCCTCTTCGTAGGGGCAGATCTGGTCGCTCATGAAGACGCTCGCCCGGACGGCGACGATTTGCATGATGTCGGAGAGCGAGCGGGCCACCCGCACACCGATCTTGCGGCCGCCTTCCTGATGGTCCGCCACGGCCGCAGGCTGTTGCTTCGCGCTGGCGTAGAGGGGCACGTCGTTGGTCATGGCTCACGATCCTCAGGCGGCGAACGCGGACGCGTGCGTACGATTGCGCATGCGGAGGTACACAAGGAGGTCACTTCCGGGCCGCACCGGCTTGAAGCCCAGATTGGAGTCGAGCCGCTGCGCGGCTGCGCCGACCGCGCGGGCATAGAGGTTTGCGGTAGCGTAGGGCGGGGCCTGCAGATGCCGGCTCATGGCGTGGAGGCCTTCGGCCGCGGTGCCGGGCGCGACCACGGCCCACTTGTAGATGGCGGCGACCGGGGTCCCGGGCTCGCTCAGGCACTCAAGCTGGGGGTCTGCAAAATCGAGGGAATTGGCGAGTAGTCGCCCAAGGCCGCAGGTGTTGAGCAGCAACATGGAATAGATGCCGACCGCCTCGCCCCCGCGACAAAACGCCCACACGCTCTCCGGATGCCTCCGCTGAACGCGCAGAACGGCGGGCTCGGCGGCGGCCAGGCTCGGAATCTGCTGGGCGGCAAACCGCACCAGGTTCGGGATCTCGGCCAGTGGGGCGGCGTGGACGCTCACCCGTCGGACCGGCAAATGGCAAAGCTGGTCGAATTCGCGCTTCATGCTGCGACCCCGGGCAAAACCCAACCGGTCACCGCAAAGACGGATTGCACAGGCCGTCCGTGGCGATCTACATTGGGTCTAGGCGTGATGCCGAGTTGATATAGAAACTATGCCAGTGGGGCGGAGACCTGTATGCCGGCACGGGTGCAACAGGGTGCTGCAAAGACGCAGCATGATCCCTTGGCGGTTTCCGGCGGGTTCGACTGGGACTGGAACGACGTCCGGGTCTTTCTGGTCTGCGTCAAGTTGGGCAGCTTCCGCAAGGCAGCCGATCAGCTCGGCCTCAATTCAAGCACCGTCATGCGGCGGATCGAGGCCTTCGAGCAGCGGCTTGGGTTTCCGCTCCTGAACCGCCTGCACGAGGGCGTCAGTCCCACGCCGGCCGGTGCCGCCATCCTCGACAGCGCCGAACGAATGGAAGGCGCCTTTTTCGACGTGCTGCGCAAGGTGCCGGGCGCCGACGCCAAGCATCGTGGCGCTGTCAGGATATCGATCACCGAGGGGCTTGGCATCTATTGGGTCATGCCGCGTCTGGTCGGCTTTGCGCAGCAGCACCCGAGCCTCATCATCGATCTGCGCTGCGGAATGGAAAGTGCCGACGTTCTGCGCATGGAGGCCGACCTTGCGGTCCAGTTCGTTCGCCCCTCGGCGCCTGAGCTGATCGTGACCAAGCTTGGACGCCTGCATGTCTATCCATTCGCGGCGCGCAGCTATGTTGATCGCTATGGATTGCCTCGCGACAAGGCTGATATCGCGCATCACCGCCTGGTCCAGCAGGTGGCGCCGCAGATCGACGCCGATGCTTGGGCGCGCCTGCTCGGGCTCGACAACGTGGATAGCGTCATCGGGATTCGATCGAATGCGAGCTCGGCCGTCTTTTATGCGGTTGAGAGAGGGGCCGGCATCGGCGCGCTGCCGACCTATGCCTGCGCCCTGGATGCGGCCGTGGTCCCGGTCGACATCGGCATTCATCTCTCCTTCGATATCTGGCTGACTTATCATCCGAACGTCCGCAAGAACAGCCAGATCGCCGCCGTGATTGATTGGATCAGGCGCATATTCGACCCGCACCGTTACCCCTGGTTTCGCGACGAGTTCATTCACCCGAGCGATCTGGTCAGGCAGGCGCCGCGCGAAGCCGAGCTGCATTCTGTGAAGGGTTTCTTCGCGGCGCATCCGCCGGCCGAGTGACAGCCAGACCTTCTCCTAAGTCGCCTTGTGGCGCGTGCAACCTTTGATAGGGTGCGCCTAGTGTCCCGATTCCGAAGTTCGCATAGATCGGCGGCACTGGCACAAACGTTTTGGGTGAAACATGTGGAAGCAAGTGCCGAGAGCTACAGCCGGACAGGCATTTCATGTTGCGGCTCCTTCAATCGGCGATACGCTCGAAGTCACCGTGATCGAACCATTTCCGGGCGCAGCTTCGACCGGGCAATCGTTTCCCGCGCTCTATGTGCTGGACCCCTCCGCCACGCTCGACATCGTCGCCGGGACCAAGCACCTGTTCGACATCTTCTGCGGCGGCGCGCTGCCGCTCTGCTACGTCGTCGGGGTCGGATATGCCGATCCCGATATCGGAGCGCGGCGGTTTCGCGACTACACGCCGACCAGGGCCAACCTGCCGCCCGGGCTCGACCAGCCGCTGCCGTTCGGCACGGGCGGAGCGAGCGCTTATCTTGATGTTATCAAGGACGTGATCATTCCGGGTGTTGAGCGGCAATGTCCCCTCGATCCCGCTGAGCGGGTGCTCGTGGGCTATTCGCTCAGCGCGCGTTTCGCCACTTACGTTCTATTTGAGAAGCCGGACACTTTTGCCCGATATCTCATCATTTCGCCCTCGCTGTGGTGGGATCAGGGCTCGGCCTTTCGCGAGGAGGAGGCCTTCGCGAAATCAAATGCGGACCTGCGCGCGAAGGTATTCCTGGTCGGGGGTGATGCCGAAGAGACGCCTGGTGGTGGCTGGCGCAACAATCTACCCGACGAGATCGGCCTGCCGCTCAAGCAACTGACCAACCTGCGCGAGTTCGATCGGAGGCTGGTGGGGCGCAACTATCCGAGCCTCAGCCTCAAGACCGCGCTGATCCCCGATGGGCGCCATATCACTTTGTTTCCGGCCGCGGTCGGCATGGGCCTCGTCGAGGTCTTCGCTTTGTGAAGGTATCGTGACGAAACAGCCTTCGGCATCGGCGCTGAATTCGACGGGTGCCGCGTTCAATTGCGGCTGCGTCGTCTGTGCGCAACAAGGTGCGCATGGCGGCGTCAACCTGCGCCATTTTGGGGAGCATCGATGACGTTGATGCGCCTGCTCCCAGCCGGCATGCGTTGGGCCATCCGGGTGCGCAGCGGACGCTGATGTATATGTTTCGGCTCTATTGGATGTTGGCGCTGCCCTCAGGCTATTGCTGAAGGGCAGGGTAGCTCGCTCGCAATAGTTAGGAAGTAGCCTAGTTATTCTTGGCGATTTCCTCGACCAGCTGGACGACCGAGCGACGAAGACCGTCATCATCGATCCGTGCGAATGCCTGCAACAGCCGGTTGGCGTGCGGCTTCGCCAGTTGGTCGAAGAGCGACTGCTTGTCCGTGTCCTCCATCTCGTCGCTGCCCCTGAACAGGGCCGTGACTGGAATGCCGAGGAACGTTGCAATCTTGAGCAGTCGACCGCTGCCAACGCGATTGGTGCCCTTCTCGTATTTTTGGACCTGCTGGAACGTCAATTCGAGCTGGTCGGCGAGCTCGGTCTGTGTGAGACCTTTTTGGAGTCGGTATATCCGAATATTGCGGCCTACAATTCGATCGACAGAGTCAGGTCCCTTGCGAGTCATCATACCCCACGCCTCTCCCAGAAACGGAAGTCCCCTTCGGACAAGTTTAGTGCGGATGCAAGAATTGCGATGGGTAAATAGAATACTCTTAGTATCCGGGACCGCAAACCAAATATTGGGTTACCCAGCTAACGATTTACAACAAAGTTTATCGCCCTCAGGGCTGCTTGGGGCTGGGGCCCATTTCCTCTCCTTCGATACGTCATGATTTATTTTCGTCGTTAATGGGGGCTGGTATTACACAATATGGACGGCTAGTTGCGTAGATTTCTGAAATACAGCGGCAAGGCGTGGAAGCGGCAGAGCATGGCCCCATGGCGGCTGCTCGCAACGCGAGTGGCCTTGTCGAACAATCGTCTAACTGGAAGCCGCCACCACCGCGAGAACAATTTGAGGTAGAGCGCGAGCCGTGCATTTGTGCAGCATTGGCACGGTTCGTGCTGCCGAATACATCCCCGGCGTGAGGACGCCCACGAAGGCGCAACCGGGGGACGTGACTGGACGCCTCGTCAATTGCGCGATCAAATGGACTGCCGGCGGGATGGAGTGGAGACGGGAATGCAGTTAACGCCGCGGGAGTACGACAAGCTCCTCATCTATATGGTTGCCGAAGTCGCGCTGAAGCGGAAGGCCAAGGGCATCAAGCTTAACTATCCGGAGGCGGTCGCGATCATCTCGGCGGCTGCGCTTGATGGTGCGCGGGCCGGCAAGACGATCGAAGACGTTGCCAAGGAGGCGCGCCATGTGCTGACCAAGGACGACGTGATGGATGGCGTTGCCGATCTCATCCCGATGGTCCAGGTCGAGGCGGTCTTCACCGATGGCAGCCGTCTCGTCACCGTTCACACGCCCATTCAATAAGCTTAAATCGGGAGCTCGATATGGCCCAGGTCAGCGCCTATGTGGCGGTGCCGGCAGACGTGGATCCGGCGACCGCGGACGTGCCGGTCGGCGGCTACGTATGCCGAGCCGAGCCGGTCACCTTTGACGAAAGCAAGCCCGTCATCACGCTCACGGTGCGCAATACCGGGGATCGCCCGGTGCAGGTGGGCTCGCACTTTCACTTCTTCGAGGCCAATCGGGCGCTCGAGTTCGACCGGGCGGCCGCCTTCGGGATGCACCTCAACATCCCCTCGTCGACCGCGATGCGGTTCGAGCCGGGCGACCAGCGCGAGGTCTCGCTGGTACCCTATGGCGGCAATCGCAACGTCTATGGCTTCAACAACGTCACCGACGGCCCGACCGCGGGCGCCGATGCGGCTGACCGGAAGGCCAAGGCGGTGGCGCTGGCGGCGGAGCGAGGCTTCCGCTCGTCGACGCAGCGCTGATCGCTTACGGCAAGATAGAAAAGATAGAAAAGTCCAATGGCAACAATCTCGCGCAATGAGTATGTGGGTCTCTATGGCCCGACAGTCGGCGACCGCATCCGGCTGGGCGACACCAACCTGTTCGTGGAAATCGAGCGCGACTTGCGCGGCGGTTTCGGCGACGAGGTGGTCTTCGGCGGGGGCAAGAGCCTGCGCGAAGGCATGGGCATGGACAACCGGTTGACGCGCGCGGCCGGTGCGCCCGATCTCGTCATCACCAACGTCACCGTCATCGATGCGGTGCTCGGCGTCGTGAAAGCTGATGTCGGCATCAAGGATGGGCGCATCTGCGGCATTGGCAAGGCGGGCAATCCGCAGACCATGGACCGGGTGACGCCGGGGCTTGAATTCGGTGTCGGCACCGACGCCATCTCGGGCGCGCATCTGATCCTGACGGCGGCCGGCATCGACAGTCACATCCATTTCATCTCGCCGCAGCAGGCCTATGCGGCGCTCTCCAACGGAACCACGACGTTGATCGGCGGCGGCACCGGTCCCTCCGACGGCTCCAACGCGACCACGGTCACGCCCGGCCCGTACAATATCGCGATGATGCTGCGCGCCTTCGAAGGCTGGCCAGTCAATGCCGGCGTCTACGCCAAGGGGCACGGGCACGGCAAGGCGACCTTGATCGAACAGATCGAGGCGGGCGCCTGCGGCCTCAAGTGCCACGAGGATTGGGGGACCACGCCATCCGTGCTCCGTTCGGCGCTCACGATCGCGGACGAGGTGGACGTTCAGGTATGCATCCATACCGATACCTTGAACGAGGCGGGCTTCGTGGAGGATACCATCGCGGCGTTCGAGGGCCGCGCCGTGCATTCATTCCATACCGAGGGCTCCGGCGGCGGGCACGCGCCCGATATCATCAAGGTTGCGGGCCTGCCCAACGTGCTGCCGTCGTCGACCAATCCGACGCTGCCTTACGGCGTCAACGCGCAGGCCGAACTCTATGACATGATCATGGTCTGCCATCACCTCAGCCCCGACATTCCCTCCGACGTCGCCTTTGCGGAGAGCCGCATCCGGGCCGAGACCATTGCGGCGGAGAACGTGCTGCAGGACCTCGGCGTCATCTCGATGTTCTCGAGCGACTCGCAGGCGATGGGACGGGTCGGCGAGTGCTGGCTGCGCGCGCTGCAGACGGCCGATGCCATGAAGACCGGTCTCGGCAAGCTGCCGGAGGATGCGCTCGGCAACGACAACTTCCGGGTCCTGCGCTACGTGGCGAAGGTCACCATCAATCCGGCGATCACGCACGGGATCGCGCATGTACTTGGCTCGGTCGAGGTCGGCAAGGTCGCGGATCTCGTGCTGTGGGAGCCGGGGTTCTTCGGGGCCAAGCCCAAGCTCGTGATCAAGAACGGCTTCATCAGCTGGGCCCTGATGGGCGACCCCAACGCGTC
This sequence comes from uncultured Alphaproteobacteria bacterium, assembly GCA_963753575.1. Classification (GTDB taxonomy): domain Bacteria; phylum Pseudomonadota; class Alphaproteobacteria; order Rhizobiales; family Xanthobacteraceae; genus VAZQ01. Next base: position 677,251 of record CAVWCR010000001.1, read on the forward strand.
GCTGCCGACGCCGCAGCCGGTCTACTATCGGCCGATGTTCGGCGCCTACGGGGATGCCCTGCCGCAGACCTGCATGACCTTCGTGTCCGGGGCATCGCATTCGGCCGGGATCGGCGAGCGCCTGGGGCTGCGGCGGCAGGTCGTGCCGGTCAGCAACACCCGCAAGATCGGCAAGCGCGACATGGTGCGCAATTCCGGAACGCCGCAGATCGATGTCAACCCGGAGACTTTCGCGGTCACGGTCGACGGCAAGCATGCGACGGTCGCGCCTTTGAAGACGATCGCGCTCAATCAGAAATATTTCTTCAGCTGAGACAGGTCTTCGTGATCATTATCGAAAGCGTGTTGGGCAACATCGGCGATCCTGAGTGGACCTCGCGGTTATCCAGGGCGCGCCTTGATGTGCTTGCGCTCGATCAGTGGGAAGCGCAGAAGAACCGCTTTCGCAAGAAAACCGCAGATGGCAACGAGGTGGCGGTCTCGCTCGACCGTGGCGTGTTCCTTCGCGACGGCGACGTGCTCGTGTGGGACGTGCAGGCGGCGAGGGCCGTGGTCGTGCGCGTGAGCCTGCGTGACGTGATGATCATCCATCTCGATAGCCTTAAGGGGACAGACCCCGAGGTCGCCATGCGCACCTGCGTGGAACTCGGTCATGCGCTCGGCAACCAGCACTGGCCGGCGCTGGTCAAGGAAGGTGTCGTCTATGTGCCGCTCACCGTCGACCGCAAGGTCATGGCCTCGGTCATGGAGACACACCGCTTCGAGGGCATCCGCTACGAGTTTGCGCCGGGTGGCGACATCGTGCCCTACCTGGCGCCGCATGAAGCGCGCCGGCTGTTCGGCGGTGCCGAAGGGCCCCTGCATTCGCATACGCATGAGACGTTCGTGCGTACCGAGCCCGATACGGGAAGAGCCTATGGGGTGCCGCCGGTGCGGGCCGGCGCGCCTGGAGGCTCGTCCTGATTGCCGATGACGATTGGACATGACAATGCCGATCCGCGCACCGGGCTTTCCCGGGTGGCGCGGCTGCTGCAGTTCGGGGACTCGATGTTCCCGATCGGCGCCTTCTCGTTCTCGTGCGGGCTGGAGTTTGCCATCCAGAAAGGCGTCGTGCGCGACCGCGCTTCGCTGCATGCGTTTGCGCGCACCGCGCTCGAGCAGGCCGAGCGCGGCGACGGTATCGCGCTGATCGCGGCCCATCGCGCTGCCGCCGCGGGCGATGTCGAGGCGCTGCTCGCGATCGACCGGCAGGTCTTTACCCGCAAGCCGTCCGACGAGATACGCACCATGTCGGTCCGGATGGGACGGAAATTCACGGAGATCGGTGTCGAGGTCGTCGGCGCGCCGCTGATCAGGACATGGCTTGAACGGATCGCCGCGGGTGCGGCGCCCGGATGTTATCCGGTCGCGCTCGCGGTCAATTTCGCCGCCCAGGGCCTCCCGGCGCGCGAGGCGTTCGTGGTTCATCAGTATGGCGTCGCGACCGCGATTCTCGGGGCGGCGCTGCGGCTGATGCGGATCAGCCATGTCGACACCCAGTCGATCCTCTATGAGCTCAATGCGGGCGTCGAGGCGGCCTGCGAGACAGCCGCCGCCGCGCAGCTCTCCGACATGGCGGGCTATGCGCCGCTCGCCGACATTCTGGCGGCGGTCCACACCAAGGCGCATGTGCGCCTGTTCATGAGCTGAGGCTTTGGAGCCGCCATGGCAAAGAAGAAGGTCACGCGCATCGGCATCGGCGGCCCGGTCGGCTCCGGCAAGACCGCGATCGTGGAAGCGATCACCCCGCGGCTTCTCGATCTCGGCCTCAAGGTGCTGATCGTCACCAACGATATCGTGACCACCGAGGACGCCAAGCACGTGCAGCGCACGCTCAAGGGTGTTCTGCTCGAGGAGCGCATCCTCGGCGTCGAGACCGGCGCCTGTCCGCACACGGCGGTGCGCGAGGACCCGAGCATGAATCTCGCCGCGGTCGAGGACATGGAGGCGCGCTTTCCCGACAGCGATATCGTGCTGATCGAGAGCGGCGGCGACAACCTGACGCTCACCTTCTCGCCGGCGCTGGTCGACTATTTCATCTACGTGATCGACGTTGCGGCCGGCGACAAGATCCCGCGCAAGAACGGGCCCGGCATCACCCAGTCCGACATCCTGGTCATCAACAAGACCGACCTTGCGCCGCACGTCGGCGCAAGCCTCGAGGTGATGCGGCGTAACTCGGCGCTGATGCGCGGCAGCAAGCCGTTCCTGTTCACCAACTGCAAGACCGGGGAGGGGGTCGCGCAGCTCGTCGACCTGATCGCCAATGAATTGCTGTTCGACCTGAAGCTGCCGGGAGTGGCGTGATGGTTGCCGCCCCCTGGGCTGCTGTGGAAACGCTCGGCCGGTCGGCACCGGAGCTCGCGGCATTTCAGGACGAGCCGCCGCAGATGCGCAGCGGCGCCGTCGGCAAGACCGGCTTCCTGCATCTCGGCTTCGAGCGCCGCGGCGCACGCACCATCCTGGCCGATCTCGACTATCGCATTCCCTATCGGGCGCAGCGCGCGCTCTATTGCGACGACGGGATGCCCGATCTCGCGCATGTCTTCATGATCACCACCACCGGCTGCCTTCTTCAGGGCGACCGGCTGGCGCTCGATGTCGCGCTCGGGCAGGGCGCCCGCGCCCACGTCACCACCCAGTCGGCGACGAAAATCCATAGCATGGACGCCAACTACGCGGCGCAGACGCAGACGATCGCGCTAGCAGATGACTCCTATCTCGAGTTCCTGCCCGATCCGATCATCCCGCACCGAAGCGCGCGCTTTGTCAGCAATACGAGGATCTCGGTCGCGCCGACTGCCACTTTGTTCTATGCCGAGATCATCCAGTCCGGGCGCAAGCATCACCACCCGGACGAATGCTTCGGTGCTGCGGTGATATCGATGGCGCTCGACGTGGCGCGCCCGGACGGCGGCGCACTGTTCACCGAGAAGCTTCTGATCGAGCCGCAGCGCCACGCCATGCGCCAGACCGGCGTCATGGGACCCTTCGACGTGTTCGGCAACGTGCTCCTGTGCACGCCGAAGCAGAAGGCGGAGCGCATCTGGCAGCAGGTCGGCGCCGACGTGGATCTGGCGGGCGGGCTCGCCTATGGCGCCTGCCGGCTGCCCAACGATGCGGGCCTTCTCTTCAAGGTGCTGGGCCGCGAGACCGCCCAGGTCAAGGCCAAGGTGCGCGAGTTCTGGAGCGTCGTGCGCGAGGAGATCACCGGCGCCCGCGTGCCGCCGCCGTTCCTGTGGCGGTGACTGACGTGACCCCGCGCCGACCCCCGGCCGCCGCTCACGGCATTTGTCGATAGTGGCCCGTGCCGAACTCGGCGGACGGGACAAGTGTCCCGAAAATCGGGACAAACCGGTGATGCTCCATCAAGAATTTCTGCAGTATATGCGGGACAGCTGCATCATGACGCCCACTCGGCGCCCGCGCACAATCGGCACTCATTCGCTCTGACCAAGGAGCCGCAAATGCTGTCTCGGCAGATGATACGGATAGGGCTGGTGACGGGTTTGGTGCTGGCAGTTATCACGCCTTCCACTTCGGGCGCGCAAGGCGATTACCCGAGCCACACAGTAAAGATTATAGTTCCGATTCCGCCCGGTGGGTTTGCGGATACATTCCCCCGGCTGATTGCGCAAAAGCTATCGGCGCAATGGAGCAGGCCGGTCGTTGTCGAGAACAAGCCAGGCGCCGCGCTCAACATAGGCGCGGAATTTGTGGCAAAGGCCGAACCAGACGGCTACACATTGCTGGCGACGCCTCCGGGCCCGCTGGTGACGAACCAGTTCTTCCACCCGCATCTCGGTTTCAATCCGGGTGCGTTTGCGCCAGTCACCATCCTTGCCAGGGGGCCATTCGTGCTGGTCGCGCGCGGCGGCCTGCCGGTTTCCTCGATACCGGAGCTCATCGCCTACGCCAAGCAACATCCTGACAAGCTCAACTTCGCATCATCTGGCCTCGGCAGCCCGCCGCATCTCGTGATGGAAATGCTGAAGGTGAAGGCGGGAATCCGCCTCGTCCATGTACCGTATAAGGGACTCACGCCCGCCCTCACGGACCTCATCGCAGGCCACGTCGACATGATGTTCCATGATCCTTCGAGCACGCTGCCCTCGATCAGAGCCGGTCAGTTGAAGGCGCTCGGTGTTACCAGCGAGTCGCGGCTGCGCGAATTGCCGGACGTCCCAGCCATTGCCCAAGCGCTGGCCGGTTTCCACGCCACCACCTGGTATGGCGTGGTCGCGCCCCCGAAGACACCAGACAAGATTGCATCAAAGCTTTCATCAGCAATCGCGGATATTCTTCGCCAGCCAGACATCATCAAACGTTTGGCCGATTATTCAATCGCGTCCGTCGGAGGCACGCCGAGCGAAACCGCAGCCTTCCTCACGGAGGAACGAAAGCGCTGGGGCGACGTCGCGAAAGCAGCTCACATCGGGCACAACTAGTGCCGCCGATTTGAAGTTCCTGCACCACCTGCAGCAAGTTCGATCAGGAACTTCAAATCGGAAAGCGGCACTAGAATCATAGAGTTGCTAGTGCCCCTTTGCTTCCGAAGTTCGTGTCAGAGTGTGCTGCGACGTATCACGAACTTCGGAAACGGGGCACTAGGGGGTCGGCTGAACAGTCCCGGCGCGAACCGGCAGCCTCGCCTTTTCTGCAACGGCGGACTAGGATTGACCAAAGAGGTCCATCCTTGTCCGCATGTCGCACCCCGTTGATCAAATCCGTTTCTGCACCAGCCGCGATGGCACGCGCGTAGCCTACGGCATCTGCGGCTCCGGGCCGCCCTTGATCTGGTCGCCGCATTGGGTGCATCACCTCAAGCTTGATTGGGAAAGTCCCGTCTGGCGGCCCTGGCTGGCGCTTCTGACGCGACGGCACACTCTTGTCCGCTACGACTGGCGCGGCTGCGGCTTGTCCGATCGCGATGGCGTCCAATTTTCCTTTGAGCGCAACATGGAGGATTTGGAAGCGGTCGTTGACGCCACCGGGCTCGACAAGTTTGCATTCATTGGGAACGGCAGCGGCGGAACGACCGGGATCGCCTATGCGGCGAGACATCCGGAACGAGTGACGCATCTCATCCTCAACGGCGCCTGTGTCCGCGGACGCCTCGTGCGTGCCAAGACAACGGAAGAGTTCGAGGAAGCGCGCACCAGGCTCAAGGTGTTTGAAATCGGCTGGCACAACGAAAGTCCCGCCTATGAACATTTCATCACGGCGCTGCATATTCCGGATGCTCAGGCCGAGCAGATTCGCTGCTACAACGATTTGATTCGGCTGACGACGACGCCCTCCAACGCAGTCAATCTGTTGCGTAGCTACTGGGAGGCAGACGTCAGCGGCAGCTTGCGTCTGATACGTTGCCCGACGCTCGTGCTGCATTCGCGCAAGGATGCTCTCATTCCATTCGAAGAAGGCCGCCTGATCGCAAGTCTGGTGCCTGACGCGACGTTCGTGCCGCTTGAGAACTCGCAACCACGTGCTGCTCGACACCGAGCCGGCATGGCATCAATTCGTCGATGCGTTTGAGGATTTCTTGCCGTCGGCGTCGGCGAAGGCGGTCGCCGCGGAAGGCGTATTTCTCGAAGACCTTACCGCTCGGGAAAAGGAGGTACTCGAATTGGTGGCGCAAGGCCTGAACAATGCCACCATCGCCGGCCGACTTGGCATCAGCGAAAAGACGGTACGCAACCAGGTCTCCACGGTCTTTTCGAAGCTTGGTGTCAACAGCCGTGCCCAGGCGATTGTTCGTGCCCGCGACGCCGGCTTCGGCCTCAATCGCCTCTCCTGAACGAGCCGTTTGCGCTGAATGCGCTGCCCGCCACGCCGGCCGCCCAGCGCAAGCGAACCGCCGTGGAGGCGTTACGCGCCGCGCTGCATCATGCAGTCGGTCTCGACCGGGATCTTGGAGTCAGGCGGCGGCAGGCTGCGGCGGTAGATGCGCGTCTGTTTGTAGCCCGGTTTTTCGCAGGAGATCTCCACGTCGTTGGGTGAGATTTCCTTGCCGAAACCGGGAACCTTATAGGCGCCAAGCGCATCCGTGCGCGTCACCACGCCGCCGCGATCCTTCACCGCCACCGTCACCTTGGCGTCCGGCACCGTGGCTCCGGAGTTGTCCTTGACGAAACCGAAATAGGATGGGCCTTCGTCCTCGCCAGGCTCATCGTCGTCGCCGAAGCCGGAGCCGCCGGCCCACAAGGCGGTCGAGATGACGCATAGGCCGGCAACCAAGGCCGTGATCCGACGCCGGCGACGATCAAGGAATGCCATTCTAGCCTCCACCCTGTGCTCCATCCCATGTTTCTTGGCCGCGCCTGGGGGCGCCGCTGGCCAAAACTCTACCGCAACGGCGGCAGGCATTTCTACTGCCTTGAGACGATGATTGGGCGGGTGATTGAGCGGGTGATCGAGCCGGTGTTGGACGGCATCCGATCGTTACGCCGTCTGGCATGATCCTGCTCCCCTTCGCAGCCGGCACGCCCGCCCACTGGGGCGTTGCGGCCAACGCGCACTCTTCCGCGCGGTGCGGGATCAATTGTAGGGCTGCCAAAACCAGCCGGACAGGTAGCGAATGCATCTGGCGCTGTAGGGCACGTTTTCATTGTTGGCTGGGCATGCCGGACCAGGCGATTCAGACCTCTCCGGGGCAGGAATGGTCCTTGGTGCGTTCGCCCGCCAGCGCATGTCGGGAGCGCCGTCACCCAGGCCATCACCCTGCATGAATGTGATGCAGTCGGTATTGTAGGGAACGTTCTCATTGTCGGGACAAACGGCGCCGACGGACATGGCAAGCTTTGCGTCCGTCGGCGCTTCAATATCGAAGTGGTGTCCGTGCTCGATCCAAAGCACCGAACCTGCGATCAAGGCAACAAGGACTGCGAGATCGAGCTTCACAACACCTCGGTCTCCTGTCCTGTGGGTGTCTTGGGCCGGCACCGACGCCGGTCGCACCCGGCCCTATGGATGGAACCACCATTGCCGCAGATCCCAGATCACGTAGGGGATCGCCAGCATCGGAAGCAGCCACACAAGGAAGAGTGGAATCCTCTTGGCGGTATTTTCAGGAAGCAGGGTGGCAATGAAGCCCACGATGGTGCCCACGATGACGGTGGTCGCCGTCCACCCGTACCAGTACATGGTGGGTCCTTCGCCACTCCTGGGCGGTCCCCAGCCGAGCTCGAAGCGGTTCATCGCCGGATGATAGGTGAACAGCGGCCAGTTGAACATGAGGCACAAGAGGTACGTCACGGTGCCGGCTATGGCGAACGTGACGGCGAAAGTCCTGAACTTGCTTGACGTCGCCAATGACGAGGTTGCGGGCGTTGCCTTGGTGGTTGCTGTGGGCATGCTCATGACGCGAACCCTCGGGTATTGTTGAGGACGTGGCCGACGATGAACAGGAACCAGCACGCGAGGGCCAGATACACCGTCACCATCTTGCGCGCCGTGTCGTATTCCGGGTTTTGGGAGTTCTTCCAGAAGTACCAGTAGGCTGGAAGGAGCACCAAGCCGAGCGACGCGACATGCTCCTTGAAATCAAAGAAGCCTTGCGTCTTCCAGAACTGCGCCTGCTCGATCGGAATGCGGATGTAGATGCGATACTTGGTGTAGATGTACGAGCCCGCGATGAACGTGAGGATCCAGAGGATGCAGACGGCCGTGGCATAGCCGGCCGCTGGCACTGCGCGGTAGCGCGTCACGAAGCCTCCGGGTCCGGCTCTTTGCCGCACCGGCATCACGCTCGCCACCGCCTGGTGCGTCAGCGCTCCGAGCAGGCCGACCGCCAGGATCAGGTGGACGAACAGCCATGTCGTCCAAAACGTGTTGACGGAAATGAGGTCCATTGGGTCTCCCCCGTGTTCGCCGCCGTGGCAATCCGGCTCCGGCGGGGTGACCGGCGTTCGTGCATCAAGACCGGAGAGGTGATGGCGCTCCGATCAGGGCTCGATCGCTTGCCGGTCGTGGTGCGTTGCTTCCCTTTCTGGCTTGCTCTTGTTGGTTAAGCGTAGCCCAGGCCGCCGGTCAGCGCAATTCGGACGCGGCAGACGGCCGCGCCGAGCCTGGGCGCCTCGCTGGCTTTGCGAACAGGCGGGGCTTCAACCCGTTCGCAACCAGGGGTGCTATTGCTTCTTGATGTCGGTCTTGGCGATCACGCCCTTCCACTTCGCGATATCGTTGCGGATCTGGGTCATGAGCGCGTTCGGCGTGCCGGGGTCGGCGACGAAGCCCTGCTGGGCGAGCGCCTTCTTCATCTCGGCCGTTTTGAGGATGGCGACCGTCTCGCGGTTGAGCCGCGCCGCGATCGCGGGCGGCAGGCCGGCGGGCGCCATCAGTGCAAACCACAGCGTCGCCTCGTAACCCTTGACGCCCGCTTCCTCCATCGTCGGCACGTCGGGCAACGCCGCCGAGCGCTGCCGGCCGGTGACCGCGAGCGCGCGCAATTGTCCGGCCCGGATATTGGCAAGGCTTGGCGCAATGGTCGCGAACTGCATCTCGAGCCGCCCGGAGATCAGGTCGACCACCGACTGCGCCGTGCTCTTGTAGGGCACGTGCGTGATCTTGATGTTGGACAGGTTTGCGAACAGCGCGGCGGCAAGGTGCGCGAGGCTTGCGGGACCGGCCGAGCCGTAGTTGAGAACGCCGGGCTTCGCCTTGGCGAGCGCGACCAGCTCCCGGATGTTCTTCGCGGCCACGCCCGGATAGAGCACCAGCACGTAGGGCGAGTTCGCGATCATGGTGATCGGCGTGAAATCCTTGAGCGGATTGTAAGGCAGCTTGCTGCTGAGGTTGACCGCTACCGCGTGCGTGCTCGCGGTCACGATGCCGACCGTGTAGCCGTCGGGTGTCGCCTTGGCGATCGCGTCGGCGCCGATGTTGCCGCTCGCGCCCACGCGGTTGTCGACCACGAATTGCTGGCCGAGCCGCTCGCCGAGCTTCTGCCCGAGCAGGCGCGCGATCACGTCGGCGGTACTCGCTGGTGGAAACGGCGCGATCATGCGGATCGGCTTCGTGGGCCAGCCGGTCTGGGCCTGGGCGGCGCCGGCGAACATCGCGGCGACCAGGCACGCAACAAAGAAACGGATCATGGGTCAACCTCTGAGGTCAGGGCGCGTTGGGCTGGTTTCGTTCGGCTTGTTTCTTTGGGCTTATTTCGTTCGGCTTTAGGGCTTTTCTGGGGTCTTAGGTTTGTGGGTCGATCTTGAGCGCCTGACACATGCGGGTGTGCATGTTGTAGGTGCCGACCAGCACGGTCAACTCGACGATCTGTCGCTCGCTGAAGTGCCGTTTCAGTTCCTCGAATACCGCGTCGGGGACGTCGACCTCGCGCGTGGACGCGTCCGTGAAAGCGAGCGCAGCGCGCTCGCGGGCGTCGAAGAAGGAGCTCGCGCGCCAGTCGGCGAGCGCGTCGCATTCGGCTTGCGTCAAGCCCTCGGGCGCCGAGTGCAGTGGCACGTGCTGCTTGACCACGTAGCTGCAGCGATTGAGATAGCCGATCCGGATGATGACGATCTCGCGCAGCCGTCCATCGAGGTCGACCTTCCAGCGCACCGCGTTGATCAGATCGAGCCAGATCTCGGCGATCGCCGGCGTGTGCAGCAGGAGCTTGTAGACGTTGATCACCGTGCCGCGCCGGCCGCTGCGGATCTTGGCGATGATCGGCTCAAGCTCGGGGTGCTGGTCGGGTTCGATCAGGGATACGCGGGCCATGAATGTCCGTAGGTCAGGAGGAGGGGGCGGCCATGATCGTCGCTGGCTTCGGTTGGGGCAAGCGCGAAGGCGCTCAGGCTCGTGACGGTTTGGGTTGTTGTCGTCTCCTCTCCACTGTCGTCCCCGCCTGCGCGGGGACGACAACAGGATAGTCTTTAAGCTATAGTTCGCTACGGAGAGCTCAACGCACCCGAAACCGCTCGACCGCCGCTTCGTCGATCTCGACGCCGAGGCCGGGACCCTCGGGCAGCCTGACCACGCCCTCGCGCAGCGCCAGCGGCTCTCGCACCAGGTCCTCGGCGAGATAGAAGTGGGTCAGGCTCACGCCCCAATCGATCGTCGGCACCACGCAGGCGAGGTGGATCGCGGCCGCGCTGGCGAGGCTCGACTCCGCGATCTTGGCCGCCACGTTGACCTTGAGGCCGTGGCGGTGGCACATCCTGGCGGCCTCGAGCGCCGCCGTGAGACCGCCGAGCTTGATCAGCTTGAGCGAAATGCCGCTCGCGCCGGCGCGCGCATGCGCCCCGATGTCCGAGAGCCCATGGATGCCTTCGTCGACGCCGATCGGGAGGCGGCTTCCGCGCGCCAGCGTTCTCAGGCCGATGAGGTCGTCGGGCTGCAGCGGCTGCTCGAGGAACATCAGACGGGCTTCGCGGGTGCGCTCCAGATAGCGGCGCGCGTTGGCGAGCGTGAGTCCGCCATTGGCGTCCGCGCACAGCGGTACGCGCAGTCCGAGCGCCCGGCGGATTGCGAGCGCCGCCGCGATCTCCTTGCCGAGCGGCTTCACGCCGATCTTGAGCTTGAACAGGTGGAAGCCCTCCGCCTCCTTGGCGCGCGCTTCCGCGATATCTTCATCCGGCGTCGGATTGCCGAGGAGCCACATCGGCCGCACCGCGGCGCGGCGCGACTGGCCCAGGAGATCGATGAGGCGCCGATTGAGCACGCGGCCGGTGAGGTCGAGGAGCGCCATCTCCACGGCCGAGTGGGCGCCGGTATTGCCGACCAGCGCGCGCGCCATGGCCTTCCTGAGCTTTGGGCGCGCGAACGCGTCCTGCCCGATGAGAAGCGGCGCGAGATGATCGCGCACCGCGGCGACGAGCCCGCCGAGCGTATCGCCGGTCATGGTCGGCGCCGACGCGGCCTCGCCCCAGCCGACCGCGCCGCCTTCGGCTTCGATGCGCACCAAGAGGTTCTCGGCGGTCGCGATCGTGATGCCCGACATCGCCATCGGGGCCTTGAGCGGCAGCGCGACCGCAATGGCATCGACCCGGGAGATGATCAGCGGCCCACGGTTGGCGTCGTCGGGCTGCGAACGGAGCGGGCGAGCGTTTTGGGTCTTGGTAAGCATGGGTCGCGCGTGTCACGTCTTGAAGCGGGGATCAAGATAGTCGCGCAACGCATCGCCGAACAGGTTGAAGGCGAACACCGCCAGGCTGATGGCCGCACCCGGAAACAAGATCATCCACGGCGCCTCGCGGTAGAAATCGGCGGCATTGCCCGAGAGCATCAGGCCCCACGCCAGCGTCGGCTCGGTCACGCCGAGGCGGCCGCGGATCTCGCGCTCCAGATTGAGCCTATACTGGATCGGCTGCCACCGGCCATCCGACCTTTTGCCCAGTTTGGGCGCGGCTAAGGGACACACAGCGCCGCACAAGAGCACGCGCTCGTCAGCCGTTGTCGGGATGACGGGCCCTCGTTCCTGGTATCGCTTAGGAAAATGATGTATCACGGATCGTAAAGTCCATCGCGGTCAGCGGCGCTGGCGAAGGCGAATTATCACGATGCTGTGAGAGCTCTTGCGTATATCGGTGAAGTTCACTTAAAGTGTCTAGTCCCGTTCCGTGTTCGAGGGGCGCCTTCCGGAGGCGTTCGCAAGGCGGGGAACGGGAGCGGCACCCGCGAGCGGGGTAATGACGCAAGCCCCGTCCCCGGGCGGTACTCGGGCAGCCTCGTCGGCCACTATGGAGCCGGCCCGGTCCGACCACCGTCAAAGGCGATAAGCCAAGATGCCGCGTTGGCGCGCCGAGAGGCGCGGGTGCACCGCAGTCGTGCACCATGGTCCGGCCGCAGCCGGACATCGCCCGGAGCAATCCGGGCACTGCGCCTTGTCGGCGCGCCATCCCCCTCGACGTGAGGGGGACGGAAAGAGAGGCAAGACGGGCGAACCCCCGCGCCCAAGCAAAGCAACAGGGGACGATCTCAATTTGTCTGATGCGTGCTGATGGAAGCCGCAAGCTGTTTGAAAAGTGAACAGGTGAAATGCCGCGGGCGAGTATGACGCTCACACGTGCACGCACCTCTCCGCTGTCGTCCCCGCGCAGGCGGGGACCCATACGCCGCAGCAGCGGTAATGTGGCGATGACGTTTGGAATGACCGAAAGGCCGGTGGTTATGGGTCTCCGCCTGCGCGGGGACGACAGGAAAGGTCGCAGCTTTTTTACAAAACGAAACCAACGCGAAAAGCGCTTGCGATTCAATGATGTCTGCGCGCGCTTTTCGGTTTTGGCAAACCAACTCAGCGTGAGGCGTACGTCTTACGCCTCCCCGATCTCGCGCAGAATGTCCGCCGTGTGCTCGCCGAGCCGCGGGGAGGGCCGTCCCGACGCCATCGGCTTGCCGCCGATCACGATCGGCGTGCGCACGCCCGGGATTGTCCCGCCCTTGGCGGTCGCGCTCGGCATGTCGAGCCGCATGCCGCGGTGGATCACCTGCGGATCGGCAAACACATGGTCGAGATCATTGATCGGTCCGGCTGGAACGCCCACGGCCTCGAGCTTGTTGAGAAGATCGACGCTCTTCATCCGTTTGGTGAGCCCGGACAGATGCGAGACCAGAACCTCACGATGAGCGAGGCGCCCGGCATTATCACGATACTCCGCCTGCTGGGCGAGTTCCGGCTCGCCCAGCACGCCGCAGAGCTTCTGGTACTGGCTGTCGTTGCCGGTCGCGATGATGATATGGCCGTCGGCAACCGGGAACACCTGGTAGGGAACGATATTGGGATGGCTGTTGCCTTGCCGCTTGGGCACGTTGCCGGACACGAGGTAATTGAGTGCCTGATTGGCGAGCACGCCGACCTGGCTGTCGATCAGCGCCGCATCGACCAGCGTGCCGCGCCCGGTCTTCTGCCGTTCGATCAGCGCGGCGAGAATGCCCACAACCGCATACACGCCGGTAAAAATGTCCGCGACCGGAACGCCGGCGCGGGTCGGCTCGCCGTCGGCGGTGCCGGTGAGGCTCATGAAGCCGCCCATGCCCTGCGCCATCAGGTCATAGCCGGCGCGCGACGCATAGGGGCCGGTCTGGCCGAAGCCGGTAACCGAGCAGTAGATGAGATGCGGAAATTCAGGCGCGAGACTTGCATAGTCGAGGCCGAACTTCTTGAGTCCACCGACCTTGAAATTCTCCAGGAGCACATCGGAGCGTGCCGCAAGCTTCTTGACGATGCGCTGGCCTTCCGGCGTCTCGAAATCGAGCTCGATCGAGCGCTTGCCGCGATTGGTGCCATGAAAATAGGCCGAGCCCAGGTGGCCGCCGTCGGCCGCCGCCACGAACGGGGGACCCCACCCGCGGGTATCGTCGCCCGCGCCCTTGCGCTCCACCTTGATCACGTCGGCGCCCAGGTCGGCCAGGATCTGCCCGGCCCAAGGTCCCGCCAGGATGCGGGCAAGCTCAAGCACACGCAGACCGCTCAGGGGACCCGACATTGGAGTAACTCCTCGATAACCTTTACGGCGGGCAGCCGCCCCGGAAAACCGCCGCCTGTGTGGCGTGCTGGCACCGGCTTGTCCAGGGCTGGTAACCAAATCGTTGACGACGATTTGTGGAACCGATCCGGGGTAACTATTTTATGTCATCTTCAAGCGATGGTTCTGTGCCGTGAACTCGTCCTTTTTTGGTGAACTCTTACAAACCATCGCTGAGCGCGGGCGCGCGCTCATCGATCGCACCCGCGAGCGTCGTGAGAGCGCGGAGAAGCGCTCCGCAAGCCTGGTGGAGCTTTGCGATGAGCTTCTCTCCGGCCGCGGCGAGGCGTCGGGGGTTGCGCTCGCGCGCGAAATTCTGCTGCGCTATGCGGAGCTCACCTCGGGGCCGCGGATCGCCTTCTTCGAGGCGCTGGCGCATCGCTTCGGCCCTGACCACGACAAGCTTGAGGCGGCGGTTGCGCTCTGGCGCGCCGGCGCGTCCGATGAGACCGCCGCGCTGGTGCATCGTGCGGCCGAGCCGCGCCGGCAGGAGCTGTTGCGGCGGCTCAACCTGGCGCCCGGTGGCACCGCCGCGCTGGTGCGCATGCGCGAGCGGCTCCTCGACGCACTCGACCGCCGTGCCGACCTCAAGGTCGTCGACGACGATTTCGTTCACATGTTCTCGTCGTGGTTCAACCGCGGGTTCCTGGTGCTGCGGCGCATCGATTGGTCGACGCCGGCGAGCGTGCTCGAAAAAATCATCCGTTATGAAGCCGTGCACCAGATCCGCGACTGGGACGATCTGCGCCACCGCATCGATCCGCCCGACCGCCGCTGCTACGCGTTCTTCCATCCGGCGCTGGTCGACGAGCCGTTGATCTTCGTCGAGGTGGCGCTCACGCGCGAGATACCGTCAGCGATTGCGCCGATCCTTACGGTGGAGCGCGACCAGATCAATCCCGACAAAGCCACCACGGCGGTGTTCTATTCGATCTCGAACTGTCAGCGTGGCCTTGCCGGCGTCTCGTTCGGTCATTTCCTGATCAAGCAGGTGGCCGAGGAGATTGCGCGCGAGACACCGAAGCTCTCGACCTTCGTGACGCTCTCGCCGGCGCCGAACTTTGCGGCCTGGCTCAAGCGTGAGCGTGTGAACGAGCACTCGCAGGTGCTCTCCGCCGACGACCGCGCTGCGCTTGGCAATCTCGACACGCTGGATTGGTGGCAGGCCGATGCGACGCGCGCGCCGGTGAAGGATCCGCTGCTGCGCGCGGCCGCCTGGTACTATCTGCATGCGCGCACCCGCAACGGCGGCCCGCTCGACGCGGTGGCGCGCTTCCACCTTGGCAACGGCGCGCGGCTGGAACGGCTGAACTGGCTTGCCGACACCTCCGAGCGCGCGATCAACCAGGCGTACGGCCTGATGGTCAATTACCTCTACGATCTTGAAGACATCGAAAAGAACCACGAGGCCTATGCGCAGCAACGCACGGTCGTGGCCTCGAAGGCGGTCACCAGCCTCAGCCGCGCGCCGGTGCGTGACATCGTGCCGGTGAGCGACGCCACCATGGCGTTTCTGTAGGGGCGTTTCTGTAGAGGCTTTACGTCCGCCCGTAGACCGTCGCGATGGTGCCGCGGGTGACCGCGTTCTGCGGCGACGCCAGAAACAGGATGGTCGCCGCCACCTCCTCGACCTTGGGCCAGGTGGCATGATCGGCGTTCGGCATGGCGGCGCGGTTGGCGGGCGTATCCATGATCGAGGGCGCGATGGCGTTGACCAGGATGCCGAGCTTGGCCACTTCCTCGGCGAGCGCGACCGTGAAGGCGACGACTGCGGCCTTGCTCGCCGCATAGGCGGCCATGCCGGCGCCGAGCCGCGGCTCGAGCGCGGGGCGCGCCGCGACATTGACGATGCGGCCGCCGCGGCCGGCCATGGCGTTGACGGCGGCGCGGCTGCACAGGAAGGCAGTGACGAGGTTGGTCTCGACCTGCTTCATCAGGTCGGCCTTGCTGGTCTGCGCGACCGGCGCCATGGCGAAGCCGCCGACCAGGTGGATCGACGCCCACAGTTCGCCGGCAGAGCCATAAAGCCGCGTGACGTCGGCTTCGTCGGCAAGATTGGTCATCGGCGCAAGCTGGACGCGGGCATGGCCGCGCAGCGCGAAATGCTCGGCTTCTGCCGGCACAACATAAGGCACGTGGCAGATGGCGCCGGCTTCGACCAGCGCACCGACGACGGCGGCTCCAAGCGCTCCGGTGCCGCCGGTGACGATGACGTGGCGGTCACGATAATCCATCGCGTGTACTCCTCTCGATCACGTTCGCCGGCTTCGCCCCAAGGTTACGCGCGCAGCGCCATCCTAATCCAGGCGGAAACCCTGCTCGCGCACGAAAGCGCCGAAGTCGGTGCGGGTCGGATCGGCGTATTGGCGCGCCTTGTCCTCCGACCAGCCGTAGAATGGCGCCGCGCCCCAGCGCTCGGGCTTGCGCTGGCGGCGATAGGGCCGCAGCGCCGCACGCCGCCGATCATAGGCCTCGATCTCGCCCATGAGGTCGCGTTCGCCGTAGCGGTTCTCGACGACGGTGGTGGTCAGCGACAGCCGCGGCGTGATCTCGTTTTCCTGCGCGGGCCAGCCGACGCAGAGCCCCGCGATCGGGACGGTGCGCGGCGGCAGGTTGAGCGCCTTGGCGATGACGCGAGGATGGTCGCGCACCGCGCTGATCGGGCAGGTGCCGAGGCCTGCGGCGGCCGCTGCCCGCATGAAGGTCGTCATCACGATCGCGCCATCCACCGCCGCGTTGAAGAACGCGTCGAGGTGGTCGTTCGGGAACGGCTTGTCGTGACGTTTGGACAGCATCGGCAGCCGCGCGCCGTTGCCGACGAACATCAGGAACACGGGCGCGTCCATGATCCACGGCATGTCCGGAATGGTGTCGACGATCGCCTGACGGGTCGCCCGGTCGCTCACGATGACGATGTCGGCCTGCTGCAGGTCGCTCTTGGACGGCGCCGACAGCGCGCAGGCGCACAGGAGCCGCAGCAGGTCAGGCTCGACCGGACGCGGCAGGAACCGCCGATGGGAGCGATGGCCGGCGATGCCGGCAAGCTGGTCGAGGCCTTGCAGGTTTGGGTCGACCGGAAATTCCTCGCCGAAGCGCTCCGAAAGCGCTCGCTGGATCGTGGTGACGGCATCATTGGGCATGAGTGGTTTCCATGGTTGGGCGGCCGAACGGCTCTGCCTTAGCTGGAGATTTGAGCCGCCGCCATCGGGTTGAGTTGCACACAGCGGGCCGACCGGGACTTGAGTCCCGCGCCTCGCTCGCGCCATGCTGGTAGTTGAGGGAATCAACGGCATGGCCGACTTCGATCTCGCCATCATCGGCGGCGGAATAAACGGGGCAGGGATTGCCCGCGACGCTGCCGGCCGTGGGCTGCGTGTCCTCCTGGTCGAGCAGAACGATCTTGCCTCCGGCACGTCTTCGGCCTCGACCAAGCTCATTCACGGCGGCTTGCGATATCTCGAGCACCGCTGGTTCCGCCTGGTGCGCGAAGCGCTTGCCGAGCGCGAGGTGGTGCTCCAGATGGCGCCGCATCTGGTGCGGCCGATGCGCTTCGTGCTGCCGCAGGAACCCGGCATGCGGTCGGCCTGGCTGATACGGCTCGGACTCTTCCTCTACGATCACCTCGGCGGCCGAAGGATTCTGCCCGGCACCCGCACGGTCGATCTTGCGCGCGATCCGCTCGGTAGCCCGCTCAAGAGCGGCTATCGCAAGGGCTTTGAATATTCCGACTGCCAGACCGACGACTCCCGCCTGGTCGTGCTCAATGCGCTCGATGCCGCCGAGCGCGGGGCCGTGATCCGCACGCGCACCCGCTGCGTGAGCGCGCAGCGCGGCGACACGTGGCAACTCGTGCTTGAAGCGCACGGCCGCCGCGAGGTCGCGAGTGCCCGTGCGCTCGTCAATGCGGCCGGTCCTTGGGCAGGAGAGGTCGAGGAGACGGTTCTGCAGCGGCCGCCGCTACAACAGCTTCGCCTGGTCAAGGGCAGCCACATCGTGGTGCGGCGCCTGTTCGATCACGACCGCGGCTATATCTTTCAGAACGACGACGGTCGCGTCGTGTTTGCGCTGCCGTTCGAGCGCGACTTTACGCTGGTCGGAACGACCGACGGCAACTTCGCCGGCGATCCGGCCGCGGTTGCACCGACAGCGGATGAAATCGACTATCTGTGCAAGGTGATCAACGACCATTTCCGCACGGCGGTTTCGTCCAAGGACGTGATCTGGTCGTTTGCGGGCGTGCGCTCGCTTGCCGACGACGGCTCGGCGCGGCCGCAGGACACGCCGCGCGACTACGTGCTGGAACTCGATCGCAATGATCCGCCGCTGCTCACGATCATCGGCGGCAAGATCACGACGTTCCGCCGCCTCGCCGAGGCCGCGCTCGATGCGCTTGCACCTGTGCTCGGTACACGGCCGGCGTGGACGGCGGGCTCGAGCCTGCCGGGCGGGGACTTTCCGGTAATAGGCGTCGAGGCGCTCGTGCTCGAGACCCGCGCATCCTGGCCGTTCCTGAGCGAGCCGCATGCGCGGCGACTGGTCGGCGCCTATGGCACGCGCGTGCGCCATGTTCTTGGGCAAGCGAGAACCCTCAACGATCTCGGGCCGACGATGGGCGCCGATCTCACCGCCGCCGAGGTGCGCTACCTGGTGCAGCACGAATGGGCGCAGACCGAGGACGATGTGCTGTGGCGCCGAAGCAAGCTCGGCCTGCGGTTCACGAGTGCCGAGCGCGCGCGGCTTGCCACCTTCATGGCCGGCATCATTGGCGCCAACCTGGGCGCATTGACTTGACATGGCGTCCTGGCGCTCGAACGCTGACGCGCGCAATCGCTGCAATTTTAGCGAATGATTTCACACCCTGGTAAGGGCCGCGTGCTTCGCTAAAGCGCGCGGTAACCCAGTCAGGTGTCGTGAGCCGGGGAGTTTTGTTTGCCGAACGGCGATGCGCAATCGAAAGCGCGGATCGGTACGCCGGTCAAATCTGCCAAGATTTCTGATCGTCGACGACGAGTACTCCGCCCGCAAGCTACTTCGAGCGCTGCTCTCTTCGGTGGGCGCGGCAAACATCTATGACGCCGCCGACGGTGCGAGCGGGCTTGACGCGATCCGTGCGCTCTCGCCTGACGTTGTCCTGCTCGATTGGGACATGCCCGGCATGGACGGTGCCGAGTTCACGCGGCGCGTGCGCTCGCCCGGCACTTGTTCCTGTCCGAATGTGCCGATCATCATGCTGACCAGCCACAGCAACCGCGCGCGCGTCCTGGAAGCGGTGCGGCTTGGCATCCATGAATTCCTGCTCAAGCCGGTGTCGAGCGGCGCCCTCCTGGCACGGATCGAGTCGGCGCTCTTGAAGCCGCGCTCCATGATGCAGCGTGGCGATCATGACGGCTCTTTGCCGCGCAAGCGCGCTGCTTACAAGTAGGACGTCGCCAGCTACAATCCTGCCGCGAACAGGCGATCGAATAGGCGGCCGCCGGCGCGTACGGGACAACCTGAGTGGCGGACGTCCTCCTCGCGATCGATCAGGGCACGACTTCGACCCGCGCCATCGTGTTCGATGCCGCGCTGTCGCCGATTGCGGTCGAGCAACAGGAGTTTCGCCAGATCTATCCGGCTCCGGGTCTGGTCGAGCACGATCCCGAGGAGATCTGGTCGACCGCGGTTGCGACCGTGCGGGGCGCGATGACGAAGGCGGGTGTGACCGCCCGCGAGGTGGCTGCGATCGGCATCACCAATCAGCGCGAGACCGTGATCGTGTGGGACCGCGCGACCGGCCGGCCGATTCACAATGCCATTGTGTGGCAGGATCGCCGCACGGCGGACGCCTGCGCGGCGCTGCGGCGGGCCGGCCACGAGCCGAAGATTACCGAGCGCACCGGGCTCCTGCTCGATCCTTATTTCTCGGCGACGAAGATCACCTGGCTCATGGAGAATGTCGAAGGCGCGCGTGCGGCTGCGCGCGCCGGGCGGCTGGCGTTCGGAACGGTGGATACGTTTCTGCTGTGGCGGCTCACGGGCGGGAAGGTGCATGCGACCGACGCCACCAATGCGGCGCGCACGCTGCTGCTCGACATCCGCAAAGGAGAGTGGGACGCCGAGCTGTGCGAGCTGTTCGGCGTGCCGAGGGCTTTGCTGCCGATGGTTTGCGACAGCGCGGGCGAGTTCGGCACGACCGACCTGTTCGGGGGCGCGATCCGCATTCTCGGCATCGCGGGCGACCAGCAGGCCGCAACCGTGGGGCAGGGTTGCTTCGAGCCCGGCATGATGAAGTCGACCTATGGCACCGGCTGCTTTGCCTTGCTCAATACCGGCGAGGCGCCGGTCCACTCCAAGAACCGCCTCCTCACCACCATCGCGTATCAGCTCAAAGGCCGGCGCACCTATGCGCTCGAAGGCGCGATCTTCATTGCGGGCGCCGCGGTGCAATGGCTGCGCGACGCGCTCAAGGTCATCGGCTCGGCGCCTGACGTGAATGCGCTCGCGCAGGCGGCCGATCCGCGGGAGCAGGTCTATTTCGTTCCCGCCTTCGTGGGCCTGGGGGCGCCCTGGTGGGACGCCGAAGCGCGCGGCGCGATGTATGGGCTCACCCGCAGGTCGGGCGTGGCGGAGATCGTGTGTGCCGCGCTGGAGGCGGTCGGCTACCAGACCCGCGATCTGCTCGAAGCGATGCGGGCCGACTGGCCGGCGGCGAGCCACACGGTGCTGCGGGTCGATGGCGGGATGACCGCAAGCGACGTCACCATGCAGTTCCTGGCCGACATCCTCGATGCGCCGGTCGACCGCCCGACCGTGAAGGAGACGACCGCGCTCGGCGCCGCCTACCTCGCCGGGCTCGCCGCCGGCGTCTGTCCCGACCTCGCGGGCTTCGCGGCCCGCTGGCAATGCGAGCGCCGCTTCACGCCCCGGATGGATGGCGAGACGCGCGCGCGTAAATGGGCAGGCTGGCAGGATGCCGTTCGTCGCACGCGTACCGGCCGCTGACATCGGTGAAATGCGAGGGCCTGTTGAGTGGCCGCCCGTGTGCGGCTAGCGTGCCTGTATGGCGAGCGCCCACGCTGATTCACGAAACCCTATCCGCCAGCGCGCGCGCCGAGACTTCGCGCCCTGGGCCGATCCGACGGCGCAGCCGCTGGTGCGGTTCGACAATGTCAGCAAGCGCTTTGGCGAGGTGGCCGCGGTCGACCGCCTGTCTCTCGATATCTATCAGGGTGAGTTCTTCGCCCTGCTCGGGCCCTCCGGCTGCGGCAAGAGCACGCTGTTGCGGCTGCTCGCCGGTTTCGAGACACCCGAGGAGGGCCGGGTGCTGCTCGACGGCGCGGACCTGACGGGCGTGCCGCCGCACCGCCGGCCGGTCAATATGATGTTCCAGAGCTATGCGCTGTTTCCGCATCTCACGGTCGAGGGCAATGTTGCGTTCGGGCTCAAGCAGGACGGCCTGCCGAGACCTGAGATCGCGGCCCGCGTTGCGGACATGCTTGCGCTCGTGAAGCTGGAAGGCTTCGGCGCACGCAAGCCGCATCAACTTTCCGGCGGTCAGCGCCAGCGCGTCGCGCTGGCGCGAGCGCTGGTGAAACGGCCGCGCCTGCTGCTGCTCGACGAGCCACTCGCCGCGCTCGACAAGAAGCTTCGCGGCGAGACCCAGTTCGAGCTGATGCATCTCAAGCAGGAGCTGGGGCTGACCTTCATGATCGTGACCCACGATCAGGAGGAGGCGATGACGGTCGCTGACCGCATCGGCGTCATGGACCATGGCCGGCTCATGCAGGTGGCGTCGCCGCCGGAGCTCTATGAGCAGCCCAATTCGCGCTGGGTTGCCGATTTCATCGGCGATGTGAACCTGATCGAGGGGCGCGTCGTCACGGCCGGTGCCGACACGATGATGATCGAAAGCGCGGCGGCTGGGCGCGTGCGCGCGGGCGGGGCTTCCGGCGCAAAGCCGGGCGATATGGTCTGGGTCGCGCTGCGGCCCGAGAAGGTGCGCGTCGCCCGCGAGCAGCCGGCAGCGCAGGAGAATTGTGTCAGCGGCACCGTGCGCGACATCGCCTATCTGGGTGATCTCTCGGTCTACAAGGTCGCGCTCGACAACGGCTTCGTGATGCAGGCAGCCGCCGCCAACCTCACGCGCCTGATCGAGCGGCCGATCACCTGGGACGACCGCGTCTGGCTCACCTTCGATGCCTCAGCCGGCATCGTGCTGACGCGATGAGGGCACCATTGTCATGCCCGCGAAAGCGAGCATCCAGTAATCATCGGAGCTCGATCATGTGCAAAATGTACAACCACCGGGAATACTGGATCGCCCGCTTTCGCGGGCGATGACACTGGGGTTGGGGCGGGCGATGGCAACAGCACCACAGAGAACCTTGCCGCGGCGGCTGGTCGTGCTCGTGCCTTATCTCTGGCTGGTGGCGTTCTTTCTGCTGCCGTTCGTCATCGTCTTCAAGCTCAGCCTGTCGGAGACCGCGATCGCGCAGCCGCCTTATGTTCCGGTGTTTGATATCTCGGCCGGGCTTGAGGGGTTGAAGGCGTTCTTCGCCGCCTTGTCGCTGCGCAACTACGGGCTCATCGCCTCCGACTGGATCTACGCCGCCTCCTATCTGCACAGCCTGGAAGTTGCAACGATCTCGACCGCGTTGTTGCTGCTGATCGGATTTCCGCTCGCCTACGGCATGGCGCGCGCGCCGCGGGCCCTGCAGCCCATTCTGTTCATGGCGGTCGTGCTGCCGTTCTGGACCGCGTTCCTGATCCGCATCTATGCCTGGATCAACATCCTGCAGCGCGACGGCCTTCTCAATCAGGTCTTGCTCGCGCTCGGCATCGTGGACACGCCGCCGGCCTGGCTTGCGACCGACACCGCGGTCTATATCGGCATGGTCTATTCCTATCTGCCGTTCATGGTGCTGCCGATCTACGCGACGCTCGAGAAGATGGACGAGACGCTGCTCGAAGCCGCTGCCGATCTCGGCTGCCCGCCCTGGAAGTCGTTCTGGCTGGTGACGCTGCCGGTCTCGATCAAGGGCGTGAGCGCGGGCGCGCTCTTGTGCTTCATCCCGATCATTGGCGAGTTCGTCATCCCCGATCTCTTGGGCGGCTCCGAGAACGTGATGATCGGGCAGACGTTGTGGACGGAATTCTTCGGCAACAAGGATTGGCCGGCGGCGTCTGCGATCGCAATCGTGCTGCTCTGTCTTCTGGTCGCGCCGATGATGGTCTACCAGCATCTACAGATGCGCGAGATCGAGCGGGGCTAGAGCATGATCCCGAAAAGTGGGAACCGGTTTTCGGAAAAAGATCATGCTCAGGCAAAGAGCTTCGGAAGCGGGGCGCTAGGCGATGCGTAAGGGGCCGTCCTGGTTCAACGTTGCCGCGCTCGCGCTCGGGCTCGCCTTCCTCTACCTGCCGATCGTGATCCTGGTGATCTATTCGTTCAACGCCTCGCGGCTCGTTGCGGTCTGGGGCGGCTGGTCGACGCGCTGGTATGTCGAGCTGATGAACGACGACGCGATGCTTGAGGCGGCCTTCGTGACGCTGCGCATCGCGTTCGTATCGGCCGCCGCCGCGACCGTGCTCGGGACGCTGGCGGCGCTTGCGCTCGTGCGGCTCGGACGCTTCCGCGGCAGGCTCCTGTTCAGCGCCATGATTTACGCGCCGCTGGTGATGCCGGAAGTCATCACCGGCCTCTCGCTGCTGCTTCTGTTCGTGGCGGCCGAGGTCGATCGCGGGTTCTGGACCATCACCATCGCGCACACGACGCTGACCCTGTGTTTCGTCACCGTCATCGTGCAGGCGCGGCTCATCGATTTCGACCGCGGACTGGAGGAGGCGGCGATGGACCTCGGCTGCCCGCCGGTGAAGACCTTCCTCACCGTGACGCTGCCCTTGATCGCGCCCGCGATCGCGTCGGGCTTCGTGCTCGCCTTCACGCTCTCGCTCGACGATCTCGTGCTGGCAAGCTTCACCACTGGCCCGGGCGCGACCACGCTGCCGATCCGCATCTATTCGGAGATCCGCCTCGGCGTGAAGCCGGAGATCAACGCGGTATGCACGATCATGATCGCGGTGGTGGCGGTCGGGATCATCCTGGTCTCGCTCGCGACCAAGCTCTCAGGTGGGCGTGGCAATTCCGCGCCGATCGGCATGCGGGTGTGAGGCAAGAGCATGATCCCGTTTCAACTTGATTGGATCATGGTCTAGTGTCCCGATTCCGAGTTCGCATCATTCTGCGGCGCCCTCGTTTGCGAACTTCGGAATCGAAGGACACTAGCAACTTATTGATCTAGTGTGGCTTTGGTTCAGAAGTCCGCATCTCGGACTAAGCGGCCAAGAATGATGCGGACTTCTGAACCGCCACACTAGCGTCAGTGCG
This sequence comes from uncultured Alphaproteobacteria bacterium, assembly GCA_963753575.1. GTDB lineage: Bacteria > Pseudomonadota > Alphaproteobacteria > Rhizobiales > Xanthobacteraceae > VAZQ01. The sequence continues at coordinate 701,116 of CAVWCR010000001.1, forward strand.
GCTCGCTGCCGGGGGGCGTCAGATTGCGCCTGAGCCGGCTGCGCACTGCGTCCATGATTGGTGTCACGACGCCGGCACGGCCGAGGATCGCCTGCGTGTCCGGCCAGACCAGCGGATTGTCCCAGGGCCCGGTCACCACGAACGGCAGCTCGAAGGTCGGCGCCGCGTCGGGTCCCGCCACCAGGCCGGCCGCCCCCTTGAGGTCCAGGTCCCGCGCCGGGATCGAGGCCGAGCCGGCGAGCGCGATCCGCATACCCGGCGCCTCAACTCGAAGGTCCTCGACGCTGGCGACCCCCTGGGTGACCTTGAGGTCGGCGGTCAGCGTATCGTAGGGCGTCTTGCCGTTGCGGAAGTCGCCACGGATGGCGAGCGGGTTGTGTTCAAGGCGCTTGAGCAACTGCTCGACGTTGACGCCCTGGATGGCGCCCTTGGTGCTGATCAGGCTCGCGGTACCGTTCAGTCCCTGGGTCAACTCGTAGACGCTGACGCCGGCACCATCGACATTGACCACGACCGTGCCCTTGCCCTCGATGCGTCGGATGCCGATCAGTTCGCCGAGCCCTTGCGTGAGGTCCATGTCGGTGAATTTCATCTGTGCCTTAAACGCGGCGCCGGCTTCCGACTGGGCGAGGCCGAAGGTGCCGCCGGCGATGCCGCCGAAGGCCTGCGATTCGCCGACCGCCACCGTCAGGTCGCCGCCGCGCAGATTGGTTGCCACGGCAGTGCGCCCGAGGTTGATCTTGCCGAGCGACACCCGGCCGGCCGAGAGCCGCAAATCCACGTCGATGCCGGCCAGCCCGGCGAGCGTAATCGGCTGACGGTTCCACTCGTCGTCGGCCAGCAGATGCAGCGTCGACAGGTAGGGGGTGAGGTCGATCGCGCCGGCGGCGAGCGTGCCTTGCAGGAGCTTGCGCCGATCGCCCCCGAAGCTCAGCACGCCCTCGCCGACATTGCCATCGAGCTCGACGTTGACGCCCGACAACGAAACGGAGCGTCCCGAAACGTTGGTCTGCGCCTTGAGTGTGAAGCGATTGAAGCCGCCGGCCGGCGCCGTCCAGCGGGCGGCCCAACGCAACGTGTCGCGCAACGAAGCAGTATCGGCGCTGAGCGCGCCTTCCATCTTCAGGGTCGGACGGTGGCTGATGTAGCCGTCGTAGGCGAACTTCAATGGTGGGCCGGAGAGACGGAGCTTGAGGCCGGAACGCTCGCCGGTAAGCGCCGCGAGAAAATCCGTCAGGCTGAGCGTTACATCGATCGGCTCGTCGTGCCAGACGAAACGCCCGGTGGCCGCAAAGGTTTGCGATATCGCCGGCCAGGCCAGAGCAAACTCCACGTCGGTCAGCGTCTCGACAATCTTGTCATTGTCGTTGCGCACGATCACGGTGCCGTCCGAGATCCGGATCTCGGAGAACGATTTCACCCGATTGGGGTTGGGCCGCAGGGCGTTTGCGAGCATGTCGACATGGTCCGACCAGTTCGAAGAGCCCTGCACAAAAGCGATTGTGATGGTCGGGCGCACCAGCGTGACATCGGCGATCTCGATCTGCCCGGTCAGGAAGGGAAAGAATTGCAGCCGGACCACGAGCTGTTCGGCCGTGAGCGCCGACGTGCCGGTCCTATGATCACCCAGGCTGATGTTGCTGAACTGAACGCTGCCGGTCGGAAACAGGGACACCGTCACGTCGCCGCTCAGGACCGGGTCGAGCCCCGTCACTGTGCGGATCTGCTCCTTCACGCGCTCGCGCACGGTGTCGGCCGAGACCAGCAGCGACACAGCCGACAAAGCGCTGAACCCGATCGCGACAACGGCGACGACGGCAAGTCCAAGGCGCTTGATGCCAGCGGACACGTGAACGCTTTCCAATTTTGGACGCTGAGGTTGCTACTCGACTATACCGACAGCAATCGACGGTGCAACCGGGCAACACGTCTCAGGTGCAAAGGGGCAGGGGATTAACCGTGCTAATGTCAGAGTGCCGACCGATAACGGGCCTGTGTTTTCGCTTTGATCTCGTCTTCCGACACGCCCGGCGCAAGCTCGACCAGCGACATCCCGCCTGAGCCCTTCTTGTCGATATTGAACACGCCGAGATCGGTAATGACCATGTCGACCACATTGGCGCCGGTGAGCGGCAGGGTGCATTTTTGCAGGAGCTTCGGATCGTTCTTGGCCGAATGCTCCATAACGACGACAACTTTCTTGACGCCGGCCACAAGGTCCATGGCGCCGCCCATGCCTTTCACCATCTTGCCGGGAATCATCCAGTTGGCGAGGTCGCCGTTCTCAGATACCTGCATGGCGCCGAGGATCGACAGGTCAATATGGCCGCCGCGAATCATGGCGAACGAATCAGCGGACGAGAAAAAGCTGGTGGTGGGCAGCTCCGTCACGGTCTGCTTGCCGGCGTTGATGAGGTCGGGGTCCTCATCGCCCTCGTACGGGAACGGGCCGAAACCGAGCATGCCGTTCTCGCTTTGCAGCTGGACGGTCATGCCGGAGGGAATGTAGTTCGACACCAGTGTCGGAATACCGATGCCGAGATTGACATAGAAGCCGTCGCGCAACTCCTTGGCGGCGCGCTCTGCCATCTGCTCGCGGGTCCAGGCCATGGTAGATCTCCTCAGCCGCGCTTGCGCACGGTGCGCTGCTCGATCTTCTTCTCGGCGTTCGGCACATGCACGATGCGCTGCACGTAGACGCCGGGCGTGATGATGAGGTCGCCATCGATCTGGCCAGGCTCGACCAGATGCTCGACCTCCGCGACGGTGATGCGGCCCGCCGTCGCCATCATCGGATTGAAGTTTCGCGCAGTCTTTCGGTAGACCAGATTGCCCTCGGTGTCGCCCTTCCAGGCGTGGACGATCGAGAGGTCGGCGAGGAGCCCGCGCTCCATGATGTAATGCTCGCCGTCGAAGCCGCGCGCCTCCTTGCCTTCGCCGATCATGGTCCCGTAGCCGGTCTTGGTGAAGAAGGCCGGGATGCCGGCGCCGCCGGCGCGGATGCGCTCGGCGAGCGTGCCCTGGGGGTTGAATTCGATCTCCAGTTCGCCGGCGAGGTACTGGTCGGCGAACATCTTGTTCTCGCCGACGTAGGAGGAGATCATTTTCTTGATCTGCCGGCTTTCCAACAGCAGGCCAAGGCCGGCGCCGTCGACCCCCGCATTATTGGAGACAAAGGTGAGGTGCTTGACGCCAGCCTCGCGGATGGCGCGGATCAGCGTTTCCGGGATGCCGCACAGTCCGAAGCCGCCGGCCATGATCATCATGCCGTCTTTCAAGAGACCGGCGAGCGCCGCTCTTGCATCGGGATAGACTTTTTTCACTCGTTTCTCCGCCCATTTCTCCGCCTATTGCGCAGATCCTGACCGGTCCCGGCAGCCGGTCCTACGGTTTGTCTAGCGCGCAGCCGCGGAGGCCGCAATCGGGGAGTTCTGCGGCGCGTGGCAGCGCCTTTGCGCCTCAGGCGATCCGCTCGTTCCCCTTGATCTGGGTCCGGTGCATCACCCGGCGCGACGCCGGATCGAACGGATCGCGCCGATGCAGAATCGACAGGTTGTTCCACATCAGGAGATCGCCGACCGCCCATTCATGGCACATGGCAAAGCGCGGCTGCGTCGCGTGCGCCCACAGCGCATCGAGCAGCGCCTCGCTCTCGTCGACCTCAAGCCCGATCACGTAGCTGTTGGGCCGGCGGCCCAGAAACAGCGCCTTGCGGCCGGTCTTCGGATCGGTGCGAACGAGCGGATGGTGGGCGCCGACCGTGTGGCGCACGTCGGTGACCTCCTGATAGCCCTTGCGCAGGAAGCCTGCGCTGTTGCGCGATGCGTCGTGCACCGCGATCTTGCCGGCCGCGGCTTTCTTCAGGTCATCCGGCAAGGTCTCGTAGGCCGCGAACATGTTCGCGAAATAGGTATTGCCCCCCGCTGGCGGCACTTCCAGCGCATGCAGCATCGCGGCTTTCGGTGGCACGTCCACATAGGTCATGTCCGCGTGCCAGACCGCCTCGCCATCGCCGAGATTGCCGATCGGCTTGCCGTCCTCGAGCACGTTGGAGATGACGTTGATCTCCGGATGCGCCTTGTTGAAGGGCTCGCCAAAGGGGTTAGGGCCGGGCGGATCGAGCTCGCCGAAGTTCTTGCTGACGGCGAGCAATTCCGGGTCGGACAGGCGCTGCTCGGGAAAGACCAGGACAAGCCGCGTGCGCCACGCCTCGTCGATGGCATCGATCTCGCTGCGCGCCAAGGGTTGCGACAGATCGATCCCGCGCACCTGCGCGCCGAGCGCGGCATCGAGGTTTATGATCGACAGCAAGGGTTTCCTCGCCCGCGGTCTATCTGTCTCGCGCATCAGCGCATCACGACGCGCGGCACGACCCGCAACGCGGCGATCTCGGCGATCATCTTCTTGATGATGGCGCGACCGAAGGACTGGAAGTCCTCCGCCACCGTCACGAACGAGCCCGGTCCGCCGATGACGTTGTCGCGATAATAGGCTTCGAGCCCGCCGGCCGGGTTGGTGTGCTCGGCATTCCAGGGCATCTGGCGGTCGCTCAGGATCACGAGCCCGTTGATGATGATCCCCTTGGCGAGCGCCTCGTCGCGGGCGAGCCGCACGTCGCGGCCGGCATTGTTGGTGCCGTCGCCCGACACGTCGATGGTCCGGCGCAGCGCGTCGAACGGCGCCTTCGCCAACTCGGCCACCGCGAAGTCGATGCCGCCGCTGATCGAGGTGCGGTCGGCAAACGAGCGCGGCAGCTCGACCAGCTGGTCGCCGAACTTGCGTGCGCTGGCGGCACCGTTGATCACAGTCCAGCCGATCACGACCTTCTGGGCGCCGTAGCCCGACCATTCGACGAAGCAGAGCGCGATCTTGCCGTGGGGGCCGGACTTGATGGCGTCGAGCACTTGCGGGTTGGAGACCGCGGCCGCATAGCCCTCGCGCTGGAGCAGGAACTTGGGATGGTCGACGCTGCGCGAAACGTCGGACGCGAGCACGAGCACGAGATCGACCGGCTCTTCGGCGAGAGCCGGCGCGGCCTGCGCCAATGCCAGCATGACGAGCGCGACTGCACTGCAAATGAAGCGGATCATGATTGCCTTCCCGATGGCGGCATGAAGGTCAACACGGTGGCACTCCCGAACGCCGTAGCCTAGCCAATTCCGGGCCGCGTGCTAATGGGGGCGGCGTCGGCCGCCAGAGCCGCGGCGGCATGGAACAATTGGCCCCCCTCTCATATTGCACCCGTCGTGCCGCATCATTCGGGCTTGAAGTTCATCGCCACGCCGTTGATGCAGTAACGCAGATGTGTTGGCGGCGGGCCGTCCTCGAACACATGGCCCAGATGGCTGCCGCAACGGCTGCAATGCACTTCCGTGCGCACCATGCCGAAGCTGCGGTCGCTCGTGCTCTCGATCGAGCCTTCGACCGGATCGTTGAAGCTCGGCCAGCCGGTGCCGCTCTCGAACTTGGTCTTTGACACGAACAGCGGCTGGTCGCAGCCCGCGCAGGTGAACGTGCCGTGGCGCTTTTCATAGTTAAGCGCGCAGCTGCCGGGTGCCTCGGTGCCATGCTGCCGCATGATCCGGTATTGCTCGGGCGTCAGCAGGCGCCGCCATTCCTCGTCGCTGCGGGTGACCGGATAGGTTTTGATATCCATGGGTGTCCTCAAGTTCTTGCCATTAGACAATATAGGGTTCGTCCGAGGCGAAGTTTAGTTGCGGGCGATCTGCTCCAGGATCGGCTTCCACTTCTGCTGCTCGTCGTGGATGAAGGCCGTGACCTCGGCGGGCGACATCGGGCGATTGTAACGTCCGAGCGCGGTGAGCCGCTGCTTGACGGCGGGATGGTTGAGCGCCTTGGCGAGGTCGTCGCTTACCTTGCGCACGATCGGCTCGGGCGTGCCGGCGGGCGCGACCATCGCCTGCCAGCCCGCCGCCGCAAAGCCCGGCAGGGTCTCGGCGACCGTCGGCAGATTGGGAAAGTCGGGCATGCGTTCGGGCGAAGCGACCGCAAGCGGCTTGATGCTGCCGGCTTGGATTGCGCCTGCGATACCCGAATAGGCCTCGATCACCAGCGGCACGCGGCCGCCCAGCACGTCGTTGAGCACCTGCGCGGTACCACCCGAATAGGGGACCATGAGCAGCTTGATGCCAGCGCGGCTCGCCAAGAGTTCGCCGGTGAGATGGGTAAGCCTTCCGCGACCGTTGGTGCCGTAGATGAGCTCGCCCGGCCGCCGCTTGGCGATCGCGATCAGGTCGGGAAGCGTCGCGGCGCCGAGCGACGGCGCTGCTGAAATGAACATCGGCGCCCCGCCCATAAAGCCGATCGGTGCGAAGTCGCGCGGCACCTGGATTGGCAGATTGGCTGCGGCCCCGGGCGGCGCCACGAAGGTCGAGAGCGCCGGGATGAATAGCGTGTAGCCGTCGGGCGGCGAGCCGGCCGCGAGCCGTGCCGCGATCGAGCCGCCGGCGCCCGGCTGGTTAACCGGCAGGACCTGCTGGCCCCAGATCTGGGTGAGCCGGTCGGCGACGACGCGCAGGATCACGTCGACCGCGCTGCCGGGCGCCGAGTCGGTGATGATCTTGACCGGGCGGGTGGGAAAGTCCTGCGCGCGTGCGACGACCGCGGTTGCGAGGACAATAAGACAGGCGGCTATAAGGTGATCGGGGCGCATCGGTTGCTTCCTCCCTGCTCTTTCTATTCTTGAGCCATTCTTCAGCTCTTGCGGCGGCTCATTCTACTCCGGGGCCACGGCAGTCGTCACCGTGCGGCCGAGCCAAACGCGCATGCGGACGTCATTCGCCGACCGCGGCGCCGATCAAAATGTTGCCGGGCTGCAACAGTGTCACACGAAAACTTGGGGCGCGGGGCAAATGTGACGCGCCTTCACTCGATCGGAGGACGCGAAGCACGCGTGCGCGCCGCTACCACAACGACACGTGACGAACATGTGGGATATTGAGGGGGCCTATCAATGACATTCAAGCATTCGTTCGCAGGCGCGATCGCCATGGTCGCTCTGGCATCTCTCGCCCAAGCTGCCGATCTGCGGCCGATCGTGAAAGCGCCGCCGTCCGAGCCGACCCGGCAGGCGACAGGGTATGTGGAGGTCTATAGCGGCTGGGCGAATACGAAGTTCTGCTTCGATAACGACTGCAACTCGTTCGACGGCTGGGCGCTGGGCGGAGCGGGTCGGGCCAACTACTGGTTCTCGCGCGGCATGAGCGTGCAAGTCGACGCGCAGGCGGAAGGCACCTCCTACGATGTCGGGGGAGGCGGTGGCCATACTTCGAGCCACAGCTATCTCGTAGGCGGCCATTTGAGCTGGCGCGACCCGCAGCAGTATTTGTTCGGTGTGTTTGCCGCTGCCGGCGACGTCGGCGGCTCCTTTGGCAGTTCTTCCGAACGCCATGGCGTGATTGGTGCGGAGGCGCAGTGGTACTGGAATCAGTTCACACTCTACGCCCAGGGCGGCTACGACAGCACGTTCAGCAACGTTTCCTTCGGCGTTGACAACATCCACGCATGGTTCATTCGAGGAACCGGCCGTTACTTCGTCGACCCCAACTTCCTGCTGGAAGGAACGGTGATGTACGCTAACGGCGACATCGACTTCAAGTTCGGAGATCCATCGTTCGGCTTCGAGACCTGGACGTGGCAGGCGAAGGCAGAGTGGCGTTTTCCGACCGCGCCTTTCTCCATTTTTGCCAAGTACCAGGGCTCGGAGACGAAAATCAACGTGCTCTTCGGGGACAATTTCAAAATCAAAGACCAGCGCATGCTTCTGGGGTTGAAGCTCAACATGGGCGACAGGACCTTGCAAGCAACGGATCGCGCCGGTGCCACGCTCGACATCATCGACCCGTCCAGCAGTCCGACCAGCCCGGCGATGTCTGGCCTCGTGGGGTCCCCGAACTGAGCGGATCGAAGGTTGCAAAGTGAAGGGCCGCCGAAAGTCGGCCCTTCCTTCTTGAGGCTGTGACGGTCGCGATGTTCCGACGGCTGTCGTGGGATCCGGTGGTCGTGGGATCCGGTGATGGACTCAAGGGATCCGTCGCTGGGCTTCCAAACGTGGACGTGGCAAGCCAAGGCAGAGTGGCGTTTGCCGACCGCGCCACATCGTCGATCCGCTCAGCAACCCGACGAGTCCGTTGATGTTCGGCGCCGCAGGCCCCGCGAACTAAGGTGATCGAATCTCATGACGCGAAGGGCTGCCGGAGGGCGGCCCCTTTTTCCTGCACGCCGATCAGCGCGGGAATTCGGCTCCACGCTGAAAGCCGTGCGGTCGTCGTCGCTCTGGTCGGAGACACAGGCGCCGCAAGCCAGATTGGCGAATCACTTGCATTCGAATCCAAGGCGCGCCGCGCCAGCGGCCGGTTTCGTCACGTGGTTCTGCGACTTCCAGCCAACGGAATAAATTACACGTAGAGGAAAAATGCGTGGGCCGTGAGAGGCGAGACGTGATTTCGGGTGGCGAGTGCTTCCGGCGCGTCGGTCGTGAGCGCTTTGCGATTGATTTGGCCAGTCTGCGCATCAGCAAAGCTCAAGGTATCTGCGTGTGGAGTTTGGTTCCGCCGTTATGGGGCAACAATGGCGTTGATCAAAAATGTTGCGATATGACAACAGCTTAACAACAAAGATTGCCGGTAATTTCTATTCTCGTTGTGCCCATTCGTCCGCGTCGATAGGTGGTTGCAGCGTTTCAGTGGGGAGCATCAGTTGCTACAGGGGTCATCCATGACGTTGAAGCAATCGTTCGTCAGCGCCGTCGCCTTCATCGCGCTGGCGTCCTTCGCAGAGGCCGCCGACTTGCGGCCAATAGTGAAAGCGCCGCCTGCCGAGCCGCAGCAGGCGACCGGGTACGTCGAGATCTACGGTGGATGGGCTGGCACGAGAGCGACTGAGTCCTTCTGCGATTTTGGAGACTGCGATACAGAGACATTCCGATTGAATGGCTGGGCGCTGGGCGGAGCAGGCCGCGCCAACTACTGGGTCAGCCGTGAGATGAGCGTGCAGGTCGACGCGCAGGCGGAAGGCACCTCCTATGACGTCTCTGGAGAGAGTGGTCGCTTCTCCAATCACAGTTATCTGGTGGGCGGCCACTTCAGCTGGCGCAACCCGCAGCAATATCTGTTCGGTCTGTTTGCGGTGGCTGGGGATGCCGGTGGTTCGACTTCGTTCATCGGCTCTCAGCGCCACGGCGTGATCGGCGGCGAGGCGCAATGGTACTGGAACCAGTTCACGCTCTATGCCCAGGGCGGTTACGATAGCACACTCGGCAACGCCAGCTTCGGAATCGACAGCATCCATGCCTGGTTCATCCGCGGGACCGGCCGTTACTTCGTCAATCCTAATTTCCTGTTTGAAGGAACGGTGGCGTATGCCAACGGCGACATCGACTTCAACTTCGGTCTTCCGTCGCTGGGCTTCGAGACTTGGACATGGCAGGCGAAGGCAGAGTGGCGGTTCCCGACCGCGCCGTTCTCCGTGTTCGCGAAGTATCAGGGGTCTGAAACGACGATTGATACTGGGGTGCCGTTCTTCTTCGGCTTTAACAAGGCAACAAACCATCGCGTGCTCGTGGGGCTCAAGCTGAACATGGGCGACAGGACCTTGCAGGAGACCGATCGAGCCGGCGCGACGCTCGACATCATCGACCCGCTCAGCAATCCGACGAGTCCGTTGATGTTTGGCACTGCCGGCGTCGTTAACTGAATTTCTGACATTGAGGCGCGGGGCCGCCGAAAGGCGGCCCTTTTTTCTACGTGCTGCAAGCCTTCGGGCTATCCGGCGCTCAACATGGGCGACAGGACTTTGCAGGCGTCCGATTGTGCGGCGCTATGCTCGACATCATCGATTCGCTCGGCACCCGTCAGGCTCTTTTGTGTTTTGTCGCCCAGGCGGCATCAGCTTTTGTTTATGAGATTTTTTTACGAGCCTCCGAGAGCAGCTTTTTCCTTTCCCGGACTTATGCGTGAGCCATTGACGTGCAGCGGCGTAGGCGCCGCTGCACGTGTTGCAGATCAGCCACCAATCCACAGCTGCCGGCATCCCTGTCAGCGTTTCTTGTTGTGCGTGTTCGGGCGAACCCGTTACCTGCCGAAGGTAGCCTGAGGTTGCATGCGGACTCAGGCGATTGTCTTGCAATGAGAGGTCATCATGACGTTGCAACATTCGCTCGCTGGCGCTGTCGCTTTTGCCGCGCTGATATCGGTCGCGCAGGCAGCCGATTTGAGGCCGGTGCTCAAGGCGCCGGCGGCGGAGCCGCAGCAGGCGACCGGCTACGTCGAGATCTATGGCGGCTGGGCCAGCACGCGCGCGACCGAGACCTTTTGCGATCCTGTCTGCGACTCGGGCTCCACGCGTTTCAACGGCTGGGCGCTCGGCGGCGCGGGCCGCGGCAACTACTGGATCAACCGCGACGTGAGCGTGCAGCTCGATGCGCAGGCGGAAGGCACATCCTACGACTTCCCTGACAACTTCGGTCCCTTCAGTGGCGGGCACTTCTCGACCCACAGCTATCTGGTCGGCGGCCACTTCAGCTGGCGCAGTCCGCAGCAGCACCTGTTCGGGCTGTTCGCCGCGGTCGGTGACGCCGGTGGCGGTCTGTTTACACCCTCGGAGCGCCATGGCGTGTTCGGCGCCGAGGCGCAATGGTACTGGAACCAGTTCACGCTTTATCTGCAGGGCGGTTACGACACCACGCTCGGCAACGTCGGCTTCGGCGTGGATGACATGAATGCGTGGTTTATCCGCACCACCGGCCGCTACTTCGTGACGTCGAACTTCCTGATCGAAGCCACCGGCATGTACGCCAACGGCGACATCAACTTCAGCCCGTTCGTCCTCGACCCGGGTGATTCGAGCTCAATGGGCTTCGAGACCTGGCTGTGGCAGGTGAAGGCGGAGTACCGGCTCCCGACCGCGCCGTTTTCGATCTTTGCGAAGTACCAGGGCTCCGAGACCCGATACGATTCGACCATCCTCTCCGGCGACATAGAGAGCGCGAAGGTCACGGATCATCGCGTCTTGTTCGGGGTGAAGCTGCACATGGGTGACAAGAGCCTGCAGGGCACCGACCGCGGCGGCGCCACGCTCGACATCATCGACCCGCTCAGCAACCCGACCGGGCCCCTCATGTTTGGACCGCTCGGAGGGCTGTCCGTGCTGTGATCTGAACATCACTTCGTCAAATCAAACGGAGCAGGCCGCTAAGTGCGGTCTGCTTTTCCTTCTTGGTGCTCGTGCGACGTCCTGACGACCGATCGCCGGCGCCCGCGTGGCCGTTCCGCCAGATATCCACAGCAAAACACTGTGCGTTCACAGCAAAAACGTGGCGAGCGCCCTGTCTTTGTTGCGGCGAGGCGGGCTATCCCGTTACCTGTGGAAGATTCGGCAGTCCGAAAAACTCGGGCCGCCATGAGGAGACGTCAATGATCATCAGGCACTCGTTCGTCGGCGCCGTCGCATTCGTCGCACTCATGTCTGCGGCGCACGCCGCCGATCTAAGGCCAGTGCTCAAGGCGCCGGCGGCCGAGCCACCGCAGCAGGCGACCGGCTACGTCGAGATCTATGGCGGCTGGGCCAGCACACGTCTGACCGAGACCGAATGCGAGACCGGTGATCCCTGCAACTCCCTTTCATTCAAGTTCAACGGCTGGGCCTTGGGCGGCGCGGGCAGAGGCAACTATTGGGTCACCCGCGACATGAGCGTGCAGCTTGACGCGCAGGCGGAAGGCACATCCTACGACTTTCCTGACAACTTCGGTCCCTTCAATGGCGCGCACTTCTCGACCCACAGCTATCTGGTCGGCGGCCACGTCAGCTGGCGCAATCCGCAGCAACATCTGTTCGGATTGTTCGCGGCGGCCGGTGACGCCGGCGGTGGCTTCTTCTCGTTCGCGGGCGCGCAGCGGCACGGCGCGTTCGGCGCCGAGGCGCAGTGGTACTGGAACCAGTTCACGCTCTATCTGCAGGGCGGCTACGACACCACGTTGGGCAACGTGGGCTTTGGCATCGACGACATCAATGCCTGGTTCATCCGCGGCACCGGGCGTTATTTCATCACCCCGAACTTTCTGATTGAAGCCACCGGCATGTATGCCAACGGCGACCTCAATCTTAACTCGAGCGGCTTCTTTTTCTCAGCCGTCTCGACGTCTTGGGGCTTCGAGACTTGGCTGTGGCAGGCAAAGGCGGAGTACCGGTTCCCGACTGCGCCGTTCTCGATCTTTGCAAAGTACCAGGGATCGGAGACGAGATATGACACGTTGGTCAGCTCCTTCGGAACAGTCGATACCAAAGTCACCGACCACCGCGTGCTGTTCGGCGTGAAGCTCAACCTGGGCGACCGGAACCTGCAGGGCACTGACCGCGGCGGTGCGACGCTCGACATCATCGATCCGCTCAGCACTCCGACCAGCCCGTTGATGTTTTCTCCGTTCGGCGGTGTGACCTGACCTGACCTGATTTGGGCGTCATCTCGTCGGGATAATGAGAGCCGGGCCGCCGCAGGGCGGCCTGGCCCGTTTCTACAATGCCCACTCGCCGCGTGACCGCCGTCCCGCAGGCGGAAAACCGGTTTCCTCTTTTCCTGAAAATGCTCTACGGCTGGCGCTGTCATGTCGTCAGCCAGTGCTCGCAATGATCCCGCTCCGCGCCTGAGCAGCAGCGACGAGGTGCCGTGGCGCATTCAGGGTGCCGTCTACGGGCTGGGCCTGTTCAACACCTCGATCTTCCAGATCGCTGCGGTGGTGGTGCCGCTCTATGCCGCGACCATGAACCCGTCGCCGCTGATGTTCGGTCTGGTGTTCAGCGCCGCGCAGATCCTGCCGCTTCTGTTTTCGATCCACACTGGCGCGCTGATGGACCGGCTTGGCGCCCGCCGCGTGATGCTCGTCTGCACAACGCTCGGCGCCATCGTGCCGATCTTCTATCCGGCAGTGGCGTGGATCTGGGGGCTGGTGGCGCTGCAGATGCTGTTCGGCCTGTCGGAGTTCATGGGCTGGCTTGGCGCCCAGACCATGATCGGCCAGTACATGCACGGCAAGACCCACTACGCCGGCCGGCTGAGCTTCATCATCCGGATCGGGCAGCTCGGCGCCGCGCCGCTGGCCGGCGTGGCTTGGGATCTCGGCGGGCCGTGGGGCGCCTTCGCGTTCATGTCGGTGTGGGGTTTCGGCGCGGTCGCCTGCGCGCTGTTCCTGCCGGCTGCCGCTCCGACCGACGCGCCGCGCCAGCGCCCGACGCTGCGTGCGCTCATGCCGAACATGGCAGACTATGTCACCGCGTTCCGGCTGCTGCGCCTGCCGGCGGTGGTGCTGATCGTGCTCCTCGGCTCGCTGATGCACGTGGGCAATGCGGTGCAGGGCTCGTTCTATGTCGCATGGCTGAGCGACATGGGATTGACTGGCACCGCCATCGGGCTGCTCAGTCCGGCAGCCGCGATCGCGGCCGCGCTGTTCTCGCTCGTAACCGCGCCGCTGGCGCGCATCCTCGGCGGGTTATGGGTCGTGCTCATCTCGCTGTGGGCGGGCGTGCTGCTCGTCTGTGCGACGCCGTTGTTCGGCAGCTACCTTCTGCTCCAGATTGCGATGTTCATGCGCTCGGGCGCGAACGGCTTGGCGCAGCCGCTGGTCATTACGCTGGTGCTGCGCGGGGCCGGGCCTGAGAACCAGGGCAAGGCGATCGGGCTGCGCGGCACCGCCAACCGCATCGCTTCGATCACGTCGCCGCTCGCGATGGGCGCGCTCGCGGAGGGGCTCGGGCTCGAGCTTGCGTTCTACGTGGTCGGCGCCGTGGTCAGCTTCGTGATGGCGGGCATTGCGATCTATCTCTGGCGACGGCCCGACGTCGCGCAGTCGGGCGAGGATTGAGGCGCATCAGTTTGCCGGCGTCACCGTATAGTCGTCGAAGTAGACGTAACTGTCGGCCTTCGACCACAGCCCGATGCGGCCGGAAACGGGCGATGGCAGGACGTGCTCAAGGTAGCGCTTGCCGTTGATGTAGCCTTCGACCTTGGTTCCCGCGATGTGCACCTTGAGATCGTGCCAGGTGCGCGTCGGGGTGGGGGTGTTGCGAACCCATTTCACCGACGAGCGCTTGCCCTTCTCGAATTTCCAGAGCACGAGATTGTTCTCAAGCGGATTGGCGCGCAGCGCCAGGTAGTCGCCGTTGAGTTTCAAGTTGAACAGGATGCCGGCGCCCTGGTCAATGCGGCCCGAGATACCCTTGAAGCGCAGCGAGATCTCGCCGTTGCGAAAATCGGCGACGTCCTTCACCACCGTGTAGGGAAAGTACGCGAACGCCTGCACGCGATCGAGGAACTCGGCATAGCGCTCTCCATAGAGCGTGCGTGCCTTGTCGGCGAGGCCGGCAGCCGCTTGGCCTTCCTTCCATTGCCGGCCATCCACCGCCAGCACCTTGTTGTCGCCCTCAGCCTCGATCCGCCAAATGCCGACGACGTTGACGAACGTCGTCGGCTCGGCGCCGGTCGTCTCGTTGGAGAAGTCGAGCTTCAATGGTTCTGCCGCCGCGGCGCCGATAAGGCTCACGGCAAGGGCGGCTGCAAGTGATATCGTTTTGTTGATTTTGTAGCTCATGGCTTTCCTCCGGTTTTTACAGATCGCAGTTGAGTAGTGGGGGTGCGGCAGCTCCACAGCCAGAGCAGGGCGATCAGCCCCGGGAGCGCGCCAAGAAACAACGGCAGCGCCGCCTGCGCGTTCGCGACCAGCGGGTATCCCGGATAGTCCTCGCCGATGGCCGGTGCCGGGACCGGAATGCCCGCCAAACCGTAAAGCAGCGGTAGGATTTCGCGATGGCTGGTCGAGCGGCTCCTGTCGGAACGGTCTCCGTAGGTATATTCGACCTCGCCGTAAGCTTCCTCGTTGCGGCGGCCGACGATGGTCCTGCTCGATGCGGCGAGCCTGATGGTGACGTCGGCCAGAACGCGTTCGAGCTTGGAGAGGACGTTGCGGCGCAGATCGACATAGCGCGGATCTTCGGGCGCCAGGTGAACCGTGATGACGAGCGGCTGCCGCAGCGTGGCGAGGGCGCGCTGGTCGGCGGCGGGAAATGAATTGCGCCGGTCTTCCGTGACGTCGATCGAGGTCCTCACGAGCGCCGCCAGGAGCACGACAGCGCCGATGACGGCAACACACACAAGCGAGCGCGTGAGCTTGGTACGGATCGGCACGCCGGGATGCAGCCACAGTGCGGCGAGGGCCGACAGCCCCGTGACCGCAGTCAAGATGCCGATCACGAGGCCAAGCGAGAACAGCCCCTGCTCGAAGGGTCGCAAGGCTTGGGTGAGCGACAGACGGGCCACCCATTCGGCGAGGCCCGGCTGGCCGGCCAATGCAAAGTCCAGAACCCATGAGCCGATGGTGACGGCGAGCGTCATGATTGCGGCGGTTGCCGCGCTCTCGGCGATCGCGGCGGCAAACAGCGCGACCGCGCCGACCAACAGGCCGTAGAGCAGATGACCGCATATGAGATTAAGCGTCTCGATTGCATGCAGATGGCCGCCCAACGCACGCCAGAGGGCGAGCGCGGTGGCGGCCGGGATGAAGGTCATGAGCCACGCCGCGGTGACGGCCGCCAACTTGGCTGCGATCAGCGTCGGCACCCGATAGGGCAGTTGCAACAGGAGGCGCAGCGTGCCGGTTTCTTTTTCCCGTCCAAGCGCGCGGATGGCGACGAACGGAAACAGCATCGTCACGGCGACGTAGAAGGCCCCGAACGTGGGGACCAGGATGCCATCGAGCGGCGAAAGGCCGGTCGCGAGCGCGGGCGCGTCGCGGGCGGCCGCGCTTGCTTCGGCATAGAGTGATACGGCTTGAAAGAAGCTCACGCCGACGATTGGGCACAGGATCAGCAACATCGTCCAGAGCGCGCGGCCGCTGAGGATGCCCCACAACTCCTTGACGAGCAGGGGCTTGAGCGGCGCACGGCGCGCGGTGGTGACGTCAGGTGAGCGCAAGGAACAGGTCCTCCAGGCTGGCCGAAGCCAGCCCTGTTTTGGCGCGCAACTCATCGAGCGTGCCTGCACCCCGAACCGCGCCGTCCGCCAGCAGCACAAAGCGGTCGCAGACGCGCTCGGCGTCGGCCAATTGGTGGATCGCCAGCAGAAGCGTACGGCCACCTGCCGCCATCCGGCGAATTAGGGCCATCACCTCGCGCGCCTGTCGGAGGTCGAAGCCGTCGAGAGGTTCGTCCATCAGCAGCAGCGGATGCGGCGCGAGCAGCGCCAGCGCCAGCATCAGACGGCGGGCGTAGCCTTTCGACAGCGCCAGAACGCGCTTGTGGAGGACGGGCGCAAGCCCGGCGGCGTCGATCGTGGCCGCCAGGCTTTCGTTGGTCCGGCCATGGGCCGCCGCGAAGAATGTGAGCACGCGCCAGGTGAACTGCTCATCCCAGGGCCGCAGCCCGTCGGGCAGATAGAACATCGCCCCACGGCGATGTGTGACCGGCACCGGCGTGCTCCGCCACAGCACGTCGCCGGCATCGACTGGGAGAAGGCCGGCGATCGCTTCGAGCAACGTCGTCTTGCCGGCGCCGTTGGGACCAATGAGGCCGAGCACTTCGCCGTCGCGGATGTCGAACGATACGTCAGTGAGCGCACGCTGATCGCCGTAGCGCTTGCTCAGCGCTGCAACCTGCAACACTGGCAAGACCTCCTCGACGGCAGAGCCCGCGATGGCGACCGAAGATGTCATGCGTTCACCTAGTTCCGCCGGATAAAGAGCGTCAGCCGCACGACGGGCTGCTTGTTGTCGCCTTCATCGATGCTGAGCGTGATCGATGCTGGTCCTCTCGCCGGATGCAGTACGACATAGCCGGGGGATGCGCGGTCTTTGATCTCGAGCCAGGTTCCGGCAAAGCACGACAATATCTGATCAGCCGTTGTTGCTTGCGCCTTCACGGCCTCGGCTGTGCTGTTCAGATCCTGCGAATCGCAGGTGTAGGTCCCGGCACCGTAGAGCGAGCAATCCTTCCATCCGCTCAGCCGCAGTGTCGTGTCGCTGAAACTGCCTTCCCGCGGCTTCCCGGTGATGGACGCGAAACGATCACGCGCCGTCGCCAGCGCGACGACGCGCTTCAGATCGGCGCAATACGGGGCCGCTGTAGAGGTTGGCTCTTGCGCCATTGTGGTTGTGGTCAGGCCGGTGAGGGCGCCCCCGATGCAAACAGCGGCAACCGCGAGCAGGGCGTGGCAGCCGGCCATCGTTCGCGCCATTCTTCCCTCCGCCGGCTGATCCGAGGAAGCGTGCCTCGGCGGCGGATAGATACCGGATGGACAAATCAATGGAGGAATTCCGTCCATGCGCAACCCTTCCCGCCGAAGCGAGTGTTGCGCAGAGCTTGGACGGCAAGCCCGTCTGGCGGGGAGTCTGCGTATCCCCCTAGTTAAAGCGTAACCATAATGCGTTTGGACAGCAATAGGTTCGCCGGGTAACGCGATAATTTTGACAATCTGCCAGCCGCGGAGTAGTGGCTCGCTTGTGAAGGTCGCGATTGCGGCTTTCAGCCGGGCTTAGCGCAGCCGTCCGGTCTCCAAAGACGCCTTCGTCGCAAGTGCTGCTCCAACGCCCCCTCGGGGTGAGGAGCGCCTATGGACGACCGAAGGCAATCGATCAAATCACTGATTTCACCAATATTTGAAAGTCTCGCATGCGCGGCGCACTGCAAGCTGCATGCAGCGGCTCTCGTTTTGGTTCTGGGCGTCCTCATCGGTCCACCGCAGTCGCGGTGCGCTGTGGCCTGCAAGCCGATGATCACCATCAAGTCAGTTCATCTTTCCGAACTGCACGATATGCAGCGAGTGTGGACCGCCATTCTGGCAGTCAACGCTTCTTACTGCGCCACGTCTATCGGGCGTTTTGAAATCGATTTCGTTCGAGAGAAGGAGCACGCACCCGACATGCAGTTCACTGAGCAGTTCGACTGGAGACCGGGAGAAATCGAGGTCTCGATCACGCTTTGGTGGGACGAGGTCGTGCCGGACTATCGCATCGGCTTTGTTGCGCCCTGTGTTTGCCGCGAGTGGCAGTTTTGATCAAAGAACAACTGGTGCCGCCGATCTGAAGTTCCTACAACACTTGCGGCAAACTCGGTTAGGAACTTCAGATCGAAAAGCGGACTAGAATCATAGAGTTGCTAGTGCCCCTTTGTTTCCGAAGTTCGTGTCAGAGGGTACAGCGATGACTTAACGAACTTCGGGAAACGGGGCACTAGGCCGGTGCGAGTCGTTATTTGGGCAAATCGAGCGAGCATCCCATCGTCGCGGTGAACTACGCGAGCGTTCACCCCACCACCCGCTCGGGCGGGAACGTCACTTCGACCAGCGTGCCGGCGCCGGACTTGCTCTCGATGCGCAGGATCGCTCCGTTGGCCTCCGCCAGCGCCTTGGAGAGCGGCAACCCGATGCCGCTGCCGCCGCCGCGCGTCGCTACCTGCCGGTAGGGCTCGAGCGCGGTCGCCAGCTCCTCGTCGTTCATGCCGATGCCGGTGTCGCGCACGCGCAGGATCACGGCGCCCGCGTCCGTGCGCGCGGTCGAGACGATCACCTGGCCGCCCGTGCGGGTGAACTTGATCGAGTTTGAGACCAGGTTGAGCACGATCTGCCGCAGCGAGCGCAGGTCCGCCATCACCTGCGGCAGCCGCTGCGCGAGCGAGGTGCGCACGATGACGCCCACGCGGTTGGCCTGCGGCTGCATCAGCGCGACGCACTGCTCGATCAGGTCGTTGAGCGCGACGCCGGAGAACGCGAGCTCGAGTTTGCCGGCTTCGACCTTGGAGAGGTCAAGGAGATCATTGACGAGCGACATGATGTGCCCGCCCGAGGCATGGATGTCCTTGAGATATTGCCGATAGCGATCGTTGCCGATGGCGCCGAAGCGCTCCTCCATCATGAGCTCGGAGAAGCCGACGATGGCGTTCAGCGGGTTGCGGATCTCGTGGCTGACTTTGGCGAGAAACTCGGACTTGGCGGCCGATTGCTTCTCGGCCTGGCGCCGCGCCGAGACGAGCCCGGCTTCGGTCTTCTTCCAGGGCGTGAGGTCGCGCAGCACGGCGCAAAGCCGGTCTGCGCCGAGCCGCCCGATCGTTAGCGACAATGCAACCGGCCCGCCCGTGCGTCCGCTCACCTCCATCGCCACGCGTTCTACGCCCTCCGCCAGCTTTGCGATCTGGTCGAGCACGGCATCGGCGCTCACAGGCGTGAACAAGCGGGTGAAAGGCGCACCAACCAGCGTATCCGTGCCGAACTGCGCCTGCGCGCCGCGGTTCGCCGACACGATATTCAGGTCGCCGTCGAGCACGACGATGCCATCGCTCGTGGTATCGAGGATCGCGCGCAGGTCGGCGATCTCGCTGTGCGCATCCGCCAGCGCTGCGCTCTCCTGCGGCGGCGCGTCCGCGGCCGATCCTGAACGCGCGACCGGCGTCGTGATCAGCGCAAACGCCTTGTCGCCCTCCCACGGCACCGAGAACAGCCGGCCCGCCACCGGCACGCTCTCGCCGCGGCTGCCGGTGATCGTGAACGGGGCTTCGTCGCCCAACTCGACGGTGTCGGAGCCGATCAGCAGGCTCTCGATGCCGCCCGCGCGCGCGAGCGCGGCGACCGAATCGTATCCGGTCCAGCGCAGGAACACGCGGTTCGCATAGATGAGATCGTTGAGGCGGTAGATCAGCACGCCGACCGGAAGCCGATCGAGGATCGGACCGATCGCGCGCACGGTTGCCGACGGCGGTTCGGGGGCCGGCGGCTCGATGGCGGCTGGCGGCTCGCTCGTCGGTTCACTGTTGTGGTAATTTGCGGCGCGCTGGTCCGCTTCGGCAAGTCGCCTGGCGATTTCGTCGAAGGCGCTGCGCTGCGGCGCTTCGTCAGCAGAGGCGCCCTCGGTTTCGACCGGAGGCGTCATCGCGACTGCGGCACGGCGCGCCAGAGCGTCGAGGCACACCAGGTCGCGGCATACCCCGAAGCCGCGATAACCGCGGAAGCGCCGCTCGCGATCGAACACCGGCAGCCCTGAGAGCTCCACCTTGAGCCGCGTACCATCGGCGTCGACCGGCCACGCGATCGCGAGCCCGCTCCAGGTGTCGCGTGAGGCGAGCGCACGGCCCACTTGTCCCTCGGGATCAAGTTCAAGTGCAGCGGAGATCTCGTCCCAGGTCCGCCCGAGCGCCGCATGCGCACCGGTGAGTGCGGCGAATTCCTCGGAATCGAGCGTGAACCGGCCATCGGTATCGATCTGCCAGACGAACCGCAGCGGTTGACGCCGCTCCACAGGGTGCGCCGGCGCTAAATCCGTATCCATGGCTGCTGCGAGTACCCCTTCAAAGGTCACAAAGAGCACCGGCCCGGCGCGATCGATGGCGAGCTTGCCAGCTGCGGTGTCGATCATGGCTGGCGTTGCCGCCATGTGCGCATCATCGCTGATGTCGGCAAGCATGCGAGCGCCTGCAAGGCGCGCCGCCGCCGCCGGCGTTGCATGAATGAGCATGCCGTCGGTCGCGAACGCTGCCACCGGTGCGTCGGCATCCGACAAGAGGCGCTCCACCTGCTCGGCCATTGTCAGCGTGGGGCCGGCCGGCTCGGCCGAAGCGATCAAGATCGCCTCTGCGTTGTCGTCGAGCACGATGCGCGCACAGCGGCAGGTGAGCGCTCGCTCGACGCGGCCGAGCCCGCACAATCGTTCAAACCGGCTCGAACCGTCGGCCGGCAAGGTCGCCGCGAGAGCAGCGATCTGGGCGGCAACGTCACTCTCTTGGAAGCTTTGCATGGCGAGCGCGGCCGAAGTTGCTGCGCCGAAAATTGCTGCGCCGATCGGATTGGCCCAGATGATCCGGACGCCGTCCGGCGACCACATCCAGGCTGGTTGCGGCCCGAGCGCGAGCGGGGCCAAGCGGGAATCGCGCAGCCACATCAACCGGGATAAGGCTTCGCTCATTAGTGCCCGCTTGCGCGCCCCCCCACCGAGAATCAGATGCTTGTGCCGATGTCTAGTGCCGCCGAAGTTCCTACAGCACCTGCGGCCAACTTGCTTCAGGAACTTCAGATCGAAGCGGCACTAGATTTCATAGACTTGCAAGTGCCCCTTAGTTTCTGAAGTCCGTGTCAGAGGATGTTGCAACGACTTAACGAACTTTGGAAACGGGGCACTGGAGCATGTTCCAACGAAGTTGAATCGCTTCGTCGGCGGTTCGTCGCCCGCGCACGCAAAGAAACTCAAGCAAACACGCAAGCGAGTGTGTTGCTTCGCCGGATTGCTTCTTGCGCGCGAACGAAGCCCTCCTTAAGTCGAGGCGGGCTGCTTGCCGCTGGTGCGGCATGTGCGTGGAGGCGATCGCGCGATCTCTGACGGTCGCGGGCTACCCTGAGCTTTTTTTAGGCGGGTGGTTGGACGGGAACTAAATTTTAAGTAATTTGTGCAATGCAATATTTTCTATTGCATTGCAGTATATGGCATGCTATATGTGTAATGTCCAATTGGGGTCGTCACCTGTCTTGCACAGGTCGACCGAGTGATTCGGGGCACGGACGTGGCCAGGCGGCACAGTCCGCGAATAACTGCATGCCGCCTGTTTAACAGAGGATCACGATCATGTCCGAGGTCTCCCACCCCCCCAAGACGAAAGCGAAGTCGACTTCAACTTCTGCTTCACCTTTCGAATTGCCCAAGTTCGAAATGCCCACCTTCGATATGCCGCAGATGGAAGTCCCGGCGGCTTTCCGCGAGTTCGCCGAGAAGAGCGTGTCGCAGGCGAAGGATACCTATGAGCGGATGAAGTCGGCGGCTGAAGAGGCCACTGATGTGCTTGAGGGCACCTACGCCACCGCCAGCAAGGGCGTTGCGGACTATGGTCTCAAGGTGATCGAGGCGGCGCGCGTCAACACCAACTCGACTTTCGACTTCTGCACTCAGCTCATGGCCGTGAAGTCCTACTCGGATCTGGTGGAGCTCTCGACCACGCATGCGCGCAAGCAGTTCGAGGCAATGACCGCCCAGACCAAGGACCTTGCGGCACTCGCCCAGAAGGTGATGGCCGAGACTGCGGAGCCCGTGAAGGACAGCGTCACCAAGGTCTTCAATAAAGTGAGCTGACACACCAGCATCGCGCGTGTTTTGATGAGCCCGGGCCGGTTGCCTGGGCTCTTGCGTTTCTGGGCTCTTTCGGGTTCTTGCGTTAAGGAACCGCGAGGAGCCGATGCCCTTGCCAAGAGCGGGCCTTGCCCATAGTTTCCAGCCGCTCGCCAGGCGCGGACGCGCTTGAGCCCCGTGTGCAGCTGTAGCTCAGATGGTTAGAGCGCCGGTCTGTGGAACCGGAGGTCGGTGGTTCGAAGCCACCCAGCTGTACCAGCAATATCAAGCACTTAGCACGAGGCCGCAAAACCGGCGAAGCCGCCGGGGTAGCGCCTGGGGTAACGGCCGGAAGCCCGCCCGGAGCAGCGCAAGGCCCCCGGCAGAGGCCAGGACCCAGGGGCGGCGCGGAGCCGAGTTCTCTTCCATAGTGCACTTCGCCTGCTACCTGGATATATTCCGCGCGCTCTCAGCGATTCGGCGCGACGCGCCCCTGAGAAGATTTTCCGCAGACCGTCGGCTTTCTGCAGAACGACGGCTCGCGGCGAACCGACACATCAACTTCGAGGCAGGCACACAGATGCCCATCGCAGACTTGTATTCCTCCCGCACGGCGCGAAGTCAGGAGACCAACGACGTCTGGCAGTACGACGCGATCCCCGACAAGCTGCGCGTTCAAGTCGCCCACATCATCGAGGGAGCGATGGGCGAACCGACCGCGTATGAGCATGGTTCGCGCGCGTACTACGACTTCATCAACCGAACGGTTGCCCACGAGCACGGACGAGACACGCTCACCGGTCAGTCCCGTCAGCCCCGTCAGCCCGAGCCTGAGAACGAAGTGAACGCCTGCGTGCGCAACGAGCATCATGTCCTAATCTGGCTGGACGTCGTAGAGCTGACCTTCCGGGTCATTGAGCGGGATCGCGGGCGTTTGAATGATCACGGGCGCAGTATGGCCGAGATCACGATCCCGGCCGATGAGGCTGTCGCGGAGCTGAACGAGAGGTTCCGGCGCGCGGGCTTCGGCTATCGCTACGAACGCGGGGACATTGTTCGGATCGACGACGAGTTCTTGCATCAGGAGGCCACGCGCCCGGCCCGCGCACTCCTCAGCGATCCGGGCTTCTCCGGAGCGTCCGACGAGTTTCGAGCGGCTCACGAGCACCTGAAGGCCGGCGAGACCAAGGACTGCTGCGTGGATGCGCTCAACGCGCTCGAGAGCACGATGAAGGCGATCTGCGACGCGAAGGGGTGGCCTCACGAGAAGGGCGCGCGCGCCACCGATCTCGTGAAGATCCTACGGCGCGAGAAACTGTTCCCGGAATACGCCGATCAGTCGATCGAGCAGCTGCTCGTTACGCTCAAGTCGGGTCTTCCGTCGTGCGAAACAGACCGAAGGTCACGGACAGGGCGCGGTGCCGGTCGAGCAGCCGACCTACGTCGCGGTCTATGCGCTGAACCTCTGCGCCTCGAAGATTTGCTTCTTAGTCGAAGCCTTCAAGGCTTCTGAGGCAGCCGTAGCCTTACCGTAGAAAAGGCCCCGGCGCAGCGGCGGCCGGGCCTAGGGCGGGGCGGAATGGGGCCCCGCCGGGCAATGTCGGAAACGTCAGTTCGAGCGCGCCGCCACCGTCACGCTGAACGCGCCGCCGCCGGCCAGCTGCGCCAGCACCGTGGCGCCGCTCACGTCACGCTGATGGTCACGCCTGCGCCTGCGCCATCATCACCAGCGCCTCGGCGATCTCGGTCGCGAAAATCTCGGCCGCCGCGTGCGGGCGGTGGCGCCGCCGTATCCGTGCTCATGAACTGGCATGGTGTCCTCCGGTGCTGTTCACTACCGGTAGGGTACTTCACTTTGGGTGAAATGACAAACGCCCCCGGCTGCGAGCGGGGGCCTCGGGGCTCCGGACTTTGTGTGCCTCAAATTCAGCGCGCGTTGAACGTCGCTTAGGCTTGCCCTCGCCCAGCCGAACACGCATCCACTTGTCGAACTCGCACAGGCAGTTCTGCAGGTCCTGCGCGTGCAGGCCGTGAAGGCCGATGCGCTCCAACTCGCGCATCAACGCCTTGTGCAGTTTAGCAAGATCATCGCGCCAGTTATCCTCCTTCCAAGCTTGTTTGACCGGCCGCCCAAGGATGGTTCAGTCCGCGCCGACTGCCGGGTCCGCTTGCCGCGAAAGTCATCCAGTCGCGTGCGCTGCGCAGCGGCCCGACGTACTTGACGTCTGCTACGATCTGCGCGGCCATGAAGTTGCCGACACCGTCGTGTTGCGTCAGCCGCGCGTGAAAGCCGAGCAGCGAGTCGCCGAGGCCTCAAAGCCGAGTGCCGCTGGACGACCTCTGCCAACCCCGGGGGGCCCGCGCAAATTGCAGGCCGGCTCCCGCTGGTGGTACTGTACCGCCGCCGCAACCGCGGCTTCGACATATTGGGGAGTAGGGAGTGGCGTGGGACAAGGACCTCGACAAGAACGGGGTGGCCTACAATATGGCGGCGGCGGAAGACGATCGGATCAGGGTAACGCAGGACCTGGAACTGGCAAATCGTACGCAATGAAGCGCCGCGTGGCGCGGCTTCTCGAAGAGAACGTGCCGCCCGCGCAAGTACTTGCCGTGACCTTCACACGTGTTGCGGCTGAAGATCTCCATCGGGAACTCCAGAAGCTCGACGTTCATGGCTGTGAAGATCTCGAAGGCGTGACTTTGCACGGGCTCGGCATGCGCATCCTCGCTCGATCGCATGTTCTCCAGATCATGGGGCGCTATCCGCGCCCCCTTAATAGCTTCGAATTGAAGGCCATGTACCAGGACATCGGCCCCTCCAACGGTGGCATCACAGCAACCAGGGCACTGGTGCAGGCGTACGAAAGTGCTTGGGCACAAAGTCAGGGCGATCCGCCCGGCTTCCCAAAAACTGACGAGGAGAAGTCGTTTCAGCAGCATCTCATTGATTGGCATATGTTCCATGAGAGCATGCTAATCGGTGAGATCATTCCGTACCTTGTGAGGTATCTCAAAGAGAACCCGCAGGCCGACGAGCACACGGAGTTGAAGCATGTGCTCGCGGATGAATATCAGGACCTCAACAAGGCCGAGCAGACTTCTAACGCGTATCTCTCGGAGAAATCTCATATCTGCATCGTCGGCGACGACGACCAGTCGATCTATTCGTTCAAGCATGCTCATCCGGACGGCATTCGGCAGTGGAAAACGATCCATCCGACGTGTGCCGATTTCGAGATGGCGGACTGTCAGCGCTGCCCCATCACGGTCGTGGAGATGGCCAATTCACTTATCACCTACAACAAAAATCGCACCGCTCGGAAGCTCAAGCCGATCGACGCCAGGGGCAAAGGAAGTGTTGAGATCGTTCAATTGAACAATCCAAACATCGAAGCCAAGTGGATCGCTAAGAAGGTCAAGACGCTCCTCGATAACAAGGTGCAGCCAAGCGAGATCATCGTTTTGGTGCAGCGAAAGCGTGCAGCAAGTGTCATCCTTGCCGCACTGAAGGCCGAGAAGATTCTGGCTAAGTCGTATAACGAGGAGAGCCAGCTCGAAACCGACGAGGCGCAGATGCGTTTCTCCGTTTTTAAGTTGCTTCTCAACAGAAACGACCGCGTCGCGTTACGCTATTTGATCGGCCTCGATTCGGTACGTTCAGGGCCAATCCGTACGCTAAACTCTGGGAACATTGCGAGACTTCTGGAGACTGCCGTATGATGCGCTTGAGAAGCTTTCGGCTGGGACCCTCAAGCTGAAGAACTCGAAAACCATCATCGAGCAATTCGACAAGGTAAAGAAGGTGCTGGTCGATCTTGAGCAGCATATAAACGACGTTCAGAAGCTTGTGGATGCGCTGCTCGCCGCAGATGTCGCTGAAATTCTGATCTCCGTGACCTCGCCTTGTTGGCGATGGCCGAGGCGACTGATGCCGCAGAACTATTCAGTCTCATGATGAAGGAAATTACGCAGCCTGACATCCCACCCGAGGTGAAGGAGGTCCGCGTCATGAGCCTTCATAAAAGCAAGGGCTTGAGCTCGCCTTATGTGTTCATCGCGCAGTGCGTTCAAGGCGTCCTGCCCCAGATCGCGAAGACCGGCACGCCAAAGGCGCAGGCCGATGCGACGCTTGAGGAGCAGCGGCGGTTGTTTTTCGTGGGTATCACGCGCGTGAAGGCTGGAGGAGGCCACGTCGGGAGCTTGTTCTTGACGTACCCGAAGGCGATGCAATCGGGATGGCAAAACAGCAAGACATTCCGTTTACGAAAGAGATTTATGGCCAGGCTCAGTTATCGCCTAGCATCTGCATCCAAGAACTAGGTAAGACTGCGCTGGCCGCTGTTGCTGGGAGCATCTGACGACGGAAGAGCAATTAGGCGGCGACCGCGAATGGTGAAGAGGTGCTTGCAGACTTTAACGCGATGGCTGATCGGCAGAAACTCCCGCAAGCTATTTCGAGTGTGAGCTGTGAATGATTCAGCTAGGTTCGGTTTGTCCGCTTTCGGGGCATTGTGGATATGAATTTTTGAGGCAAGGTCGCGATGGGCCGGCCGAGATGATTCATAAAAGAGCGGCTTTGGTGCAGTTCTGACGGAGCACGCTTTATTGTTCGTCGCGGAGAGTATGGCCGGAGGGAACTGTCTTTACGTGGCAAATACTTTCCATAGAGCGTACACGTCGATGAACACCAGAACATTGCTCGGGGCGGGAACGCCGTAGATGCGCAGGATCATCTTCGTGGGGGCTGCGGACAGGAAATATTTTTTCCGATGCTCATCGAAGAAATACCAATCATTCGCGCGCTTCGGACCTGAGCGAAGCAAAACACAAGGGGCAATACGAGCCGTTGCTCTCGCGCCAACGCAAACGGGCGCCGCTCATTGCTCCGAATATGGTTGTACGTTCTCAAAACAAACGGCGTCGGCATGTAGATCGGTTTCCGCGCACCAACATCCGCCATTTCAACAAGGCACTCTTCGAGATCAGTCAAACAGACATACTCGACCACCAGCGAGCAGGCGGGCTGATAGATACGGATGTGCGCCACAGACGTGTAGACGGATACGGCAATATCAGCGGAAGGCGGCGGCGCTACCGCCGCCTTGAGCGAAGTTTGAGCCTGTTCCGGGTTCACATGCAAGTCTCGAAAAATAGATCCCTTCCACGCGCTCGGTGGGTCGCCAAGCTTCTGGGTGAATATGTCATAATTGTCAACCTGCGCGATGCGCGTCGGATAGAAGCCGAATTCCTCGAAATGCTTGCGAGGAATGTCCCTGAGTGGCTCCGAATAGAAGTCCTTGCCGTAATCGCAGACGTAGCGCCGCCCCCAAAACGTGATGTTGCCATCGACTGCCGCTTGTCGCAGCCGAACCGTGAATGTCCACCAATCATTATCACCCACCGTTGCCGCGCGAACGTTGGTGCACCAGACGGCTTCGGACGCGCATTCGCGAAGATCGGTCAGAGGCACTTGTTTCACCTGGGCTGGCGCTGCCTTCAGATTGCCAGGACTGACACGGCCAGCCTTGCTGCCGGGTAAGGTGGACAACATCTCGAACGCAACCGCACTTGCGGCATCGGCCGCGAGCTCTTGTGAGTCTCCGGCGTCCGCGGCGGTTTTGTGGTCAAGCAGATAGGAGATTCCGCGGATCACGCAGCCGCGGACTAACGTGTTGATATGTATTCCTCAAGTAACTACTGGCCTTCCATCTCCACCGCCACCGCGTCGCTGTATTGTGCGCGCAGGAATTTGGCTGTCGGTCCCCGTTTATCGGCAACGACCTTTTCTGGCCGCGATCGGCTCGACGAAGATGCGCGGCTCGCCATTGGAGCGCTTCTCATCGAGCTGGCTCTTCCAAAGGCTCTTTTGGCGAATGGCTAGACCTCGCTGTTCGAACGCATGCGCTGTCGTGAGTACATCGGGCGAGGCTTGAAGACGTTTGTCCTCTTTTCCAGCTTCATATCCATAGACTTAGTCGCGACAACGACATCACCGAGCACGACATCCTTAATGCCGCCGGCGACCTCGACCATCAGTGCAACTTGTGGATCGAAGTGTTGAACTGCACGCTCAGAAATATATGCGGCCGAGTGGTTAAAGGGCTGATCTCAGTGATAGCTGCGTACCAATCTTCAAAATGGCCCGTGTGGAAAATGGACTCCAGAACGTTTGTTACCAATCCGACAGATATCGAGAAAGCGCGCGTTATACTTATAACGCTGTTAAGATTATTGCGCGGTGATGGTTTGGCAGGACGAGTACGCCGATCGACTTAATAGTTGTCTTCTTTCTCGGTCATTTTGATAAAGACTTCTAACGATCAGCTCGCTACTTCAGCGCGGTTTCAGATTACTACTAGCTTGGATGAGAATCGCTTGCACGCTTCAATTATAAAGAAAGATAGAGATCACTATCGGTCGCTAATTCTCGGGCTCTTTGATATCTGGTTTAGGTCATTCGCGTCGGTCCGGGTTTGTCCGCGTTCGGCGGCATTGCGGGGCATGAATTCTTGAGGCAAGCTCGCGATGGGCCATAGGTAGACACTAGATGCAGTCCGCCGCTGACCAACTGAGACACACGCCCTCAGTGCCTCTACCGGTCGACGGGATAGTCCATAGATAGCGCTCTTACCGTCCGAGGACTCCAGACCAGGCTTCAGCGGCAACTTCATGTGCGTCGTGATCGATTAGGTCGCCATGGGACAATACGATCTGCCGAAAGTCCCACGCCAATATGCGCCGAAGCGACTTCGCCGCCGAGATCCGGTCGTTCCACCCCATCCGGTATTCGGGCGCGGGCCTGGGATTCCCCCACATGCGCAACACATATTTGAACCAGAACTTCAACGCACCCCCAATGTTGGGCGTCGCGTCGGTGAAGTTCTCGATGAGGTCAACAAGGATCAGAGTGCGGCTGGCGCGGTGATACATCGCAACCTCGCGCATGATGCGCGTCCCTTGCACGAGCATCTGGTCGATTTCCCGCATCCAGTCCGCGGGCGCTAGATCGCCGAGAATGCCATCGTACTTCAGATCGGGCCGTTTCCTTTCGATGCCTGGGCAGATCCACGTTTTCGCGTCTGGAAATGCGGTCTGCGCCGAGTTTGCGTGCAAATGGTGGAAATTTCCAGGGACGACAATGTGGGCCACCGGACCGAGCGCCGAGATTTCTTCGGCTATGGCCGCGGTGATGTGGCAGGGCGAATGCAGCATGATCTGGCCAGAGGCGAGGCGGATCGTCGTCATACGTGCGTCGAACCTCGTACCCGCCAGTCGAACGGGATACGTGCAAAGCCATATCTGATCGGCAATGTAGCTGGTAAGGAGCATCTCGTTTCTCCTCGCATCTGCAGAAGGCGCAGCGTCAACATACGGCTGATGGTTGTTGGTGATTGAAGAATGGTGTTGAGGAGAGTGTTGGTTGTTGTGATGATGGTTGTCCGCTCGATATATTTCGCCTTCTCTGATAGCCTTGATGTGTCGGGTGCTGCTTTCTTTGTGTACGGCGTCTATAAGCTTCGAGAAGCGCCGCGCTCTTGATTTCGCGCAGATAAGCAGATAGGCCCCGGCACGCGGCGGCCGGGGCCTCGGTTGCTTCGTGCTGCTTCGGCGGCTCGGCGAGCTGATCGATCTCCTCGCGCGAGCGCGGCGGCAGGCGGTCGCGACGCGAAGATCGCCCTCGCGCAGCAGATGGCGACGCATTCGCGCGCTATGCTCGGTGTGGTCATGCGACGCGCGTCGGCCGGCGCACACGCGGCTCGGTAGTCGGGCTCAGCGGGTCGCTCGTCGGCTCGTCGCGCCTGCGATCGAGAGGTCCGATCCGCGACGAGGCCGACGCCATCCTCGGTCCGAGGTCACCGTCACCTCCTCGACGCGCTCGACGAGTCGTCTCGGCTGGCGCTCGGCCGTCTCGAGATGCGCGGCGACGTGCTAGCGCGGGCTCCTCGCGAGGACCGCTCGGTGAGCCCGCGCTCGTCGACGCTCCAGGCGGCGATCGGCGACCGGCGCGAAGAGCCCGCGGCCGGGGGAGGCCGCCTGTGCGCCGAGGTGATGCGCTCCTCGTACGAGGAGTAGGCGTCCTGCGTCGCGCGACGAGCGTCGACGTAGCCCGGGACGTGCTGCACCGCCGCGTCATTGGCGGCGCCGCGCGCGGGCGAGAGTCCGTAGCGCGCACCGGCCGGCCCGCGAGCGAGGCGAACGCGTAGAGGTCGTCCCTCGCGATCACGGTGCCGTTGGGCAGCGTGGTGACGTAGTCCTCGTCGGCCACGACGACGTCGTCCTCGACCTTCACCGCCGCGGCGTCGGCGACCATCACGGGAATCCTGACAGTGCCACCGTCGTGCAGCACGCCGTTATCGTCGAGGTTCTCGTCGTCGACCTTGGCCCGTCGCATCCAGTGAACCTCGTGTCTTGTCTTCTTCACGTTCGTCTCTCCTCTGCTGTCGTCAGTACGGTCTTCCAAGTCTCGCGTAGAACTGCAGCTGCTCAATCAGTCCGGCCATGCCATGCCGGCGCTTCGGATCGTGCGCGTGCCGATGGCAGTCTTGAGTCCCTCGGTGTAGGCGCTGGCGGTGCCGCCGAGCAGCACCAGAGCGCCCATCGCCGCGTTGCAGACGTCGTCGTGGCCCTTGGGAGGGTGATCGATGCTGTCGCGGCCGCCGCGCGCGGTGCGGCGCTCTGAGTCCGCAGAGCTCGACTCACGAGGCGCGGCACGTCGAGCAGCTGCAGCTTGCCGGTGTTGATGAGCGGCAGCGAGTTCCTGTAGATGTCCGATTTCGCGGTGCGGCAGGGTTAGTACGCGACGGCGTATCTGGCGAAGGCCTCGCTCGGCCAGTCGCCGGCGTACTTGTCGCCGTGCACCCTCGTCGCGCGATACGACTTCAGCTTCTCGCAGAGCTCGGCGACGAAATGGCTCGGGTTGAACGGCGGTCGCACTTCGCGAAGGAGGACGAGCACGCGAACGACTTTCACGGATGTGATATCGCCGAGGTGAAGGAGTCTCCGCCTCCTCCACCCGACGGATCGACGAAGGCGCGATACTGCACGGCGGGAAGCGGCGCGCGCTCGCGGAGGCCGGTGGACACGAGCGCCTCGACGGCCTCGTGCGAAACGAACGACTCGATGTCTGTCCGAAGATCCCGCCGTACTCCGCAGCCGTCGGGCTCGGGTCCTCCTCGTAGGCGCGCGCTATCTTCCTGTCGTCGCGAACGGTTGGATTGAAGTCGGCGCTCGCGCCTGCGCCACGAGTATCAGCGGATCGCCGTCGGCGCCGTAGTGTCTGCGATACATGTTCCACAGCACGCCGCGTCGGGCGTAGGGGCTGGAGATGAAGATCATCGGCCCGTTCGTGGTCAGCAGGGCCGGGCGCGCGGCGCCCACGA
The DNA here is from genome assembly GCA_963753575.1 of uncultured Alphaproteobacteria bacterium. Lineage (GTDB taxonomy): Bacteria > Pseudomonadota > Alphaproteobacteria > Rhizobiales > Xanthobacteraceae > VAZQ01. The sequence continues at coordinate 732,578 of CAVWCR010000001.1, forward strand.
TCTCCGTGTCGGGATTCGCGGAGGTCTCCGCGTCGTACCAGAACGCCGAACTCGGTGCAGATGCACGCGATGCACGTTCGCCCGCGCAGGCGCCTGAAGTTGGCGGCGTGAACCTCGACGTCGATGTCGGCGACCACGCGGCCGTCGTCGTCTCGGTGCTGCAGCGAGAGAGTGTCGCGCGTGGAGTTGACGATCTGCCCGCGCAGCAGCGGGCTCGCCTCGAAGGCGCCTTGATGTAGCGCAACTGAATAGCGGCCTGATCGGTGTCGGGCGCCAGCAGCATCAGCACGCCGCGCTCGTCGCGAACCAGCTTGGGATGCTCGCAGAGGCCGGCGATGTAAGTGGCGAGAACGCTGGCGGCGCGATCCTTGCCGCCGCGTCGACCCACGACGAACGCGGCCTCGTCGACGCGCTCCAGGGGCTCGCGCGCGCGGCCCGTGAACCTGGTGAATATCGCGCGCTCGCTCTCGGTCAGCGGCTCGCCCATGAAGGCTATGAGCATCGCGCGCCACGCCGACCAGCTGTCGCCGACAAGCACATCGCCCAGCAGGTTCGGGTCGGCGAGGGCCTCGCGCATGGTGAACAGGGGCTTCATCGCGCAGGACTCGCGCTTGCGGGCGCCTTGCCTGACGGCCGACCCTCGCGTTTCCGCTGCTGCTGCGCCTGCCAGCGCGCGGCGAGTGCGCGAGTGCGCTGCTGGTGCCGATTGCGCAGAGCGCGACAGTGGCTGACGATTTTGCTGAGCCTCACTGCTGCGCCTCCTGCTCGCGGGCGCGCGCCGCGTAGGCGCGAACAGTGGGTGTGACGTCCTTGGGCTTGCGTCGAAGGCCCTTGAAGCCGAGGCGCTGCAACTCGCGCCCGAGGCGCGACGCCGCGCGGCCGTAGGCATCGATGTTCACCGGCTTGCCGGCGGCCATGAGGGTCTCGTCCAGCTCGCAGCGCACTGCCAGCGCGGCGCATCGGCGCGCGACCTGATACTGCGCCTCTGACATCTCGTCGCGCCCACCCAAGTCGCTGCATATAGTTTGCAGCAAGTCGACGAAGCGGCGCGCGGGAATTGATCGCTGGTCGATGCGCTCGAGAAATGCGGTGGCGCCGTTAGTGACGCGCGATCGTGCGCGCGCGTGCGCGGCTTGTGCGCTACGCCTGCAGTAGCCCAGTTGCGTGGCTTGGCCTTACGTGCTGCCGTCATTCGCGGGCGTTACCCTGTCGGTACCCGGCCGAAGCGTTGTTGCAGAAAGCTCATGTATTGCGGCTGAACCATAGGCTCGGCCCGCGTTTGGTGCAACCGGGGGCCTGGGATAGGCGCCGCAACTTTTTCTGCGATCGGTGGTATTTCTGCGATCGCGGACGACTTTGGCTGCATAGCCGGGGGATGCACCGCCGCACCGCCGCGTCTACGAAGCATGCACCGCCAACTTGTCCAGGTTTTACGGGCTCTGCACCGCGAGCACCGCCGTTATACGCACACACGCGCAACAAAGCTGCTGCTGCTGCTGCTCCCCCGCCCGCGCGCGTATGTGCGTACGTGGCGCGCGCCAGAGGCGCGGTGCCGGCGGTGCTCGCGGTGCAGACCCCGCCAAATGGGAACATCTCAGTGGTGCAGCAGCAAAAATACCGGCGGTGCGGCGGTGCTCCCAAGCACCGCGATGGCGCGACCCGCCCCCACCTACCGGGCTGCGCGGCGGGAGCGTCCCACCGCGACCTGGAGGCCGCCAGAGGGCACGCTACGACGCAGCTTGGCGCCCCGGTACACCCAGACGCGCCGGCTTTGCACCCGCTCCAGTCCCTTGGCACTTGCCAGCTGGCGCACGGCAGTGGGCGGGTCGGCCGGTGGCGCGCCTGCGCCGGCCGGTGGCTGCCACGCCGCGATGGCCGCCGGCAGCGCGGCGGTCTCGATCTCGCCGGCCGGGTCCATCTCCAGGCACTCGCGGGCGAAGGCTTCGGTCCAGGCTTCGAGATCGGCGTCGACGTCGACGGCTGGATACTTCAGCGCGAACATGCGCTCGACCTGCGCCGCGATGGCGGGCGACATCGGCACGATGCGAGTCGGCTCGCGCGGATCGCGGAGCTCGATCTCGGAGATGGCGCCCGCGAGCAGCGACTTCGCCATGTCCTTGCGCACTCTGCGACCGTCGGCGATGAGCGCGCTGTCGCCCATCGAGACGTGCTGCGCGCCCAGCTGCTTGCGCAGAGTTCGCTGCGCGTAGATGGCCATCAGCCCGAACTCGTCGGCGTGCGTCAGCGGACGCGCGGCCGGCGAACTTTCGACCACCTCGACGCGACCGAGCGCGCGGCCGTCGCCGTCGTTCGCCTCTCGCGTTGGCGCCACCGTCTCGGCGAAGAGCCCCTCGATGCCCTGCAGAGTCTCCGCGTACGAGCACCCCTCGCGGTCGTGCGCGTGCAGCGCGTCGGCCACCTCGACGGCCGTCAGGGCGCGAGGAGCGCCGCAGAACACGAGCGTCGCCATGAAGCGCGTCATGTCGCCCTCGGGCACCGGCTGCGCGCGGACGTCGGCGGACTCCGGCCCTCCCCAGCAGGTTCCCCACGCGCTGAGGCGCGCCTTGAGCCGATCGAGGCCGCGCCGCACGTCGTGATCGAGCTTGTCCTCGGCGCCGACCGGCACCAGAGCCATCGCTGCCGCCCTGTCAGCGGCCGCCACGGCCTCCTCGTCGTCGCCGACCGGCATCGGAAGCTGATACTTCGGCCTTCCCCGCTCGTCGCAGTCCTTGAGGTCGTCGGCGAGAATGTCGCGCCACGGCCTCGCAGTCGGCGCGCTCGTCGTCGCGAGAGCGCGGCTCCCGGGACGTCGCGGAGTGATCTCCTTACTCATGTCCGTTCTCCTCGTGTGCGGTGGGTAGAACCTAGTTGGACTCGGCGCGCTGCTCGGCGCGTCGCGCGACGACGAAGTTGGCCATCTCGATCATCTTCGCCATCGCGCGGTTGTTCACGCTGTCCGGAAAGTCTTCGCAACACACGGCCGGTCGCAGCGTCTCGACCATCTCGTGCGGATCGCGCGCCGTGGCGATCAGCACCGCCTGCGCCATCAGCGTGTCGGCGAGCTTGCGATGCAGCGCCGCCTTGATGGCGTCGCGGATCAGCTTGTCGGCGTGTGTCCTTTCGCGGATGTTGTCGGTGGCAGTCATGTTCGCTCCTTGTGCTTTGAGGGAACGCCAAGCGTGCGCGCCGACGCGGGCGAAGTACATCGCGCGGGTCACGCAACCCTCCGCTTCTTGGCTTCACTCCTCGACGCGCGCGCGACCGCCTCGCGCAGCATGCGCTGCTTGAACTCGCTCAGCTGAGCGCGGTCGCGGTAGCAGCGATCGCCAATTTTTATCTTGGGTGGGAACTTCAGCTCGGGACGGTGGTCCCAGCGGTACAGCGTCATCGGCGTGATGCCGAGTTCCCTGCAGACGGTCACGTCCGGCACGAACTCGTCGCCCGCTCGGACCTCGACGGCCGGAGGCTCCTTCTTACGCGACATGGTGCGCGCTCCCTCTCTCGGGCGGAGAGCGCGGGCAAAATAAAAAGCGCCCACGGTCCTCCGACCATGAGCGCCCTGTTACTTTGATGAGGCAGTGGTGACCCGCCGGGCGCGAGAAGCTCTGCCAACTGCCGCTATTGTGGGTGCACCTCGCGGCGAAGTAAAGCCCCGCTAACCTGCCGTATTACGGGGACTTCCCGGCCGCCCCGACCGGGGGACGCGCGCGCCGGCGCGACATGGTCACCACCTTGCCGTCGCTGCCGCTGACGATCCTCTCGACCTCGCCGGCCCACGACGCGAGCGCCGCTGCCTTCTCTCGCTTGTAGTCGTGGCAGTCGTAGTTCTTGCGCAAACCGACGGGCACGTGTCCGAGCAGCCGCTCGGCGACGACGTCGGTCGCGACGCGCGACGCGAAGCTGCGCACCGACCGTCGGAAGTCGTGAAGGTGCCAGCGCTTGATGTCGGTCTCGCCCGCCAGCTTCTGCATGCGAGCGACGACCTTCGCCTTCCACTTCGACAGACCGCCGAGCGGGCCTCCCCCGGTCACGCCGGGAAACAGCCATCCAGTCTTGGTGGCGCGACGCTCGGCGATCTCCCTCTTGGCGGCAGGCGAGAGCGTCACGAGCTGATCGAGGTGGTTCTTCGTGCGGGCACCCGGCACGGTCAGCTCGTCGCCGCGAAGCTCGCTCGCGACGGCCAGACGAGCCTCGTCGCGCCTGACGCCCGTCAGCATGACGAAGCGAACGAGCCTCGCGTAGGCCGGGGGAACCGCGCCCTCCGCGACCAGCTCGTCGAGCGCGCGCCAGAGCCAGCGCACCTCGTCGTCGTCCAGGCGTCGCGACCGGATCAGCGCCGGCCCGCGCACCGGCGCCTTTACCTTCTCGCACGGACTGTGCTCGATCGCGAAGCGTTCCAGGTGCCATCCGAACATCGCGCGAAGCGCCGCGAGCAGGTGGTTCGGCGCCATGCGCGCGCGCTTCGCGGCGCGGTCCATCTCCGCGACCACCTCGACGCGCGCGATGGACTTCGCCTCGCGGTCGCGCCACCTTTCGGCTATCGAGCCCGGCACCGCGGCGAGGTCCTCGTCGTCCGGGTCGAGCCCCAGGTAGCTCGCGGTCTCCCTCCACCGTCGCACGTTCGGCTTCGCGTGCTGCTGCACGTACAGCCTCGCGAAGGCGGGATAGGAGCGGTCGCCGGCCGTGCTCGCGAGCGTCCGCGCCTCCCTCTTCTGCTTCTGCCGCTCGGCGGCGGGATCGGCGCCGTTCGCGCGGCTGTTCAGCACCGTCGCGGTCAGCACGCGCGCCTCGCCGATCGTTAGACTGCCACCTACCTGCGGGTCCTTGACTGCGGGCCTGCCGCTGGTGTCGACGCGACCGAGCGTGAGCTTGCAGGCCCGACCGTCGGGCCGGCGGTAGCGCAGCGCCCAGCTCTTGACGCCCGAAGCCTGCACGACCAGGTACAAGCCTCGGCAGCCACCGTCCGGTACCTCGCGCCTCGCGGCGCCCGCCCTCGTGTTCTCGACCGCAAACGCCGTCAGTGCTCGCCTCTTCGTCATGTCCAGTCCCCCTTCAACTTGCGAAACAGCGCATTGGCCAGCTGGCGCTCGCGCGTCACTGGTGCCGTCTGCGGCAGCAGTAGTCTGCGCTTGATCATGGCGTTGCGCGCGTCCTTGAGCGTCCAGTCGCGCTCGACGACCCACTGCGGGCTCTCGGGAAAGTCTCGCAACAGTTCGAGCACGTCCTCTCTCGTCACGGCATCTCCTCCTTCTCCAGCTTGCCGCCCGCCGCGATCCGCCAGCGCGTGCCGTCCAGCCGGCGCACGATCAGCCCGTCGCCGGTCTGCTCGACGAGCCGGTCGCGCAGCCTCAGCTCAGCAGCATCCAGACCGCGATGCCCAGCAGCACCGCCGCGAACACCCGCAGCGCCAGAACGACCCTCTCGATTGCCACGTGGTGCTCTCCCCTTTGCCATCTACCTCGCTCCGCTTGGGGTAACGCCGGGGTACCAACTTAGCCTGTTAGCCTCCGTTACCCCACAAGCATAACGTAGGCATACGGAGCCCATTCTACAAGGGTTTTTAAGCGAAACGACCCCGTACGTGTCCAGCAAAACGGACGACCCGCCCGTACTGTGGAACCGGAGGTCGGTGGTTCGAAGCCACCCAGCTGTACCATTCCTTAACTTCTGCGCTCTTCAACCGGGTTTGATCGCGCTTGGCGTCGTATGTCGGCGCGTCCATTGAGCGGCGCCGTGAACCTATCCGGGTGATCGGCCGACTAATGTTCTTGAGAGGGCTCGCCCTGGCCGGTCGTTCGACGGCCGGGGCGAGTGCCTGCGAGCGTTCGGCAGGGGGACAGCACGACGACCATCGGCAAGGCGGCACCAACCTTGCGGCGCCGGCGTCTGCCCAGTGTACGCGGCCGACCTATGAGCAGTGTTATCAGCTCGGGCTCGCGCGCGAATTCACCCCTTCGGTCGGCGACTGGCGCAATCTCGAACAATTCATCCGGGAATGCATGGCCGGCAAGGTGCCGTTCCAGCTGAAAGCGATTGACGGGGCGTGCCGCGGGCGGTCGTGATGGCCGGCGCGGTGCGCTGCCGGTCCCCATCGCATGCGTAGCCGGTGTTCGCACCATGCGTGTCGCATTGTATGTCGCATCGTATGTCGCATCGTGTGTGGTGTCGCGCCCGGTCGCGGCCAACAGCTTCACCGCGCTGACCATCGCAGCCGCTTTGGTTTATCCGTCCAGCCTTCCAGCGTGCGTCCGGCGTGTCGCGGCTGGGAGCGCCCGGCACTGACGTCCTGGAACCGCACGGCTGCGGCGTACCAAAAAGTGAACGGTTCAACTTGGGCGGTTCCACTTGGGCGGGGTGCGGCACGGGATCGCATCCGGCGGCCGGCGCCCGCGGACTTTCCCCACACGTCGGCGGGACTGGCATCGCGGAATGAAAATGAATACGCTGGATGTGTCCGCCAGGCGCGGCGCGGGCGTGCGTCGCCAACGCACATGCAGGTGAGACAGGCGACATGTCGGTGAGATGGGGAATTTGGAATGCCGCAGCCGGCCGACTGGAAGGTGCCCGCTTCAGTGCAACCTAAGCCCGAGGACTATGGCTACGATCTCGACCGCGCCTTGGCGGCGGTCGTGGCGGTCCATTCGATCGTTCCTGCTGACGCGTTCTCGGCCGAGACGCTTGGCACCGAGCGCGCGGGCAACGGCGTCCTGATCCGCGACGATGGCGTCGTGCTCACCATCGGCTATCTGATCACCGAGGCCGACCAGGTCTGGCTGACCTTCAGCGACGGCCGCGTGGCGCCCGGCCACGTGCTTGGCTACGACCAGGAGACCGGCTTCGGGCTGGTGCAGGCGCTGGCGCGCCTCGACCTGCCGGCCTTGTCGCTTGGGCAATCGGCTGCGGCCACGGTCGGCGAGTCGGTGGTGGTGGCAGGCGCCGGCGGCCGGCAGCATTCGGTGGCGGCGCACATCGCGGCCCGCCAGGAATTCGCCGGCTATTGGGAATATGTACTCGACGAGGCCATCTTCACCGCACCCGCGCACCCGAACTGGGGCGGCACCGCGGTGATCGGGCCGCAGGGCGACCTCATCGGCATCGGCTCGCTGCAGCTCGAGCAGCCGCGCGAGCAGGGCAGCGAGCATCTCAACATGATCGTGCCGATCGATCTGCTCAAGCCGATCCTGGAGGACCTGCTCACGGTCGGCCGGCGTAACCGCCCGCCGCGGCCCTGGCTCGGGCTCTACGCAACAGAGGTCAACAACCGGGTGGTCGTGGTCGGGCTTTCCAACCGCGGGCCCGCGCGCAAGGCCGATCTGCGCACCGGCGATGTCGTGCTGGAGGTCGGCGGCGCGGAAGTAAAGGATCTCGCCGGGCTGTTCCGGCGCATCTGGTCAATGGGCAATGCCGGGGTCGAGGTGCCGATGAAGATCTACCGTGACGGGCGCACCATGGATTTGCGGGTGCCGTCCGCCGATCGCCACCGGTTCCTCAAGGGCCCGCGCTTGCATTGATTACTTGCTGAGGCTGGCAGCGAACGCCGCCGACGAAAAAAATGGAAGCGTCGCTACGACGCCGATGGGAGGACGAGATATGGCGCTGCCGACCATACGATTGCGCTCGCGCAAGTTCACCGCAACAACTTGAACCGCAACAACACAAGGGAGGCGACCATGGCGGTCCCGCAACGCACTGGCCGGATCAATTCCGGCGACGTATCGCTGTTCTATCGCGCGTTCGGCGCGCCCGGCGCGACGCCGATCATGATCCTGCACGGATCGAACTACTATGACTCCTACGACTGGATCGGGGTCGCCCGCGCGCTCGCGACCGATCGCGAGGTGGTGGTGCACGACAAGCGCGGCTGGGGCGAATCGACCTGGAGCCCGAGCAAGGACTATTCGTACGATGCGTTCCTCGATGACGCGCTGGCGGTCATGAGCATGATGCACTGGTCCAAGGTCATCATCATGGGGCACTCGGGCGGCGGCCCGACGGCCGTCTCGTTTGCGGTCAATTTCCAAGACCGCACCTCCAAGCTTGTTCTGATCGACAGCCAGTTGAACCGCGAGGAACGCGCCCGCACCGGCAGTTCGGTCGGCAACCCGCCGCTGGTGTTTCCCTCGATCGAGGCCGCGATGGAGCGCTTCGCCAAGCTCCACAATCCGCCCCGGTTCGGGGTCGACCGCGAGCGCGCACAGCATGCGCTGATCAAGGTCGAGAGCGGCTACATGCTCAAGCGCGATCCCGACAACGGCAATCGCAAGCCGATCGGAGAGGGCGCAAAGCTGCCGCGCCGGCCGCTGCGCGACATGTGGGAAGAGCTCGCCATGGTCAAGGTGCCGACCCTTCTCGTGCGCGGGCTGCAATCGGACCGCTATCCGCCCGCCACGGTCGAGCGGCTGACCAAGGACTACCCGCAGATCCTGCAGGTGCCGATCCAGTCGCAACACGACATCGCCCGCATCGCGCCCGACGCGCTGGTCGAGCACGTGCGCAAATTCGTGGGAACGACCTGAGCGCCCATAGCAAAGGGCATGGCCAGTTGCTAAAATTCCTAGCTGATCAGAATCCCGTGAGCGGGGCGAGCCGGAGGGCCACGCCGCTCAGCGAAGCCCAAGGGACATGGACAAAAAGGGAGACATGGAAAAAATGACAAATCGCTTGATGGCAAATCTCTTGCGCCCCGCATTGATTGCGCTTGCATCCTGCGGCGCCGTTCTCGCCGCCCAGGCGCAGGTGGTGCGGCCCGATCCGAGCCAGCCCGGCGGCTTCCCGCTGAAGGACGGCTCTGCGAAACCGCTGATCCAGGAGAAGTGCGTTGTCTGTCATAACCTGCGGCGGGTCGTGAACTCCAATAAGGATGCGCAGGAGTGGCGCGAGACCGTCCATATGATGAAGGCGGCTGGCGCGCTGATCAGCGAAGCCCAAGAGAAGGAGATCTCCGACTACTTCGTCGCGAACTATCCGGGGCTGGCGCGGCCGAAGCCGGTCATCATCGCGGGGCCGGCCAACGTAAGGTTCAAGACCTGGAACACACCGACGCCCGGCTCGCGCCCGCACGATCCGCTGGCGACACCCGATGGCGCCATCTGGTGGGCGGGCCAGTTCGCCAACCGGCTCGGCCGACTTGATCCTCGCACCGGGACGATGAAGGAATACCCGATCCCGGTGAAGGCGGGGCCACACGGCCTCGTCAGCGACAAGGATGGAAACATCTGGTACGCGGGCAACTGGGGTGGGCACATCGGCAGGCTCGACGTCAAGACTGGCGAGTTCAAGTACTACCCGATGCCCGACCCGAAGGCGCGCGACCCGCACACTCCGCTGTTCGACAAGAACGGCATTCTGTGGTTCAGCGTGCAGAACGGCGGCTTCATGGGGCGGCTCGATCCCAAGACCGGCGACATCAAGCTGTTCACGCCGGTCGGCGCGCCCGGCCAGCAGCCCTATGCGCTGCAGTACCTCTCCGACCACCGGCGGCCCTGGTTCAGCTATTTCGGCTCGAACAAGATTGCCAGCATCGATCCTGACACCTTCGCGCTGAAGGAATACGTGCTGCCCAATGCCAAGACCCGCATCCGGCGCATGGCCGTGACCTCCGACGACATGATCTGGTTTGGCGACTGGTCGAACGGCCAGCTCGTTCGCTTCGATCCAAAGACCGGCAACACGAAAGAGTACCAGGGCCCCGGCGGCCAGCTCGCGCAGCCCTACGGCATGGTCGCGATCGACGACATCATCTGGTACACCGAGTCGAACCTGCGGCCGAATACGCTGGTGCGCTTTGATCCCAAGACCGAGAAATTCCAGACCTGGGAAATGCCGCTCGGCGGCGGCATCGTGCGCAATATGGTGAAGACGCGCGACGGCAACATCGCGATGGCGCTGAGCGGCGTCAGCGCGATCGGCTTGGTCGAGATCCTGCCGTCGAACTCGAACTGAGCTTCGACGGACCTGCGGCGCAATCGAAGGGCGCAGCCGCTGCGGCGACTGCGCCCTTTTGGTCGGAAGGTCGGCGGGCCATGCGCTTAGTGTTTGACTGGTCATGCCCGCGCTTGTCGCGGGCGTCCGCGTCTTAAGTCGATCACATCAAAGACGTGGATGGCCGGGACAAGCCCGGCCACGACGCGGGGAGTGCGTCGTTCGTCACTAGCGCTGTATCACGCGGCCGCGGTCGGGGCCGGCGTCTCGAGGTCGACGAACACCTGTCCGTCGCGCACCTCGGTCTTGAAGGTCTTGAGCGCGATGAAGCAGGGCGATTCCGTTGCCTTGCCGCTCGGCACGTGAAACTTGCCGAAATGGAACGTGCACTCGATCTCCTCGCCGTCGAGCGTGCCGTCGGCGAGGTCGGCCATGCCGTGGGTGCAGCGCGCCTCGGTGGCGTAATACGACCCGTTGATGTTGTAGATGGCGACGAGCTCGTCGCCGACCTCGCGGCTGATGACGCTGTTTTCCGGGACATCGGCGGCAGCGCAGACTTGGACGGCAGGCATGGGCTCTCGTGAACACGGGTGAGTGGTGCCCCGTGCTTTAGCGGCATGGCCGAAAAGTGCAAGAGGGGACTGGAAAAGGGCGAATAGCGGGTAGCGGATAGCGAAATGGCGGCGCCACCCACCACCCCCCAATTTGCCAAACGCTATTCGCCATTCGCTCCAGATTGACCCCTTTTCCGGCTGCCCTATAAGCTACCCTGAAAGCTCCCAACGAGACCGATCATGTCAGCCCGCTCCTACATCATCGACGACCACGAGAAGAAGACCTTCCTGCTCGACCGCGAGGTGCTCGTGTCCGGCGACATCCTGCGCCAGGAAATGTCGCGCATCTTCGGGCGCTGCTGGATCTATGTCGGCCACGATTCCGAGCTCAAGAAACCCGGCGATTTCCACTCGCGCAAGGTCGCGGGCCGACCGGTGATCTTCGTGCGCGACCAGGCCGGTGCGGTTCATTGCCTGTTCAACACCTGCCGGCATCGCGGTGCGATCGTATGCACCCAGCGCTCGGGCAGCGCGCGCCGCTTCATGTGCATCTATCACGGCTGGACCTATGGCAACGACGGCAGCCTGACGCGCGTGCCGGGCGACGACGCCTACGCCGAAGATTTCGACAAGAGCACCTTCGGCCTCAAGCGGCCGGCCCGGTTCGAGCAGTATCGCGGCTTCTGGTTCATGTGCCTCGACCCGAAAGCCCAGCCGCTTGCCGACTATCTTGGTCGCGCCAAGGAATACATCGATCTGGTCGTCGACCAGTCGCCGTCCAGCCAGATGGAGATCATCGCCGGCGTGCAGGAATATGACGTCGCCGCCAACTGGAAGCTCATGGTCGAGAACAGCGTCGACGACTATCACCTGCCGTCGACCCACTCGACCTGGCTCAACTTCATGGCCAACTCGGGCGTCAAGATCGAGCCGCCGAAAGAAGCCGGCCTGGTGCTGCCGACCAAGGGTCTCGCGATCGAGCTCGGCAACGGCCACTTCACCACCGACAACGTCAATTTCCGCGGCCGCCCGGTCGCCAAGTGGATCCCACTCTATGGCGAGGCCGCGAAGCCCGAGATGGAGGAGATCAGGCGCGAGCTGGTCACGCGGCTCGGCGAGGAACGGGCGTTGCGCGTCGCTGATACAAACCGCAATCTCGTCATCTTCCCCAACCTCGTGATCAACGACGGTTCCTCCGTGACGGTGCGCACGTTCTATCCCGAGGGTCCCGACAAGATGCACGTCACCGCCTGGGCGCTCGGTCCGGTCGAGGAGAGCGAGAGCGCGCGGGCGCGCCGGCTTGATGCCTTCCTCACCTTCTATGGCCCCGGTGGCTTCGCGACGCCCGACGACGTCGAGGCGCTCGAGCTGGTGCAGCAGGGGCTCGCCAACTGGCATGAAGACCGCTGGTCGGAGATGTCGCGCGGGATGGGCAAGGAGGGCGAGCAGCTCAACAGCGACGAGCATCACCTGCGCATCTTCTGGCGGCGCTGGAACGAACTGATGGGAGCGCCGGCATGACGATCGCAACCCGAACCGTGGTGACGAGGGAGGAGGTCGAGGATTTCCTCTATCACGAGGCAGCGCTGCTTGACGAATGGAAGCTCGACGAGTGGCAGGGCCTTCTGGCCGACGACGCCGCCTACTACGTGCCGCCCAACGATCAGCTTGAATCCGACCACCGCAAGACCCTGTTCCTGGTGGCCGACGACCGCGAGCGCATCCGCCAGCGGGTGATCCGCATCAGCGATCCGAACTGCCATGCCGAATTCCCCAAGTCGCGCACCCGGCGGATGATCTCGAACGTGCGCATTCTCGGCGTCGAGGGCGACCTGATCACGGTCACCGCCAATTTCGTCTGCTACCGCTTCCGCCGCTACGAGCGGGTGCGCGAATATGTCGGCGAATACCGCTACGTCCTGCGGCGCGCGGGCGACACGTTCCGCATCAAGGAGCGCCGCGTACTGATCGACGCGCATGAACTGGGCTCGCTGGGCTCGGTGAGTTTCATTTTGTGAAGCTTCCTTGGCTCACGTCTATCCGTGCGGTTCTAGCACCGCGCGTGCCGCAAACTCGGCCTGCTCCCTCCCCCCTTGTGGGGGAGGGGTGGGGAGGGGGTGGTTCCGGATTTGGAATCTGCTGTTACCCCTCTCCCTGTCCCTCCCCCGCAAGGGGGGAGGGAACGATGCGGCCCCTGTTCTTCGCAACGCTCAGCATGCAATTGCGTGCAGCGTTGTCATGAATGCTCATTTGAAATCTAAAGGAAACGTCCATGGCCAATCTTGATATGCTGCTCGAAGAGATCGTCACCGCCAACCGCATCCTGGCGCATGAAAACGTCGTTGACTCGTTCGGGCACGTGAGCGCGCGCCATCCGGACAATCCCAAGCACTTTCTTCTCTCGCGGGCGCGGGCGCCCGAGCGCATCGAGAAAGACGACATCATGGAGTTCACGCTCGAAGGCGAGCCGGTCGGCGCGCGCGGGCGGGCGCCTTATCTTGAGCGCTTCATCCACGGCGGCGTCTACGAGGCGCGGCCGGACGTGCATTCGGTCGTCCACAACCACAGCCCGAGCGTGATCCCGTTCGGTATCACCGAGCGCAAGCTCAAGCCGCTGCTGCACATGTGCGCCAACATCGGTCACGATGTGCCGACCTGGGACTCGCATGACAAATTCGGCGACACCGCGCTCCTGGTCGAGAACGTCGACATGGGGCGCGACCTCGCCCGTGCGATCGGGTCGGGCCGCAGCATCCTGATGCGCGGGCACGGCGCCACCATTGCGGCGCCCAACGTGCGCCATGCCGTGTTCATCTCGATCTACCTTGAGGTCAACGCCAAGCTGCAGATGCAGGCGATGGCGATGGGCGACATCAAGTTCCTCACCCCCGGCGAGGTCGACAAAGTGATTGCCCGCACCGGCCCCTACACAGTCAACCGGGCCTGGGAGAACTGGTGCCGGCGCGCCGGCCGGCCTTTCCAGGCCGAGCTTGGCTGAGGATTCCGGCAGCGGCTTTTCGCCCGGGGCGAGTCCCACGCAACCGCGACCCGCGATATGCTATATGGCCCCGCACCCACCCAGGGTACAGGACAGGGAGCGTCATGGCGGCCGCGACGGTGCTACCGGCAGTGATGCCATCGGGACCAGCCCAGACCGAGGGGGCGATCCTCGCGGTCGACGACATCACCAAGCGGTTCGAGACCCCGGAGGGGGTGGTCACCGCGGTCGATGGCGTCTCGCTGTCGGTCGCGCCCGGTGAGTTCGTCGGCGTGATCGGCCCGTCGGGCTGCGGCAAGTCGACGCTCTTCAACATCATCGGCGGCCTGCTCGATGGCTACGACGGCACCGTCAAGGTGGCGGGCGATCTGGTGCGTGGGCCGCATCCCGCGATCGGGATGATCTTCCAGGAGGAGTCGACGTTTCCCTGGCGCACCGTGATCGACAACGTGGCGTTTCCGCTGGAGATCGCCGGCATGGCGAAAGCTGAGCGCTACGACCGGGCACGGCACTTCGTGTCGCTGGTCGGGCTTGACGGCTTCGAGCGGCGCTATCCGGCCGAGCTCTCCGGCGGCATGCGCCAGCGCGTGTCGATGGCGCGCACGCTGGCGGCGGAGCCCAAGATCATGCTGATGGACGAGCCATTTGCGGCGCTCGACGAGCAGACGCGGCTTCTCCTCGGCGACAAGGTGCTGCAGATCCAGCAGGAGCTCAAGCAGACGACGCTGCTCATCACCCACAACATCACCGAGGCGGTGCAGCTCTCCGACCGCATTCTTGTGATGACCTACCGTCCCGGCAAGCTCAAGCGCATGGTCAAGATCGACCTGCCGCGCCCGCGCACGTCCGAGATCGTCTCGAGCGAGGCGTTCGGCCGCTATGTGGCGCAGATCTGGAACGACTTGCGCGAGGAGGCGAGCCGGGGGCTACGCGACGACGAGGCGTCCAAGCTTCATCACGGCGGGCATTCATGAGCGCGGCGGTCTCGATCACCAAGGCGCGCTGGTTCCCGGGCGCGCTCGGGATCGGCTCGTTCGTCGCTGCTATTGTGCTGATTGAGCTCTTCGTTCGCGTCGGCCTGATCAACCGTTTCATCGTGCCGCTGCCGTCCGAGATCATGGGCACGTTTCCGCGCGTGATCGTCGAGGAGCACGTACTGTCGCGCTTCCTGCTCACCGCCGCCGAGGCGTTCTCGGCGAGCATCCTGGTGACGATCTTCGGCGTCGCCGGCGGCGTGCTGCTCTACCAGTTCCGCCTGCTGCGCGAGGCGACCGAGACCTGGGTGGCAGCGATTGCGGCGTCGCCGCTCGTCCTGATCTATCCGCTTTATCTCGTGATCTTCGGCAGGAGCGCCACCACCATCGTGGCGATGGGCTTCACCGCCGGCCTTGCGCCGGTGATCCTCAAGACGCTGGAAGGCCTCGCCGGCACAAGGCGCGTCCTGATCAATGTGGGGCGCAGCTTCAACCTGACGCCCTGGCAGCAGTTCTGGAAGATCCTGTTCCCGGCGGCGCTGCCAACCATCTTCGTCGGCATGCGGCTCGGGCTGATCTTTGCCCTGATCAACATCGTGGGGGTCGAGTTCCTGATCAATTTCGGCGGGCTCGGGCAGCTCATCAACGAGCTTGCGGAGCGCTATGATCTCGCCGGCACCTACGCAGCAATCTCGTTCGTGATCCTGGTCAGCATCTGCGTGTTCTTTCTCACCGAAAGGCTGGAACGATGGCTGAGACCGGTCGACTGACGTTACGGGCGGACGCGCCGCGCCGGCTCAACCCGGTCACCACGCTGCGCATCGCCATCATTGTGACGACGCTCGTGCTCTGGGAGGCGCTCGCCGCCTCGGGCCTCCTTTATCGCGACGTGGTCCCGTCGCTGGTGGCGATCGGCAAGGCGCTGTTCGAGCTGATGACCGTGCCGGACATGCCGGCGCAGATCGACCTCAATCTCTATCTGTTCCACATCAAGACCGAGATCACGATCCCGCAGATCTACTGGCACCTCTACGTCACGTTCTACGAGATTGCGATCGGAATGGTGTTCGGCGGCCTGAGCGGCCTTGCCGCCGGCATCGTGCTTGGCAGCTCGCGGCTGCTGCGGCGGGCCTATGAGCCGCTGCTCTATTATCTCGGGCCGTGCCCGAAGATCATCTTCTTCCCGGTGATGATCATGTGGTTCGGGGTCGGGCCGGGCTCCAAGGTTGCGATGGGAGCGATCTCCTGCTTCTTCCCGGTCGCGCTCAATGTCGCGGGCGGCATGCGCGAGATCGATCAGGTGCTGATCCGCGTCGGCAAGAGCTTCCGCGCCAACACCTGGCAGATGGTCACCAAGATCTACCTGCCGGCGATGCGCCACCCGATCATCAACGGGGTTCGACTCGGGCTCGGCGTCTGCCTGATTGGCACGCTGCTGGCCGAGACCAAGCTTTCCAACAGCGGCGTCGGCTTCCTGGTGATCCAGGCCTACAGCCTGTTCAACATGCCGCTGATGTACGCGCTGCTGATCGTGCTGTTCGTGATCTCGATCGGCGCCAACACGCTGATCGGAAGGTTCGGTGGGCTCGACGATATCAAGCGATCTTGATAGGGACTTCTGCAAGCGTTTCTGTCGCCCCCGCGAAAGCGGGGGCCCAGTACACACCGCCTCGGTCGGTGTCCTCGGATGAGCAACAACGGCTCTGGGATACTGGGTCCCCGCGTGCGCGGGACGACAACGGAGAGAACAGAATTTGTAAGGGAGTTAAACGATGTCCGTAGCCACCACCATGAAGTCCGAGGCTGCTGCATTGCGGCTGCCGACCCACCGCGATCCCTACTATGCCGGCAAATGGCAGAAGGGCGCCCGCTACGCCGAGGTGACCAATCCGGCGACCGGCGAGTCGCTCGGCAAGGTGACTGACGGGACCGTTGCCGACGCCGAAGCCGCGATCGCGGCCGCCAAGGCCGCCTTCAAGGACTGGCGGCGCGTGCCGCCGCTCGAGCGCGCCAAGATGCTGCGCGAGATCGCCAACGTGCTGCGCAAGAACGGCGATGAGCTGGCGATGCTCGATGCCGCCGATTGCGGCAACCCCTACGCCGAGATGATGCGCGACGCCGGCGCCGGCGCCGCGCAGCTCGACTTCTATGCCGGCCTCGTGACCGAGATGAAGGGCGCTTCGATCCCGATGGGCCCGGACGTGGTCAACTTCTCGGTGCGCGAGCCGTTCGGCGTGGTGGGCCGCATCATCCCGTTCAACCATCCGTTCATGTTCGCGGCCGGCAAGTCGGGCGCGCCGCTCGCGGCCGGCAACACGGTCGTGCTCAAGCCGCCGGAACAGGCGCCGCTCTCGGCGCTGCGGCTGGCCGAGCTGATCGACGGCATCCTGCCGCCGGGCGTGTGGAACGTGGTGCCGGGCGGCCGCGAAGTCGGGCAGGTTCTCTCCAGCCATCCCGACGTTGCGATGACCGCGCTGATCGGCAGCGTGCCGACCGGACGCGCGGTGATGAAGGCCGCCTCCGATACGCTCAAGCCTGTGTTGTTGGAGCTCGGCGGCAAGAACGCGCTGATCGCCTTCCCGGATGCCGATCTCGAGGCGGTCGCGGCCGCCGTCGTCGACGGCATGAACTTCACCTGGTGCGGGCAGTCCTGCGGCTCGACCAGCCGCGCGTTCATCCACGAGAAGATCTACGACGCCGTGATCGAGCGCGCGAAGGCCTCGATCAGGCGCTACAAGCCCGGCATTCCGACCGACCCGGCGACCACCATGGGCTCGATCATCAGCCAGGTGCAGTACGACCGGGTCATGAAATATATCGCGGCCGGCAAGGAAGACGGCGCGCGCCTCGTCAGCGGCGGCAAGCGCCCGGACGATCCGCGGCTCGCCAAGGGGCTGTTCATTGAGCCCACGATCTTCGCGGATGTCACGATGAACATGCGCATCGGCAAGGAGGAGATCTTCGGGCCGGTGCTCTCCGTGTTCAAATGGAGCGACGAGGACAAGATGCTCGCCGAGGTCAACCAGGTCGAGTACGGGCTCACCTGCTCGATCTGGACCAATGACCTCTCGACCGCGCACCGCACCGCAGCATCGGTCGAGGCCGGCTACGTCTGGATCAACGAGGTGTCGAAGCATTTCCTGGGCGCGCCGTTCGGCGGCTACAAGCAGTCCGGCATCGGGCGCGAGGAGTGCATCGAGGAGCTCTTGCGCTTTACGCGCGAGAAGAACATCCACGTTAACTTGAAGCGCCGCAGCGGGTACTAATCACCTCTCGCGCCTTGCGCGGAGGCTCGTCAGGCCCGGCACCCGGGTCCGGCCTTCGGCCGGCCCGAGCGTGGACTCTTGTGCCGGGCATCCACTTCTTTCTTGCCGCAAGTCGTGGATGGCCGGGACGAGCCCGGCGATGACGATGGATAGACTGATGCTTGTCCATCGTCCGCGTTGCCGCTAGCCTTGGGCCTCGCCCCGTTGCCGGGGCTACAACAATCCATCGGGGGGACGTCCCATGAAGATACTCGCCTGTAGTTTTGCTCTTGCGCTCGCGCCTGCACTCGCGGTCGCGGCCGAAAAGCCGGACTGGGCGTTTCCGGTCACCGCGAAGGATCAGCCGCCGCCGCACTATGCGCCCGATCGGGTGCGCACCGTCGGCAAGGTGTCGGTGACGCGCAAGGGCGCCGACGACTTCTTCAACATTCCGAACTGGCGGCCGGACATGTATCCGGCGATGCCCAAGGTCGTGCAGTTTGGCAACAAGGAAACCAAGGTGCGCGCCTGTGGCTCGTGCCATTTGCCGACCGGCACCGGGCATGACGAGTCCGCCTATGTGGCCGGCCTGACGCAGCGCTATTTCACCGAACAGATGGCCGAATGGAAACGCGGGAACCGCAAATTCAGCGGCACCATGGTCGGCATGGCCAAGGTGGTCTCCGACGCCGAGATCAAGGAGGCGGCCGATTACTTCGCCTCGCTCAAGCCGCGGCCGTGGATCAAAGTGGTGGAGGCCGACACGGTGCCGAAGAGCTTCGTGGGTCCCGGCAACAAGCGGCTGGTAGATCCCGCAGGCGGCACCGAGCCGCTCGGCAACCGCATCATCGAGGTACCGGACGACGAGGAGGCGGTGGTCTACCGCGATCCGATCGCGGGCTTCGTCGCCTATGTGCCGAAGGGCAGCATCGCCAAGGGCGAGGCGCTGGTGAAGACCGGCGGCGGCAAGACCACGCCCTGCACGATGTGTCACGGCGTGACGCTCAAGGGGTTGGCCGACTGGCCCGGATTGGCGGGGCGCCATCCCAACTACATCGTGCGCCAGCTCTGGAACATCCAGAACGGCGATCGCGTTGGTCCTTCGGTCGCGCTGATGAAGCCGGTGGTCGCGAAACTCACCAACGACGACATGCTGGCGATCGCGGCCTACGCGGCGTCGCTGCAGCCGTAGCGGCTACTGGTCAGGCAGGGCTATTGTCTTTGTCGTCCCCGCAAAGGCGGGGACCCATAATCCCTGGCTGTTCCGCTACTCACAAGCACTGCCACATCGCTCGGAAACGGCGTATGGGTCCCCGCCTTCGCGGGGACGACAGATGAGAGGCAGAGATCGAGAAAGTTGGCTCAATCGCTGCGATCATCACACCTTCGCGCTTGCCTGCACTTCTTTCGAGAACAAATCCTCCGGTGTCATCCGCCGCGCGGTGACGCCCTGCTCGTCGCAGTAGCGGCAGAACGCCTCGAGCGTCGGCCGGCTCGCCTCGATGCCGTAGGGGAATGGGTCATCGCCCTGCGCCTGCATGATCTCGTCTGCGATCGCGGCGATCCAGGGCAGCGCGGTGCCCGCGATGGTGAAATCGCGCAGCCGCTTGAGGCAGCGTCGCTTCGCCTCGTCGAACGCCTTGTAGAGGTTCATCGCGATCCAGGGATGCTGCTCGAACGCGGCGCGGCGCAGCGTGATTAGGTGCATGATCGGAAAGATTCCGGTCTTCTTGAAGAGGCGCTCTTCTTCCGCGCGGTAGTTCGGGAACAGACGCACGACGCTGCCGTCGCCTTTGACAAACGCTTCAGGCGCGCGCGCCGTGATCGCCGCGTCGATCTCTCCGCTCAGCAGCATGGCGGAGAGGCTCTTATCGGGCCGCGCCTCGTAGCGGATGCCGCCCGGAAGCTTGAGCGCGACTTTCTCGGCGCGGCCGGGCTGATTGACGCCCGCCTGCAGCCACATGATCGAGGAGAGATCGACGCCGTAGTCATCAGCCAGGAAGCCGCGCACATAGACGCCGGCGGTCTGCGCCCATTCCGGGATGCCAATGGTGCGCTTGTTGAGGTCCTTGGCACTCGTGATGCCGCGGTCGGCGCGCACGTAGATCGCCGAGTGGCGATGCACGCGCGAGGGAAATACCGGAATGGCAACCATCGGCGCCGATCCTTGCGAGGTGAGCGAGGTGTATTTCCCGAACGACAGTTCCGACACGTCCCATTCGAGGTTCTTGAGGAAGCGAAAGGTGATCTCCTCGATTGTGTCGAACACCAGCGGCGTCAGCGAGATGCCGTCCGCGCGCACCACACCGGAGGCGACATCGCGCGTATGGTCGTAGTCGCAGACCGCGAGCGTCAGGTGCACGGAAGCGGTGCCGTGGTTGAGCAGGATCTGCGGGTTGCGCAGGGCGGTCTTGCCGCCGCTTTCGCTCGTGTGGGTGGTGGGGGCGTTCATCAGGGGCTCCGCGAGGAAGGAAGGCCCATTGATATTGAGCGCGTGGCGCGAGCGCAATCGCCCCAATGGCGCTTTCGGGCGCACGCCTTGACGCAACCGGGTCTCGCGCGCCATCGTCAGCAACAGAACTTAACGACAAGCGACGCAAAGGGAGGATGTCATGATTGCGATCATGTCTCGCGGCACCGCGCTGATGGCGCTGGCGCTCGCAGCGGTTGCGGCCCCGCAGGCGCGGGCCGCCGACATCATGAAGGAATGGGCCTCGGTGAAGCTGCCGCCGCCGCCCGAAGTCAAGCCGGTGACGCTCGAGGGCAAGACTACTGCTCTTCTGATCCTCGACGTCATGAAGGGAAGCTGCGCGCGCCGCGTGCGCTGCACCGAGATGCTGCCCAACCTGAAGAAGCTGCATGATGCCGCCCGCGCCGCTGGCGCCATGGTGTTCTACACGCTGGTCGGCGGCTCCCACCCGACGGCAGCCGACGTGGCCGCGGGTCTTACGCCCAAGGAGGGCGAATGGGTATTCCAGCGCGGGCCCGACAAGTTCCTCGGCTCGCCGCTCGAGCAGCGCCTGAAGGAGCGCGGCATCAAGACCGTCATCGTCACCGGCACCTCGGCGCAGGGCGTGGGCATCGGCACCGGCTCGGGCGCGGCGCAGCGCGGCTACGACGTGATCGTCCCGGTCGACGGCTTGGCCTCCGACAACGCCTTCATGGAGCTCTATGCGATCTACCACCTGGCCAAGGGCGGGCCCACCATTGTCACCGAAAAGGTGACGCTGACACGCACCGACATGATCAAGTTCTGATCAGAGCGCTTGATGTCCACCCTACGGCTCGCGCGCTTCGCGCTTGGCCAGGACGACAGAAAGCAAAGCGTCTACCGCCCCGCCGCGCGCGCGCTGCCGTAGGTGACCCGGTAGATCGCGCCCGCATAGTCATCGGAGATGAGCAGCGAGCCATCGTGCATGACCAGCACGTCGACCGGCCGGCCGATATAGCTGTTGTCCTTCAGGAAGCCGGTGATGAACGGCTCCCACGACTTGACGGTGCCGTCGCGGTTGAGCGTGACATGGATGACGTCGCCGCCGATCTTCGTCGATTTGTTCCAGGAGCCGTGGCGGGCGATGAAGATGCCGTTGCGATATTTACGCGGGAACATCGAGCCGGTGTAGAAGCGCATGCCGAGCGCGGCCGAATGCGGCCCGAGCTTGGCCACCGGCGGAACGAACTCGCTGCAGCTGTGGCCCCAGCCGAACTCGTTGTCGGGTATGTCGCCCTGATGGCAGTAGGGATAGCCGAAATGCTGGCCCATCTTGGTGACGCGGTTGAGCTCGTCATTGGGCAATTCCTCCGACAGCCAGTCGCGGCCGTTGTCGGTGAAGTAGAGCTCCTTGGTGACCGGATGGAAATCGAAGCCGACCGAATTGCGTACGCCGAGTGCGTAGGGCTCCGCGCCGGTGCCGTCGGTGTTGAGCCGGCGGATCTGCGCATTGGTGGCGGGCGGTTCACAGATGTTGCAAGGCGCGCCGACGTTGACATAGAGCTTGTTGTCGGGACCGATCGCCATGAACTTCCAACCGTGCGAGCGGTGGTCGGGGAAATCGCTGTAGATGACGACGGGCTTCGGCGGATTGTCGAGGTTGTCCTCGATCTTTTCGAGCTTGGAGATCTTGGTGCCTTCGGCGATGTAGAGTGTGCCGTCCTTGAAGGCGAGGCCGTTGGGCCGGTCGAGCCCGGAGGCAATGACCTTGGCCTCGCGCTTTCCGCCCCGCGTGACGATGGCGTAGACCTTGTCGCGGTTGCGGTTGCCGACGAACACGGTGCCCTTGTCGCCGAGGCTTAGCGAGCGCGCGTCTATCACGCCGTGGATGTAAGTCTCGATCTTGAAATTGCGCGGCAGGTGGAGGTGCGTGGTTGGCAGCTGGTCCTCGGTTGCCGGCATGGGCGGCTGCGGTACGCCGCGAATGCGGCTGGCGATGTCCGGATTGGGCGGGCCGCCAATGACTCGCTGGCCACCCTGCGGAGGCTGCTGGGCGGTGGCGGCGGCAGCGGCCAGCACAACAACGATGGCGGCCGTGGACGAAATGGTGCCGATCGACGCCTTGCGGTATGTCATCAGACCCTCCCTGCACGGATCGGAACGGCGGCTTCGCCGCGCGGTAAGCACCCCCCACGTCAGCCACTAACCAAGTCAGCCACTAAGCGAAGTGTCCGACAGGTGGTACCTGATGCGCAATGGGGATTGTGTCGGGGAGATTTGCGTCGGGAGGACTTATGCCGGGGGGACTTGTGCCGGGAGGCGTTGTGTCGGCGGGATTTGCGTCGAGGGAACTCGCGTCGACTGGGCCGTGGAGTTCCAGCCCGAGAAAAACCGGACCCTTACGGGTCCGGTTGAGTTCGTCGGCGCGGGAGCCGACAATCACCTTCCAGAGGGGAACAGCTACCGGCCGCTCGATTGCAATCTGGGAGGATGAACAACCGATTGCCAGCAGCAACAATTCCAGTATGCCGATGGACACGAGTCGGACAACACGGAGGTCCGCATGCCAGCCATGCGGGTTCGCAATTGGTGGAGCGGCACCGAGCGCGCGCTAACGTCTGATCCCACTCGTGCTTCGCGCGCCGGACCGCACTTCTCCAAATCCCTCACGTATTTTTTGCACGTTAGAAATGCCAGCGTTGCGCTTTCGAAACCAGGAAATCGCGGAACACTTGTACGCGCGCGACGGACTTCAGTTCTTCCGGGTAGACAAAATAGGCATCGTAGGCGAGCGAACTGTCAGTATCGCCAAAGAGCTGCACCAGTCCGCCGTTCTCCTCGACCAGATAGTCCGGCAGCATGGCGATGCCGATACCCCGCTGGCAGGCGCGCAACACGCCCAGCACGTTGTTGATCGTCAGCCATGGCGGCCGCGGTGCGCCGGCGTCGTGGCCGCCGGTCAACAGCCAGTTGCCGCTCTGTTGCAGCCAGGGCGGCACCGACCCGCCGAGCACGACGATGCGGTGCTTGTCCAGTTCCTCCAATGAGCGCGGCGTGCCGAACCGCTTGAGATATTCAGGCGATGCACAGGCATGAAAATGCAGCGAAAACAGCTTGCGCTGAATGAGGTCGGGCTGCACCGGCTGGCGCAGCCTGATCGCGACGTCGGCCTCGCGCATGGCGAGGTCGAGCTCTTCCTCGGTGGTGATCAGTGTGACCCGGATATCGGGATAGAGGTCGAGGAATTCGCCGAGCCGCGGTGTGAGCCAATGTATCCCGATACCGGGCGTGGTGGTCACCTTGAGCTCCCCATTGGGACGTTCGCGGCTGTCTGTGAGCTTGGCGCGCGCCGCCTCGAGCTTCATGAACACTTCGTGAGCGGTACGGTGCAGCAGTTCGCCCTGCTCGGTCAGAATGAGCCCGCGGGCGTGGCGATGGAACAGCGAAACCCCAAGCTCCTGCTCGAGCGCCGAAACCTGCCGCGACACCGCCGACTGCGAGAGCCCGAGCTGCTCGCCCGCGTGCGTGAAGCTGCCGGCCTCGGCGGCGGCGTGGAAAACCTTGAGCTTGTCCCAATCCATCGACACTTGTCTCTCTACCTCCCGTTCCCTAAGTGGACGGGGTTCGGTCAAGCGCGTCGCGTCGCGCCCGGCCTGCGATCGGCGCTACTCGGCCGCAACGCGCGGCTCCGCCTCGCCATGGGCGGCAAGAAAATGTCCGGCTTCGAGTGCGGCCATGCAGCCTTGCCCGGCAGCCGTCACCGCCTGGCGATAGACATCGTCGGTCACGTCGCCGGCCGCGAACACGCCCTGCACCGAGGTTGCGGTCGAGAACGGCGCCGTCTTGATGTAGCCCGACGGCTTCATGTCGAGCTGTCCGGCGACGAGCTCTGACGCGGGCGAATGCCCGATCGCGATGAACACCCCGTCGACCGGCGACTTGGTCAGCGCGCCGGTCTTCACATTCTTGAGGCTGATGGCGTTGACCTTGAGCGGGTCCTCGCCACCATGGACCTCATGCAGCACCGTGTCCCAGAGCACGGAAATCTTGCGGTTCTTGGCCAGCCGGTCCTGCAGGATCTTCTCGGCGCGGAAGCTGTCGCGCCGGTGCACGACCGTGACCTTGGAAGCGAAATTGGCGAGGAACAATGCTTCCTCGACCGCGGTATTGCCGCCGCCGATCACCACGACTTCCTTGCCGCGATAGAAGAAGCCGTCACAGGTGGCGCAGGCGGAGACGCCATAACCTTTGAATTTCTGCTCGGAGGGCAGGTCCAGCCAGCGCGCCTGCGCGCCGGTCGCGAGAATGAGGGATTCGGCCAGATAGATGTCGCCGGAATCACAGGTCAGCCGAAAGGGCCGCCGCGCCAGCTCCACTTTGCTCACGTGATCCGTGACGATCCGGGTGCCCACATGGGCGGCCTGCTTCTGCATCTGCTCCATCAGCCAGGGGCCCTGGATAACGTCGGCGAAGCCGGGGTAGTTCTCCACATCAGTCGTGATGGTGAGCTGGCCGCCGGGCTGGATGCCCTGGATCAGCACGGGTTCAAGCATAGCTCGTGCCGCGTAGATCGCCGCCGTGTAGCCGGCGGGTCCCGAACCAATGATCACGACCTTGGCCTGGGTCGTCTTACCCATCTGGAAAAGCCCCTGTCTGTCGGTATTGGCGCGTCGATAGCGGCGCAACCGCCCGAGATTGGCGCTAACCGCCGCCGAGGCGGGCCGGCCGCAAGGCGCGTCGGCCGAGTTCCCCTTAATTTAAGGTATTCAACGAGCTATGCAAGATATGCAGAGCAGCGGGCACACGTTCGTGAAGAAACGGTCCGGTCGGAGGTATTTTAGTAGTCTATCCGCGCAAGATTGTTTCGCGCAGGGCCTGGGAAGGGTAAGAAAGGACCAGACGACTGTTTATCTGGGGATTGAGGTCCCGAGCGGAGGTTGCGTTGCCCGCACGACTTGATGCCATCGACCGCAGGATCCTCAAGGAGCTGCAGGACGACGGCCGCATCACCAACGTCGAACTGGCGCGCCGGGTCGGCGTCTCGCCCCCGCCATGCCTGCGCCGGGTCCGCGCGCTCGAAGAGGCAGGCTACATCAAGGGCTACCGGGCGCTGCTCGACGAGAAGCGTCTCGGCTACGAGGTGACGGTCTTCGCCATGGTTCACCTCACCAGCCAGTCCGAGGTTGATCTCAAGGCGTTCGAGGACTTCGTGCGGCGCGAGCCGCTGGTGCGCGAGTGCTGGATGTTGTCGGGGGAGATCGATTTCATTCTCAAGTGCGTCGCGCCCGACCTCAAGACCTTCCAGGCCTTTGTCGCGGAGCTGACCGCAGCGCCGCACGTGCGCAATGTGAAGACGTCGCTCACGCTGCGCAATTCCAAGGATGCCGCGATGGTGCCGATGGAGCAGCTGGCGTCAGAGTGAGGTGAGAAGAGCGGCGGCACGGCTTCCGCCGCTTACTGGCTATCGCCACTCGACCTTCTTGACTTCATAGGCCTTGGCGCCGCCGGGCGTGACGACTTCGACGCTCGCGCCCTTGGCCTTGCCGATCAGTGCGCGCGCAAGCGGGGAGGCGACCGAGATCTTGCCCTTCTTGGCGTCCGCCTCGGGCTCGCCGACGATCTGCCACACCCTGCGCTCGTCGGTGTCCTCGTCGACCAGCGTCACGGTGGCGCCGAACTTGATGGTGTCGCCGGAGAGCTTCGACACGTCGATGACCTCGGCGCGCGCGAGCCGATCTTCAAGCTCCGCGATGCGCCCTTCGTTGTGCGATTGCTGTTCCTTGGCGGCGTGATACTCGGCGTTCTCCGACAGATCGCCGTGCGTGCGCGCGTCGGTGATCTGCTGGATGATTCGCGGCCGTTCGATCTGCTGGCGGTGTCTGAGCTCGTCCTCCAGCACGGAATAACCCGCTGCCGTCATCGGGATCTTGTCCATCGGTCCTTCAAGCCTCCAACCTGCCTCGCAAGACAAAATTCCGATCGGCGCCCGAACCTCGGTTCGGCAACGCGATCGCAGGAACCTGTCCAAACGTCTTACCGTCCGACGGCTGGCCGCCGGCACTTGGCCGGGTCAGTCGCTGCCGCCGAAATAGCTCTGCAGCGCGCGCACCTCGAGGTCGCCCCCGAGATATGCCTTGATTCCCTGCGCCGCGGCGACGGCCCCGGAAAGAGTGGTGTAATAGGGGACTTTATGCAAGAGGGCAGCACGGCGCAGGGAGCGGCTGTCCGCCAGCGCGATGGCGCCCTCGGTGGTGTTGAAAACCAGCTGAACCCCCCCGTTTCGGATTGCATCGACGATGTGGGGGCGGCCCTCGGCGACTTTGTTAACCTTTTCGGCGTTGACCCCCTGCGCCACTAGGTAGCGCTGGGTTCCCCCGGTCGCGATCACCTGGAAGCCGAGCGAGGTCAGGAGCCTGATCGCCTCCAGGATGCGGGGCTTGTCGGTATCCCGCACCGACACGAACACGGTGCCCTCGCGCGGCAGTCGCGAGCCGCCCCCGATCTGGCTCTTGGCGAAGGCGACCGCAAACGAATGGTCAATGCCCATGACCTCGCCGGTCGATTTCATTTCCGGGCCGAGCACGGTATCGACGCCCGGGAAGCGCGCGAACGGAAACACCGCCTCCTTGACTCCGACATGCTGGAAACGCGGCTGTTCGAGGCCGAAGCTTGCGAGCGGCTCACCCGCCATGACGCGTGCCGCGATCTTGGCGACCGGTACGCCGATCACCTTGGCGACGAACGGCACCGTGCGGGAGGCGCGCGGGTTGACCTCCAGCACATAGATGTCGCCGTTCTTGATCGCGTATTGCACGTTCATCAGCCCGCCGACGTTGAGCGCGAGCGCAAGCGCGCGCGTCTGCCGCTCGAGCTCGGCGATGGTCTTGAGGTCGAGCGAGTGGGGCGGCAGTGCGCAGGCGGAATCGCCCGAGTGGATGCCGGCCTCCTCGATGTGCTCCATGATGCCGACGATGCGCGTGTCCTTGCCGTCGGCGAGACAATCGACATCGACCTCGATGGCGTCGGACAGATAGCGGTCGATCAGGAGCGGGCGCTTGTCGGAGACGACGAGCTCGGAGGGCCGGTTGAGGTCGCCGGCGAGGCGCACGATGTAGCGGTCGAGCTGGGGCGCGTCATGCACGATCTCCATGGCGCGGCCGCCGAGCACATAGGAGGGCCGGATCACGATCGGATAGCCGATCTCCTCGGCGATCGCGCGCGCCTCCTGCGGGCTCTTGGCGATGCCACTCTGGGGCTGGCGCAGCTTGAGCCGGCCAAGCAGCTGCTTGAACCGGTCGCGGTCCTCGGCGAGGTCGATAGCGTCCGGCGAGGTGCCGAGGATCGGGACTTGCGCCTGTTCGAGCGCCTCGGCGAGCTTGAGCGGAGTTCTGGCCGCCGAACTGCACGATGACGCCGTGCAGCGTGCCGCGCGAGCGCTCGGTGTCGATGATCTCGTTCACGTCTTCGGCGGTCAGCGGCTCGAAGTAGAGCCGGTCCGACGTATCGTAATCCGTCGATACCGTTTCCGGATTGCAGTTGATCATGATGGTCTCGTAGCCCGCCTCGTTCAGCGCGAACGAGGCGTGGCAGCAGCAGTAGTCGAACTCGATGCCCTGGCCGATACGATTGGGTCCGCCGCCCAGGATCACCACCTTCTTGCGGTCGGAGGGTGACGCTTCGCAGGCCGAGCGGCCCGCAAACGGCGCCGCATAGGTCGAATACATGTAGGCAGTGGGAGAAGCGAACTCGGCTGCGCAGGTATCGATGCGCTTGAACACCGGCCGCACGTCGAGCGCGTGGCGCTTGGCGGCGACCACGTCGAACGCTTGGCCGGTGAGTTTTGCGAGCCGCGCGTCGGAGAAGCCCATCGCCTTCAGGCGGCGGAACGCGGCCGCGCCCGTCGGCAGGCCCTTGGACCTGATCTCGGCCTCCACGTCGACGATGCCGCGGATCTGCGCCAGAAACCATGGATCGATCTTGCAGGCCTCGAAAATCTGCTCATCCGACAGCCCGTACCGCATCGCCTGCGCGATCTTCAGGAGCCGGTCGGGCGTGGGGGAGCCGAGCGCGGCGCGGATGGCGGCGCGGTTCTCGCTCTCGTCCGTGCCGACGCCTTCGATCGCGATCTCGTCGAGACCGGTGAGCCCGGTCTCGAGCGAGCGCAGCGCCTTCTGCAGGCTCTCCTGGAAGGTGCGGCCGATCGCCATCGCCTCGCCGACCGATTTCATCGAGGTGGTGAGGATGGGCTCGGCGCCCGGGAATTTCTCGAACGCGAAGCGCGGCACCTTGGTGACGACGTAGTCGATCGTGGGCTCGAACGAGGCGGGCGTCGCGCCGCCGGTGATGTCGTTGGCGATCTCGTCGAGCGTATAGCCGACTGCGAGCTTGGCGGCGACCTTGGCGATCGGAAAGCCGGTCGCTTTCGAGGCGAGCGCGGAGGAGCGCGACACGCGCGGGTTCATCTCGATGATGACCAGGCGGCCGTCAGCCGGGTTGACCGCGAACTGCACATTCGAGCCGCCGGTCTCGACCCCGATCTCGCGCAAGACCGCGATCGAGGCGTCGCGCATGATCTGGTATTCCTTGTCGGTGAGCGTGAGCGCCGGCGCGATCGTGATCGAATTGCCGGTATGCACGCCCATCGGATCGAGGTTCTCGATCGAGCAGATGATGATGCAGTTATCCTTGCGGTCGCGCACGACCTCCATTTCAAATTCTTTCCAGCCGAGCACCAACTCCTCGATCAGCACTTCGGTGGTCGGCGAGGCGTCGAGCCCGCGCTCGACGATCTCGATGAACTCGGCCTTGTTGTAGGCGATGCCGCCGCCGGTGCCGGCAAGCGTGAACGAGGGCCTGATGATCGCAGGCAGGCCGATGTCGGGGAGCGCTTCGAGCGCCTCGATCAGGCCCTTCTCGATGTAGCGGCGCTTGCGTTCGTGCTCGCGCGCGTTCCACAGCGCGGTGTATTCCTCGAGCGCCTGCTGCTCGGCCTCGTCGGTGAGGCCGCGCGACTTGATCTCCTTGACCTCGGCGGCATGGCGGTCGCGGTCGTGCTGCTTGAGATCGGACGCGTTGGCGAGCGACGACTTCGGCGTCTCGAGCCCGATCTTCTTCATCGCCTCGCGAAAGAGCTCGCGGTCTTCCGCCTTGTCGATGGCGGCGGCGTCCGCGCCGATCATCTTGACGTTGAACTTGTCGAGCACGCCCATGCGGCGCAGCGACAGCGCGGTGTTGAGCGCGGTCTGCCCGCCCATGGTCGGCAGGAGCGCGTCCGGCCGCTCCTTCTCGATGATCTTGGCCACGATCTCGGGCGTGATCGGCTCGATATAGGTCGCGTCGGCGAGATCCGGGTCGGTCATGATCGTGGCGGGGTTCGAGTTGACCAGCACGATCCGATAGCCCTCCTCCTTGAGCGCCTTGCAGGCTTGCGTGCCGGAATAGTCGAACTCGCAGGCCTGGCCGATGACGATCGGCCCCGCGCCGATGATCAGGATCGAGGAGATGTCGGTGCGTTTGGGCATTCAGGCTCGCGATCTCTAGACGTGGTGCATGCCACGTTCGGTCGAACGGGTGTCCGCCGGAACGTGCGCCGGGCACAAAAAAAGGGCGCGCTCTTGCGCGTCCCCCGGGATTCGCGCCTTGGGCTGCCCCGGCGCGCGGCGCTGTTTAGACCATTATGGCGGGGTAGGGAAGGGGAGCCGGCATGCCGGCGGGATCGGTAAGAACCAGGAAAGCGACCAGGAAATCCCCGAAAATTTCCCCAGCTGTTCACACCCGGCGTTTCCGTTGGCGCCGGCCGAATCGGGCGGCAACCTGATCCACGCGTTGCAGACGGGCGCCAACCTCATGATACCGCCGCCAGAGAGAGGTTTCTTGACGTCCATACCGTCACTCCGGTGGGTCGATACCATGCGCGGGTATGACCATACTCTCGACGGGCTGCCACCGATGCGCGCTGTGCGCATGCTTGCTGTTATCCACAGGACAGATGGTAACCGGGCGTTCCCTTTGCCGCCGGCGGCACTAAGCTTTTACCTCAACCAGCAGCCTGCCGTTACCCCTCGATCTGCGCGGGCTGCGACTTCGCAAAAACCTGCTTCGTAACGCATTGGCCAAGAGAGGCGTTGCATCGTTTCATGCGTAGCATCGGCGTCGTTGTCCTTTGGATTGTCGCGTTCCTGGGCGTGGCTGAAGCCGCCGACATCGAGGTCCAGCGGTTCGACAATGGGTCGGCGCTGGTCGTCGTCGAAGGCAGGTTCGAGCTCAGCGACGTCGAGACGTTCCGCGGAAATGTCGAGGCGTTGCCCGCGGGCCGGGCGACCGTGGCGTTCCGCAGCCGAGGCGG
Source organism: uncultured Alphaproteobacteria bacterium (assembly GCA_963753575.1). GTDB lineage: Bacteria > Pseudomonadota > Alphaproteobacteria > Rhizobiales > Xanthobacteraceae > VAZQ01. The sequence goes on from CAVWCR010000001.1 coordinate 763,046, forward strand.
CCGTCTCCTTGCCGGCATCCGCATCGGGGCTGTCATCCGCGCCAAGAAATTCACCACCGTTGTTCCCGATGGCGCTTCGTGCGCATCGGCTTGCGCGCTGGCATGGCTCGGCGGTGTCCGGCGGCTGGTGGGGCAGGATTCGAGCGTCGGCTTCCACGCGGCCTTCGTCTACAGGCCGGACGGGCCGACCGAGAGCGGTCCGGGCAACGCGATCCTCGGCGCCTACCTCAATCAGCTTGGCCTGACGGAAAAGGCGATCCTCTACATCACGCAGGCGGCCCCCACGACCATGCAGTGGATGAGCCTGCAAGACGCCGCCGAGAACGGGATCGCAGTCGCAACATTGCCGCCGCTTCGTGCTGCCGCGCATGCTGACGCGGCTGCGAGCATTGTGGAACGCGACAATCCGGAACGACGCGCGACCGAGTTCGTGCGCGAGCTGGTTGCGCGCTCGTCGGGCCGCGGCGATGAGGTCCTGCCGTTTCTTGAGAACCTCTATGCCGAGAGGGTGGTCTACAACGGCAAGTCCACGCCGCGGGAAGCGGTCCTGCTCAGCAAGCACCGGCTGGCCGATCGCTGGACCGAGCGCGTCTACACGATCAAGCCGGGCTCACTCTCGGCCACATGCAGAAAGACGGGCGAGACCTGTCGCGTGAAAGGCGTGATGACCTGGAAGTACTTCAACGACAAGACCAGGCGCAGGTCGCGCGGAGCGGCACACTTCGAATATGGCGTGGTGCTCGCCGGCGACGTGCCGCAAATCGTCGCTGAAACAAGCTCCGTCCGGCCAAAGTCCCCTGCCTCGCCCAATCCGTTCAAGAAAATAAAGCGGGATTTCCAGCAATTGTTGGCGCGGGTTTCAAAGCTGGTTCAATAGCTTTCGCGAGCTCAGCCCGGAAGCATGGACCCCAGGCGCGCGTGAACAACGCGAGCGCAGGTTGCTAAATCTTCTCCAAGAGAGCGGCCACATGCGCCCTGGTCAGATCGACCGGTTGCGTCTTGAGAAATGGCTCACGCCAATCAGGGCGTCCACCGCGCTTCGATTGAACCAATTGTGATCGCCGGGCTACTAAGCCACACTTGCCGCGCCGGGCTCTGAGTCCATGGCCGAAAAGGTGATGCGAATGGAATGGGTCGTCATCGGTTTCACGATCGCCATCGTCGTCTTCGCGATCCTTCTGTTCAACAATCTGGTTCGGCTGCGCAACGTGGTGCGCGAGGGCTGGAGCGGCATCGACGTGCAATTGCGGCGGCGGACCGATCTCGTGCCCAACCTGGTCGAGACCGTGAAAGGCTATGCGGCGCACGAGCGCGGCCTGTTCGAGGACATCGCCCGCAATCGCGCCCAGAGCATCGCGGCCGATAACGTCACCGGGCAGGCGGCGGCCGAGAAGGCCCTGCAAGGCTCGCTCGGGCGGCTGATGGCACTAGCGGAGGCCTATCCCGACTTGAAGGCCAACCAGAACTATCTCGAGCTGCAACAGCAGCTCGCGGAGATTGAGGACCAGCTGCAGATGGCGCGGCGCTATTACAACGGCGCGGTGCGTAATCTCAATATCGGCATTCAGTCGTTCCCGGGCGTGCTGCTGGCGCGCCCGTTCGGCTTCCACGAAGAGCCGTTCTTCGAGCTCGACGACCGGTCGCAGGCCGCCGCCCCGCAGGTGTCGCTCGGAGCCAAGTCATGATCGCGCGCATTGCGGTCGCGCTGGTCGCGCTCACGCTGTCACTCGTGCCGGCCGGCGCGGTCGAGCGCATTCTCGATTTCGTCAGCGACGTGAGGGTCGCGCGCGACGGCGACCTCACGGTCACCGAGACGATCGCGGTGCAGGCGGAAGGCCGCGAGATCCGCCGCGGCATCTATCGCGATTTTCCGACCACGTATCACCGCCGTCGCGACGGCAGCCAGGTGGTCGTGGGCTTCAAGGTCTTGGCCGTCACCCGCGACGGCAACCCCGAGAACTGGACCACCGAGAACCTGAGCAACGGCGTGCGCGTACGCATCGGCAGCGCCGACCGTCTTCTCAATACCGGCCGGCACGAATACGCGATCAAGTATGTCACGACGCGGCAGATCGGCTTCTTCCCGGATTTCGACGAGCTCTACTGGAACGCCACCGGCAACGGCTGGGCGTTCACTATCGATCGCGCCGAAGCGCGCATCACGTTGCCGGAGGCGGTGCCGTTCGGGCAGAGCGCGTTCTATACCGGCCCGCAAGGCGCGAACGGGCGCGACGCCGCCATCGTGGAGCAGCGGCCCGGCTATATCGTGTTCCGCACCACGCGGCCGCTGCCGCCGCGCAACGGCCTGACCGTGGCGGCGGCCTGGCAGAAGGGCGTGGTCACGCCGCCGAGCGACTCGCAGAAGGCAGCGTGGTGGATCCAAGACAATGTTGCGGTGCCGGTTGCGGTCTTGGGCCTCGCATTGGTGCTGGGATTCTATTACTTGGCCTGGAAGCGCGTCGGCCGCGATCCGCCGCGCGGCACCATCATCCCGCTGTTCGGTCCACCGACCGGCATGTCGGCGGCGGCCGTGCGTTACGTCAACAACCTCGGCTTCGACCAGCGCTGCTTCACGGCTGCCGTCGTCGACCTCGGGGTCAACGGACATCTCAAGATCACCGGCGGCGGTGACGACGCGCCGGTGCTCGCGCATCGCAAGGGCGGGAAGCCTGCGCCGGCAGCCGAGACAGCGATGGTCAGCAGGCTGTTTTCGAGCCGTCCGTCCCTGGTGCTCGAGCAGACCAATCACGAGATCCTGAGCAAGGCGCGCGAGGCGCTGAGCGACGGCCTCGACAAGGCGTACCTGGGCAAGCTGTTCACCAACAATTTCGGCTGGTCGGGATTTGGCCTGCTGGCTGTTGTCATTCTCATCGTGCTGGTGATTGTCAGCCTGGTCTTCAGCCACAGCGACAATCAGACCGGCGGCCTGGTGGTTGGCGTCGCCGCGCCGCTCTTGTTCATCATGGCCGGCGCCGGCCTCATCTACGGCGGAGTGCAGCGCAACCCGATCAGCTTGTGGCGCATCATTGTGGGCATCGTGCTCGCGGGCGGCTCAGCGCTCGGGGGGCTCGCGCTGGTCAAGCTCAACGCGCATGGCTGGATCGATCTGGTGCCGGCGGCTGCCACTTACGTGGCGGCCTCGCTCGCGGGTATCGGGTTTCCTTGGCTGCAGGCGCCCTCGGTCGAAGGCCGCAAGGTCATGGATCAGATCGAGGGCTTCCGCGAGTATCTCGGCGTCGCGGAGGAAGATCGCCTCAACGTGCTCAATCCGCCCGACAAGACGCCGGAACTGTTCGAGCGCTTCCTGCCTTATGCGATTGCGCTCGACGTGGAGAACGCCTGGGCCAAGCGCTTTGCGGGCGTGCTGGCAGCGGCCGGCGCGGCCGCCGCGACTGCCACCTGGTATGCGGGCGGCAACTGGTCGAACGATCCGGTTGGATTTGCCAATCACCTCGGCAGCGATCTCAACCAGACGATCTCATCGGCCTCGACCGCTCCGGGCTCGAGCGGCAGCGGCGGAGGCAGCGGGGGCGGCGGCTCCTCCGGTGGCGGCGGCGGTGGTGGCGGCGGCGGCGGCTGGTAGGCGGCGAGCGTTGTGGCGTGTCAGGCCGGCCGGGCCCGAAAGCTCATGCGTGCCGGATTGTGTTCGAGATTGTGCGAGAGCCGTTCGACCGTATAGCCGGCGTTGCGCAGGCGCTGCGTGAAGTCGGCTTCCGTGTATTGCGCAATGCCGAGCTTGCTGCGCAGCTTGCGATAGGGCGAGACCGCGGTGCGCGCGATCCCGCTGAGCGCGGCCAGCAGGAAGCGGTGATGCGCGGCATAGCGCAATAACGACACGACGTCGGTGACTGCGCCCGCGTCCGGCGGGATGATGTCGGCCGCGATCAGCGCGCCACTTGGCGCGAGCAGACGTCGCCACAGCGCCAGCAGTCGCTCAAGCTCGGCAGCCGAAAGATACTGCACCACCGAGTTCGCCACGATCAGGTCGAGGCTGCCGCTTGGCCTGCTCTCCAGATCTTCCGGCTTGCAGATCGTGATGCGCGCATTGCCGGCAAAGCGCGCCGCCATCAGGGCGCGTACGCTTGCAGCCAACTCGCAAAGCAGCACTTCGCCCGCGACCGCCGCCACCTTGTCGGCATGCAGCGCCTCGCCGCAGCCGAAGTCGAGCACGCGCGCCTGCGGGCCCGGCACGTACGACACGATGCCCTCCGCGATATCGCGGTAGTGAACGTCCTTGTGGCGGGCGTTGACGTAGATCGAGTGCTCGCCGTCCCAGAAGGACCGCCAGTCCGAAAGTGCCGCCATCGCTCTAGTGCCCCGCTTGCGAAGTTCGTCATACGCCGCAGCACCCCAGAGACGAACTTCGCAAGCAAAAGGGGCACTAGCAAGTCTATGATCCTAGTGCCGCTCTTCGATCTGAAGTTCCTAACCAAGCTTGCCGCAGATGTTGTAGGAACTTCAGATCGGCGGCACTAGCCTCCGTCAGCGGCGCGGACTATAGGGCGTGATTGGCACGGCGCGAAGCGCGGAATGCTGGCAGCAAGCCGGCGGATATGTGTCAGGCGCGCCAGAGCCGGTGCAATGGACCGCTTACGCCGTAGACCGGGTCGGTCTTCGGCAGCGGCACCTGCGGGATGCGGATCACCGCCTTGGCGTGCTCGGCCTTGCTGCCGCGGCAGAGGTCGTAGCGGCCGCTCGGCGGGTAGGCGCCGATGACCACGAGGTCCGGCCCCGTCCACACGCACTGATGGCCGGTGCCGGCGGGCAGCACCGCCACGTCGCCGGAGGAGAGGTCGATATCGCGACCCTTCGCGCCGCCGAAGTGGACCGTGGCGCGGCCGCGCGCAATCCCGAGCACCTCGTGGGTGGCGGAGTGATAGTGGACATACGGGAAGATGCCGTTGCGCCACATCTCGCCCCAGCCGTTTTTGGCGAATACGGCTTCGATCACGTCTTCGCGGTTGGGTGTGCCGGAGACATCGATTGCATTGCGATAGATGAGCAGCGGCAGGCGCGGGTTGTTGGGGATCGACCCGTCGTCGTCGAACATGAACGCTTGCGGCTCGGCTAGCTCGGTCGCAGGGGGCATGGGCTTCAGGACTGGCTTCAGGATCCAAGGGCCAGGAACTTTATCGCACGTCACTGTAAATGGCTTCTTACCGAGGCAACCACTGGATGCGCCGTTGGTTGCGGTGCCGACGCTTCTCCACCCGTTTTCCCACAAATATGATGCCAAAATGCTCGCCGTGGCCGGGTCGGCAGGTCGCGCCATCGCGAGCGGGTGCTCGCGGTCCGGTCAGGGCTGCTTCTTCTCCCGCATCAGCCCCGCGAACCGCTCGAACAGGTAGCGGCTGTCGCGCGGGCCAGGCGAGGCTTCCGGATGGTACTGCACCGAGAACACCGGCTTGTCCTTGAGCGCGATGCCGCAGTTCGAGCCGTCGAACAGCGAGACATGGGTCTCGACCGCGTTCGCGGGCAGCGTCGCGCGGTCGACCGCGAAGCCGTGGTTCATCGAGGTGATCTCGACCTTGCCGGTGGTAAGGTCCTTCACCGGATGGTTGGCGCCGTGGTGACCCTGATGCATCTTGGTGGTCTTGGCGCCGACCGCGATGCCGAGCATCTGGTGGCCGAGGCAGATGCCGAAGGTCGGAATGCCGCTTTCGATGATGCTCCTGATCACCGGGACGGCATATGCGCCGGTCGCCGCCGGATCGCCCGGACCGTTGGAGAGAAAGACACCGTCGGGCTTGAGCGCGACGATATCGTCGGCCGACGTTGTTGCCGGCACCACCGTCACCTTGCAGCCGTTGGCGGCGAGCAGGCGCAGGATGTTGCGCTTGACCCCATAGTCGATGGCGACGACGTGAAACTCGGGCGCGTCGAGCCGGCCGTAGCCCTTGCCCCATTCCCACGGCGTCTCGTCCCAGGTGAAGCGCTGGCCGCTCGTCACCATCGGCACGAGGTCCATGCCGACGAGGCCCGGCCACTCGCGCGCCTCGCGCTTGAGCGCGTCAAGATCGAAGCGGCCGTCGGGCGCGTGCGCGATCACCGCGTTGGGCATGCCCTTCTCGCGGATGAGGCTCGTGAGCGCGCGGGTGTCGATGCCGCAGAGCCCGATCACGCCGCGCGCCCTGAGCCACTGGTCGAGATGGCGTGAGGCGCGGTAGTTCGACGGATCGGTGATCGTGGTGTGCAGCACCAGCCCGCGCGCGCCGGGCGTTGCCGCCATGTTGACGGTCTCGATGTCTTCGTCGTTGGTGCCGACGTTGCCGATGTGCGGGAAGGTGAAGGTAATGATCTGCCCCGCATAGGAGGGGTCGGTCAGGATCTCCTCGTAGCCGGTCATGGCGGTGTTGAAGCAGACCTCGCCCACCGCATGTCCGGTGGCTCCAAAACCAAAGCCTTCCAGCACGGTGCCATCGGCAAGCACCAACAGGGCGGTGGCCAGGGGCTCCGTCCAGCCGTTCATGTCTTGTTTGGCGGTCATCAGCGGACTACATAATCGCCCGTTGCGCCGCCGTCAAAGAGACTAATTGTGGATTGGCTCACAGCCTTCGGCCTGACTTCCGTCACGGCGATGCTGGTTTTCTATGCTTTGGAGGACCACGGTCCGGTCTTCATCCTGGCCTTCGCGGCGGCTTGTGTGTCGGCGTCGGCCTACGGCTTTCTGCAGGGAGCCTGGCCGTTCGGCGTGGTCGAGGCAATCTGGTCTGGGATTGCAGTAGAGCGGTGGCGACGGCGGACCCGAACGAGAGGAGGCAAGCAGTCATGACTGGCGTTCTTCGATCTCTGAGCGCGGCCCGCGTCTTTGTTGATGACCTTGAGCGCGCCCGCCGATTCTATGGTGACGTCCTGGAGCTTCGCGAAACATCTGCGACCGCTGATTGGGCATTCTTCGATATCGATGGCAAGAACCTCGTCGTTGAAAAGGTCCCGCCGGACGATCCGGAGCGCAGTCTCGTCGGCCGTTTCTTGGCGGTGTCGTTCGGTGTCGACGACATCGAGGCGACCTATCGTGACTTGACCGCGAAGGGTGTCGCATTTGAGGAGCCGCCGGAAAAGCAGGTGTGGGGTGGCACGCTTGCCTGTCTGCGCGATCCCGACGGGAATGTCCTGACACTGGTTGGCTAGCGGCGATGACGAAAATGATCGTGACGCAATCGATTGTGACATGCCCTCATTGCGGATACCGCTCTGCCGAGCAGATGCCGGACGACGCGTGCCGGATCACGTATGATTGCAAGGGATGCGGGGAGCGCCTGGTGCCGCTTGCGGGCGATTGCTGCGTGTTCTGCTCATATGGGAGCGCGCCCTGTCCACCGATTCAACGCGAGCGAATGGCGCGCTAGCCGTCGCTCTAAAGGCTGAGAGGTTCACGTGCTCCGCGACCAGATCAACGAATCCGTCAAGATCGCCATGAAGGCGCAGGACAAGCTGCGCCTTTCGACGCTGCGCCTCATGAACGCGGCGATCAAGAACGCCGACATCGAGGCCGAGCGGGCGGGCAAATCGCTCGCCGACGACGAGCTGTTGAGTCTCCTCCAGAAGATGATCAAGCAGCGCCAGGATTCGATCGAGGCTTACGAGAAAGGCGGTCGCAAGGAATTGGCCGACCAGGAGCGCGGCGAGATCGAGGTGATCAAGGGCTTCCTGCCGCAACAGATGTCGGAGGCCGAGGCCAAGGCCGCGATCGCGGCCGCGATCAAGGACACCGGCGCCGCCGGCATGAAGGACATGGGCAAGGTCATGGCCGCGCTCAAGGAGCGCCACGCCGGCAAGATGGACTTCGGCAAGGCGAGCGGGCTGGTGAAGGGGCTGCTCGCCGGGTGAGGCGAAGCGGGGGCTCGCCATGACGATTTCGGTTCGGCGCGCGACCACGGCTGACGCCGAGCTTGTCTCGGCGCTCAATGCCGATGTGCAGGCGCTGCACGCGGCCGCGCTGCCGTGGCGGTTCAAGCCACCCGGGCCCGATACGTTTCCGCCGCGGGCAGCCGAGGCGCTTCTGGCGAAGCCCGGTCACGTCGTGTTGATTGCTGAGGTCGATGGCAAGCCGGCGGGCTATGCCTATGCGGAAACGATCCGTCGGGCGGAAACGGCGTTTCACTATGCCCACGCCATGATCTATCTGCATCACATCAGCGTGCGGTCCGACTGTCGCCGGCAGGGAGTCGGCAGCGGGCTGTTGGCGGCGGTGCGTGCCGTCGGCAAGGAGCAGGGCATCACGCTGATGACGGCGGACGTCTGGGCGTTCAACGAGAACGCGCGCACGTTCTTTCGCCGCAACGGATTTTCTGCGTACACGGAAAGGCTGTGGGATCGATAGCGCAATCCGGGCTACGATCCCTTCTGTCCGGGCTACGATCCCTTCTACAATCCGATCCGTTAGGTCAAGAGGTCAGAGGAGCGTATGAACCAATAACATCCATGCTTGGCAAGGACGGCGCCTTACGCGCGCGTCTCGTCCGCCGGACAAGTGCGCGAGGTTGTAGGCGTGAGTGAAAGGTCAGGGATGGGTGAGCCTTGCACTATGGAAGGCCCCTCGGCACAACCCCCACAGGAACAGAGCAAACAGCAGGTGCGGAACCGCAGCGCCAATAATCAACCTGGGACTGACGGCCAATCCAAGAAAGCCCCAGCCTACGAACGGGAAGAAGAACACCAGCACGAGAATCCAAAGCGCGAACGCCAGCCAGAAGGCGCGCATGAAAGTCAGGGAATCGCGGAACAGCGCGACATACAGCACTGAAAAGCTAGTTGTCCAAACAGTATGGAACAGAAGGCCGACGGGAAGCGGAAGCGACCGCCCCAGCACGGTCTCTGCGAAGGCAAGTCCGAGTGGCTTCGGCAGCGGCGAGACGCCCGCCTTCAACCCGAACGCCATGATTGCGGCGGTCAGGATCGACACGCCGATGCCGATGGCGACCGCCTTCATCCCGTCCTTTGCCTCAAGGCTGTGCCAATGCATGTCTGTCCTCTCTCTCAATGAAGCGGGGTCATCAGCACGAGGCCGCCGTTCCCATACTGCCGCGCTTCGCCTGAATGGATGGACAGGGCGCGGAACCGTAGGAACAAAAGACGCAGCAATCGCCCGGCTTGGGCTTGAGCCGCGCACCGCATCCCGTGCAATCGTAGAAGAACTGACATGCATCGACCGGCATCGGCACTCGCTTCGACGTGCCACAATGCGGGCAAGTGATGATGGAGTCCGCTATCATGTCCCGCATGCCCTAGCTCGCTGGCTTTGACGGATAGCCGGCGTTCGTTGTCGCCCGTGTCAGCGCCTGCACATTGGTTCTCGGGTCATCGTAGGTCACGATGGCCTTCTTGTCCTTGAGCGAAACGACCGCAGCGATGACGCCGGGTACCGCTTGCAGGCTCGCCTTCACTGTATGCGGGCAGGCCGCGCAATACATGTTCTGCACCGCCAGCGTGACGCTCCGCTCTGCTGCCAAGGCTGAGGAAGAAGCGAGCAACCCCACGAGAAGAGCTGCACATGCAAGACGCGTGGTCATCGGCGTGCTCCTGTGTTCATGAGAATAGATACGGCGCCACGTAGTCAAAACCGAAAGCGGCAATGGCCAGCGCTGTTGCTACGACGAGCGCGACTGTCACAAGCCGGTTCGCCAGCGGCCGCGCGCAGGCCTTGCCTTCGGCGCAGGTGCGCTTCGGGCTGCGATGAACCAGCCAGTAGCCGGAACCGAGAAGAGCGACCGTTGCTGCGAGGAAGATTGGCTTGTAGGGCGCAAGCTGCGTGAAGTTGGCGATCCAGGCTCCGCTGACGCCGAGGCTGAACAGTACGACCGGCAGGATGCAGCACGAGGACGCGGCGAGCGCAGCCAGCAAGCCACCGACTGCCAGAACGGTGTGAGCGCGCGTGGGTTCCGGCGCGATCTGTTCTTTCTTGACCGTCATGCAATTCAGCCTGCATCCTGTAGTGGCTACAGGAACAAGGGACATTTCTTATGCCGTCGATCACGGTTTCGCGAGCGGAGGGGTTAACGATCGGCCAGTTGTCGAAGCTGACCGGCGTCAATATCGAGACCATCCGTTACTATGAGAAAATCCGCATCCTGCCCGCGCCGCCGCGCACGGAGGGAGGTAGGCGCGTCTATGGCTTGGTCGAGACGCGTACGCTCGCCTTCATCCGCCGTGCGCGGCAACTTGGGTTTACACTAGACGACATCCGCGCCTTGCTTGCTCTCGGGGGGCCCGGTCAAGCGGCCTGTTCAGACGTGTGCTCGATTGCCAACCGCCACATCGCGGACATCCGCTCCAAGATTGCCGATCTGCGCAAGCTGGAGGGGCTCTTAGGCAAGACGGTGGCACAATGTTCCGGAGAGGCTGTGCCCGAATGTGCCGTCCTCGATGCGCTTTATCCCGGCGACATCACCGTGGCCCCGCCACAATAACCGCCGCTCCGGCGAGGCGGAGCGCTATGCCGGTCAAGTCCCAGCGGTCAGGACGCAGTCCGGGCGAACCGTCCGCTTCGACGACGCAGATTGAGGTGGTCTTGAGCGAAACATCCAGTCCGACAAACAGGGCCATCGCGCATCTCCTTGCTGGGCAGAAGTAATCCCGGCTCAAGGCGAGCGACAGGCCGGGATCGGATTACCCAGCTCTCTTGTCGTCTCCGCCTTCGCGGGACCGACAATCTGAGAGTATCGTTTGCGCTCAGCCGATGACCGCGTGCAGCGCCACGAACGCTACCGCGCCGCCCGCCATCAGGATCATCGGGTGCAGGAGCGGCCGCCAGAACAGCAGCGCGCAGGCGGCGAGCGCCAAGCCCCAGGTGAGGAGGCCGCCGGAGTTCTCGACCCGCAGAATCATCACGCCGCCCGAGGCCATCAGGCCGGCGCCGATCGGACGCAGCCCGCTCTCGATCGCCGCATGCCAGCGCGAGCCGCGATAGCGGTTCCAGAAGCGGGCGACCACGAAGCAGAGCGCCGAGCAGGGAATGTAGAGTGCAAGCGTCGCCACCAGCGCGCCCGGCAGCCCGGCCAGGCGCCAGCCGAGGATGGTGGTGAGCATCGAGCCCGGCCCGGGCGTCACGCGCGCGATCGCAAACAGCTCGATATATTCGCGCCCGGTGACCCAGTGATAGACGTCGACCGCCTGGTATTGCAGCGGCGCGTAGATCGCCGAGGCACCGCCGATCGCAAGCAGCGAGAGCGGCGCGATGACGATGATCAGCGCGAGCAGCGGGTGGTCGTTCATAACTTATCTTTCCAGGCGCTCGCCCGGCCGCGCAGAAACGCCGCCGCGATGCTGAGCGGCACCAGCACCGCCAGGACCGGCAACAGCGGCCATTGCATGACACCGACCGCAATGAAGGTCGCCACCAGCACCAGCAGCGCCGGAACATGGCGCACCGAGTCCTTGGCGGACGCAAGCGCGAGCCGGAAGATCATGCCGACCGCGACGGTCGCGACCCCGCTCATGGCGGCCGTAAAGCCAGGGAGCTCGATCAAACGGTTGTAGACGAGCGCGGCTGCGATCACGATGAAGAACGGTCCGGTCAGCAGCGCCGCAAGCGCCACCGCGGCGCCGGTCGCGCCCCGCACATGCTGGCCGATATAGACCGCCATGTTGGTCGAGTTCACGCCCGGCAACACCTGCGCCAGCGAATAGCCGGAAAAGAACTCGTCGTTGGTCATCCAGCCGCGCACCATCACGATTTCGCGGTGGAACCAGGCCGTCAGCCCGCCGCCGAAGCTGAAGATGCCGACGACGAAAAACAGCCTGTAGAGGGCAAGGAGAGAGACGGGCGTGGCGGGTTTTTGCATCAACCTATCGCAGGCAAACGTATCGCAGGCATAAACCGGATAAACCGGGACGTTCCGCCGCGCGGCCGGCGGATTGCGGCCGACGCGCGGCCGCCGCTATGTTAGAGCAGGAAAAACCTCAGGGGGGAACTCATGCCGCGCATGCTTGCAATGCCGTTCACCGCCATCGCTGTCGCGCTGGCCCTGCTCATGCCGGCTGCAGCCCGGGCACAGGGCTATCCGACCAAGACCGTGCGGGTGATCATTCCGCTCGGCGCAGGCGGCGGCGGCGACATCTTCACCCGCGCGCTCTCCGACCAGTTGCAGAAGCGGCTCGGCCGGAGCTTCGTGGTGGAGAACCGCCCCGGCGGCGGGCTCAATATCGGTACCCGCGCCTGCGCGGAATCGGCGCCGGACGGTTACACCATCTGCGTGATTTCGAATGAGCCGATTACCTACAACCAGTTCCTGTTCAAGTCGCTGCCGTTCAATCCGGAAAAGGATTTCGAGCCGATCACCAATCTGTTCTTCAATACGCTCGCGTTCGCGGTCAACCCCGATCTGAAGGTGAAGACCATCCCCGAGCTGATGGCGCTCGCGAAGACGAAGCAGCTCTCCTACAGCACGTTCTCGTTTCCGCTCGTCTACTTCATGGACAAGCTCAAGAAGCAGTACGGCGTCGACATCGTGCGGGTGCCTTACCGCAGCGGCAACGAGGTGATGACCGCGCTTCTGTCGGGCGCAACCCCGATCACGCTGTTGGGGCTTGCCAACATGGTCCCGCAGTTGCGCGCCGGCAAGGCCACGGCGCTGGCCGTCAACGCCGCCAATCGCTCGCCGCTGTTTCCCGACATCCCGACCATCCAGGAGGCGACCGGCGAGGTGCTGCCGCAGTCCTGGTTCGGGCTGTTCGCGCCGGCCGGCACGCCCAAGCCGATCATCAACAAGCTCGCGGCCGAAGTGGCGGCGATCACGGCGGAGCCCGGGTTCCACAAGAAGACCTATGTGGAGCGCGCGGTCGAGCGCGCCGTCGACACGCCGGAAGCGTTCGCGCGCTTCATCTTGGCGGAGCGCGCCACCGCCGCGCGGATCGTGAAGGAATCGGGCGTACAGCCGCAGTAGCGGACTCTCCTTCTGTCGTCCCCGCGAAAGCGGGTACCCAGTAATCACGACGCTTGCTTTTCGCGAGACCGTGAGTACTGGGTCCCGGCTGTCGCTTTGCTCCGCCGGGACGACACTGAATTTGTCGCTACTTCTCCCTAACCACCGGCAACAAAATGCACGACGCGTGCGCTGCGTCGTGATGGATGGTGTCGGTGCCGATCAGCGTCGGATGGTAGGGATGCGTGAACACCGCGTCGGTGAGCGCGGAATCGCCGTTGGCGATCTCGATCCGGAGGCGGTGGCCTTTTTTGAACACATAGGCGCAGGGCAGCACCTCGATGTCGAACGCATAGATCTCGCCTGGCGTCAGCGGCTGGGGATTCAAGTGGGTGTAGAACGGCCGCTGCGGCGTCGAGCGAGCCTCATCCTTCTCGCGGTGCGAGGCCTTGAGCCAGCCCTTCGATACGTTGGTTGACGCCGGCTGTCCGCGCGCGCCTTGCTCCTGCGGATGCTGGTCGGCGAGCTTGACGATGAAGCGGGTGTCGACCTGGTCGGAAGACGCAAAAAGCTTGAGCACGATCGGCCCGGTCACCTCGAGATCGTCGGCAAGCGGTGCCGACGTGAAGGTAAGCACGCGCCGCACCGGGTCGGGCCGCCCGTCAGGCCCCATGGCCACCACGCCGTTGGTCCATTTCCAGTCCGGATAGGTGTAGGGCGTTGCACCTTCCTCGGCGCCGGGCGGCTCGGGGCTGAGCCCGCCGTCGTTGAGCGAGGTGACGCTGCCCGACGGTCCCTTGTGAAGGTAGTAAGGAACGTATGTCGCGCGCGGCAGCGGCCATTCGTCTTCCTCGCGCCAGACATTGGCGCCGCGCACATAGAGCCGCGCCGGCGCACCGTCCATGAATCCGTTGTTCCAGCCCTTGAGGTGGAGGTCGTAGAAGGGCAACAGCTCCTTCTCATGAAACTCGACCTGGTCGTATTGGTGGTGCGCCTCGTGCACGGTCTTCGCGCCGGTGACCACAAGCTTCTTCGGCGCCTTGACCTGTTCGAAGCCCAGGATGTTGCCGCGCAGGTGCAGGCCCATCTTGCCCCAGTGTCCGATCGAGAGCACCGGCACCTTGATCTCGTGAAGCCGCCAGTAGGGCGAGCGCTCGCGCCACCAGTCGTCGTCGAGCGTATGCTCGGTGATGGCGCCGACGAGATCGAGGCGCATCGGCGCGCGGCCTGAGCGCCCGGCCGGGCGGTGCTGGTTGTCGGCGCGCAGGTTCGTGTACCAGTGCGAACGGTAGTTGCAGAAAATCCCGCCGTGATAGTTCGAGCAGCGGTACTGGTCGACGAGCCCGTCATAGGGCGCGATGCAGGCAAGTCCCGGCGGGTTTAACGTCGCCATCAGCCACTGCGCCATCGCGTAGTAGGATTGCCCGACGCCGCCGACGCGGCCGTTGCACCAGGGCTGCTGCACGATCCAGGCGATCAGCTCGACATAGTCCTCCTGCTCGGTGCGGTCCATGAAGCCGAACTCGCCCTCGGAACGGCCGGCGCCGCGCACGTCGGCGTGCACATAGGCGTAGCCCTGGCTCACATACCACTCGACCGGCCCGGTCTCGCGCCAGAGAAACAGCGGAAAGGCCGGCACGCTGTCGAACTCGTACTGATAGGGCGAGGCCGCAAACAGCGCCGGCACCGGGCCGTCGCCGGGCGGCCGGTAGACGCAGAGCGAGATCCGCACGCCGTCGCGCATCGTAACCATGATGTCCTGTTCGATCGTGATGCCGGGTGAGGGTGCGCCCGTTTGCGCCTTGTCGCCGCTATGCTGCTGCTGCATTGTCCGACCTTGTTGAGGAAACCTGCCGGGAGGGATTGCCATGACCCGCCGCTTGTGCGCCGCGCCACTCGCCGCGCTCACTCTATGTATCGCAACAGCTATCGCAACAGCCGCAGCCGCGCAGGATTATCCGAGCCGGCCGATCCGGGTGATCGTGACCACCAGCCCCGGCGGCATCAGCGACGTCTTCGTGCGCGCGCTCGGCGAGGGGCTGCATCAGCGGCTCGGGCAGGCGATCGTGGTCGAGAACCGACCGGGCGGCAACATGATCATCGGGGCGCGCGCCTGCGCGGAGGCGGCGCCCGACGGCTATACGCTGTGTGTGATGCCGGGCGAGCCGCTCACCTACAACCAGTTCCAGTTCAAGAGCCTGCCGTACGATCCCGACAAGAGCTTCCAGCCGATCACCAACTTGTTCTTTCTGACCCAGACGCTTGGCGTCAGCTCGAAGCTCGGCGTCAAGAGCCTCGCCGAGCTTGCCACCTATTCCAAGGCCCATGCCGGCACGCTCTCCTATTCGGCGCCGTCGTCCTCGCTCGTCGTGTTCATGGAGAATTGGAAGAAGAGGACCGGCGCCGACCTGGTGCACGTGCCGTTCAAGGGCGGCGGCGACACCATCAACGGCATTCTCTCGGGCGTGACGCCGGTCGGCTTCCTCGGGCTCGGCAACATGATCGTCCACATCCGCTCGGGCGCCATCACGCCGATCCTGGCGGACAGCGGGAAGCGCTCGCCGCTTATTCCGAACGTGACCACGCTCGGCGAGATCGGCTTTGCGCGCGATCACACCCGCGCGTTCTTCGGGCTGCTCGCGCCCGCCGCCACGCCGCGGCCGATCATCGACAAGGTGCGCGCCGAAGTTCTGCATGTCGCCAGCGAGCCGGCGTTCCAGAAGCGCCACATGATCGATCGCGCGCTCGAGCCGGTGCTCAACACGCCGGAGCAGTTCCGCCAGTTCCTGATCGACGACCGCGTGCGCGCCCAGAAGATCGTGAAGGCGGCGGGGCTCGCGCCGAAGTAAGGCTTCGGCCTCTCAATTTGTCGTCCCCGCCTGCGCGGGGACGACAGCAAGAGAGCGCGCAACCCGCGAAAAAGCTCGCGCTGGACTTCACGCCACCTGCTGCAGGATGTCGGCGAGCCACGCCGGCGCGTCGACCATCACGTCATGGCCGGATGATGCCGGCGCGTCGAAGGTGCGCCAGGTCTTGTCGGCCTTGCATTCGGCGAACGCCTTGTCGAAGGCCTTCTGCGGATAGGCGACGGCGCGGATGTAGGTCTTCTTCGCGACCTTGTCGCGCGCGCCGGTGAGCTTGATCGGCTGCAGCGCCACGCCGTTCGGCTGCGCGGTGGTTTTCGAATCGACCCAGGCGCGGTCCTTCTCGTTGACGTGGAATACGGCAGCCTTCGGCGCGGGCCGCCCGGGCTCGCCCTTGGCGACCGCTTCGAGCAGCGCCTTGCGGCTGAACTCGGAGGCGAAGTCGAAGCCGCGCTGGCCGTTCTCGGGCTTGAACGCGTCGAGCCAGACGATCGAGCCGATGCGATCGAGCGCCTGCTCGATCGCGCCAGAGCCCGGCCAGCCGCCGTAGGAGTGCACGACCAGGCAAATGTCGTGCAGGTCCTCCCATTTGATCAGGTTGACGATGTCGGTGATGTGGGTGTCGAGATTGATGTCCTTGCTCAGAAGATGCGAGCGGTCGCCGACGCCGGTCAGCGTCGGGGTGTAGACCTTGTGGCCCTTGCCCTCCAGAAGGTCGGCGACGCGCCGCCAGCACCAGCCGCCGTGCCAGGCGCCGTGCACGAGCACGAAGGTCTTGCGCGTCTGCGCCACTGCGGGCGTGCCGCCGAGCGCGGCCGCACCTGCTGTTGCGGCGGCGATCATGCTGCGGCGGGTCATCGACAGGTCGTTTGTTGCGGGCATGGCGATCCTCCCAAGGCTCTGGTTGTGGCAGGAATTCTAGCGGGGCCGCGCAAGATTGGTAGCAAGATTGGTAAGGTGGGCAAAAGCGCGGTCAACGCGCGCGCACCCCTCCACGTGCCCAGCGCTGTGCCCACCACGGAGCGGTGATGGTGGGCACGGCGCTGCGCCGTGCGACTGGCGAAGTGTGTGCACGGTGCCCACGCCTTTGCCCACCCTGCAATTCGTCAACGAGGCTCTTCAACGACCAGACGAGAAGCGTTTGGCCTGCTCGACCACCCGCGGCGGCACCGCGACCGCCTGGCGCACGATCTCCTGCAGCTTGTCGCCCGCGAGCGGATCGATGTCGATGCGGCTCTTGGCGACGTCGGCAAGCAGCGCGGGGTCGCGCATCGTGTCCATGAAAGCCTTGCGCAGCACCGCGACCGTCTCCGCCGGCACGCCGGGCGGCGCCACGATCGCGCGGCCGATGGCGCTGCCGCTGGCATAGAGGCTGAGCACCTGGCGCTGTTCCGGTGTCTGCGCGAGATCGACCACCGCGGGCACGTTGGGGATCTCTGGATGGCGCGCGAGCGCGTATTGCACCAGGAGATTGATCTTGTGTTCGCGCAGCCATTCCGGCCGCACCGTCTTGGTGATCGACCACGGCCGCACCATGCCTTGGACCTCGCCGCGCTCCATGGCGATGCTCACCATGTTGACGCCTTCGTAGCCGGCCACGACCTTGAACTTCATGCCGAACATGGCGTTGAGGATGCGCGGGAACATGACCGACGACGAATCCGGTCCGGTGCCGCCGACCACGACCTCCTTGGTGCGCGCGTCCTCGATGGTCTTGACCGCGGCGGTGTGCCAGGTCTGCTGCACCTCGATGTTGGAATTGACCCGCCCGATCCAGTTGAAGGCCGGCGCGTCGTAGCGCAGCGCGCCGGTGCCGAGCGCCTGCGCGATCGCGACCGTCTGCGGCACGACGCCAAGCACGCTGCCGTCGCGCGCCGCCACGTTGAAGAGGTGCTGCGTGCCGTTCATCCCGCCGGCGCCCGGCATGGTGCGCACGATCACGTTCGGCTTGCCGGGCAGGTGCGCGCCCAGGTGCCGCGCCACGATCTCCGCATAGGTGGTGTAGCCGCCGCCCGCCCCGAAGCTCGACACGATGGTGATGGTCTTGCCGGCGAAGTCCGGCTCGGCCCGCGCGGCAGGGGCGAGGAGGGTAAGGCCTGCAAGCAGGCCGGGAAAGAACATGCATTTCGGCATATCGATGGCCCTCCGCGGGTTCCGCCCTGTGGATAACTAGGACAAGTCGGCTTCGGCACGCTTGGCCGCGGCCCAACTCTATCCCGACTCTATTCTGCCCCAGATTACCGGCTACGCTGGCGAATCACAGTATCCTGGCTGCTCACCATGCGTTTCTCGCCCCAGTTCCTCGATGAGCTGCGTGCCAGGCTTCCGGTTTCGGAGGTCGTCGGCCGGCGCGTGAAGCTGCGCAAGGCCGGGCGGGAATGGAAGGGCCTCTCCCCGTTCAACAAGGAGAAGACGCCGTCGTTCTTCGTCAACGACCAGAAGCAGGCGTGGTTTGATTTCTCCTCCGGCAAGAACGGCTCGATCTTCGATTTCCTGATGCTCACCGAGGGCCTCTCGTTTCCGGAGGCGGTGGAGCGGCTGGCGGCGGAAGCCGGCATGCCGCTGCCCAAGGTTTCCCACGAAGAAGAGGCGCGCGAGGAGAAGCGTCGCACGCTCGCCGACGTCATGGAGATGGCGGCGCAGTTCTTCGAGGCGACGCTCGCCGGGCGCGGCGGCGCCAAGGCGCGCGGCTATCTGGCCGACCGCGAGCTTGATCCGGCAACGCAGCTCAAGTTCCGGCTCGGCTATGCGCCGAGCGAGCGCTTCGCGCTGAAGGAGCACCTCGGCAATCAGGGCGTGTCGGTCGACGACATGGTGGCGGCCGGCCTTCTCGTTGCGGGCGAGGACATCCCGGTTCCCTACGATCGCTTCCGCGACCGCGTGATGTTTCCGATTACCGATCTGCGCGGCCGCGTGATCGCGTTCGGCGGCCGCGCGCTCGAGAAGGATGCGCAGGCGAAGTACCTGAACTCGCCCGAGACTTCGCTCTTCCACAAGGGCGCGACGCTCTACAACATCGCGTCCGCGCGCGCGGCGGCCCACGCCGGCAAGTCGACCCAGCCTGCGCAAGCCAAGCTTGGCGCGCCGGTGGTGGTTGCGGTCGAGGGCTATGTCGACGTGATCGCAATGGTCAATGCCGGCTACGAGGCGACGGTGGCGCCGCTCGGCACGGCGCTCACCTCCGATCAGCTCGGGCTCATCTGGAAGATGGCGGACGAGCCGATCCTCTGCTTCGACGGCGACGGCGCCGGCCGGCGCGCGGCCTATCGGGCGGTCGATCTGGCGCTGCCGCTGGTGCGCCCCGGCAAGAGCCTCAAGTTTGCGACCCTGCCGGAAGGGCAGGACCCGGATGATCTCTGGCGTTCGGGTGGCCGGGAGGCGATCGATGGCGTGCTTGCCGCCGCCCGCCCGCTCGCGGAGGTGCTGTGGACGCGCGAAACCGAGGCCGGCGGCTTTGCGACGCCCGAGCGGCGCGCCGCGCTCGAGGCGCGTCTCGGCGCGATTACCGCCGAGGTCGGCGACGAGACGGTGCGCAAATATTATCGGCGCGATTTCGGCGAGCGGCTGCGGCGGCTGTTCTTTGATGAAAGACCTCGCTTCGGACAACAGCCCGGGCGAGGGGCGAATAGCGAATGGCGAATGGGGAACAGGGGGGAGAAGCCCCGGCGAAATTCTTCCCCTAATCGCTATTCGCCGTTCACTACTCGCCCCGGCGCTGCTCGCTCCTCTGGCGCGGCTCGCCCCGCCGTCGAAGGGCCGTACATCGTCGCAAGCCCGCAGCTTGCCGCAAGCCCGATCCATCGCGGCCGGGTCGCGATTTCGTTGCGCGAGGCGCTGATCCTGCAGGCGGCGATCAACCATCCCTGGCTGCTCGATGAGCACCTGGAAGAGCTGGAAGGCACCGATTTCCGCCATCCGGATGCCGAGAAGGTCAAGGCTGCGCTGATCGACATCGCGGCCCATCACGGCGCTTTCGGCGGCGGCTGCGATCCCGAGGCGATACGGGTGGAACTCGCGCGCCGCGGCGTTACCGAGCAGCTCGCGCGGCTTGAGCGGGCGATCACCACGCCGTCGGTGTGGGGCGCGCGCGCCGATGCTGCGCCGGCCGACGTGGTGATGACATGGAATCAGCTTTTCGCCTTGCATCGGCAATGGCATTCCCTAATTAAGGAGCTTAAGGACGCCGAGCAGGCCTTGGGTCGGGACACTACCGAGGCCAACTATTCCTGGCTGCAGGACGTGAAGGCTCGCCTATCGGTGATCGAAGGCACCGAAGCCCTGATTGAGGGGTTCGGGGCGTCTTCGGGCCGCGGCGTGGCTGGGTTTTGACGCCGGTGCCGGCGTGGAAATCAACGGCGGGCGCTCGGGAATATCCCGGGTTGTCCGGGCTGGTATTAGGTTAATGGGAGCTTAGGGCGGCTCCGTGACACTTGGAAACGCGATTCGCTGGGAATGCGATTCGGTGGGAATGCGATCGGGGTAGTGCCGGGGGTGGTGCTGCCCTTTTGGCGCGGTCGGAACGGCCGGGCCCTAGGCGGTGGGGTTAGCGGTAACTAGATATGGGTTTGGGCGGGGTACCGGGTGGGTACCAGTAGGCTGGTGTGGGGTGCGGGAGAGTCTTCCCCTAGGATAGGGGAGCTCTGATTCGCGCGCGTGCTCCCCAGGGCAGGGGACGTGAGGAGAGATTGATGGCGAGCAAGACCAGGACGGTTGTGAAGGAGAAGGAAGAGGTGAAGCCGGAGACGCCTGAAAAGGATGCGCCGGAAACACCGGACACCCCGCTCCCGCTGCTCGACCTCTCGGACGCAGCCGTCAAGAAGCTCATCCGCGGCGCCAAGAAGCGCGGTTACGTCACGGTCGATCAGATCAACTCGGTGCTGCCCTCCGAGGAGGTCAATTCCGAGCAGATCGAGGACGTCCTCGCGATGTTCAGCGAGATGGGCGTCAACGTGGTCGAGACCGAAGAGACCGACAGCGACGAAGAGGCGCGCGAGGAGCCGGAGGAGGAGGCCGAGGGCGGCGAGATCGTCGAGGTCCAGCGCGCGGTTCCGGCCAAGATCGAGACCAAGGAGCCGGCCGAGCGCACCGATGATCCCGTGCGCATGTATCTGCGCGAGATGGGCTCGGTGGAGCTTCTGTCGCGCGAGGGCGAGATCGCGATCGCCAAGCGCATCGAGGCCGGCCGCGAGGCCATGATCGCGGGGCTTTGCGAGAGCCCGCTCACCTTCCAGGCCATCATCATCTGGCGCGACGAGCTCAACGAGGGCAAGGTCTTCCTGCGCGACATCATCGATCTGGAAGCGACCTACGCCGGCCCCGACGCCAAGGCGATGCCGGCGCCGGTCGGCCCCGACGGCCAGCCGATCGTGGTTCCCGGCATGGCGGCCCCCGGCACGAACGGCCAGACGCCGCAGATGGCGGCGCCCGCGACCGCGCCCGCAAGCGCGACCCCGTTCAAGACGCCGCCGCGGCCCGGCGCTCCTGCCGACGAGGAGGAGAAGCCCGAAGGCGCCTCTGAAGCCGACTTCGACGAAGACGACATGGAGGGCTCGCTCTCGCTGGCCGCGATCGAAGCCGAGCTTAAGCCCAAGGTGCTCGAGACCTTCGACACGGTGGCGAGCGAGTACAAGCGGCTGCGCCGGCTGCAGGATCAGGACATTGCGCTGCGGCTGAAGAGCGACGCGCTCACGCCCGCACAGGAGCGCAAGTACAAGAAGCTCAAGGAAGAGATCATCACCGAGGTGAAGTCGCTGCGGCTCAACCAGGCGCGCATCGATTCGCTGGTCGAGCAGCTCTACGACATCAACAAGCGGCTCGTCGGCTACGAGGGCCGGCTGATGCGGCTTGCCGAAAGCCACGGCGTCGCGCGCGAGGACTTCCTGCGGCAGTACCAGGGCTCCGAGCTCGACCCGCGCTGGCTCAACCGCGTCTCCAAGCTCTCCGCCAAGGGCTGGAAGGCGCTGGTCGCCAAGGACAAGGACAAGATCAAGGAGCACCGCACGCAAATTCATACGCTGGCGGGCGAGACCGGCCTTGAGATCGGCGAGTTCCGCAAGATCGTGCACATGGTGCAGAAGGGCGAGCGCGAGGCGCGCCAGGCCAAGAAGGAAATGGTCGAGGCCAACCTGCGCCTCGTCATCTCGATCGCCAAGAAATACACCAACCGCGGCCTGCAGTTCCTCGACCTCATTCAAGAGGGCAACATCGGCCTGATGAAGGCGGTCGACAAGTTCGAGTACCGCCGCGGCTACAAGTTCTCGACCTACGCCACGTGGTGGATCCGGCAGGCGATCACCCGCTCGATCGCCGACCAGGCGCGCACCATCCGCATCCCGGTGCACATGATCGAGACCATCAACAAGATCGTGCGCACCTCGCGCCAGATGCTCAACGAGATCGGCCGCGAGCCGACGCCGGAGGAACTGGCCGAGAAGCTCGGCATGCCGCTCGAGAAGGTGCGCAAGGTGCTCAAGATCGCCAAGGAGCCTTTGTCCTTGGAGACGCCCATCGGCGACGAGGAGGATTCCCACCTCGGCGATTTCATCGAGGACAAGAACGCGATCCTGCCGATTGATGCCGCGATCCAGTCGAACCTGCGCGAGACCACGACCCGCGTGCTTGCCTCGCTCACGCCGCGCGAGGAGCGCGTGCTGCGCATGCGCTTCGGCATCGGCATGAACACCGACCACACGCTGGAAGAAGTCGGCCAGCAGTTCTCGGTGACGCGCGAGCGCATCCGCCAGATCGAGGCCAAGGCGCTAAGGAAGCTTAAGCATCCGTCGAGGAGCAGGAAGCTGCGGAGCTTCCTCGACAATTAGCCCTTAGCTCCCGGGCTTGACCCGGGGGTGGAGCATCCGTCGCGGAGCAGGGAAGCTCGGGAGTTTCTTGGATAGGTGGGCCAGGAGCGGTCGGCGCATCGCTAGGGCTCGCTATATAGCGATCTTCTCGCCCTTCAGAGCTGATCCGCCCTCGCTTGGAGCGAGGGCTGCTTAGCGGCCATTGGCTATTCTCACAGAGAGCCAATCGGCTAAGCTTCAGATCATGAAACTACCTGAGTCGGCCGTTGGGGCAGAAAAAGCGTTCGGCTGGAAGACATATTCCGTGAGCCGAGCGGACAAAGAGCCATTGCTGCGTTTCATTGTCGAAGCGCTTGAGGGCCGGGGCTGCAGGGTGCTGCATGCGTCAGAGCCGAATCGAGCCCCGTTCTACGTAGTTTTTGAAACGCCTGCCGGTGAACGACGTGGTGTACTTGCTTACGCTTTCTTTGCGAATGCAGAGCCTACTCGGAATTGTCCAGACGATGAGCATCGCTTTCAGATAAAGTATGGTAGCCAGCTTAAGGGAGTGCTCGAGGTATTTGTCGACCCTCACGCGTTGATTACCACTATCTTTCTGGGAATTGATCCGAAGCGAGCGGTATTTATTGCCGCCGATCCTTTGATGAACAACCCATCTCCGATGTCGCGATCTATCGAGTTCAAATCCCAGAACGTTGACGACATCCTTGCGAAAGGCTGGGTTGCATGGGAGCGTGATCGTCGATCTCCCAAGACGAAAAAGCAAGCAGTCAATTAAAGCTGATATCGCTCTACACAGGCGTCGGCGGTCTTGATTTTGGATTTGAGGCGGCTGGATTTCATACAGCCGTTGCGTTGGAGATAGATCCAGTCGCTTGTCGCACGCTTCGCCAAAATCGGTCGTGGGGCGTTATAGAGGCCGACATTGCCAAAGTTGTATCAAAAGATATTTTGGCTGCGGCAGTGTTGAAGGTCAAAGAAGCCGACGTGCTCATCGGTGGGCCGCCATGCCAGCCATTTTCCAAGTCTGGATATTGGGCGACAGGGGACGCGCGACGTTTGGACGATCCGCGCGCTAGGACATTGACGGAATATCTTCGTGTCCTTCGTGATACATTGCCACGTTCTTTTCTTCTTGAGAACGTTCTCGGCCTAGCTTACTCGGGCAAACGCGACTTATTGGAACGTGAAGCTTGCTCGCAATGTTGCGCGGGATCGGGAGGTTGAGGCGCAGCTACGGGCCCTTGGCTGGCGCATTCTAGTGATATGGGAATGCCAATGTCGCGACGTCGCGGGTCTCATACCTCGGCTTGCGGAATTTCTCGCCTAGGATTTACTCACAAGCCATGCCGAAAGGACTGCAGGTCTTGATTTGACTAACGTAGTACGTCTCGAGTGGCTAGGAGCTTTTCGCCTGCGCCTTCGCCTTCGCTTCAGCGACGGCAGCGAAGGGGCCCACGATTTCAGTGATATGGTCAACGAGCCTGGCTCCATGTTGGAGCCGCTGCGGGAGGAGGCCAATTTCGGCCGCGTATTCCTTGAATTTGGCGCTCCGACCTGGCCGAACGGCTTTGACATCGCGCCGGAATGGCTGCGCCGCGAGATGCACGCGGCTGGTGAGCTTGCCGCTTTGGCTTGATATGCTGGCGGCATGACTGGAAAAACACGCACGATCGAAGTGGACGAAGCAACCGCCCGCGCGCTCGAATTGTTGGCTGTAGAGCGAGGATTATCCCTCGCCGAGCTTGTCGCCTGAATGTTGGCGCATGAGAGGGCAACCGTTGAGCCTGATCGCCGCTGGGCGGCGATCAAGGCTGGCGAGCCGACCATTCCGCATGAGGACGTGGTGCGGTGGCTTGCGACGTGGGGCACACCAGAATTCAAACCATAGCGATGCCGTTGATAGCAACGATCTGCTGCCTTGGAACTGGAAGCGCGAGCGTCAATCGCAGGCCGCCGCTTGATCGCTTCGATCACGTCACCAATTGGACGGACAGCGACCCCGTGCACAGCCTTAATCGGCATGCGGCTCCCACGCTCCGGCGTGCCGCCGATAGAGCACGGATGAGATGGGATGGTCCTCGTCGTCCTGCGTGCGCTCGATGATCTGACGCAATTCTTGCAGCCCTGAAGGATTCCCCGCATCGCAGAACGCCAGGATATTGCGGCATGGTATGGCCACAACGAATCCATTCGGCGCCAGATGTGCAAGCGCGTCGTTCCAAAGCTGATCGACCAGTATGGCGGAGGCTTCGAAATTTCCTCCACAGAGGATCGCGAACACATTTCCGTAAGGTTGAACCTTCATGTCCATCTGTTCGAGAAGGGCGCGCAGGTTCGCGATGCTTTGCTGATGCAGTTCGGCCTCACTGAGTCC
This sequence comes from uncultured Alphaproteobacteria bacterium, assembly GCA_963753575.1. Lineage (GTDB taxonomy): Bacteria > Pseudomonadota > Alphaproteobacteria > Rhizobiales > Xanthobacteraceae > VAZQ01. Next base: position 787,947 of record CAVWCR010000001.1, read on the forward strand.
GGCGCCATCCAAGTGCCTCTGCAGAACGTATCGGAAGTGATCTACCTGGTCCACCAAGTAGGCAACCAACAGGCCGTTGTTGAGGTCCGTCAGCACGGGCGAGTCCTCGCGAGACAGCACGATGCATGCCTCGTCGGGCTCATCGGGAAGTGCTCGTTTCAAGTAAGCGAGCGCTCGGGCACAAAACTCTCGATCACTTTCACGCCTATCGGGAGCCATCAAGGTCAACCCTATTGCATCCGCCACAACCAGCATTCTGACGTCAGCAATGTATTGCGGGTCTTCGCCGGCGACCATCTTGAATTGCGCGCGACCACCAGCAAAGCGCAGCCGCGCCAATCGCAATCTAACATGCGCTGTAACGCCCGCCTCCGCGGATTCCACCGGATGCGTACGTTGATACGAGCTCTTATGGTTCTCGACATCCTCTCCACGTCATGGCCGGGCTCGTCCCGGCCATCCACGTCTTTGATATGTGGCTCGCGACCTTAGGACGTGGATGCCGGCGACATAAGCGCGTTCACGCGCGTCGCGCTATGTGCGGGCATGACGGCGAACATTCGCGACACGACTTTTCGTCAACCCCCCGCCGCCTTTGCGGCCGCGACCGTCATCGGCGTCTCGCGATAGAAATCCGGGAACATCGTCTTGAGGTGCTCGACCTTGGGCCGGTCGTTGTAGACGATGTAGGGCTGGTGGGGATTGTTGGTGGCGTAATCCTGGTGATAGTCCTCGGCCGGATAGAACGCAGCCTTGTCGGTATCGGTCTTGGTCACGATCGGCGTGGCAAAAACGTGCGTGGCGTCGAGCTGCGCGATATAGGCCTTGGCGACGCGGCGCTGCGCATCGGTCTGCGGGAAGATCTCGGAGCGATATTGCGTGCCGCTGTCCGGGCCCTGGCGGTTGAGCTGGGTCGGGTCGTGCGCGACCGAGAAGAAGATCTGCAGGATCTTGCCATAGGACACGACGCTCGGATCGAACGTCACGCGCACCGCCTCGGCGTGGCCGGTGCCGCCGAAGCCGACGATCCGATAGTGCGCATCCTCGGCCTTGCCGCCGGCATAGCCCGACACGGCGTTCATCACACCTTTGGTGTGCTGGTAGACCGCCTGGATGCCCCAGAAGCAGCCGCCGGCAATCACGGCGGTCTCGAGGCCCTTGGCCACGGGCTCGTCGAGCGCGGGCGGATCGATCTGGACGGCGGCCGATTCCGAGTGCGCCCCGATCATCGGCAGAAACGCCAGCACGGGCAGGAGCAGAAAGGACATGCCAAAGGCGTAAGACAGGCGCATGGGTCATCCTCCGGTGGCCGTCGCGAGGCCGTGCAGGCCATACTACCCCTTTACGGTGGGAACGGGGCCTCTGTTACGCAAGCGTGTTCCCGGCCCGCGCGCTCATTCGACGCGCGGCGCCGCGCCGGTCTTTTCGTCGACGATGCAGCAGCTTGAGATCCACCCCGCGTAGTTGCGCCACTTGGCGGCGCACCAGGGCTTGGTTCCATCTTCCGACGCCCGGCAGGCGCCGAGCGTGAGGCCGGTCGCGCCGGCCGGGATCGCGGCCACCAGGGAATATTTCACGGCCGGGCCGCTGCGCAGGTTCTGCACGCCGCCGGAGACGCTCGCCAGCACCCGATAGGTTGCGGGCTCAGGCTCGCTGCGCAATGGCGCCGCCGGGATCTTGGACGGCGCCGGCGCCGCCATGTTGCTGACATTGGGTCCGACGCGCGGCGGCGCGGCTGCGTTCTTGATGTCGGGCTCGTCCGCCGGCGCCAGCGAGGGACCCGAGCCCTGCTGCACCGACCGCGTCGGCGAGAACCAGTGCGCGGGCGCGACTAGGAAAACCGTGACGCCAACGAGCACGGTCGCGACGGCGGCGAGCGCGATGCTTCTTCTCGCCCTGCCTTTGCGGGCGGCCAGTGCGGCGGCAGGGGCGCGGTCGCGCCCAAGCATGCCGTCGATCGAGCGGACGAGCCGGTCCATGTGGGCGCGGAAATCGCGGCCGACGTCGAGCGGGGCGGCATTGAGATAGGCGAGGTCCTGCAGGCCCTCGGGCAGGTCCGCCGTCCCCGGCATGCTGGCGCCATCGACCAGCACCGGGATGATCCGCGTCCTCTGCCGCAGCGCGGTCTCGATCTCGACGCGCACCGGGTCGGCGTCCTCCCTGATGCGGCTTGAGCCGTCCGCGCTCCTGCCGAGCCAGTTGGGGCCGATCACCGCCAGCAGAATGTCGCCTTCGAGCAGGACCTTGCGGATGTGCTCGCGGAAGTCGGTGCCGAACGGGATCTTGTCCACGTCCATGAACACCTGTTCGTCGCCGTAGTGGCTCGCCAGCCGGTCGAAGATGCGGCCCGCGATGGCGGCCGAAATCCGCGCGGCGATAGGAGATGATGATCTTGCTCATTCCTCAGCGCCTCTCGCTTCGTCAATCGGGCCTGCGGGCGGCAGCTTGGTGGGCAGCCTAGGAAGGGCGGGGCGCAAGATCAAGGTTCGCGTCCACAGCGCCGGCTGCGCGGCTGATGCGTTTTGCGTCAACGCCTGCGCGATGCGGCCGGTCAATAACGCGGCAGGCGCGGAAACGCGGGCGCCGGCACGCGTGCCCCGCTGCCGAAGTTCGCGATAGTGCCGCGCCAGGCGTTCTGGCCGATGTTGGGATCGATCTTGGGATGCAGCACGTTTTGGAACGCGCGCGTGTCGAGCTTCGGCATCGGCATCATCTCGACGCGCGGCAGCGCGGCCTGCTGCGTTCGCAATTGCTGCTTGATCGACGACAGCCCGAACGTCTGCAGCATCATCACGGCGCCGACGCCGATGCCGAAGGCGAGAACAGCTTTGAAGAGGAGGCCCATGGGTGCGCGCCTGCGTCAGAGGTGCGGCACGCTACGCACTTGGCCTTAAGGACTCCGCAAGCAGCAGCGCAGCATTGCGGCGGAGGATTTTACCAGTTGGAAGGCATCTTGGCTGCGGCGCCGGCTCCTCGGCGAGCCGGCGTTGCTCCATTCCCCACGTGGATCGATTGCGTTACCATCATTGCACCGGGGTCTTGAGGCAGGGGAGGCTTGTTGCATGGCCAAATTTCTGGTGCTGGTCGGATTCTTAGGCATTCTCGGGGCGATCGTCGCGGGGTTCTATTTCTTTGGCGGCTTCTACAGCGTTGCGGCGGTCGATCCCGACCATTGGATCGTCGAGCGCCTGCTTATCCAGGTGCGGCAGGCGTCGATCGCGCGCCATGCCAAGGACAGCCCGCCGGCGGAGAGCCCGACCGATGTCCAGGCGGGTGCGCGCGCCTACGCCACGCGCGGCTGCGTGAACTGCCACGGCGCGCCGGGCGGCGAGTGGGCGAAATGGTCGGAGGGCCTGCAGCCGAGCCCGGCCGATCTCAAGGAGACCGTTGGCGAGCGCCAGCCCAAGGAGCTGTTCTGGGTGATCAAGAACGGTATCAAGATGACTGGCATGCCGAGCTTCGCGACGGCTGGCGTGCCCGACGACGAGATCTGGAAGATCGTTGTCTTCCTGAAGAAATGGCCCTCCATCAAGCCGGAGGAGTACAAGGCATGGACGGCACCTGCGGCGCCGGCAACACCGCCGGCAACGCCGCCGACGACGCAGCCGCCCGGTTGATCCGGTCTATTCCACGCCCTCGACGATGCGGAAGTCGCGCTCGCCGGCGTTGTTGAACACTTTGAGCGCGGCCTGGTAGGCAGGGCTGTCGTGCGCCGCGACCGCGGCCGCGACGCTCGGAAACTCGATCACGACGATGCGCTCCTTGAGGCCCGCCTCGTAGGCCTGCGCAGCGATCCCGCGTGCCAGGAACTTGCCGCCCGCGGCGGCGAGCGCGGGGCCTGCGAGCTTGGCGTAGGCCGCCACGGCTTCAGGATTCGAGATCGAACGATAGGACGACACCCAGTACGCCTTGGCCATTGTCTGCTCCAATTGCTGATGAGTTCGGGCACGAACGAGCCGCGGGTGCGGCCGGCTCCCTCTCCCCGACAGGGAGAGGGAGTCCCATCGTGCCGTGTAGGGAAGTCTGTGTGCTTTCACAAGAACCGCGGAGTGGCCGCCGGTCACCCTGGCGGATGCGCGCGGAAGTACGCGGCGTCCGTCGCCGACTGCTTCCAGTCCGGGTTGCCGCGCCAGTCGATGTGGCGGCTCGCCATGTCGGCGCCGTAGCGTACCCGGAAGAGCAGCGTGCGGGCGGGGCCGTTGATGTATTCGTGCAGCTCGCCCGGCGGATGCACCACGAACGAGCCCGGCACGATGTCGACGGTCTCCTTCGGGGTGCGCATCCTGCCGCCGCCCTCGAAGCAGAAATAGATCTCGGTCGCGTCGGGATGGCAGTGATAGGGGCTGATCTGGCCGGGCTCCCAGCACGCCACCGTCACGTCACCCTCCTCGACCTCGCCGAGGACTTTCTCGACGTGCTTCTTGGGATTCCACGCCTGTTCCTGCCGCAAATTGAAGACCTGCATGGCTAAGACCTCCTTCCGCCGAGCCTAGAGTAGAAGGCCCTGTGCGAACAGGCCGTCTTCCCTGCCGCGGCCCGATCGGGCATGGTGCCGCGCCAACGCCAAAGGGGGTTCGATGCTGCAAAATCCGCAATGCCCGATCATCGCGCTCGAAGAGCACTATGCCGACGACGAGCTGATCGCGACCTATTCTGGGCTCGACGTCAATCCGGTACCCGTGATCGTGAAAAGGCTGCGCGATGTCGGCGAGGAGCGCCTCAAGGCCATGGACGCCGACGGCATCGACATGCAGGTGCTCTCGCACACCGCGCCCTCGACCCAGAAGCTTTCAGCCGATGTCGCGGTCGACTTCGCGCGCCGGGTCAACGACCGCCTTGCCGAGCTGATCAAGGCGCATCCCACCCGCTTTGCGGGTTTTGCGGCGCTGCCCACGAGCCTGCCGGACGCCGCCGCCGACGAGCTCGACCGCTGCGTCACCACGCTCGGCTTCAAGGGCGCGATGATCCACGGGCTTGCCAACGGGGTGTGGCTCGACGACAAGCGCATCTGGCCGGTCTTCGCGCGCGCCGAGAAGCTCGACGTGCCGATCTACCTGCACCCTTCCATGCCGCAGCCGGCAGTGATCGACACTTATTACAAGGATTACGCCGCCCGCTATCCGATCCTGTTGCGCGCGGCCTGGGGCTATACGCTGGAGACCGCGACGCAGGCGGTGCGGCTGATCCTGTCAGGCGTGTTCGACGCCCATCCGAAGCTCAAGATCATCCTCGGGCACCTTGGCGAGGGCGTGCCGTTCCTCAATTGGCGCATCAACAATGCGTTCATGCGCTCGGAAAAGGATTCGGTCCCGTTCAGCAACATCTTCCGCAAGCACTTCTATGTCACCACCTCGGGCTTCTTCTCCGACAGCGCGCTTTTGTGCAGCGTGATGGAGCTCGGCGTCGATCGCATCATGTTCTCGGTCGACTATCCGTTCGAGGCGCAGCCGCCGGCGCCGCGCTGGCTCGCCAGCATCCCGCTCTGCGACGAGGACAAGGCCAAGATCGCGAGCGGCAACGTCAAGCGCTTGCTCAGGCTCTAGCGCTGATCGCCGCGCCTCAAGAGGCCGCGCATTGTTCGGGCAAGCGCGCGCGCGTTGGCAACGACGTGCGTGCGCGGCCGGTATTCGCCCCACATCTCGTTGGCCACATGCGGCAGTTGTCGCAACAGGTCGGCGGCCGAAGCCGGGTCGCGCAGCCGCGCGAGCGTTTGACGGATCTTCTGTCTTCGCCAGCCCGGACCGCGCCACTTGGGCCGGTCGTCCGCGGGGGCATGAAACTCGAACACGAGATAGCGTGCCGGCTCGGTGCCGACGTTGCGCATGCCGTGCGGCTCGCCGGCCGCATAGTAGATCGCGCCGAACGGCTCGACGATGCGCCCGAGTGTTTCGACCTTGCCGGTGAGCATCACGATGGCGATGTCGTAGTCGTCGACATGCGGCGCATAGCTCGCGCCCGGCTGCAGGTCGGTGACGTGGGCATGTAGCTTCGACAGAAACAGCGTCGGGTGCTCGAACAGCAGCGTGGTCTTGAATGGCTCCGCCTCGGGCCGCGCGCCAATTCCGCCGAGCCGGAAGACGCTCGAAGCCAGCGGCGCAGCGGCGACCAGAGGGGCGGCCTGCCACTTGAACATCAGGTAGCTGATCGGCCGGTCGCCGGCGTTGCGGATGGTGTGATATTGGTACGCCGGGTGGTAGACGAAGTCGCCCGGCGCCAGGCGTTCGATACGGGCATTGTCGGGCGCCGGTCCCTCGGGGATCAGAATCTCGGCGTCGCCCTGAAGCGCGATCAGCAGCTCTTCTTCAATGTGGGTATGCGGCGGATGCGGCGAGTGTCCCGGCGCCAGCGTCGAGGCGTGACTCTCGATCGCCTGGAACGAAACGCTCGGGGCGTGGAAGAACGCAAACGTCTGCCATGGCGCACTCGGCCCGTTCGCGCTTGGCGAGGACGGCTGCACGATGAACGGCTGCACGATGGTCGTGACCCGTTCGCGGCCCTCGCACAGGATCGGCGGTAGGACGACGCGACACTTTGGGTCTGCCCGGCCGCTCGCCGCAATGACCGGGATGCGCTGGCTGGTGTAACGGAACGGCCATTCGGCCTGGCTGAAATCCGGGACCCGTGTGGGCGCATCGTTCGCCGCCGCGTATTGCAGGAGCAGCGCGGTGCGGCGGCGGTCGCTGCGGTTGTCGGTGGCATGCCAAAGGCGCCCGTCGTAGATGACGGCCTCCCCGTCGGTCATCGAGGGATGCACCAGCGTTGCGGCGGGGTCGAGCCGCCGTGACCACTCGAGCACGGCCTCGTCGGTTGCTTCGCCGCGCTGGCGGCCGTGTTCGTGCTGCACCTGCTGGATTGTCTTGCCTAACGTGTGCGACCGGCTCATCACCTTGAGGGCGGCCGCCCGCGACATGTTCTCGATCCCGATCCAAACCGACACGAACCGTCCTTCGCCCGAGCTCTCGATGTCGGTATGCCAGGGATGAATCTGGCCGGGGTCACGCTCGATGATGGACACACCCCAAAGCACGATGTCGTCGCCAAGCAGCGGCCGCAGCCGCGCGAGCAACGCCGGATCGGTCGCGATGTCGAAGAAGACGCGGTCGCTGGCGGCGAGACCCTTGAGCCACTCCAGGGAGACGCTCCCGCGTATCTGCTGCCAGTGCCGAGCGATCAGCGCGGATTGCGCCGCGCTGAGAAGCCTGACCGGTCCGATGAACCCGTCGGTCGCAAGTGCCAATGCGTCGCTCTTGCGGGTGTCGGCGCGGCTCGCCTGCAGGGCGGAAAACGACATCAGATCATGCTGGAAGGCCACCGCCGCAAAGTCAACCGTGGCTCCAGAGAGCCCGCGCGGCGCATGCCTTCCACGCCGGCAAAAGATCGTGCAAGGTGCTCCCGACCGCCGGCTGGCGCCCGCGCCGCCAGCCAAGGAAAGTACCGGGGAGCCCATGAAAGTCGGAATCTTTGATCACGTCGAATACGCCAATCGCCCGATGGCGGTGACGCTCGACGAGCGCCTGAAATTCGCCGCCGCCGCCGACGAGGCCGGCATCTATGGCCTGCATGTCGCCGAGCATCACGCGACCCCGCTCAATCTCGTGCCGGTGCCGGGCGTCTATCTCGGCGCGCTCGCGCGCGCGACCAGGCGCATCCGGCTCGGGCCGCTGGTTTATCTCCTCCCGCTCTATTCGCCGCTGCGGCTGGCGGAAGAGATCTGCATCCTCGACCATCTCAGCAACGGGCGGCTGGAGGTGGGCGTCGGCCGCGGCGTGTCACCGTTCGAGCTCGGCTACCACAAGGTGGCGCACGCGGATTCGCGCGAGATCTTCATCGACGCCTTCGACTGCATGACGACGGCGCTGTCGAACGACACGTTCAGCTACACCGGCAAGCACTACACCTACGCCAACGTGCCGATGGCGCTGCGCCCGTTGCAGCAGCCGATGCCGCCGTTCTGGTACGGCTCCTCCAACACCACCGGCGCTACCTGGTCGGGCGAGCATGGCATGCATTTCGTCGCCAACGGCCCGACCGCCTATTCCAAGGTCAACATCGACGCTTATCGCGAGGCGCTCGCCAAGCGCGGCGGGCCCGTCGTGACCAAGCCCGAGTTCCGCGGCGGCGCCGTGATTGGGGCGCTGCGCCACATCGTGATCGCGGAGACCGACGCGGAGGCGCGCGCGCTCGCCAAGCCCAACGTCGAATACCACGTCGAGCACCTCAACTGGCTGCGCAAGAAGCACGCCCAGAACGAGGCGCAGGTGCGTGGCCTCGTGCCGCGCGGCGTCACCTTCGAGGAATGGGAGAAGGACGGCATGGCGATCGCAGGCTCGCCCGCGACCGTCGCGGCCGAGATCGAGCGCCAGGCGGCGGAGCTCGGCATCAACTATCTGCTCTCGTATCTCTTCTTCGGGACGCTCACGCTCGAACAGGCGCTGCGCTCGCTCAAGCTGATGGAGACCGAGGTGATGCCGAAGATCGAGAAGTTGTAACCTCTCTGCTGTCGTCCCCGCGCAGGCGGGGACCCATACGCCGTGTATTGGCGATGTGGCACTGTCGGCGATCAACCGTGATGCCGGGATTATGGGTCCCCGCCTGCGCGGAGACGACAACAAGAGAGAAGACAAATAGGTCCCATCCCATGCCTCTCGTGATCACCGACGACGATGCCCAGCGCCTGCTGTCCATTCCGGAAGCGATCGAGGCGATGCGGGTGGCGTTCCGCGATCTTGCCGAGGGCCATGCCGTCAATCCGCCGCGGCTGCGCTACGGCATCGACACCCCCGATGCGGGGCGGCGCTACACCGCCAATATCCATGCCGGCGCGGTGCAGAGCTTTTCGGTCGCCTGCGTGCGCGCGGGCTCGAACTTTACGGTCGCAGCGAATGATCCGCAGCGCAAGGCGCTCGCCGATCCGGATGCGCCGAACTGGACCATCATCGTGCTTTACGATCTCGGCACCGGCGAGCCGCTCGCCTTCATGCACGAATCCTACCTCTCGGGAATTCGCGTCGGCGCGACCAGCGCACTCGCGGTCGCCGAGGCTGCGCACCCGGACGCGTCCGTGCTCGGCCTCTTCGGCACCGGGGCGCAGGCCTTGCCGAACTGTCGCGCGATCTGCGCCATGCGCCCGATCAGGCGCGTGAACGTCTTCAGCCCCAATCCGGCGCACCGGCGGACATTCGTCGAGCGTATGGCCGGCGAGCGGGTCGAGGTGGTCGCGCTCGACGATCCGCGCGAGGTCGTGCGCGGCGCGCATGTGGTCTGCTGCGCCACCAATTCAAAGCAGCCGGTGTTCGACGGTGATTGGCTGGAGCCTGGCCAGATGGTCATCACCATCGCCAATTCCGACGTGCTCAACACCCGCCGTGAGGTCGACGAGAAGACCTTCGCGCGTGCGAGCGACATCATCATCAACGACTGGGAAAGCGTCACCGCCAACCGGCAGGTCGAGCTCTTGGAGCCGATCGAGAAAGGGCTGGTCAAGCGCGAGCGCGTGCACACGCTGGGCGATCTCGTCGCCGGCAAGGCGAAGCTTGCGGGCGATTCCGGCGCGATCGTCTACTACAAGAACAACACCGGGCTTGCGATGCAGTTTGCGGCCTGTGGCGCCATCATCCATCGCAAGCTCGCCGCCGAGGGAACCAACCGGACGATCCCGCTCGATTGGTTCGCGAGCGGGCGGGCCTGAGCGCGTGCTTCGCGGAACGGCCGGAGTAGAGATGAGTGCAACTGCTACGGACGCCGGTGACGCCACAAGCGCGGCGGAGGCATCCTCGGCGGGCCTCGGGCGTCTCCTTGCTGCCTTCGGGCTGATCCTCGGCATCTGGCTTCTCGCTGCGAGCCGCTGGATCGTCGCCGACAAGGTTGTTCCCTGGGACTCCAAGAACCAGTTCTACGCCTTCTTCCGGTTCCTGGCCGCCTCCATCCATGCGGGCGTGGCGCCGTTCTGGAACCCGTATCACTTCGGCGGGCATCCGAGCGTTGCCGATCCGCAGTCGCTGATCTTCGCACCGCCGTTCCTGCTCGCGGCGCTCATTGATCCGGCGCCGTCGCTGCGCCTGTTCGATCTCATTGCGTTGTCGCATCTACTCATCGGCGGGCTGTGCGTGGCGGCGATCGGCTGGCGCGCGCGCTGGCCGCTGCCGGCCTGCGTGCTCGCGGCCGCGGTCTTCATGTTCGGCGGCGTGGCGGCCGGCCGGCTGCAGCATACCGGGCTGATCATGAGCTACGGCTTCTTTCCGCCGGCGCTCTTGCTGCTGCAGCTCGCGCTCGATCGCCGCTCGCTGCTTCTGGCGGCGGGCTTCGCGTTCGTCGCGTCCGCGCTCGCGCTCGGGCGCAACCAGGTGTCTATGCTCTTGTGTTTCGTTCTGATCGTAGTGGTGGTGGCGGAGGTCGCGACCGCAGAGCGACCCTGGCGCTATCTGCGCGAGCGTGCGGCCGTCCTCGTCACCATGGCGGTCGTTGGGTTTGCGCTCTGCGCCGTGCCGCTCCTCCTCACCATGCAGTTTGCGGCGCTCTCCAACCGTCCGAGCCTCAACCTCGACGAGGCGCTGAAGGGCTCGCTCTATCCGGCGCACCTTGCGCAGCTCGTCGTCCCCAACATCTATGGCGTGCAAGACACGTTCTGGGGGCCGGGTCCCGCGACCGTGCCGGAGACCGCCTATACGGACGACTCGTTCAACTACATGTTCGTCGGCTTCGTGCCGATCGTGCTGCTCCTGTGGTTCGGCTTCATCGGTGGCGGGGCGTTCCGGCGCGGCCGCATGCTGCTCACGGCGATCATGGCGGCGGCGCTGATCTATGCGTTCGGCCGCTATACGCCGCTGTTCGTTTGGGCCTATGACGTCGTGCCCGGCATCAACAAATTCCGTCGCCCGGTCGATGCCGATTTCGTCTTGGTGGCGGCGTTCGCGCTCCTCACCGGTCATCTGCTTGCCGACTATGTGCGCGCGGGCCTGCCGCCGCGGCGGATAGCGGCAAGCCTCGCCGCCGTTGCCGGCGTCCTCGCCATGCTGGCCTGGGGCGTCGCGTTCTCGACGCGCACGGGGCACGGCATGGATGCGTTGGTCGAAGTGCTCAAGGCGCTGCCGGTCGCGGTCGCTGCGATTGCGATCCTTGCGCTCGCCGGCACGATGCGCGCGCGTCTTATCGTCGCCACGGTGGTGACGGTGATCGCGGTCGCTGATCTCCTCTGGTGGAACGTCGCGTTCCGGCTCAACGCCGAGCCGCGCAGCTATTACACGGTGCTCGACCAGCCCAAGCCCGAGGATGCCAAGGTGCTCGCCGAGATCGAGCGGCTGGTGCGCGAGCGCCAGGCGGCGGGCGAGCGCCCGCGCGTCGAGATGTTCAGCATGGGCGGGCCGTGGCAGAATCTCGCCATCGTGCGCGGGCTCGAGGCGACCAACGGCTACAACCCGCTGCGCATCGGCAACTACGACCGGCTGGTGTCGCCCGGCGAATCGAACTGGCTGGCGGAGCTGCGCGAGTTCCCGCCCACCTTCGACAATTTCGACTGCCCGCTCGCGCGCGCGCTCGGGCTCGAATTCGTGGTGCTCGACCGGCCGATCGAGAAGGTGCCGCATCTCACGCGCGCGCCGGCAGCCGACGTGCTGCAGGACGGACCGCACGTGTGGATCTATCGCCTGCGCGATCCCGAACCCAGGGTCAAATTTTCGCGCCGGGTGGAGATCGCCGACGCGGACGCCACCACTGCCAGCGGCGCCCTGGTGGCGAGCCCGTCGCCCGACCGCGTGCTGATCGACGACGATACGCCGCCATCGCGGACATACACGGGCGAGGGCAGTGCCGGCCCCGCGCGCATCGTCGCGTGGCGCCCCGACCGGGTCGCGATCGAGACCGAGAGCGGGACCGGCGGCATGCTGGCGCTGCACGACACTTATTATCCGGGCTGGGTCGCCGAGATTGACGGCGTGCGCGCGCCGATCCTGCGCGCCGATGTGCTGTTCCGCGGCGTCGAGGTGCCGGCCGGCCGGCATCGCGTGGTCTTTCGGTTTGCGCCGTTTTCGTTCGGCAATCTGCGCGCCGCGCTCAAGCAGGCGCTGCATGGGGAGTAGGGGCGGCCGGCCCGGTGAGCGAAGCGGGCTGATGGTCACCGCAGCGCCCGAAAATATCTTCAAACAAGAAATATCTTCAAACGAGAATGTCGGGTTCCGGCCTCCGCGGGCGTCTTCAGGATGAGGCCGCTGAAGCCGGGAAGGGCCCGGCCGCAGGCCACGGTAACAGGAGGTGCAGTCATGAAAGTCATTGTGATCGTCAAAGCCACGAAGGCGTCGGAAGCGGGCCAGATGCCGAGCCAGAAGCTCCTCGCCGACATGGGCAAGTTCAACGAGGAGCTGGTGAAGGCCGGCATCATGCTCGCAGGCGAGGGTCTGCAGCCCACGAGCAAGGGCGCTCGCGTGCGCTTTTCCGGCAAGAGCCGCACCGTGATCGACGGCCCCTTCGCCGAGACCAAGGAGCTTATCGCTGGCTTCTGGCTGTGGAAGGTGTCGTCGCTGCAGGAGGCGATCGACTGGGTCAGGCGCTGCCCCAATCCGCACGAGGAAGAGTGCGATATCGAGATCCGGCCGCTGTTCGAGATCGAGGACTTCGGCGATGCGGCCACGCCGGAATTGCGCGAGCAGGAGGCGCGCCTGCGCGCGCAGGTGCAGCAGAACAAGCGGGGGTGAGCGAGAGGAAAGCCGTGAGCGCTTGACTCTCGACTGTCGTCCCCGCGCACGCAGGCGGGGACCCACACGCCGCGGTGAGGCGATGCGGCGCAGGCTTTGCCATATAGGAAATGTCGGTGGTTATGGGTCCCCGCCTGCGCGGGGACGACAACAACAAAGGCCGTGCCGCAACAGGCGAAGGCGTTAAATCCGGATTCACAGACAAGCTCGCGTAGCCCGCGTTGAGCGCAGCGAATTGCGGGGTAACTTTTGCGGCGTGAAGAATGAACCCGGATGTCGCTTTCGCTCCATCCGGGCTACAGGCTGCACTATCAGGCTCGACATTGCCGTCGCTCATCCCTTAAGATTTCGGCATGACCGTCAAAGTGCGCAATCTCCAGGTCGACGCCAGGACCGCCGAGTTGCTCGAAGCGCGCGCGGCGGCGCGCGGGTTGAGCGTGTCTGAGTTGCTGGCCGATATCGCGGCCGCCGACGAGGCGCTGTCGCCCGAGCTTGAAGCCATGCGGATCGGCGGGACCGGTCCCTGGGCGCCTGACGTGTTGGCCGAAGACGCTCGCCGTCTTGCTGCGTACAGGCGCACCCGCGAAGGCGTGCCGTGGGATGAGATCGAGGCCTGGATGAAGAGTTGGGGAACGCCGCACGAGCGGCCCGCGCCTGGCTCCGCAACGATCATCTGAAAGTCGGCGTTTCGCAGTCGATCAATATCTTCGCCTTGATCAACCATCGCACCGCCCCGGTTGCAGCGCTCGATCGCGGCCGAGGTGGTGCGCATCAGCGCTTTGCGGCTCCAGGCGTCGAGCGGGTGCGCGGCGATTTCCTCCCGTAAGCGGGATCGCTTGCGAGCAAGGCGCAGGTACCCTCGATATATATGTCATAATCGTGACCGCTGCGGCGCGTTCCCCAAATGCCGTGCTCGCAGGTGCCATGTTGGTAATATGTCAAATATCACTCTGCCCGGCCGCGCTATTCTGCTAGATGGGAGGAAACTGCGGAAAGGCGTGACATGTCGAAGGAAGCGATGCGTGCCGAGGCCGAGCGCCTGGTACGAGAGGCGTTGGAGCGGAAGGTCGCCATCAAGCAGGGCAAGACCCGTATCGAGGCCATCTGCGGCAAATGCGGTGCGCCTAATCGGGTCTCTGCCAATTCGGGGCAAACCCGGGTTGAATACGCCTGCAAGGAATGCGGCCACAAACAACGAACGCTGTAACAGGCACCGGCCTCTTCGGCCGGTGATCCTGGCGCCGGGCGCGGTCGGGACTTGAGGCCGCGCCGCTGCCGAATATTCTGTTATTCACCATAAGAAATATTACTATGAGAAAATAATTATTGTTGTTTGTGTGAAGATATGCAATATCGAATGTATCTCGTTCCGTGTTCGAGGGGCGCCTTCCGGAGGCGTTCGTGAGGCGGGGAGCGGGAGCGGCACCCGCGAGCGGGGTAATGACGCAAGCCCCGTCCCCGGGCGGTACTCGGGCAGCCTCGTCGGCCACTATGGAGCCGGCCCGGTCCGACCACCGTCAAAGGCGATAAGCCAAGATGCCGCGTTGGCGCGCCGAGAGGCGCGGGTGCACCGCAGTCGTGCACCATGGTCCGGCCGCAGCCGGACATCGCCCGGAGCAATCCGGGCACTGCGCCTTGTCGGCGCGCCATCCCCCTCGATTGAGGGGCGGTGAGAAAAGCGGAAGACGGGCGACCCCCCGCGCCCAGGCAAAGCAACAGGGGACGATCTCAATTTGTCTGATGCGCGCTGACTGACGAAGGCTCCGGGCTGTTTGAAAAGTGAACAGGTGAAATGCCGCGGGCGCGGCATAACGATCACGTGCACGCACCTCTCCGCTGTCGTCCCCGCGCAGGCGGGGAACCCATACGCCGCAGCAGCGGTGATGAGGCGATCACGTCGGAATAACGGAAAGGCCGGTGGGTCCCCGCCTGCGCGGGGACGACGAGAGAGGGTTGCGCACGACCGTAGCGGGAGCGACCGGGCAAGCCGCGATATCGTTCCCGGATTTCGCGTGCGCTCAATCCGGGCCCACGGGCTCGATCAATTTGTTGACTCGATCAAGACGGGCCTGACAGAGGCTCTGGGCTGTTCGGTCATCGGCCGCACGCCGGAAGATTTTCGTGCGCTGATCGAAGACGGCATTGCGCGCTATGGCGCGATCATCAAGGCGGCCGGGATCAAGCCGCAGTAGGGCAAAATGGGGCAGGGCGGCGGCGCATGGTTACTGAACTTGGAATCGAAATCCGGGGGTGCGTAAGGTTTCGTTAAGAGATCATCAACCTGACCTTTACGCGACCGTACCACATTGCCACCCGGGACCTTGGGACCATGGCCAGCGTACGTTCGCATACCGGTTGGATCCGTCGCGGTCGCGCGGCGCGATGCGCGACGCGCGCGGCAGCCTATCGTCCCGGCCAAAGCGCCCACCCACCGGTGCACTCATGAACGCTGCCATCAGCCTCCTCAGCCGCGTCGACGACGCCATTGCCAGCGGATCGCTTGGCCGGCGCAACGAGATGCTGCGGCACGTGACCGATCTGTTCGTGATCGGCGCACCGCAGTGTTCGGACGAGGACGTGACGGTCTTCGACAGCGTATTCACGCGGCTTGCCGCCGAGATCGAAACCGAGGCGCGGGCGATCCTGGCGACGCGCCTTGCTCCGATCCCGAATGCGCCGCCGATCACCATCCGGGCGCTGGCGCTCGATGACGCCATCGAGGTGGCGGGCCCGGTTCTGGTACAGTCGGTGCGGCTCGATGATGCGACCCTGATCGAGGTGGCCAACACCAAGGGGCCTGAGCACCTGCTGGCGATCACTCAGCGACCATCGCTGAGCGAGTCGGTCACCGACGTGCTGGTGGTGCGCGGAAATCAGATGGTCGTGCTCAGCACGGCTGAGAACCTGGGCGCGAAATTCTCGGAAGGCGGTTACGCGACGCTGGTCCACCGGGGGGAAGGCGACGATCGGCTCTCGACCTGCGTCGGCCTGCGGCCGGAAATTCCGCTGCACCATTTCCTGAAGCTGCTCGAGAAGGCTTCCGACGCCGTCCGCATCAAGCTCGAGGCGGCGCATCCCTACGCCAGGGCCGCGGTTCGCCAGGCGGTGTCCGAGGCGGCCGGCCGCATCGAGAACGACGTCCTCGACAAGATCCGCGATCATGCCGCCGCGATGGCGTTTGTGGAGGCGCTGCACCGGGTCAACCAGCTCGACGACGGGCGGCTGCGCAGCTTCGCGCAGACCGGACGGTTTGCCGAAACGGTGGCCGCGCTCGCGGTGCTGGCCGAGCTGTCGCTGTCGTTTGTCGAGCAGGCGATGATGCAGGAACGGCCCGAGATGATCGTCGTCATCCTCAAGGCACTGGCGCTGTCATGGCCGACCGCCAAGGCCGTGCTGGCGCTGCGCGGACGCCACTGCGCCGGCGGCAACCAGTCGGTCGAGGAGTCGATGGCGAGTTTCGAGCGGCTCAAGTCCACCACCGCGCGCGAGATCATCCGGTTCTATCGCCAGCGCGAGCAGCATAAGCCGCCTCGTCACTGACAAATTCGCGCTGTAAATTTATCAGGCGCAAGATGTTTGGGCGCGCTCGGGGCCGCGAGCCCCTGAGATCACAAATGCGCGATTGAGGCGACGGGCCTACCAGGCGCCCACCATTCGGCCGATGTCGAAGATGATGGCGCCGAGCGCGCAGGCCGCCAAACCGCTCCCCACAAGGGCCAGCAGAAGCGCTGAATTGGCCCGTAGAAGCGTCTCTTTCTCCAGAAAATGCACCATGGCTGTCTTCCCTGTCCGGCCTGGTGACGTCCGCAAGAAACGTAACGCCCATTTGCCGCTCATAGCCAAGGGCGCAGCGGCAAGGCTGGGTTGCGCGTTGTGCGCAGCTCGCGTTCCTGGTTATGGAGCGGTTATGGGGGTCGACCACGATAGCGTGCGGTTGATATGGAAGGCCCATCGCCAATTGGGGGAAGACAAATGCTGCAGAAGCCGAAGTGTCCGGTCATCGCACTGGAGGAACACTATTGGGACCAGGAGCTGGCCTCGGATGCGCAAAGCGTCGAGCGCAACCCGAACATCACCAACCGGCTGTTCGACATGGGCGAGGTGCGCCTCAAGGAAATGGACGAGGCCGGCATCGACGTGCAGGTGCTGTCGCACGGCGCGCCCTCGGCGCAGAAGCTCACCGGACCCGAAGCGCCCGCGCTCGCGGCGCGCGTGAACGACCGGCTGGCCGCGGTCGTCAAGGCGAAGCCCGATCGCTTCGCGGCCTTTGCGGCGCTGCCGACCTGCGATCCGGTCGCGTCTGCGGACGAGCTCGAGCGCACCGTCACCAAGCACGGCTTCAAGGGCGCGATGATTCACGGGCTCACCGGGGGATTGTTCCTGGACGAAAAGCGGTTCTGGCCGATCTTCGAGCGCGCCGAAAAGCTCGACGTGCCGATCTACCTGCATCCATCGATACCGCATCCGGCGGTGACCGAGGCTTATTACAAGGAATACATCAAGGACTTCCCGATGGTGATCCGCGCCGCCTGGGGCTTCACGGTGGAGACCGCGACGCAGGCGATCCGCATGGTGCTCTCCGGCGTGTTCGACAGGCACCCCGATCTCAAGATCATCATCGGGCATCTCGGCGAGACGCTGCCGTTCCTGCTATGGCGCATCGACCAGGCGCTGTCGCGTCCGGGCGCCAAGCCGCTTTCGTTCCGCGACGTCTTCTCCAGCCACTTCTATCTCACAACCAGCGGCAACTTCTCCAATCCGGCGCTGCTGTGCTGCGTGCAGGAGCTCGGCATCGACCGGATCATGTTCGCGGTCGACTGGCCGTTCGTGGCGAACCCGCTTGGCACCAAGTGGGTGGACACGATCCCGCTCTGCGAGGAGGACAAGATTAAGCTCCTCAGCGGCAACGCCAAGCGGCTCTTGCGGATGTGAGCAGCGGCCACCCGCTCACTCGACGGACCATGGCTTGTCGAAGCCCGGCACCGGATAGCCGGTCGTTGCCAGCGGTGGCTCGACCGGCGGGCGGGTGCGCACGCGGCGCCGCGCGGCTTTTCTCTTTTTCGGCTTGGCAGCCGGTCTGCTCTTGGGCTGCGGAACGGGCAGCGCGATATCGTGCGGCGGCACGAAGCCGGGCCCCGCGTTGGGGAACGCCGGCAATCCGATCACGCGCTCGCTCGGCTCGAGCGCAGGCTCAAAGGTGCCGCCTGGGCCTTTGGCGTCGGATGGGTCAGGTGGAGTTGTCCTGACCGACGATGTGGTGAGGTCGGCGCCGTCAGCCAGTGGGTCGGACACCGCGACCTGCTCAACCGGATCGACCACCTTGCCTTCTTCGACCGTTTTGACGGCGTCGATACTCTCGTGCTCGCGGATCTCGCATGCGCAGATGTCGTCGGCTACTGGGTCGATGTCGGGCACGACGACCGCGGTGGCGCTCGCGTTCGGCGCAATGACCGTGGCGGCGCGCGCATCAGAAGCCGTGGCGGGAATCGTGTCCGGCAGAACGGTCGCCGCGGTGAGATTCCGGTTCGGCGCGGCGGCCAGTACTGTTGACGTGTCGGCCACGACCGGTGTGGCCGCGTTCGCATCCGGCGCCACCATCGCGGCCGCAGGCCTGTCGGTGGCGACAGCCTTCGCCGTCTTGGCTTCCGGCATGGCGACCGGGACGGCAGCGCTGCTGGGCACGACGACCGCTGCCGCATCGGTTTCCGGCATGACGACTGAGGCAATCGGCCTGTCAAGAACGATGGGCGTGGCCGCATTCGGGTCAGGCGTGACGACGACGGCGCGCTCCCGCACGGCGCCATCGACGGCCGGCGCATCGGCCCGCACGGCCGCGATCGGTCGCTGCTCGACAAAGAACCGGCCCCAATCGACGGGGTCGGCGTAGACCAGCATGCGCAAGGTGTCGTCCGGGCTGGTCGCTCTCTGCTGTGCAACCCGCACGGTCGCCGCAAGGCCGAAGGCCGTTACGATCAGCAGCGTGCTCGCCAGCACCGCGCTGACGGCAAAGCGAAGATCGGGCAGCATTCCGCATCCATCCACGGCAGCGCGGCGTGGCCCCGCCGTGATTCGCCGCCGCTGCCAATCTGAATCGTTCGCCGCCGGCGATCAAGAGTCGGGTTTGGCGCCCCTGGGCGTGCGGGTGGCCGCTCATGCACGCAAGACGAGTCGGGCTGGCCCGTGATTGTCGCGGCGGCCCCAACATTGTATGGGAAGCGGGTCCAAAGGCACTTTCCGCCCGGTTCGGGCCCGTAGCTCAATGGTTAGAGCCGGCCGCTCATAACGGTCTGGTTGGAGGTTCGAATCCTCCCGGGCCCACCAGGCAGTCTGCCAATTGCGCCGCGCTCCTGAAGATGTGCGATTGGCTGCCGGAATGGAAGGTTTTTGTTTCTTCTGCAGTCTTTGAGACGGGTGTTCTACACGTGCAGGACAATTCCGTGGCCTGAGTTTTTGGCTCGCAAAATCCCGTTCCTGGCCGGCATCTGGAGATGCAGCGGCCGACAATCAAAATTGTCAAGGCAGGCCGAGCATTGCGTGCTGAGCGGACTGACCTCGCCGGAGGCGACGTTGCCGTTTCGACCGTTCGCGGGAGCGCAGCGATACGTCCGGAATTAGGGGGTAGACCGGCCCCGTGGCCAGAATCTTTGAAACGACGCGGATGACCCGAAGGAGAAATGCCTCGGACGAACTTACTTTGGTGCTTGCGCGGGGGCGGTTGGACTTGGCGTCGTCGTTACTGACATCGACACACTGCCGTAACCGAAATAGACCAGGGCTCCAAATACGAGGGCAAACAAGACCGCGCTCACCAGGGCGTTGAGGTAGCGGTTGCCGAAAGCGATCGAGTTGCCAACCAAATCAATGATGAACACCACAATGCTTGCAATGAGGACGGGCTCAAACCACGCGTATTGTGCTGGCAAAAACATAGCGCGCCCCCCCCCAGTACTATGACAACATTGAAACCTTAGCATATAGGATAGCGGCCGGCCATCCCCCTAGTCGGCAAGCTCAAACAATTCAAGTCGTACTTGGCTGCGAGATGACTGCGCAGAATTGCGGTTCGACGGCTGTCCTGGTGCTCGCTCCGATTTCGAGCGGTGCGCTTTTGACCCTCAGCAGAAGTAGCACCAACTGATGGAAGGTCGATGATTAGCGTTGCAAGAATATATTGCACGGACCCGCTCTGCGAGGGAGCGCGCTCGCGGTATAAGCGATGGAGAAGAAAGGTCCCGTTGAGCGGAAGCTAAGCGAGGCCAATTTACCCAAGTATCTGGCCCCTGTGCCCGCCCAGAAACCCGACGAAGAATTACCACGTTCCCCACTATGCAGTTCCTGCTGATACTTGATTTTCTGTCGTTGCTCATGCTGGCGAACGGGACGCCTGTTGTCGCAAAGAAGCTTATGGGCACGCGGTTCGGCTGTCCGCTAGACGGGGGCGCTACTTTTCCCGACGGGCGTTTCTGGTTCGGGCCATCGAAGACTGTTCGCGGGATCGTTCTGTCAGCTCTGGTCACGACACTAGGCGCTGCATTGATCGGGTTCGGCTGGCGCGTCGGGGCCTTCGTAGCTCTTGGGGCAATGGCGGGTGACCTGTTCTCAAGTTTCTTGAAGCGCAGAATGAACATGGCTCCGAGCAGCCAAGCCATCGGCCTCGACCAGATTCCGGAATCGCTCTTTCCGGCGCTGGCGTGCCAGTCAATGCTGGGATTGAACGCACTCGATATAGCCGCGATCATCGTCTTGTTCTTCTTTGGCGAAATAGCGCTCTCGCACCTACTTTTCAATTTGCATGTTCGGGACCGGCCCTACTAGACGACAAACGAACAACCGGAAGACGCCTTATGCTGGCGCTGCCCGCCCTCTCGAATGCAAGTGATGCAAGGTGATTTCCGGCGGGCAATTGAACCGCACCGGAACGATGGATGAACCGGCGCCCACCGAGGTGTAGCCGACCATGTCGTGATAAGTCCAAGCGCCGGATCCCATATACCGCGGTAGCACCGAATCGAGCGTGATTGGGATGCCTCCTGGTAGGCAGATTTGCCCCCCGTGTGTGTGCCCGCACAGCAGCAGATTGAATTCGGCATGGGCGGCTTGTCGATAGATTTCTGGCGTGTGCGACAGAAGGATGGAAAACGCGTCAGGCGGGATACCAGAGGCGGCCTTCTCGATGTTGTCGGCACGATAGAAATGTGCATCGTCGATGCCGGCGAGATAGATGTGCTCACCGCCGCGCCTGATCGGCTCGCATTCATTGAGCAGCATGCGGATGCCCATCTCCTCTAGTCCCGGCATCATTCTGATGGTGTCGTGATTGCCCAAGACGCCGTAGACTGCACCCTTGAGCGCAGCCCGCACGCGTGCCATGCCGGCTAGCGCGGCGTCAAATGGGCCAAAGGTCTGGCCTCGGTAGTCCCCGGTCAGAACGCAGATGTCATAGCTAATATCCTGCAACAATAGCGTCAATTTCTCCATGGCGTCCTGGCTCAGATCCACGTGTAGATCGCTGAGTTGCAGGATGGTGAACCCATCGAACGCCTCCGGAACACGGTTCGATGTGAGGTTGTTGTGCGTGACCACGATCTTGGCCGCGTTCCGGTGACCGCGCCAATAGAGTCCGCATAGCTTCAGGCAGGCGCCGATGAGCAGGTGCGATGCGCGCAAATTCTCGAGGTGGAAGTAGTTGATCCCCTGCCCAAAAACCTGCGCCTCGTGGTCGTCTTCAAGACCGAGACGCAGCCGGGCGTGTAGTCGACCAAGGCGCTTTTCCAGGAATTCGGAAACGGGCTGGTTCACTCGACGAACCTCAGTTGTCGATTGGCGGCGGAGGAACGATTGAGGCGGGCTGACCAGGATGGTTTGAGCAAACCCATCTTTGCTTGGCATATTCGGGCCAATATCGGCGAAATCAGCACGACCAAATCTAAGGTTGATGCCCGCCACCCGGCCGCTCGGGGATAACCTATCGTCCGCCTGTACAGCGCACAAGCTAAGCTTGGTCAGGTTGAGCGAGGCGTTTAGAGCATCGATTCTACCAAATGGGCGATGTCTCGATGCTGTCGAAAAAATCGGTGATTTGGGTTTTCTTCTTCCGCGGACCGGTTTGATCGACCGGTAGATAAGGCAGCGTCTAGGTCACCAGGGCTTCGGCGCCCAGACTACGCAACAACCATACGTCTTCGTTCGATCGGCGGACCGAACAGGCGAAGTGCCATCGTTTTGAGGTTCTAAACGATTGCCAGATTCCGGAATCGCCTGGGTGCTGACCTTGGGTGTTGGAGGGGCGGCTGGTAGCAAGTGGTCGGCCGTGGCGATGCCGCTTGGGCCGGGGATATTGCTAACTTATAGGTAAAATCGACCGCGATATCTAACAGCAAGCCGATATTGGCTGATTTGACTTCCCGGCCCAGCGGCAGGCTGCTATTATCGCATCTACTTGGGAGAGACGTCGGGGTCGTTTCCAAAAGAGCGTAGCGAACCACCATTCGAATCGTGCGACTGGTCGTCAGCCACGCCGGAGTACGTCAAATGTGCATGGCGCGGGTCTGCTCGTTTTTTGCGGCAGGCTTGCTTGCGGTCGGCGTTGCGGGTTGCCAGACCGAAGGGCAGTCCTTGGCGGCTTGGCTGTCGGGGCCCGAATTCACGGCGCCCACCGCGACCGTGCAAGAACCCGGCGATGTAAAGTACTTTCCCTCCGACGAACCCTTGAAGCTTGGCCTGGAATATTTCGATCGCGGGAATTATGGCATCGCAGAACGTTATTTTCGAGATGCCGTCGAGAAAGCACCCCGAGATGCGAGCGCATGGGTGGCGCTTGCGGCGACCTATGATCGGATCGCTCGTTTCGAGCTTGCCGATCGCGCGTATGCGGAGGCCATTCGACTGATCGGCGAGACTACTCAGATCCTCAACAACCAGGGCTATTCTTACATGCTGCGCGGCGATCTGGTGAATGCGCGCAAGAAATTCCTTAAGGCCTCGGAACGCGAGCCCAACAATCCGACCATCACGAATAATCTCAAACTCCTGGATTCGAGCGCCCGGTTTATCCAACGCGGGCCCGGTTCGTCGCCGGAATGAAAAAGCAGGCTCCGGGCGGGGCACGCCGAACATCCCTGCGGCTCTCGGACTTATCGATGACTTCGCGTCATCCGTGATGAAGCCAAATGATCCCGCGTGCTCTGCTCGCCGATGTCGTCCTCGCGTTCGCCGCTGTCGCTCTGCTGTATGCGGCGGTAATGGATCTCAAGCATAACAAGATCGGCAACGAGCTGATCTTGCTCTTGGTCGGCCTTTTTATTGCTCACACTTTCCTATCCGATCATTGGTTCGACACGGTATGGAGTATCGGATTGGCTACATTCATATTCGCGTTCCTTATCTATTTCTATTCCCGCAACTGGATGGGCGGCGGCGACGTGAAGATGTTAACGGTCGCATTCATGTGGAGCGGGCTGCACCGCGCGTTGGCATTCGCGATTTTGCTGTTCGTGTTCGCGGCGCTTCACACCGCTGCGGCGAGGTTAGGATTGGTGAACTCGGAGCAGAGGAGGAGTGACGACGTGCGAGCGCGCATCGCGCTCGCGCCTTCGGTTGCAGCCGCCTTGATCGGCGTTTTCATACTGGGATGTCTGCGGTCATCGCTTTGATCGGATGTGCTTGAATCAGACCGAATTCGGCACGCCTGCCTAGCCAGGCCGTCGTCGTGCTCGCGATTGTAGCGGCACGGGGATGGATGCTGCGTCGAACGTAGAGGTCTTTGGCGCCGTGCTGGTCGGTCTGACCGAAACGCGCCCATGCAGGGTCCTTCGCAGGCCGGAACTTTGTTGCGCGCAGGATTGGCAAATTCCACATAGGTAACAGATTACAGTATATATGACTCGGCGGGCCAGTATTACTCCTGTACCTTGTCACTGATATTATTGAATATTCGTTTGAATACTGACAGAATCCTTACAAAGGAAGGAATTATTCCGCCAATTGTATTGGAAGGACAGTATATGTTACGGTTTAATCGTTAAGCTTGAGTTAACGACGCGTTTTGTTCAGCAAATATAGGGAGGACAGGATGTCCACAAGGGCGAAGCTAGTCGCTTGTCTCGTGGGTGCGGCCATTCCGTGCCTGCTGGCGGTGTCGGCTCATTCCGCCGACGAAACTTACAGCGTTAAGACAATCGTCCCAGTGCCGGGAGGGCTCACCTCGTTCGACATCGCGTTCGTCGATGCGAATATCCAGACCTTCGTTCTGGCGGATCGAAGCAACAAATCGATCGACGTGATCGATACACGCACGAATACTCTCATCCACCAATATACCGCCTCGCCTCCGTTTGCTGGGGTCGTGGCCAGCCCCGGCAACGCCTCCGGCCCGAACGGTGTGATCATTGTCGATCAGCGGGAAATTTGGGCAACGGATGCCCCTGTGCAAAGCACGTGTTCAGGCACTCCGATACACTGCACAACTCCCAGCTCGATCAAAGTGATCAACCTTAAGACCGGGGCTACGATAGCCAACATTCCGAACGGCGGCGTTAGGCGAGCCGACGAACTGTGCGAAGACGTGAAGCATGAGATCGTCATGTCCGCGAACGATGATCCGTTGGACAACTTCCTCACCTTCATCAATACCGAGACCCACTCGATCATTGGGGGCGGGAACCACAAGCTGGATGGCTCCGATCCCAAGTTCAAGATCACGTTGACCCCCACGCCCGCAGGGACCACGAACGTGGCGGCCGACGGCATCGAGCAGTGCAAGTTCAATCCGCGCACCGGCTCATTCTATCTGGCCGTTCCCGCAACCATAGTCACAACGGCCACGGGGACCACGGCGGGCCCCGGCGTTGTTCTCAAGATTTCGAGGAACGCTCCGTTCCATATCGAGCAGACCTTCACCATTGGCGACGGCTGCGCGGGACCACAGGGTCTGGCGATCGGCCCGCGTCATGAAATCCAACTCGGCTGCGGCGGAGCGAACTCCGTGATCATCGATGAGCGCACGGGCGCGACCATCGCGGTTGAGACGGGAGAGGGCGGTGCCGACGAAGTCTGGTACAACCCGGGCGACAACTCCTATTTCATTGCGCGGTCAAGCGCCGGTAAGCTCGGTGTCAAGGACGCCGGAAGGTCGCCCCTGCAGGTGGATGCGGACGTGACGACGACGATCGGGTCTCATGTCGTTGCCGCCGACATGCTGAAGAACCAGATCTACGTTCCGGTTCGCGCGAACACGGTCTCCGGCACCTGCACCGCCGCCGGCTGCGCGACCCTTTGCGGCCCAGCCGGCAGTGCGGCCGCTGCAGCGGGCTGCATCGCTGTCCTCGATGCCCCGAATGACGACAAGTGCCTGGCTCAGGGCATGCCAGTCATCGACCATGACGACGGCGACGATCCTGTGTTCATGAGGACGCGCTGTCGCGATCATGACGGCGATGATCAGGTAGCTCGCCGCTAACTGGGCGACGGACACAAGGGCGCTTGGACGCGCCCTTGTGTCCACATTCAAGTGACAGCTGATCCGTTGCCAACGTGCGGATGGTCGGCAGGACAAAATTCGAGCAGGCGAGGAGAGAGTCATGCGTCTTGCTATTCAGGCGATCAAAAAGCTCAGGAAAGACGAAGAGGGTGCCGCTCTCGTCGAGTACACCGTCCTTCTGGGCATCATGCTCGTGGCCGTCATTTCGACCATCGTGCTCGTTGGCGGCTGGGTGAACACCAAGTGGGGCGCGCTGTGGACCGCCCTGCAAGCTAACTGAAGCCGGCCAATATACTTTCTTGTCGCGGCGGCTCGATTGACTGCACGGGGCGATTTGCGAAAGCAGCGACCATCCGCCGATGGCGTTGCGTTTGGGTTGTTGAAGCTGGCGTGAGATCGCAGCGCGCCGGCGAGAGATATGTTCTGAATCGTCCATCAGGCCGCAATCTCAGCTTGTGCGCGGGTGGACGATCTCACGTCGTCATAACGCAGTGCGCTGGCATCAAGCCGCCACGACGCGAGACTCACGAAACGACGTCGAGCGCATGAAAAACATAGCGCTCGATTTCGTTTTGAGTTCTACTCTTTAGCGCTTCCGCAATACGGGGGTCCTCTCAACGACCTTCGTTGATTCAGCAGTGATTGCGGGTGGGGGGAGGAGGTGACGGTTATGCGAACAAACAATGTCATCGTGCTCTTTCTTGCCATCGTGATGGGCGGGATCGCCGCAATTATGGCGCGGCACTGGATTGAGGCGCACGCAATCACTTCGGCAGCCGGTCAGAGCGTTGGCACCATCGTTGTCGCCGCGAAACCACTCACATTTGGCGCCACCCTGGCTGCCGACAATATCAGCGAAATCCTGTGGGCCGCGAAGGCGCTGCCCGATGGCGCCTTCGCAACCAAAGACGACATCCTCAAGGACGGACGCCGTGTCGTGCTCTCGTCGCTCGATCGCAACGAGCCGGTGCTCCGATCGAAGATCACGGGGCCTGGTCAGCGTGGCTCGCTGTCCTCACTGCTTGAGGATGGCAAGCGCGCCGTGACCGTGCGAGTCGACGACGTGCGCGGCGTCGCTGGGTTTGTGCTGCCCGGCGACTATGTGGACGTGGTTCTCATCGGCGAAGATCCGGGGTCGCAGCGGGAGAGTTATTCCGACATTCTTCTGCGTCACGTGAGAGTGCTGGCGATCGACCAAATCACGAGCGAGCGGCAGGAGCGGCCGACAGTCGCGAAGGCGGTGACGATCGAAGTTACGCCGGAGCAGGCGCAGCGGATCCTGCTGGCCAACAACGTCGGCAAGTTGTCGCTTATCCTGCGGCAGCCCGGGGATGTCGATGCCGCTGCGGGTCGGCGGGTGACCGAGCGCGATCTTGGCCGCGAGCGGCCGCGGCGCCCGGCACCGCCGCCGGCCGTGGTGGCTCCGCGACCGCCGCCGCCACCGCCGCCCGCGGCTGCCCCGGCGGCGCGTACCTCGACTGTGACGGTCTCGATCGTGCGCGGGACCAAGCGCGAGGAATACAAAGTCAGACGCACTGAGGATTGATGGGGGTGCGGTTGCTGGGCGCCGCTCGGATGAGGCAGGGGCAGTCGAGGCGCGAATAGAAGAAAGCAGCGTAACGAGGGGGTTGTGTAATGTTGCGTAAGATGTGGGAAGGCGAGTTCGCTCGCGCGTTCGCGGCAAGTTGCCGGATCGGGCTCAAGGCTGGCGCCGGTGGATTCTTTTCGGTTTGCATGGCGTTCATCGCGGTCTTGGCCATCGAAACGCCGTCGGCGCAAGGCCAGGACGCGCGTGCGTGGAGGAGCGAGGGCGATCACGTTCGCCACATCAAAGTCACGCTCTATAAATCAAAGACTTTCCATCTCGATCAGTCGTTCTCCACCGCTGTCGTCGGAGCGCCCGATATCATCGATGCGCTGCCGATGAGTGATCGCTCGCTCTATATCCAGGGGAAAAAGATCGGTACGACCAACGTATCGGTCTTTGACCAGATGATGAGACTGATCGGAGTGCTCGACGTCGAGGTCACGATCGATACTGGAAGCCTACAGAAGAAGATTCGGGAGAGTACTGGCAGCCGTGGGATTCGCGTGTCATCCAGCAACGGGCAAGTCGTGCTCAGCGGTCAGGCGCAGAACGCGGTGCAGGCCGAACGAGCCGTGGCAGTCGCCAGAAGCTTGTCTCCCAGCGGAGTTGTCAACGCCATGAGCGTTGCACCCTCGCAGCAGGTGCTGCTGAAGGTAAGCTTCCTCGAGGCCTCGCGTGATGCCGGCCGTGCACTCGGTGTGAACTGGTTTGTCGCCAACAAGAACGTCAGCCGGGGCGTCAACACTGGACAGGGCGGCTTCGTCAGCGGAACGCCGACCAACGCGACCCCTGGAGGGATCCCGCTGCTGCAGACCGCCGGCACGCTCGCGGGAGTATCGCAGCAACCCTTCGGAGTCGTCCTCGCCAATCTGGTGAACGGCGGAACCAGCGTGGACATCCTCGTCTCAGCGCTCGAAACCAAAGGGCTCATCCGTCGGCTTGCCGAACCAAACCTGATGGCGCTTTCCGGCGACACGGCGCAGTTCCTTGCGGGCGGTGAGTTTCCGGTGCCGATCGCTGCGACCTCGGCCAACGGCATCGTCACGCCGACCATCGAGTTCAAGCCTTTCGGCGTTCGGTTGTCGTTCACGCCTACGGTTCTGCAGAAGGGCCTCATCAACCTGCGTATCGCACCGGAAGTGAGCGAGCTCGACTTTACCAATGCGGTGACGATCTCAGGCACGACAATTCCGTCGCTGATCAAGCGCGACGCGCTCACGACCGTCGAATTGCGCGACGGCCAGAGCTTTGCAATTGCCGGCCTGCTGCAAGCGAACGATCTTCGGCTACGCTCGCAGTTGCCGTGGATCGGCTCTGTCCCCGTACTGGGGGCGTTGTTCAGCAGCATGGACTATCAGAAGCACGAGACCGATCTGGTCATCATCGTCACGCCGCATCTGGTGCAGCCGGCTGCTCCAGGCCAGCGGCTGGCGTCGCCGCTCGATCAGCGACTTCCGAGCAACGATGCTGACTACTTTCTGCTCGGCCAGACCGAAGTGCGAAAAAGCTATTCGGACTACGTGACCAAAGGGGGAGACGTGCAGGGGCCCTATGGCCACATAATCAGAGTTGATCCTGCGCCGCGCGAGCCCGCGAGGGGGAGGTGAACACCATGCGTATTGCTCGGACCTTTGGACCCCTCGCGTTCGCGCTTGTCGTCGGCGGATGTTGGAGTGACGTTTACGAAAATCCTGCCAGCCAATATGTCAGTCGCAGCGATACGATTACGCTCGGCGCTGGTAACGCCAAGGACGTGAACGCCGCCACGCATGTAGTCGATCCCTGGCCGCGCAACGTCAACAATCGACGAATTCCCGCGGATGGCCAGCGCATGGTCGGCGCGGTGCAACGCTATCAGCGGCCGCAGACCGCGCGATCGCCTGGCCAGGGGCAAGGCACGCAGGCTGTCGGTCCGACGGACACCGGAGGCGCGCGGGCGAGCGGCGCATCCGGATCCACCTTTCCGGCTGCAACTCCGCCATATTGACGGCGCAGCCGGCGTACCTTGCTCGCAAGCGTAAAGTGGCTGGAACTCATGATGCGGCATAGGTCGGCGAGCTTCGCAAAGACGCTCTGGAACGACCAGCAGGGCCTCATCCTGCCCTACGTGACCATGATGCTGGTCGTGATCATTGGTGTGTCGGTGCTGGCGCTCGACGGCGCACGCTTCATGAGCCTGCAGACCCAGCTTCAAAATGGCGCCGACGCGCTGGCGCTCGCTGGCGCGGCGGAACTCGATCGCTTGCCGGATGCGCAGTCGCGTGCCATTCGGGCAATCAACAACCTCCTCGGCAACGCAACGCTGTTTGGCCGCGATCGGAACGTCGAGGTGTCGCGAATCGAATTCTACGCCAGTTTGCCCGCCAGCGATCGCCAGCGGATATCGGATGGCACGGTCGCGACCGATGGGGCCAGCAGTCGGTTCGTTTCGGTGACGGTGCGCTCGGTCGCCCTCAATACCATCTTGCCGGCATCGTTCTTTGGCGGCGCCAATGTTGTTTCTGCAGGCGCGGCTGCGGTCGCGGGGTTCGATCAGGTGGTGTGCGAGACGACGCCCATTTATGTCTGCAACCCGTACGAGGTCGCCGGCATGAGCTACGATCTGGCGAGCGGCGCTTTGCAGGAGGCTGTCGCCAATTCTGCGATCCGGCGGCGGCTGATCCGGTTGCGTCAATACAGTAACCGCAGTGAGCCGCTGGCGGCAGGCGACTACGGGTTCCTGGAACCGCCCGCATCGGGTTCTGCCCCCTTCAACGTGATCGACGCCCTGGCCAATGCTCGCTCAAGCGCTTGTTTCGCCCAGCACGGCGTCAATTTTCGCCCCGGCGCGGTTCCATCGGCGCGCGAGGGCTTTAATGTGAGATTTGACATCTACGAAGGAGCGATGAGCGGTCGCGAGAATGATCCCGACGTCCGTCCGTCACTCAATGTGCGCAAGGGATATGTCGGCGGGGGAGGCGGCGGAGGGGCGTGCAACGCGCGCCCGGGCAGGGACTGGCCCATCGGCATTCCGCCCGCCCAGGCCACTGGTCTGCCGCTTGATCGCCGTTGGCCGTACGCCGATGGACGCATCGGCAACGGCAGTTGGAACTTCGCGACGTACTGGCAGGTCAACCATGGAGCGGACGGTCGCGACCCGCCGACCGTCAACGGCGAGCCGGCCAGTAATTCGAACTTTCCGAGCCGATACGACGTGTATCGATATGAGATCGAGCAGGGCTATGTGGCGGATCGGTCCCCGGGCGGAGAATCCGGCGCGCCGGGTTGTTACGGCGGACGCATCTTGGCCGATAATCCGGATCGTCGCGTGCTCTATGCCGCGATCATCAACTGTCAGAGCCTGGGGCTCGCCGGCGGCGCTCAGTCCAACGTTCCTGTGGCGGCATTCGGCAAGCTCTTTCTCACCCTGCCTTTGCAGCGCTCACAGAGCGATCTCTATGTGGAGCTTATCGGGCTCGTGAAGCCCGGCGACCGGAGCAATTTCGACATGGTCCAACTCTATCGGTAACTGGCTTTCCGTAATGTGGGTGCAACAGTTGCAAGCGCTGCGGCGCAATTCGGATGGCTCCGCCCTTGTGGAGGGCGCCGTGCTGCTTCCGCTGCTGTTCGTGCTGATGTTCGGCGTATACGAGTTCTCGTGGTTCTTCTATCAGCAGCATCTCATCTCGACTGGTCTTCGCGATGCTGCGCGCTACCTCGCACGAGTCAGCAGACCGTGCGATTCGAATTCCCCCATCTGGCAAGCCGAGGAGGCTTATGCGAGGAATCTCGCGACCACCGGCTCGATCACAGGAGGCGCGCCGCGTGTCCCGGGCTGGACGTCCGGAATGGTGGCGCTGCGCTGCACCTCGATCGACAACCCGGGCGCCTATCGTGGCGGAGAAGTAATCTATGTGGTCACGGCATCGAGCCGCTTCAGCGATCCCTCGCTGGGTTTTTTCCCGCTCCTGCGGCTGCAGCCGCCGGCCATCTCGGCCTCGCATTCGGAGCGCGCCATCGGGCCCGGGTGAGAAGCATGGCGTGGCGGCTATCGACCAATGTGAGAAGAGTCTGTCTCGATGAGAGCGGCGCGGTCCTGGTCGAGGTGACCGTCGTCATGACAATCATGCTCGTATTCCTCTTGGGAGCGATCGAATTCCTGTTTGTGTTCTATCAGTGGAATGTGGCGGCTAAGGCGGTCCAGATCGGAACCAGGATCGCCGCTGTGTCCGACCCGGTCGCCGGAGGACTGAAAGATCTGAGCACGGCGACGATCGGTCCGCTCTCGCCGCCCGGCGCCGCCATGCCCGGCTTCATTATCACCTGCGACGGAAGCAAGGCTCGCTGCACCTGCGGCAACAGCGGCATCTGTCCGACCGAGCTTTCCTATGACGCAGCCGCGATGAATACGATCGTGTTCGGGCGCGGCAGCTCGGCTTGCGACGATGCGACCTCGTTCTATGACGCCGGGATGTGCGATGT
Source organism: uncultured Alphaproteobacteria bacterium (assembly GCA_963753575.1). Lineage (GTDB taxonomy): Bacteria > Pseudomonadota > Alphaproteobacteria > Rhizobiales > Xanthobacteraceae > VAZQ01. The sequence continues at coordinate 819,160 of CAVWCR010000001.1, forward strand.
CTTTTCGCGAATTGCTCCGGCCAACGTAGTCATCGTGTATGCGCAGACCGGGCTCGGATTCGCTGGTCGCCCTGGCGGGCCCACGCCAACGATCACGATCTCGCTGCAGAATCTTCCGCTGCAGTTCTTCTTTCTGAGCGGCCTCCTGGGATTGGGGGAACTCCGAATACCCTCGTTGACCACGTCGATAACGGCCGAGGATCTGTCCTCCGGCGCGCCCGTGTTTTGATCCGGACCGGTATCATGGCGATCTTCACACTCACAACCGGCGCCGATCCAGCCAAAGTCAGGATAGTAGAGCAGCAGATTCGCAGAGCGATCCCTGGTACCACCTCTATCGCCGACATCGCCGAGTTGTCCGACGTCGTAGCCTCCAGGCCCGACGACTGGATTTATTTGCTGGTTATTGCGTCTTCCGACGGTCATGGCCATTTCAAGGCGCAGATGGAGGCGGCGTCGAGCCATCTCGGCAGTATCTTCTTCATCCTGGTCAGCGACGAAATCTCAGCGAGCGACTACAAGGCCCTCGTGCGCCGTGGCGACGCCGACTGGGTGTCGTTAAGCGCTGATCCGCGGGAGATACTCGAGATTGTCACGCGGCATCGACAACGTCAGAAAGCCGAAAGCGCTGGCGATCCGGGCGGCGCCAGGCCGATCGCCATATCATTCGTCCCAAGCGCTGGCGGCGTCGGGAACACAACGCTCGCGCTCGAGATCGCCATCAAGCTCAAGACCGCCAAGGCGACTCGCGACCGCGCCATATGCATCGTCGACTTAAATTTCCAGGGAAGTAACGTTTGCGACTATCTCGACATCGAGCCGCGTCTCAAGATTCAGGAAATCCTGGATCACCCGGAACGGCTCGATGCTCAGCTCTTTGATATCTTCATCAGCCGTCATGCAAGCGGGCTGCATGTGTTTGCCGCGCCGCGCAGCAAGCTCGATCTTTGCAACCTGAGGGTCTCGGCGATTGACACATTCTTCGATCTCGCGTCGCAGCGCTACGACTTGATCCTGATCGATTTGCCCGTCACTTGGTTCGCATGGACCGATCCGGTGGTGGCGGCCTCGGACGGCGTGATCGTGACCGGCCTGAATACGATTCCGGGCCTTCGGCAGACCGTTGAAACGTTGGCGGCGGTGCGCGCTGCAGGTGGCTCCGCGCTGCGTCAGTTGACGGCTCGCGATGAGGATGGCGGGCAAGGTCTTCCGACAGGACAGATCGCCGTCGCGATCAACCGCTGTCGACGGCGGTTCACGGGAGGCATCCTGCATCGGCACCACGTGGAAGCTGTGCTCGACGGCGAGCGGGTATTCTACGTTGACGAAGAGCCAGCGGCGCTGGAAAGCATCAATACGGGAATGCCGATTGGTCTGGTCAAGACGGGCGGTCCCTTTGCCAAGGGGATCGCAGCGCTCGCAGCGTTTTGTGGCGGACTCGTGCATTCTCGCGCCAAGTCTGATTGAACGCAAGAAGGGAACGGCCATGAGCTTTCTGTTCGGAACGACTTCACGTGCGCACTCCGTGTCGGAGCGAATGGTCGATGGCCGCGAGACCTCTGACGCCGACGCTCTCTACAAGGACTTGATTGAGCAGCGGCCCGCCCTGCTCGATGAGAAACTCAAGCTGCATGCTAGGATCATCGACGAATTCAATCTCACAATGTTGGAAAAGCTGCCACGCGCGGAGTTGGTCAGGCAGGTCGCCGCCTACGTCGCCAGCTACGTCCGTACCGAGAAGATATCCCTCAATCAACGCGAGCTCGAGATCTTCTCCGAAGAGATCGTCGACGAGATGACCGGATTTGGGCCGATTGAACCGCTGTTGAAGGATCCCACCGTCACTGACATTCTGATCAACACCCACAAGCTCTGCTTTGTCGAGCGTTTCGGCAAGCTGCAGGCGACTAAGGTGCATTTCAAGGACGAGGCCCACCTACTGCGGATAATCGGCAAGATCGTGGCCGGCGTCGGCCGGCGCATCGACGAATCCTCGCCTATGGTGGATGCCCGTCTGCCCGATGGTTCGCGCGTCAACGTCGCGATCAGGCCGATTGCCATCGACGGCCCGCTGATGTCGATCCGCAAGTTCGCCGAGCGCGCGTTTAGCATGGAACGCTTGGCCGAGGTCGGGACGCTTCGCCCGCAGATGGTCGACCTGCTCACGGCGGCCGTGCGTGGGCGCATCTCGCTGATTATCAGCGGCGGCACCGGCAGCGGCAAGACGACGATGCTCAACGCGCTATCGTCATACATCCCGGCCGAAGAACGGCTGATCACCATCGAGGATGCTGCGGAACTACAGCTGCAACAGGTCCATGTCGGGCGTCTTGAAACCCGCCCGCCCAATGCCGAAGGCAGGGGCGAGATTCGCCAGCGCGAACTGGTCAAGAATGCGCTTCGAATGCGCCCGGACCGAATCATCATCGGCGAATGTCGCGGCGAGGAAGCCTTTGACATGTTGCAGGCGATGAACACCGGCCACGAGGGTTCGATGACTACCATTCACGCCAACACGCCGAGCGATGCGCTCAAGCGCCTCGAACAGATGGTCACTATGGCCGGGATGACGACGACCGTCGGAAGCATCCGCGGGCAGATCGCATCCGCGGTTACAGTCGTGATGCAGCTGCAGCGGCTGCCGGATGGCAAGCGCAGAGTCGTCAGCGTCTGCGAGATCACCGGTATGGAGGACGAAAACATCCAGATGCAAGAGATCTACCGCTTCGTGAAGGAGCACACCGACGCAGCCGGGAACATTCACGGTAGCTTCCGTGCCACAGGCGTGCAGCCGAATTTTCTCAAGGATCTGAAAGCCTACGGCATCGAACTGCCGGAGAGCCATTTCGACGCCACGCAGCCACTGTAAGGCCAAGAGCCATACGAAGACGAACTACTGGCAAAGGGAAGGCAACATGACATCGCTTTCACTCATTGCCGCCCTTGTGTTCATCGCCGTCACGCTTGCGGCGGAGGGAATCTATTGGAGCGCGTGGCGATCGCGGCGTGTGCAGCGGTCGATTAATCGTCGGATCGCCCTGAGCCGGCGTTCCGCCAGCAGCCGCGAATTGCTCAATGCGCTGCGCGAAGAACGTGGCCTCGCTGGCTTCGACAATCCGGTGTTGCGGCCCTATCGCGACTTTCTTGTGCAGACCGGTTTGCGGCTCGATCGCAAGGCGGTGCTGCTCTGGGGGTGCGCGATCACGGCGCTGTTGTTCGGCGCGCTGGGACTGGCCTTCGGATACGGCGTGGCGACGTTCGCCACCGCAGTGGTTCTGATCGTCGCCGGTTTCATCCTGTTTCTCAACATCATACGGCGCAGGCGGATCGCCCGCTTTGCCGAGCTTCTTCCAAGCAGCATCGACGTGATCGTGCGGGGGCTTCGCGTCGGTTATCCGCTCCCGGCAGCGCTCGATCTGGTCGCGCGAGAAATGCCAGACCCGACCGGTCCCGAGTTTGTAATGACGTCAGGCGAGATTTCCTTCGGCCAGGATTTGCGCACCGCTATCGAGAATCTCTATCAGCGCGTCGGCCAGGACGATCTCCTGTTCCTGATCATGGCCATAAACGTGCAGAATCAAACCGGCGGCAATCTGGCCGAGATTCTCACTGGCCTGTCTCGCCTGCTGCGTAACCGCGCGAAGATCAATCTGAAGGTGCGGGCGCTCAGCGCCGACGGACGCATGTCAGCAATAGTGCTTTCGCTCATTCCATTTGTCCTGTTCGGCCTCATCTGCCTGATCTCTCCGTCGTATTTCAACGAGATCCGTGACCATCCGTTGGTGATCCCGGCGCTGATCTACGGAATGATCTCATTGGGGCTGGGAAACATCGTGATGTATCGCATGGTCAATTTCAAAGTCTAGCGCATGGCAATCCCAATCAAGATGCTCCAGTGAGAAAGTTTAACCGCCCATGATGGAATTGGCGCCCATTCTGATTCCGGTCCTGTCGTTTGTCGCTGTCGTGGCCGTGGTTATCGTTGTGGGGCGCCACGTTGCGGTAGTGGCCAGAATGCAGCGGCGGCTGCCGGCGGCGGCGTCCGGCGATATCCAGGATGGCAGTAGTCTCCAGAATTTGCACGCCTTCATCGCTCACCGTTTCGATGCGAAGCGCTTTGGCATCGATGGCGCCATCCGCGACCAATTACGCCGCGACTTGTTGAGGGCGGGGTATTTCCGATCCTATGCAGTGAACTACTACATCCTGGCGCGGCTAGCAGCCGTATTGGCGCTGCCGATCCTTGCCTATGTGTTGGCGGAGCTGCTTCGTCCGGATATGCCATCGTCTCTCAAAATCGGGCTTGTTTCGGGCGCGGCCCTGGTCGCGATGGCGGGCCCTGACGCCTATCTGGCGCGACGGCGGCGCCGGCTGGCGCTGCGCTACCGACAGATCTTTCCGGACTTGCTGGATCTGTTGGTGATCTGCATTGATGCGGGGCTCGGCCTCGAAGCCGCATTCGATCGGGTCCGCGGCGAGATGTTCAAGCAAAGCCGCGAACTCGGCAACAATCTACAAATGATGGGCGCCGAGATGCGCGCCGGGCGCAGCACCATTGAGGCGCTCGAGTCATTTGCCGATCGGCTGGGTCTTGAGGAAGCCTCATCATTCATAATCATGTTGCGGCAATCGCTTGAGCTCGGGAGCGACATCGGTGAGGCGCTACGCATCTTCAGCGAGGACATGCGCGACCGGCGGCTGCTGCGCGCCGAGGAGGTTGCCAACAAGCTTTCGGTCAAAATGATCTTGCCCCTCGGTTTGCTCATCTTTCCGGTCGTCCTACTTGTCGTTATGCTCCCGGTTGTCATCAAGCTGCTGACGATCCTGCGGTGAATTGCATAGTCTGCCGTGTCAGCTGTGCTGCGGCCTTGGCCGAAATCGCAACGTGAAAGCGGCTCCGCCATCAGGATTGTCGGATATCGAAACGGAACCTTGTAGGGCCGTCATAATGTGTTTGACGATTGCTAACCCCAGACCAGCGCCCCTGCCATTGCGATCACCTTTCCAGAACCGCTCGAAGATCTGATCGCGCTGATCAGGCGGTACTCCGGGACCGCAATCGACCACTTCGACGGTCGGCTCCTGCGTCAAACGAATACTAACGGTGGTTGCCGGCAGCGTATGAGCCAGCGCATTTTCAACCAAATTGCTCAGCGCGGCGCGCAGCGCTTCGGCATTGGCCTGAACGAAGATCGGACAGGTGTCGTTGAGTATTTCGAGATGTTTCCCCGATGCGACGGCAAGCGGGGCAAGATTTGTGGCGACATCGGTCGCAACGGCCATCAGGTCGACCGTTTCGTTGGGAGGCGACAATGTCTGCAGTCTCGCGACCAGCAACAATTGGTTCACGATGCGGGTCATAAGTTCAACGTCATAGGCAAGCTTTCCTGCTGTAGCTTTGTCCTTCATGGCCTCGATATTGGCTGACAACACGGCTAGCGGCGTGCGTAGTTGATGGGCCGCGTCTGCGTTGAATTCCCGCTGACGCATGAGGCCTTGTTCCAATCGATCAAGCGCCCGATTGATCGCCTTGACCAGAGGAACAATTTCGGTCGGTACATTGCCGATCGGTAACCGGGTGTCCGCCGTCGCCGGGTCGATGTTCTCCGCCACCCGTGACACATGCGTGAGCGGCGCCAGCGCACGTTGCACGGCGAGTACGCTGACCCCGAGCCATGCAAACAGAAACGGCGCCTGTAGCCAGCCGCCATCAGTCAAAAACTCCTCATTAACCGCCGCCCTCAAATATTGGGCGTCAAGGCCATCCTCCTCTACCTGTGTGAAGAAGATCCGTCCGCCAAGGTTACTCTTCACGGCCGCTCCGAACATATGCAGGGGACCGGGACCGTCCGGATCGTAGTCGTAGGCCATTTGTGTGAGTTGACTGAACAGTGCAAGCGGTCCTGTTGACGGACCGGACCCGAACAGAACCATGCCAACCTGATCGCGAATGGCATAACGATGGAAGCCCGTCGTCGACTTGTAGCCGTTGGCAATCGATGCCGGCAGATTAAGCGCCGGTTCGCCGCGGGTGTCCAAGACAAGGTAACTTGCGATCAGCTTCGCCTGGTCGAGAAGCACGCGCTGCCGCACCGCGATCTCGGTTGATTGCGCCTGCCAGTAGATCCACCCGTACGCAAACATGCTCGTGAGCACCGTGGTGATTGCGAGGCTCACGAAAATCCGCCATGAGATGGAATGCATTGGGGGCTACTCCTTAAGCAGGTAACCGATTCCGCGCAGCGTGTGGATCGAACAATCCGCGCCGATCTCGTCGAGTTGTTTGCGTAAACGTGAAATCAGCACTTCGACCGTATTGGGAGTTACGGTATCGTTCAGTCCGTAGAGCGTATCTTCCAGTGCCCGCTTCGACACGACTTGGTCGGCGCGACGCATCAGCAGCTCAAGCGCTCCGATCTCACGGCGTGAGATCGCGGCTGCCCGTCCGTCGACGGCCACCTGGCGCAGCACAGTGTCGAGGCGCAAATTCCCGGATTCAAGCACCGCGCCGAGCGCGCGACCCGGCCGGCGCAGAAGCGCGCGTAGTCGCGCAGCCAATTCCTTCATAGCGAAAGGCTTCGGGAGATAGTCGTCTCCGCCGCGATCGAGGCCAGCCACCCGGTCGTCGACGCCATCGCGAGCAGTCAGGATCAGTATCGGCAAGCCGACATTTCGCTGCCGAAGCTCGCTGATGACGTCAAGGCCGTCTCTGTCCGGCAATCCGAGGTCCAAGATGATTGCATCGTATTCGAGACTTTTGGTGGCGTTAAGGCCGTCTGCTGCGGTCCCAAAGGCATCAACTCCGAAGCCGAATTCTCTGAGCTCTTCGACGATTGTTCGAGCTAGGCGATCCTGATCTTCTAACAAGAGAATACGCATGGCAGCAACAATCCCGACGCGCCAATCGCCTCCATCGTCGACTGTAACGCTCCGCGCGCCAGCACCAGCAGATCGGGAAGCGTTGCGACATTCGCATTAAAGCCTGACAGGAAGCTGACATGCGCGCAATGGGGTCCGTGAGAGGATGCAATGAATACATGAGCTGCAAATGCATATAAGCCCCCTATCGGAGTGCGCTGCGTTCCTGGAGCACGGCTGTCAGGTCGCGGTCAGCGAGATCCTGTAAGGATTGGCTCCAGGGGGCTCGTGCGGATTGCGTTTCCGATGCGCTCGGGGCGGGAGGCTTAAAGGGTAGCCGCGGCTCCTCCTGGATCGATGTGGCTCCGCTACGCCCTCATCGTAAGGACTCGCACCCTCTACTCAGAGCCGAACGCCCGGCGCGCTAGCGACTGATCCACTGCGCAGTTGTCCTATCCAACGAACTTGTCCTCGGAAGCCGCTATTGGCTCCATGATCGATAGAGAGCGAAAAATCGTAGTGGAAGCAATCTCGTCTCGTTGGCCTGCCTTGAAAAGCGGCTACTCCAAAACAGTCATCATCACAATTCTTGCTCTCCTAGGTGTGCGCTTGGGATGCGCAGCGTTGACGCCGCTAAGCTCTGACGAAGGTCTGTATTGGGTTTTGTCAAAGCACTTGGCGGGCGGCTATCTGGAACATCCGCCAATGAACCCGATTCTCATACGGGTTGGGACAACATTCTTCGGCGATACGGAGTTCGGCATACGTTCAATTGGTGTTCTGCTCGGCTTGCCAACCAGTTGGGCTATTTGGCGAGCCGGAGCCATCCTCTTCAAGGATGAACAAGTTGGCGCAACCGCCGCGCTCTACTTCAATTTGACGTTGGTCGCGGCGGTCGGCTCCACTCTTATGACGCCGGACAACCCCCTCATTGTCACGACAGCGTTCTTGCTGCTCGCGCTGGCCAAGCTCTGCGAATCCCAGAGGGGAGAGTGGTGGCTTGCCATTGGCGTGGCATTTGGAATGGGGATGCTTTCGAAATACACAACAATATTCTTCGCAATCAGCATTCTAGCATGGCTATTGTTGGTGCCGAAGCAACGCAAATGGCTGTTCACAGGCTGGCCATGGATTGGCGGAATCATTGCAGCCCTTATTTTTTCCCCGACGATCATTTGGAACGCGCAGCACGGCTGGGCTTCGGTAATTTACCAATCGAAACGATTGATCGTTCACCAATGGACTTTTCGCTTAGGCGAATTGTTGGCTGCACAAATCGGATTGGCGACTCCACCAATCTTTGTGCTCGGTTGTATGGCACTGGGCGCCATGTTCAAAGGTGAAGGTGGCACACGCGATGCGCGCGTGCTCGTCAATGCGATGATCTGGCCACTTGCAATCTATTTTATCTGGCACACTTTCCATGGGCGCGTTGAAGGCAATTGGCCGGAGCCGATTCACGTGGTGCTTGTGATTGCGGCAGCTGTTGCTGTTGAGAAGATCGAGTGGCGCGGCTCTTGGGCTAAAATAGCGTCTTGGTGTCAGCGTCTTGCCCCGCCAGTCGGGTTGGGAATGGCGGCCATCATCTATTTGCAAGCGTCATTCGGGATCATTCCGATTGGGCGGACGGATCCTACAGCGCGTGCCTTGGGTGCCGGCTGGAAAGAATTGGCGGTAAAGATCGATCAACTGCGCAAAGAGCTTGCTTCACCCGTTGTCTTGACAACAGATTATGGGCTGGACGGCTGGCTCTCATTCTACTTGCCTTCACATCCTCCTGTTGTGCAAGTGAATGAGAGGATGCGTTATGTAAACGCTCCCACCCCGGATCTTGCTCTCTTTCGAGGACCGATGGTGCTGATCTGCAAGTCGATTGCTTGCGGCGAAGACGCTCGCATTCACCAAAGATTCGCTAGCATGGATTTGACGGCGAAGTTGGCCAGAACACGCCATGGTGTCCCGATCCAGGAGTACTTTGTTTACAAGGTAACCGGACCGACGGGCGATCCTTTCGAGCATCACAACTGATGTGGTGGACAGCGCCCGCTCCTAGCATCAATGTAGCATCGGGTGTTCCGCCTCATACGGAAAAAGTGTCGTCATTTCTTCTGCGGCGCGAAATGACGCAAGTGGCCCAGGGCTGCCTACCCTCTGGCTCCGCCTTTACGGTCGCTATTGGGGGTCAACCGGAAAACTTCTGCTCACATCGAGATTTACCGCCCCCGACCCCATCTCGGAACTTGCTCCATGATCGAACCCTTGGTGTCATACAACTCGCTGTAGGGGGCGGCTTTAAAGGACCTCGCCGGTTCTTAGGGCGACGCGCAAGCTGGTTTCGTGAAACGCACGTGTAGAATTCGTCGGGTTGCCTATCGCGGCTTGATGCCCGCGAACTTGGCTACGTTCGCCCATTTTTCCGTTTCATCCACCACGAACTTGCCAAACTCTGCTGGCGGCATCTGCATCGGGGCATAGCCCAGCTTTGAAAGTCGCGACTTCACCTTGGCGTCAGCGAGGCCGGCCGTGATCTCGCGATCCAGCTTTTCGACGATCTCGGTTGGCGCATTGCGCGGGGCACCAAGGCCGATCAATGTGCACGAGCTGGTGTTCGTCTGGAAGAACGGTTCCGCTGTCCACATCAACAACTTCGAGCTGGGACAGCGCGCCCGATGCACTCACTCCGCCGTCAGCACCGGCAGAACGAGGTGCGAGGGATGGGCGGCATCGTGGTGGATCGTGTCCGTCCCGATCTTGTCGGGCCGATAGATGTGAAAGAACAGTCCGTCGGTCACAGGTGAATCGCCGCAGGCGATCTCGACACGGATGCGATTGCCTTTGCGGAATCGATACGCCATCGGCTCCAGCGGAATTTCCAGCTTGTAGATCTGTCCGGGTGTTAGCGGGGAGCGGCGCGCATGCGTGTAGAACGGCGCGCCGCCCATGCCGTCGGCATCGTTGCGTTCCATGTGCGACGCGCGCAGCCAGGCCTTCGTGGCGATGAAGTAACGTGGCTGCACGCCTTTGGTGCGCTCGTCCTCGTTTTGGGCGAACTGCTCGGAGACTTTGACCATGAAATCCATGTCGTCGCGTGTGGTCAGGGCGTAGAGCACGAGCGTGCCGTTGCCGGCGATCTCGATGTCCTGGATCAGCGGCCGCGACGTAAAAGTCAGTACGGCCCGCGCCGGATCGGGACCGGCAGGTCCGACCGGAACCACGCCCAGCGTCCAATTGGCCTGCGGATAGGAGTAAGACGTCGCCCCGCCATCCGATACGGGCGCCGTTGCATCGAGCGCGCCGTCGTTGAGCGAGTTCACTGAGCCCGATGGTCCCTTGTGCAGATGAAGTGTCATTCGCTCGATGCCCGTCGGCGGCCACGTATCGGCCGAGCGGACCACGCCGGTGTTACGGACTGCATACTCCACGTTCGGCCGGTTTACATAGTCGGTCTTCAGTCCCTTTAGATAATGGTCGTAGAACGGCAACAGCGTCTTCTTGTGATACGCGATACTGTTGAAGTCGACCTGCGATGTCACCGCCGTGGCGGTGCCGCTCATGGCAAGCCTTTTCGGGCCTTTGGCGCGCAGATAGCCGTAGATGTTGCCGGCCAGATGGAGATCCTGCTTCGCCCAGCAGGCGATCGAGTAGAGCGGCGTCGTGATCTTGTCGATGTGCTCAAAGGCGGTACGCTCCTTCCACCACGCGTCGTAGAACGGATGGCGCTGCCACTCCAGAATCAGATCGTTCGGCAGCTCGCGCGGGTGCTCCTTGTTGGCCGGATAGCCGTTCGACACACGCACGCTGGCGTTGAACCAGTAGGGGATGAACATGCCTTCGATGCCGCCGGGATATCCCATGTACCGGTAGGGATCGTTGAGCCCGTCATAGGCACCGAGGCAGGCGAGGTGCGGCGGGTTCTGAATGCCCATGAACCACTGCAGCATGCAGTAATAGGACTGACCGATGGCGCCGATCTTTCCGTTCGACCAACCCTGCTGTGCGATCCATTCGATGACGTCGTAGAGGTCCTGCTGCTCGGCGCGGTCCATGAAGCCGAACTGTCCCTCCGAAAAGCCGGTGCCGCGCACGTCCATGTGGACGTAGGCATAGCCCTGCTCGACGTACCACGGGATCGGTCCAGTCTCGCGCCACAGGAAAAGCGGTGAGGGCGGCAGCTCGTTGTTGTCGTAGCGATAAGGCGAGGCCGCGAACAGGGTCGGGAAAGGCCCCGTCCCGTCGGGGCGATAAATGCGTAGCGCGATCTTCACGCCGTCGCGTACGGCGACCTGTACGTCCTTTTCTTCGATCATCGTTTCCTCCCGCCGGCGCCGCCCTACACGGTTGCCTCTGCGACGCGAGGTATCATTGCGTCATATGCCGGGCAGACTGTATCGTTTTCAGGACAATGACAACCCGCCGCGCGGCCCAACATGAGAGGGCTGCGCCGATCGAAAAGACGCCGCAGCTTGTTGCCGTATGCTCCGCTTTCGCGGACAAACGACGTGCCCTGGAACGAACAGGGGAAAAGGCTCGAAGGAGTGAAAACGATGAACCTCATCCGAACAGCGATTGCGATCGGCGCCCTGACACTGGCGCTGACTGGCGCCGGCGGCGCGCAGACGGTCAGCATCTCCACCACCCCGGCCGGGTCGTTTACCAACTCGGCGGGCGCCGCCATGGCAAAGGTGATCAGCGAGAAGACCAAGGTCCGTGCCATCATCCAGCCGCAGGCTATGGGTGGGCACGTGCCAGTTCAGTCCGGCAATGCTGAGTTCGGCATGTCGAACTCCTTCGATGTGACGTTCTATGTCACCGGCACAGGCGAATATAAAGGCCAGGGCGAGCACAAGGACCTGCGGCTCGTCGGCTCGCTCATACCCTATCGCGTAGCGATGCACGTGCGCGCCAACTCGGATATCAAGTCCCTCCCCGAGCTCAAAGGCAAGCGCATCAGCGCCGGCTTCAATGCGCAGAAGACGATCGGGCGCATCATCGCTGCCCATCTCGCCAATGCCGGACTTTCCTACAAGGACGTGTCGGAAGTACTGACGCCGAACGTCAGCCGTTCGGCGGAGGATTTCATCGCCGGCAAGACCGATGCCCTCTTCTTCGCCGTTGGCTCGGCGGCTGTGAAGCAGGCCGCAGCGAGCGTCGGCGGCCTGCGCGTCCTGCCGATCGACTCCTCACCCGCTGCGGTCGCACGCATGCAGGAGGTGTTGCCGGGCTCGTATGTGCTGGAGGTGAAGCCCGCGCCGAACATCGAAGGCATCAGCGAGCCGACCAAGCTCGTGGCCTTCGACATGGCGTTCTTCACGAACGTGAAGGTGCCGGAGAGGGTGGTCTACGAGGTTACCAAGGCGCTGCATGAGAACAAGGCCGCGCTGGTCGCGACGTTCAGGCCGTTCAACCTGTTCGACCCGAGCCATATGGCAAAGCCCGTGAAGGCGCTGGACTTCCACCCCGGCGCAGCAAAATATTACCGGGAGATCGGCCTCCTGCCCAAATCCTAGCGCTCCAGTAGAGGCGCTATTCCCCTGCGCCAGGGCTGCGCGCGCTTAATGGCTCGGGTGTGGCTCGGCCAGCCGACTGCCGCCGCGCCCGCTCCCAGACGAACAGCGTCACGGCCATGACGGCGCCGGCGAGGTTGAACCACCTCGCGGCCGCGAAAGCCCCGACCGGCAACATGAGGCAGGCGCCGGCGATGAAATAGGCGGAACGGTCGAGTAGCCCGAGGGGTCGGACCGAATAGCCCATCATGGCAGCCGAAATGATCCAGATGGCGATCACCGCGGTCGCGAAGTCGAGTGCGATCGACAACGGATGACCGACGAGCAGCAGCGTGCCGGAATAGACGAACAGGAACGGGACGAGAAACACCGTCCAGCCCAGCATCATGGACGTGTAGCCCGTGCGCATCGGATCGGCCCCCGCGATATTGGCGGCCGCGAACGCGGCGATGCAAACCGGCGGCGTCATCATCGACAGGCAGCCGAAATAGAGGATGAACATGTGCGCGGCCATGGGCTGGATGCCCATCTGCACCAGCGCGGGCGCGATCAGGGTGGCGAGCAGGATGTAGACGCCGACCGTCGGCATGCCCATGCCGAGGATGATCGAGGCGAATGCCGCGATAAGGAGCAGCCCGATGAGTGTGCCGCCACCGAGGATGACTAACGACAGTGTGAGCGAGAAGCCAATACCGGAATAATTGAGCGAGCCGATGATCATCCCAGCCGCTGCGCCGATCATGAACAGATCAATCACGGTCAGCCCGGTGTCGCGCAGCATCTCGTAGAGATCGCTCAGACCGATACGCTTGCCGCCGAAGGGAAAGGCCAGCGCCAGGATCAACACCGTGACAACGGCCAGCAGGCCGGCCGTTTCCGCTGCGTAGCCGCGCCAGAACAGCGCGTAGACCAAGACGGCGAACGGAATGGCGAAGTGCCAGCCTTGCTTGAGGACCTTGCTCAGGACGGGGATGCGGGAGGCATCGAGCGGAGCGATATTGCTGCGCGCGGCCTCGAGATCGACCTGGATGATGAGCGCAATGTAGAACAGGAGCGCCGGGATGATGGCCGCAAGCGCCACGTCGGCGTAAGGCACCTGCAGGAACTCGGCCATGATGAAAGCCGCGATTCCCATCACGGGAGGCATGAGCTGGCCGCCGGTCGAGGCGCAGGCCTCAACCGCTGCGGCGAAGGCCGGCCGGTAGCCCACCTGTTTCATCAGCGGGATCGTGACGACGCCGACGGTGAGCACGTTGGAGACCGCGCTTCCCGAGATCGTGCCGAACAGCGAGGACCCGAGAACGGCGATCTTGGCCGGGCCGCCGCGATAGCGGCCCATCAGCGCCATCGATACATCGGTGAAGAAGACCGAGCCGCCAGATTTGAACAGCGCAGTGCCGAACAACACGAAGATCACCACCACCGTCGAGACGATCTTCAGCGGCAGTCCGAGCGATGCGGACGAATCCCACACGAGATAATAAGTCAGGCGATCGAACGGAATGGACTTTGCTTCCAGCTGACCGGGCAACTCGCCGCCGAGCATCGCGAGCACGATGAATGCGATCGTAACGATCGTGAGCACGAGTCCCGTTGTGCGCCGCAGGCCTTCGAGCACGAGGATCACTATGACGCCCGCGACGATGAGCCCATCCAGCGGCCGCGCGGCAACCAGCTCAGACAATTGCGGAAAGCGCAGCAGGACATAGAGCGAGGCGGCGCACGAGACCGCCGCGGCGAGGATATCATACCACGGGACCGGACCCTGACGTCCGCCACGCCCGCCCGTTGCGGGAATGTGCAGGTACAGCACCGGCATGGCGAGCGCGAGCAGCCCGGCAAGATACTGCTCGGTGTAGAGCATGAGACCGAATTCACGGAACAGGTCGGCCGAAAGCGCGATCACGGCGCAGGTCAGCGTAACCGCGAGAACGTTGATCAAGATGCGCATGCTCGATCTGCCGGCTGGTTCGCGTTGCTCGCCGTGGTCCGATCTCATGAGCCGGTTAGGAAACGGACGATTGCGAAATCGTTCCCGGCGGAGCAAGGAGCCGCGGCCGAAGCCCGCGCCCGCCGTGTTCGAGGACGATCTGGGCGGAGCGGCGACGCTTTCCTCAAAACGAGTGGCGTTCTGTCCGCCACGGCATCACAATCCGGACGCCGGCGGCCACAGGCCTTGCTCTTTAAAGAACTTGATTGCGCCGGGATGGTACTCGAGATGGTCGTAGCGCTTCGCCATCTGGTCCGGCTCGAACCCATTGAGCGCCCGGAATACGGCCGCCATGTCCTTCTTGTTCCCGTGCACCGCCTTGGTAATCTTATAGACCGTGTCGTCGGCGAGATCGGCGCGCGTGAACAGCACCACATCATAGGCCATGACCGAGGTGGGCTCCGTGATGCCGTCGAGGTTGCGCGAAGGCTGTACGACCAATGGATAGGAGCCCGGAACGTACTTTTTCATCTGGACGACCGCTTCCGGCGTGCTCGGCACCGGCAGCGCGCGGATGCCGCCGACGCTGGCCGCAACCTGCTTCACCTTGCCCGAACCGAGAGCGAACCAGAACGCATCGGTCTTGCCGGCCGCAAAGTCATCGGCCGCCTGCACGATGTTGTGAGCGAGCACGCCGGTCACGTCCTTCTCGCTCAAGCCGACGGTCGCGAGCTGCGCCAACACAACTCTTTGGACGGCCTTCTGTGCGCGATAGCCGACGCTGATGCGCTTACCTCTGAGGTCGGCCAGCGACTTGATCGGCGAGTCCTTGCGCACGTAGGCGGCGGTGGTGATTGGCACCATGCGTCCGATGAGTCGGATGTTCTTCTTTGGCCCGTTGCCTTCCCAGTCCACTGTGCCGGTGACGTATTGCTGCACATCAGAAAGCGTCGCAAGCGAGAGCTCCATGCTCCCGTCGTTGACCGCCTCCTGGCCGTGCGACTGCTGCGGCGTGACAGTCGCCTTCATGCCGGCGTGATTGACGATGACCTTGGCGACCGCAGCGCCAATCGAATTCGTGAACGAGCCCGCCGGCGTCGTGGCGATACCGATCACCTGGGCATGAGCCGTCGTCGTCGCGGCGGCGAGCACGGCAAGGGCAGCAAGCGCCATTGGTCTCATAATGTCACCTCGCCATCATCGTTCCTCGTGAGAATACACCCGTACTGCCGGTCGGTACAGCAGTTCGGGCCCTGCCGGGCAATTGGCCGCAAGGCGCCGTCCATTTCGGCCTTCGGCGAGCCCGCGCGATCAAGTCCCGCCGAGCAGTTTGGGCCAAGGCTTTGGGCTAAGGTTAGAGACAGGTTAGAAGGCGACTGCGTCCGCCATCAGGCAGTCCGAGGTTCGCGGAGATTTCTTTAAAGGACAGGCACCAGCAAGCTGTGACGTCGGTTCGCATTGTCGCCAGGCCGCCGAGACCGCAGTCTTGGCGCGCTGAACTTGGTGGGCGAGTTCTCCGCACGGCCGTTCTCGGTCGGTTGACCGAGCCGCCTGAATCAATGCAAGGCCATGCAAATGGGGACGCCGGACTATTTGACGCCCAAGGAAATTGCCCAGTGCACGGCACATCAGCTGAGCCCGCTCTCTATTGATCGTGTGTGGGAATATTGGGCGCGTAGAGCGGACAAAGGCAAGCATTCTTGATGCAGCAGCTGGGCTGCATGCATTCCTTCCTACAGAAAAGAGAGACCTAAGAAATCATGAACCCACTTCCTGGGAGTCCGAACAATTGCGACTAGACGGCCAGGATCGAGGCTGTTCATCGGCTACACGAGCCACGTCGTTCACTGATTTCGCTGCCCGGCCAATCTACCTTTTAAATGTACAAGAAGATTTCGTTAATAATCCATTCAGGAAGCGAGAATATTCTGGGCGTGCAACCAGCTCGATATTCAGCCACAACCAGGCCGCCGATATCCATCTTGAGGACGCGCTTCAACAAGCAAGCAATTGTCAGCCCAGTCCTTCGCGGCATTGTCGCGACGGCGGCGCTCCTCGGCACTGCTGTGGCGCCTTGCCATTCTGACGCCATCGTGGGCGATGTCCGCAAGGTCGCCATTCCGAAAGCGGAAAGCGCATCCGACACTGAAATACGCGCTTCGTACAAGCGGCCAACGACAATTCCGTTCCCGGCCGATAACCCGTATACGGTTCAGAAGGCAATCCTCGGGAGGAAACTCTATTTCGACTCGCGCCTCTCGCAAGGCAAGCTGCTGTCATGTTCGTCGTGTCATAGCCCGGGTTATGCCTGGGCCGACGGACAGCCAACAGGAGTCGGCCACGCGATGAAGCGGCTCGGCCGCCGATCGCCGACAATAGTCAATCTCGCCTATGGCCACATCTATATGTGGGACGGCCGTGCCGAGTCGCTTGAGGAACAGGCGCTGCAGCCAATTCAAGGCGCCGCGGAGATGGCCATGCCGCTCGACCAGCTGCTGACGCAGCTCAAGGCCATCGATGAATATCGTGAATTGTTCGAGGCGGCGTTCCCCGGCGAAGGCACTACGGCCAGGAACGTCGCGAAAGCCATCGCCACGTTTGAGCGCACCGTGATCTCTGGACGCGCGCCGTTCGATGCCTGGATCGAAGGCAATGAAGAGGCCATTTCGGAGGATGCCAAACGCGGCTTCAAGCTGTTCAATGGCAAGGCTCAGTGCAGTGTCTGCCACAGCGGCTGGAATTTCACTGATGACAGCTTTCACGACATTGGGCTCGCAAGCCATGACCTTGGACGCGGCAAATTCCTGCTTGGCGTCGTCAAGGCTCAACGGGCGTTCAAAACACCCGGCCTTCGCGAAATCACCCGTCGCGCTCCCTACATGCACGACGGCTCAATTACGACCCTGGAAGAGGTGATCGAGCATTATGACAAGGGTGGGATCGCGCGGAAATCACGCTCCGAACTGATCAAACCGCTCAATTTGACGGACCGGGAAAAGGCCGACCTGCTTGCATTCCTGAAAACTGTGACGAGCGACATGAAGCCGACCACCTTCCCCACGCTTCCCCGCTAACCCGAACCAAGCGGATTTCACGTGAAGATATTCAACATCGGGGTCGCTGCCGCCTTTTTCGCCGGCATCGCCTCCGCCTATGCCGCCAACTATACAATTCGACAGAAGGGAAAGGTTTTTTCCGAGGTCGAGATCAGCGTCAAGAAAGGCGAGGAAATCCTGTTCCTCAATGACGACACCATCGCACACAACGTGCTGTCCACCTCTCCGGGAAACCGGTTCAATCTCGGGCTGCTCAAACCCGGTGAGGTGCGCCCTGTCAAGTTCAATTCCGTAGGCGAGGTGAAAGTCATCTGCGCGATTCACCCCACCATGAAAATGACGATCAAAGTCTCCGACTAGCAGCAAGCCAGACAAAATAATGTCAATACGACTCAAGCTATTCGCTGCCTTTGGACTCGTCTGCCTGATATCGGCGGGAACCATCCTGTACAGCGTTACGCGGGTCAACAGCCTCAGCATCCTGCTCCAGGGGCTCTACGATGGTCCGCTGATGTCGATCAGTCATGCCCGCTCCGCCCAGGAGCGCTTCACCAAAACGGCGTATGCGGTCGAACGCGCGATCAGCTTGCATGAACAGCTCAGTGCCAACGAACTGAATGTGATCGAAAACTCCATGAAGCAGTTCGAGACCGACATGAATGTCGTTCGCGAGCGCATGGGCGAAAACGCAAGTGAATTAATCGACTCCACCCTCGTCCGCAGCGAAAGCTGGTTCAAGGCGGCGATGGCTTACATCAAGCCATCCACGCAAGGAGTCACGCAACTGACTTCGCCGTTGGTGCTGGCCGATCAGGGCCGCGAGATCACATCGTCGCTCGAAAATATCGTGGAGGCCGCGGCGGCCTATGGATTCAATTTTCGCTATGAAGCGGAGAACTCCGCGTCAGCATTGTTCAGAAACCTTCTGGTAGCGGCTGTCGTGATCCTCATCTTCGGCATGGCGTTCGCCATTCTGACGTCTTGCTCGGCAGAATCCGAAAAGATGAGATCAGAGCAGTCACGCGCGCTAGCGGAGCTGGAGGTCAAACGACAGCGCGACTTGACGGAGCAGCAACAATATTTCATTGCCTCGCTGCGCGAAAAATCCGAGTCACTGGAGCGCTCCATTGCGGAACGGGCAGAGATGGAAAAGCGCCTAGTGCAATCGCAGAAGCTCGAAGCGGTCGGTCAGCTCACCGGCGGTATCGCGCATGACTTCAATAATCTGCTCCTGGTCGTGATCGGCAATCTTGACCTCCTCAAGGACACGACGCCGGCAGGCTCGTCAGAGCTCGAGCTGATCGAGTCCTCGCTCACCGCCGCGCTCACCGGTTCCGAACTGTCGAACAGTCTGCTGGCGTTCAGCCGCCAGCACGCCTTTAAGCTCGAAGCCGTCGATATCAGGACCGTCGTGGCCGATCAGGTGCGCCTGCTCAAGCGCGCCATGGGTCGCAAGGTGACCCTGGAGGAGACGTCGGCCGACAATGTCTTCCCAATCATCGTCGACGCGGCGCAGCTGCGCTGCGCCTTGACCAACCTGGTGGTCAACGCGCGCGACGCGATGCAGGACGGCGGGGCGATCACGGTTTGCACATCCAACATCACGCTCACAAAGACCGACATCACGGTCGCAGACGGGCTTGAGCCAGGAGATTATGTGGTATTGGAGATCGCCGACACGGGCGTCAGCATATCACCCGAGGATCTGCAGCGGATCTTTGATCCGTTCTTTACCACTAAGGATGTCGGCAAGGGAACCGGCTTGGGACTCAGCATGGTCTATGGCTTCGTGAAGGAGATGAAGGGCAAGATCAAGGTCACGAGCGAGGTCGGCAAAGGGACCACATTCAGTGTGTTCTTCCCGCGCTCAGCGGAGCTGCAGGAGGTCGCATCCCCTGCGCTCGTGCCTGCTGATACGTCCGCGCCCGCAGAAGAGCGAAAAACAGTCCTGGTGGTCGATGACGACGACATGGTGCGCAAGTCGGTGATCGCACAGTTGAGGTCGCTGGGCTACGCTACCATTGAGGCGAACAACCCGGACATGGCGCTGGAAGTGATCGAGGGCGATGAATCCATCGACCTTCTGTTCTCCGACATTGTCATGCCGGGCTCAATCGA
The DNA here is from genome assembly GCA_963753575.1 of uncultured Alphaproteobacteria bacterium. Classification (GTDB taxonomy): domain Bacteria; phylum Pseudomonadota; class Alphaproteobacteria; order Rhizobiales; family Xanthobacteraceae; genus VAZQ01. The sequence goes on from CAVWCR010000001.1 coordinate 838,626, forward strand.
CGGCATCGAGCTTGCACGACGGTCGAGTGAACGGAGGCCGACACTCAAGATCCTGCTGACGTCGGGGTATCCGGATCTCAAAGCATCGCGCGCCGAACAGGCCTATACGCAATGGGAAGTTCTTAAGAAGCCCTACCGTCGCAGCGATCTACGAGAGGCGTTGCGAGAGATCCTGACCGGCGCGGCGCCACAGTTGGCCCAGCTATCACTCCACTAGACCATGATCCACTCAAGTTGAGCCGGGATCATGACGTCGTTGTGTGGATCGTCGCATCATCAGTTCGATGCTCGCAATCCTACGCTTGCTCGGAATGTTCATCGTCGACCTAGCCAAGTCGCGGCGCTCACGATCAGATTGATGGTCTTGCTGATCATCAATGCAACTGATCATCGCCCCGCGCACAGCAGATCGCTCGTAATATGCTTCTAACCACTCTTGCCGAGTGTGGCGGCACTCGCTGCGACCAGATGCTTCACAAGGGTCTGTTGGGCCATGCCAGCATGACGGTCACGATGCTGCAAAACGACGAAGTCGCGCTGCGGCAGATCGATCGGATGGGCTCTTAGCGTTCCGACTGTGAGCGCGGACGCGACAACGTGTTCCGAGATGATGGTCGCGCCGGCACCGGCCTCAACCGCTTCGCGGATTGCCTCATTGCCCGGTAACACCAGAAAGATGTTCAGGTCGTCGAGCGACAGGCCCTCGCGCGCCGCAAGATCCTCGAGCACGCGGCGTGTCCCGGACCCTTCTTCACGAACGACCCAGGGGATCGCCCGCAGGTCAATCTGCCCTAGCTTGTTGCGCGGCAACGGCGGGTGGCCCGCGGCCACGACCAGGAGGGGACGGTCGGTATCGACGTGCAGTCGCGCGAGCGAGCGATGCTGCGTCGGTCCCTCGACCAGTCCGAGGTGAGCCTCGCCGTCGGCTACGGCGCTTTCCACTTCCCGCGTATTGCGAATGACGACGTCGAGTCGAACGCCTGGATTGGCGGCGTGGAATGCCGCGAGCCGCCGCGGCAGCCAGTAGCTCGCGATGGTATGGCTTGCGGCAATCAAGATCGCGCCTGTCGGAGATCCGGCAAGGTCTTCGAGCACCGACCTCGCAACTGAAACACGGTCGAGCACTGCGCGGGCCTCTTGCAGGAACTGCCGACCGGTTTCGGTCAATTCGATCCCGCGGCCTACCCGGTTGAACAGACGCGAGCGGTAGCGGGATTCAAGCGCTGCGATGGCGGCCGAGGCGGCCGATTGGGTGATCCCCAATGCAGCGGCCGCACGGGTGACATGGCCGCGGTCGGCGACGGCAACGAATATGCGCAGTTGCTCCAGGGTCATGGCCATACAATCGATTTTGTTTATGGATTTGACAAGAATTAATCATTGGAACGATCGCCGCTTAGGAGAATAATTTTCCAAACATCATACCCGCCATGCCATACCAGCCGTCTCATCCACAGGGTTCCGGTCGGATCGCCAGGGCCTGCATGGCGCTGCTCCGCTTCCTTGGGATGTCGTCAGGCTGGACAAGGCGCGATGGCTACCGGCCAGAACGGCACTATATGCGCGGCCCGGGTCCCAAGAGTCGCAACCGCCGGGGCGATCGTGAACAAGGGCCCCATGCCCAATGAAAGATCGCGCTAACTCGTCGGCTATCGTGACGCTTGAACTTAGGTCTTATGGGGGGATTTTCAACGAATGCTGACAAGCAATCCTTTCGCCGAGCTTTCAGAGTCCATACCACCCGCCGTCATGCAGACGTATGTCGTCGTGATGATACTCCTGGTCGCGGGTGGCACGCTGTTCGATATCCTGCACAAGAGGAGCGCCAGGTACTTCTTTGACCATTGGCGCAATGCAAAGAACAAAGGGACCCGGCAGGTCGGCGGCGGGGAAATGGTGTCCCTCGCGATCCAGACCGCGGTGGTGGAGGGTCTGACGTCCGGTGAATTTTGCACCGCACAGCGCAGAGCCGCTCACCTCCTCACGATGTACGGCTTCGTCGCTTATGTCGTCACAACCATCATCATGGTTTTCGCATATCCGACGCCCGCGACGCCGACGCCGGTTCTCATACCGTTGCTCTGGTACCTCGGCGCGCTGATGGTTTGCCTCGGCGGCTACTGGTTCTGGTTCTTCATCCGGGTCGACGTCGCGGCGGAAGGAAACTCACCCTTGCGGCTGGTGCGCGCCGACCTGTTCATCCTATCGCTCCTGGCGAGCGCGACGCTCGCTCTGCTATGGGCGCTGGTCCAGGCCACGGGCAGCACGGTCGTCGCGCATGTGCTGCTGGCGCTCTTTCTCATCGCCACGACTGTGCTGTTCGGGGCGGTGCCGTGGTCCAAGTTCTCGCACATGTTTTATAAGCCCGCCGCGGCCTTCCAGAAGCGGCTCGAGCAGGCGAATGGATCGCGGCGCAACCTGCCTGCGCCCGCTGACGCCCCCGCCACCTTCGGCAGCTCCCGCCGGCTGCCGCGCCACTACTGATGTGCCCGCGCCGGTCTGCGCAACAGGAGACAACCAATCTCATGCCCACCTTTGTCTATATGACGAGCTGTGACGGCTGCGGCCACTGCGTCGATATCTGTCCGTCCGATATCATGCACATCGATACGACCTACCGCCGCGCCTACAACATCGAGCCCAATTTCTGTTGGGAGTGCTACTCGTGCGTGAAGGCGTGCCCGCAGAATGCGATCGACTGCCGCGGCTACGCGGATTTCGCGCCGCTGGGCCACAGCGTCAGGGTTCTGCGGGAAGAAGACAAGGCAACCATTTCATGGAAGATCAGGTTCCGGGATGGCCGCGAAAAGAACTTCGTGTCTCCGATCAGGACCACGCCGTGGGGTTCGATCAAGCCCCCGTCCGACTACGCGGCTCCCAACGCGGACGCGATGAAGTCGCAGCAGCTCGCGCACGAGCCTGAGGCGCTCAAGGTCGCCACGCTGCCGGCGCTCACGCCGGATCGCTTCAAGCAGGGATTGGTGTAATGGGCCTGTTCACGCGCCGGAAGACCGTGGTCGTGGATGCGGACATCCTCGTCGTCGGCGGCGGGATGGGCGGTTGCGGCGCCACCTACGAATCCCGCTACTGGGGACGCGACCTGAAGATCGTCTGCGTCGAGAAGGCGAACATCGAGCGCAGCGGCGCGGTCGCCCAGGGCCTCTATGCCATCAACTGCTACATGGGCATGCAGTGGAACGAGAACCAGCCGGAGGATCATGTGCGCTACGCGCGCAACGATCTCATGGGCCTGGTGCGCGAGGATCTCGGCTACGACATCGCCCGCCACGTCGACTCCACGGTGCACAAATTCGAGGAGTGGGGCCTCCCGATCATGCGCGACCCGCAAACCGGGCGGTACCAGCGCGAAGGCAAGTGGCAGATCATGATCCACGGCGAGAGCTATAAGCCGATCGTCGCGGAGGCTGCGCGCAAGGCCGCGAGCGAAGTCTACAACCGGATCATGGTGACCCATCTCCTCACCGACGCGACGCGGCCCAACCGGGTCGCCGGCGCCGTCGGCTTCAACGTGCGCACCGGCGACTTCTATGTGTTCCGGGCCAAGGCGGTGATCGTGGCCGCCGGCGGCGCCTCGCATATCTTCAAGCCGCGCGCGGTCGGCGAAGGCATGGGGCGCACCTGGTATGCGCCGTGGAGCAGCGCCTCGGCTTACGCGTTGCCGATCCTGGCCGGCGCCAAGATGACCCAGATGGAGAACCGCATCGTCCTGACCCGGTTCAAGGATGGCTATGGGCCGGTCGGCGCCTACTTCTTGCATCTGAAGACCTACACGCAGAACGCCTACGGGCAGGACTACGAGGCGTTCTGGCGCGACTCGATCGAGCGACTGGTCGGGGATTACGTCAATCACCACCCGGTGCCGACCTGCCTGCGCAATCATGCTCTGCTTGAGGAGGTGAAGGCCGGCCGCGGCCCGATCCGCATGGTCACGAAGGAGGCCTTCCAGGATCCGCACAAGGAGACGGTCGGCTGGGAGAACTTCCTCGGCATGACGATCGGACAGGCGGTGGTCTGGGCCTCGCAGAATATCGATCCCAAGGAGATCAATCCCGAGCTGACCACGTCGGAGCCTTACGTCATGGGCTCGCACGCGACCTGCTCGGGCGCCTGGGCGAGCGGACCTGAGGACTGCGCGCCCTCGGAGTATCAGTGGGGCTACAATCGCATGATGACGGTCGAGGGGCTGTTCGGCGCCGGCGACGCCATCGGCGGCAGCGCCCACAAGTTCTCGTCGGGCTCCTTCACGGAAGGCCGCATCGCCGGTAAGGCCGCGGTCAAGTACGTGACCGACATGGGCAAGCAGAAGCCCGAGGTGAGCGAGGCGGAGTACGAAGAGCTGCGCACGATCATCTACAAGCCGCTGGAAAATTATGAGATCGGACGCAACGAGATCGTCGCCGGCACCGTGTCGCCAAGCTATCTCCTGCCGCTCCATGGTCTGCAGCGGCTCGAGAAGATCATGGACGAGTATGTCGGCGGCATCGGCGCGCACTACACCACCAACGAGCCGCTGCTGATGCGCGGGCTCGAGCTGCTGACCATGCTGAAAGAAGACCTCGCCTATCTCGGCGCTGAGGACCTGCACCAGCTGCAGCGCGCCTGGGAGCTGCAGCACCGCGTGCTCGCGTCCGAGAGCGTGGCGCGGCACACGCTATTCCGCACCGAAACGCGCTGGCCGGGCTACTACTACCGGGCGGACCATCCGCGGCTCGACGACAAGGATTGGCATTGCTTCACCCTGTCCCGCTACGACCGGCACGCCGGGACATGGGCAATGGAGAAGGCGCCGGTCTATCACATCATCGACTGATCGCAATGCCGCAACTCGTTCCGCCGCATGGTTCGGAGACCGTCAAGCCGCTGATAGTGCCCGAGGCGGAGCGGGCCGAGGAGCGCAAACGGGCGGCGACGCTCCGCAAGATTCCGTTCGACTCGCGTGCTGTCTCCGACGTGCTCATGCTGGCGATGGGGGCCTATACGCCGCTTAGCGGCTTCATGGGGCACGACGACTGGCGCGGCTCATGCCTGGACATGAAGCTCACGGACGGCGTGTTCTGGCCGATCCCGATCACGCTTCCGATCGACAAGGAGCTTGCCAATAGCACCCTGGCCGACGAGGACGTCGCGCTCATCGATGCCGAGACCGGCGACATCCTCGCCGTCATGCATGTGCACGAGAAATATTCAATCGACAAGAAGACCGAGGCCGAGCACGTCTACCGCACCACCGATGCGAAGCACCCGGGCGTGGCGAAGGTGCTCGACCAGGGCGACGTCAACTTGGCCGGGCCGGTGATGGTGCTGAACGAAGGCGACTATCCGGTCAAATACCACGACCTCTATATCCGGCCGGCCGAGGCGCGCGCGATGTTCCTCGAGCGGGGCTGGTCGCAGGTCGCGGCTTTCCAGACGCGCAATCCCATGCACCGCAGCCACGAGCATCTCGTCAAGATCGCGGTGGAAGTGCTCGACGGCGTTTTCATCCATCAGGTGCTGGGCAAGCTGAAAGCGGGCGACATTCCAGCCGACGTTCGCACCCGAACGATCCAGGTGATGATCGACAATTATTTCCGCCACGGCACGGTGATCCAGGCCGGCTACCCGATCGAGATGCGCTATGCGGGTCCGCGCGAGGCGCTGCTCCACGCTCTCATTCGCCAGAATTTCGGCTGCTCGCATCTGATCGTCGGGCGTGACCATGCCGGCGTTGGCGATTTCTACGGTCCCTTTGACGCGCATCACATCTTCGATCAACTGTGGGACGGCGCGCTCAAGACCAAGCCATTGAAGATCGACGTCACCTTCTACTGCCGGAAGTGTTACGGAATGGCGACGGCGAAGACCTGCCCGCACGATCCGAAACATCACATTTCGATTTCCGGCACACAGCAACGTGAAATGCTCTCGACCGATGCGGACATACCGCCTGAGTTCAGCCGGCCCGAGGTGGTGGCGATCCTCAAGGAGTATTACGCGAGCCTGCGATCCGGTTTGGGACCGGCACCATGATCATCGCGCAAATCTCCGACACCCATATCGCTTTGGATTCGCCCGATGCCGACCGGAGAATACGGGATTTCGAGCTTACGATTGCGGACATCAACGCACTTGATCCGGCCCCAGATGTGATCGTTCACACCGGGGATATCGTCCACAACGGACGGCAAGACGAATACGCCCAGGCAGTGGCCACGCTCGCGAAAGCGCGCTCGCCGGTCTATGTCTTGGCTGGCAACCGGGACGACAGGGCGACCTTGCGCGAGGCGTTCTTGCGTTTTGAATATCTCGCGCCCGATTCCGACTTTCTCGACTATGCGGTTGACGACTATCCGGTGAAACTGATTGCGCTCGACACGTTGAGCTCGGATAGCAACAAAGGCGATTTTTGCGGCGAGCGAATCAGGCGTCTCATCGACATGATCGACGTCGAAACTTCAAAGCCCATTGCGGTCTTCACGCATCATCCGCCGTTCGAGACGATGGTGGGGCCGGACCCGATCCACTTCCAAACGCCGGAGGCAATGTCGGAGCTCCGCCGGGCTTTGCAACACGCCGGGCGGGTCGTTGCCATTTTCAGCGGCCATGTTCACCGCGCTACAGCGGGGCAAGTCGGGAGCATCCCGGCGACAGTGATGCAATGCATCGCCACAACACTGCGCAAAGGCGAGTATCCGGCGCAAATGAAGATGCGTCCTGTCTATCACGTCCACCGATTTGACCCGGTTTGGGGTTTTTCCACCGAGACACGAATTGTCGGAACAGGACCATCGGCCGCATCGAGATGCGATTCCATCCGGTCTCGGTGAGCACGGAAACGCACGTCATGGATGTGGGCCAAATCAGTTTTCCATCCTGCACTTTCTGTTACGCCGACTGATTGTTGGCCATTTCGGCATGGATCAGCAACACCCGCCGCCATCATAGAACCACGTTGACTCGGAGATGTAGATGTCTTGACGACCTGACGCGCCCAGCGCGCGCGCTGTCTTATCGCAGACCGAAAGGGGGTGATTCTGATATAGCACATGACCTCTTCCATCATCAAAAAAACTATCCGTGCCGTGGTAAATTGCAGTCTTGCCGGTAAATACGCAGGCGCCATCATTGGGCACCGGATCCTTAATTGCGCAAATCTCCACGCTCTCGATCGCGATCAGCTGATCGGTCGAAAACTGAAGCGGCGAAAGCACGCGATAGGGTCTTTTGGCGCGAACCTCAATTGTCCCAAACCCGATGTCGGTCAGTCGCTTGATGTAATCCGCGAGAGGAATGGCACCTGTCAGGCATTGCGCTCTGAGGCGATCGTCATTTCGTAGGTTCGCCGGAATGTCGAGATCGCAAACTGGATCGCTGAGCAGCAACTTTCCTCGCGGCTTGAGGACCCGATACATTTCGGATAGCGCCTTCTTGAGATCATTTTCGCGGAAGATATTGAACAAACAATTTTGCGCGGCGACATCAATCGTAGAACTGCCAACTGGCAGCTCCAGCGCATTGCCGTTTCGCAACTCCACGAAGTCCCTGCTGAACCACGGGTTGCTCGCTTCCGCGGCCGCCAGATTTTCCCTGCAAGCCCGGATCATTTCGTCCACGACGTCAACACCGATCACGGCACCGTTTCGCCGGCTGAAATAGGCGAACTGCAAAAGCTCCATTCCGCCGCCGACCCCGACATACAAAATCGTCGGGTTGTTCACGAGATCGCGCGGATTCACGGTGCTGCCGCAGCCATAGTTCATTTCGAGCATTCTGCTCGGCACGCTCAGTTCGGGCAGCTGCCAGATCGGCGTTGTCGTGCAACACAAGCCCTGTTGAGGATTGATCGCGGCTTCCTTGTACACGTCGCGAGTGACAGTGAGATAGCTCTGCATGATTTGTTCTCTCCTGACGCTGCTGGCGCTGCACCACCACGTTAGTGATCGATCGAGCCAAATTGCTGCCGATGCCGCGCATCTTGAGCGCGTCGCTCAGACGATCGAGGGTCGTGGGGACCGAATGAGGGCTCTTTTTTTGATCCGGTCGCTGGCGCTCCCTGCCACAGATGCGGCAATGACAAGTGCGACAATCAAAGTAGGGAGTCTCAGCATGATGCGGAGGCACCCTTGTGCGTTGTGATCAAGTCATACTTGAATGTGGCTGCGAGTCGTGCCGACGATCGAGCGCCAGTTGAGCAGTTGGCGTCCTACCAGAGCCGCGAGCGCTGTCAGGGCGAATACAGTGCCAACTTGCCACACCAGAACCATCAGGCTCGCATCCTGTGTATGAAACAAGCGCAGGCCGACGTTGCCAAGACCGGCTGCAGCAAGCCCGCCGAAGGCCGTGGTCAAGTGGGGCGTGAGCGGCGCGCCGCGGCGGAGCATCGCAGCCATCGCGATTGCCGGAACCGCACCGACCAGGACGATCGCAGGAAAGCAAAACCAATCCGGCCGTAACGGCAGGCCATCCGGTCCAAACTGTACCCAGCTCTGGACACAGCCCTGCGTCAGGCTTCCCAACCACACCGCAAGTGGCAGTAACGGGACCAGCAAGATTCTGCGATCTTGGCCCGGAATTGTCGAGGCAAACGCCGCATATGCCGCCGTGATGCCGGTCGCCAGGGCGGCGGCCTGCTCGATCGCGTATCGCCATGTCGATATCATCGCGACCAGATCGCTGCGCGGCGAAGCAACGATCACGACAAGCGCAGCGAAGGGGATCGACAGCAGGAGCCAAACCGCGGTTCGCGCCCATGGCCGCGAAAGTGGTCGGACCGGCTCCACGCTTTCCCCTAAACGCAAAATGAGCTTTCGGGTGTCCATTGTTCAGTCTTTCTTCATGGCCTTTCGGAGGGAAATCATTGCGCGGTGAACGGACACCTTGAGCGCTCCAATGCTTATTCCGCTCGCTTGCGCGGCTTCCCGCAGCGACATCTCCCGCAGCTTCAGCATTTCAACTGCATTGCGCTGGCCCGGTGGAAGCTCCTTTATCGCCTGCCGCAAGGCATCTGGATCACGGTATACCTCACGTCCTGGATTTGTCCGCTCATCGGAAAAGGTTACAGGGAGTGTTTCGACCTGAACCTCGTGCGTTTTCGTCCGAATATGTCGTCGGGCGTGATCAGCAAGCCGATTGCGCGTAATTCCCAGGAGCCACGGAACAAATGGTCGTCTAGGATCGTAGGTCGCGCGAACGGCATGCAGAGAAAGTAACACGTCCTGCACGAGATCCTCGATGTCCTCTGCCTGCAGGAATCTCCGCTGTCGCCGTATGATGCGGCGCAAGCGTGGGGTGATCTCACTTAGAAGCTCGATATACGCCTGTGCGTCGCCCGCTTGGGACGCCTGCATCAGCTCGTCCAAGCGAAGGTTTTCTGATGCGCTCTTGCCAGCCATGACGGCAGGAATAACACCGGTGCGTGGCGGTGTCGCGCTCGATCCGTGTGATTGCACATTGCTTTGCATTGACAATCCATATCAACAGCGGGGCGGCTGGTGGCCGAACAGAAGAAACTCAATCTGTATTGCTTGTGGGAGCGAAGGGAGCAGTTACCACCCTAAGACCGCTGTCTCGATGTTCGGAAAGCTCGTCAGGATGAGCAGCGATTGATGAGCAGCGGGTCCATGGACCGGCCGCTCGAAACGGTTCTGCAGACCGGTACCCTTAGCTGCTTTGCGAGGGATCTTGCATGAGCTGGGCACGAATCTTCGCGTCGGGATCCGAACCAATATATCGACCACTGGTGGTGTACACGTCGTTGCCGACATTAAGGCTGTGCTGCTTCTTTGTCATGGCGAACGCGCCCGAAGCAGTACTGGGAGCAACGGCCGTGGCGATAAGTATCTTGGTAAACATCGTCGTGTTCCTTTTTTGCCAGTTGTCGCGGTTGACAAGACGATGACTTCGGCATTCGACGGGGAAGGTTACGGATACAAGAACACGTGGGCGTGATTGCGCCTCCGCGCATGCGAAGAAATTGAGTGACTTCTGAGCGTCTGTGCCATCCTCGGTCAGAAGCAGAGTTAATTGCGCGCTTAGTCATTTCCGTGCCGATTGGGCGCAGCGACGTCCGCAGAATCCTTTTATCACTGGGCCGAATCGAGCCAATTGCACGGTGGAGACAGCGGGTCGTTCGCCGTGTCTCTAGGTGTCGCGCACTATCGGTGCCGCCGGCTGCCGCCGGACCTCGCCGAGAGGACCCTGTAAGACGCAGCCGACAAAAGGGGCGAGCGCGATGATCACAATGCTGTGAGCCGCCCGCGATCGCAGACAGTGATTGCAGATGCCGGCATGAAAATTGTCGTTGCTCCGTAACCTTTTTGAGAAATGACGCGAATTTGTTAGATTGTCTCGCAGGACCAGCCTGAATGCATCTGGGCGATACGCCCGGTGGAACACACCGGGGGGCTCCCGATGCCATAGTTATCGCTCTTATTCGAGCCAGGTGGAGCATACAGAACGCCCCATCGCTTGACCGCATTCCCAATGGCTAAGCGGCCTCTCGAGATCGGACGGCACGTTGCTATTTGCGCATATGTAACAAGCTGAAGATTTGCCCGATGAACAACCCGGCTGGCCAAATCGACGCGCAGTCCGAGGCGGGTGTCGGGTCCGCTATCGTGCCGTCGCACCCGTCGCAAAAGTTCACGAATTCGAATTGTACTGCGGATGGACGGGCGCGTGCAAAGGTCACCCTCGGGCGCTTGAAGACTCTTTGGTTTAATACAGGGACATTGTGCAACATCACGTGTCGCAATTGCTACATCGAGTCGAGTCCGAAAAATGATCGATTGGCCTATCTCACTCGTGGCGAGGTTGCCGCGTATCTCGATGAAATTGAACATGGTAGTTTCGGCACCGAAGAGATCGGATTCACCGGTGGCGAGCCGTTTATGAACCCGGATATCATTGGAATGGTGGAGGACAGTCTCAGCCGCGGTTATCAGGTACTGGTACTGTCGAATGCGATGCGTCCGATGCAACGTCACAGGGCAAGCCTTCTCAACATGAAAGGGCGATTCGGCAGCAGACTTGCCATTCGCGTTTCCCTCGATCATTTCACGCCAATGCACCACGAGAGCGAGCGTGGGGCGGGCACGTTTGGCCCGACCCTCGAGGGGTTGCTCTGGCTCGCTCACAAGGATTTCAACGTGACGGTCGCGGGACGTACAATGTGGGGTGAAGACGAGGCGGCGGAGCGCGCTGGCTATGCCGCACTCTTTGCAGGACACTCAATTCACATTGATGCCCGAGACCCCGCGCAATTAGTTCTTTTTCCAGAAATGGACGCCAAGGGCGACGTGCCCGAAATCACTACTGCGTGCTGGGACGTTCTCGGTAGGTCACCCGCAGATGTAATGTGCTCCAGCTCCCGGATGGTCATAAAGCGTCGAGGCGATGACCTCCCCTCAGTCGTTGCTTGCACGCTCTTGCCTTATGATGAGGGCTTTCGGTTGGGTTCAACGCTATGCGACGCCGCTAAGACAGTATCGTTAAATCATCCCCACTGTTCGAAGTTCTGCGTGTTAGGTGGTGCGTCATGCTCAGCACGTACTCGTGCTTCATAAAGAAAAGCGCGGAATGAGCGCTTAGCCGGGAGGCAGCGACAGCGTTGCTTTGGGCAGGCGCAATCTTGAAGAATCAAATCGCGTCAGAACAATGAGCCGCAGATTGGCTTCATTCGCGATCAGCAGGCAATGAACGAGCGCACCATATGCAAGGCCGAGATAACGCCAAGCATCGCGACTTCTATTTTCTCGCTCCGCTTGAGTGGGCGCGTCGTAGGCTCAATACCCACCCGTCTAAGGTTCTGGCTGGAACGGGTGCGAGTCGATACGCGAAACGGTACGATCCGTTCGCGTACCAAATGCCCCCCTGCTTTGATGCGTGCGAATCAGTCCCGCATTGCTGAGGCGAGCATGAATGTTCCGGATTGAGGTCCGATAAACATTAGACTGTGTTGCCAGTTTCTGTTCGGTGCGACCTTTGTGCCGGGCGGGCCTGAGCCATCCTAAGGGTAGCAAGATACGTCAGTGGAATACCCTGGCTTGGCTTGATTCCGGCTTCGTCACGACAAATTTTGACCATCATGGGACGAATATCTTATTGGCATCGTGCAATGGGGGACGGAGCATGATGTGGCTGATCATCTGTGCTGTAACACTTGCGGTATCTGTCGGAGTTTGCGCTGCCGCCGTGCTTATGCAACCAGGTGAAAGCCGCAGTCAAACTGAGATATGAGACGATCATGGGGCGCTGATGGCGCGCTCTGCCGATTGGCACGGACGGTTCGCATCACGGTTTCGCATCTACGACGCCTGCGATCGCAGCCTTGCGATTGCCGCGCCGCTACCCGAGACGATGTCCGAAGTCTACGGCAAGATGTCGCAGGCCGCTCTCCGGAGCGCAAAGTCGACGTGCGCTGCCTCGTGTTGAACGCGTGACCGTATTCTCAGACCCTGCCCAGCGCCTGTTCGTTGCAGACCCAGTGGCCGCACGGTGCCGTCCGTGACGGAGTGGGACCCTGAACTGATCACTTGTCCTCACCGCGGATCGAGCACGACTGGCCTGGCGCGCACGCGGTGCGGTTGGAGAGTTTGCGGAGGCAGGGGGGGCACGCCGGACGCGCTCACTCGAAAAGCGTCCAGCGAGACTGCTCAGCCAGGCCGCCGCGACGCTTTGATCAAGCTACCCGCGCTGACCCTAGGCGCGGGGAGGTTGCCTGATGGGCGGCATCGGTTGGCGGTAAAATGACACCGCAGACGTTCAGAGCTATTATGCGGATGATGGTATCCGGATGGCGGTCTCATGGACCCCGGGGCTGGTCGTTTCTAGCGGTGCGGCTAGGCCCAGGCAGAACGTTCGGGCTCGCAACACAAGGACACCGAGAGTTCCGAACAATAACCAATTCCGAAGGCGGGACTATGCTGAGGACGATAGTCGCGGCGCATGTATTCTTGTCGCGAGGACAGAACGTCAACGTCAGCGCTCAGAATACACGCGCGGCCGCAGCCAACCACCATATAGCAAGGGCTCAAAGACGACCCGTGCGTCGCATCCATATCCATGATATATTTTCATGGTGGTGGAGGAGCTACGATGCACAAGCTCATTGTTGCGGTTGCAACCATCTTTGCCGTTATCTCTTGTGATTGTCTCACGCACGAGACCTCCGCTGATGGAATGACCGTGGCGCGCCATAGCAAGAAGGCCCGCCATGTCCACGGGTGTGCGCAGACGGGATGCGTCGTGCATCGCCGCTTCAGGTGCCCCGAATATTATCCATGCCACCCGCTCTACGGCGCTTATGGACCTTACGGTGGGCAAGTATTTTGGGGCGCCTATACCGAGGCCGGTTGGGGTCGTCGGTGACGGCCCAAAGCGTGACGGCGTCCGCGAGCCCCAAGAACTGATTGGCAGCGAGAAACTCGTTGCCCGCACGCGTTCGGACCGGCCACGTTCACCTTGCTCGCAGCTCTCGGTATTCGGAATTGAAAGGGCTTGGTTTCTCCGATCCGCATGGGACAACGAGCGGAATCGATCATCAGCCCTCCGACGCAAAAATCGTAGGCTCGGCCCCTTCGAGTAACCAGAGGCTCCGGTCTCCCCTGAAACGGGGGCTAGCTCTGCCGTTCACCGCTGCGCAGTCAGCGAAATAGCTCGTACAGTCCCCACCCGAGGAACGTTGTCCACGCTACGGTCACAACTGCAGATAAGCTGAAAACTGACACCACAAAGATCTTGCTCTGCATGGCCTATCAACACCGAACTTTACAAAAAAGGTTCACTGCTAGAAATCGTTTTGCGTTGGGATACGAGAGTATGTTTGCGTCTCTGAGACCGTCAATTCAATGGTCCGTCATCGACAAATCCAAATAGATTCTCTGTGTTGCAAAAATGTGTCGTTGCGGGGACAGCGAGCAGGCATCTTGGAAATTTTGTCAGCTCCAAATGCCGGCCTGCGGAATGAACGGCACGCCACTGACAAGAACACGTCGTTTGAGCTTGGCATCGGCCCCGCGGCCGTCAAACTCACCCTCGCGGTCGAGTCGAAACTTACGGTCTCTCGACCAAGGCGCGAGGCACGCCACCATCGTGCCTTTCAAGGCACCCGTCCAGGGTGTTGTGGCCGCGCGTCAAGTTCGGCGCGCCATGCCCCTTATCATTCCGACTATTTTGAGTGTGTGGTGAGGGTTGACTTCAACACGCGTCATTGTGGTCTGCCGGATAATATCCCTATGCCTGCGGCCCCGGCCCTTTGTGTCAGGATGCGGCGGCGGTCGAGACGAGGGCGCTCACTATAGCGGCTCCGTAGGCGTTGCGATCTTGACCGCCGGCTATCGCTCGCACATACCCCTGCGGAGCGCATTGACCAGGGGGTCGACTAAGTAGTCCAAGACAGTGCTCACCGGTTGTGATGAGGATCTCGGCGGGCATGCCTGGTATCAATCTTGCGGCAATGTCTGATGGCAGTCCTGTGGGATCTACCACGACGCGGGCGAGGTAGTAGCTCTGTTGAGTGACCTCGTTAGAGATGGCATCCGCTGACACGCTCTCGACGTGGCCGAAAACGGTCGGGACGCATCGCCTGGTCAGAAGCCAAGATGATCAGATGAATAGTCAGGTGGCTTGCATTCGTTCGGCATTGTCGAGCTCCTCGAGCCGGCGCTGGGCCGGCTCCACGCCCCAGACCCACACGACAACGATCTGGACTACAAGCAGGCCTATCATCAAGCCGATCACGCCGGGCAGCTTGTAGTGTGCCAACAAGGCGCCGACGGCGAACGGCGACACGACGGTTGCGGCGCGCCCGAGCGTGTTGCATATCCCATTGGCGCGCAGACGTATCTCGGTTGGGAACAATTCCGGTGTGTACACGCCAAACAGGATCGCAGTCTGTACGTAGATTGCGACGATCAGCACGAAGCCAACGCTCAGCACGATCGACGGATCGGACGCCGCGCTGAACCGCGCGTAGATCCAGCCCAAAACTATCGTCACGATCGATGCTCCAATGATGCTCCAGCGCCGCCCAATGAAGTCCGACGTATAGGCGCCGACCGCGCATCCAAGCAGTGATGCAGTGGACAGCACCAGCGTGTAACCGAGCGAATTGGTGATGGTGAGCCCCTGGCGCAGAAAAAACTGCGGTAGGAAGATCACGAAGCCGAAAATGAGCGTGTTGATGGTGATGAGTACCCAGCTTCCAACGATCATGCGCTGCAATAGCGGTGGCCGCAGCATCGCGCCGGCGCTGATTTGGGGAAGCGGCGCCACCGCGACCGCCGGCGGCAATGGCCCTGCGGTTGCGGCTTCCTTTTCGATCGATAGCATTAGAGTTTCTGCCTCCGCCGTGCGGCCCTTCAATTCCAGCCAGCGCGGTGACTCCGGGAGCGCTTTGCGCAAGTACCACACGATGAGCGAGCCGATCCCGGCGATGACGAACATCGGCCGCCATCCCCAGGCCGGGATGATCAAATAGCCGAGCAATGCGGTGACGGGAAATCCCGCTACGACCAGAAAGGCCATGAAGGAAAGCCAGCGCCCCCGCGTTTTCGGTGGCACGAATTCGGTCAGAGTCGAATAGCCGACAACAATTTCGGCGCCGAGCCCAAGCCCCTGAACGAAGCGGCAGATGATAAGCTGGTTCATGTCTTGCACAAAGGCTGCTGCAAGCGAGGCGAGCCCGAACACCAGGAGATTGATTTGGTAGGTAAAGCGTCGGCCCCAATGGTCGCCGGCGAACCCAGTGACGAAAGCGCCAATCGTCATGCCGACAAATGTCAGCGAGAGAAATTGCAGGTTCTGCGGCAGTGTCGAGAATTTGGTTTGTATGGCCGCCGCAAGTACGCCCCCGGCGACATAGAGATCATAGCCGTCGAAAAACATTCCGGCGCCCACGAGCCAGAAGATGCGGTAATGAAACGATGAGATCGGCAACCGGTCGAGACGTGCGCCGGCATTTACTGGCGTGGCCATGTTGGATTCCCCCTGAGCCGACATTCCCGGACGAACCCCGGGTCTACGCGGATCGTAGCGATTTCTTGGGCCCGCCGTAAGCGGTGATCCGCGGGGTGCGGACAATCGTCGCGATGCCGGGGTGGCCTTCACGATGGAAGCCTGTGGGTCAGGCCAGGGCGAACGGCGCAAGGGTTTCGAACCATCACGATCCGATCGGCGCCCACCGGCTTCCCATATCGCGCTCGATTGGCTCCAGCACTTGGCGCGCCCAAGGCAAATCCGTCGTAAGCGGTCGCAAGAGCGACGTTACACCTTCAGGCGGCCTCTCGGCGATTGCCGCCGCTGCAAGATGCGTGAGCAGAAACCGGCGCTTCTCGCGATGATGCATAGCCTGCTATCGCGGGGCGCACCTCGGGCGATATCGAAGTCTCAAGAGGAAGTGCTTCACGCCAATGCCGATCGGGATCCTCCTGAACGAGGGCAAACCCGGCGCATTGGCACGGGTACCTCCTTTCCGGCGTAGGAACATCTACCTGAAACAAAAAGTCGTTAGCGCGCAACGGCTTTGTTGCGATCTGCAACCCTTCGTAGCAGAGTTCTGTCGCAACGTCGGCGTCTTAGAAGCGGCACAATTTTTGCTGACGTCCATCAGGCGGCTCGGCCTGCAGTGAATATAGCAGTACGGACGCGCCAGTCATATTGCAATGGTTCGTGACATGTCACACATCGATATCCAGATTTTGGTAGCGGCGTTGTTGTTTGGGTTTGCTGCTGGCTATGCGACGCGCGAGTGGGTGTCGCGCCGAAGGCGGAGGCGGTGGCGACGGAACGGTTGGTACTGACCCGTCAGATGCGAGGATTTTGCCAGCTGGTAAATACTCAGTAAGGCGCCTACTCATCGCGCCCGATCGGTCCAACATTCGAAGGGTACTTGGTGATTGCTGTCACTGAGCGTGCCCCCTGAGTAATGGCGCCGATCCGCGTTGTCGGAACGCGTAGCGCGATCGCAAGCGCGTTCGCCAACATGCCGAGCGGCTTGAGAAACTCTTCGTTGAGGACCTCGCCTGGGTGTCGTTACAGCACTGCGATCTCAATGTTTGCGCCACCGTTAATTCGAGGCCGCGCATATCGCCCGCGGCCCTTGAGAGGATAGCTGCTCTGCGACATGCGCAATGGCGCGTTGTGCGGCCTGGCGTGTATTGCTCGCGTCTGCGACGAGGAGCCAGCTTTCCGGCAAGCGCAGTTGCGAATCGATTTGGGATGCCTCGATGATCTGGCGGATCAGCAGAGTATCTGACGCACTGTCGGCGAGTAGCACGACGGGCTTGTTCGGCGCTGTTGCGGCGAGATACTCAAGCTCGATGCGGCAGCCTTGACGGTCGCCAGTGAACCCGCGAAGATCTATGATGACTGCGTCGCTGGAGGTCCCGAGCGCTCGCATGACCGGCTGCCACGTATTGGACATGCAGAGTAGCTGGTGCAACGGAAAGGTGCCATCTGGGGCCGGATTGGCCAGACCAGTACTTATTTCGCGGGCCAGTGCTGAGGCATCGCGGTTGAACCGGCTCCAAAGGCGACCAATGAGAAACGCCGCATAGTCGGGCGGCGCAATGCCGCGCATCGCAATATCCGGCGCGATGATCAGTGAGACCGATCCGATCAATCGCCAGGGTGGTGTGAGCTGATCGAACAGCTGTTCTGTCCGACGATCGAATCCGAACACGCGCAGCAGCAACAGGTTCGGGATCACCTCATCCGGCGCCGGTGGCAGCAGCCATTTCATGAGCAGTCGTTTGACGAGCGCGTAGACGAGAAAGCTTGTCAACGTGAACAGATAGATGGGGTCATCCATCGACCACACCCCTGTTTGGTAAACGGTAAAGAGCAGCCACCAGCAATCGAGGAAGAGTTCCTGACCACTTAGCTTTCCTGCATCGTGCAATCTCGCGAGCGTGATCAACCCGGCGTAACCTAGCAACGCGCCGACTGCGGCGCCCAGCAATCGGCCTAGCCAAACATGCTCGGCAGGGGCGCCAATTGCGCCCCATGCAAAGACCGAAACAATGGCGCCTATGGCAACCGGCGTCATCACGACCATCGTCAGGGGCGCGATACCGCGCCAGAAGCGAAGGTTGAGAATAAGGAATAGCGTCAGCGGTATGAGAAGATGCAAGCTGAAGAAGGCGCTGGCAACATCGGCAAAAGGACCTGCCAGCACATAGATCCCGGCCATGATGGCCAGGACAGCGAAACTCTTGCGCAGCAGCGATACTGAATACAGGTGCAGCAGCGTGAGCAACGTTGGTAGGCAGAACATCAGGGCTGCAAGGCTGACCATTCGCAGGGACGCTTCCGTGCGCGCCCGGCTGAGGATATCCCAATGGCGAGCCGCAAATATCGCCGTCAGAACAGCCGCGTAACAAGCGCCCGCGACGCCGTAGGCAATGGCAACGTGGGTGCGCCTGGTCGCTATGCGACGCATCAAGTCGGGTGCAGGTGACTGGCCACCCCCTGAATGAGCGACGGTCAGGGCAGTCGGCTTATCCCGATCCGTCTCTGACTTGGCTTGTTTGGACTCATGCCAACTGAGTCTCATCAGCCGTCTGACGGCGCGGCGATAGAGAAAGACCAGGACTGGCGAAAGTATGATGGTCATTGCCACCATGTAGAACATCGCCAGATGGAAACCTGAATATCAGGGCACGCGAAACCTACTCCGCTATCCGAACTTGAGGAGAGGCGTACTCACCAAACCCACATCATAGCGTTGGGCCCTGGGCTGAGCCACCGCCTGGCTCCTCCCGCTTCGGATTAGGCTCAGATGAGGTCGGTCGACGTGAGGCCTTCGATCTGGCTCAGGAGCTTGTCTCGGACCCCAACCGATCGTGCGGGGGCAACCGTGATCGGCGGCTCGGCCCTGACCGCGGCGCGCCCGGTGCCAGGAGTACGCGCAGAGCGTGGCCGGCGCACGATTGTGGATACGATGCAGATCTGAAAGGGCGCCAAATCCGGCGCATCGATGTCGTCCTCGCCCGCGATGCCGACGAGCGTGAACAGCGCGTAGCGCCGGGCATAGGTCAACGCCGCGCTCATGCGCTGCGGGTTGGCGGTCTCGGCCGCAAGACAGACCGGCCAGTCAGACCCGATTCACTCTGCGGACGAGTGCGCCAGCATGGTGGTCAGGTTGACCATGCCGGTTGCGGGATCGATGGCGGTGGTCTGCACGGTTGCGATCTTGTGCTGGCCCAGCGTCTTGTGCACGATGTCGAGCCCGCTCGCCAGCGGGGCACGTTCAAGCCAGCCAAGGCCCGCCGCTCTCGCTGTCCCGGGTGCTAGCACTCACAGCAGTCATCCGTGCCGCCAACTCCGTCTTGCCAGAACGTGGGAAAAGCGCAAAATTCACTTCATATTCGCGAATAGTCGGGAGCTATTTGGAAAATCGAAGGTAGACTGCATATGAGCCATATTGGTGGAAGCGGGCTGCGCTCATGCATCCGCATCGGGCATCAGGACGCGTTGCGGCGGGTGGGTTAGTTTAGTGGCTACGCCAATAAATCAGCGTCCGAACGACGTTTTTCTTAGTCACTCCAGTCGCGACAAGGTTGCCTTCGTCGACGACCTCTATGGTTGGCTGACACGTAAGGCAGGCTTCAAGGTTTGGTTTGACCGGGGACTAGGGTCGGGCTTCATCTCGTCCAATCTCAATCAGGCTATAGATACGTGTCGGGGAGCCATCGTCGTTTTGTCTCACAATTCGGTCTCGTCCCCTTGGGTAAATTCTGAATGCGATCGAATTCACAAGGAGTGGGCGGACAGAAAAGGTGACTTCAGGATTGCAACGGTACGCCTCGATCCGGTGGAAGCGCCCGGCTTGCTGCAATCCTTTAAGCATATCGATATCGCTGACGGAAAACTGACGCCTGATGCAGCCGCGCTCCTTGTCGAAACACTGAATGGTGGGCGCGACAACGCGCTCGGCAAGCCCGTGTACTTGTGCAGAGGATGGCGTGATAACGAACGAGCGGCAGCCGACAAGCTTTCGGAAGTGCTAAAGAGCGCAGGTCTAAAGCTTGTTTGCGACTGGATTGACCAGTCGCATTACAGCGTATCCCGCGTGCGCGAGATCATGAATAGCACAGGTGGGCTGGTGGCGATCGTACCCCACCGCGGGCAAGGTACAACTTCCAACTATATCATCAAGGAGATCGAGCTGGCCCGCGAAATCGGCCTGCCGCTGATCATTTTTGCTCAGTCGGGTATCACCGCAAGGCCAGATTGGCCGAGCGCAAATGTCGTTTTCTACGACGACAGTGTTGGTTCGTTGGACGGTGATAGCTTGGAACGACTTTTCGGTGACCGAATTGAAGAATTCGCCTACGGATGGCGAACACCTACCAGAGGGGAACACATATTCCTCGGACACTCCCTGGAGGAATCAATCGAGGACAGATTTTCCATGCTTCGACGGATGATGTCTCGCACGACGGGATTGCCGGTCGAAACCGGAGGCTTGGTTTTTGGCACCGAGGCGCAAGCTGAAATCACTCGGCTGATCAGGGATGCCGAGTTCTGCATTATTGACATTACAAATAAGGGATATCCCGATTTGCCCGAGAAAATAGATTTTGCCCTCAATTCGTGCATTGAAGCTGGCATTGCCATGGGCACAGGAAAAGTCAACAACTTGTACCTTACCTGCGCCGGGCCCAGACGCTCGCCGCCATTCATGTTCCGCAACAAACAGGTCTGGTTCTACGCCGACGACCTGGAGTTGGTTGGAAACCTTCGCCAGATTGCCTTTCTCCACCGCAGAATGGTGCTTTGATGAGCGTGCGGCCGTCCACACACACCACTGAGGCCCAATTCGACGAACTGCAGTAGGATGTCGGGATGCGATATGTCGGGCGCGACCGGCAAGCCTGGCCGAATCCAACAGATGCCACCTGCCGACTTGGGACTACGGCCATGGACACAAGCACGGGCAAGCCGATCGAGCCGCAGGGCTCGACCATATTTCAGCTCTTCGCCCTCTACGTTGTTGTCAGCCAGTTGATCAATGTGGCGGAACGCCTCCTGCCCGTTTTCGAGCGCGAGATGGCAGCTGATGATTATGAAAGTTTTATCGACACCGGATATCTATTGCTGATCATCGTGGTGGCCTGTGTGGCCTTGCGTTGCTGGCGCGACACGATTGTGCGGTCGGAGTTCGCGCCGTTATACGTCATGCTCGGGTTCGCGCTGCTGCTGCCCTATGTCCGGCAGCTTCTCGCCGACGCCGTGATGGAGATCGTAACGTTGCTGATGATGGGACAGCCCGGGCCGACCAGGAGCGGGCCGATAGACCGCTATCTGGCCGTCGAGCCACAGCGCATGATTTCGCAGATTGTCCTGGGCGTCGGCGCGGCCGGCATCTGGTATCAAGTGCT
Source organism: uncultured Alphaproteobacteria bacterium (assembly GCA_963753575.1). Classification (GTDB taxonomy): domain Bacteria; phylum Pseudomonadota; class Alphaproteobacteria; order Rhizobiales; family Xanthobacteraceae; genus VAZQ01. The sequence goes on from CAVWCR010000001.1 coordinate 860,009, forward strand.
CAAGCGCATCTTCGGGGCCAATGTGCAGCGAGTCGTGCGCCGCGAGATGGTGCCCACCCGGGACATTTGGCTGCTCCTGCCATTCATGTTGTATGCAATCGCCCTGCCGGCCGCAATCGGGCTCGGTGTATTGATCCGCAACGCGACCTCGGTTTGGCTCCCGTCCGAATACAGCAGATACAGCTACGACCTGAACTACGCGCTGGCGATCTTTGTCATCTCGATATGTCTTATCGCTTTGCGGGGCGTGATGCGATGTTGGCAGCTGTCGTCGGTCTATCTCGTCCTTTCATTCGTTCTGCTTATGGAATCGTTCCACAATCTGATCGACAGGGAAATTCTGAATGTCGTGCGAGGCGTCACAAACGATCAGATGCCCTGGGAAGAGTCGCTGCCCATACGAAGGACAATCAACTATGTCGCGGGTGCTGCTTACCAAACCGCTGTGAATGTGATCGGGGCAGCCGCCGCCTACGGCGTTCTCAGGCTCGTATTCAGGTGCGATCTGGCCGCGGTGGTGCGACGGATCAAGACCGTTCCCCGGCAAAGCTAGCGGCCTTGAGGTCTTGAAACGCTTAAGGCGGTTGTGCGAGTCGCTTCAGCCTCTGACGAGGTGATGGAATAAGCAAGCCATCCACACGATGATCGGCAGGATGTCGCAGAAATTAGGTGAGCAATGCGCCAAGATCAACGCGGCGAGAGGAATGTTAGGAACAGCGCTGTATCAGCCTGAGCGGGCCAGGCGTTAACCGCCATAGAACACGTTGATCAGGACCAGCGACAGCCACGGCACATAGGTGCACAGCAACAGCACCATCGTAAGCACGCCGACAAAGCCTAGATTCGCCTTAGTGGTCTGCCAGATATCGGTCTTGGCGATTGAGCAGGACGCGATCAGCACCGAGGCGACCGGTGGCGTCTGCTGGCCGATGGCGAGATTGAGCGTCAGGACCAGTCCGAAATGGATAGGGTTGATGCCAACCTGGTGGATCAGCGGCAGCACGATCGGCACCGTGAGAATGATTGCCGCCGCGGAGTGCAGGAACATGCCGATGATCAGGAAGAACACGTTGAGCAGCAGCAACACCATGTAGGGATTGGTGGTGATGGTGAGGATCGAGGCGGCGAGTTTCTGCGGCAGCTGGCTCTCGGTCAGATAGATGCCGACCAGCGCCGACGCGGCCACCAGCAGCATAACGACGGCGGTCTGGATCGCCGAGTCGACGCAGGCCTGATACAGCGACTTGAGATCGAGGTCGCGGTAGATCACGACGCTAATGAACAGCGCCGCCAGCACTGCGATCGCCGCGCCCTCGGTGGCGGTGACGAAACCGCCGAAAATGCCGCCCAGGATGATCAATGGCATCACCAGCGCCCAGGCGGCCTGGCGGGTGGCGTCGGCCAGTTTGCACAAATTGAAACGCTGCTCGACTGGGAATTTATGTTTCCGGGCGTAGTAATAGCAAAGTGCCATCAGTCCGAGGCCACCGATCACGCCCGGAATAATGCCGGCCACGAAAATCTTCACCGCCGATTCCTGCGCCATGGCGGCATAGAGAATCATCGGGATGGACGGCGGAATGATGATCGCGAGGCTCGCCGACGATGACGTGACCGCGGCTGCAAATTCCTTGGAATAGCCCTTCGATTTCATCGCCGGGATCAGCAACGTGCCTAGCGCTGCGACGTCGGCTACAGCCGAACCGGAAATCTCGGCAAAGAACATCGAGGCGCCGACCGTGACCATTGCCAATCCGCCGCGGATGAAGCCGAGGATGGCCGTGGCGAGATTAATGAGCCGGCGTGCGATCGACGAAGCATTCATAATGCCGCCGGCAAAGATGAACAACGGCACCGCCAGCAGCGGGAAATTGGTGGCGCCCTCAAACATCACCAGTGCGGTGTTCGGCAGCATCTGCGTGCCCTGCATGGCCCAGATCGCGATCATCGCGACCACGCCGAGCGCGACCGCAATCGGCACATTGAGCATGACCAGCCCAATCATGCCGAACAGCATGGCGATGACGACGATGTTCATGACCGGATGTCCCTGCCGGCCTTGCCGTGATCGAGCGCAACTTGCAATTCGTGATCGACCAGGGGTCCACGCCGCGCTTCGCGCACCAGTTCTGGCAGCCGCAGCAGCTCAGCGACGACGAACAGTGCCGAGGCAATCGGAATCACCGATTGGGTGACTTGCAGCGACAACTCGGGAATCGACACCAGCGTGTCGCCCTTGAGAACTTGAACCACCAAGGTGCCCATGACCGCGAGCACGCCGAAGAAAAAAATGGTGACCGCGGAGGAGAACACGGTCGCCGCCACCCGCCAGTTCGCCGGTAGCGCATTCACGAAGCCGGCAAATCCGATATGCGCGCCGCGCAGCGTTGCCAGTGCGCCGGCGTAGTACGTGAGCCAGCACAGCGAAATCGACGCCAACTCGTCGTACCAGACCAGCGATTCGCCGATCCAGCGGTAGATAACGCCGAGCGTGACGATGCCGGTGACGGTGATCATCAGGATGACGGCGATGGTCTCCAGAATGCGGTCGTAAATCTGGCGGATGGATTTCATGGCGTTGAGCGTCGGCCTCGCGCTTTTTGTCATGACCGGGCCTGTTCCGGCCATCTGCGCATTTGAACTCACACAGCACTTAAGACGTGGATGCCCGCGCTTGGCGCGGGCATGACTGGACGTGTTGACATCGTCTGCCGACCTACCGACGCCCGGCAGACCGGTTCAAATGATCAAGAGCCCTTTGCCAGGCTAAGCGACTTGTCGATCAGTTGCTTGCCGGTCGGGACTTCCTTCGAGAACTCCTCGTAGATGCTCTTGCTGGCAGCGACGAAGGCGGGCTTGTTAGCTTCGTTCACGCGGATGCCGGAGGACTTCATCTTGCCGATCAACTCGCCGTCAAGCTTGGCGGCGAGCTTCAGAATATCCGGCTCCACCTCCTTGGCGGTGTCGGCGAGGATCTTCTGCACGTCGGGCGGCAGCCGCGACCAGCTTGCGCCGGCGGTGAGATAGGCCGGCGTGTAGACGTGGCCGGTGAGCGAGAGATACTTCTGCACTTCCTGGAATTTCTGCGAGTAGATCTGCGTGAGCGGATTTTCCTGCCCGTCCATCACGCCGGTCTGCAGCGCCACGAACACTTCCTTCAGTTCCATCGGGCTCGGGCTGGCGCCATAGGCCTTGAACATCTTCACGCGCCAGACGCCGCCGGGCACGCGCAGCTTGATGCCTTGCAGGTCTTCCGGCTTCACGATTGGTCTCTTGTTGTTGGTGATCTCGCGGTAGCCGTTTTCCCAGACGCCAAGAATACGGTACCCGGCTTTTTCCGCGATCGGCCCAAGGATCGGCCGTACCACCGCGTTGGCGATGCGCGCGGCGTGGCCGCGGTCCCGCACCAGATAGGGCATCTCGAACACGCCAAATTCCGGCGCGACCGAGGTCATCACGGTCGACGGCAACGCGAGATCGGCTGTGCCGAGCTTCAGCTTCTTCAGCAGTTCGCTGTCGCTGCCGAGCTGGCTCGAGCCGTAGACCACGACCTTGGCCTTGGTGCCAAGTTTGGCATTAGCGCGCGCGGCAAACAGGTCGGCGGATTGCGCGAACAGCGAGCCGGGCGCACCGACATGGCCGAACTTAACTTCCGTTTGGGCGCTGGCGGTTGCCACCGGCAGCAGCGTCGCGAAAGCGAATATGGCTAGGATTTTCGAGTGCGACATGAGCGTACTCCCACTATGAGTGTACTGCCGAAGACTTTATGCTTTCCGGTGGCCTGCCGATAGGGCAATTGGCCGCAGACGATATTGTTTTGATCCAGGACTCCTTACTCCCAGAATGGCGCGAATATTCGCGCTTTTCCGGCTTTCCTGCAAACAGCCGCCTGCGGTTCGGCTCCAACCTTCTGTTCCAGGAGGACGGGAGAGGACGGAGCCGTCCCCAACGGCGATGCACACGTTGACGGCTTCGAGCGATACGTCGAGACCTGCGCCGCAGTCCATCGCGCCATTGTATGCTTCCATCGCTTCCTGCCACTGACGTCCATGGAACCAATGTACGTAAGGTCAATCGAGCCCCTTTTCGGCAGCATCGGTCGTGGCGAGAGGCTCATGACGAGCAATTATTGTCCGCAGTGGCCCCGAGCGCTGGATTAGGAGTGACCTCGATATGTCGGCTTCAACCTCGAGTCCGGATGCGTTGTGTGATTAAGCGCGGAAGTGTGACCCCAGCAGCATCAGGAAGATCAACAGGTTAGCCACTCCGATCGGCGTCGGGACCCCGCGCCGATTTACAGCCGTCCACAGCATCAACAACGAAAGTGGCTGCTGATTGAGACCTCGGTACCGAACTCGAGAGAGTGCTTTCGCACTCCGCGGGCTCTTCATAATGCAGTACCCACCTTGTAGGTTCCAGCGATTGAAGCGGTTGTAGATCGCCGTGTAGCTGCACAGTGAAAGGGTTTGAGGCGATTTCCGTTTTGCCGCGTCGTCTGTCATCAGCTGGGGTCCGGATCCATTCTTATTTGTTTGCACTCCCGGACCGCGTGAGATGTGAGAGGCTCCGTGGCAATTTCATCTGTAAGTCTCGAGCATTCGCGGGTTGTGCACGAGCAGGAGGAGCGGCTCATAGCAAAATGAGGTCCATAGAAGGCGATAAATCCTTTCGCTCGCGTTCCAGAAGCGATTGATAAAATCCATCCAACTGCTCGACGCTGATGCGCCTCGGTTCCGCCAACTCCATGCATTGACGGAGGTCATATGCCTTCCGGTGGCCGATTACATCCCTGAATATTTTATAGCCACCGGAGCGCTCCAGGCCGTATGGCCAGAACTCGGCAACAATTGGCGTTCCAGCATTTAAGAGTGCCTGTGCTCCGCTAAGCGCATGGCCCTCGTGGCCCTGAATATCCATCCATACGACACTGAGATCACGCGGATCAATCTTCTCCGCTTCCAACAGCGTATCGAATCGCCTTATGTTAACTTCCCTCAACAGCCAAGTCCGTTCGTCATGCAGATCCGCAAGGCTACACGGGTCCAGGCGCAGGCGGTGATCGCCGAAGTTAGTAGGCGACAATTCCAACTTTCCGACTCCATCTCTGTCGGAAAGAGCGACAAGAAGATTTACGCAGCGATGATCGACGTCGTTGAGAATCTGGTTGGTCCTGAGAAGCTTGAAATTATCTGCGTCAGCTTCGATGCAAATGGCTCTATGGAAGTCGTGCCTCAATGCGTACAGACTATGCGTACCAATGTTGGCGCCAATATCTAGGAACGTCGATCGGCTGACGGGATGGCCCAAGCGCTCAATAGTCCGCAATGTGTAGCCTATGTCTCCTTCGGTGAAGTTGCCTTGCAATCGAACGCACTCGCCAATTACCTTGTCCGCAACGTACGTGACTAAATGGCCGATGTCCGTATGGGTTATCCACACGTCGGACGGCCCGGTCCCGGTGCGCTTAAGCAAGGCTTGAAACATGCGCGCCACGTCGGTCGGTGGTATTCGCACCACGCTCGAGGAAAGAGGTATTTGCCCCGATTTTCTGAGCAGCATAGCGAGGCCGCGCCGCGCACCTGCAATTGTCAATTTCTTCATCCGCTCGAAATGCACCTCCACCCCCGCACTCAATATCTGAAGTCAATCACTGCCAGAGGTCAACGGGTGGCTTTGCGGCTGGATCGGCTGCAGCACTTGCCGGCGCGCCATTGGGCTCATCGGCTTCGATGCGTCCCTCGCACACGCACGTCCGATCCCAGAGCTTTTGGGCCACGCTGAGCGGATCGATGTTGGCGGCTTGCCACCATGCCTGTTCGTTGCCGAGGCGGTGGACCTCGCGGTGGTGCACCCGGCAGAGCGGCACGGTGAATTCGTCTCTCGCCTTGCGGCCGGGCGTGCGCAGCTGCGCGTAGCGCAGATGGGACCTAGATTTAGCCCTCGCCGGCGCGGTTGCGGGTGGTGCTCTCCGTGCGGTTACAGTCGTGGGACGAGCTGCGCCGTCTCTTCAATTGCCGCCGAATGCCCGTGCCCGCATTGAGTGAGCTCGCCTCAGGATGCTCGGCGCTGTGTAAGGAACGAACCTTCACCACCAAGTTTAACGCTAGCCATTGGTCAGCGAGGGCTGGGAAAGGAGAAATATGGTGCGTCCTCCCATCGCCGCCTGCGATGATTTATTAAACCCACTCAACGAATCGTTCGTCGTGGTCGAGAATCATCATAGTAAGTTCCTCAACGCTTCCGAACGGGGACTTCTTCACATGCTGACTTATCGATGTCCGACAGTCGGAAAGATCGTCCGCACTGGCATTGACGCCTCACCAGAAGATCTTCGGCGGCTGCAGTCGTTCAAGCTCTCCGTCTGGTGTCCGCACTGTCAGACTGGCCATGCAATTACGGGCAAGGAGGCGACCGTGGTGTCCGATGAGGTTGCTGCTGCCGCCTGACCTGCTACAGCCGGACCGAATGGGCGACTTGTCCTATCACGCATTGCCGTGATGTGCCGCGACCTGCCACGCGGGAATACGGCCGTACTTCGGCTAACCTCGACGGTGTCGTCTGCATCGTCAGCCCTGGCAGGGGCTGTCTCCCTTGATAGCCACTATGCCCACTGCGAATTAACGACAGCGTGTGCAATCGGGACGACAAAACAATCAGCTCGATCAGCGCGTCTTGTGTAATGGTGGCATTTGTATTTGTCATAGCTTCGTCAAGCGAACGGGGAGGAGGAAAATGAAATGGGGGGCAAAGCTATGTGGGATACTCGGTGGCGTTCTGTGGTTAGGCCATGGATTGTGGCAGGCTGAGCCAGTGTCCATTGCATGGTCCCTGCCCGCCGTAGTCTCCATCGTTGGTGGGATTATTTCGAAAAGAAGACCCTTCGATGGGGGCATCCTAATGATGTTGAGCGCTGCTTCCATGGCTTGGTGGTGGCGGAGTTGGGTGTGGAGTAGTGGGTGGGACGCAGCTTCGATTCGTTGGGTACTGCTTCTGACGTGCCTAGGCGCCCTCTTAGCATTTATTTCGGCAAGGGTAGGTGTGCAGGCAGATACGACGGACGACGCAACAACTAGCCAGAACATAATCGAAAAGCTGAGCACGCGTCGGCTGCCGCAGATGGTTGATTGGTTGTCCCCGAGTGTGCTCGCAAAGGTTGGCATCCGACAGGTCATCTCCCAAGCGATCGGCTCCTATGCCGACCAGCGCCCGATGCAGGCGGCGGCCGATCATGCGGCAGACGAGGATGCGCTCTGGCAGCGCCACGATTACCGCCAGGTCTATCCGCACGCGCCCAATGCGGGGCTCGGTGAGGATGGACGCTGGAAGTTGAACCCGGCCAAGGAGGGCGACTCGGTCAAGAGTTTGAAATTCGATGCCGACGGCGCCTTGTGGGTCGACTTCATCGCCGATCTCGGCGACGGCTTCGAGGCGACCTACGCCATGGCGTATTTGCTCGCCAAATCACGGCTCTTCGTCGCCGACATGCCGGCGAACGAGGCGCCCAATGGTCTGCCTGCCGGCGACATACTGATCTTCGGCGGCGACCTCGCCTACCCGGATGCGACCGTTGAGGGATACAACGACCGCTGCCTCACTCCCTACAATGCCGCTTTTCAAATGAAGGAAAAGCAGGAGCCGCAGCGAAAGCTGTTCTTTATTTCCGGCAATCACGACTGGTATGACGGGCTTGCCGCCTTCACGAGCGTGTTCTGCGCTGCGCGCGATCGTTTCTCCATGGGCAGGGGCAAGAAGATCGGCGGGTGGCAATGCGAGCAGCGCCGCAGCTATTTCGCCCTCGGCCTGCCGGGGCTGAAACCGAATGCTGCCGGCGACTGGTGGATCTGGGGCATCGATCACGCGCTCAACGATTCCATCGACGACGCGCAGAAAGACTACTTCGAGCTGATGAGCAAGCAGACGAAGCGCGGCGACAAGGTCATCATCATCCTGCACGCGCCGGTCTGGCAGCAGGACCGGGATTGCGCGCACCTGCACATGATCAGCGAACTCGCCCGCAACTACGGCGCCGAAGTGGTCGCGGTGATCGCCGGCGACCTGCATTTCTACAGCCGCTACCACACGCAGACCCCGAAGCTCGATCTGCAGGTGATCGTCTCGGGCGGCGGTGGAGCCTTCGCCCATCCAACCCATCAAGAGCCGCTCTCGCGGAAGGTGCCGTGGACCCTGCCAAAGGCTCCGGCGCCGCTGCCGCACACCGAGCGCGACTTCCAGAAGGAGATGGTCCCGACGACCGCCAGCGACGAACCCGCCCTCACCACCCTCCGGCGCGCCTTCGAGGATCCGGAGCACCTCGATTTCCACACGCGCGAGCACTTCTACCCGTCGAGGCTCAAGAGCCGGATGCTCTCTCTCAGGAACCTGTGGCTGCCGTTCCACAATCGTGGCATGGCGATGTGCATCGGTGCCGTCTACTTTCTCTATGCCTGGATGTTCCAGATCAGCGTGGCCGACCCGCTGATTGCGATCAGGAATGCTCAGGTGGTCCAGGTTAATCGGGAGTGCAGCCTGCTGAACGAGCCCGATGTGCTCAAGTGCAAGGAGACAGGAAAGAAATACGTCGAGAAAGTCGTAGACGACTTGTTCAAGGACCGTACGAAGATTTACGACGGCAAATTGAAACAAGGCGTCGAAAAGTATTGGCAGAGTCTCCAAACGGAATGGTCCAAGGGGGTTGTCGCCCTTGCCTGGAAGGTGGTTTCCGACGGGCCGGAGACATTCTTTGCTTATATAAAACCTGGAATTGCCCCGGATCGCATATTGACTGCGATGCTTGCCAATCCCTTCTTCTTCATGATGATGGCGGGGCTGTGGGTCGGCCTAGTCTATTTCGTGGGCTACGTAGGGGTCAAATCCTATGTACTCATGCTCCTTCTGGGCACCCTCCATTTTTTCACACATCTCGCGGTATTGCTGACGACCGACGCGGTGATCAGCGTGCCCTACAATTTGGCGATCAAACAAGGCGGGTTGTTTTGGCCCGTGCTCGGGGCAGGCACTGTGACTGTCCTATGGCTGATGGTCGGCGGCTTGATCGGCAGTGCCGTATTCGGGCTCTATTCGACGACGATGTCCTTCCTTGGCCTGGAGACGAAGGATCAGCTCTCGTTCTCGGCTCTTGGCGTCAAGGACTACAAGAATTTCCTGAGAATGCGCTTCGACCCGAACGGTGGCCTCACGATTTATGCAATCGGCCTGGACAAGGTCCCAGGCCGCAAAGGCTGGCGGGCGATAGACCCGAAAAAGGACCAGGCCGTTTGCGATGAACACAACCCGTTGATCGTGCCGAAGACGGACATGAAGCCGCGGCTGATCGACAGGGTCGAGGGGCAGACTGAGGGCAACCGGTGGAGTTGGCGCATGCCAGTCTAGTCAAACATGGACCCACCTTAGCGTAGCAGGCGGGCAAGTTCAACGCGCCGCAAATCACAACTGCACGGTCGGCGCCCAGTATCCGAACTCCGCGGAGGTTATCTGATGCGTGGGCATTTTCGTCAGAACCGTGAGCGCCGCCAGGCGACTTGGCTGCCTTGGGCCGTGTTTCGAACTGCGATGACCAACGGCGATATGGCGCTTGCCGGTGACATGGCGGTGATCTAGGGCGCTGGTACATTCGCCCTGGGGCTTCTGACGGGTGCCGACTGTTCGGCCGGTGGCTGTGTGGATTCTGATGATCCGACTTTCGACCGCCCTTCGCGATGGAAGTTAATGTCGATGCCCACCACCCGCAGCGAGGTCTGCGCGCGGCATGCGGTGTGATTAGGCGCGGAAGTTCGACCCCAGCAGCATCAGGAAGATCAACAGGTTAGCCACGCCGATCGGCGTCGGGACCCCGCGCCGATTTACATCGAGACCTCATCGCGCTGCAACCTGGCGGCGACAAGCAGAAAGTCTGATGCGGTGCCGCTCCACTGACGGCGCTCGGCCATCATCGCCCGCACGCAGGCCGCGACCGGGTTAGCCTCAATGACGCCATCGAGAGCGGCCCGGCGATTGGCTGCATCGGTGAGCGCCGGCACCCATGCGCTGCGGATTTGGCGGTCTCAGCGGGCAGCGCAGACCGGCCAGCGCGCTGTTCCGTCCCATGTTTAGGAGTCGCGGAACATGGATGGGGAATTAGACGACGCGGAAATCCTCGCGGCGGTGCGGCGATACGAGCGCTACCGCTTCCGCACTGAAGAAAATTCTCCCGAGGATCCAACGCTTTAGGCGGCGGTTGTGCCGCCGCCGCGGCGATGGCATTTAGGCGGCGGCGTTGGTAGCATCCCGAGAACGCCGACGGCGCGATCAATTGAAGCCCGAAGGGCAGTTAGGCAGACGCGACTCGGCCCGAAAGCTTGGCGAGTGCGCTCCTCGGCCTTGGGGTGAGAGGCCAGGCTTAGGGGTGACGATCCTAGGTTTATGGGTACGCATCCGGCTTGAGCGCCCGGCGGGGGGGGCAGGAGGCTTTTGGCTCTAAGCTTGGCAGGCGCTCGGGCCAGCCGTTGTTCAGTGAGTTTGAAGGCTTTCTGGGGACATTCGGTGAGATTTGATGACCGATAAGAAGCCCAAATATCTGGCGACGTCGATACCAGAGGTGGACTTCGCACTTGTTCTGGCGCGCGTCATCGATGCGGTGAACCAAGACCCTGCGGAATTGCGCAACGCGATCTATGAACTCGCCCGCATCAAGCTGCAGCGCGAGGGCTGGCGGCATGATCCGCCGATTGACATCGGGCAGATGCGCCGACTGACCAAAGCGCTCGAAATCGCCATCGAAGGGGTGGAAAAGCATCACTTATTAAAGCGCGATGAGATGCGCGCCGTGCGCTCGCTCGATCGCATGATCAAGGAGCAAGAAGGAACCGAGCGTGCTTTGCCGGCAGATTCGACAGTCCTGCTGATCGAAAATGGCACGGTCGATGCCCAGGCCCAGCGCTATTATAGTGGTTCGTCGGGCGAGTTGGTGGCGCCGGCCGAACATGGTGCACCCCAATATGACGATGGGGCGCTCGAGGACGCCGGGCGCCCTCGCGTCGTCGCTACGGACGATGGGCTTGCGCCGGAGACCGTGCGCTTAAGCGCGTCCAACAAAGAAGTGAGCCTCTCTCAGAAGGCTGTTCCCCTTTGGCGTAGAATCACGGATGCAGTCGCCACACGGCGGCCCCGCGTTAAAACGAGCCCACTCGCGCGGACCGTTGCCGTGATGATTGTTGCTCTTGTGACTGTGCTCGCAACCACTCAAAGGGTCGCATGGTTTCATCCGGCGGCGGAACTGGTTGCTGCCGCCGTGCCGGTGCCGAAATCCACACCCGTCGGCATGCCGCCCGCGGCCACCGAGGTCACGACTGCGCCCCCGCCGCAGAGGGAGGCGCCGCGTCAATTGTTGCCTGACGCCTACGGGATCTACGCGGTCAGCAACAACGAACTGTTTGAGCTTGACGCGTTGCCGGGCCGCGCGATGGATCCGCGGATCGCGGTGTCATCGGTGATGACCAGGAAGAGCCACAGCTTTGTGCCAAACGGGCATGTCTGGTTCCTCGCTTACAAGCGAACTTTCGCCAGTAAGGCACCCGACCGGGTGTCGGTCCGAGTCATTGCCAAGATCCGGAACGCGGCGGGTTTCAATCAACAGAAAACTGCCGATCGTGAAGTGGTTGAGGGTGAATGGGCCATGCGCAACATATCCTTCGACTTAAAGGTAGCCCCTGTTCCATCGAACCCGGAGATGATCGCGATGCGGCTGGATAAAGATCGCGTCCTGCCATCTGGACGATATGGATTGGTACTCGATAATGTCGTGTATGATTTCGTGGTCGCGGGTGAGGTGACAGAGCCGGCGCAATGCCTCGAACGCTTCATAGCTACCAATGGTACGTTCTATACAGAATGCCGCAAACCGTAAGGTCCCTGCGCAAACTGACCCGCAGTCGTTGCGGCTGAGTTGCCGCCTCCACCTGCCCAAGAAACCTTATCGCACTTGCGACCGTGCTGTGATTAGGCGCGGAAGTTTGGCTCTGACTCAATTTTGATGAAGTGTGAGGGCCGGCTCTCGTTGGTTTCACAAAGGAATCAACGTCATGAAAAAAGCCCTTCGTCCGTCAGCTTTGGTCCCGCCGGGCTTTGAGGTCGTGAGCGCCTTAGGTGATGGCGCCATGACCGTGATTACGGTCCGCCACGGTAGCAAGGCGAGCCCTTGTCCAGGGTGCGGAGCGCGCTCCGATCGTATCCACAGTCGATATCTTCGGCGCTTGACTGATTTGCCGCTGGCGGGGCGTCCGGTTCGGCTTGTCGTTGTGGCGCGTCGCTTCCACTGCGATGCAGCCTCGTGTGGTCGGCGCATTTTTACCGAACGCTTCAGTGACGGTGTGCTGGCGCCGTGGACGCGCCGGACTGGCCGGCTCGACTATGTCGTCCACCACCTTGGCCTTGTCCTGGGTGGCCGCCCGGCGGCAAGTTTCGCCCGGCGCCTGATGCTCCCCGTGAGCAATGACACTTTGCTTCGGGTTGTTCGCAGGCGTGGCTGCCCGGCCTTTACGCCGCCGACCGTGATCGGCATCGACGATTGGGCATGGCGCCGCAACCAGCGCTACGGGACGATCATCTGCGATCTCGAACGGCGGCGGCTAATCAGCCTCCTGCCCGACAGGGAGCCCGCCACCGCACAGGCCTGGCTCGCGGAGCAGCCACAGATCGCCATTGTGGCCCGCGACCGCGGCGGCGGCTACACGCTAGCGGCCGCGAAGGCGCTGCCGCACGCCACCCAGGTCGCCGATCGTTGGCACCTCATGGAAAACGCCAGCCACGCCTTCCTCGATGCGGTTCGCAAATCCATGCGCCAGGTTCGCGCCTCCATCGGTGCTGCAACCATCAATCCTGACCTGCTTACAGCCGCCGAGCGCATCCAATATGAAGGATATTTGCGGCGCGAGGATACCAATGCCGCCATCCTAAAGCAGGCTGAGACGGGCGCTTCCATCAAAGAGGTCGTGCGTCTTACCGGGCACAGTCGCGGCCTCGTCCGCAAGGTGCTGCGAGGTCAGCATTCCGATGTGTTCCGGGTTCGCGAGAGTTCACTCGAACACCACCTTCCATGGCTCGACGCTCAATGGACTGCCGGCCATCGCAACGGCGCCGACCTGTGGCGACGCCTCAAGGCACTTGGCTTCAGGGGCTCGGTTCGGGTTGTTACGGAATGGGCGACACGCCGTCGACGCGCCGAAAAGGCCGATGCGGCGAGCCTGCACCGCGTTCCGTCCGCCAGAACGATCGCACGGCTCATGACCACAGGCCGCGATACGCTGTCAAAGTCGGAGACCGTTACGATCGCGGCGATCGAAGGAGGTGTTCCTCTGCTGGTGGAGGCCCGAGAGGTCGTCGCCGCCTTCCACGTAATGATCCGCAAGAAAGCCCACGCGGACCTTGAGCCATGGCTCGAACGCGCTCGCGCCAGCCTCGTGGCCTCGTTCGCCAACGGCGTCACCAAGGACCGGGACGCGGTCAGCGCCGCGATCACGTCATCATGGTCCAACGGACAAACCGAAGGACAAATCACCAAGCTCAAGCTTGTCAAACGTCAAATGTACGGCCGCGCCAAGCTCGACCTACTTCAGGCCCGCCTAATCGGCGCCACGTGATCCCAGCTGCACCAAAATTGCGTCAGAGCCGAAGTTTGACCCCAGCAGCATCAGGAAGATCAACAGGTTAGCCACGCCGATCGGCGTCGGGACCCCGCGCCGATTTACAGTTTGAACACGCACCGCCGCACGCCACCCACCGCGATTTCGTGCCATGGCGCTTTTCGGCCGCCGGTCGCCAGAGCGCTTGGTTGGCATCGTCATTCCGGCGTCCGAATCTGCACACGACCCGACATACCGTGCTGATTGGTAACCCGGCGGTAGAAGACGAGACCTTGCACACGCATTTGTCAGAAACGCGCTAACCGAAGTTGACGAAGGTCAAGGGTACCAACGTGGCCATCGACCTAGACCGCCATATCCAAACCGGAGTCATCATTCGCATCGCCATCAAAGTCGATACGAATGATCTCGGCGCCGAAGTTGGTGAGTTAGACTTGGGCCGCAATTCCGTCGAGCACAAACTGATTCAATCGGAACACGTGTGACCAGACGCCGCGCCGCTTTGGAAGCCGTGGATAGTTCCCAAAAGGAATACTAAGCTTCTCCACATATTCCATATCCCCTGGCCCGCCAGGTAGTTCATTGAGGGAGGGACAAGCGCGCCGGAGTCGGAGCGGGGTTGTTCCGTATTTCGACCGACCGTGAAATGTCGCGGCGTCAACACCCGTAACCCTGGATTCATTCGGCTCGCATCATTTGGGTCGGCAGTCAGCGAAACCGGGAGCATACAGATGCAATTCACCAGAAAGCGCATGATCTTTGCTTTGGCGTTATGCCTGTCCGCTGTCAAAATACACGCTGCGAATGCGGCCGAGTCGGCAGCGGATTTTTACAAGGGCAAGACAATTAACGCCGTTTCGCAGTTTGCTGAAGATGCGGTCTTGTCCGTGCTCTCGCGCATCGCTGCGCCCTACCTCGAGAAATACACCGGCGCCAACGTGGTGGTGAAACCCATGCCAGGTGGCGGCGGCATGTTGGCGTTGAACTCGCTTTATAAAGCGAAGCCCAACGGCCTGACGCTGATCCTCATGGCTCACGGGCCGAAGATGATCACGAGCGGTCTCTTCAATCTGCAGGGGGTGCGCTACGAATGGAAGAAATTTGTGCCGCTGGGTAAGATCGTTGCCCAGAACTCTTGCGTCATCGTCGGGAAGAATTCCTCCTGGCAAAAGCCTGCCGATCTCGTCGGAAAGAAGTTCAATTACGGTGAGAGCAGCCCGTTCTATGGACCCTTGTTCGCCGAGACCTTCGGTTGGGATAAGATGACCGTCATTCCCGGCTATCGCAGCACGACGGGACGGGCGGTTGCGATCTCGCGCGGGGAAATCCAGGCGGCGAGCACCAGCCTGCAGACGATTGCCGCCAATCCCGACCTGGTGAAGCCGCTGGTGTGCGCGTTGCCTGAAGCCAGCCTGTCCGGTGTGCCATCAGTCCAGCAGGACGTACCGCCCGGCCATGAAAAATGGGCCAAAGAAATCGAAGGGTGGAGCAATGCTATGTTTGTGAGCATTGCGCCTCCGGGGATTGCGCCCGATCGGGCGGCGTTTCTCGAAAGTGTGCTAAAGGAGGTGTGGGTCGATCCCGGTTTCCGCAGTAGCCTTAACAAAGTCAAGATGGACGTTACTTCGAAATTCGTAAACGCCGAGGAACTCAAGGGTTTCATGAACTCGCTGGCTCAGTTCTCGCCCACGGAGGTCAAAGCGATGAAGCACGTGATCACAGAGAAATACAAGAAGAAGTGACGCCTGCAGAAAGTGCGGGATCGCGACACATGATTCACGGCGGGATAAAGCTTGCATGTCCCGCCACTGCTTTATCGATTAGCGCCAGATGAGTGAAGCGAGCGATCCGAAACTAAAGCCGAACCATGACCGGATCGCGGAATAAAGGACGTCACGGTGCTCGAAGCTTTCGAGAAGGGGTTTCTCCTGCTGATCGATCCATTTCGCTTTGGCATGCTTGTTGCGGGCGTGCTGCTCGGTTCCGTCGTCGGCTTCATTCCCGGCATCGGCGGAATTGTGGGAGTAGCGCTGCTATTGCCTTTCACATTTCTAATGCCGCCCGAGGTGGGACTGCCGCTGATCATTGGTCTAATTGCTGTCGTCACTACCGCGGACACCATTCCCTGCGTCATGATCGGGACACCGGGCTCAGCGGGTAGCCAAGCGACCATCCTCGATGGCTATCCAATGGCGCAGAAAGGTGAGGCCGGCAAGGCTCTGGGCGCCGCCTTCTTCGTCTCCGGCGTCGGCGGCGTCATCGGCGCGCTCCTGCTCTCGATATCGGTGCCAATCTTCAGACCGCTAGTGATGAGCTTCGGAATTTCCGAGTTCCTGGCCATGGGCATTCTCGGCCTCTCTATGGTCGCTGTGCTGACAGGGCGCAACCCACTGCAGGGCGTCATCTCCGCTGGGATTGGTCTCATGTTTGCGATGGTCGGCCCGGATCCGATCAATACGATCGGGAGATGGTACATGGGTTTTCCTTATCTCCTTGAGCGGCTGAGCGTGGTTGCCGTAGCGCTCGGTTTGTTCGCGATACCGGAGATCGTTGACCTATGCATTGAAGGAACGCAAATTCACAAGCATGCCAATGGCAAGATCATGGGCAAATTCAGCGGCGTTGTGGAGGCCATGCGCCACAAGCGGCTGATCTTCGGCTCAGCCATGATCGGAGCCTGGATCGGCTTTCTTCCTGGGATGGGCACAGTCGTTGCAAATTGGGTCAGCTATTCGTGCGCAGTAATGTTCTGCCGTCCCAATGACCGGTTCGGCAAAGGCGATATTCGCGGTGTTATCGCTCCGGAAAGCGCCAATAATGCCAGCATTGGCGGTGCACTGATTCCGACCCTGGCCTTCGGCATTCCGGGATCTACCGGGATGGCTCTTGTGCTCGCAGCACTCTGGATCGAGGGCGTCACGCCGGGCCAGTCACTGCTGACCGACAAGCTCTATCTCGTCTATTTGATCATCTGGAGCCTTGCGATCGCCAACATCCTAGGTGCGCTGGTCGCCTACGCCTTTACTGATCAGATCGCGCGGCTTGCGAATGTCCCGATCCATCTGCTCGCGCCTCTGATTCTTGTGCCGGTCTACGCAGGCTCACTGTTAAAAACGAACGACATCGGCGACATCGTCGTTCTACTTTTCTTCGGCATGCTCGGTTGGGTGATGAAGCATCTCAATTGGCCACGTCCGGCATTGGTACTGGGCTTCGTCCTGGGACCGATCCTGGAGCAGTATTACTTTCAAACGACGATGGTCTACGGCAGTTCATGGATCGGACGCCCGCTCGTTATCATCATTCTCACGCTCGCCCTCCTTGGCGTCATCTTTGGCTACCGGCTAAGGCCACGATAATCAATGCGACAAGAGGAAAAATCACCGAGGAACCGTATGATGTGGAAGCCTATCGCCAACCTCTTCTTCCATGTCGCGCTGATTGTCGCGCTCGCATTCGCGCTCTACGCCAGTCTCGATTGGCCGCGCGAAACTGCATTGTTTCCGCGAGCCGTCGGCGTACCGATCCTCGTATTGACCATCGTTTCATTCGCGCTGGAGCTGCGCCGTTTGCAGCAGGCGGGCCTCGTACCGGAACGGGGGGCGGTCGAGGAAGCGGACGTCGAAGACGCCGCATTCCTCAGAGGCGCGGCGATCATATTCGTTTGGCTGATTGGATTTGGCTTTGCGATCTGGATCCTGGGTTTCTATATGGCGGCTTTCGTCTATCTCCTGCTTTATATCAGGATCCAAGCCAAGCTTTCGCTGACGAGAAGTCTGTTCTGGTCCATTGCGACCGTCGCTGTCGTGTTCGTTTTCTTTTCCGTCCTGCTTCATATCGAGCCCTATCATGGATTTCTGGAGGATCTCGTCGATCTTTGACAAATCTGGGTGGGAACTGATTGCATCACCGCGTCCTTGCGGAAGACTTTTTGTTCCAAGAATTTTCCTAGTGGTCGTCGACGTTTTCGACATTGGCTGGCCCTTCCCCTCTTTGGCTGCGCGTTTGTGAGTCAATGCACTCATACTTCGTCACCAGGACGTAAGGATTCCCTCCATCGCGGGCTCCAAAGTGCCAATTAATCCTTCATTACCGCAGATTATCGGGCTCTTTGTGTGCGGGCTCTGCGGTCACGGCTGCAGATGTCGCGATACCTCAGGCTGATATACCCCGTCCGCTGTCGAGATCTAAATGGGGACGCACACCGGATGGCGTGCATCACCAACCCGCAGGAGATGAACATGTTGACCAAGTCGATTATCGCACTGGCTCTCGTTGTCGGCACCGCGTCAGGCGCGTTCGCCGCTTCGAAGAAGTACAGCACCAACCCCGGCCATGAAGTCTACAACACGAGCGGCCAGTACATTGGGTCGGATCCCGACGCCCACGTCCGCAGCATGCTTGCGCATGACCCGACTGGCAGTGACTGATCGCCGTCAATGGTGGCCGGCTTCTTCGGCCGGCCACCGCATTCCAGTCAGAGGTCTGCCGTTTGAGGAGCTTGTATCATGAACGCAAGAGCCGTTGGGTTTGTTTCTTGTGTGCTCGCCGGTATCGTCTTGTTTGCAATGACAAACGCAGCGCCCGCCGGGTCCTTCACGCGCGGGTGCGCTGCGCGCGACCTTCAGATCCTCATGATCATTGAAGAGCGCGAGAACACGAACGTGATTGCTGAGGAAAGACTCAGCGGCGTAATGGTCGAACTGATGAACGCGCGTATCGTCTGCCATGAGGGGCGCGTCCTTGAGGCGCTGGCGCTTTATGATGCGATCGCGGAGCAGATGCTCACCGTTTTATCGGGTCGTGCACAAGTCAACGAAATCCGCTAGCTATGGAGCGCAAGAGAATCGCACTTGCGTCGAGACGCAGCTGACTGCACGGCTACCGACAGCGCCGCGGCCCGGCGACCAATTATTAGCGTCCCACTTCCGCAGGGCTCTGGCTAAACGGTCACGTTGCCGCGCTGCTGAATGTAATTCGACCGGCTTCTCTAAGACTTTCGGCGGCTGGGACGCACGGTGATTTCGACGTCCTGATTGAATGCCGTGAGCATTCGCATCAGCCGTTCGACGGAGAAGCCTTGGTAGTGGGCGCTTAGAATTTTGGACAAGTCGGGCTGCTTGATGCCGATCTGAACCACCCCGGGTTTGCCGGAGGCTGTTTGGTTTGAGTCACGCGGCCATCGCTAAATTAGTGCTTCCAGCATGGCGTAATAGCGCTCCTCAGCTTCTGCCGGCGGGATGCTGCCGATGGGCTCCAGGAGCCGCCGGTTATTGAACCAGTCTACCCATTCCAGGGTTGCGAACTCGACAGCCTCGAACGATCGCCACGGTCCGCGCCGATGAATGAATACCGTCATGCCTTGGCTGACTCCCGTATCGCTTTATTGGATCTTCGTCTTTCTAACGCCGATGATCTTTCTCCTGATCCATATTGGAAAACGAAGAAGCCAAGGTCTTAGATTCCTGCCAAAAGGGTGGAGGCGTTGGCCGTGGTGGAAAGTGATCGCGTGCACTATTGCATTTATGATCTGGGCGTTGCCGATCACACCCTTTTTGACGACCGTGCCATTGAAAGACTGCGCTGCAATTGGAGCAATGTTCGTCTCACTTGCGCTCAGCTTGTTGAGCGCTGTGATTGAGCCAACAAAGGCCTAGACCAGCGTGTCCGGTGACTAGAGGCGGGACTTCCGCCCGCGACTTGATCCGTTTGTCCCAAAGCTTCTGACGGTGCCGACAGTGCTGTCTGTGGCCGCGCGCATCCTGATAGTTCGGCTGCCGGCGCGACCCTCGCGATGAAACGCAATGTCGATGCCGACCGCTCGTAGCGATGTCTGGGCGCGCCGCAATCGGCCGGCGCGCGCGCGGGTTGCGCGGCCAGTCCGGGCGCCGGATCGAGATCGCCTCACGCTGCAGTTTGTCGGCGACAATCAGAAACTCCGATGCGGTTCCGCTCCACTGCCGACGCCCGCTCATCATCTCCCGCACGCAGGCCGCGACCGGGTCGGCTTCGATCAAGCCTTCGATCGCGGCCCGGCGATTGGTCGCGTAGGCGTGCGCAAGAGTGCCGGCGGGCCACAGCGCCGTCTCGCAGGCGGTTGCCCACAGCGCAAAATCGGCCATGCGTGGCAGCGCCCCGCCACAACCTCGTGACCGATTCCTCAACCCGTGTGCGACGACATCGAGGAGCGCGTCCAGAATCGCAGGCCGCGCCGTTCAAACTTTCGCCAGAGCTCGGCCTCGGGCCGGCGTTCTCTCTCGTCGATCGGCGCCATCGTAAGGAAAATCGCGCGATCGGCCAGGTCCGGCCGGCCGATCACGTCCTCGATCCCGTTGAGCAGCGTCGGTCGTGCGGCCTGGAACAAGACTTCCTCGTCGTCGGTGTAGAGCTGCCGTACGGCCAAACTACCGGCCGCCTCGGACAGCCCGAACGGCGGGTCGAGGGGCTGATCTGGCCATTTCCCTGGCATTTGGACACACTCCTCCCGTCGGTTGCTCTTGAACGTATACGCGTGAGCTTGAGCTAGTGACGTACCGATCTTTCCGACCGAACCAGACTTTAAATTCGACGGGGGGCGGTGGGGCTAGGCAAAATACTTCGAGGCTACGCCGAGGTATTTGATCATCGAGGGCAGCGGCTACCGAGTGGCTTGGGCTTGATCCCGAGGGAGCAAACAGTACCTCCTCGTCGTCAGTGTAGAGCTGCCGCACTGCCAGACTGCCACCGCTGGCTAGCCGGCAGAGCGCGTCCGAAAGCCAGGGCGGCAGGCCCGACAGATTGTCGAAGGCGAGCAGATGGGAATTGTTGGCCGCTATCATGAGCTCGCGTTCGTCGCGTGCCAATGATCGCACCGGCGCGGCGTTGGGTCGATGAGGGCTTTGAGCATCTTGCACAGGACGGTCTTGGCGGAGCCTTGCTCGCCGGAAATCGCCAGCAGCGGATAGGGACCGTCCGCTTGCAGCGCCGCCAACAGCCAAGCGACCACCAGCACAAAATCATCCTGGTTCGGCAAATTGAGGAGCCGCCGGAGCGCGTCGAGCGATCCGCCGCGCTGGGGCGGGGGAAGCGGCAATAGTCCGGGCGTCCGGCGAAAGCGCACCGGCGGCTTGGCGATCACCCGCCAGCTATCGGACGCGATCTCAACCGCCCGCCATCGATCATCGGCGAGATCAAGATAGATGGAACCGGCCTGTTCAGCGACGCGCAGGTGGACCGTTCCTTCGGGGGCATCGAACTGGGCGCGGGCTTCCAGCTGGTCAAGCGCCAGCTTGATTGCCAAGGCGCTCGCGGCGGTGCCGGTGGCCTCGTAGTAGGACCGCCGTAGCCAAGCCCGGAATTGCCGGCTGCGGATCGGCCAGGTCTCGCGATGCCTGTCGATCGCAAGATCCGCAAAGACCGTGCCGACGGCGGTGTGAAACAGCTCGGCACAGACCGTCAGCAGGGAAGGATCCATGGCGGCCCCCCGGACCAAGAGCTACACGGGGACCGTGCGGTCCCTATCGTCTGGTCTCCTGCGTGGCGTCTTCCTTGGTCTCTTGGTTGGCTTTGCGGCTGGATCCGCCGCGGCGCTTGCCGGCGCGCGACCGGGCTCATCGGCTTCGACGCCGCCCTCGTTCACCCGCGTCCGGTTCCAGAGCTTTTGGGCAACGTCGAGCGGGTCGATGTTGGCGGCCTGCCACCAGTCCTGTTCGTTACCGAGACGGTGGACCTCGCGGTGGTGCATTCGGCACAGCGGAACCGTGAACTCATCGCTCGCCTTGCGGCCGAGCGCACGCGGCTGCGCGTAGCGCAGGTGATGAGGATCCGAGGGCGTGCGGCCGCAGATCAGGCAAGCCTGCCGGGCCACATAGCGGAGGTGCTCCTTGTTGCGATAGCGGCGTGGCTTTGAGATCGCGAGCGTGCCTTCATCGTCGAGTGCTTCGTTCGCGGGCCCCTGAGTTGATGGCCCCGAGCTTTCCGGAGCGGCCGGCACCAGCGTCGGCGCTGATTTATTGCTGTGCTGTGCTTCGGTCGATGTTCCGTCGGCTGTCTCTTCTGCAACCACGGCCACGACCTTCCGTTCAAAAGCTTCCTCCACCTGTTTGGCGTCGGCTTCGACCAGCGTGTTCTTCGCGGGGAGGGCAGCGCGCGCCCAGTCTGCGGCGCCATCAGTGGACGGCAGGTCTTCGATTTCGCTCAGCAGCCGATCTCGGACGGAGGCCGATTGTGCCCAGTGGAGGGCGGTGGGCGGCGCCGTGGTCTTGACCGGCGCGCGTTCGTGTCCTGGTTTCTGTCCAGGGCGTGGGAAGCTCACGACCCCAGATACGGATGCGGATCCAGGAGGTGAGGGGGCGCCGAGATCCGGCGCATCGAGGTCGTCCTCGCCCGCGATGCCGACCAGCGTGAACAGCGCATAGCGCCGCGCATAGGTCAGCGCCGCGCCCATGCGCTGCGGATTGGCGGTCTCAGCCGCCGCACAGACCGGCCAGTCGGAGGCGATCCACTCTCCGGAGGAATGCGCCAGCATGGTGGTGAGGTTGACCATGCCGGTTGCGGGATCAATGGCGGTGGTCTGCACGGTGGCGATCTCGTGCTGGCCGAGCGTCTTGCGCACGATGTCGAGCCCGCTCGCCAGTGGGGCATAGCGAAACGAGCGTTCGGCTTCACCCGGCCGCCCGGCTCGGATCGTCGCCACCAGCGACTTTTCCGGGTTGACGAGGGTTGCTTGCGCCTTTGCCAATGCGGTGGCGAGCGCTGCCATCGTCTCACTCGACCGGGGCATGGGCCGCCTCCGTATCCAGAAGATCGAAGCTCACCGCGCCGGCCTTCGAGCGCTTGGCCCGCACCCCATGCCCGATCGCCTCCTTGGCGTCCTCCGGCATGAAGGCCCTTCAGTTCCCCCTTGGCCTGCTCGTGGTCGAGAAATGCCTCCCGCGTGTTGCGATAGAGTGCCGCAAATTCGGCCCAGGTGTTCGAGGCGGTCATGTCCACAATCCGCACCGCCTCGATCCGCGGCCGCGGCGGCTCGGCATTGATGAGGTGGGGCACCTCGCCGAACTGCACGCAGCGCCAGAACTTCTTCTCGGCCGAGACCAGGACGCTGAGATAGAGCGGGTCCATCGGCACCGTGATCTCGACCCACTTGCCGCCGCCGGTGATGATCGAAAGGACGGAACTGCGCAGGTTGGTGACCCACATGTTGTGCTGCAGCTGGGGCATATACTTGGCGGCGGCCGCTTCTTCCGAGAACGACCACGGCAGCATGAACTTCGACTTCAAAGATCGCGCCCGGCGCCTTCCACCACCCCGTCGAGGGTGGCCGCCAAGGGGGCCTCTTGGAGATCTAGTACCACTTTGGATTGGTGGTAGTTTCCGGAGGCGGTTTAGGGGTTCCAAAGACTTATTATTAAGAGAAAATGTAAGTAAACGCTATCATTTGTTATGAATTTCCGGAAGTCTCGCGAATCTCTTGAATGATCTCTGAATTTAGCCTGTTTCACGCAGTGGTTGTGACGCAGCCTAACGGTCGGTCTCCTGTTCGCGGCGGGTGGCGGTCTTGCCGTCAGGGGGCTGAACTTTGGAACCGGGCGGCCTCTCCGCCGCCGGGTGGCGGGAACCAGTTGGCCGGAGAGCAGCGGGCCAGGAAGCGGGGTTGCCGAGGCAGGTGGGAGATGACGGATACCCCCCGGAGCACGGGGAGGCCGCCATGACGTTCGAAGCTCGCGTGAAAAAGTTCAGCGCCGTAACGTCCTGATCTCCTTTGTGTCGGAGAGGCCAAACTTCGGCGCTTAATCACAGCTAGTACGTCTACCCCTGTACGCTGCGCCTTACGCTGAAGATTTGGCGCGACCGACCCTTGTGCCCGATTGGAGCCGGTCCGGGCAATTGTTGATTTAGATATAGACGCCGCGCCGAGCGTCCGGGAAAAACTGATTAGCCGTCACTTGCGATCTATCGCCTAAACACGATCTCGACACGGCGGTTCTTCTGGCGGCCCTCTGGATTGTCGGACCCGTCCGGGTTGGTGTTGGGGGCCGCCGGGGCGGTGGCTCCGTAGCCCTTGATGATGAATTTGACGTTGGACAGACCTTCCCGCTCGACCAGCCATCGGCGCACCGACTCGGCGCGCTGCCGCGATAACTTCAGATTGTAGCTCGGGATGCCCTTCGAGTCGGTATGACCGTCGATCCGGGCGGTCCCGCGCGCCTCCCGCCGTAGGATCTCGCCGGCCTGCTTGAGCGCGGGTTCAGCGCTCTTGCGGATGTCGAACTTGTCGAAGTCGAAAAGGATGTCAGCCGGCAATTCGATCCTCGTCTCCTTCTGGGTCTTGGCGACCTGCATGCCCAGTACGCGGCCTTCGATGTTAAGGACTTTACCGGTAACCTCGAGCACTTTGCCGGACACGTCCAAGATCTTGGCCGTCATCCCGGACACGGCCTGATCCGATGCAGGCGGCACAGCTGGTTGACCTAGCGCGCCATGGAACATGCCGGACAATCCAAGCATGGACACGGCGATGACAGCCAAGATGGGTCTCATAACAGTCCTCAAGGCGAACCTAGTCTGAGATCGGCACATCGTCGAAGGGCGGCGTGAGCGGCGTATAATAGGTCATCATCTTTTGGTCGGTCGGCGGCGCCGGATACTTGGCCCACCACGTCCAAGTGCCATGCTTTGCAATTCTGGCGCTGAGGTTCCCGAACCCGTCCGCCTGGGCGCTGACCGGCGTTTTCTCGCTGTCACGAAAGATGAAATATTTTTTGGCGCCCGCGATCACATAATAGTTGTCATAGTTGCGGCTGCTGATCACGGTGATAGAATCATCATTATTGGTCGTGTTGCGAATGATCATGCGCACACTCAGGACGCCGTTCTTGCGTTTTGATTCGACAATCTCGGCCTGAAATCCAGATTTGTTGGTCGGCTGTGATGCGGAAATCGCCTTGGCATCCTGAGCGACAGCTGGGCCGATCATGTTCGTGGCTGTGCCCATCACGGCAAGCCCGACGGCTGCGGACGACAGATTCGGACATCCATCATCCGCCTCGGCACGGGCAACAGCGGAAGAGTCAGCACGGGGGAGAGCCTCTGCGTGATAGTCATTCGGCTGGAATAGGCTTGCCAATGATGATGCTCATGGGAGAGCGAGTTGGAACGATCTCAGCCAACTTGAACCCACTACATTTTAGAAGGTCCTGAAACTCCTCCCGCGTTCGTTCCAATGCCGCATACTGCACCATCATGCTTAAATCGGTGAACTTACCTTCTGCGCCTTCGTTTGGCGAGCCGACTACCCGTTCGATTACGATCAAAACCGCTTGCGGTGGCATTGCCCGATGGCAAGCGCGCAGGATTTCAATCGACTTATCATCTTGCCAATCATGCAAGATGGCTTTCATAAGATAGGCGTCACCATTTTCAGGAACAGCATCAAAAAAGCTGCCAGCGGCAAACTGATAGCGTGACGCCAATTCAGGAGAGGTTGGTGATTGCCGGGCTGATGCGATGACGTGCGGTTGATCAAACAAAACTCCTCTAGAGTGAGGGCATTGGAGCACAATTTCTTTCAGTAACAGACCCTGGCCGCCGCCAACATCCACGATACAGGAAAAGCCGCCAAAATCATACGCGTCAAGCACAGCTCGGGCATCGGAGCGCGAGTTGCCGGTCATGGCCTCGTTAAACACGGCTTGTTCATCGGGGTGCTGTTTGCGATAAGTCCAGGCATCATGCCCAAATGTGTACTCCGATGCACTTTCTCCCGATTTGATGCAGTGCAGAAGGTTGCCCCAGGAGCTCCATTGGCCTTGGGTTCCGATCCATCGCGCGTAGTCCGCCGCGATACCGGCGAAGCGCTCGCAAGGCAGGTGCCCAATGGTGTTAGTGAGAATTCTTTGGTGTCGGTCTCGTGGAAAACGCCGATGGCGGCAAGAGCGCGAAGCAGTCGATAAAGAGACTGAGGATGTGCTCCACATTCTCGAGCGACTACTTCGTATGATTTTGGCGCGTTCGTCAGATAGTCTGCGACACCCAGGGTCGCGGCGACATGTATCGCCTGCGACACCTGGTACCAGTTGATCATTCGCATGAGTTCAGTCGAAGGATCGGGCGCGGCCACTGACGTCTCCAACATCGGTTATTCACTTCAAGGCAGCACCTTAGCTCAGTTTACCACCATCCGGATATGGGAGGAGCTGACATCACCGCGACGACGTTGTCCGCTACAGCAGGGAGCCAGAACCCGACACATGGCTTCTTATTTGGTGCTGACGGCAGCCAGTAGAGCTTCGAACGTCCCTGGAAAATACGAGACGTTGTGCCAGGGCCTCTTGCTGAATGCGTTTGCAAGTGCGCGCGCTTGTGCAGCATCGCGTCCAAAGACGCACGATGCGCCGATTGAAATCGTCAACTGGCAATCCGAACGATTTGAGTTTTTCCGCCGAAATGTTGTAAGCACCGGGAAGGCTTCCTTTTGCAAATTCGCTGGCGGGCCGGGCATCTAAATACACCGCCGTCCGGTCGGCCCTGAAAATTCGGACGATGCCTTCCAGTTCGATCTCGGTTGGTCCGCCGAGTGCTCGCCAAATCGGCATGCCGAGCTGATATCGCCGTACATTGACAAATCCGGCGTCGACCAACTGATCCGCGGGCTGCTTGCTGGCCCCGCAGAACGGGCCGTTACAATAAAGCACCAGCGCCTTGCTCTTGTCACCACTCACCAAACGCTCGACGACGGACACGTATGCGGACGGTGGACCATCAAGGCCTCGCGCGCCCGGAATGTGGCCGGCCACATATTGGGCGCGCGAGCGCGTATCGACGACCATGGCGCTGCCGTCCACCAAGATGCGGCGGAGCTGCTCTGTGTTGACTTCTTGAGTTTTTGTATTCGGTTCGGCCAACGTTGCATGATAGATGCTTCCGCTCTGAGCGACTGCGTTGCCGACCAAGAAGGCCAGCCCCAGTATTGTTGCTACCGATAGCTTCATTACCCAGCGGGTGAGCATCGAATTTCTCCTTGAGTTAATGCGAGGGCCTTCCATGCCCGCACCGTCCGAAGGCATGCGTGGATGCTATTCTGTTTTGGGACCAAGCGTCTCCCATGCCGAATGTCGCAGTTGGGTCATTTTTCACCGTCGCCGCAAGCACCTGACGACGGTCGGTCTACCCCCGGTACCGGAAAGTCCGACCAACTCGACGTGGATCGGCAGCTTATTCCCTGACAGCGTCCGTGGCAGCTGGGTGCCGACGACGTGGGAAGAGGGCCAAGTGCTGACCTGAGCAGCCGCAGCAAATCCTCGAATCCGATTTCGGAATCTAATGCAAGGCCATCGGGCCATAACCGGGCCGTATTCGATCTATGCCACACCACCACGTGGTCAAAAACATTGAAACCGGGGGAAAAGCGGGGAGTTACGCCTGACCGTCCCGAATTAAATGCTCGCCGCTTGCGTGACTTTGTAGAGGCCAACGTTCAATGCCCCTGTTTCAAACCCAGCCTGACAATAGGCGAGGTAATACTCCCAGGTTCTCTTGAAACGTTCGTCAAATCCGAGACCTTCGATCGCAGTCCATGCGCGTTGGAAACGCAGCCGCCATTCTTCGAGAGTACGCGCGTAGCTTTCGCCAAAGAACTCGTTGGCGACAAGTTGAAGTCCCGCTTTGGCAATTTCGCGCTCGATGATCCGCGTTGTCGGGAGCATGCCACCGGGAAATATGTATTTCTGGATGAAGTCGGGCCTCCGACGATAGTTTTCGAACCGAGCGTCATCAATCGAGATGACCTGCAGCACAGCTGACCCGCCCGGGCGCAAGCTGTTCCGCAGTTTCTCGAAGTATGTCGGCCAGTAGGCCTCCCCGACAGCCTCCAGCATTTCGATCGACACAATGCGATCAAAAACGGCGCGCACGTCACGATAGTCTTGCAGGCGAAAGTCATAGCACCCTGACTGAGCGTGATTGCGAAGCCGCTGCTGTGCGAACGCCAATTGCTCGGCCGAAAGAGTGACCCCAGTCACGGCGCAGTGGTGTCGGTCCATTAGCCGCTCAGCCAAGCCGCCCCAGCCGCAACCGATCTCAAGCACCGTTTCTCCGCCAGCCAGGCCAAGCATATCAATCACCCGGTCGAGTTTTGCGTCCTGGGCTTCTTCCAGAGTTTGATCCACCGAGGAAAACAACCCCGACGAATAGGTCATGCCCGCGTCGAGCCACTGCTCGTAGAATTTGTTTCCAAGGTCGTAATGGGCGGCAATATTGCGCCGGCTGCCGCGCGGGGTGTTGCGGTTGAGCGCGTGATGAAGCTTGAGCCAAAAACGCGGCACACGCAGCCACCGCAGTGGTTCCGCCGCCGCCTTGTTGTGAGAGGCGAATCTGAGCAGATTGACAAGGTTGGGCGAAGACCACTCGCCCGCTCTGTAGGCCTCCGCGAAGCCGATGTCCCAGTGGGCGGCGAGGCGGCAGAGGAAGCGCCAGCTGTGGATGGATAATCGCGCTTGCGAGCCAGGCTGCTCTCCCTCGAACACAAGCCGTTTTCCAGCCGGTGTATCGACGACCAGCTGACCGCGCTCGAGTCCGCGCAACATACGGCGTAAGAGCGTTTCGGCGAGCGAGCGCGAAAGTGGACGGCGCTCCGAATTGAACGATCGGGTGACTGCATGTTGGTGCTGAATAGACATAGTGATTTAATCCGAAACGCTTCGAGTTGCAGTTGTGATCGGGCTCATTCGCTTGGTCGGTGCCGGCCGTCGGCGCAAGCGAAGTCCCTTCAGCCGGAGGCGCAAAGCCTCCCAGTGAATAGCTGCGATCACCTTCAACGTCACTACAGGGATCGCCAGAAACACGTTTAGCAGATTGCGATCGGTGAGATCTTTGCGCACTCCAGTCAGAACGGCGTTCATGACGGGCATTGCCGCCGAGCTGGTACGAATCCCGACGCCGATGCGCTGACCCGGTCCTGTTACCCGGAAGTCATACCGCATGTTCATGTCCATGAAGGGAGAGACGTAGAAGGTCTTTTGACAGTGCTGGTGAAATGCACCGCTCTCGTTCCCAACCGGCATCATGTAGCTGTGCCGCTCTCCAAAGGTATTGTGGACTTGATACACCAGTGCAGCCAGTGTGCCATCCGCGCGGTAGCAGAAGTATATGCTGAGCGGATTGAAGCAGTAGGCGAGCGTGCGCGGCATACACAACAGTCGGATTGGTCCGCCAGCAAGATCAATTCCCGCTTCGCCAAGCTGGCGTTCCACCTGTTCACGAAGCGGCCTTGCGGTGCCGTCGCCGTGGTCCTTGTCCTGGAAGCTGAAAAGATTGAAGCGATTGTGGGAGAACAACCGCAGTCGGCCGGAAAGCTCAGCCAACTCATCGAGATCGACCAGGAGCCAGAAGGCGCGATAGCGAAACTTGTGCATGCGAGGGCAGAGTCGCCGGTGCATGACAGAGCCGACGTAGAGTGCTGATTGGATGTTCACGTCAGCAATTCCTGTTCGCTTTTGGCAACAGTCCGCGCGGTCAGCACGATGCGGCCGGATTCGTTCGGTACGCGCCAGGGCCGACGCATGCCGCCGAGCTGCTCGGCCACGGCCAGCCCCGCCTGTAGCCCGTCTTCGTGGAAGCCTGAGCCAAAATAGGCGCCGCAGAACCAGGTGTTCCGTTCGCCTTGCAGCAGCCATAGCTTTCGTTGCGCAGCCATGGCCTTCACATCGAAAATTGGATGATCGTAGACCTCGCTGTGGAGCAGCGTTCCGGCGTGCGGCGGTCGTGCCGGGTTGAGAGTGACGAACAGCGACTTATCGCTCTTGATGTTTTGCAGGCGGTTCATCCAATAGGTCACGCAGACCCCTTCATTCATGGCATTCCGGGAACCAACGTAGTTCCAGCTCGACCACACCGCTCTCCGTTTCGGCATGAAACTATCGTCGGTGTGGAGAACGGCGAGATTGCAGCTGTAGCGAAATGTGCTGAGAAGTTCACCCTCCTGGGAGCTCGGATCAGCCAGCATTGCCAATGCCTGATCCGCATGCGTCGCCATAACCACGTGATCATAGCGGTCGGTGTGGCCGTTGGAATCCGTCAGCGTTATTCCCTCTGCTGTGCGACGCACCGCATGAACGGCGGTATCGAGTCTTATCCGGTCTGCGAACGGCAGGATCAGCCGCCGGACATAGTTGCGGCTGCCGCCGACGACTGTTTCCCAGATCGGGCGCCGGCGAAATTGCAAGAGACCATGGTTATCGTGGAAGCGGATGAACGCTGCTGCAGGATAGGCCAAAATTTCGGAGGGAGAGGCCGACCAGATCGCACTTGCCATAGGCAACAGATGGTCGTGGCAGAAAGCGTCTCCGTAACCGCCAGCAGCCAGGTAGTCGCCCAGGCTGATTTGCTCATGGTCGAACATAGCCACATCCGCAGTAACCTGCCGATAGAATCGTGTTAGATCGGCAAGCATCGACCAAAAGCGTGGCCGAAGCAGATTGCGCGGCTGCCCAAAAAGCCCGGAAAGGCCGGTCCCAGAATACTCAAGCTGCCCATCATCCAAAGATACGCCAAGCGACATTTCGGCGGTCTGCGTCGGGACCTGAAGCACCTTGAACAGGGTGGTCAGGTTCGGATAAGCTAGCGGATTGTAAACAATAAAGCCGGTATCGACCGGGATCGTGCGGCCCCCAACCGATGCCAAGACTGTGTTCGAATGGCCGCCGACGCGATCTGAACGTTCATATACGGTCACATCGTGGCGCTGGCTCAGAAGCCAAGCCGCTGAAAGCCCGGAAATTCCGGTGCCAATGACTGCGACTTTGAGGCGAAGATCGTTCCGCGTGTTCAACAAACACCCCATCACAGATCCCCAAGCCAGTTGGCCCGGTACTGGCCTCTGGCGGCCATTTCCCTTGTCAAAACGATGCAATCCTTCGTTTGGATCACCCGCCGGTGATCCAAACGGGTGTACCTGGCGTTTCTCCGATCATGTATTCCGTTGCTCAATGCCCCCCTCAGACCAGCGCGCTCGTGGGCGCTGCGATGATTTGGCAGCTCGGGCAGTCCGCTCTTGCTATACGGAGGCGTTCATCCGCCATGCCCGATGAAAGCCAGAGGGCCATCGGCGCAACGAAATGGGCCGGTCTGATCGAGGCGTTGGCGAAACGCCAGGATCGTGCAGCCTTTTCGACGCTGTTTGAGCATTTTGCCCCACGGGTAAAGACATTCATGCGGCGCTCGGGCGTCAGTGAGGAGAGCGCCGACGAATTGGCGCAGGAAACCTTGCTGGCGGTCTGGCGGAAGGCAGCGCTTTTCGATCCATTGAGCGCTGGCGCGTCGTCCTGGATATTCACGATCGCCCGCAACCTGCGCATTGATGCGATACGGCGCGAGCAGCGCAGCAGTGCGCATGAGACGTCCGACGTTGACGCCGAGTTTCAGATGGACGAATCGCCGCAACCGGATTCGCGCCTGGCATCGGTACAAACGGAAGCACAGGTCCGGGCCGCGCTGGCGAAGCTCTCCGAAGAACAGATGCGCGTGGTTGAGTTGTCATTCTACGAAGAGAAGGCGCACGGGGAAATCGCGCAGATCCTCCAGATCCCGCTGGGTACCGTAAAGTCAAGATTGCGCTTGGCGATGAATCGGCTCCGTAACCTGTTGGGCGAATTGTGATGACCATCCAACACCATCCTTCCGATGAACTGTTGACGGCATTTGCCGCGGGTACCCTGGACCAGGGCCAGCACGTCGGGATCGCCACGCATCTCATCAGTTGCTCGCATTGCCGCAGCTGGATACATACGATGGAGCATGTTGGCGGCAGTGTACTTTCTGGTCTATCCCCGACTGCGATGTCGCGCGATGCGTTTACTCGTGTCGAGGCCAGACTTAACGAGCCGGCTCAAGCCACCAAGCCCGCCGTGATTTCGGTGTCGGCGCCACTTGATGACGTAGCGGGACTGCCGGCTTTCGTACGCCGTTATCCCGCTGGGTCTTGGAAGTGGATTGCGCCTCGCGTGCATTTGCGTCCGATTCGGCTGGCCCACGCGGACACCACGCGTATTTTCCTCCTCAAATCCGGGCCAGGCACCAAGATGCTGGAGCATACGCACACAGGAATTGAGATGACCTGTGTGCTATCCGGCAGCTTTGCCCATGAAGGGGGCCATTTCGGACCGGGCGATTTTGATTTCGGCGACGAGACCATGGATCATCAAGTGTTGGTCGATCCGGGCGAAGATTGTATCTGCTTGGTCGCGATGCAGGGTGATCTGCGGCTGAAAGGTCTAATTGGTCGTCTGGTGCAGCCATTCGTTCGGATGTGAGTCCGCCATGTGCATGATGGGCCCAGCGTCTGTACGCATCTCGACCGGCAGCGCCGCTCTCGCCAGTACCGGTCCCCACGCTCTAAACGAAGCTCCTAGATGAACGTACTTTCGCTCGTCATTTTCGCAGCGATGACGGGTGCCGCGATGTCTGCTGTTATGGCGGTCGGATGGAAAGTGCAGCTGACAACCGGTAACACGGGCTGGATCGACGTGTTCTGGACGTTCGGACTGGGCGCGGTAGCCATCATCGCTAGCCTGGTGCCGCTCTCGGACGATCCCTGGCCGCACTCACGTCAGATCATGGTCACGATCCTTGTGGTGGTTTGGTCGCTGCGGCTCGGTTGGTACATTCTCATACGCACTCGCGCTGATGGCGACGATCCGCGTTATCGTCAGTTGATCACACAGTGGGGAACGGATTCGGCACGCCGGATGTTCTGGCAGTTGCAGACTCAAGCGGCCGTCAGCCTCATCCTAGTGATGTCGATCGCGCTCGCCGCACAGAATCCTCATCCGCGCTTGCGCAGCCAAGACGTGTTCGGGTTGGCTACGCTGATCGTGGCCAGTGTCGGAGAGGCAATTGCGGATTATCAGCTCTACCGGTTCAAGGCCGATCCGGCCAACCGAAATTCAGTATGCAACGTTGGTCTATGGCGGTGGTCACGACATCCAAACTACTTTTTCGAATGGCTGTGCTGGCTGGCCTATCCGCTGATCGCAATTGATCTCGCGGGTTACAATCCCTATGGCTGGCTCGCGCTGTTCGCGCCTGCTTGCATGTATTGGGTGCTCGTTTACGTCTCCGGCATCCCCCCGCTCGAAGAGCACATGCTACGTTCGCGCGGAGAGACGTTCCGCGCGTATCAGCGTCGCACGCGAGCGTTCTTCCCGTTTCCCGTGATTTCCCCAAAATAGTTGTCAATGAGCGCCAGCACGATGCAGAGCCATTGAACGACCATGGGAGCCAGCTTCACATCTAATTCTGAAAAGCCGGTGATCCGATTGAGCACCGCAGCCGTTATGAGGAAGGTAACGAAACAACATCCAACCCCTCTGACGGAGATTCTAGATGAATGCGATGAAGACCTTCATAGCCGGTGCTGTCGCACTCGCGCTGTCCTTTTCGGTCGCGAAGGCGGCTGATATTGTTGAGACCGCCATTGCCGCGGGTTCGTTCAATACGCTCGTGACCGCCGTCAAGGCGGCCGGCCTTGTCGATACCCTCAAGGGCCCCGGTCCTTTTACGGTGTTTGCGCCGACAGACGAGGCGTTCGCCAAGCTTCCGGGTGGAACCGTGGAAAACCTGCTTAAGCCCGAAAACAAGCAGCAACTCGTTACGATCCTGACCTATCACGTCGTGCCCGGAAAGGTCATGTCGAAAGATCTCGTCGGCAAGAAGAAGATGGCGAAAACTGTCGAGGGCACTCAGGTGTCGATCGATGCCACCGACGGCGTGAGAGTTAACAATGCCAAAGTCGTGAAGGCTGACATCGAGGCGTCGAATGGCGTGATCCACGTGATCGACACGGTGATCATCCCGAAGGAGTGAAGGGGAACGTAACTCCTCTGCAAGACTTCCACCCGCCGCTGGACCGCCTATTCGGTCCGGCGGTCGGCTGAAACATTTTAGTGCGGCTATATCGAGCCGGATTTGTTAGCGATCCAAATTGCAGAGAAACTCCCACGGTCCATTGACAATTAACCTGGCCGGACAAATTGCCCTAGCTGTGTGATCCAATGATCGCTTCCACTCGTTTAGCTAATTGTGGGTTGCAGCTCGGCGATGACTGATCCGGGACAGACCCACTTAACATCTTGAGGTCGTTATGAACGGCGTTATTCGTCCCCTAAGCCATTCCAGCCGACCGAATCCTGGCAGGCAGAGCGAAAACCCGTCTCAGCAAGACATAGAAGCTGGGTTCCGATCCATCATTCACTGGATTGGCGAAGATCCGGATCGAGATGGTTTGCGCGAAACGCCTGCGCGCTTGGCTCGCGCCTTTCAGGAGTACTTTTGCGGCTATAGGCAAGACCCCGAGAAGATCCTGCAGAAGACATTCGAGGAAACCGACGGTTATGACGAGATGGTTGTGCTCAGGGGCATCCCGTTCCAGAGTCATTGCGAGCACCACGTCGCACCAATCATCGGCCATGCTTGGGTCGCCTATGTGCCGAATGCGCGTGTAGTCGGCATATCCAAGTTGGCGCGCGTAGTCGAGGCCTATGCCAAGCGGCTTCAGATCCAGGAGCGTCTGACCGCTCAGATTGCCAACACGATCGAGCACGTGCTGAAGCCTAAGGGCATCGGGGTGGTAATCAAGGCGACCCACCATTGCATGACTACTCGTGGCATTAACAAGCAAGGCACCGATTTGGTCACCAGTCGCATGCTGGGATGTTTCCGGGAAAATCCGATGACCCGCCAGGAGTTCCTCTCGATGGTGCATTCAAGTCATGAACAGTGACATGATCGAGACGTCAATTCCGAAAGGGGGGGTCCCGATGATGCTATATGGCGCTGCCTATCTCACGGCACTCGCGATATTCGTTCTTGCCGACATGGTGTGGTTAGGCACGATGGCCAGCCGGCTCTACCGGCCGACGCTCGGAGACATTGCCGTGTCCGGCGTAAATTTGGCGCCAGCGGTCGCATTTTACATTCTCTATCCCATTGGTTTAGTGATCTTTGCTATCCTCCCCGCGCTAAAGGGGGGGAACATCACCATGGCGCTCTTTTACGGCGCGCTTTTCGGATTTTTCACCTACGCGACTTATGATCTGACGAACCAGGCCACGCTGCGGAACTGGACGCTTCAACTCACTCTCATCGATGTCCTATGGGGGTCGGCGCTTGCTGCTACCGCCGCAACATCGGGATACTGGATTGCTAACAAATTAGGCCCATACATAGTTTAGCGCGTTTTCTGTCATCGATAACCGCGAGGTGCAAAGGCAACGATTAATTACAACTTCCACCGAAGCTCCGGTCATGTGGACCAGTAAACCGATCCAAGCGCTTCGATCTTCGTTGCGTGGGCACGAGCTTCCCCTTGATCGCACGAGAGTCCCGCTGTGAAGAGTGGTGATCCAGTTGCTCGAATACAGATCATGATACACAGGTCGACAAATTCCACTTGGACGCATGACCTCGGATTCGGGGCCGTGGCGATCATCGCGGTGTCAATCACGTCGTCTGTTGGCCAGCTTGCCACCTACCAAAATATCGCGCCCTGGTACGCCGGTCTCGTCAAGCCAACATTCAATCCGCCCAATTGGGTCTTTGCCCCGGTCTGGACGGCGCTCTATGTGCTGATGGCATTTGCCGTTTGGCGCATCTTGCGGCTGCCGGAGGCATCCGCCTCGCGCCGATTGGGGCTGACCTTGTTTGTCGTGCAGCTTGTGCTCAATGCTGCGTGGTCATGGATGTTCTTCGGCGCCCACAATCCGATGCTTGGCGCAATCAATATCGTCCCGCAATTGCTCTTCATTGTGGCAACCGTCGTCGCGTTCCATCGGCTTGATCGAATTGCGGCTTGGTGTCTCGTGCCGCTCGTGGCCTGGGTTGCCTTTGCGAGTGTTCTCAATATCGCAATCTGGCAACTGAACGGCTAAAGCGCTACGCGACCAAGCCAAGCAACCGTCTCCTTTTCAGGATTGTTTCGATGAAAAGAAGAAAATCAGATCAATCAAGGGGGCAAGAGAACAAGCGCGTCACAGTGAACGATCGCATGCAGAAGGGGTATTGCTACGAACTCTCGGCGCCAATGGGCCGCAATTACGATCCAGAGTTTAAACCAGAACTGACGCCACAACAAATGCTTGCCCTCGGCGTGTTCTGCGGCAAGTACATGACGGACACACAGAAGGAGTTTCCCGAGAGTTGGTTCAAGCGCGCCAAGCTTTCGCCATCTGGACGCGATTGTTCGCTCAACTATTTTGGTGTTGATGCTAGTCGACCGCTGTCAGAGTGGCGAAACGAAGGATGGATCAACCCGAATGATCCGCGCGGCTGGTTCCAATGGTATTGCCGGTACTACATGGGTCGCCGCATGCCGGAGGAGGACAAGCGCCAGATCAAACGCTGGAAGGCGTTCCGGCGCCACATCGCGCAAGTGCGAATGAATTGTGAGCCGGGCGACCCATTCTGCCGCCCTCGGCAACGGCAAGCGCTACTGCACTGGGCTTACGATAGTCGGAGAATCTGAAGCAGAAGCCCGCGACGGGCTGATCCAGACGTTGGCAATCTGTATTGAGCGATGGTGCAGTCGAGGGGAAGCATGGTCGGTAAGGTCGACCCGACGAAGCCCAGAAATGGGCTAACTTTGGTCAAGCTTGCAGGTGCGAAGGCGGATTAACCCGCGAGTCGGCCTGGGGTGAGGGAGAGAAAAACTCAAGTTGAGGACTTGTCGGCAGCTTAACCCCGATCGCGACCGTGACGGCGGACATCTCGGGTCGGCAGCACCGGGCCAACTGGAGACTCACGCAGTTAGTTGCCCGCAATCTTACTCAGCATCCATGTCGTAAGCCCGATTATGCTGGCGAACAGTACGGCCACGCTGCCGTATGCAATGAATGTCGTAAGAATTTCGAAGATCAGGCTCGGGGTGCCGCCGCCGCTCCGAGTTCCTGCATCACTAAATCCGTCAAATCGCGTAAACATGCGAGATCTGTTTCTTCCCGAGCATGGGGGCGAGTATCAAGGAGACACAACGTGCCAATGCAGCTTCCATCATGAAGTATAAGAGGATAGCCCGCATAAAACCTAATTCGCGGTCCACCGACGACAAGCGGATTATCGGCAAATCTTTCGTCGTGGATCGTGTCTGCGACAATCATGGGTTCGCGGCTATAGATTACGTGAGCACAAAATGAGGCATCCCGCGACGTCTCTTTGACATTCAGGCCCAGGCAAGACTTGAACCATTGCCGATTTTCGTCGACCAAGCTGACGAGCGCAATCGGCACATTGAAAAGCGCCGCCGCAAGACGCGTGAGGCGGTCGAACCTCTCCTCTGGCTCGGTGTCAAGGATTCTTAATTCGCGCAATGAAGCGATCCGACGCTCTTCGTCGTCGGGGATGACCGCTCTCATCCAGCGGCAAGCTGAACGCAACACCCAAGCGACTATTTTAGTGCGCGCGTAGCTGCTCGAAAATGGCTTGATTAACCAGTCTGTCACGCCGGCTGCAGCGCCGGCCATGCGATCTTCTTGTGTAGCAACGATAATCACCGGCAACCGATTCGTGTCATCGCATTCCATCTTCCGGATTGTGGCACAAGCCGATAAACCATCAATGCTGGGCACGTCGTGCTCAAGTATTGCCAGGGACGGCCGATCGTCGACAATGAGCTTCCACACTTCATCGACTGTTGGACAAAATTTGGTACGAATATCCTCAGCGCGAATGACCTCAGAGAGTAACGCAGCCATGATGGGGTCTGCAATTCCGAGCAAGACGGAGCGCTCGACCAGTGCTGGCTCCATAGGCGTCATCGCCGCAAACTCCACCCTGGGCCGCTCCGAAACTTTAGCCAGTGAAGGCTCTACCTCTACGACCTGCCCTTCAACTGCTGCGAACACCTCAAGTGGCGATGCATTCTCTTTTAACTTTTCCCTTATGCTTTTGAGAACGCGATCAACGGCGTCGTCATCTCCGAGTGGATCATGATGAGTTAGCGCAAGCCGTTTCACACCCGAGTACTGGGCAAGCTTGACTGCGTATTCGGCCGAGCTGTGACCCCAACCAAATTTCGCCGGGAAATCGGCAGCGACATACTGCGCATCGTGGATGAGTAGATCTGCGCCATTGATGAAGCGGGCATGTCTCAGATCTTGCCCGGTGATATCTCCTTGACCGGTTGCCAGTATGCGGGAGTGGGCTTCGTGGTCACACGAATACACGACTGTTGCCCCGTCCTCCTCCAACCGATAGCCAAGGGTGATTGCTGGGTGATTCAGGTACTGGGTTCTGATCTTAACATCGCCTACATTGAAAGTGCCTTCAACAAGGTCATGATAACAAATCGTAGCTCCACATTGCTCAATCGCGACAGGGAAATATAAATATTGCATCTGCCCGGCCAGAGCTTCGCGCAAGGATTGGGCGAGCCCTCTGGGACCGTAGATGTCCCACTCATTGCCGGATACAAAAAGCGGAGCGAAGAACGGAATGCCTTGAATGTGATCCCAATGGGTATGGCTGATCAAGATATGGCCGCGTAGTTTGCCGCCGTCCGAGATCAGCTTTTGACCAAGTGGATGTGCCCCTGTTCCGCAATCAATAATAATTAGCGTACCATGTTTTGAGTGCACCTCGACGCACGAGGTATTTCCTCCATAGCGCGCGGTGTCGGGTCCGGGTCTGGCAATCGAACCGCGGGTGCCCCAGAATTTTACCCGCACGGTGCCCCCGTCTGATGATCCGCATGCCCAGCACGCTCGTCCAACGCGGCCGATCGATCGAATTGACGATCCACCCACCGAAATTTGAACGCTAAATTCCTGCCTTCCATGAGCCTGCCTGATTCAAGCCCTTGCGAAACGGAAGCAATGATTTGCGCTCGCTTGTCCTTCCCCGTCGACGTCGAGGTACGTGTTGATCGAAATTACAAGCTGTGCGCGCTCTCGGCCAGGGGCAATGTTGCTGTTATTCTGCCAAGAACGGCAATGAACTCGCGGCGTCTCATGTTGGCAATTCGTGACCTGATCCTGGAGCAAAATAGGTCACGCCCCTGTGGTATGGTAGGCAGAGTATTACGTCCGAAAACGCTGGTCGGCGGCTTATTTCACCTATGAGAGGTAGCCGCAATCCGGGACAACTTCATAGCGGCCGCGACGCACAGCCTGGGCCATGAACCGACATTGTTTGCGCTGTGCGCTATTGACTCTCACGCCGTTTTGCTTCAATGAAGCGCCGTCGGGTTTGATCGCAGTCGCCCGACAACCCAAGGCATTTCGCCCAAGCACTGCACTTTGCCCGCCTGCCGGGCCAAGAGCTTTTGGCGAAATGTCATCCTCCGTTCAGATCGAGCATTGCCGACGTGGCCGCGCAGCCGCGGCGTTTCTGTTTGCTCGCGCTAAATCAGGCGATGTCGGCGCTGATCGCAGGCCGGCGGCGGAGGAGCGAACCGATGCAAACGCATTGCGACATTGTCGACTTCCATAACCACCACATTCCTGCGCGCTTCGAACTGACCGCCGTTCGGGCCGCGCCGCCAAACCAACGAGCCCGCTGGGAGGCGCTTGCGCGCAAGCTGCCGGACGAGGACCTTTTGTTGAAAGACGTGCGCGAGGACGCGCCGCAGGCACGGCCGACACTCGAAGTCGCGGCAAAGCTTGGCGCGCCCATGTTCGTGCATCCGGTCGCTCCACAGCCGCTCACAAGGCAAATGGCTCCCTACGGCCTGATCGGAACGTTGTTCGCGCGCGGCACCGTCAATTCCGCCTCCCTTATTGCCTTGATCGAAGGCGGGGTATTTGCGCAGCTTCCCGGCTTGCGCGTTGTCGTGACCGCGCACGCAATCGGTGGCCTGGCGATGCTGGCAGGCTTGTCGAAGCAGAGCGCCCTGCCCGCTGGCACCATCGAGGTCCTGCGCCAGCATGTCTTCATCGATACCACCCTCTTTCATCCCGCCCTGATCCGAGCATCGGTCGATCTGGTCGGTGTTTCAAATGTGCTCGCCGGGAGCGACTGGCTAATCGCCGGTGACAACCCCATTGGCGGGCTATTGACGAATGCGATGCAGCAAGCGGGACTTTCGGAAGAGCAACAGAAGGCCATCGCTGCGGAGAATTGCCAGCGCCTTATGGGTATTGGCTGAACGATCGACGGCGTCGCAGCCGCCTTTTGCTGAGGAGACGCAATATGACTGAACTATCGATTGCGGATGCTTCGGCGCCGCCACGGAATCATGGAGTCTCGCTGCGCGAGGCGTTCCGGGTCTGGCTGCGGATTGCCATGCTCAGTTTCGGCGGGCCGACCGGCCAGATCGCGGTCATGCACCGCATTCTGGTCGAGGAGAAACGCTGGATTTCCGAAAGCCGGTTCCTGCATGCGCTCAACTACTGCATGCTGTTGCCCGGCCCGGAAGCCCAGCAGCTCGCGACCTATATCGGCTGGCTGATGCACCGGACGCTCGGCGGAATCATGGCCGGGGTCCTTTTCATCGTTCCCGGCATCATCGCCATCATGGCGCTCAGCACCATCTACGCCGCCTACGGCAAGGTGCCGCTGGTTGTGGCGTTGTTCTTCGGCCTCAAGGCGGCGGTGCTCGCCATCGTGCTGGAGGCCGTGGTTCGCATCGGCAGGCGCGCACTCAAGAGCGTCGAAATGTTGGCGCTCGCAGCAACGGCCTTTGTCGTGATCTTCTTCTTTGCCTTTCCATTTCCTGTCATCATCCTGGGCGCGGCGCTCATTGGCTTCGGCGGCGCTTGGATGGGCGTGCCGGCCTTCGCGCTCAAGTCCGGCCATGGTGGCGGCAAAGAATCCAAGCCCGACATCGATAGCATTCTTGGCGACGCTCTTCCCGATCATGCACGGCCGAACGTCGCCAATGCGCTTCGAGTTCGCAGCGATCTGGCTGCTGCTCTGGCTCGTGCCGGTGGGAGCGCTGCTCGCGACCTTAGGGAGCGCCAACGTCTTCAGCGTGATTGCGATGTTCTTGAGTAAGATGGCGATGGTGACGTTTGGCGGCGCCTATGCGGTGCTCAGTTATGTCGCCCAGCAGGCGGTCGAAAGTCATCGCTGGCTCAGTGCTGGCGAGATGCTGGACGGGCTTGGTATGGCCGAAACAACGCCGGGACCGCTGATCATGGTGCTGCAGTTCGTCGGCTTCATGGGGGCCTTCCGGGACCCCGGCACGCTGCCGCCAATGCTGGCGGGCGCGCTCGGCGGATTGCTCGCGACCTGGGTGACGTTCACGCCGTGCTTTCTTTGGATATTCCTCGGCGCGCCGTTCATCGAGCCTTTACGCGGCAACAAGAAACTGAATGGCGCGCTTTCGGCGATCACGGCCGCGGTAGTTGGCGTGGTTCTCAACCTCGCGATCTGGTTTGCGCTGCATACGATCTTCCGCGCCGCCACTCCAATACGTTCCTACGGACTGGCGTTCGATATGCCCGTGCTTGCAAGCGTAGACCTTTGGGCGCTGGCGCTGTCGGCTGTAGCCATCCTCGCGATATTCCGGTTCAAGGCCGGCATGATCGGAACCCTGCTCGGCTGCTCCGCCATCGGCGTCACTCTATTCCTGGCAGGGCGCATCATTTGAGGAAATGAGGAGGAATCACATGAAATGGATTACCCGCGAATACGTCAAAGTCGATCGTGTAGCGTGCCCGTGGCTTATCAGGAAATTCGTCGATCGGGATGCGGAATTTATCTTCGTAACTCCCGAGAAGGTAATTCACGAAACCAAGCGCCTCGATGCCATTCCCTACGACGTGAAAGATGTCGAATTGGGGCACCACGGCAAGGAATGTTCGTTCCAGGCGATCTTGGAAAAGTACAAATTGACGAAGGACCCCGCACTTGTGCTTCTGGGCAGGATTGTCAACGGCGCTGACACCGACAACACACTCTATCAGCAGCCTGAAGGGCCGGGACTTCAAGCCATCGCCGAAGGCTTCCGCCATCTCGGCTACAAGGATGTCCTGTTCCTAAATGTTCATGTGAACATGTGATAGACATCGTGAAAGAGCCCATCGGTGGTGGGGGAAATCCGTCAATCGAGGTGGACGCGTCGTGATCGATAGGATCAGTTCAGTGCAAGATATCATGCAGCTCTTGTTTCGTTGGGCATATGCGCGCGACGCTGAAGATTGGGAGGCCTTGAGTGCATCTTTTCATGACGACGCTATAATTAATATTGGGTGGATTACTGGGAGCGCCAAAGACTATGTCGAAAAGGCTCGAGAACAGGCGCGAAGCAGATCATTTGGAACCCATGCCAAACATATCGTATCTGCTCCGATAATAGAGGTCATAGGCGGTCGCGCCACTAGTCTCTGCCATGCAACGCTCCATGTCCGACGCGATATTGGCGGTGTTGAGGCCGACATCGAAAGCTTTATGCGCTTCTTCGATCTGCTTGAATGTCGCGAGGGACGTTGGGCTATCGTGAAGAGGACTGGCATCTATGAGAAAGACCGCTTGACCGCGGTCGACCCCAAAGGCTTTCCACCCGGATTTTGGGACGGTATAGATCTTGGCCAGTTCCCGCCGGCAAAACGCTTCCTGTGTTTTGCGCAGGTCAAGAATGGTTCGAAGCCAAACGTAAACTTCATCAGCGTAAATTCGCCCGAGGAAAAAATGCTTTACGCGGATGGAAGACGCTGGCTGTCAGGAATTTGATGGCGCGGAGGCGGAAACATCGATGGACTATACGACCCTCGGCCGAAGCGCCCTCAAAGTCAGCGTCGCCGGCCTTGGTTCTGGCGGTGGCAGTCAACTCGGCCTCGATCGCGGTAAGTCTCGTCAGGAGGCTGCAAACATCGTCAGGCTTGCGCTCGATCTCGGAGTGAACGTGATCGATACCGCGGAAACCTATATGACGGAGGAGGTGATAGGGGACGCCCTCGTAGGGCGAGATCGCCACTCTGTCGTGCTATCTACCAAGCACCACGTTGCGCCTTACCGCAAGAAC
Organism: uncultured Alphaproteobacteria bacterium; assembly: GCA_963753575.1. Lineage (GTDB taxonomy): Bacteria > Pseudomonadota > Alphaproteobacteria > Rhizobiales > Xanthobacteraceae > VAZQ01. The sequence goes on from CAVWCR010000001.1 coordinate 902,573, forward strand.
GATGAACTGTTCACGCCTGAGCAGATCGTCGCCGGGCTTGACGCGTCATTGCGACGGCTTCGTACGGACTATGTCGACGTCTATTACCTGCATGCACTCACCATACCGCGGATGAATCATGCAATCAATAATCTTGTGCCGGCTCTGCTAAAGGAGCGCGACAAAGGAAAATTCCGTTTCCTCGGCGCAACCGAGGCGCCAACGGTGGAACTGCAGCATCAGGGCATGCGTGCTGCCATCGCAGCCGATCTATTCGATGTTGTCATGGTTGGCTTCCAGATGTTCCATCAGAACGCTCGGGAGCTTGTGTTCCCAATGACGATGGAACGAAACATCGGGACCATGCTCGCATTTGTGGTGCGCAACATCTTCGCAGACGAAAATCATCTTCGGACCGAGATTGTGCGCCTGGTGGGCGAAGGCAAGTTGCCGGCAGAGCTCGCGGCGAAAAGCAATCCGCTCGATTTCTTAATCCACGACGGTGGAGCGCGCAGTCTTGTCGAGGCAGCCTACCGGTTCGCGCGATACGAGCCCGGCGCTCATGTCGTGTTATTCGGCACTGGAGATCCGGAGCATCTGCGCAGCAATATTGCATCGGTCCTTTCGCCGCCGCTGCCAGCGGCCGACCACGAAAAGGTGAAGGAGCTGTTCGGCGCGCTGGTCGGCATTGGGCTTGACATACCCAATCGCGTTCCGCCGTCGGCACGGCAACCAAATGCGTCTCAGTAACGCGGTGCCAGCTTCTTGACAAAGACGATCCTCGGACTTTCACTCAGCCAATGAAGAATTTCCAGTCACGATTGGCGCTAATACTCGTCGCGGTTGTCTGCGCGGCGCCCGCTTACGCCCAGGATTCGTTGGACAAGCTGGTAGCTGCGGCGAAAGCCGACGGCTCGTTAATGGTCTACCACACGAGTCCGTTGCCGATCATCGGACCGGTATTTCGCGCCTATGAGAAGAAGTACGGCATCGAGATTCAAAACTATCATGCGACCGGCAATCCGCTGACGGTGCGATTTTCCAGCGAAGCGGCCTCCGGTCGGATAGTCGCGGATGTGTTCTACGCCAGCGATACCACCACCTATTCGCGGTTTCAGGACCTCTTTCAAAAACTGACGGACGAGAATCTGCCGGGCTACGCCCGGGTTCCGGACGTGGCGCGCCTTGATAGCGATCTAGCTGTGAGCCCATCGCAGACGTCATTTGCGATGTTCTACAACACCAAGCGTCTCTCGAAAGCGGATGTCCCGTCGAAGTGGCTCGACCTCGCCGATCCGAAATGGAAGGGGCAGGCGATGATGGTCGATCCGCGCTCGTCCGCGACTTATCGATCGGCCTATAACACCCTGCGCAAGGTACACCCGCAGCTGTTGACGAAAATCAGGGATCTGGCGCCGCGCATCGTGGAGTCCGGTACGCCAGCGGTGCAACAGCTGGCTGCCGGCACGGCCTCCTATGCCTTCATGGGCTATCCCTCGCATGCAACGCCGTTGATGGCGAAGAAAGCGCCGGTGGAGTGGGCGACTATCGAAGGCCCGGAATTGACACGCGGCGTCTGGGTGGGCGCGGCGAAGGGTCCCCATCCGAACGCGGCGCGGCTCTTTCTGCACTTCTTTCTGTCCGACGAAGGCCAGCACCTCTATTGCAAGTCTAGCGAAGGCTCGAAGACAGCGCTCGATCGACCGGGTATGCGAACCGGCTGCGCGCCGTTCGCGGAAGACGTTGTGTTCCTGCCCGATACGCCGCTATCGCGCGAGGATAGCGCTGCGGTGCTACGAGAGCTGGGACTGAACTAAGAGACACTGCCAGAATGGCTCCATGAAGATCACGGGCTTCGAGACGTTCCGGGTCGACGGAGGCTGGGAAAGCTTTTCTTTCCTCAAAGTGACGACCGACCAGGGTCTGGTCGGATGGGCCGAATACAGCGAGGCGCGAGGCCGTAAGGGTCTGACCGGCCTCATCAGGGGGCTGGGTCAATCGCTCATCGGAAAGGATCCGCGTGCGATCAACGCCATCGATGCCTTGCTGTACGCATGGACGCGGTCGACAGCCGGCGGGCTGCAGTCACACGCGAGCGCGGCTCTGATCAACGCGTGCCTTGATATCAAGGCGAAAGCGCTTAGGGTGCCGGTCCACGAACTGCTGGGCGGCGCGGTGCGGGACCGCGTTCCTGTCTATTGGTCACATTGCGGCCTATTCCGGGCACGTTACTCGCATTTGTTCGGCAACGTGATCGACACGCCGCCGGTACGGACGCTCGACGATCTGCGCGCCGCTGGCCGCGAGGTAGCCGCACGCGGCTTCAACGCGCTGAAGACAAATGTGCTGATCTTCGACAAAGCGGGCGTGCGCCTGCACGGGCCTGGCATGGGCGGGGGGGCGGGTCATCCGGCGCTTAACACCGACCGCGAGGTAATCGAGGCAATTGTCACGCAGCTTGCAGCCCTACGCGAGGGGGCGGGGCCTGCCGTACGGCTCGCGCTCGATCTTAACTTCCACTACAAGCCCGAAGGCCTTCGCCAGATCGCCAGGAAGGTCGAGCCGTTCGACCTGATGTGGCTCGAGATGGACCTCCACGAGCCGACAGCGCTGGGTCTGATCCGGCGGTCGACGACCACACCCATTGGCTCGCTCGAATCAGTGCTCGGACGTCGGGCATTTCGCGCCTATTTGGATGAGCGTGCGGTGGACGTCGCGATCATCGACGTCCAGTGGAATGGTATGCCGGAGGCCCTGCGCATGGCTTCGATGGCGGACGCCCACGAGGTTAATGTCGCGGCGCACAACTCGAGCGGTCCGTTGTCGACGGTGATCAGCGGACACTTCTGCTCGGTCGTGCCGAACCTGCGTGCAATGGAAGTCGACATGGACGAAGTGCCATGGCGACCCAAGCTTCTGACCAATCCCTATCGTGTCGAGGTCGGAGAGTTCATCTTGCCGTCAGGACCGGGCTGGGGGACCGACATCGACGAGGACGTCGCGCGCGAGCACGCGGCGCAGGGTTAGCAACGGCGGGCGCTGCCAAGCCCCGATCCGGCAAACTGCTGCGATGGTGGATGCTTGGTCAGATTCGCATGACAGCAACGTTATGCCGCGTTGCTGATGGAGCCGCTTCGGCTTGCGAAGATCGGCAATCCCACGAGCAGGATCTCCATCCCATCCTTCGAGGAGTCAAGCTCAGCGCTCTCGTGCACGTCCAGCAAGAAGGCCGAATACTGCTGCACGCTGCTTCCGCCCGCGCGGCCGCTGCCGGTGATAACGAAACCGACCTGCCGGCCGGGACGTGCCGTGACTTTCGCGCGTGCGCCCGGCGCGACCTTGAGCAGCGATACCTCGATCCGCCGCTCGGTGAACGAGCCGAGCGCTTTCACGAATAGTCCGCGCTGGTCGGTCTCCTGCCAATCAAAATTCTGCGGCCGCATCATGATCGGCTCGTCATAGCGCGGTTTCGGATATTCAAGCTTCCGCTTGTTGCAGTGCTCCCAAACCGCCTCAAAGCTATCCTGGTTGCGCTTCTCCCCGGGCTTAAGCTCACCACTGCGCGAGAATACGCCCTTCTCGAACATGCCAAATGCCTTCAGCTCTTCCATGCCCTGCTTGCTGCGGCGAGAGCTCATGAAGCCGTTGCCGCTCGCGCCGCCAAACTGCAGCGTGATGCCGAGCCGCTGGCAGTCGCTGTCCTCCGGGCCATAGGGCACGCCCTCGGGGAAGTAGACGACCTCGCCCGGCCTGATCCAGCGGTCGGGACCGTAGTTTTGCCCTTCGCCGGCCAGGCACAAGCGGATCTGATCGAAATTGTGCTTGTGGCGCGGGGCCACGACCTTCCCGTTTTGGCGCGCCAGCACGAGCCGGAAGTTGTCCGGAGCATTCTCGTCACCGATCAGCAGCGTCTTAAACTCACGGTCGCCGCCGCGAATGGCTGCACTGGTTTCCTCACCCTGGTCTGCGTGTTTGACCTGCATGTTTTCATGATCCTGGTTAGTCAGTGGCCGTTATACGCGCCCTTCAAGGCGCTGAAAAATACTGAATTTTGCGCCCAGCCATAAATGTCATATATAATTGATCAAGAATAAGAAATTCTGACGCTGGCAGGGCGGAAATGGATCTGCGGCAGATTCGCTACTTCATGGCCGTTGCTACCTCGGGCAGCTTCACTGCGGCGAGTCACGCGTTGCGCGTGTCGCAGCCTGCGCTCGGGTTGCAGGTCAAGCAACTTGAGGACCAACTGGGCGTGCGCCTGCTCGAGCGACATTCGCGCGGCGTAACGCTGACCAAAGCCGGCGCCGTGTTCCATCGTCACGCAGTGACCATCCTGGAGGACATCGAGCGCGCGGAAGCGGCGCTGTTCCCGTTCAGGGCCGGCCAGCGGACGGATGTGCTGATCGGCGTGACGCCGAATACGGCGCGACACATTGTTCCGGATCTGCTCGAGGAATGCTTGCGGTGCACCACGCCGCTGGTGAGGGTCATGGTTCGTCAGGGCCACAGCGCGGAGATGCTGGCGGAGGTCGAGGGTCGGACCCTCGACATGGCTTTCTGTTACGACAGACCGAAGTCGGATCGCATCGGCGTACTGCCCCTCTACGGCGAGGACTTGGTGCTCCTGGGCCCGAGTGAATTGATGAAGGGCAGTGGCGATGTGGAGCTGCGCGACTTGCCGGCCTTTCCGCTGATCATGTCGGGCACCCAGCGCGGTGCCCGCGCTTTCGTCGAGGCTGCGGCGGCCCGCTGCGGAATCAAACTGAGCATCCGGCACGAGATCGAAGCCATCGGTTTGAAGCGCGAGCTCCTGCTGCGCAATCGCTGTTGTACCATCGTTTCGCTTGGCCCCTTCATCGACGACGTGCAGCACGGCGTATTCTCGGCGCGGCGCATCGTGAGGCCGACGCTCAGCCGGGATTTCCACCTGGCGTACCGGCGCGACCTGCCCGAGGATGTGCTCGATCTCATTTTGAGCAATATGCGCAGGACCGTGGCGCGGCGTCTCGCGGAGAAGCAGGTCGGGTGGCGCAAGCCGGGCAGGAAACATCATCCCGCCGCTCACTGGGCTGCAGCCGAGTCCAGCCGCTAAGGGGATCCGGTGCCTATTGGCCGATCTTATAGCTGCTTCCAACAATCGATATTGGTCCGTTGGCGCGCCTCGCGTTACGACTATGCCCCACCATTGCTGGAATTCACGCGGGAGGTCGCGTTTTGACGCAGCCGTTCGAAGGCATTCGAGTGCTCGATTTAACCCACGTGCTGGCCGGGCCATTCGCTACCTATCAGCTTGCCGTACTGGGGGCAGACGTCATCAAGATCGAGAGTCCGTCCGAGCCCGATCAGGCGCGGGAGAACAGTAGCGATGAGGCATTGGCCGCGCGCTTCATGGGGACCACGTTCCTCACGCAGGCATCGAACAAACGTTCGCTCGCGCTTAATCTCAAGACGGAGGAAGGCCGCGATATCCTCAAGCGGCTCGTTGCGACCGCCGATGTGTTGGTCGAGAACTACCGGCCCGGTGCGATGAACGCGCTCGGTCTCGGCTATGAGCCGATGGCGCAGCTCAATCCGAAGCTGATCTATTGCTCCATGTCGGCGTTCGGTCATTCCGGTCCGCGGTCGACCCAAACGGCCTACGATCCGGTGATCCAGGCCGCCGCCGGCCTGATGGCCATGAACGGCACGCCGGAGCTAAGCCCGCTAAAGATCGGCGCCGCCGCGGTGGACTACGCGACCGGTTCGACCGGCGCTTTTGCCATCGCGAGCGCCCTGTTCCAGCGTGAACGCACCGGCCGCGGCCAGCGTATCGATCTCGCCATGTTCGACACCGCGCTGATGCTGGTGCCGCAGCATCTCACCGCGCATCTGCATGATGGCAGTGTCCAGAAGCCGCATGGCAACGGGCACCAATTCGCGACCAACCGCGTCTACGATTGCAGCGAGGGCCAGATCGTCGTTGCGGCGACCAACAAGAAACAGCAGCAGCGGCTGTGGCAGGCCATGGGCCGTCCCGATCTCGCGACGACCGACCGCGGCGCGCGCCGCCGTAATGCCGAAGAACACATCGAGGTGCTGAGCGGCCTCTTCAAGCTTAGCAGCGCCCGCGACTGGGAGAACCACCTGCAGAGCCACGGCGTGCCGGCCTCCCGGGTTTGCACCATCGCGGACGCTGTGCGCGAGCCCCAATTCACCGCTCGCGATCTAGTGCATCACCACAGCTTCGTACCTGGTGTCGAGGGACCGCTGTCGGTGCCTATTGCCGGCTTTAAATACGGTCATGGCGGTCCGCAGGTGAAGAGCCCGCCGCCCCGTGTGGGCGAGCACACAGTCGAGATCCTTGAGGCGCTCGGCTACGCACTTAAGGACATTGCCCGCTATTGCGAGCGCGGCGTGATCGCGAGGGTGGGGGTCTGATCATGCTGTTCCTGCGACCGGAAGACATCCGCGGCCTGATCACGATGGCGGAGGCGATCGAGGCGGTCGCGCTCGGCTTCAAAGAATGGGCAGACAACCGCGGTCTCAACCAGCCGCGCCGGCGCGTGCATGTGCCGAGCGGAGTGCGCGTCAGTGTGCATCAGGGAGCCAGTCCGCAGTCCGGCCTGACGGGTCTGTGCGCTCTCGGCATTCGTGTCAGACAGACGACCGAGATCCAGAAGGCGGAGCGCCACGCAGAACCGGTTTACACATTGTTCGATGCTGCGAGTGGAGACCTCGCGAGCATTGTGGTTGGTGACATCACTTCGGCGGAGCTTCCGAACTATTTCGTGATGGCCGGTGTGCGAACCGCCGCTGCCAGTGCCGTCGGCACAAGCGCGCTTGCGCGAACCGATGCGACGACGCTCGGCCTTCTCGGCGGTGGCAAGCAGGCCCGTCATCACCTTCTCGCCTTCGCGGCGATCCGTAAGCTTGAGATTATTCATGTGTTCCAGCGTGACGCAGCAAACAGGGCAGCCTTCGCGAACGAGATGAGCGAGCTGCTCAAGATAGAGGTGCGGCCAGTAGCAAAGGCGCGGGAAGCGGTCGAGGGGATGGATATTGTGCTCGCTGCGACAAACTCAAGCGTCCCCGTTTTCGACGGTGATTGGTTACAGTCGGGCCAACACGTAACATCGATCGTCGGCAGCAATGTTGGCCTCGTTCGCGCCGGGCAACGCAGCGGGAAGCGCCGCGAGATCGACGACCGCACCGTCGAGCGTGTGGACGTCATCGCGGCCGCCTCGCGCGATCAGGCGATCGAGGACCAGCAGGGGGACTTATTCGATCCGATCGAGAATGGGATCATCACGCTCGACGACGTGAAGGACATCGGCGATGTGCTCACCGGTCGTGTTCCTGGCCGAACCCGCGCCGATCAGTTGACGCTTTACAAGAATAACGCGGGGCAGGGTATCTGTGACGTCGCGCTGATCGCCAAGGTGATAGCGCGGGCCCGCGAGCGCAATCTCGGCGTCGAAATGCCGTTCGGCGGCCGCTGAAAGCAAAAAGAGGCCGGGGTCGTGAAGATCAAATCCCTTGAGACCTGCAAGCTGATCGTCCATCCGACGCCGACGACTCCGGCACGGCGGCCGAGCTATAACAAGCTCGTCAAGCGCGCGCATCCCATCAACCGTTATCCCGAATTTCCACGCGGGCAGGGGCGCATCCCCGGGCAGTCGAACAAGGAAATTTGGATCAAGATCACGGCCGAAGACGGCACATTCGGGCTCGGCACCTGCCGCTGGGGCGATATCGTCGATCCGCTAATCAAAAACCATCTTGCGCCGCTTCTTCTCGGCAAGAGTGCTTTCGCCATCGAGTTCATCAACGACGTGCTCTGGCGCGCGACGCAGCGCACGGGTCCGACCGGCCTAACGACGATCGCGCGCAGTGCAATCGATCTGGCGTTATGGGACTTGAAAGGAAAGCTGCTTGACGCTCCGGTCTATAGTCTGATCGGCGGGCCCTGCCGGGACGAACTCAAGCTTTACGCCACCAGCGACGATCTCGACTGGACGATGGAGCTCGGCTTCAAAGCATTCAAGATTTCCAATCCCGTCTTCCATGAGGAGGGGACGGAGGGGCTGAACCTGCTGGAAGAGAAGGTCGCCACGGCGCGCGAGACTGTCGGCCCGAACGCCGACCTGATGCTCAACCCGGTGATGTCGTTCAATGTCGAGTTCGCCGCCCGTGTCATGGAACGTCTCAAACCCTACAAACTGCGCTGGTTCGAGGAGCCGCTGATGCCCTACGACACTGACGGGCTGGTGCAGCTCAAGCGCGCGGTCCCAGCCATGCCGATCGCGACCGGCGAGGACCACTACGGACGGCATATCTTCCGCGAGCTGATTGAGCGGCGCTGCGTCGATATCCTGATGCCGGACCTGAAGTTCTGCGGCGGGCTCACCGAGGCGCTGAAGATCTATACGCTCGGCGAAGCGGCGGGCATTGCAACCATGCCGCATTCCGGCGCCGATGCCCCATTCGGCCAGCACTTCTCCATCGCCATGCCGGAATGTCCCATGGCGGAATTCTGGCTCGCCTCCGATCCCGGCGTGCCGCTCGCGGAATTCGTGCGCATTCCCGGAACCCCGATGCCTGTGAACGGCAAGCTCAAGCCCTCGGACGCGCCCGGATTCGGCCTCGAAATCAGACTGCAGGATCTCGCGCCGTGGTAGTGAAGCGACAGTGTGCCGCGGAAACTGTCGTTTGTGGTCATGCTGCCGCGTGGTTGAAAGGGACGTCAGCCGCAGACCAGGGAGGAAGAAGCCAGATGTTGTTGCGCTCAGCTCGCATTCGACTTGTCGCGACGGCGGCCGTGCTCCTGGCTTGGCCTGCACAGGCGCAATCGATTGATTTGCTTGTCGCTGCGGCGAAGGCCGAGGGTTCGGTGATGATCTATCACACAAGCGCTGTGCGGACGTTCAAACCTGTGTTCACAGCGTTCGCGCAAAAGTACGGCATCACGGTGAGAAACTTCTATGCCACCGGTACCCCACTTTCGGTCCGCTTCGCGAGCGAGGTTGCGTCCGGCACCATGCACGCGGACGTGTTCTATTCAAGCGACACCTCAATCTTCAAGGATTACCCGAAGAACTTCCAGCCGCTCAACGAGGCCACACTGCCGAACTATAAGTCATTGCCTGAAAATCTGCGGCTTTCGAGCGGGCTAGCGGTGTCGTCGGTGCAGCTCTCCTACACCATGTTCTACAACACTAAGCGCGTCACGGAGGCCGACCGCCCGCGGACCTGGCAAGATCTCGCCGATCCAAAATGGAAAGGCCGCACATTGATGATCGAGCCGCGCTCAAGTGTCTCCTTTCGCGCGCCATACAACATCATTCGGAAGATCCATCCGGGCATCCTGGGAAAGCTCGCCGACAACATGCCGCGCATTGTGGAATCCGGAACATCGACGGTGCAGCAACTTGCGGCAGGCACCGGCGCAATCGGCTACGCCGGCTATCCGGTTCACGCCGAGCCACTGATCGCCAAGGGGGCGCCGGTGCGCTGGGCGACGATCGAAGGGCCGACGATTGCGCGGCGCACCTGGATCGGCGCCGTCCGTGGGCCAAATCCCAACGCAGCGCGGCTCCTGGTGCACTTCCTCACGTCGATGGAAGGACTGACCGCCTATTGCGCCGCTGGCGACGGCTCCATGGCGGCGCTGGATCCGCACGGCAAGGTGACCGGCTGTCGGCCGCTGAGCAGCGACGCCCACTTCCTCTCGGAAGAGCCCATGTCGGAGGCGGAAAGCGCAGAGACGCTCCGTCAACTGGGGCTGCAGTAATGGCCGAGGCCGCGACGCGAGATGCCGTCGCTCCGACCGACGTGAGTGCGGACGGGGCCGTCATCAGCGTGCGCGGCTTGACAAAGCGGTTCAAGGGTGGCGGCACCGATGTGCTGGCCCTCAACCATGTCGACCTCGACGTGGTGCGCTCGCAGATGCTGGTGCTGCTCGGGCCCAGCGGTTGCGGCAAGACAACGCTTTTGCGTTGCATCGGCGGACTCGAGAAGCCGACCGAGGGGCAGGTCTTTCTCGCCGGCAAGCTCTTTACATCGGTGTCGGAGGGCATCAACCAACCGCCGGAGCGACGCAACCTAGGGATGATGTTCCAGTCGTTCGGCCTTTGGCCGCACATGACCGTGGCCGACAATGTCGCCTATCCGCTGGAGAACCGGCGTGGCATCCCGCGCCAGGAGATCGCCACCCGCGTCTCCACCATGCTCGAAATGATGGGCGTGGGTGATCTCGGCAGCCGCTATCCCGGCCAGCTGAGCGGAGGCCAGCAACAGCGTGTCGCGCTGGCTCGGGCGCTCGTCGCTTCGCCAACGGCGCTTCTCTTCGACGAACCGCTGTCGAACGTGGATGCGCAGGTGCGCAAGCGGCTGCGCGAGGAAATTCGGCAGATGAAGAACGAGCGCGGCTTTGCGGGGGTCTATGTCACACACGATCAGGAAGAGGCCATGGCGCTCGCCGACGTGCTGGCGGTGATGCAGGACGGGGAAATCAGACAGCTCGGCACGCCTTGGGAAATCTATCGGCGCCCGAAGAACTTGTATGTGGCGCACTTCGTCGGAGAGGCGAATACGCTGCCGGCGCGTGTGATGCATACGGAGGGCCGAAACGTGATCGCCGAAACCGCTATCGGCATCATCAGCATCAACGATGTGGACCCGCTTCCGCGCGCCGGCGACAAGGGCCAAGTCGTGCTTCGCCCCGAGGATATCAAAATCCCCGAAGGCGCACTCCCAGGCCAGACGACGGTGACCATGTTCTCCGGCAAGATCGTGAACACCGTGCTGCTTGGTCCACGCGTCGAGTTGCAGATCGTCGTGCAGGACACGATGCTGCGCGCGTGGACCGACTCGATTGTGCGGGATGCCCACCCGCTGCAATCAACCGTGGGCTTTGAGCTCCGGCCGGCGAGTGCTGTCTGGATATCCGTATGACGACGATTGCCATCAACTCCGGACCAGAGCCTTCGCCGCGCCACACGTGGCGGGCCCGTATGCCCTCGCCTTACGCGGTGGTGGTCGCAATCGTTAGTATCGTGACGGCGCTCATCATCCTTGCGCCGATCGTTATCATGTTTGTGCGCACTCTGCTGCCCGGTGGCGAGTTTAATGCGCAGGCGTTTTCCGACACCTTCTCTCGGCCGGGACTTGGCGCCGCGGCGATCAACAGCCTGATCATTGTCGTCTCGGTCAACCTGACGGCGGTACCGGTCGGCACGCTGTTTGCGTGGTTCAATTTCCGCACGAACGCGCGGCTTGGACCGATGGCCAGTCTCTTGCCGCTGCTGCCCCTGCTCCTGCCGTCGGTGGCGGTGACGATCGGGTGGGTGTTCCTCGGCTCCGACGAATCCGGCTTCCTCACCATCGCGATCAAAAATCTGCTTGGCGCTATCGGCATCGAGGTTGGACGCACGGGCGTGCACATCTTCACCTGGCCCGGTCTCTTGATGCTCTATTTCCTGGAAATCATGCCCGTCGTCTACGTCATCGTCGCAGCGGCCTACCGCTCGACCGACTCCTCGCTCGAGGAGGCGGCCCGCATCAACGGCAGCGGCGTGCTCAAGACCTTCCTGACCGTATCCATCCCAATCGTGCGGCCGGCGATCTTGCTGAGTATGCTGCTCGCGAGCGTGCTGGCCATTGGCATCTATTCGATCCCTGCCATTGTCGGATCAACCGCCAAGATCCCGACGCTGTCGGTCCACCTCGTCCGGCTGCTCAACGGCGAATTCCCACCGCGCATCGATCAGGCAGCCGTCATCAGCTTGTTTCTGATGACCCTGTTCGGCGCGTTCTGGATCGTCCAGCAGCGTCTGACGGCGTTCGGCCGCCATGCCCAGATCGGTGGGCAGGGGCTCAAATCGGCGAGCATTTTGCTCACCTGTCCCACGGTGATCATTGCCCGGACCGCGATGCTTGCCTACATCGTGCTAATCTCGGTGTTGCCGATCGTCGCGCTGCTGCTCGTCGCATTGCAGCCATATTGGACCCCGGACGTCGACCTGCGCGTGCTCAGCTTTGAGAATTTCACGCCGCTTCTGCAGGATGCGCAATCCCGTTCCGCCATCTTGAACAGTATGACGCTAGGCATTGCCGGCTCGCTAATTACGCTGCTCGCGTCCGCCGTTATCACGGTCTACGCCGTCAACACCGGTGGGACACGGGAGCAAACCATCGGCGTGCTCACCAAGATCCCGGCGGCATTGTCGCACCTGGTCATCGCAGCCGGCATCATGATCGGATTCGGGGGCGCCCCGTTCTTCTTAGCGAACTCCATCGTCATCCTCGGCATCGCCTATTTTGTGCTCTATATCCCCAAGGCCTCAATTGCCGCCGAGGCGGCGTTTCGGCAGGTCGGTTCTCAACTGAGCGAAGCGTCGCGTATTTCAGGGGCCGGCGGCGCGCGCACGATGCGCCGCATCATCCTGCCCCTGATGCTTCCTGGACTCGCCGCCGGTTGGGCGCTGATCTTTGCCAGCATCGTCGGGGAACTGACGGCCTCGGTCATACTTGCCGGGCCGCACAATCCTGTCATCGGCTACCTTATTATGACGAGCTATGAATCTGGAACGTACTCCCAGCTCGCTGCGCTCGCCACCGTGATCGCGTTGATGTCCGGTTTGACGGTAGGGATCACAATGGCCATTGCCCGTCCGCGGTTTATTGCGACGGGTGCATCATAGACATTTACGGCCTTCTGGCCATTGGCCTGCCTCACCTAGGGTCAACAAAGCGCATGGTGACCTATCGCTCCACGGTCTGACAACGGTTAGGGAGCTGCCCCTTTAGCTCTCAGAGCACAGTGATTACACCTTAGCTCCACGAGCTGCCCTGCGCTTTTTTTGACCCGGGTGCTGTTGGAAAAGCAGCTTAGCGGATCTTGCCCAATCTCGATTTTGTCCGGGCATGAAAAAGCCCCGGGCTGGCGCCCGGGGCTCTTCGTTCGATCGCAGGAGATCAGCCGCTCAGCGACCCCAGTTCCAGCGCCAGACCAGCTCAGAGCGAATCGTCTGCGTGAATTTCTGGCTGTCGATGCTCAGGCCGCTCGGTGCGCCGGTCGCAGTGACCACGATCGGCACATTGTCCGTGCCGTAGCTGGCGTAGCGATACTCTGTCCGCCAGAACAGGCCGGGCAAGAACCCCAAATTGTATTCAAAGCCGCTGCCCAGGAACCAACCTGAATAGGTGTGGCCAACAACATTGATGCCAACCGGGACAGGCGGGATACTCGGCGATAACAGGTCAACCGCGGAGAAGCGCGCCTCGGTAAAGCCGCCGCTCACAAATGTCAGAACCGTCGGTGTGATCAGATAGCCAATCCGGCCCCCCACCGACCAGGCTGACCTCATTTTTTCATTTCCAATCAAGGTGAGATCAAAGCCGCTGGGAGTGCCCTTGATGTCGGCGAAATCGTAATCGCCGAAGATACCGATGACCCAGTTTCCGCTGACCTGGAGATCGCAGCCGCCGCCCGCGGTGCCGAACCAGCCCTTACCACCGCCGGTCGTCTGTGGGGTGAAAGGTACGCCGCCGGACAGGTTCGTGATCTCCTGATTCCACATGCCGTAGCCGCCGCCACCGGCCACGTAGCACCCAGTCCAGCTGTGCTGAACTGGCATCGGAGGCGCCTTCATGACCGGCGCCCGCATATCCGCCGCCAGAGCCGGCACCATCATGGTCGCCGCAGCTACCGCACCAAGCAGAAACTTCTTCATTGGCCTTCCTCTCGTCATTTGAATGACTATTTTTACCACAATGCACATGATTTGCCTGTTGCAGGCCAGCCACATAGGACAAGTATTCGAAGGTATGATGGAACTTTTCAAAGCAACGTGGCCGCACATCCAATTAATATTTCAAAGTGATATCAATTGTTTAGGATGAAAGGCTCTCCGGAGGAATGCGCCAGCATGGTGGTGAGGTTGACCATGCCGGTGGCGGGATCGATGGCGGTCGTCTGCACGGTGGCCCACAGTGCAAAGTCGGCCATGCGCGGCAGGGCCGCTCCGCGAACGTGGGACCGGGTCTTCAACCCATGCGCGGCGACATCGAGGAGGGCGCCCAGGATCGCGGGCTGCGCGCGGTCGAAGGCACACCAAAGGTCCACTTCGGGCCGTCGTTCCTTGTCGCTGATCGGCGGCATGGTCAGGAAGATCGCGCGGTCGGCGAGATCCGGTCGGCCGAGTACCTTAGGCCGCGCGGGTTCGAAGGCATCCCAGAGTTCGGCCTCGGGCCGGCGTTCTCTCTCGCCAATCGGTGCCATGGTCAGGAAGATCGCGCAAGCTTGAGCATCTTGCAGAGTGCTGTCTTTGGGGGGCCTTGCTTCCCGGTTTGGGCCAAACGGGCCAAAGTTGCTTCGGCGCTTTAAAAATTTCGGAATTTAACGAACAGGATATTGGTACCGAAATCCCACTCTTTGTCGATACCCGTTGCCGCGTTGCGCCTAGCCTTCTTTCAAGCAGAAGGAATCAACAGCCTTCCACCCGATTTCGGGACGGCCTCGGCATTACGGGAAATTGCGGTTTACTGGGGCTTGGGTGAGTTTTTCCGGTTGGAGCGACGCCAACGGCTGTGAGAGGCTATCGGAGAGAATTTCGGCCGGTCAACCCGCATAGAACCAGAAGTCCGCCATCACGGTTGCGCCGGGCGCGGGCAGCTTAGGCGTAACGACACAGACAAATGGATGCGGCGCCTTCCCGTAGCGACCCACCCAGGCCAGCGCGACGCCCGCGAAGTCGGCGATATCGCTCACACGATAATCGATGCGGCAAACATTGCGCATGCTAGTGCCGGTCGCCTTCGCGATCGACTCAGCATGGTCGAATAGCGTATTGGCCTGCAGTTGGCTACGCAGGCACAGTCCCGGAAAATCGTCGCCTTGGGTCAGGCCGGCGACCGTTCCATCCTGCGTCAGAGGTAGCAGCCCAGGGCTGAACACGAACTCGCCAGCGCGGACTGCTGGCGAGTAGGCGGCCATCTCAGGAATATCGGCGCGCACGATCTCTTTCTTGCGCTGCGCGCCATCCTTGAGAAGGATGTAGTTGATCTCGAGGATCATCTCGACTGAAGCGAACCCCTTGGCCGGGATCACCGTAAGCGCGGCGGGCGTGCTGCCGACGTGCTCGTTCCAGACGTCGATAAAGTCCGGAAAGTTCTCCACGCCGGCAATGTGAACCTGCGCCTTGAGGCAATTGGCGAGACTCGTACCCGACGCCTTCAGAATGGGGTCGATGCGTTTCAGGGCCGATTCGGCCTGGCGCCGGATCGGCAGTGCCGACCTCCATCGACGATGCGGCCCCTGGGATGGATTCGTATCGAGTATCTCCTTCTCATCCGGCCCGGTCCCTGCCGCAAAGACAAAATCATCCGTGACCACAGCAGGCGCATAGCCCGAGGTTGCTGAAACGCGCGCGCCCGGTGGATAAACCGGTTTGAGTTCCCATTGCGGTTCGGGCGTTACCGCGATGAGTGATGTCGTCATGGTGCTTCTGTTGCCAAAGCAACGTTCGGTGATGATAGAGGTGCTGGGCGGCACGTATTTGCCAAGCGCGCCGAAGCGCGCGAGGTGATAGGCGCGCACCGCATCGGCATCAGTGTAGTATTGATCAAGGCGAACGCTGTGCGCGAAGTCGGTACCAAGCGCTCTCAGATTCTGTCCCATCCTCTCAAAGATGAAATCGGCCTCGCGGCGCAAGCCCGGCTTGCCGTAAGCGGGAAAGCCAGCAGCGCCGGCGACCGCCGGCACGACGCCCGCGGCAAAATCGTATCCCTCATGCCCGTTGAGGAAAACAAAAGGTCCCGCCTTCACCGCATAGGCATAGTTGATCGCGCTGCCGACCAAATGCTCGCTCGTTAGCGCCGTGATGGCGCCCGGTCTCGTCGATGGCGCTGGGGCGGCGGGCGCTTGCGCGAGTGTTGCGCGCGGCGCAACCACCGATGCCATGCTCGCGGCGGTCGCACCAAGAAATGCTCGGCGTCCGAGGCGCTTCGCTTGAATTCGATTGGTCATATTGTCTCCCGCGGAGAAGCCTCCCTGATTAATGGGGGACGCTCGAATTTGAAGCAATGATAGTGATTTTCTGCGCTTCCCAAAAGAACCCATTTAAGCCCGTCAGATGTGCAATCCGGTGCCAGAGTGGCGGATTGAGTTGGTATGAACCGGCCCGGGTTGATCGGAGGCTCCAACTCCTGAGAAGGCGGAGCCATGACGAGCAAAACGACGAACAAGTCCCCGAGGAAACAGCGGTCGGACCAAAAGGGATGAAACAATGTCGTGCCCAAGCGCCGGAAAATTCATTACACGCCCGAATGCGAAAGGATTGCGATCCGGTCCGCTTGCCTTCATCCCGATTTTGTTGAGGACCGTGTTCTTCTTTTACGAACGTGTGTTCAACTTTAGTATAATAAACTTTCGTCAAGCGTAGAATGACTAACCGTCTTACAGCTATCCATGAGCAACCGGTATCTATTGCCCTTAAGCGCTAACATCGTACCTTTGTCCCCAAAGAGTACAGGAATTGCTCTAAGAATAGCCTTGAAAAACTCATAACATCACCATTTTGACAAGCTGAGCTTGCCAACAGTGGTAATAATATTATGGGGCGGAACCGTGGAGCCTTATCAGTGGTTCTTGTTGGGGATGATGTCTGGTTGGACTCCGGGCCTCGTGGCTCTGGCCGTGATGCTTGGACGGGCCGCTCCCCTCGACCGAAACTAAAGCAACAAGCCGGATAACGCGCAGGTTCGACAAGTAGCATCGATCAGTATTGCCGCAGTCGTGAGGTGCGCAAATGCCCACGACCCGCGGGCGCTCGTGATGCGTTCATTTCTGAGAGACGCGGTGAAAAGCAGCGCAACCTGGTGCACGGCTGACCGCGCGCCCTCTTGTCGCGTTGTTAGAGCTCCTAGGAAAGCCACCGTGCCGTTAGCGAAACCAGTTCGTAGAATCCCCAACCCAGAAGCGTCGCCCACGCCACCGTTGCGGCAGCTGAGAAGCCAAGAACCGAAAACGCTACTATTTTGTTAGGCATGATCAGTGACTGATCGGCAAACAGCAGGCAACCGGAAACACTCGTAATGCCTTGCGCGGCGCAGATTTGCTCACGACCATCGAGACTTCAATCGGTCTTGATCCCTTGCCCTAAATAAACTTGCTACGTTGCAAACATGTCTCACATCGCGGGCTCTGACTCGTAACCCTGACTGTATCGTTTCTAAGTAGGTGAGCGAGTGGGGCTGAAGAGCGGCTCCGGACGGTAAGAATATACTGCAACGGGCTTTGAACTGGAGCCCGGATATGGTGTTCCGCATGCGCTGCTTGCCGGGTGCTACCACATCCGGCTTCGCCGCGGCGGTTTGATCGACGACAATCGAGCTCCCTCGCTGCGGCATGTCCAGGCCGCTATCGCAGCGGGAGATGATGACTCCACGGCCCTCGCCATTACTGGACTCGTGTTTTGGTTTTGATGATCGCCGGCTACGGATCGGCCAAGTCTCGCGATGCCCGTCGATCGCAAGATCGGCAAAGGCCGTGCCGACAGTAGTGTGAAACAGTTCGGGCACAGACCGTCGATAACGAAGGATCCATGGCGGCGGCCCCAAGAGCTACACGGGGACCGTGCGGTCCCTATCGTCTGGTCTCCTGCGTGGCGTCTTCCTTGGTCTCTTAGGTGGCTTTGCGGCTGGATCAGCCGCGGCGCCTGCCTGCGCAAGACTGGGCTCATCGGCTTCGATGCGGCCCTCGTTCACGCAGGTCCTGTTCCAGAGCTTTTGGGCAACGCTGAGTGGATCGATGTTGGCGGCCTGCCACCAAGCCTGTTCGTTGCCGAGGCGGTGGACTTCGCGGTGGTGGCACCGGCGGTGGCAGCGAAAATATGGGCATTGAAAATATTGACGATTTTGGCTTCGTTCTGCCAAAATGCAGGCTAATACAATCTTTACGGGTAAATATAAAAGTACTATACTCTAAATAGTAACTCTGCCCCACACGGGCGGCTTCGCAGCCAATTCAGACGTTAAGGTCCAACATAGCGTTTGGCCTGTTCTATTAAATCTGCTGGCGTTGCCACTGTATCGGCGACGAGGCTTTGCAACTCCTCGCCGCCGAGCGGGTCGATACTGAGACCTGCTTTCGCCATGTCCTGTGCAAACTCGCGATCTTCCAAGGTTGCAAGAAAGGCCTTGCGCAATGCGGCCGCGCGGGTGGGTGGAATGTGCGGTTCGGCGGCGATGGCGCGTCCAATGTCGGGGGCGCTGCCAAGCAGAGCGAGAATTTTGCGCGAGCGCTCATCGATCGCGAGGTCGAGCAGCACCGCCTCACCAGTCGCGTCCACGCTGGTCGCACGTTCGGACGCATTCTCGCAGTCTCGTCGACACCGTACGCCGAGCGGCGCGCCGATTTACACAGTAGCTCGCCCTCCAGGTTTCAGCCGCAGCAGCGCGACGTGGCGACCGCCCAAATCGGGCCTTTCCGCGGCATTCGTGCCCGGCCTTGTTGGAGCGGCCGGTTGATTGCCTTCGCTTCTTAACGAATAATTGGCCATTCGCATCGCGATCAACCGAATGCCAGATACGCTGCAACTTTTCATCTCCACGCCTGGCGATGTTATCCCCGAACGCCGGCGCGCCCAACTCGTGATCGAAAAACTTGCAAAGACCTATGCGCGATTCTTTCGTATCGAACCGATACTGTGGGAGCTGGAAACTATGCTCGCTTCCGGGCATTTCCAGGATCAGATCACGCCGCCCAGCGAAACGGATATTGTCGTTCTGATCGTGTGGTCGCGGCTCGGGACGCCGCTGCCGCCCAAGACCGAAACACGCGAGTACCGCGGAATCGATGGCCGCGTCCCGGTCACCGGGACGGAATGGGAATTCGAGGACGCGCTCGCGTCGCAGAAGAGGCGCGGCGCGCCGGACTTGCTCGCCTATCGGAAGCAAGCCGACCCGACCGTGTCGCTGAGGGACAAGGCGGCCAAGGCGCAGGCCGAGGACCAGTGGGACAAGCTAGAGACATTCTGGAGTCGGTGGTTCCTCAACCGTGGTCAATTCCGCGCAGCATTCAACGAATTCACCGATCTGGACGATTTCGAAAGGCGCCTCGAGCACGACCTCAAGAATCTGATCGAGCGGCGCATCAAGGCTCTCCGCGCAAAAGAGTATGGAGCACCGGCCGCAACTTGGTATGCGGGAAGTCCGTTCCGGGGATTGGAAAGCTACAGGTTCGAGCATGCGCCGATCTTTTTCGGTCGCAGCGCCATGATCAGAGCGGCCGTGGAACGGGTAACGAGCAATGCCGAGCGCGGCCGTGCTTTTCTCTTACTCCTCGGTGCGAGCGGTGTTGGCAAATCCTCTCTCGCTCAGGCGGGTGTTCTACCTGCATTGACGGCACGTGGCATCGTGCCGGAGGTGGGCCTTTGGCGGCGGTCCGTGCTGAGTCCAAGCGGTCACTCCGCGGGCCCTTTCATGGCCTTGGCCGAGGCGCTTCTCAACCATTCGGCCCTCCCTGAACTTCTATCTCCGACCCAGGATGCGTCGGCGCTCGCCCGTCATCTGAGGGCGGCGGCAGATGACCCGGCTTTCGCGATTGTGGGTGCACTCGACCATGCCGAAGCTGCGGCGCGTAAGAACGGTGAGCTTCTTCTGATCGAGAAGGCACGACTCGCCCTCGTCGTCGATCAGTTCGAGGAGCTATTCACGACCGCGGAACTTACCACGGAGGATCGCCTTACCTTCGTTCGCTGTCTTGAAGGGCTTGCCCGCTCGGGTCGTGTGTTCGTGCTCGCGACCATGCGCAGCGACCAGTGGCATCGCGCTGCGGGAACCCCGCTCCTTGTCGAGATGGCGTCCGGTGATGGCCGGCTCGACCTGCTTCCGCCGACACAGGACGAGATAATGGAGATGATCCGGCAGCCGGCGGAGGCGGCGGGGCTTAGCTTCGACAGCGATCCGGCGCGCGACATTCGGCTCGATGCGACGCTCGCTGCAGAAGCGGCGGGGGAAGCAGGTGCCTTGCCGCTCCTCTCGTTCCTGCTCGACGAACTTTACAAAAAAGACGTCGAGGCGGGCGGCGGACGGATGCTGACTTATGCTTCGGCTAAGGCTTTGGGTGGGCTCAAAGGAGCGATCGCCAACCGGGCGGAAGCCGTATTCGATAAGCTGCCGGTGGAAGCGCAGGCGGTATTCCCGCGTGTATTGCGCGCCTTCGTGACAGTGAGCCGATCGGGCGCAGAGCCCACTTCGCGTACCGCCCCAATGGAGCGGTTCGCCCCGAACAGCCCTGAGCGTGTGGTCGTCGATGCCCTGCTAGACCCACAGACGCGTCTCCTGGTGGCCGAAGGGGACGGCGCGGGGGCACGTGTCCGCTTAGCGCACGAAGCGCTGATCACCAATTGGGAGCGGGCGAAACGCCAACTCGCGCAGGAGCGCGATGACCTTCGTACGCGAGCGATGGTCGAGGAAGCGTTCGCCGAATGGAGCCGGGCAGCCAACCGCGAGAAACGCCGCTATCTCCTCCGCGACCCGCTGCTTGCGAACGCGGTCGATCTTGTACATCGGTGGGCCACCGAATTTGATCCACTTACATGCGAATTCGTCGAGGCCTCACGCCGACGCGGCCGTTTACGCCAGCAGCTAACCACGGCGGCCGCCATTGTGTTCGCTATCTTCGCCGTTGCAGCGTCAGTACTGGGACTGTTTGCCGCGCAGCAGCAAAGAATTGCGGAAGAGAGGCTCCAGAGATCTCAGATCGCAGAAAGCCGTTTTGCCGCGGAAAAGGCGCTCAGCGAGCTTGATCCTGAGTTGGCCGTGAAGACTGTTCTGCAAGGTGCGCCGCTTAGGGAAGGAGAGCGTCCCTTTGAGGAATCGAACTGGAAAGCACTGGTCGAGGTCGAAGCGAGACGCCCGGGGTTGCGGATTGTTCGCAGATTTTATGACGAGCCAAGGTCTATCAGCTGGGATCCAGCGGGCACCAAGGTCGCTGCGACCGATGGCGTGCAGCTCGCAGTTTGGGATGCATCGACGGGACGACGTCTATTTGCCGTTGCGGACAGCGGCGTTTCAGCCGAATGGAGCCCTGACGGAACCTTGCTCGCCAGCACTGATGGCCTGATCAGATCGTCCGTCGATGGACATGTGACGGCGCAAATCAGCAAGAATAATCAGAACATCCGTTGGGCGTCGAGGTCGCCGCCGCAACTTCTTGCTATCACTCGGAGCGGAGTGGCCAGTATATTCAGCGCAGAAGGAAAAAAAGAAGCTGATCTTTCCATCGATGGCGCAGTCAAGGATGCAATGTGGAGCGCCGACGCGATGCGAATTGTAGCTGTCACAACAGACGGGGTCATCCATACTTGCGACGCTGAAACGGGAAGGGAGCTAATCAGATGGCCTTTGAATGAGTCCACTTATGAAGCGGTCACATGGAGCACCGATGGTAAGTTAATCGCCACCGTATTCGACAAGAAGGTCGTCATCTGGGATGCAAATGAGGGAAAAAAAATAACGGAGATCGCTACCGAATATACGCAACGCATTCGTTTCTCTACGGACGGATCATGGCTTATGATCGCCGGGTATAACGGCATCACATTGAATGACACACGAAATGGTCGCCAGCTGAATTCAATTTCGGTGCATGCCAACGACGCGGCGCTTAGTCCGGACGACCGACTGATTGGGGTTGCGTCGAGCGGCGGCGTTTATGAGTGGGAACCCCTGCGCGCGCGCAAAAAGTGGCTGCGACTGAACTCGCTAGCCTATGATCACATAGCCTGGAGCCCCGATAGTCTTCATCTCGCAGCCTCCGCTGGCTATTCATTGCTAGTACGCAATAAGGAAGAGCGCACAACTCCGGAGATCGATATCTTTACCGCGACCAGCGGATGGGAGATTCCGCCTTATACGGCCGCTGCCGTCTCTGATTCTGATCGCGACAAGAAGGTTCCGCTGAGGGTGATTGTAAGCCTGTCGCGTGGCAGTCGTGCTCTTGAAATTTATGATCTAATCACCAAGCGTCGTTTGCTGGCATTGTCCAAAGACGGAGAGAAGATCCAGAGGTGGTTTTGGAAGCAAGACGGCACGCGTCTCGCTATTGTATTCGAAGACGGGGCCCTAATGCTCTGGTCGGCGATCGACAAATCCGAAATCCTAATGCAGGGCATCCACAAGGATGTCACTTCGATCTGGTGGGGCAGCGGATGGTTGCTTACCCGCGCGAAGGACAACTCGGAAAGGATTTGGCTCATCGACACTCAAAGTGCTTTGGCCTCTTATCGCACGCCTAGCGACTCTCTGCCCTCCGCTTTTTGGCACCAAGACTTGATCCTTGTCAGGCCCGAAGGGGAAGCGCCCATCTTATGGGATGTTCGGAAGGGAGAAAGGATATCTGTCTTGAAAACAGCCGATCCAAGAATTGAGCGAGTATTTTGGGGACCAACCGACAGGCAATTGGTATCAGTACCACCCGATGGCTTGGCGACGCTCTGGGATCTTGAAACAGGCACGGCAATCTTTTCGTGGCCGATGCAAAGGCAGAATCTCGGCGTTTCCTGGTCTCCTAAGGGCGACAGGATTGTTACGATTTCTGAGAACCAGACTTGCGCATTCCGAGAGGCTAGCACCGGCAATGAACTAGCACGGTTCAATTCGTGCTGGAGCGTCGATTGGAGTCCGGATGGCCGTCGCGCCTTGATTGGCAGTGAGGAAAACGCATTTTTTCTCGATGCATCGAGCGGACAGACGCTGCAGGAGCTGAAAAGTGAGAAACGTGCACTTGGCTGGGAGGCTGCCTGGGATCCAACGGGATCAAAAGTCCTTGCAACCTATTCGGGTAGCAAGTTCTACGTCCTGAAGAGGCAGGATGGCTCGATCGTCCGCGAATTTTCCATTCCAGAACCATGGATCGTCAGAGGAATCTGGGACGAAAAAGGCGAA
Source organism: uncultured Alphaproteobacteria bacterium (assembly GCA_963753575.1). Classification (GTDB taxonomy): domain Bacteria; phylum Pseudomonadota; class Alphaproteobacteria; order Rhizobiales; family Xanthobacteraceae; genus VAZQ01. Next base: position 925,481 of record CAVWCR010000001.1, read on the forward strand.
CGAGTGACGGTCTTTTCTGGCGACCGCATCGTCTCGGCGTTCGGAAATGCGCGCGTGTTCGACATTACAACCGGTCGGGAGATCGCTGTACTTCGCGGTCATGAGAAGAACATTCTCGGGGGCCGCTGGGACCCGTCGGGCGCCATGCTGCTGACCTGGTCGCAGGACACGACCGCGCGTATCTGGGACGTCGGAGCGAGCCGAGAATTAGCGTTGCTTGCTGGGCATGGCGATTTCGTGCTTTCGGGCGAATGGTCAAAAGATGGCGGTCGTGTGACGACGCGCTACGCAGCGCCTCCTCCGTATACGTGGAACGTCAGGCCGTTCGAACTGGAGCGCTACGCCCGCATCGATTGGCTGCGATCATCGCTCGGAATTACCGAGTTGCCCGAGAGTACCGATTATCGTTCTGACGAAAGCTCGGACAACTCAGATGCGGCCGTCTGCGAAAAGGGCGCAGAGAATCCAGTCGACCCAGCGCGGCGCGGTCCTGGTGTTCAGATTGAAGAAATAAAACCAGATGAGGTCATACCCGTTTGCGAAAAAGCGCTATCACAGGATCCGCAAAATGGGCGACTGAACTATCTGCTTGGCCGCGCAAACGTTCGCGCACACAATCTGGAGAAAGCATATGCAGCAATCGAAAAGGCCGCTTCTCTGGGATATACGATGGCTTTGGTCGATCTCGGTGCCATGTTGCTTGATCGCGCCGATTCCGAACATTACGCGCCTGATCACGGGGTGCAGCTACTAGAGAAAGCTGCGCATGTCTCGCCGATCGCCTATGTTATAATTTCTCGTTTCTTCGAAAGCACCGACCGCAACAGAGCAGCGGATTACCTTAACAAGGCGATCGCCGCCGGCAAATCCCATGCCTATCAGTGGCGCGCCGAGCAAGCAGAGCGAGGGGCGCAGGCCGCCAGCAATCCAGATGACGCAGATGACCAATGGCTTCAGGCTTTTCGCAACTGGTCGATCGCGTACAATATATCGCAGAAGGTTGAAAAAAGGGGCGCCGCCGACTGGGAATTTCCTCTAGCCCGCCGTGCCGCACTTGCTTGGCACTTGGCCGAACACGGCCGAACCTTAGATGTTGTTAGGGCGTATAGGGAATCGATGGCGATCATTGCAAATCATTGACGACCCTCGTCCTGCTATCTTTTTGATGATGAGCGCAACTCAATCCACTTTGCGCGATTGCACATAGTTTCCATAGTTTTCGAATGTTCGGGTCGCGGTTTTCGCTGTGCTGTGCCGGCAACTCAGAATAGCCCGAAGCCTCAGGCGAACGTAGGGTGCGATGAGGCAAAGGGCTTTGAGTATGTGGCTATCTTTAATTCCTTGGCTTCGGCTAAGATATCGGGGCGAAAGCGCGCGTGAGCCGAGTGCTTTGTCGATTGGATTGGCAGCTCCTCGTCGAGTTCCCACGGATCCCGGTGCTGTCGCAGGTCGCGGATACCCGAAGCTGCCGGCGTCATCTTCATCGACGAGAACGGCGAGGGGCCGGGGTGAGGTGGATCGAGATAAGGGGACCAAGGGGGCACGTCAGAGCATCTGCCCCAGTTGCTGATCGGGCTGAGGGGCTGCGTGCTTAGCGCTACCGTGCCAGCAGGCCGGACCCGCTAGCAACGTGCAGATCTCGGCATCTGGCCTTTCACAGGAAATGTTTGGTCATTCCCTGTACAGGGCCAGCTAATCGGATATGGTTTCGGGCAGCGGCGGCTAGGCCTCCCAGGCTGATCAGCGTGGCGACTATCATACCCTCGTCCCGTGGCCGCCGCGCTATCAGCCGCTCTTGCGAGGCGGGCTCGTCCTCAGCCCGATCGGCGCGCAAGGTTTCGTTCTCGGCCGCGGCAATCAGCCGCTCAGCCCGACCGTCATTCGTCAGATCGGCGCGCAGAACATCATGTTGCTTGCAGCGCCCGCCAAGCTCGCGCGCACGCAGCTTCTGCGCTTTGATACCGGCGATCCCGTGCTCGATGCCGAATTGACGGCGCGCCGGTTTTTCCCGTGATCATTGGCTATCGTCGAACCTGGCTGGTGAAAACCGCAAGCTAGCCGCACGCTCGTTGCTGCGCGCCATCGCGTCATCCGCTAGGCTGGGGACGCTTAAGATCGGCCAGGAGGAAACCGCATGGGCTACGCGCCGCACACCGATGCCGAGCGCAATGAGATGCTCAAGGTGATCGGGGTCGCCGACATGGCGGATCTTTTTCTCGACGTTCCACCGCGCGTGCGGTTTCCCAAGCTTGACCTGCCGCCGCCCGCATCCGAGCTCGACATCGGGCGCGAGATGCGCGCGCTTGGTGGCCGCAATAGTACGCTCGATCCTTCGCTGTCGTTTCTCGGCGCCGGCACCTACCATCATTTTCGCCCGGCAGAGGTTGATTACGTGCTCTCCCGCGGCGAGTTCTATACTTCTTACACGCAGTATCAGCCGGAGGTGAGCCAGGGCATGCTGCAGGCCCTGTTCGAATATCAGAGCATGGTCTGCCGGCTGACCGGCATGGAGGTGAGCAACGCCAGCCACTACGACGGCGCAACCGCGCTTGCGGAAGCCGTGCTGCTCGCGCTCGGTGTTGCGCAAGGCAAGCGCAGCAAGATTGTTCTATCGCCGGCAGTGCATCCGCAATATCGCGCCGTGCTCAGGACTTACCTCGCCGGCATGCCTGCGGCGGCGATCACGGGCGACGGTGATGCCACAGCCGATCTTTCCTGCCTCACCGCTCTCATCAACAACGACACCGCCGCCTTCGTCATGCAGAGCCCGAATTTCTTCGGGCAGTGCGAAGCGCTCGAAGGGGTCGCGGATATCGTCCATCGGGCCGGCGCGTTGCTCGTGGTCGTGACCGATCCGATTGCGCTTGGTCTGTTCCAGCCGCCCGGTGCCTGTGGCGCCGACATTGTCGTTTGCGACGGACAGTCGCTCGGCATTGCGCCTTCATTTGGCGGGCCGCATCTCGGCGTCTTCGCCGCCCGCATGGCGCATGTGCGCCGCCTTTCCGGCCATCTCGTCGGCGAGACCGTGGATGCCGACGGCCGGCGTGCCTATGTGCTCACTTTGGCGACCCGCGAGCAGCACATTCGCCGCGCCAAGGCGACGAGCAACATCTGCACCAACTCCGCGGTCTGCGCGCTTGCTGCGGCCGCCTATCTCGCCACCATGGGCAACAAAGGATTGCGACAGCTGGCCGAGCTCTGCTTCCACAAGAGCCATTATGCTGCCGCCGCAATAGGCAGGCTCAAGGGCTTCACGATCAACCCGCAGGCGCCGACCCAGGCTTTCTTCAAAGAGTTCGTGGTGCGGCTGCCGCGTTCGGCTGCCGAAGTGAATAGGCGCTTGCGCGAGCAGTACGGCATCATCGGCGGCTACGACCTCGGCCGCGACTATCCACCTCTGCGCGACCACATGCTGATCGCGGTGACCGAGGTCAACACGCGCGCGAGCATCGATCGGCTGGTCAAAGCCCTGAGCGAGATCACCCGATGAGCCACAAAGTCACTCCAACACTCAACGAGCTCAGCGTTCCAGGCCGGCATGGCGTCGATCTGCCGGAGCCGGACGTGCCGACGGCCGCATTGCCCGCTGGGCTACGCACGGATTGCGGCCTGCCAGAGTTGTCGCAGCTTGACGTGGTGCGGCACTATCTGGCGCTGTCACAGCGCAACTTCGGCGTCGACAGCGGTTTCTATCCGCTCGGCTCTTGCACCATGAAGTACAATCCGAAGGTCAATGAGGAGATCGCGCGGCTTCCAGCGTTCGCCGAGACCCATCCCCTGCAGGACATCGATAGCGTGCAGGGCAATCTCGCGCTGATGTTCGAATTGCAGCAGTGGCTTGCCGAGATCGGCGGGTTTGCGGGCGTATCGCTGCAGCCGGCAGCCGGCGCGCACGGCGAGTTCACTGGCCTGTTGATGATGCGCGCCTATCATCAGGTGCGCGGCGATCACAAGCGCACCCGCATCCTCATCCCGGATTCCGCACACGGCACCAACCCGGCTTCGACCACCATGGCGGGCTTCCTCGCCGTCGAACTCCCTTCGGACGACCGCGGCAATGTCGATCTCGGGGCGGTGCGGGCCGCCTGCGACGAAACCGTCGCCGGCATCATGATGACCAACCCCAACACCCTCGGCCTATTCGAGGAGCACATCGAAGAGGTGGTGGGGTTGGTGCGCGGCTGTGGCGGCCTCGTCTATGGCGACGGCGCTAACATGAATGCGCTTGCCGGCATCGCGCGGCCGGGCGACCTCGGCTTCGACGTGATGCATTTCAATCTGCACAAGACCTTTTCAACTCCGCACGGCGGCGGCGGGCCCGGTGCCGGCCCGGTCGGCGTCTCGGACCGCCTTCTCGATTTCCTGCCCGGTCCGCTGATCAGCCGCGAGGGCGACCGTTACCGGCTTGCCGAGCCGTCGAAGTCGATCGGCCGGGTCGCTACACATTTCGGCAATTTCGGCATGTTCGTGCGCGCTTATGCCTATATCCGGCGCCACGGCGGGCAGGGGCTGCGTGCCAATTCCGAACATGCGGTGCTCAACGCCAACTATTTGCGCGTCAAGCTGCGCGACGCCTACGTCGTGCCCTACGACCGCCTCAACATGCACGAGTTCGTGTGCCAGGGCGCCCTCGAGGGTACCGGCGTGCGCGCGCTCGATGTGGCCAAACGGCTCCTGGATTATGGCTTTCATCCGCCGACCAACTATTTCCCGCTGATCGTGCCGGAAGCGCTGATGATCGAGCCGACCGAGACCGAGAGCAAGCCGACGCTTGACGCCTTCGCGGCGGCTATGTTGGCGATTGCCCAGGAGGCGAAGAGCGATCCCGCGCTGGTGAAGAGCGCGCCGCACGAGACGCCGGTGCGGCGCGTTGACGAGGTCAAGGCCGCGCGCGAACTGTTGCTGAGCGATGGCGCCAAGGTCGGCTGATCGGAGCAGAGCTGGGACGGTCATAACGAGGCGGGCATAGCGAGGGCGTGCGATGAGTGAAGACGAAGCGAACGTCGCGCTCCGGCACACGCCGCTGCACGCCATGCATGTGCGGCTCGGCGCTCGCATGGTGGCGTTCGCCGGCTTCGACATGCCGGTGCAGTTTCCGCCGGGTGTGTTGAAGGAGCACCTGCATACGCGCAGCGCTGCCGGCTTGTTCGATGTCTCGCACATGGGTCAGATCGCGGTGCGGCCGCGCTCGGGGCGCCTTGCCGAGGCGGCGCGCGCGCTCGAGGCGCTTGTGCCGGCTGATGTGCTCGGCCTCGGCGCCGGCCGCCAGCGCTACACGCTGTTCACCAATGCGGCGGGCGGCGTGCTTGACGATCTCATGGTAGCGAACCTCGGCGACCATCTGCTGCTGGTCGTCAATGCGGCGCGCAAGGCTCTCGACGAAGCGCACCTGCGCACGCAACTTTCCGATTCTTGCCTCGTCGAGCCACTAACGGAACGCGCGCTGATAGCGCTGCAGGGACCCCGCGCCGAGGAGGCGCTGGCCCCGCTCGCGCCCGCTGTGCGCGCCATGCGCTTCATGGATGTGCGCGCCATGTTGGTGATGGGCGAGCCTTGTGTCATCTCGCGCTCTGGCTATAGCGGCGAGGACGGATTTGAGATCGGCGTTGCGGCCACGTCGGTCGAAGCGCTGTGCGAAGCGCTCCTGCGCCATCCTGCGGTGGCACCCATCGGGCTTGGCGCGCGCGACAGCCTGCGGCTCGAAGCGGGGCTGTGCCTTTATGGCTGCGACCTCGACGAGGCGACGACGCCGGTCGAGGCCGCGCTCGCGTGGACGATTCCGGCGGTGCGCCGCGCCGGCGGTGCGCGTGCGGGCGGCTTCGCGGGGGCCGAGGCGATCCTGCCGCAGCTCGCGCGTGGGGCAGCGCGCCGGCGTGTCGGGCTGCGGCCGGAGGGCCGCGCGCCGGTGCGCTGCAGCGCCGAACTGTTCGCCGGCGAAGGCGATGCGGCGGCGACCGGTCGCGTCACCTCGGGTGGCTTCGGTGTCAGCCTTGGCGCCCCGATCGCGATGGGCTATGTGCCAGTGGTGAGCGCGTCACTCGGCACGCGCCTTTATGCTGAGGTGCGCGGCAAGCGCCTGCCGATCATCGTGTCCGCGATGCCCTTCGTTCCGACGCGCTACAAGCGCTTCCCGTCATGAGGTGCATGAGCATGCTGAAATACACCAAGGATCATGAATGGCTGCGGATGGACGGCGATGTGGCGACCGTTGGCATCACGCCGTTCGCGCAGGAGAAGCTCGGCGATCTGGTCTATGTCGAACTGCCGAGTGTTGGCGCCGCCTTTATAGCGGGCGCGGCGGCCGCGACTGTCGAGTCGGTGAAGGCGGCGTCTGAAGTCTATGCGCCGGTCGGCGGCGAGATCGTCGCGATCAACGACAAGGTCGTCAGTGAACCAGGGCTGGTCAATGCCGCGCCGACCGGCGAGGGCTGGCTGTTCAAGCTGAAGGTCGGCCATCCGGCCGAGCTCAATGTGCTGCTCGATGAGGCCGCCTACAAAGCGCTGACGGAGTGATCGTCCGCATTCTGCGTTCCTTCCGCGCAAGCGGGAATCCAGAACTTCTCTGCCCTCCCGCTTGAATGAGGGCTAGGCGCAATGCGGCAGCATAGAGGAATATTGCGGGACGAAATGGCTGATTCTATTTTTGGGAACATGTTTCCTTCGGTCATAGCGCGATCAGCTTTTGGGCTGATGCACTGATGAGGACTGAGGCGGATTCGGCAGGGGTCGGTTGGGCCGACGCGGCCTGGGCATTCGTGGCTTGAGCCCGCTCGCGCCGCCCGCTCTCGCGGTGCCCGGGTTGCGTGCTCTCGGGTTGCACGCTCTCGGGCTGGATGGACTGCGGCTTGGCGTGCTCGGGTCGGGCAGACCCGGGCTGCGCTCTGGCGGCTTTGGCCCATTCGGGCAGCTTGGAAGTGGACATGATATTATCTCCTATTTCATGTCGGTTATCCCACTTGTCGAACCGCGGATTCCTTCTTCACGCATGGTGCCTTGATCCATCGGCCGAACGAGAGGAATTCACCTTTTGTTCTGGTACAGCTATACTCTGAGAATCGGCCAATCCAGTCTTTCTTGCCTCATTGGTTAACGACGCCCGTTATGGTTAGCAGATCCTAATTCTCAAGGAAAATCAGCCAGATATTGCGCTCGAGAACATGCGGGTGTGGCCAATCCGCCGGCGTGCGCCGGCCGTCTCAGCAATCACTTGCGGCGCGCCGCTCCCACTATCTTTTGGCCAGCCGGCAGGCTGGAGCGCATCGTCAGCACCGTCGGGCCGTCCGAGGAGCGAAGGAAACGCAGTTACAGCATCCGCCGGTCAGGCTGCATGCGTGCGCGTCGCGTTCGATGGCTCGACCGCATTGTTGGCGCGCTTTAGTCAGATCGTGCATGGCTTGGAGGTTTACCCAGAACTCTGGACTGGTGCGAAAGAAGCGCGCGAGACGCTGGGCGGTTTCTGCCGTCACCGAGCGCTCGTGCATCGCAAACCCCATCGTGATCAATCGACGCTCGATTTAGCCCGCCATCCCAGATTGCTCCCGGACCGGTAGATGCCGCTATGAGCAAGGTCTTACTGATTACATCGCGGACCAATGCTGCGACGCTACAGCCCAGCCGCCTTGCTGCCTTGCGCAGCGCCTGAATCTCTTCCTTGCGAAGAGAGATTTGGATCTGCTGCATGGATATTGTCCTATCTGCATTCCACGCCCGTGGGATTGGCTAACCGGTCACGTCGCCGCGGTGCTGAACGTAATTCGGCCGGCTTCCTTTGGCTTCCCGCGGCTCGGGCGCACGGTGATTTCGACATCCTGATGGAATGCAGTGAGCATTCGCATCAGCCGTTCGACGGAGAAGCCTTGGTAGTGGCCACGTAGAATATTCGATAGGTCTGGCTGTTTGACGCCGATCAGTTTTGCTGCGGTCGTTTGAGTGAGTTTTTGTGCCTTGATAAGGCGGTGAAGCTGAACCACCAGGGCGGCTTTGAGTTGATGTTCCTTGGGATTTGGAAGCCCAAGGTCGGCAAAGATGTTGCCGGTCCCAATCTCGTGTGCGGGCAGGGCCTTCTTCTTTTTCATGATCGGTCTCTTTCGGTCGCTCGATGAATGGTTTCGGCTTCGCGCAACCGCCTTCTGATCAAATCGACGTGGCGCTGCGGCGTCGCTATTCCCCTGCTGGACTTCTTTTGGAATGCATGGAGAACGTAGAGCACGCCCTCGAAGCGAACGGTGTATACGGCACGATAGGTATCGCCATCGAAGTTATCGCGGATTTCCAGAATGCCGCTGCCCAAGCCTTTCAGAGCTTTCGCATTGGCGGGGTGGTCTCCGAGTTGGGCTTCAAACAGCGCTTGACCAATCTCCCGACGGACTGGCCCAGGAAATGTCCGCAGGTGACGTCGGCTGGAACCGACAAACACAGCCGGCTTGATCAAGCGCAGGATATCACTCACGGCACGGATATAGTAGTTATACTATAGCGATTGTCAATAGTGGTCGTTAGACAGGCGCAGCGCCTCGGCCTCAAAAGATCCCCCGTCAGCACGGTCAGCACTGTGTCAGCATCGCCGACGGCCCCAGGACGGATCTGGCCGAAGCAGCAGGTCATGAGGCGAAGATCCTGTTGGCTGATCGTGATCCACTGGGGCCTGCGGCGCTGTCGGTGCTGACGGTACTGTCTGTTGCCGTGCACATCTTGATGATCCGATGTCCGGCGTGGCCTTCACGATGGAAGGCAATGTCGATGCCCACGGCCCGCAGCGACGTCTGAGCCCGCCGCAGGCGGCCGGCGAGCGCGCGCGGGTTTCGCGGCCAGTCGGGGCGCCGGATCGAGATCGCCTCGCGCTGCAGCTTATCGGCGACAAGCAGAAAGTCTGATGCGGTGCCGCTCCACAGATGGCGCTCAGCCATCAGTTCGCGCACACAGGCAGCGACCGGGTCGGCTTCGATCGCCCCTTCGATCGCGGCCCGACGATTGGCCGCATAGGCCTGCGCGACCGTGCCTGCTGGCCACAGCGCGGTCTCAGAGGTGGCTGCCCAGCGCAAAGGCGGCCATGCGCGGGAGTAGCCCGTCTTGGACGCGGTACTGCTTCTTGAGACCGTGGGCTGCGACGTTCAAAAGCGAGCCTAGGATTGCCGGCCGTTGCAAAGGCAACTTCCGAAGCCGTCATCGATGGCGCGGGCGGTTTTGGAAATACAGAAAACTCGGCGCGATGCAGGCGTTAGCAGCGAAAGATATTGCGCGGCTATTTTTCCTTCATGTATTTGATACTCGAATGGTTCGTCATTAGAACAGAAAACCTCGACCTTCCGTCGCCTATTTGATCAACTTGCCGACCCTGTCCACGATCACTCTTGGCGTCGCATAAATCTGTTTGACGTATGTGGCGAGGTGCTCGCCATCTTTTGGGGCAAAATCCAACTTCTGTTGCTTGACGTCAGCGATAAAGGCCGGGTCCTTCATGGTCGCGCTGAAAGCGTCACGCAACATTTTCCTCCGATCCGCTGGCATGCCGGGCGGAGCAATGAAAGGGCGTCCGAGGCCCAGCCCGGCATAGAGAAATTCAATCGCCTGTCTGTCTTGGGGCGTGCGCGCGAGGTCGTTTACGAACGGAACACCCTTGAGTTCGGGGTTCGGCGCAGCGCCGCCCTGGAACAGGATCACGGCTTTTTTGTCGGTGATCCAATCGGGCCGATTTTCGAACACTGCGTTGGCTTGTATGCAAATTCCGTCGACTTCGCCGCGCTCCATGGCGAGAAACACTGCGGAGGAACTCGGGAACCCGAGGATGACCTTGAACTTCATACCGAGAATTGCGCTCAGCGCCTTTGGAAAGGAGTAGCTGCCCACGCCGGTGCCGGTCGCACCCACGATCAATTGCTTCTCGTAGAGATTCTTGAGCGCCTTCACCTGCACCCGGGGTGAGTTGTAGGCGATGCAGATGTGGGTATCCGTGGTCGGTGTTCCAACCCACGTGATCTTCGTTGGATCGAACCGGGCGCCGGCGGTGCCGGTGATCGGTGCCAATACCGCGGCGCCCGTGATGATGCCCATCGCGGTGCCGTCCTTGGGCGCAACGTTGTAGATGTGATTGGCTGCGTTCAGGCTGCCCGCTCCTGGCATGTTCTGGGGCACGACCGTCGGGGTGCCGGGCAGATGCTTGCTGATGTGGCGTGCGACGACACGGCCCCAAAGGTCATAGCCGCCGCCCGGACCGAACCCGATGATCAGGTTCACGGTCTTGCCAGCGAGGTTCGGCGCCTGCGCCGCCGCCGGCGTGGTCATCGCCGCAAGCGCAGCGACGGCGATGTTCATGCTCATGGTAGCCATGATTTTTCCGCCAAGGAGTATAATGAACCGATGCCATCGCATCGGCAGTCCACCGCTGAGAGCCGGCCAAGTGAAGGATTCCAGCAAAGTACGCGTCGGTGCTAAGCCGACATGCAGGTCGGCGTCAACCGTGTGAACTGGGCGCGGGCTTCGAATTGGTCGAGCGCGATCTTTATGGCCAAGGCGCCCGCGGCATTGCCTGTCGCTTCGAAGTAACTCCGCCGCAGCCAGGCACGAAATCGCGGGATGCGGATCGGCCACGTCTCGCGATGGCCGTCGATCGGGAGTTCGGCATAGGCAGTACCGGTGGCCGTATGGAAGAGCTGGGCGCCTGGCGGCAGCAGCGAAAGATCCATGACGGCCCCCGCCGCAGTCATGCGGCGCCGGCCGGTTCCCGTTGAGCGGTTTCGGATGGCGCGCGCGTGGGCAAGGATCACTCCTTCGGCGGTACCGTGCGTAGATAGGCGACGATTGAGTTGAGATCGGCGTCGGTCATGGTGGCGTAAAGCGCAAAGCCCATTGGTCCTTTTAGGTGCGTTCCGTCCTTACGCACGCCCTTGGTGATTGCTGCCTTGATCTCGGTCTCGGTCCAGGCACCGAGACCCTTATTCTTGTGCGACGTGATGTTGCGCGAGACCACAAGCCCCCACGGGCCTTTGAACTCGCGCCCGCCTTTGCCCAGATTGGCGAAGTTGGGCTCATCGTTGACGGTGGGCGTGTGGCATTCCATGCAATGCGCAATAGTCACCAGATAGAAGCCGTGTCTGACTGGATCGCGCAGTTCCGCCTCGGTCAGCGGTTTGTCAGCCCCGGGCGGAGACATCGGATGCTGAGTTGCCTTGTAGACTGGCGACTGCACTTTATTGCGGACCGCCGGCACCGACCGCACATAGGCGACCACGGCGTCCAGATCGCGCGCGGTGAAGACCTTGTAGAAGGCATAGGGCATGACCGTCGCAAGCTGAATGCCGTCGGGACGTTTGCCCTCGAGCAGCACGCGCTTGATATCGGCCGCGCTCCATTTCCCGATCCCAGTGTCGGGATCGGGAGTGATATTGGCGCCCTTCACGGTGAAGCCGGTCTCGTCGAACGTCTGTGGTCCGCCGGAGAGCTGCTTGCTCATGTCGAATACGCCACCCGGGCCGCGCGGTGTGTGGCAGTTGCCGCAGGTGAGAAGGCCGTTCACGAGATAGCTTCCGCGCTCGACCAGCGTCTGCGCCGATGCCGACGAGATCGCCGCAACCACGGTCGCGACGGCTATCGCTATCCGTCTCATCCGATATCCCCCACTTGTAACCTTCGACGGTTATCTAGCACGGGTCCTTCCCCGATGAAACCCGACCTTGGCGGAAGCTCTGCTTCGGCGGGAGCGCATTTCTCGCTCAATATCACCCTGCCATCGTCACCGACGTCGCCGCTGACACACCAACGTCGCTGCTGACGCGGCCGGGAGAGCGCAGATCAGGAGCAGAGCTGGTGGTTAACAGCGGGCGCTAGACACACGTCGCGTCTCGCCCTCAAACAAGCCCCGGCGGCGGTACCGTCAGCATCGTCGGCGGATCGTCGTCCCCTCGTGCCTCCGCTGACGGTGCTGACGGTACCGCCGGAACTGTCTGTCGCCGTGCGTATCTTAGCGGACGTCGTCGGGACGCTCGGCCACTTCCGATTTGGGCCGCATCCGGAGGCGAAACTTGCTCGCGACAGTTTCGGTGTCGCCGGACGTCGTCTTGTGCGACTATCGGCAATGACTGGCCGAGCCTTTCCTGCTGGTAGGCGCGATTCAGGGGAGTGCTAATGGCACTGCCCCTCCGCGAATGGCTCACGATGATGGTGCCGCCATCGTATTTCTACCGAAGGCGTATCGCGGAAGAGGCACGCTCGGGCGAGCCCGAGCTCGCTGTCCTGGCCAAGCTGGTGCCGCGCGGCGGCACCGCCGTCGACATAGGTGCCAACCAGGGGGTCTACGCCTATGCCCTTGCGGATATCGCGGACCTGGTCGTCGCGTTTGAGCCCAACCCCGACTATGCCTTCTTCGCGCGCTGGATGTTGCGCGGCCGCGCCGAGGTCCACAAAGTAGCACTCTCAAACGAGTCCGGCCGTGGGATTTTGCATGTCCCACTTTCCGATCGGGGCGTGGTTCTCCATCTTGCCGGGAGCCTGAAGCGAACACACTCTCAGTTTCGCAATAACAAGACCTATGAAGTTGCAATCCGCAGGCTTGACGATTTCGGCTTAGTGGATGTGCGTTTCGTCAAGGCTGACGTCGAGGGCAGCGAGCGCGAGGTGCTTGATGGCGCACGGGCAACCCTCGCGCGCGACCGGCCGATAATCCTGCTTGAACTATTGTCCGGCACCCACAAGGATCCTGGCACCGATACGGCGGTGATCTGCGAGAGTTTTGGCTACGACGCCTTCATCATCCAGCACGGCGAGAAGATCGCGGCGCTACCCGTGATTGCCGCTCTTGGCAAGAATTCCACTTGGGGAACCGAAATTCAGTCGCGAAACGTGCTCTTCCTGCCACGATGACCGGAGCGACTACGTAGCTGACGCGTGGGCATGTTCGTCAGAACCGTCGGCGCTGTCGGGGGCGACGTGGGTGGCAGGGGGCGCATTTGGAACGGTAAGGATCTGCAAAGATCCACGGCAATTAGCGGGCTAGCAGCGACGGGGTGGTGATCTTTTCTTGGCGCTTTGATGCATTCGCGCGAGTGCCGCCGACGGTGCCGATGCTAGGGTCGGCGGTTGCGCGCATATTGATGACCCGGCTTCCCGCTCGCCCCGCACGCTGGAAAGCAATGTCGATGCCCACGGCCCGCAGCGACGTCTGCGCGCGTCGCAGGCGGCCGGCGAGTGCGCGCGGGCTGCGCGGCCAGTCGGGGCGGCGGATCGAGACCTCTTCGCGCTGCAGCCTATCGGCGGCAAGCAGAAAGTCTGATGCGGCGCCGCTCCATTGAGAGCGCTCGGCCAAGCTAAGCGACCTCGAACAAGCTAAGCGACAATAGTACAAAAGCAATAGCAACCAGGGAGGCGCTGAATGGCAGCGCGTGATTTTGATGACGCTTTTGCGATGTTGCGGAGTATTGCCGCCCACCCGGCCATTTTCACGGACGTTGCCGCTGATGCGGCCAGGACCGCGCAGCTCCTTGTCGTCAAGCAAATCAAGAGCAGAGCTTCCGATCTGCAGAAGGTCCGCGAGATTCGTGGTGCGCTGGGGGCAAAAAGGTTCGGCCTAATCTTGGACGATATGGCTGATTTTCAGATCAAGACGCTTCTGGTCAAACTCGATAAAGGAAATCCCAAGCTAAAGGTATCCGACCCGCTCTGGCGACGTCGGCGACTAGGCGCTCTGGTCGATGGATCCGTCGAGCCAACGGCTACAGGCTCGGCGTGCGGCAATCAGCACTAGGATTTCCAAAAAAAGAGCGTGTTGGCCGCTCCCAAGACCAAGACGTTTTTTACCACATTTGCGGCACACGTGTCGGGTCAGACCTCGGCTCCGAATGTCCGTTTCAAGCCCAGCATGACGGCGGCTAGACCAGACAACTCGTGCGCCCTCGACCTGATCGACGGGTATCAGGCGCTGAAAATTCCGACATCTCGACGTTGACGCGGTCCCTATAGTCCCTGATCGGTCGCGGTAATCGTGCCTGGGCGATGCCGATCAGGCCAGCGGCAACAATCATTGTTGCTGCAGCAGCTGCTTTGTGACGCATGGCGTTGTCCCCCAACCCCATTTTGATTTGAGAGCGATGATAACGAAAAAAGTCTGCGGTCTCGTTCAGACCTCAGTTCAAATGATTCGTGCCTAAGCAGGGATTTGTTAACGGAAGAATAGTGCCTGACCTAGCTGAATGGCACCGCGCGCAGCACACGGCGCAAACTCATACGCTCGCGGATAGTGGACAATGAGCCGCGCTTTTATTCCTCCAAAAGCAGTCGAAGTTTGTCCTTCTGAGCGATGTTGAGCGCGTAGAGTTTCTCCAGGGCCATAAGCTCATCTCTTGCTGCTTTTGTGTCGCGCCCATACTGCGTCAGCAGATCGACAATTCGGCGCTGCTCAGTGACCCGCTTTTCTGAGAGGACTGCCTGTCGAACGGCCTCAACGTAATTGTCCATTATGGTGTTTCGGTCCATCGCCCCATAGCCCCCCTGATTTCGGGCTAGACCTTTGGTAAGTCGTATGGCTGAACTGGGTGATGCGTTTCTTTTCTTGTGAGTTCCGCCGCGGAGACTGCTCGTTCCGCGAGTGCACTAATCCGCTGGCGACCATCACGCGCTTGTTGGATCAAGTGTACGGTGCGTTCTCGCCAGGCTTGTGAGTGCGCGCCGGCGCCGTCGGCAACGTCAGTATCGCCGGCGTCCGCAATCTCTCTTGAGTGTCGGACCATTCGTCCTGCAGAGCCAACTGAAGATGAGACGGCGTGCGGCAAGTAGCCTTACGGCGTAGAAGTCCTTGCTCCCCATGCAGTGTTCAAAATAGGATGCGCTCGAGTCGCAACCCTGGGGTGCTGTTCGTCTGCGCAAAGTTCGTTAGAGTTTGAGTCGGGCTGTTGAATTGCCGACACGCAGCGCTCGACGTTGGGCTCTGACGACCCACACACCCCACGCTTCCGGGTCGTCGGACTGTGCCCCACCTGCTCCCTACGGTGGGGCTTTTTTTCAAGTGCAACCGAACTCAGGGGCTTGGCCGCTCGCGATGACTTATCAACATCGCCGAACGAATTCTTCGGCGCGATCGGGAATCATCGTAGTGGTTGGCTAGCAAACCCTCCAATCGCGGGACTCTAGCTATGCTGACTTATCGATGTCCGACAGCTGGAAAGATCGTCCGCACCGGCATTCAAGCATCACGAGAAGATCTTTGGCGACTGCGGTCTTTCAAGCTCTCTGTCTGGTGTCCGCATTGTCAGACCGGCCACTCAATTCTCGGCAAAGAGGCGTCAGTCGTGTCCGATGAAGTGGCCTCTGCTGCCTAGTCGGCTGAGTCCATTCTTCTGGCCTAGGTGCTTCGCCGAGCGCTGCCGAGAGTGCTGACGATAGGTTCCCTGGCTGCCGTCATGCTAATGACCCGGCTTCCGGCGCGGCCTTCCCGCTGGAAGGCAATGTCGATGCCCACGGCCCGCAACGACGTCTGCGCGTGTCGCAGACGGCCGGCGAGCGCGCGAGGATTGCGCGGCCAGTCCGGACGCCGGATAGCGACCTCATTGCGCTGGAGCTGATCGGCGGCGCGCAGAAAGTCTGATGCAGTGCCGCTCCACTGAGGGCGCACGGCCATGCCCACAGCGCAAAGTCTGCCATGCGCGGGAGCGCTGCGCCGCGGAAGCGTGACCGGTTCTTCAACCCATGCGTGGCAACGTCGAGGAGGGCGCCCAGGATCGTGGCCCGCGCGCTCTCGAACTTGCGCCACAGCTCGGCTTCGGGCCGCCGGTCACGCTCGTTGATCGGCGGCATGGTCAGGAAGATCGCACGGTCGGCGAGATCCGGTCGGCCGATGACGTCCTCGATGCCGTTGAGCAGCGTCGGTCGGGCGGCCTGGAACAAGACCTCTTCGTCGTCGGTGTAGAGCTGCCGCACCGCCAGGCTGCCGCCGCTTGCAAGCCGACAGAGCGCGTCCGAGAGCCAGGGCGGCATGCCCGACAGATTGTCGAAGGCGAGTACATGGGAATTGTTGGCCGCGATCATGAGTTCGCGCTCGTCGCGGGCAAGTCCGCGCACCGGCGCGATGTTGGGATCGATGAGCGCCTTCAGCATCTTGCAGAGCACGGTCTTGGCCGAGCCCTGCTCGCCCGAGATGACGAGGAGCGGGTAGGGGCCGGTCGCCCGCAGCGCTGCCAAGAGCCAGGCGACCACCAGCACAAAGTCATCTTGGCTCGGAAGATTGAGGAGATGCCGGAGCGCCTCGAGCGATCCGCCGCACTGGGGCGGGGGAAGCGGCAACAGTCCGGGCGGGCGACGAAAGCGCACCGGCGGCTTACTGATCACCCGCCACCCATCGGACGCGATCTCAATCGCCCGCCATTGATCATCGGCGAGATCGAGGTAGATGGAGCCGGCCTGGTCCGCGACGCGCAGGTGGACCACCCGTTCGGGGGCATCGAACTGGGCGCGCGCTTCCAGCTGGTCAAGCGCCAGCTTGATTGCCAAGGCGCTCGCGGCGGTGCCGGTAGCCTCGTAGTAGGATCGCCGCAGCCACGCCCGAAACCGCCGGCTGCGGATCGGCCAGGTCTCGCGATGCCCGTCGATCGCAAGATCCGCAAAGACCGTGCCGACGGCGGTGTGAAACAGCTCGGCACAGACCGTCAGCAGGGAAGGATCCATGGCGGCCCCCCGGACCAAGAGCTACACGGGGACCGTGCGGTCCCTATCGTCTGGTCTCCTGCGTGGCGTCTTCCTTGGTCTCTTGGTTGGCTTTGCGGCTGGATCCGCCGCGGCGCTTGCCGGCGCGCGACCGGGCTCATCGGCTTCGACGCCGCCCTCGTTCACCCGCGTCCGGTTCCAGAGCTTTTGGGCAACGTCGAGCGGGTCGATGTTGGCGGCCTGCCACCAGTCCTGTTCGTTACCGAGACGGTGGACCTCGCGGTGGTGCATTCGGCACAGCGGAACCGTGAACTCGTCGCTCGCCTTGCGGCCGAGCGCGCGCGGCTGCGCGTAGTCGATGCGAGCGCCAGTATCCACGCTGGTCTCCCGCCTGCCGCTCACGACGCTATAGTCTTTGCTGGTGCGTTGATCCGTTTGCACTGGAGCCTCTGACGGTGCAGACGGTGCCTTCTGTGGTCGTGCGCATCTTGATGATCCTGCTTTCGGCGCGGCCCTCACGACCAAAGGCAATGTCGATGCCCACCGCCCGCAGCGATGTCTGCGCGCGCCGCAGCCGGCCGGCGAGCGCGCGCGGGTTGCGCGGCCAGTCGGGTCGTCGGATCGAGATCGCCTCACGCTGCAGTTTGTCGGCGACAAAAGTCTGGCACGGCACCGCTCCACGGACGACGCTCGGACATAATCTCGTGCAGAAGTTTTGCGAACAAGTGCCAAGACGCTCGTGTCAATTATGGTTCGATCCGGATGCGGGCGTCCAGTCGAAGCAATGGCGCTACCGCATAGCCCGTTCAAACGGATATGCGGCTTGATATCATCGCCGGGCGAACATTGATTCATCCAACAGCTGGGAGAGTTTGGTGAACGGAAAATTGGAAGTGATACAAGCAACAGAGGTCTCAAAACATACCGGCATTGTTTGGGGCGCGACATTCCCGTGTCCAAATGCGAAATTTTTGGAAGATATGGGGTGGCGGGCCTCCGACAGCGCTGGGCGCAATTTGGAATGGGAGGCCTATGGAATGCGCAAAGGAATGGCTGGTGGAAAACCCATTCTTGAAATCCGCTTTAGGGATCGAGGCTGGAATCTTGTTCCGGACGTCTCCGATGTGACGGTAGAGCTGATATCGCCGATGCCTTGAATCGTCTCCGGGAAGTGCCGAGAACTGGCGGCGAACATCGAGAGTGTATGCAGCGGTGCTGACGGCGCCGTCGCTCGTGTCCGTATCTTGATCACCCGGCTTCCGGCGCGGCCTTCGCGATGGAAGCCAATGTCGATGCCAGCGGCCCGCAGCGAGGTCTACGCTCGCCGGAGGCGGCGATTGGATCCTCCTCGATAGCATCTTCGATTGCGGCTTGTGTCTGACGCCACTCAGGCGGCACGCGGCCGCACGTCGCGCTCAATCGCGCGGCCGCATTGCCGTCGCGCCTTGGTTAGATCGTGCATCGCTTGCAGGTTCATCCAGAACTCGGGGCTGGTGCGAAAGAAACGCGCAAGCCGCAAGGCGGTTTCTGCCGTTACCGAGCGCTCGCCCTTGATGATGGCGCCGATCCGCGTTGCCGGGACGCGGAGCGCGATCGCGAGCGCGTTCGCCGACATGCCCAGCGGCTTGAGAAATTCCTCGGTGAGGACCTCACCGGGGTGTGTTGTCACCCGGTCAGGAGTTGCGACCCCCAAGGTGGTTGCTTTCCTAGTGGTAGTCGACGATTTCGACATTGGCTGGCCCTTCTTTGGTCCACGTAAAGCAGACGCGCCACTGGTCGTTGATGCGGACGGAGTATTGCCCGTGCCGGTCTCCGGCGAGGGCCTCCAGCCGGTTCGCTGGCGGCGAGCGCAGATCGCCAAGATCGCGTGCGTGATGCAACATATCGAGCTTCCGCAAGGCTTGCCGTTCGATGCCGCTGAAGCGCTTTACAAAAGCGCCCATCCAGAGGCGTTCGGTCGCGCGATCGCGGAACGACTGGATCATGACACGTAATTTATAGCTGCACAGGTATTACGTCAAGCGTATAACGTATCGCGGACCATCGGCTTCATCTCCGGGTCGGGCCAAAAATATCGCCGCTCATGCTGTGTTGATCCTGTCTTTGGATCGTAGCAGATTGGGTTGTGAGCTGCCGAGGGAACCGACCGTTCCATCCGCGTTTGTAGACATCTTGATCATTCGGCTGCCGGCCCGACCCTCCCTATGGAAGGCGATATCGATGCCGACAGCCCGCAGCGACGTCTGCGCCCGCCGCAGGCGGCCGGCGAGTGCGCGTGGGCTGCGCGGCCAGTCGGGGCGTCGGATCGAGACTTCGTCACGCTGGAGCCTGTCCGCGACAAGTAGAAAATCAGATGCGGTGCCGTGCCACTGCGGGTGCTCGGCCATGATGGCGCGAACGCAGGATGCGACCGGGTCGGCTTCGATCACACCTTCAATCACAGCCCTGCGATTGGCTGCATAAGCTCGCGCGAGGGTGCCCGCCGGCCACAGCGCAGTCTCGCAGGCGGCCGCCCACAGCGCGAAATCGGCCATGCGCGGCAGCGTCGCGCCGTAGACCCGTGACCGATTCCTCAACCCATGCGCGGCGACATCGAGTAGCGCGCCCAGGATCGCAGGCCGTGCCCGTTCGAACTTGCGCCAGAGCTCGGCTTCGGGCCGCCGGTCACCTTCGCGGATCGGCGCCAAGGTCAGGAAAATCGCGCGGTCGGCCAGGTCGGGCCGGCCGATGACATCTTCGATGCCGTTGAGCAACGTCGGGCGAGCGGCCTGGAACAACACCTCCTCGTCGTCGGTGTAGAGCTGCCGCACTGCCAGGCTGCCGCCGCTGGCGAGGCGGCAGAGCGCGTCCGAGAGCGAGGGCGGCAGGCCCGACAGGTTGTCGAAGGCGAGCACATGGGAATTGTTGGCCGCGATCATGAGTTCGCGTTCGTCGCGCGCGAGTGTGCGTGCCATGTGATGTGCGATGTAGTGGCGCGCGGTCACTATGCCTTTGGTGAAGTAGGCAGTCTGTCCCAAGGTGATATGGGTGACCATCGCGTTGTCTCAATGCGAGACGGCGCGCGGACGCGGTACAGCCTAAACGCGGCCTGCCCATGCCCATGAAGTCAGATGGCCCCCGCGAGTCGGCGGTGCACCCGAAACGATGATGCCAATCTTCACTTTGCGCGCCTCGGGATTGGCAAACGAAAGCGGCGCACTTTGAGGGTAATAGCAAGTATCTATAAAATAACGAGTTTTTGGCTTTGTTCTGCCAAAACGAGTGAATACAACTATAGAATGTATAAAAGTATATATACTATCAGTGATAGATTCCATGCACCGCAGCCACCCCGATACTCACGCCGATTGAGTTGGTAAAGCGATCGTCTTGGCCGGCCGCACGGCTCGCCGTTTTGGCCCGAATCTCGCAGTTGTGGCTTGCGGCGGAAGACAGCCTGCGGAGGAGCGTCACCATGCCAGCGAGCACTGAGCTTGAGATTCCATCGGACATTCGCGCGGTGTTTGGCAAGCCGCCGATCGTGGTGGGCGAAGAGCCGGCCGAATACCAGAAGCTGATGGGCCTCGTCATTGCGGACGTGAAGCCGCAAGCGTTGCGGGAATGGCTTCTTACGAAGGATATTGTGGACGCGGAATGGGAGATCCTGCGGCTACGCGGCCTCAAGGTCGGGATGCTGCAGGCATTTGTGGCGCAGGCGCTGGCCGTGCAAAACGGCGTGGGCGTTAATCTTCTGAGCAAAACAGCGCCGGCGCTGCGCAAGCACGTTCTCGGCGTGGCGGCAGGGGATAAGGGGGCCGAGGCAGCCCTTGAAGAACTCTTGAGGCCCTATGGGCTCACGCTTGATCTTTTGTTGGCGACCGCCTTTGAGCGGACCATCGGGCCGCAACTGCACGCCGATCGCATGGCGGAAGCGGCCTATGAGCGCAGGAATGCGGCCTATGTCCTCCTTGAGGGATTGCGCGACCGACGGGAGAGGGCGGCCGCTGCCGCTGCGCTCGCGGGCCGTCGCCCTTCAGCCAAAACTGCGCCTTTGAGCGTCGAGGCGCCGCCGATCGTGCCCGAGAGCGGCGTAACGGGCTGACACAAAAAATGCCAGCCACCACGCAAACCGAAACGCAAACCGAAACGCAACCCGAAACGCAACCCGTCAGGTCTGATCGTAAGCGCGCTTACGGAACCTTTCTTGCTGTGTGAGTGGGACCATGTCCTCTGCGGCTAAAATCGCAGCCAACCGGCGCAACGCCCAAAGGAGCACGGGACCGCGCAGCGCGCCTGGAAAAGCACGGGTGGCGCGCAATGCCTTTCGGCACGGGCTGGCCAGCCGGCAACATCCCGATCCGGCGTTAGCCGCGCGGAGCGAGCCGATGGCTCGGGTGTTCGCCGCGGGCGGCACGGAACCCGCCGAGCGAGAGCTTGCGCAGCGGGCGGCCGAGGCTCAGCTCGAGATCGTGCGGATGCGGCGCCTCAAGGTCGACCTGATCAATCATGCGGCCGTCACCAACCCGCGGATGACGATCCATTCCGGGTCGATGCAGGAACGGGCGACGGCGGCGTTTGCGCAAAAATCGAAAACGCTGGCGGCATTTGATCGCTATGAACGGCGGGCGCTGGCCAGGCGCAATCGGGCGCTGCGTGAGCTGCTACTGGTACGGGTGGCGCGACTGAGAGAGCCGCCCGAGCCCGTGGGGCCGCCACAAGCCAAGGACACCGTCAGAAGCAATCCCTTTGTCCAGGATCTCATGCGGCTTGAACTCCGAACAATCCTGGAAAGACGTTTGGCCGATCCGTCGCAAGTCCCGCTCCGGCCTCTGCGCGATTTTCTGCCGCTGCAATGGGGGTCTGCACAAGAGCCGGTCTTGAGCGTGTCGGCGGTGGTTGAGATCAACGGCCACGCGGGCTTGCTCACATTGCGATTTACGGTGCAGGGCCAAGAGGTCAAACAAGACTTCGCGATCGCCGGCACCCGCATGCGGGTGGGCGGGGTTCGCTGGCATTTCAAATGCCCGGACACCGCAAAGCTGGTGCGTGAGTTGTATTTCGTGGAGAGCGAACGAGCGTTCCGGTCGCGGCATGCGCTGAAGCTCACCTACGAATCGCAGCGCCGAGCGGCGGCAGACCGTTATCTTGTGCGTGCCCGCAAGCTGATGCGCCGGATCGGGGCGACTGACTTCATCCTCATGCCGCCGCGACCGAAATACATGCGGCGGCGCACCTATGATCGGATCTGCGCCGAGATCGAGGAAGCCGGGTTGCGCATGCGTCTGGCGGCACTGGGGCGCTCAGCGGCGGATTTCGGGATCGACTGAAGCAGAGCTGGTCGATAAAAGGCCCTCTTGCCCGTTTCTTCGTTTCGTCAGTTCGCACTTCCTGGCCCATCGCCAAGCGATCATGAGCCGGGCGGGCAACACGTGCGTCCGCACCGTCAGCTGCGCAAGCGGAAATCCATTGCCAAGTGCGGCTTTCCAATCGGGACGATGAGGGCTCAAGCGAGCTGTTTCCGGCGCGGGCTTCATGGTGGAAAGCGATATGGATTCCGAGCGACAGCTACGCGTGCGCAGCCGGTCGAGACATGCGAGCGATATTGAATGCTGGCTAACGTGCGGAGGCCGGTGCAGGATGATGCGAGCAATGAAGAATTGCGCGCCATCGCGGTTCCATACGACGTAGCTCGCTCTGCCGTTCAATCAAGGCAATTTCCGTCTTGCGAAGCCCGACAACTCGCTTTCTTCGGGAAAATAGCGGAGCATCCGCAACAGCGTGTGTTCTTCGCTCGTCTGCCGAATCCCGAGAGTTGTGCCCCGCGCCGGATTCCGTTAACAAGGGAGCTTGATCTGCACGAAGACGCGCTCTTTCGAAAGAGTAGGACGAGATCATGTTGATACGGCCTTTCGATCGTGATGTTCTTAGACAGCAATTTGCTTCTGCCGGTCCTTTCCCTTTCGTGAAGATTGACGAGTTCTTGGATCAGGCTTTTGCCAAAGAGGTTGCTGCAGCTTATCCGGCCTTCGAGGTTGCGACCAAAAATGGCCGAACGTTCCAGTCAGTCAACGAACGCAAGAAAGTGCAGGTCACGAATGTCGAACTGTTTCCGCAACCAGTAAGACGATTGAACGAACTGCTCGCCTCGAAGGAGTTTTTGTCAGATCTGTCACATATAACTGGCATTCCAAGGCTGCTTGCTGACGAAGAGCTTGTCGGCGGCGGCATGCACATTACGGGCCCCGGGGGCCGGTTGGATGTTCATGTCGATTTCAACTACATCGAGAGCCGCAAGCTCCATCGACGGCTCAATCTGCTGATCTATCTCAATCCAACTTGGGATGAGGGGTGGGGTGGCCATATTCAGCTATGGGACAAGGACGTCAAAACCTGCGTTCAAGCGTTCACGCCAGCTCTCAATCGCTGTGTGATTTTTGAGACAAATGAAATCAGTTTTCACGGTGTTGTGCCAGTAACGCCGGAAGCACCGTTCCCCCGTATCTCATTCGCGACTTATTATTACACGCTTGAGGCTCCCGCTGGGTGGAAAGGCGTGAGTCACAGCACGATCTTCAAGGCGCGCCCCGATGAGCGGCTGCGGGCCTATGTCCTTATGCCGGCCCAGCAGGTTCGAGCGAGCCTGAGCAGCGGCGTTCGGCGGATGAAACGAGGCGCGCGGCGTCTCCTGAAGGGGTCGTAGGATTTGCCGGGGATTTGAAGGGCGCACTCTTCATAACGTGTTGTGGATGGGCAGCCATCTTGTGGAGATGTCCCTCGCAATTGTGTGAGGGCTCGGTGGAGCTTTGCCTCGCTTCTCGTGAGACTTGGGGCATTTTCGTCAGGACCGTCGGCATCGGCAGTGTTGTTCTGACCCGGCGGGCGGCTTTACCCTTGCTGATTTCGTGCGCCTGATGATCATGGCGCTAACGTTTCTGGTGCGTTGATCCGTTTGTCCCAAAGCTTCTGACGGTGCCGACGGTGCTGTCTGTGGCCGCGCGCATCCTGATAATCCGGCTGCCGGCCCGACCCTCGCGATGAAACGCAATGTCGATGCCGACGGCTCGCAGCGATGTCTGGGCGCGCCGCAGGCGGCCCGCGAGCGCGCGAGGATTGCGCGGCCAGTCGGGGTGTCGGATCGAGATCGCCTCACGCTGCAGCTTGTCAGCGATAATCAGAAAGTCCGATGCGGTTCCGTTCCACTGCTTCCGCACGGCCATCATTTCCCGCACGCAGGCCGCGACCGGGTCGGCTTCGATCACGCCTTCGATCGCGGCCCGGCGATTAGCCGCGTATGCGCGCGCGACTGTGCCGGCCGGCCACTGTGCGGTCTCGCAGGCCGCCGCCCATAGCGCGAAGTCGGCCATGCGCGGGAGCGCCGCGCCACGAACGTGGGACCGGTTCTTCAACCCATGCGCGGCAACATCGAGGAGGGCGCCCAGGATTGCGGGCCGTGCGCAGTCGAACCCGCGCCAGAGCTCGGCCTCGGGCCGGCGTTCTCTCTCGCCGATCGGCGCCATGGTCAGGAAGATTGCGCGATCGGCCAGGTCCGGCCGGCCGATCACGTCTTCGATGCCGTTGAGGAGCGTCGGTCGTGCGGCCTGGAACAGGACTTCCTCGTCGTCGGTGTAGAGCTGGCGTACGGCCAAACTGCCGCCGCTGGCGAGCCGGCAGAGCGCGTCCGAGAGCCAGGGCGGCATGCCCGACAGATTGTCGAAGGCGAGCACATGGGAGTTGTTGGCGGCGATCATCAGCTCGCGCTCGTCGCGGGCGAGTCCGCGCACCGGCGCGATGTTGGGATCGATGAGCGCCTTCAGCATCTTGCAGAGCACGGTCTTGGCCGAGCCCTGTTCGCCCGAAACGACGAGGAGCGGGTAGGGACCGTCTGCTCGCAGCGCCGCCAGCACCCAGGCGACCACCAATACGAAGTCGTCTTGGTTCGGTAGGTTGAGCAGCGACCGCAATGCGTCGAGCGATCCGCCGCGTTCGGGCAATGGAAGAGGCAACGGTCCGGGCGGGCGGCGAAAGCGCACCGGCGGCTTGGCGATCAGGCGCCAGCCATCGGACGCGATCTCAACCGCCCGCCATTTATCATCGGCGAGATCGAGGTAGATGCGGCCCGCGTGTTCGGCGACCCGCAGATGGACCGACCGTTCGGGGCCATCGAACTGGGCGCGGGCTTCCAGCTGGTCGAGCGCCAGCTTGATTGCCAAGCCGCTCGCGGCGGTGCCGGTGGCCTCGTAGTAGGACCGCCGTAGCCAAGCCCGAAATCGCCGGCTGCGGATCGGCCAAGTCTCGCGATGCCCGTCGATCGCAAGATCCGCAAAGGCCGTGCCGACCGCGGTGTGAAACAGCTCGGCACAGACCGTCAACAACGAAGGATCCATGGCGGCGGTCCCCCGGACCAAGAGCTACACGGGGACCGTGCGGTCCCTATCGTCAGGTCTCTTGCGTGGCGTCTTCCTTGGTCGCTTGGGTGGCTTTGCGACTGGATCCGCCGCGGCGCCTGCCGGCGCGCGACCGGGCTCATCGGCTTCGACGCGGCCCTCGTTCACGCGCGTCCGGTTCCAGAGCTTTTGGGCAACGCTGAGCGGATCGATGTTGGCGGCCTGCCACCAGGCTTGTTCGTTGCCGAGGCGGTGGACCTCGCGGTGGTGCACCCGGCACAACGGCACCGTGAACTCATCGCTCGCCTTTCGCCCCAATGCGCGCGGCTGCGCGTAGCGCAGGTGATGCGGGTCCGATGGCTGCCGGCCACAGATCAAGCAGGCTTGCCGGGCGACATAGCGGAGGTGGTCTTTGTTGCGGTAGCGGCGCGGCTTTGAGATCGCGAGCGTGCCTTCATCGTCGAGTGCTTCCTTCGCGGGCCCCTGAGTTGATGGCACCGAGCTTTCCGGACCGGCCGGCACCAGCGTCGGCGCTGATCCATTGCTGTGCTGCGCTTCGGTCGATGTTGCCGTCGGCTGTCTCTGCCGCAACTAGGGTCGTGACCTTCCGCTCGAAAGCTTCCTCCACCTGTGTGGCGTCGGCTTCGACCAGCGTGTTCTTGGCGGGGAGGGCCGCACGCGCCCAGTCTGCAGCGTCATCAGCCGACGTGAGGCCTTCGATTTCGCTCAGGAGCCGATCTCGGACGGAGGCCGATTGTGCCCAGTTAAGTGTGACCGGCGGCGGCGTGGCTCTGATCGCGGCGCGTCCGTTGCCTGGTTTCTGTCCAGCGCGCGGGAACCGCACGACGCCAGAGACCGACGTTGGTCCAGAAGGCGAGGGGGCACCAAGGTCCGGCGCATCGAGGTCGTCCTCGCCCGCAATGCCGACGAGCGTGAACAGCGCATAGCGCCGCGCATAGGTCAGCGCCGCGCCCATGCGCTGCGGATTGGCGGTCTCGGCCGCCGCACAGACCGGCCAGTCAGACGCGATCCACTCCCCGGAGGAATGCGCCAGCATGGTGGTGAGGTTGACCATGCCGGTTGCGGGATCGATGGCGGTCGTCTGCACGGTGGCGATCTCGTGCTGGCCAAGCGTCTTGCGCACGATGTCGAGCCCGCTGGCCAGCGGCGCATAGCGAAAGGAACGCTCGGCTTCACCCGGCCGTCCGGTCCGGATCGTCGCCACCAACGACTTTTCCGGATTGACCAGGATCGCTTGCGCCTTCGCCAACGCGGTGGCGAGCGCCGCCACCGTCTCACTCGACCGGGGCATGGGCCGCCTCCGTATCCAGGAGATCGAAGCTCACCGCGCCCGCCTTCGAGCGCTTGGCCCGCACCCCGTGCCCGATGGCTTCCTTGGCGTCCTCCGGCATGAGGGTCTTCAGCTCGCCCTTGGCCCGCTCATGCTCCAAAAATGCTTCGCGCGTGTTGCGATAGAGGCCTGCAAACTCGGCCCAGGAGTTCGACGCGGTCATATCGACGATGCGAATGGCCTCGATGCGTGGCCGCGGCGGCTCGGCATTGATGAGGTGGGGCACCTCGCCGAATTGCACACAGCGCCAGAACTTTTTCTCCGCCGACACCAAGACGCTCAGATAAAGCGGGTCCATCGGCACCGTGATCTCGACCCATTTGCCGCCGCCGGTGATGATCGAGAGCACGGAACTGCGCAGGTTGGTGACCCACATGTTGTGCTGCAGCTGGGGCATATACTTGGCGGCGGCCGCTTCTTCCGAGAACGACCACGGCAACATGAACTTGGCTTCGAAGATCGCGCCGGCGCCTTCCACCACCCCGTCGAGCGTGGCCGCCATAAAGGGAATGATCGCATGCTTGACGTGGCGCTGGGCCGCGATCACCCGCCGGCCGGTGTTGCGTTCGTACCAGGCCCGGTTGAGCTCTTCCGTGACCGTCCCGAGCTGCACGATCAGGTTGCCCGAAAGGTCCTCCGGTTGAGCCTCGCCGCGCTTTTCGCGCCAGAGCTGAATCAGGGCCGCCTCATCGCTGCCCATGATGATGCGGGCGTCCGAGCCGCCGATGAAGGAGCGGCGGTCGTAGGGTTTTCCCCAGGTGTTGGCTTTCATGTATTCCTCCAGGCCAAAGAATGACGTTTGCTGACCGAGCAGAGTCGGTCCAATCCAACCCGTATGGAATGAAACATATCATATAGGCGTAATAAGTCAATATGAAACGAAACGCCCTTACCAGCGCTCAAATTAGGGCTGCCCGCGCGCTTCTTCGGTGGACTGCGGAGGACCTGGCTCGACAGTCGAGTCTCGGCGTCACCACAATTCGTCGGGCTGAACTTGCCGACGATGAGACGTCTTTGACCGTGGCAAACGAATTGGCCGTTCGCCGCGCTTTAGAAGCGGCTGGCGTCGTCTTCATCGACGACAACGGCGAGGGCCCGGGAGTGCGCCTAAAACAGCGGCCGGGCCAAAAGGGACGAAGGACGTAGGCCTACGAGGAATGGAGAAACGTCGAACGCGCCCCAGTTGGAAGCGCCGCTGGATCACCCACTCGTTACCTCAGCTCTTCCGCATATCGCGGTATGATTTTCAGCAACGAGCGGCGATTGACGCCGCAGAACCTCCTAAGACTATGGCGGCGACCCGCAGACCCCCCACGTCCCCCGAGTGATGTCGCTCAGCCCGATGCCCCATCCGTCCCCCCGGTGGGGCATTTTTTTCGGAATTGTTGCCCCCCGGCGTTTGTGACCTTGGCATTCAAACGATTGTTTCAACAACCGACATCCACCGACTGCACGGGGCCTTCTGTCAATCGGCGTGGGGTAACAGGGCCGATCGGCGTGGCTGATCAGTGATCTTCCCTGTGTCGGAGGGGTCGAACCTCGGTGCCTAAATACACCCCATGATCTCTGCGCCATCAAAATTTGGATCGGAGAATCCGGATCCTGAGCCGCCGGTGCCGACCGAGGTCCATACTCCCACTGTCGCAAATTAGTCTCACTGCGCAACAAATCCGCCGCTGCTCTGTGGAAGCCGTAGATCCATTTGGGCCATTATGATGCATAATTTTTTTGAGTAGCGGTACTTGGGGGCGGTGCCATGACAGAGTTAGACCCGTGGGGCAAAGCAGCAGAATGCGAACGCGCGATTGCGATCATTGCCGACCCTGAGCGACGCGTTGTCTTACGCAGCCTTCGAAGCTTTTGGATCGCGCTGGGCAACCAACAGTCTTCCTTGGATCGACTTCAGCGGGCCGGCCGGCTGTTGACGATCGCTCAGATTCATACCGAGCTGTTGTCAGTGTGCAGGAACGCGATGCACTGAATTGCTTCTGCAACTCGCAATGACTTCAGCGCCTACCTGGCAGTTGCCCCGGTTGTGCGGAACTCTCCAAACCTTGCGCGCTTGGTTCACGCGTTTGCGTGTCCGCCGTTGGGTCGATGAGACTGCGATAGTGATCAAGCACGAAGAGACGTATGGCCGATGACAGATTGCCCTGAGCGCGCCCCGAATCGATGCTGGCGACCAACTCGGACAAGGTAACGTCGCGACCCGACGCAATCTCCTTGAGCCCTTTCCAGAATGCATCTTCAAGGCTTACGCTGGTCTTGTGACCGGCGATGACAATCGAGCGTTTGACGACAAGAGATCTCATGCTCCCCCCGGAGTTCCCCAAATTCAGGCACGATCGGGAGGGTAATCGCAATAAGCGCGACCTCAAGCTCAGGCAGTGACGCGCCGAACTGGCTTCAGCTATGTCCTCTCAAGGCTGCGGAAGATTACCAAACCCACCCAAGTGCCATTAGCCCGAAGAATATTGATCAATATATGCTCTAAAGGTGGCAAGTTGCGGGCTGCGACACACAACATCCATGCAGGCAGGTCGGCCAACCCGATGTTATCACTGGATGTACTCGGCCAGAATCTCGCGCTCGTAGCTCCATTTTACTACATCAGGTTGTGATCAGAATCTTCGTGGCTGGTGTTGTCACGTCTTACGCGTCAACAGGTCAATGTGCTTCTCCCGCAAGGCTGTGGCCGCTTCAACGAAGATTGAGAATTGTTGCCAGTTCCTCGCGCGAGTAGCGCGCGAGAAGCTTTTCGCCTTCCGCGGCGATATTGCGCTGTCAGTCGCGCGGCCTTGGGCGTCATCGAAACCAGCACCTGCCGCCGGTCCGTATCGTCGGGCGTGCGACGAACGAGGCCGCACGCTTCGAGGCGGTCTGCCTGTCGCTCGCCGGCATGATTACTCGACCGCTGCGGGAGTCCTGACGGGAGCCAATGGCGTAAGGCCCATCGTCGAGAGGCAACTGCCAGGTGCAGGGACGACTATAGCTCCGACCAAGAGGCCCTAGGCACAGATGGAAGTGGCGCGCTCCTGGGGCCGGGTTCCCGCGACGCCGTCACTCCAATAGTCGTAGACCACCCATCCCAAAAACGTGGCCCACGCCACGGTCACAACGGCACACAAGCCGAGAACAGAAACTGCAAGAATCTTGCTGCGTATAACGGGTCATCCCAAAGCCAGTCGCACGCAACGCTGGCGCCGCCACGCGGAATCTCCCGTTTGCGTCTCTGCCACCAAAATTCAATTGTCGGCCGTCGATTGGTTCAAAAAATTGACGGTGTTGCAAATATGTATCGCGCCGCTGGCCAATGGTTAGGCGCGCTGAGAATTTTATCGGCGAATTCGGGCCTGTACGGCACGTGGTCCGCTGCTGACGAGTTCTTCGCCCGCCGTCAGAATTTGCCAGGGGCTCCGGCGCTGGTAACCTAAGCCTCTCCGAGGCCGCTGACCGAACTCCATGACGTTGACGCCCCAAGCCAACTGGTTTGCCTTTGTGGCCTTGCTGGCGTGGCCGGTAGTGGCGCTGTGGCTGTTTCATGCGCGGCCGGTCAACAAGGCGCTCTTGTGGACGATCCTGGGCGGCTATCTGCTGCTGCCGGTGGGGACGTCCATCAAGTTCGAAGGCGTGCCGGCGTTCGACAAGAGTTCGATCCCGAACCTAGCAGCGCTGGTTGGCTGCCTTCTGATTGCGCGGCGGTCGAATACGCGCTTTTTCATGGCTTCGGCGTTGCGGAAGTGCTGATCCTGATGTTGCTGGTCGGCCCGTTCATCACCTCGGCGCTCAACGGCGACACGATAACGATTGGCGAGCGCGTTCTGCCCGGCGTCGGACCCTACGACGCTTTGTCAGCCGCGGTTGCCCAGTTCATTTTCGTGCTTCCTTTCTTTCTGGCTCGACAGTTCCTTCGCAATTCGGAGGACAACGTCGAGGTCCTGCGCGTGCTGGTGATTGCCGGGCTTGCCTATTCGCTGCCGATGCTGTTCGAGGTGCGGATGAGCCCGCAGCTGCACACTTGGATCTATGGCTTTTTTCCTCACAGCTTTGCCCAGCAGGTGCGCGATGGCGGGTTCCGCCCGGTGGTGTTCCTTGGGACACGGCCTGCTCGTGGCTTTTTTCTTGATGACAACGGCGGTGGCCGCGGCCGCGTTCTGGCGAACGCAAAGCCGGCTGTTCCGCCTGCCAACCGCGGGCATCATGGCCTATTTGAGCGGCGTGCTTGTTCTGTGCAAGACGGCGAGCGCCTTGACTTACGGTGCTGCCTTGATGGTGCTCGTCCGCTTCACGCGGCCACAGCTTCAGCTTCGCGTTGCGATGTTGCTCGTGGCCTTCGCCTTGCTCTATCCGACGCTGCGCGCTGGCGATCTTGTTCCGACCAAGTTCATGCTCGGCTTGGCACAATCGGTCAGTGCCGAGCGCGCGGAGTCGCTCAAGGTCCGTTTCGACAACGAGGATCAGCTTCTGGATCGCGCCTGGCAGCGCTTTATGTTCGGCTGGGGGCGTTTCGGGCGCAGCCGCGTCTACGATGACGACAGCGGGAAAGACTCAGCATCACCGACGGTCGCTGGATCATCACCATGGGGCAGTTTGGGTTCTTTGGTTTCCTGGCCGAGTTTGGGCTGCTTGGCCTGGCGGTAGTGCGGGCGGCGTCGGCGCTGAGATTTGTCGAGACCGAGCGCGAGCGGGTCTTCCTAGCAGCGCTCGCGCTCATTCTGGCGATCAATATGATCGACCTGTTGCCGAATTCGTCCCTTTCCCCGTGGACATGGCTTGTGGCAGGAGCGCTGCTGGGCCGGGCGGAGGCGCTGCGCGCGCTCGCGCGCCAGACGGCAGCCGCGCTGGAGCGCAAGTCCCGGCATGGCGCGCAACTAGGAGGACCGCATGGCGCGTGCTGCGGCTATTTGCCGATTGATCCTGCCATTGCTTTGCACGTTGGCCAGCCCGCTCCGCGCGGCCCCATGGGTCGCGAGCGTGGATGAGCGCCAGGGCCTGCCAATAGTGTCGATCGGGGGAGCTGTCGCCACCTCAAGCAGCTTCGTCTTCTGGAAAAAGGATTGGGCTTGGTCCGGCCTCTCGACAAACTTCAAGGTACTCGCGCCCTTCAGCTATGCGATGGCCGGAAAGAACCAGGGGCTGAATTTCGATCTCAATGCCCGGATCAGCAAGGCGTCCGACCGGCAGCTGGTCTGGACGTTCGATCTCGATGCGCACAGCACGACGCCGGACGCCATCGGCGGCGGCATGTCCTTCCGGTTCGATCTGGCCAATGTGGGCTCCAGTCTCGGGGAGCCCGAGCTTCTTCCCGGCAATCGCGGCTGGGCCTGGGGCCGGCCGGGCGGCGCCCGCAGTGGAGATGCGCTTCGATCCGCCGCTGGCTGCGGTCTATTTCGAGCGCGGGCAGAAATCGGAGATCCGGGCGTATTTCTATCAAGGGCAGGTGCCGCAGGGGCACCGCCGTTACGCCGCCACGCTGACCGTCGCGGGCGACATGGCGATCGGGCCGACCACGGCGGAGCGGTTCGGGCTCGACGATCCCACGCAGTGGTCGACCGCGATCCTGGATTGGCCGATCGCGCCTTGGAACATCTCGCCGGTCGATCTCTCTTTCCTCAATGCGCCGGAAAAGCCCGCCGGCAAGCGCGGTTTCCTCAAGGCCGACGGCGAGCGGCTCGTCTTCGCCGACGGCACGCCCGCCCGCTTCTGGGGCACCAATCTGACGGCATGGGCCTTGTTCGGGACCGATCGCGAGAACGTCAAGCAACAGGCCCGCCGCCTGTCCGAGCTTGGCTTCAATCTCGTCCGCCTGCATCACCACGATTCGTCCGTGGGTCAATCCGAACATCTTCGGCGACGGCAAAGCGCCGGACACGAAGAACGCTCAATCCGCTGATGCTGGAGAAGCTCGACTGGTGGATCAAGTGCCTCAAGGACGAAGGCATCTATGTCTGGCTCGACCTGCACGTGCAGCGCGCACTTCAAGCCGGCGCGACGGCATCACCGACTTCGACGAGATCGCCAAGGGCAAGCCGACCGCCGACCTCAAGGGCTTCAACTATGTCAATGCCAGCATCCAGGAGGCGATGCGGCGCTTCAACGACGCCTATGTGAGCCACCTCAATCCGTTCACCGGCCTGCGCTACAAGGACGACCCGGCGATCATCGCGTTCCTGCTCACCAACGAGAACGACGTCACCCACCACTTCGGCAACGCCTGTTGCCCGACAAGAAGGTGCCTCACCACAACGCGATCTACATGAAGGAGGCCGAAGCGTTTGCC
The DNA here is from genome assembly GCA_963753575.1 of uncultured Alphaproteobacteria bacterium. Classification (GTDB taxonomy): domain Bacteria; phylum Pseudomonadota; class Alphaproteobacteria; order Rhizobiales; family Xanthobacteraceae; genus VAZQ01. The sequence continues at coordinate 958,101 of CAVWCR010000001.1, forward strand.
GCCAAACACGGCCTGCCCAAGGACAAGACCTGGCGCTCCTGGGAGCACGGGCCGTCGAAGATCTTCCTGAACGACCTGGAGCACCGCTTCGACACGAGCATGATCCGCGCGCTGCGCGCGCTGGGCGCCAAGGCGCCGATCGTGACGACCTCGCACGTGGGGCAACAATCCGCTGAGCTCGCTGCCGGCGTTGACCGCGGGCGACATGATCGACGCTCATTCCTATGGCGGCGCGGGCGAGCTCGAGCAAGAACCCGCTCTATGCCGCCAACATGATGCACTGGATGGCCGCCGCGCAGGTCGCTGGCCGCCCGCTCGCCGTATCCGAGTGGAACGTCTCGCCGTTTCCCGGCGCCCGATCGCCACGCGATCCCGCTCTACGTCGCGGCCTCGGCGAGCCTGCAGGGCTGGGACGCGCTGATGCAGTATGCCTATTCCCAGCAGGCGCTGTCGAACCGCGGCTCGCCCTCGAACTGGCATGCCTTCAACGACCCGGCGCTGATCGCCACCCTGCCGGCGGCCGCGCTCGCCTATCGGCGCGGCGACGTGCAGGAGGCCCACACGACCTATGTGTTCGCGCCCGGCCGCGAGCAGCTCTTCGACCGCCTGATCTCGCCCGCCAATTCGGTTGCGCTGCGCACCGCCGCCGAGAAAGGCAAGCTCGTCATCGCCATGCCGAAGGCGCCCGAGCTGCCGTGGCTCAAGGAGAGCGCGATCCCCCCGGGCGCCAAGGTGTTCACCGATCCAAACGTCTCGCTCATCGACCCTGAGGCCGGCGCGGCCACCTCCGACACCGGCGAGCTCGTCCGCGACTGGGAGCACGGCACCTACACCATCGACACGCCGCGCACCCAGGCCGCGATGGGATGGATCGGCGGCCGCGCGATCGCGCTCAAGGACGTCGAGATCGCGGCCGAGACGCGCAATGCGACGGTCGCGGTGCAGAGCCTCGACGACAAGCCGATCAGCGCCTCGCGCATCGATCCTGATCTCGCTCGGCGCGCGCGCCGTGCCGCAGGCCGCGGACCAGCCGTTTCGTTCGGAGCCGGTGGTCGGGCGGCTTGACGATCCGCGCGCCGGCGGGGCTGAAGGTTTATCGGCAGCATGGGCTGGCGAGGGATGCAAGGGAGGTGGCTGGCGCGGTATGAGGGAGGGCGGTATCACATCGCGCTGGACCGGAACCTCGCGAGCTATTGGCTGATGTTGAGATGAGACGCTCTTGCCACAAAGCGGAACATGCTATCTGTTGCATCGAGATCAATCAAGAGTTCATCTGATGGGATCATCTGATACCTTCGCGCAGAGGCTACAAGCGCTAGACGTTGACCTCTTTTCTCGGATTGTAAGCCAGTCAAGTATCGAAGACCGAAGAGCATGGCTTGCTGTGCAGCGGTCGATCCGACGTTCTGGCTACGTCTATTTGGAAACAGGCTCCTACCTTGGTGGCAGTATTCAGCAACACCTTGTCGATCCATTATGCAGAAGGATCTTTTCCATCGACGGTCGGCTTTCTTTGTCTCCCGATGATCGCGGCGAGAGCATTCGCTATCCGGATAATTCCACCGAACAGATGCTTGCCAATCTGCGCAGAATAGACGCAATCGCGGTCAGCAAAGTAGCGACATTCGATGCCGACGCAAGAAACGTCAATCCCGCGGCGATATCAGAGCCACCGCATTTCTGTTTCATCGACGGAGAACACACACGGGCTGGCGTCGTTTCTGATTTTGACTTTTGCCTGGGAGTTTGCGCTGCTGACGCAGTCATATGCTTTCACGATGCCCGCATTGTCGATGCGGCGCTGAGGGAAATTTTGACATCCCTAAGCAATCTCAAAATTCAATTCACTGCACTTCAACTAGGAGGCGATACTTTTGGTATATTTCTGCGCGGCTGTCCGGTTATCAACGATCCGTACATTCGTGAACACTCGACGAACGGTGCATCTTTCTTGCGGACCATGCGTGTTCGCAAGCTTTTCAAAGCAGCGATTCCTAAGTGGACGCACCCAATCTTTAGGAACGCATTTCCGCCACCATGACGAACATGATGTTGTCCTGCGCCCTATCTTGGCGAAAGACGCGATCGTCCAAAGTTTGGTCATTTCTCGACTCTCACCTTTCGCGGGGGGTCTGTTGTCGTCTTCGGATTATGACCAAGCGAACGGCTGAAGATATTCGGAAAATCACGCTGTCGACGCTTTATGGGCAGTTATCGGATAGAATTCCGAATTCGAGCGCTTCTGCTGAAAGTCCTAGCGATGCTTAGCGATGGCGTATCCGTGCCTCCTTCCGATCGAATCACGTTGAAACAGCGTGTGATCACCGCTGGCACGTGGAGTCTTGCCGGCTACGGCATCAGCTTGGTTATACGGTTAGGCAGCAATTTGCTGATGACGAGGCTGCTGATGCCCGAGGTTTTTGGCTTGATAGCCATGGCTTCCATTATGATCGTTGGCTTGGCAATGTTTTCCGACATAGGATTAAAGCCGAACGTTGTTCAGAATGTTCGTGGAAACGAGCCCTCATTTCTGAATACCGTGTGGGCTATCCAGATTTTCCAGGGCGTTGCAATCTGGCTCGGCGCCCTCGGCATCGCTTTGCTCATTTGGCTCGCAAATAGTTTTGGGCTAGCTTCCTCGGGGACGGTCTACGCGGATGCGCGCCTGCCCTGCGTAATCGCCATTTTGTCGATCACCGCATTAATGGGTGGGTTCCATTCTACCAACTTCTATACAGCTAGTCGCCATCTTGCGATTGCACGAATCACTCAAGTCGAAATCACTGCACAGATTGCTGGACTGCTTCTTATGATCGTTTGGGTCTCTTTCGACCGTTCGATCTGGGCGCTTGTCGCCGGCACTGTTTGTTCGGGAATAGTGTCGCTAGCGCTCGGTTATGCGTGGCTGCCGGGCCAAATCAATCACTGGGAGTGGGACAGATCGGTCGTTCGAGAGATCGTTCAATTCGGAAAATGGATATTCATCTCATCAATCCTTGGCTTTCTCGTGTCAAATGCCGATCGCCTGTTGCTTGGAGCAATCATCGATTCGACCATGCTTGGCGTGTATGTGATTGCGTTTCTTCTTTTCAGCTCGGTTGAACAGGCGTTGACGAGAATCACAGATGGCGTAGCACTTCCGACTTTCTGCGAGATCGCGCGCGAACGGCCAGCTGAATTGAAGCGAAGCTACTACCGAATTCATGCCGTCATCGCTTCGTTTGCGTATTTCTGCTCGGGCGCCCTGGTTATCTCGGGCCAGACTTTAATAGGACTGCTCTACGACGGCCGCTATGAGCAGGCGGGTTGGATGCTGGAGGCTCTCGCGGTTGCTTTGCTAGCGGCTCCATTCCAGATTGCCATTCAATGTTTCGTGGCGCTTGGAATACCGCGAATACTCTCGCAAATCTTAGCGATTTGTCTCCTTACGCTCTTCGTGGTCGTACCCACAGGGTTTCAGTTCTTCGGTCTAGCTGGGGCTGTATGGGGGATCGTTTTGAGCCGCCTTCTGTGTATTCCAGCAATTTTGATTTATAGTGCAAGAAGTGGGTTCTTTGACTTACGAGCGGAGTTGCTCCCCGTTCCGATGGTAATAGCGGGAATGGGCGCAGCGGGCATATTCTCTCTTGTGATCAAATGGTTAGAATAGTGATGCAAACAACTGAGTATATACGCCAAGCGCGACAATGTCCTGCGCGCGGTTTTGGCTTGCCACAGTCAAAGATATTGCTCAGCGCTGCTCGGATCCATCCATGACTGATGAAGCGCCGGTCGACATCATCATGGGAACTTATAACGGCGCTGAATTCGTTCAGGAGCAGATCGAAGTCCTTGCGCGCACAAACTCATACCGAATGGCGCTTGTTGATCCGCGATGATGGTTCGGCAGATCACACTATAGAGCTGTTGCAACGAATATCCGAAGCGGAAACACGAGTTGTCCTGGTAAAGGATGATTTGGGGAACCTCGGCGTCAACCAAAACTTCCATCATCTGCTTGGCCTGTCCACCGCACCTTACGTAATGTTTTGCGACCAGGACGACATTTGGTTGCCAACCAAGATTGAATTAACGTTGAAGGAAATGCTCATTTCTGAGCGACAAGCTTCGAGCCTTCCTACGCTCGTCCATTGCGATGCAGCGGTGGTTGACCGCAATCTTACAGTCACGAAGGAGCGCTTCATCGGGGCAAGGGGGAGAATAATTGGGCTCTCAGCGCTCCTATCTTCTAATTGCGTCCAAGGAGCAGCTACTATGGTCAATTCTCATCTGCGCAAACAGATACTGCGCATGCAACCCTTATTGCCTTATGACTACCACAGCGCCCTGATTGCGGCTGCACTAGGACAGCGGCGATTTATCGATCAAGCGCTGCTGCTCTATCGGCAGCACTCCCACAATGTCATCAGTGCTGGAAGGGCCGGCAAGTCGTCGTTGACGAGCAAGGTGGCACAGACGCTGCAATTGGCTATTGATGCGTTTCCCAATATCCAGGAAACGGTGTGCTTCTTCGGGGCCGAACTGTCTCCCGAGGTGCGCATAGAGCTGGACGACTTCACACAGGTACTGTTTGGCAAGAATACTCTCAAGCGATTGGTCATAGCATTGCGCCGTCCGTATACGTTCTATCGACGCAGAGACAGCCTCAATCTGCTACTACACATCTGCAAGATGCGAAATATCTGATGTGTGTCAGCGAACAACTGTTCGGGGCTGTTCGGTGCAACCAATCGCTGGGGGGATGTCCCGCTCTTTGTTGAACATTGCGAAGCGGTCGCTGCCGAGGTTGACGTTACGCGGCGTTAGCTTGGCGAGCAAGGACGCCGTGAGTTGAGCTTTTCGTTCGATGTGCTTCGAGAGCGGCACGAAGCGTTGGAAGTTGCTTGTGCGCCTTCAATCGTCGGAAGCCTTTGGCAGCTTCCTGCATCGCCGCCGCGGTCCAGCGCAGCGCCATCGAGGCTGATCTCCATCGCTTGACGTTGCGGCAGACGCGACGCACGGTGCTCATGACATTCTCAACGATGTTGGTGCAGGCGAGCGCCCGACGAAGTTCCTTCGGCAGGCCGAGCCGCGTGACGGTGAGGATTTCGTCGAGGCCCTCCAGAATGCTCGCCGATACGCCCGGAGCGTCGTGTTCCAACCGTCGCGCGAGATTGCGGATCAACTTTTCGGCCTTCTCGGCATCGTCCAATTCCCAGGCTTGGCGCAGCACCCGGCGGACAGCGGCATGCAGCGGCTTCGGCAACCGCTCCATGATGTTGCGAGCCTTGTGAATCTGGCACCGTTAAATCAGCGCCTCGCGTCCAAAGCTGCGCCGGATCGCTTTCGAGAGCGCCTTCGATCCGTCGATGATGAACAACCGCGGCATCGCCGGATCGAGCCCGCGCGCGAGGAGATTGTCGATGAGTGCCTGCACCACGGCCGCATTCTCGGTCGCGCCCTCAATCAGCCCGAGCGGATGCTTCACGCCGTTGCCGTCGATCCCGATCGCTGCCACCAGCACCAGGTCGCCGGTCATGTGGATGCCGTCGATCTGCACCACCAGAAGGTCGAGCCTCGACAGGTCCGAAGCCATCCACTCCTGCATGCGTGCAGCCGAGAGCGCGACGAAGTGACGTGACGCCGCCGACTTCGATACTCCGCTCCCCGCCGGCGCCGGAACGTCCCCCTCGGGCAATCGTACCGCACGCCTGAACTTGCGCGTCGACACGTTGATCAGCATCAGGTTCATCGCCCACCGGCCGAGCCAGTCCTCCTCGACCGCCCGCTCCCAGCTTGCCAGCGGCAGTTCTTTCCCATCCAGCCCGCGGACCCGAGGCCGCTCGATCGCAACCTTGCCGGCGTGGAAGCCGATCTTGCCCGCCGTGCGCCCCCAGCGATGACCGCGCCGGTCCTCGCTGCGTGAATGCCGTGGCCCACAGGCCTCCTCGGCGTCCGCTTCCATCATCGCGCCCAGCGTCTCCAGCCCGGCCGCCAGGCAGAAACGATCGAAGGACGCAGACACCTCTGCCCACGCCTTACCCACAGGCGCGTTCGGCATGGCACTCGTCATCATGGTAGATGTTTTCATGGCGTTGCTTTCCTTTCGAGGATTCGACACCCCGAGCCTACCGGCTCAAGGCGAGCAACGCCGCTCCTTCTAGTTCAACATCGGGAGGGACATCCCCATCGCTGGGGTTGATCAGATGGACTTCTAATGTGTCCAAGCGACCAGCGCGGGATGCAATTTCTGCGGTGTTCTCTCCAAGCCTATGCCGGTCTCAAGCGCAATCATATTCTTTGAAAGCGGCAACAGGTCGAGGGAGTTCGAGCGTGCCCGGTCTGCCGAATAGGAGACCATATCGGGGCCGCACACTGTCTCAAGAGACTTCTTTTCTTCCATCCGGCGCTTTCAGCAAGCTCGACAGCCCTGTCTTCGTCGGGATGCGAAGAGAGTTCCACTTCGACGCTGCTGAAGTGCAAGTACACAGGAATGCCGTTGTAAGAGATAGGTTCTTTGTGCTTCAAGGGACGCTCCGGGTGATATGGCCGGCCCTACCCGTGATGCATTGTCTGTTTGTGATTGTCCGCTGCTCATGAGGTAGGCGCTCATTCAATAGGTCTTTTAGTACGGAGGTCACTGCATTCTACATGCAGGGTTTTGCTTGCATTTTATTCCTAGATCGGTTGGATGCGAACAGGGCATTCGGGTTGGAGTTCTTGTGCAGATTACAGTTGTCGTTTGTGCTGAAATCGCCGACCTCGGGTGGCGTTGGCTGGAAGAGAGCTTCGCCGGCTCCAGCATTCGTTTCGAGTTTGTGCGCTGCGTTCCACGGAACTCGCTCGAAAGGATCACCCGCTTCAATGTGGCGCGGCTGCGCGGTGCTTTCGAGGCGGTGCGGATGGCCCGCCGCGCAGGCGCGCAGGCGATTGTTGCCCATGGTCCGACGTCGGCGGCCTGGTGTGGGCTCTTCGCACGTATGACCGGCCTTCGCATCCCGATCCTGGCCCATTCGTTCAATTTCACGTCTCTGCCCTCCTGGCCGAAGCGGCTGGTGTTCAAGCGGTCGCTGTCGGAGATCGATCGCTTCGTGGTGTTTTCGACGGTGGAGCGGGACCTCTACGCCAAGACATTTGGCCTGCCGCCGGAGCGGTTCGATGTGGTTCTCTGGGGCGTTGAGCCACCGCGAGTTGAGGGGCCGGATACGCCGTTGGAAGAGGGGCCCTACGTATGCGCCGTGGGCGGCAATGCGCGCGACTATCGGACGCTAATCGAGGCGGCGCGGTGGCTTCCCGATGTTCGGTTCGTGCTGGTGGTGCGTCCGGATAGCCTTCGGGGCCTAGACTTGCCCGCAAATGTTGCGGTCCATACGAATATACCGTTTGGAAAGACCATGAATGTGCTTGCGCATTCACGCTTCATGGCGCTGCCGCTGATCGGCAGCGAGGTGCCGTGCGGACACGTGACATTGGTCGCTGCCATGCACCTGGGCAAGGCGTTCGTGATTACGGATTCCTCGGGCGTCCACGATTACGTGCGCGACGGTGACAACGCGCTCACTGTCGCCGCCGGTTCCGTGGAAGGACTGGCCGTCGCGATTAGGAGACTTTGGAACGAGCCCATGCTGTGCGTGCGCCTCGGAGACAACGGGCGGCAGTTCGCCGCGCGCGAGTGCACGGAGGAGCGGATCGCGGAGCATTTCCAGGGCTGGTTGCGTTCGCAAGGCCTGTGGCCTTGCGAGGCTGCGCCCGATGCAGCCGCGGGACACGGGGTCGGAGCATCGGTGTCGGCGGATCATCCTTAGCCGCTTAATGTGAACAATCGTCCAAGTTTTTGCGCCTCCCTCTCCGCATCGTGCCGCGCCAGCACCCGCTCGCACGCCGCTTCGCCCATGCGTATGAGCGTCTCCGCCGGCGCATCGAAGCACGCGCGCATGGCTTCGGCCAGTGCCTCCTCGTCGCCAGCCGGCACCAGCCAGCCGTCGACTCCCGGGCGCACCAGTTCCGGGATGCCGGCAATGTAAGTGCTGATCACCGGCCGCCGCAACGCCATGGCCTCCATGATCACGACGGGCAAGCCCTCGGCAAAGCTTGGCAGCACGAGCGCGCGCGCGGCCAGGATTTCCTCGCGCACCCGGTCGCCGCTGATCCAGCCCAAGATCCGGACTTTGGCCTTGAGGCCGTAGGTTGCGATCAGCGTCTCGATTTCAGTGCGCAGCTCGCCGTCGCCGGCCAGCACCAACTCGAAGTCCACGCCTTGTTCGCGCCAAGCGCTTGGCGGCCTCGACCAGCAAAAGCTGCCCCTTCGCTTCGCAGAGCCTGCCCGACGCAAACGAGCCGCCGCGCTGAGGGCGGTGGGCTTGCGGGAACTGCGTGAAAGTCGGGCTCGAGCCCGCAGTGCACGACCTGAATCTTGGGCCAGTGCGCGCGCTCGACCAGCCGATAGAGCTGGCTGCGCCCATACGAGCTGACCGCTACCACGAACGCGCAACGGCGGAGTTTTCTCGGCAAGCCCGATGATCGGCGCCTTGTCGAATTCCTCCGGCCCATGAACCGTGAAGCTCCAGGGCGGCCCGCCCAAGACGTGCGCCAACATCGCAACCTCGGCCGAGTTGGTGCCGAAGTGGGCATGAAGATGCTCGATGCCGCCGTCGCGCAGCCACGGCGCGATGCAACAGGCCTCGGCCAGGTAGATGAGGTGAAAGGGCAGGGGCCGTTCCGCGCGCCGGCTCATGCGCCAGGCGAGAGCCAGCGCGCGTGCAAAGCGGGCCGGCCGAACGCAGCAGCATGCGCGCGACGGCAAGCAGCAAGGCCGGCGCGCCCACGCGCAGCACATAGCGCGTGCGTGCGTGCTCGGCTTCGTCGGCCGCATCGACTGAGCTCGCCGTCCCAGCCGCGCAGCGCAATGCGCATGACCTCGAAGCCCTGCCGCTCAAGCGCCAGGATCTCGCGCCGGATGAAGCTGTGGCTGACCCTTGGATAGTGGTTGATCAGGTAGGCGATGCGCATGGGGGTCATTTGTACTCGATGAGGCGCGCCTGGCGGCCGAGCAGGCGGTCGCGCAGGAACTTGATCTGGCCCCAGGCCTCGGCAAAGCGCGCCAGCATCTGGAACAAGGCGAGCGTGGCGCGCTCGCTGAGCGAGCCCGCGGTTGCGTACGCGTCTGGCGCAGGATTTGAAGCGGGTAGATCAGCCAGACGGCCCAGCCCCAGGGGCCGAATAGCAGCTCCACCTGTCATGCAGCACAAGCGGCAGCCAAATGCCCCAAATCCAGGCGCGGCGCATCTCCCACACAAGTGACGCTCTGGCGGCGCTCCGTGCAAGGACGCGCCTTGTGCAAAGGCGTAGCCGGCGCGTGCAGCGCGCCGCCACCACTGACCAAATCGCGTCATGGCGGCGTCGTGCATAGCCATGTCGGCATCGAGGCGCCAGATCCGCCAACCTGCGGCGCGCAGACGAACGCACAGCTCCGGCTCCTCGCCGGCAATAAAGTCGTCGCGAAAGCCGCCCACCGCATCGAGCGCCTCCGTGCGCATCATCGCGATTGCCGCCGCACCAGCGCGCTCTCGCCGGCTGGCACATCCCATTCCCGATCACACAGCCAGTTGTAGACCGAGTGTTCAGGATGGCGTTCGCGCAGCCGTCCGGCCACCGCACCGATATCGGGGTGCTCCTCGAGAAAGGACACCGCCCGTTCCGGCCAATCGCTCCTGATCTCACAGTCGGCGTCTACAAACTGCACATAGCGATCTCAGGCGCCTGCTCCCGCAGGCGCCTGAAATCCTGCATTACGCGCGCGGGCAGCGGTGAAGGGCAAGGTCATGTCCAGTTCGAGCACCGCAACACCTTGGCTCCGCGCCCATTCTGCAGACCCATCGGTCGAGCCGGAGTCGACATAGATCACAGCATCGGCTGTTGATACTGAGTTCAAGCACCGCTTCAAGCGTTCGCCCTCGTTGCGGCCGATTGCGACGACCCCGGACCTCGCCTTGGTGCTGATCATGGCAAATGCAAGAACCGCTTGACTGTGTTCTACCAATTGGATCAGTTCTGTCTCTGGTAGTTTGATCAGTCCAACTAAGCCAAGAGTTCCAGGATTGCAATCTGGAACAATGCTTGCCGCTTGCGTAGCACCCTGCGGCGAGCTGCCTCGAGTGTGGGTCTAAGACTAGAGCTTGGATGCGTAAGATGCAGGGGAAGGGTGATTTGCGAGCTGGGAATGCCGGAGCGGCAGTCGCTATTCTTGCTGTGGCCCTTGCCCTTCGATTGGTCTGGACCGCGCTCATCCCCGTTGATCCCGTTTCGGATGGTTCGGCGTACGATACCTTTGCGCGCACTCTTGTCGAGCATGGCGTCTATGGCTGGCGGCCTGATCAGCCGTCCGCGTATTGGCCGGTGGGGACCTCAGCAATTTATGCCGGTCTGTATTCCGTATTTGGATTCAATTACATCGCTATTGCGATGTTTAATGTCGTCCTGAGTTGCGGTGTAGTCGCCCTCACAATTTGGCTTTGCCGGCTGCTTTTCAATGAGACGACCGCACTTGTTGCTGGCGGGCTTATGGCGACCTGGCCGACGCAAATAGCCTACGTAACAGTCTTGGCGAGTGAACTGCCATTTACATTCCTGGTGTTGCTTGGGTTTGCCGTTTGGTTCAGCCCACAGTTTCCTGCATTCTTGCGCGCCCTGCTGAGCGGCCTCGCCTTCGGCGCGGCAGCTTATTTTCGACCTATCGTGCTCTTCCTGCCAATCGTCGCATGGCTCTCATCGGTGCCTAATTGGCGAAAGCTCCGCGATGAATTGCCAATCGTAATTTTCGCAACGGCGCTCATGTTCTCAACGATCGCGCCTTGGTCAGTTCGGAATACAATGCTTTTTGGACACTTTGTGACAGTCTCTACCAATGGCGGCGGCAACCTTTGGATGGGGAACAACCCCGCTGCGACGGGATACTACATGCATCCTCGTGAAACACCGGGATTGAATGAGTATGAACGTGACAAGGCGCTTGGGGAGGAAGCAGTAAAATATATCATAGCGGATCCTGTCGCATTCATCTTGCGCACGATCAAGAAGGCCGTATTTCTCCATGTGAGCGAAACGATAGCTGTACACTGGAATGCTAAGGGGATCAGCCGTCAGTTCGGTGAGCGCGCGCAGAACCCCCTCAAGATAGTCACGCAGACATATTGGACTATGGTATTGTTGCTTGCTTTGATTGGGGCGGCGATGATGATTTAAGAGCGCGGGCTCATACCTTCGATTTCGAATCCAGCCATTTCGACGTGGGGCTATTTTTCAGCCGTATACGCCATCACCGTCGTCTCGGATCGATACCATCTTCCATCCCACCCGTTCATCGCGATGCTGGCTGCGCTTGCAATTGTGGAGTTGGTAAGAAAGTTTCAAACGAGGTTGCAGTTCGATCGTGACTGTATTGTATCCTAGTCAAGCCCCAGTGCGGTCCGAGTTATTCGTCTTGTCGATCGAACTAGGCCTCTGATGCCCGGGTCATCATTGAGAAGAAATAACTTACGAGCAAATTGAGCAAGGGTGTCATCGGCTGTGACCGTCAATCGCCGAATTCCAAAATCGTCTGTCCCAAAGAAAGCTGGCCCGTTTTCGGTCGTACAAGCCCTTTCAAAGCCAGCTTGCCGAACGGACGAAACGACCGACGGATTGTAACTGCCGTACGGATAGGAAAAGCTTGTAATCTTCACTCCCAAGCTATCCTCAATTTCTGTCTTGCATTGCGCTGTTTCGCCTTTCAATTCCGCCGGATTGATCTCCGCTAGCCGCCTGTGGGTCTTAGAATGCGCTCCGATTTCCATCCCACTTGCGATAAGTTCGCGGAGTTGACTTGGAGGTAGTGTTGCGCGTGGCGCCACGCCATCGTCGAGCCAGGTCGATCGACCGCACATTGCACTTGATACAACAAACCAAGATGCGCGCTGCTTGCCAGCTGTCAATATTTCCGCGGCCTGTAACGTATCGGCATAGGCATCGTCAAAGGTGAGGACCACTTGCTTGCGGGGCGCCGGATCATTCGAATTCAGCTCATCGAGTCGGCGAAACTGCCAGCCTTCCGAGGTAAGATAGTCAATTTGCTCTCGAAAGCGCTGCAATGACACCGCCCACCGCCAGGCGGGAGTATTGCCGCCCGCTTCGACCGAGTGATACATTAGAACTACAGGTCCGAGACGTCCGGCCATCTTTCCAATCGCCCATGACATCAGGTCCGGTCGGACAGTGGACGCTTCGGTCAAATCCTTCATTGTCCCCTCGCTTCGCAACATGCGGGGTATTATTGCTATTTATCAATACACTACAATATGCCGCTCTGGTCGAAGCATTCCTGTTGGAACCTGGTGGGGACAGCCGAGTCGTGCGCGGGATTTGCATTGTGATTTTCGAGACGATATTGATAGGTCCCTTTAGAAAATGTGTCATGGCCGTCAGCGTACGATGCAGAGCGTTGGTGTCATCATCGTCAACTACCGTACCGCGCCGCTTGTCATTGAAAATCTCTCGGCCTTAGCCGTGGAGAAGGAACGTCTCAATAGTCAACTACAAGTCTATGTGGTCGACAACGACTCGCGGGATGGCTCGGTGCAGCTACTGAGCGCGGAGATTGCGAGCCGCGGATGGGCTGATTGGGTTCGTCTGCTTCCGCAGACCGCAAACCTAGGCTTCGCCGGCGGGAACAATGTGGCTTTAGCCAACATGCTCAGTAATCCGCAAGATTGCCCATTCATTTTCTTTTTAAACCCCGACGCCTGCATTCAACCCGGCGCAGTTCATTCATCTAGAGATTTTCTACTGAAGAGACCCGAAGCTGGAATTGTAGGTAGCCTGCTGATCAACCCGGATGGAAGCTCTCGCCGCTGTGCGTTCCGGTTTCCGTCCCCGGTGGGTGAATTTATTAGAGGCGCGAAGACTAACATGCTAGCCTGCCTTCTTTCGCGATGGGATATTTCGCCGCCGCTTCAGCCGGTTCAGCACAAGACCGATTGGGTATCTGGCGCCGCGTTCATGGTTCGGCGCAATGTATTCGAGCAAACTGGTTTGATGGATGACAATTTCTTCCTCTACTATGAAGAAGTCGATTTTATGCTGCGCACGACCAAATTGAACTGGGAAATCTGGCACAATCCCGAGAGCATCGTCATGCATCTAGCTGGTCAAGCCACGGGGATCAGGGAGGAGATTTCTCAACGCGGCGCGTTGCCGGACTATTGGTATCGATCTTGGCGCCGATATTTTGTGAAGAACCACGGCCGCTGCCGCGCGTTTCTTTCGGGAAGCTGCTGGTTACTTGGGGAGACCATATTTCGCGTGAAATCAATTGCGCAAGGCCGTAACATACCGACGGGTGGCGTATCGATGACAAAATTTCTCAGGCTTTCTTTGGTGCCGATTATCACGCGGGGTCTGCGATAGACTTAACAACGACGATGTCTGGGAAGGCGAGTTGGATGTTTGAGAGCTAATAATGCAGCGGGTCGGAAGGGCAAAGCGTGTCGGAATCGTTGCAAGTAACTGTCCAGGTTACATCGAAGCAATGCTCGACTGCCTTGAAAACGGTGATGTGGCGGTCCCACTTAGGAGCCGTGGCGACCATGAAAGGATCTCTGCGTCGGCAATATCCGATTTCGTGACCCCCGAGGGCGTCGGTGGCTGGTTAGACCATCTCTTCAAGCCAAGAGATGTCGATAGTGTTGCGCAGATTTCCTTTACCTCGGGTACCGAAGGTCCTCCAAAGGGCATTCTACTGACGCACCGAGCTCTCTATGACGTGCATGAACGTCTCCAAGACATTATGAAATTGAACGAGTTGGTGCGCGAATATGTTGGGGTGCCAGTATATCACTCATTTGGATACGCTAGGTGCCGAACGATTTGTGCGGTTGGTGGGAAGGCCTTTATCCCTGCTTCGGGGTTTCGCCCTTCCGAGATCGCCTCGATGTTGGAAGCGAACGAGATCAACGCGATTTCCGCCGTGCCCACTCTCTGGCGTCTGCTCATGGCGAATAAGGATTTACTAAAGCCAGTGGCGGAAAGAGTACGGTGGATTGAAATTGGAAGTCAGTACATGGGTGGGTTTGAGAAGATGGAACTCCGCACGTTGTTTCCTAATGCAATAATAGTGCAACATTATGGCTTAACCGAAGCGTCCAGGACCACTCTTCTCGAGATTCATTCAGAGGATTCGGCTTATCTCGAGTTTGTCGGTAAGCCGACTGGCCTTGTTGAGATTAAGATCGACAATGATGAACGTATCGCAATAAAAGGACCTCATCTCTCGTGCGGGATGCTGATCGACGGATGTGAGCGTCCTTTAGCTGATCGCGAAGGTTGGTTTCGAACAAGCGATCTTGGGCACGTCGAGGGGGGCTATTTATTTTTTGACGGACGCGCCGATGACGTTATCAACTGTAGCGGAATTAAAGTACACCCGGAAGTGCTGGAAAAGCGCATTCAAGAGATCTTGCATATCAATGAGGGCTTCGCTGTGTCGCGAATGCCTGATGCTTTGCGCGGTGACGGTGTGCTTGTCGCAAGGGAATTGAGTAATTCGATCGAACCAGAAAGACTTAGAGATGCGGCGGTCGAGGCATTAAAAGATCACGGCCTTGAGGCCTCTGCGGCTGTCGTCGTTCGTGACATAGCCTTAATACCAAAAACCGTAACCGGAAAGACTCGCCGCCGACAATTGACTGAGATGGTTCAGTCGGGAGTTGGCAAGTACGCAATGAGCGACCTGCGCTCGGCGCGTGGCAATAGCTTTCGCCAAGTCATTAGCCGCTGTCTGGGCCTAACATCAATTGACCCCGACAGTAGTTTCGAGAAATTGGGTGGTGATTCTTTGTCGTACATCCAGGTCGGATTAGCTCTCGAACGGGTACTTGGTTATACTCCTCAAAATTGGGCGTCTCGCACGATAGCGGAGATCGAAGGCCTCGTTGAGCGAGAAGGCCGGTGGAGCTTTGAGGGAGGTAGTTTGAGCTGGTCGAGGATGCCTGCAAAGGCGCCTCCGCTCCCCCAAGGTGAGATTAACCGAAATCCGCAGGGAATTGCTTTTTGGGCTCTTGTCCGTGAAGACTATTTGAGCAATGGCCGCAGCATATTTGCGCAGGGTTTTATGGCGCTTTTTGTCAATCGGTTCGGTAATTGGCGGATGTCGATTCCATGGAGACTATTTCGCGCCCCACTGACCGTGCTTTATTTGGTTCTCGCGAAACTGTGTCAGGTTTTCTGCGGGATTAAGCTTGATTACACCGTGGCTGTTGGACGCAGCGTAAAAATCGAGCATTTTGGCGGAATTATCATAGGAGCGAGACGAATTGGAAATGGTGTGATTATCCGGCAGAATACGACAATCGGTATCCGGCATGTTTCGGACTTAAACGCAAAACCAGTCATTGAAGATAATGTAGACATTGGTGCGGGCGCCGTAATTGTTGGGAACATCACTGTTGGACACGGGAGCATCGTCGGTGCAAACTCAGTTGTGAACACAGACGTTCCGCCCCACTCGCTCGTCGAGGGAAACCCATCGAAAATTCGAACCCTTGGCCTGTGATCTCTTACCATTTATGACGAACGATCTCTCTTATCCTCAGAGGCGACTGGGTCCTGCAAAGGTAACCATGGACGATAGAGTAATGGCTTCGGTTGATGTGCCGCTTGTCATAGATTTGGAGGGAGCACTTCTCAAGAGTGACGTATTTCATGAGGCGCTTGTCCATGTCATTACGCGGCAACCGTTACAAGCCGCGCAAGCCTTGTTAATGCTGACAAAGGGATTTGCCGCCTTTAAGGGGTGGGTTACTGATCTTCTGCTTCCCCACACACGGATGGTGCCGATTAATGAGGCGGTTCGTGAAGTGATGAGACAAGCGCGAAGGGACGGGCGGAAAGTTTACCTCGCCACCCGGGCGGACAAGCGCGTTGCACGGATGGTCGCAGAAGAAATGGGCGACTTCGATGGCGTGTTTGCATCAGACGATGGAACCGGGCTCGTGGGCAAATCGAGGGCTTGCTGTCTTGTCGATGCCCTAGGCGCGCACGGCTTCGACTACATCGGAAATGCTTCAGTTGACGTGCCGGTTTGGAGGGTTGCGCGGAGTGCCATGATCGCAGGTGCGACCTCCGGAGCGGTAGAACGACTGAGACGGGACGTGCCGAGCGCGATCAACCTCGACAGGCGCGCCTCTATTCCGCAGTCCTGTGTAGTGTCTTTGCGGCCACACCAATGGATCAAAAACATATTGGTAGCGCTGCCCGCCATTGCGGGGCACGACCTTAGCTTAGGCACTCTACTTGCGACCCTACTTGCCTTTGCGTCTTTTAGCCTTGGTGCGTCCGGTATGTATCTGATCAACGATGCCCTCGACGTTCACAACGATCGCGCCCACTCGACGAAACGTCACCGACCCCTTGCTGCGGGCTTGTTATCGTTCAGCCATGTCGCGATTTTGTGCTCAGGTTCGCTAATAGTTTCCATCGCTCTGGCGTCAGTCCTTCCTTCGGCATTTGCGGCAGTCCTTATTGGGTATTTCGGCCTAACGCTGTCATATTCACTTTACCTCAAGCGTAAGCTAATGGTCGATGTTGTTACACTCGCTGCGCTCTATGGGGTCCGCGTGGTGGCCGGCGGCGTTGCCACCGGAATAGCGCTTTCTCACTGGCTAGTTGGCTTCTGTTTCTTCATTTTTCTGAGTTTGGCTCTGATGAAGCGTGCAACTGAAGTCCAGCGTCAGCCCGAGTCGAGTGTGGAAAAAATTATGGGCCGCGGATATCGCCGCGAGGATCTCGCCATCATGAACGCGCTGCTCTGCGCTTCGGGCTTTGTCGGGGTACTCATTCTTGCGCTCTACATCAACTCGCCTGACGTAAAATTGCTCTATGCACGGCCAGACCTTCTCTGGGGGATGTCCCTCCCGATGTTGAACTAGAAGGAGCGGCGTTGCTCGCCTTGAGCCGGTAGGCTCGGGGTGTCGAATCCTCGAAAGGAAAGCAACGCCATGAAAACATCTACCATGATGACGAGTGCCATGCCGAACGCGCCTGTGGGTAAGGCGTGGGCAGAGGTGTCTGCGTCCTGTCGTGTTTCTGCCTGGCGGCCGGGCTGGAGACGCTGGGCGCGATGATGGAAGCGGACGCCGAGGAGGCCTGTGGGCCACGGCAATTCACGCAGCGAGGACCGGCGCGGTCATCGCTGGGGGCGCACGGCGGGCAAGATCGGCTTCCACGCCGGCAAGGTTGCGATCGAGCGGCCTCGGGTCCGCGGGCTGGATGGGAAAGAACTGCCGCTGGCAAGCTGGGAGCGGGCGGTCGAGGAGGACTGGCTCGGCCGGTGGGCGATGAACCTGATGCTGATCAACGTGTCGACGCGCAAGTTCAGGCGTGCGGTACGATTGCCCGAGGGGGACGTTCCGGCGCCGGCGGGGAGCGGAGTATCGAAGTCGGCGGCGTCACGTCACTTCGTCGCGCTCTCGGCTGCACGCATGCAGGAGTGGATGGCTTCGGACCTGTCGAGGCTCGACCTTCTGGTGGTGCAGATCGACGGCATCCACATGACCGGCGACCTGGTGCTGGTGGCAGCGATCGGGATCGACGGCAACGGCGTGAAGCATCCGCTCGGGCTGATTGAGGGCGCGACCGAGAATGCGGCCGTGGTGCAGGCACTCATCGACAATCTCCTCGCGCGCGGGCTCGATCCGGCGATGCCGCGGTTGTTCATCATCGACGGATCGAAGGCGCTCTCGAAAGCGATCCGGCGCAGCTTTGGACGCGAGGCGCTGATTCAACGGTGCCAGATTCACAAGGCTCGCAACATCATGGAGCGGTTGCCGAAGCCGCTGCATGCCGCTGTCCGCCGGGTGCTGCGCCAAGCCTGGGAATTGGACGATGCCGAGAAGGCCGAAAAGTTGATCCGCAATCTCGCGCGACGGTTGGAACACGACGCTCCGGGCGTATCGGCGAGCATTCTGGAGGGCCTCGACGAAATCCTCACCGTCACGCGGCTCGGCCTGCCGAAGGAACTTCGTCGGGCGCTCGCCTGCACCAACATCGTTGAGAATGTCATGAGCACCGTGCGTCGCGTCTGCCGCAACGTCAAGCGATGGAGATCAGCCTCGATGGCGCTGCGCTGGACCGCGGCGGCGATGCAGGAAGCTGCCAAAGGCTTCCGACGATTGAAGGCGCACAAGCAACTTCCAACGCTTCGTGCCGCTCTCGAAGCACATCGAACGAAAAGCTCAACTCACGGCGTCCTTGCTCGCCAAGCTAACGCCGCGTAACGTCAACCTCGGCAGCGACCGCTTCGCAATGTTCAACAAAGAGCGGGACATCCCCCTTCTCTGGGGTATATGCGTTATTTTGGTTTATTGGCTTGGTCGCGCCTTCTTCCTGACTGGACGCGGTGAGATGCGCCAAGATCCGGTCATCTTTGCTGTGACCGATAGGATAAGCTGGCTAGGGGGCTTTTTGGTGGCGGTTGTGTTTGCGTGCGCGCTCTAGCGGGGCTGCGATCCGCACGCGCTCAAGCCTTACTTGAGCATGCCAATCATTCACATACTTTCCTACTACCCTTGCGGGGATCCCAGCTACGGTTGTTCGGTTGTTCCATTGGCGATGTGAGTCGTTACGACGTTACGACGGCATTCGCGCCAACGAGTGCATGAGGGCCAATCCGAATTGTGCCCAGAAGTTTTGCTCCAGCTCCGATATCCACACGCCCGCGATGATGGGCGCCCCGCCTTTACCGCGCGTGCCGATGGTCACTTGCTGAAAGATCAAGCAGTTCACTCCGATCTCGGCCTCAGGGTGGATGACGATCCCGTTGGGATGCGGAATGAGGAGCCCACCCCCAATCCTGCAATTGAGTGGAATGTCGGCGCCGGTGACGACACCCCAAAACCGGTGGCGCAAGACATACCATCGGCAGAGAACGCGGCCCAAGACCCCACCGCGGCTCTGCCAAGACTGATAGCCGCGGAGACTGCGCAAGAGTTGCCGGCCAGGATCCCAGAACTGCCGCGGGCTCTCGCGCGTCCAATCGGGTATGTCGGCGCTGACGCCGTCGGTCATCGGGCTCGTTTGGGGTCATTCATCGCCCGAAATCCGCTACCGATCATAAGGTCCGCTGCCGATCATCCTGCAACTACATTGTCGAGGATATAGGCTTTGGCAGGATGTTCCAACAATGCTCTACGCTATGGGGCGCGCGAAACACGGTGAGCCGACCCTCGGTGGGAGGCACCGACGCCCCGTCTGATGCCAGAAAATTGCCTGGGTCGGCGCCGCTCCGCCGAAGTCGGTTTTCAACCAAGATGGGCCGAGGTATTCTGGAAATTCCACCGGCTCGGACCATCCGGGCCGGCGGCATCAAAGGCTGCAAGCTTCGACTGAACCTGCACAAACGCCGATTCCGCGTGAGTGCCGCCGAGCAGCATCGAACGATCAGCAGCGACGGGAGAGGAACGCTCAATGAGGATGAAATCAACATTATACATCGGCACGGTCGCGGTTGCGGTTGCGGCGTGGCTGGCACTTGCGCCCGGCGAGCTGAGGGCCCAGACCGCCGTCACCATCGACAATGACGATATCGGCGGCGTGGTCACCGGTCCGAACGGGCCGGAGGCCGGCGTTTGGGTCATCGCGGAGACCCGCGACCTTCCCACCCGCTTTGCCAAGATCGTGATCACCGACGATCGGGGCCGCTACGTGCTGCCCGATCTGCCGAAGGCCAAATACAAGGTGTGGGTGCGCGGCTTTGGCCTTGTCGATTCGCCCAAGGTCGACGGCGCGCCCGGCGAGCGGCTCGATCTGCGGGCGGTTGCGGCTCCCAATGTGGCGGCAGCCGCCCATTATTATCCGGCGATCTATTGGTATTCGATGCTCAAGATTCCGGATCAGAGCCACTTCGATGGCAACAGCGGAATCCCCGCCAAGGTGAAGCTGACCGACTGGCTCAATGGGATCAAGAACAATGGCTGCATCGGCTGTCATCAAATCGGCAACCAGGCAACGCGCACGATACCGGCGTTCTTCGGGCCATCATCCAAGGAAGCCTGGGTGCGCCGCATCATGTCCGGCCAGGGCGGCCAGCAAATGGTGGCCGTCGTACCCAACCGGCTTGGCGCCGAGCCGTTCGCCTATTTTGCCGATTGGACCGACCGGATCGCCAAAGGCGAGCTGCCGCATTCCACGCCGAAGCGGCCGCAGGGCGTCGAGCGCAATGTCGTGGTCACCACCTGGGACTGGTCGGACGAGAAGCACTACCTGCACACGTCGTCCGTCACCGACTGGCGCAATCCGACGGTGAATGCCTATGGGCCGGTGTTCGGCCAGCCCGAATACAGCATGGACGCTTTCCCCGTCCTCGATCCGGTGAAGCACTCCGTCACCCTCGAGCCGGCGCCGATCCGCGATCCGGACATGCACGAGATGCTGGGTCCGGGCCATGCCGCGGGAGCAACAGCGATGGGGCCGTCCGCCTACTGGGGCGAGGAGAAGATCTGGACGGCGCATTTCAACAACCATAACTCGACGCTCGACGGCAAAGGCCGGGTCTGGATGGCGGCGGCATTCCGCGACCAGAAGAATCAGCCGGCCTTCTGCAAGAAAGGCTCGGACCATCCGTCCGCTAAGCTGTTCCCGCTGGAGCAGAGCGGGCGGATGATTACGCTCTACGATCCGAAGACCAAGAAGGCTGAATTCGTCGACACCTGCTTCACCACGCACCATGTGAATTTCGCCTATGACGCCGACAACACGTTATGGGCGTCGAGCGGCGGCGGTGGCGGCGTCGTCGGTTGGGTCAATACCAGAATCTGGGACGAGACTCACGACTCTGCCAAGGCGCAGGGCTGGACCGCGCTCATCCTCGACACCAACGGCGATGGCAAGCGCGGCGAATATACCGAGCCGAACCAGCCGTTCGATCCGAGCAAGGATCGGCGCGTCGCGCAGACCTTCTATGCCGTGATGGTGAACCCGGTCGACGGCTCGGTGTGGGGGACGATCCGAAACAACCCGGGTTCGATCGCGCGCATCAATCCGGGATCCAACCCAGCCGAGACGGCGATCACGGAGATCTACAACGTGCCCCTTCCAGGCTTCGGCCCGCGCGGCGGCGATATCGACAGCAAGGGCGTGGTTTGGGTTTCTCTCGCAAGCGGCCACCTGGGCAGCTTCGATCGCCGCAAGTGCAAGGGCCCGCTCAACGGGCCGAAGGCGACCGGCAACCATTGCCCCGAAGGCTGGAGCTTCTACAAATATCCGGGCCCGGGCTTCGACGGCATCGGCGACAACAGCGCCGAGTTCGAGCTACTACACCTGGGTCGACCAGCACAACACACTGGGTCTCGGCAACGATGTCCCGATCTCGGCCGCCAACCTCAGCGACGGCCTGGTCGCGTTCAAGGACGGCAAGATGATCGCGCTGCACATTCCTTATCCGATGGGCTTCTATTCAAAGGGCTTCGAGGGGCGCATCGACGATCCGAATGCCGGCTGGAAAGGTCGCGGCTTGTGGGCGTCGACCAACGACCGCGCGCCGTGGCACCTGGAAGGCGGCAAGGGGACCAAGCCCTTCGTTGTGCATGTCCAGCTGCGCCCCGATCCGCTCGCCCATTGAGCCGTTCGCGATCGGTTGGAACACGGTGCCCCGCCCAGCTTCGATGGCTGAGCGGGGTCCATCTATCTCACACTAAAATGGACGGATCGCCGTTCAAATGAATCTTGGTCTCCATTGGGGGGCCATGCGCCGCATTGCGATCCTCATGCTTGCACTCGAATATCCGCTCCGGTGCCGCTGTTGGGAGAAGAGCGGGCTCGTTATACCTGCTCCGAGTTTTATCGATCATGACCCGGATGAGACGTTACGTCGCGTTCGCGGTGGGATGCTCCGCCACAAATAACAATGCCGACCTGATATATTTTAATTGATCAAGCCCTATGATGCTGATCGTGGTGAGAACTTTTCTATTGGAGGGAGTCTCCCATGCCTTTGCTGGTCGCAATCCATCGTTTGAAAAATTTCGACGAGTGGCTAAAGGTGTTTGAAGCCAATCCTCCGCCCAAGGTAGGCCGTTGGCGGCTAACCCGTGGAATTGAAGATCAAAACCGAGTGCACGTTGTCGCAGAAGTGCAGGCATCAGATGTCAAGGCGGTAAAGGACTTTATTGCGTCGGATCACATGCAAAATATCTTTCGACGCGTAAACGCTATGTCCACAACGCCAGTCGAATTTATCTGGCTGGAAGAGTTGACGCCCTAGTCCAGGGGAGCATTTGTGATTGGACCGAGTGCTGCAAGCGACATCGCACTCGCGGGTGGGATGCAGGTGAGCCTCTCTTTTCAGGATCCGCTCACTGAATGGAAGGTCGTCTTTTTGGCCCGGTCCCGAAGTCGCGGAACGTCCGCTTTCCGTCGCTTTCGGAGGGAAATGACCCTGGCTGCGTGAAAACGCATGAGCCGACGCCGTTCCACGCTGAAGCTTTCCGCCATGACGATGACAAACGATAGGCTTAGTCGCTTTAGCCGCCGCTTTGGTTCTCGGAAATGGACAAAAAATTTGCCGGAGGGCGGCCATCGAAAACCGCCCCGCCAGCTACAGGTCCTCGCGTATTGCCACTAGCCGATCGCGTAGCCTGTCGCTCATCTGATGCGCCTCGGCCACCTGTTCCTCCGCCGTCTTTGCGTCGGGAGCGAGCGTGTAATCGATGAATTTGGCGGGCGTGCCCTTGATTAGCGACACTTGCCACCGGAACGTAAGCATCCGGCGTGGGCCGCCAGGTTGGTTATACTTGCTGATTTCAACGCTTGAGCAGCGTCGGGGTCGTCTTTGTGGATTTTGATCAGCTCGATGAGGTTCTCGATCCCGAAGTCGGTGAACGCCATCACGCCGTCTTCGCCGACGCCGTAGACCCATATGCACGCCATCCTCGGTGTCCATTTCTTTGGCGACGTCGAACAGCCAGTCCTCGTTTTCGCCGAGCATCTCGGCGACATGGTTGATAGTGGTGACGTGGTTGACTTTGTTGACGTGCACCATCAGGCCGCCTGCGCCGCGAGCCTTGCTGTTGCGCGTCGTCCAGTTCCAGGGCAGCAGCTCATCGAGCCGGTGGGCGGGATGGGTGGCGATGCGAGCGAGGACATCGGCGAGCCAGGCCTGAGGATCGACGCCGTTCATCTTCGCCGTGACGATGAGGCTATACATGGCGGCAGCGCGTCGCCCGCCGCGATCGGACCCGCAGAACAGCCACGACTTTCTGCCCAATGCGATGCCGCGCAGCCCTCTTTCGGCGGCATTGTTCGAGAGGCAGACGCGGCCATCGTCGAGGAAGCAGTGTGAAGGCCGCCCAGCGCTTGAGCATGTAGTTGATGGCCTTGGCCAGATCGTGCCCGCGGGAGAGCTTGGCGCACTGCTCGCGCATATAGGCTTCGGAGATCGTCGACCAGCGGCCGGCTCTAGCGTCTGCCGGACAGCCATTCGTTGGTCGGCGCTCTTGCCATTGATGGATGCGCTCGATTCGAACAGGGCGTCGATGCGGCGCACGATCTCGATCGCGATCGGCGAGAGGGGGATCTCCTTCTTGCCCGCGGCCTTGCGTCGCGCGTTCTCCTCGATATCCGCCATGGCGAAGAACGGGCGCCGGGCATGGACCCAGCACGCCGCCTCCCGGATCGGCCCAGGACTTCGCTCGGGCCAGATAGAGCTTGTTGTAGCCGTCATAGGCGTCGGCCTGCAGGATGCCGGCTATAGTCCCGCCAGATGCGCCTGCGGATGCTCGCCCCTGCGATCGCGCGAGTAGTAGAACATCGCCGCGGGCGGCCCGGAGCCGCCGAAGGGGCGGTCGTCCCGCACATAGATCCAGCATCGCCCGGTATCGGTCTTGCCCTAGGCCAGCACCGGCACGGTCGTATCGTCGCCATGGAGGCGCTCGGCCGCCATGACATGGGCTTCCACACAGGCGAAGCAGCGGATCAAGCGCCGTGCAGACCGCTCCCACGGCGTCGGCCATGGTCGACAGCGCGATCGGCACGCCTTCCAGCGCATAACGCTCGGCCTGCCGGTTCAGAGGCTGATGCTGGCCGAACTTCTCGAACAGGATCATGGCCAGCAGGCTCGGCCCCGCCCATCCTCGCGCGATCACATGGAACGGCGCCGGCGCCTGGCTGATCTTCTCGCAGTCCCGGCAGGTGAACTTCTCCCGCACCGTCTCGATCACTTTCCACTGACGCGGCAGCGATTCCAGCGTTCGCGTCACGTCTTCGCCGAGCTTGCGCAGGCGATTGCCGCCGCAGCATTCGCACGCCGTCGGCGGATCGATCACCACCCGCTCGCGCGGAAGGTGGTCGGGGAACGTGTTGCGCTCGGCGCGCTTGCGCGTAAATCCGGCACCGTCGTCGTTTTGGCGACTGCCTGCTCCGCCGCCAAGCTCGTCTTCCGTCGCGCTCGCTTCCAGCTCTTCGAAGGTCAGCGCCAGCTGGTCGATCAGCCGCGCCGAGCGCTCCGATCGCTGCCCGTAAACCTGGCGCTCCAGCTTCGCGATCCGCAAGCTTCTGCTGCGCAATCAGCGCGGCGTCTTCCGACGCCTTTGCGCGCGCTACCGCCAGCTCCGCTTTCAGCGGCGGCGCAACGCTCTTTCAGGCAACGACGCATCGGCGCGATCAGCATCCATGAGACGAAGTAGAATCATAGATTCAGTGATTTGTGGCGCCCCAAAATACGCGCGGCCTCAACATTTTTATTCGCTCATCCCGCGCTTGTCGGCCGCCACGTCAGTTGTGGATTGCGCCAGTCGATCCCTTCCAGCATGTACGCCATCTGCGCCGCCGAGATCGACACCGCGCCACCTGACGCCGATGGCCAGATGAACTTTCCGCGGTCCAGGCGCTTGGCATAGAGCGACAGCCCGATCCCGTCATGCCAGAGGATCTTGGCCAGATCGCCGCGCCGGCCTCGGAAGATATAGAGATCGCCGGCATGGGGATCGCGCTTCAGGCTCTCCTGAACCTGCAAGGCCAGACCCTGCATGCCGCGCCGCATGTCGGTGTGGCCCGTCGCGATCCAGACCCGACGCCGATCGGAATCGGGATCATCGCCGCTCCAGAACACCGAGCACCCGCGCCAAAGCGGCCGCATCGACGCTGCTGTCAACAATGACACGACGATCTTTACCGACGACAATCACCATCCGCCCACTCGCCGGCGCAGCGTCCATCGTCGGCGCCGTCTCAGCAGCAGCGACAACCATCACGGGCACGAAACCGGCTTGTTGTGCTCCAGGGCAGCTTGGCTCAGGGCGAAACGAGCGCCGCCACGTCACCAGCAATGAGCGCGATATGCCATGGCGCCGCGCTGTCGAGGATATCGCTCGCGGCGTCTGCAGGCTTTCCAGGACGATCCGAAGCTTCTCATCATCAGACCAGCGCCGCCGTCGGCCGGTCTCAATGACCTCAAGCCGCTCAACCTCAGTACTGTGCTTATGGCTGTCCATAAGTACTGTTACACATCACTCAACCTAACCAACAAGGCGGCC
>CAVWCR010000002.1:0-446184 GCA_963753575.1 uncultured Alphaproteobacteria bacterium
CCGTACGTCGCTACTTGGGGGCGTAATATATGTTGCGGCGCGTTTCGTAAACATCGTCGTGCAAGTCGCATCGACGGTTCTGCTGGCCCGTCTGCTCAGTCCTCATGATTTTGGTCTGGTCGCCATGGTGTTGGCGCTGGTTGGTTTCGCCCCAATGCTCATAGATCTGGGCACGACCGACGCGTCCACCGAGAAGACGCACATCAGCGAGGTTGAAGTGAGCACCTTATTTTGGCTCAACTTTGCGATTGGCGTCGCATTGACCGTCGTTCTTGCCGGAAGCAGCGGGCTCATCGCTGCCTTTTTTGGTGAGCCCGCTTTGACCGGCATTGCGCTCGTATCGTCGCTCGCGTTCATTATGGCGGCTTTGTCGACCCAGCACTACGCGCTGATGCGAAGAGCCATGCATTTCCAGCACATTGCAATCGTCGATATTGTTTCAAATGTGATCGGCAGCATCGTTGCCATTGCGATGGCGTTTACAGGATGGGGTTACTGGGCTGTTGCAAAGCCGGTTGTGACGTCGGGCTTGACCGTCGTGTGCGTCTGGATGATCTGTCCATGGGTGCCGGGACGGCCTCGGCTTACGCCGGAAGTGAAGGAGCTAGTTGGTTTCGGAATGGGCGTTACGGGCTTCACCATGACGGATTATTTTGCTCGATCGGCAGATCGACTTGCGCTCGGTTATTTCTATGGAGCGGGCCCGCTGGGATACTTCCAGAACGCCTTTCTCCTTTACAGCAATCTAATGAGCATTCCGACAGAATGGTTGCACAACATAGCGGTCTCCGGCCTGAGCAAGCTCAAGGACAACGTTGAGGAGCTGAAGCGATCTTGGGCTGCGGCGTTGTCGCTGGTGACCTTCGTGACCGCCCCGACATTTGCGGTGCTGGCCGTCACCGGCCAGGATTTCGTGGTGCTGTTGCTGGGGCAGAAATGGGCGCCTGCCGGTCCGCTGCTGTGCATCTTTGCCGTACGGGGCATCGCCCACAGCGTCGAGCGCACGCTGGGCTGGCTACACGTCCCGGCTGGACGATCCGACCGCTGGATGCGCTGGGGGATGTTCAGTGCCGCCTGCCAGCTTGTGGCATTGGTGGCTGGCCTCCCCTTCGGACTCATTGGTGTCGCCACCGCATATACGATCGTCATGTTTGTCTTGTTTGTGCCGGCCCTAGTCTATGCTGGACGCCCGTTCGAAATCGGAGTTAAGGATGTGCTCTCTGCAGTGGGTCCACAGGCCGCTGCGGGGCTGATCACCGTTGCGGTTGGCTTTGCGGTGCAACACATGTTCCTCGCCGATTTCTCCCAGCTGGCCAGGTTTGTTGTGTCCATCCAGATCTGCCTGGCCACATACCTCGTGGTCGCGGTGGGCATCTTCAGGGTCACCGGCCCCCTGCGGCTCGCGTTGTCGGTGCTGCGTGACCTGCGTCCCATGCGATCGCGGGGGATCTCCTAACGTTATGCGGAAGCAAACACATGAACCCTCTTGAGCGCACTATCGTCCGCCTTGGCAGCTGGCCATGGAGCGCCATCTCGCGCGTGGCTCTTGGCTTGAGTATCCTGCCGGTGCTTCGCGTGCTCTCCGCAGGTCACGACACGGTGTGGATATTTTTGGCCTTGTTCATTGGTTTGTTGGTTGCGCTGCGGGTCGTCCCAACGGTGCTGCGGCACGCTCTGCCATTCTCCGCCGAGGCAAAAGAGACGTGGGAGGCAAGGCGCAATATTGCCAAGCTGCACGACTCCTACCAATGGCAGAAGCTACTCTGGATCGGCCTCGGCCTGTTACCCTACGCCGTCATCGGCGCGGGGATGAGCAATGGCGAACTGGTCGTGATGGTCATTTGCTTGATCGGCGGCAGCGCGGGGCTTTTGTTCTGGCAGAGAATCAATACCAAGCCTGCCATGCAATAGCGCGAGAATCCCCGCCGTGAAGGGATCGTCAAGGTCAGGCTGCACTCAACGTCATTGAGCACAACTGCGCCCGTAGGTGGGCACAGACGCGAACGTCAATACGGTTCGCTCTCCGGGCTGTTGATGTCTGGCGACCTATCAGGGGGACGCAGCAACAATACGCCTAGAACGAGCAAGCTCGGCGTGAATGCCACCATGATTCCCAGAAGAAACCAGTGATACGATTCCATTCCCACAACCAACCGCCGAACGCGTTTATTCCACGATCAGCGTTCCCCACCCAACTGTGAAAAGTAATGAACATTAGTGTGAAGCAACTTTGAGGCAGCTGACGAGGGGTAAGCAACCAAATCCACAGGAATTTTAGGGCGCCGTTGGTTGATAAAGCCTTACGCAATACGCGAAATTCAAGGATTGTGAGCGCGAAAGTTCCTGTTGGTTGCGCAATTTGCGGTACCATTGGGTGGCAGGATTCGCTTGAGTGGTATCCGGAAGTATCTTGCCGATGTGTCATCACAGCCGCCGCAGCTCTCAAGCCCTATGACAATGATCGAGCGGCAGGCGCGGTTCCGTTAACTTATGCGGTCGCGCTATGGCGGGATCCGATTGGGTTGGCAACACGAATTTCGCCGGCTCGCGCGCGGCGGGCTCTTGAGGCACGGCCACCTTAATTTTTGAGTGTAGGGCGGCGCGCCCGTTCAAGACATGCTCTTGAACCAGCGGGAGAGCGTGCCGGATGAGAAGCGAGACCAACCGTCCAACCGGAACGATGCTCTCTTAATCTTGGGGCGTGTCGCGACATCGGGCCAAGGTCCGGCTCGCGATCCAGGTCCGATCGCGCCAAAATCCTGGAGATCATTGCTGACCTCTGCATGGACAGTGATGCTGTCCGGTTAAACGTTCCCGCGTGATTGCTCGATCGAGGGATGCGGGCCCCTTTTCGTCCAAGCGGCATCTGCCCGTGTGATATAAATCTAATTCTCGACCCTCCATCGGAAGATGCGCAGCCGAAAACGTGTGCTGGAGAACCGCCAATGTTGACGGAACGCCGCATTCTCGTCACCGGCGGGGCTGGATTTATCGGCTCGCGTCTGTGCGATCGGTTGCTCGCGCGGGGTGACGAGGTGCGTCGATAATGTTTTCCACACCGGAACGCGGCGCAACGTGGACAATCTGCTGTCTCATCCGCGCTTTGAGCTTGCGCGCCACGACATCTGTTTTCCGCTCTATGTCGAGGTGGACCAGATTTTCAACCTTGCTTGCCCGGCTTCGCCCATTTATTATCAGTTCGACCCGGTGCAGACCACCAAGGTCGGCGTCCATGGCGCGATTCACATGCTGGGTCTCGCCAAGCGGGTGAAAGCAAAGATACTACAGGCGTCGACGTCGGAGGTGTACGGCGACGTGGCGGCGCATCCGCAAACGGAAGACTATTGGGGCAATGTCAACCCGATCGGGCTGCGCTCATGTTATGATGAGGGCAAGCGCTGTGAGGAGACGCTGTTCTTTGACTATCGGCGGCAGCACAAGCTGTCGGTCAAGGTGGCCACATCTTCAATACGTATGGTCCGGGCATGCATCCAGCTGACGGTCGCGTGGTGTCGAATTTCGTCATTCAGGCGCTGCGCAACGAGGACATCACAATCTATGGTGAGGGCCGGCAGACTCGCTCCTTCTGCTATGTTGACGACCTGGTCGAGCGGGGCTCATCCGCTTGATGGAAACCGCCGATGACGTCACAGGCCCGGTCAACCTTGGCAACCCGGTCGAGTTCACGATCGGCAGCTAGCCGAACTCGTCATCGAGCACACGGGCTCATCGTCGAAAATTATGTGTCATCCGCTGCCGCAGGACGATCCTAAGCAGCGCTGTCCGGATATAGGCTTGGCCAAGTCGCTGCTTGCATGGCAGCCGCAAGTCCAGCTTCGGGAAGGCCTCACAAAGACGATCGACTATTTCCAGGGGCTCCCTCGCGAGAAGAAATCGTAGTTGCCAAAGCGGCGCGATACGCTACTGAAGGGAATGATCGGTTGACAGGCATGAACGAGATAAGGAGCATTTCGATCTTGGCCAGTTAGCCAGGATTTGTTCGGGCTGTGCCATGCAAGATGAAATCTGCAGAGCGGATTGTCAGAAGGCTTCGAGCCTAGGCGTTCTTGACCCCGGCCTCAGAGCGACCTGCCCGTCTACCGCACCTCAGTCTCTTGGCGTAATGGCGTGCTTGCTTCAGTGATCTTTGCGGACTGCCCGACTAGCTGTCCGGGCGGAACATAGACCCCGACCGGCTGGAATGCCGCCGTGCGTCCCACACAAGTATAGGCGAAGCCTTGCCGCCTCATGTCTTCGGGACGATAGATGTTTCTGAGGTCGACGATCACCGGGCACGCCATCAGATCCTTGAGTCGATCGAAATCGAGCGCGCGGAACTGCTCCCACTCCGTCACGATGACGGCCGCATCCGCGTCCTCGACGCAATCGTATGAGCCGTCGCAATAGGTCACATCGGTGAGCACCTGCCTGGCCTGCTGCATGCCGACTGGATCGTGTACACGCACTTTGGCACCCATGTCCTGCAGCGCCATGATCAGCGGGATCGAGGGCGCCTCCCGCATGTCGTCGGTATTCGGCTTGAAGGTCAATCCTAGGATCGCGACGGTCTTGCCGCGCAAGACGCCGGCAAACGCTGCGGACACCTTGCGCGCCATCGCCCGCTTGCGGGTATCGTTGACGCTCTCGACCGCTTCGAGGATGCGCATCGGCACATCGTAGTCCTGCGCGGTCTTGATGAGCGCGCGCACGTCCTTGGGGAAGCACGAGCCGCCAAATCCCGGTCCGGCATGCAGAAACTTTGATCCAATGCGGTTGTCGAGCCCGATGCCGCGCGCAACCTCTTGCACGTCGGCGCCCACCCGCTCGCATAAGTCGGCGATCTCGTTGATGAAGGTGATCTTGGTCGCCAGAAACGCATTGGCCGCGTATTTGATCAGCTCGGCAGTGCGGCGCCCGGTGTAAAGGATCGGTGCCTGGTTGAGAAAGAGCGGGCGATAGATCTCGGTCATGATGGCCTCGGCCCGCTCGTCCTCGATGCCGATGACGATGCGGTCCGGATGCTTGAAATCGTGGATCGCGGCGCCTTCCCGTAGGAATTCCGGGTTTGACACTACCGCGATGTCGACGTCGGGTCGGAGCTCGCGAATGATGCGCTCGACCTCGTCGCCGGTGCCGACCGGGACGGTCGACTTAGTGATGATAACCGTGAAGCCCTTCAGCGCTGCCGCGATCTCGCGCGCCACGCCGTAAACGTAAGTGAGATCAGCATGGCCGTCACCGCGTCGGGACGGGGTTCCGACCGCGATGAACACGGCGGTCGCGCCCTCCAGCCCATCAGCCAGGCTCGTGGTAAACGACAGTCGCCCCTGCCGCACATTCGACCCCGCGAGTTCCTTGAGGCCCGGTTCGTAGATTGGGATCTCGCCCGCATTGAGCGCGGCAATCTTGCTGGCGTCCTTGTCGACGCAGGTCACTTGATGGCCAAAATCGGCAATACAGGCCCCAGATACGAGGCCGACATAGCCCGTCCCAATCATCGCAATCTTCATATGCGCTACTCCAAGAAAGCGCCGGCCGGGAAGCCCGGGGCGGTCGCATGGCCGTCCTCGCACCGCCCCCACACTGAGAGCAAGTCTCGGCCGCCCGGTCAATCGCACCTCCAACAGAAGGTGAACGGGGGTGTCTGGGCGTCTGATCGGACCGCATTCGCCCCAAGCCCGACCCGACCACTGCATCAGTCACCCCGCGCATCCCGGAGAGGTGCTCACAAATGTCGCCGCGGCAGGCATGTGGCTGGGTGGGGGCAATCAAGGAGAAAAAGGACTGCATGGGGTGAAACGACCACTTGGCCGAGACGCTAATCATGCAATTATCGGACAGCTTCATGATGCCGACAGAATCTTATGTGGATTGTTGCGGCACCTCATCGACCGCGCGCCTGCGGCGCGCAAAAGAGCCGGCCGAGATGGTGAAGTGGCAGTTTGGAAGGCGTAAAGCGCCCGATCAATCCAATCAAACCGACGCGGTACGCCCTCCACCCCGGGTGCCCGAAGGAATGCGTGTCTATGCGATCGGCGACATTCATGGCCGCTCTGATCTGCTCGACCATCTGCAGGGGCTCATCGAGGCGGATTTCCGGGCCAATCCGAAGCCTGAAGTCCATGTGGTCTATCTCGGGGACTACGTCGACCGTGGGCCGGATTCTGCTGGCGTCCTCGAGCGGCTGACCGCCGGCCCGCGGATCGGTACGGCCAGATTTCTGAGCGGCAATCACGAGCAGATGCTGCTGCACTTTCTTGAGGATGAGGCATCTGGGATCGGGTGGTGGCAACTCGGCGGCCTTGAGACGTTGCGGTCCTATGGTGTGATCGATCGATCAATGTGGCCGGAGACCGGAGTTGAAAAGCTTGCACAGGAGTTCAGATCGAAATTGCCAGTCAACCATCTGACCCTGATTTAAGAACTCGAAAAGACGGTGACCATCGGGGACTATTACTTTTGCCACGCCGGCGTCCGACCGGGTGTGCCGCTCGAGTCCCAAAAGGAGGAAGACCTGCTGTGGATTCGTGGCGACTTCCTGTCGAGCACAGCCGATTTCGGCAAGGTTGTCGTCCACGGCCACACACCGGTTACTGAACCTGAGTTTAAACCCAACCGGATCAACATCGATACCGGCGCCTACTCGACGGGCCGGCTGACGTGCCTAGTGCTCGAAGGGACTCAGCGGCGGGTCTTGGCAACTTAAGGACCAGCAGTTGTGTGCTACCAATAGTCAGCGCTGCCTCCAGTTGTGGGATCTCAACAAATTGTCCCTCCAGGTTCCGAGCGAGGATGCTGAGGTTGCTGAAGCTTCAGATTCCAAGGGAAAACCAGAGTAACGTGCATAAGAATGGCCGGCTCACGCCGCGCGGTCGGAAGCGAATTGTGCGGTAGGCACCCGAACCTTTATGGTAAGGCAGCAGAGCGCGCCGTCGTTGTGGCAGCCACGGCGCGTAGCTTTCCCAAGCTCTCCAGAGCGAGTTCCGGTCTGCTAAGCGACGGGCGAACCATCCACGGGCGCTTAGTTGCGCCTTGGAGGATCTTCATGATTGAGGATCTTCATGATTAACGTACGAAGGGCTGGAATTGGCGTTCGTTTGATGTAGCTTGTAACTGCCGACTAGCCCGCGCCCGCCGACGCCCTACTCGAAGGAGTCGTAGTGGGCCGTTAAGTCGATCGACATCATTGAACAGACCTTCGGGCGCTACGCGGTCAATCTCACGTGGGATATCCTGCGCGTGCGACGCCACAGACAATAGTTAAATTCGTCATGAAAACACTAGCAAAAAAACTGCTGCAGAAAACCGGCCTCTTTCCGGTCGCTCGCAGCTTGTATCGATCACTAGATCCGCAACACCGACGAAGTCGCCAACTTAATGCGCGCTTCTATGGGGAACTGGTCCGACCGGGCGATCTTTGCTTCGACATTGGCGCAAACGTCGGTCAGACGATCGAGGTCCTCACCGATCTTGGAGCGAGAGTCGTTGCTGTCGAGCCAAACCCCGAGTGCATGCCCGTTCTCAACTTTCAATTTGCCGGTAATCCCAATGTCACGATCGTGGAAAAAGCGGCGGGCTCAGCGCGCGGATTTGCCGATCTCCATTTTCATGGAACCGAGTCGACAGCGAGCATCCGCGAAGATTGGCCTTTCAAGACATCCAAGACGATCACAGTACCCGTGACTACGCTTGACGACCTGATCGCTGAATATGGCACGCCAGCTTTTCTAAAAGTAGACGTGGAGGGCTTCGAACTTGAAGTGTTTCGCGGCCTCACACAGCCAGTTCCAACTATCTGTTTTGAGATGCACGGGAATGAATGCGAAACGACCTCTGCGGTCCTTGATAGGATTTCGTCGCTGGGTAAGATTGTTGGCGTCAATGCTGCAACAGGGGACAATTCCCGATGGATTGGTGAATGGACTGCACACAGAGAGTTTTTTGAGAAGTTTGATAGTGATGCGTCGACTCACGCAAACATCATTGTCAGAGTTGAGGTGGAAGTTTAGACGGGTAGCTTGAACAACGTGATCGAAACTTCGTCGCGCTGACGTGTGCCGGAAGCACGTAGGAACTCCGGCGCGATGCCCTCCGTTGGCGGAGCCGGGCAATGAGTTGGCACACACTCGAGCTATATTGACGACGAGCGGAAGTGTTTGTTCACGAGCCGATAACGTTTGGTAGCCGCTCGGAACCATGCCCACGTTGCGTTCTTCGAAAGGCTCGATGTCAAAATGATAACGGGTGCAGTACGATGTCGAGCGCGAGTTTCTGAAGCTCGGCGACTAATATCCTGATGCCGCCACGGGTTTTCCACCATCGATCCGGATCAAAGTTTGAGTAGTGCGCGGGGCGAATAGTAACGCGTGTGGGGTGGCCTTTCATGTCCCGATTGAGCAATCGCCGCGTTCGTCGCGAGTGGTCCCTGGTGGCCACGAACACAATCGATTGGAACTTGTGCTGATCGCACCACAGCGGAAGCACTTCACTCCCACCTTCAGTTCCAACCTCGGTTCTGGGGATTTGCACGATATCCTTGATGCCAAGCCACTTCAGTTGGCGAATTTGCCTTGCGCTCGCATCCTCGTACGGGAGCCCCCGGCGGATGAACTCCCGGTCTTCACCACTGGGAGGGTCGGCAAAAACCGCAACTCGCGTCGCGATGCCGCTTTGCACGAGGTCTGCCGCTTCGAGCGCACCCGCGCCCCCGGAATCAATCGATAGGACAATGATGTCGGCAGGCGCGATCGGTTCATCGACGACGAGGGCCCATCCCACGGCGCGCAGAACCGGCTCGCGAACGGAGCGAACAAAAACGATGGAAGTCGCGACACCCGCGGCCAATGCGAGCACCACTAGGATCGAGAACCACCTCGGCCGCCTGGAGATCATGCTCGGGTTCATGGGGTCATTGGACGAAAACGTTTCTGAGAACCTCTCCCCCAGAACCATAAGTCTGCGGCCTTCCGATTGTCAGCATTGACTACATTGCATTGGACCTTGCCAATTGAGCATTGGACCTGACCAATTGAACCTCGCCACAAGGGAATCAAGCCGTTGCAACGACTGTTTCGATATCGGAAGAATCAGCCTGTCGGCTGAGCGCTTGCCGCAGATACCGAGCACGAATTGCCGTCCATGGGACAAGTCTGCCTGCCATCTAACGTTCCGTCCTGTAAGCTTGTGGCATAATTGTTGCCTGGGTTTCGGGTATCCTGATCATAGGAGATAGTCGAACGGTTCTTCGACCTCATCACCCAATGCGCCATCCGTCGTGGCTCCTTCGAGTCTACCGCAGACCTCGTAAAAAAATCGACCGCTTCGTTCGCGCTCACAACGCAAAATTCACGGCCCTTCGTGTGGACTGTTACGGCTGACTCCATCCTCCAGAAACTCGCGCGACTTTGTCAGCGAATTCCCGGGATAGAACATTGGCAGCGCGACACATAGTTGCGTTGCAACACATACAATCTATTTGACTTGATCCACGTTCACCAATTGAAGCTATAGCGGCAGAGATGCAAGCATTTTTACTTGAGACTTGCTTGACGTAGACTGTTCTTTTGACAATTTCAGGGTTGATCGGCCATGCCTAGTAAGATCATTGCAGTTTCGGTGCTTGGCTTATCTGCGGTTGCGACCGTAGCGTGGACGACGTTTCTGGGGTGGCACTGTTCAAACTAGTTTACTGACGGCCTAGCCTAGCTGCTGCTCAATCGCACATGGCGGGGGCGTTTGCCTCCAAATCTCGAGCAGCTGTCGCCCAAAAAAACTTCGCCTACGCTAGCTGGTTGAGACCCCGGGGAGGCCGCTAGGAAATGCGCTTCGCCACGGCCGTGCCTGGCCATAAATGCACGGCCGGTCGATGTCCGCTTTTCGCGGTTCCATTGTACGGTCATCCTTCCGTTCGGTTTGGTTCAATCGTTGTCACGCAAGAGCGCCTCCTCGTCGACGATCTCCTCCCAAATATGCTTCGCTCGGACGGCCGCTTTTAACCAATCCTTATTTATTACTTGACTTATAGTGAGGCTCGGTTCGTGCGCTGGCGGACTGTCAGGCTTCGCTCGGATGAATTGGTATGGCGTCTGGTACCCAAGCGTTGATGGCCGAGCTCGATGCCTCTCTGGCCAACCGGTCGGACGCGCAACGATCCTCAATGTTGCGGCAGGTCTGCGACCTGTTTCTCATCCATGCGGAGTCGTGTCAGGCCGAACAGGTCTCCGTTTTTGACGATGTCATGATGAGACTGATGGACGAGCTCCCGCGCGAGGTGCTGGTCGAGCTGAGCGGCAAGTTGGCGGGAGTCGATAATGCGCCCGGCAATGTGGCCCGCTGCCTCGCGGGCCATAATGATATCAAGATCGCAGGTCCCCTCCTGAAAAAGTCGAACGCCCTGACCGACAGAGACTTGGCCGCCATCGTCTCGGAAAAAGGAACGGCTCACGTGAAGGCGGTCATTGACCGCGGCCGGATTGGCCCGGCCGTGAGCGATGTCCTGATTGAACAAGGCAACCCCGAAATTCTCCGCAAGCTTGCCGCCAATGAGGACGTTTCCTTTTCTGAGGTGGGAATCGTCAAGCTGGTCTATGCAGCGAAAAACGATATGGCGCTGGCCGACCTTGTGATCAATCGCAAGGATTTGCCCGCCGAGATGTTGCCTTTTCTCAAGATGGATCAGGCGATCTGACGCATTGCGGGCAAATTCTTTGCAAACCGTGCGTCTACCCGGAGAGCTCGGTTGAGGATGTGCCGAAAGCCTATCGTGGTTTCTTTCCACCCAGTGCGGGCGGCCGCAGCTCACTCGTTCAGCTGAGCGAAGCGACGCGCTCCCTCATCGCTTTCCGTCAGCTGAATCTCTTGGAGGGTTGGCCGTTTCAAGGCCAGTTCGATGCCATCTTCTGCCGCAACGTCATGATCTACTTCGACGGCCCCACGAAGAACGCTTTGGTCGAGCGATTCGTAAAAAAGCTGATCCCGGGCGGCTGGCTCTACATCGGGCATTCGGAATCGCTGCTCGGATCACACCCGGGCCTAAAGCTTGTCGGCCGAACCATCTACCGGAGGGAAGCGTGACCGCCACGCCGCAGAGACGCATACCCGCAGACGGCGATCAGGGCATTCATGCGGCCAAGGGCGGACGATTCTTCGACAACGCGAGCCAGTCGTGGATGGTCAAGGTATTCCCTGGCGAATACCACGTGACCGCCAGGCCGGATGAGATGCTGGTCACAATTCTCGGTTCGTGCGTTTCGGCATGCATTCGCGACCCGATGAGCGGAATTGGTGGGATGAATCATTTCATGCTGCCGCAGGGCCACTCGAGCGGCTGGGGAAACGATCCGCAATCAACGCGTTATGGAAATTTCGCGATGGAGAAGCTGATCAACGAGCTGATCAAATCCGGATGCTCGCGGGAAAGGATGGAGATCAAGGTCTTCGGCGGCGGCAACGTCATCGACACCAACAGCAATCGGCCGGTCGGAACGCAGAACGCCGAGTTCGTGCTGCACTATCTCGAGGCTGAAGGGCTTCGCTGTGCCGTACAGGATCTCGGTGGGCCCTATCCCCGGCGCATCCACTACACCCCCGCGACCGGCCGCGTTGTGCGCAGGTTGCTGGGCACTGGCGAGACCCACGTCATCACGCGTGAAGAGCGAGAGTACGCCGCGCGCCTGTTGGCCAAGAAGCCGGCCGGCGAAATCCAACTGTTTGTTTGAACGGGAACTCGAGCATGACATCGCCTGTACGTGTCCTCATCGTCGATGATTCCGCACTGATGCGGCAGTTGCTGTCGACGCTGTTGGCCGCCGATCCCGAGATCGAAGTCGTCGGGACGGCGCAGTATCCCTTTGACGCGCGCGAAAAGATCAAGGCGCTCAATCCTGACGTCATTACGCTCGACGTCGAGATGCCGCAGATGGATGGCCTGACCTTTCTGCGCAAGATCATGGCGCTGCGTCCGATGCCGGTCGTGATGTTCTCGTCACTCACCCAGGCGGGCGCGGAAGCGACGCTGGAGGCGCTCGAGATTGGTGCCGTTGACTTTGTCGCCAAGCCGACGAACGACGTCGCCAACGCGATGGGCGAATTGGGCGAAACATTGCAGGCCAAAATCAAATCGGCAGCGCGAACGCAATTCCGTCCGCGGCGCGCTGAGGCTGCGCCTGCGCCGCGGGTGCGCGCAAAGATCGGACGTCCGACCGGAAAGCTGCTCCTGGTCGGAGCGTCGACGGGCGGCGTCGAGGCCCTCAAGGCGCTGCTGATGCAACTGCCGGAAGACTGTCCGCCCACGTTGATCACC
Organism: uncultured Alphaproteobacteria bacterium; assembly: GCA_963753575.1. GTDB lineage: Bacteria > Pseudomonadota > Alphaproteobacteria > Rhizobiales > Xanthobacteraceae > VAZQ01. The sequence continues at coordinate 12,302 of CAVWCR010000002.1, forward strand.
CAGCATATGCCGGAGCGGTTCACGAGCGCGTTTGCGCAGCGGCTCAATCGCGAATGTCCGATGAACGTGTCGGAGGCCAAGGACGGCGAGCGGATCGACGCCGGACATGTCTATATCGCGCCCGGCGGCACGCACCACCTGGAGCTCAGCCGCAGCGGCGGCCATTTCAGCTGCAAATTGATCGACGCACCGCTGGTTTCGGGCCATCGGCCATCGGTGGACGTACTGTTCCGCTCGGGTGCCCGGGTGGCGGGCCGCACGATTATCTCCGTCATCCTTACCGGCATGGGCAAGGATGGCGCGCAGGGCATGCTCGAGCTGCGCCAGGCGGGCGCGATCACGCTTGGGCAGGACGAGGCTTCGTCGCTCGTTTACGGAATGCCGCGGGCGGCGTTCGAGTGCGGCGCCGTCATGCGTCAATATGCATTGGCTAAGATGGGTGATGCGATCATCGAGGCCTGCAAGGGTGAAAGCGGCACAGCGCCTGCGGCGAAACGTACCGCGGGCCACATCGCTTAGAAAGCAGGGGCTTCGCGGGCAATCTATGATGCAAACGATGACGGGCGATAACAGCTTGGACGGGACACTAAAGCTGCCAGCGACGCTGGACTTGGCGGCTGCGGAAGACTTCCTTGCCACCATGCGGATGAGAGTAGTCGGCGAGCTCGCGGTGGAGCTCGACGCTTCGGGCGTTGAAGTCATTACGCTGCCGTGCGCTCAGATCATCGTCTCGGCGGCGAATACTCACAATCATTTGTCGATCAAGAGGCCGTCCAAGGCCTTCGCCAAGGCTTTCGGCGATCTCGGCCTGACCTGGCCGGGGGACCAGGACCCGGTTGCGCCGGGCGACACAGACCTGGACGCGCCTGACTCTGGTCAGGACATCGATCAATCCGGAGGATCGGTCGGAGAGGCGGGAGCCGCCGATCCGATTGATGGCGGCCACGTGGCGAACCTTGCGGATCGGCAGCCCGGGGATGTCGAGGGCAGCCAAGCCATCGCCAACGATGAGACATCGCGTCAAGCGAACACTTCCGAGCAACAGCAAACGGATGCTCCTCAAATGTCAAAGCGCATATTGACCATCGACAATTCCAAGACCATGCGTGACATGCTTCTGCTCACGCTGACCGATGCCGGCTTCGAGGTACTGCAGGGCGTTGATGGCCAGGACGGCCTCGATGTGCTTGGCGAGCAGCGGGTCGATGTCGTGATCACCGACATCAACATGCCGAAGATGGACGGTTACGAAGTGATCCGTCAGCTGCGCCAGAATCCGCGCCACAAGACGACGCCGATCCTCGTGCTGACGACTGAAAGCGATACCGAGAAACGAAATCTTGCCCGCAACGCCGGCGCTACCGGATGGATGGTCAAGCCATTCGACCCGGAAGGACTGGTCGCCGTTATCAACAAGGTTTCACCCTAATCGGTTTTTGCGAGAGCCGGGGAACATCGGGCCATGGCAAGTTTGGACGAGCTGAAGCGCACATTCTTCGATGAATGCAGCGAACTGCTCCAGGAGATGGAGACCGGGCTCACCGACCTGCAGGAAGGGAGCGGCTCGGACGATACCGTGCACGCCGTCTTCCGGGCCGTGCACTCGATCAAAGGCGGCGCCGGCATCTTCGGCTTCGAGGCGCTTGTCGAATTTGCCCATGTGTTTGAGACAGTATTGGATTCCGTGCGCCATGGCACGTTGAACGCGACGCCGGAAGTTTTCAGTGTCCTGCTCACGTCAAGCGACATGCTGTCTGATCTCGTCGGCATGTCGCGCTCGGGAGAAAAGATTCCGGCCGGACATTCCGCGGAATGCCGTGCTGCGCTCGAGCAGCTGATTGGAAAAGGAAAGCCGGCCGGATCGGACGGCTCCGAAGATGCAGGTGATTTCGAGGGAATCGATTTCAAGCCTGTGCCTGCGGGCGGGGACGACGCCGGCGACTTCGACTTCACACCTGTTCGCTCCGACGAGTTCGCGGACGACGGCAGGAAGAGCTACACAATCACGTTCCGGCCGAAGCCGGAGATGCTGAGAAACGCCAACGAGCCGCTCTATATTCTGCGTGAGCTTCGGGCGCTCGGAGATCTCGAACTTGTCGCCGACCTGAGCGCCCTGCCACCGCCTTCGGAAATCCAGGCCGACCAGCCTTATGTGGGCTGGACCGGAACGCTGCGGACCGATGCCCCGCGCACGGCGATCGATGAGGTTTTCGAGTTCGTGGTCGGGGACTGCGAGCTTTCCATCGACGAAAACGAGCCTGCGTTCCTGCCGCCGGTCGCGGAGGCGCCGGCCGAGATCCATGATGAGCAGCCGACCGTCGCGGCGTCCAGTGCAGCGCCTGCCGAGAGCAACCGTCAGGAGCGGGCGCACCCGGCCGGCGAGGCCATGGGGGCCGCCAAAGACAGTCGCGCTTCATCGAAGAAGAGTGGTGCCACGACGACTCGGGTCGATCTCGACAAGATTGATCGCGTCGTCAACATGGTGGGCGAACTGATCATCGCGCAGGCCATGCTGGGCCAAGTAGTGGACGGGCTTTCCGAGGAGGTCAATGGCCGCTTGTCGCAGGTTCTGGATCAGGTGATTCACCACACCCGCGAGCTCAAAGAAAGCGTCATGTCGATGCGCGCGCGGCCGGTGGGTTCGGTGTTCCAGCGCATGCCCCGGCTAGTGCGCGAACTGTCCATGAAGACCGGAAAGAAAGTGCGCCTGGAAATGTTGGGCGAGTCGACCGAGGTCGACCGGACCATCGTGGAGCGCCTCGCCGATCCGCTGACCCATATCATTCGGAACTCCGCCGACCACGGCATCGAGTCGCCGGAAGATCGGCGCGCTGCCGGCAAGAGCGAAGAGGGCACGATCCATCTGTCGGCCGCGCAGCGTGGAGGCCGCATCATCATCGAGATCAGGGATGACGGAGCGGGCATCAACACGGAGCGGGTTCTGCGCAAGGCCAAGGAAAAGAACCTGGTCGATCAGGACGTCTCCCTCTCGGATGACGAGATCTGCAATCTCATCTTTCTGCCGGGCTTTTCGACCGCCGATACCATCTCGGACATTTCCGGCCGCGGCGTCGGTATGGACGTCGTACGCCGCAACATTCAGGACCTGGGTGGGCGCGTCTCGCTCAAATCCGAGCGCGGCAAGGGCATGACGATCCAGCTCGCATTGCCGCTCACGCTCGCGGTGATGGACGGCATGGTCATCAAGGTTGGGGAAAACATCTATGTGATGCCGATGTCGTCGATCGTCGAGTGTCTGCATCCCGGCAGCAGCGAAGCCTACAATCTGCTGAATACGCGCGGCATGCTGAAACTGCGCGGAGAACTCGTGCAACTCGTCTATCTCAGCGATCTCTTCGACGTCAAATCAACGGCGCGCGGCATCTCGGACAGCGTTGTCATCATCACGGAAGCCGGCGACGGCGCCAAGTTCGGGCTCGTTGTGGATGAGCTGTGCGGTCATCAGCAGGTGGTCATCAAGAGCATCGAGGATTCCTATGGGCAGGTGCCAGGCATTGCCGCGGCGACCATCTTCGGAAACGGAAAGGTCGCTCTCATTCTCGACGTCGAGAAAATCTCGGAACTGTCGGCGGAGAGCATGATGCCGGCCAATGGTTCGATGCCAGCGATGGCTCCGACCGCCACGCACTGAAACGGAAATTTAGCAATCGCACGGCGCAGCCGTCGTTGATCAAGAAGGAGTATACGAGATGCCCGCAGCAGCAGCGCTCAAGGTGCTCATAGTCGATGACCAGTTCAGCGTTAGGCAGATGACCCGCATGACGCTGGAGCAGATCGGTATTCGCAACGTTTACGAATCCGAGAACGGCAAGGACGCGATCTCCAAGGCGTCCGTCCAGCCGCTCGATCTGATCATCTCGGACTACAATATGCCGGAGATGGACGGCCTTGCCCTGTTGCGGGCGGTGCGCGGTCATCCGGCGGTCCGCAAGCTTCCCTTCATCCTTCTGACCGGCCGCGGCGACCGCGAACTCGTGGTCAAGGCGGCCCAGGCAGGCGTCAACAACTACCTAGTCAAGCCGTTCACCCAGGTGACGCTGCGCGAGAAGATCGAGCAGGTCATGGGAAAACTGTCCTGATGGCCGCGCGGTAGCGGCCCGGTGATGTCGACAAGGGTGGTCGTTTGTGACGGCAGCAGATCCCGCGGACAACGTTGGAGCGTTTCTGGCTGTGTTTGCGGCGCTCCTACTGGACAATGTCCTGCGACTCGAAGAAGCCGTAGGGCGGGTGACGGACCTGATCATGAGCAGTGGTCGGCCCGATCGCGAGCTCGTCGTGACGCTGCAGAGCTTCGACCGCCTGAAGCAGGAGTTCGAGGCGCTAGGGGACGCCCTGACGCGCTATGCGGAATCGACCAATGCGGTTCCTCCGGCTGGGGAGGAACGGGTCCAGTTGGGTGAGGAGGTGATCGGCGCAATTACGGTTGCGGATCTCAAGGACCGTCTTCTCTTCCGCCTCAAGGAGCAGCTTCCGGATCTGGCGGACATGCCCAAGATACTGGAGATGGACAACACACAGCTCGAAGTTGATGTTGTGTTCTAAGAGATGCTCGAGCCGCCCGAGGAGCCATGAGCGCCCACGAAAGCCTGATCAGCGAGCTCGAAGAGGCGATCTCGCACGGCAGTGACGAGCGACGCGCAAGAACGCTCAAGCGTGTCACCGATCTGTTTGTATTTGGATCCGGCCATTTTTCGGAAGATCACGTTGCGCTGTTTGACGGCGTCTTCAACCATCTCATTGCGCACATTGAGCAGTCGGCGCGGGCCGTGCTTGCCAACAAGCTTGCGCCGATCCGGAACGCTCCGCCGACCGCGATTCGCACTCTGGCATTCGATGACGCCATCGAAGTGGCCGGTCCGGTGCTTTCCCAATCGCCTCAGCTTGACAATGCGACGCTGGTGGAAACCGCAAGAACCAAGAGCCAGCAGCACTTGCTCGCGATTGCGAAGCGCGAATCCATCGCTGAGACCGTCACCGACGTGCTCGTGGAGCGGGGCGATCGGCGAGTAGCGTTGAGTGCCGCTGAAAATCCAGGTGCCAAGTTTTCGGAAGCTGGTTATGTCCGGCTGGTCAAGCGCTCTGAGGGTGATGATCTGCTCGCGCAATCCGTCGGTTCGCGAGCCGAGATACCACGACACCACTTTCTGCGCCTGCTGGCCAAGGCCTCGCAGGCCGTTCGGGTGAAGCTTGAAGCTGCAAATCAGCACAAGGCTGGCGAGATCCAGCGTGCGGTGGCCGAGGTTGCGGCTGATATTCAGGTCAAGGACGGAGCGGCGTCGCGCAACTATGCGGCCGCGTGTGCGCTGGTCAAGTCATTGAAGGCGGAAGGCCGGCTCAACGACAGCGATATCGAGGCGTTTGCGCGCGATGGAAAATTCGAGGAGACAACGGCCGCGCTTGCGGTTCTGAGCGACCTGCCGATCGATGTCCTGGAGCGCGCCATGGTGCACGATCGCGTGGAGAGTATTCTGATCGTCGCCAAGGCTGTCGGATTGGCCTGGAACACGGTCAAGGCCGTGCTGATGCTGCGGGCGGGCAAGGGCGGCTTGTCCAAGTACGAGCTTGACCACTGCCTCACGCTGTTCACGCGCCTCAGGCGCGAAACCGCCCAGCAGGTGCTCAAGTTTCAGTTCAAGCACACCGCAGGCGGCGGCTCATCGGAGACATGAGCCGGCAACGTGGTTACTTCTTCTTGTGGCCTGCGGGCTTGATCGAGCGTTCGGTTGCGCGCCGCAATCCCTCGCAGAGGTCCGGAACCTGGCTCGGGCTGACGTTCTTGTAGGAGTCCTTGCGGGCAAGGTGCAGCGCGTCGATGTGGCAGTTGATCAGCTCTTTGTCGTAGTCGGTGCCGCCGCGAATGGCGTCGAGGATCTCACAGAGGCTGCGGGCAACGAACGTGAGGAGCTCATAGCCCATCGTCGTGCCGACATCCCGCAGTTGGCGGCTGCTGCGATATGCATCATCGAGTGACGCCTGATTGGCAGGGTTGTGCTCTACTCGTTGAATTGCAGCATCGAGCCGATGCATTTCGCTGTTGAGCCAGTCGCCGAATTCGCTCTTGAGTGTATCGATCTGAGCGCGGGCCCGTCCGATCGCTTGATTGCGCGTGACGCCTCCTGGCCTGCGCACCTTCTTCTGGAAATCTGTTTCGACAGAAAACTCGCGTGCTCCGCCATTGCCTGTCATGCAGGTCACCCAACTCGTGAGCTGTTGAAGAGGTTATCGATATCGTCCTGCGCCAGGGTCGGTCCGGTCTCCTCGGACACGTCGATGGCCTTGTCACCTTGGCGCCGCCCGTTGGGAAGCCTTCGATCTTGAAGCGGCGATCAGGGCCGAAATAGGATGGAGCGTCGATGAAGTTACGCGGATTAAAGGCGATCCAAGTTAGGCGATCGTAGAGGCTTGCCGGAGACATCGGCTTGGCGACCACCATGTTGGCGCCGGCGTCCCGCGCGCTCTTGATCGTGCTTTCGCGCGTATCGCTGGTCATGATGAGGATCGGCACCGTCCGGTTTGGATTGCTGATATTGCGCCTGATGGCCTGCGTCAGTTTCAAGCCGCCGTGCGGAGGCAGCAGGCTGTCGCAGAGCATGATGTCGATCTTCTGTTCGGTCAAATCTGGATGGCGTCGATCGAGCTGCGGGCGTCAACAGCTTTGTTCGCTCCAAATCCGCGCAGCATGCTGTTGGCGAGCATGCACATGTACGGGCTCGGATCGGCAACAAGGATCACTAGATCGCGGAGGTTAAGGGTGGCGTTTTTCATCCAGCTGCTTCAGCCTTCAGGTCCAACCAGCGTCACTTTGTAGTTTCGCCCGCCAATCCTCCAGGGCGCCCGGAAGGTGGAGGTTCATTCCAAGGCCGCGGCATCACTACGATCGACTCGGCCGGTCGAGCCTCGCATTGCGAAGGCCAAGTGCCTCAACGACAGAGCGCAGCGTAACGTAAGGTCTCCGACGCAAGGCGCGATATAGGTACACGAAGCGCGCGCTACTAGCTGCCGCGACGTCGACGCATCCGCACGCCGTCGACGGGGCGTGATTCGCTACTCATGAGAATCATACAGGTATCCGACTAACGCAATGATAATGTGGAATTATTGACGCATAACTTCCTGTAAAAGGTTTGAAGGAGTGGACTAGTCTTAAGGATTGTTTAACCCTTCTCTCCGAATAGGCGGGCTGTCGTGGGCCGACGGTTGGTTGGAGGATAAAGGTCGGCACGGCCCTCCCTTGCTCGCGCTGCCGGCCATGCGCGATGGAGGAGACGATGGGGAGTAGCGCCACCCCCTTGGTCGCGCTTGATGCGGTCGTTGTCGACACCGAGACGACGGGCCTCGATCCGCGTCGGGCCTGGATCGTCGAGATCGGAGCCGTTCATCTGGCCGATGGGGTTGTCGATCCGGCCGCCTCTCTGCAGCGGCGGGTACGTCCGCCGGTTGCCATCCCGGCTGCCGCCAGCGCTATCCACGGCATTGACAATGCCGCGGTAGCCGACGCGCCGACATTTGCGGATGTGTGGCCGGAATTCTCCGCGTTCGTCGGCGACAAGGTGCTGCTGGGCCATGCGATGGGCTTTGACCTTGCCATGCTGGAGCGCGAAGTGGCGCGTGCCGACATCACCTGGGAGCGCCCTCGCACGCTCTGCACGAGGCTTCTCGCCCAGGTCGCGGAACCCAATCTCGCCGACTATTCGCTCGAAACCGCTGCCGCTTGGCTGGGGGTCGAACCCGGCGATCGCCATTCGGCGCTTGGGGATGCGGTGACGACCGCGCGCATCTTCGTTGCGCTCGTTCCGAAGCTGCGTGCCCGCGGGATTCGCACCCTGGCCGAAGCCGAACAAGCTTGCCGAGTGCTTACCGACACGCTCACCCAGCATCATCAGGCTGGATGGTCGGAGGTCGTGCGTCCCCACGAGACCATAGAGCGCGATCAGATGCCTCGCGTCGACAGCTACCCTTACGTCAACCGGGTCAGGAGCGTCATGAAGGCGCCGGCCAGCTGGATCGCGCCGGACGCGTCGATTGCGGCCGCGCTCGACCGTATGGCGAAGGAGCGCATCTCGTCGCTGTTCGTGCGCGAGCCCGGCGCTGCCGAGCGTCCGGAGCAGACGGGAAATCATCACCGAACGCGACCTGCTGCGGGCTATCGCCCAGCATGGAGCCGACGCCTTGAGCTTGCCGGTCGGGCAATCGACGACCCGACCGCTCGTCTGCGTAGCCGCAGACGCCTTCGCCTACCTCGCGATTGGCCGGATGAGCCGCCTGAAGGTCCGCCATCTTGGCGTCACCGATGAGCAGGGCGTGGTGGTCGGTGCGCTCTCGGCGCGTGACCTGCTGCGCTTGCGAGCCGAAGGGGGCCTCCTCCTGGGCGACGAGATCGAGCAGGCATCGGATGTTCCGGCACTTGCCGGCGGCTGGTCGAAGCTGCCGCTGGTTGCGGCGGGTCTCGTGCGCGAAGGCATCGCCGGCCGCGAGATTGCGGCGCTGATCTCGCGCCGCTTGGGTGACTTGACCGAGCGTGCAGCCATGATCGCCGAGCAGCGCATGAAGGAGGCTGGCCAGGGCTATCCGCCCTGTCCGTATGCGCTCATGGTTTTGGGCTCTGCCGGCCGTGAGGAAAGCCTCCTTGCCATGGACCAGGACAACGCCCTGGTCTTTGCCGAGGGCGCTCCGGACAGTCCGGAAGATCGCTGGTTCGCGGCGCTCGGCACGCATGTCGCCGACATTCTGCACGAAGTCGGCGTGCCGTACTGCAAGGGCGGCGTGATGGCGCGCAACGCCCCCTGGCGCGGTTCGCTCGCGACCTGGCGGCAGCGCGTCAACGATTGGATCGGACGCTCGAACCCGCAAGACCTGCTATCGGTCGATATATTCTTCGATCTGCGGGCGGTGCACGGCGACGCTGCCATGGCCGACAGCCTGTGGCGCGCGGGCTTTGAGGCTGCCCGCGGTCAAGCCGCTTTTGCCAAGCTGCTCGCCGACGCCGCTGGGCCAATGCAATCAGGACTGGGCTGGTTCGGGCGGATCCGCACCGACCAAGGCCGCATCGACCTCAAGCGGGCCGGGCTGTTCGGGATCGTCACCGCGGCGCGCGTGCTCGCCATTCGCCATCACGTGGTCGAGCGCTCGACGGTGGCTCGCATTGCGGGCCTCAAGGCCTTGGGGCGGGGCTCCGAGCGCGATCTCGATGCGCTCGCCGATGCGCAGGCTGTTTTTCTGGAGTGCATCCTCGCCCAGCAGATCGAGGACTGCGAGCGCGGCCAGCCACCCAGCAACAGCGTCGCTGTCGAGCGGCTGTCGAGGCACGACCGGGCCCGTCTACGCGGAGCGCTCAGGTCGGTCGAGCACCTCGACGAATTGGTCCGCGATCTCCTGATCTAGCTGGTGGTGTCGGCTAGTCTTCGATGTTGCGCCGGCTCCACTCCAGCTGCCAGCGGCGTTCGTCGGGATCCATCTCTTCGCGCAGCATCGTCGATGTCGCGGGTTTGGCGGACAGATTGATCGCAGGCATGCCGGCTGCGCTGAACGAGATGCGCGTGGAGGGCTCGAAACGAAAGGTCGCGATGGTCATGGCCCACTCCTGGGGTCGGCCGGGGGATTCCGGCTTGGTTGATGCGTCAAACGTAGGCCGCTGCCGTCGCGATCGATGTGATAGCGGTCACGCAATTGTCGAATCCAGGCGAAGCAGTTCATCCGCTCTTTGAGGGGGCACGACAGCGACGTAGAATGTGGCAATGATGCTCGATCGATCAGGCTGGTGCGCGACGCCCGACTCTCTTGCGTGTGCGCAAGGCGAGGTCCACGTCTGGCGGACAACGTTCGACTGGCCGGACAAATCCATCGCGCGATTGGCCCAGTGCCTATCCGCAGACGAGCGAGAGCGGATGGACGCCTTTCGCTTCGAGCGGGACCGCAGGCGCTACCTTGTCGGGCGCGGGCTGTTGCGAACGCTCCTTGGCCGCTATCTCGACGTGGCTCCGCGGAAGGTTCAGTTTTGCTATGCGCCGGCCGGCAAACCCTATTTGGTGAGGCAGCCGCTGCAATTCAATTTGTCACATTCGGGCGAGTTGCTCTTGATCGCCGTGGCGAACGGTCGCGCGCTTGGCATCGATGTGGAGCAGGTGCGCGCCGATTTTGATGTCCGGGAGGTTGCCTCGCATTTCTTTTCGCCCAGCGAGCAGCGCGCTCTCGCCACGCTGGCCGGCGCCAGCCAGATCGACGCTTTTTTCGCTTGCTGGAGCCGCAAGGAGGCCTACATCAAGGCGCGGGGCGACGGCTTGTCGCACCCGCTCGACCAGTTCGACGTCTCCTTGCTGCCCGGCGAGGACGCCCGTCTGATCGAGACTAGGCCGGATCCCGCCGAGGCGCGGCGCTGGCGCCTCAAGGCGCTTGATGCTGCCGAAGGCTACAAGGCGGCGCTGGCGGTCGAGGGCGCGGACTTCGTGCTGCGGTGCTGGGATTGGCTGGCCGGTAACCACGGCCAGGGATTGGTTAACGACAGTAGAACTGGTTAACGGCATTGTAAATGAGTGCGGCGCGTCACGGGGCTCAGCCGTGCACGCGCCGCTTGAGAGGAATGTCCCTTTCGGGGCGTGAATTAGCCCTCTGCCGCCGCCTAGGCCGCGAGAGCATGGCCGCCCAGGTCGAGCTCGAGGACGCCCGGGACCGTAACGACTGCGTCTGGCCGGTTGCCGTTCTCGAACAGCGCGAACTTAAGGGCGGCCGCCTGATTGATGAACAGCCCGCCGGTCAGGCCGTGCTTCATCTTGGCAACCCAGTTGCCGCGGCTGTTCTTGCCGATCAGGACGAGGGGGGCTTTCTCGGTATTGGCAGGCATCGTGGTCTCCTGTTTCCATGTTTGGCGGGCGCTGTTTGCCCGTTCCATCCAGGCGCACCGTAGAGCAGCCCGCACCCGGCCGATGTGATGGCCGGCACACCTCTGCGCATTTTCAGCCGGGCCGCAGGCAGGTCGAGAAGCTCCTGAGAAAACGCATGTTTGTGCTGGCGATCACATCGGTCGGACAGGGGCATCCCTATGGTCGCGATGAACGACGGGCGATGGTCGCCCGCGCAGTCAAAGCCGAGGATGCCATGTTGAACCGACAGACCACCGCCCAGAAAGCAGATAACGACGTGTTCACCCGTCTTGAGTCCAAGGTGCAGTCGTACGCGCGCAATTTTCCAGCCATCATCAACTACGCCCGCGGCACCGAGCTGCGCGACGTCCATGGCAAGCGCTATCTCGATTTTCTCGCCGGCGCCGGTTCGCTCAATTACGGGCACAACAATCCCGTGATGAAGCAGGCGCTGATCGACTACATCGACAGCGACGCCATCACTCACAGCCTCGACCTTCACACGGTCGCCAAGGAGCAGTTCCTGCAGACAATGCATGACATCGTGCTGGCGCCGCGCGGACTGCACGACTACGTCATGCAGTTCACGGGTCCGACCGGAACGAACGCTGTGGAGGCCGCGCTCAAGATCGCACGCAAGGTGACGGGCCGGTCAAACGTCATCTACTTCACCAACGGCTTCCATGGCGTCTCCATGGGTGCGCTGGCGGTGACCGGCAACAGCTACCTGCGCGCGGCTGCGGGCGTGCCGCTGCAGAACACGACCGCGATGCCGTACGACGGCTACTTCGGCGAGGGCGTCGACACGATCGTGCATATCGATCGGCTGCTCTCCGACCCGTCGAGCGGCATGGAACTGCCCGCGGCTGTGATCCTCGAAACCGTCCAGGGCGAGGGTGGCCTCAACGTGGCAAGCAACGAGTGGCTGCAGCGCCTGCAGGCGATGTGCAACAAGCGGAATATCGTTCTGATCGTGGACGACATTCAGGCGGGTTGCGGTCGTACCGGCACGTTCTTCAGCTTCGAGCCGGCCGGGTTGAAGCCCGACATCATCACGCTCTCGAAGTCGCTTTCCGGCTACGGCTTGCCGCTGGCGCTGGTGGTGCTCAAGCGGTCGATGGACGTGTGGAAGCCCGGCGAGCACAACGGCACGTTCCGTGGCAACAACCACGCGTTCATCACGGCGACCGCGGCGCTCGAGCACTACTGGGCGACCCCGGCTTTTGCCGAGAGCGTGCGGGCCAAGGGCGAGCACCTGCGCCGGCGCCTGCAGGCCATGGTTGACCGGTACTCGGCCGACCTCGTCGACGTGCGCGGTCGCGGCATGATGATCGGCGTGCGTTGCGCCGATCCCAAGCGCGCGGCGGCAATCACGGCTCGCGCCTACCGGAACGGGCTCATCATTGAGCGCGCCGGTCCGGAGGACGAGGTGATCAAGTGCATGATGCCGCTCACCACCTGCGTGGGTGAGCTGGACGAAGGCATGGACATTCTTGAGCGCGCCATGGCCGAGGAGTTCGGCGACCGCAGCGAGCGGCCCGTGCTCCAGGCTGCCTAACGTTCAGGAGTAAACCGCTTTGCCCCCCGTCCCCCGGCAAAGCCCCCAACCCGCCCTCAGACGGCCGTCATGGTCCAGACGGTCCGACTGAGGGCGGGACCATCAAAACGTCTCCTCCAATTGAACCAAATCGATCGGAACGGCCACAAAAGGGATCGGCCGAAACGCTCGGGGTATCGCCTGGCGATTTGTGTTCCAAATCGCCGCACGGGGCCGTAATAGCTTGTCCCGAAGCTGGAATTACTTGGGTATTTGGGCGAAAATGCCGCTTGCAACGGCAACACGGCCGAAATCGCCCGAAACAGGTGGAAGAAGTCTCATGCTGGTGTGCAAGAACGCCGACAATACCCCGCGCTGGAAGCAGGGTGAGCGGCTCAATCATTACTTCGAGGCGCGTTGCGACCAGGTCCCGCCAGACCATCTGGCGGTGATCACGCAGGAGGGTGTCAGCCTAACCTTTCGCGAGCTCGACAACCGTGCCAACCAGGCCGCGCGCTACCTGCTCGACCAGGGACTGAAGGCCGGTGACCGCATCGGGCTCCTGTTCGACAAGTCGGTCTACAGTTACATCGCGCTGTTGGCGGTGCTGAAGATCGGCGCCGCCTATGTCCCCCTTGATGCCAGCATGCCGACCGACCGCGTTGCGTTCATCTTGGAGGATGCGGGCGTCAAGGCGATCGTGTCGGTGACGCGCTTTCGCGAGAAGCTCGTGGAATTCGCAGTCAAGCAGATCTTTCTCGACAGCGTGGACCAGGACGTCGGGCAGAAATCCACGGCGCGGCTCACCACCGTGGAAGCGCCTCCATCGAGCGACCAGCTGTTCTACATCATCTATACCTCAGGCACGACCGGCAAGCCGAAGGGCGTGGCCATCGATCACGCCGGCATCTGCAACTTCGTCAAGGTTGCCGGCGAGGTCTATGGCATCGGCGAGAGCGATCGCGCCTACCAGGGGATGACGTTCGCCTTCGACTTCCATGTCGAGGATCTATGGGTGCCGCTGATTGCCGGTGCCACTCTCATTTCCGGCAGGTCTGGCGCCAGCCTGTTCGGCAATGACCTCTACGAGTTCCTGCTTAAGCAGCGGGTGACGGTACTGCCCTGCGTCCCCACCTTGTGGGCCACGATCGAGAAGGATCTGCCGGACGTTCGGATCATCCTATTGTCGGGTGAATCTGTCCCACACCATCTGGTGGTGCGCTGGCATCGCCCCGATCGCCGCATCCTTAATGCCTATGGGCCGACCGAGTGCTCGGTGAGCTCGACATTGCGCGTGCTGGTGCCGGACCGGCCAGTGACTATCGGTTGCCCGCTGCCGACCTACACGGTCGTCATCCTCGATGAGAACAAGGATGAGGCTGTTCCGGAGGGTGGGGTTGGAGAGATCGGCATTGCGGGCATTGCGCTTGCCCGCGGCTATCTCAACCGCGAGGAGCTCACGAAGGAGAAGTTCATCCCGGACTTCCTCAACCTGCCGAACAATCCTTCGGGGCGGATTTATCGCACCGGCGATCTCGGGCGTATCCGCGAGGACGGTGAGCTCGATTTCAACGGCCGCATCGACACCCAGGTGAAGATCCGCGGCTACCGGATCGAGCTTGGCGAGATCGAGGCGGTGCTGATGCAAGTGCCGCAGATCGCACAGGTCGTGGTCAACCCGTACGAGCCCGAGCCAGGTGCGGTGGAGCTCGTGGCGTACTACACGCGCAAGGAGGGTGCTCCAGCCATTTCGACCGCCGAGGTATCGGAGACGCTGCGCCGGCAGCTTCCCAGCTACATGGTGCCGGGCTATCTCGAAGAGATGTCGGTCATCCCGATGACGCCGAACAACAAGGCCGACCGCAAGAACCTGCCGGCTCCGAAGGGTGCGCGCTTCTCGGCCTCAAGCAGCAAGTTTGTGGCACCGAAGACGGCGACCGAGCAGGCGCTCGCGGCCGCGCTCGGCGAAGTGATGAAGCTCGACCGCGTGTCAGTTGAGGATCACTTTTTCCAGGACCTCGGCGCCCATTCGCTGCTCATGGCCCGGTTCGGCGCGGAGATCCGCAAGCGTCTGCAGATCTCGGCGGTGTCCATGCAGGACATTTATCTCAATCCGACGATCGAGAAGCTCGCCCGCCATGTGGATTCGCTGCCCGACGAGACTGCGAGCCAAGCGGCCCAGCAGTCGAACCGCGAGTCGTTCTACCTTCCGTCGGACTTCGCCTATTACGGATGCGGCACGCTGCAGGCGGCATGGATCATTGCCGGCGCAGCGTTCACCGCGTGGATAACTGTCGTCGGAATCGAATGGTCCTACGCCGCGATGCCAAATCTCGGCGCGACCTATCTGCGTGTGGTTGCCTTTTCGCTCGGGCTTGCGGTGGTCTTCACCGCGCTGCCCATCGCGGCGAAATGGCTGCTGATCGGCAAGTTCAAGGAGGAGGCTATTCCGGTCTGGAGCCTGCGGTACTTCCGCTTCTGGGTCGTCAAGACGCTCATCCGCAGCGCCCCGATGGCCCAGTTCGGCGGCCCCTTTTACAACCTCTATCTACGGCTGCTCGGCGCCAAGATCGGTGCCAACGCAGTCATCTTCGCGAAATTCATTCCGGTATGCACTGATCTTATCTCAATCGGTGAGAATACGATCGTGCGTAAGGACTCCGTCGTCAACGGCTACAAGGCGTTGTCGAACCGCATTCACACCGGCCCGATCCAAATCGGCGCCAATGCCTTCGTGGGTGAAGGCGCCATCATCGATATCAACACGGTCATGGAGGACGGCACCCAGCTCGGGCACGCATCTTCCCTGCACGACGGGCAACGCGTCCCCAAAGGCAAGCACTACCACGGCTGTCCCGCGGTGGAGACGACGGCCAACTACTGCAAGGTCGAGCCGCGGGAATGCACGTCGTTGCGGCGATGGACCTACAGCGCCATCATGATGGTCTCGGGCTTCGTGCTTGCGCCCATCCCGCTGGTGGTCCTGTTTGCGCTGTTCCCTGAATTCTATGATTTCGTGATTGGTCAAGGATTCGAGGATCTGATTGTGGGGCAGGCGCTGCCGCTGCTGATAGCCAAGATGGCGCTCCTCTCCTTCGCGGTCTATTTCGCCGGCGTCGCGTTGGGACTCCTGTATATCGTCACGGTCCCACGGCTGCTCAACATGTTCCTGGAGCCCGGCAAGACCTACGTCGTGTATGGCTTCCACTACTACATCCACCAGCTGATCGTGCGGACCAGCAATTCGCAGTTCTACAATCAGGTCTTCGGCGACAGCTCGTATATCATCAACTACATGCGGTGGATCGGATGGGAGCTGAATAGGATCATTCAAACCGGCTCGAACTTCGGTTCGGACCAGCGGCACGACAATCCGTTCCTGTGCGACATCGGCACCGGCACGATGGTGTCGGGCGGCCTGAAGATGATCAACGAGACCATTTCGAGCTCATCGTTCAAGGTCGAAAAGGTCAAGGTCGGCGATCACAATTATCTGGGCAACTACATCCGCATTCCGGCCGATTCTAAGGTAGGCGTCAACGTCCTGATCGGCACCAAGATGCTGGTGCCGATCGATGGCCCGATCCGCGAGAACGTGGGATTGCTCGGATCGCCCTGTTTCGAGATCCCGCGCATGGTCGACCGCGACAAGCAGATGTCGAACATGGACGAGGGCTTCCGCCAGCAGCGGCTGCGGGAAAAATTCCGCTACAACGTGGGGAGCAGCACGCTGTTCCTGCTCGTCAACTGGTTCTTGGGCTTCGCCATGACGGTCTTCGGCGCGCTCGCTCTGGCCTATTTTCCGCGCTACGGCATGGCATCGATCTTCGTTGCCGCGCCGTTGGCTCTCGCTTTCGCGATCCTTTGGATGTGGTTCGTGGAGCGGGCCTCTCTCAAGTTCGGCACGCTGAAGCCGCAGATCAAGCTGGTGTTGGACTACTACTATTGGTTCCATGAGCGGCACAAGCTCGTGTCCCAGCTCCACTATCTGGAAGGCGTGGTTGCTGGCACCCCGCTCAAGAACGTCATCTCGCGCCTCGAAGGAATTAGAGTCGGCAAGAAGGTGTTCGATGACGGGTTCGAGTGCAACGAATACACGTTGATCGAGATCGGCGACTACACGACCTTGAACGTCGAAGGTCTTATTCAGCCACATACCCTCGAGGAAGCGGTCTTCAAGTCCGACTATGTGAAGATCGGGAAGGGCTGTACGCTCGGGTGCGCGTCCAACATTCACTACGGCGTAACGTTCGGGGACTACGTCGTGCTCGATCAGAATGCGTTCGTGATGAAAGGCGAGATCGCCGACCCCGACACTACCTGGCGGGGCAATCCGGCCAGGGCTGTCGGCGGGGGCGCCGCCCGCGTCAAGGGAGAGACGTCGCGAGCCGCGGTCGCGGCCAAGGTGGCATAATAACGGATATCGCGTGCCTATGATGGTGAATGATGATGCGCGTGCTCTTGAGGCTTCCCACCGAGCCGCCGGCCCCCGTCAGCTCGGATCGACCGATTGACTTCCACCGCCGGCTTCCCGGCTATGCCGAGTCGCCGTTGGTGGAGGCACCGCGATTGGCCGAGCTGCTCGGCGTCGCCAAGGTGTTCGTCAAGAACGAGACCTCGCGGTTCGGGCTGCCCTCGTTCAAGGTGCTTGGTGCGTCGTGGGCGACCTATGCGGCGTTGCGCGAACGGCTCGGTCCGATGGCGGACGGCCCGCTTACCCATGAGAGCTTGCAGTCCTGGGCAGCGCCGGCGCGTCCGCTCACGCTCATCGCCGGGACCGACGGCAACCACGGACGCGCGGTCGCGCGCGTTGCGCGCTGGCTGGGCCTGCAGTCGCGGATCTTCGTGCCGAGCTTTGTGGCGCCCGGCCGCTGCAAGGCGATCGAATCCGAAGGTGCCGAGTTGGTGATGATCGACGGCGTCTACGATGTGGCGGTCGATGCTGCCGCGGAGGCCGCGCAGGCGCCCGGCACGCAGCTGATATCTGACACGGCGCGATCGGAAAGCGAGATCGTACCCAAGCAAGTGACGGCAGGCTATACGACGGCCTTTGCCGAGGTTGAGCAGCAGCTTGCCACATCGGGCGATGATCGCATCGACGTGGTGGCGGTTCAGGCTGGGGTCGGCGGATTGGCCTCGGCTGGCACGAGCTGGGCGCGGATCAGCCGTCGTGGCCGTTCCCCGCGCGTTGTCGTCGTAGAGCCTGAGCCTGCGGCCTGCGTGATGGCGGCGCTGGCGGCCGGCGAGCCGATCGCGGTCTCGGCCAGCCAAGTGTCAGGAATGAGTGTCCTGCAATGCGGCACGGTTTCGCTGAGCGCATTCGCGAACCTCTATGCTGGCGTCAGCTGCTGTCTGGCCATCGAGGATTCATGGGCCACGACCGCTACGTCGGAGCTGCGCTCGTGCGGTATTGCAACGGGTCTTAGCGGCGCCGCAGGGGTTGCCGGGATCCTTGCGGCATTGAGCGGACCCTTTGCGGGCCCGGTGCGTCAGCACCTCGGCTTGTCTGCGGACTCACGATTGCTCGTGGTCGCGACCGAATCGCCTGCCGCTGCGGAACTTACGCAGCCCACCGATACGCTGGCAGCCTGAGGGCTGCTGATGCTGTGGACGGCGCTGAGCCTTCTTTCAGCGCGCCTTGGCCGTATAGAAACACCCCCCTTTGCAAACACGGTGCCCGACATGATGGCTCGCGCGATCCTATGCATCTGTTGTTTGCTGGCACTCGACCTTGGGCCAGCCTATGCCGCCGGCGGTACGGTTGCCGCGCCGGCGCCGACCTGCAAGACCGATCTGACCAGTCAGTTGCAGATTTTGAACGTGCCGGGCCTTGCGGCTGCGATCGTCAAGGATGATCGGATCGTCTGCACAGCCGTCGCGGGACTCGCCAATATCGACCAGAACAAGCCCGTGACGCCCGATACGCTGTTCCTGATTGCGTCGGTGTCGAAGACGATTACGGCGACGGCGCTCATGCAGCTCTTCGATCAAGACAAGTTTGAGCTGGACGACGACATCAACGACTATCTACCGTTCAAGGTCAAGATTCCGGCGTCGCCCGATTCGCCCATTACCTTTCGGCAGCTCCTGACCCACACCTCCTCGATCAAGGATAATCCCACTTATGTGAATTGCCCGGCATCGTGCGATTACGGCTCGTCACCCATTCCCTTTGTCACAAGAGGAGTGGATTCGCCGATCTCGCTGGCCAAGCTCGTGAGAGGATATTTGACTGCGGGAGGAGCGTATTACGATGAGGTCAAGAACTTCGAGCCGGAGGCGCCGGGAACAATCGCCGAATATTCCAATATGGGCATCGTGCTCGCTGGGTACCTGGTCGAGGTGATCAGCGGTGTTTCGTTCGACCAGTTTTGCAAGGACCACATTTTCACGCCGCTCGGCATGCATAAGACGTCGTGGCGGCTCGCCGGAATCGATCAGTCGATGCTCGCCATGCCATACAACAAGTCATCCTTCGGCTACGTGCCCTACGGTCAATACGGTGAGCCCGACTATCCGGACGGCATGTTGCGCACCTCGATCAATGAGCTTGCGCAATTTCTTATCTCTTATATGCAGGGCGGTCGCCACAACGACAAGAGAATCCTGAAATCGAAAACCGTCGAAGCCATTCTCGAAAGTCAGACGCCGCTCAGGCGATCCCACGGGCTGGGCTGGATCAGGCAGACCATCAACGGCGAAACTGTCTGGGGGCATGATGGGGACGATCACGGTGCGGGGGCGAAGATGTGGTTCGATCCCGAGAATAAGGCGGGCGTCATCCTCGTGACCAACGGCATCTGGATTGACAATGACGACTTGCTGACCAGGTTGTTCCAGGAGGCGGACCGCTAGTTGGCGCAGCCGCTCAACGAGTTTGGAGAACATCGCGCGCGCGGGGCCTGCTCATGCTGCCAATCCTGCAAGGACGCCATGATCAGCCAAAGCATCCGTGCTTATGCTTGCGGCGGCACAAGCGACGATCGAGCGGACATTCGGCACCGGGCCTGGTGCCAAAAGGGACTACCTCGACTTTCACGTTTGCCCAGAGCAATGCAGGTCGCAAACGGCGGCATTCAATATTGAGTGTGCTGCCGACGAGCTTCGCTCATTAAGTCAGCGAGCAGGCGATCTGCCTCCGACCTGCCATGAGCTCTCGACCATTCGCCATTGGCCACGATGAGTACGCCGTCGGTGTTCTTAGGATCATAGAACATCAGCGCCGCGGTCCCGGGATCGCTTCCATTGTGACCGTAAAGATTCTTGTACTTACGGTACCAGATCAAGCCCTGATCCTTGTCTAGCTTTGGGTCCTGTATTCGCAACATCTCCTGCACGGTGGATTCTTTGAGAATGCGCCGGTCGCCGTACCGTCCGCCATTCGCCATCATGCTTAGAAGGCGCGCCATACTCGGAACTGAAGCCCGCAGCAGACCGTCCGGGTAGGTGGGAAAGCCCACGTGGCCCAGCGGAATCCGATCACGGTAGGGCATGGCGATGTTATTCAGGTCAAGGTCGGCAAGGCGGAAAGACGCATCTCTCATGCCGAGCGGGCGAAAAATTTCTTCTTTGACGAACTTGTCGAAAGGCGTTCCTGAGATGCGCTCGACCAGATAGCCCAACAATCCGACTGCAACATTAGAATAACGGCTGACTTGACCAGGACACTCGTCCGCAAAGTTATCTGTGTCGTAGTAGTCACTGTCCGGAGTCACATATCCACGAACAAAATCACCGAGGGGCACTGGCGAGTCCCCTTTCGTGTACGAGGCATCGTAGATGTTCCTGTTATCGACGATCGATGATGAGTGGGTGAGAAGCTGGCGAAAAGTGATCGGCTTGTCTGGACAATTCGGATTGCGCACTCGGATCGCCAAAAATTTGTCAATATCGTCATCCAGCCGGAACTTACCCTTGTCATAGAGAATCATTGCGGCAATCGCCGTGGCCGTTTTCGACACCGATGCCCAGGCAAAAACGGTATTGCGGCTGACTGGCTTTTTTTGCTCGATATTGGCCAAGCCCGCGCCGCTCGCGCAGACAAGGTGGCCATTTTTGACTATCCCCACAGACAGGCCGGGTACTTTGAGAGCCCTCAGCCGGGTCGCCAATTCCGTCTTGCAGGTCGGAATGGCCGCTTCGAGCGCGGGTTCATTGGTCCGTCCAGTTGTCGCGAGCTCCCCGGCGAACCCGCCCGATGAAAGGACCACGGCCGAAAAAACGACCAAGCTTGGCATCCGTAACAAAGTCATGCTTTTTGTCCGCATTTTCTTTGACCGTGGACCATCAATCGCGAATTCGCAAATCTACAAACGGTTTGCACTTCGCGCCCAGGATATTTTGGCGTTGTGAACAGGGTTCCCTGAGGTCGACCTTCTCAGAGAACGTGGCGCGCTACTCAATCTGTGCGGCCACAATGCGGCGCCCTCGGCGCGCAAAATGGATCGTGATCGATGTGCGCCAGTGCCCCTTGAAATTCCAATCAGATTTCTCTCCTGCGGCGGGCGGTCGAGGGCTGTCTGACGCCGTCAGGACGTATTGGCTAGCCAGCTCATGGGCCTTGCTTGTTTAGGGATGCTCCGCCTCAAATGCTCGCCATCCGGCCAAGGCCGTGTCCGGGGCCCGGTAGCGCTGGCGACCCGCCGCGTAAGGCTCCGCGATCCAGAGCGGCCGCGATCTGATTCAACAGGTGTGGCCCGCCTTTGCCTGCGCAGACGGGGCGCGTGGGAAAAGAACAGCCTCATTTTCAATTGATTTGCGGTTGGGACGTTCTGCGCCATTTCGGGGATGGGGTGGAATATTCTTCCATTTGAAGTTCGATTTTCCTTCCTATATGAAAAAACATTCTCAGTACGGAGCGGTTGATGCGTTTCTTGCCGGTCTTTCTCGATCTTGCCCGCGGAACGGTGGCCCTCGTCGGCACCGGACCGGCCGCGCTCGCGAAGCTGCGGCTGTTGCAAGCGGCCGGCGCAAACGTGCGTTGGTATTCCGAAAGCGCCGCCGTCGCCGCCGCGCAGCCCGCCGGCACGAGTTCCGGCCGGCTAGAACTCTCGTCCGCTGATCCGCTGCAGGCGGACTTCTCCGGGTTCGTTGCCGTCGTGTCGGCGGCCGGCGGGGCCCTGGACGAAGCGGTCGCAGCCTGTGCCCGGGCCCGCAACATTCCAGTGAACGTCGTCGACCGCCCTGATCTTTCGACCTTTATCGTACCGGCGGTCGTTGACCGCGGCGACGTCGTGGTGGCGATCGGCACCGGCGGGGCGTCTCCCGTGCTGGCGCGGCGCGTGCGCGAATGGATCGAGGCGGTGTTGCCGGCCCGCCTCGGCGAGCTTGCGGCGCTGCTGAGCCGCTACCGCGTGCGTTTTGCTAGTGCGCGCCACAAGACGGTCTCGCCGCGCCAGTTCTGGGAACGCGTCGTGGACGGGCCGATCGCGCAGGCGCTGCTGGCCGGCCGTCCGCAAGTTGCCGAAACCGCGTTGGCGTGTGCCATCAGCGACGCGGCGCTGCCGAACAGGGGCAAAGACGGCGTAGTCTATCTGGTCGGCGCCGGTCCGGGCGATCCCGACCTGCTGACGCTGCGCGCCCTGCGGGCCCTGCAGAGCGCCGACGTGATCTTCTACGACGATCTCGTCACCGAGGCCGTGCTTGATCGGGCGCGCCGCGACGCCGAGCGCGTGTTCGTCGGCAAGCGGCGCGGGCATCCCGGCATCGGGCAGGAGGAGATCAACCACCGCCTGGTCGAGGAAGCGCGCCGCGGCCGCAACGTCGTCCGGCTCAAGGGCGGCGATCCGTTCATCTTTGGCCGCGGTGGCGAGGAGCTTGACCACCTGCGCCAAGCCAACATCCCGACCGTGGTTGTCCCGGGCATCACCGCCGCGCTCGGTTGCGCAGCCGAGGCCGGCCTGCCGTTGACTTATCGCAACGAGGCAGCGCGGCTCACGTTCGTCACTGCCCATCGGGCCGATGATGCTGCCGCGACCGACTGGTCGAGGCTCGCCGATCCGCAGACGACCGTCGTGGTCTATATGGGCCTCGCGTCGGCCTCTGCCGTCCGCGATGGTCTGATCGCGGCTGGCCGCGACCCGAAGACGCCAGCCGGTGTGCTCGCGCGTGGCACGCAGGCAGGCGCGAAGACTGTTGTCGGGTCGCTCGACAATCTCGCAGCGCTGGTGCTGCAGGCCGGCGAGGGGCCGGCCGTGCTCGTGATCGGCGAGGTCGTCGCGCGCTCGGACGCGTGGCGTGCCGCCGAACGCCTTCATTCTCAGGAGCTTGCCGCATGACATCACCGTTGCAACAGAAGCTGAAGATCAACGGCCCGGTCGTGATCACGGCCAATCGGCTCGGCGATGGCGCCGTCGTCTATCGCACCGATGCGGGCGCCTGGAGCACGAAGCTCGAGCAGGCGGCGATCGTGACCACCGCCGCTGCTGCCACGACGCTGCTGGCCACCGCCGCCGCAGACGACATCGGCGCGGTGGGCGCCTATGTGGCGCCCGTCCGTTGCGAGGCGGACGGGGCGCTACGGCCCGGAAACCTGCGCGAGATGATCAGGTACGCCGGTCCGACGATCGATCTGCCGGGAGTGCTCTGAGCGATGTATCTCTACGACGATCTCGACCGCACGCTCGTCGCTGAGCGTGCCGCCGAATTCCGCGACCAGGTCGCGCGGCGGCTGTCGGGCGAGCTGACCGAGGACGAGTTCAAGCCGCTGCGCCTGATGAATGGCGTCTATCTGCAGCTGCACGCCTACATGTTGCGGATCGCCATTCCCTACGGCGCGATGTCGGCGGAGCAAATGCGCACGCTCGCTCACGTCGCGCGCCGCTATGACCGTAACTACGGGCACTTCACCACCCGGCAGAACATCCAGTTCAACTGGATCAAGCTTGCGGAACTGCCTGACGCCATGGACGATCTTGCCCGCGCGGGCCTGCATGCCATGCAGACCAGCGGCAATTGCGTGCGCAATATCACGACCGACCAGTGGGCCGGTGTCGCGCCCGACGAGATCGAGGACCCGCGTGTTTTCGCGGAAATTCTGCGTCAGCACGTGACGCTGCATCCAGAATTCTCGTTCCTGCCGCGCAAGTTCAAGATCGCGGTGACCGCTGCGGCGCACGACCGCGCGGCGGTCCGGGTGCATGACATCGGGCTGCGGCTGCATCGCAATGGTGCCGGCGAGGTGGGCTTCGAGGTGGTCGTGGGCGGTGGCCTGGGCCGTACGCCGTTCATCGGCAAGACCATCAAGCCGTTCCTGCCCAAGCGTGATCTTCTAAGCTACGTCGAGGCGATCCTGCGCACCTACAACCAGTTCGGGCGCCGCGACAACATCTACAAGGCGCGCATCAAGATTCTGGTGCACGATCTTGGTGCCGAGGCGTTCGCGAAGGAAGTCGAGGCCGAATGGCAGCCGATCAAGGATGGCGCCCTGGCGCTCGATCCGGCGGTGATTGCCGAGGTCGCGGCCCGTTTCTGCTATCCCCATTACCAGACGTTGGTAGACGATCCGCCCGAGCTTGCCGAGGCGCGCGCATTCGACCGCCGCTTCGCCACTTGGCTCGGCAACGCGGTCGCCAATCACAAAGAGCCGGGCTACGCCATCGTGACGCTCTCGCTCAAGCCCGAGGGTGGCCCGCCCGGCGACGCGACCGCCGAGCAGATGGACGCGATTGCTGATCTCGCGGATCAGTATTCCTTCCGCGAGATCCGCGTCGGCCATGAGCAGAACCTGGTCTTGCCTCATGTCGCCCAGCGCGACCTGCCGGCGCTGTGGCGCGCACTGGACGCGATCGGGCTTGCGACCCCGAACGTGGGCCTCGTCTCCGACATCATCGCGTGCCCGGGCCTCGACTATTGCAGCCTCGCCAATACGCGCTCGATTCCGGTCGCACAGGAGCTGACGCGACGGTTTCGCAATCTCGATCTCGCGAAGAGTCTCGGGCGACTGCACATCAACATTTCCGGCTGCATCAACGCCTGCGGCCACCATCATGTCGGCCACATCGGTCTCCTCGGTGTCGAGAAGAACGGCGAGGAGTTCTTTCAGGTCACGATCGGCGGGCAGGCTGACGAGAATGCCGCGCTTGGCGCGCTGCTTGGGCCCGCCGTGCCCTATGCCGAGGTCGCGGACGTGGTCGAGGATATCGTGGCGGCCTATCTGGAGCTGCGGTTGCGGGCCGACGAGATCTTTCTCGACACCGTCAAGCGTGTCGGCGTCGAACCATTCAAGGAGCGTGTCTATGCGGCTCGTTAGAGCAGGGCGGATCGTCGCCGATCAATACGTTCGCATCCTGGATGATACGCCGATTCCGGACGGCGTTCCGGTGATCGTTCCGGCTGCGCGGTTCCTCGCCGACGCTGCCGAGCTCGCGCGCCGCGAAGCGCCAACGGGCGTGCTGTGGCCGAACAACCGTAGGATCGCCGAGCTGGCGCCGTATCTTGATCGCCTGGCCTTGGTGGCGCTCTCGTTCCCGAGCTTCAAGGACGGGCGCGCCTATAGCCAGGCACGCGTGCTGCGCGAGCAATATGGGTTCCGCGGCGAGCTGCGCGCCATCGGCAACGTGCTGCGCGACCAGTTCCTGTTCCTGCTGCGCGCCGGCTTCGATGCGCTGGAAGTCGTAAAGGATGCCGATGCGGCGGCCTTTGCGGATGCCGTCGCGCGCTACAGCGTGTTCTATCAACCGGCTGGCGATCGGCGGGTTCCGGCGCTGCGCGCGAGAATCCAACAGACACAGGCGCCTGCGGCGTGTGAGCACGTCTGAGGCCGATTAACATCCGTCACGGTGCGCCCTTGAGCGCGGCGCCCCATTTGTCCTCGATCACGCGTGCCTCTTCCTGCGAGAGCGCGGACGTCGGCGGAAACCTGTCGATCCAGGCAAATGGCCGGCAGGCCTCGATGATTACCTTTGAATGCGACGTTACCCCGCGAGATTTGTCGTCGGGCGGAATCCTCGGATCGAGCGCCGAGCTCCAGGCGTTCTGCACGATGTCGATCTGCTCCGACGGCTCGCAGCGGGTCGTCACCGCCCACATGACGTCGGCGAGATTGGACGGGTCGACGTCGTCGTCGACCACGACCACCAGCCGTCCCATGTAGCTGTTGGCGGCGGCGATCAATGCGGCGCGCTTGGCGTGGCCGTCGTAGCGCTGGCGCAGCGCCACCACGGTCATGAGCTGGGCGACGTGCTGCCAGACCCCGACCACGTCGGTGACGCCGGCCGCTTCGAGATTGCTCCAGATGCCGGCGGCGCGAAACGGCAGGCCGAAGTGGAAACGCGGCGGCTTCATCGGCGGCGAGCCGAGCAGGATCGGATCGTTGCGGTGGTACACCGCGCTGACGTGCATGACCGGGCAGGGGCGCTTGTCGGCGGCGTAGTAACCGGTGAACTCGCCGAACGGCCCTTCCGGCAGCGTTTCCTGGCTCGGCGGCAAAAGCTTGCCTTCGAGAATGATCTCGGCATGCGCCGGCAGCGGCAGGCCGGTTGCAGGCCCGGCAAAGATCTCGATCGGCGTGCCCTTGATGGCGCCGGCGAAATCATATTCCGAGGCGCCCGCCGGCAGATACTCAAAGCCCGCGATGAACAATGCGGGATGTTCGCCGTTCACCACCGCGACCGGGCAGGCTTTGCCCTGGTCCCAATGCTTCTTGGCGATGATGGCACCGTGTCGGCCCGGGTGATCGAACTGGATCGTCACCTTGGTCTTGCCGTGAACCTGCACGCGATAGATCGAGGCGTTGATCCAGCCGTCATCGGGGTCGCGCATGATCACGACCGAGCCTGTTCCAATATAGGGGCCGCCGTCCTTCGCATGCCAATGGGGCGCCGGCAGCTTGCCGAGATCGACCTTGTCGTCGCGGTCTGAGTTTTCGAGCACGGGCCCGTCTTTGACCATGACCGGCGCCTGCGGGCTCAGCGTTTGGCGTTTTGCCATCCAGGCCTTCAGCGCCTCGAGCGGCCGCAGCGCTGGGTCGAGCCCGAGCGCGAGCGCGGCACGTTGTGGGCTCACAGTGGCGTTAGTGAAGACCCGAAATCCCGGCGCGTAGCCCTTGATGTGATCGAACAGGAGCGCCGGGCATTCGGGCAACCCGGCCGCTACCTCGGTGATGCCGCCAAGCTCGTGGTGCGGGTTCGCGCCGGCGATGTGCCGCAACGCCCCCAGCCGCTCGACCTCGGTGATGAAATCGCGCAGGTCTCGATAGGCCACGTGCTTCTCCCGGTCGGCTGGCGAAAGGCGCTTGTTTGCGCCACCGTGATTGACGGATTATCGAAGATCAAGAGCGGTGCGGCCGATAGCCAGAGGTGGGGGTTCATGAACGTTTCGGAGAGCCACGTGAAGCAGGGGGCCGACGAGGCCTTGCGGACGGGGGCAGAGTATCTGCGGTCGCTCCAGGATGGCCGCGAGGTTTACGTTGACGGCGAGCGGGTTGCGGACGTGGTGCGGCATCCGGCTTTCCGCGAGGCCGCGCGCTCGATCGCGCGCCTTTACGACATCGCGGCGGCGCCTGAGAACCGCGCGCTGATGACCTTCCCGTCGCCTAAGACCGGGCGGCCGGTGCTGCGCGCCTATCAGATTCCCAAGAACCACGCCGATCTGCGGGCGCGGCGACTGTTCTCGGAGAAGTGGGCGGAAGCGACCTTTGGCCTGATGGGCCGCACGCCCGACCACGTGGCGGGCTTTTTCTGCGGTTATGCGGCGGTGCCCAGCGTGTTCGCGGCTGGTGGGCAGCGGTTCGCCGACAGTGTGGTCGCGTTCTACGAGCACATGCGCGACAACCATCTCTACGTCAGCTACGCAATCGTGCCGCCGCAGATCGACCGCAGCAAGCCGGCGCACAAGCAGAGCGATCCGACGCTCTATGCGGGCGTGGTCAAAGAGCGCGACGACGGTATTGTCATCTCGGGCGCGCAGCAACTCGCGACCGCGGGCGTGCTGTCGGACTATATCCATCTGAGCTGCATCCACCCCTTGCAGCCGGGCGACGAGAACTACGCTAATTGCGTGGCGGTTCCGGTCAATGCGCCAGGCCTCAAGCTCTATCCGCGCCGGCCGTTTACGGCTTATGCGGCGAACTCGTTCGACTATCCGCTCAGCAGCCGGTTCGACGAGTCCGACAGCATCGTTGTCTTCGACAATGTATTCATTCCCTGGGAGCGGGTGTTCATCTATCGCAATCTCGAGGTTTCGCGCGATCAGTGGTGGAAAACACCATCGCACCTCTACGGCAACCATCAGGCGCAGGTGCGCTACGCGACCAAGCTGCAATTCATGATCGGGCTGGCCAAGCGCATGAACGAGATGACCGGCAACGAGGCCAATCCGGCCGTGCAGATCATGATGGGCGAGCTTGCCGCGCTCGTCTCGATCGTCGAGACCATGCTGCTGGCGCAAGAGACCACGGCTCCGATCGAGAACGGCGTGCTCTGGCCCTCGAAGACCGCGCTCTATTCGGTGATGGCGCTGCAGTCGGAGATGAACGGGCGGATGCTGGAGATGATCCGCGAGCTTGCCGGCTCCGCCATGATCACGCTGCCATCGTCGCTCAAGGACTTCGAGAATCCCACCATCGCGCACGACATCGAGCGCTACATGCGTTCGGCGTCGACCGACGCAAAGACCCGGGTCGCCCTGATGCGGATGGCCTGGGACTTCATTGGCTCGGAGTTCGGCGGCCGGCATCAGCAGTACGAGAAGTTCTATGGCGGCGCCTCGTTCCTGGTAAAGCAGAACGTGTATCGCAGCTACGACTTCAAGCGCGCCACCGCGCTCGTCGATGCCGCGCTCGCGCTGCCGCCGGTTGAGACTGAGTGAACGAGGTCGGTTTCTGTCGTCCCCGCGCAAACGGGGGCCCATAGCCACCGAAGGTTCTGCAAATTCGCCGGACGTGCCACATCGGATGGGACACGGCGTATGGGTCCCCGCCTTCGCGGGGACGACACCGAATGAACTGCAGAGGCTATTAACCTTTGAACACTGTCTCGGGCCGCGAGAAGAACGCGTGCATCGCGTCGTAGAACCGCAGATAGTTCTTCGACGTCGCGGCCGCGTGCGCGATGCCCGGCATCATGACGAACTCCTTGTCCGGGTTCGGCAGCAGCCGGAAGAACTCGAGCAGATCTTCGTCGCTCGCAATCCCATCATATTGTCCGCGCAGGATTGCGGTTGGCACCGTGATCTTGGTTGGATCGCAGAGCGGCAGGTTCTCACACATGTCGATGTAGGTGCCGTTCGGCACCGTCGTCTCGATCGCCAGGATGGCGTCGACGTAAGGCTTTGCTCGGCTCGGCATCGCGGTTTCCGAATGATCGCGCGTCATCGTGCTCATCAGAAAGGCCGGGTCGATCGGGCGGGTCACGCTCGATTTCCATACGCTGAGCTTCTCGGCGCGCTTCTTCAGCGTGGGGCTGCCCTTGCCGGTGTAGACCATGGCGTCGAGTGCGAGCCGCTTCACCCGGTCCGGATGGTGCTGGGCAAACAGCGCCGCGCGCAGCGCGCCGGACGAGAAGCCGACCAGCATCAGCGGGCCGGTGTTGCGCGTCTTCATGATGTAGTCGGTCGCCGCGAGCAAATCGGGCACGCCCTGCGCCACCGTCGCGAGGTGATCGGCCGGCTTGTCGGAGCGGCCGTAGCCGATGAAATCCATGCGCCAGATATCGAAGCCGCGGCAGGCGAACCAGTCGGGGATCGAGGCGTCCGGGTCGCCCGGGATCTGCAAGTCGAAGCCCTGCGAGCCCATGGAGGAGCCGTGCACCAGCAGGATCGTCGCCTTCGGCGGGCCCGAGACCGAGCGCTTCTCGGCCATGAACAGCTTCTTGCCGTTCGATTGGGTCCAGTGCTCCTGGCTCGGCACCGCGTGCGTCGTAACCGTCACGTTTACGTTCATTGGTAATCCACCCCTCCTTTGACGCGGCACCGGCCGGCGCCTCTTTCATCGTTTTCGGCTTGCTGTATATCGCACGCACCGTCCTGACCATAGGGCCTCGGACAGGGGTGCAGAACAATGACCGAACAACGCATGGTGGCTTGTCCCACCCCCGATCCCAAACCACGCCGCCCCCGCATGGCGGTGCCGGCCGGTGCCTGCGACTGCCACGCCCACGTCTTTGATGGGGCGCGCCACCCGTATCAGCCCAATAGGGGCTACACGCCGCCCGACAACCCGGTGACGCGCCTGTTGGCGCTCCACGACACGCTCGGTATTGGCCGCGGCGTGGTGGTGCAGGCGAGCGTCCATGGCGCCGATAGTCGCGCGGTGCTGGATGCGGCCTCCGCGTATCCCGATCGGCTGCGCGCGGTCGCCGCCGTGACCGAGGACGTCACCGACGCCGAGCTTGTGCGTATGCACGCAGCCGGTGCGCGCGGCATCCGCGTCAATCTGGTCGATCGCGGCGGCATGCCGTTTCGCTCGCTCGATGCGCTCGCCCAGATGGGCGAGCGCATCCGTGCATTCGGCTGGCACGTCGAGTTGCTGGTCCATGTCGAGAGCGCGCCCGAGTTGCGCACCATCATGACCGGCCTGGCGGTACCCGTGATCGTCGGCCATGTCGGCTATACGCGTGTGGCGGCCGGGCTCGCGCTTCCCGGGTATCGCGACTTTCTCGCCATGCTGCGCGACGGATTCGGATGGGTGAAGCTGACGGCACCCTATCGCATCTCGGCGCAGAAGCAGTTGCCCTATGACGATGTCATCCCGTTCGTCCACGCCGTCGTGGAGGCCGCACCGGACCGGATCGTGTGGGGCTCGGACTGGCCGCACGTCATGCTGACCAACCCGATGCCGAATGACGGCGATCTGGTTGATCTCTTGGCCGTGTGGTTGCCCGATGCCGAGCTGCGCCGCCGCATCCTCGTCGCCAATCCGCAGCGACTCTACTGGTCGTGAGCGGGCTCACATCGTCCAGGCGGCGTCCGGATCGTCCTCCGGCAGGACGGCGCCAGGTCGCGATCCCGTCCTACGCTGGGCCTGCCAGCCCCAGACAGCCCGAGCAGTGCATCTTTTGACGGTTGTAACGGCCCCCGTGGGCACCTACTTTTATCGATCGAGGCCGTGTCTGCCTGTTGGCGGCGCTGCGCCATAGCCAGCCGAGCCGCAGCTAGCCGAGCGTCAAGGAGCCCCACATGGTTGCGACCGCTATACAGGATGTCGGCCCCGTCACGATCGAGGCCACAGTCAACTATCTCTTGGACACTGGCGTGATGCCCTCGGTCTATACCGGCGGTCCGGGTTCGACCGTCGTGCGGACTGCGAGCACCCACGACCCGCGTCGCGTCGTCTTCCACAACGGCCGGCTGGAGACAGATCGCTTCGCGCTCGATCGCGAGGGTTTCCGCTTTGTCCGCCACGATACCAAGGTTGTCGATTTTCACGACGAGGACGAGGTGCGCCGGGTCTACTATCCGGAGATGGAAGCGCTGGTGAAAGCCGAGAGCGGCGCCGCGCGCGTGGTGGTATTCGACCACACGTTGCGCACGGCCGACCATGACGAGCGCGAGGCGCGCAAGATCCGTGAAGTCGTCCAGCGCGTGCACAATGACTACACCGAATGGTCGGCGCATCAGCGCGTTCGTGACCTCCTGCCGCTGGAGGCGGAGGCGTTGCTCAAGCGTCGCTTCGCGATCGTGCAAGTCTGGCGGCCGATCCGCTACCCGGTCGAGACCTTTCCGCTCGGCATCTGCGACGCGCGCAGCGTGGCGCCGAAGGACCTTGTCGTCTCGGAGCGTCGCTATCCCAACCGGATCGGTCAGACCTACGCGGTCACCTACAACCCCGCCCACCGCTGGTACTGGTTCCCGCTGATGCGGCGCGACGAGGCGCTTGTTTTCAAGGTTTACGATTCCTTGCAGGATGGCCGCGCGCGCTGGACCGCCCATACGGCGTTTGACGATCCGAGCGCGCCCGCCCATGCGCGGCCTCGCGAAAGCATCGAAATCCGGACGCTGGCGTTTTTTTGAGCGTGCGATAGAGGTCACAGCTGCCCAGATTGTGCGTGAGCATTAAGTCGACCTTATCCAAAAAAGTCTCGAATATTGCATAAGTTAAGCCGTCTGAAATGATGGGCTAGCAAGCTGGTCAAGACCCGCTCCAGCTCGGCTCCCGCCCATGAAGTTGCATATACTTCGTCTACCGCGTCTGCTCGCCGAGCGCCGGATCTCGGCTGTCTTCGGCATGCTGATTATCGTCATGCTGTGGGCCGGAATCTTTGCGCGCCACCTCGAGGAGGTGCGGGTCGACCAGCGCGACGCCGAGCGTACGATCCAGAACCTTGCGACGATATTCGAAGAGAATGTGCTTCGCTCGATCGGCGAGATCGACAAGGTGTTGTTGTATCTGCGGCGATCGGTCGAGTTGCGTCGAGGCTCGGCCGCTCCGGAAGCGTCTTTCAACTCGGCCGGCATGCTGAGCGACATCGTTGCGCGGGTCGCAATCCTCGATGCCAAAGGCATCCTGCGCGCGTCCAGTTATGGCTCGCAACCCGCGCCACCCTTGGATATGAGCGACCGCGAGCACTTTCAGGTTCAAGTCAACAGCAATGAGGACCGGCTCTTCATCGGAAGGCCTCGTATTGGCAGCAGGACAGGCCGATGGTCGGTGGAATTCTCCCGCAGGTTTCTCGACCGGAACGGCGCTTTCGCCGGCGTTGTGGTTGCGGGTCTCGACCCGATCCAGTTGACCAGGGCTTACTACAAGGTCGATCTCGGCTCGGACACGTCGATCCTGCTCATCGGCGATGACGGCGTCGTTCGCTCGAGCGCCGGCAAGTCCGTGGGCGACGTACTCGGCCGCGACGTAAGCGGCACTGAACTGGCAAGCCGCAGCCGGGCGAATGACGAAATGACGTTCGAGTATGCCGATCCGATCGATTCGGAAGCGCGCCTCACAACAATTCGCCATATCAAGGGGTACCCGTTGTGGGCGAGCGTGAGCATCAACAGGGGCGATGTCTTCAAGAACTCCTGGAGCACGCTGAAGGTTTATGCCATTGCGGGAATCCTGCTGACCCTAATCGTTCTCGCGGCGATGGAACGAATGCTGCGAACCGAGTCGAAAGCCAGTCAGAAAGCGGAGCAGCTTCGACTGACGCTTGAGCACATGAACCAAGGCATCATGCTGGTCACCCGGGACCAGGATATTCCTATCATCAATGGCAGGTGCGCTGAGCTCTTGGACCTGCCGCCAGGGATGGTCGAACACCCGCCGCGCTTCGACGATCTTATCAAGCATCAGGCCGCGGTCGGTGGTGCGGCGGATGGCTTAATTCCATCCCCGCAGTCGGTTCTTGACCTCGCTGGTGCCGGTCAGGTGTCGGTCTGCGAATGCAAGACTGCGAGCGGGAAGGTCATCGAGGTCCGCAGCGACTGTCTTCCCGACGGGGGCGTCCTGCATACTTTTGCCGACATAACCAAGCGATGCGAGGCGGAAGCCCACATCGCTCGATTGGCCGCCGAGGACCCGCTGACAGGACTTCCAAACAGGCGCGTGTTCAGCGCCGCGCTCGACCAGATCAGCGGACGACGCACGGCATCGGAGAGCGACCCCGAATTTGCAGTGCTGTTCCTCGATCTCGATCGCTTTAAGGCTGTCAATGACACGCTCGGCCATCGAATCGGCGATCTCTTGTTGCAGGAGGTGGCAAAGCGGCTGGAGTGGTCGCTCGGTTCGAACAGCGTCCTGGCCCGCCTTGGCGGTGATGAATTCGCGGTGATCGTTCCCACATTCGTATCGCGCGCGGCCCTTGAGGCATCGACGCTGCGGCTGGCGAAGGCGGTGAGCGAGCCCTACGAGCTGGATGGCCATCGGGTCTGCACCAATGTCAGCATCGGCATTGCCGTCGGGCCGGGCGATGGCGAGACTGTTGACGATCTGCTCATGGCGGCCGACTTGGCGCTCTACGCAGTCAAGGCCGGGGGGCGCGGCACTTACAGATTTTACGACAGGTCCATGAACCAGGAGCTTAGCGACCGGCGGCAGATCGAGATGGATCTCCGCGAGGCTGTCGCGCGCAACGAGCTCTCGCTCTACTATCAGCCGATTATCAACTTGCAGCGCAACGTCGTGACCGGCTTTGAGGCGCTCGCGCGATGGCGCCACCCCGTGCGTGGCATGATCCCGCCGAGCGTATTCATCACGGTGGCGGAGGATACCGGGCTGATCCTGCCGCTGGGCGAGTGGGCGTTGACCGAAGCGTGCCGCCGGGCGAGTGAGTGGCCGGAGTTTCTCAAGGTTTCGGTCAACCTTTCGCCCGTACAGTTCTCGGCCCCCAATCTCACCGACACCATCGCGGGCATTCTTGCCGCGACTGGTTTGGCGCCGAACCGTCTCGAGCTCGAGATTACCGAGCGAATCTTCATGGAGAATACTGAGCACACGCTTGCGGTCCTGCATCGGCTGAAAGACATCGGTGTGCGCATATCGATGGACGATTTCGGGACGGGCTATTCGTCGCTGAGCTATCTGCGGAGCTTCCCTTTCGATAAGATCAAGGTCGACCGCACCTTCGTGACCGACTTGGCCAAGGGTGCCGCGCATGCGGCCATCGTGCAGGCCGTGGTGAGTCTTGCGCGGGCGCTCGGGATGATGACGACCGCGGAAGGTATCGAGACCAGCGATCAGCAGAATTCGGTGACTGCGCTCGGTTGCGACGAGGCACAAGGCTACCTCTTCAGCGCCCCGGTACCGTTCGACAAGATTCCGGAGATCCTGGCGACCTGGTCGCCAAAGCGCACGATGGCGGCCTGACCGGGCCTCGCGCGCGGATTGCCGTTCCTCCCCTAAACAATTGCCGCAGCGGCACGAAATCAGCCCCGGACAGCCGCTTTCCCGTGACCTTTGGGGGGAGGCGGGCGGCTCTTTATGTTATGTTATGCGAATTTGTTCGGCACATATTCCACCGGCGCTTCATCCTGCTATGTTGGCGGCCGTGCAAAGTAAGGAGTGCCACATGTCAGGTTTTCAAAGCATTCGCCTCGCCGTCGCGGCCGCCGCCATCGTCGCCGCCCTGGACGGAGCCGCAACTCAAGCCCAGGCGCAGACGCCCGAGCAGTTCTATGCCGGCAAGACGATCGACTTCGTGATCGGCTATCCGCCAGGCGGCAGCAACGACGTATGGAGCCGGCTCATCGCCCGCTACATCGGCAAGCATATTCCGGGCAAGCCCAACGTGGTGCCCAAGAACATGCCGGGCGCCGGAAGCTTCCTGGCAGTCAACACCGTTTACAGCGTCTCGCCCAAGGACGGCACCGTTATCGCCATCGGGGCGCCGACCACGGCGCTCGATGAGAAGCTCGGGACGAAGGGCGTGCGCTTCAAGACCGCCGAGCTGAATTGGGTCGGCCGCGTCGACTCGCTCATCAACATCGTGTTCATGTGGCACACCTCGAAGGTCAAGACCTTTGCGGATGCGCAGAAATACGAATCGACCCTGTCGGGCACGGGGGCAGGTTCGACGGTCTCGATCTATCCCACCGTCATGAACAACGTGTTCGGCACCAAGTTCAAGCTGATCATGGGTTACAAGGGATCGGCCGCCGCCCAGCTTGCGGTCCAGCGCGGCGAGGTCGAAGGTCATTCGACATCGTGGGTGGCGGTGAAGGTCGGGCATCCGGACTGGTGGCCGAGCAAGACGATTTCGATCCTCGTGCAGTTCTCGCTCAAGCGTCACCCTGAGCTGCTCGACATTCCCACCGCAGTCGATCTGGCCCGCAACGACGAGGAGCGTCAGATCCTGAGTGCGATCGTGGCCGCGGCCGAAATCGGCTCCGCTTTCTTCACGACGCCTGGCGTTCCGCCCGATCGGCTCAACGCGCTGCGTCGCGCTTTCGACGCTACGATGCAGGACAAGGATTTCCTGGCCGATGTCAAGAAGACCAGGCTCGCGGTGTCGCCGATGAAGGGTGAAGACCTACAGCAGCTCGTCAAGCGGGTCAGCGACCTGAGGCCGGACCTGCTGGAAAAGGTCCGCCACGCCTACACCACCAACCAGCGCTGACGCTCAGGCCGCGCCCTCACGTAACGTTGCAGGGTGGGCAAAAACGTTTGCCCACCCTGCGAGACTTACAAGCCCCGACACTTACAAGCCCGCAAGGTTGTAGCGCGAAAAGTCGTGCCCTTCCTTGACGACGAATTCGAGCAGGAAGGGTGAGCCTTTCTCGGTCACGCTGACGGCTTCCTTGATCGCCGGCACGATGTTGGCGGGGTTGTCGACGCGCGTCGCGGCAACGTTCAGCCCTTCGGCGACCTTGCTGTAGTTGCCGCTGACCGTCATGGCGCCGTACTTCTTGTCGGAGAGCTTGAGCTCCTCGCGCTCGGCGCCCATCACGCCGTTGTTGAACACGACGGTGAGGATCGCGATGTTGTTGCGGGAGGCGGTCTCGATGTCCATCCCGGTCATGCCGATGGCGGCGTCGCCCATCACATTGACGCAGAGCTTGTCGGGTGCCGCGAGCTTCGCCCCCATGGTGATGCCGAGCCCATAGCCGAGCTGGGTGGACTTGCCCCATCCCATGTAGGAGCCGGCCTTGGTGGTTTCCCACATCGGCATCATCTGTTCGCGCGGGCTGCCGGAATCGTGCGTCATGATGACGTTGTCGCGGTCGACCGTGCGCATCAGGTCGCGGATCACGCGATACTGGTTGATCGGCACCTCGTCCGAATCGAAGTGCTTGGCCCATTCGGCGAGCCACGCCTTTTTGGCGACCGCAATCTCCTCCTTGAGCGAGGCGAGCGCATTGCCGCCGCGCGCGGAGCCCTTCTGGCGGCCGACCTCCTCGATCAGCGCGTCGAGCACGAGGCCGGCGTCACCGATGAGTCCGAGGTCGACGCAGTACTCCTTGTTGATGTCGCTTGCTTCGTTGGTCGAGTGGATGATCTTCTTGCCGGCTGGCACGCTCGGTCCGAACGGCGTGCGGGTGAGGCTCGACCCGACCGCGAGGACCAGATCCGCCTTCGCCATGTAGTCGGTGAACATCTTCGAGCGTGAACGGGTGGAGGCGCCAAGCGAGAGCGGATGGCTGTCGGGGATTGCGCTCTTGCCCGGATTGGTGGTCACGACCGGCGCCGGAAGGAGCTCGGCGAGCGCTGCCACGCGGTCGCCGGCCTCCGCATAGTGCACGCCCTGGCCGGCCCACAGGATCGGGTTCTTGGCGGCGAGCAGCATCCGCACCGCCTCTTTGACCGCGCCCGGATCAGGGGCGGCGCGCACGAACGGCATTGGTGTGTAGTCGAGCTCGCCTTTGTACTCGGCCTCCCAGACCTCGGGCGGCACTTCCACCAGCACGGGGCCACCTTTCCCGCTGCGCATCGCATGGTAGGCGCGGCGCATGAGGTCGGGGAGCTCCTGCACCGAGTGCGCGAGTGTCGACCACTTGGTCACCGGACGATAGACGTCCGCTGCGCGGAACACCGGCTTAAGGTAGTGGCGCGCGAGCGGAAGCGTGGCCGGGATGATCATCACCGGCACATTCTCGGCGAAGGCCTGCGCAATGCCCGGGAAGGCGTTCTCGATGCCGGGCCCGGCTTGGGCGGCAAACACGCCGTTGCGCTTGCCGCGGCTGATGCGCGAATAACCGTCCGCCATGCCGACGCCGACGCGCTCCTGCCGGCACAGGATGGTGCGGATGTCGAGCGCGGCGCAGGCCTCGATCAGCGGATTGCGCGGATAGCAGGATAGAAAGCCTGTGCCCTCGCGCTTGAGAATCTCGGCGATGACGGCGGCGCCGTTCATTGTGTCTCCCTCCCGTAATGGCCGGCATAGTCATAGCTGAGGAGGTGCGCCGGTGTCGCGCCTGTTCTTTCAGGGCCGTGCCGAAGGTGGAGGCGCAGGACGCCGATGCTGCAACCCGCAGGCGCCGGATTGCCGCGTGGGGACGGGTGACGCAGTCGCGCCAGAGCGAACGCGGCGGCCTCATGTCGATTGACAACCGGCGGTGCATCGCCGTGAATGGCCCGGCCCGGACATGCCCGCACAAGAACATGGGGCTCCGGCAAGGGGATGGAACAATGATCGGTGGCGGGCTTCGACTTCTGGTCGGCATGGCAGTCTCGATTGGGACGCCGGTTGCCGCGTGCGCGCAAGGCTCGCTCGAGGATCACTTCCGCGGCAGGACGCTGACCGTCATCATCCCGACCACACCGGGCGGCGACCGCATGGCGAATGCCGCGCCGCTCATCAAATTCATCGGTCGCCACATTCCGGGACATCCGAACGTCGTTCCGACCTTCTTGCCGGGGGCGGGGGGCGCAGTCGGCATGAACTATCTGCAGAGTGTCGCCTCGCGCGATGGCCTGACCATCGCGACGCCACTCGCGCCCGTGGTGGTCGCACAGGTGACTGGAGAGAAAACGGTCAAGTATGACGTCGCGAAAATGAACTGGATCGGGCGCACGGCCGACTCGACCCAGGTTCTCTATGTGTGGCACACAGTCGACGCCCATACGCTCGACGATCTGCGGCGTCGCAAGGTCACGATCGGATCGTCAGGCGCCACCAGCGCGAGCACCATCATCCCCTATGTGATGAACTATACCTTCGGCACCAAGATGCACGTCGTGCTGGGCTATAGCGGCTCGGCCGCCTTCAATCTCGCGGTGCAGCGCGGCGAGACCGACGGTGCTCTGACCACGTGGAACAACGTCAAGAACAATCACGCCGACCAGGTTCGCGACAAGAAGATCCGCGTCATCTTTCAGGTCTCGTTCAACCGGAACGCGGACCTTCCCGACGTGCCGCTCGCCATCGACATGGCCACCAACAACGACGATCGCGCACTCATCGAGTTCATGAGCTCGTCGGCGGAGCTAGGGCAATCCTTTATCGCACCTCCCGATGTGCCCGGGCCGATTGTCGAGGCGCTACGCCGCGCCTTCGAAGCGACGATGCGCGACCCTGATTACATCAAGCTCTCGCAACAGGTCGGCAACGTGCTTAACCCGATGAACGGGGCGGCCCTGGCCGCGCTCAATGCCCGCACGCTGGCGACGTCTCGCAAGGTCATCGAGCGCTACCGGGCGGCGGTGGCGCGATAGCGCATCGTCCAGACGCGGGGCTGTTGTTGAGGGCTCTTTGATGTCGAAAATGAAAATTGCGGGTGTCGAATTCGAAACCGACCATCCGGGCGGGTTGCGCACGCCGGTTGCGGAGCGCCCGCTGTTGTTTCGACCGGTCACGATGCGCGGCGTCACCGCGCGCAACCGCATCATGCTCGGCCCGATGTCGCAATATCTCGCCACTGATGGCAACCTGACCGACTGGCATCTCGTCCATCTCGGCCAATTCGCGATCGGCGGCGCCGGCATCGTGTGCAGCGAGGAGACCGCCGTCGAGGCGCGCGGGCGCCGCACGCACCACTGCGCCGGCATGTATACCGACGCACATGCGCGCGGCTATCGTCGCGTGACGAGCTTCCTCAAGGACCTCGGCGCGGTGCCGGCGATCCAACTTGGTCATGCTGGCCGCCGCGGCTCGTCACGCTCGCCTTGGGAAGGTCGCGCGCCTCTCGGTGAGCGCGATGCCGCCATGGGGCTCGGGCCCTGGCAGCTCGCATCGTCGAGCCCGATCCCGCACGGTCCGGGTCGGCCGGTGCCAACTGCGCTCGACGTCGGCGACATCAAGGCCGAGATCGCGGCGTGGCGCGACGCCGCCGCACGCTCGGCCGACGCGGGCTTCGAGATCGTGGAGATTCATGGCGCCCACGGCTATCTGATCAATCAGTTCCTCTCGCCCGTCGCCAATCGCCGTGACGACGGCTATGGCGGCGACCTCGCGGGCCGCATGCGCTTTGCGCTCGAGCTTGTCGAAGCCGTGCGCATAGCCTGGCCGGCCGACAAGCCGCTGTTCTTCCGCTGCTCGGTGGTCGACGGCAAGGGCGGCCACTGGGACATGGACGACACTGTTGTATTCGCCAAGGAGTTGAAAGCGCGCGGCGTCGATTTCATGGACTGCTCGTGCGGCGGGCTCGAAGGGTCCTCGAGCCTGCCCGCGGTGCCGCGCTATCTGCCGGGCTACAACGTCGTCTATTCGGAGCACGTGCGCCGCGAGGCCGGCATTCCGACGGTTGTGGTCGGCATGATCACCGAGCCCGCGCAGGCCGAGGCGATCCTACAGGAGGGCAAGGCCGACATCATCGCGATTGCGCGTGAGATGCTGTGCAACCCGTATTGGCCGGCGCATGCCGCGAAGGCGCTGGGCCTTCCGGATTGGCTCGACGTCCTGCCGGAGAACTATGCGTTTCGGCTCTATCCGCGCGAGGAGGAGCTGCGTCGCCGGAAGGATGCGACATCGGTGGAGATTCCGTTCCGCCGCAAAGCGTGACAGTGTTCGTATAGGATTCAAGAAACACAGGGAGAGGAAATAATGACGGATCGCAGCAGCCTGGCCTCGCGCCGGATCTGGTCACGCGCCATCATCTTGACTGCGCTGGCGATGGCTTCCGCGCCTGCCGCGGCTCAGTCGATCGCCGATCATTTCCGCGGCAAGACGTTGCGCATCCTTGTTCCGTCCTCCCCAGGTGGCGACCGCGCGCTCTATCCGGTCACGCTCGCTCCCTACCTCAGCAAACACATTCCCGGCAACCCGACCATCCAGCCGGTGTTCATGCCCGGCGCCGGCGGCTCGGTTGCGTTGAACAATGCCTACAGCGTCGCGGCGCCCGACGGCCTGACGCTGGTGACGCCGCTCGTTGCGGTCGCGACCGCGCAGGCGGTCGGCGAGGAGTCGGTGAAGTATGACGCCACCAAGTTCAACTGGATCGGCCGCATCACCGGCGCGACGCGCATCCTGGTGGTGTCGTCCAAGGTCGGTGCCAAGACCATCCCTGAACTGCGCGGCCGCGAGGTGATCATCGGCGCATCGAGCCGAACGTCGGAGAGCTATCTGATGCCGGCGTTCATGAACAAGGTGTTCGGCACCAAGTTCAAGATCGTCACCGGCTATCAGTCGGCGGGCAAGCGCAACCTCGCGCTTCAATCTGGGGAAACCCAGGGCGCCATCACGACCTGGAACGACGTCCGGACCTACCACCTCGACTGGACCCGTGAAGGCGGCCTCATGCGCCTCATTGTGCAGATTGCGTTGAAGAAGCATCCCGAGCTGCCAAACCTGCCGTTGCTGCTCGACTACGCCCAAAACCAGGACGACCATGATCTGCTCGAATTCATGTCGTCGAGCTCGCAGATGGGCCAGTCCTACGCGGCGCCGCCCGGTGTGCCGGCGCCGATCGTGGAAGCATTGCGCCGCGCCTTCGACGCAACCATGAAGGACAAAGACTTCCTCGAAAGGGTGCGCATCGCCAAGATGCAGTTCAATCCGGCGACCGGCGAGGAGCTGGCAGCCGTCGTCGCGCGCACGATGGCCGCGCCGAAGTCGGTGATCGATCGCTACAAGGCGGCGATCGCGGGGAAATGAGAGAAGCATTCGGATGTAGCCCGGATAGAGCGCAGCGACATCCGGGATTTCTTTCTTTGTGCTGCAATTCCACTCCGCATGTCGTTCCACGCCATGTGGACTATATCTCCGCCGCCATCAGATCGAAGTCGCCGCGCAGCACCGCATCGAGCTTGCCGGTACGCCAGCTGCCATCGGCGCTGCGCACGAGCGGAGAGGGCTCGCCGCGATAGCGACGCACCATGGCGCTCTCGCGCGGCGCCTTGTCGAGCGCTTCTATGAGCATGCGCGGGAGTCGCGCGGCCGGAATGTCGCCGAGCGGCGCCCCCGCGAGCCGCACGCGTGCGGTCGCCCGGCTCGCGCCGTCGCCTCCGCCCGAAAGCTCGAGCACATGCAGCCCGCATTCGCGCTTGAGCACACGCTCGGCGCCGAAGCCGCTGATCAGCAGGATCGGCAGCGCGTCGATCCCGTTGCCGGCCTTCACTTCCGACATCTGCATGTGCCGGTTCTCGGCCCAGTCGCGGTACATGCCGAGAAGCTGGCGGCACCACGCCTCGGTGGCGTTGCTCGCACCGGCCTCGAGCGCCGGCTCGACCATCAGCGCGACTTCGACCGCGGCGCCATCGAACACATCCTTGATGCCTTCGTTGACGAGATGCACCTGCAGCGCCAGCCGCGAGATCAGGTCGCGGAAATATTGCCCCGGCTGGCGCGCGCCTTTGGCAAGCCGCATGCGCAGCGCATCGGCCGTGCCGGCGGCGGCCGCGACGCGATCCATGAGCGCGAGCCGGGCGAGCTTTTCGAAGCGATCCGGCCGGCGCCAGAAATCGACCGAGCTCATCTCGTCGGACAAGCTTTGCTTGAGGCTCTCCCATTCGGGCGAGGTGAGCGAGCGTGTGATGGCGTTGAGCTTGTCGGTGAGCGCGTCGAACTCGACCGCCGAGCCTTCGGGCGCAAGGATCATCGCAGCGAGTGTCGGCGCGCGGCCGCCATTGGTGACGGAAGGTTGAGCGGCGTCCTCGTCGGCGTCGGGATCGACGAACTCGGCCTGGATCGAGCGCCCGTCGCTGCGGAAGAACACGAACTGGTCGCCTTCAGGAAAGCGCCGCTCGACTATCGTGGCGGCGAGCGGTGCGATCACGTATTGCTCGATCGCCCGCTTGAGCGGACGCGCGCCCATTTCGGGCGAGAAGCCTTTCTCGAGCAGGAATTCCAGCGCAGTCAATTCCCATTCCACCGCCCAGTCGCGGTCCTTGAGGCCACGCCGCTCCAGCACCGAACTGAGTTCCTTCTTGAGGATGACGCGCATCAGCTCGCGCGTGAGCGGCCGGAACACGATGATCTTGTCGATACGGTTCTGGAACTCGGGCCGGTAGGTTTGACCGATCGCGCGCATCACCTGTTCGGTGGTGAAGGCGTCTGCCGCGGGTGCAAAGCCGAGCCCCATGGTCTGGTGGCTGGTGGCGCCGAGATTGGTCGTCATGATGATCAGGCAGTGGCGGAAGTCGGCGACCTGGCCCAGCGTATCGGTCAGCCGCGCGTCGTCGAACACCTGCAGGAACAGGTCCCAGATGCGCGGATGCGCCTTCTCGAACTCATCGAGCAGCACAACCGAGAATGGCTGCTTGCGCACGCGGCTGATGAGTGAATCGGGTTCGCCAGGCATGCCGCTGCCGAGGATGTTGGTGGTCGACTCCGGCGTCTGGAACTCGCTCATGTCGAGGCGGATCATGCGGTCGGCCGCGCCGAACAGATAGTCCGCTGCGGTCTTGGCGAGCTCGGTCTTGCCGGTACCGGTCGGCCCCGCGAACAGGAATACGCCGATCGGGCGGCCCGGGTCGTTCAGCCCGGCCTTGAGCATCGCGATGCGTTCGACCACGCTCGCCACCGCCTCGTCCTGGCCGATCACGCGGCCCGCAAAAAACGCGCGGGTCGAGGCGAGGTCGATGCGCTCGCGGGTGTCGAGGATCGACACCGGCAGGCCGGTGAGCTGTGACAGCGTGCGCAGCACGTCATGCGGCTCGATCGCCTCGTGCTCGGAGCGCACCGCTGCGAGCTTCAGAAGCTGGATCGCCGAGCCCGGCAGGCTCGCGGCGCTGAGATACTGGCGCGCGGAGGCGACCGCGACGTCGGCGCAATCGGGGTCGACGGTGAATTCCATTTCCTCCGAGAGCCGCCGCGCCACGTCGCGCGCCAGAACCAGGGTTGCTTCCTCCGAGCGCGGCTCGATCTCGACCACGTCGAAGATGCCACGCAGCGCCGGACGGATCTGCAACAGCCGCGCGACGCTCGTGGGCGTTGCCTCGGTCCACACGATCAGCCGGCTCGCCACCACGGCCGGCAGGATCTGGTCGAGAATGCTGGCGCTCTGGCCCTGATGGGTGCCGCTGCGCGCAAGCTGGAGCAGGTCCGGAATGTACCAGATCACTTTCTTGCCGACGGTGAGCTGGTCTACCGTCTCGCGGATGCGGCCTTCGAGCTGGCCGAACCATTGCTGGCCGGCCATGAGGTCGGCGCCGCTCGCCTCGAACACGCTCCAGCCGCCGGCCTTAAGCCGCTGCGCCGTGAGCTGCAGGAAGGCGGTCTTGCCCACGAGCCGTTCGCCGCTCACCAGCAGCGAGCGCGCCGGCGCCTGCCGCAAGGTGGCTTCCGCGGTCGCCAGATGCGGCCCCCAGTCGTCGGGCTCGATCAGCAGATCGCCCTTCTCGTCGCCCCAGAAACGTCCGAAGGTGGTGAGAAACGCGCGGTTGATGCTCGCCCGCTCGATCCGGTCAAGCTGCGCGGAGAGCGCTGCGGCGATCGGATGGTTGATGCGTTCGAGAAGCGCTTTGACTACCGCGGGCGGCGAGGCGGACGGGGAGGCGATACCAGGCCCGAACTCGGCCGGATCGCCTGCGCGGCGCGCAAAATAGTCCTGGATCAGGAGCGGCACGATCGGGCTGTCGCGCCACCAATCCTTGACGTTCGTCACGACCGCGCCGACCGGCGGCCGCGGCT
The DNA here is from genome assembly GCA_963753575.1 of uncultured Alphaproteobacteria bacterium. Lineage (GTDB taxonomy): Bacteria > Pseudomonadota > Alphaproteobacteria > Rhizobiales > Xanthobacteraceae > VAZQ01. The sequence goes on from CAVWCR010000002.1 coordinate 56,086, forward strand.
CGACGTGCATGAGATAATCGAGCGCGAAGTACATCGGCCAGGGCGCGACCTTGTCGAACTCAGCGAGCACCCGGTCGACGACCTGCGTGCGATCGTTTCGTTGCGTGAGCGCCGCAAAGGCCGCGCAGGCGAGCGTCCAGCTCAGCCCTTGCGCATATTGCAGCACCGTCTCGAGCGGCACCGTGTTGTCGGCGAGGAGCGAGACGGCTTCCTTGAAGGATGGCTGCTCGGCGAGCTCGCGCGGGTGGGCCGAGTTGCTGGCGAACGGCGCGAACTGCGCATCGAGCTCGTGCAGCTTGGCCGAAATCCCGCTCGCCTCGATCGGGCGTGGCGCTTCGGCCTCGGCCGGCGGGGTCAGCGTGCCCGGGCGCCGCCGCGCCTGCCAGCGTTGGTAAGCCTCACGCAGGAACCATACGAGGACGGCCCCGACCAGGATGACTACAACGTGTTCCAAAGCCCGCGTTCACCGTTGGGTCTGGTTCAAGTGTCGCAGGCCGCCGCGTGCGGCGGGAGAAATCTTTATTGGCTCAGGCAGGTATCGGTTCGCGCTTTTCCTGCAGCACCGGGGCCGGGTCGCGCAGGCCCAGGATGTGCCGCGCGTTCGAGTAGAACAGCTTCTCCTGGTCTTCCTTCGACAGCTTGAGCTCATCGATAAGCTTGAGCGCGGTCGCCGGATCCCAGCACGGATAGTCGGTGCCGTACATGACGCGATCGATGCCGTAATATTCGATGGCGAACTTCATGCCGGCTGCGTGCGGCGACACCGTGTCGGTGTACATGCGCTTGAGATAGGTGCTTGCGGGCTTGGGCAGCTTCGCCCTCGGGGTATTCTTGTCCATGCGGCCTGACTGATAGGGCAGCGCGCCCCCGGTGTGCGACATCACGATCTTGAGCTTGGGATGGCGCTCCATGAGGCCGGAGAGCACCAGCCGCATCGCGGCGACGCTCACCTCGACCACGCGGCCGAGGCTCAGGTGCAGCGCGCCGTCATAGCCGTCGAGCATGTCGACGAACACCGCGTCGGTCGGGTGCAGGAACAAGGGCAGGCCAAGCTCCTCGCAGCGGGCGTAGAACGGCTCGAGCCGCTCGGCGTCGATGCGCGCATCGGAGCCGATGCTGCCCGGCAGGTTGACGCCCATCAGGCCGAGCCGGTTGACCGCGTCGTCGAGCACGTCGAGCGCGATCGCGGTATCGACGAGCGGCACCGCGGCGCTCGCCCAGAGGCGGCCGGGATACTTCTTCTGCGCGCCCGCCATCTCCTCGTTCCAATGGATTGCGGCCTCGCGGCCTTCCTCGGGAGGAAGGTCGGAGAAGAACACCGAGAACGGCCCGATCGAGCAGACCACGTCGACCTGATGGCCGAGCCCGTCCATGTGCTCGAGCTGCTTGTCGAGGTCGTACCATTCCGCCCAGCTCGACAGCACGTAGTCGGCATGGTCCTGCCGCAGGAAGGTGTAGCCGCCCTTGTTGTTGACCTCCGCGCGCGGATAGCTCGTGCGCTTGCAGAACCGCTCGTGCACCGAACGCGGCCACCAGTGGAAATGGGAATCGATAATTCGCATGGAGCAGTCCCCTTGTCCCTGTGGGCCGGCCGGTTGCGGCGCAGCGCGTTATCAATGCAATTCTAGGCAGGGCGGGCTTCCCCGTAAAGCCGGCCTCAGGCCGGAACCCACGACCTTCGGCAGGGCGTCACTGCAGCGCGTCACGAGCTATCGAGCGGCGCGACGGCGAGATCGAGTGGTTGGCCATCCTGGCCGCCGCCATGGCGCCCGACTGCGCCATCATGCTCGATGCGTCGGCGCGGGCCGGCGCTGTCTCGATCCCGGCCGGAGGTAATTAAACCCCTTTGACCAGAGCCCCGGGGGGTGGTGGGTGCCTTGCGGTGGGAGAGGGTCCGATCCGCGATTCTTGTATTAAGCTATTGATATTAAATATGAAATTCATTTGGTGGGTTCGTTTTGACAAAAATCTGCGACATCGAAAAGTCTGCGACATCGACATGAGAGGTGGATTTCCTCTCCGTTCGCCCCGCGGCTGTCTCCGCGAAAGGCGGGCGAACATGGCATGCGGATGCAAATTCGCATCCATACGATACCCGTGGTCCTTTCCTTCATTCCACCTATTCGATTGCCAAATAGCCTGTCGCTCCAGCATAGGACTTTTTAACCTGGAGACAAGCTGATAATTTTCACGCTTTGTAACATTTGCGTGCATGTGGAATGCCCGCGTGTCGGTGTGGAATGCGCCGCCGCTTTGACCTAACTCAAGTCGCACAGACCACAATTTCGGGCATTCGATGGGTGTGCCATCACCAAGGGGAAGCCAGCATGAAAAAGCCCATTCCGGACAAGGCCGAAGTCGCCATCGAGTATCCCGACAAGCTCTACATGGGCACGTTCGAGCGCTCCTCGCGTTTCGAGGCGCACCTCGACCAGAACGGGATTTCGCTCACACTCGAACGAAAGGGCGATCTCAGTACCCAGAAGTCGGTTCACCTGCACATCCATTATGGGCTGTTCGCCGAGATCCTGCAGGAGCTCGCCCGCACCACCAAGGCGATGCCGCTCGACGATGAGACGCATCGGGCTTCCCTTGCCGAGGCGGCAGCTGCGTTGCACGATGCGCTGGTCGGCAAGAGTGACTGAGCGGAACTTGAGCGAGCAGCGCCGATCGGAGAACGATGCGTATCGATAGTGCAGCGAGTCTGACCGGCGGCGGGCGGCCGCGCCTCGCCTCTATCGAGGGCTTTCCCGACCGGCTGCTCGACGTTGCTGCCACCGGCCTATGGCGGCACCTCGCGGGCCCGACGCTGTTTCGGGTTCCGGGCCGCACCCGCGGCGGGCCGGTGTTCCTAAGCGTGCTCCTGCATGGCAACGAGGATACCGGCTGGCGCGCCGTTCAGAGCGTGCTGCGGCGCCATCACGGCATGCCGCTGCCGCGGCCGCTGATCGTCTTCGTTGGCAACATCGAGGCCGCCAAGGCCAATGTGCGCACGCTGCCGCAGCAGGAGGACTACAACCGCACCTGGCCCGGCACGCCCGATCCCGATACGCCGCTGGCGACGCTGATGCGCGAGGTGGTGGAGGCCATCCGCCGCGAGGCGCCATTTGCGAGCATCGACATCCACAACAACAGCGGCCACAACCCGCACTATGCGTGCGTGAACAGCTTCGAGGAGACGCATCTTCATCTGGCGCGCCTGTTCGGCCGCACTGTGGTCTATTTCGAGAAGCCGCTCGGCGTGCAGTCGGGCGCGCTCGCCAAGCTGTGCCCGGCGGTGACGGTCGAATGCGGGCGCGCCGGCGAGGAGGCGAGCGTTGAGCATGCGGCCGAGCTGATCGAGGCCGCGCTCGCGCTCCAGCACTTTCCCGATCACCCGGTGCCCGACGGCGATCTCGACCTGATGCGCACCTTCGTGATCATCAAGGTGCCGCGGGATGCGACCTTCTCCTACGATGGATCGGACGCTGACTTCCGCTTTCGCGCCGACCTCGACCATCTGAATTTCTCCGTGCTCGAGCCCGGAACTGTGTTCGGCGGGATCGGCAACGGCGGCAAGCGGCGTCTCGATATCCTGCCGGCCAATGACCTGGCGGTCGCAGACCAGTACTTTGACTATGCCGGCGGTGAGATCGTGCTGGCGCAGCGCGCGATTCCGGCCATGCTGACGCTCGACCCGAATGCGGCCCGGCTTGATTGCGTCGGCTACCTGATGCACCGGATCGGGCGCGACGGCCGGCGGATCGTGGAGTAGGCGGTCGGGATCGGGAACGTAACGACAGCCGGCGACTTGGGAGAACAGTAAGCGTGACGGTGTCGGATTCTCCTTCCGTCGATCTTGAGGCGCCCGCCACCGCGGACGAGCTCACTCAGTTCGGCGAGCTGCAGCGAAGGTTTTCCCAGTCGTTTAGCAAGCTTTTCGACGATCCCAGTCTGCCGCGCACCGTGCTGATCGTGCCGAGCCTCACGCTCGACCAGGAGGTGATGGCCAAGATCTCGGGCGTGCATCACTACGAGGAGCGGATGCTGTGCCTGCTGCTCCTTTTGCGCATGCCGCGCACGCGCGTGATCTATGTCACCTCCACGCCCGTGTCGGACACCATCATCAACTACTATCTCCATCTCCTGCCTGGCGTGCCGGAGGTGCATGCGCGCCGACGGCTCACGCTCATCTCCTGCAATGATGCGTTGCCGATTGCGCTCACGCGCAAGATCCTCGAGCGCCCGCGCCTCATCGAGCGCATCCGGGAAGCGATACTGGAGCCGGCTTCCGCGCACATGACCTGCTTCACGGTGACCGAGCTCGAACGCAGGCTGGCGCTCAAGCTCGGCTTGCCGATCTACGGTTGCGACCCTTCCTTGCTGCACTGGGGCTCGAAGAGCGGCTCGCGCAAGATCTTTCGCGAGGCCGGCGTCGATCTGCCGTTCGGCTTCGAGGATTTGACCGACGCCGACGACGTCGCGCATGCACTCGCGGAGCTGAAGGCGGCGAGGCCCGCGCTGCGTAAGGCGGTGGTCAAGCTCAACGAAGGATTTTCCGGCGAGGGCAACGCGATCTTCGATCTGTCGCAGGCGCCCACGGGCGCCGCGCTTCTGCCCTGGGTGCACGAGCGCCTGCCGAAGCTCGCCTTCGAGGCGCGTGGAATGACGTGGGAGCTCTATCAGTCAAAGCTCGCCGCCATGGGTGGCATTGTCGAGGAGTTCATCCCGGGTGAGATCAAGCAGTCTCCGTCCGCGCAGTTCCGTATCACGCCGGTGGGCGCAATCGAAGCCGTCTCGACCCATGATCAGGTGCTCGGCGGCGCCAACGGGCAGATCTTTCTCGGCTGCCGGTTTCCGGCTGACAAGGCCTATCGGCTCGACATCCAGGCGCAGGGTGAAATGGCTGCCCGCGCGCTTGCCAGGAAGGGCGTGCTCGGCCGCTTCGGCATCGATTTCATCTCGGTCAAGGAGGGCGATGCCTGGCGCCACGTCGCGATCGAGATCAACCTGCGCAAGGGCGGCACTACGCATCCGTTCCAGATGCTGCAGTTCCTCACCGATGGCCGCTATGACGTCGAGACCGGCGAGTTCCTGACGCCGTCCGGGCAGGCGCGCTGCTACTACGCCTCCGACAATCTTGAATCGGAGCGCTATCGCGGCCTCACGCCCTACGATCTCGTCGACATCGCGGTCATGAACGGCCTGCACTTCCATGCCGCAATCGGCGAAGGCGTGGCGTTCCATTTGATCGGCGCGCTCTCCGAATTCGGCAAGCTCGGCGTGGTCTGCATCGGCGCGACGCAGGCGCGCGCCGACGACCTCAATCGCCGTACGATCGAGGTGCTCGATCGCGAAGCTGGAGCGGCGCGCTGAATTGCTCATTGTCGTCCCCGCGACCCAGTATCCCAGAGCGCTTGTTGTCGTGTCGGGCGTCGACGTATCCCGTCCGTGTTTACTGGATCCCGCTTGCATGGTTAACGCGCTCGGGCGCCACATCGATGGCGGTGACGCTCGCGGGCGCGCAGGGATCGATCACCGTTTCGGTGGAGGCGCCAGTGCCGGTATCGAGCCAATCGAGAAATCGCCGCGATGGCACGGCTCGATTGGCCCATGAGGCGCTCATAGCTGGCCGCAAGGTCGGGAACGGCGTCGGTCATTGGACTATGGCTTAGCTTCTTGTTCGAGCGTGATCTTTACGGCTTTTCGGGAATGACGCTTGCTGAAGAAACGAGCAAATGATTGTAACAGCTTGCATCGGGCCCCTATTCCTCTTAAGTGGGTGCTTTCAAAGGAGAAGTAATGGCCAGTTCAAAGGAAGAGCAAGCCCGGGCCGAAGCGCAATTCCACAGAACTCTGAAGAAAGCGCACGAGGCCAAACAGGCCGTGTCCCAGTACGAGGCCGACGCTCGGGCTGTCGCCGAAAAGACCGCAAGGCTGAGGGCTCTTCGACTGGCCAAAGAGGCGGCGGAGACCAAATCAGCCGCAGAGGCCGAGGAGGCGGCGGTGAATTTGGCCACGATCAAGAAGAGTGCCGCCAAGAAGAAGCCCGCTTCCAAGAAGGCGGCAAGCCCGGGGCCGGAAAAAGTAGCCTAGTGCCCCATTTCCGAAGTTCGTTAAGTCATCGCTGCACCCTCCTGACACGAACTTCGGAAACAAAGGGGCACTAGCAACTCTATGATACTAGTGCCGCTTTTCGATCTGAAGTTCCTAAGTGAGTTTGCCGCAAGTGTTGTAGGAACTTCAGATCGGCGGCACTAGTGCGGCGGTTCAGAAGTCCGCACCGTTTTTGCCGCGAGTCCGAGATGCGGAGTTCTGAGCCAAAGCCACAACCAAAGCCACAGAACCAAAGCCACAGAACCAAAGCCACAGAACCAAAGCCACAGAACCAAAGCCACAGAACCAAAGCCACACTAGATCAATTAGTTGCTAGTGTTCTTCAATTCCGAAGTTCCTAGTCGCGTGCGCCGCGACTGCGGTAGGAACTTCAAATCGGCGGCACTGGAGCATGATCCCGGAAAGTTGCAGACTTTTGGGTTAAGATCATGCAACCAAGCAACGATTCGAGCGCAATGGTGACTCAACCTAAGGCGAATTTCGCTCGAAGGCTTGTGCGCACGATCCAATCCGGCGGAGCATGCAGATGAGCGGGTTTCGTGAACCAAACTTGAGCGAAAGACAGGCTGCCTCCGCGAAAGCGCGCAAAGCCGCACTGGATAAGTTTCGTGCGCAGGCTCGTCCGGGTGATCCGGCCTTCGTGCAACAGCAGGCCGATCGCATGTCGCGCGCGGCGGACCGCACGGCTGCCAAGAACGCTCGCGCGGCCGAGAAGGCTGATAAGAAGGCGCGCGAGGCCGCGGCGCTCGATCAGGCGGCTCGCGATGCCGCCCAAACGGCCGCCAACGATGCGGCGGAGAAGAAGGCACGCGCGGCCACTCTCGAGGCCGACCAAAAGGCCGCCCGCGACAAGCGCTATGCGGCCCGCAAAGCGCGCCAGAAGTAGCTGACATCGCCGCAAGTTGCAGCCACCGCCCGCGATGGGTGCCCGGTAGCGCGTCGGGCCGGCTGCGGCGCTATTCCGCCGGCTCTGCCGGTGCCATCGTGTCGACGCGAACATGCCGAAGCATCGTTTCCGCGAAGCTCTGCTCGGACGGCGCCGTGAAACGGGCCGAGCGCACGCGATAGCTCTCAGGCGTGGCGCCCGGCAGCGGCTTGCCCGCGGCATGATCTTTCAGCGTCTGCAGGAGCAGGCGGCGGATGCGTGCGATTGCGGTGTCACTGATGCCGAGATGCTCGAGCGCGCGGTCGGCGATCGGCCCCATCGATTCCTGAATGGCGCAGTCCTGGATGCCGAGCCCGCGCATGCCGGTGAAGGAGCCGCCGCTTGCTTGCAGCGCGCGGTCGATCAGGTAGTCGTTGTCCTTGTTCTGGACGGCGCGGTCGGAGCCCGGGATGTTCTCGGTGTGGATGCCCTTGTAGGCCTTCGAGCGCGCGAGGTCCTCTTCGGTCAAGGGCCGCGTCGGGTTGAAGTCGACGCTGTAGAGCATGGTGTTCTCGTCGTCGATCGGCGCCCAGACGTGCGCGGCCATCGGGTTCGAGGCGATGATCTTATGAAACGGCATTAGCATCACGTTCGCGGTCCAGAACGTGCCATCAGCGCCCATGTCGCGGCCGGAGCCGGCGACAAAGCCGAAGTCGGTCGGGACCACCTCGTAGCGCGTCGGCACCACGCCCATCTCCTTATGCGCGCTGCCGCCGTGCAGGAAGGAGAGGTGGCTTGAGTCGAAGCCGCCTTCGAGGCCCTGCAGCCAGTTGCATTCCTGGATGTGGCGCGTGGCGTAGCGCTGGCTCGCCGGCACATTGGCCCATTCGAGCTCCGGGAACGCGGGCTTGTGCTCGCTTGAGCCCATATAGGTCCACACAATGCTGCCGCGCTCGACGCATGGATAGGCCTTGGCCTTGACGCGCGCCTGCAGATTATAGTCGCGCGGCTCGCTCGGCAGGTCGACGCAGTTGCCCTCGATGTCGAACTTCCAGCCATGGTAGACGCAGCGCAGCCCGCATTCCTCGTTGCGGCCGAGGAACAGCGAGGCCGTGCGGTGCGGGCATTGCTCGCCAAGAAGCCCCACGCGTCCCTTGCTATCGCGGAACATCACCAGCCGCTCACCCATCAGCTTGACCCGCACGGGTGGCGAGTCGGGCTTCTCGATCGCCCGGCTGAAGCCCGCCGGAATCCAGTAACGCCGCATCAACTCGCCCATCGGTGTGCCGGGGCCGACGCCGGTGAGCCGTTCGTTGTCTTCGCGCGTGAGCATGGCGTCTCTTCTTTCAGAGAGCAAAACCGTTAGCGTTTCTGGTTCTGCGGCCGCGTGATTTTCGCCTGCAGCGCGCGGCGCACGGCTTCGGGATCGCGGGCGATGACCTTGAGATAGGCCCTCGTGGGCTGATCGGGCTCGGTACGGCCCTGCTCCCAGTCGCGCAGCGTCCCGAGCGGTATCTGATAACGGGCGGCGAACTCCTCTTGCGTGAGCCCGAGCGCGCGGCGCAGCGTGCGCACCTGCGGGACGCGCTTGAGTTGCTTCAGTCGTTCTGCGGTCAGCGGTGGATTGTCCGGATCGCTCCGCGCGGCCGCCTCTATTTCCTTGTCAGTCATCGGTCGCATCGGGCGCCTCTTGAGCATCTCTTCCTGGCCATCGGCATGCACCCGCACAAGCTTGCCGTCACTCTTGCGAATTCTGGCGGTAGTAGTTGTCATGCTCGCGTCTCGTTGCCCTGCGGGCTGAAATCAGGCGAATGATCTCGCCACGCTCCGTGTAGACGATCGTGAGGAACTGGCTGCCGGCCATCCCGGTGAGCAGAAAGCGATCCTCGCCATGCTCGGCGCTCAATCGATCGAACCATTCAACCGCAAAGGGATCGGCAAACGCTTCGGTCGCCGTTTCGAAGTCGATGCCATGCTTGCGGTAGTTAGCCTCCGCCTTGGCGTCGTCCCATTCAAATCTGCGAACCTCGCTCATGAATGTACGGGTAATCCGTAGTCAGGTCAACGGGTGTCTACTTCAACCCCAGAATGGTCTTGAGCCGCGCAACCGTTGCGTCGGGCGTCGCGAGGATCTGCGCGGCGAGCTTGTCCTGGGTTTGCCATGAAACCGGATGGAGCGCGAGGCCGCGCGCTTGCGCATCAGCCTGGAACGCGGGATCGGCCATGGTCTTGGCCCAGGCGTCGCGCAGCGCTGCCAGCCGCTCGGGCGGGACATCGCCGAAGGCGATCCAGGCACGCCCGAGCGCGGCCGAGCCCGCGAGCAGTGGAATGAGCGCGCGGTCCTCCGGCTTGGTCACGACCTCGGCGAGGGCAGGGACATCGGGCAGGTCGGGCTCGCGCTCCATCGCAATGGTGACGAGGTTCGCGATCAGCCCCTTCTCGACCCAGGCCTTCTTGGCGGCCGCAATCGTCGGCCAGGAGGCGGCGCTGCCGTGAATCTCGCCGCGCTCCATCGCCAGGTGGATGAGGTTGATGCCCGAATAGCCGGTGACGACGCGGAATTTGGTGCCGAGCATGGCGTTGAGCACGACCGGGATGATGTAGGTCTGGCCGGAGCGGCCGGTCGCGCCCATCAGCACTTCCTTCCGCCTGGCGTCATCGAGCGTCAGGATGCCGCTCGCTTTCATGACGCTGACGGTGGTGCGGGTCACGTCGGCGCCGCCGAGATAATGCACCTTGCTGGCGTCGTACTTGACCGCCTGCACGCCGATGCGGGCGTTGAAGATCAAGTCCTGCAGCGGCAGGCCGATGAAGGTGCCGTCCTTTGGTGCGACGTTGTAGAGGTGGTTGGGCGCGAGGTTGCCGCCGGCGCCCAGCATGTACTGGATCACAACGTTCGGGTTGCCAGGGATGTGCTTCTTGATGTGCTGGACGATGAGCTGCGCGTAAGTGCCGTGCGCGCCGCCGGCTTCGCCGGCGCTGACCAGCGTGACGGTCTTGTCGCGGTAGAAGTCGGCGACCGCGTCGGCCCGCGCAGGCGCGGCCGACCAGCAGGCGAGCGCGGTGAGCATTGCGAACGTGGGCGCGTTCATCGACAAGATATCCTCCCCATTTGTTGCGTGTGCGCAGGCTTTGCCGGCGCACACGGCCTACTTGTCGGTGCCGAGCGCGGCGCGCGCCTTCGCCACCACGTTGGGCGGCGCGTTGATGGTCGCGTTGACAAGCTGAGTGACGCGCCCGGCGCTAAGCGGATTCATGTCGAGCCGCAGGCGCCGGCCTTCTGCGATATAGTCGGGATCCTTCATGGTGGCGGTGAAGGCTGCGCGCAGCGCCGCGACCCGCTCGGCCGGCACGTCGGGCGGCGTGAAGAACGGGCGACCCAATGCGGCGGGCGAGGAGATCAATTGCAGGATCTGCCGTTCCTCCTCGTTGCGCGCGAGCTCATGCATCAGCGGCACCTTGGGGTACTCGGCTTCCGGCTGCGCGCCGACCTGCACCAGCATGACGACCTTGTTCTCGGCGATCCATTGCGGGCGCTCCTGCTTGATGCCGGTGAGCGTGAAGCCGCCGCGCGCCTGCACCTCGCCGCGCTCGATCGCGAGATCAACGGAGGCGGAGTCCTTGTAGCCCATCACCATCTTGAACTTGGTGCCGAGGATCACGTTCATCGCGTTGGTGTAGATGAAGGTGCCGGAGCCGACGCCGGTCGCGCCGGTCACGAGCTCGCGTTCGAACACGTCCTTGATGGTCTTGAAGCCCGCGGTATGCCAGGCGAGCGTCATCAGATTGGCGTAGCCGGTCGAGCCGAGCCAGTTGAACTTGCGCGCGTCGAAGCGCACGCCGCGGCCGTCGACCACCTGATGGGTGGGAATGCTGTTGACCACGCCGCCGATGGTGGTGCCGTCCTTGGGCGCCTGCGTGAACATGTAGTTCGACATCAGCACATGACCGCCGCCCGGCATGTTGCGAACAACGACGGTCGGATTGCCCGGGATGTGGCGGGTGATGTATTTCGCGACCGTGCGGCAGGCGAGGTCAATGGGACCGCCGACGCCGCCGCTCGACACAATGGTGACGGTCTTGCCCTTGTAGAAATCCTCGATCGGATCGGCGGCGGCGGGCAGGGCGGTCAGCGTCACAATCGCGGTCAAGGCGAGAATTGCGACGCGACGTTCTGGCTGTGATGAACCGCACCATGTTCGCCGTTCGTCCCCGCGGGCGACGGCGTGACGTATTGTCGAGACGTTTCCATTTGTCGTCCCCGCGCAGGCGGGGACCCATACGCCGTGACCGGGAGATGTGGCACGGCCTCGACCCCTTAAGCATCTGGTGGCTACGGGTCCACGCCTGCGCGGGGACGACATTGGAGGGTCGCGGACCAGCTTGTGCTGCAATCGCCCTAAGCAAACCGAACCGCATAGACCGGCGGCAGGGTGTGGGTCACGCAGGCCCAGTTGTCGCCCTGGTTCTCGCTCACCCATAATCCCCCCGTCGTCGAGCCGAAGGCGAGCCGATTGCCAGCCTCATCGAGCGCGAGCGCGTGACGATAGACTACATCGTAGGCATGGGTCTGCGGGAGTCCCTGCGTCAAAATCTCAAAGCTCTTGCCACCATCGCGTGTGCGCGTGACCGCAAGCTTGCCTTCACGCGGGATGCGCTTCTCGTCCTTGATCTCAGGGACAAACCAAGCCGTGTCAGGCTCGCGTGGATGCACCGCGACCGGAAAGCCGAACACCGAGGGCTCGACGCCTTTGATTTCCGTGAACGTCTTGGCTTCATCGGAAGAGACGAAAATGCCGTTGTGGTGCTGGACCCACATGCGCTCGGGCGCGGCGCGACATTGGACGAGACAATGCACGTCCTGGGCGACCGGGTCATGGGCTTGCTCGGGCGGCATGTATTCGGCGCGCATGCCTTCTCCGATGAGCACCCAGTTTTCGCCGCCATCTTCGGTCAGCCAGATGCCGCCGGTCGAGACCGCGACCCACACGCGTTTGGCGTTGCGCGGATCGACGCAGATCGAATGGATGCCCGGCCAATCTGCGCCGCCGCCGTTCCACTGCTTGCGCTTAGGATGATCCCAGAGCGCGCGCATCATCTCCCAGCTCTGGCCGTGATCGTGCGAGCGGAACAGGCCGCCCGGCAGCGTCCCGCACCAGATGGTGCCGGGCTCGTCCGCTCCGCCGGGCGCCAGCGCCCAGATCTTTGACGTGGTCCAGTTGATCTCGCGGCCCCAGTAGTCCTTCTCCACGTAGCCTTCGGGCTTGGGCGGATAGACCGGGACCGCGATCTCCTCCCAGCCGTTGGCGGTCGAGCGATGCAGCTTGACGCCGAAATGGCCGTGATCGAGCGCTGCGTAGCTCTTCCCGTCGCGCGGGTCGGTGAGTGTCAGCGTCACGTTGTCGCCCAGGAAGTCGACGCCGCTGATGTCCCACAGCCCGCCCTTGCGGGTCACCGTGAACAGGCCTTTGCGTGTCGAAACCAGCAGCTTGTCGCTCATCATCAGCCTCCCGATAGAGCCTGGAATACGTGAATGGTGCTTGAGTCACTGACCGCATCGGCCAGATGCGTGCGATCGCGTATCATCTGACCGTCGACGAAGATCGCCATGTGCCGGCGCAGCGCCGACTGGTCGTCGAGCACATAGCCGCGCGCTTGCGGGTTGTCCGCGAACACCTTGTCCAGCACCTCGCGCACCGTCCGCCCAGCGGCTTCCGCCGTCGGGCAGCCGACGTGGCGCTGGACATTGGGCGTGAACACCACTGTGGCCATCAGGTTCGCTCGGTAAGTCCGCTCGGTTTGGCGACTGCCATCAGTTTGCCCGACCCCAGGACGAACGGGGGAGCAACAATGGTGACGCGATTGCCATCAGGTCCGCTCGCTAGGTCCGCTCGGTTTGGCGACTGCCGTCAGTTTACCTGACCCAAGGACGAACGGGGGAACGGGCAGCCGACAGGGCGTGGAGAAATTTTTTTGAGGCCTCGGTATGGGGCGGAACAATGGCGACGCTGGCTGGCCGAGGCCCGTTACCCTCTACAGGCTGTGTGGACGAATATACGAAGTGATGAATCTGTTTCAGTCGTCCCCGCGACGGCGGGGACCCATACGCCGCAGCGATGAGATGTGGCGACGGCCTCGACGAGAGCAGCGATCAGTGGTTATGGGTCCCCGCCTGCGCGGGGACGACAGAAACTGAGGCTGTCTATCGCAACTGCTGCCATAGGCGCAGTGCCAGCGCGTTTGCCCGACGGTAGAGGTCGTGGCGGGCGCTAGCCTTTCCGCGCCCGGGCTTCCTCGATCAGCTTGAGGAGCTTCGGCGGCGACATCGGCAGCGAACTCGGCCGCACCCCGATGCAGTTGCCGATGGCGTTGGCGATTGCCGCCATGGTGGGCACCACCGGCACCTCGCCGACGCCGCGCAGCCCGAACGGGTGGCGCGGGTTCGGCACCTCGACGATCTCGGTGCCGATCATCGGCACGTCGGAGGCAACCGGCATGCGGTAATCGAGGAAGCTCGCGTTCTGCAGCCTTCCGTCCTCGCCGTAGTAGTATTCCTCGTTGAGGGCCCAGCCGATGCCCTGCACGGCGCCGCCCTGGTACTGGCCCTCGACCTGCAGCGGATGGATCGCCTTGCCGGCGTCCTCCACCACCGTGTAGCGCGTGACCTCGGCGCGGCCGGTTTCCTGGTCGACCGCGACGTCGACGATGTGCAGGCCAAAGCCCGGGCCGGCGCCGGTGACGTTCATCTCGGAGTGGCCGGCGATGGCGCCATGGGTCGCCATGGTCTTGGCGGCGATCTGCGCGATCGAGAGCGGCTCGAAGGTGCCGACGTTGGCGCCGGCCGGCTTGCAATAGCCGTCCTCGAAGGTGACGGCGTCCTCCGGCACGCCCCAGAGCCCGGCGGCGCGCTTGCACAGCTCGGCGATCGCCTTGCGGGCGGAATCGACGATTACTATGCCGGTGGAGAAGGTGGTGCGGCTCCCTGCGGTCACGCGGTTGAAGCCGAGCGAGTGGGTGTCGGCCATGATGGCGCGCACCTTGTCGACCGGGATGCCGAGCTCCTCGGCCGCCATCATGCTGATCGAGATGCGCGAGCCCGCGACGTCGGCGGTGCCGAGAATAAGCGTGACCGAGCCGTCGATCGCGATGTTGAGCGTGCCGGTGGTCTCGCCACCGCGGTTGAACCAGAAGCCCGCCGCGACGCCGCGGCCCTGGCCGGGCGGCACCGGCGACTTGTAGTGGTCGCATGCCTTGGCGGCCTTGAGCGTCTCGACAAACCCGATGGGCCCGAAGGTCTCGCCATAGATGGTCTTGTAGCCCTCGGTCGCCGCGTTCTTGAGCCGGAAGTCGATCGGGTCCATGCCGATCCTTCTGGCGAGCTCGTCGATCACGCCTTCGACCCCGAACACGACCTGCGGCACGCAAGGCGCGCGGAACGAGTTCACCTTCGGCCGGTTCGAGACGACCTCGTAGGACCGCGTCTTCACGTTCTTGAGATTGTAGCGCGTGAACATCGCCTGCGGGGCATTGGAGAACATCGAGCCCGTGAAGGCGCCGGTCTGGAAGACCAGCTCGGCCTCGGCCGCCGTGATGGTGCCGTCCTTCTTGGCGCCGATCTTGATGCGCGACTTGGTGCCCGAGACCGGGCCGGTGGCGCGGAACACCTCGTTCCTTGTGAGCGCGATCTTGACCGGCCGCCTGGCCTTGCGGGAAAGCTGGATCGCCACCGGCTCGCCGTAGAAGCCGGTCTTGCCGCCGAAGCCGCCGCCCATCTCCGACTGCTGCACGCGGATCTTGGCGGATTCGATCTTGAGAATGTTGGACAGCCGGTCGCGGAACACCCAAGGCGCCTGCGTGCAGCACCATAGCTCGATCTGCCCGTCCTCGGTGCAGGTCGCGACGCAGCCCTGCGGCTCGATATAGCCCTGGTGCATCGGCTTGGTGTCGTACTCATGCTCGACGATGACGTCGGCTTCCTTGAAGCCCGCCTCGGCATCGCCCATCGCGAGATCGAGCCGCTCGATCACGTTCGTGGGCTTGTCGGCGGCGTCCTTGATGCCCTTGGTGCGCACGTGCTCGTGCAGGATCGGGGCGCCGGGCGCCATCGCGGCGACCGGATCGATCACATGCGGCAGGATCTCGTAGTCGACCTTGATCAGCTTGAGCGCCTGCTTGGCGATCAACTCGCTCGTTGCCGCCACCGCTGCAACCGGGTGACCATCGTAGAGCGCCTTCTCGCGCGCCATGGCGTTGCGCGTCATGTCGCCGTCGGGCGTGCCGGCCTTGATCTCCGGGAAGTCGGCGCGCGTCACCACCGCCTTGACGCCGGGGAGCTTCTCGGCCGCCGTGATGTCGATCGACTTGATCCGCGCATGCGGATGCGGGCTGCGCAAAATCTTTCCGACCAGCATGCCGGGGAGATAGAGGTCGGCGCCGAACTTGGCGCGCCCGGTCACCTTGTCGATGCCGTCGTGCTTGATCGGCGAGGTGCCGACGATCTTGAGCTTCTTGTCCGGATTGAAGCCGCTCTTCTCCAGGATCGTTGCCATGATCAGGCTCCTCTCATCTCTTTTGCCGCCGCCTGTACGGAGCGGATGATCTTGTCATAGCCGGTGCACCGGCACAGGTTGCCGGCGAGCCAGTAGCGGATCTCGGTTTCGGTCGGGTCGGGGTTGCGCTCAAGCAGCGCCTTGGCGGCGATCAGGATGCCGGGCGTGCAGATGCCGCATTGCAGCCCGTTGAGCTCCAGGAACTTCTGCTGCAGAGGATGCAGCGCGTCGCCCTGGGCCATGCCTTCGATGGTCTCGACCTTGGCGCCTTCGGCTTCGACCGCAAGCACCAGGCATGAGCACACCATGGTGCCGTCCATCATCACGGTGCAGGCGCCGCAGTCGCCGGTGGCGCAGCCTTCCTTGGTGCCACTGAGCTGCAATTCGTCGCGCAGCGTGTCGAGCAGCGTCTGCTGCGCCTCGCACAGGAACTCGTACTCGTCGCCGTTGATCGTCGTCGTGACGTGATA
Organism: uncultured Alphaproteobacteria bacterium; assembly: GCA_963753575.1. Taxonomy (GTDB): domain Bacteria; phylum Pseudomonadota; class Alphaproteobacteria; order Rhizobiales; family Xanthobacteraceae; genus VAZQ01. Next base: position 72,066 of record CAVWCR010000002.1, read on the forward strand.
CTTCTTGCTCATCAGTTCTTCCTCAGCTCTGCGTCAGCTCTTTTTGGCGCGCTCGAGCGCCTGCAGCGCGGTGCGCTTCGCCAGCACGCCCGCAACCTTGATCCGATATTCCCTGGTGCCGCGCTTGTCGTCGATCGGCCGGCAGGCGGCGCTTGCCGCCGCCGCGAGCTTGTCGAGCGCAGCCTCGTCGAGCTTGGTGCCGACAAGCGCGTCGGCCGCCTCTTTGACCAAGAGCACGGTCGGCGCCACCGCGCCGAGCGCCACGCGCGCCGCCGTGCAGGTGCCGCCGTCGTCGAGCGTCAGGTTGACGCCGACGCCGACCACCGCGATGTCCATTTCGGTGCGCGGTGTGAAGCGTTGATAGGCGTCTCCTGAATGCGGCGGCCGTGCCGGCAGCAGGAACGAGGCGATGATCTCGCCCTTGGCGAGCGAGGTCTTGCCCGGGCCGGCCGGGATGCTCTCGACCGGCGCCTCGCGCACGCCGTTCGGGCCCACGATCCGCGCAATTGCGCCGGCTGCGATCAGGGCAGGCACGCTGTCGGCCGCCGGCGAGCCGTTGCACAGGTTGCCGCCAATCGAGGCGCGGCCGCGCACCTGGATCGACCCGATCAGCTTGACGCCGTCGATCACGCCGGGCCAGGCCTTATTCAACGCCGGGTGGCTGGTGATCTCCATGCCGGGGACCGCCGCGCCGATGCGGAAGCCGCCGTTCTCCTCGGTGATCTGACGCACTTCGGGGATTTTCTTGATGTCGACCAGGAGCGCCGGCTCGATCAGGTCGGTCTCCATCTGCACGATCACATCGGTGCCGCCCGCGAGTACGCGCGTCGGCCCCGCCGCGCCGGCCAGCAATGCCACTGCCGCCTGCAGCGTCGCCGGCGCCTCATACCTGAGATCCGTCATCAAACCCCCGTCCTTGGTGTCCTCGTTACCCTGATCATGTCTTGAATTCCGTGTCAGGCCAAGGGCTTCGATTTCCAGCTGGCAAATGGCCGTCCGTCGGGTGCGAGCCCTTGCTTAAGCCCACCTTTTACCCAACAATCCGATCGGCGGAAAATGCCTTTGTTTTGTGCTTCCGATCGGCGCCTCTCATGACGCCTCGGTGCTCGCGCGGCGAGCATCATCGGAAGCCGGACGCCCGCAGGCCGGATCGGTCCGGACACTGCCGGCGCAATGGGAGAGAAACCATGGAGATCGCGTCCTCGGACGACATCCATCGCCTGACCGTTCAGGAATTCGACACCACCAAGCTCCTCGCCCATGCGCAGCGGCAGGCGCGCCAGCGCAAATACAGCGAGTTCATGATCGTAGACGTCGACTCGCACCACCACGAGACCGACCACCTCGCGGAAATCTACGAGTATATCGAGGAGCCGGTGGTGCGGCAGCTTGCCACCTCGTTCCAGAAGACCATGGGTCTGCCGATGTTTCCGCAGCGCGGCTCCGACCAGGAGATGGGCGGGCGCATCACGCGCGCCCCGCTGCGCCGCAGCGAGAAGAGCCCGCACAAGGACGGCGGCAAGCGCGATACCGACCTGACGCTGCGCTGGATGAACGCGATGGGGGTCGACTACACCTGCCTGTTCCCGACCCCGATGCTGTCGTTCGGCCTGCATCCGCAGGTGGAGGTCGAGGTGGCGCTCTCGCGCGCCTATAACAAATGGCTGTGCGAGCGCATGCTCGCCAACGAGCCGCGACTGATCTCGCTGCTCTACCTGCCGTTCAACGATCCGGATGCGAGCTACCGGATGGTGCAGGAGTTCGGCGACCGCAAGGGCGTGGTCGGCTTCCTGGTGACCGGGGTGCGCTACAATGCGGTGAATGACAACGAATATATGAAGACCTACGCACTGCTCGAGGAGATGGGCAAGCCGCTCGCGTTCCATGCCGCCTATAACTGGCAGTCGCGCTACATGGAGCAGATGAACCGGTTCATCTCGGTCCATGCGCTCGGCTTTCCCTATTACAACATCCTGCACATGACCAACTTGGTCATCAACGGCATCTTCGAGCGCTTCCCGACGCTCAAGACGATCTGGATCGAGGGTGGGGTGGCGTGGGTGCCGTTCCTGATGCAGCGGCTCGACAACGAATACATGATGCGGCCGTCGGAGGCGCCGCTCCTGAAGAAGCTGCCGAGCGAATATATGGCGGAGCAATATTACGCCACGCAGCCGTTGGAGTTGACGCACAACAGGAAGCTGCTCGAAGCGACCTTCGACGCTATCAAGGCGGAGACGCAGCTTTGCTTCTCGACCGACTATCCGCACTGGGACTTCGATCTGCCATCGACGGTCTTTGACCTGCCGTTCCTGAGCGACGAGGTCAAGCGCAACATCCTGGGCGGCAATGCCGCGAAGCTCTTCAACCTCAAGCCCTGGCAGCACGACAGGGACGGCAAACCGGTCTACGCCGGCTAAGCATCGCGCTCGTTATTTGATCTTCGGAGTATCTCATGGAATTTCCATCGAGCGGCGCGAACGCCCTCACGGTCGAGGAGTTCGACACCACGCGGCACCTGGCCCATGCTGCCCGGCAGGCGCGCGAGCGCGGTCTCCACAAGCTCGCGATCGTGGATGCCGACATTCATCACGATGAAGGTGCAAGCGCGCGTTACATGCTCCAATACATCGACTCTCCGGTGGAGCGCTTCCTGGTGCGCTCGCTCTCCGGCGAAGGCCGCCGGCCGATGGTGCCGCTCAACATCTCCTATCAGGACACGGGCGGCCGGTTGCAGCGCTTCGCCGCCCGCAAGCTCGAGCAGACGCCCGCCAACGTGCATCGCAACATCACGCTCACCCGCCGCACCATGGAGGCGATGGGCGCGACCTTTGGGGTGCTCAACCCGACGACTGCCATGCGGCTGTCGACGCAGCCCAAGCGCGACTGGGAGTTCTCGCTGGCGCTTGCCTACAACCGCTGGCTCGCCAACGACCTCCTGCCGCAGGAGCCGCAGCTTAAGGGCATGCTGTATCTGCCGCTGCACCATCCCGCCGATGCGCTTTCGATGGTGGAGGAGCTTGGCACCAAGCCCGGCGTTGCCGGCTGCGTCATCGCCTCACCCCGCTATGAGAAGGTGCAGTCGAACGGCATGGCGCGGGTGTTCGCCGCGATGGAGGAGCGCGGTCTGGTGCTCGCCTTCCACGGCATGGCCAACTGGGACGAGCCCTCGCTCGCGGCGATCAACCGCTGGGGCGCCGTTCAGGCGCTGGGCGTGCCGCACTCCAATATGACGCACATGACCAACTGGCTCATCGGCGGGATGCCGGAGCGCTTCCCCAAGCTCAAGGTGCTGTGGCTCGAATCCGGCGCCGCCTGGGCGCACTACCTGATGCAGCGGCTCGACGGCATGTACATGAAGCGGGTCTCGGAGGCGCCGCTCCTGAAGGAGAAGCCGAGCCACTACATGGCGCGCATGTACTACTGCTCGCAGCCGCTCGAGGCGCCGGAGGATTTGGCCGCGCTCGACGTGGCGTTCCGGTCGATCCATGCGGAAACCCAGCTCGTCTGGGGCTCGAACTTCCCGGCGCACGACTTCGACGTGCCTGCGACGATCTGGGACCTGCCATTTCTCTCCGAAAGCGCGAAAAAGGCGATACTCGGTGGCAACGCCATGCGGCTGTTCGGATTCAAGCAAGGGGACGCATCATGAGCGTGCTGGAAGAGGCCGTCATCTCACGCTGCCATGCGCTCGAAACCAAGGCGCGCATCGGGCTGATCATTCCATCGTCCAACCGCATGACCGAGCCGCAGTTTCATCGCTACGCGCCCGCGGGCGTCGCCATCCATATCGCGCGCGCACAGATGACCGGCCGCCACAAGAAGCCGATCGCGCAACTCCTTGATGACGTCGGGCGGGCGGCGTCTTCGCTCGGGGACGCGCGCTGCAACCCGGTCGTATTTCATTGCACCGGCACCGCGATGGCGGAGGGGACAGAGGGCGAGGCAGCGCTGGTGCGGCGCGTCGCGCAGGAGAGCGGCGCCGCGTCGTTCTCGACCGCACAGGCGATCGTGGAGGCGCTGCGCGCGCTCGGCATGCGCCGCGTGGTGCTGTTCAGCCCCTATCCGCAGGCGGTCAATGACCACGAGCGCGAGTTCCTGGCCGAGCATGGCATCGAGGTGGTGCGCGACGTGGCGCTCAATGTCGGATCGAGCGATGAGTACATCCGGGTGCCGGTGACGCGCTGGATCGAGCTCGCGCACGAGAACGCGCGGGTGGAGGCTGACGGCTTCTTCCTGAGCTGCACCAATACGACGCAGATCGAGGCGATCGACACGATCGAGCGGGAGACCGGCAAGCCTGCCATCAATTCCAACCAGGCGACGCTGTGGGCCGCGCTCAAGCGCATGCCGTCGTTCGGTGGGGTTCCGCCTATTCCGGGCCTCGGCCGTCTGTTCGCCAAAATGGAGGCGGCGCTCGCGTAGCGGCGTGCTGCTGAAGGGAGGAGCTTATGGACTCAATCCTGCGCGCAGCTCTGATTGGACTGTGCATGGCGGTGGGCGCGGCTGCGCCGGCCTTTGCCCAGTCGGTCGAGCAGTTCTATCACGGCAACCAGCTTGTGCTTCTGGTTGGGCATGCCGCCGGCGGCGGCTACGATCTCTACAGCCGCGTGCTCTCCCACCACATCGGCAAGCACATCCCCGGGCAGCCGACCGTGGTGGTCAAGACCATGCCGGGCGCCGGCGGGCTCAAGATGATCACGCATCTTTATTCGGTCGCGCCGCAGGACGGCTCGACCTTCGGTATTTCGGATCGCGGCTATGTGCTCGAGCCGTTGCTCGGCAACAAGGCCGCCAACTTCGACGTCCGCAAGATGACTCCGGTCGGCTCGGTCGGGCGCCAGACGCCGGCCTGCTCGCTCTGGCACGGCGCGCGCGCCAAGTCGCTGCGCGACACCTTCACGCAGGAGACGATCATCGGCGGCACCGGGCCGTCCGCGACCACGATCTATCCGGCGATCCTCAACGCGACCATCAAGACCAAGTTCAAGATCACGGCCGGCTACCGTGGCTCCGGCGAGATCATGCTGGCGATGGAGCGCGGCGAGGCCGAAGGTGTGTGCCTGTCGTGGGACACGCTCAAGACGCTCAAGCCGGACTGGCTCGCCGACGGCCGACTCAGGGTGATCGTGCAGATGGCGGAGAAGCGCATTCCCGAATTGAAGGATGTCCCGACCGCGATCGAGCATGCTTCCAACGAAGCCGACCGCAAGATGCTGACGCTCTATTTCGGCCCGAACGAGATGGGTCGGCCGTACATCGGGCCGCCGAACGTGCCCAAGGACCGGCTCGAGGCGGTGCGGCGCGCGTTCGACGCGACCATGAAGGACCCGGCCTTTATCGAGGAGGCGAAGGGCCTCAAGATGGAGATCGACCCGATGACCGGCGAGGAGATGGCCGATCTTATCAAGTCGTTCTACGCGAGCCCGCCGGATCTCGTGCAGCGGCTCAAGGTCGCGCTCGATCAGTATCGCACCCACAATTGACGGGGGTAGCGCGATGGCAACCGGCGCGGTGCGCAGGCTTGCGCTTGCATTGGTCGTCGCCTTCGCAGCAGCGACCACCGCGTTCGCCGCGGAGGCCGACGTCGCCGAGTTCTACCGCGGCAAGAATCTCCGCATCCTGGTCGGCTATGGTCCCGGCACCGGCTATGACGTCTACGCGCGGCTGCTTGGCCGGCATATCGCGCGGCACATCCCGGGCCAGCCCGGCGTCGTGATCCAAAACATGCCGGGTGCGGCAAGCCTCACCATGGCGAACCACCTCTACAACGTGGCGCCGCGCGACGGCAGCGCGATTGGGATGCCGGCGCGCTGGGTGTTTGCCGATGCACTCTACGGCAACGGAAATGCCCGCTTCGATCCCCGCAAGTTCGCCTTTGTCGGCAGCATGAACCGCGAGGTCGGTACCTGCTTCACCTGGCACACCAGCAGCATCGCGACTATCGAGGACGCCATGAAGCGGCAGGTGCTGGTGGGGGCGACCGGGACCACCGGGACGAGCTTCCAGTTTCCGGTGCTGCTCAACGCGCTGATCGGAACCAAGTTCAAGCCGGTGCTCGGCTATCCGGATAGTGCCGCGGTCGGGATCGCGATGGAGCGCGGCGAGCTCGAGGGCTATTGCAGCTTCACCTGGGGCAGCATCAAATCGGCGCGGCCGCGCTGGATCGAGCAGAAGCTGATCCGGATTCTGCTGCAGCTGACTACCGTGCGGCATCCGGAGCTTGCGCAGGTGCCGCTGGTGATGGATTTTGCACACAAGGAGGCGGTGCGGCAGGCTTTCGCGCTGGTGTTCGCCGACCAGGAGATCGCGCGGCCGGTGGTGGCGCCGCCCGATGTGCCGGCGGAACGCGTGGCCGCACTGCGGCAGGCGTTCGACGCCACCATGAAGGACAAAGAGTTCATTGCCGATGCGGCACGCAGCACGATCGAGATCGATCCCATCGACGGCAAAGCGGCCGAAGGGGTGCTGGCGCGCATCTATGCAACGCCGCGGGCGATCGTCGATCGGGTCAAGGCGATCTACGCCGACCGGCAGACTTCAAAATAGCGGAGCGTCATGACCGCCAGCACGCCGAGCGCTCCGCCCATCGGCGCGGCGCCGACACGCCGTGGTCTGACCTGCGCGGGGATGACGCGCTTGCTGGCGCTGTTTCTGGTCCTCAACACGCTCGTGCTCAGCGGCGTGCTGTCGCTCGCCGCGCCGACCGGCCGGGTCGACGGCCCGGCGGCCCATGAGGTCGTCGACACCAAGGAGACCGTCCTTCATCATACGTGGGAGCTTCTGCACGCGCGCGGCTCGGACGATTCCTGGGGGCCCATCTCGGTCGCGCTCGACTATGCGCAATCGCCGCACACGGCGCCGCTCTACAGCGAGATCTTCTTCGACCGCCACATCAAGTTCCAATATCCGCCCTCGGCGCTGCTCGCCGTTGCCGGCATGCGACTGATCGACCCCACGCGCATCCGGGTCGACGATTTCTACAAGGGGCCGCTCCCTTCGCTCGACGATCTGTTCGGCATCGCCTTCATGGCGCTGCTGGCGCTTTCGACAGCGGCGCTGTTTGAGCTGCGGCTGGGGCAGACCGGCGTGTTCGCAGGTTGCGGCAGGCTGGTCGCGCTCCGCGCCGTGCTCGTGGTCGCCTTCGCGCTCACGTTCTATCCGGCCGTGAAGGCGTTCACGCTGGGCCAGATCCAGGTTTGGATCAACGGGCTGTTTGCGCTGGCGCTGTTGGACCTGGTGGCCGGCCGCAAGGCGGCGGGCGGGGCGCTCGTCGGCATCATCTGCCTGATCAAGCCGCACTATGGCGTGTTCCTGCTGTGGGGGGTGGTGCGGCGGGAATGGGGATTCGTGCTCGCCTGCGCGCTGACCGGAGGTATCGGCCTTGCGGCCTCGATCGCCGTGTTCGGACTGGCCGATCACGTCGATTACCTGCGTGCGCTCGCCTATATGTCGCAACACGGCGAGGGCTACTATCCGAACCAGTCGATGAACGGGCTGCTCAATCGCTTCGTGGGTCTCGCGGACCCGCAGCTCTACGGCAATCTGGAATTCTTCACCGACCGTTTCCCGCCGTTCAATTCTTGGGTCTATAGCGGCACGCTCGCGACGACCGCTATCATTCTGCTTGCCGCGATCGTGCATCGCCGCGGCGATCGCGTCATCGACTTCTGCACCATGGCGGTGAGCGCCACCATCGCGTCACCGATCGCGTGGGAGCATCACTATGGCGTCCTGCTGCCGATCTTTGCCGTCCTGCTGGCGGACGCGCCGAAAAGCCGCCTCTGGTGGGCGTGGTTCGTGCTCAGCTACGTGCTGGCGAGCAGCTTCATCCCGGCCGCCAACCTCTTGGCGGCAACCCCTTTCAACGTCGTTCAGTCGTACCTGTTTGCGTCCGGCGTCATTCTGCTCGTTCTGCTGCACGTGCATGGAACCCGACCGCCGCGCAAGGCGTTGACAGCTTCGCGCCCGCGCGCCACATGATGTGACTTGACGCAGGAGCCGCCGGTGAACCTTCCTCGGGGATCTGCAATTTACGCCAACATAGTAGTTGTCCTGGCCGTGGTTGCCGCCGCCGTCTTCGTGACGGCGGGCGAGCCGGCGGCGCAGCAACCTAAATCGTCGCCGTTAACGGCGGCCGCCAATGCGACGGGTGGAAGCGACGCATCTGCAGACCAGGCGATCTGGCAGAAACGCTGGTGGATCGAGAAGACGGCTCGGCTTCTGCGCGGTGGCTATGGTCTTGGCCCCGCCGATGACCTCAATGCGCTGCTTGCGTTGCCCGAGGAGGAGATCGCGCGCCGGTTCATGAGCGATATCCGCTTCGGCGACACGATCCTCGACTTCAATATGTACTTCCTCGGCTTCAAGCTCGACGACCTCAAGGATGACGGCGCTTACAAGCGCGGCGCCTTCGATTTTTCCAACGCGGTAGCGGCCGCGCAGGCGCTGCTGACCGGCGGCGACTATCTCAAGCTGTTCGACCTCGAAGGCCCGTACTTCCTGCCGCCCTTGCCCCTGGTGCCTGACGATCCGCCGGCGCGCGAGGATGCTGGGCTCACGCTCGAGCAGTTGCGGCGCAAGGCGATGGACGAGATCGAGGATATGTTCCTGGCGCTTTTCGAGAATGGCGCCAAGCCAGTGCCGCTTGCCCCGGCGGCTTACTGCAAGGAGTTTGCGGATATCGTTGAGGATACGCCCGCGGTCCACGCCCGGCTCAACCGGGCCTTCAACGACGAGGACGTCTTTGTGTTGATGATGCGCGGGCGCGTGCTGATCGAGCCGCTCGCCATCGTGGCGCGCGGCTATCAGCAGGAATGTGTCGGTAAGCCGAAGGAGCAGGCCGACGTCACCAAGCTCACCGCCGCCGCCAAGGCCGCCTTCGATCGCTACTACCGCGCCTACGAGGAGATCCTCAAGTTCGAGCCGTCGAGGTACCACCCGCGCAACGTGCTGGAATTCAAGCCGTTCAATCTGAGCCTCTTCAATATGGATAAGTGGCTGGCGTTCGGCTTCGAGCAGAGCTCGGCGCTGAAGAACTCCTCCACCAACTACAACCGTCGGCGCGGCGCCTACATGCTCAAGCGCTTCTTCTGCGACGATCTCACGCCGGTCGGCTTCGACGATCCGCAGCAGCATGTCGGCGGCGCGCATGGCTCCGACACGCCCTGCTACGGCTGCCATTTCAAGCTCGACCCAATGGCCGGCTTCTTCCGCGACCGCGGCACCTACTTTTACGACTACGGTGATGAGCGCACGCTGACGTTCGATGACGGCGTCGTTACTGATCGACAGAAGTACGAGAGCGCCTGGCGGGCGCCAAAGGATTCAGGGCGCGAATGGACCACCGGCTATATCCGCTCGCCGCGCTACGCGGAGCACAACGCCTATGGCACGACGATCGCGGACCTTTCCCGCATTATCCGCAACGCGCCGGAGGCCAAGCGCTGCCTGATGAAACGGCTGTTTGAATACCTCGTAGCCGAGGAGCAGACGATCGACGGCGGCTATCTGGATGAGCTCACCCGCACGTTCGCGCAGGAGGCGGCGCGCGATTCCTCGGCCGCGATGAAGAATGCGATCGTGCGCATCGTCCTGAGCAAGACCTATCACCAGATGAATGCCGATCCGCGGGTCTGCTACGACCATGCCGGCGGCGCCAAGATCGACAATGCGCCACCTTGCCGCGTGGCCTTCATCCTGCGGAAGAACTGCGCCCAGTGCCACTCGGGGCCGGACGGCAATGCCGGCCTTGACCTGACCGCGTGGGTGCCGGCTCCCGACGGCAAGTCGCGCACGTTTCCGCACCTTGACCGCAACCACAACCAAATCGCACCGCACGAGACGCTCGCGCGTATCGCCGAGCGCCTGTCGGCGACCGACCCGGCCGTCCGCATGCCCAGGCAGATGATAATGCCCAATCAGGAGCGCCAGGAGCTCTTTCTCTGGGTGCAGGACGAACTGGCGCGCATGGCCAAGGGCGCCGCGCGCTAAGGGCGCCCAACGCGAAGGCGGGCAGGGGCTTCGTCGCGCGTTGCGCGTCAGCGCGAGAAGACGTGGCGTGCGAGGCGGACCGAAACGCTCCAGGTTGACGCGCGCATCAAGCATTCGACCGACGGGATCGGAACCGCTTCCGCGATAGTTGGCGGAGGCAGCAGGGATCTTTCACCGGAGTACTTTTGCAGCTGCCATGTTCACCCAGTCATGAAGGAAGATCTCTTCGAAATACTGAGCGGCCTCGGGATTGTAGATAATGAGGCCAGCGTCACGATTGGCGCCTGTTCCCTGCGATGACCAGTTCTGGCTGCTAACGACGACAACTTCGGAATCGACAACAATGCCCTTGTTGTGTACGTGCGGTTGAATACGAAGGTGCTCAACCGCATCGACATTGGCATCTTGTAATTTCTCAATCCAACTGTGGTCCTGGTACTCGCTGGTAATCAGCCGAACGTCAACGTCGTCCGTGATGAGTTTCGCAAGCGCGGCGATGAGCTCCATATGTTTTGGACCGCCAAATGGCGCAGCAGCATCATGGGCGTCATCGATTGTGTGGATATACTGCGTTTGCATGAATAGGCGCTGCTTGGCGCCTTTGATCAGCTCCAAGATCGGCTTCCGATAGTCGTCCGGTGTCAGGAGTGGCTTGACTTTAATTCTGCCTCGCACCTCGCGTGCCGAAAAAAGACTTCTCGGCGCCCTGGCGGCAACTGCCAATATGTCGGGCTGCTCGATCGTGGCTGGGCCAGCAGCTGCGACGGCAGCGGTAGCCGCGCTCTCGGCACTGCCGGCCGCCCTTTGCGCGGTTTCATAATCCTGGACCAAGAATTTCCGGTAGACTTGGGCGAGCTTGTCGCACTCACAAATCACGTGCCAATCGCGGTCGTTGGTGCGTGCCGCGTTCCTGAGCTCTGCTTCGTTTCTCGGATCGACATCAGGCTGGTTCGAGGAATTCCAGTTTCCGCTGGACAACCAAACTGACTTGCCATCCTTGACTGCGACCTTGATGTGGTAGGCGGTAGGAAAGGCCATTGCCGGGGCATCATGGCCAAGACCCGACAATGCCCAAGCGAACGACAGCCGCCGCTTCAACTTGGATGCCAAGTGCTGCTCGGTATCCTCGACGGTTTGTTCGCGCGTAGCCTTGGCCGGAGGCGAGTCGAGTGTAAGCATTAGCTTGTCGCGCGACGTCAGTCCGTCCAGCAGAGCCTTCTCAATATGCGGTGCCGTGAACTCATACACGCCGACGACCAGCTCTCGGTCTATCTCCTTCAGGAACGACTTCAGCTGTGCCCAACCCTGTTCAGGGCTTACGTGCAAAAGAAGGGTTATGTCCGCAGTGATGGGATCGAGTGTGCCACCGGACGGTGGCTCATACTCTACCTTCGGTTTGTGGGCCCGCGCCGCAACCAACGCGCTGTCCATGGGCTCCTCAAAGGCGATCTCTCCAGGGAAACTCGGTACGGCGAGTTCCTCTCGCGTTGTACCAGGGTCGGCTGAGAGCAGCATGCCAACCGCCGCATCGCCGCCCCGTGGTGGACGTGGATCAGTCCGAACTTCAATTGCAAAGCCTCCCACCGCATCTGGCAGGCGATTGCGTACGGCGTCCACGTCCGCGTGACGGGCCAGAACGACGATTGCCCGCTCGCGGCTGATCCAGCCATTTACAAATCGCCAGCCAACATAGGCCTTGGTGGCCCCCTTAACCTGTAGTTTTCGCTTGTTCGCATCCAGCACATGCTGGGCTGCATCGGGAGCAGGGAGAATAGCGGGGACGCCGCGAGGGCGGCGAGCAAGTTCGTATGCGGCGCTCCGCAAGCTCGACGCCGACTGCAGATATTGAATTCGCTCCTGCTGCATTTGCACGGCAGCGCTTCGTTCGCCCAACTGAGAGAGGCGAGTGGGAAGCAGCGTCTGTGCGTCGACAAATCCCCGTAGCGTTCTTCGATCGGATGCTCCCGGATGCCCGGGCAGGTCGACGACAACTGGCGCTGCATCAAGCCATTTTAGTTGCTGCATCCTGCCCAGCTTGGGGTTCAGCCAGCTGATGTATCCGCCAGGAAGTACCTCACGGGGCCGCGTGATTTTTCCCGAGAAGCTATACCGAACGCCGGGTGACAGAGCATGATCGAAGAAATGCGGTGTGTAAAAATCCGACACCAGCACGTCGTCGATCATGTACGCGTTGACGGGCGCCTCGGATGGATCAGCTACCTCTACGAGGTATTCGAATTTCACCCCCGCCAGATCCTTCACGGCGCCGTCCGCGACACCGATTCCAGTCGAGGGGATGAGCCAGTTCCCGCTCGGGTCCACGATCATCTCCACAAGCTCGTGACTGGCTGTGAGGGACCAAGTTCGTCCGGACTGTACGAGCGCATAGGGCTGCTTGTGCTCGGTTAAGTGAAGTCCTAACGCGCCGTCATAACCAGTTTCATCGACGACGAAGATCGGCCAAATGCCAGGTTCGATGGATTCAGGATCAGGCAGCGCCGACACTGTTGCTGAAATATTCCAGATTGGCAGGAAGTCCCTTTGGATTTGCAGGTTTAACGCGGCTGCGACATTGGTCAATTCATGCAGGCCCACATACTGAGAGCGCGACGCAATACCTACTCGTTTCGGAATCATGTCTTTTCCTCCGCCGAGACAATCGCTGAATAAGCACGGTCCACCCAACGCCTCGCGGAGCAAGCGCTGCATTCTTCGATGCGTCGTCGACCGCCGAGAAAAAAAGTACCTTAGCACAGACAATCGGTGATTGAACGGGGCGGGAATATCCTTGAGGGCGCCCACCGCTGGCTGCCGCTGTTCCGATCGCGGCTTGCTCCTGCGGCAGCAATAACGGGGCCCGCCTGCTGGCGCGGCGATATTATGGATTGGCGCGGATCGGCGGACGCGCCACCGTCTCGGCCCGGTCCTCGTGCGACACGACGTTGCGCGTCTCCGTGTTCGCCAGCATGACGTTGCTCTGCAGCTCGCCCTGCACCACGTAGAGCGGCCGCCGTTTCACCTCGCTGCGCATTTCGGCGAGATACTCGCAGAGCACGGCGAGCACGAGAAAGATCAGGCCGAACATGATGGCATTGAAGAAGTTGGTCGAGGCCCAGCCTGGCGCCACGTCCATGTACAGGAACCGCATGGCCACGACGTAGAACAGGAAGGCGAAATCGGCGATGCCCATGAGGGCGGAGACGAGCGCGGCAACCCGCAGCGGCCGGTCCGAGTTCGAAACGATCATGTGGCCGGCGCTTTCGATGAGCGCGAGCGCGCGCCGACGCCGCGGCGGATTGCGCCGCATGACGAAGTCGTAAGGCACCTCGGTGACCTCGAAGCCCGCATACATCGCCAGCACCCGGATGTAGCGGAAGCTGTCCTTGATGGTGAGCAGCGCGTTGAGCGCGGTGCGGGTGAGCGCCATGAAGTGGGTGGCGCCGTAGACCTGCGAGCGGGTCAGGAATGCCCAGCACAGCCCGTAATAGGCCTGGTAGGCGAGCCGGTAGAACAGCGAGCGCCTGAACTTGTCGCTGGCGATGCCGATGACGATGCCGTCGGTGTCGTTTGCCTTCTCGGCGAATTCCGGAATCCGGTCGGGCGGATCGGTCGCGGGATTGAGCACCACGATGACGTCGCCGATCGCCTGCTCCAGCCCGCAGGCGATGGCGACTTCAAGGCCGAACGGCCGCGTCAGGCGCGCATAGCGAAAGCAGGGGATCTCCGACTTCGCTCGCTCGAAGAACGAGCGGGTGCCGTCGGTCGAACCGTCGTCGATGAAAATCAGCTCGTAGTCGCCGAAATGGCTGCGCATGACGGCGTCGAGTTCCCGCACGACCGCTGGCAGGATATCGAGGTCGTTCTCGAGCGGGACCACCACCGAGACGAAGATGTCGCGTCTCATCCGACCCTCCGGCTGCTCATGGCGCCAGCACAAGCGCGATGTGCGGCGACGGCAGCGCCTCGTCCAGATCATAGATGTTGTCGATCTTGCTGCCCAGGATCGAGATCACGTTCGGCGCCGATGGGTCGCGCTTGAACAGGATCGGCCGGCTGTCGTTGACGCCGCTCTGCGGCAGGATCGTCTTGGTCTCCCATAGCGACCGCACGTAGTGGCACTCCCGCAAGGCCGGCACGTAGCGCGCCGCGTCGCGGCGCATTCTATCGAACCTGGTGCGCAGCGGGAACGCCGGGACGTGGGGCGCATAGCCCTGCGGCTCGTCGGCCCATTCGTAGTGCGGCGTATAGCTCACATGGCTGAGCGTCGAGAGATTGAGCGCCGGAAACGGCATGACCGAAAAGAACGGCCCGCACATCACCGTGATGCTGAGGTTGCGCAGGCTCGGTGGCAGCTCGACGAGCGCGATCTCGGTCGCCTCATGCTTGAGGCGGATGGTCTGCAGTCCGCTCTGCGACAGAATCTGGTTAAGGCGCGAATAGGTGCAGTTGTAGAGATAGCGACCGCGCAAGGTCCGCTGCTCGTTCGAGCGCGAATCCCGGATGTCGAGGCGCAGTTCTGGGGGGCTTTCCGTGACAATCCTGGTCGCCTCGGTCTCGGTCAGCACCGTAATGCCCGCTGCTCTTATCCGCCCGCGCAGACCCTCACGCAGCTTGTCGGCGTCGAAAGCGGGCTCGGTGACGCTGAACACCGCCTCGATAAAGTCCTCCTCGAACAACCGCCTGATCGGGGCGGGGGCGGGCTTGAGGTCGGCGCCGATGCGCCGGCAGAACTGCGCGAACTGGCTTGCGGTCACGTTCGATTGCCGCCGGCTGACTGCGTAATATTGTTCGAAGGTGGTGTAGATCGCGTCCTTGAACTCGGCGATGAAGCGCGGCGCATTGATGCGCGAGCGCAGCGCCGTCAACAGGCTGCGCGGATAGTGGTAGCCATTGTGAACGCGCGCCTGGTTGTTGTAGGACGCGCGCAGCATGATGTCGGCTTCCTGCTCGACGATCACGACCTTGTCGCCGCCATGGAGCTCCGCGAGCCGCAGTGCCGCAAAACAGCCATAGGTCCCACCGCCGATGATGATGTGCGAGTAGTTCATGTCGGCCATCGCGGCGGTCCCGATCAATGCGCCGCCCCGGCGGGCGCGCTATCCAGCCGTCTCTTTTCTTCCCTGAGCTCTGAGATGCCGGCCAAGTATAGCTGGGACAGATTGAGAAGCCGCGCGGAGGATTTCGAGTTCGGCTGGTCGCTCCAATCGACCGGCATGTCGAGAATGTTTGCGCCGAGCCATTCGGCGCGCACGGCGAGCTGAGTGGCAAAGAACCAGTCGTCGGTGAACTCGAAGCGATCGATGAGCCGGCGATAGAGATTGCGCTCGATGAACTTGAAGCCGCACATGGCATCGGAGAACGACACGCCGAGCCGCAGGCGAAGCAGCTGATTGAACGCGCGCGAGGTGAACTCCCGCAGCAACGTACGATTTCTCACCGACGCGCCGTTCTTCAGGCGCGAGCCGAGGTAGAGGTCGTAGCCGTCGCCGCGCGCGACGTGGTCGTAGACTTCCTTCAGGTGGCGCAGGTCGGTCGCGAGATCGACGTCCATATAGCCGACGAAATCGGCTTCGGTCTGGCTCCAGGCCCGCTTCAAGGCGAGACCGAAGCCGCGCTTGCCGACCCGCAGATAGCTGACGTTGGGATGGCGCGCCGCCAGCGCTTCGCCGATCTGCGGCGTGCGGTCGGTCGAATCGTTGTCCGCAATGCAGAACTCGTCGATCTTGAGGTCATGAGCGTTGCAGAACCCGACCGTCTGCTCGATCGATTGAGCGAGCTGATCTTCCTCATTGAGAACCGGGAAGGTCACATGGATGCGGGGCAGCGCGCTCATAGCTCGTCGCTCAGTCGTGTTGCAGAAGGACTTTGACCACGCGCTGCGGCTCGTCCGCAATCAGCTTGATCGCCCGTTCGGCATCGCGAAATGCCAGCGTGGGCGTAAGGATGCCGGCGGGCTTGATCTTGCCGGCAAGAAAATCGCGCGCGGCCATCTCCTGCAGATCCTTGGCATAGAGCGGTGGCGTGCCGCGGACGGGGTTATTCCATGAGAATGCCGGCAGCGACGCTAGGAGCGTGAGCCGGTTGTGATAGAATTCCTCGCCGAGGTTGAGGCTGCCAGGACCGTAGAAGCCGACGCATACCACGCGGCCGCACTGGCGCGTCGCCCGGATTGCCATGGTCAGGGTGTCGAGGCTGCCTGAGCATTCGATCGCGGCATCGACGCCGCCGATGTGTTCCTTGATTGTGCGTGCGACGTCGATGCCCGCGCCGGGATCGTAGACCTCGCTGGCCCCGCAGGATGTGGCCAGTCGTCGACGCTGGTCGAAGCTTGAGGTGGCCACCACTTTGGCGCCGAGCGCAGCGCAATACTGGATGGTGAACAGGCCGATGGCGCCAAGGCCCGTGACCAACACGGTGTCCGATGGCCCGATCGATCCGTCGAGCACGCCGCCGAGCGCGAAGCTTGCCGGATCGATGCACAGGGCCGCTTCCGGCGCGAGTTCGCCCAGGAGGCGCAGGCTTGCCGCCGGCATCACGTGCACGTCCGCGATCGGCGCCCAACCGAAGACCAGATCGCCCGGCCGCAAGCCACCGGCTTCGCCGCCGGCCCATTCGACCGCGCCCACCACCATGTTGCCCATCGGCCGCGGATAGAACGGCTGCGGGGCCGACGCGGCTTCGAACAGCCGGAGCGACGGGTTGAAGACCCGGGAGGCCAGCGGGGTGCGGCCGAGATAGGCCATCATCTCCGTGCCGTGCTTGAACGTCGACTGGTGCGAGCGCACCACGGCGTCGCCAGGCCCGGCTGCAGGCAGCGCCACCTCGACTAGCCTCGCTTCATGCGGGGCTTGCAGCATCAGGACGCGTTGCATGGACGGTTGCATCGGGTGGCAGGCTGGCCGGATTCGCAGATTGCAGGCAATGTTAGCGCATGTACGGGCGAAAGCCTGCCCCGGAATTGAACCGAGGTGGGCGCTGGTTCGTCAAAAGGGACATGCGCCGTAACGCCATGGGACGGCCATTGCGGTGCTGGCGGGTCCGCCAGAACTGCGACGGATAGGCCCTGCGGCGACTATAGGCGTTGCGAAAAGGCTGGCGAGCGGGCACAACCAAGTCCGCCGCGAAAGGGCTACCCTTTACCATAAGCTCTTTTACCGTAGGCTCTTGGCCGCCGCTGTTTTGGCAATGGCTGCTAAAGATCCCGCAAGGACGTTGGCGTTGCAGACTTCATTCCTTCGTATTGGTGTCAATATCCTCGGGTCGGTCGTGCTGTCGGCCTATGGCGCGCTCGCGCTCATGTCCTATGCGCAGGCGCCCGCCCTCTGGCGGACCCATCCGGCCGCCCCGCACGCGATGGCATTCTTCGGTGATCTGGCGACGCGTTTCCCGCTCGTTGCTTTCCACACCTTGTTCGAGACCAGCCTTGCCGTCATCATCAGTTATTGCGTGCCGCTCGCTGTCGTCACCGTCGCCTCGCTGGCGCTCGTGCTGATGCTTTATCGCCGTGAGCACACGTTGGATGCGAATATTGCCCGCCTCTTGCTGCGCTGGTCTGTGGCGTTCGCCCTGGTGAGCGTGCTGGCGTTCCCGCTCTTCACTCAGGACTTCTGGCTGTCGATGGCGTGGGGCCGGATGGCTGCCGAGGGGACGAACCCCTACCACAACCTCTTTACCGAGGAGACGCTGGTCGGTCTGCCGCTTGACCATTTTCCCATGGTCATGTCGTACGGCCCGGCCTGGGCGATCTTGTCGGCCGTGATCATGACGGTCACGGGCAAGAGTTTGCTCGCGGCCGCCATCCTGTTCAAAGCCGTCCTGCTGGTGTCCTGGCTTGGGTCACTCATGCTGATCGAGAGGTTGACGGCGTCGCGGTCTATGCTCGACCGCTGCCTCGCGCTCACGGTGGCCGGCTGGATGCCGCTCGGTGTCCTGCAGACGGTCGCCGAAGGCCACAACGACATGGTCATGGTCTGGCTGTCGCTGCTTTGGCTTGCGTTGCTATTGCAGCGCAGCTGGTGGGCGCCGATCGCCCTGATGGGCTCGGGTCTTACCAAGTACGTGACCGCCCCGTTGTTGCTCGTTGACGCGATCGTGGCCTGGCGCCTGCACAGGCTGTCGTGGCGTCAGTTCATTTTGCGCTTTGTCGGGCCGGGGCTCCTGGGGCTCGCGGTCTTTGGCGCGTTCTATCGCTCGCCGGCCTTTTTCGACGGTACACGGGTGATTAGCGAATGGGAGTTTATGCAGCCGCGGCACGCCCTCGGAGCCCTTGAAGACACGTTCGGCATTTCACTGCTTCTGGTCGAAGAGATCATTACGGCAGCGTTCGCGCTCCTGGCCATCTACTGGCTGATCGACCTCGTGAAGAGGCCTACGACCGACAATATTGTGAAGGCATCGCTTGCGATCATGTCCGCGATCTCATTCGTCGGGATTGCTCACCTTTGGCCGTGGTACCTGGTCTGGACCATTGCGCTGGCCGCCTTGTTACCGCGTTGGTGGCTGTCACGCTTCGTGATCGGCGTGTCGATCCTGGCCCCCTTCAGCTTGTCGTTCTGGTGGATTGAGCCGATCCAGGACTCGCTCGACTGGGCATCACTGGCCGTCTACGTCGTGGCCGTCCTCTGGTGCCTGTTGACACGCCCGCCCGCGGCCGCGCCGGCCTCAGCGCTTAGCCCTTCGCCCGCCGCCCCTGTGCCGGCCCGCGACAATGCCTGATTGCTTGCGTTTTTTCTGTTCAGCCAGCTCAGAGGGACCGCCAATTCTAGCCGGTTGCCGCCTCGCCCCATGATGGGTAGGTTTTCGATTCAAGACACGGACGGCGTGGCCGTGCACGAAGGGCAGAAAGGCGCGGCCGCGGCGGCATATCGATGACGAGTATCGGCATTGCGGCCGTGCGCGAACGGCTGATGAACAATCGTTCAGTACTGTGGCTTGTCGCGGTGTTTTTGGGGCTCGCGATCCACGTGCTGCTTTGGCAGTTCTCCGAGCCGTCCTACCTGTTCTCCGATTTCTACAAGGCCAACTGGGCGGCGGCCGAGACTCTGTGGGACGATGGCCTCAGCGCCACGTGGCCGCTGACTGAGAAAGGCGGCTTTTCGAATTTGCCGATCATCGGCTGGCTTTGTGTGCCCTTCATTTGGGTCGGCGAGGAGTGGGCGGGTTGGGTCTGGACGGCGCTTGGCCTCGCTGCGCTGTTCGGCTCATGGGCGCTGCTGGCTCGAGCAGCGAGACTAAGCGCGACCTTCGCCGCGCTGCTGTTGTTTCTGTTTCTGGTCAGCGGACCGATCGTGAACAGCCTGCGCGAGGGGCAAAGCTCGCATTTCATTCTGCTGTTCCTGGTCGCGGGGCTGGCGCTCTGGCGCAATGACCGCGGCTACGCAGCCGGTCTCGCCTTCGGTGTGAGCGCATTGTTCAAGCTGCCGCTCCTCCTCCTGGGTGTCTATTTCGTGCTGCGGCAGCGCTGGACCATCGTCGCGGGCGGCGCCACCACGATCGGCATCGCGATGCTATTGTCGATCGCACTGTTCGGCATCGACGGCCACGTCGGCTGGTTCCAGGAATGGGTCGTGCCGTATCTCAAGGGCTATATTCCGGCCTACAACGTCCAATCCGTCGACGGATTTCTGGCTCGCCTCTCGATGGGCGAGGAATATCTGATCCACTGGGATCCGCCGTTGGTGCCGACGCTGTTCCATCAGATTGCGCGCTCCTGCGTCCTGGCGGCGCTGTTCGGCGGATCGTTCTTCTTGATCTGGCGAGCCGGCCGCCGCGCCCCGGTTCTGGCGGGGAAGGGCGGGCCGAGTTCCGCGCGACCTTCTCGAATTTGTGCTGATGATCAACCTCGCGCTGATCACCAGCCCGATCTCCTGGACGCATTACTATGTGTGGCTGCTCATCCCGACCGCGCTTTATCTCGGCGGCCAGTTGTCGCTGCCGGATGATGCCGTGACCCGCGGCCTCATGCGCGCTGCCATCATCGTGACGGCGCTGCCGGTGGTCATCTATTCGCCGATGGAGCCGAGCTGGTATGCGGCGATCCTGTCGCGCACCGTCGTCTCGTTCCTGCTGATCGGCGGCTGCCTGATGTTTGCGGCGCTGGCGCGCGGCCTGTGGTGCGCCGTCCCTGCCGTCGCCCCGCAAGCCCGGGCAGTCTCATGACATTCGACGTCGCCAAGATCGCCCCCGCCGCGCTCACCCGTTATCTGGCGGTGTTCCTGCTCGTCAACGCGTTCGCGCTCAATGGTCTGCTGTGGCTCGTCTCGCCGCAGCCCTACAAGGAGACGGTGTTGCAGCACACCTGGGACGTGCTGCGCGGGCGCGGCTGCGACGATTCCTGGGGCATCATGTCGCTCTCGCTGCAATATGCGCGCGAGCACCATGAAAAGCCGCTCTATTCCGAGATCTTCTTCGAGCGCAAGCTCAAGTTCCAATACCCGCCGTCGTCGTTGTTCGCCGTCGCGGGACTGCTGTGGCTCGTTGGTCCGGAGCGTATCCGCACGGAGGAGTGCAAGATTTACGATCTGCCGACTGCGAACGACGTGCTCGGCTGGCTGTTCATCCTGATGTCGGCCGTGTCGGCGGCCGCTCTGCTGGAGATCGGCTTGCGGCGCCGGGGTGCACTGCCCGCCACCGGCGCCAACAGAGTGGCGCGGTTCGTTATCGTGCTCGCTTTGGCGTTGACGTTCTATCCGCTGGTGAAGGCCTATACGCTCGGGCAGATCCAGAACTGGCTCAATGGGCTGTTTGCGCTGTCGCTGTTGTGTTGGGTGACCGGCCGCAAGGTGCCGAGCGGCGTCCTGATCGCCCTGATGGCGCTGGTAAAACCCCACTATGGCCTGTTCGTGCTATGGGCGCTGTTGCGCAAAGAGTGGCGTTTCGCAGCCGCATTCGCGGCGACGGTGGCGGTGGGGGTGGGCGCGTCGATCTGGGCCTATGGCTTTGCCAACCACGTCGACTACCTGCGCGTGCTGTTCTTCCTGGCGGAGCGCGGCGAGACCTTCTACCCGAACCAGTCGGTCAACGGGCTCCTGAACCGGGTGATGGTCCTGATCAATCCGGCCGCGTGGAACAGCCTGCAATTCAACGACAATGGGTTCCCGCTGTTCAGCCCGCTGGTTTATGGCGGCACGCTCATCGCTTCGATCGTGCTTCTGTCGACCGCGCTGTTCCGCCGCGGCAACGCAGGCGATCCCGATCGCACGTTCGATTTCTGCACCATGACGCTGAGCATTACGATCGCCTCGCCAATTGCGTGGGAGCATCACTACGGCACGATCTTTCCGATCTTTGCGGTGCTGCTCGCAAGTGTGATTGGCGACCGGCGGCGGCTCGTTCTCCTGCTGATCAGCTATGTCCTGATCAGCAATTTCATTCCGGTCACCAATCTTCTGGCGGCGACGGTGTTCAACGTGGCGCAGTCCTATCTTCTGGTTGGCGCCATCGTGGTGCTGCTGCTGCTCCACACGACGCGTCCGGGCTGGCAGCTGGCGCGCTCGCCGCTGGTGCCTTCTATCAGGTCGGGATGACCGGCAGGATGAGATGCGATGGCCGCCTGGCGTCGTGGAAGATGCGATGCACCGTCGTTCTGCTGCTGCAGATGTGATAGGGCACGTATTCCGCATCGGTCGCGCCCGCGACGCCGGTCGGCAGGTCGAGGCAGGTGATCTCGAGCGCGATGCGGTGATCCTTCTTGAACAGATTTGCGGTCGACAGGATTTCGATCGCGTATTCGTTGATCTCGCCCGGCACGACCGGCTGTTGCGCCGCGCGCGTGAGCGGATGCCACGGCTTCCACGGCTTCGAGCGCTTGGGATCAAGCGCGCGATGGGAGGCCTTGAGCCAGCCCCGGCTGATCTCGCGCTCGGGCAAGTCCTTCGGCAGCTCGCGCTCGCCGGCGCGCACCGTGCGCACCGACACGTCGGGGCCGATGTCTTTGAGAATGACGATCCAGTTGGTGTCGTCCTGGTCGATCGCGGCAAAGAGATTGAGTACAATCGGGCCGGCGACCAGCAAGTCCTGCGCCAGCGGCTCACTGACGTAGCGCAACCGCTCGATGCGGTTGGTCTGCGTCGGCGGCATCTGCACGAACACGTCGGGCGGCTCGCTGTCGTCGACGCTTGAGGCCGTGAAGGGGAGCGGCGACAGGCGCTCCCAGGAGTTGAGATAGAAACTGGTCCATTGCGTGTCCGGCAGCGGCCAGTCTTCGGCGGTGCGCCAGGCGTTCTCGCCCATGACCCAGAACTTCACGCGCGGCTCGCGCATGATGCCGGTGTCGATGCCTTTGAGCCAGTGGTCGTGCCAGCGCAGGATCTCGTGGTGGAACGAATGGAACGGCCGCTCGAGATGCGCCGGGCCGGTGAACATCAGCTTCTTGGGCGCTGTGATGTTGGCGAAATAGCTCTGCGCGCCGTTGAGATGGGTCTTGTATGTGTAGCCGTACCAGCCCGAGCCGGTATAGGTCGGCGCCTTGATCTGCACAAACTCGGCTTCGCTCTTTTCGACCGCCGCCTCGGTGTCGAACGGATCGATCAGCAGATCGAAATAGGCCGGCATATGCTGGCCCTTCTGCGCCAGCAGATTGTAGACATGCGGATACATCTTGTAGTCGGGATTGTTCATCGCCGCCTGCCACAGCGCTTCGCGCTCGGGCGGAAGCGCACCGGGCTGCCCCTTCGTCTGGTGCATGGCGGAAAAGTGCCCGACGAGATAACGAAACAGGTGGATGACGCCGCCCGGATATTCCTCGCGGAAGCCGCCAAGCACGCCATAGGCGCCGCGCGGATCGAACGGAAAGATCGCCTTGAGATGCGGCGGTTGCTGCTTGGCGACGTGCATCTGCTCGGCGCCGAAGCCCGAGATGCCGACCATGCCAACATTGCCGTCGCACCAAGGCTGCGCCGCGATCCACTCGATCAGGTCGTAGCTGTCGAAGGTGCGCGCGCCGCCGCCTTCCGACTTGCCGACGCCGCGCGGCATGCCGATGACGTGCACGTAGCCGCGCGAGACGAAAAAGCGCGTGTCGCCGGTCTCCATCGGCCCGGTCCACAACGGCGACCAGGCCGGCTGCGGCGGAATGGCCTCCGCCATCGTGGGGCCCTGAAAGTCCTTGTTGTAGATCGCGAACGCGAGCAGCGCGGGAAACTTCTCGGGCGAGTCGGGCCGGTAGATGTCGACCGAGAGCTTCACGCCGTCGCGCATCGGCACGGCGACATCCTGCTCGCTGATCATCGCTGCGTGGGTTGCGGGCCGGTCATAGTCCGGCGGCGGCTGGTCAGCCGGCCGCAGTGCGTTCAATGCAATGTCGGATTTCGTCGTCATGATGAGCTCAGCGTGTCGAGATCGAGCACCATATCGTCCGGCGGCGCGCAACCCTTCTCGTGGATGTCGAGCGACAGCAGTGTGCCGGTCGCCGGGCAGCAATAGGCAGTCATGGCGAGGCCCTCATGCAGGTGGATCGGCAGCGCGGCGGGCGGCTGCATCGGCACCGCGACCGCGCCTTGCCGCCAGCGGGTCGAGCCGGTCGAGAGAACAAAGCCTGCGGGCGAAACGACGTGCACGCCGCGCTGATCGCGCACAATGAACAGCCGGTCTCCGAGCGAGGCAATGCGCTTGCCACCTGAAAAGCGATCGGGCTCATCGCATGGGGTGTCGATGCGCGCGCGCCGCATCGCGCCGCGACGCTCCTGTGTGGCCGTGTGATCGACGCCCGTGCGGTCGATCACGACGCCATAGATTTCGGACGCGGCCTGCTCAGAGACGAGACCATGGCGCACGTCCTCAAGCGCTGCCTCGGGGTCACGTTCCAGCGGATCGCCGAAGCCGCCGCCGCCCTGCCAGCTTACGGCGAACACGTCGCCGCGTTTCATGCGGATCAGGCCGGGCTTGGGGCCGAACGTCTTCCAGGCGATGTCGTCGCGCAGGATACCGTCCTTGGCAGCCTGCTCGCCCCAGCGCTGGATCACGGTCGCGCCTGGATAACCGCCGAACAGGCCTGCGGTGTTCGGCACTTCGGCGCCATGGGTCATAATGAGTGCATCCGCCGCCTCGACGCCGGCAAGCGTGAGTGCGACTTCCGCAGAGAGCCCGCCGCGGTAGGTGCCGGCGCCGCCGGTGTCGCGCGCGAGCCGGCGATAGAAATAGAACAGCGGTACCGCCTGCTCGTTGCGCTCGACGTCCGCGATGCAAGGCACCGGGCAATTGTTGGGTCCGCCGCCGTCGTAGCCGTCCTTGCTGGCGAAAGCCGCGTAGCCGCCGGCGAGCGGGTCCATGAGATGAAGGCCGAACGGCTCGCCATATTGATTGATGCCGCCGAGATTGAACGTCGCCATGGTGCCGTCGCTCACCGCCTGTACGCGGTGGCGATACCGACCGGAGCAGGAGAGCAGCCGGTTGAGCGCGAGCGATACCGCGTTCGACACCACCCAGATCGCTTCGACTGTCGCGGCCCCGACCGGCGCCGGATAGGTCGCGGTGCAGATGAGGCCATCGGGCGCCACGATCTCGACCGTGCGCAGGATGCCCTGGTTCCACGGAATGTCATAGGCAAGCATCGGCAGGAGCGAGCCGGTGATGGCGCCGACCAGGCCCGAGCGCGTGCAGTTGACGAAGCCCGGTGCCTGTGGGCTCGATCCACTGAAATCAAAGATCAGCCGCTCGCCGCGCTTGGTGAGATGCAGGTCGAGCTTGTAGAGCGCGTTGGTGTGGCCGTCGTGCTCGAGGAAATCGGTGGCGTGGAACTCGCCGTCGGGAAGCTCGGCAAGGCGCGCGCGTATGCGCTGCTCTGACGCCGCGATCATCCGGTGCATCACTTCCACGACGGTCGCGGCGCCATAGCGGCCCATCAGCTCGCCCATGCGCTGGCGCGCGACATTGATGGTGGCGATGAAGGCGCGGAAGTCGAGCCCGAGTTGTGCCGGCAGCCGCGTTGCGGTGAGGATCATCTCCAGAATGTCCTCGCGCAGCTCGCCCTGTTCGACCAGCTTGACGCAGGGAATGCGCAGTCCCTCCTGGCGCGCGTCGCGCGCTTTCGGCGACCAGCTTGCGAAGTCCATGCCACCGATGTCGGTGACGTGGCATTCGACACCGGCCCAGGCGACGATCTCGCCGCCGGCAAAGATCGGGCCGGTCAGCTGCACGTCGTTCTGATGCAGCGCGCCCACGAACGGATCGTTGCCGCAGAACATGTCGCCATCGTGCACGCTCAGGTGCGGCCGCCGCGCGATCGCGCGAATGAGATGGCCCACGACCGAAGCCTGGAACGACACTTGCAGCCCCATCGAGGCGAACGAGCCGTCGGGCAGGAACAAGCCGGTGAAGAAGTCGGACGCCTCCGTCACAGTGGGCGAGCCCGACACGCTCTGGAGCGCGATGCGCATCTCCTCGGTGATCGCCAGCAGACGCGAGCGTACGACCTCGTAGGTGACCGGATTGATCGCACTCGATTTTTTCGCTCGGCGAGCGGGTTTCTTGCGATTCTTCATCGCGATAACCTCTCAGCTGTCATTCCGGTGCGCGCCGAAAGGCGCGAACCCGGAATCCAGAATTAACGACGAGACAGATGGATTCCGGGTTCGCCGCTTCGCGGCGCCCCAGAATGACAACGGAGAGGGGTGCGCCTGCGGGGCTATCATCGCGCGACACTCACATGCAGGTTGCCGTATTTGTCGGCGCGCGCGATGCCGCGTGGCGGCACCACCACGCTCTGACCGGGAAACTCGATGATCGCCGGTCCCTTCAGCTGGCTGTTCGGAGGCGGGAAGGTCGTGCGGTAGATGGCGGTGTCGACCGGCTGCGCCGGATCGTGAAACACGACGCGGCGGCGGCCTGACTTCCGCAGCGGCTCGCCCTTGGCCTTGCTCGCCGGCGGCGGCAGCAAGCCGTGTCCGATTACGCGTGCGCTGAGAATCTCGAAGCCGGCCCGCGTATAGGTCGCGCCGCGGCCGAACAGGGATTCATACTGGCGCTCGAAGCGCTTGACCGCCGCCTCGAATGCCCGCTCGTTGAATGCTCCACTTGCGATCGAGATGTCGAGTGCGTTGGTCTGGCCGCGATAGCGGATGGCGAGCACGCGCTCGACGCCGATGGTGCCGCGCGCACCGGCGGCCTTGAGGCCGGCGCACACGTCGGCCTCGAGCGCCTCGAGCGTTTCATGCACAGCCTTCAGTGCTGCCGCCGTTGGCAAGGCATCGGAGGCGACGCGCAGATAAACCGGCCGCTCGCGCGTGAGCCCCAGGCTCGAATTGGCACAGCCGAATGCCGACTGCGCGGTCGCGGCCGCCGGCACCACGAAGCTGTCGAGGCCGAGCTCCCGCACCAGCGCCCAGGCATGGGAGGGGCCAGCTCCGCCGTTGGCGAAGAAGGTGAACTCGCGCGGGTCGTGGCCGCGCTCGATGGTGGAGCGCCGAAGGAGATCCGCCATGCGGGCATCCAGCACCTCGCGAATGCCCCACGCCGCCTCCATCACGCTCATGCCGAGTGGCTTCGCGACCTTTTCAGCGATGACGCGATGCGCCGCCTCGACGTCGAGCGCCATGGTGCCGCCCAGGAAGTTGTCGGGGTCGAGCACGCCCAGGATCAGGTCGGCGTCGGTCGCGGTCGGCTCGCTGCCGCCGCGGCCATAGCAGGCAGGCCCCGGATTGGCGCCGGCGCTCTGTGGGCCGACCGTGAGATTGCCGAAGCGCACCGCCGCGATCGAGCCGCCGCCGGCGCCGATCGAGGCGACGTCGATCGATGGCACCCGGATGTCGGCGCCCGCAACCGTGATTTCGCGGCGCATCAATGGATGGCTGTCGACCACCACGCCGACGTCGAAGCTCGTGCCGCCGATGTCGGTGATGAGTAGGTTCTCGGCGCCGATGCGGTTACCGATCGCGAGCGAGCCGATGACGCCGGCCGCCGGCCCGGAGAACAGCGCGAACGCTGGCCGATCGTTGAGCACGGCGGTCGGCAGCACGCCGCCCGCATTGGTCATCATCAGGATCGGAACCTGCATGCCGGCCCCGCGCAGCATCTGTTCGAGGCGCGTCAGGTAGCGGCCGGCGATCGGGCCGAGCGCCGCATTGGCGGCCGCCGTCGACATGCGGCCGTACTCGCCGACGACCGAGGAGATCTCGTGCGACACGGTGAGAAAGACGCCAGGCAACTCCTCTTCGACCAGTTTCTTCAAACGCAGCTCATGTGTCGGGTTGGCGGTGGACCAGAGCGTGCAGATTGCGACGGCCTCGATTCCCTGCGGCTTGAGCGCGCGCAGCTGTGCGCGCGCCTGCGCCTCGTCGAGCGGCGCGACGACGATGCCGTTGGCGTCGATGCGCTCGCTCACCTCGACGATGCGCTCGCGCGCGACGATCGGCAGGTGGCGATTGTGCAGGAAATAGTCAGTGACCTCGGTATCACTCAGTCCCGCGGTCTGGCGGCGCATGCGGCCGATCTCGAGGGTGTCGCCGAAACCTTTGGTGGTCACAATCGCAGTCTTGGCGGCGCGCCCGGTCAGGAGCGCGTTGAGCGATACGGTGGTGCCGTGGCCGAACCGCTTGATGCGCGAACAGAAAGCGCCGAAGTCGAGGCCGTAGGAACGCGCCGCAAGCTCGATCGCCGCGACGACGCCGCCCGTCACGTCGGCGGTCGTCGGCGCCTTGAACACGCGCGCTTCGCCGCCACCGTCGGCCACCCACAAATCCGTGAAGGTGCCGCCCACGTCGGTCCCGACAAAGAACGTCATGGGTTATTTAGCCCCGTCGTCCGGGCGCAGCCATCGCCGCGCGAGCACTCGCTTGAGCAGGTCCTTGTCGATGTGAGGCAGCACGGTCTCGTTGAAGGCGTGCCGGACTTGCGCGTATTCCAGCGCGCAGTCCTCGGTGCGCGAGCGCGGCAGAAGCCCGCCGCCGGCGAGGTCACGGAAGGTGTCGGGCTGGCCGCCATAGGCGATGCAGAGATAGTTGTAGTAGCGCTGGGCGGAGGTGCCGTGCGTGTCATAGTAGGTCGGCGGGCGCTGGATCGCGGACATGAACCACTTGTAGGCGGCGCCCTTGATGGTGGTGCGGGCGACGTCGGGGCCGAACTGCAGCATCACGAACGCCGCGATCTGGTCGGCAGCATCTTCCTCATGCCCGAACACCGCAATGTCAAGCAGGTCGAATACGGCATGACCAAGCTCATGCAGCACCGTGCTCAAGAAGGCGCCGACGAAGACCTCTTCGCGCGTGAAGCCCGGCAGCATATCGGGTTGAGCCGCGTAGCGCGCGAAAAGATTGATGTATTGGTAGCAGACGGTGATCGTCGCGTCCTTGGATGAATAAAATGCGTTCTCGGCGCTGCGGGCGGGACATTCGACCGTCGCAAGGTGCAGCGTGCGCTTCAGTTGCAGCGGCGAGAGGAACTGCGCCAGGTCCTCGAGCGCCTTGCGCTTCATGAGCCGCTCGCGCATCTCGACGTTTTCCGGCGCGGTCGCCTCGCGATATTCGAAGTCAACGCTGCCCTTGAGCTCCGGCTGCGGCTGTGCCGCAGCGGGCGAAGCCGCACTCACAGCCAGCAGCAGGATCGCGACGCCGCGGGTCATGGCAGGCGCCCGTCATCCGGCCGCAGCCAGTCCATCGACCGCACCTTGGCGAGCTTGGCTTGGTCGACGTGCGGCCTGATGTAGTGGTCGAAGGCCTTGCGGACCGCCTCGTATTCCAGCCGGCAGAGCGGCCGGCGCGATGCCGGCAGTGGCGAGAAGCGGATATCGACATCGACCAGATCGCTGAAAGCGTCCGGGTCGCCGCCGTAGGCGATGCACAGCGTGTTGTAGTTGCGTTGCGCCGCGGTGGCGCGGACATCGGCCGGCGAGGTGTCGCTGCCGAAGATCGCGATCGCGCCAAAGAACAGGTGCGTGCCGCGTACGGTCCTTTTCGCCACCTCCTGGCCGAATTGCAGCATGACATAAGCGGCGAAATTGTCGGCTGCGTCGGAGAGGCGGCCCCAGACCGGAACCTTGAGGACGTCAAACACGCCGTGCGCCACCTCGTGCAAGAGCTCCTGTACGAATGCGCCGGAGATCATGTCGGGACGCAACGGCCCGTAGGCCAGCCGCTCGATCTCCTCGATATACTCGTAGCAGACCGTGACCGGTCCTCCCGGCTTGAAGCGAACGGTGGCGAACCCGCATTGGTCGAGCCTGACGATGAGCTTGCGCGGCAGCTTCAGCGGTGACAGGAATTGCTGCAGCTCCTCCAGCACCCGACGCTTCTTGAGCCGCTCGTAGATCGGCCGCAACGCCGCATCCTTCGGCTCTCCATAGGCGATCTCGACCTCGGAATTATGCAGGTCCTGCGCCCGCAGCGCGCTCGCGGACAGCGCGGCGACGCAGGCAACCATTGCTGCGGCGACTGTCCCTCTCATCGACAGCATTCCCTTGCCGTTCGGCGCGAGCCGCAATGTGCGCTATGATAGTGGCCAGTTCGCGGGCTTACAACTTGCAACCCCGGCTTCCGGTGTGGCAAGGCTTGGCCTACGGTAGGCAATTCTAATTCCAATAAAACGCCAAGAACGAGGACGCCCCATGCTGCGACAGACGATGTCGACGACCAGCTGCCTCATGTATGCCGGCATTGCCTCGCTGCTCATGGCAACCAGCGCTCAGGCGGACTCGATCGAGGATTTCTACCGCGGCAAGACCATCAACCTGATCATCGGCTATCCGACTGGCGGCAGCAACGACATCTACGCCCGCACGGTGGCGCGTCACATCGGCAAGCACATTCCCGGCCATCCGCAGGTGATGCCGCGCAACATGCCCGGCGGCGGCAGCCTCATCGCCGCCAATCATGTGTTCAACATGGCGCCCAAGGACGGCACCACGCTCTCTTTGATCGCGCCCACGATTCCGCTCGAGGAGCATCTCGGCGTTCCCAACGTCAAGCTCAAGACCGCCGAGTTCAACTGGATCGGCCGCGTCGCGCCGTCCGTGAACGTGACGTTCGTGATGAGCAGCGTGCCAGTGAAGACCATCCAGGACACCTTCAAGCGCGAAGTGATCCTGGGCGCGAGCGCGCGCAGCTCCACGGTCGCGATCTATCCGGCGGTGCTCAGCAACGTCATCGGTGCCAAGTTCAAGATCGTCATGGGCTACAAGAGCTCGACTGCCTCGATGCTGGCGATGGAGCGCGGCGAGGTGGAAGGCCATTCCACGAGCGTCGAAGTCTTGCGCGCCGTCCATCCCGACTGGCTGTCCGAAAAGAAGATCACGCCGCTTGTTCAATACGCGCTCAAGCGGCATCATGAGCTGCCGAACGTGCCGATGTCCTGGGAGCTCGGCCGCAACGACGAGGAGAAGCAGATCCTGCGGCTCGTGGCCAACGCGACCGAAGTGGGCAAGATGATCCTGTCAACGCCGAACACGCCTGCCGACCGGATCAAGGCGCTGCGCCAGGCTTTCGATGCCACCATGCAGGATGAAGCCTTCAAGGCCGAATTGAAGGCGCAGCGGGTAGAGCTCAACCCGATGTCGGGCGAGGAGCTGCAGAAGCTGGTCGTGGAGGTTGGCACCGTGCCGCCCACGATCATCGACAAGGTCAAGGCGATCTATCCATTGAACTGACAGGCCGCGCCATGAGCGCGGTTGAAGAAAATGGGAGGAAGCGGTGATGCGATGTCGTGCGGGTGCGCCCGCTCTCGTGCTTGTTGCCTGTGTCGTGCCCGCCCACGCGCAATCGGTCGAAAGCTTCTATCGCGGCAAGACCGTGAACGTGATCATCGGCTATCCGACAGCCGGCGCCAACGATCTCTATGCGCGCGCAGTCGCCCGCCATATCGGCAAGCACATCCCGGGCCATCCGACGGTGGTGCCGCGCAACATGCCAGGTGGCGGCAGTCTCCTGGCTGCCAACCATATCTTCAATGTTGCACCCAAAGACGGCACGACGCTCGGGCTGATTGTGCCGACGGCGCCGATCGAGGAGAAGCTCGGCGCGACCAACGTCCGCTTCAAGGCCGCGCAGTTCAACTGGATCGGGAGGCTGGCGGCGACGCCGAACGTTACGTTCATGAATGCATCCTCGCCGGTGAAGACCATCAAGGACGCGATGCAGCGCGAGGCCGTGCTGGGCGCGACCGGCCGCAGCTCGACCGTCGCGGTCTATCCGACCATGCTCAATCATATCGTCGGCACGAAATTCAAGCTGGTCATGGGCTACAAGGGATCGGCGGAAGCCATGCTCGCCATGGAGCGCGGCGAGGTGGAGGGGCATTCGACCACCTGGGAGGGTGTGAAATCGCGCGCGGCCCAGCGGCTGCGCGACAAGAGCATCAACATCCTGGTGCAATACGGCCTCAAGCGCCATCCGGAATTGCCCGACATTCCGACCGCGGTTGAGCTCGGTCGCAACGGCGATGAGGTCGCGGCGCTGCGCTTCTTTGCCAATGCGACCGATGTCGGACGCTTTATCCTGTCGACGCCCGCTACGCCCAAGGCGCGCATCGAGGCCTTGCGCCGGGCATTCGATGCCATGGTGAAGGATCCGGAATTCGTCGCCGATCTCGCGACGCAGAAGCTTGACCTCAGTCCGCTCACCGGTGAGGAGCTGCAGAAGCTGGTCGAGGAGGTCGCCAACATCTCGCCTGCAATCCTTGAGAAGGTGAGGGGGCTCTATCCGGTGAACTGATGGCTGTGCCATTTGATCAGGCGTGTAGGGTGGGCAAAGGCGCTGGCAGCGCCTTTCCGCGTGGCAATGCCTCTCGTGCGCCGTGCCCACCAATCGAATCTGCACGAGTTGTGCAATTCCAGGTGGGCACGGCGCACGATCGGCTTTGTCGAGTGGCGAGGCGGTGCTCCCGCCTTTGCCCACCCTACAATCCTATGCGATAGCTGGTCACGTGTGAGCGAGGCGGGAAAGCCCATGGACGATATCGTGACAGCGGCGACGCGAAGCGCTTTCGGCAGCGAGCCGCGGCTCGACCTGCAGTCGCACCTCGCCGACCTTGAGGCCAAGGGCCTGCTGGTGCGGATCGACCATCCGGTCAACAAGGACACCGAGCTACATCCTTTGGTGCGGCTGCAGTTCATCGGCGGCATCCCTGAAGCCGAGCGGCGCGCCTTCCTGTTCACCAATGTGGTCGACGCCGCCGGGCGGCGCTACGACATGCCGGTCGTGGTCGGCGCGATCGCGGCCTCGGCCGAGGTCTATTCGCTCGGCATGCGGCAGCCGGTCGAGGAGATCGGCAAGGCCTGGATCGAGGCGATCGCGCACCCGATCCCGCCGCTGCGGACCAACGCGCCGCGCTGCCAGGAAGTGGTCATCAAAGGTGACGATCTGCGCCAGCCGGACGGCGGGCTCAAGCTCCTCCCCGTGCCGGTCTCGACGCCCGGCTTCGATTCGGCGCCGTACCTCACCGCGACCTTCTGCGTCACCAAGGACCCTGATTCAGGCATCCAGAACGGCGGCACCTATCGTGCCGCGCTCAAGGCCACCGACCGCGCGGTGGTGCGCATGGTGGCGCGCGCCGGCGGGGCGGGTGGCTATCAACACTGGGTCAAGCACAACAAGCGCAAGCAGCCGATGCCGATCGCGATCGTGGTCGGCGCCGCGCCGGTCGTCATGTTCACGGGCGCGCAGAAGCTTGAAGAGGATGTCGACGAGCTCGGCGTTGCGGGCGGGCTCGCGGGCCGCGCCATTCCGGTGACCAAGTGTGTCACCATCGACCTCGACGTGCCGGCTGACGCCGAGATCGTGATCGAGGGCTTGATCGATCCAGAGAAGCTCGAGCCGGAGGCGCCGTTCGGGGAAAGCAACGGCTACGTGGCACTCGAGGCTTTCAACATGCCCATGCAAGTCACCGCGATCACGCATCGGCGCAATCCGGTATTCGCCTCGATCATCAGCCAGGTGACGCCGTCAGAGTCGAGCCTGGTCAAGAAGGTCGCCTACGAGCCGATGTACCTCGCGCATCTGCGCGATACGCTGTCGATCAAGGGCGTCAAGCGCGTCGCCATGCACGAGCCGCTCACCAACCTGCGCCCCGTCATCTTCATCCAGTATGCGGCCGGCACGCCGCGCACCGAGGTGTGGCGCGGGCTGCATGGCGCCGGCAGCCTCAACGCCATCGCCGGCAAGATTCTCATCGCGGTGAGCGAGGACATCGATCCGGACAATCTCGACGCCGTGATGTGGGCGATCGGCTATCGCTGCAACCCGGTCGAGGACGTGCACATCTCGCCTTACCACGGCGGCGTGCAGGGCGCGCAATACGGCGACCGCGGGCTCGGCTCCAAGCTCCTGATCGATGCCACCATGAAAGGCCCGATGGCGCCGCTTGCGCTGCCCAAGAAGGAATTCATGGAGCGCGCGCAGGCGCTGTGGGCGGAGCTTGGCCTGCCGCCGGTCACGGTCAAGCAGCCCCGGCATGGCTATTCGCTCGGCGACTGGACCGAGCGTTGGGACACCTGGGCGCAGCGTGCGGTGACCGGCCAATGGGAAGAAACCGGGCGCGAGACGCTGGCGCGCCAGCGCGGCGGCCTCAAGCCGGAGACCCCGGCGCGCAGGGTGAAGGAATAAAGACAATTCCAATGAATTTGGATCGCTACGACCTTGCCGTACGTTCCCGTGGAAGAGAATGTGAAGTGACGACTCTCCGCCGTCGTCCCCGCGCAGGCGGGGACCCATACGCCGCAGCAAGGCGATGTGGCACTGCCCGTGCTAACCGAACCCCTGGTGGTTATGGGTCCCCGCCTGCGCGGGGACGCCAGCGGCTGGTTTCGTGCCAACGTCCGGTCAGCACGCTGGATGCCGCGCCTGTCCTCGCGAAGGCGGGGATGCGCGGGAATGAACGGAGTGTGTGGCTCCGCCTCGGCCAAATGTCACTTCGCTTGCCATCAGAACAACTCAGATGAAGCCGCCGCCCTTCGCGTATCACGATCCGACCACGATCGAGGAGGCCGCCGATCTCGTCGGCCGGCTGGAGAATGCCATGCCGCTCGCGGGCGGACAGTCGCTGATGCCGATGCTCAATTTCCGCGTGGTGGCGCCCGACCATCTGATCGATCTCAATCGCGTCGCGGGGCTATCGCACATCGACATCGCGGACGGCAGCGGCCGCTTCGGCGCCATGACGCGCCAGCGCGACATCGAGTTCTCCGCCGACGTGGCGAAGACCTTCCCGGTGCTGCGTGAGGCGCTCAAGCACGTCGGCCATCGCCAGACCCGCAACCGCGGCACCATCGGCGGCTCGCTCTGCCACCTCGATCCGTCGGCCGAGCTCGTCAACATGGCGGCGCTGCATGACGGAGTGCTGGAGGCGGTAGGCCGTGGCCACCGCCGGCACATCCATATTGCGGACTGGGTGCGCGGGATCATGACCAACGCGCTGGAGCCGGGGGAGCTCCTGATCGGCGTCGAGGTCAAGGCATGGCCGGCCGGTCATGGCTATGCGTTCGAGGAATTTGCACGCCGGCACGGCGACTTCGCGATCACGGCGGTCGGCTGCCTGCTCACGCTTGAGGCAAGCGGCATGATCGAGCGTGCGGCGCTGTGCGTGTCGGGGCTAAGCCCCGCGCCGGTGCGGGTCGAGCAGGCAGAGAGGCTGCTCGCCGGAGCGACGCCCTCGCATGAGGCGTTTCGTGCTGCCGCGATCGAGGCGGAAGCGCTCGACGCCATGAGCGATGCCTATGTGACTGCCGCCTATCGCAAGCATCTCGCCCGCGTGCTGACCTACCGGGTACTGGAACGCGCAGTCGCACGGGCGCAGCCGGGAGGGCGACGCTGATGGGCTGGTTTGGTGCAAGCGTCAAGCGCAAGGAGGACCCGGCCTTTCTCACCGGGCGCGGGCGCTACGTCGACGACATCAGGCTCGCCGGCATGCTGCATGCCGCCGTGCTGCGCAGCCCGCATGGTCATGCCGTGATCCGCGGCATCGACAAGCGCGCCGCGCTTAGCCTTCCGGGCGTACATGCGGTGTTCACGCATGCCGACCTGCCGGAGCCGATGCGGCGGCAGACCGTGCCGCTTCTGGTACCGAGCCCCACCATCAAGCAGGCGCTGATGCCCTATTGCCTCGCCAAGGACGAAGTCTGCTTCGTCGGCGAGCCGATCGCGATCGTGGTGGCCGACACGCGCTACATCGCGGAGGATGCGGCCGCGCTCGTCGACATCGACTTCGAGCCGCTGCCGGCGGTGTCCGATTGCGCCAAGGGCCTGGCTTCAGGTGCGCCGCAGGCGCATCGCGGCTCGCCGAACAATCTCGCGGCCTTCATCCCGATCAATGTCGGCAACACCGATGCGGCGTTCGCACAGGCCGCGCACGTCTTCCGCGAGCAGATTTTCCAGCATCGCGGCGGGCCGTTCTTCATGGAGTGCCGCGGCATGATCGCGGTGCCGGATGCGGCGAGCGATGCGCTCACGATCTACGTATCGTCACAGGGGCCGCACCGGCACAAGCGTGTGCTGCTCGACCTCATGGAGTGGGCGGACCACCAGCTACGCATCGTAACGCCCGATGTCGGCGGCGGCTTCGGACCAAAGGGCAGCTTCTACGCTGAATACGGCGCGCTCGCCGGCGCGGCGCTCGCGCTGAGCCGGCCGGTCAAGTGGATCGAGGACCGGCACGAGAACTTCGTCTCGACCCAGCAGGAGCGCGACCAGTACTGGGACGTCGAGATCGCGGTCGACGCCGAGGCGCGCATCCTGGGCGTGCGCGGCTCGCTCGTGCACGACGCCGGCGCCTATATGCCGTGGGGCGTGGTGCTGCCCTGGATCGCAGCCACTTCAGTGCCCGGCCCCTACGTGATCCGCAATTTCCATCTCGACGTGTCGGTCGCGTTCACCAACAAGGTCCCGACCTCGCCAGTGCGCGGCGCCGGGCGCCCTGAGGCTGCCGTGGTGATGGAACGCCTGATGGATCGCGTCGCGCGCGAGTTCAAGCTCGACCGCGCCGAGGTGCGAGGGCGTAACTTCATCACGCCCGAGCAGATGCCCTACAAGGTCGGGATCATCTTCCGCGACGGCCGTCCGGTGACCTACGACAGTGGGGACTATCCGGTCTGCCAGCGCCAGGCGCTCGCTGCCGTCGACTATGAAGGGTTCCGGGCGCGACAGGCCAAGGCGCGCGAGGAGGGGCGTTACATCGGGCTTGGCATCGGCAACGCGGTCGAAGCCACGGGTCTCGGTCCCTACGAGAGCGCAACTGTGCGCGTGTCAACCAGCGGCAAGCTCACCGTCTATACCGGCGCGACCCCGCAGGGCCAGTCGCACAAGACGACGCTCGCCCAGATCGCGGCCGATCATTTCGGCTGCACGCCCGACGACATCACCATCGTCACCGCCGACACCGCTGCGACCGGGCTCGGCGTCGGTTCGTTTGCGGCCCGCACGGCGGTCAATGCCGGCTCCTCGGTGCATCTGGCGTCGGGGCTGGTGGCGCAGAAGATCAAGCAGTTCGCCGCCCAGATGATGGAGGTCGCGGAGCAGGACGTGGTGCTCGAGAACGGCCATGCCAAGGTCGCAGGCTCCGACGTGAGACGCAGCTTCCGCGAGGTGGCGGCGGTCGCGGTCGGCATGCCGGGCTTCTCCATGGCGGGCGGGCCGGCGCCGGGGCTCGAAGCGACCAGCCACTTCACGCCCGACCAATCGACCTATTCGAACGGCACCCATATCGCCGAGGTCGAGGTCGACATCGAGACCGGGCATGTGACGGTCACACGCTATCTGCTGATGCACGACTGCGGCACCGTCATCAATCCGATGGTGGTCGAGGGCCAGATCGTCGGCGGCGTCATCCACGGCGTCGGCAATGCGTTCTTCGAGCGGATGCTCTACGACGACCAGGCGCAGCCGCTCTCGACGCATTTCGGCGAATATCTGCTGCCGCTCGCGACAGACTCCCCGACTGTCGAGGTGCTGCACATGCAGACGCCGAGCCCGCTCAACCCGCTCGGGCTCAAGGGGGCGGGCGAGGGCGGCACCATCGCGGCGATTGCTGCGCTTCTCTCGGCGGTCGAGAATGCGCTCGAGCCGTTCGGCGTGCACATCGCCGAGGCCCCGATCACGCCGCAGCGCATCGTGGAGCTTCTCGGCGAAGCCGCGCGCGGGCGCACACGCTGAGTTAGTGCGCGGGCGCCGGCAGGAATTTTTCGGTCACGTATTGCGACAGGTCGACTTCGTGATCGAGGAGCTTGAGCTCGACGAAGCTCTTGCTCATGCGCTTGAGAGCCTCTTGATCGAACCGGCCTGTGTAAGAAAAGAAATTTGACCGCATCAGTTCGTCATAGACCTTGTCGGCAACGCTCGGCCGCACGCCTAGCGTCTGCTGTGCGAAGGCGACGGTCTCGGCCTTGTGCGTCTTGGCGTAGTCAAGCGTCGCGAGCCAGGCGCGCAGGAATCCGCGAATGGCGTCGGGCTTGGTGGCAATGGTCTTGTCGGACGCGTAGACGACCTGGTTCTGGAACTTGCTGATCAGCTCACCGAACCGGACCAGGATTCTGGCCTCGCCCCGTTCCTGCAGATCGAGCGCCGCCGCGATGTCGATGACGGCGGCATCCGCCGCGCCGGTCTTGACCACCGCGACGCGCGCGGGGGTGTTGCCGACCGACACACGCTTGATGTCCGACAGGGCCCAGTTCTGGTGGAGCGCGATCTGGGAGACCGCCCAGTCGGTGAGCGAGCCGATATTGCTGACCGCGACGGTGCGGTTGCGCAGCTCATCGATCCGCTTGATCGGGCTGTCGGTCCGGACGATGAGCACGAGGATCGATGGCGGACCGGAGATGACTGCCACGCCCTCGAGCGGCGCGCCCTTGGTGGCGAACGCCAGCGTGGCGCCCGAGGCGAGCGCGACGTCGATGCTGCCGGCAACCACCGCCTGCACCATCTTGGCCTGCGTGATCAGCGTCACCTCGACATCGAGACCCTGCTTCTTGAACAGGCCGAGCTTGTTGCCGTAGTCCGCCATCATCAATGCAAAGTCGTTGGCGGCCTTCGCGGTCGGAAGCTTGGTCTGCGCCGCCGCGGGTGTCGCCGTCGCGACGTGAGCAGCAGCGGCGACGGCGAGCGATAAGGAAAGCCAATATTGACGCAACATGGGATCCTCCGGGGTTCGCGTCAGGCGGCTGCTTCGTGTGAACGAAGCAACGGGTGGCGCATGCCGGGTGCTTGTTGTGCGGCGGCGAGATCGGCGAGCAACGGGAGCGCAATGCTGAAGAAGGTCGCTCCCTTCTCGGAGCGCATGGTCTTCAGCTGCGCTCCGTTCGGGAGGAACATGTAGGTTCCTTCGCCAAGGCTCCGGCCGCCATAGTTGACCGCGCCCTCGACCATGAACAGCAGTTCGGCGTCCTCCTGTGTGCCAGCAGGAAGTTCGGCGCCGGGCATCAGCCGCAGGAAGCGAATGCCGGTGCGGGCTTCGCTGAACGTGCCAAGGTGCTTGATCTCGACCCCCGGGCGCCGGCGGTCCGGCCAAAACCGATAGTTCTTCGTCAGCATCATCACCGGATCGCGATAGCGCGCCGGTGGAAAGACGAGCTCGCGGCCTTCATGCTCCTCCCAGATCGCCTCGTAGGAATCCTTGTTCTTGGGCGAGCCGTCGGGCTTGAACCCCTTGTAGACGCCGTTCTCGAACTTGCCGCCGGACTTGAGCAGCTTTTCGTAGGTCGCGTTCATCTCCTCGTTGCTGAGGAGATGCTCGCCGCTTGCGCCCTGAAACTGCAGCACCAGGCACTCGCACTGGCCTTCCTGCTTCTGCGGGCCGTAATAGGAGCCCTCCGGGAAGTAGCCGCACTCGCCAGCCGCAAGATCGCCGAGGCCGGTGCTCTGGATGCCGGAAAGCGTGTAGCGAATCTGATCGAAGTTGTGCCGGTGCCGCGGCGTGAAATAGCCGTCGGGTACCACCGACAGGGAGTACTCCATGGTGACGCCGGGGATGCCGGTCTCGAGCGGGAGCCGCTTGCGCCTGATCATATGGACGCGCCCGCGCCGCACGTCCTCCCATTCCATCTCATTCGTTTCGCGAATGACGACCTCCGGCATGGCGGCTCCTCCGATTTATTGCAGTGACTGAATTCGCGACGCTAGTCGGCTGGGAGCTGATCGTCTAAGATATAATATCGATATCTTCTATGCCGTGCCGGCATACAAGGACGCTCGCGATGGACCTTCGTGCGCTCCGTTATTTCGTGCATGTCGCAGAAGCGAGGAGCTTCTCCAAAGCCGCACTGCAGCTGCGCGTGGCGCAGCCCGCCTTGAGCCGCCAGATCCGCAAGCTCGAAGACGAACTCGGCGTCGAGCTTGTGTTGCGCACCGGTCGCGCGCTCGAACTCACCGAGCCGGGATTGCTGCTGCTGCAGCGCGCGCATTCGCTGATGCGTCAAGTCCGCCAGACGGCCGATGACGTCCGCGCGCACGGCGCGCACGTGCGTGGAACAATGACGCTGGGTGTAAGCCCCGCCACCTGCAGCGTGCTCGGTCCGTTGATCGTGCGGGAATGCGCCAATCGTTTTCCCGAGTTGCGCTTGAACTTCGTCGAGGGATTCAGCGGCTACATTTTCAACCGGCTGGTCGCGCAGGAACTGACGCTCTGCCTCACGCACAATCCGCCCCGGCACCAGGGGATCGAGATTGAGGCGCTGTTGACAGAGCCGATGTATCTGGTTGGCCCGGGCGCAAAATCCGGTGGCTTGCCGCCGGTATCGCCACGCATGAAGCTTGAACAGGTACCGCTCGTCCTGCCCAACACGACGCATGCGTTGCGCATGCTGATCGAGCGAGCCGTTGCCCAGCATGGCGGGAGACTGAATGTTGCGGTGCAGATCGATGGTTACACCACGACCAAGGCGCTGGTGGCGGCGGGGCTTGGCTACACCGTCCTGCCCTACAGTTCGGTGCACCAGCAGGTCGAGGATGGACAGCTGTCCGCGGTTCGCCTGCGCAAGCCAGACATGGTGTGGACACTGAGCGTGGCGTATCGGCGGGACCAGCGCACCGCGCTCGGGGTCAAGGCCGTGCGCGATGTGATCGCGGCGGCCGTCGGCAGGTTGGTCGAAGAGGGCAAGTGGCGCAACCACCCTCGGCGCGTCCACTAGATTTTCCGATTGTCGCCTCAAACATTATTGCATTTCTCTACGTTTCCACGAATTGTTCGGTCATGTATTGAAACCTCCGGCTTGAATTGTTGCTGTTGTCGTACTGTTGTGTCCTTATTCCTCCTCCCCAACTCTTGACGTCATCGGAAGCCATGAAACTCTTCGAGTGCCAGCGTTGCGGGCAGCCGCTCTATTTCGAAAACATCCGTTGCGAGAGCTGCGGACGCAGCCTCGGCTATTTGCCGTCCAAGGAGACAATCTCCGCCCTTGAGCAGGACGAGGACAAGGTCAAGCAAGAGCAGGAGAGGAGCAGTCCGACCTGGAAGGCGCTGGCAGAGCCCGGAGCGCGTTACCGCTATTGCGCCAACGTGCAACATGGCGTCTGCAACTGGCTTATCTCCGCGGATTCGCCCGAGGAGTTTTGCCTCGCGTGCCGCCATAATCGTACGATCCCCAATCTGTCGGCGCCCGAAAATTTCGCCAACTGGCAGAAGATCGAAATCGCCAAGCATCGCCTCTTCTATACCCTTCTCAAGCTTCGCCTGCCGTTGTCGACGCGGACCGAAGACCCGGATGGTCTCGCCTTTGATTTCTTGGCGACGCCCGGGGAGGGCACACCCACCGAGGAGGCCCCTGTGCTTACGGGCCATGCCAGCGGGCTGATCACGATCAATCTGGCCGAAGCCAACGATGCGAAGCGCGAGCGCCAGCGCAGCGAGATGGGCGAGCCCTACCGCACGTTGCTCGGCCACTTCCGGCATGAGATCGCGCATTATTTCTGGGATCGCCTGGTTGCACAGTCGCCGATGATCGAGAAGTTCCGCGAGGTCTTTGGCGACGAGCGACCGGACTACGGCGAAGCCCTGCAGCGGCACTATGCCGAGGGGCCGCCTAACGATTGGCCCGAACGTTTCGTCTCTGCCTACGCGAGCGTGCATCCTTGGGAGGATTTCGCGGAGACGTGGGCGCATTACTTTCACATGGTCGACACGCTGGAGACGGCGGCTGCTTTCGGGCTCCGGGTGCGGCCGAAGGTGAGCATGGGGGCTGAACTCGCCGCTGTGATCGACTTCGACCCGCACAAGGCGTCGCTCGACCGCATCGTCGACGCTTGGCTGCCGCTCACCTTTGCCGCCAATTCAATCAACCGCAGCATGGGCCTCCCCGATCTCTATCCCTTTGTGCTGAGGCCCCCGGTGATCGTGAAGCTGGCCTTTGTCCATGAATCCGTCCACCCGGCCGGCCAACCGGGCGCGCTGACCAAGGGCGCATTGCGCGCCGTGCTCGACGGCCTCAAGCGGGCGGTGGGTTCTCCTTAGTGCCGCCGATCTGAAGTTCCTACAGCACCTGCGGCAAACTCGCTTAGCAACTTCAGATCGAAAAGCGGCACTAGAATCATAGAGTTGCTAGTGCCCCTCGTTTCCGAAGTTCGTATCTGAGGGTGCTGCAACGACTAACGAACTTCGGAAACGGGCACTAGCCGCTAGCCCTCTGGAAAGCTTGACGAAATGACCCATGGCGCCCGGTCCGCGTCCGGCTATGATGGGCGAGCCATTGAGTCCCATGCGGCCTAGAAATTGCATGGACAAGCGGCAGCGTTCCACGTGGTCAAGGTATGTCGATCCTCGTCAATCTCCAGCACATCACCCGGTACGAGTACGATCGCCCGGTCGGCCTTGGACCCCAGATCATCAGGCTCCGGCCCGCCCCCCATTCGCGCACGACGATCGTGAGCTATTCGCTCAAGGTGACGCCGGCGGAACATTTCATCAATTGGCAGCAGGACCCGAACGGGAACTGGAATGCGCGGTATGTTTTTCCGGAAAAGACCCGCGAGTTTTCGATATCGGTCGATCTGCTGGCGGATATGGCGGTCGTCAATCCCTTCGACTTCTTTGTCGAGCCATTTGCCGATAAATTCCCGTTCGTCTATCCGGGCGAGTTCGCCGAGGAGCTGGCGCCTTATCTCGACCGTGAGCCAGCGGGCCCGCGGCTGGCGGCGCTCATCAAGACCATCCCAAGCAATCCGGGGAAAACGGTCGACTTTCTGGTCGACCTCAATCAGCGGCTGCAGCGCGAAGTTCGATATGTGATCCGCATGGATCCCGGCGTACAGGCGCCGGAGGAAACGCTTGCCCTGGCGTCCGGCTCCTGTCGCGATTCTGCGTGGCTCCTGGTGCAGTTGCTGCGGCATCTCGGGCTCGCCGCCCGCTTTGTGTCGGGATACCTCATTCAGCTGCGGCCGGACGTCAAAGCGCTCGACGGACCGGCGGGTGCGACGGAGGATTTCACCGATCTGCACGCCTGGGCCGAGGTCTACCTTCCAGGCGCGGGCTGGATCGGGCTCGATGCCACGTCCGGATTGTTGTGCGCGGAGGGGCATATTCCGCTGGCGGCGACGCCGCACTACCGGTCGGCGGCGCCGATTTCCGGTGGCGTCGAGGCGGCCGACGTCAAGTTCTCGTTCGACATGAAGATTGCGCGCATCAACGAACGGCCGCGCGTCACCTGGCCGTTCTCCGACCAGGCCTGGGCGGCGCTCGATCAGCTTGGCGAAAAGGTCGATGCGGATCTGTCGGCGCAGGACGCGCGTCTGACCATGGGTGGAGAGCCCACCTTCCTATCGATCGACGACTATCAATCGGCCGAATGGAACACCGACGCCCTCGGCCCAAACAAGCGGATGCTCGCCGACACCTTGGTCCGCCGCTTGCGCGACCGATTTGCACCCGGTGGCCTGCTGCACTACGGCCAGGGCAAATGGTATCCGGGCGAGCCGCTGCCGCGCTGGAGCTTTTCGCTGTTGTGGCGGCGCGACGGTCAGCCCATGTGGCACAATGCCGACCTGCTCGCGCTTGAGAGTCAGCAGCATACGATCCTCTCGGATGATGCGCACCGGTTCACCGAGCGCGTCGCCGACAAGCTCGGGATCACCCCCGAGCACGTCATTCCGGCTTTCGAGGATCCGGCCGAGCGGATGCTCAAGGAAGGCGAGTTGCCGGACAACATCGATCCAAGTAATCCCAAGATCGACGATCCGGTCGAGCGCGCGCGTATCATGCGCTCCTTCGAGCGCTACCTTTCTGCGCCGGTGGGCTACGTGTTGCCGGTGCAGCCCTGGGCCGCGCCGGCGCGAGGCGGCTGGATCAGCGAGTTGTGGCAACTGCGGCGTCGCCGCTTGTTTCTGGTTCCAGGCGATTCCCCGATCGGCTTCCGCCTGCCGCTCAATTCGCTGCCTTACGTGCCTCCGGTCGACTACCCGCACCTCGTGCCGGCCGATCCATTCGCCGAGCGTGCTGAGATTCTTGGTTCCGACCTGGCCCGCGCCATCGCCAGGCGAGGCGACACGAAGCGCTCGGGGCGTGATCGGGTCACGCCACAAGCTTCGCCGAGCGTTGAGTACGCGGTGTCGCCCATTGACACGTCGGTGCGCACCGCGCTCTCGGTCGAGCCGCGCGATGGACGGCTTTGCGTGTTCATGCCGCCGGTCGAGCGTCTTGAAGACTATCTGGATCTCCTTGGTACCATCGAAGAGACCGCAGCCGAGCTCGGCATGCCAATTCACGTGGAAGGCTATCTGCCGCCCGCGGACTGGCGTCTGAACGTCATCAAGGTCACGCCCGACCCGGGCGTGATCGAGGTCAACATCCATCCGGCGACCTCCTGGCGGGAGGCAGTCGGGATCACGCAGACGCTCTATGAGGAGGCGCGGCTCTCAAGGCTCGGGACCGACAAATATATGATCGATGGGCGCCACACTGGAACCGGCGGGGGCAATCACATCGTGCTTGGCGGGCTGAGCGCCGCCGACAGCCCGTTCCTGCGGCGGCCCGACCTGCTCAAGAGCCTGATCCTCTATTGGCTGCGCCATCCCTCGCTGTCCTATCTCTTCTCCGGTCTGTTCATTGGGCCCACCAGCCAAGCGCCGCGCATCGATGAGGCGCGGCAGGACCTGCTGTATGAGCTGGAAATTGCAATGACGATGACGCCGGCTCCGGGGGAGGGCCAGATGCCGCCGCCATGGCTGGTCGACCGGCTGTACCGCAATCTACTGGTCGACGTCACCGGCAACACCCATCGCACCGAGATCTGCATCGACAAGTTGTTCTCCCCCGACAGCCCGACGGGAAGGCTCGGCCTGGTGGAGTTTCGGTCGTTCGAAATGCCGCCGGACGCCCGCATGAGCCTCGCTCAGCAACTCCTCTTGCGTGCGCTGGTTGCGTGGTTCTGGCGCGAGCCGCAGCGGGGCACGCCCGTGCGCTGGGGCACCGCGCTGCATGATCGGTTCATGCTGGGGCATTTCGTCTGGGAGGAGTTTCTCACCGTTCTCGATGACCTGGCCGGCGCTGGCTACCGTTTCGATC
Source organism: uncultured Alphaproteobacteria bacterium (assembly GCA_963753575.1). Lineage (GTDB taxonomy): Bacteria > Pseudomonadota > Alphaproteobacteria > Rhizobiales > Xanthobacteraceae > VAZQ01. Next base: position 116,457 of record CAVWCR010000002.1, read on the forward strand.
CGACGTGGTTCGAGGCGCAGCGCGAGTTTCGCTTCCCGTTCTGTGGTGCTGTCACTCATAGCGGCGTGCAGCTCGAGCTGCGCCAGGCACTTGAGCCTTGGTACGTCCTCGGAGAAGAGGGGACCGTCGGCGGCACCACGCGCTTTGTCAATTCATCAGTTGAGCGCTTGCAGGTAAAAGTGGAGGGCATGAACCCGTCCCGCCATGCGGTGACCTGCAACGGCCGCCGCGTGCCGCTGACGTCGACCGGCCGCAGCGGCGAATATGTGGCCGGCGTTCGTTTCAAGGCCTGGACTATTCCATCGTCGCTGCAGCCGACGATCGATGCGCACACGCCGCTTGTTTTCGACGTGTTCGACATCTGGAGCCGGCGCTCGCTCGGGGGCTGCGTCTATCACGCCGCACATCCGGGCGGCCGCAACTACGAGACCTTCCCGATCAATTCCTACGAAGCGGAAGCACGGCGGCGGGCTCGGTTCGAGGATCATGGTCACACACCGGGGATTTTCGACCCACCGTTCGAGCAGCCTTCGCTCGACTATCCAATGACTCTCGACCTCAGGCGGCCGACTCGGATTTGATAGGTTATGGACGCCAGCCGCGCAGCCCAGGCCGACGCTGACCTCGCCCCTCTGGTCAAGGCGTATCGGCCGCTGCCTGGCGTATTTGACGAAATGGTGGACGCCACCGGCCGCCTGCGCGCGCACTGGCAGCCGTTCCTGGGGATGCTGGCGGGCCTCGGCCCGGAGGAGACCGAGCGCCGGTTCGCAACCGCCGACCGCCATTTGCGCGATTCCGGCGTGTTCTATCGCGTCTATGAGGATCCCGCCGGCGTCAAGCGGGCTTGGCCGCTGAGCCACGTTCCGCTTTTGCTCGATGCCGAGGACTGGGCGCTGCTCAAGAGCGGCCTCATTCAACGGGCTGAACTGCTGGAAGGAATTTTGACGGACGCCTACGGGTCGGCTCAGTTGGTGCGCGAGGGGCGCCTGCCGGCGGCGGTCATTGCCGGCAATCCGGAGTTCATGCGGCCGCTGGTTGGCGCATTGCCTGCCGGAGAGCCCTATTTGCGGTTTTATGCTGTGGACATCGGTCGTGCTGCTGATGGCCGCTGGTGGGCCCTCAGCGACCGGACGCAGGCCCCGTCGGGTGCCGGCTACGCTCTCGAGAACCGGCTCGCGCTCTCGCGCGCACTGCCGGACGTCTATCGGGCGCTGTCGGTCGAGCGGCTCGCGCCCTTCTTCCAAGCCTTCCAGGCGGAGCTGTCGTCGCTCTGCCGGCGTGAGGATTCGCGCATCTGCGTGCTGACGCCCGGGCCGCTCAACGAGACCTATTTCGAGCATGCCTATCTGGCCCGCTATCTGGGTTTCCTGTTGGTCGAAGGTGAGGATCTGACCGTCCGTCACGACGGCGTGTTCATCCGCACGGTTTCGGGCCTCAAGCGCGCCGACGTACTGTTGCGGAGGCTCGATTCCGATTTTGCCGATCCGCTGGAGCTCAACGCCCGTTCGCGCCTTGGGGTCCCGGGGCTCGTGCAGTCGGTCCGCGAGGGCGCAGTCGTGGTCGCCAACGCGCTCGGCTCAGGCCTGGTCGAAGGCCGTGCGCTGTTGAGCTTCCTTCCGGCGCTCGCGCCGGCGGTGCTCGGCAGCGAGCTTGCGCTCCCCAATGTCGCGACCTGGTGGCTCGGCCAGGCTCATGCGCGCGAGGAGGTGCTCGACCGCCTCGACGAGATGCTGATTGCCCCGGCGTTCACCGGCGAGCTGTCACCCGGCGCCGGGCGAGCCGTCGTTCTCGGTGGGGCACTCGACGCCGAGGAGAAGTCGAAGCTCCTCTCGGCGATTCACTATCGCGGCATCGACTTCGTCGCGCAGGAGGCTGTGACGCTCTCGACCACGCCGGTCTGGTCGAACGGCAGGCTCGAACCGCGTCCGTTCACGCTGCGCCTGTTCCTGGCACGCACGCACGACGGCTGGCGCGTCATGCCGGGCGGGATCGTGCGCGTGGCCGACGACGTCGATGCGCGTGTGGTCACGATGCAGCACGGCGGGCGTGCGGCGGACGCGTGGGTGCTCTCGGACAGGCCGGTGCCCGAGACGACTTTGCTGCCGACGCCGGACCGTATCACGATCAACCGTACCAATGGGGCGCTGCCAAGCAGGGCCGCGGTCAACTTGTTTTGGCTTGGGCGCTATGTGGAGCGGGCCGAGGCCACGCTTCGTCTGGTTCGTGCGCTGGTCAACCGCGCGACCGAGAGCGACGAGGCATTGATCAGCGTCAATTCGCAGATCTGTTCATTGCTTGGAGTTTGGAGTGCCGTGCCGACCGATCTCCCCAACGCCAAGCCCGCGCTTGTCGCTTCCGCGGCGCTGCAACGGCGGGATCTCACCGGCGCGCTGCCGTTCCTCGTCGGAGCCGCTCAGTCGGCGGCCTCGGTCATTCGCGACCGGTTCTCCCCGGATGCCTGGCGGGCACTGACCGACCTGGTCGAGATGGTCGACGCCCCACTCGAGCGCGGCCCGATCGAAAGCACGATTGTCGAACGCATCAATGGGGCGTTGCGAATCGTTGCGTCCTTCTCCGGTCTTGCCCAGGAGAACATGAACCAGCTGGTGGGATGGCGCTTTCTCGAACTCGGACGCCGGATCGAGCGGGCGATCGTGACATCCCGGTTCGTGCGCAAGTTCGCGTTCGGGGATGGGCTCGACAACGCTCTCGATGTGCTCCTCGAACTGGCCGACAGCCAGATCACCTATCGGCTGCGATACGTCATGGTGGCGGCGCGGGCGCCGGTCATCGACCTCGTCGTGCTCGATGCGAACAATCCCCGCTCGATCGTCTATCAGCTCGGCCGCATCGAGACCCACCTTGCCACGCTGCCCAAGCGCGGCGATGATACCCGGCTGTCGCCTCCCGAGCAGATCGCCATCGCGCTCGCGACCAAGATACGTACGTCGGAGGCCGCTACGATCGGTGCGGATGCGTTTGTCGATGCGGAGCTGGCGCTCATGAAGCTCGCCGATGTGATTGCGGCGACCTACTTTACCTCGCGCGAGCGCTCCGAGGCGCCGTGGGAGGCGTTTCCGTGATCTGCAGGAGGCGTTTGCGTGATCTATGATGTCCGTCAGTCGACGATTTATCACTATGAATCTCCGGTCTCTTATGCGCACCACGTGCTGCGGCTGACGCCGATCGATCGTGAGGGCCAGCGCGTCCACGCCGCCGCGCTCGACGTTTCTCCGACGCCGGTCGAGCGGCAGGAGGGGCGTGACTTCTTCGGCAACCGGATCACCTGGGTCGTGCTTGAGCAGCCGCATGACACGTTGACGGTGCGCGTCGCGGCCCGCGTCGCTGTCGAGCGGGGAGACGAGGCGCCTGCCGCTACGCCGGCATGGGAGGCGATCCGGGACGATACCTTCGCCAGCACCGATCTCTCACCGATGTCGCCTGCCCATTATCTGTTCCCGAGCCGGCAGGTGTCGCTTGATCCGGAAATCCGCGCCTATGCGGCCGAAAGCTTCCCGGCCGAACGCCCGGTGCTCGACGGCGCCACCGAGTTCATGCGGCGGATCAAGGCCGATTTCACCTACCAGCCGGGAACGACCACGGTCATGACAACGCCAACGGTGGCGTTCGCGCAGCGGCGCGGCGTGTGCCAGGATTTCGCGCATGTCATGATTTCCGGCTTGCGCGGGATTGGCCTGCCGGCCGCCTATGTGAGCGGCTATCTGCGCACCATACCGCCGCCGGGCATGGAGCGACTTCGAAGGAGTCGATGCGATGCATGCGTGGGTGCTGCTCTGGTGCGGCGAGGGTGTCGGATGGCGTGGCTTCGATCCTACGAACGCCATACTGGCCGGGAACGACCACGTGGTGCTGGCGATCGGGCGAGACTATGCCGACATCGCCCCGATCGACGGAGTGATCCTCGTCTCGGGAGAACAGAGCCTCGAAGTGTCGGTCAATGTGATCCCGGTCCAGTAGTCGGCCTGGCGGGCGGCAGGCAGCTTCATGGGCCGAGTTCCCGGGCACGCTTGCGCCATCTCGCCGCTTCAACCGGATCGGGTTTCACGCCCAGGACGCCGTAACGGGCAAGGCCTACCACCTCGAACGTCTCCGCCAGCTTGCTGGCGGCGAGCGCCAGCCCGAGATCGGCGGCGCGCGCGAAATACTGCCGCGCGATGGCGACATTGCCTTGAGCCAGGTAGCGCTCGCCCAAGCCGATGAATCGCTCGCCCTGCCTGAGCACAGACGGGTCGTTGCGATGGGATGGCGGATCGGCAGCCCCCTTGCTTTGCGTGGACGCCGATTTGCCGGTGTTCGGCAATTCGACCGCGGCGGTCGATCGCCGGAAGGCCTTCGCCTGCGCCGGCGCGGTGCTCTGCACGCTGACCTGCGGAATGGCGCTGTTCGTAGGAGCAGGTAGTGTGGCGGCCGGTGGCGTTCTGGCTTCTACAACTGGCGGCGTAGCGTTTTGCACGACAGCCGCTGGCGCCTCGCTCTGTGACGTGGCGCGCGGGCTGGCGTTCTGAGCTACGGTCGCTGGCGCCTCGCGCTGCGATGCGGCTGGCGGTGGGGCGCTCTCTGCTGCGACAGGCGGCGTAGCGTTCTGCTCTTGAGCGGGTGATATGCCGCTTTGCGCCACTGCGGGAGATGCTGCATTCTGTTTTTCAACCGTCGCCGTGGTGTTTGGGGCTGCCGCAGATGCTGCCGCGATTTGCTGTTCGACCGATGCGGAGGCGCTCGGCGGCGCAGCTGATGAAGCTCTGCTCTGTTCTTCAGCCGCTGCCGTCGCGCTTGGCGCTGCAGCAGGCGATGTTGCGCTCTGCTCTTCAACCTGAGCTGGGGCGCTCGGCGTCGTGGCGGATGATGCTTCGCCTTTTGCCGCGGCGGGCGCTGCGGGGCTCGGCTCGGCAGCGGATGGTGGCGGAGCGCTTGGCGTATTAGTCGCCGTCACCTCGAGGTCATATTTGGCCCCTTCGCTGCCGAATAGCGCTTCCGAGAGCTCCGCTCGTGTGATCGTCGGCGGAATGACTCCGTTTACGGAGGCCGAGGCGGTGCCCACCGGCTGATCGTTCAACAGTCCATTGGATGGGCGCTTCCAGATTGATATGCCGGTAACGAAACAAACCGTAAGAACCACCGTCGCAACCGTTATCTCGGCGGCGGCGCGGCAGAACCGCCATTGCCGTTTCTCCTTCTGATGGAAGCTCGCCGCGGCAATTCGGAGTGCCGCGTTGGCGCGATCGACCTCCAGCTCGCGGTCGTAGGCTGCGCGCAATTCGGGATTGCCGAGGATCGTGTAGGCATAGTGCACGACCGCAAAATGCTGTTCGGCCGTTCTGTTTCCCGCATTGCAGTCCGGATGAAGAGACTTGGCCAGTTGTCGAAAAGCCACTTTGACTTCCGACGGAGTGGCACGGTTGGAGACCCCAAGGACCTCGTAGAGGTCGACGCCGTCGTGTCCCGCAAACACGTCAAACGCGCTTGCTGGGGTCACTCGAACGACGTCGCCCGACTTTCGAGCGTCTCCTCGCAGGAGCCCGTATTGTTTAAGCAGTTGGAGCAAGTCAATTCATCCTGGCATTTGGGTCGCATCTGTGGCGCGTGTACGTCGCGGGCAATCGGTCAGTCATTCCCGACGTGCCGATCGAAAGCCCGTTCTTAACTCTTCCGATGGCGTTGTGGCCATCGGATCAGGTCCGCCTGACGGTCAGCCGACCTTGAGGTAGGAAAAACCCTTGGACTGAAGGACGGATGCCGTCGCGATGCCGGATGCGACGAACCTGATGAATTTGTCCGTGCGGGCTTTCTCAGGATCGATGGTCAGTGTCTTGAAGGTGACCTTGCACAGATAGACCTCCATTCCATGCCGCGACAGCGTCTTGATGCGCGCGAAGATCTCAGGATTGATAGTCTCGCGCTCCCACGGTGTCCCAAGAAGATCTTTCAGGAAGAACTTGATGCCGGCGGAATGAGCGACAATGACAACCTTGAGGGCGCGCGGATCGTAGTTGTAGACCGCGAGGTGATTGTTGATGTTGCGCAGCTGCTGCGAGAAGCGCGCGTGATCTCCGAAGTCGCAATGGTACAGACATGCGAGCTGGGATTTCTTGTGCATGTCCTTGAAGCGCAGCTCCGCGGGCGCGGCGCTCGCCAGCTCTGCCGCGCCAGCGGCCCCGACGGTCACCAATGCGCCCATGACGCTTCGCCGATCGATCTTACCCATCACTTTACCCCCTGTTGGTTTGGGAACTGGACCCCCAGTTCTCCATCTTGCTGTCTGGGCTTTGAGCCCCCCTCCTGATTGCGATTGCGGCTGTTCCGCAAGCGCAGCGCGCTCTCGGGAATGACGTCATGGGCGATGCAAGCGGTGCAGTCTCGACCGAGCCTGCGAGTTCTGACATTCCAGCGCTTCTCGGCGCCCGCGGTTCGAATTCACCAGACCGCGGCTGCTGAAGTTGCGAGCCAGACCGTCACTGATCGGCTGTTGAGCGAATTTGTACGACACGGTGCCACCCAGCCAGTTCGTGTGCACAGTTTGTCTTGTGAGTCCGCCTAAACAATCGATTCGCCGTGTTATTTCTGTCGTGCGAGCAGTTCTCGCAGCAGCTGTTGCTGTGCGGATTTGTCGCCGGGAAGCAGGCGCTCAAGCTCATCGCCCAGTGCGGTCGCCTTGTCGGCACCGACGCCGACATTGATGAGCTTGCCAAGTTTTTCCTGCATCGGTGGGTAGCGCTTCCAGCCCGGAACCGTAGCGGCAAGGTTCAAATTCTTCCATTTCGGATGGTAGCCGCGCTCGTTCTGCAGCTTCGGGAAACGTTCGAACAGATAGTCGATAAATCGCACCAGCCGCTTGCCGCGCTCATGATCCGGCGACCAGTTGAACACGGCGAGAACAGAAGGCACCGCAATGGTTTGGATCTTCTGACCGACCGGGATCAGCGCAGGGTAATCGCGAGATTCGAGCTGTGCCGGCACATAGTATTCTTCGAGGCTGGGAAGCAGCGGCACCGGCAGGAATTTGAATCCTTGCGGCCATCTCGGCTTGATGAAAGCGTCGAGCGGCTTGGAGGAGACGAATACGACGGCGGCATATTTGTCGCTGCTGATCATGTCGGCGATCGCGCTCGGATGCGGCGCGAATTGCGCGTTGACCTTGATGCCAAGGCGATCGAACATAATGGGGCCGGTATACGCCGCGGCCGTGCCCTTGGTATTGAAGTTGACGCGCTTGCCGGCAAGGTCTTCGAGCTTGTTGATCTCGGGGCGCACCATGACGTGCACTTCGGACGGGAACAGCGGCATGATGTAGTTGATGCGCTGCTCCAGGCTTCTGATCTTCGCGTCGCTCCTGAAGTGTTCGAGCACGTCGCCATACACGATCGCCGCGTCGACGCCGCGCAGGTACAGAAGGTCGAAGATGTTGCTGAAAATCCCGCGCGTGACCATCGGAATGACGTGCATGTTGTCGCCGTCATCAAGGACGCGAGCAAGCTCGGTCGCGAAGCGTAACGGCGCGCCTTCCAGCTGGCCTGCAGCAAGACCGACGGTCCAGGAGTTGAGCTTCGTTTTCAGAGCGTCGTCGGGGATGGGCTGGCGATCGCGTCGGGACGTTGAATTCCGGGCCATCCGCTTCGCCTGAGGGAGCTGTACGAACTGTGCGGAGGACGCCGGGTCTGCGAATACCGTTGTTGGACTATTCGAGAGTAAAAACAAGGCTATGGCTACAATTGCCAAGGTACGCATACACAACTCCCCCAAACAGGCACAGTAGACGATGAACTTTTCAATATTCTGAGACTGGCAGCGCGCTAGAATGGATAGGGATGATCTGTTGCGCGTAATTGTAGAAATTCAATTGTGAGTTTGTTGTGACAAGAACCGCGAGAACGATGCACAAAAAATATCGACGAGCGAATTCATCATCGCGGACTCTGATTTTATGTATCACGAGTTGTTTGTTGAAGGTTGGATAACTTAGAGAGAGCCGATACACATCTCCGATCAATTGCGGACAGTGAGATCACGAGTGGCTTGATCAGATCGGTTACTGTCGCGCCCACATTGCTCGGTACCACTATCCGGTAACGTGATGTGCTCGGAGTGTCGAGGCGCCGTGTTGCATCTTCATGCGTCTTTGAGCGTTGCGTATCCCAAGCCAAGAAAGGCAAACGCAAGTGTGGTGTCGCCGCCGACCGCGTTGGTATACGGGTGGGGCAGACGGTTTGACTGCCGGCCGGCGTTCCCTTACCATCCCTTTGGAGATCAACGATATTCAGCGGAGGAAAATGGATGGCGAAAATTCGTCACATCGCGATCAAGACCAAGGATCCGGCCCGGCTTGCCAAGTTTTACGAGGAGGTCTTCGGGCTCAAGGTCATCCATACCGAGCGCAGCGGCGCCATGTATATGAGTGACGGTTATCTCACGCTGGCAATCCTGCGCAATCGAGGCGAGGCGACACCAAGCGGGATCAACCATTTCGGCTTCCAGGTCGATGACCTGGAGGACGTCGAACAGAAGCTCGCGAAGTGGGATGAGCCCATGGCAGAGCGTCCGGCAACCCGCCCATTCGCCGAATATCGCGCCATGGACCCGGACGGAAATCTGTTCGACATTTCCGCACATGGCTACGATCAGGTCGAATTCGCGGCCGATCGCACTGAGAAAAAGAACAAAGAGAAGGCGCCCGCCTGAGGCCCATGCTTGCCCGGATCGTCGCATTGTGCATCGCCGTCGCGCTGCCGGGAGCTGCGCGCGCGGCCGATCAGGTCTATGCGGGCAAGACCCTCACCGTCATTGCCGGTTTTCCGCCCGGCGGTGGCGTTGATGGCGAGATGCGGGTGCTGACGCGCTTCTTCGCGAAGTACATTCCGGGCCGGCCGACGATCGTGTCGCGCAATATGCAGGGCGCTGGCGGGATCATTCTCGCCAATCATCTCTACAACGTGGTGGCGCCCGACGGGCTCACCCTCGGCATGCCCGGCCGCAGCGGCTTCCTGCTCAGCAACGTGGTGCCGCAGAAGCGGATCAACTACGACCTCACCCGCTTTTCCTACATTGGCGGCGCCGGCAGCGCGGCCAATGCCTTGTGGCTTCACCGCCGCACCGGCATCACCTCGGTCGCCGACCTCAAGCGCGCGCGTACCCCGATCGTGATCGGCGCGCTCAACGCGCGTTCGGAGAATGCCGTCGCGCCGAAGGTTCTTGAATCGTATGAGGGCTGGCCGCTCAAGGTCGTTACCGGCTATCCGGGCTTCAATGAGGTGCTCATTGCGCTTGAGCGCGGAGAAGTCGATGGCCTGTTCTCGCACGAGGGCAGCATCGCCAATTCACGGCCGGACTTGATCAAGACCGGCGCGATGCGGGCGATCGTTCAGTCGTTCGACGCCATGCCCGGCGTACCGGTGCTCGCCGACGTCGTGACCGATCCGAATGCGCGGGCGCTGCTCGGCCTTGTCACCACGCCGAGTCATATCGGGCTGCCGCTGCTCGGCCCGCCGGGTATGGCGCCCGACCGGCTTGAAATCTTGCGCCGCTCCTACCTGCGCCTGATGGAGGATCCGGAGTATCGAGCGGAAGCCGAGCGTCGCGGCTTGCCGGTCGGTCACGCGATCCCTGGAGCCGAGCTGCAGCAGCTGATCACCCAGAAGCTCTCCGCGGTGCCCGAGCGCATCGTCAAGGCCTATATGGCGTTCGCCGGCATCAAGGCCGAGCCGTAATATGGTGCGCGTCGAGAAGTGCGACATCGTCGTGATCGGCGGCGGCAGCTCAGCCTTTGAGGCGGCGGTGGCGGCGCGCGAGGCGGGCGCCAAGCACGTGGTGATGCTGGAGAAGGCGCCGGAAGCCGAATATGGCGGCAACGCACGCTATTCGGGAACCGGTTTTCGCTTTGTGCACGCTGGCGCCGAGGAAATCCGCCGCTTCGTGCCGGAGCTCGACGACGCGTTGTTTGCGACCATGGCGATCCCGCCCTATGGCGCCGACGCGTTCATGGCCGATCTCGATCGCATGACGCAGGGGCGCATGAACCGCGAGCTCGCGCAAACTCTGGTCGAGCAGTCGAATGCGGCGGTGCATTGGATGCGTGAGACCGGCATCAAGTGGGAGCCGCTCAAGGAGCACGCCAAGGTCGACGGCAAGCGCTATTTCGAGCGCGGCATCGCGATCCATGTCGCGGGCGGCGGCCCTGGCCAGCTCGCACAGTGGCGGCGCATCGCGCAGGAGCGGGGGATCGCGATCAGGTTCGAAGTCGCCGGTCTGCGGGATACATGGCGACCTTCGCCGGGTCGAGGGCGTGACGGTGAGCGGGCCCGACGGCCGCTACGATCTCATGGCCAAGGCGGTGATCGCTTGCGCGGGCGGCTTTCAGGCCAATCCGGAGATGCGCGCGCGCTATCTCGCGGGCAACACCGACATGATGAAAGTGCGTGGCAGCAAGCACGATACCGGCGAAGTGCTGCGCCTGCTGCTCGATCGCGGCGCCCGGCCGTCGGGCCACTGGCAGTCCGGCCACATGTCGCCGATCGATGCCAACGCGCCCGACTTCGAGACGCCGCAACACGAGGACGGTCGCGGCAACACCCAGAGCCGCTATGACTATCCCTACGGCATCACCGTGAATGCGATGGGCCTGCGCTTCTTCGACGAGGGCGAGGCGCAGCATTCTTATACGTATGCCAAGACCGGCCGCGCCGTGCTTGCCCAGCCCGGCGCGATCGCACACCAGATCTATGATCAGAAGGGCCTGCGCTGCCTGCGCTATCCGCATCATCCGGCGACCTTCGTCGAGGCCGATACGATCACGGAGCTGGCGGTCAAGGCCGGGCTCGAGCCGAAGGTCCTCACGCATACGATCGAAGCGTTCAATCGCGCGGTGCCGGATGCGCCGCCGTTTGATCCGCGCCGGCCCGACGGCAAGGCGACCAAGGGCCTCGCGCTGCCGAAGTCAAACTGGGCCACGCGCATCGATGAGCCGCCGTATCGCGCCTATCCGGTCACCGGCGGGATCACTTTCACGTTCGGCGGCGTCGAGATCAACCGCAACGCCCAGGTGATGAGCACGATGGATCAGCCGATCAAGGGCCTGTTCGCATCGGGCGACATCGTAGGGCTGTTCTTTCATAACTATCCGTCATTCACCGGGCAGACGCGCAACGCCGTGTTTGGACGGCTCGCGGGCAGGGCATCGGTGGCGGAGAATTGAACGCCGCAAAGGGGGGATGATGTTCGAGAGCTACCTGCCCAGGCACAAGGTCGGCGTTCTGCTGCCGCTCGCTATCATCGACAACGCCGCTTACGAATTCTACCGGCTGGCGCCGCCTGGCGTTATGCAGGTGATGATTCCGATCGGCTTGGCCGAATTCTCCTCGGGCGACGTCGAGCGCGCGCTGCTCAAGCCGCTGGCCGCGAACCTCGACAAGCTGATGGAGCGCGGTGTGAGTTTGGTGGTGCAGAGCGGAACGCCGCTGCCGACTTTGATCGGAGTGGCGGCGCACGACCGCATGATCGAATTCATGGCCGGGCATGCCGGTGTGAAAGCATCGTCTACGGTGCTGGCAGTCGGCCGCGCCGCCCACCACCTCGGCATCAGGAAGATGGCGCTGGTCAACAAGTGGTCGGACGCCATGAACAAGGTGCTGGGCGAGTTCCTCGCGCGCGAGGGCGTTGCGGTGTGCGGCGCTGTCACGAATGAGCTGCCGCCATCCGAATTCCAGAGGATCAAGGCGCGCGACCATATGCAGATGGCCTACGACCTCGGTCGCCGCGCCTTCACGGACAATCCCGACTGCGACGCGATCTATATCGGCGGCGGCACCTGGCTCTCCGAGCCTGTGTGCAATCGTCTCGAGGAGGAGTTCGGCAAGCCCGCGCTCTGTAATCAGACGGCGCAGCTGTGGGACATCCTGCACCTGCTCGACGATTGGAAACCGATCGAGGGCCACGGCCGCTTGCTGGCGGCGGATTAGATTTGTTTGGTGGATTGTCCTGGATTGTCTCAGTGTCGTCCCCGCGAAAGCGGGGGCGACAGGAAGAATGGTTAGCTGAGAGTCGGACGTCTCAGTGATGAGGCACAAGCGCTTCGAGCAGCGTTCGCGCTGATGGCAACGTCTCGATCTGCGCAACCGCATCGATCACCTTGCCTTGCGCGTCGTCCGTGATGACACTCGCGGCGCAGCGGCGGAATTTCTCCGTTACCTCGTCCCACGATAGCGGCATGGCTGGCATGCCGGGCGTGATCGCCCGCTCGATCACAAGCGTTTCGCCGTTTGCGAGCGTGGCTTCAAGCCGGCAGGGCAGGGAGGTTGCTGGCTTGAGCGCGGGGTCGATCGACGCCTCCATCCGCTCGATCAGGACGCGCACGTCGGTGTCTTTCCAGCGCCCGCCGGTGAGCTGATCGAGCCCGAAGCGGCCGTCGAGCAGCGCGACCGCGACCAGGAAATAGACACTGTGGTCGGCCGCCTCCTGCGAGCTCGGCACGCGCCCGAGCGTGTCGGAAAGCCGCAGGCGGGCCGCGCCGGTGTTTGCCACCGTCACCTTCAGGCGTTGAATGTCGGTGTTGGCGGGCAATCGCTTGCGCAGCTCGATTGCCGCCGAGATCGGGCCTTGCCCGAGCGCGAAGCAGGGATATTGCTTGAGGCCGACCGCCATCAGCCGGTCCGCATTCTGGCCCGCTGCGAAAAATTGCGCGAAGTCGATGCCGTCCATGATCAGCCTGGCGTAGCCGCGGGCGCCCTCGATGGCCTCGCCTGGACCGGTGACGCCTTCCGCTGCGAGCAGCGTCATCAGCGCGGCGGTCTGCACGACCACCGAATTGGCAATAGACTTCGCGGCCGACACATGACCCACGCGCACCTCGCCCAGCGTGGCGCTATGGGAAGCCGCAAGCGCGATCGCGTGCGCGAGGCGCTCGGGCGGCAGCCGCAGCAGGAAGCCGACCATGGCGGCGGTCACGATCCCGGAGACCGTGACGTGGTCCCAGGGGCTGTCCGGGTCGCCCAGGTCGAGGATCCGCCCGTAGATTTCGTAGCCCATCCGAATGGCGCGAACGAGATCTGAGCCGGAGCGGTCGGCCATCTCGGCGGCGGACAGCGCGGCGCCGATGTTGTCGCTCGGATGGCCGATCTGCCGCGGCCCGGTATAGGTGTCGTTGAGGTCGAGGGTACGGATCAGCACGCCGTTGGCGAACGCAGCAAGTGGCAGGCCAGCGCGCAGCCGCGTGCCGACGATCGCGCAGGCGCCAGCCCCGGAGAGCTGCTTGACCGTCCGGAGCACGCTCGCGGACTTGTCATCGTCGCTGGCATAGAGGGCGCAGGCGAGGGCATCGAGCAGGATCGCGCGCGCCCGCTCGGCAGTGGCCGCCGGGATCGGGCCATCCGCGAACGCGCTAATCCACTCGGCCAGACGCCGCGCAACGGTTGTGGGGTGGGAATTCTCATGCATGGGGATCATTCAATCTGGGCGGGAGCTTGACGCGCGCGCCACAGAATAGCAGCCTGCGATGTCCCCGCCTCTGAACAAGCTCATCGACATCCTGGGAGGAGCATTCCATGCGCAACAAGCCGTGCCTGTCCAACGACGACGTTCAGCGCGTTGTCGCTGCCGCCAAGAAATATGCGACCAAGATCAAGCGGGAGCCGACGATCGCTGTGGTCGACGAGGGCGGGCATCTGCTCTTCCTGGAACGCCCGGACGTTAATGGGGTGAACACCGTCGAGATGTCAACGAGGAAGGCACGGACCGCCGCGTTGCGCGGGCGGCCGAGCGGTGCGTTTGGCAAGCGGGTACGGGAGCGACCGGAGTTCCTGATGTCGCCGAACTATCTCGGCGTGGAGGGCGGCCATCCGCTCCTGTTCGGCGAGCTATGCGTCGGCGGCATCGGCGTGTCTGGCATCGACCACGACGACGAGACAGTCGCCAAGGCCGGCGCCGACGGCTTTGGAAAGCCTAAGCTGAACAAGTAACAGCCACAGGAGGCCATCATGGCCTACGCAACCGTATCGATCGAAAAGGTGGGCGGCGTCGCGCTCGTGAGCCTCAATCGCCCGGACAAGAAGAACGCGATGAATCCGCAGCTGCACGAGGACATGACGAATGCGCTCGAGGAGTTGCGCTACGATGACGAGGCGCGGGTGCTCGTCATCACTGGCGCGGGCGACTCCTTCTGTGCCGGCATGGATCTCAAGGAAGTCTTCCACGCGCTCAAGGATCAGCCGGCGCGCTACGACCGCGTGATCAGGCTGGCGACGGAGTGGCGGGGACGTACGCTGCGTTATTTCCCGAAGCCGACGATCGCGATGGTGAACGGCTATTGCTTCGGCGGGGCGTTCTCCATCGTCGAGGGCTGCGATCTCGCGATCGCCGCCGAGGAGGCGACCTTCGGCCTGTCCGAGATCAACTTCAAAGGCTTTCCGGGCGGCAGCGTGAGCAAGTCGCTCGCAAACCTGTTCCGGCCGCGTGACGCCTTGTTCTACGGCCTCACCGGCCGCCGCTTCGACGGCAAGACCGCTGCCGACATCGGCTTTGTCAATTTCGCTGTGCCGCTCGCCAAGCTCAGGGACGAGACCATGGCGGTCGCGCGCGACATCGCCGCCAAGGACCCGGCTGCGCTGCGCGCCACCAAGGAGGGCTATCGCTTCTCGCTCGAAATGACGTGGGAAGCGTCGATGAATTACACCAACGCTAAGGAAGAAGAGCTGCAGAACCGGCAGCGCGTAGGCTGGAAGGATACCGGCGTACGCGACTTCGTCGAAGGCAAGTTCAAGCCCGGGCTGCAAAGCCACGAAACGATCAAGCAATAGGCGGGGAACGATATGTGGGACGCAGCGTCAGGCCGCAAGATAAGGGTCGCCTTCGTGGTCGGGGAATATCCGCCCGAGGAGCGCAAGCGGCGCGAGGATGCTGCGCTGGCTTATTCCTCTGCCGAAGTCGAAGTCGGCATCGTGTCGGTGAAGGCAACGCCCTATTTCCTCGGCAATGCGCCGGATCTCTTGGGGCTCGCGGTGCCGCCGTTCATCGAGGCGTTCCGGGAAGCCGAGCGGCAGGGCTACGATGCGGTGGTTCCGCTCGGCACGCTCGATCTCGGGGTCGACGCCGGACGCAGCGTGGTCGACATCCCGGTGGTCGGCCCGAGCGAGGCGATGCTCCACATCGCCGCGATGCTCGGCCGGCGCTTCGGCATCATCATGTATGACGATTTCGTCGTGCCGCTCGGCTATCGCATGGTCGAGCGCTACCACATGCTCGACAAGGTCATCGGCTGGCGCACCTGCGGATTCGAACTGCCTGACATCATTGCCAATCGCGACAAGGTGGTGGCGACGTTCGTCGAGAAGGCGCGCGAACTCATCAAGCTCGGCGCCGACGTGATCCTGCCGATGGGGATCACCCAGTGCCCGGTCCACATCAACCCTGACTGGCTGATGAAGGAATTGGGGGTGCCGGTGGTCGAGGGCATCGGCGCGCCGATCAGGCTCGCGGCCATGCTGGTGAGTCTCAAGCTCAACTACAGCCGTGGGTTCTGGCCGAAGTCCGGATTGTTCAAGGACAAATAGCGGCTACTTTGCCGGCCGCTTGCGCTCCTCGGTCGATCGGGACTGGATCGCCTTCTTGATCTGCTCGAGCGCGGCCGGTTGCGTGTTGACGATGTCGGTAACCGTCTTCTGCAGCTCCTCGCCGGTCCAGGGGCTGATGTCGAGCCCCTCCTTCTTGGCTTCGGCCCGGAATTCGGCATCCTTCATGGTTGCGTCGAAGGCGTGCCGCAGCGCCGCAACGCGCTCGGTCGGGACATTGCTGTTGGTCGCGACCGGACGCGCCAGCGCCATGGTCCGAGAGATGAAGTCGAATACGAGCTTCTGGTCTGCTCCTTTCGCCAGATTCCGCAGCAGCGGCACTTTCGGATGGTCCGGTTCCGGCTGCATGCCGAGTTGGAGGACGACGTTGAATGCCTCCGCGCCGCCCGGCTGGCTGGCAAACAGCGCCCGCAGATTGGTGGTAATGCGGCCCTCGGTCTCGCCGCGCTGCATGGCGAGATTCATTTCAGGGCTGTTGCGATAGCCGATGATATTCTTGAACTTGGTCCCGAGAAAATGGTTGAGAATGGAGACGATGATGACCTCGCTCCCCCCGGCGCCGGTTGCCGAGAGCGTCGTCTCGCGCCGCTTGGCGTCATCGATTGTCTTGGTCGCGGAGGAGCGGCGCGTGACCAGGAACAGGTTCTCGTCGCTCATGTTGCCGACCCAGTTGAGCGCACGCATGTCGATGCCGCTCTTGTCGCGGCCGAGCGCCTGGTCCATCGGCTGCGTCTGCGTCACCATTGTGAGCGCGGTTCCGTCATGCGGCGCGACCTTGTCGAAGTAGTTGAGCGCGGTGAGCCCGCCGCCGCCCGGCAGATTCATTGGCACGGCTGTTGGGTTGCCCGGGATGTAGCGCACGATGTGGTGCGCCAGCAGCCGCAGATAGAGGTCGTAATTGCCGCCTGGCGCCGCCCGGATGATCACCTTGAGCTGCTTGCCCTGATAGAAATCCACCACCGGATCGGCCAACGCGGCGCCCGGCGTGGCCATGACGATTGCCGCGACAAGGAAGCCGCGAAGGCGCATAGGCGTTACCTCTAGTTGCGTTGTTGTTATATGACAGAGTGCCTGACGCGGGCGCGTCGGTGCAAGGGTTCATTCCGCGTCACGTTGCCCAGCCTTTCGGAAAGGAAGCGGAGCTACGCCGCGGACTGCCGCGCTGGATGGCTATCGTGACCGCGGCTGGAGCGAAGCTCCAATGATGATGGTCGTGATCTAACCGCAAGGCAGGAACTGACGAGCGAAGCGGTCGCCGAGCATCGCCGTCAGGCCATCGCGGTCTGCAAGCGGACGCGCGCAGCGCGCTTCATCGAAGCACTATCCAAACTGCCGAACAGCAAAGTCGAGAAGTTTAGGCGACATGCCCCACTATGCGTGGGACCACCGGACAATCTAAATTCAGCGCAGCCGCGTTCTGACGCCGGTGCTGTCGAGAAATTCGATGCCCTGAATTTCGAAAGCGGTTCGAACGGCGTCGAGATTGCGGCCTCGCATCCCCGGCACGGAGTTCGACCTTCTCCGCTCGCGCGATGGCCGATTCGGATACGCCGCAGCGCTGCGCCAAGTCTTGCACTGACCAACGTAAGAACGCTCGTGCTGCTCGAATCTGAGCGCCCGTGATTGCCGGCTTCGCAGCTTGCATGTTGTAGCTCGCGCGATTCTAATCCGGCACCACATTTATCCCTCAATGGAACTCGGGACGCAAGATGTTGGAGTGATCGCCCAAGGATTGTGCAGGCTGCTGCCGCACTTAAAGGCAGTGCGAGTGCAACAGCGGAAGCGTGGCCGGATCAGGCCGGGCCGCTCGGTGGCATGAAATCTGCAAAGCTCAATTTTGAAGGGTAGCAACCCTTCGTGCCGGGGCATGAGCTGACATCGAGCGGAGGTCGCGATGCTCGCAAGAACACTTGTCGTCATTACATTGGTGCTTGCATCTTTCGGGACGCAGGCACGGGATAACGGTCAGTACGCGCAAGTCTCTCCAGAGGTCAAGCAGTGGGTAGAAGGCCTGACAGACGAGAAGGGTCGAGGCTGCTGCGCTACCGCAGACGGCTTCAGGCCCGAAGAAGTTGAATGGGATATGAAGGACAATTCGTACCGCGTCATGATTTCCGGACAATGGTTTACAGTACCGGATGGCGCCGTCATCAGGCAGGCCAATCGGATCGGCTACGCGATCGTCTGGTACTTTGTCGACAACGGCGCCGTGACCATCCGTTGCTTCCTGCCGGGAAGCGGCGCGTAAACGCCCAAGCGCCGGGCGGGCATCGGTTGGCGCGCTTGCGCGTCGCGCATCCCGAGCCCGCTCGGCGGCTCAGCCGTCGAGCAGGCTCAGGCGCGCCATGCACGCGAACAGCCCGAGTGCGTAGGTCTTCCCCCTGCAAGCGTAAGACACTTGCTCGATACGCGGAACCTCCGGACCTTCTTGTCGGGAGGGCTTGGATCGCCGATGCTGCCGGCGTGCGGTAGCGAGAGTGCAGTGATGGCGAGAGGCGTGTCGGCGCGTTCAGTCGTAATCGGGGTTGTGACGGCGTTGATGGCAAGCGGCGCGCTTGCCGATCAACGCGAGCAATTCCTGGCCGGCAAGACGCGTGATTGCCCGCGCTGCGACTTGTCCAAGGAGAACTTCAAGCGCTGGAACTTGGCGGGGGCCGACCTTACTGGCGCAAACCTCAAGGGCGCCAATCTTCACGATGCGAGACTCACGGGCGCGCGTCTCGTCGGTGCCGACCTGACCGCAGCCAATCTCAACAAGGCCAATCTCAGCCGCGCCGATCTGAGCGGTGCCAAGCTCCGCGATGCCATGCTCTATGCAGCAATCCTCGACGGGGCGAGCCTCGTCGGCGCGGACTTGACCGATGCGCTGATGGGAACCGCCCGAATGACGCGCAGCGATCTCGGCCGTGCAACGCTGCGCAACGTCGACCTGCGCAAGAGCCGGCTGGCGGAGGCGAACGTAGTCGGGGCGGACCTCTCCGCTGTCGCGCTTGACTTTGCCATGTTGCGCGGCGCGCGGCTCGATGGCGCCAAGCTCATCGAAGCCCGGCTGCTCGGAGCCGAGCTGACGGATGCGAGCCTCAAGGGTGCCGATCTCACCGATGCCGACGCGCAGGGCGCGGGCTTTCACGGCGCCGACCTGTCTGGCGCGAAGCTCATGCGGACGAATCTCCACCGCGCGAACCTGCATGATGCCAAACTGGATGATGCGGTATTCGAAGCGACTGTCATGCCGGACGGCACAACGCGGCCGTAGCGGCTATCGCCGGTCGATATCGTGGATCTCGAGCCGGGCCGAGCTTTCGAACTGGCCTTGCGTCAACTCGGTAGGCAGCTGCGGATTGACAGCGCTCTGGCCCGGCTTGCGGTAGAGATTTACGCGCAGCAGGAACTTGCGTCCGGCTGCCGCGTCGATTTTCTCGCAGGCCTGTTTGACAAACACCGAGCCGACCGCGCTTTCGCCCTCGGCGGGCGGCAGCGATTGACAGTCGCGCGCCGCCACGATGTCGTAGCGTGAGGCCATGACCGCGCCGAACAGATAAGCGTCGGCCCGCTTGCGCAGATTGGCTTCGGTAATGTCGTTGCGATGCTCGGGCCGCGCGTCGGTGACGATGCGAATGGCCTTGAGAATGCCAGCCTTGTCGAACAGCGCCGACACGACAATCGGGAAGTTCACTTCGGTGGTGCCCGCCCAGCGCGTGATCTCGCGCTCGAGGTCCTTGGCGCGCGCGATGTATTCGAGCTCGTCATCGTATTCGAAATAGACCTCCCGCAGCCCGTCCGGCTCTGCGCGGCAGCGCATGAAGTCACGCCAGCCGGCAAGCGGCTGGCGCGGGGGCCCGCCGTTGGAGCCGCAGGCGAAGCCGCGGAATTCCTTCGGCGCCGGCTGGGCGGACACAGGCTGTCCAAGCTTGAGATCCCACACCGTGGCGCGGCGCAGCGTCTCGGCGCCGGCTGTCGAGGCGGTCAGCACAACAATCAGAAGAGCGGCAGAGAATCGCGAGACCATGGAGCTCATCTGCTGTGAAGTGGCTATCGTAATGCTCTGTTTACGTCGTGCCAATCTGCGCTTGCACGCGCCCATGCGTGACCTGCTAGAATTCCCATGCCTGGTCGACCTAGAGAGACACAGGAACAAAGGGAGTGTCATGGCGAAGCGATCTGTCTCATTGGCCGTTGTCGTGGTCGCCGGCACGCTGTTCGCTCCATCCGCCTGGGCGCAGGATGCCTCGGACATAGCGGCTGGGATGAGCCTGTTCCTGCAGAAGGGCAACTGCCAGGCCTGCCATGGCTGGGCCGGAGATGGCCGCAAGATGGACAGCCAGATGCCGGACGGCGCCAATCTGCGCGAGATCCCGACCGAGCGGCAGGTGCTGATCCAGACCATCAAGTGCGGCCGGCCGGGAACCGGCATGCCGGCATTCGACCGCCTGGCCTATAGCGACGGCCGCTGCTTCGGGCTCAAGCGGGCGGACCTGCGCGCCCGCGGACTGGAGATGCCGGACCCGCCCTCGACCTTGCAGCCGAACGAGCTCGAGCTCTTGGCTGATTTCCTGTTCGCCAAGGTGATCGGTAAGGGGCCGATGGACCGCGCCAAATGCGTGGCCTACTGGGGGCGTGAGGCCGACGTCTGCAGCGAGCTTCCGAATTGAGTTGTGCTCGCAACAAACAGACGCGACCGCGCAATGCCATTGCTCCATACGATCCGGTGGATCAGTTCTCTTTTCTGTCGTCCCCGCTTGCGCGGGGACGACAGAAGAGAATCGATCATTCGCCTCAGTTGAGCGCGAACACGAACAGGTAGCTCGAGTGCTCGAGCTTATCGAACTTGACCGGATGCAGGTGGCGGCCGCTGCTCTGGACCGCGAGATACTGCTTGGGCCCGATCGCATACGTCACCGGCGCGCCCTTGAGCGGCGTGCCGACGTTGAAGCGCCAAAGCTCCTCCAGCGTCTCGTCGTGATAAGCGACGATCCAGCCGTCCTGCAGCGCGGTGAACACCAGCCCGCCGGCAGTCACGATCGCGCCGGAGCGATTTTCGATGTCGGTCACAGCCTTGGCGATCACCTTGTGATTGACGATATCGTAGGCGGTAATCGCACCGTAATAGAGATCACTCGTGTAGGTCCGCTTGGAGAACTTCTGGCGATCGAGTCCGCCGTCAGGCCCCTTGAATGCCGCCGTCGAGCCGTTCTGCGAGAAGCAGCCTTCTGTGCCAACGCCATACGAGATGTGCTTGACGGGATTATAGGCTGTTGGCTGGTGCGCGACGCCGCCGTGCCAGGTTGGGCAAGCCCGCTTGCTGGTCGAGGCGTCGCTGCGTAGCGCGCGGGCCTCCGGAGCATACTTCTGTACGTCGAGCTTCGGGTCGTATTCGAGCGGCTTGCCGGTCTTGGGATCGAGACCCTTGGTCCAGTTCAGCTCGTTGGTGTATTGGCCGCCCTTGATGAAACTGCCGTTGACGCGGTCGAGTGTATAGAAGAAGCCGTTGCGGCCGAAATGGCTCACGACCTTGCGGTTCTCGCCGTTGATGGTGACGTCGTAGAGCTGGTGGATGCCGATCTCGTCGTAGTCCCAGGAGTCATTCGGCGTGTATTGAAAGTACCAGGCGAGCTTGCCGGTCTCGATGTCGAGCGCGACCGCGGAGTTGGTGTAGAGGTTGTCGCCGGGCCTCGATTCCGGATCGTATTGCGGAACCGGATTGCCGGTGCCCCAGATCGTCAGCTTGGTGGCTGGATCGTAGGAGCCGGTCTGCCAGATTCCGCCGCCGCCGGTTTTCCAGGAGTTGTTCTTGTCCTTCCAGGTCTCGCTCCCCGGGTCACCCGGCTTCGGCACCACATACCAGCGCCACAGCTCATTGCCAGTCTTGACGTCGAGCGCGGCGAGCCAGCCGCGCGTGCCGCCGTCGCCCGCGCTGTTTGCCACCAGGACCTTGCCATCCGCGACCAGCGGTGCGGTGTAGAAGCGCTCCTTGCTGCCGAATTCGTTGACGCCTGCGACCTTCTTGTCCCACACGACTTCGCCGCTGTCTCGGTTGACCGCGACCACGCGCCCGTCCGGCAGATTGGCGATTACCATGTCGTCCCACAGCGCAATGCCGCGGGTGCGCGAAACGTTGCCTTCGTGGCGGACACCGAGGTCGTTGACCCAAACGAACTCGCCCTTCTGCGGGTTGCGGGCGTCGATCTTGTAGAGCGTGCCCCAGCCATTGGTCGTGTACATGAAGCCGTTGTCGATCAGCGGGTTGACTTCGTTCTCCGGGCCGTTCTGGCCGACGTCCTGCATGCCGCCGAGCGCAAGCGCCCATACCAGCCGCAGCTGCTTGACGTTGTCCCGATTGATCTGGGTGAGCTTGGAATAGCGCTGCGAGCCGTAGTCGCCATTCATCATCAGCCAGTTCTGCGGCTCGTTCTGCGCGTTGAGCAACCGTTCCTTGTTGACGGTCATCTTGTATTGCGCGGCGGCCGGCAAGGCCGCGAGCACGGCGATCGAAACGCCTGCAAGGATTGCGCAGGAAAAACGAGACAGAGTCCGGGTGTGATGGGACATGGGCAACCTCCCTGAGGGGCGCCTCTTGTCCGGGCGCTCCGTGGCATTGGCCGTAGGGAATGAACTCTATCCGCGAATAAACGAGCGGACAATGGCAGGTCGTGGTGCGAGGGTATCGGTTACCGCGCCGGGTTGATCTTTTTGACGATGTTGATGACGTCCGGCGGGGTGCCATAGAGGCGGTCCACCAGCGCCTGGAGCTCGCTCCCGCTCACCGGATCGACCTCGAGATGCACCTTGGCGGCTTCCGCGCGCAGCTCGGGGTCCCCCATCATGGCATCGAAGGCAGTGCGCAGCTCGACGACGCGTTCAGGCGGCAGGCCCGGTGGCGCCGCCAGCGGCCAGGCGAGCACCGAGTCGGCCGAGAGGAATTCCATGGCCCGGCGCGCGGTCGGCGACTTGGGCAGTTCGCTCGCGACCGGGACGTTCGGCAGATCGGGCTTGGCGAGCGTGAACTGTGCCAGCGGGCGGATCTTGCCGTCGCGCAGCCATTGCGGCGCACGTGTCATGATGGCGCCGAGCGCCCAGCCGCAAAATCCCTCGACTTCGCCGCGTTCCATCGCGATCGTGATCTCGTTGCCGCCGGGATAGCCGGTTACCACCTTGAAGCGGGTGCCGATCAGTTCGTTCAGCGCTTTCGGATAGCTCAGCGTGCGCGAGCCGGGGCCGGTCGAGCCCACGATGGTTTCGCGCTTCATCACGTCCTCGATCGTCTTCACCGGCACCGTATGCCAGACCACGCAAAGAAAGTTGTCGCGCGAACGGCCGCCGATCCAATTGAAGCGCCGCGCGTCGTAGGTGGCCTGCGGGTTGCCAAGCAGCGGCTCCAGCACCGTGCCGCCGCCGATGACCGCAAGCGTCGTGCCGTCCTTCGGGGCGGCATTGTAGGTGTGCAGGGCCGCGACCAGGCTGCCGGAGCCCGGCATGTTGCGCACGACCACGGTCGGATGGCCGGCGAGGTGCTTGCCCAGGAAGCGCGCCCACAGGCGTGCAGTCACATCGTAGGCGCCGCCGCTCGTAAAGCCGACCACGATCGTGATCTGCTTGCCCTGATAGAAATCCTGCGCGAAGGCTGGTGCTGCAATCAGCAGTACCGCGGCCACCAGTGCGAGGCGTCGGCAAGTCATCATGGCGCTGCTCCGAATTTGTGTTCACTATCAGCTCGGCGCGACGGCCCGCGTCGCCATGGTCACACCCTGGGGCATTTCGGCGATCAGGCGGCCGAAGCCCTTGACCGGCTCACGCAGGCCGAGGTGCCGCTGGATGTCCCAGCACTGCGCCGGAACCGCGTGCACGACCGGAACGCCAAGCTCGCTTTCAAGACGCTCGATGATGTCCAGCGTAGGCCAGGCCGGGCCGAGCATATAAATCGCCTCGGCGGTGTCGTTGCGAGCGTATGCGGCCTTGATGAAGTCGAAGACTTCGCGACTGGGCAGCTCCGGGACTTTGTCGAACGCCACGTCCATGCCCGCCATGTCGAGGCACGCGAAGCCGGCGTCGATGAAATACTTTGCATAGATGCGGTTGATGTCGCCGCGGAAGTAGGTCGCGCCCAGGAAGCGTTTGACGTTCAGCGCCCGCAGCGCATCAATATAACTCGTGGCTGATGTGAAGATGCGGGTCTTATAGGTCGTTTCCCATTGGCGGATCAGCTCCTGCTCGTTCGCATAGCCGAGCACCATGAAGGGCGGAGCGCCCGAAGGGTTGATGACGTCGACGCCCATCGCGGCAAGCTCGGCAACCTTGGCCTCATAGGCGGGGATGGCCGACTTGAACTCGTCAAGCGCGCCGCGGCGCACATCGAGGCAGAGCGGAATGAGGTGGACGCCCTGCGGCAGCATCTGCAGCAGCTCGTTGTAGCCGCCAGCCCGCTGCGTCGGACGCACGATCCCGACCGTTCCGCGTGAGCCGTTGGACGCCATCGTGCTCTCTCGGTTGGCGACTACTTTATGCCGGCGCGCGCAAGCAATTGGCGCAGCCGGTCAACGATAGCCTGCGGGGTTTCTTGGATCTGACGGACCTGCGCCGTGATATCGCGGCTGCCGAGCCAGTTGACGTCGAGGCGGATGCGGCGCGCCTCCTCCAGATAGGCCGGATCCTTCATCGTGGCCTCGAAGGCCGACTGGATTGCGGCGACGCGTTCCGCCGGAACATCAGGCGGCAAAACGACCGGCCGCGCCATATGAAATTTCAGCGCGTAGAAGCGCAGCAGGGCGCGGTCGTCGTCGTTGGCGGCGAGCTCGATAACGGTTGGCACGCCCTTGAGCGCGGGCAGGCGCTCGGTGCCGTACTGCAGCAGGATACGGACCTTGCCGTCGCGCAGCCAATCCGCCTTGTTGACGGCAAGATTGGAGAAGCCGGTGTTGTTGCCCTGCACCTCGCCGCGCTCGGCCGCGATGTTGATCTCGTTCTGGCCCCGATAACCGGTCACCACCTTCATGCGCGTCCCGATGAGCGCGTTGACGAGCGTCGGCAGGATCGAGTTATCGGCGGATATCGTGGTCGCGCCCATCAGGATGGTCTTCGTCTTGAGGTCTTCGACGGTCTTGGCCGGCGCGGTATGCCAGAGCCAGGTCACCTGCGGCTCCTGCAACGGCGTCCCGATCCAGCTCATGCGGGTGACGTCGAACTTGATGTTGCTGCCGTCGGGAGAGATGAGCTTGAGCCGCGGCTCGCTCGGCACGTTGCCGGTCGGCATTCCCATCACGGTGCCGTCGTGCTTGGCGACGTTGTAGAGATAGTTGGTCATGATCAGGCCGGTCGCGCCCGGCATGTTGCGTACGACGACGGCCGGATTGCCCGGGATATGCCGGGGCATGTGATTGGCAAGGAGCCGCCCGACCACGTCATAGCCGCCGGCCGCCGCGGCGCCGATCAGGAACTCGATGGTCTTGCCGCGATAGAAGTCGGCGACCGGTTCTGCGCGGCTTTGCGCGAGGGTCAAGGGGACGATGACGAGTGCGATAGCAACAAAGCCGGTCGCTCGTAACGGTGAGAGGTGGCGCTTGAATAAGCAGCTCATGGTGTCTCCTCCGCCAGTGACGCCAGCAGGCGACCGTGGCCACGGATCGTATCCTTGATGCCGAGCGCCTTGAATGCGACGAAGAAGCTTGCGTGCGTATAGGCGATTGCGGGCAGGCCGTGCTGGTGCTCAAGCGCGTCGACGACCTGCGCCGCCTGCCATTGCGGGCAGGGCAGATACAACGCATCGCATGTACCCGCGCGTGTCAGCACGCCATTGGCGAATGCCGCAATGGCGTCAGGCGTGACGCACTGCAGCGACTTGAACGGCACATCCATCCCCTCGGCCCGCACGATCTCGAAGCCGAAAGCCGAGAGGTAGTTGGCCATCGCGCTGTTGTGCCGTTCCGGATAGGGCGAGGCGATCACCACGCGCCGCGCACCGACATGACGCAGCGCCTCCATGGCGGCGCGTACGCCGGTCGAGGCGGGTACCTTGGCGGCTGCCTCGATATCCTTGACGATGATCTCTTCGTAGCCCTTGCCGCGTGCCACCACCAGCGGCCCGCCGCCATGCAGAACGAAATCAACGCCGCGCGAGCCCAGATAGGCGGCGGCAGTCGTGACCTGCGCCAGCGCCTGATCGAAATAGTCTTGGCTCCAGTCGTCGATATTGCAGGTGACGCCAACGAGGCCCACGCCATCCGGCGCGAAGCGGTAGAACTCGTAGGGCACGACTTCCATGACGGTCGGGCCGATATAGCCGATGCGCTTGCGCCACCCGAACATGTTAGTCCGCATCCACTTCGTGTTGTCGCAGATTCTCGTGTTGAGCAGGGCCTTCGATTACGGCACGGCGGCACTCCCCCTCCCAATTGGGGAGAGGGAGCCGGCCGCATTCGCGGCTCGATCTTGCCTTGATCCACACAGCGTTCGCGTTGCTCCGCACGGAATTCACTCT
Source organism: uncultured Alphaproteobacteria bacterium (assembly GCA_963753575.1). Taxonomy (GTDB): domain Bacteria; phylum Pseudomonadota; class Alphaproteobacteria; order Rhizobiales; family Xanthobacteraceae; genus VAZQ01. Next base: position 142,497 of record CAVWCR010000002.1, read on the forward strand.
ACCCATCCTCGCGCTCGCCGCGCCTGACCTCGCGCACGCTGATGAGGGTCGCGCAGGAGGGGCAGGAGATCTCTTCGATCGCGAAGTTCGGACCATCTCCGCCGTGGCGCAGCGCCATCCAGGGGCCGGCAGTCCGCAACGGACGTTGTGCGATAGCGACCCGACCGTGCGGGCCGCTTAATGGCTCGCCGCAACGTCGGCAGTAGATCGTGCCGCCTGCGTCAAGCTCGGCGTTCTCGCCGATGCGCCAGGGCTTGCCGCCGGCTTCTTCCGGATAGCGGCACTGATCGTCGCTCGCCCATGACGCCGTGGGCCGTTGCTTGCGCACGCCGCGGACGCGCTCGCGCAAGTCGGTCGTCGCGGCGGCGTCTACAGTTCCGTCGTCCCTCAGCGCCACGCCATACATCTCGCGCGCCTGCTCGCAGCTCACCCAGCCGTTGGCGACGTCGCCCGCCACGCGCTCCGGCTCGCGGTCGAGCGGATCGCCGAAGCCGCCGCCGCCGGGCGCAAAGAACACGAGCACGTCGCCGGTCTTGAGTGCGTCGCTGGCCTTCGAGGGCAGATGTTCGACGCGGCCGCCGAAGTCATCGTCCTCGCGCGGAATGCGGCCGGCCTTGAGCTTATCCCACACATCGGTGCCGCGCAGCACGCGCACCTGCGAGCCGGCACCCGGATAGCCACCGTCGATGCCGTGGGCGTTCGACTGCTCGGTGCCGGCGGTGTTGGTGGATTTGAGCACCATCTCGGGCACGCCGATTGGCGTGAGCGCCGCCGCGGCGGTCAAGCCGCCGCGCCAGCGCCCGGCACCGCCGGAATCGGGCAGCTGCCGGCGATAGAGATAGAGGAGCGGAAGCTTCCACTCCTGGCTCTCCACGTTGGCCATGCTGGCGGAAAACGACGTCGTCTGTCCGGAATGACTGAAGCCGTCGGCGAAGGAGCGCGCCGCGGCGCCGCCGCCGCGATGGTCCGAAAGAAGCGCGCCAACGCGCTTGCCGGAGGCCGTCACGCCAAACAAATTGTTGCAGTTGGCCGACACGCTCCAGGAGGGACAGACGCGGTCGCGGAAATCGGCCGAGGCGTCGAGCATCTTGGCGACCGCCTGCGAGGCCGCGACCGTCACCAGCCAGCGGAACCCGATGGTGCAGATGCTCACCGGCGCCGGGAAGCTCGCGTTGACCACGGTGCCTTCGGGTGCGGTGACCTTGAGGCAGCGCTTGACGCCGTCGTTCCAGTCGATGTCGCCCTGGCAGATGAAGGTGTAGATCGGCACCGCCGCACCCGCGACGGTGGCGTGAAGGGTGCAGTTGACGGCGGCATCGACCTGCGGCGAGGAGCCGGTGAAGTCGAAGTGCAGCGTGTCGCCCTCGCGCGTCAGCCGCACGACCACCCGGTGCAGGCGCTCCGAGCCGACGCGGTCGCCGTCCATCCAGGCTTCGCCGGTCCATGAGCCTTCCGGCAGACGGCGGATGCGGTCGCGCAATTGATGTTCCGCCAGATCGAGCGACCGCCGCATGACAGCGCGCACCGTCGGCGCACCGCGTTCGTCAAGGAGTGCCACCAGCCGCGTCTTGGCGGCGTTGATGGCGCCGATCTGGGCGCGCAGGTCGAGCGCCACCATGTCGGGCAGGCGCGAATTGGTCACGAAAGTATGCTCGAGCTCGCGGATAAGCTCGCCCTGGTCAACGATCTTGAAGAAGTAACGCGGCGGGTCCTGATAGAGGTTGCGGGCGTTGATGCAGAAGCTGCCCTCATCGATGCCGCCGACGTCGGGATGGTGCAACACATTGCCGACCCAGAGCACGATCTCGCCGCCATGGAACAGCGGGCTCGCCAGCACCACGTCGTTTTGATGCAGCGCGCCGAGGAACGGGTCGTTGGTGAGGAAGATGTCGCCGTCGCGGATGTGGGTGGCGCCCCGCATGATCGAGCGCAGCGCGTCGCCGATGGTGCCGACATGCACCAGCGAGCCGATGCCGGCGGTGGTGACCTGGCCGTCGTCCGAGAACAGGCCGACGTTGAAGTCGTTGCCCTCGACCACGATCGGCGATGACGAGATCGTACGGATCGCGATCGACTGCTCGTCGTTAATCTGCCACAGCCGGTGCTTGATCACCTCGAAGGTGATCGGATCAACGTCGGGGAGCGTCTCCTCGGACATGCCTATTTCCCGGCCGCCTTCCTCAGCGCCGCGTTGATCCGGTCCTGCCAGCCAGGGCCGTCCGCCTGGAAATGGTCGAGCACGTCGCGGTCGATACGCAGCGTCACCTGTTCCTTGGCATTCGGGATCGCCGGCTTCGGTGTTGGCAGATCGGCGGGCTTGGTCGTTACCGCCTTGAAAGCTGCTTCGGCGGCGTCGCGCGGGTCACCCGTTCGGCGCGGTCGGTTTGTCATTGGCGTTACCCCTGCTGCTGATCGCGTTGCGCGGCACGGAATGCGAGATGACTGCCGTCGCAGAATGGCGGCTGCTTGGTCTCTTTGCAGCCGCACAGCGCGACGGTCAGGTCTTGCGGCGGCGTGTAGCGAACCGGCCGAAATTGCGTGCCGCGGTGCGAGCCGTCGCAGTAAGGTTGCCGTGCGCTGCGTCCGCAGGCGCACCACACCACCATTTCGCCGGCTGCGATCTGCGCGCGGAAGGGTCTATCGGGCGGCATCGTCGGCGCTCCTGTCGGCGCTCTTGTCCGCGCTGTTGGGCTTGGCGGGCTCGCCGGCCATATCCTCTTTCCCATGCTGGAAGGTGCCGCGGCCCTTCGGCCTGATCAGCGCGACGCGGCAGGCTTCGTCACCGGTCGAGTACCAGTATTCCTCGTTCGCCGGCACGAAGATCAGGCTTCCGATCTCGCACCAGCGGCCGTTGAAGAACATGCGGCCCTTCACCACCACCATCACTTCATCTTCGCTGTGGGAATGGACCTGCGCGTAGTGGTTGGGGGCCGATTCGATGAACGTGATGTAGGGGGCCCCTTCGTGGACGTGCATCACCGTCAGGTCCTTGACGTAGCCGCGCGTGCCTGGACGCAGATTGATCTGATCCGGCGTCACGATCAGGGTTTCCGCCATTCAATCCTCCCGTTTCTTCGGGTCCGCTGGGGCCCGTCACAAGTCGATCGCAAGGTTGCCGTAGATATCAAGCGTAGCGCGCGTTGCGGGCGGCAGCCAGATGGTCGTGCTTTCGCGCTCGATGATGGCTGGCCCCTCGACCGGAACGTCGGGCGAGAGCTCATCGAAGGCATGGACCGCGGCATCGAGCGGCCCCTGGTCGCGGGTATGGACCGTCCGGCGCCGACGTGCCGGCAGGCCCCGTTTGCCTTCGAACAGCGGTGCAAAACGCGGCTTTTCGGTTGCGGCCACTGCCTCGGCGCGGAAGCTGATGATCTCGAGCGGCGCGCCCGCGCGCGTCGTGCCTTTGCCGTAGCGCTGCTGGTAGTGCATCTCAAACGCGTTGCGGATCGCCGCGATGTCGCCAGGTTCGAGCCGCCCGCGCGGCCAGGGCAGCTGGACTTCATTCATCTGGCCCACGTAGCGCATGTCTATGCCATAACGCATGGCTGCCTGCGCGGGATCGAGGCCGCTCGAGCGCATGTCCGCCTGCGCCTCGTTCGCGAGCTCCGCAAAGACATCATTGATCGTCCCGATGACACTGTCATCGAGCGGCACTGGCGCCGAACGCACGTGGCGGTAGGCGACGTCCGACAGTACTACCCCGAGCGCGGAGAACGCTGGCGCCGCATACGGCACGATCACCCGCTTGATCCCAAGCTGCGCCGCGAAGGCCGCGCAATGGGCGCCGCCGGCGCCGCCATAGGAAAGCAGACAAAACTCGCGCGGATCATGCCCGCTTTCGACCGTCACCTTGCGAATGAGGTCGCCCATCCGGGCGGTGACCACATCGTAGATGCCGGCGGCCGCCTCGAGCGTGTCGAGGCCGAGCGGTCGCGCAACGCGCGTCTCGATCGCCGCGCGCGCCTTGCCGGGGTCGAGCCGGTAGCGTCCGCCGAAGAAATTGTCCGGATCGATGATGCCAAGCGTGACCAGCGCATCCGCCACCGTGGGCTCGCTGCCGCCGCGGCCATAGCAAGCTGGTCCAGGCTCGGCGCCGGCGCTCTGCGGCCCGACCTGAAGACGATAGCCGTCGGTCCAGGCGATCGAGCCGCCGCCGGCACCGATCGTCACCACCTTGAGGGCGGCCACGTGCACCGGCAGGCCCTGGCCGAGGAAAGGCGTCGCCTCCTCCTCGAACACGCCATCGACAATCAGCCCGACATCGAAGCTGGTGCCGCCCATGTCGGCGGTGATGATCTTGTCATGGCCGAGGAGCTTGCCGACATGGCGCGCGGCCACCAGCCCTCCAATCGGCCCGGAATTGACGACCGCAACCGCCTGGTGGCCGACTGCATCGGGCAGCATGACGCTGCCGGAGGATTTCATCACCTGCACGGGATGCGAAAGGCCAAGCTCGCGGAGCCGTCGCTGCAGGCCGCCGATATAGCGCTCGGTCACCGGGCCGATGAAGGCATTGATCACCGTCGTGACGCAGCGCTCGAACTCGCCCATGCGCGGCGCGATCTCGCACGAGAGGCTCACCGGCAACCGAGGCGCAACCTCCCGCACGATCTCGCGCACGCGCCGCTCGTGCGTGGGGTTCTGAAACGACCAAAGGAGGCACACCGCGAGGCTTTCAATTCCGGCGGCGAGCAGGGCTTCGATCGCCGCACGGGTCTCGTCCTCGTTGAGCGGGGCGAGGACGTTGCCGCCGCTGGCGATCCGCTCGCTGATGCCGCGGATCAGCGACTTCGGCACCAGCGGGGGCGGCGGCTCAGTGTGCAGGAAATCCATTGCCTTCGACTGCGGCAGGCCGCCCGCGCGGCCAACCGGACCGCGGCCGATGATGAGCGTGTCCTCGAAGCCGCGCGTGGCGATCAGGCCGACGCGCGCGCCGCGGCGCTGAATGAGCGCATTGGTGGAGACGGTCGTGCCGTGAGCAAAGCGAACGGTCTCCTGCAGAAGCGTCCGCACGTCGATGTCCGCCGAGCGGGCGAGGGTCTCAAGCGCGTCGAGGATGCCCTGCTCGGGCGCCTGCGGGGTCGAGAAGGCCTTGTCGAAGCGCAACCGCCCGCTGCCGTCGATCTCCACCAGGTCAGTGAAGGTGCCGCCAGTGTCGACACCGAGATAGCGCACGCTTACCGGCATCAGGCGTGCTGTCCCGCAGCAGGATCAGCCTGCGAGCGCGTACCCCAGGTGGCGAGCGTTCCGCCATCGACGCGCAGGTCGATGCCGGTGATGAACGAAGCCGCATCCGAGACCAGGAACAGCACCGCGTTGGCGTGATCCTGCGGCTCGCCGAGCCGGCCGAGGGGGATTTCGTCGAAGTTGCGCGCTCCCGCCAACTCGATCGCACCCACGGACGCGCCGGTCTTGGTCGGCGACACCGAGTTGACGCGGATCTTGTGCGGCGCCAGGTCCATCGCCAGCGCGCGCGTGAAGTTGAGAATGCCGCCCTTGGCGGTGGCATACGCGATGGCGTTCTTGCGGCCGCGATGACCGGTGGTCGAGGCGATGTTCACGATCGCGCCCGGCTTCTTGGCGTCGACGAGCCGCTTGGCGACGGCACGGCTGCAGTGGAAAGCGCCGTCCTGGATCACGCGCGTGACGAGGCGCCATTCCTCGACCGTCATGGTCAAGATGCTGCGCGGCACCGTGACGCCGGCATTGTTCACCAGGATGTCGATCACGCCGTATTTGCGCGACGCCTTGTCGACCGCCTTCTCGACCGCATCCGGATCGGTGATGTCGAACGGCAGCGCGAACGCCTTGCGGTTGCCGTCAGCCGATGCCTTGGCGGCGGCCTCAGCGATCGCGGGCTTGAGGTCGTTGCAGAGCACAGTTGCGCCGGCGCGCGCGAGCGTTGCGGCGATCGCCCGTCCGATATTGGGGCCCGCGCCGGTGACCAGCGCGATGCGGCCTGAGAGGTCGTACATTGAAGTCTCCATTCCAAGAGGCGAATAGCGAACGGCGAATAGAAGGCTCGACCTTGCCGCTCACTACTCCCTATTCGCTATTCGCGTCGCTGGTCGTGCTGGCGGCGCCGGTGTTGACGACGGTCTGCGCGGGGAGCGGCGTCCGAGGCGAGCAGGACTGCGCCCACAGTCATCCAGCACAGGCTCGCACGTCGCATGCGGTTGTCCTCCCTTGGCGGACTTTATCGTTCGCCTCGATCTCAATATGCTGAAAACCTTAGCAGTCAAAGGGAGCGGGCGCCATGTGGCCTCGGCGGAATGCAGCAAAGGAAATCGTCCCATGACCGAGCGCCATCTGGCTGGCCGCGTCGCGCTTGTGACCGGCTCATCGCGTCGGATCGGCCGCGAAATCGTGCTCACGCTTGCGCGCGCCGGCGCGAACGTGATCGTGCACGGCCGCAGCAATCGCGACGCCGCGGAGGCGGTCCGGCGGGAGGCCGAGGCGCTCGGCGTCAAGGCAAGCGTGGCGCTGTGCGATGTGTCGGATCAGGACAGTGTCCGGCGGATGATCGATGCAGCGGTCGGCGCTCACGGCCGCCTCGATATCCTGGTGAACAACGCGGCGGTCCGGCGCCGGCGGGCGTTGGGGGAGATCACGCTTGCCGAGTGGCGCGAGGTCGTCGGTGTCATTCTGGATGGCGCGTTCCATTGCGCGCAGGCGGCCGCGCCGCATCTTGCGCAGGGTGGCGTAGGCCGTATCGTCAACATCGGGGGAGACAGCGCCTTCACGGGCGCGCGCGACCACGCCCATGTGATTGCCGGCAAGGCCGGGCTGCAGGGATTGACGCGCGCGCTTGCGGCCGACCTCGCGCCGCACAAGGTCACCGTCAACATGATTTCGCCCGGCTATATCGAGGCGAGCGAGGACGACCCGAAACGTACAGCCGAGCGGCGCCAGCACTATGCGATCGATCGTATTCCGCTCGGCCACCCGGGGGCTCCGGACAACATCGCGACGGCGGTGACGGCGCTTGCAGGCGATGGGTTCAGTTACGTCACCGGCCAGACGTTGCACGTCAACGGCGGGTTCCTGATGACGTGACCCCGGTTGAGGCTTGTATTGATGTCAATCGCAGCCGTTCGTCCCCGCGAAAGCGGGGACCGAGTGCGATGATTGAGTCATGAAACAAGCGGCCCTGGGTTCCCGCCTACGCGGGAACGAGCGGTGTGTGCGGATCGATTGGGGCTAATCCGACAGCGCCTTGCGGACCTTCTTTATAATGTTGTCCGGCAAAGCGTAGGCATCGGCCACGATGCGTTCCATCTCCTCACCCGAGGTCGGATCGATATTGAGCTGGAGCTTCCCGGTATCGGCGAGGAATTCCTTATCCTTCATGGTTGCCATGAAGGCCTCGCGCAATGCCTTGACCCGGTCCGCCGGAATGCCGGGCGGTGCAATGTAGGGCCTCGCCAGGACCGTGCTCACGAAAATGACGTCCAGCACTTTCTTGTCGTCGTCGCTCGACACGAACTCCTTGACCAGCGGGACGCTCGCGGGCACCTCCGGCATCTTTTTGGGCGCAAGCTGCGCCACGATATTGACCGTGCCATCCTTGAGCCAGGCCGGACGTGCCGCCTTGATGCCTTCCATGTCCCATACTCTCCCGGTCAGTTCGCCGCGCTCGAGCGCGATCGCGATCTCGCGCGTGCCCGGATAGCCGGTGATGATCTTGAGATTGTTGAGGCCGAGAATGTTCTTGATTGACAGCGGCAGCAGATAAGTGTCGCCGGTGCGCGAGGGCGCGCCAATCACGAGTTGCTTGTGGCGCAGATCGTCGATGGTCTTGATGCCGGTGGTATGCCACGCAATCAGCACCGCTGCCGAACTGACCGCATTGCCGATCATGGTCATCTCTGGCCCGCGGAACTGCGCCTTTGTTGCGGCGCCGGAGAACAGCGGGTCGAACAGGAGCGCGGAGTTCACCGCGCCGAAGGCGGTGCCGTCGCGCGGCGCCCGCTTGGCCAGGTGATTGCCGAGCACCATGCTGCTTGCGCCCGGCATGTTGACCGGCAGGATCGTCGGGTTGCCCGGAATATGCCGCGACATGTGCTTGCTGATCGTGCGCGCGAACAGGTCATAGCCGCCGCCGCCGCCATAGCCGATGAAGCATGTGATGGTCTTGCCGCGATAGAAGTCGGCGACGCTTTGTGCTGCCGCTGGCCTGCCGGTCAAGGTCGCGCACAGACCTGCAAAGATGAGAAGGAACGTGAATGAGACGGGGCGCAGGCGCATGGGTCGACCTCCCGGGCTTTGCGGTCCATAGTTCACGTCCTCGGAGGACGCGTCAATCGTGCTCGTTTGTTGCCACTGCGTCCGGCCGCCGCAGGACGACGAGCCCGTCGAGCGCGAAGGCGCCGCGTTCACACACCAGGAACGGATTGATGTCGATGGCTTCGATCACGTCGCCGAGCTCCTGGGCAAGCCGGCCGAGATTGACCAGCGCATCGAGCAGCGCTTCCCGGTCGCCGGGCTTGCCGCCGCGATAGCCGTCGAGCAGGCGTCCGGCGCGCGTCGCCTTCACCATCGCCAGCGCTTCGACCCGATCGAGGCCAGCCGCAGCAAAGCTCACATCCTTGATGAGCTCGACCCAGACGCCGCCGAGCCCGAACATCACGACAGGCCCCATCTCCGGATCGCGACTGATGCCGAGCACGCATTCGGTGCCGCCGGAGATCTGCTGTGCCACCAGGATGCCGTCGAGCTTGGCTCCAAGAGCGCCACCAAGTGCGCCGCTTCGCTCCAGCAACGTGGCGTGTGCTGATCGCACCGCCGCGTCATCCCGGCAGTCAAGCAGCACCAGGCCGGCGTCGCTCTTGTGCGGGATCGCTGCCGATACGCCCTTGAGGACGACCGGAAAGCCGATCCGACGCGCCGCCTCGATCGCCTCGTCGGGTGTGCTGACCAGATATTCCTGCGGCATCGGAATTCCGTAGGCGCGCAACAGCGATTTCGACTCGACTTCGTTGAGCGCGGTAGGCCCTTCGAGCGCGCCCGCGCGCGTGCGTAGAATGCGCGCAAGCTCGCCATCGACAGATGCAGGAGACACATCAGACCGCACATGGCGGGTTGCGGCTTCCGCGAGCGCGCGCATGATCCGCAGCGTGCGCTCGATGTCGCGCATCACCGGCACGCTCGGGATCTGCGCCCGCACGGTGCGGCCGTAGTCTGTGGCGCCGGTGATGAAGGGCGTGAACGCCGCCAAAGGCTTGCCGAGCGCGGCGGCGCGGCGCGACGCCACTTCAAGCGCTCGCAGATTGGCGACGCGGCGCTCGGCGCCATCGTCGCGCGGCAGCTCCTCGGCCGTGAGCACGATATCGACTTCGGGCGCGTTCACGAGCGCGTCGAAGCAAGCCGCGTATTGACCTGTGGGGATCGTGCGCTTGGTGTCGAGCGGATTGGTGATGTCAGGCTGTTTGAGTGCCTCGCTCAGTGCCGCTCGCGTCGTGTCCGAGAGCGTGGCCAGCGTCGCACCGGTACGATCGGCGGCCTCGGTGATCAGGTTGCGCAACGCGCCGGAGTTGGTCACCGCCGCGATGTTGGGGCCGCGGGGAGGGCGGCTGCGCGCCAACAGCTCCACCGCCTCGATTGCATCCTCGATCGAGACCAGCCGAACGACGCCGGCAGTCGCCGCGACAGCCTCGAACACCGCCGTACTGCCCGCAAGCGAGCCGGTATGCGCCAGCGCAAAGGCGCGAGCGGATTCGGAGCCTCCGATCTTGACGGCGAGCACGGTCTTGCCGTTGTCGCGGGCGCGCCGCGCGGCGGTGAGAAAGCGGGCCGCGTCGGGAACGCCCTCGATATAGCAGAGGATCACTCGCAGTTCCGGCTGAACCGCAAAGTAATCGATGAAGTCGCTGACCTTGCAGCCGATCTGAGCGCCGCAGGAGGCGAAGTAGCCGACCTTGAGGCCGAGCTCGTTGATCGCGCGGTTGATCGAGGCGCAGATCGCTCCGCTCTGGGCGACCACCGCCACCGGGCTTTCCTTCAGCTCCTGCAGGGTCTCGTCCGGGATGCTGCAGAAATTGGATTTGCCGCAGGCGACGCCCATGCAGTTCGGCCCCACGATGGTGAGGCCGGTGTCGTCCAGGATGGCGCGCAGCTTGGCTGCGAGCGCGAGTCCCTCCTGGTCACCACCTTCGCCGAAGCCCGCCGCATAAAGCGTGGCGCTGCGCGCGCCGGCGGCGGCGCCATCGCACAGCACGCGTAGCGACGTCTTGGCCGGGGTCAGCAGAACGAGATGATCGGGAGTATCGGGCAATGCTTTCAGATCCGGAAAGCATGGTAAGCCCCAGATCTCGCTGCGATTGGGATTGACCGGGAACACGCGGCCTGCGAACCCGAAACGCCGGAGATTATCGAAGACGCGCCGCGACCAGTGGTCGGGGCGGTCCGACGCCCCGACCAGTACAACGTTGCGCGGGTGGAACAGGCCCTCGATGGCGGCGTGCCTTTGTTCCATGCCCGCATCCGTCTGTAAGTGTCGTGAACGCGATCAGACGTTCTCGACCCGCTTGAACGGACCGAGGCCCGGCCGATAGGACTTCTCGTCCAGGAACTGCTTCATGCCATGCTGCTCGCGGATTTCCTTGTCGTTGCGCGAGAGCGAGTCCTGCTTCGACTTCAGGTAATCGCGCGCCTGTTTGTCGGTCATGGAGCGCACCGCCCGGATTGCTTCCTTGGTGTAGCGCACCACATTCGGATTGAGCTTGATCAGCTTTTGGGCGAGCTTGACCGTCTCCTCGCGCAGCTTCGCCTTCGGCACGGCGAAATTAACGAGCCCGATCTCGACCGCGCGCTTGCCGTCGAGCGTGTCGCCGGTGACCGCGTAGTAGAGCGCGTGGCGGGGCAACAGCATGTCGGCGAGGTTCCAGCTCACGAGGCCGCCCGGGATGATGCCCCAGTTCACCTCCGACAGCCCGAAGGTCGCGTCTTCGGCCGCAATCGCGAAGTCGCAGGCGCAGAGCTGCGTGAAGGCGCCGCCGAAGGCGAAGCCTTGGACCATCGCAACGGTCGGCTTGGGGAACTGCGACAGCCGCTCCCAGCGCCAGTTGTGGCTGGCGTTGTTGGCCTTGTAGCGCATCTCGGGATTGTCCTGCGTGCCGCGGAAGTAGAGCCGCAGGTCCTGGCCCGCGCACCAGGCTTCGCCCTTGCCGCCGAGCACGAGCACCTTCGTCTCCTTGTCGGTGGCGAGCCAGTCGAGGGCGTCGTCCATTTCGAAATGCAGATCCGGACTCATGGCGTTGCGCTTGTCCGGCCGGTTGAGCCACAGAAACGTAATGCCACCCTCCCGCTCGATCAGAATGTTCTTGTATTCTTTGTCAGCCATTGCACTCTCCCTGCTTGTCAACTCTTGTTTCTCATCCGAACGTATTGAGCACATGCCGCGCGAGCGCCATGCGCATGATCTCAGGCGTGCCTTCCGTGATCATGTGGCTGCGCTGGTCGCGCCAGAGCCGCTCCACTGGCAGATCGGTCGTGAGTCCGATGCCGCCGTGCACCTGCAGGCACATGTCAGCCGCCTCCCAGGCCATCTCGGTGCAATAGAGCTTCACCAGATAGGCTTCGTTGCGGTCCTCGTCGCCGCGATCATGACGCGCCGCGGCGCGATGGACGAGGAGAGCGGCGGCTTCAAGCTTCACATAGGTGTCGACCAGCCGCCATTGGATCGCCTGCCGGCTTGCCAGCGGCTGCCCGAAGGTGTGGCGCTGCTTGGCGTAGGATGAGGCGAGCTCGAGGCAACGCCGCGTGGCGCCAAGCGCCCGCGCGCCTTGCTTGATGCGTCCGGCGCCGAGCCATTTCTGTCCCAGACTGAAGCCGCCGCCTTCCTTGCCGACGAGATGGCTCTTATGGATGCGGACATTGTCGAACACGATCTCCCACGGCGTCTCGCCGGTGAGGGTGTTGAAGCAGGTTGTGAGCTTGACGCCCGGGGTGTCCTTGTCGAACACGAGGCAGGAAATGCCGCCGCGCGATCCCTTGCTGCGGTCGGTGGCGGCCATCAGGATGATGATATCGGATCGATCGGCGCCGGTGATGAAGCGCTTGGTGCCGTTGATGACGTAATGGTCGCCGTCGCGGACCGCGGTGGTGCGCATGGCGCCCGGGTCCGAGCCCGCGTCCGGCTCGGTCTGGGCGAAGCAGCTTTCGCGTTCGCCGCGGATGGCCGGGGTCAGGTAGCGCTCGCGCATCTCGCCCTCGAGCGCGTAGAGCGGCGCGCGGATGTCGGGCCCGAGGATGCGCACGACGCGCGTCGGCAAGGCCACGGTGCGGCCGAGCTCGGACCAGACGACGGCGCGGCCCAGTACGCCCAATCCCTGGCCGCCGAGCTCTGTCGGCACGTCGATCTGCCAGAGCCCAAGCTCCTTGCAGCGGGCGGTCAGGCGAGCCTCGATATCGGGCTTAAGCGTTTGCCCATTGAGCGACTTGCCCTCGATCGGGATCAGCTCCTCGTTGACGAAGCGCCGCACCATGTCGCGCAGCATCTTCAGCTCGTCGGGAAGCTCGATCTCCACGGTCGTACTCGTCGGTTGCAAGGGACGCGGGCAGTCGCGCTCTTTATTGCGACCCCGTGGGCGCGCGGTCAAGCGTCCGGCTGGCTGGAACCGGGTAGCAGGGCAGCCTCGAAGGCACGCGCTATTGCCGGTTTGCTCTTGCCCGGTTGCACCGCGTCACCGATCGCAATCACGATCTGACCCGACCTGGCTAGCCGGCTGAACTCGCCCGCCGTTGGCCGGCGTGCCCGATGATAGAACCAGTCGCGCAAGCCCGCGTGCTTGAGCCATGACCGGATGCCGGGCCAGCGTCCGGCGCCCCAAGCGAGCGCCGTGGCCACCAGCGGTCCGAGCCCGAAGCGATAGCGCGCGCCGGTTGCGACAACGACACGGTCGAAGGGCGCCAGGAGCTCAGGGCGAGTGGCGACATCGGTGCCGTAATTGAACGTGACACCCTTGCGGATGCAAGCGACGACGAGATCATCGACATAGCGGTTGAGGCTTCGCTCGTCGGCCTCGACGCCCTGGAATAACGGCGCCTTGCCGGCCAGCCGGAAGGCGCCGCCTGCCTCGTGTTCCTTCTCGAACACGGTCACGGTATTGCCCTCGGCGATCAGCGACGCATAGGTGAGGCCGGCCGGCCCCGCGCCGATCACCGCGATGCGCTCGCCTCGCGGCGGCCTTGCGTCGGCGAAGAGAAGCTCGCGCCCGGCGGTGCCGTTCACCACGCAGCCGATGCCGGCGCCACCGCGCATGTCGTCGATGCAGGTGTTGCATGCAAGGCACCGCCTGATCGGCTCGCCGCGGCGGAGCTTGTCGACCCACTGCGGGTCGGCAATGAGCGTGCGTCCGAGCGCGATGAAATCCGCCTTTCCTTCCGCAACCGCGGCAGTCGCGGTCGCTGGGTCGCCCAGCCGCCCGACCGCGATCACCGGCACGCCGACCGCCTTTTTCACATCGGCCGCAAAATCGAGAAACGGCGCGTCCGGCATGGCCATCGGCGGGATCATCACATGCGCGGTTGGCAGCGATCGGTAGTGGCCGGCGCTGATGTGGAGCGCATCGGCGCCCGCTTCGGCAGCCCAGAGCGCGATCCGCTTTCCTTCCTCCCACGGCAAGCCGCCGGGGAAGAAGTCCGCGACCGACAGCCGATAAATGACCGGCATTCCACCAACCGCGGCCTTGACGGCGCGGAGCACCTCAAGCCCGAAGCGGGCGCGGTTTTCGAGGCTGCCGCCGTACTGGTCGCTGCGGTGGTTCTCGAATGGCGCGTGGAACTGCGAGATCAGATAGCCATGCGCGGCGTGGATCTCGACGCAGTCGAACCCGGCCCGTTGTGCGCGCAATGCGGCGGCCGCGAAGGCGGCCACGGTTTCGGCGATGCGCGCCTGCGACATCTCCTGCGGCACGATCGTCTCGAACGTGACTTCATAGACCGGGTGCGGGATCGCCGACGGCGCGATCGGCGTCTCGCCGCAGATGTCGGTGCGTGTGTGCCCGCCGCCATGCCCAAGCTGGATAGACGCCTTGGCGCCATGACAATGGATATCCTCAACCAGGCGCGTGAGGCCCGGCAGGAAGCGGTCGTCATAGATGCCAAGCTCGCGCCGGCGATGGCGGCCGGCTCGCTCGGGCGATGCCATCTCGACTGTGATGAGGCCCGTGCCTCCGCGGGCGCGCGCCGCGTAGTAGGCGAGACTGGCGTCGGTCACCATTCCTTCGGCATCGGCCGTGCGTGTCGTCATCGACGGCATCACGATCCGATTTCGGATTTCGACCGGACCGATGCGCGCGGGTGAGAGCAGAACGTTCATGCCTTGAGACTTGCTCGATGTCGTCCCCGCTTGCGCGCGGACGACCACAGTGGTCACAGCACTGCAATCTCTCCACCGTCGAGGTCGATGGTTGCGCCGTGCATCCAGGTCGCGCGTGACGAGACCAGGAAGGCCACGAGGTCGGCCACATCCTCCACCTTGCCGTACCGAATGATACCGGCCTCGCGTACAAACGCCTGACGGACCGCGGCTTCATTATTGCCGGTACGCTCCATCTCGGCCCTGATGCGCCGCCACTGCCGCTCGGTCTCCACAAAGCTCGGGTGGATGCAGTTGACCTGCACGCCGTCCTCCTTGCCGCGATGCGCCATCGCCTTCGAGAAGGCGGCGCAGGCGGCGTTGACGGAGCTGCCGATCGTAAAGGCGGCTTCCGGCTTCCGTCCGCTCGTTCCCCCGATGGTGATGAGCGAGCCGCGCCGCGCCTTCAGAAGCGGCCAGGCCGCGCGCGCCAGCCGCACATGGGCAAAGAACTTGAGCGCAAAGCCATCCTGCCAGTCGGCGTCGGTGAGTTCGAAGAAATCGCCGCGCTTGGTGGTGCCGGCGTTGTTGACGAGAATGTCGAGGTGGCCGAATTCGCGCTGGACGGCATCGACGAGCTTCGCTGGCGCGTCCTCATTGCGCAGATCGATGACAATGCTTACCGCCTTACGGCCCTTGGCGCGGACCGCAGCGGCGACCTCGTCGAGCGCCGCGCCATCGCGCCCCGTGAGCAGGAGATCACAGCCTTCGTCGGCAAGCGTCACAGCGATGCCGCGGCCGATGCCGCGGCTCGAGCCGGTCACGAGCGCGACCTTTCCGTTCAGTCCTAGTTCCATAATTGTTTCACCGCGTCAGTCCCGCCGCGGACCATGGCAGATCGAAAGAGGGGCGATCAATCCCCATCAGCCTTCTGGCTTGCTCGGGGCCAGAGCAAATTTCGTCGATATGGAATGCTTTTTAGCTTGCTCATGGCTTGCACCGTCACCCCGAGGCGCTCGCGCCTCTTGGGCGAGCCTCGAAGGGCGACGGCCCGGGCCGCCATCCTTCGAGGGCCGCGTAAGCGCGCGGCCGCCTCAGGATGACGGATGCCGGTTCGAGTTGGCCGCAACACGCTCCCGCGTCAATCCGCAGCGGCTCTCGTCATTCCGCCGGCACGAGCGCGCGGTACTTCTCGCAGACCTTCTTCCAGCGCTCGACGCGCTGCTTCATGCGCTCGGTCACCTCGGCCGGGATCTCTACGAACGGCGGCCGCAGCGGGCCTGGATCGACATAGCCTGCCATGCGGATCGCGATCTTGGCTGCGGTCTCGCGCCACGACAGGTTCGCGGGCGGCCGGTGGGGCGGCGCGATGTCGAGGGTGATCGCCTCGGCGGCCTCGAAGTCGCCGCGCGCAACTGCATCGCGCAGCGCCAATTGCGGCCACGGCCCCATCCAGGCATCGATCGACCACAGGCCGGCGGCGCCGAGTGGTGCATAGGTCGCGTATTGGTTCTGGTTCACCATCACGCTGATCTTGCCACGGATGATCTGCTGCAGCTCGGTGAATTCCTGCGGCGTGCGATGGCTGTCCTTCATCGCCACCACGGCCGCGTTCCGAGTGATCGCCGTGAAGGCTTCGACCGGCAGCCTCACATGATGCAGCGCCGGGTTGTGGTAGATCATGATGTTGAGCTTGGGGAAGAGCTCACCGACGTCCCGATAAAGCCGCACCGCGTTCTCGACGCTCGAGGGAAAATAATAAGGCACGCCGAGCAGGACACCGTCGGCGCCCGAGCCGTCGACCATTTTGATTTTTTGCAAGGCCTCGCGGCTGTTCACCGAGGTGACGCCGATGAACAGCGGCACGCGCTTCTTCACGACTGCGACCAATTCATGCGCGAGCGTGCGAAGCTCATCCGGCAGCAGCGTGTGGCACTCGCCGAAGCTGCCGGTCGTCGCGGTCACGTTGGCGCCATCGCGGATCATGCGGTCGAGGCCGTGGTGCAGGCGGCCGACGTCGATCGTCGAGGTGGCGCGAATGTCGGCCGCGTCGTCGGTCGCAAAGGCCGGCATCATGGCCATCAGGCCGCCGACGTCGTTGGCGCTCAGCATGTGATCCTCCTCCCTGTGTTTCCGTTAGCCCGCTTGTGGCCGGCCACTATTCCTTGAAGTCCGGCGACACTTCCTCCTGCTTCAGGTCGGACGCCAGGTATTCCTGGATCGGGATATTGATGAAGGCTGCCCAGATCGCGGGATGCGAGGGATCGGCATTGAAATGCTGATGTTCCACGCCGCCAGGCTTCATCGGCAGCAGCACCAGGTCACCCCTTTCCCAGTCCTTGCGCTCGCCTTCGACGATCGAATAGCCCTTGCCCTCGAGCACGTAGATGACGAGGCCGCCCTGATGGCGGTGCTTGCCGGAGCGCGTCTTGATGTCGTGGATGAAGACACGCCACTGTTGCAGCGGCGTGTTCTTGAACGACACCGGATCGAGGAAGAACTTGAGCTTGCCCTGGCGCGCCTGGAACCATTCCTGCTGGGTGCAGTCGATGACCACGGGCCCGGTGAGGTTGCGCTCTGCCAGCGCCTTCCTTTGCGCCATTACGCGCTCATAGGGGTTGTCCTTGAGCGGTGGCCGCTCGCGTTCGCGCACGCGTTCGACTTCAGCCATTGTTCTTGCTCCTTCTTGCTTACGTGCTGGGCCGGAATTCGGGCGCATCTTCGAGCTGCTCGAAGCCGCAGCCGCGATCGACCGAGACGCCTTCGAGCCAGTTCGGCTCGACGGCGACGAACTTGGCGGGGTTGTCGGGGTCGGCATTGAAGTGCTGCACGATGATGCCGTTGGCGCGCAGCGGCAGGTTGAGCACGTCGCCGGCCTTCCAGGGATGCTTGACGCCGTCGATGGTCGTGTAGCCGCGTCCTTCCGTGATCATCATCACCTGTCCGCCCTGGAACTTGAGCCGGCCCGAGCGGCTGCCGGGCGGAATCTCCTGCTGATAGAACAAGAGCACCGACAGGCAGGTGTCCTTGATCTCCGGGTGCAGGTACCAGCGCAGCAGGCCCTGCCGGCTCACCTCCAGCGGCAGCTCGGCTTCCTTGATGACCTGGATGCCGTTGCGCGTCTGCTCGCGCTGGCGATCGCGCAGCTTGAGCAACTCCTCCCAGTGATTGACTTCAGCCAGCTTCGCCTTGCGATCGCTTCCCATCGTCACCTCTTGTTATCACTCGCCTGCCCACACCGTTCTGTAGCCCGCATAGAGCAAGCACAGGCGTTCACAACCGGCCGTAGAGCTCGCCTTCACCCTAACAGTATAGCGGGCTGTCATTGACAGTACACGTCTGCCATAAATCCGATAGGATAACGCGTGGAGGAAACATGCTCAGACAGCCGCTGCAACTTCTATTTGGCTGTGTGGCGCTTATGCTGTGCGGCCCGGCGTCGGCGCAGACACTATCATCAAAACCGATCCGGATCGTGGTGCCGGTCTCGGCCGGCGCCGCCACCGACATCCTGAGCCGGCTCGCCGCCGACTGGCTCGGCAAGCGGACCGGGCTTCCGATCGTGGTCGAGAACCGCCCCGGCGCCGGCGGCAACATCGCGCTCGAGCAGGTGGCAAAGAGCGAGCCGGACGGCCACACCCTGGTTGTGGCTACCAACGGCGCCATCACCATCAATCCCGCGATGTTCAAGAAGAACCCGGTCGACACGCTCAACGATGTCGTCCCGGTCGCTCCTCTTGCCGAGGTTCCACAGGTCCTCACCATCAATGCCAATCTGCCGGCGCGGACCGCGCAGGAGTTCATCGCGCTCGCGAAGTCCAGGCCGGGCGCGATCAACTACGGCTCGGCCGGACTTGGCACCACGCCGCATCTTGCGCTCGCGCTGTTCGCGCGACTTGCCGGCATCAATCTCGTGCATGTGCCCTATCGGGGGATCGCACCGGCGATGACCGACCTCGTGGCCGGAACCATCCAGGCGATCGCCGTCGGCAACGGCACCGTGGCGCCGTTCGTCGAGCGGGGCATATTGCGCCGGCTTGCGACCGCGACACCAAAGCGGCTGCCCTATCTGCCGGACCTGCCGGCCGCGCCCGAGATCGGGCTGCCGCGCTGGCAGGTGGAAACCTGGTATGCGCTGTTCGCGCCGCGCGGGACGCCGAAGCCGATTGTCGATGAGATCAACCGCCACATCCAGGCGATGTTCCGCGATCCCGCGTACAAGAAGAAATTCGACGAGAGCTTCTACGATGCCATGCCGATGACGGCGGACGAGTTCGCGGCGCGCGTGAAGTCGGACGTGGCGAAATGGAAGCGCATCGTCAAAGACGCGGGCATCGAGCCCCAGTAGCGTCTTCAAGTGGCGCGATCAGCAAGGCAGGAATGCAATGCAACAGCAATATGACGGACTGCGCTCATTCCTGGCCGAGTGCGAGAAGCACGGCGAAGTGAAAGTGATCAAGGACGCCGACTGGAACCTCGAGATCGGGGCGCTGACCGAAACCGTCTCGGAAATGATCGACGAGCCGCCGGCGCTGATGTTCGACGAGATCAAGGGCTATCCCAAGGGCTTTCGCGTGCTCAGCATCCCGACCGCCTCGCGCGTGCGCATGGCGATTGCGCTCGGGCTGCCACCCGACACGTCGAAGATGGAGATCGTTCGGCACGCTGCGCAGCGCATCAAGCACGCGGCGCCCATCCCGCCGCAGGAGGTCGCGACTGGCCCGGTGATGCAGAACATCATGCGGGACAACGAGGTCGACCTGTTCAAGTTTCCGGTGCTGCAATCCCATCGCATGGATGGCGGCCGCTACATCGGGACCGGCGACTGCTTCATCAATCGCGATCCGGAAACGGGCTACGTCAACATGGGCACGTACCGGATGCAGGTGCACGAGCGCAATCTGCTCGGCATCTGGCAGAGCCCGGGCCAGCAGGGCCGGCTGATCGCGGAGCGCTACTGGAAGCAAGGCAAGGCCTGTCCGGTGGTGGCGACCTTCGGCGGCGATCCGCTGCTGTTCTTTCTCTCTTATACCAAATTCCCGTTCGGCATTTCCGAGCTCGACCGCGCCGGCGGCATGCTGGGCCGGGCGATCGAGGTGATCAAGGGCCCGCTCACGGGCCTGCCGATCCCGGCGCACGCCGAGATCGTCATCGAAGGCGAGATGCCGCCGCCCGAGGTCGAGTTGCGGCTCGAAGGGCCGTTCGGCGAGTGGCCCGGCTACTACACGGTCGGCACCAAGGGCACCGCCGACGAGCAGCCGGTGATCCGCGTCAAGGCGATCTACTATCGCAACGATCCGATCCTTCTCAACATGGCGCCGCAGTGGCCGGGCGCGCCGCATCACTCGGTGCGTTTCGAAGGCGGCATCCTGTGGGAGCAGCTGGAGGCGGCGGGCGTGCCGGGCATCGTCGGCACCTACGTGCACAATCCCTTCCTGGTCGTTGTTTCGATCAAGCAGCAGTATGCCGGGCACGCCAAGCAGGCCGGCATGGCGGTGCTCGCCAGCGCGGCGGCGGCGCGCAATGGGCGGTTCGTGGTGATTGTGGATGAGGATATCGATCCCTCCGACATGAAAGAGGTGATCTGGGCGATGACGACGCGCGCCGATCCCAAGACCGATATCGATATTATCGGGGACTGCTGGGCGACGCCGCTCGATCCGCGCATGCCGCCGGAGCAAACCGCCAACGGTCCGTTCACCAATTCGCGCGCGATCGTTTACGCGGTGCGGCCCTGGTCCTGGAAAGACAAGTTCCCGCCAGTCAACCGCATCGACAAGGGCCAGCGCGAGGCTATCCTGAAGAAATACGGCGACACGTTCGCGTTCCCGCGGCGGTAGGGGGCGTCATGGCCGCCGGGCCATAAAGCAGTGGAGGAGGGGCGCTGCGCGGTCCGCGCTCTGCGTGTCGTTCCCGCGCAGGCGGGGACTCATAACCACTATCGATTCAGATTTATCGTCGACCGGGCCACACCGCGAGACTGCGGCGTATGGGTCCCCGCCCGCGCGGGGACGACAACGGGGTTGGTTCACGGCTTGCGCCCGCGCTCCCGCCGCGACGCGCCTCAATGGCAGCCGCAGTCCACGCCTTCGAGATGCCCGCACGCCTTGATGGCGGCGACCGCTTGCGCTTTTTGATGCTCCTGCTCTTGCCTGAATTCCGGATCGTTGCGTTTCGTGGCCCGTGAATCATTATTGCTCTGGGCGTAGAGCCCGTCGATGAATCCTGAATCGTCGATGTGGCGGACGTGATGCAGGTCCCACAATTCCATCGGGTTGATACGCCTCGCATCCTTGTCCTCGCGCTTGGCCTCCTCATAGACGTTCGCGATCGCGGTCATTGACGGGTAGAGCTTGGCTTCGAGCTTGGGCGCGAGGTTCTGGTAGATCCAGGTCGCTTGCGCGCGATTGAGCTGGCCTTCCTTGGTGTAGCGGCGCTCAATGATGTCGATGCTCTTGTCCGGCTCGGTCTTGAAGAAGTGGATGCCCTCGATGATGCCCTTGAGAAAGCGCTCGACAATATCCGGATTCTTCTCCACGAACGGCAAGCTCGACGAGATGGTCGTGAACCAGATCATCGGCAAAGGCTCGATGTCGATCACTTTGAGCCCGGCATCGGCGGCGAACAGATGCGAGGGCGCCATCAGGAGCGCCGCGTCGACCTGGCCGTCGCGCACCCAGTGCCACACCGGCGCCCGCTTCTTGTTCTTCGCAGCTTCGGCCGCGGCGCCTTCGAGCTGATCGGCTGCCTCGATAGAAATGTAGTCGGGCAGTTCCCTGACGAGCTCGATGTCTTCGCGGTCGACATCGAGACCGCGTTGCTTGAGCAGCAGCCAGTCGTTGAGGCCGGGGTGATGTCCGCGCGTGCCGATCTTCTTGCCGTGGAGATCAGCGATGCCGTTGATGCCGGAATCCGCCCGCACCACCAGCTTGGGATCGACGGCGTTGAGCGTCTGTCCGAGGTAGACCCACTTGTCGCCGCGCGCGCGATGCCCGTAGGTCGAGATGTGATTGCCGCCCACGAACTCGATCTCGCCCTTGGCGACCAGCCGGTGCGCGTCGCTCTTGGACACCTGGAAGTCGTAGTTCACGTCGAGCCCATGTTTCGCCCACGAGCCCGATTCCGATATGACGTGCAGGAGGTTGAGATGGGTCGAGGCCCGGTAGGGAAAAGAAACCTTGTCCATGTTGCGCATGCGTTTCAGTCCCCGGTCGATGTCCGCGAGTGCTCTCGCGGTTCCATCAGTCTATTCAATGACTAGCCTTCGTCGGTCCCGCGGATCGAACAAATCCGCCGCGTGCCGCCGTCGGTTCCATTTGTCCACTGCGACTACAGGCGCTCTTGGCGGCGCTGCCAATTCGTACCATAGATGAAGATTATAAGCTTCCATAATCAACCGAGGGTGTGCGCATCGTGCTCGTGCAGACGATATCGACGCTTGGACAGATCTTTGGGCGGCTCGCGCGTTACGCTGTAGCCATTGTGGGCCTCGTCGCTGCAGTGGATGCTGGTGCAGCCGATAACGATTTCTATAAGGGCAAGACCGTCACGGTGCTGACCGGCGAGGTGCCGGGCGGGGCGCTCGATGCCTATGCGCGCGTGCTTGCTACCGGTCTGAGCCGGCATCTGCCAGGCAATCCCACTGTTATCGTGCAGAGCATGCCGGGTGCCGCCAGCGTGGTGGCGGCGAACCATGTCGCCAAACGGGCCGCGCGCGATGGAACCGTACTGCTGATGGCGCTGCCGAGCGCGGTGTTCGCCAGCATGTTCGGCAATACGGCGGCGAGCTACGCGCCGACCGACTTCACCTGGATCGGCAATTTCGACCAGGCGACCGAAACCTGCTCGGTGTGGAAGGGCGCCGGCATTGAGAGCTTTGACGACCTGCTGAAGAAGCCCGCGATATTCGGTGCAGTTGCGCCGTCGGGTATAGCCAGCGAGCACCCGCGCTCGTTCAACGCGCTGTTCGGCGCCCACATCAGAGTCATCCACGGCTATAAGGGAACCGCGGGGCTGCTGCTCGCCATGCAGCGCGGCGAAATCCAGGGCGCCTGCGCCTATATGATGAGTGCGCTCAAATCCACGTTCAACAGCTTCTATGCGACGGGCCAGCTGGTGCCGATCCTGCAGCTCGCGCGCAAGAGCGAGGAGCTCAAGGGCGTCCCCTACATGCTCGACTTCGCCCGCAACAAAGAAGAGCGGCAGCTGTTCAACATGCTCTACACCCGCGGCATCATCGGCCGCTGGGTCGCGGCGCCGCCGGACATTCCACCGGAGCGCACCGCGATGCTGCGCGCCGCGTTCGACGCGACCGTGCGGGACCCCGAGATTCTTGCAACGACAAAGAAATCAGGCCTGCCGGTGTTGCCGATGAGCGGCCAGGAGGTCGAGGCGTTCGTGCGGAAATACGCCTCGGTGTCGCCGGCCATCGTCGCGCGCGCGCGCTCGATTCTGGAAATCGGTACGATCGAGCGCGTGCCTCGGAAATGAGGGCGGCGGCGAGCGAGCGCTGCAAAGCAAAGCCTGAGTGAGCTTACTGGCCCGAGCTTACTGGCCCGAGCTTACTGGCCTATGCCGCATTGCGCGGCATGCCGGCCGGCGCGGGTGCCGGCTCGCCGGTTGCTTCCGACCAGATGCTCGCATCATAGAACGCTTCGGTCGGCTTGTGCGGCGGCTTGTAATAGCCGAGCTCGATGCGCAGTTCGACGTTCTTGCGGATCGATTCCGGCTGGATCATGCATTTGGGCACGACGTAGCTGTAGCTCTTTTCCGCCCGCGCGCGGTTCTGCCGTTCCTCTTTCATGATCAGCTGTATCGTCTCATCGCGGTTTTCCGGCTTGAGCAGCCAGTCTGCGCCTGACGCCATCGCGCGCGCAAAGCGCACCGCCGTCGGGCGATTGTCGGCGAGCCAGCGCCGCAGTCCCCAGCCGCAGACGAGCGGCCAGTTCGGCACATATTTGGCGCCTTCGGCGAGCACCACGCCGCCCTTGGCGAGCGCCTGCTCGGTGAACGGCGGCTGCAGCATCGCGGCATCGACCTTGCCGGCCGCGAATGCCGCCGCGCGCGCCCGCGAATTGCCGAGGATCTCGATGCGGTATTCGCTTTCCGAAATGCCGTGGTCGCGCATGATCTTGTTGCGGATCAGATCGTAGTTGGAATCGACCGGATCGGCCGCGAACAGCTTGCCGCGCAGATCGGCGAACGACTTGATCTCGGGCTTCACGATGAGCTGAACGCTCAAGCCTTCCTCGGCCTCCAGGAAGGCGACGAAGTCGACGCCGTCCTGCGTTGTGCGTGCGAGCATGGTGTCGACCGATGACAGCGTGATCGGCCAACGGCCTTCCGCCAATCCCTTGTTGTGCTCGGGCGCAAGGCGCACGAGATGAAACTCGACATCGAGCCGTTCCTTGGCGAACAGACCCTTGTGCGTGGCAATGAGAAAGGCCGGGCTGCGGAAATAGCCGGTCACCGTCAGCTTGGTATTGGCCGCCGCCGCCGCCGCGGGCGCGCCTTGCGCGTTGGACGTTGATAGCTTCAGCCCCGCGACGCCAATGGCGGCGGCACCGGTGAGCGCTGCCCGACGGGTGATCTTGGGCTCGTGACGGATCATGGTCTTCCTCCCGATAAGCTTTTCTGTTTCCGGTATAGCGCCCGGCGTTGGTGAAACAATAAGCCTGAATTGATCGCCTCTGAAGCCAGCGGCCTCGGTCCGGCGATCCTGCCAGATAAGCTACTATTCTACCAATCCTGAGCCTTTTTGCCGCTTCAGCCTGGCCCGAAAGTACTCTCGCTTCCGGCACGGCGTGCTACGCTGTTACCCGCGGCGTTCTGATCTTGTGGAACATGCGTATGCGTCCGAACAAGTCCGTTTCCAAACTTGCCTCTCTGTCACCTTCAACGCCGGCCCCACCCACTCAGCAGCAACAAGCCCTTGGCGTCGCGCTTGCCGGCGGCGCCATCACCACTCCGCTTTTGCTTGCGCTGCTCGACAAGGTCCTGTCGTTTGAGGAAACGCACGCGATCTGCCGGCGCGCGCGCGAGATCGCGATCCAGTTTGACGATCTGCCCGAGGGAAAATTCGCGCTCGCGTGCATCGACGACTTCCTGATGGCGCGGAGCTTGTCGGAGCCCAACACCGACGAGCAGTCGCCGACGCTCGTGCCCTCGCAGACGCCGGACGACCCCGAGTAAGGCAGGCGCCACGAAAGTGGAGCTATGTCATTGAAATAACTTGAATTTCACCTGTTGGGTTCGTGTTGGCCAAAATCTGCGATGCGCTTTCCAGCGGGGGCCCGGCGCGCGCGCCAAAAAGCCAGCGATGTCGTTGATATAGCAGGAGTTTTCGCCCTGGTGGGTTCGTTTTGGCAAAAAGCTGCGACACGCATGATCTCTGGTTCCCTTGCTCGTTTGCCCTTGCTCGTTTGCCTCGCTCGTTTGCCTTGCTCCGCCGTTCGTTCCCACGCCAGCCGGCGGACGAGGGCACACGCTTCCGACTCACAAGGACTGGGCTTCCCATCGGTCCTCGCGAAATCAGAAATCCCGGAACGAACGGCGACGCAGGTGCTCCCGTTCCGGTGCCCCTTTGGCGAAAGTGGGTAGGTCAATATAGAGTGAAATTCACAATAAGTCAATACAAGCGAGTTGGCCGTACCGCCAGGAACGCTCCTTCGGCCCAGATGGCGGGCAATACGGAGGGTTCCCGTCCGTTTGCCCCGGGCGCTATTTCTCCCAGAGATAATATTCAGGGACGCCAGACGGGGGGCGGCGGCCGGCGACAGCGCATGCCTGCCGTCCCGTCACATGACAAAAGCGTAATGCGGCGGCCATCTCGCGCACAGGCGCGCCGGGGCACGATGTGCGCCGCATGGGGCGCACGTCGCCAATCATCCAGCTACGGAGATATTTGATGTCGAACATGAGCTTTGACAGCGGCCTGGGGCGCACGCGCCTCATGGCCACGGCAGCGGCTTTGACTCTCATTGCATCGGGCTTCATCGGTGGGGCCATCCTGTCGCCATCCACACCGGTAAAGGCCGCGGCGGTCATTACATCCGACCTCGAGCCGCAGTCGATGCCGTCCTTTGCCCCGGTCGTCGACCGGGTCAAGCCGGCAGTCGTGGCGGTCAAGGTGACGGTCGAGAATGTAGTGGCGGGATCGGACGATCTCGCCGGCCAATTGGATAATCTGCCGCCGGAGATGCGGGAGTTCTTCAAGCGGTTTGGCAATCCCAATGGCGGTGAGCCTCGTCGCCGGACGCCGCAGCGGGCCATGGCGCAAGGCTCCGGCTTCTTCATCTCGGCGGACGGCTACGTCGTCACCAACAACCACGTCGTCGAGCACGCCAAGTCAGTGACGGTGACGACGGATGACGGCAAGACGCTTACGGCCAAGGTCATCGGTACCGATCCGAAAACCGACCTCGCGCTTCTGAAGGTCACCGAGAAAGGCGATTATCCCTACGTGGGGCTCGCCACCGAGTTGCCAAAGGTGGGTGATTGGGTGGTTGCGATCGGCAATCCCTTCGGCCTCGGCGGCACCGTGACGGCCGGAATTGTTTCGGCCCGCGGGCGGGATATCGGCTCCGGTCCCTATGACGACTACCTGCAGATCGACGCGCCGATCAACAAAGGCAACTCGGGCGGCCCGACTTTCAATCTGAAAGGTCAGGTCGTGGGCGTCAACACGGCGATCTACTCGCCGTCGGGGGGAAGCGTGGGGCTTGCCTTCGCGATCCCGGCCAACACGGTCAACAGCGTCATCAATTCGCTCGAACATGGCGGCGTGGTTTCACGCGGTTATATCGGCGTGCAGATTCAGCCCGTCACGCAGGAGATCGCAGAAAGTCTCGGCCTCAAGGACGCAAGCGGCGCCCTGGTCGATCAGGCCCAGCCTGATACGCCCGCCGCCAAAGCGGGCCTGAAATCCGGAGACGTCATCACCAAGCTCAACGGTCAGCCGATCAAGGATTTGCGCGAGCTCGCACGCAAGGTCGGAGCGCTCAAGCCGGGCGACAAGGCGCAGGTGACGTTCGTGCGCAAGGGCAAGGAGCAAACGATCGCTCTGACGCTCGGCACGCTGAAAGACGCGAAGGTTGCAAAAGCGGAAACCCCCGAAAGCGACAACACCACCGTTCTCGGCCTCAAGCTCGCGCCCGCGAGCGAAGTGTCGGGTGCCGGCGACCACGGCGTCGTCGTTGTCGGCGTCGATCCCGACGGGGCGGCTGCGGGCAAGGGCATTTCGGACGGCGACGTGATCCTCGAAGTATCGGGCAAGCCGGTGGCCCAGCCGGCGGACGTGAAGGCCGGCATTGCCGCGGCGAAGCACGACGGCAAGAAGGCCGTTCTCATGAAAGTCAAGAACGCCCAGGGGATGCGATTTGTCGCCTTGGCTGTCCCCAAGGCATGAACCTGCATGGAGCGCGCCGGCAGCACAGGTGCTGCCGGCGTGGCGTTCAAGTCAACGGTATTGCTTCGTAGTGTGGCGCGTGCCGTCCCGCCCTGCCGCCCGATCTCCGTGAAGGGCCTCGATGCGGGCGTGGTCGCGATTCGCCTGAAAGCAGACCTGTTGCGCTCACGCTGCGCTCTTTTCGACTTTGACCAAAGCCGTTCTCACGTGGCGTTCGAATTGCGCGCCAAGATAGTGCCAAGTTAGTTTTGATCCAACTACTGGTAGAAAGTGGCGTCAGGTTACCTTGCCAGCGCGTATTCTTTCCATAAACAGCGTTGTTCCTGCAACAGTGAAGTGGAAATCCCTGAACGTTATGTAAATTTTACTACCGTTTTGTCGGCAGTACTGATTGCCTGCCCAGTAGTCGGATAGTTGCGTGCACGGAGGGAGTGTTCCCTCGTCGCTACGTTCAGCTTTTGGGGAAGGGCTCTATCCGAGGGGGACTGATGGGAGGCGCCGCTTAGAGGCGCCGCGCACCCGGCAGCAACGCATCCCTCTTGATGACTACAGAGAATTAAATTGGGGGTCCGAAATGAACATGATCAAACGTCTTCTGCTCGGTTCTGCGGCAGGGTTGGTCGCGGTTACCGGAACGCAGGCTGCTGATCTTCCGGTCAAGGCAAAGCCAGTCGAATATGTGAAGATCTGCAGCCTCTATGGCGCGGGGTTCTATTACATCCCGGGCTCTGACATCTGCCTGAAGATCGGAGGCTATGTCCGGGCTGACTACGGCTTCAATGTGCGGGGCGCCCGCACGCCGAACTACTCGGGCGCCAACGGTGCGCACGACCGCACGCTGAGCGAATACTCGACGCGGCATCGCGCACACTTCGATTTCGACAGCCGCACGCAGACGGCCTACGGGACGCTGCGGACTTTCATAGCGGTCCACATCAACAACGAGAATCAGAACACGGTCTCGGTCGCTCCGCAACGCGCCTTCATCCAGTGGGCGGGCTTCACGTTCGGCCACACCAAGTCGTTCAGCGACATTCCTGGCACGCCGGGCGACGACACGTTCAAGTCGCTGCACCAGACCCAGAACCAGAGCGACACTGGCGCCAACGGCACCAACCAGATCGCCTACACCTGGGAGCTGGGCAACGGCATGACGTTGAACCTCGGTGCCGACGAGCGCCGTATCAAGTCGGTGTCGAACTTCTCCAACAACGTCACGACGGTCGGCTCCAACCCGACCACAAGCGTCGCCGGCATGCAGAATCCAAATCCCTACGTGAACTTCGCGGTCAACCAGGCGTGGGGACGGCTGGGCGTGTCGGCGATCTTCAACAACAACCATGCCACCTACTACACGGCGCCGACGACTGGCTTCTCGTGCGCGCCGACCGGCACCACGCAGTGCGGCTATCCGGACGACAAGTGGGGCTGGGCGGTGCTCTCGGGCATCGACATCAAGGCGCCTTGGATTAGCCCCGGCGATCACTTCGGCGGCTACTTCAACTACGGTGTGGGCGCTGCAGCCTATTCCGGCGGCAGCACGCTGGCCAGCCCCGGCCTGTTCGGCAGCGGCAACAACGTTGCGCTCGGCGTGCTCACGGACGCGGTCTATGTCAACGGCAGCGGGCTTGAGCTGACCACGGCCTGGACGGCGGGTGCCGGTTACGAGCACTTCTGGCTGCCCAATGTCGCGACCTCCGTGTACGGCAACTTTACGAAGATCAGCTACAGTGACACCGTGGTCAACAATCGCTGGTTCTGTGGCAACCTCGGCTTCGGAACGACCCAGAATATCCGCGTTGCCAACAACGTGGCCTGCGATCCGGGCTTCAATTATTGGACCGTGGGCTCCCGCACCGACTGGTACCCGGTGAAAGGCTTCCGGCTTGCGGTCGACGTCCTCTACGCGCGCGTCGAGACGGCCTTCAACGGCGAAGCCGTCACCCTCGGCAAGGCGCAGGGTGCGCGTCCGACCGGTGTCTACACCGCCAAGGATCTGGGCACCCTGTCCGTGGTGTTCCGCGCCCAGCGGAATTTCTGACGGACCGCGGCGGACGGCAGGCCTGACATTCAGTCATGGCACGCCGATTGCTCCGGTTATGATGCCGGCCGCGAGGGCGCGGTCCGGCTCGACCTGAACCGGCTCGACCTGAACCGGCTCGGTCGGACCCGGAGCAGACTTGGGTGCCCCATCCCGGGGCATCCCGGGGAACTGTCGCAGCGGCTTGCCTCGCAGTCGCGGCCATTGCTCAGGCGCGTTCGACTGGGTTGGGCCACCAGGCCACAGCCCCCGATACGCCGAGCGCGGTCAGCGCGATCGTGAGGCCGCTCAGATTGGTTAGAAAGGCCGTCGCCGCCTCCCAATCCCCGCCGATCATATAGCCGAGACCGAGATACGCCGCCGTCCAAAGCAGGCGGCCGGCAAGTACGATTGCAAGGAATTTCGGCAGGTCATAGCAGCTCATTCCGGCCAGCAAGTTGGAAACGGAGCTCAGATAGGACATGAACGTGCGCGTCATGAAGATGGTGAGGCCGCCCCATCGCTCGAACAGCACCTGGGCGCGGGCATGGCGCTCCGGCGTGTAACCGAACCAGCGGCCTCGACTCACCAAAATCTCACGACCGAGCCATCGCCCGAGAAAATATCCGACGATATCGCCAAGAAGAGAGGCGAACAGAATAGTCGCGGCAGCGCCTGCCCAGTTCAGGCGTCCTTGCGCTACCAAGGTGCCCGCAAACGCAGCCGCAATGCCATCGGGCAGCGGTAAGCCGACGGCGCCGAACAGCAGCGTCAGGCCGAGAACCGGATACCCGTAGACCAGCAAAGCAGTCAGTGTCTGGTCGCTTATGGTTTCGAACCAGCTCGGCGCATCTCCGGCGTGCTGGTTCGACCTGACATTGGGACTGATATTTGCAATTGCGCGCTGAACCAGCTGGACATACTGGGAGGGTGAAAGCCCTGCTGTGCTGGCAAGAGATTTGAGGCTTGAATCTCCATTGGTCGCCGGCGGCAATCCAAGCTGCGTGATCAAGCGTGCCTTGGGCACGCGAAAGGCCGCAGCAACATAGTCGAGCGTCATCCAGGCGCGGATACTGCTGGTCGTCGGCGCGCCTGCCTCATAGGCGGAGCGCAACAAATAGAAAGAGCCATAAGTGCGCAGTCCGAGCCACAGGGTCGGAGCAATCATCAGTACGAAAACAACGAGCGCAAACCTGCGCGTTCCGCGGTAATGCACACCGTGCACTGCGGCGGCCCTACCCATTCAAGGAATTACCTTCCGGCAGGGATATATCTGCCTCGATTCCTCCCGCATTCACACTGGCAAGCCGACTTGGGTGTGTCACTTGCGCTTCGAGTCTCCCGTCGCGCAGCCGGAAAATGTGATCGAATTCGATCGAGAATCATTTCGTCATGCGTGACGCAAATGATCGCGGCGTTCTGATCGACTGCCACCTTGCGCAGCAGGTCCATCACGATTTTGGCGCGAACCGAATCGAGCGGCGCGGTCGGCTCGTCGGCGAGGATGATGCGCGGCCGGTTGGCCAACGCGCGAGCAATTGCCACACGCTGGGCTTCGCCGCCTGAAAGCTGGGCAGGCATCGCGTGCTTGCGGTGGCCGACTTCGAGATAGTCGAGCAGCTCGACGGCGCGCGTGTGGGCGGCCGCTGCGCTAAATCCAGCAAGATGCAGCACCACGGCGACGTTGTCGCTGCCATCGAGAAACGGCAGCAGATTGGGGTATTGGAAGATAAAGCCGATCTTGTCGAGCCGCAGCCGCCGCAGATCGGACTTGAGCCAGCGGTCGTCATAGACCACTTCGTCGTCGAGCGTGACGCGCCCGCTGCTTGGCTCCAGAATGCAGGCGATGCAGTTGAGCAACGTCGTCTTGCCCGAGCCGCTCGGGCCCATGAGACCAATAACCTGGCCCGGGTAAACCTCCAGATTCACATCGATCAGGGCATCAACGCGCGCGCTGCCCTCGCCGAAATGCTTGGAGAGTGCTTCGACGCGCACGACCGCCTGACCGCTTGTCCCGGCCATGGTGCTACCCCGCTGCGGAGAGGGCTTCTGCCGGGTCCACCTTGAGAGCCAGCCGAATTCCGAGCGTGCTGGCGACCAGGCAAACCACTACCGTGATCACGAACACGGCGGCAATGCTCTCGGGATCAAGCACGAGCCGCCGTGGAAAGTAGGGCTTGAAGATGAGGACGAGCGCCAGCCCGGTGGAGTAACCAAATATTCCCATCGATAATGCCTGCTGGACGATGAGACCGATGATGGTCCGATCCGGCGCGCCGACAAACTTGAGCGTGGCGATGGACCGGACCTTGTCCATGGTCAGCGTATAGACGATCAAGGCAATGATGACCGCGGATACGATTATCAGCAGTATCATGATCAGACGCTGCTGATTGCGTGCCTTCTCGATGACGAACTTGCTCAACAAGGTTTCCTGCTGCTCCTGCGTGAGCGTCGTGAGATGTTTCCATCGCGCCAGAGCTGCCGCGACCTCATTGATCGGGACGTAGGGCGACACTTTGGCAATGACGGCGTTGATTTGATCATTGGTTTGCAATGATCCGCCGCGTGCGACTTCGCGGCGTTCGGCCGGAGGAGCGAGCTCGAACTGCAGTGCTTGCGCATCGCGCAAGGTTATGTAGCCCACAGGATCGCCGGAAGCCGTGACCTCGGTCTGCATCAGGCCGACGACGGTGAACTTATGACTATGCGTGCCAAGTGGCACCTCCTGGCCGAGCGCGAGGCCAGCCGAACGGTCGACGATCATTTCGTAATGGCTTCGCGCGATGTCGCGCCCGGCCACGAGCTTGCGGGGACCGCCAGGCCGGCCCGGCTCGAAGCCGATGAGGAAAAGCCGAAGTGGCTTGCCGTTGAGCTTGGTCTGGACCGATTGGTAGGTGACGGAGCCGGCGCGCTCGACGCCATAGACCCTGCTGACCACCTCCCTGGTATCACCCGGAATGCGCGACCCTTCGGCGAACGGCCCATTGGTGCCAGCCTCAACTACCCAGAGGTCGGCGTTTGCGGCGCGAGCCTGCCTTAGCGCGTCATCAATCAGGCCCCCGTAAACCCCCGTGATCACGATTACGATGCCGAGCAACAGGCTCAGGCCCAAATTGGTCAGGACGAACCGGAGCAAATTGTGCCTGATATCCCGGTAAGCCAGATTCATGAGCCTTTGCCTTCGGAAATCTCGGCCGCGCGGCCAACGCGTAGACCGCTCCGCAGCTGACTGACCACGATGGCCTTATCGGCTACACCGCCGGTGATTTCGTAGCGCCCATCGAGCAACCGGTGTCCAAGTGTCACCTCTCGTTGCTGCAGGTGGCCATCCTCAACGGTCCAGACTGTTCCCTGATTCTTGCCGAGCCCGACGATCGCTGCTTCCGGGACCAGGAGAGCCTGGGCCAGCCGCACCGTCATGATATAGACCTCTGCCTGCTCGCCGAGATGGAAGTTTTCCGGCAACTGATCGAACGTGATCTCAACCCGACGCTCCTCGTTCACGCGATCGCTCTCGGGCTCGATCCGGGCGACCTGCCCGCGAAACCGTTGGCCGGGACGGGATCGCAGAACGATCTCGGCCTGCTCGCCAACTTGGATTTCGCCAGCTTTACTTTCGTCGATATACGCGAGCACCCAAACCTGTTTTGGATCGATCAGCGTGAAGACGGGCTCTCCTGCGGCAAGAGCCGATCCGAGTTCCTTCTGCCGTGCCGTTACCATCGCGTCGTAGGGTGACGTGAGGGTGTGGAAATCCAGCGTGGCGGCTTCCTGCTGTCCCTGCGCCTTGGCGTCGGAGATGGCCGCGCGCGCTACCGCGGCCTCGCTCTCGGCGAGGTCCACATCCGCCAGCGTCGCTTCTTCTGCGGCCTTTGAGATATCCGCCTGCTCCACCGAAGTGTTGTTGCTCTGCAGCAGCGTTTGTCGACGGGTGTTGATGCGCTTGGCATTGGCGTAATTGGCCTTGGCCTTGGCGATGCTTGCCATTGCCTTTTTCAGACTGGCTTGCGCCTGCTCGGCCGCCGCCTTGGCGCGAGCGACTCGGGCGCGCTGCTCGCGGTCGTCGAGCTGAGCGAGGACTGCGCCCTTGGCGATGTGGTTGCCGACATCGGCGTAAAGATCGACCAGCACACCGGAGACTTTGAATCCAACCTTGGATGTAACGCGCGCCTCGACAGTTCCAAGCCCAAAGACCTGAACTGCGACGTCCCGTTCGGCATGAGAAACCTGGACCTTGATCGGCCTCAGGAACATCGCCCACGCGCCGATTCCCGTGCCCGCTAAGAGCACTAGGACAACCGCGAGGAACACAATGCGATTACGGCTCATAGCATCCGCCTAACCCGTAGAAACATTATCTATGATGTATATGTACGTGGCGTCGTTTTTTGCGATGGATCAACGAAATCCCAAAAAAAGACGTGAGATTCAACGTGCGGTCGATTGCAAGCCAAGCGCTGGAACCGTGTAAGCTGTGCAGGGATTGGTGAATTTGCAGATGACGCCTGCGCAACCGGTAAACGCGCTCAATGTCACTGCAACGACCGCAGCGCCTGCGGGCCTGTCGAGCAGCGAAGCGCGTCGTCGGCTTGTCGAATTCGGTCCGAATGCCATCGCCGAACAGGCGCCGCTGCGGTGGCGAGTATTCCTTGCGAAATTCTGGTCGCCTATACCTTGGATGCTGGAGATCGCGATCGTTCTCCAGATTTTCCTTGAAAAATATATCGAAGCAGCGGTGATCGCGGGGCTTCTCCTGTTCAACGCGACCCTGAGCTTCGTTCAGGAAGGCCGCGCCGGCGCAGCTTTGGCAGCACTCAAGAAGCGGCTCGCGCCGACCGCCCTGGTGAGCAGGGATGGCGAATGGACAAGGCTGCCCGCGGCGGAACTCGTGCTGGGCGACGCCGTCAGGCTCCCGCTTGGCGCACTCGTTCCAGCCGACGCCCGCGTCATCTCCGGTGACGTGATGGCGGACCAGTCGATGCTCACCGGCAAGTCGGTGCCGGTCGAAGCAAATCCCGGCACCCAGGTTTACGCGGGTTCGCTCGTGCGCCGCGGACAGGCAATAGCTGAAGTCACGGCGACCGGCGCAAAAACCTATTTCGGGCGCACAGCTGAGCTTGTGCGCGGTGCTCGTGCTGCCAGCACCGAGCAGGCGGCTGTATTCGGCGTCACTCGCAACCTTACCATCATCAACGGCACGGTCGCGGCGCTCATCATCGGGTATGGATTCGCTATCGCTTTGCCGCGCGACGATCTGATCCGCCTTGCGCTGACGGCGGTGCTGGCCACGATCCCGCTCGCGCTGCCAGCGACGTTTACTCTCTCCGCTGCGCTGGCTGCGCAGATTCTAGCCCGACGCGGCGTTCTGTTGACTAGGCTTTCGGCCGCGCACGAGGCTGCCGCCATGGACGTGCTGTGTGCTGACAAGACCGGCACACTGACGCGCAATGAACTGAAGGTCGTCGAGGTTTCCGCAATGCCGGGGTTCGACCGCCACCGTGTGCTGGCGCTTGCGGCACTTGCGAGTTCTGAGGCCGAGCAAGACCCAATCGACGCCGCTATACAAGCGGCGGCCAAGGCGACCGGTCATATCGCCGCCGAACGGCTTGTGCGGTTCGTTCCCTTCGATCCGACGACCAAGGCGTCGGAGGCTTTCGTTGCCGATATCGAGGGCAACGAGCTTCGCATCACGAAGGGGGCGTTCGAGGTTGTATCCAAGGCAGCGGAGGTTCCGGCGAATGGCGGGCTTTTGGTGGATGGCCTAGCCGAACGGGGGCATCGGGTGATCGCCGTTGCCGCGGGACCAGCAACGTCGCTGCGCCTGGCAGGTCTCATTGCGATCAGTGATCCACCGCGTGAGGACTCAGCAACGCTGATCGCCGACTTACGCAATTTCGGCGTTCGCACTGTTATGGTGACGGGGGACTCGGCGGTGACCGCGGCCGCCATCGCTCGTAAGATCGGTATCATCGGCGAGGTATGTCCACCAGACAGACTTTCGGACGCTCAACGAGCCGACGAATGCGGTGTTTTTGCCCGGGTTGTACCGGAAGAGAAATTCCGTTTGGTCCAGGCCTTACAGGGGGCAGGGCATGTTGTCGGCATGTGCGGGGACGGCGTGAACGACGCGCCGGCGCTCCGCCAGGCGCAGTTTGGCATTGCCGTCTCCACGGCGACCGACGTGGCCAAGGCCGCGGCCGGCGTCGTGCTTACCGAACCCGGCCTCGCCGGTATCGGGCACGCAATCCACGAAGGCCGGATCGGTTTCCAGCGGCTGCTCGCCTTCGTGTTCAACATGCTGGTCAAGAAGACCGAGATCGTCATGTTCCTTGCGATCGGGCTCGGCCTCACCGGGCACGCAGTGCTGACCCCGGCGCTGATGGTTGTATTGTTCGTGACCAACGATTTGCTGGCCATGTCCTTGACCACCGACCGCGCCAGCCCCGTGCCGACGCCGAGCGTTTGGCGAATGCGTAACATCACGGCTGCTGCGGTTACGCTTGGCGCCTGCAAGCTCGTCTTTTCCACGGCAATGCTGGCCATCGGCAAGTTCCAGCTTAAATTCGGTCCCGGCGAGTTGCAGACCCTGGCGTTTGTCACGCTCGTCTTCGGGAACCAGACCGTTCTGTACGTCCTGCGCGAACGGCGCCACATGTGGAGTTCCAAACCCAGTAATTGGGTGCTGGCGGCGACCGCGACGGGCATTGCCATTGTCGCGGCGCTGGCGCTATCGGGCACGTTGATGGAACCGGTGACGTGGCCTGTCTTGGTGGCCATCCTCATCGCAGCGACGGGGTTCGCGCTGATCCTGGATCAGATCAAGCGGCCGGTGACGGCGGTGTTCAAGGTCGAGTAGGAGCACAATGCAAGTCGGCGCCGGACCGCCATCTCCGTCAATTTGACGCATATCAACGAGGCAGGGCCGACCTGCGTTAGTTTAAAACTTAATCTCATTGACTACCTGCAGAAGGAGGGCGCGATGGCGGATGCCGTACAACGTCGTTGCAGCCGGCGGTGGTACATGCGGCCGCCACTTTGGCTTCTGGGCGTCGTCCTAGTGGGACTTGCCATCCTCGGCATTGTCGAAATTATCAATAGGCCGGCTGCGACACCTTACGGCGCCTTTCTCGATCAGCTTGATGCCGGAAACGTCGCCAGCGTCACCTTCCAGGGAACGCAGATCAATGGCCATTTCAAGCATCCCGTCGGTGGTGCCGCCGCAAACGGGACGGCGGCCCAAAACAGTTTCCGCAGCCAAGCGCCCGATTTCGGCGATCCCACGCTGCTTCCGGAGCTACGCAAACAGCATGTTGTGATCGATGTCGCGTCGTCGTCATCCTGGACACGATGGCTCGGAGCCCTCCCTTGGCCGATGCTGCTGTTCTTGGGCGCGATTGTCATTGCCGGCTTGGTCAAGCTGGTGCGGGGAGGAAAGCCGTCCGACACCGCCGTACCGACGCATCCGATGCAAGGTATGATCGGACTTGTTTCAGGTCTGTTCGGCAAGCAAGACCAGGCCGCGGGCGGGCCCGCGCAGGGCAGCGGTGAGGCGAAGAGCGGTTAGCGCAACTCATTTGAATCGAATGGGTATTATCCCGGTCGCACTGGCGGCTGTGAACAGGCCGACCGTCAGAATGAATACGGCAAATATTCGCTTGAGGCTGCGCTGATCCAGGCCATGGACCAGCATTGACGCCACGGTGTTCCCGGCAAGTCCCCCTGCAAGGAAGGCGCCGATAACTGCCCATTCGACTGAAGCTGAAGCGAAACGTATCGCCAAGCCCATGAACGAATTGAACGCAATCACAAGCAGCGACGTTGCGATTGCGACCTGCATCGAGCAGGCAAAGGCGAAAACCATCGTCGGCACGATTAGAAACCCACCACCAACGCCTATGAAACCGGTGAGGAAACCGATACCTAAGCCTGCACCAATGATTATCCACAGCGGCACGGTCTTGTCCGGCGGCGCATCGGTTCGGCGTGAAAGCAGCATACTGATTGACGCAATGACCATGATCCCGGAAAAT
Source organism: uncultured Alphaproteobacteria bacterium (assembly GCA_963753575.1). Lineage (GTDB taxonomy): Bacteria > Pseudomonadota > Alphaproteobacteria > Rhizobiales > Xanthobacteraceae > VAZQ01. The sequence goes on from CAVWCR010000002.1 coordinate 179,255, forward strand.
AGCAGCAGAAGCGTAGCACTCGAAAAGTAGGGCGAAAGCAGCGATCCCGGCACACTGCCGACGATCCCGCAGATGCCAAGCAAAAAGCCAGATTTCCACTGCACGCTTTCTCGCTGCTGGAATGCGCCTTCAATGGCGATCCCACCGACGACAGCGAGCGAGGTGCCAATTGCCGTATGCACATCCTCCCCTACGAGATAGACGAGTGCGGGCACTGCCAAAATCGATCCGCCGGTACCGGTGAGCCCGAGTGCTCCGCCGATCGCGGCTCCGTAAGCCAGATCAAGTCCGAGCTGCGAGATGGATTGCATGTTGTCGTCTCCCGATCACTACGCTGCGGCATCAATAGTGACTGCGGAGGACTGGTTAGCTCGACACACTTTGTCACAGATGGACAAACTTTCGCGGCGACAATTCCACTACAATCAGCTCAACTGATCACGCGTTTCGTAGACAAGTGCTAGAGGATATCTTAGCTTTATTCATTAAGTAGCGGCCCCAAGGGCCCCTCGGGGGGCAGGATGAGCGTGTGCTGGCGTCTGGCGCTCGCGTTGACCGCCACGTTTGCGGTCGGGAACTGTAGCAGCATTGGACCTGCAACCATTAAGCGGGACCGCACCGACTATTCTAGCGCCATGGCGAGCTCATGGAAGGAAATGCAACTACTCAACATCGTCAAGTTCCGCTACTTCGATCCACCAGTCTTTCTCGACGTACCCTCGGTCATCAGCCAACAAGAACTGTACGGTCAGGCCGATGTCACGTCTCGGCTCGTACCAAATCCACTAACGACGGCCACCCGAGACTTCTACAATCTGGAGGCAATTGGCCGGTACACAGATCGCCCGACGGTTTCCTACACGCCGATCACTGGAGACAGATTTATCAATATCTTGTTGCGGCCAATTCCACAGGCGACGATTTTCACGATGATCAACTCCGGGCACGACGCAACTTTCATTCTGCAATTGACCGTCAGCAGCATCAATGACCTTTATAACTATTCCCTCGCACCAGCACGGGCGCATCCTGAAGATGCGAAATTCCGTCAGTTGATTGCTGCGATCCGCCGCATTCAACTGGCCGGCGCGATCGCGTCGCGGACGACGCAAGCCGGCAATAAATCAACTACCACCGTGTTCTTTCGGCGGCATGCAAGCCTGGCCGTGGCGCGAGACATCCGTTTGGCAAAGTCGCTGCTTGGGCTCGACCCGCAGCGGAACGAATTCAGGCTGACCGGCGAACCACGCCACACGCCACAGGAGATCGCAGTGGTCTCGCGATCCATGCAGGAGATTTTGACCGAACTGGCCGCCGGCGTTGATGTGCCCGAGGAGGATGTAGCTGAACGTCGTGCGACAATGCTGCCCAATTTCGGTGAAGACAGGAAGCCCCGGCCGCTGATTCACATTCATTCGGGTGCCGTGCGCCCGATCGATGCTTTCACTGCGGTGTTTTATCGGGGCCGCTGGTTCTGGATCGACGATCGCGATTTGTCCTCGAAACGAGATTTTATTTTCCTAATGATATTCTACTCACTGTCCGAGACGCGCGCTGTTCCGCAGACGCCGATTGTGACAATACCCGCTGGTGGGCGTTGACAAAGTCATAGGCGAATTGCGATTGCCCCTTACTTGGGGCGAGCGGGAATAATCCCAGCCGCGGTAGGGGCCGTTAATACTCCGACCCTCAACATGAAAACCGCAAAGATGAGCTTGAGCTGGCTCTGTGTCCTGCAGCACGATGGCCAAGCGGCTTGCTGCGCGGTGCATGCTGGTTCCGATCTCCTGCATTGGTAACGGCATGAATGGCGCCATGTGAGCGGCTCCGTGTAGACCGAGCGAGTTCATCCCGACCCTTTGCTCGGCGAGCTTGGGGCCCGCAAAGGAGTCCTTGCCACCGTCGTGGCGCTGGTGCCGCCGGTCGTTCTCGGGGCTCGCCACCGACAAAGGCCGTGGCGGTCGTGGCGTCAAGACGATCCATATTGATGGCGCCGACGGCCCATCCTTGGCGACCAGGTGCCCTGGAACGGCAGGGCGGCTGCTTCCTGCATGCAGCTGCGGCTGACCGCCGATCCGGTTGTCTTGCCATATCAATCGCTTGTGCCCGAATCCGGGGTCCGGCAAGCGGGTGCCAAGATTGAGGAAATCGGGTGCCAAGATTGAGGAATTCGAAAAAGGGGCGGGATGGCGTTCGCCCCCCTTCCGCCGCGCGATATTCCCGCGCTTTTTTGCCGCGCGGCCAATCATCATCGTGACCCCGCCAAATAACGTGACGACAATCCATGACTTTGTAGAGGCCAGCACAGAGGCGGCGACTGCACATTTTGGAGAGATCGCATGCGAAGTCGATACCAGGACCAGCGCGTTTCGTTCCGCCGCTTGCGGTTACTGTCACTTGCGCTGCTGCTTTCGGCCATGAGCGCCATACCGCTCTCGTCGTCGCGCGCGGAGGATGCCGCAGCTTTCCTTAAAGGCCAGACCGTTCACTTCGTCGTCGGCTACTCCCCGGGCGGCGGCTACGACGCCTATGCGAGGATGCTTGCTCCGCACTTCGAAAAGCGAACCGGCGCCACTGTCGTGGTCGAGAACAAGCCGGGCGGCGGCGGCATGACGGCGCTCAATCAGCTCGTGCGCGGCAAGCCGGACGGTTTGACGATGCAGATCCTGAACGGCGAATCGTCCATCATGTGGCAGCTGGTCAAGCAGACCGGCGTCGCCTACGACATGACCAAGGTCAGCTTTCTCGGCCGCATCCAGGAGGAGCCGCACTTCTTTCTGGTCAACCCGAAGCTGCCGAGCAGCCTGAAGGAAATCGTCGCGTCCGGCAAGAAACTGAAATTCACCGCGACCCGCCGGGTCGACAACCTCGGTGACTATGCGGCCGTCACCTGCGAGGCGCTGAAGATGAAGTGCCAGATCATCACCGGCTACAAGGGCAGCAAGGAAGCGAGCCTGGCGGTGATGAATGGCGAGGCCGATGCGTTCACGATCTCCGAAAGCTCAGGCTACAACTACGCCCAAGGCGGCCGCTTGAAGATCGTGGCAACGATCGGACACAGGCGATCCGAGTTGATGCCCGACATGCCGACCGTCTACGAGATGTTCAAGCTCTCGGACGAGCAGAAATGGTGGTTCGATTTCCGCCTCGGCATCAAGGCGATCGGTCGCACCGTGATCGGTCCCCCCGGTATCCCGGCCGACCGTCTCGCGGCCCTGCAGAAAGTCTGGAAGGATATTCTCACCGATCCGGCGGTTATCGCGGAGGGCAAGAAGCAGCGCCACGAGATCGACTATGCGGATCCTGCCAAGCAACAGGTGACCGTGCGCGAGCTTCTGACCACGCTGCCCGCGGCCAAGCTTGATGCGGTTCGCAACGTGCTGGCAAAGAAGTACTCGTCCTAGACCATGATCCGATGAAGCCCAATCGAGATCGTGGTCAGGCTCTTTCGTTGAGCATGGTCTTCTTCCGAATGCCGGTTTCTGCCCCGGATCAAGTCCGGGGCAGGCTTTTGCGGGATCATGTGCTTATGTGCGCCCCTTGCCAATGTGGATGCCATGCTTGAGGCGTTCCTTTCCGCCGGCGGGCAGCTGCTCAATCCCGTTGTCCTCGGCGCGATGCTGCTCGGCCTGCCGCTCGGTCTCATCATCGGGCTGCTTCCCGGATTGAGCGGCATCACCGCCTTTGCGTTCCTCATTCCGTTCACCTTCGGAATGCAGCCGATGGTAGGGCTTGCTTTCCTGCTGTCCGCTTACGCAGCGGTGTCGCAGGGCGGCTCGATGACGGCCATCATCCTCGGCGTTCCGGGCGAAGTCCCCAACGCCGCCACCGTCATCGACGGCTACCAGATGACCAAGGCGGGGCGGGCCGGCGAGGCCATCGGCGCCGCCTTGATGGCGTCGGCGCTCGGCGGCCTGTTCGGCTGCGTGCTGCTTGCGATCCTGCTGCCGATCCTGCAGCCGATCATTCTCTCCTTCGCGTCGCCGGAAAACTTCTTCCTGGCGCTCGCGGGCGTCGCGTTCATCTCCGTGCTCTCGTCATCGGCGCCGGGCAAGGGGCTGATCGCGGGTGGGCTTGGCATCTTCATGTCGATGTTCGGCTATTCGCCGACCGACGGCGTGCCGCGGTTCTGGATGGGCATCGACTATATGCTGGATGGCTTTCGCCTCGTCCCGCTTGCGCTCGGCATGTTCGCCGTCCCCGAGATCCTGTCGCTGATGACGAGCGGCAAGGCGATCGCGCAGAACAATACGCTTGAGCCGATCTCGTTCCGTCAGGTGATCAAGGGCGCGCTCGCCGTGTTCCAGCACCTCGGCGTGTTTTTCCGCTCCTCCGCCATCGGCTCGGTGATCGGCATCATGCCGGGCGTCGGCGGCTCGACGGCGCCGTTCGTCGCCTACGCGGCGGCGAAGCAGACCGCCGGCAATCCGGAAACCTTCGGCACTGGCCGCATCGAGGGTGTGATCGCGCCGGAGAGCTCCAGCAACGCCAAGGAAGGCGGCGCGCTGGTGCCGACGCTGGCGCTCGGGATTCCCGGCAGTGCCTCGATGGCGCTCATGCTGGGCGCCTTCATCATCCTCGGCCTGCAGCCCGGCCCCGAGTTCCTCGCCAAGCATCTCGACATCGCGTTCGGGCTTGCGCTGGTGCTCGCCTTCGGCAACGTCGGCTCGAGCCTGTTGATGCTGATGTTGTCCAAGAGCCTGATCTATATCACCCGCGTGCCCGGGCAGGTGCTGGCGCCGATCCTCCTGGTGCTGGTGACGCTCGGCACCTACGCGGCGGAGAACAATCCGATCGACGTGCTGTTCATGTTCCTCTTCGGCCTCCTCGGCGTCGTGATGGTGCGCCTGGGATACAATCGGCCGGCGCTGCTCCTGGGCTTCGTGCTCGGCGAGACCATCGAGCGCTACTACCAGATCTCGTTGAACGCGCACGGAGGCTTATTCTTCCTGCGGCCGATCTCGATTGGGATCATTGTGACAACGTTGCTGTTTCTATTGTGGCCGAACCGCAAGCGTATCGCACTGATCTGGAGAAACGCATGATGCGGGGGGAGGTCATTTTTCCAGCCTTGATCTTCGCGACCGTGGCCGCGTTCGTGGTCGGCGGCGCGGTGCTCGGCGAGTACACCTGGAACGTCTTCGCCTTTCCGCTCGGCGCCGCCGTGTTTGTATGCGTCATGTGCGCCATTGAGATCGCCAATGCCCTGCGCCGGCCCGCGACCGTGCCGGCCGATGACGATGCGCTGGCGCCGCAGCAATCGCTGTCGGCGGTGGCTTGGGTCGTGGCGCTTGCGGCTTTTCTCTATGGGCTGGGCTTCGTCTGGGGCCCGGCCGTCTATTTGCTGGCGTGCCTGCGGTTCAACGGCTTCTCCTGGCTGCTTTCGGCCGGCGTGGCGGCAGCATCGCTGCTGCTGACCTGGGGCCTGTTCATCAAGACCATGGGCATCCTGCTGCCGATGGCGCCGCTGTGGATGGGCTGAGCGCAGCGGCCTCAACCGCCGAACAGAAGGCCGGGATAGAGCGGATAGCGGAACAGAATCTCGAACGTCAGCCAGATCGTGAAGGTGGTCACGACCGCAGTCATGGCGCTGAGACGGATCGACTTACGTCCGTGCACCAGCATGTAGAGGAATATGTAGATCGGCGTGGCGGCCAGGAAGCCGGCAAGGAAGACCAAGGCTACATAGCCCGCGATCCAGCCCAGCGCCTGACCGATGGTCGCGAGCTCGGCCTCTCGCGGTTCGCGCCGTGCGGGGTTCGCCGTCGACGGGTCCATGCCGGCGACCCGCCGCAGCACCCCGCTGACAGGCGTATCGAGCTGCGCGACGACATCGATCGACGCAAGGACGATCATGATCCAGCCCACGAGCTGCGGCATGGCGTTCATGCGCGGCGGATAGGTGCGTGCCCAGATCAGGAACACGATGCCGATCGCGAGCGAAATGAGCGCCGGGCCGAGACCGCGCCAGCGAATCGCGAGCCTGTTCATTCGGCGGCCTCCGCCGGTCGTCGCCGCTGCCGCCGCAACGCCTGCACGGTCGGGAGCGCAAGGCAGACGATGGTCGCAATGCACAGGATGAGCGACGGCGTGCGGGTGAAGAAGATGCGCCAATCGCCGTCCGACATGATCAGCGACTGGTCGTAGCTGCGTTCGGCGATCTCGCCCAGGACCAGCGCGATGACGAGCGTCACCCTCGGGAAATTGAACCGCATCATGACGTAGCCGAGGAGACCGAAGACCGCGGCGAGGATGACGTCAGCGAAGGTCTCGTTGAGTGCATAGACCCCGACAAGCGAGATCGCGATCACGGCCGGAACGATGATATGGACGTCGATCAGCGTGATCAGGATCAGCCAACGCGCGACGGTCAGCGTGATCAGGGTGGCGATGATGCATGAGAGCGAGAGCGCCAGAATGAGGCTGAAGATGACGCCCTGATGCTCGATCAGCAGCGTCGGCCCGGGCTGCAGCCCGTGCAGCACGAGGACGCCCAGGAACACCGCCATCTCGACCGAGCCCGGCACCCCGAAGGCGAGGGTGGGAATGAGCGCGCCGCCGTCCTTGGCGTTGTTGGCCGCCTCCGGGCCGATGACGCCTTCGATGTTGCCCTTGCCGAACGTCTCAGGGCTCTTGGAGATCTGCATCGCCGCCGTGTAGGCCAGAAAGGCTGCAACCGTGCCGCCGAGGCCCGGTACCGCGCCGATGAAGGTGCCGATGGCGGATCCTTGCAGCAGCGTCCTCCAGTGGGTGAACACGGCTTTGACGCCGGGCATCACGCTGGTGATGCGGGCCGAGGGCGCGTGCGAAATCGTGCCGCCGGAGGACGACAGCGCAATCATCTCCGATATGGCGAACAGGCCGGTCAGCGCCGGCACCAGTGGGATGCCGTCCCAGAGGTAGTTGACGTCAAGCGTGAAGCGTACGCCGCCGGTCACGGCATTGTAGCCCACGAACGACAGCATCAATCCGAACGTGCCCGCGATCAGGCCGCGCAGGAACTGGCCACCGGTCGACAGCGCGATCGCCGAAAGACCCATGATGGCGAGCATGAAAAATTCCGGTGGCCCGAACAGCAGCACGATCTGCTTCACGGCCGGAATGATCGCGATCAGAACGACGACGCCGATCAGGCCGCCGACCGTCGAGGCGGTCGCGGCGGCCCCGATCGCGGCGCCGGCCTGGCCTTGCTGGGTGAGCGGGTAGCCGTCAAAGCAGGTCGCCGCATTGGGCGCGGTGCCCGGCGTGTTGAGCAGGATTGCGGAGATCGAGCCGCCCGCCGACACCGCGCCCATGATTCCGCCGATCAGCAGCATCGCGTTGTTGGCTTCGAGCGTGAACGTGAGCGGCATCAACAGCGCGATCGCGGTCGCGCCGCCAAGTCCGGGCATTACGCCGAAGATGAGGCCGACGACCACGCCCAGGACAAGAAACATCAGGCCGCTCAGCGTGAACAGCGTGTGGATCGCCGATAGCGTGCTTTCCAGCATGGTGCATCACCGAGCGGGCATGACGTGTGATCGGTGGCGCCCCGCAGCGGGTTCCGCCGAGGCGGAAGCCGCGCGTGGACATCCGCCAAGGCGGCCTGCCGCCATGTCAGCTGTGACGGCCGATGACGGACTTGTGCTTGAGATAGAGTTCAAGCGATTGTTCCGCTGCGCTCTTGGCTTCCTTGTGCGGAAGCGGTGCGAGCGGCTCGCCTGTCTTCTTCGCCTTGGCGACCAGTTCGGGATCGTTCATCGCCTTGACCAGAGCATCGGACAGGACGGACGTGATCTGGTCCGGAAGGCCGGGCGGCGCAATGACGTAGCGATCGACGCCGAGGCCGGTGAGCTGCGGGTAGCCGACCGAGGCGACCGTCGGCACGCCCTTCACGCTGCTCACCTTCTCGGTGCTGAACAGGCCGCGCATGTCGCCGGCCTCGATGAACTTCTTGAGCACGGAGACGGGCGCCACGGTCAGGTCGCCGTCGCCGCGAACCACCGCCAGGATATATTCGGCCGACCCTTTGTAGCCGCCGAGCATCTGCACGGGGAAATGCATCACGTCGGAAACGATTGCGCCGGCCGCATAGGCGGTCGCGCCGAAGCCGGTGCTGGTGAACTTGGCGGGGCGGCCGAGCTTCTTGAGATCGTCGACCGACTTGATCGAGGACTTGGCGGACACCGCCATGATGTACTCGGCCACGCCGGCGCGCGCGACCCAGGTGAACTTCTCGAATTCATACTGGACCTTCTCGCCAGTGAGGCCAGGGAGCGCAATGCCGGGAACATTGGCGATGCCGATGGTGTAGCCGTCCGGCTTGGCGCGGTAGACCACGGCGGTGCCCTTGCGGCCGCCGGCTCCCGGCACGTTCTTGGCAAGCACCTCGACCTTGTGCGGCAGCGTCTTCTCAAGATATGGCGAGATCAGCCGCACCGCCCGGTCGAAGCCGCCGCCGGTCCCGAACGGGATCACGAATTCAATATTCTTGGCGGGAAACGTAGTCTGGGCGGATGCCACGGCAAGGGAAGCCGCGAGCACAGCGGCGGTCGGAAGAGCAAGCTTATACATGTACGTCTCCTGCGAGTTGAGCTACCCCAATGCTTCCCGAAACGTCTTTGTGCTTGCAGAAATAATAGTGGTACGCGCCCGGCACGTCCGCGTTCCGGGTGAGGCACTTTGCCGCCTGCGACGATGCGCTTTGGCGGCACGAGACTGAAGCGAGCGTGATCTGCGCGCTTAATCGGCTCTTGGCTTGAGGCCGAGCTCATTCCAACGCGCTTTCACAGCATCCACGTCGGACTGGCCCGGCCAAACCGTTGGAGGAAAGCGGGCGCCGCCGAGGTCGGGATCGGGATCATAGTCGAGGTTGACGGTGGCATCGATCAAGAGCCTGTTCCACTTGCCCGTTCCGAACAGATCGGCATTGCGGTCGCGCCGACGGACCGATGGATCAAGGCCCGCCCCGAAGGTCGCAGGCATGATGACGACATCGTTCTCCCCCGCATTCACCCGAAACGCGATCGCCCAGTCCACGGCCGCGTAATCATGAATGTCAATGTCGTCGTCGACGACGGTGACGTGCTTGTAGCGAACATGCGCGGCGGAGCTGCCCCACAGCGCATTCGCGGCCTGCTTGGCCTGGCCACGGTAGCTCTGCTTCATGCGGATCAGTGTATTGATGCCGGCCTGGACCGGCGGACACCACACGTCGGTGATGCCGGGGACGCCGGCACGGTCGAGGACGTTCCAGGCAGTCGCCGCCCGCATGATCGACGAGCATACGGCGTTCTCCGAAAAGCTGCCGGGAAGCGAGCCTTCGATGGTGCCGCGCAGGATCGGATCGTTGCGGTGCGTGATCGCGGTGACGCGGATCGTCGGCTTGGGCGACTTGTCGCCGGCGACGTAGCCGGTGAACTCGGCATAGGGGCCTTCCGTCATATAGGTCGACGGATCGAGCCCGAGGTAGCCCTCGATCACGATCTCGGCTGAGGCCGGCACGTAGAGGTCGACGGTTTCGCATTTGACGAGGTCGACGGGCTCGCCGCGGATGGCGCCCATCACGTCGTATTCGCAGATGCCTTTCGGAACCGGAGAGCCCGCACAGAAACCGAGCGACGGCTCCCAGCCGATCGCGACCGCGATCGGCATTTCGGAAGCGCCGCCTTGCTGCTGCCATGCGGTGTAGTGGTGTCCGATATGCTGCGCCCGCCACAGCAGGATCGGGATCTTGTCGCGTCCGGCCACCATGCCGCGATAGATGCCGACGTTCATGATCCCGGTGTCGGGATCCTTGGTGACGACACCGCCGTAGCTCAGAATGTAGCGGCCGCCGTCGATCCGGTTCCAATAGGGTGTGGGAAAATCATCGAGGTTGATGTCGTTGCCGGTGACGATGTTCTCCTTGCAGGGGCCGGTGTTGACGATCCGCGGTGGAGTGCTGCCCTGCAGGATCGTCCGACTAAGCTTGACCAGCTCGCGCGGATGGGTATCGGCCGGCAGTCCCAGCATCATGGCGATGCGCCGATAGCTGTTGAGTACGCCGCCGAAGATCCGCCGGCAGCGGCTGGCCGGCGAATTGTAGCCCTTGATGTTGTTGAACAGCATGGCGGCGCCGGTACCGGGGCCCTGCGCAAGCCGCATGATGGTGCCGAGCTCGATATTCCAATCGACCTCGGCGTTGATCTCCTGCAGCTCGCCGGCTTTCTTGAGCGTGTCGATCCAGCTGCGCATGTCGCCGAAGGCAACGGGCTTGCGTGTCACTGTCATATCCTGGTTACCTGCTCTCTATTGCCTCTGGCGTCTCGATGACCTTTGTCGCTTGCGCGCTCGCCGTCTGTCTGGTCTAGCTCAAACCGCATCTAGCTCAAGCCACACTTGGCAAGAAACGCCTCGACGGTGGCGATGCATTCCTCTGGCTTCTCGATCTGCAACAGGTGTCCGGTCCCTTCAATGAAACAATAATCATAGCCGTTCTCAACCCCGAGCGCCTGGTTGGTTGCCGCCGTTGCCGGCGTGCCTTTCATGGTCGGGTCGGCACCGACGAGCTTGACCGGGCCCTTGAATGCGCTGGCCAGCGGCCAGAGATTGAGGGTCATGGCTTCGGCATAGATCGCGGCTTCGTTCTCGGGCGCGCAGACGAGCACATAGCCGTCCCCATTCGGGTTCTTGCGCAGGACGGAACGGGCCATCAGCTCGTGGACGCCCGGCACCCAGCGCGAGGTGGCGCGCGACCCACGATATTCGGCGGCGAGCTCGTCCACGGTCGCAAACACGCGGCGGCGCTTCTTGGCCCAATCTGTCAGGGTGTTCTCGAAGACCCGCATCGCTTCATAGCGGGGATGCGTCTGTGGCGGCACGTTGGGCGGATCGAAGAGGACGAGCGCATCCACGCGCCAGCCGATCTCGATCGCGTGCTTCATCGCGCTGCGCGCCGACATGGAGTGGAAGATGCCGGCGGTTTTCTTTGTGCCAAGCCAGGACTCGATGCCGTTATAGACGCGCTCCAGATCGCGGGTGAGTTGCGTATAGTTATGGTGCGGCGGCTCGACCGGGACGTTCTGCCCATGGTTGCGAAAATCGAAGACGATCAGATCGTATTTTGAGAGGAGATGCTGCCAGAACGGGTAGTAGGCGTCGGCCGCAAAGCCGTTGCCATGCGTGATCAGAAGCCTTGTGCCGTCCGGGTTACCGTGGCGTCGCAATCGAATTTGCGCGTTGTCGTCCAAGGTGACATCAAAGATCATGCTCGGGTTAGGGACGACGAAGCTCACCACATTTCTCCTCTGTTATTGCCGGGCCGCCGACGGCCATGCGTGCGCGATGCAGTCGAGCTTTCCGCCCATTGTGTGGCCGATGCCATGGCTGATTGGTCTTGCGGGGTGGCGCATTGCGGATGGTCCGTTGGCTCGCAAGCCGGTCCACGAACCCGGCGTCCGAGGGTAAGCGGGGATGATCGGGGACGAGCTACGTAGAAGCAATTTCTTAATAGCGACCTTTCAATAGGAAAACACCCTTTACTTGGGCGAGAGGCCGATGTTACTTTTTTGGCACATCGAAAGCTGGACACGCATGCTGCGATCGCAAAGGCATGGGTGCCGTCGCTCGTGTGGTGGGGCCAAGTCCGCCAAACGCGGGCTTTCGCTATGCGCTCCGTCGCGAGGTGGCAAGTGTCGAAAGTTCTGGGAGTTCCGCTGCGTCGCAAGGAAGACCCAGTACTCTTGTCGGGCCGCGGGCGTTACGCCGATGATTTTGCTGTCCCCAACGGGACGCTGCACGCCTGCGTCATTCGATCGCCCCATGCGCATGCCGACATTGTCGGCATCGACGCCAGCGAGGCGCTGAAGAGGCCGGGCGTCTGGGCGGTCATTACGGGCGAGGATGTTCGCAAGCTTTCAGATCCGTTCCTGATCGCGCTAAAGGCGCCCATTCACCAATGGTCGCTCGCGGTGGAGCGGGTTCGGTATGTGGGCGAGGCGGTCGCGCTTGTGGTGGCCGATACGCGTTACCTGGCGGAAGACGCCGCCGAGCTCGTCAACATCGACTACAATCCAAGAGATGCGGTGATCGACCCGCTGCAGGCGTGCGAAAAATCTTCGCCGATCCTGCACGACGAGGCCAAGGCCAACGAGATCTCCGTCCGCAGCTTTTCGTATGGGGATACCAAGACCGCCTTTGCGCAGGCGCACGCGCGCATTGCGTTGACGGCCGACTATCCGAAGAATTCCTTCACCCCGATGGAATGCTACGTCGTCGTCGCCGAATACCGGCCGAACACGAAAAGCTATGACGTGCTGGCGAATTTCCAGGGACCGTTCAGTACGCACCCGGTGATGGCGCGCGCGCTACGCGTGCCCGGCACCAAGCTGCGGCTGCGCATTCCGCCCGACAGCGGCGGAAGCTTCGGCATCAAGCTCTCGGTCTTTCCCTATATCGTGCTGATGGCGATCGCGGCGCGGATCACAAGCCGGCCGGTGAAATGGGTCGAGGATCGCGTCGAGCATCTCGTTGCCGCCAGCTCTTCGCCCAACCGGATCACCAAGATCGAGGCTGCCGTCACCAAGGAGGGCCGCATCCTCGGCCTGCGGCTCGACCAGCTCGATGACTATGGCGCGTTCCTGCGGGCGCCGATGCCGGGGCCGCTCTACCGCATGCATGGCGCGGTGACCGGCGCCTACGACATCGCGAATGTCGACGTCACCAATCGTGTCGTCCTCACCAACAAGATGCCGGCGAGCCTCATTCGCGGGTTTGGCGGCCCGCAGCTCTTTCTGGCGCTGGAGCGCTTGGTGCAACGCATCGCGGTCGAGCTCGGGCTCGATCATCTTGAGGTCATCAAGCGCAATCTCATTGCGGCGAACAAGTTTCCGTACAAGGCCGCGGCCGGCGCACTTTACGATTCGGGCGACTATCCGCGGGCGGTCGAAACCGCGACCGGCGGTGGCCGCCTCGATGACCTGAAGCGTCGGCGCGATGCGGCGCGTGCGGCCGGCCGGCACTACGGCATCGGCTTTGCGGTCATCATCGAGCCGGGCATGTCCAACATGGGCTACCTGTCGACGCTGCTGACCCCCGAAGCGCGCGACAGGGCCGGCCCCAAGAACGGCGCGGTCTCGATGGTCACCATCAATGTCGATCCGCTCGGCGCGGTCTCCGTCACGGCCGACGTGACAGTGCAGGGGCAGGGGCATGAGACCGTATTGTCGCAGATCGTGGCGGAGCAACTCGGCCTGCGACCCGACGACATTGACGTCATCTTGGAAATGGACACCGCCAAGGATCAGTGGTCGATTGCGGCCGGCACCTATTCCTGTCGGTTCACGCCGGGCACGGCGGTGGCCGCTCACATTGCGGCAACCCGGATAGCCGACAAGCTGAAAGCGATCGCCGCCAAGCAGCTCAACGTTCTGCCCGAGGACATCGAGCTCGTTGGCGGCAAGGTGCGCAGCCGCAGCAATCCCGACAATGCCATGCCGTTCGGCCGGGCGGCCGGAACGGTCCATTGGTCGCCGGTCATGCTGCCCGACGGCGTGGAACCGGCGCTGCGGGAGACCGCGGTGTGGTCGCCGCCCGAGCTCGAGCCGCCGTCGAGCGATGATCGTATCAATACCTCGCTGACCTACGGCTTCGTGTTCGACATGTGCGGGGTCGAGATCGATCCGGCGACCTATCAGGTTCAGGTCGATCGCTACGTGTCGATGCACGACGCCGGAAAGATTCTCAACCCCATGATTGCGGATGGTCAGATGCGGGGCGCCTTCGTGCAGGGCGTTGCGGCCGCGCTCTATGAGGAGTTTGTCTACAACGAAGACGGTCAGTTCCTGACCGGCACCTTCGCGGACTATCTGGTCCCGACTGTGAGCGAGATTCCCGCCGTCGAGATGCTGCATCAGGAATCGCCCTCGCCATTTACGCCGCTCGGCGCCAAGGGGCTCGCCGAAGGCAACTGCATGAGCGTGCCGGCATGCATCGCCAACGCCATAGCGGACGCGCTGAACGTAAAGGATGTGCAGCTGCCGGCGACGCCCCGGCGCATTCACGCGCTGATGGCGGGCGATGAGCCGCCGCGGCCCGCAAGCTTGTCCCGAGCCGCGGCCGGAGCGCAGTGATGAAACCGCGACCGTTCGACTATGTTTGCCCGGACACTGTCGAGGAGGCCGCCGCGATCCTGCGCGAGCGCGGCGACGATGCGCGCATCCTGGCGGGCGGGCAGTCGCTGCTCGCCATGCTCAATCTGCGCCTGCTCGCGCCCGAGGTTCTGATCGACATCACGCGCGTACCCGAGCTCGACGTCATCCGAGAGGTCGATGGCCATGTCGAGATTGGCGCTGCGGTGACTCAGAGCAAGCTCATGGCCTGGCCCGGGCTGTCAGCCAAGTTGCCGCTGTTGGCGGCAGCGTTGCCGTTCGTGGGGCACTTCCAGACCCGCAACAAGGGAACCGTCTGTGGCTCCATCGCGCACGCCGATCCAAGCTCCGAGCTTCCGCTGACGCTCGCCATGCTCGACGGCGAGGTGGTGCTGCGTTCGCAGAACGGCACCCGGATCGTGACGGCGGCGCAGTTCCAGCTGGGATTGATGACGACCGCTCGTGAGCCCGATGAGCTGATCACCGCGGTGCGCCTGCCGGTCGGGCGCGGGCCCGGCGTCGCCTTTCGCGAGACGGCGCGTCGGCATGGCGACTTTGCCATCGTGGCGGTGGCGGCCGTGGTGGAGGGGGACAGGCGCGTTCGGCTCGGCGTTGGCGGAATGACGGATCGCCCGGCGGTGCGGCTCATCGATGCCGGCGATGCGGCCAAAATCCGCGACCAGATCGAGCATCTCGCCTGGGACCTTGAGGGCTACGAGGATATTCACGCGTCGCCCCGGCTGCGGCGCGATCTGCTGCGGCGCCTTGCCCCCACCGTCGTCGAAGAGGCCCTGCGATGCGCAGCGTGAAGCACGACGAGCGCGCCAGGATCACCCTGACGCTCAACGGCCGCGCCGTGACAGCGGAGGCGGAGCCGCGCATGCTGCTCAGCGACTTCATCCGGCAGACGCTCGGTGCGACCGGTACGCATGTCGGCTGTGAGCATGGCGTGTGCGGCTGCTGCACCGTTCTGATCGACGGATCGGCGGTGCGCTCGTGCCTCACGCTGGCGGTGCAGGCGGAGGGGCGCGCGCTCACGACGGTCGAGTCGCTCGCTGCGGCAGACGGCAAGCTCAATGGGTTGCAGCAGGCATTCCAGAACAATCATGCGCTACAATGCGGGTTCTGTACGCCCGGCATTCTCATGTCGTTCACCGACTACCTGCGCCGCAATCCGAATCCATCGGAGGCTGACGTGATCGATGTGCTCAGTGGCCACTTGTGCCGTTGCACCGGCTATACCGGTATCGTCAAAGGTGTTCTCGAGGCTGCGAAGTCCGCAAGTGAATTCCCAACCCAGGAGGAATGAGAGATGAACAAGCCGGAATCCAAAAAGGCTGCAGACAAGGCCGCAAAGCCGGTTCTTCGCGAGCTCGTCACGATCAACGGCAAGAACGTCGTTCTTGCGCATAATGAGTTGCCGGTGATCAATGCGGGTGTGCTCGAAAATGCCGACATCTTCCGGATGATCAACATTTTTGCGGAGAAGTTCAGCCCCAGCAACGTCGACAAGGCGGATGGGACGCCGCTTCGCCTGTACAATTCCAACAGCGTGAAGATCGATGTTTCCAAGCGCCGCAAGCACGACATGGGCTTCTGGCATCGCAACATCGACGCGCACGAGATCATCTTCTGCGTCAAGGGCGCCCTGAAGTGGGAAACCGAGATGGGGGTCAAGATCATGCACCCCGGCGACATGCTGCTGATCCCGAAGGGCATCGGTCACCGCTCCATGCTGTGCGAAGATTCGACCGACGACAACGTTCTCATCGAATTGAAGATCACCGACGAGCTCACCTATGTGGGCGAAAACAAGTAGGACCGGGCGTTGCAACAAGTTGACCTGTTGATCGCGGATATCGATTGGCTCATCACGGTCGATCAGGGCCGCCGCATCATCCGTGATGCGGCGATCGCCGTGAGTGACGGCAAGATCGTTGCGGTCGGAAAGTCGCAGCAGATCGCCGCCGACTATTCCGCCAAGACGACCATCGACGGCCGCCACGCGGTCGTGACGCCGGGCTTCGTCGACTGTCATCTGCATTCCTCCTTCCAGCTCTCGCGCGGGCTGGCGGACGAAGCGAATGCGCAGTCCTTCCTGTTCGACCGCATGTATCCGTACGAGGCGGCGCTGGAAGGCGAGGACGTCCGCGTGTCCGCGACCTTGGCGGCGGCCGAGCTGCTGAAACACGGCGTCACGTGTTTCATCGACCCTGGCAACTATCACCCGGAAGCCTCGGTCGAGGGCGTGATGTCGACCGGCATCCGGATGCTCGTGTCGCGGTCGTCATTCGACCTGACCAAGTCGGTGCTCGGGATTTTACCGGAGCGCATGATCGAGAGCACCGAGCAGGCGTTGGAACGAGCCGAGGCGGTGCTGGCCCGTTATGCCAAATCCGGCAATCCGCGCCTGGGGGCGAGCGCATCGTTCCGCGGGCTCAACAATGCATCGGACGAGCTGATTGTTGGATTGCGCAAGCTCGCCCAGCAGCATGGCACGCTGCTGCAGACGCATGCCTGCTTCAGCTATTCGACGCACGATTCCAGTGTCGCCCGGACCGGCAAGGCGGAGATCGAGCGGCTCGAAGCGCTCGGCGTGATCGACGACCGTATGCTGATCGTGCATTCGGGCTGGCTGGAGCCGCAAGAAGTGGCGATCCTTGCCGCGCGCAAGCCGTCGCTGGTCTGCGCGCCGAGCTCGAGTTTGCACAATGGCTACGGCAATTTCGTCCAGGGGAAGCTGCCCGAGCTGATGGCGCTGGGCGTCAATGTCGCCATTGGGTCGGACCACGCCAGCTCGGGCATCGTCGACATGTCGCAGGAGATCAGGCTCGCCTGCTGCTGCTACAAGGAGACCCGCCTCAATCCGCGCGTGATGCCGCCGGAGCTCGGGATCGAAATGGCGACCGTCAACGGCGCCAAGGCCGCTCTGATGTCGGATCGCATCGGCAGCATCGAGGTCGGCAAGGAGGCCGACATCGTCCTGTTCGATACCAACCGGCCGGAATGGCAGCCGCTGATCAACCCGGTGTCCAATCTCGTTTACGGGGCGACCGGCGACTCGGTGCGTGACGTATTTGTCGCAGGCGAGCAGGTCGTGGCCGGCGGTAAGCTCGTCAATATCGACGAAGGGAAGCTTTATCGGGAGGTTCCGATCGCCGTATCGCGCTTCAGCAAGCACCTGAAGTTCGATCAGATGGTCCAATTGAAGTGGCCGGTGTCCTGATTGGGCTTGGGATAAGGTTGGCGCGGCGATCGCTGCGGGCGGTCTGGTCGAAGCAACAAGGAAGTCTCTCTGAACGAGAGCGGCGCCTGGCGAACAAGGGAGAGGCGGAGCATGGAGAGCGTGTTTGGCAAGCATGTGCCGGAAATCCCATACCGGAGCATCGCCGACGTGCTGGCCGGCTATCGACAGCGCGATCCCGACAAGCTTGCAATCGTCGATCTCGATCAGGGGGCATCGATCAGCTTCGGCGCGCTCGAGCGTGCAGTGACCGATATCGCGGGCGCGCTCAAGCAGCGCGGCGTCCGCAAGGGTACGCGGGTTCTGTTGCTGTCCGACGAGTGCCTTGAAAAGCTGTTGATCTGGTTTGCGACCTGGCGGCTGGGCGCGGTCATCGCGCCGCTCAATATCGAGATAAACGAGAAGCTGATTGCAAGTTTGGCGGCAGCCGTCGATCCTGTCGTTACGCTGGTCCACAAGGAGCTCGATGGCGACGCGCTCCTTGCCGGCAGGCCCTATGTCCGGTTCGGCTCCTACAGCGCCGACCCTGGCAGCGCCGATCCGGCCGACGATTTCTTCCGCACCATGGACCGCAATGTCGACCCGGCGTCCTTGCCGGAGCGCAACGCCGCCGCCGATATCGCCTGCATTTTCTGCACCTCCGGCACGACCGACCGCCCCAAGATCGTGGTCTATGACCACTGCGCCTATTGGCTCAACGGTCTCTCCACGCTCGAATGCCTCGGGCTGACTGAGGACGATCGTACGCTCGAATATCGCTCCTTCGGCTGGAATTCCGCGCAGGTGCTGAGCCTGATGCCGTTCCTGCAGAAGGGCCCGACCATGCATATCGCGAGGCGCTTCTCGCACAGCTGGTTCTTCGAATGGATCCAGAAGCACGGCATCACGTTCTCCGCCGGTGTCCCGACCGTCCTGAACATGCTGCTGAACAAGCCGCTTGGCTACACCGCCAAGGACGTTCCGACGCTGCGGCTGATGACCTGCAGCACCGCGCCGCTCACCCACGAGCAGTGGGCACAGTTCGAGGAGATGTATGGCGTGAAGCTCCTGCAGATGTACGGCATGTCGGAGGCCGGCTGGATGTGCGGCAACCGACACTACAAGAGCAAGATGGGGACGGTGGGGCTGCCTGCATTGCATCAGGAGCTTGAGATCGTCGATGGGGACGGCAACCCGTGTCCGCCCAATGTCGAAGGCGAAGTGACCGCCGGCGGGCCGCACTGCGCGATCGGCTATCTCCTGGACGACGGCAGCATCGAGCCCATTCGCGGCAAGCGCATCAAATCCGGCGATCTCGCAATCAGGGATGAAGAGGGCTTCATCCGGGTGAGCGGACGGACCAAGGACCTGATCATCCGCGGCGGCGTGAATATCGCGCCGCTCGAGATCGACGCTGTTCTGCTTAAGCATCCAGACGTGCTCGATGCGGCGGCGGTCGGCGTGCCGGACAAGATCTACGGCGAGGAGGTCGTCTGCTATGTCACTGCGAAGCCCGGGCACACGCTGACCGAGGCCAGCGTAATGCAGCACTGCGCGGGCTTGCTGCCCGCCGCCAAGCGGCCCAAGCAAGTCGTCATCGTTTCTGAGTTGCCGAAGAGCGACCGCGGCAAGGTCCTGCGCGACAGCCTGAAGCAGGATTGGAACGAGCGAATGAAAGTATCGGCCTGATAGCGGCGGCCGCCGTGACGCACGAGCTTGAGCTTCGGCAGGAGCGCCATTGACCGCCCATGTCGTCTAACGCCATCCGCTCCGCCGATCCCGGCGCGCTCAAAGTGCTGTGCGCGGGTGCCATGAGCCCGATCATCAGCGCGCTCGCGGGGCCGTTCGAGCGTGAGGTGGGGAAGGGCGTCACCATCGAGTTCGATCGCTCGGGCGTCGTCAGGGATCGCGCCCAGCGGGGCGAGCCGGCAGATGTGGTGATTACGACGGCGGCTGCGATCGCTACGCTGATTGCCGAAGGGCGGGTCGTGCCTGACACCGCCGCGGTCGTCGCCCGCTCCGCCATCGGCGTTGCGGTGCGCAGAGGAGCCGCAAAGCCAGACCTCAGCTCGGTCGAAGGTTTCAAGCGCGCGTTGCTGGCCGCCAAGTCGATTGCCTACGCGGACCCGGCGAGCGGCAGCCCCAGCGGCAATCATCTGATGAAGGTTCTGGATCGGCTTGGCCTCACGTCGGAGGTGGCGCAACGGGCGCGCGTGATCGGCGCGGGCACCGGCGGCAGCGTCGTTGTCGTCTGCGAGGCGGTCGCCAACGGTGACGCGGAGATCGGCATTCAGCAGATCGCCGAGATCCTTCCGGTCGACGGCGTCGAGCTCGCCGGCCCGCTGCCAGGTGAGCTGCAGCAACTGACCGCGTTCTCGGCGGCGGTCGCGGCCGGCGCCAAGGATGCGGACGCCGCCCGCCGCTTCATGCGGTTCATCACATCGCCATCGGTCGCGGGTGTGATCAGGGCCAAAGGCATGGAGCCCGGCTGATGCGGTCCGGCATGTCAACGGCGAGGTCAGTTTAGCTTCGTCGAGACTCCGCTTGGCATCGGCGCCGTTTTGCCGGCTTTCTTGTTGGCGAGCCATTGCTTCCAGTCGTCGGTGTCGTAGGGCTTCTTGCCAAGCTCGATACACCAAGCGGGCGGCTCGTCGGCCAGGTAGAAGTCGCTGCGATTGGCTGGAGAGATGCAGGATGGCACATAGGCCCGCGCGGTATCCAACATCTCCTGTACAGAGGGGATGAAAGACCAGGCAATGGGTTCGTTGTTATACAAAAAGAGGACACGTCTTCCGGACGGATCGAAAGCCATAGGGACCGTCTTGGTGCCCGCCAGAAAGGTCCAGTTGACCTGGTCGACAGGACGGCCGGTCGCGACATCGATCATGGAAAAGGTGCCGTCCGTGTCGACGACCGCGATGCGGTCGCCGGCCGGATTGAACGCCAGACCGAGGATTCGGTAGAGCCGATTGGTGGGAAACTTCCATTCGCGGATGAGCGTTCCGGTCACGACATCTGCAATCCGAAGGGCGTTGGTATCGAGGATCGAGAGATGCCGCTCGTCCGCGCTCATACGCACGCACTGATTCCCGGTGCCGATCTCATGGACCTTGCGATCGATGAGCTTTCCGGTGGCGGCATCGTAGGCGAGTATGACCTTCTGCGCCGCATTGTCCTTGGGCTCCGCGATGACGATCACGCGCTTTTCATCGGCTGAGAATGTGGCGTCGCGCACGCGAGCATTTGGCTCGCCCAAATCTGCCAAGCTTGTTTCAGAGTTTCCATCCCCGACCCGCACCAGGCGTGCCGCGCCGTCCGTGATCCTCACCCTCAAACTGCCATCCCGCGTGTCGACATGGCGTTCAGGATCGGGGGCCTGGCATAGTGATGGATTTGCATTCAGAAGCGGCGCAGGATCGGCGAGCGGCGTCAATTCATTGAAGGAGCGGCGTGCCCATATTTCGGCGCTCTTGTCGTGGTAGGCGATCAAGATCTGCTGATTGTTGGCGCTGAGATCGATATTGGCGACAGGCCTGTGAGCGGCGGGGGTCACGTTCAATCGCACCAGACTGGTCGTGTCGAGTATCGTGATACGGCCGTCGTCCATTGCGGCGATCGCCTGATTGCCGTCGGAGGTGGGAATGGCGGCCACGAACTTGTCCGCGTCAGGACTTGGCTCCTGGCGCGCGTTGCCACGCGTTTGCACCCATAATTTGGCGGCTTTGTCGACCGTGACCGTTACGGTGTTCGTGGGTGACGTCAACATGTTGGACGTGAAAATGCCGCTGGGAAAATACGTGTCCCACACGCGGAAAAGGGGCCCCAGGGGCGAACTCGATGATGATACGCAACCCCCATTCTCCGACGCTGTATGGTTCACCGGTCCGACGACCGCGAGTCTCACACGCTCTGGCAGCGACACACCGTCAGCGAAGTAGCTCGTAACTGAATGTTCGGGAGAAGCCGCACCGTCATAGGACCACCCGCACACGTGTTGATTGGGAGGGGCCACATCGCTTTTCAGATACTTTTTTTCGGCCAGGTCGAAAACTCGCAGGGTCGATCGTGAGGCAACCAGCAGCTGATTGGGACGTGGGAGAAAACGCATCGCCCAGACCCGGTCGTTGGGCTCCGGTAGCTCGAACATTTCGCCGGTATCCCGATCGATGATCCGAACCACCGCGCCCGATGCCAGCGCAATGGTGTGCGCGTCGAGGCTTAGGGCCGCGACATCGATCACGTCGGGTACGCTGGTCTGCCAGACACGTTCAAGATCGTTGGTCAGGGCGAATCGATAGGCGACCCGCAAGGTAAATTCCGCCTCAGGCGTATAGGGACGGTCAGGCTGCGTCATGCTCGTGGGCAGAGCCTCGAGTGCCAGCGCAAGCGCGTTGGCTGGATCGGAAGCTGAAATCCGCGCGAGCACGAGTGCGCCGAGCGAGCGCGATTGTCCGATCAACGCCTCGTTGGCACGCTCGTCTGCCCTCTGTCGTTGGGCTTCGGCTTGTGCCTGGGCATTTCGCGCCTCGCCTTCGGCGAGAACCGCGCGCCGCGCCGCAAAGGTCGCGACGACGGCGAGCACGCCGAACAATACCGCGGCCGCCGCAGTCGCGCTTTGGAGAACGCGCGCCCTCCGTCCGGAGCGCTTGATGAATTCGCGTGTCGGCTCGTCCAATTCATCGGCCCAGCGCCGCGCTAGATCCGTGGCATTGGCGAGATCGGGATTGCGCAGCAGGAGCTGACGCCTGATGACGGGGCGGGATTCGTTGTAGCGGCGCAGTTGCTGCTCGACCAGCATGCGGGTCGCAAGATCGCGGCGGTCGATGGCGAGTTGCTCGCGGGCGCGCTGCCAGCGGCTGACCAGCGCCTCATGGGCAAGCCGCACGGTCGGCGCCGCGCCGCCTTCGCTGGCAGCAACGAGCAGCCGTGCTGCCGTGAACGCATCGACAAGCAGGCGCGCTGGGCTGCCGACAGCGAAGCTGTCGAGCGGTGCCGGGCGGGCCACAGGCACCAGGTCCTTCGCGTCCGATACTGTGGTAAGTGCGCGCAGCACCCGGGGAAGTGCGGCCTGCGCGGGCGCCGGCAGCTCCGTCATGATGGTGTCGGCGCGCTTCGCAATGGCGCCCTCGAGCTCACCGAGGGCTTCGTAGCTTGCATAGGTCAGCTTGGTTGAACCGCGCGCCTTCATATCCTTGTAGAGTTCGTCCAGTGCGAACGAGAGAAGCGGCAGGACGCCCGGTTGCGCGGTCGCGTGCTCGGAGAGCAGCGCATCGAGCCGCACGCCGGTCTCCGGGTGTTCCTCGAATGATAGTCCGGAAGCCTCCGCGGGCCGCCGGATCATCTCTGCCAGTTCGCGGGGCAGCGGCGCGGTCACGTCGAGACGTCCGAGCCCACTGGCGAGCGCGACCAGTTCCGGCATCTCGGCGGCGCGGTGCCAGAAATCCGCACGCAGGGTTGCGACCACCCAGACCGAACCCGAGCGCGCGAAGCCCTGCAGCAGGGCGACGAATGCTCTGCGTTCCTCGGCCGTGATGCTCGTGACCGTGAATATCTCTTCGAGTTGATCGACGACTAGGATAAGCTTCGCTTGTTCATAACCGAGGATCTTGCCGCTCTCGCGTGCCGCATGGGTCAAACGCCCGAGCGCATTGTCGAAAATGTAGCCGGGCTCGCTGGTGCTGCGCATATAGCTTGCAAGCTTGGATGCGTCCTGGCCCGGCGCCAGAAGCTCCGGCAGGCCAACGCCGTCAGCATTTCCGGCCCGCGTCAGAGTCTCCGCGAGATCAAGGAAGATGTCCGCACCGCCTGTCCCCGGGCGAAAGATCGCACGACGCAGGAACGCAGCGCCGCTGATCCGCTGCGGCTTCATCAGACGCGGCACCAGAGCGGCCTTCACCAGCGAGGATTTGCCGGTGCCGCTTGCGCCCGACAGGAGCAAGAAGGCAAGCCCCGCGCGCGCGTTCATGGCGAGCTGCTGGGTAGCCTTGGTCGCGAGCGCATCGCGCCCAAAGAAGATCGCGGCATGCTCGAATTCATACGGTTCGAGACCGCGGAACGGCTCACGCAACCAGACCGGTTCGGTGCGCCCCCCGGCGTGAGCAAGGACCTCCTTGCTTCGCCGCTCGATCAACTTGATCAATGATTCTTCAAACCGCCGAGCAAACTCATCGAGTGTTTGATACTCTTCATAGGCTGCCAAGAACTCGCCGCGGTCGGCGAAATGCCGCTTCCAAAAATCATCGAGAGCGTCGAGCTGCGCGATGCTACGATTGCGCGCATCGGGATCGCGCGGATTGATCGGCGCCGACGAGATGTTGCGAAATGCCAGCAAATCGGGTGCGCCGTGCGTGCGCGCAGCCCTGAGGGCCTCCTCGTACTCCCATTCAGTCCCGGTCACCGGTGCCCGGTTATCAATGCCGCGATATTCGCGCAGCGATGTTCTTTCCGGCAGCCGGGTGCCGAGTCGCGACCACAGGATCACGACGACGATGTCGAACTTGCTCGGCGGCTCGATGGCGTCCTGGAAGTGGCCGGTCGCCAGCATTGGTTCGTGTTCCCACCGGTAGCTCTCGATGGTGAAGAAACGGCTGTAGTCTTGGGCAAGCTTGTCGATGACGAGCTCGGCGCGCAGCCGCTCGTCCGGTACATCACCCGGCGAGGATACGAAGATTCTCAAACGCTGCGGCACCGTTAACCCTCATGATCTCAACGATATAGCATGCGCATTGGGGATCGTTGACGCAAGTGCAGGCCGGGGAACACTGGTGTCGGACGGGGCCAAGAATTTGCCGCGTTTCCGCGTGTCGTCGCGTAGAGGTGGTTATTTGATCTGCGATGCCCCCCACAGGTGTCCGCTCAATCGCGGCTGCCAAGTTTGGCGGGCTCGTCGGTGCGGACTCCGAAAAGATGACTGCAAATGGTCATTTGCGTCCTTTCGACCATCAAGTGCACATTTGCGGTGTTACTACATGCGGACATGACCAGAGCGAAACAGTGTCTGGCACGCACTTGTCGGCGCCCACGCGCGTTTCGCACCAGCCTCTGCCTACTTCGGACCGTGTCTCGCCGACCAACCACAGAGAGCCGAAATCGCCGACTAGAAACGACTGCAAAGCCAACCCATCTCGGCGCCAACTCACGGGAAAGTTGCGCTTATTTTCGCGTCCGGCTCGAAACCTCAAGAGAACCGGACTGCCTGGCTGACGACGCAGTGCTGTGCGAACCGGTCTCCGGACGGAATTCCCTGATATCAGGGAAAAATACAGGGAATTTGCGGTATTATGGCGCAAACGCCACAAGCCAATTGATTAGCCCGCGCCTACGTTTTCGGGCATGGCCGAGCCGCACGTTCTTACAGCACTTAGAGCGAAGCGAGCCGAGATCAGCGGCCACATTGCCGACCTGGAACGGAAGCTTGCCCGCCATCGGGCGAACCTCGCAAACATCGATGCCACGATCCGGCTTTTTGCCCCGGAGTTGAACCCCGACACCATCCCGCCGAAGCGGACCTACCGGCGCACCCGCTATTTCGCCAAGGGCGAGCTGTCCAGACGGGTACCCCAACCAGCTCGAAGCCCTTCAGCCCGTGATCGAGATTCCGGTCCGGATCGATACCGAGGAGCCCGGGTGGCGGATCGAAATGGCCGCGCTTTTCCTTGATAGCGGACAAGGCAATGCAGTTGCAGCACAAGCGAGGCTCGAATTAGCGCGTCCGCCAGTATCGAACCCCAGTCTCATGCGACTTCGAATCGAGTCTCAGGTTCACGGCACAAAGATTTAGAACTGGCGAGCAGAGACCGGCGCGCGAAATAAGTCGGTTGCGGTCAAGAGTCCGAGAAATTGCGTCGCAGAGACCGCGTGCCGTCATGCTAACTCGCGGGAATGTCGCGCATATTCTTGCGACGCAGGCACGCCTCTAAGAGACCGCACTGCCTGGCTGGGGCGCCAGGACTCGAACCTGGGAATGGCGGAATCAAAATCCGCTGCCTTACCACTTGGCTACGCCCCATCGGCAGAATCGGCCGTTTGGCGGCCGGACCATAGCGGCGTGGGGGGCCCCGATCAATGCGCGCCTTTTCGGCCACGCGAGGGCGTCAGGGTGGCGTCACGACCCCGACGCCATCGCGGTTTTCAACCGTCACCCCACAGGGCCGCGACAGCCGGTCGACCCGTTCGATGATCTTGCTCCCCAGTTCGCCGTTCGCCAGCACCGGGCGGCCGCGCTGCCCGCGCGGCCGGCCAAAGCCCTGGTCGATCGGGTGGATGCGGATCTCCTCGAGCTTGCCGGCACGATAGTGGCAGGTGGCCGCGAAGTTCTGCCAGTAGTCGGCATGCGCCACGTGGCCCTTCTTGCCGTTGCCGGTGCGGGCATCGAGGAAGTCGGCGGGCGTTGCGTCGTTGCCCAACCCGAAGCGCTCGTAGGCGACCGCGGGGAAGAACGGCAGCGTCTCGTTCTGCATGATCAGGTTGCCGACCGAATACAGGATCGGCTTGCCCTTGTAGAACTCGATGCCGAGCGGCGTGTGCGAGCCATGGCCGATGAAGATGTCGACGCCGGCATCGATTGCGGCGCGCGCGAAGGCGCGGGCGAAATCGGACGGCTCTGACAGCTCGCTCTGCGTCTTGGCCGACACCAGGCTGGCGTGGCCATACTCATGACTGTGGAAGTGGAACACCACCCAGTCGGCCTGCCGGCGCGCCTCCCTGATCCAGCGCAGGTTGTCCTCCGCGTCGGCCTTGTCGGCTTCGCCCGCGACTTTGAAGCCGTTGCCGCGCACGAACGTCTCGTTGAGCAGCGTGACCGCTTCCTCGCGCTCGGCGCCGACTTCGCTCTCGCTGAAGAAATGCTGACGCTGGCGTGCGCGCTTCTGCTCGAAACCGAGCTCGCGGCTGATGCGCTTGAGCTGATCGAAGGCTTCGCCGTCGACCGTGTAGGTGTTCTTGAAGCTGAACGGATTGATGCCGGGCCGGCCGCGCAGATCGGGGCGCTGCGCGCCGGCTCGGTTCCAGGGCCGGAACGTCGCCGTGGTGGAGAGGATCGCGACCCTCCCGCCGCGGGTGTCGAGATAGCCCGGCATGCGCGCCTCGGCGAGATTCGCCCCGCTGCCCGCGTGCGCGATGCCGGCGGCGTCGAGATGCCCGATGGTGGCAAGGAGCCCGCCCTCGCCATAGTCGAAGGCGTGGTTGTTGGCGCAGGCCACCATGTTGATGCCGAACCACTTGATGTCTTCAAGCAGCTCAGGCGGCGTGGTCATGAACGTGCCCTGCGTAATGCCGGGCACGCCTTCGTCCCAGTGCCGCACCACCAACTCGAGATTGGCGGTGCCAGCGTCGCAGTCGCGGAAGACCTTGGCAAGCGCCAGGAATGCAGGCTCGTCGAATACGTGCAGACGCCGCGTGAGCATGCAGTCGCCCGCGACTGCGATGCTGAAATTGCCGGCTTCGGATGCGTAGGTCATCGACGTCGCTCACTTAGGGCACGGCGGTGCAGCGAGCACGGCCTGCTCCCTCCCCCCTTGCGGGGGAGGGACAGGGAGGGGGGTAACCGCAAATGCCGAGTTTGCTGCCACCCCCCTCCCTGTCCCTCCCCCGCAAGGGGGGAGGGAACGTTGTGGCACCGCTCTGCCCAATTGCGACAAGAATTCGCGTCGTTGCGCGGGGACGAACGGCGGATCATCGGCTGGTTTCCATCCGAAGCGGAAGACTAGAACGCGTAGCGTTCGACCTTGCGGCGGTCGAGCGCGGCGCCGAAGCCGGGCGCATCGGTCGGCGTGATGGTGCCATCGGCGAAATTGAACTCGCCCGCAAACGTGTCGTCGCCGAGCTTGTCGAAGAAATGCGTCTCGGTCGGCCAGGGCGCGAGGCTCGGGATCGCCGAGCGCAGGTGCATGCGCACGAGCGAGCCGATGCGGCTCTCCGAGTCGGTTCCGATCACGACCGGGAGATTGGCGGCCTCGCACAGCGCCATGATCTTGAGCGACTCGGTGATGCCGGTGCGGCGCAGCTTCACGCTCACCGCGCCGATGGAGCTCGCGCGGATGTGCGAATGCACCTGCGCCAGCAACTCGCAGCACTGGTCGCCCAAGAGCGCGACCGGCAGGAACGCCGCCATTGCGGCCTGCCGGTTGATGTCGGTGAATTCGCAGGGCTCCTCCATAAAGGAGACGTTGTAGTCCTTGACGTGAATGAGGATCGTACGCGTCTCGCTCTCGGTGTAAATGCCGTTGCCGTCGACATAGATCACCGCCTTGGGCAGGAGCTTGCGCACCTCGGCCACCATCTCGACGTCCTCCATCGAGCGCTTCCAGGTCTTGAGCTTCATGCCGCGGTAGCCGCGCTCTTCCGCCATGCGCTTGGCTTCCGCCACCATCGCCTCGCGCGTATTGCCGTGCGCGATCCAGGTGAGCGGCACCGGCTTGGGATCGGTGCCCCCGAGAAGCCGCCAGACCGGCTGGCCGAGCACCTTGCCGCGCAGGTCCCACAGCGCGACGTCGATCAGCATCTTGGCGGCGCGGCAGTCTCTCACCTTCTCGATCTTGGAGAGGAGCGCGAGATGACCGAGCGGATCGGCGCCCAATAGGAACGGCTTGAAGAAGGTCTCGAGCTGATAGGCGACCGTGACCGCGTCCTCGCCGGTATGGCCGGGACGGCAGACCAACTCGGCGATGCCTTCGGTGCCGTCCGAAAGCGCGATCCGCAGGATGACGTAGTGGCTGGTGCTCTCGGTATGACCGGCGAAGGTCACCGGCTTCTTGTAGGGAAGCTTGAGCCTGATGGCCTCGACCGAAGCGATCGTCAGGCCGCTCTTGGCATCGGGGGCGGCGCTTGCTTTGGCTTCGGTCATGGTCATGGCGTTTCTCCCTCGAGGCTTTGGTCGCGACCCGGTAGCGCAGGCCGTGGTTGATCCATCTTGTAGCGAATTTGCATGCCCGGATGTAGTCTCTCGCAAGCAAATGTTTCGGGAAGGAGCCGACCATGAGGAAAGAACGCCGGTTGTGGCCGATCGCCGTGCTCGCGCTCGCGGCGGTGTCTCTGGAGCCCTCGAGCGCCGTGGCGGAAAAGCTGCGCGTCGGCAAGGCGGTGGGAGCGGCGTTTCCCTTCGTATTCGTCGACATCGGGGTCCGCAACGGCATCTTCAAGAAACATGGCCTTGATCTTGAGGTCAGCGCCTTCGGCGGCGGGCCGCGTCTGGTGCAGGCGATGGCCGGCGACAGCATCGACATCGGGCTCGACGCCGGCATGGACTTGGTGCTCACCGTGAAAGGCGCGCCGGTGCGGGCGGTGGCGGCGATCGCGTCGCGGCCGCTCGATCTCGGCATCGTGGTGCGGCCCGATCTGCCGGCGAAATCGGCGGCCGACCTCAAGGGCCGCAAGATTTCCGCCAACAGCGCGACCTCGCTGACGGCCTGGACCATCCGGGAAGTATCACGCCAGCAGGGCTGGGGCCCGGATGGCATCCAGGTGGTGACGATGCTGAGCCGGGCGGCGTGGCCGCTGCTCAAGACCGGGCAGATCGACGGCATCTCGACCGATCTCGGCAACGGCCTGATGGGCGAGAAGCGCGGCGCCGGCAAGGTCCTGGTACGCTACAACGAGATCATCAACGACGTGCACGTCTACCACGTGTCGGCGACCGACAAGATCATTCAGGCCAAGCCGGAGCTGGTGAAGGCGTTCGTGCAGGGTTGGATCGAGTCGATCGCGTTCGCGCGCGCGAACAAGCAGAAGGCGGTCGCGATTGCAACCGAGGTCACGCACCACGACGCCGACGTCATGCAGAAGATCTTCGACACCATGCTGCCGATGGTCACACCGGACGGCAAGTTCAGCCCAAGCGCGCTGCAGCGGCTGTCGCAGTCGTTCGTCGACCTGAAGCTGCTCGATACTGCGCCGGACATGAAGCCGCTCTACACCGAGCAATTTTTGCCGGGGAAGTGATTCTGCGCGAACGTGGAATGGGCAGGAAATGACTTGCTGTCGTCCCGGCCGAGCAAAGCGAGAGCCGGGACCCAATACTCACGGCGGCGCAATGGAGCTCGCCAGAATAAATTTCCGCCGGTGTTTACTGGGTCCCCGCTTTCGCGGGGACGACAGTGGAGAGGCTGTTGCGGGACGACAAGGGAGAGGCTGGACCTATTCAATCTTCCCATTCACCGCGTCATATGAATAGAGCCAGTCGAGCCGCTTCGTGACGAGCTGTTCCTCGTAGACGCGCTTGACGTGCTCCTCGGCGGTTGCCGGATCGGCGAGCGCCGGGTTGTGCAGGCGGCTTGTCTGCTCGGCCGCGCCGCGCACCATGCGGGCGGTGCGTTCCATGCGCGCGCGTTCGTATTGCCGCAAGGCAGCCGCGATATCACTGCGGTGGTGCTCGGCGCAGCGCGCCAGCACATAGCCGTCCTCGATCGCCATGGCGGCACCTTGCGCCAGGAAGGGCAGCGCCGCATGGCAGGCGTCGCCAAGCAGCGTCACCCGCCCGACGCTCCATTGCGGCAGCGGCTCATGCAGCATCAGCGCCCATTTGAACGGCACCTCGACAGTCGCGATGATGGCGTGAATATCCGGATGCCAGCCGGCATAGTCGGCCGCCCATTCCGCGGTCGTGCCCTGCGCGGTCCATGATTCGACCTGCCAGTCGTCACGCTCGACCACCGCGATGATGTTCATCAGCTCGCCGTTGCGCACCAGGTAGTGGACCGCATGGGCGTTCGGGCTGATCCAATTGGTGCTGACCTGCCGCTTGAGCGCGGCCGGAAGCTTCGCGGCGGGCGCCAGGCCACGCCAGGCGACGAAGCCCGTGAACCTCGGCTTCTCCTCGCCGAACAAAATGCCGCGGATGATCGAATGAATACCGTCGGCGCCGACCAGCGCGTCGCCGAGGATGGTCTCGCCGCTTTCGAGCTTGAGCGCGACGCCGAGCGCCGTTTGCTCGAAGCCGATGCATCGTGCGCCAAGACGGATCGCGTCCGGCTTCTCGCGCCTGACCGCCTCGATCAGCAAGTGCTGGAGATCAGCGCGGTGAACGGTGTAATGCGGAAAGCCGTAGCGCTCGAGCGCGGTTGCGCCGAGCGCGATCTGGGTCCAGCGCTGGCCGGTGTTCCAGAGGCGCGTTTCCCGCTCCGTGGGCTGGTAGCCGATGCGTGCAAGCTCGTCGCCGAGGCCGAGCGCGATCAGCACCCGCGAGGCGTTCGCCGCCGTTTGCACGCCGGCGCCGACTTCGCGCAGGTCGGGAGCCTGGTCGCAGATGGTGACGTCGAATCCCTTGCGCAGCAGGCTCAGCCCGGCCGCAAGCCCGCCGACGCCGGCGCCCGCGATCAGGATGTGAGGCCGTTCGGACATGTTCTCTCGGCAACGCGGTTGTGATCCTTCGACGGCATGGTAGATAATCCATCCGACAAGGTCGAGCATGACACGCAAGCGAGCAGCGCAATGAAGACTGGAATTGGGCAACCCGTCCGCCGCAAGGAGGATGCGCGGCTGGTGATTGGCGCCGGCCGGTTCAGCGACGACGCCGATCTGCCGCGCCAGGCACGGGCTTTTGTGCTCCGCTCCTGTCACGCCCATGCGCGGATCAAGGGCATCGCCACCGAGCGGGCAAAGGCGCTCAAGGGCGTGCTCGCGGTGCTCACCGGCGCCGATCTCAAGGCCGACGGGATCAAGCCGATCCCGCCGGATGCCTCGACCACCATGCCGATCGAGGCGCAGCGGCGGCTGCCGGACGTCGTGCTGGTCGATCGCGACGGCCCCCTGATGCAGACGCCGTACTATCCCCTTGCGGTCGACAAGGTTCGTTATGTGGGCGAAGCCGTGGTGCTGGTGGTCGCCGAAACGCTGGCGATCGCGAAGGATGCCGCGGAACTCGTCGACATCGACTACGAGACGCTGCCACCCGTGGTCGACACCGCGCAGGCCGCGGAGGCGGGCGCGCCGCGCGTGTGGGATGACGCGCGCTCCAACATCTTCCTCGACGCCGAGGTCGGTGACGCGGCGGCAACCGACAAGGCGTTCGCGGATGCGGCGCACGTGGTGAAGCTGGAGACCTGGATCCAGCGCGTCACCGGCGTACCGATGGAGGCGCGCACCGCGGTCGGGAGCTACGACAAGCAGAGCGGGCGCTATTATATCCACGCCGGCAGCGGCGGTGTCGTGCGCCAGAAGGGCGAGCTCGCGGCCATGCTCGGGGCCAAGCCCGAAGACGTTCGTGTGGTCGCCTACGACATCGGTGGCAACTTCGGCACCAAGAACTCGATCTTTGCCGAATTTCCTCTGGTGCTGTGGGCATCGAAGCGGATCGGCCGTCCGGTCAAGTTTGCGTGCGAGCGCAGCGAAGCCTTCCTGAGCGACTACCAGGGCCGCGACCTGGTCGCCAAGGTCGAGCTCGCGCTCGACAAGCGCGGCCGTTTCCTCGCCATGCGCGGCTCGCATCTCAGCAATATCGGCGGCTACTCCTCCTCGATCGTTCCGCTGCGCAAGGGCGTGAGCATCTTCTCCGGCGTCTACCGGGTGCCGGTCGCGCACTACAAGGCTTACGCGGTTCTCAGCAACACGATGCCGACGATTCCCTACCGCAGCGCCGGCCGGCCCGAGGCGATGTTCATCATGGAGCGGCTCTGCGATCTCGCCGCGCTCAAAACTGGCATCGACCGCATCGAGATCAGGCGGCGCAATCTCATTGCGCCCGATCAGCTGCCTTATCGCACGCCGTTCGGCGTCACCTACGATAACGGCAACTACGAAGAGTCCATGAATCGCAGCCTCGCGATGGCTGACTGGAGCGAGTTCCGCAAGCGCCGCGCCGAATCGAAGAAGAAGGGCAAGCTCCGCGGCATCGGGCTTGCGAACTACATCGAGCTCACCATGGGCTATCCGCGCGAATGGTCCGAGGTAAAAGTTCTTCCCAGCGGCGAGGTCGAAGTTTCGGTTGGCACGCTGTCGAGCGGGCAGGGGCACGAAACCAGTTTTGCCCAGTGCGTGAGCGAATGGCTCGGCGTGCCGTTCGAGTCCATCCGCCTGGTGCAGGGCGACACCGATATTGTCCCGGTCGGCGGCGGCTCGCATTCGGGCCGTTCCATGCGCATGGCCGGCGTCTGCATGGGCAATGCCGCCAATGGCGTTATCGAGCGCAGCCGCCAGATCGCCGCGCATATGCTCAAGGTCGAGCCAAAGGACATCGAGTTTGCGAGCGGCTCCTTCAAGGCGCATGGCTCGGGGCGCGCCATCGGCATCTTCGAGGTGGCGCGCGCGGCGCAAGAGCTCAATGATCTCGACGACGCCTTGCGCGGACCGCTCGCCGCCGAGAGCGACGTGTCGTTCACCGCCGGCGGCTTCCCCTATGGCTGTGCGGTGTGCG
The DNA here is from genome assembly GCA_963753575.1 of uncultured Alphaproteobacteria bacterium. Lineage (GTDB taxonomy): Bacteria > Pseudomonadota > Alphaproteobacteria > Rhizobiales > Xanthobacteraceae > VAZQ01. Next base: position 211,932 of record CAVWCR010000002.1, read on the forward strand.
AAGTCGAGATCGATCCGGAGACCGGCGCGATCGCGGTCGCGCGCTACTGCGCGACCGACGACGTCGGCCGTGCCATCAATCCGATGATCCTCGACGGCCAGACCCACGGCGGCATCGCCCAGGGCGTCGGCCAAGCGCTGTGGGAGCAGTGCGTGGTCGATCCGGCGAGCGGGCAGGTGATGACCGGCTCGTTCATGGACTACGCCATGCCGCGCGCCGATACGCTGCCGTCGTTCAAGACCGACTTGATGGAGATTCCCTCGCCCTCCAATCCGCTCGGGGTGCGCGCCGGTGGCGAAGGCGGGACAACACCCGCGCTCGCCGCGGTGATCAACGCGGTGGTCGATGCATTGGGCGAGTTTGGGGTCACCCACATGGACATGCCGGCGACGCCCGAGCGGATCTGGCGCGCCATTGCGGACGGCAAGGCGGCCAAGGCCGGAAGCCGGCAAGCGGAGGCAAAATGAAGAGGCTTGTCGCAGCGGCGCTGCTGGTTCTGGGGCTTGCCGGCACCGCGTCGGCCGACAGCGTCGGCGATTTCTATCGCGGCAAAACCATCACGATCACGGTCGGCTATCCGCCCGCCAGCGGCTACACGTTCTACGGCCAGATCCTGGCGCGCTATCTTGGCGAGCACATCCCGGGCAAGCCGAACGTCATTGTGCAGAACATGCCGGGCGCCGGCAGCATGAAGGCGGCCAATTATCTCTACAAGGTGGCGCCCAAGGATGGCACGGCGATCGGCATCTTCAGCATCGGCGCCTTGATCGATGAGCTCTTCGGCGCGAAAGCGTCAAAGCTCAACGCCACGACATTCGCCTGGGTCGGCAACATGGACCAGAGCGTCGGTGTGTGCGTGGTCCGTGACGTCACTGGGGTCAAGACCTTCGATGACCTGCGGCGGCGCGAGACGCTGTTCGGCGGCACCGGTCCGTCCGGCGGCGCCACCCAGGCGGCGCTGGCGCTGACCAGCCTGTTTGGCGCGAAGATCAAGCTCGTCAAAGGCTATCCGGGCGCTGAGGACATCGTGCTGGCGATGGAGCGCGGCGAGGTGGAAGGCGTGTGCGGCATCACCCAGGCGGTGCTCAAGAGCAGGCTGGCCGAGCCGATGAAGTCAGGGCGTCTGCGCGCGATCATCCATGACAACATGAAGAGCCAGCCCGAGCTTCCCGGCGTTGCGAGCGTATACGACCTTGCGAAGAGCGATCAGGATCGCGAGGTGCTCGACCTCTTGTTCGGCTGGCGCGTGCTCGGCCGTCCGGTCGCGGCGCCGCCCGGCGTTGCGGCCGAGCGGCTGGCGGCGCTGCGCGCCGGCTTTGTGGAGGCGATGAGGGATCGTCGGCTGGTCGCCGAGATTGAGAAGGCCAACCTCGACCTCGCGCCATCCTCGGGCGACGAGGTCGCTTCGCTTGTGGACCGGCTGTTCAGCCATTCCAAGGAAACGATCGCGCGAGCGGCTGCGGCCGTGCGTGGCAATTGAATTCTTCCTGCCGCTCTGCTGTGGTGACACAGAACATGCGGCGGCGTCTCGCCAATTCGTGTGGCGCTTTTTTTCCCGCGGACCGCAAGCTTCCACCGCAAAGTGCCTCATTGATTGTTCTGAAAGTTCCATACTGACAATTCCTTCATCGAGGCGACACGATCGCGACTGCTGTGTGGCGATTGCGCGGCCTGGTCTTGAAGAAGAAGCGATCGTTGAACTCTGGTGATCGACATGCTCTCGCTCAGGGTCAATGCAGCGCTCTTATTGCATATGACATCATATTATGGACGCATTTCTTAGCGCCTTACCTCCCTCATCATCAGCACATCATCGGGGAGCTTCAATGCGACGAGCATTCGCGACTACTTTCTTTGTGACCAGCGCCTCCGCGGCGAGCTTCGCTCTCATCATTGTTTCGCTGGCCTTTGTCTCGTTGACAGCGAGCGCGATCGCTGCGCCGGAAGCCGGCTCGCCATCCGCGACCACGACAACGTCGATCCCGGCGACGGTCATGGAACAGGATGATGCAAGTCGCGACAACGACTGCGAGCTTTCCGATAATGCGTGCATCCAGGCGTGGGAACTCAAAGAAAGTCGGGCCTACCTCGTGGAGACGGCGACGCCCGGTGGAACCATGGTGCGGCAAGGTCCGGAGGTTGCGATCGGGCGCCTCCATCCGGAGTTCGCCCTGCGCCTGGCCAGAGCGATCCGGGAGGCGAGGGAGGAAGGTCTGCCGGAGGCTGGCGTCTTCTCCGCCTATCGGCCTCCGGCCTACGGCGTGGGCGGATTCAAGAACAAGTACAACTCGCTGCACTCCTTCGGTCTTGCCGTGGATATGCATGGAATTGGGTCACCCGGAAGTTCCGAGGCAAAGCTTTGGATCCGCATAGCCGCCAAGCACGGCGTCGTCTGCCCGTACGGAGTGAACAACCGGGCGGAGTGGAATCATTGCCAGCCGACGCGGATCAAGGCGATCAAATCCGACAGTCCGCTGGTCAAGACGATCGCGCCGCAAGGTCCCGTCGATCCGTTACACATGTTCGAGGCTGGCAAGGAGCTGATCGAGAGCGTCGCCAAGCTGTTCGCCGCGTTTGAAGGCGGCGTCCCGGCCAACATGGACAAGGAGGAGAAGGCGATCAGGCACGCATCTCACCGCGGGCGTCGGGTGGGGACAGCCGATGCGAACGGATCGCACCATCACAGGCACGCATCGCGCCAGCACCGGCAGGTGCGACACGCGGCACGAAAGGGAAGCAAGGTCCGGTCGGCGACCGCCTCATTGAGCAAGAGGCATACCGTGCGCCACAAAGGGCACCGCCACGCCAGCCGCAGGGCGCAGCACGTCAGCTCGCTGTACTGACGAGTTCCCACAACGACGCTACCAGCCGTCCTGGGTGATCGACGTGCGTGAGGCTCCACTCCGGCGCAGGCACAAAAACGCCGGCGAGCATCCTCGCCGGCGTCCGCCCCTTGGAAATGCGCTCAGATCCGGTCCGGGAAGCGGATGATGAAGTTGTCCGCGTTCGGCATCTTCACCTTCGGCAGGGTTTCAGCGTTCATCACGTCATTGGGGCCGATGATCTTGTTCTCGGCCAGTATGTAGGCGGTGATCGCATAGACTTCGTCGTTGGTCAGCGTACGCGGGGTCGGCCAGGGCATGGCGCGACGGATGAAGTCGAACACCGTCGTCGAATAGCCCCAGAAGTTGGCGATGGTCTTGGGCGAATCGATGCCTTTGATCGGCGGTTTGCCGACAAGCCGTGCAGAACGTCCGCCCTTGCCACCTTCGCCATGGCAGACCGCGCATTTCTGGGCGTAGATCGGCGCGCCTTGCGCCGGCGTGCCGCTGCCCGCCGGCAGCCCCTTGCCGCTCGGCATGGCGTTGATATTCCAGGCGCCGACGTCCTGTTCGGTTATCGGCTGGCCGAGATTCGGGCCTTCGGCGAGCGCCGTACTCGATCCAAGCGCGAGCAAGGCGGCCGCAAACACCAGGTTACGCGTAGACATGTTTCACCTGCCCGCTGGGATCGACGCCCCAGCTCGTGATGCTGTTATAGTGCTGGTTAGTGAACGCCAGCGGGTTTGTTACGGGTTTGCTGGACTGGCCGCGTACGGCCACGAAGTCTGCGCGCAGCGGCTGCACATTGCCGCCCTCATCCCAGGCGCGGCTTTGCAGGATCGCCGGCCCTCCGTTCCAGTTCCACGGCGCGCGGAAGCGCGTGAAGGATTTCGGAATCACCGGCGCCTGCAGCGCGGCTTGCGCCCAGCTCTTGCCGCCATCGGCGGACACCATGACCTTGGCGATCCGTCCGGTGGCCGCATAAGCGATGCCAGTGATCTCGTAGAAGCCGGGCCCTTTCAGGGTCATGCCGTGCGACGGCTTGGTGATGAAGGACTTCACTTCGTTGAGGAAGTGGAACCTGTAGGCCTTGCCGTTCGGCAGGAGCTGCGAATAGGTCCGGGTCTCATAGTAGCTCATCGCCGGCTCATCAGAGACCTGGATGCGGCGCAGGAACTTGACGTTCATGTTGCCCTGCCAGGCCGGCAGCACCAGCCGCAGCGGATAGCCGTTGCCCGGCATGATGCGCTCGCCGTTCTGGTAGAGCGCGACGAGCGCGTCGTCCCAGGCTTTTTTCAGCGGCACGCTGCGGTCAAGCGCCAGCGAGTCGCCGCCCTCGGCGATGAACCATTTCGCCTTCGGGTCGACGCCGCACTCTTCGAGCAGCGTCGAGAGCCGCACGCCGGTCCATTCCGCGCACGACACGAGGCCGTGGATCTGCTGCACGGTCGCTTGGATCGGCTCGTTGGAGAACATGGTGGCGCTGTTGCCGCCGCATTCGACGAATGTCGTCTGCGAGACCATCGGATAACGCGACAGCGCTTCGAGCGTGAACACTTTCGGCTGCTTCACCAGCCCATGGATCACCAGCCGATGCTTGTCCGGATCGATATCCGGAGTTCCGGAATGCACGATCGTGAAGTGCAGGCCATTGGGCGTGGTGGTGCCATCGAGGAGATGATGCGGCGTGCGGGCGTGCGAGGTGCGGAAATCGCCCTTCGGGTTGCTCAGGATGCGATTGACCCGTTGCTGTTCGTACTTCGAGCGCTGCTCGTAGGCCGGACTGATGCTTCCGGCCGCGAGGCTCCAGGGATCGTCCTTGAGCGGCTCGGCGGCTGCGCCCGTCAACGAAGTGCCGACGCCGGTCGCTGCGGCGCCTGCGAACATGATGCCGCGTCCGAGAAGGGCGCGCCGGTGAAGCAGGCCGTTGCCGGCCACGGGTTGTAGAGAATCAAGGTCGCCGCGTCGGCGACCCGTGGGGTCATGCATGCTTACCTCCCTAGACATTTTGGGCGTTCGGCCCTGACCGAGCAGCCTCGGCGAACATCTTGCTCCGCTCCCGAGCGGGTGTCCAGCGCGTGCCTGCGGGCGGGCGATAGCTAAAGGGCCGGGGGATCAACCGCCGGCCCTTTGCGAGATTCGTGGTGTGCCCCTCAGATCCTGTCCGGATAGACGACGATGAACTTGCCGGCGTTCGGCATCTTCACCTTCGGCAGGGTCTGCGCGTTCATCTCGTCGTTGTCGCCGATCAGCTTGTTGATCGACAGGATGTAGGCGCTCAGCGCATAGACCTCGTTGTCGGTCAGCGTCTTCGGTATCGGATACGGCATCGACCGCCGGATGACATCGAACAAGGTCGTGGCGAACTCGTAGTAGGTCACGGTCTTGGGCGTGTCGATGTGGTCGAACTTCTTCACGCCGACGAGTGGCGAGTAGCCGCGCGCCGGATTCTTGCCGTTCTCGCCATGGCACATGGCGCATTTCTGCGCATAGATCGGCGCACCTTGCGCCGGTGTTCCGCTACCGGGCGGCAGGTTGGTGCCATCCGGAAGGACGTCAAGGTTCCAGGGCTTGATGTCGGCTTCCGTGATGTTCTTGCCGAGGCCCGGCGTTTCGGCGAGCGCCGCGCCGGCGCCGAACGTCAGCGCGAGCGTCAGGGAGATGAGAAGGTTACGCGTACACATGTTTGATCTCCCCTTTGCTGTCGATGCCCCAACTGGTGATGCTGTTGTAATGCTGATTGGGGAACGCGAGATAGGTGGTGACGGGGCGGCTGGTCTGGCCGCGGGCGGCAACAAACTCTGCGCGGGTCGGCTGCACATATCCGGCCTCGTCCCAGGCCCGGCTTTGCAGCACGACCGGCTGGCCGTTCCAGTGCCAGGGCATGCGGAAGCGGGTGAAGGCCTGCGGATGAACCGTGCCTTGCAGCGCCGCTTGTCCCCAGCTCTTGCCGCCGTCGGCCGAGACCATCACCTTGGAGATGCGCCCGGTGCCGGAATAGGCGACGCCGGAGATCTCGTAGTAGCCGGGTCCGTTGAGCGAATGCCCGAGCGAGGGGTGGGTGATGAACGACTTCACCTCCTGCAGGAAGTGGAACTTCCAGAACCGTTCACCCGGCAGGATCTGTGAGTAGGTCTTTAACTCGTAGAAGCTCATCGCCGGCTGGTCGAGCAGCTTGATCCGGCGCACGAACTTCACGTTCATGTTGCCCTGGTAGCCGGGCAGCCACAGCCGCATCGGATAGCCGTTGCCGGGCATGAGACGCTCGCCGTTCTGGTAGAGCGCGATCATGGCATCGTCCAAGCCTTTCTTGACCGGGACGCTGCGGTGGAGCGACAGCGAGTCGGCGCCCTCGGCGAGGAACCACTTGGCCCTCGGGTCGAGGCCGACCTCCTCGAACAACGTCGAGAGCAGGACGCCAGTCCATTCCGAGTTGGAGACGAGTCCATGCAGCCCCTGCGCGGTCGCCTGCAGCGGCTCGCTGGAAAACATCGGCGCGCTGTTGCCGCCGCACTCGAGGAAACCCATGCGCGTGACCATCGGATAACGCGTCAGGTCTTCGAGCGAGAAGATCTTCGGCTGTCGCACCAGCCCGTGGATGACCAGCCGATGCTTGTCGGGATCGATATCGGGCAGGCCCGAGTGGTTGATGCTGAAGTGCAGCGCCGCCGGCGTCACGGTGCCGTGCAGAAGTTGATGCGGCGTGCGTGCGTGCGAGTTGCGGTACTCATGTTTGGGATTGCTGAGCGTGCGTACCACGTGCTTCTCGAAGCGCGATGGCTCCTGGCGCGGCGGCGTGATCGCGCCCATGACCAGGCTCCAAGGGTCGTTCTTGAGCGGCTCGGCCGCCGCGCCCGTGATCGAGGTGCCGACGCCGGTCGCGGCAGCGCCGGCGAACACGACGCCGCGCCCCAGAAGGGCACGGCGATCGAGCAAGCCATTGCCGGCCACCTGCGCGAAAGGTGGAGATTCATTTCTGCGATTTTTGCCAGGGCTCATCTATTCCTCCGTGTATGTATGGCGCTAGCTTGCGCCTTTCTTGGCTCGGCAGCTTTAGCGACTGCTCGTTGGCGCCAAAGAGTGCTCCTATTTAAGGACCGGCGCAACGCCGATCAGCGCCGGCGTTGACCGGGCGTCGGGTAGGTGCGAACCGCTGTTGCTGAAGGGTTTCAGCCCTTGCCGTCGAGCAGCCAGCCGAATTTCTCGCGCGCCTTGCGCGCGATCTCGGGGCTGGGCGTATTCGAGGGAGCGAACTCCTCGCGCCAATGCCATGGCTTGCAGGCGTTGATCAGCGCGACCGAGTGGGTGATGTCACCGACTTTGCGCCGCTCGGGCGGGATCGCCGGATCGGCGTTCGAATCCCACGATCCCTTGATGAATTGAATAGACTCGACCGGGTCGGTGCGCGTGATCATGGCCCACAGCATGTGATCGAGATTGGTCACGTCGACGTCATCGTCGCACACCACGATATATTTCGACGCATAGGCCGAGCCGCCGCATTGCGCCGCGATGTGGGCGGCCTGCACGGCATGCCCGGGATAGCGCTGCGTGATCGAGACCGCGTGCAGCATGCGCGCGGCGCCGACCTCATGACACCACACCTGGTTGATCCCGGGCACCCCGGCATTGACCATGTTCTGCTTGATGATGGCCGAGCGCATCACGGCGCGGTAGCGCGCCATCTCGTCCGGACCCGCGCCCATCGGCGGTACGCCAAGCAGGATCGGGTCGTTACGATGGTAGATCGCCTCGATGTCGATGACCGGCATCTGGCGCACGCCGCCCGCATAGTGGCCGGTCCATTCGCCGAACGGACCTTCGGGGTGCCGCTTGTCGGGCGTCACATAGCCCTCGATCACGATCTCGGCGTTCGCCGGAATGGGCAGGCCCGTCACCTTGCCGCGCACCATCTTGGTCGGCCGTCCGCGCATGCCGCCGACGATGTCGAGCTCGAACGTGCCGTAGGGCGCTTCGACGCCGCCGTAGAAGAAGGCGATCGGATCGCCACCGACCACCATCGCGATCGGCATCCGCTCGCCGCGCTTGAAATACTTCTCCCGATGGATCCAGCCGTGATGGCCTTTGGCCATGACTAGGCCGATCGTCTTCTTGTCATGCACCTGTGCGCGGTAAGCGCCGGCGTTGAGCCAGTCCTCCTCGGGGTCGCGGGTGATGCTGTAGGTGCCGGTGCCGATGTAGCGGCCACCGTCCTTCTCGTGCCAGACCGGGGAGGGAAACTTGGTGACGTCGACATCCTCACCCATCATGACGTTTTCGAAGATCGGGCCGCTCTCCACGATCTCATGCGGAATGATTTTCTGGTCCTTGAGATAAGCCTCGCGGTAGGCGTCGCTGAGCTCCCACTTGGTCAGATGATCCGGAAAGCCGAAGGTCATGTTGCGCCTCTTGCCAGCGAACATGTTGAGCAGGACGCGGAAGCCTTTCGGGCAGCCGGGCACGTCCTCGAACACGACACAGGGACCGTGCTCCGAGCGCAGAATGGCTTCGGCGGCGAGCCCGATGTCCTCTTCCCATGTGGCGCCGTGCACGACCTTCACCTCGCCGAGCCGCTCCGCATGAGCGAGCCACTCACGCAGGTCGTCGTAATCGATGTGCGGGGCGAGGTTGCTGAGCTGGGTCATGACGCGTGCTCTCACTTTGAAACGACTGTGGTTTTAACCCTTGGCAGCATTTTGTCAAAATGGGAGGTGCTATGAGGCCTCCGGGCGGCCAAGCACACTGTTCACGCGCGCTGTTGGCGACGCTCCTGATTCGGCCGCGTCACGCCTTTTGTCGGCTTTCAGGGCCAGATCCGGAAAAGTGAAAATCGGTCCTCGAAAAAGCTCACTCCAGCAAACCAGACCCGTTCCCGATCCGGCTCGACCCGACCATGGGGGAGACTGCGCTCGTCGATGCGTCTGTCCTGTGCGAGACGGCTCATGGAGACTCTTGGAGATGACGGATTCTTGGAGATGACTGACTCTTGGAGATTTGAGAGCCTCTCCGGTTGTTGCAGATCAAGCCATGTGTCGAAATCTTATCAAGGTCAGTTATTGAACTTCACCGATCATTATCATGTGACACCACCTCACCTAGATTTTCACGCTTGAAGGTTGCGACGACGCAGGCTCGGCACGTACTTCGGATGTGGATAACGCCTCACAAGATTGGGAGCGGTAGAACGTTGACGACGCATTCGACGTGACTCACGTATCAAACCGCCACCAACGTTTGACGAGGCAAATGCTTGGGTGGGTGGCGTTGTGTGCCTTTCAGAGGAGCTTGTTGAAGTCGATCTCACGGCTCGTGGCGCGGGCCGTGTGAGTGATTGTTGGTTGATCCTCGCGTCCCTCGTGTGCGCGTGGCGTTCGGTTGCAGCGTATCATCAGAACTAGGGGCCGCGACGGCTCCCCCGGCGGCCCCATTTTTTTTCTTGATGATGCGTGTGAGGATTCGCATTTTGGGCGGAACGCAACACCGATCTACGGATGTTGTGCCGCATGGATCAGCGCCAGCAGTCGGTCCGGCGTGACCGGCAGGTCGGTAATGCGCACGTTGAGCGGCCGCAGTGCGTCCTCGATCGCCGACACGATCGCGGGCGGCGCTCCGATTGTGCCGCTTTCAGCCGCCCCTTTGACGCCGAGCGGATTGAGCGGCGTCGGCGATTCCATGTGGTGGATCTCGATCCACGGGACGCAATCGGAGGTCGGCAGGAGATAGTCGGCGAAGGTCACCGTGAGCGGCTGACCGGTCGCGTCGAATTGCATCCATTCGTAGAGCGTCATTCCGATGCCGTGGGCGACGCCGCCATGAACCTGGCCTTCGACCATCATCGGATTGATCATGCGGCCGCAGTCGTGGACCACGACATAGCGCGTGAGCCGGACCTGCCCGGTCTCGGTGTCGACCTCGACCTCCACGACATGGCTGCCATTGGTATAGGTGATGGCTGGCGGCTGATAGTCGACCGACGCCGCCAGACCAGGAGCGATGTTGGCGGGCAAAGCGAATCCCGCCACCCCGCTGAGCGCGTGCGCGATCTGTCCGAGCGTGCGCTTGAGGTCGGCGCCCTTGACCCGCACCGTCCCGTCAATGAGCTCAAGATCATCGGGGGCGACTTCGAGCATCGAGGCGGCTGCCTGCCGTGCCTTCTCGGCGACCATGCGGGCGGCGAGGTGCACCGCGTTGCCGGCGACCACGGCCTGACGGCTCGCGTAGGCGCCGTGCCCGAGCGGGCTCACGCCGGTATCGCCGCTCATCACGCGGACATTGTGCGGTCGCACGCCAAAGGCGTCGGCGGCGAGCTGCGCCAGCATGGTGTGTGTGCCCTGGCCCTGGGCCGCCGCGCCGGTTGAAACCACGATCTGGCCCGAGGGGCCGATCCGCACGGCTGCGCTCTCGAACGGGCCGCGGCCGGTGCCCTCGACATAGTTTGAGAGCCCGATGCCGATGAAGCGCCCCTCGCGCCGCGCCTTGTCGCGCCGGGCCGGAAAGTCGGCGTAACCCGCGGCCGCGAGCGCGCGGCGCTGGCATTCGGGGTAGTCGCCGCTGTCGTAGGTCATCGGCAGCCCGTCGCGGGTGACGACCTTGGTCACGTAGGGCATCTGCTCCGGCCGCACGAGATTGCGGGTCCGAACTTCGTCACGCGCGAGGCCAAGCTCGTCGGCGATGCCGTCGAGCAGCCGCTCCATCACGAACGTGCCTTGCGGACGTCCGGCGCCGCGCGTCGAGGTGGCCGCCACCATGTTGGTGAGGCAGGCCGACACGTCGAGCTTGAGCGCCGGCAGCACGTAGGGACCGAGCAGGTTGGTGGTAGCGTTCTGCGGCAGCGAGAGGCCCGACGGCGTGTAGGCGCCGTGGTCATGGCAAAAGTGGCCGCGGATGGCGAGCAGCCGACCGTCCGCATCGGCGGCGGCCTCGACCTCCCACTGCTGCACGCGCTCGTGGTTGGTGGCCGTGAAGCTCTCGCGGCGGTCCTCGATCCATTTGATCGGATGATCGAGCAGGATCGCTGCGGCCGGGATAACCAGCTCCTCCGGGTAGAACGGGTTCTTCGGCCCGAAGCCGCCGCCGACATCGGGCGCCACGACGCGCACCTCGCTCTCGGTGAGGCCCAGCGCGTCGACCAGGACGCGCTTGGCCTTGTGCGGCATCTGGGTCGAGTCCCAGAGCGTCAGCAAGTTGTCCAGCCGGTCGAAGCGCGCGACCATGCCGCGCGCCTCGATCGAATGGCCGCCACCCTTGTGCATGCGAAACGTCCGCGCCACTCGATGCGTGGCACGTGCGAAGGCAGTCTCGACATCGCCGTAGCTGACGACCCAGTGAGCCACACGGTTGTCGGGACAGTCGAGACGCGCCTTGGGCGCGCCGGGCTTGAGACCTTCGCGCGGATCGACGACGGCGGGCAGGAGCTCGTAGTCGAGCACGACCAGGCTTGCCGCGTCCTCGGCGGCCGCGCGGCTCTCGCCCACGACCAGCACGACCGGCTCGCCCACATAGCTCAACTCGGTGTCGGCGAGATAGCACGGGTCGACGTGAAACTTGATCGCGGCGACTGGCAAGGCCAGCGGAACCCGGTCACAAGTGAGATGCGGACGCAGGTCGCGATAGGTCACAACGGCCCGCACGCCCTTGCATGCCCGCGCCTGGGCGACATCGATGCCGTTGAGACGGGCGTGCGCCACCGGGCTGCGCACGAAGCTGGCGTGCAGAAGGCCAGGCAGTTCGACATCGTCGATGAAACGCCCGGCGCCGCGCAGAAGGCTGTTGTCCTCAAGACGCGTGACCGCGCGGCCCATGAAGGTCCGTGCGTCATCCTCATCCGTGGTTGTGCCGTGGGCGGTCGTCACGCGCCTACCGTCCCAGTACCTTCTGGACGACGGGACGCCACTTGGCGAATTCTTCCTGGAGGTATTGGTCCGAGCGCTCCGGTCCATAGCCGAGCATCGGCTCGAACCCGGACGTGACCAGCTTGGCCTGGAAGGCCTTGTCCGCCCATTCCTTCTGGGTCACCTCGTTGAGCCGCTCAAGGATCGGTTGCGGCGTTCCGACCGCCGCGAAGATGCCGAAGAAGATCTGCGACACGAAGTTGTCGATTCCTTCTTCCTGCGTGGTCGGAATGTCGGGCGCCGCTTCAAGCCGCGCGGGCGCGTTCACCGACAGAATGCGCAGCTTGCCGGATCGATGCAGGGCGACGACCTGCGAGGTGATATTGGGGAATATGATGGCGATCTCCCCACCCAGAAGGTCTTTCATGGCGGGTGCGACGCCGCGGTAGGGGACATGCAGGATGTCGAGGCCGCCGGCCCTTTGCTTGAACAGCTCCGGAGTGATGTGGGTGATCGCGCCGACGCCGCCCGAGCCATACGACAGCTTGCCCGGGTTGGCTTTCACATAGGCGATCAGTTCGCGGACCGATTTGACCGGCAGCGATGGGTTCACTGCGATCGAGGTCGAGGTGGTGGCCACGATGCAGACCGAGCGGATGTCCTTGAGCGCGTCATAGGCGCGGTTGTTGCCGCCTTCGCGCAGCACCAGCGTGCTGGTGCTGCCGACCAGCAGCAGATGGCCGTCGGCCGGTTGTTGGACCACATAGTTGAGCGCGATCGATGAGCCGCCGCCGGCACGGTTCTCGACCACGATGGTGCCCAGTGTCGACTTGACCCGGTCGGCCCAGATGCGCCCGATCACGTCGTGCACTCCGCCGGCCGAGGTCGGCACGACCAGGTGGATCTGCTTGGTCGGATAGGCGGTCTGGGCGAGACCCGGCCGCACCGCGGCGGCCAGTGCGGCCGCCGATCCACCCACTACAAAGTCGCGCCGTCGCATGGTCTCCTCCATTTCGTTCTCGCACAATCTTAGCCGGCCCGATGGACAAATCGAGTCTCTCGCAGTTGAATCGCACTGCCGCACTCAGCCCCTGCACCGGAAGCCAAAGGAAATGAATGATCGACGCCACCCATGACGCAAGCCGCCGGAGCTGGGTCGAAAGCGCGAACGGACATCCGGATTTTCCCATCCAGAATCTGCCCTTCGTGGTCTTCAGCGTCGACGGCGGCGAGCCGTGCGGCGGCGTTGCGATCGGGGACGAGATTTTCGACCTGAGACAGGCCGACGGGCTGTTTTCCGGTGAGGCCGCTGAGGCCGCCGACGCGGCGGCCGGGCCGGTGCTCAATCCACTGTTCGCGCTCGGCGCCCGCCCGCGCCGGGCGCTGCGCGCCGCCCTATCGGATCTGCTGGCCGCCGATGGCACCGCGCGCTCCCGCGTCGAGCCGCTACGACTGGCGCTGCTGCACAAGGCTTCCGACTGCGCGCTGCATCTGCCGGTCAAGGTTGGTGACTACACCGATTTCTTTGCCGGCATCCATCATGCGACCAACACCGGCCGAATGATGCGGCCCGACAATCCGCTGCTGCCAAACTACAAGCACATGCCGATCGGCTACCACGGCCGGGCGTCCTCGATCGTGCCGTCGGGCGCCGCCATCCAGCGGCCAAGCGGCCAGCGCAAGCCCGCCGGCGAGGCGGCGCCGACGTTCGGACCGTCGCGCAACCTCGACTATGAGCTTGAGCTCGGCGTCTTCATCGGCCCCGGCAACGCGCGCGGCGCGCCAATTCCGATCGGCGCGGCCGCCGATCACATCGCCGGCTTCTGCCTGCTCAACGATTGGTCGGCGCGCGACATTCAGGCCTGGGAGTATCAGCCGCTCGGCCCGTTCCTGGCGAAGAGCTTTGCCACCACGATCTCGCCCTTCGTGGTGGCGCCCGAAGCGCTGGCGCCGTTCCGTGTGCCGCAGGACGAGCGACCCGCCGACGACCCGCAGCCCCTCGATTATCTCGTCAGCACAGAACCGGATGCCGCGTTCGACATCATGCTGGAGGTGCTGATCCACACGCCCGGCCTGAAGGCCGAGCGCAGGCCGCCGCAACGCCTGGCATTGAGCAACGCGCGGCATCTCTACTGGACCGCGAGCCAGATGATTGCGCACCACACCTGCGGGGGCTGCAATCTCGAGCCGGGCGATCTCATCGGCACCGGCACCATCTCGGCGCCGACGGACGAGGGCCTGGGCAGCCTGCTCGAGCTCACGCAAGGCGGGCGCAAGCCGATCGTGCTCGCGTCGGGCGAGACCCGCCGGTTTCTCGAAGATGGCGATGAGGTGATCATGCGCGCATCCTGCGCGCGCGCTGGCTTTGCCACCATCGGGTTCGGCGAATGCAGGGGAACGATCGGCCAGCCGGCCGCGGTCACTTCACGAACTGATCGGTGAACAGATCGTCGTAGGACTTGAGCTTCTGTTCGGGCTTCAAGAGGCCCGCCTCGATGTTGAAGCGTTCCGCGTTCTCGAAGCCGGCCGCAGAAAGGCGAAGATCGCGCGGGGTGATCTTGCGGATGTCCTTGAATGCGACCGCAAGCTGCCGGTCGTCAATCTGCGGAAAGCGCTTCTTAAGGAGCGCCAGCGCCTCGTTCGGACGATCGAACATGACGCCCACGGCTTCGCGGAAGGTCTGGCCGATACCCTCGCACAGCGCCTTACGCTTCACGCAGGTGTCGGGCTTGGTGGCAACGAGCGTATTGGCGAACGGTGAGAGCTCGGCCGGATCGCCGTCGGGGCCGCTCGCGATCATGACGGCGTCGCCGTCGAGCAGCGGCTTCTGCACCCACGGCGGCGCCATTGCGAAGCCGTCGATCTGCTTGGTCTTGAGCGCCGCGAGCATGTTGGGCGGTTGCAGCACTGCGATGCGGATTTCCTCGGGATCGAAGCCCGAGCGCTTGGCGATGTAGCGCACGTAGGCATGGATCACAGAATTGATCGCGTCGACCGCGATGGTGCGGCCGCGCAGCGCCGCCACCCGCTTCTCGATCGGCGCCTTCGGATCAAAGCCTGCCGCCAGGTCCTTGCGCAGGACTACCTGAACGCTCGGCCGGTTGATCGTTCCGACGATGCCGAGCAGGTGCTGCCCGCGCGATGCCGCCCGCGTGATCGCGCTGCCGGACGACTGGGTGAAATCGGCGCTGCCGGAGATGACCGCGTTCATCGCGCCGATGCCGGAAATTCGCACAGTCTTGATGCGGACGCCATGCTTCTCCCAAAGCTTGAGATCGTCCGCGATATAGCCAAGGCTGAAAGCAAGCGCGACGACCGGCACGGCCATCACGCCCTCTTCGAGCTTGGCCTGCTGCGCGCGGGATGGGGTTGCCGTGAAGGCAACCATAGCCGTCGCAACGGTGGCTCCGATCAAAGGCGACAGGCTGCGCATCGGCGTGATCCCTCCTGGATGGCGCCATCCGCTATCGCAGCAAGTCTCCCAGCACTTCCCTGGCGTAGGCCACGATCTCAGGCGGCGTGTTGACGATCGAGTTGGCGATGACTTGGGCGTCCTCGCCGGTCATTGGCTCAATTTCCATCTTTGCCTTCTCGGCTTCGGCGAGAAACTGCGGGTCCTTCATGGTCGCGTCGAAGGCGCGGCGCAGTGCCGTGACCCGCTCCGCGGGCACGCCCGGCGTGGTGATGAGCGCGCGCGAGATCGCGGTCTCCGCCGACACGAATGTCATGAGCTTGCGGTCGCGATCATTGCTCACGAGCTCGATCAGCGTAGGCACGCCGGCGAGCTCGGGGTCGCGCTTGAGGCCGACCTGCGCCAGAATGATGATCTTCTTCTCCGCGAGCCATTGTGGTCTGGTCGATTTCCAGGAGGCCCAGGAGTTAGAGCCGCGTCCGAGCACTTCGCCGCGCTCCATCGCGATGTTGACCTCGTTGCCGCCCTTGTATCCGGTGACGATCTTGAACTTCATGCCGGCGAGCTTGTTCAGCAGCGTGGGATAAATGACGCCCGCGGTGCCCTTGGGCGCCCCCACGATAAGCTCTTTCGTCTTCACCTGTTCGATCTTGGTGATACCGGAGGTGTGCCACGAATTGATCACGTTGGGCGTGCTGGTCGTATTGCCGATCCAGCGGAATTTGCGCGTGTCGAATTCGACGCCGTGAAGCCCCATCGCCTGCGTCACCATCATGTTGGTCATGATCATGTGGACGGTCGTGCCGTCCTTGGGCGCGATCGACGCGATATAGTTGGCTGCCTTGATCCCGCCGGCACCAGGCATGTTCTGCGGAATGACGGTCGGCTCGCCGGGAATATGGCGGCCGATGTAGCGCGCGACCAGACGCCCGCGGTAGTCGTAGTCGTTGCCCGCCGATGTCCCGACGATCAGGTTGATGGTCTTGCCACGGTAGAAGTCCGCGACCGGGTCTGCCCGCGCCGGCAGGAGCGACAACCCGAGTACCACCAGCGAGACAATCGTTAAGGCCGGTCGGGCGGGTCTGGCGATCATGGCGCGCTCCTATCCTGTCTATCCTGGTCTTGTCCGCAAGGGCCTCAATGTCGGCCCGATGTCCTGGGGGCGTCGGCCGCGCGGCGACCTGATTAACCCGCATGCTAAGGGAGATTGTCGGGGTTGCAAACTCGTTTGTCACCGATATCGCTTCTCTGTTATTGATGGGACGAAAGGCCGCGCCCACGACGGAAGACGGGATATCGATGACAGTGGCTCCGCGTGTGGATCTGGACCGGTTTCGGCTCCGGCGATTTGTCGATCAATTGGTAAACCTTGGCGAGGTCGAGACCCACCTCGAGCCGGTCGCGCTCGCCGACATCAGCGCCATCATCGAGGCCTCGCCCAAGGCGACGCTGTTCAAGAACGCAGGGCCCGAGCGTTTCGAGATCGTCGGCGGTGTCGGCGGCAGCCGCCGCCGCTATGCGGCCGCGTTCGGTCTCTCCGACGAGCGGGCGGTTGCGCGCGAGTTCGCGCGCCGGATGCAAAATCCACAGAAGGCGATTGAGATTGCACAGGGCGAGGCCCCGGTGCAGCAGGTCGTCCTCACCGGCGACGCCGTCGATCTCACCCGGCTGCCGTTCTATGTGCAGCACCAGTATGACGGCGCGCCCTACATCTCCTCCGCCATCGATTATTCGGTCGACCCGGTAACCGGCCGGCGCAACGTGGGCTGCCGCCGCCTGATGCTGCGCTCGCGCACCACCATGCGCTCGAACCTCACGCAGGTATCCGACCTCAGGCGCATGTTCCTCGAGGCGGTGGAGCGCGGCGAGCACCTGCCGGTGAACTTCGCCATCGGCTCGCATCCGCTCGATTTCGTGACCGCGAGCATCCGGGTTTCGCCGATCGACGAGTTCGATCTCGTCGGCACCGTGCGCGGCGAGCCGCTGCCGACGGTGCGCGCGGTGTCGAACGGCCTCCTGGTGCCGGCCGATGCCGAGATCGTGGTCGAGGGCTATTTCGACAAGGGCGGCTATTCCGAGATGGAAGGACCCTACGGCGAGTTCCTCGGTTATTACGGTCCGGTGCATGTCGATCCGGTCTACCACGTCACTGCGATCACCATGCGCAAGGACGCACTGCACCAGACTGTGCTGCATGGAACGCGTCATCTCGCCCGCACCGAGCATTCGCATCAAAGTGGGATCATCATCGAGGCGCGGATGATGCAGGTGCTGGCGGAAGCCGGCATCACGCCGGTTGCGGTCTATGCGGTGGCGAGCGCGGGCGGCATGCTGCATGCGCGGGTGTCGTTGCCGCGCTCCGCCCAAGGCAAAGCGCGCGAGGCGATTGCGGCGCTGTTTGCGATCCCGTTCCTCAAACATGTCTATGTGGTCGACGAGGACGTGGACGTGTTCTCCGATGCCGACATCGAATGGGCCATGGCCAATCGCTTTCGCGCCGATCACGATCTCGTCGTGTCGCAAGGCCAGATGGCGTTCCCGATGGACGTGACGGTCGGTCCTGACCGGCTGACCACCAAGGCAGGCTTCGACCTGACCGGGCCGCTGGCCAGAACCGGCGTCGAGGCGCAGGTCGCTGCTCCCTTGCGGATCGAGCCTGCCGCGCGGTTTCAGACCGTGGAGCAGGCGCTGCAGTCGCGCCCGATGCATTTTGCCGAGCTGATGGCTGTGCTTGGCAGCCGGGACGGGCGGGAGATCGTCATCGCGCTCGACACGCTGCGCGAGCAAGGCAGTGTGGCGCGCGGCGAGAACGGCGAGTGGTCGCTGACGAAGTGAGTCAAAGAGAGTGGGGACGTGAAATGCCAGTGGTGAAGGACCCGGAGTCGGGGCTTGAGTTCTATGAGCTCAGCCATCCGTGGGGCATGTATACGCCGATCTTTCCCGGCTACGAGGAGATCAAGCTCGAGCGGCTGACGTACCATGCCAAGCACGGCGTGATGACGCACAAGATCAGCACGATCTTTCATACCTCGACGCACGTGAACGCGCCGATCCATCTTCTGCCGGAGAAGCAGGCGGTCGGCGATCTCGCGCTCGATCGTTTCTTCGGCACCGGCGTTGTCATTTCTATCCCGAAGGGCAAATGGGAGCAGATCGAGCCGGCCGACCTGGAGAAAGCCACGCCTTCGATCGAGGCCGACGACATCGTGCTCATCAACACCGGTTGGCACCGGCGCTATTCGGACAGCCAGGACTATTTCGGCCATGCGCCCGGCCTCTCCAAGCGCGCGGCCGAGTGGCTGGTCAACAAGGGCGTCAAGACCGTCGGCGTCGATACCGCGACCGTCGACCATCCGCTCGCGACCTCGCTCGGCCCGCACCGCAACGGGCCGCAGATCAAGTACCTGCTGCCCGAGTACAAGGCGGCGACCGGTCGCGAGGCAATCGCGGATTTCCCGGAATGGAACCCGGCGCACAAGGTCTTGCTGGCCGCAGGCATTCCGACGATCGAGAATGTCGGCGCCGATCTTGACGAGGTCTCGGGCAAGCGCTGCACGTTCCAAGGATTCCCCTGGAAATGGTACGAGGGCGATGCCTGCGTGATCCGGCTGGTCGCCATCTTCGATCCGTCAGGCAGCTATCGGATCGAGTCGGGGCGGGGGAGCTGAGCGATGAGCACGAAAGACCTTGAGATCTACGACCTCACCCATCGCTGGGGTCACGGCATGCCGCAGTGGCCCTCGCGCGCGAACCTCAACGTGCGCGTCGTCGAATTCCACGCCAAGGACGGTCTGCTGGTGCAGCAGTTCGAAGGCATTATGCATCGCGGCACCCACATGGATGCGCCGATCCATGTGCAGGAGAACCAGCCGACGTTGACCGGCTATCCGCTCTGGCGCTTCTTCGGCACCGGCGTCGTGGTATTAATCCCGAAGGGCAAGTGGGGCGTGATCACGCCGAAGGATCTGGAGAACGCCGAGCCGAAGATCCGCCGGAACGACATCCTGATGATCAACACCGGCAGCCACCTCAAGTACGGCGACAACCCCGACTACTACGCCTATTCGCCGGGCCTCTATAAGGAGGCCGCCGAATGGATCGTCGAGCGCGGCGTCAAGCTCGTCGGCGTCGACGTGCAGGCGCTCGACCATCCGCTTGGCACGTTCCTCGGCCCGCACGGGCCGGGGCCGGCGCAGCCGCATCTCGATGTCGAATACAAGGCCGCGACCGGCCGTCACATCATCGAGGACTTTCCGTATTGGGAGCCGGCGCACAAGATCATGATGACCAACGGCATTCCCGGCATCGAGAACATCGGCGGCGACATCGACAAGATCACCGGCAAGCGCTGCACGTTCTTCGCCTTTCCATGGCGTTGGCCGGACGGAGAGGGCTGTGCGCTGCGCGTGGTCGCCATGCTCGATCCCAAGCAGACATTTCGATTTGAGACGGGGCGGTGATGGTTATGGTCTCTCCTCCTTTCTGTCGTCCCCGCGAAGGCGGGGACCCATACTCCCTGTGCAAGCGATGGAGCGCCGCCGTGAGAAATTGTGATCGCCGGTGGTTATGGGTCCCCGCTTGCGCGGGGACGACGGCGGAGTGTGTGGGCATGAACGGTGGAAGCAACCAATGATCTCCGAACAATTGCGCCATCCGCTGTCGCTGTTCGACAACAAGGGCAAGGTCGCGATCGTGACCGGCGCGTCCGGGGCCTTTGGGCGCGGCTGTGCCATCGCGCTCGGTGCGCTCGGCGGCAAGCTCGTCCTGGCGTCGGGCAGCGAGGCTGAGCTCGACGAGGTCGCGGCCGAAGTGCGCGAGGTGGGCGGCGAGGTCGAGACAATCGTGCGGCGGCCGGACTCGCTCGAGGATGCCAAGGCCATGCTCGACACCGCGCTTAGGCGCTTCGGGCGGCTCGACCAGCTCGTGGTTGCGTCGGGCATGAATAAGCCGGGCTTCATCCAGGACCTCGCCTACGAGGACTGGCAGGCGGTGATGGACGCCAACGTGCGCGGCATCTGGTTCATGGCGAAGGCTGCCGGCACGCACTGGATCGCCAACAAGCAGCGCGGCAAGGTTCTGCTGATGTCGTCGGTGCGCGGCCGCCACGGCAACTACTCGGGCTATACCGGCTATTGCACGTCCAAGGGCGCGACCGACTCGCTCACCCGCGTGCTTGCCACCGAATGGGCCAAGCACGGCATCACCGTCAACGCCATTGCGCCGACCGTCTTCCGCTCCAAGCTCACCGCCTGGATGTACGGCGACGACGAGCTCGGCCAGCAGACACGCGCGCGCTCGCTCTCGCGCATTCCGCTCGGCCGGCTCGGCGAGGTGGAGGACCTGATGGGCATGGCGATCTATCTGCTGTCGCCAGCGTCCGACTTCTGCACCGGGCAGATCATGTATGTCGACGGCGGATACACGGCGGGATGAACCCGTCACCCTGAGGCGCGAGCGGAGCGAGCCTCGAAGGGCGACGGCCCGGGCCGATCATCCTTCGAGAGCCGCACGCAGCCAAGTTTACGCAGGCTGCGCCTGCTATGGCGGCCACCTCAGGATGACGGTGTGGGTGCGGAGAGGGCCGCAATATGGAACGAACGAACATCGGCGTGGTCGGCGGCGGCCTCATGGGCCACGGCATCGCCTATTTGCTGGCGGCGGGCGGCCACAAGGTTGGCATCTACGAGCCGTCTGCCGAAGTGCAAGCATCGCTGCCGCAGCGGCTGCGCTCGATCGTCGATCTTCTGGCCGGCGATGTGGCGGCGCTCGATCGCATCACGACGCACGAGCGGCTCGCCGATGCGGTCAGCTCGGCCACGTTCGTATTCGAGGCGGCGCCGGAGAAGCTCGACCTCAAGCAGCGCATCTTCGCCGAGCTCGAGACCCTTGTGGCGCCCGACACGATCCTGGCCAGCAACAGCTCGGCCATTCCGTCGACCGAGATTGGGCGCCACCTGAAACACCGCGAGCGCGTGGTCGGCACGCACTTTTGGAATCCGCCGCATCTCGTGCCGCTGGTCGAGGTGATCCAGACCGAATGGACCTCGGACGAGGTCGTGCGCCGTATCATCGATCTTCTGGCCGCCGCCGGCCGCAAGCCGGTGCATGTGCGCCGCGACATCCCGGGCTTCATCGGCAACCGGCTGCAGCACGCATTGAAGCGCGAAGCGATCGCGCTCGTCGCCGCAGGCGTCTGCGACGCCGAAACGATCGATACGGTGGTGAAAAGCGGTTTCGGCGCCCGCATGGCCGTGCTTGGCCCGATGGAGCAGTCCGATCTCGTGGGCCTCGACCTCACTCTTGACATCAGCAACGTGCTGGTCGCCGATCTCGACCGCACCGCCGAGGCGCATCCTTACCTGCGCGAGAAGGTGAAGGCAGGCCTGCTCGGTATGAAGACCGGCGAAGGATTTCGCCGCTGGACGCCGGAACAGGCGAACGAGGTGCGCGAGCGGCTGCGCCAGTATCTGGCCGAGCAGGCAAGGGCCGGGCGGGGCATTCGCGGCTGACGCGCCTTGCCTCGTGCTTAGTCGCTTGCGTTGACGGTCCGTGCTCGACGGCGCCACCGCGCATGGTTGGCGGCGGGCCGCGTCTCCTTCGGTTAGGCCGCTGCCCGAGTCTTCGGCTTGAACATCACGTGGCTCGCGCCGTCGTCGAGGCGGAAGAATTCGACTTGCTGGGTCATCGCCGCCGCCTGCTCCTCCAATGTCTTCGCGGTTGCCGCATTCTCCTCGACCAGGGCTGAATTCTGCTGTGTCACCTCGTCCATCTGCGTCAGCGCTTTGTTGATTTGGTCGATTCCGGTCGACTGTTCGGTGCTGGCAGTCGCGATATCGGCGACGATATCCGCCACCTTTCTGATCAACTCGACAATCTCATTGAGCAACTCGCCGGTGCGGTTGACCAGTTCGGCGCCATCCTTGACCTGCATCGAGGAGTTGCTGATCAGGTCGCTGATGTCTTTGGCCGCTTGCGAGGAACGCTGCGCCAACGAGCGAACTTCGCTGGCCACGACCGCAAACCCTCGTCCCGCTTCCCCGGCGCGTGCGGCCTCGACCGCCGCGTTGAGTGCCAGCAGGTTAATCTGACGCGCGATCTCGTCGATCACGCCGATGATGTCGGTGATCTTGTTTGAGGAGCTCTCAATCCGCGTCATTGCCTCGACCGTGTTCGCCACTACCGTGCTGCCACGATCCGCCACCTGGCGGGCGCCGGCGGCGAGCTGGTTGGCATGCTGGGCATACTCGGCGTTCTTCTTGACCGTCGCAGACATTTGCTCCATCGATGCCGAGGTTTCCTCCAGGCTCGCTGCCTGTTCTTCCGTGCGTTGCGACAAGTCCGTCGTGCTGGTGGAAATCTCAGCCGCCGCGTTGGTGACTTCGCTTACGGCCGCCCTGATGCCTGATATCGTCTGTGACAGATTTTCCGCTGTGGTATTGGCGCGGTCCTTCAGGGTTGCGAACATCCCCTGATAGCTGCCGTCGATGCGTTGCATCAAATTGCCCTCGGCCAGCGAGCTCAGCATGGTGACGAGGTCATTCATCACCGTGGCCATGTTCTCGCACATGGCATTCATTGCGCCGGCGAGATTGCGGATGGTGCCTTCCTTGCCTTCCAGCGGCACACGCTGGGAGAAGTCGCCGGCTATCGCTGCCTTGACGATCCCGCCAACCGCTGCATCGAGGTCCGCCATGACCTTGGCCTCTGCGGCCGCTCGCTCAGCCGTCATCTTCTTGTCCTGAGCGATCTTTTCTTCCGCTGCGACGCGGTCGCGCTCCGACTTCTCGGTCGCCGCCTTGAGATCGCGATCGGCTTTGGCCCGCGCCTCGGCTTGCGCGCTCTCGGCCGCCATCTGATCCCGTTCGGCCTTCTCGCGAAGCGCCTTGCGCTCTTGCTCCACGGTTTGGGCTTGCAGGCGAGTGTTTTCTATGCCGGCCTGCTTAAACACCAGGACCGCTTTGGCCATCTCACCAATTTCATCGCCGCGCTCGGTATCGGCAACCAAGATGTTGTGATTTCCCCGCGCCAGCTCCCGCATCGTTGGCAGCAGCCGCCCGATCGGACGCGTGATAGAGCGCACCACAAGGATCGTCATCCCGATGACAAGAGACAGTATCGCAACGGCAATTGCGGTAATAACGTGAAATCCCCGTCCGGCCTCATCTGCGACGGTATGCGTTAATTTCAGGAATTCCGCCGCAACCCGATCTTCGGCGCTCTTCAGCAAATCGATATATTTGGTTATGGTGTCAAACCACTGCCGAGCGGCTACTGTCTTGACCGCCTCCTTGTCAAAGGGCGCCGCCGCCGCGACGGCGCGCATGCGGGCAAGCTCGTCGACGATAGGGCCTCTGACGATGCCGGCAAGCGCTTCGACCTCATTCTTGGTCGCGTCCTTTTCAAACGCCTGTGTCTGAGCGTCCTGCAGGGCCAAGAGCCGAATGAAATTGCGGTGCACGCCGGGTGCAAATTCGCCTATCGCAAAGGCCCCTGCACCGACCGCGCGTTCCTGACCTGTCAGTTCCTTGCGTTTGACGAGTGCGACGAACGCACGGGACCCAGCATTTATCCTTTGATCATTAGAAAGCTCGCCCGTCGCTTCGATCAGCCCAATCAGATTTGCAATCGTGGACGTATAATATCCAGCCGCTTTCGGTGTCGTGATGGAAAGGGCATCGATGTCACGGCGCACGTTGAGGATATTGGCAATGGCCGGTTTGGCTTGATCGAGGGCACGGCCAAAACTGGGGCCAAGTGTTGATGGGTCGATTCCTCCCAGGTCGTTGCTCCACTCCGCGATCGCTTTATCCGAGGCTGTGCGCTGATTGCGCATGACGTCGCCGAGCGCTTGACCCTTCGAGGTCACGAATGTGGCCGACGCCCCGCGCTCTCTCTGAAGCTGGTGAATGAGATTTGAGATGAGAGGAACGGACTCGATGACCGTCGCCACCCGGCCCGCCGCCCGAGAGGTCGACCATTTCTCAACGAGGTTCTCGGTCGCAAATCCGGCGAATGCAATCAGAGGCAATATTGTTGCGATCGCAACCCGAACCGGAATCTTGATGTCATTTATGCGAAGCATCCACATTCCCCGACAATTGCTCAACGTCGGGTATCATGGCAGGTATGTGTTTAGGGAATGTAAAGCATACCAAACATTCACGTTTTCATTCTGTGAAACGATGTGGACAAGGGTTATTCAGGCGGCGCCTGCCTTTCTGCCTTCCGCGTGCGATGCAGCAACGGGCTCAACCCCGCACCCGGGCCCGGTCGGGACTGTGAGCTCCCCGTTTACGACCTCGATGCCCGCGAACGGATCGTTGAACATGCGGCTGAACTCCCCGAGTTCGCAGGCGTAGTCCACGCCCGGTAGCGCCGCGGCGAGATGGATCGCGTGCGCATTGCCGAGCCGGGTGCCGACGTGAGCGCCGAGGCGATACTTCACCTTGCCGGCCTCGCAGATGCGCGCCGCCGCCAGCGCGTTGCGCAAGCCGCCGAGCTTCTGGATCTTGAGGCTGACGGCGTCGACGATGCGGTTCGAGACGAGAGTCATTATTTCATCGATGGTGCCCGCGCCCTCGTCGGCTTCGACCGTCACCGGCACTGACCGCGTGACCAGCTCAAGGCCCTTGAGGTCGTCGCGCGCAACCGGCTGCTCGACCAAGTCGAGGCGGTATTGCGCCATGCGGTTGATCGCGGTGATGGCGTCCTTGGGCGAATAGGATTGATTGGCGTCGATGGTGAGGTGGGCGTCCTCGCCGACGCGCTCGCGGATCGCCTTGACGCGCGCGACGTCGTCCTCGACATCGCCGTGCACCTTGATCTTGAAATAGCGGTAGCCTTGCTCGAGCAGCTTGACGGCGTTTGCGGCCATCTCGGCCGGCCTCTTGATCGCCACGATGCGAAGAACCGGCACCTTGTCGCGCACCTTGCCGCCGAGGAGATTATGGAGCGGCACGCCGAGCGATCGGGCGCAGAGGTCGTGCAGCGCGCAGTCGATCCCGGCCTTGGCCTGGCTCGCACCGGTGAGCGAGCGGTCGAGCTCCATGCGGATCGTCTCGATCGCGAACGGGTCCTTGCCAAGCACATGCGGCTTGAAGCGTTCGAGCTCCGCCGGCAGCGACTGGAAGGTCGAGCCCATGTGCGGCGACGAGTTGGCATATCCATATCCGACGTGTCCGGTGTCGGAGCGCAGCCGCACGATATGGCCGCGCGAGGTCGAGGCGGTGCCGAGCGCAAACGTCCAGTTCTTGTCCTCGAGCGGCATCACGCAGGGCTCGAACTCGACGGAGGTGATGATCATGTGGACCTCGATTGGATTGACAATAGTGCCAACATCTCAGGCTGTCGTGCCTGCGCAGGCGGGCATCCAGTAACCACCAACGCCAGTCATGGAATGATGATGTGCCACGAGCACGTTGTGGTGGCTACTGGATCACCCGCTTTCGCGGGCGATGACAACGCGGTTGGGTAGTCACCGGAACAGCTGCTGGAGGATCTTGTCGGTGCTTTCCAGTTGCTCCTTGAGCTTTTGCGGGCTGACGAAGTTCTCCTTGTAGCCGGCGCGCTTGGGCACGATGCCGGCGAGGCGCGGCGCCACTTCGACGTCCGGACGCGCAGGAAAATAATTGGCCTTCGCCATGATCTCCTGGCCCTCGCGGCTGAGGATGAAGTCGGTCAGCAGCATGGCGGCGTGCGGGTGCTTGGCGCCTTTGAGCACGGTGAGCGAGCCCGAAGCGCTCGGCACCGGATCCATAAGCTGCGCATTCACCGGCGCGCCCTTGGCCGCGCTGATCAGCGGGTGGTGAGCGTAGATGTTGATGGCGATCGGATATTCGCCGGCGATGACGCGGTCGACCAACGTGCGTGCGCTGCCCGAGGCAAAGTTGATGATCTTCTGCCCGGCGAGCTTGCGGAAATACGCCATCGCTTTTTCCTCGCCCCAGGCGAGCCGCAGGTTGATCAGGAACAGGTAGCGGCCGGTGTGCGCATAGGGCCACGCCATCTTGCCCTGCCATTGCGGGTCGAGCAGGTCCTGATACGTCTTCGGTACCTTGTCGGCCGACACCTGCTTGGTGTTGTAGGCGATGCTGAAATAGGAGAGCCGCGTCGGCGCGAGGTGCCCCTTCGGGTCGAGATAGATCTTCGGATAGTCCTTGAGCGCGGGCGAATAGAACGGCTGCGTGAAACCGGCCTCGACCGCGATCTCGCCGCCGCCGGAGCCTTCGAACAGGTCGGCGACCACGTTGTTGGCGCGCGTCTCGGCGGAGAGCTTGGCGAGAAGCTCCTCGGAGTTGGCGCGGTAGTAGGTCATCTTGAGGAACGGATACTTCTTCATGAAGCCCGCCGCGAGCGGGCGCAGCGCCTGATTGACGATCAGCGCCGAGTAGAGGACCACTTGGCCTTCCTTCTTGGCGCCTTCAATGAGCACCTGCTCGCGATCCGCCCCGCGGTAGTTGACGATTTCCTCGGGCGTCAACGCCCGCGCCAAGGGGATGCACATGAGCGTGGTGAGCGAAGCAAGAATGATCGTCCGCGCAGGAAAGCACTTGGGCATTGCATTGTCCTCCCGTCTCAATCCGTCACCCTGAGGTGCAACCCCGGCCTCTTGAGCCGGGGAGCCTCGAAGGATGGCGGGCATTTATCGGGCCGTTCATCCTTCGAGGCCCGGCTTCGCCGGGCTCCTCGGGATGACGGATCGTAGCTTGCAGTTGATCATACCGCTGTCGCGGAGACCTTTTGTGCTGCTGCCTCACTCTGCCGCAGCGGCGCGATGATCTCGTCCCGGATGGCGTGAACCTCCTCGACCATTGGTACGAACTTCAGGAGGAAGAGCTCGATGCCCATGTCGCGATAGCGCAGAAGTTGTTCGCGCACGCGCGGCGGCCGCCCGATGCAGCCCGACTTCATCGCAGGCCCCACCCGCGACATCATCTTGCGCACGTCGGCGTCGGGCTCCTCAGGGGTGAGCAGTCGCTTGGCTCGCTCGAGCGCCGCCTCGTCGCTTGGCCCGAAGGCGATGAACGGATTGAAGGCGTAGCGCACCTTGCGTCCGTATTTCGCGGCGCGCTGGTTCATGCCTTCGATGGCGCGCCGCAGGCTGTCCTCGACGCCGGCGAGATCGGCCGCGCTCTTGTCGTAGTCGAGAAACCACCAGTCGGCATATCTCGCCACCATCTCAAGCCCGCGCGGGCTGCGGCTCGCCGTGAAGATCTCAGGGACCGGCGAGGTCGCGGGCTTGAGCAGGAGCTGCGACGCGTTCACCTGGTAGAACCGCCCGTTGAAGGAAAACGGCGTCTCGCGCCACATGCCGCGCAGCACGGTGACGAATTCCTCGGCGCGGACGTAGCGGTCGTCCTCATGCAGCAGGATGTCGCCGCCGTACATCCGCGCCTCGACCTCGTTCCAGCCGGTGACCAGGTTGATCGCCATGCGCCCGGCGGTCAGGCGGTCGAGACAGGACGCCATCTTGGCGATCAGCGTGGGATGCCAGAGGCCCGGATGCACGGCTGGCATGGCGCGGATATTGCGGGTCCAGGAGCTGATGGCGGCCGCCAGCATCCAGGCCTCGAAGTCGGCGCCGAGGTGGCGCTCGGCATAGAGACAGAGGTCGAACCCCGCCGCATCGGCCGCGCACAGAACGTCCTTGGCAAGCGTAAACGCCGGGTCTACTTCGCCCGCCGGCAGGGGGCCGAGCGCGCCCCTGACCGAGCGGCCGATCTCCTTCGAGCCAACCGTGACGTGCGGAACCGGCGCGTAGAGGCCGAACAGCATGTCTCCTCCGACTCCTGTGTCATGGCGTGGCTGCTGTTGTTGACCTGCAGCCTTTGCCCGCTAATGTAGCCTGAAAATTCCGCCCGGAGGGAGCTTGAATGGCCAAAAGTCCGACCGTTTCCGACGACCTCGCCAAGAAATTTGCGACCGAGAAGGACACGCCTTACTTGCGCTGGGTGCGCGAAGAGGGGCTCGAGGTCATCAGCGCGCAATACGTGGCGAACCTGCGCACGGTCGAGCTCAAGCCCTGGCCGCGCCGCGGTGGCGCTGGCGTCTTCATCAACCATGACGCGTCGCGCACCTCGAACGATTGCTACGTCTGCGCGATCCCGCCCGGCCAGAAGCTCGCGCCGCAGCGCCAGCTCTACGAGGAGATGATCCTGATCCTGGAGGGCCGCGGCTCGACCAGCGTCTGGAACGACCAGGGCAGGCGCATTACTTTCGAGTGGAAGGCCGGCGCCATGTTCGCAATCCCGCTCAACTGCTGGCACCAGCATTTCAACGGCTCGGGCCAGGAAGCGGCGCGCTACGTCGGCGTCACCAATGCGCCGGCGGTCATGAACATGTATGACGACGCCAATTTCGTGTTCAATTCGACCTTCGATTTCAAGAACCGCTTTGCGGGCGAGCCTGACTACTTCACGCCCAAAGCGGAGAAGAACGGCTTCCTGCTGATGACCAACTTCGTGCCCGACGCGGTCAACCTGCCGCTGATCAGCGCCAAGGAGCGCGGCGCCGGCGGCGGCCACATCCGCTTCAACATGGCGAAGGGCTCGATGTCGAGCCACATCTCCCAGTTCCCGGTCGGCACCTACAAGAAGGCGCACTGCCACGGCCCGAGCGCGCACGTGATCATTCTCACCGGCGAGGGCTTCTCGCTGATGTGGCCGGAGGGCGAGGAGCCGCAGCGCTATGATTGGCAGGTCGGCACGCTGATCGTGCCGCCCAACAAGTGGTTCCACCAGCACTTCAACGCCGGGCCGACGCCGGCGCGCTATCTCGCCTTCAAGCACGAGGTTGCGCTCATCCGCAACGCGCAAGGCGTGCCGACCGCGTGGATCAGTCGGCGTATCGGCGGCGACCAGGTCGACTATGCCGACGAGTTGCCGGAGATCCGGCGCATGTTCGCGCAGGAATTGGCCAAGCACGGCATGCAGCCGCGCATGGAAGATACGTATAAAGCCGAGCTGCCGGATCTGCCACCGAAGGCGGCGCAGAGCGTGGCGGCGGAATAGGAGAGCTTGATGAGCGGCATCATCGATCCGCGCGAGCGTGCACGCGCGCATGCGCAGACCAAAGAGGTCGACTTCTTCGCCGAAGCGGTAAAGGCGTCCGAAGAGTTCCGCAAGGACTATGCGGGCCGCCTCAACCTGGTGAAGGCCAAAGACATGCCGTTCGAGCGTTCGCCCGATGGCCTGATCAAGCACATCATCAACGAGAAGATGGACACGAAGGAGTGCTGCCTCGACATCTACATGCAGTTCCTGCCGCCCGGGAAGGCGTCCGGCAAGCACCGGCATCTCTCGGAGGAAGTGATCTACGTGGTCGAGGGCAAGGGCTACGACCTGCACTGGGATGTGAAGTTCGACGTTCACGACACCATGGAATTCGAATGGGAAGCCGAGCCCAAGCGCTATGACTGGGAGCAGGGCGACTTCATCTACATCCCGCCCTACTGCATCCATAAGCACTTCAACGCCGATCCGGCGAACGAGGCGCGCATCATCGTGATCAACAGCCGGGTGATCAAGCAGATCGGCTTCGACTGGTTCGACCAGCTCGAGAATGCCGAAGGGTACTGAACTCTGTTTCGTCATGGCCGGGCTTGCCCGGCCATCCACGTCTTGGCCAGCGTAGAGGTTCAAGTCGTGGATGCCCGCGACAAGTGCGGGCGTGACCGGCAAAAGATCGGAGCGCAACATGTGCGGCGACATGGACGACGACGAGAGCGAGATCGAGGAGCGCCTCTACTCGCGTTTCCGAGCGCATGCGCAGGCGCTGCTGGCCGAGCGCACCGGCGCTGCGCAAGGGCAGCCGGCCGATCTCAATCAATATCTCGACAAGCTGCTTTCGGACGCGCTCAGCCGCAGCGTACGCGACGGCGAGCAGGCGGAAGCCGCGCAGCGCTACGAGCGGCTCGCCATGCAGCCTTTGGTGTTCGCGCGGCTTGCGGGCTTTCTGGCGGGGCATCTTGCGCTGTCAGAGGATCCGCTGCGCAAGGTGATCGAAGCCTTGATGATGGGCTACGGTGAGGCAGAGGCCATGGATCGCGCGCACGACCATGATCACCACCATCACGGCGATGTTCCGGCGCACGACCATCATCATTGAGTGGGTTTGCAGCGCCGTAGGGTGGGCAAAGGCACGGTCCGCAAGCGCAGGCCCCGCCGAACAGAAAAGGCAGTGCCGTGCCCACCACGAGCTTGCCGCTGGTGGGCACGGCGCTATGCCGCACGAGGGGCAATGCAGTGCGTTTGGTGCGCGCCTTTGCCCACCCTACAAGTCGATTACAAATCTCCCGGCGGCACGAAAGTGAGCTGCTTCTCGGTTGGCACCTTCGGCGGCCATTCGGAGACCTTCTGGAACAGCATGTGCATGAACAGGAACAAGGGCTTCGCTTTCATCACCAAGAGGATGCACTCGTCGTCGTCTTCGTCCGAGAAATGCTGGTGCACGCAGGCGTTCTCGACGATCATGGCGTCGCCGGCCTCCCAGTCGTAGCGGCGGCCGTCGTGTACATCGTGGCCCTTGCCCTTGAGCACGAAGAACACGGCGCTGTTCATGTGGCCATGCTTGCTGGTCTTGCCGTGCGGCGCATAGACCTCCATGTGGGTCTCGATCGATTGCGCGACCTTCACGGCCTGCGGATTGATGATCTTCTTGCCGTAGCTGCCCGGCCCGCCCTTCCACTTGAGGTCGCGGGTGCGATAGACGCGCGGCTGGTTGTAGAGGTCGTGCACCAGGTTGCCGTAGGTGCCCTCGAGCGCACGCACGAAGATGCGATGCCTGGTCTTGCGCTCCCAGACCACGTCGGCGAACGGGTTGTTGTGGCCGGGGCCTGCCGGGGTGGGGGCGGCTTCGTCATTCGCCAAGGCGTTGATCCTTCACTAGAGTGCGCGCTCAATCGATAGAAAGCCTTGGCAGATTAAGCGAAATTGTCAACGTCGGGGAGGGGAGCGATGGACTATCGGCTGCTTACTTATCGTTTGGGAGACGCGCGGCCCGTTGCGGGTGTGCTGGTCGGCGAGCGCGTCCACCGGGCGGCCGACATCCTCAAGGATGTGGGTGAGATCGATGCCTCCTCCGTGCTCGGCCTGCTGCAATCCTGGGACACGGTGCACGCGCGGTTGCGTGCAGTGGTCGAGAGCTTGCCGCCCGAGCAGGGACTGCCGCTCGCGTCCGTCAGGCTCGAAGCGCCGATCCTCTATCCGGGCGCCGTGTTCGCGACCGGCGGCAACTACGCCGACCATCTCGACGAGATGGCGAAGAAATACGGCCGCCCGGCGCTGACGAAGTACAAGGTCGCCGAGCCGTTCTTCACGCTCAAGACGCCGGCGCATTCGACCATCGGGCACGGCGCGCCGATCCGCCATCCGAGCTTCAGCA
The DNA here is from genome assembly GCA_963753575.1 of uncultured Alphaproteobacteria bacterium. Lineage (GTDB taxonomy): Bacteria > Pseudomonadota > Alphaproteobacteria > Rhizobiales > Xanthobacteraceae > VAZQ01. The sequence goes on from CAVWCR010000002.1 coordinate 243,377, forward strand.
GCAAGCTCGACTACGAAGCGGAGATCGGCGTTGTCATCGGCCGCTTCGTCGAGAACGTGTCCGAGGAGCGCGCGATGGAGGCGATCGCGGGCTATCTCATCATCAATGATCTCTCCGCGCGCGACTACGCGCGGCGCGAGACGCTGCCCAACCAGAACACGCACGACTGGTTCGGCCAGAAGTGCTTTCGCAATTCCATGCCGATGGGGCCGTGGCTGACGCCGGCCGAGTTCGTGGGCGATCCCTACGTCATGAGCATCAAGCTCTGGGTCAACGGCGAGCTGCGCCAGGACGGCAGTTCGAAGACCATGATCTATCCGCTCGCCGAGCAGATTTCCTATCTCAGCCGTCACGTCACATTGCGGCCAGGCGACGTCATCTCGACCGGCTGTCCGTCCGGCGTCGGCGCCGCGCAGGACAAGTTCCTCAAGCCTGGCGATGAGATCCGCATCGAGGTCGGCGGCTGCGGCGTTCTGGCCAATACCGTTGTGGCTGGTTAGCATTCACGATGCGCCAGTAGGGGAAACGCACAATGACGGCGATCAAGACAGCTATCGCATTAATCGCGGGCCTCGTACTCGGTTGCGGCGCGGCGCTCGCACAATCTTATCCATCGAAGACCATCAAGATCATCGTGCCGTCATCCGCCGGCGGGATCACCGACTTCGTCGGGCGCGTGGCGGCCGACTATATCGCGAAGAAGACCGGCCAGACGGTCGTGGTTGAGAACCGGCCCGGTGCGGGCGGCGCCGTCGGCATGGAGGCGGTCGCGAAGTCCGCGCCCGACGGCTACACGCTGGGCAGCGCGAACACCGGCGACATCATCGGAAAGTTCCTGCACAAGGGATTGTCCTTCGACGCCACCAAGGACCTCGTGCCGATCGCCAAGTTCGCCCAGGCGCCGCAGCTCCTGGCCGTCAGCGCGCATGTGCCGGCGAAGACGTTCAAGGAATTCGTCGCCTATGCGAAGGCCAATCCGGGCAAGATCAACTATGGTTCCGCCGGGACCGGCAGCCTGACCCAGATCGGCGCCGAGCAGTTCGCGCGGCTCGGCGGCCTCAAGCTCGTGCACGTGCCCTATCGCGGCGCGATCCCGGCGATCACCGACATGATCTCCGGGCGCGTGCAAATGATGCACATTTCTCTCAATCCGACGATCGCTCACATCCGCGCCGGCAAGCTGCGGGCGCTCGCGGTCACCGCCAAGGAGCGATGGACCGAGTACCTGCCGGACGTGCCGACGACGGTCGAGGTCGGCATGCCCGACTATGAGATGGACATCTGGTTCGGACTCGTCGGTCCGCGCGGCATGCCCAAGCCGATCGTCAATCAGATCAACGGCTACATGCGCGGCATGGTGCGCGATCCGGCCTATCGCAAACGGCTGATCGACGGTTTCCTGCGGCCCGCTTCGACAACCACCGAGGAGTTCGAGGCGTTCCTCGCGCACGATATCCCGCGCTGGGAAAAGATGATCCGCGATCTGGGGCTTTTGGCGCAATAGCGCTGGCCCTGCGGGCGTTTCTCGCCGCCTTTACCGCACCTGCATCCCCTGATATGGCGAGCAGGCTCGCGCGTTTTCGCGCGTCCTGAGAGGAGCCTTCTACAGGTGGAGTTCGACAATTCCTTCGAGGTGCCGCTGCCGCCGGCCGAGGCCTGGCCGGTGCTGATGGACATCAGGCGCATCGCGCCCTGCATGCCGGGTGCCGAACTCACCGAGGTAGTCGATGACAAGACCTACAAGGGCCGGATCGGCGTGCGGCTTGGCCCGGTGGCGCTCACCTTCGCGGGCATGGTGACGTTCGAGGAGATCGACAACGCCAACCATCGCGCCCGCGTGAAGGCGCAGGGTACCGACGCCAAGGGCCGCGGCGGCGCTAATGCAGCCGCATCGTTCCGTGTCGAACCGACGGCGGGCGGCTCCAAGGTGCTGGTGCACACCGATTTGTCGCTCTCGGGCGCGGTCGCACAATACGGCCGCGGTGTCGGCATGATCCAGGCGACCGCCGCGCAGATCATCAATCAGTTTGCGGGTAACCTGAAGGCGCAGCTCGCCGCTGTACCGGCCGCACCCGATGCGACTGCGGCCATTGCGTCCGCGCCAGCCGCACCACCGCCCGCAGCCAAGCCGATCTCGGGCTTTTCCTTGATGGCGAAGGTGATCTGGGGCGCGATCGTGCGGCTGTTCGGGGGAACACCCAAGGCATCGTGAGTGGGGCACTGCCTCGGTCGCTGTCGTCCCCGCGAACGCGGGGACCCATAACCCCTGTCGCTTTTATTGTACGCCCGGCGCGCCGAATCGCTTAGCTGCGGAGTATGGGTCCCCGCCTGCGCGGGGACGACACGTCGAGGGACTGTGCAGAGATCGAGCGACTACGCCACCTTCTTCGCAGCCTTCGCAATGTACTGCGCCACGAGATCAGCGGTGAGCACGACCTTGGGGTCGTATTCCGGCGCATCCTCGATCTGCTCGAGGTCGTTGAGGCCGGAATTCTTGTAGATGCGGTTGATGCACGAGATGAGCCGCGCCGGGCGGGCCGGATCGGCGTTGAAGTGCTGGTGGATGGTGCAGGGCGGAATGTAGATGACGTCGCCCGCTTCCCACTCGAAGCGCTTCACGTCGTCCTGCGGCTTCCACTGGTAGGTGTCGGTGATCTCGACGTCGCAATCCTGGTGCAGGTCGTAGCCATGGCCTTCCACGACGTAGAGACATTCCTCCGCCAAGTGGCGGTGCTTGCCGGAGCGGCTGCCGGGCGTGATGATCTGCATGTAGGCGTCGACCGTCTCCATGCGCGTGTTCATGCCGGCGTTGAGCAGGTGCTTGAGCAGGCCCTGCCGCGACATTTCCCAGGGCATCTCGTCCGGATGCACGATCTTCCTGCGCTGCGAATTGCGGCGCGGCATGTCGGTCGCTTCCGCCAGCAGGCTCTGGTAGTGGTTGCCCTGGGTGCTGCCTGACAGCCAGGTCTTCGCTTCATCCCACGCCATCGTTCAAAACCTTTCCTGATTGTTCTTGCTGTGGCGCGCCGTCCTCAGGCGTCGGCCTTCTCGTCGGTCGGGTAGTTGTAGTTCTCTTCTTCCTGCCGCGGGACGAAATTGCCCTGCGTGGCCGACGGCGTCTTCGGCCGCTTCTCGACCGTGTGCTGGAACAGCATGTTCATGAACAGGTACATCGGCTTGGTCTTGATCACGAGCGCGCGGGCGGGCTCCTTGGCGCTGGCGTTGAAGTGCTGGTGCACGCAGTTGTTGTGCACGATCGCGATGTCGCCGGCCTTCCAGTCGTAGCGCACGCCGTCATGGATCTCGTAGCCGGCGCCATCGAGGATGTAGAAGGCGGCTTCGTTGACGTGGCCGTGCTTCTGGGTGGTGCCGCCAGGCGCATATTCCTCAAGGTGGATGTGCAGCGTCTGCGTGCGCCCGTCCTCGGGTTCCACATAATGGCGGCTGAAGTGCTGCGGACCGCCGTCGAGCCGCAGGTCCTTGCCTTTGATCACGCGCGGCATCGCACGCAGCCGGCCAAGCTCGTCCTTGAGGCTGTACTTGCCTTCAAGCGCGCGGACAAAGACGCGATCGCGATCGGGATCATGCTGCTTGTCACCCATGGTCGTCTCCTTTTTAGTTTGCGGTCGCGCTCAATGCGCCGGATTGGTGATGATGTCCTTGTAGAGCTTTTCCCACTTGGCGTTCTGATCGAGCAGCGTCGCGGGATCGACGAACTTGAGCGGCATTCCTGCCGGCAATGGCTTGACCTTCAGATTGGTCGGGATGAAGTCTCGCTTCGCGAGGATCGCCTGTCCGTCCGACAGAAGAAAATCGATGAACAGGACGGCGGCGTGCGGGTGCGGGGCCTTGCGCGCCATCCCGGTGCCTTGCGCGCGCGCGACCTGGGGCGGCAGCACCAGGTAGTCGATCGGCGCGCCCTTGTTCTTGAGCTGCAGCACCTTGTAGAGATAGGTGGTCAGCGCGAGCGGCACCTCGCCCGTGACCACCAGGTTGGCAAGGAGCGTATGGCCCTTGCGTATCGAGATGCCGTTCTTGGCGACGATCTCGCGAAACAGCTTCAGTCCCTTTTCCTCGCCGAGCGCGCTGACGACGGCGGAGAACCAGTCGTGGTCGGCAGCTTCGATGCCGAGCTTGCCCTTCCACTTGGGGTCGGTGAGATCCTCATAGCTCTTCGGCAGCTCGTCTTTCTTGATCGAGCGCGTGTTGTAGGCGGCCGTGAATATCTGCACCCGGTCGCCGATCCATTCCTTGTGCGGGCGAATGGCCTCAGGCATCAGGTCGGCCAGTAACGGCGTGCGGACTTCTTGCAGGAGCTTCTCCCGGTACACCGCCTCCATCGCCAAGCCGTCGGTCTCGAACACGTCGGCGTCGAAGCGGGCGCCGCGCGCTTCGGTTGCCGCGCGCTGGATGATGTTCTCAGAGCTGGCGCGCCAGAGCCGGGTCTTGACCCCGTATTTCTTGGTGAAGGCCGTGGTCAGCGCCGTCATGTCTTCGACGGTGGCGGACGAATAGATGGTCAGCGTGCCTTCCTTCTTGGCGCCTTCGAGCACCTTCTGGCTGCGATCGGCGCCCTGGTAGGTGGCGATGTCGGCCTGTCCAAAGGCGGCCGTGCTGGCCACCAGAAAGGATAAAAAGGTAAGCATTGTCAAAGGCTTGTAGAGGCCGGTCCGGCGCGTCATCAGGGCTCCTGTCGCGATGTGGCGGATTGTCGCGAAACTAAGGGCTTCATGCCGCCCTGGCAAGCGCAGCACGCAAGTGTGAAAGGGCGCTCGGACAGGCCGACGGCCTCACGGCTCCTTTGACTCGATCAGGATGAAGGCGATGCGGCAGGGCTCGGTCCCCCGGTTGACCCAGGCGTGATTGGTGCCCTGCTGGATCAGCACGTCGCCCGCCTTGAGATGGATCTCGCTGTCGTCGAGCAGCATGTCGATCTCGCCCTGCATGATGATGGCGTAGTCGATCGTGAGCGTGCGGTGCATCAGCGGGTGGCGCGGCGGCAGGCCCTTCTTGGGCGCATGGTCGCCAATCTGCTTGTGCAGGAAGTCCTTCTCCAGCGCCTCGACCTCGGGCGGAGTTGGCGGGATGTCGATGATGCGGAACACCGAGCCATTCTTCGGTGGCGCGATCCCGATGTTGGTCGTCGCGCGATCCGCTGTGCCCGCAATGTCGGCCGGAGTCTGGTCGGTCACCCAGACGAGGCGCGAGGTCACGCTGCGGTTCGGGCGCACCACCTTGTGGGGGTTGGGGCCGTCGAACAGCACCACCGCCTTGCCGTCCTTGTCGACGGTGGTGACGACGCGGCGGATATCCTCGCTCAGAGCCATGCTGCTACTCCTTGGCGTTCGGGCGGGCCGGCGCATGGCCCCATGATCAGCAGAGGCTCGTTGCGGCAAGCCTGCAGAGGCGGCTGCCGCCTCTGCGCAAGGTGCACGCCATGAAATCGACCGAAGCAAACTCAATGCGACTTGATGAAACCGATGATGGCCGAGACTGCCGCGCCGTCCTTCCTGAAAAAGCCGTGGGCTCCCCGCGCATTGCACGGGTTCGAGCTGGGGTCGCCGGTTGTGTTGATCCACTGCAGCCGTGCCTTGCCGCGTGCCCAGGAGACAAAAGTTTGAGCGCCGCTTGGCAAGGTGAATTTGCAGACGTCGTTGCTGTGATGGACGACCAGGGTTGCGGGCAGCACAGCCGGTGAGCCGAGCGTAGGCATCACGCGAGAGTAGATGCCGGAGACGAACACGACCCCAGTCGGCCGCGCACCCGACGCCAGCGCCGAGGCGGCGTCGACAGTGCCCTTGCTCATGCCGACGAGGACGATCTTGTGGCCTTGCGTTCTTTCTGACGCAATCGTAGCGGCCGCGCCCGAAGGTGATGTCGTCATGATGGTGCGGATGCCTGACCGCTGGAATCGAGCTTCGTTCCGCACCAGGAAATCTCCCGGAACGATGCCGCTCGAGCCGGGCATCAGAACCGCCACATTGGCCGCGGTCGCAGTACCGATCTGGCCAAGCCAGGCGAGTGCAAGCACGCTCAAAATTGTGACACTGCGGCCCATGAGGCCCTCCTTTATGCATTCGTTATGAACGGCCCTGTCAGAAGAGGCGCCAATCCAACCTGGGCCGCTCGCGACAAGGGCGGCGACTGTATTGGGCCGGTCGAGCCATTTGCAATACGGACAAAATTGCAACGGCCCCGCACGGAATGCCTACATCGGCTCGGCGTCGATCAACACAAAGGCAACGTAACAGGGCTCATCGGTACGGTTGCTCCAGGCGTGGTTGGTGCCGCGCTGGATCAGGACATCGCCGGTCTTGAGCAGCACCTCGCCTTCGTCCATCAGCGCGTAGATCTCGCCCGAGAGCACAATTGCGTAGTCGATCGATGAGGTCTTGTGGAAGCCGGGATGGCGCGCGCTGCCGCGGTCGGCGGCCGCAACACGGCCGGAGCCGTCGTCGGGCGCCGCCATTTCGGCGCGCAGCGCCGCGAGCCGCTCCCTGTCCGGCGGATACTCGATGATGCGGAAGACGCTGCCGCCCTTGGGCGGTTGCAGGCGGAAGCCGCGCTTGATCGCATCCTCGCTGCCGCCGTTGTCGGCAGGAGACACGGTGGTCTCCCACAGCTCGGTGACCACGGCGCTGCCGACATTGCGCTGGAACACGTGAGGCGAGGTGCCGTCGAGAATGAAGGCCGATTTGCCGGCGGCGTTATGGCCGGTGACGACCCGGCGAACTGGCCTTGTCATACGCGTGCCCCCCTCGCACTCGACTTGTCAGAACGTCGACTTGAGCTTGAGATAATCCAGTCGATTGATCGACTTGACATCGAAGCGCTGGACCGTGTCGTCATGCCGAACATCGAGCCCGATCACGGTTCCCGCAGCGCCCTGAGCCCAGACCTTGCGATAGAAATCGGTCAGGTTGGCGGGCTCCTCGCCGTTGACGCCCAGAATGATGTCGCCTCGTTGGATGCCGGCTTTTTCGGCTGGGCCGCCCGGCGTCACGCGGCGGACAAACAGCCGGCCGTGAAAATCGCTGGCCGACACGCCGAGCCAGGGCCGGCCCGGCCCCGCGCGCCGCCCGTCGGTCAAGAGGTCGCCGAGGATCGGCGGCAGCCGGTCGACCGGCACGAACATGTTGCCAGGATTGTTCTCGCTCGTTCCGGCGGCATCGTTGACGATGAGCGAGCCGACGCCGATGAGCTTGCCTTCATGGCTGATCAGCGCTGCTCCGCTCCACGCCGGATGCGGCGGTGACGTGAAGATCGCCTCGTCGAGCATGTACTCCCAGTTGGCCGTGAACGCGCGCTTGCCGACCACCATCGCCGGCATCACCATGCTGGCGCCGCCACCGCTTGCGATCACCACGACATCGTTCTCCTTCACATCGGCGGCCTTGCCGAGCGTGAACGGCTTGATCCTGAGCGGCGTGATCGTGCGCAGGAGGCCGAAGCCGGTCTCGTGGTCGTAGCCGACGATGCTCGCCGGGATGGTGTGGCCGTCATTGGTGGTGACCTCGGCCGCATAGGCCTCCACCATCAGGTAGCCGATCGTCAAAATGAGTCCATCGGAGTCGATCAGGATGCCGGAGCCTTCGCGGTCGCGGCCAAGCCCGCGCACCGTGCGTCCATCGGGATTGATGTGAGTCTTGATCTTGACCACCGCCGAGATCAGGTCTTCGAGCGGTGCGGTTTCGGCAAGGGCCGGAGAGCCCAGGAGCGCCGCGGCAAAGGTTGCCGACAGCAAGGCTGTGAGCCATCGCGAGACTGGACGCAAATTCAGCCAACAAGAGTTGCGCATGAATGCTCCTCCTCGATCGACGCCGTCACGGGGTATGTCCGCAACGGAGACCCTGGCCGCGGCCGGTTCTGGGCCGCTCCCGAGTCAGGAGCGAGCTTAGCAGGTTCCCGCCGGCCCGGACGAGCGCCAAACGCCCTATCTACAGGCGTTTCTACCCCCTGGCCCGCTCGACCTCGTCCTTGAGGTGGCCCCAGATGCCGTAGACGATCTGGCCGTAGCGCGGGTCGTTGCGCAATTCGAGCACGTTGCGCGGCCGCTCCAGTGTCACGTCGATGATGGTCTTGGCGCGGCCGGGGCTTGCCGTCATCACCATGATCCTGTCGGCAAGCGTGACCGCCTCGTCGACACTGTGGGTGATGAAAACGACGGTCTTCTTGTCGACCTCCCAGATACGCAACAACTCCTGCTGGAGGATGGTGCGGTTCTGCTCGTCGAGCGCGGAGAAGGGCTCGTCCATCAGCAGCACCTCCGGATCGTTGGCAAACGCGCGCGCGATCGAGACACGCTGGCGCATGCCGCCCGAGAGCTGGTGAGGATAGAGCTTGGAGTAGCGCGTGAGCCCGGTGCGCTCGAGCCACTGCGCCACCGATGCCTCGATCTCCGCCTTCGGCGCCTTGCGCATGCGCAGCCCATAGGCGGCGTTGTCCCACACCGTCATCCACGGAAAGATCGAGTCGCCCTGGAAGATGATGGAATATTGCGGCCGCCCCGGCGCCGGATCGGCGATCTCACATTGGCCGCTGGTGACGGTCTCAAGCCCGCCGAGGATGCGCAGCATGGTGGTCTTGCCGCAGCCGGAGGGACCCACGATCGCGAAGAAGGTGCCCTCCTCGATGTCGATCGAGACGTCGTCGACCGCGGTGATGGTGCGGAACCGCTTGACCAGGTGATTGATGCGGATCTTGACCTTTCGCCGCGGCGTCGGATCGGCAGCCGCGGTCATGCGTCCACTTTCCACCGGATGATGACGCGCTCGACCTCGTGCAACAGGAAGCTGATGCCGAAGCCGATCAGCGCGATCGTGAACAGGCCGACGTACATCTTGGCGACCGCGAAGGTCTCCCAGGCGCTCCAGATCATGTAGCCGAGCCCGCTCTTGGCGCCGACCATCTCGGCGACCGCGATGAGGATGAGCGCGAGGCCGGCGCCAAGCTTGATGCCGGTCATGATGAACGGGAGCGCGCCAGGCAGCGCGATGGTGCGGAAGGTGGCCCAGCGGCCGGCCTTGAAGCTCTTGCCGACGTCGAGATAGATCGGCGGGATCTGCAGCACGCCCGCGGTCGCGTTGATCGCGACCGGAAAGAATACGCCAATCGCGACCATCACGACCTTCGACATTTCGCCGAGCCCGAAGATCAACAGAATGAACGGCAGGATCGCGCTCTTGGGGATCGGGTAGGTGGCGACGATCAGCGGGTCGATGAGCGCGCGGAATGGCCGCGAGATGCCCATGGTGATGCCGATGAGAATGGCTGGGATGCCGCCGAGGAGGAAGCCGAGCGAGATGCGCTGCAGGCTGATCAAGACGTGCTCGATCAGCTCGCCGCTTATGAGCATCTCGATCATGATAGCGATGATGCTCGAGGGCGTCGGGAAGAAGCGCACGTCGACGAAGCCCAGCCGCCCGGCGATCTCCCAGACCAGCAGGAGGCCGAGTGGGGAGGCGAAGCTCATGATGCGCTCGCGCCGCCGCGCGGTGAGCCGCGCCTGCTCGCCGAGATCGACCAACTCGGTCGCAGCGGCATCCCGCTTCTCCTCGGCGCGGATCGCGCCGTCGTGCGCGGTCATGTCTGGCTCTCCCGTGGGGGATTATGCTTTATAGAGTGGGGCTTTGCAGTAGGCCAGAGCGAGGGTTGGCCGCGTGGGGCTAGCTCAGCTCGAACGGACGGGGGCGAGCAGCGCCGACGAGGTTACGATGGTCGTGAACAAAGGTGAAGAGCGGCCGTCCCTAGAGGACAATGACTTCATGGACATCAAGAAGCGCTGCGATCAGGCAACGCCCGGCCCTTGGCGGTCATATGTGGAGGGAAGGGACAGCATGAGTGGATCGAGCTTCATACAGACGGAAGGCGAAGATATCTATCTCACGGGAGCAACTGTCGCTGATCAGGATTTCATAGCGCACGCCCGGCAAGATATTCCGAACTTGATCGCGGAAATTGAGCGTCTCAGAAAATTGTTGGCGCGATGAGTTGCTCCCATGGCCTTGCTCACCCGCTACCGGTTCACATTCAAGTCGGCAAGGCCGACTCCGCTGAGCTGTGAGGGAACCAGTCCGGAGCAGCCGATATGACTACTAAGTCACGCTTCAGATTGAGTGTGTCATACTCCCAGATCGCAGTCTTTGATGGTGGCCTGAAGAATCCGTTCAATTCTTGGACCGAGGCGCATGTGAAGCAAGGCTTTGCGTGGAGGCCGGGCAGTGTGTCGTTTGCCACCCTTGAAGGGGGCGGTTGCCATCATGTTGAGGTTCTTGCTGAGCGAGCCGAAATGTCGCCGCAAGCAATTCGGGCAATCCAGGTTCCTTTTGAGGTGCCCGCGAATGGGTCGATCGAAATCGCCAGTATTGCGGACAGCGTTCCAGTTCGGATGCCGGCTGGAACCTATCAGCTCCGTTTTGAATGTTTTGGCTTGGCTCCACCGAAGGTGAGGTTCGTGTTCCTGAGGTCGGATAGTCCGTCGTTCGAAATCCTACGCGCTGATGCTGAGCTGTCAGCGATCGGGGATTTGGTAGTCACGGCCTCGCCAGCCTGAGCGGGGAATTCCTCACCCCCACGGATCCACCGCAACATGGATCGCGCCCGGCTCGCCCTCGCCGCCGACGGTGTGCAACGCGCGGTCGGTCTCGGCGAGCGGGAACACGTGCGTGCACATCTGATCGAGCGGATATTTGCCGCCGGCGATGATGCCCAGTGCGAGCTCGACGCTCTGATAGCTGTGGCCGCGCATGCCTTTGACGGTGAGGAAGCGCGTGATCAGGAGATCGCTGTTGAACTCCGGCACGGTCTTGAACTTGCGCCCGCCCAGGATGATGCGGCCGCTCTTGCGTGCGATGTAGATCGCGCTCACCACGGTGGCGGGGCCGCCGGAGGCGCAGTCGATCACGAGATCGGCCATATCGCCGCCGGTGATGTCGCGCACCGCGTCGCGCAGATCCCGCTCTTCCACATTGACGGTGTGGGTCGCGCCGAGCGCTTTCGCCAAAGCCAGCCGGCGCGCGTCGACGCCGAGCCCGCTCACGATGATCGCGCCGGCGCCCGCCTCCTTGGCCGCGACCGTGCAGGCGAGGCCCTGCTGGCCCGGCCCCTGGATCACGACCACTTCTCCAAGCTTCACGCCGCCCTGCAGATAGGTCCACTCGACGCCGTTGCCGAGCGGCAGCGCGAGCGAAGCGAGCTTGGCCGGCACATGCGCGGGCACGCGGTGGAAGACCGCGTTGGGATGCAGATACTGATACTGGCTGTAGCCGCCCCAGAGCGACGGCGCGACCGCGATCGGGGTCGAGCCGTAACGGATGGTTGGATCGTCGGGCGGGCGGTTGAGCGTATCGGTCTCGTCGCACAGCCTGAAGTCGCCGCTGCGGCAATAGCGGCAATGGCCGCAGGGCAGGTACTCTTCGAGCGCGACCCGGTCGCCTTCCTTGACGCCGAAGCGTGCGGCTGCCGCCGTGCCGAGCTTGGCGACATGGCCGACCGCCTCATGGCCGAGGATGAGGGCGCCGCGCGCCTTCGGATATTTCAGGTAGTAGGGCCAGTCGCTGCCGCACACGCCGCAGAGCTCGACCCGCAACAGCCCGCCGTCCGGCGGCAGCTGCGGCTCGCCGAACTCGCGCACCTCGGTGCGCCGGATGTCGTAGGAAACTGCTGCTGCAATCGGGGCCACGCTCGTGCCTATTTCGGTTTCCTGGTGGTGATCTTCTTGCCGTCCTCCATCGCAGCCTTGGCGCGCGCGACGACGTCGGGCGGGCTGGCATAGAGGCGCTCGATCATGGCGGCGATGTCGGCGCCCTTGACGGCGTCGGTATCGAGCGTCTGGCGCTGCGCATCGGCGAGGTATTCGGGGTCCTTCATCACGGCGTCGAAGGCCTGGCGCAATTCGCGCACGCGCTCGGCCGGCACGCCGGGCGGCGCGACCACCGGATAGGCCATGTCCTGTCGCTTGAAGATCAGTTCCAGCACGCCCTTGTCCGACGCCGTCTTGGCAAATTCCATCACCAGCGGCGCCGCGCCCAGATCGGGATGCTTCTTGGTGCCGAGCTGGACGATCACGTTGATCTTGTGGTCTCGGACCCAATCCGGCTTGCCCGCCCGGATGGTGCTCCAGGAGACGCCGGCGGTGCCGTCGGCTTCGCCGCGCTCGACCGCCAGGAGAAAGCTCGAAGCGCCCGGATAGCCGGTGACGACCTTGAACCTGGTCCCCAGCACGCCGTTGAGGATGTAGGGGAAGATGACGCTGTCGGCGCCCGAGCCGGTGGCGGCCACCACCATCTCGCGCGCCCGCACGTCCGCGATCGTCTTGAACGGCTTGCTGTGCCAGGAGAGCACCATGCTGACGTCGGTGCCGAGGCTGCCGATCCAGTTGAACTTGCGGGCGTCGTACTGGATGCCCTGGTCGTCGAGCAGCGGCTGCATGGCAAGCCCGCGCGCGAACATGCCGATGGTCGAGCCGTCCTTGGGAGCGACGTTGTAGAGGAAATTGGCGGCGCGCAGGCTGCCGGCGCCCGGCATGTTCTGTGGCGTGACCGCTGGGTTGCCGGGAAGATGCTTGCCGAGATGGCGGGCGAACGTGCGCATATAGATGTCGTAGGCGGCGCCCGGCGGATAGCCGACCACGACCGTGACGCCCTGTGCTGCCGCCTCGCCGCAAGCAAATAGCGACGCCAGCAACGCGACAAGCGCGTTCACGCGCGTCTTGGATGCACCACGGAGCTTGATTGGTGCGTTCATGGCTTTCCTCCCTGCCGCGTTGATAGAACCGGTACGGGCGCGCGTCACGGACACGATTGCCGCACGGCCGGCATGACCTCGCGCACGAACAAGTCGACCGAGCGGTGCGCCTCCTCGGCGGATATGTCGCCGAACACGAACTGGCCGACGCAATAGTTGACGCCGGCTTCGCTGAGCTGCGCGGCGAGCGCAGCGCTCACGCTCGCGGGCGAGCCCGCGATGCCACGCCCGCCATTCATGGTGTCGTCGAAATTGGGGGCGCGCTCACCGCGGGTCGGCTTGACGCCGTGCACATGCCAAAGGTGATGGAAGCTCTCGTGCCAGACCTTGTAGGAGCGCCGCGCGATTGCGAGCGCTGTGTCGTCGGTGTCGGCGACCACGATGAAGCGTCCGAGACCATGGCGGGGCAGGGGCTTGCCGCCGTTCGCCTCGTGCCAGCCTTTGCGGTAGCGGTCGGTGAGTGCGCGCGTCTCGGCGGCGGTCGAAAGCGAGACCATGTTGATGCCGTTGCGGCCGGCGCGTTCCGCGCTGTCGGGGGTCGCGACGCCTTGCCAGAGCGGCGGATGCGGCTGCTGCAGCGGCGCAAGTTCCATCGGCACGTCGCGGAACTGGTAGAACTGCCCGGCGAAGTTGACGGCCTTGCCGGTCAGCCCCTGCATGAGAATCTGGGTGATCTCCTCGTAGCGGCGCTGGCGCTCATCGGGATTGATGCCGAAGCAGCGCGTCTCCAGCGGCGAGATGCCGCGCCCGATTCCAAGCTGGAAGCGCCCGCCGCTGATCTGGTCGAGCATGCAGATTTCCTCGATCAGGCGCAGCGGATGATAGAGCGGCAGCGTATAGACGAGCGGCCCGAACCTGAGGCTCCTCGTGCGCTGCGCGACCGCGGCGAGGTAGACGCTGGGCGAGGCCGCGATCCCGAGCGGCGTCGCATGGTGCTCGGCGACATGGTAGGCATGGAAGCCGCCGCGGTCATAGGCCTCGACCATTTTGAGGCGCGCTTCGTAGAAGTCCGCGAGCGGCAGGCTACTGCGATCGACGTGGTCGAAAATTCCAAATTCCATGCGTTCCCCGCCCTGACCCGCAACGCCCGGTCACCCCAACGGGTAGGCGGGCCATCCTTCTATCTCAAAGCTAGCATGAAAGGCGCGAAGGCAGACAGTCGGCCATCCCGCCCGGCGGACCGGGAAATGGGTCAGCCGCCCGCGCTCGGGCGCGCATGCAGCGCCATCGCGACCAGCGCAATGCCGCCCATCATCATGTTGATGCCGACCAAGAGCCCGATGGCCCAGGCAGCCGTGCCCGGGAAGCCGGCGAGAATGAGCATGGCCAGCACGAGATCGATGATGCCGCTCACCAGCATCCAGCCCCAGCGGCCGCTATACTCGCGCCGATGTTCGAGCGCGTACATGATGGTGGCCGCACCCTCGATGGTGAAAAAGACCGCGAGCCCGAGGGTCAGCGACAGCACACCGCCAAACGGCCACCACAACAGCGCCGCGCCCATCACGATGGCAAGCAACGCGGAAAGCAGCGCCCACCAGAAGCCCGGCAGCTTGCGCATCCAGAACGTCGTGACCAGGCCGACGACACCGCTGATGAGAAAAAGCCAGCCGAGCAGGATCGTGACGGCGAGTGCGGCGGTTCCCGGGATCACGATGGCAACGACGCCGAGTGCGATCAGCACGATCCCTTCAATCAGGAACAGCATCCAATGCTTGCGGATCGACGTGAGAAACACACCTTCCGATTGCCCCATTTCGGTTTCGATCGAGGACATGGGCGGCATCTCCTGCGGGTCCGGACGCAGAATGCCTGAAGATGAACAAAAGTTCCAATGCCGAAAGGGCGCGGTCGCTCTGTTCGCAGGCTCTGCCGGATCATGCCCTAGTGCCCCGTTTCCGAAGTTCGTTAAGTCATCGCTGCATCCTCTGACACGAACTTCGGAAACAAAGGGGGCACTAGCAACTCTATGATTCTAGTGCCGCTTTTCGATCTGAAGTGCCTAAGCGAGTTTGCCGCGGGTGTTGTAGGAGCTTCAGATCGGCGGCACTAGGCGCGATTGCGTGCGCGGCTCGGGGGCTCTGATACCAGTTGCTGCCGATCGATCGGCATGTCGTTGGTGAGGTGGCGGCTCTCGGCTGACTGATCGGGCGCGAACGCCCGGCCGATCATGATCAGGACCGGGCCATCGGGTGCCGCCTCTGCAAGCCGATCGCCGATGGTGGCAATCGTCGCGCGGATGACATGTTCCTGCTGCCGGGTCGCGGAAGCGACCGCGATCGCGGGCGTATCGGGTGCAAGGCCGTTCGCCATTGCGGTTGCTGCAAGCTCTGACAAGGTTCGCTTGGGCATGTAGACCACGGTGGTGGTCGAAGGATCGGCAAGGCTCGCCCAGTCGATGTCGGAGGGCAGGCGACCATTAGCGCCATGCGCGGTCACGTATTGGACGCGCCGCGCGATCTCGCGCGCGGTCAGCGACAGGCCGAGCCGGCTGGCCGCGCCTTGCGCGGCGCTGATGCCGGGCACGACCT
The DNA here is from genome assembly GCA_963753575.1 of uncultured Alphaproteobacteria bacterium. Taxonomy (GTDB): domain Bacteria; phylum Pseudomonadota; class Alphaproteobacteria; order Rhizobiales; family Xanthobacteraceae; genus VAZQ01. The sequence goes on from CAVWCR010000002.1 coordinate 258,652, forward strand.
CGACCGCGATGCCGGCCTCTTGGCAGGCCGCGATCTCCTCGCCGGCGCGGCCGAAGATCATCGGGTCGCCGCCCTTGAGCCGCACCACGCGCTTGCCGGCCTTGGCCAGCGAGACCATCAGCGTGTTGATGTCGTCCTGCCGGCACGAAGGCGAAAAGCCGGTCTTGCCGACCATCATCTTCTTGGCCTCGCGGCGGGCGAAATCGAGGATCGCAGGTGCGACCAGATCATCGATCAGAATGACATCGGCTGCCTGCAGCGCACGCACGGCCCGCAACGTCAGAAACTCCGGATCGCCGGGACCGGCGCCGACGAGCGTGACCGAGCCACGGTCGCGAGCGGCGCCTTCGCTGCCGGTCGCGGCAAAGAGCCGCTCGACGTCTTGTTCCGAGGGCAATTCCTCAGGATGCGTCAAGGCATGCCTGGTGAAGCGCTCCCAGAAAGTGCGCCGGCCCTTGGACGAAAGACGAGACGCTTTGACCACCTCGCGCCAACGCCGCGCAGCCTCTGCCCACCGCGCGAAGCCGCGCGGGATCAGCGCCTCGAGCCGGGCGCGGATCGCCTGCGCGAACACCGGCGCTGCGCCATCGGTCGATACCCCGATCACGAGCGGCGAGCGGTTGACGATCGATCCGAACGAGAAATCGCAGTAGGCCGGCCGGTCGACCACATTGACCGGAACGCCGGCGGAACGCGCCGCGCTCGCGAACGCTGCGGCGTCCGTGTCGTCCTCGCAGGCGCCGACCGCAATGGCGGCGTCGGCAAAATCCTCCGCCTGCCACGGCCGATCGTGCAATACGATTGTTCCGCCCGGCGGATCGGCGGCGAGCTTGCGCATGTCGTCGCCGGCTTCGCTCGCAAAGACGTCGACCCGCGCGCCGGCGGCCGACAGAAGCTCTGCCTTCCAGGCCGCAGCCGGCGTGCCGCCCGCCACGACCGCGCGCCGGCCCGCCAGCGCGAAGAACAGGGGCAGCCGCGCCAGCGGCTCGATGCGCGGCGTGCGTGCCTCAGCCGGGGTGCGCGACACGTTCATGGACCAGCATCCGTTTGAGTTCTGGCAGGCACGATCCGCAATTGGTGCCGGCGCGTAGCGTGTCTCCGATCTCCGCAACGGTCCGCACCGCTCCGGAGACAACGGCATCGCGCACGGCTTCGACGCCGACACCAAAGCAGGCGCAGATGACGGGCTCGATCTCGATGGCGGCCGTTGCCGCCGCCGGCAGTGAGTCATCTTCGGCGTCGGACGCCGCGAGGGCAGGCACGGGCTGCCCGGGCGGCGCGAGGCATACGCAGCCGTTGAGCTCTCCCTCGACGAAGGAGGCGACGTGGTAGCCCTGACCGTCGAGCCGCTCGGCGAGACGCGCATCCTCGCCCAGCGAACGGTACGCAAAGTCGTGCCACAGCATGAGGCCACGGTTGGTCGCAAGCCGGTATTCGATTCCCGCGGCGTTTGCGACCCGCACCCACCAGGTGTCGTCCGGCAGCGTGAGCGGGGCATGCGCGCGCGCGAAGCCATGCAGCGAGAATGCAACAGGCGCGATGGCCACAGGCGTTGCCTTGGCTTCCGGCTGGCCCGAATAGGGGTCGGTCTCGGCCGCCACCAGTTCGCCGATGCGCGCGCAGGAGGCGGTCTGGTCGCTCCAGTGGATCGGTACGAACAGCGAGCCCGGGCGTTGGTTTTCGCTCACGATCACCTTGAGAATGCAGCTGCCATGCGCGGTCGCGACACGCGCAAAGCCACCATCGCTGAGACCATAAGTATCGGCATCGGCCGGGTGCACTTCGACAAACGGTTCCGGCAGGTGGGTGGCTAGCCGCGGGCTCAATCCCGAGCGCGTCATGGTGTGCCATTGGTCGCGAATGCGGCCGGTGTTGAGGCGCAGCGGATAGGCGCTGGATGTCGCTTCCTTCAGGGCCGGTGGCTCCGGCGCGACGAAGCGCGCTTTGCGGTCGGGCGTGAAGAAGCCGCCTTCGGCGAAGAAGCGGCGCGCGCGCGTTTCCTCGCCCTTGCGCGCCGGCCAATGCACGGGCTCGAGCGCGTCGTACTCCTGATCCGAGATCGTCGCGAGACCGCCCAGATCGAAATCGCGCACGCCGTCGTTCTCGAAGGCCGACAGCGCCGCGTGCTCGCGGAACACGTCGGCGGCCGATCGATAGGCGAACGCATCGGCGAAGCCCAAGCGCTGCGCCACCTGGGAGACAATCCGCCAGTCGGGCAGCGCCTCGCCTGGCAGCGGCAGGAACGCCCGCTGGCGCGAGATGCAGCGTTCGGAATTGGTGACGGTGCCGTCCTTCTCGCCCCAGGCCGCGGCCGGCAACAGCACATGTGCGCCGGCGTCGACGGTGTCGTTCGCGAGCACGTTCTCGGACACGACAAAGAGCTCAAGCTTTTTGAGCGCCTCGCGCACGAAGCCGGCGCGCGGCAGCGACACCGCCGGATTGGTCGCCATCACCCACAGCGCCTTGATCTCGCCGCGCGCGATGGCCTCGAACATCGCCACCGCCTTGCGCCCTTCGTGCTCCGCCATGCTGGGCGCGTTCCAGAACCGGCGCACGCGATCGACCTCGGGCGCCGTAAAGCCCATGTGGGCGGCCAGCTGGTTGGCGAGCCCGCCGACCTCGCGCCCGCCCATCGCATTGGGCTGGCCGGTGAGCGAGAACGGGCCCATGCCGGGCCGGCCGATTCGTCCGGTGACGAGATGGCAGTTGATGATGGCGTTGACCTTGTCGGTGCCCTGCGCCGACTGATTGACGCCCTGCGAGTAGCAGGTGACGACGCGGGCGCTGGCGTAGAACAGATCGAAGAAATGCTCGACGCTGCCTTGCGTCAGGCCGGTCGCGCGCGCGATCGCCGCAAGATCGGGCGCAATCTCATGAGCGCGCGCGAACGCTTCGGCAAATCCGAGTGTGTGCTCGCTCACATAGTTCTGGTCGACGGCGCCACGCCGGATCAGGTCGACGAGCAGACCGCAGAACAGAACCGTGTCGGTGCCCGGCGCGATCGGGAGAAAGAGATCGGCCTCCTCGGCCGTCACGGTGCGGCGCGGATCGATGACGACGATGCGCGCTCCGCGCTCGGTCTTGTTGCGCAGCATGCGCTGAAACAGCACCGGATGGCACCACGCGGTGTTGGAACCCGTGAGCACGATCAGGTCGGCCTCATCGAGATCGGCATAGACGCCCGGCACGGTATCGGCCCCGAAGGCGCGGCGATGGCCGGCGACGGAGGAGGCCATGCAAAGGCGTGAATTGGTGTCGACGTTGGCCGAGCCGAGGAAGCCCTTCATCAGCTTGTTGGCGACATAGTAGTCCTCGGTCAGGAGCTGTCCGGAGAGATAGAACGCGACCGCGTCCGGCCCGTGGCGCGCGATGACGTCCTTGAAGCCATCGGCGACGCGATCAAGCGCACCGTCCCAGGACACGCGCGCGAGCGCGCCATCGGCCTGCCGCTGCATCGGATGCAGCAATCGCTCGCCGAGCGCGAGGGTCTCGCCGAGCGCCGCGCCTTTCGAGCAGGTCCTCCCAAAGTTGGCTGGATGCTCGCGATCGCCTGCGACGGCGGCGCCGCCGCGGCCATCGGGCGTAACGACGAGACCACAGCCGACACCGCAATAGGGGCAGGTCGTGCGTATGGCTTCGCTCGTCGCCATCTCAGTACACGTCCTGCTGATAGCGCCCGCTCTTTTTGAGTTCCGCCACGAAGGCCACCGCGTCGTTCACCGAACGCACGCCATAGCTCGCGACCACATCGATGAGCGCGCGCTCCACGTCCTTCGCCATGTGCTTGGCGTCGCCGCAGACGTAGATGTGCGCGCCCTCGGCGATCCAGGCCCACAGATCGCGGCCGACGTCGCGCATGCGGTCCTGCACATAGATCTTCTGGTCGCCGTCGCGCGACCAGGCGAGCGTGAGGCGAGTGAGGACGCGCGCGGCCTTCATGCCGGCGAGCTCGTCCTCGTAGAAGAAGTCGTAGTTGCTGCGCTGGTGGCCGAAGAACAGCCAGTTGCGGCCGGGCGCCTTGGTCGCCATGCGCTCATGCAGGAAGGCGCGAAACGGCGCGATACCGGTGCCGGGGCCGATCATGATGATCGGAACCGCCGGATCGGCGGGCAGCGCGAAGGCGTGCGCCTTCTGGACGTAGACCTTGAGCGGGTCGCCGGCATTGACACGGTCGGCGAGAAACGTGGAGGCGACGCCGAGCCGCTGGCGGCCGCCGATCTCATAGCGCACGGTGTCGACCGTCAGTGCGATGCGGTCGGCGGCGACCTTCGGCGAGGAGGCGATCGAGTAGAGCCGCGGCTGCAGCGGATCGAGCGCTTCGATGAGGGCTTCCGGGTCGGGACGCACGCCGGAGAATTTCCGAATGGCGGCGAGCACGTCGAGCGAGGCGGCGTCGCCGTCGGGGTCTTCGCCGGCAGCGAGCGCCTTCGCCTTCTGCCGCCGGTCGCCGCCCGTGATATAGGAGAACAGTTGAAACAGCATGTCGGGCGCAGGCCCGAGCGATACGCCGTCGATCAGCACGTCGCGTAGCGTTCGCCCGCCGATCGGAAAATCCGCCGGCGCCTCCAGCGCCGCGATCACGGCGTCGGCCAGCGCCGGGTCGTTGGTTGGGAAGATGCCGAAAGCATCGCCGACCGTGTAGTCGATGCCGCTGCGGGCGAGATCGAATTCGACGTGCCAGGTCTCCTTGGCAGAGCCGGGCTTGTTGAGACGCGTGCGCGAGAGAAAGACCGCCTCGGCCGGATTATCGCGCGAGCATCCTGGCGCGCCGGCCGGTGCAGCCGTAGCATCGGCATTCGTCGTCGGGGGTGTCGTCGCAACGGACGCGGCGCTGTCCAGCTCCTGGGACAGGGACTTGAGCATTCGGGCGGTTTCTTTCCCGCCGGGTACGCAGAGATTCAGCCGCGCTTCTTTTTGTGAAAAGAGAGCTTCGGAATAGTCCTGACAGTTGTATCCGCATTGTCCACAGTCCTGTTGCGCCATTGCCGCCATCATCCGGCGGCGTAGCGGTCGGCCATCAGCAAGCTTCATGCGCTCGGTGATCGCCAGCGTCTGGTCATGCCAGGGTGCCTCGCCGTCATCGCCGTCGCCGGTCGCTGCCGTCGCGCCCGGCAAGGCCGGCATCAGCGCTGCCGCCTCCGCCGGCGACAGCGGCTTGACGGCCGAACCGTCGAGCGAGAGCAGGCCGGCGAACAACCCGTTGAGCCACGTGCGCTGTTCGACCGTGAACGGCGCGCTCTCCGGGATGAGCTCCGGAATCGGCGGACGCGGTGCGATGCTCATGCGGCCGCCTCCGCCATGCTCTTCAGCGCCGCAACGTCATGCCGGCGGGCGAAATCGAGGAAGGTCTCCTTGGGCGCGGCGCGGCCGGCGAGATAGCTCTTGAGCAGGCGCTCGACCAGCGCCGGCGCATCCTCCGCCTTCACGTCGCGATAGATCTCACGCGCCAGCCCGGCGTGCGGGCCAAAGCCGCCGCCGACGTGGACGTGATAGCCCTCGACCGTGTCGCCATCCTCCGATGTTGCAACCTTGCAGGCGATCAATCCGATGTCGCCGATGTAGTGCTGAGCGCAGGAGTGATGGCAGCCGGTAAGATGGATATTGACCGGGCTGTCGAGCGCGACACGCGCCTCGCACCAGCGCGCGATCTCTTCCGCATGGCGCTTGGTGTCGGAGGCCGCGAAGCGGCAGCCGACATTGCCGGTGCAGGCCACGAGGCCGGCGCGGATCGAGCTTGCGCTCGCCGATAGTCCAAGCGCCTCGATGCCGCTCACCGCGTCTTTGAGCTTCTCGGCCGGCACACCGGAGATGAGCAGGTTCTGCCACACGGTGAGGCGAATGTCGCCGTCGCCGGCTTCGCGCGCGATGCCGGCGAGCCCCCGCATCTGCGTGGCGGTCAAGCGGCCGACCGGCAGCACGACGCCGATCCAATGCAGCCCGTCCTGCCTTTGCGGATGCACGCCGACGTGGGCCATCCGGTCAAAGGCCGGACGCGGCGCTAGCGCCTCCGGCGGCACGCGGCTGAGCGTTCGCCCGAGCTTCTCCTCGGCCAGCGCCATCACCTTGTCGAGGCCCAGACTGTCGATGACGTATTTAAGCCGCGCCTTGTTGCGATCGGTGCGATTGCCATGGTCGATGAACACGCGCACGACCGCGTCCGCCACCTTGGTGGCTTCGTCGGGTCGCACGATGACGCCGGTCTCGCGCGCGAAGTCGTGGTGGCCGGTGATGCCGCCGAGCATGAGCCGAAACCAGACGCCGGACGTGACGCCGAACCCGTCCTTCACCTCGACGGCCTGAAAACCGATGTCGTTGGTGTCTTCCAGCACCGGAATGATGCCGGCACCGTCGAACGCAACGTTGAACTTGCGCGGCAGGCCGTAGAGCGCCCGGTCGTTGAGGATGTGGAAATGCCACTCGCGTGCGTAGGGACGCGTGTCGATCAACTCCTGGCGATCGATCCCGGCGGTCGGCGAGCCGGTCACGTTGCGGATATTGTCGGCGCCGGAGCCGCGCGAGCACAGGCCGAGATCCTGGATCGCCTCGACCATCGCGACCGCATCCTTCGGCTCGATCTCGCGCATCTGAATGTTGGCGCGCGTGGTGATGTGGGCATAGCCGTGGGCGTAGCGATCGGCGAGGTCGGCAAGGCCGGCGAACTGCCAATGGCTGAGGACGCCGTTGGGGATACGCAGCCGGCACATATAGGCGCTCTGCGCCGGCGCGCAGTAAAACAGGCCGAAATAGCGCCAGCGGAAATTGTCGGCCGGCTTGGGCGCTTCGTTCTTGGCGGCCTGCTCCTTGAGCCGCTCGTAGGCATCGAAGGGATGCTGCTCGCGCTTGAACTTCTCCGGGTCGGCGAGCTTGCCGCCGGCGCTCACGGCGCGGTCCTGCGCCAGGATGTGCGCGGCATCGGGGCCGGTCGGTGCGCCGGCCGCGGGCGAGGGCTCTGCGGAGCGCGCCGCGCGCGCGATCTGCAGACCGGCCGTGAAGCCTTCCAAATAGCGCTTCTGTTCGGGAGCGAAATCGCTCGACATGGCGTTACCTCCCGCTCATCGCCAACGGCAGAGTGAGCCGTTGTTTCATCATGCCGCCCCCGCTCAAGCCGCTTCCGGTCGGGCCTGCGGGCGTCCGCCGGCGCCGTGCTCGTATTCGTCAAGGAAGGACAGGAGTTCCTGCCGATATTCGTAGTAGCGCGGATGGTCGAGCAGCGCGCGCCGCGTGCGCGGGCGCGGAATGTCCACGTCCATGATCCGGCCGATGCGCGCATTCGGGCCGTTGGTCATCATCACCACCCGATCGGCGAGCAGGATCGCCTCGTCGACGTCGTGGGTGACGCAGATGGCCGTCACTTGCGTGCGCGACCAGACTTCCATCAGGACCTCTTGCAGCTGCCAGCGCGTCAGGGAGTCGAGCATCCCGAACGGTTCGTCGAGGAGGAGGAGCTTGGGCGACAGCGCGAAGGCACGCGCGATACCGACGCGCTGCTTCATCCCGTTCGACAGCTCCGAGGCCAGCTTTTCCATCGCGTCCGCAAGCCCGACCCGGGAGAGGTAATAGCTCACGATGTCGGCGCGCTCGGCTCGGCCGGCGTGCGGAAAGACCCGGTCGACGCCGATGGCCACGTTCTCGCGCGCCGTGAGCCAGGGAAACAGCGAGGGCGCCTGGAACACGACGGCGCGGTCGGGCCCGGCCACCGTGACTTCCTTGCCGTCGAGCACGATGCCGCCGCCGGAAATGTCGTTGAGCCCGGCAACCATGGAAAGGACGGTCGACTTGCCGCAGCCGGAATGGCCGATCAGCGAGACGAACTCACCTTTGTTCATGAGGAGGTTGAATCCGTCGACGACAGTGAGCGGACCCTTGGGCGTCGAGTAGACCTTCTTGACCTCGTAGAACTCGACATAGCGGTTCTCGATCGGGCTCGCCGCCGCTTCCCGATAGACGCGCGGCGGACCTGTATCGAAGGTGACCGGAACGACATTGGGAAGGTTGGCGCGGTCGTCGGCGACAGCGGCGCGCTCGACGCCGACGTTCATGAGATATTGCGTGATCGCCGCGCGCAGCCGCTTGTAGGGCGGGCTGTTATTCATCTCCAAGCGGTCGCGCGGGCGTTCGAACGGGACCACGAATTCCGGCCCGAATGTCGCGCCGGGGCCGGGATTGAGCGGGATGATGCGGTCGGCGAGAAGAATGGCCTCGTCCACGTCGTTGGTGATGAGCACGACGGTTTTCTTGTCCCGCGACCAGATCGCTTCGATCTCGATTTGCAGCTTGGCGCGGGTCAACGCGTCGAGCGCCGAGAGCGGCTCGTCGAGCAGCAGCATCTCCGGCTCCATTGCGAGCGCGCGGGCGACCGCAACCCGTTGACGCATGCCGCCGGAGAGCTCGGCCGGCTTGCGATCGGCCGCGTGGCCGAGGCCCACCATGTCGACATAGCGGTGCACCTGCTTGCGACGCTCCGCCCTGGGTCGCCCCCCGAGCACGCCGTCCACCGCCAGCGCCACATTGCCCTCGACCGACAACCACGGCATCAGCGAATAGCTCTGAAACACGACGCCGCGCTCCGGGCCGGGCTCGGTGACAGGCTTGCCGCGAAACAGCACTTCGCCTTCGTCCGGCAGCGCCAGACCAGCCATCAAGTTGATGAGCGTGGTCTTGCCGGAGCCGGAAAAGCCCACGATGGCGACGAACTCGCCATCCTCCACCGACAGCGACACATGCTTGAGCACTGACGTGCGCTCGGCCGCCGAGCCGTAGGATTTCGAGACCGACTTGAGTTCCAGGATGGCCATGAGCCGGTCTCCGTCAGCGCGCGTTGCCGTGGGTGAAAGAAATCTGCAGCGCCAGCATGACGCGGTCGAGCAGGAAGCCGATGATGCCGATGGCGAGCACCGCGACCATGATCTTGGCGAGCGAGGTGGAGGAGCCGTTCTGGAATTCGTCCCAGACGAATTTTCCCAGGCCCGGATTTTGTGCCAGCATCTCGGCGGCGATCAGCACCATCCAGCCGACCCCGAGCGACAACCGCAGGCCTGTGAAGATCAGCGGCAGCGACGACGGCAGCACCAGCTTCATGATTTTCTTGGGCCAGGTGAGTCGCAACACGCGCCCGACATTGAGGAGATCCTTGTCGATCGATGCCACCCCAACCGCGCTATTGATCAACGTCGGCCACAGCGAGCATAGCGTCACCGTGATGGCCGATATCAGGAACGACTTCGGAAACATCGGATCGCTCGAGACATAGAGTGCGCTGACGATCATGGTCACGATCGGCAGCCAAGCGAGCGGGGACACCGGCTTGAATATCTGCACCAAAGGATTGATCGCAGAGTTGAACGACACCGACAGTCCGCACAGGACGCCAAGCGGCACCGCGATGATGGTTGCGAAGACAAAGCCCGTGAACACGGTCTTCAGGCTGGTGATGATCTGATCGACGAAGGTCGGCTTGCCGGTGTAGGGCCGCATCCGCACTTCGGCCTTCGGATCCTTGGCCAGAATCTCCTGGTTGCGTTTCTCCTGGCGTTGGTAGAACGCCCGCTCCTTGGCCCGCTCGGCCAGGTGATCCTGGTAGAGATTGACCGTCTGCGCCCAGACCTGGCCGGGGCCGGGCAGCGTGCCCAGACTGGTGTGGACCCTGGGAGCGAGCACCGCCCAACCGCCGAGAAAGATGACGATCGCGAGGACGGGTACGCCGAGCTGGAGCCACAGCTCGCGCCCCTGCGTGCGCAAGCTGTCGCCCGCCGCCATCCGCATCAGCGGGATCGTCCAACCGAGGCCGACCACTTCAAGCGAACCGGCCAGCCGGTTGATGCGCGTGTGCCAGAGCTCGCGCTTGGCGGCGCGAACAGCTTGCGCTGACGCATGATCGGGCGTTACGGCATCGGTAGCGATGGACATTGCGCGACTTCCTTCCGGCTGTTGCAGATGTGCGTCAGGTGAGGGGAGTCTTTTTCCGTTCAGTTGGACACGACCTTGACGCCTTCCACGCGCTGCTTGCCCTTCAGGCCGATGATTAAGTCATCGATGTAGGCGTTGGGCTTGCGGCCATCGAAGCTCTTGCCATCGATGAATTCGCTGGTTGGCGCGCGATAGCCGTCGCTGTCCCAGGGGAAGTCCTCCTTTTTCGCCTTGCCCTCGGCGACCAGGAGCTTGGCGGCCTCGAGATAGAGGTCCGGCCGGTAGACCTGCTTGGCAGTCTCGGCGTACCAGCTGTCCGGCTTGGCTTCGGGAATCTGCCCCCAGCGGCGCATCTGGGTGAGATACCAGACCGCGTCCGAGTAGTAGGGATAGGTCGCGAAGTATCGGAAGAAGACGTTGAAATCCGGAACGGAGCGTTTGTCGCCTTTCTCGTATTCGAAAGTGCCGGTCATTGAATTGGCGATGACGTTGTAGTCAGCTCCCACATATTCGGGCTTCGCGAGTATCTTCACCGCCGCTGCACGATTGGCGTTGTTGTTGGCGTCGAGCCACATCCCGGCCCGGATCAGCGCCTTGGTGATGGCAAGCGTCGTGTTGGGATTCTTATTGGCGAAGTCGGCCGTCAGCCCGAACACTTTCTCCGGATTGTTCTTCCAAAGCTCGTAGTCGGTGATGACCGGAACGCCGATGCCCTTGAACACCGCGGCCTGGTTCCACGGCTCGCCCACGCAGTAGCCGAGGATCGTGCCCGCCTCCAAGGTGGACGGCATCTGCGGCGGCGGGGTCACGGAAATCAGCACGTCGCCCAGAATCTGCCCCGAGATGTCGGTCGGCGAATAGAAGCCAGGATGAATTCCGCCCGAGGCGAGCCAATAACGCAGCTCGTAATTGTGCGTCGACAGCGGGAACACCATGCCAAGATTGAACGGCTTGCCCTCGGCCCGATACTTTTCGACCACCTTCTTGAGCGCTTCGGCTTTGATCGGATGGACCGGCTTGCCATCCGCTCCCATCGGAATGTGCTTCTTCATCTCTTCCCAGACGCCGTTCGACACCGTGATGGCGTTGCCGTTGAGATCCATCGAAAACGGCGTGATGATGTGGGCCTTGGTTCCGAATCCGATGGTGGCGCCGAGCGGCTGGCCGGCCAGCATGTGCGCGCCATCGAGCTCGCCCGTGATGGTGCGATCGAGCAGCACCTTCCAATTCGCCTGCGGCTCGGTGGTGACGTAGAGGCCTTCGTCCTCGAAATAGTTGAGCTCCTTGGCAATCGCGATCGGCGCCATGTCGGTCAGCTTGATAAAGCCGAACCTGAGATCCTCCTTTTCGATCTTGAGCGCAGCGCGCGCGATGGTCGGCGCAAAAATGCGCTCGGCAGGCAGCATGCTGGCAAGCGTGGCGGTGGTCGCTCTGAGGAACCGGCGCCGGCTGAGACCCGTTCTCGGTGTGGCGCCGGTGTCAGATTTCTTGGTCATTGCTGTCGTCCTTTCGGGGACCGAAGGTCCGGTTTTGAGCCAATGGTCGGGTGCGTCTTCCGACGCGAAAGAAAAAAGGCCGCAGTCTGAGGCGCCTGTGCGAGGCCCCAGACGGCGGCGTTGCCTATTCAGTCCATCGGTGGACCTGTTGGAGCTAGGTCAGCGATGACAGCCCCAAACCCAGATGACGTTATTCAAGCATCGTGCCACGTTGGGTTGGTGATCAACGTGTGTAATTTCAATAGTTTAGCTCCACGCCCCCGGGACCGGGGCGTGGACCCTTGCTAGGCATCTGCACGAAATTTGTGCAATGCAACAAATTAGGCAGCTGCCGCGGCTGCCGCCTTGGTCATGACGCCGGCGACCGTCAGATAGGTCTCGGTCCAGGCTGCTTTGACCGGTGGTGTAAACGTGGGTCCAAGCCCCTGTTCCAGGGTCCACAACAAAGCGGCGCCGACGGGCTCGAAGTGCTTTTCGGTCACGCCGTAGGTGATGTGCCGGCGGCCCAGTTCCTCGACCGCAGGCAGGATCTTTTCGACCTGATGCAGGTTGGTCACGGCGGTCGCGAGCATCTGCATCAGCTTCTTCTTTTGCTCGGTGAGATCGGTCGGGAACAGCGGGCGCACCTCAGGTGCGATCGTGAACAGCCGGTCGTAGAACAGGTCCGCCGCCTTGTCCGCAATGGGGGCTACCTGCTTGAAGCTCTCTTGCACGAGTGCGACTTGATCGGGAGTCATATTGTCATCTCCATATGATGTGATTGGTGGGTCCCGGCGGCATGCGCGACATAACCGCTGACGCGGCTCTCAGTTTGTAGGAATGCGGATCACGACGCCGCCCATGACGTCACCGATCTTGAAATCCTTACGCGGACTTTCGTCGTGGGCGTTGTGGCAACTGACGCAAGCCTGCGCGACCGCGGGGTCGGCATAGACGGCGGTGAAGTACTTTTTCCCGCCGAGCGTCTCGTCGGTGTAGAAGTTCTTGCCCTTGTTGTCGGCGACGTAGGCGAGTCCTTTCTTTTCTGCCGCCGTGCGCGGCGCGTTCTGCTTGTTGACCGGCCACATTGAGAGCAGGGAATAGGAAAAGGTCTTCTGCGTCTCCGCCACTTTCTCCGCGCCGAAGCGGAACATCTGCGCCGGCAAGGGCAGGGCCTTCTTATCGACGAAGTGCTCGTCGGCGGTGATGACCTTTTCCTGGTTCTGCAACCGGTTGACCACGCGCGTGGTGTAGACGGCGCGGTCGGCTGCCATGACCGCGTGCAGCATGTCGGCGACCTGCTGCACCGGCACGCCTTTTGGCTCGCTCCTGCCGAACAGCTGCGCGTAGGCGACTGTTGTCGAGGCCAGGGCGAACATGGCGACCGCGCTGAGCCTCATGATTCCGGATGTCATCTCGAACTCCTTCTCTCTGTTGGTGCGTTGACGCGTTATTTCCCTGCCTTGTGGTGTTCCCTCGCGCGTTTCTGAGCCCACTCGATCGTTGGGACATGGACGGTGGGCGTTCCTTTGAAATTGTTTGCGACCAGCGCCGGATCGGCGAGCGCATCGAGCGTGAACTGCAAGCCGTGGCATTGGCTGCAGACGCTGCGCACCATCTTTTCGTTCGGGCGCAGGTTGTTGTTCTGATTATGGGTGACGAAGAACGCCTTCGCGCCATCCTCGCCGCGCGTCATGGTCGCCGGCATATGGCACGTCGCGCATGACACGCCGCTGCCGCGCGGCAGCTTGCCTGCCGCCTCGCGCTTGAGCAGCTCGTAATGTGGGGAGACGAAATACGCCTTGGTATGCGCATCGTCGTGGCAGCCGGCGCACGCTTCGACGCTGGCTGCGGCGAGATCGTACTTATGCGCGGAATGGCAGGTGTTGCACGAGAGCGCGCGGTCGTGCGCTTTGGCCTTCATCGGCAGCCAAGCCTCGCCCGGCGTCATGGGCGTGAGCCCGGCCTGCTGGAACAGCCCGAGCGGCCCGTCATTCGACGCGACCAGGCCTTCGCGCAGGCGCATGCCGTGCTTGCCTTCGGTGAAGGTCATCGCCTGGTGCGAATGGCAACTCTTGCACTGGTCGCGGTTGGGCTTGGCGATCCAGTGGTCGGGTTGCTCCTTCATGGTGTGACAGCCGGAGCAGTTGACGCCGGCCTGCGAGTGGCGGTCGCGCACCCAGTCGGCGACCACCGTGGCATCGGCGAGATGCTCGGCCGGCGCGTCGGCGGCTTCGGCCGTCAGCGGCTTGGCGACGACGATTGAGCCTTCCTTCTCTTTCAGAAAGTCGACCAGAGCGGCGAGCTGGGTGTGTAGCTGGGCGGGCTCTCCCACGTGCTTGATCAGAAAATCCTGGTAGAGCGCGCGGTTGTCGTGAAACCGGTGGCATCCGGCCGACGCGCAGGTGTTGAAAGCAAGTCCTGCGTGGCTTGGGCGGTCTTCGGCGATGTCGTGGTGACAGAGGAAGCAATAGTCGTTGGGCAGGGTGACGCCCATCGCGTGGGTGACGCCGGGACGGTGCTCCTGATGACAGGTCACGCAATAGCGTGCATCGAGCGCTTCGACCCGGTCGGCGTTGCGGGGATCAGTGAACTTGGACTTGGGGTGGCTGTCGTCGGAGGTCTTGAGATCGGCCCCGTGACACTTCACGCAGGCGTCCTGCAAGACCTCGGCATCGCCGAAAACGCTGGTGTGGCAGGCGTCGCACGCAAGCTCGATTTGATGATGGCCACTCGTGGTCTGGCCGATCAGCAGGAACGAGCGGTTGCCGCCGTAGACGATCGTGGCAAGAGCGTACAGCCCCACCGGCACCGTCAGGGCTATCCAGATGACCCAGAGCAAGACGTTCCTCGACATGCTTGGTTCTCAGTACGCGTAGACGGTCAGCACGTGCAGCGTGAGCAGCAATGGCAGCGGCCACAGCGCCAGGATGTGGAGCCAAGTCGTTGCGGAGCGGTGCGACGGCTTGCCCTTGGCAAGGGCGGCGTGCTCACGCGCCGTGGCGGCGCCGGCGACGCTGCCGGCGACGGCAAGCGTGAGGAACGTCACCATCAGCCAGCGGTTGAGATTGTGTCCGAGATTGAATCCGGTGTGCATGAACAGCATCGCGAGCGCCGCGGCGCCCAGCACGACGTGCACCAGGCGCCACCAGCGATAGCCGCCGAGCCAATCGAGCCGCACGCGCTTGCGGATTGAGAGAAACGCGATGATCGTGGACAGGGCCACAAGCGAATAGCCCGACACCTGCTTCCAGGCGCCGCTGATCCAAAACTGATCGATGCCGATCCCGGCTTCGACGCTCGGCGAATAAGGCCAGGCCGGGAGGAAAATTGCCACGAGTGCCAGGGCGGCAGCAACCAGAGAGCCAACCGCAATGGTGCGACTGCCGAACACGGGCGCGTGCACCGCGTTGCCGCCGAGGAGCTCCTGCAGCAGCGGACGGCAGCTGCCGCAAACCGTGCTCGCGCCGGTGTTGCGCATGAGCGCGTCGATCGAGCCGGCGCCGGCGGTGATGGCGTCGCCGAGCTGGCCGCGCGTCATGCCGGTGCAGTTGCACACCGTCGCGGCCGCCGGCCACTGTCGAACGGATTGTGCCTTGGCTTGCGGGTAGAGACGGCCGGTTCGTGCGAACCGCCAGGCCTGCCAGGGCCACGCGATGACGCGGTCGCGCACCGCCTGCTGGACGCGGCTGACGTCGGGCCATTCACCGACCCCGAGTGCGCCGACGAGACGAAAGCGGTGAACGACCAGGCGTCGATAGATGGAGCGGCGCGGATCGCGCCATGTCGTCGTGCGGACGTCGGTGCGCTGATCCAGTTGATCGACGTCCCCCATGCTGAAGACATCGGCCCCGACCACTTTGAGTTTCGTGGTCGGCACCGAGCCGCGATAGCTGGCGCTCTCGCCGGCGACATGAGCGGCCGCGACCGTCGCCTGCTCGAGGCCGGGCGCGACCAGGCCGTAGATGTGGCCGTCGTGTTCGGCGCACTCGCCGACCGCATAGACGTCGGGGTCGGACGTCTGCATCGCATCGTTGACGGTGATGGCGCGGCCGATCGCGATGCCGGCATTGGCGGCGAGATCGGTGTTGGATCGAATGCCGGTGCAGATAATGACCGTGTCACAATCGATCACTTCCCCGCTCGACAGTTGCATGCGTTCCACGCGCCCGTCGCCTTCGATCGATTTCACCGCGCAGCCGGTTCGTACCGCGAGGCCGACCTTCTCGATCTCGGAGCGCAACAGGAGGCCGCCGGCGTCATCGAGTTGCCGCGGCATCAGGCGGCCTTCGTGCTCGACGATCACGGTCGGCACCTTTCGCAGCGACATGCCGCGTGCCGCTTCAAGACCGAGGAGGCCGCCGCCGACCACCGCCGTGCAGCGCGAGCGCATCGCGCGCGCGACCAGCTTCTCGACGTCATCGAAATTGCGGAAGCGGAAGACGCCGCTCAGCTCGCGACCGGGTATCGGCGGGATGTGGGGCCGTGAGCCGAGGCAGAGAATGAGCTTGGAATAACGCCAGCGCCGGCCGAACTGGTTCTCAACCGTCTTCTCGGCCCGGTTGATCGCGACGATGCTGTGGCCGTCGTATTGCGTGACCTTGGCGCCGGGCGGCAACGCATTGGCCTGATAGACGCGGCCGATCTGCACTTCGCCGGCAAGAAACGGCGTCAGTTTCACGCGGTTATAGGGCTGCCATCGCTCCGCATTGAACAGCACAACCGAAAGCCCGCGCCGACTGACCTCGTGCGCGGCGCGCAGTCCCGATGGCCCGCCGCCGACCACGATGACCGGGGCGTCGTCGCCGGAATGATCGACGGCACCGATCGGCTCGAACGCGTCGTCCAGCACAGCGCTGCGCAGCGCGACTGTTGCTGCCGCGAAGGCTTGGCGGCGAGGGATTTCCATGAACCGGCTTCGCTCCGAGTCACTGTGCCAAGTCACTGCGCCAAGTCACCGAAGTCACCGCGCCAAAGTCACTGCGCGCCAAAGTCACCGCGCCATGGCGCTCAACAAAAAAAGCCGCGTCCCGAGGATCACTTGCGTTCCCCGGAGCGGCGGCTCTGCCGATTGGTCCACCATTGGACCGACGGCGTGGTCGCGTACGACAACGCCTGATCTTACTGTTTCAAGCTTTGTGCCAGTAGGCTGTATTCAGTCGTTAATCGTTCTAATTCAATGTCTTGGGTGTATTGATGCGATCGGCGGAAAAGTCTTAACGCTCTTCTTTCTGATTAGCTGATCCGCATCATGCAGCCTTTTTGTGCAGCGCAAAAAATGGGCACGGGCTGCTAAGCTTCAAGCAGATGCTTGATGCTGCACGTCGCCAGGTGGCCGGCGATGTTGTTTGCATCGAACGCGGGACCCGTGAATGCACCAACGCCATCAGCCCAACCGGTCGTGCGTTTCCCGGCTTTGTGGTTGAGCGCGGCATCGAAGAGGTCATCGCGAAAAACCGCTTTGGCTGCCGCCAGCAGTTCATTGGAAAACGGCACCTGACCCCAGCGCACCATCTGCGCGTAGAGCCAAGCGGCTTGTGCCGGATCGGGGCGGGCTGCGCCTTCGCGGCCGACCAGGAGATAGCGATCGTCGTGCCGCACCGCTCCGTCAGGTGCGATCTTCAAGTCGCCATCAAGGGTGCGGCGGATCACCTCCGTTGTGACATTGAGGCGATGGGGCGCGGCGAGAATGGCGGCGACCTCGTCGCGGTTGGCCGGATCGTCGACGTAAGCCGACGCCCGATCGTGGGCGCGCACGAGCCGCGTCAACACATCGGGATTGTCGTGCGCCCACTGTGCGCGCACGGCCAGAACCTTCTCGGCTGCATGCGCGAGGATCTCGGAGCCGAAATGCAGAACGAAGCCGACCCCAAGATCAACCGCGATCGAGTTCCAGGGCGCGCCGACGCAGAAGCCGTCGACGTGCTTGTTGGTAAGGCTCTCGACCATGTAGGGCGGCGGCAACACCACGAGGCGCACGTCTTCGTCGGGATCGACGCCGCCGGCCGCCATCCAGAAACGCAGATGATAGTTGTGGCTCGAGAACGGAAACGTCATGCCGAAGGTGAGCGGTTCCTCGCCGCGGCGCTTGCGTTGCTCGACGACGCCGGCGAGCGCGCGTGCCGATACCATTGGATCGGAAATATTGCCGTCGGCCGCCGCGGCAATCTCGGCGTGGAGAGTGGGCGACACCGTTATAGCGTTGCCGTTCACGCCGAGCCCAAAGGGCGCCACGATCGGCACCTTGACGTGGCCAATGCCGAGGCTGGATGCGATCGCGACCGGCGCCAGGAGGTGGGCGGCATCGAACAAGCCGATATTGAGCTTGTCGCGCACGTTTGACCAGGAAACCTCGCGCACGAGCTCGATCGCGAGGCCTTCGGCTGCGGCGAAGCCTTTGTCCACCGCGATGATGGGTGCCGCCGCATCGCACAGCGGGATGAAGCCGATCCGTAGTTTCGTCTCGCGATTGCTCATTTGAACAGTTCCGCAGCGGTGATGACCGACTGGGCAACCTCGGCGATCTTGCGGTTCTCGTTCATCGCGGTCCTGCGCAGGAGCCCATACGCTTCTTCCTCGGAGAGTTTCTTTGCCTTCATGAGGATGCCTTTTGCACGGTCGATCACCTTGCGCTCTTCGAGCGCGCTCTTGGTCTGCTCGAGCTCGGTCTGCAGCCGCGAGAACGCGTTGAAGCGCGAAATGCACAGGTCGAGGATGGTCTTGATGCGCTCTTTCTTGAGCCCGTCGACGATATAGGCGGAGACGCCGGCATCGACCGAGGCCTGGATCGAGGCCGTGTCGGCCTGGTCGACGAACATGGCCACCGGGCGCTTCACGATCCGGCTGACCTGAAACATCTGTTCGAGCACGTCGCGGCTCGGGTTTTCGAGATCGATGAGAATGACGTCGGGGTCGATGGCGTAGATGCGGGCCAGGAGCCTCGCGGTCTCCTCGATACGCACGACGTTGACATAGCCGGCCTCGCGCAAGCCGCCCTCCAGGATTGCGGCGCGCACCGGATTTTCGTCGACAATGACGATGTTGAGCGTTGCATCCATCGGCTTGGTCACGTGTTCAAGCGCTGTGCCAAGCCGGGTGGCGCTAAATTCGGCAGGGTTTCAAAGGGTTATTGCGGGAAAAAGCAGCGATCGTTGCGGCTGCTGCACGCTTTGCGCGCACAAGCCTGCGAATTGGGCACCGGCATCTGGGCGTTATTTGTGCGGCTCACGCGGGGCCGAGCTGGTCACGGCGGCGTTGAGCACGGACGAATAGGCCGAGGCACTGGCCGGATCCATGCGGCTCGCGTGCTTGAGAAATTCCTTGATCCCCTGCAGCGGGTTGGCCGGACAACTCAAGATGTCCTGCGCGAGCTTCTCGGCTTCCGCTTCAAGGGCTGCGGGCGCGACCAGCTTGGTGACGAGGCCGAGCGCCTCGGCGCGCGGCGCGCTGATCCGCTCGCGCGAATAGACGAGGTGCGCCACCGTCTTGTAGGGCACGCGGTTGAGCAGCGCCCACATCACCAGCGTGGGGGCGATGTTGTGGTTGAGCTCCGGCACCTGGAAGACGGCGTCTTCCGCCGCGATGGTGAGGTCGCAGACCGCTGCCAGCGCGCAGCCGACGCCGAGCGCTTCACCCTGGACAATCGCTAGCGTCGGCGCTCTCGCCTCTTTCACCGCTGCATAGAGCGCGAGCGGCACCTCGGCGATCGGGTGGCGCACCTGCAGCGGCGTCATGCTTGCGCGATCGATCTGCGGGGCCTGCCGGCCCTTGCAGAAATGCGCGCCTTTGCCGCGCAGCCGCACGAGCTTGGTCTCGGGCCCGATCTCGCGCAGCACGCGCGCGATCTCCTGGCCCATCTCGTTGGTGATCAGGTTGCCTTCCGCGGGGCGGTTGAGGATGACGTCAAGGCAATCGGCTTTGGTTTCGAACAGAACAGACACTCGCAGCTCCATGATTGTAGTGTCGCTTTCCGATTTGAGGTTCCTAACTGAACTTGCCGGAACTGGCGTAGGAACTTCAAATCGGCGGCACTGGGGCGCTCGTATGGCTTATCGCACGGTGATGTGGGCCTTCTGGATCACGGCTTTCCATTTCGGCAGCTCTTCCACGATGCGCCGACGAAAGTCGTCAGGCCCGCGCCCGGTCGCGTGGAAGCCGATGTGCAAGAGCCGCTCGCGCACGTCCGGCCGCCGCATCACTTTGGTGAAGGCCGCGGCGAGACGGTTGACGACGTCCTTCGGGGTCCCGGCCGGCACCATGATGCCTTGCCAGGTGTCGGCGAGCGCGGCGGGCACGCCGGCTTCGGCGACGGTCGGGACATCCGGCAGCTCGGGCCAGCGCTCGCTGCCGCTCACCGCCAAGCCCTTCATGGCGCCGGCGTTGATCTGAGGCTTCGCAACAGTTATCGACGTCGACGCCATGTCGACGGTCTTGCTGAGCAGGGCCTGGGCTGCGGGCGCGGCGCCTGCATATGGGATGTGAACCATCGAGATGCCGGTGTGGAGCTTGAGCAGCTCGGTCGCCAGATGCGGCAGCGTGCCGGCGCCGGGCGTGGAATAGTTGAGCTTGCCGGGGCGTGCCTTGGCGTAGGCGATGAACTCCTGCAGCGTGTTCACGCCCATGTCGGGCCGCACCGTATAGATCACCGGAAATGTACTCACCTCGGCGACCTGGTCGAAATCCTTGAGCGGGTCGTATTGCACCTTGCTGTAGAGGCTCGGATTGACCACGAAGCCGGTCGCCGCCATCAGCAGCGTGTAACCGTCCGCCTGCGCGCGCGCGACATAGCCGGCGCCGACACTGCCGCCGGCGCCGCCACGGTTCTCGACGACGATGGTCTGGCCAAGCTCTTCGGCAAGCGGCTGCTGGATCGCGCGCACCACCACGTCGTTGGCGCCGCCAGGCGCGAATGGCACCACGATGGTGACCGGTCGATCAGGGTAGGCGGATGCGCCGTACGAAAAGGAGCCGACCACGGCGACGAGCAACAGCGCTGCAACGGGACGGATCGACCGCGAACGATTGTGCATGCACGACACCGTTGGTTACTTGGTCAGCCGATAGCGGCCTTCGCTCGGATCGCGCTCGACCCGGCCGGCACGCCGAAGATCTTCCAGCTCGAGCACGATCTCGCGGCCGTCCTCGCTGCCGACTGCGGTCATGAGCTGTTCGAAGAACTTCGGGCCTTCGCGCAACGCGTCCTCGACCGAGGCAAAGCGCGCGCCTTCGAAATGCGGCGGCTCCGGAATCTCGGCCTCGAGCTTCTTCTGCGCGCCGATCGGCATGGTGAGATCGTAACCGGCTTTGGCGCCGAGGCTTGCGTGGTTCGCGAGCGAAGGATCGAGCGGGATGGTGCGGAACGCGCTCGCGACCACGTAGTCGCGGTCGGGCTGGAAGCGGGTGGCGAGCGCCCATTCCATCTGCTCGTCGGAGAAGATGTCGATGTCGGGATCGACCACGAACACGTTCTTGACGTTGGCGAGCGATCCGAACGCCGCCGCAATGGCGTTGCGCGCTTCGCCCGGCACGCGCTGGCGCATGGCGATGCGCACATTATAGATGCCACCGGTCTGCGGCGGTGCATAGACCGCAATCGGCTCGCGGATTGCGGTCTCGAGCGCGCGCCAGATCAGCACTTCGGTGCGCAGCGTGGTGAGCTGCGCGGTGTCGGTGCGGCTCATGGTGGCGCCGCCGATGGTCAGCGTCTGGAATAGCGCGTCGCGGCGGCGCGTCACCGCGGTGACATGGAAGATGGGATTGGTCTTGACGCCGCCGTAGTAGCCGAGGAACTCGCCGTAGGGGCCTTCCGGCTCCTGGTAGCCTTCCTCGCCGAGATAGCCTTCGAGCACCCACTCGGCGTCAGCCGGCACCTTGAGATCATTGCTCACGCATTTGACCAGCGGCATCGGCATGGCGCGCAGCGATGCGAGCAGCGCCAGTTCGTCTCCCGGCATGCGCATGGTGGCGCCGAAATAGTCGACCGGATGGCCGCCGACCACAACGCTGAGCGGCAGCCGCTCGCCGCGCGCGAGTGCCGCGAGATAGATGTTGCGCAGATCGCTCGGCGCCACGAGATCGATGCCGGTCGAGGCGCGGCCGTGCAGCATGAAGCGGCGCAGGCCGACATTGTATTGCCCGGTCGCCGGGTCGCGCGCGAAATCCATGCCGGCGGAAATGTAGAGGCCGCCGTCCTTGCCATGTTGGAGATGGACCGGAAGCTTGGTGAGATCAATGTCGGCGCCGGTCTGCACCACCGCCTGCACCGGAGCTTCCTCGCGGCTGACCTCGACGATCTCCGGCTTGCTGCGCAGCCGCCGCAGGATTTCGGGCAGGAGCTGCTGGGGCGTGACGTCGAAAGCCTTGGCGAAGCGGGAGCGGCTCGCGAGCGCGTTGCCGACGAGCGCATGGCCGCCGGCGCCCGCGGCCTCGAACAGCACGGCCTTCGGGTTGGCTTCGAGCGCGCCCGCGATTGCCGCAAGCTTGGTCGTGCCGGATCGTCGCTCGAGCTCGCTGGCGCTGAGCTTTTCGACAAAGTTCCGCAGCCGGTAGCTGTCGTAGTCGACGCGCGCGGCTGCCGTGCTCGTTACCTGCTCCAGCCCCATGGAACTACCCTTCGCTTGGCAATTGGCGTGTCCTTACCACTGATCGCGGGAGGATGCGATATGCGCAGTGATAAGCCATAGATTACGGGACCGCGCCCCCCACTGCAGCACCTTGTCCGCCGGCACGAACAGCACCTCGATCTACATCGCCTTCGCGGAAAAAGAAGAAAAAGAAAAAGCAGGACACACGCCCCTCAAATGACACAATACCTTTGAAGGATTGAACATCTGTCCGTGGATGGGGAGGCACACCATGCGGCGCATCACGGTCGCGACACTCGCCGTCGTGTCCACGCTCGGTTTGGGCACGTGGCTTGCTTCGGCACGAGCCTGGGCACAAGAGATACCAAAGACTCTTCAAGGCGGCTATTCCGAACAGGAGATGAAGGAGCGCCTCAACGCCTGGGCGGTCGGCATCGCTGCCGGAAACGGCGGAGGAACTGCCTTCCAATTTGTTATGGAGATGCGCAAGATCCTTGATGACGGCAACGAAATGCGCGTGCTGCCGGTGGTAACCCGTGGCGTTTCCTCCAATCTCGACGATCTGCTCTACCTTCGCGGCATCGATCTCGCCTTCGCGCAGTCGGACGCGTTCGAGTTTTACCGGACGCAGCGGAAGATCGCCAATCTCGACAAGAGGATCAATTACATTCTCCGCTTCCCGGTCGCAGAGGTGCACGTGATAGCGCGCACCGAATTCAAAAGGCTGGAAGATCTGCGCGGAAAAAAAGTCGATTTCGGCCCGCCTGGAACGTCGGGAAGCCTGACAGCGCCAATCATCTTCCAGCGTCTCGGCATCAAGGTCCAGCAGGTCAAGCTGCCCAACCCCTTCACCCCGCAGGCCTACCTAAGGATCGCTTCAGGTGAAGCCGACGCCGCGGTGCGAGTGTCGGGCAAGCCATTGTCTCACGTCGCGAAAGTTCCGCCAAATTCGGGTCTGCACCTTCTCCCAATCCCGTACACGAAGGTGTTCACCGACTTGTACGCCCTGGCGGAGCTCACGTCCGAGGACTACCCGAGCCTGGTTCCAAAGGGAGAGCGTGTCGACACGCTTTCCGTGCCGTCCGTGCTGGCTGTCTACAATTGGCCGAAGACCCACGAGCGGTACCGCAAGGTCGAGCGCTTCGTTACCAGGCTGTTCGCGAATTGGGACAAGCTGCGACAGCCGCCGTACCTCAAGAAGTGGCGTGACATCAATCTCGCCGCGACCGTCCCGGGTTGGAACCGGTTTTCGGCTGCTGACGAGCAGCTGGAAAAGCTTGTGGGCAGCCAGGCGTCTGTTCGCCAGGATTTTCAATCGTTCCTGAACGGCGCCGCTCGAGGTGGCGCTCGACAACCCAGCAAGGAGGAGCGGGAAGCCCTGTTCCTTCAATTTCTCCAGTGGCGAGAGCGCCACGGCGCAATGGCCCGTTGAATGTCCGTCCGTTGAATGATTGGACGTGATCGCGCTTTTGCTGGCGAGGCAGACCTTTGCGGCCATCCATGGCGTGCAAGGCGCTACGCAAATGGAACCCGCTGCGCAAATGCAACCCGCTGCGCAAATTGAGGGCCGCGCTGTCGGCGCCCAACCGTTAGCGATGCCCGCGCCAGGTTGCAGCCCTATTGACGCGACATTTTGATTGGCGCGACATTTTGCCGTCGGCGCTGAAACCGAAGGGGCGCCTGCCATAGGACGCCTGCCATGCGCGTCAGCGCGGTTAAGCGTGCCTTAACGCAGCGCCTTGTCCACCGGAACGAACAGCTCCTCGATCGGCATCGCCTTCGGGATGAAGTGCTGCTCGGTCATGTATTGGACCAGCGCCTCGAGCGTCGGCCGGTTGGGTTCGACGCCATAGGGATAAGGATCGCCGGTGAAAACATCGTCGATCTCATGAATGTCGTCATGCACCCAGGGCAGCATGAACGGATGGCCTTTGTGCATGCGCGCGAGCGCGAGTTTCTTGGCATCCACGAAGCCGCGATAGAGCCGGTCCGCGACCGAGCGATCACGCTCGTAGACGTCGCGGCGCATCACCACGAGGTGCATGATCGGAAAGATCCGGGTCTTGCGATAGAAATCGCGCTCGACCTTTCGCGCATCGGGAAACAGCGGCGCAATATCGGGGTGCGGATCGGGGTGCTGCGTCCCCATGATGACGTCGATCTCGTGATTGGCGAGAAGCTCGCTCAGCGAGCGCCCTTTGGGGTCGTGCTCGATCTTGACCGGCTGCAAGAGCGGCGGCGCGCTCGGCTCGCCGTGCCTACCGGGATGATTGATGGCGCCCTCAACCCAGCGCGCGCCGGCAAAGTCGACACCGTAGTGGTGGGAGAGAATGCCGCGGATCCAGACTGCGGCCGTCATCGTATAGAGCGGGACGCCGACGCGCTTGCCCGCGATGTCCTTGGGCGAGCTTATCCCCGCCTTGCGGTTGACGTAGATGTAGCCGTGGCGGAACACGCGCGAAGGAAACACCGGGAGTGCCACGAACGTACGGTCGCCGCGCGCCAGGCGGCTGATGTATTCGGAGCTGGAGAATTCCGACGCATCGAATTCTTGGCGGCCGCCCATGCGATCGAACAGGTCGCGCGGCGAGTCGATGGCGATGAAATCGAGATCCTTGACCGCGACGTCTCCAGTGCGGAGCGCCTCGGTGCGGTCATAGAAGCCGCAGGCGAAGGTCAGTCGGGACACGTAGCAACCTCGCGATGAGATGAACTAGGGTGACGGGTGGGCTTTCGCAGCGATCCCGCTTTATACATATGAATCATACATACGAGTATCCCCTGACGCCATCGGGCCTCTCGCGGTGCCAGCCTACACACAGGAGCCGGTCATGAACGAGGACACCTTCAACACCAGCATGCGCAAGTTTCTCAAGACGCTCGGCGTTGGCGCACAACGCGAGATTGAGAAAGCGGTCCGCCAGGCGCTCGCCGATGGCGGCCTCAAGGGCAACGAGCGGTTGCCGGCTAAGGCGACGATCACGATCGGGGGGATCAAGTTCACGCACGAGGTCGACGGCACGATCGAGCTCGGATGACGCGGCAGCCGGCACCCTGCCTTGGGCAAGGCGCCGGCTGCCGTGCTCTCTCCTTAGTCGACGCTCACGCCGCTCGCCTTGATCGGCGCGGCCCATTTCTGGATCTCGCTCTTGACGAGCTGGCCAAGATAGGTGGGCGTTGCGCGGTCGTCCGAGACGACCTGGGCGCCCAATGCGCTCAGCCGATCGCGAACCGACGGTGTCTTGATCGCCTGTACGGTCGCCTCGTTCAGTTTCTTGACGATATCCGCTGGTGCGTTCTTCGGCAGGAAGATGGCGTTCCAGGTGTAGGCCTCGAGGTTCGGCGTTCCCTGTTCGAGGGCGGTCGGCAGGTTGGGCATCACCGGCGAGCGCTGCTTGTGGAAGATGGCGAGCGCCTTGACGGTGCCGCCATCGACCTGCGGCTTGGCGGTCGTGATGATCTCGCAGAGGAAGTCGATGCGTCCGCCTTGCAGGTCGTGCATCGCCGGCCCGGTGCCGCGATAGGGGATGTGAGTGATGTCGGTGCCGATGATGTAGTTGAGCAGCACGCAGCCAAGGTGGGTGGCCGAGCCCGCGCCAGCCGAGCCGAACTGCATCTTGGCCTGGTTGGCCTTGGCGTAGGCCACGAACTCCTTGAAGTTGTTGACCGGCAGATCCTTGCGCACGACCAGGATGATCGGCACCTCGGCCATGAGCGCGACTGGCGTGAAGTCGGTCACCGAATTGTAGAGCGGCCTCTTATAAATCGTCTGGCTTTGGGCGTGGGTACCAACCGTGCCGACAACGAAGGTGTAGCCGTCGGGCTTGGCATCGGCGACACGCTTGGAACCAGTCATGCCGCCGGCGCCGCCTACGTTCTCGACGATCACCTGCTGTCCCAGGATCTGGCCCATGCGCTGCGCGACGACGCGGCCGAGCACATCAGTCGGGCCACCCGCGGCAAACGGGATAACCATGGTCAACGGGTGGGAAGGATAGCTCTGCGCCGATGCCAGCAATGTGCTCGCCAACAGCGCACCGAAACCCAGAGCCAAAGCCCTCACGCAAGCCTTTACGCGCATCGTTGTTCTCCTCTCCCTTGGGGTTGCGCAGACAGTTGCGCGCGCCAAGGGGGTGGTCAAGGCCTTCATTGATCCGTCTTAAGAGGCTCCCCGGACCGCTCTTGAGGGCATGGCGAGGGCCGCGTAAGACCGCCCATTAGATCCAAGCGTTACCGGTTCGGAGGCCTTTGCCCCATGTCCAACATCCGCGTCGCTATCGCGGGCCTCGGCGCCATCGGCCGCGTGCTGGCGCGGCGGCTCAGCGATGGCATCCCGGGGCTGGCGCTTGCCTGCGCGGCCGCCAATGATCGCGCCAAGGCGCAGGCCTGGCTCGATGCCGAGCGCATTGCCTGCCCTCTGGTTGAACTCGACGCGCTGCCGCAGCACGCCGATCTGGCGGTCGAATGCGCGCCCGCTGCCGTCATCGAGCGCATCTGCCGGCCCATGCTGGAGGTGGGAAAGGCCGTCATGGTGCTCAGTTGCGGCGCTTTGCTGGAGCGGCCCGCTCTGATCGCGCTGGCCAAGGAGAGGGGCGGCCAGATCATCGTGCCAACCGGCGCGCTGCTGGGGCTCGATGCAGTTACGGCCGCGGCCGAGGGGGCTATCCATGCGGTCCGCATGACCACCCGCAAGCCTCCGCGCGGGCTCGCCGGCGCTCCTTATCTTGTGGCCAACGGAATTTCCGTGGAGGGCCTTTCGGAAGCCAAGCGGGTGTTCGGCGGCACGGCGCGGGAGGCGGCGGCCGGTTTTCCAGCTAACGTCAACGTCGCGGCAGCCCTGGCGCTGGCGGGTATCGGGCCCGATCGAACCACAATCGAGATCTGGGCTGATCCCGCCGTCGACCGGAATTGCCACCGGATCGAGGTGGACGCCGATTCCGCGCACTTTACGCTTGCGATCGAGAATGTTCCCTCCGAAAACCCCCGAACTGGCCGTATCACCGCGCTCTCGGTGCTGGCGGCGCTTCGCAAGCTCAAGGCCCCTCTGCGGGTTGGTACGTAATGTCGGAGTGACTTTTCCGTTCGATCTGGTTAACGGATTGCAAACGGGGGCAATCGCCAGCCCAATGGAACTTACGCGGATTTTGCTCAATTCTGGCGCGATTGCGGCGAATTTCCGCTATCGTGCGGGAGTTATTGGAGCGGGCCGCTCGACCCGCATGCGCAGCAACCTTGGGGAAAAGGGGGTGCTGCGGATGAACCACCCTTCAGGACCATTGAACCTCGTCGCCTCCCCCGGCGACTAACCTAGCGAGTTGATCGTCGGGCGATGCAAGCGACATCGGACGAAGAACTGATCGGACGGATCGCGTCCGGCGACCGGCTCGCCATGCAGGTGCTGTTCGCGCGGCATCATGTACGGGTCTACCGGTTCGTTTTGCGTCTGGTTCGGGACGAATTGGTAGCGGAAGACCTGATCAGCGACGTGTTTCTTGATGTGTGGCGTCAGGCTGGTCGGTTCGAAGGGCGCTCGGCGGTACCCACCTGGTTGCTGGCGATCGCGCGCTTCAAGGCTCTGACGGCGCTTAGACGCAAGCCGGACGAGGAGCTGGACGAAGATGCGGCTGCGGCGATTGAGGATCAGTCGGATGATCCAGAGGTGGCCCTGGCGAAGAAGGACAAGAGCGCAGTAATCCGGAAGTGCCTTGAAGGACTTTCGGCGGAACACCGGGAAATCATCGATCTCGTCTACTACCACGAGAAATCCGTCGAAGAGGTCGCAGGTATCGTTGGAATTCCGGAGAACACGGTGAAGACGCGCATGTTCTACGCGCGCAAGAGGTTGGCAGAGCTGCTGAAAGCGGCGGGAATTGAAAGAGGTTGGCCATGAATGCGGTAAGCAAAGAGGTGCCGGAGCGCCAGGAGGTCGAGGCCCTCCTGCCGTGGCATGCCGCCGGCACGCTGAACCGTCGCGACCGGGAGCGCGTCGAGCGCGCGATTGCGGCCGACCACGAGCTTGCCCGTTGCTTGATGCTGGTCCGTGAGGAGCAGCAGGAGACGATCCACCTCAACGAGTCGCTGGGCGTGCCGTCGGCGCGCGCCATGGAGAAGCTGTTTGCCGCGATCGAGGCTGAGGGCGCCCAGGCGCCGGCCCGTCGTTCCTTTGATCTCGCCGGCCGCATTGCGGGGTTCCTGTCCAGCTTTTCGCCGCGTACGGTAGCGTACGCGGCCGCCGCCGCGACGGTCGCCCTGTTCCTGCAGGCTGCGGTGCTCACGAGCCTGGTGGTCAAGGATCAGCCGGGCGAGAACATTGAACTGGCATCGGCCAAGACGAATTCCAATTCCCACGCCGTCGTCCGCTTTTCTGCGCAAGCGACATCGTCCGAGATTGTCCGTTTCCTCAACGTCTATGGCGCTGAAGTCGTTGATGGTCCGACCAAGACCAGCTCATTCAAGATCCGTTTTGCCGGCAAGCCGTCCGAGGCCGACATCTTGAAGAATGTGCAGCGCATGCAGGCGGACACCAAGATGGTCGAATTCATTGCCCTGACGGAGTAATTGTCCCGACGGACTAACTGCGCGGCAAGCACCGCGGAGGCTGCTGCAGAGTCGGTACCGTCGTTCGGTGCCCACGAGTTGGAGGCCTAATCATGTTCCAAGTTCGCCCGTTGGCCAATCGGCGTATCCGCCACTTCAGCTCAAATCTGTTCGCGTCCTCTGCGCTCGTGCTCGCGGCCGTGCTCCTCACGATATCGGCGTCGGTAGAGGCATCAGCGCAAGGCTTCAGGCTGCCGAGCGTGACATCCGGCGGCAACCATTGGAACAGAGGCAGAGTCCCGTCATATCGCCGACCCGGCGCGTCGATCCTGCGCAACAGGATCCCGGGCAGCGGCGTCAGCAAGCCGAATGGGGTGCGCGGCAAGCGCGGTAGTGGGCGCATCATTGTCAGGCATCGCCGCATCCATCATCCCAACTTCGCCGTCGGTACCGTCATTATCAGCCCCGGCGTTCCGTCGAATGGCGGGCCGCCTCCCAGGACAAGAATCTTGCGTCGCCCGGTTCCGAGCGCGCCGCCGCGCGTCGCCGATCCCAGCTATGTGCCGGACGAAGTGGTGGTCGAGCTTGCCGCCAACACCTCGGATCAGGCCGCGGAGGCCTTGGCCCGACGCTTCCGCCTGACACGCCTGGAATCGTTTGACTACCGGCTTGCCGGTACCAAGCTCTATCGATGGCGAATTTCCGATCGCCGGTCCGTGCCGGCCGTGGTTCGGGCGATTGAAGCCGACGGCAGCGCCATATCGGTTACGCCGAACTACATCATGCACCTCAACGGCGAGCCGTCCGCGGCGGCGGATCGCTCCCCATTGGAACAATATTCGCTGGCAAAGCTGCAGTTGCCGCGGGCGCATATGCTGGCACGCGGCGGCAATGTCCTCATTGCGATTGTCGACGGTGGAGTCGACGTGTCGCATCCTGAATTGGCGGGCGTCGTCGTGGACACATTCGATGCGATCGGCCCGGACCACAAGGACAAGGATGACGTCGACACCCAGGCATATGCGCACGGGACCGCGGTGGCGGGCGCGATCGCTGCGCATGGCCGCTTGATGGGCACGGCGCCCGGAGCCCACATCCTTGCGGCGCGAGCGTTCGATCGCGGGCGCGACAGGTCGGAAGGATATGGCTTTGACGTCGTCAAGGCGATCGACTGGGCGGTGCTGCACGGCGCGCGCATTATCAATATGAGCTTCGCGGGCTCGCGCGATCCCAAGATCGAGCGCAGCCTCAAGCTCGCCCGAGAAAGGGGTGTCATCCTGGTGGCAGCGTCCGGCAACAAGGGCCCGCGCTCGGCGCCACTGTTCCCCGCGGCCGATCCGAACGTCATCGCGGTGACGGCGACCGATGACGAAGACAACCTGTTCTCGATGGCCAACCGCGGCCGGTATATCGCGGTGGCGGCCCCTGGCGTCGAGTTGTTGCTGCCTGGCCTGCAGGGTACCTATCAAGAGGTTTCCGGAACCTCCTTTGCGTCAGCCGAGGTGGCCGGACTGGTGGCGCTCCTGGTCGAGCTCAATCCCGATCTCGGCCACGACGATGTCCGGCGCGTCCTGATGTCGACGGCCCGGGACCTCGGCCCGCGCGGCGTCGACCCGCAGTTCGGCGCCGGCTTGGTCGATGCCTACCGGGCGCTCATCTCGGTTGGGCCCGCCAAGGTCGGCTCTACGACCGTCGGCAGAGCCGCCCGCCCGAACTGATTCCGTCGGTCTTTCAGTACCTTGCTGAGAATCAGGAGAGCGGGAGGAGGCTCGAAAATTTCTTAAGAGAGTGTTGAACCTTTTTGGCTGCCGCCGCGACCAATGGCTGAACGGGCTAGAAAACCCTCCAAGTTGCACAGCCCCCGATCGGCGCTCCCGCCCCCCGATCCCCTGCGCCGATCCAAGTGACCCGCCCGGCTCACCCCACCGGGCGGGTTTTCTTTTTTTGTTTCCGAGCCTTCAGGAAGGGCGAGTCAAAACGGCTCAAATCGAGTAGCTTGCGAAAATTGATTCGAAAAGTAGGGCCTTGGAGCCCGAGTAGCGTGTACAGCACGAGTTTGTAGACACGCTGCGGTTGCAGTCACGGCCGCGGGACAACACAAGGAAACCGGTTCCTCCGGTTCCGCGGCATAGGCATGTTCGACAGCAATACACTTCGACGATTCAACAAGACCGCCGAGAAATGGCGGGATCTCGCCGAGAAGCGACGCCTGCACTTCGAGGAGCTCCACCAGAGTGGGCGCTGGAAGTACTACTACACCGAGTCGGTATTTTATCGGAGGCTGAGCAAGGCGGCCGAGCTCGTTGATATCTGGGACCCCGTCCTGCCAGCGGAGCAGGTGGAGCCGAGCCCATTACCTGCGAGCACCATCCGCACCATGTCCGCGCGGCGTCGGAGTGCGGCCTGATCCGGCGGCGCCCCGCTTGTGGCCGCGCCGCTGCTCCCTATGATCTGGCGCAGTCGCAACCTGGACCCCGCAATCAGCATGAGTGCCCTGTTCTCGCCGATAAAGCTCGCCGACCTCGAGCTCGCCAACCGCATCGTGGTCTCCCCCATGTGCCAGTATTCGGCCAACGATGGCGTCGCCTCCGACTGGCACATCACCCATCTCGGCATGCTCGCCAATTCCGGTGCCGGCCTTGTCGTTGCCGAGATGACCGACGTGGAGCGGCACGGCCGCATCAGCCACGGCTGCCTCGGACTTTATTCGGATGCATGCGAGGCGGCGCTCGAACGCGTCGTCGCCCATTGCCATCGTATCGGAACCGCCAAGATCGCGGTGCAGCTCGCGCATGCCGGCCGTAAAGGCTCCGCACGCATGCCGTGGGAGGGCAGGGGGCTCGGTACCGCGGCGCCTGATTCCTGGCAGACGATTGCGCCGTCGGCCGTTGCGTTCGGCGCCGATTGGGCGACGCCACGCGCCATGACGCACGAGGACATCGAGCGCGTGCGCGAGGCGTTTGCGGCGGCGGCGCACCGCGCGGTGCGCGCAGGCTTCGACGCCATCGAGATGCACATGGCGCACGGTTATCTCATTCACAGCTTCGTCTCGCCGCTTTCCAACAAACGCAACGACGACTATGGCGGCACGCTCGAAGGCCGCATGCGCTTTCCGCTCGAGGTCGCGCGTGCGGTGCGTGTGGCAGTGCCCAAAGGCATGCCGGTTGGCGCGCGCATCACCGGCACCGATTGGGTTGACGGCGGTCTCACCGGCGACGACGCGGTCGTGTTCGCGGGGGCGCTCAAGGCCGAGGGGCTCGACTATGTCGACGTCTCCTCAGGCGCGATCACGGCCGAGGCGCAGCGCGCACCGACGCCCGGCTTCAATGTTCCGTTTGCCGAGAAGGTCAAGCGCGAAACCAGCATCGCGACCCGCACTGTCGGATTGATCGCGACGCCGAAGCAGGCCGAAGCCATCGTGGCCGAGGGCAAGGCCGACATGGTGGCGCTGGCGCGCGCTTTCCTCGACGATCCGCACTGGGGCTGGCATGCCGCTGCCGCACTCGGCGCCGATGTGGCGCGGCCGAAGCAGTACCTGCGCGCCGCTCCGAAGACGTGGCCGGGCGCAAGCTATCGGGATTAGCCGACGCCGCGTGGGGCGAGCGAGACTGCTTTTATGGACTCGCTCGTCTTCGCCGCCGTGCTGTTCGCCGCCGCCTGTCATGCCGGCTGGAACGCCAGCATCAAGCGCGGGTCGGATCCGTTGGCGTCAACGGTCGCGATCTCGCTCGGCGCCGCGCTGGTGTCGCTCGTGGTCCTGCCCGTGGTCGGGCTGCCGGTGCGGGCCGCCTGGCCATGGCTGATCGCGTCGGTTGTGATCCATCTCGTCTATTTCGCGGCGCTGATTGAGAGTTATCGCTCAGGCGACATGGGGCAGGTCTATCCGATCGCCCGCGGTGCGGCGCCGCTGATGACCGCGACCGCCACGACCGCGTTGATCGGCGAGCGCCTGGGCCTTGCCGGCTGGCTCGGCATCGCGCTCCTGGCTGCGGGCGTGCTGCTCCTCTCGCTGCGCGGCGGCCGCGATCTCGCGCGGCTCGACCGCCGCGCGGTGGGCTTTGCGTTGCTGACGGCCGTGAACATTTGCGCCTATTCGGTGGTCGATGGCGTTGGCGCGCGGCTTGCCGGCTCCGCCAACGCCTATTCGGTTGCGCTGTTCATCGGCATCGGCCCGGTGATGGCGCTCTACGCGTTGGCGCGCAGTGGCGCCAAGGCGGCCAGTGATGCGAGGCGATTGTGGCTGACCGGGCTTGCCGGTGGCGCATTGCAGCTCGGCTCCTACGGCATTGTGATCTGGGCCATGACGCTCGCGCCGATCGCGATCGTGGCGGCGCTGCGTGAAACGAGCGTCCTGTTCGGAGCCCTGATCGCGGTCGTCGTGGTCAGGGAGCCTCTGCGCCCCGGCCGCATCGTGGCGGCGCTGCTGATCGTTGCCGGGCTTGCGCTGATCCGTCTTTATTGAGTGCCGAACGCCGCGCGGTGACGCTCGGCGAGGTCGGCCGGGTCGGCACCAAACGCATACGCAAGCCGCAGCCGCACCATGAGCGCAATCGTCGGCAGCACGCCACCGGTGGTGTCGAGCCGCCGGGTGGAGACAGTGACGCGTTGCGGCAGGCAGAGCGGGCCGCTGATCTGCTTCAGGCGCTTGCAGAGCGCGACGTTCTCCATCAGCGGGATCGCCGGAAAGCCGCCTGCCGCCCGGAAGGCGTCGCGCTTGACAAAGATCGCCTGGTCGCCGCTGGCGATGCCGGTGATCCACGAGCGCAGATTCAGGAGCAGCGCGAGCAAAGAGAGCGGCACGCTGCGATGCTCGAACTTGAGGCCGAAGCAGCCCCAGGCGCGGCCCGAATCGGCAAGTCCGTCGAGGATGAGGTACTCGGCCTCGTGCGGCAGTCGCGCGTCGGCATTGAGGAACAGAAGCGAATCGCCCGATGCCTTCTCGGCGCCGGCGTTCATCTGCGCGGCGCGTCCGCCCGCCGCCATCACCACCACGTCGGCGCGCAGCCGGGCGCGCTGCACGGTCGCGTCGCGGCTGCCGCCGTCGACCACAATCAACTCGGCTCCGAGCGCGCGCAGGTCGGCGAGCGCGTCAAGCGTCGCGGCGATCTGCTCGCCTTCGTCGCGTACCGGAATGATGATGGAGAGACGACGCATCGTGCGCAGCGGCAGGGCGTCGTCAGCGCGCGGACAAAGGCGCTGCGAGCGCCGTGCCGTCGGGCAGGCCGAGGCGGCCGAAGCCCGGCAGCTTCACGCCCGGGTGGCGCAGGTCAAGCCCGGTGACGAGGCCGAGGAAGTTGATCTCGATGCCTTCGACCCATCCGGCTTTCACGCCCAGAAGCCCCCACAAGGACGCCTCGACGCCCGTGCCGCTGTCGGAAAGTCCCGCATACGGATAGGTGCGGAAGTCCTTGCCGACCGCGTTGGGCGGCAGCGTCACGCCAAGCTCGGGCACCGCGCGCAGCACGCTCGCCACGAATGTGTTGCTGTTCGGTCCCGGCCAGACGCGATAGTCGCCAAACATATTGTAGTGATACTGCGCGATCGCGGCCTTCACTTTCGGGATCAGCGCAACCGCCTGCGGGCCGCGCACGTCGACCAGCACGCGCGGCGTGTTGCCGAACCAGCGTCCGTCCGGCACCCAGTTGTTCATGCGCACCGGCTGGCCCCAGCCGACCACGTCGTAGCGGCTCCAGCTCGTCGCGTTTTGCGGCTTGAACACGATCCAGCTATGAACCGCAAAAATTCCCTTCCAGCGGCCGGTGCGGCCGGTGAAGACGAGAAGCCGCGCGTTCTTGTCGGCGCTCGCGGGCGGCAGCATGCCGGTGCTCGACCAGTCGGCTTCGCGAAAACTTGTCGCGTGCTCCCTGGTGGAATAGAGCGCCGCGTGCACCGCGAGCGGAAACAGGAACAGGACGAGGATGGTGGTCAGCACTTTTCGGATCGGGCGTCGCATGGAATCGATATTGTGGAAGGTGATGGGACCGGAATATGGCGACTGGGACCGTGTCGCGCAAATGGCGTGCTATGTTGTCGCACATGAACAAACCGCAATGTTGCGGACGCGGGTGACGCATGGCCAATCCCGTTCTGGTTGAGGTGTTGCGCGGCCCACTCGTGGAGAGCCGCCATTGCGGCGCGGTTGCGGTCATGGATGCGGACGGCGCGTGCGTTCTGGCGCTCGGCGATGTCGATCGCCCGGTGTTTCCGCGCTCCGCCGTGAAGGCCCTGCAGGCACTGCCGCTGATCGAGACGGGCGCTGCCGATCGCTATGGGCTCGTCGACGAGGAACTGGCGCTGGCTTGTGCGTCCCATGGCGGCGAGCCCGGTCACGTGGCGACCGCGGCATCGATGCTCAAGCGCGCAGGCCTCGATGCTGCGGCATTGCGTTGCGGCGCGCACCCACCGATGCATCAACCCTCCGCGCTGGCGCTCTGTCGTTCTGGCGCCGAGCCGTCGGCGCTGCACAACAACTGCTCCGGCAAGCACGCGGGCTTTCTCTGCCTCGCCTGCGCGCTCGGTGCCGACCCGCACGGCTATATCGAGCCCGATCAGCCGGTGCAGCGCGAGGTCAAGGCGGCGATCGAGGGCATGACATCCTTTCCGCTCACCGATGAGCGCCGCGCCACCGACGGCTGTTCGGTGCCGACCTGGGCGGTGCCGCTCAAGCATATCGCGCTTGCCTTCGCGCGCCTCGGCACCGGGCGTGGTCTCGCGCCCGAGCGGGCCAAGGCGGCGGCGCGGCTGCGTGCGGCCTGTGCGGCGCATCCCTGGTATGTCGCCGGCACCGGGCGTTTCTGCACCGAAGTGATGCAACGGCTCGGCGCGCGCGCCTTTGTCAAGGTCGGCGCTGAGGGCGTCTACTGCGGCGCGCTGCCGGAGGTTGGTCTCGGCATCGCGGTGAAGTGCGACGACGGCGGCGGCCGCGCGGCCGAGGTGGCGATGGCGGCGCTGATCGCGCGCTTCGGCGCGCTGAGCGAGGCCGAGCGCGCGGCGCTCGATCGGTTCGTGCGCCCGGTGTTGCGCAACTGGAACCGCATCGCGATCGGGGCGCTGCGGCCGAGCGACGTCCTGACTGTCTAGTTCACCGCACGCGATTCCCGCTGATCGACAGGTTTGCATATTTCTCCCCGCCGCCTTTCATCAGGTCGCCGGTGACGATCCGCCGTCGGTCCATGCCGATGATCGCGCCACGCGCCACCTCGGCGATGATGTTGTTGGCGATCAGCGCGTGGCCGGCGCCACTCGACACCGAGACCGCGATGCCGATGTCGGCGCGCCGCACCACATTGCCGGTCGCCGCGACGTCGCGCAGGTATTTCCCGAAGCCGAGCACGAGGCCGGCGAACGGCGCGTTCTCGATGACATTGCCGGTGATGGCGGCGTCGGCTTCCGCCGCAATCCCGATGCCGGCGCCGTCGCCCGCGTCGGTACCCTCCGGGCGCTTCGGAAACAGGTTGCGGATGATGTTGCCCTGGATCGCCGCGAGCCGGCCGCCCTGGTTGAAGTTCGTCACGGAGACGCCGATCGCGGCGCCGTCGACCGTGTTGTTCGCAATCAGCGCGCCCTCGAAGCCGAACTCCGAATAGAGCGCGACCTCGCGCGCGTTGCTGACGGCGTTGCCCTCGATATGGATGTTGGAGGCGGCGTTGCCGCGCACGGCCGAGAACGCGCAGTCATCGATGCGGTTGCCGCGCACGATCACGTTGCCGGCGCGAAACACGTTGATGGCGTTGCCGTACTGGCCGGAGCCGCCGGAGCGGTTGGCGATGCGGGTGATGCGGTTGTCGGTCACGATGGTGCCGTCGTCGCCCGGCTGCGAGCGCCAGACCTGGATGCCGTTGTCGCCGGCGCCCGCGATGATGTTGCGCGCGATCAGGAGCCCGCGCGCGTCGAGCGAATGGATGGCAGCGTCGAGTGCGTCCGCAATCGTGATGTCGCTCACCTGGCCATCGACCGCCACGCAGTGGATGGCGTTGCCGCCCGCGTTCACGATCTCGCAGTCGCTGATTTGGATGCGGCGCGCATTGTCGAGATGGACGAGGCCGCGGCGCTGTGGCAGCGGGCGTCGGAGCCCGTCGAGCAAGAGACCTTTGATTGTGATGCGCTCTGCCTTCTCGGCTGCCAGCAACGAAGGTCCATCAGCGAACATGAGCCGCGTCGCACCCCGCACACCGAGAAGCTGCGCGCCCGCGGGCAGACGGATGTTGCCTACGCGGTAGACGCCCGGCGCCAGCGCAAGCGGCGCATTCGCGCGTGATGCTTCCTCGATCGCATGCTGCAGCACGTGGCTCTGGTCGTCCGGACTGCCCGGGCGCAGACCGAATTGCGCCGCGTCGAGCCCGAGCGCCGAGATCGGCGCGGCGCGGGCTGGGACGGAGAGCGCGCTGGCGGCAGCGAGCGCGACGAAGTGACGGCGACTAATGGTCATGTTTCTTTCTCTGTCATTCCGTGGCGCCGCGAAGCGGCGAACACGGAATCCAGGCTGCTGCGAACTGGATTTCGGGTTCGCGCCTTCGGCGCGCCCCGGAATGACAACAGGATAGGCCTTGCCCAAACGGGAGTGCGCGCACATCGCGCGGCACGGTTAACGATCGTCATCGCCGCACCCGTACCGCGGCAATTGCGGCCTCAACGATCGCTTCACCCGCCTGAATGAGGTCGCCGAGCGTGCGTGGCGTGCGTCCAGGCGAAACAGCGCGCGTCGGGGTCACCAGCGGCACATGCACGAAAGTCGCAAGCCGCGGT
This sequence comes from uncultured Alphaproteobacteria bacterium, assembly GCA_963753575.1. Classification (GTDB taxonomy): domain Bacteria; phylum Pseudomonadota; class Alphaproteobacteria; order Rhizobiales; family Xanthobacteraceae; genus VAZQ01. The sequence continues at coordinate 295,898 of CAVWCR010000002.1, forward strand.
CCGCTCGACATCGCCGCGCTCTCGCTCGCGCGCCAGCAGAGATAGTTGCAGAGATAGCTGCCGGCATCGCGCGAGAGCGCGGCCGCGCCGGCACTGTGAGCGGCGGCGAGGAGGCGTGGCATCGGCGCCGGCAGTGCCAGCGCCGCCGGTGCGTCCGCCGCAATCGCGTTCGTGGTCGGCAACGCGCCCGTGACGTCGGCATGCTTGCGCGAGAGCACGTTGCGCGCGCGCGTTTCGATCCGCAGATGTTTCGTGCGTTGCGCCAGCCCGAACATGACAAGCGCGGCCGGACGCTCGCGCGCGATCAGCGCCGGCAGCTCACGGTCGACGGTCGCGTAGCTTGTCGCAAATACGTGCGCAACGCGGCGCACGCCTGCGCTCGATCGTCGTTGCGCCAGCGCGGTGACCAGCGCGCCGGTCGGATTGAATGGTGCGCCCGGGAACGGTCCAAAGCCGGTGATGAGGATGGTGAGCGGCATGTCTTACAGCCCGAGCGATTGTGCCAGTTCCTCGACCGCGACGGCGGGCGACGTGCGTCCTTCCGCAACGGCCGCTTCGAGCTTGGGCAGGCGTGCGCGCAGCGACGGATCCGAGCGCAGTCGCGTCATCACGCGCTCTTCCAGCATCGCCCACATCCACTTGACCTGCTGCGCGCGTCGGCGCGCCGCGAGCGCGCCGGCGGCGTGCGTGCGCTTGCGGTGCTCGCCGATCTTCGCCCACAAGTCAGCGATGCCGTCGCCGGTAAGGGCCGAGAAGGTGATGACCGGCGGCGACCAGATGTCCGAGCCCGCGCCGATGATATGCAGCGCGGCGCGATACTCGGCGGCCGCGGCGTTGGCACGCGCGAGGTTGTCGCCATCGGCCTTGTTGACCGCAAGCATGTCGGCAAGCTCGATGACGCCTTTCTTGAGGCCCTGCAGCTCGTCGCCGGCGCCCGGCAGCATCAACACCAGAAAGAAGTCGGTCATGTCAGCGACTGCCGTTTCCGACTGACCGGTGCCGACTGTCTCGACCAGCACCACGTCGTAGCCGGCGGCCTCGCACAACAGCATCGCTTCGCGTGTCTTGGCCGCGACGCCGCCGAGCGTGCCGGCGGCGGGCGAGGGGCGCACGAACGCGTTGGGATCGGCGGCAAGCCGCGGCATGCGGGTCTTGTCCGCCAATATGGAACCGCCGCTCCGCGACGAGGATGGATCGACCGCCAGCACCGCGACCTTGTGGCCCTGCCTGGTGAGAAAAGTCCCGAGCGCGTCGATGGTGGTCGACTTGCCGACGCCCGGCGTGCCGGTGATGCCGACGCGCATGGCGTGGCCGGTATGCGGCAGCAGCGCCTGCACCAGCTGACGCGCCGCTTCGCGATGGTCGGCGCGCCGGCTTTCGATCAGCGTGATGGCGCGGGCAAGCTGCGCACGATCGCCCGCGCGCAGCGCGTCCCCAAGTCGCGCGAGGTCCAATGGCGCTACCAAGCGACCGACGCCGCGCGGGCGACGATACGCGTGGCATCCTCCTGGAGGAGGTAGCCGTCGCGCTGCAAGGCGGCGGTCGCCTGCCGCACGCGCGCGGCATAGTCGGCGCGGTCCTTGTAGCGCTCCTCCAGCGAGGGGCGCGGATCCTTCTTGGCTTCGCGCTCCGCCTTGGTCTTGGCGAAGGGCACGAAGCTTCCCTGCAGATAGCAGAGCTCGCCAGCGGCGCCCGCTTCCGCCGTGCGCACGTTCCAGCCGGCGGCGGTGCCGACCGGCACGGTGATGTCAGGCAACCGCAGGCCCGCGACCTCGTTGCCGTCGGCGTCGACCTTGGGTACCAGCACGCGATAGGATTCTTTCAGCTCGGTCGGCAGCGCCCTGCCGATGATGCCCTTGTCAAAGTCGGGCCCGAAATCGATGCGCGGGCGCAGGCTCGGCCCGCGCGGCATGCTCATGCCGGGGATCGGCGCGACCTGCAGGCTCTCCACCAGTGTCCCGTCGGCAATGCGCGGATAGCGGCTCGCCGGCGGCGCGACGCCATCCTTGACCCAGCGGTCGAGATTAGCGAGCGCGGCACGCAGGAACGGCCGGTAGTCGGTGCGGTTTCCCGGATTTGCGCACACGCCCTGCATGCCGGGCGAGCCGGCATTGCCGCCGTGCTGGGTGCCGGCGAAGTGATAGATGCGCACGTTGTCGGGCGGCGTGCCGTCTTGCTTACCGAGCGGGTCGGTGGTGACGAGCGAGTGCGCGCCCTGCCAGTACTCGGTGCTGCTCACGGTGTGGATGAGCTTCGGGCAGTTGCCGCGCGCGGCGCAGCGCGCGAACGTGCCGTCGCGCTTGCCGGTGAACGGATCGGTCTGCGTCTCATAGGCGTACGGAAAGGTCGCGCCCGGAAACAGCATGAAGCCGTGCGCCGCCGGGATGATGCGGTTGGGCTGGCTGAAGCGGTAGTTGAGATAGATGCGGCCAGCGGCGACGTTCGGCAGTGCACCGTCGAACACGATCCGGTTGGACTCATCCTCGTTGAAGCCCGAATAGATGAAGTCGCGCAGATAGCGCCCGGTCTGCGAGTTGCCGTGCCCGATGACGCGGGTGATCCGGCTCTGCCCGGCGACCGGATTTGGCGTGCCGGCGTCGTCGGCTTCGGCGTGGCGCAGGAATGAGACCAGGTCGCGCGTCGCCGCAAAGCCGATGCCGTTTACGCTCGGGTTCTCGGCCCGATAGAGGAGCTGATAGATCATGCCGATGCGGAACGGCGTGCCTTCCGGCAGGAGGCGGATGGTGCGCGCGTCGACGAATTCCCACTGGTCGGCGGGCACGGTCGCGGGCGCATCGCTGTTGCGTTCGCGCACGATCAACTTCGCTTTGCTCTTGTCGGTCGACGCCGCCCGATAGGTGAGGCGGCCCTGCATGGTCTTGGTGTTGTTGAAGAGAAACTCGTCCCAGATTATCTGGCCGAGGCCCTTTGCGCTTGGGAGCGTGATGCGCAGGAGATTGTCGCGTGCCGGCAGGCCCGGCATCCAGCCGTTCCAGACGAGCGTGAAGCCTTGCCGCATCAGGAAGCCGTCGCCGGCATGTTTGGCGGTCGACGGGTCGTTGCTGCGCACGGTCGCATTGTTGAAACGGACGAGGATCGCCTTGCCGCCGCGGTTGCTCGCTTCGAAGAAGATCGCGCCGTTGCCCTTCGCAAGGTCGACCGGCTTGAGGATGTAGAAGTCGGACGAATACTCGACCTGCCCTTGCGCGTTGCGCGGCGCCTTGTCGAGATCGACAATCCCGGCATTGAGCGAATGGGCGGGGTCGAGCACGCCGTGATAGCGGCCGACGATCTTCTCATAGCTGCCGGTTGAGCCGAACGCCTGGCCGGCGGCGAACGGCTCGCGCTTCGCGATCTCGATGCGGGTCACGCGCGCGTTCGCAGTGCTCATCATCGTGGCGCTGGTCATTGCGGCAAGGAGAAGGGCGACTGAAATGGGCTTCATCGATGTCCTCCCGGAGTGGTTTCTTTGAGTTTTGGGTGAGTGCGTGAGCATTGGCATAGGGATAGGTGGCAAAGCCTCTTATAGCATCGCTGGCGCCAAGATGGACGCCATTGAAATCACGGGCGTTTTCGATTTGGTTTCGTTTTGCAAAAAATGCCGCGGCCTTTTGCTGTCGCCCTCGCTTTCTGTCGTCCCCGCGCAGGCGGGGACCCATAACCACCGGCGGGTTTGATATACACTCACGTTGCAATATCGCGCTGCTGCGGCGTATGGGTCCCCGCCTTCGCGGGGACGACAGTGGAGAGGCATCTGCACGTGGCATTCATTCTTCGTCCGTACGTTTCACCTGTTCACATTTAAGACAGCCAGAGCCTTGGTCGGCTCCCGTCAATCGAGTCAAACTGAGATCGTCCCCTGTTCTTTGCTTGGGCGCGGGGGTTCGCCCGTCTTCCGCTTTCCTCACCGCCCCTCAAATCGAGGGGGATGGCGCGCCGACAAGGCGCAGTGCCTGGATTACTCCAGGCGATGTCCGGCTGCGGCCGGACCATGGTGCACGACTGTGGTGTGTACAGCGGTGCACCCGCGCCTCTCGGCGCGCCAACGCGGCATCTTGGCTTATCGTCTTTGACGGTGGTCGGACCGGGCCGGCTCCATAGTGGCCGACGAGGCTGCCCGAGTACCGCCCGGGGACGAGGCTTGCGTGATCACCCCGCTCGCGGGTGCCGCTCCCGGTCCCCGCCTTGCGAACGCCTCCGGAAGGCGCCCCTCGAACACGGAACGGGATGCGGAGAAGTATGGGCGTAATTCACCCAATGTCAATAAATATTCGCATTGCGTAAAATGCAGGACCGGCATGTTGAAAGCGGAGACGGGGACAGGACCTGGCGCTATTTCTTCGGCGCCGCCGTCACCACCGCAACCGCGCTGCTGTCATCGTCGCGGGCGGCGGTCGCGTGCGCGAACACGAACAGCTGTTCCGGCGTCGTGATCAGGCAGCTGGCGATCTGCGTCTTGGTGCAGAAGCGCTGCCGGGTCGGCTCGTCGGCGTCCTCGTGCTGGATCGGGATGATCAGATAGACGCCCTCGGCGATCCGGCGCGCCAGCGCAAATTCGATGTTGCGGCTGTTGCGGCCGGCCTGGCCCTGGATGATCGAATCGCGGCCTTCAAAGGGATGAATGGTGAATTCGGTGAAATCGCCCGAGCGCGGCACGTAACGACTGCCACTCCACTCGAACACGCCGATTGAATGCTCGCGGGTACCGTCCCTGGCTGCGCTGAAGACATGGACCTCGATGCGCTCCCCGAGCAGTGCCTTGGCGTCGCCGAGGATCGGATTGGCGGCGGTGATGCAACCGGAAAGACAGAAGGCCGCGAAGAGACCCAGAAAAGCCCGCAGACGGACCAGGGTAGAGAAAATATTCCCTAGCAATTTCAATGTCATGATGCCAATCCCTCGAACTCAGCCGGTTTTGGTAAGCTCATGATGAACTTTCGCGCTTGGCGGATCGACTAAAGGTATCATAGCCTCCCGGAGGGGGCGGCGGAGGGCTTTATCATGCGTCGTTATGCGCTTGCGACGACCGCTGGTCTGATTAATCTTTTTGGCGCGTTTCATGCAAGTTCGGCGGGTGCTCAGGACCTGATCTGGCAGGTCGAGAACCCGTTCAGGTTCTTCAAGAGCACGCGCTCCTTCGCCATTCACGAGGCCGCCTACAATGCGGTGCGTGGCAGCGGGGCGCTGCCGTCCAACATCATCTGGCGCACCGAGCGCAAGCTCAACGATCCCGACTGCCGGGATTCCTCCACCCCCGACAAGTGTGAGGCGACCGCAGGGCGCCACTATCAGCAGAGCCGCATGGGCTGGGCCGCCCGCACCGTCAACGACACCTGCTACGACGTGAACGGCCGGCCGCGGCACTATCTCTCGGTCTGCCAGCGCCGCTATTCCTGGGGTACCGCGCGGGAAGATTATGTTCTGCCCGACGCGCACACCGTCCAGGTGGCGATCGCCCCGGAGCAGCTCAATGGCGTGACCGGCGACTGCTACTGGGCCTGGCAAGGGCGCAAGCCCGGCAGCAAGGTCGAGCAGCGCAAGAAACCCTGCAAGGACAAGCTTACGATCGCGCGCGTGCCCTATTCGCAGGATCGCGCACAGTCGGGCGTGGCGGTCGCGGTGCGGCTGCCCGACGGCCGCGATCTGCGCGAGCGCGAGGTCATCGTCGACGACATCTTCATCGTGGCGCTCGGCGATTCATTCTCTTCAGGCGAAAGCAATCCGGACCGGCCGGTGCAATTCTCTGCGGCGCGCGAGATGGTCTATGACCCCAAGCTGGTGCGCGACGAGGTGGCGCTCGGGCCGGAAGCGCCGTCGACGGTCGCGCCCGGCGGCTATGGGCTGGCGTCGAACGAGGGTCAGATCAATCCCAAGGTCCTGCCGCGCCGGCTGATGGAGGATGAGCTCGCGGACCGCTTCTACAAGCTCTCCTCGAACGAGTTTCAGGCGGCCTTCGACAAGGCTGCGCCGCAGTGGCTCTCGCGTGACTGCCACCGGTCGCAATACGGCTATCCGTTCCGGGTCGGCATTGAGCTCGCGCTCGAAAACCGCCACCGCGCGGTCACATTCGCGAGCTTCTCCTGCTCGGGCGCGGAGATCGCACACGGCCTGTTCCTGGAGATGGATGCGCGCGAAGGCTACAGCGATCCGGCCAATGCCAAGGTCAAGCCGCAGCTCGACCAGCTCGCCGACCTGATCTGCCGCGGCGCGCGCACCCAGCACGCAAGCTACACGCTGCCGATGTTCTCGGCCGGCAGCACCTCGATCTCGCCGCAACGCATCAGCAAGACCTGGTGTCCGCCCGCGCAGCGCAAGCGGCAGATCGACGTGGTGTTGATGTCGATCGGCGGCAACGATGTCGGCTTCGGCGGCCTCATCGCCTATTCGCTGACCGAGAGCGCCGGCGATCTTGCCCCGATCGCGGCCGCGATCGGCAGCTCCCTGCGCTTCGGCCCGAACGTGTCGCGCGTCTACATGAATGTGCTCGACGAGCGCATGAAGGCGCTCAAGCAGGCGCTGCACGACGGCTTCGGCGTGACGCCCAACCGCGTGTTCCAGTCCTCCTACGAGCCGCTGCAATATGACGAGACCGGCGGCATCTGCGGAGCGCAGCCGACGCTGGGCATGGACGTGCATGTGGGCTTGAAGCTCAGCAAGCAGCGCCTGCAGGAGACCGCCGACTTCCTGCATGACTTCCTCGGCCGGCTCGATTGCATCGCCTCGACCAGCAAGGGAAAGAACTGTCCGGCCGGGCTTGCGACCGGCAGCGGCACCGGATTCAATCTGGTGACCGACCACATTCCGGAATTCACCAAGCGCGGCATCTGCGCGCGCGACCCGAAACGCGCGTTCGCAGATGGGATCAGCATGCGGGTGCCGCGCAAGACACCCTCGGGCGAGGAGTGGAAGCCCTATTCGCCGGCTGCCACCATTCCGTACGCCCACCACTGGCGGCTGTTCCGCACGCCGAACGACGCGTTCCTCGCCGCCAACACCCACCGCGAAGGGCTGTCGTTGTTCGACATCCTGCAGCCGGCCTGGGCCGGCCTCTATAGCGGCGCCATTCACCCGAGCGCGGAAGCGCACGCCATCGTCGCCGACCACATGGTCAAGCATGTGCGCAGGGCGCTGAACAAGGACGATGCCGTGGAAGCCGCTGTGCGGCAGTAGGCGACGGCGTTACGGACAAGACGGCGTTACGGACAAGTTTCATTCGGAATTGGCACGCCCCGCGCAAGTGGGGCGTGCCGCTTTTTGGTGATAGGCGACATTTTCCGCGCTGGACATGCGGATATGCGCGGCGTCCTCGACGGCTCCCGCGCAGGAGTGATTTGTGCTATATATGACTTGAGGTGCCGACATGAACATCCCGATCCTCCATCCAGCGCCAGGATTGCCGCCCCGCCGGGCTTTCAGCGTCGATGACATTCGACGCATGATCGAGGCAGGCGTGCTCGGCGAGGACGAAAGGATGGAGTTGATCGAAGGGGAAATCATTATGATGTCGGCGAAGAGCATTGCGCATGACAATATCAAGAACGCGCTGCTCATTGCCTTTGCCAAGGTCGTGCCGGACCATATCTATGTTGGTGTCGAAAGTACGCTACAGCTTGCCGACGACATCCTGGTCGAGCCCGACATTGCGATCGTGTCCCGCGCGATCTACAAGGCGGACCCGAAAGGCTTTGCGCAACCGCGCGCTGAGCACGTCCATCTCTTGATCGAGGTTGCGGTGTCGAGCATGAGCTATGACCGGGAGACCAAGGCGCGCCTCTACGCCCGCCACGGCATTCGCGAATACTGGGTCATCGACGCCAACGAGCGCCGGACCTTTGTTCACACCGGCCCGACTGCGGACGGCTGGTCGTCGATCGTCGAGCGCGGGCCGGACGAGGCGCTGACGACGGCGGCGCTGCCGGGATTTGCGTTAAAGCTCGGCGATATTTCTCTTTGATCAATTCGCTGATCACTCCGCCGCTTCGCGGCTGTGCCCGAGGCGCTGGCTCAGTGTGCGCACGAGCCCTTCAGCGGCGTCCGCGATCACGGTGCCGGGCGGGAAGATCGCCTGTGCGCCCGCACGCTTGAGCGCGTCGTAATCCTGCGGCGGCACCACGCCGCCGACCACGATCATGATGTCGGGACGGCCCTGCCGCGCAAGCTCGGCCTTGAGCTCCGGAACCAGCGTCAAGTGCGCGGCCGCGAGCGAGGAAATGCCGAGGATGTGCACATCGTTCTCGACCGCCTGGCGCGCCGCTTCCGCCGGCGTCGCGAACAATGGCCCGATGTCGACATCGAAGCCGAGATCGGCGAACGCGGACGCGATCACCTTCTGGCCGCGGTCGTGGCCGTCCTGGCCGATCTTGGCAACCAGGATGCGCGGGCGGCGGCCTTCGGCTTCCTCGAACGCGGCGGTGAGCTTCTGGACGCGCGCGACGGATGGCGACATGCCGGTCTCCCGCTTGTAGACGCCCGATATCGCCTTGATCTCGGCGTGATGGCGGCCGAACACCTGTTCCAGCGCCGATGAGATCTCGCCGACCGTCGCCTTGGCGCGCGCGGCGTCGATGGCGAGCGCCAGCAGATTGGCGTTGCCGCCAGCGGCATTGCGGGTGAGCGCCGCGAGCGCCTGCGCGACCGCTGCCGGATCGCGCTCGTGCTTGAGGCGCGTGAGCTTGTCGATCTGGAGCTGACGCACCGCCGCGTTGTCGACCTTGAGGAGGTCAATTGGCGGCTCGGCCTGCGGGCGGTGCACGTTGACGCCGATCACCGGCTGCAGGCCCTCGTCGATGCGCGCCTGCGTGCGGGCGGCGGCTTCCTCGATGCGCAGCTTGGGCAGGCCCGCCTCGATCGCCTTCGCCATCCCGCCCATGTCCTCGACCTCGCGGATATGGCCATAGGCGCGGCGCGCGAGCTCGCCCGTCAGCCGCTCGACATAGAACGAGCCGCCCCAGGGATCGACGATGCGCGTCGTGCCGGATTCACGCTGCAGCACCAGCTGGGTATTGCGTGCAATACGCGCCGACGCATCGCTCGGCAAAGCCAGCGCCTCGTCGAGCGCATTGGTGTGCAGCGACTGCGTGCCGCCCTGCGTCGCCGCCATCGCCTCGACGCAGGTGCGCACGACGTTGTTATAGACATCGGTCGAGGCGAGCGACCAGCCCGAGGTCTGGGTGTGGGCGCGCAGCGCCAGCGAGCGCTCGGACTTGGGCTCGAAGCTCTTCATCAGCTTCGCCCACAGCATGCGGGCGGCGCGCTGCTTGGCGACCTCCATGAAGAAGTTCATGCCGGCGTTCCAGAAGAACGACAGCCGCGGCGCAAAGGTATCGACTGCCAGGCCGGCGGCGAGCCCGGCGCGCACGTATTCGACGCCGTCGGCAAGCGTATAGGCAAGCTCGAGGTCGCAGGTCGCGCCCGCCTCCTGCAGGTGATAGCCGGAGATCGAGATCGAGTTGAACTTCGGCATGTGCTCCGCGGTGTAGGCGAAGATATCGGAGATGATCTTGAGCGACGGCGCGGGCGGATAGATGTAGGTGTTGCGCACCATGAACTCTTTGAGGATGTCGTTCTGGATCGTGCCGGTGAGCTTTTCGGGCGGCACGCTCTGCTCCTCGGCAGCGACGATATAGAGCGCGAGCACGGGCAGCACGGCGCCGTTCATGGTCATCGACACCGACATCTCTCCGAGCGGGATGCGGTCGAACAGCGTGCGCATGTCGTAGATCGAATCGATCGCGACGCCCGCCATGCCGACGTCGCCGGCGACGCGCGGATGATCGCTATCATAGCCGCGATGGGTGGCGAGATCGAAGGCGATCGAGAGCCCCTTCTGGCCGGCCGCGAGATTGCGCCGATAGAAGGCGTTGGAATCCTCCGCCGTCGAGAAGCCGGCGTATTGCCGGATCGTCCACGGCTGCGTGACGTACATGGTCGGGTAGGGGCCGCGCAGGAAGGGCGGCAGGCCCGGAAAAGTGTCGAGAAAGTCGAGGCTCGCGAGATCGTCGGGGCCGTAGGCGCCTTTGACTGCGATGCCTTCGGGGGTGAGCCAAGCGTCAGCCTGACCGGCGTCCGGCCGGCCAAGCTGTGGCCCCGCGAAGTCGACCCGGGCAAAGTTCGGAATGCTTGTCATTCCGTCTGTCCTCCGCACGTCATCTTACCGACGAACGATGAGCTGCGCACTACCGCACCTGATGCGCCGCCTGCAGAACCGCAAGCACGTCGCAGCTCGAATGAATGAACGTGTCGATCCCGGCGCCGCGCCATTCCGCCTCATGTTCGCCCGGCGGCCCGGCGAGATAGAGCGCCCGTGCGCCCGCGGTTTTCAGCCCGCCCGCGGTGCCGGCGGCCTCACGCGCATAGTCGGCATCAGCCGCACACAGGCAGGCAAGCCGCGCGCCGGAGGCTTTGAAAGCCGCGAGCAACTCGTCTTCGCTCGCAAAGCCGTCGTTGCCGACCGCCTCGATCCCGCCGGCCTCGAAAAAATTCTTGGCGAAGGTCGCGCGCTCGGAGAAATCGGCGGAGGCGCCGAGATTGGCAAGAAAGACCGTGGGCCGCGCGCCAGTCGCGGCCAGCGCACGGTCGGAGGCGTCGCGCAGCGCCTCGTAGGGCTCGGCAAGTCGGATCTGCGGCAGCGCATCGATCTCGACCGCCACCGGCATTGCGGGCACGCTCACGCGCGCCACATCGAGCACCGCAACTGCTGTCTCGCCCAGATCGGGAAACTCGTTGGCGCCGACCAGCGCGTCTTTGCGGGTCGCGACCGCACGCTCGCGCTCAGCGCGCGCGGCGGCGACCTTGCCCTGAATATGTCCGTGCTCAAGCGCTGCCGGGGCGCCGCCCATTGCGTCGATCTCCTGGAACAGCGCCCAGGCGGCATGGCAGAGCTCGTCCGTGAGCTTCTCGCTCCAGCCGGTGCCGGCGGTTGGATCGGCGACGCGGGCGAGGCCGGCTTCCTCGATCAGCACAAGCTGGGTGTTGCGCGCAACGCGCCGCGCGAACGCGTCGGGTAGCCCGCAGGCGGCGGTGAAGGGCAGCACCGTGATGGCGTCGGCGCCGCCGATCGCGGCCGCGAAGGTCGCGATGGTCGCGCGCAGGATGTTCACCTGCGGGTCGTTGCGCGTCATCATGCGCCAGGCGGTCTCGGCCGCGACGAAGGCGGGCGCGGGAGTGAGCCCGCAGCTTTCCTCGATGCGGCCCCACAGCGCCCGCAGCGCGCGGAACTTGGCGATGGTGAGGAACTGGTCGGCATCGGCCGCGAGGCGGAAGACGATCATCCGCCGCGCGTCATCGGGCGCGATGCCGGATGCTTCAAGCGCGCGCAGATAAGCGACCGCGGCCGCGATCACATAAGCAAGCTCCTGCGCCTCGGTGCCGCCCGCGCCGTGCACAACGCGGCCGTCGGCGACCAGCAGCGCACGGGCGAAGCCTTGCGCCGCGAGGTCGGCCGCAAGCTTTGCCGCCAGCGGACCGAATGTCGACCAGGGGAGCGCCAATCCGCCGTTGAGCACGCTCGCGCCGAGCGGATCGAACCCGAACCGGATGTCAACATCCGCGGGCGCGAGGCCGCGCGCTTTGACAAGCGCCGCAAGCGCGAGCGGCAGGTCCTTGCTCTGCGGGCTCAGATCGAATTCGATCGCGATGCCGGCATCGAGGTGAACGCCGTCGAGCGCGCGCGCGATCGTGTCCGCAGCTGGCACAAGCCCAAAGCCATGCGCGCCGATCGCACCGGCACCGACCAGCACCAGTCCGTTGGCGCCGCCTTCAAGCGCTTCTCGCGCCTGGGCATTGGCGGCTGACGGGTCGGGATGGTCGACGCGCGCCATCACCTGCCAGCGCCCCTGGCGGCCGGTGATGCGCCCGCCCTCGCGCGTCCCCGCATAGAGCGGTTCGATGGCGATGCGGTCGGCGCTGCGCGCCACCAGCGTGTCGAACGGCCTGCCCTTGAGCACGCGCTCGACCAGCGCGCGCCATTGCTCGCGTGTGGCGGTGGGGAATTCGGCGGTAAAGCCCAGGTGGTCGGGATCGCTCATGGTGATTGGGGTTGAGGGCTGCGGGGTGACAACTTGTTCTCCTTCTATCACGTTCGCCCGCATGGTCGACATACCGACTTCTCGACCGTGCCCTGAGCGACCTTTCGCCATCCCACGGGCCTATTGCTCCCCCAAATCAGCCTCGATATCTTTTCGCGGGCTCTTTCATTTTGTCCGATCTGATCCAGCAACGTGGAGCGTCGATGCGATGACTTCGATGGTCAACGCCCGCCCCGTGCATCATGTGTCGGATCATACGATTTGGGGTGAGGCGACCCTGCTGCAAAGCGCCTGTCATGACGCCATCAAGCGAGCGCTCGCGGATTGCGCGATCGACGCGCTGGTCACCAAATCGGCCAATGGGGTTCATCCATCATGGGTGAAGGTCGAAGCCTGGCTGCCCGAGCGGCCCGCAAACGGCGGCGCCGCCGATCGGCGATTGCGGACAGAGTTGGAATTGCGGTTTGACGTCAAGCCCTATCGCGAGCATTCGGTGACGACGTCCGCCATCGCCCAGATCGGGCGCCGAACCATTGCGGTCGCGGAGCGGCCGAGCTTCACCGCCGAGGATGCCGCGCAGTGGGCGCTTTATATCGTCGGCAGGGCGCGCAAACCGCGGCAGGCGCGGTTTTCCGATTTTGCCGCCAATGCGCTGCTGGCGCTCGTTCCCTTCGCACGAACGCGCTACACCAACAGGACCTTGCGGGCCTTTCGCCGGCGGATCCCCATAACCGTGCCGCGCCTGCTGGTCCTGGCGGGGCTCGCCTGCGTCGCCATCGGCTTTGCCATGCAGGGCGACAGGCAGGATCAGCTCGATCCCGGGGCCGCGGCCCTGTTCGCGACCGCGGCCGTGATGTTCCTCGTCGCGCTGGTCATTCGCCGGCGGCGGAAGGTCATCGTCTCCGTCATCGACCGTCCCAGCATCCCGCCGCGCTACCTGCTGCGGCTCGACAGCTGGCACGCCATCATTCCCGACCTCGGCCCGCAGTTGGACGAGATCAATCGGCGCATTGTGGCGAAGCTCGAAGCCTTCGCCGCGAACGGCATTTCGATCGAGACCGAGCGCTATGGCTTCCGTTCCCCCAACGGCTATGACGAGCGCGATCGCCTGGTGATCAGCAAGGGCCAGGGTGTCGCGCATCTTCATCTTTATCGCTTTGGGAGCGACGTCTTCGTGGGCTGGGACTCCTACATCAACTGGGCGCAGTGGTCGGAGACCAAGCCGATTTCGGCGCGTGTTTCTTCAGGTGAGATGACCGAGTACCGCGGGCTCGAGCCGGGGCTCTATGTGCCGAACGAATACGATCTGATCGACTTGAACAGCCTGATCGAGGCGGTGCATCGCTGCGTCACCGTCGTGCTGAAGGCCGTGATGGAAGAGCACAAGATCGACCAGGAGATCGACTTCACCATCATTCGCGGCGATCGCGATCTCGCGCTGGACAAGGATCGCTACGACCGCCGGCAGAAGCAGGGCGGTGAAGGTGAGGCGCGCGGGCGGCGCCGTTGGCGCGTCACGTAGAGGCCGGACGTCATGTTCATTCCAACGATTCACGGCGATGCGGCGGCGCTCAAGCAGGGCGTCGTCAGGATCGAGTGGCCGAGGACGGATGCCGCCTCGTCGCCGGCGGACTTGCGGCGGCGGTTCCTCGCGCTGTTCTGCCAGGCGTCGGATCTCTGGCGCTCGCTGCCGATCGTGTGCGCATCGGTGCGGATGCGCGTGTCGCCCGATGCGCCGCCGGTGAGCTGGCATGCGATCGCGACCGACGCGGCCAACGAAGCGCGGCTGCGACTTGCGACCGCGGCTTTCATGCGCCTTGACGGCATGAACAGTGCGAGCGTGAGCGCGCCGATGAGCGTCGAGGACTATGAGAACGAATTCATGGATGCGGACGACGACTGGATGGTGCTTGACCGCGCACCCGCCAGCAGTTCCTCAGGCGGACAGGTTTTTTCAGGCGTGAGCCTGTTCGATGTCCTGTTCGATATGTTCGCCAAGGGACTGACGCTCGGATATCGCATCGACTATCAGGCCGCGATCATGCCGCTGCGGCCGAGCCCGCGGCTGATCGGCGCCGTGATGAAGTCGGCGGCGTTCCTGCGGCGTGAGACGTCGGCGCCGGCGCGGCTGGTCGCGCGGCAATCGGCCGTTGCCGAGAAGCTCACGAATGCCGGCTATTTCGCTGAGGAGGCGGTTCGGATTGCGCCGGAGGGGCAGGACTGGCTCAAATCCTATCTGGCGGCGCGTGTGGCCGACGAGATGCCAATCCGCGCGACCAATGCGCCTGCCGTCGTCAGGTCGATCGACGGCGACCGCGCCAGCGCGCTCGCCTATCACATGCATCCCGATGTCCTGCTTCATACCGAGAACCTGGCGGACGCTGTGGAGTCGGTTGATGGTTTCATGGCGGCCACCGCGGTGGAGCAGCGAATGCGCTGTGAGCCGTTCTGGCGCACGGCGGGGCATGATGAATTGCGCCCGCTCGATACGCCGATCAGCGCGCTGGTCTCGAGCATGAAGGCGGGCTCCAGGCCGGGGCCATCCGGCGGGGGTGGCGGTGGTGCTGGCGGCGGTTCGGGAGATGATGCCGGAACCTTCATGTTCGTCAGCTACGCGCACAAGGACCGCGACCAGATCAAGCCCATCCTGGATGAGCTTGCCCGCGACGGCGTTCGGCTGTGGATCGATTCCGAGATTGACGTTGGGGAGGAATGGGACACGCGGCTCGAAACGCAATTGACAGCGTGTTCTGGCCTGCTCGCGTTCGTATCGGCCGACTATGTGGCGTCCAAGCATTGCCGGCGCGAGTTGAAATTTGCCGACGCCTTGGACAAGCTGATCCTGGCGTCATCGCTGACCACGGTGCCGCTCGGCGGCGGGCTCGGCTATATCTTCGCGTCGTTGCAGTTCGTCGCCGGCGGACGCGCTGAGGTCGCCGCTGCGCTGATCCGGGCGATCAAGCTGAAGATGCCTGAGGCCGTTGCGACAAGCGGCAGTGCGCTCGGGTAGAGGCGACCACGATGAACAGCCGCGCCGCATCGGACTTCGTGACGCTGCTGCTGTGGCTCGTCGTCATCATCGCGGCTTGGCGCATCTATGGCGGGGCGGTGAGGCCGCTGTTGAAGAACCGCCGGCTGGCGAGACGCGGCTTCCGTCCACCGAACTATTCGCGCGAGCGGCGCGGTTTCGGCTCCTTCGGCCTCAGCCTGCTCAAGTGGGTCCCCGCTCTCGCGGTCGTCGCCATCCTGGCCGCGATCGCGATACCGGCGTACCAGGACTACGTCAGCCGTGCGCAGGATCTGAGGCGCCAGGCTGATCTGGGATATATCCAGATGGGGCTGAGCGCCTATTACGTCAGGCACGCCGCCTATCCGGTCGCCGCGGCGCAGAATACGAACGCGGCCGGCTTCGCGGCCGCGCTCGCTCAGCTCCGGTCAGAGGGCTATGTCTCCGACCTCCCCAGCGATCCTAGGGGCGGCACGTATTACTATCGCTCGACCGCGAATGGCTCGTTCTATTGCCTCGGCGCGAAGCTTGAGAGAAATCCGCCCGCATCGTCATGCGATACGGCAAGGCTCGGCGGCACACTCCTCGGCAGCAACTATGCGATCGGCCCGTAGCGCATTCGACGCAATGCGACTGCGTCAAAGTCAGGCTGCCGGCGCGGCGCCCTCCTGCATCGCCTGCCACACCCGCGCGGGCGTCGCCGGCATCGGCACGTCGCGCACGCCGTAGTCGCGTAGCGCATCCACGATGGCGTTGATCACGGTCGGCGGGGCGCCCACGGTGCCGGATTCGCCCGCGCCCTTTACGCCGATCGGATTGTTGCGGCAGCGGTCCGGCAGGTCGTGCATGTGGAAGGCCGGCAGGTCGTCGGCGCGCGGCATGCAATAGTCGAGGAACGAGCCCGAGAGAATCTGACCTGACGTCGGGTCGAACACGACGTGCTCGTGCAGCGCCTGGCCGATCCCCATGGCGAGCCCGCCGTGGATCTGCCCCTCGAACAGCAGCGGATTGATGATGATGCCGGAATCGTCGACGCCCATGTAGTGCGCGATCTCCACGTGGCCGGTGTCGGGATCGACCTCGACCTCGCAGATATGGCAGCCGTTGGCGAAATTGGAGCGCGCCGGCGAGAAGGTGCCGACGGCCTCGAGCCCGATGCCAAGCTCGCCCGGCCAGCCGACCGGCGCGAAGCTTCGCTTGGCAAGGTCGACAAGCGCGATTGACTTGTCGGTGCCGATCACGGTGAGCTTGCCGTCGGCGAACTGGATGTCGGCGGGCGAGGCCTCCAGCACGTGGCCGGCCATTTTCTTGGCCTTCTCGATCAGGTTGTCGGCGGCGTTGCGCAGCGCCGAGCCGCCGATCGACATGCTGCGCGAGCCATAGGTGCCACGGCCGAAGCTGACCGCGTCGGTGTCACCCTGGATCATCCGCACCGAGGCGAAGTCGACGCCGAGCCATTCGGAGACCATCTGGGCATAGACCGTCTCGTGGCCCTGGCCGTGATTGTGAGTGCCGGCGACGACCGTCACCGCGCCGCCTTCGTCGAAGCGCAGCTCCATGCGGTCGTTGAACGGTCCGCAGATCTCCATGAAATAGGCGATGCCGCGCCCGCGCAGCTTGCCGCGCTCTTTCAATTCCGCGCGCCGCCGGGCAAAGCCGTTCCAATCCGACATCGCGACCGCCGCGTCCATGACGGCCTCATAGTTGGCGCTGTCGTGGGAGAGCACGAGCTGGGTCTGATAGGGGATCTGTGCGGGCTTGATATAGTTGCGCCGGCGCAGCTCGATCGCGTCGATCTTCATCTCGGCCGCCGCGGTATCGACCAGCCGCTCCATCACGTAGATCGCCTCCGGCTTGCCGGCGCCGCGATAGGGGCCGGTCGGCGTGGAATTGGTGTAGCAGGCGCGCAGCGTCACGTGCGCGGCCGGGATGTCGTAGACGTTGGTGTAGGCCATCGACCCGAGGCCGGGCGGCACGCCCGCGCTGGCCGAGAGGTAGGCGCCCTGGTTGTGGTCGGTGACCACCCGCAGGCCGAGGAACTTGCCGTTGGCGTCGAGCGCGAGCGCGGCCTCGTTCACACAGTCGCGGCCGTGCGTGTCGCTCATGATGCTTTCCGTGCGCTCGCCGACCCATTTCACTGGCCGGTTGGTCTTGCGCGCGGCCCACACCACCAGCACGTCCTCGGGGAAGACGCCGCCCTTCATGCCGAAGCCGCCGCCGACGTCCGGCGACACCACGCGGAAGTTCAGCTCGCGCTCATGGAACACGGCCCCGGCAAGCGTGGCGCGCACGCGGTGTGGCTGCTGCGTGCTGGTGTGAAGCGTGGTGCGGCCAGTCGCGGCGTCGTGTTCGGCGAGCGCGGTGCGTCCTTCCATGGAGTTTGCCGACAGCCGGTTGTTGACGATGCTGAGCGTCACGACATGCGCGGCCTTTGCAAAGGCGGCATCGGTCGCGGCCTCGTTGCCGCGCTCCATGGCGAACCAGATGTTGTTGGGGGCGCCCTCCCAGACCAGCGGCGCGCCGGGCTTTGCCGCCTCGCCGGTTGCGACGATCGCCGGCAGGAGCTCGTACTCGACCCCGATCAGCTCGGCCGCGTCGCGCGCCTGGTCAAGCGTCTCGGCCACCACGAACGCCACCGGATCGCCGACGAAGCGCACGCGGTCGTGCGGCAGCACCGGATGCAGCGCCATGAACGCCTTGGGCGGGCCGCCGAAGGCGATCGGCGGCGCACCGCAGGGAAGAACACCGATGTTCTCGGCGCGGGCGTCGGCTCCGGTGAGCACTGCCAGCACGCCCGGCGCCGCCTTGGCGGCGGTCGTGTCGACCGACTTGATCGCCGCATGCGCATGCGGCGAGCGCAGCACGAAGCCATGCGCGACATTCGCCGGCATGATGTCGGCAACGTAGCGCCCCTTGCCCTTGAGGAAGCGCGGGTCCTCGGTGCGCGGCACCGGCTGGCCGATCCCGAATTTCATCACTCTATCTCCGAACGTTCGCACCCATTTTGACCGCGGACAATCGCCGGCGCTATGGCCTTTGAGGACCCCTGGTCATCATGACGCTGCAGGCGCGAGCATCTGGGCCGCGCCTGGTCTCGAGAGATAGTACCCACAAATAATCTTCGGCCAAGCTGAGTGCGTGCGAGGCGAGAGCTCCCAGGTGAAGCCCCGGCGCGTGGCACAGGTCCACGCAGCTCTGGTGCCGCCGATCTGAAGTTCCTACAACACTTGCGGCAAACTCGCTTAGGAACTTCAGCTCGAAAAGCGGCACTAGAATCATAGAGTTGCTAGAACGGTACCAAGGCGCGGCCGCGCACCGACCAGACGTTGAAATTGCCGATCCCGATGCCGCCGAGCTCTCCTCCCAGGGAAAGATTCGCACCGCTCTTATCGCTGACTGCTACGCCCGCGGTCGCCCGCGCCGACAGGCCGCGGAAGAACTCGGGCGTGAGCGCCGTCGCCTGCGCGTCATCCTTGGTGAAGTAGTGGTCGGCATACACGCCGAAATAGGGCGCCAGCGCAACCGTGTCCCACCAGGCGATGCGGTAGGTCGCCTTCACGCCGACGCTGCCGCGTCCGGTGAAGAAGGAGCGCTCCGCCTGCGCGGTTCCCAGGCTGTCGACATAGGCCTTCTCATGTTCCCACAGCGCAAACAGGCGCGCCGATGGCTCGAGCTCGACGTTCGTCGTGGCCTTGTAGATTCCGGTAAGACCCGCCGACACGAGTTGGCGATCGCCAGGGAACGAGCCCGTCGCCGCGCCCGCATCGCCGTTGTAATTCAAACCCGAGCGGGCGCCAGCCGCATCGAAACGAAGCCCCGGCAGCAGCCGCCAGCCGAGATAGGCGCCCATGGTCCAGCCGTCGCCCCGGAGGCGGCCCGCAGGGTTCTCGGCGGTATAGTTGAACGTCTCATACCCGCCCAGGAAGCCGACCAGGAGATCGGGCGTGACCCTGCGGGTGATGCCGATCAGCGCATTGACCTGCCCGCCGCCGATGTCGCCCTTGGACCGCGGAGATGTCCAACCGGTGCCCCTCAGATCGAGCCACGGCAACCACCCGGGCGGGACCCGATGCGACGTTCCCTTGTCGGCCGCCGACGCGATTGCCTCAAGCGCCTTTGCGCGGCGGGGTTCTGCGGCGAAATTGATCCTGATGCCATTGCTGGTCGGCGTGATCACTTCGCCACTGTCGGAAAATCCCTCCGCAATGGCGCTGCTGACGGCGCCTGAAATGGCCTGTCCGGAGTTCTGAGCTTCAATCTTGGTCATGGCAATCTGCAGAGAGCGCAGCTTCGCGCTGTCGGTCGGAGCCGCCACCGTCTGGATCAAGATATTGGAATCGCTTCCGGCAAACTGGCCGTTGCCGCCATAAGTGGCTCTGATCGAATGGCTGCCGGCGGTGAGCGAGGAGGTCGCGAAGGTGGCCTGGCTGGCGCCATTGAGCGCGCCAGTGGCAAGCGCCGTGGCCCCGTCCTTGAAGGTCACCGTCCCGGTCGGCGTTCCGCCCGAGCCCGTCACCGTGGCCGTGAACGTGACAGACTGTCCGAACGCGCTGGGATTGACCGACGACGTCAGCGTTGTCGCACTCGAGGTCCCGCCCACGGTCTGCGTCAGCGGCGCGGAGGTGCCGGCCGCAAAGTTGCTGTCGCCGCCATAGGCTGCGGTGATCGGATGGCTGCCGGCGGTGAGCGAGGAGGTCGCGAAGGTGGCCTGGCCGCCGCCGTTGAGCGTGCCGGTGCCGAGCGTCGTCGCACCGTCCTTGAACGTCACCGTTCCGGTGGCGATACCGCCGGAGCCGGTGACGGTTGCGGTGAAGGTGACGGACTGGCCGACAGCGCTGGGATTGACCGAAGACGCGAGCGTGACGTTGCTTGTGTTCTGGTTGACGATTTGCGTCAACGGCGCGGAGGTGCTCGAGCCGTAACTGCCGTCGCCGTTGTAGACGGCCGTCATGGAATGACTACCGCCGCTGAGCGTGCTGACGACGAGTATCGCCTGGTTACCGCTAAGCGCCATCGTGCCGAGTGCGGTCGTGCCGTCCTTGAACGTTACGGTGCCGGTCGGTGTGCCGCCCGATCCTGTCACGGTTGCGGTGAACGTCACCGGCTGCCCGAATGAGCTGGGATTGGGCGACGAAGCGATGGTCGTCGTGCTGCCACTGGCGACGACGTTCTGCGCGAGGGCCGGCGACGTGCTGGCCGTGAAGTTGGAATCGCCGCCGTACTCGGCCGTGATGGAATGGGCGCCGAGCGCGAGCGCGCTGGTCGAGAACGTCGCCTGGGCGCCGCCGTTGAGCGTGCCGGTGCCGAGCGTCGTCGCGCCGTCCTTGAAGGTGACCGTTCCGGTCGCTCCTGCTCCGCTGACGGTTGCCGTGAATGTGACGGACTGTCCGAAGGTGCTTGGATTGACCGACGATGCCAGCGACGTGGTGTCGGAGCTCTGATTGACCGTCTGCGTCAACGGCGACGAGGTGCTGCCTCCGTAGAAGACGTCGCCACCATAGACCGCCGTGATCGAATGGCTCCCGCCCGCAAGCGTGCTGGTCGAGAATGTTGCCTGGCCGCTGCCGTCGAGCGTGCCGGTGCCGAGCGTGGTCGCGCCGTCCTTGAAGGTGACCGTCCCGGTTGGAGTAAGGACCGTACCCGTGACTGTCGCGGTGAATGTCACCGATTGACCGTAGGCGCTGGGATTGAGCGACGACACAAGAGCCGTCGAGCTCGGCAGGATGGTGACGGTCTGCGTCAGCGGCGCGGAGGTGCTCGCCCCATAGTTGGAATCGCCGCCATAGACCGCGGTGATGATGCGGTCGCCGGGTAACAACGTGCTGGTCGTGTAGGCCGCCTGTCCGCTGCCATCCAGCGTCCGCGTCCCCAGTGTCGTCGAGCCATCCTTGAAGGTCACTGTGCCGGTGGGCGTTCCACCCGAGCCCGTGACGGTTGCGGTGAACGTCACCGACTGCGTCAGCGCGCTCGGGTTGACCGATGATACGATGGTGGTCGTGCTGGAATTTGAATTGACGTTCTGCGTGAGTATCGGGGAGGTGCTGGACGCATAGATCGTATCACCGCCATAGACCGCCGTGATCGAGTGGCTGCCGGCCGCCAGTGTGGTGGTTGAAAAGGTCGCCTGGCCGCTGCCGTTGAGGGTACCCGTGCCGAGCGTCGTCGCGCCGTCCTTGAATGTTACGGTTCCGGTCGGCGTGAGGACCAGCCCGGTCACTGTTGCGGTGAAGGTCACCGACTGGCCAAAGCCGCTGGGATTGACCGAGGACGCCACCGCCGTCGTGGTCGACGCGATATTGACGGTCTGGGTCAGCGGCGCGGACGTGCTCGCTCCATAGTTCGCGTCGCCGCCATAGACCGCGGTGATCGTATGATCGCCGGGCAGGAGAATGCTGGTCGAATAGGTCGCCTGTCCGCTCCCGTTAAGAGTTCCGGTTCCGAGCGTCGTCGCGCCGTCCTTGAAGGTCACCGTGCCGGTGGGCGTTCCACCCGAGCCCGTGACCGTCGCCGTGAACGTCACCGATTGCGTCAGCGCGCTCGGATTGACGGAGGAGACGACGGACGTGGTGCTGGAATTCTGGTTGACATTCTGCGTCAGAACCGGAGAAGAGCTGCTGCCGTAAAGGGTATCGCCGCCATACACCGCCGTGATCAAATGGCCGCCGGATGCCAGCGTGCTGGTTGTGAATGTCGCCTCGCCGCTGCCGTCGAGCGTGCCGGTGCCAAGCGTCGTCGCGCCGTCCTTGAAGGTCACTGTTCCAGTCGGCGTGAGGAGTATTCCGGTGACCGTCGCGGTGAAAGTCACCGACTGGCCGAATGCGCTGGGGTTGACCGACGACGCCACCGCCGTCGTGCTCGACGCGACGTTGACGGTCTGCGTCAGCGGCGAGGATGTGCTTGACCCGAAGTTGCTGTCGCCACCGTAGACCGCGGTGATCGTGTGATCGCCTGGAAGGAGGAGGCTGGTGGAATAAGTTGCCTGGCCGCTGCCATCGAGCGTGCCGGTCCCGAGCGTGGTCGAGCCGTCCTTGAAGGTGACCGTGCCGGTCGGCGTTCCACCCGAGCCCGTCACAGTCGCCGTGAACGTCACGGACTGCGTCACCGCGCTTGGATTGACCGATGACACGACCGACGTCGTGCTGGAATTCTGATTGACGTTCTGGGTCAACGGCGACGAGGTGCTGCTGTTGTAGATAGCGTCGCCCGCATAGACGGCCGTGATGAAGTGGCTGCCGGTTGTGAGCGCGCTGGTCGAGAAGGTCGCCTGGCCGCTGCCGTCGAGCGTGCCGGTGCCAAGCGTCGTCGCGCCGTCCTTGAAGGTGACGGTCCCGGTCGGCGTAACGATCACACCGGTGACAGTCGCGGTGAATGTGACCGACTGCCCGAACGCGCTCGGATTGGCCGATGACGCGACCGTGGTCGTGGAGCCCAGCAGCGCCGATGCGGTCGATGGCGACAGCGACAGCGCCAGACCGGCAATCGCGAGAGGCCATGCGTACTGAACGAGAACACGAGCTGCACGTCGAAGAAAGTTACGAAGCATAAGGGATACCAGTCTCGTCGCACATCGAGAGCGCCCTTCACCCTGCGTGCAGGGAGTCGAGCGCGGAAAACGTGCCGATGACTCGAACGGGCACATCGCCGCTCAACGCCACACGACAGCTGAGATCACGGAGATCGGAACTCGAACGCAACGGACGCGCGCACTGCTTCGCCGGCTGCCGAGCAGCAACCGGCGTCGGCTGGCTTCAAGCCGACGACAAGGGGATTAAGCGGCAAGGAAGCGGCAGTCCTCCGTACGCGGCGGACGAACCCATCATCCTTGCGAACTACGGACAGCACAGAAACGAAGCACGTCTGTCTTCGATTCTGCCGCTTGTAGCCTTCTGCCGAGTGAAGGAATTGTTCAGCGAACTGGATCGATGATCAATATTGATCGCTTAATGAATTTTGATCTTGGAATCCAAAAGATTGATGCCGTGGCGACAAAAACGACGACGTCGGCCAAACGGTGCCGCGTTGAAAAATCCGCAGAACGTCAGATCGCTCTTACGATCACGCCACGCAGCCGGGCCACGCGTAAGGATCGTCTTCGCCGGGCGGGGTGAGCATCCCATCACTGGGACGTACGGCACAGAACGAGAGCTAGACTGCCGCGATGGCGTTGTTCAGCATGACTTCGAGCTGTCCGAAAGTGTCGGGCTTGTGCAGGACGCGGTCGGCTCGGCGCAGACGGCTGCGTACCCGGTCGTTCCGTGCCGTTGACGAGGTCAGTACGAACTTGGGGAATTTGTGTTCGGGCCGACAGTTGAGCTCAAGAAGGAGCCGGAATCCGTCCATGCGCGGCATCTGCAGATCGATGATCGCCAAGTCAGGCGTGGCAGCTCCCTGCTCAATGGCGCGCAATGCGCTGACGCCATCTGTCGCGCACACGATCGAGCCGATGCGGGGGTTCTTGGCCAATGCGCACTTGATCAGGTAGGCATCGGCAGCATCGTCCTCGACAAGCAGTACCTGCAAACCGTCTAGGTTTTCCGAGAGCCCCTTCTGGGGGTCGTCGGTTGCATACGCGAGCGTGCCTGCAACAGTCATGTTACCCTCCGTTCACGCCAGGACCGGCTCGTCTGATTGCCGTATCGATCTTCTCTTCCAGCTCTTCAAACGAGTTCGGGCTTTACGATGTAGTCGCGCGCCGAGCTGCGCATGGCACGCCCCACATCGCGCACAAAGGCGGACGAGGTGAGGAACACCACAGGCACCTCGCTCATGGCAGGAATCCTCCGCAACCCCTCCAGGAACTGGAATCCATCAATCCCCGGCATGCTGATGTCGAGGAATATGAGCGCTGGCCGCAGCCTTCCGGCTGAGAGCTCCATCAGCGCTCTTGCCGGAGCATTTCGGGTGGCGACATCGCTCACGTCGGGGTGCCGTTGGAGCGCCCGTTGGATCAATTGCGTGTCGGCTACGTCGTCCTCGACCAGCAGAACTTTCATCCCGCGTGGTTTGAGAGACGCTCCTGGCCGCAGCAACTGATTCAACGTGCGTTGTGCGCGCAGCTTTTCGCTTTCGAGTTCGCTATAGAATCGCTTTTGTGCCAATCGAGGCATCTTTTCGCTCCCTGTTGCGCCAAGGATTCCCTGTGCAACTTAAAAATGTCATAAGCAAACGGTCAGCCTTCAACGGGAAAATGCACGGCTGCCAGATCGAAAAACAGATAAAGCGTTCGTTGTTTCAATGCCTTACGTCAACTTGAGTTGGCGTCGGAGTCTCGCAGAAAGCACAGTCGAAACTGGTATTTTTGCTTTGCAAGCGGTAAAGTACAATTCGGCAATGCGAATTATCGGCGGATTGAGAAGGCCTAATTTCGCGCTGTGGTAGAGTTGCTGGTGGCAGTTCCCCGCATCGGTCGTATCAGGGGATGACCGAATCTCCCCGCCGTTAGCGTCTCGGATAGAACCTGCGTTTACAACCAAGAACAAGTGATTCGGCGAAGCGTAAAACTGTCTAAAGAAATACAACTTAAGATTGATCAAGAAATGGGCAGGTAGTGTGGAGTTCCCTGACACCAGAAGGTCCAAAAGGGGCACTGAGCGGAGATGAATGAGCGGCCAGAAGGGTTACTTGCCGATGGCGCCAAGGACGACGTCTTGGCGCTGGTTACGGGCGTGCGCCCCAAGGCGGGTTTGCCGGCGAGCGCCGAGCAGCTCAAGGCGGTTCTCGATACGGCCGTTGACGGCATCATCCTGATCAACTCGCGCGGCACCGTCCGGATGTTCAACCCGGCTTGCGAAAAGCTGTTCGGCTTTCAGCAAGAAGAGGTCGTCGGCCGCAACGTCAAGATGCTTATGCCGACGCCGTTCCACGAAGAGCACGATCACTACCTGCAGAACTATCGTCAATCGGGCGAGCGCAAGATCATCGGCATCGGCCGCGAGGTGGAGGGCCGGCGCAAGGACAGCACGACTTTTCCGATGGAGCTCTCGGTGGGCGAAGCGCGGCACAAGGGTGAGCCGCTCTTCGTCGGTGTCATTCGCGACATCACCGAACGCAAGCAATTCAAGGCGGCGCTGCAACAGAGTGCCGAGCATCTCAAGGCAGTCGTCGACACGGCCGTCGACGGCGTGATCCTGATCGATTCGCGTGGCATCGTCCGGATGTTCAACCCCGCTTGCGAGCAGCTGTTCGGCTTTCAGCAAGAAGAGGTCGTGGGCCGCAATGTCAAGATGTTGATGCCGACGCCGTTCCACGAAGAACACGATCGCTACCTGGAGAACTACCACCAATCGGGCGAGCGCAAGATCATCGGCATCGGCCGCGAGGTGGCAGGCCGGCGCAAGGACGGCACGACATTTCCGATGGAGCTTTCGGTGGGCGAAGCGCGGCACAAGACGGAGCCGCTCTTCGTCGGCATCATCCGCGACATCACAAGACGAAGGGAAGCGGAGGACCAGCGCGAGGTGCTTTTGAAGAAGCTCACGCAGGCGGACATCGAGCGCGGGCATTTCGCGCATGTCGCGGCCCACGACCTGGGGCAGTCCGTTCGTATGATTTCGTCCTTCTGCGGGCTTATGTCGGTGAACTATGGCGACCGGCTGGACGAGCGCGGAAGTCAATACATTTCGCTGATGATCGATGCCGCAAACACGATGCGCGCGCTACTCGATGATCTGGTCGAGCACGGCCGCTTGGACTTTGAGAATGAGAATGCGATTTGGTTTGACGCCGGCAAGAGCCTTGAGGGCGTTCTCGAAACTCTGCGCGAGTTGATCGAGCGGTCGGGCGCGGTCGTGACGTCGGATCAGTTACCGAGGATCTGCGCAACCCCCGTTCGTTTCGTGCGCGTCCTGCAGAACCTGATCGGCAATGCGATCAAATATGTCGCTCCCGGGGTTGTGCCCAGGGTTCACGTATCGGTCAAGACACATGCCCGCGAATGGGTGTTTTGCGTTTCGGACAATGGGATCGGCATTGATCCTCAGTATCACAACCGTATCTTCGAACCCTTCAAGAGGCTGCACACGGCCAACAAGTATCCCGGGACCGGAATGGGGCTGGCGATCTGCAAGAAGATAGTCGAAGGCTTCGGCGGGAAGCTATGGCTCGAGCGCTCCCCGAACGGCGGTTCCACCTTCTTGTTCAGCCTGCGACGAATTCAGGAGGATGCTCACCATGACTAACTCTCTACCGCGTGTTCTCGGCCGTCCGGCGGAGTTGTTGCTGGTGGAAGACAACTACGGCGACATTCTGTTGACGGAAGAGGCCCTGAAGTCCTGCAAGCTTGCCAATCGCCTGCACATCGCGAGGGACGGCGAGGAGGCGCTGAAGATGCTCCGCAAGGAGCCGCCGCATGCCGAACAGACAACCCCGGATCTGATTCTTCTCGACCTGAACCTGCCGCGCAAGGACGGACGGGAGGTGCTGGCCGAGATCAAGGGCAGTCCGGAACTGGCCAAGATACCGGTGGTCATATTGACCGGCTCGCACGCCGAGCTGGATGTGGTCAAGAGTTATGAGCTCAATGCGAACTGCTACGTCGTCAAGCCCCTGAACTTTGAACAGCTCAAGGGTGTGGTCGGTTCGATCCAGGAATTCTGGTTCAGCGTCGTTCTGCTTCCCAGCAACTGAACTCGCGAGCCGGTCCCATGGCCTTGAACGATCTGCCCCGAGCCCCGGACACCAGGGCGAACATCATCGAGCGAGAGCTCACCGAGTTTAGTCATATCGTCTCACACGATCTTGCCGCACCATGTCGACACCTGTCGCATTTTTCCCGGCTCCTGCTGCTTGGCCTGGACTCCAATCTCACCGACTCTCAGCGCAAGTATGTCGATCAAATCCAGGCCGCCGGCGAAAAGTTTCAGTCGATGTTGGAGCAGCTGCTCCTGTTCACGCGGGTGCAGACATGCCAGTTTAGCTACGCCTCGCAGGATGCCGCCCATTTGGCAAAAACCGCGGTCTTGCAGCTCAGTCGCGAAGTGCGCGACGCCGGCGCCGAGGTGTCGATTGAATCAATGGGGACCGTATTTGGCGATTGCGGCTTGCTGACCATGGCATTCAAGGAACTGATAGCCAACGCGATCAAATTCCGTGAGCCAGGCCGGCCATGTCACGTGCGTGTTTTTGGCGAAGCCATGGAGGATCACTGGGTCGGCCGGATCGTCGACGACGGAGTGGGCCTGGAGCCCGCCTATCACGAAAAGGCATTCCGAATGTTCTGGCAGCTCAACGCGAATGACAGCGAGGGCGGTGTCGGCGCGGGACTGGCTATTGTCAGACGTATTGCCCGCCGGCATGGGGGCGAGGCGCGATTTGTCCCCACGACGGCCGGAGCGTGTGTGGAAGTTGAGTTGCCTTTTGTGCGGAGCGAAACATGATACAAGCGAATGACTTCCTGGTCATAGATGATGATTACGCCGAGCGTGAAATCTTGGCGGAGACGATCAAGCGCGCTTTTCAAAAAGCCGAGGTGCAGCAGGCGCACGATCACGTCGAGGCGCTGGCACTCTGCGCCGAACGCAATTTCGACTGTGTCGTGCTTGACTTTTCCATGCCGAAGATGGACGGCTTGACACTGGCGCAAAAGCTGCGCGCGCATTCGCCCTATCTGCCGCTAGTTCTGGTCACGGGCGTCGGCGACGAGTTTCTTGCGGCAAACGCCGTGCGCAGCGGTATTTCGGACTACATCCCGAAATCCCGCATCAATCAGGACTCGATGCGCCGCGCCATCTCGCGGGCCATTCACATCGCAACACAGGCGCGCGTTATCGATGAGCAACGCAATGAGCTTGAAAGCTTTGCCTATGCGCTGGCGCACGACTTCAAGCAACCCATTCGTCAGATTCGAACGTTCACGAAGCTCATTGCCAACGAATTGAAGGCGGGTGACGACGAAGAGATGCAGCAGCATCTGACTTTCTTGAGCGAAGCCGCGCGCCGGTTGGGTAATTTGGTCGACGTCATGGCGCAATACACCTTGTTGAGCAAGGTGCCTGAAGTCGGTGCGATAGATTTTGTGAAGATCATGAGCGAAGTGCGCGAATCGCTGTCCGCCTACATGGCGGAGCGGCGGGCCGAGCTCGTTGTCGGCGAGTTGCCGACAATCCGAGGCAACGAGACGTTGATGACCCAGGTGATCCAGAATCTCGTCATCAACGGGCTCACGTACAACAGGTCCAGGGTCCCACGCGTTGAAATCAGCGGGGAGATCCAAAACGGCCGCTGCCTCATCGCGGTTTGCGACAACGGCATCGGAATCGAGCCGCAGTACCTTAACGAGATTTTCAATCCCCTGAAGCGCCTGCATGCATCGTCCGAGTTTCCCGGCAGCGGTCTCGGGCTCACGCTCGCGCGTAAGGCCATGGTGCAGCAGGGCGGCAAGATCTGGTGCAAATCCGAGGTGGGGAAGGGGACAACATTCTACCTCGATTGCGAGCCACATCAGTCGAAAGTGGAGATGTCGCCGCGCAGTGACGCGCAATCGCGCGCGTCCGCCTAGCCGCCCGGCTCAAGCGCGAGCCACGCTCAAAGACTACCAGGCGCAAACCGGGCGCCCGTGCGGGCGGCTGTACGCCCGCTCACCGATAGATGCGGCTGATCTTCGAGCCCTCGAGCGTGAGATTGTACATCAGCCCTTTTGAATCGAGAACGAAGCCGACCACCGGGTTGGTGATCTTGTCGGTGTCGATCGAGCCGCCGGCCCCGACCACGACCACGACCACGGAGCCATCGACGCCGATCCGCCAGCCGTCGACGCGCTGGAAGTTCGCGAGTGCGTACGGGGTCATGAACATGATGATGACCGAGCGCGCCTGCGCGCCGAGTTGAAAGCCGATCGAGGCGGAAAGCACATTGTAGAAGGCGACCGTGTGGCCGCCAATGCGCATGGCGCCCTCGCCATATTCGCCGCCGATTCCGAAACCGGCTTTGATCACGGTCGGAAACACCAGGACGCCAGCGGCGCGGCTTGCGAGCGCATGGCTGCCGGGAACCGTGTGGTAGAAGCGGTCGAGCGTGGCGCTCACGCCCGCGTTGATCTCAGGTCCGCTTGCCGCCTGGCTCGGCGCAGCATTCGTGGTTAGCAGCGTACCCGTGGCCAACAGGCCTGTGACCATTTCCCGTCTGCCCATGCTCATGTCGTGTTCCTCCTGACAGTTGCCGCCTTGCCACCCAGCTGGCGGCGCACCTGTATCCCCACAGCGTAACGTTACACGGCGCGGCAGAGCGGGGCAAATCAAGGTTCAACGCGGTGGTAGTTTGTTGATGCCGCTTGCATCGAGCCGCGCCAGCGCATCGCGCACGCGAACGCCCGCGATCACCCGGTCGGGCACGATCTCGGCGAGCGGGAGGAGCACGAAGGCACGTTCGAACAGCCGTGGATGCGGCAGCGTGAGATCCGCCGTGTTCAGGACGATGTCGTCATAGGTCAGGATGTCGATATCGAGCCTGCGCGGGCCCCAGCGCTGCTCGCGCTCGCGCTCGCGCCCGAAGGCGCGCTCGACCGTCTGCGCGCGCGCAAGCAAAGCGCGCGGGGTGAGCGTGGTATCGACTGCGATGCAGGCGTTCACGAACGGGGGCTGGTCCTCGACGCCCCAGGGTGGCGTCGAATAGTCGCACGAGCGCGCGCGCAGGCGCACATCGGTACCCTCGCACAGCATCGCGATGGCGCGCGTGAGGGTATCGCGCACGTCGCCGACATTGCCGCCGAGCGCCAGCAGCGCCTCAGCCATGACGCGAGCGCGCGATGGTGACGCCGACGCCCGCGAAGGTTGCCGCGATCGGGGCGTGCGGCTTGTGGACCGTCACCCGCACCGCCGACACCTTGGCAAAGCGCGCCAGGATCGCGTCCGCGACCGCGCCGGCAGCCGCCTCGACCAGCCGATAGCGCTTGGCGCAGAACGCCTTGTTCGCCACCTCGACGACCTGGTCGTAGCCGACCGTGTCGGCGAGCTTGTCGGAACGGCAGGCGGCGGCCAAGTCGATATCGAGAATGAGATCGAGCTTGAAGGTCTGCCCGACCTTGGCTTCGTGCTGCATCACGCCATGATAGGCGTGCAGCGAAAGCCCGTTGACAAAGACGGCGTCGGTCATCGCGCGCTCCGAATGGCCGCCGCGACGCGCAGCGCCTGCACCGTCTCGGCAACGTCGTGCGTGCGCACGATCGCGGCGCCGTTCTCGACCGCGAACAGGTGACTAGCGAGCGAGCCGCCGATGCGCTGGTCGGGCGGGCCAGGCGATACCGAGTCGATAAATCGCTTGCGCGACGCGCCGATCAACAGCGGCAACCCGAACGACCTGAGCTCTCCCAACCGGGCGATGGCGGCGATGCTTTGCAGCGGCGTCTTGCCGAAGCCGATGCCGGGGTCGAGCACGATCTTCTCGCGCGCGATGCCGGCGCGCTCGGCGATCTCGAGCGAGCGGGAGAAGAAGGCGGCGATATCGGCCATGATGTCGATCGCGGGGTCGGCGGCCTCGCGGTTGTGCATGATGATGACCGGAACCGCCCGCTCGGCGACCACGCGCGCGAGGTCGGGATCGCGCTGCAGGCCCCACACATCATTGACGATGCTCGCTCCGGCGTCGAGGGCTGCGCTGGCGACCTGAGCCTTCATGGTGTCGATCGACACCGGCACGCCGAGCGCGGTCACTTCAGGCAGCACTGGCGCAAGCCGCCGCATCTCCTCCTCGCGCGAGACCGTGACGGCGCCGCCATAGGGACGGGTCGATTCCGCGCCGATATCAAGAACGTCGGCGCCCGCAGCGGCAAGCCGCCGGGCGTGCTCGATCGCGCGTTGTGGATCGAAGAAACGGCCACCGTCGGAAAAGCTGTCCGGAGTAACGTTAAGAACGCCCATGACCGCCGGGCGACCGAGGCCAAGAAGCCGCGCCAGCGTGCCGTCGCCCGGCCGCGCGGTCGCGCCAGCGGAACTCGTCTGCGAGACTGTTTGACGTGCGCTTGTCACGGCGCTCGCTTTGCGCCGGTCAGGGCCGGGAAGTCAAGATACGCGGCCGATCAGGCGACGCTGCTTTGGGAATTCAGGGTCCCCTCCCGCCGGCGGAAGCGCTGGCCTCAAGCGTCCGCCGACCTCCTGCGTCCATTCCGATAGGACTCTTCGGCCTGATCCTTGTAGCTGATCTTGAGAGGAAGCTTCTTGGCGTGCTCGATCCAGCGGACCACGAGCTTCTCGGACGGCAGAAACCGGACGAGCTTTTTTCGCTTGTTGGCTTCCGCCATCGCACGCGCGAGGTTCTCGGGCTTGCGGTAACGCAGCTCCCGCACCGTGTCGACGCCGACCTCGTGCAGCAAGCCGAGATAGCCCTTGCCCATGCCCTTGATGCGCATGTGATCGCACGCGTTGGCGAATCGCAGCAGCCGCTTTTCATTGATCCCGCACTTCTCCGCAAGATGCCGACGCGCCTTCGGGCTCTTGGCTTCCTCCAACAGCCGCTCGGTCGTGCGAATCCCGAGCGATTTGAGGGCTGTTATTTCAGCCCCATCGAGACCCTCGATGTGGGTGATTGAGTACGACATCATCGAATTCTCCTCTGTCCCTCGTCCGCGCGCCTGCCGCCCGTGGGCGTCAGACGAACTGACCGAGGCCGGGAACTGCGCCGACGATTTCGCCGACGGCATCCTCCCCAGCTTTTTCCCGTGCGTAGGCAATCGTCTCGCGCGTGACCGCCTGGACCTGGCCCATGCTCAGTCCGACCGCCATCATGCGAGTTCCGGCTGCCAGCACGCCGCCGCCAAACATTCCGCCCCCGTCGTCAGGCGGCGCCGCCTGAATGGCCGCCTGGGCTCCGGGCAGTTTCTCGAGCAAGCTTTGAACCTTGTCGGCCGGCCCTTCCTTGACCAGGAACTGCAGAATGATACCGACAGCCTTTTGTGCAGTCGCCTGATCGACGCCGACACTGGCGACGAGACGTCCGATCAGTTCGTCCATGCCTTACCCCGACTGGCCACCCATCAGCGATTGTATGGGTCATGCAGGAGAGGGGAAACGGGTACGGACAAGGACCGTTTACGAATATGGCGATGCGTTGCATTCGTGCATCACCATGGAAATCCATGCTACGCCTATCGTTTTTGGTGTCAAAATGTAAAGTCACGAACTTGACGCAAATTCTTTAGACCTAAGACTTTTTTGGGTCTGGAACGCGGCGCGCGTTAGACATAGTTAAGGCACATGCTGAACCCGTAGGCAGCTTCGATCGACTAATGATCGAGTTAACCGCGTGAGTCCGTCCCTACAACCCTACCGACATCACTTCGGAAAGCATGCCTATAATCAGAAGCAGATGCGGCACACGGGTTGCGATGCTGGCGAAGCAAATGAAAACCTTAGGTGTTTCGCTGAGCGAGGGGACCCACGGCCAGGACTTACGAACTCCAACAGGCGGTCTGTGGCTGTGACCAATGGGCTGAAGGCAACATGATCTCATTCTCGACCGCACGGGTTGTCGTTGTGGCTGGCGAGGAAGCGGGCCATCCGCTCGTCAACACCTTAACGCGTATGGGTCTTGCAGGCGTCCGTCTGGTTGCAAGCCCGGATCAGGCCAGGCAGGTCTGTACAGCGAGCGGCGCCGACGCTTGCCTTGTGCTGCTGCCGAGTCCGGTTCCGGACGAAGCTCCGCAGTGGACGGCGGAGACTGGCGCGCCCGGTCGCGAAGCGGGAATTCCGTCCCTGTTGCTGGCCCAGGTGGTCACGCCCTACGTCACGCGGTCCGCCCGCCGGGCCGGATATGTGGCATCGGTTCCCGCCGATGTGTCGTCGCGGCTGTTGTATCGCTGGATGGGCGCCTTGCTGCAGAAGCAGCGGCGGCGAGCCGGCGAGGCAATGGGCAAGCGCGCCCGGCCGAGGGTTCCGCCTGCTGACGCGATGAATGCGCTCACCTATGAGGAATTGAGCGGCGGCAAATTCAAGCTGCAGTGATAGCGCTAAGGTGAATGGTGCAGACGGGGCTGCGGCGGTCCCGCTGTTGACCGTGCCGCGCATCCCGGCAAACAATGTGCGCCGGTGAGACGAATCTCAAGGATGCGCACATGGCCGACGACAGCCAAGACGATACCACGATCCTTGTCGGCTTCAGCGACAAGCCGGAGGTACTGACGCTCGCGCTCGCCAACCGGCATGGGCTCGTCACCGGTGCGACCGGAACCGGGAAGACCGTAACGCTGCAAGTTCTGGCGGAAGGCCTCTCGAACGCCGGCGTGCCGGTCTTTGCGGCCGACATCAAGGGTGATCTCTCCGGCATTGCCGAGATGGGCGAAGGCAAGGAGGCGTTTGTCTCGCGCGCCAAGAGCCTCGGGCTCAAGTATCAGCCGGACCAGTTTCCGGTCGTGTTCTGGGATCTGTTCGGCGAGCAGGGACATCCCATTCGCGCCACTATTTCCGAAATGGGCCCGCTGCTGCTGTCGCGCCTCATGGACCTCAACGAGGTGCAGGAAGGCGTGCTCAACATCTGTTTCCGGGTGGCCGACGAGGAGGGGCTGTTGCTCCTCGATCTCAAGGACCTGCGCTCGATGCTCGGCTACATCGCCGAACATGCCTCGGAGCTCACCACGCAATATGGCAACGTGTCGAAGCAGACTGTCGGCACCATCCAGCGCCAGCTCCTGGTCCTGGAGAACCAGGGCGGCGAGAAGTTCTTCGGCGAGCCGGCGCTGGCGCTGAAGGATTTCATTCACACCGACCGCGACGGCCGCGGCATCGTCAACATCCTGGCGGCCGACAAGCTGATGGCGAACCCGCGGCTCTACGCGACGTTCCTGCTCTGGCTGTTGTCGGAGCTGTTCGAGGAACTGCCGGAAGTCGGCGACCCGGACAAGCCCAAGCTCGTGTTCTTCTTCGACGAGGCGCATCTCCTGTTCAACGAGGCGCCCAAGGCGCTGCTCGAAAAGATCGAGCAAGTGGTGCGGCTCATCCGCTCGAAGGGGGTTGGCGTGTACTTCGTCACCCAGAACCCGCTCGACGTGCCCGACAAGGTGCTGGCGCAGCTCGGCAACCGCGTGCAGCACGCGCTGCGCGCCTTTACGCCGCGCGACCAGAAGGCGGTGCGGGCCGCCGCCGAGACGTTCCGGGCCAATCCGAAACTCGACACCGCGACCGTGATCAGCGAGCTCGGCAAGGGCGAGGCGCTGGTGTCGTTCCTGGAGGGCAACGGCACGCCCTCGATGGTCGAGCGCTGCATGGTACGGCCGCCGTCGGCGCGCGTCGGCCCGGTGACGCCGGAGGAGCGCAACGCGATCATCGCCAACAGCATTGTCAGAGGCAAATACGATACGGCGGTCGATGCAGAATCGGCCTATGAGGTTTTGCTCAAGCGCGTGCAGCAGACCGGCTCGACATCGGCACCGGCGCCCGGAAGCGAACAGCAAGGCGAATCCGGGGTCGGCGGCTGGCTGAGCGGCGTCGGCTCCATGCTCGGCGGGATTTTCGGCACCACCCGGGCACGCGGACAGCGGCTGTCGGTCGGCCAGTACGTCGCGCGCGACGTGACGCGCTCGGTGGTGAACCGCGTCGCCGGCAAGGTCGCCGGCGACATCGGTAAATCGCTCGGCGGCTCGATGGGCAATACCATCGGCCGTGCCATCGTGCGCGGGACGCTCGGCGGCATTCTGAGGCGATAGGCAGCGGCCTGAAAAGGACCGGGCGGCCGCCATCCAACCTTGTGCTGGCCGCGCATCTCTTTAGAGTCGGCATTTCAACAAACACGTAGGTGATGCCGATCGCGCGCGCGGATCGGCATCGCAACAGGCTTCTCGCGCGATCAGGCATTCGTCATGACATCACCGCTCAACGCGTTGCCCGCTGTCCTCGACCGCATCGATGCCGAGTTCGAGAAAAGCCTCAATCGCTTGTTCGCGTTCCTTAAGATCAAATCGATCTCGACCGATCCGGCCTACAAGGACGAGTGCCGCGCCGCCGCCGAGTTCGTGGCGCGCGACCTGTCAGGGATCGGCTTTGACGCCAGCGTGCGGGCGACGCAGGGTCATCCGGTCGTCGTCGCCAAAGGCGGCAACGCAAGCGGCAACGGCGGCGCGAACGGCGGTCCGAGCGTCCTGTTCTATGGCCACTACGACGTGCAGCCGGTCGACCCGCTCGATCAGTGGGAGCAGCCGCCATTCTCGCCGCGCATTGCGACGACGCCCGATGGCCGCAAGATCATCGTGGCGCGCGGCGCCTGCGACGACAAAGGCCAGGTGATGACCTTCATCGAGGCCTGCCGCGCCTTCAAGGCCGTCACCGGCTCGCTGCCGCTGCCGATAACCGCCATGATCGAGGGCGAGGAGGAGTGCGGCTCCGCCCACTTGTTTGGCTTCGTCAAGGATAACGCCCGCGAGCTCAAGCAGGACCTCGCGCTCATCTGCGATACCAGCATGTGGGACACCAGGACGCCCGCGATCACGACCTCGCTGCGCGGCCTCGTCTACGAGGAGGTGAAAGTCACCTGCGCCGACCGCGATCTGCACTCCGGCCTGTTCGGTGGCGCCGCGCAGAACCCGCTGCGCGTGCTCGCGAGCATCCTTGGCGCCATGCACGACAAGAACGGCAAGGTCACTATCCCGGGCTTCTACGAAGGCGTGAAGGAGTTGCCCAAGGACATCAAGGCCGACCTCAAGCGGCTCAAGCTCACGCCGAAGGATTTTCTCGGCGAGGTCGGCCTCAAGGTTCCGGCCGGCGAGAAGGGCCGCATGGTGATCGAGCAGATCGCGACGCGGCCGACCGCCGAGATCAATGGCCTGATCGGCGGCTACACCGGGGAGGGCGCCAAGACCGTCATCCCGGGCCAGGCCATGGCCAAGGTCTCTTTCCGGCTGGTCGGCGCGCAGAACCCGAAGAAGGTGCGCGATGCGTTCCGCAAGTTCGTGCGCGATCGGCTGCCGGCGGACGCCAAGGTGGAGTTTGTGAACTTTGGTCTCGCCCCGCCGATCCAGCTTCCGTTCGACAACCCGGCGCTGGTCAAGGCGCGCGCGGCGCTCGCAACCGAGTGGGGCCGCAAGGCCGTCACGGTGGGCGAGGGCGGCTCGATTCCGATTGTCGCCGACTTCAAGCGCGTGCTCGGCATGGACACGCTGATGGTGGGCTTTGCGCTCGACGACGACCGCGTGCATTCGCCGAACGAGAAGTTCGACCTCGTGAGCTTCCACAAGGGCACGCGCAGCTGGGCGCGGATATTGGCGGCACTGGCGGGGTGAGCTGAGACCGCGGCCGACTGCCCGAACGAGCTGCTGCATGACGATTCTCGGGCGGCCGTCGTGCATTGTCACGGTGCCCGCGCTCCAGGCGGTCGTGCGGCTATTCCACCAAAAATCGCCGCAGGCCCGCGATGCCAAGCGCGATGGCCCAAAACAACATCGTTGCAAGCATGAGCCGCCAGAGAATTAGCGTGACGATGAATACATACGCTCCGGCGGATTCCTGGTTTGCGTGGGACGCAAAGGCGACCGCCAGCGTGCCGACGATCGCCGGCAACCAGGACGTCAGCGTGATGAATGTCAGCAGCCACCATCGATGGGTCGCTGTTCGCCAGGCTATTGCGAGCAACAGCAACATTGCAAGAAGAAGGAGCGACGTCTGAAACATCGTGGCGGGCAAAAGAATCAAGATCCAAAGCAGGGGCCCGAGAACAATGGATCGACCGACGCCCGGGGAGATGTTCACTGCGCTATTCTCCGTAAGATGGCCCGGATAGTGCGTCGGCAGTCGGTCAAACAATCAGCAGGTGCTTTGCTTCCTTCACCTGCCCGCACTTGCCGCATATGCCGCCCTCGCAGCGGCGGGACGGCTGTCGGTCAGCGAAATTTCGAGGCAAGCCATTCAACGATGCGGTGTGGAAGCGTTGCAGCCTTCCGCTTCCAGGCGTCCGGATCGCCGC
Organism: uncultured Alphaproteobacteria bacterium; assembly: GCA_963753575.1. GTDB lineage: Bacteria > Pseudomonadota > Alphaproteobacteria > Rhizobiales > Xanthobacteraceae > VAZQ01. Next base: position 332,807 of record CAVWCR010000002.1, read on the forward strand.
TCAGGTCGGCTGCGTAGAATGCACTGTACCAGTCGCAATGCAGGCATCGGAACAGATACACCAGGGGTCCATCACCGTCGGCTCGCAGTCGCTGCACGGTATCGGTGGGACGCAAGGCCGCTCGGGGATTATCGCCAGCGCAGTTGCGAACGACAGATTGGGCCGCGGGCGGCAATCCGAGATAGCGGTCGAAGTCGACTGCTCCGATATAGGCGGCTGCCTCGCCATGATGATCCAGCCACACTTCCTGCTGCAGGCAAAGGAACGACGGCGTGTGCAGTTCGAGCTCCGCGCGTGCCTCGGGCGACATCTGGGCTTGGGCCTGAGCGGACAGAAATCGGACGGTCGTGAAAGTCGCATTCAAGCTTCGGGCCGCCGATCCGTCGGCAATGCACCAGGGGCAGATCTCTTCGCCATTCTCGAATCCGTAGGTGTTGCTGGTATAAGGTCCCACATAGGCATAGGCGCGGCTGCGGTGACACACTGGACACTCGAAGTCCTCGCGCGCCACCAGCATACCGGTCGCGACCGGATCGGGGTGATAGCGAAAATATGGCAGCGGTTCCTCGGCCAAAGATCTCTCCTTGAAGAACAGCTTGCGTGTGCGCCCCGCAGGATTCGAGCGACAGGGGTCCAACCTGAACATGGCGGATTTTCGCTGCGCATGCGTCGATGCGCGGCCTGCATTGCCAAGCCGATCATGTTGTTTGTGCGCGTCGGCGAAGCTGCGCCCAGATGATCGCATGCAGGATCAGCCAGAACGGCACCAGCACGGTTGGCACGAACGACCATGGCAGGTGCAGCATCGCGTCCGAGCCGGGCGGATAGTGGAACACCTGCAGTGGCGAGCCCTGCGCCGAGGTAACGCCAAGCGTGATGGCGAGCACGAGGTCGGCAGTGCCGAACAGGTCCCAGGCGGCGATCGCGGTCGCGCCTGCGCCCGGAGTGGTCGCGAGCCGCATCGTCCGTAGCGCCGCGACGCCCGTGATGATGTCGCCCCCGGCAGCGAAGTAAGGAAACGGGCCGGCGAGCCGACCCTCTACAGCGAGCAGAAGGAAGAAGACCGCCAGCACACGGCCCACATTGACGCCGATCAACACCTGCATGGGCACGCTCAACATCGCCTTGCGTGCGGCAGGCCACGCCGCCGCAATCACGGCGGCCACAAGCGGCGTGGCGACAAAAATGCTGATCAAGGGGAACGGTTGGGAGGTCTCGACCGCGCCGGCTTCGGCGCCGGCCGCGCACACGCCGATCCACAGACCAATGATGCCTGAAAGCATCAGCTTAACGCCGCGCGCTATCTCTATGTACGTGATGAAGGCGTTGAATACGAACATCATGATGGCCACGGCCGCGATGGTGCCAATTAGATCGAGCATGGCTGCCTCCCGCTGCGAACTGGAGGGACATTCGTGATCGACAAAAGATGTTCAAGATCATCTTTTGCGCCCTACTATTAATCGATGCCGAAATGATCGAGGCATCAGACGGGAGTACCGCATGCCGTATGCTCCAGAGCGCAAAGACGAGACACGCCAGAAGATCCTGGAGAGCGCCCGGCGTCTGTTCAACAAGAAGGGCTTCTCCGAGGTCTCAATCGGCGAAGTCATGGAAAATGCCGGCTTGACGCATGGCGGGTTCTATCGACACTTCCATGACAAGGCTGAGCTCTATGCCGAGGCCATCCGCTGGTTCCTCTGTCGCGAGGCACCCAAGCCATGGCAGCGGCCAGCGCGCGATCCGACTGGGCCGCACAAGCCGCGCAGCCAAAGGGTGGTCGACGCCTACTTCTCGCGCGACCATTTCAATGATCGCGAAAGCTGCTGCCCCTTGATCGCGCAGACGTCCGATGTGGCGCGCGGCAACGACAAGATGAGGGGCGCCTATCGCGAGGTTCTGGAGAAGCTCGTTGACATCTTTCAGGCCGATCTTGCCGAGCCGGAAAAGCAGGAGCGCGCGCTGGCCATGGTCGCCCTGTGCGTCGGCGGCGTGATTGTCGCCAGATGCGTCGACGATCCTGTGCTCGCTGACAATCTGCGCCGCGCCGCCCACCGACAGGCGCTGCAGGCCGGAGGCTGGGGCAATCCGCCGTCCGGCCCGTAGCAGCGAGGAGCTCGAGACTGCGGCGTCACCTCGAGAAGTGCCTCACGCCGGACGGCTGCTTTCCGACGTGAGGATACCCAATGCCGGTCGCGCCTAAAGCGGCTTGTACCAGCGCTGATCGTAGAGCGCGCCGGTAAGCGGGCCGAGCGCGGCGCGGAACTCTTTGGTGTGCGCAGCGATCTCGTGGGCGTCATTCGCAGCCTGGTCGCGCCACGCCTCTGTCACGGTGAAGTGATTGGTGCGTTTCTTCTGCTGCAGCACGTCGAAGCGCACGTTGCCGGGATCCTTGCGCGTCGGCCCGGCCAGCGCCTTCAGCGCCACGATGATCTTGTCGCGGTTGGGAGGCCCGACGTCGACATGGGTCACCACGTAGAGACCGGCCTGCGCGGATGCGGGCGGGGCGGTTGTCAAGCCGACCGAAAGGCGGTCGTCGATCGGGGCGATCAGCATCGGCTGCACCTTGTCGCGGAATTGTTTGGCATGCGCGCTGCCCGTGTGCGCGTCGAGCGCCTGTTCGTCCTTCCAGGCCTGCAGGATCACGAACTGATTGGATGGTGCCGTACGCTGGAGAATCTCAAAACGGACGAGGCCGGCATCCTGGCGGCTGGTCGCGGCGAGCTGGCGCAGCAGGGCGGTGGTCTCGCCATTCGAAGCCGGCGCCACCTCGATATAGGTCACCATGTAGGCGGCGGAGCCCAAGTCTTGTGCGGCTACGGCGAGCGGCATGATCGCCATCGCCAGCAGGACTGGAATGAACACACGCATGGTCGTCCCTCCCAAATGATTTTTATTGGATCATCGTAGTCCGCCGCCCTTGCCGCCGTCAAAGGCTGGGAAGGCCCGGCTGGGTCAGCAGCGTATCGTAGGTATGGCCGCGGATGTCATAGACGCGCGCATAGATGGTGCCGGCGCGGGCGATTTCGACCCACACCGTCGCGTCGAGCTTGCGGCAGTAGAACTCGCCCAGCATCAGCGCAAAGTCGGCGTCCTTTGGATCCCAGGTGGTCTCGAAGTCCGGCCCGAGCTCGACCTGCGGCGAGCGGTGCGGGCCGCAGGTCGCGAGCTTCCAGCGCCGCTCCGGCGGCTTCTTGAGCCCAAGCTCGGCAAGCTTCGCCTTGAGGCCGAGCGACGCCTGCTTGAAGGAGAGCGCCCAGTAGTCAAGCATGTAGCTCTTGCGCGCCGCAGCCACGCCGCCGGCAATGCGGTTGAAGTGCGTATACTCGTAGGGATGCAGCCGCACCATCTCGACGATGGGCGAGGCAACGCCGGCGACGAACAGAAATGCGGCCACGATGGCCACCGGGAGATGCGGCCGCGCGCGCTCGAACAGCCAAGCGCCCGCAAGCCCACCCAGCACGGCGAGCGGCGGCAGCACGAACACGAAGTGCCGGATGCTGTTGTACATCGCGGGCCGGGTCAGCACGGTGACGGCGATTGGAAGAAGCGCTGCGAGCACGATCAGCAGCAGCACGGCGCGCCGGTTTGCCGCGACGTCGCGGCGCGCCGCGCCGATCAGGGCGCCTGCCGTGCCGCCAAGGCCGAGCACGAGGAGGATTTCCGGCAGCTTGAGCGCCAGCAGCACCGGGACGTAGTCGCGCGGCATGTCGGTGACCAGAACGAGCTTGCCGCCGAACAGTTCGTGCCATGGCTGCTCGAAGAAGCGCGAGAAGTAGTCGATCGCCCACAGCAGATTGAGCGGACCGGAGACGACCCATGGCCAGATCACCGCGATCACCGCGATGGCGACGGCGAGTGCGGGCAGCATCGCGAACGCAAAGCGCGCGGCATCCGCAGCCGCGGCGCGCACGCCATCACGGCGGACCCCGATCGCAACGACAAGCGCAAGCGCGCCAATGACGCTCACCACGCCGAAGCCGCCGAGAACGCGGGAGCCAATCGCCAAGCCGGTGCCGACCCCGGCCAGCGCGATGGTCGCTGCCGACGGTCGCGGGTATTGCTCGAATGCCCGGACGAACCCCAAGAGCATGATCGCCATCGCGACGGAGAACGGCCCATCCTTGGCATTCATGAACTGGTGGCCGACGTAGAGCGGACAGCTTGCCAGCAGTACGAGCGCGACGAGACCCGCAACCGGCCCGCCGACCCGGCGGCCGCCGCGCCAGACCACGATCAGACCGAGAAGGCCAACCGCGGCCCCGACGAGGCGCCGCGTCTCGAACACGGTGAAAGGCAGCAGCTTGGCAATCAGCGTGGCCGTCAGGTCGAAGCCGCCGCCATACATTTTCAGGTTGACGAAGGAGAGCGCTCGTTGATCGGCAAAACCGGATGAATAAAGGGCGACCAGCAGGTCGCCATATTCGGCGTGGGTATAGTCATCCCAGCCCAGCCCATAGTCCCGGAATGTTGCGAGCGCCACAATCGCCGCAACCGCGACGAGCGCCAGCGCGATCCGGTCGCAGAGTGTCGCCGAAGCCGCGTCCACCCCACCCCAGGCCGACGCTGTCGAGCTTTGCTCCATGGGTCGATTATGGCGCGATTCCAGGTCTCCCGTCGCGCCCACGGGTGCCACGTCACGCGCGCGAGCCATCCGCGGTCAGCGGCTAGTGCCGCCGATCTGTAGAAGCGGGGCACTGGCGCCGCCGACCGCGAATGTGGTTCAGGCCGAGACCATGGCGGTCTCGTGCATCTTGGCGACGTATTCCCAGTTCACCAGATGGTCGAGGAACGCCTTGACGTAGTCGGGCCGCCGGTTGCGGTAGTCGATGTAGTAGGCGTGCTCCCACACGTCGCAGCCCAGGATCGGCCAGGCCCCATGCACCAGCGGGCTCTCGCCATTGGGCGTCTTCATCACGGTGATCTTGCCGCCCTTGACCGCCAGCCAGCACCAGCCCGATCCGAACTGGCCGACGCCGGCCTGGACGAACTCTTCCTTCATCTTCTCCACGGAGCCGAGATCGGCTTTGATCTGCTTTTCGAGGTTGCCCGGAAGCTTGTCGCCGCCGCCGTTCGGCTTCATCCAGAGCCAGAAATGGGTGTGATTGAAATGCTGCCCGGCATTGTTGAACAGGCCAGGGTTCTTGCCGAATGAGCCTTTCACAATCTCTTCAAGAGATTTGTTTTCCCATTCGCTACCCTTGAGCAGGTTATTGCCATTGTTGACGTAGGCCAGATGATGCTTGTCGTGATGGTACTCGAGTGTCTCTCGCGACATGTAAGGCGCGAGTGAATCGTGGGAATACGGCAGTTCGGGAAGCGAGAACGGCATTGGTCGTCTCCTGACATACACTTGGGGGGGTACTTGCTATAACTCAGAACCGCATATCGTGTTCCACCGGTTCAGGCCACCACTGATCGTCCCCAGCGACGCCTCGTGGCCGTGTTGAGCCGGCAATCCGCGTGCTACCGGCCCCCGGGGAATTTGCTAGGGGCTTTATTATGGCGGCTTTTTTTCAATCGCTCCACAAGACGCTCGCCGCAAACATTGTACTGGAGATCATCGTACTGCGGATCATCGTACTGCAGATCATCATCCTGGTCGGTTGACGAGTGGCAATCCTTGACCTTCCAGCCTCCGGCCGACAATCATCGCGATTGGCATGTGGCTTGTGTTGGTCATCGCTTTCAACGTCTGGTTTGTGATCTGGCCGAATCAGAAAAAGGTGCTAGGCTTGGGCGGCCGCCGATGATAAGCCGGCCGCCGCCCGCGTCGCGGGCATGACCTCGCGTATCAGCACCATGCCTATTTTGATGCTCTATAGCTTGGTGGCGAAGCAGAACGGCGGTCTTTGACGACCGGTCTTTAGATGGCCAGTCGGGGGTGGAAGTTTCTGCGTTGGGGGTTTTCGTGATCAGGGGCGGCGAGTCGTCGTAATCCGTTGCGCGGGGCGCAATGTTCCCCCACGCCGAATCAGTTGGATACCTCCCATGATCATTAAGATTAATGATTGCTAACACACAGGAATGGGGTCAGAATTCTTAGTAACCATACGCCTATGGGGGTTCCAAGGGCGTTTAGGGCGGGCGGGTGCCAAGTATGTCTTTGATCTTGTTCGTACTGGGTATTCTGATCACCGGCGCCGGGGTGATGACGATTGCGTTTGGTGCTCCTTCCCACGGCTCTGCCGACGGTCAAACCTTGATCATTGCGGGGGCGACTGCCCTCGTAGGCGGATCTTTGCTGATTGGCTTGGCAGCTGCGGTGAGGCAATTGAGGGCCATCGCAGAAGCGCTCAGAACCCGGCCCGCGACGCTAGCCGCCGCTGTGGGCGATATCAGGCATCTCCCTGACATTCAGCGGCAGCCTCCCGCGATCCAACGACGGGCCGAGGCGCCTGAAGTGGAGCCGCCACACCCGCCAGAGCCTCGCTCGCCTGAGCCGCGCCCGCCCGAGCCGAGGCCAGCGGAGGCGAGGCCAGCGGAGCCGAGGCCGGCAGAGGCGCCACCGGCTGCCGCCATAGAGGTTTCCGGGTCAGCGCTTGAACGCTTGCGCGCCTCCATGGTGCGCCCGGACCGGGTCGTCACCAATAGTGAGGACGTTCCGTTGTCTCCGAACGGCAGCGGCCCGCACCCAGCAGTCCCGGAGCCGAGATCGGAGCCTGGGACGCGGCCCGGGGGAACGGCCGAGACCCGCGAACCCCGACTGGATTTTCTGTTTCGCGCAAAGGGCCCGCGTCCGCCCCATCCGCCGGAAGCGTTCGATTCGATGTGGCCGCGGCGCCCTGGCCCAGCCGAACAGCCGAAGCCCGATGAAGTTGCGCGGCAGTCGCCTCCGGCATCGCCGGGCGAGGAGCCGCGACCGCCATCGGAGCGGCCGCCCCGGTCGGTCGCGATTCTGAAATCTGGCGTCGTCGATGGCATGGCCTATACGCTCTATGCCGACGGCTCCATCGAGGCCCAGCTGCCGCATGGAACCGTGCGCTTCGGTTCGATCGCGGAGTTGCGCGCGCATATCGAGAACAACTCGTAGCGCGGGTTGAAATCTCGCGCCCGCACCTGCTCAGGATTTGTCCTCATGGCCGCTCGGCGTGAAGCTCAGCGCCGTGCCGTTCATGCAATATCGCGCGCCCGTCGGCTTTGGCCCGTCCGGAAAGACATGCCCGAGGTGCGCATCGCAGGCGCTGCAGTGGATCTCGGTACGCCGTATGAAGAAGAAGGATCGGTCATCGTGCTCGGTCACCGCGTCCTTCTCGACTGGTGCCCAGAAACTAGGCCAGCCGGTACCCGAATCGAACTTGGTTTCGGAAGAGAATAAAGGTGAGCCGCAACAGACGCAGCTGTAGAGACCCGCGGCTTTCTCGTTCCAATACGGTCCCGAAAAGGCGCGCTCGGTGCCATGCCGGCGGGCGACGCGATATTGCGCGGGAGTGAGCAGTTTCTGCCATTCCGCGTCGGTTTTGGCGATTTTCTGTCGGGTCTTGTCCGATGGGCTCATGGCGACTCTCTTACCAATCAAGCATAAATCGTCGATCACTACAGCGTGATCGATCAATTCATATGGGTGCCATCTGGGGCGGCATCGCCGCCAGTAACCACGGCGGCTGCAATATACACGATGAAATCCACATCTTATCGCGTAGATTTGATCAGAAACGAAAGCATAACCATAACTTCTGCCACGGAATGTCTTGTTATCACTCGGAATCAATTATTGCGTTCCAGGAACGGCAAGTATAAAAATGGTCAACCCTGGTATCTCGGTCTTCGAACACCCATTGCTGGGCTGCGAACACAAGAATACCTGCGGATACGACAGGCTGAAAGAAAGGCCCAAACAGGCAGCAGGATCGATCCGCCATGAACGAGAATACGTCAGGCGCAAGCTACATCGAGCTGACGGCGTCCATCGTCTCCGCCTATGTCAGTAATAATACTGTGCAGGCGCAGGACCTGTCGACGCTGATCAATCAGGTTCACGCCGCGCTCACGCGGGTGTCGAGCGGGCAGGGCGAAGTGACGGCCGAACCGCTCAGGCCGGCGGTGTCGGTGAAGAAATCGATCACCGCCGATTTCATCGTGTGTCTTGAGGACGGAAAGAAATTCAAGTCGCTCAAGCGGCATCTGCGCACGCAATACAACATGACTCCGGATCAGTACCGCGAGAAGTGGAGCCTGCCATCCGACTATCCGATGGTGGCGCCGAACTACGCCATCGCGCGCTCGGAACTGGCCAAGCAGATGGGCCTCGGCCAGCAGCGCCGGCGACGCAAATAGCGTGGAAAATAGCTAAGCCAACTCCGCCGGTGCCGCGAGCGCCGCACGGGCGTCTGTCTTGATGCGCTCGACCATGGAGCGGAATCCGTTCGAGCGCTGCGGCGTGAGATGTTCGCGCAACCCCAGACGTTCGAAGAGCGCGACCGCGTCCGTCTTGAGAATGTCGCGGGCGTGCTTGCCCGAATAGATCGTGAGCAGGATGGCGATCAGGCCGCGCACGATGTGCGCGTCGCTGTCGCCCACGAATAACAGTACCGGGCCATCCTGGCCGTTCGGCCGGACCGTGGTTGCGAGCCAGACCTGACTCGCGCAGCCTTGCACCTTGTTGGCCTCGCGACGGTCGCGTTCGTCAAGCGGCGCGAGCGACCGGCCGAGCTCGATGACGTAGCGGTAGCGATCGTCCCACTCGTCGAGCAGTGAAAAGTTCTCGATGATCTCGTCTATCGTCATGGTCTCGGCTGCACACAACGGCGATGGGCCGTCTCTGCGATATATATAGCCTGCCGCGCGGCCGCCCAAGGCTCGATCGACGTGGTCGAGAGGGAATGTGACGAGTTCCGGTCGCCAGGTCGAGGCAAGACAGCCCTGGCTGGGTGGACCGGATCAATCCCGGTGCGGCTGCTGTGCGCGCCACGTCGGCGCGCGATCCTCTGACGTGAGCGTGCCCTGAGCCGGCGCGGGCTTGCCGGTCGAGCCGACCGTCTCGGTCGGTTGCGGACCGAGCTGCTCGTTGAGGAATTCGTACAGCATCTTGGCGCCGGCCTGCGCCCGGTGGCCGATCACGATCGCCGCATGCGAACCGACGCTGCAAGCCTCTGCCTGACGTTCGCAAAAGTTTCGGAGATCGCTGATGGCGGCGCGCGCGGCGGATACGGCTTCGACCGTACCGACCTGCGTCTTCGGCGTCGGCTCGGTGCCTGCGCTCGGCAGCAGGACCAGCACGAGCCCAAGCCAGAATGCCATTCGCAACAGGAATCGCATGACCCCAGCCCCTGTATCATGTTCCCCGCGGCTGTTACCGGCCGCACGTGAGCCTGTACCCTAGCAGCGAGGCTTGAAAGCGAGGTTCCAAGTTCGAAGCGAATAAGCCACGTATTTTCGTAAAATTTGAATGATTGAGGTCGCGAATTTTTGAGAACGACGCGACCGCGCGGGAAGATACCGCGCGCACACGGCCGGATCCGTCCACCCGCCCATGGTGGCAGCGCAGATCGACAACGGCGGAAACCGGGTGTTCACCATGTGGGGAGAATGACGCCTGCAGGCGGCTGTGAATTGGCCCTGCTTTCGGCACGGCAGGCCCGCGCTACCGAGCCCTTAGCGTTCGTTTAAGCCGCCTCTGACACGATCCGGCCCTTACAGAAGGGGAGCGCGTCCGCCATGCCCGGACGTGCACAGGGAACGTGAGTTTGATCGCACCGCTACGGAACTACATTGATACCTTGGTGCATCCGACCGCGCGCCAGGACGCACTGACATCCGCGCGGCATCGCGCCTTCATCGCGCCGCGCCTCTTGGGCGGTCTCGCCATCTTTGCGTCGTTCCCGCTCTATGTTGCGCTGCGCGGCGTTCCCAGTGTGATGGAAGCGATGATGTTCGCTTGGCTGGTCACGCCGATCCTGATCGCCTTCTTTCTGTCCCGCACCGGACGGTACGAAGATGCGCATATGCTGTCCTCGCTTGCGCTCACCGGCCTCGTGCTCATGGTGGCCGCTCGAACCGGCGGCATCTCCTCTTTTGCGGCGATATGGCTGGTCGTGGTGCCGCTCGAAGCCGCGCTGTCGGCATCGCGGCGCGTCGTCACGGTGGCGTCGACGATGGCCCTTTCGGCTGCCGCGCTCCTGTTGCTTGCCGGGAGGTTCGAACTGATGCCGCCGCCGCTTCCGGCGGAGCAGGAGCGGGCCGCAATGGCGGTTCTGGTCGGGCTTGGTGTCGTCTCGGCCTCGCTTTACGCGACGGGCATAGCGCTTGGGGCACAATCGCTCGCGCGCACGAGCGTCTGGCTGCACTACGCGGAGGAGGACCGCTACCGACTGCTCGCGCGCAACATGACCGACGTGATCACGCGGCACGATCGCAACGGCGCCGTGCTGTTCGTGTCGCCTGCGGTCGAGCTGTTGCTTGGCGTCAAGACCAAGGAGTTGCTGGGCCACGGCCTGTTCGATCGCGTGCACGTGGCCGATCGTCCCGCCTATCTCACCGCGCTTGCCGATGCGGCGGCGCTCGGCGGCAGCCGCTCGGTCGAGTTTCGCGTGCGACGTGACAGCCCGGCGGAGAGCGCAAATTTCATCTGGGTCGAGATGCGCTGTCGCGCGCTCGATCAGGCGTTGGGCGATGGACCCTTGGCGGAGGAGCTCGCCCCCGAGCTGATCCAGGAACTTCTGCACCAGCGCGAAGTCGTTGCCGTCATGCGCGACATCACGCAGCGCAAGCAGGAGGAGCAGGCCGTCGAACTGGCGCGCGCGGAGGCCGAGCGCGCCAACGCCGCCAAGAGCCGGTTCCTCGCCACCATGAGTCACGAGCTGCGTACGCCGCTCAACGCCGTCATCGGCTTCTCCGAAATGCTCTGCAAGGAAGCGACATTGCTGATCGACGCGAACCGTCGGCATGAATACGCCCAGCTGATCAATGACTCGGGACGCCACCTGCTCTCGGTCGTCAACGGCATCCTGGACATGTCCAAGATTGAGACAGGCAATTTCGAGATCACGCCCGAGCCGTTTTCGCCGCGCCAGGTGATCGAGGACTGCTGCGGGCTACTTGCCCTCAAAGCGCGCGAATCAGAGATTGAACTGGTCACATCGCTCCCGGGCGATTTGCCCGATATCGTGGCCGACAAGCGTGCGCTCAATCAGATCATGCTCAATCTCGTCTCCAACGCCATCAAGTTCAGCGACCGCGGCGGCAAGATCACGGTCAGCGCCCGGCACGAGGCCGGCATCTTTGCGGTGGCGGTCGCCGACACCGGCGTCGGCATCGACAGCGAGGACATGGCCCGCATCGGCGATCCGTTTTTTCAGGCGCGCTCCTCCTATGACCGTCGGCATGATGGAACCGGCCTGGGGCTCTCGATCGTGAAAGGGCTGGTTGCGCTACACGGCGGCGAGATCGAGATCGCGAGCCGGATCGGGGAGGGCACGAGCGTCACCATCCGCTTGCCGGTCGACTGCGAAAGCGCGCGTCGCTCTGCCGAACTGGCCTCGATCGGTCCTGCCAGTGCGCGCACCACGACGCCGTCAGCTCAGCGTCCGGCCGAGAACCTGGTGAAGATCCGTGCCTAAGCCCAAGCGCAGCAGCAAGCGGGCCGCAGGCGGGTCGCGCTGGCCGCTCCTGGAGCGGCTCGGCTGGAGCCACCGCGACGCGGTCGCCTTCATCGTGGCTTCCCTTGCCATCATTGCGATCGTGGTGAACGGCCTGCTGCTGCAGGCGGGGCCGCACCCGGCGCCGATGTTCAAGGACACTGTGGCGGCGGTTCCGGCGGCGCGGAAGCACGCCGCAAAGGACGTCGTATTGCCGCGCATGCGGCCGCGCTTGGCATCGGCCAGGAACGAGCCGGCGGGGCGTCCGACGCCTGAGATCGTCGCCGATATCCAGCGCGAGCTGGCGCGCCGCGGCTACTACGATGGCGTTGTTGACGGCCGCTATGGTCCGCGCACCGACGCCGCGGTCCGCGACTTTGAGCAGGCCGTCGACTTGAAGCCCAGCGCCGAGCCGAGCGAGGCCCTGCTTAGTTCGATCCGGCAATCGAAGGCCAAGCCCGCGAAGGCGCCGTCGGGCCTGCGTCCGGCTGTCCAGCAGGTACGGCTCGACCCGATTGCCGAAGTGCTCGCGCCCTCCAGGCGCATCGTTGCGGTTCAGCGGGCGCTTGCCGAATTCGGCTATGGCCAGCTCAAGCCGAGCGGCGTCGTCGACGCCGATACCAAGAACGCGATCGAGCAATTCGAGCGCGAGCGCAGATTGCCGATCACCGGCGAGGTCTCCCACCGCCTCACGCGCGAGCTCTCCGCCATCACCGGCCGTCCGCTGGAATAAGCCCGGGCTTGACCCGCGCATCCAACTCGCACTTTAACAATCTTGCTGATCCGACCGTCGATCTCGACGGATGGACGCGATCGGCGCGCAAGACGTAGATAAGCTCCATGCGCCTCAAGTCCGCGATCTGGGTTGCCGCCTATGTGCGCCGCTGTCATGGCGAGGGTGCGTTTGCGGCGGTGCGCCGGCGCGGCGCCGAGGAGGCGGGCGCGATCTTCATCAAGCTCAACCGGCTCGACGGCGAAGCCGAGCTGTTCGGCCCTGCGCCGCAATCGGCCTTCGACGAGGCTCATCCGAGCGATCGCGCTTTCATCCGCAGTCTCGGAGAGGCACCGGTGCCGGAGGCGAAGGTCGAGGAACGGATCGTGCGCGAGATCCGCTTCGATCCGGACGTATGGGTGATCGAGGTGGAAGATCGTGCGGGCCGGCACTTCCTCGACCGCGTGGTGAAGTAGCCAGCGGCGGTCCGCCCGCGCGCTCGATCAGCCGGCCGCCTTGTCCGTGGGCTGGCGAAGAAACAGTAAGCCGGAGGGCGTATTCCGACGCGGCGTCGGCGCGTGGCGCGTGATGTCCGAGAGTGCGGTGCGCGCCTGTTCGACTGCATCCTGCCACAGGGCCGCATTCTTGGTCGCCCGTTGATCGGGCGGATCGGCGTCTCGCCAGATTCCAACCAGGCGGCGGGCGGCATCGGCCGTGATTTCCTCGTAGAGGCCGGCGAGCTCGTAGACGCGATCGACCGATTGTCCGACCCGCGGGTTCATGAACAAAAGTATCCGCTGCAGCACGTCGGTCGGCAATTGCATCGCTTTGGCAGCCGCCACGATCGGCTCGCCCATGTTGTCATCAATGATGCGCATCGCCAGCTTGCGCGAGATGCCAAGCGCGCGTTCGAGATCTTGGATCACTGTTTCGGTCTTGTGCTGTAGCGCAGCCAATTCAAATCGCCAGACGTCGATCTGCTGCATGCTCTGCGGCAGCGTCGGCGGCGGCGTGGGCAGGAACTCGAGGCTTATCAGGATCAGCCGGCGTTCGGCCGGGTCGGCTGCGAAGAACAGTCCGCTCAGCTCCTTCGCCTCCAAATCGGGTTTTGCGGTTGCGGTCTCCGCGGCCGGATCCGGTATGTCTTGTGTCGGCTGTTGTGTCGGCACTTGTGTCGGCACTTGTGTCGGCTCTGGCGATGAAGCCTTGGGTTGCGGCGGCGCCGGCCGGCTGGTGGGCGCGATGTCTGGCTTGATTGGCGCTGCCAGCGCTGTCGCAGCCGCCGGCGCGGCCTGCGGGGCGGGCTGCGGCGAAGCGGGGTCGGGCAGGGCGCGCCGGGCGATGACCGCGGCATGGCTGGGCCCGCGCTCGCGCGCAACGGCCGCAAGCTCGTCCTGGGTCAGCTTGGGCGAGAGCCGCAGCACCGGCTCGGCCACGGTGAGCACGTCGCGGGCCAGTCGCAACAGGATCGCTCGCGGCGCAACGGCATGCGGCGCCAGGCGCGCCGCCACGGTTGCCCGCGCTGCGACGTCGGTCTCGTCGAGGAGCCGTAGCGTCAGCTCGGTGTACTGGCGTTCCTCGTCCAGCGTGTGGTCGCGCCGGTGCAGGTATTGATCGGTAAGGACTCGCAGGAGTGTCGGCCGGATGTCGATACCGCGTCGATCAAGATCGATCAGACCCTCGAAACCGGCGAGATTCGGCAGTTTCATCATGTTTGACGGCGTCCCCTCACGCCGAACCGGAGCTCACGGCCGTTCAAACTAAGTGCGCCGCGTTAGCGGACCGTTAACCTTGGATGCCGCTAAATCCCCTCACCGATTGTTGATCGGGCGGGCCAGTTCGGCCCGGCGGGGGACAGCGACGATGGGATCGGTGATTAGTTTTCCCGAGCGGACGCGGCGGGCGCGGCGCAGCAGACGGAAAGAGGGAGCGCAGGCTTCGGCGACCGTCATCATTTTACCGGTGATTCGGATCGAGCGATTTACCGAGGAGCCGCCCAGCCGCAGCCAGCGGCGGCGACGGCGGCGACGGGCCTCGCGCCCATAACCGGACAGACCAGAGTTCATGCACCCGCGTAAGAGATTGCCAGACGCCTTACGCGGGCCGCGCCTTCTGTGTGGCGCCATCGGCCTCGTTATGGCCCTTCCTGTGGGCGGCTGCGGCCTCTACGGAGATTTCGACCGGGTGCGGCCGTCGCTGGCGACCGACGAGGCTCATGCCCGCATCGAACGAGACGCCATCTTCGGCGGCGGCGGCAAACCCTCGGATTTTCTGTTGACCGACGAGGAACGACAGTTGCGCGATCTCGGCCGCCAGATCATCCCGCCGCCCTACGATCGCAATCGCTGGGAGAGCGTGTTTCAAGCGTATGTGCTGGACGAGCTTGATTTCGATCGCTCGTCAAAAAAAAAGAAACCGGCGCCGGTCCCGGTCAAGTTTGATCGCGCCGCCTACTGGAAGCACTTGAACGAGGCAGAGCGAAGTTCGGAGGCTTCGGCCTATGCAACGCTGACCAATGATGCGCGCGAAGACACCATCCGGATCGAGCCGTTCTTTGCGATCGCGGCGCGCGTTGCCGACATGGATCGCCGGCGCGACGCTTTTCTCGCGCAGGCGGCGAGCGTGAGCGCTGGCGAGCGCGCCAATGCGCGCCGTCGCAACGGCGAAAACATCACGATCGTTTCCCGGGTCTGCCGGGCGCTCGGCGAGCGCCTGACCGCCTACAGCTTTGCCCTCGAACGCCTGGTGATCAGCGCGCCATCTCCGATGGCGGTCGATGGCGAGCGCGCGCTTGCGCTCCTGCACGCGCGCGTCGGCCGGTATTGCCGCGGCGGCCCGCAGAACGTCGCGGTGGTCGCTGCGCCGAGTAAGTAACGGCTATCCCTTTGGCGGAAGGGTGCGCAGATAAGCGATGACGGCATCGATGTCCGCATCCGTCATCTTGGCGTAGTACTGAAAGCCCATTGGCCCCTTCAGCGGCGTGCCGTCCTTGTGCTTGCCCTGGGTAATCGCGGTTTTGATCTCAGCATCGGTCCAGGCACCGATGCCCTTTTCACGATGCGAGGTGATATTGCGCGACACCGAGACACCCCACGGCCCCTTGAATTCCCGGCCGCCCTTGCCGAGTTGTTCGATCTGCAACGCGCCACGTTCCATCGGCGTATGGCATTCCATGCAGTGGCCGATGGTGACGAGATAGGATCCGCGCTTGAGCCTGTCGTTGAAGTCGGCTGGAGAATAGGCCTTTTCGGCGCCTGGAAAGACATGATGCGGCAGCGCGATCTTGTAGATCGGGCTCGGAACCTTGTTCTTGACCGGCTTGAGGCTGCGCAGATAGGCGACGATGCTGTCCAGGTCGCCGGGCGTCAGGATCGGATAAAACGACGTGGGCATGGCCTCGGCGACTGGAACACCGTTCGGCCGCACACCGGTCAGCAACAGCTTCTTGATATCGGCGTCGCTCCAGCTGCCGATGCCAGTCTCCTGGTCGGGTGTGATGTTGGGCGCAGTGACGTCAAACGGCGGCTCATTGAAGCGCAAGCCGCCGGAAAAATCCTTGCCGGCGACTGCGGCGGGCGGTCCCTTCGGCGAGTGGCAATTGGCGCAGGTCATGATGGTATTGACCAGGTAGTCACCGCGCTGAACCGAAGTCTGTGCCGAAACTGGAAACGCCAACACGGTCGCGGCCAGCCCGCCCAACATCCACCTGTTCAATATTCCTTCTCCATCCACGAGCGTTTCCCGAATCGCTCCCCAAAGTGACGAATTTCGCTGTTGGCAGCAAGGGTGGGCTATCTCCGATATGGCCGCCCGGCGTCAGAGGCCGCGGTGATAAAGCCCTGCCGGGAGAGCGCGGCCGTGCGCCTCGGGGGCGTCGGCACCGATGCTGATCGTCAGGTTGGCGCCCGCGCGCGCCCCGCGGCAACCGTTGCGGAGGGCACACCCGGCACACCCGGCGATCTTGATTGAGGCGGCCGGAACTGCCACATCCATCCCGGAATGGACGCATCGATTCACGCCCCCCTTGGCGCGCCCCTCAAATCGGCAAGCGAGGTCGAGCGCCGGCGCACCTTCGCGATCATCTCGCATCCGGACGCCGGCAAGACCACGTTGACGGAAAAGCTCCTGCTGTCCAGCGGGGCGATTCAGCTTGCCGGCCAGGTCAAGGCCAAGCGGGACCGGCGCTCCACCCGGTCGGACTGGATGGCCATCGAGCGCGAACGCGGCATCTCGGTCGTCACCTCGGTGATGACGATCGAGTACGGCGGCTGCGTGTTCAATCTGCTCGACACGCCCGGTCACGAAGACTTCTCGGAAGACACCTACCGGACTCTCACGGCGGTCGACTCGGCCGTGATGGTGATCGACGCCGCCAAGGGCATCGAGCCGAGGACCCGCAAGTTGTTCGAGGTGTGCAGGCTGCGCGACATTCCGATCATCACTTTCATCAATAAGATGGATCGGGAGAGCCGCGACCCGTTCGATCTCATGGACGAGATCGAGAAGACTCTGGCGCTCGACACGGCGCCCATGACCTGGCCGGTCGGACGCGGACGCGATTTCGTCGGCACGCTCGACGTGGAAACGGGCGGCGTCCGTCTGCTCGACGGCGATGCCACAGCGGCCGGCCGGCTTCACACGATGACAACTGCCGAGGTGGCGGCCCTCAACCCCACTCTCGACGCGGCAGCGCTCGCCGGGGAATTTGACCTCGTTCGAGAAGCCTGCAAGCGCTTCGATCGCAAGGCTTTCGCCGAAGGCCACATGACCCCGGTCTTCTTCGGCAGTGCGTTAAAGAATTTCGGCGTCGGCGATCTGCTCGATGCGCTCGTCGCGATGGCGCCACCTCCGCGGGCGCAGGAGGCCGACACCAGAACGGTCTCGGCGGCCGAGCCAAGCCTGACGGCGTTCGTGTTCAAGATCCAGGCGAACATGGACCCCAACCATCGCGATCGCATCGCTTTCGTGCGTCTTTGCTCCGGAAAGCTCGTTCGCGGCATGAAGGTCAAGCAGGTCAGAACCGGAAAGACCATCAGCCTGCACGCACCGCAGTTTTTCTTCGCTCAGGATCGGGCGCTGGCCGAGGAGGCGCGCGCCGGAGACGTTGTCGGCATCCCCAATCATGGAACACTGCGCATCGGCGACACGCTGACGGAATCGGAAGACCTCAACTTTTCAGGGGTGCCGAACTTCGCGCCGGAGATCCTGCGCCGGGTTCGCCTGCTGGACGCCATGAAAGCCAAGAAAGCAAGACAGGCTCTGCAGCATCTGGCCGAGGAAGGCGTGGCGCAGGTTTTCAGGCCGGCCGATGGCTCTCCGGCGCTGGTCGGCGTGGTCGGCCCGTTGCAGCTCGACGTGCTCAGGGCGCGTCTCGCCGCCGAATACGGCCTGGACGTCTATTGGGATCCGGCGGAATTCCAGCTCGCGCGCTGGATCTCAGCCGAAGACCCCAAGATATTTGAGCGGTTCGCCGCGAGGCACCAGTCGGCCATCGCTGAAGATCTGGATGGCGATCTGGTATTCCTCGCGCGCAACGCCTTCGATCTCGAGTACACCGGCCGGGAGAATCCCGATATTGCCTTTGCGGACGTCAAGGATATTCACCGGCGCCCCCGGCGCGCTGGATGACGCAGGCGGCGGCGAGTTTTCTCTATTGAGCCTATCTGCCGGAGTTGCGTGCGCGTCGCGCCTAAAGGACCGGCGTCGGGCCGCCGCGATGGTAGCTGCCTCGCCCCGGGCCGCCTCCGGCGGCCTCGAGGCGCTCGCTGGCCGCGCGGAACAACGCCATATCGAGCGGTCCCTTCATGGCATACGCCACATCGGATGCGAGATGCCCGGCGTCGGTGGTCGCAACCAGGGCCACATCGACGTTGTCGTTGGTCATTGCAAATCGGATCATGAACTCGATCGGCGACATGCCGCCCAACAGCTCGTTCAGCCTGGCGCCTTGCCACAGGTCGCGCGCTTCGCGATCAGCAGTCCCGATCGGCCGGGTCGTCCACTGCTTCCCGGGTGCGCCGCGACCGGTCACGCCACGGGCCACGACCGCCTTTCCGGCGCGCCGCAGGGCCGAGATGACATCCTCGTTCTGTCGCTGCAAGGCGGAGTAGGGCACCTGGATCACGGTAAAGTAATCGACATCGACGAACTCGGCGAGCAGCGGGAGCCGGGATGAGATTCCCAGGTGACGGACGGCGCCCGCTTTCTGGAGCCGGAGGAGGGCCTCGATCACCCCGCCGTCTTCCAGCTCCTTTCTGGTTGGGTTCCCGTGAACCTGAACCACGTCGAGGTGGCTGGTCTTGAGCCGGCGAAGACTTTGCTCGACCCCGGCGGTGACGTTCTCACCGGTATAGATGTGCTTCTCGCCACCGTCTTCGGACGCTTCCACTCCGACTTGGCAGGCGCACTTCGAGGCGAGTGTGAATTCGTCTCTGCGATGCGCCAGAGCCTTGCCGATCAGCCGCTCGCTGAGACCGTAGTCGATGGAAGTGTCGATGTAATTGATCCCGGAATCGACGACCTGGTTGATGAACCTGATGGCATCGCGCTCGTCGATTGCGCGGGCTCGCGGTGCGCCGGCGAGCTCCATGGCCCCATAGCCGATCCGGCTGACCGTCAACTCAGTCTTTCCCAGACGACGCGCTCCACCGGCCAGCCCAGTCTCGCTCGACACGTCCATGCATTTCCCCTGATCCAGGCCTGGAAAGTTCCTTGTAGCCGGCTTTTCAATAGCTTGCCGTCCGGCCGCACTCCAGCCGGCGATCACCATGGCCGCAATGGTCCGGGCGAGCTTGAGCCTAGCTTGATCACGTGCCGCCGTGCTTCGCTCGCGCGGCACGAGATCCGCCTTGCCGTCACGGTGTAACGGAAATTAGGGTTGGCCAACAACGGCTTCGCGGCCGCGATACTTACGCCTCGACCCTGATCCCCGCCGGACCTTGCTCGGCGCGTCCGACGATGCCGGCCATGGAGCAGCCGGCGTCGATCAATGTGCGCAGGATCGCGTCGGCGCGCTCAGGCGCGCACGCAAACAGCAGGCCTCCGGAAGTCTGCGGGTCGGTGAGCAGCTGGCGTTGCCAGACCGGCAGGCTCGGCGGTAACGTCACGCCCTCACCATAGCTTGCCCAGTTGCGGTCCGAGGCACCGGTGACGAAGCCCTGCTGGGCGAGCGCGGTCGCGTGTGTCAGGAGCGGAACGTCGCCGACACGGACGGTGATCGTCAGGTTGGAACCGCGCGCCATCTCGAGTCCGTGCCCAAGCAGCCCGAAGCCGGTGACGTCGGTGATGGCGTGAACGGCAGGATCGCGCGCGATCTCGGCACCGACACGATTGAGCAAAGTCGTCGTGGCGACCATCTCGCCGTAACCGCCGTGCGGCAGGGCGTCCTTCTTGATCGCGGCCGAGTAGATGCCGACGCCGATCGGCTTGGTCAGGATGATGGCGTCGCCGGCGCGCGCGTCGGCGTTGCGGCGCACGTCCTGCGGCCGGCACGTCCCGATTACCGCCAAACCATAGATTGGCTCGGGACAATCGATCGAATGCCCGCCCGCGACCGGGATGCCGGCCGCCGCGCAGACCTCCGCGCCGCCGCGCAGGATGTCGCGCACCATGGTCACCGGCATCTTGCCGACCGGTATGCCAAGGATCGCGAGCGCCATGATCGGCTTGCCGCCCATGGCGTAGATATCCGAGATCGCATTGGTTGCCGCGATACGGCCGAAATCGAACGGATCGTCGACGATCGGCATGAAGAAGTCGGTGGTGGCGATGATGCAGGTGTTCTCGTCAAGCTGCCAGACCGCGGCGTCGTCGCCGGTTTCGATACCGACGAGGAGCTGCTTGAATGGCGCGGCGGCCGGCTGCTGAGCGAGCACCTCCTCGAGCACGGCCGGCGCGAGCTTGCAGCCACACCCTCCGCCATGCGCGAGGCTGGTCAGCTTGATCTGCGGAACGTTCATGATGGCCTCCTGCATCGCATGCGGACGTTCTCACCTGGCTGTGACGATCGTCGTACAGGCGCTCTCGAGCTTGGGCAGCTCGCGGCTTGATGCCATGCGAACCGAAAGGGTGCGATTCTCGCCCCGGAACACTGGGCAGTAGGGGTCGGGGCTTTCGGTTGTCCCGAGCAGGCGCCGGCGCCCCGCGCAGCCGCCGCCGCAGGTCGCGACATGCGCGCAGCTCATGCAGGCTTTCGGTATCGAGCGCGCCGCCTTGAAGGGGGCGCTGTCGGTGATGGCCCCGCCGAGATCGAGAAGAATATCAAGCGCCGCTCCGCCGCCCGGCCAGTAAACGCACGGCTGCACCGTGGCGCGTGGCGTCACCCGCACCGTTGCGACGCCGCAGCCGCCGCTGCGCGGCGGCAGGCCCGCCATCGCCCGTACCAGCGGCTCGCCGATCGCAATCGCATCGGTGCGCGCAAACAGCGTCTCGAAACCCTGCCAATACTCGTCGTAGGTCAGGGCGAACGCGTCGGAGCGGACCGCTTGATAGACGTTGATGCGCAAGGGTGCGTCGTAGGCTTTGGCGACCTCCGCGATGTCGGCAAGCCGATCGAAGTTCGACCGCATCATCACGGCGATGAAGGTGACCGGCACGTCGAGCCTGCGGCAGCGCGCGGCTTGGCGGTGGATCAGGTCCCAGTTTCCGGCCCCGCGCTGGCGATCCTGCTCGAGCGCGGTCGGATAATCGAGCGAGAACTCCACGTCCTTGAACGCGCTCACCTGCTTGTCGTCGAGGACTTCGATCGAGTAGCCGTTCGACGTGATCGTGAGCTTGATCGGTTGGCGGCGCAGATAATCGAGCATGTCCGCAAACTGCGGGTGCATGCCGTTTTCGCCGGTGCCCAGATTGATCGAGCGGACCTTGAGCTTCGCCAGCACGGCCTGGATCTGGTCAAGCGAGAGCCGGTCGACCCTGCTCGGGTCGCGATAGCAGAAGGCGCAGCTGAGGTTGCACTCGTTGGTGAGCCCCAAGCCGAGCGCAAATTGCCGCTCGCCTTCCGGCGGCGCCGTTTGCGACTGTACCGGACTGGTTGCAATTGTGTTTGCAGAACCCATCTAGCGCCAATTCGTTTGAGCTGCCCCTCATGTTACACCTGCAGCAATGAAATTCGCAGAAAACCTTCAGCCGGACCAGGAGCCCGCACGCTGGGATGAGTATGTCGCGGCGTATGAGGAGGTGTTCGAGCCTCTCACCAATGCTTTCGGGGCGTATGCGCTGGATCGTCTCGGTGTGGGTCGCGGCGACCGGCTGATTGACGTGGGAGCCGGAAGCGGTGGGACCGCCTTGCTGGCGGCGGCCCGAGGCGTTGATGTTCTGGCCGTTGATGCGTCGCAGCAAATGGTGGCGCGGGTTAGGGTGCGGGCGCGCGACGTCCAGGCCGGACAAATCCGTGCAGCCGTGATGGACGGTATGGAACTCGCGGTCCCGGACGCAAGCTTCGAGGCCGCCATCTCGGTGTTCGGTGTGATCCTGTTTCCCGACGCCGTTCGCGGTACGCGGGAGCTTGTCCGTGTTCTCAAGCCGGGCGGCAGAATTGCCTTGGTGACATGGACACAGACCGAGCGGTACGAGCTCGCGGCGCGACTGATGGCTGCCGCCGCAGCGGTGCGCGGGCCGTCTGCGCCGCCGGCTAAGCTGCCGGCGCAACTGCGGTTTCGCGAAGAGGCAGCGTTTCGTGAGCTGTTCACGGCGGCGGACCTGCGGGTTGAAACGATCATGCCGCTGGATGAGCGGTGGACGCTGCCGTCGGCGCGCTGGCTTGCCGATCGCATCGCATTTGCGCCCGGCATGGCGGCGCTCGCCGGCGCGCTCGGCACCGACCGGCAAGCCGTGCTTGATGCGTTCATTTCCGCGCTGGAGCGCGACCAGGGGCCGGGACCAGTGACCCTGTCCGCCGTGGCGTATGTCGGGATCGCGACCAAGCCTTAGAACTATCAGTCATTGAGACTGTAACATCTTAGTCCGTTGCAGCGAACCTATCCCTAGGGCCGGTCCATCCATGCAGCCCGTCGCAGCGCCCTGAGGGCTCGCGACGGGCGTGCATTTACGCGCCAAAAACACCTTGGCGTACCAAAGCACGTTGGCGTACCGAAGCATCTTGGCGTACCGAAGCATCTGGGGAGAGTTCCTATGAAGCGCATCCTGATTGCATCCATGTTGCTCACGGCGCTCTCGACGAGCGGCGCTTTGGCGCAGGGCAAGCCCGCGTTCGTGTTCACCGCGATCCCTGACCAGGATGAGACCCGCCTGGTCGAGCGCTTCACGCGCGTTGCCGAATACCTCCAGGGCAAACTCGGCACGCCGGTGAAATATCTCCCGGTCAAAAGTTATCCGGCGGCAGTGACGGCGTTCACCAACGGTCAGGTGCAGCTGGCCTGGTTCGGCGGCTTCACCGGCGTGCAAGCCCGCAAGCGCGTCCCCGGCTCCGAAGCGATTGCGCAGGGTGCCGAAGACGTCGCCTTCAAGAGCTACTTCATTGCCAACGCGAAGACCGGCCTCAAGAAGGCGGACGGCTTCCCGAAAGGCATCGCCGGCAAGTCGTTCACCTTCGGCTCGCGCGCTTCGACCTCCGGCCGCCTGATGCCGGAATATTTCATTCGCAAGCAGTTCTCAGGCCGCGGGCCGGACGAGATCTTCTCACGCGTCGGCTTTTCCGGCGACCATAGCCGCACCATCCAGCTTGTTCAGTCCGGCGCCTACGAAGTGGGCGCGCTCGACTTCACGGTCTGGGATCTGGATAACAAAGCCGGCAAGATCGATCCCAAGCAGGTCTCGGTGATCTGGACGTCGCCAACTTTTCCGGACTATCAATGGACCGTTCGCGGCGATGTCGAGAAGGTCTATGGCGCAGGGTTCAAGGAGAAGCTGCGTGCCGCAATCCTGTCCATCGATGATCCGGCGATCCTGAAGCAGTTCGCGCGCTCGAAATTCATTCCGGCCAAGAACTCCGACTACGCTCCGATCGAGGAGGTCGGAAAAGCGACCAATCTTCTGAACTGACGATACCAACGTGCCCGCCGTTGTGGACCTGATGAAGGCGTCGGCCGGCTATGACGGCCACGCCGTGCTGCACGATATCGATCTCACGATTGCGCCGGGGGAGCGGATCGCCGTGATGGGCCGCTCAGGCGCCGGCAAGTCGACCCTGCTCAATTTGCTCTACGACAAGATCGCGGCGGACGTTGCCTTGATCCCGCAGGCGGCTGCGCTGGTGAAGACGCTGTCGGTGTTCCACAATGTCTACATGGGGCGGCTCGACCGCCACCCGTCATGGTACAACATTCGCAATCTGGTCTGGCCGGCGCGCAAGGACGTCGCCGAAGTGGAGCGGGTGCTTGACCTCGTCGGTATGACTGACAAGCTGTTTGCCAAGGCGGGCGCGCTCTCCGGCGGCCAGCAGCAACGCACCTCGGTGGCGCGCGCGCTGCATAACGGCCGTCCGATCGTCATCGGTGATGAGCCGGTATCGGCGCTCGACCGGGTGCAGGCGGCCGACATCCTGGGTAAGCTGCGCGCGCGCTTCGAGACCGTCATCCTGGCGATGCATGATATTTCGCTTGCGCTGGCGCATACGGATCGCGTGCTTGTTCTGGATCAGGGCCGTCTTGTGCTCGACCGGCCCGCATGCAGCCTGACCGCCGCCGACCTCGTGCCGTACTACGGCGGCTGACATGGCGAGCGCCCGCATCGCGCTGCCCAAGCTCGGCTATCTGTCGGTAAGCAATCTGTTTCTGCTGATTGCCGCCGTTGCGCTCATGGTCGCTGACTTGGCTGTGAGTGCGCTCAACCCATGGGCCGAGCTGCGCCGGTTCGCGCTTGGGCTAATCCGGCCCGATTTCTTCTCGATTGAGGCCATGAGCTTGGTGTGGACCGTGGCCTTTGCGGTCCTGGGTGTGACGCTCGGCGCCACGACGGGGCTAATGCTTGCCCTCGTGTTCGACCGCCTGCGAGCGATCCGCGTTCTGTGCGCATGCCTGCGCTCGGTGCACGAGCTATTCTGGGCGTTGCTGCTGATTCAGGTCGCCGGGCTCTCGCCTACAACCGGCATTCTGGCGGTTGCCATTCCCTATGCAGGCATCTTCGGCAAGGTGTTTGCCGAGATGATCGAAGAGGCGGACCGCTCGGCTGAGCGCGTGCTGCCGGTCGGCACGTCGACAATCGCGCGCTTTGCGTTCGTGCGCCTGCCGGAGCTTGCGCCGCAGTTCTGGACCTACACGCTCTATCGGCTCGAGTGCGGCATGCGCTCGACGCTTGTGCTCGGCTTCATCGGGCTGCCGACCATCGGGTTTCATCTCAATTCCTACTTCAAGCAGGGCCATTACTCGGAAGCGGCGGCGCTTCTGTTTTGCTTCTACATCCTGATCGGGACGCGGCGGCTGTGGGCGCGCCCCATGACCGTGCCCATCCTGGTGGCGGCCAGCCTGCTGGTGCTTCCGGAAGCCATCGGGGCGACCTCGACGCTTGCGAACCTCGTGCGCTTCATCACCCATGACATCGTTCCGACGCCGCTGCGCGGAGCCGAGTTGTTCACCCTCGCGACCTGGTCGAAGCTTGGCGTCTGGCTGTGGCCGATCGTGTCTCGCCAGGTCGTTCCAGGTGTCCTGCAGACACTCGTGCTTTCGCAGATTGCGCTGGTGGCGATGGGTGCCATCGCGCTTCTCCTGTTTCCCCTGATTTGCCGCCGCTTCGTCGGTCGGCTTGGCCGGCCGCTCGGACGCGTGCTACTCGTGATCGTGCGTTCGACGCCAGAGTTCATGCTGGTCTACGTGCTGCTGCAACTCCTCGGTCCCTCGATGCTGCCGGCCGTGATTGCGCTCTCGCTGCACAATGGCGCCATCGTCGGCTACCTGATGGGCCGGCATGCGGATGATCTTGACTATCGGCCGGACGCGCCACGCGGCTTGAATCTCTATTGCTATGAGACGGTGCCGCGGCTCTATGGCCAGTTTCTCGCGTATGTCTTCTATCGCTGGGAGATTATTCTGCGCGAAAGCGCAATTCTCGGTATCCTGGGCGTTGCCACGCTCGGCTACTACATCGACGCGGCAATTTCCGAGTTCAGGCTCGACGTTGCAGCCGTGCTGATCGTTGCCACGGCGCTCTTGTCGATGGCGGTGGACGCTCTGTCGCGCGGACTGCGTCGTCGCCTGCGCATCGACACTCTGCCGACGCGCTTGTCGCAGGTGCCGCGCGCCGCGCGCGGCATCGGCCTCAGCAAGGTGGAACGCGCGGGCACCCTCAGGCCTGTCGGATGAGGGTGGCGGAAATTCGTGGCTATGTTGCCGCGGCGGTTAACCTGTATGCCGCTTCGGTCGTATATCGTGATACGCCAAGCCGTGGGAGGGCATCGCCGTGCCAAAAAATCCGTTCACCGACATCTGGCAGTTTCTGACTGCTTCCACCAGCGACTATATGGAGCTCGGCGCCTGGCGCTATCTGATTGCGGCCTTGTTCCTGGCGCTGCTCGTGGGCGGTATTGCGGTTGCGATCGCCAACTGGCGGGAGGATCCGTCGCAGCGCACCGGCACGCATCTCGGAACCTGCGTGGCGCGTATGCTGATCGGCTGCATGTGGTTCGAAGGGATGCTGTGGAAGCTGCCGCTGCCGGCTTCGCCCGGGTTGCAGTACTGGACCGAGCAGATGGGCCAGCGGGCGGCGTTCGAATTTCATCGCGAATTCGTCACCGGATTTCTCCTCCCGCACTTGCAGTGGTTCGGGCCTTTGGTGTTCCTCGCCGAGCTCACGTTTTCCGCCTCGCTTCTTCTCGGCTTCGGCGTGCGCTTCGCGGGCGTGCTTGCAATAGGGTTTGTGCTGCATCTGTGGCTTGGCATCTACCTGCCAGGCAATCCGGCCGAGTGGTCCTGGTCCTATATGTTCCTGGCGATACTGATGGCGCTGTTCGCGCTTTATGGCGCGGGACGGAGCCTCGGGCTTGATGCCTGGCTGCGCCGTCACGTTGACGCGGTGCGCGAAGGCAAAGGCGCGCTGGGCTCCTTCTTGCGCGTCATCGGCTGAGCGCGCCCGCTATTGCTGCGGCTGCACCTGGCAGCGAGCACCCGTGAGGGCACTGCCGGCGGCCGGCGCCAGGCCCGCTTCGGTCGCGAGCGCCTTGATCAGGATCAGGCCGGTCAAGGTCGGCGATTCCACGATCAGGCGGTCGGCTGCCGTCACCTCCTCGTCGCCGGGCAGCTCGCTGCGCTGCTCGCTGGTCATCAGGTCGAGCTCAATGACGCGGCGGCCAGCGGCACGGTCGTTGATCGCGTAATAGGCGACCTCGGAGCGGGTGTAGAACGACACCGATGTATAGGCCGGGCTCACCGGCACCGAGAGCTTGATTGGGCCGTCCGCCAGATCGTAGCGGCACACCGCCATGGCAAAGGCCGGATCCAGAAACGGGATAACGGCCTTTTCGGGTGTGGGAGGTGGCAGCGGTGTAACGACATTGACCGGCGCCATGGGCGCAAGCCGCGAATAGGCGTCCTGCGTGGCAAGTCTCGGCAGTATCAGGACGGTGGCGAGATGGACGATCCCGCCCAGCAGCGTGCCGCCGAGGAGCCACAGCAAGAGACGGATCATGGGCAAGCCTTCTGCACGATCGCGGGCATGGGCGCCTCCCGGCCGCTGCGGGTCGCCAGCCCAACCGGGGTGTCGTAGAGCCGCAGCATCAGGAGGTAGCGCTCGATGCCGCCGGTCGGCAGCCAATTGCCCGGCCGGACCCGTGGTCCCACCGTGATATCGAATGTGCCGTCCGCGCGGCGAATGATCTCCTGGCTGGTGAAACCGTGCCGCTGCACCGCGTTGGCGACCAGCCGCCCCTCGAGGTCATACAGCGTGATCGTGAAGTAGCGCGCCTGCGGGGTGATTCCGGACAGTGCCGTGTCGCAGCGTCCGTCGAGCGGCCGTCCGGCGTCATCATCGCGGGCATAGAACGCCACGCCATCACCAGAGCCGATTGGTAATTCGCCGCTGCGCGCGACCATGGCGCGGGCATAGGGGTCGATTTCGGCGGTGCCGACCTTGGGCCATGCGGTCCACGCTCCGATGGTCACGCCGCCGTAAGCTGCACCCTGCGTAATCGCAAACCACGTCGCCCCGAGCCCGATCCCGGCGGCGATGGCGAGGGCGAACAATGTACCAAGCAGCAGTCGCACGAAACGATCCCGTCGAAGGCCCGAATCGATTTGAAAGCCTAGTGTCCCGATTCCGAAGCTCGTGTCAGCGAATGCTGCGACGTATCACGAACTTCGGAAGTGGGCACTAGCTGAAATGGGTCAGGCCGACCGAAGTCATCAGTTGCCGCGCACCGCGCCGGTTGGCTGGCGATCGGAAGCGGCCAGCGTATCCGCTCGGGTCGGCGGCTGCGCTTCGGCGCGGCGGCCCTGCTCGTCGCGCGCCGCCAATGCGCGGGTGGCGTCGTCCATCAGCCGCTCGACCCGCACCAGAATATCGGCGCCGCGGCGGGTCAGCACGGCAGGACGCTGCGGTACCTCGCCATGGCTGCGAAGGGGCGCTGCTGCTGCGACCCGCGCGGTAGACGCCGGAGTCGCGCCCGGATAGGGCTTAAGCTCGACGCCCTCGTGGGCATAGGTCATGATCGCGTGCCAAGTCTGCGCCGGCAATGATCCGCCGGTCATGCGGTTGGTCGAGGAGTAGTCGTCGTTGCCAAACCAGATGCCGGCAATGTAGTTGCCGGTGTAGCCGACGAACCAGGCGTCGCGATAGGCATTGGTGGTGCCGGTCTTGCCGCCGGCCTTGACGCCGTCGAGCATGGCGCGGCGACCGGTGCCCTCTTCGACCACCTTGCTCATCATCGTGGCCATGTCGCGCGCGACCTGCGGGGGGATCACCTGCACCGGCTTCTTGCCGTCGCGGTCGAAGCGCCAGATCAACTCGCCCGCGCCGGTGCGAACTTCCAGGATCGCATGCGGGGTTATCGATCTGCCTTCGTTGACGAATATCCCATAGCCGCCGGTGTGATCGAGCACGGTCACCTCGTCGGCGCCGATCGGCATCGAGGGCGTGTCGATGAGTGGAGTGCGAAGCCCGGCCTTGCGCGCCAGATCGCGAATCTTCGCCCGGCCGGCTTTCGCATTACCGTGCCCGAGCGCTATCGACAGCTTCACCGGAATGACGTTGATCGAGCGCACCAGCGCCTGCGTCAGCGTCATCGACCCGGAGAAGCCGCCGGAATAGTTCTTCGGGCACCAATTGCCGATACAGACCGGTGAATCGACCACGACCGAGGTCGGTTTGAAGCCGCCGCTCGCGAGCGCGGCCGAGTAGACGTAAGGCTTGAACGAGGAGCCGGGCTGGCGCAGCGCGTCGGTGGCGCGGTTGAACTGGCTTTCGCCGTAGTCGCGGCCGCCGACCATGGCGCGGACCGCGCCGTCGGTTTCCATCAGCACGGCGGCCGCCTGCTTCGTATGATATTCGCGCCCATACTGGCGCAGCGAGTCCTCTACCGCCCGCTCCGCGTTGTTCTGCAGGTTGAGGTCGATCGCGAGCCGCGCCACGAACACGCGCTCGTGCACCGACTTCGGCAACTTATCGACGAGCTTTTTCATCTCGTCGAACGCCCAGTCGAGATAATAGTTCGGCGAGTGCTCATCGCGGCGATCGACCGCTGTCGCGGGGTTGCGGCGGGCGCCGAACACCTGGCCTTCCGTCATGAAGCCCGCTTCGACCAGGTTGTCGAGCACGACGTTGGCGCGCGCGCGCGCCGCTGGCAGATTGACGTGCGGGGCAAAGCGCGACGGCGCTTTGAACAGGCCGGCGAGCATTGCGGCTTCCGCCAGATTCACGTCGCGCGCCGACTTGTTGAAGTAATACTGCGCGGCCGCGTCGACCCCGAAAGTGCCGCCGCCCAGATAGGCGCGGTCGAGATAGAGCTTGAGGATCTCGTTCTTCTGCAGCCGGAACTCCAGCCACAGCGCCAGGAACGCCTCCTTGACCTTGCGCTCGATGGTGCGCTCGTTCGAAAGAAACAGGTTTTTGGCGAGCTGCTGGGTGATCGAGGAGCCGCCCTGCACGACGCCGCCGGCGCGTGCGTTGGTGAGAACGGCGCGGATGGTGCCCGGAAAGTCGATGCCGAAATGCTCATAGAAGCGCCGGTCCTCGGTCGCGAGCACGGCTTTGATGAGATGGTCGGGGAACTCGTCGAGCTTGAGCGCGTCGTTGTGGCGGATGCCGCGCGAGCCGATCTCGTTGCCGTAGCGATCGAGGAAGGTGACGGCGAGCTCCGATTTCTTGAGCCAGTCGTCTTCGGAAGTCTCGTGGAAGGCCGGCAGCGCGAGCGCAAGCATGAGCACCATGCCGCCGGCGCCAAGGGTGAGCGCCTCCGACACCGGCTCGATCATGTACCAGCGCCGCCAACCGGCGACGTGGAACCGGTCCATGAACACGGTGAAGCGCTCGTAGAGTTCTCGCCCCCAGGTACGCGTCAGGTAGAGGCCAAAATCAATGCGCGAATCGAGGTCGAGCAGAATCCGGCGCAGACGCGCCTTCCAGTGCTCGGGGTCATGCTCGTCGTTGAAGAGGTCGCGCAGCATCAACGGTCCATCTGCGGCCGAGCCGCACTTCTAGCCAATCCGCCGCGGCCGCACTATTGCCACAAGGTCACAATGCAGGCGGAAAAAATCGAGCCCGGTTGGACATTTAAGGTACCAACACGCCCCAGCCAAGGACGCCCAGCAAAGTCCCCGATTGGGACCCAAAGATGACTGGTAACAGGGCCAGGTTACCTATGCGCCATAACTTTTTTTGGCCGGCAAGTCGCCTATTTTCTGCTGCGGCTTCTCCTGGGCCTTGGACCGGCCTGCGGCGCCGGGTATGCCGGTTGGGGAAAACCGAGCAACCAATCACCCGGCCCATGCCATGGCTCAAGATGACGTTCCGTTCTGGAAGCGCAAATCCTTGTCGGAAATGACGGATTCCGAATGGGAGAGCCTCTGCGACGGGTGCGGACGCTGCTGCCTGGTCAAGCTCGAGGACGCCGACGACCCCAAGAAGACCTATTTCACCGACGTCGGCTGCAAGCTCCTCGACCCGCAAACCTGCCGCTGCCGGGACTATCCCAACCGGACCCGCAAAGTGAAGGACTGTGTCCGGCTAACGCCGCGCAATATCAACCGAATCGTCTGGCTGCCACCGACTTGCGGCTATCGCCTGGTGGCCGATGGGCATGATCTCTACTGGTGGCACCCGTTGATTTCCGGCGACCCGGACACGGTGCACGCGGCCGGCGTCTCGGTCAGCGGCAAAGTCGGGGCAAGCGAGGAGGAGGTTCCGGATGACGACCTGGAGGAGCGCATCGTGAGCTGGCCGGTGCGGCTGCCGAAAGGGGCGAAGGGGAAGAAGCGCGAGACGTGAGTTGTGGACAGAAATCCCGACTTTCATTGTTCAGTGGACAACTGCCGCAGCGAACCGTCCTCTTCCCGGACTTGCCCCGGCATTGCCATGATCGTTGCCTTTCGGCGCCGAATCAGGGATGGCTGCGAGCGGGGCTGATTCGCGGCGGGGAATCATTGGGATCATGGGGGCTGAACAGGTGACATGGGGCGAGCTTGGCTGCCCCAAGGCGATCGGCGCCTATCGGGCGCACGGTGCGTCCATCCGGGTCAAGACGATCCACCTCCTGGTGGCCGAGGATAATCCACAGGCCTTGTTCACGGTGCTGGCGTTTCGTCCGCCGCTCGGTCCGCCTCAATTCACGCTCGGCCATCGCATCGCCTGAGCAGGCAGGCGCGTCATCCTGCACGTTGGCGCGGGTTCCCGGGCCGGGGGCCGGCTGGCGCTTGCTGCTTTTCGATTGTCGCCAACCTCGCCAAAACGAAACCAGCGGGCTGAAAAGTGCGTGAGGTCAAGCGCACGCCCGCGCGGGCCGGGTTATATTGGCCGGCACCGATGAATGACCACAGCCAGCCGAGCGCCAACCCGCCACCGCCCATGCGGCTCGACGACTCGGCGGTGCGCGCCATTATCGTCGGCATCATGCTGGCGATGTTTCTCTCGGCGCTGGAGCAGACCATCGTGGCGCCGGCGCTGCCGACCATTGGGCGTAAGCTCGCGGGCGTGGAGTTCCTCTCCTGGGTGGTGACCGCCTATCTGATCAGCACCACGGTCGGGACCCCGCTGTTCGGCAAGCTCTCCGACATCTATGGACGGCGGCGGATGATGTTGGTCGCGGTTGGGGTGTTCGTGCTCGGCTCCATCGCGTGCGCGCTCGCGCCCAGCATGGAGATGCTCATTGCGGCGCGTGCCGTACAGGGAATCGGCGGCGGCGGCATCCTGCCGCTGGCGCAGACCGTGATCGCGGATTTGCTGTCGCCGCGCGAGCGGCCGCTGATCCAGTCCTACACGTCGGTCATGTTCATGGCGGCTTCCATTCTCGGGCCGGTCATGGGCGGCGTGCTCACGGACTATGTGCATTGGTCGCTGATCTTCTGGATCAACGTGCCGCTCGGCTTGATCGCGCTGGCGCTGACCGACCGTGCGCTGCGCCGTTTGCCGCGCAACGAGCGTCCGCATCGGCTCGACCTCGCGGGCGCGGCGCTGATGGTGGCTGCCACGATTGCGCTCCTGTTGGCGCTTACCTGGGGCGGCAATCGCCATCCCTGGATCTCGCCGACAATTCTCGGTCTCCTCGGCGCATCGGCTGCGCTGTGGGCGGCATTCGCCTGGCGGCTGGTGCGTGCGCCCGAGCCGTTCATCCCGCTCACGATGCTGCGGGAGCCGGTGGTGTTCGGCATCGTGGTGGCAGGCTTCTTCTCGATCGGCACGATCGTCGGGCTCTCGATCTTCATTCCGATTTATGTCGAGCTCGTGCTTGGGCACTCGCCGAGTGCATCCGGCATTGTGCTGATCGCTTTCATGGGCGGGGCGACGCTCGGGTCGATGGCGGCCGGGCGGCTGATGTCGCGGCTTGAGCACTACAAACGGGTGCCGATCTGCGCCATACCGGTCGGTATTGCGGCGCTGGTCGTGTTTGCGCTGGCGCCGGGAGATCTCACGCTCGTCCAGGTTTCGCTCCTGCTTGCGGTCGGCGGCGCCGGCATGGGACCGATGTGGCCGACCACGACTGTGATCATCCAGAACGCGGTGCCATTGCATCAGCTCGGCATCGCCACCGGCACGTTGAGCTTCTTTCGTCAGCTTGGTGGCGCGATCATCGTTGCGATATTTGCCGCGCTTGTCCTCGGCGGCGCCGAAGGGCTCACGCTCGACCGGTTGTCGGCCGCTGACGCGGCGTCGCTCGCGGTGTCGTTTCGGCTCGTGTTCAGCGCGGGCGCCGCCTTCCTCGCCGTCGCGCTCGTCGCTCTCGTGGCGATGAAGGCACAGCCACTGCGCGGCCCGGCACGCGAGCGCGCTGAAACGCCCAAGCCCATTGCGGCGGAGTAGAGGCGCCAAGCTGCCGCACATTCGCTCATACCAGTATCGCGCCAGCGGGCATTGAATTTGTGGCTGCGGGACGCGATGTTGCCCGGGAATCAAGCAGGCTGGTGTAGGAACTTCAGATCGGCGGCACTAGACTTGCGGAAAGACCGCACAGCAGTCGGCCGTTCGGCAAGATGCGATCCCAGCGACAAGACGCGATCCCAGCGACAAGACGCGATCCCAGCGACAGGACGCCAGCCAGCGAGACGCAATGAGCTCATTCAAGGAGCGCACCGAGACCAGCGCCGCGGTCGCGCCACTCACCCGCACTGAGATCCATCGCATCTTCTACGGCCTGATGCTGGGCGGGTTTCTGTCGGCGGTGAATCAGACAATCGTGGCGAGCGCGCTGCCGACCATCGGGCGCGACCTCGGCGACCTGCAGAACCTGTCCTGGGTCATCATCGCCTATCTTCTGTCTTCGACCGTGGTCGCTCCGCTCTACGGCAAGCTGTCCGACATTCACGGCCGGCGCGCCATGATGCTCGCAGCCGTCGGGCTGTTCGTGGCCGGCTCGGCGCTCTCGGCGGTGGCGCCCAACATGCTGCTGCTGATCGTCGGCCGCACGCTGCAGGGAATCGGCGGCGGCGGCATCGTGCCGATGGTGCAGACCACGGTCGCCGACATGGTGGCGCCGCGCGAACGGGGTATCTTTCAGGCCTATATGGGCACCGCCTGGATTGCGGCAGG
The DNA here is from genome assembly GCA_963753575.1 of uncultured Alphaproteobacteria bacterium. Classification (GTDB taxonomy): domain Bacteria; phylum Pseudomonadota; class Alphaproteobacteria; order Rhizobiales; family Xanthobacteraceae; genus VAZQ01. The sequence continues at coordinate 366,218 of CAVWCR010000002.1, forward strand.
CGTTGTCGGGCCGGTGCTCGGCGGCGTCATCGCTGACCAGCTGCATTGGTCGGTGATCTTCTGGCTGAACGTGCCGCTCGGCCTCATCACTGCGATGTTGGTGTCGCGTTCCATGGCGCGGCTGCCGCGCCATCAGCGGACGCACAAGCTCGACCTTGTCGGCGCCACCCTGATGATCGCGGCATCGGTCGCATTCCTGCTCGCGCTCACGTCGGGCGGCACGCGGGTGCCGTGGGTCTCGCCTTTTATCTTCGGCCTCATCGCGCTGGCGATGGTGCTCACTCTCGTGTTCGCCTGGTGGCTCAATCGCGCGCCGGAGCCGTTCCTGCCGCTCGACGTTCTCGCCAATCCGGTGATGCGGCTCGGCACGTTGGCGACGTCCTGCGCGCTGAGCGTGATGACCGGATTCATGATCTACATGCCGCTCTACTATCAGCTCGTGCATGGGCTCACGCCGACCCAGGCCGGCGCGGCGCTCATTCCGGTGATCGTGTTCACGACGCCCGGCTCGATGCTGTCCGGCCGCGCCATGATGCATCTCACCCACTATAAGATCTCGCCCTATATCGGGATGAGCCTGGCCACGCTCGCCGTGGCGGCGCTGGCCTGGTGGCCGGCCATGCCGCTTGGCTGGGCGATCGCTGCGACCAGCGTGATCGGGCTTGGCGTCGGCACGGTCTTTCCGATCGCGACCGTATCGATCCAGAACTCGGTCGAGCGCCACGACGTCGGCACGGCGACCGGAACGATGAACTTCTTCCGCGCGCTTGGAAGCGCGATCGCGGTTGCGATCATGGGGGCGATCCTGCTCGCGGGTCTCGGCTTTACGCCCGAGCGCGGCGGGGGCGGGCTCGAGCTCTCGGCTGCGCGCGTCGGCGCCGCCGGCGTCGCGGAGGTGTTCCGGTTCGTGTTCGCGGCGGCGCTGGCGGTTTCTGTGCTGGCGCTGATCGCGGTCGTGTTGCTTGAGGAGCGCCCGCTCAGCGGTCCGGCCCACAGAGAGAAACCCGCGCCGGCGGAATGAAGCGCTTCAAGGCAACGCGGATGGTCCGGCTCGCCGCTCGTTCACGAGCTCGGTGAAGAGCGCAAGCAGACCGCCGATCGCGCCCGCGATGAGCCCGTGGCCGATCTGTTGCGAACTGATAGATTTCAGCGGCGGCGCGAATCGGCCACAATTTCGCTCTTGATGGTCGGCGGTGGAGGTAGCTTAGTGCCCCGGGAGAGCCGCCCTTTGGCGCAGTACGACGCCTTCATCTCCTACAGCCACGCCAAGGACAAGCCCGTTGCAGCGGCGCTGCAGGCCGCCGTGCAGACCCTCGGCAAGCCGTGGTATCGGCGCCGCGCGCTCCGCGTTTTTCGGGACGACACAAGCCTGTCGGCGACGCCCGAGCTCTGGCCTGCGATCGAGCAGGCGCTCGCGCAATCGCGCTTTCTGATTCTGCTGGCTTCGCCCGAAGCGGCCACCTCGCCTTGGGTCGGCAAGGAGATCGCCTATTGGCTCGATCACAAAAGCGCTGACACGCTGCTGATCGCGCTCACGGAGGGCGAGCTCATCTGGGACGAAAGTGCAGGTGAGTTCCGTTCGCACCAGCGCGGCGCTCTGCCGCTGGCCTTGGCGGGGCGCTTCGCCTCGGAGCCCAAATGGGTCGACCTGCGCGCCTATCGCGACCGCCCCAACGTTCGTGATGGCAGGTTCATCGAAGCGGGCGCTGACTTTGCAGCGGCGATCCATGGCGTTCCAAAAGAGGATCTCTTATCGCAGGAGCTGCGCCAGCAGCGCCGAGCGTTGTCGCTTGCATGGTCGGCGGCGGGATTTCTGCTGCTGCTCGCTGGTCTTGCCGGCTGGCAGTGGCGGACCGCGCTCGAAGCGCAACGGCTCGCGCAGGCGCAGCGCGATCGGGCCGAGCGTACACTGGCGGCGGCCACCGAGACCGCCAACACGTTCATCTTCGACATGGCGCAAGAGCTGCGTCATCGGCAAGGCATGCCGGTCGATTTAACCCGCCGGATTCTCGATCGCGCGCATGGTTTGCAGCGCCAGCTTACCGAGTTGGGTGAGACTGCCCCCGATCTGATCCGCAGCGATTCGGCGGCACTCAACGAGCTTTCGACCACGCTGCGCCTGCAGGGCGACACCAAGGCGGCGCTGGCGGCCGCCGAGCGGGCGCGCGACATCATGACGGTCATTGTCGAGCGCACGCCGAGCAACGCGCGCTGGCAGCACGACCTCGCGTCGAGCCATGAACGTATCGGCGATGTTCGGATCGCGACCGGGCAGCGCGAGGACGCAATGGCCTCCTATCGCGAGAGTCTTGCAATCTTCGAAAGGCTTACGGCGGCCGAGCCGGGCAATATCGAATGGCAGCGCAGCCTCGCGACCAGCCAGAACAAGATTGCGCTGGCGCTGGTGGCCGCCGGACGCTCCGACGACGCGCTCGCTCTCAATCGCAAGAGCCTTGGCATCGCTGAGAAACTTGCCGCCGCCGATCCGGCCGATCGGTCATTGCAGCGCGACCTCTCGATCAGCCATGTCAGGATCGGCGATATTTTGTTGGAGACAGGGCAGAGGGAGGAAGCGCTTGCGGCCTATCGGCGGAACATCACCATCGCAGAGAGGCTCGCGGCGGACGATGCCGGTAACACCGAGTGGCAGCGTGATCTGTCGGTCAGCTACGAGAAGGTCGGCAATGTGCTCTTCGCGATGGGCCAGAGCGAGCAGGCGCTCGAGTCCTACCGGAAGGGGCTTGCGATCCGCGGCAGGCTTGCGGCTGCCGATCGTGGCAATGCCCATTGGCAGCGCGACCTGTCGCTCGCCCTGGACCGCGTCGGCAATGTGCTGATCGCGGCCGGCCGCACCGCGGAGGCGCTCGAATCCTATCGCGCGAGCCTCGCCATCGCCGAGACGCTCGCGGCGGCCGACCCCGGCAATGCCGAATGGCAGCGCGACCTCGCGGTGAGCGCCAGCAAGATCGGCAATACGCTGACCAGAAGCGGACAGCGAGATGAAGCGCTTGCTTCCTACCGCCGAGCTCTCTTGATCTCCGAGAAGCTTGCCGCTGCCGACCCCGGCAATGCCGACTGGCAGCGCGACTTGTCGGTCCTGCACAGCAAGATCGGCGACATGCTGGAAGCGGCCGGCCGCAACGAAGAGGCGCTTGCGGCCTATCGCGCCGACCTCGTGATTTCGGAGAGGCTCGCCGCCGCCGATCCGCGCAACACCGAATGGCAACGAGACTTGTCGATCGCCTTCGAACGGATGGGAGCGGTCCAGCTCAAGACCGGGCGGCGCGCCGAAGCCATCGTGGCGTTTCGCAGGACGCTTGCGATCCGCGAACAGCTCGCCGCCGCCGATCCTGGCAATGCGCAATGGCAAGCCGATCTCGTCATCAGCCTGGTCAAGTCCGCGCGGCTCGGCGACGATCCTCGACCCAATCTCACCCGCGCGCTCGATATCACGCAGCGGCTCGACCGTGAGCGCAAGCTGCACGCGGACCAGAAGGGGTGGATCGGGATGATCGGACGGGAACTGGCCCGGCTGCCGCGGTAGCAGCGCGTCGCAAAAAGCAACGAGCGGGCAGAGCCCGCTCGCCGACAGCAACAAAGTCCGCGTTCACGCCACCAGACGCGAGCGCTCTATCGCGTCGCGCGCGCCTTGAGCGCCGCGATGTCCGCCTCGCTGCGGAAGTTCATCACGGCCATCTTGCTTACGCGATACTCAGGAATGATCACTTTGAGCTTGCCGCTGTGCTCGTCGATCGAGATATGACGCACTTCGGTGCCGCGCGAAGGCAGGTCGAAGGTCGTCCACTTGTTGGCGGCTGGCTCGTACTTGAGGACGACGTCGGAGGTCCACACGTTCATCCAGAGGTTATGGTTCTTGTCGACCGTGATCTGATAGGGCGACATGCCCTGATAGGGCAGCGGAACAACGGTGGATTCCATTGTCTTGGTGTTGATCCGCACCAGGGAGGCGCCCCACGAGGTGCCGACCCAGACCACGTCGGCGTTCTTGTCGGCGCCCATGCGGCGCGGACCCTGCGCCCACGGCACCGGCGTGTTGAAATCCGGCGGCGCGAAGCCTTCATAGAACTTGACCAGCTCCGGATCGCTGATCTGGTCGAGCACGGCCTTTACCGGAGGCAGCTTCATATCGGTGACTTTGCCGGTCTTGATGTCACCCTTGTTGACGATGTCGAGCGTCATCTGCAGCCACCAGCCATTGCCGTCACGGTCGGCGGCAAGGCCGTAGGTGGTGCCGGTGGCGCCGGTCGGCGTCTTGAAGATGCCTGATTTGAACTGCGTGAATTTCTCCGTTTCCGGGTCGAACTGCAGCGCGCCGTCGGGCGCGGTCACCCAGACCTTGCCTTTCGGGTCGACGTCGATGGTGACGGCGCCGCCGGTCGGCGACATGCCTTGCGGCGGGACGTAGACGTCGATCTTCTCGGTCTTCGGATCGGCGCGGCCGAGGCTGCCGCGGCCGGTGTTGGCGTTGAACCAGAGAAAGCCCTTGTCGTCGCGCACGATGCCGTGGGCGTTGGCTGCGAGGCCGCGCGGCCCGCTGACCTTGAACAGCTTGGTCTGTCCGGTCTTGGTGTCGACGCGGCCGACGGTGGCTTGATGGTTGGGCGTGTTCACCGAGAACCAGATGTTGCCGTCGTTGTCGCTGGAGGCGTCGTGCAGCAGCTCGCCGAACTTGGAAGGCGTGCCCTGCGTCCAGTCGCTGCCGTCCGGTAGCGGCCGGCGATGCGAGGCGCTTTCTTCGAGCGGAACGTCATATTCGGTAAATACGACGCGCGCCGCCTCGCCGGACGGGCGCGGCCGCAGCTTGATCTTCATGGAGCTTTCGCCCGGCCCGCGTGCGCGCGCGAGGTAGGCGGCGAGCTCCTTCTGGTGCCTGTCGATGATGCCATTGGGCTTGCGGTGCTCCCCGATGTAGACGCCGGAGACGTTCACGTTCTTCATGACCTCGAGGATCTTGTACCAGCCATCTTCGTCGAAGCGGTGCTGCAGCGTGTAGCTCAGCGTGTGGCAGCCGGTGCAGTTGTTCTTCACCAGTGTCTTCATGCGCGCATCCTGCGTCGTGCCCTCGGGCAGCGACGCGTAGACGATGTCGCCCGGCAGCTGCCGCACCTGCCGATTGGCGTCCTTGAGCGGCGAGAGGGTGAAGTTCTGCCGGCGCGCGGCACTGAGATCGACGTCGCTCTTGGCGGTCTCGAAAGTCAGCGCCTGCGCCCAGACCTTGTACTTGCCGGCCGGCATCGGCGGGAAAAAGTAATCCCCGGCGGCATCGGTGTAGACCGTCGTGGTGGTCAGCGATCCCTCGGCCTTGGCCGATACGGTGACGCCGCCCATCTTCTCGCCGCCTGTCATCGCGATCGTGCCGTTGAGCAGCACGTCGGCAGCGCCGGCAGGCGCGACGGATGCGGCGAGTCCAGCCGCAATCAAAACGGCCAGGCCGCTCAACGGCACACGAGGCGTACGTCTCGTTTGAGTGTCACTCATGATGCTTCTCCTTGGGGACTATTGGCGCGGCGCCGGTTGCGGCGCCGGCACGGTCTTCAGATATGCCACGATGGCATCGACCTGCGTCGGCGCGAAGGTGAGCTTGAAGCCGGGCATGCGGGGCGTGCCGTTCATGATCACCTCGCGCATCACCTCGTCACTGCCGCCGGCCAATTCCATCGAAAGCGCCGGCCCGAATATCTTGGCGGTAATCTGCGGCTTGAGGTGGCACACGCCACATGATTGGGTGAAGAGCGTCTGCCCGATCCGTTGTTGCTCGTTGGGGGTGGCGGGCTGCGCGACGGCGCTGACGCTCAAGGTGACACAAGACAAAAGAATTCCAGCGCAACGCAACATTGTGGGCGTCCTCCCATTTTGATGGCTTTGAACGCAGGTTACGCCTGCGAAAGGCGCGAGGGAAGAGCAGGAGCGCAAATCGAGAAAGCTGGGGACACAAAGAACGCGAAAAATTCCGGGCGAAGCGGGCACTACAGAACCGCGTGCGCCCGCCCTTTGCGAGGGGGACTGCCGCGGGCGGCAGCCCCATTTGGCAATCAGCGTCCCGCCTGCGCCTTGAGCGCCGCGATGTCGGCTGCGCTGCGAATGGTCATGACCATCATCTGATGCGACCGGTAGGTCGGCACGATCACCTTGGCCACGCCGCTGCGCTCGTCGACCGAGATGTGGCGTGCCTCGGAGCCGCGCACTGGCAGCTCGTAGGTGGTCCACTTCGCCGCCGCGGGGTCGTATTTGACGATCTGGTCGTTGGTCCAGAGGTTGCCCCAGACGTTGTGCTTGTTGTCGACGTAGATGTGATAGGCCTGCATGGCCTTGTCGGGGAACGGGACGATGGTGGTCTCGTTGGTCTTGGTGTTGATGCGGGCGAAGCTCGAGCCCCAGGAGTTGCCGACCCACAGCACGTCGGCGTTCTTGTCGGTGCCCATGCGGCGCGGACCCTGGCCCCAGGGCAGCGGGTTGCCGTTGGAGAGATCGGTGATCTCCTCGTAGGCGGCGAGCTGCTCCGGCGTGAGGCGGTCCATCTCGGTCTTGTTCTCAGGCAGCTTGATCTCGACCGTGGTGCCGGTCGCCATGTCGGCCTTGCCGATCGTGTCCCAGCCCATCTGCGCCCACCAGCCGTTGCCGTCGCGATCGCCGGCGGCGCCATAGGTGTTGGCCTGGCCGTTCCGCCGCTTGTAGTTCTTGGATTTGAACTGAGTGAACGTCTCGGTCTCCGGATCGAAGCGCAGGACCCCGTCCGGTGCCGAGGCCCAGATCTTGCCCTTGCCGTCGACATCGACAGTCACGGCACCGCCGAGCGGCGACATGTTGAGCGGCGGCTGGTAGACAATGATCTTCTCGGCCTTCGGGTCGAGCTTGCCGAGGCTGCGGCGGCCCGGATTGACGTCGAACCAAAGATTACCTAGCGCGTCGCGCGCCAAGCCGTGCGCATTGGCAGCACGGCCGTCGTTACGGTTGACCTTGAGGAATTTCACGTCTCCGGTCTTGGCGTTGATGCGCCCGACCGTGACGCTCTTGTTCGGAGCGTTCGAGGTGAACCAGAGATTGCCGTCGAAATCCATCGCGCCGTCATGCTGGATGAGCGTGATTCTCGATGGTGTGCCGAGCGACCAGTCGGTGCCGTCGTTGACCTGGGTGCGGGTGCCGATGCCGACATCCGGGTTTTGCGGCACATCGTAGAGCGTCCACACCACCTGCGCGGCTTCCCCGGTGGGGCGCGGCCGCTCCTTGATCTTGATCGGGCTCTCACCTGGTCCGCGCACCTTGGCGAGATAGGCGGCGAGCTCTTTCTGATTGAGCGAAATGATCTGGTTGGGCCTGGCGTTTGGTGGAATGACGCCGGTGTTCGCGACGACCTTCATGAGGTTGATGATCCGGTTCCAGCCGTCTTCGTCGAATCGGAACTGCAACACGTAGCTCGGCATGTGACAGCCGGTGCACTGGTTGGTGAAGACCTTCTTCATGCGGGCATCGTCCGCGGTCTCCTCTGGCAGCGATGCCACCATGAGTTCGCCGGGGAGCTGCCGCCAGCGCCGCTCCCGATCGGTCATCGCGGTCAGCGTCAGGTTCTGCTGTTTCGCCGCCGAGAGATCGACGTCGCTCAAGGCGCGCTCGAAGCTCAGCGCCTGCGCCCACACCTTGTATTTCCCGGCCTCCAGCGGCGGGAAATAGTAGCTGCCGGTCCCGTCGGTATAGACCGAGGTGGTGATCGTCGTGCCCTCGCGCCGCGCCGACACGGTAACGCCGCCGAGCTTCTCGCCCGCCGCCGACGTGATCGTGCCGCTTAGGAGGTGTTCGGCCGCGTTGGCGGGTGTGGTGACCGCGATCGCGGCCGCCGTGGTGAGCAGGATGCCGGCGAACCTCACCAGCGGAATGCCGCGTTGATGCGTCATGGCGTTTCTCCCTTGGGTGACCAGCTCGCCTGTCGCGCGGCCGGATTTGTTGTCGGTTATGTCATCACGAATTGAAAAAAAGTTCGGGCGGACCGATGAAAATCGGCCCGCCCGTTGTGGCTCAGTGGTTTGATTGCCGGCGGATCATTGCGCAGCCTGCGCCTTCAGTTGCACGAGTTCCGCTTCGCTGCGCAGTGTCATCACGCCCATCTGGTTGGTGCGATAGACCGGCATGATCACCTTGGTCTTGCCGCTGCGCTCATCAACCGCGATGTGACGGATCTCGGTGCCGCGCACCGGCAGATCGAACATCGTCCATTTGTTGGCGGTTGGGTCGTAGCGATAGACTTGGTCGTTGGTCCAGAGATTGCCCCAGACATTGTGCTTGCCGTCGACCGCGATGTGATAGGGCTGCATCGCCTTGTCCGGCATCGGGACGATGGTCGCTTCCATGGTCTTGGTGTTGATGCGCGTGAGGCTCGATCCCCAGGAGTTGCCGACCCAGAGCACGTCGCCCTTCTTGTCGGTGCCCATGCGGCGCGGGCCTTGCGACCACGGCAGCGGGTTGCCGAAGGACAGGTTGTCGAACTTGTCGTAGACTTCCCTGGCCTCCGGCGTGACCCGATCCATCTCCGACTTGACCACCGGCAGGGTGACCTGAAGGGTCTTGCCGGATTCGACGTCGCCCTTGCCGACGATATCGAACGCCATCTGCGTCCACCAGCCGTTGCCGTCGCGATCGCCGGCGGCGCCGTAGGTCATGCCAGTGCCGTGCGCGGTCTTGTAGTTGATCGACTTGAAGTCAGTGAATTTCTCGGCCACCGGATCGAAGCGCACGGCGCCGTCGGGAGCCGAGGCCCAGACCTTGCCTTTGCCGTCGACGTCAACCGTCACCGCGCCGCCAAGCGGCGACATGTTCTGCGGCGTCTGGTAGACGGTGATCTTCTCGGTTTTTGGATCGAGCTTGCCCAGGCTGCGGCGGCCGGGATTGACGTCAAACCAGAAGTTGCCTAGCTCGTCGCGAGCGAGGCCGTGGGCGTTGGCGGCGCGGCCGTCGTTGCGATTGACTTTGAGGAATCTCACGGCGCCGGTCTTGCCATCGACGCGCCCAACCGTGACCTGCTTGTTCGGATTGTTGCAGGTGAACCAGAGATTGCCCTCGAAATCCATGCCTCCGTCGTGGGTAATGATGCCAAGCTTCGACGTGGTTCCGCGCGACCAGTCGGTACCGTCGTTGATCGCGCCGGCGCCGATGCCGGCGTCGGGATTTCTCGGCAGGTCATAGAGTGTCCAGGTCACGCGCGCCGCTTCGCCGGATGGCTGCGGCCGCGTCCCGATCTTCATCGAGGTCTCGCCGGGGCCGCGTGCGCGTGCAAGGTAGGTTGCGAGTTGCTTCTGATTATATTCAATGACGGCGTTCGCCTTCGGGTTGGCCGGATAGACGCCGGAGTTGGGAACGACCTTCATCAGGTTGATGATCTTGTTCCAGCCGGCCTCGTCGAAGCGGAATTGCAGAGCGTAGCTCGGCGCGTGGCAGCCCGTGCAGTTGTTGGTGAAGATCTTCTTGATGCGGGCGTCTTCGACCGTGTCCTCCGGGAGCGCCGCGACCATCATTTCGCCAGGCAGCTGCCGGAACTGCCGCTCCTTGTCGGTCATCGGCGCCAAGGAGAGATTGGCCCGAGGTGCCGCCGAGAGATCGACCTCGCCCTTGGCGGTCTCGAAGCCCAGAGCTTGCGCCCACACCTTGTACTTCCCGGTTGGCAGCGGCGGGAAATAGTAGGTTCCGGTCTCGTCGGTATAGACCGAGTTGGTGATGGTCGAGCCTTCGAGCTTGGCGGAGACGGTGACCCCGCCGAGCTTCTCGCCCGACGCGGAGGTGATCGAGCCGCTCAAGATCGGGTCGGCGGCCCAAGCCGAAACCGTGGCCGCCAAACCGGTGATCACGGCAGCCGCGCTTGCCAACAATACGCTTCGCACGTTGGTCATGAGGTCTCTCCGTTGAGATTCGTGAGATAAAATGAAACGCTTTAGCGGGCGGCCGGCGCGGGCACCGTGCGCACATACGCAATAATCGCGTCGACTTCGGAGTCCTTCAGGTAATGCTTGAAGCCCGGCATGCGGGGCGTGCCGCCGAGGATGTATTCGCGCATGATGGTGTCGTCGCCGTTGGCCGACGTCTTGTTCAGCGGCGGACCATAGGTTCTCGCGCTGAGCGCGGGAGGCAGGTGGCACACGCCGCACGATTGGGCGAGCAGCTGACGGCCGTGCTTCTGTTTGTCATTGAGGTTGTCGCCCGCTTGCTGGGCGGCGGCGGCGTTCGACCAGAAGGCCACGAGACAGGCGAAAAGAGCCACTACAGCACGCATCGTCTCCTCCCAATTTGCACAAATTTTCTGGAAGGTTACGCCCTGACATGATTCAAGGGAAGAGGCCCTCATGCATGAGACCTGTGCGGGGCCGGATTGCGTCGCCGGCAAAATTCCAGGGTGCTGGCGCCGCCGAAACGTAGAGAATGAAGTGGGAGGATCAATGTCATACGATCTGGTCACGATCGGAGGCGGCTTCTCTGGTCTGGTCACGGCCGCGCGTGCAGCCGAGCTCGGGCTCTCGGTCGCGGTGCTGGAGGCGCGTACCGAGGACCGCTACCCGTGCAGCTCGCGCTTTTCGACCGGCGTATGCAACGTCATGGGGTTGGCGATCCTGTCCGAGCCAGACGTTCTTTACGAGGCGATCATCAAGGGGAGCGGCGGCACCGCCAAGCCCGAACTGGCGCGCGCAATCGCCCACAATGGCAAGCGTACTATTGACTGGCTTTCAGGTGAGGGCGCCCGCTTCATTACGCGGGCGCTGCAGAAGGACCAGGCCGGGCAGAAGGTGCTCGCACCACCGCGTCGCCTGATCGCCGGCCTCGATTGGGAAGGTCGCGGCGGCGATGTGGTCATGCGGCAGCTGGAGCAGAACCTGGGCAAGCGCGGCGGCAAGGTGTTGCGCGGCACGAAGGCGATCGAGCTCGTGGTCGAGAATGGCGCCTGCGCAGGCGTCATCGCGCGGCGGAATGGAGGCAGCGAGCGGATCGACGCGCGCGCCGTCGTGATTGCGGATGGCGGTTTCGCGGCCAATGCGCAAATGGTGGCGCAATTGATCACGCCGCGCGCCGACCGCGTGCTCGCTCGCGTCGGGCCCGGCGCCAATGGCGACGGCATCCGGCTGGCCGAGGCGGCGGGCGCGGCGACCGGCGGGTTCGGCGAGTTCTACGGCCACGTCCATCACCGCGACGCGATGCAAAATCCGAAGCTCTGGCCGTATCCGCACCTCGACGCCGTCGCCGAAGTCGCGCTGCTGGTCGGGCCGGACGGCAAGCGCTTCATCGACGAAGGGCGGGGCGGCGCCTGCCAGGCGAACGCAATCGCGCAGCTCGCAGATCCCTTGAGCGCGCACCTCATCATGGATGACGCGATGTGGCAGGCCGAGCCCAAGCTCACCACCACGGTCGCGGCCAATCCGGCGATGGTGGCAGCGGGTGGTGCGCTTGTCAGCGCTCCCGACCCCGAAATGCTCGCGGCGCGCATCAGCGTTCCGGCTGCGGCGCTTGCGGAGACAGTGCGCGCGCACAACGAGGCGGTCGCGGCCAATGACTTCACGCGCCTTGCAATCCCGCGCAGCATGAAAAAGCACAAGCCGATGACGTTCGCCGTGCGGCCCTATCACGCCGTGCCGCTCTGCGCCGGCATCACCGGCACAATGGGTGGCGTCGTAATCGATGCGCAGGCGCGCGCCCAGAAGCGCGATGGCGGTGTGTTTCCGGGTCTCTATGCGGTCGGCACGCCGGTTGCCGGGCTCGAGGGTGGCCCGCACGCGGGCTACGTCGGCGGGCTCTCGAAGGCGTTCATTCTCGGGCTGCTGGCCGCGGAGGATGCAGCAAAGCATGCTTGAAGGGACGCGTGACGCGATTAGCGCGTCCGTCCGAGCGATAGAGGCTGGTCGGGCAGCTTGGCTGCTTCCTGCTTCATCTCAAGGCAGGTGATCAGCTCCGTATAGGTTCCCGACATGTTGCCGAGTGTGGTCAGCCGCGTGCAGCTTGCCCTGTCCTTCGCTGGAAAGCTGCTCCATTGTTTTGCCAGCTGATCGCGGGCCGCGTTCTCGCTTTGCATGCAGGCCGCAATATCCTGTTTCACGCCAAGGGCGCCGGTGGCGGTCGCGCGGCAGCTTGGCGCAACGTTCAGCGTGGGAACCTGATTGGCCACCAGCACGGTGGTGGCGATCACCATGGCGGGCAAGACTGGAATCATGACGCTGCTCCGGCTTCGACCCGAGTCAACGCCGGCACTGCGTTTCCGGTTTCAGGTTGTCCGGAAAAATCTTCAGGCAGTCTGGGTTTCGGTATCCGGCTCGGTAATCTTGACCGCCGCTACCCAGGCGAGCCAGAGGAACAGGAAATAGAGAAACAGAAAGGAAAGCAGGCTCGCCTGGTCGCCCCACATGTGTTCGATGAAGAGGCTGATCAGGTAGTCAGCGATGTCCCCAATGATCACCAGCCCGACGTAGACGATCAGAAGCCACATGGCGTGTTCTCTCCCCTGGCGCGGATTGCCAAGCAATACCACGCCGAGAGGGGCTGCGACAGCCAGTCGCACCAAATATTTCCTAGGAATTTGATCAACATTCAAAGCGGGTAGTGGGTCAGGTCCACTACCTCAAAGCGCGATCTTCAGGCCCATCTCCTTCATGGCGAGCAACGCCTCGGCGTTGCCTATGGCGTCGTCGACCGGGTGGTGGGTGTGCGTGGTCCGGCGCAGGTGCTTGAAGTTCTGGAACGTGTCCTGGACCAGGCCCTTGTAGAGCGAGCCGAGGTTGGTGCTCGAATGGCCGAACGGGTTCGTTCCGGTGAAGTGCCAGAAGTACCAGCTCACAAAGGCGAAATCGAAGCCGTTGTTGTCGCTTACGAAGAGTGCGCGGCCCTTGACGTTCTCCTTCAGCCAGCGCGCGAACGCCTCCATGACGATATTCGGATCGTCGAAGGCGAGCGTGTCCTCGCGTGCGAAGCCGGAGATTGCCAGCGCTTCGGGGATCCACCGCTCGGAGATCGGCTTGAGGCGGCCATAAAAAGTCTGCTGCAGGCCCTCCCGGACCAGCACCGCCCCGAAACATATCATGCTGTAATCGCCGGGAATCGGTCCGTCCGATTCCACGTCCACCATCACGTAGGCCATTGCTCTGGTCCTATGTCGCTCTGCCAAAACCGAAGCAGGCGATATAGGCGCGGCCGCGAGCGGCCGCTATGGCCGCCTCAGTCGATCACCCGATGTCGGCCGCTTGCTGGCTCAGTAGAGCCGACCATATTCGCATCCGTGCTCGGTATAGCCGTAGCGCCGGACGCCAAACTCGTCCTGCCAGACGTAAGGTCGGCAGTACGATTCCCACTTCTGCTCGCGCTCGCGTGCCTCGGCGAGTTCCTGCTCGGTTGGCGCCTTCGGGGCAAGCGTTTCCGAATGCCGCCAATTGGTGACGCAGGACAGCGAGCGGCCGAGGAAGATGCAGTTGGTGCTGCGTGTGCCGTCGGCTGCGGCGGGCGACGCGAGCGGCAGCATCAGCGCTGCTGCGAGCCCGGCCAGGGACATCCATCTCTTCAACATCGCTCTATCTCCTCACAAACCCGAGCGTCGCGCCGGCGTCTCAAAACGATGCGCCGATCGCGGCGCGCTCGTAGTCGGGGCTGAAGTTGCAAGGCCGGTGCCGGGCCATTCTGTCCCGTCCTGGGACGGATTGGCCAGGGATGTGGGTTAACGATCAAGGCGCAAGCGGGGAACCGAGCTTGCCTGCTGCCTGTACGATCCAGTCCCGGTAGCGTACGAGCGGCGTAACGCCGGTGAGGCCGCCGCAACCACCGGCGAGCTTCGGACCCGTCGACCAGCTCACGACCCCGATAATCAGGAGTTTGCCGTCGGCGTCGCGAAACACCGGCCCGCCGGAATCGCCGGTACAGGCGCCAAGCCCGGACCGGTCGCCCCTGGTCGCAGGGTCGAACAGCCGGATTTGCAGCGTGCCCGGTTTCCCGGTGGCGACGAGGCTCGCTGTGCGAGCGAGGCCGATACCGGCGTCGCTGCCGATGGTGGTGGCGCCGAATCCCGCAACAACGAAACCGTCGCCGGCTGCGACCGACCGGCTGGTGCGGTCGAGCCGTGCGAAAGCGAAACCCTTTGGCAGCGTGGTCGGGAGCTTGATCAGCGCAACGTCTGCGGTCGCACGATTGTGCGCAAAACTCTGCGGCTCGTAGCGTGGATGCACGGACACGCTCCTGACCGCCATCGTGGCCGCGCCTTTCTTCGGCAGCAAGCGGTAGGTGGCCGCCGGTGCGACGCAATGGGCCGCGGTGAGCACCAGGTCACGCGCGAGCGCCGCCCCTGTGCACAGGCTGCTGCGCGAGCTGATGATCATTACCAGCGAGCGCGCGATTTCCTCGCTCGCCGGTGCGGCACCGCCCACCATCGCGGCGGCGGGAGAGCACGCCAAGCCAAGGGTAACAAGGAGGGCGGCTCGGGACATGGGCGGGATCAAGCCGCTCTCAGCCGGCCTGTCAACTCGTAAACCCACCTGGGCCCACCTGCGCGATGCCGCGATGCAACGCGCGGTCCTCCGAGGCCCCCAGATTCCGGTGTAATGTTTGGAAAGGAAGTATTTGGGCTTCTGCAAGGCGGGGTATGTTGAAGACGCTTCTGCACGGCCGGCGGGCGGTCATGCCGGTTCGATTGATGTGGCGGAACCAAAGCCATGCCTGGTACCCCTGGGGTAGCCCGACAGCAGCGCTCATCCCCACTTAGAACGTTGCAATCGTGTGATTTCCGCCGATCCTCACCCGAACGGATGACGGCAGGCGGACGTTCCTGGCCACCGCAATCTTGCCATTGTTCATCCACGGTTCACCGGTAGAGGGCTAGAGCGCTCGCCCATGGCCAGCCCGAGATCGCTCCTGATGGTCGTGCCAGCGCTGCTTGCACTGCTGCTGTCGCCGGCGGGGGCGCAGGATCGTTGCCTGACACGCGCTGAGCAACGGGCCGCCATCGCGGCGGGTCAGGCGATTCCGCTTGCGGCGGTGCGGCGCATATTGCGACAGCACATGGCCGGGGAGCTGGTGCGGGCACGGCTTTGCCAAGAGTCCGGGCACCTTATCTACATGCTGACAGTCCTCTCCCGCGATGGCAGAGTGCGACGCGTGACCGTCGATGCCACGAATGGCACGGTGATCGGCGGCCTCTGAGCAGGAGCTAAGCCTTTGCGTCTCCTCGTGATCGAGGACGACCCCGACCTCAACCGCCAGCTCGCGACCGCGCTGGTGGATGCTGGTTACGTGGTCGACCGCGCCTACGACGGCGAAGAAGGCCACTTTCTGGGTGAGAGCGAGCCCTACGACGCCGTCATTCTCGACATCGGCCTGCCCAAGATGGACGGCATTTCCGTGCTCGAAGCTTGGCGGCGCGCCGGCCGCGCCATGCCGGTGCTGATGCTCACCGCTCGCGACCGTTGGAGCGACAAGGTGCAGGGCTTCGATGCCGGCGCCGACGACTACGTCGCGAAACCTTTTCATCTGGAGGAAGTGCTGGCGCGCATCCGTGCGCTGCTGCGGCGATCCGCCGGCCACGCCAAGAGCGAACTCAACTGCGGCTCGGTGCGGCTCGACACCAGAACCGGCCGGGTCACGGTCGACGGCAACCCGGTCAAGCTCACCTCGCACGAATACCGGCTGTTGTCCTATCTGATGCATCATACCGGCCGCGTGGTGTCGCGCACGGAGCTGGTCGAGCATCTCTACGACCAGGATTTCGACCGCGATTCCAACACGATCGAGGTCTTTGTCGGCCGTATTCGCAAGAAGCTCGGCGTCGACGTTATCCAGACGGTGCGTGGCCTGGGCTATCTGCTCACGCTGCCCGATGCGCGCTAATTCGCTTGCGCTACGCTTGTTCTTCTCGGCAGCGGCCTGGACCGTCGTGATGCTGGTCGTGGCCGGTATCGTCTTGTCCTCGCTCAATCGCGCTACCGTGGAGCGGGCATTCGACCGCCGCCTCAACGTCTATCTGCGCACGCTGGTGGCCGACGTTGCGACCCCCGACGAAGCCGGCGATCGCTTCCCGCAATCGCTGGGCGAACCTTTGTTCGAATTGCCGTTGTCCGGCTGGTACTGGCAGGTGACGCGGCTCGACACCGCGCGCCCGGAGATACGGTCGTCACGCTCGCTGTGGGATTCAACGCTGCCGCATCTCGACGATGTCGGGTCCTCGGCGAGTGCGGGCGGTGCCCGCCAGGGCTACGTCGAGGGTCCGGAGGAGCAGCTCCTGCGGCTCGTCGAGCGCACCATCGATCTCGGCGATGAAGGACGATTTCTCGTCGCGGTCGCCGGCGATGCCGTCGAGATCGACGAGGAGACGCACAGCTTCGACAAGGCCTTGGTCACCACCTTTGCGGTGCTCGCTCTCGTCCTGCTCTTGATCACAACGTTCCAGGTCCGGTTCGGCCTCGCCCCGCTCAATCGCATTTCGGCCGGGCTGGCCGCGATCCGCTCCGGCGCGGCCGAGCGTCTGGAGGGCAATTTCCCGATTGAGGTCGCGCCGCTCGCGCGCGAAACCAACGCGCTGATCGAGGCCAATCGCGAGATCGTTACACGTGCGCGCACGCATGTCGGCAATCTCGCTCATGCGATCAAGACGCCGCTGTCGGTCATCATGAACGAGGCGTCGACCCATCCCGACGACCCGTTGGCATCGAAGATCCGTGAACAGACCGACATCATGCGCAACCAGGTGGCCCACCATCTCGAGCGGGCGCGGCTTGCCGCGCGCGTGGCGGTGGTCGGCACCGTCACCGAGGTGCGGCCGGTCATATCCGCGCTGGTGCGAACCATGGAGAAGATCCATCACGCCCGTGGCATCTCCATCCAGCTCGATGCGCCCGAAAATGCACGCTTCCGCGGCGAGCGGCAGGATCTCGAGGAGATGATCGGCAATCTTGTCGACAACGCCTGCAAGTGGGCGCAGTCGCGCGTCGCGCTGGAAACATTTGTCGAGCGGCCCAACTTCCACAACGAACGAAGCATCGTGCGCATCGTCGTCGACGACGACGGTCCGGGATTGTCTCCTCAGCAACGCGAGCAGGTCGGCCGGCGCGGGCGCCGCCTCGACGAAGCGAAGTCGGGGTCGGGCCTTGGGCTTTCGATCGTGGTGGAACTGGCCAGCCTCTATGGCGGCGGACTGACGCTTGGCACGGCGCCGCTCGGAGGGTTGCGAGCCGAGTTGCTGCTGCCGGGGGCGTAAGGCCGACTCTGACCGATCTGGTTACCCTGATTGTGAGTGACTGAGAACGGGCCAGAGTTTCGCCCCAATCGTTGCTGCAAGGTATCGATCCGGGCACTGCTTGAAAGGGAGATGAGGGGCTGAGATGAACGTGCGTCGTGGAGGCGTCGTCGCGGCCGGACTGCTGTTGGCCGCCTGCGCTGGGAACCCGCAGACCGGGGCGGGACCACGTGAGAATACTGGAACCCTGGTAGGCGCGGTCTCTGGCGCCGTGGTGGGCTCGCATTTTGGCCGTGGAAGCGGTCGCGTGGCGAGCACCGTTGCGGGCGCTGCGATTGGCGGGCTGATCGGCAACCGGATCGGCGCTGCGCTTGATGATGAGGATCGTACGCGCGCCTACGAGGCGCAGATACAGGCGCTGGAGTCCGGCGCATCGGGCGCGCCGGTGGGGTGGCGCAACGAGGATTCAGGCCGCCACGGCACCGTGGTTCCAGGGCCGGCCTACCAGCGCAACGCGATGACGTGTCGGCAGTACACTCACACGGTCTATATTGATGAGCGCCCGCAGGTGACCCGCGGCACTGCCTGCAAAGCCTCGGATGGTAGGTGGATCGCCGTCACCTAGGCGCCGGCAGGCGGGGCGGCGCGGCCCCAAGGAGGCATCAATGAGCCTAACGGAACGACTACGTAACCCCGCCGCCTTTGCAGCCGGGGCAGCCGTGCTGCTCGTGCTCTCGGCCGAATGGGCCGCGGCCGGCCCGGCGCTGGTTCGTTCGAACACCAACCTGCGGCAGGGTCCAGGCACCAATTACGGCGTTGTCGCTACCGTCCCGGGCGGTAGTCTTGTCGAGATCACTCAATGTGCCGCGGCATGGTGCACCGCCCATTGGCGCGGTCGTGTGGGCTACATGATTGCCAGCAATCTCGACCTCCGGCTGGGTTCGGTGAGGCCCCCAGTGATCGTTTACTCCGAGCCGCCGCCGGTTGTTTATGGGCCCCGCTACGGCTACTACGGCCCGCGATACTACTCCGGTCCGCGGTATCGCTATTGGCGGCGGTGGTAAGGTTCCGGGTATTTCATAACGGGTTCTTAAGCCCCCGAACCTATCAAAGGGGACTCGGTGCCATTCAATCCGCGCGGGTGCGGGATGGCGGGGCTACCCGTAGAACGATTGCGAAGCTACTTCCGGGAACTTCCCCGGGAGGCGCTGGCTTTGCTTGTCCTCGAACTTGAGCGTGCGACCTCCCGCGGCGATCAGATTCCGGGCGGCGAGGCGCTGCTTGCGGAGGTGCGTAGCGCCTTGCGCGAGAGCGGTTCGTCGAAGGGGCCCCGGTCTGGGGACCCCACCCGGGTGTTCTTCGGAGCGATCGAGCCCTTCCTGATCAATGACGATGCGGTGCGCAACCGTCCCGGTCGAGTCGCGCGATCGGTTCTGGCTCCGATGTGGTCATGGATCAGCCGCGACCTGGTGCCGGCGGAGGCGAAGGCCTACGGCGCTGAAGCCGCGCGCGCGGCCACCGATCCTGCGGCGTACGAACGCCTTGCTCGCAAGTTCCAGGATTGCGTCATTGAAAAAGTCGAGGGAGCGCTGGCGTCCGCAAAGGTTGACGAAAGATCGCGACGCCGGCTGATCGGCCAGATCGGTACCCAAAATGCGCTCGATGACGCGCGCGCGTTGCTCACGATTCTCTCAGCCACAGACATATTTGCGCTGATCGAGGGCCGCTTGCCCGCGCACATTCGCAATCTTGCCGATGCCCAGCTCGACAACGTGAAGACGCTGCTCGATCTGGCAGTCGGTAACCGGCAGGACGTACTGCCCTATGCACTTGTATTGACGATGAGTCGTCTCGCGATGCCATGGCAAGTGATCCGGCTCGCCGTGAAGGCCGCGGAGAGCGATGACGCTATCCGCATCGCCGGAGCGCCTTACGCGGTCGCGGTCACCCTCGTCTTGTCCGAGATGGAGCAGACGGTCAGCGCGCTTAAGGCCGACCTCAAGCGTGGCTCAACATCGCAAGCCTCCGCCCTCATCAAGAATATCCACGACAGCGCGCGCGGCTTGCGCACGGAACTCGACCTCTCCGGGGATTCGCCGTGGGCCCGCCGCCTCGCCGCGA
Organism: uncultured Alphaproteobacteria bacterium; assembly: GCA_963753575.1. Taxonomy (GTDB): domain Bacteria; phylum Pseudomonadota; class Alphaproteobacteria; order Rhizobiales; family Xanthobacteraceae; genus VAZQ01. Next base: position 385,533 of record CAVWCR010000002.1, read on the forward strand.
TCCGCGGCGACGTCTCGAATGTGCTCAAGAACCAGGTCGAATCGGCGTCCGGCCGGGTCCGGCGCTTGTTGCGGCCGCGTCCGGCCAGCGAGATCGGGCGCAATTCAGCACTCAATGCTTCCGACGTCTCCGAGACCGAGGCGCTGGTGGAACTGGTCGGGGTCTGCCGTCTATATGCGAGCGAACTCGCCATCAACGAAATGACGCTGCGGACCTACACCGAGCTGCAGCACTATCTCGACACTGGAACGCAAGCGCTGCTCGACAGCCTGCGCCAGGCGGGTGATGACGATCGCCGCTTCCGACAGTCGCAGGTCGACGCGGCGGCCCGTTTCTGCGCCAAGGTCTTCGGCCAGGAATACGCATCCCTTCTGACCAAGGCCGCCGAGGTCGCAGCCAATATGGCCAATGAGCGCAAGGCGGCTGCCAAGGCCTGATGCCTCTGGAAGGTTGGCCAACACCCCCGATATGTTCCTGGGCCCCGTTGCGATCGGGCGAGAGGCGTGATGTAACGCCTTTATGATCGGGTAGCGCCGGTCAGTTTAGCGGCAAACGGCCCCGCCGCCACCGGAATGCCGGATTTAGGCCGATGAAATTGACGCCATGATGCTCTGGGTTGCGCTTTCCCTGATGACGGGGGCGGCAATGGCTGCCGTCGCGTGGCCGCTGCTGCGGAACAGCCGTACGTTGCGATCCGGGAGCGACCTTGCTGTTTACCGCGATCAACTCGACGAGATCGGGCGCGACCACGCAGCCGGTCGGATCGGCGACAGCGAGGCTGGAGCGGCGGAGGTCGAGGTGTCGCGACGGCTGCTTGCTGCCGCGGATGCGGAAGCGGCCAAGGCCCATGCTGTGCCGGCGCCGGCAAGGCTGCGGGGGGCAGCCGCCACCGCAGCCCTCCTGATCGTGTCGTTCGGGAGTGCGTTGACCTATCTGGCGCTCGGCTCGCCGATGCTGCCCAGCCAGCCGTTGGCATCGCGCAACCAGAACCAATCGATCGAGACATTGATTGCGCAAGTGGAGAACCATCTTGCCAGCAACCCGAATGACGGGCGAGGCTGGGAGGTGATCGCGCCGATCTATTTGCGGCTCGGCCGTATCGATGATGCCATCAAGGCGCGCCGCAACGCCCTTGCGCTCAACGGCGAGACCTCGGAGCGGCAGGCCGGCCTGGGCGAGGCGCTCGTGGCTGCCAGCGACGGCAAGTTGACCCTGGAGGCCAAGAAGGCGTTTCAGCGAGCGGTCGATCTCGACGCTGGCAACATCAAGGCCCGGTATTTCCTCGGGGTCGCGGCCGAGCAGGAGGGTCAGCCAGCCGCTGCGGTCGGAATCTGGCGGGCAATGCTGGTGGGAGCACCGGCGGATGCGCCCTGGGCCGACTTCATCCGTCGGGAAGTCGCGCGGGTCGCGGGCAGTCCGGGTCCGAGCGCCGAGGATGTGGCGGCGGCGTCCGAGCTTGCCCCCGAGCAACGGACCGCCATGGTGCAGACCATGGTGGCGCGGCTTGCGGAGCGCCTGCAGCGCAACGGGTCCGATCTTGACGGGTGGCTGCGCTTGGTGCGTTCCTACATGGTGTTGGGTGACCGCGAGAAGGCCTTGTCCGCCGTCGGCGACGCGCGTCGCGCGCTTGGCGGCGAGCAGGACAAGCTGCGTCGACTGGACGAACTCGTGAAAGAGCTGGGCCTTGAAGGCTGAGGAAGGTCACGATGACCCGTAAACGAAGGCGTCTGGTTCTGATCGGCTCCGCTCTCGCCGTGCTCGCAGTGTCGGTCGGGCTGGTGCTCAACGCCTTGCGGGATTCGATCGTGTTCTTCAATTCGCCGACCGATGTTGCCGAGAAGCACATCGCAGCCGGCACTCGCATAAGGCTCGGCGGCCTGGTGAAAGAAGGCAGTGTTGAGCGCGGAGACAATCTCCAGGTCCGCTTTGATGTGACCGACGGCAAGAACAGCATCCAGGTCGCCTATCAGGGCCTGCTACCTGACCTGTTCCGCGAAGGGCAGGGCGTCGTGACCGAAGGCGTGCTCGATGGCGCGGGCACGTTCAAGGCCGACAGCGTGCTTGCCAAACATGACGAGAACTACATGCCCAAGGAAGTTGCCGATGCGCTCAAGAAGCAAGGGCACTGGAAGGTCGACGGCGGCAAGAGCGCAGGGCGTTCTGCAGGCGAGGACTCAGTGAAAGTGAGGCTGCCATGATCGCCGAGCTCGGTCACTATGCGCTTGTGCTCGCCCTCGGCTTGGCGTTCGTCCAGGCTAGCGTGCCGATCTACGGTGCGCGCAGGAACGACCCAGTCCTGATGTCGATTGCCGAGCCGGTCGCGCTCGCGCAATTCGGCTTCGTGGCGTTTGCCTTTGGCGCGCTGGTCATCGGCTACGTGACCTCGGACTTTTCCATCGTCAACGTGTTCGAGAACTCCCACTCGGCGAAGCCGCTGATCTACAAGATCACCGGAGTGTGGGGGAACCACGAAGGCTCGATGCTGCTGTGGGTCCTTATCCTGAGTCTATTTGGCGCGCTGGTCGCGATCTTCGGGTCCAATCTGCCGGCACGCCTCAAAGCCAATGTGCTCGCTGTGCAATCGTGGATCGCATTCACGTTCTATCTGTTCATCCTGACGACCTCGAATCCGTTTCTTCGGCTCAACCCGGCCCCGATCGAAGGCCGCGATCTCAACCCGGTCCTGCAGGATCCGGGCCTCGCGATCCATCCGCCGCTGCTCTACTTGGGCTATGTAGGCTTCTCCATCTCGTTCTCGTTCGCGATCGCGGCGTTGATCGAGGGCAAGATCGACGCCGCCTGGGCGCGCTGGGTGCGGCCGTGGACGCTGCTCGCCTGGATGTTCCTGACAGCGGGCATCGCGATGGGCTCGTACTGGGCCTATTACTCGCTGGGCTGGGGTGGCTGGTGGTTCTGGGACCCGGTCGAGAACGCCTCGCTGATGCCCTGGATCGCCGGCACGGCGCTCCTTCACTCCGCCGTCGTGATGGAGAAGCGCAACGCCCTCAAGGTGTGGACCATCCTGCTCGCGATCCTGGCGTTCTCGCTGTCGTTGGTCGGCACCTTCCTGGTGCGCTCGGGTGTGCTGACGTCGGTGCACGCCTTCGCGTCCGATCCGGCACGCGGCGTGTTCATCTTGATGATACTCACGCTGTTCATCGGCGGCGGGCTTACACTGTTTGCCTGGCGCGCGCCGCTCTTGAAACAGGGCGGCCTGTTTGCGCCTATTTCGCGTGAGGGCGCGCTGATCCTCAACAATCTCCTGCTGTTGGTCGCTTGCTCCGCTGTCTTTTTTGGAACGCTTTACCCACTCGCGCTCGAGGCGCTGACTGGCGAAAAGATTTCGGTCGGCGCCCCGTTCTTCAACATGACCTTTGGTCCGTTGTTTGCCGTGCTGCTGGTCGCGGTGCCGTTCGGGCCGCTCCTGGCGTGGAAGCGCGGCGATCTCCTCGGTGTCGCGCAACGACTGGTCGGTGCCGCGGCCTTGGCGGTGGTCGGCATCGCGGTTACGTTCGCGGTCCAGTCCGGCGGGCCCGTGCTGGTGCCGTTCGCCTTTGGTCTAGCCATCTTCGCCATCGTCGGGGCCTTGACCGATCTGGTCGAGCGCACGGCACTGCTGAAGGTGCCGTTCCGCACGGCGCTGTCCCGCGCGCGAGGGTTGCCGCGCTCGACCTGGGGAACTGCGCTCGCTCATGTGGGGCTTGGCGTGACGCTGCTCGGCATCGTCGGCGAGACCCAACTCAGCGCCGAACACATCGCGGAAGTCAAACCAGGACAGTCGATCTCAATTAAGCGCTACGATCTGCATTTCGACGACATCGTCGACCGTCAAGGGCCAAATTATCAGGAACGCGCCGCCCACTTTACGGTGCGGCGGCGCGGCGGCGAGGTCATCGGTGTGATGGAGCCGTCCAAGCGCACGTTCCCCTCGCGCGGAAGCGGCACCAGCGAGCAGGCCTTGATGACGATCCACGGCGCAAGCCAGCTCTATCTCTCACTTGGCGAATCAAAACCCGATGGCTCGATCGCGGTGCGGCTCTATTACAAGCCGCTGGTGCTGCTGATCTGGCTTGGCGCCGTGGTGATGGTGATCGGCGGGGGGCTCTCGCTCTCGGACCGTCGGCTGCGCGTCGGGGCGCCGAGGCCGGCGAGGGCCAAGGCTGTGATGCAGCCGGCGGAGTAGAGCGCATGCGTGCTATCCGCTCATTCCTTATTGCGCTCGTGCTCTTGACCGCCGCACAAAACGCGCGCGCCGTGCAACCAGATGAAATTCTATCGGATCCCGTACTTGAAGCGCGGGCGCGCTCGCTCTCCAAGGAGCTGCGCTGCATGGTCTGCCAGAACCAGTCGATCGACGATTCGGATGCGCCGCTGGCGCGCGACCTGCGGCTGATCGTGCGCGAGCGGCTCAAGCAAGGCGACAGCGACCGACAGATCATCGATTTCCTGGTCGCGCGCTACGGTGAATTCGTGCTGCTCAAGCCGCGGGTAGCTTGGCATACGGCGTTGCTGTGGTTTGGACCACCGGCGCTGCTCGTGGGCGGCGCGCTGGCGCTGCTGTTCATGGCACGACGTCGCAGCAAGCCTGGGCCAAACGGCCGAGCCCGGCCGGAAGACAGCCAGCTCACGCCCGAAGAGGAAGCCCGTCTCGCGGAACTTCTCAAGTCGGGTGAAATCTGAGCAATGATCCAGGGTTAACGCTCAACCTTACGAATTTTTAATCTCGCCGCCAGAACGCCGTAATGCGTCAGGCTCCATGTTGCCAGCAGCAGACGCCGGGGGCGTCGAAGCAACAATGTGGAGACTAGCATGTCGATGGGCGCCTCTCCCGCTCAGAAGCAATGCCTTTCGCTGCGTCGTCTAGCTCTACTGGCAGGGGTCACCGGCCTTGGCGTAGCGGTATTTTTTGCCAACCCTGGTTTCATTTCCTCTCCCAATATTTCGGCGTTGAGCAGTCCCGCTTACGCGCAGAGCGCGCAGCGCCCGATCGGGTTCGCCGACATTGTCGAGAAGGTGAAGCCGGCCGTGATCTCGGTTCGTGTCAAGGTCGACGGTGGACCACGACTGATGGGTTTCGACGCTCTACCGGCTCCGCGTGGAACTCCGATGGATCGTTTTTTCCGTCGGCTGCCCGACGTCATTCCCGGGCTTCCCGATGAGTTGCGCCGGCCGCGCGGACGCAACCTGGTGACCGGCCAGGGCTCAGGATTCTTTATCTCGTCCGACGGTTACGCGGTGACGAACAATCACGTGGTCGACAAGGCCGAGACGGTCGAAGTCGTAGCCGACGACGGCAAGACCTATAGTGCCAAGGTGATCGGTACCGATCCACGCACCGACGTTGCACTGATCAAGGTCAATGGCCGGGACGATTTCTCCTATGTGAGGTTCGCCGACAAGCCGCCGCGGATCGGCGACTGGGTGCTTGCCGTCGGCAATCCGTTCGGGCTAGGCGGCACTGTGACCGCCGGCATCGTGTCTGCGCGTGGACGCGACATCGGCGCGGGCCCATATGACGACTTTATCCAGATCGATGCGCCGGTGAACCGGGGCAACTCTGGTGGTCCGACGTTCGATGTCGACGGCAGCGTAATCGGCGTCAATACCGCGATCTTCTCGCCGTCAGGCGGCTCGGTAGGCATTGCGTTCGCAATCCCGGCCGAAACGGTGAAGAGCGTCGTTGCACAGCTCAAGGCCAAGGGCGCCGTGAGCCGCGGTTGGATCGGCGTGCAGATTCAGCCGGTCACGGCCGATATTGCCGACAGCCTTGGACTGAAGCGGACGCAGGGTGCCTTGGTCGCCGAGCCGCAGCCTAACAGCCCCGCGGTCAAGGCGGGCATCCAGGCCGGCGATGTGATTATCGCGGTCAACGGTATTGCGGTTCGGGATGCGCGCGACCTTGCGCGCCAGATCGGTGCGATGACGCCGGGCGCGACGGTTCGGTTGACCGTCCTTCAAGGCGGTCAGGAGAAGACCATCGCGGTCACGCTGGGCGAGCTTCCGAACGAACGCGAGGCGCGCGCCACGCCCGAAAACCAGGATCAGAACGGGCTGTCCTTGCCGCGGCTTGGCTTGACGCTCGCCCCGGCCGGAGAAGTTGCCGGCAGCGGCAACGACGGTGTGGTGGTCACTGCCGTCGAGCCCGACGGCATTGCCGCCGAGCACGGCTTCAAGGCCGGCGACGTCATCCTGGAGGTGGCGGGCCGCAAGGTCGCCTCGCCTTCCGATATCCGTGGCGCGCTCAGCACGGCTCAGCGTGACGGCAAGCGCACCGTGTTGTTCCGCGTGAAGTCGGGCGAAGGCACTAAATTTGTCGCGTTACGGCTCGGTCGAGCCTGACCCGAATGGGGCGTGCTACCGGCATCCGTCGCCCCCGCCGGTGGAACGAACCAGGGGGACGAGCGCGCAAGCTGCTCGTCCCCACCGATACCTCCGGCCCGGCTTCCGTCGCCCCCGCCGGGACGGGGTAAGTCGAGGGGTGGCGGGGCCGACCTCGCCACCCCTCGCATCTATTTCCACACCGGCGGGCACGCCGGTTGAACCAGACCGCATATGAGCTAGTGTCGTGGTCGCGACGTTCGAGCAACATGGTCCCACGGCGAGGGAGAGGGCCTATGGGGAGGGCCGGGCCGTTATGCGGCTTTTGATCATCGAAGACGACCGCGATGCCGCCGACTATCTCGCGAAAGCGTTTCGCGAGGTCGGACATGTCGCCGACCTTGCCGCCGATGGCGAGGAGGGGCTCGCCCAAGCGCTCGATGGGCAATATGACGTCCTGATTGTCGACCGCATGCTCCCCAAGCTCGACGGGCTCAGCGTCATCGGTGCCTTGCGGGGCAAGGGCATCGAAACCCCGGCGCTCATTCTGTCGGCGCTCGGGCAGGTCGACGATCGGGTCAAGGGTCTGCGTGCCGGCGGGGATGACTATCTGCCGAAGCCCTATTCGTTCTCCGAGTTACTCGCGCGCATCGAGGTGCTGGCCCGCCGGCGCGGCAGCCGCGAGGAGATGGTCTATCGCGTGGGCGATCTGGAACTTGACCGGCTGTCACACCGTGTCGCCCGCGCCGATCAGGAGATCGACCTGCAGCCGCGCGAGTTCCGTCTGCTCGAATACCTGATGAAGCACGCCGGCCAGGTGGTCACGCGCACCATGCTCTTGGAAAACGTGTGGGACTATCACTTTGACCCGCAGACGAACGTGATCGACGTGCACATTTCACGGCTGCGATCCAAGATCGACAAGGGCTTTGCCCAGCCGTTGCTGCATACGGTGCGCGGCGCGGGCTACATGGTCCGTGACGGCAAGTGACGGTGTCATGCTTCCCGAAGGGTAACGCATGACGGCGATCGGAAAGCTCTTCCGCACCACCGCGTTCAAGCTGACGCTTGTCTATCTCACTATTTTTGTCATGTTTGCCGCGATCGTGCTGGTGTATTTCGGCTGGAACGCGCGCCGGCTGATCACTGAGCAGATCACTCAGACGGTCGATGCCGAGATCAGTTCGCTGCGCGATGAATACGAGATGGGGGGCATACGCCGCCTCATCTTCACCCTCGACGCCCGCGCGCGCCGTCCGGACTCCTATCTCTATCTGCTTACGACGTCGGCAGGTGAGGGACTAGCCGGCAACGTTGGCTCGCTGACTGCAGGCGTTCTCGAGCGCTCGGGCTGGACCGAGACTGCGTATCGCAAGCTCGAGGATCTGGAGCAGACCGAGCATCACGCCCTGGTGCAGATCGTCCAGCTGGCGGGTGGCTTTCGTATGCTGGTTGGTCGCGATCTGGAGGAGCGCGAACGCATGCAGGGCGTTGTGATCGCGGCCGGTCGCTGGTCGCTTGCGATCGTGGTCGTCCTCGGCATCGCGGGCGGCGTGTTTGTGATGCGGCGCGTGCTCCAGCGGGTCGACGCGATGACCGCGACAGCGCAAACCATCATGACCGGTGATCTGTCCGAGCGCCTGCCGATCGCCGGTACCGGCGACGAGCTTGATCGCCTGGCGGGCAATCTCAACGCCATGCTGGAGCGCATCGAGGCGCTGATGCGCGGTCTCAAGGAGGTGTCCGATAACATCGCGCATGACCTCAAGACCCCGCTCACCCGCTTGCGCAATCGCTGCGAAGAGGCCTTGCGCTCCGCCGAGGATGAATCTCAATACCGGGCGGCGCTTGAGGGCACGATCGATGACTCGGACGCGCTGATACGTACCTTCAACGCGCTGCTGATGATCGCGCGCGCCGAATCAGGGCAGGCGCGCGACAACATGAGCGAGTTCGACGCCGCGGAAGTCGCACGCGGGATAGGCGAGCTTTACGAGCCGCTCGCCGACGACAAGGGGCTCGTGCTCAAGGTCGATGCGCCAGCTGCGGCGCCTGTGCGCGGCAACCGCGAGCTGATCAGTCAGGCGCTCGCCAACCTGGTCGACAATGCCATCAAGTACGCGGCGCCGGCGGCCGAGGAGGATGGCGTGCAGCCCGAGATCACCGTCAGTGCGGCCGGTGAGGGGGACCGCATCCTGCTCGCCGTTTCCGACCGTGGTCCGGGCATTCCCGAGGGCGACCGTGCCCGGGCGGTTGAGCGTTTCGTGCGGCTTGAACAGAGCCGTTCCCAGCCCGGGTCCGGCCTCGGGTTGAGTCTGGCCCAGGCCGTCGCGCATCTGCACGGCGGCGATCTCGAGCTTGTGGACAACCATCCAGGGCTGCGTACGGTCATTTCGCTGCCGCGCGCCGGGCCAATGGCCGTCGCGGGCGATCTGGCCCGCCTCCAGCCGTCGTGAGTTGTGGGTCCGGCGGGGTGACGGATCGACTGCGGCGGGTTATGGCATCCGGATGGACTTACCCCTCCCGGATGTCACGCAAGCAACGCTCGCCAACCGTGTCGCCTCGGCGCCGCGCCTGCTTGAGCCCGAAGCGGCGCGAGCCCGCGTCGATGCCTGGCTCGCGGAGATTTCCGATACCGAAGCGGGCGTAACCCTCAAGCGGATGTTGGGCGAGCGTCCGGCCTTACAGATGCTGCTGACCGGACTCGCCGAAGGATCACCCTATCTGTGGGAGCTGGCATGTGGCGATCCGGATCGGCTGGTCGCGCTGCTCGCGGCCGATCCGGACCGGCACCTTGAGGCCATCATCACCGATGCGACCGGCGAAATGACCGGCAGCGAGGAGGAGATGATGCGGCGTCTGCGCCGCATGAAGGCGGAGGGGGCGCTGCTGGTGGGGCTGGCCGACATTGGCGGCGTTTGGCCGGTGACGCGGGTGATTGCTGCGCTGACGGATCTGGCTGACGCGGCCGTTGCGGCAGCGGTGCGCTATCTCCTGGCCGACTCGGCGGCGCGCGGCCGGTATCATCCGGCTGACCCGAAGCGCCCTGAAGTCGGCAGCGGCTACATTGTGATTGCGATGGGCAAGATGGGCTCCGGCGAGCTCAACTATTCGAGCGACATCGATCTCATTGTGTTCTACGACGCGGGCACCGCCAAGCTTGTGGAAGGTATCGAGCCCTCGCCGTTTTACGTGCGCCTCACGCAGCGTCTGGTGAAGTTGTTGCAGGAGCGGACCGCCGATAGCTACGTCTTTCGCACCGATTTGCGTCTGCGCCCGGACCCAGGATCGACGCAGATTGCGATCTCGACGGCTGCGGCGCTCGACTACTACGAAAGCGTCGGACAGAACTGGGAGCGCGCGGCGCTGATCAAGGCGCGGCCTTGTGCTGGCGACATAGCGGCGGGCGAGGCTCTGCTGCGCGGCCTCTCGCCGTTCATCTGGCGCAAATATCTCGATTTCGTTGCGGTTGCCGACATCCATGCCATGAAACGGCAGATCCATGCCTATCGCGGCCACAATGAGATTGCGGTTGAAGGCCACAACATCAAGCTTGGCCGCGGCGGCATCCGTGAGATCGAGTTCTTCGTGCAGACGCAGCAGCTGGTGGCCGGCGGCCGCCATCCCGAGCTGCGTGGGCGGCGAACGCTGGACATGCTCGTGGCGCTGGCCGAGGGCGGATGGACAGTCACGCAGGCGCGCGAAGAGCTGTCGGCGGCCTATTGCTTCCTGCGCTCCGTCGAGCATCGGCTGCAGATGGTTGCCGACGAGCAGACTCATACCCTGCCGGGCGATCGGATCGGATTGGAACGCTTCGCGCGTTTTCTTGGCTTTCCGGGCCGCGATGCATTCGCGGATACGCTGCTCGTCCATCTGCGCAACGTGCAGCGGCACTACGCCAACCTGTTCGAGAGCGCGCCTGCGGAGGAAGCGAAGCAACGTGGGCTGAATTTTCCCGTCGATGCCGATGACCATGACACGCTCGACAAGCTTGCCGCCATGGGCTTCAAGCAACCGCTCGAGGTCTCGACCCTTGTCCGCGGCTGGCTCGCGGGTAACCAACGGTCGCTCAAGGGAAGCTTTGCGCGCGAGCAGCTTGCCGAGCTTGTGCCGATGCTCATTCCGCATTTTGCCCGCTCGGCCAATCCGAACGGCGCGATCCTGGCGCTCGATCGGTTCCTGGCTGCGCTGCAGGCGGCCGGCCGGCTGTTGTCGCTGCTGCGACAGAATCCGGACCTGATCTCGTTGTTCGCGCTGATCCTGGGGACCGCGCCCCGGCTGGCCGAAAGCCTCGCGCATTTTCCCGACGTGATGGACGCCGTCATCGACCCGAGCTTTTTCGGCGCCTTGCCTGAGGAGAGGGAGCTGGCGTCGGGTCTTAACCGATCGCTGCAGCAAGCCGGCAGCTATGAGGATTTTCTCGACCGCATCCGCATCTTCGCGCAGGAGCACATGTTCCTGGTTGGAACGCGCATTCTCTCCGGCACGGTTTCGGCCGAGCAGGCCGGTGAAGCGTTCGCGCGCATCGCGGATGCGCTGGTGCGCTCCCTGCATCGGGCGATCGACGATGAATTCGGCAAGCTGCACGGTCGCGTGCGCGGGCAGGAGACGGCCATCCTTGCGCTGGGCAAGCTCGGCGGCCGCGAGATGACGGCGTCCTCGGACCTCGATCTGATCGTGGTCTACGATTTCGACGCCGATCATCCGGAATCGGATGGCCCGCGGCAGCTCTACGGCGCGCAATATTTCACGCGGCTGACGCAGCGCCTGATCAATGCGCTGACCGCCCAGACCAATTACGGCGTGCTTTACCAGGTCGACATGCGGCTGCGGCCGTCCGGTCGGGCCGGGCCGCTCGCGACCCAGATCGACGGCTTCGCGAGCTACCAGGAGAGTGAGGCGTGGACCTGGGAGCATCTGGCGCTGACGCGCGCGCGGGTGGTGTCTGCCTCGCCCGCATTCGCTGCCCGAATCGAGGATGTTTTTCGCAAGGTGTTGACGCGTCCGCGCGACGTGCAGGCCGTCGCCGGCGACGTCGTCGAGATGCGGCGCGCCATCGCGCAGGAAAGAGGCGACGATAACCGGTGGGATCTTAAATATGCCGCCGGCGGGCTGATCGACCTCGAGTTCATCGCGCAGTATCTGCAACTCGTCCACGCTTCGTCTACGCCCGACATCCTCGATACCTCGACAGCGCGCGTGCTCGACAAGGCCTGGCGACTCGGGCTCCTGGCGACGGAGGACGCCGAAGTGCTGCGTCCCGCGGCGCGGCTCCTTCACGACCTGACGCAAGTTTTGCGTCTGTGCCTGCCGGGAGCGTTCGACCCGAAAGCGGCGGCTCCGGGGCTCGTCGGACTGCTGGCGCGTGCCGCCGACGTACCCGATTTTGCCACGCTTGATGCCACCGTGGCCGAGACGGAGGCCAAGGTGCGCAAGAGCTTTGAGCGGATTCTTGGGGCGGCGCCGTAGGCGGCAGAATTGCATCGTTCGGTTTTGTTCGGCACCAACTGGGCAATCTCAGCAGATATTGGTGCGCTCAAGACGTTTGGCGGGTCGTGCCGACAAGGTCGAGTAGCGCCGCCCCGTATTGCTGGCCGGCCTCGTTCAGCACCGGCGCGACCGCCCTGACGAAGGCATCGTGCTCGGTGGTCGTTGGCTCGACGATCTCACCACCCGCCGTCTCGATGGTGAGGCGTGCCGCTTCCTCTTCGCGTCCGTGCAGGTCGCGCTGGAACGCGATCGCCTCCTTGACTGTCTGCTGCATCGCGCCCCGAAGATCGTCAGGCCAGCTGTCGAATGTGGGGCGATGCAGGAAGATCGGGCGAGAGATGTAGAAGTGACCGGTGAGCGTATGGAAGCGATGAAACTTGTGCACCTGATAGGTGACCGTGTTCGACAGCGGATTTTCTTGCGCGTCGATTTTGCCCGCTTTGATCGCGGCGATTGCCTCGGTGAGGTCGAGGCGTAACGGGATCGCTCCCAAGAGCTCGAAGGCTCTCGCCTGAACCTGGCTTGGCAGAACCCGGATGCGCAGCCCGGCAAGGTCGGCCGGCGTGCGAATGGCGCGGGTGCGGTTGGAGATGTGGCGGAAGCCGTTCTCGAAAAAGCCGAGGATGCGATAGTCGGCGCGCGTTTCAATCTTTTCGGCCAGCATCCGTCCGAGCTCGCCATCGATCGCGGCGCGCGCCTGCTCGGTATCCTTGAACAGGAAAGGCAGGTCGACGACGCTGAGCTCCGGGACGCGGTCGGTGAGATAGCTCGACGACTGGTAGCCAAGTGTGAGCAGCCCATGCTCCACCAGCCACAGAATGTCCTCGGCGCGGTAGCCGAGGTCCATGATGTTCCAGACGTATTTGATGTCGACGTGGTCGCCGAACTGAGCCTGCAGCCGATCGCCGATCAGCTTCAGCGCCCGGCTGAATCCCGTGCTCGAAGGTCCGTAGCCGCCCATGCGGATCTGGATTGCCATTGCGCTCTCCCGTTCGTCCTCGGGTGCAGGCCCATCGAGCCGCCGTCAAGCCCCGTATGGGCGGGACATGCCGGGGAGAGCTTGGCGCATGTGCCAGGCCTTCAGTAAAGGTCGCTATGCCGCTTTGGTGAGGTCATCATCCTGTTGGGCGCTGCCGATCGGCATTCGCAGCAACACCAGCGTGCCCTTGCCGGGGGTCGATCGAATGCGCATCGTTCCGCCGTGGAGCTCAGTGAGCGACTTGGCGATGGCAAGACCCAATCCGGACCCCTGATGGGTCTTGGTGATGTGGCTTTCGACCTGTTCGAACGGCCGTCCGAGCCGCACCAGCGCGTCTTTCGGGATGCCGATCCCGCTATCCACGATGGCGATGCGCGCGAGTTTGGCCGCGGAACGTGCGCGCACGATGATATGGCCGCCTTCAGGCGTGAACTTGACCGCATTCGAAAGAAGATTGAGCACGATCTGCTTGAGCAGGCGGGCATCGGCCATCAGGTTGATGCCGTGGGCGATATCGGCAGTCAGCGTCAATTGCTTGTCGTCGGCGCGTGCGGAGACCACCCGCATGGCGTCGTTGAGCAGGCGGCCGACGCGAATCTGCGACAGTTCGGGCCGGATGCGGCCGGCCTCGATCTTCGACATATCGAGGATGTCGTTGATCACGTCGAGCAGATACTGCCCGCTCTGATGAATATCGCGGCAGTATTCGCCGTACTTTTCGGTTCCCAGCGGGCCGAACATGCCCGACTCCATGATCTCGGAAAATCCGATGATGGCGTTGAGCGGCGTACGTAGCTCATGACTCATATTGGCGAGGAATTTCGACTTGGCCTGATTGGCTTCCTCGGCCCGGGTCTTCTCTTCGGCGTATTTGTCCGCCAAGTCGGCGAGCTCGTCCGCCTGGTGCTCCAGTGTCTGCTGCGAGACGCGCAGGTCGGCGACCGTTTTCATCAGGCGCTGCTCACTCGCCATCAGCTTTTCTTCGTGCGCCTTGATTGTCGTGATGTCGGTGCCGACTGAGACGTAGCCCCCGTCCTTGGTCCGTCGCTCGCTGATGTGGAGCCAGCGGCCGTCGTCGAGGCGCGCCTCGAAGGTGCGCGCTCCCGGCAATTCGCCTGCGCCGGTGACCTCGGCGCACACGACCGGCTTGCGCCCCGCTTCAATGACTGCCTCGTAGGGAGCGCCGGAGCTGATCGCCTCGTCGGGCAGATCGTGCAGCGCCTGAAAGTTGGAATTGCACAGAACGAGGCGGTTGTGGGCGTCCCACAGCACGAAGGCCTCCGGAATGGTCTCGATGGCGTCGCGCAGGCGAAGGTCGGCCTCGACCGTCCGTTCGGCCAGGTTCTTCTGCTCCGTGACGTCGACCGCGATGCCGATCAGATGCGGGCCCGCCTCGCCGGGTTGCTGCACGAGCTCGCAGCGCGCGCGCAGCCACACCCAATTGTTGTTGGCATGCCGCATGCGAAATGCGTGGTCGATATAGGTGGCCTTGGCCTCAGCAAGCTGCGCGGCAAGGTCGTAGAGCTGCAGATCATCGGGATGAATGAGCGCGCTGACCTCGCCGAACCTCATGAGGTCGTCGCGTGACTTCAGCCCCAGGATCGCGAACATGGAATGCGACCAGAAAATGCGGCCGCGCGCGAGGTCCCAGTCCCACAGGCCGCAGCGACCGCGGTTGAGCGCCGTGTCGATGCGAGTGCGCACGGTTTCGTAGATCTGGTCGGCCTCACGCGCGCGCGTGGCCTGCCAGTGGAAGGCAAAGCCGAGGATCAGCACGACGAAGCCGGTCGTGGCGGACAGCGTGACGGTCAGCGTCGTGTCGGAGCGCCAGACCGCAAGCGCGTCCGCCCGCAGGTGGATGATGGCGAGTTGCCCGGCATAGAGGTGGCGGACGGTGACGAATGCCGGTGTTCCGTCGGAAAGCTGCACTTCCATCGTGCCGGCCAGCGCGCCGAAGGTGGTCAGCGGTTGGCTCGGGCCGAGGATATCGATGAGGCGCTTGCCGACAATTCCCGTTTTCAACGGCGCAGACACGATTGTGGGGCCGTCCGGGTTGGCGATAGCCATGTGCCGCAGGCCGGCAATGATAACGCCATCTCCATTGGTGACCAGGAGTGACCGTCCGGGCGAGCGTAGCCACGCAGGCGTCAGGGCATCGAGTTCCGCCTGCAGGCGGCTGTCGAAATCGGTCCGGCCGCCGCGCGCGCGGTCGATGCGCTCGGCCAGGACGTCGGCGCCAGCCTCCAGCTGTTTGAACAGCTCTCCGATCACCTGGCGGCGGTGGTCGAGAACCTGCACGAAGGCGCCGACGCAGATGGTCAGGAGAAACGCGATGATCAGCGCGGGTACGGCGCGTCGCAGGGCCGGCTCTGCGGTGAGCAGACGCCGATACGCCGGCTTGGCGATCGACTGAGCCAACCCCTTAATTGAATCGGAACGTATAGACGCGCTCGCGGTTTCAGCGCGCGCCATCCTAGCCCCCGTTCGGATCGCCCCAATCGCCCTCGACCGGAAGGATGTGCCGCATCTCTCCGAATCACCTGCGATTGGAATCGAGAAATGGCGATTTGTCGAGAGTCCATCGAAAATTTTTGAGGATTTACCGCTCTCTAGGATTGATTCGTCGTCGAATTTGCAGCGACGGCGCTGCCACCCGCCGCCCGCTTTCAGCCCTCTGCCAGTGCGCGCTGCACGATGTCGCCGACATCGCGAGAGAGCGAGGGGGCCTCCGCGACGCGTCGGAGGGCCGCCTGCGCCAGCGCGCGGCGCGTGGGCTCGAGCACCCGCCAACTCTTGAGCACGGCAAGCAGGCGCGCGGCAAGCTGTGGGTTTTTGGGATCGAGCGCAAGGACGGTTTCGATGATGAGGTCGTAGCCAGCGCCATCCGGGCGATTGGACTGAGTCTGGTTTGACATCGCGAATGCGCCAATCAGGGCGCGCACCCGATTGGGATTGGCCATCGAGAATGCGGGGTGAGTGGTGAGCGCCTTGACCCGGTCGAGTGTCGCCCTCTCGGGGATGGCCGCCTGTAGCGAGAGCCACTTGTCCACGATGAGCGGATCGCCGGAATAGCGGGCGTAAAAGTCGTCGATTGCGGCTGACCGCTCGGGAACCTCGCAGAGCGAGAGCGCCTGCAGCGCCGCCATGCGATCTGTCATGTTGTCGGCGCTGTCGTATTGGTGGGCGGCGAGCGCGACCGCAGAGGCTTCACCGCTTGCCGTAATGAGATCGAGGCACGCGTTCTTCAGCGCGCGGCGGCCGGCGTCGGCAGCGTCCGGCGAGTAAGGCTCCGACACGGCCAGACGCTTGTAGATTGCAGTCAGCACTTCAGAAAGCGAGGCAGTAATGGCCTCACGCAGCGCCTGGCGAGCCGCGAAAACCGCATCGGGGTCGACATTGCTGGCGATCTCGCGCGCGATGTCCGATTCCGACGGCAACGAGATCACCTGCGCAACGAAGGCAGGCTCAAGTTCGTGACTGGTTAGCACGGCGGTGAGCGCCGCGACGAGATCGAGATCCGCAAGCGGCGGGTCGCCGCGGCGCACCGCGGCGGTCGAGTCGACGAGCAGCCGCATCGCAAGCGTATGCACGGCCTGCCAGCGATTGAACGGATCGCTGTCGTGCATGGCGAGGAAACGCAGATCTTTGTCGCCCACATTGGCGACGAGCCGCACCGGGGCTGAGAAGGCGCGATTGATCGATGGTACCGGACGCTCTGCGACACCGCTGAACAGGTAGGTAGCCGCGGGCTTGTCCAGGCTGAGGATTCCGCGCTCGACCGGGGTACCATCAATCAACTGCAGCGGCATGTCGCGGCCGTCAGGCCCGACCAGGCCGATGACCAGGGGGATCAGCATCGGCTCCTTGGTCGGTTGACCGGGCGTGGGCGGCAGCGTCTGCGCAACGTCGAGGCGATAGGTCTTGTTGCGGGGGTCGTGGGTGCCGGTGACGATGATCTCGGGTGTACCAGCTTGCGCATACCACAGCATGAACTGGGTCAGGTCGACGCTGGCGGCGTCGGCGAAGCATTGCACGAATTCTTCGATCGTCGCCGCCTGGCCGTCGTGGCGCGCGAAGTAAAGGTCCATGCCACCGCGAAACCGCTGCGGTCCCAGCAGAACTTGCAGCATACGCACGACTTCGGCACCTTTTTCATAAACGGTCGCCGTGTAGAAATTGTTGATCTCGCGATAGAGCGCCGGCCGCACCGGATGGGCGAGCGGGCCGGCGTCCTCGACGAATTGATGCGCCCGCAGCCCGCGCACGTCCTTGATGCGCTCGACCGGACGCGACCGTTCGTCCGCGGTGAATTCCTGGTCGCGGAATACGGTGAGCCCTTCCTTGAGACAGAGCTGGAACCAGTCGCGGCAGGTGATGCGGTTGCCGGTCCAGTTGTGGAAGTACTCGTGCGCGACGATGGCTTCGATCGCTGCATAGTCAGTGTCAGTTGCGGTCGCCGCGCTTGCCAGGATGTACTTGTCATTGAAGACGTTGAGGCCCTTGTTCTCCATCGCGCCCATGTTGAAGTCGGACACCGCGACGATCATGAACATGTCGAGATCGTATTCGCGGCCGAATGTCTCCTCGTCCCAGCGCATCGCGCGCTTGAGCGAATCCATCGCGTAGCCGCAGCGGTCCTCCTTGCCGGGCTCGACGTAGATGCGCAGCACGACGTCGCGGCCCGACATAGTGCGAAAGTGGTCCTCGACGAAGCCTAATGTCCCGCCCACCAGTGCGAACAGGTAGGAGGGCTTCGGGAATGGATCGTGCCAGACTGCGAAGTGCCGGTTGCTGTCTGGTATCGTCCCGGACCGCACGAGGTTGCCATTGGCGAGCAGCACCGGCGCGTCGGCGATGTCAGCCTCGACGCGCGTCGTGTAGACCGCCATCACGTCGGGCCGATCGGGAAAATAGGTGATGCGGCGAAAACCCTCTGCCTCGCACTGGGTGCAATAGGTCTTGCCCGACCGGTAAAGGCCCGAAAGCTGGGTGTTGGCGGAGGGATCGATGAGCGTCTCGATCTCAAGCCGAAAGGGTTGCTGTGGCGGTTGGGCGACGGTCAGGCGATCGGCTGTAGCGACATAGTGCTCGGGAGCAAGCGGCGTGCCATCGAGGCTGAGCGATAGGAGGTTGAGACCATCGCCATCAAGCACGAGCGGGGCCGGTGCGGCGGCTTTGGGGTTTGGCCTTAGCAGGAGCGCTGCTCGCACGCGCGTGGCTGTCGGATCAAGCGACACGTCGAGTTCGACCGTATCGACGAGCCAATCGGGCGGATGGTAGTCCTGCAGTCGAACGGGAAGCGGCTCGTCGGTACGCATGGGTCACGGGGGGTGCGGGATGGACAAAGCCCCTCATAGCACAGATTGCTTCCCGGCGTGCCTGAATGGGCTCGGCAGGAGGCGCCATCGATGTGGCATTTTCCACATTTCCGGCACAAAAATTCGTGCTTTAATCCCGGCCAACGAACGACGGGCAAGAAAATCGGAGGATCACATGGGGTATCGCTCATTCGGGCTTGCTGTCGCCGCCTTGCTCGCGGCCTGTTCCGGAGCCGTCGCGCAGACCTATCCGACGCAAAGAGTGACGATCGTCGTGCCGTTCTCAGCCGGCAGCATCACCGACGGCCTCGCGCGCATCCTCGCCGACAAGCTCGCAAATATGTGGAAGCAGCAGGTCATCGTCGAGAACAAGCCGGGCCTTCCGGGAACGACCAGTGTCGCCAAGGGGAAGCCCGACGGCTATACGTTGATGCTCACGTCCAATGGCCACACTATCGCAGCGGCCATCACCAAGAGCGTGCAATTCGATCCGGTGAAGGATTTTGCAGGCGTCACCCAGCTAGCCTCCGTTCCGCTGGTCGCCATTGTGCCGCCCTCTCTGCCCGCGAAGACGCTCAAGGAATTCGTGCAGCTTGCCAAGCAGAAGCCGGGCACGCTCAATTTCTCGTCGGCCGGCGTTGCCAGCACATCCTACCTCTCGGCCGAGATGTTCAAACAACTGGCCAAGATCAATATCCAGCACGTGCCATTCCGCGGCGCGCCGGAGGCGGTGACCGCGGTGGTGCGCGGTGACGTGCAACTCTATTTTGCTCCGATTCCGGCTAGCGCGGACTTGAGCGCGACCAACAAGGTGCGTGCGCTCGCCGTCAACTCGGCCAAACGCGTCAAGCAACTTCCTGACCTGCCGACTGTCGCGGAGGCCGCAGTGCCGGATTACAAGTATGAATCGTGGTTTGGCGTCATGGCGCCGGCCGGTACGCCCAAGCCGATCCTCAACAAGGTGAGCCAAGACATCGCTAAGGTCCTCAAGATGCCGGACGTCGTGGACAAGTTGGAGAAGCAGGGATCGATCCCGGTGACCAATACGCCCGAGCAATTTGACGCGATCATCAAGAACGACACCGCACGTTACAGCAAGTTGCTCAGGGACGCAGGCGTCGAGCCCAAGTAAGGCTCAAATGTTGCCCA
Organism: uncultured Alphaproteobacteria bacterium; assembly: GCA_963753575.1. GTDB lineage: Bacteria > Pseudomonadota > Alphaproteobacteria > Rhizobiales > Xanthobacteraceae > VAZQ01. Next base: position 404,787 of record CAVWCR010000002.1, read on the forward strand.
ACCGGTGGCGCTGCGCACCGGCCGTCGGGCCTGTTTCGGCGGTCCAATTGAGAAATCAAGGGAAGTCGTCAAAAGAAATCCAAGGAAATCGAAAATGATAACAAAGTTGGTGGGAGTTGCCCTCGCGGCCCTCGTGGCCACGGGGAGCGCCGCTTTGGCGCAAAATGCCTATCCGAACCAGATGGTTCGAATCATCGTGCCATTCTCCGCTGGCAGCAACACCGATGGCCAGGCCCGCATTATCGCCGACAAGCTCTCCGACATGTGGAAGCAGCAGGTGATCGTCGAGAACCGGCCCGGTGTTGCCGGCACCGCCAGCGTGAGCAAGGCAGCGCCCGACGGCTATACGCTCATGCTCACCTCGAGCGGCCACCCGGTCGCCAACGTGATCAACCGGGCCGCGCCGTTCGATCCGGTGAAGGATTTTGCCGGCATCACGCGGACGACGGTGGTGCCGGCGGCGCTCGTCGTGCCACCCAATTCCCCGGCTAAGACCGTTTCCGAGTTCGTCGCGCTCGCCAAGCAAAAGCCGGGTGCGCTCAATTTTGCATCGGCCGGTACCGCCAGCACGTCCTATCTCGCCGGCGAGGTGTTCAAGCAGGTGGCCAAGATCAACATCGTCCATATCCCGCACAAGGGTGCGCCCGAGGCGATGACCAGCATCCTGCGCAACGACTCCCAACTCTACTTCGCGAGCGCCAACTCGACGACCGAGCTATATGGCGCAAAGAAGATCGGGATTGTTGCGGTGTCGAGTGGCAAGCGTTTCCCGCCGCTGCCCAATATTCCGACTGTCAAGGAGTCGGGTCTGCCCGGCTACGAGTATAAATCCTGGTTCGGCGTGATGGCGCCCGCCGGCGTACCGAAGCCGATCCTCAACAAGGTGAGCCAGGACATCGCGCGCGCGCTCCACTTGCCTGACGTTGCGGATAAGATGAAAACTCAGGGCTTGGTGGTCGATACGCAGACGCCGGACCAGTTCGATGCCCTGATCAAGTCCGAGGCTGCGCGCTACGGCAAGATCCTGCGCGACGCCGGTATCGGCGCGAAGTAGGCGTGAAGGATGTACGATGTCGCGTATGCGAGCCATGGAGCTCGAACGCCCAGGCATGCCGCTCGCGTTGCGCGAGCGGCCAATTCCTCAGCCGGCCGAAGGCGAGATTCTAGTCGAAGTCGCGGCTTGCGGCGTCTGCCGCACCGACCTGCACGTCGTCGACGGTGAGTTGCCTGACCCTAGATTGCCGATCGTACCGGGCCACGAGATCGTTGGCCGGGTGGCGGCGATCGGGACCGGTGTCACGGGTTTTGCCATGGGCGAGCGGGTCGGCGTGCCTTGGCTCGGGCGCACCTGCGGAGCTTGTGCCTATTGCCGGGCCGGCCGGGAAAATCTCTGCGACGCGCCGCTGTTCACTGGCTATACGCGCGATGGCGGCTATGCCTCGCATGCGGTCGCCGATGCGCGCTACTGTTTTCCGCTTGGAGAAGGGACCGACGATGCCGAAACAGCGCCGTTGATGTGCGCCGGCCTGATCGGGTGGCGCAGCTATCGTATGGCCGGAGAAGCGTGCACGCTCGGGCTCTACGGCTTTGGCGCTGCCGCCCACATCCTGGCGCAGGTCGCGGCATGGCAGGGCCGCCGCATCTACGCCTTTACGCGCGCCGGTGATGCGGCGGCGCAGGGCCTTGCCAGGTCGCTCGGCGCGGTCTGGGCGGGGGGCTCGCAGGAGAGGCCGCCGGAGCCGCTCGACGCCGCCATCATCTTTGCGCCAGTCGGTGCGCTCGTGCCGCTGGCGCTCAAGGCAGTGAAGAAGGGCGGGCGCGTGGTCTGCGGCGGCATTCACATGTCGGACATTCCGAGCTTTCCCTACCGGGACCTTTGGGAGGAGCGGCTGATCGTGTCGGTCGCCAATCTCACACGCGAGGATGCGCGCGAGTTTCTCGCGGTCGTGCCCAAGGCAGGCGTGAAGACGACGGTCACGCGCTATCCGCTCACCGAGGCCAACAAGGCACTCGCCGATTTGCGCGAGGGGCGCATGCAAGGTGCGGCCGTGTTGATCCCCTGAGCATCAGGCGCGCCGTGGCTCGGCGTGCCCGATGACCCGCTTGATTGTCGGAAACTGCGCGCGTAGCCCCCGCTCAAGATCATCGATCCGGTCGTGCACCCCGGCCACCGTCAGCGACGGGTCGACGTAGGCGTGGAAATTGACGATCTCGCCGTCCGGGGTCTCGCGCACCCGCACGTCGTGCACGTCACGCACGACGCCGAGCTTGTCGGCAAGCGCGCTGAGCTCGCCGTGCACAGCCGCGATGCGCTCCTGCGTGGCATCCCGGCCAAAGAGTCCGCGCGTCTGCAACGGCTCGATATGCGTTTCGACCTCGACTGCAACGCCGAGCTCCTCGCGGACCGCCTGCTCGAGCCCGTCGGCGATCTCGTGAGCGCGGCTGAAGGCGAGGTTGCCGTCGACCTCGAGATCGAGCGACACCGAGAGCTGTCCCGCGATGGCGTGCACCGTGACATGATGGATGGCGAGCGCCCGGTTGCGGGCGATCACCATCACGCGCTCCAGTACGGTCTCGTCGTCGAGCGCGCGCGGAGCGATGTTCACGGTCGTTTCGGCGGTCGGAAACTCGCCGCGGATCACGGCGGCGATGCGCTCCTGGATGGCTGCGACACGATCGAGCGCCAGCGTCCGGCTCACTGCCACGTCGAGATCGACGAACAGCGTGTGACCCGCCGGCCGCACGCGCACGCGATCGACGGCGACGACGCCCGGAATGCGCGTAGTGATCATGCGGATCCGGTCGCCGGCGCCGGCCGGTGCCGTGTCGGTCAGCGTCTCGATCGTGCGCCGGCCGAGCCGCCAGCCTGCAATGCAGATGAACAGCGCTACGATGATCGCGGCGGCCAAGTCCGCCCATGGAAAGCCGAGGAGAACGGCGGCGAGGCCAAGGAGGACCGCGGCCGAGGACCACATGTCGGAGCCGAAATGCAGCGCGTCAGCTTCCAGTGCTTCGCTCGCGGTTTCCCTCGCCACGCGATACAGAACACGCGCGCGGAAGAAATCGACCAGGATCGACGCCAGGATCACGCCAAATGCCCAGACCGTCGCTTCGATTGCGTGCGGCTGTCCGTTCAACAGGCGGTGCGCTGCCTCCCAGATCACGACCCCGGATAGAAGAAACAGCAGCGCCGTCTCGGCGAGCGCGGTGACACTCTCGACCTTGCCATGTCCATAGTGGTGTTCCTCGTCGGCGGGCCGACCGGAAACGCGCACCGCGAAGAAGGTCATGATGGTGGCGGCGAGATCGAGCAGCGAATGCGCCGCTTCGGACAGGATCGCAAGCGAACCCGTGGCGAGACCGACAATACCCTTGGCGAGCGTGAGCCCGGCAGAGGCGGCGATCGAGGTCAGTGCGACGCGCTGCTTGATGTCCTGCATGTCTCGCCTCGGTAGCAGGGAGGCGTAGCGGCGGGGCGTCCGGCCGTCAACACGACCGGGCATTCTTCTCAAGATCGAGACGCTCGCCCGGCACTCGTGTTGATGGCGGCCCTCGGATCATCGCTGGTGGGAAATCGGGACCATGAGGCGAGCACACGTGCAAGGATGACGAAGTCGTCTCCCAATCGACAACGGCGTACGGCCATTGATGGCGAAGGGTAGCGGACGCTCCAATCCTTGGAGGAACGACCTGCTCAACCGATCTCCAAACCCTGCAAGTGTCAGCCATTGTGATGGTTGGGCACTGTGCCTTGGCGCAGCATCCATTGAAATTATCGAAGATTTTGGCGTCGTTCTGCCAAAAATGGGTGTGTGCTATTTAAAGTAGAATCATTACGAAATGCAATTTACAAATTGCTGGCAGGCGCCTCAGAGAGGAGCACCTTTCAGGGGGCAGGCCAAGTCGTACGAGCTTGCTCTATCGCAGCCTCAAAAAGCTCGGACGCTACTTCGAAGGTGTTTCTGTCTCGGTGCTGGAGCTCGACTTGGTATCACTGGAGTTCGACTTGGTATCACTGGAGCTCGACTTGGTATCAGAGCCGCTCGGCTGCAGCGCTTCCTTGAGCCGGGACAGCAGGGCCTCGAAGTCGGCGAAGCTAAGGGATTTCGACGATTTGGTCTTGCTGTCCGGTTTGGTGGAACTCGTGGATGATGGGCTGGTGGACGGCGTCAACGAAGCATCGTCCGGCTTCTTGCCGGCAACGTTCGATAAACCATCAGTTACTGTCAACGAACTAGGCACCTTGTCCGAAACGCCCGGCGATAGGGCCGGCATTTTCTTCTTGTCGCCGTCAGGCAAGCCGCCGGTGCGGGTCTGAGCCGCCGAATCGACATTGCCGAGGATGATCGGCAAGCCGTCCTTGCTGCTGCCGATGACTACGATCTTGGTATTGTTGGACTGGGCGAGTTGAAGCGTAGCCTCGATGCCGCGCCAGCGCAGATAGGAATCGGAGATTCCCTGGCTGACGGTCCGCTGGAACGCCGCGATACCGTTCGCTTCATACTGCTTGCGCTCCGCCTCCAACTTTTCGCGATCCACCCGGAACACGTATTCTTTCACGAGGTAATATTGCTCCGTCTTGCGATTGATGGCGCCGACAATCGGCTCCGGCAGTTCGATGCCGAGGATGAGAGTATCGAGAACCCCGATCGAGTCCTTCAGCTGATCCCGGTATAGGTGTCTGTCCACTTGCTCGCTGGCGTCGACTTGAACCAGGCTGTTCAGGTGGTCGCCGAGTTTCTCCTGCGCGTTTTCGCGGATCTTGTCCTCGATCTCTTGGCGCGCCGTCGAGTAGACCTGTTCCGCTGTATATTTGGCGATGATCTCACGCGCGCGGCTACCGATCTCCGGCTTTACGACGGATGCGATATAATCCGGTCCAATGTACTTGTGCAGCACCGCAACCGAATTGTGCTTGACTTGAAAACGGATGTTGAGGTTGGCCTTTAGGCTCACACCATCCGAGGAAATGGCGTTGTAGGTCTCGGTGACGGTCTGTAGCCGCAGGTCGTAGAGAAAAAGTCTGTCCCAGGGCCAGATGATATGCAGGCCTTCCTCTCTCAGCTCGTTCGGATTGAGCACCGTGCCGCGGCCGACCCAGCACCAGCAGTAGACGCCAAAGCCGTTGAACCGCTTCCACAGAACGCCAACCTGGCCGCTCGGAACTGTGATCACCATGTGCGGATAGAGCACGACGGCGAGCAGGGCCACCACCATCAGCGTGACTGACAGGCCAGGCAGATGACGTTCCCACCATCGGCGTTTCCTCGGGGGAGGCGGGGGCTTCCCGTCCAGCGACCAGGGATACTTTATCATGTGCCACTCTCCACAGAACGTTGCTCGACAAATCGACCCTCGTCCATTCGAATTCTGCGAGCAGGCAAGTCGAGCTCGTTGAGATAACGATCGTCGTGTGTCACCACCACCACCGTGGCTCCGGCCTGCCTTAGCGACGGCAACAATTCGTCATAGAACTTGCGACGAAAATCCGGATCTTGATCCGCGGTCCATTCGTCGAGCAACAGGATCGGGCGCTTTTCCAGCAGGCTCACCATCAGTGCCATTCGCTTGCGCTGGCCGCCCGACAGGTCGATGGTGCTGAATTCGCCGTCCGTGAGGTGTGTCTTGTCTTGCAGTCGGAATTGCGTCAGCAACCGGCCGACCTCGCACGGCGCCGGATCAGAAATCCCATAAAGCCGCCAAAAAAGATGATAGTCGGTGAAGATGGCCGCGATCAATGCTCGATAAATTTCACGCGTGCTGTCGTCGATGTGCATGCCATCGAGGGTGATTTCTCCCGAATCGGGCATGTACAAGCCGGCGAGCACTTTCAGGAACGTCGATTTTCCGGAACCGTTACCGCCAGTGATGAAGACGAGATCGCCGGGTCGCAAGATGAAATCCAGGGGACCAATCTGAAAGGCGGCCTCGGATGACTTGTCGACGTAGCGGAACATGATGTTGTGCATCTCAATCGCGTCAAAGTGCTTCGGCAGGCTGGCAAAATCTTGCTCCGCGGCGACGGCGCCCGCCTGCAGCATGGCTTCCAGTTGCTCAATTCCATCGGCGACCGCATTCGCTGCGGTCAATATCGGCAGCGACTGCACGAGGCCGAAACACGCTCCGACAACAAATAATAGCGCAGTCGTCGCTTTTGGGATGGACGCTCCTCCCATACTGCTCAAGCTAGGGGCCACGAATACTATGGCGCCCAGCATTATGTACATCGAGCTCTGCGAGGCCACCAGCCGTTTGAAGTTCTCGGCCTCGGTTCGAATCTTGACGTTGGCCGCATTTCTCGACACTTCAACTGCATCGTCGAAAAGATCATCGCTGCGCGATCGGTTGAGCCTCACTTCCTTGAAGCCGTCCAGGAAGTCGGTGAGACGATCGAACAGCTTGCGCGCCCACCCGGCCGCTTCGTTCATTCCATCGGCGAGCTCGCGACCTTTGGCATGAAAAATGAAGCTTGCTGCGGTCACGATTCCGACGCTTAGCAAGAAGGCCGCCAACGATAGGTAGGCGACGTAGATCGCGATAAAGAAGATCAGGATGATGCCCTGAATGGAAAACGCGAGCACGGTGCTCGCTTGGGAGAGCACTGCGGTGTCGCTGGTGACGGCGGCGAAAATTCTTGACCGCCCGATCTTCTCGATCGTCACAAGCTCAGAACGCCGCACCTTGTCCATCAGGCGCAGCCGCATTCTGTGAATGATCGCCTCGATCTCGACGGTCGCGGCAATCATGACGTAGTGCTGCGTCTTAATGAAGAGAAACAGTGCGATAACGAAAAGTATGGCGGCCCAAAGGCTGCTCTTCTTGTCGCTCGCGGCCTGCGATCCAGCATTGATGGCGGCCAAGATCGCGGCGTTGCTGATGCCCCCCAGGCCGGCCATGAAAAGCAGCCGCGGAATGGAGCCTTGCATTTCGCGGCGGACGAGCTTGAGAAAGGTCATTAGCGTGATGTCATCCGTTTACGCTTCCGCCCCTGGTCTGCGAACGCGGAGGACGAGCATGTTGACCGCAACGGCACTCAATGGCTCGGTGAAGGGATGCGTGCACGGCGATGCCATTCGACCCGTCGCGATGGACCGGTCAGCAGCAGCACCACCAGCACTGCGACCGGCGTAACGACAAGCGATAACAGGAAGGTGCCAATGAACCCCATGCGGCGTTGGCTGCCGCAGAGTCCCACGAGGGCACAGAACGCTATGAAGAAGACTGTTTCGACCATGAGGCCCTAATTTCCCTGTCCGCCGCCGTCGTGTGCCGTCGGACCGAACGGCCGTCCGAAGGATTGGCGGTCATCCCAATGTTTGGATTCAAGGGCTCGCCGTCGCTGTACCTTTGCCCGTTGTCGAGGATCCCGTCGCGTGGCTGCCCGAAGCCTCCGAAGGCGTGCCTGAGGTCCGGGTGCTCCACAGCTCCTTCTGGGACTTGATGAATTCCCGATAGTCCGGAGGATTGAAATCAAGAAGCGTGCCGCCCGAAGAAAAGTGCTGAATGAAGACCTTGCCGATCGCGTAGGTGAAGCCCGCGGACAAGGTCGGCATCACCACTGACGAGATTGCCGTTCCGACGACGGGTATGCTCTTGAGCAAGCTCGCGGCCCCGATTCCGCTGGTAGCCGGGATTGCTGATCCTGCCAGGCTGGCTATGAGGGCTTTGCCCCGATTTTCGGAAAATGCAACGTCGTAAACCTGCGAAAGCTTCCGCAACATTTGAAGCTGCACTCCGCCGACCGCCACGGCATCGACAATAGGAACTGGGATCAGTCCAGCAGCCCCAGACCATAATGCGAAGCGATCAACCAGCTTGGTTGCGATCTCCTCGCGGTTGGAGGCGCCGGATGCAGTCGCCGGGACCGGACCGCTGTTGTCAGTGCTCTCAGATTTAGTCGGTTGTTGTGCCATATCCGAATCCTTCCTTATGAGCGCTGCACCGATCCGTCATTCGATCGGGTCGCACCAAGCAAATTGACGCGCTATCCCAACTCTTTACAGTAACATGAGGATGGTGCCAGTGCCAAGTATGCTACCTCCACGGCAGCAGAATTTCTTTCTCGCCGAATAGTCGCTCAGCCTTGATGCCACGCGATACGCACTGCTCGATGAGCCGGTTTGACTGGACGATCGGGTTGGACTGCTCAGTATACTTGATGCCCATGACGTGGTTGAGCCAGGGCTCCTGCCCCATCGCGTAGACGTACACCTCTTTGCACCGAAACCGCTCGACCATCGCGAGCGCGCGATCGTAGTCGGACCCCGCCAAGCGCCGCGACTGATCCTTCGATCGGTCGAGCCGTTGCGTCAGAAGCGGCCCATAGACCCAGGAAAACGGCGCCCCGTCACATTCCATGCCGATGAACATTGCATCGATGTCGCCGAGCTCCCGATGAACGTGTTGATAGAGCTCGGGCGAGATGTTGCAGGAATCCGCCGCGAACAAAAGCTTGTGATTGCCGAGACGGACCAGATAGGCGGATTTGGATAGGATGTTCAGGTCGCCGTGCTCGCCCAAGAACGGTACCGCCGTGATTGAGCCGGCGCCAAACCGTAGCTCCTCCATTTCCGCGAGTTCCATGACATTGCGAAAGCCGCACTGCGTCAGCAACAGTCGCAACGACGGGTCTTGCAATGCGCCGCCGCCATTGCGCGGTACGACGATCGTGCGGATGCGGTGACGCAGTTGCAGCAGCGTCTCGAAAAGAATGTGATCGGTGTGATTGTGCGTGATCAGGACGAAGTCGATAACGTCGGGAAGATCGTCGTATGTATAGCGGGAGATATCGCTCTCGTAGGTGTAGCTCAGCACCGGGTCGAGCAGGATGCTGGTGCCCTCCACCTCCAACAGGATGCAAGCGTGACCGAAGTAGCGCCAGCGGACGCCGGGGCCCTCGTATTTGGCGTAGGGGCGTGGCGGCTCGGTTGTCAGGAAGGAGCGAAGCAGGTTTGCGTCGTCGTCGCCTAGTGCGAGCCTACTGCGAATCTCATCGAAGGTCCGCGGCTCGCGCTTCATCCCAAACAGCTCATCATAGCACGGGTTTGAGAAGGGAATCTGCAACCGAACCGCGCCGCTGTTGTCGAGGCGAGGAGTGCTCATAACGAACGGGCGATTGTCGCCGGTTATCTCGGCCAGTGCGACGCTCTGGCACGAATCGTCATAAAGCGGGCTTCGGTAGAGCAGCGGTTCAATCAAACGGAACGACGGTTGGTTGTTCAAATCGTAGACGATCTCGACATAGCCTCTCAAGCAATCCGGCACCTCCGAATAGAGGTGCTCGGCGCTGTGTCCCTTTGCCTTCTCCCGCAGGATAGCATCGAGGCTTTCGATCGAACGCGAGAGCTCGATCAGGTTTTTTCGGTCGCGCACTGTCCGGTCGCGCAGCGCTTTCACGTCGTCGACACGGTTGCGGCCGAGATCCATGTAAGGCCCGCCCAATAGTTTCGGATCGGCCGCCGCAGCGTCGTGTGCTTCCGGACACTCGATGTAGGAGTCCATGATGTTGAGGTGGCGCTCGGTCAAATTTCTTGCCGCCGTAGCCGGCGGAATGAGATGCGTCCACGCGTACCATCCGTCCACCAGTGGCTCTGCTAGGATATTCGAGCGAAGATACAAACGCGCACCGTTCATTCAGGCCATGATCCTGTTGCTTGCTGTTGATCTGTTGCTTGCTGTTAATGCCATAGTCAGCCAGATCGCCTAAGCCGACGATGCCCAGTGCTGCCTGGAGGCAACGATAGCATCCTGCCATGCGGTGCGGAACTCGCGCGCTGGTTGCTCCGCAAGTCCCCTCATTTGCTTGATTTAAGGCAATTCGTGGCGCGAAAATTCGGGCAAGTCAGGGGCCTGGTTTTGCCGACGCGGGCACACGTCCAGGCGCAAGCAGCACCATTCAGCGTCGTCCGGTCTCCGGAAAATCCTGCAGCGTTGCGCCCCGCTCGAAGTGTTCGACGAATATCCGGCCGATGCCGCGGGTGCAAGCAGCTGCCGCAAGCGAGGATGCAGCAACGCCGACGATGAGCCCGGCCGGCACGACGTAAGAGAGCGCTGACGCCGTGACCAGGGTGAACCCGGTGTGGGCGGTGCCGCCTGTCAGCCCGACGACAATGGCGCGAGCGCGGCCACGGTCGAACGGCACGTCGTAGAGATTGCTCAGCCGCTTAACCATCCGCACAATGACGGCCGTCATGCTGGCAAAATTGACGAGCGGCATTGGGATCGCCCCTCCGACCGCCGAATAGGTGACGTGGCGCTCGACGATGGCATGGGCGAACCATCGCCGCTGCGCCGCGTCGAACCTAGCGCCCGCGGGTACGGAGTGATCCGGGAGGTCCGCAGCAGGCCCTCTAGCTGTCTCGGTGGCTGGCGCCGCCTCGAGGATGGTTTCGGCATGGCGCAGATCCGCTGCGGCAGGTTTGCCGCGGGTCAGGACGCTCAATTCTGCGGAGCGCGCGCGTGCTGCGGTCTTGGCCGCCGGCAATGCACTTGCCCAGCCCATGTCGTGGGTTGTTCGCCTGATAGCCTTTGGGAGATTTTTTCGGCCCATGGTCAGGCGGCCCGCCTAATGCCGAGTATCCCGTCGAGCTCATCGGCGATGGCCGCGATGTCCCGCGCAGCGGCTTTGGCACCGCCGATGAGGCTCGGGGTGGCACCCCACAGCGCCGCTTCTGCGTAGGCGACGCGATTGGGCATCTCGCTTCTGAGCAGTGGGAAGCCGGCTTCGGCCAGTTCGGCGCGAATGTGCTTGGCGACGACCGAATCCCTTGTCGTCTGGGTCAGGAGGCAACGAAACAGCGGACGCCTGCCGCCGACGCCGTCAATAAGGGCATCGAGCGTATCCAGCATGCGGTCTAGATCGAGCGGGGACGGCTTGACTGGAACAAGGAGAAAATCGCTCGCCGCGATGCAAGTGAGGGTCGCCTCTGAGCGAAATCCCGGCGTGTCAATGATGATCGGCCCGCCTCTCGCGGCGAGACCCGTCGCCGTCTTCCAGGCTGCTTCTATTGCGTCCTCAACCACCTGCACGCCTCCAAGCGCGCGTTCGCGGGCGGCCAGGCGTACAATCGAGCGTTGCGGGTCAGCATCCACGATGGCGGCGCGGCGGCCGTTCAAATGCCAATGAACTGCGAGACAGCTTGTGATCGTACTCTTGCCGCTGCCTCCTTTCATGTTTGCAATTGTGATGATCTGCCCCATGACCCCACCTGCCTCTCTGCGTCATTTCGTCGGGCGAATCGCTTCCAATCAATGCTATCGGCTGCCCCGGCAATTGCCACAGCTTTCTATGGCAAGTACCCTTGGCCCCGGCTGGCGATCCTTGTCTTGGTCGGTCGCGACGTACGCGGAGGATTTCAGTTATGAGCAGCCAACAAGCTGTCCCGGAGCTGCTAAGCAAGTACGCGAAAGCCATCGACCACATTGCGATCGCGGTGAATGATCTCGAGGCATCGATTGTGTTCTACGGCAAGGTGCTCGGATTCGAGCTCCACGAACGGCGGCGCACTGAAGGCAAAGTCACCGCGATGATCTCGGCGGTGATGAAAGCAGGCCCCGTCACGGTTGTTCTCCTAGAGGGCACGTCGCCTGAATCGCAGGTCTCCAAGTACGTCGAGCATTATGGTCCGGGAGTGCAGCACATTGCCTTCGCGGTCGAGAATCTGCCGAGCTTGGCCGAAGACCTGAAGAACGCTGGCCTCGAGTTTGATACGCGCATCATCGAGAGCCCCGGTTTGCGCCAGATCTTCTCCAGGCGCGATCCCGGTTCGGGCATGATGTACGAGTTCATCGAACGGATGGGCGGCGATTTCTCCGACGAGAGTGTGAAGAGCCTGTTCGAGCAGTTGGAGGAGAAGGACGCATTCTAGCTTCCTACAGGCCCCTGAAAGCCTCGATCCGGCGAGGTCGGCCCTGACCGATTGTCTTGTCCAATGGCTGAGTTGATCAACGTCTGGAGTCGCTGCCACGCTTGCGGCGCGGCACCCATCGTCGGCCTGCGCTGGAGTTGCCAGACGTGCCCAGCGGGGCCGGACAACGACCTCTGCGAGGCCTGTCATCGTTCGTTCGAGCAAGGTGGCGTGCAGCATCCCCCGCCGGAAGCGCGCGAGGCGCCGCCCGGTCGACACCTGTTTCGCGCGTTTGAAGGGACCGCGCGTGAGAATGTTGCGCATTGGCTCGCAGTGCCGTGGTCGAACGCGACCGCGCCCGCGATTCCGGATCGCTTTGTGGTCCGTCCCGAATTTCGCAGCGGACGCAAGTCCTTCTTCGGTAGCTATGGCTTCATTGTCGCGGCGCAGGGCGGCGGGCCCACGCTCATGCTAACGGCGCTGCATGTGCTGGATGAACTCGCCAAGTTCAACGGCATCGACTGCACGATCTACAATGTGGCGTATACGGGCGCCGAACTACTGCCGTGCGTCACGGGCGTGCAGCTCTATGATCCGTTCGCGCCGAATTGGATGCGGGCCGAGCTGGGCGCGGCCGGCGCCATGTTGTGCCTGCCAGATGCACGGATTTGCCCCGAGGAGCCCTTTTCACAAAGTGACATCGCCGCGTTCGGCGTGATCGCGTCCGCTTTGGTCTGCCCGGCACAGCTCGCCGCCGCGTCGCCGGCGGTGGGCGAGCCGATCTGGCTGGTGGTCCATCTCGGACGTGGCACGCGCGAGCGGGCAATCCCGGCCATCGTGGTAGAGATGACTGAGCAAACGCTGATCTTTCGTTTTGCCAAGGAGGCGCCCATGCCTGCCTATACGAGCGGCGCGCCGCTGCTCAATCGCGTAGGCGAGGTGGTGGGTCTCAACATCGGAGGCGGCATGCTCGATGGATATCGGATCGGCCATGCCAGCCACGTGGCCAGCATACGTCGCCATCTTGGATGGTAGACTTGGATGATAGACAAGGGTGGTTGTGGGGTTGTGTTCTCGGCTCCTGCCGGGCCGCAAATTCAATGCGTCTTCCCGACCGCTGGCGCGGCAAGACGAGGACTACGACTGGTGCTATCGTCGGAAAATTCTTGCAGCACGCCCCGTGGCTTACGGTTCCTTCACTTGACAAAGTGGCGCTCGGCCAGCACCATTCGGCCCAATGCTGCCAATGACTTGAGCGTTAGATCCTATAGCCGATAGAGATCATCAAGCCAGTGTCTCGCTTCAATTCTGTCACTCTTAACTCTAGTGATATGCTGCGAGACAACGAGGACTTTCCTCAGAGCCGAATTATTCTTCCGCTCTTGCCGGCTCAACTTGGAATTTGGCTTGAGCAGGAGATCGATCCGTCCTCGCCTGCATACAATATTGGCGAATACATCGAGATTCATGGGGCCCTCGACCCGGTGTTGTTTGAGCGCTCGCTACGGCAGGTTGTAGGCGAAGTGCAGGCGCTTTGTGTCCAATTTGTCGCAGACGGACCGGGGCAGATCGTTGACCCATCGCCTGTTTGGGCGATGCCAACTCTCGATATCAGTACCGAAGCGGACCCGCGCGCCGTCGCTGAATCTTGGATGAGAGCCGACCTCGCGCGGCCGATCGATCCGACCTGCGGACCGCTGTTCGGATATGCGCTGTTCAAGACCGCACCCGGTCGCTCCTTCTGGTATGCGCGGTACCATCAGATCGTAATGGACTGCTTCGGCATGTCGCTGCTCGCGCAACGAGTGGCGAATGTCTACACCGCGATGGCAGATGGACGAGGCGCTCGCGATGACGTCTTCCATGCGCTCGCTCGTCTGTTTGAAGAGAACAACGCCTATCGGGCCTCCGAGCAATTCATTCGGGACCGGCAGTTTTGGCTCGATCATTTGATCGATCATCCGGAGCCTGTGCGTCTCAGCAACCGCCCGCCGGCCAAGCCCAACGGCGTTCTGCGCAGGTCTGCTTGGTTGCGATCGTCCGATCTCGATCGCCTGCGTGCGTTCGCCTGCCGCCTGGGCACGACTCCGGCACATGTCATCGTCGCCGCGACGGCAATCTTCCTGCATCGCGTGACAGGCGTTGGGGACGTTGCCATCAGCTTGCCGGTCTCGGCTCGAGCTCCCACGGCACAAGACGCTCCTGGGCTGGTCGCCAATCTGTTGCCTTTGCGGTTTGCGGTTTCTCCATGCATGACCGCGTCCGAGATCATCGGGCAAGCAGGGTCGCAGATCGACCAGGGATTGCGGCATCGGCAGTTTCAGGTTCCGGATCTGGTTCGGCATTTGGGGCGACACGCGGACGGCCGCGCGATGTTTGGGCCTGCCGTTCATGTCATGCCGTGCTACCGAGACTTGAGCTTCGCCGGTTGCCGCGGCACCACTCACAATCTTGCCTATGGACCGGTCGAGGATCTGTCGGTCGCGGTCTATGACCGACCGGACGGAGAGGAGCTTCGAATCGATTTCGATGGCAATTCGGCGCTCTACGAAATCGATGTGCTGGCGGATCATCAACGCCGATTTCTGAAATTGCTCGACGCGATGATTGCCGATCCCGAGCGGCCGCTCGGGCGGCTTGAGATTCTCACACCTGAGGAGCGCGACACCATCCTGCGGCAGTGGAACGACACGGCGCGATCGATCCCGTCCGCGACCTTGCCTGAGCTGTTCGGTGCGCAGGCTGCGCGCACGCCGGAGGCGACCGCGGTGGTGTTCGGCGCTGAGCGGCTGAGCTACCGCGCGCTCGATGCGCGGGCGAACCAGCTGGCGCATCATCTGCGTGGTCTCGGCGTCGGCCCCGAGGTGGTGGTGGGGCTGTGCGTGGAGCGCTCGCTCGAGATGATGGTGGGGCTGCTTGGCATCCTCAAGGCGGGGGGCGCCTATCTGCCGCTCGACCCTGACTATCCGTCCGAGCGGCTCGCCTTCATGCTCGAGGATGCCCGTGCCCCGGTGCTGGTCACGCAGTCCGCGCTGGTGGAACGATTGCCGCCACATGACACGCGCCTCGTGCGGCTCGATGCTGATTGGCCCGCCATCGCGGCGTGCCCGGCTACCCCGCCGATCACCAGGCTCAAGCCGCATAACGCCGCCTACGTCATCTACACCTCAGGCTCGACCGGAACGCCAAAGGGTGTCTGCGTGATCCATCGCGGTGTCGTCAGCTTTGTGCAGAGCCAATCCCACGCCGCATGGTCCACGACCGAGACCGCCATCCAAATCGCTCCGCTCGCCTTTGATGCCTCGACCTTCGAGATCTGGGGGGCGCTCATCAATGGCGCCAGGCTGGTGATCATGCCGCCCGGCCAATGGACCTTGGCGGATCTGCAGCATCAGCTGCAATTGCATCGTGTCTCGGTGCTGCATCTGACGGCGCCGCTGTTCAACGCCATGGATGACTATCGGGGCCTGGCCGGCGTGCGGCAGCTGCTCACCGGGGGCGACGTGGTTTCATCGTCGCAGGTCCGCAACGTGCTGACCGCGCTTGATGGTTGCCGGCTGGTGCATTGCTACGGCCCGACCGAAGCCACCACGTTCAGCGCGACGTTCGCGGTTGATCGTCCCGACGGCGTATCGCCGTCCTTGCCGATTGGCCGGCCCGTGTCCAACACGCGGGTTTACATTCTGGACTCTGGGTTAGCGGCTGTACCTGTGGGAGTTGCGGGTGAGCTTTACATTGCGGGGGCTGGGCTGGGGCGGGGCTATCTGGGGCGTGCCGGGCTGACGGCGGAGCGGTTCGTGGCGGCCCCGTATGGCCCGGCGGGGAGCCGGATGTACCGCAGCGGCGATCTGGCGCGCTGGCGCCCGGACGGGGTTTTGGAGTTCCTCGGTCGCGCGGATGCGCAGGTGAAGCTGCGCGGGTTCCGGATTGAGCCGGGGGAGATCGAGGCGGTGCTGACGCGGCATGCGGGGGTGGCGCAGGCGGCGGTGATCGCGCGCGAGGATACGCCGGGCGGCAAGCGGCTGGTGGCTTATGTGGTGGCGGGTGCGGATGGGAGCCTGGATGCGGCGGCGCTGCGGGAGCATGTTGCGGCGTGGCTTCCGGACTACATGGTGCCGTCGTGTTTTGTGGTGCTGGATCGGTTGCCGCTGACGCCGAACGGCAAGCTCGACCGTCGAGCGCTGCCGGCCCCGGAGGTGACGGCTGCGGCGGCGCGTGAGCCGCGCAGCCCGCAGGAGGAGATCCTGTGCGCGCTGTTTGCCGAGGTGCTGGGGCTGCGGCGGGTCGGGATCGACGACAACTTCTTTGCGCTTGGCGGCGACAGCATCATGTCGATCCAGCTGGTGAGCCGTGCGCGCAAGGCGGGGCTCGTCATCACGCCGCGGGCGGTGTTCCAGCATCAGACCGTCGCGGCGCTGGCCGCGGTCGCCGTTTCGGTAGCGGAAACGGCTGGTGGCAGCGTCCAATCGGATCTGCCGATGGTAGCGCTCACGCAAGAGGAACGCGCGCAGCTTGCGAGTGCCTATCCGCAGATCGAAGACATATTGCCGCTGTCGCCGTTGCAGCAGGGCCTGCTGTTCCACGCGCTCTACGATGCACAGGCGCCGGACGTCTATACCGTGCAAGTGGCGGTCAGTCTCGACGGGCCGCTCGACGAGGAAGGTCTCAAGAGGGCTGCGCAAGCACTTCTGTTGCGTCACGCGGGCCTGCGCGCTGCCTTTCCGCATCGCGCACTCGGCCGTCCGGTGCAGGTGATTGTGCCGGGCGGAGTGCCACCCTGGCGCAGCATCGATCTGTCGGAGTTGGTCGTCGCCGCTCGGGAGGAGCGCCTGGGTTCGATCCTGGCGCAGGATCGTGCTGCGCGTTTCGATGTCTCAGTTGCACCGCTGTTACGTTTTACACTGATCAAGATCAGCGCGGACACGCATCAACTCCTTGTCACCCACCACCATCTGCTGATGGATGGCTGGTCGATGCCCGTTCTCGTGCACGAACTGCTCGCGCTCTACGCCAGGAAGGGAGATGCGGGCGCGCTGCCGCGGGTGACGCCTTATCGCGACTACCTGGCCTGGATCGCGGCGCAGGATCGCGGCGCCGCGGTCGCGGCCTGGCAGGAGGCCTTGGCCGGTCTGGACGAGGCAACGCGCCTTGCGCCGCCCGATACGGGGCGAGCGCCGGTCGTGCCCGAGCAGATCGTGTGCGAGCTGAGCGATGGGCTGACCGCGGCGCTGACGCAGCGGGCGCGCCGGCAGGGCGTGACGCTCAATACGATCGTCCAGGCAGCGTGGGCGATCCTTTTGGGCCGTCTGACCGGGCGCGACGATGTGGCCTTCGGCATCACGGTCGCAGGCCGGCCGCCGGAGATCGCCGGCATCGAGCGCATGGTGGGGCTGTTCATCAACACGCTGCCGCTGCGGGTGAAGCTGCCGCCCGAACAGTCATTGAGTGCTCTTCTCAAGGAGGTGCAGGAGAGCCAGTCGCGGCTGATGGCGCACCAGCATCTGGGCCTCTCCGAGATCCAGGGGCTCGCCGGCCTGGGCGAACTGTTCGACACCCTGCTGGTGTTCGAAAACTATCCTGACGGGGACAGCGACGCGCACGAGTTCGAGCGGACCACGTGTCACCGAGTCCGCGGTGAATGATGCGACCAGTTATCCTTTGACATTGATGGTCACACCGGGCGAGCGGCTGCAGATGCGCCTCGATTGTCGCCCGGACCTGGTAGATCGGATTGGCGCGCAGGCGATGGTCGAGCGTCTCGTGCGGCTGTTGGACAGCGCCGTCGTGGAGCCGGAGCGTCCGATCGGTCGGCTTGACATTCTCACGCCCGCCGAGCGCGACACGATCCTGCGGGGCTTCAACGACAGCGCGCCCGCGATCCCGTCCGCGACCTTGCCTGAGCTGTTCGGTGCGCAGGCTGCGCGCACGCCGGACGCGACCGCGGTGGTGTTGGGTGAAGAGAATCTCACGTATGGCGCGCTCGATGCGCGGGCGAACCAGCTGGCGCATCATCTGCGTGGTCTCGGCGTCGGCCCCGAGGTGGTGGTGGGGCTGTGCGTGGAACGCTCGCTCGAGATGATCGTGGGGCTCATCGGCATCCTCAAGGCGGGTGGCGCCTATCTGCCGCTCGACCCTGACTATCCGTCCGAGCGTCTGGCCTTCATGATCGAGGATGCCGGCGCGCGCGTGCTGGTCACGCAATCGGCGCTGCTCGAACGCATTCCCGAGGCTGACGCTCCTATCGTGCGCCTCGATGCCGACTGGCCTGCAATTGCGACGCGGCCCAATTCGGCGCCGGCCAGCAACGTCAAGCCGGCCAACACCGCCTATGTGATCTACACCTCGGGCTCGACCGGCACGCCGAAGGGCGTTGGCGCATTGCACCGTAGCGTCGTTAGCTTGATCCAAGAGCAATCCTACGCTTCCTGGTCGACGACCGAGACTGCCCTGCAAATCGCTCCGCTTGCCTTTGATGCCTCGACCTTCGAGATCTGGGGCGCGCTCATCAATGGCGCCAGGCTGGTGATCATGCCACCCGGCCAATGGACCTTGGCGGATCTGCAGCATCAGCTGCAATTGCATAATGTCTCGGTGCTGCATCTGACGGCGCCGCTGTTCAACGCCATGGATGATTATCGGGGCCTGGCCGGCGTGCGGCAGCTGCTCACCGGGGGCGACGTGGTTTCATCGTCGCAGGTCCGCAACGTGCTGACCGCGCTTGATGGTTGCCGGCTGGTGCATTGCTACGGCCCGACCGAAGCCACCACGTTCAGCGCAACTTACTCGGTAGACCAGTGCGATGAGGTGCCTTCGCGTCTTCCTATCGGCCGGCCGATCGGCAGCACCCAGATCTACATTCTGGATCGCGGCCTGAATCCGGTTCCCGTCGGTGTTGTGGGCGAGCTTTACATTGCGGGCGTGGGGCTTGCGCGCGGCTATGTGAGCCAGCCCGGTCTGACGTCCGAACGCTTTGTTGCCGATCCTTTCGGTGTGCCTGGGTCGCGGATGTACCGGACGGGCGACCTGGCGCGCTGGCGTGCGGACGGCGACATCGAGTTCCTCGGTCGCGCGGACGCGCAGGTGAAGCTGCGCGGGTTCCGGATTGAGCCGGGGGAGATCGAGGCGGCGCTGACGCGGCATGCGGGGGTGGCGCAGGCGGCGGTGATCGCGTGCGAGGATACGCCGGGCGGCAAGCGGCTGGTGGCTTACGTGGTGGCGGGTGCGGATCAGAGCCTGGATGTGACGGCGCTGCGGGAGCATCTCGTTGCGAGTCTTCCCGACTACATGGTGCCGTCGTGTTTTGTGGTGCTGGATCGGTTGCCGCTGACGCCGAACGGCAAGCTCGACCGGCGTGCGCTGCCGGCCCCGGAGGTGACGGCTGCGGCGGCGCGTGAGCCGCGCAGCCCGCAGGAGGAGATCCTGTGCGCGCTGTTTGCCGAGGTGCTGGGGCTGCCGCAGGTCGGGATCGACGACAGCTTCTTTGCGCTTGGCGGCGACAGCATCATGTCGATCCAGCTGGTGAGCCGTGCGCGCAAGGCCGGGCTCGTCATCACGCCGCGGGCGGTGTTCCAGCATCAGACCGTCGCGGCGCTGGCGCCGGTGGCCGCGCCTGTGGAGGTGGAGGCTGGGAGCAGCCCCCGTGCGGATCTGCCGCTGGTCGCGCTCACGCCGGCGGAGACGGAACGGCTGGCGAGCGCCTATCCGCAGATCGAGGAGGTGCTGCCGCTGTCGCCGTTGCAGCAAGGCCTGCTGTTCCATGCGCTCTACGATGCGCAGGCGCCGGATGTCTACACGACGCAACTGATCCTCGGTCTCGAAGGGCCGCTCGACGAGGAGGTTCTCGCGAGGGCGGCGCAGGCTCTCCTGGCACGTCATGCGAGCCTGCGGGCCGCCTTCCGGCACGAGAGCCTCAGCCGTCCGGTGCAGGTGATCGTGCCGGGCGGAGCGCCGGCCTGGCGCAGCATCGATCTGTCGGCGCTGGACGGGCCGGAACGGGAGGAGCGGCTGGCGCATATTCTGGCCGAGGATCGCGCTGCGCGCTTCGATCTCGCGGTGCCGCCGCTGACGCGCTTTGCCCTGATCCGGCTGGGGCCGTACGACCATCGGCTGGCGCTCACCCATCATCATTTGGTGATGGACGGCTGGTCGCGGCCGGTGCTGGTGCAGGAGCTGCTCACGCTCTATGCGCAGAATGGAGAAGCCGGCGCGCTGCCGCGGGTGACGCCTTATCGCGACTACCTGGCCTGGATTGCGGCGCAGGATCGCGCGGCCGCGGTTGTGGCCTGGCAGGAGGCCTTGGCCGGTCTGGACGAGGCCACGCGTCTTGCGCCGGATGATCGCGCGCGCACGCCGGTGGTGCCCGAGCAGATCCTGTTTGCGTTGAGCGAGCAGTCGACGGCGGCGCTGACGCAGCAGGCGCGCCGGCAGGGCGTGACGCTCAATACGATCGTCCAGGCGGCGTGGGCGATCCTGCTCGGGCGTCTGATCGGGCGCGACGACGTGGTGTTCGGCGTCACGGTCGCAGGCCGGCCGCCGGAGATCGCCGGCATCGAGCGCATGGTGGGGCTGTTCATCAACACGGTGCCGCTGCGGGTGAAGCTGCCGCCCGAACAGTCATTGAGTGCTCTTCTCAAGGAGGTGCAGGAGAGCCAGTCGCGGCTGATGGCGCACCAGCATCTGGGCCTGGGCGAGATCCAGGGGCTCGCCGGCCTCGGCGAGCTGTTCGACACCCTGGTGGTGTTCGAGAACTATCCGGACAATGACAATGCCGCGCCTGCGGCCGGCGGTTTGCGGCTTGGCCACGTCAGCGGGCACGACGCCGCGCATTATCCCTTGAGCCTCGGCGCCCTGCCGGGCGAGCAGCTGCAGATGCGCCTCGACTATCGTCCGGACCTGTTCGAGCGGGCGAGCATGGAGGCGATGGCGGGGCGGCTGGTACGGCTTCTCGAAAGCGCGGTCGCGGAGCCGGAGCGTCCGATCGGTCGGCTCGACATTCTCACGCCCGCCGAGCGCGACACGATCCTGCGGGGCTTCAACGACAGCGCGCACGCGATCCCATCAGGGACCTTGCCTGAGCTGTTTGCCGCGCAGGTCGCGCGCGCGCCCGATGCGACCGCGGTGGTGTTGGGTGAAGAGAATCTCACGTACGGCGCGCTCGATGCGCGGGCGAACCAGCTGGCGCATCATCTGCGCGGTCTCGGTGTCGGGCCCGAGGTGGTGGTGGGGCTGTGCGTGGAGCGCTCGCTCGAGATGATGGTGGGGCTCATCGGCATCCTCAAGGCGGGCGGCGCCTATCTGCCGCTCGACCCTGACTATCCGTCCGAGCGTCTGGCCTTCATGCTCGAGGATGCCGGCGCGCGTGTGCTGGTCACGCAGTCCGCGCTGCGCGAGCGGCTGGGCGCGCACAGCGCCCGCGTGGTGCGGATCGACAGTCATTGGCCGGCCATTGCCCGACACCCTGTCAGCGCGCCGGCCAGCAACGTCAAGCCGGCCAACACCGCCTATGTGATCTACACCTCGGGCTCGACCGGCGCGCCGAAAGGCGTTGCCGTCACGCATGGCGGGATTCCTAATCTGGCCTGCATGGAGGTCGCGTGCTTTGCGATCGATCCTGGCGCGCGCGTGCTGCAGTTTGCCTCGCTGAGCTTCGATGCGGCGCTGTGGGAGATCGCCTCGGCGCTGAGCGCGGGTGCGGCCCTTGTGCTGACCGCGGCCGATGCGCGTGGCGGCGATGCGCTGGCCCGGCTCATGCGCGCGCAGGGCGTGACCCAGGCGACCTTGCCGCCGGCGCTGCTGGCGGAGTTGCCTGCGGATGATCTTCCGCTGCGGACCCTGGTGGTGGCGGGTGAGGCCTGCTCCGCGGATGTAGTGGCGCGCTGGGGCGACGGCCGGCGGCTGATCAACGCCTATGGTCCGACCGAGACCACGGTGTGCGCAACCATGAGCGCGCCGTTGTCCGGCTTGGGCCAGCCGCCAATTGGCCGTCCGATCTGGAACACGCGGGTCTATGTGTTGGACGCGGGCTTGCAGCCGGTTCCGGTCGGTGTTGCGGGCGAGCTTTACATTGCGGGCGTGGGGCTTGCGCGCGGCTATGTGAGCCAGCCCGGTCTGACGTCCGAACGCTTTGTTGCCGATCCTTTCGGTGTGCCTGGGTCGCGGATGTACCGGACGGGCGACCTGGCGCGCTGGCGTGCGGACGGGGACATCGAGTTCCTGGGTCGCGCGGACGCGCAGGTGAAGCTGCGCGGGTTCCGGATTGAGCCGGGGGAGATCGAGGCGGCGCTGACGCGGCATGCGGGGGTGGCGCAGGCGGCGGTGATCGCGTGCGAGGATACGCCGGGCGGCAAGCGGCTGGTGGCTTACGTGGTGGCGGGTGCGGATCAGAGCCTGGATGTGACGGCGCTGCGGGAGCATCTCGTTGCGAGTCTTCCCGACTACATGGTGCCGTCGTGTTTTGTGGTGCTGGATCGGTTGCCGCTGACGCCGAACGGCAAGCTCGACCGGCGTGCGCTGCCGGCCCCGGAGGTGACGGCTGCGGCGGCGCGTGAGCCGCGCAGCCCGCAGGAGGAGATCCTGTGCGCGCTGTTTGCCGAGGTGCTGGGGCTGCCGCAGGTCGGGATCGACGACAGCTTCTTTGCGCTTGGCGGCGACAGCATCATGTCGATCCAGCTGGTGAGCCGTGCGCGCAAGGCCGGGCTCGTCATCACGCCGCGGGCGGTGTTCCAGCATCAGACCGTCGCGGCGCTGGCGCCGGTGGCCGCGCCTGTGGAGGTGGAGGCTGGGAGCAGCCCCCGTGCGGATCTGCCGCTGGTCGCGCTCACGCCGGCGGAGACGGAACGGCTGGCGAGCGCCTATCCGCAGATCGAGGAGGTGCTGCCGCTGTCGCCGTTGCAGCAAGGCCTGCTGTTCCATGCGCTCTACGATGCGCAGGCGCCGGATGTCTACACGACGCAACTGATCCTCGGTCTCGAAGGGCCGCTCGACGAGGAGGTTCTCGCGAGGGCGGCGCAGGCTCTCCTGGCACGTCATGCGAGCCTGCGGGCCGCCTTCCGGCACGAGAGCCTCAGCCGTCCGGTGCAGGTGATCGTGCCGGGCGGAGCGCCGGCCTGGCGCAGCATCGATCTGTCGGCGCTGGACGGGCCGGAACGGGAGGAGCGGCTGGCGCATATTCTGGCCGAGGATCGCGCTGCGCGCTTCGATCTCGCGGTGCCGCCGCTGACGCGCTTTGCCCTGATCCGGCTGGGGCCGCACGACCATCGGCTGGTGGTCAGAACGCATCATATGATGGTGGACGGCTGGTCGCGGCCGGTGCTGGTGCAGGAGCTGCTCACGCTCTATGCGCAGAATGGAGAAGCCGGCGCGCTGCCGCGGGTGACGCCTTATCGCGACTACCTGGCCTGGATTGCGGCGCAGGATCGCGCGGCCGCGGTTGTGGCCTGGCAGGAGGCCTTGGCCGGTCTGGACGAGGCCACGCGTCTTGCGCCGGATGATCGCGCGCGCGCGCCGGTGGTGCCCGAGCAGATCCTGTTTGCGTTGAGCGAGCAGTCGACGGCGGCGCTGACGCAGCAGGCGCGGCGGCAGGGCGTGACGCTCAATACGATCATCCAGGCGGCGTGGGCGATCCTGCTCGGGCGTCTGACCGGGCGCGACGACGTGGTGTTCGGCGTCACGGTCGCAGGCCGGCCGCCGGAGATCGCCGGCATCGAGCGCATGGTGGGGCTGTTCATCAACACGGTGCCGCTGCGGGTGAAGCTGCCGCCCGAACAGTCATTGAGTGTTCTTCTCAAGGAGGTGCAGGAGAGCCAGTCGCGGCTGATGGCGCACCAGCATCTGGGCCTGGGCGAGATCCAGGGGCTCGCCGGCCTCGGCGAGCTGTTCGACACCCTGGTGGTGTTCGAGAACTATCCGGACAATGACAATGCCGCGCCTGCGGCCGGCGGTTTGCGGCTTGGCCACGTCAGCGGGCACGACGCCGCGCATTATCCCTTGAGCCTCGGCGCCCTGCCGGGCGAGCAGCTGCAGTTGCATTTCGACTATCGTCCGGACCTGTTCGAGCGGGCGAGCATGGAGGCGATGGCGGGGCGGCTGGTACGGCTTCTCGAAAGCGCGGTCGCGGAGCCGGAGCGTCCGATCGGTCGGCTCGACATTCTCACGCCCGCCGAGCGCGACACGATCCTGCGGGGCTTCAACGACAGCGCGCACGCGATCCCATCAGGGACCTTGCCTGAGCTGTTTGCCGCGCAGGTCGCGCGCGCGCCCGATGCGACCGCGGTGGTGTTGGGTGAAGAGAATCTCACGTACGGCGCGCTCGATGCGCGGGCGAACCAGCTGGCGCATCATCTGCGCGGTCTCGGTGTCGGGCCCGAGGTGGTGGTGGGGCTGTGCGTGGAGCGCTCGCTCGAGATGATGGTGGGGCTCATCGGCATCCTCAAGGCGGGCGGCGCCTATCTGCCGCTCGACCCTGACTATCCGTCCGAGCGTCTGGCCTTCATGCTCGAGGATGCCGGCGCGCGTGTGCTGGTCACGCAGTCCGCGCTGCGCGAGCGGCTGGGCGCGCACAGCGCCCGCGTGGTGCGGATCGACAGTCATTGGCCGGCCATTGCCCGACACCCTGTCAGCGCGCCGGCCAGCAACGTCAAGCCGGCCAACACCGCCTATGTGATCTACACCTCGGGCTCGACCGGCGCGCCGAAAGGCGTTGCCGTCACGCATGGCGGGATTCCTAATCTGGCCTGCATGGAGGTCGCGTGCTTTGCGATCGATCCTGGCGCGCGCGTGCTGCAGTTTGCCTCGCTGAGCTTCGATGCGGCGCTGTGGGAGATCGCCTCGGCGCTGAGCGCGGGTGCGGCCCTTGTGCTGACCGCGGCCGATGCGCGTGGCGGCGATGCGCTGGCCCGGCTCATGCGCGCGCAGGGCGTGACCCAGGCGACCTTGCCGCCGGCGCTGCTGGCGGAGTTGCCTGCGGATGATCTTCCGCTGCGGACCCTGGTGGTGGCGGGTGAGGCCTGCTCCGCGGATGTAGTGGCGCGCTGGGGCGACGGCCGGCGGCTGATCAACGCCTATGGTCCGACCGAGACCACGGTGTGCGCAACCATGAGCGCGCCGTTGTCCGGCTTGGGCCAGCCGCCAATTGGCCGTCCGATCTGGAACACGCGGGTCTATGTGTTGGACGCGGGCTTGCAGCCGGTTCCGGTCGGTGTTGCGGGCGAGCTTTACATTGCGGGCGTGGGGCTTGCGCGCGGCTATGTGAGCCAGCCCGGTCTGACGTCCGAACGCTTTGTTGCCGATCCTTTCGGTGTGCCTGGGTCGCGGATGTACCGGACGGGCGACCTGGCGCGCTGGCGTGCGGACGGGGACATCGAGTTCCTGGGTCGCGCGGACGCGCAGGTGAAGCTGCGCGGGTTCCGGATTGAGCCGGGGGAGATCGAGGCGGCGCTGACGCGGCATGCGGGGGTGGCGCAGGCGGCGGTGATCGCGTGCGAGGATACGCCGGGCGGCAAGCGGCTGGTGGCTTACGTGGTGGCGGGTGCGGATCAGAGCCTGGATGTGACGGCGCTGCGGGAGCATCTCGTTGCGAGTTTTCCCGACTACATGGTGCCGTCGTGTTTTGTGGTGCTGGATCGGTTGCCGCTGACGCCGAACGGCAAGCTCGACCGGCGTGCGCTGCCGGCCCCGGAGGTGACGGCTGCGGCGGCGCGTGAGCCGCGCAGCCCGCAGGAGGAGATCCTGTGCGCGCTGTTTGCCGAGGTGCTGGGGCTGCCGCAGGTCGGGATCGACGACAGCTTCTTTGCGCTTGGCGGCGACAGCATCATGTCGATCCAGCTGGTGAGCCGTGCGCGCAAGGCCGGGCTCGTCATCACGCCGCGGGCGGTGTTCCAGCATCAGACCGTCGCGGCGCTGGCGGGCGCTTCCAAGCTCATGGAGGAGACGGTCCTCGTGCTGCCCGATGTGGCGACGGGAGCCTTGCCGCCGACACCAGTCATGCGTTGGCAGGCTGAGCGCGGCGGTTCGATTGATCGCGTCAGCCAAACGATGCTGCTGCAGGTGCCGGCGGGACTGTGTGGGGATGATCTGGTCGCGGCCTTGCAGTGCGTGCTCGATCATCACGACGCCCTGCGGCTGCGCTTGATCGGACAAGCGGACAAGGGCGAGTGGGGCCTGGAGGTGTCGCCGGTCGGCACAGTGCGAGCCGCCGCGTGCCTGCGTCGGGTCGACATCTGCGGGCTCGACGAGGGAGCGCTGCGCGCGTGCTTGAGTGATCAGGCACGCCTGGCAGAGTATGCGCTGGCGCCAGCCGCCGGCGTGATAGTGCAGGCGGTGTGGTTCGATGCCGGTTCGGAGCGTGCCGGCCGTCTGCTGCTGACGATCCATCACCTGGCGGTCGACGGGGTGTCGTGGCGCATCCTGGTGCCGGACCTGGCGGCGGCCTGGCGGGCGATTGCGGGCGGGCAGGTGCCTGCGCTGGGGCCGCGCGGCACATCATTGCGGCGCTGGGCGCAGCGGCTTCTGTCGCACGCGCAGGATATGAGTCGTGTCGGAGAATTGGCGTTCTGGCGCGACATGCTGAGTGCGCCCTCCGTAACGCTGGTCGATGACGCTCTCGATGCGGCGCGCGACACTGCTGGTTCGGCTGGAAATCTGACGCTCACGCTGCCGGCTGAGGTCACCGGGGCACTCTTGACGCGCGTACCCGTGGTGTTCCATGGCGGGATCAACGATGTGCTGTTGAGCGCGCTGGTGGTGGCGATGGCGCAGTGGTGCCGGCGACGAGGTCGCGGCGTCAACCAGGCGGTGCTGATCGATCTCGAAGGCCACGGCCGCGAGGAGATCTTCGGCGATGTCGAGCTGTCGCGCACGGTGGGCTGGTTCACCAGCCTCTACCCGGTGCGGCTCGATGCTGGCGGCGTGGATCTCGATGACGCGCTGGCGGGTGGTCCTGCGCTCGGGCGTGCCGTCAAGCAGATCAAGGAGCAGTTGCGGGCGGTGCCGGACCACGGTCTGGGCTATGGGCTGCTGCGCTATCTGAACCCGCGGACGGAGCTTGCCGGCTTTGCAGCGCCACAGGTAGCCTTCAACTATCTGGGACGCTTTGCGGGCGATGGGACGGCGGACTGGGGTACAGCGAGCGAGGGTGATGTGCTGGGCGGCGGTTGCGATCCGGCGATGCCGCTCCCGCACGTGCTGGCGATCAATGCGCTGACGATTGATGCGGCGGATGGGGCGAGGCTGCGCGCAATCTGGTCGTGGGCGCCAGCGCTCTTGAGCGAGGCCGAGGTCGGCGATCTGGCGCGGTGCTGGTTCCAGGCGTTGGAGGCGCTGGTGCGGCATGCGGCGGCGCCCGGCGCGGGTGGCCGCAGCCCGTCCGATCTGCCGTTGGTTACCCTGACACAAGGGGAGATCGAGCGGCTGGAGCGGGCATATGCGCATTGAGGATGTGCTGCCGCTATCTCCGTTGCAGGAGGGGTTGCTGTTCCATGCGCTCTATGATGCGCAGGCGCCGGACGTCTATACGGCCCAGCTCGTGCTCGATCTCGAAGGACTGCTTGACGTTCCCGCGCTGAGAGGTGCGGTACAAAGTCTTTTTCGGCGTCATGCGAGCCTGCGCGCGGGATTTCCCCACAAGACTGTCAGCCGTCCGGTACAGATCATCGTGTCGACGGTCGAGGCGCAGTGGCGCAGTATCGATCTATCGGATCTGGACAAGTCGCAGCGCGAGGAGCGGCTCGCTTGCATTCTGGCCGAGGCTCGCGCCGAGCGCTTCGATCTCGCGGTGCCGCCGCTGATGCGCTTTGCTTTGGTTCGGCTCGCAGCCGACGTCCATCGGCTCATCATTACGTACCATCACATGCTGATGGACGGCTGGTCGATGCCGATCCTGACGCACGAGTTGCTCGCTCTCTATGCGCGGAAGGGAGATGCGGCATCGCTGCCGCGGGTGACGCCCTACCGGGACTATCTGGCCTGGATCGCGGGGCGCGACCGTGCCGCCGCGGTCGCGGCCTGGCAGGAGGCGCTGGCCGGTCTGGAGGAGGGAACACGGCTCGCGCCACAGGATCGGGCGCGGGCGCCGCTCGTGCCCGAACAGATCGTGCGCGAGCTGAGCGATGCGCTGACCGCGGCGCTGACGCAGCAGGCGCGCCGGCAGGGCCTGACGCTGAACACCTATATCCAGGCCGCCTGGGCGATCCTGCTGGGGCGATTGAGCGGGCGCGACGACGTGGTGTTCGGCGTCACGGTGGCGGGGCGGCCGCCGGAGATCGCCGGCATCGAGAGCATGGTGGGGCTGTTCATCAACACGCTGCCGCTGCGGGTGAAGCTGGCGCCGGGACAGCCACTGAATGCGTTGCTGCGGGCGGTGCAGGAGAGCCAGTCGCACCTGATGGCGCACCAGCATCTAGGCCTCTCCGAGATCCAGGGTCTCGCGGGGGTGGACGAGCTGTTCGACACCCTGGTGGTGTTCGAGAACTATCCCATCCACAACGGGAGTGTCGCGCCTGCGGCCGGTGGTCTACGGGTCATCAATGCCGACGGTCGCGATTCTGCGCACTATCCCTTGGTTCTTGCTGCGCTGCCGGGCGAGCGTCTGCAGTTGCGGCTCGACTATCGGGCGGACCTGTTCGATCGCGCGAGCATCGAGGCGCTGGGGGGACGGCTGGTGCGGCTGCTGGAGGCGGCGGTTGCGGAGCCCGAGCGGCCGCTCGGGCGGCTTGAGATTCTCACACCTGAGGAGCGCGACACCATCCTGCGGCAGTGGAACGACACGGCGCGATCGATCCCGTCCGCGACCTTGCCTGAGCTGTTCGGTGCGCAGGCTGCGCGCACGCCGGAGGCGACCGCGGTGGTGTTCGGCGCTGAGCGGCTGAGCTACCGCGCGCTCGATGCGCGGGCGAACCAGCTGGCGCATCATCTGCGTGGTCTCGGCGTCGGCCCCGAGGTGGTGGTGGGGCTGTGCGTGGAGCGCTCGCTCGAGATGATGGTGGGGCTGCTTGGCATCCTCAAGGCGGGGGGCGCCTATCTGCCGCTCGACCCTGACTATCCGTCCGAGCGGCTCGCCTTCATGCTCGAGGATGCCCGTGCCCCGGTGCTGGTCACGCAGTCCGCGCTGGTGGAACGATTGCCGCCGCATGACACGCGCCTCGTGCGGCTCGATGCCGATTGGCCCGCCATCGCGGCGTGCCCGGCTACCCCGCCGATCACCAGGCTCAAGCCGCATAACGCCGCCTACGTCATCTACACCTCAGGCTCGACCGGAACGCCAAAGGGTGTCTGCGTGATCCATCGCGGTGTCGTCAGCTTTGTGCAGAGCCAATCCCACGCCGCATGGTCCACGACCGAGACCGCCATCCAAATCGCTCCGCTCGCCTTTGATGCCTCGACCTTCGAGATCTGGGGGGCGCTCATCAATGGCGCCAGGCTGGTGATCATGCCGGCCCGGCCAAGGGACCTTGGCGGATCTGCAGCATCAGCTGCAATTGCATCGTGTCTCGGTGCTGCATCTGACGGCGCCGCTGTTCAACGCCATGGATGACTATCGGGGCCTGGCCGGCGTGCGGCAGCTGCTCACCGGGGGCGACGTGGTTTCATCGTCGCAGGTCCGCAACGTGCTGACCGCGCTTGAGGTTGCCGGCTGGTGCATTGCTACGGCCCGACCGAAGCCACCACGTTCAGCGCGACGTTCGCGGTTGATCGTCCCGACGGCGTATCGCCGTCCTTGCCGATTGGTCGGCCGATCTCGAACACACAAGTTTACATTCTGGACTCTGGGTTAGCGGCTGTACCTGTGGGAGTTGCGGGTGAGCTTTACATTGCGGGGGCTGGGCTGGGGCGGGGCTATCTGGGGCGTGCCGGGCTGACGGCGGAGCGGTTCGTGGCGGCCCCGTATGGCCCGGCGGGGAGCCGGATGTACCGCAGCGGCGATCTGGCGCGCTGGCGCCCGGACGGGGTTTTGGAGTTCCTCGGTCGCGCGGATGCGCAGGTGAAGCTGCGCGGGTTCCGGATTGAGCCGGGGGAGATCGAGGCGGTGCTGACGCGGCATGCGGGGGTGGCGCAGGCGGCGGTGATCGCGCGCGAGGATACGCCGGGCGGCAAGCGGCTGGTGGCTTATGTGGTGGCGGGTGCGGATGGGAGCCTGGATGCGGCGGCGCTGCGGGAGCATGTTGCGGCGTGGCTTCCGGACTACATGGTGCCGTCGTGTTTTGTGGTGCTGGATCGGTTGCCGCTGACGCCGAACGGCAAGCTCGACCGTCGAGCGCTGCCGGCCCCGGAGGTGACGGCTGCGGCGGCGCGTGAGCCGCGCAGCCCGCAGGAGGAGATCCTGTGCGCGCTGTTTGCCGAGGTGCTGGGGCTGCGGCGGGTCGGGATCGACGACAACTTCTTTGATCTGGGCGGTCATTCGCTGCTGGCGACGCGGCTGATCAGCCGCATCCGGGTGATGCTGGATGCCGAGATCGGCATCCGCAGCCTGTTCGAAGCCCCGACCGTCGCGGCGCTGTCGCGCCGTGTCGCGGGTGCGCAGGCGGCGCGGCCGCCGTTGCGGGCGCAGGCTCGCCCTGCCGAGATCCCGCTGTCGTATGCGCAGCGTCGGCTGTGGTTCCTCAACCGCCTGGAAGGGTCGAGCGCGCCCTACAACATCGTGATGGCGGTACGGTTGAGGGGGGCGCTCGATCGCGCGGCGCTGACGGCGGCGCTGGGTGACGTGGTGGAGCGGCACGAGAGCCTGCGCACGATCTTCCCCGACGAAGTGGGGGTGCCGCGCCAGCAGATCCTGGATGGGGCGGCGTCACGTCCTGTGCTGTTGGAGGCGGCGGTGGAAGAGGCCGATCTGGCGGCCGCCTTGGGGCGTGCGGCCGGTCAGGGCTTTGATCTGGCGAGCGAGCTTCCGCTGCGGGCGCATCTGTTTGCGGTCGGGGCGCAAACGCACGTGCTGCTGCTGGTGCTGCACCACATTGCGGGCGACGGCTGGTCGCTGGGGCCGCTGTGGCGGGACTTGGCGGCGGCCTATGGGGGGCGCTGCCGGGGGGTTGCGCCGGGGTTTTCGGCATTGCCGGTGCAATATGCCGACTACACGTTGTGGCAGCGCGCGGCGCTGGGGGATGAGAGCGAGGCGGAGAGCGCGCTGGCGCGGCAGCTTTCGTTCTGGCGGGAGACCCTGCGGGGGCTGCCGGAGCAGATCGATCTTCCGATCGATCGGGTCCGTCCTGCGGCGGCGAGCTACCGGGGTGACAGCGTGCCGCTGCGGCTGCCGGGTCGGCTGCATGAGGCGCTGTTGGGTCTTGCGCGCGACAGCGGAGCGAGCCTGTTCATGGTTCTGCAGGCGGGGCTTGCGGGGCTGCTCACGCGGCTTGGGGCGGGTGATGACATCCCGATTGGCAGCCCGATTGCGGGGCGCACCGACAGTGCGCTGGACGATCTGGTGGGCTTTTTTGTCAACACGCTGGTGCTGCGGACCGACACGTCTGGCGATCCGAGCTTCCGCGAACTGATCGGCCGGGTGCGGGCGGGCAATCTGCTGGCGTACAGCCACCAGGAGCTACCGTTTGAGCGGCTGGTGGAGGATCTCAACCCGGCGCGCTCGCTGTCGCGTCATCCGCTGTTCCAGGTGATGCTTGCGTTCCAGAACAACGCGCCGGTGCAGCTTGATCTGCCGGGGCTGGACACGGCGCTTGAGCCGGTGTCGAGCGCGGCCGCGAAGTTCGACCTGTCGCTGAACCTGGGGGAGGAGCGGGCGGCGGACGGCACGCCGGCGGGGATCCATGGGGCGATCGAATATGCGACCGACCTGTTCGATCGCGCGAGCATCGAGGCGCTGGGGGGACGGCTGGTGCGGCTGCTGGAGGCGGCGGTTGCGGAGCCCGAGCGGCCGCTCGGGCGGCTTGAGATTCTCACACCTGAGGAGCGCGACACCATCCTGCGGCAGTGGAACGACACGGCGCGATCGATCCCGTCCGCGACCTTGCCTGAGCTGTTCGGTGCGCAGGCTGCGCGCACGCCGGAGGCGACCGCGGTGGTGTTCGGCGCTGAGCGGCTGAGCTACCGCGCGCTCGATGCGCGGGCGAACCAGCTGGCGCATCATCTGCGTGGTCTCGGCGTCGGCCCCGAGGTGGTGGTGGGGCTGTGCGTGGAGCGCTCGCTCGAGATGATGGTGGGGCTGCTTGGCATCCTCAAGGCGGGGGGCGCCTATCTGCCGCTCGACCCTGACTATCCGGCCGAGCGGCTCGCCTTCATGCTCGAGGATGCCCGTGCCCCGGTGCTGGTCACGCAGTCCGCGCTGGTGGAACGATTGCCGCCGCATGACACGCGCTTCGTGCGGCTCGATGCCGATTGGCCCGCCATCGCGGCGTGCCCGGCTACCCCGCCAATCACCAGGCTCAAGCCGCATAACGCCGCCTACGTCATCTACACCTCAGGCTCCACCGGCACGCCCAAGGGCGTCTGCGATCACGCACGATGGTCGTGCAGCTTTATGGCACCAGCTGAACACCTGTGCGAGTATCGCTGCCGACGACAGGTGGACGTCGTCCTTCAAATTCCGTTCGCTTTTGACGTCTCGGTCTGGGAGATTCTGTGGGCCGCTGTAACGGGGGCGCGTCTGGTGCTCTGCAGCGCCGGGCGACGCACCTTGGCGATCTGCGGCCCAGTTGATCGAATTGCATTCGTGACGCAGGGCGTGACGACACTACACTGGCGCCGTCCATGCTGCATCAGTTTCATCGATGCACGAGCGGGGCGCGGAATTGCCATGTGCGGCACTAGTCATCGTGGCGGCGAGGTGCTCTCAGCTCAGCTCGCAGGATCTGCAACGTGCTCGACCGCTGCTTGCCCGGTCGCCCGGCTCGATCAATTGTACGGCCCGACGGAAGCGGCTACATTCACGTGACAATCGCAGTGGACTGTCGAACTGACGGCTCAAGTCGACGGTCCCGATCGGTCGACCGATCTGGAACACGCGGATCTACATTCTGGACTCTGGGTTAGCGGCTGTACCTGTGGGAGTTGCGGGTGAGCTTTACATTGCGGGGGCTGGGCTGGGGCGGGGCTATCTGGGGCGTGCCGGGCTGACGGCGGAGCGGTTCGTGGCGGCCCCGTATGGCCCGGCGGGGAGCCGGATGTACCGCAGCGGCGATCTGGCGCGCTGGCGCCCGGACGGGGTTTTGGAGTTCCTCGGTCGCGCGGATGCGCAGGTGAAGCTGCGCGGGTTCCGGATTGAGCCGGGGGAGATCGAGGCGGTGCTGACGCGGCATGCGGGGGTGGCGCAGGCGGCGGTGATCGCGCGCGAGGATACGCCGGGCGGCAAGCGGCTGGTGGCTTATGTGGTGGCGGGTGCGGATGGGAGCCTGGATGCGGCGGCGCTGCGGGAGCATGTTGCGGCGTGGCTTCCGGACTACATGGTGCCGTCGTGTTTTGTGGTGCTGGATCGGTTGCCGCTGACGCCGAACGGCAAGCTCGACCGTCGAGCGCTGCCGGCCCCGGAGGTGACGGCTGCGGCGGCGCGTGAGCCGCGCAGCCCGCAGGAGGAGATCCTGTGCGCGCTGTTTGCCGAGGTGCTGGGGCTGCGGCGGGTCGGGATCGACGACAACTTCTTTGCGCTTGGCGGCGACAGCATCATGTCGATCCAGCTGGTGAGCCGTGCGCGCAAGGCGGGGCTCGTCATCACGCCGCGGGCGGTGTTCCAGCATCAGACCGTCGCGGCGCTGGCGGGCGCTTCCAAGCTGATGGAGGAGACAGGGTCCGCGCTGCCTGATGTGGCGACGGGGGCCTTGCCGCCGACCCCGATCATGCGTTGGCTGCTGGAGCGGGACGGTCTGCAGCCTGGCGGTGTGCTCGATCGCTTCCACCAGGCGATGCTGCTGCGGGTGCCGGCTGGGCTGCGTGAGGATGATCTGGTCGCGGCCTTGCAGTGCATGCTCGATCATCACGACGCCCTGCGGCTGCGCTTGATCGGACAAGCGGACAAGGGCGGGTGGGGCCTGGCGGTGGCGCCGGCTGGTGCGGTGCGGGCTGCCGCATGCCTGCGTCGGATCGACATCTGCGGGCTCGATGCGGGAGCGCTGCGGGCGCGCCTGAGCGAACAGGCGCGGCTGGCGGAGGATGCGCTGTCGCCGTCCTGCGGCGTGATGGTGCAGGCGGTGTGGTTTGATGCCGGGGCGGCTGCGGCGGGTCTGCTGCTGCTGACGATCCATCACCTGGCGGTCGACGGGGTGTCGTGGCGCATCCTGGTGCCGGACCTGGCGGCGGCCTGGCGGGCGATTGCGGGCGGGCAGGTGCCTGCGCTGGGGCCGCGCAGCACATCATTGCGGCGCTGGGCGCAGCGGCTTCTGTCGCATGCGCAAGATAGCGGCCGCGTCGGAGAGCTGTCGTTCTGGTGCGACATGCTGGGGGCGCCGTCGCTCGCATTGATTGAGGGTGGGCTCGATGCGGTGCGTGACACGGCCGGGACGGCCGGGCATCTGACGCTGACGCTTCCGGCCGATGTGACGGGGGCGCTGCTGACGCGGGTGGCGGCGGCGTTCCATGGCGGGATCAACGATGTGCTGTTGAGCGCGCTGGTGGTGGCGGCGGTGGATTGGGGCCGGCGGCGGGGCCGTGGTGGCGCTGGCGGCCAGGCGGTGCTGATCGATCTCGAAGGCCACGGCCGCGAGGAGATCTTCGGCGATGTCGATCTGTCGCGCACGGTGGGCTGGTTCACCAGCCTCTACCCGGTGCGGCTCGATGCTGGCGGCGTGGATCTCGATGACGCGCTGGCGGGTGGTCCTGCGCTCGGGCGTGCCGTCAAGCAGATCAAGGAGCAGTTGCGGGCGGTGCCGGACCACGGTCTGGGCTATGGGCTGCTGCGCTATCTGAACCCGCGGACGGCCGCGGAGCTTGCCGGCTTTGCGGCGCCACCGCTTGCGTTCAACTATCTGGGCCGGTTTGCGGCGCCCTCGGAAGCGGACTGGGCGGCGGCGCCGGAGGCGGGTGCGCTCGGGCGCGGCGGCGATCCTGCGATGCCGCTTGCGCATGCGCTGGAGCTCAATGCGTTCACGCTCGATGGGCCGGACGGCGCGACGCTGACCGCGAACTGGAGCTTTGCGCGCGCGCTGATCGGCGAAGAGGCGGTCGACGACCTGGCGCGCGGCTGGTTTGCGGCATTGGAGGCGCTGGTGCGGCATGCGGCAACACCAGACGCCGGCGGCCGCAGCCCGTCCGACCTGCCGCTGGTGGCACTGGCACAAGGCGAGATCGAGCGGCTGGAGAGCCGCTATGCGCAGATCGAGGATATCTTGCCGCCCTCGCCGTTACAGGAGGGCCTGCTGTTCCATGCGCTCTACGATGCGCAGGCGCCGGACGTCTATACGACGCAGCTGGTGCTTGGCCTCGATGGGCCGCTCGACGAAAGGGTGCTCCAGGCGGCTGCGCAGGGCGTGTTGCAGCGTCATGCCAGCCTGCGGGCGGCGTTCCAGACCGAGGGGCTGAGCCGCCCGGTGCAGGTCATCGTGCCGGCGGCCGAGGCGCGCTGGCGCAGCATCGATCTCTCGGATCTGGACCGGTCGCAGCGCGAGGAGCGGCTTGCGTGCATTCTGGCCGAGGATCGCGCCGCGCGCTTCGATCTCGCGGTGCCGCCGCTGGTTCGCTTTGCGCTGATCCGGCTTGGCGCGCAGGAGCATCGGCTGGTGATCACCAACCATCACATATTGATGGACGGCTGGTCGATGCCGGTGCTGGTGCACGAGCTGCTGACGCTCTATGCGCAGAAGGGAGATGCGCTGCCGCGGGTGACGCCCTACCGGGATTATCTCGCTTGGCTCGCCGCACAGGATCGCGCCGCCGCGGTCGCGGCCTGGCAGGAGGCGCTGGCCGGTCTGGAGGAGGGGACGCGGCTCGCGCCACAGGATCGGGCGCGGGCGCCGCTCGTGCCCGAACAGATCGTGCGCGAGCTGAGCGATGCGCTGACCGCGGCGCTGACGCAGCAGGCGCGCCGGCAGGGCCTGACGCTGAACACCTATATCCAGGCCGCCTGGGCGATCCTGCTGGGGCGATTGAGCGGGCGCGACGACGTGGTGTTCGGCGTCACGGTGGCGGGGCGGCCGCCGGAGATCGCCGGCATCGAGAGCATGGTGGGGCTGTTCATCAACACGCTGCCGCTGCGGGTGAAGCTGCCGCCGGGACAGCCACTGAATGCGTTGCTGCGGGCGGTGCAGGAGAGCCAGTCGCGCCTGATGGCGCACCCGCATCTGGGCTTGGCCGAGATCCAGGGTCTCGCGGGGGTGGGCGAGCTGTTCGACACCCTGGTGGTGTTCGAGAACTATCCGGTGGATCGCGGCGGCCTGGCGGAGGAGCCCGGCGGTTTGCGGCTGAGCCAGGTGAGCGGGCACGACGCCACGCACTATCCGGCGATGCTGATCGGCATGCCGGGGAAGCGCTTGCGGCTGCGGCTCGACTATCGGGCGGACCTGTTCGATGAGGCGACCGCGCACGCGATGGTCGAGCGGCTGGTGCGGCTGCTGGAGGCGGCGGTTGCGGAGCCCGAGCGGCCGCTCGGGCGGCTTGAGATTCTCACACCTGAGGAGCGCGACACCATCCTGCGGCAGTGGAACGACACGGCGCGATCGATCCCGTCCGCGACCTTGCCTGAGCTGTTCGGTGCGCAGGCTGCGCGCACGCCGGACGCGACCGCGGTGGTGTTCGGTGATGAGCGGCTGAGCTACCGCGCGCTCGATGCGCGGGCGAACCAGCTGGCGCATCATCTGCGTGGTCTCGGCGTCGGCCCCGAGGTGGTGGTGGGGCTGTGCGTGGAGCGCTCGCTCGAGATGATGGTGGGGCTGCTTGGCATCCTCAAGGCAGGGGGCGCCTATCTGCCGCTCGACCCTGACTATCCGGCCGAGCGGCTCGCCTTCATGCTCGAGGATGCCCGTGCCCCGGTGCTGGTCACGCAGTCCGCGCTGGTGGAACGATTGCCGCCGCATGACACGCGCCTCGTGCGGCTCGATGCCGACTGGCCCGCCATCGCGGCGTGCCCGGCTACCCCGCCGATCACCAGGCTCAAGCCGCATAACGCCGCCTACGTCATCTATACCTCAGGATCCACCGGCCAGCCCAAAGGCGTCGTGGTCGCTCACCACAATGTCGTGCGGCTCGTGCGCGAGGCGAACTATGTCGAGCTGATGCCGGACGATGTGCTTCTGCAGCTGGCGCCGCTCGCCTTTGATGCCTCGACCTTCGAGATCTGGGGGGCGCTCATCAACGGCGCCAAGCTGATTATCTATCCGGATCGCTTGTTCGACATGGCGCTCCTGAAGCGCGTGATCGCGGATGCCAAGATCAGCGTGCTGTGGCTGACGGCTGCGGTGCTGCATCAGGTGGTCGACGAGGATCTCTCGGCCCTTGCGCCTGTGCGCAAGCTGTTGGCGGGTGGCGACGTCCTGTCGGTGCCGCATGTGCGGCAGGTGATCGATGCGCTCCACGACGGCGAGATCATCAATGGCTATGGGCCGACTGAGGGCACGACCTTCAGCGTCTGCTTCCCGATGAGCCGCGCGAGCGATCTTGGCGAGAGCGTTCCGATCGGTCGGCCGATCTCGAACACACAAGTTTACGTTCTGGACTCTGGGTTAGCGGCTGTACCTGTGGGAGTTGCGGGTGAGCTTTACATTGCGGGGGCTGGGCTGGGGCGGGGCTATCTGGGGCGTGCCGGGCTGACGGCGGAGCGGTTCGTGGCGGCCCCGTATGGCCCGGCGGGGAGCCGGATGTACCGCAGCGGCGATCTGGCGCGCTGGCGCCCGGACGGGGTTTTGGAATTCCTCGGTCGCGCGGATGCGCAGGTGAAGCTGCGCGGGTTCCGGATTGAGCCGGGGGAGATCGAGGCGGTGCTGACGCGGCATGCGGGGGTGGCGCAGGCGGCGGTGATCGCGCGCGAGGATACGCCGGGCGGCAAGCGGCTGGTGGCTTATGTGGTGGCGGGTGCGGATCAGGGCCTGGATGTGGCGGCGCTGCGGGAGCATGTTGCGGCGTGGCTTCCGGACTACATGGTGCCGTCGTGTTTTGTGGTGCTGGATCGGTTGCCGCTGACGCCGAACGGCAAGCTCGACCGTCGAGCGCTGCCGGCCCCGGAGGTGACGGCTGCGGCGGCGCGTGAGCCGCGCAGCCCGCAGGAGGAGATCCTGTGCGCGCTGTTTGCCGAGGTGCTGGGGCTGCGGCGGGTCGGGATCGACGACAACTTCTTTGATCTGGGCGGTCATTCGCTGCTGGCGACGCGGCTGATCAGCCGCATCCGGGTGATGCTGGATGCCGAGATCGGCATCCGCAGCCTGTTCGAAGCCCCGACCGTCGCGGCGCTGTCGCGCCGTGTCGCGGGTGCGCAGGCGGCGCGGCCGCCGTTGCGGGCGCAGGCTCGCCCTGCCGAGATCCCGCTGTCGTATGCGCAGCGTCGGCTGTGGTTCCTCAACCGCCTGGAAGGGTCGAGCGCGCCCTACAACATCGTGATGGCGGTACGGTTGAGGGGGGCGCTCGATCGCGCGGCGCTGACGGCGGCGCTGGGTGACGTGGTGGAGCGGCACGAGAGCCTGCGCACGATCTTCCCCGACGAAGTGGGGGTGCCGCGCCAGCAGATCCTGGATGGGGCGGCGTCACGTCCTGTGCTGTTGGAGGCGGCGGTGGAAGAGGCCGATCTGGCGGCCGCCTTGGGGCGTGCGGCCGGTCAGGGCTTTGATCTGGCGAGCGAGCTTCCGCTGCGGGCGCATCTGTTTGCGGTCGGGGCGCAAACGCACGTGCTGCTGCTGGTGCTGCACCACATTGCGGGCGACGGCTGGTCGCTGGGGCCGCTGTGGCGGGACTTGGCGGCGGCCTATGGGGGGCGCTGCCGGGGGGTTGCGCCGGGGTTTTCGGCATTGCCGGTGCAATATGCCGACTACACGTTGTGGCAGCGCGCGGCGCTGGGGGATGAGAGCGAGGCGGAGAGCGCGCTGGCGCGGCAGCTTTCGTTCTGGCGGGAGACCCTGCGGGGGCTGCCGGAGCAGATCGATCTTCCGATCGATCGGGTCCGTCCTGCGGCGGCGAGCTACCGGGGTGACAGCGTGCCGCTGCGGCTGCCGGGTCGGCTGCATGAGGCGCTGTTGGGTCTTGCGCGCGACAGCGGAGCGAGCCTGTTCATGGTTCTGCAGGCGGGGCTTGCGGGGCTGCTCACGCGGCTTGGGGCGGGTGATGACATCCCGATTGGCAGCCCGATTGCGGGGCGCACCGACAGTGCGCTGGACGATCTGGTGGGCTTTTTTGTCAACACGCTGGTGCTGCGGACCGACACGTCTGGCGATCCGAGCTTCCGCGAACTGATCGGCCGGGTGCGGGCGGGCAATCTGCTGGCGTACAGCCACCAGGAGCTACCGTTTGAGCGGCTGGTGGAGGATCTCAACCCGGCGCGCTCGCTGTCGCGTCATCCGCTGTTCCAGGTGATGCTTGCGTTCCAGAACAACGCGCCGGTGCAGCTTGATCTGCCGGGGCTGGACACGGCGCTTGAGCCGGTGTCGAGCGCGGCCGCGAAGTTCGACCTGTCGCTGAACCTGGGGGAGGAGCGGGCGGCGGACGGCACGCCGGCGGGGATCCATGGGGCGATCGAATATGCGACCGACCTGTTCGATCGCGCGAGCATCGAGGCGCTGGGGGGACGGCTGGTGCGGCTGCTGGAGGCGGCGGTTGCGGAGCCCGAGCGGCCGCTCGGGCGGCTTGAGATTCTCACACCTGAGGAGCGCGACACCATCCTGCGGCAGTGGAACGACACGGCGCGATCGATCCCGTCCGCGACCTTGCCTGAGCTGTTCGGTGCGCAGGCTGCGCGCACGCCGGAGGCGACCGCGGTGGTGTTCGGCGCTGAGCGGCTGAGCTACCGCGCGCTCGATGCGCGGGCGAACCAGCTGGCGCATCATCTGCGTGGTCTCGGCGTCGGCCCCGAGGTGGTGGTGGGGCTGTGCGTGGAGCGCTCGCTCGAGATGATGGTGGGGCTGCTTGGCATCCTCAAGGCGGGGGGCGCCTATCTGCCGCTCGACCCTGACTATCCGTCCGAGCGGCTCGCCTTCATGCTCGAGGATGCCCGTGCCCCGGTGCTGGTCACGCACAGCTCAATCGAGGCGGGCTTGTCGATCTCGGGCGGACCAAATGTCGTGGTACTCGATCGGGAAGACATCCGCGAGAATCCCGACCACTGCTCCGTCCGTTACTTTGCATCCGGAGCACCTAGTCTACATGATCTTTACTTCGGGCTCGACCGGCAATCCCAAGGGCGCTGCAAACACGCACGCTGGTCTGCATAATCGCTTGAGCTGGATGCAGAGCGAGTATCATCTGACGCAGGCCGACGTCGTCCTGCAAAAGAACTCCGTTCAGCTTTGACGTCTCGGTGTGGGAATTCTTTTGGCCGCTGATAACGGGAGCGCGTTTGGTGCTCGCAGCGCCGGGCGCGCACCGCGATCCGGCCCAATTGATCGAATCGATTCAAACGCAGGGCGTGACGACACTACACTTTGTGCCGTCCATGCTGCAGCAGTTTCTCGAGCACGAGGGGGCGCGGAATTGCAAGGGTGTGCGGCACATCATCTGTAGCGGTGAGGCGCTCTCAGCTCAGCTGCAGGATCAAGTATCGACGCTGCTGCCCGGCGCCCAACTCGATAATCTGTACGGCCCAACGGAAGCGGCTATTGATGTGACCCAGTGGACCTGTCGAAATGACGGCTCAAGTGAGGTCCCGATCGGTCGACCGATCTGGAACACGCGGATCTACATTCTGGACTCTGGGTTAGCGGCTGTACCTGTGGGAGTTGCGGGTGAGCTTTACATTGCGGGGGCTGGGCTGGGGCGGGGCTATCTGGGGCGTGCCGGGCTGACGGCGGAGCGGTTCGTGGCGGCCCCGTATGGCCCGGCGGGGAGCCGGATGTACCGCAGCGGCGATCTGGCGCGCTGGCGCCCGGACGGGGTTTTGGAGTTCCTCGGTCGCGCGGATGCGCAGGTGAAGCTGCGCGGGTTCCGGATTGAGCCGGGGGAGATCGAGGCGGTGCTGACGCGGCATGCGGGGGTGGCGCAGGCGGCGGTGATCGCGCGCGAGGATACGCCGGGCGGCAAGCGGCTGGTGGCTTATGTGGTGGCGGGTGCGGATGGGAGCCTGGATGCGGCGGCGCTGCGGGAGCATGTTGCGGCGTGGCTTCCGGACTACATGGTGCCGTCGTGTTTTGTGGTGCTGGATCGGTTGCCGCTGACGCCGAACGGCAAGCTCGACCGTCGAGCGCTGCCGGCCCCGGAGGTGACGGCTGCGGCGGCGCGTGAGCCGCGCAGCCCGCAGGAGGAGATCCTGTGCGCGCTGTTTGCCGAGGTGCTGGGGCTGCGGCGGGTCGGGATCGACGACAACTTCTTTGCGCTTGGCGGCGACAGCATCATGTCGATCCAGCTGGTGAGCCGTGCGCGCAAGGCGGGGCTCGTCATCACGCCGCGGGCGGTGTTCCAGCATCAGACCGTCGCGGCGCTGGCGGGCGCTTCCAAGCTGATGGAGGAGACAGGGTCCGCGCTGCCTGATGTGGCGACGGGGGCCTTGCCGC
>CAVWCR010000003.1:0-4175000 GCA_963753575.1 uncultured Alphaproteobacteria bacterium
ATCTGTCCGCTGGCGGTTCAACACGCTCGGATCTCGAGCCGTTGCTGCCTATCAGGTCCACGGGAATTCTGCCTCCGCTGTTCTGCATCCACCCTGCGGGCGGATTCAGTTGGCCCTATGCGCAACTCATCCGGCACCTTCCATCGGAATATCCGATCTATGGACTTCAGGCGCGCGCCCTCAGTGAGCCGGAACAGGACCCTGAGACCCTCGAGCGGGTAGCGGAAGATTATCTGAGTTCTCATTCGCAAGGTTCAGCCTGCCGGACCCTACAACCTGCTCGGCTGGTCCTTTGGCGGCCTCGTGGCTCACGCCATCGCGACACGCCTCCAGGGGATGGGTGAGGAGGTCGCGCTGCTCACGCTCCTCGACGCCTTTCCGGTGAAACGCGAAATGCAGAACGGCCGCGACGATAAGCACGAAATCGAAGCTCTCTTTGCGAATGAAGGCGACAGGCCGCTCCATAAGATCTCGGAGGCCCTGCGCCGCGACGGACACATTCTCTCGCCGCAGCAATATCAAGTGATCTTCGAGGCGGCCAAAGATCACCTTCGACTCGCATGGAGGTTCTCGCCGGAGCGGTTTGACGGCGACGTCTTGCTGTTCGTCGGCACCGACGGCGATGCCGAACGGCCGATTGATTCGTGGCGTCCCTATGTCGCGGGCCAGATCAAGGTACATCGGATCGATTGCGCCCATGATGCAATGATGGATGCGCTGCCGGCCGCCGCAATCGGCCGGGTGCTTGCGACCGAGCTCGCCTACAAACATGGGGGAACATAGAGGTTAACGCAGCAGCAGTCCGATTGTCCGCGCGAAATCACGCATCCGGTGATCGGGCAGATTACAAGTTCGCAACCTAAGGAGAGGCAGATCGGCCGACTGATCAAAATAGTTGGACGCCAACGCGCGTCCGGCCCTGGCGAAATGGCAAGCCTCCAACTAGTATTCTCCCGAACCGGCGGGGGTGGTTCGCATATCGGTGACGAGGAGTGAAACGTGGCTAATCCCTTCGAAGACGAGAACGGCGTCTACCATGTCCTGATCAACGATGAGGGACAGCATTCGCTTTGGCCGACCTTTGTTGAAGTGCCCGAGGGTTGGACGGTTGCTCTGAAGTCCGAGAGCCGTGCCGCGTGCCTCGAGTTCATCAATCGGAACTGGACCGACATGCGACCAAAGAGCCTGATCGTGAGCATGGAGCAAGACCAGGCCGCACAGGCGCCGAAGGACGAGTCTCTAAACTGAAACACCGAAGCGATCCATTAGACCATGTCTCGTTTTTACGGCAGCCGGGGCGTGCTCTGCTCTGTTGAGTGCCGCATGTCCCTGTCGGAAAATCGGCGGCTACGCCGGATCGAGTCCGGAACAGGCTGTTTCCGGTGCATGCGTGAGACACGGGCCCAAATATGACGCAAGTGAGCACGTATTCGTGGTGCAATGGGCAGATCAAGGACCGAGAGAAAGGGGCCCCGTCGGTCGCGAGCATTTCCTTCCATCTGGGCACGGGGGTGTTCGACGGCATCATGGCTTATTGGAATCGCGACCATTACTACGTTCATCGCGCCGAGGAGCACCTCATCCGATTTAAAAAGGGCGCGGCGTGCATGGGACTTGCCATTCCCTGGTCGATCGAGGAGTTGCTGGCCGGCATCATGGAACTCCTGAAGCACGAGCCGAAGGGGACACAATACATCCGTCCGATTGCATTCCGCGGCGGGCCGGAACTGTGGGTCACAGGTTCCGAA
The DNA here is from genome assembly GCA_963753575.1 of uncultured Alphaproteobacteria bacterium. GTDB lineage: Bacteria > Pseudomonadota > Alphaproteobacteria > Rhizobiales > Xanthobacteraceae > VAZQ01. Next base: position 1,749 of record CAVWCR010000003.1, read on the forward strand.
GGCCGTCCGGTCGACGTCAGCATCTTCACCGTCCGCACCGAGACGCATCGCGACCTGGACGATCCGATCAGCTGCGAGGTCTCCGCGGTCGAGCGCATTTCGAGTCGCTCCATTCCGGGCCAGATCAAGGTCAGCGGGGCCTACGTCAATAGCTTCTTTGCGCGCAAGACCGCGGAAAGGTCCGGCTTCAATGACGGTCTGATGTTTGATCGCGAAGGCCATCTGACCGAGGCGTCGGCGGCCAACGTATTCCTGATCTCGGGCGAAAGACTCATCACGCCTCGGCTCAAGCCGGATGTCTTCCCCGGTATCACGCGACAAGTGCTGCTGGAATTGGCGCGCGGCAAGGGAATAGACATCCAGGAGACGCAGGTGCGGCGCGAGGAGCTCGCGGCAATCGACGGCGCTTTCGTGTGCTCGACATTGATGGAAATCCGTGCGGTGTCCAGGCTCGGCGACCGCGCGCTGCCAACTGTGGACTTGCCGGTGTACCAGAGCCTTGTGAGTGCCTTCCGAGCCGTCACGCATCAATAGACCGAAGGCCCACTCCACATCAGCGCGTCCCCCGCAGAGGCCAGAAGAAAGCGCATAAAGACTGCATTTGCGTTGCGATGCCTCCAGTCCACGCAGAGCCAAAACCGTCGGAGGTTTCCTTGGGCTTCGCCCAGTCGCTATCCACCATCTGGCACCTCGCAAGCCCGTATTTCCGGTCAGAGGATCGCTGGCCAGGCCGTCTTCTGCTCGCTGCGGTCATCGCCGCCGAGCTCGGCCTGGTCGGTGTCATGGTCCTGCTCAACCATTGGTACAACGCGTTCTATACCGCGCTGCAGGACCGGAGCTGGGACGCCCTCGTCGTCGAGATACTGCATTTCTGCGGCATCGCTGCGGCTGCCACGCTGCTCAACGGCTACAAGCTCTATCTCAATCAGTGGCTGGAGATCCGTTGGCGACGCTGGATGACAAAGGTCTATCTCGACCGTTGGCTGGAAGGGCCGACGCACTATCGCATGCAGCTGCTCGGCAACACCGCCGACAACCCCGACCAGCGGATCGCCGAGGACATCAGATTGTTCATCGAGCGTGCGCTGACCATCGGTGTCGGGGTGCTCGGCGCGATCGTGTCGCTGGCCTCATTCATCGTAATCCTATGGGCTCTCTCGGCCGCGGCACCATTGCAGCTGTTCGGCGCTACGATCATCATTCCGGGTTATCTGGTATGGGCGGCTCTTATCTACGCGATATTCGGCACGGCCATTGCGCATCTGGTCGGCCGGGCGCTGGTAGCGCTCACCTTCAACCAGCAGCGCTATGAGGCCGATTTCCGCTTCAACTTGGTTCGGGTGCGCGAGAATTCCGAGCAGATTGCGTTGCTGGGAGGCGAAGCGACCGAGAGCGACCGTCTGTATGCCCGCTTCGGCAAAGTCGTGGCCAATTGGCACCTGATCATGTCGCGGCAAAAGCGGCTCACGTTCTTCACCACCGGCTATACGCAAGTCGCGATCATATTTCCCTTCATCGTGGCCAGTCCGGCCTATTTCGCGGGTCTGCTGCAGCTTGGTGCGTTGGTGCAAACCTCGACCGCGTTTGCCAGCGTGCAGGTGGCGCTGTCTTTCTTCGTCAACAGCTATCGCGAGCTGGCCGAATGGCGCGCCGTAATTGCCCGTCTCGACGGCTTCGAGCGCTCCATCGGAGCGGCGCACGCTGTCAACGCAGTGCCGTCGCGCGTCGACGTGGTGCCGCATGCGACCAAGACCGGGCTCACCATCGAAGGATTGTCGGTCGAACTGCCGAACGGGGCACCGCTTGTCGCCACCCGAGACCTCGTCATCAAGGCGGGCCAGCGTGCACTCATCACGGGTCCGTCCGGCTCCGGAAAAAGCACCTTCTTCCGCGCGATCGCCGGCGTCTGGCCGTTCGGCAAGGGCAGCATCGTGGTGCCGCGCGGCGCCAAGCTCATGATGCTGCCGCAACGACCGTACTTCCTGGTGGCCAGCCTCGAAGATGCGGTGAGCTACCCTTCCGAGCGCGGCACGTTCGAGCCCGCACGCATCGCCGAAGTGCTCGAAGCCGTCGGCCTGCCGGCGCTTGCGCAACGTCTGTCCGAGGATGCGCACTGGAACCAGATCTTGTCGCTTGGCGAGCAGCAGCGCCTGAGCATCGCCCGCGCGGTCCTGCAAGCGCCCGATTTTCTCTTCCTGGACGAGGCCACGGCCTCGCTTGATGAGCCGTCGGAGGCGAGGCTCTATCAGTTGCTGCAAGATCGCCTGCCAGGGGTCACGGTCGTGTCGATCGGGCACCGCTCTGCGCTCGCGGAATTCCATGACATGCGTCTTGCGCTGCATCCCGAGAGCGATCGCCACCACATTCGGGAGACCGGGGTCCAGCAACGAGTCGATGAAAAGTCGAGGGATCTGTGATGTCAAGTGCTGGTGCGCCAACATTCTGGTCTACACGCCGGCGGCTTTGAAGTCGTTCTTGTCAACCCGAACCAAATCTCATAGAAAACGGGTCAAAAGGCCGCCAGATTGTGCCGGAGCCGACCATGTCCGCAAACCGCTCGAAGGTTGACGAGGGAAGCACTCCGCCCGCACGGTGTGCTTGGGAAGCGCCGGCTTTCACCGAGCTGACGATCGGCACCGAAACAAGATCGTATCGCGAGAACTCCCCGCCGTCAGCTCAGCCGCCGTTACCGGAGGCGCCCGCGGCGAAGTTCGGGTTCTCCATTGAGTGGGCGTTTCCCTTGACCAGCCGCACCGAGAAATAGCACTCGATTGGCGCCGGCTGCGTCCGTCTTCGCAAAACGTCGATCGCAGCTTTCGTCAATCGGCAGGCCGGTTGGCCAATTCCATCCAACGTAAGAAGCGGCCTCCCGCTACGCCGCGCGTGAGCGCGAGGTGATATTCGTCGGCGATCTTCGACGTGTGCCAGCCGCCGGTCGGCCAGTTCTTGACCGCTCGTTCCAGCCGATCTAGGTCGATTGCACGCCGCGCCAACGGGCTGGCCGCAAGGTCCGCGATCTCCATCGCCAACTGCGGCCGTCGGCTTTCCAATTTCTCAAACCAGTCGGCCGACTGCACGCCGCTCAGCCGGTTGGTCAACACCACGTCCGGAAGCAGGCCCCACATTGCCCGGCGGATCAGCGATCGATCGATGCCTTCGACGAGATATTGCTCAGGTGGAACGCCGAAGCAGTATGATACGACGTCGATGTCAGCCGTGGGGTCGCGCATCTCGACACCCGTGACGGCCTTCTCGGCCGCCAGCCAGTCGCCCACATAGTCGACGGCGGTCAGCCCAGCCGCGCGCTCGCCCGGCCGGAGCCGGTAGTGGAAGTCGTGGCCGACTTTCCGGGCGCGGGCGTCGACGCCCATGGCGAGCGCAAAGTCGCCTTGGATCGCAGCGTGGTTATGCCAGGGCGCGGGGCCGGGCCGGCGAGCGATCCAGGTCTCGAATGTGCTCGACATGAGAGGCTCGACCAAAAGCTTCTGGAAGGCCGTCCACGACGAATAGCGCGACTGCCGATCGAACATGCGCCATTGCCGATAAGCAGTGAGCAATCGTCCGGACCTGACGTGGTCGACAGCCTGCGACCAGCCATACCAGCTGATGGTGGAGTTTCCGTAGAACTCCACCCAGCAGCACGCGCCGGCCTTGCGTGGATGCGAGCCGCTGAATTGCAAGCATCCAGCCAAGCGTGGTCGGGTTGCGCACGGGACCCTCCAGCGCAAGATGGAATCGTTCGAGATCGGCAAAATCCTCACACTCGTCGTTGCGAACGTAGGTGACGTCGAAGTTGCCGACGAAGGTCCGTATCGCCTCGACGAAGGGGGTTTCATCGGCGTAACAGCCGTTTGGAACGGGACCATCGAAGCCGGCGCGGGGCACCTGCGTAAAGGCGGCAAGTCGCTCGCCCTTTTGTTCGAGTGCGCGTGCCGCCAGCGCCGCGACCGACGAGGAATCGAGGCCGCCGCTGAGATGGCATCCAATCGGATGCGCGCTGCGCATCTGCCTGCGGACCGCCTGGTCGAGACACTCCCGCAAACCGTCGGCGTAAGCTTGGTCGGAGGGAAGGCGGATTGGCTTGATGTCGGTTGTGGTCCAATAGCGACGTTGCTCCATCGCGCCGTCGGATTTCACGATCATCACGTGTGCGGGTGGTATGCGAAAGACGTTTTGGTAGAGAGTCGTCGCATGGTCGGCGTGATTGAGCACGAGAAAATCCGCGAATTTTTCCTCATTCAGCTCGCGAGGGATGTCGGGTAGTGCGAACAGGCCTTTCGGCATCGAGGCGAAAGCGAGAAAGCGTTCGTTCCTGTGCCACATCACCACGCTGAGACCAAGATGATCACGCGCCAGCGTCAAGGTTCGGCTGCGCGGGTCCCAGATCGCAGCCGCGAACGGACCGCGAAGCGTCGGCCAGATGTCGTCGCCGAATTCTTCCCAGGCTGTCAGCAGGACCCGCGCATCGGCCCAGGTCATAGTGTCGTTGGGCGTCGCGCCAATCCGTGCCAGGATCGTGCTGCGGTTGTCCAGTCTTAGATCCGCAGTGATCACGGCCCCGCTTGCGCCGCGCCAAGGTTGGCTGTCGAAACGATCCTCCGGCGTCATCCGCATAAGGACATGGACGAGGCCGATGCAGTTCACAACGGTCACGCTGGAACGGTCCGGGCCATGCGCCTGGAGCGCGTTTGCCGCTCTTTCGAGGTCGCGCCGCTCGACGGTCTGTCCGTCGAATCGCAAAAGCCCGGCGATCCCGCTCACGCTAAGCGCTCGCACCGCATGCGCGCTCTCCGCCGAACTCCGCCATTCTGGTGAAGCGCGCGGCCTCGGCGCCGCCCACGACCATGCTCCCCTTTACCTCAACCCACGCATGCGCGGTGAGCACACCGCCTTCGCGCGCAACACCGAGGCAAAGCTGGCTCGCAATCCCGCGCCGCCGCAGCATGGTCTGCGCTGCAAGCGCGCGCGATAGGCAGAGCGCGTTGGTCCATACACCCGCCGTGTCTACCGCCCAACATACCCAGCCGGCCTCGTCGGTCGCGAAGCGGCGGATGCGCCTGGGCGCGCGGCCGGCCCACGCGAAGATCCGCGCAGATGGGAGGATCTTCACGGCAAGCTGGGCCAGAACGAGTATGATCGTTGCTTCGCGCAGGTAGATGCGACGCCGCGCGCTCGCTTTCATGGGACATTCTCTGGCTCAACCACCCGCAATAGCCGGCGTTCGAGTAGAGAATGCAGGAACGACGTTACGTCCCTTGTCGCGGTGGTGATATCGACGTCGTAGGATCGTGAAAGCAGCTCGATGAGCTCGCCGACCCGACGTGAACTCGCTGAGCAGGTTCCAAATCTCCGTGCCGACTGCGTTGAAGTCAAAATAGGACCCGGCACGAACACTCAGCACGACGGCGTTGCCGTCGATCGCCGTAGCAACCGGTTCGCTGTCGCGAACAAGGACCGTATCGTCGGTCAAAGTCATGCCCATCTTTACTAGCGCGAATAGCGCCTTGGAACAACCAACCTGCGACAAAGCCCCTCGGATGTCGCACGTGCGCGGCAGCGGCGATCCGCTAGCCGGTTCGCCAATCCCGGTAACAGGTGAGGCGCAGCGCTTGCGACGTCACGGCTTGGCGTCTCCGCCGAGCCGCTTGGTCGCGCTGACGGCTTTCACCGCTGCGTAGCCAAACAACGGAGCCAGATAGAATATCCCCAGGAACGACAAAACGAAGCCGAAGAGAGCTGCTGCGCGTGAATTGCGATTTGTGCCAAAGGCACTTGCGCCGCTCCCGAATGCAGCCAGCATGAACAAGAGGGCCAGTGGTCTACCCTGGGATTGGCCCGCATTGCCGATCGCGCCCACAAGATAAATCCCGGCGAGTGCCGCGAGCCCAATGGTTCCGAAGCGGTTGAGCGCGCGCGCCTGCTGCAAGGTCTCGACAGGCTTCCAGGGCATGACGACGAGCTTCCAAGTGGGAGTCGATTGCGGCTCATCCAGCGCCGGCTCAATGTCCGTTGCTGACCGCTTCGCCAGGACTTCCCCGATTGCTCGCCGCGCCTCCTCAAAACGTGTGCGCGCTACCTGGGAAACGGATCGCCAGGTTTCCTCGGCGAGTCGTTTGCCGGCGCGCACCATTGGGTTCGTCTGCCTCGATGCCCGGACTTAAATTGGCTTGTCAGTTCAATGGGTTAAAAATTTCATTCTGCAAGAATAGCAACCTACGAATGTATTATAATAAATTCTCGTGTAAAAGTAGCAATGTCAGAAATCCTAAAAACTAGGGCGACCTGTTCTGTGTTTGCGTTGGGAATTTGTTGTATCGGTGAGGCCGATCATCATCGATCCGCAAGAACGGGTTCGAGAAATGCGAGCACGCCCTTCAGCTTGTTATTGGCATACCTTTTTGCCGGCCTTCGTTCACCCAGGTCGGCGAGGCCCGGCTTGCGCGCGCACGGAACGATGCCGGCGACGATCGTGAGGTCGATCACGATCGTCGCCGGTCAGTAGCTCGAGACATGCGGTGGCAGAATCCGCTCCGTGGTTATTAGTCTGACACCAAAGACCTTATGCCACCGTCAAGTGTTGATTATGGATGCGGCGTATCGGCGGGCTTGGGGAGCTGATTCCGCGCGGTCTGATCCTGCGCCCCGAGCGAAGGGCTTGCGAGCATCTGCTTCATGGCCTTGGCCTGCACGAGTTGCTTGACGGCGCGTGCGATCGTCGCGCTAAGGCGCTCTTCCGTCCCAAGTGCGCTCTTGAAGAGGTCTTCCGTAAGAACGTTGCCAGCGTTTAGCAGTAACAGTTCCGCCGGCTGGTGCGGGATCGTGGGCAACACAACTGACGCAAGTTCGTGGCGCAACGCTTTCTTCCATTTCGCGTGTGACTTAAAGTTTGCCGGCAAACAAGTGGTCTTGAGGTGTCCAGCGGTGCGTTGGGGCAGGCGGGCCAGGGCAAGTTCAAATACCGCCTCAAAATTGTGGGGCGAAGACTTAAGCAGGAAGAGAAGCACCCGTGCTTCGTTATAGGCGATATCGTCAGGATCGAGCGAGCGCTCGAAGATCTTAGCGCTGATGTAATCCTGGATGCGGCGCTTGCACAATATGCACTTTGCAATGGTGAGCACGGCATCCTGTTCCGTGGGACCCTCGGGCTGCCATTCCTGGACCAAGGAGGCCCTCAAATGCCCGCATATTCTCGCCCGGAAGAAACGCTACTGTCTGGGCAAATGCACCATGTTTTAGTGCATGAAGAGGGACGCGGTCCTTGAGTGCATTAAGTCGTGGGTTGGGTGTCTTCCTAGTCATGTCAATTCTCCACAAAGTGTTGGGGCGCACGGCGGCGCCGCCAAATCCTGATTGAACTGAATGGGAATGACGGGCATCGCCCGACAAATCGCGCTACCAAATCATCGATCGGGAAACCTGCGGAGGCATTGCCTTTCGCAGCGACTGGGTCATCGACCCTAGTCAGGCGCAACAACATAAATGGGCGTCGCGGGCATCCATGTCAATGGGCCAAGCCCTTGTGCCGTAGGGCGAATCACCTCCGCCCGTTCCTATCGCTTTGCCGAACGAGGGTGGCGAAGGGGTGCCAATTGCTGAGGACGTCCGGACCCATGGTCACGGCCGGTGTGAAGACCTTCGGCGGCATCATCGCTGCGATGGCGCTGTCTTCACCGGTGCATGCACAGAGTCTGGTTAGCGAAAAGAATATATCCTTGGCGATGGCGCAGGCGATCGTTAATGCCGCCATGGGTAAATGCAAAGAGATGGGCTTCAAAGTCTCAGTGGTCGTGGTCGACCGCGCCGGTTTGCCGATCGTGATGCTGCGGGGAGACGACGCCGGCCTGCATACTCCCTATTCAACTGATCGGAAAAGCTCAGAACGAGTACAACGACTTGATGTTGGCCCTGGTTTCGAACGTATTTTGGCGCTGCAGCTCCGTGACGCGATGGGCGGCGGTAAGTCTCGATGTGAACATAAGTTTTCCGGTTTATCCCCGATTGCGACCGTAAAGGCGGGTGCAGCGGGTCGGCAGGGTCGGGCCAATACCAGAAAACGGAGCGATTGCAGATTCCCAAAAATGGCCCGTTTGCGTCACCCAGATCAGAGCCAAAATCTTGGCTATCGATATTGGAGCCGCTTCAGCAATCTGGCCGCGTTGAGTGCGGCGATCTTGCTACGATCACGCTCGCTGACCCCGACACTGTCGAGCCAGGTTGCCGCTCGCGCCATCTCCTGGAATGGATAGTCGATTGAGAAGAGAATTCGATCAGACCCCACCTCTAGCATCGCGCCGAGTAAAGTCTGCGTGCGGAAGTTGCCGGCGGTGGTCAAATAGAAATTTGCGCTCAAATACTCGGCCATAGTCTTCTTGGCCGGAATGCCCCGCGGGGCCTTCTTGATGCGCTGATCCAGCCGCCAGATGCTGCAGGGCAGACCCTCCCCGAGATGGCCGAGAATGATCTGCAAGTCCGGGTAGCGGTCGAACAACCCGCTGCCCATCAGCCGCAAAGCATGCATGGCGGTTTCGACGCCGAAGGCCCATGCCGGTCCTTCGAACCAAGGATGGCCGTTATAATCGCGCGTGCGGCTTGGCAAGGGATCGCGCGGATGCAGATAGAACGGCACATCCAAATCCTGCACGGCACCCCAGAAGGGCAGGTAGCGCGGGTCGTCGTAGTAGAGCGCGGTATCTCCAGCTTGCGAAAATCCGTTCACGAGCGCGCCGACGAAACCAAGCTCGCGGATGCAACGTGCCAGCTCCGCTGAAGCCGCCTCCGGGTCCTGCATCGGCAGCGCCGCGAGGCCCGCGAGGCGATCTGGGCGCTTCGCAATAGCTTGCGCTAAGACATCATTGGCCTTTCGAGCTAGCGCGATCGCCTGGCCGGTGTCTGGGACTGCTTGCACAGCTGGTGCATTGAGAGACAGCACGGAAATTGCGATGTGATATCTGTCCATCTCGGCAAGACGCTCGCCGTCGAGGTCGATCAGTCGGCGTTGGAGCTGCGGCCACAACCCGTCGGCTGCATAAGCCTTGGAGTCAACCAACGTCTCCGGCAAGGCAAAATGCTCTTCAAGGGCGATCTTTTCGGACATCTGGTCTCACGATTCCGACATTGCTCCCAGGGCGGCCGGCAGCGCCGGGCACTCCGTCAGCGACGCCCTCAATTCGGTTGAATGCCGGCTTCGAGGATGACTTCGCCGTATTTCCGCTGGTCGCTGAGCATCTGCTCACGGAATTTGTCGCTGCTGCGATAATCGAGATTGTATCCCAGCGCTGATAGACGCTCGTGCACGTCAGGAAGCTCGGTGACTTCTTTGATGGCTTTGCTCAGGCGTGACACGATTTCAGCCGGCGTGCCGGCCGGTCCCGCAATGCCCAGCCAGAGTGTGACGCTGAAGGTTGGCAGCCCTTGTTCCGCAACGGTCGGCACGTTGGAAAGCTCGGCGAGCCGCTGCGGTGAGGAAATCGCTAGGAGTTTGGCTTTGTGCTGCGCGACGAACGGCATCACGTTGACGGGCACAGCCCAGACCAGCGGAATCCGTCCGCTGATGAGATCGGCCACTGATGGAGGCGTGCCGCGATAGCTGACATTGACCAGATCGATACCGGAGCCGTGGTTGAGCATCAGTGCGGCGAGATGGTGCGGCGTGCCGACGCCGGGGGTCCCGATCGACAGCTTCGTCGGATGCGTCTTGTTGTAGGCGATCAGTTCCGTGAGATTGTTGGCGGGCAGCGACATGTTTGCGAATAGTCCGAGATAGTTGGTCGCCACCATCGCGATGGGCGCGAAATCGGTTTCCACGTTGAACGGCACCTTCTTGTGCAACCATTTTGCCAGCACCGATGACATCTCGATGAACAGCAGCGTGTATCCATCGGGCCTGGCGTGCGCAACGACGCTGGTCCCAACGATGCCGCCGCCGCCGGCGCGGTTTTCCACGACGACCGACTGATGCATTCTTTCCTGCAGCTTTTCGGCGACGATGCGCGCAACGATGTCGATGCCGCCGCCGGAGCCGAAGGGTACGACCAATGTGATCGGCCTTTTCGGATAGTTGTCGGCGCGAGCGCTGCCGACGACCGCAATTCCGACCGACAGGGCCAACATCTGGAACGCGACGCCTAATAATTGCCTTGCCCGCGATTTCATGGCGCTACCCTTCTCGCTAGTCGGCTAATGCGGATATCTCGGCCGCAATCGATCCCGGTCGACGGTCTCTTCGATCGGCGCATTAGCCTGCCGCACCTTGAAACAATGCCGAACTCTCGTATTCTTGGAAAGTTCTGCTTTGCGAAATCCTGTTAGCTGTTTGCCTAAGGGTGCCCCATGCAGTGGACTGACCGCCTCGGCTACCGCCTGAAGCTGCGCGACATCCACATTCTCATGGCCGTTGTCGAAGCGGGCAGCATGAGCAAGGCGGCGCAGCGCCTGTCCATCTCGCCTCCGGTCGTTTCCAAGGCGATCGCCGATATCGAGCACACGTTCGGTGTGCGGATGTTCGATCGGACGCGGCAGGGCATCGAGCCGACGATCTATGGCCGCGCGCTGCTGGACAGCGGCCTCGCCGCATTTGACGACCTGAAGCAGGGCGTTCGGCAGATAGAGTTCTTGGTCAATCCGCTGGCGGGAGAAGTACGGGTCGGCTGTAATGAACCGTTCGCGGCGGGGCTACTGCCGGCGATCGTCGAAATGATCGGACGCAAATATCCGGGGATCGTTTGCCACGTCGTGCCGACGCCGTCGGCGTCGAGACAGGATCTTCGCGAGTTGCGGGAACGCCGCGTCGACCTCATCGTCGCGCGCTTCGATGAAGCGCTTGAGCAGGACTTTGAAGCGAAGCTCTTGTACTACGAGCAGCCCTACCTCGTTGCCGGCCGGCGCAGCAAATGGGCACGGCGTCAGCGCATCGAATTGTCGGAACTGGTCAACGAGCCTTGGATCGTCACCCCGCCGAACGCCTTGCCGACCGCGTTTATCGAACGAGCATTCCAAGCCTGCGGCGCGTCCCTGCCGCGGGCTGCCGTGGTATCGTTGTCCATTCACCTGAGCAACACGCTTTTGGCGAGCGGGCGCTACCTGGGCGTGCTTCCGGGCTCGCTGTTACGCTACGGAGTATTGCGCAATGCAGTCAAAGTGCTGCCGGTAGAGTTTCCGGCGATGCCAGGTCCCGTCGGGATCATTACATTGAAAAACCGAACCCTGAGCCCAACGGTCAAGCTATTCATTGAGGTGGCTCAAGAACTCGCTGAACCGCTCTGTCAACTGCAGGGCTCTCGGCCGGCAAACCGGCGGAAACAGAATGGATCTCCTAAGGCACCTTCAAGGTAGGATATCCGGGGTCATTCGCGTCGGTCTCACCGTACGGGCGACGAGTCCGGTCTTCATCTGACTTTGGAAATATTGCGGCATCGCAGCAACCGGTCGAAACGAGCCAACAATAGGCTCTTGCGACTTTGCAATTCTTGCCCGCGAGTTTTTTTAGTCGTCCGTGAAGAACGTTTCTAGCCGTTTGGATTAGGCGAAGCGTGGGGCCCATGGGGTGCACTGGAGCATCAGCAACAACAGGGCACGCAAAAGCTCGCCGAACCAGCGCAGGAGCAGGCTGAAGTTGAAGCCGGCGGCGGCGAGCACCGCGTTGACGCGGTCGCCGTCTCGGCCTTTGAGGTGATTGCGGGCCATTCGGTGATCGTCCTTGAGGTGGCCGATGATGGGTTCGACGGCGGCGCGCCGGCGCATCTCGCGACGGATGGCCTTGGTGACGCGCCGGACCTGACCGCTGATCCAGACCTTGAACCGGTCCGGATGGTTGTGGCCGCGATAGCCCTTGTCGCCGTGGATGCGGCGGACCGCAACGCCCGTGAGCTTTTCGAGATTGGCAATAATGGTGCCGAGCGTGTGGCCATCGTACGGGTTGCCGTGCAGCGCCTTGGCATGCAGCACGAACTGTCCTCCCTTGGGCACGGTGACCGGCGTCGTGATCGAGACCTTGCAGCCGAACTCGTAGGGTTTGCGCGCCTTGCCTTTGCCGATGCATTCGACCTCGGGTGCGTGCAACGAATAGACCTTCGGCCCGCGCTGGCGCTGCTCCTGATGACGGACACGCAGCGCGAGATCGAGCAGCGGGCCAAAGCGGTCTTCGAGCGCTGGGTTGCCTGCGATCTTGCGGCGGATGTCACGGATGATGCGCCCAAGCCGCGTGCGCAGGAATTTGAGCTCGCGCCGGGCGCGCCTGAACTGGTGGGCGTGGGTGTAGCGCCCCACCATGATGGCGGCGCGCTTGGCGACGCGCCGATAGCTCTGGCGTAGCTCGACGCCTTCGCGTTTTGACAGATCGACCAGCTTCTCGATTGCGTGGTGGGTCAGCCGCGCATCGGTCGGATGCGCAATCGCCTTCTCCTGTACGGTGGTGTCCACCACCACCCGTTCCAGATCCTTGGTCTCGATGGCGCCCGTGCGGTGCGCCACCGCAAGGCTCTCCTGCAGCAGCGCGGCGAGCTGCTCTTCACCCAGCCGCTGGCGCCAGCGGGTCAGCGACGAGCGATCAAATGGCAGCTCGTGCCGGAACACCACTTCCCCACAGAAGTATTGGTAATACGGGTTCTCCACCCACCGATCGCACAGCGCCTCGTCGGAGAGGTTGTGCATGTGCTTGATGATGAACAGCCCGGCCACCAGTCGCGTCGGCAGCGGCGGCTGCCCCGGGCCCACGCGACAGACCGAGCCGAAGCGCCTCCCCACAAAATCCCAATCCATCTCTCCCGCGAGCCGCACCAGCGGGTGGCGAGGATTGATGATCGTCTCCAGTGACGGCTGAAACAGATTGTCCTGACGATCGTCGCGGGGCCGGCTCATCATTCTCCTCCGACAGCGAATCTCGCCGTCAAGGGAATCACGAGCCGACCAAACCTGGAATCCAAAAACGCAAGAAAACCCACAGCCACACCCGGCTTTCTTGCAAAATCGAATACTTGCTCAGGTCAAATCAGCGAGATCAATCAAGCGCTTCCGAATTCTTCACGGACGACTTTTTAAGCGCAGGCGCAATGGTCTAATCTCTTATCAACTCGACTCCTTGCGCGGGTGCAGCCCTGGGGGCAAGTCGTCGTGCTTGTAGCACACCGGTAGCTGTCATCGCTGCGTTTGCACTTTGGGCCCGACCGTTCAACGGCTCATAGACTGTGCGCGAGGTTTTTACTGCGCAAGAGATCCTTGGCAGCCCGGCGGCAAGTTCACGCTGGCGCCGGGCGGTTCCCATGGTGCGCCTTCGGAGGCTGCGCTCTCCGCGCCTTCGAAGCTCTTCTTGGAGACGGCGCATTTGAGGCGATCGGACCGCCGACCGGCGTGCCGTTTGGCTCTCCTAGCTCGGAGCCTCCCTCAAGATGCCCCTCGGTCACTCGTGTCGCGTTCCAGAGTTTCTGGGCAACGCTCATTGGGTCGATGCCGGCGGCCTGCCGCCGGCGCGGTGCCTTGCCGATCGGACATCGCCAAAAAAGGGGCCGGCAGGGGTAAAATGGCCGGCCGTTTCCGGGTGCAGAACCTTCGCACCGCCGCTTGCCCCTGAACACCCGGACGTGTCTAGAAAAAAATATCCAGCCAAACTTTGGGAGGTTTCGCACGGTGCTCTCTTGAAGCGTCGGGGGCTCACGGGTGAACCTGGGATCTACTGCCTTCGACTAATGAACAGCCGTCCAACGGAGGGTTCCATGGAACAGCTGCTCGTGGTCGTGTTAGTGTTAGGCTTTATGGCGCCGGTCGTTTTCGCCGCAGTCGCAGAGAGAGGCAGGGGCAGTTGAATGTTCTGCGGCAGCTCAGGGCGGATGTGCGGCTTTAAGGCCGCTCCCATGCTTTTCCTTCAAACGCCGGGGCCGTTCCCGGAATAATCTTCAGGCGCAGACTTCCCGGGCTAGCCGATCGGGTTTGAGGGGCTGATTTTTTTATTTCCTCAAAAGTTTTGGTTGGGGTTTGTGCTGGGCCCAATGAAGGTTGACGGTCCGAACGGCTCATTACGCCTGCTGCGCACGCGGCTCGGCCGCATCATTCGCGACATCCGGCGCAGGATCGCCGGTGAGGCCGATCTCGAGGCCACCTTCGAGTGGCCGCTGACGAAGGCCAACCAGATCCGCTCCCAGCAGCAGCGCCAGCGTGGCTTCAAGCTCTATTCGTTCCATGCCCAAGAGGTCGAATGCATCGGCAAGGGCAAGGGCCGCGAGGGCGACGCCGCAAACGTCATCCCCACCGCCGTCGGCTACAACCTCCGCCTCGTCCTCGCTCGGCTGAGGCTGCTCTTGCACCTCATCCTCTGCGCGATACTTGCGGCGCTCGCCCCAAGACCAGCGCTTGAATCGGCTTGTTAACGGACGACTGATTAGGCTGCCGTGGCAAGTCCCGGCGGCTCTTTTCTTACCGAAACACGCCACTATCCCAACGCGAAGGCGAACTTACATCCGATCCTAACCGCCTCCTTGCGCCTTTGCCTTCTCCCAGCGCGCGTAGAGGGTAAACCGAAACAAAACGCCGAATATCCAAACCACAATTAGGGATACGATAACGTATTCCATTACGGCCATTAGGCGCTGGTTCAACTCCAAGGAAATTATCTGACCTTGTTCGATTATTATGCCGACATGTAAAGCGACGGCCACCCCGATCAGCAGCAGCGCGATGGCGTTGAGCAAGAGCAGCCGCAATCTCAACCGTAGGGCGATCAAAAACATCGCGTCGTGAGACGTGGTCGAGCTTGTCTGCAATTTCAAATGCTGAATAAATGATGTCTGATGTGAGCGATACCGTAACAAGACGCCCGCGAACCCGAGGGGTGACAACAAATAAATCGGCGCAATGATTGAAAATAAAGCGAAACTAATATTGTTTTCGAACCACAGCCCGGCTTCGAACGAACCGAATGTCTTCAGTACCTGCCCGAAGATCACGTCAAATATAAAAACAAGTGGCGCAGCCGCAATCACAATGCCCAGCCGAAAGATGTACTGGCGCCAGCGCGAAGCTGCAATGAAGTCGGTCAAGAGCGGACCAAAACTCCCGAACCGTCGGGCGTGGTCCCCAACCCGGGACAGGATGTCCTTCGGCAACAAGAGCGAAGGTTTAGCGCCGCTATCCTGCCAGCGACTGCATTGCCGACGGATTTCGCTAACTAGGCGGTAATAGTCGTTGTTTGCCGCAACGGCAGCACGCGCGCGGCTCCAAGCATGCAGGACCCGCTGATGTGCCAGTCGCACCATGGGAACGGCGTCCTCTTCGGTAGTCGTCAGAAGACGCGCTGCGACAAGGGCATCGACGATCTCGCGAACTTGCGATCCCACCGGAAATTCGGTTAAAGCGGTTGAGCGAATTGCAAGCTGCCAGCGCGACGTCCCGATTGGGTCGTCGCTCATAGTGGCGCCGACCAAATGACGCAAGATCTTGGCCAAGGCATCCTGCCCCGAGACATTGATCGATTCGAGAGCATCCTCCCCTGTGCGCTCGATCGCGCCGTCAAGGCCGCCGAGCGCTTCATACGCGGCGAGCGTCAAGCACGGCTTTCCGTCGATCACCTGCCGCACATTGAACAGTTGTTGCAAAGTGAATTCGATAAGCGGGAGCACCTCGCCACTGCCGGCATCGTTTAACAATCTCTCGTCGAGAGTCTCGCCCGTATGTGATGACCGCTCGTAGAAAAGGCCCGCTACTTCGGCCGGGCGGCGAACAATTTCCGCAAGTTCGGCGGGACCGGGCGGCGCCAGATCGTAACTTGCCCCATCGCGCTTCAGCGCCAGCAAATCCTGATCGGCGACATACTGCTCGTATAGATCAGCTCGTAATGTGCCGACAATCCAGACCTGACGAGTTGCCAGAAGGCTCATCAGCAGCTTTGCCAATGAGGTCCGGCCGGTTTCTGCGCCCGCGGCGAACAGATCGTCGAGTTGGTCTATGACGAGCAGCAAATGACATTTGACTTCGTGGTCAAATCCATGCCGCTCGCGCTCCCGCTCGCCGATGCGGCGCAGGGCGTTGAGGATGGGCTCGAGAGCTGCCTGCGTGCCGGTCCGAAGCAGATCAGCCAGTTTCTGCCCCGTGCTGCAATCACCTTCTGCGATTTCGGGCAATCCAAGGTTTCCGGACTCGCCGGCCGGATCCGCGCTCCCGAATATCGCATGGCCGACGGACTCCAGTGGCTTCAAGCCCGGACGCACGATTGCAACGCGCCAAAGGTCAATGCCCGCAATCACTCCAAGGCCCGTCAGGCGCGGGACGATGCCGGCGCGGACAAAGGATGACTTTCCGACGCCACTTGCCCCGACGATCAGAAGGAACGGCACACCCGCCGAAGCCGCCCGGTCGATTCGCTCAATTGCACGTGCAACATCCTTGCTGCGACCAAAGAAAACCGGCGCGTGGCTCGCCTCAAATGGAGCGAGGCCGCAAAATGGCGAGCCCTTCAGTTCGATCGGCCAGGCGAGAACGTGGTGCTCGTCAAACACATTTTCGTCCATCCAGCCACGCAAAAGGCGTTCGAAATGTTGTTCGAATTCATCGGTTGTGTCGAAGGTCTGGAAGGCCGCACGGAACTCCCCGCTCGATTTCACGAACCAGGTTTGAAAAAAAGTGGCCAGTCGTTCCCACTGATCGCGTGCAATCTCAAGCTTCTTGCGGTCACTGAGCGAAATCAGCGGTTCTGCCGTCTTCTTGAAAACATAGACATCCGGACTCTCTTGCTTTTCACGAGCTTGAATCGCACTGAGCACTTCGTATGCGGTGCCGCTGGGATACGGCTCTCCATTTGGCATCGTGGAAAACCCAGAAGGCAGCTCCGTACCTAGGCGCGACCAAAATATCGCAACGACAATATCGCAGTGCGAGGACTCCGGAATTTGAGATTGAAAGGTCGTGTGGGCCTTATAATAACTTGTTTCCCATCTGACTGTTTCGATTCGAACCGTTGCGCTATATTCCGCGTTCAGCCGTTGCGCGATTAATTCAACTCGGCGCCGTTCGGGATCGACGTCGCCCGGCGATGATACGAAGACGCGAATTGTCCGGGCATCGGTCATTTCGGCAGCCTTTAACATCGAGTCCACGAGAGGAGTTGCAAATTCGTTCGAGACCATGAATGCAGATCTGTGCCAAATCAAGAGCTACAGAATCCCCAACGATCATCATCACAACATTGATGCAACTAAAACTGCAATTCAAATAGCTCGCTTGTTCTATTTCAACGGTTCTCGATGTCCGCTAAGGGCTTGGTCGCGCGATAACGCTTCGACATGTTTTGAGACGGTTGTGAGCTGCCTTCGAGCGCAGCATAGCGCGAATGTGGCATATTTTCGGTCACAGTGATAGAGTTGCGCATAGCGCAAGTGATGCGGCTCCGACGGCGTGCGGCCGCAGATCAGGCAAGCTTGCCGGGCGACATGGCGGAGGTGGTCTTTGTTGCGGCGCTGCTTGGCGATCGCGAGCGTGGTCTCACCTGACGGCACGGGAGCTTACGAGCGGGACACCGGCAGCCACGTGCTCTCCTTCGACCCGGGCGGCAGCGGCGGTGGACCTTGCGGCGTTCGCAAACGTAAACCACATCGATCATCTGCTCATCGCGTGATGAGACGTGCGATCAGACGATTGAACGGACGCGCAGCAAATGGGAGCGACCGCGGACCTGGATATCGATCGGAGCTTGGGTCGCAACTACATCCTTATCTGAATCCAGCGCCGCATTCCACAGATCCTCGGTCACTATGACGCTTGAATGCTGCTCTTTGATGATTTCCAGCAATCGGCTGGCCACGTTAACCGTATCGCCGGTAGCGGTGACATGTTGATGGTCTGCGGCACCGAGTTCGGCAGAGCATGACGGGTCCGAAATGCCCTCCGATGCGGACGCTGAGCCGATCTTTGGCTGCCGGCGGCAATGTGTTGAGCCAAGCTGTAATGGAGTCACGAAGCTGAATGATCGCGTGCAGGGCGCGGGATGCATCATCGGCCTGTATCGTGGGCAGACCGAAGATGATCATTGCGCCATCGCCCATGAAGCTCGTGACGTAACCTTGCTTTGCGACGATGATGTGCTCAATGCGCGCCTGAAAGTCGGCCAGCAGTTCGCGCGCCCATTCCGGTCCAAGCGCTTCTGCGACACTAGTGAAATTTGAAAGGTCAAGGAACACGACGGGAATATCTTTGCGAACTGGCTTTTCCAGGAACTGCGGATTTGCCAGGATATGCTTCAGGAGGAAGGGCGATTGGAATTTCGCCAGCGCCTGTTTTTCGTCACTCAGCCGTCGAGCACTGGCACGATCGGCGACGAGGCGGACGAGCGCATACGTCACTCCGATCGGAAGCGCCGAAGAGAGCGGCACCGCGATACTCAACCAGTAGCCCGCGAGAAATGCTGCATAGACCGCGGCAATCCATCCGACCAGGACGATGCAAGCGAGCCCAACCCCCAGCATGGCCCGACGAAAGCCAAGTAGCAGAACCAGGATTGCGGGCAGAGCAACAGAAGTCGCCGCGTCCATCGTTCGCACGGAGTTTGATCTGATCAGTCCGTCCCCAGCGAGAAGATTGCTGACAGCCGTTGCCAGCACCTCGACCCCAGGAAAGGTCCGATCGAAGGGGGTCGCAAAAATGTCGCCTGTTCCGAGCGCCGTGGCCCCAATGACAACCACCTGAGCGCGGACAAGATCGGGATCAAGGTCACCACGGAGGATACGCGCGATACTGAACTGCCTGATGCTGCCGCGGGGACCATAGTAACGGAGCGGTAGATGGTATCCCAGATCGAGCGGAGCGGTGCGCGCAGCCAGTCTGACGAGATTGGTTCCGAACACCGGCTCGGTATGTAGCGCCGTCGACGACGCGGCAAGAACAAACGATGGCGCGAGCATGTCGCCGACCCGGAATAGCATTGGTATAAAGCGAGGCACGCCCGTGTTGTCGGTAGACAAATTGACGAGGCCGGTTTGCGTGGCGTCACGTATGATTGGGATAGGCCAAAGAACGGTTGTGGGTGCTGGAACGAGATCCGCTGACTTAAGCTCGGATCGCTTGCCGGAGTGCGACCCCTCATTGTTAAATACTCCCACCGCGCCTACGATGGAGGGTGTACCGCGTAGGGCTTCGGCAAGGATGGCATCGGAGTTTGCCTTGCCGGGGTCGACAAACAACATGTCGACAGCGATCGCCTGCGGCGCATAGGTCGCGAGCTTGCGAACAATCTGAGCCAGCTTGTCGCGGGGTACCGGATAGCTTCCGACTTCGCGCAGGGTCTCGTCATCGATGGCGGCTATAACAACACCGCGCGGTGCCGGCCGCTCGCCGGCCAGCAGGAATCGCCAATCGAGGGTGAGATACTCAGCACGATCAAGGCCGGAATCGAGGCCAACCATCTGCCGGGTGCCGAGGACTCCGCCCCACAGGACACCGGCCAGAACAAAACTGGATGTTAGCAGCGCCTCGAACGACGGGCGCCACATCATTGGCCAAATCGTGCCAACAGCGCATCGACCCTCTGTTGCGCCCAACGCTTGACAACAATCCCGCCGGAACCTGCGGACACATCAGAGCCTTCGCCGGCCTTGAGTAAGGCCCCGCTTCTTCGCTTTGGTCTCTTCACCTCAACGACCCCGGAGATCACCAATGTTGATGTTCGCTCTGGGGTAACCTCGACGGCCCATTTTGTGCCGCGAACTGAAGCGATCGCATGCGGCGTCAGAATTTGAAAACGCTTCTTGCCGTCGCCTGGTGCAAATTCGATCAAAAGCGCACCGGAATTGAGCTTGACCTCATTCGGGCTTGTCACTTGATAGTTAGTGCCCGGCGCATTGCGAATGGTGAGATTGACACCGCAGCGCAAGATTTTTTCGGTTGGGCTGTGCTCGTCTGCAACCAGCGTGCAGCCGGCGGGCTGGCCATGGACTGGCGCGGAGCAGAGGCAAATGAGCACGACAAACGCCCCTATGAGCCGATCTGAAAAGCACCGCAGACGACAAAGCCACGTTGTTATCATCGCGATGGACCGTAAAAGTCCAAAATATGCTGTACGGAAAGGACGGGAAAAGCCGAATTGATCACTCATTTTTCATTTCCTTTGCGCAATCAGCGCGTGTTTCGCGGGGTCACAAAATAGGCGATCGGATGTCCGACCAACTGCACCGGCATTCTCCAACTCACCCAGGACCGCATTGATTTTGGGTCGGCTTGCGCCAAGCAACATCGCGAGTTCGCTTTGCGTGAAGCCAAGCTCCCGCGGCACCCGGCGGCCAGATGGTGCCTGACGATTTCCAAGTGCGACCGAAAGAAATCGGACTAAGCGAATGTCCAAGGGGTAGAGAGCAATGCCCTCGAGTTGATCGGTCACATCTCTGAGGCGCCAGCAGAGGAACGTGACGACTGGCATCGGCGATGCTCGCATGGGCCGCGCGCGATTCTCGGAAGGCATTTCGTTCGAGACCGTAGGCTACAACCGGCGTGAGCGCGGTGGCTTCAGCGCTGCGGGAGCCGCCATCGAGTACGGCAATCTCGCCGATAAGATCGCCCGCAACCGCAATCTGAAAACGCAGATCTCTCCCCTCGGAAGTTGCGATTGCCAATCTGACCCGACCTTCTCCGACAAGATAGAGATAAGTGGGAGGGTCCCCGCGCCCGAAGATGACCCGGCCCTTACTAAATCGCAGCTCGCGAAATGCGCTAGCACACGCAGCCAAGTCCTTCGCTTCGAGATCTTTGAATAGCTGGGTGTTGGCCTGGAGCCGCACAATGGCGTCATTGCCGCGCTTTTCGACCATGCTGCCATCCCGTCGGCGCGACCGGACTAAGCCGCTTGCCTCATTAACCGTCTTGAGAGGCCGACGAACAATCTTCCGACGAATAAAGGCTCTTCACAAGCCCTCCGATCGACGGGGCGGGACGAGGATTGAGCTCGCCTTGTCCTCGGCATCCCTTTTCCTATACTCCTGTCCTGCGCTTCAGCGATGGAAGATAAGATCCCACACTTGTGCTTTGAAGATACGGGCTGGCTCGCCACGTCGCTTCTCGATCATGGTGTGAGATCCGTATGACGCGTCGCGATCTTCTAACGCGCGCTGCCGAGCGCAAAGGCTGAGAATAGCTGTACCATGAACCGCCACGATTGACTCGCCGATCACCGCCGAGCGGCAAACGAAACCCAGCCACTGCAGTGCATTGAACCCATCGAGCCCGAGTTCAATCGTTCAATCAGGGTAGGAACATTTGGCAGAGCGGGGCGCGTTTCGCGGTGCTGACGGCGAGCGGATTGAGCTGCCTGTAAGACGCGGCTGTTACTGTCTTGGATCAGCCAAATAAAGACGCCAAATAGAATGCTGCACCGGCGGCCACGCCGCCGACTAGGGTCGTTTGAAAGGCCGACTTAAGCATATTGATGCCAGTCAACCTCCCCTTGACTGCTCCGAATAGAGCAAGGGCGATGCCGGTAAAGATCACCGAATAGACGAGTGCCCGATGCAACTCCAGCCCAAGAATATAGGGCACAAGCGGAATCAATCCACCAACGATATAGGAAATGGCGATCGTTAAAGCGCTGATGGGCGCGCGCTTCGGGTCGGGGCGCTCCAGGCCCAATTCGAAACGCATCATGAAGTCGACCCATCTCTTTGGGTCAGCAGTGATTGCGCCCGTCACCTGCTCAAGTACTGCTCCATCGAGACCGTAGCCGCGGAATATCGCTGCGGTTTCTTCAAGTTCGACGTCACGAAGCTGCTGCGTCTCCTGATACTCGCGACGCTCCTCTGAGCGATAATGTTCCTGGTCAGTTCGCGCAGCGAGATACCCGCCGAGCCCCATTGCAATGGCTCCAGCCGCTACCTCCGCCAATCCGGCAGTCACAATGATCTGGGTTGAGGTGACCGCAGCCGAAAGACCCGCGGCCAATGCAAAGGGGACGGTCAAGCCATCCGCCATGCCAATAACGACATCGCGAACGGATTCCGAGCCGGTAAAATGCCTTTCCACGTGTGGAGTTGCTGGCAAGATGTGCTCCTTGAACGGTGACGGCGCTATCTTCGACAAACAGAAGCACGGTACGCATGGGTAGCTATTGCCCCAACGGCTGCGCTTAAAGCTTACTCAGCTCTTTTCCGTCCGGTGATCATCGCTCGGACCAGATTTTCGCGGTGGGCGAAGCTTGCCAGGATAACACCGCAGACGTGCAGGATCACCAGGACCAGCGTAATGTTCGCGACAGTCTCATGCACTTGCTTGCTGACTAGTTGCGGACGCCTCTGGCCGGGAATTCTCGGCGGGCGTTCCACCTTGGCAACTACCGAAGCGAGCGGCCCTTCACCCTGATCCTGCGCAAGATTGACCATACCAGTCACGGCTGTCGCCGCAATCATGACCAGCAGGGCGACAATCATCGCGCCACCTGCCGGACTGTGCCCGAGATAGCGTTGCGACGAGAAACGTATGAGGCCGGCGAGATAGTCACAAACCAAACGTGGGCCACGAACAAAGTTAGCAAACCTAGCGTGTTCGGATCCAATGAAGCCCCAAATGAAACGAAGAATGATCAGCGTAGCCGCAACATAGCCGAGCCAGACGTGCATCCAGCGCGGCTCATCGGTGAACCAGTCAACGAGCACGACGACCGCCAGCACCCAGTGAGACGCTCTTACAAATGGGTCCCAGACTGTTATTTCAACGACCCGCATCGGTTTTTTCGACCCCTGCCATTGATCACCTTTATAAATATATAATTGCTCAAGATGATAAAGTATTGATCGGAATCAAGGCAGACGAGGGGCGAAGGATGGGTCGCCGGCGTAACGCTGCGATTTTGCGAACGTTTCAGGTTTTTCATTCTGCTTTGGCACTACCGAATAGCGTTGTCTCCTTGTCACCTGCCTGAGGGGGCGCGAAGGTGAGCCGGGCTTTGTCGTGAGTTGAGTTAGAAAGTTGGAGATCACGATCATCGCCGGTCAGTAGCTCGAGACACGCGGGGGCAGAATCCGATCCGTGCTTATTAGTCTGACACCAAAGACCTTATAACGCCGTCAACATTATTGCGGGGGCGGCGTTCGCAACAGCCAGCGTCACTTTGGCAAGAACGCTTCGGTATAAAGCTTCGACATGTCGGGCGGCATGCTCAAGATCTTCAGATCGACGAACGACCGCTTGAGGGTTGCAAGCGACTCTGCGTCGAACTTGCAGTCCTTCGTGAACATGCCGATCGTCAGATCGTACTCCTTCGACATTACGCTTTCCGAAAAGCCAGTAATGCTGCGCTCGATCTTCACGGTCTCGGCCTTGTGCGTGCGCATAAAGTCGATTGTCTCCATCCAGCCGGCAATAAATGCACGAACCGCGTTCGGGTCGGTGTCGATCAGGTGCTTCGACGCATAGAGCGTGCCGGCGGCGAGCTGGCCCGCAAATTGCGTCACCGGAAACAGAGGACGGCCCGCCTTGTTCTCTTCCATGGCGAGGAAAAGCGAGGTCACCGAGATATCGGCGTCTACGAGGTGTTCGCGGAAGGCCGCGATGATGCTGGCGGCCCCATTACCAATGGTCACCGGCGTAACCCCATCTGGACCCCACCCCTGCTTGCGGGCAAGTTCCTTTGCCAGCCAACTCGTGAGCGAGCCCGCAGTCGAGACGCCGATTTTTTTGCCTTTGAGCTGCTCGATCGATCGAATAGGCGAATCCCACGGCACGCCGACACTGAGGAACGGAACGGGCCCGGCGGTCTCACAGACGGCGAGCATGGGCACGCCCTTGGCGATCAGTGCCATCTCTGTGCCGGCGCCATCCCCAATATCGATGCTGCCAGCTGCCATGGCCTGGGACATCTTGCTGCCGCCTGTGAAATTGACGATCTTCAGGTCAAGTCCGTGTTTCTTGAAGATGCCAATCTTGTCGCCGACATTGACAGGAATGATGGGGTCCGAGTTCGGCGCTGCCTTCCCGACTGTGAGCGTCGTAGCAGCGGCTGGCGTTTGCCCGTAGATGCTCAATCCAATAGCGATCGCGAAAGCGGCAGGAAGCCGCCCGGTGTACAAGTTCTTGTGCATGGTTTCCTCCCACATTGTCGTCTTCACCGCGGCGGTGGTCCGGACTTCGGTGAGGAGTTAATTCATAGCACATTCGAACGCGTGCCTTGAACGCCATCTCGTCACATCGGTGATGGCAATCGGCGGCGAGATCATCACGACCTGATCGCCATTGTCAGCCAAAGCAGCGCTTAGACGACTGCGGATCGAGAATGCCCTGCCAAGCCCCGGCGCGATTTCGAGGGTTGTCGGGCTGCCGCGGCGATGCCCGACCACCGGTCTCGTCGATCGCGACCAGATGCTTCACGCTAATCTCGCGCCTGCGCGACGGTGTAGTTCTGAGCTTGCCGTGCGATCGGCTCGTGGCGCCGCGTCCGCTGGGACTGCGCTGCTGCACGATCACGCGGGGGCGGTGCGGTTCCCAGGATGTGGCTTCGTCGGGTGCGCTCTCCGCACCTTCGAGGCGCCTCTTGGAGACTGTGCATTTGGAGCGGTCGGGCTGCCGGCTAGCTTGCCCGTCGTCTCGTCTGCCTCGGCGTCTCCCTCAAGATGCCCCTCCGTTACTCGGGTCGCGTTCCAGAGTTTTTGGGCGATGCTTATTGGGTCGATGCCGGCCGCCTGCCACCAGGCCTGTTCGTTGCCGAGGCGGTGCACCTCGCGGTGGTGCACCAGGCAAAGCGGCACGGTAAACTCATCGCTCGCCTTGCGTCCAAGCGCGCGCGGTTGCGCGTAGCGCAAGTGGTGCGGGTCCGACGGCGTGCGGCCGCAGATCAGGCAGGCCTGCCGGGCGACGTAGCGCAGATGGTCCTTGTTGCGGTAACGGCGCGGCTTGGCGGTCGCCAGCGCCGCCGGCTCGGCGAACGGTTTGCGCAACGGGAGGTGTGAACGAGAACGCCACGCGCGCGGCAGTCTGATAACGATCGCACACGCTGAGACTGTCAGAAAACACAAGCCATAAGCCGTATTGATGGAACAGTAGAATCTCTTGGGTTTTGAGTCCCGATGCGGCGAGATAGAATTCCTCCAAACGGAGGACTTTCGCATGTCCGACATCATTCCAGGGGTCTTTGAGCCCGAAGCAGTGGAGGCAATGGGCCGCGCGTTCGACATGGCCGTTGCGGAACTTGGCTCCACGGTGAATCGTGAGTTCGTCGCGCTGAAAATAATAGACGCCGCTCAAACCGGAGAACTTGACCCCGGTAGGCTTTGCGCAAAGGCCGTCCGCTTCGCACGGAAAATTTCGTCGCCCTCGATCGCGGCTTAGACTGCAATCACGAATGAGGGAACCCACCCGCACGAACGGCGTTTGCATGTGGCTTGGTGCCGGCCCCCCTCCCTCGCGGGAGAAAGGCACTTGGCTCAGAGGGCCTCTGCATCGGGCCGAGGCCTTCTGTAGCCCAAACCCTGGACCAACAATCACCGAAAGTGTTTGTGCCCTTGTGGCGGGGGTTGAGGGGGCGCTTGCATGTTATTGCGCATAAGTGACCGCGTTGCCTTTCTTTTTGAGCGGGCCGCCGATTGCCACGAAAAGATGCAGAGAGCCCGTGATTTAGCTGAGCGAGAATTTTACCTGCGCAATCCGAGGGATCGCGGGCAGCGATTCCGACGCATTGCGGGCACCGTTCCGACGATCGTGGGCAGTCCGATGGAGGCATTGCAGACCACGATCAGGTCGATCGAGAAGCGGCTCAGGGCGCAACATCGTGCCAGCGTGGAAAGCCGCCGGATCGAGAGCATCCCAGGAATCGGCATGATCGATGCAAGCGCGATCACCGACACGGTTATGGACCCGAAGGCGTTCTGCTCGGGACGCGACTTCGCGCCTTGGATCGGGCTTGTGCCGCGCCAGGATTTCGACCGGAGGCAAACAGAAGCTTGGGCCGATTTCGAAGCAGGGCGACCGCTACATACGACGCATTCTGGTCGTCGGAGCGCATGCGGTCCTGCAGCGTGGTCGCCGACAGCCGGAAAAGTACCCTTGGCTCACCCAGCTCCCCGCGGGCAAACCGTTCAGGGTCGCGGCGGTGGCGCTGGCCAACAAGATGGCGCGCGTCCCCTGGGCACTGTTGGCCAAGGGTGGGACCTATCGGGCACATGCGCCCGTGTCGGCATCGTAAGGGGTCTGGCGACGGGCAAATGAGGTAGCGTCTACAGGTAGATCAATTGCAGGGGTGATGACGACGTTGATGCGAAACGGTCGAGACCGTCGATCGGAAAGCCCGTTGTGGGCCACGCGAGGAAAAGCGCGCGCTTTTGGTTGGGACCGATCAGCGGATCACATCAGGGCCAGCGGCCAAAGCGGCCGCATCGCTGGAGAGGAAATCCTCCCCGCGAAAACAGGCCGGATACATGGCTGCCACCCGACCCACTCGCGGATCGTCAAATTCCTCTTGCAACGCGGGCGCCGTCCATACATGGCCCCACACCGACGTTTCGCTGCAAACCGTGAAACGTCTGGATTCGGGTGGCAAGCGGACGCGTTACGCGCGCTTCGAGTTTAGTTGAGATTGGACCGATCTGAGACAATGTTCAGTCATCCTACTGTGCACGCTTAGCGCCTGAGCCGATGACGAATTCGAGTTCTGTCTCGAAGCGTCCGTCGACTTCAAATGGCGCGAGACATTCGCGCACCTCGGCCCAGGCCTTTGATTGCTCGTTTTTATTCAAATTCGCCACAACCGCGCGATAGGCGCCAAACGCCTGTTGCATCATTTCCAGCGTGATGTCGGCGCTTGGCAAACGTAGCGGCGCTCTGGCGATCTCGGTCTTGACATCCACGAAGCCGCAATCTTGCAGCAAGTTCCCCAAGACACCGTCTTGCCCCAAAGCGAAAATTCCGGGCTGGTCTGCAGCGGGAGGCTGCTTGCCGGCATGTCGCAATAGGACCCGCATGGGCTGAGACATGAACGGGTTTCTGGCGGGCGTCGAGAAAACGAGCGCCGCAAAGCGCTTTCCTGGCTTGAGGACGCGTTGGATTGCCGCCAGCGCCTCAGATGGCAAGGGAAAGGCATCAAGCCTAATCTGCACGTAGCTGCGTCGAAAGGCATTATCCTCTCATTTAAATCATCCGCTGCGCATTCAAGCGTCTCTATGTTGCCCATTCCCTCCCGTTCGGCGCGTCGGTGGATATGTTCCAACATGGTGCCGGAAATATCGCTGGCTACGACGACGCCATCCGGGCCGACACGCTTGGCGGCCTGAATGGTCTGAGCGCCGGCACCGCAGGCGACATCGAGTACACGCGATCCGGCTCCGACTCCGGCCATGCTGATCAGTGTGTCAGTGACACCCGCGAGGCCGCTAGAAAACACGTTTTCCCAGCTTGCCCAGCCGGGGGCCGCAGAATCCCAGGTTTTCCTGAGTTCCGACTTTAATTTCTGTTCGACCATTGGCGTTCATTCCTTTCAAATATGCGGCAACGGAATGGAGAGAGCGAACTGCGCAGGCCATTGGTACGCCAGCGATGATGTTTTGAACGCCCACCGGCACGACATACGTAGCCAGCGCAGCCCAGATTAAGCGACATCCTCCGTCGCCCCCGGATGTCGCTTCGCTCCATCGGGAGCTGTGTTAAAGGTTTCTAAGCCACCGAGCGCACCCGAACAAAAAGGGGGCCCCGCCTCCGGGAACCGATGTCGGGCAGCGGAAAACGGGGCCGCGCTCGGGCAGCGTGGCGGCCTGAGGCCATCTCTTTGACGGCATAGGTGGTCAACGGCTTGCCGCCGATCCCCCAGTCGCCGCCGTTTACCTCATTGATGGTCACGACGGTCACGCCGCGAAGGTTTTCACCCTCCACCTGCACCATCGCGTCGGTCACTTTTTCAATGATCTTCTTCTTGGCCTCTGGCGAGAACACGCCTTCGATCGCATGGATTTGAACGAGGGGCATGAGTTTTGATCTCTGCTGGCGTTGCCGCCCCTGACGGTTAAAAACAAGGCGTGGTCGTTCGTTCCTGCTGCGATACCGTGCCGCACAGCGCGTGACGGGTTAGCCGAAGGCGTAACCCGCCGGCTCGAACCTGCGACGCCGTTTGATGCTGCTCGCCCGCCGGGCGATGAGGTGATTGAGGGCAACGTCGCTAGTGGCCCGGAAGAGGCCCATCGCAATGTCTGCAATCCGTTCGCGAACGGAGGGTAAGCGGAAAATATAAACTCGTTTTGAGTATTATCGCCCGGACCCCGGAACCGACGTCAGGGCCAGCGGTGCGAACCGGCGCGACCAAACCCAACTTCCCTCGCGTGCACGATGGCTTGAGCTCGGCTACTCGCAGCCTCTGACCAGTTGCTGCCAGTCGTGCAAAAGGTCTCTGGTCCTGTCCTCGTCAAACACGCCGCCGGCAGCCGATCATCCCGCAGCGCCACAAGCCTCCTGAGTCACATCGCATGAGTGGCAGACTGACGCATTGTTTTGGCGCGTGCATGGTATATTGTTGCTGCAAGCAATTGATGTCGCACTCGCCAGTCTCCCGACCCCGCGGCATGGAAAGAAGCCCTGGTGTTCCCCCGCCGGGGCTTCGCCTCGCTCCCGCTTGGGACCAGCGTTCGGCGTGTCACGCGGTGCGGGTTGCGTGCTACCGATATCGCGTTACGCCAATATTCAGCTGCGAAACGTTTGTATCAGCAGTTCCGGCGGTGTCGCGCGCTGTTGAGCGCCTTCGTCAAGGTAGATCGCGGCGAATTTTCCGAAACTTCGGAGGCCCTTAAGCAACCTGCGCTTTCGCCGCTGCTGCTTTTTGGTTCCGACCTGATTTGTAAGGCGGTCGATCTGCTCACGCGCCAAGGGCCTTGAGCTGTTCCAGCAGCCCCCTGCGAGCGCTGGATGCGCGGGTTCCAAGCCCTGCGACGTATGGTCCCGGAATCGCAGCGGACGCGACCGCCATTCAGACCTATTTGATTGGAATGCGACTTACGCGGCCGGGCCGGCGCTGCAAGGTGGCACGCCGGTCCGAGCCAAGTCGGGGAGCCGCAATATCGCGCGGGCGGCATGGCGCTTGGCGCGCACACGCCGCTCTCGTCCGTTACAGCCTAGCCGCCGGACCATGGAGGCTTGCGATGAGCATCAAGAGAATCCTTGTTCCGCTTCCCGGCTCCGCCGAGCATGCTGCCGAGATCGAGACAGCCTTGTCGGCGGCGAAAGCGCTTGGGGCCCATGTCGAGGCATTGTTCATCCGCGAACCTCCGCGCCCAGCCCAACGCGGCAGGGATGTCTTTAATTGTTACAAGGAACAGCTGGCGATCACTCGCCCGATCGACCGGCACGCCGAAGCCCAGGCCCAGCTCGCCCAGGAGGCGCACGAACGTTTTGCGGCCGCGTGCGCGGCCGTGGCCATCCCGTTGTTGCCAGCGAACGAGATGCCCGCCACGCTGCCGGCCGCTTCCTGGCGCGTAGCCGAAGGATCCTACGACACGATTGCCGCTACGCGCGCTGCTGCGTTCGATATCACGGTCGCCGCGAGTGCGGCCGTCGTGGCACCGCTCAAAGGCATCGCGGAGAAGTCCTTGTTGCAGACGCGCAGGCCGGTGCTGCTCGCGCCCTCCGAATACACGACCGAACTGACCGACACCGCGATGGTCGCCTGGGACGAGAGTTTGGAATGCTGGCACGCGCTCTCGGCTGCACTCCCGTTCCTGCAGCGCGCGCGCTCGGTGCAGGTCTTGAGCGTCGACCGCAACCCGGAAAGCCGCCGGGCATCACAGATGGAGGCGCTCGCCTATCTGCGATGCCATGGCATCGCGGCGGACGCGCAGGTGATCGCCCCGCATTTGCGTCCCGTCGGCAGCACGCTGTTGGCAGAGGCAGACGAGCAACGCGTTGGATTGCTGGTGATGGGCGCCTATTCGCATAGTCGCTTGCGCGAGATGCTGCTCGGCGGCGCGACACGCTACATTCTCCAGAATGCAATATCGCAGGCCGTACTGATGGCACATTGACCGTCAGAGCCAGGCGCTCGCGTTGATTGCCTGACGTCACATAGCGACACCCAGCCGGCTTCAATCATTGGCGCCGCACACTTTGTGGAACCGACGCCGAGCCGAAGGCTTGGGTCCCTTGGAGCGGCGGAAATTGAGAGCAGCAGGGGCCACGCGGAGCGCCCCGGGCGGCCTTTTTTGTCAGCCGCTGTGGCGGGTTCATGTTCCTATTTGGAGCCCTAATGTCGCAGCTACGGAACCGACTGACATGCCCTGCGTTTAGGGCTGCGGAGGGGCGACCATCAGGAGGCCACGTGCCCGGGGACGGCTTAGACAACGGAACGGAGTAGCAACTGCGCCAGAACGGTGTTGCGTTTTTGCCAAGGGTTGCTGAGACGTTCCTTGAACCATGCAACACGCGGATTTGTGTCTTGCCGCGATCTTCTCGGGAGCAGTTGAGCGATAGGTCTCTGACATGAACCCGGTCGACAGATACGTTGGGTGTCGAGCCCTTGCTCTGTGGCCTCGATGCGGGCGACGACGCGGCGCTCGCGATGCCAGGATCCCGCCGCGTGGCGGGTCTCGGCGTAGCCGCGCACGACAGCCTTGCTGGCGAGCGCGCGTTCGGTGCGAACCGCATCGGCGACCTGGTCGAGCTTCCTGGCGAGCGGCTTGGTGCCGGCCAGGCCGAAGATGTAGTCGATGCCATTCTGCTCGCACCAGGCCATCACCTCGGGGCAGGCGTAATGGCTGTCGCCTCGGACGGTGATGCGCGTGTTGGGCCAGCGCCGGCGAATATGCCGAACCAGGCGGCGCAGATGCGCCCGAACCTCAACGCCGCTCGGCGTCTTGCCGGGGCGCAGGATAACCGCAACCGGCCGACTGCGCTCGGTGTCGTAGACGTGGATCGGCAGAAAGCAGTGTTCGTCGTAATGGGCGTTGAACAGGGAGAGTTGCTGACGGCCATGTGCCACGTCGACCGTGTCGTCGATATCGAGCGTCACCGCGCTCGGCGCCCGCGCGTAGCTGTCCATCCAAATGTCGACCAGCGCGTAGCTCAGTCGGATCGCCTCGCGTAGCTGCGGGGCATTCTCGAGCCGAGACATGGTCGGCTGCGAGCACAAAGCCCGACGTCCGGCAGCTGGCCGCAGGCGGGCTTCAAGGCCGGATCGCCGCGCAGATGATGGAGATCGTTGCCGTCCTCATAGCCGCACGCGATCGCGAAGATGCGGGTGCGGATCATGTCGGCAAGAACTGTGCACGATCCGCGTCGGATCGCGCCGCTCGGGAAACACGCTGGACAGCTTCTCCGCCATGCCCGATGAGTACGGTCCGCCAAGCCCGGAAGCATGACGCCTCCATCGGACGTCAGTCGGCCTCCGTCGAACGCGGCTGTGATCTTCTTGCGTGCTACGGCTGGAAACGAGAACGGCGCAATCGTGTTGTCCGTCATGGCGAGTGTGGCGACCCTGAGATGCGCGGAGGGTGGGATTCGACAACCAAATCCTACGCCACGTCAGCGGCTTACGCCACGCTCGCCAGCCTTTTCGCAAACCCTTCATGAATAAGATGGGCTAGGTGTGAAACTAGAAAGCCGTTGGCGCGTTAACCAGGCACTCGCACGTTCTCCGCCCCCCCCCAACCCCCCTGCGGTTTCGTGCGGGTGCTATGTTGCGACGTGCAAAGCCCCGGTTGGTTGCGACCTACCAACCGGGGCGCTCCACTGCGTGGAACTTTCCAGTACCTCATTTCATTAGTTTAGCGCGAACTGACGCACGTCCTTTCAGAGCGGGCAGGACCTGCGCCGGTGCCCTCGGCTCATCGGGGTGGGGGCCGAGGTCTTTTTTGTTTGTGTGGCCTCAGGTCCGCTCCCGCGCAAATCCAAAAACGCAACAATCGCGGCCTAACGGATCTAACCCGAGACTTTCCAGCGCTGCTGAGCGCAATCGCTCTGGGTTGCTCTCACCACACTTTGCAAGTTCGATGATCCGCATCGCGACCAAGAGCGGCAATTCGTCGTCGCGCTTATCGACGCGTAACGCCGTCATTGCGTCATCAAATGCATCACCGAGGACCTTCACCTCTTCAGGCGTGAACACGTGGTAATTCGCTGTAAAGTTCTGGATCAGCATGATCATAACTCCGTTGTTTACACGCAGGGGATACGATCGATCTCTCCATGGTCTTTTCAGCATGTGGTCAATTTGGGACCGCAATCCATCTATTTCTCGGAGCTTCTGTGCAGTTCCGACTATAAATTTTCGTGATAATTCATTACTATAGACCTTTCTCACATAAGAGGCAGAGGCTTATCGTCGAGCCCGGCCAGCAGACACATCGTTACCAGCGCGCCCGCATTCCCCGCACCGTTTTTGGCGTCGTTGCCAGTTCTAGACCACGCATCAGCTGGTTCTGGCCGCGCCAGGCAGGGGTATCTGGTGCGGAGCGTGCTCCGATACGTCATCCACAGTCGATATCTTCGGCGCCGCCAGAGAGCGATTTGGCCGGCGTGGGTTGCTTTTGAACCGGCGAGCAGACTACCGATCCGGGTCAACGCCGTGGACTTGAAACACTGACTTGGCGATATCAAAACCGATTGCAGTGACCGCTAGCATGATTGGCTCCTCCGAATTGTGGGGCCTAACAGCACCCACATCCGAGGCACTCACGTGCTGGTGAAGGAGGCCTCCACAACCGCTCAATTGCTTATCGCCGGCACGCGAGCGCGACAAACGAGCTGCAGTTCCGGGCAGTCATCTCGCAGCGTAGTGCGACGTGAATCTTTTGAGCTTGCCAACTGCGGGGATGGCCACCAATTGTTCCATCTGCTAAGGCTTTCAACCTTGTCACAATGAGGAGGCGTGCCATGTTGTTGCCGGCACAATACGCGTGGTTTCAGCCCGTGCTCATCGCAAGCATTGTGGTGTTCATCATTGATTTACTTGGCAACTGGATCGCTTTCGGCAACCGCTACCTCAACGCCCTCGTGAGCGCGGTGTTATTTGCCCTCGTGTTTGGAGCCCTGGTCTATTTCGGTTACGGCAGTGTGTCGATGTCAGTAACGACGACGCCAAGTCCAACCGCCCCCGCGCAGACAAGTAAATAAGCCAACCGAGGCATTTCACCTTTGGGTCGATCGCGCCTGAGCTCCGTCAACCGGATCATCGGCCTTATTTTGGACTTCCCCAAACGCCGACGTAAATTCACGCCGGCTATGCTACTGAGGGGCCCTGGCCGCCCCGAACATGACGAAGGGCGATGCTTGACTTATTTGGCGCTGGCATCGGGGCGTCCGGTTCGGCTTGCATTCAGGGGTGTGGCGATGTCGCTTCCACTGCGATGGCCTCGTGTGGTCCGGCGCATTTTTACCGAACGCTTATCGCGGAAGAGGCACGCTCGGGCGAGCCCGAGCTCGCTGTCCTGGCCAAGCTGGTGCCGCGTGGCGGCACCGCCGTCGACATAGGTGCCAACCAGGGGGTCTACGCCTACGCCCTTGCGGATATCGCCGACCTGGTCGTCGCGTTTGAGCCCAACCCCGACTATGCCTTCTTCGCGCGCTGGATGTTGCGCGGCCGCGCCGAGGTCCACAAAGTAGCACTCTCAAACGAGTCCGGCCGTGGGATTTTGCATGTCCCACTTTCCGATCGGGGCGTGGTTCTCCATCTTGCCGGGAGCCTGAAGCGAACACACTCTCAGTTTCGCAATAACAAGACCTATGACGTTGCGATCCGCAGGCTTGACGATTTCGGCTTAGTGGATGTGCATTTCGTCAAGGCTGACGTCGAGGGCAGTGAGCGCGAGGTGCTTGCTGGCGCCGTGGCAACCCTCGCGCGCCGACCGGCCGATAATCCTGCTCGAACTATGTCCGTCCACCACAAGGATCCTGGCACCGATACGGCGGTGATCTGCGAGAGTTTTGGCTACGACGCCTTCATCATCCAGCACGGCGAGAAGATCGCGGCGCTACCCGTGATTGCCGCTCTTGGCAAGAATTCTACTTGGGGAACCGAAATTCAGTCGCGAAACGTGCTCTTCCTGCCGCGATGACCGGAGCGACCAGCGTAGCTGACGCGTGGGCATGCTCGTCAGAACCATCGGCGCTGTCGGGGGCGACGTTGGTGGTGGGGTGGTGATCTTTTCTTGGCCTTTGTCCTGGGTCGGCGGTTGCGCGCATGTTGATGACCCGGCTTCCCGCTCGCCCTCACGGTAGAAAGCAATGTCGATGCCCACCGCCCGCAGCGATGTCTGCGCCCGCCCTAGCCGGCCGGCGCGCGCGCGCGGGTTGCGCGGCCAGTCGGGGCGTCGGATTGAGACCTCGTCACGCTGGAGTTTATCGGCGACAAGTAGAAAGTCTGATGCGGTGCCGTGCCACTGCGGGTGCTCGGCCATGATGGCGTGGACGCAGGATGCGACCGGGCCGGCGTTCGCTCTCGCCGATCGGCGCCATGGTCAGGAATATCGCCCGGTCGGCAAGTTTTGCCCGGCGCCTGATGCTCACCCGTGAGCAACGTTGGTCGCGCGGCCTGGAACAAGACTTCCTCGTCGTCGGTGTAGAGCTGGCGTACGGCCAAACTGCCGCCGGTGGCGAGCCGGCAGAGCGCGTCCGAGAGCCAGCCTGGCATGCCCGACAGGTTGTCGAAGGCGAGTACATGAGAATTATTGGCTGCTATCATGAGTTCGCGCTCGTCACCGCGCAAGGGTCCGCACCGGGGCGACGTTGGGGTCGATGAGGGCCTTGAGCATCTTGCAGAGCAGGGTCTTGGCCGAGCCCTGTTCCCCCGATATCACCAGGAGGGGGTAAAAATTCTATATTATTTTCAATAACTTGTGACATTCGATTTTGTCAGAATAGCGGTTATACAAGTATTTCTTAAACAGACTTGTATTGGATGCGGCACTAATGCTCATGCGCTGATGGAGTTGTGTTGGCGGGTCTACTGATTTGGACTTTTTGGGTTTGCTGATCTTGGGTGCCGAAAGAACTCGACACTTTGCTTCTGGGTTGTTGCAGGCGTGGCTTGCGCCCGCCGCAGCCGGCCGGCGAGCGCGCGCGGGTTGCGCGGCCAGTCGGGGCGTCGGATTGAGACCTCGTCACGTTGGAGCTTGTCGGCGACAAGTAGAAAGTCCGATGCGGTGCCGCTCCACTGCTTCCGCCCGGCCATCATTTCCCGCACGCCGCCGACCGGGTCGGCATCGATCACCCCTTCGACGGCCGCCCGACGATTGGCCGCGTAGACGTGTGCGACAGTGCCAGCCGGCCACAGCGCGGTCTCGCAGGCCGCCGCCCAGAGCGCGAAGTCGGCCATGCGCGGGAGCGCCGCGCCACGAACGTGGGACTGGTTTTTCAACCCATTCGCGACAACGTCGAGGAGGGCGCCCAGGATCGTAGGCCGTGCGCGGTCGAACTTGCGCCAGAGTTCGGCCTCGGGCAGGCGCTCCCTGTCACCGATCGGCGCCATGGTCAGGAAGATTGCGCGATCGGCTAGGTCCGGCCGGCCGATGACATCCTCGATGCCGTTGAGCACCGTTGGACGCGCGGCTTGGAACAGGACCTCCTCGTCGTCAGTGTAGAGCTGGCGCACCGAAAGGCTGCCGCCGCTGGCGAGCCGGCAGAGCGCGTCCGAGAGCCAGGGCGGCATGCCCGACAGGTTGTCGAAGGCGAGCACATGGGAGTTGTTGGCGGCGATCATCAGCTCGCGCTCGTCGCGTGCGAGCGCCCGCACCGGTGCGACGTTGGGATCGATGAGCGCCTTGAGCAACTTGCAGCGCTACGTCTTGGCCGAGCCCTGCTCGCCGGAAATCGCCAGCAGTGGATAGGGGCCGTCCGCTCGCAGCGCTGCCAACAGCCAGGCGACCACCAGCACAAAATCATCCTGGTTTGGCAAATTGAGGAGCCGCCGGAGCGCCTCGAGCGATCCGCCGCGTTGGGGCAAGGGAAGCGGCAACAGTCCGGGCGGCCGGCGAAAGCGCACCGGCGGCTTGGCGATCACCCGCCACCCATCGGGTGCGATCTCGAACGCCCGCCAATTATCATCGGCGAGTCAAGGTAGATCAGCCGCCTGCTCCGCGACGAGGGGGACCACCCGTTCGGGGGTGTCGAACTGGGCGCGCGCTTCCAGCTGGTCAAGCGCCAGCTTGATTGCCAAGGCGCTCGCGGCGGTGCCGGTGGCTTCATAGTAGGACCGCCGCAGCCAAGCCCGGAATCGCCGGCTGCGGATCGGCCAGGTCTCGCGATGCCCTGTCGATCGCAAGATCCGCAAAGGCCGTGCCGACAGTAGTGTGAAACAGCTCGGCACAGACCGTCAGCAGGGAAGGATCCATGGCGGCGGCGCCCCGGGACCAAGAGCTAGACGGGAACCGTGCGGTCTCGATTGTCCGGTCTCTTGCGTGGCGTCTTCCTTGGTCTCTTGGGTGGTTTCGCGGCTGGATCAGCCGCGGCGCCTGCCGGCGCGCGACCGGGCTGATCGGCTTCGACGCGGCCCTCGTTCACGCGCGTCCGGTTCCAGAGCTTTTGGGCAACGCTGAGCGGATCGATGTCGGCGGCCTGCCACCAGGCCCGTTCGTTGCCGAGGCGGTGGACTTCGCGGTGGTGCACGCGGCACAGCGGAACCGTGAATTCGTCGCTCGCCTTTCGCCCCAACGCGCGCGGTTGTGCGTACCGCAGGTGATGCGGGTCCGACGGCGTGCGGCCGCAGATCAGGCAAGCCTGCCGGGCGACATAGCGGAGGTGGTCCTTGTTGCGGTAGCGGCGCGGCTTTGAGATCGCGAGCGTGCCTTCATCGCCGAGTGCTTCCTTCGCGGCCCCCCGAGTTGATGGCACCGAACTTTCCGGATCGGCCGGCACCAGCGCCGGCGCTGATCCATTGCTGTGCTGCGCTTCGGTCGATGTTCCGTCGGCTGTCTCTTTTGCAACCACGGCCACGACCTTCCGCTCAAAAGCTTCTTCCACTTGTGTGGCATCGGCTTCCACTAGCGTGTTCTTGGCGGGGAGGGCCGCACGCGCCCACTCCGCAGCGTCATCAGCCGACGTGAGGCCTTCGATTTCGCTCAGGAGCCGATCTCGGACAGCCGCCGATTGTGCCCAGTGGAGGGTGGTAGGCGGCGCCGCGGTCTTGACCACCGTGCGTCCGCTTCCTGGTTTCTGTCCAGCGCGCGGGAACCGCACGACGCCAGAGACCGACGTTGGTCCAGAAGGCGAGGGGACACCAAGGTCCGGCGCATCGAGGTCGTCCTCGCCCGCGATGCCAACGAGCGTGAACAGCGCATAGCGCCGCGCATAGGTCAGCGCCGCGCCCATGCGCTGCGGATTGGCGGTCTCGGTCGCCGCACAGACCGGCCAGTCGGAGGCGATCCACTCTCCGGAGGAATGCGCCAGCATGGTGGTGAGGTTGACCATGCCGGTTGCGGGATCAATGGCGGTCGTCTGCACGGTGGCGATCTCGTGCTGGCCAAGCGTCTTGCGCACGATGTCGAGCCCGCTCGCCAATGGCGCATAGCGAAACGAACGCTCGGCTTCACCAAGCCGTCCGGTCCGTATGGTCGCCACCAGGGACTTTTCTGGATTGACGAGGGTTGCTTGCGCCTTTGCCAATGCGGTGGCGAGCGCCGCAACCGTCTCACTCGACCGGGGCATGGGCTGCCTCCGTATCCAGAAGATCGAAGCTCACCGCGCCCGCCTTCGAGCGCTTGGCCCGCACCCCGTGCCCGATGGCTTCCTTGGCGTCCTCCGGCATGAGGGTTTTGAGCTCGCCCTTGGCCCGCTCATGCTCCAAAAACGCTTCGCGCGTGTTGCGATAGAGGCCTGCGAACTCGGCCCAGGAGTTCGACGCGGTCATATCGACGATGCGAATGGCCTCGATGCGTGGCCGCGGCGGCTCGGCATTGATGAGGTGGGGCACCTCGCCGAACTGCACGCAGCGCCAGAACTTCTTCTCAGCCGACACCAAGACGCTGAGATAGAGCGGGTCCATCGGCACCGTGATCTCGACCCATTTGCCGCCGCCGGTGATGATCGAGAGCACGGAACTGCGCAGGTTGGTGACCCACATGTTGTGCTGCAGCTGGGGCATGTACTTCGCCGCAGCCGCCTCTTCCGAGAACGACCAGGGCAGCATGAACTTCGACTCAAAGATCGCGCCGGCGCCTTCCACCACCCCGTCGAGCGTGGCCGCCATAAAGGGAATGATCGCATGCTTGACGTGGCGCTGGGCGGCGATCACCCGCCGGCCGGTGTTGCGTTCGTACCAGGCCCGGTTGAGGTCTTCCGTGACCGTCCCGAGCTGCACCACGAGGTTGCCGGAGAGGTCCTCCGGCTGCGCCTCGCCGCGCTTCTCGCGCCAGAGCTGGATCAGGGCCGCCTCATCGCTGCCCATGATGATCCGGGCGTCCGAGCCGCCGATGAAGGAGCGGCGATCTCTGTAACTTTTTGTGTGGGAAGTCATATTTTCCTCTACCGTTTGCGAGTGGTCAGTCGTTTATTGCTAACCGGCAATGATGGTGTGTTGCGGTGGCTTTGATCTGCTACGCAATCCAACTTCATCGCTCCGACGAGTTTGCGATCAACTAGGGTCACAATCGTATGATCCCTTTTGGATCATACGAAATGATCCAAAAGGGATCAAGGGGTATTTTTATTGATTACGAGCGCCCAACTTCGAGCGGCCCGCGGTCTTCTTGATTGGTCGCAGGCCGAGCTGGCTAAAAAAGCCCAACTCTCTTTGCCCACCGTAAAAAGGGTAGAGTCTGGTACCGGTCCGCGAGTTTCAGAAAGTGCCCGCGCAAGGCTCAGGGAGGCGTTAGAAGCTGCGGGAGTTGAGTTTATCGACGAGAATGGCGGGGGGGCAGGCGTCAGATTACGAAAACGATCAAAAGCGAGACGGCGCTAGGTTCAGAGGTGCAAAGCCCAAGCTATCCGTGAAATAGAGTGTTGAGCCTCAAGTTTCCGGTATTTCTGCTTGGTGGGTTACACAAGAAATCATCAACCGCCAACCCAAAGTTATAGCGCCGGGTTGCGGACGGTCAGAACACCGTCGTTGGTCGAAAAACTTCCGAGCGGTGTGTCGAACTGGCTGTTGGGAGCATAGTTGAACACGATCTCCCAGCCCTCCTTCTCGAACAGGGCGAGCAGCGAGGCGTGGACATCGAAACCATGGGTGCCGATGTGTATGCGGCGAACCTTGCGCTTGAGCGCGTCCATGAACGGCGGAAACACGACGATCTCGGACTGCTGAATGTCCGATTCGAGATAATCGACGATCTCGAAGGGACCGAGCAGGTCGCCGAGCGTGACGGCGCTGACGATCTTGATCTCGCCCGGGAAGTTCTGGCCGGGAACTAGGTTCTTGATGATACCGGTCGAGTTGTTGAGGAAGATGTTGCGGATCGCCTCGTCGGCGCGACCGCCGGCAATGATCTCGTCGGCATAGATCTTGCGGGCGATATTCTCGTTCGTTCCATAGCAGTTTTGAATGCCGAGCCCGGGCCAACCCACCGGAAAAAACACCGGATTGTTGGTATTGTTGATCGCCGCCTGCACGATCCAGTGCGCGTCCGGATCCATGCCGTTGTCGCGCATGTGCTGTTTGGTCCACACGACGTTTTCCGGATCGCCCTCGACCGCCACGAACTTGCTTGGCATCGGATTGACAAGCTCGAGTGTCCGGTAGGAGCCGACCGCCTGGGCGCCGTAGCAGGCGCCGAGCGTGATCATCACAAAACGGTCGCGGGCGGCGCGCGCCGCCTCGATCCAGTTGACCGCCTCGAACCAGCCCTCGCCGTCGGACATCGCCGGCAGCCGCGTCTGCACAAATTTGCCGCCGACCATTTCGTCGGGCACCGGAAAAATGGTGCGGAACTTGAGATCGATACGGGTGCCGACGAAATCGACCGTAAATCCGGCCGGCAGCATGCCGGACCACGGCGCAATCCCGTCGAAAATGTTTGCGAATTTTGCCAGATCGTTCATCGGTCCTCTGGTCAATTCAAGGTGGCGAGACGCTTTTCGGCAAATCACCTTTCGGCCAGTCACCGCGCCGCTCGATCCGACGCATCAGCGCCGTGCGCGCGAGCGCGATCAGCGAAGTGGGGCGCAGCCGTATTGCGAGCCACACCAACGCGGCCACGCGGGCGATTCGGCGGCCGGGTAGGGCCCGGATGGCGTTGAGGATGGCGCGATCAACTTGCGAGCGCGCGCCCATCGCCATCACACGCTTATGATCGATGGGTTCGGCTTCCAATGCAAGTCGAGAGGTGGCAAAGCGCCAGCGATGCGCGAATACGGCCGGATACCATTGTGGAAACACCGGATCGGCTGCGAGCCGCGCCGGGATCAGGTCCAGGAAACGTAGCGTCTGTTCGAGATCGGATGCAGCCTGGCGTGAGTAGCTCGCCGGATAGACCGCCCAGCAGGCGACGATTCGCGGCGCAAAGCAGAAGCCGTGCGTCAGCGCGATCCTGCGCGCCATGATGCCATCCGCGAACGGACCGAGCGTGCCGTCGAGAGCGCCCGCCGTCGTCACGCAGTCGCGCCGAAAGATGCTGGCGTTGGTCAAGATGAAATTATCGATATGCCTGAGCAGCGCCTCGGTCTGTGCAGAGCTGATAAGGCCTGCCCTTTGCACCGGCCGTGCCGGCGGCCGCACGCCGATCGGGCGATTGCTGTGGCCGTCGACGAGGAGCGATTCGCCGCAGAACAGCCCGCAGTCGGGATGGACCTTGAGCGAGGCGAGCGCGAGCTTGAAGAAGCCGGGCATCACCCAGTCGTCGGCGGCCGCCAGGTAGACATAGCGGCCGGTGGCGGCGGCAATCCCACGGTTGAGCGTCGGGATGGCCCCGCAATTGGTCTCGTTCCAAAGGACGCGGATTGTCGGGTGGCGCGCGGCGAGTTCCTCGATGACGGCGCGGCTGTTATCGGAGGACCCGTCATCCACGATGATGATTTCGTCGGGTGGCGCTTCCTGCGCCAGCAGGGCGCGCGCAGCACGCGGCAGAAACAATCCATGGTTGTAGTTTGGCAGAATGACCGAGAGGGTCGATGCTTCATCCATAGACCGTCAACCCGAAGGCGGGCGCGTATGAGCTTTGGGCGTCGTCCTAGCACCGGTTTCACGAAATCTCGCCCGAGTTGTCCACATTCCATTTTAGTCCAGGCGCAGTCACCTTTTTCCGACCGTCCTTCGCGCCGATAGTTCAGGGTGATTCGCAGGCCCGGGTTGGTCGAAGTTTATTGACCGGGTTAACCGAAGGTGAGCGGTTCCGCGGACATAATTACCGTTGATGATCAAGCTCGGGACCATGCGGAGGCGTCCATGTGCCTGCTGTGCCAGCAGTTAGGCTGGAACCTCCATAAGTTCGACGCCGGTGCGCCCGACGGTGCGTCCGGCGGCGACTTGGTGTCGTGGGCGCCCCAGCCGGCAGGCTCCGCGGCGGATTCAGAGAGCCCCGGCTCGGACACCGTCCCCGGCTCGACCGGTACATCCTCGTCGCTGTCGAGCGGCAGCTATGTGCGCGGCTACGTCAACACGGGCGGCGACCAGGATTGGTACGCCATTTCGCTCGTTGCCGGCCATACTTATACGTTCGCTGAGAGCGGCTTCGGCACCGGCGCACTCAGTGATGCCTATCTGCGGCTGTTCAATTCGTCCGGAACGCAGATCGCCTTCGATGACGACAGCGGCCCGCTCGGCAATTCCCTGCTGACGTTCACCGCGAGCACGTCGGGGACATATTACATTTCGGCCGGCGGCTACAGCACGATCACCGGCCAATATCTCCTGACCATGAACAACGGCTCGACGCCGTATACGCCGGTTGTCAGTGTAGGTGATATCGCCGACTACCTGACCAACACTTATTGGGAGGTGAACGGCTCGAACGCCCACCATTGGGGCAGCGCGACGATCACCTACAATCTCGGCAATCTGAGCACCACCGAGCAGGCGCTGGCGCTTGCCGCGCTCAATCTCTGGCACGACGTCGCCAACGTCACGTTTGTACAGACCAGCGGAACGGCCAACATCAGCTTCAATCATGACGGGTCGATGCAGGCCTTCACCAGTGCGAACTGGAACGGCTCGGGGGTGATGACTTCGGCGACCATCGACATCAGCAGCAACTGGGTGACCACCTACGGCACGGGGCTCGACAGCTATTCATTCCAGACCTACATCCACGAGATCGGCCACGCGCTCGGGCTCGGCCATGCCGGCCCTTATAACGGCTCGGCGACCTACGGCATTGACAACACCTACGCCAACGACACCTGGCAGTTCAGCCTGATGTCGTACATGGACCAGGCCAACTACGGTGGCGCCTCCTACCGCTTCACGATGACGCCGATGATGGCGGACATCCTGGCGGTGCAGAATCGATTACGGTGCGGCGACGACGCGCGCGGGCGACACGGTCTATGGATTCGGATCGAATGCCGGGACGATCTACGATTTCTCGTCCTACTCACAGGCGCCGGCGCTGACGATCTACGATTCCGGTGGCAACGATACGCTCAACTGCTCAGGCTATAGCCAGAACCAGGTCATCAATCTGACGGGTGGAAGCTTCTGCAACGTCGGCGGGCTTGGTTGGGAATATCGGCATTTACACGACGTCAGTGATCGAGA
This sequence comes from uncultured Alphaproteobacteria bacterium, assembly GCA_963753575.1. Taxonomy (GTDB): domain Bacteria; phylum Pseudomonadota; class Alphaproteobacteria; order Rhizobiales; family Xanthobacteraceae; genus VAZQ01. The sequence goes on from CAVWCR010000003.1 coordinate 44,290, forward strand.
ACGCGATCGGCGGGTCGGGGAACGACACGATTACGGGGAATAGCGCCAATAACATCTTGACCGGGGGGGCTGGAAATGACGTCATCGGCGGCGGTGCCGGTGTTGACACTGCTGTCTGTTCAGGTACTCGAGCGCAATACTTCGTTCGCACATATCTTGGAACGGATCAGCAGTTGCACACCTCGATCAGGGATCTAGTTTCCGGTCGAGATGGCACGGACATCTTGACGAGTATCGAGAATCTCCAATTTTCGGACCACAGCTTTCTCTTGACCGGCGCCGATCTCAACCGCGCGAGTAACTTCGATGGCCAAGCATATGACGATGTCCTGTTCTTTAATGATTCTACGGGTCAGTTGGTATTTACTGATATGAATGCGGGGAATTTCGTTGCTTGGGGGTTTGCCGCGGGAGGGCTGCTCAACTTTGTCGTTGGTGGTTCAGGCGATGTCAACGGCGATGGATACGCCGACATCTTCGTCCAAGACCCAAGCAATGGAATGCTAGATATCGCCTTGCAGCACGGCAATGGCGCGCCAACATGGCTGGCGATTTCAACGGGGCTGACGCCTGATTACAAGCTCGTCGGCGTGGGTGACATCAACGGCGATGGGTTTGCCGATGCGATATTTCAGCAAGCGTCAACCGGAAGCATTCGCTACGCCAATACGGCGAATGGGACATTCAGCGGGTTGGGAACGGTCAGTACAAGCATCAATTCAGACTGGAAAATGGTGGGCACTGGCGATATCAACGGGGATGGTGACGCCGACATTGTAATCCAGAGCCAGAGCTCAGGCGCAATAGTTTATGCGAACATGGCGAATGGTGTTTTCCAGAACTGGGGGTTTGTCGCAGGCACCCCAGGCTGGCAAGTCAAGGCGGTGGGCGACATAAATGGTGATGGATATGCGGATGTCGTGCTTCAAAATTCTACTACTGGGGCGACGGCCTGTGCCGATATGCACGGAGGCGGATTTACCAAATGGCTTTTTGCAACTACGGGACTTAATACCGACTGGCAGATCAGTGGAGTTGCTGACGTAAACAATGATGGCTATCTGGATATATTGGTGCAACAACAGTCGACAGGCACTAGTATATATGCGTCAGAAACTGCCAACGGCTTCGACCATTGGGGGTTTGTGAGCAACAGCATAGGCACGCAGTGGCACCTAGTTTGAGAGCATTGTTTTAGAGGCCACATAAACGTGCCTCGACGCCGACTTCGGGCCTGAGAAGCAGTTGGCCGCCCTTTGGCTAGACCTGTTCACAAAGCCACTTCATGACGGCATCGCGCTGCGAATGGCGCGCCAATACACACAATTCACTACCCCCTTCAATAGACCCTACACATCTGCTTGACTTTCGTGTAGCTCGTTGTTGCCGGTAAATGGGGCGGCGATGGGCGATTTTCTGAGAAAGCTTGCTGTCGTTGCAATCAATATTGTTGTCATCGGCGCTGTACTAGGCGGCGTTGAAATCTATTTTCGTCTCTTCCATCAGGCCCCAAAGCCCGAATTCATCAACGGGCTGTGGCAGACTTTTCACCCCTACGTTATGTTTATGACTTAACCTGGAAAATATGCCAAGTGGCACAATGTACTAACGAATGAGATCATACAAGCAAACGTCAATACCAATGCTCTCGGCTTCAAGGATAGTCGTGAATTCACCGGGGGCTCCGCCGCTTGGGGCGTTGGAGCAACAGGAACGAACAAAACGATCGCCGGTCGGTTAGAGTTCTGTCTGAATAGCCTGCAAGACAGAGACAAGTATGTCGTTGTGAATCTGGCGATGGGCAGTTGGATCGCTTTCCAAGAATACATCGGCCTACAAATCTGGGGCGAGCGGTTCGACCCCGATTGGGTTGTCGTGATGGATGGGTTTAACGATGCAGTGGTTGGCTGTGGGCAATCGCAAGGTGTGGGTAATCCGATGTATTGGGCCACGATGCGCACATTTGTTCACGGCTATATGTTTTCATCAGCCAATTCAAAATTCTATCGCAGTTGGATCGAAAACGAATTGATCAAGTACAGGGCAACCTATCGGGCGATCACAGGCAAAAGCTATATTCTATATGATGCGCTGTTCGATAGCGACAACAATGACCGTAACTTGGCAAGACGGCAAATAATTCCGACAAAGGTTGGAGAAGCCGAGAAGCCCGTAGAATGCTAGATTTCTATACTATGTCGGAGCGCGCCATGCTGAGGCTGTTCCCTCAAGCGCGCTTTGTGTTCTCGACTCAGCCGCTCGTGAATCAATTCACCGGGAATTTTGTCGACATCTACTCGCACCCTCTTGGTTCGGACACGCGGAAGGCAGCGATTGCAAAGCGGGAGGCTGATCTAGAGTCCTACTTGCGTTACCATGAGAATGAACAGTGCGGTCAAAAGACAAGCCATATCGCTCAAACATATATTCTCGTTAATGGTGCCATTCGGCTAGAGCGCATGGTTGGTGAAGAGCGAGCTATTGGCAGTCGTGTCGATTACTATAACATTGGAACGCTCTTTCCCGATGCGCGACCTGATCGAATCCGGTATTTTATCGATCCTGTCCATCTATCTGATCGCGGCAGGGACATAATAGCGCGTTTCTACGCTGATCGGATTCTAGCAGCCGTGAGCGATGGTCAGTAGCTTGACTTGCACCCGTGTTATCTTAGAGGTTGATGGCTCCTTTTCAGAGTGCGGGCTATAGCAGATATAGCGACCGTAGGGCTGCGTTCACAATCGGAAGGTAATAGAAGGCACACCGCAATGGGTATTGGAGTTGACATAATTGGCTTGCTCAGCTGGTTGAAGAGAGACGGGTACTTGCCTGCCCGTCCATCTGCAATGGAAATTGGAGCGCAACAGTTGGCGAATAGCTTCTTGAGGGCTGACGGCGCGATTAAGGAACTCGGTTCCTTGTTTGGAGTGCAGTCTGAATTTGAAGTGCCACGCCCTCATCCAACTCACCTTGCTCATGGCAGTCTTGAACACTTGGCTGAAAATGCCCCGTCGGCTCGAGCCTTTTGGCTTTGGCTCGGTTTCGTCTATGCCTCGATTGATATTGATGGCAGTCCGGGCAGTATTGCGCTCGACCTCAACCATGATGAAATTCCGCCTTCCGAAAAAAGAAAATATCATCTTGTTACGAACTTCGGCACGACAGAGCACGTTGCGAACCAGTTGAATGCTTTCGAAATCATACATGAATTGACTGCGCCAAAGGGAGTTATGGTGCATTCCGTTCCGGCACAAGGCTACTTCAATCATGGACTGATCAACTACAATCCAAAATTCTTCTGGATGCTGGCGAGGAGCAATGGTTACAAGATGCTTGCTCAGGACTTTGTTGCATCCGATGTTCCATATCGATTGCCAGAGAATATTGTTGATTCGATTCAAACTTTTCGCCCGAACACCATGTCTCGTATTGGCGGCTACCAAGCCGTTGATGCCTCGATATTGATTGTAATGCAGAAAGTTTTTGACATCTCATTTGTTCCGCCGATTGATGTGCCAACCGGAGCAAGAACAAATATCGACGCGCTAAAGAAGCGATACTGGACAATATTTCAAGAAAATGCCTTTGATCGGATCAAGCCGACAGATTGAGTCTCACGAGTCCAATTCGATTAAGCGAATGCAACGCGGGCACGCGAAAAGGCATGTCTAAGGGGGATTTGAACCGCAGGTCGAAGACCCTGGGATATGAAAGTGTTAGCCGTACGAACCTGTTTGGATTCCGCGTGATTGTTGGACTCTGTCTGGAGGGTGACGTGTGACATGTTTGAGCTGAGCTTGTATAATCGAGGTCGAGATAGTCTACGGAAATCAATCAAGCGAGCCTTGAGAAGACAAGCGACGGTAGGAAACCGAGCTGCCAACGATACGCTAATCAAGCTCGTTGGAGTAAACGTCAGCATCACTCGTGACGAATTGTATTGTCAGGAAGCCCTAGATTATCATCTTGGGCTTGTTTATGCTCATATTGGCGACGTTGAGCGGTCTGCTCTGCATCTAGAACGGTCGAACACGCTCCCAACAGCTGGCGGGAACCTGCTCTTCTCCGATCACATGCGAGATTCGCTCGATCTCTTTCGCCGCCAACAGGAAGCGAGGGAGCGTGGGATACCCTCCATATTAATTGCTTCCATGCCGCGCTCAGCAAGCGCGACGCTAACTCAGACAATAGCTGGGATGCTAAACATTCCGGTTATGCGCGTAAGCGTCGGCGATTTCCCGCACTACGCGGTGATTGCTCGCTGGCTCAATAGCTTCTCGCCAGGAGGAGCCGTTACTCATGACCATTTTGGCGCTTCAGCTTTCAATTTGAGGGTCCTCAAGAAATGCCAAGTAAAGGAGGTGTTTGTTCTTGTCAGGGATCCGCGCGCGGCGACTGCTTCTGCACTCCAGCTTCGACTTAAGTCGAGCGGACGGGTGATGACCAATCGCCAATACGAAAAGCGGCTGTTGAACGGTTACCGAAGCAGATACGTTCCGTGGCTTCACCAGTGGATTGCCGCCGCCGATTCGAATGTACAGGTGAACTGGCTCGATTCGATGCGCGTTCGAACTCAACCTGATCTCGTATTGACAGAAATTTTCGAAAGGCTGGCGCCCTTATATCCAAACTTGCAATGCTACAGCAATGGTGAGCTTCCCGAAATCAAGGCGAACTACGTGGTTGGTAATGACGATGGATGGCGCGACAAGGTAAGCGACAAGATTCGACGGCAACTCTGGGACGCGATGCCTAAGAAGATTGCCGATTTGCTGCAATTAAGGCCATGATAAGTACTGAGATTATCTCATTTGCAGATTCTCCGCGGCAAAATCAGAAGAATGTTACTTCGGCTTCTCTAGTCGGACCATCCAAACCGTTCCTTCATCTCCTTCGGCAATAGGCTTGACAAATAGGCCGCCTCTCGTGGCGGGAACACGTCGCGCCACTCGGAAACCTCGCCCTTGCGAAAATGATAGTCGGTTCCCTGGTGACGGGTCGTGGATTCCTCATAGGAAAAGGCGTCGGTGGGACCATCGTAGTAGTTCAGATACTTCTGAATGAAGGCATCCTTGTCGCGGACGAAGTCCTCGAACGTCGAGAACATGAGCCCCAGTTCCCTCTCGGCCTCCATCCACCCCATGATCCAGCGAATCCGGTAGAGATAGATATCCATCAGCTCTTCGATTTGCTGGGCAATCGGGCGATGGGCGACGGTCTTGGTCAGCGTGATGAGCTGATCCGGATAGCGCGACAGATGATGAACCGTGGACAGCAGCGTCTGGCGAGGGTCGCGAACGTGCACGATGATCTTGCTGATGCCGCTGCGCCTAAGGCGCTCGATGGTGTCCGGGGTTGGCCGCAGGTGTGTCGCATAGCAGGCCCCGCCACGCGCATAGTCGCGCGCCCAGCTTTCAATGACGCCCGCGGTGTTGAACGAATAGGCAAAGCTCGGCAGGTTGAGACCCGAGGTGAATATGCTGGCAACCGAAATGGACGCGGATTTCGCAAGCGTGACCAGCGCGACGCTCGGCAGCCCCCTCTTGATGTTCGATTCCCGCAGCTTGCATAGTCGTTGAATGTCGTCGGGGTCGTCGTCGCAAAGCAGATGCATGGTCGGATGTCGGGCAAAAAGCGCGTCGAGCCGCGACGTCAATTCCTCGATCCGCCCCGTCGCCCGTGCGGTAAATTCGACCTGGGCGCTCGCGCGCACGACAAAGTAGCGATAGGCAATGCCTGCATCCAGATCGAGCGCTGCGGCAAAGCACTGGTACGCGATTCCGTAATTTTGGCTCTCGTACGCCCGCCGAAATTGCTCGAAGCGCCGCGCGATCTGGCGCGCAGTCCCAACCCGGCTCCTGATGGTGTGGTGGGTTCGCCTGAGCTCGCGCCGACTGCGTCGGATCACGCGCCTGACGATATCCATGTGCTCGGACAAATGGCCCCCGTTATCCGGTCATCGTGCATCGCCGCTGAACAGCAGCCTTGCCACCTGGGCGCTAGCTGCGCTAGCGTTGGTTGTGGATTGCGTGGCAGCATCCCCACCGTTGTCCCTGCGACATGTTGTCCAGGAGCTGCAAAGCAGGTGGGGAGCAGGCTGGCTCGAACTGAGCCAAACGCCAAGGAGCGGCTGAGGCAGCTATAAGGATTTGAAATAGCGTCATAATCTCGATACACCAACAGGCGAAACCAGCGGTTTGCATTCCGCGGTCCTGCACCTATAAAGGCGATCTCGCTGTTAACCATGGCCTGAACGTAGTTGGGGGGTGCTCGTGGCGCCGGGGGTCGACCTGGTAACCGGAGGTGGGGGCTTCATCGGAAGCCATCTCGTCGATCGCCTGATCGGTGAGGGGCGCTCCGTGCGCGTGCTCGACAGTTTCGTCGTGGGGCGGCGTGCCAACTTGCAGCAGCACGAGGGCAATCGCAGCCTAGCCATCGTCGAGGGCGACGTTGCCGATCCGGCTGCCGTGGCTGCCGCCATGGCCGGCGTGGAGCGCGTGTTCCACCTCGCCGCCCGCGCCGATATCGTGCCGTCGATCCAGGAGCCGGAGGCCTATTATCGCGCCAATGTCGACGGAACGTTCGCGGTGCTGGAGGGGGCGCGCCGCAATGGGGTCAAGCGCTTCGTCTACGTGGCGTCCTCCTCCTGCTACGGGATCCCTGCGAGTTATCCGACGCCGGAAACGGCGCCGCCTGATCCGCGCTATCCTTACGCCCTGACCAAATTGCTCGGGGAGAAACTCGTATTGCACTGGGCCAAGGTCTACCGGCTGCCGGCGTTGTCGCTGCGATTTTTCAATGTCTATGGCCCTCGCGCGCGCACCAGTGGTACCTATGGCGCGGTATTTGGCGTCTTTCTGGCGCAACTTTTGGCCGGCAAGCCGCTTACCATTGTGGGCGACGGCGAGCAGACGCGCGACTTCACCTTCGTATCCGATGTCGTTGACGCGCTGGTGGTGGCGGCTGAGAGCGACAAGAGCGGGGAGGTTTACAATGTCGGGAGTGGTAGTCCGGTAAGCGTGAACGAACTGGTGCGGCAGCTTGGCTCGCCGCCGACAGAATCGATTCCCAAGCGGCCCGGCGAGCCTGACTGCACCTTCGCCGATATCACCAAGATCCGTAGGGACTTAGGCTGGATGCCGAAGGTAGCATTTGCCGACGGCGTGCGGATTATGCGAGAGAACATCGATTACTGGCGCGACGCGCCGGTGTGGACAGCCGCCCGCATCGCCGAGGCGACGTCAGATTGGTTCCGATTCCTTGGAGGGGCCACCCAGGGGGCAGAGGCATGGAATCGCGCGTCGCAAAGCTGAACCGCCTGCCTGAGCCGCCGAGCGCCACCAGTCCGCGCGACAAGCTGCGCACGCTGGAGGAGGTCGCGCAGATCGCCGAGCAGCTTCGCAGCGCCGGCCGCGTCGTGGTTCAGGCTCATGGCACGTTCGATCTTCTCCATCTCGGCCATGTCCGGCATCTGGAAGCCGCTCGCGCCCTGGGCGACGTCCTGATCGTCACGGTCACCGCCGACCGTTTCGTCAACAAAGGGCCGGGCCGCCCGGTATTCGGCGCCGAGATGCGCGGCGAAATGCTGGCGACCACCGAATATGTCGACTGGGTCGCGATCAACGACGCCCCCGACGCCGTCAGCGCGATCGAGCACATCCGGCCCAGCATCTACGTGAAGGGGCAGGACTATCTCAACCCGGCCGGCGACATCACCGGCAAGATCGCGCTCGAGCGCGAGGCGGTCGAGGCGCATGGCGGTGAGATCCGGTTTACCGACGAGGTGACGTTCAGCTCGACCGAGCTGATCAATCGCCACATCAACGTGTTCGAACCCCATATCCGCCAGCATCTCGATACGCTGCGCAAGGACGGCGGGCTCGAGGATTTGCTCGCGTTGATCGAGCGCGTGCGCGACTATCGGGTGTTGATGATCGGCGATGCGATCATCGACGAATATCAATACGTCGTTCCGATGGGCAAGACGCCCAAGGAGAACATGATTGCGACCCGCTACCAGGATCGCGAGCTGTTCGCCGGCGGCGTCTTTGCCGCGGCCAATCACGTCGCCTCATTCTGCAAGGAAGTCGACATCATCACGTGTCTGGGCGCCTCCGACAGTTTCGAGGACTTCATCCGCCGCAGCCTGCGCCCGAACGTGCAGATGCGGACGTTCGAGAGGGCTGCAGCCCCCACCACCTTGAAGCGGCGCTTCGTCGACCCTTCTTACATGCGCAAGCTGTTCGAAGTCTATCTGATGAACGACGAGCCCCTGACCGGCGATGTCCAGCGACAGGTGGATGACGCGATCTCATCGACGGCCGGAGACTACGATCTCGTCATTGCAACCGATTTCGGCCACGGCCTGCTGGCGCAGTCGTCAATCGAAATGTTGAATCTCAAGTCGCGATTCCTGGCGGTCAACACCCAGAGCAACAGCGCCAATCTTGGCTACAATCTCATCACCAAATACCCCTGCGCCGATTACATTTGCATCGATGCGCCGGAGGCCCGCCTCGCCGTCAGCGACCGGATATCCGATATCGGCGAGATCGCCCGCCGGCTGGTCGAAAGTTACGTTATGTGCTCGAAGATCATCGTCACGCAGGGCAAGCATGGCTGCGTGACCTACGAGCGCGGCGGGGTCGCACACACCATCCCGGCCTTCGCCAGAAGTGTCGTCGATACGGTGGGTGCCGGGGACGCCTTCCTGGCGATAACGGCGCCATTGGTGGCGGCGGGCGGCGCCATGCACCAGGTCGGGTTCATCGGCAACGTCGTCGGTGCGCTGAAGGTCGAAATCATTGGCCACCGCCGATCGATCGACAAGCCCTCGCTGGTCAAGGGCATCACTGGCCTCTTGAAATGAGCACGGTCTCGCCGGAGCGACTGCCCCAATACATCGCAACCCTCGCGGATGCGGTGCGTGGCACGGTAGTCTCTGATCGCGGGTCGCAGCCGATGCCGCTCGACGAGGGGTGCGAGTGGGTTAGACGCGCCGCGCATGGGGCGCACGACAACGGCAACAAGATCATGTTCATTGGCAACGGTGGCAGCGCGGGGATTGCGAGCCATCTGGCGATCGATTTTTCCAAGAATGGCGGGCTGCGCTCCCTGTCGTTCAATGATCCATCGGCGCTGACCTGTCTGGCGAACGACCTCGGTTACGAGAATGTCTTTGCCAAGCAGATTGATCTCCATGGCCGTCCGGGGGATCTTCTGATCGCCATCAGCAGTTCCGGACGCTCCCCCAATATCCTCCAGGCGGTTGCTGCGGCCCGGAACCGGAATTGTCAGATTGCGACCTATTCGGGGTTTTCCGAAGACAACGACCTGCGTCGGCTCGGTGATGTGAACTTCTACGTGCCCGCACAGGAATACGGCTTTGTCGAGATTGCGCATTTGACCTTGTGCCATGCCGTGCTGGACATGGACATGGGCTGGGGCGAAGGACTCGCACCCGTACGATGATCGGAATCGGCTGATGACTGAGCGTTTCAAACGCGTCCTGGTGACCGGCGGCGCCGGCTATGTCGGCTCAAACCTCGTGCCCAAGCTGCTTGCGGCCGGTTACGAGGTCTCTGTGCTCGATCTCTATATCTACGGGGAAAATATCTTTTCCGCCCTGCGCTCAGATCCCCGGCTCACGGAGGTCAAGGGCGATCTGCGCAACCCTGCCGACGTGGCGCGCGCATCCGCCGGATGTGACGCTGTCATCCATTTGGCCTGCATCTCGAACGATCCGTCATTCGATCTCGATCCGGACCTTGGTCGTTCGATCAACTACGACTGCTTCCGGCCGCTTGTGAAGGCGTGCAAGGATGCCGGCGTCCGCCGGTTCATTTACGCGTCGTCATCGTCGGTCTACGGCATCAAGAAAGACGCCAGCGTCACCGAGGATCTGCCGCTTGAGCCGCTTACCGACTATTCGAAATACAAGGCGCTCTGCGAGGAGGTGCTCGAATCGGAGCGCGAACCCGGCTTTATCGCGGTGACGCTGCGGCCAGCGACGGTGTGCGGCTATGCGCCGCGACTGCGCCTCGATCTCACCGTCAATATCCTGACCAATCATGCCATCAACAACGGGCGGATCACGGTGTTCGGTGGCGAACAGCTGCGCCCCAACCTTCATGTCGAGGACATGACCGACCTCTATCTGCGGCTGCTTGAGGCGCCGGATGCGATGGTTGACGGCAAAGTGTGGAACGCTGGCTACGATAATCTCAAGGTCAACGCCATTGCCGAGATGGTGAAGGCGGAAGTCGGCCAAGGGGTCGACATCGTGGTGACTCCGACGGACGATCACCGTTCCTATCACGTTTCCTCGGAGCGCATTCGCCGCGATCTCGGTTTTAAGGCGGAGCGTACGGTCAGGGATGCCATTGTGAATTTGAAGACTGCGTTCAATGCCGGAAAGGTGCCGAACGCCATGACCGACGACCGCTATTATAACATCAAGCGGATGCAGTCTTTGGGACTGCGATGACGGTGGACGACGTGTTGGCACGCGAGGAAACGGCAAATCAGATTTCTACAGAATCGGCACCTGCCTTGTCGCGTCGAGCGCCGCCGGTCGCAACCAAGCTGATCGTGCCGGTGTGGGGCTATCCAATATGTCCGTCAGTTCCTCGAAACGAGCCTCCCGACCCTGCTTGCTCCGGGCAACGTGCCGGCGCTGGCCCGCGCGCTGGATTGCGAATTCATCATTCTGACGAGTGAGGAAGACAGAGAGTACATCAGCGAGCATGCGGGCTTTCGGGAACTGGCCAAGATCTGCCGGACCGATATCAGGCTGATCGATCATCTCATCACTGACGGCAATCACTCGACGACGATTACGATCGCCTACACGGAGGTCGTTCGCTCGGTCGGCGCCGCCATGGTTGATACCTGTTTCTTTTTCCTGGTGTCTGACTACGTTGTTGCCGACGGCTCGCTGAGAAATGCACTGGAGCACATGCGGTGCGGTGCGAGTGCGGTCGTCGTCGGTAATTTTCAGGTCGACAACGAAGAGGCGTCACCCTGGTTGCAAGAGAAACTGCGCGCGAGCCGTTTTTCGCTGTCGCTGTCGCCGCGGGAGCTTATGCTTTGGGCGCTCAATCATCTCCACCCGGCGACGGTCGCGAATACGGTCAATATTCCGCTCAGCCACAACTCGCACACCAATCGGCTGTTCTGGCGCGTCGACGGCACCACGGTTCTTGGCCGTTTCTACCTGATGCACATGCTGTGCGTGCGCCCTGAATTGACCGAGTTCAACATCGGTGCGTCGTGCGATTACTCCTTCGTTCCAGAGATGTGTCCCTCGGGCAATGTGGCGTTCATCAGGGATTCCGATGAATATCTCGTGATCGAGATGCAGCCGCGCAGCCACGAGTTGATTTTCTTGCGCCCTGGCCCGCTCAAGCCCAATGCGCTTGCGCGCAGCCTGGGTGAATGGACGACAGCGATGCACCGCGCCAATGCGCGCCAATCGTTGATTTTCCATGTCGAGGATATTCCGCCTGACATCGGCAAGAGCAACGCCGAGGCAGATGCTTTCGTCGATGACGTAGAACATACGATAAAGAGCGCGCCACAGCCCCATCGGAATCACCCCTATTGGCGCGGCGCCATTGCAACGTTTTACGACGCGAAGGGTCGCAAGATCGAAGAGGATGAGTGGCAATATGTTCTGGGCGCACGCGGGGCGTCCAATGGATTTAACGATTGGTTTTTGTGGCGGGCTAAGGGGGCGCTGCTTGGGCAGGCGCCGCGCGTGTTTCCCTGGCATCCCGCCTGGGTCGACTTTCGGATGGTGCTGCAGGAGCTCGAGCCGTTCTTTGCGGATCCCAGCAAGCGGCTCCTGGTGCTCTCGAATGAGCCAACGGTTTTTTCGGTCGCGCTTGCCGACAGTGGAGAGCGCGTGCGCCGGTTGCGGTGCGGTCCATTTCTTCACAGTCCTCCCGAGCGCTACCAGCCGTTGCAGGACCATTTTGATGTTTGCCTGCTTGAGCTTGCGGAAGACGAGATGGCGCAGGGTTCCGATCTCATTGACCGGATCGTACCGCTGATGAAGCCCGAAGGGACGATCGTCGTTTCGGTTCGCAATCGGCGCCCGCTTGGCCAATCGGAAGGTTTTGGATCCGGCGTGGGCTATCACGCGCTGCGGTTCATCCGGCCCGGCGCCCTGCCCACATACGTTCAATATGTGCCAGCAAATCCTGTTCGTTGGGGCGCCTATCGCGGATTGGGCGGTTTGCGTGCGCTGGCCAGCCGTTGGCCGATTGTCGGGTTGCCAATCCTGGCGGTGGGCGCGGGAGTTTCTGGTTCTGCTGTCGGGGCTTGGCAATCTGGACCGACTCCGCCGTACCACGGAGCGGGTACCGCGTGGCGTCTGTTCGAGCTTCCTCATGCGGCTGCGCGTCGATCGGAGAGGGGCTGCGGCGAGCCGACGCTCCTTAAGGGAGATAGGGAAGGGTGGAAGCAAGTCCGCGTCGGCGGATGCAGGCTACAGAGGGCGCGATTAGCCGCTGGTGCGGGTACGCGCGAGCCGCAATATTCTCGTTGCCTCGAACTCAAGGAGAAATTCGGCCTGACGTCGCTGGGGCTGATGACAAATCAGGTCTGGCACGACGATCCACGGCGTCTTACGTTTCTGTTGGCGCGCTACAAATTTGTCGCCAAGATGCTGAGCGGTCGCCGCGATGTCGGCGAGGTCGGGTGCGGCGATGCTTTCGGGTCGCGGATCGTTCAGCAAGAGGTAGGACAAGCTTACAGTCTACGATTTCGATCCAGTGTTCATCGATGACTATTATCGCGCCAGGATGAGCGGTGGCCCCTCAAGGCCGCTATCCATGACATCGTTGCAGCGCCCTTGCCGGAGAAATATGACGGCCTCTACAGCCTCGACGTGCTCGAGCACATCGACAGTGCGGACGAGCACGCCTACCTCACCAATCTTCGTGGTTCGCTGTCTCGAGCGAGGGGGTTCTGATCATTGGTACGCCATCTATCGAGTCGCAGCTCTATGCGTCGCCTCCCAGCAAAGCTGGCCACGTCAATTGCAAGACGGGTAGGGAGTTGAAGGCCCTCCTTGAGCGCTATTTTACCAGAGTATTCGTGTTCTCGATGAACGACGAAGTCGTGCATACCGGCTTCTATCCAATGGCGCACTACCTTTTCGCGATGTGCGCCGGAGTGCGGCTGGACAGGGCGCAGCCCGACGGTGACCAGCCAGACCGTGTTCAGTCAGATGGTCTCCAGTCGGAACGGACCCACGGATGCGGATCGGAATAGACTTCGACAACACGATCATCGGCTATGATGAGGTGTTTCTTGCCGCCGCCAGAGAGCGTGGCCTGGTCGGTCATAGTTTCCAGGGCAAAAAACAGGCGATCCGCGATGCCATACGCCTTCTCCCCGATGGGGAGCTTGCCTGGCAGCATTTGCAGGGACACGTGTACGGGCAGGGTATTGGTGAGGCCTTGTTGTTTGAGGGAGTGGCCGCCTTCTTGCGGCGCTGCCGGTTCGAGCAGCGACTCGTGGCTATCGTGAGTCACAAGACCGAGTACGGTCATCACGACCCAGTTCGCGTCAGTCTGCGGCAAGCGGCGCTCGACTGGATGCGCATTCGCGGTGTCGTGGGAGTGGGCGAGTTTTCCGTCCCGATCGAGCAGATTTACTTCGAGGACACACGCGCGGCCAAGCTTGCGCGCATAGCAGCGGTTGGCTGTACTCACTTCATAGACGATCTCGAAGAGGTTCTCACCGATCCCACCTTTCCTGCGGATGTCAACCGCATCCTATTCTCCGAGCAGACAGCTGCCGCACCGGACGCACGTTATGTGGTCTGTCCGACCTGGCGGCATATCGAGGAGCAGGTCTTTGGCAATGGCGGCTGATTTGGCGCTGCTCGAGGCGCAGACCGTTGCTGGTGCGCTCGCCGGCGCCCCGGTCAAGTTATGCCGGCTGGATGCTGGCGGTCGTAACAGCCGAATCTACCGTGTCCGGGCCGGTGAGAGGGTGTTCGCGCTTAAGCAGTATCCGTCGCGGCGCGACGACCCGCGTGACCGGCTTGCTACGGAAGCTGAAGCCCTCAGACTCATGGAGCGCTGTGGAATTGACAACGTGCCGCGCATTGTCGGCGCCGACCTGAGCCACGGTTATGCCCTACTGACCTGGATCGACGGGTCGCAAGTCCGCGATGTGAACGAGGCCGATGTCGACGCGGCCGCGGTCTTCCTCGAAGCCATCCACGACCTGCGTCGTATGCCGGAGGCCGGCGCGCAGCCCATGGCGGCAGAGGCCTGCCTCGCGGGTGTTGAAATCGAGCGCCAGATCGATGCGCGCCTTGCGCTTCTGCAGACCCTGCAGAGCGAGCAGGATCTGATTGATTTCATTGATGCTTCGCTCGTGCCCGAGCGGCAGCATCGCGTTGTGGATGCGCGTTGCGCTGCGGCCGCCGCCGGCCTTGATTTTGAGGCGAACCTGCCGCAGGAATGGCGGACCCTCGTCCCAGCCGATTTCGGCTTCCACAACAGTCTGCGTCGCGACGATGGTTCGTTGGCGTTCGTCGATTTTGAATATTTCGGATGGGACGATCCGGTGAAGCTGACTGCCGATATCCTGTTGCATCCCGGCTGGCCGCTGCCGGCGCCGTTGCGACGTCGCTTGCGAGGCCTTGCCGCCAGCATCTACGGGGGCGATCCGCTGTTTGAGCCGAGGCTTGCGGCCTACTTGCCGCTATTCGGGCTGCGCTGGGCGCTTATTCTGCTCAATGAGTTTCTGCCCGAGCGCTGGCAGCGTCGCGTTCTCGCCGGTGAGACTATGGACTGGGACCACGCCAAGGCGCGGCAGCTAGCCTGTGCACGCTCCTTTCTGGCGGCGTTGCCTCAGATGGTGGAGGCCTAACGCATGGCTGCGCGAAGCGAGGCAATGCATCTCACGCCGATTGCGAGCCCTGCGCTTGACACGCGCTCGAAGGACTTGCGGCGTCTCGTCGTGCGCGCGCTCGCAGGCGGCGAGCGCGGCCATGTCGGTTCGTCGATGTCGCTGATCGAGATCATGCGCGTGCTCTATGACGACATCCTCCGGTATCGTCCGAATGAGCCGAAATGGCGCGACCGCGACCGCATGATTCTCAGCAAGGGGCATGGCTGTATCGCGCTCTATGTGATGCTTGCCGACAAGGGGTTTATTCCCCTGGAGACGCTCGATACGTTTTGCCGCCGCGATTCCATCCTGGGCGGACACCCGGAAGCCGCCAAGGTCCCCGGTGTCGAGGCCTCGACCGGCGCGCTCGGCCATGGGCTATCCGTCGGCGTGGGCATGGCGCTGGCGGCGCGCATCGAAAAGCGCGACAGCCGCGTCATCGTGGTCATGGGTGACGGCGAGATCAACGAGGGGTCGGTGTGGGAGGCTGCGATGTGCGCGGGCAAACACAAGCTCTCCAACCTCACCGCGGTCGTCGACTACAACAAGATTCAGTCGGCGG
Organism: uncultured Alphaproteobacteria bacterium; assembly: GCA_963753575.1. GTDB lineage: Bacteria > Pseudomonadota > Alphaproteobacteria > Rhizobiales > Xanthobacteraceae > VAZQ01. The sequence goes on from CAVWCR010000003.1 coordinate 59,765, forward strand.
GGCCGACCCGCGAGATTCAGGATCTCGAACCGCTGCTCGACAAATGGCGCGCATTCAACTTCGCTGCGGCGGATGTTGATGGCCATGATGTCGACGCGTTGCGCGAGGTCTTCCGCGAGCTGCCACTGGCGCCGGACAAGCCAAGCGCCATCATCTGCCATACGGTGAAGGGCAAAGGCATTCCGTTCGCCGAGCACGATCCCAATTGGCACCATAAGTCGAAGCTTTCCGGCGATGTGGTCGCCAAGCTCTATGCCGCCCTGGAGTAAGCCTGTGCGCGCGACCTGCCTCAATATGGTCTACGAGCTTGCCAAGCGCGACCGGCGCGCGCTCTTCATAGGCTCGGACCTCAGCCCTGGCCTTCTCGACAAGATGCGCAGCGACATGCCGGAGCGCTGGTACATGGAGGGCATCACCGAGGCGAACGTGATCGGGATGGCGGCGGGTCTCGCCATGGAGGGCTACATTCCCTACGTCAACACGATTGCGACCTTCATCACCCGCCGTTGCTATGAGCAGGTGGCGGTGGACCTCTGCCTGCACGACCTGCCGGTGCGCCTGATCGGCAACGGCGGCGGGCTGGTCTATGCTCCGTTGGGGCCGACCCATCTGGCGATCGAGGACCTCGCCATCATGCGCGCGCTGCCGAACATGACGGTGACGGCGGTGTGCGATGCCAAGGAGATGGTGCGGCTGATGGATTGCACGCTCGACTGGCCGCACCCGATCTACATCCGGCTGGCCAAGGGCGGCGATCCGATCGTAAGCCGAGAGGAGAACGGCTTTGCGATCGGCAAGGCCATTCCCATGCGCAGGGCGCGCTCACGCAACTCGATCGTGTTTCTGGCAACCGGCGTGATGACGACAAACTGCCTGGGCGCCGCCGAGATCTTGGCGAGAGATGGCGTCGATGCTTCAGTTGTCCACTTCCACACGGTCAAGCCGCTGGACCAGGCGGCCGTGCTCGAATTTGCGCGCGATGCACGGCTCTTGGTGACTGTGGAGGAGGGGACACTGATCGGCGGCTTCGGCAGCGCAGTCACCGACGTGCTGGTCGAGAAGCTTGGCAGTGCGCTGCCGCCCATGATGCGGATGGGTTTGCCCGATGCATTTCCGCACAAATATGGCGTGCAGGAAGATCTGTTCGATGTCTATGGCCTGATGGCAGAGCAGATTGCGGCTTCGGTGGTGCGGACGGCAAAGAAAGACAAAGTGGCGTGACGCGCGCGGGGGCGCGATGATGCTGCTGATTGGCGGCGACTCCGAGATTGGTGTTTCGACCGCCCGCTTCCTCAAAGCGCAAGGGCTGCCCGTGTGGGCCACGACACGGCGGCGCGACCGCGTGTCCGCCGACCGTCCGTTTCTTGACCTTGCGGCAGAGCTTGACGACTGGGAGCCGCCGCCTGGCACGCGCTCGGCCTGTATCCTGGCTGCGATTGCCCGGCTTGCCGCCTGTGCCGCCGATCCGGCTGGATCGGCGCTCATCAACGTCACGCGCACGCTGACCCTGATTGAGCGATTGATCGCGGGCGATAGTCACGTGCTCTTTCTCTCGACCAACCAGGTCTTCGATGGCTTGACGCCCAATGTCGAACCGGACGCGCCGACCTGTCCGGTGAGCGAATACGGCCGTCAGAAAGCGCGCGTTGAAACGGAATTGCGCCGCCACATGGGTCGGGGCGCGCCGGCAGCGATCCTGCGTCTTGGCAAGGTCGTGGCGCCGGCAATGCCGTTGATCGAAGGCTGGACCGCAATGCTGACAGCCGGCCAGCCAATTTCAGCATTTCACGACATGCCGCTCGCCCCGACGCCGATCGATCTTGTGGCCAAGGCCATTGGCGCCCTCATGCGCGATCGGGCCAGCGGCATCTACCAACTCACCGGCCCGCGCGATGCGAGCTATGCCGAACTCGGCCGCTTTCTCGCCCATCGCCTCGGCGTCGATCCGGCGCTGGTGACCGAGGTCAGTGCCCGCGACGCAGGCCAGCCGGAAGGGTCGACGCCGCACCACACGACACTCGATTCAAGCAGTCTGTGCCAGCGTTATGGCCTCACCGTGCCGGATGTCTGGGTGCTCATGGATCAGATGGTCTCGACAAGCGCGGCCGCCCGCCGACCCGGCGGCAGCACCGAGTTCTACGTCACGTTGATCAGCACGCGGCCGGCGTCGCCGCCACGAACCACATCAAGCGCAGCGTTGATGTCGTCGAGGGAAAACTCATGGGTGATGATCCCGCCGAGTGACAGCCGGCCCGCGTTGATCAGGCGAACGAGGCGGGGAATGTCGAGGTGCGGAGCGGCGTCGCCGCCATGCGAGCCGGTCAGCACCTTGTTGAAGTGGATCGGGAGCGTGTAGATTGTCACCTTCTCGCTCGGTACGCCCACCAGTACGCAGGTTCCGTCCGCATTGGTGAGTTCGTACGCAAGCTCGATGATGGACTTTGCGCCGGTCGTTTCGATCACCTTGTCCGGGCCGCCTTCACCGACGATGCGGCGAATCTCCTCTGCGATGTTGGTGGTCGTCGCAGCATTGAGAACGTGAGTCGCGCCGCGCGCCTTGGCCATCGCCAGCTTGCTGTCGTGGAGATCGAGCGCGACGATCGGGTGCGCGCCGGCGAGATGCGCGAATTGCACGACATTGAGGCCGACCCCGCCGACCCCGAAGACAACGACAGATTCGCCGATCTTGACGCCCGCATCGTTGTTGATCACGCCGGCCGCCGTGGTCACCGCACAGCCCAGGAGCGGAGCGATCTTGAGATCGAAATCCGCCGGGATGACGGTCATCCGGTTCTCGGAGATCACCGCGTATTCGTTGAAGGTCGTCACCCATCCGGCGTTGAGAAGTCTCGCTGCGCCACTTGTACGTTGGCGGACGGCTTTGAATGCCTCGGCTCGGGCGCCAATGCAGCACCACCGTGTCGCCCGGCTTGACGTTGGTGACGCCGGGGCCGATGTCTACGACCGTGCCGGACGCTTCGTGTCCGAGAAGATGCGGCAGAAACTTGTCGGGGCCCTTCGCGGCCGCGATCTCGTTGATCTGCGCGCCGCAGATCGTGGTGCACAAGATCTTGACCAGCGCCTGCCCGACGCCGAGCTCGTCGGGAAGGCTGATGTCGTCGACCACGAGAGGCTCGCGCGAGCGCGTCAAAATGGCCGCTTTGGCAGTCCTGACTTTCATGCGGTCCCGCTATTCGAAGTAGATGAATTCGTAATCGCCGGTATAGCCGAAATGCCCGTAAAGCCAAATCCACTCTGATGTATGGAGGATGGATTCGGCGGTCAGTGCCCAACACTCGAGATTGAACTGTTCAAGCTCGTTTCGATAGGCCTCTACCATGATGTATTTGTTGCGCCCGACTCGCTCGATCTCCTGGACGGCCGTGTGCAGCTCGAAGAGCCGCAGGTTGTGCAGCGCTCCAAGCGAGATCACGAGATCGAAGTGCTTGTCGCCATAGGGGTAACGATCTTGCGCGCGGAAGCGGTACAGATAGGGCTTGATTTCGTCCCTGGCGTCCGCAAGGCCGTGGCGTGAAATGTCGAAGCCTGCGATCTCGAGCTTCGGCAGCAGCTTTTTCATCTCGTAGAGCAGATAGGCTTTGCCGCAGCCGACATCGAGAACCCTTGAGCCGTCGCGGAGGCCGTAGGTGTCGATCAGCGCCTGCGCGACCGGTTTCCACCGGCCTTCGATGAACTTGTAGCCGCCATACCCATAGCGGCGGTCGCCGTCCCAGTAGTCAAATTCGTACTCCTTCGCCTTGAGCATGCAATGAACCTTGTCATCGTTCATGCGGGCGAGGTAGTCCCTCTTTGTCATCTTATGCAGCGGAGTTACGATATCGAGCAGCCGTCCCATTCATGACCCCAGTGAAGTCGCCAAGCCAAAGATGATTTGGCCGCCGGACGGCGGCCACGAGTTGCGATACGTGGTGTGCTTATAGCAGGCTAAGCCCGCGCGTAAATATCGTCGAGCCGGACGATGTCGTCCTCTCCAAGATAGCTGCCGACCTGGACCTCGATCAGTTCCAGCGCGATCTTGCCCGGGTTGGCGAGCCGATGAGCGCTTCCGATCGGAACATAAATCGATTCGTTCTCGTGGATCGTGCGAACGTCGTCGTTGACCGTGACCTCGGCGGTGCCGCGCACCACCACCCAGTGCTCGGCGCGATGAAAATGCTTTTGCAAGGACAGCTTGGCGCCGGGCTTGACCACGATGCGCTTGACCTGATAGCGCGCGCCGGTGTCGACGCTCTGGTAGTAGCCCCATGGCCGGTAGATGCGGCGATGCTCGATCGCCTCGCGCCGGTTCTGGCTCTTGAGCCTTTCGACCAGCGCCTTCACGTCCTCGGTCTTTTGACGCGCCACGACCAGTACGGCGTCGGCGGTGGTGACCACGACCACGTCGTTGAGACCGACAACGGTGGTCAATATAGTCTCGTCGGATCGCACCAGCGTGTTGCGGCTGTCCTGCACAACGGCCGGTCCGTCGATGGCGTTGCCGTCGGCGTCGTGTTCGAGAATGTCCCAGACCGCATTCCAGTTGCCGACGTCCGACCAGCCGAAATCGCCCGGTACGACTGCGGCGAGCTTGGTGTGCTCCATGACCGCATAGTCGATCGACTTCTTGGGTGCCGCGACGAATGGCGCGTCGGCGAGCCGCAGAAAGTCGAGGTCGCGCGTCATCTGAGCGACCGCAGCCTTGGCGGCCGTCGCCATCGCGGGCTCGAAGCGCTCGATCTCGCCGAGCATGACGCTCGCGCGGAACATGAAGTTCCCGCTGTTCCACAGATACTTGTCCGCCACGTAGATGGCGGCCTTTGCCGCATCAGGCTTCTCAACAAACGCGTCGACTGCGAGCGCGGCGGCCCCGTTGAGCTTGCGGCCGGGTCGGATGTAGCCGTAGTTGGTGGCGGGACGCGTCGGCTTGATGCCGAACGTGACAATGCGGCCCGCGACCGCGGTCTTGGCAGCCTGGCGGCACGCGGCGAGGAACTCCTCGGGCTTGCCGAAAATGTTATCGGCCGCAAGCACAAGCACTAGCGCTTGCGGATCGCGCTGGGCTGCGAGTGCCGCCGCGGCCGCGACCGCCGGGCCTGAATCGCGGCGCGAGGGCTCCAGCACGATATCGGCTTCAATTCCGCATTCGCGGACTTGCTCGGCCGCGATGAAGCGGAAGTCAGCGTTGGTGATCACGACTGGGCGCGCGAATATGGCTGGGTCGGAAATCCGCTCGATCACCTGCTGAAAAGTCGATCGCTGACCGATCAGCGGCACGAATTGCTTCGGCATGCTTTCGCGCGAAACCGGCCACAGGCGCGTACCTGCGCCGCCACACATCAGGACCGGGATGATCAATAAATCCATCGCACGTCTTCTACCGCGTCAAATGTCTGCAAAAAGTACTCTGCCATGATAATCGCTTGTAAGAGTGACATAATTGCGCTTTCTCCTGCAATCTTCCATAACGGCGCAATGACAAAAATCCTCTATTTGGTTACCGAGGATTGGTTCTTCGCGTCACATTTCCTGCCCATGGCGCGGGCCGCGAAGGATGCGGGTTTTGAGGTGATTGTGGCGGCGCGCGTTCGTAACCATGCGGCCATTCTCAGGGCCGAGGGCCTGCGCCTCATCCCACTGGACATCGAGCGGAGAAGTCTCGGGGCGCTCGAGGGTTTGCGCAACCTCTTGCGGACTTATCGCATTATTCGCGCCGAACAGCCGGATATCGTGCACTGCATTGCGCTTCGGCCAGTGGTGTTTGGCGGGCTTGCGGCGCGGCTTGCTCTGGCGAAGGGGCTTGTGCTCGCGCCGACCGGCCTTGGACAGCTTTGGGTCGAACGCGGTCCTCACATGGGACTGATGCGGACGTTCATTCGCCTGGCGGTCGCTCGGCTGCGCGGACCACGCACGCGCTTCCTGTTCGAGAACAGGGATGATCCGCTTGAGTTTGGACTCGATCCGACGGCCCCCGAAGTCACGATTGTCGGTGGCGCGGGCGTCGATCCAGCTGATTTTCCAGCGTCGCCGGAGCCGCCGGCTCCGCCCGTGAAGGTTGCGGTCGTGTCGCGTATGATTGCGGCCAAGGGTATTGCGGATGCTGTCGAGGCGACCCGTCGCGCCCGCGCACGCGGCGCGCCCATCGAACTTGATCTGTTCGGCGCTCCCGACCCGTCGAATCGGGATGCAATCCCCGAAGAAGCCCTGCGGCGGTGGTCGAAGGAGCCCGGTATCGCTTGGCACGGCCACACCGAGGATGTTGCCCGCGTCTGGCGCGAGCATCACGTTGCGCTTCTCTTATCTTATTATCGCGAAGGCTTGCCACGCGCTTTGCTCGAAGCCGCGGCAGCAGGCCGCCCTATCATCACCACCGACACGCCCGGGTGCCGGGACCTGGTGCGCCAGCATCAGGAGGGCATCCTGGTTCCGCCGCGCGACGTCGACGCGGCGGCGCGCGCTCTGACCGAGCTTGCGAGTAATCCGGCGTTGCGCCGACGGCTTGGGACGGCGGCGAGCGCGCGGGTCAAGGAGCGATTTACCGAGGATGTCGTCAGGCGGGCGGTTGCCGGGCTTTACCGATCCCTGCTGCCATCATAGCTCGCAAGCGCCCGCCGCCCGCTGGACGGGCTATTCTCGGCGTGCGGCGAGGGGGCGGGTTTGCTATAGAGAAGCCCCGGCACGCACGAATCTGGTGATGCATGGCGATCAAGCTTTCAGATTTGCAGGTCAAGCTGTTTACCGACGGCGCCGACAAGGCGCAGATCGTCGACATGGCGAAGCAGCCCTGGATCCGGGGTTTCACGACCAATCCGTCGCTGCTCAAAAAGGCAGGCGTGCGCGACTATGCCGCCTATGCGCGCGACCTGGTTGCCGCCGTACCCGACCGTCACATCTCTTTCGAGGTGTTCTCCGACGACATCCCCGAGATGGTCGCGCAGGCGCGCGTCATCACGACCTGGGGCCGCAATGTCCACGTCAAGCTGCCGGTGACGACGACGAGTGGCGAGCCGCTGTTCGACGCGGTCAAGGCGCTCTCGCATGATGGTGTCAAGATCAACATGACCGCGATTTTCACGCCGGACCAGGTCGCGCGTGCGGTCGAAGCGCTTGCGGGCGGCGCGCCAGCGTGCGTGTCGGTGTTCGCCGGCCGGCTTGCAGATTTCGGCATCGACTATCGGCCGATCATGCAGGATGCGGTCGCGCAGGCTCGCAAGACCGCGAACGTGGAGATCATCTGGGCATCGACCCGCGAGGTCTTCAACGTCGTGGAGGCCGACGCAATGGGCTGTCACATCATCACGGCGCCGGCGGACGTGCTGAAGAAAATGCCGGCGCTCGGCACGCGGTCAGGCGCCGAACTGGCGCTCGACGCCGTCAAGGCATTTCGCGACGATGCGCTGGCGGCCGGGCTCACGCTCGAGGTGCCGGCCTCGCGCGCCGCCGAATAGCGGTTTACGCAACGCCTCAAGCCGTCCAATACGGACTAAAGCGTGTGGCGACGACGTCCTCGTATGAGACGTGGCCGCTCAACAGCCCCATGTGGCGTTGAAAATCGGTCATGCCTGCTACGAACTCGCGCGAGATCGCTGGATCATAGAAGGGCAGGTCGCGCTTGACCACGTCGGCAATCAGCGCCGCCTCGCTTTCGGGAAACAGCTTGCGACCCACCCTGGTGGCGAGACTGACGTCGGCCTTGAGCGCGTTCTGAGTCTGGACCAGCGCACGGACCGCCGCGGCGACTTCGTCGGGATTGCGGTCAATGACGGCGTCCGAGGTGATCAGCGCCGGCATGGTGTAGTGGATGGCTTGGGGCGGCCCATCGCCGCGGCGCGCATCGATGACAATCGTGCCGGCTCCGCTGCGAACCGCCACCTCGGCACCCATGCCATTGGCCCAGAAGCCGTCGATGGCGCCGGCCTGCAGCGCCTTGGCGGCGGCCACGCCAAAATTCTTGGTCTCGCCCAGAAACGCCGAAGGTACCGGACAGATCGTCACCCGATCACGCTTTTCGTCGATGCCCGATTCCACCAAGAGCCGCTTGAGCCCGAGGTCGACCAGGGGGGCCGCGCCGATGCTCAGCCCCTTGATCGCGTCAATATCGCCCTTCTTGGCCTTGAGGTCTGCCCGCAGCACCAGGAACCAGTAGGTGTTCTGCGCCAGCGCGGCCAGGAGCTTGCCGCCCTTCCAGCCCGGGAAGGCAAACGGCACGCTATGGGCGGACCCGCCGACAAAATCGATGCCGCCATCGCGCAGGACCTCGAGTGTGCGATTGACCGGGAAAATGAGTTCGAGCGTCATGTCGAGCCCTTCCTGTTGAAAGAATCCGAGCTCAACTGCGGCGGCTGCGGGAAAATAAGAATTGGAAATCAGATCGGGGACCGCAATCTTCATGATCTCGTTCTCCTTTATTCGAGGAAGGTCTGCATCGGAGGGAGGTCTGCGCTGTGAACCGCCACACTAGCGGCAGTCTGCATTGTTGGCTTCGCGATCTGTCGAACCATCCCGGCGCGTTGATGCAAGGGCGAATCATAACCACAGCAACGACTTGCCTCCGGCGTGGCTATTGATTCAAGCCCGCTATGAATGTTCAACAATTGTCCGCCATGATTCCGACATTCTGCCATTCTCACAAGTGACGTTAATTTGGTATTGCTGCTTGCAGCAGCGACGGCACCACCGGAGGGGACGCAGCGCACACTTGCGGCGCGCGGGTCGGGGGACTAAACGCCGTAAGTCTTGGCGGAGGGGAAGATGCGAGCAATCAAGGTCACTGCGGCAACAATCGTTGTCGCTGGCTTTCTGTCCATGGGCACCGTTGCGTCGGCGCTTGCCCAGCAGCCCTATCCGGGCCGCAAGGCCATCGAAATGACCGTGACGTTCGGTGCGGGCAGCGCGGCCGACGTAACGGCGCGCTACTTGGCTGATGGGATGGCAAGCCGCCTGAACGTGCCGGTCCCCGTCGTCAATCGCACCGGCGGCGGTGGCGCCATTGGATACAGCCACGTCCACAGGCAGAAGCCGGATGGCTACTCCATCATCTGGAACTCGAACTCGATCTCGACCACGTATCATTCCGGTGCGCTGCCGTTCGACTATAAGGCTTTTGAGGCAGTGGCGCGCGTGAGCGTGGAGACGCCGGTCATCGCGGTGCGCGCGGACTCACCGTGGAAGAGCCTGAAGGACCTGATCGATTACGCCAAGGCCAATCCCGGCAAGGTTCGGATCGGCAATTCGGGCACCGGCAGCCATACCCATTTCTCGGCGTCGGCCTTGTTCATCACAGGCAATGCCTCCGTCATTCACGTGCCGTTCACCCACGGGCAGGCGGTCGTCAATTTGCTCGGCAGCCGAATTGAAGGCATCGTGCAGCTTCCGGCCGCCATCGTCCCCCATGTCAAGAGCGGCGATCTGCGCGTGCTCGCGGTGCTGGGCTCGAAACGCGATCCGATCTTCCCGGACGTCGCCACCGCAAGCGAAGCGGGCTATGCGGTGGCGCTCGACATGTGGCGCGGCATTGCGGCGCCCAAGGGCACGCCTAAGCCGATCGTTGCCAAGTTGCAGGATGCGATCAAGAAGACCGTCGAGTTGCAGCCATTCATCAACGCCGGCAAGGCGATCGGGTTTACGCCCGCCTATCTCGGATCGGCCGACTTTGCCAAACTGATTGCGCAGGATGACGCCAAGCTCGCACGGGTGATGGCCGACCTGGGTCTGAAGGAGAAGTAGCATTGGGTATGACCGACCCGGCTTCGGTACGTCCTGCGCAACTTCCACTACGAGATGGCGCCGCTGTTGCTGGCGCTGGTCCTGGGCGATCGGCTCGAGGCCAATTCCCGTCTGTCATTGACGATGTTGGGTGGCAGCTATGCGACGTTCCTGGATACGACGTCCCTTGTGGTGCTGGGGTCGGTGCTCGGTCTCCTGCTGCTCACCCAGGTGGTCGCCTGGGTGTTTGGATATCGCAAGTCATTGGCGGATGAGGCGGAGCGGGCTTGAACAAATATTCCCTGCGAACTCAACGTCTTGCACGAAGCATGCTATTCCAGAGTATCATGTTGCCTACGTTTAGTACTTTATTACCAATAAGCTGCCGCATATTAACCATAAAATAAAACTTAAAAACCTAGACGCGAAAAACTTAATGGGCGAGTAATAAATGTGGCCGTCCACCACAATTTTGACCGAGCCTAGAGTCTACCTTCTCTAGCTCACATTCCAGGGGAGGATGTGAATGCGCGTGCTGCCTTTCCGTGCTGCATCTGGTCTCGCCGTCTGGCTCCTATTCCATGCTCTAAGCATTGGCCCCCTCGGTCTGGGAGTGTCGTCGGCGCATGCGCAGGCCATCCCCAAGTCAATCGAAGAGGGTGGGGCGGACGCCATCCTCAAGAACCGGAAGAACAATTGGACGGTCGGCGTCGCGGGTGGGCTCCTGTCAGGCACCTACATGACCTTCGCGGACGAGCTCGCACAGGTGCTGAACAATGGCGACGAGCTGCGTATCATCCCGATGGTCACTTATGGGGCGGCGTCGAATCTCGACGACCTTCTCTACCTGCGCGGGGTCGACATCGCCGTGACACAGTCGGATGTCTTCGAGTATTTCCGCACCCATCGCAAGACACCCAATCTCGAAAGCCGGATCAATTACATCATCCGTCTGCCGGTATCGGAACTGCATATCCTCGCGCGTAATGAGATCCGCAGCATCGAGGATCTGCGCGGCAAGAAGGTCAGCTTCGGTCCGCAGGGAGCGGGGTCGAGCCTGACCGGGAGCATCGTGTTTCAGCGGCTCGGCATAAAGGTGGAACAGCTGTTCCTCGATAACCCATCCGCGATGCAAAAGCTCAAGTCGGGAGAGATTTCCGCGCTGATGCGGCAAATCGGTAAGCCGATCGATGTCTTGGCAAGGATCCCGAGGGAGTCGGGTTTGCATCTCCTGCCGATCCCGTTCTCCAAGACGTTTGCCGACTACTACACGATCGGCGAATTTACCAGCAAGGACTATCCGAACCTCGTGCCGGAGGGCGGGTCGGTCGATACGCTTGCGGTTCCCGCGGTGCTGGCCGTGTTCAACTGGCCAAAGGGCCACGATCGATATCGCCGCGTGCAGCGCATGGTCGAGCAGATGTTCACGAATTGGGAGAAATTCCGCCAGCCGCCCCGTCATCCCAAGTGGCGCGACGTCAATCTTGCGGCGACGGTTCCGGGCTGGACACGCTGGAGCGTAGCGGAAGAGATGCTGCGGCGCTTGCGACCGCAGGAAGCGGATCCCCAGGTGGCGAGCAGTGACTTCGCAACGTTTCTGCGGACGACGGGAGCTGCCAGTGTTAATCTGACGCAGGCACAGCGCGACAAGCTTTTCCGCGATTTCCTGCAATGGCAGGCGGCACAGCGGGGTGCGAGGCAACGATGAGGCGGGGGCGAACGAAACACCGAAAAGTCGGCATCGGTGTTGGATCGATCTCGTGATGTCGGAGGTAGAGACAGCAAGTCGGGAACGGCGAGCGGTCCTCGGGCCGTAAGCTCAGTGGGAGTGTTGGTTCATGAGTAGCTCATCAACAAAGCCGTTTGGGTCCCCCAATCGTCCCGATGGCGAGTCCGTTCGCTCGCCGTATGCGCCGAAGAGAGGGCGTGGCGCGGACCCCGCCAGTGCGGCTGATGATGATCCGCCGCCGCCCCGGTTTCTTGTTTCGTCCCGGTCCGAGGACCAGGACCTGACGGATTTTCCCGAGAGCTCGCTGCAGTTTCGTGAGGCTCCTCCGGTCCAGGAAAGCCACTTGCGCAGACCCGCTGCGAGCGAGCGCCGCAGTCAGCCCTATCCTGCAGGCCGCGACGAGCCGGGGGATGACATTGACCTGCAGCGGCTCGAAGAGAGCGTGCGCCGGCTTCAGCGCGAGGCGTCCGTGAACCGCGCACGCGCAGATGCATCCCCCATGGCGGCCGCTCATCCCGAGGACGGAAGAATTCAACGCCGTCGCGCCGCCAGCGCCGAGACCTATATCGACGGATATCGGGTGCCGCCATCATTGCAGCCCGAATTGCTGACGCCTCCGCCCGAGTTGAAAGATGGCAACGGGCGAATGTGGACGTTGATGAGCATGCTGATCGCGAGCGCGGTGGCGGCGCCGATCGCTTACTATTTCGCGTCCGGCTCTTCCAGCTCTTCTGATCCTAAGCTCGCGTCCGCGGAAACCAGGCCAGCAGTTGAGACACTGACGGTGACGGCGCCGGTCGTTCCGGCGCGACCTCAGTATGTCCCGGCGCCCAGCCCAGAGCGAAGGAACGTCGCGCGGGCGCCAGAAAGCGCGGCATCGCAAGTCACGGTAGTTCCGCGGCGCGCAGCGGTCGCTCCTCCGGAGCAAAGCGCACCGCCGCCTGCACCGCCACCTCCCGTTCAGAATGTCGAGCGAACTCCGCCGCCTGCCCAACGCCCGCAACCGCAGCCTCACTTGCGAACGCTCGATCCCTCCGAGATCGAAGTACTGGTCAAGCAGGGCCAGCAATTTGTGGCTGCGGGCGACTTCGTCACTGCCAGGCTGGTCTTTCAGCGCGCTGCTGAAGCGGGCAACGCGTCCGCGGCCTTGGCGCTGGGCGCTTCATATGATCCCGTTGTTCTTTCGCGGCTTGGCGTTCGCGGCGTTGACGCGGACGTGGGTAAGGCGCGCACTTGGTATCAGAGGGCCAAAGAGTTTGGCGCTCCCGACGCGGATCGCCGTTTGAGCGCGTTGGCAAATCGATAAGGAAGACGCCTCATCCTCGGCTGCAGAACGCGGCCGCGCGCATAGCAATTGGCGCAACGGCCGCCGTTTGCGGCTCAGTCAGGGTTGGCTGGTGGCAGAGTTCCCGGCATTCGTCCACTCGGCGGAGGGTCGGCAGGCATACACCAATTCCCGGGTGTTGGCATTTCCCGGCAGGCTGCGGGCGACCGCGTAGTAGTCCTGGCAGGCCAGCATGAACCAGCCCTCCGCGCAGTTCCTGCGGGCGCGCCGCATGCGGAAGATGGCATCGTTGAGCTGACGCAGATCGACATCCTTTGTGCTTCGAGCGAGACGGGACACTGCGTCACCGGCCGCCTCATGCCAATGCACGCAGGCCGGACTGAGGGCGCGCTGTTGCGAAGGTTCCTCCAGAGCAACCGATTCACTGGCTTGGTTGATCAAGAAGTGCGCGGTCAACCCTGCCACAACCAGGGCGGTGTAAACGGCAAGCATGCGCCGCGACCAGACAGACACGACGGCTCGGTCGGCGGGCGTAAGCGGAACATGAACACGTGGTCGCATCGCGATCTCTCCAATCAAGAGCTCTGGGTGTGACGACGCCGACGTGATGCTCTCGTCGCGTCGGGGCGGCTTGCAGTCGGGCAAGCGCGTTGCGGTCATGGTCTGATCCCCCTTCTTGGCTCGTTGGTCTGCTGTCTTGCGTGGAGCGTCGAATGGGCTTTATCGCCGCGGCGGCGACCCGGGCGGCCAGGAGTTCAAAGCCTGGTACCCCGCCTGGCGCCTTCGGGTCCCAATCGAACTCGACGTGACCGAAGGCGAAGGTTCCTACGTCTCCCCAATCGGAGGGGACGAAGTTGAGTGCTGGCATCGTGCTTGGCGCAGATGTCGTTTCTTGAATTTGCGCGGGAGAAGTCACCACCGTCGCGAACAATGCGCCCGCAAGTAACCCGGCGATGATCAGCGCGATGGCGATCCAGCGTCGCCCGGCTTGATCGTGAGTGGGGTGCGTTTCCATCGATGCCTCCGTAGAGCCAGATCCCGTCAGGCGAAGGTGGTGCGCTGGCGGCTCTGTCGACGACGCGGATTGTGCGTGAGTGGCTCGCTACGGAGAATCAGCCTGATGTCCCGCTACCGAACGTCGGCGCGCGGCGATGGACCGGTCGAATATGCGCGCGTGGCGCCGTTTTTCGTGGAGGCGCCACGCATGGAACGGCCCTGTCCTTTGGTCCTAAGACTGAAGTATCACGGCCGAGTTGGTCGATGTCACCGCGCCACGGAACGAGCAATTGCGGAAAAGAATCTGCAACCGGTGGGGGTCCGGTGTCCGCTGATCGCGAATCAAAACAATAGCGTCGGGCAGGAGGTGGCGCTTTCGCCTCGGGAGGTCAGCAGCTCCCGAGCGGCCGCACCGGTGTGCGCCATCCGTCGAGCTTGAACGCGAAGTAGGTTCGCGCCGACGTCGGCCCGGTCGGAGCTTTGAAGCTGCCGAGCGCCTCGACCCTTTCGAATTGCGCCGAGAGGCGAGCCGTGGAGGAGCAGTGGCTGACAAACAGGATAGGCAGCGGCGCATCCGCGGTGAGGGCGCGGGTGAGGTCGAACTGATGGTTTGGTACTGATGCGTGGGGCCAGGACAGAACCTGCTCCGGCTGGTCGCGCCAGTAATAGGCAACAGACGCCACGTCGTCGCGTGCGTCGCCGAGGATGGTGCGGGCACCGACGCGGCGGGCGAGTTCGCCGGCTTGCTCGCCGAGGGCGCGCCAGCCCAGCGTGCGATGATAAAGGTCGCCGTTCGCGAGCCCGGGCACATTCAGCCGGGTCGCCAGCGCATCGCCTGCGAGCAAGGCTGCCTGGGCGAAGACACCGATGCCGAGGCTCAGCGCGATCCATTTCCAGGCGCCGCGACGCACCAGAATGGCGATCACGACCACCGCGGCGGAGATGAAAGCGGGCGCTGCCCAATTTGCCAGCGACCTGGTCACAAAGCCCGTCGCAGTGACGAGCGCGAGCGGCGGCAGCGCAAATGCCAGCATCAGCCGGTCGGCCCGGTTGAGCGCAGCCGAACCGATCCGTGCGATCGCGTAGAGCAGCACCGCAAACACCACTGGTCCGAACACGATGAACTGGGCGGCGATGAATTCGAGACCCTTGAGTGGATTGAACGCGACGCCGCCGCCTTGAATGTTGTCGCCAGTGTGCCGAAATGTTGCGAAGCCGTTGTCGATGTTCCAAATGATGTTCGGCGCGACCACGACGGCGGCGATCGGCAACGCGACCCACAGTGCCGGGCTGCGGATGAGAGCCCTCGCATCCCGGTCGAGCCATGCCGCCAGTGCAATGCCAAGAAGAAAGTAGATCATGGCGTACTTCGCCATTAGGCCGAAACCGAGCGCGATACCGAGCACTACGCCCCAGCGCATCCCCCCGTTGGCGAGCAGCTTCACGTAGGCCAGCAGCGCCAGCGCCCAGAAGAACAGCAAGGGCACATCGGTCGAGATGATGCGTGCCGAGAATGCGGTCCCGGTCGCGAGCGCAATCGAGAGCGCGGCATAGAATGCGACCCGGGTACCGTAAAGCTGCCGCGCTACCGCGTAGACCAGGAGACTGGTGCCGAGATAGAGAATCGGCGCCGGAGCTCGAATGCAGGCTTCCGAACCGCCGCAGATGCGTTCGGCGAGCGCAATGGTCCAGGCGAGCAGGGGAGGCTTGGAGAAATAACCGAACGCCAGCTCCCGCGACCAGGTCCAATATTGCGCTTCGTCAAAGAACAGATCGACCGTAGAGAATTTGAGCCCAATCAGGCGAACCAGGGTCAGGACGGCAAGGAGCGCAAATGCAAGGCCGAGGCCGGGGGCCAACGCGCGGGATCTGCCAACGGAATCCGGCAATGCCGTCATTTGTTCGCCTCGGTAAAGCGGCCGCACATTGAACCAGCGTCAGCCTCCGGGCAAGCGCGTGGCGCCCGGATGGCGCTCTGCCGGCGGCGCGCGCGGGTTCCTGTGTACATTTGTAACGCTCTGATAGGAAACGTGTTTTCATCGACCGCGCCATTCGTGTCGCCAAATCGCAGGCGGGCATGCTAGGGAAACGGACGAGGGTTGGTTTTGGGCAGTTGGGGACGTGGCGTGGAAATGGTGCACTCCGTGAAAGATGGCGCCGACGGCCTTTTACGTGTGGGGGTCGTGGGCGTCGGCGTCATGGGAAGCAACCATGCCCGGGTTCTGGCCGACCTGCCGGGGGTGAAGCTCGCCGGCATCGTTGATCCCGACCGCAAGCAGCGTGACTTCGTGGCCAACGCGCTCAGCTGTTCCGCCTATGAGGAAATCGAAGGGCTGTTGGATGGCGGCGTCGATGCCTTGACCATCGCGGCGCCCACGCATTTTCACCGCGACCTCGCCATCGCCAGCATCGAGCGCGGCGTGCATGTCATGGTCGAGAAGCCGATTGCTTCGACGGTGGAGGAGGGCAACGCCATCATCGCGGCGGCGCGCCGGGCCGGCGTGACGCTGATGGTTGGCCACGTCGAGCGCTTCAATCCGGCGGTCGCTGCGATCAAGGATGCGATCCGCGAGGAAGACATCCTGTCGATCGCCATCACCCGCGTCGGCCCTTTCCCGCCGCGCATGTCCAATGTCGGCGTGGTGATCGATCTGGCGGTGCACGATATCGACCTGATCCGCTGGTTCACCGATTCCGAGATCGTGGACGTGCAGCCGCAGCTTGCGAGCGCAATCGCGGAACGCGAGGACATCGCGCTCCTGCAGTTCCGCACCGCCTCGGGCGTGCTCGCCCATATCAACACCAACTGGATCACCCCCTTCAAGGCGCGCAACGTGACGGTTGCGACCAGGAACAAATACGTCATGGGCGATCTGCTCACGCGTCAGGTCACCGAATGTTTCGGTTTCCAGCCGGACGGCAGCTATTCGATGCGTCACCTCTCGGTCGGCCATTCCGAGCCGCTGCGGTCCGAGCTGCAGGCGTTCGTCAGCGCGGTCGTCAGCGGCAAGCGTCCTGCGGTCACCGGCGAGGAAGGCGTGGCCGGGCTTGAAATTGCAATCCGCTGCCTGCAGAACAGGTCGGTGCCGAGCGCGGCACGGCGCGAGCCGCCGCGTCGCTTGACCGGCTAGAACCTACCGTCGAATTGACAGCACGATGAATCAGCATACCCGCGCCTCGACCGCGCCCATCCCTTTCATCGACGTGGCTGCCCAGCGCCGGCGGCTGGGTTGCGCGATCGACGATGCGGTCGCTCGCGTGCTCGATCATTGCCAATTCATCCTGGGACCGGAAGTCCGGGCGGCGGAAGCTGATCTTGCGGCGTTCTGCGGCGCGCGCCATGCCATCACCTGCGCGAGCGGTACCGACGCGCTCCTGCTTCCGCTGATGGCGAAGGGCATCGGGCCTGGCGACGCCGTCATCTGCCCGGGATTCACGTTCCACGCCACCGCCGAGGTTGTGGCGCTGCTCGGAGCGACACCGGTCTTCGCCGACGTAGAGGAAGAAAGCTTCAATATCGATCTGCACAGCTTCGAGCGCGCCGTTGCGTCGGCGCGCAAGCTGGGTCTGACGCCAAAGGCGGTGATCCCGGTTGACCTGTTCGGCCAGCCGGCTGATTACGACGCGATCGGCACGATCGCGAGCGCCGAGAACATGTTTGTGCTCGGCGATGCGGCTCAGTCGTTCGGCGCGCGTTGCCGCAACCGGGCCGTTGGTACGCTTGCGCATGCGACTGCGACCAGTTTCTTTCCGGCAAAGCCGCTCGGCGTCTATGGCGACGGCGGGGCGGTGTTTACTGACGACGACGAGCTTGCCGATATCATGCGCAGCATCCGCGTTCATGGCGAAGGCCGCGAGAAATACGACTGTGTGCGGATCGGATTGAACGGCCGCTTCGACACTATCCAGGCGGCCGTGCTGATCGAGAAGCTCAAGATCTTTGCCGAGGAGATCGCGGCGCGCGACCTGATCGCACGCCGCTATTCGGCCGCGCTTGCCGACGTGACCACGGTTCCGCGGGTGCGCGAGGGCATGACGTCGGTGTGGGCGCAGTACACGATCCGCCTGCCACGCGGGCGCCGCGACGGCTTTGTGGCTGCCCTGAAGGCGCAGGGCATCCCGACCGCGATTTATTATCCGAAGCCCGTGCACCGCCAAGCCGCCTATCGGGACTTTCCGGTTGTCGATAGCGGTCTGCCGGTGAGCGAGCGGCACGCCGAGGCGGTGGTGAGCCTTCCTATGCACGCCTATCTCGACGAGCCCACCCAGGATCGGATCATCGATGCGGTGCGCCGGGCGTTGAGCGGATAGGGTGCCCGCTCGCAGGCGATGACTGTCTGCGTTCGTGCGGCGGCGACAATCAAGGCGGGCCGATGATCGGACGCATCTTCACGGTCGGCGGCTTCACGCTTCTCTCCCGCATCAGCGGCTTCGCGCGCGACATCATGCTCGCGGCTGTGCTGGGGGCCGGTCCGATTGCCGACGCGTTCTTCGTGGCGCTGCGCCTGCCCAACCATTTCCGCGCGATCTTCGCCGAGGGCGCCTTCAATGCTGCGTTCGTGCCGGCCTATGCGCGCATCCGCGAGCAGGGCGGCGGTGATCCGGCAGGCCTGTTCGCCGATCGCGTGTTCGCGTTGCTGATGGCTTGCCAGGTCGTGCTGCTGGTGATCGCGCTCGCCTTCACGCCATGGGTGATCGGGCTTCTGGCGCCGGGCTTTGCCGGCGATCCCGGCCGCTTCGCGCTCGCTGTCGACCTCACCCGCATCACGTTTCCCTATCTCATGCTGGTCTCGGTGGTCACGCTCTATGGCGGCATCCTCAATGCGATCGGCCGCTTTGCAAGTGCTGCGGCTGCCCCGATCCTGCTCAACCTTTCGATCATGGCGACGCTGGCGCTCGCGCTCTTCTTTCCGACGCCCGGGCATGCAGCCGCCTGGGGTGTACTGATCGCGGGCTTCCTCGAAGTGCTGCTGCTTGCCGTCGACGTGACGGGGCAGGGCGTTCGCCCGGCGTTCCGATGGCCGCGCCTCGACGAAGAGCTCAAGCTTTTTCTCAAGCGGTTCGGGCCGGCAACGCTCGGGTCCGCCGGGACCCAGGTCGCGCTGTTCGCCGACACCATCATCGCGAGTTTTCTCGCGACCGGCGCGCTGTCGGCGCTCTACTATGCCGACCGGCTCAACCAGTTGCCGATCGGCGTGATCGGCATTGCGGTCGGCACCGTGCTGTTGCCCGAGATGTCGAAGCGCATTGCGGCAGAAGATGAAGCTGGCGCCCGCCGTGCGCAGAACCGCGCAGTCGAGCTCACGCTGCTCCTTTCGGTTCCGTGCTTCGTCGCCTTCCTGCTGGTGCCAGAACTGATCATGCGGGCGCTGTTCACGCGTGGCGCATTCACGGCGGCGGATGCGCGAGCTGCGGCCGCGACGCTTTCCGCCTATGCGATCGGGCTCTTGCCGTTTGTGCTGATGCGTAGCGCCTCCGTGACCTTCCTCGCCCGCGGCGACACCCTGACGCCGGTCAAGGCGCTGGCGGTCGCGGTTGCCGTCAACGTCGCGCTCAAGATCGCGCTGATGGGCCCGCTCGCACAGGTCGGACTCGCGCTGGCGACGTCGGTCGGGGCCTGGGTCAATCTGCTGCTGCTGGTGTGGTTTGCAGCGCGGGCGCGGCTGATCGCCATCGATGCGCGGCTGATACGTGCCACCGGCCGACTCGCGATCGCGGGATTGGCGCTTGCCCTGGCGCTTTGGCTCACACGCGCGCCCGTCGCCGCGCTGTTTTCGCACTGGACCTCCTTCCGGGACCAGGCAACGCTCGCGTTGATCGCCGTGATCGGCGCCGCCGTCTATGGCGCAGCGGTGCTGGCGTTGTTCGGCCGCGAGTGGCTCACGCTGTTTCGAAGCCGCAGCGTGTCGACGGGCTCGCCGTCCTGACGCCAGCGACGCCTCGCTCTATCGGCGCGGCAGCGAGGGTCCTTCCGCCGAGCGGGGCGCGGCAAGCTGCAGCGCCTTGGCCGGGTCGATCAGGCCGGCGCCGAACTGGTCGTGCGGTCCGAGCCGTTTGGCGCTCGCGGTCAAGATGCGGCGGACGTCGGCAGGCGTGAGCCGCGGATTGCGCGCCAGGATCAAGGCGACGATGCCGCTGACGTGGGCAGTCGCGACCGAGGTGCCGGTCGTCATCTGGTAGGTGCCCTGTGGCGCCGGCACCAGGATGTCGACGCCCGGCGCCGCAACCGTGATGTAGTTTCCGCGGTTGGCGCCGGTGAACAGCTTGTCGTCGATGTCAGTCGCGGTGACCGCGATCACGTGCTTGTCGGCCGCCGGGAACAGCGGCGGCGACTTGGGTCCGGCATTGCCGGCGGCCGCGATCAGCACCACGCCCTTGTCGTAGGCGGCCTTGAGCGCGCGCTCGATCGTCGGGTCGCGCGGCCCGGCGAAGCTCATGTTGACGATGCGAACGCCGTTGTTCACGGCGTAATCGAGACCCTTGAGGATGTTGAAAGTGGTGCTTTGCGCGCTTGACGCCTGCATCGAAAACGCATGGATCGCGAGCAGCCGGGCACCCGGCGCGATGCCGAGCAGGCGGCGATGCGACGCGATCGCGCCTGCCATGCCGGTTCCGTGCGGGTGCGGCTTCTCCTCGACGCCGGTGGCGTCGTAGCGGTCGATCACCGTACCTTCGAGGTCGGGGTGGGAGGCATCGATCTCGGAATCGATCACCGCGATCGGTACATTGGTCGCCCGCACGCGGCGATGGATGTCGCCGAGGTGAAGCTTTTGCAGCACGTACTGCCCGGCATCGCCCTGTTGCCGTTCGCCTGCCAGCGCCTGTCCGAGCGTATAGAGGTAGTTGGCTTGGCCGGCGACGAAGATGCGATTCTGGGCAAGCGAGCGGATGGCATTGGCGATAGTCTGACCATTGCCGATGCGCAGCCGGTAGATCGCTACGTTGCTGGTCGCGAGGCACTGCGAGTTGAGCACGGCGAACTGAAGCCGGGCGAGCGCATTGTTCAGCGTCTGCTGCGGTGTATCGCACGGCAGCTGGATCACCACCTCGTCCTTGACCAGGCGGGTCTCCTCAGGCGGCGGCAGGAAGAAGTAGCGGCCGGCCCCGACGTCGAGCTGGATCGGGTTGTTGATGCTGGGTGTGGGCGGCGCCGACTGGCTCTGCTGTTGCTGCTGGTTGAGGAGCTGCGTGTTGATGAGATCCGGCGGCGGAGCCGGCGGATTGATCGGCGTGTTGTTGATCTGCTGCAGCGGCGACGTCTGCTGCAGCGGAGGCAGGTTGTCCGGTCCGGTATTCTGCGGCCCGAGATTCACGAGGTGCGGATAGGAGCCGTGGGCCCAAATCGACGGATCGAAGCCCGGCGGCAGTCCGCCGGCCAGCACGACCGTGTCGAGCCCGGTGCCGCCGGCGCTAGTGGTCTGTCCGGTGGACTGGCGGTCCCAGTACGAGTTGGTGGCGGTGCCGTCCGGCAGCGTGAACGAGGTAACCGCATTGGCGCTGTCAGACTTGAGCGAGACGTTGTCGTTTGCGCCAGGCGGTGTGAACGGCAGGTTGTTGGCGGCGACGAGCCCGCCAGTCGTACTGCCGGTGCCGGCGGTGACGTGGCCGACCGCGTAGGTCTGGTCGAGCGTGCCGAGGTTAAGCGCCGCGAATGCGGCCGCAACCACCTCGTTGCTGCCAGTGACGGGACCGAGCGCGTAGGACTGCGTGATCGAGCCGGGAACCAGGGTCTCGTTGTCGCCGCCCGACACGGCGAAGTTGACCCCGACGAATCCGCCGAGATAGCTGTTGTTGTCGCCGCCGACTGCGCCACGTGCGTAGGTCTGGTTGATGCTGCCGGCATTGTAACCGGCGAAACCGCCGGCGATGGCGTTCGTGCCGCCGGTCACGTCGCCGGTCGCGTAGGCGAGTGAGATCGAGCCGAGGTTGCCGCCGACAAAGCCGCCCAGGATGCTGCTGTCGCCGCCACTTACATTGCCGCTGGCGTGCGTGATGGTGCCGTTCGGACTCGTCGTGATCGTGCCCTCGTTGACGCCAACAAGCCCGCCGGCCGTGCTTGAATTGCCGACTGTGACGTTGCCGGATGCGAACGAGTTGGTGACCGTCCCGGTGTTGTCGCCGCCAGTCCCCTGGTCGATGCATTCGGCACAGCCGGAAAAATTGCTGCCGACCAATCCTCCCGCGATGGCGTTGTTGCCGGCCTCGACGTCGCCGGTCGCGAAGCTCTTCTCGATCGTGCCCTGGTTGCTGCCAACGAGGCCGCCGCCGCTGCCGAACGAGCCGACGCTCACGGCGCCCGTCGCGCAGGAGAACGAGGCGCCGATCGCGCACGTCGAGGCCAGCTCCGGCTGCGCCGTGCTGGTGATGGTTCCGCCGTTGAGCCCGACGAGGCCGCCCGCGAACGTGAAATCGTTGGCGGTGCTGGTCACCGTGCCGAACGCCTGCGAATTGGTGATGGTCGATTCCGGAGCGTTGGACCCGACCAGCCCGCCCGCGGCCGAGAACGCTCCCGTGATCGTAACGGCCACGTTGGCATAGGACGAATTGATCGTGCCGATCGAGGCGACGGGGTCGCCTTCGTATTGCGGGATCGTAACGCCGTTTTGCCCGACTAGCCCGCCGACGAAGCTCGCCTCGCCGCCGGTGACGGTGCCGGTCGCGTGCGAGCCGGTGATGCCGGAGCCCGCGGCGTTCGAGCCGACAAGACCGCCTGCGATGTTCAAGCCGCCAGAGCAGTCGCCGATGCAGCCGTCGCCGACCGTCACGGTCACGCTGGTGACGCTCGAATTGCTGATCGTGCCCGCGGCCTGCTCGTCGTAGGGGCCGAACATCCCGTTCTGTCCGACGAGGCCGCCGGCGATGACACCGGCCAGGTTGATCGGCAGACTGTTTCCATCGAGTGGTATACCGTTCACCGTGCTGTTGGTCACGTGCACGTTGTCGATCGTGCCGGCATTCGAGCCGGCGAGCACGCCGATGAACTGGCCTGGGCCCTCCACGTTCGGGTTCGCCGTCACATGGAAATTGTCCAGAGTCAGGTTGCGCACGGTGCCGCCTGTGCCGATGGCGGCGAACAGGCCGATGTTGTTGTCGCCCGAGCCGGTCGGCGCGATGATCGCATTCGTGATGGTGTGGCCCTGGCCATCGAGGAGCCCGGTGAACGGCGTCGACGTGCTGCCGATCGGTGCCATGTTGTCGGCATTGATGTCTCTGCCGAGCGCGTAGGTGCCGGCGAGGTTGATGTCGATCGCCTGCAGGTTGGCAAACGTGTTCACCAGCATGTAGGCGGTCAGCGTGCCGCCGCCCGTGATGTCGCCGGCGTAGGATGTCGGCGTGGTGTAGCTCGACGGATTGTAGAAGATCGACACCGCGCCCGCGGTCGACACCTGCGCGCCGCTGCCGAAGCTGACCGTGCCGACGCCGGTGCCGGTGTTGTCGGCGCGTAGCGTGACCGCCGCGCCGCCCGTGCTGGTGAGGTTGGCGTTGACCGCGATGTCGCGATAGGCGCTCAGCGTCAGCGAATTGCTGTTGCTCCAGTTCACGGCGTCCGTGACCGTGATGTCGCCGTCGCCAGTGCCCGCACCAGTCGCGACGACGACGTTGCCGTTGGCCAGCAGGCCCTCGAGCGTTGCGACTGTCATTGTGCCGCCGGTACCAATGACGATGTCCTCGGGATCAAGCAGCAGCGTGCCGTTAAGCCCGTTGGGCGCGCGGGTGTCGACCGTGCCGGTGAAGCCGAGCTGGCCCTTACTCGACACCTCGACGAAACCGCCGTTGCCGGCAGAGTCGCCGCCGCGGGCGAAGATCGTGCCCGCGAACGTGGTCTGGCTGTCCGACCACAGGATCACCTTGCCGCCATCACCCGAGGTCCTGGCCGAGGCGTCGATGGTCGTGGCGGCGTCGACGCTGAGCGTCGTCGCGTTGGCGATCTTGTAGCTCTCGAGCGTGGCGCTCTGGTTGTTGATGAGGCCAGAGGCCGGGCTGCCGCCGCCCCAGTCGCCGCCGAGCATCACTTTGCCGCCGCCGGCATCGCCCGACACGTCGATCTTGGCGCCACTGACCTGGACGTCCTCGCCGGTCACCACGACGCTGCCGCCCTTGCTCCCCTTCTGCGTGCCGGACGCCGAGATGATGCCGGAGACCTTGACGGTTTGCTTGGGCGCGCCCGCGGGCTTTGATGCGCCGGTCGCGGCGCCGAGCACGATGCGGCCGTTGCGCGTGCCGACCGTGTTTGCCTCGATCACGCCATTGGTGTTGATCACCGAGTTCGACCACCGCGCGTGCGGCGGCGGCGGTGAGTTCGACCCGGCCGCCGTTGGCCGAGAGCTTACCCTCGTTGGTCACGAGCGAGGCAAGCGGCTTGCCGGTCGCGACGTCGATCACCTGCTTGGCGATCTGGTCCGAGGGTGAGAGCTGGATCAGCCTGTCGCCATAGAGGTCGAGCGTGAAGCTGTTGCCGGAAGCGAGCGCGACCGTGCCGAGCGTCGCCGTGATCGTGCCCGAGTTGCGCACGCCCGGCGCGACCAGCGCGGCAAAGCCGCCGCTCGAAGCCGTGATGCGTCCCTGATTGATGATCGAGGCGTCGGGGCGGCCGGCGATGTTGAAGTTGTATCGCCCGGCCATGAAGTCGGCGTTGTTGATGTCGTTGGTCGAGGCGAGGAAGCTCGCGGTGTTGATGACACCCGTTGGGCCGACCAGCACGCCGTCGCGGTTGATCACAAAGACCGTCCCGTTGGCGTTGAGCGTGCCGTAGATCTGCGACGGTCCGAGCCCGCCGGTGACGCGGTTGAGTGCGACCGACGAGGAGTTCGGCTGCACAAAGGTTGTGGTCTCGCCGGCCCCGATGTTGAACGTGTTCCAGTTGATGATCGCGCGGCTGCTGGTCTGATTGATGGTGGTGGTGCTGGTGCCGGCGCCGGTCACAGTGGCGGAGCCGCCGACGACCACGGGGCCGTCCGGGCCGGCCACGCTGGGCACCGAGCCGAGCGCGAGAAGCGCAGTCGAGGTCAGGAGCACGTTGCGGAAGCGCATCGCTTGCTCTCCTACATCTTCCCGGTGACGATGAAAAAGAAACGCCAATCGTCGCGCGGTCCATCGATCCCCTTGGCGACCGACAGGTCGGTAGCAAAGCCTCCAAATGGTGCGAAAGCCGGCTGCCACCCGAAGCGAATTCCGCCTCCGACCGACGCCGCATCCTGGTTCACGGGCGTCCCCGCAACCGGGGCAAGATTATGAAGCCAGCCGCGATCGGCGTAGGCGTAGAGCTGTGCCTGGGTGAGCTCTTTGATGTGGTGGGGCAGATCGAGCCGCAGTTCGCCCAAAACCTTCACGCAGTTGTCGCCGACGAGCTCCGAAGGGTCGAACGCGCGTCCGAAGCCGCGGCCGCCATAGCCGCACAGCTCCGCCGACAACAGCGGATTGGCGGCATACTGGCCATGGGCCGCGACCAGCAGCGACAGGCGCTGGAACAGCGGCTGCAAGCGCGAATAGGTCGCCTCGATCTTGGTGAAGTCCACCCGGCCGTTGCCGGTGGACAGAAAGATGTCGCCATTCTCGCTGGAGCCAAGGCCCTTGATGCCTTGGCTTGCCACCACGTTGATCTGGTTGACGGCGCCGCCCAATTCGGCGTGGTCGGCGTCGACCTTGATCCGCACGCCCCGCAGCTTGTCGCGCGAGTTGAGCGTGCCGAGGATGTCGCTCGTGTCGTCGGTAGCGAACATGAGGCCCGAGACAATCAGGTTGCGCTCGCGTTGGCGGATGATCGGATAGCTGACGCCGCCTTCGAACAGAATGCTCTTGGTCTTGTATTCGAGGAGCCGCAGCTCGGGCGTGCCCGGACGCCCGCGGCTGTTGCTGGCGCTGGCGAAGAACGTCAGGCCTTCGCTGTTGAGCACCTGGCGGTAGCTGCCGGCGAGATATTGCAGCTCGCTCAAGTCGAATGCGCCCGCATAGCTCACCGTGAAGGCTTCGTGAATGCGGAGCATGTTGTTGACGGTGACGCTGGTATTGTACTGATACGGCCCACGCGCCCTGGTGCCGCGGTTGTCGACGCGGCTGAACGCATCAAGCGGCTTCTCGACCACCTCGACCACGAGCGTCGCGGCGCCTTGCTGGGTCTTCGACGCCTTGAGGCTGTTCTTGAACTTGAGCCCGGGCAAATCGCCGGCGAGCAGGAGGTAGCGTTCCAGGGTGCGGATGTTGGCAGGGCGGTCGGCGATAATCTTGGCGGTATAGGCGGCGAAGAAGCCGCGATACTTGGACAGCGCTGCCGGCCACTCGACCCGGTCGATGTAGCCTTCGACGATCTGGATGGTGACGGTGGCGCCGTCGGGCGTGAGCTCTTGCGGCGGTATGATCGCACGCGTCAGGACGTAGCCGTCGGCGCCGTATTTGGCGGTGATGCGGGCCGCGATGTCATAGACGGCGCTGAGCGTGATCCGGTGGCCGATGAGATCGCGGTACAGCGACGCCAGGTCCTCCGACCGGTAGACGGTCCCGCCGACGGTGCGCACGCCACGCAGCACCAGCGCAATCTTGTCCGCGCCTGGCGGAGCGATGGCGCCCGGCAGCGTAATCGGCGACGCCCCCGGTTGGGCGAGTGAGGGCGCGGGTTGCTGGAACCGTTCGCGCTCCCGTCCCGGTAGCTCGCTTGCCGGAATCTGCGCAAGCGCAGGCAGCGACGCCACCAGCATCGCGGCCGCCAAAGCGATGATGCGGCTCCTGCCGGAGATCATCCGGACGCCCCTAAGCAACGGACATTTCTGGTGATTTTATTGGCAGGTCGGGCGAAAGCAATCGAATACCCGCGCGTCCGAGGTAGATTCGTCGACGTGTGCCGGATTCACCACACACGGTATCGGTGCCGCAAATGGAGGCTCTCGCAACGGCTTAGCGCCCTTAACCCCGTAAGGAGACCGCTCCATGCGGCTTTGGCGCGCACGCCTTATGCGCGCTGGGCCCTCTGGATCGGGGTTATGGCCGATTGCCGCCGCTCGCCCTGGCGCAGGGAGTCGAGCGTGACGGTCCGCCCGATCTTGTCGCCGGTGAGGGCGCGGATGAGGTCGTCGGCTCCGCTGATCGCGATCCCGTCGAGCGCGATGAGGATGTCGCCCGTGCAGACACCGGCCAGTTCCGCCGGGCTGCCGGGCTCAATGCCCACCGCCACGACGCCATTGGCCTGTGTGACGCCGGCGGCATGCCGCAACCGGCGTGGGATTGCGGTCTGCTGGGCCGCGATCCCGATATAGGCGCGCCGGACATGGCCGTGGCGCACCAGCTCCCCGAGCACGAAGTTCGCCGTGTTGGACGCCACCGCAAAGCAGATCCCCTGTGCGCCGAGGATGACGGCCGTGTTGATGCCGATAACGTCGCCGTGCGAGGACACGAGCGGCCCACCCGAGTTGCCCGGATTGAGCGCTGCGTCGGTCTGGATGACGTCGTCGATCAGGCGCCCTGACTGCGCCCGCAGCGACCGCCCGAGCGCGGAAATCACGCCGGTTGTGACGGTCGACTCGAAGCCGAGCGGATTGCCGATCGCAATGACGAGTTGCCCGCGCTTGAGCCGTTTGGAATCGCCCAGCGTCCCGGCCGGCAGCGTGACGGCACTGTCGACCCGCACCAGCGCGAGGTCGGTGTCGGGGTCGTCGCCCACCACGCGGGCGGTCAGACTGCGCCCATCGACCGTCGTGACATTGACGCGTGTTGCGCCGCCGACCACGTGACTGTTGGTCAGCACCAAGCCGTCGGGTGCGACAATCACGCCCGATCCGGTCCCGCCCCGGCGCCGGCCTTTGCCGGCCTCGACGTCGAGACGGACCACGGCCGGGCCAACCCGATCGACCACATCGATGACGGCGCGGGAATAGGCATCGAGAAGCGCCTGGTCGTCGGCCGGGACGGGCGTGGAATCGCTGATATCGGACGGGACGTGATCGAGCATTGCGGTTTTGGGTCCTTGCCTGCAGCCCGCGCCGTGACATGACCGGCATGCGCAATGGCGGTTGAGCAGTCGGGCTCGGTCATCCATATGGGGTCGCGCCGGCGTCGGGAAAAGGGCAGGGTCCTGCCGTTCACAAGCGCGCGACCTATGCACGCGGGCCCGCATTGTTGCTATATCGGACGAGGCAATGATCGTGCTTCTCGGAAGGTCTTGCATGCCATTTTTCGCCCGTTCGTTTCTGCCCTGCGCGATTGCGCTGCTGGCCTTGGCTGGCTGCGGGAAGGCGCCGAAGCAGGGGGGCGCGCCGCCGCCGCCGACGGTGACCATCGCCAAGCCCACGCAGCGCACCGTCATTGATCAGGACGAATATGTCGGCCGTTTCGTCGCCGTGAACATGGTCGAGGTCCGCGCCCGCGTTTCTGGTTATTTGGAACAGGTCCACTTTCGGGACGGGCAGATTGTCAAGGAAGGCGATCTCCTGTTTTCGATCGACAAACGGCCATTCCAGAACACGTTGGCGCAGGCCAAGGCCAATCTCGACCTGGCGAAATCGAATCTCGTCTTCACCGAATCCGATTACGCACGCGCCCAGCAGCTCCTGCGCGACCACACGATCAGTGAGCAGGTCTTCGAACAGCGCGCGCAGGCCCATCGCAACGCGCAGGCGTCGGTGGCGGCCAACGAGGCGCTGGTGCGGCAGGCCCAGCTCGACCTCGAATTCACCGACCTTCGATCCCCGATCGCGGGCCGCATCGGTGACCGCCGTGTCACCCAGGGCAATCTGGTCACCGGCGGGTCGGGGGGCAACACCACGCTGCTCGCGACCGTCGTATCGATCGATCCGATCCGGCTGGAATTCACCTTCGATGAAGCTGCTTACCTGCGCTACGAGCGCCTCTCGAGCGGCGGCAAGGACGTGACCAGCCGCGAAGGAAGCGTCGTCGTCGCGCTCAAGCTCATCGACGAGCGCGATTTCGTGCACCGCGGCTACATGGACTTCGTCAACAACGTCATCGATAGTTCCTCCGGCACCATCCGCGCCCGCGCGCAGTTCTCCAATACCGACGGTTTCTTCACGCCCGGCATGTTCGCGCGCGTGCGCGTGCCGGGCTCGCCCGCCTATCCGGCGCTGCTCATCCCCGACACCGCGATCCTGAGCGAGCAAGCTCGCAAATACGTGCTCGTCGTCGACGGCGAGAGCGTCGCGCGCCAGCGCTACGTGACGCTCGGCGAACTGGTCGACGGCCTGCGCGTGATCAAGGAAGGTCTTGCCGCCGAGGATCGCATCATCGTCAATGGCCTGATGCGGGCGCGGCCGGGCGCGAAGGTAAATGCGCAGGAGCAGGCTGCACCGGCGCAGACGCCGACCACTCAGTGAGGCGCGATGCGGATCTCGCATTTCTTCATCGACCGGCCGATTTTCGCTTCCGTGCTCTCGATCGTGTTTGTGATCCTGGGCGCGGTGGCGTTCGTGCGTCTGCCGATCTCCCAGTATCCCGAGATCGCGCCGCCGATCATCAACGTGACCGGCCAATATCCGGGGGCGAGCGCGGAAGTCGTGGCCTCGACCGTGGTGGCGCCGATCGAGGAGCAGATCAACGGCGTCGAGAACATGCTCTATCTGTCCTCGAACTCCACCGCGGACGGACGCTTCACGATCTCGGTCACCTTCGATCTCGGCACCAATCTCGACATCGCGCAGGTGCAGGTGCAGAACCGCCTGAGCGTCGCGCAACCGCGGTTGCCGGCCGATGTCCGCAATATCGGCGTCACCGTCAACAAGAGCTCGCCCGACCTGATGATGGTCGTGCATCTCTATTCGCCCGACAAGTCGCGCGACACCCTTTTCATCTCGAACTTCGCCACACTCGAGATCAAGGATCAGATCACGCGCGTGGAGGGCGTCGGCTCGATCACGGTGTTCGGCAGCCGCGACTACGCCATGCGGATCTGGCTCGATCCCGACCGCCTGCAGTCGCTCGGCCTGACTGCAAGCGACGTCACGCTCGCGTTGCAGGGGCAGAACGTCCAGGTCGCCTCGGGTGTGCTCAACCAGCCGCCGGTCGAGCATCCGGGCGCCTTCCAGATCGCGGTCAAGACGCTGGGCCGGCTCGCCGATCCGGAGGAGTTCGGCAACATCACGGTGAAGCGGACCGCCACGGCGGTGGTGCGGCTGAGGGACGTCGCCAGGGTCGATCTCGCGGCGCTCGACTATTCGTCGAACTCCTATCTCGATCGCGATCCGGCGGTCGCGCTCGCGGTGTTCCAGCGGCCCGGCTCGAATGCGCTCAAGACCGCCGAGGCGATCCGCAAGGCCATGGAGGGGTTGTCGCCGCGCTTTCCGCCCGGCGTGAAGTACACGATCGTCTATGACCCGACGCAGTTCATCCAGCAGTCGGTCGACGCGGTGCGCGATACCATCCTGGAAGCGATCCTGCTCGTCGTCTTGGTGATCGTGCTGTTCCTGCAGACTTGGCGTGCCGCGGTGATCCCCCTGGTTGCCATCCCGATCTCGCTCGTCGGCACTTTCTTCTTCATGGCGTTGTTCGGCTTTACGCTCAACAACCTGTCTCTGTTCGGTCTGGTGCTGGCGGTCGGCATCGTGGTCGATGACGCGATCGTCGTGGTGGAGAATGTCGAGCGCAACATCGCGGCGGGGTTTGCACCGCGCGAGGCCGCGATCAAGAGCATGGACGAGGTCGGCTCGGCGCTGATCGCGATCGCGCTGGTCTTGTGCGCGGTGTTCGTGCCGTCCGGCTTCATCACCGGCATTTCCGGGCAGTTCTACCGGCAATTCGCACTCACCATCGCGGGTGCGACCGTCATCTCGTTGATCGTGTCGCTGACTCTGTCGCCGGCGCTCTGCGCCCTCCTGCTCAGGCCGCACGCAGCGCACGCGCCGCGCCTGTGGGAGCGGCCGGTGCGCGGGTTCTTCCGGCTCTTCAACGCGGGCTTCGAGCGGCTGGCCGGCGGCTATGAGTGGCTGGCGGCGCGCGTGGTGCGCTTTGCCTTGCTGATGCTGGTCGCCTACGTGAGCATCCTGGCGTTCGGTCTCAATGAGTTCCGCAAGACGCCCGTCGGCTTCATTCCAAGCCTTGATCGCGGCTTTC
This sequence comes from uncultured Alphaproteobacteria bacterium, assembly GCA_963753575.1. GTDB lineage: Bacteria > Pseudomonadota > Alphaproteobacteria > Rhizobiales > Xanthobacteraceae > VAZQ01. The sequence continues at coordinate 90,526 of CAVWCR010000003.1, forward strand.
TGATCATCGTCACGCAGCTGCCGCCCGGCGCCGCGCTTGCGCGCACCGACGATGTCAATCGTCGCGCCGTCGAGATCGCGTTGCAGACGCCGGGCATCGCGCACGCGGTCAATATCGTCGGCTTTTCCGGCGCGACCTTCACGGTCGCTCCCAATGCCGGCGCGATCTTTGCCGTGCTCGAGCCGTTCGACGAGCGCGCCAAAGATCCGCGCAAGTCCTCCGGCGCGATCATCGGCGGGCTATACCAAAAGCTTGCCGCGATCCAGGAAGCGCAGATCTTCGTGGTCGCGCCGCCGCCGGTGCAGGGCATCGGCAATGCCGGCGGTTTCCGCATGATGGTCGAGGACCGCGGCGGCCGCGGCACGCAGGCCTTGCAGGGTGCGGTCTATGCCATGATGGGACGCGCCGCGCAGACTGCCGGACTGACGCAGGTGTTCTCGTTCTTCGAAACCTCGACACCGCAGCTTTATCTCGACATCGACCGCACCAAGGCGCAACTCCTCGGCGTGACCATGCCGGACGTGTTCACGGCGCTGCAGATCTATATCGGCTCCTCCTACGTCAACGACTTCAACCTGTTCGGCCGCACCTTCCGGGTCACCGCGCAGGCGGACAGCGGCTACCGGCTCGATGCCAAGGACGTGCTCAATATCCGCGTGCGCAATGCGAGCGGCGACACCGTGCCGCTTGCTTCCTTCACCACCGTGCGGGACGTGTCGGGTCCCTATCGGGTGCCGCGCTACAATCTTTATCCGGCGGCCGAACTCGACGGCGCGGCCGCGCCCGGTTACTCGCTCGGCCAGGCGATTGGCGTCATGGAAAAGCTGGCCGCCGAGACGCTGCCTGACGGCTTTGCGTACGAATGGACCACGCTCGCGTTCCAGCAGATCAGGGCCGGCAACACCGCGATGTTCGCCTTCGGGCTGGCGGTGATCTTCGTCTTTCTCGTGCTCGCCGCACAATACGAGAGCCTCATGCTGCCGCTCGCGGTGATTCTGATCGTGCCGATGTGCCTTGTCGCCTCGATTGTGGGCGTCGTGCTGCGGGGCCAGGACAACAACATCCTGACGCAAGTGGGCTTCGTGGTGCTGATCGCGCTTGCGGCCAAGAACGCGATCCTGATCGTCGAGTTTGCCAAGCAGCTCGAGGACCGCGGGCGCGAGCGCCTTGCGGCGGCGGTCGAGGCGGCGCGGCTGCGCCTGCGCCCGATCCTGATGACCTCGCTCGCCTTCATCTTCGGCGTACTGCCGCTTGTCTGGGCGGTCGGCGCCGGCGCGGAGCTGCGCCAGACGCTCGGCACCGCGGTGTTCTCCGGAATGATCGGAGTGACTGCGTTCGGGCTCATCTTCACGCCGGCGTTTTATGTGGTGTGCCGCTGGATTGCATTGCGCCTGAGCGCGCAACGCCCAGCGCCCGCGCCGCCGCCGCGGCCGGCGGAATAGCGCGCAACCAAAAATTCAGCACGTTAACCCCCGTCGTGGGCGGACGAAGGCGTCCCTGCGCGCGCCAATTACCTGTTCTTAATTCTGAATCTGTTTCGTGCGCGGGAACCGCCTGGTGGCAATGCACCATTAAGGCGGGCCGGTTAATTAAATCGGATCAGCAATGCGCAATCCGGGCTGAGCACAAGCTCGATGCGCGTCGGCGAAAGTTTCATCGGTCGGGGGGCCTGTGATGCGTAGCAACTCGTTGTCGTTGTCGGCGCTTGTGGTGGTAGCGTCAGTGGGCGCCGCAGCGGCAGCCGACATGCCGATCAAGGAACCGGTCGCGCCGGAGAAGATCGAATACGGCAATCTCTATTTCGGCGTCGATTGGACCTCGCACCGGAGCCTGGCCGGCTACATGGGCGTGCTGTACGCGCCCTATGGAATGGAGCAGTCGGGTATTCGTCTCGCGGCCTTCGGTCTCGGCGGGCGATACAAATATGCCGGCGATGCCGACACATTCACGGGCAGGTTCACTTCCGTCGATGCGACGGTGGGCTGGAGCAACGTCTTCAACAACGGTGCGCTCACGCTTTCCGTGGGCGTCAACTACCAGGACCATCGGGTCAAGCCGTTCGATCCGAGCAATTCGGTACAAGGTGCCAAGACCGGCTTCAAGGTCGAGGGCGACCTGTGGGTCAACCCGACTGAAAAAACCTTGGTCTACCTTTTGGGTTCGTATTCGACCGCGTTTGACACGTACTACGGCATCGGCCGGCTCGGCTATGACTTCATCGGCTCGGGCGTGTTCGTGGGTCCGGAAGTGGGCGGGCAGGGCAACGACCGCACCGATCAGTTTCGCGTCGGCGCGCACCTCACCGGCATCCCGCTGGGCACCGCAAAACTCGGGGTTTCCGGCGGCTGGATGCGCGAGCGTGGTGATGGCGACGGCTGGTACGCGACCGGGAACGTTGACTTCACGTTCTGATCTAGGGATCTCCGCCCATGCGACTTGCGGCTGTGCTCGATGGAGCGCGGCCGTGCCGTGCTGATTCGGCCAAGCCTGCCAGCCGGTTTCCCCCTCGCCGGCACGGTTGACGGGCCAAAAGCCGCCGGTCGATGCAGGGCGCGTTGGATGTCGTTGCGCATTGGCAACATGCCTGAGAAATCAACAGTGATCCGTTCACGCGGTTGGTGGCGACTCTTGTTCGAGTTGGCCGAAATGCGTACCCTGATACAGGGGCTTAGTGTTGCGTGCGACCCTGAATTTCTAAACCCGTGATCGGGTTGGGGGCACGCATGACGCGCGGCTTTTCTTCCTTTTGGCTATCTTTACTGGTGATCGCTGCGGCAACGAACGCCGCGTGTGCGGCCGATCAGGCCATCATCACAAAGGCGCCTCCGAAGGCGGAAGTCACCGAATACGGCAACCTTTACTTCGGGGTCGACTGGACGTCGCACCGGAGCCTGGCCGGCTATATGGGCGTGCTCTATGCGCCGAATGGAATGGACGTGTCAGGCATTCGAACTCGCAGCCTTCGGTCTGGTCGGGCGCTACAAATATCATGGCGGCGACGGTGAAGGGTTCACCGGGAATTTTGTCGCCGCCGACGCTCTGGTGGGATGGAGCAAAGTCTTCGACAACGGCGCATTCACGCTTTCCGTGGGCGGCAACTACCAGGACCATCGTCTCAAGCCATCCGACCCCAGCAATTCGGTCGTGGGATCGAAAACCGGTTTCAAAGTGCAGGCTGATCTGTGGGTCAATCCCACAGAGAGAACCCTGATCTTCATGCTGGGATCGTACTCGACTGCGTTTGACACCTACTACGCGATTGGAAGGTTTGGTTACGATTTCACGGGGTCGGAGGTGTTCTTCGGGCCGGAAGTGGGCGGGCTTGGCAACGACCGCACCGACCAGCTCCGCGTTGGCGCCCATCTTACCGGGATCAAGCTGGGTCCTGGCAAGGTCACGGTGTCGAGCGGCTGGATGCGTGAGCGCGGCGAAGGCGGCGGATGGTACGCCGCGGGCAATATCGACTTCTCGTTCTGATCGACAGACTTCCTGCATTGGCGCGGCCGCCGACCTCGGCGGTCGCGTTTTTTTTGTGGGCCACCCGACAGAAGGCGGTGGCTCAGCACTTGGTCGTTTTCAGTTTGCTTGTGATGGGTCGGTGCTCTTAACGATGGCTCCAACTGTCAACCTGAATAATCAAAGTTAATACTTCTAGTCTTCCAGATTAATATTTAAATTTCACTTCGATTTTGAGTATCGATTGGCTCGCATTTGAATAAATACTAGGGCTGTCGCGCTGCTTAACGAACCCTAAACCAAGCTTGCGGCGGCGCAGATGTTCAATTTCCTCCCGCGCGTATGCGCGCGTGCACGCATCGAGATCGTCATCAATCTCGTCATGCTGGTCGTGACGATGGGGGCGTTCGTCCTGTTTTTCGTTGAGAACTATCTCAACAGCCGGGGCATCCTGACCCAATTCCTTCCCGGCTCCGGAGCCGAGCGCGCCGTTTACAATTTGATTTTTGCGGTCTTCATGTTCGGGAGCTTCACCTACCAGGTGTCGCGGTTCTCGTTCTTCTGGAACGTGCGGGCGAAGACCCGGGCGGCGCGGGAAGGGCTCGCACGCTTCCTTAGCCGCAAGCGCGCGGTGCCGCGGGTCGAGATCCTGGTTCCGAGCTATCGTGAAGAGAGCCACGTGATCTGGCAGACCTTGATGTCGGCCGCGCTGGGCGACTACCCCGACCGCGGGGTCGTGCTTCTCCTCGACAATCCGCCGAATCCGTCCAATCGCGCGGACCGCGACCTTCTGCTGTCGTCGCGCGCGCAGGTCGAACTCATCAACGACATGCTGGCGCCGATCGCCGAGCATTTCGCCGCGGCCGTGGACGAATTCCGCGCGCGGGTGCCGGCAGAGGTCGACCTGCGAGCGGCGGCCGCAACCGCTGCGTACCTGCGGGAGAGGGCGGCGCAGTGGCTCGAACGCATTGCGGCGGAGGTCGATGCGGGAGCGTTCGGCGGCACCAACGATCACACCCGCGCGTTCTTCGTCGCCCGCATCCTGCGCGAACCGGCGCAAACGCATCGCGCGCGGGCGGGCGAACTGCGCGAGAACCCGCAATCCTTCGAGCAGATCGCATCCGAGTTCGATACCCTGTCGACGATGTTCAAGGCACGGGTCTCGCTGTTCGAGCGCAAGACCTACGTCAATCTCTCGCATGTGCCGACCAAGGCGGCCAATCTCAACTCCTATATCTCGATCATGGGGCGCAGCCTGACGCCAAGGCTCAGCCCCAAGGGTCTGCAGCTCGTCGACGTCGAGGCGGATGCCGCGCCGCACGACCTCATCGCGCCGCCGGACGCCAGGTACATCATCATCCTGGATGCTGACAGCTTCCTGCTGCGCGACTACGCGACCGCGATGATTGCCGCGATGGAGAGCCCGGAGAACGAGCGGGCTGCGGTCATGCAGACACCCTACACGGCGATTCCCGACACGCCCCATGTGCTGGAGCGGACCGCCGGCGCGACCACCGATATCTACTTCTACGTCACCGAAGGCATGGGTTTCGCGAACGCGGGCTTCTGGGTGGGAGCGAGTGCCACCATCCGCAAGCAGGCGCTCCTCGACATCGCCACCCATCACAAGGAGCGCGGTTATGTGTTCCCGGCCTACATCCAGGACACGACCGTCATCGAGGACACCGGCGCCACCATCGACCTGATCAGCCGCGGCTGGCGGGTCGAGAACTATCCGGCGCGGCTCTCCTATAGCGCCACGCCGTCGGACTTCGGCGCGCTGGTGGTGCAGCGGCGACGCTGGGCGAACGGCGGCCTGATTATCCTGCCGAGCCTGCTGCGCCATCTGAGCAAGGTGCAGCCGACGTTGCGCAACGTCCTGTCGGGCCTGCTGCGCATCCACTACCTCATCATGCCGGCCTGCATCTCGATCTCGATGCTGGTGATGCTGATCTATCCGTTCGATTTCAAGCGGGTCAGCAGCTGGATCTATCTTACGCTGCCGCCCTATCTCTACCTGGTGTGCCGCGACCTCAAGTTTACCGGTTATCGACGGCGCGAGATCGTCCGTGCCTATGCGCTGTTTCTGGTGTTATTGCCGGTGGTGCTGACGGGAGTGGCGAACTCGCTCATCCAGCTCGTCTTCGGCGTCAAGGCGCAGTTCGGCCGCACCCCCAAGATCGATCACCGGACCGCGATCCCGCTCACCTGCACGGCCGCGATTCTGGCGCTGTTCGGCTGGTCGATGACGATCTCATACGCTGACTTCCTGCGCGGCGACGGCCTGCACGCCGTGTTCGCGTTCTCGAACGTCTTTGCGCTCGGTTATGGAATCCTGGCGCTGATCGGGCTCGGCGCGATCGGCGAGGACTTCGCGAACGCAATTGCCGGCCTGTTCCGCAGGGTCTCGTCCTGGCTGCTGCCGCGTCCAGCGACCGAGGCTCCTGTTGTGGAGGCTCCGGCGTTGCGCGTGCTGGCGCGTGAGTTGGCACCGCCGACACAAGGGCATGCGCTCACGTTTCGCGCACTGTCGCCCGCCGACTTGCCGTACATCGCTGCTGCCTCGCTGCAGCCCGGCCGCCAAGCCGCTAACGACCGGCACGCCGGTCGCGGCTACGACGGAGGAACCGCTGATCGAAAAAAGTCAGTCACATGAGGTCAATGAAGGAGCAGATCATGAGACGCGGTAGCACTCTCGCTTTGGTCACGTCCCTGCTGGTTGGATCCGCCACCGTTGCGGCTGCCAGCGACTGTCCCGATCCCAAGGCGCTCGGGACCAGCCGGACGCTGACGGTCGATCCACGAGCCTTCCCGCTCGTCGGCAAGGACCAGTACGAGGAGACGCTCGCGCTCAAGAACCACGAGGTCGTGCTTACGTTCGACGATGGTCCGTCGTCGCCTTACACCGAAATGGTGTTGGGGGCGCTTGCCGCCGAATGCGTGAAGGCGACCTTCTTCGTGCTCGGCGAGAACGTGGTGGACGACCCCGAACTGGTACGCCGCGTCGCCAAGGAGGGGCATTCGATTGGAACGCACGCGTTCGAGCATGTCGAACTCGACAAGCTTCCCATTGAAGATGCCAAGAAGCAGATCGACCGCGGCATCAAGGCTGCGACCGAGGCACTGCAGGGCGGCGCGCTGGCGCCCTTCTTCCGCGCTCCGATGCTCTCGCTCTCGCCGCAGCTCATCAAGCACATCGTCTCGCGCGGGCTCATGATCTGGAGCATCGACGTCAATTCGTTCGACTGGGACGGACACACCGAAGAGCAGGTGATCGAGGACACGATCAAGAGCCTCGAAAAGGTCGGAAAGGGTATCGTGCTCATGCATGACATCCAGCCCGTCACCGCTCGCGCCCTGCCGCTCTTCCTCGAAGAGCTCAAGCGCCACAATTTCCATGTCGTCCACGTGGTCCCGGCCGCTTCCAAGGGCAAGAAAACGGCGGAGATCGTTCGATAAGACGCATCGCGACGCTCGGGCTTCAGATCCGGCAAGGTGCCGGCTGCCGGCAGGCGGCCGGCACGTCGTTTCGGGGATGCGCAGGCGAGGGTGGCCGACCTTGACAGGCTTGGCCGCGCAACCGAAATAGCGCATCGCAGCGGCGCGAATCGATTCAATTCAAATGAAATACCTCCTGCCAATCGCTGTCGGTCTGGTGGTCGGCCTAGTGCCGGGCAGCACCAATGGCATTGCCCAGACGTCGTGCATGCTCCCGCAAAGCTTCAACGATCCGCACCGCGTTATTCACGACACGGGATCGCTGGTTTGGGTGCGGCCGCTGAACGTCGACGCCGACGGCGCGCCCAATGCCTATCATCGTGACGATCCGCATGGTCGTAAAGGGCTCGCAATCGAATACCTCGGCAATGGCATGACCATCAGCCGCGATGATAAGGACATCCCGTTTGAGCCTGACGAACGCGACAATTCGGCGTGGTTGGACGCCTACAAGAAAATCGTCCGCAACGGCTGGGAAGCGCCGCCCGGCTATTCCGTGGACATCTACGGCTTCGCCCAGGACGAAGCCGGGAGAGTCTGTGTGACGAAGCAAGGCAGGCTTATCTCGGCCACCAGCTTGGTGCTCAATCGGCAGGCGCGGCGTTGCGATCCGAAACGTTACCTTGACGCTCGGAAGTTTCCGGGGATTGTGGTGCCGAACCGTGACACCGACGACGGGGCTGCCGAAGAGGGCGCTGATTCGGAGGTGGCGCCGCCGTTTGCCGAGCGCGGCGTCCGGCGGGGCGATCTCGCGGTCGTCTACAATCCCGAGACCAAACTTTGGAAAGGCGCATTGCTTTATGACACCGGGCCGCGCCACCTGCTTGGCGAGGGCTCCATCCGGCTGGTCATGAATCTGCGCGGCACTAAGCGCGTTCCGACCTCGGGGGATGAGACCAATTCCATGGCGCTGGCCGAGTCGTTCACGGTGCTGTTTCCTGGCAGCGTATCCGATCTCGGTCCGCGGCAGAGCTGGACGCCCGAAAAGATTGAGCGCGCCGCCGCTGAGCAATTCAAGCAATGGGGCGGCGGGACCGAGGCGGGTGCGGTCCAGCGGCTCTTGAGTTGTGCGGAAGATTATAAGCAGCGCGAGCGCTGAGCGTCTCTCGCAACACGCGTTCACCAATTGGGCCGAGTAGCGGCGCTCGCCGCGTGCGACGTTGCCGTTGCGAGTTAAAGTTAAGATCAACATCTCGCGCGCGCTTACCAGACTGGAGGTAAAGTGTGGCCGAAGCCCAACCAACGAACTCGGTCGGAGCAGAGTGAGATGTTTAAGTTTTCAAGTCTTGCCGCAGTGGTCGGCGGCATCATGGTATTCAACGCTTCTTCGGCGCTCGCCGCGAATGGCTGCAGCAATCCGCATGCGCTCGGTACCAGCCGGACCATCGCGGTGAAGCCGGCTGATTTTCCCAGGATCGGGACGGAGGAGTACCTGGAGTTGCTGCGGCTCAGAGACCATGAAGTCGTGCTGACATTCGATGACGGGCCGGTCCGCGAACAGACGAATAAGTTTCTGGATGCGCTCGCGGCCGACTGCGTGAAGGCCACCTTCTTCATGCTGGGAATCAACGTCGCGTATGCGCCGGATCTGGCGCGCCGCGCGTTCGACGAAGGTCACACGATCGGCACCCACACCTTCAACCACGTGAATCTTTCGAAGGTGCCGCTTGAGAAAGCCAAAAAGGACATCGAGCTCGGCATTGAGGCGGTGACGGAGGCCCTGGGGAAGGGGCGCCATGTCGCGCCATTCTTCCGCGCCCCTTATCTCGGGATTACCAAGGATGTCGAGAAGTACCTTTATGCGCGCGGCCTCATGGTGTGGGGCATCGATGTCGATTCGCTCGATTGGACGTTCGCCAATTCGTCGAAGGTGATCGAGCGCAGCATCGCGGAACTGGAGAAGAATCGTAAGGGCATTCTGCTGCTGCACGACGTCAGGCCGGCGACCGCCAACGCGCTTCCGGTTCTGCTGTCGGAGCTCAAGCGCCGCGGCTTTCAGATCGTGCACGTGGTGCCGGCGTCGAACCCTCCGCCGAATATCTCGGCGCTCTCGCGGCTTGCTCGCAAGAGCAACTAGTCAGATCGAGCGCGCCACGCGGGGGGGGGCGGCGTCCGCCGCCAACGCCCGTGGGCTATCTGCTTCAGGTCTGTGCCCTGAGCTCGCCCTTCGGCAGCAGCCGACGCGCGAGCTCGCGGCGTGCGGAGGGGTCGGCCAGATAGCGCTCGAGCGCGGCCATGAACAGCGGAAGGTCCATGCCATAGTTCGACGTCAGTATGACGATGGACGCGCCAGCCCAGCCGGCGTTCCAGGCGAGGCGCTTGAGCGCCCGCCCTCGCTGCTCGTTGGGACGAACGACGACGCTGGTGTAGTCGCGGAGCCGGATGAAGACGGCTGGATTGTTGTTGATTGCGCCGGCGCTCACCTGCGCGACCGCGTCCCACGGCACCATAAGCACGAAGCGCATGCGCCCGAGCGTGATCCCTTCGGGGTCGAACTGAATGAAGTCGTTCGGCCACCACCCGCAAAGCGCGCTGATCAGGAGCACGCTGCCAATAGCCGCAATCACCCACGCCAGCGCCAGGAAGATCGGCCCGTAGGAATGGCCGAACAGGATGAAGGTCGTGCCCATGGCCGCCAGCGTTGCGCCGGACGTGATGATCAGGACGCGCGACTGCCGGATCGGAACGCCGCCGACGATCTCGGCTTTCAGCGCATGCCAGCGGCGAAATCGCAGCTTGCGCAGGATGATGATGGCGGCGACGACCGCGCATGGCCCAAACATCGCGATCGACACGATGCCGACGTCGCGGTCATGGGGCAGTATGAATAATCCGCACGCCACAAAGATGATGCCAATGGCGAGCAGGACCCAGTCCCGAAAGCTTGGCTTGGGATAGGCGGTATCGGGTTGTTTCACGCCAGGGCGCCTTGGTCCGCGAACTCGCTGAGCCAATACTGACGGCAGACCATGGCGGTTTTTTTGTCGGCTATACCGGAGAGTCCGCGCAGGCTGAGACCAGGCAGGCGATGCTCGCCGAGCCGTACGACGTTGAGATTCCGCGCCGCCGTCTGTCGGGGCGTGGTGTCGGCCATCTGGCACATGCCCGCTTCTGAACAAGGAAGCCCCGGCGTTTCGGCCGGGGCTTCCTCAGTTCCGACTGGAACAAGGTCAAGCAGTCGTGTCGACCAGTTGGCCTGTTCCGGGTGCCGGGGCCGACTGCACTGGTGCAGCCCCGGCATCATCGCCATCGCCGTCATTGGGCGGGTCGACCGCCTGGCTTTGAGATTGGCTAGCCGCCAATACCGCAGCCGCTGACGACGACGCGCCTATGCTTGATATGCTCATAGGTTCCTCATTTTGGGGACGTTCTCGCCCCGGCTCGCTGGCTAGGTTGAAAGCAAGAATTATTCGTTAATGTCTTTTCGATTGACTGTGATGACGAAGTGAATTGTGCTTGTCGATAAGTGTTTTCTGACAAGAACCTGACAAGCGCATAGCATTCGTGCATCGAAAACTTAAGTACAGACAATAAAACGCCTGAATCGGCCGTCACAGCGGCGCTGGTCAAAGGCGCGAGGCAACAAATCCAAACATCCATCAAGACATCTGTTGGAGGGGGGCGCGACAATGTTGAGCTTGCTGCGATATGTGCCGGCCATGGTGGCAATGGCCTTTTGTCTGCGGCCGGCCTTCGCAGGCGATCTTGTGCCTGCGGCGGAGGTCTCGGCGCCGCGGGCCGCAACATCAGGCACGCCGCCGAGCCCCTTGTGCGGCGCGTTGCCGACCCAGCAATGTGATCCAAGTATTGCAAGAGGTCGCACTGCGGCGTGGCCGCAAGTGTGGGGCTATCTCGACGCGGCAGGGATTTTTGCAGGTGAGCGCATGGCCCCCAACGGCGTGCCGTTCGAACCGGTCTTCGTCACCAGCATCAATCTGAATATCGGCCTCGTGCCGAACAAGAAACTCTATGTCTTCACCGAAAGCCGCTTTTGGATGCAGGAACCGGGGTTGGGCATTACCAACCCGCATCAAGGCAATCTTGATTTCAGCAAGCGTGAATTCGATTTCAATGCCGGCCTCGCCTGGAACTACTGGGACCGGTTTGAGCTGCGAACGTCGGCTTATTCGGCCGGCAATCTCAATCGAGGCGTTTCGCTGACGTCGCCGTCCGGCTTCAAGGATGGCGTCCTCGTGGAGAACCGCTACTACTTCGGATCGGCGAACGTCTATGATGTCAGCCGGCTGAGCTTCATCAGTGTTGGCTATTACCCGACCAAGAGCATGGTCGGTGGAGATGGGGTGGAATTTCACCCCGGTCTGTTTGCCCGCGGCTATGCCACCTACGACATTCCGTTCTTGCGGTCCTATGTGTATGGCGACGTGCAGCTCACCGCCGAACGCTACGCCAAGCCGAAGTTGCTGGAGTTCGATGGCGGCTTTGCAGCCCGCCCCTTCAACCAGATGGAAAATCTCGAATTTCGGGTTGGCAACGACGTGACAACGGATCTGGAGGCGAACACGACCAGGGATCTCATTTATGGCGCGGTCCGCATCGGATATTAGGCCAATCACGGGATCAGGGCGGCGCGGATTGCCTCGATCGCATTCGGGTCGGTGATCATCGCCATGTGACCGATGCCGGAGAGCACCGTGACGTCGATATCGGGACGCACCTGCCGCAGCAATGGGGCGAACTCCGCGGCTCGCAACAGCTCGTCGTCTGCGCCGACCAGCACGCGCGCTCGGTCCACTTTGCGCAAGTCGGCAAGATAGTCCCTGTCGGCTCCAAAATTGGTCAGCAGCCGAAACGAATAGGTGGGTGTCTGATTTGTGCCCGGGGCGACCGCAAAGGCGATGACGGGCAGCCCATCGAACCAATGCACGCCAATCCGGTTGAGGATGCTCAATCCGACGATTCGTGGAACGAACGGGCGCGCCCAGACTTGGCCATTGCGATTCGCCGGGCGGGTGGTGGGCGCGTCGTATTGGAGATAGGGCGACAGCAGGACGTAGCGATCGAACAGCGTGCGGTAGCGGCCGCTGCCGATGCGTAACGCGAATCCACCCCCGGAGGAGAATCCGACGAGCGCGATCCGCCCGCCGGCATGCGTGGGCTCCACAATGGTGGCCACGAAGTCGGCGAGATCGTCGTCCAGCTGACCGATGTAGTCGATGTCGCCGCGCCGGCCCGACCCGCCGTGGCCCCGTGCATCGATCGCGTAGATGCTCGCGCCTGCGGCAGAAAGCGCTTTGGCGAGGGCGTGCATGTCCTGGCTGCTGCCCGACGCGCCATGAACGAGGACTATGACAGCATCGCCGGCGCCATAGCTGCGGAAGGCCAGCATGGTGCCGTCGCGTGCGGGGTAGTGCCGGGCCGGGGGCAGGTCGCTCAGGTCGAGCCGGCGCATCGGCCCGCTGATCGCAGCCAACGGTGGCGGCGGCGCAGCCGTGCCGAACATAATCAGCCCGGCCAGAATGGCGGCCCAGACAAGCGGCCCGATCAGCAGCCAGCGGGCGTAGCGCCGCCAGCGCGGACGGCTTGGTTTGGGCGCTTCGCGAATCTTCGGCATTTGGTCGACCGATGACGGGGGGCGAATAAGTCTAAGGCAGATCAACAGCCATCAACAGGAATGAGGGTCGCTCGTCAGGTCTGTGTCAGGAATCGCGTCCAATTTCGCCTTGATCTGTCACAATGCTTTCGGCGCCCGAAGAAGGAAGAAAAAGGAACGAGTCAACGACGCTGTCCCTGGCACTATTATATCTTGTCTAGCTCGCTGCGTCCTGCCAGTGATGCCCAGCCAACCTCTCAATGTGACATGCAAATTCTGCTGTTTGAGGACCATCATCGGCTGGCCAGCTCCATTGTTAAGGGGTTGGCCGATTTCGGGTTCGGGGTTGATTCCTTCGCCAGTGCGCTCGACGGCCTCAGCGCCATGAAGACGGTTGCCTACGACGGAATCGTCCTCGATCTCGGTCTGCCGGATCGGGACGGGATCGATGTGCTGCGTGAGCTGCGCGGCCGGGACACCAACCTGCCGATCCTCATTCTCACCGCGCGCGACGGCATTGACGATCGCGTTGCGGGACTGGATGCTGGTGCCGACGACTACGTTCTCAAGCCGTTCGCCATGAAGGAACTGGCCGCCCGATTGCGGGCGCTCTTACGACGCCCGGGCCGGTCGCTGGGCGGGATGCTCGCGGTCGGCAACCTGCGGCTCGACGTTGCGTCGCGACAGGCGACCGTCAACAACGCAGTCGTTCGCTTCACGCCGCGCGAGATCGGGGCATTGGAGCTGCTGATGCGGCGGGAAGGTCAGGTCGTGTCAAAGGCTGCGCTTGAAGACGGCCTGTACGGCTTGAGCAAGAACGTCAGTGCCAATGCGATCGAGGTTTTGATCTCGCGGGTACGCCGCCGCCTCGAGAGCGCCGACGCCAATTGCTCGATCCATACCTTGCACGGAATCGGTTATCTGTTGAAGGATGGCCGGCCTTGAAGTCCTACTCCCTGCTGAGACGGATCACGATCAGCCTCTCGGTCACGATGCTGACGGCTGCGGCGTGCACCTACGGCTGGCTCTATCTCAAGGCGCGGTCGACCGAGATATCCTTGCGTGAGGAAACGCTGCTCGATCAGGCCAAGGTCATTGCCGGCTATCTGGTTGTCAGTGCCACGGGCGCCGTCGAGCTTGATCTGCCGCCGCGCCTGGCGGAAGCCTACAACAGCCCTAAGGGGTCGTTCCGATACGCGGTGCGCGACGAGCGCGGGCAGCTGATTTTTACGTCGGGGCCAAGCGTGGCGCCGCTGCCGGTGCTCAGAAAGTACATGCACAAGCTCTATGAATACGACCCGGACGGGCCTGGTCCACTCCACGTGTATGGTGCGGCAGTCCAGATGGCCGTTGGCGGCAGGGTGTTCTTCACGCAGGTAGAGCAGCAGACTACCGACTCCGACTATCTGAATGAATCGGTTTTCGAAGAATTTCTGACCGATGGAATCTGGCTGCAGATCCCGTTCCTGCTGATCGTGCTGGTCGTCTGCATTTGGATCGTGAAACGCGCCGTCGTGCCGCTGACGCGGGTTTCCAGGCTGGCCGAGTCCATCAACCCAACCAACGCCGACGTACGGTTGCCGACTGAAGACGTGCCGCGCGAGGTGCTGCCGCTGGTGCGCGCCATGAACGCGGCGCTCGACCGGCTCGATCACGGCCTGAAACGACAACGGGAGTTCAACGCCAACGCCGCCCACCAGCTCCGTACGCCGCTTGCCGTTCTGATGGCCAACATCGATACGCTGGGGAACACGGAGATAGCCAATCGGCTGCGCACCGACGTCGAGCACATGAGCCGGATCGTATCGCAATTGCTGCTGGTGGCGCGGCTCGAGACGCTCGCGATCAAGCTCGACGACGTGGTGGAACTCAACAGCGCGGCCGCCGATATCGCAGCGGGCCTGGCGCCGCTCGCGATCGCCTCCTCAAGAAACATTGAGCTGATCCGGGCCGATCATCCGATATTCGTCCGCAGCAGCACGTTCGCGCTGCGGGAGGCATTGGGCAATCTCATCGAGAATGCGATCAGCCATACGCCGGCGGGAACGCTGGTACGGCTGCGTGTGACGGGTGAGCCCTCGATCGAGGTCATCAACTCCGGGCCCGGTGTGCCGGCCGAACAACGCGCGCGGATTTTCGAGCGGTTCTGGCGCAGCGACCAGGGCAAGGGCGGCGCAGGCTTGGGCCTGGCAATTGTCGAACGGATCATGAAAGCCTTGCACGGCTCGGTGACGGTCGGCGATGGGCCCGATGGCGGAGCGCTGTTCGCGCTGCATTTTTCTGAGCACCAGGTCGTCAAGACGTCGGCTTGAGCCCGTCGGCGTGCGGCCACGTTGTGGCGGCATGGTTTACACAGCGTGCGTCAACACTTCGACGCGTAGGGCGTTCGACGGCAAGCGAAGCCGGCGGCCGTGAAATCGTGGTAAGGTGCACGCTGTTTCTGTTGCGCCAAAACCGTGCGGTGAGTCATGCCTCCAGACAAATTCGGCATCGGTCAGCCGGTCACCCGCAAGGAGGACGGCGCATTTCTGCGCGGTGCCGGCCGCTACGTCGCCGACTATGCGCCGCCGGGATGCCTGCACGCTGTTGTCCTGCGCTCGCCGCATGCGCATGCGCGATTCCGCATCACCGACATCGCCAAGGCGTGCGCGATGCGTGGCGTCGCGCTGGCGTTGACCGGCGCCGACACGGCAGAACTCGGGGCACTGCCATGCCAGGGCGAAGTGCCGGGCTGTACGATCGAAGCGCCGCCTTATCCCATTCTCGCGCTCGAAGAAGTGCGGCACGTCGGCGACGCGGTCGCCTTTGTGGTCGCCGACACGATCGAGCGGGCGCGCGACGCCGCTGAAGCGGTCGCGGTTGAATGGGAGCCATTGCCGGCGGTGATCGGCGCCGACCATGCGCTCGCCCCCGATGCGCCCAAGGTGTGGCCGCGCGGCAATCTCGTGTTCGAGACGGTGCTCGGTGATGCCGAGGCGACCGCGCGGGCTTTTGCGGGGGCAGCGCACACCGTTTCTCTCGATGTCGTCAATCAACGCCTTGCCGCCAACTATCTCGACACCCGCGGTGTCGTCGCCGAGTACGACAAGGCTGCCGACAGGCTCACGCTCACGCTGTCGAGCCAAGGCAGCCACCTGGTGCGCGACGTGCTCTGCAACGACGTGCTGCGGATCGCGCTCGACAAGATGCGGGTGGTGACGCCCGACGTCGGCGGCGGCTTTGGCACCAAGCTCTTCACCTATCGCGAGTATGCGCTCGCGGCGTTTGCGGCGCGCCGGCTCAAGCGCCCGGTCCAATGGATCGCCGATCGCTCCGAGCATTTCCTCGCCGACACTCATGGCCGCGACAACATCACGTCGGCGAAACTCGCGCTCGATGCCGATGGCCGTTTCGTCGCGCTCGACGTCGATCTCGTCGCCGACCTCGGCGCGTATCTCTCCGGCTTCGCGCCGCTCATTCCGTTCATTGGGGCCGAGATGTCGCCCGGCCTCTATGACATCAAGACCTGTCGCGTGCGGGTGCGCGGCGTCCATACCCACACCGTGCCGGTCGACGCCTATCGCGGCGCCGGCCGTCCGGAAGCGGCCTATCTGATCGAGCGCCTCGTCGATGTGGCAGCGCGCGAGATGGACGCCGCGCCGGACGCAATCAGGCGGCGCAACTTCATCAGGCGCGGCGCCATGCCGTACATGACTGCGACCGGCAAGACCTACGACTCCGGCGATGCCGCAGGCCACCTGGCGCGCGCGCAGGAGCTGGCCGAGTGGCGCTCGTTCTCGCGGCGGCTTGCGGCCTCGAAGAAAGCCGGCCGCCTGCGCGGCATCGGCATCGCGAGCTATGTGGAAGCTTGCGGCAACAACGGCCCCGACACCGTAACGCTGCGAACTCGAGGATGATGGCGCGGTGACCGTGCTCGCCGGCACGCAGTCGACCGGGCAGGGCCACCACACGGCGTTCGCGCAGATCATCGCTGATCGCCTGTCGCTGCCGCCTGAGCGCGTTGGTGTCGTGCAGGGTGACACCGACCTCGTTGCAACCGGCACCGGCACCGGCGGATCGAGCAGTATTCCCTGCGGCGGCGCTTCGGTTGCGGGCGCGGCCGATAAGCTCGCGCGCAACCTCAAAGACCTTGCCGCCGAAGCGCTTGAAGCGGCGCCCGGCGACCTCGAGCTTGCCGACGGCATGGTGCGGGTTGTCGGCACCGACCGCGCGATTGCATTCGCGGACCTCGCGCGCCGGCCGAACGCGCACGATAAGCTCACGACGCAACACGCATTCGCGCCTTCGGAGGCGACCTACCCGAACGGCACGCATATTGCCGAGGTGGAGGTCGATCCCGATACCGGCGCGACCACGATCCTGCGCTATGTCGTGGTCGACGACTTCGGAGTTGCGCTCAACCCGCTCCTGCTTGCGGGCCAGGTGCATGGCGGCGCCGTGCAGGGCATCGGCCAGGCGCTGATGGAGGAGGTCGTCTACGACCGAACATCCGGCCAGCTTCTGACGGCGAGCCTGATGGACTATGCGTTGCCGCGGGCCGCGGACGGTCCATCATTCACCTTCGAGACCCGCAACGTGCCGTGCCGGACCAACCCGCTGGGCGTCAAAGGGGCGGGTGAGGCGGGCGCCATCGGCTCCTGCCCGGCGGTGATGAACGCGATCCTCGACGCGCTCTGGCGCGCCTACCGCATCCGCCACGTCGACATGCCGGCGACGCCGGTGCGGCTGTGGGCCGCGCTCGCCGAGGGCCGCCGGCTTCACACGCTGTGACATATCGATGCTTGCGGCCCGGCGCGCTCTCACAATTGACACGGGCATCGTGTGACACGGGCATGGTGGGTCTCACGAACTCGTGAACAGATTGGGTGTGTCATTCTGGCTGGATCGTCTAGAGGAATAACGCTGCCGGGGCGGTGTTCGCCCCTCTGACGCTGCGCCTCCCGGTGCGGCGGTTTTGATGCCGCTGGACGACCGTCGGCGGTCCCTGCGGGCGGGGCGTGATATCCGGACGGCAAAGAACGCTTTTCGGAGAAGATCATCCTCAACTGCGCTAACCAGAGAGGGAGAATTCCTGATGATGCGTACCGTACTCGCCATGATGGCCGTTGCCGTCGGCATTACCGCCGTGATGGCGCAGGGCGACCCGATCACGCAGCGTAAGGCGTCGATGAAGTCGAACGGTCAGAATTCCGGGGCGCTCAACAAGATGGTCAAGGGCGAAGATCCCTTCGATGCCGCCAAGGCGACCGCTGCCTACGACAAGATCGCGGAGAACATCACCAAGCTCAAAGGGCTATTTGACTCGCCGCCGCCGGCTGGCGCCACCACCCGCGCGCTCCCGAAGATCTGGGAGACCAAGGCTGACTTCGACGCCAAGATGGCGGCGTTTGCCAAGGCGGTGGCCGACAACAAGGGCAAGGCCAAGACCCTCGACGAGCTCAAGGTCTCCTATCCAATGGTCAGCAAGGCCTGCGGCAACTGCCACGAGCCCTATCGTCGTCCGGCTCCCGCTGGCGGCAAGAAGAAGTAACACACTCCCTTCCAATCGTAGTCATGACGCCGTCGCCGGTTGCGACGGCGTTGTGCTGTCGTGCTAAGAAGCCGCCCGAACAATGCCGAGAGCCGTCGCATGCGCCGATTGATCGTTACCGTGCTGATCCTGGGCGTGCTCGGCGCCGGGGTGTTCTGGGTCCTGACCATGCCGGCGAGCGTGAGTGCGCTGCCGTCGCACGCGCCTGATCTCGCCAACGGGCAGACCATGTTCAACGCCGGCGGCTGCGCATCCTGCCACGCCACGCCCGAGCAGGACGACCGCACGCGGCTCGGCGGCGGGCGCGAGCTCAAGTCGCCGTTCGGCAGCTTCTACGCGCCGAACATCTCGCAGCATCCCGACGACGGCATCGGCCGCTTCACCGAGGCGCAGTTCGTGACGGCCATGTGGAAGGGCACGGCCCCGGATGGGCGGCACTACTTCCCGGCATTTCCCTACACGTCGTATCAGCGCATGGCGCTCACCGACGTGCGCGACCTTTACGCCTACATGAAAACGCTGCCCGCAGTCGCCGGCAAGGCGCGCGATCACGCATTGCGCTTCCCGTTCAACATCCGCCGCCTCGTCGGCGGCTGGAAGCTTCTCTATCTCGATGGCCGGGTGTTCACGCCCGATCCCGCGCAGAGTGCGCAGGTCAGTCGCGGCGCCTACCTCGTCAATGGCCCGGGCCATTGCGCGGAGTGCCACAGCCCGCGCGACATGTTCGGCGGGATCGTCGCGCGCCAGCGCTTTGCCGGCGGTCCGAGCCCGGACGGAGAGGGATGGATTCCGAACATCACTCAGGCCGGCATCGGCGAATACTCGGTCAGGGACATCGAGGACATTCTGGCGACCGGCAACAAGCCCGACGGCGATTTTGTCGGCGGCGACATGGCGGCGGTCGTGCGCGGCACCTCGCAGCTTACCAAGGATGACCGCGCCGCGATCGCCGCCTACATCAAGTCGCTGCCGCCCGTCGAGGGCCCGAAGCCCCCGGAATAGCGCCGCTGCTACACAACCTTGCCAAGGATACCGGTCAGCTCGGCGGCGGAGAATGCCCGCAGCGTCTGCGTGCGCACATTGCCAAGCTTGCCGATGCTCAGCCCAAACGCCGTCATGGCGGCATCATCGGGGGCCTCGCAGGTTACGACGATGTCGTAGGTGCCAAGCGTCCAATAGATGTCCTTCATGGTCACGCCGAGCTTCTGCGCCATGGCTTTGACCGCGTCGGACCGCTTGGGCGAGTCCATCACGTTCTTGATGCCTTGCTCGGTGAAGTTCGCCAGCACGATATACGTTGCCATTGCGAATCCTCCTGGCTGATGCCCGGGTCACGCTGCCTCGATCCGGACGTCTTGCCGCATCCGACCGTCATCATAGGAAGCGAAGAAGCCTTCCGCGAGTGCGCGCGCCGTGGTCAATTGGCGGTCATTTCGTCACGCCGCCATCGCTCGGCGGTCGCAGGCGCACGCGGGCGATGAATTTCGTTAGAGCCATCCTGCTGAAGGTTGCGTCGGCGCTGGTCTTTGCGGTGATGTCGGTGCTCGTGCGCGCCCTCGGCGATCGCTTTCCGATCGGCCAGGTGGTGTTCTACCGGTCCGCGTTCGCGATCCTGCCAGTCGTCATCATCTATGCCTGGCGCGGAGAACTGGTGGCGGCGCTGCGCATCGGCCGTCCGGTCCGTCATCTCGGACGCGGGGTCACCGCGGTCGGCGCCATGTTCTGCAACTTCTCAGCGCTGGCGCGGCTCCCGGTCGTCGATGCCACTGCGATTTCATTCGTGTCGCCGTTGTTTGCGGTCGCGATGTCGGCGCTCATCCTCAAGGAGCGGGTGCGCTTCTATCGCTGGTCGGCGGTGATCGTGGGATTTTCCGGCGTGCTGGTGATGCTGGTGCCGCAGCTCGACATCGCCCGCTCGACCGGGTCGGAGGCCGCATCGATCGGGGCGATGCTGGGGCTGATCGGAGCCGTGTTCGCGGCCGGCTCGAGCATCCAGACACGCGCACTCACGCGCAGCGAAACGACCTCCTCGATCGTGCTCTACTTCTCGCTGATCTGCATGCTGGCCGGGCTCGCCACCTGGCCGTTCGGATGGGTGACGCCGAACTGGCTCGATCTGACGGCGCTGATCGTGATCGGCATCTGCGGCGGCCTTGCGCACATCCTGCTCACCGAAAGCTATCGGCTCGCGCCGGCCTCGCTGATCGCGCCGTTCGACTACACCTCGATGCTGTGGGCGCTGGTGCTCGGCTTCCTGACGTTCGGCGAGGTGCCGAGCGTGCTCGTCTTCGTCGGCGCCGCCATCATCGCAGGCGCGGGCCTGTTCGTGATCTGGCGCGAGCGGCAGCTTGGCCTGCAGCGCGTGGCAGCCAGCAGGGAGTAGTAGCGGGTGACGAACAGCCCCCCGGCAGCTTCTTCCCTGTTCGCCACTCGCCACTCACCATTCGCTATTTGCCGAACGCCTTGAAGGTGAGGATCGTCCGCGTGTCCTGGATGCCCGGGATGTTCTGCACCTTCTCGTTGATGAAATGCCCGATATCGGTGCCGTCCTCCACGTAGAACTTCACCAGAAGGTCGAACTCGCCGGCGGTCGAATAGATCTCCGAGGCAATCTCGGCGTCGGCGATCCGGTTGGCCACGTCGTAGGACTTGCCGAGGTGGCACTTGATCTGGACGAAAAAGGGAACCATGCACGCCTCCTGCCTTGCCGCTCAGCCGCAACCAAGCAAAAAGGCTTCGGCCTATCAAGGTGTTCACCGACCCCGGCGCGATGGAGTAGGATTGCGAGGGAGGATCTGAAGGGATGACTGACAAGCAAAACGGCCACGCCGTCGACCTGCGGCTCTACGCCCTGGTCGATCCGGACCGTGCCGGCGGGCGTGGCCTGCCCGAGCTCGCCAGGCATGTCGCCGCCGGCGGGGCGACACTGGTGCAGTTGCGTGACAAGCACGGTGACACTCGCACCATGGTGGAGGAGGCGCGCGCGATGCGCGAGAACCTCGCGCCCATGCACGTCCCGCTCCTGATCAACGACCGCGTCGACGTCGCGCTCGCCGCCAATGCCGACGGCGTGCATGTGGGCCAGGACGACATGGCGGTCGAGGACGCGCGCCGCCTGCTCGGGCCGAAGGCCATCATCGGGCTCTCGATCAAGACGGTAGAGCAGGCGCGGGCCGCGCCGGTCGATCTCTTGGACTATGCGGCGATCGGCGGCGTCTATGCGACCACCTCGAAGGACAATCCCGATCCGCCGGTCGGGGTCGCGGGCCTTGCGCGCATCGCGCAGGCGTTGCGCGCGCGCCGCCCCGACCTGCCGATCTGCGCGATCGCGGGCATCGATGCGAGCAACGCGGCTGCCACCATCAAGGCCGGCGCCGACGGCGTCGCGGTCATCTCCGCGCTCTCGCTTGCCGAGAACCCGCCGGACGCCGCCCGCGAGCTGCGCGCAATCGTGGATGCGGCGCTCGCCGAGCGGAAGGGCAGATGATGCGGACTCGTTGTGGCGTGAGCCTTCGCAGCGAGAGCAAAGTGTCCGCGTCGAGTACTACGTCATGACCACCCCCATCGCGGTTACCATTGCGGGCTCCGATTCCGGTGGCGGTGCCGGCATCCAGGCGGATCTCAAGACCTTCTCGGCGCTCGGCGTCTACGGCGCCTCCGTGATCACGGCGCTTACCGCGCAGAACACCAAAGGCGTCATCGGTATCCATGACGTGCCGGCCGAGTTCGTCACCGCGCAGATCGATGCAGTGTTCTCTGATCTCAAGGTGAGCGCGGTGAAGATCGGCATGCTGTCGCAGCCTGCCGTGATCGATGCGGTGGCCGCGGGGCTCGATCGCTGGCAGCAGCGGCTGGTCGTGCTTGATCCGGTCATGGTCGCGACCTCGGGCGACCGCCTGATCAGCCCGCAGGCGGTCGATGTGCTCAAGCGCGTGCTCATTCCACGGGCGCTCCTGATCACGCCGAACCTGCCGGAAGCTGCCGCGCTGCTCGATCGTCCGATTGCGCAGAACGAGGACGAGATGCGCGCGCAAGCCGTGCGCCTCGTCGAGCAGGGTGCCCGCGCCGTGCTGATCAAGGGCGGGCATGGCGAGGGCAAGGAGAGCGTCGACATCCTGCAGGCGCCCGGTTCGTTCACCCGCCTTGCGACGGAACGCATCGCGACCCGGAACACCCATGGCACCGGCTGCACGCTCTCGTCCGCGATTGCGGCCGGCCTTGCCAAGGGGCTCGACCTCGTCGCCGCCGTGCGCGAGGCCAAGGCCTATGTGAGCGCCGCGATCGCGGCCGCCGGGCGTATCACGATCGGCTCAGGCCACGGTCCGGTGCACCATTTTCATGTGTGGTGGTGACAGGACGATCCGCTCGTCGCAACGTTCCTCAGAATACGCCGGGGAAGGCGCCGCCGTCGATCATGAGGTTCTGCCCGGTGATGAAGCCCGCCTGCGCCGAACATAGAAACGCGCAGGTTGCGCCGAAGCCTTCGAGATCGCCCAGGCGCTTTGCCGGGATCGAGGCGATACGCTCGACCTTCGCTTCGTCGTAGCTGATGCCTTTGCGCTTGGCGGCGGCGCCGAGCACGGTCTTGAGCCGGTCGGTCTCGTAAGCGCCCGGCAGGAGATTGTTGATCGTGACGTTGTTGGCCGCGACCTGGCGCGCGACGCCTGAGAGAAAGATCGTGAGCCCACCGCGTGCCGCCGAGGACAGGTCGAGCCCTGCCTGCGGCAGCTTCACGGTGCCGGACGTGATGTTGACGATGCGGCCGAACTTGCGCTCGAGCATCGGCCCGATCGCCTTCTGAATAAGCTCGATCGCCACCACCATGTTGGCGGTGACGCCTTCCAGCATCTGTGCGCGCGTGAGCTCGCGGAATTCGCGCGGCGGCGGCCCGGCATTGTTGTTCACGAGAATGTCGGGCTGCGGGCAGGCCGCAAACAGCGCTCCTTGGCCCTCCGCGGTCGCGACGTCGGCCTTGACCGGAATGATCTTCGCGCCGGTCGCCTTGTGCAGCTCGGCGGCGGTGGCATCCAACCGCGCCGGGTCGAGCCCGTTGATCACCACCTCACAGCCCGCCAGCGCCAGCGCCTGGGCGCATGCGCGCCCAAGACCACGGCTTGAGGCGCAAACGATGGCCTTGCGGCCGGAGATTCCAAGATCCATGCGATGTCCCCCGCGTGCGGCGTCGAAAGTGTTGCCGCCATCACGAACCGTCAAGCGTTGAATAGGACGCGCTTCTCTTCTCGTCTCTTCTGGACACGCCGCCGTCGGATTTGAAGGCTTGCGGAAGGCTCGGCGGATCGGCCCGGGGGCAGAGGGCTGTGGACCGCGATACCCGGATGAGGTATTTTACTGCCGTTGGCGGTATAATGAGGCCTGCCCAGCAGGATTGCCAAAAGGTGTTGTTTGACCGCTACAGCCATTGGCACCCAGCCAGTGGTATCGGGGGGTCAGATGACAATTCCCCAACCTGACGAGGTGTAATGATGTGGCGCGTACTCGTGACAACGGCGGCGGTGGCGATCAGTTTCTCGCAGGCATCGGCAGCGGATCTCCGACGGCCGGTGTATAAGGCGCCTCCGCCTGCGGCGCTCTTCAGCTGGAGCGGCTTCTATATCGGCGTGCATGCGGGCTGGCTGCGCTCGGACAACAGCGTAACTGACATCGATGGGCTCCAGGACGATCCGGGCACGCGCTTCGGCTACTCGGGCAATGCGTTCGTCGGTGGTGGCCACGTTGGCTACAATTGGCAGAGCGGCATGTTCGTCCTGGGCGTCGAGGGCGACTTCTCGGGTACAAGCGCAAGATCGAGCGTCATCCAGGACAATACGCCCAACTCCGGCTTTACTCGGGACGGCCTTGCCCGCACCAAGATCGGCTGGCTCGCGTCGGCTCGTGGACGTCTCGGCCTTACGCCTGGGTCTCCGTGGCTGCTTTACGGCACCGGCGGTGCCGCCTGGGGGCACGTGAAGAACGAGACCTTGGATTTTGACACGGGCACCTTTGATCCGACCGACTCGTCGAGCAGGTCCGGTGTGCGAACCGGTTGGGTGGCCGGCGGTGGCGTGGAATTTGCGTTCTCCGGAAATTGGATCGGCCGGGTCGAATACCTCCACTATGACCTCGGCAATACCAATACCATCACGCCGAACAGTGATCGCTTCCGCTTCAGCAACGACATTGATGTGGTGCGCGCCGGCGTGTCACGAAAGTTTTGATCCCCTAGGCAGCGGCTTTGCGCGTGTCGGCTGGTGTGACCAGCCGACACTTTTATTATTTGTATTGTTTGTGCTGGATTATGTGCCGGGCGCCACGTCGTGAACGGGCCCCTATCGGTAAGGGAACCCAAAGCCGCGTTTCGCAAAAAATGTCGCGCTGACAAACTCGGCAGGTGCCCTATTGCTTTCCTTGTCTTCCACGCGCCCAAACTGTGGCGGCGATCGATGCCGAAAGGCACTTCCGGCCTTCCGTCTCGGCGCTCGTTGGGCCCGCATTTCGCGGGCTGAAAGGTTCCCCCAAAAAGTTCCATAAGTCATTGAATACCTTCGAAAATTACCACACTTAATTCCTCACGATAGCCACCTCGCTGCAGCATTCTCGCCGCACAATTCATGCCTATGGAGGCCCGCCCGACACGCAAACTCGGAAGGGGATCGATCATGCAGCGACTGCTTCTCGGAACGGTGGCGGCGGTTGCCGTCGCAAGCTCCGCCTTCGCAGCGGACATGCCGCGCAAGGCGCCGCCGATCACGAAGGCACCGCCCGCACCGGTCGGCTACAACTGGACCGGCTGCTACATCGCTGGCGGCGGCGGCTATGGCATGTGGAACCAGGATACGACCACTCTCGAAGGTGGCGTGCCTGTCAGCTCAAAGGTCACCAGTGGCGGGCGCGGCTGGTTCGGCACCGCCGGCGGCGGCTGCGACTTCCAGTTCGGACAGCGCTGGGTCGTTGGCGCGTTTGGAGATTATGATTTCTCTGCCCTCAAGGGTGATCTCAGCGTTCCAGGTGCTGGTCTCTTCGGGCGCGAGAAGCAGAACTCGGCGTGGGCGGTGGGCGGCAGGCTCGGCTATGCGCTCACGCCCTCGATCCTGGCTTATGTCAATGGCGGCTATACCCAGGCGCGGTTCTCCGCTGTGAATTTGTTCGATCCCGCCCTTCCGGTTGTTCCGGGTAATCAGCACATCGGGGCCCATAATTATTCGGGCTGGTTCCTGGGCAGCGGCTATGAATACAATCTGGGTTGGTTCCCCGGCTTGTTCTGGAAAACGGAATACCGCTACGCCCAATACGGTCGCGACAACCTGCCGATCCTCGACAACATGACAGGTACCCCGACCGGGTTCAGCGTCAGCAGCGCCAAGGCCGTGCAAACCATCCGCAGCGAGCTGGTCTGGCGGTTCAACTGGGGCGGCCGTTACTGACGGCACAATATTCCAGAAGGCAAAAAAGCCCCGCCTACGCGGGGCTTTTTTGTGTTCGATCTTGCGCGCGGGCCGCTCTCGCAAATCTCTCATTGGTTGTGATATTGCTGCAACAGTCCGGTGCGGCCAAAACGCGGTTCCAAAGTGAGCGCCGGCGTGTCGCTTCTGCAATCCAAGCGGCTGATCATCCGACTATTTCCGCGCCGCTCTGGACTTTGCTCCGAGCGAAATAAGCATCAAGAATACCATCAAAAATAGTCGATGCCCGTGATTGCCACTGGTTGTGTCGTACCAGCAACAGAGCTTGGCGTCATTCGATGGTAAGGAGTTCCATTGTTCTGCGTATGAGGGATCCTTGTCATGAAGACGCTCCTGCTCGGGACCGCGGCCATGACTTTGCTGGCAACCCCAGTCTTGGCGGCCGATCTGCAGATCGCCAAGGCGCCAGCAACCTATAACTGGACGGGCCTTTATCTGGGCGCCCATTGCGGCGGGGCCTGGGGGGATACCAAGACCGCTGGCAACAACGGCGCTTTTGATGAGAGCGCGAGGGCCTACACGCTGCAGCCCAGCGGCTCTGTGTGCGGTGGCCAGGTCGGGTTCAATGTCCAGAGCGGCGGCTGGTTCTGGGGCATCGAAGGGGACTTCGGATACCTTGGGGTGAAGAAGTCGATTACCCCGAACGACAACTTCGTCGAGGTGAAGTACGGCGCGTACGGTGCTGCGACGGCGCGGGTTGGCCTGGTTTGGGATCGCGCACTGCTCTACCTGAAGGGCGGCGCGGCGTTCGCCAAGATCAGGAACACGGCGACCGACCTCGACGGCGGTGTCGCCGATTCCTCCGACTTCAGCCAACTCAACAAGACGCGGATAGGCTGGGCGGCCGGCGCCGGCATTGAATACGGTCTGTCTCAGAGCTGGTCGGTCAAGTTCGAATATCTGTACATGGGCTTCGGTAACGACAGCGCCACCAACCAAGACGGTGACGTGTTTACCCATAGCAACAGCATTCACACCGCCAAGGCCGGCTTGAACTGGCGCTTCGGCGGCGGTCCTGCCGTAGCGCGCTACTGAAAGCATTCCGAATTTGAGATGTGCCTTGCGCGAGGGCGCCCGGGGCTTCTTTTTTGGCAGCGACGCCTGCCAAAACGCAGCGGGAAGCGCTGCAAATTCAACGCACAGCACCATGGCATGCATACGCCTTGCCGTGCAGGGGCTCCTGGCGCTACCGTTCGATCATGACGCAGGCCTTGCCCACTGCAGCCGACGTCGACGCCGCCGCGCGGCGGCTGGCCGGCGTTGCGCTGCGTACGCCGCTCGTCACATCGCCGGCGCTGGATGCCGCGACCGGCGCGCGGGTCTTTCTCAAGGCGGAGACCTTGCAGCGTACCGGCTCGTTCAAGTTCCGCGGCGCCTACAACAAGCTCGCGCAGATCGATCCCGCTCAGCGCGCGGGCGGTGTCGTCGCCTATTCGTCCGGCAATCACGCCCAGGGCGTCGCGGCAGCGGCCGCGCTGCTGGGCATGCCGGCGCTGATCGTGATGCCGTCGGATGCGCCGCGCGCCAAGCGCGAGCGTACCGCCGCGCTCGGCGCCGAAGTCGTGCTCTACGATCGCGTGCGCGAGGATCGCGAAGCGATCGCGCGCGAGCACGCCACGCGCCGCAACGCCACGCTGGTGCCACCTTATGACGATCCGCAGATCATCGCCGGGCAGGGCACTGCCGGGCGCGAGATCGTCGAGGACCTCGCCGCGCTCGGGCTTGCGCCCGACGTGATCGCAGTCACCGCCTCGGGCGGCGGACTTACCGCCGGTATCGCGCTTGCCGTCAAGGCGCGGGTGCCGCAGGCGCGCGTCTTCACCGCCGAGCCGGAGAACTTCGACGATCACGCGCGCTCGTTCCGCAGCGGACGGCGCGAGACCAACGCGGCGCCGACCGGCACGATCTGCGACGCCCTGATGGCGCGCACGCCTGGCGAGCTTACGTTTGCGATCAACCGCACGCTGGTGGGCGAGGGCGTCTGCGTGAGCGAGGAGGAAGTCGCGCGTGCGGTCGCCTTTGCGTTTCGCGAATTGAAGCTGGTGGTCGAGCCGGGCGGGGCCGTCGCGCTCGCGGCGCTGATGGCGGGCAAGATCGACATTGCCGGCAAGGTTGCGGTCGCGGTGCTTTCCGGCGGCAATGTGGATCCAGACGTGTTCCATCGTCTGGTGGCCTAGTGCCCCGTTTCCGAAGTTCGTTAGGAACTTCAGATCGGCGGCACTACCAACATACAAGGCCTTGTGGAGCGCAGCGTGAACCGCAGACAGAAGACCGCCGCTCATCTCGAACGCATGGTGCTCACCGACATGCGCCGATACGCGCTCTGCGACAGCGTGAGCGCGGTGACCGTGCAGCCGACGGCAGACGGCAAGAGCTGGGAGGTTGCCGATTTCTACGCGCCGGGCGGAATCGTTTCCGCGGCCTGCCGCGAGATCGGGCTGGCGGCCGCGGCGGCGCTGCGGAACGATTATGACCTCATTCCGGAGAGCCAGCTCGTGCCGGATGATGACCTCTATTTGCGTTGAGGCGCCCGCCCTCTCCCGGGGGTTGGCAGAAAATGTGTGTACTTATCAATTGCTTACCAGGGATGCCTTTGTACGCCCTGGTAGTTAGCGATGACTAAACGGAACTTGGCTAGAATACTTGGCTAGAATACTTGGCTAGAACAATCGTCATGTGTGGCGGCTAGATTATCCAATCGACTGACGATTCGGGCCGCCAAATTCTATCAAGTGCGATCAGAAACAGCCGGCGGTCACCGATGAGCATGCCAGCGCAGGGTCCCAGAGGCGGGCAGCCGCCGGTTGAGCCGCGCAGCGAGCTGGCCAACGCGCTACGCGCCTGTCGTGGCGCCATTGCCGGCATTGCGCTGGCGAGCGCGCTCATCAACGTGCTCTATCTCTCCGGCTCAATCTATATGCTGGAGGTTTACGACCGGGTGCTCACGAGCCGCAGCATCCCCACGCTCGTCGGCCTCACCGTCATGGTGGTCATTCTCTACAGCTTCCAGGGCATGCTTGACCTCTTGCGCAACCGCGTCCTGGTCCGCATCGGACGCTCGCTCGGCGAGAGCCTCAGCGAGCGCATCTATATGGTGATCGGTCGGCTCGCGCTCGTCACGCGCGGCGGCGGTGACGGCCTGCTGCCGCTGCGCGACATCGATCAGGTGCGCGCCTTCCTGTCGAGCCCCGGCCCGGTCGCGCTCATCGATCTGCCCTGGATGCCGTTCTACATTCTCATATGTTTCCTGTTCCATTTCTGGCTTGGCGCGACCGCGCTCGCCGGCGCACTGGTGATCGTTAGCCTTACGATTCTCACCGAGCTGATGACGCGGGGGCCACAAAAGATGGTCACCGAGCTGTCCGGGCAGCGCCAGGCGTTGGCGGAAGCGTCGCGGCGCAACGCCGAGGCGCTGCACGCGATGGGCATGGGCGCGCGCATCGCGGCGCGCTGGAGCGTGCTGAACGAAAAATTTCTCGCCACCTACCAGCGCACGAGCGACGTCAGCGGCGGCTTCGGCGCGATGTCCAAGGTCATGCGGATGCTGCTGCAGTCGGCCGTGCTGGGCGTCGGCGCCTATCTGGTAATCCGGCAGGAGGCGACCGCCGGCATCATCATCGCGGGCTCGATCCTGTCGGCGCGCGCGCTTGCGCCGGTCGACCTTGCGATCGCGAACTGGCGCGGCTTCGTCGCGTTCCGGCAGAGCTGGCAGCGCCTCAACGCGCTCCTTAAGCGCATTCCGGCCGACGCGGAGCAGATGGCGCTGCCGAAGCCTGCCGCAAGCCTCGCGGTCGAGAACCTCAGCGTCGTCCCGCCCGGCGTTAATCGCGTCGTGGTGCAGGACGTCTCGTTCCGCCTGCAGAAAGGCAACGGGCTCGGCATCGTGGGCCCGAGCGCAAGCGGCAAGTCGTGTCTCTCGCGCGTACTGGTCGGGGTCTGGCCGCCGGCGCGCGGCGCGGTGCGCCTCGACGGCGCGGCGCTTGATCAGTGGTCGCCTGCGACGCTTGGGCCGCACATCGGCTATCTGCCGCAGAACGTCGAGCTGTTGTCCGGCACCGTGGCGCAGAACATCGCGCGCTTCGAGGAGGACGCGAAGGCCGAGGGCGTGATTGCGGCCGCCAAGGCGGCGGGCGTCCACGAGATGATCCTGCGCCTGCAGGACGGTTACGATACCGAGATCGGCGAAAGCGGCGCAGTTCTCTCCGCCGGGCAGCGCCAGCGCGTCGCGCTTGCGCGCGCGCTCTACGGCGATCCGTTCCTGGTCGTGCTCGACGAGCCTAATTCCAACCTCGATGGCGAAGGCGAGGAGGCGCTGACACGGGCGATTGTCGGCGTGCGGGCGCGCGGTGGGATCGTGATCGTAATCGCGCACCGCCCGAGCGTATTGGCTGGCGTCGACCTGTTGATGGAGATGCGGCAAGGGCGCGCGACGTCGCCTGAATCAAAGGATGAATTCATCAAGCGGCGGCGGCCGACGCCGGTGGCGCCCACGGCGCCGGCGGCTACGGGCCTGCGCGTCGTGAACGAGCCGGGAGGAGGCGCGCCATGACGACGCTCTCGCCGACATTGTCGCGCATGCTGCGGCGGCAGACGATGGCCATCGTGGCCGCCGCGCTGTTGCTGGTGGTGGGGCTCGGCGGCTGGGCGGCGACCACGGAATTCTCCGGCGCGGTGATCGCGGCCGGACAGCTTGTCGTCGACTCCAATGTCAAGAAGGTGCAGCACCCGACCGGTGGCGTGGTCGGCAGTCTGAATGTGCGCGAGGGCGACCACGTGAAGGCCGGCCAGATCCTGGTGCGTCTCGACGACACCCAGATCCGAGCCAACCGTGACATCGTGGTGAAGGCGCTCAACGAGCTTGCGGCGCGGCAGGCGCGCGAGGAGGCCGAGCGCGATGGTCAGCCGGCCGTGACGTTTCCCGACGATCTCCTTGCGCGCATCAGCGAGCCCGACGTTGCCAAGGCGATCACGGGCGAGCGGCGTCAGTTCGAGACCCGCCGCACCTCGCGCGAAGGCCAGAAGGCCCAGCTGCGCGAGCGCATCGTGCAGCTGCGCCAGGAGATCGGCGGCTACGAAGCGCAGATCGTTTCCAAGGACAAGCAGATCGAATGGGTGACCAAGGAGCTCGTCGGCGTCTATGAGCTGTGGGAGAAGAGCCTCGTTCCCTACACGCGCGTCACCAGCCTTGAGCGCGAAAAGGAGCGGCTCACCGGCGAGCGCGGGCAGCTGACCGCTTTGATCGCGCAGTCGAGGGGCAAGATCGCCGAGACCGAGCTGCAGGTTCTGCAGGTCGATCAGGACATGCGCACCGAGGTCGGCAAGGATCTCGCCGAGATCCGTGCCAAGACGTCGGAACTGAGCGAGCGCAAGATTGCGGCTGAGGATCAGCTCAAGCGCGTCGATATCCGCGCTCCGATCGACGGCCTCGTGCTCCAGCTCATGGTCCATACCATCGGGGGCGTGATCACGGCGGGCGAGCCGATCATGCTGATCGTTCCTTTCGCGGCGTCGCTGCAGGTGGAGGCGAAGGTCGCCCCACAGGACATTGATCAGCTTCGGGTCGGCCAGACGGCGGTACTGCGGTTCGTGGCCTTCAACCAGCGCACGACGCCGGAGCTCGCCGGCACTGTGATCCGGATCTCGGCTGACGTGAGCGAGGATGCCAAGACGGGCGCGCGCTACTACACGATCCGGCTCGACGTCTCGGAAGACGAAGTTGCGCGGCTCGGGGGCGCCAAGCTGGTGCCGGGCATGCCGGTCGAGGCTCTGATCCAAACCAGCCCGCGCACGGTGATTTCCTATCTGGTCAAGCCGTTCCAGGACCAGATCTCGCGCGCGTTCCGTGAGAAATAAGCCGCCCGCTACACACCACCTAAGTGAACAGCGCGATCCGCTCCTCGGGCGACATGGCGCGTAGCGCTGCGAGCGGGTCGGATGGGGCGGCGACGGGCGTAGGCGCGCCGCTCATGGCCTCAGGCGTCGGCGCTCCCGGCATCGGCATCGGTGCGAGCAGGAAGTCGTCCAGCTCCGTGTCTGCCACTGTTGGCGCGGGCGCAGGCGGCGGTGCGGGGGGTGGCGGCGCAGGCGGCGCGGCCGGTTGATCGGCGGCCTCTGTCCACGCCTTGACCGGAATCGGATCCAGCTCGATCTGTGCCGGCGAAGTCTTGGCACGCGGCGCCTCGTCTGGCGTCGGAGCCGGGACCGGCTCGGGAACTGCCGCAACGCTCGGCAAGGGCACAGGCGGGCCCGGCGCCGGCTCGAAGCTCTCGACCGCCGCGCGCGGCGCGCTGTCCTGGGCGGCCATCTCCGCGGTCGCCATCGGTTCCATCTGTTCCGCGCCGGCCGAGCCGTCAGACGGCGCCGGCTCGGCTTGTGACTTCAGCATCGCGCCGATGCGCCCTTCGAGTGAGCGCAGCACCTCGCCGAGCATCTGGGCGCGGTTGTCGTCGGGGTTGCGCAGCGACGAGGCGGACAGGATGGCCGTCGACAGATCGGCGATCTGGTCGCACATGACCATGTCGAGCCCGCGCTCGCGCATCGTCCAGGCGACGTCCTGCAGTCGTCCGGCGGCGGCGAAGATGTCGGTTGCGGGGTCTGATGCCGTTTCGGCAGCAGTTTGCGGGTCAGGCTTGCCCTCGGCGACGTCGGCGCGGGTCTGCGCGATCGTCCTTGCCATCTCGAGGAGCTCGATCCGCATGCCCTGGGTGGCGCGGTTCTCCTGCTCGCTGCGCACCACCGCCTCGACCCGCGCGATGGCATCGAGGACGGTGCCGGTATCGGCATTACGGTTGCGCTTGGCGTATTCTTCCAGGAACCAGCGCCCGCGGGCGCTTGCCATCAGCGCCTCGCAGAGGGCGTCATAGTCCCCGTCCGCCGGCAGCCCCGACGGTATCGTCGATATCGCAAAGGATCCATCGGCCATGGCGCCAACCAGACTTGCAAACCGTACGATCAGCACGATCGGGGCGCAATCGCGCTGATGGCCTCCGATCCCCAGAAATCCACAGGCACGCATTTCGCCCTGCGGCTCAAGGCTTTCTACGCGGCCTTGTTCCTGACCCTGGGCGTCCAGCTGCCGTTTCTGCCGGTCTGGCTGGCGGCCAAGGGCCTCGACGCGCGGGCCGTGGGTGCCGTGCTCGCGGTCCCGGCACTGATTCGCATCATAGCGATTCCAGTGGCGACGCGCCTGGCCGACCGCCGGGATGCGCTGCGCGGGGTGATCATCATGGCGACCGCCGGAGCGACCGTCGGCTTTTCCGCGCTGGCTTTCGCGGAGGGCGCGCTCGCGATCGCGCTCGTCTATGCGCTGGCATCGGCGGCCTATGCGCCCGTGATGATGCTGGCCGATACCTACGCGCTCCGTGGCCTGCCGCTGCGCGGCCACGCCTATGGCCCGGTGCGGCTGTGGGGCTCGGCGGCCTTCATCGCGGCGAGCCTCAGTGCCGGCGCGCTGCTTGATCTGATCGCCCCGCGCGACCTGATCTGGCTGATGGTGGCGGCGATGGGCACGGCCACGGCCGTGGCGGTCGCGCTCGCTCCACTTGGCGGAGAGGCGTCAGGCGGCGCGCCTGTGCGTGCGCCGGCAACGCGGCTGCTGCGCGACCCGGCGTTCCTGGCGACGATCGCGGCGGCGAGTCTCATCCAGGCGAGCCATGCGCTCTACTACGGTTTTTCCACCATCGACTGGCGGGCGGCGGGTTTCGACGGCTCGGCGATCGGCGCGCTCTGGGCGCTTGGCGTCATTGCGGAGATCGCCCTGTTCGCGCTCTCCGCTCGGCTGCCGTCCTTCATCACCCCGATCGTGCTCCTGCTGATCGGCGCCGCCGGCGCGCTCGTGCGCTGGACCGCCATGGCGACAGCGCCGCCCGCCTTTCTGCTGCCACTGCTGCAGTGCCTGCACGCGTTCTCATTCGGCGCGACGCACCTGGGCGCGCTCGCCTTCGTGGCGCGCGCTGCACCTCCTGGAGCGGGCGCGACCGCGCAGGGTTATTTCGCAGTTGTGCTCGGCATCGCGATGGCGGTCGCGATGGCGCTCGCCGGCGTGCTCTATGGCCGGCTCGGCGGCACCGCCTATGGCGTGATGGCGATGCTGGCCGGCATGGGTGGAGTTTGCGCGCTCGCCGCCAGGCGACTGGCAACAATCAGTCGGGCCTAATGGCACGTCCGATACATCGATGCCAATTCGCGCCCGTGAAGAAAGAGCATCCGTTGCGTGAGCCCGCCTTTGCGGGCAATCCAGCGGCGCACATTCCGGGGGTAGATCTCCATCAGGAGACGGGTGCCACCTCGGCTCACGATCGGGTGGCCGTCGTCGCCGGGATTCCAGGCGGCATGGAAGCCGAGCCTGGCGCGGCGCGTGACACAAATCCGGTCGCGCGGGATGACGCCGAGGACCATGGTGCAGGCTGAGAGGCACGGCCCGTCGATGATGACGCGCTCACCTGAGCCGCGCAGTGCGACGAACTGTTCCAGGTAGGGGCCGATCTGCCCGCCGTAGTCGTTCATGATGCGCACGGCCGCCGAAGCCGAAGAGCATGAGATCGCTGCTACTACCATGCCAAGCACGGCCATCTTCAAACGCATGTACAAACCCCCACCGTGTCGTGATCTGCCGGTTCCCCCGCGGCACCCGCGAATGCGCCCTTCAAATCCATACTAGAATCATAAAGTTGCTAGTTCCTTCGCTGGCGGCATTGGATTCCCCGGGCGCTGGTACGATCCCACGCGCTTGCACATCAAAGCACCCCTTGAAGCCCGTTAACAGCGCTTTTAGGCGAATGGACGGCGGCGGCTCGGGCAGGGGCAAAAAAAATGTCGCAGCCATCGAGCGCCCGGCGCGTTGCCGGAAAGGCAATCGTCAGCCCCACAGCGCGGCCGTTGCCGGGTGAACCAGGCTGTCCTCGTAGCGCAGCCCCTCGGAGCGGTCGCGCGCCAAGAGCAGTGCTCCGTCGAGATCGACCACGCGCGCACGTTGCGCAAACAGGATCGCCGGCGCGATCGCCAGCGAAGTCGCCACCATGCATCCCGCCATGAGTGCGAAGCCCAGCCGCTCGGCATCTTTGACTATGGCCAGCGCCTCGGTCAGCCCGCCGGTCTTGTCGAGCTTGATGTTGACCGCGTCGTATTTGCCGACCAGCGCGGGCAGCGATGCGCGCGCATGCACGCTTTCGTCGGCGCATACCGGCAGTGGTCGCGTGATGCGTGCAAGCATGTCGTCGCCGTCCGCCGGGAGCGGCTGCTCGACCAGTGTGACGCCGGCTTCTGCGCACGCCGCTAGATTGTCGGGCAGGTTGTCCGGCGTCCATCCCTCGTTGGCGTCGACGATGAGCTCTGCGTCGCGAGCCGCGCGTCGCACCGCCATGATCCGCGCCTGATCGTCGGCGCTGCCGAGCTTGACTTTGAGCAGCGCGCGGCTCGAAGCCCTCGCGGCTTGTTCGGCCATGACGTCCGGTGCGGCGAGCGAGATCGTATAGGCGGTCACCAGCGGCCGCGGTGGCGGAAGCCCGGCCAGCACGTGCACAGGTTTGCCGGCGCGCTTGGCCGCGAGATCCCAGAACGCGCAGTCGAGCGCGTTGCGGGCGGCGCCGGGCGGCATCGCGTGCTGCAGGCCGCCGCGGTCGAGGCCGCGTGCGATCTCGCCGCCCAGCGCCGCGATGGCGTCGGCAACGCCCTCGACGGTTTCGCCATAGCGCGCATAGGGCACGCATTCGCCACGGCCGCGGCAGCGACCGTCGCTGAGCTCGGCGACGACGACGGACGCTTGTGTCTTGGCTCCGCGACTGATCGCGAAGCTGCCGGCGATCGGCCAGTGCTCGATGCGGACGGCGAGCGAGATCGGCGCGGTGGAATCCATCAGGCGTTTACTATGAAGGAGAACGGCCAAATGGCTCAAGAGGTTGTGCGCGAGATCGCCGGCCTCGCTGCGAGCCGGCGGCATTGCCGCGCCGGTATCCGGTGCGCTACAAGCGGCGCCAATACGACAGGAGCAGGACGAATGATCCGTTTCACAATGGGCGTAGCGTTGTTAACGGCCGTCATGGCGCTGCCGGTTACATCGCCGGCCGTCGCGCAGGACACATCCGCAGTCTATCTCTACAAGGGCGCCGACCGCGATCAGCGGCTGCTTGAAGCGGCCAAGAAAGAGGGGAAGCTGACCTTCTACACCTCGATGCAGACGCCCGAGTCAGGGCCGCTGTCGCGCGCTTTCGAGAAGAAATACGGCATCAAGGTCGATCTGTGGCGCGCCACCAGCGATCAGGTGGTGCAGCGCGCGATCACCGAGGCGCGCGGCGGCCGCAACACGATGGACGTCGTGGAGACCAATGCGCCCGAGGTCGAGGCGCTCGCGCGCGAGAACGTCGTTGCCGAATATTACAGTCCCCACTTCAAGGATTTTCCAAGTTGGGCGCTGCCGGCCCACCACAAGTGGACGAGCGCGCGCGCCAATCTCTGGGTCGTCGCCTTCAACACCAACAAGGTGAAGCGGGAGGAGATTCCGTCGACCTATGAAGGATTCGCCGATCCGAAGTGGCAGGGCAAGATCGGAATCGAGTCGACCGACCAGGACTGGATGTATGCGGTCGTTCAGTATCTCGGCGAACAGCGCGGCATGGAGCTGTTCCGCAAGCTTGCGGCGATGAAGCCCGACATGCGGCTTGGCCACGCGCTGCTGGCGCAACTGATCGCGGCGGGCGAAATTCCCGTCGGCCTCACCGTCTACAGCGGCAACGCGGATTCGGTGAAGAAGAAGGGCGGGCCGGTTGATTGGGTCGCGGTCGAGCCGATCGTGGGACGCCCGCAGGCGGCCTCCGTCGCGGCCAAGGCGTCGCATCCCCATGCCGCACTGCTGTTTGTCGACTACCTGCTGTCGCCGGATGGGCAGAAGGTGCTCAACTCCCTCGACCGCAACCCGGCGAGCAAGACCCAGGCGACGCTGCTCACCAAGTACAAGTTCAGCATGGTCGATCCCATCAAGTGGTTCGACGAGGCTTCGAAATGGGAAAAGATCTGGAAGGAGATGTTCCTGCCGGTGCGCTGATCCGGCGGCGAAGCTGCGTGATTTGCATACGCCGGAGTGGATAAAAAATTTGCGGGCGCGCCAGGAGCGCGCCCGCTGTTGTGTTTGACGCCTGAAGATTACTGGTCGAAGCGGCCGGCCGCATGCGCCAGCATGGTGTAGACCTTGCCGGTTTCCGACGTGAGATAGGTGCGCGCCACCATCTGGCCGCGGTCGTCGCGCGAGACCTCATCGAGCAGGCGCTCGAACTCGGCGATGTAACGGTCGACCGTCTGCATGAACTCGCGGTCGGCGCGATACTTCCGGCGGATTTCCTCGAACGCGCGCTGGCCCTGCATGGTGTAGAGCTTGCGGGTGAACACGTTGCGTTCGCCGCGCTTGTAGCGGTCCCACAGGTCGGCGGCGGCGTCGTGGTCGATCATGCGGGCGATGTCGACTGCGATCGAATCGAGCGACTCGATGGTGTGGCGCTCGGGCCGTGCCGCTTCCGGCGGCGCTTCGCGCGCGGGCACGACCGCCGAGGGCTCCGTGTCTTGCGATGCCCGGGTGAGCAGGTCGGAGAGCCAGCCGCCGCGGGCGGGAGGCGTCGTCTGCGTGGCCGGACTGAGCGAAGGCGATTCCGAGCGCCGGGCGGCCGGGGGCGGCGGCTGGCCGAGCGCGGCGCCGAGCCCGGCGATGTCAGGCCGCGGGCGCACGGGCTCGGGGCGCGGCCCACCGTTGGTCAGCATTGCCTCGCGGCGCGGCGGGGAGGGCTCGACGGTTTCGGCCCGACGGGAAGACGGCTCAACGGTGTCGAGGTTGCGGCCGTGGCGCGCGACGATGCGGTTGAGCTCGGCCAGCGCCTCGATCTGGTCGACGATCACGCGGCGCATCTGGGCGGCGCTCTCGGCGGTCTCCTGCGGCAGTTCGAGGATGCCCTTGCGCAGCTCCGCGCGCGTCGAATCAAGCTCGTGCTGCATTTCGGCAGTCATCTGCTTGAGGCCCTGAAGCACGTCGGCAAAGCGTTGGGCGGCCTGGCTGAACAGAACGTTGGCGTCACTGGTGGTCTGGTCGTAGACCGAGCGCATCGCGTCGAGCGTATGCTTGTATTCGTCCTCGTTGGCCGCGCGGATCGCCTCGAAGTTTTCGGAAATTGCGCGCGTTCCCGACGTCGTCGAACTCGGCCACCATGCGCGCGATCTCGCGCGTGCGATCGCCCGCGCTTTCGAGCGTCTGGTCGAGCACGCCGGAAAAGCGCGACAGCCGCTGTTCCAGATCCTCGGCCTTGACCTCCAGGCCTCCGGTGATCGCGGTCATCGAATGATCGAGCTGGTGCGAGAAGCGGGCCAGGCGGTTCTCAAGCTCGTTCGACTTGGCGTCGAGCATCGAGGCCAGCGTCTCGAGCGTCTCGCGCCGCTCGTTGAGCGCACCTTCCGTGCGCCGGTTGCTGCGGTCGATCAGCGACACCGCTTCGGCGAGCGAGCGGCCATGCGAGTCGAATTGGGACGCGAGCTGGCCGAGATCGGACAGCGTCTGCGCGCTCGCCTGCCGGAAGTTGTTGATGTGCTGCTCGACCTGCTGGTTGGTGGTGCCGGTCTGTTGCGACACTTGGTTCATGGCGGCGACGAAATCAGCAACGCGCGTCACCAGCGTGCTCTCGATCTCGCTCATGTTGTCGTGCGCGCCGCTGAGCACCTCCTGCAGCAGGATGTTGGCCTCGCGCAGCCGTTCGAACAGCGCGGTCGTGTCCGAGCGCAGCATGCTGTGCGTCTCCAGCATCTCGGAGACCGCGGCGGCGGCCGTCTGCTTGGAGGTTTCGACCGCCGAATGGGTGTTCTCCTGGAGGTCGCGCAGCGTACGCGTGACGGTCGAGGCCGCGCCCTTCGCGGCTCCCTCGGAAGCATCCTGCAGCTCGCGCAGCGCTCTCGTGACGGCCTGCGTCGTGCTCTCGGTCGCGACCTGTGAGCCGGCGTGCATCTCCTTGATCGAGCGACTGACCGCGCCGGTCGCGGTTTCGCTCGCCTCGTTGATCAAGCGCGCGATCTGCTCGCTGTTGTCCATCATGGTGCGCGTGAAGGTGAAGCCCTTGGCCTCGATCGCCTTCACGGCATGGTCGGTGACGCGGCTCACCTCGTTGGCGAATTCCTGGCTCTTGCCGGTCAAGGAGCTCAACAGCGTGCTCGACTTGTCGTCGAGAATGCGGGTCATTTCGGCGGCGCGCGCGCTCAGCGCATTGGTGATCTCGTCGGCCTTGCCCACGAAGTCGCGCGCCACCTCGGCGCTTACGCCAAGCAGCGTGCGCTCCACCTCGGTCGCATTCTGCTTGAGCACGTTGCTCACGCCGGTCGACATGCCGCTCAGGCTGCGCTCGGCCTCCTGGGCGGTCGTGCGGATCGAATTGGTGGTGTTGGTGGCGAGTTGCACCAGCGAGCGCTCGGCTTCGCCGGCGTTGGTCTTGATCGCCTGGTTGAGCTGCTCGAGCCGCGTGCCGATGACCTCGGTCGTCGACGTGGCAAGGCCGGTCAGCGAGCGCTCGGCCTCGCTGGTCTGGGTCTTGATCGTGCTGGTCAG
The DNA here is from genome assembly GCA_963753575.1 of uncultured Alphaproteobacteria bacterium. Lineage (GTDB taxonomy): Bacteria > Pseudomonadota > Alphaproteobacteria > Rhizobiales > Xanthobacteraceae > VAZQ01. The sequence goes on from CAVWCR010000003.1 coordinate 129,588, forward strand.
GTGATCCACGCGTGCCGCGATGGTGTCGGCGGCGGCCTTGCTGCGGACCTCGATATCCTTGGTCACGGTTTCGGCGCGCCCGATGAGCAGCTCTTCGAAGCGCCCGATGCGGGTATCGATGTTGTTGGCGATCTCCATCGCGCGCTCGCCGAACGCCTTGTCGATGTCGTCGATCTTGGCGCCGAGCGCGTCGGCGAGCTTGGCGCCGCGCACGTTGATCACCGCGGTGACGTCGCTGATGCGCTTGTCCAGCGCGCCGACGACCTCCTTGCCGCCGTCCGCCAGCGTCTTGGCGATGTCGACGACGCGGGCGCCGAGCGCGTCATTGAGCGTCTGCGTGCGGCCGTCGAGCGCGTCGCGGAAGCGGGTGAACTGCTGGTCGAGGCTGGCGGTGACCTCGGCCGACTTGGTGGTCACACGGGTGTCGAAGTTGTCGAGGTAGTTGTGCATCGCGCTGGTGATTTCCTGCGTGCGCTCGCCCAGCCGCTCGACCATCTCGCCGCCGTAGGTCTTCACCGTGCGGTCGAACTCGCCGAGGTGGCGGGTGACCAGATTGCCGAGCGTCGTGGAGTCGCGCGCGATGCGCTCGGCGAGCTCGGAGCCGCCGTGGTTGAACATGTCCTCGAACGACTGCAGGCGGGTGGCGAGCATCTCGCGCACTGCGTCGCCGCGGCTGCCGATGACCTCGGCGAGCTGCTCGGCGCTCTCGCGGAAGGTGTCGCTGACCTTGTTGCCGCGCTGCACGATGGTCTCGGTGATGCGCTGGCCGGTCCCCTCGAGCTTGTTGACGACGTCGCCGCCGCGCAGGCTCAGGTCGAGGACGAGCGAGTCTCCCGTGGTCTTGAGCGAGGAATTGACCTCCTCGACCCGGTTGGCGATGGCGTCGGCGAGCTGGTTGCCGGTGTCGACCACGAGCTCGGTGAGCTGCTGGGTGCGGCCGGTCATCATGTCGAGGACGGCGGCGGACTTCTGCGAGAAGCTGTCGGCCACGCGATCGAGCCTGACCGACATCATGTGCTGCAGGTTGGCGGCGATCTCGGTGAACTCGTCGCCGATATGGTCGGTCTTGAAGTTGAGCGTCGCGGTCAGCCGGTCGCTCGCCTGCGCGATCGCGTCGGCGGTGGTCGAGCCGGTGCTCTCCAGGCGTTCGAGCAGGTCGCCGCCGCGCTCGCCGAGCTGCTCGATCATGGTATCGCCGGCGTTGCCGAGCGCGCGCGTGATGTGCTCGCCCTTCTCGGCGAGCGTATGGGTGATGCGGCGCGCCGCTTCGTTGACCTGCTCGGCGACGAGCTGGCTGATCTGCGAGATGTCGTTGCTGAGATCGAGGTGCACGCCGTTGATGGCGTCGCGCACCGCTTCGGCCTGGCCGACCAGCGTGTCGCGCTGGCTGCCGAGATCCTGCAACAGCGCGCGGATGCGTACTTCGTTGTCGTTGTAGGCGTGTTCGAGCGCGGAGACTTCATTGGCGACGAGCGTCTCGAGCTCGGCAGCGCGCGCGAGCGCGCGCTCGATGCCATCGCCCATGGCGGCGACCTCGCGCCGGATCGCCTGCCCGACAGTGACGATCAATTCACGCGCGACCGTCTCGGGCTCGGCGAGCCGCATCGCAACTTCGGCCATCGATTGCGCGATCAGCCGCATCTCCTGCGAGCGCACCGCCATGTGAGCGAGCACGTAAAACAGCACGACCGGCGCCAGGTAGATGGCACCGAGCACCGCCAGGATGGGCGCGGTCAGACCGGTCGGTCCGAGCGCGTGCTGGATTTCCGGAACATAGAGCCAGCCGAGCCCGAAGCCCGCGACAATCCAGACGCCCGCGAAGATGCTGGCGAGAACGTAGGAGGTCTTGGACGGGGTCTGCTGCAGCGAGCGCAGGATGCCGCCGATCGAACTCGCGGTCGTCGTTGGCGGCGGGAAGGCGCAGCGCGCCCGCGTCGTCGCCGCGATGGGGGTCGTGGTCGTAGGGGTCGGGCGCTGCCCGGAACGGTTCCGGCGCGCCGCGCGCGGGCTCGGACGCTTTGTTGGTGAGCTTGGAGCGCAAGCCCGGCCACGGCTTCTCGGCTGGCGGCTCGGGCGCGGACGACGCGTTGGCGGTACCCGGCGGCGTCTCGTTGCCGTCATCCCTGATCTGAAGCGCATCCTGGATCGCCGACAGCGCCGCTTCCGTCGGGTCCTTCATCTTCTTCGGGGTGTTCGCCATTGTCGGTCGTCGCCTCGCTATGACGCTGAACAACGGTCGCAGCCGGACCGACCGGCTACGCCCGCGAGCGCGTATCCCTTCGAGATCCCCTCGGATCCCCCACCCGGCAGTCGGCCCACAAACCGCCGCAAAGCCATCCCACTGCCACCCGTTAATCCTATCGGCTTGCCCCCCAGAGTGGAACCTGCCGGTAAGGTTTCTTTAGTCATCGTTAAGGGTTGCGGAGCCCAAAACGCGAGCGAACAGGATCTGCGGTAGCCTTAGGCTGCGCACATTCCGCCCGTTTATATGTCAGGCTACATTACGGCTGGCATGCGGCTAAAGCTGGCCAATCCACAAATCGATCGGGCTGTGGATGACTTGCCCAAGCTCCGAGCCAAGTGGTTCAGGACGTGACGGAAATCCAAACCGCCGCACAGGGGATAGCGGCCGTTGTGGTAACCGCGGATGCATTTGGACCGTGATTGTGCTCTAGCGGCGACACTCTCGCGGTCCCCGGCGGGCTATGAAGTTCGACGGTAAGATGACAACGGCGGTGCGATCATGCCTGCATCCAGGGGGCGATACGGCGGCGACGTCACTGCGGCGCGAAAGTTGCGACATGAAGGTTGCGACATGAAGACATTCCAGGATGGCGCGTACGCAATGGCGGCGCTGAGCGCCTCGGTGGTTGCCTTTCGCATCCTGGTCAAGAAGGGACTGGTGCCACGAGACGAGGCGGTGCGCAGCCTGCTCGATGAAGCCGTGCAGCGAGCGATCTTTGCGGAGTCGCAGCTGCACGAAGAGACAATTGGACGCACGACCGCCGAGCTCAACCGGCAGTCCGCCGAGATCCTCAAATTTATTGCGGAAAGCCTTTGAACTAAGCTCGTATTAACCACTGTCCCCGCATTTGATGGGCGGCTGCCGTTGGGGATGGTTGTGCATTTACCGGGCTTTGGCCGTTTATATGTCACAGTTTCTCCTTAGGGGACGAAGAGCCCTTTGGGAGGTCGTGCATGAAGGCTTACGCAGACGCCACTGAGCGCGCCGACGATCGATCCGCCGAGGTCGATCGTACGATCGCGCCGCCGTTGGCGCCGAGCGAGCCGGCGGTTGATCTCGCGCATCTGTCGCGCATGACGCTCGGCGAAGAGGGGCTCGAGCGCGAAGTGCTGGGCCTGTTCGATCGCCAGGCCGAGATGCTGCTGGCGCGCATGGCGAGCAAATCGCCGCGCGTAGTGGCGGCGCTCGCGCATACGCTTGCGGGCTCCGCAAGCGGCGTCGGCGCGTGGCGGGTGGTGGAAGCCGCCGCCGCAGTCGAGCGCGCAGCCGCCGAGCCCGGCGCGATCGCCCTGACCAGTGTCATGGATCAGCTCGCGGCCGCGATCGCCGAGGCGCACGTCGCGATCGGCGAGCTGCAGCACGCCGACTGACCGCAGGTTCCCGCCCGGCCCAATCCGCCCGCCATCACTGGCGCAACGCCGCACAAGCCGTTATAGGAGGCCGCCCGGCGCCCGCCCGGCGTTCTCATCGTGCGCTTTGATCCATGCCCAAAATCACCTTCATCACCTCTGACGGCACCACCCATACGGTCGACGGCGAGGTCGGCTCGACCGTGATGGAAACGGCGATCAAGAACAACGTGCCCGGCATCGAGGCCGAATGCGGCGGCGCCTGCGCCTGCGCGACCTGCCATGTCTATGTCGAGGAGGACTGGCGCGAGCGTGTCGGCGAGCCCTCGCCGATGGAGGAGGACATGCTCGACTTCGGCTACGACGTGCGGCCGAGCTCGCGGCTCTCCTGCCAGATCAAGGTGACCGACGAGCTTGACGGCCTCGTGGTGCGCGTGCCCGAGCGGCAGGCCTAGCGATTTTTCGTAGCGATTTTTCGTAGGGTGGGCAAAGGCGCGGGCCATGTGCACGGCCTTGCCTGCTGCACAGAGCAGCGCCGTGCGGTTGGAAAGGTTGGTGCACGTTGACCGCACCTTTGCCCACCCTACGAAGCTTTCAAACGCAATCTCTCAAGTCGCCCGATCAGAAGTTCCGGCAGCGGCCGCGCCTTGCGGGTCGCGCCATCGATCAGCACCAGCGTCGAGCGTGCGAAGCCTGTGCAGACGCCCTCGCAGTAGATCGCCTGCACGAACACGTAGGAGCTCCTCCCGATGCCGCCGACCGCGGTGCCGATCTCGACCGTGCCCGGCCAGTGCATCTCTCTGAGATAATCGATCTCGATGCGCGCCAGCACCGAGGTCGCGCCCGTAACCTGCAGGCCTTCGGTCGGGTGGTGGATGATCGCGACCCGGCCGGTCTCGAAGAAGGTCGAGAACACCGCGTTGTTGACGTGGCCCTGGCGGTCGATGTCGCCGTAGCGGATGATGTCGGGCACGCGCGAGGGGAACGCCGCGAGCGGCGGCGGCGCCGGGCGCGGGGACTTCGGGGGTGGCGGCTGCAAGCAGGACCCTCCAGGTTGTTGGGCGTCGGCGAGGGCGGTGCGGCCTCTGCGGGTGCGTCCCGGGAGGCGCTCCTTCTCCCCCGGCGCGCGTTCTTAGCAGCAAATTCGGCCCCGCGACCCCTGCGAAAGTGGGCCTTGCCCCGGCGAAATCCCCCCTTTTCCTGGCGCCCCGCGGAGGCTAGACACCCCGCCAGAACCCGGCCGTTTCCCTGAAAAACCGGCTTTACCGAGACGCGAGGCAGACGACGCATGGCTGGACCGACCTTGGCTGACCCGACCTTGGGCGAACCGATCAAGACCGACGTGCTCATCATCGGGGCGGGGCCGATCGGCCTGTTCGCGGTGTTCGAGCTTGGCCTGCTCGACATGAAGGCGCACCTCGTCGACATCCTCGACAAGATCGGCGGCCAATGCGCCGAGCTCTATCCCGAGAAGCCGATCTACGACATCCCCGGCATTCCGATGTGCACCGGCAAGAGCCTGGTCGATGCGCTGATGGAGCAGATCAAGCCGTTCGGCGCGCAGTTCCATCTGCAGGAGATGGTGGAGTCGATCGAGAAGATCGGCGACCCTCTGTTCCGCGTGAAGACCGACGGCGGCAAGGAGTTCGAATGCAAGGTGGTGGTGGTCGCGGCCGGCGGCGGCTCGTTCCAGCCCAAGCGTCCGCCGATTCCGGGCATCGAAGCCTATGAAGAGAAGTCGGTGTTCTACGCCGTGCGCAAGATGGATCAGTTCCGCGGCAAGCGCCTGCTCATCGTGGGCGGCGGCAACTCCGCGCTCGACTGGACGCTCAACCTTGCGCCGGTCGCGAGCCGGCTCACGCTGCTGCATCGCCGCGACCAGTTCCGCGCCGCGCCCGACAGCGTCAACAAGATGATGGCGCTCGCCAACGAGAAGAAGATCGACTTCGTGCTCGGCCAGGTGACCGCGCTCGAGGGCGAGGGCGGGGCGGTGCGCAAGGCGATCGTCAAGGGCAACGACGGCGCGATGAGCGAGATCGAATGCGATGCGCTGCTCCCCTTCTTCGGGCTCACCATGAAGCTCGGCCCGGTCGCCAACTGGGGCATCGCGATGAAGGACGGCGAGCTCATCCCGGTTGACACCGGTACCTTCGAAACCAGCGTGCCCGGCATCTTCGCGATCGGCGACATCAACACCTATCCGGGCAAGCTCAAGCTCATCCTCTCGGGCTTCCACGAGGGCGCGCTGATGGCGCAGAAGGCCTATCACTACTGCTTCCCGGGCAAGCGGCTGGTGTTCCAGTACACGACCTCCTCGACCAGCCTGCAGAAGAAGCTCGGCGTTGGTGGCTGAGGGGTGGGGGCAAGGCCTCGCCACCCGTGTCCCGGCCGAGGCCCTTCGCCGAGGGCCGGGACCCAGCGGCGAAATCGCACTTAAGCTATTGTTGTAAAATGATAATTTCGTCTGGTGGGTTCGTTCTGACAAAATTGCCGGCATCCGCGAGCCGTCAGGAGACGCTCCTCTGCAACGGACGCCTATGAACGTATGGCTTTGAAATAACTTTCATTTCTCGTTTGGTTTCGTTTTGTCAAAAAGCTTGCGACAAGGCCCTCGTGCCGGCCACCGCGCCGCTCAGCCAATGACCTGTCCGCCAACGACCCATACTATGGTACCTCGCTGACCCATACCAAGGTACCTCAATGGCCGCGCGCCGATTGTGCTTTGATGACAGGTCTTTTGATAAGCCATTGATGAAACGGCGCTTTCCACTGTTGGGTTCGTCCTGGCCAAAATCTGCGACAGCCCCGTGGTCCCGGCCGAGCCCGGATCCGATAAAGCCTTGCCAAAATCGCACTGAACCCATTGACCCAGCGCGGCTTTCTCCTGCGGTGGGTTCGTTTTGGCAAAAACGGTGTGATAGGGCCCGAGCGGCCGGCGGCGTCTGTTGCGCGCGGCTCTTTGCCGAATGATGCCCGGTCGCAGCGTTGCCTTGCCGTCATTCCCTGTCCTCGCGTTGCCGCCCGCGGCGTGTGCCGGGAGCCTTGCGACTATTCACGTCAGGTGAATATCGGGCCTCCGACCGGGTTTTGCAAGGGGTGAAATGAGGGGCCGTTCGCGTGCGGTGCGCACCAGGCGCCCGGCGGCCCCGACGGGCGCTTGACGCAAGTCAAGGACTGGCGGTCGGGCGCGCAATTACCAGTCAAGCCGTAGCTGTGGCAGGGGGAGGCGCATGTGATTGTGTGTTCGTGCAATGTCATCAGTGACCACGAGGTCCGCGACGTTGCCGCGACGTCGGCAGCGCCCGGCCGGATGACCCAGGTTTATCGGACGCTGGGTCGCAAGCCGCAATGCGGTCATTGCCAGCGCACGATCAAGGAGATCGTCCACCACGCCGTCCATGGGCTCGGGGCGAATTGCGCCTGATGTGGGTCGTGGCGACGGCTCCGCTCACTTTTGATCAAAGCCATACTTCTCAAGCTCTTCAAAGCTGCGCGGCTGGAGAATGTCCGTGATCGTCTCCAGGATATCCCCAATGTGATGGGAGAAGTCCTTCATCAACTTATAGTGCTGGTAGTCCTTGCGACCCAAGATGTTGTAGCCGTGCTGGTTGACGATCGCCTCCAGCTTCCCGCTTCCTTCCTTCCAGTGGACAGCACATTGGGCGCGTTCCAGCGGGCTCCAAATCCTGGCGTCAGGCAGCATAAAGACGCGGATGCGGTCCAGGAATTCCTGATCGTCCCGACGGCAGTTCCGCCACACCTCAAAAAGCTCATACATGCAATATGGCGACTTCAAATACTTGTCGCTGAGCACGATGAAAACCCGGTCTGCTCGCCCCAGGCGCTGTATGAACTTCGAGATGCGCTCGCCCAGCCCAAGAATCTTCTTGTCCCTAAGAATGCTAATATTGCGCTCCTCCGCTGCGACGCAGAGGCGGTCGACGATGTTTTCGCGCGCGCGCCCTTCAGGCGTGCTGTCGCCCCAGGCATAGGAGACGAAATATTCCGGTGTTTGCGCGGGTTCCTGAGTGAACTTCAAGGCGGCTGGGGCCTTTGGTTCGTCATGTGAATGCGTCGTTCCCATTGTGCCCGTGGCTTGCGCAGGCGGCTTGCCCGACGAGGCCAATCCAATTCTGCCTTGTTCTTCTTCAACCAGCTTCACCAGTCGCTCCAGAAGAACAACGGCTTGTCCACGTTGCGTCTGGATGGTGATTTGGCCCTGCCAAAGACCGGTCATTTTTTGCTCGATCAGCCCCCGGCTTCCGGTCGTCTCCTCGTAAACATAGACACCATCCCGCCAATAATCAGCTTCGATGCCGGCTTCGCCTCCTACGCGTGAAATGATCCCACGCATGAGCGCAGGTGTCAGTAATGCGTAGGTGAACTCCGCGCTCACAATTGCACGATCTCCATCCCACTTCTGTAAGACCCCGCTGTCGGGTTTTTGGGGAAGAAGGTCCGGCGCAATATATTCCGCCTCGACCCGGCCATCTCTTGAGGCGGGGCGGTGCTGGAAGCAGATGCCACATGACTCCATCATGCTGAGCAACAGTTTTTGTTCCTCGATGCCGTGGCCGGCTTCCTGCCAGGTCCATTCGTCGATATCGGCGCGCGTGAAGCGACCGTTCTGCCGCAATAGTTTCCCGTAACACTTCTCACGGTGGAAGACCGCGTAGATCGACTCCAAAGCCCAGCTTTGGTCGACGATGATTCGATTTTCGAAGAGGCCTTTGCGATAAAACACCGTGCCGGCGTTGTGCAGATAGTTGAGCAAGTGTTCGGGTTCTGAAATGCCCCCTGCCTTCCGGCAAAGCTGAAGAAAATGATCGTTGGTGATCGTGCGGTGCTTGCGCTCAAGCGGCGGCCTTGCGGCGTCCTCATCTCGCATGTTTTCGATTTGGCGCTTGACCTTCGCGCGTCCCGCTCCAATGAAGGCGACGCCTTCGTGACTCCCGATCCACTCGACCGACTGTGACAGGGCATCGTCGAGCGACGGGCGGCCGCGATTAGTCTGCGCGCTGTAGTGTATGATTTTGGGGGGCGGCCGGAGTGCGCTAAGAACCTCATCGGAGATCGGAGGGCGCACTTGTTCGTCCTCGGCGGTGTCGCAGCGTGTCTGGATGATCACCACCGGACTGTCGGTGCCGCTGAAATGACGGATGTACTCAAGCCAATAGGCTAGCGGCTGGTTGCGGAAAACGAAACCGCCGTGGCGGTGTTCTGCGATTTTCTCGGCGTCGGGAATCCACACTACGGCAAATATAGCCCGGCTGCGCATGAACAGGGCATGGGTTCCATGATAAATGTCCTGTCCTCCAAAATCCCAAATCTGTAGCCGTGCTGTCTCGCCGCCCTGGGATAACGGAAGCGGCGCCGATGTTACAAGGATGCCGTGCGTCGATTCGATGTTAGCATCGAAATCCTGGTCGCGCAGGCGGCGGCAAATCTGTGTCTTTCCGACCCGCCCGTTGCCAAGAACCATGAGTTTGAGGTCCGGCACTCTTTCGTTTCCGGCTTCGAGATCATGGAGATGGGCTCGTAACGGCGCGAGGCAATCGTGGTGTGGTGTCTGAGAAAGCACTTCAATCGGTATGTCCGGAAGGTGTGTCTCGTGCAGGATTACCTCTGTTAGAGACGACTTCATCCAAAAGCTTGTTGCGACAGCGCTCAGCCGGCATTGCGAGCAATTGAGCGATTGAAGGCTCGGCAGGTCCTTGAGCGGTGTGAGATCGCTGACCTGTGTGTCCGAGCAGTCGAGCGATTGCAGGCTCGGCAAGTCCTGGAGTGGGGTTAGATCGCTGACCCGTGTGAGCGATTGCAGGTTCGGCAGGCTCTTGAGCGGTGTGAGGTCGCTGACCTCTGTGGACGAGCAGTCAACTTCCCGCAAACCCACGATGCCGGCGATGCCGATCACATCGGATAAGTCTGTTCTAGACAACCAAAGTGTTTGGAGTTCAGGCAGATGAACCAGCAGGGCGACAAATGCCGCGACGGAATTTTGGCCAAGGGATGATGCGCTTTCCCGCCGTCGCCCATCTCGACCATCATAGAAATGTCCGAGGCTCAACTGCCGCAGATGCTTGAGGGTGAACAACTCGCTGGGCGGGGTCTTGAGAGCTAACCGACCAAGATCAAGAAAACCGGTTCTCTCCTCGGCCTCCTGGGCAATGCGTTGTAGGGCAATCGACAATCCGTCCATGGGACTCGAGTCATGAAATGGCTGGATCGACATGTATACCAGGAATTGTGTGCAAGCCGAAACAAGCTCAGTCCTATAATTGCGGACCGCCTCATATCCTTGAATGCGTGTCCCAATTCAGCCCAAGCGTCGCACGTGCAGAGAAAGCTACGCGGCGCGCATGACGGTTGCAGCGCAAATCGACACGGGATTAGCTTGTGCAATGACCGTCTCTGTTCTGCCTACGCGCGAGCTGCTATCATCGTCTCACTAATTTCACGCGCTGTGGCTGCAGATAAAACTGAATTGTGAGCGGCCTTGTTGCGGGCGCGCACAATCGTTTTCAGTGTGAGAGGGGCATTGTGCTAAAGCAATTTACGGTGACTGCCGTCATCCTGATTGGGCTTCAGGTGACGGCTTTGGCCGATTGCACCTGCGAATGCGTCAACGGCACAATGCAGCCACTCTGCTCCAGCGCCATCGATATCAGGCCGATATGTCCGATGGCCATTTGTCCAATTGATTCTCCCTCGATTGCGCCAATCCCCGCGCCGGTCCTTCCGCCGCTCGGGACAACAGCGTGTCGACAAGCCCGTGTGTGCGACCTGTTTGGGAACTGTCGATGGCAGCAAGTTTGCCGCTGACGCATAACGCGTAGCGAACCGGCCACCAGAAATTCTACCAAATCCTATCACGCCCGGCATTGCTGACGCTGCGATCGGGCAGGGCGGCGCCATCGGCCGCGTCACGCGCCCTCGCATTCGCGCGTGTAGGACGGTTTCCGCGCGCCCAGACAGCGGACGCTACTTTCCGGTTGCCCCTCACGGCAAAATGCCGCAACTTGAGTGGTAATAATACCTTGCTGAAACGAGCGGCGTTTTGAAATCTGCTTACTGACATCGACCCGGGCTGCAGAATGCGGCCGCGGGCTGCCTCTGGCATGAACGCCCAAAAAACATACGAACAAACAATAACATACCGACAACAGAGCCCGAGTTTTGTGGTAGCGTGACGGTGTAGTGGGGCTGTGATGAGTTCGATCGGCTCGATTGATTGGGCTTTTTTGAACGCGTTTTTCGGCGGTGACCACGGCAAAATCATCACCGCGGCCACCGCGCTTCTGGTCGCCCTGATATCCTTGATCGTGGCCATTCTGAAATATCAGGCCGTCAAGATCGCGAAACGCGAGCGCGACGAGGCCAATGCCCGGCTTCACAACGAGCGCCGCCGGGTGCTGGCGCAGCAGCACGAGCTCGAGCAAACGTCTGCCGCGCTCGCCGACAAGACCGCCGAGCTTGCCAAAAGGACGGCGTCGCTGAGCCTGACGGCCGCCATTCAGCACGACCAGGAAGCCGCCCTCAAGGAACGCGAGCAGAAGCTCGAGGACGTTCGTGCCGCTTTCGTCGGCCAGGAGCATGACCTCTGGTGTCTCCACCCGGCGCGGCCGCCCGGCGGCCAGAGCTTCTATGACGCCCGCATGGGCCAGCGCCAGCGGCAGAAGCCGGTGATCCTGGTGGCCAATCTCAAGGGCGGCGTCGGCAAGAGTACGCTCGTTGCCAACCTCGCAGCCTATTTCAACGAGGCGGGCAAGCGCGTGCTGGTCATTGACGTGGACTACCAGGGCTCCCTGTCGAACATGCTGCTCGCGGCAGACGGGTGCGATCAGGTGTCGTCGGCGATCAACAGGCTGTTGCAGCCCGGCGCCGGCGTCGCGGCGTTTCAGAGCGCGCGCTATCGGTTCGAGCGCAGGCTCAAGGGCTCGATGATCGTGGCTTCGTCCTACGAGTTGGCCGCGATGGAGAACCGGTTGATGATCGAATATCTCCTCGGTGACGACAAGACCTATGACGACGGCCGCTACCGGCTGGCCGATCGCCTGCTCAGCGAGGAGGTGGCGGACGAATATGACATCGCCCTGATTGATGCGCCGCCACGGCTCACGGCCGCGACGGTCAACGGCTTCTGCGCCAGCACGCACCTCCTCATTCCGACGGTCTACGACCGGATGTCCGCGGAGGCGGTCGGAACTTTCCTGCATGGCGTGCAAACCTTGCGGGATTCGCTCAATCACCGCGTCGATCTCCTGGGCGTCGTGGGAACGCTCACGCATCAGCAGACCGACTTGATTCCGCGCGAGCAGAACGCCAAGAACACGGCCATGCACCAGGTGGCGCAGGTCTGGGGCCCGAACTTCCATTTCTTCGACCGGCATATTCCGCGCCGCAACGCGATCGCGGAGGCGGCCGGCGAGGACATCGCTTACTATTGCGACAAGACCGTACGCGGCTGGTTCGACGAGCTCGGCGGCGAGATCGCAAGCCGGCTGTGGCCGCTCGCGCCAGCCGAAGTGGCGCGTCTGCCGCGGCTCGAGCGCGCGCCGCGTTTTGTCGCGGCTGAGCCTGCGCATCCGGCCGAATGACGAAGCTTGCCGCCTTCCGTCCGGTTCTTGCGGCCGCAGAGCGACTTTACCGGGAGAGCGGCAACGATGCCCATGCGCTGAGCAGGGTTGCGACCCTGTTAGCCGGCCGCGATGCGATGACGGTCGCTGCCTTCGCGGCCATGTTGGCCAAGGTGCCGGCGGACGTTGCCGGTGACCACGCCGTGAGCGCGCCGGCGGGCGCGGCGACCGTCGGGGAGTTACTGATTGCGCTCAGCACACTCGCCACATTCTGCGCGGCCGCCGGCGCGAAGGCCACGGCCAAGGACCTCAAGGCGCTGGCTGATGCCCTGGTGCCGCACACCGGCAAGGCCGTCGATGACTTCTGTGCGCGGGTGAACGATTGGTTGCGTCAGGAGGCCGAGCGCTCCAAGGCACGCAAGACGCCTGCAAAGAAAGTTGCCGTATCGAACGAGGAGGCGATCAGCGCGTCCCTCTCCGCGCTGCGCCGCGCCGGCACGGATCGTGCGGCGTTCGAAGCCGCGCTGGCGGCGCTGAAAGCCGACAAGTCGTTGAAATCGCCGGCGGTCGCCGAGATTGCGCGCCGATACGCCAACACCGTGACCAAGTACAAGTCGATGGCGGCCGCGCACGCCGACATCGCCAGCGCGTTCACCCAGCAGGCGCGCTTCGCGAACAAGGTAGGATAAGCTATTTGCAGGTGCGCCGGCGACGTCCTTCGCGGGACCACGCATTCGCCAGCACGCCGGCCGAGACTGCGGCCTTCCTGAAGCAGGAGAGCGCGCGCTGGCGCAACGTGATCGCGTCGGCCGGCATCAAGGCGGAGTGATCCGGCCCCCGGCGGTGGGCTTCGGCGCGATGGGCATGACCGGGGAGGGGGCTGCGTCATTGCGCATGGTTGCGCTGTTCGCCATTGCGAAAGATCAAGGCGTCGTTGGCAATGTCGCGCCAAGTAGTCACATCAGCGTTATCCGCTCCTGCCCAGGCCTTCCCATGCCCTTGGCCATCCGCTCCATCGTTCATCCGACCGATTTCTCCGACCTGAGTGCGGCGGCCTTCGCGCATGCGCTGCGCATTGCGGTCGCGACCAAGAGCCGGCTGCATGGCCTGCATGTCGCGGGCCCCGAAGGCAACGAGGCGGGGTTCCCGCATCTGCGGCGGCTCCTCATGCAATGGGGGCTGCTGGAGGAGGGGGATTCGCCGGCGGTCGTCTTCACCAAGCTTGGCGTGCTCTGGCAGAACGCCACGCTCGATCCGCAAAGTCCGGCGCGGGGTATCCTGCACTTTCTCGATCAGAACGACTGCGACCTCGTCGTGCTCGCGACCCACGGTCGCGAGGGGCTCGACCGCTGGCTGCAAGGATCGGTCGCCGAAACCGTGTTCAATCGCTCCGCCACGCCGACGCTGTTTGTTCCGCGCGGCGGGCGCGGCTTCGTCGATCCGGTGAGCGGGGATATCCGATTGCGGCGCGTGCTGGTGCCGGTCGACCGGGTGCCGGAGCCCGATCGCACGGTCGAGGTCGCGCGCGGGTTCGGCGCGCTCATCGCCGGTCACGATGTGGCGATGCAGTTGCTCCATGTCGGGGCGACGGCGCCGACGTTGAGCCAGGATGTCGTGCAGGGGTTGGAACCCGTCACCATCCGGTACGGCAATGTCGTGCAGACCATTCTCGATGCCGCAACCCAATATGACGCGGACCTGATCGCCATGCCGACCGACGGCCGCAACGGCATCCTCGATGCGCTGCGCGGCAGCACCACCGAGCGGGTGATCCGGCAGGCGCCGTGCCCGGTGCTGGCGGTGCCGGAAGTGTAGGCGGCGCTCAATCTCGATTGCATTCACCCGCATCCGTCCGTTCCCGCGCAAGCGGAAACCCAGGGCAACATCTTCTCCCCTCGCTTTTGGGACCAGGCTCCTTGTCGCCCCTCAGGTGCCAGCGTAACATTGCGGCTTGGAATGGCAGTCATGCGACGTCGATGCGTTGATCGCGTCGACGTTGCTTGCTGCAACTGAGAACATAAAAATATCCGCACCTGGGAGGTCGCCACCATGAAGGCCAGTCTTTCCATCGGCACGGCATTGAAGACGCTTGCCATCGCCGCTGCGTCCGCGTTCCTGTCACATGGCGCAACGCTTGGCGCAACGCTTGCCGCCGACGGCACGCCGCTCCTTGCCGGCAAGGTGGTGTCGTCGACCGGCGAGGCGCTCGCCGGGATTCCGATCAAGGCGCATCGCGCCAACAGCCCGATCACGGTCGCGGTCTACACCGACGCCAAGGGCGACTATTCGTTCCCGGCCTGGTCTGACCTTGCCCCCGGCGCCTATTCGGTCGCGGTCGAGCTGCCGGACTTCGAGCGCACCGCGCAACCCGTTACGCTCGCGGACGGCAAGGCCGCCACGCTCGACTTCACGCTGAAGGCGAAGCCGCTCGCCTACGAGGACGCGACCGCCTCCGAGATCATCGCGGGGCTTCCCGGCACCGACCAGCAGAAGGTGCTGTTCACCCAGTGCAGCAACTGCCATTCGCTGCAATGGGCGCTGCGGAACCCGCACACCAAGGATGAATGGGCCGCGATCGTCAAGCGCATGGGCGGCAGGGCCTCCGAGCAGATCCTGCCCGGCACCCATGCGTTCAGCCAGAAGCCGTTCATCGAGCCGCTCGCCGAATATCTCGCCTCGATCCGCGGGCCCGGCTCCTCCGGCGTGATCCCGTTCAAGCAGCGGCCGCGGCCGACGAATGAAGCTGCCACCAAGCTCGTCGTCACCGAATACGCGCTGGCGCGCGGCGGCGCGCGCGAGCTCTACATGATCCGCGGCGACCGCCGCTTCGTGTGGCCGCACGACGTGATCATGGACGACAAGTACGCCTATTACACCGATCACTTCTCCTACATCCTCGGCCGCATCGACCGTGCGACCGGCGAGGATGTCGAGATGCCGTTCAAGCTGCCGCCCGGCGCCGGCCGTGGCAACCGTGGCGGAGCCGACGGACGCCCGGGCGATCCCGGCGGCGGTGCGCACGAATTGCA
The DNA here is from genome assembly GCA_963753575.1 of uncultured Alphaproteobacteria bacterium. Taxonomy (GTDB): domain Bacteria; phylum Pseudomonadota; class Alphaproteobacteria; order Rhizobiales; family Xanthobacteraceae; genus VAZQ01. Next base: position 144,787 of record CAVWCR010000003.1, read on the forward strand.
GTTCGACCACCAGGGCAATGTCATCGTCGGGATGGACAACGGCACCGTCAAATACGATCCGAAGACCGGCAAGTTCATCGGCTGGCCGGTGGGCAGCCCGATGTTTGGCGTCGATCGCGACAACAACGTCTGGAGCATGCGCCGGAACGGCGAGCTCAACCGCATCGACACCAGCGGCGAGGAGCAGAAGCCGACCATGTTCCCGGTGCCGAAGAACCGCGGCATCTACGACATCGACACCAACTCCAAGGGCCGCACCCACCTCTACATCTGGCGCGAAGGCAAGATCGGCCTCTTCGATCCCAAGACCATCAGCTACCAGGAGTACAAGACGCCGACCCCGATGGCCGGCCCGCGGCGCGGACAGATCGACGCGCAGAACCGGCTGTGGGCGGCGGAGTTCTTCGCCGGGCAGGTCTTGATGTTCGATCCCGACAACAAGCTGCTCAAGGAGTTTCCGCTGATCAATGGCGCGAAGCCCTACACGGCCCCTTACGCAGAACCCTATTCGACCAGCGTCGATGACAAGAACCATGTCGTGTGGACCAACGACTTCGCGAGCAGCCGGATCTATCGCATCGACATGAACACCGGCCAGTCGACCGAATACATGACGCCGTCGAACTACGAGATCCGCGACCTGAAAGTGGAGACCGGCGCCGCGCGGCCGACCGTATGGGTGCCGGCCTATCGGCCGCCCTCCAAGCTGGTGAGGATCCAGGTGCGGTAGCAGCGCGCGTCCGTCATCGCCACAGGCTGCGGAGCAGTTGCAGATAATAGCGCCCCGACAACAGCCCGCTCAGGTCGCACGGGTGCCTGAACTCCGGCCGTTCGCGCAGCAGGGTGTCGGACATCTCAGCGGTGGTGAAGGCCGCGGCGCCCGCGGGCGCCAGCTTGTGCTCGCACACGAAGCGGCGCAGCGTATCGGCATCCATGCGGGTGACCGGAGCCAGCCGCACGATCTGGCCGGTCAAATCGTGCGAGGCAGTGACAACCCGCTCGCCGTCGGGACTGAGGTCGATCGCCTCCACCGATTTCTGGTGCGTCGCGATCTGGCCGATCTCGCGGCCGGAGGCGGCGTCCCAGAGCCGGGCGGTGCCGTCATCGGAAGCGGTGAGCACGCGGGTGCCGTCCCGCATGAAGCGCACCTGCGTCACGCCGCTTCTGTGTCCGCGCAAGACCGAAATGCTGGCACCGGTCGTGCCGTCCCAGATGCGGGCGGTGTGATCGAAGGAGGCGGTCGCGACCAGCGTGCCGTCCCGGCTGAAGGCGGCGCCCACGACCTCGCGGGCATGACCGTCGAGCTCGGCGATCTTGCCGCCGCGCGCATCCCAAAGTGCCGCGAGGCGCTGGGCGCCGGTGGTGATGACGCGCCGGCCGTCGGGACTGAAGACGGCGCTGGTCAAAGGGCCATGATGGGGAGCAAGTTCGGCGATCACGTTGCCGGAGTTGCTGCGCCAGACTCGGGCGGTGCCGTCCCATGATGCGCTGAGGAGGCGGGCGCCATCGGGGCTGAACTCGACATGCGACACCGGGGCGAGGTGGCCGGCAAGCTCGGCAAGCCGTGCGCCGGTGCGGGCATCCCACAGCCGCACGGTTGCGTCCCATGAACCGGTGACGATCCGCGTACCGTTGGGATTGAAGGCGGCGGTCACGACACGGTCCTGGTGCGGCAGGACGAAGCGAGGCGAACCGTCTGTGACCGGCCAGAGCTTCGCGGTCTTGTCCATCGAATAGGTGAGGATCGATTGCCCGTCCGGGCTGAAGATCGCGCCCATGAGCGGCGCCTCGTGCCCGCCGAGCGTGGCCTTCAAGGCTCCGCTGGCGACGTCCCAAACCCACGCCGTCCCGTCGAACGCAGCCGTAACGACGAGCGTGCCGTCGGGACTGAAGGCGGCGCTCTTGAGCTGGCGCTGTTGGCCCGAAAGCACCTGCTCCTGGCGGGCGAGCTCGGACCGCGCGTCGACCGTCCAGATGCGCGCGGTCTTGTCCTCCGACGTCGTCACGAGGCGCTCGCCGTCGGCGCTGAAGCGCGCGCTCAGGACGCGTCCCTCGTGCCCCATCAGGGTGCGGCTCACGACGCCCGGTCGGCGCGCGTAGAGCCGGACGCTGCCCTGTTCTGATGCGGTCATGACAAAGCGGTCGTCGGGACTGAAGCGCGCGACGTTGAGGCCGCCGTCCTTGCGCTCGTACGTCGTCAGGAGCTTGCCGGTTTCGGCGTCGAAGATGCGCGCGGTGCCATCCCAGGACGCGGTGATGACGAGCTTGCCATCGCGGTTGTAGTACGCCGTCTTGACGTTCTCGGTGTGGCCGATGAAGGTTGTCATCACGGTTCCGCGCAGCGGCAGCCATTGCTTGGCGGTGCCGTCGAGCGACGACGTCAACACATACTCGTCATTCGGGCTGAACACGGCGGTGTTGATTTCGCCGCCGTGGCCGCTGAGCAATTGGACTGGCTGTCCACTCCTCGCGTCCCAAACGCGCGCGGTGCCGTCGAGCGAGCCTGTCACTAGATAGCGGCCGTCGGAGCTGAACGACGCGCACGTCACCTCATCCTCGTGCCCCTTGAGCTCGCGCAGGAACTTTCCGGTTCGTCCGTCCCACAGCCGGACGGTCTTGTCGTTCGAGGCGGTGGCAATGACGGCGCCGTCCGGGCTGAATGCTGCGGCGCGCACGGCCTTGTTGTGGCCCGACAAGACTGCAATGGGGGCGCCCGAGTGGCCATCCCAAAGCCGCGCTGTTGCGTCGTTGGAGGCGGTCACGACGCGGCTTGCGTCGGCATTGAAATGCGCGCTCGTGAGCTCGCCGGCATGTCCGGCAAGCTCAGCGATGAGCGCGCCGGTGTCGGTGCGCCACAGCTTCGCGGTGGCGTCGGTCGATGCCGTGAGCAGGATGCGGCCGTTGGGGCTGAACTCGGCGCTCGTCACCGCGCCGCGATGGCCGCTGATCTGGTGCTGCAGCGGGCAGTTGGTCGCGTAGCGCAAGAGCGCCGCGCCCAGCTCGCGCGAGGGCGGCTTGAACAGCGCGCCGCCAGGCGGCGGCAGCCCGGCCACCGCCAGCCTGATGGCGCGATCGCAGTAGCCCAGCTCGAACTGCGCGAGGCTTTCGCGCGCGAACACCACCGCCTCCCGGCGCGACGTTTCGATCGCGGTGCGCGACACCGCCAGCACGCCGAGCAGGACCAGCAGCCCGGCGGCGACCAGCGCGAAGCTCAATCGCCGCTGCGTGCGCCGCATGCGGATGAGCTGCGCGCGCTCGTGCGCGAGGCGCGCCTGTTCGCTGCGGCGGCTCTCCAGGATGAAGCTGCGATGCAGCGGCGTCGGCTCGGGCGCGTCACGCGGCCGCTTCGAGATCCAGATTTCCGCCTCCGCGAGCGTATTGCCGCGCAGGAGCAGCGGCTCGGCTTTGGCAGGCGCGCTCTGCGTCAGCGCCTGCCAGCGCAGCGCCTGCTCGCCGATCATGGTGTGCTGGCGCACCCAGTCGATGTCGGTGTTGAGCGCCTTGACGAGCTCATCGAGCGGACGCTCCGACCGGTCCGGGTCGTCGAAATGGATGTAGTTGAGGCGCGCCAGGGCCGGCGGCACCGACAGCCCTTCGACCGGACGATGCACGACGGGCGCCAGACGCTTGTGCAGCTCGCAGGCATACTCGACTTCGCGCGCGCAGATCGGCGAGCTGACCGAATCCGGGCTCAGCACGAAGACGACGGTGTCGGCGCGCCCGATCAGATCCTTGATGCGCTCCCACCAGTCGGCAAATTTCTCGATGTCGCTGCGGTCGATGAACGGCTCGACCCCGGCGAGCCGCAAGCCGGCCTCGAGTGTGTCCGTGAACACGCTGTCCTTGCGCGAATAGGAGATGAAGACCTTGGGGGCGCCATCCGCGGCGCTTGCTTGCGATTGCGCTTCCGCGGCCTCCGATGTTGCCTCCGGCGCCGTCATGGCCGCTCGCAGGTGACCGAGCGGAAGCCGCTGCAGGTCGGCGCCGCACACAGGCGGCCGTCGCCAAGCACGACCGTGACAACGCCCCGGCTGCCCACGTTCTGATCGATGGCAAAGCGCTGCGCGCCTTCAAAGCCTTGCGTGCGGCAATAGGCGCTGGCGGCGGGCTTGCCGCAGTCGTTCGCCCAATAGAGGCACCAGTCGAGCCGCATGCCTTTGACTTTGGGCGCGGGGAAGGCTGCGACGTCGGCGGATGCCGGTTTGCCCAGGAACGCCAGCGCAACGGTCAGCGCGGCCGCGGCCGCGCACCGCCTGCGCGCGCGCGGCGCGCGAGACACGACCGGGAGGGTTGTTGCAAGCGAGCCAAACAACGAGGACATTCTTGATCGATAAAAGAATTCGCGCGCAGCATCTGGTGCGCACTCTAGTGAAGGAAAATACCGTCGGCCAAGCACATGGTGTCGCTATGCAGAAGCGGGTAGCAGGCGAACGGCGCCAGCCGCGGTTGTGGCTGTGCTCGAGCGCCAGGCCCGCGCCGGCGCGCACACGCCACCAGCCAGCGCCGGCTCTTGCGCGCAGCAATTACTTGACTCCGTCAAGTAATTGACCGAACCTCAACCATGGTCACTCTATCGGGCTCCGTCGCGCCGGAGCGCATCGCGGCGGTGCGCCGCTTCAACTGCTTCTACACCCAGCGCATCGGCGTGCTGCAGGAACCTTGGCTTGAGAGCCCGTTCACGCTCACGCAGGCGCGTGTCCTTTACGAGCTGAAGGCGCGCGCCGGCGCGACCGCGACCGAGATCGCGCGCGAGCTTTCGCTCGATGCCGGCTATCTCAGCCGCCTCCTGCGCGGTTTTGAGAAACGCGGGCTCATCCGCAAGGAAACGTCATCCGCTGACGCGCGGCAGAGCTTGCTCTCGCTCACCGCGCGCGGCCGCAAGGCGTTCGCGCCGCTCGAGGCGCGCTCGAACCGCCAGGTCGGCGCCATGCTGGGCCGGCTGCCGGCCGCGCAGCAGGACGATCTGGTCGCGGCGCTGCGCAGCGCCGAATGTCTGCTCACCGAAAAGGCGCCCGCGCCATCGGATGTGATCCTGCGCGCGCCGCGGCCGGGCGATCTCGGCTGGATCGTTGAGCGCCACGCCGTCCTCTATCAGCGCGAATACGGCTGGGGCGAGGAGTTCGAAGGCGTCTGCGCGCAGATCGTCGCCGACTTTGCCAGAAAATTTGATCCGCGCCGCGAGCGCGGATGGATCGCCGAGCTCGACGGGCAGAACGTCGGATCGGTGCTGCTGGCGAAGGATAGCGACGAGGTCGCGCGGCTACGCCTCCTCCTGGTCGAGCCGGCCGCGCGCGGGCTCGGCATCGGCAAACGCCTGACCGACGAATGCATCCGCTTCGCGCGCGAGTGCGGCTATCGGCGCGTGACGCTGTGGACGCACAGCGTGCTCATCGCGGCGCGGCACATCTACCGGCAGGCGGGCTTCCGCCTGACCTCAAGCGAGCAGCGCAAGAGCTTCGGGAAGGACGTCGTGAGCGAGCACTGGGATCTGACGTTTTAGAGAGCCGGCAGACCATGTTGCAAAACTCGCCGCCATTTGGCAAACAAGACGCCCCGGATGAGCGTGACCAATCAGAAACCTTCATCGACCGCGAGCGCCATCTTGAGAGGCGCGCTAGGACGATGCCCGCGCTGCGGTCAAGGCCGCATCTTGCATCGTTATCTCAAAGTCGTAGACAAATGCCCCGCGTGCGGAGAAGCTTATGGGCATTTTCGCGCAGATGACGCGCCACCTTGGCTGACCATTCTCATTGTCGGGCATATTTCGTTGCCCATCATTCTGATCCTTGAGCAAACTTTTCAAATTGCCATGTGGGTCGAATTTGCCGTCTATTTGCCGCTTGTGATGTTGCTCACATTGCTTGTGCTGCCGCGATGCAAAGGAATCATTCTGGCACTGTTATGGGCGATGAAGGCAGAGGGCTCGGAAAAGACCTGAGGCCGTCCCGCGCGCCTGGCAAGAGGGCGCAACAATCCGCGGCCACTATTGCGGCGTGCCCCTCGCATTTTTGTGGCGCAGTGCGATTGAGCGGCTTCAGGCGCAGGTCTCGATCGCCTTGTCACGCTGCGGCCAGGAGCAGAACGGCCGCCGCACCAGGAAGCTGTTGTAGTATTGCGGCTGCGCGGTGACCTCCCGCCCGATCCAGGACGGCAGGTCGATCTTCTGGTTGGCCTCGCGCAATTCGATTTCCGCAATGATCAGCCCTTCGTTCTCCCCCGAGAACTCATCGATTTCCCAGGTGAGGTCGCCGTGCGGAACCAGGTAGCGGGTCTTCTCGATGATGGAGCCCTCCCGCAGCGGCATGAGCACTTCGGCCTCCAGGACGGGAATGGGATATTCGAGCTCAAGCCGCCGCAGGTCGGCGGGACGCGACTTGATGGTGAGCGTTGCGGTTGCGTCGGATCGAATCCGAACCCGGATCGACGTCTTGCCGTTGGTGCTCAGATAGGCTTGCCGGATCGTCGTTTGACTGGTCGCGAGCGCCCGCCAGTCGTCGCTCGATACCAGGAATTTTCGCTCGATCTCGAAACCCATTTGCCCACGCGTTGGCAGCTTCCGACGAGTGTCGGACGCACGCATCTGGAGTTGCTCAAGAGTTGTTTGTGACAGTCCGGCTAAATTGCCTAGCTATTCTGAGAAATGCAAGGTGGGGTCGACGGTGGTCGTCATGGAATTGTTACATCCATGATGCGGCACGGAAATGCCCGCCCCGCGTCACGCCGATGTGTGCTGTTTCGATCGCTGTTTCCATCGCTGCCAGGGCAGCGCCAGGAGCGCAAAGCCCGCGGCCGCGAGCATCACGATAATGAGCGCGCGTTGCGGCCAGGGCCCGAGCGCCTCCACGAACGGCGGTACTCTGGCCGGCGGTGGCGGATTGCCGATAAAGCCGTAGTCCGAACCGAGCGAAAAATTCACCGGCAGCACCATCGCAAGATAGATCACGCTCACCACATAGACGCGTCCGAGGTCGCGCCAGTTGGGCCGGAACCGAAGCACCGCGAGATCATAGACCGCGTAGGCGAGAATGATCGTGTGCTGCGCCCAGAAGAACCAGAACACCGCCGTGGCCGGGCCATGGGTGAGGTCGGGCTGGATGAAGGCCTGGATGGTCAGTGCGAAGGTCCAGAAATAGAGCGTGGCGCGCAGCCAGCGATTGAGCGTCAAGAGCGCGAGCGGCGCGACCAGCCCGTTGAGGTCGCACACATGCAGCGGCAGGCCGGATGCGAGGACAAGGCCATCGCGGTTCCACCAGATATTATAAGATATCCAATAGACGATCCCGAAAATGCCGAGCGCGCGGCGCAGCGCGTCTTCGCCCCGGCCACGTCGCGCGCGGCCGGCTGCGGCAAGTCCGATGACAACGAGCGCACAGGCGCAGACCGTGACGAGATGCAGCCAGCCATAGGGAGCGAACGTCACCCAGTTATCGACGGCAAACTCGCTGAGCCACGGATCAGTCATCGTCAGGCAACGACCTTGCTCCCTGCGCCGGCATCAATCCGACGATGAAGACCTCATGTCTCTCTGCCGCGTCTCTCTGCCGCTCATGGCGAACGGCTTGGTGTTGTGGGCTACTGCGCGCCCTGCTGGGGATTGACCGGTCCGACTGGATGGTCCGTCCCGGCCGGATTGACCGGTCCGACTGGATGGTCCGTCCCGGTCGGATTGACCGGAACCGCCGGATTGACCGGCCCGGCCGGAATGACGGGATTGAACGGCGCCGTCGGAGGGACCTCGCTACGCTCGATCGGCGCCGCCAGCCCCAGCACCTCGCGCGCTGCTGGCAGTGCCGCGTCCGCCATGGCGGCGTGGCCTTCGGCGGTTGGATGGATGGCGCCGCCATAGACGGCGGCCAGCACGCCCCAGGTGGCGTCATGGATGTTGGCCGGCTGCAGCGTCGCGCCCAGCCCCTGCGGGTAGGTCATGGCGGTGAAGTAGCTGTCGTTGGCGGTGCGCTCCCAGCGCTTGCGCGACGCGTAGGGACGGAACTCGCTGGCGCCGCGGCCGCACGCCATCGGGTCGGTCGCGGCGATCGCCGGGTTGGAATTGAAGCTCTCGCCCGTGGGTGAGAAGCAGTCGCGGTCGAACGGCGGATCGTCGTCGGCGCGCGCGCACACGCCATGCTCGGCAAAGGCGGCCTGATGGGCGTCCACGAAGGTCATGCGCTCGCTTGCGGCATCACGGCAGGCGCGCCCTTCGCACAGCGCGAGCGCCTTAATCTTGGGCAGGAACTCGTTGGAGACGAACTCCGCCACCTGGCGCAGCCGGTTGCCGTCGGCGCCGAAGCCGGGATGCACGTCGAAGCCATTGCGGCCGCCGGGGCAGGGCGTATCGGGCGCCGCCAGCGCCGGGTGGCCGTAGGACACGAACACGACGCGGGAAAGGTCGCCGCCCACGAGCGGCTTGAGCGCCGCGCGCAGCTTGGCGAAATCGCTCGGCAGCGCGCCGTCGAGGATTCGCTGCGAATCCGAAACGCTCGCGATATGGCCGCCGCGGCCGAACAGCGCGCGCTCGGTGCGCGACTCGATGATGACGTGGCCGACCAGCGCCGAAAAGCGGATGTCGTTGGCGCCGATGGTGAGCAGCACGAGATCGAGCTTGCGCTCAGGGTTGACGCCACGCGCCTTCGCCATCGCATTGTTCAGTTCGGTGATCTGCGCGCCCGTCGTTTGGGGGCAACGCGTTCCCGTGCCCGGCGTCGCGCACTCGACGATGCGCTGGCTGCCCAGGAAGCCCGCGCTGATGGTTGCGCCCGAACAGGCGAGCGGCAGGTAGGTGACCGCGATATGCGCGTTCTCGATCGCGAGCGCGAGCGCGGTGCGCATCTGATAGCTGTAGAGCGAACGATGGCAGGGGCCGCTCTCCCAGCGCGCGCTCTGCTGCGCCCAGGCGGACGCATCGGAGTCGCTGTTGGTCTCGCCTGCGCAGGAGCGATTGCCGCGATAGCCGTCGCGGCCGGGCCGGTAATATTCGCTGAAGCTGCCGCCGAGAAAGCGGCGGAAGCAAAAGCCCTCGTCGGAGAGCCGCACGGCGCGATCGGGATTGCCTTCGCCGGCCGCGATCGAATCGCCCATGCCGGCGATCATCACATCGCGCACCGTGATGTCGGCGACAACGCGTTGCGCGGTGCCGTCCGGCAGCGCGATGTCGACCGTGGCCGACGTGGTCTTGCCGTAAGGTATCCGCAGCCTCACCTCGTCGTCGCAGGGCGCCTCCATCGTGCGCGCCTCGCCCGAGCCGTTGTCGAAGGTCCACACGCAGCGCAGGTTGGGCGTCAGCAGGCCGGCTACCACGGCGCCGATCGGATGGTCGCTCGGCGCCAGATAGTTCTCGCGCGTGCCGTCGCGGTCGCAGGTGTCCAACAGGTGGCCGGCGCGGTCGACGCACAGCCGTTCCACCACATCGCCCGCCCAGCCGCGGCCGTCGCTCTCGAGCGCAAGCCGGCGCTCGGCGCCGAGCACGCCGTCATTGCGGGTGGCGGCGACGTGGCGCTGGAAATCGGCCTCGCTGCGGAACAGGCGAAAGCGATGCTTGACCTCCCACTCGATGTGCGGGCTGCCCGCAGCAGGGGTAGCGGGACCGCCCGGGCCGCCGGGATCTTGCGCGTGGGCCGCGGGCGCAAGCCCGATCGGCGACAGCACGAGGGTCAACAACGCCAGGGCCAATCCGCAGGGGGAAATGCAGCGCATGGTCCGCTCTCGGATGAAAATCGGGCGCATGGATAGCACGGCGGATGCGGCAGAAATAAGAGGTGCCATACTCCGTATTCTGGCTGCGTAAAGGACGTGTCTGGCGTCAGGATGGGCAGCGCGTGGGCAAATATCGGTCATAACGCCGCAGCGGCAAAACTTCTGCCTTCGAAATTGACGGTTGTGCCCGCTCCGTTAACATCGCGGGCGATAAAGAGGCCAAAAGGCATTCACCCGGAGGAAATCACCATGATGACGACACGGCGGACCTTCGTCACCGGCGCGGCGGCGGCGACCGCGGCGGCTGGACTTTCACCGGCGCTGGCGGCCGAGGAGCTCAAGCTGCACAGCTTCGTGCCGCCCAATCACGTCATCTGGACTGACGTGATCGCGCCCTGGGCGAAGGAGGTCGCGCAGCAGAGCAAGAACGAGCTCACCGTGCGGCTGTTTCCGGCCATGCAGCTCGGCGGCCGGCCGCCGGATCTCTATCGCCAGATGGTGAAGGGCATCACCGATGCGACCTTCACGCTGCCGGGTTATACGTCCGCTGACTTCCCGATGATGGCGCTCACCGAGCTCCCTGGCACCGCCAAGAGCGCCGAGGACGGCACCCGCAAATTGTGGGCGCACTTCGAGCTTTTTCTCGCCCGCGATTTCAAGGACAGCAAGGTGCTGATGCTGTGGAACTCGGACGCGGCCTGCCTGATGACCAAGAGCAAGCCGATCCACAAGCTCGAAGACATGCAGGGCATGAAGATCCGCACGCCGTCCGCCGCGCAGTCGGCGCAGCTGCGAGCGCTCGGCGCCGTCCCGATCGATATGCCGGCGAACCAGATCTACAACAATCTCGATCGCGGCGTGATCGACGGCAGCATGATCCCGCCGTCGGCCGCGCTCGATTTCAAGCTGATCGAGGTGGTGAAGTATTTCACGGTCGGCGTGCCGCTCGGCCGCTCGCCGTTCCTGGTCGCGATGAACCGCAGCCGCTACGACAAGCTTCCGCCCAACCTGAAGAAGGTCATCGACGACACCACCGGTCTCAATCTCAGCCTCAAAGGCGCCGACACCTACGACAAGAAGAACGACGAGGCGATGGCAGCGGCGAAGAAGACCCGCGAGGTCATCACGATATCGCCACAGGAGGCGCAGCGCTGGACCGCCGCCTTCAAGCCGATGATCCGCAAGCAGGTCGAGGACGGCGAGAAAGCGGGCTTGCCCGCGCGCGGTCTTGTTGCGGCGTACGGGCTGTTGAGCTGACGCGAAGCCATCCGAGGATGACGGGCAGGGGGCCGACGTGGAGGAACAACCCGAAGCGCCGCAAGGCCCGCTCGCGCGCGTGCTGCGGCTGATGTCGCTTGCAGCCGGCTGGGTGCTGGTCGCGCTCATGGGCTACACCGTCCTCGACGTGATCCTGCGTTACGGTTTCGGGCGGCCGTTTTCCGGCTCCTATGAGCTCACCGAGTTCGCGATGTCGGTGATCGTCTTTCTCGGCATCGCCTATTGCGGATGGACCGGCGGCCACGTGTCGGTCGACATTCTCGAGCGCGTGCTCGAAAATCCGCGGCTGCGCTTCGTGCCGGCCATTCTTGCGCTTGCGGGCGCGCTGCTGTTTGCGGCGATCGCCTGGCTCACCGCCGCCGAGGCATTCGGCTCGATGCAGCGCGTGACCAACATGATGCGCTGGCCGCATGGGCCGTTCCAGCTCACGGTCGCGTTCGGCGCCGCGATGTATGCGCTGGTGCTGCTCATTCAGGCGGTGCGCATCCTCGCGCCCAGGCCGTCAGGAACGGACCATGTCGCGCGGTGACCTGATCGGCATTGCCGGCATCGCGGTCCTCCTGCTGCTGATGGCGCTGCGCATGCCGATCGGCATCGCCATGCTGCTGGTCGGCATCGTGGGCTTCGCCATCCTCAACGGTTTCAACGCCGCGCTCGCGGCGCTCGGCAGCTACCCTTATCAATACGCTGCGGTCTACGACTTCGCGGTGATCCCGCTGTTCGTGCTGATGGGCAATCTCAGCTCCGTCTCCGGCATGGCGCGCGACCTCTATTCCGCCGCCTATTCCTGGATCGGCCATTTCCGCGGCGGGCTCGCGCACGCAACCGTGCTCGCCTGTGGCGGCTTCGCGGCGGTGTCGGGATCGAGCGTTGCGTCTGCGGTCACCATGGGCAAGGTCTGCCTGCCCGAGATGGAGCGCTACGGCTACAGCCACAGGCTGGCGACCGGTGTGATCGCGGCCGGCGGCACGCTCGGCATCCTGATCCCGCCGAGCACGGCCTTCGTGATCTATGGCCTCATCACCGAGCAATCGATCGGCCGCCTGCTGCTCGCCGGCATCCTGCCGGGCCTGCTGCTGATGACGCTCTTCATGGTGACAATCGCGATCTGGATGCGCATCAGGCCGCAATACGGGCCGCCCGGGCCGCGCGTTTCCTGGGGCGAGCGCGGATGGAGCCTGCTGCGCGCCGGCCCGATGATGATCATCGTGCTCATCAGCATCGGCGGCATCTATCTCGGCGCCTTCACGCCATCAGAGGCGGCGGCGGTGGGTGCGCTGCTCGCGTTCTGCTATGCGCTGGCGCGGCGCTCGCTTGGCGGCGGCAAGCTGTCGGCTCTGCTGATCGAGACCATCAACACGACCGCGCTCGTCTTTCTCATCTTGATCGGCGCGCTGGTGTTCGGACCGTTCCTGGCGCTTTCCGGCCTGCCGGCGACGGTCGCGCAGACGCTTGCCGGCCTCGACCTGCCGCGCGTCGTGATCCTGATCATGATTCTCGGCATCTACATCGTGCTCGGCACCTTCCTCGAAGGCTTCTCGATGCTGGTGCTGACGCTGCCGATCGTCATTCCGATCATGCAGGCGCTCAACTACGACCTGATCTGGTTCGGCGTGATCATGGTGATCGTGCTGGAAATGGGGCTGATCGACCCGCCAGTTGGGATCAATGTGTTCATCGTCAAGGGCTTGGTTCCCGACGTGCCGATGAAGGACATTTTCGCGGGCGTGCTGCCGTTCTGGTTTGCGATGATGCTCTGCATCGCGATCCTGGTCATGTTTCCAGAGATCGCGCTCGTCATTCCCAACACCATGATCAAGTGACGGCGGTGTTCATGTGATTTCTTGCTTTCAGTTCCACGCCAATTCCAGTCACGCCCTGATAGTTTTCTACCGTAGGGTGGGCAAAGGCGGTGGCACTGATTTTCAACGCGGAGAAGCTATCGTGCGCCGTGCCCACCAAGGACCTGCACGGCTCGCATCGATAGCCGTGGTGGGCACGGCGCACGACAGGCTTTGGTGCTTGGCATTGCGGTGCCAGCGCCTTTGCCCACCCTACGCGTCGGCGTTGGCGTTTCAGTGCGCGCCGGTGATGACCGCGTCCTCGTATTTGCCGGCGCCCATGCCTGAGTCGGCGAAGATGCCGTGGTCGGCGATCCACTTGAAGGTCTCCTCGTAGACCTCCTTGGTGTAGGGCTCGAACACCAGCCGCTCGCCCGGGCCCCAGCGCCGCGTATCCATCGTGGCGTGGTAGCGCACCGGGAACTCGCGCTTGTAATAATGCGTGTAGAGGTCGGGCCGCAGGTCGATGTCGCGCTGCGCGCGGCGCAAGGCGCGGAAGAACTTGCGCAGATCCTCCCGGTCGGGATCGCCGGTCACCATGGTGGCGATCATGAAGGTCGTGTCGATGACTTTGCGGAAGCCGAGCTGCTCGGCGAAGTAGTAGGGCCCTGAGAACAGCGCCGACGCCTGTGCCTTGCCGTCGAGGAGCTGGTCCATGCGATGGAACAGCATGCCGTCCGCGAAGGTGAGGTTGATCCTGTCCGCCGGCATGTACGGCTCGAGTGCCTGGATGGTCGAATAGTGGCTGCCCGATTGGTAGCCGACCGCGATCGGCACGCCGGCGAGGTCTTCCGGCTTCTTGACCGGCGAATCCGCCGGCACGAATACGCCGGACGGCGCGACCGAGTAGACGTCGGCATAGAGCCGGCCCTTGCCCTTGGAGGCGGCGACGCCGACCGTCCAGTGGCAGGCGCAGCTCACGTTGGAGGAGCGGCCGCGCTCGATGCTCTGCATCGCGCCGACCTTGTCGCCCTTGTAGTGATGCTGGCCGTCGGTTGACTGGATCAGCTCCCGGAAGATGTAGTCGAGCCCCTCGTCCTTGAAGTAGCCCTTCTCCTCGGCCACCCATTCCTGCAGCCGGAAGTGCGGCTCGACGACGAATTTATCCTTGGCCATGTGCGTCTCCTTTTTGATCGTTGATACGAACGCTTCAGCAGCAGTCCCGCTCGCCTTCGGCGTCGCGATGCTCGGCAACGCGCCGCGCCCGGATCATCTTCACGTGCTCGTCCATCAGCCGCCGCGCGCCCGCGGCATCGCGCATCTCGATCAATGACGCGAGCTCCTGGTGCACGCCCAGAATGCGCCGCGCTACGACCGGCGTCAGCGTCGGATTGCGCGGCGGCCAGGACACGTGCTGCAGCGAAATGAGCTGCACGACCAGCACGCGATTGTGCGAGGCCTCGGCGACCGCGAGGTGGAGGGCGCGCCCAAGCCGCGTGAAGGCCGCTACGTCGTCGAGCGCACGCTCGGTCTCGGCATTGAGCGCGTGCAGCTTGGCGTGATCGGAGGGCGTACCGTTGAGGGCGGCGAGCTCGGCGGTGAGGCTTTCGATGGCGCGTTGCGCATCCATGATCTCGCCGACCGACACGCCGGTGAGGTCGAGCTGCACGGCGAGCGCCTCGGCGAACAGACGGGGGTTGCCCTGCGCGATGCGCGCGCCGCCGCCCGCGCCGACCTTGATCTCGACGATGCCGAGCGCTTCCAGCGTGCGCAGCGCGTCGCGTGCCACGATCCGGCTCACCCCAAATCGCTGCGCCAGGTCCTTCTCGGTGCCGAGAAAGTCGCCCGGCCGCATCTCCTTGGCGAACAGCGCCTCGCGCACCTGCGCAACAATTCGCGCCGACAGTGTCGGGCCGCGAAAGGCCAGGACTTCGCCGCGCTTGATCGCCGGATGCAGCCGCATGCGCGTGCCTCGGGAGGGAGCGAGGATAACATGATAAAGATACTATCTTTCAGGGCATATTGTACTTCGCGTACCCAATGTGCCATGATCGAGGGTGAACGTCGCCCCAATTCATGGGAAGTAATTCCTTGTTCCGGCGGGGATGATAAATCCTGGCTGGACAACATGGCTAATTGGACCTCACCCCGCTATTCGCGCAACCAAGTGGATAAGGCGGGAGACATTTTGATAGGAGATGTGGATGGCGAACTTACTTGGGCGTTTCCCGTAGTTAACAATTGGCGGGACGCGCACAATTTTCCTCTCGCGAAACTGCGCATGCAATTGAAAAGGCTTGCCAAGAAAGTTGTTCCAGGTGGCTCCGCGAGGGATGGTGATCAAGTTGTTGCGCGCATCAAACGTATGCCGTCAATAAAAAGCAAACTGCAGCGCCAAACAACACAACTCTCCCAAATGCAAGACGTTGGCGGATGTCGGGCAGTATTGAAATCAATTGGAGAGGTTCGAGAACTTGTTGATCTATACAAGGATGGAAAAATTGGACACATCTTTCGTGGAGAAAAAAATTACATTGATGGGCCTAAAAGAGAGGGCTATCGATGCCATCACTTGATTTACGGCTTTCAAGCGGCAGGTGACCAAGCGGCTCCGTTTAATGGCCTTCGTATCGAAGTACAAATAAGAACCGATCTTCAGCACATATGGGCAACCGCAGTCGAGGCGGTTGGGCTTTTCACAAATCAGGCCTTGAAGTCCAATACTGGAAACCCAGAATGGCTCCGTCTATTTGCACTTATGGGATCCGAAGTCGCTCAGATTGAAGGCACTCCACTCGTCCCAAATACACCGACCCAAAGGTTCGACAGAATTATTGAATTGCGTGATCTCGTAGCCAAATTGCATGCGATTAAGACATTGGAACTTGCAAGAGAAGCACTGAACTGGGCTGAGCGGATTGAGCGCCAGTGGCTAAATCGACATCCCTACAAATACTTTCTGATCCAATATGATTTTGAGATCAGCAAGGTTTCGGTAGACGCATTTTTGCCGGAGAGAGCCCGCGAAGCACATCTCGCATATACGCAAGCAGAACAATCAGCAAAGGCTGAAAGCAGAAATATAGTATTGGTTTCGGCAAATTCGATGCGTGCCGTCCAACGCGGATATCCTAATTACTTTTTGGACACAAAGGAGTTCACGAAGCTCCTTATTGGGACTCTGAAATAGCGCCCTCATTTTCCTTCGGGTCGCCTCGGAGGCACAATTTTTTCAAATATGCGTTCAAATGATTTGCCCTCAAATTCATCAACGCCGAGCCTCCGGGCATCTTTTATGAACTGCTCGGATTGCTCAGCGTCAGTGTCTTTTTGCCTTTTTTGTTTTCGTTTTGCCTTTTGGCGCAGGGCCATATTTTTTAGGTCCGCTGGTTAGCCGTTCGATAGGTCAAACGCTTGCCGATGATGCCTTTGACTGCTTGTTCAGTACGCTCCACGTCATTCACGCCAAGCGCAACGCGGTTATTGTACCGGAAATCGAACTCCGCAAGATAGCGGTGCAGATGTTTTTCATCACAGTGTTGATAGATGCCCTTCATTCCGCGTTTGAACACGGAGAAGAACCCTTCAACGGTGTTGGTGGTGACATCGCCGCGCGCGTATTCCCGCGCTCCGTGTTTCACGGTCTCGTGCTTCGCGAATATGAGGCCGATGCTGAGCGGGGTGCCTTCGTCGGTCATTAGGCGGCTTTCCGGTCTCACGTTCTCTTTGAGAATGCGGCGCATGGTGTCACCCTTGAGATCGTCGACCTTGAACGACCGCGCTTTGCCGCCGCGCTCCACAAGGGTCATGACCTTGGCCTTGCCACCAGGGCCGGGCTTGCCGCGACGACGCGCCTTCATTTCGGTATTGGTCTCAACGTCCTTCGGCCCGAAATAGGTCTCGTCTAATTCAATGATCTTGCCGGCCCCGCCCAACGGCTCAAGGCCAACGGCGGTCATGGCCTCGCGGATGCGATGCGAGAGGAACCATGCGGTCTTGAGGGTGCAACCCAAGGTGCGGTGCAATTGATTCGAGCTGCAACCCTTCTTGCTGGAGCACATCAGGAACATGGCTTGCAGCCAGTGCCGCATCGGGACGTGGCTTGATTCGAACACGGTCCCGACTTTCACGGTGAAGGGCTTGCGGCACTGATAGCACTTGTAAGCCCCGATCCGGGTGCTCTTGCCGCCCATCTTGGAGATGCGATCGGTGCCGCCACAGTGGGGGCAAACCGGCCCTTCCGGCCACACCCGGGCTTCAACCCAGGCGTAAGCGGCTGCTTCGTTGTGGAAACAAGCGGCCTCAAGAACGGATTTAGCCATGACCCCAATTCCTCATTGTGATTCAATGGTATCAGGGTTCGGTGGGTACGTCAAGTATAATATGCCGTATCTTTCAGCCAAGCCCGTCAAATGGCGCTCTGTCGCAGGGTCTTGGGGCGATTTGGCCGGGCAGAGGCGCCGGCGCAGAAGAGGGTCGGCAGGGATGTGGCCCGAATCAACTCTCGGCCGCGTGGCCGGCGCAACCACGAGAGGTCGGTCGACAAGGGGTGGCGGGCGTCGAATCTGCAACGAAAAGAATCTGCAATGAGAAGATGGGCCCAAAATGAAGGAAAGCCCCGAGCCGTGCCCGGAGCTTTCCTCTCCAACCCCCCGATAAAATCGGTATGGCAACCTAAGCCGGACGCATGCTGATTTGCAATTTTCAAATACGCGGCTGCAACCGAATTTCGGGCGGTGTGACTTTCGTGCCACTCTTGGAACTACGCTGTGTGGCGCGCCACGGCACCAGCAGTAGTGCGAACGCGGCCAGCCAGGCCATGCGGGCGCCGTAGCGGTCGTGCGGATTCGACAGCGCGCCGCACACGAACGCGTTGGCGAGCAGCGTCAGCGCGATCGTGGTGGCGAGCGTGCCGAGGTCGGCATAGCGCTCGCGCCGCAGCCCGAGCACAATCATGCCGAGCAGGAGCAGCATGGCGAGATAGGCGACCGGCACATGCAGGCGATTGATCGCCGCAAAGTCGAGCTCGCCCCGCTGCTGGTGCGCGGCCTTCATGGCGGGCAGCATCTGCGGCACGTAGCGCTCGATCATGCCGTAGGTATGCCAGATCTCGGTATTGATGCCGTAGCCGGTCGCGACCTTGACGAACTGCCGTGCGGTTGCGATCACCGCGCCCTCAAGCTGCTGCCAGGGATAGGCTTTGAGGCTTTCAAGCACGATGGTGCGCATCTCCTCGCTCATGCCCTTGAAGCGCCCCAGCCGGTCGAACACGCTCTCGCCCCAGAAGAACACGTCGGCGTCGTCGGGCAGCTCGCTCAGGTGATCGCACAGCCGGAAGCGCGGGTCCGGGCAATGCTCGGCGAGATAGCGCTTGACGATGCCGTCGTTGAGCATGCGCCCGAAGGTGAGCGCGATGCCGCCGGGCGTCCAGGCGAGTTGGCGCGCCACCACGATGTTGGCGGCGACCAGCAGCACTGCGCTCAGCGCGAGCGCAAGGATGCCGCGTGCGACGCCGGCGAGCGGTACCGCCGCGCGATCGACCAGGGCGGACACAAGGGCCGCGGCGATGAGCAGCATGAGGACGGCAAGCGTGGCGCTGTGGGTCGCGGCCGCAAACGCCAGGAAGCCGATCAGCGCGCCACGCTCCCATCGCGCCAACGCATCTGCGCGTATCACGACAAGGTAGAGCGCCAGCACGGCCAGCCCCGCAAAGACGTCGGTGATGAGCTGGCTCGTGAGCCAGGGGAGCGTGGTCGCGATCGACAACGCCGCAACGGTCACCAGCAGCACGAGCGGGCGCCCGCCAAGCCTATGCGCGCGCAGCGTGAGCGCCAGGATCCACACCGTCAGCAGCGCTTGCGCCAGCACCACCGGCCAGAAGTCGGGCAGCGAGAACAGATTGAGGAACAGGCCGTAGACGGTCGAGCGGCTCTCCTCCAGCGTGCCTTCGTGCCAGCGTGCGAAATAGCCGCCGGTATCGAACTGCAGCAGCGGAAAGCCGTTCCACAGCGCCGGCCCAATGAGGCAGAGCGTGGCCGCCAGGGCGGCGGCGATGCGGGCGATCAAGGTCACGGGGTTGGCTGGCCTCATCACGACGCACACTTATGCTACAAGACTGGTGTGTCCGTCACCAGAATCTGCCGCCCGCGACGCCGCGTAACCTGAGGAATTCAGGATGACAAAACTGGGTAAGCGCGTCATTGAGGCGGCGAAAGAAGCGCGCGCGATTGCGCGCGGCGAGGCCGATCCCTCCACCGATCGCATCCACGTGCCGGTCGAGGTGAACGTGAAGGCGCCGCGGCGAAGGCTGCGCCTGTTGCAGGACGAGTTCGCGCGCCGCTATGGCTTCACGCCCGCGCGCATCCGCGATTGGGAGCAGGGGCGCTCCAAGCCCGACGGCGCGGTGCGCGCCTATCTCCTTGTCATCGAGCGCGAGCCGGAAGCGGCCGCCCGCGCGCTCAGCGCGGCGTGAGCGTCCATGTTCGTCACCTTCTTCCATGAGCTGAAATCCGCCGGCGTGCCGGTCACGCTGCGCGAATATCTCACGCTGATGGAGGCGATGCAGCGGGATCTCGCCTCGCGCCTGGTCGAGAATTTTTATTATCTGGCGCGCGCGGCGCTGATCAAGGACGAGCGCAATCTCGACAAGTTCGACCGCGTGTTCGGGCATGTGTTCAAGGGGCTGGAGCTGCTCAGTGACGCGACGGTGGTCGAGATTCCGGCCGAGTGGCTCAAGAAGCTCGCCGAGAAGTATCTCACCGATGAGGAGAAGCAGCAGATCGAGGCCATGGGCGGCCTCGACAAGCTGCTCGAGACGCTGCGCAAGCGGCTCGCCGAGCAGAAGGGCCGCCACCAGGGCGGCAACAAATGGATCGGTACCGCCGGCACCTCGCCGTTCGGGGCCTATGGCTACAACCCGGAAGGCGTGCGCATCGGCCAGGACGAGAGCCGCCACCGGCGCGCCGTCAAGGTCTGGGACCGGCGCGACTTCAAGGACCTCGACGACAGCGTCGAGCTCGGCACCCGCAACATCAAGATTGCGCTCAGGCGGCTGCGCAAGTTCGCACGCACCGGCGCGCCCGAAGAGCTCGACCTCGACGGCACCATCAAGGGCACCGCGCACAAGGGCTATCTCGACATCCTGATGCGGCCGGAGCGCCACAACGCCGTGAAGGTGCTGTTGTTCTTCGACATCGGCGGCTCGATGGACTGGCACATCAAGGCGACCGAGGAATTGTTCTCAGCCGCGCGCAGCGAGTTCAAGCACATGGAGCATTTCTACTTCCACAACTGCCTCTACGAGCGGGTGTGGAAGGAGAACCGAAGGCGCTGGAACGACACGACGCCGACATGGGACGTGCTGCACACCTATCCGCACGACTACAAGGCGATCTTCGTCGGCGATGCCGCGATGAGCCCGTACGAGATCGTGGCGCCGGGCGGCTCGGTCGAGCACTTCAACGAGGAGGCGGGGCAGGTGTGGATGGAGCGCGTGGCGCGCACCTATCCGGCCTGCGTCTGGCTCAATCCAACGCCGGAAGCCGAATGGGACTACACCCAGTCGATCGGCATGATGCGGCAGGTCATGGGCGGGCGGATGTATCCGCTGACGCTCGAAGGGCTCGACAAGGCGATGCGGGAATTGGTGCGTTAGCTGTTGTCAGTAACGAGACCATCCTCTCGCCCGTCTTTTTCATTCGAGCAGTTATTTTCACTCCAATCCCACCCTTAACCTTCGCCCCACCGCGCTTGCTGCGCGCCGCAGCGTCGAAAGCGTGACCGACGGATTGGTCGGATCGAGCAGCCGGTCGAGCTGCCGCCGGCTTGTCTTCATGCGTGCCGCCATCTTGGTCTTGCTTAGGCGCTGCTTGTGCATCGCGACTTTGATCTGATCGGCGATGATCTGTTTGATGGCGGCATCTTCGGTCTCAGCCAGCAAACCGTCCTTGTCGAGGAACTCATCGAAGGTCTCGCGGCGATCGATAGAGCCTTTCTTCCTTGCAGTCTTTTTCATCACTCGATCTCCCGTTTGCGCATGCGCGCAAGCTCGATGTCCTGGGGTGGTGTCTTCTGCGTCTTTTTCTCGAAGCCGTGCAACAGGATCATTTCTCCATCTGCAATGCAGAAAATCACCCGAGCGATGCGATTGCCTGAGAGATCGCTGCGCACCTCCCAAAGGCCGTGACCCAGCGGCCGGCAGTACGGCATCCCGATCGGCCAGCCAAATTCGACCTGCTGGATGTCGCGCCCGATGATGCGGCGGTCCTCTCGCGACAACGCCAGAAGCCACTCGCGAACCGGTCGTCGACCGCTCGGCAGTGCATAGAACCGCCCAACGATCTTCTTTGACCGGTCGATCATCGGATTCTGATTGTGTCAAAAATGACACATAGGAGCAAGAGGAATTTTCGAGCTTCACTCGCCATGCAATCGCGTGGACCGCTCCCGGCCTGCATCTGTCCTAACCCGACGCCGGAAGCGGAATGGGACTACACCCAGTCGATCGGCATGATGCGCCCGATCATGGGCGGGCGGATGTATCCGCTGACGCTCGAAGGGCTCGACAAGGCGATGCGGGAATTGGTGCGGTAGCCCCTGATCCGTCTGGAGATTCTTCTTTTGCAGAGCGCCGCCTCCGGTCGGCCATATTCATCACATCAGCCTCTTGCTGCATCAAGCTCGTCCAGGCGGGCTGCCACACCCGCGTTGGGTGTTATGTAACGGCATTGATCACTTAGGCTCATTGACCTGTTGGAGAGGATGCATGGCTCAACCACCTCGCGACCCCACCGATCACGACGGCGATGCACCGCGTCTTGGCCAGGTCGTGCGGTTTGCGCCCGACGCTGCCGGCACGGGCGTTCGCCAGCTGGAAGGCGGCGGCTTCCGTGTGGCGTCATCGCGTGATTTCCGTACGGCCGCGGCCGTGCCGAATGACTTCGGTGGCGCTGACGTCCAGTATTTCGAGCGGTTCGGTATCGCGGTCGTTCGGCGCGACGGTGAGCGGCTCACTCCTTTGGTCGAACGGGCCATGCAGCAAAATGTGGTCAGCGCCGTCCGGGCGGAGCGCAATTACCGTGCTCTGGGCGTGATCGATCGGGGCGAGGGAATAGTGCGTGCGGCTTTTGACGAGACCAGCGTTACCTGGGGCCTCGAGGTCACCAAGGTCGCGCTCAGCGCCTTGTCCGGCGCCGGCATCAAGGTCGCAGTGCTCGACACCGGTTTCGACTCGAACCACCAGGATTTCCGCGGCCGCAAGATCATCAAAAAACTGTTTGCCAGCAAGAGCTCGGAGGACGACACGCAAGGCCACGGCACGCATTGCATTGGAACGGCCTGCGGGCCGCTGCATCCCACGAGCGGGCCGCGCTATGGCATCGCCTACGAAGCGGAGATCTACGCCGGCAAGGTGCTGGGTGAAGACGGGATGGGCACCGACCGCTCCGTCATTGCCGGCATGGATTGGGCGCTCGATCAGGGCTGCCAGGTCATCTCCATGTCGCTTGGCGCAGCGACCAAGCTGGGCGACCAGCCCAATGCCGACTATGAGCAGATCGGGCAGGCGTGCCTCGACGCCGGCACGGTGGTGATCGCGGCCGCCGGCAATGAGAGCTCGCGGCCGGATCACATCGCGCCGGTCGGCTCGCCCGCCAATGCGCTGACGATCATGGCGGTCGCCGCGCTCGACAAGGCGCTCGCTCCCGCTCCCTTCTCCTGCGGCGGCATCAATCCCGGCCAGGAGGTGGACATCGCGGCGCCGGGCGTAGACGTCCTGTCGTCCCTGCCGGGCAGCAGCTATGGCCGCATGAGCGGAACCAGCATGGCGACCCCGCATGCCTCCGGGGTTGCCGTCTTGATCGCGCAATCCGATATGAAATTTCGGGGCCAGGCCTTGTGGACGCGCCTCGAGGAGCTCGCAGGCTCGCTCCCGCATCCGCCGCGCGACGTCGGCAAGGGGCTCTTGCAGGCGCCCGCTCAAGCCGTGGTCAGCGCCCGCCGCTGGTGGCACGTGCTTGGCTTTGGACGTTCGTAAGTCGTGGGACGTGCCCATGAACGCGAGGCAGCAACATGGCAGACGACACGTCAGACATGATTGATGTCACGATCCGGATCGAGAAGGCGCAGGTCAGCCGATTGGAGGAGATCGTGCGCGCGCTCGTCGCGTGCGGCCTCGACCGGGTCGAAAGCCACGCGCGCTTTATGATTGTCAACGGCTGTATCAGCGCCGATGCGGTCGATTCGCTGCGGCAGGTCGAGGGCGTCGCATCTGTCCGCAAGGACCAGACGTACAAGACGCAGCGCTGAGATGAGCAGCATCAGTCGATTGGTGGACCTGCGTTACGCTGCAGGGCGTGCTTGAGTTCTCTTCGCGTCATGCCCGCGTTGCGTTCTTTGCAATTCATGCGGCACAACCGCATCGAGCCAGCGTGGAATATCTTGCAACAAAAAGTCCCGCACGAAATAAGCGCCTGATTCAGGCTTTGCAAGGAGCGGACTTCTGCGCAACGGACATGCTGGCCATCCCGCCAAAAAACTGAACCAGTGTTGATGTTGTCACGACCAACGCTCATCGTCCGGCTCTCCTCGGACTCTCATTGCGTTGGACCTCATGACCGTCTTGCTTGATGCCTCGTCGCTGCCCTCGGGCGCAGTCGCTCTTCCGGCCGGCTTCGTCGCCACCACGGCACGGCCGCGGCTTGATTCGATCGATCTCCTGCGCGGCCTGGTGATGGTGGTGATGGCGCTCGACCATACCCGCGATTTCTTCAGCGCCAGCGGCGGCAACCCACGCGACGTCGCCGAGCCGGCGCTGTTCCTCACGCGCTGGGTGACGCATTTCTGCGCGCCGATCTTCATCTTCCTGTCGGGCATTTCGGCGTGGCTCTATGGCGCACGCGGGCGCAGCCGCAGTGAGCTGAGCTGGTTTCTGCTCTCGCGCGGCCTGTGGCTCATCCTGATCGAGTTCACGCTGGTGCGATTTGCCTGGCGATTCAATTTCAACCTCGACATCTTTGTCGCCCAGGTGATCTGGGCGATCGGCGCCTCGATGGTGGTGCTTGCCGCTCTCGTTTACTTGCCGCGCTTTGCGATTGCGGCCATCGCGCTCATTATGATCGCCGGACACAATCTGCTCGACAGCGTGCATGCCGGCGACCTCGGCCGTTTCGCCTTGCTCTGGAATTTGCTGCATGAGCGTGGGTTGGCGCAGTGGGGCGGCGTGCACGTGGGTGTGCTCTATCCGCTCGTGCCCTGGATCGGTGTGATGGCGGCCGGCTACGCGCTTGGCCCGCTGTTCAAGCGGGACGCCGGTGAGCGGCGTCAAACGCTCTTCTGGCTCGGCGCGGCCGTGACCATCAGCTTCGTCCTGATCAGGGCGACAAACCTCTATGGCGATCCGGCGGCCTGGTCCGTGCAGGACAGCGCATTCCAGACGGTGCTGTCGTTCATCAATTGCGAGAAGTATCCGCCCTCGCTGCTCTATCTGATGATGACGCTCGGGCCGGGCCTCATGCTGCTCGCCGCCTTCGAGCATGCGCGCGGGCGGCTTGCCGACATCATCACGACCTATGGACGCGCGCCGTTCCTGTACTACGTGACGCACCTCTATCTCATCCACGTGCTGGCGCTCGGCGCCGTGTGGTGGATGGCGGGCGATGCGACCAAGCCCGTCGGCGTGAGCCTCGGGTGGGTCTACGCGGTCTGGCTCCTGGTCGTGGTTGCGCTCTATCCGGTGTGTCGCTGGTTTGCCGGCGTGAAACGGCGCAGCCGGGCATGGTGGTTGAGCTATCTCTAATCGGCGGCAAACGGCAGCGGCTAGGGTTCCTCCGGTGCTATAGTAGCGAATCGCGGCCCGTGCCGCGGGGCGAAGGAGGAGAAGCTTGATGAGAACGTTAGGTTTGCTCGCCTGCGGCGCTGCTGTTGCCGCGCTCGCTACGACTGCCACGGCCGCGCCGCTCGGCGCGCCGGCCGCGCAAGGGTTGACGGCTGACAGCGGCTTGATCGTGCCGGTACATGGCTGTCATCGCGAGGTGCTGCCGGACCGCTGGGGCTGGCACTTCCACCGCCGCAACTGCCGGCGGGTGAACGTGCCGCCGCCGGACGCAGGCCCTTACGGTCCTTATGGACCCTATGGGCCGGGGCCCTACGGCCCAGGACCTTATGGTTCAGGTCCGTGCTACTACGTCGGTCCGGTCCGGGTCTGCCCGTAGCGAACAAAGGTATTGTGCCGCGCGGGACGAGCGCGCGGCGTTCTTTCTTCTTCTTCTTCTTTCCAAGTGTTCGGAGCGTGCGCGGCTGCTTGCGCTCACGGTTACTTGCGCTCAGCGCCTCGTCGCGAAATAGGCGCCGAACAGCGCAACCAGCGTGGCCATGGCGAGCACCGCGAGCGTCATGGCGCTGTGAACACCGCCGCCATGCACGCCAGTAACGGCCGCGATGTGCCCGACCTCGGCGAACGCGAACACGATCACCGCGCTTAGAAGCCAGCGCAGCGGGCGCAGCCGGTGCCAGGGCAATGGTAGCCGGCTCAATGCCGCCGCCACGATCGCGCTGACCAGGAACGAGGCACCGACCATGAGCCAGAACGCGCTGACGGAGCGCGTCTGCAGCGTCTGTCCGGAGGCGAGGCTGCGCCATGTGTCGGCGAGCTCGATACCGTTGCGACGGAGCAGGACCTGCGCCGTGATGGCGGCGAAGAGACCGCAAATCATCGCGGTCACGTACACCAATACGCGCGGCAATTCGGCGCGCGGTAATTCACTGATCGGTGTTGTCATGGCGAGCTGGCCCCGGTAGGGGCGCCATCTGTAGTGCATTTTCAGGAGAAGTGGAATTGAGTTGTGCACAGCGACGACAAGCGTGTCCCGGCAACAGGATAGCGACCATCCTTCGCGTGCTTGCGAGCGCCGCGCCAAAGCATTCGACCTCTCCCGGCGCGCGGGAGAGGTCGAAACGAAATCGAGAGAAGTCAGTCAAAAGAAGTTGGCGGTAGCGCGAACCTCAGTTCGCTTCGCTAAGCGCGGGGTCGCGTCAGGCGCCGCGGCGCTCAGCTTCCCAGGTGCCGGAGCACTCGCCGCCTTTCCAGGAGCCGGTGCCGACAGTGCCGGAGAGGCGGCCCGAGCCGGTCGCGCTCTTGCTGCCGGCGCTCACCGTGACGGTCACGCGCCCATTGCTGGCGACCTTGCCGTTGATGGTGGCGGGGCTCGATCCTTCGGCGATCAGGGATCCGTTGTGGATGCGGATCGGATAGCGGTAGGCGCGATCGCAGGTGCCCTTCTCGGTCACGATCACGACGCTCCAGACGCCGTCGAAATTGGGTGAAGAGCCTGCCGGCGTGGTTGTGCCAAGAATAGCCGCAACTCCCAAGATGCCCGCGCCGAGCGCGAAATTACGAAGATTCTTCTGGATCTTAGTCATCTGCCTCGTCCTGTGTGACGCTGGCTTGGCCGGTCTGCAAGGGAACGTCCGATGTGGGGTTTGGTCTTCCGCCTCTGCCATTTGTCGCTTTATGGCAGCAATAGGTTCAAAGACCGTTGCTGCGCCGTCTTGGCTAAGGGACCCTTTCGGCGACCGTTCAAACTGCTGGTAACGTCACCCATTGCTGGTCAGCCAGTGCAGGAGGAGAGATGCCCGCCGAACGGTTCGATTTCGTCAACGCCGAGGGGCAGCGGCTTGCCGCGCTTCTCGACACGCCGGCCGGGGCGCCGCGCGCCTATGCGCTGTTTGCGCATTGCTTTACCTGCGGCAAGGACGTGCATGCGGCGCGCCGCATCGCTGACGGGCTGACTGCGCTCGGCATCGGTGTGCTGCGCTTCGACTTTACGGGTCTCGGCGCGAGCGAAGGCGAATTCGCCAACACCACGTTTTCGTCCAACGTGGCCGACCTGGTGGCGGCGGCGAACGCCCTGCGTGAGGGCAGACGCGCGCCCGCTATACTGATCGGTCACAGCCTGGGCGGTGCTGCGGTGCTGGCGGCCGCCGCCGAGGTACCGGAGGCGCGCGCGGTGGTCACGATCGCGGCGCCTTGCGATCCCGGCCACGTCACCGGCCTGTTCAAGGACAGGCTCGACGACATCGCGCAGCACGGTGAGATCGAGGTTGCGCTGGCGGGCCGGCCGTTTCGCATCCGCCGCAGCTTCATTGATGACATTGCCGAGCAGAATCTCAGAACAAAGATCGCGGGGCTGCGCAAGGCGCTGCTGATCTTTCATTCGCCAACCGACGAAGTCGTCAGCATCGAGAACGCGGGCCACATCTTCGAGGCGGCGAAACATCCCAAGAGCTTTGTCTCGCTCGCTGGCGCCGATCATCTCCTCAGCCGCCGGAGCGACGCCGCCTACGTGGCGAATGTCATTGCGGCGTGGGCGGAGCGCTATCTCGAAATGCCCGAGCCGCGCGCACAGATGGCGGAAAACGAAGTCGTGGTCGGGGAGACGCGGCGCGGACGCTTCCAGCAGGAGGTTTCGGTCGGCCGGCATCGGTTTCTGGCGGATGAGCCCGAGCGCGTCGGCGGTCTCGACAGCGGACCTGGACCCTACGACCTTCTGCTCGCCGGGCTCGGCGCTTGCACGTCGATGACGCTGCGCCTCTATGCCGAGCGCAAGAAATTGCCGCTCGATCGGGTCACGGTGCGGTTGTCGCATACCAAGGTGCACGCCGCCGACTGCGAAACCTGCGAGACCAAGGAAGGCATGATCGATCGAATCGAGCGCGCGATCACGATCGAGGGCGCGCTCGACGAAAGCGAGCGTGCGCGCCTCCTCGAGATCGCCGACAAGTGCCCGGTGCACCGCACGCTGACGTCGGAGATCGAGATCAGAACACGCCTGGAGCCGGGCGCATCATGATCGATTTTTTCTGAGAGCACTGCGACATCCGGGCGCGGCGCCAGAGCGCGACCGATCGTCTCGGGCCGATTGAGCTTGCCCCCATTCCCGCCGACCCTGCGTGTCGGATCAACTGGGGAGCCGCGTATGAATTTGCTGGTCGTCTATATCGTCTGCGTCGTCATTGGGCAGTCCATCACCATCGGGATCGGGCTGGCGATCGACCGGCTTTATTCGCCGCACGCGAGTCTGATCGTATCGATCACGATGTACTTCCTGGTGTTCTGGGTCGCCTGGAGGGTCGCAGTGCGATTGACCGAGCCGAAGGCGGAGTCATCCGTCCCGCCGCCGCGCTAGCGCTGGCCGTTTTCAGCAGAATGTCGAGCAGCCCCTAGGCCGAGCAGCTCCTAGAGCGAAGTCGCTTTAGGAGCGAAGTCGCTTTAGGAGCGAAACCGCTTCAGGTTGAACAGCGATTTCGCTCGAAGCTTTTGTTCGGTTGCATGATCTTATCCGAAAAGTCTGCAACTTTTCGGGATCATGCTCTACCGCTTGCTTTCCGAGCGGCGCTCGCCGGCGCCGGCCGGTTTGCCGGTGAAGCCCTCGCCCTTCGAGGACTGCTCGACGCCGTACTTGAACAATGCATCCATGTAGCCGTGGTCGAACAGGCCGTGGTTGGGATGGTTGAACGTCTCGGGCACGTAGGCGACGTTGAGATTGACGCCGAGCCGTGGAGCGCTCGTGGTCACCAGAAGGAGTTCCGCCTTCAGCGCCGCGGTCAGTGCTACCCCGATGGTGCGGCCCAGGATCAGGCTGATCCTGCGCTCGGGCATCGAGAACTCGGATTTGAGCTTCGAGTTGATGATCACATAGACTTGGTCGGTCGGCAGCCGTCCGCCGCTCGCCGCCAGCATGGTCTCCGGCACGACGAAAAACGGCGCCGTGATCGTGCCGTCGAGGTGCATCTCCTGGAATTTCTTGCCGTTGGCCTCGACGTCGATCATGACCGGCTGAAAGAAACCGGGGATGCTCGACGAGGCGAGCAGCACACTGCGGAACAGCTTGAGTGCCTTGTCGCCGCCGTGAGCGGCGATCGCGCCCATGTTCCAGATCACCCGCCGGCCGGCGTCCTGGTTGGTGGTGGCCACGAGGAAACGGCGCCCCTTGCGGTGCTCGGCCGCGATATCGGCCAGCATCTTGGGGGTGACGCGCTTCTCGATCAGTTCCTTGAGCGGCCAGCTGTCGAACAAACTCTCGGGGGTCTGCTTGTCCTCGAACACGTCAGCGGCGGTGATCTCGGCAAAATTCTTTTGGAGATCCGCGTCGTAGCCCGAGCCGAGAAAGGCGTAGGGGCCGATCAGCGCTCCGATGCTGGAGCCGCTCACCAGCGCGAAGTCGGGTCGCTTGCCGGATTGCGACCAGCCTTTCAACAAGCCAGCGCCGTAGGCGCCGTCCGCGCCGCCGCCGGAGAGCGCAAGCCACGGGCCGCTGGCGGTCGGCAGCACGCGGCGGAAATCGGCTTCCGAATCGCCCCACACCCGGGCATCCGGAATGCCCGGAATGACGGCGGCGTTCTGCTCTTCGAGCGTGAACGGCGTGCGCGGGTGATCCTTCGGAATCTGCTTGGGAACCTGCTTGGTCTTGCGCGGAGCCCTTCGGCTCTGCGCGTAGGCCGTGTCGGTGCCGAACAGCGAACCCTCCAGGGCCGGCCATACCAAGGCGCCGACGATCGTGATGCCGGCGGCCAGGCTCAAAAATGCGCGGAAAGGATGCACAGGGGTTCTCTCCGATCGATCTCAAAAGCAGCCAACTATTCGAACGCTACCACATCCGAACACTCGACCTCGATGGCACAATGCGTTGCCTGTGTCGCAGGCAACGCCCCCCGGTTGTCGGGCGCGACCATCGGGTGGAACTGCGCCGCAATTAGGGCTGTGCCAGTAGTGCCCAGCAGCAACCTCTGACACGAACTTCGGAAACAAAGGGCACTAGCAACTCAATGATTCTAGTGCCGCTTTTCGATCTGAAGTTCTAAGCCCGAGTTTGCCGCAAGGGCTATAGGAACTTCAGATCGGCGGCACTAGTGCCCCGCTTCCGAAGTTCGTGATCCGTCGCAGCAACCTCTGACACGAACTTCGGAAGCAAGGGGCACTAGCAACTCAATGATTCTAGTGCCGCTTTTCGATCTGAAGTTCTAAGCCCGAGTTTGCCGCAAGGGCTATAGGAACTTCAGATCGGCGGCACTAGGTTCGCTTTGCCTGCCAGTAGCCCGAGCAGCGGTTTCCGCTGGACACACCGCTCCACCCGCCTCTGCCGGCCACCCGGTTGAGGCGCCCGGTGCCATTTGCGCGCGCGCTGCCGGATGTCACCGTGACGCGAACATGGCCGCTGCGGCTGACGCGACCATACAAATTGACGACGCCGCCGTCGTAAACGATAGCCCCATTGGCGATCGTGATTCCGTAGCGGTAGGCGCGGTCGCAATCGCCCCTGGTCGTCACAATAAGCACGCTCCAGGCGCCATCAAAGGGAGTGCGCGCGGGTGATTCGGTTGCGATCGCGGCAATGCCGATAAGGGCCGCGGCACCGGCCCGGACAAGGTGGCTGATCATGAAAGGCCTCGCATCTCACTCGTGACGCCTTCGCGCCGTGACGTCGCCTGGTTGTTATCGATCCGCCTTTTGTCCATCATAGGGCATAGTTTCAAGGGCAATCTCGCCCGGACGCCGGCCCGTCAGGTGAACTCAAGCAAATCCTGAAACTTAGCGCAGACCAGCGCAGGAACCTTGAGGCCGCCCGGCATGTCCGGCTGAGCTGGGCAGGAATCTGCCCTGGTTTGGAACTTCGCCATCTTGCTTGAACACGGCGGCTCTGTCGAATGACATAGCGGTGACGATCAACAGGTTTCGCGGTGGCGGGAGAAACCGTGCCGAGGCGCTGACGCCCGGCTCTTCCCCGCCAGATAAGGAAAACAGCGATTTCGGGGGGAAAAGCCATGAAGTTGATTTCAGTCTCGTTGGCGATCGCTGTCGGCTTGGCGCTCGGGGCCGATCCCGCCTCGGCGCAGACCACCAAGACCGGCGTCGGACGCCTCTACATCATTGATTGCGGTACCTCGGTTGGTCCCGACAAGTCGCGTTGGACGCCCGGCGTCGATGTGGGCAAACCACTTGAGATGGTGGGCAATTGCTATCTGATCCGCCACGCGCAAGGCGATATGCTTTGGGACACCGGGGTTTCCGATGCGGTCGCCAGCATGCCGAACGGACGGCCCGGCACCAATGGCTCGCCACACTGGCGCCGCTCGAAGACGCTCGCCGGAGAGCTTGACAAGCTCGGGTTGAAACCTGCCGACATAAAATACTTGGCCGTGTCACACACGCATCCCGACCACATCGGCAATGTCGAGTTGTTTCCGCAGACGATGCTCCTGGTCCAGAAGGCGGAATACGACTGGCCGGCGCCGTCCGGCCCGCGTTTCAAGCCGACGCACCCGGTGACCAAGCTTGAGGGCGATCACGACGTGTTCGGCGACGGCAGTGTCACCATCATCTCAACGCCGGGCCACACGCCCGGCCACCAGGCGCTGCTGGTCAAGCTGCCGAAGTTCGGCGCCGTGCTGCTTACCGGCGATGCGGTGCACATCAAGGAGAGCTTCGAGAAGCGCTACGTGCCATTGAACAATGTCGATCGGGAGCAGACGATGACATCCTACCAGCGCATCGCCGATCTCCTCGCCCAGCACGAGGCGCAGCTCTGGATCAATCACGATGCGCCGCAGCGCGCGACGCTCAAGCTCGCGCCTGACTACTACGAGTAATCCTGACTACGACGAGTAATAAAGAATACGACAAACAGAAAACAAACAGGGAGGAGTGACCATGAAAGCGATTGCAAGCCTTGCCGCCGCGATCCTCGCGGTCGTTGCGTCGATCGCGCCCGCACGGCCGCAGGCCGGCAAGCCTGGCCTCGAGCGGATGTATGTCTTCTATTGCGGCGACATCGCGCTCAACGACATGGGCCGGTTCTCGCCCGGCTATTCCGGGCCCGGGGCGCTGTCGAGCACCTGCTATCTGCTCAAGCACGCGCAGGGCTGGCTGTTGTGGGACACCGGCCTTGGCGACGCGATCGCATCGAAGCCGGAAGGCCAGAAGAGCGGCGCCGGCGTCTGGCACGTCAAGAAGACGCTCGCCTCGCAATTCGCACAGATAGGCGTGAAGTCTTCCGACGTGCGCTATCTGGCGCTGTCGCATTCGCACGGCGATCATGTCGGCAACGTGAATCTGTTTCCCCAGGCGACGCTTGTGGTGCAGAAGGCCGAGTACGATTGGCCCGACCCGTCCGGCAAGCCGCGCTTCAACAAGGACATGAAGGTGATGAAGGCTGAGGGCGACCATGACGTGTTCGGCGACGGCAGCGTGACGCTGATCTCGACGCCGGGCCATTCGCCCGGCCACCAGTGCCTGCTGGTCAAGCTGCCCAAGACCGAAGCGCTGCTTCTTTCCGGCGACGCCGTCCACACCCGGGCCAACTGGGACAACAGGCGGGCGCCGGTCCAGAACTTCAACCACGCCCAGTCGCTTGCGACGCTCGACCGCATGGCCGCCGTCCTCAAGGAGCACAATGCTCAACTGTGGATCGGCCACGAGGTGGGCGAGGTTGCGCTGCGCAAGTATGCACCTGCTTATTATGAGTGAGGATCAGATATGACATGCCGTCGCGAGACTTTTGCGCTCACCGCCGTCGTCCTGGCCTGCGCGGCGATATCGCCCGCGAACGCGCAGGCGACCTATCCGACGCGCCAGATCACCATGGTGGTACCGCTGCCGGCCGGCGGCACCGCCGATCTCCTTTGCCGTATCGCCGCCGACAAGGCGGGGGCTGTCCTCGGCCAGCAGATCGTGATCGAGAACCGGGCCGGCGGCGCCGGCGGCCGCATCGGCACCGAGCAGGTGATGCGCTCGCCGCCCGACGGCTACACGCTCCTGTGTGCGCCGCAGCTCACCTTCAGCATCACGCATCTGCTGTTCACGAAGTCGGGCTATGACACTCGCAGCATGGAGCCCGTCAGCGTGCTGGCCGCCTATCCGCTGACCGTGCTCGCGCGCGGCAATTTTCCCGCCAACGATCTGCCCGGCTTCATCGCCTATGCGAAGGCCAATCCCAACAAGGTCAATTACGGGCACCAGGGCAAGGGCAACACCGGGCATCTCTTGGGCGAGCTGTTGAAGCTCAAAGGCGGGTTCAAGATGACCGAGGTGCCCTACCGGGGCAGCGCGCCCGCCATTAACGATCTGGTGGCCGGCAACATCGACATGGTCCCGGATTATCTCCTCGCCAACAAGCAGAACATCGACATCGGGCGGCTGAAGTTTCTTGCGGTCAGCAGCCACGAGCGGCTCAGGGACTACCCGAAGGTCGCCACCATTGCGGAGACGCTGCCCGGCGTCTATGCCGATACCTGGATGGCGGTCGGGGCGC
Organism: uncultured Alphaproteobacteria bacterium; assembly: GCA_963753575.1. Lineage (GTDB taxonomy): Bacteria > Pseudomonadota > Alphaproteobacteria > Rhizobiales > Xanthobacteraceae > VAZQ01. The sequence goes on from CAVWCR010000003.1 coordinate 177,839, forward strand.
CGCCCAAGACCCCGAAGGAGATTACGCGCAAGGTGTCGGATGCGATCGGACAGGGCTTCAAGCTGCCCGAGGTGCGTGCGCGCATCCAGAAGCTTGAGGCGCAGCCGCTCGGCAATACGCCCGACCAGATGCGCGAGATGATCCGGCGCAGCCAGGAGCTGTGGGGGCCGATCATCACCGCGGCCAAGATTACCATCGATTGACCGAACAAGGAACGGAGACGACACAGATGGCTTGGAATAGTCGCCATGTGAAGGGCAGGGCCCTGATCGGGCTTGCGGCGCTCATCGCCGCCATCGCGGCGGCGCCGTCCGCACGTGCGCAGAGCTACCCGACGCGTGCGGTCAAGATCATCGTGCCGTTCCCGGCTGGCGGCTCCGCCGACGTCGTGCCGCGCATCGTTGGCGAGTGGCTCTCGCGCAAGTGGGGCCAGCCGGTGGTGATCGAGAATCGTCCCGGCGCTGCCGGCAACATCGGGGCCGAGCTTGCCTACAAGGCGGAGCCGGACGGCTACACCCTCTTGTCGGCGCCGCCGCCGCCGCTCGTCATCAATCAGAACCTCTACCCGAAGCTCAACTTCGATCCTACCAAGTTCGAGAAGATCGCGGTGCTGGCGCGGATACCGAACGCGCTGGTGGTCAATCCGAAATTTGCGCCCAAGACGGTTGCCGACGTGATCGCCTATGCCAAGGCCAATCCGGGCAAGATCAATGTGGCGACCCAGGGCAACGGCTCGACCTCGCATCTCACCACCGAGATGTTCCAGATGATCGCGAAGGTGAAGGTTCAGCTCGTGCCCTATACCGGCACGGCGCCGGCGCTCAACGATCTCGTCGGCGGCACCGACGACATGATGTTCGACAATCTCGGCGTCTCCCTCGCGCTGGTGAAGGGCGGCAAGCTGCGGCTCGTGGCGGTCGCGAGCCCCAAGCGCATGGCATCGCTTCCCGATGTGCCGACGATGGCCGAGACCTTGCCGGGGTTCGAGTCGGAGGCGTTCTATGCGGTGGTCGCACCGCCCAAGACGCCGGCCGCCATCGTCAACAAGATCAATGCCGACATCAACGAGGCGCTCAAGCAGGCTGAGCTCAAGCCGCGCTTCGCGACACTCTCGGCGGAAGTCGTCGGCGGCACGCCAAAGGAGACTGCCGACTACATGAACGCCGAGGTCGAGCGCTGGAACAAGGTGATCAAGGCCGCCAACGTGAAGCTGAAGTAAGCCATGGTTCAGCTCGTCGACAGCGACATCAAGACGCGTGAAGTGCTTGACTGGAAGGGCGTGCATGTCCTGCACTTCATGGGCTCGTCGTGCTCGCAGAAGCTTCGCGTCTTCCTCAATCTCAAGGGTATTCCCTGGGAGCCGCATCACATCGACCTGCCAGCGAACGAGAACTTCCGGCCGTGGTTTCTCGGCATCAATCCGCGCGGGCTGGTGCCGGTGCTGGTGCACGACGGCGTGGTGCATATCGAGAGCAACGACATCATCACGTATCTCGAAAAGACATTTCCGACGCCGCGGCTCATTCCGGCCGGACACGAGAACGAGGTCACAGCGCTGCTCAAGCACGAGGATGAGCTGCATCTCGATCTGCGCACGCTGAGCTTCCGCTTCGTGTTCGCGCCGCCCGGGCCGCCGAAACCGGCGGAGGCGCTGGCGAGCTATGCGGCGGGCGGCTCGGGCACCGTGCAGGGGCTCGTCGACCGCGACAAGGAAATCCAGATCGAATACTGGCAGCGCGCTGCCAAGGACGGCTTCACCGACGCGCAGGCGCGCGCATCCGCGCTGAAATTCCGCGCCGAGTTCGATGCGTTGGACAAGCAGCTGGCGCGGCAGCCTTATCTGATGGGCGAAGCGTTGAGCGTGCTCGACATCGCCTGGCTCATTTATGTGCATCGGCTGTCGCTCGCCGGCTATCCGTTCGAGCGGCTGCATCCGCATGTCTTTGCCTGGAAGGAGCGGCTCTCGGCGCAGCCCGAATTCGCCAAGGAGATCGCGCTCGTGCGCGGCTCGAAGGAGCAGCTCGAGGCCACGCGACGCGCGCAGGAAGAGGCTGGCAAGACGCTCGAAGCGGTAGCGGGATTTTAGAGCGTTTTCCCGGTTGCGGTGATCCGCATTTGATCCGTTCGTGCCCGCGCCTGTCCTCGCGAAGGCGGGGATGCGCGTAGAGGAGCGGGTGGGATGCAGTGATTCAGTTTCATCGAAGAACGCCCTGGCGTGGGCGCCGCTTGCCTTGAAAAAACCGGTGCTTGGAGCCTGCGGCCAATCGACACGCGTGTAGCGATCCCGCTATAACGCGCTCTCCAATGTCCATATCCGACCATGTGCCGAGTCTCCTGCGGCACCCCTCATTCGTCATGTTCTGGTGCGCGCGCACCTCGACCAACGGCGCTTTTCAAATGCTGGTGGTCGCGGTCGGCTGGCAGCTCTACAGCCTCACCAACAATCCGCTCGACCTCGGGATCGTGGGGCTCGTCCAGTTCGTGCCGCTCGTCTCGCTCTCGGTCTTCGTCGGGCAGGTGGCCGACCGCTGCGACCGCCGCGTGGTGATCGCGGTCACGCAGGCCGCCAAGGCGGCGGCGGCGATTGCGCTCGCGCTTGGCTCCGTCGGCGGCTGGCTCACGCGCGACATCATTTTCGTGATCATGTTCCTGGTCGGCATTGCGCGCGCCTTCGAGATGCCGACCATCCATGCGATCCTGCCTGACATCGTGCCGCAGTCGGTGCTGCCGCGCGCGATCGCGGCCGCCGCGAGCGCGCAACAGACCGCGATCATCACCGGTCCTGCGATCGGCGGCGTGCTCTATCTGCTCGGCCCGGCCACGGTCTATGGCTGCTGCGTGGCGATCTTCGTTGCGGCGGCGGTGCTGGTGAGCCTGGTTCACACCGCGCATGCCAGGCGCGAAAAAGCGCCGATGACGCTCGCGTCGATGTTTGCGGGTTTCAGCTATATCCGCGGCCGCCAGGTGCTGTTCGGGGTCATCTCGCTCGACATGTTTGCGGTCATGCTCGGCGGCGTCACCGCGCTCCTCCCAATCTTTGCGCGCGACGTGCTGGGCACCGGCCCGTGGGGGCTCGGTCTCCTGCGCTCGGCGCCTGCGATCGGAGCGCTCGCCATGTCGGTCGTGCTCTCCCATCACATGATCACGCGTCGCGCCGGCACCTTCCTGTTCGCCTCGGTGGCCGTCTATGGGCTCGCGATCGCGGTGTTCGGCCTTTCGCATTGGCTCGTGTTCTCGATGATGGCGCTCGCCGCCTATGGGGCCGCCAATTCGATCAGCGTTGTGATCCGGCACTCGCTGGTGATGTCGCGCACGCCCAACGAGATGCTGGGACGCGTCACCTCGGTGAATACGATGTTTACCGGCACCTCCGGCATGCTGGGCGACTTCCGCGCCGGGCTCATGGCGACCTGGTTTGGCGCGGTGCCGGCCGTGCTGATCGGCGGGCTCGGCGCCATCGCGGTCACGCTGTTGTGGATGCGCCTGTTTCCCGAGCTGCCAAAGATCGACAAGCTCACCAGCGATCACTGATCGCCACGCAGCCTTTCCGCCGACGTTGCTCAGCCCTGCTGGTCGCGCACCACCAGAACCGAGCATTTCGCGTAGCGCACCACGTGGCCCGCGTTCGAGCCCAGGAAGTAGGTGCGCAGGCCCGGCTTGTGCGGGCGGTGCGAGCTCATCACGATCAGATCGGTCTTGGTGTTGGCGGCTTCTTCCAGGATCTCCTGGTGGACGCCGCCCTGGCGCACGGTCGAGGACACGCGCGACGCGTCGAGACCGGATTCCCCGGTGATGATGGCGAGCGCGTCTTCGGCGGCCTTGCGCTGCTGCGTCTCGAAGTCGGGCGGCACGTATTCCGCAAGCATGACAGGCGTCAGCGGCAGCACGTTGATGAGGCGCATCGCGCCGCCCGATTGCTGCGCCATCGACACCGCGTTCGCGATCGCGGGCTTGGCGAGCTCGAGGTCAGTCAGATCGATAGGCACCAGAATCTGCTTAAACATGGCGACGTCCCCTTCCCCGGCAGGACTCGAACCATGACCCCATACTGCCACGACTTCTCAGGAGGCGGGAACCACGTTCTCGGTGCTCGTCCGCGGCGAAATGCGCCAACCTTCTGGCGCGAAGATCGCTTCAAGTTGAAGGTCGCATGATCTTATCCGAAAAGTCTGCAACTTTTCTGGATCATGCTCTAATCCGCCGCGGAGCGCAGCGAGCGCGGCGAAATGAAGCGCTCGAGGCGTCCGCTACGCGCATGCAACGCCTGCCAGTCGCCGCCCGCGAAGTCGATCACCAGCAGCCCGGAGGTGGGCAGCCCCTCGTTCAGGCGCTCGCGCGCCTCGACGTCGCCCGCGGCAATCAGCGCGCGGGCGGCTTCATGGAGCCCGGGATTGTGACCGATGACCAGCACCGCGGCGGCTTCTCCCGCGCCCTTCCGGATTACGTTGAGGATCGCCTCGCGTCCCGCGTTGTACAGAGCCGGCTCGTAGCTCACCGGGGGCGGCATCGGCCAAGCCTTGCTCACGCCTTCCCAGGTCTCGCGCGTGCGCCGCGCATCCGAAACCAGCGCCCGATCCGGCCGCAGGGCGTGATGCGCCATGTAGGCGCCAAGCTTCGGCGCATCGGTGTAGCCGCGCGCATTGAGCGTGCGGTCGCGGTCGGGCATGCCGGGTTCGGCCTTCTCGGCCTTGGCGTGTCGAAGCAGAATCAAGCGCATAGCAACCAGATCGGGCAACCGGATCGATTTTTGATGCGCAAGAGTTTAGCATGGCTCCGGCGGCGGGACCGTGACAATTTCAGGAAGGCAACGTGAGCGCGTCCGAGGGGCCGGCCTACGCGCCGAGCTGGTACACTGAAACGATGTTGTCGGCGCCCGAGCGGGCGGCGCTTTCAAGCGGGGTCGATGTCGAAGTCTGCGTCGTCGGCGCAGGCCTGGCCGGGCTGACGACGGCGCGCGAGCTTGCCTTGCGCGGCTGGTCGGTGGCGGTGCTGGAGGCGCGGCGGATCGCCTGGAACGCCTCCGGGCGCAATACCGGTTTCGTCCTGCCGGGCTTTGCACAGGACATGGGCGCCGTCGTGCGGCGGGTCGGGCTCGACCAGGCCAAGCGGCTGTGGGACCTCTCGGACGCGGGCGCCGAATATGTGCGCGCGACGGTCCGCGAGAGCGCGATGCCCGGCGTCCGCATGGTCGAGGGGGGCTGGCTCAAGGTCTCCAAGAGCGACGATGCCGACGAGGATCTGGCGCTGGTCCAATTGCTCGGTCAGGACTTCGGCGCCCTCGTCGAGGGCTGGCCGATCGAGCGCGTGCGCGACGTGCTGCGGACCGATCATTATTTCCACGGCGTCCACTTCCCGACCGCGTTTTGCATTCATCCGCTCAATTACGCGCTCGGGCTGGCGAGCGCCGCCGAGGCGGCCGGCGTGCGCATCTTCGAGAACACGCCGGGGCTCTCGATCGATGCGGCCGGGGTGCGCAAGCTGATCAACACGCCGTCCGGGCGCATGCGTGCCGCCCATGTCGTGCTTGCCGGCAATGTTCATCTGGGCCGGCTCCTGCCGCGCGTGTCGGGCACGTTGGTGCCGGTGTGGACCTATGTGGCGACCACCAAGCCGCTCGGCGCCAAGCTCGACGAAGCGATCGGCTACCAGGGCGCGGTGAGCGACACGGATTTTTCCGACAACCACTATCGCATCATCGACGGCGGCCGCCTGATGTGGTCGGGCGGGATCACCACCTGGGAAGGCAGCCCGCGCCGGTTTGCGAACAAGCTCAAGGGCGAGATCGAGCGCATCTACCCGCAGCTCAAGCCGGTCGAGATCGAGCACGTCTGGACCGGTGTGCTCGGCAACACGCTCCACCGCATGCCGCAGATCGGCGAGCTTGCGCCCGGCGTGTGGCTCGCGAGCGGCTTCGGCGGACACGGCCTGAACACGACCGCGATGGCCGGCAACATCATCGCGCGCGCCATCGACGAAAGCGACGATACCTGGCGGCTGTTCCTGCCGTTCGAGCTGGTGTGGGCGGGTGGATCGGCGGGCCGGGTGGCGGCGCAGGCCTACTACGCCTGGTCGCGTTCGCGCGAGGAACTGCGTGCGCGGCAGTCGCGCCGGCGCGAGGAAGAATATCGCCTGAGCGTGGTGCGCCAGACCGGCGGCGCGCCGCCGGGGCCGTCGGCCTATGCGGCCGCGCGCGACGCCAAGCGCAAGGCGTCGCAGCCCGAGGCCGCAGCGCCAGGCGCGGCGGATGAGCCGACCGACAAGCCTGCGGGCGCCGCGCCCCGCTTCGACTGGCGCGACCTGCTGGCGCCGCGGCGGGTGCGATCGCAGGATTAGGTATTGCCGGGGCAGCTTGCTCTATGCGGCCGTCTCGGTCATGCGCGAGGCGGCGCGGATCGCGAACGAGAACGCGGCAAACATCCTGCGGTCTTGTGGAGTTGCGCCCACGCCGCCGACAAGGCGCAAAAGCGCGGCGCAGCGCCACATGTGTCACTCCATCACTGGAGAGCCCGGCAATCATCACTTACCATCGCGAGCGATGTCGCGCCGCGGCTTTTGACCGACCTCGTGAGGGTGTCGTGAGGTCCGTCGGTTGCGGGCGCGATGAACGTGCTGGCGAAACGGCGAACCCAAAAAGGAGGGGACCGTGATCCGCAAGTTCACCATAAGGAAGTTCACCATAAGGAAGTTCACGATAAGACTGAAGCCGGCGATGGTGGCTGCCGTAGCGGTGGCTGCACTCGCGATGGCCATGCCTGCGGCTCGGGCCGAGACGCCGGCCGAATTCTACAAGGGCAAGACCATCAATCTGTACGTCGGCGTGTCGGCCGGTGGCATCTACTCCACGTTCGCGCTGCTCCTGGCCCAGCACATGGAGAAGCACGTCCCGGGCCACCCGAACATCATCGTGCAGCACATGCCGGGCGCGGGCGGGACCCGAGCGGTCGACTATGTGTACGAGGTGGCGCCGAAGGACGGCACCGCGGTGCTCACCCCGAACGCCGGCGTTGCGCTGCGGGTGATATTGGGCATCGACAACACGAATTACGATCCCGCCAAGTTCACCTGGCTCGGCGGCTCGGGCGAGGCCGTCAACACGATCTCGCTGCTGAAGGACAATACGCCGGTCAGGACGCTCGATGACGCGAAGAAGACCGAGGTCGTCCTGGGCTCGATCGGCAAGGCGTCCAATACCTACTTCATCCCGGCGCTGATGAAGAACATGCTCGGGGTCAAGTTCAAGATCGTCAGCGGTTATCGCGGCGGCTCCCCGATCAGGCTTGCAATCGAAAGGGGCGAGCTCAACGGCTGGGCCGGGCAATGGACCGGCTGGAAGCTCGCCAAGCCCGACTGGGTGCGGAACGGCAGGCTCGTACATCTGGTGCAGCTTGCGAGCGAGCCGGCCGCGGACCTCCCGAACGTGCCGCTGTTGAGCGCGTTTGCCACCAACGCCGAGCAGCGCCAGATGTTTACCGCTGTCCAGTCGGGTATCGCCGACCGCGCCATTGTGGTTCCGCCGGGCGTGCCGGCCGACCGGGTGGCAGCGCTGCGCACCGCCTACGAGCAGACGTTGCGCGATCCCGCGTTCGTGAAGGACGCGACGGCCCGCGACTTCGAGATCGATCCGATCTCCGGCGACCGTATCCAGAAATTCGTGAGCGACCTCATGGCGACACCGAAGCCGGTGGTCGCACGCATGAAGGAGGCCATGGGCCTCAAATAGCCCGGCGAGGCCGCGCAAAACCCCGCGCCCGCGATTGTTCCAGGGGGCGCTGGGGCCTTTTGCCCATGAGCTGAGCGGCTTGCCGTCAGATCGCGCTATCGGCTGCCCATTCATGAGCCCGCGCCCCAATATCCATCTCAAACATGATAAATCTTTAAGTAAAACTGAGTGCGATCCATTGAAGGGTTTCCAAGGCTCGTCCGGTATGACGGAAGCGGTTTGGTGTGACCGCTCCACTGGGCGATTGGAGGCCAAAGCATGGATACCCCGAGGCAACGAGGCGCCGCTGCCGCGAGCGTCGTTTCTTTTCGCGGCGGTGCGAGGGCCGAGCGAGGGGCGGCCGGCGAGGGGCGGGAGCTCCTCGACATGGTCCTCAACAACATGTCTCAGGGCGTGCTGATGTTCGACCACGAGATGCGGCTCGTGTTCTGTAATCGCAGCTACATCGAGATGTACAGGCTGTCGCCCGAGATCGCCAAGCCCGGCTGCACGCTGCGCGATCTGCTCAAGCATCGGATCGCAACCGGTACGTTCTCGGACGACCTCGAGGAATACATCGAGAAGCTGCGCAGCGACCTCGCCAGCGGCGAGACCTCCAACATGATCGTCAAGGGCGGCGTTGAGGGCCGGGTCTTCTCGATCGTCAACAAGCCGCTCGCCGACGGCGGATGGCTGGCCACGCACGAGGACGTCACCGAGCGCCAGCGCGCCGAGGAGCGCATCGTGCACATGGCGCGCCACGACGCGCTGACCGATCTGCCCAATCGCGTGCTGCTGCGCGAACGGCTCGAACACGAGCTCAAGCGCGTGAAGCGCGGCGAGATTCTCGCCGTGCTTTGTCTCGATCTCGACCGCTTCAAGGCCGTCAACGACACGCTCGGACATCCGGTCGGCGACGAGCTTCTGAAGGTTGTGGCGGACCGGCTGCGCGGCTGCACCCGTGAGCCCGATACGATCGCGCGGCTCGGCGGCGACGAATTCGCGATCATCATGACATCGATGCAGCAGCCGACCGACGCGGCCGGGCTCGCGCGCCGCATCCGCGACTCGATTGTGAAGCCGTTCCATCTCGATGGCCACCAGATCGTTGTGGACATCAGCATCGGCATTTCGGTGGCGCCGCTCGACGCCAGTACGCCGGACCAGCTGCTCAAGAACGCCGACATGGCCTTGTACGGCGCCAAGGGTGACGGACGCGGCACCTATCGCTTCTTCGAGCCGGAGATGGATGCGCGCATGAAGGCGCGGCGCGACCTCGAAATGGATCTGCGCAGCGCCATCACCAACAAGGAGTTCGAGATTCACTATCAGCCGCTGGTCAATCTCGAGACCAACGAGATCAGCGGCTTCGAAGCGCTCCTGCGCTGGCATCATCCCGAGCGCGGGATCATCTCGCCGGCCGACTTCATCCCGATCGCCGAAGAGACCGGCCTGATCGTCGCGCTCGGCGAATGGGTGCTCAGGACCGCCTGCAAGGAAACGGCGAACTGGCCGAGCGATACCAAGATCGCCGTCAACCTCTCGCCGGCACAGCTCAAGAGCCGCAACCTGTTGGATGTCGTGATGAGCGCGCTCAAGGATTCGGGCATGGCGCCCAACCGGCTGCAGCTTGAGATCACGGAATCGGTGCTCATGCACAACACGTTCGGGACGCTCGCCATGCTGCACAAGCTGCGCGAGCTCGGCGTGCAGATCGCCATGGACGACTTCGGCACCGGCTATTCCTCGCTGAGCTACCTGCGCAGCTTTCCGTTCGACAAGATCAAGATCGACCGCTCCTTCATCCAGGACATCTCGAGCGCGGCGGAGCCGCTCGCCATCGTGCACGCGGTCGCGGGGCTCGCGAAGTGCCTCAACATGGTGTCGACCGCGGAAGGCGTCGAGACCAAGCAGCAGATGGAGACGCTGCAGACCGTCGGCTGCACCGAGATGCAGGGCTATTTCTTCAGCAGCGCCAAGCCTGCCGCGGAGATCGTGCAGCGCTTCCTGCAGCCGGGCGCGGAGAACACCGAGCGGCTGGCGCTGCGCGCGGGAAAATAGCCGGGTGCTGCGCTCGCGTGACGCGTAAGCCGTAGGGTGGGCAAAGGCGCTGGTACGGCCTCCCAACAGGGAATCCCGGCGTGCGCCGTGCCCACCAGAAATGGTGCGGCTCGCGTCGATGCCGATGGTGGGCACGGCGCACGAGAGTCTCTGCCGAAGAGAAACGCAGCGCCCGCGCCTTTGCCCACCCTACAGCAGAAGAACTTGCGTCAGCGACTTTCTCTTCGCGCCATAAAAGCGAGCCGCTCGAACAGGTGCACGTCCTGCTCGTTCTTGAGGAGCGCGCCGTGCAAGGGCGGGATCAGCTTCTTCGGGTCGCGCTCGCGCAGCGTCTCGATGCTGATGTCCTCGACCATCAGGAGCTTGAGCCAGTCGAGCAGCTCGGAGGTCGAGGGCTTCTTTTTCATGCCCGGCACCTCGCGGATCTCGTAGAACAGCTTGAGCGCCTCGCCGACCAGGCGCTGCTTGATGCCGGGGAAATGCACCTCGATGATCGCCTGCATGGTGTCGGGATCGGGAAAGCGGATGTAGTGGAAGAAGCAGCGGCGCAGGAACGCGTCCGGCAGCTCCTTCTCGTTGTTCGACGTGATGACCACGATCGGGCGGCGCCGCGCCTTCACGGTCTCGCCGGTCTCGTAGACGAAGAACTCCATGCGATCGAGTTCCTGTAGGAGGTCGTTGGGGAACTCGATATCGGCCTTGTCGATCTCGTCGATCAGCAGCACCGGGCGCTCGTCGGCGGTGAACGCCTCCCACAGCTTGCCGCGCTTGATGTAGTTGCGAATGTCGTGCACGCGGCCGTCGCCGAGCTGGCTGTCGCGCAGCCGCGACACCGCGTCGTATTCGTAGAGGCCCTGTAGCGCCTTGGTGGTCGACTTGACGTGCCACTCGATCAGCGGCGCGTCGATCGCCTTGGCGATCTCGATTGCCAGCACGGTCTTGCCGGTGCCGGGCTCGCCTTTGACCAGGAGCGGGCGCTCGAGGGTGATCGCGGCGTTCACCGCGACCTTTAGGTCGTCGGTCGCCACGTAGCCGCTGGTGCCTTCAAAACGCATGATTTCCGTTCAGTTGCGGGTGTTTTGCAGAGACTAAACACGGCAATCTTGCCGGTCACAAGCCGGCAACGTACCATTTTGCCCAGCCCCCTGCCGGGAAGGCATGTAAACGAAGACTACATACGAAGACATGGAGTAGGACAGTGCAAAAGACCTGGATCAATCTCATCGCGGCAGCCGGCCTGATCCTGCCGCTGACGGGTGCGGCGTCGGCGGACGAGCGCAAGGACCTCGCCTTCGCGGTGATCGACCGCAATGCCCAGCAGATGACCGATATCAGCGACTCGATCTACTACTTCGGCGAGCTCGGCATGCAGGAGTTCGAGGGCTCCAAGCTCTTGAAGGAGACGCTTGAAGCCGCTGGCTTCAAGGTCGAGCTCGGCGGCGCCGGCATGCCGACCAACGTCTGGGCGGAGTACGGCTCCGGCCGGCCCAAGATCGCGATCGTCACCGAGATTGACGCGCTTCCCGGCGGCTCACAGACGCCAGGCGAATTCGCGCGCAAGCCCATGGTCAAGGACGGGCCCGGCCACATGGAAGGGCACAACACCCACGGCGGCGTCGCCGCCATGGCGGCCTTCGCGGTCAAGCAGGTCATGGCCCGCCACAACATCCCCGGCACGGTCGAGATCTCGTTCGGCCCGGCTGAAGAGCAGATCGCGAGCCGGCCCTTCATCGTGCGCGCCGGCTATTTCAAGGACGTGGACGCGGTCATCTATCTGCATATCCGCGATACGCTCAACACCACGTTCGGCATCGGCAACTACGCGGCGATCAGCTCGGTGTTCACCTTCCATGGCAAGACCGCACACGGCGCGGTCAATCCCTGGGACGGCAAGGATGCGGTCGACGCCGTCGAGCTGATGGACATCGGCTTCGACAAGCTGCGCGAGCATCTGCGGCCGACCTACCGCGCGCACCGCACCATCACGATCGGCGGCATCCAGCCCAACATCATCGCGGACAAGGGGCAGATCTGGTGGTTCGTGCGCGATGCCTCCATGCCGGCCGCCAAAACCACTTACGACAAGCTCGTGAAGATCGCCGAGGGCGCGGCGCTGATGACCGGCACCACCGTCGACGTTAAATATGCCGCGTCGGCCTGGCCGCAGCTCGTCAACAAGACGCTGGCCGAAGCGATCCAGAAGAACATCAATCAGGTCGGCATGCCGAAGTGGACGGAAGCCGAGGATGCGCGCGCCCGCGACTTTCAGAAGACGCACGGGCTGCCGGTCGCGGGGCTGAACACAGCGGTGACGCCGCTTGGCGGCCGCCGGCAGGCCACGTCATCGAACGACAATGGCGACGTGTCCTGGGTCGTGCCAGCCGGAAGCCTGAACTTCCCCTCGGCGATCCCCGGCGTCGGGCCGCATGAATGGAAGGCCGCGGTGTTTCCGACGAGCTCGATCTCGCACAAGGGGCAGGTGGCCGGCGCCAAGGTGCTCGCCGCTTCCATCATCGACCTCATGACGATGCCCGAGCTGATCCGGAAAGCGCGCGCGGAGTTCGAGGTCGAGTCGAAGCGGACGCCCTATTTCTCGCTGGTGCCGCCCGACGCCAAGCCAGACCTCGATCTCAACCGGGTCGAGATGGCGAAATACCGCGACGAGATGAAGAAGTTTTACCTAAACAAGACCCCGCGCTTTAATTAGAGTGCGTACTGAGGAATAGCGATCATTTGGCAATCGCTGATGTCCACTTCGCTCCCGCAAGAGCGGCGGAAAAGTGGACATTTCCAAAGGGCGAAGTTGGGTCGCGAGCGCAAATGCCGCATAACCCGGTGCGATCTTATGCAAGCCTTCCCGTGCAAGCCGTCCTGGCGGCGGCGACACGCCGATGTGGAATGGCTGCTTTAGATTTTATGAGAGCCCGGCGGGCTAACGATGGACTTCGCGACCTCGCGAGCGCATTGCGTGAACAATCGCGCCACAGGACCAAGGGTTCGATTTCTTAACGCCACGATCCCGACGGGAGATCGATGGACAGGCAATTCGATCGGCAGAACCTTAAGCGAATATCGTTTGCTATAGGTTCTTATCACTGAGCCGGGCAGCAGCGTTATGAATTGGCCGCTTCCAACAAGCTCGCTCCGCAGAGAAATCGATAGCGTCGATATGACAAAGTTTGGCACCTCCAATCCGTTGCTTCTGAACGCGTCCGCCACGAGCGCGCCGCCCCAGGCATCGACCGGCGGAACGATCAAGCGCTCATTGACCAAGTCGACAAGGTCAACCTTACGGCACCGCGCCCATTTGCTTTTCTTGCTTGCAACCAGGAAGAAGGGGTCGTTGAACAGAATTTCAACGTCGATCTCGGTATTGAGATCTTCCTTCTTGGGGTCGTTTCCCCATCGGGCCAGAACGAGATCAACCTTGCGCTCGAGCAGTTCCGGATACTCGACGGTTGGCTGTTGCACTTGCTGCACGTGATACCGCACGTGCGGATACAGTTTTGTGAGGTGCTGCAGGATCGGCAACAGAACACCTGCGGTGATTGATTCCGGGCACCCGATCCTCAATTCACCCGCGTTAGGATTGCCAATGAACTCGATGTCTCTAATTCCCTGACGCAATTCGTCGAACGCGGCGCGGGCTCGCACCAGAAGGGCTTCGCCGTACGGAGTTGTGACGACGCCCTTCGGACTTCGATCGAGAAGTCGCGCGTCGACCGCACGTTCCAGGGCTGCAATCACTTCCGAAATTGAGGGAGTGGAGACGCCGAGCTTGGCGCCGGCTTTGGCCATGCTGCCGTATTCAACCACGGTGAGGAATACGAAGAGGTCGCGCAACCGCATTCGGCGGCCGACCTGCTGCTCCCATTGGATGAGCTTTGGCATAAGGCAAACACCTAACATGGCTGAGGATGTTTGGGAATTCCCTTAATGCGCGTGATCCTGGATGCTGCCGACGATCGATCGAAGAATTTGTGCAGATCGTCATCGCTTCAAATTCCCTCGCCCAAGGGTGGTGCCATTATGAAAAGCCTCCTCATCGTGCTCATGTGCCTTTTCGCAACCGCCTCGGCTGCTGACGCAGCGCCGTGCCTCATCGTGACATTGACGGGCACCCAGGGCGGCCCGCCCGCCTTCAATGGCTTGGCCGGCCCCGGGACGCTGGTGCGTTACGGGGACGATAGCAATAGCTGCAGCGCTCTGAAGCTGCAGTTTGATGCTGGGCGCGGGACAACCATGCGCCTGTCGCAGTTGCGCGTGTTTCCCGCGCAGCTCAACGCAATTTTCTTCACGCATATGCACAACGATCACACCGAAGGCTTTGCCGACCTCATCCAGCTGCGTTGGACCTTCAACGGTACGGGGCCCAAGCTCGACGCCATCTGCAGCTCGGATGTCGTTTCGCCGCTGGGCTTCACCATAAGTTGTGAGCGATTCACCAAACATATCGCCGACGCATTCGTGCAATCGGGTGAGATCGCCCAGCGCCACTCAGAGATCGCGTCACGTACGGCAGGTGGCCCAGCCGAATTGATCAATACGATCACGTTTGAGGCGAAGGACGAGCCGCAGGTTGTCTGGTCCTCTGGAGATGTGAACGTCAGCGCCATCCGGTCGACGCACATCGCGGGTCATGTGTCCTATCGCGTCGACACGCCGGCCGGCAGCGTCGTGATCGGCGGCGATGCCGGCAGTGATGTCGTCGCGCCGCCGCGCGCCTCCTCCACATCTGATCAGGTGGAAAGATTGGCGAAAGGGGCTGACATCATCGTACATTCAACCATTCATCCCATTCTGGGGCCTGACAAAGGGAGCGGGTTTTTTCCGCACGCCTTTTACCGCCAGAGCACGGCCTCCGATCTTGGCGCCATGGCCAGGCGGGCAGGCGCCAAATATCTTCTGCTGACGCATCTCATCCCGCCCGTCGGTGCGGATCGGCAGGGTCCTTTCAAGGTTCCGGGAGGTCCACTGACCGAGGTAGATTACCGGAAGGCAGCCCAGGAGGGCGGCTTTACGGGAACGGTTATCGTGGGCACCGATCTTGCGAGCATCCGTTTGCCCGCAAAGTAATGAGGACTTGGGTGGCGACTGAGCTTGCGTAGAAGGTTGCCATATCGGGATGCGCCCAACTCGCTCAGACAACTGGTCGAAGGAAGCGGCATATGAGGAACCTGCTCATCGCGTCCGTCATTGCCTGGCAGGCAAGCATCGGCAGTGCGCAGGCACAGGTCTATCCGTCCCACCCAATCACCATGATCGTGCCGTTGCCTGCGGGCAGCGCGTTTGACGTTACCGCGCGAATCCTGGCCGAACGGATGCGGGTCTCGCTTGGTCAGTCCGTCATCGTTGACAACGTGACCGGCGCTGCTGGTAGCGTAGGGACCGGTCGCGTCGCGCGCGCTGCCCCGGACGGCTACACGCTCTGCTTTGGTGGACTGATCACGCACGTCATTAATGGTGCCGTTCTGACGCTCTCCTACGACGTGCTGAAGGATTTCGAGCCGGTGTCGCTGATTGCAGCGACAGACCTTGTGATTGTCGCCAAGAAAACCATGCCGGCAAACGACCTGAAGGGCCTGATCGCTTGGCTGAAGGCAAACCCCGACAAGGCGACGCAGGGAAGCGGAGGCCCAGGTAGCCTGACACATATCGCCGGCCTCTTCTTCAAGAGGGAAACCGGCGCTCGTTTTGAGATCATTCCCTATCGCGGCGCCGGCGCGGCGATCAACGACCTCGTCGCCGGGCATATCGATATCATGTTTGATTTGGCACCCAATTCGCTTCCCCATCTGCGCGCGGGCACAATCAAGGCTTATGCCGTGATGGCCAAGCGCCGACTGAGAGGCGCGCCTGATCTACCCACCGTGGATGAGGCCGGATTGCCGGGGTTCTACATGGCTCCTTGGGAGGCCATTTGGGTGCCCAAAGGTACGCCGAGGAGCGTTATCGAAACGCTCAATGCCGCGGTCGTTGAGGCCCTGGCTAATCCGACGGTGCGTTCACGGCTCGCCGATCTCGGCCAGGAGATTTTCCCACGCCATCAGCTAACGCCAGAGTCGCTGGCCGCGTTCCACAAGTCCGAGCTTGAGAAATGGTGGCCGATCATGAAGGCTGCTAATATCAAGCCGGAATGACATATCTCTTGAACCGCGCGATATCCCCGATGTTGAGCATTCTCGGACCGGACTAGATGCAGCCCGATCGGGGGGCGCCTCACGACGCCATCGCGGGAACGTGAAGGAGCTAACGGGATAGGCAGCCAATATGACGTAACAGTGCCTGCGCTGGCGCGAACAGTGATTGGGGCAGAAAGGATCCGATCATGGCGATGGCGATGCTCAACCGGCGTACCCTTCTCGGCGCGGTGGGCGCAGTCGGCCTGGCCGCCGGCTTGCGCTGGCTCACCGAGACCAATGGGGTGCGAGCGGGCCACACGTTCGAGATCGACAAGCCCGACAGCGAGTGGCGGCGCATCTTGACCAAGCCGCAGTACGAGGTGCTGCGCCTGCACCGCACCGAGATCCCGGGCTCGAGCCCGCTCAACCACGAGAAGCGCAGGGGCATATTCGCCTGTGCGGGCTGCGACCTGCCGCTGTTTTCCTCCGATACCAAGTATGACAGCGGCACCGGCTGGCCAAGCTTCTGGCAGCCGCTCGATAAAGCGATCGAGACCTCGACCGACTACGTTCTGCTGCTGCCGCGCACCGAGGTGCATTGCGCGCGCTGCGGCGGCCATCTCGGCCATCGCTTCGAGGATGGGCCGCGGCCGACGGGGCTGCGCTATTGCATGAACGGCGTGGCGCTGGCGTTCAAGCCGGATGCGCCGAAAGCGGCCTAGCCTACACCTAGCTAGAGCATGATCCCGAAAAGTGGAGCCCGTTTTCGGGAAAAGGATCGTGCTCGTGCAAAATGCTGGACTTCTGATCCCGATTCAGCTTGATCGGATCAGCGGCGGCATGGTCAAGGAAGGATCGCGCGGTCGGCCAAGTCGGGCCGGCTGATGACGTGCTCGATGCCGTTGAGCAGCGTCGGGCGCGCGGCCTGGAACAACACCTCTTCGTCGTCAGAATTGAGCTGCCGCACCGCCAGGCTGCCGCCACTGGCGGGCCGGCACGGCGCGTCCGAGAGCCAGCCCGGCCGACCCGACAAGTTGTCGATGACGAGCACATGGTAATTGTGGCCGCGATTCATGAAGCTCGTGTTCGTCGCGCGCCAGCGCCCGCACTGGTGCGACATTGGGATCGATGAGCCCTTGAGCATTTTGTAAGAGCACGGTCTTGGCTGAGCCCTTGCTCGCCCGGTTTGGGGGCAACCGGCCAGAGTTTTGCTCGCACTCTAGAAAGTTTCGGAATTTAACGAACAGGATTTATTGGTTGCCGAATCCCGCTGTTTGACGATACCCATTGCCGCGTTGCGTCTAGCCTTCATTCAAGAGGGAAGGGCGATAGCTGTCCCGATCTGATTTCGGGACGCCTTGGCATTACGGGATATTGCGGGACGAAATGGCTGATTCTATTTTTGGGAACATGTTTCCTTCGGTCATAGCGCGATCAGCTTTTGGGCTGATGCACTGATGAGGACTGAGGCGGATTGGCGAACGCCAAGAGGAGCGGCTGTATGGTACGGGCTTTGCGGGTCTCTACAAAACCTTGACCTCGATGGTCACGTCCGCCCCGTGCCCTCGAAGGCTCTGCTATGCTGGTCGCTGAATGTTCAAGGATCGAGGCCGTGGTGGGAGCCGTCCCAATCAGGTATCGGGCGTTTTTGAGCTACTCTCATCGGGATGCCGTCTGGGGCAGGTGGCTTCACAGGGCACTCGAGCGCTATCGCATCGAGCGTGACCTGGTGGGACGCAATACGCCCGCCGGTGCGGTTCCGAAAACGCTACGCCCGATCTTTCGCGACCGTGACGACTTCGCCGCCGGTCATTCGCTTGCCGAGCAGACGTTGGCCGCGCTCGAAGCCTCACAATTCCTGATCGTCCTGTGCTCACCGAACGCCGCGAAGAGCAAGTATGTCAACGAGGAGGTTCGTCGCTTTAAGGCGCTCGGGCGCAGCGAGCGCGTTGTTGCAGTAATTGTCGACGGAGAGCCTGGCGATCCTGCGCGCGAATGTTTTCCGCCGGCCCTGCGTTTCAAGATCGGCGCCGATGGCAATCTCACCGACCAAGCCGAAGAGCCCATCGCCGCCGATGTCCGCCCAGAACGCGACGGCCGCGAGAATGCGAAACAGAAGGTGATTGCGGGCCTGCTGGGAGTAGGGCTCGACGAGATCGCGCGGCGGGCGGAGCGGGCGCGCAAGCGCCGCAACCGCTTCTGGGCCGCGCTCGCAGGCCTGTTTCTTGCCCTCGCGGTGACCGCAACAGGAAGTGCGGTTTACGCCTACCAGAAACTCGTGGAATCCGAGGAGCGGCTCGATCAAGCAATCGAGATTGCGTCTGGATTCGTGACCGAAGCGTCCTCCTTGTCGGCTCACTTTGGGGTGCCGACGGAGCTCACGCTTGCGCTACTCGCGCGCGCTGAATCGGCGCTGAGCGCCTTACTTGCGAAACGGCCGGCCTCTGCGGGTCTGCGGTATCGCAAGGCGCTGATGCTTTTGGGGTTCGCCGCCCAGTATCAAAATCTCGGTCATTTGGAGGAGGCAATAGGGCGCTCGGATCGGGCGCGCGACCTCTTGGCTGCCCTTGTCGACGAGCATGGCGACAACCTCGAATTTCTCTACCACCTGTCCGAGGCGGAAGATCAGCTCGCGCTGCTGTGGAGGTTCAACGGCGATCCGGAGCAGGCGGCGCAGCACTACAAAGCTAGCCTGGCGGCGATCGAGCACCTGCCCGCATCGTTCTTGATTTCTTCGGCCTCTTGACCGCCAAGCTGACAGGCAACCTCGTGCCGCAGCGCTTCGTAAGCTTCGCGCTGGTCGGAGCTTCCGGCATCGTTGTCCATCTGACGGTCTTGAAAGCTGCGCTCGCCTTTCCCGCATTCGTCTTCGCGCCCGCTCAGGCCATCGCCACGTTGGTCGCGATGGTGAGCAACTTCCTGCTCAACAATATCTTGACTTATCGCGACATGCGGCTGCGGGGGCCTGATCTGATCGCCGGCCTCTTCTGGTTCTGCGCGGTGTGCTCGATCGGCGCGATCAGCAACGTGGCGGTCGCAAGCTGGGTCTATGCCTGGGATCCGGTCTGGTGGCTGGCGGGCGCCTTGGGATCTACCATCGGCGCGGTGTGGAACTATGCCATGTCGAGCGTCCTCGTCTGGCGCTCCCGCTGAGGCTCATCGCAGCATTGCCGGCGAACAATAGAGCACCGAGAAATCCCAAAATTGAAGAGCGCTAATCTTACGCTTGATCCGTTCGACAGTAGTCGAAATCATCTTTGCTTCTGCGGTGGCCGTTGTTGACTTCACGACCTTTATTGAAGCGTCGTCAGGTCGGACCGCGATGGGATTCTTCTCAAGCCGACACGTGTTATTTCCAATGAGCCTCGTGGCGTGCTCAACAATGTTCTTTGGGCACCGATAATTTCGACGTAGCTCAAAGCTCTTGACCTCTCTCCCAGAGTGCTTTTCCAGATCTATGATGTAGCTGGGAGTGCATCCTCGAAAGCCGTAGATTGCCTGATCATCGTCACCTGTGACCACCAGTCTGGCTTGCTTTGCGATCGCGCTGACGAAAGTAAAATCCAGCCCGTTGTCCATCCAGGCGCGGTTGCAGCTGTAGTGCGGGATGCCATGCTTCGCGCCCTTGTATCGGAGCGTCAAGCTCACGTCCGCGGCGATCGCAGCGGATCAGGCCATCCGAGCGCGAAGCATCGATGCTTTCCGCAACGCGCGAGACCTGCGTCAGCGGGCGGAGTGCGCGCCGTCCGGCGAAAATGCCGACGCTGAGTGAAACAAGCAAGAATGGGGCTTACAACCATCCACCGTCAGAACAATCCGCACTGGCAGGCGTAGGTGGAGAACGCCAGCATCGTCAACGGAGGAGATGGTTTGCGATCTGTTCGGCTTGACCGAGCAGCGCACGCTCTCGCAGTGCCTTTTCGGTCAAGCGCGATTGCCGGTATATCCATCCGTAGCCACATAGACTGGTCACGATTGTCGTGATCACAAGGCTGATAGACACCCGCCTCGAAATCGAGAGCATCGCAATTCACCCTCTCAGTATATAGCCAACGCCGCGCAGGGTGTGAATCGAACACCGCGCACCTATTTCCTCAAGCCGCTTTCGGAGTCGGGAAATGAGAACCTCGACAGTATTCGGGTTCACGACATCGTTCAATCCGTACAGCGTGTCTTCTAGTACGCGCTTCGAGACGACTTGGTCGGCGCAGCGCATGAGTGATTCCAATGCGCCGAGCTCCCGGGGTGAAATTGCGACGACGCGGCCGTCCACTTCAACTTGCCGAAGTGCCGTATCAAAAGAAATATTGCCCGACTCGAGAACCGCTCCGAGCGCGCGTCCCGGCCGCCGAAGTAAAGCCCGCAATCGCGCCGCTAGTTCCTTCATTGCAAATGGCTTTGGGAGATAATCATCGGCGCCGCGATCGAGGCCCGCAACTCGGTCGTCAACAGTGTCACGCGCGGTCAAAATCAGGATCGGCAAAGCGACGTTGCTCCCGCGCAGTTCGCTGATCAGATCGAGCCCGTCCCGGTCGGGTAATCCAAGATCGAGGACGATCGCGTCGTATTGAAGACCTCTGATGGCATGGCACCCATCCTCAGCGGTGAAAAAGCTGTCGACGCCAAAACCAAGCCCGCTTAACCCCTCCACAATGGAGTGGGATAAGCGTTCGTGGTCTTCCAATAGAAGAATTCGCATGGGTACTGAAGCTCCCCGTTGCCTTTTGTACGCTAGTCTTGAGGCAGTCAAAGCTCTTTCCAAAGCGGAATTTCAATTAACCTTGCAAGAGGCTGACGAGCGCCGGCGCTGTTGTGAGCGGAATGAGCCGATCGCGCTCAGCGCGGCGCCAGCCTTTTTCCGAGAACATCGCATGACCTGACGCAGGCAACGTCTTTGCGGTGTCAGGTTAGCGTCAGTGACATCCTGTCAAGATCAATCAGACCTTCCCGGTGAGTAAACACCTAGAGTAGGGATTTTCGACGATTCCCATCGTTCCTTGTCATGGGTGGGGACCCAATTCAAGGAAGGCGTCCCCCAGCAACGATTGCGGGTTGGTAACTGTGACGCTTCGGCTACATTTGCTGGGAAAATGCTGTGCAGCATGATGGCCGAGGCTTTTGCGACACTGGCGTGAAAGTGCAGATTATGACGGAAATCCAGAAATGTTGTGATTGCGCGCGCCTACCTCTCCATAGCAGCTGGCCAAATCCTATGCGTCAAATTGCCGTACGTACCAGCCTGCTAGCATGCGCGCTCTGTACCATGCTCCCATCATGCGCGACTTATCTCCCGCGGCCCCTCCCGGAGCGGCCTGATCTTCGGGCGAGCGTCGGAGAGCTTGCTGTCCCGGCTAGCCGATTTCCTCTGCGGGAGGTCAGCTCGCATCGATTCGATCCGCGGCGGCCACTCGGCTCCAATGACGTTGCGATCATCGCGGTGATCAACAACCCCGATCTCCGCGCGACCAGGGCCAGAATCGGGGTGGCTGCGGCTCAGGCTTTCGCGGCAGGCATCCTGCCCAATCCGCAGATAAACTTCGACCATGGCCTCCTGATCGGCGGGCCAGGCACGATCAATTCGATTGCAGCAGGCGTGATGCAGCAGGTTGTGCCGCTCTTGACGCTCTCGGTGCGCCAGGCGGCCGCGCGCGAGAGTGCCGCAAGCGTCGACCTCGATGCAGCGTGGCAGGAATGGCAGGTTGTGAGCCGTGCGCGTCTCCTTTTCGTCGATGCTGTCTCGCTTGGCCGGCAGCGCGAATTGGTTGAAGAGAACCTGCGCCTTTTCAGAGAGCGCTACCAGCAAGCCTTCGAAGCCATGCGGGCGGGAAATGCAGTGTTGCCGACCGTGGCGAGCGATCTTGTCGCTCTCAACTCCGCCGAGACACAGCTCAGCGAGATCGACCAGAGCATCCTGAAGAACAAGCATGACCTCAATGCGCTGCTCGGGCTAACGCCCGAAGCCGCGCTGCGGCTCTCAGGACGCATCAGGCTGCCCGCCATCGATGCGGCGAGGCTCCAACCTCTCTTGCTTGACCTTGCTGCGCGCCGTCCGGATCTATTGGCGTTGCAGGCCGGATACGAGGCCCAGGAGGACAAGCTCCGGCAAGCGATCATCGAGCAATTCCCGAAGGTCAGTGTCGGCTCCACGTTTTCTCGCGACACAAGTAACGTGCGGACCCAATCGGTGGCGGTCACCATTGACCTGCCTGTTTTCGACCGCAACCAGGGAAACATCGCGATCGCCGGTTCCACCCGCGAGCAACTCTGGCAGGAATACCAGGCGCGCCTCGACACTGCCTATGGGCAAGCCAAGCGGCTAGTCAGCGAATTGCGGCTTGCCGAGGAACAGTACCGGTCGAGCTTGGACAGCGTCCGGCGCCTGCGTGAGGCGGTCGATACCGTGCAACCTGCATATCGGGCCGGGAACCTCGATGAGCGCACGTTTGTTGATTTGCGAACATCACTATTGGCAAGGCAGATAGGGAGCGTCCGACTGGAGCAGACCATATTGCAGCAGCGCGTGGCCCTACAAACGCTGATTGGTAGCCGATTGCCGAACCGATATACCGACCTAGCGAGGACGCCTTGACCCGGCTTTCAGTAAGCTGTCTCGCCTTCTTCCTCGCTCTTGAGATGGCGCCCTCGGACGCGCTCGCCGCCACCGATGGCCCCTCGGTCGAGGTCGAGACCGTGCTGCTGCGGCGACAGGAGCTTCGCGACGTGGTACCGGCGTTTGGAACCGTGGCCACCGGCGAGGAATCCACGGCTGACATCAGCTTTCCACATCCCGGCCAGATCACCGAACTCAAGGTTCGCGCTGGTCAAAAGGTCCGCGCCGGAGAGCCGCTGGTCACCATCACGGCCGATCCAGCGACTTTGCTGAGCTTTCAGAAGGCGGTCACCGCACTCGACTTTGCCAAGCGCGAGTTGCAGCGGCAGCAGACGTTGCGGGCACAGCACCTTGCCACCAATGGACAAGTCGCGGCCGCTCAGCAATCGGTCAGTGATGCAACCGTTGCGCTGGAAACGGAGCGCAGGCTCGGCAACGACCAGCGCGCCAGGACCGCGACGGCGCCCTTTGATGGCTATGTCTTGCAGATCATGGCCGCGCCGGGCGATCGGCTGCAGGCCAACACCGCAACCCTGAAGCTCGCGCGCACCGACCAGGGTCTACGCGTTTCCGCTGGTCTCAAGTCCGAAGATGCCGAACGCGTCGCCCCCGGTATGGCGGCTGAGATCGCGCCGGTTCTCGCCGTGCAGTCCCGGCCGCTAGCCGGGACCGTGCGCCAGATCAGCGGCACGATCAATCCGACCAGCAAGCTGGTCGACTGCTGGATCGACGTCATGCCGGCCAGCAGGCTTATTTCCGGAACGTCGGTTTCAGTGGCCATCATTTTGTCGCGTCACGAGGGCTGGGTGGTGCCGCGGAACGCCGTACTGCACGACGCCAAGGGTAGCTACATCTTCCAGGTCGAGAACGAGCGTGCCAAGCGCGTCGACGTGAACACCAGGATCGAAACGAATCAACTGACCGAGATCACCGGAAATTTCAACCCGTCGCTCAAGGTCGTGGCGCTCGGCAATTACGAACTGCGCGACGGCATGGCAGTGCGCGAGGCACCAACGAAGTAGCGCTCTTATGTTCACCGACTGGATTGCCGGTCACCGCCGGTCACTGCTGTTCCTAGTGCTGCTCTCGACCGTAGGCGGTATTGTTGCCGCAACATCCTTGCCCGTCACCCTATTTCCGAATGTCAGCTTCCCGCGCGTACGCCTCAACATCGACGCCGGCGACCGGCCGGCCGAGCAGATGGTGCTGCAAGTAACTGCGCCGGTTGAGCAGGCTGTGCACAAGGTCCCCAAAGTCACCGATGTTCGCTCGACCACCAGTCGCGGGATAGCTGAACTCTCGGTCTTCTTCGAGTGGGGCACCGACATGGCTACAGCCATGCTGCAGGTCAATGCGGAGATCGGGCAAATCCTGCCGCGGCTCCCGCCGGGAACGACGATGCAGACACGGCGCATGGACCCGACGGTATTCCCGATCATCAGCTACAGCATGACGTCGAACACGGTACCGCTCACTCAAATGCGCGACGTTGCACTTTATCAGATACGGCCCTTGCTGGCCAGTCTTGCGGGGGTCGCTAGCGTCGCAGTATCCGGCGGCAGCGATCAGGAATATCAGGTGCTGGTCGATCCCGACAAGCTCAAGGCCGCTGGCCTAACCGTCGATGACGTCGCCAAGGCTGTCGGAGCGAGTAACGTCCTCCAGGCCATCGGCCGGATTGAAGATCAATACAAGCTCTACCTGGTCGTCTCCGACGACACGCTCAGCGGCATCGACAATCTGAGCCATATCGCGGTGCGCACCGGGGCCGATGGGGTAACGACGGTCGGGGATGTCGCGACCGTCAGGCTCTCGACCGTGCCGCAATGGACGCGCGTCACCGCTGCGGGCAAGGACGCTATCCTGTTCAGCATCTATGAACAGCCAGGCGGAAACAGCGTCCAGATCGCCGGCGAGGTGCGCTCACGGCTTGAAGGATTTCGGTCCAGGCTGCCAGCTGGCGTGGAGGTCGCGAACTGGTACGATCAGAGCGAGTTGGTCACCGCCTCGGCCGCCAGCGTTCGCGATGCGATCGTCATCGGCACCGTGCTCGCCGCTCTGGTCCTGCTCGTCTTCCTGCGCAGCTTCAAGATGATGTTCATCGCCATGCTGGTCGTGCCGGCGGCCTTATTGGCGACCATTGTTCTGCTGTGGGCGACCGGCATGAGCTTCAACATCATGACCCTCGGCGGGATGGCGGCCGCCGTCGGTCTCGTGATTGATGATGCCATCGTGATGGTGGAGCACATAATGCGCCGTGTGCGCAGCGGCACCCGCGGTCCGAACGATGCGCAAGGACGAGCAATCGGCCGCGTAGTCTTGGGGGCAGCACGAGAATTCAGTCGTCCCCTGCTCGGATCGAGCGCCGCTACGATCGTGATCTTCTTGCCGCTGGCGATGCTGAGCGGCGTCACCGGTGCGTTCTTCAAGGCGCTGTCGCTGACCATGGCAGAGTGCCTCATCTTCTCGTTCTTGATCACATGGCTCGCGGTCCCGCTTGCGGCGGAATGGCAGCTCGGCGCCCGCGATGCGGCGCGCCAAGACGCGGGCCGCTTGGCGCGTTGGTTCAACGAGCGCTATGCCTCCCTTTCTGCGCGCCTCCTGCGACGACCGACCTGGTCGGTCGTGATTTTCGCTATTCCCTTGCTGGGCTGTGGCTATGTGGCGTTCAATGGCGTGGGGACCGGGTTCATGCCGGTGATGGACGAAGGCGGGTTCATCATCGACTATCATGCAGCGCCCGGTACGTCCTTGTCGGAAACCGACCGCTTGCTGCAACAGGTCGAAACTATTCTCAGGACAATGGCCGACGTCGATACTTGGTCGCGCCGCACGGGCCTCGGACTTGGCGGCGATATCAACGAGGCCAATCAGGGGGATTTTTTCGTCAAGCTCAAGGGAGGCCCGCGCCGCCCGATCTTTGAGGTCATGAGCGACCTGCGCACGCGCATCGAAAGTCAGGTCCCAGGCTTGTACTTCGAGATGGCGCAGCTGATGGAAGACCTCATCGGCGACCTTACGGCCGTTCCGCAGCCCATCGAGGTCAAGCTCTACGGCGGAGACCCCGAGGCTCTGCTGGCGACGGCCAGGAAGGTTGCCGAACGAGTTGGCAAGATCGACGGCCTCGTCGAGGTGCGCGACGGCATCAATCCGGCCGGCGATGCGCTGGACATCCGCATCGATCGCGTCAAGGCAGCCTTCGAAGGGATCGATCCGGCCGAAGCCACACGCGTGGCCGACATTTTCCTGCGCGGGCAGGTGGTCACCAGGATTCCGACCTCGCTCAAGGAGATCGGCGTACGCGTGTGGTCGCCGGACCGATTCCGCAAAACCGAGCTCGACGTCGCCAATGTCCCGATCCGGGCGCCGGACGGGCACACGTTTCCGCTGCAACGGATTGCTACCATCACTCCGGTCAGCGGCCAGCCACAGATCACCCGCGAGAACCTTCAGCATATGGTCGCTGTGACGGGACGGCTCGAAGGGCGCGATCTCGGGTCAGCCGCAGCCGAGGTGGCACGCACCCTCAATCAGCCCGGTTTCCTGCCGCCGTCGGTTCGCTACCAGCTGGGCGGGCTCTATGCGCAGCAGCAGATCGCTTTTCATGGTTTGCTCCTGGTATTCGCCGCCGCGGCCGGCGCAGTATTCGTGCTGCTGCTGTTTCTATACGAGCGGCTTTCGGTCGCGTTTGCGATCCTGGTCATGCCTTTGCTCGCTGCCTGCGCCGTCTTTGTCGGCCTCTGGGTGACCGATATTGAGCTCAACATCGCGGCCATGATGGGCATGACCATGATCATCGGCATCGTCACCGAAGTTGCGGTTTTCTTCTTTTCCGAATACGAGGACCTCCGTACGGCCGGAATGCCAGTCTTCGACGCGCTGATCGGCGCGGGACGTAATCGTATGCGGCCAATCGTGATGACGACCGTCGCGGCCATCCTGACTCTGCTACCCCTCGCGCTGGCGATCGGCCAGGGCTCGGCCATGCAGCAGCCCCTGGCCGTCGCCATCATCTCGGGACTCGTCGTGCAGCTGCCGCTCGTGCTGCTCATGATGCCGGCGCTCTATCTTGCGATCCTCCGGCCCGCCGAGCGATTTGGTCGCCGACCGGGTTGAACAAGCGCGCCCTGAGTGCCTCTCAAAGTCTGATGCATCGCGGTCCAGCGACTTTGCTCGGCCAGAATGGGCAGCCGGCGGTCGGTTCGGCTACGTCGTGATGCCAAACCTCTTGGCCCAGCTCTCGGGCGGCGGGTTCACCGAGGGCCACTTCAACGCAGCCGAACTTTTCGGCGGAGGCCACGGAGATCCCTTTGACTCGCACTTGGCTGCCCGCACCTATAGCGGCTGGTTCATCGGCACAGGTTATGAGTACGCGCGGAAATGGCTGCCTAGCTAGCCTCTGCTGGAAGAACCGAATAAGGCCAATTCTTTTACGCGTTTGATCTCGACAAGGTGGCATCTGCTGCCTATTCACAGCGGCGGGCAATGTCTGGCATTGATGCTGTGGACGGGTGCGCCGGGAGACCGGCAAAAGGCAGACGGTGGAAGTCCGTCACGGTGAAGGAGTAGCGAACCGCACCGGCCCCGAGTGATGCACGGGTTGCCCGCGAGGGCAGATGTGAAGCGTTCACAGGGGAGGGCGCAGGCGAGGTATTGAGCGGGTAAGACAAGTTCGGGGTGCTGATGTTTTCCGTCCCACAGAAGGCAACACGGCCGGTGTCGATATCGCAAGACACATGCCGACCCCGCGTCGTCGTAGACCCTGGCATGCGCAGAAGCCTTTTGCACGGGAACCGGGAGATCTCCATCGCCGTCCCCGCCAGTCGTGGCCGGGACGTTGTCGGGAAGGCCGGAGGCTGTAGCCGACGATGAGTGCGATGGAGAAGTCGGACCTGCCCGAGGTAGCGTGGAAGCGAGCGAACAAGGCGGCCTTGGCCGCTGCGGAGTTTGCGAAGCGAAGGGGTGGGGCCAAGGAGAATGCGGAACTGCAAAGCACGGTCCGGACGCAGAGCCGGGAAGCCGTGTCACAGGCGCAGGCCCGCATACGAGAAGCCGTCATCAGGAACAGACAGGACAAGCTGACGGCGCTCCTTCATCACATCAACATCGATGTCCTGCGGGCAGGTTTCTTCGGATTGAAGAAGACTGCAGCGCCAGGTGTCGATGAGATGACGTGGACCGAATACGCAGAGCACCTTGAGGCAAACCTCCTGGACCTGCATGCTCGCGTTCACGCAGGAGCGTATCGAGCGCTGCCGTCGCGTCGGAGGTACATACCGAAGGCGGATGGCAGACAGCGGCCGCTCGGCATCGCTGCCATAGAGGACAAAATCGTCCAGGCTGCGGTAGTGGCAATCCTGACACCGATCCATGAGTCGGAATTCCTGGGCTTCAGCTACGGTTTCCGACCGAAGCGCAACCAGCATCAAGCGCTGGATGCGCTCGCGTTCGGGATCGGGAAGCGACGGATCAACTGGGTGCTCGATTGCGACGTTCAATCCTTTTTCGACAAGGTCAGCCGGGATTGGCTGATCCGCTTCGTCGAGCATCGGATTGGCGACCGCCGAATCATCCGGCTGATTGCCAAATGGCTGACTGCAGGCGTGCTTGAAGATGGGCGCGTGATCGAGACGGAGGAAGGGACGCCGCAGGGCGCGGTCATCAGCCCGCTCTTGGCGAACATTTACCTCCATCATGTCTATGATCAATGGGTCCACCAGTGGCGGCAGCGATGCGCCACCGGTGACGTGATTGTCGTGCGTTACGCGGACGACTCCATCGTTGACTTCGAGCATCGGCACGAAGCGGAGCAATTCCTTGCCGATCTCAAGGCGAGGCTCGCTCGTTTTGGACTGAATCTCCATCCCGATAAGACGCGGCTCATCGAGTTTGGTCGGAACGCGATTGCGAACCGCCGCGCTCGAGGCCTCGGTAAGCCAGAGACGTGCGATTTCCTAGGGTTCAAGCATTATTGCGCGACCCGGCGGAATGGTAGCGGCTTCGTACTCGGAAGGAAGCCGATGGCCAAGCGCATGCGAACCAAACTTCGGGGAATCAAGGAGCAACTCATGGCGACCCGCCACGACGGGATCGATGGGCAAGGCAAATGGCTTGCTCAGGTCCTGCGGGGGTGGATGGCCTATTATGCTGTGCCGATGAGCGGCTCAGCGATCTCAGCATTCCGGCATCACATGATCGAACGCTGGCACAACGCACTCATGCGCCGCGGCCAGCGGCATCGATTGACGTGGACGCGAATGAAGACGATCGCTGACCGGTACCTGCCATTCCCTCGTATCCTGCATCCGTGGCCAGAGAAGCGGTTTCTCGTCACCATCCAAGGTGGGAGCCCGGTGCGTTAGTAGCGCCCGCCGGGATCTGTGCGGGGGGCGGAGAGTAATCTCCGTCCCTACCGCGACCTCCTCCCCCGGCGCGTGAGCGCCATGGATGTAGAGGCCTGGTAGGCTTCGGAGGAGCCAATCATGCAAGCGATCATTACTATCGGTCTTGATATCGCGAAGTCTGTTTTTCAGTGTCACTTCGTCGACGCCGAAGGGAATGTTGTTCTCCGCCGCCGATCAACGCGCCGGTACGTGCCGGCATTCTTCCAGAAACTCCAGCAATCCCCATATTGCGAGCACATAGTCGCCGCGAACTCGGCTCCTGTACTCCTTCATTGCAAGTCAATGGATACGCATTTAGACTTGGCAACGTATCGTTGATTGTTTAACCTGTGATACGTTTCGAAGCATCGTCTGAAATGCGCGGAAGATCTTGTCCATCTGTGGCCGCTTGTAGGGGAACAGGTCGGGGTGGTCCATCGCGTGGACGATCATACCGTTGCCCACCTCAAATACCAATAGCCTACCATCCGGCATTTCGGCGCAATCCATCGTGAAATAGTCGAGACCGATCCGCTCGGCGATGGTCGTAAGTGCCGTGTCATGCCTAATCGCGAAGTCATCGAAATTTGCCATGAACTGCGCCTCCTCGGCGCGACGCTCGGCGTTCTTGTACATGTCGGCATTGACGTAATGAATCATCCAATGCTGCGAGATACCCATATGGCACGCATAGGGGCGTCCTTCGATCAAAGCGATCCGGTATTTGCGAAAGAGACCATCACTCCCGCGGTAATCGACAAAAGGTGAGATAAAAAGAGTTTTTTCCGGCCGATTTTTCAAGTAGCCGTCAATCGCCGCCGGAGTTTCGAGCTTGGCAAGACCCTCGCCGGCATGTGAGTCCAAGGGTCGCGCAATGATTGGAAATGCGCCGCTTTCAAGTATGGCTTCGATATTTAGTTCTCCACTGGCGATCTGCATGAGGCTCGATCGTTCGACCCGTTTGGTGATCGGCATCGCGACCCCCGCCGCCGAATTGAGCAGCGCCCAGGCTCCATCACGGGTGAGGTGAGCGATCCGATCGGGGCTATTGACAACCGGCCGCGGCCAAGATGGAACAAGGGCTGCAATCTCCCGGAGGACAGCTTGATTCTCCTCCAATTCGGTGACCGCAATCAACGCTACGTCGTGCTCCGGCAGGGGCTGCGGCAACGGCTGCCCTGGCAGAATGTAGACCATGTCCAGGGTCACGCTGGAACCGCCGAGCAGAAATTCGAGCGGCGTATTTGCCAGGAAATTGCCCGGAACCATGAAGGCGAGCAGCCGGATGCCATCCGGAGCGGAAATCTCGGGTGGCTGACGATAGACCCGTTGCAGCTCCAGAGCACTGTTTTGTAGAGCTATCCGGTCACCGGGTCTACCGACAATGTGAGCAATCGTGGAGAGGTCGATTAGTGCAGCGGCATCATACGGATCATTGTTCACGCGATCGACCAACGTATTCCAAACTGGTGTCAGGTCGGCGCCGTCGAAAGCCATCTTGACGAGTGTCGGGAGGCCGATCGGTATTGCTAGATGCCCCCCCTGTACTGGGTCTTCGACGTCGAGTGTCAGGGAATGCATTTTCGAGCCTCCTGGGCTGTGTCACTTGAAATGCGGTGCGACCACACGCCAACACGGCATTCACCAAGGCGTCAATGTCGCGACGCTGGGTACGATGGTTCACAATCGCGGCGCGGATCGCGAGATGGGGACCGATCATGGTTGTCGAAGGCGCACAAACGCCAGACTCTTGCAGATCGGTCACGATCTTTGCATTCAACCGGTTCGCATCTCTGCCGCGGTGGCGGAAGCAGACGATGTTGAGCTGAACAGGCGCCAGAAGCTCAAGCTCTGGCGTTTCCAGGATTCGACTTTCCAGGTAACTTGCCAAGGCGCATGTGCGCGAGATCACCGCACCCAGCGCGTCGGTGCCGTAGACCTTGAGCGTGAACCATGTTTTCAGCGCCCGGAAGCCACGCGAAAGATCGGGACCAAAGTCGCACGGCCACGGCGATCCAGCGGCAAGGCCGTGCGTCTCGCGGCGCAAATAGGCGGCCGGCGAAGCGAACGTGTCTTGATGAAGCCTTCCGTTGCGCACGATAATGAAGCCGGCATCGTAAGGCACCTGCGCCCACTTATGAAAATCCAGGGCAATCGAATCCGCTCGCTCGATACCCGCGAGCCGCGGCGCCAAGTCCGGCGCCAAGATCGCAAGTGCTCCGAAGGCGCCATCGACGTGGAACCACAGTTTTTCCCGATGCGCGATGTCGGCGAGCGTCGCGAGATCGTCGACGGCTCCGATATCGACCGTGCCGGCCGTGCCGATGATGAGAAACGGCGTGAAGGCGGCGCTTCGGTCGACCGCAATGGCGGATTCGAGCGCATCGGGGTCGATCTGATGACGCTCATTCGTGGGGACAACGCGAAGTGCATCAATACCCAGACCGGAGATATCCATGGCCTGGGCAATGCAGCCATGGGCAGCAGACGATACATACGCGACCAGCCGCTGCTGGCCCTCCGCAACGCCTTTGCGGCGAGCTGCGACACCCAGTGCGGAAGTGCGAGCGACGAGCACGCCCAGTAGGTTTGCCATCGACGTGCCGGTGACGAACAGACCGGTCGCGCTCTCTGGAAATCCGAAAAGGTGACCCACCCACCGGACGATCTGGCGTTCTACCTCGATCGGCATGTGATCACGTCCACCGAGATTGGCATTGAGGCCTGCTGCGAGCATCTCCGCCAGCAGGCCCGCTGGATTTCCGCCCCCGTGCACCCAGCCCATAAAACCCGGATGAGAATTCCCGGTGGTATAGGGAAGGATGTTGCGCATGAACTCCTGATGGACAGTGGCGAGGTCGGTCGGCGTCGTGGGCAGTGGCGCGCTGAAAAGCGCGCGTACAGAATCCGGGATCGGTTGCCACACCGGGCGTTCGCGGATTAGCTCGACGTAATCGAGAATATCATCGAGCATCCGATGCCCCTGGGCGCGGAGATTGTTCCAGTTGGAGGGGTCAAGACTGCCGCCAAAATCAGGGCGAAGTTTTTTTTTCATCGCTTCCGCGTTTGATCAATGTGTTAACAATCATAGTCACCATATTGTTAATTTTTGGTATGCTGACGCCGCTCCAAGGCGCCACGGGGTTGGTCAATCGTGGCCGACTTTGCGTGAAGAAGCGCCAATCAATCGAATCGATTGAATGTTTGCGACGCCGACTTAGGCTCGGCGGAGCAATCCGGTCGCCAATTCGCGGCTTATGCTGATTAGGGAGCCGAGCGGCTCCGGGCGGGGGGTCGCCAAAATCGATAGCGTCTGATTGATGACAAATAAGCCGAGGTTTCCAACGTTCTGCCGAATATTAGCAGGAAGCGGATTGTCAGAATCCGTCGCGGAGCTAAGAGAAATAGTCCAGAGCTTGCGATTGTAAAGCAAGGCCTCGTCAAGGACGGTCTTGTCGACATCCCAACCCTTTTCAACCGCCCTCAATCGTGAGGCGGCATGAAGAAGCAGATTGGCTTCCAAATCGCGCGGGTTCGAGATCTGATTTGCTACAGTTTTATATGTCAGCGTGAAATTATGCATTGTCGAAAAGACCCCGGTAACCGACAAGTTTGTTCGAATCAGCGGGAACATCGTTCGATTCCGCTGTTAAAAGGAGATTATCATTAATCGATGAGTGCGTCGGCTTGTTGACAAGGCAACGCCGATCCCGACGCCAAACCAAGGCCGCCTGCGCTGGTCCTGTTGATCGACCAGGGAGGATAGTTAAAGCGCCGGAGCTGTTGCACACGCTGATTCCATTCCGGCCATCTCTGCGCTGCCTACCACCCGTCTCTACTGCTTGACCGCGCCGGGTGATCGAATGAACATGCTGTTTGCTGCACAGCATGAGTCTCTTGTTGTGCAAATTCTGTGGGGCGAGCGGCGAGGAGATTAAATCCATCGCGAGGAAGTAAACCCAGCAACGGAGCTCCCCCAAATCTTGCGGTGGCCGTCGATCGGAAGATCCGCAAAGGCCGTGTCGGCGGCGGTGTGGAACAGGTCATTACAGACCGTCAGGAGCGAAGAATTCATGGCAGCCCTCCGTACAACGCGTTAGGCGCGCGCCGAGCGGTTCGCATGCGGGCGTGCCGTCTTGCTGGATGTCTTCGGTGGCCTCTTGGGGGGCTTTGCGGCTGGGTCCGCCGCGGCACTTGCCGGCGGGCGATTGGGTTCATCGGCTTCGATGCGCCCCTCATTCACACGCGTCCTGTTCCAGAGCTTTTGGGCGACGCTGAGCGGATCGATGTTGGCGGCGTGCCACCAGGCCTGTTCGTTGCCGATGCGGTGGACCTCGCGGTGGTGCATGCGGCAGAGCGGGACGGTGAATTCGTCGCTTGCCTTCCTCCCCAGCGCGCGCGGTTGTGTGTAGCGCAGGTGATGCGGGTCCGACGGCTGACGGCCACAGATCAGGCACGCTTGCCGGGCGACGTAGCGCAGATGGTCCTTGTTGCGGTAGCGGTGCGGCTTGGTGATCGCGAGCCTAGTCTCACCTGACGGCGGTGGAGCTGAGGGCGCAGTCGAAGGATCGAGGGCCAGCGCCGATGAATCACCAAGCCGCGCCTCTGCCGATACACCGCCAGCCGCCTCGGCTGCAGCCAACGACGACACCTTCTGCTCGAAGGCCTCCTCCACGCGCCCGGCGTCTGCCAGGACGAGGGTGTTCTTGGCAGCAATGGCGTCGTGTGCCCAGGTCGCGGCGGCATCGGTCGACGTGAGGCCTTCGATCTCGCTCAGGAGCTTGTCGCGGACCCCAGCCGATTGCGCGGGGGCAAGCGTGATCGGCGGCTCGGCTCTGACCGCGGTGCGCCCGTTGCCCGGAGTACGCGCAGTGCGCGGCAAGCGCACGACCGCAGATTCGAGTGCGGACCCAGAAGGCGAGGGGGTGCCGAGATCCGACGCATCGAGGTCGTCCTCGCCCGCAATGCCAACCAGCGTGAACAGCGCATAGCGCCGGGCATAGGTCAGCGCCGCACCCATCCGTTGCGGATTGGCGGTCTCGGCCGCCGCACAGACCGGCCAGTCGGAGGCAATCCACTCGCCGGAGGAGTGCGCCAGCATGGTGGTGAGGTTGACCATGCCGGTTGCGGGATCGATGGCGGTTGTCTGCACGGTTGCGATCTCGTGCTGGCCCAATGTCTTGCGCACGATGTCGAGGCCGCTGGCGAGCGGGGCATACCGAAATGAGCGCTCGGCTTCGCCCGGCCGCCCAGCCCGGATGGTTGCAATCAGTGACTTTTCCGGGTTGACCAGCGGGGCTTGCGCCTTGGCAAGCGCTGATGCCAACGCTGCCACCGTCTCACTCGACCGGGGCATGGGCCGCCTCCGTATCCAGAAGGTCGAAGCTCACCGCGCCCGCCTTCGAGCGCTTGGCCCGCACCCCGTGCCCGATGGCTTCCTTCGCGTCCTCCGGCATGAGGGTCTTGAGTTCCCCCTTGGCGCGCTCGTGGTCGAGAAACGCCTCCCGCGTATTGCGGTAGAGCGCCGCAAATTCGGCCCAGGTGTTCGAGGCGGTCATGTCCACAATCCGCACCGCCTCGATGCGTGGCCGCGGCGGCTCGGCATTGATGAGGTGGGGCACCTCGCCAAACTGGACGCAGCGCCAGAACTTCTTCTCGGCCGACACCAGGACGCTCAGATAAAGCGGGTCCATAGGCACCGTGATCTCGACCCATTTGCCACCGCCGGTGATGATCGAGAGCACCGAGCTGCGCAGGTTGGTGACCCACATGTTGTGCTGCAGCTGGGGCATATACTTGGCGGCGGCGGCTTCTTCCGAGAACGACCACGGCAACATGAACTTGGCTTCGAAGACGGCGCCAGCGCCTTCCACCACCCCGTCGAGGGTGGCTGCCATGTACGGAATGGCCGAATGTTTGACGTGGCGCTGGGCGGCGATGACCCGCCGGCCGGTGCTGCGCTCGTACCAGGCGCGGTTGAGCTCCTCGGTGACCGTCCCGAGCTGCACGATCAGGTTGCCAGAGAGGTCCTCGGGCTGAGCCTCGCCGCGTTTCTCGCGCCAGAGCTGAATGAGGGCCGCCTCATTGCTGCCCATGATGATCCGGGCGTCCGAGCCGCCGATGAAGGAGCGGCGGTCTAAAGGCTGCTTTTTCCACACCTGCGATTTCATCACTTCCTCCAGAAGCCAAATTGGCGTTGGTTAACGCTAGTGAATCGGAGCTCCTAATAATGTCATATGCGCTGAAAAATAGCATGTGAGTGGTTTGTGTCAAGATGCCTAAACCCCTAACAAGCGCGCAAATTAGGGCGGCCCGGGCCCTGCTCCGCTGGAGTGCAGACGATCTTGCCAAGCAATCTGTCTTGAGCGTCGCGACCATTCGGCGCGCAGAGTTATCTGAAGATCAGACGGCTATGACCGCGGCAAACGAATTGGCGGTACGCCGCGCTTTAGAAGCTGCTGGCGTCGTCTTTATCGACGACAACGGCGGGGGCCCGGGGGTGCGCCTAAAACAGCGGCCGGGCCAAAAGGGCCGAAAGACGTAGACCTACGAGGAACGCGCGAACATTAGACGCGCGTCGCTCCGAAGCCGTGATGGATCACCTACTCGTTACCTATTGTACAGATATTTCAGAATGGCCGAGGTGAAGATCCGGAAGGGGGTTGAGACAGCAGGTCGGCGGCATAGCGGTGAACGGCGTCATGGCGTCTCCTTGTTCGCGTACGCCCCCAGACATTGTCCAACCAAGGAAGTGCGAGGCAACAGCTTCGCATCGGCAGAAATTGCCGGCGGCGGCCGCTGTTGCCGGGCGCGCAGTTAAGCGCCTCTCACTAAAATATTGACTTTACTGAATAAAGAAATTGGCGTGGCGCTTGCAAGGTGACCGGCGCGATGGGCTGGGCGGGGCTGCCCGGCACGCAGTTGGAGATCATGTCATGGGTATCTTTGGTGCTCTTAACACGGCGGTGACGGGCTTGCGCGCGCAGTCATTCGCGCTCGAGAACGTGTCCGGCAACATCGCCAATTCGCAAACCACGGCGTTCAAGCGCATGGACACGAGCTTTGTCGATCTCATCCCTGACGAAGTGCCCTCCCAGCAACTTGCCGGCAGCGTCGTTGCCAATTCGCGTTCGACCAACACGGTGCAGGGCGACATTCAAGCCTCTTCGATCGGAACCTTTATGGCGATCAATGGCGACGGCTTCTTCGTGGTCGCCAAGCCGTCGAGCTTCGTCGACAACAGCCCGGTCTTTGACGGCGTCGAGCGCTACACGCGGCGCGGCGACTTCCAGCCGGACAAGAACGGCTTCCTGGTCAACGGCGCGGGAAACTACCTCATGGGAATTCCGGTCGATCCGACCACCGGCAACCTGGTCGGCAGCGTGCCGCAGCTGCTGCAATTCCAGAACGACTTCCTGCCGGCGCAGCCGACGTCACAGGTCGAATATCGCGCCAATCTTTCGAGCTATCCGCTGACGCCATCCCAGGATCCGAATATCCCTGGGTCGGAACTGCTGAACCCGGTGGCGTTCTCGGCCAACCCGGTCGCGGGCGCGCCGGTGGCGGCGAAGATCGCAGGCGTCGGCGCCCAGCTCGCCGACGTGATCGCCACCACGACCGGCACCGGCACCTTCGCAACACCGACCACGGCGGTGGGCGCCGGCAACGGCGGCACGCTGAGACTGACGGTCACGCCTTCGGGCGGCGTGCCGACCAACTACGATCTCACCGTCGCCGATACCGACACGCTCACCGACATCGTGAATGCCATCAACGGCACGGCCGGATTGTCCACCGCGGTGGTCGCTTCGATCAACTCGACGGGCGGCACCAACAAGCTGGTCCTGACCTCCTCGAGCGCCGACTATGATTTCGCCGTCGGCGCTTTCTCAACCGACGCTCTCACCACCCAGTTGGGACTGAGTGAAACCAATCACGCCTCCTCAAACCTCATGGCGTCGGGTGTGTCCGATGGCGAAGTGTTGAACGTCGCAGTCGGCGCCAGCAATTTTTCGCTCACGTTCGGCACCGGCCCCGGCGAGATCTCCACAGTCTCGGAACTATCGGCCGCGCTTTCCGCCTATCCGGCCGCCATGGGCACCGCCACGGTCGACACCAACGGCAATCTCACGTTCACCGCCAGCGGCTCCAATACGGTGTCGGTCAGTCCGGCATCGACCGCGGCGAAGTTCGGCATCAACGTCTTCACCGCCTATCCGGCCAACGGCACCGTGCTTGGACAGGACACGACGGCGTTTCTCAATCAGTCGCTCGGCGGCGGCGCGATCACCGCTTACGATGTGTCCGGCTCGCCGGTGAATATCCAGATGCGCTGGGCCAAGACCGATAGCTCGGCTTACGGCGGGACCGATACCTGGAACCTGTATTACCAGGTCGATTCCAACGCGACCGGCACCCAGGCCGCCTGGCAGAACGTCGGCGTCAACTACACTTTCGGGCCAAACGGGCAGATGAGCCCGGCGGTCGGTACCGTGACGCTGCCCAACGTCACTGTAAACGGGATCGCACTGGGTGACCTGCAACTCGTCCACGGCTCGGGCGGCGTCACACAGTTTGCCGACCCCAACGGCGGCGTGAAGGTCAATCTGCTGCAGCAGAACGGCTTCCCAGCCGGTGAGCTGCAGCAGGTCGCGGTGGGCGACAACGGCCGCATCGTCGGCAGCTATTCCAACGGGCGCACCCTCGAGCTCGCCGAAATCACGCTGGCTGACTTCAACGGCGCCAACTACCTCAAGCGCATCGACGGCGGCGCCTTTGAGGTGACCGATGGATCGGGTCCAGCCATCTACGGGGCGTCGGGCAAGATCGTCGGATCATCGCTCGAGGGCTCGAACACCGACATCGCGGACGAGTTCACCAAGCTAATCGTGACCCAGCAGGCCTATTCGGCCAACACCCGGGTCATCTCAACTTCCAATCAAATGGTCCAAGACCTCTTGAACATGCTGCGCTAACGGTGGAGCGCGCCAAGAATCGTAATGGACGGTAGCGGCTCATGAGCCTCTCTCAGGCGCTTGCAACGGCGGTGACCGGCCTGCGGACAACGCAGACCGGTCTTGCGCTCGTTTCCAACAATGTCGCCAACGCGGAAACGCCGGGTTACCTGCGCAAGACCCTGTCGCTCAGCGCCATCGCGACCGGCGGCGTCAAGGTCGATGCCGTCAATCGTCAGCTTGATCAGTACATCCAGCGCCAGCTGCGGACGGAGAGCTCGGGTGCCGGTTACGCGGATCTGCGCGCCCAGTTCTACAGCCGCCTGCAATCGATCTATGGCCAGCCGGGCGCCGACGCGACCCTCGAGACATCATACAATGATTTCACGACGGCGCTGCAGGGGCTGTCGACAAGCCCCGACTCGAGCGCCGCACGCGATGCGGTGTTGAACGCCGCCCAGGCCCTGACCCAGGAGCTCCATGGCACGACCTCTGACATTCAGAGCCTGCGTAGCGACGCCGAGCAGGGGCTCGGCGACGCGGTGCAGCAGGCCAACGAGGCGATGCAGCGCATTGCGCAGATCAATCAACAGGTCAACACCACGAATGACGCGAGCACCGCGGGTCTCCTCGACCAGCGCGACAACTATATCGACCAGCTCGCGCAACTCATGGACATCACCGTCGTCCCCGGCGATCACAATCAGGTCTCCGTCTACACCGGTTCCGGCGTTCAGCTGGTCGGAACCACGGCGTCGACCTTGTCGTTTGATGGACGCGGCTCGCTCGACCCGATGTCGCAGTGGAGCGCAGACCCGACGCAGCGCTCGGTCGGCACCATCGTCCTGACCGGACCAAACGGCGGCAGCATCGATCTGATTGGCAACCGCTCGATCCGCTCGGGTCAGATCGCCGCTTATCTGGAGATGCGCGATCAGACCCTGGTGCAGGCGCAGAGCCAAATCGACGAGATCGCCGCCGGGATGGCGCGTGCCCTTTCCGACCAGTCGGTGGACGCCACCCCGGTCTCGCTCCCTCCGCAGGCGGGTTTCGACGTCGATCTCACCGGGATGCTTGCCGGCAACTCGATTTCCATCAACTACACCGACAACGTGACCGGCAAGCAACGCGCGCTCACGCTCGTGCGCGTGGACGATCCGGCGGCGCTGCCGCTGTCGAACGCCACGACGCTCGATCCGAACGACAAGGTGATCGGCATCGACTTTTCCGGTGGGATGGCCTCGATCATCAACCAGATCACGGCCGCGGTGGGGTCGACCTCGTTGCAGTTCTCCAATCCAACGGGGAACACGCTGCGCATCCTCGACGATGGCGCCGGCGACCGAGTCGACGTCAATGCGGTCTCGGGCACCAGGACGGTGAGCACGCTGACTGGCGGAACGGCCGAGCTGCCGTTCTTCCAGGACGCCGGCAAGCCTTATTCGGGCGCCATTACGGCGAGTGGACAGCAGGTCGTCGGCTTTGCCGGCCGCATCACCGTCAACCCGAATCTTCTGGCCGATCCGTCTCGGCTGGTGGTCTACCAGACCTCGCCGCTGACGCCGTCGGGTGACGCGACGCGCCCGAATTTTATCCTCGACCAGATGACCAATGGACAACTCACGTTTCCCGCCGACACCGGCGTCGGGAGCGCCGCCGTGCCATTCACCGGCAGCCTGCCGGCGTTCCTGCGGCAGGTGATCAGCCGGCAAGGCGAGGCTGCGGATTCCGCGGCCAAGCTCAAGGAGGGCCAGGACGTCGTCTTCAATTCGCTGCAGCAGCGATTCAACGACACGTCCGCCGTCAATATCGACCAGGAGATGACCAACTTGCTCAACCTTCAGAATGCGTATGCGGCCAACGCGCGCGTGGCTTCCACCGTGCAGGCGATGCTCGATATCCTGATGAAGATGTGAGAACCGCCATGAGCATCGCCGGTATCGGTTCCCGTACGTCGCTGACGGCGCAGACGCTGATCGACATGCGCGCCCAGCTCGACGATCTGCAGCGCCAGCTCTCGACGGGCAAGAAGGCCAACACCTACGCCGGCTTGGGCGTGGACCGCGGCTTCGCGGTCGGCCTGCGGGCGCAGGTATCGGCGCTCGACGCCTATGGCGACACAACCAAGAATGTCGGCGTTCGACTGAACCTGGCGCAGAGCGCGCTCGGCCGCATCGGTGATATTTCCGATCAGGTCAGGTCCGCCACGGTCATGGGCACGAACGTGCTGAGCAACGGATCGACAACGGCGCAGTCGACAGCCTACTCGGAGCTCAACGAGATCTTCAGCCTGCTCAACACCCAGTCCGGTGACCGCTACCTATTCTCCGGTCGCGCCACCGATCGGCCTGCGGTCGAAACCTTCGATCACATCATGAACGGCGACGGCGCGCGCGCGGGATTCAAGCAGGTGGTCTCCGAGCGCAAGCAGGCCGATCTTGGCGACGGCCTCGGCCGGCTCGCTATCACGGCGCCGACCACAACGTCGGTGCAGATCGCGGAAGACGCCGTGTCGCCCTTCGGCTTCAAGCTCGCGAACGTGAGCTCAACGCTCAGCGGAGCCACCGTGACCGGCCCAGCCGGTTCGCCTGCCGTGGCGTCCGTCGATTTCGCCGCCAATCCCAATGCCGGCGAGACCATTGCGTTCCAGTTCAATCTGCCGGACGGCACCAGCGAGACCCTTACGCTCGCGGCGACCACCCAGACGCCGCCAGGGGACAACCAGTTCACCATCGGTGCCACGCCGGATGAGACGGCCGCCAATCTGCAGGCAGCCTTGACGACGGCGGTCGGCAAGCTGGCCGACACCTCGCTCACTGCCGCATCGGCTGTTGCCACCAGCCAGGACTTCTTCGGCAATCCGCCGCAGCGCGTCTCCGGCTCGCCGCTTGCGACCGCGACGGCGCTCACGGCGGGAACCAGCGCCGACACCGTGTTCTGGTACACCGGCGAGGACGGTCCGGATCCGGCGCGCGGAACCGCGACGGCCCGCGTCGATGCCGACATCAGCGTGTCCTACGGACTGCGGGCGAACGAGGAGGGCATCCGCTTTGTCGTGCAGAACGTGGCAGCGCTCGCCGCCGTAACCTTTTCGCCCACCGATCCCAACTCGGCGGCGCGCGCCAGCGCCCTCAACGAGCGCGTCGGCGCCAATCTGGTCGTGCCGCCCGGCACGCAGAAGATCGAGACGATCCAGACCGAGCTCGCCGGAGCGCAGGCAGCCCTGGGGACGGCCGATGAACGGCATCAGCAAACCAAGAACACGCTGACCGATCTGCTGTCGCAGATCGAAGGCGTGTCCACGGAAGAAGTCGGCACGCAGATCCTTGCGCTGCAGACCCGCATGCAGGCGTCGCTGCAGACGACCTCGATGCTCTATCACCTGAGCCTAGTCAATTACCTCTAGCCGGCACGGCGCAGCGGCTTCGTAGCCTCGGTTGGCCCGGCGTGCGCTTGGTTCGTGCGCCGTTACTTCGGATAAACCTGCTGACAATCCGAGCTGCCGCAATAATACACCTTGCCAAGCCAGCGATCCGTCACCACTACGCCGCCGGAACTGCTGATGGTTGCATCGAGCCGAAAGAGCCATGCCGCGCCTGCAATCGCGACGATAAGCACAGTCATCAGCAGGAGCCGCAGCGCGGTCGGCATGATAGGGCCTCCAAGAAGCCGAGGATCGCAAGCCTCGCGGGCACTTTATCATGCGCAACCTGGATCATACGCAATCTGAATCGTGCGCAGCCTGATCGTGCGTAACGTGAATCGCGCGCGGCCTGAATCGCGCACTCTTGGCTGCACTCGACAATCTTAGCCCGTCGAGCACGGATGTGCATCGACGGGCTGCGACCTCGTTTAGGCGAAAGCGGAGGTCCGTTTGCGCAATGAATTACGCGCGGCCGAGCAGTCCGGCTGCCAGCTCGCGATTGATGCTGATGAGCGGGCTGAGCTGCTCGCGCTTCGGATTGGCCATCATCGACACGGTCTGGTTCATCACGAACAAGCCGAGGTTGGCGATGTTCTGGCGGATCGCGACCGGCAGCGCATGGTCAGGGCTGGTGGCCGATGCCATGAATATCGTCCAGAGCTTGCGATTGTAGAGCAGCGCTGTGTCGAGCTCGGACTTCTTGCGATCCCAAGCATCAAGGATAGCCTGCAAGCTGGACGCCGCCTTGAGCAACAGGTCGGCTTCCAGTTCACGTGGGTTGACGACCTGCCTCGCCACTGTGGCGTAGGCTTGTGCGGCGTTTTGCATGATTTAGGAGTTCCTCTTCATAAGCGACCAATTTCTTGGCCTGCTTTAGTGCCTTATACATGTCGCCTGTTAAGATTAGATTATTGATAGATTCTACCAGCGGCCAAACACTCGGTGCAGCTCGCGTAATGTCTCGTACGAGGGAAAAATAGACGTCGTGATGCGAGCGGGGGTCCTTCGACGTATACATCAGCTGCACCGCGAGATAGATGCGTTTGGCCGGCGTCGTGGCGAGCCGCGGCGTCATGATGTCTTTTTCGCGCAGGATTGGCGTGCGACCGTCGATCAAGAGACGCGTGCGCTGGTCGTCATTGGTGATGACGCAGTCGCCGATGATGATTCGTTCGCACGGCTTGAGCTCGACCTTGAGTGCCATGATTTGTTCCTTACCTCGGCCGCTCTCATGCATCGTGATCCTGGCTGGTTAACGAAGCGTTAAGCGGCGGGACTGCGATCCCGCCGCTGCAACTCGATACCATAGAAGGCTTCTTGCGCGGCTTAGCCGAACAGCCGTAGCACCGCCTGGTCGGCCTGTGAGGCCAGCGACAGGGCGGTCACCGACAGCTGCTGGCGGGTCTGCAGCGCCAGCATATTGGCGCCTTCCTCGTTGCTGTCGGCGAGGACGAGATTGTCGGCGCCAACTTGCAGCGTGTTGATCATCGACTTGGTGAAATCGGTCCGGTATTGCACGACCGAAAGATTCGATCCGAAGTCCGAAGCCTGAGCGCGGACTGTTCCGAGCGCGTTGGCAAGGTTGCCCAGGAGCGAGTCGATGTTGGTGTCGGAATCGACGTCCGAGTTTTGCAGGAGCTGGATGTTGAGATGAATGCTGTCGATCGGCCGCACCGTGCCGTTGACGTCCTTGGCCTGGATCTCGATTGTGCTGGTGCCGGTCTCGTTCAGGGTCACCTTGAGCTTGTCGCCGCGCAGCAGGTTGACGCCGTTGAACGACGAGTCGTCGGCTAGCTTGTCGAGCTGATCGCGCAGGTCATTGAATTGTTTGACGAGCTGGGTACGCACATCGTTGCCGCCGATCGTTGAGGTTCCGGTGCCGCCGTCGATCGTGATGCCACCCGTGATGCCTGCGATCGTGAGGGCGCTGGTCGACAGGTTGAAGAGGCGCAGCTTTCCGTTGTCGTTGGAGGCCTGCACCTTGCCGGTCAGCGCGGTGTTGGTATTGATATCGTTGACGAGCTGGTCGACGGTCTTTACCGCGCCGTCGGGCGAGGCGAGGGAACCGGTGACCGTGGTCCGCGAGCCCGGCGTGCCGAACACCGGAATGGCGTCCGCACCACCGATCGTAATGCTGGTTGAGCCGTCGGCCGCGCCCAGAAGATCTATCTTTCCGTTAGCGTTGTCGCCGATGGCCGTCACGTTGGCGCCGGCCGACGAGAGCGCAGTATTGATGGTGGCGGCAGCAGTGGTCGCCGTGGCGGCGTTAGCCGCGGTCAGCGTGATGTTGACGCCGTTGATGGTGATTGAGCGATTGACTGCGTTGGCGCCGGTGTCCTGCTGGCCGGTGGTCGCCGCGTTGGTGATGCCGAGATCGGTGACCGCCTGGTTTGCGCCACCGCCCGCGCCGTCCACGATGCTCGCATTGGAGATGGTCAGCGTGTTGGCGCCGGCGGTGTTGGCCTTGAACAGCAGTTTGGTGCCGGAGAGATCGGTGCCGACGGTCACGCCGAGCGGCGCGCCGGCATTCAATTGGTTCTGGATCTCGGTGACGGCCTCGCCGATGGAGTACACGTTGTCGGCGCCGGCGCCAGCGCGGGTCAGGGTGATGGTCTTGGTGGTGGCGCCCAGCGTTACGTCAAAGCTCAACGAGTCGTTGGCGTCGTTGCTCAAGTCGATGTCGTTGTAATTGTTAGCCGCCGTGACGGTCGACTGAGTGGCTGCGGTCGGCGCCGTATAGCTGCTGTTGGCGGTTGTGACGGATGCCTGCACCGCCGGTATGGTGGACGTCGTGTTCAGCGCAACGTCGACCGGCGTTGTGCCGACCGCACCACCGGAGAAACTGAGATTCTTCAGTGTGTTTGTGCCAATCGCGGTGGTATCGATCGCGTTCGAGGCGCTCTGGAATGACTTGTCCTGGCGCGCCTGGATCAGCGTCGATTTCATCGATTCGATCACCTGATTGATCGCCGTGATGCCGTTGTTGGCGGCCTCGATGGTTTTGATGCCGTTCGACATCGCGTCG
The DNA here is from genome assembly GCA_963753575.1 of uncultured Alphaproteobacteria bacterium. Taxonomy (GTDB): domain Bacteria; phylum Pseudomonadota; class Alphaproteobacteria; order Rhizobiales; family Xanthobacteraceae; genus VAZQ01. The sequence goes on from CAVWCR010000003.1 coordinate 222,117, forward strand.
AGGAGTGCGCTCAGGTCGTTGGCGCGGCTGCGCAAGCCAGAAGAGGTGAAGAAATTGACCGGATTATCGAGGGCCGAATTGACCTTCTTGCCCGTGGCCAGGCGGTTCTGGGTGATGCCCATCAAGTTGGCGGTCGTTTGCAGAGCCAGCAAGTTCTGCCGCACGCCAGCAGAAAGAACGACGTCACTCATGGCACCTTTCCCTCAGTAAAATTCTGGGCCCCGCTCTTGCAAACGGACGGTGCGATAATGATCCGGTAACCCTAATGCCCGGTAAATGAGAGGCTAATGACCTGTTAACGGTCGCCCCCGGTCGTCGAAATGGGGACCCAAAGCAAAACGGCGGGGCCGAAGCCCCGCCGTCTGTTTGCGGCCGAAGCCGGAAGTGGGATCAGAACACCCGCAGCACCGCCGGGCTGGCCTGCGAGGCCAGCGACAGGGCCGTCGTGTACATCAACTGCACCGCGAGATAGATGCGCTTCGCCGGCGTCGTGACGAGCTGCGGCGTCATGATGTCCTTTTCGCGCAGGATCGGCGTGTGACCGTCAATCAAGAGGCGCGTGCGCTGGTCGTCATTGGTGATGACGCAATCGCCGATGATGATTCGCGCGTGCGGCTTGAGTTCGACCTTGAGTGCCATGATTCGCTCCCAAGCCGACCAGAAGCATCGTGAGCCTGGTTGGTAAACGAAACGTCAGGCGGCGGGATTTCAACCCCGCCGCCGCAGCCTGATACGATCGAGGAGCCTATGCGGCTTAGCCGAACAGCCGCAGCACTGCCTGGTCGGCCTGCGAGGCCAGCGACAGAGCCGTCGTGGACAGCTGCTGGCGGGTTTGCAGGGCGAGGAGGTTTGCGGCTTCTGCGTTGCCGTCGGCCAGCGTGAGCGAGTCAGAGCCGGTCTGTAGCGTATTGATTATGTTCTTGGTGAAGTCCTGGCGGTTCTGCACGATCGACAGGTTCGAGCCGAAGGCCGACGCCTGTGAGCGCAACTGCGTCAGGGCCGTGTGGAGGGCGTCGGAGCGGCTGTCGAGCGCGTTGTTGCTCGAGAACTCGGTTGCGTCCGCCGCACCGATGCTCAGCACGCTCGAGTTGATGCCGTTCGCGTTCTGCGAGACGATGCTGATCGAGCTGGTGTTGGTCTCGTTGAAGATGAGCTTCAGCGTGTCGCCGCGGAGCAGGTTGACGCCGTTGAAGCTGGAGTCGTCGGCGATCTTGTCGAGCTGAGACCGCAGGTCGTTGAACTGCGAGATCAGGTTCTTGCGGACGGTGTTGCCGCCAACGGTCGCCGTCCCGGTGCTGCCGTCCACACCGCTATCGGTCGAGGAGATGCCAGTCACCGTCAGGTCCTCGGTCGACAGGTTCTGGATGTTGAGCTTGCCGCCGTCGTTCGAGGCCTTGATCTTGCCGGTGAGCGACGCGTTGCTGTTAATCGCGGTCACAAGCTGATCGACGGTCTTCACTGCACCGTCACCGGAGTCCGCTGTGCCGGCGGTCACCGTCCGACCGGCACCGAACACGGCATCGGCGCCCGCCCCGCCCACCGTGACCGAGTTTGTGCCATCGGCAAGGCCGGCGAGGTCAATGTTGTTGCCCGTGCCACCGACCGTGATTCCTGACACGCTCTGTGCCGTGAGCTGCGCCGTGATATAGGACCGCGCCGTAGCCGCATCGCCGGCGTTCGCCGACGTCAGCGTGATATTCGCGGTGTTGGTACCGTTGCTGATGGTGATCACGCGGTCTTGGGCGGCCGCGCCAGTATCGGTCTGGCCAGCCACAGTGACGCCAGCGTCACCGGCCGAGGCGATGACGCCGGTACCGCCGACAGCGAAGTTGTCCACCGTGAGTGCCGTTGCGCCGGCGGTGTTGGCGGTGAAGGTCAGTTTGGTGCCGCCGACGTCCTTGCCGACGGTAACCGCAACGCTTTGTGCATCGAGCTGAGACTGGATCGCGGTGACGGCCTGGTCGATGTTGATGACACCAGCCGTGCCGTCGGACGGGCCCAACGAGATGTTGGCGGTGCTGGCACCGAGCGTCACGTCGAACGTATAGGTGTTGTCAGCATTGTTGCTCAAATCGATGTTGGTGAAGTCGTTAGCCGCCGTGATCGTGGAGGCTGTCGCGGCAGTCGGAGCCTGATAGGCCGCCGAGGCAACGACGGTCGACTGCACGGCCGGCGTTGTTGAGGCGGTGTTCAGTCCGATGTTGACCGCCGTCGTGCCCACCGCGCCGCCTGAGAAACTCAGGTTCTTTAGGGTTGACGTGCCGATCGTCGTCGAGTTCGAGCGCATAGGACGTCGACTTGAACGAGGAATCCTGGCGCGCCTGGCTGATGGTCGCCTGCATGGTCTCGACCGTCGTGGTGATCGCGGTGAGGCCGTTGTCGGCCGCCTTCAGGGTGCTGATGCCGTTCGACATCGAGTTCGAGGATCGAGGAGAGGTCGGAGGCGCGCGAGGAGAGCGCGGCCGAGGTGAAGAAGTTGGTCGGATTGTCGAGGGCCGAGTTGACTTTCTTGCCGGTGGCGAGACGATTCTGCGTTGCGCTTAGCAGCGAAGCGGTGTTCTGCAGAGCGAGCAGGTTCTGTCGTACCCCCGCCGACAGAGTGATATTCGAAGCCATGTCCTAACCTTTCTGGTCGTCGCCTTACCGGCGGTTACACAACGATCCCCGCGGATCGGAGGTATGGATCGCATATCGAATGTAATGCTGCGTAAAAGAACGTGGTTAACAGAGTAATTATTGGTATTTTACTGCTGCCCGGATCGCGTAATACAGTATACGATTTGTTAACCACGAATAATAACTTGAGGTTTACCATCAGTACTGCGGAGGTGCTTGAAATGCCCGTAAGATCGCCCTTGATCGAGCGCCACGCATGGGTGCTCAGGGCGGTATGGGATCGGCTCAGACGAGGTTAGCGGCCCCGCCGGCGATTGCCGCGGCCGCGTCGATCGTTACCGTGTCGGCAGGGAAGGGAAGCCCGTGCGTCCGTCAGCGCGCCATCACAGGCTGCGGCTCACCGCAATCGGTGTCGCCAAAGCGCGGCTTGGTGTGTTGGCGCGGCCCGACGCCCCATAGGTCTGCGGCGCGGAACGCTGGGCGATCTCGTTCGACACGCCGCGCACGATGCCTTCCGCAACGGCGTGCGCGGTTGCGAGCACGGTGAGATTGGTCTTAAGCAGCGCGCGCAAGGCCTCGTGGCGCTGCTGCAGCGCTGCGAGTTTTTCTGCCGCGATATGTGCAAGCTGCGGCTTGCTCGCCTGCAGCCGCATGGTGCCGGCGACATAGCGGCGGCTGAGATCGCTCTTGGGCTCGGCAAACGCAGAAGCCGCGCCGAGGCGGCCGGCGCGGACGAGCTCGGTTTCCTGCTCCACCACGCCGGTGAGCTCTTCCATTACGCCCATGACCTGAGCGATGAGGCCTTGCGCCTCCGCCGCGCTCGTGATCGGCGCGGGCGATGTCGTCGGCTGTTGCGGCATGGCGTTCATGATGATCCTGCAGCGATCCTTGAACCAAGCGGTGGTTCGGTTGTGGGCTCAGCTCGGCTGCGCCGGGCGCACCTCTTGCTGGGCGATCAGGGAGCGATAGACATCATCGGCAAGCCCGATGCCGCCGGCCTTGGCGAACGATTTGGCGTATTCCTCGCCCAGGAACGATCGCCATACACCGGCGGCGCCGGCGCCGCCGAACGGGCCGTCGCCCTCGATGCCGGTGAACATCTGGCTGAACATGGCGTTGAGGAACATGCCTTCGAATTCGACCGAATCGGCGCGCGCCTTGGCCTTGAGATCAATCACGGGCTTGTGCGTGGCGAGGGATGTCGGGGCGCCCGCCGGTGCAACGGCTGCGACGTTTGCCATCACATCACCTCGATGTCGGCCTGGATCGCGCCGGCGGCCTTGATCGCCTGCAGAATCGAGATCAGGTCGCGCGGCCCGATGCCGAGCGCGTTGAGCCCGTCGACCAGTTGCTGCAGCGATACCCCCTCCTTGACCACGGCGAACTTCTTGCCATCCTCCTGCACGCCAATACGGGTGCGCGGAGCGACCTTGGTTTCGCCGCGCGAGAATGGCTGCGGCTGGCTGACCACCGGCGTCTCCGAGATGGTCACAGTCAGGTTGCCTTGCGCCACCGCGATGGTGGAGACGCGCACGTCGCGCCCCATCACGATGATGCCCGAGCGTTCGTCGATAATCACCTTGGCGGCGAGATCCGGCTCGATCTGCAGCTGTTCGACCTCGGTGAGGAGCGCGATCACGTTGCCCTGAAATTGCTTCGGAACGGTGAGCTGCACGGTCGACGGGTCGAGCGGCTCGGCGGTCGGTGCGCCGATGAAGTCGTTGATGGCGGAGGCGATGCGCTTGGCGGTGGTGAAGTCGGGATTGCGCAGCGCGAGACGAAGCTGACCGAGCTTGTTGAGTGCGAACTCGATCTCGCGCTCGATGATGGCGCCATTGGACATGCGGCCCACGGTCGGCACGCCGCGCACGATCTTGGCCGCGTCGCCCTCGGCCTGGAAGCCTGAGATGGCAAGCGAGCCCTGCGCCACCGCGTAGACGTTGCCGTCGGCGCCAAGGAGCGGCGTGACCAGCAACGTGCCCCCTTGCAGGCTCTTGGAATCGCCGAGCGCCGAGACGGTGACGTCCATGCGCGTGCCTTGCGTGGCGAACGCCGGCAGGTTCGCGGTCACCATCACGGCCGCCACGTTACCAGTGCGCATCTGCGCGCCGCGGACGTTGACGCCGAGCCGCTCCAGCATCGCTTGCAGCGACTGCTTGGTGAACGGGATGTTGTTGAGGGTGTCGCCGGTGCCGTTGAGGCCGACCACGAGCCCATAACCGATCAACTGATTCTGTCGCACACCCTCGATGTTGGCGAGGTCCTTGATGCGCGATGTCGCGCCGGCCGCGCCGGGCGCGCCAGCAAGCATCAATCCCGCCAGCACGGCGGCCAGAACTGTCCTCGTCATCCCTTGCTCCCCAAGAGGTTCGGACCCGGCCAACACCTAGCGAAATGCGTGCCATCTGCACGCTTGGGGTCAGCTCGTTGAATTGTCGATGATTTTCCGGAACGGGCAGGGGCCGCGCGGCGGCCGCGGCCGTTCCGATCTTGCCGGCCGGGCAGAATTTGCCGGGCTGTTTACCAGCCATTAACCATAATGGTTCGAGGTTGCAGGCACCCCGGCACCGCCACGCACTCCCGGGGAAGGGCAACCGCCATGCGCATCCAGGGACCGTCCGGCACCGCCACGGCGGCCGCTTCCACCGGCGCCAAGCGCACTTCGTCGGGTACATTTTCAATCAGCGAACGGGCCGAGAGCACCGCCGCCAAGACGCCCGCATCGCTGCGAACCATCGGCGGCATCGACGCGCTCATCGCGCTTCAGGGGATCGAAGACCCGAGAGAACGCCGACGCCACGCGGTCAAGCGGGGACGCATGGCGCTCGACGCCCTCGATGAGCTCAAGATCGGGCTCCTGGGCGGGACGCTCACGCCCGCGACCCTGAGCAAGCTGCGCTCTGCCGCCGCGTTCCTTAAGGACGGCTGTGGCGAATCGGGCCTCGACGGCGTCCTCGACGAAATCGAGCTTCGCGTTGAGGTTGAAATCGCGAAGATTTCGGCCCGCTGACAAACCCGTTAACCGGCCCAAAAAACCCCCTATGGGCGCCTGCCGGCCGTTGTGCACCGCGTCATGGGCGACATGAATCCGTTATTGTCCATTCACGCCATCTCACTATATAAGCGCCGCGCGAGCAGGGGGGCTTGCAGGTCAACGTTTCCATGGGGAAGGCCATGCCTTCGGACAAGAAGAAGAGCACCGCCGGCAAGAACGGGCATTCCAGTCCGTTTGATAAGAACTACCGGCCTTCCGACAAAGAGCCGTTCATGAACGAGCGCCAGCGGGAGTACTTCCGCAAGAAGCTGCTCGACTGGAAGGACGATATATTGAAAGAGGCCAAGGAGACGCTTCAGCACCTCCAGGACGAGAACCAGAATCATCCCGACCTCGCCGACCGCGCCTCCTCGGAAACCGACCGGGCGATCGAGCTGCGCGCCCGCGATCGCCAGCGCAAGCTGATCGCCAAGATCGAGGAGGCGCTCGCCCGCCTCGAGGACGGCAGCTATGGCTACTGCGAGGAGACCGGCGAGCCGATCGCGCTCAAGCGGCTCGAAGCCCGCCCGATCGCGACCCTCACCATCGAAGCCCAGGAACGCCACGAGCGGCGCGAGCGCGTCTACAAGGACGACTAGGGCTTGGGCGCGCGCCGCTCAGAGCGAAAGAGCCGCGGCGCGAGCGCGTCTACAAGGACGACTAGGGCTTAGGCGCGCCGCTCAGGGCACAAGGCGTTGCGAGAATGGAGCGAGCGCTGAGTAACGCGCAGGCGCGGCGCGAGGCTCCTTGCGAAACGTTTTTTTCTACACTTCGCACCGTCATACCGCAGCACCGCGCGGCGAATCACTTAGCGTCTTCATGGGGATGGGCTAGTGGTTTCGTTTGGTTGCAAGGTGCCTTATGGCGACACAATTCGCGGCCGTTGAGGTCGACGAACGAGATCTAGCCGACGCTCAGCTTGAAAATATCGCGCTCGCCCACGAGGGCGAGCCCTGGACGGCCTGGAAGGGCGCGGTGGTCGAGTGGCACGTGCGGACGCTGGCGCGCGTTCGCGCGGAAAGCTGGATCCCCGGCATGGCCGGCGAGCAGGACCCCATGGTCGAGCGGGCGCTGAGCCGTTTCTCCAGCTATCACATGCGCACCACCATCGCGCGGCTGCGCGAGGAGAACGCCGTTCTGCAGAAGAAGCTCGTCGATGCGGTGACCTGCGCCCGCTTCTATGCCGCCGGCGCCACCGATACCGGCGCCTGCGCGCGCGCAACGCTCACGAGCCTGCTCGCGCCCGAGGTCATGACCTCCGCGTCTCCGCCCACGGCAAGGCGCAGCCGCGGCAACTGACTGATCGGTCCGCTCGCGGCCGCCGGGCCCGAGAGGTGCGTGCATCTCGCACGCGCCTTGTGGCATGCGTGCGCGTCCGTGCTGACCACCGTGGCGGCGACCCTGTTGGATGTTCTTTACGCGTTACGCCACGAGTGAGGCCGGGAAGCGATGAGGTGGCCGACAGCAGCGCACGACTGATGACAAAAATCTGCGGCCTCCGGAGGGGAGCCCCGGAGGCCGCTGGTGACGCCGTTCGCTTCGCGCGCAACGAACGACGGGGAGCTCGGTAACGAGAGATCAGGCCAAAAGCCGGCGCCACTTCCTCGTCATGTCGCTCAGAACGGCAGCAGCACGTCGAGCACCTGTTGCCCGTAGCGCGGCTGCTGGATGTCGGTGATCTGGCCGCGGCCGCCATAGGCGATGCGCGCTTCCGCGATCTTCGTCGAGTCGATGGTGTTGTCGCTTTCGATGTCCTCCGGCCGCACAATGCCGGCGACGACGAGCTCGCGCACCTCGTAGTTGACCCGCACCTCCTGCTTGCCTTCGATCACCAGGTTGCCGTTCGGCAGCACCTGCGTGACCACGCCGGCCACATTGGTGAGCAGTTCCTCCTTGCGGTCGATTGAGCCCTTGCCTTCGCTCGAGGCGGTTGAATCAGCCGTCAGGATCTTGCCGGGCAGGACCGAGGTTGCGGGGTTCTTGATGAGCTTGCTGCCGAAGAAATCGGTGACGCCGGAGTCCTCGCTGTTCTTGCGGCTCCTCTGGGTCTCGTTCGCGAGCGTGGCCTTGTCGGTGATCTTCACCTTGACCGTCAGGATGTCGCCGACCTGGTGCGCGCGCTGGTCCTTGAAGAAGGCGCGCGAGCCGTTGCGCCAGAGCGAGTTGGGATTGTAGCTCGCCGGCTGCGGCGCCGGCATCGGCATCTGCACCGGCCGGTAGCCGGTCTGTGTCATCGGATTTTTGATCTGCGAGAGGGAAGGCTGCTCACCGATGGCTTTCAGGCGGTCGATCGACGAGCAGCCGGCCGCGAGCGCCGCGAGGGAGGTGGCGATCAGCATGCGAGAGATCGAAATGTGAGCCCGTTGCGCGTCCCACTTGTTGTGTGAACGGGTCACCCGCGGGCACATCGTTGGAGTTGCGATGGTCAGTGCCGCACGGTTCCCTGCCCCACCCGGGCGCGCGCAAGCGCGCGCCCCGGTGGGGGAGGGAACGCTGTGGCACTGCTCTGCCAAATCCGCGCGTTTGGTATTCGCGTGAATTGCCGGAAGCGTGCGACCGGCGGGACCGAGTAATTCCTTTTCTTTCATGACTCTCACTTGGCGCCTTAGCGCGCTGCGTTGGAGGGAAGATTCGCGACCCGGGGGTTGCTGGCGGCGACGCTGACGCGGCCGGGACCGGTCACAGTCGCCTGCAGGGTCTTCTTCGATTGCACGTTGAGCACGTTGATGACGTCGCCCATCGCGCCGGGCTCGAGCGCCTGGCCGCGGATACTCACCACGATGCCCGGCACCACATAGGCGATGCTTACCGCCTCATTGCGCGCGACCAGTTGCGGCTTGGCGAGATCGTTCCGGCGGATGACCTGGCCCGCGCGCAGCGCGCGCTTGGCCGCAAATCCGATCGCCTGCTCGGTCTCGCGCACGGTATTGGGCCCGGATTCGCTCTTCGGCCGCCGCGCCGTCACGAGGTCGCCGGCGTCGAGCACCTCGCCCTGCGCGATCGCGCGCGCCGGCACCAGCGCCTCGAAGGTCTCGCTGATCGCGCCAGTGAAACGCAGCAACAGCTTGCGGGCGGCCGCACTGCCCGGCAGCTCCAACGATACGTCGAAGCGCCCGCTGCGCGGATCGAAGCCGAGCCTTGCAATGCGCAGATCGCTGGTGACCGCCGCCTCGACCTGCAGGGGTCGCACGGTGTTGTCGAACGTGACTGTGAGATTGGCCGCGTCAGGCAGACCCGAGTGGCCGGCGAGCGCTTGCACGATGCGCGCCTCGATGTCCTTGGCGGTGATCAAGCGGCTCGCGCGGGTGACCACGACCTCGGCAAGGCCACGGGTGTCGAGCCCGATGATGTTATGCGGCAGCACGGCGTTGACCACGCGGCGCGCCGGCACGGTTCCGGTCTGGCCCAGATCGGGTGCGCGGAAAATCGCAACATCGGCGACGTCGCCGGCGTTTTCGACCAGGTCGCCGATGCGCACGATGTCGCCGATCACGGTGGCTTCGGACTTGAGCATCGGGCGTGACGCGATCTTCGGCGGCGCCTCGGCCGCCACCTTGATCGGCTCGCCGCCGAACCGATCGGTAAATCGCAGAACGGAAGCACGCGGCGTGAGCTCGCCGGCATGGCCTGCGGCCGCCAGCGTGAGCGCGATGAGGGCTGTCAGCGTCGCTAGACGGATCATGGTGTCTCTCCTCAGCGCATCATGGTGGCTGTGGCCTGCAGCATCTGATCGGTTGCGGTGATGACCTTGGCGTTCATCTCGTAGGCGCGCTGTGCGGCGATCAGGTCAGAAATCTCCGTCACCGCTTCCACATTGGCCTGCTCCAGATTTCCCTGCAGCAGGTCGCCGTAGCCGTCGGAATTGGCCGTGCCGTCTTGCGCCGTGCCGGAGGCCGGCGTCTCGGTGAACAGATTGTCACCGATCGGCTGCAGCCCGGCCTGGTTGACGAAGCGGGTCATGGTGAGCTGGCCGAGCACAGTCGGCGTCGTCGAGCCGGAGACGGTCGCCGACACCTGACCCTGGGCGTTGATGGTGACCGCCGTCGCGTTGGTGGGGATCGTGATGCCCGGCTGCACCAGGTTGCCGCGTGGCGTGACGATGCGGCCCTGCGCGTCCATCTCGAATGAACCGTCGCGCGTGTAGGAGAACGTGCCGTCGGGCATCAGGATCTTGAAGAAGCCGTCGCCGCGGATGGCGACGTCGAGGTCTTTCCCGGTTGGCGAGATGGTGCCCTGGGTCATGACCCGCGGAGTGCCGACGGTCCGTACGCCGCCGCCGAGGTCGATGCCGACCGGCAGGATGTTGCCCTGCGTCGAGGTCTGCGTGCCGATGCGGCTGACGTGCTCGTAGATCAGATCCTGGAACTCGGCGCGCTGGCGCTTGTAGCCGGTGGTGCGCATGTTGGCGATGTTGTTGGAGATCACCTGGACGTTGAGTTCCTGGGCGATCATTCCGGTAGCGGCGGTATGAAGTGCGCGCATGCGACTACCTCTGTGACCTAGGCCGGGATTTCGGCGAGTTTTTCGACGGCGGTGCGCCGCAAGTCGCTGAACTGCTGCAACATCGCGGCGATCTGCGTGTAGGTGCGCGTAACCTCGACCAGGCGCGCCATCTCGATGACGGAATGCACGTTCGACTGTTCGAGCGATCCTTGCGTCACGCGCGAGCTGGTCGCATCGAGCGGTGCAATGCCCGCCGGCGCGGTGAACAGGCTCGCGCCTTCCTTCTGCAGTTGCTGAACGTTGTCGAAACGCACCAGGCGCAGCTTGCCGCGCGCCTGATCAGTCGTTGAATTGCTGCCGACGCGCACCGTGATGGTGCCATCGGGGTTGATCGATATCTTGTTGTCGGTCGTCTGAAACTGGATCGGGCCGCCGTCGCCGACCACGCGGTCGCCGTCGTTGGTGACGAGTTCGCCCTGGGCGTTGATCTGGAATGCGCCGTTGCGGGTGTAGCGCTCGCCGCGCGCGGTTTGCACCACGAAGAAGGCGTCGCCGTCGATCGCGACGTCGAGCGGATTGCCGGTCGGGCGCATCGGGCCGACGGCGAAGTTGCGCCAGGTGGCGCGATCCTGCACGTAGCTCACGCGCCGGTCGGCGCCCTGGAAGCCCTCCGCCTGGGCGACCGGCATCACGTATTCTTCGAAGATCGAGCCATCGGCCTTGTAGCCGGTGGTGTTCATGTTGGCGACGTTGTTGGCGACAACCTCGAGCTCGCGGTGGAGCGCGATCTGTCGCGACAGTCCGACCAGGAGGGTGTTCTCCATCGGCAGGCTCCCCAAGCCGGGGTTTCGGGCCCGGCGTTTGCGGCGCGGGCCCCCCGCTCCCGTGGGTTGCCGTCGTCCGCGTGAGCCAAGCTCTCCCAAGCCGGCTCGCCGCTAACTGTGCAGGCTGCGTGCCAAGCGCTCTAACACTGTAAAAACAGTTACTTAGCGGAAAGGGCGGGTGCGGCGGGGCGGCAAATTCAGACCCTGGCAACCATCAGCCCGGCAAAACTTTCCGGGTTGGTGGCGCTTGGAAAGATTCCGTTAACCATCGGAACCTTACGGTAGCACCTGCAGTAAGGGGGCGCGTGCGAACGGCGGGGGTGAGGGGCGTTCCGCCGCCGGTGCAAGGGTAAGACAAGGCATCCACGATGGCAGCCAAGGCCAAGAAAGCGGACGATGATGAAGACGACGTCGACGACGTCGACGAGGGCGCCGACGCCGCGGAATCGACCGAGGGCGAGCGGCCGAAAGGGCGGTTCTCGCTCAAGCTGATTCTCATTGTGGTTGCGGCAGTGGCCGTGCTCGGCGGCGGCGGGGCCGGCGCGTATTTTATGTTTGGCCGTCACAAGGAACAGAAGCCCGCCGTTGCCGCCGTGAAGCCGCCGGCCTTTCTCGACGTGCCCGAAGTGCTGGTCAACCTGAGCACTCCCGCCGGCAGCGAGCGCACGCAATATCTCAAGGTCAAGATCGTCCTCGAGCTGCCCGACAGCACCATGCAGCCGCAGATCCAGACCACGATGCCGCGCGTCATGGACGCGTTCCAGACTTATCTGCGTGAGCTGCGCGCGAGCGACCTTGAGGGTTCCGCCGGGCTCTACCGTCTCAAGGAAGAGCTCACTCGTCGGGTCAACCTGGCCATTGCGCCGAGCCACATCAATGCCGTGCTGTTCAAGGAAATCGTCGTTCAGTAGCTGCCGCGTCCACGCCAGTTTCTTAAACCTCGGGATCAGGACGGCGCAATTCCATGGCAATCGGCAAGGACCAAGTCGATCAGAATGCGCTGGCCGCCGAATGGGGCCTTAGCCTTGATGCTGACGCCCCCAAGCCTGAGGGCGATGCCGGTGTCGAAGCGGGCGAGGGGCAGGAAGAGGCCGCCATGCAGTGGGCGGCCACGGTTGACCAAGGCGCAAGCTTCGGGAACGGGAGCAAGAGCGGCGCCGAGCGCGTCCTCTCCCAGGAGGAGATCGACGGTCTCCTCGGATTCAGCGTCGCCGACGTCGCGCTCAACGACAATTCCGGCATCCGCGCGATCATCAACTCGGCGATGGTCTCCTACGAGCGTCTGCCGATGCTGGAGATCGTCTTCGACCGGCTGGTCCGGCTGATGACGACCTCGCTGCGCAATTTCACCTCCGACAACGTCGAAGTCTCGCTCGACCGCATCACGTCGGTGCGCTTTGGCGACTATCTCAACTCGATTCCGCTACCGGCCATCCTTGCGGTGTTCAAGGCGGAGGAGTGGGACAACTTCGGCCTGGTCACCGTCAACTCAAGCCTCATCTATTCCATTATCGACGTGCTGCTCGGCGGCCGTCGCGGACACACCACGATTCGGGTCGAGGGCAGGCCCTACACCACGATCGAGTCGAACCTGGTCAAGCGCATGATCGAGGTTATACTGGCCGATGCGGAACTGGCCTTCAAGCCGCTGTCGCCGGTCCGCTTCAACATCGACCGTCTCGAAACCAATCCCCGCTTTGCCGCCATCTCGCGGCCGGCGAACGCCGCCATTCTGGTGCGTCTGCGCATCGACATGGAGGATCGCGGCGGCAACGTCGAGCTGCTGCTTCCCTATGCGACCATCGAGCCCATCCGCGACGTCCTGTTGCAGATGTTCATGGGCGAGAAATTCGGCCGCGATCCGATCTGGGAAGGGCACCTTGCGACCGAGATCGGCCAGGCGGAAATCGCAGTTGATGCAGTGCTTTACGAGGCAAGACTGCCGTTGCGACAATTGATGAGGCTTGAAGTCGGCGACACGCTGCCGCTCGAGCTGCGGCCGGACGCGCTGGTCACCGTACGCTGCGGTGACGTGACATTGACGGAGGGGCGGATGGGACGCGTCGGTGACCGGGTCGCTGTGCGCGTCGCCAAGCCGCTGCGTAAGCCGAGAACCACGCTGGCGATGTTCGAAGGGGCAGACGGGGCCACCAACCGCATGGAGGGGTCGTGAGCTACGGATTTGGACTGATGATCGAAGGGGTGGTCGCGATCCTGCTGTTGGTCACGATCGGCTATTGTATGGTCCTCAACAACAGGCTCAAGCGGCTCAAGGCCGATGAACAGGCGCTGAAGGCGACCATCGCGGAGCTGGTCACCGCAATCGAGATCGCGGAGCGGGCCGTGGCCGGGCTGAAGACGACGGCGCGCGAGTGCGAGAGCACGCTCGGTGAGCGCCTCGGCATCGCCGAGCGCTGCTGCGCCGAACTCAGCCGTCAGGTCTCGGCCGGCGACATGGTGATCGAGCGGCTGGCGCGCGTGGTCGTCGCTTCGCGCAAGCTCGATGAGGTCCCGCCGGCGGCTGCCATCGCGCCGCTTGCCCAAGCGGCCGCCGCATCGAAGGCGCCTGCCGCCTCGAAAGTGGCAGCCGCGGCGCCTGACCCCAAGGCGGTCGCCGCCGCCGCGCGTTCGCTTGCCGATCGCCTGCGTGAGCGCATGGGTGCGCTTGCTGCATGATCCGCCGGCTGCGCGATATCAGGCTTATTCCGATCGTGCTGGTCGCGATCACGGCCTTGTTCGTGCTGAAGGCATTCGGTCTCCTCTTCGAGGGAGGCTATACGCTCGGCCGCAACGCGGGCGATGTCGAAGTGACCGGCTCGGTTCCTGCCAGACCGAGGGCGGTGCCGCCGACACGGTCGTGGGCTCAGCAGATGTTCAATTTCCCCGACGTGACCGGATCAGTCCCCACAAGCAAATCTCCACCGTCTGAGGCGGCCGCCAAGGACAAGCGTCCCGTGCCCAAGGCGCCCCAACCGTCGCAGCCCGCGACCGCGCCGCCCCCGACGAAGCCAGAGCATGTCGTTTCGCCGGCCGAGCGCGCGATCCTCGAACGTTTGTCGGAGCGCCGCGGCGAGCTCGAAGCGCGCGCCCGCGACCTCGATATGCGCGAGAGCCTCCTCAAGGCCGCCGAAAAGAAGCTCGAGGCCCGCATCAATGAGCTCAGGGAGCTCGAGGGGAAAGTCAACACGGCCGTACAGAACAAGGCCGAAGGCGAGCAAGCTCGCTTCAAGAATCTCGTCACGATGTACGACAACATGAAGGCCAAGGACGCCGCCAAGATCTTCGACCGCCTCGATATGCGCGTGCTGATCGAGGTTGCGAGCCAGATCAATCCGCGCCGCATGTCCGACATCATGGCTCAGATGACGCCCGCGGCGGCCGAGCGGCTGACCATCGAGCTTGCGCAGCGGGCCCAGGACAAGGGTGCGGATGCCGAGCTGCCCAAGATCGAGGGCAAGCCGGCCACCAATTGACCGCGTCGCGTCGCGCCGAATTCGGCTCCCTATCCGCCACGGTTAAGGCCCCATTAAACGCCGCAGCCTAGACTCTCGGGCAGTGGATGTGCCGGCGCGCTTCTCGCGTCCGGCCGGTCAGCATTGGCGTAAGTTCGCGTGTACAACGACTTGTCCAAAATCCTGCGGCGCGGCCGGAGCCTCGCGTTCCGCCTGCTGTCGCTTGCGGCCATTGCGATGATGGCCATTGCGCTGCCGCAACCCGCCGCCGCCCAGGCGGTGAGGGGTGAGATCAGCGTTGACGTCGAAAACGGCTTCGCCCGCTTTGTTCTCGTGTTCGCGGAGGAAGTCGAGACGAAGGTGCGGGTCGCCAACAACATCCTGACGATCAGCTTTGATAAGCAGGTCGACATCGCGGTCGACCGCATCAGCGCCAAGTCCGGAGGCTATGTGTCGGCCGCCCGCCGCGACCCGGACGGCAAGGCGATCCGGATGGCGCTCAAGCGCAAGGTGAAGATGAACTCGATCGCCGCCGGCGAGCGGGTGTTCGTCGATCTCTTGCCTGAAGGCTGGACGGGCATGCTGCCCGGGCTGCCGCGCGAAATCATCGAAGACCTCGCCCGCCGCGCCCGCGAGGCCGAAAAGAGGAATCGTCAGCAGCGCGCCCTCGAACGACAGCGACCGACCGCGCCGGTGCGGGTGCGTGTGGCCATGCAGCCGACGTTTACGCGTTACGTCTTCGAATTGCCGGCCCTCACCCCCGTCACCGCCAATAAGGTCTTGGACAAGCTGACGCTGACATTTGGCGAAGCCTACAAGTTCGATCTTGCCGACGCTGTTGCGGCGCTGCCGCCGATGGTCGCTTCGATACACAGCGAGCTCGACCGCGATTCCACAAACGTGCGGTTTGACTTTTCCGACAAAGTTGATGTGCGAACGTTTCGCGAGGACAATAGCTACATCGTGGACGTGAGCGTGCCGGAGAAAAAGGCGGAGAAAGGCGACGGCAGCTCCGATGAGCTGTCGGCGCTGGCAGCCGAGTTGGCGGCCCGAGCGAAACACGCGGACGACGCCGAGGCGCCGGAAACTCAGCAGGCGAAGGAGCCTTCGCAGAAAGGCCGCCCAGCTGAGCCGCAGCCGCCGGCCAGCCGACCCGCCGCGACCCCACCGCAAGCCTCATCGCCGGCCGTCTCATCGCCAGCCGCTTCATCGCCGCCTGCCGCGTCGTTGCCGCCCGCGTCGCCGCCGGTACGCTCGAGCGAACGTCCGGCCCCAGCCGCGACCGTGGAGCGACGGCCACCGGCTGCACAGCCTCCCGCGCTGCCGAAGGAGGCGGCGCCGCACGCGGCCGAGCTGGAGCGGCCACCGTCTCCGCCAGCGCCAGCAACGCGTCCTGCGCCTGCTCCGAGCCACGTGGCCCCGCCGCAGGCGCGAACGCAGGCTGCTCCCGCGGCGTCGGAGCCTGGCGGTGGGGTCAAGGCACGGGTCAAGCGCAGCGGCGACAACGTGACCTTTGAATTTCCGTTTACGGCTACGACGCCGGCCGCGGTCTTTCGACGCGGCGATGCGCTCTGGCTCGTGTTCAGCACCGACGAGAACATCGCGCTCACGGCGCTGGACGCCGAGATCGGACGAAGTATCAAGGGAATGACAAGGGCGCGCTCGCGCGACGCCGAGCTGGTGCGTCTGAAGCTCGCACGGCCGATGTTGGTCAGCGCTCATACGGTGGGAACCGCCTGGAACATCACGCTCGGCGCGGAGGTGGTCGAGCCCACGCGACCGCTCGGGCTCACGCGCAATGTCGCGGGCGCGGCGCGCTCGAGCGTCATCATTCCGCTGGAGGATCCGCGTGATCTCTACCGGCTCGATGATCCCGACGCCGGCGACACGCTGCTCGTGGCGACCGCGCTGGCGCCCGCGCGCGGATTTCTCAAGGCGCAGGATTTTGTCGAGTTTCGCGTGTTGCCGTCGACCCATGGCGTGGTCGTGCAGCCGTTTGCGGACGATCTCAATGCCGAGCTTTCCGCCGACAAGGTGACCATCACGCGCCCGACCGGCCTCACGCTGTCGGCGACGGCGCGAAGCAATGCGCGCGGCCCGGCGTTTCAACGCCAGATGATCGACCCACAGACCTGGGGATTTGACCGCCAGGCCGACTTCAACGATCGGAATTCGAAGCTATTGAATGCTGCCGCCGAGGCGCCCGAAGCCAAGCGATTGCTGGCACGCACCGACCTTGCGCGCTTCTATCTTGCGCGCGACATGATCTACGAAGCAAAGGCCGTGCTCGATGTGGCGATCGCGGACGAGCCCCCCACGCAGGAGGACCCCTCGCCGGTGGTGCTGCGCGCCGCCTGCAACATCATGATCGGGCGTGCCGACATGGGCCTCAAGGATCTCGCCAGTCCGCTCGTCGGTAACCAGAACGACGCCCCGCTGTGGCGTGCCCTGGCCTATGCCAAGCTCGGCAAGTGGGCGGAAGCGCGCCAGGGCTTCCGCACGGTCGAATCGGCGATAGCCACCCTGCCGCTTGAACTGCAGCGCACGATAATGAAGGAGATGATACGCGCCTCGATCGAGGTCGGCGACATCACCGGTGCCACGGCTCAAATGAACGAATTCGAGTCGATCGGGATTCCGCGCGAGCTCGAGCCCACCATGGCGCTGCTGACCGGCCGGATCAAAGAAGGTCTCGGGCGCGTGGAGGACGCGCGCCGCGCGTACCAGACGGCCGCGGAATCGTCGGATCGGGCCGGGTCGGCGCAGGCGCGGCTGCGCGAAATGGTGCTGCGGCAGTCGATGGGCGACGTTCCGCGCGAGGAGGCCATCACCGAGTTTGAAACGCTCGCAGCGATCTGGCGCGGTGACGCCACCGAAATGGAAACGCTGCAGCTGCTCGGTCGCGCCTATACGGACGAGGGTCGCTACCGCGACGCATTTCAGATCATGCGCACGGCCCTATTGGCACATCCGAACTCCGAGATGACACACCGCATCCAGGAAGAGGCCGCCACCACATTCGACAGCCTGTTCCTGGCGGGGAAGGGGGACACGCTGCCGGCGATCGATGCGCTTGCCATGTTCTACGATTTCCGCGACCTCACGCCGATCGGACGACGTGGCGACGAGATGATCAGGCGGCTTGCCGATCGGCTGGTGTCGGTCGATCTGCTCAAGCAGGCGACCGATCTGCTCAAGCACCAAGTCGAGCACCGTTTGCAGGGCGCCGCCCGCGCTCAGGTCGCGGCTCGTCTGGCGGCGATCTATCTGATGGATCGCAAACCCGACCGGGCACTGGCGGTGCTGCGGGCGACGCGAACGTCCGAGCTCAGCAACGAGTTGCGCAATCAGCGCCTGATGCTCGAGGCGCGGGCGTTGTCGGAGGCCGGTCGTCATGAGGTTGCGATCGAGGTGGTCGCCAATGTTCCAGGGCGCGAGGCGATCCGTCTGCGCTCCGACATCTACTGGGCCGGCAAGCAATGGGCGAAAGCGGCCGAGCAGATCGAGCTCCTTTATGGCGAGCGCTGGCAGCAGTTCGAGCCGCTCAGCGACAAGGAGCGCCTCGATATTCTGCGCGCGGCGGTGGGCTATTCACTCGGCGAGGACACGCTCGGCCTCGCGCGGTTTCGCGAGAAATATGCCGCCAAGATGGGTGACGGCCCCGACCGTCGCGCATTCGATGTCCTGACCTCACCTGCCGGTTCCGGCGACGGCGAATTCAATGAGATTGCCCGCTCGTTGCGCGCGGCCGACACGCTCGAAACCTTCCTGCGTGACCTGCGCGCACGCTATCCGGACCTCGGGACGTTGCCGGTGAGACGTCAACAGGCGGCGGTCGCAGGCCAGACCGCGCAGGCGCGCTAGGCGCGCTACGGCTAAGGCGAAGCTCGCGCAGTCCACCGGACGGCGTTGAGCAAGAGGCGCTGATAGCGGGCATCCTGCCATACCGCCGCCTCGTGCCCGAGCGCTGTGTAGAACACACGCCCTTGGCCATAGGCGCGAGTCCAGGCGAGCGGCCAGCCGTAGGATCGCTGATGCACGCCGGCCTTGCTCAGATCGACCGATGTCTCGTCCAGGCGCAAGAGCACATGCGAGCCGCGCTCATCGAAGCTCCTGATCTGGTAGATCTCGTCAGTGATTTCGAAAGATGGCTCAAGGAACGAGACCAAGGGGCTTGATGGGTCGGCAACTTTGATCCTCACCTGCTGGTGCCAGGGGTGGCCGTCGAAATAGCCGCCGATGATCTCTCGATAATCAGGCCACTCGTAAAGCGTATCCGTCGCTGAATGAACGCCGACAAAGCCGTGGCCAGACCGAACGAAGTCGATTAGCGCTGCTTTTTGAGCCTCACTCATTGGCAGCTCACCTGTTGTGTAGAACATCACGGCGGCGTAGCGCCTCAGGTTCTCGGTAGTGAATTCGGAAATGTCCTGCGTTGCGGTAACGTCGAACGTCCCTGACTCTCTTCCGATCTGACTCAAGACGGCTTGCGAAAGCGGAATGACGTCGTGCCGGTAGCCGGCCGAGTGCGTGAGATAGAGAATCCGAGGGAGCTGCGGCTCGGCTCGCACGGCAACCGAACAAGCGGACGCGCTGGCGAAAAGAGCGATCAACTCGCGGCGGTCAATGGTGGCTGCCATCTTCCCCTCCACGACGTGTGTCTGCAACGCAACGATAGCACAGGTCGAGGCGACTGTTGCCTACAACAGCCGGAACGCACGCAACAGCTGCCACATCGAGAACATGACGATCAGCAGGCCGACGACCATCATCAGTGCATGTGCCGACAAATGCTTGACCATCCAGCCGCCGAACGGCGTCGCTAGGACGCCCACATGGGAGCCATGGCACAAGCTGCAGCAAGGAGTGGCAGCGAGCTTGACGAAGAGTATGGCTCAGTCTTGCACTGTGTTCGTTGGTCACGAACGTCCAGTCTTGCTTCGCAACTCGTTGACGGGCACAGTCCCGACTGACGGGAGGGAAACTCAATGCTCGATCTCAAGACGATCAGGACCGACGTGGTCGGCAGCCTGCTTCGCCCGCAGGAGCTCAAGGACGCGCGCTCAGCCTTCGACGACGGCCGCATCGACGCCGGCGAGTTTCACGCGGCCGAGGATGCGGCGGTCGCCACGGCGGTACGTCTGCAGGAAGGTGCTGGCCTTGACGTCATCAGCGACGGCGAGATGCGGCGGCTCAATTTTCAGGACAGCTTCGGCGCGGCGGTCGAAGGCTATGACGCCAATCGCTCGACGCTCAAGGTCTACGAGCGTCGGGTCGAGGGCTCCGCGCCGCTGCAACGCTGGGACATTGCGCAGATGCACGACGTCGGCACGGCGGTGTCGCATCGCCGTCCCGCCAAGGCGCGCCTGACGCTCGCGCGCAATGTGCCGCTCGAGGAATATGGCTTCGTCAGCAAGATCGCGAGCAAGCCCGTGAAGGTGTCGTTGATCGGCCCCGACCGGATCGCGCAGCGTTTCGACTATCAGGCCTCGGCCGCTGTCTATCGCGGGCTTGACGATTTTGTCGCGGACGTCGTGGCGATCGAGCGCGCGATTGTCGAGAGCCTGGTCGAGGCCGGTTGCCGCTATATCCACATCGACGCGCCCGGCTTCACCGCCTACGTGGACGAGCCTTCGCTTGCCCAGATGCGTGCGCGCGGCGAGGACCCGCAAGCGAATTTCGAGCGCTCGCTGAAGGCCGAGGCCGCCGTGGTCGCCGGACTGCCTGAGGGCGTCGCGCGCGGCATCCATCTCTGCCGCGGCAACCAGCGCAGCATGTGGCATCGCGAGGGCGCCTATGACGCGATCGCGGAGCGGCTGTTCAACACGCTGCCGCATGACCGCTTTCTCCTGGAATATGACAGCCCGCGCGCCGGCAGCTTCGCGCCCTTGCGGTTCGTGCCCAAGGGCAAGGTCATCGTCCTTGGTCTTGTCAGCACCAAGGTGCCGGAGTTGGAGACGATCGAGGCGCTCAAGCGCCGCATCGACGAAGCCGCGAAATTCTTGCCGCTCGAACAGCTTGCGATCAGCCCGCAATGCGGTTTTGCCTCCGACGTGGTCGGCAACCTGCTCAGTGCGGACGAGCAGCGTCGCAAGCTCGAGCGGGTGGTGGAGACGGCACGGCAGGTGTGGGGGTGAGCGCGGCTAAGGGCAAGGAGTTTTCGCGCAGGCAAGGGCGCACAAGTCGGCCTGTCATCGCGGCTTGAGGCCAGCAAAGCGAACCACCTTGCCCCACTTCTCGGTTTCCACCGCGAGCAGCTTGCCGAACGCGGCGGGCGAGAGCGCAAGTGCGCTGTTGCCGAGCGCGGCAAGCCTGTCCTTGATCCTGGGATCGGCGAGAGCCACGCCGATCTCGCGGTTGAGCTTTTCGATGATCTCAGGCGGCGTGCCGTGCGGCGCGCCGAGGCCGGTCCAGCCGACGGCTTCGTAGCCGGGCACGAATTCGGCGACGGTGGGGACATCCGGCAGCGCCTCAAGGCGCGTCGTCTGGCTTATGCCCAGCGCCCTCAGCCGGCCGGCCTTGACGTGCTCGATCGAGGAGGCGATGCCGTCGAAGGCGAACTGCACTTGTCCGGCCAGAAAATCGACCAACATCGGTCCCGAGCCGCGGTAGGGAACGTGTACCATGGTGACGCCGGTCATCATCTTGAACAGCTCGCTCGCCATATGGGGACCGGTGCCGCTGCCGGGCGAGCCCATGTTGAGCTTGCCCGGATTGGCCTTCGCATAGGCGATCAGCTCGGGGCCGGTGCGCGCCGGAACCGACGGATGCACCTCCATCACAAAGATGTTGCGGCTGATGCTTGCAACCGGT
This sequence comes from uncultured Alphaproteobacteria bacterium, assembly GCA_963753575.1. Lineage (GTDB taxonomy): Bacteria > Pseudomonadota > Alphaproteobacteria > Rhizobiales > Xanthobacteraceae > VAZQ01. The sequence goes on from CAVWCR010000003.1 coordinate 243,299, forward strand.
GCGATGTCGCGCAGGAACGTGAAGTTGAGCCTTCCCTCGTAGAGTGTCGCGTTGACCGCGCTGCTCAACGGAACGGTCAGGAGCGTGTGGCCGTCCGGCGGCGCCTTGACGACCGCTTCGGTCGCGATGTTGCCGCTGGCGCCCGGCCGGTTGTCGACGATGAACGGTTGGCCAAGCTTTTCGGTGAGCCACTGGGCGATCAGGCGGGCAGTGATGTCGTTGGGGCCGCCCGGCGCAAAACCAACCACGATGCGCACCGGCCTTGAGGGATAGGCCTGCGCTCGCGCAAGGCGGGGGAGTGCAGGAAGCGCGCCAGCGCCTGCCAGGATACGCAGAAAGCGGCGGCGTTTCATCGCGTCCTCCCTCACTGTCGGCCCGATGTTCTCCAGGCTCGGGCGAGAGGGTAATGCATGATCCGATGCAATCCAATCGGATCATGCTCCGGGGCGACGTGATGAAGGCGTCCCTCGCTAGCCGAAACGCGAGCTTCGCGTCGCCGCGGCCGGGCCAGACGCGGGGCGGTCGAGCAGGCGCGCGAGCAAGGATTTGGCACCGACTTTTTCCGTCGCGGGCGCTTTTTCGGCTGCGGCGGGCGCCTCCAGGTCGGCGTCGGTCATCAGGTCCGGGTCCATCGAGCGCAGCTCCTGGCGCGCCTTCTCCTTGATCTGCACGACGTTCGTGCGCGAGCCCTCGCCGATGCGGTCGACTTCGATGACGGTGTTGATGTGCTCGATCACCGCGACGCGCTTCTCGTTCGGCGCCGCGATGATGATCTGCAGCCCGAGCTTCTTGTAGAAGCTCATCATCTGCCGCTGGTTCTTGCCGTCCATCTTCGAGAACGCCTCGTCGAAGATCGCAAGCCCGAAGCCGGAAGGCTTGCCCGGCCGCTGCTCGGCGCTGCCATAGATCGAGGCGAGCGAGGCGCCGATCGCGACATAGATCGGCACCTGCTGCTCGGCGCCCGAGCCGGTGCCGCGCCGCGTCTCCCAGCGCGTGGTGCGGCCGCTGACGACGTCCTGCATGTGGATCTCGAAGGTGTAGAAGTTGCGGTAGTCCTCGAACTGCGAAAAGTCCTTTTCCGGATCTTCGAGCAGCGCTTCGAGCGCGGCGAGCGTGTCCTTGTGTGGGAAGTTGGCCGGCACCTCGTTGCCGCGGAACAGCATGTCGAGGGCTTCCGGCGCCGTCTTAGCAATCTCGATGATCTTCAGGATCGGCTGGAACTCGACGACGCGGGTGTGGTGGAACGAATAGCGCTCGTTGTGGAACGGATGATCGTGCAGGCCGCGATTCATGCTTTGGAGCTCGCGCTCCATCTTGTTGATGCGCGAGGTCAGCGCGTTGATGAATTCGCCGCGCAGGAGCGTGACGGCCTTCTCGGAGGCCTCCCGCGCGTGGCTCTCATAGCGGCGCAACTCGTTGGTCTCGATCTCGTCGATCAGCTGCTCCATCCAGGGCTTGATCTCGCGCAGCGGCTCGCTTTCGGTGCCGACCTCCGAGCTCACCCCGAATGTGTCGAAATAGTCGCTCAAGGCTTCGCGCACGCGGCGCTCGATCTGGATGCGTTCCGCCTCGGTGGCCGCCTCGCCCGCCACGGCCTTGCTGGCGACGGCGTGATGGCGTTCGACCTCGCTCTTGTGCGCGCAGGCTTTGAGGCGCTCGCGGTAGGCGGCGCGTCCGCTGATGCGGTCGTAGAGCGGCAGCGTTTCGCAGAACTGCGACCAGGCGCTCTTGAGGTTTTGATCGGAGCCCGCCGTATTCTCCCCGTCACCGAGCTTGCGGGTCGCGACCTGCACCTCGACCTCGTATTTGTTGAACAGGCGCTGTTGCGCGTCGCGCTCCGCTGCACGCGTGGACTTGAGTGCAAGCTGCGACTTCTGCTTCTCGCGCAGGCCGCCATCGCTGCCGCCGTCGAGCGTGTTGATCTGGGCACTGGCCTCCTTGAGCTCCTCAGCCGCCTGTGCGTAGGCCGAAGCAAGCGCAGCCGCCGTCGCGCCTGCGTCCTCGGAGAGCATCTTCAGCGCGCCGTGCGCGGCGTCGGCGGCCTTGGCGAGCCGGCCCGCCTCGTCGGCCGCCTCGTCGAGCTGCGCCGCCTGCTCGTCGAGATCGCGCAACGCCTTGCTCTGCGCCGCCTTGCCGATCTTGTAGCTTCCCGGATCGCTCACGCGATGGGTGCGGATGAGGCCGTCGTCATAAAGGCCATCCTTCATGATCGCGCGCCCGGGCGCGTTGAACGCCTCGAGTGTGAGGGCGAGCCGCACTGGGGCGTAGCGACGCATGATGAAAGCCATCGCGTCGGGATCGAGCGTGCTGAAGATCGACGGGAACGTCCCCTGCATGGGGGGCGTGCGATTGATGTCGAGCTTGTTGAGGCTCACGAGCGATGCGCCGCGGAATTCGCGCCGGCCTTCCTTGAAGATCGCGGTTGCCTGCGCGATCTGCAGCCGGTCGACGAAGACCGCTTCACGATCTCGTCCCAATAGTCCTTCCGCGGCCGCCGTCCATTCGGGATCGGCAACCTCGACGATGTCGCAGAGGACGCGCGGCGCCATGCCGTTCTGCCGCAGGCGGCGGCAAAGCTCCTGGGTTGCATCCGAAAGGTGCGCATCGAGATGCCCGGCTGCGTGCTGCTCAATGCGGGTGCGGACACGGTCGCGGCGCTCGCGCAACTCGGCGGCCTCGCGAAAGAGCTTCTGGCGCGCCTCATCGACCTTCTGCAGGAGCGCCGGAGCAAGCTCGCTCAACGCCGCCTCCGCGGCGGAGAAGCCCTCTGCGAGGCTCTCGATCCGCGAGTCCTGGGCGATCCGCACGAGTTCATCGATGGCCGGGATCGCTTCATCGAAGCCCAGCCCCTGCATCGCGCCAAGCGGCTGCAGGCGCCCGATCGCCGCCGTCCGTTTGCCGAATGCAGACGCCGCCCGGGCCGCCGCCTGTTCGGCCACCTTGACGACCTGCTGCAGAGAATGCCGCCCCGTCCTGTTGTCGAGCTCGAGGATGGCGATGCTCAGGCGCTCGATCTCGGCCTCGATGCCTTTGATCCCGTCGTCGAGAAACGCTAGCTCATCTTTGGCGGCGTCGCGCTGGGCGCGGGCGAGGCGGAGCTTCTCCTTGAGCTCGCGGTTGGCGGCGCGTACCGCCAGCCATTTCGCGCGCTTGGCGATCCAGTGCTCGCGGAACTTGCGGTCGTGGACTCCGACCAGCTCGCCGATGATCAACCGGATCGCCTTGAGCGCGTCGAGGCGCTCGCGCATCTTGCGGATCGTCTCGTTGATGCTGCGGTAGGTCTGGATCGATTCCCGCAGCTCACCCACCCGCATGTTGTTCTTTTCGAGGATGTAGTCGCGCACGAACTGGGTGGCGGTCTGGTCATGGTCGAGCGTCATCGCGTTGACGATCGCCTTCTGCAGGGAGACCGCGTTCTGCTCGCCGACCAGGGAGACATTCGGAAGCAGGTGCCGCATGTATTCGCGCACGTAGTCGATGGCGCGGTCGCGATGGTTGGCGAAATTCTCCTCCCCGACCGCGCCCACGATGCGCGACCTCACCTCGTCCCATTCCGCCGGGAAACGGCCCTCCTTGCGCACGTCGATGAAATCCTGCGCGGTGAAGATGCGGCCGACGGCGATGAAGCGTCCGAGCACGGTCTCGTTGCTGTCGGACTTGCGCGCCTCGATCGCCATGCCGATGGTGACCGGCGGGCGCTTGCCGTCGGTGTCGGCAAAGCCCAGCGTGATATAGGTGCGCGCCTGGTCGCGCCGTCGCTGGTCTTCCCCCAATGTGCCGAGGCAGTAGTCGGCGACCGAGCGCTTGGAGGCGCCGCGGTTCTTGCCCTTGTCGCCGGCGACGGCATTGAGCCGCTGGATGTTGCGGTTGCCGCCGGTGAGCACGACCTGCGCCAGATCGAGGATCGTCGATTTGCCGGAACGGTTCTCGCCGAACACGCCGGCGTGGCCGTTGATCTCGATGTCCTCGACGTCGAACAGGTGCCAGTTCACCATCGCGATGTGGCGGAGTTCCATCATGTATCGTCGTCCTCCTGGCGCTGAGGCGATTTCGCCTCCTCATGCCGGACGTATCGCTCGATCCGCTGCAGGGCGTCGCTGCCGCTGATCAGCTTGACCATCGGCCGGATCGCGACCTCGCAGTCCTGTTCGTTCGCGTCGAATTCGCCGATGTCTACGAGGCTGCGCTGCGCGGCCTCTTTGAGGAGGTCGCGAAAGCGCGTCGTCGAAATGGCGTTTGAGCTGCTCGGCCGGACCATCTCGCGATAGCGGTCGTAGAGCGTGTTGAGCGTGGTGACGACGGTGGCGCGGTTTTCCACGGACCCGGTGTTGACCTCGTCCTGCCAGTGCGCGGCGAGCACCAGCGCCACGATGGTCTCGTCGAGCTTCATGCGCGGCAGCGGCACGTCCTCGTCGAGCGCCGTGATGCCGGCCCATTGCGCCTCGGTGTCGCGATGGACGCGGTATCCGCAGCTGTCGAAGAAGCCGTCGATGGCGTTGCGGAAGCGGCCGTCCATGATGGTGCTGTAGACGGTGGTGGTGCGGGGATCGCCTGCGAAGACGAACTGCCGGCGCAGCAGGAAGTGCAGCGCCCGGCGCAGGTCCGCCGCCTTCTCGCTGCCTGCCGAGCGCTCGATCTCTTCGAACTCGCTAAGCATGAGAGGCACTCCGGCGGCGCTCGGGGAAGCGCCGTACGATGAAGTTGGGGCAGCGCAGCCATTCGCTGTCGTGCGGCGGCTTGTCGGGCGCGAACTCGAGCTCGAAGTTACGCGCGATCTCGGGCGGAACCTCGCGGCTCATCGCGAACCGGCGCGCGGTATCGAAGGCGAGGAAATCGTCGACCGTCTTGAGCTCCATGAAGCGGGCTTCCTTGGTGCCGGCCGGCGGCACCTGCCGCTCCAGGAACTGCCGCACGTCATCCGGCCCCGGGGCGATGCGCGTGATGTATCGCAGGCGCAGCTGCTTGCGGATTTCGTAGAGCGGGTCGGTCGGCCGCTCGCCGAGCGGTCGCGCTGCGACGGGCACTCTGGGGTCGCGTCCGCGCGCGTGCTGGTGCTCGGACCAAGGCGAGCGCATCGGCTCGAGGCTCCATTCGACGGTCGCCTCCGCGTGGCGGCCGTCACGCAGCAGCGCGTCGAGCCGGCACACCAGGTCGCCGGCACGGCCCACGAGCCCCTGGGCGCCGCGCTCGGCGTATTTGATGGTGTTGCGCACGCGTGCTTCGAGCTGTCGGCGGAAGGTCTCGATCCGCTCGAACATGGCGCCGATTTGTCCGAACGTGGTTTCGATCGCGATCAGGTCGCCCTCCGCTTCGAGCCGCGCTTCCTCGAGCGACGGCGCGATGCTGGCGGTCACGTATTCCTCCGCCAGCACCTGCATGGTCTCGGGCGTGTAGGAGATCTTGCGCGCAAGATCGACGATCGCGTCCCTGAAGCGATAAGGATGGTTGACGGTCAGGATCGTTTCAAAGTCCTTCAGCAGGATGCGCTGGACGAACTGCTCGAAGAAGGCCTGCAGGCGGTCGCCGACCGTCTTCGATTCCATGACGCTCTGGCGGATGTTCTTGAGATCGGAGAGCGTGGCGCGCAGGCTCCTGCTGAACTGGTCGGCCTGTCGGCGCGATTCCCGCACTGCCAGCGCGGCCTCGCGCAGCTTGCGGTCGGTGACTCGCGGATTGAGCTTCTCGACCGCCTCGAGGTTGAGGCGGATCTGCACGATCAGCCCGCCGAAGCGCTCCGAGACGTCCCGGTTGAGGCTCGCAAGGCGCTGGATCACCAAGAGAGGTCCCATCGGCATGTCGACGGTGACGCGCAGGCCGTATTCCTCCTCCTCCAGCCAGCCCCAGGCGAGCAGCCGCGCGTAGAGCTGGCGCGCGATCAGGATCGCCTTGTCGCCGGCCTCGGACAGGTGCTTCAAGTCCGCCCGTCGCATCTGGCGGCGGCCGGCCGAGAGCATCTCGGGCAGCCCTTCGCCGAAGTCGTCGTCCTCGCTCCAGAGCGAACGGTTGGCGCGCATGACGTCGTAGATGGCATGCACTACCTGCGGCGGAGTCGGGAACGCCGGCGCGCCGGTGAAGAAGCGTTCGTGCAGGTCGAGCAGGCACGCGGCGTAAAGATGCTTGTGCTCCCGCGAGAACACCAGGAACGCGTCATCGTGCAGGTAGCGGAAGAGAGCCATGTGCTCCTTGCTCCGTTAGCTTCCTGACGCATCCGGATTGAGCATTCCGGCGCGAGGTCGATGTGCGGATCGCCCCGGACATCGCCACGCGGTCGGCAACGTCCCGGGAGTGCCACACGACCCGGCAAGCGACCACCACAAGCGATCCATGGCGCTCCGTGCCCGCTGGCGAATCACCGCGTGACGGGCGGAACCACCTATCAGCCGATTTGTGGCATTATCCGCGGCGACCCGGAATTTCCCCGGACTTACCTGAGCTTCTCAAAGCTTCCCAAGCTTTCCGGCCTATCCTCAGGATCTCGCTCCCTCGCCGCGATCGAGATGCCGCATCGGTCTTGCACTGAGCGACAAATCAATTGTGTAGCTTAGCCGGAACGAAGGATTCGAGCAAAAAAACCAACAAAACCAAAAGCGCGCGGCTAGGTTCCGTAGCTCTGGATCAGGCTTCCGGCCACCAGGCTCCAGCCGTCCACCAGCACGAAAAAGATCAGCTTGAAAGGCAACGAGACCACGACCGGCGGCAGCATCATCATGCCCATCGACATCAGGACCGAGGCAACCACAAGGTCGATGATCAGGAACGGCAAGAACAGCAGGAACCCGATCTCGAACGCGCGCTTGAGCTCCGAGATCATGAAAGCGGGCACCAGGATGCGCAGCGAGATCGCGTCCGGGCTCGCCGGCGGCGGCTCGCGCGAGAGGTCGGCAAACAGCGCCAGGTCCTTCTCGCGCACGTTCTTCTGCATGAACGACTTGAGCGGGATCGACGAGCGATTGAATGCCTGTTCAACGGTGATCTCGTTGTTGATGAGCGGCTTGATGCCAGTGTCATAGGCATTCTGCAGCGAAGGTCCCATCACAAAGGCGGTGAGAAACAGCGCAAGGGCGATGATCACGGCGTTGGGCGGCGCGGTGGCGGTGCCGAGCGCGGTGCGCAGAAGCGAGAGCACGACCACGATCCGGGTGAACGAGGTCATCATCACCAGGATCGATGGTGCCAGCGACAGCACCGTCACGAACGCAATCAACTGGATGACGCGCTCGGTGAGCCCTCCGCCGCCGCCGGCGCCCTGGCCAAAATTGATGCTGATGTCCTGCGCTGCCGCCGGCAGCGCGCCCAGGATCAGTGCTACTGCGGCCGCTCCCGTCGTCAGACGGACGCAGCGGCCGATCGCCGATGCTGTCAAGCTTTGCTGTTTGGACGGCCCAACAAACTCGCCATCTCCTGTTCGAGGCTATCGTAAAGGGATCGCTGCGGCGCGGGCTTGGCGTCGCGCTTTTGTTCGGTTGGCGCAGGCTCGGCCGGCGGGGGATCATCCTGCGGCACGGGCTCTGCCACCGGCCTCGGTCTTGGCTCGGGGCGAACCTCTGCGCGTGGTTCGGGACGAGGCTCCGGACGCGCTTCCGCGCGCGCCCCTGGGCGGCGTAGCGCTGCTTCAAGTCGTTGCGCCATCTCGGCAAGATTCTGATCGGCCGTGGCCGGAAACGGCGCCTCGGGCGCGGGCTGTGGTTGCGGGGCGCGTACGGGTTCGCGCGGCACTTCGCGCATGGGCTCGCGCGCGACCTCGCGGATGGGCTCGCGCATCGCTTCACGCATTGGTTCCCGCATAGTTTCGCGCACCGTTTCACGCGGTGCATCGCGGGCGACTTCGCGCGGGCGTGCCGGGCGCGGCTGCGCCATCGCGGGAGCCGGTTCCGGAGGTGGATGGCGCGACAGTTCTGCCGCGAGACCAGCGAGCGGATCGACGGGGCGCATCTGACGCGGCGCATGCAGAGGCTCGGGCTCTTCCGGCCATGCCTCCGGCGGCTCCTCGTGCGGCGGCGGTGGTGGAACAACACGGCGCGGCGCTGGCTGCAGAGACGGTTCGGGCTGCAATGGCCACATGCCGGTCTCGTCAAGCGAAGTTGGGCGAGGCAGGGCATCGGAGCCGGCCGACGGCGCCCGGACTGGGCCGACGTCGCGTCCCGCATTGGCGCGCACGATGTTCGGTTCGATTACCACGTCCGTCGGCCCGCCGATCATCAGGAGATGCTCGACGTTGTCGCGGCGGATCAACACCAGACGGCGGCGTCCGTCGACCGCAGCCGCATCAATGACGGCAAGCCTGGGCTGGCGGCCGCGCGCAGCGGCGGCGCCCAGATGGTTGGCGCCGAAGCGCCGCACCAGCCATGCGGTCAATCCGATCAAGCCAAGCACCACAATGAAAGCGAACAGGAACCGGAGACCATATTGCCCTTCGCCGAACAAGAAATCCAACATGGCTCCTCCCTGCGCCCGAGGGGGGCTGGGCGTGTCGAACCGGCTGTTCCCGCAAGGGAATCGCCGGAATGGTTAACGCCAGCGGCAATATTTGCCGCTGGAAATCCTAATAATTTATTAAAGAACGGCCCTCCGTTGGTACCTCTATTCATATGGCAAAACCATTTGTGCGGTAAACAGCAACTTAACGGTCAATTGCGCCAAATCCGCGGTTTAACCAAGCATTAACCATACCCCCGGCAAAGTCTGCCTACTCGTTCGCAACGCGTCGCCGATATCGGACACGCCCGGATCGCCGGGGAACCCACGAGAGGCACGATGCCGATTTCCGACATTCCGATCTTTTCGATGCTGCGCACCAAGATGCGCTGGCATCAGGAGCGTCAGCGTCTTTTGGCCGAGAACGTCGCCAATGCCGACACGCCCAAGTTCACGCCGCGCGATCTCGTTCCACTGAATTTCGACCAGACCAGGGCGCCGGACGGCACGCTCGCGCTTGCACGCACCAATCCGGGGCACATCGGTGATTCGCCTGGCGGCGGATCGTCGCGGTTCCGATTCGATCGCAAGTTCGACTTTGAATCGCGTCCGTCCGGGAACGCGGTCGGACTCGAGGATGAGATGCTCAAGGTGGCGTCCAACGCCATGGATTACCAAGCCGCGGCCGCGCTCTACACGCGCGGGCTTGCGCTGATCAAGACCGCGCTCGGCAAAGGGTGACCGAAAGGAGAGGAACCATGGACTTCATCAAAACGATCGCGATTGCGGCTTCTGGCTTGCGCGCCCAGGCCGGACGCATGCGGATCATCTCCGAAAACATTGCAAACGCCGATTCGACGGCGCCGCGCCCCGATGCCGATCCGTTCCGGCGCCGGATTCCGACGTTCCACACCGCCTTCGACCGCGCGCTCGACGCACGGGTGGTGGCGCTCGGCAAGATCAAGACCAACTCCTCGCAGTTCCGCGTGAAATATGAGCCGGGTCATCCCGCTGCCGACGCCAACGGCAACGTGAAATATCCCAACGTCAATCCGCTGGTCGAAATGACCGACATGCGTGAGGCGCAGCGCTCGTATGAGGCCAACGTCAACGTGATCGGCGCAACCCGCCGCATGATTCAACGCACCCTTGAGATCTTGAAGGCCTGAGCCGGGGAGTTCCCATGACAACGCCATCCGCTGCCGCCAACGCCTATGCTAGCCTCGCGCGCATCGCCGATCCATCGGCGGGCCTCGGCAAGGCCGTGGGCGAGACCCAGGGGCCGAGTTTCGGCGCGCTCCTCAAGGACGCGGTCGGCAGCGTGCTCGAAGCCGGCAAGGCTTCCGATGCCCAACAACGCGCGATGGTGGCGGGCAAGGCCAACATTGTCGACGTGGTTACGGCGGTGTCAGAGACCCAGGTCGCGGTCGAGGCGCTCGTTTCGGTGCGCGATCGCGTCATCCAGGCCTATGAGGAAATCATGCGGATGCCGATCTGATGGCGGGCGAAGGCAATAGGAAAAATCGGTGGCTTGAGGAGGCTTCCTCGCTGTCGTCCCCGCGCAAGCGAGGACCCAGTGCTCACGGCTTTTGTGGTGATGTCCGAGCGGATCTAATCGGTCGGCGTCTACTGGGCCCCCGCTTGCGCGCGGGCGACAGAGAGTTGAGGCATATGGAGCACGTTCCATGACCGGAGCGGAAGTGCTGGACGTGGCCCGCGACGCCATCCTGACGCTGGTCATGGTTGCAAGCCCGCTGCTGCTGATCGGCCTGATCGTCGGCGTCATCATCTCGCTGTTCCAGGCCTTGACCCAGATTCAGGAAATGACGCTCGCATTCGTGCCGAAGATCCTCGCGATCTTCGTCGCCATGCTGGTGGCGCTGCCGTTCATGGCCGACCAACTGCACGGCCACATGTTGCGAATCGCTGCCCGGATCGCGGCAGGGTGAGCCCCGCGCCGGGCGCAGGAAGGGCGGCGACACCCCATGCGCATTGACATCTCCTTCCTGCCCGCGCTCGCCGCCACGTTCATGCTGGTATTTGCGCGCATCGGCACCATGGTGATGCTGCTGCCGGGGCTCGGCGAGATGAGCGTGCCCTCGCGCGTGCGGCTGAGCGTGGCGCTCGTTCTGGCGGCGGTGTTGTTACCGCTGCATCGCAATGCCTATCAGATCGACCTGCGCACCTTCGGGCCGGTCTTGAGCATGCTGGGGCAAGAGATGTTCGTCGGCGCGCTGCTGGGCTTTACGGTTCGCCTGCTGATCTCGGCGCTGCAGGTCGCAGGCTCGGTCATTGCCCAGCAACTCGGCCTCGGCTTCGTCACCGCGGTGGATCCGACGCAAGGCCAGCAGGGCGTGATCGTCGCTAATTTCCTGACCATGCTCGGGCTCACCCTCGTGTTTGCCACCGATCTTCACCATCTGGTGATTGCGGCGCTCAACGACAGCTATGCCCTGTTCCGGCCGGGCGAAGTTCCGCTCCTGGGCGACGTCGCCGCCCACACCACCGCAACCATCGCGCTCGCGTTCAAGATCGGAATCCAGCTCTCGGCACCATTCATCGTGTTCGGCCTGCTGTTCAATCTCGGCCTCGGGGTGCTCGCGCGTCTGATGCCGCAGATGCAGGTGTTTTTCATCGGCCTGCCTGCCTCGATCATCATTGGCTTCCTCATCCTGCTGCTGGTGGTCGGCGCCATGATGGCCGTCTACCTTGGCGCGGTCGAAGGCACGTTGCGCCAGCTTGCCCCATACTCGTGAAGGCCCGTGAGGTCGCATGGCGGAAGGTCAGGAAGATACCGAACGATCAGAAGACCCATCGCAAAAGCGACTCGACGAGGCGCTCGAGCGGGGCGATGTGGTCAAGAGCCAGGAAGTCAACACCTGGTTCGTGATTGCCGGCGGTACGCTGATGCTGATGGCGTTCTCAGGCTCGATGGCGGGTGGCATCGCGACGACGCTGCGCGGCTTGGTCGCCAATTCGGGCGAGATCCGCATCGACGGCCGCGGGTTTCTTCACCTGATCGAAAAGCTCGGCCTTGAGGTGGTTGCTGCGGTAGCGATCCCGCTCCTGCTGCTCGCGCTCGCGGCGCTTGGCGGCAACATGATTCAGCATCGCCTGGTATGGTCGGCGGAGGCCTTGAAGCCGAAGCTCTCCAAGATATCGTTGGCGGCCGGCGCCAAGCGGCTGTTCTCCAAGCAGGCGGTCGCGAATTTCGTCAAGGGACTGGTCAAGCTAGTGCTGATCGGGACCATCATGACCGTCCTGCTATGGCCGGAGCGTTTCCGGCTCGACGCACTGGTGCGCACCGATCCTGCGGTCATGTTGTCGATCACGCGGTCGCTCTCGCTGCAGATGCTCGGCGCCGTGGTGGCGGTGCTCGCTCTGATCGCGGCAGGCGACTACTTTTTCCAGTACCGGCAATGGTTCGAGCGCCAAAAGATGTCTGTGCGCGATCTCAAGGAGGAGTTCAAGCAGACCGAGGGCAGCCCGGAGATCAAGGCCAAGATCAGGCAGCTGCGTATGGCGCGCTCGCGCAAACGCATGATGGCGTCGGTCCCGGAAGCCTCGGTGGTCATCACCAACCCGACCCACTACGCCATCGCGCTGAAGTACGAGCGCGGCATGAATGCGCCGGTTTGCGTCGCCAAGGGCGTCGACCTCGTGGCCCGCAAGATTCGCGAGGTCGCCGGCGAGCATTCCATCCCCATTGTGGAAAACCCGCCGCTCGCGCGTGCGCTCCATGCAACCGTAGAGATCGATCAGGAGGTTCCGCCCGAGCACTATCAGGCGGTTGCGGAAGTGATCGGCTACGTGATGCGGCTCAATCGCTCGGTCGCCGCCAGGAACTAGTGTCCCGATTCCGAAGTTCGCATCGTTCTGCGGCACTCTCGTTTGCGAACCACGGAATCGAAGGACGCTGGCAACTTGTTGATCTAGTGTGGCTTTGGTTCAGAACTCCGCATCTCGGACTAAGCGGCCAAAAATGATGCGGACTTCTGAGCTGCCACACCAGGCTGCCTGTGCATCCTGTGCATGACGTGCCTCATCATGCACGAGTTCTCAGATTCGCTTTATGCGAACCCTTGCACCGATTCAGTGTCTGAGGCAGTGAGAAACCGAACAGAAAATTAGGTCGCAACCCGATCATGGCGCAGCAGGATGTGACCCGCGAAATCGCCCGTGTGGCGCTCGATCGCACCCGGGCGGGCCAACATGGCGGCAGCGTCGGCCTCGTGCTGGCGATCGCGATCCTGCTGGTCGGGGCGGCGGCCGCCTTGGTTCTCATCGGCCGCACCGGCAATGCCGAGCCCTATGTTCTGGCCTTCCTGGCGCTGCTGGCCATGGTCGGCGTGTTCCTGCTGTTTGCGCTCGCGGCCGGCATTTTGCGCGTGGGCGGCAAGGATGTCGCCAACCCGCTCATCAAGGCGGTGGTCGACGGCGCGCACGAGGCGATCCTGGTTTCCGACACGCGCGGCCGCGTGATCTATGCCAATGCGGCTTATCTTGACCTGATCGGTGCGACGGCTGCCGGCGAGGTGCGGCCGGTCGAGCGGGTGTTCATCGGCGATCCAGGCGTCTCGGAGGCGGTCTATCGCTTGCTGCGGGCGGCGCGCGAGGGCAGGCGGCTGCAGGAGGAGGTGCGGGTCGGCGGCCACAAGGGCGAGCCGGGTCGCTGGTTGCGCATGCGGGTGCGCCCGCTCGGAGACGGCAAGCGGCACGCAGCGTTGACGGTGTGGTCACTTTCCGACGTGACGCGCGAGCTTGAGCGGCAGGAAAACGTCTTTCAGGAACTCCAGCACGCCATCGATTACCTCGACCACGCTCCGGCGGGCTTTTTCTCGGTCGATGGCGACGGCAATCTCTCCTACCTCAACGCCACCCTGGCGGAATGGCTTGGCCATGACCTGGCGCAAGTCGGCTCCGGCGGCCTACAGCTCGGCGACATCGTGGCGGGCGAGGGCGCTGCGTTGCTCACCACGCTCACCGGCCCGCCCGGCGACGTCAAGACCGAAATTCTCGACATCGACCTCAAGACCCGCAGCGGCCGCACCGTCCCGGTGCGACTTTTCCACAAGGTTGTGTTCGGTCCCGACGGCGCCGCCGGCCCCTCGCGCACGCTTGCGCTCAATCGCGCCGGCGATGGCGGTGCCGACCCGCTGCGCGCCGCCGAAGTGCGCTTCGTGCGATTCTTTCATAATACCCCGATGGCGATCGCGACTGTGGACAAGCAGGGCAGGATCGCCCGCTCGAACGCTCTGTTCGCGCGCCTGTTCCATCCGGTGCTCAAGGGTGAGGGCGCCGACAACCGGTCGATTCTCTCGGTCATCGCCGCGCGCGACCGGGCCTCGCTCGAAACGGCGATCCGCAGGGCGGCCGAAGGCCAAGGCGAGATTGCGCCCGTCGATGCCGCGCTCGACGGCGCGGGCGATCGCTCGGCCTGCTTCTACGTGACGGCGGTCGAGGAGGAGGAGCGCGACCAGGAGGCGGCCATCGTCTATGCGCTCGACACGACCGAGAAGCGCGCGCTCGAAAACCAGGTCGTGCAGCAGCAGAAGATGGAGACCATCGGCCGGCTCGCCGGCAACGTAGCGCACGATTTCAACAACCTCTTGGGCGCCATCATGATGGCGACCGACTTCCTGCTTAACGCGCATCGGCCGACCGATCCGTCGTTCCAGGACATCATGCAGATCAAGCAGAACGCCAACCGGGCCGCGAGTTTGGTGCGGCAACTGCTCGCCTTCTCGCGCAAGCAGACGCTGCGCCCGCAGGTGATCGAGCTCAGCGAGACGCTGCCGGATCTGACCATGTTGCTGCGCCGTCTGATCGGCGAAAAGGTGATGCTCGACATTCCGCTCATGCGCGATCTCTGGCAGATCAGGGCCGACGTCGGGCAGTTCGAACAGGCGATCATCAATCTCGCGGTCAACGCTCGCGACGCGATGCCCACCGGCGGCAAGCTGACGATCCGCACCAGCAATGTCAGCACCGAGCAAAGCGTGCGCTTGCAGCGCAAGGGCATGCCGGCGGGCGAATACGTGCAGATCGAAGTCACCGACACCGGCACGGGCATCGCGCCCGATGTCATCGACAAGATTTTCGACCCGTTCTATACGACCAAGGACATCGGCAAGGGCACCGGTCTGGGTCTTGCCACGGTCTACGGCTTTATCAAGCAGACCGGCGGTTTCATCTACGTCGATTCCGAGCTCGACAAGGGCACGACCTTCCGCATCTTCATCCCGCGCTTCGTGCCGACCGCCGAAGATACACCCGCCCCATCGATTGCGCTGACGTCCGCCGCGCTGGCCGCCGAGGAGGCCAAGCGCCCTGCCGCCGATCTCACCGGTCACGGCACGATCCTGCTGGTGGAGGACGAGGAGGGCCTGCGTGTGCTCAATGCGCGCGGACTGACATCGCGCGGCTATACCGTGATGGAAGCTGGCAACGGCGTCGAGGCGATCGAGGTGCTCGAGCGTCACGGCGGCAATATCGATCTCGTCGTCTCCGACGTGATGATGCCCGAGATGGATGGGCCGACGCTGTTCAAGGAGTTGCGCAAGCGTCACCCCGACATCAAGATGATCTTCGTGTCGGGTTACGCCGAGGACGCCTTCCAGAAGAGCCTGCCAGACCCGGAGAAATACGATTTCCTCCCAAAGCCCTTCACGCTCAAGCAGCTGGTCGCGCAGGTGAAGGAAACGATGAGCCGCGCGAGGCATTAGGGCATAATCCCGAAAAGTTGCAGACTTTTCGGATAAGATCGTGCGACCAAGCAACGCTTGGAGCGGAATCGCGATTCAACCTGAAATGATTTGGCTCTTGGGCGCTCGATTCAGGCTCCGGACTTTGGGCCGCTCTCGACCGCCGCTCGCAGGCTCTTGTTCCGGACGCTGACTTGCCTATTGTCTCTGGCTGCATGAGCGAGCATCCGCCGCATCAGGAGAACGACGACGAACGCCGGCGCGCGAACCTCGCGTTGCTGGTTTTCTTCGTGGTCATCGTCGGGATCGGCGTTTGGCTGGTCAACGCCCTGGTCGACGCCCGCAATGCCGACAACTGCATCGCTCAGCACCGCACCAACTGTGCCCCGATCGAAACGCCTCCGCGGTAGGCTCCGGCAGCGCGCGCTCAAATCGAGAAGATCTCGCTGAACTTGCGCTTCACCTGCGCGGTCACGCTGGTGATATAGGGGAAATCCATCGGCAGCACCTTGATGTCACTGATCCTGGGGCTGCCCGCCGGCGGATCGACGTCGCTGCGCGCCGCATAGATGCCGCTTGCCGGCCAGAGCTTCTGCGCCTCGAGGCTCAGCGTGTATTCGGCCAGGAGCTTGGCGGCGTGCGGGCTGTTCGAGCCTTGCACGATCGAGGTGGTGGCCGGGATCGCAAAGGTGCCGTCGCTCGGGAACACGTTGGTGATCTTGTGCCCGGCTATGCGCGCGGCGTTGGCGTACTGGCTGTCGGCGCCGGCGGCGATCGGCCGCTCCCCGGTCTTGACCAGGTTGAGCGCCTGCTCGTTGCCTTGCACCACGACGACGTCGTTGCGATTGAGTTGCTCGTAGAAGTCCCAGCCGCGCTGCTTCACCATCATGGCCACGACGCTGAGCTGCAGCGACGTGAACGACGGATTGGTCATCACAAGCTTGCCCTTGAAGCGCGGGCTCAACAGATCGTCCCAGGTCTTCGGCATGTCGCTTGCCGGCACGAGATCAGTGCGCCCGTAGATCGAGATGATGCTCACGCGCTGCGCGACGTAGCGTCCGTCCGGATCGTTGAGGCCGGCCGGCACCTTGTCGAAGCCGTCCGGCTTGAACGGCACGAACGCGCCTTTGGAGGCGAGGTTGATGACGGCAGCGGGATTCGACGACACCAGCACGTCGGCGCTGGCGTTGCCGGCCTGCTGCTCCATCATGAAGCGGCGCAGCACCTGCGTGCCGCCGGAGCGGAACAGCTCGACGGTGATCCCGTATTTCTGCTGGAAGGCGTTGGCGACCTTCTGGGCGGCCGCGACCGGGGCCGAGGTATAGAGCACGACCTTGCCTTCGCGCTTGGCGGCCGCGAGGTCGATGGTACCGGCCGCCGCCGGCCGCACGAAGCTGGGCAGGGCGAGCGCGGCTGCGCCGGTGATGACGCGCCTGCGGGTGATCTGGTGCTGGGTCATGATGCCTATGTCCTTGATGTTGCTTGCGAGGCTACGTCAAGGGCCGGCCGCGCGCCACCCGGTGCGGCAATGCGTCTGCTGCCGAACCGCTATCGGCGCCGCGCATGGGTGCGCTCACCCTGCCACGCTGGTCCGGTATTTGGTGAATGCGACGCCATGCCTCTATGATTGGAACGTCATCCGCCGCGGCGCCACAGCGTTTCTTGGATCGATATGGGACGCATTCTGGTCATCGCTTCGCTTCTCGGCCTGCTCGCGGTCGCGCTCTGGGCCGCCTATGAGCAGTGGACCGCGGTGACCGTCGAGATTCCATTCTGGGGCTGGGTTGCACTCTTCGGCGGCGCCGGCTTTTCGCTTGTTGTCGGCGTCGGCCTGATGGCGCTGATGTTCTACTCGCACCGCCACGGTTATGACGACCGCGTGCAGGAGGTCGAGCGGGACGAGTCGTAGCTTTGGCGCGCTCCTTTTTCACCCCGCGCCTTGTGTCACCTTCCGTACATTTTGCGCAGCGGCAGCCCATGGGTTTGATGAACAGCTCGAAATATTCAGATCCGTAGTCGTAGGTAATCTCCTCGCCCGGTTCGATCGCTCGGATCGCGCGCAGGATCACCTTGCTCTTTACAATCGCGCTCTCGGCATTCGGCCGGCAGGAATGGTTGGCATAGCGGCCGATGTTGCTGCGCGGCGAGCCGTCGACGGTCCAGCGGCTGTTGATCTCGAACATGTAGCGGGCGCCCTTCGTCTGCTCGCGCGCCTTCGCCTCGCGCGTCGGAATGCGCTGGCCGGAATATTCGACGATGAAGGCGCCACGCCTGATCGGTGCGGTGGCGAACAGGCCGAGCCCGGTCGGCGAGCGGCCGATGCGGTAGTTGGCGCCTGGCGTGTGCCTCACGCCGCTGCCTCGCGCGCGTCGGTGGTTTGCTCGGGAAAGCAGTTGCAGACTTTGACCATTGGCTTCCTCCCTATTTCGCGGGCGGCGCCACGCCGGTGGCGGCTTGCGGCATTGCCAGGCGCCGCGCGAACAGCCGTTGCGCGTTGCCGCCGAGGATCTTCTCTTTCTGCTGCGGCGACAGATCGAGTGCCGCGATATAGGACGGGTCCGAGATGATGAAGGGATAGTCGGTGCCGAACAGGAAGCGATCCTCGCCGATCTCGGCAACCGCCATCTCGATGAACCGCTTCGAGAATGCACAGGTGTCGTAATAGAGATTCCTGCGCGCGAACACGCTCGGCGGCTCGCTGATGTGCTCGCGACACTCATGGAAGAGCTGGAAGCCGTGGTCGAGCCGCTCCAGGAGGCCGAGGAAAGCGGAGCCCGTGTGGGCGACAATGAACTTCAGATCGGGATGGCGCTCGAACACGCCGCCGTAGATCATGCGCGTCACGCACAACGTCGTGTCGAAGGGAAAGCCTACCCGGATAGGCAGCGCATAACCCGGCATGTGCTCGGCAAAGGTCGGCAGCATCGGATGCTCGGAAACCGGCAGCCCCAGCGCCGCGACGCGTGCCCAGACCGGCTCGAGCCTTCGGTCGTCGAGTGTGACGCCGTTGAAGTTCGAGCCGACCCCGATGCCGACGATGCCGGGCGCGTTTGCGATGCGCTCGAGCTCCTTGAGGGACGCCTCGACGTCCGGGAGCGGCAGCGTGCCGAAGCCGCGCACGCGGTCGGGATTGCGCTGCGCCCGGGCGACAAGCGAGTCGTTGAGGCGGCGGGCGAGTTCGACCCGCTTCTCGCCCTCGAAGATGTAGACGCTCGGCGTGTTCATGGAGAGGATCGAGATGTCGATACCCTTCCTGTCCATCTCGCGGATCAGATGATCGGGATCGAACATCTCCGGGCGGAACGGCAGCCAGGTCTTGCCGTCCTTCATCAGGTAGCTGAAGCGGTCCGGGTTGACCTTGAGGGTGACGCCAGGCAGCGCTGCCAGCGTCTCGTGGAAGAATTTCTCGATCTGGTGGGAGTGGACATCGATCTTCATGGAGACGGGCCGAGGGTTGTCATTGCATCCGCGAGCATTTCACCCCCTGGGTTCGGTTTGTCAAAGACGTACACGAGTGCGATTTGTCACCGGTCGGTCCCGCGCAAGCGGGGACCCGGCACTGAAGAGATTGGGTATGTTTGGCTCTGAGTGCCGTTGCGTGGGAACGAGCGGGAACCATGGATGCCTGCAACGCGCCGCATGGGTGAGCGTGCGCCCCCTCAACCTTGCGCGTTGAGCGTTTTGCCGGCGGCGGTGACGGGCTTCGCCGCCACCAGCACGAAGGCGATCACGCAAGGCTCGCTGCCCTTGTTCACCCAGTTGTGGATGGTGCCGCGCTGCACCAGCACGTCGCCAGCTTTCAGGTGCACGGTCTCGCCGTCGAGCTCCATGTCGATCTCGCCCGACAGCACGCTCGCGTAGTCGACCGAGTCGGTGCGGTGGTTGCGTGGTGCAACGCCGGGGCCGAAGCTCACCACCCGGAATACGATGCCGTTATCCAGCGTGGTGCCTACCTGCCGACCGCTGGTGTCGGCGTTGGCGTCGTTGTTCACCGGGAAGCCCTGATCCGTCCAGATCACGGCGGCGTTGGCGCCCGGCCGGCCGGAGATGACGTTCTTGGCGATCTCGTCGACGATGACGCGGGCTTTGCCATCGGCGTTGTGGCCGGTGACGACGCGGCGAACGGTCAGACTCATGGCGTTCTCCCTTCTGTGCTTGTGGCTCAACCCATCGCCAAGGGGGAGCTCAAAGTCAATTGCAGGCGCCGTCGTGGAGCTTGGCGACCTTGGCGGCGCGGCGGTCGCAGTCGTTGCCATAAGTATGCCCGTCGCAGCCGCAGACCGGCTGGTATATGCGGGTGCAGATTTGCGGCACCTTCACGCAGGTGCCGTCCGCGTCCGGCGCGTTGCAGAGCCCCACGCGGGTTTCGCACCACAGCCCTTCGCCGCAAACGAGGCCGACGATGGTGCCGCAGGTCGCACCTTCGCCGCCCGGCGTTCTGCCGTTCGCAAGCGCGGACGGGGCGGGGAAGGCCGCGGCGATGGCAAGGGCGGCAAGAAGCGGACGAACAGCACGCATGACGAGTCTCCGGTGGCGGCAGCGCGGGGATTGTAGCCCGGATTGAGGGCAGCGAAATCCGGGGAAGGAGCGTTCAGCGCCGTCCCGGATGTCGCTGGGCTCCATCCGGCCTACCATGGCGCATGCCCCACGCAGTCATCAATGAAAGAGCCGAAGGCAACTACTCGGCCTGCGTTCCGGACTTGCCGGGCCGCATCGCCACCGGAGCCACCGGTGGAACAGCAATCCGCGAAGCCATCCGGTTTCATGGGTTAAGGGCGGGCGGTCTGCCGGTGCCGACGCCGACCAGCATCGCGGAATACGTGGAGACGTAAGCCGTTGCCCGGATGTCGCTGCGCTCCATCCGGGCTACAATGAACATGTACCGAATAACGAAATTCCGAGCCGCAAGTAGGCGTTTCAGGGCGCGGCTTGGCGATGAGCTTGTCTTGCAAGCTCGTCCGCAATGATCTCCAGAGGTTGTCTGCGGTCGTATATCGGCGCCAACATCCCGCGCAAATGAGATTGCAGAGCTTGCCGACAACCGTTGCGGGCGACGATCGGCGCACACGGCGTTTGGTGCGTCAGCGTTGCTCCATACAGTGCGACATACTCGTCGAAATTGTCGAAGTCGGTTCGACTGGCGTTGCCCTCCAGGGTCTCGGCGGGAGCGCCATTGGCAAGAATGACCTCATGGCTTGCAAGCTCGATATGCAGATATTCAAGAACATCCACATCCGTCGACTTCAAACGGGTGATGCTGCTCCCATTGACAAGATCCCCGGCCGGTATCAGCAGGCCGTTTATGAGAATGCGGTGCCCATGGGACACGTATAGATCGCTGTGCGGCAAGTCACCATTGAATGCACCGCGCGCTATTCTGATCGGGGCGAACTCGTTGTTCCATGCCGTGCTGCTCCGATCAACGCGCATGCGCCCGATCCACTTGATGGGTTTGGGCTCGCCCGAAACGGTCGAGATCAGGTCGCCGATCCGCAGATCCTCGATCGACCGCTTGCCTTGAAGGGTCAGGATTTGTGTTCCCTTCAAGAAGCAATGGATCTCGCCGCCGCGATCGTCGCGGGGAAATGTTCCCAGCGCCGAAGCCCGGGTGGGCGCCAGCACCTTGGCTGCCAAGAACCCGCCCAGGACGCTGCCCGCGGACATAAAATGTCGACGGGAGGAGACAAAATCCGGTGACGAAGTTGGAGATACCTTAATGCCGTGGGAATCCAGGTTACTCATACACAAGCCCCTTATTGACATCCCTGATTACCATCGAGACAGGCTAGTCATAGACCAACAAATTGTCGCAGCACAACCACTTGTTTAAGCCCATGCAGAACAATCACTTTTTGGTAAATACCGACGCAGGCGTGTGCAATTGACGTTCGGCGGTCGCGTTGACGCGGCACGCCGGGGACACGGAGACACTCACGATGCGCTACGAGTTCTACTACTGGCCTACGATCCAGGGTCGCGGCGAATTCGTCCGGCTCGCGCTCGAAGATGCCGCCGCCGATTACGTCGATGTGGGACGCAAGCGCGGCGCCGACGCGATCGTGGCGATGCTCGAGCGCAAGCGCGAGAAGCATCCGCCCTATGCGCCGCCGTTCCTGAAGGCCGGCAAGCTCCTGATCGGCCAGAGCGCGAACATCCTCTTCTATCTCGGCGCGCGCCATCGCCTGGCGCCCAAGGACGAGGCCGGGCGGTTGTTTGCGCATCAGTTGCAGATGACTGTCACGGATTTCGTAAAAGAGATTCACAACACCCACCACCCGATCGCGTCGGCGCTCTATTACGAGGACCAGCGCAAGGAGGCGGAGCGCTTTACGTCGGAATTCTGGAAGCGGCGGCCGCAGAAATATCTCGGCTATTTCGAGCGCGTGCTCGACGCAAGCGGCGGCCCGCATGTGCTCGGACGGCGGCTGAGCTATGTCGACCTCTCGATGTTCCAGCTCGTCGAGGGGCTGCGCTACGCGTTCCCCAAGCGCATGAAACGGCTGGAGCGGCAGATCCCCGGCCTCGTTGCGCTCGCCGAGCGCGTGCGCAAGCGCCCGCACATTGCCGCCTATCTCGCCTCCGAGCGGCGCATTCCCTTCAACGAGTACGGCATTTTCCGCCATTATCCGGAGCTCGACGGCTGAGGGCGCGGGCCGCAGCCCCTGCCTCCCCGAAGAATTTTTCCCGCCATGTCACACGGCGCCCCGCTGTCTCGTCTTGTCCGCAACGACAGGAGACAGCGATGCGCAACACATTGTCCATTGGAACTCTGGCGATCGGAACCTTGGCCATTGCGCTCGGGCTGCTGCTCGCGGCCAACGGCATCCTTATGCTGGCGGATCCGGCCACCTGGTACGCGCTGGTTCCGGGCGTGCCGGAGACCGGTCCCTTCAATCCGCATTTCGTCCGCGACATCGACGCCGCCTATCTGGTGACCGGCGCCGCCATCGCGGCGCTTGCGCTTGATTTGCGGGCCGCTCCCGCCGCGCTCGCGGGCGCGGCGTTCCTGACGCTGCATGCATTTGTCCACGTCGGCGACGCGATCGCCGGGCGACTGCATGCGGAACATCTGGCGGCCGACCTCAGCATCGTCTTTGTGCCGGCCGTGATCGCGCTCTGGCTTGTCTACTTATCAACCCCTATCTCAAGGAGAACACCCATGCTGACCTGGCTGATGAAACGGCGCCTCGATGCCTTCGAACGCAACACCGGCTATGACGCGAGCTACGTGCGCGAGATGCTCGACGCGGACGTCAAGTCCGTGATGGCCCTCTTCAAAGTGCAGGGCCTCGCGCGCTATCGCAAGGACGTGCCGCGCGAGCCCTGGTATGCCGCGGCCCTTGTCGGCGTGCTCGCCGAGGACTGCGGGCCCTGCACGCAGCTTGGCATCACCATGGCGGAGCGCGAGGGCGTCAACCCCGATACGCTGCGCGCGATCGTGACTGGCGATCTCCGCGCCATGCCTGACGATGTCGTTGTTGCCTACCGCTTCGCCAAGGCGAGCCTCGCGCATAGTC
The DNA here is from genome assembly GCA_963753575.1 of uncultured Alphaproteobacteria bacterium. Lineage (GTDB taxonomy): Bacteria > Pseudomonadota > Alphaproteobacteria > Rhizobiales > Xanthobacteraceae > VAZQ01. The sequence goes on from CAVWCR010000003.1 coordinate 265,935, forward strand.
CTACGGCCGACGAACTGAGAAGCGAAGTCGTGGAGCGCTGGGGCCAGCGCGGCCTGATCTCGCTTGCCCTCGCGCTTGCGTCCTCGCGCGTCTACCCGACCGTGAAATACGCGCTTGGCCACGGCAAGGCCTGCACGCGCCTTACCGTTGGCGGCAAGCCGCTGCCGGTCCTGAAAGAGGCGGCGTGATGGCCACACGGGACGAGGCCGCATTGAGCTTCGAGCCGCACCGTCGGCGGCTCACCGGCCTCGCCTACCGCATGCTCGGCTCGCTGTCGGAGGCCGAGGACATCGTGCAAAACGCCTACCTGCGCTGGCATGCGGCCGAGCGAGACAGTGTCGGCAACCCGCGCGCCTACCTGTCGCGCACGGTGGCGCGGCTCTGCCTCGATCAGCTCAAGTCGGCGCGGGCGCGGCGCGAGACCTATGTCGGCCCCTGGCTGCCCGAGCCGATCGTCGACGAGACCGCGCTCGCGCCCGACAGCGCGAGCGAGCTGGCGGATGATCTCTCGGTCGCGCTGTTAATGACGCTCGAGCGGCTCTCGCCGCTCGAGCGGGCCGCTTTTCTGCTGCACGACGTGTTCGAGATGGAGTTCGGCGACATCGCTAGGGCGCTCGATCGCAGCGAGAGCGCCTGCCGGCAGCTCGCGGCGCGCGGGCGCGCCCATGTGCAGGAGACGCGGCCGCGCTTTCACGTGGACGAGGACGAGGCGGCGCGGATCGCCGATGCGTTTCAGCGTGCCGTCCTGACGGGCGATGCCGCGCAGTTCGCCGAGATTCTCGCGGCGGACGCGACCCTCTATTCCGACGGCGGCGGCAAGCGGGTGGCCGCGCTCAATCCGATCTATGGCCGCGACAAGATCACCCGCTTCTTCGTGGGCCTGGTGCGCGGCGGCAAGACGCAGCCGCCGGCGGCTGTTCATCACGTCCGCGTCAATGGCCGGCCTGGCTTTGCGACGGTTGATCACGCCGGCACAATCGACACCATCGCGACGATCGACATCCGCGACGGCCGCGTGACGGCGATCTACGCCATGCGCAATCCGGACAAGCTCGCGCATGTGTCGCTCGCCGCGTTGCGGGGCGGGGAAGGCGCGCATTGAGCCATGCGGTGCTAGACGGTCTCGTACCATTGCTGTTCGCCCGACGAGGGATTACCTTTTGCAAAGCGGGTGATGCGGCATGAAGGTGCGGGAGGCGATCAAATCCGCGAGGCCATTCGCTTCCATATCGAGGGATTAAAGGCTGATGGTCCGCCGGTGCCGGCGCCGACCAGCATCGCGGAATACGTGGAGACGTAGCTGCTGTTGATTGTCCCGGCGCTTCAAGGGTAATCACAGACGGTCGCAAGAGGATCGCACCGCCATGCCCACAGCCCTGAAAGCTCCCCCCGCCAAGAGCCCTGCCAAGAGCCGTACCAAGACCGCAGCCCCGACGCCCGCCAAAGCCCTGCCTCAGTACAAGCACACGCCGCTGTTTCCGCTCGGCAAGGACAAGACCCCCTATCGCAAGATCACGGCGGCTGGCGTCAGGGTGAAGAAGGCAATGGGCGGCGAAATGCTCACCATCTCGGGTGAGGCGCTGACCGCGCTGGCGGAGGCGGCGTTCTCCGACATCAATCATCTGCTGCGCCCCGGCCATCTCAAGCAGCTGCGAAAGATCCTCGACGACAAGGAAGCATCCGGCAACGACAAGTTCGTCGCCTTCGACTTCCTCAAAAACGCCAATATCGCGGCCGGCGGCGTGCTGCCGATGTGCCAGGACACTGGCACCGCCATCATCATGGGCAAGAAGGGCCGGCTCGTGTTCACCGACGGCAGCGACGAGGCCGCGCTCGCGGAGGGCGCGCGCAACGCCTATCTGCGCCGCAACCTGCGCTATTCGCAGCTCGCGCCGCTCTCGATGTTCGAGGAGAAGAACACGGCGTCCAACATGCCGGCGCAGGTCGAGATCTACGCCGACGGCGAGCACGACGCCGAATACAAGTTCCTGTTCATGGCCAAGGGCGGCGGCTCGGCCAACAAGTCGTTCCTCTATCAGGCGACGCCCTCGATCCTCACCCATGACCGGTTGATCGCGTTCCTGAAGGAGAAGATCCTGACCCTCGGCACCGCGGCCTGCCCGCCCTATCACCTCGCGATCGTGATCGGCGGCACCTCTGCCGAGCTGACGATGAAGACGGTGAAGCTCGCCTCCGCGCGCTACTACGACGAGCTTCCCAAGAAGGGTTCGGCCGCGGGCCACGCCTTCCGCGACCTCGCCATGGAAGAGGAGGTGCACAAGCTCACGCAGTCGCTCGGCGTCGGCGCGCAGTTCGGCGGCAAGTATTTCTGTCACGACGTGCGCGTGATCAGGCTGCCGCGCCACGGCGCCTCACTGCCCATCGGCCTAGGCGTGTCGTGCTCGGCCGATCGGCAGGCGCTCGGCAAGATCACGCCGGACGGCGTGTTCCTGGAGGAGCTCGAGCACAATCCGGCAAAATACCTGCCGGAGGTCGACACCGAAGCGCTCGGCGGCGATGTGGTCGAGATCGACTTGCGCCGGCCGATGAAGGAGATCCTGGCGCAGCTCTCCAAGCACCCGATCAAGACGCGGCTGTCGCTCACGGGGCCGATGATCGTCGCACGCGACCTCGCGCACGCGAAACTGCGCGAACGGCTGGAGCAAGGGCAGGGGCTCCCTGACTATTTCAAGAACCATCCGGTCTATTACGCGGGGCCGGCCAAGACTCCGAAAGGCTACGCCTCGGGCGCTTTCGGGCCGACCACGGCGGGCCGCATGGATTCCTTCGTCGCCGATTTCCAGAAGGCCGGCGGCTCGATGGTGATGCTCGCCAAGGGCAACCGCTCGCCCTCCGTGCGCGAGGCCTGCCAGACCTATGGCGGCTTCTATCTCGCCTCGATCGGCGGCGCGGCCGCCAACCTTGCCGAGCACTGCATCAAGAAGGTCGAGGTGCTGGAATTTCCCGAATTCGGCATGGAGGCGATCTGGCGGATCGAGGTCGAGAACTTCCCGGCCTTCATCGTGATCGACGACAAGGGCAACGACTTCTTCAAGGCGTTGAACCTGGGGTGATGCCGGCCTTTTCGACCACGCGGCGCGCCACCGGCCCGAGCGTCAGCCCCTGAACGATCAGCGTGAACACCACCACCATGTAGGTCGCGGCGAGCAGCATCGGCTTGGCGTCGACCGCCGGCAGCGAAAGCGCGAGCGCGACCGAGATGCCGCCGCGCACGCCGCCCCAGGTGAGCACCGGGATGGTGCCGGGCGCAAAATCGGCCCAGCGCGACAGCGCCATGACCGGCGCGGCGACCGAAATGAAGCGTGCGACCAGCACGATCGGGATGGCCGCGAGCGCGACCGGCACGAAGCGCGCATCGAAGCCGAGCACCAGCACCTCGAGCCCGATCAGCAGAAACAGCACCGAGTTGAGGATCTCGTCGATCAGCGTCCAGAACGCGAACAGCTGCGTCTCCGTGGTCTCGCTCATCGCGTGCTTCGGCCCGCGCTCGCCGATCAGGATGCCTGCCGCCACGACCGCGATCGGGCCGCTCACATGCAGCTTGCCGGCAAGCGCATAGGTGCCCATCACCAGCGCGAGCGAGATCAGGGTCTCGATCGGGTAGTCGTCGATCGCCTTCATGGCGCGGTAGGCAATGTAGCCGGTGACAAGCCCGAGCGCGGCGCCGCCGAGCGCATCGAGGAAGAACAGCTTGGCGACGTGTGCGGCGGTCGATTCCTCGCCGGTCGAGCCGGCCGCGACTGCGAGCATGATGGTGAAGAGAACAACGCCGACCCCGTCGTTGAGGAGCGACTCGCCCGACATCTCGACATTGAGCGTCTCCGGCAGGTTCACCTCCTTGAGGGTGCTGAGCACCGCCACCGGATCGGTCGGGCTGATCAGCGCGCCAAAGACCAGCGCCCACGGCAGGCTGATCGGCAGACCGAGCAAGCCCGACACGAGCCACAGGCCGGTGCCAATGACGGCGGTCGAGATCACGACCCCGAGCGTGGCAAGCAGGCCGACCGACCAGGCGCGGCTCTTCAGGCGCTGGAAGTCGACATGCAACGCACCCGCGAACAAGAGGAAGGCAAGCATGCCGTTGAGCAGCGCGGCGGTGAAGTCGATCTGCTTGATGATGTCGGTCAGCGCTTGGTAGAGCGCGACATCGTGCACGAAAAGCTCAATCGCGATCAGCACGAGCGAGGCCGCAAGCCCCATGATCAGGACGCCGATGGTATGCGGCAGCCGGATCAGCGTGTGGTTGAGCCACGCAAAGGCCGCGCTCAGCGTGAGCAGGATGGCAGCAAGATCGAAGATCGACAGCACGCGTTGGCCTCAAGGCGGGAGATGACCGGCCCCGCATAGAAGCGGAATTCACGCGATTCCGGAAGCGTGGCGGCGGGCCGCGGAAAAAACAGCTCCTAGTCGACTTGGTGGGTCGCGAACACGGTCCGGTCGGCGGTCGTAAGATGGAGGACTGGTCTCTGCCGAATCTCCTGACAAGACGCCACTGAGCTTGATCGCTGCGTAGCGTGAGATCTTCCCTGAGCGATCCTTTCGACGAATTTTAATTTTCGCACGGCATCGTCGGTCGCAACGAGCGCGATGCATCATGAAACGGTAGCAGAGTATTGGCTCGCGTTGCATCGCTGCCGTGAACCGCGATCCGAGACACTTCGACTAAAGTTGGTATGGCTACTCCACTGAGGATGACATTCCAGGCGCGGCTGCGCCTGATCGATCGTTGGGTGCGGGAAAGCCGCGGCGCCTTTCCGGCGGATGGCGGCCGCCCGTTTCACCGGGAGCTCGCGCCGGTCGAGATTCATCCGATCGGCAGCGAGGTGCAGGTGCGTGCATTGCGCAAGGCGCTTGCGCAGGCGCACGTCGACGTGGCGGCAGACTTCATGCTCTCGCGTCCGCGCCAGTCGCATGCCAAGATCCTGGCCGTGCTGTGCTGGCCCAATGTCGAGCACTCGCAAGTCTGCGTCTTTTTCGACCTCGACCATTTTCAGAGCTTCGAGATGCGCAATAGCGCGCAGCAGCGCTGGACCCGGCTGGAGGGCCATCGCAGCCTCAGTCGCGAGCTCGGGCTCCGAGCGCCCGCGCGTCTGCGCGAGCGCGGCTATCAGGAATGGAGCTTCGATCCCTTGAGACAGTCGGCGCCCCATGAGGGCGAAGTGTGGATTCTCGGCGATTGAGCGGCCCGCGGCCCAATTGGTTCCCCGTTTCCGAAGTTCGTTAAGTCATCGCTGCACCCTCTGACGCGAACTTCGGAATCGGGACGCTAGCGGCGCGCGGCGATTGAATTTCAGCTCCAATGGAGGTCAGATAGGGCGACGACAGAAAACCGCGAGGAAAATGCCGATGGCAGCAGGCGAGCCGCTGATCAAAGTCACCGACATGGCCTGGGGGAGGCTGCGCGCGCCCGATCTCGACCGGATGGAGGAGTTCCTCACCCGTTTCGGGATGATCCGCGCCGAGCGCACGCCGAACGCGCTCTATATGCGCGGCAGTGATCCCGCCCACCACATTCACGTCACCGAGAAAGGCGAGCCGAAGTTCCTAGGCTTCGCCTATTACGCGGCGAGCGAGGACGATCTTCATTGCATTGCCAAAGCGCCCGGCGCCTCTGGCATCGAGACCATCGACGAGCCCGGCGGTGGCAGACGCGTGCGGCTCGTCGAGCCGAACGGCTACCAGATCGAGGTCGTGCACGGCGTCGCGACGGTCCCCGCCATGCGGCCGAAGGCGCGCCAGAAGCTCAACACCGGCGAAGATCCGCTCGCGCGACCGGGCGAGCTGATGCGGCTTCCCAAGGCGCCTGCGCACGTCAAACGCATTGGCCACGGCGTGATGCTGACACCGAAGCTCGAGGAGACCGTTGCCTGGTTCCGCGACACGCTCGGCTTCATCTGCTCCGATGATGTCTATGCGGGCGAGAAGGATCACCTGATCGGCTCGTTCAACCGCTGCGACCGCGGCGACGCCTTCGTCGATCACCATGTGTTTTTCTGCCTGCGGCACGAGAAGACCGGCCTCAACCACCTCTCGTTCGAGGTCGAGGACATCGACGACGTCGCCATGGGCCACCAGTATCTCAAGCAGTTCGGCTACCAGCACGTCTGGGGGCTCGGGCGGCACCTTCTCGGCAGCCAGGTCTACGACTACTGGGCCGACCCCTGGGGGCGCGTGCACGAGCACTGGGCCGACAGCGATCGGCTCAACATCAGGAACGGCTCGCACCTGCTGCCGGCCGAGGAGGCGCTCACCTCGCAATGGGGCGAGCCGCCGCCGCAATCGTTCATCGATCACGCCAGCGCATAACAATCGCGCGCGCAAGAATGGTGAGAAAAAGGGAGGAACAAGATGGATCATCCAAAGAGGCTCAGCCGCCGTGCGCTCATTGCGGGCGCCGCCGCCGGTACAATTGTGCTCACCGGTGAGCCCGCTTCAGCGCAGCGCTGTCCGGCGGCGGCGCCGCCGCGCACGAAAGGCCCGCTGGTCTGGATGGACATGGACCAGCAGGACATCGACGAGGCCTATGACAACAATGTCTACGCGTTCAATTCCAAGAATCTCGGCGAGCGGCGCGTCTACAACAACCAGATCGTGCGCAACATTCTCGACAAGCCGCAGCGCGTCGCCTACGGGCCGGCCGAGATCGAGAAGCTCGACATTTACAAGACCAAGCGCGCGAATGCGCCGGTGCTCATCTTCATCCATGGTGGCAGCTGGCGCGGCGGGCGCGCCGAGCAGTTCGCGGTCTATGCCGAGCCCTACGTGAAGGCGGGCGCCCATTTCGTCGTCCTCGACTTCACCAATGTGCGCGAGACCGGCGGCGACATCTTTCCGATGGTCGACCAGTGCCGGCGCGCGGTCGCCTGGGTCTATCGCAACGCTGCAAGCTTCGGCGGCAATCCCGACGCGCTCCATACGATCAGCCGCTCCTCCGGCAGCCACCTGGCGAGCTGTGTGCTCATCACCGAGTGGGAGAAGCAGGGTCTGCCGCGCGATCTCATCAAAGGCGCGGTGCTGGGCAGCGGCATGTATGACTTGAAGCCGGTCCGGCTGTCGAAGCGCTCGCGCTTCGTCAAGTTCACCGACGCCATGGAGCAGGAGCTCTCGGCAATGCGGCACATCGGCAGGGTCAACACGCCGGTGGTGGTCGCGCACGGCACGCTCGAGACGCCCGAGTTCCAGCGCCAGGCGCGCGACTTCGTGACAGCGCTCACGGCCGCCGGCAAGCCGGCCACGCTCATCTCGGCGCGCGGCTACAATCACTACGAGGTCGGCGAGACCATCGGGCACCCTTATGCGGTGCTCGGCCGCGCCGCGCTCGACATGATGAAGCTTGGGTAGCCGTCATCGCCAAATTCGGGAGACCATCATGACCAAGCAAAGGGTCGACAAGCTCAGCCGCCGCGCGCTCGTGGTGGGTGCGGCCGCCGGCGCGGTCGCGCTCACGGGCGAGCCCGCCGCCGCGCAGCGTTGCCCGGCGGTGCCGCCGCCGCGCACGAAAGGCCCGCTGGTCTGGCTCGACATGGACCAGCATGAGCTCGACGAAGCCTATGACCAGTCGGTCTATTCGTTCAATTCCGCGCACATCAGGGCGCGGCGCGATGAGCGCAACCAGGTCGCGCGCAAGGTGCTGGGCAAGCCCGACCGCGTCTCATATGGGCCGGCCGAGATCGAGAAGGTCGACATCTACAAGACGCGGCCTCCGAACGCGCCCGTGATGATCTATCTGCACGGCGGCGCCTGGCGGTCGGGCCGCGCGGCTCAGGGCGCCTACCTTGCCGAGCCCTTCGTCAAGGCGGGCGCTCATTTCATCAATGTCGAGTTTAGCAATGTGGGCGAGGTGAACGGCGACATCGGCGTGATGGTCGACCAATGCCGGCGCGCAGTCGGCTGGATTTATCGCAACGCCGCGAGCTTCGGCGGCGATCCGAACGCGCTCTATCTCAGCGGCTTCTCCTCGGGCGGTCATCTCGGCGGCTGCGTCGTCATCACCGAGTGGGGGAAGCAGGGTCTGCCGCGCGACATCCTCAAGGGCGCGCTCCTTGGCAGCGGCATGTACGACCTGAAGCCGGTGCGGCTCTCGGCGCGCTCGCGCTATGTCAAGTTCACCGACGCCATGGAGGATGCGCTATCCGCGCAGCGCCACCTCGACCGCATCCACACGCCGCTCGTGCTGGTGCACGGCACCAACGAGACGCCCGAATTCCAGCGCCAGTCGCGCGACTTCCGTGCCGGGGTTCAGGCGGCCGGCAAGCCGGTGACGCTGATCGTCGCCAAGGGCCACAATCACTTCGAAATCGGCGAGTCGCTTGGCAATCCGTACGGCATCATGGGCCGCGCCGCCTTCGAGATGATGAAGCTTGCGACGGCGGCGTGAACAAGCCGTTCGGCTCCCGCTGACGCGGGAACAGACAGGCCACCTCACCCCAGCGCGGCGGCGCCGGCCTTGGCGATCTGTTCGTCCTCGTGCGAGGCGACGCCCGACACGCCGATCGCGCCCACGCACTCGTTGCCGACCATCACCGGTACTGCGCCCTGGATCAGCAGGCCGGCCGGAAAGTTGGCGAAGGCGGGACGTTCCTTGACGCGATCCTCGAAGAATTTGCTCGGCCGCCGCGTCATCGCGGCGGTGCGCGCCTTGCCGACCGCGACCTCGGCCGAGATCGGTGCGACGCCCTCCATGCGGTTGAAATGCAACAGATACCCGCCGTCGTCGACGATGGCGATCGCGACCTTCCAGCTGTTCTTGTCGGCTTCCGTCCGGCAGGCGGCCATCGCCTTGAGAATGTCGGCCTCAGTCAGGCACGGCTTATTACGCATGGTTCCTCCCTCGGCGGCGCGTGCGCCGCTCCGGGGCCCTGCGCGCCTGATTTCACTCTATCAGGTTTTCTTCTTCGACTTCGGCTTGGTGCGGCAATAGGCCTTGCGCTTCTCCTTACCGGTCTTCTTGTCGATCGAAGCGTGCACCCAGCCGCAATCGCTGCGCTTGGTGCAATCAGCTTCCGCCTTCAACGAATTGCAAGTCGCGGGCTTCGGCTCGGCGCCCTTCTTCTTTTCCTCGGCGGACACCCCGCCGTAGGCCAGCGCCGCGACTACGACGCCGGCCGCACAGGCGCCCAATGTTCGTTGCAGCAGATTGTTCATGTTGATCCACTCCGAAGGTCGTTGTTTTGCTCGATGGCGGTAAGATAGTGGCGATGCCACGATTACGATAGGACAATTTTCTGGCGCAATGCAACCCCCGTGCGATTGTGATGAGCGGCGCCCTCATGCCGCGCGTTGGCTGTGCGACCCCAAGCGGCCGATCTCCCCGTTGCACAATGATCTTAGCGGCTGCGCGCATCGAGCGCGGCTTTGAATTCCGCAAGCGAGCGCGTCTTCACGCCGTTCCTGCGATAGGAGCGGCGGTTGTGATAAATGCTCTGGTAGAAGTCGCAACTCTTGCAGATCGGTTGAAATAGCCCTTCCTGCTGGTCGTCGATCAACCGCATATAAACGGCGTTTCGGCTCGAAATGATCTCGCGCAGTGGTGTCGTCTTGAGATCGCCGATCCGCAACGTGGCCTCGACATCGCGGCAGGAGCAGCCGTTGACGATTCCGGACGCCAGAATTTGCACCGTGGTCAACAGCAAGGCGCATGTCCCATCCTTGCGGATTGAATCCGCGCTGCCAATTCGGATCGGCAGCCCTTTGACGTCGTCCTGGGTGATATGGCCGCCCCAATTGTTGTAGACGCCGCCTGATCTGTGGACGCGGACGCCGGCCTCTTCAAAGCGTCGCAGCGTTCGCATCAGGCTGCTGGCCCCGCGTCGAGGAACGCGCATGGTGGAGCGCACGGCAATGTCCAGATGAAATCCCTTCTGATCGACGAATCCAAGCAGGGTGTCGAGATTGGCGACGAGCCGATGGTAGATCTTTTCCGTCGATTTCGTGATCGCGATGAATGTTTCGGGATCGTGTCCATAGACGCTGATCGTCACGTTTCCCAGCTTCTTGAGCTTTGTGAGCTGCTCGACGTCCCGCTGCCTCAGGATTGTAAAATTCGTGAAGAACCCGTAGCCCTCGACCCTGGGGTTGCTTTCCAGAAACGCGATCTTGTTGAAGATATGCCGGTCCATGAAAACGTCGCCGGTGCAGGGCGTGAGGTTGAACCAGCGGTAGCCCATATCGAGCGCCTGCGTGACGCAATCGATGAAAAACCCGTCCGTCATCGATACACGTGGGCTCTGCTTCTTGTCGTACGCGCAGAATCGGCATTTCAAATTGCACAGGCTCGACGTCTCGATGCCGAGCGCGCGTTCGTGCGGTGGGACAAATTCGCGTTTCAGCAGGCGGTTGAAGCGAACTTCAAGTCCGGAGGCGACGTTGCGAACCGACCGGCCAATTATTTTCGGATTGACGGGCACGCCTGCAATCCCTTCGTGCGCCAGCGCAATTGCCTCGCTGCCGCGGTGCGACGCAATACTTTACACGCTTATGGTTCGGCGGCAATGCTGCGATGAGCCTCAGCGGGAGCGCCAGACGAGGACGCTCGACATGGCATAGTTCCACACCGCGCCGATGGTAGATCCCAAGGCGCCCGCCAGCCACCAGACCGGATCCCAGGCATAGACCCAGCTTGCGACCGCCACGTTGCTGATCGCGCCGATCGAGCACACCGCGCAGAACCAGAAGAGGCCGGCGATCAGATCAGGCCCCCGCAGCCGCATGTCGCGATAAGTCAAGATATTGTTGAGCAGGAAGTTGCTCACCATCGCGACCAACGTGGCGATGGCCTGAGCGGGCGCGAAGACGAATGCGGGAAAGGCGAGCGCAGCTTTCAAGACCGTCAGATGGACAACGATGCCGGAAGCTCCGACCAGCGCGAAGCTTACGAAGCGCTGCGGCACGAGGTTGCCTGTCAGCTTGGCGGTCAAGAGGCCGAAGAAATCAAGAACGATGCGGGCATCCATCTTGCTTGCGCCGTCGTTGCGCTCACGAAAGCGGTAGGGTCGTTCCGTCACTCGCAAAGTGCCCCGCGTCGAGATCAGGATATCGAGCAGGATCTTGAAGCCCTGCGTGGAAAGCCGGTGTGCGATGCCGTCGACAATGTCGCGCCTGAGCATGAAAAATCCGCTGAGCGGGTCGGTCACATCGCGGTCGACCGCGTAGCGCGCCAGCAAGGCCGCGGCGCGGCTCGCCAGCTGTCGCTCCTGCGACAGGCCAGGGGCGTCGGCGCCCGGCAGATTGCGGCTGCCGATGACGATGTCGTGCTTACCTGTCCGCATCAGGCGCACCATCTCGGCGAGCAGCGTTTCGTCATGCTGGAGATCGCCATCCATTACCGCGACCAGGCGGGCGTGGCTCGACAGGATGCCTTCGGTGCAGGCGCCCGCCAGGCCGCGCCGGCCGATGCGCCGGATGCAGCGCACGCGTGGGTCATGCGTTCCGATCGCCTTGACCTCGTCCGCGGTCCCGTCCGGCGAATCGTCGTCGACGAAAACCACCTCCCAGGCCACGTCGCGCAAAGTCTGGTCCAGTCGGTCGACGAGCGTGCGGACCGATTTGCGTTCGTTGAAGGTCGGCACCACGACGGTCAGCTCGGGCGACGTTTCCGTTGCGGCGGGCTGTGGAGGGTGCTTGTCGGTGTCCGAATACATGTGTGCATCGTTCAGAACGGCTTCGAGATGCCGACACGCGGGATGAGCGTGAGAATCCAACCAAACCAGCGGTTCTTGGCGATCGTCGGGTCGATTGGAACAGTGTCAGTCTCCGGCGACGGAAACGAGCGCACCGCATGTATGGTCAGGATCATGCAGACGCCCCAGTTGGCGACCCAGCGGGGATAATCAAACACGACCAGGCCGATGATGAGATAGCCGATCGTGATTCCAACAACACCGGCGACGACGAGCAGCCGGTCGAGGCGCCGGGGCAGGGCCACAATGAGCCTCCGGAAATAGGCGATGAGCGGCAGATGCAGGTAGATCAGGAGAGCATAGATCGGAAAACGGCGGGCATTGTTGGGCAGCCCTTTCATCGTCTCCCCGATCTCGTAGGCGACGTCGGTATAGAAAATCTGGACGAGTTTGGTGGTGAGAAATTCCGGATTGTCGATGGCTCGCGCCTTGAGCGCGGCGGTAAACTCGTCCATCGGGATTGGCACGCTGCCATGGAAGGCGAGATAGTAGAAGGCGCCGCCGATAACGAGCGTGATGGCCGCGCCGGTAAGCGCAAACAGCCGCAAATTCACGCGGCCGTCCGCCACCGTCCGCACGATCACGATGAGCGCAAGGGTTGGTATGTAAAGCAGAAAATGCAGATGATGGACGAACAGCAGCACGCAGGCGATCGCGCCGATCGCAAGCGGTAGCGCGAGGTTGACCGGCAACAACAGCGCGATCAGACCCGCGAAGCAGCCAAGGATGTCGAAATAGCCGATCGAGAACATGAAGTTCTTGAAGAAGAACGGCGAGCCCAGCATGATGGCGAGGAGCGGAAGCGTCCGTTCGGAAAAGCCGAATGTCTTGCGAAACACGAAGAGGTAGGTGACGAGCGTCGACAGCCACGTCGCCAGCCCGATGAGATAGACGTCAAGCAATCCGACCTTGGGGCGAAACAGCGATACCAGCGCACCGACCAAGGCGCGCTTGATCACGCCGAAATCGTAGGTCACGAGCAGATGAAGGTATTGAATTCTTGGAGAGCTGGCGACGATCTTGACGGCGAGTAGGGCCGCCACGATCGCGGCCGAGCATGCCAGCATCAAGGCAAAAGGGCGAACCGCAAGCTCCTTGTTCCATTGCATGAACGTGTGTGGCAATTCCATTGCGGTTATGTGGGAAGGAGCGTGTGACGAATATCTTCGTTAGTCGCTCTCTCGCTGCAACGCAATCGCCAAACAAACATTTCACGTCAACGGAACTTCTTACGTCAACGTACCTTCGGTCGGAGCAGGATTCGCTCCGACGGCAAGGCCGCGCCCTCGCGTGCCTCAAAAAAAGCCAATAGGGCCAGGCGGCCCGCCCTCGTGACTGATCGACCTGACCCGTCACGCCGCCTTCTGCTTGTGCGCGCCCTCGAACGACGGTGCTACCTCGCGCATGAAGCGGTCCATCTCCTCTTTTACCTGAGCGTGCGGCTTCAAGCCGACATTGAAGTAGAGGATGACTTCGGAGAAACCCGCGGCTTCGACTTTCTTGAGTGTATCGGTGATCTGTGCGGGCGAGCCGATCAACACCGAATTTTCGGTCAGATCCTCGGCCTTGATCTTCTGCAGGCGCTCGACGATGTCGATGAAATAGCGGTAGCTCGGCGGTGCGGTCTTGGGATCGCCCGGGAAGGCCGGGATCACGCACTCCTTGTAGTAGCGGATCTGGCGCGCGCGCTGCGCCGCCTCCTGCTCCTTGGTGTTGGCGAAATGCGTAAAATAGCTGCACATCAGGCGGCCTGGCTTCTGGCCATGCTTGCTGCAGGTCTCGTTGTAGAGGTCGGCGACCTGCTTCAAGCCGCCGAAGCTCATGGCGGCCGCGAACGGCGCCACGATCAGCCCGCAGCCGAGCCGCGCCGCGAGCTCGATCGAGAGCTTGGAGAACGAGGCGACATAGGTCGGGATCGGCTTCTGGATGGGCTTTGGCGTGATGCGCACGTTCTCGAACGAATAGTGCTTCCCGTGGTGCGAGATGCGGCCGTCGGCCGCCCACAGCCGGCGCACCAGCTCGAGCCCTTCCTCGAAGATGCCCTGGTTGTCGGCAAACGAGACGTGGAACGGATCGTACTCGCGCTTGTCGTAGCCGCGGCCGGCGGCGAAGTCGACGCGGCCGCCGCTCAGAAGGTCAAGCGTCGCCCACTGCTCCGCCACCCGGATCGGATGGTGCAACGGCAGGACCGTGACCGCCGGCGCCAGCCGGATGCGCTTGGTCTGCGCCGCCACCACCGCGAGTACGAGGTCGGGGCAGGAGAGGACGCCGAGCGAGTTGAAGTGGTGCTCCCCGACCCAGGCCGAATGCATGCCGAGCGCATCGGCGTAGACCGCCTCCGCGGTAATGTCGGCGATGAACTCGTTGGCGCCGCGCGGATTGTTGTCATAGTGGTTGTCGCTCAATGTGAAGTAGCCGAATTCCATGGTGCTCTCCCTCATTGGCTGTCGTTGGCCTGCGGCCGCCACTGCGCACTATAGATGCAAAGGCAATTAGTGCAAATGCAATTATTGTGATATCAATTATTTGCGGCTATGAAGGCAGTCTTGCTGCGCGCCGCGTCCGCAACAACAGGCTGTTCCATGCCCCCCCGGCTCGACCTCGCCAACTACTTGCCCTATCTCGTTAATCGCCTCGGATCGGCGCTGGTTGAGAACTTCACGGCGACCGCGCTTGCCCAGCACGACCTCAATATCGACGCCTGGCGGGTGCTGGCCGTGCTGGCCAACCAGGGCGCGCAACGCCAGATCGATCTTGCCGCCTTGACCAGCATCGACGTCTCGACCATGTCGCGTCTCGTCACCCGCATGGTCCGCATGGGGCTGGTGACGCGGCGGCGCTCGGCGACCTCGAACCGGGAAGTGGTGATCGAACTGGCGGTCAAGGGCAGGGGCCTCGTGGCCCGCATCATTCCGCTCGCGCACCGGCTTGAACAGACCGCCAGCGCGGAAATTCCGGCCAAGGACATGGCGGTGGTCAAGCGTTCGCTGCATCGGATGTTCGACAACCTGGCGCGCGGCTGAGCGGACACCCGCATGCGCCACGGCGAAGTTCGTGTCAGCGGGGCCGCGACGGATCACGAACTTCAAGAACGGCGTGCTAGGTATTGATTTCTTTGATGGAAAATAAAGATATCCACACACTATCCAAGCACCGGCGGCGCCTAAAATTGTCGGATTTCTCCAATACCAACGCGATTGGGAAATCGTGGGGTTGCATGCATGTTTGCTTATAGGTGTCCGGTTACCAAGCGTGTTGTCGAGGCTACGATCAATACGCCTGAAAGCAAGTTGCGGAGCCTGGGATCGTTTCAATTACCGCTGTGGTGCCGAGTTTGCCGCGCCGCGCATGCTGTTCCTGCCAGCGAGCTCTTTGTCGCCGAGGAAGTATCATGAGATCGCCGCGTCTGCGGTGAGCAATGCTGGCGCGAATGCCTGGGATTGGTGTCAGTATTTTAGCGATCGGCGTTCGGGGAGCCTGACGCTCGCGCGCTGATAGAGGCAAATTGCTGCTGCGTCTCCGCCGCCAGCGGCCGAAGAACATCCTCCGGCGAAGCGCAGCGCGCATCCGACCAATCACATCGATGTCCTCGGCGGTGTTGACGGCGACTTGGCCTGGGCAAGTCGCTGGAGCGTTGCCGAAACACGTCATCCTTGTGCCGGCCATCACATCATTGCATCCGCGACAGGATATCCTTGGCGTCGCGGCCCCCCATCGGTACGGCGTCGTGCTTGGGGGAGTTTAGGATCGGGCCACCGTGTTCGGCGGGCTCGCCTGGCTCTTCAGGAGGATGCATGTCTTTAAGCCGACGTTACTTTCTGTCGGGCGCTGCAGCGTTTGCCGTCACCGGTACTGGCCTGGCTTCGGCCACGACCGAACCGCTGACCGGTTTTGATCCGACGCCCCTCCTCAACGGAATGACGCCAGCGCAGGATGCCGCGGGCAGCATTGCACGCGACCCCGCGAGCCGGACCGCATGGCTTGGCGCAAGCGCCGCGTCGCTGCGGTCGATCGACCTTGCCGATGACGATTTCACCGACCTCGAGCCGCTCCGCGCAGCCATTCGCGACGCGCGCATCGTCCTCCTTGGCGAACAAACCCATGGCGACGGCACCACGTTTCTGGCCAAGTCTCGACTGATCCGGTTCTTGCACGAACGCATGGGCTTCGACGTGCTCGCCTTCGAGAGCGGTTTCTACGACATGCCTCAAGCCTGGAAGCGAATTCGCGCCGGAGCATCAGCGCGCTCCGCCGTGCGTCATGGCCTCTACGGCATCTGGGCTCGAAGCCGCGAAGTGCAGCCGTTGATCGATTACATCGGCGAGCGTGCCCGCGGGACCCGGCCGCTGGAACTGACCGGGTTCGATTGCAAGTTCACCAATCTGGGCTCTGCGCGCTTCGCCGAGGATCTCGTTGCGGTCCTGGCCGCAAGCGGTATCGATACCGGCACCATGGCGCCCTGGCCGCGCTTTCGTGGCGTCATCGAAAGCCTCGCGGATGGCTCGAAGTTTGCGGAATGGAAGCCATCGGCGGAGGAGAACCACATCGTCCAGACGGTGGCCGACGAGCTGATCAAGCGCCTCGCAATCACACGCGCCGCTGATGCGGCCTACTGGCGTCAGCTCCTGAAGAGCGCGAAAGCGCTCAGCGAGATGCGGTTGCACATGGTTGACGCAAACAACGTCAGCTTTGGCGATGTTCTGCGGCGCGATGCAGCAATGGGCGACAACCTCGTCTGGCTCGCCCGCGAGGCTCATCCGCAGCGCAAGATCATCGTCTGGGCCGCCACATTCCACAACATCCGGAACATGCGGCTGATGAGTCCCGATATGAAGGATGTTCGCCTGATGGGCGATTTCGTGTGGGAGGCCCTCGGCGAGAAGACTTACAATATCGGGTTCACCACGCATGAGGGTGCGCGCGGCTGGGTTGGTGCGAAAGAGACGCCGATTGATCCGCCGCTCGCCGACAGCCTCGAGGGGCTGTGGGGCGCGACCGCGCAGCGCAACGCCTTCCTGGATCTGCGCAACCCGCCGGCTGGCGGCGAGTGGCTTGACGAGCCAATGGTCAGCTACCTGCTCAACGGCAGTGCGACGACCTTGTATTGGCGCAAGCTCTTCGATGCCGCAGTGTTCCTGCGCACGATGCGAGGCAGCACGATGGCCGGATAGCGCGGCATGTTTGAGTACATGCGGATGCAATGCGGTCAGCGTTTCATTCCCGCGCCACCTGTCGTGCCATGTCGATGAAGGCTTTGGCCGCTCCGCTGAGGGTGCGATGCTTGAGCGTGACGATTCCGATCGGGCGCGGCTCTACACCAAGATCGACCGGCAGGATCTTGATCGGGGTGAGGTGATCGCTGAAGCGCGTTTCGGCGCTGGGCGCGACCGCAAGAAAGCGTCCGGTCGCAAGCAGGCGGTCGCGCAGCCGCGTTGAGTTTGCAATGACCGACGGCCTGGGCATCGGCAGCCCGTTGGCGCGGAAAATCTCCAGGGCACGCATGCCGGCCAAGCCGGTGAACGGCGGAATGATCCAGGATTCGTCTGCGAGCTCCGCGAGCTTGAGCTTGCGCCGCCTGGCCCACGGACTGTTGGCGCCGGTGATGACGAGCACGTGATCATCAAACAGACAATCCGCTGAAAGGCTTTCGTCTTCCAAAGGCGAGGCAATGCGTCCAAGCACGAGCTCGATCTTGCGCTCACGCAGATCGCCATGCTGGAGCGCGCTCGAGTCGCGCTCGATGACGTCGAACGCCATTTTCGGAAACGCCTTCGACAGCCGTTCGATCACGACAAAAAGAAACCCGACGAAGGGCGGCGCCACGCCGATGCGGACCTCGCCGGCGGTGGGATCGGCCAAGAAGCGGATGTCCTTCACGCCTTGTTGCAACTCGTCAAAGATCGCCATGCCGCGATCGAGCAGGATGCGCCCGTAAGGCGTCGGCTCCACGCCCTGCGGATTGCGGTCGAGCAGGCGGACGCCAAGCGTGTGTTCGAGCTCGTTCAGTGCCTTCGACACGGCGGATTGGGTGATGTTCAGGTGGGCGGCCGCCTTCGACATGCTGCCCCACTGCGCGACGGCAAGCAGCATGCGCAGGTCGCTCATCTTGAGCCGGCGCGCGACGCGGTCGTCCAGGTCCATGGCACCCCCCATGAAAATCACTCATAGGGATAGCACAAATGAGCGCTCGGCGGTTGTGGCTCGGGCGCCTATGGTTTGCCGGTCTCCAGAGGGGAGAGAGAGAGCATGAAAACCGGCCATTCGTTTTCGAGCTTACTGACGGCACTGATCGCGTGCGTTCTGTTGGTTGCTGATGCCGAGGCACAGACCTATCCGTCGGCGCCTGTGAAGATCATCATGCCGACCGGCGCCGGCAGCGGCCCGGACGTGATCGGCCGCATCGCCACCGACCATCTCTCCCGCCTGTGGGGCCAGCAGGCGATTATCGTCAATCATCCGGGAGCCACCGGCGGCATTGCCATGCGGCTCGCCGGCAACGCGGCGCCGGACGGCTACACGCTGCTGCAGGCGCTCGGCTCGAGCTTCTTCGCCCTGCCCGAGGTGCAGTCGACCTTTCCGTTCGACCTGTTGCGCGATTTCGTCCCGATCGGTCTTGTCGGCGAGCAGCCGATGATCATCGCGGCAGCGCCGTCCCTCGGCGTCAGCTCGCTGCCAGAGCTGATTGCACTCGCCAAGAAGCGTCCGGGCGGGATCAATATCGCGGTGCTCAGTCGCGGTGGGCTGCCGCACCTGACCGCCGAGTGGCTGCGATCGGCCAGCCACGCAGAGATCACGTCGGTGCACTATCCCGGCACGCCGCAAGCGCTTAACGACGTCGTGACCGGCCGGGTCGATGCCATGGTGGAGAGCCTGCCGGCGCTCGCGGGGGCGGTCTCGGGCGGCTCGCTCAAGCTGCTCGCGCTCGGCTCGCCGCAGCGCCTGCCCGATTTTCCGGGTGTTCCAACCATGGCGGAAACCGTGCCGGGCTTTCGGTCGATGGGATGGTTCGCATTGATGGCGCCCCCCGGCACGCCCAAGCCGATTGCTCGCAAAGTGAGCGATGACCTGCGCACCGTGCTGGCGCGGCCCGAGCTGCAGGAGCGCTATCGTCAGCTTGGCACCTATGTGCAGCCGATGATGCCGGCCGAGCTCGTGAGTTTCGCCCGCGAAGAGCAGCAGCGGTGGAAGCCGGTGATCGCGCGCATTGGCATGGCCAAAAAGCACGATTGACCCCGCCGTCTCTGATTCTGTAGTTGAGGCATGAAACGAGGCTGTCCGCGCCAACGCGGACGGCCTATTGTATCCGCTTAAGCTCTGCGTGGAGGCAACATGGCCGAGACTGCAACAATGCAACGCACCAAGGGCCCGCTCGTTTGGCTCGACATGGACCAGCAGGCGCTCGACGACGCCTACGACCAGGCGGTCTATGCTCCCAACCGCGAACAGGTGCACGCTCGCCGCGACGCCAATAGCGCGATCGCGCGTGCCGTGCTCGGCGAGCCGTTGCGGCTGCAATATGGCGCGAGCGAGATCGAGGGCATCGACGTCTACCGCTGCAAGAAGGCGAACGCGCCGATCAACGTCTATACCCACGGCGGCGCCTGGCGTAACGGGCGCTCGCGCGACTTCGCGTTCCTGGCCGAGCTGTTCGTCAACGCGGGCGCCCACAGCGTGATCGTCGACTTCAACAACATCGACGACGTCGGCGGGAACCTGATGACGATGGCGAAGCAGGTGCGCAGCGCGGTCGCCTATGTCTACAAAAACGCGAAAAGCTTCGGCGGCGATCCTGATCGCGTCTATGTGTCCGGCCACTCCTCGGGCGGGCATCTCGCGGGCTGCATCGCCACCACCGACTGGCAACGCGACTTCGGCCTGCCAAAGGACGTCGTAAAGGGCGCGCTGCTCGCCTCCGGCATGTACGACCTGAAGCCGGTGCGGCTCTCCAAGCGCTCGAAATACGTGAACTTCACCGACGAGATCGAGGAGGAGCTCTCCGCGCAGCGCCACATCGACCGGCTCAACTGTCCGATCGTGGTCGCGCATGGAACGTTGGAGACGCCCGAGTTCCAGCGCCAGGCGCGCGATTTCGCGGCCGCCGTGAAGGCCGCCGGCAAGCCGGTCACCTTCCTCATCGGCGAGAGCTACAACCACTTCGAGATGCTAGAGACGCTGGCGACGCCTTACGGGCTTCTCGGCCGCGCCCAGTTCGATCTGATGAAGCTCGCCTAGGCCCGCTCCTGCTTCCTTCAGCGACTGCTTGTGGAATCAAAATCCCGGCCAACAGCTCAAGCTGCGGCCGGGACTTTGGTGTGCAGAGGCCGGTCCCCTGACATTCGTGAACCGACATGGGAACTCTAAGCGGTGGCAGGTTGCAACGATCTGAATGCGGCCCCCTGTTCCCGCCCTAACCCCAGGTAACGTTAGCAAAGCGTTGACGCTGCGGCGGACCCTGCGCGCGGCCTGGCCATCGCCAAAATAACTTTTGATAGCGAGGACATAGCGGAACTTGCGGGCCGGCGGCCGATGACAAGGCGGGCTGCCTCGGCTAGATCACCGCCATGGTGGCGCCCGGATCGGGCGCTCGGCTGCCGCCCGGCGGGCGTTGCGGCCGCCAACAGGGGAGAAGGCGATGGCTCTGGCAGCACAACGGGCGCAGGCGGACGGCACGGACGCGCGCACACGCCTCCTCGAGATCATTCGCAAGAAGTCGCTTCTGCGCGGCACCTTCAAGCTCGTCTCTGGCGCCGTGAGCGACTACTACCTCGACATGAAGCCGACCACCTTCGATCCGGAAGGCGCAACGCTGATTGCGGA
This sequence comes from uncultured Alphaproteobacteria bacterium, assembly GCA_963753575.1. Classification (GTDB taxonomy): domain Bacteria; phylum Pseudomonadota; class Alphaproteobacteria; order Rhizobiales; family Xanthobacteraceae; genus VAZQ01. The sequence continues at coordinate 286,451 of CAVWCR010000003.1, forward strand.
GATCGTCTGCGGCATGCTGGCTGGCGACGCCGATGTCGACTCGATCGGCGGGCTCGAGCTCGGTGCGGTGCCGATCGTGGCGGCAGTCTGCGCGGAGAGCTTCAAGGGCCGCCCGGTCAACGGTTTCGTGGTCCGCAAGGAGAAGAAGGGCCACGGCACCGATCAGAAGATCGACGGCAACTTCAAGCCCAACACCACCGTGGTGCTGATCGAGGACGTCACCACCAAGGGCGGCTCGGTGATGCAGGCAGTGAATGCCGTGCGGGCGCAGGGCGCAACGGTGAAGAAGATCATCACCATCGTCGACCGTCTGGAAGGCGCCGCCGAGAACCTCAAGAAAGAGGGCCTCGCGCTCGCGCCGATCTTCACGACCAGGGATCTGTTGGGGTAGGGCGGCTCGCGGCCCGGCGTCACCTGCTCGCCCGTATTTCGCTTGCACTCAATCTGGGCCGAGGCGCCAAGGCCGAGGCCCTGGCGCGATCGCGATGCCGGTAGCAGATCGGCCAGGCGCTCAGTGGAAGAGTGCCAGCTTGCCGTATTTCTCGGCCAGCATGTAGTAGAACACGACGCGCGACTTGTCGTGATCGCCGGCCATCTTCTGGCACACTTCCATCACCGCCTTGTCGAGCTCGGCATCGCCGTTGCTTAGCGCGAGCTTCTTTTTCAGGAAGCTGTCGCGCACGCGATCGCGCTCCGCCTTGTCGGAACAAGATACGATGGCGCTGTCCCTCTTCTGCAGCGCGATCCCGCAGTGCTTGATGATCCCTTTGATCGCGGCGTCGTCGGGATTGGTGATGTATTTCTTGATCTCTTCGCTCCAGGTGTCCTTAACAGCCATGCTCGTTGCCTCCTTCACATTCAGGGCACAGATCGCCAGTCACGTGATCAAATTGGCCGGTTCATGGCAATGAGACGAGATGCTTGTCGCTGGCATTATTGCAATGAACATATTGGATATTTGCAAATGGGCTTCCGCGTCCGGCGACGCTGTAACAATAGTGGTGCAGTGCGGGCAAGAATGTCGTGGCGAGCCGGCAGCCATAGTCAATCCGACCGATGTTGAGGAATTCATTCAGTCGTTATTCATTGACGCAATGGTCAGGTCGGCAAAGGCCGGGCTGGCAAGGGAACTATTGCATTTGTTCGTGAAACAGCCGACAGACATCAGCGCCAAGCGCGCAGTCGCTCGAATAGTCGGCAACATCCCAACATCAAGGATCTCGCGCCCTTTTGTGGCGTTGTGGAGTTCGCGTATGTGCGTGAGCCAGGTTCAGCAAAGAGGAGAGAATGCCATGAGAATGCTCGTGTTGGTCGGATTGGTGTGTGCGTTCGCAGGAAGCGTCGTCGGAAGCGCCTATGCGCAGAATCCGACGTGCAAGGCGCAGGCGACCCAGAAGAAGCTCGCGGGTGCGGCGCTCAACAGCTTCATGAAGAAGTGCGAGAGCGACGCGCAGAAGGCGTGCGATACGTCGGCGGCCAACAGGAAGCTCGCCGGAGCCGCCAAGGCGAGCTTCACTAAGAAGTGCGTGACCGACGCGGTTGGCACCTGACGATCGATGATTGCGGGGCGGCCGGATTGCATTCCGGCTGCCAGCATGGAACTTTTGTTGCGATGCGTGGGTTTACCCCCCGCGCGCCGGCTCCGTCGGGACCCGCCCGGGTAAGGGCGTCGGTCGCGTCGAACGGCCAAACAGGAGGCGCAAATGGGACTGCTTGACATCCTCAATGGCATGCAGAATGGCCCGCGCGGCCAAAGACAGCCGTCCAGCGGAAGCAGCGGCGGCATGTCGCCACTGGTTATGGCGCTCCTGGGTCTCCTTGCCTACAAGGCGTTCAAGGGCTCCGGAAGCAGCGGCCAGCCAGCTCCCTCGTATCCACCGAGTACCGGAGGGGGTAGTCTCGGCGACATTCTGGGCGGCATGCTCGGCAGTCGCCCAAGTGCGACGCCAAGTGGGATGCCAAGTGGGACGCCAAATTCGGGCGCCGGAACAGGCGGACTTGGTGACATCCTGGGGAGTTTGGGCGGTCTGGGCAGCCTCTTGGGCGGGAGCTCCGCCGGCACCGTGTTAAGCGGCGGCCTCAATAATCTGGTCAAGCAGATGCAGGATAATGGCTACGGCAAGCAGGCGCATTCCTGGGTTGGCTCCGGAGGGAACGAGGACATCGCTCCTGACGATCTCGCCAAGGCGCTCGGACGTGACACCATCGACACGCTGACGCAGCAGACCGGCATGGATCGCGACGAACTCCTCGAGGGCTTGAGCCATCACCTGCCGAACCTGGTCGATCACCTCACGCCCGATGGCCGGCTGCCGACCGAGGAAGAAGCCTCCACCATGGTGTGAGGCGCGATCGCGCCAATGGCGCGTTCGCCGGCAAGAGCGAAATCGCGTTCGCCGGCTGCTGAAAAACTCTTTCGATGTCATTCCGGGGCCGGCCGAAGGCCGGAGCCCGGAATCCATAGCCCCTGTATTTCCTCAGCAACAAGGCAGGGGTTATGGATTCCGGCCTGTCATCGGGCCGCGCTACGCGCGGACCCGTTGGCTCGGCCGGAATGACAGCCGAGAGTTTTTTCAGCAGCCTGATAGATTGAATCGCGATTTCGCTCCAAGCTTTGTTTGATCGCATGATCCTGTCCGAAAAGTCTGAAACTTTTCGGGATCATGTTCCAGTCACGCAAGGCCAACGCGTCATCGGCGTTTCCAGTCGATCGCGGGCAGGCAAATGCGTTGGCGAAATGTGCCGTTCCATTGCACCTCGAGCCCCACGCGGCTGAACTCCTCGACAATCATTGCACCAATGCGCGGTCCTCCCGTTTCCTCGTTGTTGGCATCCATCGGGCCGAACGCGAGGTAAAGGCCCCCGCCATGCACGGCGCGCTCCAGGTCCTGCCCGTGATAGAAACAGTAACCAATGACCTGGTCGCGATCAGAGCGACGGTGGTAGGCTTCCCTGACGTCGTCATACCCATCACTTTGGGTATCTCCGGCGTATTGCAAGGCGATAATCCCACGGGCATTGAGCGCGACGAACACCCGGTCGAGCTTGTCGCAGTCGGTCGTCGCAGGCCAGGTCGCCTTGTCTCGTGCAAGAGCAGCGTACGCCGCGTCGACCGCCGCGATGACCTCAGCCTCGTCAAGCTCTCCAGGCGCGTACATCTCCTCGCAGAAGACCTCGATGATGCGCGCGCGTTCCTCGAAGCCGCCGCGAACAAGGCCGTCGATCTCGCGCAGGACTTCGGGGTTCAATGGCATCCGATATCCAGCCGGTGAGTTGAAGGGGGGGGCGCGGCCGTGAGCCGGCCCTCCGCCGCATTGCTACGCAGAGCTTGGAGAATGCATCGTCCCTGCGCCGAAATCTTCGCGCCCCACTTATGCGTCAAATCAAAGGCGCGATCGGCCTGAGCCCGAACGTGATCTACATAGTTCTCGCGCGTTGAAGTGCTGCCGGCATTTTTTGCGCTCTCGTGAACTCCGTATCGGCCCGAGGCGACAAACTGGGCAGAAGTCCCAGGAACGAGTCACAGGAGATCACAATGTCGAACCGTGTTGTCCTCTTGGTCGCTGTCGCCACCATCGGTTTCGCCGCCGCGTCGAACAGTGCTGACGCAGCCCAATCTTCGCACAACAGGCCGCATTTCACCAAAAGTCATCCGGCAATAAGCTACGGGCGTCACAGACCAGCACCCCGTTCGCTCGGTTTCCGCGTGCATAGCTCCAAGGGCCCCTGCGGGGTCTGGGTATGTACGTTTCCGACGAGTGGTGGCGGATGTTTGGTCTGGGAAAAGACGCTCTGCAAGGTGATCAATCCGTTCGATTGATGCCTTGCCGGTCATGGTCCATGTGCGCGTCGACCAGCGCGGCATGACGGTTTTGCGGGTGCGATCAATCTTGGTCGCACCCGACCACGGCTCAACCTTCTTCCATCCCGATGACGACCACGCCCGCAATGCCATGCAGTGCCAGGTGACCTTGCAGGCCGAGGCGGGCGGCGATGCGCTGATCGACGCCTCCAGGCCCGCAATGGTCGACGGCTTCACGCGCAAGACATTCACGGCCATGATCGAGGGCGTTCGCAAACCCGCCCTGGACAATGATCTTCTGTCGGCCCGCGACTTCGACAAGGGGCGTTGCACCGCGCCGCCGAGGCGGATGGTGTCTTTTGCTACACCTTTTTCAAGGCGACCGGTCGGAAATAGTCGAGCGGGCCTGCGGTGCCGATGCCGCCGCTACTTGGAAATCACCCGGCGCACCGATCCGGTCGAGCTGTTCGGCTTGGGCTCGCCGAAGTCGAGATCCTTGCTCAGGATCATCTTGGCCAGCCAGCGGTCGGAGCCCTCGGTGAGGCCGTAGCCGATGCCGAAGTTCACGTCGACATCGGCGATCTTGAAGTCGACCACGCCGAAGACGTTGTGGCCCTGCTCCTTGACTGGCAGGATGTGCCCGATCGGTCCGAGGTCGGCGTAGTATTCGATGCCGATCGAGAGATCCTTGCCGATCTTCTTCGCGAAACGCGCCGCCGGCGTGAAAAGGGCATCGCCCTTGTCGCCAAAGCCTGCCTCGACGATCGGATTGAAGATCAGTTCATAGTCGCCGAAGGTCCAGCCGATGATCGGGCGGACTTCCATGTTCCAGCGCGTCTCGGAAAATTTCGTCGTCGCGTAGCCGAACTCGAAGTTGATGCCGTACCAGAAATCGCGCTTGGCGGCGTCGGGCGTGACGAACAGGAAGCGGACCTTGCCGGCGTTGGAATGAAATCCATCGCGGTCAACCGCGTAGGGAAGGTAGAAGCCGAACTCGAACCACGGCGTCACGCCATAGGCGAACTCGGGCGTGCCTTCGAGTGTGTGGTTGGGGATGAGGCCGCCGGGAAAGTCGGGCTGCTTGCGGCCGACGATGGCATAGTTCATATGCGACTGCACCGACCACTTGCCGGGCTCGTTGATCTCGGCGTTGTAGACCTGGATTTCGTCGTCGGCCCGCAGCTCTGCTACTCCAGCCATCAACAGCACGATCACAACCGCCAAGGCACGCAGCCTCAAGACGCGAAGCTCACGCATCCCCACCCCCATGTTCTTGATGGCGGCTTCTCCGCCATCCCCGAACCAATTTAGAATAATCCTAATCAGGAAACCCGTACAACGGCTGACGGCTACGAATCGTTGGAATGACTTTGGGTTTGGGGGTGGAGCCCAAGTGTCGGCTATTTGATACCACCGCTGCCGACGCTATCGGGGAGGGCGCGGGCTCTACCAATTCGGCGATACCCGCCGCGCCGCCTTCATCTGATAGACTTCGACCCCCCACAGTACCAGCGCGCGCGGCATGAGGCGCGGCAGCGCCGCCGCGATCTTGTTGGCGAGGCCGGGCACGATCAGACGCCGGCCAGCCATGAAGGCGTCGTAGGCGTCACGTGCGACGCGTTCTGCCGAACGGGTCAAGAGCGGCGGCAGCTTCTCGTCGAGTCCGGCGCGTGCCTGAAACTCGGTCGGCACCGGCCCGGGGCAGATGGACGTCACGCGAATGCCAAGGGGTGCCAGTTCGCGCCCAAGCGCCTCGCTCAGGGACAGCACGTAGGCCTTGCTGGCGAAGTAGACGGCCATGCCCGGTCCCGGAAAGAAACTCGACAGAGAGGCAACGTTGATCAGCCCGCCGCGGTGCCGCTTGAGGCTATCGACAAAGAGAAGCGACAAGGCGGTTAGCGCGCGCACGTTGAGGTCGACCATGGCGAGTTCCTCGGCGTGGTCAAGGTCGGCGGCCGCGCCGCGCAGCCCGAACCCGGCGTTGTTGACCACGATCGCAGGCTCGAGATTGCGTGCGGCGAGCTCCGCGGCGAGGCGCGCAGGAGCATCGTGCTCGGTGAGATCCAATGCGATTGCATGCGGGCGCGTGTGGCCTGCGGCTGCAATCTCGTCGGCGAGGGCTGCAAGCCGTGCTGCGCGCCGTGCCACCAGTACGCATTCGTGGCCGCGCTCCGCGAACAGGCGGGCAAATGCCGCCCCGATGCCGGCCGACGCGCCGGTGATCAGAGTGACGGGCTTGAGTGCTGACGCCAAAGAGTCTCCTGCAGTCGGCCCTGCGACAGCGGGGCTGGGGATTGGTGGGGATAAAGCCATGGGGTGCCCGCCCGTACAACCGCCCGAGAGAGCATTAGCCGCGCGCGGCTACTGGGTACCGCCGCAAACGCGAAATCGCCGGCAAGCTCATGAATCCATTTCGGTTCTCATTTTTAATTCACAGTAAATCGGTGGACTTAAAGCGCGCCAGTGATCAATGGCTGGGCGGGAAAAAGTGCCTGTGTCTCAAAAGTCACAAGGAAAGGCTAATTTCAACTGCCCGTAGAAAGTGCAGCCGACTCTGATATTTTGCAGTTGCCCCTGAACAGGGGGCGTTTCCTCCCTTTGACTTGGCCCCGCGTAAGCGGGGCTTATTTTTTGGGCGCGCCTAGAGAAACTGCAGGAGCAGCTTTAGCGCTCTCTACAAGCCGATTCGTTGGTCCGTACTGTGACCAAGTCTGGCGAAAGGCGAGGCACGATGTGGTCGTGCGGATGCGATGGAAGGCCCATTGATCTGCTGACGACATGCGATGTCGACATGACCCGTGACCATCATCAGTCAATCGACTTTCCTATGCTGAAATTCGGGCCGTAATGCGCCGAGCCTGACGAACTGTGGACGCTTGCCTCGTGCGACGATCTGCCAGCGCTGCCGGGCTTTGGTTACGAAAATAAATTTGATATAAACCTCCTGCTTCCCTTGGGGAAACCTCCCACGACTTGCGCCTCGCCTTCGCGGCGGGGCGTTTTGTTTTATATTTCAGGCGTTTGAGACGGTTCCAAGCGGCGCCCCTTCGGTCGGGAGGAAGATCACAGAAAAATAACAGTTCTGGCTCGGGTCATGTCCTAAATCGACTGGACAGCACCCTGGCTCGTTCATAGAACATATTGCGAACAGAGAACAGATCGTGTACATTGTTGCTCATACCGGGAAAGCGCTTGCGCGGGATGGGCTCGCGTTGTCGCTGTTCCGAATCCCGGTCATAAGGAGTGGGACATGTCGAACGCCGTCGTCCGTCTCGTCGTTGAAGGGTCGTCCATGGATAAGTCGAAAGCCCTTGATGCTGCGCTCTCCCAGATCGAGCGCAATTTCGGCAAGGGCTCGATCATGCGGCTAGGCAAGAACGACAAGTCGATGGACGTGGAGACGGTCTCGACCGGCTCGCTCGGCCTCGATATCGCGCTCGGCGTCGGCGGGTTGCCGCGCGGGCGGGTGGTGGAGATCTACGGGCCGGAATCCTCCGGCAAGACCACGCTCGCGCTGCACTGCGTGGCGGAAGCCCAGAAGAAGGGCGGCATCTGCGCGTTCGTGGACGCCGAGCACGCGCTCGACCCGATCTATGCCCGCAAGCTCGGCGTGAATGTCGACGAGCTCCTGATCTCGCAGCCTGACACCGGCGAGCAGGCGCTTGAGATCGCCGACACGTTGGTGCGCTCGGGCGCGGTCGACGTCCTGGTGATCGATTCGGTTGCGGCGCTCGTTCCGCGCGCCGAGCTTGAAGGCGAGATGGGCGATCAGATGCCGGGCCTGCAGGCGCGGCTGATGAGCCAGGCGCTGCGCAAGCTCACCGCCTCGATCAACAAGTCCAACACGATGGTCATCTTCATCAACCAGATCCGTATGAAGATCGGCGTCATGTACGGCTCGCCCGAGACGACCACCGGCGGCAACGCGCTCAAGTTCTACGCCTCCGTGAGGCTCGACATCCGCCGCATCGGCGCGATCAAGGAGCGTGACGAGGTGGTCGGCAACCAGACCCGCGTCAAGGTGGTGAAGAACAAGCTCGCCCCGCCATTCAAGACCGTCGAGTTCGACATCATGTATGGCGAAGGCGTGTCGAAGGTCGGCGAGCTCATCGACCTCGGCGTCAAGGTCGGCGTGGTGGAGAAGTCGGGCGCCTGGTTCTCCTACGACAGCCAGCGCGTCGGCCAAGGCCGCGAGAACGCCAAGACCTTCCTCAAGCAGAATCCTGACGTTGCCGCGAAGATTGAGGCGGCTGTGCGCCAGAACGCGGGTCTCATCGCCGACAAGATCCTGACCGGCGAGAAAGAGGATGATGACGACGATGACGGAGACAAGTGATACCGGTGGGTCGTGGCCTGACAGGTTGTGACCTAAAATATGACTTCAGGCGCCATCGTGGCCGGGCTTGTCCCGGCCATTTGACGTTTGCATTGCCCCGGCGGGTTGGGCCCCCGATCCAGCGGATGGACAATAGCCCGTCATCCTGAGGAGCGAGCGGAGCGAGCCTCGAAGGATGTTCGGCCTCGACCTGCGCTTGCACATGGGCCGTCACCCTTCGAGGCTCGGCCGCATCGCAGCCAAGTGTACGCAGGCTGCGCCCGCTATGGCGACCTCTCACCTCAGGATGACGGCCAACGATCCTGGATCGCTGTTGGCATGGTCTACCGTTTCGGCAATCGCTGCCGCGCCTGCGCAATGACGTCGGGCACGGCAGCCTCGTTTGCCGGCGCCATGATGTGCACGCCGGCGACGCCCGGTGTGGCGGCAAGCGCTTCGATCAGTGCCACGCAGATGCGCGCGCCTTCGGTGGCCGGATCGGCGGTGTGCTCGAGTTGCTCGATGATCGCATCCGGTATGATCGTGCCGTAGAGATGCTCCCGCATCCAGCGCGCCGACTTGGCCGAGCGCAGTGGCGCAATGCCGATCAGGAGATGGAGCGCGCGGGTCGCGGCGTGACCCGCGAGGTGCTGCGCATAGCGAGCAATAATGCCTTGATCCATGCAGAACTGGGTTTGCACGAACTGCGCGCCAGCGTTTGCCTTAGCGCCAAGTTTCGTCGGCGCCCAGCCCGCTGGCGGGTCGATCGGCAGGTCGGCGGCGCCGAGGAAGAAATGCGCTTTCCCGGAAATAGCCCTACCGGTCGGCAGTTCGCCCTTCTCGCGCATGACGCGTGCCATGGCGGTGAGCGCGGTCGAATTGACGTCGAACACCGGCTTGGTGTCGGGCTGGTCGCCGGCCTTTGGGTCGTCGCCGGTCAGGAGCAGCAGGTTGTGAATACCGAGCGCGGCGGCGCCCATCAAATCAGCTTCGAGCGCGATGCGGTTGCGGTCACGGCAGGTGAGTTGCAGGATCGGCTCAACCCCTTCGCGCGCCAGCAGGGATGCAGCCGCGAGCGCGCTCATGTGGGCGCGAGCGCTCGCCCCGTCGGTGACGTTGACCGCGTCGGCGAGGCCTTTGAGCGGCCACACCTTGCGCAGGAGATCTTCCGGATCGAACGAGACCGGCGGGGTCAGCTCCGTCGTGATGACAAAACGGCCGCCGCGTAGTGACTGTTCGAGCTGCGAGGGCGTATCGGGCATGTCTGGCTTTGGGGTGCGGTGGGTCGCAGGGCGGGGTGCTGGCGCTTATATCGGAGCGGTGGCGGCCTGGAAACGGCTGGTTCCTGGACAGGGCGGGGGGCCGCCGGTAAAAGCGGGCGGTTCGAAAATCGGCGTATGGCGGCCTCTTGGGCCGCGTGCGCAGGCACGATGGACAGGCCATGAGCGGCGTCAACGAGATCAGGTCGACCTTTCTCGACTACTTCGCCAGGAACGGCCACACCGTGGTGCCGTCCTCACCGCTGGTGCCGCGCAACGACCCCACCCTGATGTTCACCAATGCGGGCATGGTGCAGTTCAAGAACGTGTTCACCGGGCTTGAAAAGCGCCCCTACACGCGGGCCGCGACCGCGCAGAAATGCGTGCGCGCCGGCGGCAAGCACAACGACCTCGACAATGTCGGCTACACGGCGCGCCACCACACGTTTTTCGAGATGCTCGGCAACTTCTCGTTCGGCGACTATTTCAAGGACCGCGCCATCGAGCTGGCCTGGAATCTGATCACCAAGGAGTTCGACCTGCCGGTCGACCGCCTGATGGTGACGGTCTATGTCGAGGACGACGACGCGTTCCGGCTGTGGAAGAAGATCGCGGGCCTGCCCGACGGCAAGATCGTACGTATCGCCGGCAGCGACAACTTCTGGCAGATGGGCGACACCGGCCCCTGCGGGCCCTGCTCGGAGATTTTCTACGATCATGGCGCCCACATCCCGGGCGGACCGCCCGGTTCGCCTGACGCCGACGGCGACCGCTTCATCGAGATCTGGAATCTCGTGTTCATGCAGTTCGATCAGCAGGTGGGCGGACAGCGCGTCGGCCTGCCCAGGCCCTCGATCGACACCGGCATGGGGCTCGAGCGCATTGCGGCGGTGCTGCAGGGCACCCACGACAACTACAAAATCGACCTGTTCGGCGCCATCATCCTGCACGTTGCCGATCTCACCGGTGTCGAGCCGGAAGGCCCGCGCGGGGTCTCGCATCGCGTGATCGCCGACCACTTGCGCGCGAGCGCGTTCCTGATCGCCGATGGCGTGCTGCCGTCGAACGAGGGCCGCGGCTATGTGCTCCGCCGCATCATGCGCCGCGCCATGCGGCATGCGGAGTTGCTCGGTTCCAAGGAACCGCTGTTGTGGCGGCTGGTGCCGACGCTCACGCGCGAGATGGGACAGGCCTATCCCGAGCTTCTGCGCGCGGAGAGGCTGATCGCCGAGACGCTCCAGCTCGAGGAGACGCGCTTTCGCCATACGCTCGAGCGCGGGCTTGCGATCCTCGACGAAGAGAGCAGGGGACTCGCGCGTGGCGCCAGCTTCTCAGGCGACGCGGCCTTCACGCTCTACGACACCTATGGCTTTCCCCTCGACCTCACACAGGACGCTCTCAAGCCGCGCGGCATCACGGTCGACACCGACGCCTTCAACGCCGCGATGGAGCGCCAGCGCGAGAAGGCGCGCGAATCCTGGAAAGGCTCCGGCGATGCCGCCACCGAAGCGGTGTGGTTCTCACTGCGCGAGAAGCTCGGCGCGACCGAGTTTCTCGGCTACGACACTGAGGCGGCCGAAGGCGTGGTGGCGGCGCTGGTGAAGGACGGTAAGGAAGTCGCCTCGCTCAAGGCGGGCGAGAGCGGCGAGGTCGTACTCAACCAGACGCCATTCTATGGCGAGTCCGGCGGCCAGGTCGGCGACACCGGCACGATGAGCGCGGATGGCGTGCGCTTGCGGGTGACCGACAGCCAGAAGAAGGCGGGCGACCTGTTCGTGCATGCCGGCACGGTCGAAGAAGGCGCGCTCAAGGTCGGCACCGCGCTCGCGCTCACCGTCGATCATGGCCGCCGCAGCGCCATCCGGCAGAACCACTCGGCGACGCATCTTCTGCACGAGGCGCTGCGCCAGGTGCTGGGCGATCACGTCGCGCAGAAGGGCTCGCTGGTGGCGCCCGAGCGGCTGCGTTTCGATTTCTCCCATCCCAAGCCCATCAGCGCTGCCGAACTCGAGCGCGTCGAGGACATCGCCAACGACATCGTGCTGCAGAATTCCCCCGTCACCACCCGCCTGATGGCGGTCGACGACGCGATCGCGTCCGGCGCGCGCGCGCTCTTCGGCGAGAAATACGGCGACGAGGTGCGCGTCGTCGCCATGGGTGACAGCGGCAACGCGATGGGCTGGTCGGTGGAGCTTTGCGGCGGCACGCATGTGCGGCGTACCGGCGACATCGGGCTCATCTCGGTGGTCGGCGAGGCGGGCGTCGCGGCCGGCGTGCGTCGTATCGAGGCGCTCACCGGCACTGCCGCGCGCAAGGCCGCCAATAGCGTGGCGCAGCTTGCCAAGAGTGCCGCCGCCGAATTGAAGACTCCGCTGGAGGATCTGCCGGAACGGCTCGGCACGCTGCTCGACGAGCGTCGGCGGCTCGAGCGCGAGCTCTCGGACGCGAAAAAGAAGCTCGCCATGGGCGGCGGGGCCAAGGCCAGTGGCGCCGACGGCGTGCGCATGGTGGGTGACATAAAGCTGATGGCGCGCGCAGTTTCCGGCATCGACATCAAGGACCTGAAAAGCCTTGCCGACGAGGGCAAGAAGCAACTTGGGTCCGGCGTCGTGGCGCTTGTCGCCACCAGTGAGGATGGCAAGGCCAGCATTGTCGTCGGTGTAACACACGATCTCGTGGCGCGTATCTCGGCCGTTGACCTGGTGCGCAAAGCTTCTGCGGTGCTCGGGGGCAAGGGCGGCGGCGGAAAGCCTGACATGGCGCAGGCCGGCGGTCCCGATGGCTCCCAGGCCGACGCCGCGCTCGCCGCCATCGTTACGGCGCTCGGCGGATAGCGCCTGCCCTGCTCAATCGACGATAGGCGCGACGTCGATCGACAGTCCGGGCGGATCGAGCTCAATCGCTCCGGCCGTCACATAGCTCGCGCCTCGCCGGTCGCTATATGCCGGCTGAGCAAGAACGAACCGTACCGACCGGCAGCCGGGCCAAAAAAACCGGGCCCGAAGCGGGCCCGGCACGTTGAGCTCAGCAAGCAGGCAGCTTCAGGCCGCCATCGCTTTCTTTAGGTTCTCGTCGACCTTGTCGAGGAAGCCGGTGGTCGAGAGCCACTTCTGGTCGGAGCCGACAAGCAGCGCCAGATCCTTGGTCATGAAGCCCGACTCGACGGTGCCGATGGTGACGCGCTCGAGCGTCGCGGCGAATTTCGCCAGCTCCGCGTTGTTGTCGAGCTTGGCGCGGTGGGCGAGCCCGCGCGACCAGGCGAAGATCGACGCGACCGAGTTGGTCGAGGTCTCCTTGCCCTTCTGGTGCTCGCGATAGTGGCGCGTCACCGTGCCGTGGGCGGCCTCCGCCTCCACGGTCTTGCCGTCCGGCGTTGTCAGCACCGAGGTCATCAGCCCGAGCGAGCCGTAGCCCTGCGCCACCGTGTCCGACTGCACGTCGCCGTCGTAGTTCTTGCACGCCCATACGTAGCCGCCCGACCACTTGAGCGCGGCCGCCACCATGTCGTCGATCAGGCGGTGCTCGTAGGTGATCTTCTTCTCGGCGAACTTGTCCTTGAACTCCTTCTCGAACACCTCCTGGAAGATGTCCGCAAAGCGGCCGTCATAGACCTTGACGATCGTGTTCTTGGTCGAGAGATAGAGCGGATAGCCCCGGTTGAGAGCAAAATTCATCGAGGCGCGCGCGAAGTCGCGGATCGAATCGTCGAGGTTATACATCGCCATCGCGACGCCGGCGCCGGGGAACTGGAACACCTCGCGCTCGATCTTCTGGCCGTCGTCGCCGACAAAGTTGAGGTACAGCTTGCCCTTGCCGGGCACCCGGTAGTCGGTCGCGCGGTATTGGTCGCCGTAGGCATGGCGGCCGATGATGATCGGCTTGGTCCAGCCCGGCACCAGGCGCGGCACGTTCTTGCAGATGATCGGCTCGCGGAAGATCACGCCGCCCAGGATGTTGCGGATGGTGCCGTTCGGCGAGCGCCACATTTCCTTCAGGTTGAATTCCTTCACGCGCCCGGCGTCGGGTGTGATGGTGGCGCACTTGACTGCGACGCCGACCTTTTTGGTCATCTCGGCCGCGTCGATGGTGATCTGGTCGTTGGTCTCGTCGCGCTTCTCCATGCCGAGGTCGTAGTAGAGAAGTTGAAGGTCGAGATGGGGATGGATCAGCTTGTCCTTGATGTATTTCCAGATGATGCGGGTCATCTCGTCGCCGTCCATCTCGACGATCGGATTCGCTACCTTGATTTTCGCCATCGAATTCAAAGCCTTCTTCGCGCCGGCCAACGGGGGGAGCCCGGGGGACCCCGGGGCGCGGCCCTTATGGCCCGGCGCAGGCCGTCCTGCAAGGCGATTTCGGCGTCGGCTGGGACGACGCCTCCGGGCCGCCGAGGCCGGTTGATCCGGCCGGTCTTATGATGTTGCTAACACAGGCAATCCTGGAAAGAGATCAGACCGCATGCCCGGATCGGGAACAGACAAGACCAAGACCTGGGTCGTCGCGCCGGGCCCGATCGTGATCCTGCTCGAGCCGCAGCTCGGCGACAATATCGGCACGACCGCGCGCGCGATGGCCAATTTCGGGCTGTCGCGGCTGCGGCTGATCAAGCCGCGCGACGGCTGGCCGAATCCGCGCGCCTATGTGGCCGCCTCCGGCGCCGACCGCATCCTCGACGAGGCGGTGCTTTTCGACACCATCGAGGCGGCGATCGCCGACTGCAGCTATGTGCTGGCGACCACCGCGCGCGCGCATGATCAGGCCAAGCCGGTGATCGCTCCGGAAGAGGCCGCGCGCGTGATGGCGCCGCGGATTGCGGCGGGCGAGAAGGTTGCCGTCGTGTTCGGGCGCGAGCGCTACGGGCTCGAGAACACCGAAGTCGCGCTCACCGACGCCATCGTCACCTATCCGGTCAATCCGGCCTTTGCGTCGCTCAATCTTGCGCAAGCGGTGCTCGTCATTGCGTACGAGTGGTTCAAGCTCGTTACCAGCGGTGCGCTGCCATTCGCGATGCCGCAGAAGTCGGACCCCGCCACCAAGGAGCAGCTTTTCGCGTTCTTCGAGAACGTCGAGCGCGAGCTCGACCGGGTCGAGTTCTTCCGGCCGCCCGAGAAGCACGAGACCATGATGATCAACCTGCGCAACATCTTCCACCGCATGCAGCCGACGCGGCAGGACATCCAGACGCTCTCGGGCGTCATCATGTCGATCGCCGAAGGCCGCAAGGGCCCGGCGCGCGGCGGCGTGCTCGATGGCGCGGAGGCCGAGGTGCTGCGCACGCTGATCGCCGAGCGCGAGCCCGGCCAGGAGGCGCAGTCGCCGGTGCGCGGGCTCGCGCGTCTCTTGCGCAGAAACCCGACCGAGGCGGAGCGCAAGCTCTGGCATGCGCTCACCAACGACCGGCGCTTCGCCAGCCATGGCTTCAAGCGGCAGACGCCGGTCGGGCGCCATGTCACCGACGTTGTGTCGTTCCCGCTGCGGCTGGTGATCGATCTCGTGCCGGATGGCGAGAGCGAGGGGGCGGCGAAGGCGCGCGTCGAGCGATGCAACTGGTTGGAGCAGAGGGACTATAGGGTGGTCGTCGTGCAGGCGGCTGAAGTTGAGGCCAATGTGGACGCTGTGCTCGAGCGCATCATGGCGGTGATTGGCAAAACAGAATAGGCGCGCCGCCGTCCCGCACGCTTTCAGAGCTTCTGGATGAACACGGACTCTATTCTAACCCGATGACATTGGCTGATCGCCGGCCTCGGTGATCACCGTGCCACCGTAGGAATGGCCAACAAGGAAGTCCTCGTCCCTTTTTACTGAGCGATCATTTTGCGGGTTCGTTCAACGTCGTCCTTAAGCGAGGTGAGTGGATTTTCGACAGCGCTGATGGACTAGCAGCCCAACTTAGAGAAGAGAACGATTGCCCTGCTCCAGTGCGCGGCGGCGCCCCAGAAGCCATGAACCAGAACGATCGTTAGTTTATCGGGCATTTGATCCTCCTCAGCGAGGCGAGCATCGTTCCACGTTCGGGAGTGCTTATGCCGCACGCCAATTGTCCGGCTCGGCGCCGGCAACGTCTCTCGATAAGAGGAGGCGGAACAACAGCCCGTGCGTGATGAGGAGCAGTGGTACGAAGACAGTGACAATGAAGTAGCCGGCACCCAACTGACCAGGGTCAAGCCCCCGCGATTGGCCTCATAGAACGCGTAGAGGAAGTCCGCTAAGCCCCATACGTTAGTCACCCAGACCAGTGGCATTCCCGACCTGCTCTTCAGCCCCGCCAGGGCCAGCAAGGCGAGGATCGCCGCAATGAGGTCGCCGTAAGCAGCGGGTCCTGCCCAAGCAGCAGGCAAGTCGGGTGAGACCACTCCAGGCACCAAAAACGACAGGCCGACGAAACGAAAACTATGCAGAACGAGCAGTGGCCGCATGGCCTCTGCACGCGATCGACCTCGCAGGTGTGGCCAGACGTACCACGCTACGACGATGCCCCAGGCGACAAAACAAAATCCAACGCTGGTTATTAGGAACAGGATCGGTTGCGACATTATCAACTCCACATTCAACTTGATCCGTAGCCCCATCCTCTCGCCGCGTCTTACGAACTCGATGATGCAATTTGCCATTAGGTCTTCTGGATATGGTTCGGGTCCATCCAGAAGATCTCCCAGGTATGACCGTCGAGGTCGTCGAAGCTCCGGCCGTACATGAACCCATAGTCCTGAAGTTCACCGGATTCGATTGCTCCTGCCTTGAGAGCTGTCTCGAGAAGGTCGTCGACCTTAGCCTTGCTTTCGAACGACAGGGCGGTCAGCTCCTCGGTGAACCTGGTTGTGTCCGCGATCTCCTTCTTGGTGAACATCTTGAATTTTGTGTGCGTGAGCAGCATCGCGTAAATATCTTCAGCGATTACCATGCAGGCTGCTGTATCATCGGTGAATTGCGGGTTGAACTGGAAGCCAAGCTCCTTGAAGAACGACATCGACCGCTTGAGGTCCTTCACCGGGAGGTTTACGAAAATCTTTCTGGTCATGGCATGTCCCCTACCGGCCGCGCGATCTTGAGTTCTCCCGGCTCCCGGCACCGCAGCAGCGAGCCCGATCCAGACGCCGATCACGGCGGCAAGCGTGATCTTGGCGACCCACGGGACGTCTATGAAGGTGGTCAGGACGTTGACGAACAGCACCATCAAGGCCGCCGTGATGACCATGCCGATGAAATCGAGCATGTTGCTTTCCCTCAGGGTTTGAGCACGCGGTTCCGTGAGCCCTTGCTCGATGGCTCAAGCGCGAATGCCTTGCGCAGGCTCGGCTCGAATAACCGGGCCGGCAACAGCCTGCGCAGCCAGCTCAGAAGAGCGGCCTGGCCGACCGGCCGCCGCATCCGGTAGGGCCCTTCGATCGATCGCAACACTTCCTCGGCGATGAGCGTCGGCTCCGGCGCGGTGTTGGTACTATGTGTGATCACTGCCGCTGTCCGTTGGCGCTGCGACGCATAGGCGTCGATCCGACCTTCCGCCTGCGCAGCGCTCGCGTCGAGATTGGTCCTGATATAGTGCGGCTCGATCAAGACCACGCGAATGCCGAACGCGCGCACTTCGTGGTCGAGCGATTCCGACAGCCCTTCGATGGCGTGCTTGGTGCTCGCATATTTCTCGCGTGAGCACTTCGACGATCACGAAGGCTGCTGCCCGCTGCTTGGGACGGCCTCCGACGTCGAACGCAGCGGGGAGGCGGTCAAAGCCGCCTATCAGGCGGTCGTAGAGCAGATGATCAACGTCTTCGAGGACAACCTAAACCTGCCGCGGGCGCACGAACGTGCCCTCGCGCTCGTTGCCCTGTGCGTCGGCGGCATGGTGCTGGCGCGGAATGTCGGCGATCCCCGCTTGGCCAACGACTTCCGTCGCACCGCGCACGCCGAGGTGCTGAGGACCGCGGGCTGGAACTGATTTCACTTGATCGAAATCTTTTCTAACCCTTGAGCACCTTCATCTGCGCGGCCACGCCCGCGCGCAGAAAGCCCATGTCACTCGACACCGCGATGAAGCGCATGCCGCGCTTGGCGAGCGCGGCTGCGCGCTCCGCGTTGTGACAATAGGCGCCCGGGATCTTGCCGGCCTTGTTGGCGGCCGCAATGATGCGGTCGATCTCGGCGTCGACATCCTTTGAGAAGGGATCGAGGGAGCCGCCGTTCGACAGCGCGATCGAGAGGTCCGAGGGGCCGAGAAACAAACCGTCGACACCCGGTGTCGCCACGATGGCCTCGAGGTTGCTGAGCGCCGTGCGCGTCTCGACCATCGCCAGCGTTACCGTGAGGCTATTGGCCTGCGCGAGATAGACCTGCTGATCGGTAAATCCGCCGAGCATCATGGCGCGATGCGGCCCCCAGCTGCGCTCGCCGAGCGGCGGGAATTTTGCGAAGGCCGCGAGCGCGCGCGCGTCCTCGACCGTGTTGATCATCGGCGCGATGATGCCCTCGGCGCCGAAGTCGAGCGCGCGGCTGATGCTGGCGAAGTCGCCGACTGGCACGCGCACCACCGGCGCCGCGCCGCCTTGCCGTATGGCCGCGACCGCGGCAACGATCGCGGCCGTGTCCCACAGGCCATGCTGGCCGTCGAGCGTGACCGCCGCAAAGCCCTCGCGGGCGATGATCTCGGTGACCAGCGGATAGGGCAGGCCGCACCAGCCGGTATAGACCGTCTCGCCGGCCTTGAGGCGCCGCGCGAGCGTGAATGTGTCAGCCATCGAAGCGCCTCCGCGCGGTCAGGAGCCGGCCTTGATTTGGGCGACCGCTTTCTCCAACAGCTCCTGCATGGTGCGGCGGATCTGGTGATCGGATTGGTCGACGCCTTTGGCGTCGAAATCCCTGCGCACCTTGCGGAACACGTCGTCGTCGCCGGCCTCCTCGAAATCGGCGTCGATGACCTCCTTGGCATAGGCATCGACTGCCGCGCCGGTGAGCCCGAGCTTCTCGGCCGCCCACTGCCCCAGAAGCTTGTTGCGGCGGGCGGTCGCCTTAAATTTGAGCTCCTCGTCGTGCGCGAACTTCTTTTCGAAGCCTTCTTCGCGCTTGTCGAACGTGGTCATTGTCGACCTCTCAGATGGGTTGGCCCGTTAGGGACATAGATCGATAACAAATTTCCAACGCGGCCGCTATGCGAGCGGGCCGCGCGCGTGCGCAATGTGATAAGGAGTGATTGCACGCGAATCAATGGGGCCGCGACGCCGGCCTGCTGTCGGGACCATTGATGCAAGTCAAGGCTGTGAAAGTCGACACGATGTCTTTGATTGTGCTGCCCGGCGCGATCGGCTAGGTTCCGGCCCATGGACGCGACCGCTACCATCGCTGACCGTGCCGTCGCGTTCATCAGCCGCGGATAAAACACTTTCAACGTTCACCGCAACCACGGCACCAGATGGACATTCACAAACCACGGTACATTCCCATGAATCGCCGTCGCCGCATCTACGAAGGCAAGGCCAAGGTCCTCTACGAAGGGCCGGAGCCCGGAACACTGATCCAGCACTTCAAGGACGACGCGACCGCACACAATGAGAAGAAACACGAGGTGATCGAGGGCAAGGGGGTCCTCAACAACCGGATTTCCGAATACGTCTTTCAGCATCTCAACGACATCGGTGTGCCCACGCACTTCATCCGCCGGCTCAACATGCGCGAGCAGCTCATTCGCGAGGTCGAGATCATTCCGCTCGAAGTGGTGGTGCGCAACGTCGCCGCGGGCTCGCTCTCCAAGCGGCTCGGCATCGAGGAGGGCACGCAGCTGCCGCGCTCGATCATCGAGTTCTACTACAAGAACGAACAGCTCAACGCCCCGATGGTGTCGGAGGAGCACATCACCGCCTTCGGCTGGGCGACGCCGCAGGAGATCGACGACATCATGGCGTTGGCGATCCGCGTCAACGACTTCCTCTCCGGCGTCTTTCTGGGCGTCGGCATTCGGCTCGTGGACTTCAAGATGGAGACCGGTCGGCTTTGGGAGAACGACCTGATGCGGATCGTGGTCGCCGACGAGATCTCGCCCGACTCCTGCCGGCTGTGGGACATCAAGTCGAACGAGAAGCTCGATAAGGACCGCTTCCGTCGCGACATGGGCGGGCTGCTCGAAGCCTATACCGAAGTGGCCAAGCGGCTCGGCATCATGAACGACGGCGAGCGTCCGCAGGGCACCGGGCCGGTGCTGGTAAAGGGCTAGGCGCGTACGCGCCGCTTCCCGCGACTTGTGGCCGGCTCGTGCCGGCCACACGCGCTTTTGGTCCGGTTCAAAACGGCCTATTCGATCAATTTCATTTGAACCGCATCCGGTCTAGACTACCTCGCAACAGATATCGACGCGGGAGGGCAGCCTTGGTCCGGCTCACGATCGCAGCCATGGCGCTGCTCACGGTCGCAGGCATCGCTCAAGCGCAGGACTATCCGACGCAGCCGGTGCGCTTCGTCGTGCCGTACGCGGCAGGTGGCGGCACCGACGCCATGGCGCGCTTCTTCGCCAAGGGCCTGGAGACGCGGCTCGGCCAGACTTTCGTCGTCGAGAACCGCGCCGGCTCGGGTACGACGCTTGGTGCCAACTTCGTCGCCAAGGCGGCGCCCGATGGCTACACGATCCTGCTCGGCACCAGCTCGACCTACGCGATCGCGGTGAGCCTCTACAAGAATATCCCGTATGACCCGACCAGGGACTTCGCGCCGATTGCGCTGGTCGCGCAGGTGCCGTTCGTGCTGGTGGTGCATCCCTCGCTGCCGGTCAATTCCGTTGCGGAACTCGTGCGCTACGCCAAGGCCAATCCGGGCCTGAACTATGCCTCGGGCGGGGTCGGCTCACAGCACCACGTCAATGCGGAACTCTTCCGCACGCTTGCCGGCATCGATATCCGCAACGTCGGCTATCGCGGCGGCGGGCCGGCGGTGCAAGACGTGGTCGCGGGTCACATCAAGATGATGTTCGCCGACGTCGGCGGCGCTGCGCACGGTCTCATTCGCGAGGGGCGGCTGCGTCCGCTCGCGGTGACGACCAGAACGCGCGTTGATATTCTGCCCGAGGTCCCCACCATGCACGAGGCCGGCATCACGGGCTACGAGGCGAACGCCTGGATTGCAGTGGTGGCGCCAGCGCGCACGCCGGACGCGATCGTGGTCAAGCTCAACCGGACATTCAACGAGATCATGACGTCGGCCGAGACCAGGACGCACTTCACGCGGCTCGGCTGGCAGCCCGTGACCAGCACGCCGCAGGAGCTTGGCCACTACATCAAGAGCGAAATCGTGCGCTGGGGCAAGGTGCTGAAGGCAGCCGGCGCGCGCATCGAGTGATGCAACTTGAACGGATATGAACAGAGCGGGCAGGACATGAGCAAAGACGTAACGATCGGGCTGGTGGTGCCGTTCGCGGAGGACAAGGTCCCGCCCGAGGGCCACCAGATGTATCCCGGCATGACCTTCTTGCCGCGCGGCGTCGGCGTGCGCTCGCTCACGCCGGAAGGCTACGCGGCGGCGTTCGACGCCATCCCGGCCGCCGCCGACGATCTCGCGCAAAAAGGCGTCGACGCCATCATGGTGATCGGCACCTCGCTCACTTTCTTCCGCGGGCCGCAGGCTCACGACCGGCTGCTGGAAGGCCTGCGCGCGCGCACTGGGCTTCCGGTCTCGACCATGAGCCAGGCAATCGTCGACGGCTTGCGCGAGGTGGGCGCGCGGCAGGTCGCGGTCGCGACCGCTTACACCGACGTGGTGAATGACCGCCTGAAGGAATTGCTGGCGGCGGCCGGCATCGAGACCGCCGCGCTCGAATGTTTCAACATCCTCGAATTCGGCGGACCAGGCCGCAAGAGCGAGGCCGACATCATTGCGCTCAGCTCCGAGGCGGTGGCGAAGGCGCCGGCAGCCGAGGCGATCCTGATCTCCTGCGGAGGCTTGCGCACGCTCGGCGTCGCCAGGCCGCTGGAAGCGCGCCATGGCGTGCCGGTTGTTTCGAGCACGCCGGCGGCGTTCTGGGCCGCCATGCGCCTCGTCGGCGAGAGCGGTCGGATCGCGGGCTGTGGGCGGCTCCTGGAAGAAGCGACAGCCCCTGTCCATTAGGGCCGGCGGCGCGTAGAATTACGTTTGATACGTTGTGTAAGGATTCGTGAATAACCGAGGATATCATTCGCATGAAGGCCCGCGTTACCGTGACGCTGAAATCCGGCATCCTCGACCCCCAGGGCAAGGCGATTGAAGGCGCACTCAAGTCGCTTGGCGTCGCGGGCGTCGCCAGCGTGCGCCAGGGCAAGGTGTTCGACATCGAGCTCAAGGGCAAGGACCGCAAGAAGGCCGAGGCCGCGCTCAAGCAGGCCGCCGACAAGCTCCTCGCCAACACGGTGATCGAGAATTATGATGTGGAAGTATTGAGCTGAGGTTGTCCGATGACGAGGCTGCGCAGCACAATATTGGTCGTCGCGCTCAGTGCCGGGCTTACGGGATTGCTTGCGGGCGATGCGTCGACTGTCGGCGCGCCGCAACCGGTGTGGAAAGAGGTGAACTGGCCGTTCCCGCTCGACCAGTGGGGCCTCGGCAAGGCCTACCGCTGCAGCGCCGCTGCTTGCGGCGTCGAGGTCAATGTCTACCTGCGCGCCAAGATCGGATTTTGCAATTGCGCAACCGGCGTCGACGATGATGCCGAGCTTGATCGCGTCGGCGATCTCGAACTCTACAGCGAGAAATGGATCGGGCTGGCCGACGGCACCGAGATCAAGGTTGGCTGGATGAACGGGCGCAGCCGGCCCTACCGCGTCGATATGCGCTACACCAAGCCGGTCTACGCCCATGCCATCGGCTTCAACGACAAGTGCGATGTGGCGGTCGCGACCGTCGTCGCCGAGGAAGCGCACCTCAAGACCGCGGAGCGCCTGGCGCTCGATTTCCTCAACACCGATCTGGTGCTGCACTGGGCCGAGCAGGAACTCGGCGTCTGATGCGGGCCGCCGTCCTCGTCTTCCCTGGCATCAATCGCGAACGCGACATGGCGCGCACGCTGCGGCTCGTCTCCGGCCGCGAGCCGGCGATGGTCTGGCACGCGGAGCACGCGCTGCCGGCGGGCACCGACCTTGTCGTGGTTCCGGGTGGCTTCTCCTATGGCGATTACCTGCGCTGCGGCGCCATCGCGGCACGCGCGCCGATCATGGACGCCGTGCGCGCGCATGCGGCAAAGGGCGGGCTGGTGCTCGGCGTCTGCAACGGTTTCCAGATCCTCTGCGAGTCTGGGCTGCTGCCGGGCGTGCTGATGCGCAACGCCGCGCTCAAGTTCATCTGCCGCGACGTCTATCTGCGGGTCGAGCGCTCCGATACGCCGTTCACGCGCGGCTATAATGCCGGCCAGGTGATCCGGGTGCCTGTTGCGCATGGCGAGGGCAACTACATCGCCGACAAGAAGACCATCGCGCGCCTTGAAGGCGAGGGCAGGGTGGTATTTCGCTACACCACGCCCGACGGTAAGCTCGACCCGGCCTGGAACCACAATGGCGCGATCAACGCCATCGCGGGCATCCTCAACGACGCCGGCAACGTGCTCGGGATGATGCCGCATCCCGAGAACCACGTAGAGGCTGCGATGGGCTGCACCGATGGCCGTGGCCTGTTCGCAGGGCTGGTGCAGCATCTCGCCGAGGCCGCCTGAGCGGCCTTATCCTGTGCACTTCATGGCTGTGGACGGCGGTCATCTACCACCACCGCGAGTGGGCGCGCCCATGCTAGGGCGATGGCGGAGTTTGCCATGCCGCTCGCCATTATCCTGTTTCTGATTGACGTCACTCTTATTGTTCATGCCGCCAAGACCGGGCGTTTCATGCCCTGGGCCTACCTGATCCTGCTGCTGCCAGGCGTTGGCGCCCTGGCGTATGTGCTGGTCGAGCTGTTGCCCGAGTGGTTTGGCAGCGTGCAGGGGCAGAAGACCCGCCTGCGCGTCATCAACACGCTCGATCCGGAGAAACAGTACCGCAAGCTTATGGACGATCTCGCGATCTCCGACACCATCGCGAACCGCGTCGATCTTGCCGAGGAGTGCCTGGCGCTCGGAAAGTTCGCGGAAGCGCGCGCGCATTATGAAAATGCGCTCTCGCGCCCGATGGGCGACGAGCCAGCTTATGCGCTCGGCAAGGCGCGCGCGGAATTCGGTCTCGGGCGCCCGCAGGATGCGGTCGCCACGCTCGATCAGTTGCGCGAGCACTGGCCCGATTATCAATCGGCGGACGGCCACCTGCTCTACGCGCGTGCGCTTGCTGAAAGCGGACGGGAGGCCGAGGCGCTCGACGAATACCGGGCGCTTGCCGACTACTATCCGGGCGCCGAAGCGCGGGTGCGTTTTGCAATGCTGCTGCGGAAGCACGGTCATGACGCCGAGGCAAAGCGGCTGTGTGCCGACGTGCTCACCCAGATGCGGCGCTCTCCAAAATACGTTCGGAAGGCGCAGGCCGAGTGGATCGCGGCAGCCGAGCGGGCGTTGCGCGCCTGATCCAGCATGCGACCGGGTGCCGTCTGCTGCGCTCATCCGCTGCCCAAAATATCGTGTGAATTAGGCCTTTCCGCCGCCAGCCCGTCTCGCCTAAAAGGGGGCTCGCAAGGCCCTCCGCAATGGCAAGCAAGCAAACCACCAAGCAACCTCAAGTCACCCCGGCGCTGATCGAGGCCCATGGCCTCAAGCCCGACGAGTACGAGCGCATCCGCGCGCTGATCGCGCGTACGCCGACCTTCACCGAGCTCGGCATCTTCTCGGCGATGTGGAACGAGCACTGCTCGTACAAGTCCTCGAAAATCCACCTGCGCACGCTGCCCACCAAGGCGCCCTGGGTGATCCAGGGGCCGGGTGAGAATGCCGGCGTGATCGACATCGGCGACGGGCTCGCTTGCGTGTTCAAGATGGAGAGCCACAACCACCCGAGCTATATCGAGCCCTACCAGGGGGCGGCGACCGGCGTCGGCGGCATCCTGCGCGACGTCTTCACCATGGGGGCGCGGCCGATCGCCTGCCTCAATGCGCTCTCGTTCGGGGCGCCGTCGCATCCGCGCACCCGCCATGTCGTCTCGGGCGTCGTCGCCGGCGTTGGCGGCTACGGCAATTCGTTTGGCGTGCCCACGGTCGGCGGCTCGGTGCGCTTCCACACCCGCTACGACGGCAACTGTCTGGTCAACGCCATGGCGGTGGGGATCGCGGAGACCAACAAGATCTTCTACGCCGCCGCTTCCGGCGTCGGCATGCCGATCGTCTATCTCGGCTCCAAAACGGGGCGCGACGGCATCCACGGCGCCACCATGGCGTCGGCGGAATTCGGCGCCGATGCCGAGGAGAAGCGCCCGACCGTGCAGGTCGGCGATCCATTCTCCGAAAAGCTTCTGCTCGAGGCCTGTCTCGAGATCATGCAGAAGGATTGCGTGATCGCGATCCAGGACATGGGCGCGGCCGGGCTCACCTGCTCGGCGGTCGAGATGGGCGCCAAGGGCGATCTCGGCGTCACGCTCGATCTCGACAGCGTGCCGTGCCGAGAGACCGGCATGAGCGCCTACGAGATGATGCTCTCGGAGAGCCAGGAGCGCATGCTCATGGTGCTCAAGCCCGAGAAGGAAAAGGAGGCGGAAGCGATCTTTCGCAAATGGGGGCTCGACTTCGCGGTGGTGGGCAAGACCACGCCGACCAAGCGCTTCATCGTGCGCCACGACGGCAAGACCATGGCCGACCTGCCGATCAAGGAGCTCGGCGACGAGGCGCCGGTCTACGACCGGCCGCACGTGCCTTCGCCACAGCTAGCGACGATCACAGCCGCCGAGGTGAAGCCGCCCGTCTCGACCGCCGACGCGCTCGTCAAGCTCATCGGCTCGCCCGACCTTTGCTGCAAGCGCTGGGTGTGGGAGCAATACGATCACGTCATTCTCGGCAATACCGTGCAGCGGCCGGGCGGCGACGCCGCGGTCGTGCGCATCAATGAGGGCCCGAAGGCGCTGGCGCTGACGACTGACGTGACGCCGCGCTATTGCGAGGCCGATCCGTTCGAGGGCGGCAAGCAGGCGGTGGCGGAGGCCTGGCGCAATCTGAGCGCGGTCGGCGCGCGCCCGCTCGCGGTCACCGACAATCTCAATTTCGGCAACCCGGAGCGGCCGGAGATCATGGGCCAGCTCGTCGGCTGCATCCGCGGCATTGCGGAAGCCTGTAACGTGCTTGAGTTTCCGGTCGTGTCTGGCAACGTGTCGCTCTACAACGAGACCCACGGCCGCGCGATCCTGCCGACGCCCTCGATCGGCGGCGTGGGCGTGCTCGACGATTTCACCAAGTCGGCGACGATCGCGTTCAAGGGACAGGGCGAGGCGCTGCTCTTGGTCGGCGAGACTACCGGCTGGCTCGGGCAGTCGATGTATCTGCGCGAGGTCTGCGGACGCGAGGAGGGCGCGCCGCCGCCGGTCGATCTCGCAGCCGAGCGCCGCAACGGCGACTTCGTGCGCATGTTGATCGCCGAAGGCGTCGTGAGCGCGGTGCATGATGTGTCCGACGGCGGGCTGGTGGTGGCGCTGGCCGAGATGGCCATGGCGTCGGGTATCGGCGCCGAGCTCGACGCGGCGCCGCTCGCCGCGCATGCCTTCTGGTTTGGCGAGGATCAGGCCCGCTACGTGCTGGCGATGCCGGCTGGCAAGGCGGCCAAGATCACGACGCGCGCCCGCGCCCTTTCGATCCCGATGCGCTGGCTCGGCACCACCGGCGGCGACGCATTGACGCTCGCTGGCGAGCGCCCCATTCTGGTGGCAAAGCTGAGCGAATCGTTCGAGGGCTGGCTGCCCGCCTATATGGGCGGCACCGCCGCTTGAATGGGTACGGAGACCGTCGCCATGGCCATGGACGCAGGCGAGATCGAACGGCTGATCAAGGCACGCATTCCGGACGCCGTGGTGACGATCCGCGACCTCGCCGGCGACGGCGATCACTACGCCGCGACCGTGATCTCGGCGTCGTTTCGCGGAAAATCGCGCGTCCAGCAGCACCAGATCGTCTATGAGGCGCTCAAGGCCGAAATGGGCGGGAAATTGCACGCCCTGGCATTGCAGACCGGCACCCCCGAGCAGTAACCTGGGGCAAAGTCCGGTCTGGCGCGGCCTGGATCGGCACACCACATTATTGGGCAGAGCTAGAGCCGGCGCACGCAGACAAGGCAGATCATGAGCATCGACACATTCATCGACAACGAGGTCAAGAGCAACGACGTGGTGCTGTTCATGAAGGGCACCCCGCAGTTCCCGATGTGCGGCTTCTCGGGGCAGATCGTGCAGATCCTCGATCACCTCGGCGTGAGCTATAAGGGTCTCAACGTGCTCGAATCCGACGACCTGCGTAACGGCATCAAGTCCTACTCCAACTGGCCGACCATCCCGCAGCTCTACGTCAAGGGCGAATTTGTCGGCGGATGCGACATCGTGCGAGAGATGTTCCAGGCCGGCGAGCTGCAGTCGCTGCTCAAGGACAAGGGCGTGTCGGCGAAGGCCGAGGCCTGAGTTTCATAGCGTTGGCATCTCGGTTGTCGTCCCGGACGCGCCAAAGGCGCGACCCGGGACCCAGTCTTTTTTGTTTTTTCTTGGATAGATCTATGGATCCCGGCTCACGCTTCCGCGGGCGAGCGCCCGCGGTTGCGGGCCGGGATGACGACGTTTGAAGTTGCGCGCGGTGCTCTCGTTTCCCTGTTGAGGTTGCAGCGCCAAGCCTTGTAGGCTTGCGCCAACGAACACCAAATTCGGGGAAACGCCATGGGCCAAGGGCTCGCGTATCAAGCGCTTGCGGGCGCCGCAGCGGTTGGCGCCTTTCTGACCACCACCTCGGCGCAGGCCAGGCTCACCGAGCTCAAGCTCGGTGCGCCGGAGCCGTTCGTGGAAAGCCGCGCCTTCGGCGACACCGGCCCCTATGTGCGCATCAAAGGGGTCGCGCGCGGCGAGCTTGATCCCGCTACTCCCGAGCATGCCGCCATCGTCGGTCTGGACAAGGCGCCGCGCAACGCCCGCGGCATGGTCGAGTACGAGGTCGACGTTTTCATTCTGCGTCCGGCCGATCCCGCCAAGGCCAACGGCATCCTGTTCTACGAGGTGCTCAACCGCGGCAACAAGCAGCTCGGCCAGCGCCTGCACGATCTCGTCGGCGGCAACGCGGCGGTGCTCAATGATCCGAAGACGCCCGAGCACGCCGGCAATGGCTTCCTGTTCGAGCGCGGCTACACGGTGATGTGGTCGGGTTGGGATCCCGATGTTCCGAAGCGCAACGCCACCATGGGCGCACGCTTTCCGGTCATGTTGGAGAACGGCAAGCCGCTGGTGCGTCGCGTCAGGGAAGAGTTCCAGGTCGGCAAGCGCAGACCCGCCGATGCGGAAACGGCGCGGCTGCATTATCCGGCCGCCACGACCGACAAGACCAATGCGCGGCTCACCATGCGGACGCGCGAATCCGACAATCGTGCCGAGATAGCGCACGAGCAGTGGGAATTTGTCGACGCACGCTCGATCAGGCTCCTGCCGAAGGGCACCAAACTCGCGCCGCTCGCCATCTACGAGCTGTTCTATGAGGCGGCCGCGCCAAAGGTTGTCGGCATCGGCTTTGCGGCGACGCGTGATCTGGTCTCTTTCCTGCGCTACGAGAGCGCTGATGAAAAGGGTGCGGCCAATCCGCTCGCGTCAGGTATCCGCCACACCATGGCGTTCGGTGGCTCGCAGAGCGGCCGCTACCTGCGCCACTTCATCGAGCTCGGCATGAACCGGGATGCGCGCGGGCGCCGCGTCTTCGACGGCGTGTTCGCGCACACCGCAGGGGCTGGAAAAGTATTCGGCAATCACGTGTTCGCCGAGCCCGACCGCACCTTCACGCAGCACGAGGACCATCTCTATCCGGAGAACTGGTTCCCGTTCAGCACTGCGCAAACGACCGATCCGTTTTCCGGCAAGACCGGCTCGCTGTTGCGCGGCGATGGCAGCGACCCGCTTCTGATCCTGACCAACACCTCGACCGAGTATTGGCAGAAGGGCGCTTCCCTCCTCACCATGGACCCGCTCGGCAAGCACGATCTCGCGCTGCCTGCGACCTCGCGCGTCTACATGATCGCCGGCACCCAGCACGGCGGGCGCGCCGGCCTCAAGCCCAGGCGTGGCGTCTGCGCCAATCCAAGCAATCCGCACAGCCCAGGACCGGCGCTGCGCGCGCTCGTGGTCGCGCTCGAGAACTGGATCACCAAGGGCATTGCGCCGCCCGCGAGCCGCGTGCCCACGCTCGCGGCCGGCAATGCGGTCGGGTATGCGGCGGCGAAGATGCCAAAGGTGAAGGATTTCGTGGTCGTGCCAAACGGCAACCGCATCGATGCGCCGGCCGACTGGATCGAGGGCGCGTCCGCTTCGAACACCTACACGACGCTGGTGTCGGCCGTGGACGCTGACGGCAACGAGGTTGCCGGCATCAAGCTGCCGCCGATCGCGGTGCCGGTCGCGACCTACACGGGCTGGAATGTGTACAAGAAGGAGCCGGGCGAGCTGTGCGACCGCGACGGCTCTTACATTCCGTTCGCCAAGAGCAAGGCCGGGCGCGAGGCGGTAGGCGATCCGCGGCCTTCGCTTGAAGAGCGCTACGGTACGCGCGCCGGCTATGTGGTGAAGGTGAAGGCGGCCGCCGACGCGCTCGTCGCCGAGCGGCTGTTGCTGCCGGCCGATGCCGAAGCCTATGTGAAGGCGGCCGAGACGAGCGACCGGTTCTGAGCGGCCGGGCGTGTAGGGTGGGCAAAGGCGATGACACTGCTTCTCCGCCCGGCAGAACCTATCGTGCGCCGTGCCCGCCGCGTTCTCGTGATACGCCTTGACGTATGACGGCGGGCACGGCGCACGATAGTCTTTGCTCTGGAGAAGGGCCGTGCCACCGCCTTTGCCACCCTACAAGCGACGAGCTGACCGGATCAGCGCGAGTAGTACTCGACCACGAGGTGCGGTTCCATCTGGACCGGGTAGGGCACCTCGGTGATGGCGGGAATGCGCGCAAGCTTCGCCGTCATCTTGGTGTGGTCGACATCGATGTAGTCGGGCACGTCGCGCTCGGCGAGACCGGTCGCCTCCAGCACCAGGGCGAGCTGCTTCGACTTCTCGCGCACCTCGATATTTTCGCCGACCTTGACCCGATAGCTCGCGATCGTCACGCGGCGGCCGTTCACCGCGATATGGCCGTGGCTGATGAACTGACGGGCCGCGAACACGGTGGGGACGAACTTGGCGCGGTAGATCACGGCGTCGAGCCGCCGCTCGAGCAGGCCAATCATGTGCGCGCCGGTGTCGCCCTTGAGGCGGCGTGCCTCAGCGTAGATGCCGCGGAACTGCCGCTCGGTCACGTTGCCATAGTAGCCGCGCAGCTTCTGCTTGGCGCGCAGCTGCACGCCGTAGTCGGAGAGCTTGCCTTTGCGGCGCTGACCGTGCTGGCCGGGGCCGTATTCGCGGTGATTGACGGGGCTCTTCGGGCGGCCCCACACGTTCTGGCCCATGCGGCGATCGATCTTGTACTTCGCCTGGTGGCGCTTGGTCATCGCGTCCTCAAAAAGTTAAGGGTTGAGGATCGCGCCCTCCTCTGTTCCGGCGGGGCCGGAACCGACAGGTGCTGCGCCGAAGCGACGGGCAGCACCGCGGGTCGCGAAACGCCGCCGGCCAAAAGGCCTGCACGGCGCGCGGTTTCTAGGCGCAAAGGGGGGTTAAGTCAAATTGGGGGCGGTCCGGGCCCTTGGTGCGACGCCCGGCTGGCTCAGCCGGCCTGTTCCGAGCCCAGCTCCTGGTAGACGTCGACCTCGACGGCGCCGGCGAACATCGAGCGCCACGCCATGAGATAGGCCTGAATCCGCGGGTCGCTGGCGAGCTTCTGGCGATTGAGCTCCAAAGCCTCGTGGGTCTCGTATTCGATCTCCTGCATGATGCGCTTGGGGTCGTCCACGTTCTGCAGCAGGCGAACACGCTTGCCGCCAAAGGCCGCAATGAAGGGCCGACCCGCCTTCACCATCGACGCGAGCTGGGAGGCGTCCCCGGTTGGCAGGGTGAATTTGAACTGCAGAATGCGCCGGACCGTCGTCGTCCCATTTGCCATCGCGTCGGCCCTCGTGTCGCAAGCAGAATTGCCTTCGACACGATGTTACCGGGTTATGCGCGCAAGTCCAAAGCGGGCCAGCGCCGTGGCCAGCGTCTCCGACGGGAGGGTGCCGGAGGTGAACACGATCTGCGCCGGCGGGCCTTCGGATGCCGTCGGTGGTCCGATCAGCTCCACCACCCGGCGCGCGATCGCGGGCGCCGGGTCGATGAAGCTCACCGGCCAGGGGGCGAGCCGCTCCAGGCGGGCGAGCAGCAACGGAAAGTGCGTGCAGGCGAGCACCACCGTGTCGGTGCGCCGGCCGCCTTCATCGACGAAGCAGGGTCCGATCTCCCGCGCGATTGAGCTGTCGTCGGCGGGCTCGCCGCGCAGCTCGGCCTCCCCCATCGCTGCAAGCCGCGCCGAGCCGACGAGCGTGACGTCCGCCCCGTTCGCGAAGTCGCGAATGAGCGCGCGGGTGTATTCGCGCGAGACTGTTCCCTCGGTGCCGAGCACGGAAACGCGCTTGCTGCGCGAGGCCGCGCACGCCGGCTTGATCGCCGGCACGGTGCCGACGAACGGCACCGTAAAGCGCGCGCGCAGATGCGGCAGCACCAGGGTGGAGGCGGTGTTGCAGGCGATCACCACGAGGTCGGGCCGATGCCGTTCGATCAGGTCGCCGACCAGCGGCACCATATGGGCCACGAGCTCGGCCTCGGCGTGCGCACCGTAGGGAAAGAACGCATCGTCGGCGACATAAACAAAGCGTGCGTCCGGCCGCGCGGCCCCGACCTCACGGAAGACCGTGAGGCCGCCAAGGCCGGAATCGAGAACGAGGATGGTCAGAGGCTCGGGCACGGCGTGGTTGGTACGCAAAGTGCCGCGCCGCCGCAACCGGGCGCGCCGTTCGAAAGCGGGGTCGGATAACTATGCCGGCGCCGGCGTGATCAGATCGAGCTGTGGCCGCTCGGTCCGAATGGGAACGGCGGGCGGTGGCTCCTGTGCCGCGAAGGCGGCGGGCGTGGGCGCGACAAGATCGAGCTGCGGCCGCTCGGTCCGTGCCGGCGGCTGCTGCACTGCCTGCGCCACCGCGCGCTGCTGTCGCGGCATCACCAGCCCGCTCAGCACGGTCGCGGTCACGAGCAGGATTGCGGCAAGATTGCCGTCCCACATGGTGTTGAAGGCGGCGGCGCCCAGCGCATAGGCCCAGAACGGAAACAGCAGCGTCGATACCAGCGCGTTGGTCACCCACGCATCGCCTTCCTCGCGCACGTACCAGACGAACAGGGGCACCAGGACGATGCCAACGGCGAGCGCTCCCTGCGCGACCGTCGTCACCGGCAAGCCCGCCATGGTTGCGCTCGCGCCGCCAGTCTGCATGGCCTGCTGCAGGATCGCGTTGATGATAATGAAAAACGCGAGCACCTCGCCCGGGAGATATTTGGCGGTTCGCTCGAGATAGTTGTCGGGCGCTCGCGCCGGCTCGCTGCGCCGGTCGGCGCGGCTCTGCCCCGGCGCTGCCCCCGTATCCATGCTGGCTTGCCTCGGCAGGCGCACGAGACGGCCCATGATTGCCTCCACGCCCGCCATGTGTCGCGGGCCCCCCGGAAGATCAGACTGACGAACGCAACCTGACAAACAGGACCCGATGAACGCGACCCGACGAACGTAGTGCCTCGCGCGACCAGCCCAAGAGCCCGCCAAGAGGGGACGGCCGATCGAACCTACAGGTATCCTGACACTAGGGGGTGCGGCAGAGTCGAGCAAGGTCGGGACGGTACACCCAAGCTCAGCTATCCACGGTAAACACACGTTGGAAGATCGTATCCACATGCTTGAGGTGATAGCCCAGGTCGAAATTGGCCTTCAGCTCGGCCTGCGTCAGGTGCTTGCGCACGGTCGGGTCGGCGGCCAACAGCGACAGGAAATCGCCCTCGCCGCGCCAGGCCTGCATGGCGTGCTGCTGCACGACCCGATAGGCCTCCTCGCGCGACAGCCCCTTTTGCGTGAGCGCAATGAGCACCCGCTGGGAATGCACGAGCCCGCCCAGACGGGCGAGGTTCTTCGCCATGTTCTGCGGATAGACCACGAGCTTGTCGATCAGCCCGGTGAGGCGTGCCAGCAGAAAGTCGAGCGTGACGGTCGCGTCGGGACCGATCATGCGCTCGGCCGAGGAATGCGAAATGTCGCGCTCGTGCCAAAGCGCCACGTTCTCCAGCGCCGGCATCACATAGGCGCGCACCATGCGGGCGAGCCCGGTGACGTTCTCCGACAGCACCGGGTTGCGCTTGTGCGGCATGGCGGAAGAGCCCTTTTGCCCTTCGGAGAAATATTCCTCCGCCTCCAGCACCTCGGTGCGCTGCAGGTGGCGGATCTCGACCGCCAGCCGCTCGGCCGAGGACGCGATCACGCCCAGCGTCGCGAAATACATGGCATGGCGGTCGCGCGGAATGACCTGGGTCGAGACCGGTTCGACCTTGAGGCCCATCGCCTTGGCGACATGCGCCTCCACGCGCGGGTCGACCTGCGCGAAAGTGCCGACCGCGCCCGAGATCGCGCAGGTCGAGACCTCGTCGCGCGCGGCGATGAGGCGCGCCTTGGCACGCGCGAACTCGGCGTAGGCATAGGCAAGCTTGAGCCCGAACGTCGTGGGCTCGGCGTGGATGCCGTGCGAGCGGCCGATGGTGGGCGTGAGCTTGTGCTCGAGCGCGCGGCGCTTGAGCGCGGCAAGGAGCTTGTCGAGGTCGGCGATCAGGATATCGGCGGCGCGCTTGAGCTGTACGTTGAAGCAGGTGTCGAGCACGTCGGACGACGTCATGCCGGAGTGCAGGAAGCGCGCTTCCGGCCCGACGATCTCGGTGAGGTGGGTCAGGAAGGCGATGACGTCGTGCTTGACCTCGCGCTCGATCTCGTCGATGCGGCCGACGTCGAAGGTCGCGCCTTTGCCCTTGGCCCAGATCGTCTTGGCCGCCTCCTTCGGGATGACCCCAAGGCCGGCCATGGCATCGGCGGCGTGCGCCTCGATCTCGAACCAGATCCGGTAGCGCGTCTGCGGCTCCCAGATCGCGGCCATTTCGGGTCGAGTGTAGCGCGGGATCATGAGCGGCTTTCAGGGCGGCTTTCCATGCGAGAGCCGCGCTGTAGCAGATCGGCCGCGCAAGCTCAATTCGCGGCCGGCAAATTGCCGGTGGGAGACCGCGCTGGTAGGATTGCGCTGAGGCCTGTCGACGCGATGGTCCTGCGCCGCTACTTCTTGACTTCGTCAGGGTCGACGCGCGGCGTCGGCATTGGGCGCGCCGCGCGCAGCCGCTCCGGTGTCCAGAATTCGGTCAGGCTCTTTTCGTCCGGTTGCGTGCGCTGGGAATCGATCTGGCTGGCGTGCGGCGGGCTCGCAGGCGACTGCTTTGGAGTCTGCTTGGGAGTTTGCTCCGCCATGGCTGTCACCGATGAGAGAATTGAGACAGCGCCGACGATCGTCGGCGCCAAGGTGGCCCGCATTGAATGCTCCTGCCAAATCCAGCTTGCTGCCGGCAGAGGTGGCTGTGGATGGGGGCCGATTCAAGGCGTGAGGCGCCTGGCGGCACGGTTAAGCCGGCCCTTTTGGCGGTACGGTCAATTAACTTTTGGTCATGATCGTGTCGCGCCCCGCAATCCTCTCGGCTACTTGCAGCCACGCTCAGTGTATTTCATCAGGTTGACGAAGCCCTCGTCCCAATAGGGGCCGAACGAGGTGCCGCGGTCGTCACCCATGTGATGGGAGGTGACGCTGATGATGTAATTGGACCGGGGGTTGTTTCCGGTCGTCTCGTAGCGGCCGACCCAAGCGCCGCCGCTCGAGCCTTCCGCATTGCGCGGGTTGCCATGCTTGAGGCCGACGATCTTGGAATCCCAGCCGCGGATCAGGTTTCCGAATTCGACCTGGATCACCTGGCCGCTGTCGATGGCGACCGGATAGCCGATCTTGGGAACCCGATCGTACTTGCCCCACCAATTGTATTGCCAGCCGAAATGACCCACGTTGATGCCGCCGCGCAGCTTGATCATCGCGTAGTCCCATTTCCAGCGGGACTTGTCGTCGGCCACCCAGCCTTTGTGAGCGGCCACGCATTCGGTTGTGAAAATACGGCCTTTGCCGTGGTTGTTCTGATGGCGGTAGACAAACCGCGTGAACCATCGACCGGTCTTGTTGTCCTGAACGCAGTGGGCCGCCGTCGCCAGGATGCCGGGCGCGACGAGTTGCGCCGAGCACACCATGGAGCCTACTGACGTGTTGAAGTAGAGCTTGCCGGCCCAATAGAGCGGCCGGGTCGTGACGTTGCCGGCCAAGCGCGCGAACGCGCTCGACATCCCGTTGTCCGAGCGGCCGCTGCGCGTCGGTCCAGTCTTCGGTTCGGTTTGAACCGGCTGCAGCGTGCTGGGGTCGAGAACCGGCACCGGCATCGACTTGGCGCTCCGCTGCTGCTCCCTGCTCCAGAAGTTGGTCAGCGACGAGGTGGGGGGCGTCGTGATCGAATTCGATGGTGTTTGGCTGGCCATGGGCTGCGCTGCCGGCGGCCATCATGGCGGCGACACAAACCAACGAAGCAGCACGCATTTTCCTTCTCCGCAAGAACCGGGCGGTCGCCCGGGCAGCGCCCCACGCAATGCAATGGTACGCAAGATGAGTGGCAAATCCAGTCCGCAGCCCTCGCGCCGGATGCGTCGAACTAGGCTGCCTCTCCGCGCGCCATCGCGGCGGCGTTGCGGATGGCTGCAATGTTGTTGCGGTAGCTCTCGGGTTTGCCGCCCTTGAACACGGCCGAGCCCGCCACGAGCACGTTGGCGCCCGCGCGCGCAACGGTTGCGGCGTGCTCCGGTGTGATGCCGCCGTCGACCTCGATGTCGATCGGGCGCCCGCCCCTGAGCGCGACGATGCGGGCAATCTTCTCGGTGGTAGCGGGGATGAATGCCTGACCGCCGAAGCCGGGGTTGACTGACATCACCAGGACGAGGTCGACGAGGTCGATCACTGGCGCGATCGTCTCCACCGGGGTGCCGGGATTGAGCGTCACGCCGGCCTTCCTGCCAAGTGCACGGATTGCCTGCAGCGAGCGGTGCACGTGCGGCGTTGCCTCCACATGCACCGTGATGATGTCGGCGCCGGCCTTGGCGAAGGCCTCGAGATAAGGGTCGCAAGGCGCGATCATCAGATGCACGTCGAACGTCTTTTTGCTGTGCGGGCGCAGGGCCTTCACCACGTCCGGACCGATGGTGATGTTGGGCACGAAGTGACCGTCCATGACATCGACATGGATCCAGTCGGCGCCGGCGTCGTCGACTGCGCGCACCTCTTCGCCCAGCCGGGCGAAATCGGCCGACAGAATGGAGGGGGCAACGAGCAGGGGGCGGCGCATCTCCATGCCGATCGCCTAACATGCGCGGCCCGAAGCGGCAACGCCGCCCCCTGCGGCCGACCGGTGGCCGCCGCTCTCGGGCCTGCCTATATTGATTTGTCCACCGATTCCTCACCCCCCGCGAGGACCCATGGCGCACACCGATGCCATCGTGCTCGGTGCCGGCATTGTCGGCACTTCGATTGGGCTGCATCTCGCCAAGCGGGGTCTGGCCGTCGCGCTCGTCGATCGGCGCGGCCCCGGCGAGGAGACCTCCTATGGCAATGCCGGCGTCATCGAGGGCAGCACGCTGTTGCCGCATCCGTTTCCGCGCGGGATCGGCGCGCTCATGCGGATCGCGCTCAAGCGGGCGAGCGAGGCGAACTATCACGTCGGATTTCTGCCGCGGATTGCGCCCTGGCTGCTGGCGTACCGGTCCAACTCCACGCTGGCGCGGCGGACCGCCTTTGCGCATGCGATGCGGCCATTGTTTGCGCGCGCGCTGCCCGAGCACGAGGCGCTGATCGCGGAAGCGGGCGCCGGACGCTATCTGCGCAAGGAAGGCTGGCTCAAGGTCTATCGCGGCGACGCGAGCTTTGCCGACACGGCGCCGGAACGTGAGCTCGCCACCACATTGGGTCTGCCCTTTGATGTCCTCGATCCCGACGGCGTGCGCGCGCTCGAGCCGGCGCTCGCGCCAAGCTTTCGTCACGCGATCTTGTGGCGCGAGGCCGGAAGCATCACCAACCCGCTCGCGTTGACCAAAGCCTACGCGGCGCGCTTTGCGGCGTTGAGCGGGCTCGTGCTCAAGGGCGACGCGCGCTCGCTTCACCGCAACGGAGCGAAGTGGCGGGTGGAAACGCCCGAGGGGCCGATCGACGCCGCAGTCGCCGTGCTCGCGCTCGGACCGTGGACGCCCGATGTACTCGGACAGTTTGGAATCCGCCTCCCGCTCGCAGTCAAGCGCGGCTATCACCGGCACTTTCATCCGCGCGGCAACAGCGGGCTGACGCGCCCGGTGGTCGACGCCGACGTCGGCTATTGCGTTGCGCCGATGGAGCAGGGACTGCGGCTGACCACGGGCGCCGAGTTCGCCGCGCGCGATGCGCCGCCGACGCCGGCGCAGTTCGACCGCCTGCTGCCGGCGGCGCGCGCGTTGTTTCCGCTCGGTGAGCCGGTCGAGGCCACGACCTGGATGGGCAGCCGTCCCTGCTTTGCGGACTCGCGCCCGGTGATTGGTCCCGCGCCCGGTCAACCTGGGCTCTGGTTGGCGTATGGCCACGCCCACTGGGGGCTTACGCTTGGACCTGCGACCGGACGACTCGTCGCCGAGCTGGTTGCTGGTCTAGCCCCGTTCTGCGATCCGGCACCCTACGGCGCTGAGCGATTTTGAAACGGCGATCTATTTCAACTGCAACAGTCTGTTGCGTTGTCATTCATGTCATTGATCGGGTTGCCGGCTTTGATCGATGCGAAGAGGAATCATTCATGCGTGCGCATTTTCGATCTGATGTTTGCGATCGCGTACGCCGATATTCGGCGGCTCACCAACTTTCAACGCGATGGCCGGGCTTTGACCCGGCCATCGACGTTTCTGCCGTATGCTTGAAGACGAGCTATTGGTTGTTATTCGCTGATCGTGTGGATGACGCTTGAGGTCGGCCGCGTGCTCACGGTCGGCACCTTCTGGTCTTTGAGGATCAGTTCGTCGTAGGACGCGATCGTCTTGACGGTGTCCTTGGGCTTCATGAAGACGACCCTGTAACCGCCGGCCTTGAGGTCCTTGAGCAGGTCGGCTGCGGCTTCAGCGGTCGCGTGCTGGAAGTCATGCATCAGGATGATGCCTTTGCCGTGCTTCTTGAGCTTTGCCATCACGGAGTGGCGCACCTGATCGGGCTTGCGCATCTTGAAGTCGAACGAGTTTAAGTCGGTCGAGAAAATTGCGATATTGCGCTGGCCCAGATAGGTGACCACCTCCGGCGGATGGCGTAACGCCGGGAAGCGGAAATAGGGCGCGGTCGGCACGCCGGCGGCCCAGCGCACCGCGCTGATGCCTTTCTCGACCTCGTCCTTGGCCTCCTGCAGTGACTTCTTCGAGAGGTCGGCATGCGACCAGGTGTGGCTGCCGATCGCATGGCCGGCGGCTGCCACCTGCTTGAGAATGCCGGGCTCCCACATCGCGTGCTTGCCGATCGGGAAGAAGATCGCCTTGGTGCAGTTCGCCGCCAGCGCGGCCAGCACCGCCAGGGTATTGCGCGGCCAGGGCCCGTCGTCGAACGTCAGCACCACCTCGCCGGGCTGCAGGAAATCGTGGGTCTTGAAGTGCTCAAAACCGAAGCCGGGTCCGCCCAGGGTATCGACCTCGACGACGCGTGAGACTCCGAGGGCGTTTGGATTGCCGGGGCAGGATGTCGTTGCTCTCACGGTGGGGGCAGCACTCGCCGGGGCCGACGCGCGAGCGGGCGCCTGGGCGAGAATCTGCGGCGCGGGCTGCGGGGCGGCTTGCGCCAGGGCCTGCGTAGCGGCGGGCTCGGTCGTGGTGACAGGTTCACGCGCGACAGCCCGAGTTGCGGCAGGCTCAGCCGCGGGCTGCGGCGTCTCAGACGGCGCCACGCTGTGGGCGGCAGCCGCGGCTGGCACAAGCCGGCCTGTGGGCAAGGTCGCTGGCTCGGGGGCTGGCGCCGGGGCCGCGGTAGCGAGCTGACCCACGGGGGCCAGATCGTCAACCGTGCGGCCATGCAACAGGTACCCGCCAGACCCCGCCAGAATCGCCACGATTGCAAGCGTGCACGCAGCCACTGCTATGCGCATGGCATCCTCCAAACCTCGAAGACAAACTGCCCCCGCCCCTCATATGCATCATAACGAGGCAATCCGAAGGCGAGTCAAGGTCATGGGCCCAGCCATACCCTGCTCAATTCCGCCCATTGTAGCAGCCCGGAGGTGCAGCGAAATGGTACGGACACTAGCCCGGCGTGAATTTGTCGCGCCAGCTTGGCTGCGCGCTTGCAAATGGTAGGGCGCTCGCCTCGTAGATGGCGCGGGCTACCGCGCGGGCCACGGTATTGGCTGCTGCGGTGCCGAGCGCCGACAGGGCCCGCAACGGATCAGCGAGCGGCTTGTGGCCGGTTGCAGCCGCAAACAGGATGTCGCCGTCGAGCGGGGTGTGGACCGGGTAGATTGCGCGCGCAAGACCGGTCTGCGCCATCACCGCAAGCCGCTCGGCCTGGGCCTTGGTCAGCACCGCATCGGTCGCGACCACGGCGAGCGTCGTGCTTTCGCGCGCCGCACCTTTGGTGCGGGGAATGAGCGCGTCGGCTGGCACCAGGGCGGGAAAGCCGCGGCCGCCGAATTCGCCGTCGTGCTCGAAGGGCGCCGCCCAGAAGCAGGGTCCGCCGCCAATAACGACCGACCCTACGGCATTGACCACGGCGAGCGCCCCGACCGACACGCCGTCCGCGGTGGTAGCCGATGCCGACCCGAGGCCGCCCTTGAGATCGGCGGTCGTTGCCCCCATGCCGGCGCCGACGCTGCCGAGCGCGAAGCTCGTATCGGCTGCGGCCGCGGCGTCATACCCGAGCTCGCGGTAGGGCGGGTAGCGGCCCCAGTCCTTATCGCCCGCGCCAAGCAGATCGAATATCGCAGCGCCCGGCACGATCGGCACCCGCACGCTACCGACCGCATACCCGCGGCCGCGCTCATGCAAGAGTGCCTGGATGCCGGCGCCGGCATCGAGCCCGAACGCCGAACCGCCCGAGAGCGCAATGGCATCGATGCGCTCGACGGAGCGCCCCGGCGCCAAGAGGTCAGTATCGCGGGTGGCAGGTCCACCGCCGCGGACGTCGACTGACGCCACCGCCGGTGCCTCGAACACGATCGCGGTCACGCCCGAGCCGAGCCGCGCGTCGTGCGCATGCCCTATCCGGACGCCCGCCACGTCGGTAATGAGATTCTGCCCGGCCATCACGATACCCTATCATTGATTTGGC
The DNA here is from genome assembly GCA_963753575.1 of uncultured Alphaproteobacteria bacterium. Classification (GTDB taxonomy): domain Bacteria; phylum Pseudomonadota; class Alphaproteobacteria; order Rhizobiales; family Xanthobacteraceae; genus VAZQ01. The sequence continues at coordinate 326,264 of CAVWCR010000003.1, forward strand.
CATCACATCGGTGCGATGCCGCCGTGAGCGGCTTGCGTTCGGCGCGCCGCTTGGCGCATCTAGGGGCCATGACCGCCGATGTCTCCGTTCTGGCCGCGCTGTTTGCGGGCCTGATCAGTTTCCTGTCGCCCTGCGTGCTGCCGCTGGTGCCGCCTTATCTCGTGTTCCTAGCCGGCTCGTCGCTGGAGCGGCTTGCCGACAAGGAACCTGAGCCGCTGGTCAGGCGCGACGTGCTGGTGGCGTCGCTCCTGTTCGTGGCCGGGTTCTCGACCATCTTCGTGGCGCTCGGCGCCGGTGCGAGCGTCATCGGCTCGATGCTGCGCTTCTATTCGCACGAATTGTCGATCATCGCCGGCATCGTCATCATCGTCATGGGCCTGCACTTCCTGGGCATCACGCCGATTGCATTCCTGTACCGGCAGGCGCGCATCGACGTGCAAAAGCCGGTCGGGTTGTGGGGCGCCTACGTGATGGGGCTCGCGTTTGCGCTCGGCTGGACGCCGTGCATCGGGCCGATCCTGGCAGCGATCCTGGCGGTGGCCGCTTCCGAGGCGACGGTGACGAAGGGGGCGGGGCTGCTCGCGGTCTATTCGCTCGGGCTTGGTGTGCCGTTCATCATCGCGGCGCTCGCGGTCGAGCCGTTCGCCGCTTTCCTGGTACGGTTTCGCGCCTATCTGGCGTATGTCGAAAAGACCATGGGCGCGCTTCTGGTGCTCACCGGTCTTGCCTTCCTGTTCGGGGTCTTCACCCAGCTCAACACCTGGCTGCTTGAGATGTTTCCGGCGCTGCAGACGATCGGGTGATGCAGGTCAGGTTGAGCAAGCTGTCAGATTCCAAGCATCGGCTTGAGATCATCCGCGCCGACGGCAGCCGCGATGCAGTCGAGCTGGCGAGCCGAAGCTTTCTGCTGCACGACTTCCTGCATTTTGCGGTCGAGACGCGCGCTGGGCTGGCGGCCTCGTTCTCAGGAATTCAGTTCCGTGGCGAACTGATTATTTCCTGCGCAGCATGTGGAAAGCAAATTAGATTGTCTGTCCATGATGGACAAGCGCCAAAGACGAAGACGCTCGACATGGGCTCAGCGTATGCTTGGTATTGGTCTATAAATCGGTGGGATGTCGGCTCCTACTCGTTAGTGCAGCAAATGCTGCACCCAGAGCGGCGAATGTAAGCCTTGTTGAATTTCCATGAACCGATTTGAAGTGGCCGACTATCGAATCGTACACGCGCTTTCCTGCACCTTTTGGTTCCAACAAGGTAGTGTAGTGTAACTTTTGGTCAGAGGTCCACATCCAATCTCTGATTCGCGATACGCCGGTTCGCCGACAAACAAAGTGCATCACGGGAGCATGTCTCGATCCAATGGAACGGGACATGCTTTATGCTGATTTGCCATCTACTGATCGATCTCCACGTAGGTGATCTTGCCGCTCGCGTTCTTCTTCCAGACGTACATCACGTAGTCGAGGCGGGTGATGTCGCCTTTCTGGTTGTAGCTGATCTCGCCGATCACGGTCGGAAACTTGCGGCCGGACTTGATCGTCTCGGCGATCTTCTTGGGGTCGAGCGAGTTGGCCGCCTCCGCCGCCTGTTTGATGATCTGCACGGCGGCGTAGCTATAAAGCGTGTAGGATTCCGGCTCGAAGTTCTTGGCGCGGAACTTGTCGACGATCGCCTTGGCCTCGGGGCGCTTGCGCGGGTCGGGACCGTAGGTCATCAGCGTGCCTTCGACGCCCGGCCCGCCGATAGTGGCGAATTCGTCCGACGTGATGCCGTCGCCGCCCATCAGTATCGCGTTGACGCCCTGGTCGCGCATCTGCCGCACGATCAGGCCACCTTCGGTGTGCAGCCCGCCCCAGTAGACGAGATCGGCGCCCGACGCCTTGACCTTCGACACGATCGCCGAGAAGTCCTTGTCGCCCTTGTTGATGCCTTCGTAGAGCACCTCCTGCACGCCCTTGGCGTTCATGGTCTTCTTGGTCTCGTCGGCCAGTCCCTGGCCGTAGGTTGTCTTGTCGTGCAGGATCGCGACCTTCTTGCCCTTGAAATGGGTGGCGATGTAGTCGCCCGCGACCGCGCCCTGCTGGTCGTCGCGTCCGCAGGTGCGGAAGATGTTCCACATGCCGCGCTCGGTGATGCGCGGATTGGTCGACGCGGGCGTGATCTGGATGGCGCCGTTGTCCTGATAGATCTCCGACGTCGGCATGGTGACGCTGGAATTGAAGTGCCCGATCACATACTTGACGCCGGCCGCGACGAAATTGTTGGCGACCGACACGCCCTGGCGCGGGTCGCCGACGTCGTCGCCGACGTTGGCGCTGATCTTCTTGCCGAGGATGCCTCCCGCCTCATTGATGTCGGCGATTGCCTGCTCGGAGCCTTGCTTCAATTGGGCGCCGAAGGCGGCGTCCGAGCCGGTGATCGGCCCGCCGATCCCGAACTTGAGCGTGTCATCCTTCTCGCCGCAGCCGGCGAGCGCCAGTGCCAGGCCGCAGGCAAGCGCAAACGTCGTGAGCGTCTTCATCGGTTTCTCCCTGAAGAAGGCGGGCTGGTGCCCCGTTTCCGAAGTTCATGATCCGTTGCAGCATATTCTGAAACGAACTTCGGAAACAAAGGGGCACTAGTAAGATTCAAGCCGCAATCGCCGCAAATGTCATCCGGATTCGACGGGGCGGGGGATCAGTTTCGCCCACGCCAATGGAGCGGACCGGCGCGCTCGTTGATCCAGCCGTAGGATGTGACCATCTGTTGCACCCGCTTGAGCCGGAAGCTCAGCAGTCCAACTGCCAGGCAGACCGCAGCGTCAATGAGGTAGGCGGGGAGCGACAGGAACGCGCCCTGATACACGGAGAAGTGAATAAAGCGCACCGCGACCGCGAGCAGCAGCATGTATTTGACCACGTCCCCCCAAGGCCGCCATGTCATTGCCATTGCGCGGCCGGCGAGCGCAGCCGCGCCGCCGCCGAGCCCGAACGTGACGAACAGGAGCAGCAGCAGCGAGCGGGTGTCGGCAGCAAGCTCGGGAACGGGTGTGTCCATCAGCGTCTCCCGCCTTCGAGATAGGCGGCCTTCACCTCTGGCATGTGCAGGAGCTCGCGGCCGGTACCGGCGAGCGTGATGCGGCCGTTGACCATGACGTAGCCGCGGTGCGCAAGCTTGAGCGCATGGAATGCGTTCTGCTCGACCAGGAACACGGTGAGCTTCTCCTGTTCGTTGAGCGTCTTGATCGCTTCGAAGATCTGCCGCGCGACCAGCGGGGCCAGGCCCAGGGAGGGCTCGTCGAGCAGAAGTAGTCGCGGGCGGCTCATCAGCGCGCGCGCGATTGCCAGCATCTGCTGCTCGCCGCCCGAGAGCGTGCCGCCGCGCTGATTGAGCCGTTCCTTGAGCCGCGGAAACAACGCGAATACGCGCTCGAGATCGGTTTCGAACTGCGCCGGGCGCGACACGATTGCGCCCATCTGCAGGTTTTCGAGCACGCTCATGCGCACGAAGATGCGGCGGCCCTCGGGCGACTGCGCGATCTTGAGGCGTGCGATCTCGTGGGTCGAGAGTTCTGGTGATGTCACGGCCGGCGTATTCGATCGCGCCCTCACGCGCGCGCGGATTGCCGCAGATCGTCATCATCAGGGTCGACTTGCCGGCGCCGTTCGAGCCGATCAGCGCGACGATCTCGCCGTCCGCCACCTCGAGATCGACGCCCTTCAGCGCGGCGACATTGCCGTAATAGGTGTGCACGCCGCGCACGGCGAGGAGAGGCGAGGTCATGGTGCGCCTCGCCGTGGATCGATTGGCTTGTGCGCCCGATAAATGATGAGACGCTCGTGTTGCGAACGCCGGTACCACAGCGTTCCCTCCCCCCTCGTGGGGGAGGGACAGGGAGGGGGATAGCAACGAGCGCGGAACTCAAGGTCAGTCACCTTAAATTTCTGACCTCGCATTTGAAGGCGCTGACATCTGTCCGACGTCGGGTGGGCAGTCGAGAGTCCGTGTTTTTCGCCACCCCTCTCCCTGTCCCTCCCCCGCAAGGGGGGAGGGAACGTTGTGGCGCTTCTCGTGGCAACGCTACTAAAGAGTTTGCGTGTGGCCTGTGCGAGCGGCCGTTCGCGCCGAGGGAAGGAGGTCAGCAAGAGCTTCGCTCTCATAGCCCGACCTCCGCTTCCGCGACGCCGACTTCCTCGTCCTCGACGCCCAGATAGGCTGCGATCACCTTCGGGTCGTTGCGCACCTCCGCGGGCGTCCCGTCCGCGATCTTGACGCCGTGGTCGAGCACGACCACGTGGTCGGAAATTTCCATCACCACGCTCATGTCGTGCTCGATCAAGAGCATCGAGGTTGAGTGATCGCGGCGAATCGCGCGCAGGAAGTCGCTGAGCGCTGCGCTCTCGCTCGGATTGAGGCCGGCTGCCGGCTCGTCGAGGCAGAGCAGCACCGGGTCGGTGCACATGGCGCGCGCGATCTCGAGCCGTTGCTGGTCGCCGTAGGAGAGCTGGCCGGCGGGATCGTCGGCGCGCTCGGTGAGGCCGGTCTGCTCGAGCCAGTAACGCGCCTTCTCGATCGCCGTGCGCTCCGCGTTGCGATAGGAGAGCGCGCCAAGCGCGCCGAGGACGCCAAAGCCCGAGGCCCGCATCAGCGCCTTGTGCTGCGCCACGATCAGGTTCTCGAGCACGGTCATGCCGGAAAACAGCCGGATGTTCTGGAACGTGCGCGCGACCCGCGCCCGCTGCGAAACCAGGTAGTCGGGCATGCGTTCAAGCAGGTAGAGTGCGCCGTCGCGGCGGACGCGGCCGCGCTTGCCGCTCTGGGTGAGGGCGTCGAGCTCCTCCCACAGCGCCGGCGCGCCGAACTGGAGCGCAATGCGTCCCTCGGTCGGCGTGTAGAAGCCGGTGATGCAGTTGAACACGGTGGTCTTGCCGGCGCCGTTCGGCCCGATCAGCGCCGTGATGGCGCCGCGCTCGGCGGTGAACGAGAAATCCTGCACGGCCACGAGACCGCCGAACCGCATGGTCAGGTGCTCGACGCGCAAGATCGGGGGAGCCGGCGCGCTCATCCGTGCCCCTCCCGCACCAGCGCGGCGTCGACCGCCTTGCCTTGCTTGAGCGCGACCGTCGGCTCGCGCGTGCCGATGAAGCCGCGCGGCTTCCATACGATCATCAGCACCATGGCGAAGCCGAACAGCAGCATGCGATATTGCGCCGGATCGAACGCGTCACCGAAGATCTGCTTGAGGAAGGTGAGCTCGCGCAGCGCCTCGGTGCCGCCGATGATGACGATTGCCGCGATCGCGACGCCGACGCTCGAGCCCATGCCGCCGAGCACCACGATCGCGAGGATCAGCGCGGATTCCGAAAAGTTCACCGATTCCGGGCTGATGAAGCCCTGCCGCGCAGTGAAGAAGGCGCCCGCGATGCCGCCGAAGAAGGCGCCGCTCGCAAACGCCGCAAGCTTGACGTTGGTGGTGTTGATGCCGAGCGAGCGGCAGGCGATCTCATCCTCGCGCAGCGCCTCCCAGGCGCGCCCGACCGGCAGCCGCCGCAGCCGTCCGATGATGATCGCGGCGAGCACGACTGCGCCGAGCAGGACGTAATAGAGAAACAGCGGGCGGTGCAGCGGCGAGAACTCGATCCCGAGCCTTGCCGCAAACCCTTCGGGCGAGGCGTTGAACGGCAGGCCGAAGAAGGTGGGGCGCGGCAGGCTGCTGATGCCGGCGTTGCCTTGCGTCACCTGCGACCAGTTGATCAGCACCAGGCGGATGATCTCGCCGAACGCGAGCGTCACCACCGCGAGGTAGTCGCCGCGCAGCCGCAGCACCGGAAAGCCCAGCAGTACGCCCCAAAGCGCCGCCAGCACGCCCGCAAGCGGCAGAACCATCCAGAACGACAGGTCGAAATTCTTGCCAAGGAGCGCGCACGTATAGGCGCCGATGGCGTAGAAGGCGACGTAGCCGAGGTCGAGCAGGCCCGCGAGCCCGACCACGATGTTGAGGCCCCAGCCGAGCAGCACGTAGATCAGGATCTGGATGCCGAAATTGTCGATCCACTTGGCGGCGCCCGGCCCGGCAATCAGCAGGGCGAGCAATGGATAAACGACAACGAAGCCGATGACCGCCGGCATCGTCCAAGACAGCAGCGCGGCCGGCAGCGCCAGGCGAGACGGCGCTCGCGCGCGCTCCGCCATGAGCGGCGCGACCACAAAGATATGGACGAAACGCAGGCCGGCGAGGATCGCCACGATCGTGAAAAGCAGCGGCCAGCGCGTTTCCAGCACAAGCTCGTTGCGAATGTTCTGGACCGTGCTGAAACCGATCAACGGCAGGAACAGGCCGAATGCGATCAGCGCTGTCACAGCGGTCTCGCGCAGCGCGCGTGTGAGGGGAGGTCGGTCGGCGGCGGCGGCCGGCATGTCACACCTTCTCGACGTCGGGGCGACCAAGGATGCCCTGCGGCAGGAAGATCATCACGATTGCGAGGATCGAGAAGGCGGCGACGTCCTTGTAGGCGCTCGACACGTATTCGGCCCACAGCGTCTCGATAATGCCGATCAGGAGCCCGCCGAGCACGGCGCCCGGCAGCGAGCCGATGCCGCCGAGCACGGCCGCCGTGAACGCCTTGACGCCGGGCACGAAGCCGTCGTCGAAGCGCACCACGCCGTAGATGGTGAGATAGAGCGTGCCGGCGACCGCCGCGAGCGCGGCCGCGATCACGAACGTGATCGAGATCGTGCGGTTGACGTCGATGCCGACGAGCGCCGCCATCTTCTGGTCCTGCTCGCAGGCGCGCTGCGCGCGCCCGAGCGCAGTCCTGGTCACCAGCAGCCAGAACGCGACCAGGAGGACGGCCGTCACCAGCCAGATCGTGATCTGCTTGTAGGACACGGTGACGTCATAGCCGCCGCCCGAGGTGAGCGTGATGATCTCGTTGAACATCGGCGGGATCGATTTGTTGCGCGGGCCCTGCGCCACCTGCACGAAGTTGGAGAGGAAGATCGACATGCCGATCGCCGAGATCAGCGGCGCCAGCCGGAACGAGCCGCGCAACGGCCGGTAGGCGACCCGCTCGATCGTCCAGTTGATGAGCGAGGTCAGAACCATCGAGACAATGAGCACGATCACGAGCGCAAGCGCGATCGAGCCGATGCCGATCCAGGTGGTGAGCAGGAGAAGCGCAACGAGCGCAATGAAGGACGACACCATGAAGACATCGCCATGGGCGAAGTTGACCATGCCGATGATGCCGAACACCATCGTGTAGCCGATGGCGATGAGGCCGTAGATGGAACCGAGCGTAACGCCGTTGATGAGCTGCTGGACGAAGATTTCCATGCCCCCTCCGCCTCGCTCTGAGGCAATCCCCCGGCCGTCTCTGCACCTCTATCAGGGCATGCGCGGACCGGCAACGGCGCGGGGCTGACGGTGGACAAGGGGAGGAGGGCGCACCGGCGGTGGCGTCCGGCGGCCGCCAGGAAAACCGGCGTTTCGCTTGCCCCACGATCTGTGTTACGGCCGGGAGAGACAGTCTGGAGCGCGCCGAGGAGTCGTGTCCATGAGCCGCATGAAACCCGAGGATGCAATCGGCGCCAAGGCGCGGCCATTCACCGGCGCCGAGTTTCTCGAAAGCCTGCGCGACGGCCGCGAGGTCTACATCTACGGCGAGCGGGTCGCGGACGTCACGGCGCATCCGGCATTCCGCAATACCGCGCGCTCGATCGCGCGACTTTACGACGCGCTGCACGACCCCAAAATGAAGCCGCTGCTCACCACCGCGACCGACACCGGTTCAGGCGGTTTCACCCACAAATACTTCCGGGTCGCGCGCTCGCGCGAGGACGTGGTTGCGCAACGCGACGCGATCGCGGCCTGGGCGCGCATGAGCTACGGCTGGATGGGGCGCTCGCCTGACTACAAGGCCTCGCTGATGAACACGCTCGGGGCCAATTCGCAGTTCTATGGCAAGTTCGCCGACAACGCCAAGGCCTGGTACCGGCGCTCGCAAGAGCACGTGCTGTTCATGAACCACGCGATCGTCAATCCGCCGGTCGATCGCGCCAAGGCTGCCGACCAGGTCAAGGACGTGTTCATCACCATCCAGAAGGAGACCGACGCCGGCATCATCGTGTCGGGCGCCAAGGTGGTGGCCACTTCGTCCGCGCTCACGCACTACAACTTTCTCGGCCAGAACGCCGCGGTGCCGACCCACGACACCGATCTAGCGGTGATGTTCATCGCGCCGATGAATGCGCCGGGCGTGAAGCTCTTTTGCCGCACCTCCTACGAGATGATGGCGAGCGTGATGGGCACGCCGTTCGACTATCCTCTCTCCTCGCGCTTCGACGAGAACGACGCGATCTTCGTGTTCGACAACGTCCTGATCCCATGGGAGGATGTGCTGCTGCATCGCGACCTCGACAAGCTCAAGATATTCTTCCCGCAGTCGGGCTTCCTGCAGGGCTACCAGTTCCAGGGCTGTACGCGGCTGGCGGTCAAGCTCGACTTCATGGTCGGCATCATCGCCAAGGCGCTGCGGGCAGCCGGCTCCGACGAGTTCCGCGGCAACCAGGCGCTCTTGGGCGAAGTGATTGCGTGGCGCAATCTGTTCTGGGCACTCACCGACGCGATGGCGCACAACCCGACGCCCTGGGTCGGCGACGCTGTCCTTCCCAATTCGCAGTCGGGCTCGAGCTATCGCGTGTTCGCGGGCGACGCCTACGGCCGTATCAAGGAGATCGTGGAGAAGATCGTCGCGTCGTCTCTCATTTATCTCCCGTCCTCCGCCAAGGACTTCAAGAATCCGGCGATCGATCCCTATCTGGCGCGCTATGTGCGCGGCTCCCACGGCATCGACTACAAGGAGCGCATCAAGGTGATGAAGCTTCTGTGGGATGCGATCGGCACCGAGTTCGGCGGCCGCCACGAGCTTTACGAGATGAACTATGCCGGCAATCACGAGGACATCCGCATCCAGGCGATGTGGGGCGCGCGCACCTCGGGCGCGCTCGACGGGATGATCGCGCTCGCTGAGCAATGCCTCTCCGAATACGACGAAAACGGCTGGGTCGGCTCGACCTGGCTCGATCCCGACGATGTGGCCTACACGGGCGGCGTCGGCGTCACGCGCGCAGCGGAATAGCGGGCGCCGGCGGCGCTATCCGCCGTTCTCTCGAACCGCCGAACGATTGCGAGCGATGCGCCTTCGCGCAACGCCGCACGGAACTCGGGATCGTTGCGCACGGTTTCGAGCAAGCGCGGCTTGGGCAAGCGCCCGCCCTCGGCGCGAGGCCCACAAGAGCCACCTCGTCCGTCGTCATGCCGCCGTGCCGGCAAATCCAGCCTTCGCGCTCCAGGCAGGCCACGATCTTGGCCCGCCGGTCCCTGGCCTGGCATCGCGTCGGGCCTTCCAGTGCGCAGACATAAGCGCATGACACGTCTTTTCAGGCTTCGATGCGATCGACGAGATGAACGATGCCGGTAACTTCGTGGTGACCTACTCCGATCGGTGGACGCGACGCCCGATCGATTGCCATATCGATTGCCCGCTCGCGACCCGAGTTAGCGGACCGCGGCAAAATGAATAACGGACATTTCGAGGTGAATGCGGTGGTGACACGCAAAGCCGAATGCTTCTGCGGTGCCGATGTCTCGGGTGAAGTGTGGCCCGCAAGGTCAGGCACGGGCAAGCCATAGGCGCCAGCTCTGCCATCAATCAAAGCTTGTCAATGTCGTGCTCACCGCCTTGCCGACAAATCCAGCGGTTGGTCTCTGATCTTTCGGTGCACAAATTCATACTCATGATGGCGACTGTTCGAAATCTCCGCGAAGATGTGGCGCGCGCCGCGGAGTCCGAGGCGGCCGGTGCGTCTAAAGTCATCTTGTGCGGATGATGGTGTGCGATGGAATCGCTGCGCGCTCGGAAACAGCCTATCGCGGTGCGAAGGATGAGCATGATCGGTGCGGTCCTGGGAGTGACGCCGGCGCAGCTCAATGCGCTGCGGGCGGCGCCGCCACTGGTTCATCATCTGGTCGTGGTGGTTCGCGACAATCAATTGAAGGCGCAGATTGCCGAATTGATCAAGAGCGCGCCGCCTGAGCGCTGGGCGCAGCTGGAAGCGAACCAGGCCCGTTTCGAGCAAAGCCCCGCCGGGAGGGAGGTGGGCGCACGCGCCGCTGAAGCCCGTCGTGAGATCGCGGCCCTGGGGGCGGTTGAAAACGTCCTTAGCCTCGAGAAATCGTGGCACATGCTTCATTACCTGTTCACCGGGCATGTGGAACCTGCGAACGCACCGGGCGACCTGCTCTTGACCGGCGAGGAGGTAGGCGAGGATTTGGGCTACGGTCCCGCCCGCCTGCACGATGAGACCCAGACGCGGGAACACAGCCGTTTCCTCGATGGACAGGATTTGGCGCGGCTGCAAGCGCGCATCGATCCGAAGGAGATGAACACTCTCGGCATCTACGCGATCCCGCGGGGGCCAGGCCCTGACGCCGAGTATGAGAATGAGCTGCGCGAGGACGTCGCACTCTATTTCCCGCGGCTTCGTGATTACGTGCGCGAGATGGCGGACAAAGGCAACGGCCTGTTGGTCTGGATCGCTTGAGCGCGCCTTGACGGCCTGGCTCGATCCGTCTGCGGCAGAGTGATGCTCGGTTCAAAGATCAACTCCCCTTGATGCCCGCTGCCTTGATCACCCTGGCCCGTTTCTCGGTCTTTTCGACGAGCAGCTCACACGGCGAGCCGGTCCGATTGCCGATGAGCGATTGAGCTTCGAACCTCGCTTTGACGATAGGCTCATCGTCGTGGCAGGCGCGTCTCATCCGCGGCCCCGGCAGCGCCGACGGTATCGGCTATCCGCGCGCGACCGTGGCCACGGTATCTCCGGAAGAGCATATGAGTTTGGTCGCGACCGGGCGCTTTCTCACGATAATCCCGATCTCAGCCGCGCGATTTCCCGTGCGGCGGCTGGACCTCAAGGGGTTACCTGTGCAGCTGCTGATGATGCCAAACGGTATCGTCACCTTGAAGAACCGAACACTCAGCCCTGTCGCTGCGCTGTTCATTGAGGATGCGCGCGACGTTGCGAGGTCGCTCGGTAAGGGACGATGACGCTCGTGAAGCGCGTCTCCCGATGATGTGGCCTGTGGTGTCGACGTCACGCGCGCAGGGGAGTGTGACGGTACTACTCGGACAAGTTGAACTCGTTTCATGCAGTGATAGTCTGCGGCGCGCCATCGCCTCGCGCACTGAAACTGCCTGGAATGCGACCATGAACAAGATCTGTTGGCTCCTAGGAGTGACGCCAGCACAGATCGGTGCGTTGCGGGCCAAGCCCTCGCTGGTGCTCAGTCTGGCCTTGTCGGCACATGAAGAGCTGCGCAACACACAGGTTGATGATGTGATCAAGCACATGCCGCTCGAGCGGCGCGCGGAGTTTGAGGCAAACCGGGCGAGGTTTGAGCAGAGCCCAGCCGCGAAGGAGATGCAGGCGCGTGTCACCGACGCCCGTGCCGCGGTTGCGGCGCTGGGTCCGATCGAGAAAATCCTTGGCCTGGAAAAGTCGTGGCACATTCTCCACTATTTGCTCACCGGGCATGTGGAACCCGGCAATTCGCCGGGCGGCCTGCTCTTAGCCGGGGAGGATATGGGCGAAGGCGTGGGCTACGGTCCCGCCCGCTTGCGCGGCGAAACAGCGACGCGGGAGTTCAGCCGCTTCCTTGACGGACAGGATTTGGAGCAGCTTCACGCGCGCATCGATCTCAAGGAGATGCATGATCTAGGTGTATACGCAATCCCGCATGGACCGGGGCCCGAGGCCGAATACGAGAAGGAATTGCGCGAGGAGCTCTCGATCTATTTTCCGCGGCTTCGCGACTACGTGCGCGAGATGGCCGACAAAGGCAACGGCCTGCTGGTCTGGATTGCTTGAGCGCAGTCTGACGATCGGGCTTGCGTCCGACGACGCGGGCATCGGTGCCCTCGCGCCCCGCGGGGTCCGCTCACCGGATGTTGCAGCGAATGGGTACGCTTAGATTGATCTGCGCGTCGGCCATTTCGGGCGGGGGCGGCGGGAACGGCTGCGCGCGCCGCACCAGGTCGAGCGTTGCTTCATCGAGCGCGCTCGAGCCCGAGCTTTTTGCGATGCGGCTTGCCACGACGCGGCCCTGGCGGTCGAGACTGAATGAGAGCTGCACGATGCCGTGCTGGCCGCGCGCTTGGGCGGCTGTGGAGCGCTTTTCGTTTTCTTCGCCAAGCCACGGCGCAAGGGTATCGGAACCGACATGGCGAAGCTCCTTCGTTCGCCATGTTGAGTCAGAGACAAGCTGATTTGGGAATTGCCGACGAGTCAGAGTTTCAGGGAGTTTGGTATTCCGTCGCAGACACGGGCCGAGGCTGCAAAGTTTGGAATTAGTCCAATTTAATACTAGAAATTCTCTTGCGTTTTCTTAGCGTGGTCTGATCAATCTAGTATTAGACTTATTCTAGACTGATAGAATCAACTATTTCTATTTGACCATCAAGTAATCACGTCCCATATTGCGATTGCATCGCGCTCGCAGGTGCGTCGCGATCGGGGGTTTCGGGGGGTGATATGACTGTACGAATATTGGGATTGGCCACGCTCCTGGTTGCGAGCGTCAGCGCGGCTCAGGCAGGCGAATCTCTGTTTGGCTGGATTTACACGGCCGATGTTCATCCAAAGGGAGCACTCGAATATGAGCACTGGTCGTTCCTGCAGAACCGACAATCCCGCGGGACATACGAATATTGGTTCAACCGCGAGGAGATCGAATACGGTGTGACCGATCGGTTCCAGGTCTCGGCCTATCTCAATTGGACCTCTTCAAACGCCTTCCGCAACGGGATCGACGGAACAACCGGCGGTCCTGGCGTAGGCCAGTTGCTCGATTCATCGTTCGATCCATTCTCGCGCTTGAGGAAGACGAGATTCGATTCCATCTCGGTGGAAGGAATTTATCAGGTGTTGAATCCGATCACCGATCCGATCGGCCTTGCGCTCTATCTCGAGCCGGAATTTGGCCCACTCACGCGGGAGCTCGAGTGGCGGATCATCCTGCAGAAGAACTTTCTCGACGACCGCCTGATCGTTGCCGCCAACATCATGGGCAAGCACGAGCGCGAGCTCAACCTGGACGGCACGATCGAGAAAGCTTCGCCGCTCGACCTGACCCTCGGAGTGTCCTATCTCGCGGTTCCCAATTGGTATCTCGGCGTCGAGGCGCGCATCCATAACGAATTCGTGGGCTACTTCTTCAACTCACCCGAGCACTCCGCGTTTTTTGCGGGTCCGGTCGTCCATTATGCGACGAAGGAATTCTGGATCACCGCTGCTTGGCGGCATCAACTGCCGATAGTCCAGACCTACAATGCCGAGCAGGCGGCGGTGGTGGCGAACCACCGGATCTATGGTGACGAACACTCGCGCAACGAGTTCATGTTCAAAATGGGCATTCCGATTGGAGCCAAGTGATCGGGGCCAAGTGATCGGTGCTCTCGCCGGCCATGACGTTACGATGCAGAGAAGGACAGACGTGATGCGGTGGACTCCATTCTTGGCCGCTCCTGCGGCCGTTCTGATAACGGTGCCAGCCGAGGCGACTGTCTATTTCTCGACCGAGCAGGCCCAACGCGCAATCTTCCCGGGCGCGTCGTTTACGAGCGCCGGCTCGAACATCTGGCGCGTGTCGACGGGCGGTTACTTCGTGGTCGGCCGGGTGATCGGGAAGCACGAGTACATCACCTTCGCGGTGGGCATCAATGCCAACGGCACGGTCAAGCGGATCGAGATCATGACCTACAACGAGTTCCTACGGGTATGAGGTGCGCAACGCATCGTGGCGCGCGCAGTTTGTCGGCAAGAGCGCCGGCTCGACGTTGCGGCTCAACGCCGACATCAAGAACATCAGCGGAGCAACGTTGTCCTGCAAACACATCACCGACGGCGTCAAACGCGTTCTGTCGAGCCTGAAGAGCCGATGATGCGACGCGCGCGGCCGCTGCTTGGAACCTTTGTCGAGATCGAGGCCGAGGGGCTGGCGGCTGCTGCGCTGGAGCGTGCCATCGAGGCGGCCTTCGCGGCCGTAGAGCGCGTCGAGCGCCTGATGAGCTTCCACGATCCGTTGAGCGATTTGTCGCGCCTCAACCGTCGCGCCGCATGGGAGCCGGTCGTCGTGCATCCCTGGACCGCGACGGTTTTGCGCCATGCACGGCGGCTTTTTCGCGCCACGGGAGGACTTTTCGACTGCGCGGTCGGATATGAGCTGATCAGGTGGGGGCTGTTGCCGTCGGACGGCCTCGATCACGTCGAACGTGGGCATTTTTCGGCGGTTGAATTCCTGCCGGGCAACCGGATCAAGTACAGGACTGAAATTGCGCTCGATCTGGGCGGCATCGCCAAGGGCTTCGCGGTCGACCGTGCCGTTGCGGCATTGCGCCGGCATGACGTCTGCAACGGCACGGTGAACGCGGGAGGCGACCTTCGGGTCATGGGTGAGGCCGCCCAGCCGATCTACATCCGCCATCCGGCCGAGCCGGCGCGGCTTTCGCTCGTCGGAATGCTGCAGGATGGCGCGGTCGCGACCTCGAGCGCCGCCGCGACGCTCAAGACAATTCATGGCCGCGACGTGAGCGCCCTGTTGTCGTCGGCGCCGCGCGCGCCGCTGATCGACCGGTGCGCCTATTCGGTCGTGGCGCCGACCTGTCTGGTGGCCGACGCGTTGACCAAGGTCCTGGCACAAGTCGGGCGAACGGATGCCCCCTGTTTCAAACGCTTCGGCGCCAGCGCCATCATCACCGTAGCCTTCGCCGAGGAACAGGAGGCGGCGTAAGCCATGCGTCTGGGGTTTTGGCAGCAGGCCGCGGTCTACACGACGCTGGTTGTCGTCGGGCTTTCCGGGCTTCTCTGGTTCGCTCTACACGATTTCATCGATGGGGAGCCGGGCGAGCTGCAGCGCGCGTTGCTCGTCCTCCATGGAGTCTCCGCCTTCGCCGCGCTGATCGTCTTGGGGTCGCTCGTCCCGCTCCATATGCGATCGGGCTGGCTGCGCCGCCGAAATATTGCGAGCGGTGCATGTATCACCGCCATGATGGCCATTCTCAGCGTGTCCGCACTGCTACTCTACTATGGCGGTGAAGACGCGAGAGAAGCGGCGAGGTGGATCCATATCGGCGTCGGCATCCTCGCCTTCGCGGCCTTTCCGGTTCACGTGGTCTTAGGACTGAGGACGGGGCGCGCCGCCGTCACCGACCTGTCGCCTTCGGCTCCGCAGGTCTTGCGGCGGCGACCTGCTCGCACAGCGCGTGGATGAGTGGCGGAAATTTCCGATGCGCTCGCCCCCCAATTCATGATGGCAGCCACAGCGGACCCAGAGCACCCTTCAATCGTCGAGCTCACTTCCGTCTGCCACAACCTGTTGCGGCAGTGGGCGGAGGTTTGACGGTCCGGGATCGGCGCTGCCGCGGTGTTACCGCCGTCCTTCATTCGGGAACGCCAGCCTTGCGCAATCCGGCAATCAGCCGCTGCCGGTCGGTGCCCCGCCGCAGCGGATAAAATCCGCAGACCTTGGCGATGCTCACGTCGGGATCGATTCTGAGATAGGCGGTCCGCGCCCGTTTCGCCTCGTCGGCGCGGCCGCACATGGCGTTGGAGACGATCGCCACCCGCAGCGCTGGCGGCCAGTTGGGCTTGACGTGCAGCGCCATGGCGGCCCAGTCGGCCGCTTCCTTGTTACGACCGGCAATGAAATGCGCAAACCCCATGGCGCTCTGGGTGAGGAAAACGCGCGGATCGAGCGGGTTGAGCCGGATGGCCTTTTGCAGGCTGGTGATGGCGCCCTCGCAATCGCCGGCATATCCGCGCACCCAGCCGCTGCGCTGCCAGGCGACGGCGAGGTTCTCGTCGAGCTCGAGCGCGCGCTCGATGAGCAGCAAGGCGCGGTCGAGGTCGTTGAAGAAGTAGGCGTGCACGTGGCCCGCCCAGCACAGCGCGATCGGATCGTCCATGCCGAGGTCGGCCGCCCGGTCGGCGAGCCGGGCGATCTCCTGCTTGTCGAAGCGCGACGCCCAGTCGTTGGCCTTGGCGAAAAGATGACACGAAGCCGCCAGCCCATACGGGGTCGAGAACTCGGGGTCCTTGTCGATGGCGGCGTAGAAGAGCTGCAGCGCCTTGGCATTTTCGTCCTTGGTCCAGCGGTTCCAGCTGGCGAGGCCGCGCAGATAAAGATCGTAGGCGGCGAGATCGCCGGTCGCGGTCAGTTTCGCGCGATCCATCTCGGCTTTTTCGAGTTGCGGCGCTATCGCACCGACTACGCGCGTGACGATCTGATCCTGCAGGTCGAAAATGTCGGCCATGTCTCCGTCGAACCGGTCGGCCCACAGATGCCGGCCGGAGGCGGCCTCGATCAATTGCCCGGTGACGCGCACCCGACCAGCCGCCTTGCGCACGCTGCCTTCGAGCAAATAGCGAACGCCAAGCTCATGCGCGACCTGCTTGGTATTGACCGGCGTGCCCTTGTAGGTGAAGGACGAGTTGCGGGCGATGACAAAGAACGCGCGGTTGCGCGACAACGCGGTGGTGATGTCCTCGACGATCCCGTCGGTGAAGTAGTCCTGCTCCGGATCGCCGCTGAGGTTCTCGAACGGCAGAACCGCGATTGAGGGCTTTTCAGTGCTACCCACCGGAGATTGAATCGCGCCGATGTCGCTGCGTTCCTCGCGCACGGTCCCCACAAAGCGCAGGCCCTTGCGCGGCAGCGTCTTGATGAGCCGTTGCTCCTCGCCATTGTCGCCGAGCGCCGCGCGCGCGGCATTGATCCGGGTACTCAGGGCGGATTCGGATACGATGCGGCCCTGCCAGACCGTCGCGATGAGGTTGTCCCTGCTGACGACGTGCTCGCGGTTGCGGATCAGGTAGAGCAGAAGGTCGAAGACCTTGGGTTCGAGCGCGACCGGCGTGCTGCCGCGAACGAGCTCGCGGCGATCCGGATCGAGCGCGTAATCCTCAAAACAGTAGCGCACATTGCATTCCAAGCGGTTGCATTCCAAGCGGTTGCATTCCAAGCGGCTGTATTCCAAGCGGTGCGGGGCGCGCGGACAGAAATAACACGGCCTCGGCCGCAAAAATCAATGAAATCGTGACGCAACCGTAAGGGTTTCGAAAAGCCAATCTCACGCCGCCCGGTATCCTGGCCGCATCGTGATCATGAGGAGCCGCATTGGCGTCACCGGCTGAAACTCGCCGCGAACGCGTAATCGGCCGCCCCTCAGGACGGCTGGCTCTCTCCGGGTTGTTTTCAAACATCCTGACGAATGGTCCGTCAATCACGAAGCTGCAAGCATAATAAGGAGCACAGCCATGGAACTGCATCTATTCAATTTCAAAAGCGTCGCACCCTTCACGATTTTGCTCTCGGCGTTGGCGACATCGCCGCTGGCGCCATCGGCCGCCGCGGCGCAAGGGAGATATCTGGTCAAGCCCGTCGCCGAGATGAAGATCAAGCAGCTTCCTCGCGGCCCGCTATACTGGCGGGTCGAGAATTTTGCCACCCTCGCGCAGGCCAAGGCCGCCGCCGGCCCCTTCCGTTGGAACCCGGACACGGTGTCGTACGACGGGTCACCGTCGTTGACCGCTGAAGTCGCCGGCAAGGCCTGGCTGTTCACGCTCGGCGCCAAGGGCGGCGCAACGCCCGGCGGCAGCAAGGTCGCCGAGATCGGTCCGGTCCCCCCGATCACCGCGCCGGAGTATCTGCTGCGCGTCAACTACGGCTCCGGACCGCCCGGCTCGAAGACGCCGGTGCATATGCATCCGGGCTCGGAGGCCTTCTATGTCGTTGCCGGCCGGCTGGGCCAGAAGATGCCTGATGGCGTGCACTATGTCGAAGCCGGTCACACGATGAATGGTCATGCCCCCAACATGCCGATGGAGGTCTTCAATGGCGGGTCGACAGAGCTGACCGCGCTGATCTTGTTCGTGGTGGATGCGACCAAGCCCTTCTCGGTGCCGGCGGAGCTGCCGAAAGACTGAGATTCCACAACCGGTGCACTCGCGCGCGTGCCCAGCAAGCCGGATGGCGAAGCAAATGCACGCGCGGCGAGCGCAGGCAGACGAACCGGTATCGATGCCCTCACGGACGGATCTGCATTAGGTCCCTGGCGACGACGATCCGACCTGAAAAAGATGTCCGCACGCCGTCGACCAGGCGCTGGCGGTCGTCGTTGGGCACGAGCGGCGGACCCAAGTGCGTCAGCACGACCGTCTTCACGCCCGCCGCCGCGGCCATCTTGCCGATGTCCTCCGGCGTGACGTGCTCCTCACGCATGTGACGGAGATAACCCTCCTGCTCGGTGGGTGTCATCGCCTGCCAGCGTCTGCTGCGCTTGAGCGCCGCGACTGAATCGCCGGCGCCGCCGCCCTCGGTGACCAGGATGTCGGCGCCCTTCGCCAGATGGGTGACGGCGTCGGAGGGGCCGGTGTCGCCGGTGAACACGATGACTCGCGTGGGTGTCTCGAAACGATAGGAATAGGATTTGTATTTGCCGTCGGGCGGGCTCCCGGCCGGAAAATTGAAATGCGTGTTCTCAACCGCAGTCACTTTCACGTTCTCGTCCTGATAGATGAGGCCCGGCGCGACGTCATGGCCGCGAAATATGCCGGTCATGGGCGTCTTCTTGCCTTCGGTCGAGCGAATCTCCGCGTTGGGGGTGAGAAAGGCGATTGCGCCTTTGACCAGCGTCTCGACGCCGCTGCCATAGATGTCGATCGGCGCGCGACGTTGCGAGTCCCATTGCGCCACGAGCAGGCTCGCGAGGCCGGCCGTGTGGTCGCTGTGAAGATGCGTGAGAAAGATTTTCCCGACCTGCCGATAGTCACGGCCTGACTGCACGATCTGGTGCGTGACGCCAGCGCCGGCATCGATTAAGTAGAGCGTGCCGTTGACGATCAGCAGATTGGACGACTGGACCCGCTCCTTCTGCAATATGGGCCCGCCCGCCGTGCCAAGCGTGATGATGAGCGTGTCCGTTGTGGGCGTTGGCGTCGTGCCGGCCTGCTGCGCCCGCGCCACCAGCGGCCATGCAATCGCTACGCCGCCGAGCAGGGCAAGAATGTCTCGTCGTCTGAGGGTCTGAAGCATTTCACTTGCGCTGTTCATGGGCTGCGTTCATGGGCTGCACAATATCTCTCGGCCGTGTTGTTCCCTAGCCTAGCACCGAAGCGGGGGCCAAGGCTGCGCCTTCGGCGCCCACAGGACCTGTGCTACAAAGCTCGCCACCGCGATCGTGCGTGCTGGCGGACGTGGCATGCGCGGAGCACTCCGGCGCTTGGAGCCGCAAGCGCCGGCAATGACAATGACGAGGGAGGGCGGCCATCATGGATTCGATCAGACGCACCATACTCACGACGGGCGCCGCGGCGACGGCGGTTGCCGCCGCGCCGCAGGTGTTTGCCCAGCAGGCCGGGCAGGGCGGAGCCGCCAAGGCCTTCTACGAAAAAGACGCCGTTCGCATCCACTACGAGCAGGCCGGTCCCGGCTTTCCGCTGTTGATCATTCCAGGCGGTGGATTGAACTCGACGATCTCCAACCTCACCCGCAACTCGCCGTTCAACCCGATCGACGAGCTTAAGGGCGAGTACCGCTGCATCGTGTCGGACTTGCGCAACGCCAATGGCGGCCAGTCCTCCGGCCCGCTCGAGATCGACCGGCCGTGGGACGCGTACGCCGATGATCATCTCGGCCTGATGGATCACCTGGGCATCGACAAGTTCATGGTGCTGGGCTTCTGCATCGGCGGTCCCTTCATCTGGAACCTGTTGAAGCGGGCACCCGATCGCGTTGTTGCGGCCGTGCTGGCGCAGCCTAGCGGGTCGCGTCCGGAGAAGCGCGACCTTTTTTACGAAGGCAACATGAAGACCTGGGGCCCGGAGCTGACCAAGCTCCGACCTGAGATCACGATGGCGATGGTTTACCAGTTTCTGACCAAGATGTGTCGCACAGACGCCGATTTCGTCTTCACGGTGACGCGCGACTTCGTGCGCAACTGCCAGACGCCGGTCCTGATCCTGCCGGATGACATCCCGGCGCACCCTTACGCGGTTGCCATGGAGGCTGCGATGCTGGCGCCGAAGGCGGAAGTGAGCATGTTCCCATGGAAGGAGCCGAAGGAGCGGATTCCGCTGGCGGTGCGCCAGATCCGCTCCTTCCTTCGGGCGCATCGGCCGGCGTAGCGGGCAGGGACGGCCTGCGGCGCGCAATTCGGCTGACGAAGACTGATCACGCCGGCTTCCTGCCCGCCACGATATAGCCGGTCGCAGCCCCTGCGCCCGCGTATGTGCCGTTGGCGATCGCTTGTTCGAAAAGGCCGCCTCGCGCAATCGCCGCTGACCACAGCCGGTCGAACTCCTCCTCACCGCCGCCGCCTTCGAGGAAGTACCGACGTGTATCCTCGCGACTCCAGATCCAGAAGTCGCGATGGTCGAAATCGCGACTTTCCTCAATGATCGCGCGCTGCTCGGGGCTGTCATAGGGCGGCAGCGACACGTTGGTCTTGTCGTTCAGATGGACGCTGATATCAACGAGACCGCGGCTGGCGAAGAGACCAGGAACAAGATCCCCGATCGAATTGTTGCCCTCGCCGAGGGCCGCCTTGCCGCGCTCGCAGATCAGCTGGAACCGCACGCGGGCCACGATCTGGTCGATGGAATCTTGAAAGCTGGTCGAGTCGAAAATGAGAGCGTTCGATAGGTTGTTGGGCTCGCAAACGAGTATGAGCCCGCCCGGCCGGGTGACACGCACCATCTCGTCGAGCACGGCGCCCGGATCGGGCATGTGGATCAGGACGGTCTGGCACGTCGCGAGATCAAATTGCGCGTCGGGAAACGGCAGCCGATCGGCGGTCGCGGTCTGATAGCTGAAACGATCGTCAAGCCCGCGCGCTTGGGCGCGGGCGGCGGCTTCCTCGATCCAGGCCGGTTCCCGGTCGATCCCATGCACGCGCGCGGTATTCGGCAGAAGCCGTGCAAGCAGCTGACCCCAGTGGCCAACGCCGCAACCGACATCAAGCGCATCGCGGACGCGATCGAGCGACAGCCTCCGTCCCATCAGGTCAAGGAAGTCCGGATTCCACCAGAAGTCGCGTGTATCTCCGAAGTATTCGGCCGAGTGGGAACGAAGATCACGGAACTCGTTGGCCATCGCTCACCTGTCGTTGCAAGATGCCGTGTGCCTATGGAGCGGGCGCGCCGTCGGCGCCGTGATCGAGCGTGGCGCGCACCTTCCGCGCCAGCTTATCCATGGTGAACGGCTTGGCGATGAGCTGAACATCGGGATCGAGGTGGCCATCGTGGACGATGGCGTTGCGCGTATAGCCGGTGGTGTACAGGACCGGTCGCCTATCGGGTCGGCTCGCGCCGCAGGCCGCGTCCGAACACGCCGACCGTGATCGCGCGCGCCACGAACTGCGCGAGGCAAGTATAGCCTTCCTCGGTGCGCTCGAACTCGTCAGGCGGCGTGCCGCCCCGCTCGATCAGCTGGATCGCCTCGTCACGCCTGATGATGATGACGTTCTCCTGCGTGGCGATGCGGCGGAGTTCGTCGCGCACCGCCATGTAATGCGGGTCGCGGTTGAGCCGGTTGACGCTCTGCAGGCCGACCAGGATGACGTCGACCTTGTGGTCGCGCAGCCAGTGGATGGTTTGGACGACGACGCTGGTGATGTGGGAAAGCTCGACATAGGCGAGCGCGTCGTTGGTGCCGACCTGCCAGAGCACAAGGTCGGGCCGCTCGAGCGCAACCTCGTTCTTGATGCGCGCGGCGGCATTGACGGCGAGCTCGCCGGAGACGCCGCGGTTGATCATCACGACGTCAAGGCCTTTCACCGCCTTTTCAAGGATCTCTTCGATCAGCCGCGTGTAGCCGCCGCGGGTCGAGCGGCGGCCGCCCGTCGCGGACGCCCCGATGGTGAGAATGTTGAGGCTCTTGCGCTCGGCGAGCGCCTTCGCGACGTTCGGCAAGGGTGACTCGCCCGCGATCGAGTCGCCGCCCCTCTGGCATTCCTGGGTCACGGGCGTCTGCGGCGGCGTGTCCTGGCTGGCCGCCGGCAGCATCCACAATGCCCATGCGATCAGGACGATTCCGGTGATGCAGCCCGCGCCGGTCTTGGTATGCGGTCGCGCCATTCGACGAGCCATGCGGTGAGTGCCATGATTGCGATACCCGACACTACCACGAGCGTGTCGACCGCGATATTGCCCTGAAAGACCAGACGGACGATTTGGCCGGCGAGGCTGAGCAGCGAGCCGATGCAGAACACCGGCAGCGAGTTGCGCCCGAACATCGAGAGAAATCGCGTAACCGGCCCGATTATTCGATTGAGCAGCGGGAAGAAGGCGGAGAACACCGCAACCACCGCGAGAAACTGGATCAGGCGGATCGGCGACTCCCAGGTTTTCGCGTTGATGAAGAACAGGCGCGGTTGCGGCAAAGTCGTCGGGTCGGGCCACCAGCCGTTCCAGACCACCAGAAAGCAGGCGATGACGATCGGCACCGCCACGACCCGCACCCAGAACAGATGGCGGCGCACGACGCCGCCGATGCCGCCGTCGCGCGCCAGCACGAAGCCGAGGACGAAGATGATCTGCCAGGCGAGCGGATTGAAGAACCACTGTCCGGTCACCGGCCAGGTCGGCGGGATGATGCGGAATGTCAGCACCGCGCAGTAGAGCGCGAACGACAGCGGCAGCACCAGGTTGGGGATATAGCGATCGATCAGCGCGATGGCCGGCGCCGCCAGCATGAGCACCACGTAGAGCGGCAGGATGTCGAAATAGCCGAGCTGATGGGTGATGAGGGCAAGCCCGATGTGGGTCGGCACCGGGTCGTAGAACACGGCCGCCGCATTGTGCCATTCCAGGATTAGCGGGTTGTCGAGCAGCGTCGCGGCGGTTGCGAGCATCGCGATCGCAATGATCGTGATGACGATCTGCGCCGCATAGATGGTGATGGCGCGCCCGCTCAGGCGATACATCAGTTGCGGCGTCGTGACGCGTCCGGGTGTCGATCCGACCAGGTAGCGCAGCGACCAGCCGGCCAGGAACACGAACAGGTCGGCGGAATCGGAGATCGAGATGTTGCCGTGCGTGAACCGGGCGTAATAGACGCCCGGGATGTGATTGATGAAGATGGTGACGAGCGCGAAGCCGCGCCAGAAGTCAACCGGGTTTGCCTGTCGCGGCATGGGCGTTCTCCGCGGCCAGCTTGGTCGTGTGGCGCAGCCGCAGTCAAGGTGATTGCGTCAAACCGCGCCTTCCGCGGTCGCCCTTGGTCCCGGCGCGCGGCGCCGAGCTTGTCAATTTGCACAGCTCCGCGATACCCTCGCGCCGATCCACTCTATGAAGCACCGAGGGCCGCGTTGGTTCTGAGCGTGCGGCGCAGCGCCAGGACTGCAGGCAGGACAGACCGTGACCCTCATCATCACCGACGACGACGTCAAGCGGCTCCTGCCGATGAAGGACTGCATCGAGGCCATGCGGGTGGCCTTCCAGGACTTCGCGAATGGCATCGCGGTCAACCGGCCGCGCATGCGCTACCTGGCGCAGCATCCCGACCCGGAGCGCAAATATCTTGCCAACGTGCATGTCGGCGCGGTGCCGTCCTATGGGATCGCCTGCGTGCGCGCCGGCTCGCAGATCATCAAGCCGCCGGGGCCGAGCAACGACCGCAGGCTTTACGAAAATCCGCAGGCGTTCAACTGGGGCATCGTGATCCTCTACAGCCTTGAGACGGCCGAGCCGCTCGCGCTGATGCATGAGTTCCAGATGTCCGGGATGCGGGTCGGCGCCACCACCGGCATGGCGGTCGATCAGATCGCGCGGCCCGACGCCTCGGTGCTCGGCCTGTTCGGCACCGGCAAGCAGGCGCACAGCGCGCTCGAGGCGATTGCGACCGTGCGCCCGATCAGGCGGGTCAATGTCTACAGCCCGAGCGCCGAACACCGCTTGGCCTTCGCGCGCGAGATGACACGGGAGGGATTGGAGGTCGTGGCGGTCGAGGACGCGCGCGCGGTCGTCGCCGGCGCCGATATCGTGTGCTGCGCGACCACCGCCATGAGGCCGGTGTTTGATGGCGACTGGCTGGAGGACGGCCAGCTTGTCGTCTCGATCGCCAATTCGGACGTCACCAACAAGCGCTCCGAGGTCGACCGCCGCACCTACGAGCGCGCCACCTCGATCATCGTCAACGACTGGGAGAGCGTGATCGACAACGACCAGACCGAGCTGCTCGACCCGATCGCCGAAGGCGTCATTCAACGCGAGCAGGTGCACGAGCTCGGCGATCTCGTCGCCGGCCGCGTGAGCATCCGGCAGCCGCCGCGCGGCGCGCCCGAGAAGGGCATCATCTATTTCAAGAACAATTCGGGGCTGGCGATCCAGTTCGCCGCCGCCGGCGGCATCGTCTACCAGAAGGCGATGAAAGAGGGGAGCAACAAGTCGATCCCGACTGAATGGCTCGGCAGCGACCTGACCTCCTATTACGAGGCGGGCTTCCGGCCCTCGCCCTAGCGCTTGATGCCAAAGGCGAGAACTCCGTCCGGGCCTTTACGATTTGTTTGCCAGCGACCTGCGTCAATGAGGCGCGAGCGTCGCAAACCGCGATCGTGCCAAGCTGATGTGAGGAGGTCGTCATGACTTTTTTTGCAAGACTCCATTCTGCAAGACTCCATTCTGCAAGACTCCATTCTGCAAGACTCCATTCTGCAAGCTGCTTGCCCTGCTCGCGGTTGCGTTCTGCGCGATGAATGTGCCGGCGCGTGCCGACGACGTCGCCGACTTCTATCGCGGCAAGCGCATCACGCTCGTGATCGGCTACGGCACCGGCGGCGGCTATGACACCTATGCGCGCATGCTGGCCCGCTTCCTCAGCGAGCACATCCCCGGCAATCCCAACATCATCGCCCAGAACATGCCGGGCGCCGGCAGCCGCAGCGCCGCCAACTGGCTCTATAACGTGGCGCCCAAGGACGGCACCGTCATCGCGATCCTGAGCCAGACGACGCCGACCGACCAGGCGCTGGGGCAGTCCGGCATCCAGTTCGACGCCCGCAAGTTCAACTGGATCGGCAACATGGTGGTGGTAAACAATATTCTGTTCGTCTCCGCGACCTCGGGCGTCAAGACGATCGAGGACGCGAAAAAGAAGGTGCTCGCCATGGGCGCGACCGGCGCGAGCTCGCCGTCGGTGCTCTATCCGCAGGTGTCGAACAATCTGTTGGGGACCAAGTTCAAGATCGTCTCCGGCTATCCCGGCGGCGGCGACATCAATCTCGCGGTCGAGCGCGGTGAGGTCGATGGCCGCGGCAGCAACTCCTGGGCCTCGATGAAGGCCAACAATCAGGCCTGGCTGCGGGAGAAGAAGATCAACATCCTGTTCCAGGTCGGTCCCAAGCGGGAAGCAGATCTGGACGCTCCGCTGTGGCGCGAGCTTGGCCGCACTGACGAGGAACGTGAGATCCTGGATGTGCTCTCCGGCGACGTCGCGGTCGGCCGTCCGATCCTCACCGCGCCCGATGTGCCGGCCGATCGAGTCAAGGCGCTGCGGCAGGTGTTCGAGCAAACCGTGCACGACCCGAAATTCCTGGCCGCCGCCAAGCAGGCCAACATGTATTTCAATCCGCTGCCCGGCGAGGAGCTGCAGCGGATCGTGGGGCGCATCGTGAGCCAGCCGCCCGAGCTCATCGCCAAGGTGAAGGCCGCGATCAAGCCCTCTGACGTCCAGCGGCTTCCCGGCAGCAAGTCCGGCAAGTCGGGCAAATCCGGCAAGTCAGACAAGTCGGGTAAGTGAAGCCAAGCGTCGGCGCCGTCCTCGGCTTGCTTTGAACTGACGTCAGCAAATGCTGGCGTCAGATTGCCGTTGTTCATTGCCGTTGTTTATTGCCGTTATTTAATGTCCGTCCGCGTGTGGCCGTTGACTCACATCAAGGCCAGCGCGGCGTGCTCCCGTCACGTGCGGGGAAACAGGAGACACCCCATGCTCACCCGAAGGCACTTTCTCGCCGCGAGCGCGCTTTCAAGCGCGGCGATCCTGACCAGATCCGGCCTTTCGGCAGCACCGGCGCGCTTCGAGACTCCCTTACCGATCCCGCAGCTCATCGATCCGCGATCGAACGGCAATGCTGTGTCGTTGACGATCGGGGAGGGCACGCACGCCTATTGGCCTGATCGTCCGGTCAGGAGCTACGGCTACTCTGCGCCGGTGCTCGGCCCGGTCATTCGTTTGACGCGCGGCGAGACGGTCGACGTCACGGTCGACAACAAGCTCGATCGCTCAACCACCCTGCACTGGCACGGGCTCGTCGTGCCGAGCGACGTCGATGGCGGACCGCACAATACGATCGCGCCGGGCCGCCGCTCGACCGCGCGCCTCGCCGTGGATCAGCCCGAGACCACCGCCTGGTTTCACCCGCATCCGCATGGCGCGACCGCCGGACAGGTCTATTCCGGGCTTGCCGGCATGCTGATCGTGGAGGACGGCAGCGGCGAGCGCCTCGGCCTGCCGCGGCGTTATGGGATCGACGATCTGCCGCTCGTGCTGCAGGACCGCTATTTCGATCGCAGCGGCGCGCCGGTCTATCAGCCGAGCCCGATGGATGTCATGGCCGGCTATCGCGGCGACACCTTCATCGTCAACGCGGTGGTGGCGCCAGTGGCACGCGTCCCGGCCGGGCTGGTGCGGCTGCGGCTCCTCAACGGCGCCAACGCGCGCTTCTTCGACCTGCAATTCTCCGATCGGCGTACCTTCCATGTCATCGCCTCCGATGGCGGATACCTGCCGGCGCCGGTGGCGTTGCGCCGCCTGATGATCGCACCAGGTGAGCGTTATGAGGTGCTCGTCGATTTCGCCAATGGCGCTGAGACGATCTTGCAGACCGGCGCCGACGACAACGTGCCGATGATGGGCATGATGGGGCGCGGCCAGTCCGCCGCGGGCGGCAACGTCATGAAATTCGCGGTTGACCCGGCCCTGCCGGCAGCCGTCACGGCATTGCCGACAAAGCTCGCCGACGTGCCGCGGCTCGACCGCTCGACCATCGCGAGGCGCCGTCAGTTCCTGCTCAACGACATGATGATGGGCATGATGGGCGGTGGGATGATGGGGCGCGGCGGGATGGGCGGTGGCATGATGGGCGGCGGGATGATGGGCGGTCGGATCGGGCCTGGTGGCCGCGGCTTCGGCCCGGTCATGGCGATCAACGGGGAGCCCTTCGACATGGAGCGGATCGATGTCGCGGCCAAGCGCGGCACGCTCGAGCTGTGGGAGATCGGATCGGAGATGATGGCGCACCCGTTCCACGTCCATGGCACCCAGTTCCAGATCCTGTCATTGAACGGCCAAATCCCGCCACCGCACATGCGGGGCTGGAAGGATACCGTCGTGGTGGCCCGCGAGGCGCAGATCCTCGTCCCGCTCACGCAGCCGGCCGCGCGCGAGCGTCCGTTCATGTTCCACTGCCATATCCTCGAGCACGAGGATGCTGGCATGATGGGCCAATACGTCTGCACGTAAGGGCCCAATATTCCACGTGTTGACGCCGGCGCGCGGCCGTGAGCCATCGACGTCGGCTGTAATGCCAGGCCTGCATCTTTCGTGTGCCGAAAGCCATCTCTTGGCTTTCGGCCGCCCCTTTCGGCTGCTATCATTTCGCCCGGTCGTCCGACATTGCCGGGTTGTCCGCCGTTCGCAGGGGCGCCGGGCCATCTCGCAAGTTCGGGTGAGACCTTAAGAACTTCGATGGAGGAAGCGATGCAATCAAGGCTCAAGCTGGGCTTGGCTGCGGGAGCAGCATTGCTGTTTCTGCAGACGGCGCCTGAGGTCAGGGCGGAGGGTGGAGCGGCGATTACCGGGGTGATCTCGTCCGATGCCGAAGGCGCCATGGAAGGCGTGGTGGTCACGGCCAGGAAGGCCGCCGCGAAATTCTCGGTCAGCGTCGTCACCGATGAAAAGGGCCGCTACAGTTTCCCGGCCAATCGGCTGGAGCCCGGCAAATATGCATTGACGATCCGCGCGGTCGGCTACGACCTCGGCAATAAGAAGTCGGCCGAGGCCGACGTCGCCAGCGAGCAGACCACCACCGTCAATCTCAAGCTCGCCAAGACCAAGCGGCTTTCCTCGCAGCTTTCCAACGCCGAGTGGATCGAAAGCATTCCGGGCACCGAGGACCAGAAGGCGCCTCTCTTGAACTGCGTCAGCTGCCACACGCTGGAGCGCATCATGCGCTCGACCTACAATGCAGAGGAATGGACACACATAATCCACCGCATGAGGGGCTATGCGGCAGTGAGCCAGCCGATCAAGCCGCAGCGTCTGATGGACCCTGCGCGCGCCGGCACGCTGGAGCAAAACCGCAAGCTGGGCGAATATCTCGCCACCGTCAACTTGAGCAGCACCCAGAACTGGGCCTACCCGCTCAAGACCAGGGCGCGGGCCAAGGGCGAGTCCACGCGCGTCATCATCACCGAATACGATCTGCCGCGCCCGACCATCGAGCCGCACGACATGGTCGTGAAGGACGGGATGGTCTGGTACACCGATTTCGGCGAGTCCTTCATCTCCAAGTTCGATCCGAAGACGCTCAAACTCACCGAGTACCCGGTGAAGGTGTTCAAGCCGCAGCACCCGGTCGGCCTGCTCGACCTGGAGCTCGACACCAAGGGCACCTTCTGGTTCGACACCATGTACCAGGCCACGCTCGGCAACCTTGATCCCAAGACCGGTGAGATCAAGTACTATCCGCTGTCCGACGAGTTCAACAATGTCGGTGTGCAGATGAACTTCGTCGGGCTGCGCCACGACGTTGACGGCAAGGTGTGGACCAAGAACGTCCCGACCGGTGACGTCTTCCGGGTCGATCTCAAGACCCAGAAATGGGAGCGCTTCCAGCCGTTGAAGCAGCTCGCCAACGGCAAGCACAATACCATCTACCAGCTCCTTTCGGACTCCCACAACAACGCCTGGGCGGCGGAGTTCGTGAACGGCTATCTTGGCAAAATCGATGCCAAGACCACCAAGGTGACCTGGTATCAGATGCCGACGCAGAATGCGCGCGCGCGCAGGATGCGCATCGACGATCAGGACCGCATCTGGGTGACCGAATATCGCGGCAACAAGGTTGCGATGTTCGATCCGAAGACCGAGAAGTTCACCGAATATCCGCTGCCGCCGCGCACCTATCCGTACCGCGCTGCGGTCGACAAGAACGGCGAGATTTGGACAGGCGGCATGCATACCGACCGCATCGTGCGTCTCGATCCAAAGACCAACCGCACGCTGGAATATCCGCTGCCGAACGACACCAATATCCGCAGCGTGTGGGTCGACGACACGACAACGCCGCCCACGTTGTGGACCGGCAGCAATCACGGGGCCGCCCTGGTCAAGGTGGAGCCGCTTGACTGAGGCGATTGACACGTGATCTTGCGCCCGCCTCGTCTCCCGATGGGGCGGGCGTAATGTTGGGGTGCCGTTGGCGCCTTGATCCAATCCAACGGCCCGTCATTTCCGCCGTCATGTCCGCGCTCGCAGCCAGGCTTGCGCAGGCGGCGTAAACTTGGCTGCGCGGGCATCCACGTCTTGAGTTGCGAGACGAGATCAAGGCGTGGATGGCCGGGCCAAGCCCGAGCCAAGTCCGGGCCACGCCAAGTCCGAGCCAAGTCAAGCCGGGCCATGACGTTTGAGAAGTATGGGAGTGGCCTCGCATCTTGGTGTAAGCTGTCGATGAAAGTGCAGCCAAGGCTGCCAATGTTTCAAAAACGGGAGGAATGCCATCATGACAATCACCGGGGCCAAAACGGCGGGTGCGCTGGCGCTCGTTGCATCGTTCGCATCGTTCGCATGGGTCGCCGCCGCGCCGGCGCAGGATCTGGGGCCGAACGTCAAGAAGCTCGCCGACGGCGTCTATGCCTTTGTGGGCAACAACTTCCAATCCAACGCCGGCATCGTGCTGACACAGGACGGCGTCGTGCTGATCGATTCGGGTCACAATCCGATCGAATCGCGCAAGCTTCTCGAGGTCGTCAAGAAGCTCACGCCGATGCCGGTGCGCCTGCTGATCGATACCGAGCCGCATCCCGATCACACCACCGGGCATTTCGTGTTCTCGCCGCCTGCGATCGTGGTCGCGGCGGCCGGCGCCGGTGAGTCCATGCGCGGGCGCGAGCGCCAAGACCCGCAGCGCATCCAGAAGCTAGCCGCCACCTCGGCCGCGATGAAGACCGCGCTCGAAGGCTACAAGTTCATTCCCCCGCACGTGGAGTATCAGCAGAGAGCCTCGCTTGCCGTAGGCGAGCGCACGTTTGAGCTGATCTATCTCAAGGGCGTGCACAGCGAAGCCGACAGCGCAATCTGGCTGCCGAAGGAGCGCGTGCTATTCTCCGCCTCGGGCATCGTGCACGACCAGATCAACATCCTGCGTCCGTTCGTGACCATTCCGGATATCCTGGCGGCCGCCAAGCTGATGAAGGCGCTCAATCCCGAGCACGTGGTGCCCGGCCACGGCCAGCCCGGCACCGTCAAGATCTTCGAGGATACCGAGAAATACTATGCGCTGCTGGTCGAGCGGGTCGAGAAGCTGGTGAAGGCGGGCAAGACGCTCGAGGAGATCAAGAAGGAAGTCAAAATGCCCGAATACGCCCACTGGGCGAGCCAGGATCGCTTCCCGACCAATGTCGTGGCGGCCTACAAGATGGTGACGGGTAAATAGCGGGGGACGCGGGCTGTCTTCACTTGCGGTTCGCCGCGGTAGGGCGGGCCACCGGCAGGCGCGGTGGCGGATCGTCTTGCGCCGGTCCGGCCGCTTGTCCGACGGGCTTTATCTCGGAGGTGTTCTCGCTGAGGATCTTGAAGGCGCCGCCGGTGAAAAGGATGCCGTACTCAAACCGCAGGCTTTCGCTGGGCGCTGACCGCCGCGGAGCGTTGCGCGTCGTCCAATCCATCGCGCCGGCAACCCTGCACGCATTCGCGACACACTCGACCGTGATCGAGCTCGGCAGCGCTTCGTAGACTCGCTCGGGAAATTGCTCGCGCAGGCGGTATTTCTCGCGCACGACCGCAAGCCCGGATTTGAGATTGCCGTTGTAGAACACCTCGTCCGCGTAAGTCTTGAGGAGGGCGGCGAGCTGGCGAGGATTGGTCGATGACCAAGCCGAGATCTGTGCTGTCACGAAACCGGTGGCGCGCTGCTCAATCGTATTGGCGGTGCTCGCGGGAGGGCCGCGCGCTCGTGTCTTCTTGTCGTCAGCGGCGTTCAGTGCGCCCAAGCTGAGCAGGCGCTGGCGTGCGAACTCAGCAATGGCCTCGGGAGCGCCGATGTTTAGGACGTTCAGAAAGAACAGGTCATGGGTGGTTTCGATCAGCATCAGGACCTTCGAGCGGGCCATGACGGACTCGGGCGAGCCCGGATGACGGACCGCGAAATCCCAGATCACCATCGGATCGCCGTCCGCCTGCGCGCGCTCCCATTCGGCCTTCAGCTGCGCCTGCGCGTCCGGCTGATCGTTAGCGGGATGGTCGACGGACGGTGGGGCAGGTTGCGGCTGCCCGTCGGGCAGCGGCCGATCGGGCGGGATCGCAGCCGCAATGCCCTTGCGTGCGTCATTGTTCTGACCACCACCGCCGTTATTGCCTTGACCGCCGCCGCCGCCGTTGTCGGCATCCGGAGTTTCTGGCTGGCTGACCGCCGCTGTCGTGATGCGCGTTGACTGCGACAATTCGTTCTGCGCGTACAGCAGCCACAACGCCATCGCCACCATGGCGCCGCTCACCATGCCGGACAGGATGGAAGCCGCCAGCCGCAGCCGTCTCGCCCGGCGCTCGATCTTGAGCTGCTGGTCGTAAGCCTCGCGCTGCTCCGAGTTCTTGAGCAATTCGTAAGCCGCGACGACCTGCCGGAATTGCTGCCCCGCGGTCGGGTCGCCAAGATTGAGGTCCGGGTGATACGACTTGGCGGCCTTCCGGAAGGCCGTCCTGATCGTTTCCTCATCGGCATTGAAGCGCACACCCAGCACGTCGTAGTGCGTGCTCGTGGCTGTTCTCCTGAGTGTGCCTCTACCCTTGGCCACTCCAACCCCCGCAATGACACTGCCTTCGCGCGTTCTCTTCATGGGCGACAAACGGATCGGAATAAAGACAAGTTTCGAGAAAAAAATGCCGCCCGCGCCGTATCTTCTTCCCCATAACGACTGGCAACGGAACACACTTAAAATCACGTATCCGGATGCCTTTGGCAAGCCGGAGATATGAGCGTCGGTCACGAAACCTGCCGCAAGGTGAATGGACAGGTTTTCCACGTATGACGTGGTGCTGCACTGCACGCCTTGCTGCCTTGACCAT
This sequence comes from uncultured Alphaproteobacteria bacterium, assembly GCA_963753575.1. GTDB lineage: Bacteria > Pseudomonadota > Alphaproteobacteria > Rhizobiales > Xanthobacteraceae > VAZQ01. The sequence continues at coordinate 358,644 of CAVWCR010000003.1, forward strand.
GCGTGCGCGGTCCGGCCCTGGAGCGAGGGCGCTCTCAAACAGTTGGGGGAGTTTTCCAGTTGGAGGCATTGCCGTCGCTGGCGGGATACAATGGTAGGAACTTCGTGCGCGACCCCCTAATATGCCGGCATGACTTGGTTCGACCAACGCCCCGACGATGCCATGGACGGCGCCTTCACGGTGGTCGGGCCCGAGCCTGTGCGCACGGTCGAGGCGGCAGCCTTCCGTGAGGCGATGTGCCGGCTCGGCGCCGCCGTGCACGTGATCACGACCGCCGGGCGCGGCGGCAAGACCGGCGCGACCGCGACGGCAGCCTGCTCGGTCTCCGATGCCCCGCCGACGCTGTTGATGTGCCTCAACCGGCGCAGTCAGACCAACCCGGTCGTGGTCGAAAACGGGGTGTTCTGTGTCAACACGCTGGGTGACGCTGGCGCCGAGATTGCCGACATCTTCGCCGGCCGCACCGGTGTGCAGGGCTCGGAGCGCTTTGCGGTCGGCGAGTGGACGACGCTCGCGACCGGGAGCCCGGTGCTCACGTCCGCGGTAGTGGCGTTCGACTGCCGCATCGTCGAAGTGCGCGCGGTCGCCAGCCACAACGTGTTCTTCGGTGCGGTCGAAGCGGTGCGGCTCGGACCGGCCGGCCCGGCGCTGGTCTATCACGAGCGCGCCTACAAGCGGGTGTGAGCTGCTGCTCGTCGCAGGGCGGCTGCCGCCACAATTAAGGTTAACAAATGGTTTCGATTGAGCGCCCGCGCACGCGGGCGTAGGCCGCAATCCTGGTGGTTGGCGGAACGCATGTCCGGCCGGCCGCAAGCGGAGGCTGTCGATGCGCCTTGGACCTTACAATCTCGCGCTCGTTAGTTGCTATCTGGTGCCGGTCTGGGGCGAAGAGGCCATGAAGGCGCTGACGTCGCCTTATTCCGGCCTGACCGATCCGGTGCATGCGGCGGCCGCCATAAGGCTGCGCACCTTCCTCGACCTCGGGCCCGACGGGATCATGCAGGCGGCCAACGCTCTCGCCGCCTTCAAGCTTCTGGTGGTGGCGTCGCTGGTGGCCTACCTGATCGAGTTTGCCCGCACGCTCTTCTCGGCGCGCGTGCCTGATCGGGCGACCGTGAACGTGGTGCTCATCTTCACGGTTGCGGCGGTGGCGATCTGGATCATGCCAGCGCTGGCGTTCGACGGCGCCGCCGCCAAGCAGGCGCACGTGGCGCAGCTCCTGCTGGTTGCGGGCGCGCTGTTCCTGATCACGGTCGAGCGGCACGTCGACGAGATTGCGGCCGCGCGGATCAGGCCGCTCATGCGCGCCAAGTCTGGGAGCGAGGCTGGGACCAAGTCTGGGACCGAGGCTACGACCGTGACCGGGTCAGAAACGCCAGCACCGCATTACTGAACGCGAGCGGCTGTTCGACATTGGAGATGTGAGCGGCCTCGAGCAGGGTGAACGCCGCGCCCGGGATGTGGTCGCGCACATACGCGTTCGCCTCGAGCGTGGTCGCCGGATCGTGCCGGCCGGCCAGCACCATGGTCGGCACCGCGACCTTCGGCAACAGCGCGCGATGATCCATGTCGCGCACCGCTTCCGAGCAAGCGATGTAGCCCGCAACCGGCGTCGCCACGAACATCTCGCTCATCCAGGCGATGGCTTTGGGATCGCGCTCGCGGAACTCCTTGGTGAACCAGCGCTCCATGTTGGCGGCGACGATGGCGGCGAGCCCTTTCTCGCGCACGAAACGCAGGCGATCCTCCCACATCTTCTTGTCCGCAAAGTAGCTTGAGGTGTTGCACAGGACGATGCGCTCGAAGCGCTCGGGCGCGTTGGCGCCGAGCCACATGCCCTCCATGCCGCCCATCGACAGGCCGCACCAGTTGGCTTTCTGGATGCCGAGGGCGTCGAGCACCGCGAGCGCGTCGCGCGCCAGCCGTTCCATGGTGTAGGGCCCCGCCGGTACGCCGGAGCCGCCATGACCGCGGCGGTCGAAGCGCACGAGCCGGAAATGCTCCGTGAACGCCTTGAGCTGCGGCTGCCACATCGCATGCGTAGTGCCGAGCGAGTTCGACATCATCAGCACGGGCGCGTCATCGGGCCCTTCGACCACGACGTTTATCGGGCAACCATCGGCATCGATCGTCGGCATGGGGCCTCGCTGGCGTGGCAGATTGCAGCGTCTCCCATTGTGGCGGGGACGGCGCGCCGGCTCAAGTCATTCGTCACTGAAACACTGCGACGCTCGGCGCTGCCCTCGCCATGTCGAGCGTCACGCCGCAGCCGGGGCCACGCGGAACCGCCACAACGCCGTTCTCGCAGGGAAAGTCCGTGAACGGATCGTCGTGCAGATGCAGGTGTTCAGACAGCTCGCACGGGAACGCCAGCTCGCTGAACAGGCTTGCAACGTGAGCCGAGAATGCCTGCAACAGGGAGGGCCCGAAGGCGGCGCCGAGCCGGCAGGCGACGCCGCCTGCTTCGCAGACGGCGACCGCCGCCATGACGTTGCGAAGACCGCCGAGCTTCGTGACCTTGAGATTGATGACGTCAACGGCGCGCCGGCTCACCAGCTGGTAGACGTCGGCAAGGCTTCCGGCGCTTTCGTCCGCCTCGATCGGTACCGGCAGCGTCGTCGTCACCAGCTTCAGGCCTTCGACGTCGGCCGCCGGGACCGGCTGCTCGGCCAGTGCGATGTCGTATCTCTCGATGCGTGAGAATGCCCGGATGAACGACTTGGCCGCATACGACTGGTTGGTGTCGACCATCAGCATGACGCCGTCACCAACCGCCTGCCGTACCGCCGCGACGCGCGCGGTGTCGGTGTCGGTATCGCCGCTGAGCTTCAGCTTGAGCGCGCGATAGCCTTCCTGAACAAGGTGATCCGCCGCTGCCGCCATCTCAGACGGCGACTTGATCGGCACGATGCGGGCCTGTGGAATGACCGCTCGCCGTCGGCCGCCGAGCAGGACGTCGAGCGATATGTCGAGCTGGCGGGCCACAAGATCGTGCAGCGCCATGTCGATCGCGGCCTTGACGTTCAGAAGCCCGGCCAGTGCGCGATCAAGATCCGTCATGATCTCGGCGATCGCGCGCGGGTCGCGCCCGATCAGCCGCGGCAGCAGGAACTCGAGTCCGGCTTGCGCCACTTCGCTGTTCGTCGACACGGTGGGAAGCGCATGGCCGTAGCCCAGCCCGGTCGCACCGCTGTCGTCGGTCAGCAGCAAGGTCCAGCCGCGCAGCTCGCTCACGCGCCCACGAACGAAGCTCCATTGCGCGTCGGCCTGCCGCTGCACGCACGGCTTCAGCTCGACCCTGACAACGGCCATTGTCCTCTCCCGATTTCTGGCCGCGTCCGTACGCCGCCCAGCGTCGCGCAATTTGACCGAAGTGGGCTTGACCCGCAAATGAAAAGGTCAATAGATTAACTCTTTAGCTGAAGGTCTCAATAGGCGGTGCCTTGGTCTTGCATCATGGCGCCCGGAAAGGACGGCAACGAATGACGGCGTCATGGGTCGCGGAGCAGTGGGCAGTCGCGCAGCGGATCAAAGTCATGCCGCTGAAACGGATGCGTCAGTTGTTGGGCGCCGCCCTGGCGGTGGTCGTCTTTGGCGGCATCGCCGGTGCGGAGACCTATCCATCGCGGCCGATTCGGCTGGTCGTTCCCTATGCGGCTGGCGGTCCCACCGACCTGGCCGCGCGGCAGATCGCGGAGGTGCTGCGACCGCACCTCGGGCAGCCGGTCGTCATCGAAAATCGCGGCGGCGCCGGCGGCATTCCCGGTACGGAGGCGGTCGCACATGCCAGTCCCGACGGCTATACGCTGCTGGCGGGCGCGGCCGGCCCGCTGGTTGTCAGTCCGAGCGTCAAGAAGCTCCGTTATGACGTCGAGAAGGATCTTGCTCCGATCGCCGAGATCTGGCGCTCCTCGCAGGTCTTGGCCGTCAATCCGCGGATCGGGGTCAAGTCGGTCCAGGAATTCGTCGCTTATGCCAAGAAGAACGCCGGCAAGGTCAATGCCGGCTCCGCCGGCAACGGCACTCTTCCGCATCTATCGCTTGTGCTGATGAACGAGGTCGCTGGCCTCAAGGTCGCCCACGTCCCCTACCGGGGCACGGGCGCCGCGGTCAAGGATCTGATCGGCGGCCAGATCGAGGCCATGTTCGGCGACACCGCGGTGCTCGCGCCCAGCATTGGGTCGGGCGCGCTTGTGGCGCTTGCGGTGACGTCCCCGCAGCGCTCGTCGCTGCTTCCTGGCACGCCCACCATGGGGGAGGCGGGCTACCCGCAACTCGTTGCCGAGAGCTGGTACGGGCTGCTGGCGCCGGCGGGCCTCGATCCCGGGGTCTTCGACCGGATCGTGATGGCCACGCAAAGCGCGCTGAAGGAGCCGGCATTTGTCGCTGCGCTGAAGCTTCAGGGTGCGACCGCAGTCTCCGTAACGCCGGAAGCGTTCCGTGCGCTCATCCGGCACGAGGCCAAGCGTTGGGCACCAGTCGCAAAGGCGGCGGGGCTGCAATGAGCGCTCGGCGCTGCCGCGCCGGCACTGATGGGAGGGGAGGATCGCGATGAGCCGCAAATGCACGAAGAGTATCATTGTCGCCCTCGGCGGCATCCTGGCCGTGTTGTCGGCCGCCATTGTCGCGTTGCCGGTGCGGGCCGACTTTCCGGAACGCAATATTCGTCTTGTCGTCTCGTTTCCAGCGGGCGGAACCGGCGACGCAGTCGGCCGTGTGCTGGCGGATGCGCTGTCTGCCCGCCTCAAGACCGCTGTCGTGGTCGACAATCAGGGCGGCGCGGCCGGCACCATCGGCACGGCCGCGGTGGCACGAGCGGAGCCGGACGGCTACACGATGCTTCTGTCGGCCACGGCGGTCTTCGCCATCGTTCCGCACCTCCGCAAGATCAGTTTTGATCCGATCAAGGACCTCAAGCCGGTGGCGCGCGTGGGCGAGTCACTGCGCGCCATTGCGGTCAATCCGCGCGTGCCGGCGCGGACTCTCGGAGAATTCATCGCCTATGCCAAGCAGAACCCCAGGAAGCTGAACTACGGGTCGTCCGGACCTGGCTCGACGGTTCACATCCTGACCGAGGCCTTCCAGCGGGCAGCCGGCATCGAAATGGTCCATGTTCCCTATCGCGGCGCGGCACCTGCGCTGCAGGGGCTGCTTTCGGGCAGCATCGACCTTCTGATCGACACCGTGGTGATCCCGCAGATCAAGAGTGGATCGTTGCGCGGCCTTGCGGCCGTCGGTGACGAGCGGCTGGCAGAGCTGCCCGACCTTGCAACCCTGGCCGAAGCCGGCTTTGCAGGCGTTCGGACCTCCGGCTGGACGGCGCTGTTCGGTCCCGCTCGCCTGCCGGCGCAGCTTGTCGCCCTCTATGCCAAGGCTGTCGAAGACGCATTCAGCGACCAGGCCTTCCTCAATCGCCTGGTTCTGACCGGCTCAAAACCTGCTTTCCTGGGACCCGAGCCGTTTGCAAAATATGTCGCCGACGACAACGCCTATTTCGGCCGGCTGATCAGCGAAGCTGGTATCAAGCCGCAGAACTAGAAGCAGGTTGCCGCATGTCTGTACCTACCCTGAACCGCAAACCGCAGATCGACCTCAATCAGAGCGGGATTTCGCGTTATCTGCAGCTTGCCACCCTGTTCCGGCGCCGCGTGGAAACCGGCGAGTGGGCCGTCGGCGCCCGCATTCCTACGGTGGACGAACTGGCCGATGAATGCGGCGTAGCCCGTTTGACCATCCGCCAAGCACTGGATCAGCTTGAGGACGACGGCATCATTCAGCGCTTTCGGGCCAAAGGCACGTTCGTGCGCAAGCGGCGGCCGCAGGAACTGTGGTGCGAGGTCCATACCGATTGGTCGGGAATGCTGCTGGCCCGCGCTGGTGCGACCATCGAAGTCTTGATCGATGAGAGCGGCGTGCGACCAGCGAGCTACGAGGGACAGGGAACGCTGGCATCCGGCTATCGCCACCTGCGGCGCCGGCACTCGCGCGACGGCGAGGCCTTTCTGCTTGCCGACGTCTATGTCGAGGAAAGGATCAGCAAGCGCATCCCGGCCAAATCATTCTCGACCAAGACGGCTCTGCGCCTGATTGCCGACGTGCGTGGTCTCAAGATCGGGGCCGCGAAGCAGACGTTGACCATCGGGATCGCAGATGTCGAGACCTCGACGCTGCTGGGCGTTTCGCTCAACGCGCCGGTCGCCTGCATCCAGCGTGTCGTCATTGACAAGGAGGGCATGGTGGTTCTCGTCACCGATGGAATCTATCGCGGCGATGTCGTGAAGCTCGACATGAATCTCGCGACGCCGGACGTCGGCATTCCGCATGCGGGCAGCAAATGAAGCTGCATTGGTCGCCGCGCTCCCCGTTCGTTCGCAAGGTCATGGTCGTCGCGCATGAGGCCGGCCTGGTGGACCGGCTTTCATTGGTGCGAACGGTCGTGGCCATGAATACCGTCAACGGAGAGCTGCTTGCGGACAATCCGCTGAGCAAGCTTCCCACGCTTGTGCTGGACGACGGAACGCCGCTGTTCGATTCGGTGGTCATTTGCGAATATTTCGATTCCCTCCATGCGGGAGCGCGTTTGTTTCCGACCGAGCCACCAGCGAAGTGGCTGGCGCTGCGACGGCATGCGCTCGGCGACGGCTTGCTCGATCTCCTGATCCTTTGGCGCAACGAACGCGCGCGCGCGCATCCGGCCGACGACTATCTCGCGGCGTTTCGAGCCAAGGCCGATGCCGCGCTTGACTATCTCGAACGGGACGCCGAAGGCCTTTCGCAGACGGCGTTCGGGATCGGGCATGTCGCGATCGGCTGCGGCCTGTCTTATGCCGATTTCCGGTTTCCCGATCTCAATTGGCGCAACAATCGTCTGCGCCTGGCCCGGTGGCACGAGACTTTCACACGGCGCCCATCGGTGCAGGCGACCGAGGCGCGGGAGGGTTGACATGGCGGGGCCGCTGTCGCACGTGCGCGTGCTTGATCTCAGTCGTATCATGGCGGGCCCCTGGGCCGGTCAGATCCTGGCCGACCTCGGCGCTGATGTGATCAAGGTGGAGCGTTCCGGCGTCGGTGACGATACCCGTGCGTGGGGCCCGCCGTTTCTCAAGGACAGGGACGGTGCCGACACACGCGAGTCCGGCTACTACCTGTCGGTCAACCGCGGCAAGCGATCCATCGCGCTCGACCTCGAAAAATCCGAAGACCGTCAGGTGGTGCGCGCGCTGGCGCAGCGGTCTGACATTCTCCTGGAAAATTTCAAGGTCGGAACGCTTAAGCGCTTCGGCCTCGACTATGACAGCCTGGCGGCCATCGATCCGCGGCTGATCTATTGTTCGATCACCGGCTTTGGACAGACCGGGCCCAAGCGCGATGCGCCGGCCTATGACTTCATGATCCAGGCGATGGGCGGGCTCATGAGCGTCACCGGCGAAGCCGACGGAAGGCCGGGAGGCGGGCCGCAGAAGGTGGGCGTGCCGATCACCGATTTGATGACCGGCATGTATGCCGCCGTTTCCGTTCTTGCCGCGCTCGCAAGGCGCGAAGTGAGCGGCCGCGGGGACTATATTGATCTCTCCATGCTCGATGTGCAGACCGCATACCTCGCCAATCAAGCGATGAATTTCCTGGTGTCGGGCAAGCCGCCGCGCCGCGGCGGCAACGCTCATCCCAACATCCAGCCGCAGGATGTCTTCGTCTGCCGGAATGGGCATCTTGCGCTCGCGGTCGGCAACGATTCGCAATTCGAGAAGCTCTGCTCGGCCGTCGGGCGTCCGGAATGGGCGAAGGACGAGCGGTTTCTCAGGAATGCGGATCGCGTGCGCAACCGCGAGGCGCTGACGGCGATGATTGCGGATGTGCTTTCACACGGTGACGTGGGCGAGTGGGTTGCGCGTATCGAAGCCGGCGGCGTTCCGTGCGCTCCGATCAATTCCGTTCCGGCGGTGTTCGAGGAGCCGCAGATCAAGCATCGCGAGATGCTTCGACAGCTTCCGCATCCGGTCGCCGGGGCGGTGCCGCAGGTCGTGAGCCCGATGCGCTTTCGGCAATCGCCGCTGTCGTTCGATCGCCCGCCACCGCTTCTGGGCGAGCACACACATGAAATCCTGGCCGAGCTCGGCTTGGATGACAACAGGTGCGCGTCGGCCGTACACCGATAATCTTGGAATTTGATCTTGGCCCGCATTCCCCTTCCGTCGCCCGATGAGATGACGCCCGAACAGCTTCGGGTGTACGAGTCCATCGTCAATGGCCCGCGTGGAACGCTGGTCGGCCCGTTGCGCGCGGCGCTGCATCGGCCCGAGCTCGCCGAAAAATGGCAGCAGCTCGGTGAGTTGCTGCGCTATCGCACGACCCTGCCGCCGCAGGTCAGCGAGCTAGCCATTCTGGTGACGGCGCGGCGCTGGCGGTCCCAGGTCGAATGGCACATGCACGCCATGGCGGCCGAGCAAGCCGGAATAGCGCCCGAGGTCATCGCAGCGATCAAGGATTGCCGGCGGCCGGTCGGGGCGGGCGAGAAGGCAACGGCGATCTATGACTATGCGGTTGAATTGACGCGCGACGGCCATGTACGGCCGGAAACCTATGACGCAGTGCTGCGGGACTGGGGCGTGGCCGGCATTGTCGAGCTGACGGCGCTGATCGGCTACTACACGATGGTGGCGATGACGCTCAACGCGCACGAGATTCCGCTGCCGGCGGGAACGCAACCGCCGTTTCCGGTTGTCACAGATTTGGAAGCAGGACAGTAGATCGGACCGGGCCATGAGCGAGCTGATCGTCGATACACTTGGCAAGATCGTTACGGTCACGCTCGATCGACCGCCGGTCAATGCGCTGACGCTGGCGCTGTACGAACAGATTGCGGCCACGTTCGAGGCGATCGGCGCGCGCAGCGACGTTCACTGCGCGATCTTCACCGGCGCGGGAACGCGGGCCTTCTGCGCCGGTCTCGATCTCAAGGAGTTTCTGGCGGCGACGCCCGAACAGGACCCCGAGCGGGCCCGGATCGTCCGCCGCTGCTTCAGCGCGGTGCGTCACTGCGCCATCCCGGTGATTGCGGCGGTCAACGGCCCGGCGCTCGGCGCCGGATGCGTGCTGGCCTCGGTCTGCGACATCCGAATTGCCACGACCACGGCGACCTTCGGATTGCCGGAGATCAATGTGGGGCGTTGCGGTGGCGGCGCCCATATCGGGCGTCATGTGCCGCAGGGCGTCTTGCGAAAGATGTTTTTTACCGGCCGGCCGATTTCCGCCGACGAAGCCTATCGTGTCAATCTGGTTGAGGAGGTAGTGCCGGCGGATCGTCTGATGGAGGCCGCGCGCGAGCTTGCCAGCATCATTTCGGAGAAGGCGCCGCTTGGCTTGCGACTCGGCAAGAAGGCGCTCAACGAGATCGAGTTCATGCCGGTCGAAGCAGGCTATGCGCACGAGCAGACCTATAGCACCCAATTGATGCGCACGCAGGATGCCCGCGAGGCGACGCGCGCGGTCATCGAGAAGCGCGCGCCGGCGTTTCAAGGCAAGTAGGTCGCCCTGGGAGCTCGGCGGGTCTATTTGGCCTGTACCTCGATCACAATGTCAGCAAGAGCTTTCGGATCAGGCGGGAGCTCCTTCTGCCCCGGAGGAATATTGCTGACGGCAAGCATGTGGGCGACGGCGTCGACGGCTTCCTGGTCGGTGAGCGTGCCCGGATTGTCGGGCGGCATCTTCGTGCGCACGTAGACGAACAGCGTGGCGAGGGTCTGCCCTGCCCATTTGTGGAGGAAGGTCGCTCTCGCGATCGCAGGCGACGGCGGCATGTCCGGCTGACCGGCGCCGTTCAGCCGCGCGCCGTGACACGTGACGCAGACACTCTCGTGGATTTCCTCGCCGCGCTGGTTTTGGGCCGCCGTATAGACTCCGCTCCAGACCGACACTCTTGCCCCCGCCGGCGCGGACAGCCCGGCCAGGATCGTCGTCACGCTATCGGCGGCCACCGCGCCGAACTTGTTGTTCCAGGCGTTGCGAACATAGTTGGCGAGCGCCGCGATCTCGCCGGCGGTCAGCTTGGGGAAGGCCACCATTCCACCCTTGCCGAGGCGGATCATGCGCACGATCAGGTCGAGGTCTTTGAGGTGGTCATTGCCGGTCAGCGCCGGGATATTCGGCGGCGTTCCGACGCCACCGGCCTGATGACACGCAACGCAATTGGCATCGTAAAGCTCTCGCCCCTGCTGAAACACCGCGGGGTCGACTGCCGCGCTTGCATTGGCCCCGCCGCCTTGCTGGGCGACCGCGACCGGGGCGCGGAGGAGCAATGCCGCGGCGATCGCCAACGGCGCCAACAATACCACGCACGCTCGGGTTTTCATCCGGTCCTGCCTTCCCACTTCGATGTTGTTGTCGTTGCGATCAGTCCAGGGCCTCGTCCGGCGGCACCCAAGGCTGGTCCTCATCAAGTTCCGCTTTGCTGATCATGTCGGCCGTCACCTCGACGGAGGTGCTGAGCGGAATGTATTTGGACGCTGAAACCAGGATATCGTATTGGCCTTTGGTCACCTTGAGCCTTGCAATCCCGTTCGTGTCGGTGATCGCCCGGAACGGGTGCATGACCACGCGCGCGTCCTTGATCGGAGCCTGCTTCTCGCGGTCGACGGCCTCGACCGTGACCTCGCAATCGGGCGCGTCGACGACCTTGATGACAAGGTCGGACGTGCCGGCTGCATGCGGCAGCTCCGAATCCCACGCGGCGGTCTTGACCTCCCACCGATGGTTTCCGGCCGCCGGCGGGGCTTGCGCTTCAATCTCGGCAAAGTAGAGCGCTTCGGTGCCCGGCCAGATGTCGCCGCCAAGCTTTGCGGCGCGGATTTCCGAGCCATCATGGCCCAGGATGCTCAACCCATGGCCGCTCAAGTTGCACCCGGCAGAGCATTTGGCGCCGACCGTGAAGCTGAAACGCTCGCCCGCCACAACGGCGGACGGCAAGCCCCAGACGTTCAGCAGCGCCGCATGCGGCTTGACCACGAAACGGACTTCGGTTGAGGCCTGTTCCTGCAACGCCCCATCCTTGTCCGCCGTGACCAGGACGGCCCGATAGAAGTGCTCTCCCACGGCGCACGGCGACGCCAGGACGATGTCGTTGGATTGGTATTCCCCATCTTCCGAGCTCGTGAGCTCGGCGCGGGCCAGCTCGGCGTCTTCCGGATCTCGAATCGAAACGCTCGGTGCGCGCAGGCCACCCTCGCGCGGACACGTGGCGCGCACCTGCAGCGTGATGTCGGCGCCGGCATCCACCTCATCGGGTGAGACCTCGACCGTGCAGGTGCATTGATCGTGCTTCATGTCGCCTTCCAGCAACGAAATTCAGTGCGCGGGTCTTGCGGGAACAGGTCGTGCGGGAAGACGACTGCGCCGGTGGGGCAAAGCCCCACCGGACATTCATGCGGACGCCGGGACGGGAGCCGCTTTCAGTGACCGCGGCCCGCCTCTCTCCCGCTCGTTCCCGCGCAAGCGGAACGCGCTCTAGGCCCGCTCTTGCGCGATGGCGCTGCCGGCGATGTAGCCATGGACCAGGGCTCTGCCCAGACCATGCTGATTGCCGCCGCCGCTGGCTTCACCCCCGCAATAGAGCCCAGGTATGACTTGGCCTTCCATGTCGACGACCTGCGCCTTGCCGTTGATCCGCAGCCCGCCATAGGAGTCGTGCCAGACCGGACAGATTGAGGCGGCATAGAACGGCGGCTTGTCGATCTTGTGCATCGGAGCGTCCTTGCCGCGCCCGAACTCGGGATCGGAGCCCTCGTCGACGTAGGAGTTCCACTTGTGGACCGTTTCCTTGAGGTACTTCAGCGGCACCCGCTGGTACTCGTGGCGTGTCCGGATCTTCCGGGCCAGCTCCTCGATCGTGTCGCCACTGAAGAAGTAGCCGTTGTCGGCGGTGAAAGGATGGCCAATGTCCCAGCCGTCGCGCTCGATCGTGCCCTTGTCGAAGATCGCCCACAGCGGCCCGGAATAGAATTCCGGCGCCTGCGAGCCCTCATTGATCGCCAGGGCGGCGTCCAGAGCGGGGTAGTTGTTGTACATTTGCCTGACCCACTCGGGACTGCAATTGCGCCAGTCGCCCTGGACATGGTCGAGCGACTTGGTCGGCGAGCCAACCTTCGGCCCGCCCGGCCACACCGGGCTGCCGTAGCGCTTGGCGATATTGAGCTCATTGAAGAAGCGCTTGCCCACCTGGTTCACGGCGATCAGGTGCTCGTAGGAGCTCGTGCCCAGCGTGATGCCGGTGGAACGGCGGAACGGGAAGGTCGGATGTCCCGGATACATGTCGGTGTAGGAGTCGCGCGTCGCCAGTCGGGTCGGGATGTGGTACGAGCTGGTGATCGCGAGGTTCTGCTGCATCCCCGCGAGATTGGCCCCGATCCGCATGCCGGCGATGATTCCGCTGGCGTCCTGACCGAAAGGCCCGAGCAGGGCAAACGCGCTCGGCCCCCAGGCCGGCTCCCGCATCCCGGGATGGAACATGCTGCGGAACTGCGGATTGCCGCTGTGGCCGCCGCTGCCGATCATGACCGCGACTTTCGCCCGGATGTGGACGGTGGCGCGGCGCTCATCGATGTTGCCATTGCTCGACAGGCTTTCCAGCCGCGCGCCGGTGTCCGGTTCAAATCGCGGCGTGTAGCTCGCCTTGATGCCGAGAACGCGCCCCGAGAACGGCTGCTCCCGGATGATCTCGGTCATGCGCCGGTTGAGCATGAACTTGATGCCTTTCTCGCGCGCGCTGAACTCAAGACAGCGCGTCAGCGCCGCGCCATTCCAGACCGCGTTCGGTCCCACGATCTTGTTGGCGTTGCCCATGATGCGCGGGGCGAAGTGGCTCGAGCTCTTGCGTGGAATTCCTGCATCCTTGCGCGTGACGGTGCCGGCCTTGACGTCCGTCTTGTCACCCAGCATCAGGAAGGTGAACGCACGCCTGGCGCGCGAGATGCCGCCCGTCGGGTGCGTGCCGCTTATCCGCGAGAAGCGGACGTAGTTGTCCATCAGGAATTGCCGGGTGCCATAGCAATTGTCGGCCCAGGCGCGATGGAGCTCGCGCTCGTTGTAGCGGTAGGGAGCCTGCGCACCGACGTCGAGGACGGACCAGTCGGTGACATCTCGGAACAGGAAATCCGGGTCTTCAGTCATGTCCGCCGGCTTGTGCAGCGCGGCAACCTTGATGAACCCCTCCTTGTCGGATTCTCCGGCGATGTCGCGCTGCTGCACCGGGTCGCCGCCACCGAGCGAAACCTGGCCCCCGCTGTGCAGCATCTTGCCGCCAACGTCGAAGTTCTGATCCACAATGAGCACGCGCAGGCCGGCGTCACGCGCCCGGATGGCGCAGGGCATTCCGGAAGCTCCCGACCCGATGACGACAACGTCTGCCTCATAGTCCCACTTGATGCCGTCGGCGCCCTGCGCAGCCGTCGTGCTGACGCTGCCGCCGAGGGTGGCCGCACTGACACCAGCAACCGCACCCTGTTTGAGGAAATTTCGCCGGCTGACCGACTTGTCTTTCTCGGGCTTTCCTTGTTCCGGTTTGCCGTCGCGTTTCCTGGCCATGTCTTTCCTCCTTGTTGCTATTGCTGCGGTGCTTGTTGTTCAGTGAGCGAATTGTTCAGTGAGCGAAGCCAATCCCGAATGGGATTTTGGGTCAACCTTACAGCCCCGAAAGTTCGTCGGAAAGTGGGGCATTTCGCGGCAGCAGCAGATTCGATCCTCGATATGTGCCGACCTGGCCAGCTGCGGCGCGGCCCGTCATGTCGGAATGTCGGAGCAGCCCCGCCCGGGGGCATGGCGTAGACGACTGACAATGCGGTTGCTGCGGTGCGGGAGGCCTCAACTCGATCCCCCTGGCAGGTCTGCCTTTCTGCCGGTTGTGGCGGCAAGGTGGACATCAGCCAGCGCCGGTGACCCGCCTTGGCCCTGCGCCGACGATGCGCGCGAGCAAGGTCTGCGCGGTGCTCTGATAGCTCAGGAGCTCGAACACGCGCGCGAGCTCGCCCGGCATGATGTGGACGGCCACACGCGGTTCCTCAGGTCGACGCCACACCGCCCCGTTGCTCAAATGTGGGAAGCATCTCAATGCGACAGTGCGGCTTCGAGCTTCTGGCCGAATTCGGCCAGTTCCTCAGCATTGATATCGCTTACCGCCCAAAAGCTCAGGCCCTGCAAGTTTCGGCGCCAGATGTGAAAGCCATTCAGACTTTCCATCGTGCCGCGCTGAGCCGAGCCCGAAGCCGGCGCACAGAACAGATTGATGATGTGGAGCCGGCGGCGATAGACGATGGCCGCGACCGGCTTTGCGTCCACGTAATCGAGACGGCCGCCGAGCAAGGTAAATCCCTGCGCCGTGAGATCGATTACCGGAGGAGAGACCTCCAGCTGGCCGTTGAACCATGGCTTGACCGTGTGCTGGTCGCTTGACTGCACATCGGTCAAGTGCTGGGCCTGCAGCGAGCGCAAATGTGCCGACACGATCTCGCCCAGAATGCGCTGCTGGTCGTCGGCCCGCATCAGCACCATGAATACGCCCGACGCAGCCAGTGCGCTTGCCATCGTGCCGAATGCAAAACCCCTGATGGCCGCGCGCCGGGTCGGTGCAACAACGCTTGCGGGAGCCGGAAGCTTGCTCTTGATCCTGTCGCGGAGCGCCGCGGGAGCTGAATAGCCGAGCTTCGCCGAGGCCATGGTCCGACGCAGTTGCTCAACGTCGCGCAAGTGGGCCGCGCAATCGGCGCAGGTTGCGACATGCGCCTCGACCTCGCGCACATGCCCGGCATCGAGTTCGCCGTCGATCAGCGCATGCAGCAGAACATCGGCTTCATCGCATTTCATTTGGAACCACTCCTGCCTTCAGCAGTGACCCATGCCTCGCGCAGCAGGCCGCGCGCCCGCGCCAGCCGCGACATCACCGTACCGATCGGGGCCTCAATGATTGTTGCGATATCGCGGTAGGATAGATCGTTGATCTCGCGCAATACGATCACTTCCTTGAACTCGGGCGGCAGCTCCGAGATGAGCCTGCGCATCGTGTCCGACTCGGCCTGTCTCACCATCGTCTGCTCGGGCGTTTCGCTGTCCTCACTCCAGATCGGTTCCACCGCGGCGTTGTCGGTTTCGCTGACATCGGTCGCCGTGTAGACGAGCCGCGCGCCTGCGTTGTATGTCGCATGACAGACGTTGCGCAGAATGGCGAGCAGCCACGGCTTGATCGGACCGCCGCGAAAGGTGTCGAAATGGCGGAATGCGCGCAGGTAACATTCCTGAACCGCATCATCGGCGTCGCTGGCGTTGCGCAACAGGTAGCGCGCCAGCGTATAGATCTCGTCGAGATGCGGAATCGCGAGGCTCTCAAAGCGATCCGTCTTGTCGCCATTGTCGAGGTGGGCAGCACCGCGCATCGGTGCTGCCCGCCCGGATTTCTCGTTGGAGAAGCGGATCACTTGAGGCCGCCTGTCGGACATCAGTTGCTCGCGCCGGCTTCGACCACGATCGATCCGGTCATCATCGGATGCAAGGAGCAAAAATACGCGTAGGTCCCTGGTTTCGTAAATGTGAACGAGACAGTGTCATTGGTATCCATGGCTTTCGATCGAAAGGGCATGGTCTGCGATGCCACCGTGTGGGGGATGTCGTCGCGGTTGGTCCATTTTACGGTGTCGCCCGCTTTCACCGTGAGCTGGATCGGGTTGAACTTGAAATTGTCGATGGTGACCTCGAGCTGAGCAGCGTGGGCACTCGCGACAAACGGAGCGAGTGCAGCCAAGGCAACGACGACCATCAGCCTTTGTGCGGGCTTTCTAGCCATTGTCATGGTCATTGGTCTGGCCCTTGAGCTGGGTGTCGATGATTGCGAGCCGCTGCTCCCCCTGCTTGTAACGTACGTCGGTGATGCCGAGCAGGTTACGCAGTTTGCCGGCCTCGACCTGCATCGGGCCGGGCGACGGCGCGGTGCCGGGCGCTGGCTGCGGAAACGCGGTCGAGCGGGCGGTATGGAACGTCACATTGCCCTCGACCTTCTGCATGACCTGATGAATATGGCCGTTGAGCACGGTGACCGAGCCGAAGCGCTTGACGTAGCTGAGCGCGCGGGCGCCGTCTTCAGTGCCCCATCCCCAGGTCGGATAGACCGACCACAGCGGGATATGCGCAAAAATGACGATGGGGGTCGAGGCGGAGCGGCTCTTGAGATCATCCTCGATCCATTCGAGCTGTTCGTCGCCCAGGCTTCCCAGTCCGCCGGCTTTGAGGTTGGCGACGTTGACCAGGCCCATGAAGTGCACGCCGTTGGCGTCGAAGCTGTACCAGCCCGTGCCCTTGGTTCCGCGCCCATAGCGCTGCTTGTAGAGCTTGACGTCGGGATCGATGATGTCGTGTTCACCGGGAACGTAGTGCACGTCGAGCCGCGCCTGCGCGATGATGTGCTCGGCGTCGTCGAATTCCTTCTCTCTGGAGAGATGAGTGATGTCGCCGGTGTGAATCATGAATGCGGGCTTCGCCGGCAAGGCTTTGACGTGGCCAATGGCCTCCTCGAGCGTGCCCTTGGCGTTGGGGTTGGCCGGCTTGTCGAAGCCCACATGACTGTCGCTGATCTGCAGGAAGGTGAGCCCGTCCGCCGCTTGCGCCGACGCCTCGCCAATGATGCCGAGCGAGATCGGAATACCGCCGGAAATGGTCCAGAGCACCCCGGTGCCTGCCCAGGTCATGCACTCGAGTACCCTACGGCGGCTTGGGTCGTCATGATTGCTGTGGGTCATGTCATTCTCCCGTGTGTGAGGTTCCGGGACTAGATCGGACGGCGCTCGGGTTTATTCCCGGGGCCGACGAAATTCTGAGGATGTCCGGACCGCCTTCCACGCTTTGACCCTGCTGATGGCCGCCGTCTTACGGAGCGAATGCGCTCTGCATACTGAATGCGCCCTCGCCAAATGACGGATGTGGACGCGGCCGGCGTTGCACCGAGGAATAAAGCGGCAGGCGCGCCGATAAAGACGTCGTAGGTCCTATGACCAGCTGCGATGAGCAGTCCCAACAGCAAAGAAGAAGGAGACGACGTTATGAAAACTCATGTCCTGATCGCGCTCGCGATTGTAACCATGGCCACGACGCCGGTGTTCGCGCAGACGTCGAGGTCACACGCTCCGAAAAGCCAGTCGGCCTATGCGAGCGCCAACGCGTTTGCTTATGCAAAATCCGGCGTGCGCGCGGTCAACCGATCCCATGACGTGTTCGACACGCGCGGTCGTTTCGTCGGCTCGGACCCGGATCCGAACGTCCGCAACATGCTGGCGCACGATTCGGGTGTGAATGACTGAGGCTAGTGCCCCGTTTCGATCTGAAGTTCCCAACCGAGTTTGCCGCAAGTGTTTTAGGAACTTCAGATCAGCGGCACTAATCCGGTTGATGAGCCTGGTGCCTATCCGGGCGGCTGCGAAGCAGCCTGACCCGTAGCGGGTGAACGATAGGCGCCGACAACCCCCGGGGCACGGCCCCCGGGGGTCTTTGGCAGTCGTGCGTCCCATCTGTTAGTAGCGGACAGAACACCCATCATCCTTGCGCAAGAAATCATCTGTGTGCAAAAAATCGGAGGCGTCTATGAGTTCCTGAAGGTCTTGATGTCAAACGCATTGCGATCGAGGCGCGTTCCGCGCCAACCAGATCAAAGCCCTCAAGCTACCCCGAGCCGTTCTTCAGCCGAATGTCCGGGCGCGAAAAGCGCCCGCTGGGCGACTTGTTCGGTCTCAAGAATTTCGGAGTGAATCTCACGACCCTGAATCCGGGCGCAGAATCGGCGCTGCTGCATCGGCACAGCAGGCAGGACGAGTTTATCTACGTTCTTGAAGGCGCCCCGACATTGGTGACGGATCAGGGAGAGGTCGTACTCTCCCCCGGCATGTGCGCGGGCTTCCCGGCACAGGGCTTGGCTCACCAGCTCGTGAATCGGACGAACCGCAAGGTCACCTATCTCGAAATCGGGGATCGGACGCCCGGTGACGAAGGAAGTTATCCCGCCGACGATATCAAGGCCATGCTCGGGGAGGACGGCAAGTGGCAGTTCACCCACAAAGACGGCAGAAAGTATTGATGATTACCGACCACTCCACCTTGCGGGTCGTGATTGATCGGTGCGGGCCCTTGGCTCCCACCTCGCTCACACCCGTCGCGCCGAGCGTGCGATCGCGCCGACGATGCGCTCGAGGAAGGTCTGCGCGCTGCCCTGATAGCTCAGGAGCTCGAACACGCGCGCGAGCTCGCCCGGCGTCATCTGGGCGGTCACGCGCGGATCCTCACCCATGATGATACTCAGGTGGCGCTTCTCGGCGAGCGCCTTGCGGCTGGCCTCCTCGATGATGCGCGCGGCCTCCCCGCGTCCGATCTTGGCGGCGAGCGCGGCCGTCACCGCTTCCGCCATCACCAGCCCCTGCGTGACGTCGATGTTGGCGCGCATGCGCTCGGCATCGATCTCGAGGCTCAGCGACAGCTCGGCGACGGCACCGAGCGCGTCGGATGCGGCCGTGAGCAGCGCCGGGAACGCCTGCCATTGCGCCGCCGCGCCGCCGATTGAGCCTTCGTGCTCCTGCACCTGGCCAGCCACGATCGCCGCAAGCAGCCCGGGCGCGATCGTCGCCGCGCTGAGCGCAACCGACGCCGCCGTCAGCTTGCGCTTCGTCAATGGCGCGCCGGGTGTCGGCTCCGACGCCTCGGCGACTTCGGTCTGGGCATAGAGCGCGACATCGCGCGCGATCTTGCCGCAGGTGCCGGTCAGGATTGCGAGCGCCGCCGCGACCTCGGCGACGCGATCGCTGTGGCCGTGGCTGGGCGCCTCCGGCAGCGACAGGTCGAGCAGCGCCGCCAGCCGCTCGGAGACCTTCAGGCTGTTCTCGCCGAGCGTCGCGAGCGTGCCGGCAACGCCGCCGAACTGCAGCACCAGGGCATCCTTGCGCAGCCGGCGCAGCCGCTCGCGCGAGCGCGAGAGCGCCGCCGCATAGCCCGCGAGCTTGAGGCCGAGCGGGATCGGCAGGGTGTGCTGGAGGCCGACACGGCTGACGGTGGCGGTGCGGCGATGGCGTCCCGCGAGCTGGGTGAAGCCCTCGATCGCACGGTTGAGGTCGGCGGTGAGCGCGTCGATCGCTTCGCGCAGCTCCAGCGTGAGCGCGGTGTCGGTCGCGTCCTGCTCGCTCATGCCCGAGCCCACGACGCGGGCGGCCTCGGCGTCGACCTTGGCGACTTCGACGGTGAGCGCGGACATGAGCGCGGCCGCCGGCGCCACCAGGAACTCGGCGCCAAGCGCCGCCGGCTCATAGCGCTCTGCGCGCGCGGCCTCGGCGATCTTGTCGGTGGCGAGCGCGGGAACAAGCCCTAGCGATGCCTGCGCGCGGGCGACCGCGACCACGACGTCGAGAATGCGCTGCATCCGCGCGCGATCGGCCACGATCGTGCGCATCGCGGCGGGCGAGGCGCGCGAGGTCGGCGGCGAGGAGGACGGCATGGTCATGACGGGTTCGCCCGTTCTCGGCTTCTTTGCCCGAGGCCGGGCGACTGGCGAAGCGGCAGGAACAACCGCAATCGGCGACACGTTTAACGGCCGACAGGCGGGCCGCCAACCCCCCAATCATCTCGCTCTAGGATTGCGCTACCATCGCAGCAGCCCCTCGCTTAGCGCAAAGGGCTTTTCTCGTGACCGCTCAGCGCCTAATACCTGCAGCACAACAATGGAGACCGGCGCCGATGGCCATGACGATGAACGGAGAGGTCCAACTCTCTGCAACCCGCGATAAGGTATGGGCGATGCTCAATGATCCCGAGGTGCTCAAGGTCTGCATCCCGGGCTGCGAGATGCTCGACATGAACGGCGAGAACGAATTCCAGGCCATCGCCAGCGTCAAGGTCGGGCCGGTGAAGGCGCGCTGGAAGGGTAAGGTGCGGCTCCTCGATCTCGACCCGCCCAACAGCTATCGCATCGTGGGGGAGGGCGAGGGCGGCGTCGCCGGCTTCGCCAAGGGCAACGCCAAGGTGTCGCTCTCCGACAAGGACGGCGGCACGCTTCTTTCTTATGACGTCGAGGCGCAGATCGGCGGCAAGCTCGCCCAGCTCGGCCAGCGCCTGATCAACAGCGCTGCCAAGAAGACCGCAGATGACTTCTTCGTGAAGTTTGCGGCCGCGGTTGCGCCAAAAGAGTGAGGCCGCGACCTCAATCGGTCTTGACCGCCGATACCTGCCGGGTCCAGAACTCGCCTTGTTATAAGGTGAAAAACCGGGCAAAATCGACCGGATTTCCACTCAATCGGCAGCCGGCCGTGGCCGGCGGCGTCAAAAACAGGCCGTTCGGCCCTTGAATTCTAGGAGGTATCCATGTCCGCCGTCGCGATGACGGTGAACGGCAAGGCCGTCACCGGTGACGTCGATACGCGTACGCTGCTCGTGCAATTTCTGCGCGAAAATCTGCGGCTCACCGGCACGCACGTGGGCTGCGACACCTCGCAGTGCGGCGCCTGCGTGGTGCATGTGAACGGCAAGGCGGTGAAGTCATGCACCGTGTTTGCCTGGCAGGTCGAGGGCGCCAACGTCACCACCATCGAAGGTCTCGCCGAGCCGAATGGGCCGCTGCATCCGATGCAGGAGGCGTTCCGCGAGAACCATGGGCTGCAATGCGGCTATTGCACGCCGGGCATGATCATGTCGGCGGTCGACATTGTGAACCGCAAGGGCAACGACCTCGACGAGCACACCATTCGTCACGAGCTGGAAGGCAACATCTGCCGTTGTACCGGCTACCACAACATCGTGAAGGCGATCGCGGCAGGCGCCAAGGCCATGGCGGGAGCCAAGTAGAAAAGGCGGACGTCCTCGCTAAGGGAGGCGTGTCATGAGCGCGACCGGGATTGGTGCGGCGGTTCGCCGCAAGGAGGACCAGCGCTTCATCACGGGGCGCGGCCATTTCACCGACGATGTCAATCGCCCGGGGCAGGCCTTCGCGGTGTTCGTGCGCTCGCCGCACGCGCACGCAACGATCAGGCGCATCGACGTCGCCGCCGCCAAGGCGCGCGACGGCGTGCTGGCGGTGCTCACCGGCGCCGAGCTTGCCGCCGACAAGATCGGCAATCTCATCTGCGGCTGGATGATCCATTCCAAGGACGGCTCGCCGATGAAGATGGCGCCGCACCCGGCGCTCGCTACCGGTAAGGCCTGCTATGTCGGCGATCCGGTCGCGGTGGTGATCGGCGAGACGCTGGCGCGGGCAAAGGACGCGGCCGAAGCGGTCGTGGTCGACTATGCGGTGCTGCCGGCAGTAACCGGTCCGGCCAAGGCGCAGGCAGGCGGCGCGCCGCAGATCCACGACATCGCGCCCGGCAACACCATCTATCAATGGCAGATCGGCGACGCCAAGGCGACGGAAGCGGCGTTGCGCGCCGCCAAGCACGTGACGCGTCTCGACATCGTCAACAACCGGCTCGTGCCCAATGCGATCGAGCCGCGCGCTGCGATCGGCGAATACGACGCCGGCTCCGAGAGCTTTACGCTCTGGAACACGACACAGAACCCGCATGTCGCGCGCCTGGTGATCGCGGCCTTCGTCGGCATGGCGCCCGAGCACAAGCTGCGCGTGATCGCGCCCGACGTCGGCGGCGGCTTCGGCTCCAAGATCTTCATCTATCCGGAAGAGGTGGTGGCGCTGTGGGCGTCGAAACGCGTCGACCGGCCGGTCAAATGGGTGTGCGACCGCAGCGAGGCGTTCCTCGCCGATGCGCACGGACGCGATCACGTCACCCACGCCGAGATGGCGTTCGACATCAGCGGCAAGATCATCGGCCTCAAGGTCAAGACCATCGCCAATCTCGGCGCCTACATGTCGACCTTCTCCTCCTCGATCCCGACCTATCTCTACGCCACGCTGCTCTCGGGCCAGTACGACATTCCGGCGATCTATTGCGAGGTCGATGCGGTCTATACCAACACCGTGCCGGTCGACGCCTATCGCGGCGCCGGGCGGCCGGAAGCGACCTTCGTGGTGGAACGGCTCATTGAGGTGGGCGCGCGCGAGCTGGCGCTCGATCCGGTCGAGCTGCGGCGCAGGAACTTCATCAAGAGCTTCCCGCACCAGACGCCGGTGATCATGAACTACGACGTCGGCGACTATCCGGGCGCGCTCAAGAAGGCGCTGGAACTCGCCGACTTCAAGGGCTTCGGCAAGCGCAGGCGCGACGCCGCGCGTCGCGGCAAGCTGCGTGGCATCGGCTTCTCGACCTATATCGAAGCGTGCGGGATCGCGCCGTCGCAGGCGGTCGGCTCGCTCGGCGCCGGCGTGGGCTTGTGGGAATCGGCCGAGGTGCGTGTCAACCCGACCGGATCGGTCGAGGTCCTTACGGGCTCTCATCAGCACGGCCAGGGCCACGAGACCACGTTCGCGCAGGTGGTGTCGGAACGGCTCGGCATCCCGATCGACAACGTGAGCGTCGTGCACGGCGACACCGACAAGGTGCAGTTCGGCATGGGCACCTATGGCTCGCGCTCGGGCGCGGTCGGGCTCTCCGCCGTCGTCAAGGCGCTCGACAAGGTCGAGACCAAGGCCAAGAAAGTTGCCGCCCACATGCTGGAGGCGGCCGAGGGCGACATCGTGTTCAAGGACGGCATGTTCACGGTCGCGGGCACCGACAAGTCGGCGGCCTGGGGTGACGTCGCGCTCAACGCCTATATCGCGCACAAGTTCACCGGCGCCGAGCTCGAGCCCGGCCTCAAGGAAGGCGCGTTCTACGATCCGACCAACTTCACGTTTCCGGCCGGCTGCCACATCTGCGAGGTCGAGGTCGATCCGGAGACCGGCAACACCGAGGTCGTGGCCTGGTCGGCGGTGGATGACTTCGGCACCGTGGTCAATCCGATGATCGTGGAGGGCCAGGTGCACGGCGGCATCGCGCAGGGCGTCGGCCAGGCGCTGTGCGAGCGTGCGGTCTACGACGAGAGCGGCCAGCTCGTGACCGGCTCGCTGATGGACTACTGCATGCCGCGCGCGCAGGACCTGCCGAGCTTCAAGATCGACATGGCGGCGACCAAGTGCCCGGGCAATCCGCTCGGCATCAAGGGCTGCGGTGAAGCGGGCGCGATCGCGGCGCCCGCCGCCGTCATCAACGCCATCACGGACGCGATCGGAACGGAGAACTTGACCATGCCGGCGACGGCGCAGACGGTGTGGTCGGCATTGCAAAAGACTGGCAACAGCCGCAAGGCGGCGTAGGAGAAGCTACGATGTATGGATTCAAGGTTCATCGCCCGACCACGGTGCGGCAGGCCGCGGGGCTCTTGCAACGCCAGGAGGAGCCGAAGCTCCTCGCCGGCGGGCACACGCTCATCCCGACGATGAAGCTGCGGCTCGCGGGGCCCAAGCACATCATCGACATGTCGCAGATCGAAGGCCTCAACGGCATCGAGGCGGGCGCGCGCTCGCTCACCGTCGGGGCGCTCACCACCCACTCCGAGGTGGCGAACTCCCCGGTCGTCCAGGAGGCGATCCCGGCGCTTGCCGACCTTGCCGGCTTGATCGGCGACCCGGCGGTGCGCCATCGCGGCACCATCGGCGGCTCGGTCGCCAACAATGATCCCAACGCCGACTATCCCGCCGCCTGCCTCGGGCTCGGCGCCACCATCATCACCAACAAGCGGCGCATCGAAGCGGACGATTTCTTCAAGGGCCTGTTCGAGACCGCGCTCGAAGGCGACGAGATCATCACCAAGGTGCAGTTCCCCAAGGTCAGCAAGGCCGCCTACATCAAGTTCCCCAACCCCGCCTCGCGCTTTGCGCTGGTCGGCGTGTTCGTGGCCAAGCGCAGCTCCGAGATCCGCGTGGCGGTGACCGGCGCGGGCAGCAACGGCGTGTTCCGCGTGCCCTCGTTCGAGGAGGCGCTCAAGAAGCGCTTTGGGCCCAAGTCGCTCGAAGGCATGTCGATTGGCCCTGAAAACATGGGCAGCGACATCCACGGCAGCGCCGAATATCGCGCGCATCTCGTGGGCGTGCTGGCGCGCCGCGCGGTCGCGAAGGCGGTGGAGCGGCCTGAGACGGAGTGATCGGCATTGGGACATAATCTCTCGGCCTGTCGTCCCCGACTTCGCGGGGACGACAGGAAGAGAAGAATTGCTCGGTCGTATGATCGGCACTGTGAACAAGGAGGACGCCATGACTGCATTTCGTCGGGTGCTGCTCGCAACGCTGGCGCTCGTCGCGTCGGCTGCCAGCGCTCAAGCTCAGCACGCGAGTCAGGACCCGCGCGTTGCCGATGTCGTGCGCGCGGGCAAGCTGCGCATCGGGCTGCACCTGCCGCAGTTCGTCAAGGACCCGGCGACCGGCGAGATCCGCGGCCAAGGCACCGGCACCGTGATCGTGCAGATCGCGGACGCGCTCGGCAAGCAGGTCGGCGTCAAGGTCGAGCTCGTGGGCAATCAATCGCCGCCCAAGCTGATCGAATGCCTCAACGCCGGCGGCTGCGACGCCGGCTTCCTCGGCTTTGTGAAGAGCCGCGCCGACAAGGTCGGCTACACGGCGCCCTACATCCAGGTGCCCTTCACCCTGATGGTGCCGGCGAGTTCGCAGGTCCGCACCATTGCGGACGCCGACAAGAAAGGGGTTCGTATCGCCGCCGTGCGCAATCACGCCTCCACGCTCGCGCTCAAGCGCGTCGTCAAGCAGGCGGAGATCGTCGAGGTCGACATCCCGGATCAGGCGTTCGAGCTTCTGCGCGCCGGCCGCGCCGATGCCTGGGCTTCGCCGCGTCCGCCGCTCCTCGCCTATGCGCACAAGCTCCCCGGCTCGCGCGTGCTCGACGATCGCTACGGCGCCAATCTGCAATCGATGGCGGTCGCCAAAAATCAGACCGAGCGGCTCGCCTATATCAGCGAGTTCCTGGAAGGCGCGAAGGCCTCCGGGCTGGTCCAGCAGGTGCTCGATCGCACCGGCGCGCGCGGCATGGAGGTCGCGCCCGCGGCCGCGCCACCGGTCGTGACCGGATCGGTGCCCGGGGCGAAGAAGTAAAACTTTCTCGTTGTTTTCCCGTCTTGTAGCCTGGATTGAGCGTTACGCGAAATCCGGGAACGAGCGCGTCACGGTTCCGGCCGAACGCGGATATAGTGTCGCCCCAGCGGGCCTATGGAGTGTCGAGCAGCGATTGAATTGGGAGTCTGAGCCATGACCGTCACGCGGCAGAGCTTGGTCGAGCATTTCGGGCTGCTCAGCGATGACGAATTGCTTGAGCAATTCCAGTCGGGCGATTTGACCGACCTTGCCCGGGACGTCGCAGCGGAGGAGCTTCGGTCGCGCCGAATCGATTTTTCAGAAGCCCCGTCGCCGAAGCCTGCGACGGAGCCGGACGAAAGCGCTGGATGGAGCAGCGAGGATTTGGTGCCGCTTGCGCGGCTCGATGCGGTCAGCGCCAGTCTGCTGCAAAGCCGGCTCAATGCTGAGGGGGTGCCGGCGATCATCGCGGACGAATTTGCCTGTCGAAATGTCCCGTTTGGGGTCGCAGTCGACGGCGTTCGGGTCTTGGTCCCGGAATCGTACCTGGAGCGCGCCGCTGAGATAAAAAGGAAGGTCGACCGGGGCGATTACGCATTGGAGAAGTGATGCGCCTCTCATAGGCACCGTCATGTGCTTCTCAGCAACGGCAAGCTTCTCGGCGGCGGCGGTGATCGGCGGCATTGGCATTGTGACGCTGCGCGCGGCGGGCGCGCGGCCTGACCGCGGCATCCTGGCGTTCGCCGCCTTTCCGCTCTTGTTCGCGCTGCAGCAGGTGGTGGAGGGCCTGCTCTGGCTCGACCTCGCCCGGCCCGACCCGGGTGCGCTGCGCAGCATTCTGGTGCATGGCTTCCAGGGCTACGCCGAGGTGTTCTGGCCCATGTTTGCGCCGCTCGCGGCGCTGCTGATCGAGCCCGAGCGGCGCCGCAGGATCCTGATCGCGCTTTGCCTTGCGATCGGCGTGGCGCTCTCGCTCTATCTGCTCACCATGATGATCCTGCACCCGTATCAGGCATCGATCGGCAGCAGGCACATTATCTACCGCAACGGCTATCAATATCCGACCGGCATTGAGGCGCCCTACGTCGTTGCGACCACGCTCTCGCTCCTCTTCTCGTCACACAGGCGGGTGCAGCTTCTGGCGCTCATCATCCTCATCGGCTTCGCGGTTGCCTATGTGTCGTTCCACCAGGCCTACATTTCGGTGTGGTGCTTCTTTGCGGCAGTTGCGAGCGTGCTGGTGTATTGGCACGTGCGGCAGGGCGCGAGCTCGGAGCGCCTTACGCCGGCCTGATCCTCACGCCGCGCGCACGGCGGTGATGAACCTGTCGAACTCGAGCTTGAGCTTGGCGCTCTCGCTCGCGAGCGCCTGCGCGGAGGAGAGCACCTGGGCGGACGCCGCATGGGTTTCGCCGGCGCCATCGTTCACCTCCAGAATGCTGGCGGTGACCACGGCCGCGCCCTTGGCGGCGTGCTGGACGTTGTGCGCTATCTCCTTGATGGCGGCGCCTTGCTGTTCGATCGCCGCCGCCATGGTGGTGCCGATCTCCGAGATGCGGTTGATGGTGCCGGTGATCTCCTGCATGGCCGAGACCGACTCGCGCGTCGCCGACTGCATGCCGGTGATCTGGGCGCCGATCTCGTCGGTGGCTTTGGCGGTCTGCGCCGCCAGCGCCTTGACCTCCTGCGCCACCACCGCGAAGCCGCGTCCGGCATCGCCCGCGCGCGCCGCCTCGATCGTGGCGTTGAGCGCCAGCAGATTGGTCTGCTCGGCGATCGCGGTGATGAGCTTGATCACGTGGCCGATGCGGGCGGCCGCATGCGCGAGCTCGACGATGCGGGTGTCGGCCTTGTCGGCCTGCCGCACTGCTTCGATCGCGATCCGGCTCGACTCCTCCACCTGCCGGCTGATCTCGGCGATCGAGGATGTCATCTCCTCGGTGGCAACCGCCACCGACTGCACGTTGGTGGCGGCCTCGCCGGACGAGGTCGTGACCGAGTTGGCAAGATGCTGCGTTGTATCGGCGGTATGCGAAAGCGTGGACGCCGCCGTCTCAAGCTCGTTCGAGGTCGAGGAGACCGTCTGAACGATGTTGGTGACGGCCTGCTCGAAGGCCGCAACAGCACTGGCGACGATGCGCTGGCGCTCCTCGCTCGCCGCCTGCACGCTGGCCTGGTCGGCACGCAGCCGGCCGGCCTCGACGAGGCTTTTCTTGAACAGCGCCAGCGCGGCCGCCATTACGCCGAGCTCGTCCCGGCGCCCGTTCTCCGGGATGTCGACCGCGGTGTCGTTGGCCGCGAGCCGCTGGGTGACGGTCGAGAGCGCGATCAGCGGGCGCGTAATGCGCCGGTTGACGGCCCACAGGGACGCGGCCGCCAGCGCCATCACCAGGGCCAGCAGCGCACCGGCGATGACGAGATGGCGCAGCGAGTTGTCGATCGCTGCCGCGGTGGCGGCCTCGCTCGCCTTGCCAGCGGCGTCCATCACGTCGAGCAGCGCACCGATCTGTGGCGTCGTGGTGTCGACCCATTGCTGCAGCGTCATCGGATATTTGCCGTCGCTCGCCTTCGTCATGTCGTCGGCGAGCTTATGGAAATCCTTGAAGTAGCGCTCGCGCGCGGCTTCGATCGCAACGCGGATCGCCGGATGGGTGTTGCGATCGAGCGTGAGGTTCTGCAGCTCTCTCCACAAGACGTCGACCTGCGCCCGGTAGGCCATGTTGGCCGCCGCCTTGTCGGCGGCAACCGGGCTCGCGGCCGCGATCGCCTGCGCGATGTTCGATTGCTCGAAGCCCGCGATCTCGCGCATGCTGAAACCCAGCTCCTTGATGGTGGCGAGGCGCGTGAGCGCGGCATCGCCCTTGGCGGTGCCATAGAGCGCCGCGTGCCAGACCTTGAGCGCGGCAGTTACCGCGTCGGTCAGCGCCGCCACATAATTGCGGCGCAGCTCCTCGTCGCGGCGGGCGCGCGGAAGCACGATGGCCTGATCGGCGCGGGCGCGATAGTCGTCGGCTTTCTGCAACGCGGCCTTGAGATCCTTCATGAGGCTCTGCTTGTCGGGAAGGTCGCGCCGCTCGATGATGGCGAGGCCGGCATGAAAGTTTGCGTCGATCGCCTTGCGCCGCGCCTCGATCTCGGAAATGAGCGCGCTGTTGGCCGGCTCGGCGGCCTGCAGGGCGTTGTTGGTCGCGAGCCGCTCCAGCAGCATGTCGAACAGACCCGCGACCAGGCGGTTGGTCCCGGCGTCGAACGCCTTGCGATCGACCGCGGCGCCGTATTCGCTCCAGGCGCTGATTCCGATGAAGCCGAGCGTGGCGACGAGGAGGAGGGCGAGCGCGCCAAGCGCCGGATAGAGCACGAGCTTGATCGACGTCGTGCGGCGTGCGGGAGCGGAATGGACCGAAGTGCGGTCGAGCATTGATGAGCTCCAAGTGAGTGCAGAAAACAACAGCAGCGCGGTGCAGAATCCACAAGCCCGGCAGGTGGTTACGCTTGAATCGGATTGTCCGAAACCTCTGTTAAAAAAGTTGTAGGAAGGAATGCCGTCGCGCGCATTCCGTGCATGAAAACATGTCATTGGAAGCGATCGGCCGGATATTATTTTGGAATGGCCGGCGCGCCCTGCATGTTTTCGTCATGAGGCATAAATTTTGGCGCGGGACTTTCGCCGTGGCGCTCAGCCTGTCGGCTCGCAGCGGTGCCGTAGCCCTGATGTCGCTTTGCTCCATCCGAGCTACGATTGCTGAGGACGGAAGATGCGCCTTGGCGGCACGCCGTCGGTCATCCATAGGCGCGCGCAAAGGACCGTTCGATCAGGTCGCGGACCTTTTGCTGCTGCGCAGCTTTGAAATCCCGCCACCAATTGAATACCTGCTGCCGTTGCTGCTCAATCGTCGCAATGACATCGGGCGCCATCGCGTCGGCGTAAGGTGCGTAGGCGGCAGGCAGGTCGTTCCAGGTATCGAGCAGCAGAAACGGAGGATTGTTCAGTGCGCCGGGCGCGCTGACGAAGGCGCTCTTGAGCATGATGGGGATGGCGCCTGCCTCAAGCGCATCGTAGAGGCGGATCGTTTCCGGTGAATTTCCGGCCGGCACCAGGGCAAACCGCGCGTTCGACAAATAGGCGGCATACGAGACGGGACCGAGTTCCCTGCCCAAATCCGGGTGTCGCGGCGACCAGGAACGGCAGCTTGGCGTCGCGCACGACCTGAACCATCTGCTTGCGTTCCGCCATCAGCGTTCGCGCCTCCATGGCCCCGGAGAAGAAGCCCATGAGGGAGCGTTCGGCGGTGCCCAGCATGGTCGCGGGCGCGATCGGCCCGACGCCGGTGCGGTACCCGTTCGGCGCCCAGATCACGCCCAGCGATTGCTCGTTCGGCCGCGCCATCGCATGTTCGAACCAGTAATGCCGGAGCACATAGTCGGCATGGGCGTAGAAGCTGCGGTCGTGATCGCCCTGCTCGTCCGCCATGTGAAACACGCCGATGTTGCGGAAACCGCGTGTCCGCAGCTCCCGCAGATAGCCTGCCAGATCGGGACCGAGCGTTGCCACCAGCAGATCGTTCATGAACGGAATCGGCGCATTGTCCTGGATGACGATCGCGCGGATGGGGCGGCCGATCTGCGCCAGCAGCACTTCCTTGATGAATTGTCCTTCGAGCACGAAATCGAGCGTGGGTCGCTTCCACAGAAGGTTAAGCGGTTGTCGCAAGCAGGTACCCTCAGTCGTGCACAACGCGGGGCTACGTGCGTGTGCCGATGCCGCGCGCGCGGGATCGTTTGTGATTGACCGACATTCTCCGGAAGAGCCCCTTGCGGACGGATGGTAGCGACTTTCCGGACCAGCCGGAAGTCTCAGCCTGGTTCGCGCCGGACGCCGCGCTGGTCTATTGAGCGGCCGGCTGAAGCAGCCGATCAAGAGCCTGGCTGAACGCTGCCGACGATACGCGATAGCTCTCGTTGACGAGGTGATTGTTCTCGATCGGCAGACTGTCCGCTTCCCCGACACAGCGGCCGAACGGCAGGTTCATCAGTCCGGCAAGCGCACGATAGACGGTGGTCGAGCCGGCGGTCTCGTTGTTGCAGCGTGGGCCGATCAGTTCGAGGATACGGGCATTCGCCGGTGCAAAGACCATATTGGCGAGCCCGGCACCGTGCGGCGCCGCGATTGCGGCGGCCCCTGAGAAGGTGGCGACCTGCTCGGAAAACGGCATGGTCTCGCAGGCGATGACGTCGAACCCGCGCGCCTTCGCAAGATCTTCGATCTCGCCGGCGTTGCGGAGGCGCTGTGCGGCAACACCGGCGGCGCGCGTGATGAAGATGCGGCGATCGCCGCGCGCGGGCGTGGACGCCGGAAGGAATTTGCTCCGTAGCCACTGGATGACGCCGGGGTGAAAGCGCAGCGGCGGCATGCACCAGGACGAGTTCAGGGACGGAAACAGCAACGCCGGCACCCGGTAGGCGTTCGGGTAGCGCACCCCAATGATCTTGTCGTCGCCGATGCCGAGCATGGCCAGGCTGTCGCGCTGGAAGCGGGTGAGGGGATCGTTCATCAGCAACGCCGCTGCGCCATCCCAGAGTGCGAGCCGTGGCAAATAGTCCATCAGCCAGTGGGAATAGTTTGGGCATCCGCCCAGAAGGAACAGCGCCGGCGCCGCGAGTGTCTCGGGGTCAGGGTGCAACAGGTTGATGTTGTTGGGCGGTGTCAGGCCGGCGTGATAGGCCGACAGCGGTGGGTAGGGCGTCTGCTGGAACGCATCGCAGATGGCGTGCTCGCCCTTGAGCACAAACCACTCGCCCGCCAGCACGATGGCGTCGCGCAGGTCGGCAACCCCGACCCGCATCGTGAAGGCAGCCTTGTGCTTGTGGAATTGCAGGCCCACCGGCGCCGGCGTGCCGGCCTTCTGCGCGATCGCCCTGTACCGCTCGATGGCGAGCGCAGCGGAGGCGGGATCGATGTCGGCATGCATGTCGGCGGAGCCTACGTCGCGACCGACGCGCTCGGCAAGCAGGTTCTCGGGATCGGCAGCGCGCGCATCGATGCCATCGTCGGGCTTGTCCGCTTGAGCCTGGCATCTCAGCTTGCAGCCCGGAGTGAGCGCAGCCGAAGTCCGCGGGCCGCTCGCTCAAACCCGGATGTCGCTTCGCTCCATCCGGACTACGGATGACACGCTGCTGCCTATGTGACTCCGAGACGTGCCGCGTAGACCGTAAATATGATGTCAAACCCGGCATCGGCAACCAGTCTGACCAATTCGTTTGGAATCACAAAAAGCGCCTGGTAAGGCTCATGGCCCGCCTGGATGCCGATATTGAGTCCCCGATGCTCGCACCGTTTCCATAGGGCCTCTGCTTCAGGCGGGAGCCCTCTGATGAGATCGACGATATTGCGAATTGTCTCTTCCAGGGACGAGCGCTCCTTGGCCAGTTCGAGCACCGCAAAGCCGTTGCTTCGATGGAGTTCGAAGACCGCCTCTCCGAGATGGTTGATCAGATCGTCGAGGCCATCTTGAGCGCGAAGATCGATATCGATGTTCAGAAAGGACGTGGAAGAGTATTCCGATGGGGACATGGAATGTCTTTCGAGCTCATCCTGTCTTGTGCAGACTCCCTATCCCACCCAGCCGTTCCTCCGATTTCTTCGGTTCATTCGCCGCCATAGTGGCAATCGTATCGATCAAGCCAGCGTTCACGTGCGGCGCGCTCATCAATCGACAAGACACATACCGCGAAATGAGCGGCGTTGGGAGTCCGACGATCTTGCGTGATGAACGATCGATCGACAGGACGTGCGACGACCCTCCTAAGCTTGATAAACTATAAGACGTGCTTTTGTGAGCCATTCCCTGCCACGCTCTGTGCTTTCGATATC
Organism: uncultured Alphaproteobacteria bacterium; assembly: GCA_963753575.1. Lineage (GTDB taxonomy): Bacteria > Pseudomonadota > Alphaproteobacteria > Rhizobiales > Xanthobacteraceae > VAZQ01. The sequence goes on from CAVWCR010000003.1 coordinate 390,530, forward strand.
GCAGCAACTTTCTGCACAATTATGCTTCCGCCCTATTGCACAAGTTTCTTGTATGGGTTAATTATCCAATAGTGAAAATATGACGAGGCGCTCGTCACGGCATGACCAGCCTGCGACGCATCTACGCCAACCGCCGCAATGCGCGGCGCAGCACCGGGCCGCGGACGGCGGCCGGCAAAGCGCGCGCGGCGCGTAACGGCCGCCGCCATGGCCTCACGCTCCCGGTGTGGAGCGACCCGGAAGCGGTGCGCTTGGTCGAGACGCTGATCCACGCGATCGCGGGCCGGCAGGCGAGCGCCGAGTGCAAGGAGATGGCCGCCGACATCGCTCTTGCGCAGGCGCAGATCGCTCGTGTGCGCAAGGCCAGGGCGGCGCTCGTCGTGGAAGCCTTCGCGGGCGGCGACGGCCCTGCGGCCAGCAAGGCCATCGGGCGGGCCGCGAGCCTTGCCCGCTACGAGCGCTGCGCGCGCTCGCGCCGCAAGTTCGCGATCCGGGCGTTCGACCGGCTGTCGCAGGAGCCCAAGCCAGAGGAGCCCAAGCCGCAGGAGCCCAAGCCAGATGAGCCCAAGCCGGCGGGCGCGCAGGAGCCGGCTGTCGCAGATTTTGGCCAAGACGAACCCAACGGGGAAAAACCAAATAAAATCAATGGGAAGATGGAGGGCAAGGCGGCGTTGACGCTGGCCGCGGCCGGAGCGGGACAAGCCGGGGCGGGACCCGCTATAGGTGGCGTCCATGACGCCATCTCAGAAGCCCGTGCCATCCTCGATCGACGCCACGCTCGACCTCCTCGGCGCCGCCGACTACCTCGCCGACCGCTCGCTCGCGACCGTGCTGTTCCTGGCGCTGCGCATGGGGCGCCCGCTGTTTCTCGAAGGCGAGGCCGGCGTCGGCAAGACCGAGATCGCCAAGGTGTTGGGTGAGACGCTCGGCCGCCGCCTCATCAGGCTGCAATGCTACGAAGGCCTCGACGTCGCTGCCGCCGTCTATGAATGGAACTACGCCGCCCAGATGATCGCGATCCGGGTGGCGGAGGCGCAGGGCGAAGGTGACCGCGAGCGGCTCGAGCACGACGTGTTCTCCGAGCGCTTCCTGATCAAGCGGCCGCTGCTGCAGGCGCTCGAGCCCGACACCGCCGGCGCTCCGGTTCTGCTGATCGACGAGCTCGACCGCGCCGACGAGGCGTTCGAAGCGTTCCTGCTCGAAGTGCTCGCTGATTTCCAGGTGACGATCCCCGAGCTCGGCACCGTGAAGGCGGTGGCGCCCCCGATCGTCATCATCACCTCGAACCGCACGCGCGAGATCCACGACGCGCTCAAGCGCCGCTGTCTCTATCACTGGGTCGGCTATCCGAACGCCGCGCGCGAGCTTGCGATCGTGCGCGCCAAGGTGCCGGGCATCTCCAAGGCGCTGAGCGAGCAGGTCGTGCATTTCGTGCAGGCGCTGCGCAAGGAAGACCTGTTCAAGTCGCCGGGCGTCGCCGAGACGCTCGACTGGGCGGCCGCGCTCGCCGAGCTCGACGTGGTGGCGCTCGATCCGGCGACGGTCTCCGACACGCTCGGCGTGCTGCTCAAATATCAAGACGACATCGCGCGCTTCGAAGGCACCAAGGTGAAGGAGATGCTCGACGAGGTGCGAGCGGAATTGCGCGCGGCGGAGTGAAGGGAGCTGACGATGACTGAGGTTGCTTCGACCCAACTCGGCAATGAAGACGCCCACAAGGAAGACAAGGCGAGCCTGCTCGACGGTGTTGACCCAGTGGATATCGCGCTGGAAGGCTCTCCCGGCCACGATTGTCCCGGGCCGGTGCATGCGAGCCCAACCGACACTGTCGCTGAGGTGGCGAGTCCGGACGTTGCGCCGCTTGGCGACGTCGATGTGCCGGCCGATGCCGTGACCGACGCCGCAGGCGAGATAGTTGGAGGTGTCTTGGAGGTGCTCGGCGGAATGCTTGATGGGCTCTGACCCGAAACGAGAAAGCGGCCGCCTCGCCGAGAACATCGTCTATTTCGCGCGCGCGTTGCGCGCGGCCGGCATTCCGGTCGGGCCAGGAGCCGTGATGGATGCGCTCGCGGCGGTGAACGCTGCCGGCGTCGGCACGCGCGAGGATTTCTACTGGACGCTGCACGCGGTGTTCGTGAAGCGGCACGAGCATTCGTTGCTGTTCGATCAGGCGTTCCGAATCTTCTTCCGCCGCCGCGGCTATCTCGACAAGCTTCTCGCCTCGCTGCTGCCGCAGGCGCCGCCGCGGCAGGAGGAGGAGCCGAAGGCTGGCGCGCGGAGGATCGAGGAGGCGCTGTTTGCTGGGCTGCCCGAGAACGAGCGGCCGAAACCTGAAGAAGAGGCGGACGCGACGCTCACGGTCTCCGACCGCGAGCTGCTGCAAAGGAAGGACTTCGCGCAGATGAGCGCGGTCGAGATCGCGGCCGCCAAGGCGGCGATCAAGCGGCTCGTGCTCTCGCTCGATGAGGTGAAGACACGGCGGCTTAAGCCGCATCGTCACGGCCATGTGGTGGACATCAGGCGCACGCTGCGCGCGAGCCTGAAGGCGGGCGGGGCGGTGATCGACCTGAAATATCTAGGCCCCCGCCGCAAGGCGCCGCCGATCGTGGCGCTGCTCGATATCTCGGGCTCGATGAGCCAGTACACGCGCCTGTTCCTGCATTTCCTGCACGCGGTGACGGATGCGCGCAAGCGCGTGCACACGTTCCTGTTCGGCACGCGGCTCACCAACGTCACCCGCGCGCTCAAGCGCAAGGATCCGGACGAGGCGCTCGCCGCGGTCTCGGCGAGCGTTGCCGACTGGTCGGGCGGCACCCGTATCGCCACGTCGCTGCGCGCCTTCAACAAGGAGTGGGCGCGCCGCGTTCTGACGCAAGGCGCGGTGGTGCTGCTCATCACCGACGGGCTCGAGCGCGACGGCGGCGAGCGGCTGGAGTTCGAGATCGATCGCCTGCACCGCTCCTGCCGGCGGCTGATCTGGCTCAATCCGCTGTTGCGCTTCGCGGGCTTCGAGGCCAAGGCCAAGGGCATCAGGTCGATGCTGCCGCATGTCGATGAGCTGCGGCCGATCCATAATCTCGAATCGATGCAGGACCTGGTGCGCTCGCTCTCGGCCGATGGGGCGCGGGGCGGCGACCCCAAAGCCTGGCTGAAAAAGGTGGCGTGAGTGACTATGTTAGGCGTCGTCCGGGCGGGTTCGCCCAGGATCATGGAAGGCAAGGAGACTGAGGCATGGAAACACTCGCGCGCGACGAAGACATCCTCAAGGCCGCCGAGGACTGGCGCAAGCAGGGCCGCGGCGTGGCGCTCGCGACCGTGGTCGAGACCTGGGGCTCGGCGCCGCGTCCGGTCGGCTCGAACCTCGTGATCGACCAGGAGGGCAACTTCCTCGGCTCGGTGTCGGGCGGCTGCGTCGAAGGCGCGGTTGTCACCGAGGCGCTCGACGTGATCGAGAGCGGCAAGCCCAAGACGCTCGAATTCGGCGTCGCCGACGAGGCCGCCTGGAAGGTCGGGCTCTCCTGCGGCGGCACCATCCGGGTCTATGTGGAAAAGGTGGATTGAAAACGTGAAGCTCGACATCCTCAAGTCGCTCAACGCCGAACGCGCCGCGCGGCGCGCCGCCATCGTGGTCACCGACGTGGCGAGCGGCGAGCAGCGCCTGGTCAAAGGCGCCGACATTGCCAACGATCCGCTGAAGGACTTGCTCGAGAAGCATGTGCGCAGCGGCAAGAGCGGCATGGAAGAGACGCCGCAAGGCCGTGTGTTCCTCACCGTGCACGTGCCGCCGCCGAAGCTCGTGATCACCGGCGCGGTCCACATCAGCCAGGCGCTGGCGCCGATTGCCAAGCTTCTCGGCTATGACGTCACCATCGTGGATCCGCGCACGGCGTTTGCGACCGACGAGCGCTTTCCCGACGTCCAGGTGATCGCGCAGTGGCCCGACCAGGCGCTGCCGCCGCTCGGCATCGATCATTACACCGCCTTCGTCGCGCTCACGCACGATCCCAAGATCGACGATCCGGCGCTCACGCATGCGCTTGCGCGCGACTGCTTCTATATCGGCGCGCTCGGCTCGAAGAAGACGCATGCGCGCCGCCTCGAGCGGCTCAAGGGCGAGGGCGTCAGCGAAGCGTCGCTCGCGCGTATTCACGCGCCGATCGGATTGGACATTTCCGCCGTGTCGCCGCCCGAGATCGCGGTCGCGATCATGGGCGAGATCACGGCGCGGCTGCGCGCGGGCGCCAAGCCGCCGCGGGAGTCCAAGGGGACCTCGTCATGAAGTTTGGACCGGTCCCGGTCGGCGAGGCGGAAGGCGGCATTGCGGTGCATTCGATCCGCAAATCAGGCCTCGTGCTCAAGAAGGGCACGGTGATCGGGCCGGCGGAAGTCGCGGCGCTGCGCGCAGGCGGCGTCGACGAGATCGTGGTGGCGCGGCTTGAGCCGAGCGACGTGACGGAGGATCAGGCGGCAGCCGAGATCGCATCAGCGGTTGCGGGCGAGGGCGTGCGGGTCGACCGTGCGTTCACCGGCCGTGCCAATCTGTTTGCCGACGCGCCGGGCGTGCTGGTGGTCGACAAGACCGCTATCGATTGCCTCAACCTGATCGACGAGGCGGTGACGTTTGCGACGCTGCCGGCGTTCAAGCCCGTGGTCGCGGGCGAGATGATCGCGACCGTCAAGATCATTCCTTTTGCGGTCGCGGGCGCGGTGCGTGACGCCGCGGTCGCGGTGGCGCGCACCAAGGCGCCGCTCATCCGGGTCGCGCCCTATCGCATCCGCAAGGTAGGCGTGGTCTCGACCGTGCTGCCGGGGCTTGCCAGCAAGGTGATCGAGAAGACGCTTGCGGTCACCACCGAGCGGCTCAAGCCGGCGGGCGCCGCGATCGTGGCGGAGCGGCGCGTAGCGCATGAGCAGGCCGCGATCGCAAAGGCGATCGAGGAGGTGCTGCGCGAAGGCGCCGAGATCGTGATCGTGTTCGGCGCGTCCGCCATCGCGGACCGGCGCGACGCCATTCCGGCGGCGGTTGCGGCCGTTGGCGGCGAGGTCGAGCATTTCGGCATGCCGGTCGATCCGGGCAACCTGCTGCTGTTGGCGCAGGTGCGCGGCAAGCCGGTCCTGGGCGCGCCGGGCTGCGCGCGCTCGCCCAAGGAGAACGGCTTCGACTGGGTGCTGATGCGCTTGCTAGCGGGCCTAGCGGTGCCGCGCGAAGCCATCGCCGGCATGGGCGTCGGCGGCCTGTTGATGGAGATCGTCACCAGACCGCAGCCGCGCGACGAGCCGGTCGTTGCCGGGCACAGCATCGCGGCGGTCGTGCTGGCGGCCGGCCGCTCGACCCGCATGGGCGGCTCCAACAAGCTTCTGGCCGAGATCGGAGGCCGTCCGCTCGTTCGCATCGCGGTCGAGCAAGCGCTCGCCTCGCGAGCCAAGCCGGTGATTGTCGTGGCCGGGCATGAGCGCGAGCGGGTGGAAGCCGCGCTCAAGGGACTGCCGGTGCAGATCGTGCACAATCCCGACTTTGCGCAAGGGCTCGGCACATCGGTGCGCGCCGGCATCGCGGCGGTGCCGGCCGGCGCCGATGGCGCGGTCGTGTGCCTCGGCGACATGCCGCAGGTCGATGCCGCGCTGATCGACCGATTGATTGCGGCGTTTGCGCCCGAGCAGGGCGCGCTCGCGGTGATCCCGACCATCGACGGCAAGCGCGGCAATCCGGTGCTCTGGTCGCGGCGATTTTTTCCGGACCTGATGGCGATCGAGGGCGACGTCGGCGCGCGCCATCTCATCAGCCGCTATGGCGAGGCGGTGGTCGAAGTGCCGGTTTCCGGCAAAGGCGCGCTAGTCGACGTCGACACGCCGGAGGCGTTGCGCGGCCTGAAGGCCGAGATCGAAGGCGCTTAATTTTTTTCTTTCGGCGGTGTCGGCCGGAGCGGTTCACCAAGTCGAAACGGTTGCCGGGTAGTGTAGGGCCGATCCTCGGGGGAGAGGGGCCAAGAGGGGCCAAGAGGGGGCCATGACTCGATCCGGTCGGGCCACAGCGTGCGCGCTGGTGGCGGCAAGTCTCGTGGTTGCAAGTCTTGCGCTCGCGCCACTGACGTCTGCAAAGGCCGCGGGCGCGCTCGCCATCGGCGCGTGCGGCGCCTACGGCTTTGCCTACGATTTCAGGGCGGAACAGGCCGCGCGCAACGCCGCGCTGCGCAACTGCCAGGGCGATTGCCAAGTGGTCACCGCCGTGCGTCGTAATTGCGCGGCCTTCGCGATCGACGGCAAGAACGCCTGTGGTTCGTATGGCTACGCCGCCGCCGCCAGGCTGGGGCTCGCCCAAAACCACGCCCTGCGGCAGTGTTATCTCAACGGCGGCAAGGACTGCATGATCCGCGCCTTCGTCTGCGACGCCAAGGGCTGAATCAAAAAATACGAATTATCTCAGTAGCTTGAAGCAGCTTCATCGGGCGCGCCGAGGGCCCGGGGCGGCGCTCATCCAAAATTCGCGTTGAACCAAATCACGGCTGCTTGCGACGGAGGGCAGTACTGCTTAGATTATGACTGACTGGTCAGTCATTATTCGGGAACCTCCGATGGCACGCGTCGCGACCAGAAAGGCCGAGCCCGGAAAGGCCCGGCCCGGCAAGGCCCGGCCCGGAAAGGCCCAGCCCAGGAAGATCGTACCCAGAAAGGCCGGGCGCCGCGGCAAGCCGGCGGCGCGCCAGGCGCGGGAGAAGGAGCCGGGCCCACGCGCCGAGCGCCAGGCGCTGCGGCGCGAGGCCATCCTCGCGGCTGCGCTCGATGAATTTTCCGCGCGCGGCTTTGCGGCGACGCGGCTCGACGACGTTGCCAAACGCGCCGACGTCGCCAAGGGCACGATCTATCTCTACTTCCGCGACAAGGAGAGCCTGTTTCAGGAACTCGTGCGCTCGACCTTGAGCCCGATCGTCGGGCGGATCGAAGCTGCGCCGATGATCGATCTGCCGGCACGCCAAGTGGTCGAAGCGATCGCCGACATGTTCGTGCGCGAAGTGTTCGGCACGCGCCGCAAGGACGTGATCCGCCTGATCATCACCGAAGGCCAGCGCTTCCCCAAGCTCGCCGAGATCTACTACCACGAGGTGATCGGGCGCGTGCTTCCAGTCATGCGCGCGTTGATGACGCGTGCGGTCAAGCGCGGCGAGTTGCCCAACGACGCGCTCGCGCGCTTTCCCCAGCTCCTGGTCGCGCCCGCCATGGTCGCGCTGGTGTGGAACGGCCTGTTTGGACGTTTTGCGCCAATCGACATTCGCGAGATTCTGCGCGCCCACATCGACATGCTGTTCGGCGAAAGGAACGCGCGATGACCTCGCTTCGTACTGTTGTGGCTGTGCTTGCCGCCGCGCTCGCGCTCGCTGGCTGCAACAATCGGACGTCTACAGCGTACCAGGGCTGGATCGAGGCCAACCTGGTGTTCGTCGGTCCCGACGAGGCCGGCCGCGTCGAGACGCTCTCGGTACGCGAGGGCGATCATGTCGCCAAGAAGGCGCCGCTATTCACGCTTGACGCCGATCTCCAGCAAGCCGATCTGCAGGTGCAGCAAGCGGCGCTGGAGAACGCCAAGGCCGCCTATAACCGCGCCGCCACGCTGTTGAAGACTAACGCCGGCACCCAGAAGGCGCTGGAGGATGCCGAGGCGGCGCTACGCACCGCGCAGGCACGATTGAATTCCTCGCAGACCCGGCTGGCGCGCCGCAAGGTGTTCAGCCCGGCCGAAGGCACCATCGAGCAAATCTATTTCCGCACCGGCGAGATGGTGCCGGCGGGCCGGCCGGTGGCCGCGCTGCTGCCGCCCGGCAATCTGAAGGTGCGCTTCTTCGTCAACGAGGCGACGCTGCCGCAGATCAAGCTCGACCAGGTCATCTACGTTCATTGCGACGGCTGCGCCGAGGGGCTGACCGCGAAGATAAGTTTCATCGCTCGCTCTTCGGAGTTCACGCCGCCGGTGATCTACAGCCTCGAGGAGCGCAGCAAGCTCGTCTTCATGATCGAGGCGCTGCCGGAACATCCGGAACAATTTCGCGTTGGCCAGCCGGTGACCGTCACGTTGACGCCCAAAGGAGAGTCGAAGTGAGCGCCGACATCGCCATCGATGTCCACGGCCTGACCAAGTCGTTCGACGGCCGCAAGGTGGTGCGCGACCTGTCGATGCAGGTCAGGCGCGGAACCATCTACGGCTTTCTCGGTCCCAACGGCTCCGGCAAGACCACGACCATCCGCATGCTCACCGGGCTGCTCACACCGGATGAAGGCGAGGGTACCTGTCTCGGCTTCAACATCCGCACCCAGGCGGGCGAGATCAAGCGTCACGTCGGCTACATGACGCAGCGTTTCAGCCTCTATCAGGATCTCTCCGTGCGCGAGAACCTCGAGTTCGTCGCGCGGCTCTATGGGCTCGCGGAGCCGGCGAAGGCGGCGCATGCCATGGTCGAGCGGCTCGGGCTCGCCGGCCGCGATGGGCAGCTCGCGGGCGAATTGTCGGGCGGCTGGAAGCAGCGCCTTGCGCTCGGCGCCTGCACGCTGCCGAACCCGCAGCTTCTCCTGCTCGACGAGCCGACCGCCGGCGTCGATCCGAAGGCGCGGCGCGAGTTCTGGAACGAGATCCATGCGCTGGCCGCGCAAGGGCTCACGGTGCTGGTCTCGACCCACTACATGGACGAGGCCGAGCGCTGTCACGAGATCGCCTATATCGCCTACGGCGTCCTGCTCGTGCACGGCACCGTCGATCAGGTGGTGGCCGGCTCCCATCTCACGACCTACACGGTGAGCGCGGCGAACGGCGACAGTCTTGCCAAGTATGCGGAGGAGCTCGCGCGCCGGCCCGGCGTCGACATGGTGGCGCCGTTCGGCACGAGCCTGCATGTCTCGGGCCGCGACCACGCGGCGCTTGACGCCGCGATTGCGCCCGATCGCAACCGGCCGGACCTGGTGTGGGCCAAGTCGCAGGCCTCGCTCGAGGATGTCTTCATCGACTTGTTGGCCAAGGCGCAGGACAACTTCCAATGAGCACGGAGGTGAGGCCATGAGCGGTTTCTGGCGTCGCACCGGCGCGATGCTGATCAAGGAGTTCATTCAGCTCAAGCGCGACCGCGTCTCGTTCGCGATGATCATCATGATCCCGCTGGTGCAGCTCGTTCTGTTCGGCTACGCCATCAACACCAATCCGCGCAATCTGCCGACCGCCGTGCTGTTGCAGGAGCAAAGCGATCTCGGCCGCTCGATCCTGCGCGCGCTCGAGAACACTCGCTATTTCAAGATCACGCATCAGGTCCACAACGAGGCCGAGTTTGACCGCCTGCTGGCGTCCGGTGCGGTGCTGTTCGCAATCGAGATTCCGGCGGGCTTCGAGCGCGCGGTGCGCCGCGGCGACCGCCCCGCGATCCTGGTCGCGGCCGATGCCACCGACCCGGTCGCGGCCGGCTCGGCGGTGTCGGCGCTCAACGGCGTGGTGGCGAGCGCGCTCCAGCACGACCGTGCGCTTCCTGACACCACAAGCACGCTGTTTGAGGTGCGCACCCACGCGCGCTACAATCCGGCCGGCGATACGTCCCTCAACATCGTCCCGGGCCTGGTCGGCACCATTCTCACCATGACCATGCTGATCTTCACGGCGCTCTCGGTCACGCGCGAGGTCGAGCGCGGCACGCTGGAGAGCCTGCTCTCGATGCCGATCACCCCGGTCGAGATCATGCTCGGCAAGATCATTCCGTATATCGTCGTCGGATTCATCCAGGCGAGCCTGATCGTCGGGCTCGGCATCGGCCTGTTCGGCGTTCCGGTGCTGGGAAGTCTCACGCTGCTCGCGTTGCTGAGCACGCTGTTCATCACCACCAACCTGTCGATCGGCTACACCTTCTCGACGCTGGCGCAGAACCAGCTGCAGGCGATGCAGATGTCGATCATGTTCTTCCTGCCGAACATCCTGCTCTCCGGCTTCATGTTTCCGTTCGCCGGCATGCCGGTGTGGGCGCAGTATGTCGGCGAATGCCTGCCGCTCACGCACTATCTGCGCATCGTGCGCTCGATTCTGCTCAAGGGCGCGGCGCTACCCGATCTGCACTACGACGCGCTCGCGCTCACCGGACTGATGCTGATCGCCATGACGATTGCGGTGACGCGCTTCCGGCGCACGCTGGATTGACCTCGATGTCTCTTGGTCGGCTACCGGCGATTGCGGTGGCTGCGGGTGCGCGCTAGCCTTGTACCATGACAAGCGAAGCGGTCCTGTTGGTACATGGGCATGGAGCGCACCCGGTGCTGCTCGAGCCGTTGCGACGCGCCTTGCAGCGACAGGGATATCGTGCGGTGAGCTGGCGCTATGCGAGCCTGCGCGGATCGATCGAGACACACGCAGGACGGCTCGCGATCAAGGCCAAAGCGCTGGACGAGGATTGCAGTGTGGAGCGGCTGCATTTCGTCGGCCACAGCATGGGGGCGATTGTTGTGCGACGCGCGCTTGCAATCGCGCGGCCGCGAAAGCTTGGCCGCGTCGTGCTGCTGGCACCGCCCAATGGCGGCGCGCGGTTGGCGGACCTGGCGCTGCGGTTGTTCGGCCAACGTCTCAACGCGGCGCGGGAGCTTTGCTCGCGCCCGGACAGCTACGTGAACCAGCTGGCGCCGCCGGGAGATCTCGACTGCGGTATCATCGCGGCGGCGTGGGACCACGTCGTGCCGCTCGCGTCGACACACCTGCCGAGCGAGCGCGATCATATCGTCCTTCGCAGCCTGCACACACTGCCGCTACATTGGCACACTCCGGCGCAAGTGGGGAACTTCCTGCGCGAAGGACGTTTCCTGCGCGAGAGCGGCCAACGATGACCTCGGTTCCGCAACGCCCCTTCAGGGCGACCGCAGGTAGAGGCAGGCCGGTTCGGCGCGAATGCCAAACCGGCCTGATCGATCGTAAAACGACGGGTGTCGTAAAGCCTTCGTCTGCTCTGAAGCTCAGCAGCCGCCGGCGCACTTGCCTTTGCTGTCAAACTCCATGGTCTTGCCGCTCAACGGCGCGTGCACCGGCACCTTGGTCGCGGCCTTGAACGCCGCCGTCTTGGTGTTCGGCAAGATCTTGCCGTCTTTGGTCGCCATCTCGTTGGCGTGCGACGCGATCACTTCGGCCGGCTTCACCAGCTCGTTGATCACATAGGCCGCTTCGGTCGGGCCGGTCGAGAAGGTGCCGCCGATATTCATGACGGCAAGCTTGGCGCCGAACTCACGATGGACGACGAGGTCCTGATCCGCGATCACTCCGGTGTCGCCGGACAGATAGACCGTGAGCCCATTGGAGAAGCGCAGCACGTAGCCGCCGGGCGGGCCGATATAGGCGGTGAGACCACTCTCTTCCAGCTCCTTGGCGATGCCGCCGGAGAGGAATTCCGGAGAGATGCCATTGCTGTGCGCGGCCGGCACGCTAAAGATGGAAACGCCGCCAAGCTTGGCCATGCCGCCGAAGCGGACGAGAGCCACCTGCTTTTTGTCGCCGCCAGCCGCCGGAATCCTCTTGGAAAACCAGCTGTTCATCTCGCCGCCGACGAAAAACTTCGCCTTCTTGGCAACCACGATCTTCTCGGTGTTCGAGCTCGGCGTATCCTTGACTGCCGTTTTCGGGCTGCCGCAAGTGCCGGCATTGGCTGCGTCGGGATGCGCGTCGCCGAGATGATCGGCATGGACGTGGCTCAGGAGCACGCCGTCGATCTTGCCGAGCCGTGGGTCGTCCGCCCCGCGCACGGTGCGGCCGGCATCGTAGAGAATCCGCGTGCCGTCGGGGTCCTCGAACACGATGGCGCGGTCGTTCCGGCAGAATTCGCCGTCATGGCTGCCGAGCGGGGTGACCTTCACGTTGGCCGCCAACGCCGGCTGCACGGCCGCGCCGGTCAAACCAAAGAGCGTCGCCGCGAGTAACAAAGTTCGATGCATCGTCTCCTCCAAATCAGCTATTCCCCAGATGAGTCCGGAAGCTGCGCAAGCTGTTGCGCCTTTCTTCTCGCCTTCTAAAGCCAGAGTTGATGACGCCGACGACAGCCATGATCCCCGGCACGCCGACCGGCGCCACAAGGCTGATCTCGCCATTTTCCTTGGCCTTTGGCCACATTCTTCCCGTCAGGGGCGACTTCGTGACGCACGCTGAAAAAAACGTGGGCCGCACTGGAAATGGAGGTCGGAGCGCCCCCCTTACGCCCGACATCCGACCTATTGGCGCCGAATGTGGCCCGGCGCAGCGACCAGCTACTGCTTGTGCGCCACGCTGGTCGGGATGTGGTTGAGCTCTTCGCAGCCGCTCTCCGTCACGATCACGGTGCCGCCGATATTGACCCGATGCTGCCCGACGCAGGCGTTCGGCTCGAAGGCGAACACCATGCCGGGCTCAAGCACCGCCTTGCGGTGACGGACGGCGCTCGCGCCGGCAAACCGCACATCGAGCTTGGGCTGGTTGACCTCGGTGCGGCCGGCCAGGAAATGCGGTCCGAGCGAATGCACGAGCGGCGTGTAGCCCCAGCATCCGGCCGACTTATGCGGCTCCTCCATGGCGGCCACGAGATCGGCGAAGGTGATGCCGGGCTTCAGCGCCTTGATGCCGGCCTGGTATGAGTCGCGCGCGACGCGCTCACACTTGAGGTTCGTCTCCTCGAGCGGATCGAGCGCGACCGTCATCTGCACCTGGACCTCCTGGTTGCCGCAGAGCGGCATCAGCTCGGCCTGCATCAGGTCGCCGCGCGCGAGGATGCGCGGCGCTTCGCCGGTCGTGGTCCAGCGCGGCGGACCCCACGACAGCGTGTGAGGGCCCGAGTTCATCACGATCATCGGGTAGCGCAGCCCGATGCCATGACGCAGCATCTCGCGCGTCGCCTCGGCGAACACCACTTGCTCGCCGACGCCGGGCGCGGCGACCTCGACGACCACGCGGCAGGCGGCTTCGGCGGCTTGCGCGGCGTAGCGCACCTGCGCCATCTCCTCGTCGCTCTTAACCAGCATCAGATGGCTGAACTCTTCCGAAATATCCTCCCAGCGCGCCTTCGGCAGCGCCGCGGTGAGCTCTTCCCAGAAGTTGGCCGGGATGGCGCCATAGATCTCGGTCGGCGCCTGCGAGCGCAGTCCGACGACGCCGAGACGGCTCTCGGCGAGATGCTTCTCGCGGATGACCTCCGCGACGCCGACGCCGCTGGTCGCCACGCGATAGTCGTCAACCCACAGCTTGTGTCCGCGCTCCTGTGACCAGCGCGCGCGCATCACCCGCAGATGCGCCCAGGTGATGACGACCGGATCGCCCTCGAGCGGGAAGACGACGCAACCTTCGTTGTAGTCGTCGCTGATGTAGGTCTCGTACATCTCGCGCGAGCGGAATCCCGCGACCAGAAGCCCGTCGAAGGAGCGCTCGCGCATGAGCCCGCGCACGCGCGCCCAGCGGCGGTCGCGTTCGGCAAGCGACAAGGTCGGCGGCTGCATGTGAGGCATGGCGATGATGTCCCCGAGAGCATTCCAAGCGAAGCGGCCACTCTTACTGTGTCAGAGAGACGGAGGTTGTTATTATGCCCTCCCCTTGCAAGAGGGAGAATGGTGATAGCGAAGAAAACAGGCCGCTAACGGGGTTTTTCGCCGAGGCGGCCACCGGAGTTGTTCGCAGTTTTTCCAGACGCGTGCGACCCGTATTCTCTGGCGCTGACTATGCCAAGTCCTATTGTTGCGGCGACCAATGTCAGTGGAAATCTGTTGATCCAAATTGTCAGGCGAGACAAAGCGTGCATTACGCTGCATCACTCCGACCGCAGCGGTCAATATACGGGAGCTGTTCCCGCGTCTCGTCCCCCGTCAATAGCAAAAGACTGAGTTGCCGTACCGACTGCAATAACGCCCATTGGGACCATAAGTCGTATTCCCATACGTGGCCCAAGAGTTTCCACGATTGTCGTAAACGCTGTTTCCATATCGGCTGAACGAAGAACCGTCGGTCCCGTAGGTCATGTTACCATACGTGGTCCAAGAATTTCCGCGATTGTCATAAACAGTGCTTCCATATCTGCTGTACGACGATCCGTCCGAACCATAAATTGTGTTTCCATATTGGTTGTAAGACGTTTGAGCTGGAGCAGAAGCAATCAAAGCTAGGTTCGCACACAGTGCTGTTGCAAACACGATCCAAGCTTTCATGTGAGCCTCCAAATTCCTGGGTAATGCGTTGACTACCAATCATTGCGCTCGGAGCAGATGCACCCATTAAGAGCAATGCGGTGTGGCCCAACTGGCCCTCATTTCCTGCTCTCACTATACCCCCTCTCGCGGGAGAGGGCAGCGCTTGGCGATCAACAAACACCGCGGGGTGAGGGGGGTAGACTCCCCCGTGTTGAACGGCGGAGCAACCCTCTCCTAGCATAAGGGCGTCTGCGCCCGTCTTCGCGGGCTATGCGGAGAGGGCACCATAACGTGCAGCGCAGTTCTCGGCGGCGCTGGCATTGCAGTCCGCCCATTGTTCCTGGTGCAAATAAGGCTATTGCACCTTGATGTGGGCGCCGCGGATCACCTTGCCCCACTTGTCGGTCTCTTCGACGATGAGCTTGCCGTATTCGGCCGGCGTCATCGGCACCGGCACGCTGCCGAGATCGGCGAAGCGTTGCTTGATCTTTGGATCGGCGAGGCCGGCGTTCACCTCTTTGTTGAGTTTCTCGATGATGTCGGCGGGCGTGCCGCGGGGCGCGCCCAGTCCGTTGCGCAGGCTTGCTTCATAGCCCGGCACGGACTCACCGACGCTCGGAACGTCCGGGAACGCGGCCGCCCGATCGGCGGTCGTCACCGCGAGCGCCCGCACCTTGCCGTCCTTGATCAATCCGGCGGCGCCCGCGAGCGCGACGAAATAGACCTGCACCCGTCCGCCGATGAGGTCGGTGATGACGGCCCCGTCGCCGCGATAGGGAACGTGTTGCATGTCGACGCCGGCCATCGCCTTGAACAGCTCGCCGGCGACATGGTTGGCGGTGCCGATGCCGCCCGACGCCATGTTGAGCTTGCCGGGATTGGCCTTGGCGTAGGCGATGAACTCCGGGATGGTCTTGGCGGGAAACGTGGGACTGACCACCATCACGAAAGCGCTGCGGCTCAGGCTCGCGACCGGCGCAATGTCGCGGATGAAATTGAAGCGCAGATTGCTGTAGAGCGCCGCGTTGGTGAAGGCGGCGGTGCTGGCCATGAGCAGCGTGTAGCCGTCGGGCGCTGAATTCACCACCGATTCGGTCGCGATATTGGTGCCGGCGCCCGGGCGGTTGTCGATGACGACCGGCTGGCCGAGCCGCTCCGACAGCCATTGCCCGATCAGGCGTGCATAAAGGTCGAGCCCGGTGCCGGCCCCGAAGCCGACAACGATGTGCACCGGGTGGCTGGGATAGGCTTGCGCCCATGCGCCTTGCGACCAGGTAAAGTGCGCGGCGGCCGGAAGGATGGCAGCGCCCGCTGCCCGCTGCAGGAATTGGCGGCGTGAGTTTTTCATGACGTCCCCTCCACGCCGGCAAGGCTATCCCAAACCCCGCCGTTCAATAAAGCGTCACGATCACCGTGTCAGGGCCCTGAAATCAGGCAGGCTCATGCAATCGTCCGAGGTTTGACGCGGTTATCGGCGCCTGCCGCCACGGTGGTTGAACGTTCAAATCCGCGACACCTGTCACACAAAAACCGCAAGTTGACCCGCGCTTACTGCCGGCGCGAATAGCGCATTGCGGGGGCCTGGAGGTCGTATAAGCCTTCGATCTTTTCACGTGGTGGCCCATGATTCCAATATTCATGATTCCAATATTCAATCGTCTATTCCAGGCGCTGGCCCTGGCGTTGCTGCTGGCTGCGACGGCGGCGCGCGCCGACGGACCCTTTGCGCTCGATTCGACACCCGGCAAGCTGCCGAAGACGGTGGTGCCCATCCACTATGCGCTCGATCTGCGGCCGAACCTGTCGGCCCATTGGGTGAGGGGCACGGCCGTCATCGAAATCGAGGTGAGGGAGCCGACCGACAAGCTCATACTCAACGCGCGCGACATGACCTTTGCGTCGGTTGCCGTCGACGGCGTGCCCGCCAAATCCACCTCGGTCGATGAGGACGAGCAGACCGTCACGTTCACGTTTACGCGAGCGATCGAGGCGGGGCGCCACACGCTGCGCATCTCCTATTCCACTACGATCAACAAAGAGGGCCGCGGCATCTATTCGATCGAATACCGGACCGATGGCGCTCGCAAGCGGATGATCGCCAGCCACTCGGAGCCAAGCGATGCGCGGCGGATCTTTCCGGGCTGGGACGAGCCCGCCTTCAAGGCCACTTTCGAGCTGACGGTCACGGTGCCGCAAACGTTTCTGGCGGTTTCCAACACGCCGATCGCGCGCGAGGAGACGATGCGCGGCGGCCGCAAGCGGGTATCGTTCGAGCGCACGCCCAAGATGTCCACCTATCTGTTCCTGTTCGTGGCGGGCGAGCTCGAGCGGACGACCCGCGAGGCGGACGGCGTCACCATCGGTGTCGTGGCGAGGCTTGGCAGGAGCGCGAGCGCGCGCTACGCGCTCGATGAGGCGGCCGCGATGCTGAAATATTACAACGAGTATTTCGGCGAGCGATACCCGCTGCCCAAGCTCGATCTCATTGCGCTGCCCCGCAGAGCGGCGAGCGCCATGGAACATTGGGGCGCCATCACGCTGTTCGAGAGCCGCGTTCTGTACGATCCTGCCACGGATTCGATCGGGACGAAGCGGCGCATCTTCTCGCTCCTGGCGCATGAGATGGCGCACCAATGGTTCGGCAATCTCGTCACCCTGGCGTGGTGGAACGATCTCTGGCTCAACGAAGGGTTCGCGACCTGGATGCAATACAAGGTCGAGCAGGTGCTGCATCCCGAATGGCAGCCCTGGCTGAGAGCCGACAGCGGCAAGCAGGCGGCGATGGCACGCGATGTACGGCGCAACCCGCGCGCGCTGCGAGGAAAGGTGGAGAACGAGAGCGAGGCGCGTGAGGCGTTCGACACCATCACCTACAGCAAGGGGCAGTCGGTCGTCCGCATGGCCGAGAGCTACCTGGGCGAGGACGTGTTCCGCGACGCCATGCGGCGCTACATCAAGGAGCACGCGTACGGCAACGCCACGGCCGCCGACCTTTGGCGTGCGCTCGACACGGCGTCCGGCAAGCCTGTGGGTTTGGTCCTATCCGCCTATGCGGAGCAGCCGGGCGTGCCGCTGGTCGCGGCCGACACGCGCTGCGTCCAGGGCGAGCAGAAGATCGCGCTCAAGCAGGATCGCTTCACGGTGCGCGAGTCGGAGGCGAAGCCGCAGCGCTGGCAGGTGCCGATTGTGTTTGGTCCGCCGGGCGGCGCCACCGCGACGGTGCTGCTGGACGGAACCACCGAGGTTGCGGCCGGGCGCTGCGGAGACGCAATCAAGCTCAATCGTGACGATGTCGGCTACTACCGCGTACGCTATGATGCGGAAATGGAGGGGGCGCTGGCGCATCACCTCTCCGCCATGACGCCGGCGGACCGGGTCAATCTCCTCGTCGACGCTTGGGCGATGGCCGAGACCCTTCGCAGCCCACCGTCGGCCTATCTGGAGCTCGCCGATCAGTTGGGCGGCGACGATCATCCTTTCGTTGCCGGTCAGGTCATCACCACGTTGACGCGCGTCGACAAGCTTGCGCGCGGCCGGCCTGGGCGAGCGGCGTTTGAGGCGCACGCGCGCGGCATCCTGCAGCCGATCTTCGCGCGGGTCGGATGGGAGGCCACGGCTGGCGAAGCCGCCGAGCGCGCCAATCTGCGCAGCCGGCTCGTCGTCGCGCTGGGCAACCTTGGCGATGATGCGGTCATGGCGGAGGCCAAGCACCGGTTCGACGCGTTCCTGCAGAAGCCGGAGTCGCTGCCGCGTGCGCTGCGCTATCCGGTGCTGCAGCTTGTCGGGCGCACCGCCGACCGCGCGACCTACGAGACGCTCTTGAAGCAGGCGCGCGAGAGCCAGAGCAGCGAGGAGCGCGCGCTCTACTATGGCGCGCTCGCAAGCGCGCGCGATCCGGCGCTCGCGCGCGAGACGCTGGCGTTGACTGACGAGCTCGCGGACGACCTTGCGCGCAGGGTCATCTCATGGGTGGCCGCGCGCGGCGAGCAGCCCGAGCTCGCCGTTGAGTTCGCCAAGCGCCATTTCGAGAAGCTCGCGGACAAGGGTGGATCGTCATTCCGCGCAGCCTTCATCTCGCTGATGGCGAATTTCAGCGACCCCGCGCGTGCAGACGAGCTCAAGGACTTCCAGCCCGTCCACGAGAACTCCGATGACCGCCGGCTCGCCGAGCGCACCCGCGAGCAAATTCTGGCGAACGCGGATTTCGTCGCGCAGCAGATGCCGGCGATCGACGAATGGGTGCGGCGCCATCCCCTGACGCCCTAGCCCAGACGAGAAGGTGGGGTGAACTCGCGGCTCGAACGCGCTATCATGTGGCGCTAACTGCCAAATCTGGGGTTGCCCGATGGCCAGCATGCCGGCCTCTCCTGCCACGACCGCGGACGAGCGGATGCGGCGCCTGTCGATCGGCTTCATCAACTTCGCGCATGGGATCGACCACTACGTGATGCTGATCCTGGCGACGCTGGTGATCGAGCTCACCACCGTCTATGGCTGGAGCTACGCCGAGCTGATCGCGCTTGGCACCCCCTCGTTCATCGCCTTCGGGGTGTTCTCGCTGCCGGCCGGCTGGTTCGGCGACCGCTGGAGCCGGCGCAACATGATGGCGCTGTTCTATTTCGGCTGCGGCGTATCGCTTACGGGCGCGGCACTCGCGCCGAGCCCGGTCGTGCTGGCGGTCGCGCTCGCGGCGCTCGGCATGTTCGCGGCGATCTATCATCCGGTCGGCACCGCCATGCTGATCGAGCAGGCGACCTCGCGCGGACGCTCGCTCGCCTTTAATGGCGTGTGCGGCAATTTTGGCGTTGCGCTGGCGGCCGGCACGACCGCGCTCCTGGTCTATGGCTTCGGCTGGCGCGGCGCGTTCATGGTGCCGGCGCTGGTCTGCATCGTGACCGGCGTGGCGTACGTGCTGCTCATTCCCGACGATCGCCACAAGGTCGGCGGCCGCGCCTCGACGCCCGAAGTCGTGTTCGCGCCCTGGGTGGCCGCGACGATCGTCGCGCTGTTCGTGCTGATCGCGATTTCGGCCGGCCTCGTGTTCCACGTCACGACCGTCGCCTTGCCGAAGATTGTCGACGAGCGGCTGGGGCTGAGCGTGTCCTTGATGCAGGTCGGCGGCATCGCGACGCTGATCCTGATGTGCGGCGCGCTCGCGCAGCTCACCATCGGCCGGCTGGTCGATCGTTTCCCGCTGCATCTCCTGTTCGCCACGGTGGCGGTGCTGCAGTTCATCGGCGTGGTCTGGAGCGCCTATGCGAGCGGGCCGGTGCTGGTGGTCGCGCTCGCGGTCGCGGTCGCCGCGATCTACGCGCAGGTCACCGTCAACGATCTCGTGATCGCGCGCTACACGGCGGATGCCTGGCGATCGCGCGTCTATGCGG
Source organism: uncultured Alphaproteobacteria bacterium (assembly GCA_963753575.1). Taxonomy (GTDB): domain Bacteria; phylum Pseudomonadota; class Alphaproteobacteria; order Rhizobiales; family Xanthobacteraceae; genus VAZQ01. The sequence goes on from CAVWCR010000003.1 coordinate 410,056, forward strand.
TGCGTTATTTTCTCACCTTCCTGGTGTCAGGCGCCGCGGTGTCGCTGATTGCGGTCCTTTACGGACGCGGCGGCTTCGACCTGGTGCTCGGCGTATCGGCCTTCATCGCGGCAGGCTTCGTGATCGGCACGGCCGCGATCGCCGTGCTGGTGCACGGCGTCGAGAAGGCGCGCGCACAGGCGCCGGCGCCGGCAGAGTGAGCGAAAAGCGAAAAGCGAAAAGCGAAAAGCGAAAAGCGAAAATAACTCCGGCAGCTTCTTCCCTATTCGCCGCTCGCCATTCACCATTCGCTCCCTTAAATCCCGGTAATCATCATCCGCGGCCTTCTTTCCGCCTTGCTTTGCCTTTACTCGCGCGCCTCCTTCACGAGGCCTTGTGTCCAGGCTTACAAACCTGACTGGCGCGGTACGCAGTGCGTGGCCGTGTTCCGCCGACGAAGGGAGGGTCCATAGCTCATGGAGAGCGCCGGGGAGACCCGGAGGCGCAGGTTCAATTCCTGTTGGGTCCACCAAACGCGAGGATAGCTCAGAGGTAGAGCGCATGACTTTTAATCATGTTGACGCGGGTTCAAATCCCGCTCCACGTTCCGGTTCAGTCTTGAAAACTGAAACCATCAGCTTGCCACGCTGATACCCATGAAGGGGACCGGACGCGTACTTCAGTCGCGATCCGGTCGTTGCGCCGCAAGGCTCCTCGCTCGTTTCGCGACACCGTGAGATCGGCTCTGCGCCGGGGCGGATACCGCCCGCGCTGACGTCGTGCAATCCGCTCGGCCGCCGCGCTTCGGCACGGCGAATGAGCGCGTGCGCCCGCCGCCAGCGCGAGCTCAAGCCCTGGCCCGTCGCTCCAGCGGGAAGCGCGCGTCCGGAACCCACCCTCGTTCGCATAACCCGGCCGATCGCAAGACGGCCAACGAAGGAGACGTGCCATGAACCGGCACCTGTTCATTCTGCGCGTGACTGTGAAGGACGGCGAGCGCGCCTTCCTCATGCGCAACGGCCGGTTCGAGCGCCTGCTCGAGCCGGGCCGCCACACGCTGTTCGACCCGCGGCATGAGCTCGGCGTCGAGCTGCACAATGTCGTGCGCGCCGAATTCACCGCCGACCGTTACGCCGTGCTCAAGAGCGCGCGGCCTGATCTCGCGGCGGCGCTGTTCGAGGCGGTCGAGACGAAGGCCAATGAGGTCGCCATCGTCAGCCTCGACGGCCGGCCGGCGCACCTGATGGCGCCGTGGCAGACGCGCGTGTTCTGGAAGGTTGCGACCCGCGTCGAGGCCGAGCGCATCGACGTGGCGGGTGACCCGAAGGTCGCGCCGCGCCATCTCGCGATGGTCGCGCGCGAGCGCAACACGCTCGTGGCCGAGCACGTGGTCGAGAACCACGAGGCGGGCCTGCTCTACGTCGAGGGCCGGCTCATCGAGCGGCTCGCGCCGGGTCGGCACGCCTTCTGGACGGTCGGCCGCAAGATCGAGGTCAAGCGCCTCGACCTGCGTCCGCAGGCGGTGGAGATCACCGCGCAGGAGATGCTGACCAAGGACCGCATCGCGCTGCGCGTGACGCTCACGGCGTTCCGCCGCATCGTCGACCCTGAGCGCGTGGTGAGCGCGGTGCCGGACGTGGATGCGTGGCTGTACCGGCTGGTGCAGTTCGCCATCCGCGAGGCGGTGGCGTCGCGCACGCTCGACGAGGTGCTCTCGGCCAAGAACGCGCTCGACGCGGAGCTGCGCACGTTCGTGCGCGAGCGCATCGCGGACACCGGCATCGAGGTCAACGAGCTCGGCGTCAAGGACGTGATCCTGCCGGGTGAGATCCGCGAGCTGGTGAACAAGGTGGTGGAGGCCGAGCGTGTCGCGAAGGCCAACTTGATCCGCCGCCAGGAGGAGACTGCGGCAACGCGGTCGCTCCTCAACACCGCGAAGCTGATGGAGGAGAACCCTCTGCTGCTGCGGCTCAAGGAACTCGAGTCGCTCGAGCGGCTGGTCGAGAAGGTCGGCCGCATCGACCTGCACGCCGGCGAGGGTGCGGGCCTCGATGCGCTCCTCACCAAGCTTGTGCGCCTGAAGACGGAGGCGCCGGCGTGAGCGGGCAACCACGCAAGACGAAGGGCCGCCAGGCGACTGGCGGCCCTTTACCCGCATGGTGCCGTCAGTCGAATTCTATTCCACAAATACGCCCCTGAAGAAAAACGAGCCTGACCCTTGCAGAACGGCGGGCGGTTCCCCATATCGCGGAACAAGGCGATGTCGAGCCGTAAGGTTCCATTGCTGTGACGACCACGATCAACGGGTGACGCCGGATGTACGCGCACCTCTTGCTTCGTGGTCGTTGACGTTTTCGGCGCCCCGTTTCCAGCCTCGGATTCATATGACTAATCGATGGTAAACCGCGCCGGGACAATGCGAGGCATTTCCGCGATATTGCATTGATGGATCAAGGCTAGGGTCACCGGCTGAGCGAGCCGGTTGATGAGTAATATTCTGTCCATCGCCATATCGGGAATGCAGGCCGCCGCCACGCGCCTGCAGGTTTCCGCCAACAACGTCGCCAATGTGCAGTCAGCAGGCACGTTGCCGGACGAGCAGGGCAACTATCCGGATGGCGCGACCCGCGCTTACGTGCCTCAACAGGTCGATCAGGTCGATCTCTCGGGCGGTGGCACGCAAGCCATCGTTCGCGACGTCTCGCCAAGCTATGTGCCGACCTATGATCCGGGCTCGCCCGACGCCAACGCCGAAGGGCAGGTGGCCCATCCCAAGGTCGATCTGACCGAAGAAGCCATCCAGCAGCTCGTCGCCCGCTACACCTACGCGGCCAACGCGCGGGTGGTGACGGCCTACGACCAGATGGCGAAGTCGCTCTTCGACATCAAGGCGTAGGACTTCGCCGCGGCCATCCGAGCCGCGAGCGCGCTGCCTGTCTTTCTTCACGACGCATCGGTAGACCGCGCGCCATGACGGCCGCCGCGGCTTCTCCCGCTGACCGCGACGGATGTCATCCGATCGGTGGACGCGGCCTCTGCCCTGGCCCGCTAGGGATGGCCGAAAGCAATGACGCGGGAGCCTTCCATGACGGCGTGGTCTGCAACGGGGCGTCACTCTGTTGATCAATCGCGACAGGGTGAGCCCAGTTTGGAAATCGATGGTGTCTGCGACCTGTCAGCCCGACGCATTAGACACAAGCTCACAGCAGGCTCCGAGCAGGTCTACGCAATGCGCGTGCCGCCGGCAGGCCGCGCCGAACGCCGACCGGGCGCAGGGATCGAATACCTGACGCGAATTGGCCAGGCGCTGCTCTATGCTGCACGCGCCTGCATCAACTATTGGGTTGCAGCCAGTCGCAGGACCCGCCGCCGCCAGGTAGCCATGGCATTGGCGAGGCAGCGCATTGTGATCCGCGACGCCCGTACCGGCGGCTATATCGGCATAACATTGCTGAGCCCGGAGGACGACCGGCGCTGAGCCGCGCTCGGTAGCGTCCAAGCTCACGTTGCTTCACGGCGGCAAGGCGCATCAAGGCACAGCGCATCAACGCAAGGCGCAAACAAACGAGCCGTCAAAGCAAAGAGGCCGCCCGCGGGCGGCCTCTCGCATCTCGTCCTGAGCGTCGATGGCTTAGAAGTCCATCCCGCCGCCACCCGGCATTGCCGGGGCGCCCGCGCCCTGCTTCTTCGGCACTTCGGCGACCATGGCCTCGGTGGTGATCAGGAGGCCGGCAACGGAGGCCGCGCCTTGCAGAGCCTGACGCACGACCTTGGTCGGGTCGATGATGCCCTTCGACAGCATGTTGACGTACTCGCCATTCTGCGCGTCGAAGCCGTAGGCGTACTGGTCCTTCTCCAGGATCTTGCCGACGATCACCGAGCCATCCTCACCGGCATTGCTGGTGATCTGACGGGCCGGAGCCTGCGTCGCCTTGCGCACGATCTCGACGCCGGTCTTCTGGTCGTCGTTGTGGGTTCGGACCTTGAGAGCCGCGCCGGCGCGCAAGAGTGCGACGCCGCCGCCGGGCAGGATGCCTTCCTCGACCGCGGCGCGGGTCGCATGCATCGCGTCATCGACGCGATCCTTGCGCTCCTTCACCTCGACCTCGGTCGCGCCGCCAACGCGGATCACCGCGACGCCGCCGGAGAGCTTGGCCAGCCGCTCCTGCAGCTTCTCGCGGTCGTAGTCGGAGGTGGTCTCCTCGATCTGCGCCTTGATCTGGGTGATGCGGGCCTCGATGTCGGCCTTCTTGCCGCCGCCGTTGACGATCGTGGTGTTCTCCTTGTCGATCATCACCTTCTTGGCGCGGCCCAGCATGTTGAGCGTGACGTTCTCAAGCTTGATGCCGAGATCCTCGCTGATCGCCTGGCCGCCCGTCAGGATCGCGATGTCCTGCAGCATGGCCTTGCGGCGATCGCCGAAGCCCGGCGCCTTCACGGCCGCGACCTTGAGGCCGCCGCGCAGCTTGTTGACCACCAGCGTGGCGAGCGCCTCGCCTTCCACGTCCTCGGCGACGATCAGAAGCGGCTTGCCGGTCTGCACCACCGCCTCGAGCAGCGGGAGCAGCTCGTTGAGCCCGGAGAGCTTCTTCTCGTTGATGAGGATATAGGGATCCTCCATCTCAACGCGCATCTTGTCGGCGTTGGTGATGAAGTAGGGCGAGATGTAGCCGCGGTCGAACTGCATGCCCTCGACCACGTCGAGCTCGGTCTCAAGCGATTTTGCCTCTTCGACCGTGATCACGCCCTCGTTGCCGACCTTCTTCATCGCTTCCGCAAGGAAGCGGCCGATCTCCGAGTCGCCGTTGGCCGAGATGGTGCCGACCTGGGCGATCTCCTCGTTGGAGGTGACCTTCTTCGAGTTCTTCTTGAGGTCCTCGACGATGGCCTCGACCGCAAGGTCGATGCCGCGCTTGAGGTCCATCGGGTTCATGCCGGCGGCAACCGCCTTGGCGCCTTCCTTGACGATGGCGGCGGCGAGCACGGTCGCGGTGGTGGTGCCGTCACCCGCGATGTCGGAGGTCTTGGACGCGACCTCGCGCACCATCTGGGCGCCCATGTTCTCGAACTTGTCTTCGAGCTCGATTTCCTTGGCGACGGTGACGCCGTCCTTGGTGATGCGGGGCGCGCCGAAGCTCTTGTCGAGCACGACGTTGCGGCCCTTGGGGCCGAGCGTCACCCTCACCGCATTGGCGAGAATGTCGACACCGCGCAGCATGCGATCGCGCGCGTCGACTGAGAATTTAACTTCCTTGGCAGACATATCCTGGAACTCCGTTGATCTGTGATCCTCATTCCGAGCGCCCTGCTGGGCGCGTCATACGGAACAAGGCGGTGAGATTGCCTGGTGTGCTTAGGCGGCCTTGCGCTTGGCGCTGGTCTCTTCCAGCACGCCCATGATGTCGGACTCTTTCATGATCAGGAGCTCCTGACCGTCGATCTTCACCTCGGTGCCCGACCACTTGCCGAACAGCACCCGGTCGCCGACCTGGAGATCGATGGGAATGAGCTTGCCGGCTTCGTCGCGGCCGCCCGGGCCGACGGCGATGATTTCGCCCTGCGAGGGCTTTTCCTTGGCGGTGTCGGGAATGATGATGCCGCCGGAGGTCTTTTCCTCGGCATCGAGGCGCTTGACGACGACGCGGTCGTGAAGCGGACGGAACTTCATGGACATTCTCCCTTGACTGTGGAACGGACTGGTTGGAAGGCAGCGGCCGAACGGGAAGCCCTGCGCCGCTTGATCGCGACATAGGTGGCTCGATTTTTCCCCGCAAGGGGGCGCTCGAAATTTTTTAGCACTCGGTTGTGCGGAGTGCTAGCAGATTGCGGAAGTGTTTGAAATTATTTGGTTAATGCGGCCAGGCCGCGGCTCAGAAGTACCTTGACACCGACTATCAGCAGCCATCCCGGGATGCTGCTAATGCTTTGATATTAAACAAATAATTCACTTTTTCAGCTTGCAATAGGGAACCGAGTCTCTTGAAACTGCTTGTCCGGCTCAGTGGAGGACCAGCATGGTCGCAGGTGACTTTCGCAAGCAGTTCGACGGCTACGGGCTGACCACGGCGCACATTCTCTATCGGCTTCCCGATCATCCGGCGTTGCTGCAGACCTACGTGTGGCAGGACTACGACCTCTGTCCGAAGTTTCCGGTCCTCAATCGCTTCCTCGCGTTCTGGCTGGAGAAGCTCGAGGGGCCGCTGCACTCGGTCACGGTCGCGCATTCGCGGCTGATCAAGCCGGCGGAGATCCGCGCCGTGAACGGCGAGTTCCGGCTGCATTAGGCTCTCACCGGATGTTTTAGGCGCAGCTTGCGATCGAACTCATCGGCAAGTGGGAATGTGATCCAACATATCGCTTACCCGCCTAAATATCTGGCCTCGTGAGGCGGCTTGCCGCGCCTTCTCCATGATGACCTTATCCATAGGGATGGAGCGGGAGAGCGCTTCGTAAATGTCGCGCCCGTCCGTGCAGATCACCTTCTTGCCGCGGCCAAACGCAAATAGGCCGTCTTCGCTGAAGCCGCTATAGCTAATGAAAAGCCCGCGCGACCAAGCCGCCTTTTCTTCAATCTTGCCATGAAATGCTCGGAGGTCGGCGGCATCAGTGAGCCAATTCTGCCATCTTGCCTCAAGTAAGTAGGTCGCTCCGTCCAGATGGAAGCTACCGTCGATCTGTTCGCCTCGGATTCGAAACGGCTCTCGCGCCTCCATGCCGTAGGCGTCAAAGAGTTCCCTCAGGAACTTTTCGAAATCGTAACCCCTCTGATGCGGCTCCACATTCAGCAATGCCATGAACTGGGAAGTTAGTGCAGCCACCGTTTCTGGAGTCGCGTCCGGCAGGGAAATCCCACTCACGGCCGTCGCTGTCTCAGGTGAGGGCTCCCACGTCCCGCCGATCGACTGGATCAGCGCAGCCATCTTCCGATTTACGTCAGGGATGGTTTCCTTCTCCCCGGCTCGTTCCATGGCGGCCTGTCGGTGCTCCCACAAGCGGTTCAGTGCTTCAGCAACCACGGGCCGTGGGGAGTTTTGAAGGAAATAGCGCATGCGCTTGCCCTTCGATCCGCCCATCACAGAGTATTTTGGATCGTCTATGTCGATCCCAAGCTCCTCGCGGAAAAACTCCGCAAAAGTCCGGTCAGAATATCTGAGCACGTATCCGCCGCCCATTTGCAGTACGTCCTCAAGTAGCTGCATTTGCAATGATTTGAAGTTCGTCATTCTCAAATAATATCATCAATTGGCTGTCGTGCGCATGCGAGGACAGCTTCATCCACAGGCTGGCATCGGCGGAGTCCCGGCCCGCCGCCGCCGCTCGATCAGATGGCGTAAGGATACGCGGGTCGTTGGATGGACTTGCAGCCGAGCCGTGAACGGATCAATTGGGGCCTCACATGAGCCTACAACCACTCCTGCAGGCAGCGCCGGTCATTCAAGTCCATGCCTTCGCCGCCGTGGCCGCGTTACTGCTCGGCAGCATCCAACTGATGGCCCCGAAGGGGACGTTGCCCCACCGCGTCATCGGCTGGACTTGGGTTGCGCTGATGGCGACCATCGGCATCACCGCGTTCTTCATCCATCAAATTCGTTTTTGGGGTCAGTGGAGCCCGATCCATCTCCTTGCGGTCTACGTTTTGGTCATGCTGCCTCTGGGTGTTCTTCGCGCGCGCCGGCACGACGTGAGCTCGCATCGAAAGACCATGGTGGGACTCTTTATCGGCGGCCTCGTGATTGCCGGGCTGTTCACTATTGTTCCGGGCAGGATCATGTACCACGTTGTTTTTGGCCATTGAATGGGGACGGCTACGCGGACATCGGTCGGCGGTTGCCGAACGATCGCAAGTCGGGGGTCATCGCATCAGGTCAGCACGCCCACGATCGCGCCCATCAGGCAGGTGGTGAGCGTGCCGCCGATGATCGACTTGAAGCCGAGCGAGATCACGTCGTCGCGCCGCTCCGGCGCCATGGTGGCAAGCCCGCCGATCATGATCCCGAGCGAGCCGAAATTGGCAAAGCCGCACATCGCATAGAGCAGGATCAGTCGCGAGCGCGGGTCAAGCGCCTCGGGCGGAAGCTTGGAGAGCTCCACATAGGCGATGAACTCGTTGAGGATGGTCTTGATGCCCATCAGGCTGCCGCCGGTCACCGCCTGATCCCATGGCATGCCCATCAGCCAGCAGACTGGTGCCATCGCCAACCCGAGCATGCGCTCGAGCGAGATCGGTTTTCCGGCAATGTCGGGCAACAGGCTGAGGATCGCGTTGGCGAGATGAACGAGCGCGATCAGCACGATCAGCATGGCGCAGACATTGAGCAGGAGCTCGAGCCCCGCCGCGGTTCCCTTGACGATCGCATCCATGGTGCCGGTCGCGACCGGCTCCGGATCGATCAGCGCGCCGGCGGTGTGCTGCTCCTTCGTTTCCGGCACCATGATGAGGCTGATCAGGATCGCGGCCGGCGCGCCGAGGACGGACGCGATGACGAGATGAGCGGCAGCATCCGGGATCAGCGGGCCCAGGATGAGGGCATAGATCACCAGCACGGTGCCGGCGATTCCGGCCATGCCGCCGGTCATCACGATGAACAGCTCGCTGCGGGTGAGGCGCGCGAGATAGGGCCTGATGAACAGCGGCGCCTCGACCATGCCGAGAAAGATGTTCGCCGCGGTCGCAAGCCCGACCGCGCCGCCGACGCCGAGGGTACGCTGCAGCAGCCAGGCAAAGCCGCGCACGACCGGCGGCAGGATGCGCCAGTAGAACAGGAGCGTGGTGAGGACGCTCATGACCAGGAGGATCGGCAGCGCCTGCAGCGCCAGCACGAATTCGGCGCCGGGGACTTTCAGCTCATAGGGCAGCGGCGCGCCGCCGAGATAGCCGAACACGAACGAGGTGCCGGCCTTGGTCGCGTCCGCGATCGCGCCGACCGCCCGGTTCACGACCCCGAGCGCTTCCGCGACTTTCGGCACCTTGATCAGGATGACGGCGACGACGAGCGTGAGCGCGAGCCCGATGGCGGCCTGCCGCCACGCCACCGCGCGCCTGTGCTCGCTGATCACCCACGCAATCGCAAGCAGCGCGATCACGCCCATTGCCGACTGCAGCTGTAGCATGCCCCGCCCATGATTCTCCGGCCCCTGAGGTTGTACACGGTGCGGGGGAGGGCGCGATGGCCTCTCGGCGCCATGGACCGGGGCTCGCTCCGGGCTCTATTCTCCAGGCGCAAGGTTCCTGTGAACGAGGCCGTCATGGTGGCACGCATCCGCTTCGACTTCGGCGCGCTCACGCTCGACGCCGAGCTCATCGACACGCCGACCGCAAAGGCCATTGCGGCGGCGCTGCCGTTCAGCGCCTCGGTGATGACCTGGGGCGAGGAGGTCTATTTCAAGGTGCCGGTGAAGCGGCCGCGCGAGGCCGACGCCCGCGCGGTGGTGACGCCGGGCGAGGTCGCCTTCTGGCCCGAGGGCTCGTGCATCGCGCTCGGCTTCGGCCGCACGCCGATCTCGCACGGCAATGAGACGCGGCTCGCGGCGCCCTGCAACATCTTCGCCAAGGCGCTCGGTGACGTGAAGGCGCTCGCAAAGGTGAAGCCGGGAGCCGAGGTGAAGGTGACGGTGATCGGCTGAGGCGCGCGCACCAACGCAGCAAGCGAAACGCTATCCCCGTCCCACGAACGGCATCATGTTGGCCATCACGGTCATGAACAGCACGTTGGTGTCGAGCGGCAGCCCCGCCATGTAGACCACGGCGCGGCCGACGTCGTCGGCGTTCATGCGCGGCTCGACCATCATGCTCCCGTCCGGCTGCAGCACGCCCTGGCCCTGCACCATGCGTTCGGTCAAGGGCGTTGCCGCATTGCCGATATCGATCTGGCCGCACACGATGTCCTTGCCGCGGCAGTCGAGCGCGGTCTGCTTGGTCAAGCCGGTGACCGCATGCTTGGTTGCCGTGTAGGCGACCGCGCCCCGACGCGGCGTGTGTGCCGAGATCGAGCCGTTGTTGATGATGCGCCCGCCGCGCGGGTCCTGCGCTTTCATCAGCCGGATCGCCTCCTGCGTGCACAGGAACATGCCGGTCAAGTTGATGTCGACGACCTTCTTCCAGGTCTCGTAGGGCAGATCTTCGATCGGCGTGGCCGGCGCCCCGATGCCGGCGTTGTTGAAGAGGACATCGAGACGCCCGAATGCCTCCTTGGTGCGCGCGAACAGCGCCTTCACGGCGGCCGGATCGCTCACGTCGGTCGGCGCCACGAGGCTCTGCCCGTTGGTCCTACTGCCTTCCGCCGCGGTCTCGTCGAGCTTGTCCTGCCGGCGCCCGGCGAGCGCGACCGCGTAGCCCTCCCGCATCAGGGCGAGCGCCACCGCCTTGCCGATGCCGGTGCCGGCGCCGGTGACCAGAGCGACTTTGTGCGAGACGGCCATTCTAGCCTCCTCCATGCCCGTGCATTATCATCGTTGCCCGCACCGGGACGCAATGCAGTAGTATCGCTCGGGAAAGATAAAGACCAATTGGGGGGTAACGCGATGCAGCGACGCGACGTACTCAAGCTCGGCTTGTCCGCCCTATCGGCGCCGCTCGTGGCGTCCCGATTGGCTCTTGCCCAGTCCCATTACCCGGATCACCCGACCCGGCTGGTGATTCCGTTTACGCCCGGCGGGGTCAACGATGCGGTCGGGCGGCCGTGGGCCGAAAAGATGAAGGGGCTGCTCGGCACCATCGTGGTCGAGAACATGGGCGGGGCCGGCGGGGGTCTCGGCGCGGCGGCGGTCGCCCGCGCGCGGCCCGACGGCTACACCATTCTCCTTGGCGGCATGGGGTCGCAGGTGATCGTCGGGGTCGCGACCAATCGCGCCCATTACGATCCGATCGCCGACTTCGCGCCGATTGCGCTTCTAGGCGCCACCGCGCTCACCATCGCGGTGCATCCATCGCTGCCGGTGCATACGCTCACCGAGCTGATCGCCTATGCCAAGGCCAATCGCGGCAAGCTGTCGTTCGGGTCCTCGGGCGCCGGCGCCATGACGCATCTGACGGGCGAATTGTTCAAGTCGCTCGCCGGCCTGCCCGACATCGTGCATGTGCCTTACCGCGGCGGCGGGCCGCTGATTGCGGACCTGGTCAGCGGGCACATCCCGATGATCGCCCAGAGCGTCACGGCGCACATGATGGAACTGCATGAGACCGGCAAGGTGCGCATGCTGTGCGTGACGAGCCCGAAGCGGCTCACGGCCTTTCCGTCGCTGCCGACGGCGATCGAGGCGGGGCTTCCCAAGATGGTGGCGCAGAACTTCATCGGCCTGTTCGCGCCGGCGAAAACGCCGAAAGAGATCATCGACAAGATTGCCGGAGCCACCCGCACCGCCATGACGGACGCGCAGTTCAGGCAGGCCTTCATCTCGTCCGGGTTCGATCCCTTTCCGGATTCGACGCCGGAAAAGACCGGGGAGTTCGTCGAGGCCGAGATTGCGCGCTGGACGCCGATCATCAAGTCGATCGGGCTGAAGCTCAATTGAAGGGACGCGGTGGGGCGGCCGCCCGCCTCAGGTTTGGGCACGCGCCGCCCGGAGGGTAAAGACGTCGGCGATCGCGACGCCATCCTGTTCGCGCGTCATGCGGTACCAGTGGGAAAGACTTTCGTTGTCCTGCCGACGCTGGGTAAGCGTGACGACCACGCGCTCACCCGGATCGATATTACCGTAGTAAACGAGATCGCGCCGCCGCGTCGTTGGAAACGGCGCTCGCGGCCGGGAGTGGGCCCACTCCGCCCGATCGACAAAGGCCTGGTAGCTCGCGAAATAAAGAAAGTCCGCGCCGTTGAAATCCTGCGCGGGGCAGGGGTCGATGACCAAGCGATCGAGGACGCTCGCGCCACAGCGGTCGAAGCCCAGATGCGTCAGCCATTCACCGGATCGCAACGCCATCATTTCGGCTGCCTGCGCGTCGGCGTGAGGATCGGCGGCCGCCACCGGCAAGCCGGGCAATTCAATGCGGGCGATGGTGTGGTTCTTGCCCTCCTTGGCACGCCGGACAAAGGTCGAAACCATCAGGAACTCGCCGACCGCCTGGCCGCGCACGGTGAGACGGTGAAGGCTGGTGAAGCGCGTACGCGAGTTGGGCACAAGCCGCGATGCAAACGCCAGCTGGTCGTTCTCGCGCGCGATCTCAAAGGCCGCGTCACGAACCGAGACGGCCAGGAACGCGGCGTAGACCGGTTGGCCGGCCTGGTCGCAAAAGTTCGGCATCGCGCGGCCGGCTGCCTGCGCAAGCAGGAACCAATGACGATGACCGCACTCCTTGAGCAGCCATGTCTCCGACAGCCCGGTCAGGCACAGATGCGGCATGCCGAGCGTGACGGCATTCGGTATCGGCGATAGGGCGGCGTTCCTTTCGGGAAAAAATTTTGTCTCGACGAGGCGAATGATGCTGTTCATGGCGGCTCAAGATCCGATCGCGGCTTCGTTGAGCGCGGCTTGGCCCTGCGTCTGCGCCGTTCCGAGATGGGCCTTGATGTGCTCCACCACGTGTCCGGCATCGCGCGCGACGCCGGAAAATCGACCCGAGCCCCAAGTATAAAGCCAGGGCAGTCCCACGAAATAGACGCCCGGCACCGGCGCGACCCCGCGCACATGCGCCGGCCGGCCGCGGCCGTTGAACACCGGCAGATCGATCCAGCTGTAATCGGTCCGGAAGCCGATACACCAGATGATGGAGGTGATGCCGGCGGCGCGATAGCCGAGCTCGGGCCGCTCGTGCGGCGGCACCCAGACCGGGCGATAGCGCGCCTCTTCGGGGGCCGAGATGTTCTGCTTGGCGATGAAACCGTCGATGCTGGTCTTGATGCTCTCGGACACCTGATCGGCCTGATCGAGGCATTGCGTGAGGTCGTCGTCGAACAGCAGGCGCTCGCCGGCGACGTCCAACAGGCGGCCATAGAGCTCCATGCCTTCGAGCGCGCGCTGGCGCAGGTCGATGTCGCGTCCGCCGTCCCGCCCGGTGACGTAATGATTGGTCTTGTCGCGGACGCCCTCGCGCAGCGGATGCTCGTGCACCGGCAGATCGTAGTAGCCCATCAGGTGAAGCCACTCGACGACATCCTTGCCGCGGTAGCGGCGCGCCACGCGCGGAGCGTCGCCGACGCAGAGGTGAACCTTGCGGCCGACGAGGTGCAGGTCCTCGGCGATCTGGCAGCCGGACTGGCCGCTGCCCACCACCAGCACGGCGCCGTCTGGAAGCTGGTCGGGATTGCGATAAAGCGAGGACGGAAGCTGCACGATATCGCTGGGGATCCTTTCGGCGCAGCGCGGAATGACCGGCGTTTGATAGCCGCCGCTCGCGATCACCACCGCGTTGGCGGCGTGCAGCCCATCGGTTGCATCAAGCACGAAGCCATATTGGGCGTCGCCACGCAGGTGCCGCACCGTGACACCCTCGCGCAGTGGCGGATTGAACGAGGCGACGAAGGCATCGATATAGGCGATGATCTCATCGCGCAGCATGAAGCCATGCGGGTCCGGCCCCTGATAGGGAAAGCCGGGCAACTGGCACTGCCAATTCGGCGTCACCAGGCAGAATGAATCCCAGCGCTCGGTCCGCCAGGCGTGGCCGGCGCGTTGCGTCTCGAACACCACGTGGTCGATGCCGCTGCGCGTCAGATACCAGCTGACGGAAAGACCTGCCTGGCCTCCGCCGATCACGGCAACCGTATGATGCGCAACGGGCGTGGACTGGCTCATGGCCGCTTCTCACTCCTCAAAGGCGTCAACGGCGACGCATGCGTCGGGGACATTCGCAAAAACATTGGCGGCGCTTTCGATGCGCGCGAGTTGCGCCAGCGCGCGGGAACAGGGGTGGCCGTACTTGGCGTTCACCCGCTCGCTTGCGATGCGCAATGCGGTGCGGCTGCGCGCGAGGAAATCGGTGAGCGGATAGCTCTCGCCGGGCGCCAGATAATCCTTCACGACCAGCGACGGCGAATAGCAGGTCTCAGGCGTGCCGTCCGGCCAACGGATGCGGAAATGCATTTCAGGCATAGGTCGGCTCCCGCATGGTCGCATAGGCCGCGAGGTGCGCATGCGCCGCATTCGACCAGCTGTGTCGGGCGGCAACTTGAAATCCGCGTTCGATCAAGCCGGAGCGACGCGACGGGTCGAATGATGCGGCCATGGCGCCGGCAATCGACGGCGGGTCGAACGGATCGCACCAGAGAACATCCTTCTCGGCCAGATATTCAGTGAAGGGTGCAATGCGCGAGGTCACCACCGGCACGCCGCTCGCCATCGCTTCGAGCACCACAAGCCCGAAGCCTTCCTTGACCGACGGAAAGACCAGACAGTCGGCGGCGCGATAGAGCGCGGGCATCAGCGCCTGCGGCAACGGGCCGGTGCAGATCACGGCATCGCCGGGAAGGAAGCTTTGGCCCAGCGCCTCGGTGAAGCGTTGCTGATAGGCGTCGTGGTCGAGCAGCGAGGCGCCCCCGGCGATCACCAGGCGACAGCCGGCATGGTGCGCACGGATGGCGCTGAAGGCTTCGACCAGGCGGAGCGTGTTCTTGCGCTCCTCGACGCCGCCGACTGACAGGAACACCGGGGCGCCGAGCGGAATATTCAACTGGCGGCGCAGGGCCTCGTCGGGCGCATCGCGGGTCGGCGAGAACCGCTGCATGTCGACCCCGCTGTCAACCAGAATGGCGTCGCGGCCGCATTCGCGCGCCAGCCACTGCTGCCATAGCCGGCTGACGACGAAGAGCTGGTCCGCCGCGGCAATCGAGCGCGATTGCAATGTGCACAGGCGCGGATCCGCGAACGTATCGACGTGATGCACGGTGCGGGCAAAGGCGTGGATGTGGCCCTGCTCTCTGAGCGTAGCCAGCGCGTTGGCCGAGATCCCGTCCTGGGCGTGCCAGATATCGAAGCGGCGATGATCGGCGTTGGAGAAATAGCGGACGTAGTCGGCGATGCGGCGCTCGACCATAGCGGTCGTGTCGCGCCCGGCCGACGTCGCCGGCACGCAGACGGTGCGGCAAAGCGTGTCGCGGAAGAAGCCTTTGCCGCCGGTGTCCGGGGCGTGAACGGTGACCGCGTGCCCGAGGCGGGTGAGCGCGTCGCCGAGCTCGAGCGCGTGCACCACCCCGCCGCGTGGGTTGGTCGAGTGTGCGAGGATCGCGATGCGCTTATCCCGTTGCATCGGAGCACTCACGCCGGCACCTTCGCGGGCGCGCAGCCGAGCAGCGGCTCGCGGGCGAAATCCCAGATCGTCTCGGCGGAGCTGCCGAAGGCGACCGTGACACGCGGCGCCGCCATGACCTCGCCGATGTCTGCTGCGGCGATGCCACGCTCGAGGAAGCGCGCAAGCACCGCCGCGACCTTCGACGGGGAGACCGCCAGCAGGTAGCCATAGCTCGGAAAGGTCTGCAGCCATCGACTGAGCGCGACGCCCTCGGGCCTCGGCACGGCCGCGACGTCGATCGCGGCGCCGACGCCTGAGCATTCCGCAAGCATCATCGCGGTGCCAATCAGCCCGCCCTGCGATATGTCCTTGGCGGCGCGCGCAAGCCCGGCTTCGGCAATCGCCGGCAGAACCTCAAGGTCGGCACGCAGCCGCGCCGGCGGCGTGTCGGTCGCCGCTTCCCAGTTCGAGAACGGCTCGCGATAGCGACCGCGCAGATCGATCGCCGCCACCAGGCGGTCGCCGGGACGCGCGTCGAACGAGCTGAGAAGTCGCTTCGCCCGCCCCAGGATCGCAACCGACAACTGGCCGCGATCGGTGCGCAGGTTGCTATGCCCACCGACAACAGGAACACCGAAGGCTTGCGAAGCCTCCCGAATGCCGCGCAGCACCGGCTCGGCGTCGTCTTCGCCTGCCGCCCATACCGCATCGACCACCGCGATCGGTCGCCCGCCCATGGCGGCCACGTCCGAGACGTTGACCATCACGCCGCACCAGCCGGCAAACCATGGGTCGCGGGCGACAAACTCGTTCATGAAGCCTTCGATCGCCAGCAGCAGAAAGCCGTCGCCATCGGGAATTGCCGCACAGTCGTCGCCGACCGCGACGGCGGATGCGGTGGCTGCGCCGAGCAGTGCTGTAACTGACGCGATGTCGCGCTTGGCCGCGAGGCCGCGGCCGGCCCGGAGGCTTGCGGCAAGCTCGCCCAGGGCGCGGGCGCCGAGCATCACGCCGCCTTCTTGGGCAGCGAGACGAAACCGGTCTCGGCGTCCGCGAACGGCGGATAATGGGCGAGGTCGGCCTGCATAAAATGATGCGGGCGGCCGTGGATCGAGGTCTCCTCGATCGTGCGCCAGTGCAGGCGACGGAACAGCAGCGCGTTCTGGCTCTGCACGTGGGCGAAGAAGCGTTTGCAGCCGCGCGCATGTGCGGACGACACCGCAAGCCGAATGAGCGCGGTGCCGAGCGCGCCAATCTTGCGATAGTCGGCGCCGACCGCGAGGCGAGATCCCCACCAGACGCCCGGTTCGGCTTCATGGATGCGGACGGTGCCGACCACTTCCTGCGGCACGACGGCGTAGGACGAGATGGCGACGAGCGGGATCGCGACCTCGTCGATCGGGTCGCGATCGTCGTTCGCGAAGATGCCCTGTTCGATGCAGAACACCCGCTGGCGCAGCGCGGCAGCCTCGCGCCGCTCCCAGGCTTCGGTCGCGAATTTGACGCGGTAGGCGGACGGCAGGAATTCAGGGAACGGATCGAAGATCATGCGGCTGCTCCTCGCTCGTAGGTGGAGAGGGCCGAACATGCGCCGCACTTGCCGCAGCCGGCCTTGATGTCGGCGGCCTTCAGACCGGCGGCAGTGAGCATTGCGGAGAGTGGTTGAAGTATCGCGTGCATGAAAGCCGGCGCTGGCGCCGGATGGCTTTCGAGCGGCGTGCCGGAGATCGGCACGAACGGCACCACGAACGGGTAGACGCCGAGCGCGATCAGCTTCTCGCTCGTTGAAAGGATCTCGTCCTTGCTGTCGCCGAGGCCGGCCAGGATGTAGGTCGAGACCTGCCCGCGTCCGAAGACCGCAACGGCGGCCGCAAAGGCATCGAAATAGCGCGTGAGCGGGACCTGTGCCTTGCCGGGCATGATGCGCGCGCGCACCGGCGCGGTCACCGCCTCGAGATGCATGCCGAGCGCGTCAATGCCGGCAGCCTTCATGCGCTCGAACCAGACGTCTTTATCCGGCGGCTCGAACTGGCCCTGGATCGGCAGGTCGACGGCGGCTTTCACCGCCGCGGCACTTTCGGCGAGCAAGGCTGCGCCGCGATCGCCGCCTGGCGGCGTACCGGTCGTCATCACCATGTGCTTGACGCCGTCGAGCGCCACCGCGGCCTTGGCGACTTCGGCAAGCTGCGCCGGCGTCTTGCGCTCGATCGTCCGGCCCGCCGCCAGCGACTGCCCGATGGCGCAGAACTGGCAGGTCTTGGTGCGGCTCTGATAGCGGATGCAGGTTTGCAGCACCGTGGTGGCGAGCACATCGCGGCTGTGCAGGACCGCGATCTTCCAATAGGGAATTCCCTCCGCGGTGCTGAGGTCGTAGAAGCGCGGCCGCGTGGGAAAGCTGACGCTGCCGAGCGTGACGCCGTCCCGGATGATGCGGCTTTGGCCGGCGGCGTCCGGCTTCTCGACCACATAGGGGCTTTCGAACGCGGGCGCCGTGTGCACGGGCACCATCACGGTCATGCCGTCGATGGTCAGGGCCTTGTGATCGGATGGGCCGGCGCCGCCGCGGCGGCTTTCATGGCCCGCCTTCGGATCAGCGAGCCGAACCCCGTAGGATTGCAACTCGTTGATCAGCTGCTCGGTCGGCATCGCCGTCGGCATCATCGGCTTCATGGGACTTGCTCCCATCCTGTTGTTTGAGAACCGGCATGGGCGCAGCCTCAAGCTCCATCGGATGCGCCGGACGATTGTCGAGGACGAGCTTGAGAAGCTCGGGGCGCGCGTAGTGGCCGACCGAATCCATCATGCGCTTGCGCTTGACGATCAGCCCCATGTCGAGATCGGCCACCAGAAGTCCCTCGCCCTGCGTGAGCGGTGGAACCAGATGCGAGCCCTCCGGCGAAATGATCGCCGTCATGCAGCCGCCGCGCAGCGCCTTGCGCAGCTTTTCGTCGGGTGAGACTTTGGCGATCTGCTCCTCGCTGAGCCAGCCGGTGGCATTGACGACGAAGCAGCCGCTTTCGAGCGCATGGTGGCGGATCGTCACCTCGATCTGTTCGGCGAAGATCGGTCCGACCATCGAGCCCGGAAACTGCGCGACGTGAATCTCCTCGTGCTGCGCCATCAGCGCATAGCGGGCGAGGGGGTTGTAATGCTCCCAGCAGGCGAGCGCGCCGATGCGTCCCGCCGCGGTGTTCACCACCGTGAGCCCGGAGCCATCCCCTTGGCCCCAGATCATGCGCTCGTGGAATGTTGGCGTGATCTTGCGGCGCTTGAGCGCTAGACGGCCGTCGGTGTCGAAGACGAGTTGCGTATTGTAGAGCGAGCCGTGGTCGCGCTCGTTCACTCCGAGAACGACCACGATCGCGTGGCGCTTTGCGGCGGCGGCGACCGCCTCGGTCACGGGGCCGGGCACCACCACCGCGTTGTCGTAGAGGCGGATGTGCTCGGCGCCCGTGACGACGGGCGGATGAACGAAGGAGAAGTACGGATACCAGGGCACGAAGGTCTCGGGGAAAACCACGAGACCGGCGCCCTTGTCGGCAGCCTCGACCACAGCCGCGAGCACCTTCGACACGGTGCCGCCCGGCGTGTCGAGGTCCGGCGCGAGCTGTGCGGCTGCAACGCGAACCGTGGTTTTTTCCGCCATGTTGCTCTCCTGCGCATGCTTGCCGGGGAGCGGCGTCACACCGTCCAGGTATGAAGCATGAAGGCGTCGTCGCGGCGGTGCAGAAGCACGAGGTCGAGCACGTCCAGCGGATTGATCGGCCGGATGCCGGGAATGAGCGAAGGCTCGCCGTGGCCGTAGAGCGCTTGCAGCGCGAAGCGGCAGGCATAGACTTCGCCGCCTTCCGCCATGAATTTCATGAGCTGATTGTTGAAGTTTTGCGCGCCCGGGAAGGCCTCGTCTCCCAGTTTTGGAAAACCGCGCTGTACGCCGAGCGTGACGCCGGGACCGTAGAGCAGCACGGTGGTCTTGAAACCTTTGCGCTGCAGACGCAGCGCCTGCAGGATGTTCACCAAGCCGATCGAGCCTTCGAAAGCGACAGTATGAAAGGTCACCAGCGCTTTCTCACCTGGCTTGGCCTTGACGTCCTCGAATACCTTCTCTTCGTAATCAACCAAATAGTCGCCGCTCTTGTGAGCAGGCATGGTCACGGCAGGCATGGTGTACTCCTCGCTGGCGGAAATCGGCCCCCCACGTCGGGTTCGCCACGTCACCATGCGGTGCAAGCGATATGCCAAATGCGCGGATGCCTATCCATTCATCAAAAGCAATCAAATACATTCAATTCTGCGATCAACTCTGCCTGCCTTGTGATCAAGCGGGCGAGTCGCATCGTGTCGGAGTTGATCAAAATGTGCAGCGAACTGCTGAATTCGGAAGCACAAGATCGTTAAGCGTCGTGCTCGTGATGCAGTCTCTGCATTTCAGCCGTGTTCTGATCATTTCCATCTAGCGGTTCGCCGAGCTACAACATACAGTCAATTCAAGGGCGCTGCCGGGCGACCCCGAATTTAGGCTGCACGGACTCGTGACTGCTGATGCTTGATTGGACGCCCGACATTTCCGGACGCGATAAGCCTCGCTACCTCGCCATCGCCGATGCGATTGCCGAAGACATTCGCACTGGCCGGCTGGCGCCGGCTGATCGGTTGCCGCCGCAACGCAAGCTCGCGCGTCGTCTGAATATTGACTTCACCACTGTTGCGCGCGGTTACGTGGAGGCGCAAAAGCGCGGCCTGATCGAGTCGCGCGTGGGACACGGAACATTCGTGCGCGCGTCGGCGAGACGCCGCCACGGGCCGATGGCGCGCCATCCGGAAATCGTCGATCTGTCGATGAACTTGCCGCCGGAGCCGGACGATCCCGAGCTGCTCGATCGGATGCAGGATGGTCTCGAGTTCGTCGGCCGCGATCTTGTTTATCTGCTGCGCTACCAGGGTTTCGGCGGCGTGCAGGCGGACAAGGACGCGGCGTCGAGCTGGCTCAGCCGGCGCGGGTTGGTGCCGCCGCAGGAACGGCTCTTCATCGCGCCGGGCGCGCATCCGGCGCTGCTCGGTATCTTCGGCCTGCTTGCCAAAGCGGGCGATGTCGTTCTTTCGGAGTCGCTGACCTATCCGGGCGCCCGCTCGATCGCGGCCCAATTGGGCTTGCAGCTGGTCGGCATCCCGATGGACGACGAGGGTGTCGACGCCGACGCCTTCGCCGACGCATGCCGGCGGCTCAATCCGAAGGCGCTCTATCTGAATCCGACGCTGCTCAATCCGACCACGCACACGATCTCGCAGTCCCGGCGGATGGCCATTGCTGCGATCGCCCGTCGCTTTGCGGTTCCGATCATCGAGGATGACCCCTACGGGTTCCTGCCGACCGACGCTCCGGCGCCATTCGCGGTGCTCGCGCCTGAGCTCACCTGGCACGTGGCGGGTCTGGCCAAATGCCTCGGGGCCGGGCTGCGGATCGCCTATGTGGTGGTGCCGGACGCGCGCTCCGGTTGGCTGTTCGCTTCGTCGGTACGTACTGCGACCGTGATGGCGTCACCGGTGACGATTGCGCTGGCGACCCGTTGGATCACCGACGGCACCGCCGATGATTTGCTGACAGCCGTGCGGCGCGAGTCGATGGAGCGGCAGCGGCTGGCCGCCGCGACCCTGCCGAGCGGAATCTTCCGCGCAGATCCGGTCGGCTTTCACCTTTGGGTGTCGCTGCCGCAGTCGTGGACCAGGTCGGCCTTCGTCGGCCACATGCGCGCGACCGGCGTTGGGGTTGTCGCGAGCGATGCATTCGCGACCGACGTTGCTCCTCCCGAAGCCGTGCGCGTCTGCCTGGGAGGGCCCGCCGACCGCGCCTCGGTTCGCAGCGCGCTTGAATTCATGGCGCATGCGCTGGCCGAGTCCCCGACGCTCGCATCGACGTTTCTCTGAGAGCGGTCGGCTCAGTTGCCGGCGGGATTATCGCGGACGTTCGAACCGCGACCGGAGGATGCCGGATCAGCCGGCGAGCGCCAGGCTGGCATCGCCAGGATTGTCGAGATTGTGCGGATTGTAAGGATCGTCGGAAGGCTGGAAAACGTAAGGCTCGGCCAGCCGCGCCGTCATCTCGGCGGCGGTGCCGGGGCGGCCAAACCGGAAGCCCTGCATCGTGTGGACGCCAGCCGCCCGCAGGAACAGATGCTGCTCCGCGGTTTCCACGCCCTCCGCCGTCACCTTCATGCCGAGACCACGGCCGAGGCTGACCACCGCGTGGACGATCGCCGCCGCATCCGCGGCGCGCTCGATCGAGAGCACGAAGCTGCGGTCGATCTTGAGCTTGTCGAAAGGAAAGCGCCGCAGGTAGAGCAGGCTCGAGTAGCCGGTGCCGAAATCATCGAGCGCGAGCTGGACGCCGAGCGCCTTGAGCCGGAACATGGCGAGCTCGGCCGTGTCCACGTTGCCGAGCAGCGTGCTTTCGGTGACTTCGAGCTCGAGCCGGGTCGGATCGAAGCCGGTTTCCGCCAGGATGCGCTCGACGACGTCGATGAAATCGGCGCGGCGGAACTGCAGCGGCGACACGTTGACCGCAACCGAGATATTCGGCCAGGACTTGCCGTCCAGGCAGGCTTGGCGCAGCACCCACTCGCCGAGCTCGGCAATGAGGCCGCTGTTCTCCGCAATCGGAATGAACTCGGACGGCGTGATCTCGCCGCGGACCGGATGCTGCCAGCGGCAAAGCGCTTCCACGCCGACGATTTTTTCAGCGCTGTTGTTGACGATCGGCTGATAGGCGACCTGCAACTCATTTCTCTCGATCGCAATGCGCAGGTCATTTTCGACCAGCTTGCGCTTGAGCAGATCGGTGTCCATGTCGATGTCATAGATGCAGGCGCGATTGCGGCCCTCGTTCTTCGCGCGGTAGAGGGCCATGTCGGCATGGCGCATGACGTCGGCGGAATCGCCGCTTCTTTGATCGATCACCGCGATTCCGACCGATGCGCCGATCACGATGGTCTTGTCGCTGATCGTATACGGCGTGCAGAGCGCCGCGATGAGGCGGCTGGCAATCACCTGCAGGCTGGCCGGGTCGCGCCCCGACGAGGTGATGACGCCGAACTCGTCGCCGCCGATGCGGGCGACGAGGTCGTCGCCGCGCAGCGCGCTGGTCAGACGCTCCGTCACGGAGCGAATGAGCTCGTCGCCGATCGGGTGGCCCAGCGTATCGTTGACATCCTTGAAGTGATCGAGATCGATGTAGAATACGGCCGCCGCCGGACTGCCCTCGCGCACCTTCCGAATTGTTTCCTCGAGCCGCTCGCCGAAGGATACGCGGTTGGGCAGGCCGCACAGCGGATCGTGCAGCGCGAGGTGACGCAGTCGCGTCTCGCCCGCCGCAATGGTGGCCGACGTGCGGCGCATGTGTCGGAACAGAACGGTGGCCAGCAGCGCCAGGCCGGCGAGCGCGACGGCGAGGAACGGAATGACGCTGCCGACAATTTCGGCGCCCGGCTGCTTCGGCGCCCATGCCAGCTTGGCAACGGCTTGGCCCCGCCAGTCATTCAATTGAAAGACATCTTCATCGCTCGCCGGTTTCCCGCCGGCGAGCACATGCAGGTTGCGCAGCTGCAGCAGCGACGCGATTTCGTCGAGCACATCGGCGTCGACCCATTTGACGCTGACGACGATGGGCGCCTTGCTGACGACATCGGACGGAGGATCGCCATCGCCGACGACCGCCACTGCCGCAACGATCGCGGGCCGGCCCAGAAATGTCTGGACGCCGGCCAGCCGATAGCGCTGCTGGGACGAGGATGCGAGCTGGGTGCGACCAGGAGCGCCGTCTTCGGCGACAGAATTGTCGAGATGGCGCAGATGCTTGAGCAGCGGCTCGATGTCGGGATGAATGGAATTGAACCAGCTTGGATCCGATCCGCGACTGGCGAGCGAAGCGTAAACGATGCGATCGGACGCATCGGTCACGAACACGAGATCGTGGTCGAACCAGGACTGCAGCCGCTGATCCACAAAGACCTTCACCCAGTCGGAATCAAAGTCGATTCGCGTTTTTCGGTAGGCCGCCTCTGACACGACGGCGGTCTCGACTTCGCGCAGCACGCGCTGGCTGTAACTGGTCAGGGCGCGCGTGAACAGCCGTCGCTCGCCCTCGATCGCGACCTGGTCGGCTCTCCGGACGGAGCCGAGAACGGCGATGACGACACACGCGATGGCAACGGCAACGATGATGCCGACCGGCACCACGATGCCCAGCCGTGCGATCCGCCCCGTGTGGGCGCCATGTTGGATGGCGTTAGCGGACGAAGACACGGCGACGGATCCTTCCCCCTGGGGCGGTGCGCCCGGCGAAACTAGGGGAGAATGCTTGCCATTGGCTTGCTGAGCTGCCGGCGACGGTCTTTGTGGCTCAAACAGAGGGCATTTTACGCGTCGATATTAATCGAGAGTAAAGAAGAGCGTTGAATTTGCAGACGTTGTGGGAATACTTAACGAACCGTCTTATAAGGCGGGCGCGGAATGTCGGCGTGGGCCGCCCGCAGCGCCGCCGACCAGCGCTCGCGAAGGTCGTGAAAGTAAGGTTCGTTAGGCTCAATCCGATACTCGAGCTCGGCCTGGTATGCGTCGCGGCGGGCAACCATCAGATCGAGCGGCAGCCCGACGCTCAGGTTCGAGCGCATGGTTAAATCGACGGAGACGAGACCGATCTTGAGCGCGTCGTAGAGATCAAACTCATAGGTGATGGCGCGATCGAGCACCGGCTTGCCGTATTTGTGCTCGCCGATCTGCAGATAGGGTGTGTCCTCCGTGCATTCGATGAAGTTGCCGGCCGCATAGAGCAGAAACAGCCGCAGCCTCCCGCCCTTGATCTGGCCGCCGAGCAGAAACGACACGTCGATCTTGACATCGGAGGCGGCGAGCGCCGGCCCTTCTTCGGCAAGAATCTTTCGAATCGCGCGGCCGACCCGCTGAGCCGATTGGAACATCGTGGGCGCGTTCATCAATGTTTCGACTTCGCCAGTCTCGGGGTTCTCCCAGCCCTCCCGGACCATGCTGACCACCGACTGGCTGATCGACAGATTGCCGGAGGTCGCGATCGCAATGATGCGCTGGCCGGGCTGCGTGAACACGTGCAGCTTGCGGAAGGTCGCGACGTTGTCGACGCCCGCGTTGGTACGGGTGTCGGCGAACATGACGAGCCCCTCGCGAACAAGAATTCCGCAGCAATAAGTCATTGAGATCCCCCACCGGTGCGGCCGTTATAGCGAGCCCGACAGCAACCGGGCAATGGTCGGTCAGCCTTGTTTCGGTCAGCCTTGTACCTGGCTCGCCGCCTGCTGCACACGCACGACCACCGACAGGGTCTCTCCGGCGCCGCCGTAGTGCATGCCGCGGACCGGAGATGCGCCGAGGTAGTCAAGGCCGATGGCGACCCGGATGTGGGCGTCTGTCGTGCAGATGCCGTTGGCGACGTCGAAGGCGACCCAGCCGAGGCCCGCCACATAGGCTTCGGCCCAGGCATGACGGGCGTCGTCTTGCTCGGTCGACCCGTCGCCCCTGCGGAAATAGCCGCTGACGCACCGCGCCGGGACCCCGGCGCAACGGGAGGCGGCGATAAAGGCGTGCGCGTAGTCCTGACAGGCGGCTTGCGTGACCTCGGTGGCGGGGTCGGCCGCCGCGGGGGTTGTGCTCTGCGTCTGGGTGGCGCCGTCCTGCGTCTGGGTGGCGCTCTGCTGCGGCTCGGTGTCCTCTGGTTCTTCAGGCTGGAGCCGTTCAAGCATCAGGTGCAACAGCTTGAGATCGTCGGCGCCCGCTTCGGAGCGGGCGGCCGTCGCGAGCTGCGCGACGGTCTCGTCAGGCCGCGTGAGCTCGGTCTCGCGCAGGTAGAAGCTCGGGGGGAAGCGCTCGACCGCGCCGAGAACGATGCCGTTGGTGTCGCGCGTCTCTACCTCGCCCTCGACCAGGATCTTGAGCTCGTCGAGCGGGCCATCGACCGTGAACGCATGGGCGATGTTGCCGAAGGCGTCCTGATGTTCGTGGAGGCGGCAGTCGCTCGACACGTCGATGCGCCAGTTGATCACGTATTGACCCTCGTGGTTCCGTGGCGTGAGGCGCAGGATCTGGATCGTGCTGGTCGCAGGAGTGCTGAAGCGATGGGTGGTCAGATGTGAGATGCGCAGGCGCATGCAATCATTGTCCAATGGCGATCGGTTCGTCCGGCATCGTGCCGAAGGTCACGGTCAGCCATGCCCGACCCCGCCATAAGGCACGCCCGCCAACCGGGTCATCTCATGCTTCCATGTTACCAGATCGTCGACCGACAGGTCACGCAGGTGGCTGTGTCCGCAAGCGCGCGCCAGGATTGCCATGAGCTCAACCGAGGTCTCGAGAAAGCGGGCCAGCCGGTCCGCCGATTTCTCGATCTCGATACGCGCCGTCAGATGCGGCTTCTGTGTGGCGATCCCGACCGGGCAATTGTTGGTGTGGCAGGCGCGCATGCCGAGGCATCCGATCGCCTGAATGGCGGAGTTGGCAATCGCCACGGCGTCGGCGCCGAGCGCCAGCGCCTTGGTGAAATCAGCCGGCGTGCGCAGGCCGCCCGTGATGATCAGCGTGACACTCTGGCGTCCGCAGCGGTCGAGGTGACGGCGCGCCCGCGCCAGCGCCGGTATCGTCGGCACTGAAATGTTGTCGCGGAAGATGCGCGGCGCAGCGCCGGTGGCGCCACCGCGGCCGTCCAGGATGATGTAGTCGCAACCGATCTCGAGCGCGGCGTCGATGTCCTTCTCGATGTGCTGGGCAGAAAGCTTGAAGCCGATCGGGATGCCGCCAGTGCGGCTGCGCACTTCGTCCGCAAACGCCTTGAAGTGCGCGGGCTCGGTCCAGTCCGGAAAGCGCGCCGGCGAGATCGCGTCCTGGCCCTCCGGCAAGCCACGGGTGATCGCGATCTTTCCCGTGACCTTCCTGCCGGGCAGGTGGCCGCCGGTGCCGGTCTTGGCTGCCTGACCGCCCTTGAAGTGGAACGCCTGCGCCTTGAGCACCTTGTCCCAGGAGAAGCCGAAGCGGGCGGAGGCATATTCGAAGAAATAGCGGCTGTTGGCGGCCTGCTCCTCTGCCAGCATGCCGCCTTCGCCGGACGCGATGCCGGTGCCGGCGAGCTCGGCGCCGCGCGCCAGCGCGACCTTGGCGGGCTCGGAGAGCGAGCCGAAGCTCATGTCGGACACGATCAGCGGTATCTTCAGCCGCAGCGGCTTCTGTGCGTTCGGTCCGACCACCACCTCGGTGCCGACCGGCACATCGTCGAGTTGCGGCGGGCGGGCGAGCTGGGCCGTGACGATCTGGATGTCGTCCCACGACGGCAGCTCGTTCCGCGGCACGCCCATCGCTTCGACTACGCCGTGATGGCCGGTCTTGCTCAGGCCCTCGGTCGCGTATTTCTGGATGAGCTTGACGTGCGGCTCCACCGGGTCTTCGTGCACCTCGGCGTAAAGGCCCTGATAGACGTCGCGCTGGTAGGGCTGCGGGTGATCCTTCTCCCAGGCGGCGATCTCGTCGGCGTCGACCAGGACCTTGCCGTCCTCGATGAAGGACGTGAAGCGCGCCAGAACCTCGGCGTTGTTATATTCGCTGATGCCGCTGTCGATGCGGTAGTCCCAATGGTGCAGGCCGCAGATCAGGTTGTCGCCGTCGACGAAGCCGTCGGCCAGAAGTGCGCCGCGATGCAGGCAGCGACCGTAGAACACCGATACCCGGTCACCGAAGCGGACCACGACAAGATCGACGTTGGCGACCAGCGCATAGGCCGGCGTTCGATCTGCCAGCGTTGTCCAGTCCGCCACCACCACCTTTTTCATCAGGACTCCCGGGAAGGCCCCGTAACCAAACCCCGCACCGCGCCGAATATCACTAAGGGGCGCGCCCGGCATCATCGCCGATCTTGCCGGCGCGCGATAGCGAAAAGGACGCGCCATGGCTCAATCACAGTGGTTGCCTTTGGCCGGCATCGACCGGTGTCGGCTGAGCAAGGCGCGGCCGATGGCGCACTATGCTGCACAATGGCTCGCACGTTCCGCGCGTGGCTATATCGCTGCTAAACCCGATGACAGTCACAGCAATCTGGGCTGGGACAACACGCTCGGCGGTTTCACCACCCACCCGCTGCCGGACGGCTCGCGGCTTGGCTTGCGACTGCGCGATCTGACGCTCACGATCACGACGCCGCAGGGCACTACGCAGTCGTCGTTCGCTCTCGCCGGCCGCCGCGAGGCGGACGTTCGCGCCTGGCTCGGTGGAGTTGTGAGCGCCAAAGGGCTCGATGCGCAGGTGCTCGATGCGGCGTCGCCTTATGAGATGCCGCCGTTCGCGATCGCGACCGGCGGCCCCTACGCGGCCGACGGCGAGGCGCTGGGCGAGCTCGCTGCGTGGTACGCGAACGCCAATACGGTGCTGGAGGAGGCGAGGCGAGGGCTCGCGGATCGCGGACTGGCGGCGCCGGCGGTCCGGTGCTGGCCGCACCACTTCGATCTCGACAGCCTCGTCTACTTCTCGACCGGCAAAGACGCTCGCAGCATGGGCCTCGGGTTCTCGCCCGGCGACGATTATTACGACGAGCCTTACTTCTACGTCAGCCTTTATCCCGCGCCCGCGGTCGCATTCCCGCCGTTGCCGTCGATCGCGCATTGGCACACGCACCACTTCACCGCGGCGGTCGCGCCGGCGAGCCGCATTCTCGCGGCCTCGGATCAGCGCAGCGAAACGCGATCTTACCTCGCGTCTGCGATCGACTTCGCCAGCAAAGCGCTCGGCCAGAAGGTTACATCAGGTATTGCTGGGTAACGGCGGCTCCCAAGCTGTTGTTGGCGGCGATGAACTGCTCGATGAACTCGTGCAGCCCGCGCTGAAAGATGTCGTTCATGCGGCTGTTCTCGATCAAGGTGCGGGTGGCGCGGGCCTGGCGCTGGGCCGGACCCTGGCGGCCGTAGGCGTGCGCGATGTAATCGAGATTCTGCACGAGGTTGCTGTAGCAGCTCGCCAGCGAGCGCGGCATCTCGTCCCTGAGAATGAGAAGGTCGGCAATCAGCCAGGGTTTCACGCTCTCGCGATAGACCCAGTGGTAGGCGGTGAGCGCCGAGACCGAGCGC
Organism: uncultured Alphaproteobacteria bacterium; assembly: GCA_963753575.1. GTDB lineage: Bacteria > Pseudomonadota > Alphaproteobacteria > Rhizobiales > Xanthobacteraceae > VAZQ01. The sequence goes on from CAVWCR010000003.1 coordinate 438,325, forward strand.
AGGATCGCGGACCATTGGAAGTAGTCGAGCGGGCCGCCGACGCGCTCGTTGGCGGGCAGGAGCAAATGATATTTGACGTCGAGGATGCGCGCCGTGTTGTCGGCGCGCTCGAGGTAGACGCCGAGACGCGAAAACCAGTACGCATCGTTACGCAGCATGGTTCGATAGGCGGAGCCGTCGAAGCGCAGCGAGGATTCCTGCACCCAGCGCAGGAAGCGAACGAGTTCCTCGCGCGAGCTTGGCCCGTTGCCGAAACGCTTGAGCTCCAGCCAGGCGCCGTTGATGGCGTCCCACATCTCGACCGTCAATGCGGTACGGACCGCCCGCGCGTTGGTACGCGCAAGCTCGAAGCAATTGCGGATCGAGGACGGATTGGCGCTGGAGAAGCAAAGGAATTCCGTAACGGTTTCCTCGTTTGCTTCCTCGTAGAGCGTGGAGAAGGCGTGCGCGCAGCCCGCGGTTGCGACCGCCGACTCCCATTCATTGGTCGAGCCGACATAGGCCAGCGGCAAGGTGGTGAGCCGGTGGGTCGCCTCCATGATGTGCGCGAGGTATTCCGCGCGCTCCACGTATCGTGCCAGCCAGTAGAGATTATCGGCAGTACGCGACAGCACTTACCCGTTCCTCGCTGCATCCCCAGCGTTGCTCTTCACCGATCGCTGCGCGAGCGGTTGAGTGGGAAGCGCAATGCCGGCTCGTTCTCTCATCGGTCCAGTACCCAGGTGTCCTTGGTGCCGCCGCCCTGGCTCGAATTCACTACGAGCGAGCCCTTCTTCATGGCGACGCGCGTGAGCCCGCCCGGCACGATGCGGATGCGGTCGCGGCCGGTGAGCACGAACGGGCGCAGGTCGACGTGACGCGGCGCCACGCCTTCCTCGACACAGGTCGGCGAGGTCGACAACGCGAGCGTCGGCTGCGCGATGAAATTCTTGGGGTCCGATTTGAGCTTGGCGCGGAAGGCCGCGATCGTGGCCTTGTCGGCCTTCGGCCCGATCAGCATGCCGTAGCCGCCGGAGCCGTGCACTTCCTTGACCACCAGCTCTTCCAGATGATCGAGAACGTAGGAGAGGTGATCTCCTTCCCGGCAGCGCCAGGTTGGTACGTTCTTCAACAGCGGCTCCTCGCCGAGATAGAATTTGATGATCGCCGGCATGTAGCTGTACACCGCCTTGTCGTCGGCGACGCCGGTGCCCACCGCGTTGGCGAGCGTGACGTTGCCGGCCTGGTAGGCGGACATGATACCGGGCACGCCGAGCGCGGAATCGGGCCGGAACGCCAGCGGATCGAGAAAGTCGTCGTCGATGCGCCGATAGATGACGTCGACGCGTTGCGGCCCCTGCGTGGTGCGCATGTAGACCACATTGTTCTTCACGAGCAGGTCGCGGCCCTCGACCAGCTCGACGCCGAGCTTGTCGGCCAGGAACGAGTGCTCGTAATAGGCGGAATTGTAGACGCCGGGCGTGAGCAGCACCACGTTCGGATCGGCGCTCGCGGTCGTGGGCGCGACCGACTTCAGCGTCGCCAGCAATTCGTCCGGATAGTTCTCGACCGGCGCGACGCGGTGGCGCGCGAACAGCTCCGGGAACAGCCGCAGCATGATCTCCCGGTTCTCGAGCATATAGGAGACACCCGAGGGCGTGCGGGCGTTATCCTCCAGCACATAGAAGGTCTGCGGATCGACCCGCACGATATCGATGCCGGCAACGTGCACGTAGATGTCGTGGGGAACCCGCTGGCCGTTCATCTCGGGCCGGAACACCGGGTTCTGGAACACCAGGTCCTCCGGCACGACGCCGGCTTTCAGAATCTCGCGGCGGCCATAGACGTCGCGGATATAGGCGTTGATCGCCTTGACGCGCTGCTCCAGGCCTTTGCGCAGGTTGGCCCATTCAGCGGCGGAGAGAATGCGCGGCAGCACGTCGAACGGGATCAGGCGCTCCTGCGCATCGGCCTCGCCATAGACCGAAAACGTGATGCCGATGCGGCGAAACAACAGCTCTGCTTCGCGGCGCCGATAGTCCAGCACTTCGGGCGGAGTATCGCGCAGCCAAGCCTGCAGCGAGGCGTAGGAAGGGCGCAACACGCCGTCGCTGCCGCTCATCTCGTCGAAAATGGGCCCCATGCGGCCATCCCGGAACTGCGCGTCCAAACTTAACTTTGCCGGACGAAAAGTCGAAGTGCTATCTTGCAAATTCTCATTTGCAAACTCCGACCTTTGTAAATTTCCAACCTTTGCAAAGACCTGTGCAAAGGCCTGTGCAAAGAACCGTGCAAACTCCGGGCCAACACGGAGGGGCGAGGCAAGGCCGCGCCGACCCATCGCTGCCTGTATTTTGGGCGAAGGTGATGAATGGTGGGGCGCCCCGGGGGAGGGACCTCAGGGCCTCGCACCTGTGGCTTCCTCGACCCACATCTGCCAGATGCGGTCGGTGGCGTGTCCCCGCTCATTGCGGTCGCGGTTGGCTTCGCCGGCTCTACCCTCTTCGGCGTCGATATAGATTAACGGCCCGCCGAGTGTGACCGCCTGCCAAAGCAATCGCGCGTTGACTTCCGTATAGATCGCGCGCGCGACAACCCGCCGCACGGTCGGCCCGACCACAACGTTGCCATGGCCGCGCAGGAGCGCGACCGGGCGCTCGCCCAGCGTTTCGGCCAGCGCCTTGCCGCGCATGCTGTCGTTGACCAGCAGGCTGCCCGAGCCCGCGACCTTGCGCATCTCGAACACCGGCACGCTGGGCGCCAGGAAGCCCGCGCTGTTGAGGATCGGGCGCAGCGGTACCTGCGAGACGCTGAACGGGATCACGGTTGGCGAATGGCTGTGCAGCACCGCATTGACGTCGGCGCGCGCCTTGTAGATTTCGGAATGAATGAAGCGCTCCGAATAGATCGAGCGCCCGCGCCGGTCGATCGGCTTGCCGTCAAGATCGAACTCCATGATGTCGGCCTTGCTGACGCGGCCGGGCGCAAGCGAGGCCGCCATCAGGAAGCGATCCTTGCGTTCGGGATGGCGGAAGCTGATATGGCCGAAACCATCGACCACGCCCTGGCGGTAGAGGATGCGGTTCGCCGCCACGAGATCGTCCATCAGTTGGTCAAGGTTTGGCGATGGTCTTGGTGGCGATTGCGCCCATGCGCCGGCGGCCAGCGCCGGCAGCAGGATCAAGGCGCGAACGAGCGCCCTCAGCGCGCCGCGCGCACAAGTCGACGTTTCACGCGCGCAAGTCGCGGTTTCACGCGCACAAGAATGAGCGTTGCGCATCGTCTCCTCCCTTAAGTTGTTTTCAGCCACTTATTTTGCGAGCAGCTTCTTGGCGCGCTCGACCACCGGCCGCGGCGTCGCATACATCTGTTTGACCAGCTTCTGCACGTCCTCGCCGGTCGTCGGCTGCACGTCCGCATAAATCTTGGCGGCCTCCGCCAGGAACTCCGGATCCTTCATGGTGGCGTCGAAGGCGCGCCGCAGCGCGTTAGCCTTGTCGGCGGGCACGCCGGGTGGCGCCGCGAACGGCCGCGCCATGGCGCCGGGTCCGACCAGAAGCTCGACCAGCGCGCGGTCGTCGGGCTTCTTGACCAGTTCCACCACCGTCGGCACGCCGGGGAAATCGGGATGCCGCTCGCGCGCGGTGAGCAGCAGCACGTTGATCATCTTGTCGCGCAGCCAGTCGGGCTTGGCGGTCTTGAGCGCCGAATAGCTGAACACGCAGCGCCCATGCGCCTCGCCGCGCTCGATCGCGATGATGGTCTCCTGGCTGCCGAGGTAGCCGGTGACCAGCTTGAATTTCGTGCCCAGCACCTCGTTGAGAATGACCGGCCAGGTGTCGGTCTCCGATCCTGCGCCGGTGCCGGCGACCACCATCTGCTGCTTGCGGACATCATCGATGGTCTTGAACGGCGTCGTCTTGAGCGCCATGCACACCCCGACGTCCTTGGTCACGGCGCCCACGAAGGTGAACTGGCTCATGTCGTAGCCGGTCTTGCGCGAGCCGATCAGCGGCTCGAGGATCGGCCCGCCTGCGAAGGTGGTCATGGCGGTGCCGTCCTTGGGCGCCTGCTGGGCCAGGAAATTCGCCGCCCGGATGCCGCCGGCGCCGGGCATCAGCTGCACCGTCACGGTCGGTTTGCCGGGGATGTGGCGGCCGAGATGGCGGCCGACGGCGCGGGCATAGAGGTCGATGCCGCCGCCGGCGGTGCCGGCTACATAGATGCTCACCGGCTTGTCGATGGTGGTCTGCGCCCAGGCCGGCAGGCTGGCTGCCCCGACCAGGCCGCAGGCCAGCGAAAGCCCAATGAAGTGACGCGCAGTCCTCATGGCGAATCCTCCCTGTTGGGGCGGCCGGGCCGCCTTTCTCCCCAACATACTCGATTGCCGCGGCTGTTCCTATTTCGGTGCGATGGCTTGAAGCCGTATCGCACCCAATGGCAGGGTAGGGGACGGCCCAAGAAAATCCGTCAGGACCCACCAAGGACCATCAGGATCATCATGACTGGCACGCATTCCCTCGTCACCGCCGCAGTGCTGGTGATCGGCGACGAGATTCTCTCGGGCCGCACCAAGGACAAGAACATCGGCTATATCGCCGAGTATCTGACCGCGCTCGGCATCGACCTCAAGGAGGTCCGGGTCGTGGGCGACATCGAGGCCGAGATCGTCGGGGCCGTCAACGCGCTGCGCGAGCGCTACACTTATGTGTTCACCACCGGCGGCATCGGCCCCACCCACGACGACATCACCGCCGAGTGCGTCGCCAAGGCGTTCGGGGTGACGATCGACCACGATCCGCGCGCGGTCGAGATTCTCAAAGCGCGGCTTGCCCAGACCGGCGGCGAGATGAACGAGGCGCGCATGCGCATGACCCGCATCCCGGCGGGCGCCGCGCTGGTGCACAACAAGGTCTCGGCGGCGCCCGGCTTCTGGCTCGGCAACGTGATCGTGATGGCGGGCGTGCCTTCGATCATGCAGGTGATGCTCGACGAGGTGGCGCCGAAGCTGCAGACCGGCGTGCGCATGCTGTCGGAGACCGTGCGGGCGGACTGCCGTGAAGGCGACATCGGCACCCCGCTCGGCGAGATCGCCAAGGCCAATCCGGAAGTCTCGATCGGCAGCTACCCGTTCTTCGACGAGCAGCGCGGCCCCAACACCAATGTGGTGCTGCGCGCGCGCGATCCTTTGAAGCTTGCGGCCGCCAAGGGCGCGGTCGAGATCATGCTGGCGCGGCTGCGGACCGCGCAGTGAGGCGTGACGCAAGGATTGCGATGACGCGATTGTGCGTCCATTGACACTCTCGTGATCGGCAGTGATGGCGCCTTCGGCCTATCATCCGGCCTTTCTCAGCTCGTGGAGTTGGCGCCATGTCATCCATCGTCAGGTCGATCCTCAGCCGCCGCGATCTCCTGCGCCACAGCGCGCTGGCGGGGCTTGCCTCGGGCGTCGCCGCAACGCCGGCCTTAGCGCAGACCCTGGCGCAGGGCGATCTCGCCCCGACCCCGCAATGCCACGACGAGCCGACGCTGCCGGAGACCGAAGGCCCGTTCTATCGGCCGCGCACGCCCGAGCGTTTCGACCTGGTCGAAGGGGAGGGTGGGCGGCTGGTCGAGCTCTCAGGTTTTGTGCTCACCCGCGGATGCCGCCCGCTCGAGCGCACGCTGGTCGACCTCTGGCACGCGGATGATGGCGGCAACTACGACAACCGCGGCTTCCGCTATCGCGGCCATGTCTTCACCGATGCGCAGGGCCGCTATCGCTTTCGCACCATCATGCCCGGCCTCTATCCCGGACGCACGCGCCACTATCACGTCAAGGTGCAGGCGCCCGGCACGCGGCTTCTCACTACGCAGCTTTATTTTCCCGACGAGCCGCGCAACGCCCGCGACGGTCTCTTCCATCGCGAGCTGTTGATGAATGTCGCCGGCCCCGACCCCGCCATGGCGGCGCGCTTCGACTTCGTGATCGATATGCGCTAAGGAGTGCGCCGCCGGCGAGGGTCCGGCGCTACTCTTTGGGCAGCCGTGCAGCAACCGCAGAAGCAGTTTCCCGTCTCCTGGGATCAGTTCCACCGCGACGCGCGCGCGCTCGCCTGGCGGCTCGCCGACGCGGGGCCGTTCAAGGCGATCGTCTGTATCACCCGCGGCGGGCTGGTGCCGGCCGCGATCGTGGCGCGCGAGCTCGGCATCCGGGTGATTGAGACCGTGTGCATCGCGAGCTACAACCACACCACGCAGGGCGAGCTGACGATGCTCAAGGGCGTGGCGGACAGCATCACCGCGGTCGGCGGCGGCCGCGGCAAGGGCGTGCTGGTGGTGGATGACCTGGTCGACACCGGGCAGACCGCCAAGCTCGTGCGCGACATTCTGCCCGAAGCGCATTTCGCCGCCGTCTACGCCAAGCCGATGGGCCGCCCGCAGGTCGACACCTTCATTACCGAGGTGTCGCAGGACACCTGGATCTTCTTTCCCTGGGACACCGGCCTCGCGTTCCAGCCCCCGATCCGGGAAGGCGGGCTGTAGCGGCATTATCATCTGGATCATCTAGGCCATGTGCCCACGCTGAGGTAGCCTGCTAATCGAGCGGCCAAGGGGCGTGCCGAAGTCCCTTCTCTTTCAGCGGCAGCGTGGGTGCCATCGGCGGGCAAGCATTCAAAAATAGCTGGACTTGGCCGGGCGTTGCAACAAATGCCCTTTTCAATTGTCCAAGAGAGTCATGGGAGGAAGCGATGACACATCCACGCCGAAGGTTCTTACATCTGGCCGCGGGCGTTGCCGCGCTGGCGACAGCGTCGCACTTTGCGTGGGCGCAAACCACGCCGCCGTCAAAGACCGGCACCCATTTAATCACCTTGGGTACGCGCTCCGGGCCCAATCCGACAGTCTGGCGCGCGCAGTCCTCGAATGCGCTGATCGTCAATGGCGTCCCTTACATCATCGATGCGGGCGATGGTGTGACGCGCCGCCTCACGCGAGCCAAGATCGGATTTCGCGACATTCAGACGATATTCATTACGCACCCGCACAGCGATCACACCAGCGGGCTGCCCGCGCTCTTCACCGTGCAATACGACTCGCTACGCACCAAACCGGTCCATGTCTACGGTCCGCCCGGAACGGAGGAGACCGTCAGGGGAATCCTGCCATTCCTGGACGTCAACGCGGAAGTGCGCATGGGCGACGGGACCCGAACGTTCATGGCCTCGAAGATATTCAACGGTCACAACAAGGACCCGGGCGTGATCTTCCAGGATGCCAACATAAAGGTGACGGCGGCTGAAAATACCCACTTCCACTTCGCGCCGGGAAACGCGGCCTACGGCAAATACAGGTCCTACTCCCTGCGCTTCGACACGGCGGACCGCTCGATTGTGTTCACCGGGGATACGGGTCCGAGCGACGTCGTCTCGGCATTGGCCAAGGGCGCTGATCTGCTCGTCTCCGAAGTCAACTCGATCGAAGAATATAAAGCCCGGCAACTGAAGAGTGGCCGCTGGCAGAAAATGACGCCCAAGCAGCAGGAAGGGTCGCTTCGTCACATGATCGAGGAACACCTGAGTCCGGAGCAGGTCGGAGAGATGGCCGCACGCGCCGGCGTTAAGGCGGTGCTTCTCACCCATCTGCCGGCCACCGCCGATCCGAAGGACGAATATGCGCGCTTCGGAGAGCTCGTAAAGAAGCACTTTTCTGGACAGGTGCTCATCGCCAAGGACCTGATGCAATTCTGAATGGTCGGGCCAGGAACTGAGACCGGCCACCAGGCCGTGATTCCCCAGGCCGTGACTCTAGTGCCCCGTTTCCGAAGTTCGTTTGTCATCGCTGCACCCTCTGACACGAACTTCGGAAACAAAGGGGCGCTAGCAACTCTATGATTCCAGTGCCGCTTTCGATCTGAAGTTCCTAAGCGAGTTTGCCGCAAGTGTTGTAGGAACTTCAGATCGGCGGCACTGGCCTAAACCGTTGTCGGGACGGCGCGGCTCATTCGGCGCCCGGTCCCGCATTGAATCAGTTCGGCCGAAATCTTTGAGCGTGCTATCATCAGCAGCGACCCTTGCCGGAGATATGCCATGGACGCCGTCACACCCAAGGATGCGACCAAGCGCGCGACCCACGTACGCCCCGCCACCATGGAATGGCAGAAGACGCGCTTTTCCGGCTGCGAGATCAAGACGCTGCTGTTCGACGCTCAGAGCGGGCTCGTCACCGTGCTCACGCGCTTTGCGCCGGGCGCGGTGCTGCCCGACCATGAGCACGTCAAGATCGAGCAGACCTATGTGCTGGAAGGCCGCCTGGTCGACCAGGAGGGCCCCGATGCCGGGCTCTCGGTCGGCCCCGGCGAGTTCGTCTGGCGCCCGGCCGGCAGCCGCCACAGTGCCTTCGCGCCCGAGGGCGGCGTGATGCTGGCGATGTTCCAGCTCCCGAACAAGTTCTTCGAGCGCGACGGCCGCGTCACCGACGCCAACGGCGAGGACTGGGAGAGCGTGTGGGGGCGGGTGTTCAAGGAACAGGATTAACAGCGGCGGGCGGCTCGAACGCGCGCGGGTGACGAAGGCTGTGAAATCCTTTATCCGTGCCTGCGTCGCCGATACCTTTTCCTCTGTTTGCGGACGTGGCGAAACGGTAGACGCAAGGGACTTAAAATCCCTTGGGGGCAACCCCGTGCGGGTTCAAGTCCCGCCGTCCGCACCAGGGCCGCCTCTCCCGCAGTGGCGAATCGCACTATGCTCCGCGTGCTGACCAACGCGTCAGACCTGTCGGCAACCTATTGGGCCAGGCCGTCCACCATTGCGGCGCAATCTCGGCACAATTGCCCGGCAAAGCGTTGACGCTACGGATTCTTTACCGTTGGCTGTGGAGGATGGGGCAGCCGCGTCGGGGGCTCATGTTGGGTCGGATCGCAACCAGAAGGACCGTACCGGTGGCGCAGCGTCGGCGCCGCGGGGCGCTGTGCGCGGCCCGGAGCGCGGCCCAGTGTGTGGCGCTATGTGCGATGCTTGGCGCGCTGCTGGCCGGCTGCGCCTCCGGCACCATCGAGGGGCCGCTGGTTTTCGCCGATGCGGGCAAGTACCACTATCACAACTGCGAGCAGCTCGCGGCCGCCGCGAAGACGCAGCATGAGCGCCAGCGCGAGCTCAAGGAGCTGATCGACAAGGCCGACCAGGCCGCCGGCGGGCAGATCGTGAGCTTGCTCGCCTATCGCTCCGACTACGTGGCGGTGAACGAGGACCTGCGGGTGATCAACTCGACGTCGCGCGAGAAGAACTGCGTCACCAACGCCAAGAGCAACGGCGCCGTCCGCTGACCGCGGCTCATCCGCCGGTCCGGGCCGGCCGGGCATGCGTCGCCGGCCTCAGCCAGCACGTCGCGTTATTCACCATCAGAAACTTCACCAATAGAAAATAATTATTGTGCTTCTTGTAAAGAAGCCCTATGCTGCGCGCATCCGGGTCCGTTTTTCGAGGGGCGCTTTCATGAGGCGTCTTGCGAGCGGGGACCGGGAGCGGCACCCGCGAGCGGGGTGATAACGCAGACCCCGTCCCCGGGCGGTACTCGGGCAGCCTCGTCGGCCACTATGGAGCCGGCCCGGTCCGACCACCGTCAAAGGCGATAAGCCAAGATGCCGCGTTGGCGCGCCGCAAGGCGCGGGGCGTGACGTCTCACGCCCAGGGCCCGGCGATCCGGGCTCGCCCGGAGACTTAACGCAACTCCGGGCCGGTCGGGAGCAATCCCGGCCACGCGCCTTGTCGGCGCGCCATCCCCCTCGAACAGGGGACGGAAGAAGAGAGCAAGACGGGCGAACCCCCGCGCCCAAGCAAAGCAACAGGGGACGATCTCAGTTTGACTCGGTTGATGCGGAGCTGACGAAGGTGCCGGCTGTTTGACACGTAAACAGATGAAATGCCGCGAACGCAGCATAACCGTTCCGTGCACGGACTTCTCCGCTGTCGTCCCCGCGCAGGCGGTGACCCACCGGCCTTTCCGTTATTCCGACGTCATCGCCATATCACTGCTGCTGCGGCGTATAGGTCCCCGCCTGCGCGGGGACGACAAAAGAGGAGTGCACAGGACCGTAGCCCGCGTGCAAGGAGCATGTCGCAGCGTTTCTTACAAAACGAAACCAACTCGAAAACGCCAGCGATTGTCGATGCTGCCTGGTCAGCCTGCGGCTGCCCGTGCGCTACGACAGCTTGGTCGCGCGCAGCCGCAGCGCATTGCCGACCACGCTCACCGACGACATCGCCATGGCGGCGGCCGCGATCACCGGCGAGAGCAGGATGCCGAACACCGGATAGAGCACGCCGGCCGCGATCGGGACGCCGGCGGCGTTGTAGAGGAACGCGAAGAACAGGTTCTGCCGGATGTTGCGCATCACGCTCGCCGAGAGCGTGCGCGCGCGCACGATGCCGCCGAGGTCGCCCTTGATCAGGGTGACGCCCGCGCTCTCCATCGCGACGTCGGTGCCGGTGCCCATCGCTATGCCGACGTCGGCGGCCGCGAGCGCCGGCGCATCGTTGACGCCGTCGCCCGCCATCGCGACCACGCGGCCTTCGCGCCGCAGCCGCGCCACCACGTCGCTCTTGTGCTCGGGCAGGACTTCAGCCTCGACCTCCGCGATGCCGAGGCGCTTCGCCACCGCCTGCGCGGTGGTGCGATTGTCGCCGGTGAGCATGACGATGCGCAGCCCCTCCTGCCGCAGCGCTTCGAGCGCCGCAGGCGTCGTCGCCTTCACCGGATCCGCAATCGCGATCACGCCCGCGAGCTTGCCGTCGATGCCGACGAAAATCGCGGTCGCGCCGTCGCGGCGCAGCCGTTCCGCGTCGTCCGCCAGCGCATTGGCTGTGATGCCGAGCTCGCTGAGGAACTTCGCATTGCCGAGCGCGACGCGCTTGTGCTCCACCATGCCGATCGCGCCCTTGCCGGCCGGCGAATCGAAGCCCGTGACGTGCCTGAGCGCGATGTTGCGTTCCTGCGCCGCCTTTACGATCGCGGCCGCCAGCGGATGCTCGCTCGCGCGCTCGACGCTGGCCGCAAAGCGCAGCACGTCGTCTTCGCCGTGACCCTGCGCCGGCACGATCGCGACCACCTTCGGCTTGCCCTCGGTCAGCGTGCCGGTCTTGTCGACGACGAGCGTGTCGACGCGCTCCATGCGCTCGAGCGCCTCCGCGTTGCGGATCAGGACGCCGGCCTGCGCGCCGCGGCCGACGCCGACCATGATCGACATCGGGGTCGCGAGCCCGAGCGCGCACGGGCAGGCGATGATCAGCACGCTGACGGCGGCGACCAGCCCATAGGTGAAGCGCGGCTCGGGCCCGAACGTTGTCCAGGCCGCGAACGCAAGCACCGCAGCCGCGATCACGGCCGGCACGAACCAGCCCGACACCTGGTCGGCGAGGCGCTGGATCGGCGCGCGCGAGCGCTGCGCCTGCGCCACCATCTGCACGATCTGCGACAGCATGGTGTCGCGGCCAACTTTCTCGGCGCGCATCACAAAGCCGCCGGACTGGTTGAGCGTGCCGCCGATCACTTTGGCGCCGACCTCCTTGGTGGCCGGCATCGATTCGCCCGTCACCATCGATTCATCGAGCGAGGAGCGTCCTTCAACGATCTCGCCATCGACCGGCACTTTCTCGCCCGGCCGCACCCGCAGCCGGTCACCGGCCGCGACCTGATCGAGCGCAATCTCCTCGTCGGAGCCGTCCTCTTTCACACGGTGCGCAACCTTGGGCGCGAGATCAAGCAGCGCGCGGATGGCGCCCGAGGTCTGCTCACGCGCGCGCAATTCGAGCACCTGGCCCATCAGCACCAGCACGGTGATCATGGCGGCGGCTTCGAAATAGACCGCGACGGCGCCGTCGTGGCCGCGGAAGGCGGGCGGAAACAGCCCGGGCGCGAGCGTCGCGATCACGCTGTAGACGAACGCGACACCGGTCCCCATCGCGATCAGCGTGAACATGTTGAGGTTGCGCGTGACGAGCGACTGGAAGCCGCGCACGAAGAACGGCCAGCCGGCCCACAGTACAGCCGGCGTTGCGAAAACGAGCTGCAGCATGTTCGACGTGGACTGGCTGACGATGCGGTGCAGATCGATAAGGTGGCCGCCCATTTCGAGCGCCACCACCGGCAGCGCAAGCACGAGGCCGACCCAGAACCGCAGCGTCATGTCGGCGAGCTCGGGATTGGGCGCGCTGTCGGCACTCACCGTCTCAGGCTCGAGCGCCATGCCGCAGATCGGGCAGGTGCCCGGCCCGGTCTGCCGGATCTGCGGGTGCATCGGACAGGTATAGATCGCGCCTTCCTTCACCGGGACGGCGGCGGCATCTCCCGAGAGATAGCGCGCCGGATTGGCCGCGAACTTGCTGCGGCAGCCGGCGGAGCAGAAGTAATAGGGATGGCCCTGGTGGGTGTGCCGATGCGGCGTCTCATGCGGATCGACCGACATGCCGCAGACCGGATCGGTCACGCTGCCGGATTGCGCCTGCGCGCCATGCGCATGCGAGGCGTGAGACTGCTTGGCGTGAGACTGCGTGTGCTGATCCATCGATCCCGTCCCGGCTTGCGGACATATACCCTAGGGGGGTATATAAGGCCTATGCGCAAACAAGCCAAGACGTCGTGCCTCCGCCGGCTCAGGCGCATTGAAGGCCAGGTGCGCGGGGTCGCCCGCATGGTCGAGCGGGACCGCTATTGCATCGACATCATCACGCAGGTTGCGGCGGTGCGCGCCGCGCTACGGCGGGTCGAGGAGGAAATTCTGCAGGACCACGTCGGCCATTGCGTCGAGCACGCGATCGCGAGCGGCAACCGGCGCGAACAACGGCGCAAGGTGAACGAGCTGATCGACGTGCTGGCGCGGACAAATCGCTAGCGCGCCGATCGGGGCATTCTATCGGGGCATTCTTTTGCTGCGTCAGCTCGCGCGCCGCGACAGCGGGCAGGTCGACAGGCCGAGTACGCTGTAGGCCGGGCAGACACCGAAGACGGCGGTCAGCAGCGGGATCACGCCGATCCATCCGATCCAATTCCAGCCGGTATCGGGGAATCCGAGGCGCAGCGCGAAAGCGATCAGTGCGACGCCGATCACGATCCGGATCACGCGATCGATCATTCCAACATTGGTGGTCATGACGGGCTCCCGATTTCGACTTATAAAGAATATTGCATATGTTATAGCCACGGGCCGCGCCCGAGCGTTGATGCAGATCAACTGCTGGGCGGTGTTGCGTCAGGCCGACTGCCAGCCGTAGAGCCAGTCGTAGCGGCTGATCAGCCGATCGCCGCCCATCGCCATGAGCGCAAGCGTGCGCAGCGCGGCGGCGGGCCCGCTCATGTGGTAGACGCCGCCGTTGCGGCGGGCGTCGCGCTGAACGCGGGTGGTGCGGGGCAGGCGCATGGCCTCGTAGCGCCGCAACGCCGTTGCCGCATCATCGCGATTGCGGGCGAGGCATGCCGCGAGCATCGCGGCGTCCTCGATCGCCATGGCGGCGCCTTGCGCGAGGTAGGGCAGCATGGGATGCGCCGCGTCACCCAGAAGCGTGATCGGTCCCTTGCCCCAAGAGGCGAGCGGCGCGCAATCGAACAGCGCCCACTTCTGCCAGCGCTCCGACACCGAGAGCAGGTCGCGCGCCGATGCGTGCCAGCGCTCGGCGGCAAAGCGCTCGAGCAGATCGTGCTTCGTGCCTGGTGTGGTCCAGCCCGGCTCGCGCCAGTCGTCGCGCACGATCGCGACCACGTTGATCATGCGGGAGGCCTTGACCGGGTAGTGCACCAGATGGGCGTCGCGACCGAGCCAGAGATTGACCGCCGGTATGGCGAAGCTCTTGGGCGCGGCGTCGGCCGGGATGAGGGTGCGCCAGGCCGTGTGTCCGGCAAATTGCGGCGGCGTGCCATGACCGAGCTTGCGGCGCAGCGTCGACCAGAGCCCGTCCGCGGCAATGAGGGCTGCGCCATGCGCTTCGAGCGGTCGCAATTCGTGGCACGCCGTAACAACAACACCGTCGTCGCGCGTCGCGAAGTCTTCGACCTTGCTGCCGAGCCGCAATGTGATGGTGGGCGTTGCGGCGACGGCCTCGCACAGCGCCATCTGCAGGTCGCCGCGATGGATCACCCAATAGGGAGCGCCGTAGCGTTGCGCGGCGGCTCTCCCGAGCGGTCCCTGCGCCAGCAGGCGGCCGGAGCGTGCGTTGCGCACCGCAAGATGCTCGGGCACAACCACATGCGGCCTCAGGCGCTGCTCGATCCCAAGTGCGATCAGAACGCGTGCGGCATTGGGCGAGAGCTGGAGGCCGGCGCCGACCTCTTCCAAGCGATCGGCGGCTTCGAGCAGCGTCACCGCAAATCCGCGCTGCGCCAGCGCCAACGCCGTGGTGAGACCGCCGATCCCCGCGCCGGCGACAACGACGGTGCGCGCGGCGGCGGCCGTCAAGAGCTCAAGTTCCCCCGCTGGCCATCAGGCGGCGATCTCCAACGCGCACTCGGCCGGCCGTGCCGAATGAGAGCCGAGCGCCGGATCGTAGCGATAGAGCGTGGAGCAATAGGGGCAGATGATCTCGTTCGCGTCGCCCATGTCCAGGAACACATGCGGGTGGTCGAACGGGGGCGTCTCGCCCACGCATTGGAACTCCTTGGCGCCGATCTCGATCACCGGCACGCCGGGGCTGTTGTGGAAATGGGGAACGACGTTCTCGGCCATGGTCCGGTCCGCTGCGGCGCCTCGCATGCGCCGAATGGTCACTGCGCGTTAAGTCACTGCGCGTTGAGACGCGCGCGGCACCATAACGACCCGCCTGGTCGATTCCTAGAGCCCCGGCGTCCAAGGCGCAAAACTGGCCGCGAATCATGAGCTTGAATCGAAAGTGTGCGATTATTCCTTGGTTTGCGACGTTCGTATCATGGAAGCGTCCCGCGTCCCGCGCCCGCCCAACACGGGTTGCGCCCTAACCATTGATTCCACAGGATGTTCCGGCTTCGGGCTGGCGGTTGGCGGATGCCGGCCGCAGCCACGTTTTTGTTGCAGCCGGCATCTTGCCGGCGCATTTGTCCGGTATCACCTGAAGGAGTTGGGTGGCACCAGGAGAGGAGCACGATCCCGAGAAGCGGACGTCGGCTTTCGGGAGAAATCATGCTCAGACAAGAGATCATGCTCAAACCGGCAGACGAGGCATGACCCGATTACGCATCGCCCTCCCGTTGACCCTGGCTTGCGCCTGCGCGTTCGCCGCCATCCAGATCGCGCCGCGCGGCATCGAGGCGGAAGGGCTGCTCTACGCCCAGGACGATCCCGCGCTGCTGGCGGACCGCCAGCTTGCGCGCATGTTCAATGCCGATGTGGCCGCGCGCGAGATCGAAGCCGCGCTGGCCGCCGACGACGCCGATCTGGCCCAGAGCTTTCTGGATCTGGCCCGCGATCGCCATATGACCGTCGATCCGGCGCTCGTCGCCCGGGTGGACGAGGCGAACTCGACCGTGGCCTCGACCAGGCGCGCGGCGACCCGGTTCGGACGCGGCCTGGTGATGGGTGAGGCCGGCGATCTCGTCGGGCTCGCCGGGACGGCGGTCGGCGATCTCTTCGTCATCGGCGACATCCGAGACGTGATGCGCGAAGGCTCGCGACTGGCGAGCGGCGAGAAGGTCAACGAGCTTATTCTGGGGCTTGCGTGTGTCGGGCTGGTAGTCACCGCGGGAACCTATGTCACGCTGGGCGCCGCCGTGCCGGCGCGCGTCGGCGTCTCGGTGGTGAAGGCCGCCAGCAAGGCCGGCCGGATCACCACCCAGATGGCGGGATGGTTCAGCCGTTCGCTGCGCGAGACGGTGGACTGGTCGAAGCTGGGTGGTGTCCTGCGCGCGTCATCGCTGACCGAGCCCGCGGTGGCGGTGCGGGCGGCGCGTGAGGCGGTCAAGGTCGAGAAGACCCAGTCGCTGATGCGCGCGGTGGGCGACGTCGGCCGCGTGCAGGGCAAGGCCGGCACCCAGGCCGCGCTCGATGCGGTCAAGATCTCGCAGGGCCCGCGCGATCTCGCGCGCATGGCGCGGCTCGCCGACGTGAAGGGGTCGCGCACGCGTGCGATCCTGAAGACCTTGGGGCGCAGCGCGATCTTCCTCGGCGCGAGCACGTTCACGTTGTTCTCCTGGTTGTTTGCGGCGGTGATGGCCGTGCTGGGCTTCTTCGCGGCAGTCAAACGGACGACCGAGCGCGCGACCGAGCGTTATTGCGAGCGCCGCAGGACGCGTCGCGCCAGGGAATGCTTGCGGCTTGCCGAAGCGGCGGCGCATTGACCGCCCGCCGCAAAGAACCAGGATGCAAAGCTTTCGGCACGACGGGATCGACATCGCCTACCTCGATGAAGGAGAGGGCGAACCGATTGTGCTCGTTCACGGCTTTGCCTCGAATGCCGCCGTCAATTGGGTCTTTCCGGGCTGGGTGGCGACCCTGACCAAGGCGCGCCGGCGCGCCATCGCGCTCGACAACCGCGGCCATGGCGCCTCCTGCAAGCTCTATGATCCGGCCGCCTACAGCAGCGCCAACATGGCCGAGGACGTGCGTGCGCTGCTCGATCACCTGGGCATCGCGCGGGCGGATGTGATGGGTTACTCGATGGGCGCGCGGATCGCGGCCTTTCTGGCGCTCGCCCATCCCGATCGGGTGCGCAGCGTCATCTTCGGCGGATTGGGCGGCCGTCTTGTCGATGGGGTGGGCTTGCCCCAATCAGTGGCCGATGCGCTCGAAGCGCCGTCGCTTGCGGCGGTCACCGATCCGCAGGGCCGCGTGTTTCGCGCCTTCGCCGAGCAGACCCGCTCCGACCTCAAGGCGCTTGCCGCCTGCATTCGCGGCTCGCGCCAGACACTCAGCCGGGCGGAAGTCGCGGCGATCACGATGCCGGCGCTGGTGGCGGTCGGCACCGCCGACGAGGTGGCGGGGTCTGCGCAAGAGCTGGCCGCGCTGCTGCCGGCCGGCGAGCCGCTCGATATTCCGGGCCGCGACCACATGCAGGCGGTCGGCGACAAGGTGTTCAAGGCCGGCGCGCTGGCATTCCTGGCGATTCGGCCATGATTGCCTTGGTTTTCCGGTCATTGGTTCGATATGGGTTTGCCCCTATATGCCCATGGCCACGCCCCGCTGTGCTAGGGTGCCGTTGGCCGTTAGACTGTCGCGTTGGAGAATCATGATGGCCCGGGAACAGACGAAAGCCGCTAACGCCCTCGACAAGGTCGATCCGGTCTGGACGCGCATCCGCAGCGAGGCCGAAGAGGTCGTGCGCCGCGAGGCCGAGCTCGCAACCTTCATCTATTCGACCGTTCTGCACCACAACACGCTGGAAGCGGCTGTGGTTCATCGCGTCACCGAGCGGCTCGATCATCCCGACATTCCGGCGGAGCTGATCCGGCAGGCTTACGCCGAAGCGCTCCAAAGCGAGCCGGCCATCGGCTTGGCATTCCGCGCCGACATCGTCGCGACCTTCGATCGCGATCCTGCCACCGACCGCTTCCTCGAGCCGGTGCTCTATTTCAAAGGTTTCCACGCCATCCAGACCCATCGCCTGGCGCATTGGCTGTGGCGCAAGGGCCGCAAGGACTTCGCCTACTACCTGCAAAGCCGCTCGTCGTCCGTGTTCCAGACCGACATTCACCCGGCTGCGCCGCTCGGGCAGGGAATATTCCTTGATCACGCGACCGGGCTCGTGGTGGGCGAGACCGCGGTGATTGAGGACGATGTCTCCATACTGCATGGCGTGACGCTCGGCGGTACTGGCAAGGACCACGGCGACCGCCATCCGAAGATCCGTCGCGGCGTCATGCTCGGCGCCGGCGCCAAGATCATCGGCGCCATCGAAATTGGTCATTGTGCGCGCGTCGCCGCCGGTTCGGTCGTACTCAAGCCGGTGCCGCACAACACGACGGTCGCCGGTGTGCCGGCCCGGGTCGTCGGCGAAGCCGGCTGTCCGGAGCCCTCGCGCACCATGGACCAGCTCTTTCAATCCATGGACACGTGAAGCGCACGGGGGCATTTGGTGGACGTTCAGGAAGTCAGGAAGCTCGACGCCTATCTCAAGAAGCTGTTCGGCAACGCGCGCGTACGGGTGGTTCCCAAGAAGGCCGATGAAGCGGATGTTTTCGTCGGCGAAGAGCGGGTGGGCGGCCTGACCGTCGACGACGAGGACGAGGACCGTTCCTACAATCTCGAGATCAAGATTACGATGGGTGAAGCGGTCGACATCAAGAATCTCAAGACGCTCGAAGCCTATCTGCGGCGGAAGTTCGACACCGAGCGCATCCGCGTGGTGGCGCGCCCGCGCAAAACGGATTCCGCCGAGGTCTATATCGGCGAGGAATATATCGGGGTGCTGTTCTTCGACGAGAAGGAGACGAGGTCCTGCTATTTCGAGATGGCGATCCTCGCGCTCGATCTCGAAGAGGCCGGGCTCGGCCGGTAGGGCGCGCTGCGTTCTGCAGTCACGAAGTCAGCCGCCAGGATCAGGCGTCTTAATGCCCGCTTAGCTCTCGCCAGCGGCGCGAAAGCGGACGTTGCGGGAGGCCCGGGTATGTCACAAGAACAGACATCAGGCCACCGGCCTTCGCTCGATGTTACCAAAGCAACGAAAGACGCTCAGATACCCGTCCGAAAGCGGGTCATGATAACAATGATCGCGACCTGCATCGTTCCCTGCGTTGCAACCGCAAAGAAATATCTGTGCATCCAAGCGCTAATCTTATCAAGATCGGGCTCGATTTTTCTCAACTCAAGGCAGACGAGCACGTTGACCGGAGTTAGAAAGCCCAGGCCTTGGATTGTCATCAGCATGACCAGCACCAGCGCCGCCGCAACCCAACCATATGGCGGCCAATCGAGCGTAGCGTAGCCGAGTTCGACCGCGAGGAACCAACCGGTCGTGCCTGAGATGATTGAAACAGTAGGCATCAGAAACAAGGTACGCGGTGTGAGCCGCCGTGCGATTTCTCGGCGTACGGGAAGCTCCACGCGCCGCAGGATTGGGCCAAGCACAAATCCCATGAAGAGATCGATTCCGGTCCATAAGAGACTGGAGAGAACATGGATGAAATTTAGGAGCCATAGATTGCGGATTACAATGGCGACGGTCATTGCGGCAATTGCCGCCAACGCGCACCACAAATAACTCCAGCGAATAAGGCTTTCCGACGTTTCGACGGTGTCGGCTGTCATTCTGCGACTATACCTCCTCCAGCACTCTATTCGAAAGAATTCGCTACACGACGCCAGACCACCGCAACCACGACCATCGTCTGTTCGCATCTCTGAATTGAACTAGTGCCCCGTTTCCGAAATTCGTTAAGTCATCGCTGCACCCTCTGACACGAACTTCGGAAACAAAGGGGCACCAGCAACTCTATGATCGTAGTGCCGCTTTTCGATCTGAAGTTCCTAACCGAGTTTGCCGCAAGTGTTGTAGGAACTTCAGATCGGCGGCACTAGCCCGCCGTGATCTGAGCGAGATCGTTGCCCTTCGCGCCCGAAGGTCCCCAAGCTCAGTGGATGAGATGCGACTGTATTGATTTATATCAATGCCGGAAGAGCACGAAATCCCAGTGTGTTAAAAAGGGGGGAATAGCCTCATGCGCTTCGATGACCCAGCATTTTGGCGCGCCGGCGCGATCAGCACGGTCGCGGTCATGTCTGTCGTCCTCATCATGCTAACGATCGACAGCCTTGCCGTGATAACGCCGGGCGGCGCCAATGTCCCACTTTACACTGTCATCAATCAGCACATCGATTACAAGTTTGATGTAAAGCGCGGCCACGACATGCCTGCGATCGGAGGGCCCGAGCCTCTGTTCGGCAAGTCCGTGGATGCGGCGCGAGCAGAAGCACTTATCGACAAGGGTAAGATGGTGATTCAAAGCCGTGCATGCATGAATTGCCATACCTTCTTTGGTAACGGCGCCTATTTTGCCCCCGACCTTACCAAGGCCTGGCTCGATCCTGCTTGGCAGCTTTGGCAGGCAATGACGGGTGCTGCAACGCGAGAAGAGGCGATGGTGAAGTTCCTTATGGAACCAGAAAAGTATCGCACCTGGACGCGCGCGATGCCGGACCTCGGGATTACCCGGCAA
The DNA here is from genome assembly GCA_963753575.1 of uncultured Alphaproteobacteria bacterium. Taxonomy (GTDB): domain Bacteria; phylum Pseudomonadota; class Alphaproteobacteria; order Rhizobiales; family Xanthobacteraceae; genus VAZQ01. The sequence goes on from CAVWCR010000003.1 coordinate 458,392, forward strand.
GAGGCCGAGGCCACTGTCGCCTATCTGAAATGGATGGCCGCGGTGGATACCAACGGCTTCCCGCCGAATTTCGGCCGCATGCAATCGAAGCCGTAGGAGGCCGCGATGTATCGCTCCCAGCAACTCGCGCTAAAATACTTGACGGCGGCGATTGCGCTGTTCGGGGTTATGACGGCCGCAGGCCTGATGTCGGCCTACTACTACGTCAACCCCAACTTCCTATTTGGACTCCTTCATTTCAACATCGCCAAGATTCTTCACATCGACACGATGATAATCTGGCTTCTTATGGGATTCATGGGAGCGATCTATTGGTTCTTGCCTGAAGAGTTCGGCCGCGAACTTGTGGGAATTCAATTGGCGGAAGTTTTGTTCTACGTATTCTGCGGCGCTGTTGCCGTCGTTGCGATTGTCTTCATTTTTGTTCAATACGGCAGCAGCAACGAGATTGCGCTGTGGCTCATAAACCAGGGTCGAAAATACGTTGAGGCGCCGCGTTGGGCCGCAATCGGCGTCGTCGTGGTCATGGCGGTCTTCGCCTACAACGTCATAGGAACCGCGTATGTTACGGGTAAGATCACCGGGATAACCGCGGTGCTGATGATCGACCTCGTGCCGCTTCTCGTCCTTTACCTGGATGCATTCCCCGCCATTAGCAACATGTCAGCGGACTTGTTCTGGTGGTGGTGGCTTGTCCATCTTTGGGTTGAAGCGACGTGGGAGGTCCTCATTGGCTGCATCATGGCCTGGACGCTGATGCAGCTTCTCGGCACATCCCGACGGATAGTTGAAACTTGGCTCTATATTGAGGTGGCGCTCGTTCTCGGGACCGGAATTTTGGGGCTGGGCCACCACTATTTTTGGATCGGCACGCCAAACTACTGGCTCACCATCGGGGGTTTCTTCTCGGCGCTCGAACCGCTGCCGCTTCTCGGAATGGTCATACACGCTGTCTATGACGCGGGGACCCATCACATGAAGACGACGAACCGGCCAGCCCTGTACTGGATGATGGCGGAGGCATTCGGCAACTTCCTCGGCGGGGGCGTCTGGGGTTTCATGATTACGTTGCCACAGGTCAATCTTTATGCCCACGGAACACAGTGGACCGTGTCACACGGACATTTTGCGTTCTGGGGGGCCTACGCATGTGGCGTGCTGTCGGTCATCTATCTGGTCATCCAGAAGGTCCGCGGCCTCGCCTATTTGGAGGGCGCGCTTTGGAAGTGGTCGTTTGCGGCGCTTAACCTTGGTCTCGTTGGCATGGTGGGCGCCCTCTTGGTGTCGGGCTTTGCGCAAGCTTTCGTCGAACGCGCAATCGGCGGATCGACCCACGAAGCGTTTGTTGCCGGCCAGGAGAACCAATGGTTCGTCCAGGGGATGGTCACTCGCCTGATCTTCGGGCTCATGTTCGCGGTAGGCTATGTGGCTCTGGTGTGGGACTTACTCACGATTGGCAGACGGGCGCCTGTCTTGGCCGCCGCTGGAGCTGCCGAATGAGCGAGATTGGCCTGCTGCAGACGGCATTGCTCCTGGGCCTCTATGTGGCGCTCGCGGGAAGCTACGGGCTCGCTTATGCGATTGCACGTCTTCAAGGTGCGTCCCTGCTGCACCGGCTCTCCTTCATCTTATACGGGCTCCACAGCCTGACTGCGATCGCAATCGTCGCGTGGACGCCCCTGCAAGTCGGCTGGAAGGGACTGATTGTCGCAAGCAGCGTCGCATTTCTCGCGATTCCGCCAATCATTTGGCGTTTTCTCCAGCTCACTCACGAAACCGAGGTGCAATGATGATTGCAAACCTTGCGACCATCTTGATTGGCCTTTGGCTCGCCTATCGGGCGATCTTTTCACGCCCTGCCGGCGAGGTGAATCAAATTGAACTGGCAGTTGCCGGTGTCGCTTTGATCTTGCTTGCGCTGTGGGCACGTCGGACCGATTCTATGAGATGGCACAGCGGAACAAATATTGTGCTCGCCGTGATCATTCTGCTGCTGGCTGCCGCGCACCGGGTGGTTGGAGTGGACCCGCTGGTATCGTTCTGGATGATCCTCCTCATCGGGATCACTGCGGCAATTGCGGCGATGTGGTCGATCTTGTATCGGCCTGAGACCGTTCAAGCGGCAGCCTCTCGTTAAGGCGGAGACGGACGCGCGATTGATGCGGCGGGGCCGGGCCAGCCCGGATCAGGCGCTTTGATGTCTGCTTGGCTCTCGACGGCGCCGATCTGCGGGCGTTGCGGTCCGGGTGGGGCCGTGACCGGACATGGGCTCTATCATTTCGTTGGGACAGAGACTTCGCGAGCCCGCGGGTGTGTCCGATGACGTGTTCGATGAATAGCTGCGAGACCGGGCTGAGCGAGCGGTTCTTCAGGGTGAAATCCCGACCTGCACCGGAGACGCCAGCACTTTTACAGGCAATATCCGCTCTTACTCAACGGGTAGCGGGCCTCTTGCTCGGACCAAAAGCGAATTGCGACAGCCGGCCCTCTTCGCGCGCGAGCAATTTGGCAATTTTTTTCTGCTCGTTTTCGTCCGTCTCTGTTTCAAGCAGTTTTCGATAGTGGTCGATATTTTGGCGGATAAAAAAATCCTGCATGGGGGCCTCCGAATAGGCTGACAGCCGGGCACCAGCGGCCATCAGAACAGTGGCGAAACGCTTGACAATGGTCAGACACTTGGACGGGACCAAACATCAGGATGGACGGGACCAAACATCCGGAGATAAACAACATGTAAACACGATATAATAATGCTGTCTGTTCAAAATTGCTCACATGGTCCGAATGGGCATCGCCTTTAGTCGCGCAGAACGACGCTCAGCAATGAGCTATGCACCTGCAGATTACCGTTGTAATCGATGAAACCCAACTTCCTGAATTTGTTCATAAAGTGACTGATCCGGGATCGGGTCGTGCCGACGATCTCTGCGAGCGTCTCTTGGCTAATCTTTGTGGTGATCGGTTCCGGCTTACTTTCCTTGCCGTAATTCGCGAGCAGGAGAAGCGTCCGTGCCAGACGCTTTTCGCTTGAGTTGAACAACTGATCGACTAGGTCTTCCTCAATCCGGCTGTTGCGGGTCAACAAATGTGCCATGAACATCTCAGCAAACATTGGCTCGGCGTGGAGGATGCGGATCATTTCTGCCTTTTCCACCCGCATCACGTCGCTATCGACTATGGCCGAGGCCGTTGCAAGCCGCATCTGCTGACCGACTAGGCAGCCCTCACCGAAGAAAGCGCCCGGACCAAGAATGGCGACGACTGCTTCTTTCCCTTGCTCCGATGTGACCGTGATCTTCACCTTGCCTGTCTGGATGTAAAAGACCGCGTCCGCAGGATCCCCCTGCGAGAAGATCACATCTCCATTCCGGGGGCTGGCTACGGTTCGGCCACCGTCCACGGTGGCGAGAAACACTTTCGGGTCAAACTTTGATTTCGCTTTCTTCGCCATGAATTATCCCCATGAATTGCGCTTCCAGCGGAGCCCCATAATGTTATTTTGCTTTTGCTCGCATTGGCAACTCAGCCATCCGCGCAGGGATTTTCTGACGCTGATCGGCCCAAAGGGTGCGAGCCCGAAGATGCAGGCAGGACGTGAACCGATTTCGACTTCCGCCCAACCCCCTGGTACCCTCGTAAAAGCGTCTGTTGACCGCGGGCCGCAAAGCAGGAACCATCCACTGGTGTCCAGTGTTTATTCCCCGCGATTCCCCTGGCAGAGGCCCCGGGGGGAGGCACTTCAACCAGAGCGTGGCATGACAACTCAATCCATGACGATGCAACCCACCCAGGCGATCCGGCGATGGCGGCCTGCCGCCATTGTGACGCTCGCGGCTACGGCCGCGCTGACGGCGCTGACCGCGGCGCCGCCCGCCGACGCCAAGGCGCGTCCTGCGCGCTCCACCGAGACGGCGGCTCCGCGTGACGCCGGCGAGCCGCTCATGGCGATCGTTTCGATCAAGAGCCAGCACGTGACCATCTACGACGCCGACGGCTGGATCCTGCGGGCGCCGGTATCGAGCGGGACGCGGGGACGCGAGACGCCGTCCGGCGTCTTCAGCGTCGTGCAGAAGGACAAGGACCACCACTCAAACCTCTATGACGATGCCTGGATGCCGAACATGCTGCGCATCACCTGGTCGGGCATCGCGCTGCACGGCGGCCCGCTGCCCGGATATGCAGCCTCGCACGGTTGCGTGCGCATGCCCTATGGCTTTGCAGAGAAGCTCTTCGACAAGGTACGGATCGGCATGCGCGTGATCATCGCGCCGAACGATGCGGAGCCGGTCGCGTTTTCGCATCCGGCGCTGTTCGCGCCGAAGGCAGAGGCCATCGCGGCCGTCCCGGCGCGCGCCGAAACGCTCGCCCGCGCGGCGGACGAGGCCGCCCGGACGGCCGTTGAGGCGAAGAGCGCGGCAGCAGCAGCGGCGCGCGAGGCGGCGCCGCTGAAGGCGTCGCTGCGCAAGCTGAAAGGGCTCAGGACCCGCGCCGACGCCGCGTTGGCGCGCGCCGAGAAGGCGCTCGCCGCCGCCAAGACGGACCAAGCCAAGGCGCGCGCCGAGGCGCTGAAGGAGAAGGCAGCCGCCAGGGTCGCGGAGCTGCAAGCGCAGCTCGACACTGCCGAGGCCGACGCGAAGTCAAAGCTCGACGCGGCGGCGGCAGCCCAAGATGCCGCCAAGGCGGCCGAGGCCAAGCGGGCCGACGCCGCCAAGGCGGCGCGCGAGGCAAAGCTCGCGCTCCAGCCGGTCTCGGTCTTCATCAGCCGCAAGACGCAGCGGCTCTATGTGCGGCGCGGCTTCGAGGCGGCCCTGGAGGCCCCGGTTACGATCCGCGACCCGGACAAGCCGATCGGCACCCATGTGTTCACGGCGGTGGCGCCTGCCGAGGGGGGCCTGCGCTGGACCGCGGTCACGATCGACAGCGGAGACAACGCGAAGGCCGCGCTCGACCGCATCAGCATCCCGCAAGATGTGCTCGCTTCGCTCGCGCCGACCGCATTGCCGCGATCCTCGCTCATCATCTCGGACGAGCCGCTGAACCGCGAGACCAACTATCACACGGAGTTTATCGTGGCGCTGCACAACCAGCCACAGGGCGGCCTCGCGATGCGCCGGACCCCGCCACGCGTCGCGCGCGGAAACGCCGGGGACGACGGTGGATTTGCGCCCTGGCGCGGCGGCCAGTACTACGATCAGCGCCGGGGCAGCCAGTCCTACTATCAGCGGCGACAGGGCTGGTGGTGGTGAAGACTTGTTGGTGATGCAGATTTGGCGCGTCGTGAAGCTCGACATTGCGTCGGCGTCAGGGCGAGGCCACGATCTCCCGTCACCAGATCCGAACGCGGGCCTGAGGCGCTAATCGGAGCTTGTCGCCTGCCTTCACGCCGAAGGCGTCATACCAGGCGTCCACATTTCTCACGACGCCATTGACCCGGAACTGCTCCGGAGCGTGCGGATCAGACACGAGTTGCTGACGGACCGCGTCCTCGGTCGATTTCTTGCGCCAAGCCTGAGCGAAGCCGAGAAAAAAACGCTGGTCGCCGGTGAGCCGGTCGATGACTGCCGCCGGTTTGCCCAAGAGCGAACCATGATAGGCGTCAAGGGCAATCAAGACCCCACCAAGGTCTGCGATGTTCTCGCCTATGGTGAGATCACCGTTCACATGCGCTCCGGGAAAGGCCTCGAAGGCGTCGTATTGCCGGCCGAGCTTCTCGGCCCGACCTTTGAATTCCTCGGCGTCGACGGGCGTCCACCAATCGGAAAGCACTCCGGCTGCATCGAACCTGCGCCCGTCGTCGTCGAACGCGTGCGTCAGCTCGTGGCCAATGAGAGCGCCGATAGCGCCATAGTTCACCGCCGGGTCCGCCGCAGGATCGAAATAAGGAGGCTGCAGCTGCGCCGCCGGCAAGACGATCTCGTTCAGGTTGGGGTTGTAATAGGCGTTCACCGTCTGCGGAGTCATCATCCATTCGTCGCGGTCGACAGGCGATGTCAGCCGTTTGACTTTTCGAAGCCACTCGAATCGGCCAGCGGCCTGCAGATTGCCAACCAGCTCGTCGGGCCGAACCTCCAGGGTCGAGTAATCGCGCCACTTCGCCGGATAGGCGACCTTGACGTTCAAGCGCGCGAGCTTTTCCAACGCTTTGATTTTCGTTTCCTGGCTCATCCAAGCGACCCGCTCGATGCGGCCCTTCAACGCCAGGCGCAGCTGCTCGACCAATGCCTCGACCTTTGCCTTGGCTCCGACCGGAAAATAGCGCGCCGCATAGATCCGCCCGATCGCCTCTCCCATGGCGTCGTCGACGGAGTTCACCCCCCGTTTCCAGCGCTCCGAAATTTCGAGTACCCCGCCAAGAGTTCTTGCCGCGAAAATCGAAATTCGCGGATACGAAACGCTTTGAGAGGTATGGGGCCGCCAAGTCCGCGATGTGAAAGGCTTGCCAGGCTTTGAGCGTGTCCACCGGCGTCCGAGCGAACAGATCCGCAATCTTTGGAACGGCCGTCTTCTCCAGCACAACCACGCGCTCGAGGTCGCGGAGATTTGCACCCTCCAACAGTCTGCGCCATGGAAACGGAACAGTCTGCTCGAGCTGCGCCACACTCATTGGATTGTAGGTCTTCTCGGAATCGCGCTGCTCGGCAACGGTCCAGCTCGCCTGCGCGATTGCCGTTTCAAACGCCAGGATCGCGGCAGCCGACTGCCGCGGAGCCTCCCAGCCAATCAGCTCAAGAATTTGTGCAACGTAGGCCTGATAAGCCGCCTTCTTGTCCGCAAATTGCGGCGTCAGATAGTAGTCGCGATCAGGAAGGCCAAGGCCGCCCTGACCAATCGAGACGACGTATTTGTCCGGCGCTTTGGCGTCGACGTCGATCGAGATGCTGAAGATCGAGTTGAAGAATGTCCCAGGCGATGCACCCATCAGCCTGGCGAGATCATCTCGCGACACTGCCGCGCGGAGCTCTTGAATAAGCGGCTTGATCGGTTGCGCGTCGAGGGTCTCCGCACGGGCCTCATTCATGAAGGCTGCATAAAAGGCGCCGATTTTTGCAGCATCCGCGCGGGCGCGAGCCTCGACGCCATGCTCGCCGCGTTCGAGGATATCGCGGATGCGAAGCTCCACGACATCATTCAATATCCTGTCAATCCCATTGCTGTCGCGATCGCGCGCGATGAGCGTGCGGTCATACCAGGCACCATTGGCATATCGAAAGAAGTCGTCGCCGGGCTTGGTCGACGAATCCATGCCGGCAAGATCGAATCCCCATGGTCCATATTCGCCGGCGACGGGGGGTGCGGACTGCTCGGCGCGGCCGATTGCCTGCGGAGCGGCCAGCAAGATCATGACCCCTGCAATCGCGCTCGATATTTTACCCATGCCTGCCTTCTTTCGTTGTGCTTGCGGCGCCGCGCGCGTTGCAACGACGCCGATAGCGGTGGGCGCGGCGCACGATCTTGCGGGGACGGAACGCCAGCGCCTTTGCCTACTTTACGCTTCCGGATGAAACGGGTCCGCTGCTAGTGCCCCGTCTCCGAAGTTCGTTTAGTCGTTGCAGCACCCTCTGACACGAACTTCGGAAACAAAGGGGCACTAGAAAGTTCCTGTCAGAGTTTGCTGCAGGTGGTGTGGGAACTTCAAATCGGCGGCACTAATTGCCCTGCAGCAGCGATACGCCGTTCATCTCCGGCGGCTTGGGCAGGTCCATGAGCTCGAGCAAGGTCGGCGCGATATCGGCGAGGCGACCTTCCGACACGAGCGCGCGATTGCGCGCGCCGGTCAACAAGAGCGGCACCGGGTTCGTGGTGTGAGCGGTGTGCGGGCCGCCGGTCTTGGGGTCGCGCATCATCTCGCAATTGCCGTGGTCGGCGGTGACGAGCAGCGCGCCGCCGGATTTTTCGACCGCGTCGGCGATCTGGCCCAGGCCGGTGTCGACGGTTTCCACCGCCTTGATCGCAGCCGGCAGGCTGCCGGTATGGCCGACCATGTCCGGGTTGGCATAGTTGAGCACGATCAGGTCGTACTTGCCCGAGCGGATCGCTTCGACCGCCTTTGCGGTCAATTCGGGCGCCGACATCTCCGGCTGCAAGTCGTAGGTCGCGACCTTGGGCGAGGGCACCATGATGCGATCTTCGCCCTCATAGGGCTCCTCGCGGCCGCCGTTGAGGAAGTAGGTGACGTGCGGGTACTTCTCTGTTTCGGCCATGCGCAATTGGGTGCGGCCGGCGTTGGCGACGACCTCGCCGAGGATGTGCGCAAATGTCTGGGGCGGGAAGATCGTTCCCATCAGCTTGTCGAGCGCTTCGCTGTACTGCGCCATGCCGACGGCGGCGGCAAAGCGCACGAGGCGCTTGCGCGGAAATCCGGAAAACGCCGGATCGAGCATGGCAGAAAGAATCTCGCGCACGCGGTCGGCGCGGAAGTTGAAGCAGAGAATGCCGTCACCGTCACGCATGCCCGCGTAGGAGCCGATCACCGCGGGGATGATGAACTCGTCGTAGGTCTTGCTCGCATAGGCATCAGCAACCGCCATGCCGGCTTGCGCAAAATGCGGGCCTTCCGCCTCGACGATGGTGGCGTAGGCTTTCGCCACGCGCTCCCATCGCTTGTCGCGATCCATGGCGTAGTAGCGTCCGCAGACGGTGGCGATCGCGACCGACTTCGGCAGGGCGTCGATCAAGGCCTTGAGATAATCGCCCGCCGACTGCGGTGGCGTATCACGGCCATCGGTGAGCGCATGCATGACCGTCGGGATGTTCGCATCGGTCAGAATCTTCGCAAGCGCAACGGCATGATCCTGATGCGAATGCACGCCGCCCGGCGACACCAGCCCGAGCAGGTGGCAGGTGCCGCCGCTCTGCTTGAGCTTTTGAATGAAGCTGGTGAGCGCCGGCGCGTGCTCGATCTCGCCGCTCGCAATTGCGTCGCTGATGCGCGGCAGGTCCTGCATGACGACGCGGCCCGCGCCGATATTGAGATGTCCGACTTCCGAGTTACCCATCTGCCCGTCGGGCAGGCCGACGTCGCGTCCCGATGTGCGCAGGAACGCATGCGGCCCCGTTGTCCAAAGCCGGTCAAAGGTTGGCGTCTTGGCCTGGCGGATGGCGTTGTCCGCGGTCTCCTCGCGCCAGCCCCAGCCATCCAGCACGACCAGCATCACGGGGCGGCGTTTCTGCATGGATCGACAGTCCTTGTTGAGCCCGGACGATGGTTTTGCTGCATTGCGGTGTCAGCGTCAACGGGCGCTCCCGCACGCTTGTTCCTGCGCTGCGCGTCAGGGAGCCTTGGCGTGAGGCGCGCGCGGTCAGCCGGCGTGCGGGCGCAGGCTGTCGATCAGGCGCGTGATCCCGGTATCGAGCGCACGCCAATCGGTCAGCCAGTCGCGCGGGAACCGCACCACGATGTCGGCGCCGCCGACGCGGCGGTTGTAGAGGCAGATGCCGGGCGTCGGGCCGGCGCCGTTGCGGCTGCAGCGCACCAGAAATTCGTTGGGCGCGAGAGCGTCGTAGATCAGATCTTCGCCTTGATAGGGCGTGCCGCTGCGGAACGGGCGGATCGCAAGGCCATCGGGGCCGGGACCCGGTTCGGCGACGACATAGCGTGGATAGATGGTCTTGATGCGCTCGGCCGGCGCCAGTGTGCTGCCGGCGGCGGCAATCGTCACGAACAGACGGTCGATCGCCCGCGGCGAAGTGGGCGGTGCGCCCGGCGTTCGGAGCAACGGCTCGGGCGGCACAAGCGAAGGCCACAGGAACGCCAGGTCGACCCGTTCGTGCTGACCGGCTTGGCGCTGCAGCGGGATGCGCATGGCGCCGGGCGGCACGTTGAAGGAGACGCCCGCGACCGTGATCGGCAATGGCGGCGCATCCGGCCCGACCGGCACGGCGGGCCAGCGCGGCCACAGCGCATAGCTGATGAAAGCAGCTGCCGCCACCGCCAGCCCGGCCAGGAGTACCAGCGGCAGCGTAAGGTTACTGCCGGGGCGGTGCGCGTAGCCGCGGGCCGCAGAGTGCCGAAGGAGGTCGGAAACCGCCATGCGTGCCTATTGCGTGTCCATGCGTTGCGCGAATCAACTGTGAGTATGCCACGCGATACCTTTTCTGCACCCGATCCGGCTCCGTTCGGCGTTAAGGATTAATTAAGGATATGGTGGCGCCCGGCGTCCGGCTTTGCGAAGCAGCTTACGGAGCGAGGGCGCGATGTCACCGGAATCGGTTCACCTGTTCTTTTCGCTGGCGATGGGCTTTGCGGTCGCGGGCCTGCTGGCGACCGGCTATCAGCTTGTGACCAGCCAGACGCTGAGCTTCCGGGTGCTGGAACGCGGACCCAAGCCCTCGACCTTCATGGCGGTGCCGATCCTGGTGTTTGCGGCGCCGTTTCTCATCATGCGCAATACCATCCGCGGCAACGAGATCGAAGGCCGCAGCTTTCAACTGGTGATGGCCTCGACCGTCGTTGCCGGCATATGGAGCCTGATGTCCGGCTCGGTCGCGATCATGGCGCTCGCGGCCATGTTGCAGATCTGAGCGACTGACGCTCGCGCCGTCGGCTCGCCAACCGACCACCAGCATGGCAAGGTCGCGCGCCAACGACATGGAGCGTGCGCATGGCCATCTACGAGCTCGACGGCGAGCGGCCTGACCTTCCTGAGCATTATTGGATCGCCGACAGCGCAACGGTGATCGGTCGCGTGCGGCTCAAGTCCCATGCGAGCGTCTGGTTCGGTTCGGTGCTGCGCGGCGACAACGAGTGGATCGAGCTCGGCGAGCGCTCGCAGATTCAAGACAACGCGACGCTGCACACCGATCCGGGCTTTCCGATCGTGATCGGGGATGATTGCGTCATCGGCCACAACGTGGTGCTGCATGGCTGCAAGGTTGCCGACAACAGCCTGATCGGCATGGGCGCCGTCGTGCTCAATGGCGCCAGCATCGGCAAGAACTCGCTGGTCGGCGCCGGCGCACTGGTGACCGAGGGCAAGACCTTCCCGGATTATTCGCTGATCGTCGGCGCACCGGCGCGCGTCTTGCGCACGCTCGACGAGAAGGCCGCGCAGATGATCGCCGGCGCCGCCGACATCTACGTCAAGCGCTGGCAGCGCTACGCGAAGGGGCTGCAACGGATTGGATGAGCCGAGGGGCTCAGGTCACTGCGGCTGACGACGGGCTCGGGATCAAAGCTGAGGAATACTCCAACCATCACCATGAAGACCGCAAAGATGTGCTTGAGCTGGCTCCGATCCCATCGAAGGATGAGCAACCCCCGCGCCGACGGCAATCGCTCAGCGCACCCGGTAGCTCGCATGGCAGGACGCACAGGTCGTCGTGACTTCATGCAGGGCCCGGCTAACATCGCGCATTGTGTCAAGCGATGGCGATACCGAGGTGTCCTGCAGCACGATGGCCAAGCGGCTTGCTGCGCGGTGCATGCTGGTTCCAATCTCCTGCATTGGCAGTGGCATGAACGGCGCCATGTGAGCGGCTCCGTGTAGACTGAGCGAGCTCATCCCGAGCCTTTGCTCGGCGAGCTTCGCGGCATCGTCGTACTGGCCATTGGCAATATCGCCGATGATCTCGTTCAACGTCGCGAGATGATCGCGCATATTGCCAAGCATGTGCTCCTGCATGGGCCCTGGCAGACGGACGAGTTCGCGCGAGTCTTGAGCGTGGCTTGCGCCCGTCAGCGTTATCAACAAGACCGCTGCGGTTGGTAAAGACGAGAGACGCATCGATAAGGGATCCTTCCGGTTGGCTCTTTTTGCACTCGCAAGCCCGAGTTTCAAGGATCGTGCGCGGCCCGACGGAGCCGAGCCGCGCAATCCGTCAACGCGAGTCTGGCGCGGTGTTGCCGCCCGGCATCATCGGGCCGTGCATCATGCGCCCCATGAAGCCGCCGTGGTTCTGCATCATGGCAGTGTGGAGGGCAGCCATGCCGCCTTGCACCAGTTCGGTTACCTCCGAGGCGTGCTTCTGCAGTTCGGCGACGGTCGCCGGATCGCTTGAGGTTTGCACGACCGTGATCCCGTTTGCGGTGGTCTCGTAGGTCGTCTTGATCTTGTCCTTGTCGCGGAAGATCGAATGCAGCGCCGGACTCTCGATCGGCAAGCCCGGGTCATCTCCCGCCTCGACCCGCTTGCCCATAGTCGCAACGTGAGTTTTGATCAGCGCCGCGATTTCAGGATCGTCCGATTCAGTCACTGTGCGGATGCCATCAGGCAGATTCGTGACCTCGCGCTTGATGCGATCGTGATTGACGAGCAACGCGTGGACGTCGCGCAGCTGCGCCATGGTCGCCGCGTCGTGACCCATCATCATTCCGGGCCCCATCCCCGCCATCCCGGGACCTATCCCCATGGTTCCAGGGCCCGTTTCACTGCCCATGCGCCGCATCATTCCTGGACCCATTCCTGAACCCATGCCTGGACCCATGCCCGCCCCGCCGCCGCGGTGCATGAACGGTGGTCCAAATGCGCCGGGGCCGTGGGGACGCGACTGCGCCAGCGCCCAACCGCCCGCCAGCATCGCTGCCGTCACGATGCCGCCGATCACCAAGATCTTTTTCTTCATGGCTATCTCCAATGCCTTGCCAACAGAGAAATCCGTTGCTGAGGACGCATTGGACAGGTCCGATTTCACCCAAGTGTTTCAGAGACACTCTATTGTGTGACAAAGTGTGTCAGATGCCACATCCGACACAGGCCGCCACACTTCCAAACAGGCGAACCTGCGGCGAGGGTCTATATTTCCGCCATGGCAGGGACGCCGCATATCTTGATCGTAGACGATCACCGGGACATCCGTGATCTCGTCTCGCGTGCTCTGACCAAGGAGGGTTTCCGCGTCAGCATCGCCGCAGATGGCCGTTCCATGCGCAAGGTTCTGGCCGACAGCCGCATCGATCTCATCCTCCTTGACCTGATGCTGCCGGGCGAAGACGGCCTCGCGCTCTGTCGCGCGCTGCGCGCGGGTTCGAATATTCCTATCATCATGCTGACCGCCAAGGGCGATGAGCTCGACCGGGTCATCGGCCTTGAAATGGGCGCGGACGATTACCTGCCCAAGCCATTCGGTAGCCGCGAGCTGATCGCGCGCATTAAGGCGGTGCTCCGCCGCAGCGATGACAATGGGGCAACAATACATTCCGGCGAGCAGCCCAAACGTTACCGCTTTGACCGCTGGGAACTCGACACTGGCGCCCGCGAGCTTCTGCGCGACGACGGCCTCACTATCCCGCTCAGCACTGGCGAATACGATCTCCTGCTGGCTCTGGTCGAGCGCCCGCAGCGGGTGCTCAGCCGCGACCAGCTTCTCGATCTGGCGCGCGGGCGCTCCGCCAGTGCGCTTGACCGCAGCATCGACACCCAGGTGAGCCGGCTGCGCAAGAAACTGGAACGGGACCCGAGCGATCCGAAAATCATCAAGACCGTATGGGGCGGCGGTTACATGTTCACACCGACGGTGAGCCGCGCATGAGCTGGTTTCTTCCCAGGAGCCTGTTCGGACAGACCTTGCTGATCCTGCTGGCCGGGTTGCTCATCTCGCATTTGGTAGGATCGTTGATCTACAGCAGCGACCGCGAGCAGGCTGTGCGCGCTGTGGGCGGGTTTGCGACTGCGCAGCGCATCGCCAATCTGGCCCGTCTCGTGCAGGATACGCCGCGCGACGGGCGAGAGCGGATTGTCGCTGCGTTGAACGATCCGGGCTTCCGTGTCTCTCTCTCCACCGCGCCGCCCTCGATCGCTCCAACGGACAGCCCCGTTGCTCAGGCGGTCAGGGATTTCTTGATCGATCAGTTATCTCTTGGCCCAACGAGGCAGCCTCGCGTATCGGTCTCACCGGCAAGCGGTGGCGTCTTCGAAGGCTGGCCGCCGATGATGGGGCACGGCCCGATGATGCATGGCTTCGGGCCTCTCGGCGGGTTCGGCGATCTGCAGGTTGCCGTTCCGCTGCCGGACGGTCAGTGGCTCTCTTTCACCACGGCATTGCTGACGAGCGGGCCCGGCCTTTCGCGGCAGTTCCTCGTCTCCATGGGCCTCATGGCCATCATCCTCGTCGCGATTTCCGTTTGGGTCGTGCGGCGCGTCACCGCGCCCCTTACCTCGCTTTCGGCCGCTGCCGAACGGCTCGGCAATGATTTGAATGTTTCCCCGCTGCCCGAGACGGGAACAATCGAGATGCGACAAGCCTCGCGGGCGTTCAACACAATGCAGGCGCGGCTGCGCAATCTGGTGGAGAATCGCACGCGCATGCTCGCCGCCATCTCGCACGACCTTCGTACTCCGCTGACTCTCCTGCGGCTGCGCGTGGAAAGTGTTGAAGACACGGTTGAGCGAGAGAAGATGCTCGCCTCCATCGCCGAGATAGACGCCATGGTCACCACGACGCTCGCATTCGCCCGGGACGAGGCCGCCGCGGAAATACGACGGCCGACCGACCTTTCGGCACTCGTGCAGAGCATTGTCGACGACATGGCCGACACGGACTTGCCGGTGAAGATGGAGCCTGCTGAGCCTGTTGTATACGACTGTCGTCCAGCTGCGCTCAAACGCGCGATCTGCAACCTGATCGACAACTCCGTCAAGTACGGAAAGAAAGCCAATGTCGCGATCAGGCCCTCGTCAAAGCTGATCGAGATCACCATCGATGACGAAGGTCCAGGCATCCCGGAGCAAGAACTCTCACGCGTGTTCCAACCGTTCTATCGTATCGAATCATCGCGTAACCCGGAGACCGGTGGAGTAGGCCTGGGCTTGGCTATTGCATTTTCGATTGTGCAGGCTCACGGGGGTGAATTGAGGCTCAGTAACCGTCCAGCAGGAGGCCTGCGCGCGTCAGTCATGCTGCCACGATGAAAATAAATCGGCGCGGTGGCATCGCTTAAATGAACCGCCCCGGAGCGTCGTGGGCCGTGTTGCCGAGAGAGCGCATCAACTCTCACAGCGGCATCTCCCATGGGTTCTCAAACATGGGTTCTCAAAAGGGTGCGGCCGCCCCCGGGGGGAGGGGCGGCCGCGCGCGAACCCGGTCTGGGGACGGGGAGGGGTGGGGACGTGACCGGGGTCGCGTAGCTCCTTGTCTTCAGCGCCAACGTCTTCGGCGCGATGTCTTCAGCGTGAGGCTGCGGTGGCAATGGCCGGACGTTGATCGCCAAGCGCGACCCACACGTTCGGATCCGTCTGCGACTGCCGCTTCACGAAGCGGTAGCTGGTCTCCGACCAGAGCAGGACGCGCTCCTCCTGGTTGTCGAGGATGAACTCGCCCTGGTCGGTCTTGACCGTGAGCACGGCGTGACCTTCGCCTTTGGCGTCGCGCACGACCGTGATCAACAGCGCCTGTCGCGGCCAGCCGGCCTCCATCAGCACCCGGCGCTTGAGCAGGACGTAGTCCTCGCAGTCGCCATAGCCGTCATCCGGGTAGCTCCAGCGCTCGATCACGCCCCAATGATCCATGTCGGTGATCGGCTTGATCAACTCGTTGACCCATCGGTTGACCCGCACGAGGTCCTGCCAGGCCCGTTGCGAGAGCACGATGTCGCGCGCCTCGAGCGGCCGGGTTGCGCATTCGCGCGGCAGCTGGGCGCAGAAATCGGTCCAGCCGATCGGTGCGTGCGCCGTGGCGCCGGTCGAGATGAACAAGGGGCGCTCGTTGGCAGCCTGCGCCGCTGGTGCAATCACCACGACCATTGCGGCCAGGGCAATGCCAGCGCCCAATATTGTCTTGCGGTCGAGAAGCATATCTTGACCCCGTCCCTGTTGTTGGGGCCATACTTCCCACAAACATCTTGCAGCGCTGCCAATAGTGCCGTGTCATTTTGTAGAAAAAACATAGAAAGACTGGAGCTAATACTATTTATACTTGAGATAAATTCTACTAAAATGCAGAATAATACAATTTTATTCAATGCCGCGCCTTAACCGTGCCAGGCCTGCTGTTACGGCGCCAATGGGCCCGTCCGAGCAGGCCCGTTAACCGGCCGTGCCGCGGGAATTCCGGGGGGCTGGGGGCCCCTGGAGCGTGCTTTGATATTGGCTGGCTAGGAGGACAGCGGCGGGGCGTTTACACCCCGGTGACGTTCTCTTCGATGAAGTCGGGGTGCTGCAGGCGGAGGTACTCGATGGCGAACCCGTCTTCGAGGTGGCGCACCACGCGGCCAGCGGTCTTGCCGATCGTGACTTGGCTGCCGATACCGGGCCGCTGGTCGGTCGCGATCGCGCAACCTGATTGCGAAACGTCGATGACACGCACCGCCAGGCTGTTTCCGCTTGGCAGGGTCAGCCGGCTGGACGGGTTACGCGGCTCCACCCGGCCGTGACGGCGGTCGTCGACGGTGCCGAGGAGCTCCCGGTTGGCGAGCCAAGTCAGCTGGGCGGCCAGCTTGTCACGCTTGCGCGGCGTGGCCGCGATCGTCATGGCGAAGCCGTTCTCGAGCACGCGCGCGATTACGCCTTCGAGCCGTCCGACGTGATCGACATAGGCGATCACACGCTCATTGAGCGTGCCGACGACCGGTGCCACCATGGTCATGCCGCCCTGTGACATGTCGGTGACCTGGCAAGGGTATTCGTGCCGGTCCGTCAGCATGTAGCGCCCAAGCAGGTTGACCTGCACGCGCGGATACCTTCGGCGCTCCTCGCTGAGGGGCCGCCGAGGTGACTTGAGCAGCGGAAGCGCCATTCGCTTCGTCCGATTTCTGAAGCGTCATTGCTTTGCGGCGAGCCTAGGCTTGCATCGTTAACGACGCGTTAGTCAGGCCCGGATTCTGCAGGTGGGAAAGGCTCTGAGTGGCGGTTTTTCAGGCTTGCCCGCCATCGTAGACGATGAGGCCGCGCCGCATGCGGCCGCCCGTCTGTGGTGGTGCCGCTTTCAGGCGAGGCGAGACGGCGGCCGCATGATCATGGCCGAGGTAACGGATTGTGCTGAGCGTCAGCCCCCCAAGCGGAGTCGTGCCGAACCAATAGGGTGCGTCGCTCGGAGCAAGCGCGCCGAGCACGCGCGCGTCGCTCGGAGTTCGGTGGAGGAGCGGCAGCAGCAGGAGCTCGAAATCGAGCGCAGCGCCCTCGGCGTTGCGGCCGTGCGCGCCGGCAACCGCACCGACGCTTTCGTGCATGATGACCGACAACAAGTCTTGCACGCGGCGGACGCTCTCATCCGCCCACAGGTCGACAAACGGTCTGCCCCTGAGTTCGCGATTGAAGGCGGCGCACAGGCGCGTGCCGGCAATGCGAAACGTGTGTCGGGTGTCGAAGGCCAGGATGAACGTGTCGGCGAGCGCTCGTCGGATGGCGCTCGGCTCGATATCGGAGCGATAGGGCGCCGCCCGCGTCCCGCGCTGCGTGTTCCAGTAGTCGTACAGTTCCTGCACCGATGGATGTCTCATGGCACGCCTCTGTCCCGCGCGTCGAATTCCTGGCCGCTCCTTGGCCGTTCCTTGACCATTCCTTGACCGTTTCCTGGCCGCCACTGTCCCCGTTCGGGACAGCGGGTGGCCTTTCTCCGGGCTTCCACGCACAAGCAGCAGGATGCGTGCCGCTGAGGCGGCCCGATCGCTGCTTTGCGGGGCGGCGGGTTAGCGTTAAGGCGCGGTTGTGGTGGCGTCGGCGCAGGACGTCCCGTAAGCGTCGCGCTGTCGCTTTGAGAAATCGGGGAGGCGAGGGGATGTGACAGGCGCTGAGAAGCGCCGCTCCCAAGTCAGCTGAAGCCGAAAGCTTCAGCCGACTTGGGGGGTCCTAAACCTCGCAAGGTGTTGCTCACGGGGGAGGCCGACAAGCCTCACTTTTTTCGCCGTTTGCGGCCGGTTCCGTCGCGTCCGATCAGCATGAGGTCAATGGCTTGCCTAGAGGCGTCGGGCAGCCTATCTCCGCCTCTTCCACTTGGAACGACTTCGTGCAGCCATCCCGCGAACGCATCTTCAATGTCCCGGTTGTCGTGTTGTCACTCTTGGCCGTGATCGGCCTCGTCTATGCGGTGTACGACCTCGTGCTCACCCGCGAGCAGGCGACCCGGTTCCTGATCCTGTTCTCCTTCATTCCCGCGCGCTACGATTTGACGCTGCTGTCGCAGGAGTGGTGGACGTCCGGCTGGGGTGCCGCGGTATGGACGTTCGTGACCTATGCCTTCATTCACGGCAGCCTCGCTCATCTGTTCTTCAATGGCGTGTGGCTGCTCGCATTCTGCACGCCGGTCGCGCGCCGTTTCGGATCGCTGCGTTTTTTCATTTTCTTTCTCGCGACCGCCGCAGTCGGTGCTGCCGTCCATCTGGCCGTTCATTTCGGCGAGCGGCTGCCGATGGTCGGCGCGTCGGCCGCGATCTCCGGTGCCATGGCGGCGGCGATGCGTTTTGCTTTTCATAGCGGCGGGCCGCTCGGCGTCCTCGGCAACAGAGGTGAAGACGCGTATCGGGTGCCGGCCGCGCCGCTCTCGGTGATCTTGCGCGATAGCCGCATGCTTGCCTTCGTGGCGGTATGGTTCGGCGTCAACCTGCTGTTCGGTTTGGGCGCCATCGACATGCCAGGAGAGGATATGCCGATTGCATGGGAGGCTCACATTGGCGGATTTCTCGCCGGCCTTCTGATGTTTGCGTTGTTTGACCCGGTGCAGAATTGCTGCACTTGCGAAGTCGATAAGCCGTAACAAGATTGTGCGGCTGGGGCTCTTGCGCCTGCCGCGCGAGGGGATGATGCTTGGGCATTCGTCGGTCCGAGTGCTCGTGGCTTGCGATCTTCGTGATCAGCCGCCGTTTGCCGACAGGCGCGGCGTGGTGTGCGCATCCGACGACGGACCTCGGAGCCGAGTAGGCGTGTGAGCGGCCGGCGAGCCGCGGGGCGGCTGCCGCCGGTCAAGGAGGCGACCATGACCGTGAAGACCATCTTGTCCATGAAGGGCCGTGACGTCACAACCATCGAGCCCAACGCCACGCTTGAAACGGCCATCGCGCTATTGGCGCAGCGCCGGATCGGCGCGGTTGTCGTGCTTGGTCCGGGGCGCAGAGTGATCGGCATCCTGTCCGAGCGCGACCTCGTTCGCGCTCTTGCCTCGGAAGGAGCGGCCGCGCTGAACGCGCCGGTTGCGCAAGTGATGACCCGCAAGGTGTCGACCTGCAGCGAAGCCGACACCGTGAGCGCCATCATGGAGCAGATGACCGCGGGCAAGTTCCGCCACGTTCCGGTGGTCGATCAGGATCGCCTGATCGGGATCATATCGATCGGCGACGTGGTCAAGCATCGGCTTGGCGAAATGGAGCGCGAGCAGGAAGCGCTGCGCGATTATATCCAGACGGCCTGACCGGCCTCCCGAGGCCGCTCGATCTCCCTTTCTCAAGCTGCGCCGAGCCAGTCGGCGCAGGCGGCGATGCGCGATGTGATATTGCGCTCGGCGGCGGAAAGCCGCATCGTAACGAATGCAGGGCATGGGACTTCGCCAGGCAATCCGACAATACGCAATCCAAACAATACGCAATCCAACAAGACACATAACGACAAACGGGAGGAATTCATGCGGCGCAGCAGCGTCTCTATTCACGCAGTCTCGATTCACGCAGTCTTGGCGGCCATCGTCGCCGGTGGATGGCTCGTAGCGGCTGATGCGGTGGCGCAGGCTCCGCGCTCGGTGCCTCGCTTCGAGGTCGACCCGTCGTGGCCGAAAGTGCCGCCGCAATTTCGCGTCGGCGATGTCTCGAGCTTTGCGGTCAATGCGCAGGACCAGGTGTTCGTTCTGCACCGGCCGCGCACGCTCAAGCCGGATCAGATAGCGATGGCCGCGCCGCCGGTCATGGTGTTCGATGCGGCAGGGAATTATCTCAAGTCGTGGGGTGGCCCCGGCGCGGGCTACGAGTGGATCGAGCGCGAGCACGGCATCCACATCGACTATAAGGGCTTCGTCTGGATCGGTGGCAACAATTGTCCGGCCCTCAAGCTGCCCGGTCTCAAGCCGGTCGCCGACGATCAACTGCTGAAATTCACGCAGGACGGCAAGTTCGTGTTGCAGATCGGCAGGAGCAATCAGAGCAAGGGCAACGCCGATACCGCCAACGTCCATCGTGCGGCCGATGCCTGGGTACACCCACGCACCAACGAGCTGTTCGTGGCCGATGGCTACGGCAATCATCGCGCCATCGTGTTCGACGCCGATACCGGTGCGTTCAAGCGGATGTGGGGCGCGTTCTCCCACAAGCCGGTCGACAAGGATGATTGCGTCGCGCCGAGGCAGACGCACTTTTCCGATCCCGGCCCCGATCAATTCAGCATCGTGCATGCTATCCGCGTGGCCAATGACGGCACGGTGTACGTGGCCGACCGGGAATACCGGCGGGTGCAGATGTTCAGCAATGACGGCAAGTTCATCAAGCAGCTGGTCAAGACCGACACCCCGTTCGCGCGCAATCTGGCGCTGTCGCCGGATCCGGAGCAGCAGTTCCTCTACGTCGGCAACGGCAAGACCATCGCGGTGCTTGATCGCAAGACGCTCACCATCGCGGGGACGATCGCGGGCCCGGGCATGATTGGGGGCGGCCACCACATCGCCACCGACTCGAAGGGCAATCTCTACGTGGCGGCAACTGGCAACGGCATGCAGAAGCTCGCGTTCAAAGGCATGACAACCGCGAGCCGGTAGCGGCGCAAAGTGGTCTCGCTGGTCGGGGTGCCGCCGCGCTTGGTGCGCGGTGTCACTCCGCCGCCTGCGCCTTGGCCTTCGCGTCGGCCGGCGTCTGCGGGCGCACCACCGGGATCACCTTGTCGACCACGGCATAGTCGGCATAGCCGCAGCGCGCGATCGGGCGCATCGCGGCGGTGTCGACGCGCCCGTCCTTGATGAAGCGGTCATCGATGTGGATGCCGACCACCTGCCCGAAAGCGACATGGCGGTGCGCCGGCTTGCCGTCGAGATCGTTGAGGTCGACGATCTGCAGGAGCTTGCATTCGAGCGCGCAGGGCGACGCCTTGACCCGCGGCGGACGCACGAGGCGGGAGGGAACAGGCTCAAGCCCGGCCTCGATCATCTCGTTGATGCCGCGCGGATAGGAAATGCCGGTCGTGACCACGGCGGCGATCAGATCGAGGATCGCCAGGTTGCAGACGAATTCCTGCGTCTCGGCGATGAAGGCGAGCGAGTCTTTATACCCGTCGCTGGAAAACATCACGATCGGCGGGCCGTCCGACACCGCATTGAAGAACGAGTAGGGGGCCAGATTGATCTCGCCCTTGCTGCTCATTGAGGTGATCCAGCCAACCGGGCGCGGCGACACGATCGCCTTGAATGGGTCGCGCGGCAGGCCGTGATCGTTCTTGCGGGTTTCGTAGAACATGGGTCGTCCCTATCTCGGGCGAATAGCGAATGGGGTTCAGTAAGCGGTCTGACCACTCGCTATTCACTACTCGCTACTCGCTATTTCGCTACTCGCCATTCGCGTTTCCATTGGTGAATCGTGTTACGATCTCGGCGAGCGGGGGCCGCGGTCGATCCTCGGGGGCCTGCGCGGGCCTGCCGATGTGAATGAAGCCGGCGATCTTCTCATTCTCCGTCAGGCCGAGTGCCGCCAGCACCTGCCGGTCGTAAGCGTACCATTCGGTGATCCAGTTGGCGCCATAGCCGAGCGCGTGCGACGCCAGCACCAAGTTCATGGCGGCCGCGCCAGCGGACAGCACCTGCTCCCATTCCGGGATCTTCACGTGTGGGGCGGCGCGGCTGACGACCGCGATCACGAGCGGTGCGCGGGCAAGCCTTTTGCGCTCATAGTCAGCGTGTTCTGGCTTGGCGTCGGGGTATTTGGCGCGGAACGCCGCTTCGATGGCGCGGCCCGCGTCCAGCCGCGCCTCGCCCTCGAACACGACGAAGCGCCACGGCGTCAGCTTGCCGTGGTCGGGCACGCGCGAAGCGACGGTCAGGAGCGTCTCGATCTCATCCGCCGACGGCCCCGGCTCCCCGAGCTCAATTGGCTTCAGGGAACGTCTGGTGCGCAAGAGGGCGAGGGCGTCGGGCATCGTTTGGCTCCGAAATGGTGCCCGTGCGCGTAGCATACCGCTCCTATTGTGACAAACACGGCTGGCGGCTTGAATTTGCCGCGATTTCGGCCGAAAAAAGCATCCTGATGAGGATCGTGGCGATCAGCGCGGGCCGTGCCCGCATCGTCTTGGCGGTTGGGGTCTGGCTCGCGGTGCTGTCGGCCGCGGCGCACGCACAATTTTTCAATATCACGCCACTGCCACGCCCGCCGTCGGAAGTGCCGGGGCAGACGCCCGGCCCGGCGCAGAATATCGCACCGCCGACCACCCGTGCCGTTCCCGTGGTGCCCAGGGGCCCGGCGCTGCAGTCGCTGCCGCCGGCGAGCGCGCAGCCGGTCGTGACCACACCGCCCGGCCACGCATCGCTGACGCTGAGCGCACGGTTCGGCCGCGACCTTCCTGTGATTACGGGCGGCCTGCATTGGCGGGTCTATTCGGCCAAGATCGAGCAGGGCGCGCTCCGCCCGGTCAAGGAAGACCGCGGCGCTTCGCCGACCGTGACGTTGCCGAGCGGCACCTACGTGGTTCATGTCGGGTTTGGGCTCGCCAGTGCCACCCGCGCGGTGCATCTGCGTGCCGGGGAGGCGCACCGCGAAATCTTCGACATGCCGGCCGGCGGCTTGCGAATCGAGGGCAAGGTCGGCGACGCGCGCATCCCGCACGGCCAGATTTCGTTTGACCTCTATCGCGGCAGCCAGTTCGAAGTCGGCGACAAGCGTCCGATCATACAGTCCGTGCAATCCGGCGACGTGATTCTGGTGCCGGAAGGCACCTATCACATCGTGTCGAATTATGGTGACGTGAATGCCACGGTGCGCTCCGATATCCGGGTCCAGGCCGGCAAGCTCACCGACGCCACCGTCACGCATCGCGCCGCTGTTATTACCCTCAAGCTGGTGAACGATGCGGGCGGCGAGGCGCGCGCCGACACCCAATGGTTGGTGCTCACGCCCGGAGGCGACGTGATCAAGGAATCAGTCGGCGCCTTTCCGCGCGTGATTCTGGCCGAAGGCGAATATCGAGCGATTGCCCGCAACGACAACCAATCCTACGAGCGCGACTTCAAGGTCGTCACTGGCGTCGACACCGAGGTCGAAGTTCTGGCCCATCACTAGTGTGGTGGTTCAGAAGTCCGCATAAGCGATGGGAGGGAGCCGGTTTCCGGCTCTCGCTCGTTAACGCCAATCTGAAGCGACGCCAATCTGAAACGATCACGGGCTGAAGCGGTGCTTATTGATACAATCGACATTCGTTCGAGCGCGGTACTGCTCGATGTTGACGGGACGCTGCTCGACATTGCCGATACCCCCCTGAGCGTCGAAGTCCCCAACCGTTTGAAGCAAGCGCTCAAGGCTGTCAGCACCAAGACTGCCGGCGCGACGGCCTTTGTCAGCGGGCGCCCAATCGCCGATCTCGATCGGCTGTTCGCCCCGCTCAAGCTGGCGGCGGTGGCAGGGCATGGCGCGGAGCTGCGCCCGAGCGGCCTTGCCGACTCCCAGCGTTGCGAATCGCCCATCACCAGCGATCTGCGGAAGGCGCTGGCGGCCTTTGCGGCTTCGCACGAGGGCGTGATCCTCGAGGACAAAGGCTATTCGCTGGCGCTGCACTACCGCTTGGCGCCACAGCGCGCGGCTGCGGTGCGCGAGGCGGTTACGGCGGCCTGCGCCCAATATCCACCGAATTCGCTCGACGTGCTGGCGGGCAAGGCGGTCGTCGAGCTGAAAGCGGCCGCCTTCAACAAAGGGACCGGCATTCGGGAATTGATGAAATATCCGCCATTTCGAGGGCGCCGGCCGATATTCATCGGTGACGACGTGACCGACCAGGCGGCATTCGCCGTCTTGCCGGAATTCGACGGCTATGGATTCTCGGTCGGTCACGAGATGCCCGGCCTTGCCGGCTCCTTCCAGGCACCGGCCGACGTGCGGGCGTGGCTCTATCGCGTCGCCGAAACCGTTGACGTGAGCGAGCCGTGAGCGATCACGGGCTGGACCTCGCGGTGATCGGCAACGGGCGCACGGCCGCGCTGGTGGCCCCATCGTCGCGGATGGTGTGGTGGTGCTTCCCCCGTTTCAACAGCGATTCGGTGTTCTGCCGGCTGCTCGCGGGTAACGAAGAGAAGGGCTTCGCGGACGTCGTACTCGACGGCTGCGTCGAGGGCGATCTGCAAACCGTCTGTCGGGAATTCTTCGATCGCACGAAAGCGACTGGCTGAAATGGGTACGGCGTCTTGCGGTTTCATATGACTGGCAGGAGGCGATGATCCGCGCAGCGATCGCGCTCAAGCCGTCGAACTTCGAAGAGACCGGCGTGATCATCGCCGCGCATACGACCTCGATCCCGGAAGCGCCCGGCTCGGGCCGCACCTGGGCCGGCTGCCCAGCGATTGGAGGTGATCGCGGCGAATCTCGGTCTTGCCGACCGTGCCAAGGCATGGGGCGCGATCGCGACGAAATTGCAGGCCGAAATTCTGTCAGGAGCCTGGAATTGCGAGCGAAAAGCGTTCACTGCGGCGATTGGCTCCGATGAACTCGACGCCAGCGTGCTATTACTGCCAGAACTCGGCCTGATCGAACCAAATGATCCTAAATTCATTAGTACGGTGGAAGTTGTGGAACGAGAACTCAGGCGTGAGCAGCATGTTATGCGCTATGTCGGTTCGGATGATTGTGGCCTGCCGGAGACCGCCTTTCTGATCTGCCGATTCTGGTTGATTGATGCGCTGTGGATGACGGGCCGGCGAGAGGAAGCGCGCGAGCGCTTTGTCGACGCGCTCAAGCTGCGCAATCGCTACGGGCTCCTGTCGGAGGATGTCCATCCGACCAGCGGCGCCCTGTGGGGCAATTTTCCCCAGGCCTATTCGATGGCCGGGCTGATCCTGAGTGCAATGAAACTGTCGCGAAGCTGGGAGGACCGTTATTGGCGCAGCTCGTCATAGTATCAAATCGGGTCGCCGTTCCTGACGAAGGTGCGGTGCGCGCCGGCGGGCTCGAGGTCGCAGTCAAGGCGGCGCTCAAGCGTATGTCGGGAACCTGGTTTGGCTGGAGCGGCCGGATAGCGTCACGGTCCAAGATCGAGCCGCGGACGATCAAGCGCGATAACGTGACCTACATCGTCAGCGATCTTACCAAGGAGGATCACCAGGAATACTACAACGGATTTGCCAATCGCGTCCTGTGGCCGATCCTGCACTATCAGCTCGAACGCGCGGAGTTTACTCATCGTGACCTCGGCGGGTATTTGCGCGTCAATGATTACTTCGCCCGGCAACTGCATGATCTGATCAAGCCCGATGACCTGATCTGGGTGCATGACTATCACCTGATGCCGCTTGCCAAAGCGCTACGCGAGCTCGGCCACAAGAACCGCATCGGCTTCTTCCTCCATATCCCGTGTCCGCCGCCGGAAATCCTCACCGCGCTGCCGCATCACGAGCAGCTCATTCCGGCGCTGTGCGAATACGACCTCGTCGGCTTTCAGACCGGCGACGACGCGTTCAACTTCAGTCGCTACCTCACCCGCGAATGCGGCCTCGTGAGCCGCGACTTCAATTTTCCGCTGGGCGAGCGGACGATGCGCATTGACGTATTCCCGGTAGGCATCGAGACGGAGGCTTTCGCGCGCCTGGCCCAGCGCAGCGAGCATTCAGCCTTCGTCCAGCAGGTGCACGACAGCCTGGTGGGGCGCGTGCAGATCATCGGCGTCGATCGGCTCGACTACACCAAGGGCCTTCATCTGCGCATGGAGGCGTTCGAGCGCTTCCTGACGACGCAGCCGGAATGGCGCAGCAAGGTGACCTATTTGCAGATCACGCCGAAGAGCCGCAGCGACATCCGCGAATATGCCGACATGGCCCAGCTGGTCGGGGCGACCGCCGGCCGCATCAACGGCGCCTTTGGCGAAGCGGATTGGACGCCGATCCGCTACGTCAATCGCGCCTATAGTCGCTTCATGTTAGCCGGCCTCTATCGCGCCTCGCGCGCCGCGCTGGTGACGCCGCTGCGCGACGGCATGAACCTCGTCGCCAAGGAATATGTCGCCGCGCAAAATCCGGAAGATCCGGGCGTGCTCATCCTGTCGCGTTTCGCCGGCGCCGCGCGCGAGTGTCAGGCCGCCGTCCTGGTCAACCCTTATGATCCCGACAGCGTCGCGGCGGCGATCGGTCAGGCGCTGTCGATGCCGCTTGAGGAGCGCCGCGAGCGTCACGAAGCGATCTTTCGTACCATTTCACGCAACGATATCGAACTGTGGGCCGATCGTTTCCTGCGGGCGCTTGCCCAGCCGGGCGCAGTGACGAGCGAGCAAATGGAGCCCTTTGAGTTGCACTAGGCGACGTGTGGGCAGGGCGTTCCGCCCAGCTCAGTTGGGCAGGGACGCTATCAGCTTCTCGGCGGCCTCGATCCATGGCTTCTGGTCGGCGGTGAGTTTCCCCTCGCGTTCAAGCCTGCGCAGGATGGCGAGGATGCGTTCGTAGCGCGCGCGAGGCTCGTCGCCGATCTGGGCCAGGTTGTTGAGGCACAACACCAGGTCGATCTGCCACACGGCGTTGCCGGGATCGGTCGCCGCATATTCTTCGATGACCGCAAGCCCCATGTGGAATTGGCGGCGCGCGT
The DNA here is from genome assembly GCA_963753575.1 of uncultured Alphaproteobacteria bacterium. Classification (GTDB taxonomy): domain Bacteria; phylum Pseudomonadota; class Alphaproteobacteria; order Rhizobiales; family Xanthobacteraceae; genus VAZQ01. Next base: position 484,997 of record CAVWCR010000003.1, read on the forward strand.
CGTCGATTCGGCCAAGCGCGCGCAGCGCCGTGGCGATGCGATCATGGCTGATCGCCAGGTCGCGCTTGGCTATTGTGCTGCGAGAGTCGAGGCCGGCGATCCGCTCGCGGATGGCGAAGCCCTTGCGGAAGATATCGAGCGCCTCTTGATGGCGGCTGTCGGCGAGCATGAGATTGCCGATCCGGTCATAGATCGTCGCCACGTCGCGTTGCGCGGTCAGGTTTTTCGGATCGTCGGCGGCGAGCCGCTCGCGGATGGCGCGGCTGCGCTCATAATAGCCACGCGCCTGCGCGCGATCGGTCGCCACGATCGCGTCGCCCACCTTGACCAGGCTGATCGCCAGGTCGCGCTGCCAGTCGGCGGCCTTGGGGTTGCTGGCGGCGAGCTTCTCCACGATGGCGAGGCTCGCCCGATAGGCGGTGAGCGCTTCGTCCTTGCGGCCGAGGGCGGACAGGACATCGCCGATCTGGTTCTGGACCACGGCGACATCGCGCAGCCACTGCACATTGTCGGGATGTTGGCGCAAGAGCTTTTCGCTGATCGCCAGGCTGCGGCGGAAGTGCTCAAGCGCCTCTGCGTGCGAGCCTTGGCTCGCCAGCACCGATCCGATTTGGCCGGTAACGACAGCCGTATCCCGTTGCCACATGAGGTTGCCGGGATCGGAGGCCGTCAATGTGGTGATGATGCTGAGGGCCTTGCGATAGGCAGCCAGGGCGTCGGCGCGTCGCCCCGTGATGACAAGCAGGCCCGCAAGCGTCGTGAGGCTATTGTACACGTCGCGCTGATGGTCGCTGATCTGCGGTTCTTTTTCTGCAATGGCCTCGCGGATCGCGAGCGCCTTGCGGTAAACCTCAAGCGCCGCATCGCGCATGCCGGCGGCGGCGAGCAGGCTGCCGATCCGCATGTGAGTAAAGGCCAGGTCATATTGCCACTGCAGTTTGTCCGGCTCGGTCGCCGTGAGCACCTCCAGGATGGAGATGCTTTTGCGATAGTTGGCGAGCGCCTCGTCGGTTTGTCCCAGGATCGCCAGCGCGTCTGCAACTCTGTTGAGGCAGACTGTCAGGGGGCGCTGGACCTCGGCCACCTTTGGCCTGCCTTCGGCCAGCGGGCTGACGAGTGCGAGCGCCGACTTGAACGCATCGAGCGCTCCGTGTGCATCACCCAACGCGACTTTGGCATCTCCGATCTTGTTCCAGCTGGTGGCGAGTTCGATCTTGAGCGTTTGGAGGTTCGGAAGCGCGTTGACCAGCAATTGCATGACGTCGCGAGCGCGCTGCGCCGCGTCAAGGGCGGCGGCCGGGTCGCCCTGTTCCAGGTAGAGCGACGTCAGCTCGTCGAGTGCCGAGGCCTCAAGGCTGAGCAGCTCGGGGGTGCGCTCGCCCGCCTGCGTGAGCTGGCGCTGCAATTCCTGCACCCGATTAAGGATGAGGCGGATGAGCTCGACTGGCATGCCGGTGCGCTTGCGGAAGTCCTGCGCCAAATCGAAGATCAGCGTCTCGGTGGTCTTGGTCGCGGCCTCCAGCGCTGTCTGCGCGCGCGCGCGTTGGACGTCGGCGATGCGCTTCTGCTCGGTTGCGACGCGCCACTGCCAGACGGCGAGGCCGGCGAGCATGATGGCGATCACGAGACCGGCGGCGGTCGCGGCCAGGATGCGTCGCTGGCGCGTGCGTTCCGCCGCGCGGCGACGGGCATCGGCCGCAAGCGAAGCGGCAATGAACGCGCGCATGCCGCCGGGAAGGTCGTCCCCGAAGCGCTCGTCGAGTTGCGCGGCGCCCGCGATGAGCGCGGGCGACGTTGCGAGAAAGTCCGGCTTCCTGCCGTCCGCGGCGCGCGACCATTCCGCCACCATCGGATCGAGGGTGTGGCGCACGCGGATCAGCGCCGCATTCTCCTTGATGATCTCGACGGCCGCCGGCACGACCCGAAGCAGCGCTTCGTGCACAGGACGCACGCAGATCGCGCCGTCCGCCTCCTCGGCGGTCAGCAGGCGGCGCGCGATGAATTCGTCGATCAGCGCCGTGCGTGCGGCGTCGTCGCGCTCGAACTGGACGCGCGAAACCGGAACGAGGATCAGGTTGTCGAGGCTGCCGTCCGCATTGATGGTGACGTCGCGCACGATGGCGGTGATGAGCGCAAGCAGCGCCTCGAGCGAGCGCTTGCCGAGCGCCGCCATAGCCTCCTGCGCGGTTTGCGCGACGGCGGCGCCCATGCCCGGATAGTCGGCAAATTGCAGCACGCCGTCGCCACGCTTGGCTTCGGCGTCGTAGAGACGCTGAAGCGTCATCTGCAGCAGCGCCAACGCATCGCCGCCGCGCGCCTCGGCCACCAGCACCTCCGCGAGCGAGCGGCCTTGCGCCGAAGTCTCATAGGCAAGCGGCGGGTGGCAGGCCGCGACCGGGCGCGTGACGATGTCCTCGAGCTCGGCCTGGGTGGGCGGCAGGAGGTCGAGCGTCGCGCCGTGCGCTTCCAGCAAGGTGAGAAATGACTTGACCGACTGGAAGCGCCCATAGGTGTCGCTGCGCAGCACTGCGACGAGATTGGCGAGCCCGGCCTCGACCATCGCGCCCAGGAGAGCCGCGAAGGTCTCCACGCGCTCCGGCGCGACCTCCACGAACAAGCGCTCGAGTTGATCGAGCGCGATCATCAGCCGGACGGGGCGCGCCGCCTCGTAGCGCAGCTCTTGCCGGCGCAGATCGGCCGCGCGCGCGAGCGCCGCCCGGATTGGCGCCAAGGCGGCCTTGCCGGAAGCCTCGAACAGCTCGGCGAGCAGCTCGGGCGTTGCGAAATCGCCGGCCTTGAGCTCAGCGCCAAGCGCACCGTCGTCGAACAGCGCTTGCGCGAGTGCACGGAACGGGTCGCCGCTCGCGATCACGAGCACTTGCCGCCACAGGTCGACGTCGGGAAGCACGCCGGACGCCGTCAGCCGCGGGATGAGACCCGCGCGCAGCAGCGAGGACTTTCCGGAGCCGCTGGCGCCGATCACAAGCAGGAACGGCGCGGTCCGCAGCTTTGCGGTGGCGCGCGCGATTGCCTGCTCGCGGCCGTAGAACACCGACGCATGCGCGGCCTCGAATGCCGCCAGCCCTCGAAACGGCGAGCCCTTGATGGCGCGATCCCAGACCGGACCGCGCGCAATGACGCCGCGCCGTTCCAGCCACTGCCGCAGGCACGCTTCCAGCTTCACTTCGAAGTCGTCGGGGTCGGCGAAGCTCTGATAGCCGGTGGTGTTGTAGCCTTCCGTGGTTTCGGTCCAGCGCTTCCACACCGTTTGCAGGAGTTGATATTGCTCGAGCTGCTCGGCAACCCGATCGGCCTCGTAGACGACCGCCGCGGATTTGCGGAACAGATAGACATCCGGCACACCGCTCTGCTCGCGGCTGACCTTCACCGCGGTCTCGAATTCGAGCACGGTGCCGCTCTCATAGGGCGAGCCGTCAGGGCGACACCAGATCGCGGGATCGAGCTTGAGGCCGGCGCGCTTCCACACGATGCAGAGCACCATGTCGGTCGCGCTCATATTGCCGATGGCGCCGTCGATCGCCTCTTGGAACGAATGGGCGGCGGTATAGAACGCATCCTCCCAGCGCAGGACGTCGAGATGAACGACGCCTTCGAGCTGAGCATTGAGCCGGTCGGCGACAAGCTTGACCCGGGCGCGTTCCGCCGCCACGTCCGACGGAGAGGAGACGAAAATCCGTAGAATCCGCGCTGCCAAGAATCCCTCAATACCGTCAGCCAGCGCGCTCATTCTAAGGGCAAAAAGCCCCGAATGTCAGCACTCTGGCGGGCGCGCGGCGGCCGAACGGAGTACCATATTGGGACATTGGCGCCCGGGAGCTCCCGGGCGAGCGCATGGAGGACGCAAGATGGTCGTCAGGCGCAGCATGGTCGTCAGGCGCAGCGCAATGGCCGGGCTTTTCTTGATCGCCGGCATGGCGGCGGCCGATGCCGCGCCCAACGTTCCGCCAGGCGAGATGCCCGGCCGCGAGCGCGAGCAATTCAATCCATCGCCGATCGACCGCTTTACCGATCCGTTGGCCCAGCCGCGCAATGGGGAGCCGCTCTGGCGTTGGTGCGACGAGCCGAAGACAAAGCGCACGAAGCAGAAGCGATCCGAGCGCCGTAAGGGTTGCTGAGCGGGACAAGCTAACGGTGCAAGCCCGGCTTGATCAGCCGGCGCTCGAGATCATCGGGGTCCTGCTGTTCGATGAAGCGGACAGCGAAGCCCTCCCTCATGTGACGTGCGACCCGCCCGATGATTGTGCCAACGGCGACCGGTGTGCCGATCTCGGGAACGATCTGCGACGACACCGAGGCGCCGAAGACCGACATGTCGATCACAAAACAGCGCGGTGTGTTGCCATCGGCAAGTATGAGCGTCGACAGAGGTTCACGCGGAATCAATCGCCGGTGTCCGCGCGCATCCTGAACCTTAAGCCGCCTGTTTCTCTCAAGCCAGTCGAGCTTGGCCGCCAATTGGCTCCGCTCCTTGGTGGACGCCACGATATCGACCACGAACCCGCCGCGCCGGTGGCCGGAGATGCGGCCGTTGAGTTCCCCGAGGTCGTCGAATTGGACGGCGATCCAATCCTCGATGCCGCCGATGACGGGGGCGGTGAGTGTCATCCGGTGCGGTGTGATGCTTTGCGCGCGGCACGCGAAGAATTCGCGTTCGTTGCTGCGTGGGCGTTTGCGGTTTGCAATGTTGTATCGGCCGTTGAGAATTCGCGCGTCGTCTCGGCGCTTCGCAGGTTTGTTGTCAAAAAAGGCGGCGATCAGAGCTTTCAACACGGATCGAGACCATCCGTTGGGTTGCGATGATGTCGAAGCGTGCTCTGTGCGCCATTGAGACTCCCAAAAGAAAATTACGACATTTCTTTACAGATAATTCGCGCCAATTCCATCGCGTCTTTGACGTTGTTTATTGATCATAAGGAAAGCAAATTGATAGGGAACCGTCAGTAACAAGCAGGTGCGCTACGCCGCCGTCCTGGCGCGCTTCACATCCGGCGGCACGGCCTCCTCCGCCAACTGCGCGAGCGCCGTGTCGAGCGCCATCACCTGCTGGCCTTCCTTGCCGAGCCGGCGGATCGAGACGGTGTGCTCGGCTGCTTCCTTCTTGCCGACCACCAGCAGCACCGGCACCTTGGCGAGCGAGTGCTCGCGCACCTTGTAGTTGATCTTCTCGTTGCGCAGGTCCTGTTCGACCCGCAGCCCGGCGCGCTTGCCTGCCGCCACCACCTCGCGCGCGTAGTCGTTGGCGTCGTCCGTGATGGTGGCGACAACTGCTTGCAATGGGTTGAGCCAGAGCGGCAGGTGGCCGGCGAAGTGCTCGATCACGATGCCGATGAAGCGCTCGAGCGAGCCGAACATCGCGCGATGCAACATCACCGGCGTCACCTTGTTGGAGTGCTCGTCGATGTAGAAGGCGCCGAGCCGGCCGGGCAGGTTGAGATCGACCTGAACCGTGCCGCATTGCCAGTCGCGCCCGATGGCGTCGCGCAGCACATACTCAAGCTTCGGCCCGTAGAAGGCGCCCTCGCCCTTGTTGAGCGCCCACGGCCGGCCCGACGCCTTGAGCGCGGCCATCAGCGCGGCCTCGGCCTTGTCCCATACCGCGTCGTCGCCGATGCGCTGCTCGGGCCGGTCGGAGAACTTGATCGTCACGTCCGGGAAGCCGAAGTCCTCGTAGATCGAGAGGATCATGTCGTTGATCTTGAGCAACTCCTCGGCGATCTGGCTCTCGGTAATGAAGACGTGCGCGTCGTCCTGCGTGAACGCCCGCACGCGCATCAGGCCGTGCAGCGCGCCGGACGGCTCGAAACGGTGCACCTTGCCGAACTCGGCGATCTTGAGCGGCAGGTCGCGATACGACTTCAAGCCGTTCTTGAAAATCTGCACGTGGCCCGGGCAGTTCATCGGCTTGATGGCGTAGATGCGCTCGTCGTCGTTGCGATGCTCCGTCAGGAACATCATCTCGCGATACTTCTCCATGTGGCCGGAGGTGACCCAGAGCTGCGAGTCCATGAGCTGCGGCGAGTTCACCTCGACATAGCCGGCCTCGGCCTGGCGACGGCGGATGTAGTTCTCCAGAATCTGGAACAGCGTCCAGCCCTTCGGGTGCCAGAACACCGAGCCGGGCGCCTCCTCCTGGAAGTGGAACAGGTCCATCTCGCGCCCAAGCTTGCGATGGTCGCGCTTCTCGGCTTCCTCGAGCTGTTTGAGATAGGCCTCGAGCTCGTCCTGCTTGGCGAAGGCGGTGCCGTAGATGCGCGAGAGCATCTCGCGATTGGAATCGCCGCGCCAATAGGCGCCCGCGACCTTCATCAGCTTGAAGGCCTGGCCGATCTTGCCGGTCGAGGTCATGTGTGGGCCGCGGCAGAGGTCGAACCAGTCACCCTGCTTGTAGATCTTGAGCTCCTGGTCCTTGGGGATCGCGTCGACCAGCTCGACCTTGAACAGCTCGCCTTTATCCCTGAACACGCGCTTGGCTTCGTCGCGCGACCACACTTCCTTGGTGAAGGGTTTGTCGCGCGCGATGATCTCACGCATCTTCTGCTCGATGGCCGCGAAGTCCTCCGGCGTGAACGGCTGGTTGCGGAAGAAATCGTAGTAGAAGCCGTTTTCGATGACCGGCCCGATCGTCACCTGGGTGCCAGGCCAGAGGGTCTGCACGGCTTCGGCGAGCACGTGCGCGCAATCGTGCCGGATCAGCTCCAGGCTGCGCGGGTCCTCGCGGCTGAGAAATTCGATCTTGGCGTCGCGATTGATCGGGTCGGTCAGGTCCGCGAGCGTGCCGTCGAGCGCCATGGCGACCGTGCGCTTGGCGAGCGAGGGCGAAATGCCCTTGGCGATGTCGAGACCGGTGATGCCGTTGGGATAGTCCCGACGCGCGCCGTCGGGAAAGGTCAAGGCGACCATCATAATACACTCCTGTTGCTCACTCGCTGCCTACGAACGCAGGTAAGCGGTATGCGGCTCAGATAATCCCAGAATCGTTTGCGATCAATCGCAGGGAGTGGGGTGAGCGGATGGGTCCGTCTCCGGTATCGGGGCGCGCTTCCGCACCGGCTGCTCCAATCCCGCACGCGAGATTGCGTCAACGAAGGATCGCAAGAGCCGCATACGGGCCTGCGCGACTGAAGTACCGTTGGGTGCTGTTTGCCGAGGTAAACTGAGCTGCGACCGCGAGGTGTATCCGGTAAAGCCTTGCCCGCAATGGCTGCCAAAGTGGTAGCATTGTCACGAGAATGACAGACATCCGCCGGTATAATGAAAGAGTAATATGATACCTAATAAGCTACAGTAATACCAGAAACTGATTACTGTATTACCGAAAACCGGATCAATATACCACAGTTAATCATATGGTTAGATTCTACTCGCCCCAGAATGATCAAACTCGTATCACAACCGCGCCTAATTCGTTGAGAAAGCTCTTGGCCGTCCGCGCGAGGCGCAAACGAGTTGAACGTTTGCGAAGTAAATCGCGGGCCGAGCGCTGGCAACCGGTCTGGTCTGCTGCGCGGGTGTAGTGCGTCTTGCGTAGTGTAGGCCCGCCGCTTCACGGGGGTAAGAATGTGGGGAGGTCTGCGGCGGCCCATGGGGCCTTTTCAGGTAACTTGCGTATTGGCCGCGACGATGGTCGTCGCAGCCTTTTCCATCTCGGCTACCTACGCACAGAGTGCCCGCAATCGGTGGTTTCCGGACAAGCAGAATTTCGGCGGCATCGGGGAACGGGTCAACGCTAGTACGGTCACGATCGTTTCGGGCAATCCCGACGGGACCTATCTTCCGATTGCCCTCGACTTGGCCGCGGTCCTTGACGACGGGGATGAGTTCCGCGTCATACCCCTCGTTGGCAAGGGCGGCGGCCAAAATATTCGTGATGTCCGCTTTCTCAAGAGCGTTGACCTAGGCATCACACAGGCCAATCTCCTGCGCAGTTTTCGTCGCAGCGGCGAGCTCGGCAATCTCGATGACAGGATCGTCTACATCGCCAAGCTGTTCGGCGAAGAAATGCATGTTCTGGTGCGGGCCGATTCCGATGTGACGTCGATCGAGCAACTCGCCGGCAAGAAGGTCGGCTTCGGCGGTGCCGGCAGCGGAACGCAACTGACGGCGCGCGATGTGTTCGATCGCCTTCATATCAAGGTGGGCGAAGTCAACTTGGCGCAGGCCGAGGCAGTCGAGAAGCTCAAGTCCGGCGAGATTGCCGCAATGGTGCTGGTTGCGGGCAAACCCGTGGCGCTGATGGGGAGGCTGTTGGCGGAGCAGGGTCTGCGTTTCTTGCCGGTGCGGTTCGCAAAGCAGCTGCAGGACGACTACCTGCCCGGGGTTCTTACCCACGACGACTATCCCAGCATGATACCGGCTGGCAAAGATATCGAAACGATCGCGGTCAGCGCGGTCCTTTTTGCCTATAACTGGCCCAAGGGAAGCGAGCCCTACCGTCGCCTCGAGAACTTCGTCGATCGCTTTTTCTCCAGGCTCTCGGAGCTCACGGAGCCGCCGCGCCACCCAAAATGGCGCGAGACGAATTTCGCGGCGCCGCTTTCCGGTTGGACCCGCTTCCAGCCCGCCGAGGATTGGTTGGAGCGCAATCGCAAGGTGGTGTTCTCGCGCAATCAGTTCAATGAGTTCTTGAAAAGCCGTAATAGTGTGGGAACCCTTGATAGCGAGGAGGAGCGTGAGCGCCTCTTCCATGATTTCGTCAAATGGAGTCAGGAGCGCGAGCGCCGCTGAGGGGTTGATCCACAACGCCGCTTCGGCACGACCGTGACGGTCGGACAGGGGATGAGTCGATGGGTACTCCAGTCCACGATGACGGCAGCAAGAGAGAGGTAGAGCTCCAGGCGTCGCCGCAGGCGCTGGATGTCTCGGCGTCACAAGCCCCCGAGCCGCCTGCGCAAGATGAGCAAACGATGGCGTCGGTCGTTGCAATGCCGACGCCGCGCGGGCCATCCCGCCATCCCGCCATGCCGCGTGCGAGCAGCATTCCGTCTGCTTCGGCAGCCGCACAAGCGGCGTCCGCCAGGGATGAGCGGTGGGTGCCGGATACCCCCCCAAGGCGGACGCCGTCCGAGGACACGCAGTCTCCTCCGACCGCGCCGTTGCCCGCCAGTGAGGAACCCGAGGAGGCGCCTCCGACCGCGCCTGAAGCTGCCGCCATCGATGAGCGCCGGCCGCGGATGCCGGCACAGGCCGAACCCTCATTGCAGTCGTTGCGGCGACTGCCGCAGGGGCTGGGTGGGCCGAATATTGCGGCACCGACGGCGCTGGAGCGATTGCGCGCGAGACATGCGGCGCCGCCCCAAGGGGTTCCCGCTGTGCCGCGGTTGCCGCGGTATCCTCAGTTCGAAGGCGATGTCGCGGTCATGGCGCTTCGGCACCGCCTCTCGCTGCAGCCTGAGATCGTGCCAGCGCCGCCGATGCGGCGGCGATCGACCTCCTCCATCATGCCGTCGCTCGGCCGGTTTTCGCTGGTGATGCTTGTCGCTTCGAGTGTCGCCCTCACGGTCGTCCTGTTGACCCTGCCCGATACCAGGCCGGTGATCTTCAGGAGCGGGAACAATCCCGTTGCGGGAACGGCGCGCGTTGCGAGCGCTCCGGCCGCGCCGCGGACGTTGCCGCGGCTCATCGCTGTTGATGGCCGCCGGACTTTCACCAATGAGGCCTTGGCGCTTGGAATTACGCTCAATGGCGCCACCGGCAGCGAGCTCGCTTTGCTGAGCGGCCTCGTCTCCGGCACGCGGTTGTCGGTTGGAAGCCCGATCGGTGCCAATGGATGGAAGCTGGCGGCCCGCGACCTGGCGAGTGCGCTCGCGTATGCGCCGAAGGACTTCGTGGGCGTGATGAACGCGGCGATCGATCTGCGCCTGCCCGATGACCGGCTGGTCGACAGCCGCGTCATGCGGCTGGAATGGATCCCGAGGCCACCCGAGGTCCAGGCGCGGGTGCAGCCTCCCAAGATGGAGGAGGCCAAGACCCAGGAGGCCAAGACCCAGGAGGCCAAGTCACAGGAGGCCAAGACGGAGGAGGCCAGGCCGGCGGTCGCGGTTCGAACCGTCGAGCAGTCGGAGATCGCCGCCCTCGTCAAACGCGGCCAGGACTATTTGCAAAGCGGCGATATCGTGTCGGCCCGGCTGATGCTGCGACGCGCCGCCAGCGCCGGCAGCGCGCAAGCCGCCCTCATGCTCGGCGCGAGCTTCGACCCCATCGTGCTCAGGGATCTTGGCGTCCTGGGCTTCTCGCCTGATCCGGAGCAGGCTCGGGTCTGGTATCGGCGGGCGGCCGAATATGGATCGTCTGAGGCAACGCGGCGGCTTGATCGCCTGGCCAACGTCTCGCGCTGAAGCTTCAGGTTGATGCAGGCGTGCATGTGCGCCGCCACAGGCCGTAGCGCCACGGCCGATACCAGTGCGCTCCTTCCGGCAACGTGGCGGGCACCACATCGAGCCCTGACGTACCCCAGGGGTGGCAGCGCATGATCCGCGCCAGCGTCATCCAGCCGCCCGCCCACAGCCCGAACCGTCCAATCGCCTCGTCGGCATATTGCGAGCAGGTCGGCAGGTGCCGGCAATGCGCGCCGACCTGGGCGGAGAAGGTGTAGCGATAGAGGCCTACCAGGCCGCGCCCGGCCAACCGCGGCGCGCGCCGGGCGGCATCGAGCATCGTGGCCAATTCCATCTCTCCTCTCTCGCCTCGCGCGTTGCGGCAGCGATCACTCGGCGGCGACCGTCGTGCGGCGCTTGGCCTCGATCTGGTTGACCGCATCGACCACCGCGTCGAACGTCAGCATGGTCGAGGCGTGGCGCGCCTTGTAATCGCGCACCGGCTCAAGCACCGCGATGTCGGCCCACTTGCCGTCCGGCGGCGGGCCGTTCTCCTTGAGCATCTTGCGCACAGTCTCGCGCAGGTCGCGCAATTCGTCCGCCTTGGCGCCGATCACGTGGCTGGCCATGATCGAGGAGGAGGCTTGCCCGAGCGCGCAGGCCTTGACCTCGTGGGCGAAGTCGGTGACCGCATCGCCCTCCATCTTGAGGTCGACGGTGACGGTCGAGCCGCACAGCTTGGAGTGGGCGGTCGCAGTGGCCTGGGCATCGGGCAGCCGCCCCAGCCGGGGGATATTGCCCGCAAGCTCGATGATTCTCTTATTGTAGACCTCGTTGATCATGGTTTCCGACTGCCGTTGATCGCTCATTGCGGCAATTGCGCCGCACCCACGAACGAATATATAGGTGCTAGCGGGCAGGCGCGAGGTCGTCTGGCCCAGCCGAGTGAAGTTTCGCTGCGAGCGAATTTGTGTAACATAGGAAAGTCTGGTTTGGGAATGCGGCGTCCGGTCGGCGCGGCGGGGGTCTGACCCCCTTGCGCCAACAAAAGACCGATGCGGCCGCCCCGGTGACACCCCCGGTCCGCGCTTGTGGGACCGGTCGAACGGAGAGACCGTCATGGACGCTGTCGTCAAGCCTTTGCGCAAGGCACCCCTGTCTGATCATGTCAAAGACGTTGCGCCGGCCATCAGGCCGTCGCGCGAGGAGGCGGAGGCGGCCGTACGCACGCTGATCGCTTTTACGGGCGACGACCCGGCGCGCGAGGGCCTGATCGAGACGCCCAAGCGCGTCGTCGACGCCTACGAGGAGCTCTACCGCGGCTATCGCGAGAGCCCGGCCGAGGTGCTCGAGCGCACCTTCACCGAGATTGGCACCTACGATGACATGGTGCTGGTGCGCGACATCACCTTCAATTCCCAGTGCGAGCATCACATGATGCCGTTCATGGGCAAGGCACATGTCGCCTACAGGCCGGTTGGGCGTGTGGTCGGGCTCTCCAAGCTGGCGCGAACTCGTCGACGTCTATGCGCGCCGGCTGCAGACGCAGGAGCACATGACCTCGCAGATCGCGACCGCGATCGAGGATATCCTCAATCCGCGCGGCGTCGCCGTCATGATCGAGGCCGAGCACATGTGCATGTCGCTGCGCGGGGTCGAGAAACTCGGCTCCTCGACGATCACGACCCAATTTTCCGGTTCGTTCCGCGCCGACCCCGCGGAGCAGGCCCGGTTCATGACATTGGTGCGCGGAGCCTGACCGTCGTTCCGTGCACGTGAGGCGCCCTTGGCCGAACAATCGACATTTGCCGCGCCCGGCTCGACCGCGCAGGTCGAGGACGGAAGCGCGTTGACGCCAAAGTTCGACGCCGACGGACTCGTCACTTGCGTCGCTACCGATGCGCATTCGGGCGAGCTTCTGATGGTCGCGCACATGAACGCGCAGGCGCTGCAACGCACCATCGCGACCGGTGACGCCTGGTACTACAGCCGCTCGCGCAAGAAGCTGTGGCGCAAGGGCGAGGACTCCGGCCACACCCAGCGTGTCGTCGAGATGCGCATCGACTGCGACCAGGACGCAATCTGGATCAAAGTCGAGCAGCAAGGCCCCGGCGCCTGTCACACCGGCCGGCGCTCGTGTTTCTATCGCGTGGTGCCGCTCGGCAAGGAAGGCGCGGCGACGCTGTCGTTCGACGGCGACAAGACGTTTGATCCGAAGTCGATCTATCGCGGCACGTAGTATTCCGGCGCGCTCCGCTGGGCCGGAAGGGGCTTCAACGCCGCGTGGCTTGTCCGGCAGCATCGGCTTGATGGTAGCTCACTCATAGTCGATGAGTTTTGTAGCGCTTGATCCGAGTCCTTCGGTTTAGAGGCTTGAATCACCGCACGGCAGCAAGTCGCAACACACTCTGTGAATGGGCGCGCTGGTCGCCATCCCCCTGAAAGCGGACCAATTATGCTCACTTTGGGTTTTGTCGGTAGCGACCCGAAGCAGTCATCGAGTAACCGCTCTCGTTAGCCCGGATAGCCGATTCCAAAGGCCGGCCTGAGACTTCTCGCATGTCGAAACTCAACGTGACACGTTGCGCGGCGCAATCCGTTCGCCGTCGATCCCGACGACGTCTCTGCTGACAAGGCAGGTTTGTGCGCCGTCCCCGCCTCTTCAACAGAATTTTGTCCGCTAAGTGTAGGCCGGCGACGACTTGGCGTCCTCTGCAACTGATTGCCCACAACGCCCTCCTCATCGCAAGGCAGACCCATTTGCAAAGCAAGATTGCTACACTTCTGACCCAATAGCCTATTGAAAGATTCGCCAATCGAATCGCACGAACAAGTAGACGATCGCTACGACGGCTCGTGCCACTTCGATGATAAAGAAGCCGATCGACCACCCAATGATTGCATGCAATCTAGAACGGTGCAGAGGGGCCGACTTTGCCGCAAGAAACGCTACAACTCCCAACAGCATTGACGTGAGCACCATGTAGAATCCTGTCCGGGGATCGATCGGATCCTTATCGGTGCTCCAGAATGCCCAACCTATATGGCTTAAAGTATACAGGATCAGGAAACATCCAAGGCCGAACAAATAGGCGCGCTTCATTGGCCGCAGCATTAGGCCGATGAGAAGCGCGAGCAGAACAATTGCAGAATCGTACAACCAAATGAGCAGTTGATTCATGACGTCGACAGCGGGGTGTCTTCTTGCCGGAAGTACAATGGCAGAAGCTCCGCGAGGAGTCGAAGCACACAGGCTACTTGGAGGGTTACTTCCGCAATGTGAAGGGTTTCGGATGACGGCCCGTCATTGACGGAGTTGCGCGCACGGGGGCCGTCGTCCGAAAGCCTCCAGGGAAGGAACCCGCGGGACGTGAGGTGCTGGTGTGTGCGCGCTATGGCGATTTGATTGCGGCGAAGAGATTGGGCCGAAGACGCTGGGTGGCAGCACTCGGGTGATTTCGGCTGCCGGTGCAGCCGATCGGGTTCGATTGAGTCGTTCTCGGGAATGAACGCAGCGTGGAATGCGATGCCGCGCCCCTGTGTGGCCGAGCGTCGGCGTGGCCGGTCGATGACCAGTAAGGAACGCGCTCGGCGGTGCAGGTGCAGGACGTGGTGCTTGTGCTCATGAGGTGTCGATCCTGATTGCGACGAGAGGTTTGCTCGGCCGGTGGCGTGGTTGGCGGCCGGCTTGGAACGTCTCGATGATGGTCATGCGGCTGCCGCAGCAGGGGCATGGGTGGGCGAGCGGCTGCGCGGCCGGCTCGGTCTCGACCGCCTGCTCAGCCAGACCCAGGAGGTCGCGCGCCCGCGCGATGGTCTCGGCGCGATTGCTGCCGGCGAGGAGCCCGTAATGGCGGATGCGATGGAAGCCCTTGGGCAGGACATGGATGAGGAAGCGTCGGATGAACTCGTTCGCGTTGAGCGTCATCGTAGTGTAGCGGCCCGGTCCCTCGACGCGGTAGTTCTTGACCTTGAAGGTGACGTGCTGCTGGTCGATTGCGATCAGGCGGCGGTTCGAGATGGCGACGCGGTGGGTGTAGCGCGCCAGATAGGCGAGCACGGCCTTCGGGCCCGCGAACGGGCGTTTGGAATAGACGAACCAGCGCGTCTTGCGCAGCGGTGCGAGCAACGCAGCGAACGCCTTTGCATTGGCCAGATGCGCGTGGGTGCCGAAGAACTGCAGCCTGCCCGCCTGGTGTGCCGCCATAAGCCTCTCCAGCATCAAGCGCCGGAACAGCGTCGAGAGGACACGCACGGGCAGCAAGAAGTTGGGCTTGCATGCGATCCAACGTGCGCCATCCATGGAAAGCCCGCCGCCCGGCACGATCATATGCACGTGCGGATGGTGGGTCATTGCCGAGCCCCAGGTGTGCAACACTGAGGTGATGGCGATGCGCGCTCCGAGGTGCTTTCGGTCTGCCGCGATGGCGAGCATCGTCTCCGACGAGGCCTTGAACAGCAGATCGTAGATCACGGCCTTGTTCTGGTAGGCGATGTCGCCGATCGCCGCCGGCAGCGTGAACACGACGTGGAAGTAGGGCACTGGCAGCAGCTCGGCCTCGCGTGCCGCCAGCCACTCGCGTGCGGCCGCGCCCTGGCATTTCGGGCAATGCCGGTTGCGGCAGCTATTGTAAGCGATGGTCGTGTGGCCACAGGCGTCGTTCTCGCAACGCGCCACATGCCCGCCGAGAGCTGCCGTGCGGCAGCGCTCGATCGCGCTCATCACCTTCAACTGGCCGAGGCTGACGTGGCCACGGTTGGCGGCACGCCATGCGGCTCCGTGGTCGCGGAAGATGTCCGCGACCTCCAGCGCTGGACGAGCCATGGCCGCCGCGCGTTACGCGGGCGGGCCGTCCTTCGCCAAGGTCAGACGGTCGAGCGGGCTGGTGACGGTTCGCAGCAGGTTGGTGGCGACTTGGGCGTAGCGCGCGGTCGTATCGAGCTTCGCGTGTCCGAGCAGAACCTGGATGACCCGCACGTCGGTATGGCTCTCCAAGAGATGCGTTGCAAAGCTGTGCCGGAGCGTATGCGGAGAGATCCAGGCGCCGAGGCCGGCGACGTCGGCGGCCATGTGGCAGGCGCGGTTCAGCTGCCGCGTCGTGATGGGCAGGAACGGGTCGCGCCCCGGGAACAGCCAGCCCTGCGAGCGGCACTGCCGCCACCACGCTCGCAATACTTCGAGCAACTGCGGCGAGAGCATAGCGTGACGGTCCTTGCGACCCTTGCCCTGCTCGACCCGGATCAGCAAACGCTTGCTGTCGATATCGCAGACCTTCAGCGAGACCACTTCGGCCGCGCGCAGCCCAGCCCCGTAGGCAACACTCAGCGCCGCCTTGTACTTGAGGCCGGGGCCAGGCGCCGCCTCGATCAATCGCCCAACCTCCTCGGGGCTCAACACCCGCGGCAGCCGGCGCGGATAATGCACGCGCGTGAGCTGGGCCGCGAGGTTGGCGCGGCCGAGCGTGACCGTGAACAGGAAGCGCAACGCAACTGCCGAACTGTTCACGCTCGGCGGCTGCACGCCGGTCTCGGTCTGGTGAACCTGATAGCGGCGCAGGTCCTCGGCACTCGCCGTATCCGGCGAGCGGCCCAGGAACTTGGCAAAGGTCTCGATGTGGCGGATATAATCGTGTTGCGTCTTCGCGCCGAACTTGCGGACCGACATGTCCTCGATCATGCGACGACGCAACGGACTGATGGGCTTCTCGCTCATGGGGGGCTCCTGTCTTGAGGTTGGAGTGCTTGACCCCTCGATCCTCAAGACGGAGCGCCCCGCCTGTCACCGTACCTTGCGCACGGCGTCACTCCATCGACGCCACTAGCTCCGCCCTCGCGCGCAGCGCGCTCCCGCGCGAGCGGGTTCGTTCCTTGGCCCTGAGCGGAGATCACGGAATGTCTGCTTTTCCGCCGCTATCGGTGGAATAGCGGACATTGAACGTGCCTGATCAAGCAACCCGAATTACGCGCTCCAACGCGTTCATGCCCGCGCAAGCGGAAACCCGGAACGTCTCTCTCTCTCTCTCTCTCTCTCTCTCTCTCTGCTTGCGTGGGAACGAACGGAGAGTTCGCTGCCTACGTATTGCCCTGGCTACGACCACTGGCGCGCGCGATGAGCCGTTGCGCGCGCACGAGATGCGGCCGGTCGTACATCTTGCCGTCGATCGCGACCACGCCGCCGCCCGGAGCCTTGGCAAATGCATCGATGATTGCCTGTGCGCGCGCGAGCGCTTCCGCGGTCGGCGTGAACACCTCGTTGATCACCGGCACCTGCGCCGGATGAATGGCGAGCCGTCCGACAAAGCCGTCGCGGCGCGCGTCTTCGGTGTCGCGCCTGAGGCCTGCCGTGTTGCGGAAGTCGACGTACACCGTCTCGATCGCCGCGACGCCGGCTGCGGCGGCCGCAAACAGGCAGACGGAGCGGGCGAGGCGATAGGGCTCGGTGAGTTGGCCTTCGGCGTCGCGGTTGGCCTCCGCGCCGATCTCGGCGGAGAGATCCTCCGGCCCCCAGGTGAGCCCGATCAGGCGCGTGCTGGCGCCGCGGAAGCTGCCGGCCGCGAACAGGCCTGCGGCAGTCTCGATCGCCTGCGCCACGATCTTTATATCTCCCTCTGCAAGTCCCGCGATCGCCTCGCGTGCCGCGAGCTTGGCATCGGCATGAATGACAGATGGGCCGCCCTCGGCCTTCGGCAGCAGGATGGCGTCCGGCCGCGCCGGCACGATCGCGTCGAAATCTTCATCGATGAGGCCGGTCGCAATTGCGTTGACGCGCACCAGCAGGCGAGGGCGCTTGTCCGCGCTTCCCGCCTTCTTGAGGAACGCTGCCGCGCTCTCGCGCGCGCTCGCCTTGCGGTCGGGCGCGATCGAGTCTTCGAGATCGATGATGACCGCGTCGGCGCCGCTTGCGAACGCCTTGTCGAGCTTGCTGCCGCCATCGGCGGGAACGAAAAGGAGAGAGCGCATCAGACCTCGATCGTGCCTTCGGTGATGACGACCGCCGGGCCGCCGACGGTGGCGAGCCGCAACGTGCCGCCGCGCATGGTGAGCGTCAGCTCGATCAGGCTCGGCCGTCCCATTTCATGGCCCTGTTCGACGGCGAACCGGAACTCGCCTTGATCGAGCGCCAGCGTGCGCACGCAAAGCCCGGCCAGCGCCGCGACCGCGGAGCCGGTGGCGGGATCTTCAGGGACGCCGATGCGTGGCGCGAACATGCGGGCATGGAACTGGTTGGCGGGGTCGATGGTCTCACCGCAGAACACGAAGGCCGAGGTGCGGCCGCCAAGCTCGAAGGCCTGATCCCAGGCCGCGTCATTGATCCGGCAGCGGCGCACCGCATCAAGGTCGCGCACTGGAATGAAAGTGAATGCGTTGCCGACCGACCAGCGGGCCGGAACGAAACGCTCGAAGCCGATATCCTTGACCGAAAGCCCCAGCGCGGCTGCGATCGCCACGGCCGGCGCGGCAGCGCCCGCTCCGCGTGGCAGATCAGGCAGCAGAAACCGCGCATGGCCGCGGTCGGTCCCATTGGGACTGACCGTGCATTGGATGAGCCCGATCTTCTCCTCCAGCACGATCGCGCCGTCGTCGCCTTGCCCCCTGAGTGCAAGGATGAGCGCGGTACCGACCGTCGGATGGCCGGCGAAGGCGAGCTCGGCGCCGGGCGTGAAGATGCGCACATGCGCCGTACTACCCAGCGCTTGCGGCTTGAGCACGAACACGGTTTCGGGGTGGCCGAACTCGCGTGCGATCGATTGCATCGTATCGGTCTCGAGCGCATCGGCGTCGAACACCACGGCCAGCGGATTGCCGGCAAAGCGCTGATCGGTGAACACGTCAAGCGTCGCAAAGGACAGTTTCATCGGTGCCACATCTACCCGTACGCTTTGATCACTTGGACGCTACGGTCACTTCTATGCGACGATCACTGCTACGCTACGGTCACCTCTACGCGACGATCACTTGGGCCTCGACCGTTCGCGTCGATCGCCGCCCCCTCACTTCGGCCGCATGCGCATGAATGCCTGGCGGCGGCACTCGGCGACCAGCTTGTTTTCCTGGTTGTAGGCGCGGTGATGGAATTGGACGATGCCGGCGCCCGGCCGCGACTTGGATTCGCGCTTGCCCAGGATCTCGGTCGAGCAGTGCAGCGTGTCGCCCTCGAATACCGGATGCGGAAACTTCACCTCCTCCATGCCGAGGTTGGCGATGGTGGTGCCGACCGTGAGATCGCCGACCGAGATGCCGACCATCAGCCCGAGCGTGAAGAACGAGTTCATCAGCGGCTGGCCCCACTCGGTCTCCTGCTCGCAGAAGTGCCGGTCGATATGCAGCGGCTGCGGATTGAGCGTCATGTTGGAGAACAGCATGTTGTCCATCTGCGTCACGGTGCGCCGCAGGCCATGCTCGTGCACGCGCCCGACCACGAAATCATCGAAATACATGCCCCCGCGCGGGTGCCGTTCCGCCGTGATTTGGGCCATTGCAGTACTCCTGCGCTCGTTTGTTAACGTCTCGTTTACCATTGCCTGTTGAGAGTCAAAGCGGATTCTACGACAGCCTATGGCGTAAGGCAGCCTCGATGCCGGCCAACTCCAGTGCCTACGGTCCTCCGCGCCCGCCCGCGCTCATTCCCAATGTGCGGCCGTCGGCGGCGGCGGTAACCGGTGCCATCAAGCGGGCCGCCCAGTCCACCGGCGTCAATTTCGGCTATCTGCTCGCGACCGCCAAGGTCGAATCGAATCTCGATCCGAACTTGACGATGCAGAGCTCGAGCGCGACCGGGCTGTTCCAGATCATCGACCAGACCTGGCTCGGCGCGATGAAGACGGCGGGCCGCGCCTTCGGCTTCGGCCGCTATGCCGATGCGATCACGCAGACCAAGTCCGGCCGCTACGTGGTCGAGGACCCGGTGCTGCGCGACGAGATGATGAAGCTGCGCAAGGACCCGGCCACCAATGCGGTGATGGGCGGCGTAATCACCCAGCAGAATGCGGCTATCGTGGCCAGGCGCATCGGGCGCAAGCCGACCGAGGGCGAGCTTTACGTCGCGCATTTCTTCGGGCCGTATGCGGCCTCGAAGGTGATCGAGGTCGCGGCGAGCGCGCCGAATACCGATGCGGCCGCGATGTTTCCGGAGGCGGCGCGCGCCAATCGTGCGATCTTCTACGACCGGGCCGGCAATGCCCGCACCGTCGCCGGCGTGCGCGACGAGCTCGTGCGCCGCTACCAGGTGGCCAAGGCGCGCTCGGCGCCCGCCATCTCGGCCACCGCGGTCGCGCAGCAGACACCGAACATCGCCCCGACCAAGTCTCCGACGCACGTGGCGCCGACGCGTCGCGTCGCCGACACCCATGGGATGACGCGCGCGATTGCGGCCGCCCAGGCGGCGCCGGCGGCCGATACCGCCGCCCAGCCGCGTTCCGCCTTCTATTCGCTGTTCGGGACCGAGGGACCGCGCGGTGCGATCTCGCCGGTCGTCGCCGAACTGTGGACGCCGCATGCGAACACGCAAACCGGCGGCCGCGGCGCGCCGCTCGATCATCTGTATCAAGAGCCCAGCCCGCGCGACCCCGCCAAGGGCTCATGACGGCGCCCGTCCGATGCGGCAAAATCGCAGTTATCTTATTGAAATATAATGGTTATTGTCCTCCGTGGGTTCGTTTTGGCAAAAATGATCGTTGCCTTGTGCGGCTGTCGCCGCGCGATCGACCATCATTGATATCGCTGCGGATTTTGGTTTCGTTTTGTCAAAGTGCGGCGATGAAGCCCATTCCGTGAGCCCATTCGAGCCCCCTGACGCGGATCAACTTCCAATATATAGGTGAAATTTACCCATAGATCAAGAAGCGAACTGCTGTCCTTCACTAGCAGGCCGCTGAAAGACCCGATGTCATTCCGGGGCCGGCCGAAGGCCGGAGCCCGGAATCCATAGCCCCTGTACTTCCTCAACAATCAAAGCAGGGGTTATGGATTCCGGCCCTCGCGGAGCCTGTCATCGGGCCGCGCTACGCGCGGACCCGTTGGCTCGGCCGGAATGACATCCGAGAATTTTTCAGCGACCTGCTAGTACCCGCGATTTTTCGCTGTCTTTTTAATGGTACCCCGTGCCGATACCTCCCCAACGTGCGGTATCCCTTAACAATTCATCAATCTTCCCAAAGATTTATGGTGAACGCTTTGTTAAGTGTCAAAGCGTAGGATGACACCGTAGCCCGTGCTGCAGAGCAGCACTTTCACCGTAGCGTCGGTGTCGAGCCATGATCGTACGTCGGTTTCTACAGTGGGTCCGTACCGCCGGAGCGGCGGAGCGGGCGGAAGCGACCTCAGCGCTTGCGCGTGCCTATCTTTACTCGGAGCTTTCGCCCGACGATCGCGCCGCCTGCGAGGGTGCGCTCATCATGTTGCTGGATGACCCCTCGCCGCTGGTGCGCATCGCGCTCGCGCAGGCGCTGGCCTTCAGTGAGTACGCGCCGCTCGCCGTCATCCTGGGGCTTGCGGGCGACCAGCACGAGGTCGCGGGCTGGGTGCTGCAGCATTCTCCGCTCCTGGTCGACGCCGATCTCGTCGATGCTGTCGCAACCGGCGGCACGGGCGCACAGCTCGCGATCGCCAATCGCGAAGGCCTGCCGCCGGCGGTCGCCGCCGCGGTCGCGGAAGTCGGCGCCGCCGAAGCCTGCCTGGTCCTGATCGAAAACCCGAGCGCCGAGATCGCGCCGCTCTCGCTCGACCGCATGGTCGAGCGCCACGGCCATCTTGCCGCGATAAGGGAAGCGATGCTGGCGCGCGCGGACCTGCCGGCGCCGACCCGCCAGGCGCTGGTCGCCAAGCTCTCCGAGACGCTGGCGGGGTTCGTCACATCGCGCGACTGGCTTCAGTCCGAGCGCGCCAAGCGCATCGCCAAGGACGCCTGCGAGAAGGCGACCGTGACGCTCGCCGCGATCTCGCCGCGCGGCGAGGTGCAGCCGTTAATCGAGCATCTGCGCGTGAGCGGGCAGCTTAACGCCGGCCTTCTGCTGCGCGCCTTGCTCTCCGGCAATGTCGCCCTGTTCGAGCATGCGCTTGCCGATCTCGCAGGCCTTCCGCTGGCGCGCGTGAGCGCCTTGGTGCAGGACCGGCGCAGCTCGGGTCTGCGCGCGCTTTACGAGCGGGCAGGGCTGCCGGCCTCGACCTATACGGCGTTCCACGAAGCGATCGAAGCCATGCGCGAGGTCGGTTTCGCCGATGGCGCGGGCGGTGCGATCAGGTTGCGGCGGCGGGTGGTCGAGCGCGTGCTCGCGCGCTGCGCCGACGGCACGATCGAAGACGTCGAGCCGCTGCTCACGCTGTTGCGCCGCTTTGCGGCGGAAGCCGCGCGCGAAGAGGCGCGGGTGTTCTGCGAAGAGCTCGTGGCGCACAATATCGTGGCCGATGATGCGATGCCCGACGATCAGCAGGCCTACGACCAGATGGCCTACGATGAAATGGCCGGGGGCGAGATCGCCAACCAAGAGATCACCAACCAAGAGATCGCTCACCAAGAGATCGTCTGCCGCGAGATCGCCCATCACGAGATGGGCGGGGACGAGATGGTCAGCAACGAGATGGACTACGACCGGCTCGAACCTGCCGAGCGCATGGCGGAGGAGGGGCTGTATGATGAGGCCGAGCGCGCAACGGACAGCGAGCTTGCGCCCCATGGTGAGCCCGTCATGGCCGCCGATGTCAAGCTTGAGCTGCCGGACGAGCCCGCGTGCGCGAACGACAGGCTTAATCTTACTTGCGAGGCCCAGGCCTCCGTGGGCGACGGGCTTGCTTGGCTCAACAAGGCCGGTACTGCGGCCAACGAAGAGCGCGAGATCTTCTACGAGAAGGAGCACGCCGCGCTGCAGGAGCCCGAGCCGCTGTCCGAGTCCCAGTCCGAGTCCCTGTCCGAGCCTGAGCGCGCCGCGGCGTAGCGGCGGTTGGCGACGTGCTGCCACTGCCGCGCTCAGGCTGGTGCCCCGTTTCCGAAATTCGTAAGTCGTTGCCGTACCCTCTGACACGAACTTCGAAAATAGAAGAGTACGACGCATCACGTCAGGCCATGAGGCGATTATCTTAACGAGTGCCGACGCTATCTTGCGTTGAAGCATCTGAGGTTGGCTGCCGGGCCGGTAGCGCCTGATCGATCAGATGGCGATTGCGATAAGCCCAGGCGCTTGCCGTGACCACAATTCCTGCGCCCGCGATGATCGGCCATCGCAGTCCCAAGGAGGTGGAGGCGAGCCCGGCCGCCAAGGCGCCGATGGCTGGAGCGCCGCGAAAGATGACGCCATAGACCCCCATGGCGCGTCCGCGCATGTCCCGGTCGGCGGCCAATTGGACAATCGTCTGGATGGCGATTCCCGCGCTTGAAACGCAAAAACCGAAAGCGGCCACCGCCGGAACCGCGATCCACATGCTGTCAGTGGCGCACACCATGACGGCAGCCAGCGCGCTGGCGAAAGACGCAGCGAGCGCAACGGACGTGAGCCCCGACGACGGCGCGCGATGACCCAGCCAAAGCCCGCCGATGATTGCGCCGGCTCCGGTTGCCGATGCCAGGATCGACAGGCCGCCCGCGCCCGAATTGAACACCTGGGCCGCAAACCCGGGCAGCAATTCGTTCAGCGGCCTTGCGCCGATGCCGATTGCGATCAGCAGCACCAGCACCGACGCAATCGCCGGATGTGTCGCGGTGTAGCGCAGTCCCTCTCGAAGATCTGCCTTGAAGCCTCGCGGCTTTGCTCGTGTGGTCGCAGCCGGGGAGAGGCGTATGCGTGTCAGCGCCAACAGGAATGCAACATAGCTCAAGGCGTTGGCGGCGAAGGCCGCGGGAACGCCTGACCATACGATGACTAGGCCTGCAAGCATCGGGCCGATGAATCGTGCGCAATTGAAAATCACGGAGTTGATTGCAACCGCGGAGGCGACGTCCGCCTCGCCGACGAGCGAGGGGACGAGCGCAAGCCGTGCCGGCTGATTGAAGGCAACAAGGACACCCTGCAGCGCGGCGAGAAGCACGAGCAGGTCGATGTTGATGTGACCACTGGCCGTGAGCGCAAACAGCACCGTCGCCTGGATCAGCGACAGGGTCTGGCTCGTTTTCACGACCCGGAGCCGATCCCACCGATCGGCCGCCGCTCCCGCAACGGGTCCCACCAGCAGCACGGGAAAGAAATCGGCAAACGCAATGATCCCGAGCCAAAGCCCCGAATGCGTCAGCTCCCAGGTCAGCCAACCGATCGAGATTCGCTGCATCCACGTCCCGATCAGGGACACGCCGCTCCCCGCGACGTAAAGGCCGTAATTGGCATTACGAAACGGAAGCCCGAGAGGGCTGCCGAGGAAGGGTGGTCTCGTCATGGGTCGCCGGGCCTATCCGGCTACGGATGCGTCATGGCTTGGCGGCCCGAAAATCCTGATCGGGAAATGTTGAAACGTTAGGCACAACAATGGCATTGAACCCTACATTCGCGGCCTGATGGCACGAATTGCACCCGTCGGTGAGCTGCCTGTAGGCCGTATCGTATGCGTGCGCATCCGCGCCTTTGATCGCCTGCGATAGTGCAGCCATCGGCTCCTTGGTGACCGAAGTCATCGTGCTGGCGATTGGAAATCGCCGCCATTGCGGCCAATAGCGCGCTACTCGCTCCAGGGCCTCTTCGAGCTCATGGTGCTCGTAAGCGGCATAGCGCCAGTTCTTTTCGCGGCCCGCCTGCGCCAATTTGATGTGACGCGGCTGGACCGTCATGGTCATCAGGTCGCCGAGGCCCGGCCGGTACGGCGATGGTGCGGGCTGGGCGCCCGCTGTTGTCTGGGCCACACCGATCGGTGGCGCAAGTATCGAAAGCGCAATGAATACGGCGCCAAGAGCGATCGCAGAAAGAGCTCTCGTCATGTGTGTTCTCCTGCTTTTATTCTCCGGTTCTGGCGACGTCGCAGATACTGCGCGGCGCCGTCAATTCGGGCAAGATGCCGCGCGGTCTGTTGGCTTTCTTCCTTAGCCTCGTGGAGTGGGTAAGGATTGATCCGGCAAACATGTCGAGAAACGCGACGACAAGTGTCACGTCGATCGACCTGGTTGTCAGGGCGCCGTCGGGTCATGGGCGTTGCAGCCGGACCATGGGGCGGCCGGCTTGTGCAGCTCCGGCATCATGGAGCGCTCTTTTGCCGCATCAGGCCTCTATGCGGTTCGCCTGTCTGCCAGCGTTACACTTGTCCATCGTCAATAAAGTTGCAGGGAGTAGTCGCATGAGGAAACTTGGGGTTACGCTCGCCGTTGCGGGCGGCTTTGCGTTCGCGAGCTGGTGCTGTGCCGGACCGGCCGCCGCCGCCGATTTCACGCTCAGCTCGTCCGCCTTCAAGGACGGCGGCTGGCTGCAGCAAAAGAACGCCGGCGCCGACAAGGAAAGAAACCCCAACTGCCTCGGGCAGAATGTGTCGCCACCACTCGCCTGGAGCAACGTGCCGAACGACACCAAGAGCCTGGCGCTCATCATGGTCGATCCGGAAGGGCGCGGCGGAACGGGCGTGATTCATTGGGTCGCCTACGGCATTCCGGTTTCCGTAACCGACTTCGCCGAAAACGAGGTCTCCAAGCCGTCGCCGAAATATGTCGGCGGGATGGGCACGGCCAAGAAGGGCATCTATCTCGGCCCCTGCACGCCGGCCGGGCCGCCGCACCACTATACGTTCACGCTGATCGCCACGACGCTCGATCCAAAGGAGTTGCCGCCCGGTCTGACGCGGGATCAGCTGTTCGAGAAGCTCAAAGGAAAAACCAAGAGTGCGACCGGCTTGATCGCCCTGTGGCAGAAGAAGTAGCGGGCGATCGCGCGTCTTGCTTGAACGGGCGTTCTTCTGATCAATCCGGACACACGGCCTCGGCATGAGGCCGCGTGCATTGCGTTGTTGTTGCCGCACGCAGACTTGCCGCACGCAGATAATGCGGCGCACGTGCAGCCGCCGCATGCCGTGCTAGATTGATCGCGGCCGCGCTACGATTCCCAGCGGGCACTCCAGCTTTGCGCGATCCCATTTCCCTGTCTCCGCAGCAGCGGCATAAGTACTCTGCAGAAAATCCATCAGCGCCGCCTTCGGGTCGGGCGCCGTGCGCACGGCATCATATGGCAGAATGAATTCGCCAAGCTCGGCGCTGAAGAAGGCCTGCTCCGGCCGCACCGCTGCGGCCGCAAAGCCCGTGGGAGCCGGGTAGGCATAGGAATAGTAGGCCGGGTAGTCGATCGGGCCTCCGCCCGGCCAGAAACCCGCGCTGGATACTTCATGCGAGTAGGCTTCGCGCACCACGGCATCCGGCAGGTGAGGGACCCCGCCCGGATGATCGGGCGCGCGACGTCCGGAAAATCGGGTGATGGCGAGATCGAAGCTGCCCCAGAATAAATGCACCGGGCTCGACTTGCCGAGGAACGAACTGCGAAAATAGGAAAACACCGCGTGCGAGGCCAGCAGCACCCGCCAGAACCGGTGCACGAAGTCGCGGTCATAGGACGCGTGCGTCACATCCTGACTGAACGGTATGGCCTCGATGATCTCGTTCGGGATCTCGTTGATGTGAGCGTTGATCCCGAGCTCGGACAACAGGCGCACGAATTCGCAGTAGAATTGCGCAACCGGCATCGGCTTGAGCGTGAGCTCTCGCTGTTGCCCTTCGCTGGTCCGCAGCCAAAGAATGTGGTCGATGAAGTCGAACTCGACCTGGAAGTGAGATCTGTCGGCGGGCGTCAGCGGCGTCGCAAGCCCGCGGGCGGTGACGCGCAGCGTGACGTGCCAAGAGTGATTGATCCAGGGCGTAAGCGCCAGGCGGACTTTGCCGACGATCTGCGTCCACAGATGGAGCGTGGAGCACGTGTCCTTCCACGCCGCATAGGGTAGCGCCGGCCAGGCATGATCGGCTTCGCTGTCCATTTTCAAGTGTGCTCCACGAGCGCGAGCTGGAAATTTTGACACGCCTGCGCGTCGCGCGTCACTGGCCCGCCGTCGCGCTGCCAAGGGCTACGTTAACCGATATGAGACGAAAATATCACTGTTCCGATACGGCGCGAAGCAGCGACGGCACGATCGCTTTCGCAATGACGCCTTGGGTGGGAGCGTACCGGGTCGAGCGTGCTGGCTCGCGCGTTGCCCAACATCTAAGTACGCTGCACAAATGTATTATAATGGGCCGCGCATGCTGCTCGCAGGGGCAAGGAACGCGCAGGCGCGAGAGCGCCCGCCGTGCGCATGCCTGGATTTTTCCTATACGAGCTTGCCGCGACGGTGATAGAAAGCCCGCCAATGATCGAAGGAGCAAACTTGATGCGAAGGAGCCGCCGGCGCACCGGCGACCCATGTGATGGTAAGGGTGCGCTTTCCGGAAAGGGCAATATTCCGACCGACCTCCTGCGCACGTTCGTTGCGATCTGCGAGCTTGGCAGTTTCACCAAGACCGCCCATCTCCTGGACCTGACCCAGCCGGCCGTGAGCGCGCATATGCGGCGGCTGGAATCGATGATCGGCGCCGACCTGATTCAGAAGAGCCTTAACGGCGTCGTCCTTACCGAATGCGGAATGGATGTGTTGCGGCATGCGCGGCGGATGCTCGCGATCAACGATCAGATTGTCAGCGGTAGCGTCATAGATGCTCAGCCGCAGGTGGTCCGCGTGGGCATCCCGAATATCCACGCGCCAATCGTGCTCACCCGGGTGCTGCACGAAGGCGCAGCGCTCGGCGGCGACTACCGCCTGCAGGTCCGTTGCGATCATTCACGGGGTCTGTTGCGCAGCGTGAGCTCAGGCTACCTGGAGATCGTCGCCGCCCAGTTCGTCAACAAGACCGAACCGACCAATGTACTGGCGCGTTGGATCGATGAGCTGGTGTGGGTGAGGTCTCCCGACTTCACTCTCAAACCCGATGATCCGATCCCCATGATCAGCTCGCCCAACCTGTTGCTGCCGGATCGGCTCGGCATGGCTGCATTGGAAGCGGCCAACCGTCGCTATGAAATCGTTTTCACCGCGTTTGACACGATGGCGCGGCGAGCGGCGGCGGCGGCCGGTCTCGGCTATTTTGCGATACCGCGCTCGGCGGTGGCCGATAGCCTGGTGATTGAAGCCCCCGGCGTTCTGCCTGATCTGCCGCAGGTCACCATGGGCATCGTCGCGCGCGACGACCTCGAAACGACCGCATTGATGCCGCTGATTGGTTTGCTCAAACGCCTCTTCACCGCCCAGGCTTGAAACCCCGCCCGCAGCGCGACCGGCCCTGCTGCCTGGCGTGCTTCTCCCGTCAGCCGTCGAGTGCGGCGCGTACGGCTTGGTGCAGATCGGCGCGCCGATAGGGCTTCTTGAGTATGCGGGTCTGCTCGAAGGTTTCGTCTCCCGCATGGGCGCTCTTGAGATCGGGGAACCCCGAGGTCAGCAGCACCTTGTGGCCCTGCTCGCGGGCAAGGCGCGCAAGCTCAACTCCGTCGATCCCGCCCGGCATCACGATATCGGATAGAATGAGGTCGAACGGCTCCATTCTGGCCATTACGTCGAGGGCTTCGGCCGGGCTCTCGACTTCGATGGTGCCGTAGCCGAGCGAGGCGAGCTGCGCGATGACCGACTTGCGTACCATCTTGTCATCGTCCACCACGAGTATTCTCTCCCGCTTGGCCGCGGCTGCCGTGCCCTCGACCTGCGCATTCGTCGGAGCGACGGGATCGTGGGAGTCCTGCGCGCGTGGGAAGAAGATGCTGAAGGTCGTGCCTTTTCCGAGCTCGCTGGCGACGTTGATCCTGCCGTTCAATTGCTTGACGAATCCATAGACCATGCTGAGCCCAAGCCCGGTCCCTTTGCCGACGTCTTTCGTGGTGAAGAACGGATCGAAGATCCGTTGCAACAGATCGGGCGCTATGCCGACGCCGGTGTCGGACACCTCCAGGACTGCATAGTCGCCGGGCGCAGTGTCGTCTCCGGCAGAAAGGTCGGCTTCCGTCAGGGTCTTGTTATAGGTCCGAACCGTTACCGTTCCGCCGTTCGGCATGGCGTCGCGCGCATTAACGGCCAGGTTGGTCAAGGCGCAGCGCAATTGCGCCGCGTCGGCGTCGATCGGGTAGACGTCATCCGACGGCTCAACTTCCAGCGTGACGCCTCTGCCCATGGCTCGCTTGAGCAGGCGGGCCTGATCGGCAACGATGGTCTTGAAATCGATCTTGTCCACTTTGATCGCCTGCTGGCGGCTGAAGGTCAAAAGACCGTTCGACAATTCCGAGCCGTTCAAGGCCGCCGTGAGCGACGACTCGATCAACTCCAGCGACGGCGAGTCTGCGGACGTGGTGTCCTTGAGCAGATCGAGATTGCCGATGATCACCAGGAGCAGATTGTTGAAGTCATGGGCGATGCCGCCGGTGAGCTGGCCGACCGCCTCGAGCTTCTGCGATTGAATCAGGCGCTTTTCCAGCGCTACCCGGTCGGTGATATCGCGAACGACGCAGATATAGTTACAGGTCCCGTCCTCCAGCATCTTGGACACGGATACGTCGATTGGAAATTCTTCACCGTTCTTGCGGCGCCCCCAGATCTTGCCGAGTGCGCTCATTCTCTTTTGGTCTTCGGACGAGTTGCGGAATTCGATGACGTGCTCATCGTGGCGCATGGTGGCGTGGGGTGGCAGCAGCGCATTGAGATGTTGCGAAGGCGCCTCCTCTGCGCTGTAGCCGAACGTGCGTTCGGCTTGCTGATTGAAGACGATGATGCGCAGATTCTCGTCAAGAGCGATGATCGAATCACCCGCCAGGTCGAGCACCCGCTTGAGTCGGTAGGCCGTGATGCGGTCTTCCTCTTCGACCCGCTTTCGCCTGGTGACGTCCCGGGCGATCACCATGAGCCCGGTAACGGAGCCGTCGCTGTTGCGGATCGGCGCCCGCGTGGACGACATCCAGCGCGTGCTGCCGTCAGAGAGGGTCACAGGTTCAACGCGGTCAGCATCGGCCTGGCCGCTGGTGATGACCTGCACCTCGTAATCGGTGAGATCGGAGGTGAAGGGGGCGATCTCGTTCCTGGTGCGGCCGATGATGTCGCGCTCGTCGAGATTGAAATTCAGGCATGCGGCCTTGTTGACGCGGGTGAAGCGTAACTCCAGGTCCTTGAAGGCGATGACGTCGGGCATGTTGGACATCATCTGCTGGAGCAGGAAGCGCTCGGACTGCAATTGGCTCATTGTCTGCGCTTCGGTGCGCCGCATCTCGACGACGTGCAGCGCCCGCTTGATCGCCACGTGAAGGCGATGGGCATCGTGTTTCGGCACGCAATCCTGCGCTCCGAAGCCCACCAGGTTGGCGGCGTCTTCGTCGCTGTAGCGGTCGGACAGGAGGATGAGAAGAATGCCCTGCCTCTTGGCCTCGCGAATGATCCGGAGCGCGCTGAGGTCGGTGCCCGGAGCGCTGGCGCGGCAGAGAAACGCCAGATCCCAGGAGGCGGAGTGCAGCTCGGTGAGGACCGTCTGGTCGTCGTTGACGCACTTGTAGATGGGTTGGCACATGGCCCGCTGGAGCGCGGCCACGACCCATTCTGCGTCGGAGGGCTCGCCGATGATCAGCGCATTCAATGGGAGGCTCAATGGGCGCTCCCTGCTTCCATCAGGGCCGCGCGGCGCTCGGCGTCACGGCATGATCCGCGCGCGCGCTTGGCGCTTCCACGAACTGGTATCACCGCGCGGCGCACGCTCTTCCGACCACATGCAGGCGGCGGGGATGGCCAATCAGTCCAGCGTTCAGGCCGCGTTGTTGTCGGGCCACGCATAGGGGTCTTCGCTGGTGGGACTTTCGTTGCCCGCCCCTGCCGCGGACTGGCGCAGGCTCGCCTTGAAGGCATCGATGGGCGCAGGCTTGCCGCAGAAAGGACCTTGCGCCTGGTCGCAGCCCATCGCGACCAGGGCGTGCAACTGATCGAGGCTCGACACCCCTTCGGCGCAGGCGGTGGCGCCCGCGCCATGGGCGAGATCGATGATCCCCTGGCAGACCGAACGCTTGATCTTGTGCAGGATGCAGTTGGTCACAAGGTCGGCACCGAGCTTGACTTCGGCGAACGGAAATTTCTGCGGCCGCGCCACCGCCGCATAGGCCGCGCCGATGTCGGCGATCGACAGCGTGACCCGATGCAGCCGCAGCTGAGCGGCAACCTCCCAGAAGTCGGGCGTGCTCTTGAGCGCCTGGGCGTCTGTAACCTCGATGGTCAGGCCCGGGAATCTCGCATCCGCTGACATCGTTTCGCGCAGCAGCGCGACGAAGCCGCGCGACATGATCACCGAGAGCGGCAGCTTGGTGGAAAACGGGATCTGTGCTCTCTCGTTTGCAAAACAACGGTCCCAGTCGGCCTTGATCTGACGCACGACGGTGCGCGCCAGCGGGAAATAGAGTGAGCTTTCGGGCGGCGGCAGCGAATCGGCGAGTGGCACGTAGCCGTAAGCGGGGTGCTGGGCATAAAGCTGCGCCTCGGCGCCGCACGCGGCGCCGGATTCCAGCAAGACTGTCTTTTGATACCAGAGCGCCAGCGTGCCGCTGGCGAGCGCGCGTTCGAGCGAGACGGCCGGGCCTTTGACGGCAGAGTCATCAGCCTCCGGCACCACGGTCCTGGAGTTAAGCCGTTCCTTGAGGTCCTCGAGGCGGAATGGCTTCTTGAGCGGCGCGAACGCGGTCAGACCGCGTGACGTGCAGATTTCTGGACGTCGTTGAGCGTGGTCTCATCGACCCCGCTCATCAGCAGCAGCCTGCCTTTGAAAGCCAGGTTCTTGAGTTGGTCAAAGACATCGACCGCATCATGCTTGCCGAGCGCAAGATCGAGCACAATCAGCGCCGGCTTGGAATATTCGGCAAACTCTTTGAGCTGCTGCAGACATTGCGGCACCTCGGTAAAGGTCAGCGTCACGTAGCCCAGCGACGACAGCATGCGCGCGACCAGCGTCCCGACCGGACCTTCGTCGTCGAGCACATAAGCGATGGGTTTGTTGGCGCTTTCCTGGCTGATCGTAACCTGAGGTTTCATCTGCACTTGTATGGTTGTTAGCGCTTTTGCGCCCGCTCGGTCAGGTTGACGTCGCCTCTCACTTGCCCCCACGGCAGCGGAAGGTGTGGCACCGGCTCAGCGAAAGCCGTCTTTTCGCCGAGAGCGCCGGATCGGCTAGCGGCCCCCCAAAGAGCATTGAAACAACTACGACGGAAAACATTCTACAAAACAACCAGTAAATGAATAATGTACGATGAATGCATGTGCATAATTGCACGGCCGCCATTGCAGAGTTGCAGGATTGATCGGCTTGCAACCCGCCGGTGTGCGGGCGCGGCAAAGCCAGGGATTTCTTGCGACGGGCGGCGATCCGCCCTCCGGCCCGTCAAGCGGACACGAAGGTCTCGGATTTCTCCCGGCCGGTCATCACCATGGTGATGAGCTGCTGCTCCGTCATCGGCTTGCCGAAGATGTAGCCCTGGCCGATGTTGCAGCCGAGGCCCATGATCGCCTGGGCATCCTCGATGGTCTCGATGCCGACCGCAGCTACCGTGCGCTCGAAGTTGTGAGCGAACTGGGTCATGCTCTTACAGATGCGCGCATTGCCTTTGTTGGCAGCGCAATTCTGGACGAACGACGGATCGATCTTGATCTCCGTGAACGGAAGATAGCGAAGCGCCGCAAACGACGAGTTGCCACGCCCGAAATTGTCGATCGCAAGCTTAACGCCGCATTTCTGCAGCTCCTGGAACTGGTCTCGCACGGCGACGACCTTGTTGATCAGCTGTGCCTCCGGCACCTCCAGGAGCAGGCCCGGCCATTGGTCGCTTTTCGGGCGATGCCGCGCGACCAGCTCGGCGACGGGAATCTTGGCGAGCGTATCAAGATCGAGATTGACCGCGATCTTCAGATGAACGCCCTGCTGGTCGAGCTTGGCGCTGAACTTCAGCGCGCTGACCAGTGCGCGCCGCGCCAGTTCGATGATGTCTTCGTCGGCGGCGCCGGCCAGAAAGAGCCCCGGCGCGATGATGCCGTGCTGCGGATGGGAGATGCGCGCATAGGCCTCGGCCCCGATCACGCGGCGTTTTCCGAGATCGACTTTCGGCTGATACCAGAACGTGATGTAGTCCGACGCGAGCGCGGTCTTGAGCGAGAGCCCGTGGTCGGGCACCGCCCGGCAGTTGAGCTTCTGATCCAGAATGGTCTTGCGCACGAGCGAAAAATTGATCGGCTTCTGCAGCGGCGGCAGCATCTCCAGGAGCGCGTCGGTCCCGAGCTTTCGATATCCCTCCATGAGCGCCGTCTCGCAGCGGCCGATGAGCTGGACGCGGCCGCCGTAGCGGCAATCCTTCAGGGCCATGAGCGCGCGCGCGCACTCGGCGGGGTTGGCCGCGTTGACGTCGAGAAAGACAAGGTTGGGCCGGTGGTCGTCGACGTTCTCGGCGAGGCGGGCGCTGTTGAGCAACTCGACGGCATCGACACCGGCCGTGCGCAGCTGCTTGCAGAAATTCTGCAGAAATCCGAAGTCCGGATCGACCACAAAGCACAGGGCCGTGCGTTCGGCGGCCGCCGGCCATTGATCAACAAATGTATCGGTCATCCCATACCCCATCTGGTGCAGCGGTCCAGCTCTGGCCTTGCGAATGATTTGGCAAGCGTGCGTGGCGTCGTGCTTCTGATCCTCGCGATCATTGCCCTATCTCCCGCTCGGAACCAGCGACGGCGCCATGATGATCCTCAGCACGTCCGGTCGATCCTGGTTTTCGTGGCGGAGGAATTCGTCGGTCACCTCCCGCAAGCGCTGCGTGAGCACCGTCGCGATGTCGGCGACGTCGGGCCGCGCGCCCTCGCGCACGATGGCGCGGATGGCATCGACGTGCTGGTCGATGAGGGGCAGGGGAATACGGGAGATGTCGGGCGAGTGCTCGATCAGCCGGCACAGGCTGTCGGCAGGTGCGGCGACCAGAGGAAAGCCGAAGGTTGCTGCTTCCCCCTTGATGTCGTGGGCGGCGCGAAAGAGCGTGTCGCGGGTCTCCTTGCTGAGACCGTTTGCCATCACGTGCTGCCGGGCCTCATCAAGCTGATCGCATTCCCGGTTCATCCAGTTGGAGAACTCACCTTCGAGATCGGCAAGCGCGGCTTCCGCGCGCGCGACTGGATCGATGCCCGCGGGCTTGTTGGTCGCAACGGCTTTGCGAAGCCGGTTCGGCGGTGTGATGATCTCATGGTCGGGGTAGGTCGCGACGGCCGGTCTGTCGTGTCTGTCCTGCGCCATGGTGTGCTCCCGGGCCGGCTAGGCCACGGTCTTTGCCTTGTAGGCCAGAGGGGATTGGCGGATCGCTTCGGTCCCGCCGTCCCTGCGGCGCTCCGGGCCGGAATAGGTTGAATTGACGGTTCGGCGTCGGTCCGGGCCGAAATAGGTCGCCGTTTTGATGAACGGCCGTGGATTGGCGACGATGCTGAAAACGCGCTGATAGAGTCCCTTGGCCGAGATCGGCTTGGCCAGGAATTCGGTGATGCCGGCATCGCGTGCGGCAGTGACGCGCGTTCGTTCCGTATGGCCGGTCAGCATGATGATCGGCACAAACGGGTTGGTGTTGCCGCCGGGCTGCCGGATCATCTGGATCAGCTCCAGGCCGTCGAAGATCGGCATCTCCCAGTCGATGAACAGGATGTCGGGGTTGCCGGTGCTAAACGCTTCGAGTCCGCCCGCGCCATCCTCCGCTTCGATCACGTCACGCGCGCCAAACCCGTGCAGCAGCGTTTTGAGGATTCGGCGCATGTGGGCGTTGTCGTCGATGATCAGGAACCGCAGCTTGTTGAAATCAATGTGGATCATGGACACGGATCGGCGCGCTCGGTTCCCCGCGGGGGAGAGTAGCCTCCCGTTCTTAACGCGCGGTTAAGCATTATCGAGGCGGGAGCGCCTGTTTGACCAACGGCTTAGGCGGGGATTGCGGGTCGCGGGCGTGCACGAGCTGGAGGAGTTAGTAGAATGTGCAACTACCATTATCCACAATAAGGAAACGATAATTGATGAAAACCCATCGCTCATAGGACCGTCTAGTGAGAATAATGATGCGACAATAGGGGGAACCGGGGGGAAATGCATCCACACGGGGAACCGGGGGGGGGGGAATGCATCCACACGGGGATTTGGGAGAAATGCCTACGGGAGACTCGGGAAATGCATCGTCGTTATGACGGAATCAACATTCCCATAGAGATCATACGAACGCTGGTGGCCATAGCGGATCTCGGGAGCTACTCGAAGGCGGGCGAAAAGCTTGGCCTCAGCCAGCCCGCGATCAGCGCCCAAGTCAAACGCGCGCAAGTCCTGGTCGGCGGTGCAATCTTTGATCGCCGCGCTCCCGGTGGCGTCGAGCTTACCGCCCTTGGCCGTCTGGTGCTCAACTACGCCCGCACCATGTTGGCCGCGAACGATCAGATCCTGTCGCTCTGCGGATCGGCAACGGAGTCCCAGCTCGTGCGGTTAGGGCTGTGCACGATGTATGCGGCGGATTTCGTGAAGATCGTGGCCGCGGAAGGCCGGGACGACCGGCTGACGATGACCTGCGGCAACTCGATCGAAGTGGTCGCGAAAAGCCTGTCCGACGGTTATCTCGATATTGCCTGCCTGGCCGATCCACCCTCGGAATACGGCCAGGTCATCGCGGAATGGCAGGAGGATTTTGTCTGGGCGCGAAGTCGCGAATTCGTCTTGAGCCTCGGCGCACCCATCCCGCTGGTGTGTTGGCCGGGCGGCGTCGCGGATCAGCCGCCGCTCCTGGCGCTGGAAAGGGCTCAACTGGCCTATCGTGTCGTCTTTACCAGCGCCGACTATCATGCGCGGATGGCGGCGGCCGCCGCCGGCATTGGCCTCCTGGGCATATCGAGGCGCCACGTGGGAAAGTCGCTGATCGTCGCCAAGGAGCATTATCTCCCGCCATTGCCGCCCATACGGGTCGTGATCTGCGTGCGATCCGGCGTACCGATGACCAAAGTTGGTGCCATCGTGAAACTGCTGGAGAAACTGGCCCCAACTGGGCTTCAGCGCAACGCGGCTTGATGGGTCCGGGGCGAGCCTTTTCGGGATCACGGGCCGGAGACCGAAGCCAAGTTCGAGCCGGCGCAGCGCCGAGCACAGCGGTCCATCGCGCTGATGGGCTCTGTTGAAGCGGGGTGCGGACCAAAAAGGCGATGCGCCTTGTGGTTTCGCGAATTTGATGTCGTCATCAAAGTCTGTGCGACGATCAATATCAAGCGTTCTTCCAAATCTCGGAATGCTTTCTTTACGCCGCTATAAGCAAGAAGGGCCAGCATTGGCGCGTTGCAAATGGCTCTCCGCAAGCGCGCGTGGTCTTCTATGGATTGGAGAAGCCAGAAGACGCCCTGACAGCCCAAGCGTCCGAGAGACGCTGCTTTGCGGCCGCTGCCTGGGCTGCCGATCGAACCCGGAGACTGCCCAGCTCTATGAAATCTCAGGTCATCATCAGTCAGGAAGGCGCTGAACGGCCCATCGCCTACGTGCTCGATGACGAAGGCCCGGTCGGGACGCTGGTCGCGCGCATGTTGTCGTCCTTGGGCTATGTGACGCTCGCGTTTACCGAGGTTCCGCAATGTCTGCAGCAGCTGAAGGAGGCGACCGAATATTCCAAGCCGACACTGATCGTCCTCGACCTTGCGCTGGGCAAGCACGACGCGGTCGACGTTTTCGATCAGCTCAAGAACCTGTCCTACAAAGGCAGGCTCCTCCTGATGAGCGGCGTTGACGAGACCACGCTCAACGAGGTTCAGAAGATTTGCACGTTGCGCGGGCTGAATGCGTTCGCTCCGCTCAAGAAGCCGTTCCGCATTGATGCTCTGAAGGAAAGACTGAGCTCAAAGACGCTTTCGCCCGAAGCAGACGATTCCGCCATCAAAGGTCCGGCCGTCTCGGTCGAGCGCGCGCTCGCAGGCGGCACGCTGGCGCTCTGGTATCAAAAGACGGTCGACTTGACATCCGGTGCGCCCGCGGGGGCCGAGGCGCAGCTTTATGCGCGGCATCCGGGCTACGGCTATGTTCCGATGGCCGATTCCCTTCCGCCGCCCGAAAGCCCCCTGTATTTCCCGTTGGCGCGGACCATCATCCGGCAGATCAAGGCGGATTGGAACAGCTGTTTCGTCAGCGGAAAACTGCCGCTTCAATTCTCGACCAAGCTCCCGCTCCCGGTGATCATGTCGCGCGGGTTCGTGGTGCTGGTGCGCGAGACGCTGTCGGCGGATGCGAACTTTCCGGGCCTGACGATCGAAGTCACCCACGCGCACCAGCTCGGGAATGCACAGGGCCTCTGGGAAGTCGCCGTCCAGCTGAAGCTGCATCGCGTCACGCTGTCGATCGCCGACATTGGCGCAGCCTATGCAGTGTTTGCGCGAACCCAGAAATTTCCGTTCGCGGAGATCAAGCTGGATGCGGAGCTGGTGAACAACTGCGTGCTGCACAAGGTCAAGCGCTGCGCCTGCCAGGGGCTCATTGATCTTGCGCATGGCGCCGGCGCAATCGCGAGCGCCGAAGGGGTTTCGAATCGCGATCAACTGCAAGCCCTGGTCGTGATGGGATGCGATCGGGCGCAGGGGCCGCTCAGTGGCAAGCCCCAGCCCATCGACGCCTTTACGGCAAGCCTGCGTCCCGCGGCGAAGGAAGGGACCGCAAGCCCTGCTCGCAGCGACGATCACTATGTCTGGCCCCAGGATAGGGTTGCATGATTGCGAGGGCCGAAGCCGGCCGCCATTCCTGACGTTGGAATCCTGAAGGCCGTGAATGGCGCGGACCGTTTTGGTCCAGCGACGAATGGAGCTCGCGTGCCGCCCGCCGCATAGGGCGGCTCGGGTTTGCCTCCTGGGCGTCGCTTGAGCGCTTTCTTGAGCACTTTCTTGGGCGCCTTCTTGGACGCTTTCTTGGGCGTCCGCCCACCGCTGCAATGTCGGCTTGACATCGTCCGCAAAGTTCGGTCGGAACCTCTCTGATCTCGATCAGAAGGAAAAAAACGCCATGGCCACTCTCGCCGCGCGCGACCGGCGCATCCTCACCACCCACGCCGGCAGCCTGCCGCGGCGGGCATCCCTGTCAGCGTTGCTGTTCGCGCGCATGAGCGGCAAGTCGTTCGATGCCACGGCGCTCGCGCGCGAGACCACCGAGGCGGTGGCCGAGACCGTGCGCAGGCAGCGCGAGCTTGGGATCGACATCGTCAGCGACGGCGAGCAGTCGAAGACGAGCTTCCAGCACTATATCGTCGATCGGCTGTCGGGGCTTGAGCCGATCACGCCGAAAGCTGGCGAGCGGCGCACACGCGAGAACATGGCTTTCCCGACCTTCTACAAGAGCGGCGCCCACTCAGGCTCCGCGCAAGCGAGGCTCGCCTGTACCGGGGCGATCACCTACACCGGCCACAAGCAGCTGGCGCAGGACCTGTCGAACCTCAAGGCGGCGCTCGGCGGGCAGGATCCGGCCGGCGCCTTTGTGCCGTCGGTGTCGCCGTCGAGCTGCGCCGGGACGATGGAGAACCGCTACTACAAGACCGACGACGAGCACGTTGCGGCGGTCGCCGAAGCGATGCGCGAGGAATACGAGGGCATCGTGGCGGCGGGCTTCATGGTGCAGATCGACGACCCACGCCTGGCCATGCATTACATGCTCTCGCCCGAGGAAACGGTCGAGGATGCGCGGGGTTGGGCGCGTCGGCGCATCGAGGTGCTCAATCATGCGCTGCGCAACATCCCGCCCGAGCGCGTGCGGCACCACACCTGCTACGGCATCAACATGGGCCCGCGCATGAGCGACATGGAGATGAAGCATCTCGCCGATCTGATCGTCACCATAAGGGCCAGCTACTATTCCTTCGAGATGGCCAACCCGCGTCACGAACACGAATGGCGGGTGTGGGAGCATGTAAAGCTGCCGGACGACAAGGTGCTGATGCCGGGCTGCATTACGCATGCCTCAGTGATCGTCGAGCATCCGGAACTGGTGGCCGAGCGGATCGTGCGGCTTGCTGGCGTCGTCGGACGCGAGCGCGTGATCGCAAGCAGCGACTGCGGCTTTGCCTCGACGCTCGCGCCCAACCAGCCGCCTGAGGTCGAGCCCGAGATCGTCTGGGCCAAGTTCGCAAGCCTGGTCGCGGGCGCGCGGCTCGCCAGCAAGACGCTGTGGGGGTAGTGGCGGCTGCGTTGCCGCCTCAATGCGCCATCAGCACCGGCAGTTCCGCGTTCGCGAGGATGTGGCTGGTCGTGCCGCCGAAGATCATCTGCCGCAGCCGGCTCTGGGTGTAGGCGCCCTTGACCAGAAGGTCGCAGCTCTGCGCCTTGGCGGCCGCCAGGATCGCCTCTCCGGTGTTGCGGCCGTCAAGCCCGACGCTCATCGGCTCGGCCGCAACCCCGTTGCGCCGCAGATACGTAAGCGCCTGCTCGGACGATGGCCCGGGCACGCCCTGGCCGCCGACGACCGTGAGCAAGATGGCGCGGCTCGCCTGGCGCAGCAGCGGCATGGCGAACGCGGTCGTGCGCGCCTGTTCGGGGCTCGCGTTCCAGTGCAGCATGACGGTGGTGGCGATCTGCGCCGGCGCCTGGGGCGGCGCCAGCAGGATCGGCCGGCCGCTCTCGAACAAGCCCGATTCGATGGCGCGGTTGTGCAACCCGATGGTGGTGGCGGTCGGGCGGCTCAGCACGGTCACATCGAACACGCGGCCATAGCTGCCGACGAAACCCTCGCCCTCCGGGGCATTGTCGAGCCAGCCGAACGAAAGGCCGGCGGTTGTCCCGCTCGCGCGCGGCACGTTGTGCTCCTGCATGAAGGTCTCGAACAGGCGGCGCGCCTGCGCTGCCTCTTCCAGGCTATCCTGCCGGTAGGTTTCCAGCGGGATGCTGCCGGCCGGATCGACCGCGATGAACTCGCTGATGGCGAACCGCAGCGGAAATCCTTCGAGGTAGCCGCCGCGCAGGCGCGCCAGCAGCAACGCGGTTCCCAGCGTCGACTTCATGCTTTCGATATTTTCCATCGGAACGAGTATGGATTTCATCCGGTGGCCCCCAAGTTCTCGATCGATGACCTAGCGTGGCGGTTCAGAAGTCCGCAACATTCTTGCGGCGAGTCCGAGATGCGGACTTCTGAACCAAAGCCACACTAGATCAATAAGTTGCTAGTGTCCTTCGATTCCGAAGTTCGCAAACGAGGGTGCCGCAGAATGATGCGAACTTCGGAATCGGGACACTAGATTGCTCTAATCCAGTTTCGTCGCCAACCCACGCGGCGTCGACTCTTGACAACTTGTGCCTTTGATATGACCATTAAACAAGCAGTTTCGGTCATCAAGATCGCATCTAAAGAATTGGACCGACGTATTCGTCGATCTGCAAGCTGTTGAGCGAGGTGGCGATGAATCCACCGATCCGGCCTGCCGCGTCGACCGTCGGAATGTAACTTCCGATTCGGCGCAGCGGCTTTCCCAGCGACCACCAGTCGGAGCAAGGCTTGATCCGAAGCTTACGGATCGCGTTGCGCGTTGGCGATGTCTTGCTCTGGGCGGGGTGCGACTCAATGCAGCACATCCAGGGCGACCGGCACGCCATGTCGGCAACGGAGGGAACAATGAGACTGCCTGAGGACGTCCGTAAAAAACTCGATGCGAGATCCGACAAGGACGAGATCTTGGAGGTGATGAGGAGCCTCGAAGGTGACGGTGTGGCGATCACGAACGATGTGTATGCGGCGATCGTGACGACGCTCCGGTTGTCGCAGGACATCATCGATAATTGAAACCATCTCGCGAACCGCTTCGTGGAAGTCGACGCCGTCGTCATGGTAGGGTTCATGATCGCCCTCGACTCC
Source organism: uncultured Alphaproteobacteria bacterium (assembly GCA_963753575.1). Classification (GTDB taxonomy): domain Bacteria; phylum Pseudomonadota; class Alphaproteobacteria; order Rhizobiales; family Xanthobacteraceae; genus VAZQ01. Next base: position 525,173 of record CAVWCR010000003.1, read on the forward strand.
CCATCCATGATGGGTGGTAACCGAGGGCGGCCGCGTGTGTCCTGACGAAAGCTTGTGCCGTCGTGACATACAGGTGTCGTCACATATGCTCTCGTGACGTCGGAGACTGTCATGGATCGATCTGCACCCTGCATTGCGGGCGTCATCGCATGCATCATGCTGCTGGGTTCGAGCGCCGCACTGTCACAGGCTGCGGCCAACCCGAGCAGTCAGATTCCATTGCGGGCGGAGCGCACGCTTCGTCTCGCCCAAAGTTTTGCCCAAAGTTTTGCCCAAGGCTGCTCGCGGCGGATCGGCCCGTTCGTGACGCAGGAAACCGCCTGGAGGAGATGGCGGGAGGCGCGCGGCCAGGGCTACTCGGTGAGCGCCGGCGTCTTCCCCTGCTACGACCGCAGCAACAGAGGCTACTGCTTCAACATCCTCTATCGGTGTTGATGCCGGCTCTGCGTGAGGTCCGGCCGGGGCAGGCTTGCGGATCGTCGCGTTGATTGGCTGGGCATCTGCTGGAGTGTCGTGGCACTGTCGAAAGCGCTGGTGACGTTGAAAGCGATACCGGATATTCAATAGGCTTCTCAAACTCGTCTCGATCTATCCCACGGACAACGGAGACCGGCTGTGCTGATCGACTGGCACGTGCACATTCATGACATCAAGGATCAGCTCAATCCCTATTGGCAGGGCCGGTGTCCGATGACGCCGGAGAACGCGCTCGCCGCACACGCGCTCGCCGGCCTCGACAGGACCGTGATCAGTAACGCGGCCCATTACCTGCGCTTCTGCAAGACCAACAAGGAGGCGGCGGCGGCGATCGAAGGGTCCAATCGCTATCTCGCCAAGTGCCGCGACGAGTACCCGGACAAGTTCGTTCTGATGGCGACCTGCGTGCCAGGCGGCGGCGACGAATGCCTCAAGGAACTCGAGCGTGCGGTCAAGCAGGATGATGCGCGCGCGGTGATCATCAATGCGAGCCATCAGGGCCGCTATCCGGACGAGGACGCGGCGCGGCCGTTCTTCAAGCTCGTCACCGATCTCGACATTCCAGTGTTTGTGCATCCGGGTGACTGCACCACGCCGGCGATGGCCGACTATCGGCTCGCTTCAAGCATCGGAAGGCCGGCCGACAACTGCCTCGCGCTCGCCCGCATGATCGTGCGCGGCGTGTTCGAACAGTTTCCGAGCTTGCAGCTCGTCGGCAACCACCTCGGGGGCGGCATCTGCGAGGTGATCGGGCGCATGGACTACGCCTACGAGCTGCAGGACTTCTGTTTCTTCCTCGGCTCCTACGAGCCGATGCTGATCAAGCACCCGCCGAGCCATTACCTCAAGATGATGCATTTCGATTCCGCCTCCTACACGCCGCTCGCCGCCGAGATGTGCCTGAAGACGATCGGTGAGGACCGCTTCCTGTTCGGTACCGACTCCCCGCCGCTGATCCCGCTCAAGCTGCCCGCGCTCAAGATGATGGACCAGATCGGCATGACGCCGGCGCAGCGCGAAAAAGTGATGGGCGGTAACGCAGCGCGGCTGTTGAAGCTGAACTGATAGCGCTGCCCCGCTGCGGCCGGCCTTGACCCGCGCCCCGATGCAGCGGCTGCGGGGGCGGTGCGCCGTGGGAATAATGGTGCTAGTCTGCGTGTTAAGGACCCCGGAGATGCCCGCAGACGGGTCAAAAGCGGGTCCGCAACTTAATCCAAAGGGAGGTATCGCATGAAATTCGCTCTTTCGATCACGGCTGCCTTGCTGCTGGCGCTCAGCCAGCCAGCATCCGCGCAACGGTCCGACAATCTCGTGAGCGACGCCGTGAAGGCGCTCGGCGGCGCTGACGCGTTGCGCGGCCTGAAAGCCGTCACCATCACGGGCGAGGCGAAATACTTCGAGCCCGGCCAGGCGAAGGTCGCCGGCGGCGAGCCCAAACACGTGGAGGACGTGACGTTCACAATCACGCGCGACCTCGCCGGCGGCCGCGCGCGCACGCAGTGGGATCGCGACCACAAATATCCCGACCCGACCATGAAGATCAAATACACCGAGACGGTGATGCCGAACGGCGGCTTCGTCACCGACGACAAGGGAACGAGCAAGGCCATGGCGAGCGTGCGGATGGCGGCGGCTGTGCGCGAGCTCAATCGCTCCTCGCCGACGTTGCTGCTCAAGGCGATGGAGAATGCGAAGGACGTGCGCTCGATCGGCAATCAGCGCCTCGGCCGGCGCTCCTACCGCGCTGTCAGCTACAACGACGGCGGGGTGAGCTACATCATCCTGTTCGATTCCAGGAGTCACCGGCCGGCGGCAATCCGCACGCTCGACGACGACAACGTGCATGGCGATTCCTATTACGACGCCGTGCTCAGCGACTGGAAGGCCGTGGGTGGCGTCCAGGTTGCGCATGCGCTGTCCTACCGCATCGGCGGCATCGAGGTCGCCAAGGTCACCTATAAGAATGTGGCCGCCAATCCGGCGATCGCGGACGATGCGTTTGCGGTGCCTGACGCGGTGCGTGCGGCGCTCAAGGGCCCGGCGACATCCAACGTGCCTTATCAGTGGGTCATCCGGCGGCTCTACATGTCGCGCTACGTCGACAGCGAGCAGCCGTTCCTGCCGCCGGGCGGCAGCCTCAAGCTGGTCGAGCTCGCCCCCAACGTGCAGCACATCCAGGGCGGCGGCGCCAACAATCTCGTCGTGGCGATGAAGGACTTCCTCGTCATATTCGATTCTCCCTATGGCGAAGCGCAGTCGCGGATGGCGATCGATCTCGCCAAGGCCAAGTATCCAGGCAGGCCGATCAAGTATCTGATCCAGACGCACCACCACATGGATCATTCCGGCGGCATGCGCACCTATGTGGCCGAGGGCGCGACCATCCTGGTGGCGGCTCCGACCGGGTCCTACTTCCGCCGGGCGCTGCGTAACCCGCGCACGGTCGCCAACGACGCGCAGCAGAAGGCGCGCAAGCGCGTGCACGTCACCGAGGTCAAGGATCAACTCACGCTTAGAGACAGCGCGGGCAGCGAGATCCACATCTACAACATCAAGAACCCGCACGCCCAAGGCTATTTGCTCGGGCACGTGGTGAAGGACAATATCGTGTTCGTGACCGACCTGATCTCGCCGCGCGGCCCGGTGGCGCGCACCGAGGGCTCGCTCGCGGTCGGCGCGGCGTTCAAGAAGTACGGCATCAAGAACGCGCTGATCGCCGGCGGCCACGGCACCACCGCCAAGCAGGCCGACATCGGGCCGGCGCTCGGGATGGAAGTGTCGAGCCGCTGAAGGCGAAGGCGTAGCCCTGCAGCAACATGGCGGCGCCCGGTGCAAGCCGGGCGCCGTGCTGTTTGCACCTTGCAGTTATAGAACATAACCGTTGTTCGTCTTGAGATTGGCGAGGCGGCGTGGCAGCGTCCGGCCATGCGACGCCCTTGGGACGCGATCATCTGGTGGGAGCTTCGGCGCATTCCGTTCAATATTCTTATTCTTATTGCGTCGTGTCCCTTGGATCGATCATCCTCATTGGGAGTTACTTCGTCAGGCCGGGTGAGGATGTCATCGAGCCACTGTTCGCGCTCTTCGGAGCGGTCGTTTATGGCGTGCTTGCAAACCTCGCCTACACCTTGGGATGGGTCACTGAGCTGTTGTGGTCGTGGGGCGACACGCAGCGAACCGAGTTGCTACGCCGACGCGTGTTCTGGCTGGGGGTTGCATTCTCGGTCGGGCTGACGCTGCTTCCGGGCGTTCTCGTTCCGTTGATCTGGATTGTTTTCGGCTTTCAGCACGGCTAGGCGCAGTGCAGACTGGCACGAGTGCCTTAGTCTCTAATACCCGAATTGCTCGCGCAGGATGCGCTCTTCCAGGCTGTGGCCGGGATCGAACAGAAGGTTCATCGCGATGCCGCGGTCCATGTGGACCTCGACGGCTTGCACGGCGCGCACCTCGTCGTGGTCGGCGACGGCCGCGACCGGGCGGCGCTCGGGTGACAGCACCACGATCTCGACTTGCGCACTGTCGGGTAGCAGCGCGCCGTGCCAGCGCCGCGGCCGGAACGGACTGATCGGGGTCAGCGCGAGCAGCGAAGCGTTGATCGGAATGATCGGGCCTTGGGCGGAGAGGTTGTAGGCGGTCGAGCCCGCCGGCGTCGATACCAGGACGCCATCGGCCACGAGCTCGGCCATGCGCTCCCTGCCGTCGACCAGGATGCGCAGGTGCGCCGCCTGCGAGGTCTGCCGGAACAGCGAAACCTCGTTGAAGGCGTGGGATTCATGGAAGCGGCCCTCGCCGTCGCGCGCGCGCATGAGCAGCGGATGAATGACGGTCTTGCGCGCCGCCGCCAACCGTCGATGCAGATGCTCGGGGCCGTATTCGTTCATCAGGAAACCGATGGTGCCGCGGTGCATGCCATAGATCGGCTTACCGGCACTCATGAATTGGTGCAGCGTCTGCAGCATGAAGCCGTCGCCGCCGAGCGCCACGATCACGTCGGCGGTCTCGGCTGCAGCATTGCCGTAGCGCTTGCTCAAATTCTCATGCGCCGCCTTGGCCTCCGCGATGGGGCTTGCCACGAAAGCGATCCGCTCGTAGCTGGTGCTGTCAGGGCTCTTGGGGCTCATCGGACCGGGACTTTGCTGCTGGGTATCGGGTCTGGACGCTTCGGGCTTCCGCACGCTTGGGGCTTCCGCCCAGGGACTCAAAGCTAGGGCCTGCTCGCCCAGCATACCGTCAAGGAGACGCGCATGAACACGGAACGCGCGGTGTTCGTCTATACGACCTACCCTTCCCTTGTCGAGGCGGAGGAGGCCGGCCGCGCGCTGGTCGAACGGCGGCTTGCCGCCTGCGTTAACATTTTGCCGGGCATGATCTCCCACTACTGGTGGAATGGTGAGCTGGAGCGGGCCGAGGAAGTGGTCATGATCATCAAGACCCGCAACCTGCTGACCGAGCAGGTATCGGCGGCCGTCAAGGCGATGCATTCCTATGAGACGCCCGCCATCCTGGTGATGCCGATCGAGAGCGTCGAAAAGAGCTACTTCGCCTGGATGCTGGCGGAGACAACGCCAGGCGGACCGCCGGGCGAAGGTGAAGAAGAAGAATAAGAGAACGAATCCCCCGGATCGATCCCCATCGCGCCTGTTGCAGGATGGCGCGTGTTGCACGAGCGCCACGCGCGCGCGATCTCTGCCGGCTGCCCTTGACGCGCCCTTGACGGATGCGGCGCACACAAGAATGCTAGCGCCGTGCTGGTTCCCCGGTGAGAGCCGGGGAGGCAAGAGGGAACACGGGTGGGCTGTGAAGTCGCAGCTTGAGCCGTGGCTGCCCCCGCAACTGTTAGCGGCGAGCCTGTTGTCCGCGTCAGCCACTGGGAAACTGGGAAGGCTGGACGGCAGGTACTGACCCGCGAGCCAGGAGACCTGCCAGCGCTGTCACCCAACCGGTGGGCGGAAGGACCACACGGAGCGGCTGTTCGCAGCGGTGACGCAACAACCGATGCGAAGGCTGAAATGGTCTCCCACGCCCGAAGACCCACCAGGACCGTCCGCCTCCTTGCGGGGCGGCCGATGCTGGTTTCCGGCTGAAGAGCGCTTCCTTTGTTTCGGTCCGTTTCACCGGGGCGCCTGCGGGCGTCACAGACGAAGGACGCAATGGCCATGGGACCATCATGGGGACCATCACGCTTGGCCGCGGCGCTGGCGCTTGCCGGCAGCATCGCGGTTCTGAACTCGAACATCACATTCGCGCAGGACGACGGCATCGTTGAGCTTCCCCGCATCGACGTGACCGGCACGAGGCTTGTGCCCGGCCCGGGCCGGGGACCGGCGCGCGGCGGTAGGCCGGCAAGCGGTGCGGGCCCGGCGGCCGAGCCGGGTGGTGAGGACGGCGCCGGCGCTGTCGCCGGCACCATCGTTACCGGCGCCTCGACTACCGTTATTACCCGCAGCGAGCTTGAGCGCTCGCCCGGCCAGACCGTGCAGGATGTGCTGGCGCGCGAGCCCGGCATTCAGGTCACCAGCCTGTTCGGCGGCGTGAACGGTGCCCAGACCGCGGTCGACATGCGCGGCTTCGGGGTCACCGGAACGTCGAACACGCTGGTGCTGATCAACGGACGCAGGCTCAACGACATCGATCAGGCCGGCGTCGACTTCAGCACGATCCCGGTAAACAGCATCGAGCGCATCGAGATCACCCGCGGCAACAGCGGCGCCGTGCTCTATGGGGATGGCGCGGTCGGCGGCGTGATCAACATTGTCACCAAGAGTGGCGTCAACCAGCCGCCATCGGGACGCGTGCAGGGCCAGGTCGGGTCATACCGTTATGGCGAAGCCAACGCCTCGTTCAGCGGCTCGAGCGGCCCCTTTGCCGCCGCGGTCGCCGGCAATGCGGTCAGCTCGGGCGGCTATCGCCTCAATAACAAGCTGCATCAGCAGAACGCGGTCGGCGACTTCCGCTGGACCGACGGGCAGGATACCAGCGCCTATTTCAATCTCTCGGCCGACGAGCTGCACTTGGGCTTGCCCGGCGGGCGGCTGGTGTCGGCCATGTCCAACATCAATCTGGTCGCGACCGATCCGCGCGGAGCTGCGACGCCGTTTGACTATGCCAACAAGCAGGGTGTTGCCGCGACGCTCGGCGTCACGCGCGTGCTGACGCCGGGCACCGAGCTGATCGTTGACGGCGGTGTGCGGCAGAAGAACCAGCAGGCTGCATTCTTCTGCACGGGCTGCTCCGACTTTGATCGCGGCTTCAAGGCGACGCTGACGACGTTCTCGCTGACGCCGCGGCTGTCGAGCCAGCACGATCTCGGCGGAATGCCGGGCAAGCTCCTCGCCGGCATCGACTTCTACGATTCGACCTTCGGCACCGACCGCAGCCTGCACCTCAACGATCCGCCGATCCATCGCTACGACCTGACGCAGGACACGCTCGCGGGTTACTTCCAGGAGACGATCAGCCTGTTGCCGTCGACCGACCTGGCCTTCGGAGCGCGCCTGCAGGCCAACCACACGACGGCGGCCGATCGGCTCGATCCGACCGCGCCGGGCACCGGCTGCCTGTTCTGCACGCCCGACCCGCAGGGCCAGCCGCTCGACAAGCGCGAGACGCAATACGCGCTGCACGTCGGGCTCGAACATCGTTTCAACGACGTGTTCTCCGTGTTCGGGCGGGCGGCGCGCAGCTTTCGGCTACCCACCGTCGACGAGCGCATCGGCATGGCGCCGTCCGGCTTTGGGATTCCGACCAACTTCGATCTCATGACCCAGACCTCGCACGATGTCGAAGGCGGCGTGCGTTTTCGCTACGGCGCCTTCAGCGTGCAGACGAGCGTCTATGATATGCGGCTCAAGAACGAGCTGTTCTTCAGCCCGGCGACCTTCACCAACCTCAATCTCGATCCCACCCGCCGCTATGGCACCGAGACCATCGCGACCTGGCGCGTGAGCAAGACGCTGCGCCTCAAGGGCGGGCTTGCCTATACGCGCTCGGTGTTCCGCGACGGGCCGTTTGCGGGCAACGATGTGCCGCTGGTCTCGCGCTGGTCTGGCAGCGCCGGCCTCGCCTGGGACGTCTACCAGAAGTATCTCGTGTTCGACGCGGTCGCGCGCGTGTTCGGCCCGCGCCGCATGGACAACGATGCCGCCAACGTGCAGCCGCTCATCCCCGGCAAGACCATTGTCGATGCGCGCATCGGCGGTGAATACGACAAGTTCTTCTGGTCGTTCGCGGTTCAGAACGTCTTCGACGTGCACTATTTCGAATACGCTATCGCGAGCACGTTCACGTTGGGGAACTACAACGCCTATCCGCTCCCCGGCCGCACCTTCCTGGCGAAGGCGGGCGTAACCTGGTGATCGGGACATCGTGCCGCATCGCCGCCATGCGACGGCAAGGCGGTCTTGCCCTAAGCTTCAGATCGTAGACCTTCGGGTCTACGGCGGGGGTCTCCTTCTTTGGTCTCTCGGGACCTTAGATTGGATGACCCCCGACTATTTTTTCCAGTCCTCCGCAAATCCTCGCCGTCGCGAGCACTCTCGCTTCCGCGCTGCTGACCAAGTAGCATCCTTTGGGATTGGCGCTTCCCGAAGGATCAAGAACGATGCGACTGACAGTCGTGGCCATGGTGTTGCTGGCGTCGATGGCGGGCGCAGCTTTCGCCGACGAGGTGACCGACGCGATCGAAGCGGGGCGCAGGGCCTATGTGGCGGGCCAGCTCGCGAAGGCCAAGGAGGCGATCGAGCTCGCCTCGAAGCTGATCGGAAAGAAGCACGCCGACGCCTATGCCAAGGCGCTGCCGGCGCCGCTGCCGGGCTGGAAGGCGGATGACGTACAGGTCACGGCGGTGGGCAGCGCGGGCTTTGGCGCTTCCAGCGCGAGCCGGCGCTACGAGAACGCGGCCGGCGACCAGGTCGAGATACAGATCACCGGTGACTCGGCGGTGATCGAGCAATTCGCCGCCATGATGACCAATCCGGAGGTGGCGGGCGCCATGGGCAAGATCGTGGCGGTAGGCGGAGAGCGCGCGCTGCAGAGTATGGACGGCGATGTTCATATCGGGGTCGGCAACCGGTTCCTGGTCGCGGTGCAGGGCAACGGCTCGGTTAACGACAAGCTCGCCTATGCGCGCGCGGTCGACCTCGCGGCGCTATCCAAGATGTAATCGTCTTGGCGACCGACGATGATGCCCTGTAGAGTTGGACGATCTGCGCTCATGGAGGATGCGACATGGCGGACGATTTCGAGGACCATTGCTGGAAGGACGTCATCTCGCCGGAAGTTCTGGAGATCTATTCCTGCTATCAGCGCCCGACTTTCGTGGGCGCCAGCCCGGCGCTGCTCGCGATCGATCTCTACGAGGTGGTCTATCGCGGTGGGGCGCATCCGCCGCACACGCTCGCCAAGACCTATCCCAATTCCTGCGGACGCTATGCCTATGAGGCGATCGAGCCGACCAAGCGGCTGTTTGCGGGGGCGCGCGGGGCGGGGCTGCCGATCTTCTACTCGACCGGCGACACCCGCGACGCCAGCAAGCCTCGCTTCGTCGCCGCCACCAAGCGCAACCGCCCGACCTTCGACCCGACCGACTACGACATCAGGCCCGAGTTCAAGCCGCAGGGCGGCGACGTTGTGATTACCAAACAGCGCGCCAGCGTGTTCTACGGCACGCCGCTCCTGGCGCACCTCACCCAGCTCGGCGTTCAGACCCTGATCGTGTGCGGCGAGAGCACGTCAGGCTGTGTGCGCGCGAGCGCGGTCGACGCCTATTCGAACGGGTTTCATGTCGTGCTGGTCGAGGAATGCTGCTTCGATCGCAGCGAGCTTTCGCACAAGGTTAACCTTTTCGATATGCATCATAAGTACGCGGACGTCATGCATATCGACGAAGTCATTGCGCACCTGCAGAAGACGGCGGGGGTACGCAAGGCGGGCTGACCGGCGTCCTGCGACAATAACGGGCCTTCAAATCCGCCATGGCGGAGGCCATGGATCATCATCGAGGACAATCAAGGAGAGCGGACATGACACGCTTCACGCGCAGAGAATTTTCGACCGGCGTCGCCGCGGCGGCCACCGCCGCGGTCGCGCTGCCGAATGTCGCGCGCGCGCAAGCCTATCCAACAAGGCCCATTCGCCTGGTGCTGCCATTCGGCGCAGGCGGTGTCGCTGATATCACGTCGCGGCTCGCCGCCGAAAAGATGAGCGAGAAGCTTGGACAGCGGGTGGTGATCGAGAACCAGCCCGGGCCGGGCGGCATCGCGGCGGCGCGCACGGTCAAGACGGCCGTGCCTGACGGCTACACGCTCGGTCTTTTGACCAACGGCACGGCGATCAGCGTTGCCATTTACAAGGCGCTGCCGTTCGATCCGGTCAAGGATTTTGCGCCGATCTCGGCGCTCGGGACCTTCAATCTCCTGTTCGCCACCAATGCGCAGTCCGAGTACAAGACGCTCGGCGATTTCATCAAGGCAGCGCGCGCCAAGCCAGGTGCGCTTAACGTCGGCACCATTACGGTCGGAGGCACGCAGAATCTCGCCGCCGAGCTGTTCAAGTCGTCTGCCAATCTCAAGTTCCAGATCGTGCCCTATCGCGGGACGCCGGACGTCATCGTTGCGCTGCTGCGCAACGACGTCCAGCTCATGGTCGATTTCTACGCTCCCATGAGGGGCGCGCTCGCCGACAAGAAAATCCACCCGGTCGGAGTCACCGGCGAGAAGCGTGACAGCGGCCTGCCGGATGTGCCAACGGTTGCCGAAGCAGTGCCCGGCTACGAAGTAACCTCGTGGAACGGAGTCGTGGCGCCGACCGGCACGCCGCCTGAGGTTATCAATCGCTTGAACGCCGTGATGCGTGAGATCTTGGTCATTCCGCAGGTAAAGGCCAAATATGCCGAGTTCGGAGTCGAGGCGAAGGCGAGTTCGCCGGCTGAGCTCAAGGCGCGGCTCGAGGCCGACATCAAGAAATGGGCGGCGGTGATCGAGAAGGCCGGCATCCCGAAGCAATAGACGCAACAAGAAAACGCAATATGCATCCGGTCCTTCGCCTCTACGAGGACGTGCTCGCAAGCAACTCGCCGGAGGTGGGCCTGCCGCCGGCGCCGCGCATGATCTTCGTCGTGCACGGCGCGGCCACGTTCGAAGGCCATGCCGTGCACGCCGGCGATGTCTGGCATGGGGAGGGCGAGCTGATGGTCGAGCCCGGCTCCGAAGGCGTGACCTGGTGGCGGTTTGAGCTCGTGCCGTCAGACGCGAGCGAGTGGACGCTCGGCGGCAACGCCACCCGCAAGAAGCTCTCGGCTGCGCTCGCGACACTGCCTCAGGGCGAGCTTCTGTTGCGCGGCGACAGCGTGGCGTTCCCGCCCGGCGGCTGTGCCTACCTGCACCGCCACCAGGGGCCGGGCATCCGCTGCCTGATCGAGGGTGGCATCCGCATCGACACGCAAGGCCATTCGACCAGCTACGGGCCGGGCGCAGCCTGGTACGAGAGCGGCCCCGATCCGGTGTTCGCGCAGGCGGCGGCCGACCGACCGAGCCGTTTCATCCGCGTGATGATCCTGCCGCGCGCGCTTGCCGGCAAGAGCTCACTGCAGCTCGTCAATGACGAGGACAAGGCCAAGCCGCGCTCGCAGCAGTACAAGATTTTTGCCGACGCGCCGATTGCGTTCCGTTCGACGTAGTGCCGCCGGCTCACGTCCATGCTTGATGAACGTTGCGTCCGATTGCGCACGCACCTCGCAGCCGTCGTCCGCGCGCAGGCCGGGACCCATACGCCGTTTCAAAGCGAGAGGGCGCAGCCTTCGAGGAGATCAATGATTATAGGTCCCCGCCTGCGCGGGGACGACAAGAGCTGATCAGCAGAATTTCGGATCAGGCGCTACCTGCCCATGATCGTCGCGACGATCTGGCTCCGCTTGCCCTCGTCGCCGCCAGCGATCTCGTCGGCGATCTCAAGCACCGTTTCCGCCAGGATCGCCTTCCAGGTCTCGGGCGCGAGATCCGATGCGAAGGTCAGCCCGATGCTGCCATCGTCATCCTGCCACAGGGCCAAGATGTCGCCGGCTTCCGACAGCGGCTTCTTGACGGATTCCAGTTCGACGCCCTCGTCTATCGCCATCGCGAGTCTCCCCTGATTGGTCGTGTCGTGGATGCATGCTTCGGGCGGCGGGCGCAAGAGGTTATGGCATGCTGCATGGCAATTGGTGGAAAACTCCGGCCCGGCGCGCTGCGGCGCTTCGGCGGTTAGCCGTTACCCCGCGGTTTGTGTCGTAGTTCCAATGCCTTGCTGGTGCCGGGTGAGAGATTTGAACTCCCGACCAACGGTTTACAAAACCGCTGCTCTACCACTGAGCTAACCCGGCATCATTGGGTTTCTAGCGCCACGAAACGGCTTTTGCTACCGACTTGCTACCATTCCAGGTTCCGGATTTCACGCGCGCCGCTTCGCGTCCTTGAAAGCAGCATCAATTCTCGACACGGCATCCTGCTGCATACCTGGAAGCACGTGGCTGTAAAGGTCCAGCGTGATACCGATCTTGGAGTGCCCCAGGCGTTCGGATGCAACCTTTGGGTGGACGCCGGCCTTGAGCATGTGTGTCGCGTGGGTGTGACGCAGATCGTGGAACCGGATGCGGGGCAGGGTGGTATCTGCAATTGCCTTCAAAAACTCATGCGTTAGGCTATTCGGCTGAATGCCTTCGCCGGTGGCGGTAGTGCAGATCAGCGTGTCATCGGCCGGCCGGATCCCAAGCCGGAGAAATTCCTGAGCCTGCTGGACCCGCCAGGCCCGAAGTTCCTCGATCACTGTTGCCGACAGTGCGACGGTGCGGCCGCGGCGTGACTTGGGCTCCTTGTATCGGATGCCAGTTTTCGACTGCTCGACGCTCTGAACGATCGACAAGCTGGCAATGTCAAAATCGACATTGCGCCAGCGGAGGGCAGCAATCTCGCCGCGACGGAGGCCACAGAGAGCGGCAAGCAAGGTCGGGATGAAAACTCGCTGGCCACGCACAGCCTCGATTAGCTCTGCGGTCTGCGGCACGTCGAGCGTGCTCATCTGGTGGTGCTCGACCTTCGGCGCGTCAACGGCCTCCGCGGGGTTCCGATTGAGCAATCCCCATCGGATTGCCTGTTTGAGCGCCTGCTTCAAGAACTCGGTGCATGTGCAAAACCGAACGCGGCGACAAGGGCCCTTTGCCGGTGGTACCGTTCTCCAGTGCTTTGGTGTAGGCGGCTGAAATCTGGTCGGGCCGTAGGTCGGTAAGCTTTACTTGCCCGACAAGGGGCGTGAGATTCTTGTCTGCAATTTCCTTGTAACGCTCGTGCGTACGCGGGGCGACATTCTTCTTGATGTCAGTGAGCCAACGTTCGAAGAAGTCAGCCATCGTGGTCTTGTGCGGCTCGATGTAGGTACCATCCTCGCATTGAGCGATAAGCCGCTCGCACGCCTTCTCTGCTTCGCGCTTACCCTTGCAATTTTCGAGCTTCTGCCATCGGCGCTTACGCTTTCCCGTGGCCGGATCGATCGCATCGATGACGGCATACCACTGATGTTTCTTTCCGCGCTGGCGAACGTGTCCGCTCATGACTTTGGTTCCTCCAAAAGTTCGCGGTTTGCGTCATGCATTCCAAAATCAAGCTGCTCCACTTTGCTAGGAAATACTTGCCCCGGGATCGGGTTTGACATAGGAGGGCGCCGCAACCAGTAAAGAACGAGTTCGGCTGCATTGGCGGCCATTTTTTCAGGAGTGTCGGCACTGATCATTGCGTGGCTTAACCACACATCAGTAGGCGCCCGCATTTTACCCTTTGGCTCCAGGGCATCCATTACGTGCGCGAACGCCAACCTAACCGATCGAAATGCAAATGGATTAGATCGCCACTCACTAGGCTGAGGATTTTCGGCCGTGTTGAGTTTCACCAGTTCGATGAGCTCGGCTAGCAGAAAGCAGAGAGCGCGTGATGCTGGATCGCGCTTCCTATCGCGATCGCGTCGAAAAGAGTCGTTCAGTCGGCGCAGCAATTCCTGGGTTACGCTCTTGCCACTTGCGCGCGCTGCGGCGCTCAATGTGCCCCGCATATCATGGGGCATCCGAATTGAAAGCGGCGATGCGAGCTTTGAAAACTCGCCTCGTGGTTTTCTCCCGCCCCCAGGGGCCCGTTTTCGCGCCATGCCGGCCTCTTATTTGTAATACATTTGTATAGTACTCGTATTGCACTTTATAGTCAATCCCGTCATGTCTGGCACCGCGATATCCCACGCCTATGCCGTGGAGACTGCGGAGGCCCAAACAATGGAAATGAGAGAAATCCTCAATGACATACGGACCAAGCCGGTAGTCCCAGCTTGGCCTCACGTCGGCATGCTGCTGGGTATGTCGAGAAACGGCTTCTATGCTGCCGTCGCCCGAAAGGAGATTCCCGAAGTCTTCCGTGTGGGCAAATTGCTCAAGGCCGCTTCGGGACCGCTGCGCAAGCGCCTCGGCATTGATGAAGCGGCGTGAGTGCGGGCCCGCAAAGGCGCGGGCCCCGTTCCGGCGGCGACCGGAGACGAGGCCCGAGAAATCGTCGGCACTGGCGAGCGCGACAGACGATCTTCTAAGCCTACCACAGCCGCAACACAAGTCATCCGCGCCGAGCTGCGCGGCTCGGATACCTGTACGGCCGCCGGCCTGACCGTGCGCGGCCACGCTCCGGTCCTGGCGCTTTGCCGTCAACTCCTCGCGGCCGGGCTCAATCCTGACCAGGCCATGAATGTCTACCGCGCCAGTACTTTGGCGCTGCGCGTCCGCAGGATTGGCGAGGGAGCGCGCTTGACGGTTAAGACGGCCGGCAATGGCCAACCAATCTTCGCGCCAGAAGGCCACCAGCGAGGTGCTGCAGCCTCACCCATTGCGTCAAATTTGGACCCGGGATGCCTGGAGGCCGCCGAATGACCGCGCGCATCCGACTTCCCAACCGTCGCGGCAACCTGTCTTTCGACTTCGTTTGCGGCGATGGCCGGTTCACGGCCACGATCGCCGCATTCGATGATGGCCAACTGGCCGAAGTATTCCTGAGCAATGGCAAGGTCGGCAGCGATGCTGACACGGCGGCGCGCGATAGCGCAGTAGTTGCATCGCTTGCCCTGCAACATGGCGTCCCGGTCGAAACCATCCGGCGGGCGTTGCTGCGAGATGCGCAAGGCAGGCCCTCCGGGCCACTTGGTGTGGCGCTCGACCTTGTTGCGATCGGAGATCCGGGATGACGGTGCATTTTTCGCCGCCGCCCGCCATCGACCTGCTCGCGGGCGCCGTCAATTATGTGCGGCCCCACCTCGACAGCGCGCTTCCACTGAGTGAGCGCGCCCGGAACTTCTGGGCGGGCGTCGTGGCAGCCCGCGACTTCGGTGCGGTCGATGTTGTGGAGCGGGAATTCAAAGTACTTGCTCAAGAAACGGGGCTCACCGGCGAGCTCGGGGCCGCCGATGTCATTCATCTCATTCGGTCGGCGTTCCTCGACCAGAATCCGTTCTGCTGACAGGATTCCCTATGACTGACGCGGGAGAGGAAGTAGATCGCAGGTTCCGGGAGGCGAGGGACCGCGTCGATCGGTCAGCAAAGCGACCCGAGCGTACCGGCAACGCGAATTCGCAATCGAAGCGCCGATCCTTCACGCTGGTGCCCTATAATGCCATCATCATCGGTTGCGAACGGACCTATCTGGTCAAGGGGATCATCCCACGCGCGGGACTGACTGTGATATGGGGCCCGCCAAAGTGCGGAAAGTCCTTCTGGACCTTCGACTTGGCGATGCACATCGCGCTGGAATGGCCGTACCGGGAGCGGCGCGTCCAGCAAGGCCCCGTTGTCTACCTGGCCCTTGAAGGTGGCGAAGGCTTCAGAGCGCGCCTGGAGGCTTTCCGGCGGCATCACAATGTGCCGGAGGCGCCATTCTTCCTCATCACCGACCGTACAAACCTAGTTGCCGACCACGCGCTACTCATCAAAGCCATCGGTAGCCAGCTGTCGGACAGGCCAACTCTCGTCGTCATCGACACCTTGAACCGCAGCCTTGTTGGCTCAGAGAGCAAGGATGAGGATATGGCCAAGTACATTCAGGCCGCCGATGCGGTTCGGGAAGCGTTCAGATGCGCCGTGGCCATCGTTCACCACTGTGGCGTGGATGACAGTAGGCCGCGCGGCCATACCTCCCTGACCGGCGCCGCAGATGCACAACTTGCCGTGACGCGCGATGCGTCAAACAATATCGTGGTTGAAGTCGAATGGATGAAAGACGGCTTGGAGGGCGATACCATCGTCAGCAAGCTGGAAACCGTCAACGTGGGCACGGACGCCGATGGCGACGCCATCACCTCCTGCGTCATCGTGCCGACCGACCCCCAGCCTCAATCGAGCTCGAGTGAACCCAAGCTTACCAGAAACCAAAAGACAATGTTCGCCGTCCTGCATGCTGCAGGGCCGAGTGGCCTCACCACCGCCGAATGGAACGAACGGGCACGCGACGCAGGCATAGGCACATCTCGCAAGGCTGATCTCTACGACTTCCGGGCCGCCTTGAAAGCAAAACGCCTCGTTCGCGAATACGGCGATCGATGGACAATCTCATCGTGATTACGTTCGGGCACGGGCACGGGCACGGGAGGGATACGGTTGTACGGGTTCTTATAGAACCCCGTACCGTACCGTATCTCCGTAACCTCGGTCGAAACCGTAACCGTACCGTATCCGTACCGTACCTACCGTAACCAAAAGTGCGGAGCGGCGTTGGCGTCTGTGAGATGTTTGTGTGTGGTGTTGCCGATCAGCCGTGAGGCAACGATCGCCGATGGTAGAAAGGTGCCGCGAAATCTGGATTCTCAGGCGATTGGGTTGCAAACCGGTAGCAAGCGCCTGGCAGACGATAAGGCGCTTGGAGTGGTTTGCATTGCCCATCAGTGTCTTACGGCGATAGCGATTATTGGAAAGCAGCGGTTTGGCAGTCCGTTGCGGGCAACATCGGGGCAACAAATCCAACGTTTTCGGCGGGCTTTGACCTCGCTCGACCGTGCCCATGGCGTTGCCCAGGGGGGTGCCGCCCCACCCCCCGGACCCCGCGGTGCGATCGCCTAGAGCCCGTCTGACCCTCCGCCCTCTGCTGGCTGTTTGCCCACGCCCTGTCGCGTCTGGTTCGTTTTGATGTGCATTGCACTTCGTCGGTTGAGTTTGTCTCTCGCTGTCGACCTCTGTGCTGAGTGAACGTGCGTGCTGGGTCCGGCCCCGCGTGGGTCGTGTACCCACTTCCCGAGAGAATCGTGAATGCATTAGGTTGCAAAGCTATGGATCATGAACGCGAAAAGTTGATCGAGCTTCACCCTGATTTTGATTGGGCGCCGCTCGGCGAGCAGTGGTGGCGCGCGGCGGGGTCTGACTTTCACGCGCGCGAGCGGCAGATACGATTTGCTGCGGCATATTTTAACGGTGGCGGCGGGGTCTCGCTGACTGAGGCTGCGAGACGCGCGGGTTACACCGACAATAGCCACGACGGCTCCGGGATGCGTGGGATTGGCTCGCGCGTGGCCAAGACCGAGCCGGTAAAGAAGCTTTTGGATTTAGCTGCTGCGGCATCGGATGGAAGCGTTAAGGCTGCTCCGATCAACGAGAGTGAGATCGACCAGCATCTGACCTCGATGATCCGCAATGGTGACGCGACCACGAAGTTGCGGGCAATTTCTGAGTGGAACAAGAAGCAAGAGATCGCGCGGCGCGAGCGTGAAGCTGCGGCTGAGTTGTCGCTGGAGCAACAAGTTATCCAGTTCCTGGAGCTACTGCCCGAGAGCGGCCCGCTGATTGCGGCGGACTGCTACTTCGCGCAGCACCGGACGCTGCAGGGCTTGCCGTATTTGAAGGAGCTTGCGCCGATCATCGCCCGGTCATTTCCTGATGTGTGGGCGCGCTTTCGTTCGAAGGTTCGGACGCATGCGGTCGGTGAATTTGATGATCTTGCGCGCGGCGCCGTAATTCCGGTGTCCCAGATTGTCGAGCGGGCGAAAACGCAGATGCACGTTTCAGAGGAGCCTGCGCCGGCTGAAGCTGAGAAAGAGTTGGACGTCGGCCACACGATGAACGGGAGCGCGCAATAATGGCGAATTTTGCATTGTTGGGCGCCGGTGCGCCTTTGGAAGCGAGCACCTCGCGCACGCCGCACGACGACCTGCTGCTGCCGAACGGTAAAAGGGTTGGTGACGTTGGCACCGAACTGCCCGCGATGTTGATCGCGCTCAAGGTTCCGGGCGCCAGCCACAGCGCCGGCAGGGCGGCGAACGTCGAAAGCTATGCAAAGCATATCGCGACCATTCGCGAGGCGGCGGCCGATACTGCGGTAGCCTCTTGGCTCGCAAGGAAGGCGGCCAGGGCATGACGAATCACTTCATTCGTACGGACCGAGACTTTGCAAACTTGGTTCTCGATGACGGCCGGCCGGCCGAAAGCTTGAGGCTGGTCCCGCTGTTCAAGGAACTTACGAGAATGGGCATCCCTGGCATTCGTCCTGAAATGGGCAAGGCTGATTTGCTCGCCGCCTACGACGCGACGGTGCGCGCGGTTGCCGACGACTTGCGACCACCGGGCGCGCTCCGCCCCGCCGATCTTTCACAAATCGTCGCTAAGCAGGCGGCCGAATTCATCGCGCGCCAGGCCGGCGGTGGACTCGGCAACGGCACCGCGGCCACCAAGGCGCCACAAAAGCCGATCGCAAGCACGAGGACCTGAGCCATGGAAAACACGCAACAGCTAAACCCGCTCGCGGAGGATCTGAAACGCCGCGCTCGGGGCGATGGTGACGATCGCCCGGATATTCGCTTGCTGGCTGGCGGGCTTGGTGCTCTGACCGAACGAGCGGAAAGACTGCCTGACGGTCGCAAACTGAAAAGGCTATCGAACGAGGAGCTGGCCGACGCGCTCGTGGAACTGGATATCGTTGGTGCGTCACGCAGCAATACGCGGCCGGCGAACATCGCCCTGTATGAACTGTTCATCTGCGCGAGTTCCAGGAGGGCGGGCTCGAAGCCGTGGATACCATGCACGTTCTGAACGAGCGCTTTAGCGACAGCGATGATTCAAACAGCGAGGACGATCAATGAGCACCCCGGCAACCATTGTCGAAGGTGACCCCACGCAGTCCTACAACTCGAACTTTTTGCTTCGAGCGCTCGCCGCCTGCGGGGACTGCGATGCCTGGGACGTTAATCTAGTCGAACAGTTCCTGACGATCGATGGAAAACTACGGGTGCTCGAAGCAAAAATATCCGCGCTGGCTCGGAAGCGCCAAGGTGACGAACACTTTCAGCGCATGTGCATGGAAGCTTTTCACGCTCGCGCCGAACTCGCTGCCTTCCAAATTGGGCAGCTCCTTGACGACTGGTCGCCCGGACTCTGTCGGCAAGTCACGCCACACTAACCCACGAGAAAGGAACTGAAAAATGTCCAAGTCACGATTTCAAGAGCAGATGGGTGAATTGTCGGACGACCAGGTGGAGGAACTGCAACGGCAAGTGCGGGAGGAAGTCGCCTCCCGTTCCGGGGACCGCGAACTGCGCGGCAAGGTTGGGGATATGAACGAGCACGAATTTCGCAAATTCAAAGACGAGATGATGCGCAATGGCTGAGGACGATCTGCTCAACGACGTGCTCGCAGATACTTCGTCGCCTTCGGCCGAGCCCTCTCGGGACAATGGTGGGGACAACGGGGGCAATGGGGACGATTTTGAGTCGCTGCTCCAGGCCTATGAGCGCGATCGCTCTAATTCGGGCGCCCACGATGCCGACAACAGCGGCAACGAAGGCGCGCGCGAACTAGCTGCTCAGCCGCCTGCCGCAGCTCAACGCGGGCCGCTGTCGGACGACGATCTCATGCTGATGGCGATGCGTCAGGAGCAGCATCGGGTCTTTTTGGACGAATTCTTGAGAAAGCAGCATTTCGAGAAGCTGCGGGAACAGGAAAAGACAGATTTTTCCCAGGTGTTGGGCGTTGCCAATTCAAGACTTCACGACATGAAGCACTTGCCGGAAGACTATGCGAAACGCTGGCTTTTTTCCGAATACAATATTGATAGCGAGCTGCAGCAGGCGTGGGACGACCGCTACGAAAGCCCGGAAAAAACGGAACATGCGCGCAAGGTTGTTGAGCGTGCTCTGCGGCGCATGGAAAAGGAAGCCAAACGCGTCCCGACGCCTGAGGATTTGCTCGCTACTGCAGACCGAGCGGCCGTTGCCGAGGCCGTGCGGGGCGCCTCCCATCGAGCGCCAGAACCTAAGGCTCCGTCTTACGGTCGGATGTCAGACGGTGAATTCGCGGCTGCACGGATACGAGCTCGGGGAGATCAGGTTCAAATCGGACGGTGTGCAACATCGCCCCCTCGGGTTTTTTAGCCCTGGCCATACGTTCACGATCGTCCTTTGTGCCGAGGAGCGTAACGGCAGGTTCGATCCGCCGAATGCCCTTGAAACTGCAACGCAGAGAAAGCAAGAGGTAATAGCCGATGCAGCCCGCGCTTGCCCCTGCACCTTTCCCCTGGAGTGAGGCTCTCGTCTCAGAACTCCAAAACAAGGACTTTCGAGGCGCGTACCTTGCTGACCAAGTTCGAACCTACATTGCGTTTCAAATCCGCGCATTGCGAGAACAAGCAGCGCGTCAATGGTCACAAACTGAACTTGCTAACCGCGCGGGGACTACTCAAAGCGTGATTTCGCGCCTGGAGGATCCCGATTACGGAAAGCTGACCCTTCAAACATTGATTGATCTGGCTGAGGCGTTCGATGTCGCGCTTCTTGTACAGTTCGTTGAATGGCCAGACTGGCTAACACGGATGGCCAATGTATCACCGTGCGCTCTGCACAAGCGCAGCTTTGATGCATCGATGTTAATGCAGAGCGCGCCGGACCCATTTTCTCAAGTAATGGAATTTGCAAACTGGTTTGGCAACAAATCCCGACCGCTTTCCGAGCCAGGACTAAACCGACCGCCAGCACCTCAACGCGCATCACCTCCGACCGATGGCGGGTTAAATCAGAAACCACCTCCATCAACAGAACTTTTTGGACTTGCCTTTGAAGGGGTCTAAACATGAAATATTTAGGACCCGAAGGTGCACGTCGGATTGTCACGTTTGCGGTTGAAGAGGTTCGCTCACCACAAGGGCTGTATCCGCCTGAATTTGTACGCCAAGTTTATGAGCGGTACGGATTTCAGGTGCTCCCGAACCTTAGCCAAGGAGACGTCAACGCGTTGACGTTCAAATGGGGGCACGTGATTTCAGCGTTGGGGGACTTGTCAGTTAACGAGTTTACAATGTTTCCCACGGCGGTGCTGGTTGAGGGTCTGACAACTGCCCATTGCGAAGCCTTTTTAAACGATCTCATCGAATGGGGCCGTCAGGCATTTGGTTGGAGAGAGTTTGTAACGCCGCTGCGTATTCGAGACTTCAGTGCGTGTATAGTCGAATTCAATTCTGAGTTGGAAACTCTGTTTGGAAAAATGGAGAATATCTGCTCCTTGCTATCGGCATCACTGCGGGAACAATACGCACAGGATACTCCATATCGGCTTCGAAATTTGTTGCTATCGAGCGATCCGCAAAGGCTTCCGGCTGGGGGGATCTCCCCGATTTTGCAATTCAGCGCCGAGCTGATTTTCCTTATGAGGGCAACAGGTACTATTGCAGCGGCCCGTTTAGAACCGAGCAAATGGCCGACCTAGTGAATAAGATCGAGAAGCTTTTGTTATCCTGATTTGGACGGCGCGCAGCTATCTTGGCTTTTGCAGGGTGCGGGCCTTTTTCGGAGACTGTTTCTCTCGGCGCGCGATCTCGCGCTCGACTGCGTCGCGGATTAGATCGGCTCGCTTTTCTTTCGCGGATCAGAACGGTGTCAATCCGCGCAAGCGTTCCCGCCGGAAAACGCGCCGGTGTTTGCTCGTCGTTGATCTTTTTCCGGCCCACGCGGGCACCTTTTGTTGATATCAGATATTCGACGCGGACATAGATGATATCATATATTATAGACGATATCACTTAAAGGGGCAAGGCGGATATCGAATGGGCAATCAGTGATAGGAGAGCCGTCGATGGAAGTGGTCTCGATCGCCGCAATCTTCTGGATGGTACTGATCTTCATCATGCTGGCCTGGCTGGTCACTCAGACTTGGCAGCTCGTGAAGATGGTCAGGGAAATCCTGAAGTGATCAGGGCGCATGCACTGCGCTGACAAGTCGGAGATACTGAAGGGGTTTCTATGCACGACACTCCGATGTCTGAGGTCGAAGCGCTCGCCTGGCTCCGAGCACAGCCGGGCGGTCGCATCATCGCGACCGACGCCGAGCTAGGGCGCCGCTGGGACTGGAACCGGCAGCGTGTCGGACGCCGGCTCAAGGCTTGGGCCAAGGCGGGACGTATCAAGCGGCGGGGCGACGCCGTAACGGTGGTCGAGCATGAGACAGTAACAGGTACGCTGGATGTGACGTCGACTGTGACAATACCTGCCACGGACCCTCGTACAAGGGGTGTGACAACAAGCGTGACAGACCACGCACTTGTGCCTGCGCCAAGCCGCTTTCCGAAGCGTGCGGCGTTGTCGTCTGTACCAGAGGCCGTCACGCGCGCAACGGCACGTGCGGCAGCTGCCGCGGCCGCGATATCGTCACAGCCGCCGCCGGCGGCAGAGAGCGGCGTTACAGTCCTGCCGCCGCGCCGACGTATCCCCTTTTTGGCGATTGCGCTCGCCGGTCTGGCGCTCGGCATCTGGGCGGTGGGTATTGCGATCAATTCATGGTTTGCGGCATCGCTCGGCAAGACGGCCGAAGCCGCGTGGCTGTTCATTGCGATCGGTGTCACCGCGGACGGCCTGGCCTTCCTGCTCCCCACCACAGCCTTCCGTCTTGCGCACGCCCGGCGCTATTTTGGGGCAATGGTGGCTTGGCTGCTATGGACGGCGACAATGGCCTTCGCCCTGCTCGCCTCTGCGGGCTTCGCCGGCCTCAACGTTTCGGACGTGACGGCCGCCCGTGCCCGCGATGCTCTCGCAGGCCAGGCGCTCGCCGCGCGTATTGCGACACTGCGCACTGAGCGAAGCGCCATCACCGAAACGCGGTCGGTTCCTGCGCTCGAAGCCGAGTTGCAGGCAGCGCAACCGAGCGCGGCCGCGGTTTGGAAGCAGACGGACGGCTGTCGCGACGTGACCAAGATCGCCAGCGGGCAAGCCTGTGCGGCGGTGCTGCAGGCCCGCCAGCGCCTTGCAGAAGCGCAACGCCGCGATGCCATTGACGCCGAGCTCCGTGACGCCGAGCGGCGCATTGCTTCGTCGGCGGCAATCACGTCAGCAGATCCCCAAGCCGTCACGTTTGCCAAGCTCATCAACTGGTCAACTCTTGGCCTCACGAACATCAGCACCAATGACGTGGCCATGCTGCGAGTCGCTTTGATAACGCTGCTGCCGCAATGCGCCGGGCTGGTGTTGATGCTTGCGATGGGTCTCGCGCAGCCTGCGCGCGGCGGCTGTAGGTAGAAAGGAAGGTAGGCATAGTCAATGAGAGTAATTCGTATAAATATCAATACGATAGCTAACGCATTGGCGGAAGGGGTCGCCTCGGCTCGGCTGCGCATGCCCCAAAAAGAACAGATCACAAGGGGCTGGTATGCTATTGCCTACGCCTTAAGGTTGTCGGATGATCCCCCGCCAGCTAGGGGGCTGCTCGTCATGCGTACAAAACTTTCAGCGTTACTCGCTGCACTCGTTCTCAGTGGCTGCGCTTCATCATCCGATAAGATCACGGCGTCCTACGTATCGCCGATGCAATACGAAAACTGGAATTGTCGTCAGCTTGCGGAGGAGGCGCAGCGAATTTCTCACCGCGCGGCGCAGGCGGCCGGGACACAAGACAGCCAAGCGACGAAGGATGCTGTCGCAACAACCGTTGCGGTGGTCGTCTTCTGGCCAGCCCTGTTCTTAATCGGCGGCGACAAACAAAACGCTGCTGAACTCGCACGCCTCAAGGGCGAGATGGAAGCGATTGAACAGGCGTCCATCAGGAAGAACTGCGGTATTCAATTTCAGCGGGCGGCTCCGGCTGGAGCATATGCAGCTCAGTGACGGCGTTCGGTGGGGTGGCGACAAACTCGCCGAAGATCATCATCTTACGTTGCATTCCAGGCGCCTATCAGCCCGAAGCTTGCTACCAATTTTGCTACCCAACTCGGTGGGATGGGGTGGACCTAGGCGTGACTGACGCTGCAACTACCCCCCGAATTGCCTGATTTTAGGGACGGTTTGGCATAGGTCAGTACGGTCAGGGATAGGCTCTGACGAATTACAAAACCGCTGCTCTACCACTGAGCTAACCCGGCTCCTGTCCGAGAGGTACCCTCTGGCACGGTCGGCGTTGTCGCATGAGCGTCGGGCGAGATCAATCGCGGGGGGCGATGTCACAGCGTAGCCTGCAACGTCCCAATGCGCTCGCGGCCCTCAGAAGAGCGCCCGGCCGGCAGCGAGGGGACGTCACCGACCGGGCAACACGTGGCGGGTCTACGCGGGGCGGCAGACCCTTCATTGGACGCGGGGACTGAGGGTGGTGGGGTGCGTCCAACACTACGGTAGTGGCCGACTGTAATCGAGCGATGACAGGTTTAAGACGCGCTGTCGGCGTCGCCGCATCGTCGAGATGACACTTGAATGAAAACTATGTGACAAGTTGTTGCGGCGGCGCAACGTCACAAATCATTCCTTCGCAGCGCAAACGATTTGCACGCGACTGTCATTTGGCCGCTAGCGCCAGCCTCTAACATCCAGGTGCGATGATGAGCTTGCTCGTCGTCGCTCCGCTCGACTTTGCATCACGCGCGACCCGATTGTCTGAATGCGTGAAGCCGATCAGCCGGACGGAATGTGTGGTCGCGGGGGGCTGCTTGCGTGGCGACCTGCATAGAGAAACTCGGAGGCTTCAATGAAGATGGTGAAAGGCCTGCTGCTGGGCTCCGCGAGCGTGCTCGCGGCCGTCAGCGCGCAGGCGGCGGATCTGCCTGTGAAGGCCAAGCCGGTCCAATACGTCAAGATCTGCAGTCTGTATGGTGCCGGCTTCTACTACATCCCCGGCAGCGACACCTGCATCCGCATCGGCGGCTATGTCCGCGGCGACTATTCCTGGAACTCCTCTGGCGGCGGCGGGCCAAACTATACGGGCGCTGCCGGTCGCCAGACCCGTGCCGACACCAACGACTTCGCGTTCCGCTCGCGCGCCAATATGTTCTTTGACACCCGCACCAACACGGCTTACGGCGTGTTGCGGACGTTCGAGAGCATCCACGTCCAGAATGAGAACCAGGGCTCGGTCTCGGTCGTTCTTCCGCGCGCCTTCATCCAGTGGGCGGGCTTCACCTTCGGCCGCGCGCAATCGTACGTCGATATTTTCTATCTCGACTCCTATGAGTACCCCGGCCCCTTTGTCGGCTCCTCGACCGATGCCAACGGCACCAACCTGGCGGCCTACACTTGGCAACTGGGCAACGGCGTGACCGACACCTCGTTCATCGAGGAGCGGCGCAGCGCAGGCCTCGGCCGATCAGTCGTCAACCTCTCGCTCGCCAATGCGCTCACCGTCGGCAGCCAGGCCGCCAACAACTCCAACGGTCAGCAGTTTCCGGATTTCGGCAACGCGTTGCGCTGGGATCAGCCCTGGGGCTCGATCGGCGCGTTCGCGGTCGGGCATGATGCGAGCGCCTCTTACTATGCCACCCAGGGCGTTGCGTGCCCCGGCGGCGCCGCCTCGGCTGCGGTCACGACCTGCGGCCAACCGGACAGCAAGCTCGGCTGGGCGGCGGGCGGCGGCGGCACACTCAATGTGCCGGCGCTCGGGTCGGGCGACAGGATCGGCGCTCAGTTCGTCTACTCGCACGGCGCGGCTGCCTATGCGGCGAACGGGCACAGTTCGGCCGGCCTCTTCGGCGGCGGCAATCAGGTCGGGGTCGGCTGGCTGAGCGACGGCGTGTTCGTCACCAACGCCCAGATCGAATTGACCACGGCCTGGAGCGTGGTGGCGGCCTACGAGCATTTCTGGACGCCGCAGGTCAAGACCTCTGTCTACGGCGCCTATCTCCATGTCGACTACAACGCGAACGCCACCAACTATTTCTGTGTGACCGGCGTGGCCCAGAGCAATTTCAACAACACTTCGAATTGCAATCCCGACCACAATTTCTGGTACGTCGGCAGCCGCACGCAATGGAGCCCGGTGAAGGACTTCTCGCTCGGCGTCGACGTCACCTACACCAATATCGACACGGCCTTCGCCGGCACCGCCAATCTCGGCGGCGGCATCGGGGCGCGTCCGACCGGGTCCTACCTCATCAAGGATCAGGGTATCGTATCGGTGTTGTTCCGCGCCCAGCGCAACTATTGAGCCTCAGGTTTCGCGTCGCTCAAAGTCTTGCGTAGCATGAGCCCCGGCGGTCGCGACCGCCGGGGTTCCGCGTTTTTTGGATGCGTGCGGCTGCGGCTGTTGCGCGCGGCTGGCGAACCGGCGTCCACTTCTTGAAACCATGCGTTAGAATTGGGCAGCTCAATCAAGCCCGAAACGACAGGGGAGGTGGCATGCGTGCCTTGCTGACAACGACCGTTGCGCTTGCGGTGCTCGCGGGCGCTGTCCAGGCCGCCGCCGACCCGGTCGAGGATTTCTACAAAGGCAAGCAGATCAAGGTCGTGATCCGGGCGGCACCGGGCGGCAACTACGACCTCTATTCACGGTTGCTGGCGCGCCACATCGTGCGCTTCATTCCGGGCCACCCGACCACCGTCCCGGTCAACATGCCGGGCGGCAGCGGGCTCACCGCGCTCAATTATGTCGCCGACGTGCATCCGCACGACGGCACCGTGCTCACCATGGTGACGCAGACCTTCCCGCTGCAGCAGGCGCTCAAGCTCAACGCCAAGCTCAAGATCGACATGCGCGCGCTCAACTGGATCGGCAACATGAGCGACGCGCAGAGCTTCCTCCTCACCTCGCATGCGTCCAAGACCCGAACGCTCGATGATGCCAAGCGGCGCGAGACCATCATCGGCGTGCCCTCGCTCGCCGATACCTCGGCCTGGCTGACCCTCATCACCAACAGCACGCTCGGCACCAAATTCAAGCTCGTACCGGGCTACACCAGCGGCCCCAACATGAACCTCGCCATGGAGCGCGGCGAGATCGACGGCCGCGGCACCAGCAATCCGAAGGCGATGTTCGCGGGCGGCCCCGAGCGCGGCGCCGACGGACGGCCGCTGTTCAACCTGATCCTGCAATGGGGTCTCAAGAAAAACCCGGATTATCCGGACGTGCCGCTCCTGCGCGACCTCGCCACCAACCCCGAGCAGAGAATTGTGTTTGACTTCGTCGGGCGCGTCGCTTCGCTCGCGCGCCCGGTTGCGACCAACGCCGACGTGCCGGCCGAGCGCGTCGCGGCGCTGCGCCGCGCCTTCGACGCCACCATGAAAGACCCGGAGTTCCTGAGTGAGGCGCAGCGGCAGCTGATGGAAGTGAACCCGATGTCGGGTGAGGCGCTGCAACAGCTCGTCACCGACATTGTCAATGCGCCGCCCGGCGTGGTGGAGCAGGTGCGGCGCGCGGTGCGCTAGGATGCACCGCTTGTCATACAGCCACGGTCGCCCAACGCTCGGTGTCGTCCCCGCGAAGGCGGGGACCCTTAGCCACCGAGCTTTCGATGTCTCACACGCCGTGCCCCATCGCCAGGGCACGGCGTATGGGTCCCCGCCTTCGCGGGGACGACAGCATGAGAACGCAGAACGTGCAGCGGCAACCGCCGCTACTTCGCGCTCAAAATCCTCTTGTACCGCGCGATCACGTCCGGCGACGTCTGGCCGATGCGCTTGATTACGCCCTCGATCTCCTCGCCCGAACGCGGGCTGACATCGAGCTGCAGCTTCTTGGCCTCGCGCAGGTAGTCGGGGTCCTTCTGGGTGTCCATGAAGGCCTTGCGCAGGATCGTGGCCTGCGCGGCCGGCACCTGCGGCGGGCCGAAGAACGGGCGCGCCATCAGGAATGGCAGCTCGGCAAGCTCGAGTAGCGCCTTGTCGGCAGGCGCACTCGCGAGCTCGCGCGCGGTCGGCACGTCGGGCAGCCCCTTCCAGCGCTTCTCGTGTCCGAACTGCAGGATGAAGCGCAGCTTGCCGTCGCGATACCAGTCGGTGAACGTGTTGGCGATCGACGAGAAGCCGATGCCGCGGCCTTCGATCTCGCCGCGCTGGATCGCGAGGTTGAGCTCCTGCGTGCCCTTGTAGCCGCGGATAAGCTGGATGTTGTACTTGAATACGTCGCGCGAGATCAGCACCAGGTCGGTGTCGGTGCCGCCGGCGGCGAGCCCGCCGAGGCGCAGCGTGTGGCTACCCTTGAGGTCGGCGACCGACTTGATCGGCGAGTCGGCGCGGATGACGATGCAATAGGCGTCGTCCTCGTAGCTCGAAATGGTGCCGATCCAGAGGAACTCCTCGCTCTTGTACTTGGCCGAGGCGTTGCCCAGGAGCGGCTCGATCGGATTGGAGCGCGACATCATGCCGATGGTGAGCCCGTCGCGCGGCGCCTGCGAGTAGATGTGATTAGTCAACACCATGCCGCCGGCGCCCGGCATGTTGCGCACCACGAAATTCGGCTCGCCCGGGATGTGGCGTCCCATGTAGCGGGCGAGCAGCCGCGCATAGAGGTCGTAGCCGCCACCGGCAGCGTTGCCGACGATCAGGCTGATGGTCTTGCCGCGATAGAAGTCCTGCGCCGTGGCCGGAAAGGTGATGCCGCAAACGGCGAGTACGATTAGTGCGCGGATTAGGAGGGTATGCACAGTCTTTCTCCCGTAGCTATCCACGTGTGAGATTTTGGTTGGTTCACCAACCTCTGCGCTGTCATGCACGGCCTTGGGCCGGGCATCCACGTCTTCCTTCCGGCGACAGCCAGAGAAAAGAAAGACGTGGATGGCCGGGACAAGCCCGGCCATGACGGCGGAATGTTTGGCGTCACCGTGATCACTTCAGAAATTCCATTTCTTGCGGATTTGCTCCTTGACGTCCGGCGGGAACGAGTTGACCTCCGGGAATTCATCCATCCAGCGATAGGGCCGGCAGGCGTCGATCAACACGCGATCGGAGGTGTAGCCGCGCGGCGAGCGCTCGTCGGGCGGGATCGCGGGATCGGCCGGCGAGGTCCACACATTCTTGACCAGATCGATGCCCTCACGCGCGTTGCAGCGGGTGGACACCGCCCAGATCACGTCGCCCAGATTGGTGATGTCGACGTCGTCGTCGACTACCACCACGAACTTGCCGCCATAGGCACCGGCACGCGCGCCGGTGGCGACCAGCAGCGCCTGTTTGGCGTGGCCGGCGTAGGATTGGCGGATCGCGACCACGGTGAACGGCCCGCTCTGCGAGCCGTAGACATAGCCCCAGACGCCCTTCACGTCGGGGATGCCGGCGCGCTCGAGCTGGTCCCAGAGCACAGCGGCGCCAAGCGGCAGCGAGATGAAGTTGTTCGGCGGCTTGAGCGGCGGTGCGCCCAGCATGATTGGATCGTTGCGATAGTAGATGCGCTTGACGTCCATCACCGGCACTTCGCCCACCGTCGTGTCGGCGTAATAGCCCGGCCACTCGCCGAACGGGCCTTCCTTCGGCGGCTCGCCGTCGTTGTAGGGTGCGACTTCACCTTCCAGCACGATCTCGCCGAAGGCTGGCAGCGGCAGGCCGGTTGCCGCGGACTCGATGACGTCGACCGGCGCGCCGGTGAGCCAGCCGGCGACGCCATATTCCTCGACCCCGAGCGGCATCGGCAGCTGTGCCGCCATGAACAGTTGCGGCGCGTGCCCGACCGAGACCGCGATCGGGCAGGCCTTGCCCATGGCGTGATACTTCTGCATGGCAAGCCGCCCGTGCTTGCCCTTGTTCATCTTCACGCTGATGCGGTTCTTGCCCTGGATCATGCAACGATAAGTGCCGACATTGACCGCGCCGGTCTCGGGATCGCGCGTGATGACCGCGTCACCGGTGCCGATGTAACGGCCGCCGTCCTTCTCGTGCCAGAGCGGTGTCGGAAAGCGCTCGAGGTCGACCGCGTCGCCTTCGACCACGTTCTCCATCAGCGGTCCGCTCGCGACGGTCGTCGGCGGCAGCGGCTCGAAGTCGCGCAGCCGCGAGCGCCAGGCGTTGAGCAGTGCTACGCCCGACAGCTCGCGCGACAGCCCGAGCGTCATGCCGGTGCGGCGCTGTCCGGCAAACACGTTGCAGAGGAGGCGGAAGCCTTTCGGGTAGCCCTTGATCTCGTCGAACAGCAGCGCCGGCCCGTTCTGCTCGGCGCCGATCTCGGTCAGGGCTCCGATCTCCAAATTCCAATCGGCGCCGTTGACGGCGCGCAACTCGCCAAGCTCATCGAGCTCGCCCATGAACGCGCGCAGATCGCTGCCGGAATTGGAGAGACGGCTCACCGGGCGTTTCCTCATTGTCGTTTGTCTGGGACGCAAGGTTGGACAAAATGCGCGGTCCGTCAATCAACCCCTTGCCGGTTTCGGCCGGGCATGTCGGAATGCCGCACACGGCTGCTCCGAGTAACAGCCTTTCTCCGTCATCCTGAGGCGCGAGCGAAGCGAGCCTCGAAGGATGGACGGCCGTCGCCCTTCGAGGCCCTCGCTCCGCTCGGGCACCTCGGGTGACGGGTCAAGGTTGGTGCCGCGACCGAAGAGCGGAAAGAGGGGAAGACAGATGATCCGGGTTGCATTCGTGATCGGGGACTATCCTGCGGAGCAGCTTCGCCTGCGGGAAGCGGCCGCCAAGAGCTACTCGTCGACGGAGGTGGAGGTCGGCATCATCTCGGTCAAGGCGCGCCCGTTCGACGGCCTGACGCCGGCCGAGATCCAGGCGGCCGCGCCGATGTTTCACGACGCGTTCCGGCAGGCGGAGCGGGAGGGTTACGACGCGGTCGTTCCGCTCGGCATGCTCGACATCGGGGTCGAAGGCGGGCGCTCGGCGGTCGACATTCCGGTGGTGGGGCCGCTGCAGGCGGCGCTGCACGTCGCCGCGCAGGTCGGCGAGCATTTCGGCGTCGTGTGCTATCACCCGGCCTCGATTTATCGCCATCGCGCCCAGTGCGTCGCCTACGGGATGGAGCAGTTCATTGCCGGGCGGCGCGCGTCGGGCTTCTACGTGCAGCACATCGCCGACAACCGCGACAAGATGATCGAGTCGTTCCTGATGGCGGCGCGCGCGCTGATCGAGGAGGACCGCGCCGACGTCATCATCCCGCAAGGCATCACGCAATGCCCGGTGCAGATGAAGCCGGAATGGCTGAGCGAGCAGCTCGGCGTGCCGGTGGTGGAAGGGATCGGGGCGCCGATCCGGCTCGCGGCGACGCTCGTCTCGCTCGGCCTCAAGCAAAGCCGCCTGCGCTGGCAGAAGGAAGGCTCGCAGCCGCGCTAAGCGCTACATACCGGCGCTACATGCCGGCGAGCGAGAACACCAGCGCCAGCGCCCACATCGCGATCGACATGGCGGCGGTCCGGCGCGCGAACGTCAGGTAGGTCTCGCGCAGCACCGTCGAGCTCGCCCACTGCGCGTGGGATTCGGGCGGCCGCTGTTCCTTCGGCAGGTAGAGCCACATCTCGGTGCGGCGATAGGGCTTGTTGCGCGCTTCGTGCGCCTTGATGATCAGCACCAACGCCATCACCATGGTGAGGAATCCGCCGGCCTGAAACGCCAGATGCGGAATGAACGAGAGGCCGACCATGACACAGAAGATCGCGAGCGAGGCGAAGCCGCACGCGCGCATCACCGTCTCGAAGGCGATACGGCGCATATGTTCCATTGAAGGGCGTCCTGAAACGGGCGAACCGGCAGGCCAAGAATACTGGCAGGAATCTGCGGCTACAATCGGGCTTTCCCGGGACGCCGGTGATAAGTTATTAGAGTCCGGTGCGCAGAAAGTTGCCGGCCGCCGGAATGGTCAGGATCGCGGTCGCCGCCAGCCAGATCCACAACGACGCGACGGTCGAGTCGTTCTTGGCGCCGACGATGCGCTCGTAGATCGCCGCCGGAATGCCGCCGAGGATGACGGTGGCGCTCGAGAGCATGAGCGAGGCGAAATACAGGATGAGGCTCTCGCTCCCGAACAGCGGCACTTGCATGAGGGCCTTGCTGAACGCATAGGCGACGATCAACAGCGGGTTGAACAGGCCGTTGATCATGCCGAAGAAGGCGATGCCGATATAGTACCAGTGGCGTTCCACCCTCAGCCTCCCGTTTGCGGCGTTGCGCCGATGAAGACGAGGCTGATCAGGAAAGCGACCCTGATCCAGAACATCCAGACAAAGCAGAACAGCCACAGCACGACCGGTGGGGCTGCCTTCGGCGTGACGAAGGCGAAAACGACGACAATCGGGTCGGTGAGGTGGCAGAAAAAGCGCCAGATGTAGTTCTTCGAGTCCGGGTCAACGATCAGGCCGAGGAGGGCGCGTCCGAGCAGCGTGTACATCACGGCCGCCAGCAGGAAGTTCGGCAGCTGGATATACCAGGATGAGATGATCGGGTTCGACATGGTGTGCCGCCTGGTCGTTGCCGTGCGTCGGGCCGCTGCAATTCAATCACAGGCCGGCATGACGCCGCACCCACAAAAGCAGCGGGGGTCCCGCAGGACCCCCGCCGTCGGCCGGCCGTCTCGTCCGGTCAGCTCTTTTCTTCCAGCACGGTGCGGCCGCGCGGTTTGCGGATCTCGTCGATCAACGCCTTCATTTCCTCGGATGGCTCCTTGGTCACGAGGCTGACAAGGTAGATCACCAGGAAGCCGAACGGCATCCCGATCAGTCCGCAGTTGATGTTGCTGAGGTCGAACCAGCCGACCTTGTTGGCGAGCGGGTGAGCCAGCGTTGGGAACATGTCCATGGCGTTGGGCGCTGCCATGGCTGCCGCGAGATCCGGGATCACCGGCTTGCCGGTGACCGGATTGTGCAGCGAGCCCATGAACAGGTATTTGACGCCGAAGCCCGGGAAGTACCGGCTCACCACCAGGTAGGTCAGGCACATCCCGAAGCCCGCAATGATGCCGCAGATTGCTCCCGCGGTGGTCGTGCGCTTCCACCAGATGCCCATCACGAGCGCCGGGAAGTTGCCGGCCATCGCGAGCGAGAACGCCCAGCCCACCATCGCCAGGATGTCGGACGGCCGGGTCGAGGCCGTCGCCGCCGCCGCGACCGCGACCAGCAGCAAGAGCACCCGTGCCACGATCAGGCGTTTCTCGACATCGGTCGCCCGGCTCCAATAAGGGCCGAGGACAACCGCCAGGATGGCGAGGCCGCCCAAGAGCAGCCAGCGCCATGGTATGGCGCCAACCCGGAGGGCGTCAGGCAGAACGTGCCAGGTGATGGCGACCGGGCTTGGTCCCGTCAGGTACCAGAAGATGACAAACGCCACCGCCAGCACGATCACGCTGATGACGACGCTGCGCACCGCCGTGTTCAATGGCTGGATCATCTTATAGTAGATGTCGTGACTGAGCGCGTTGGCGATGGCGAGCAGGAGCCCGTCGGCTGTGGAGAGCGCCGCCGCGAGACCGCCGGCCGCAACCAGGCCTGAGATCACGTAGGGAAGCCCCGCGATCTCCGGCGTCGATAACACGATCACGTCGGTGTTGATGGCGAAGTCCTGCAGCCGGACCACGCCCGGGTGACCCACGACCGCCTTGCAGGCGTCGACCACGGCTTGCACGCTGGCGGCATTGTGGCCGCAGATCTTGATCAAGCCGAGCTCGCCCCAGGTGAACATCCACGGCCGAATGTCCTCCAGGTGGCGGCCGATGATGTTGGTGTAGACCTCCAGCTTGGAGAACGCCGCGTAGGCCGGCGCCGAGAAGTAGAGCAGGAAGATGAAGAACAGCGACCAGGCCACCGACTGGCGCGCTTCACGCACCGAAGGGGTGGTGAAGTAGCGCATCAGGATATGCGGCAGCGAGGCCGTGCCCACCATCATGCAGAAGATGATGCCGAAGAAGTTGAGTGGGCTGTAGTTGGTGAACGGCACGATGTGTTGCTTGAGCGCGCCTGCCGGACAGGACACGGCCGTGCAGGCTATCGCCAGGTTGCTCGCCAACATCTGGCCTTCGCGCGCCGTGATTTCCGCAAGCGCCTTCCCGTAGGTGAGCTCTGGAATCGGGATCCCGTACTTCATGGTGGACAGGATCACGATCGGCGTGAGGTAGGCGACGATCAGTACGATGTACTGCGCGATCTGCGTCCAGGTCACCGCCCGCATGCCGCCGAGCATCGCGCACAGCAGGATGCCGACGAGACCGACGAACACGGCGATCTCGAACGGTATATCGAGGAAGCGCGACGCGATGATGCCGGTGCCGTAGATCTGCGCCGTGACATAGGTGAAGGAGCAGCACACCAGCACGATCACGCCGAGGAAGCGCGCGAAGTTGCCGCCGAAGCGGAACGACATGAAGTCCGGTACCGTATAGGCGCCGAACTTGCGCAGATACGGCCCGACCAGGATCGACACCAGCACGTAGCCGCCGGTCCAGCCCAGCACCCAGGCGAGGCCATCATAGCCGGCCAGGAACAGCGTGCCGGCCATGCCGACGAACGAAGCCGCCGACATCCAGTCGGCGCCGGTCGCCATGCCGTTGTAGAAGGCCGGGACGCGCCGGCCGGCGACATAATATTCGGACACCTGTGCGGTTCGCGTCATGATGCCGATGAAGGCATAGACCGCAAGCGTGAAGAACACGAACAGATAGCCGAGTATGTAGTTTGGAACGTGCAGCTGCTCGAGTACGGCGATAAAGAGGACGAAGACCACGAAGGCACCCGTATAGGCGCCGTACATTCTGCCGAGTTGTTTGTAGAAGTCTGAGCGGGAAACGGTTTCGGTAGCCATGATGCGATCCCCTCTCTACTCGTCTTCGGCGAAGCCGTGGTCGCGATCGATCTTGTCCTGCTGCTTGGCGAACACGAACAGCATGACCACGAACGCGATCAGGGAGCCTTGCGCGGCCATATAGAAGCCGAGCGGAAATCCGAGGACCGGGATGATGATCGTGTTCAGCGGAATCACGAACATGTGGATGATGTAGCCGAAGAGCACCCAAATCCCGAGATAGGTAAGCATCAGGCGCGTCGTTCGCGTCCAGTGCCGTTCTCGATTGGCTTGATCGTCTGGCTGAGCCATGGGTCGGTTACCTTCCCTTTGATGGCCGGTCCGACCTGGCGGAACCGGCGTCTTCCGAGGGTGCCGATAATCGCCGCTTTGGCACCCCCCGGTTACCAAGGTCCGAGCAGGGTCTTGGCCCCGACCGGACATCGAGAAAGAAGTATCACTCCCGCTCGTGGTGTCCTTATAAGACTTTGGGATAAGTCACCGGTTGTGGATTAGATTGACTGCCGGCGGCTGGCATTTGTGCCTGTGATTGCTGGCCGACTCTTGCGATCCTTGGAGCCTTCCGTGGCGTCTTTCTTGGAGTTCTTTCGTCGGCGCCCGTCGGTTTGCGATGCCGAATCGCTTGCCGATTTCATCGATCAGCATGCCGCATTTCTGGTGCAAAAAGGCATGTACGAATACTCGCGGGCGCGCGCGGGCCATTATTCCAAGGTGCTGTTTCGCGAGCCCGCGTTTCTCGCGGCGATCGAGCAGTCGCGCTGGCGCGCTTATCCGCTCGGTCTTGCGATGGTCGGAGAAGTGGTAGAGGGCGTGCTGCGGCCGCTTTATCGCGACGATCGGCCGCGCGGGGTGGCGGCCGTGCGCGATCTGGTACTGGCGGTCTTCGACCGCTACCCGGTGCCCGCGACGCTCGACGGGCCGTTCTGGCGCAACGCGCGCGCAGAGCTTGCACGCCGGCTCGACCTCGTCGGGCTGCATGCGGTCAAGCGCGTGATCGACATTCCGGAGATGTTTGCATCTGCCTATTTCGACCTGATGCCGATTCACGAGAAGCTGCGCGGCCGCGATTTCCCGACCACGCACAATTATCTCAAGGTGGTGCTGTGCAATGTACACGAGGAACTGGTCAGGAAGATCGATCGGGCGGCGGTGGTCGGTGCGCTTCTGCCTGCGACAAACTCCACGACGACCCCATCGGCCGACGGTAGGCCGGTAGGAAGCGGTTAACAATACTGCGCAAATCCTCCGCGTCGTTGACAAGAGGTTTCATTTTCCCCCCGAGACTGCCTGCCGCATTTACGGACGGGCGGAGCGATGCGGGCGGTCGCGCTCATGTTGATCGTGGTTGCGGGCCTTCCCGGCTCGCGTGCCAAGGCGGGGGCGGATGCGCCCGCCATCGTCATTCCAGGCCGGCCCGGGGTGCCGGTGATCATCAACGGGGGTGACGCATCATACTGTGTGGTGGAGGGCGACTGGGGCCTTGCGCGGCCCGGCCATGTGCCGGTCACCGTGGTGGCGTGTCCAAACTTCAAGCCGATCCCCGGCTACGAGACCAGCTATTTTCCGGCCTTCGGACGCAAGCCGGGCTATGGCCGCCTTGAGATCGAGCCGCCGCCGGACCGCAAGCTGCCGCCGCCCGCGCCCAGCTACTACCGGGAGTGGAGTACGCACTCCGACCGCGTGCCGGCGAGCGCGGATCCCCCGGCTCATGTCGAGATCAACGTGGAGCCTCGCACTGAAGGACGCCGGCGCGAGCGCCCGCAACAGGATGCCCAGCCACCAGACCGAATGCCATCAGGAATGGAATAAGGAGAAGACCGATGCTCTCACGCCCACTCTTGCTGCTTGCGCTTGCCGCGCTCGCGACGATCGGCGTCGCCACTCCGGCGGCGGCCGCCTGCTGCGAATGTGCGGTGCCGTGCGCGCCGCACATTGTGGCTGCGCCAGCGCCCGCATACGCAAAGCATGTCCACGTCAGACGCCACCACATCAGGCGCGTTCACGTGAAGCGCTATGTAAAGCCGTTCTACATCGTGGATCAGGGTCCGGTTTACAGCGGCCCCGCCATTCTGACTGCGCCGCGCATCGAGCCGTTCAACAGGCCGCTAGCGCATTATCCGGTCATGCTGGGGACCTATTACTATCCGACCTATCGGGATTCTTACACGGTTCCGCCTTGGCATCAGCCGTGGCAGGCCAAGTGACTGATCAAGTGACTGATCAAGTGACTGATCAAGTGACTGATCAAGTGACTGATCAAGTGACTGATCAAGTAACAAATAACGGGTCAAGCAATCAGCCGGATGCCGCGAGCTGCCGGCTGGCGACGTAGAGCGCGAGCGCGGCGGCGTTCGAAACGTTCAAACTCTTGATCTTGCCCGGAAGGTCAAGCCGCGCGACGCGATCGCAGGTCGCGCGCGTGAGCTGCCGCAGGCCCTTGCCTTCGGCGCCGAGCACCAGCGCCAGCGGCGCGGTGAGCGCGGTCTCGGCCAGGTCGACATCGCCGGTTGAGTCGAGGCCGACCAGCAGATAGCCGCGCTCCTTCATCTCGCCGAGCGCGCGCGCGAGGTTTTGCACCGTCACGATCGGCACGTAGTCGAGCGCGCCGGAAGCCGACTTGGCAAGCACGCCGGTCGCCTCCGGGCTGTGGCGCGCGGTGGTGACGATCGCCGACACCGCGAAGCCCGCAGCCGTACGCAGGATCGCGCCCACGTTATGCGGGTCGGTGATCTGATCGAGCACCAGCACGATGCCCGCGTCCGCCAGTTCGTCGAGGCCGGGCGAGGGCAGGGGGTCGGCCTCCGCCAACAGCCCCTGGTGTACGGCGTCCGGGCCGAGGCGGGCCGCGATCGCGTCTGGGCGCACGAACTCCGGCTCAACCGGCAACGCCACTCCATCCTCCGCGAGCCGCCGGGCGGCATTCTCGGTGGCGTAGAGCTTCCGGATCCGGCGCGCCGGGTTTTCCAGCGCGGCCTTCACGGTGTGCCATCCATAGAGGATCGCCGGGCCTTCGGCGTCATGGCGGCGCCCGCCGAAATCCGGGCGGGCCCGGCGGGTTCCCGGCCGCTGCGGCCGGGGGTGAAATCGCGGCTTTCCTGGCTTTCGCGGTGGGACATCGCGCATGGGCTACCGTTAACGGCAAACGGGCCCCGGGACCAGAAGTCTGCTTGAGTCGGCAACCATTCAGCCTATATAACGCGCCCGGCGGACGGGTGCCCGAGCGGCTAAAGGGGACGCGCTGTAAACGCGTTGGCTCACGCCTACGGTGGTTCGAATCCATCCCCGTCCACCATTTCCCCATTTTTCACAGACTACGGCAGGCTACGCACCCCGCAGAAATGCCAGTGGAATGGGCATTTCTCGTGCATGGTAATTTACTCCGGTGTACCCCAATCGCGCAAAAACTTGTGGGTAGGACGGTGGTTCGGCGGACACTTTTGTCCGATTACCAGTGTGTCAGCCGAACCACCGTTTATGCTGATCGACACTGACAGGAGGAAAAAAAATGGCACTTGCGCCACTCGACGTAACGCGACTGCCGGACGGCATGCATGCCGACGGGCAGGGGTTGTTCCTGCAAGTGCGCGGCCGATCGCGGTCCTGGATTCTGCGCTACACGCTCGGCGGCAAGAGCAAGTATCTTGGGCTCGGCTCGGTCAAAGACGTGTCGCTCAAGCAGGCACGCCTGGACGCCGGGGCCAAGCGCAGGCAGATCGACGACGCACGCAAGGGTGAGCGCGGGGCCGTTGACCCGGTCGAAGAACGCAAGCAGGCACGCCAAGCGCTCCAGGCCGCCAAGACGACCGTCACCGTCAAGACCTTCAAGCAGGCGGCCGAAGCGTACCTGGAGGTCAACAAGACCAAGTGGCTGAACGCTAAGCACCGCTGGCAATGGGGCCAGACGCTGGAGCGCGCCTATGCGGTGTTCGGCACCGTGCCGGTCGCCGACGTGACCCGCGCGCATGTGCTGGAGCTGCTGCGGCCGATCTGGCGCACGATCCCGGAAACGGCGCGCCGGTTGCGGGGCCGGATCGAAACCGTACTCGACTTCGCAGAGGCCAACGAGTGGCGGCCAGCCGACAATAACCCGGCGCGGCAGAAGCCGGTCAGCATGGCGCTCGGCGACCAAGACGCGATGGTCGAACCGCACCCGTCACTGCCCTATGAGCGCATGGGCGAGTTCATGGGCGATCTCCGCCGCCGCAGCACACTGAGCGCGTATGCATTAGAACTGCAAATCTTGTGCGCGACGCGGCCGGGACGGGAAACGCTCGATGCCGAGTGGCGGGAGATCGACTGGGAAGCCCGCACCTGGACCATCCCGAAACAGCGCATGCTAAAGGGACGGCGCCGCAAGGGTGCGTGGCACGACCATGTAGTGCCGCTGTCGCCGGCTGCGCTCACGCTGCTGCGCAAGCTCTATGACCAACGTAGCGGTGATGCCATCTTCGGTATCGGGCTTGCGGCGGTCGAGAAGCTCGTGAGGACTATGAATGCCGATCGCTCTAAGCAGGGGCTGTCGCGCTTTGTCGATCCCAAGCAGGACAATAGGCCGGTGGTGCCGCATGGGTTCCGATCGAGCTTCTCGACATGGCGCCGCGACGCAACCAGCTTTTCGAGCGAGCTTGGCGAGCTTGCGCTGGCGCATGCCATCGGTAGCGATGTCGAGCGCGCTTATCAGAGGGGTGATGCTCGCGACCGGCGGCGTGACCTGATGAACTCATGGGCCATGCATCTCGGCCCGGTGCTGGCCGGCAATGTGGTGCAAATGCCGCAGCGGGGATGACCGGCAAAAGATGTCTGGCGCCCAGACATCTTTTTTGGTGCTCGCGGCGTCGACTCGAACGCGCACCTCCCGGCTTCAAAGGCCAGCGTCCTGCCATTGCTATGGGGCTAGTTTTGTTTCCTAGGGAAACAAAATGGTGCTTGCGGCGCTCGCACGTGTCCAATTCATCTGTGGATGTGCGTGCTGGCGGGCCGGCGGATGGGGAATGCACGGTCATTTCCTGTTAGGGGCATTTCCGGTCATTTACTGGAGTTCCCATCCGTGCAACGCGTTCCCAACACTGTGAAGCCGTTGGTCGTGCGCCCGAAGCGCGCGCGCGAAATGCTTGGCAATTGTGCGACCCGCACTCTTTGGTCGCTGATCAATGATGGCAAGCTACGATCCTATAAGCAGGGCACTGCGCGGCTGATTGAGGTCGCATCGATCGAGCAGTACGTCGCCGAGATGCTGCAGGGGGCTAATACGAAATGACCTTCCCAATTCGCGGGGAGGGCCAAGTCTGCAATGCAGTTCGTCGTCGGGGGGACGATCGAATCCGCAATAGCGGAGTTGCGCTCGCGCCGCAATTGGCTCGCGCGCTGCGAGCCGTTGAGATCGTCGCACCGCCGCATCGCGCCCACGTTCTGGCGGGGCAGGTGCAGCTCTTGAAGCCGCTCATAGAGCGCGGCGAGCTGTTCAAGCAGGATGTAGTCGACCTGCTGATGGCGACTGCAATCAATAGGCGCCATGCCGAGCGGACTATCGGCAATACCAGCGGAAATGAAAATGCCCCCGCGCGAGCACCGCAGGGGCATCTCATATTTCGTCCCCATCCGTTACAGGCACTGGGGCGATCAAATGACTATAGAGCAATCGAGCCGCCGTCAAATTGAACTTTCGAAGTTCACGGATGCGTATTGGCGTCGGTAGAGAGCCTTCAAAGAAGGCTGTGGTGCTCTTGTGTCCGGAGAAGCAAGTTGCGGGCGGAGGCAAAGGTATTTGTCTGGGAGATGATCGACCGCGCCAATCAGAAGACCGGCTTGACGTTTGCCGGCAAGCGAGGCCTAGCCGGTGACACTGGCATGGGTAAGGACACGGCTGACAAAATGGAGATGCTATATATCAAAGGCTGCGCCATTGGATAAAGTGTTCACTGAAAAGCGTAACAGCCTCGAAGTCTCATCACGGAAATGCAACGAGTGTATCGCTGATGTGAGCTCGCTCGCGCGCTGTATCGATATCTAGTGAGAAAGTATCTTCTATGAAACGAGCGACAATTATAGTGAGTGTCGACATGAGACGATCCAAAAGACTATGTGACTAACATCGCTCGACCTTATCGCAGCGACTTCTGGAACGAAACAGCACATATTCTGTGTAAATCCGGTGCGAGAAGAGCACTAGTGCGCGGCGTGATCGCGTCCGTAGATCGACCAATATGCTATCGGCTTCAATACCAGTGCACGGATTCACAAGTTATATCTCCGGTATACGACACTTACAAGGAGGATGATAGTAGGGAGCTGATCGTGTTGTAAGTCGGTGAGCTCGAACTGAGAGGCATGTTCATATCTGAAGAGTATTAGCAAGAACTGCTCTAGAAATAAGAAAGGTTACCAAGTGGAGCTAAGACGCATAGCGCTCACGGCAGAACAAATGAACGACCTGCTATCATTTAGCGCGACGGATAAGAGTACGAATATCCGCTACAAATGCTTCACAGCGCACTATGGAGATCGTTGCTGGCAGCATGATGTCATGGACCTTAATGATCTGCGCAACTGTGTCGACCAGGAAATAGTAGATGTAATCGAGCCTGTGGTCTCCAAAAACTGCGAGTTAGTGCTCAAGGCCCGTGGAGAATCGCTGTATACCATTCTAGGCAACTGGTTCAAGAAGATGAAATTGAAAACATTAAAGAACATAGAACTAAAGAGAGGATAGCGAGGTTACTTACTGAAAGGTGAGATAAAAGGAAAGGGCAGATAGAAAGGTAGTAAAAATAGATAAGGAGAGCGATTACTAAGAGATTTGCACGCGTTATGGAGAGAGGAAGGCAAGGAAGTCATCAAGCGCGCTGCACGACAAGAGAGAGCTTCATAAGATAGTTAACTAGATATCTTATTGAGACAGACAAAGCGCGATATTGACGAAGAAGAGAAAAGAGAGTTAGATGAGCTGAGAAAATTAGAAGAAATGATAGAAGTAGATAGAGAGAAGCTAGGAAAGAAAGATGAAGAAGAGATGAAGAAGATGTAAAAAGAGATAAAGAAAATGGTAAGAGCGAAGAGCAAGAGGGCAAGGAAGGCGACGAGTGCTAGCGCTCGCTTTGATAACAGAGAGTAGGCGGGTTAGGGTGTGATGTTTACTGCAACAGAGGTAAAATTATAGGGATATGCCGAGCAGGTAGTGGGTCAGAAGTCGTAGGTTAGACTGGAAAGCTAAATGATATCAATGGTGTATGGCGGACATGCGATCCGCCGAACCGGCAAACGGTGAGATCGGTAAATTGGAAATGGCGGCCAAATCGGGTTCCGGGGGAAACGAGGGAGGGCCGCGAGGGGCCTGGGTCCCTCCGCTGCCGATGCAGAGGCCTCACCTCTCACATTGGGTCCCATCCATTGCCCGAACGGGACCTGACCTATTTTCGGGGGCTTCCTGCCGACCAAATTTACGGGGGTTTTTTGACTGTTATCGAGCACTAAAAGGTGTCCGACTCTTCCGTAGCTCTAGCGCAATTTTGCGGGCTCTAACGGCACAGCGGTGCGAGCAGAACCGGGTATTGCTGTGGACTCGGCGTCGGGCGTTGCCTTCACCGCGCCAGTTGGGGATGTCGCCGCCGCAGCTGGCATAGGCGCACTTGCGTTTGCTTGGCAACTCCATGCCGACGGACTGCATCAAGGTGGCGGTCTCGTTGCGGCGCCGGTGCTGGCGTTCGCAATCGGTTGAACAAAAGCGCAGGCCGCAGGAGTGAATTCTTGACCGCAGCTGGCACAGATGATGAGGAAGCTATGGCGCTCTGAGCGCATCGGCTGCGGCAGGTATACTGGATAGGGGACAGCGATGATGTGCACGATCTGTCAAATGAGAGATGGGCGACGGCAAGTCTGCGTAGCGCTGGGCGCAGTGTCGTAGGCGTCTGGCAGCGGCGGCTGCGAAGCGGGCGGTGTTGTCGTCGCGCTTGGTGCAATGGCTGAAAGTGCGGCGCAGACGAAGCAGAGTGGATCGACGGTGCGCGACCTGTCTCGCAGCAGGTCTTCGGCAATTTGGCGGCGAGCGCGTTGGTCTGGATGATGGGTCATCCAGTGTAGTAGCGCGGCATCGGCGGAAATTCAAGCTCCACCGCTGCCACAAGCTTGGCGTCACCAGCCGACCGTTGCACAAAGCCTGCGGCTCCGCTCAGAGAAAGCCGACCAGATGTGTTCGCGTGAGCTTGTTTTTGCACGACAAGACCGTAGGAGACATAGGCCGGATCGCATCCCGCAGTCCGACGAGGTGTCCTAATGAAGCGACACGAAATATGATGACCTACTCGCCGGTGCCTGCGTTGCTGCGCGCGGCAAACAGGGGAGCTACGGGCGCTCTTGGATGGCATGGCTATGTCGCTGTCCCCCTCGCAAGGCATGCGCTGTCGTTGGCTGAGGGCCGCTCAAGGAAACAGCAACTACACGAGACGATCAGCCCCGCGAGAAACTATCAGCGCACCGACACGAACAAAGAGATCTCCGCAGCACCAACGCATGTCCGTCGCACCACCAATGGATCATGCGGGCTTAGCGGCATCGGTGTATCTCGGACAACACGACACTGATCGAAGCGAACACAGACCCAGGCTCCATCGGTTGACCTGTGCCGGCGCGATGTGTTCAGAAATCGGGGCATCTGGCTATGTCGAACTTCACAGTAATTGTATAGCTGCAATCGTTGTAGACGACAACATCCCCTCCTGACTTTGCGTGTGCGCACACGCCGGCAGTCGAACTCTATCTCTCTTGCCACACTGGTCCGCGTAGGCAACGGATGACAGAGCCAATCCAGCCACCAGATTGACAGCGATGGCTCTGATGATGTTTCGCGTGTAGCCATACTGGTCCTCCTTTCGCGCTTGCAATTCAAAAGCCAATAAGAGATCAAAAACCTGCTCGGCTAGTCATAGGCCTCGCAGCGCGTGTTGCCTGAGAAGCTAACGAGCGATTCATAAGCATGAACTCCAGTCCACGAAGTCATTGGGACAGAATCAAAATCTGCATGCGGATGGGGGCAACTGCACCATTTGCCGCATGTGACAATACGGTCTCTTGTGAAAGGCGGTCTTCCATTGCGCCATTTATGGGGCGCTGTGCCAATCGCGGCGTCGCCCCAATGTCAATTATTGAGTATGACAACCAATCATAGAGCGCCATAAAATGGCAACTCGGTCGCCAATCAACGTAGGGCCAGGCACGCGTGAGGGCGCAAGAGCTATCCATC
The DNA here is from genome assembly GCA_963753575.1 of uncultured Alphaproteobacteria bacterium. Classification (GTDB taxonomy): domain Bacteria; phylum Pseudomonadota; class Alphaproteobacteria; order Rhizobiales; family Xanthobacteraceae; genus VAZQ01. The sequence goes on from CAVWCR010000003.1 coordinate 568,810, forward strand.
TTTAGACCGCGTGTTGAAATCGTGCAGCGCAGGTCCAGACCCTGTACTAAGGTCGCGATTTTCACCCGGCAAATCACCGATGTTGCTATGCGCCCACAGCTTGGCTCTCACGAAGAGAAACGCTAACAGCGATAGACTTTGGCTATCGCCGCGCGCTCCGGCTAGTGACAGTGTTGACGCCGGCAGCTATTAACGCACGCGCTGTGTCGCGGAACGCAAATCTAACATTTTGCTCATGCGTCTTGCCTACTTGGCATGCGTTAAACTCAATGCCACACGCTTCGGTACAAGTTCTCCACCCAATCCCGCACCGCGACTGCGCCAACCGGAAACTTGGTGGGATGGACTTCGTCGGTGGGTCGTTCGCTGCTTGGGTTGGTTGACTGGAAATGACAGCAAATCCGATGACAAGATGGGCTAACGCTTTCATGGCGTTTTCTCCTCTCCCAAAAAATGTCGTGGTTGCAACTGCGTCTTGTGAAGATTGATCATGGCGCTTTCGCGGAACGCCAGTAATTCGCGTGCGGCATTTTGCCTGCCCGTTGGTCGCATATTTTTCAGGTTGAAAGCGAAGGAAAAGCACTTCGCATTTGGCCGTGCGGGCGTTGATGTCGGCTGCCAAGTCAAGAGCGAAGTAGAAAAACTGAACAGCGAACGTCCTGCAGCGGGGTAATTGTCATTCGAAGTGATTGGCCCAGCGGAAGTTGCGAATGAGCCATCTTCACTCCGGCCGTGTATGCCGATCGTTCCTTCATATTGGCTCCTATTATGGGCAACGTCGCGAAGCTGTGGGATCAACTCGTCCTCAAAGATATAGACGCTGACCGACGCTTGCGGTCCTCATCATGGCGGCACGCATGGTCCCGCATCTTGCGCTCGATCGCATCCAGATAGCGCTCTTGCCAAGCAGGTAGGCCGTTCAGGAAGCCAGCAAACTGTTCAAGCCTCTGGATCGATCGATCTTGTCTTTCGAGAACCGGCAGCCGGGGGTGATCGCACCCTTGACCCGATCCAGGGTTGCAAGTCGCTCGGCGTGGAACTGGAATGTCAGGATATGGGCCCAAGGCTGCCGTCCACTAATGTTGGCTCTTCCGTCGGCATCGACGGATATCCTCGGAATCAAATCAGCTTTCCAATGATGTGACCTTCGCATGTCGCGCAGTTCAATTGCCGGGTCCCGCGAATGGTATCGTCGTCTCGGTTGCATTTTTAAATCCGAAAGAGAGCTTTATCGTTTCCGAGTTCGTCGACGGCGAACCCGTTGATTGCGAAGTTGATTTTCGAATGCCAGACGTGCGAGGGGTCTTTAGCGGGTGCGGGACGGCCGCGAGATCACCCCTCAAGTGATCGACAGCATCAACACATTTGCGAGACTTTTTAGGCCTTTGTTTCGTAGAGGCCATCCACATCATGTTGCGGGATCATTTGGTCGTTCCAGTTTCGCCTTCTTTTCGGACGATTTGGCTATAAAACCTGGAAATGCGTGTTAGGAAGCGGCGCGGTGGTTGGGCTGTGGGTGTGTAGGAAGGGAGTGAAGAAACTCTAATGATATCAATGGTGTTAGAACACCCCGTCCACCAGCCTTTGGGCCGATCGCTTGGGCCGGCTGGTCTTGCCCATCGAAGCCGCGATCAGAGGGGTATTTTCACCCACCGCGATGCAGGTCGGTTGGCTGACCGCAGGCACGGCTCTCTCAAGGACATGCTGGTAAGAGCCAAAATTGGTCGCGCGTCGATACTCCGAGGCAATGATGCGATAGCATTCGCATGTCCTTTTCTCCAGGAGGGCGCGATTGCTGATCTCGACAGCACCACGGGTTTTGATTACCCCGCCTGCGCTTTCCAGATTCGCGAGCGATGTGGTGATGCCGGCGCGGCGAACGCCTAGAATCATCGACAGTTGGTCATGCGTGAGCGGAATCGCTTTCTCATCCAAGCGATCCGAAGCGAGGAGCAGCCAACGACATAGGCGTTCCTCGAGTTCGTGTCGAACGTTGCACAATGCAGTTTGCGTGTTCTGAATGAGAAGCGCGTGGACATAGTTCAACAAATGCTGCCGCACCGAAGGTGTTTCTTCCATGATGCGCTGCAAATCCATGGACGAGATTTTAAGCGCTTCGCCCGGCACCTCCATGAAGCACCGATTGGGTGAACGCATTGTCCCGAGAACAGCCGACACTCCTACGAATCCTATGCGGCCGACGATGGCAACCTCTACCGGTCCGTCGCGTTGCGTCCGCGCAAACAACGACGCTACGCCGCGCTCGATGAAATAGATGTGCTCGACCGGGCGGTTGTGTTCCTGAAGGATTGCCCTGCGCGGCAAGTGGACCGGCTGCAGACAGGGGCGGAGACGATCAAACAGCTCCGGCCGCATGCAGGCCAGAATTCGATTTTTCACGATAGTCGACGCAACAACCATGACGGGCGCCGGGCGTCTGCCCCCTGGGTACCTGCAAAATCTAGGGAAATCGACAGGATACTGCAACAGCCCTGCGACAAAGGTTAGCCGGCCACCGCAAGGGAGGCAGCGCCTCCGGCGCCCCGACGGCGTCGACGACCAATCGGCACCGCGGTCGGTGAACAGTACTGTTGATCAACAGCACTTATCGCGTCAGCACTCATCGCGTCGATCCCTGCAGGAGCGCGGCGGTGCAATTCATGAGATTGCGTCCTCTCCGACATTGCCTTCCTTTCCGCTGAATACCGTTCGTCGGCAACATCCGGCTGCACAATCTCGAGTTGAATTGTGCGTCTGCGTACACACTTCATGCACAACCCATTGAAGGCAATCAAATATAAGGGAGTAGCCACCGCCACTGACGCAGCCGTCCGAGATGCGGACAAGAAACGGAAGTCGAAAGAAAAGCGCTCAGTGCAACGACGGCGGATATTGAAAATAGGATCGCCGGCCGGATTGGTGTTCTGGTGCTGAGGGCGGTCTAGGAGAGAGCAGACTTCGATGTTGTTCCAGTCCTTGCCGGTACGAAATCGATTATTGGCTCATCTACCCGCCGATGCTTTCGACATGCTTCGACCCTATCTGCAGCGCGTTCAGCTCGACCGACACGAGGTTCTGCAAGAGCCGAACCGGCGCGTCAAAAGGGTTCATTTCATTGAATCGGGTGTGGCTACGTTGTTTGCGCACACGAAACGAGACGGTCGAATCGAAGTGGGCATCGTCGGACGCTTCGGTGTGATTGGAGTTCCCGTCGTTCTCGGAACGATGCTCGCCACCCATCGTTGCGTTATGGAAGTGGGGGGAGAGGCGTTGCAAATAGAGTCGAAAGACTTGAGACGCTCGATGGAGGAGCACCCGGCAATCCGGCAGCAATTGATGAACTACATTCAGGCTCTTCTCATTCAGTATTCGCAGACGGCGTTCTGCAATGCTTGCCACCCGCTTGAGGAGCGTTTGGCGAGATGGTTGCTTCTTGCTCGCGACAGACTTGATGACAACACTATTCCGCTGACGCACGAGCTCTTTTCTATGATGCTCGGCGTAAGGCGCTCGGGAGTAACGATCGCTCTTGGCGAATTGGAGGCGGCGGGCGTCGTACGAAAGCGGCGCGGAGCCGTGGAAATCACAGATCGTGCGTTGCTGGAGCAGAGAACCTGTGAGTGTTATGGGATTATCGCGGCCGAATATCGACGGCTGCTGGATTCTGACCGGGTCGATCGATTTCCGAGGTCAAACCGGAATTCCGTCGAGTTCAATTTTGCTTCGGCGCCCGCACGTCTTCATAGAGGGCATAGATCATAAGGAATATACAAATAACGACGATGATCTGGAGCGGTAGCGCTCCGACCTTCCATGCCAGAAATCCCACAAACGCTGTCGCCAATGTTGCGCCGATCGCGACAGCGATGAGATCAATTGTCGCAGGCGCTTCGTCTCTTGTGCGAGGCATCGGGTCCTGCGAGGCCGGGTCTTGCGAGGCCGGGTTTTGCTGAGGCATCGGGGTTCATCCGCGCCATGACGGTCTCAATTACGGTCTCAACTACGGTCTGGATCGGCGCAGGGCGAACGGCCCGCGGTCGTCTGTCGGGGAGCCGACCAGATCAGCAATCAAACGCCGCCGCAATGCTCAAATTCTCATGAATGTTCGCCAGCGTACAGACTTCTCGTCCATTGCGGCGCGAACTGTCCATATGTATCTCATAGTGTAAGTGCTTCCCATTCCCCTCCCGGGAGGCGCGATTAAAATTCGGGAAGCACGATAACGGAAGGCCGGTCGGCAGAGGACTTCACCTCACACCGGCAGAGGAAACCATGTCTTCGAGGAGCCACTCATGAGCAAATCCAAGCCAAAGAGCGCCACACGTCGAAAATTCCTTGCGGCCGCCGGTACTGGAGCAGCTGTGGTCGCAATGCCGCAGATCTCTCGCGCCGACACGACTGTGCTGAAAATGCAGGGTTCGTGGGGTGCCGGTGACATCTTCAACGACTATGCGAAGCAGTACGTGGACATCGTCAACGAAATGGGCGGAAGCCGGCTCAAGATCGATTACCTGAATGCCGGGGCCGTGGTGAAGCCCTTCGAGGTCCAGGATGCGGTGCACAAGGGGGTGCTCGATGCCGGCCATCTGGTGCCGGCTTATTGGTATGGAAAGAACCGCGCCGCATCCTTGTTCGGAACCGGTCCATGCTGGGGCTGGAATGCTCACCAGTTCCTGGCCTGGTTCTACAATGGGCCTGGCGAGGGCCTCTATAAGGAGCTGACGCAGAAGGTATTGGGGTTGAACATTGTCGGCTGGTTCCTGATGCCCATGCCGACGCAGCCGCTCGGCTGGTTCAAGCACGAACCCAAGACGGCGAACGACATGAAGAACCTCAAGTATCGCACCGTCGGCCTGGCGTCCAACGTCATGCAGGCGATGGGACTTAAGGTCACCCAGCTGCCCGGCGGCGAGATCATTCCCGCGATGGAAAAGGGGGTCATCGAGGCCTTCGAATATAACAATCCGACCTCGGACCGGCGCTTTGGTGCGGCTGACGTAGCCAAAATTTACATGCTGAGCAGCTATCACCAGGCATCGGAGTGTCTCGAGATCGAGTTCAACAAAACAAAGTTCGAATCGCTGGCCAAGGAACAGCAGGCGATCCTGCGTCATGCTGTCGAAGCCGCCTCCTCGAAGAACCTTTGGCTGGCTTACGAGCAGTACCCGAAGGATTTGCAGGCGCTGATCCACAAGGACAAGGTCCAGGTTCACCGGACGCCGGCGCCAATTCTCAAGGCTGAACTTGAGGCCTGGGACAAGGTCGTTGCCCAGTACAGCGCTGACCCCTTCTTCAAGAAGGTGATCGAGAGCCAGAAGGGATGGGCGAAGGACGTCGCCTACTATGAACTGCTGAACGCGCACGACACGAAGCTCGCGTACGACCACTACTATGGAAGTCAGCAGCCGCTTGGATATTGAGGCGGGCTCAGCGAGCCGGCGTCCGAGGCGCGTGCACTGCGGCGTCGCAGATCGTGATGCACGCGCCTCTTTCAATGGAAAGACGGCGTGGTCATGCGCAGTTACATCAACGTCATGGACCGAATCAGTACAGCGGTCGGCAAAGCGTTCGGCTGGTTTATCCTGATCCTGACGTTCGGTACCTGCTATGAGGTCTTTGTACGGTATGCGCTGAATAATCCGACCGTCTGGTCATACGATTTGTCTTATAACATGTACGGCGCCTTGTTCATCATGGCGGGCGCCTACACACTCTCGCGCAATGCGCATGTGCGTGGTGACGTCGTCTACCGTCTGCTGAAGCCGCGCCTGCAGGCCGCCGTCGATCTCGTGCTGTTCGGGCTGTTCTTCTATCCCGGCGTGCTGGCGCTGACCGTGTTTGGTTTCTTCTATGCCCAAGAGTCGTGGCATTACCAGGAAGTCAGCGTCTACAGCCCATCGGATATTCCCATTTTCCCGCTCAAGACCCTGATCCCATTGGCCGGTCTGACCTTGCTGCTGCAGGGGTTGGCGGAGATCTTCCGTTGCATCTTGTGCTTGCAGACAGGTGCGTGGCCGGCACGGGGCGAGGACGTGGAGGAGTTGGAGAGCGTGATCCTGCACGAACGCGAGTTTGCCGCACATCATCACCCGACGGACACGAGCCCGGAGGTCCGGTCATGACCGGTGGCGAAGTCGGGGTGCTGATGATCGCCATCTTCATCATCACGATTTTGCTCGGATTTCCAATCGCCTTCACGCTCATGGGCATGGCCGTATTCTTCGGGTACTACGCCTATGCGACCCCCGACCAGATGCATCATGTCTTTCAGAATCGCATCTTCGACCTGCTGGTCCAGAATACATTCAGCGTTGTGAGCAACGACACGCTGACGGCCGTACCGCTGTTTCTCTTCATGGGCTACGTGGTCGAACGGGCAAACATTCTGGACCGGCTCTTTTTCAGCATTCAGATCGCTGCGCGCCGCGTGCCGGGCTCGCTCGCGGTCGCGACGCTGATAACCTGCGCCTTGTTTGCAACGGCGACCGGGATTGTGGGTGCGGTGGTGACGTTGATGGGGCTGCTGGCGTTTCCCGCCATGCTGAAGGCGGGTTATGACACCAAGCTGGCCGCAGGAGTCGTATGCGCCGGCGGCTGTCTTGGCATTCTGATTCCTCCCAGCATCATGCTCATTCTCTATGCTGCGACGGCCGGCGAATCGGTGGTCAAGCTTTATGCGGCAGCATTCGTCCCCGGCTTTCTTCTTGCCACACTGTATGTCGTCTACGTGGTCGGCCGCGCGATCATCGATCCGAAGCTCGCGCCGGCACTGCCTGAAGGGGACAGGTCGATGCCTGTCCACAAAATCTTCCTCGCGCTCCTCACGTCGTTCTTTCCCCTTGCCGTCCTGATTCTTTCGGTGCTTGGCGCGATCATCTTCGGTCTGGCCACGCCGACCGAAGCGGCGGCTGTGGGTGCGTTCGGGAGCCTTGTCCTGGCGGCCGGCTATCGGGAGCTCGACTTCCTGCGGCTCAAGGAGGCGGTGTATCTGACTGCACGCACGACCGCGATGGTGACCTACCTTTTTGTGGGCTCGTGGACTTTCGCGTCGGTATTCGCCTATTTGGGTGGCCAGGGGCTGATAGAAAATCTCATCAAAGGCATGCACATAAACCGAGTGGAGTTTCTGCTCCTCTCGCAATTCATCATTTTTCTATTGGGCTGGCCGCTCGAATGGACGGAGATCATCATCATCTTTGTGCCGATCTTCCTTCCGCTACTGAAGTTTTTCGACGTCAATCCGATCGTGTTCGGAATCCTCGTAGCGCTGAACATTCAAACGTCGTTCAATACCCCACCCATGGCGATGGCGGCTTACTATCTCAAGGGCGTCGCGCCGCCACAGGTTAAGCTGACGCAGATCTTCGGAGGCGCGCTGCCGTTTGTCTTCATGGTGTTCATCACAATGGGACTTCTCTATGCCTTTCCGGGATTGGCGCTGTGGCTCCCCAATCACCTTTATTCCGTACGATAGGATAACCAAGTCGGAAGTAGTCGGTTCTCGCTCCGCTGAGGTGGGCCTGCGCGATAGAGATGATCGACAGGCTAGGGTAGCGGTGGTGCACAACGCGTGTTGATGTACGCCTTCTATTCTCGGCAAGGCTCTTAACCGGCGACATCGGGGGCGAAATTGCTTTCTGCCGGCACCTGCGCCGCCAACTGCATAGCCGCTGTTCTCGATGCTGCTTGGCTGATTGCACAGCCGATTGTGCCAATAGGTATTGCGCTATCGCGGAGAGAAGCTTGGGGCGAAAGATGCGCTCGATCGTCTAGACGGCTATTTCGGGGGGATGATATTATGCTGGCGAAACAGTCCGAGCGGTTGTTTCGGACCTGGACGGGTGTGCGACAGACAACAAGATTGTGCTTATAAATCAATGTCGTATGCCATCATCTCCGTCCATCAGTGTTGGCGGCTGCGCAGCCCGGCGCTGCCATGGCCTTTCGACCGCGGGCCAGGGACCGGTAGCTGGAGCGCTCAAGACGCGATATGGAGCGCTCGAGACGCGATATGATGTGAGACCTGACGCAAGAGTGCGTCCGGGTAATAGTTCGTCCGGCGCGGGTGTAGCTCAATGGTAGAGCAGAAGCCTTCCAAGCTTATGACGAGGGTTCGATTCCCTTCACCCGCTCCAGCCCTTCATGTGTACTCCCAGGACCGTCTTTAGAGCTGCGCGCTGTGGCGCTCGTTGCGAAAGCTTCTCACGCCCCAAACGTCGTGCCTTAGATCTTTGGCTTGACAGGCCCTCCGCCGACCCGGCGCGTTGCAGCGGCGAGCCCGTCCGTATGTCAAGAAGGATCGGCGGTTGCCGCGGTTGTCCAGGGACCGGCCAGCTTCTTCATCATCCAGTGCGATAACGGGATTGCCACGAACGCCAGCGCCACTCCAGCGATCACGTCCACCAAGTAGTGGCTTCCGTGCAGCGGCGTGAAGGCCAGCATGACTGCGTTGGTGAACAGACCGAGCCATCTGACATAGGGTACTGGGCGCAATGCCCATGCAAAAACGACGGCCATGGTCGAATGCAGGCTGGGAAACGTCGTCACCGCGAAGAACGGCGGCTGAGTGAGATCGACTGTCGCGCCCGCGCGAAGCGCATGGACAACCGGTATGAAAATGTTTTCCTGAGACAGCCTGGCGTTGGGATGCTGCGACGGGTCGATCGCATAAAAGGGATAGCTGCTGACGGCGGGCGTGAACAGGGCAATCAGATGCGTAAGGAGCAGGCTCGTGATGAAGATCAAGACCGTGACCTGCGCCATTCGATATTGTCGAAACAGGATGAGCACCATCGGCACGACGACCTGCTGTGCGACGAGAGACTGATAGAAGTATCGGCCGATTGTCGTCATCGTCGGATACTGGTCGAACCAGACCAGCATCGCGATCCAATCGAATCCGAGCCTCGCGTCGATGCTTGCCAGGATCGGGTCGCGCAGCGGAAAGGAGTGGCCGAGGCTTGACGTGACGTAGGAGAGCATCAGACCGCCCTGGCCGGCAATGATGATGATCCAGAAGATGGTCATGCTCGTCCCGATAACCGGGGCGAACACGAACGTCAGGCAACACAGGCCGGCTGCGCTGCACATAGCGCCGGCGAGCAGCAGCGTCAGCCAGCTGTGCGGGTCGACGCTGATCGACGTGTAGGGCAGGGCCAGCGCGTTGAGCCCCTGGAGGATCGCGAGGGCGGCTACAACCGGAATGAAGCCTCGCATGATGTCGTTGCGGGTGGTCGCAATCTCCGGAGTGATTGTCGACCTGAGCTTAAGAGCACTAGCGAGAGCCAATGGTGCCTCCGTTGATGAATCGGAGGCATGTATACTAAAAAGTGTGAATCTCTAGTTGTTACCATTATTACGTGTTAAAAGGATAGGTTGTACGCTGGAAAATCGGTGATAGCCGGCGGCCCGACTGGCGTGCGGTCATTGCAAGCGCATGAGGTCCCCGAGGTGGTCGTCAGGGCCGGCGCGCCAATCACGTTTTCGGACGGTCGATCGTTAGTCGCGCGGTCACCCCACCTTGCGGCGGAATTCGAGAATGCGCTCGCGCACGCGGTCAGGCGATTGGTCGGGCGGCATCACCGGCCAGAATTCTGCCTTCGGCATGAGCTCGCGCAGATAATGCGCGGCGGACGTCGCGTGCGAGGGATCGTCGCCCGGGATCACGATCGCGGGTGCCTTCATGGCCATGATCTCTTCCGGCTCAGCGCCGGGCGCGGTGTCGCGGTCGAACAGCGTGCGGCCGCTGGCGCCGACCAAACCAAGGTAGCGGTCGAAGTCCTGCGCCTGGAACGCTTCGGCAAAGCCCGGATCGTTGACGATCACCGAGGCCCAGGGGCCGGCCTCCGGGTCCGCCCAGAACGACTTGCTTTCATGCGCGCGCTTGATCACACCGGCCGCCTTGTGCTCGCGCGCGAAGCTTACATGGCGCGCAAAGCGGCCGTTGCCGTTAAGCTTCCAGCGGAAGCCGCCGACCGGCCAGTGCAGGATCAGCCCGCGCGTTACGGTCGGATGACGCGCCGCGAACGCGAGCGCGACCGAGCAGCCCATGCAGCCGCCGAGCACATAGGCGTCGGAAATCTTGAGATGATCGAGCAGCGCCTTGGCCTGGTCGGCGAACAGCGCCCAGGAGAGCTTCTCGATGCGGCCGCCGGAGGCGCCCAACTCGCGCCGGTCGTAGGCCACGATGGTGAAGCCCTCCGCCAGGCTGTCGAGCGGCTGCATGCCTTTCCACACGCCCGCGGTCTTCCATTTCTCGATTGTTGCGTCGAAGCCGCCAGGCGCGAGCATGAGCAGCGCAGGACCCTGGCCGCGCGTCATGTAGTTGACTACAAGGCCGTCGATCGTCGCCGTCGCCATTCTCAATCTCCTCCCGCACAGCGCCCTCTCCGGCCACAGTAGCTCCGAGAGCGACCGAGCCCGCCAGGAACTCGCGCCTGTCCAGCCCCGAATGCTTGTCCGTGAAACGCCCGCGGCTAGTGCCGCTTTTCGATTTGAAGTTCCTGAGCGAGGTTCTCGTAAGTGCTTTTGGAATTTCAAAATCGACGGCACCGGCTCAATTCACTCCGTAAAGGACGGATCGAGTCGCTCGGCAAGGCGCAAGTGATAGCGCCACTCGCTGTCGCTGTAGGCCGGCGTCTTGCGCTTCTCGTCGATCTGCTTGCGCGTGAAGTCGAGCACGTCCTTGGGGATCGGCCTGATCTCGGCGCCGGTCGCCAGCAGCCGCTCGTAGAGCGTGCAGGCGTCGATCAGGCGGCGCATGTACTGGAACGCCTCGCCGAGCGTGCGGCCGACCGTGAGCAGGCCGTGGTTCCACATCATCAGGCAGTGCTTGTCGCTGAGGTCGCGCAGGATCCGCGGCACTTCGTCTTCCTCCTGCGCGAAACCCTCGAAGTCGTGGCCCGCGACCTCGCCATAGAGGTGGCAGCCGGACTGGTCGACAATCTCGAGGCCGCCCTTGGTGGCGCCGATCACGACGCCGGGCGTCGCGTGTACGTGAATGACGCAGTTGAGGTCGGGGCGCGCCTTCAGGATGCCGCTATGAAAATTGTAGCCCGCCGGCGCGAGCTTGACGCCCTCGTGGCTGAGCACGCGACCCTGAAAATCGATGGTGACGAGGTTCGAGGCTGTGATTTCGTCCCAGCCGAGCCCGAAGGGATTCATCAGGAAGCGGTCGGCGTGGTCGGGAAGTCGTGCGGTGATGTGGTTATTGATCTGCAGATTCCAGCGGTAGTGGTGAGCGACCCGGAATGCCGCCGCGAGCTCGACCCGCAACGCCCGCTCGGCCTCGCTCATCGGATATTGCGGCTGCGCCGCGTTGAACTGCCTGGTAACGATGTTCATGTGGGACCCCTGCGTTGAGGCTAGAGCTTTGGGGCGGGCACGGGCGCTGTCAAGGCGGGTCTTCAACGCAGGTCTTGCCGGCAGGTCTTGCCGGAAGGTCTTGGCGGGAGGTCTTGCAGGGCGGGTCTTGAAAGCCAGGTCTTGGATGCCAAAGCCTTGTGTGATAGGTGCCCCGTCCCGGGCCGGAGTCGTCTCTTTGGCCATTCAGGGTTACCGGCGCCGGTCCGAGGCCCGGTATTGGAACGCTGGCGAGTACTTCTTATTTAGAAGGCACGCCAGGGTCCGAAGCATGAGAACGACGCGGGCCGCGTGCCGCAAGGCACCGTAGGAAAGAGAGCAGAGATGGCCAAACAGAAGTTTGAACGGACGAAGCCGCATTGCAATGTCGGGACGATTGGTCACGTCGACCACGGCAAGACGACGTTGACGGCGGCGTTGACGAAGGTGTCGGTGGACAAGGGCTGGACGTCGACGTTTGTGCCCTACGACCAGGTCGCGAAGGCGTCCGAGAGCCAGGGCCGCCGCGACCCGACCAAGATTCTGACGATTGCGACGAGCCACGTCGAGTACGCGACCGATAAGCGGCACTATGCGCACGTGGATTGCCCCGGTCACGCGGACTACGTGAAGAACATGATCACGGGCGCGGCCCAGATGGATGGCGCCATCCTGGTGGTGTCGGCGGCCGACGGCCCGATGCCGCAGACGCGCGAGCACATCCTGCTGGCGCGGCAGGTGGGCGTGCCCTACATCGTGGTGTTCCTGAACAAAGTGGACGTGGTCGACGACCCCGAGCTTCTTGATCTGGTCGAGCTTGAGGTGCGTGAGCTTTTGACCAAGTACCAGTTCCCGGGCGACAATTGCCCCGTCATTCGCGGCTCGGCGATCAAGGCGCTCAACGGCGAGAAGGGCGAGACCGCCGACGAGGCGATCCTCAAGCTTTACGAGGCGCTCGACACCTACGTGCCGCTGCCGGAGCGTCCGATCGACCAGCCGTTCCTGATGCCGATCGAAGACGTGTTCTCGATCTCGGGCCGCGGCACGGTGGTGACGGGCCGGATCGAGCGCGGCAAGATCAAGGTGGGCGAGGAAGTGGAGATCGTAGGCCTGCGCGACACCCAGAAGTCGGTGGTGACCGGCGTCGAGATGTTCCGCAAGCTGCTCGATGAAGGCGTCGCGGGCGACAACGTGGGCTGCCTGTTGCGCGGCATCGACAAGGACGCGGTCGAGCGCGGTCAGGTGCTGTGCAAGCCGGGCTCGGTGAAGCCGCACAAGAAGTTCAAGGCGGAAGCCTACATCCTGACCAAGGACGAGGGCGGGCGGCACACCCCGTTCTTCAACAACTACCGTCCGCAGTTCTACTTCCGCACCACCGACGTGACCGGCCAGTGCACGCTGCCGGAGGGCACCGAGATGATCATGCCGGGCGACAACGCGGCCATGGACGTCGAGCTGATCACGCCGATCGCGATGGAGGAGAAGCAGCGCTTCGCCATCCGCGAGGGCGGCAAGACTGTCGGAGCCGGCGTCGTCGTCTCGATCACTGAGTAGCAATAGCCACGCGTCACAGCGCCGGCGCGAACCTTTCCGATCCGAACCTTTTGCGACGTGTATGAATGCCCCGCCTCGGCGGGGCATTCGGCTATTGTGTCACGGGGTTTGCCGGTTCCCTCGGCAACGCGGCACGCCTAATATGGCGCAGAACAATATTCCGGGGCGGAGACCGACATGCGATTGGGATCGCGACTGTTCTGGGCAGGCCTGCTGGCGATGGTGTCGCTCGGCGCCAGCGCCGCGGAGGAGCCCTTCTACAAGGGCAAGCAGATTCGCATCGTGATCAGCGCCGGCGTTGCCGGCGGCTACGCCAACTACGCGCGGTTGCTCGCCTCCCACATGGGCGATCATATCCCCGGCAAGCCTGACTTCATCGTGCAGAGCATGCCGGGCGCCGGCGGGCTTCTGGCCACCAACTATCTCTATGCGCAGGCGCCGCAGGACGGCACCACCATCGGCCTCATTCATTCGAGCGTGCCGCTGGCGCCGCTGTTCGGCACCCAGGGCGCGCGCTTCGACCCGCTGAAAATCCATTGGCTCGGCAGCATGGACCGTTCCGACGGTCCGTGCACGGCGTGGCATACCTCACCCGTCAAGACCTGGGCGGACCTCTTGAAGACCGAGTTCATCGTCGGCTCATCCGGCGTCGGCTCGCAGATGGACATCTACCCGGCGATGCTCAACAAGCTGTTCGGCACCAAGATCAAGGTGATCGGCGGCTACAAGGACGGCGCCTCGATCTTCCACGCCATGGAGCGCGGCGAGATTCAGGGCCGCTGCGGGCCGCAGATCACATCGATCCGGTCGCTGCGCCCGCAATGGTTCACCGAGCACAAGATCGTCATCCCGATCATGGTCAGCGAGCGGCGCAGCAAGGATTTTCCGGATGTGCCGAGCGTCATGGAATTCGCCAAGGACGACGCGGCGCGCCAGCAGATCAGGCTCCTGATCGTGACGCAAGATCTCGATCGCCCGGTGCTGGCGCCGCCCGGCGTGCCGGCCGACCGGGTCAAGATCCTGCGCGACGCCTTCAACGCCACCATGGACGATCCAAAGTTCCGCGCCGACATCAAGAAGCTGCGGCTCACGCTCGACTGGGTGCCGGGCGAGAAAGTGGCCAAGACGATCGCGGCCGCCTACGGGATGCCCGCTGCCGTAGTGGCGGCCGCCAAGCAGACCATGGCCGGCAAGTAGCTCCAGATCAGACGAAACGACAGGAGGAAGCGCACGATGTCAGTGATTGAGCCGCAGGACGAAGACCTGCTCAAGCGGCACCAGGAAGCCGAGGCAGGCCCGGTCACCTTCAGCTATGCCAAGCCTACCGGCGTCAATACCGGCAAGGGCTTCGTATCGCTCGGCCGCAAGGACATCGTGCGCGGCGCTGTCCAGGTCGTGAAGAAGCACGGCGGCGAGAACAACCTGCACTACCACACCACGTCGGCAAGCTTCTGGATGGTGCTCAAGGGCCGCGTGCGGTTCTACGGACCGGGCGACGTGCTGATCGGCGAGTTCGGGCCGCATGAAGGCACGATCACGCCGCGCTATTCGCGCTATTGGTTCGAGAACGCGGGCGACGAGGACCTCGAGATCCTGCAGGTCTCGGCATTCTCCGAAGGCGCCAAGACCTCAGGCCGCACCGATGTGTCCGAACAGCGCTTCAAGGTCGCCACCGCCGAGCACTTCAACGCCGCCAAGACGGCCAAGGCCGGCTGATTGGGCCCGGAAGAGGTGATCATGCGGCTGGCTTCAATCGCTGTCGCGCTTTCGCTGGCGGCAGGTTCTGCCTGCGCCGAGGAGCCATACTATCAGGGCAAGACCATCCGGATCGTGATCTCGACCGGCGTTGCCGGCGGCTACGCCGAATATGCCCGCGTCATCGCCGAGCACATGGGCCGCCACATCGCCGGTGCCCCGCATTTCTTCGTGCAAAGCATGCCGGGCGCCGGCGGGCTGCTTGCGACCAACTATCTCTATTCGCAGGCGCCACAGGACGGCACCACGATCGGGATCGTGCATTCGAGCGTGCCGCTCGCGCCGCTCTGGGGCAGCAAGGGCGTGCGCTTCGACACGCTCAAGTTCAATTGGCTCGGCAGCCTCGATCGCGTCGACGGCATGTGCATCTCCTGGCACGCCTCGCCGATCAAGACCTGGAACGACATGCTGACCAAGGAAATGACCGTCGGCAGTTCGGGCGCAGGCTCGCAGATGGATACCTATCCGGCCATCCTCAACAAGCTGTTCGGCACCAAGATCAAGGTGATCGCGGGCTACAAGGATGGCACCTCCGTCTATATTGCGATGGAGCGCGGCGAGCTCGACGGCCGCTGCGGCGGGCAGCTCACCGTCATCAAATCGACGCGCCCGCACTGGATCACCGAGCACAAGTTTGCGGTGCCGATCCTGATCTCCCAGAAGCGCAGCCCGGAATTCCCCGACACGCCGACTATCATGGAGTTCGTCAAGGACAAGGCGACGCGCCAGCAACTCGATTTGGTGATGCTGACGCAGAACCTGGACCGGCCGGTGATGCTGCCGCCGGGCGTGCCGGCCGAACGCGTGAAGGAATTGCGAGCAGCCTTCGATGCCACCATGGCCGACAAGGCCTTCCGTACCGATATCGCGCGTCGCAAGCTGCACATCGATCCGACGCGTGGCGAGGAGATGACCAGGCTGTTCGAGCAGGCGTTTGCATTGCCGCCGGAGATCATTGCGGGCGCACGCAAGATGATGAGCGGAAAATAGGCGGGACGACCATGCGGCTCATTCTGGCAATCCTCTGTGCGGTCGCGCTTTCAGGCGTGAGCCATGCGCAGGAGCCTTTCTACAAGGGCAAGACGCTGCGCATCGTGATCTCGACCGGCGTTGCGGGCGGCTATGGCGAATATGCCCGCTCGATTGCGGCCCACATGGTCAGGCACCTTCCCGGCGCACCGAACATCATCGTTCAGAGCATGCCGGGCGCGGGCGGCATCCTCGCCGGCAACTACATGTACGGACAGGCGCCGGCGGACGGCCTGACTATCGGCATCCTCAACTCGACCGTGCCGCTCGCCCCGCTGTGGGGCCGCTCGGGCGCGCGCTTCGAGACCCTGAAGTTCAACTGGCTCGCTGCGCTCGCGCGCGCGGACGGCGTCTGCACGCTCTGGCACACGGCACCGGCCAAGACCTGGCCCGAGCTTCTGCAGAAGGAGGTCACCGTCGGCTCGATTGGCGCCGGCTCACCGATGGAGGCCTATCCGTCGCTGCTCAACCGTCTGTTCGGGACCAAGATCAAGGTGATCGGCGGCTACAAGGCCGGCAGCGACATCGATCTGGCCATGGAGCGCGGCGAAATCGACGGCCGCTGCGGCACCCACCTCACCACCTACAAGGCGCTACACGCGAACTGGATGGCCTCGGGCAAGATCATCGTGCCGGTGCTCATCGCCGAAAAGCGGCGGGCGGACTACCCCAATACGCCAACGGTCATGGAGTTCGTGCACGACGAGGCGGTCCGGCAACAACTTGAGCTGGTGATGATCACCCAGAACCTCGATCGCCCGGTGCTAGCCCCTCCCGGCACGCCCCCCCAGCGGGTGAAGGAATTGCGCGACGGACTGATGGCAACGCTCGCCGACAAGGCCTTCCTGGCCGAGATCGAGAAGAAGAACCTGTTCGTCGACCCGACGCCGGGCGACGTCATGGCGCGTGAATTCGAAAAGGCCTACGCGTATCCGAAGGAGATCATTGCCGCGGTGCGCGAAACCATGGGCGTTCGCTAGCGCTAGGCCCCGCCTGGACGGACGATTAACCAATCTTTCGCCAAGCTTGAACCTGGCGGACACCGCCGGTGACTTATGGGGAGTGTCCTGACCGAAAGGCTTTCGCCATGCTCGTCGCCACCACCAACGACCTCGCCGGCTACAAGATCGTCCGTAATTTGGGGATCGTGCGCGGGATCGTCGTGCGCTCCCGCAGCATCGTGGGCAACATCGGCGCCTCGATTCAGTCGCTGTTCGGCGGCAACATTACGCTTTATACATCGCTGTGCGAGCGGGCGCGGGCGGACGCCTACGAACTGATGATCGCGCATGCCCAGGAGATGGGCGCCAACGCCGTCATCGGCATGCGCTACGATGCCAACGAGGTTGCGGCCGGCATCACCGAGGTGCTGGCGTACGGGACCGCGGTGGTGACGGCTCCGGCGGCCGCCTGACCCAGCTCGGAGCCGCGGCGGGCTTGCATTGCGGCGCGCGTTCATGCACCTGTGGCCGATCCGCGCGGCTTGCGGAGGAGTGTAGCTCAACTGGCTAGAGCACCGGTCTCCAAAACCGGGGGTTGGGGGTTCGAGTCCCTCCACTCCTGCCAGCGCCGGCGAGAGAGCGGCGGCCCGGAAAATCAGTCTCCAGTGGTACCTGGCAAACCGTCGTCCCCGGCGATTGTCCCGTGGTATCTTGACCGGCGGGCGGGGAGACCGTATCTGACCCCGGAGCGCTCCGGCCGGGCCGCGTCGATGGCCCTGGCGGCTAAACCACGAGAACTCTTAACGCTCTTTGCCGTTGGGTCGAAAAGCTGATCCCTGCGGCGGGGTTTTATTGCCGTTTGACAGGACATGAAGTTCAATCTGTTCAAGTTTCTGCAGGAGGTGCGGGCCGAGGGCCAGAAGGTCACGTGGCCCTCGCGGCGCGAAACCGCCATCACCACCGCCATGGTCTTCGTCATGACGACGATTGCGGCGATCTTCTTCCTGTTTGCGGACCAGATCATGCGGATGGTTGTAACCTTTGTGTTGAGCGTCGGCGGATGAACGGGCGAACGGAAACGGCCATGACCAAGCGCTGGTACATCGTGCAGGCCTACTCGAACTTCGAGAACAAGGTCGCGGAATCGATCCGCGAGCAGGCCAAGCAGCGCCATCTCGAGCACCTGTTCGACGAGATCATGGTGCCGAAGGAGAAGGTCGTCGAAGTGCGGCGCGGCCGCAAGGTCGACGCCGAGCGCAAATTCTTTCCGGGCTACGTGCTGGTGAAGATGGAGCTCTCCGACGAGGCCTACCACCTGATCAAGAACACCCCCAAGGTGACGGGCTTCCTGGGCGCCGATAACAAGCCGTTCCCGATCTCGGACGCGGAAGCGGAGCGCATCCTGCATCAGGTGCAGGAAGGCATCGAGCGGCCGAAGCCGTCGGTCTCCTTCGAGGTGGGCGAGCAGGTGCGCGTCTCCGATGGGCCGTTCGCATCGTTCAACGGCACCGTCGAGGAAGTCGACGACGCGCGCTCGCGCGTCAAGGTCGCGGTGAGCATTTTCGGCCGGCCGACGCCGGTCGAGCTGGAATTCGGACAGGTGGAAAAACTGTAAGGGTTTTCTTCGTCATGGCCGGGCTTGTCCCGGCCATCCACGACTTGCTTTCGTAGCCCTTAAGACGTGGATGCCCGGCACAAGGCCGGGCATGACAGGAAAGAGAGCGTGGGAGGTGAGGCGGCCGCCAACCGCCAAGACCCGCACCACTAGAGGAGTGAGAGATGGCAAAGAAAGTTACCGGTTATCTGAAGCTGCAGGTCCCGGCTGGCGCGGCGAATCCCTCGCCGCCGATTGGTCCGGCGCTCGGCCAGCGCGGCCTTGCGATCATGGACTTCTGCAAGCAGTTCAACGCGCAGACCGCCAAGATGGAAAAAGGCATGCCGATCCCGGTCGTGATCACGGCCTATGCGGATCGTTCCTTTTCCTTCGAAATGAAGACGCCGCCGGTATCGTACTTCATCAAGAAGGCGGCCAAGCTCGAAAGCGGTTCGAAAACGCCCGGCCGCGACAAGGCCGGTGCGATCACGTCCGCGCAGGTGCGCGAGATCGCGGAACAGAAGATGAAGGATCTCAACTGCGATACCATCGAGGCGGCCATGAAGATGGTCGCCGGCTCCGCCCGTTCGATGGGCATCGAGGTCACGGAGTAAGCGCCATGGCAAAGCCCGGAAAGAGAACCACAAAGGCCCGCGATGGCGTCGATCGTGAGAAGCTCTACACGATCGACGAAGCGGTAAAGATGGTCAAGGAGCGCGCCAAGGCGAAGTTCGATGAGACCATCGAGGTGGCGATGAATCTCGGCGTCGATCCGCGTCACGCCGATCAGATGGTGCGCGGCGTGGTGGCGCTGCCGAACGGGTCTGGCCGCAGCGTGCGGGTCGGCGTGTTCGCGCGCGGTGCTAAGGCCGACGAGGCCAAGGCCGCCGGCGCCGACGTGGTCGGTGCCGAGGATCTGGTCGAGAAAGTGCAGGGCGGTGCGATCGATTTCGATCGCTGCATCGCGACGCCGGACCTGATGCCGCTGGTTGGCCGGCTGGGCAAGGTGCTTGGGCCACGCGGCATGATGCCCAACCCGAAGGTCGGTACCGTGACGATGGATGTGACGGGCGCCGTCAAGGGCGCCAAGGGCGGCTCGGTCGAGTTCCGGGTCGAGAAGGCCGGCATCGTTCAGGCTGGCATCGGCAAGGCGTCGTTCTCTGCCGAGAAGCTGGTGCAGAACATCAAGGCGTTCGCCGACGCGGTGCAGAAGGCGAAGCCCGCGGGCGCCAAGGGAACCTTCATCAACCGGGTCGCGGTGTCCTCGACCATGGGGCCGGGCGTGAAGGTCGAGCCTTCCTCGCTGTTTCAGCAGCAGAGCTGACGGTCATCAATCGTTGATTTGTCTGAACGGCCGACGCGGCGACGCGCCGGCCGTTTGTGTTGTGTGCGACACGGTATTGCACTGCGCCGGGTGCATATTCGCCGCACTTGCCTGTGACGCCCATCGGGCGCAGTCTATTGCTCAAGACTGGCAGCAACAATGTCGGTCGGACAAGCAATGGAGGAGACGGGTCATGAGTAAACATGACGAAGCTCGCCGCGCATTTTTGGTTGGCGCGGCGGTCGGGGCGGGAGCGGCTGCCAGCGCGGCGCTCGTGCCCGACGCATTGGCACAACAATCGCAACAACCAACAGCAGCGAATGCCACCACTCCCGGCCACGACCATGCGTCGGGAAAGGGCTTTGGTGCCTCGCTCAACGCCGAAGAGTCCGCCACCGTCGCGGCGTTTGCCGAACGGCTGATGCCCGGCGCGCCCGGCAAGCCGGGTGCGACCGATGCGAACGTGCTCAACTACATCGATCTCGCGCTCGCCGGCGCCTATGCGAGCCAGCATGACTTCTACCGGCGCGGGATCGCGCAGCTCAACGCCTATTGCCAAGCGACCCACAAGGACACATTCGCGAAGCTTTCGGCAGCGCAGCAGGACGCGGTGATCACCGCGCTCGAGCAGGGTAAGGCCACGGGCTTCACCTGGCCGAGCCATCGCGCGTTCTTCAACACGCTGCGCCGGCACACGATCGAAGGCATGTTCGCCGACCCGGTCTATGGCGGCAACAAGGACTTCGCCGGCTGGCGGCTCGTCGGGTTTCCCGGCGCGCATCCGGCGTTCTCGACGGCCGATATGCAGAGCAAGGACGCCTTCAAGGGCGGCGTGCTCATCGGCTTGCAGGCACAGGGACGGAGGACCTGAGCCATGGCAACAGAAAAGACAGATGTCGTGATCGTCGGTGTCGGCGCGGCCGGCGGCATTCTCGCGGCCGAGCTCGGCAAAGCCGGGATGAAAGTCATCGGCCTCGAACGCGGGCCGCGTTTGAAGACCGAGGACTTCGCTCCGCAGGACGAATTGCGCTACTTCCAGCGCCAGGATCTGCGCCCGGACGTCAAGCGCCAGCCGGTGTCATGGCGACCCAACACCGGGGCGCGCGCGAACGCGCTCCAGTCTCTCAACTACGGCAATCAGGCGGGCGGCGGTACGGTTCACTACGGCTCGGTCTCGTGGCGCTTCCATGAGGACGATTTTCGCGTGCGCTCGCACACGATCGATCGTTACGGCGCCGGCGCGATTCCGGAAGACTCTTCCGTCATGGACTGGCCGGTGAGCTACGCCGATCTCGAGCCCTTCTACGACCGCGCCGAGTATGAGATCGGCGTGTCGGGCAAAGCCGGCAACCTCGGGGGCCGCAAGATCGAGGGCGGAAACGTCTTCGAGGCACCGCGCAAACGCGACTACCCGCTGCCGCCGCTCACCGTGGATCAGGCGGGCGTCAACTTCGAGGCGGCGACCAAGAAGCTTGGGCTTCACCCGTTCTCGACCCCGCGCGCGATTGTCTCGCAGCCTTACAATGGCCGGCCCGGCTGCAGCTATTGCGGGTTCTGCCAGTCGTTTGGCTGCCACATCGGCGCCAAGTCCTCGATCCTGGTCACCAAGCTTGTGGAGGCCGACAAGACCGGCAACTTCAAGCTCATCACCGGGGCGATGTGCCACCGCGTCAACAGCGACAACAGCGGACGCGTCACCGGCGTGTCGTACTACAGCCCCGACGGTTCCGCCGACAATACGATCGAGGCGGAGATCGTGATCGTCGCGCCGTTCATCTACGACGCGGTGCGGCTCCTGCTCCTGTCGAAGACGGACCGCTTCCCCAACGGGCTCGCCAATTCGAGCGGCCACCTCGGACGGCACATCATGGCCCATATCGGGGCGCGGGCATTCGCTGCGTTCGACGATCGGCACGTCAACATCTACATGGGGCCGAGCGCTCAGAAGCATACGATCGACGACTTCAACGCCGACAACTTCGACCACAAGGGCCTGGGCTTCATCCGTGGTGCGCAGATCTCGGCCGGTCCGGCCGGGCTCGAAGGCGGGCCGATCGGGACCGCGATGAGCATGAACACGCCGCCCGGCGTGCCGCGATGGGGCGCCGCCTACCGGGATTTCTTTGCCAAGTACTACACCCGGCACGTGGCCATCACGGGGCAGACCGAAAACCTGCCCTACCCCGACCAGACCATCGATCTCGATCCCAACATCCGCGACGCCTGGGGACTGCCGGCGCCGCGCATGACCTACGACTGGCGGCGGCCGAACGAAGTCAAGCGCATCGAGTTCGTCAACGCCAAGCTCCTCGAGATCGGCCAGGCCATGGGGGCGGCGCATGTTTGGCGTGCGCCTTCGAGCCCGGGCGCGCCCGGCGCGCATCACCAGGGCGGCGTCCGCATGGGACACAATCCGCGCGACTCGGTGGTCAACAAGTACGGACAGACCTGGGACATCCCCAACCTGTTCGTCCTCGGCAGCGCGAACTTTGTGTCGATGGCGGGCTTCAACCCGACGCTCACGATCCAGGCGCTGGCCTTGATGAGCGCCGACGCGATCGTGAACAAGTACAAGAAGAATCCGGGCAAACTGATCTAGTGCCGCCCTTCGTGTCAGGGGGCACTAGCGGCCCGGCGAGACAGCGGAGCCCGGGAGGCATCCCGGGCTCTGCCACTGGAGGACGCCGCGGACGGGCGCCGCCAGCCCTGTGGCTGCAGACGGCATCCAAGCTATGCATTCGGGATATGAGCAATAAGCAGAATTTGTGATAGTTTGCGCCAATAGGGAAATGCCACAGGGAGATTTGCAAATGGGCAAGCGGCCTAAGATCCGTCATCTCGCCATCATCACGCTCGATCCCGAGCGTCTGGCCAAGTTCTACGAGCAGACCTTCGAGATGACGCGCTTGCCGGCGAAGGGCGCATCCGGAAGCAAAGCGGTCTACATGACCGACGGTTACATCACGCTGGCGCTCCTTGAGAACAAGGCCGAGGGCAAGCCGTCCGGCCTCAATCATTTCGGCTTCGAGGTCGAGGATCACGAGGAGACCACCGCCCGCCTGATCAAGGGTGGCGTGAAGGCGCCAGCCAAGCGGCCGGCCGACCGGCCCTATGCGGAGACCCGCGCCACCGATCCCGACGGGAATAACTTCGACATCTCGGTCAAAGGCTTCGGCTCCGAGGAAGCCGCTACCAAAGCGCGCAAGGAACCGGCGACCGCGTGAACTTCCATCTTCCCGAGTGAGCGAGGCGGCCGCCCACGCGCGCGGCCGGACCTGCAGACATTTGCGTCAGGAGTTGAGCCATGGTTCGGCAGGAGCGATGCGACATCATCGTGATCGGCGGCGGCAGTGCGGCACACGAGGCCGCGGTCGCAGCCCGCGAAGCCGGCGCCGAACGCATCGTCATGCTCGAGAAGGCCCCGGAAGCCGAGTTCGGCGGGAATGCACGCTATTCCCACACCGGCTTCCGCTTCGTCTATGACGGCGGCCGCGAGATCCGCCAGTTCATCGAGATCGATGACGCGACCTTCAGCACCTTCGTGATGCCGCCCTACACGCGCGAGAATTTTCTCGCCGATCTCAGCCGTGTCACCGAAGGGCGGATCGATCAGGAACTGGCGACGTTCCTGGTCGACAACTCCAATGCTTCGCTGCACTGGATGCACGACAAGGGCATTCGCTTCGAGCACGAGAAGCCCGTCCCGGTCAAAGGCAGGAAGTATTTCGAGCCGGGCGCAGTGATCCACACGGTCGGCGGCGGGCTCGGCCAGCTCCTGAGGTGGCGCGAGATCGCGGCCGGGATGGGAGTCGAGCTTCGCTACGAGTCCAAGGTCACGGGCTTTCACGGCAATGAGCGCCATATCGAGGGCGTGCGGGTGCTGACGCCGGATGGCGAATACGATCTCCTCGGCCGCGCGGTGATCTGCTGCAGCGGCGGGTTCCAGGCGAGCGCCGAGATGCGCGGCCGCTATCTCGGGCCATTCGGCGACCTGATGCGGGTGCGCGGCAGCAAGCACGATACCGGTGAAGTGCTCAACTCCCTGATCGCGCTCGGCGCCATGACCGCAGGGCATTGGCAGGGCGCGCACGCGACGCCGATCGGTGCGGAGTTGCAGGACGGCGCCATTCCGTTGCGCCCCGATGGCCACGGCAACTCGGCCAACCGCTACGAGTACAAGTTCGGCATCACGGTGAACACGCTCGGTCAGCGCTTCTACGACGAAGGCGAGACCAAGCACTCCTACACTTATGCCAAGACCGGGCGCGCCGTGCTGGCGCAGCCGCGCGGGCTTGCGCACCAGATCTTCGACGACACCGGCTTCAAGCTCTTTCGCGAGGGCGCCTATGCGGATGCCAAAGGCTTCGAGGCGAGTACGATCGCCGAGCTTGCCGGCAAGATCGGGCTTGCGCCGGAAGTCCTCGTCCACACGGTCGAGGAATTCAACGCGGCCTGCCGGGACGACGTCGCCTTCGACCCCGGCAATATGGACGGCAAGTGCACGGTGGGGATCACGCCGAAGAAGTCGAACTGGGCGGTCAAGATCGAGAAGCCGCCGTTCCGCGCGTTTCCGATTGTATGCGGGATCACCTTTACGTTCGGCGGCCTCAAGATCAACACGCGGGCGGAGGTGCTCAGCACGGCGGGCAATCCGATCCGCGGGCTCTACGCTTCCGGCGACGTCGTGGGGCTGTTCTTTCACAACTACCCGGGGAACACCGGGCAGACCCGCAACGTGGTGTTCAGCCGGGTGGCCGGCCGGGAGGCGGCAGGCCGCAACCGGTAACAAATTGCCGACATTGGGGCTGGAACCGGAGGGAGGGGGCTTGGCAAAGCCAAAAGAACGCTCTAGATAGTGTTTTCCGGGCGTGCCGATCCAGTTTTTCGGCGCGCCTTTGCGCGTCCTTCAAATAGCCAAGGTGGCCCACCCTTAGAACCCATCCTTACGGATTATTCTAAGGAGGGCAAAGACTTATGGTGTGTTTGACGGTGCGCATTCCGGCCAAAGCCGGAAGGGTCCTGTCCGAGACTGCAGGTGCTAAGGGGCTTCGGTCCTGAGGCTTAATGTCCTGCATAGATGGGTCGAGACGGATTTTTCGGGCGTGCCGTTGAGGCATTGTCCGCGCGACCGGTTCGAACCTCAGGTGTGCATGAGCGCATCCGACGGCAGGGCATCGAAGCGTCGTCCCGTTCCGCCAGCCGGAGCTGGGCGGCAGGTCGCAACCGGCGGTTCCGCATCATGCGCGGCCGCCAAACCGGAAAGAGCTTGCTGTGGATCGAGCGGCTAAGAAGGAGCTCGTCACGACGCTCAACGGTGTCTTCAAGGGCACCAACGTCGTGGTCGTGGCTCAGAATTCTGGCCTCACCGTCGCCCAGATGCAGACCCTGCGAAGGCAGATGAAGCAGGCGGGCGGCGCAGTGAAGGTCACGAAAAACCGGCTCACCAAGATCGCTCTCGATGGCACTGACGCAGCCGTGGTCATCCCCTTGCTCAAGGGGCCGACCCTGATCGCCTATTCGGGCGATCCGGTGGCTGCGCCCAAGGTCGCCGCCGACTTCGCCAAGGCGCACGAGAAGTTCGTGATCCTGGGCGGAGCGATGGGCAAGACCGCGCTCGATCAGAACGGCGTCAAGGCGCTTGCCGCGCTGCCGTCGCTTGACGAGCTGCGGGCCATGATCGTCGGCCTCATCCAGGCGCCGGCGACCAAGATTGCCCGGGTGGTCATCGCGCCAGCGACGAAAGTCGCACGCGTGGTGTCGGCCTATGCCAACAAGGGCGAGGCGGCGTAAGCCCTTCGCAAACTCGACTGGTTCGAACCGATAGGACATGAACGATGGCTGATCTGCAAAAAATCGTCACTGATCTCTCGAGCCTCACCGTCCTGGAGGCGGCTGAGCTTGCGAAGATGCTGGAAGAGAAGTGGGGCGTGTCGGCGGCGGCTGCGGTCGCCGTGGCGGCCGCTCCGGGCGCCGCCGCGGCCCCAGTCGAGGAGAAGACCGAGTTTACGGTCGTCCTTGCCGCGATCGGCGACAAGAAGATCGAGGTGATCAAAGAGGTGCGTGCGGCAACCGGTCTCGGCCTCAAGGAGGCCAAGGACTTGGTCGAGGCCGCGCCCAAGCCCGTCAAGGAGGGAATCCCGAAGGACGAGGCCGAGAAGATCAAGGCCGCCCTGGAGAAGGTCGGCGCCAAGATCGAGCTCAAGTAAGCATCGGTTTGCTTGGAGCGGCGTCGAGGATGGCTAAGACCATTGAAAACTCTGGCCAAGTAGGCATCGGCCCCTAAGTCGAACAAAACGAGGGCCGAAAAAAACTTGGTGATTTCGAGCAGATACTTGAGATCACCACTATATCCGCCTTGCGGCGGTCATGATGCGGTGAGGCGGCAGGCCGAATCGCGTAGAAATAGCAGGGCTTCGACGCCTGTCCGGATGGTCGCGATGGATTGCGGCTTTCCGGAGAGTCGTCCCGGTCCCGGCGGGTCCGACAGAGAGAGGCGAGATGGCAGCGCAGACATTCACAGGTCGCAAGCGCGTTCGTAAGTTTTTCGGGAAGATCCAGGAAGTCGCAGAGATGCCGAACCTCATCGAGGTTCAGAAGGCGTCCTATGACCAGTTTCTCCTGGTGCAGGAGCCGGTCGGCGGGCGGCCCGACGAGGGCCTGCAGGCCGTATTCAAGTCGGTGTTCCCGATCTCCGACTTCTCCAACACCTCGATGCTCGAATTCGTCAAGTACGAGTTCGAGGCGCCGAAATACGACGTCGACGAATGCCGTCAACGTGGCATGACCTTCGCGGCTCCGCTCAAGGTTACGCTGCGGCTGATCGTGTTCGATATCGACGAGGAGACCGGCGCGCGCTCGGTCAAGGACATCAAGGAGCAGGATGTCTACATGGGCGACATTCCGCTCATGACCAACAACGGCACCTTCATCGTCAACGGCACCGAGCGGGTGATCGTCAGCCAGATGCACCGCTCGCCCGGCGTGTTCTTCGACCACGACAAAGGCAAGACGCATTCGTCCGGCAAGCTTCTGTTTGCGGCGCGCATCATTCCCTATCGCGGCTCGTGGCTCGACGTCGAGTTCGATGCCAAGGACATCGTCTACGCGCGCATCGACCGCCGCCGGAAGATTCCGGTGACGTCGCTGCTCTATGCGCTCGGCATGGACGCGGAAGAGGTCCTCAACACCTTCTATCGCAAGATTCCCTACAAGCGGCAGAAGGACGGCTGGCGCGTGCCGTTCGATGCCAACCGCTTCCGCGGCTACAAGGCGATCAACGATCTGGTCGACGCCGACAGCGGCAAGGTCGTGCTCGAGGCCGGCAAGAAGCTGACCGTGCGGTCGGCCCGCCAACTCGCCGAGAAGGGCCTCAAGGCGCTGCGCATGACCGATCAGGAACTGGTCGGTCACTACATCGGCGAAGACCTCGTCAACCCGAAGACCGGCGAAATCTACGTGGAGGCCGGCGAGGAGATCACCGAGAAGAATCTCAAGATCCTCAACGAGGCCGGCTACAAGGAGCTGCCGCTCCTCGACATCGACCACGTCAATATCGGGGCCTACATCCGCAACACGCTCTCGGTCGACAAGAACATGACGCGTGAGGACGCGCTGTTCGACATTTACCGGGTGATGCGGCCGGGCGAGCCGCCGACGCTCAACTCTGCGCAGTCGATGTTCCAGTCGCTGTTCTTCGACCCCGAGCGCTACGACCTGTCTGCGGTCGGCCGCGTCAAGATGAACATGCGGCTTGAGCTCGACGCGCCCGACACCATGCGGGTGCTGCGCAAGGACGACATCCTCGCGGTCGTCAAGACGCTGGTCGATCTGCGCGACGGCAAGGGCGAGATCGACGACATCGACCATCTCGGCAACCGGCGCGTGCGCTCGGTCGGCGAGCTGATGGAGAACCAATACCGCATCGGCCTCCTGCGCATGGAGCGCGCGATCAAGGAGCGGATGTCGTCGGTCGATATCGACACGGTGATGCCGCAGGACCTGATCAACGCGAAGCCGGCGGCGGCGGCGGTGCGCGAGTTCTTCGGCTCCTCGCAGCTCTCGCAGTTCATGGACCAGACCAACCCGCTCTCCGAGATCACGCATAAGCGGCGGCTCTCGGCGCTCGGGCCTGGCGGTCTCACCCGCGAGCGCGCGGGCTTCGAAGTGCGCGACGTGCATCTTACGCACTACGGCCGCATCTGCCCGATCGAGACGCCGGAAGGGCCGAACATCGGCCTGATCAACTCGCTCGCGACCTACGCGCGCGTGAACAAGTACGGGTTCGTCGAGACCCCGTATCGCAAGGTCAAGGACGGCCGCGTCACCGACGAGGTGATCTATCTCTCCGCCATGGAGGAGTCGCGTTACACGGTGGCGCAGGCCAATGCGCCGCTCGACAACCGCGGCCGCCTCACCGAGGAGCTGATCGTCTGCCGCCACGCCGGCGAGGTGGAGATGATCTCGCCCGACAAGGTCGACTTCATGGACGTGTCGCCGAAGCAGCTCGTCTCGGTCGCGGCGGCGTTGATCCCGTTCCTTGAGAACGACGACGCCAACCGCGCGCTGATGGGCTCCAACATGCAGCGGCAGGCGGTGCCGTTGGTGCGGGCCGAGGCGCCGTTCGTCGGCACCGGCATGGAAGGCGTCGTGGCGCGCGATTCCGGCGCTGCGATCGGTGCGCGGCGTACCGGTGTCGTCGACCAGGTCGACGCTACTCGTATCGTCGTGCGCGCGACCGAAGAGGCCGACCCCTCGAAGTCGGGCGTCGATATCTATCGGCTGCAGAAGTTCCAGCGCTCGAACCAGAACACCTGCATCAACCAGCGCCCGCTGGTGAAGGTCGGCAACTCCGTCAAGAAGGGCGACATCATCGCGGACGGCCCCTCGACCGAGCTCGGCGAACTCGCGCTCGGACGTAACGTGCTGGTCGCGTTCATGCCGTGGAACGGCTACAACTTCGAAGACTCGATCCTGCTCTCCGAGCGTATCGTCAAGGACGACGTCTTCTCCTCGATCCACATCGAGGAGTTCGAGGTGATGGCGCGCGACACCAAGCTCGGGCCGGAGGAGATCACCCGCGACATCCCGAACGTGTCGGAAGAGGCGCTCAAGAACCTCGACGAGGCGGGCATCGTCTATATCGGCGCCGAGGTGCGTGCCGGCGACATTCTGTGCGGCAAGATCACGCCCAAGGGCGAAAGCCCGATGACGCCGGAAGAGAAGCTCTTGCGCGCGATCTTCGGCGAAAAGGCCTCCGATGTGCGCGACACTTCGCTGCGGGTGCCGCCCGGGGTGCAAGGGACCGTCGTCGAGGTGCGGGTGTTCAACCGCCACGGCGTCGAGAAGGACGAGCGCGCGCTCGCGATCGAGCGCGAAGAGATCGAACGGCTCGCCAAGGACCGCGACGACGAGCAGGCGATCCTCGACCGTAACGTCTATGGCCGCCTCGCCGAGCTGCTGGAGAATCGGCAGGGCATTGCGGGTCCAAAAGGCTTCAAGAAGGACTCCAAGATCACCCGCGCGATCCTGGAAGAGTATCCGCGCGCGCAGTGGTGGCAGTTTGCCTCGCCGAACGACAAGCTGATGGCCGAGATCGAGGCCATCCACAAACAGTACGACGAGAGCAAGAAGCGGCTCGAACAGCGCTTCCTCGACAAGGTCGAGAAGCTCCAGCGCGGCGACGAGCTGCCGCCCGGCGTGATGAAGATGGTCAAGGTCTTCGTTGCGGTGAAGCGCAAGATCCAGCCTGGCGACAAGATGGCGGGCCGCCACGGCAACAAGGGCGTGGTGTCGAAGATCGTGCCGCAGGAGGACATGCCGTTCCTCGCCGACGGCACGCCGGTCGACGTCGTGCTCAATCCGCTCGGCGTGCCGAGCCGCATGAACGTTGGGCAGATCCTCGAGACCCACCTCGGCTGGGCTTGCGCCGGCCTGGGGCTCAAGATCGGCCAGGCGGTGGAGGTCTACAACAACAAGCACGACCTGCGCCCGCTCAAGGATATTCTGAAGAAGATCTACGGCGACGAAGAGACCATCAAGTCGCTGGGCGAGCAGGAACTCGTCGAGCTCGGCGGCAATCTGCGCCATGGCGTGCCGATTGCGACGCCGGTGTTCGACGGCGCCAAGGAGGCCGACATCGAGAAGATGCTCGACCTCGCCGGGCTCGACCACTCCGGTCAGGTTACGCTGCACGACGGCCGCACGGGCGACGCTTTCGATCGCAAGGTGACGGTGGGCTACATCTACATGCTCAAGCTGCACCACCTGGTCGACGACAAGATCCACGCCCGCTCGATCGGCCCCTACAGCCTGGTCACCCAGCAGCCGCTGGGCGGCAAGGCCCAGTTCGGCGGCCAGCGTTTCGGCGAAATGGAGGTGTGGGCGCTCGAAGCCTACGGCGCCGCCTACACGCTGCAGGAGATGCTGACCGTCAAGTCGGACGACGTCGCCGGCCGCACCAAGGTGTACGAGGCGATCGTGCGCGGCGACGACACGTTCGAGGCCGGCATTCCCGAGAGCTTCAACGTGTTGGTCAAGGAAATGCGATCCCTCGGTCTCAATGTCGACCTGCACAATTCGAAGCAGGGGCGTGGCGAGGGAACGGCCGAGGCGGCCGAATAGCCAGGGGACTGCATGCCGGACGGCAGAAGTCCAAATGCGGTGGCGGACAAGGGGCAGACGGATAACCGTCTGCTGTCCGTCACCGGCCGCTTGAATTCGACAAGGACTCCAAAACGGAGACGACGATGAACCAAGAGATTATGAATCTTTTCAGCCCGCAGGCGCCGGCGCAGGTCTTTGACCAGATCCGGATTTCGATCGCGAGCCCGGAGAAGATTCTGTCGTGGTCGTACGGCGAGATCAAAAAGCCGGAGACGATCAATTACCGGACCTTCAAGCCCGAGCGCGACGGCTTGTTCTGCGCGCGTATCTTCGGCCCGATCAAGGACTACGAGTGCTTGTGCGGCAAGTACAAGCGCATGAAGTACAAGGGCATCATCTGCGAGAAGTGCTCGGTCGAGGTGACGCTCTCGCGGGTGCGGCGCGAGCGCATGGGCCATATCGAGCTCGCCGCGCCGGTCGCCCACATCTGGTTCCTCAAGTCGCTGCCCTCGCGTATCGGGCTCCTGCTCGACATGACGCTGAAGGACCTGGAGCGGATTCTCTACTTCGAATACTACGTCGTGCTCGAGCCGGGCACGACTGCGCTCGAGATGCGCCAACTCCTCAGCGAGGACGAATATCTCAAGGCGCAGGACGAGCTGGGGGCTGACAGCTTCACCGCCAAGATCGGCGCGGAGGCGATCCGCGACATGCTCTCCGAGCTCGATCTCAACAAGATGCAGGGCGATCTGCGCGCCGAGATCGGGGAATCCGATTCCGACGCGAAGAAGAAGAAGCTCGCCAAGCGGCTCAAGATCGTCGAAGCGTTCCAGCAGTCCGGCAACCGGCCGGAATGGATGATCCTCAAGCAGGTGCCGGTGATCCCGCCGGACCTGCGGCCGCTCGTTCCGCTCGACGGCGGACGCTTCGCCACGTCCGATCTCAACGACCTCTACCGGCGCGTCATCAACCGCAACAACCGCCTCAAGCGGCTGATCGAGCTGCGGGCGCCCGACATCATCATCCGCAACGAGAAGCGGATGCTGCAGGAGGCGGTCGACGCGCTGTTCGACAACGGCCGTCGCGGCCGCGTCATCACCGGCGCCAACAAGCGGCCGCTCAAATCGCTCGCCGACATGCTCAAGGGCAAGCAGGGCCGCTTCCGGCAGAATCTGCTCGGCAAGCGCGTGGACTATTCCGGCCGCTCGGTGATCGTGGTCGGACCCGAGCTCAAGCTGCACCAGTGCGGCCTGCCGAAGAAGATGGCGCTCGAGCTGTTCAAGCCGTTCATCTATTCGCGGCTCGACGCCAAGGGCCTCTCCACCACGGTGAAGCAGGCCAAGAAGCTCGTGGAGAAGGAGAAGCCCGAGGTCTGGGACATCCTCGACGAGGTGATCCGCGAGCATCCGGTGCTGCTCAACCGCGCGCCGACGCTGCATCGCCTGGGCATCCAGGCGTTCGAGCCGGTGCTGATCGAGGGCAAGGCGATCCAGCTCCATCCGCTGGTCTGCGCGGCCTTCAACGCTGACTTCGACGGCGACCAGATGGCCGTACACGTGCCGCTGTCGCTCGAGGCGCAGCTTGAGGCGCGTGTGCTGATGATGTCGACCAACAACATCCTGCACCCGGCCAACGGCTCGCCGATCATCGTGCCGTCGCAAGACATCGTGCTTGGCCTCTACTACCTCTCGCTGATGCGTGACGAGCCGGCCGACAGGCGGCTGCGCATTTTCGGCGACATGGCCGAGATCGAGCACGCCCTGCATGCCAAGGCGATCGATCTGCACACCAAGATCAAGTACCGCTGGGAAGGCCTCAACGAAAAGGGCGAGGAAGTGCGTCGGTGGTTCGACACCACGGCAGGCCGCGTCATGCTCGGCAACGTGTTGCCGAGGAGCACCAAGGTTTCCTTCGACGTCGTGAACAAGCTCATGACCAAGCGGGAAATCTCCAACATGATCGATCAGGTATACCGCCACTGCGGGCAGAAGGAGACGGTGATCTTCTGCGACCGGATCATGGCGCTCGGCTTCCACAACGCGTTCAAGGCCGGCATTTCGTTCGGCAAGGACGATATGGTGGTCCCGGCCTCGAAGTGGAAGATCATCGACAAGACGCGCGAATTCGCGAAGGAGTTCGAGCAGCAATACAATGACGGCCTGATCACCCAGGGCGAGAAATACAACAAGGTCGTTGACGCCTGGTCGAAGTGCACCGAGCAGATCGCCGACGAGATGATGCGCGAGATCTCGTCGGAGCGAAAGGACGGCGACACCGCCCAGGTCAACTCGATCTACATGATGGCGCATTCCGGCGCGCGCGGCTCGCCCGCGCAGATGCGCCAGCTTGCCGGCATGCGGGGCCTGATGGCGAAGCCGTCCGGCGAGATCATCGAGAGCCCGATCATCTCCAACTTCAAGGAAGGGCTCTCCGTGCTCGAGTACTTCAACTCGACGCACGGCGCCCGCAAGGGCCTCGCCGATACTGCGCTCAAGACGGCGAACTCCGGCTATCTGACGCGCCGGCTCGTCGACGTCGCGCAGGACTGCATCATCACGACCGAAGACTGTGGCACGACCGCGGGCATCAACGTACGCGCGATCATCGATGCCGGCACCGTCGTGGCCTCGCTCGGCACCCGGATTCTCGGCCGCACCACGGCCGAGGACGTGCGCGATCCGTCATCGCACCAGGTGATCGTCAAGGGCGGCACGCTGATCGAGGAGCCGCAGGTCGAAGCGATCGTCACGGCCGGCGTGCAGGAGCTGCGCATCCGCTCGGTGCTTACCTGTGAGACCACCTCGGGCGTGTGCGGCAAGTGCTATGGGCGCGACCTCGCGCGCGGAACGCCCGTCAACCTCGGCGAAGCGGTGGGCGTCATTGCCGCGCAGTCGATCGGTGAGCCGGGCACCCAGCTCACCATGCGCACGTTCCACATCGGCGGCGCTGCTCAGATTTCGGAGCAGTCGTTCGTCGAGTCGAACTTTGACGGCAAGATCAAGATCAAGAACAAGAACATCGTCAAGAACTCGGATGGGCAGAACGTCGCGATGGTTCGCAACATGGTCGTCGCGGTGCTCGATCCCGATGGCACCGAACGCGCCACGCACCGTATCCAATATGGCGCGCGGATGCTGATCGAGGACGGTGTGCAGATCAAGCGCGGTCAGCGCATCGCGGAGTGGGACCCCTACACGCGGCCGATCCTGACCGAGGTCGAGGGCATCATTGGCTTCGAAGACCTGGTCGATGGTCAGACGGTGTCGGAGACGCTCGACAAGTCGACCGGCATCGCCAAGCGTGTGGTCATCGACTGGCGCACCGGCTCCGGTCGCAATCAGCAGGATCTGCGGCCGGCGATCGTGATCAAGAAGGACAACAAGATCCTCAAGCTCGGTCGTGGCGCGGAAGCGCGTTACCAGCTCGCTGTCGATGCCATCATCTCGGTCGAGCCGGGCTCAAAGGTCAGCGCGGGCGACGTGATCGCGCGTATCCCGACCGAGAGCGCCAAGACCCGCGACATCACCGGCGGCTTGCCGCGGGTGGCGGAGCTGTTCGAGGCGCGCCGGCCGAAGGAGGCGGCGATCATTGCCGAGACCTCCGGCACGATCCGCTTCGGCAAGGACTACAAGAACAAGCGCCGCGTGATCATCGAGCCTGCCAACAAGGAAGAGGAGCCGAGGGAGTACCTCATCCCGAAGGGCAAGCACATCCACCTGCAGGATGGTGACCTGATCGAGAAGGGTGACTTCATCGTCGAGGGCAATCCCGCCCCGCACGACATTCTGGCGATCAAGGGCGTCGAGGAGCTCGCCGGCTACCTGGTCAACGAAATCCAGGAAGTCTACCGGTTGCAAGGCGTGGCGATCAACGACAAGCACATCGAAGTGATCGTGCGCCAGATGCTGCAGAAGGTGGAAATCGACGACGCCGGTGAGACCGAGCTGATCCAGGGCGAGCAGATCGACAAGATCGAGCTCGACGAGATCAACGCCCGCACCGTCGACGAGGGCAAGAAGCCGGCGACCGGGCATCCGGTGCTACTCGGCATCACCAAGGCCTCGTTGCAGACCCGCTCGTTCATCTCGGCGGCGTCGTTCCAGGAGACCACCCGCGTGCTCACCGAAGCCTCCGTCAATGGCAAGGTCGATACGCTGGAGGGCCTCAAGGAAAACGTCATTGTCGGCCGGCTGATCCCGGCTGGCACTGGCGCCATGATGAACCTGGTGCGCGAGGTAGCCGGCAAGCGCGACGCGCTCATTCTCGAGGAGCGCGAGAAGGAGTCGGTTGCCAAGGAGGAGGCCGCGAAAGCGGCCACCGAGGCGGCCCAGGCTGGCCAGCCGGAGCAATTGCCGGCGGCGGAGTGACATCCGGCGCAAAAGGCCGGCGTATTCACGAAAAAATGAGGGCCGTCCGGCAAAGCTGGGCGGCCCTTTTTGCGTACCGTGGCTGGCGGGGGTCGCGGGCGGGGCCTCGCCGAAGGCTCTGCCGGGGCGTGGTTTGCCGGCGGCAAACTATTTTTGCCGTCATCGGGAACCGCTTTCGTCAAAAAGTCATGTTATGAGTGTGAAAGAGTCACCTGAGGCACGCGTCGCTCGATGGACATTCTCCTCGCCAAGATTTTTGCGACCGCGCTGGCCTTCAGTCAGGTCGCGACCGCGCCGGACAAGCTCAAAACCGAATTCGACCCGATCCAGGATCGCCAGCAGGTCGTCGAGATCCTGCGCGCAGGTTGCGCCCAGATGCGCAAAGCGTTCGACATCGAGGATTTGAATGTCGATGATCTCATTGCGACCGCAATGGACGATCCGGAGGCGATCGCGGGCGGCCACGCCGCTTTTCGAGGCATCAATATCAAGGACCTGTACGTTGCCTATCGGCAGTTCTGCAAGGGTGAGGCGGTCACCAATTCCCCGGTCGACGTGGGGGAGGTGATCGAGTTCTACAACCGGACGCTCGCCGATCTGCCCGATCACATGCGCCTCAAGAGGATGCGGCTGCCGGGCGTGAGCGAGGTGCTTGACCTGAAGGGCCAGCGTTTCGCCGAAGTGTACGAAGCGGACCAGCGGCGGATCTGGGTCGATCTGGCCGATATCCCGCTCCACGTCCGCCAAGCTTTCGTGGCCGCGGAGGACAAGCGTTTCTATCAGCACAAGGGGATCGACGAGCGCGCCTTGATCCGGGCGTTCATCGGAAATCTCGCGCAAACGGGCCGCCCGCAGGGCGGTTCGACCATCACCCAGCAGATGGTGAAGAATCTACTCGTAGGGGACAGCGTCACCTACGAGCGCAAGATGCGCGAGATGATCCTTGCGGCGCGCGTCGAACAGGTGCTCTCGAAAGACGAAATTCTGGAGCTCTACCTGAATTCGACCTATCTCGGGCGCGGGTCATGGGGCATCGGCATGGCCGCGCGTAGCTACTTCGGCAAGTCCGTGCAGGAGCTCAGCGTAGGTGAGGGCGCCTTGTTGGCTGCCCTGACCAAGGGGCCGAACTATTTCAATCCCGACCGCCATCCGGACCGCGCCAAGGAACGCTTCGCCTACGTCGTCGGCCGCATGCAGGAGGATGGCGCGATCAGCGCCGAGGAGGCCAAGCGTCTTCGCGGCAGCCTGCCGCAGCTTGCCACGCTTGACCGGCCGCGCCGGGAATCCGGCTTCCAATTCGTCGACCACCTCGTGCGCGAGGCGAGAGCGCTGGGTCTCGGCAAATTGACGGCCGATTCCTATACGATCCATTCGACCATCGTACCGGCGCTGCAATGGGCCACCGAGTCCGCCCTGCAGGAAGGGCTTGCGCGTTACGAGATCGATACCGGCCGGATGCAATTCAAGGCGGCCGAGACGAACCTTGCCGAAGCGATCCAGCGTATTGAGAAAGAGCCGAGTTCCAGTACGCCCGCCTGGCAGCAGGCGCTCGTGAGCGCGCGGCTGCCGCTCTACGACGTGCACTGGCCGGCAGCCATTGTGCTCGAGAAGGCAGCGACCCGGGGTGGTGGCGAGATCGTGCGGGTGGGCCTTGCGGATGGCCGCATCTTGCCGCTGTCGGTCGCGCGGGCTTCGATCAGGCACAACCTCAAGCCCTACGACGTTGTTCTGGTTCGGGTGGTTGCGACGAAACGCAATGGCGCGCGGGCCGAGCTGAGGGTGCGCCCGGCCGTGCAGGGCGCCGCGGTCGTGCTTGAGAACAAGACCGGCCGCATTCTGGCCATGGCGGGATCCTTCTCCTATCCGCTGAGCCAGCTCAATCGCGCGACCCAGTCTCAGCGTCAGCCTGGTTCTGCGCTCAAGCCCTTGACCTATCTGGCCGCCCTGCAGAAGGGCCTGCAGCCGAATACGTACGTGCGTGACGAAGCGATCACGCTGCCGCCGATCGGCGGCGAAATCAATGCACGTGCCCGCGACTATTGGAGCCCGAAGAACTACGACGGAGGCTCGTCCGGCATCGTCACGCTGCGGCGCGCGCTGGAGCACTCGAAAAATCTCGCGACCGTCAACTTGCTTGAAGGCGGGGTGGATTCGACACCGGAGATGAGCCTCGATCGCATCTGCGCCCTCGCGCTCGAGGCGCAGATCTACAAGGATTGTGTCCGTTATTACCCCTTTGTGCTCGGCGCGCAGCCGGTGCGCCCGATTGATCTCGCGGCCTTCTATGCCGCGATTGCCAACGAAGGCGAGCGGCCGACGCCCTACGCGATCGAGTCGATCGAGCAGCGCGGAAAGCCCGTCTACCGGCACAGCCCGACGCTGACGCGGATCGGTTCGGCCGACCGGGTTTCGTTCTACCAGCTCAAGACCATGCTCCAGGGCGTGGTGCAGCGCGGGACCGCGAGCGGCATTGCCAAGTTGGCGCCCTACGTGGCCGGCAAGACCGGCACGAGCGACGGCGAGAACGATGCGTGGTTTGTCGGTTTCACCAACGATGTCACGGTGGCGGTGTGGGTTGGCTACGACAATGCGGATGGCAAGCGGCGCACTCTTGGCGGTGGCCAGACCGGTGCCAGTGTCGCAATCCCGATATTCCAGCCAATCATCGAAGCGGTGTGGGAGAAATATGTACCCAGGGCCGTGCTCAGTCCGCCGTCGCCGGAGGCAAAGCGCAATATGGTCGCCCGTAAGGTCGACCCCGATGAGAACAACCCGAACGCTCCGCATAGGAGCCTGGTCGAATACTTCCGCCGTGACCGCGACGGCAGGGTCAGCGACACCCAGTATGACCTCGTCTCCCGTGACGAGGTTGCCTCGGCTCAGGACCCGTATGGAGGAGGGCCCGCGTTCGAGCCTTGGGCGCCCTGGGGCGGCCGGCGTTGGGACTCTGAGCCCGCGAGGCCGCAGCAACCATGGGGTGGCTTCTTTGGTTGGCAACAGCCGCAGCCTCCGCGCTATGAGGATCAGCGCAACCAGCAGCGGTACCGATCCGATCGGAATTTTTTCCGTTACTGAAAGCCGACACAATGCACGTACGTCACCTCATCTGCCTGCTGGCAGGCTTGATATTGTTTTCCGCCAACAGCCAGGCGCAGGAGTTCCGGCTTGAAGAGCTCCCTTCGGTGACGGACCAGCCGATTTCGGATCTGAAGCCCAAGACCATCGAGTTTGCGGATCAGGCGGGCGCGAGCCGCGACGATATATTCATCAGCTATCAGGATTGGGCAAAATCAAAGCCGTTACAGCAGCAATATCTCAGTCTTTATCCGGGCTACACGGAGCCCAACCTCGACATCGTGGTGGACGGGCGGCGGCGGCGCTACAGCGAAAAGCTCCACATGTATGTGGCGCAGGCGCGCTTCATCCTCGCCAGGCCCCAGGCCTCGATTGATCTCGCCCGCCTGGCGACATTGCCATTCGCCGAGAAGCTCGATCCGGCGATCAAGCACCGGCAGATCACGGCCGCCGATCTCGTGCGGCCGAAGGACCCCAAGGCCGTGCACAACCAGAACCCGCAGCGGCCCTGGTGCGAGGGCCGGCCCTCCACCATCTGCCTCCACTCGACCTACAAGCTCGAAGGGCGATTGCCGGCCGGCATCGCGCTTGCCAACAAGATCCGTGAGAGCGCGCGCAAGATCTCCGATACGATCGAGTTCGACGGCGAGCTCACGGTGCTTTCGCCGACCGAGGTGGCAGAGCGGGGGCTCATCAAGCTGACTGGCCTCGATACCCCCTCGGTGGGGGCGATTGAGCAGAGCATTTTCTACGTCAACCAGGTCATGCAGTTCGGCAAGCTCATCGCCGTCTTCCAGCAGCATCCGGCCGATCCCAACAGAACGGTCGCGACCGTGTTCATGTCGCTCGCAGTGGAATCGAACATCCTGGTGAAACGCAAGGAATATGCGAAAGTCCCGGTGCTTCGGAACCTGGTGCCACTGCAGGTCCTTGCTGGCCGCAGCAGCTTCAATTCCGGGAAATCGCTGAGCGCGGGCCTGCCGGTCTATGCCCGCAACCAAGTCAAGGCGATCGCTGCCATCCTGGAGCACGGGTAGACGCCCGCGAAGGCGCGGCTTTCGGCCCCGCTCTTGGGCCCCCTTGGGGGTAGCCTGAGAAGGACGCCGGATGTCGTTGCGGCGCCGCACGATTTGGAGGTCCTGCGACCGGGCTTGGCCTTGACTTGGCGCACTACCGCCGATACATGTGCGCCACTTCTCGGCAGGCGGTGAGCTTCGCCTCGTCGGAACGGCATCGGTTTCCAGTCAAGTCATTGAGATTGCAAGTCTCTTTCGGCCGCGCCGGGACCGCCTGAAGCCTCGATGGATGAAGCTCAGACGCTGCCTCTGACGACTGTCAGACGATAGGGATGGTCGCGCGGGCGCCAGCGCCACGCGGTCTTCTGGGAACGGAAAAGCGCCCTTCCGCACCGGGAGCGGACGGCGCTCTTCCGTTTTGCGCGTTGAGGTAACCCCATGTCCCGCGGTCTGACCCGCCGGGCAACGAAAGATGAAGGCGAAGCAATGCCGACCATCAACCAGTTGATCCGCAAGCCGCGGGCGGCGGAACGGGCGCGCAATACCGTGCCGGCGCTGCAACAATCGCCGCAGAAGCGAGGCGTTTGCACGCGCGTCTATACGACGACTCCCAAGAAGCCGAACTCGGCGCTGCGCAAGGTCGCGAAGGTGCGCCTCACCAACGGCTTCGAGGTCATCGGATACATCCCGGGCGAAGGCCATAACCTGCAGGAGCACTCGGTGGTCATGATCCGCGGCGGCCGCGTGAAGGACCTTCCGGGCGTGCGCTACCACATCCTGCGCGGTGTGCTCGACACACAAGGCGTCAAGAACCGCAAGCAGCGTCGTTCGAAATACGGCGCCAAGCGGCCGAAGTGACCCGCGCGTCGCGAGGGTCATCCTGGGTAAGCGAGGCGCCGCCGAGCGCGATCCGGGATCAAGGTGACAACTAGGCCGGATGAGCCGGCGAATGGAAAAGGAAAGATGTGAATGGCCGGGATGAGCCTGGCCAGACGCAAGGAAAAGCAGAGCTTAGATCATGTCCCGCCGTCACTCCGCCGAGAAGCGCGAAATCCAACCCGATCCGAAATTCGGAAACCTCGTCGTTTCCAAGTTCATGAATTCGGTCATGTACGAAGGAAAGAAGTCGGTCGCCGAGTCGATCGTCTACGGCGCGCTCGACATCATTGAAAGCAAGACCAAGCAGAGCCCGGTGACGGTTTTCGAGCAGGCGCTCGACAACGTCATGCCGTCGATTGAGGTGCGCTCGCGCCGCGTCGGCGGCGCGACCTACCAGGTGCCGGTGGAAGTGCGCTCATCGCGCCGTCAGGCGCTCGGCATTCGCTGGATCATTTCGGCCGCGCGCGAGCGCAATGAAAAAACCATGACCGAGCGGTTGTCGGCCGAGCTGCTCGATGCGTCGAACAATAGGGGGAGCGCCGTCAAGAAGCGCGAGGACACGCACAAGATGGCGGAAGCCAACCGTGCGTTCTCGCATTATCGCTGGTGACGGACAGCCAACACTACAAGGAATTGATTGCTCATGCCCCGCGCCCACCCGATCGAGGACTATCGCAATTTCGGCATCATGGCCCACATCGATGCCGGGAAGACCACGACGACTGAGCGGATCCTCTACTACACCGGCAAAAGCCATAAGATCGGCGAGGTGCACGAAGGCGCCGCGACGATGGATTTCATGGAGCAGGAGCAGGAGCGCGGCATCACCATCACCTCGGCCGCGACCACGGCTTTATGGCCGCCCGATACCAAGAAGCATCGTCTCAACATTATTGACACGCCCGGCCACGTGGACTTCACCATCGAGGTGGAGCGCTCGCTGCGCGTGCTCGACGGCGCCGTGTGCGTGCTCGATTCGAACCAGGGCGTGGAGCCGCAG
This sequence comes from uncultured Alphaproteobacteria bacterium, assembly GCA_963753575.1. GTDB lineage: Bacteria > Pseudomonadota > Alphaproteobacteria > Rhizobiales > Xanthobacteraceae > VAZQ01. The sequence goes on from CAVWCR010000003.1 coordinate 609,286, forward strand.
ACCGAGACGGTCTGGCGCCAGGGCGACAAGTACAAGGTCCCGCGCATCGTCTTCTGCAACAAGATGGACAAGATCGGTGCGGACTTCTTCCAGTGCCTCAAGGACATCGTGGACCGACTCGGCGCCAAGCCGGTTGCCATTCAGCTTCCGATCGGCGCCGAGCAGCAGTTCAAGGGTATCATCGACCTGGTGCGCATGAAGGGCGTGATCTGGGACGACGAGACGCTGGGCGCCAAGTATCACGACATTGACATCCCCGCCGACATGGCCGAGCAGGCCAAGGAATATCGCGAGAAGCTGGTCGAGGCGGCGGTCGATCTCGACGACGACGCCATGGGCGCGTACCTTGAGGGCAAGGAGCCCGACGAGGCGACGCTCAAGCGGCTCATCCGCAAGGCCGTGATCACCGGCGCGTTCTTCCCGGTGCTGGCCGGTTCCGCCTTCAAGAACAAGGGCGTGCAGCCGCTGCTCGACGCCGTGGTCGACTATCTGCCCTCGCCGCTCGACGTGCCGCCGATCAAGGGCATCGACAGCAAGGGCAACGAGGTCGTGCGCAACCCGTCTGACGCCGAGCCGCTGGCGATGCTTGCGTTCAAGATCATGGACGATCCATTCGTCGGCACCATCACGTTCTGCCGCATCTATTCCGGCCGTCTTGAGAGCGGCACGGGCGTGATCAATTCGACCAAGGAGCGCAAGGAACGCATTGGCCGCATGCTGCTGATGCACGCCAACAATCGCGAGGACATCAAGGAAGCCTATGCGGGCGACATCGTCGCGCTCGCGGGCCTCAAGGAGGTGCGCACCGGCGACACGCTGTGCGACCCGCAGAAGAGCGTGATCCTGGAGAAGATGGAGTTCCCCGATCCGGTGATCGAGATTGCGATCGAGCCGAAGTCGAAAGCCGATCAGGAGAAGCTCGGCGTGGCGTTGGCCAAGCTCGTGGCCGAAGACCCTTCGTTCCGGGTCACGACGGACCAGGAGTCCGGTCAGACCATCCTCAAGGGGATGGGCGAGCTCCATCTCGACATCAAGGTCGACATCCTCAAGCGCACCTACAAGGTCGAGGCCAATATTGGCGCGCCTCAGGTCGCCTATCGCGAGAAGATCACCAAGAAGGTGAATGTCACCTACCTGCACAAGAAGCAGACTGGCGGCACCGGACAGTACGCAAAGATCGAGATCGTCGTCGAGCCGCTGCCACCGGGCGGTGGCTTCGTATTCGAGAACGAGGTGGTCGGCGGGTCGGTCCCGAAGGAATACATCCCCGGCGTCGAGAAGGGGCTTGAATCCGTGCTCGGGTCCGGCGTGCTGGCTGGGTTCCCGGTGGTTGATCTCAAAGTCACGCTGGTCGACGGCGACTATCACGACGTCGATTCGTCGGCGCTCGCGTTCGAGATCGCGGGGCGCATGGCGCTGCGCGAAGCGCTGCAGAAAGGCGGTCCGGTGCTGCTTGAGCCGATCATGAAGGTCGAAGTGGTGACGCCGGAGGACTACACCGGGTCGGTGATCGGCGACATCAATTCGCGGCGCGGCCAGATCCAGGGCCAGGACATGCGCGGCAACGCCAACGTGATCAACGCGATGGTGCCGCTCGCCAACATGTTCGGCTATGTCAGCAACCTGCGCTCCATGTCGCAGGGGCGCGCCACCTTCACCATGCAGTTCGATCACTACGAGCAGGTTCCCTCGGCGGTCGCCGCCGAGATTCAGGCGAAGTTCGCCTGAGCACGAGCTAGAGACAATCACCAGAGGACGAACGGAGAGTCCCATGGCCAAACAGAAGTTTGAACGGACGAAGCCGCATTGCAATGTCGGGACGATTGGTCACGTCGACCACGGCAAGACGACGTTGACGGCGGCGTTGACGAAGGTGTCGGTGGACAAGGGCTGGACGTCGACGTTTGTGCCCTACGACCAGGTCGCGAAGGCGTCCGAGAGCCAGGGCCGCCGCGACCCGACCAAGATTCTGACGATTGCGACGAGCCACGTCGAGTACGCGACCGATAAGCGGCACTATGCGCACGTGGATTGCCCCGGTCACGCGGACTACGTGAAGAACATGATCACGGGCGCGGCCCAGATGGATGGCGCCATCCTGGTGGTGTCGGCGGCCGACGGCCCGATGCCGCAGACGCGCGAGCACATCCTGCTGGCGCGGCAGGTGGGCGTGCCCTACATCGTGGTGTTCCTGAACAAAGTGGACGTGGTCGACGACCCCGAGCTTCTTGATCTGGTCGAGCTTGAGGTGCGTGAGCTTTTGACCAAGTACCAGTTCCCGGGCGACAATTGCCCCGTCATTCGCGGCTCGGCGATCAAGGCGCTCAACGGCGAGAAGGGCGAGACCGCCGACGAGGCGATCCTCAAGCTTTACGAGGCGCTCGACACCTACGTGCCGCTGCCGGAGCGTCCGATCGACCAGCCGTTCCTGATGCCGATCGAAGACGTGTTCTCGATCTCGGGCCGCGGCACGGTGGTGACGGGCCGGATCGAGCGCGGCAAGATCAAGGTGGGCGAGGAAGTGGAGATCGTAGGCCTGCGCGACACCCAGAAGTCGGTGGTGACCGGTGTCGAGATGTTCCGCAAGCTCCTGGACGAAGGCGTCGCGGGCGACAACGTGGGCTGCCTGTTGCGCGGCATCGACAAGGACGCGGTCGAGCGCGGTCAGGTGCTGTGCAAGCCGGGCTCGGTCAAGCCGCATAAGAAGTTCAAGGCGGAAGCCTATATCCTGACCAAGGACGAGGGCGGGCGGCACACCCCGTTCTTCAACAACTACCGTCCGCAGTTCTACTTCCGCACCACCGACGTGACCGGCCAGTGCACGCTGCCGGAGGGCACCGAGATGATCATGCCGGGCGACAACGCGGCCATGGACGTCGAGCTGATCACGCCGATCGCGATGGAGGAGAAGCAGCGCTTCGCCATCCGCGAGGGCGGCAAGACCGTCGGTGCCGGCGTCGTCGTCTCGATCACTGAGTGAGGGAACAAAGGGGCGCTTTGCGCCCCTTTCCCGTGGAGCAGATAGTCCATGAACGGTCAGAATATCCGGATCAGGCTCAAGGCGTTCGATCACCGCATCCTCGATGCGTCGACGCGCGAGATCGTGGCGACCGCCAAGCGCACGGGCGCTCAGGTGCGCGGCCCGATTCCGTTGCCGACCAAGATCGAGAAATTCACCGTCAACCGCTCGCCGCACATCGACAAGAAGAGCCGCGAGCAGTTCGAGATGCGCACCCACAAGCGCCTGCTCGACATCGTCGATCCGACGCCGCAGACCGTGGACGCGCTGATGAAACTCGACCTCGCCGCCGGCGTCGATGTCGAAATCAAGCTCTAAAGACGAGTGGGACGAGAAGGAAGAAGCCAATGCGTTCCGGGGTCATCGCACAAAAGGTCGGGATGACGCGCGTCTTTACCGACGGCGGCGAGCATGTGCCGGTGACGGTGCTTCGCCTCGCCAATTGCCAGGTGGTTGCGCATCGCACCAAGGACAAGAACGGCTATGTCGCCGTTCAGCTTGGCTCCGGCACGCGCAAGATCAACAACGTGAACAAGGCCGAGCGCGGCCATTTTGCGGCAGCCAAGGTCGAGCCCAAGCGCAAGGTTGCGGAGTTCCGGGTCGAGGAGAGCGAGTTGATCCCGGTCGGCGCCGAAATCACTGCCGACCATTTCGTGGTCGGGCAGTTCGTCGACATCACCGGCACCACGATCGGCAAGGGCTTTGCCGGCCCGATGAAACGCTGGAATTTCGGCGGCTTGCGCGCGACCCACGGCGTCTCGATCTCGCACCGCTCGCACGGGTCGACCGGCGGCCGTCAGGATCCCGGCAAGACCTTCAAGAACAAGAAGATGGCCGGCCACATGGGCGTCGATCGCGTCACCACGCTCAATCTCAAGGTGGTGCAGACCGACGTCGAGCGCGGCCTCATCCTGGTCGAGGGCGCGGTTCCGGGCAGCAAGGGTGGTTGGATCACCGTGCGCGACGCCATCAAGAAGCCGTTGCCGAAGGAGGTGCCGAAGCCGGGCAAGTTCCGTCTGGATGAAGCCCAGCCGGCGGAGAAGGCCGACGCGGCGCCGGCAGGCAAGGAGGGAGCGTGAGATGGAACTGAAAGTCACGACCCTCGACGGCAAAGCGGCGGGCGGCGTCACGTTGTCGGACGATATATTCGGCCTCGAGCCGCGCGTCGACATCCTGCAACGCTGCGTGGTGTGGCAGCTCGCCAAGCGCCAGCGCGGCACCCATGACGTCAAGAACCGCGCCGAGATCAACCGCACCGGCAAGAAGCTCTATCGGCAGAAGGGCACCGGCTCGGCACGCCATGGTCCCGCCAAGGTCAACCTGTTCCGCGGCGGCGGCCGCTCGTTCGGCCCGACCCCGCGCAGCCATGCGATCGACTTGCCCAAGAAGGTGCGTGCGCTCGCGCTTAGGCACGCGCTCTCGGCCAAGGCCAAGGACGGCGGCATCATCGTGCTCGACAAGGCCGCCCTGGCGGATGGCAAGACCAAGGCGCTGCAATCCCATTTCGACAAGCTCGGCCTCAAGAACGCGCTGATCATCGACGGCGCCGAGGTTGACGTCGGCTTCCAGCGGGCCGCGCGCAACATCCCTCAGATCGACGTGCTGCCGGTGCAGGGCATCAACGTCTACGACATTTTGCGGCGGCACACGCTGGTGCTGACCAAGGCCGCAGTGGAAGCGTTGGAGGCGCGGTTCAAATGAGCACCTCGGATCCGCGCCTTTACGATATCATCCTGTCGCCGGTCATCACCGAGAAGGCGACGCTCGCCTCCGAGCGCAGCCAGGTGATGTTCAAGGTCGCGCAAAATGCGACCAAGCCGCAGATCAAGGAAGCGGTCGAGAAGCTCTTCGACGTCAAGGTCAAGAGCGTCAACACGCTCGTGCGCCGCGGCAAGATGAAGGCGTTCAAGGGCTCGGTCGGGCGGCAATCGCCGACCAAGCGCGCGATCGTGACCCTGGTCGAAGGTCACACCATCGACGTGACCACGGGCCTGTGAGGAAACCACGATGGCACTGAAATCCTACAACCCGACCACGCCGAGCCAGCGCCAGCTGGTCATCGTCGACCGCTCGAGCCTCCATCGTGGCGCCCCGGTGAAGACGCTGACCGAGGGCAAGAGCTCGTCCGGTGGCCGCAACAATAACGGGCGCATCACCGTGCGCTTCCGCGGCGGCGGCCATAAGCAGACCTACCGCAAGATCGATTTCAAGCGCCGCAAGTTTGACATGCCGGCGACCGTCGAGCGGCTCGAATACGATCCGAACCGCACTGCCTTCATTGCGCTCGTCAAATACCAGGACGGCGAGCTCGCCTATATCCTGGCGCCGCAGCGGCTGGCCGCCGGCGATACCGTCGTCTCGGGCGAGCACGTCGACGTGAAGCCGGGCAACGCCATGCCGCTCGGCAACATTCCGATCGGCACCATCGTCCACAACATCGAGCTCAAGCTCGGCAAGGGCGGGCAGATTGCGCGCTCGGCCGGTACCTACGCTCAGATCGTCGGACGCGACGGCGACTATGTCATCGTCCGCCTCAATTCGACCGAGCAGCGGCTGGTCAACGGACGCTGCATGGGCACGATCGGCGCGGTGTCCAACCCGGACAACATGAACATCTCGATCGGCAAGGCCGGCCGCAAGCGCTGGATGGGCCGGCGTCCGCACAATCGCGGCGTCACCATGAACCCGATCGACCATCCGCACGGCGGCGGCGAGGGCCGCACATCGGGCGGCCGTCATCCGGTGACCCCGTGGGGCTTCCCCACCAAGGGCAAGAAGACCCGCAAGAACAAGTCCACCACCAAGTTCATCCTGGCAAGCCGCCACGCGCGGAAGAAGAATTAGGCGAGCACGATGGCACGTTCAGTTTGGAAGGGCCCATTCGTCGACGGTTATCTGCTTAAGAAGGCAGAGACCTCGCGCGCGTCGGGCCGGCACGAAATGATCAAGATCTGGAGCCGGCGTTCGACCATTCTGCCGCAGTTCGTCGGGCTCACGTTCGGCGTCTACAACGGCCAGAAACACATCCCGGTCATGGTCACCGAGGAAATGGTCGGCCACAAGTTCGGCGAGTTTGCGCCGACGCGGGTGTTCTACGGCCATTCCTCCGATCGCAAGGCAAAGCGGTCGGGTCCCTCGGCGCCTAGCGCTGCGGCGGCCCCGGCGGCGGCGTCCACCACGAGCTGAGGCGAGATGCGATGAGCAAGAAGAAGCGCAAGCGCGCCCTCCCCGATAGCGAGGCCAAGGCGGTTGCCCGCATGCTGCGGGTGAGCCCGCAGAAGCTCAACCTTCTTGCCCAGTTGATCCGTGGCAAGAAGGTCTCGACCGCGCTTGCCGATCTTGAATTCTCGCGCAAGCGGATCGCGCGCGATGTCCGCAAGTGCCTGCAATCGGCGATCGCCAATGCCGAGAACAATCATGACCTCGACGTGGACGACTTGATCGTCTCCGAGGCGCATGTCGGCAAGGCGATCGTGATCAAGCGCTTCACGCCGCGCGGCCGTGGCCGCGTGGGACGAATTTTCAAGCCGTTCGCGAACCTGACCATCGTGGTGCGTCAGGTCGAAGCGGCGGCTTCCTGAGGAGTGTGACCGATGGGTCAGAAGGTCAATCCGATAGGCTTGCGGCTCGGCATCAACCGTACCTGGGACTCGCGCTGGTACGCGGGCAAGGCCGAGTACGGCAAGCTCCTGCACGAGGACATGCAGATCCGCGAGGAGCTGATGAAGGACCTCAAGCAGGCTGCGGTCTCCAAGATCGTGATCGAGCGGCCGCACAAGAAGTGCCGCGTCACCGTCCAGTCGGCGCGCCCCGGCGTGGTCATCGGCAAGAAGGGCGCCGACATCGAGAAGCTGCGTCGGAAGGTCGCCAGCCTGACGCAATCCGACGTTGTCATCAACATCGTCGAGATCAGGAAGCCGGAGCTCGACGCGCAGCTGGTCGCTGAATCGATTGCGCAGCAGCTCGAGCGCCGCGTCGCCTTCCGGCGCGCGATGAAGCGCGCGGTGCAATCGGCGATGCGGCTCGGCGCCGGCGGCATTCGCATCAACTGCGCGGGGCGCCTGGGCGGAGCCGAAATTGCCCGCATGGAGTGGTATCGCGAGGGTCGCGTGCCGCTGCACACCTTGCGCGCGGACGTCGACTACGGGATAGCGACCGCCTTCACCACGTACGGCACCTGCGGCGTGAAGGTGTGGATCTTCAAGGGCGAGATCATGGAGCACGACCCGATGGCGCAGGACAAGAAGATGGCGGAGGGCGAGGCCGGTCGGCCGCGCCGTGACGCTTCCTGACGTCGGGCCTCAAAGGAACAAGGGTTAGACGCTATGCTGCAACCAATGCGCACGAAGTTTCGCAAGGCGCACAAGGGCCGGATCAAAGGCATTGCGACCTCGGGCGTCGAGCTTGCCTTCGGGCACTACGGGCTCAAGGCGATGGAGCCCGAACGCGTCACTGCGCGCCAGATCGAGGCGGCGCGCCGTGCGCTAACGCGCCATATGAAGCGCTCGGGCCAGGTGTGGATCCGCATCTATCCCGACGTGCCCGTGTCCAAGAAGCCGCTCGAAGTGCGCATGGGTTCGGGTAAAGGCACGCCGGAATATTGGGTCGTGCGCATCAAGCCAGGTCGCATCCTGTTCGAGGTCGACGGCGTATCGCAAGCGGTGGCGCGCGAAGCGCTCGCTCTGGCCGCTGCCAAGCTGCCGATCAAGACGCGCTTCATCGAGCGCATCGCAGGTTAGGTGGAGAGGACACCATGAAGGCTGCCGATCTCCGGGGGATGACCGTCGATCAGCTCGACGACGAGGCCCTGAAGTTGAAGAAGGAGCAGTTCAACCTGCGATTCCAGCGGGCGACGAACCAGCTCGAGAACACGGCCCGTGTGCGGGTGGTGCGCCGCGACATCGCGCGGATCAAGACCATCGCGGCCCAGAAGCGGGGCGAGACCGCATCGAAATCCGCGCGAGCCGCGCGCTCGAAGTCCAAGGGGAACTAAAGATGCCGAAGCGTACGCTCCATGGCGTCGTGGTGAGCGACAAGCAGGACAAGACCGTGGTGGTGCGTGTCGAGCGCCGCTTCACCCATCCGGTGATGAAGAAGACTGTCCGGCGGTCGAAGAAGTACCACGCCCATGACGAGAAGAACGAGTTCGCGGTGGGCGATATCGTCTGGATCGAAGAGCGCAAGCCGCTATCGCGGCTCAAGCGCTGGGAAGTGACCCAGGGCGAGAAGAAGCACAAGGTCGTATGAGCGCGATGGGCGCAGGAACAAGAGCGGGGAGAGCATCATGATCCAGATGCAGACCAACCTTGACGTGGCGGACAATTCCGGCGCGCGTCGGGTCATGTGCATCAAGGTGCTCGGCGGCTCCAAGAAGCGCTATGCCACGATCGGCGACGTGATCGTGGTCTCCGTCAAGGAGGCGATTCCGCGCGGGCGCGTGAAGAAGGGCGAGGTGATGAAGGCCGTTGTGGTGCGCATCCGCAAGGACATCAAGCGCCCCGACGGCTCGGTCATCCGGTTCGATCGCAACGCTGCGGTGCTGATCAACCCGCAGATGGAGCCGGTCGGCACCCGCATCTTTGGGCCGGTCCCGCGCGAGCTGCGGGCCAAGAACCACATGAAGATCATTTCGCTCGCGCCGGAGGTGTTGTGATGGCGGCGAAGATCAAGAAGGGCGACAAGGTGATCGTGCTCACCGGCCGCGACAAGGGCCGCAGCGGCGAGGTGATCGAAGTCCGTCCGGCCGACCATCGCGCGCTGGTGCGCGGGGTCAACATGGTCAAGCGCCATCAGAAGCAGACGGCGCAGCAGGAGGGCGGCATCATCAGCAAGGAAGCGCCGGTCCATCTGTCCAATCTGGCGCTTGCCGATCCGAAGGACGGCAAGCCGACCCGCGTCGGGTTCAAGTTCGTCGGCGCGGGTGATGCGCGCCGCAAAGTGCGCTTCTCCAAGCGCTCGGGAGTGGAGATCGATGGCTGACACCGAAGACAAGGCCGCCAAGTCGAAGAAGGGCGGCGAGAAGGCCGACAAGGCGCCGCGCGCTGCCGACAAGGGCGGCAAGCAGGCGCAGCGTGCCGACAAAGGCCAGCCCGCGAAAGGTGACAAGGGCCAGAAGCCGGAGGCCGGCGAGAAGAAGCCGCGCCGCGAAGAGCGCGTGACGCCGCGGCTGCGCACGCACTTCGACGAGGTCGTGCGTCAGAAGCTCGCTCAGGACCGCGCCTACAAGAACCGCATGGAGGTGCCGGTCCTGCAGAAGATCGTCATCAACATGGGTATTGGCGAGGGCGTCAACGACCGCAAGAAGGTCGAGGCCGCCGCCGCCGACCTCGGGCTTATCGCGGGCCAGAAGGCGGTGATCACCAAGGCGCGCAAGTCGATCGCCACCTTCAAGGTGCGCGACGGGCAGGCGATCGGATGCAAGGTGACGCTGCGCAAGGCGCGCATGTACGAGTTCATGGATCGGCTGATCAACATTGCGCTGCCGCGCGTGCGCGATTTCCGCGGCTTGTCGCCGAAGAGCTTCGACGGGCGCGGCAACTACACCATCGGCATCAAGGAGCACATCATCTTTCCGGAGATCGACTACGACAAGGCGGCCGATATCTGGGGCATGGACATCACGGTTTGCACGAGCGCGAAGACCGACGACGAGGCGCGCGCTTTGCTGGCCGCATTCAACTTCCCGTTCCGGCAGTGAGGGGCGACGTCCCTCAGACGCGGAAAGCAGGAGATCTTTAATGGCGAAGAAGAGTTCGATCGAGAAGAACAAGCGGCGAGAAAAGCTGACCAAGCAGTATTCGGAGCGGCGCGCCAAGCTCAAGGCGATCGCGCACGACAAGAACACGCCGATGGAAGAACGCTTCGCGGCGACGCTCAAGCTTGCCGAGCTGCCGCGCAACTCGTCGGCGACGCGCATACACAATCGCTGCCTCATTACCGGTCGTCCGAAAGCTTACTATCGCAAGCTCAAGATGAGCCGTATCGCGCTGCGCGAGCTGGGATCGAAGGGCATGATCCCGGGCCTTCTGAAGTCGAGCTGGTAAGGAGGGCGCGCGATGTCTCTGAACGATCCGCTCGGCGATATGATCGCACGCATCCACAATGCGCAGATGCGAAACAAGTCGAAGGTGTCAACGCCGGCTTCGCGGCTGCGCGTGAGCGTGCTCGACGTGCTCAAGAGCGAAGGCTATATCCGCGGCTATGCCTCGGTCGAACATGCCAGTGGCCGCAGCGAGCTCGAGATCGAGCTCAAGTATTTTGACGGCGCACCTGTGATCCGTGAGATCTCGCGTGTGTCGAAGCCGGGACGCCGGGTTTACGCGTCGGTGAAGAATCTGCCACGCGTCAACAAGGGTCTCGGCGTCGCGATCCTGTCGACCCCGAAGGGGGTGATGGCCGACCACGATGCGCGCGACGCGCACGTGGGCGGCGAGATCCTCTGCACGGTGTTCTAAGGCTAAGCGAAGGGAATGACGTCATGTCTCGTGTCGGCAAGAAACCGGTCGTCGTTCCTTCGGGCGTGACCGCCAATATCGAGGGCCAGACCGTCAAGGTGAAGGGTCCCAAGGGAGCGCTGCAGGTCGTCCTGCATGGCGATGTCTCGGCCACGCTTGCGGATGGCGGCGTGCGGGTCGATCCGCGTAACGAAACCCAGCAGGCGCGCGCGATGTGGGGAACCTATCGGGCGCTGGTTGCCAAGGTCATCGAAGGTGTCACCAAGGGCTATGAGCGCAAGCTCGAGATCACGGGCGTCGGCTATCGCGCGGCGCTTCAGGGCAAGACGCTGCAGCTTCAGCTCGGCTATGCGCACGACATCGCCTATCCGATCCCGGAGGGCATCACGATCGCGCTTCCGAAGCCCACCGAGGTCATCGTGAGCGGCATCGACGCGCAGAAGGTGGGCCAGGTGGCGGCCGAGATCAGGGCGTTCCGCAAGCCCGAGCCCTACAAGGGCAAGGGCGTGAGGTATTCGGACGAATTCATCTTCCGCAAGGAAGGCAAGAAGAAGTAACGGGAGCTGGCGATGGCGACAGTCATTGATCGGACACTGCGGCGGAAGGCGAAGGTGCGGCGGGAAATCCGGCGCGCAGCCGGCGGTCGCGCGCGGCTTTCGGTGTTCCGGTCGTCCAAGCACATCTATGCGCAGGTGATCGACGACATCAAAGGCGAGACGCTGGCGTCGGCCTCCTCGCTCGAGAAGCCGATGCGCGAAAGCCTCAAGACCGGCGCCAACATCGAGGCGGCCAAGGCGGTCGGCAAGCTGGTGGCGGAGCGGGCGGCCGAAAAGGGCGTCAAGGACGTGGTCTTCGACCGCGGCGGCTATCTCTATCACGGGCGCATCAAGGCGCTGGCCGACGCCGCGCGCGAGGGTGGTCTCAAATTCTAATCTTTCAGGACGGGCGCAGCCCGAACATCGGAACGGAACATCGACATGGCACGTGAACCACGACAGCGCGAACGCGAGCGCGAGCGGGAAGAGAGCGAGTTCACCGACAAGCTTGTCCACATCAACCGTGTGGCCAAGGTGGTGAAGGGCGGCCGCCGGTTTGGCTTCGCTGCGCTCGTGGTCGTCGGCGACGAGAAAGGGCGCGTGGGCTTCGGCCACGGCAAGGCGCGCGAGGTGCCGGAAGCGATCCGCAAGGCGACCGACGCCGCCAAGCGCAACCTGATCCGGGTGCCGTTGCGCGAGGGCCGGACGCTCCATCATGACGTGGCCGGCCGCCACGGCGCCGGCAAGGTCTATCTGCGCGCGGCGCCCCCCGGCACCGGCATCATCGCCGGCGGGCCGATGCGCGCCGTGTTCGAGACGCTCGGCATGCAGGACGTGGTGGCAAAATCGCTCGGCTCGTCCAATCCCTACAACATGGTGCGGGCGACCTTCGATGCGCTCAAGCGGCAGGATTCGCCGCGTTCGGTTGCGGCGCGTCGCAACGTCAAGGTGTCCACGCTGCAGTCGCGACGGCGCGAGGGCAGCGAGGCTGAGCAGGCGGTCGAGTAGACGGCGACTAGTGCCGCCGATTTGAAGTTCCTGGAATGCTGGCGGCAGATTCGGTTAGGAACTTCAAATCGAAAAGCGACATTTAGAATCTTAGAGTTGCTAATGCCCCTTGTTTCCGAGGTTCGTGTCAGAGGGTGCTGGGACGTATCACGAACTTCGGAAACGAGGCACTGGTGGAGATCGACATGAGCAAGAGTGCCGGCAAGACCATCAAGGTCCAGCAGATCGGGAGCCCCGTGCGCCGCCACCATACTCAGCGGGAGACGCTGATCGGGTTGCGGCTCAATCGGATCGGCCGCGTCGCGGAAGTGCCCGATACGCCGGCGACCCGTGGCATGATCGCGAAGGTTAACCACCTCGTGCGCGTGGTCGATTTCAAAGTAACGGGAGATAGAGCGATGAAGCTCAACCAACTCGCCGACCGTCCGGGGGCGCGCAAGCGTCGCTCCCGCATCGGGCGCGGCATCGGGTCGGGCACCGGCAAGACCGGCGGGCGCGGCGGCAAGGGCCAGACCGCCCGTTCGGGCGTGCGGATCAAGGGCTTCGAGGGCGGCCAGATGCCGCTCCACCGCCGGCTGCCCAAGCGCGGCTTCAAGAACACGCCCTTCGCCAAGAAGTTGAACGAGGTCAATCTCGAGCGCGTGCAGACGGCGATCGACGCCGGCAAGCTCGATGCCGGCGCGACCGTTGACGTGGCGGCGCTGGTCAAGGCCGGCGTGCTGCGCCGCGCCAAGGATGGGGTCCGCCTTTTGGGCGTGGGCGAGATCAAGGTGAAAGTGGCTTTTTCGGTCTGGGGCGCTTCGAAATCCGCCGTTGCCGCGGTGGAAAAGGCCGGCGGCTCTGTTCAAGTCCTCGCGCCGCAGCGGCAGGAGGCCGAAGAAGTCGCCTGACCCCCTATCGGAACGGGCCGCTCGATCCCCATATAGGAACGGGCGGTGATCAGGCTGGCGGCACGGGAGATTGCGATGGCCTCAGCAGCAGAACAATTGGCGGCCAACCTCAACTTCGCGGCGCTGGCCAAGGCCGAAGAACTCAAGAAGCGGATCTGGTTCACGCTCGGCGCGCTGCTGGTCTATCGGTTCGGCACCTATATTCCGCTGCCAGGCATCGATCCGACCGCCTGGGACGCGATCTTCAAGTCGCAGGCCGGCGGTATTCTCGGGGTGTTCAACATGTTCTCCGGTGGCGGCATCCACCGGATGGCGATCTTCGCCTTGAACATCATGCCCTACATCTCAGCTTCGATCATCATTCAGCTGATGACCACGGTCTCGCCTACCCTCGAGCAGCTCAAGAAGGAGGGTGAGCAGGGCCGCAAGGTCATGAACCAGTACACGCGTTATCTGACCGTGCTGCTGTCGCTGTTCCAGTCCTACGGCATCGCGATCGGGCTCGAGGGCGCCGCCAATGCGGTGAGCGACCCGGGCTGGTTCTTCCGCATCTCGACCGTGATCACGCTCACGGGCGGAACCATGTTCCTGATGTGGCTCGGCGAGCAGATTACCGCGCGCGGCATCGGCAACGGCATCTCGCTCATCATCATGTCGGGCATCGTGGCGGAGCTGCCGGCGGCGCTTGCACAGGCGTTCGAGCTAGGCCGCCAGGGCGCGCTGTCGACGGGCCTCCTGCTCGCCGTCCTTGTGATGGCGGTGGTGGTGATTGCCTTCATCGTGTTCATGGAGCGCGCGCAGCGGCGCCTGCTCATCCAGTATCCCAAGCGCCAGGTCGGCAACCGGATGTTCGAGGGGCAGAGCTCGCACCTGCCCCTCAAGCTCAACACGTCGGGCGTCATACCGCCGATCTTCGCGTCATCGCTGCTGCTCCTGCCGACGACGGTTGCCAACTTCAATGCCGGCGCCGGCCCGGAATGGTTCCAGGCGATCGTGACCCAGCTCGGCCACGGGCGGCCGCTGTTCCTGGTCCTCTATATCGCGCTGATCATTTTCTTCGCCTTCTTCTACACGGCGATCGTGTTCAACCCGACCGAGACCGCGGACAACCTCAAAAAGCATGGCGGCTTCATCCCCGGCATCCGACCGGGCGAGCGAACCGCCGAATACATCGACTACGTGCTCTCGCGCATCACCGCCATCGGCGCAATCTACCTGGCGCTCGTGTGCTTGTTGCCGGAAATCATTCTCTCCTATGCGCCGGGCATGTTTTATTTCGGCGGCACGTCGCTCTTGATTGTGGTGAGTGTCACCATGGATACGGTGGCGCAGGTCCAAGGCTATCTGCTGGCGCACCAGTATGAAGGTCTGATCAAGCGCTCGAAGCTACGGGGGCGTCGTCGATGAGGCTCGTTCTGCTCGGCCCACCGGGGGCAGGGAAGGGCACGCAAGCTCAGCGCCTCGTCCAAAAACACGGCATTGTTCAGCTTTCGACTGGTGACATGCTGCGGGCCGCTGCCAAGGTCGGCAGCGCCGTCGGGTTGCGCGCCAAGGAGCTGATGGACCGTGGCGAACTCGTGCCGGACGACGTCGTGATAAGGATTGTCTCTGATCGGATCGACCAGCCGGATGCCCGTAAAGGCTTCATTCTCGACGGCTTTCCGCGCACGGTTCGGCAGGCAATCGCGCTCGATCGCTTGCTCAAGGAGAAGAAACTCAACCTCGACGCGGTGGTTGAGCTCAAGGTTGACGCTGGTATTCTGCAGCAGCGGATCGCTAGCCGTATTGCGGAGGCGAAGGCGCGTGGCGATGTATTGCGCGACGACGATGACCCGGAGAAGCTCAAGCGGCGGGTCGAAATCTATCACGATCTGACCGCGCCGCTGGTCGATTACTACCGCCTCGAAGGGGCTCTGAAGTCGGTCGACGGTATGGTGCCGATCCCGGCTGTGGCGGCGGCAATCGACCGGGCACTTGAGGCTTCCCGCGCCACGTCGGCCGGAAAATCCAAGGCGTCACCCCGGAAACCCGTCCGTGGCAGGGCTGCCGGGGGTGCGGTCCCACGGAAATCCGCAAAGAAAGTGGCCGGCAAGGCCGCCAGGAAGGCTACCAGGATCGGCGCCAAGCCGGTCCGGGGCCCCAGGGTGGCCCGGGGCAAGAAGGTGGCGCCGAGAGGTAAGAGCCGGGCAGGCGGTGGTAACACTGCCCGCGCCCGCAAACGTAAGTGAGGTTGACGAAGGGGAGTTAAATCCATTAATAACCCCCACATCCAGGTGGAGAAGTGCGAACGATACCGGCCCTAGGTAAATAGGGAGGGTGTCGCGTTATTGTTTGCAGTCTAGGACCATCGGCCGGCCCGCCGCCGGCAACAGGAGTTAAGCCGTGGCACGAATTGCCGGTGTAAACATACCCACTAACAAGCGCGTGATTATTGCCTTGCAGTATATCCATGGCATTGGGCCGAAAAATGCCAACGAAATCATGGAGAAAGTAGGGATTCCGCACGAGCGCCGGGTGTCCCAGCTGACCGATCAGGAAGTACTGCAAATTCGCGAAGTGATCGACCGCGACTATATGGTTGAGGGTGATCTGCGACGTGAAGTCGCGATGAATATCAAGCGGCTGATGGACCTCGGCTGCTACCGTGGGTTGCGGCATCGCCGCGGCCTGCCGGTGCGGGGCCAGCGTACGCACACCAATGCGCGGACCCGCAAGGGGCCGGCCAAAGCCATCGCCGGCAAGAAGAAGGCCGTCTAGGCCGCCGGAACAGGGAAAGTTAGTCACGGCTACGTCAGCTGCGAAGCCGGCCGCGAAAGGATCGTGAATGGGTAAAGAAGCCGCCCGCGTCCGTCGACGCGAACGCAAGAACATCGCTTCGGGCGTCGCGCACGTCAACGCGTCATTCAACAACACCATGATCACCATCACCGACGCCCAGGGCAATACGATCGCCTGGTCGTCCGCTGGCACCATGGGCTTCAAGGGCTCGCGTAAATCGACGCCCTATGCGGCGCAGGTGGCGGCCGAGGATGCCGCCAAGAAGGCGCAGGAGCACGGCATGCGGACCCTCGAAGTCGAGGTTGCCGGGCCGGGCTCAGGGCGCGAATCGGCGCTGCGCTCGCTGCAGGCCGCTGGCTTCACAATCACCTCAATCCGCGATGTCACGCCAATTCCACATAACGGCTGCCGTCCCCGCAAGAGGCGGCGCGTATGACCGACGAAATTCTCATGCGGCGGACGCCCGACCCGTCCGCCACCGCTGATCTATCCCACAGGGCGGAGTGGGATGCGCGTCCGACGGACGCGCCACTCAATACGATGGGTGCCAAGGTGACGATCCAAAAGAATTGGCAGGAACTGATCCGACCGAACAAGCTCCACGTCACGGTGGGCGGCGACCCCAAGCGCGAGGCTACGGTCGTCGCCGAACCGCTGGAGCGCGGCTTCGGTGTGACGCTGGGCAACGCATTGCGGCGCATCCTCTTGTCGTCGCTGCAGGGCGCGGCGGTCCAGTCGGTTCACATCGACGGCGTGCTGCACGAGTTCTCCTCGATCCCGGGCGTGCGCGAGGATGTGACCGACATCGTCCTCAACATCAAGGACATCGCCATCAAGATGCAGGGCGAGGGTCCCAAGCGCATGGTGGTGAAGAAGCAGGGTCCCGGTCAGGTTACGGCCGGCGACATTCAGACCGTCGGCGACATCGTGGTGCTCAATCCCGATCTCGTGCTGTGCACGCTCGACGAGGGCGCCGAGATCCGCATGGAGTTCACCGTCAACACCGGCAAGGGTTATGTGCCGACCGAGCGTAATCGGCCGGAAGATGCGCCGATCGGGCTGATCCCGGTCGACAGCCTGTACTCGCCGGTGCGCAAGGTGTCCTACAAGGTCGAGAACACCCGCGAGGGCCAGATCCTCGACTATGACAAGCTCACGCTCTCGATCGAGACCAACGGTGCAGTCAGCCCGGATGATGCGCTCGCCTATGCGGCGCGCATCCTGCAGGACCAGCTCAACGTGTTCGTCAATTTCGAGGAGCCGCACAAGCCGGAGGTGCCCGAGAGCATTCCGGATCTTGCCTTCAATCCGGCCTTCCTCAAGAAGGTCGACGAGCTCGAGCTCAGCGTGCGCTCGGCCAACTGTCTCAAGAACGACAACATCGTCTATATCGGCGATCTCGTTCAGAAGACCGAGGCCGAGATGCTGCGCACGCCGAACTTCGGGCGCAAGTCGCTCAACGAGATCAAGGAAGTGCTGGCCCAGATGGGCCTGCATCTCGGCATGGAAGTGCCGGGCTGGCCGCCTGAGAATATCGAGGAGCTGGCCAAGCGCTTCGAGGACCACTACTGATCGGATCAAACGTCATGGCCGGGCCTGTCCCGGCCATTCGCGTCTCGTGCGTACAGTGATTGTTCGCACGGCAGAAGAACCCCCGATGCCCGCTACGAGACCGGGCGTGACTTGAGTGAGGAATAGGCGATGCGTCACGGTAACGCCCATCGGAAGCTGAACCGGAAGGCCGAGCATCGCCGCGCCATGTTTGCGAACATGGCCGCTTCACTGATCCGGCACGAGCAGATTGTCACGACGCTGCCGAAGGCCAAGGACCTGCGTCCGATCGTCGAGAAGCTCGTCACGCTCGGCAAGCGCGGCGACCTGCACGCGCGGCGCCAGGCGATCGCCCAGATGCGCGACATCGCAATGGTCAAGAAGCTGTTCGACGTGATCGGGCCCCGCTACAAGGACCGCAACGGCGGTTATACGCGGGTGCTCAAGGCGGGCTACCGCTACGGCGACTCGGCGGCGGTCGCGGTGATCGAATTCGTGGATCGCGACGTCGAGGCCAAGGGCAAGGAAGACCGCGCCCGCCACGAGGCGGCGAAGGCGGCTTCGCCTGCGCAGGCCGAAGCGGGCATGTAAGCGCCGCCCGCGCGCGGGTGAGCAGGTGAGCAGGTGATATGAGTTGCGCTGGGGCGGCATCAGCCGCCCTTTTTGCTTTTTGCAGCCGCGCCCTTTCTGGCGCGCTACTTTCGCCGCGGCCGTTCCCTGCCGATGGTGTCGTAGAGATTGACCGGCGCGAAGTCGTCGGTGATGAGCTCACCGCCCGTCGCTTGCGAGCGAGGATTGTTCATGCGGCGCTTGAGCGCTTCGGGCAGCGGATGGCGGAATTTGTAGCGTTCCTGCCGTGCAGAGGTCCGGTTGACCAGCTCCTCCTGGTTGGGCGCCGGGCCCATGGTGGCGACCGCGATGACCTCGCCGACACCCGACGGGTAAAGCTCGAGCGTCGGAAACACCTCGCCCAGCGTCTTGACGGTCGAGTGATAGAGCTTGGTGCCGTCGTGGATGTTGGAGGCGACTGCGCCGCCCGGCGTGAGCCGTTGTTTCACCAGCGTGTAGAATTCCTTGGTCAGAAGGTGGAACGGCACGAAGCCGCCGCGATAGGCGTCGAGCAGGATCAGGTCGTAGAGACCTTTGTTGCGATTGAGGAAGACGCGGCCGTCGCCGTCAAGGTAGCGCACGCGTTCAGTGGCGCGCAGGCCGAAATATTGCTTGGCCACCTCGATCACCCGCCGGTCGATCTCGACCGTGTCGATCGCAACGTCCGGCATGAAGCGTCCGAGATAGGTGGGGATCGAGCCGCCGCCGAGCCCCAGCATCAGGACCTTTTTCAATTCGCCGGGATAGATCGTGGCGACCGTCATCGTCTGCGCATAGCGCAGCACCAACCTGTCGGGGTCGCGCAGGTCCACGACCGACTCGGTGTAGTCCCAGCCCTTGAGCTGGAACGACATGGTCAGCTCGCTCCGGCGCTTGGAAACGTAGATGTCGTTGTACTCGCTCTCGACGTGCGCGAGGCGGCCGTCGGAGCGCTTGAGGATCGCCGCGCGCACGCTCTCGTCGACGAGCGTCTCGGCTCGTGCGGGAGGCGCCGCGTAGGCGGCGAACAGTGCCGCCATCAGCAGCATCGCGGGTCGGTGCCGGCCGAGCCGAGGCAGCGCCATCAGGACCAGCCCGCAGACGACGCCGGCGGCGCCCAGCGAATAGGTGATGGCCTTGGTGCCGATCAGCGGGATGAGGAAGAAGGTCGTTCCAAGCGTGCCGACGATCGAGCCTGCGGTCGACACGCCGTAGACCGTTCCCGACACCGTGCCCGAGCGTTCGGCGTCGCGCAGCATCAGCCTGATGGCGAATGGCGAATACATGCCAAGGAGCGTCACCGGGAACAGCAGGATGGCGAGCGAGGCCACCAGGCTGCCGGCGCGCACGTCGTCGATGTCGGCCAGGAAGAATTCGAGCAGTGCATCGGAGAAGGTCGGCAGCGCCAGGAAATAGAGCGAGGCCACGAGCACCGTCGTGCCCAGCACGAGCGCCGAGGCGGTACGGTCGGCGAGCCAGCCGCCGAGAAAATAGCCGAGCGTCAGCGCCGCCAGCACGGTCGAGATCAGGGCCGCCCACGTATAGATGCCGCTGCCGAAATAGGGATTGAGATAGCGCGAACCGAGCATCTCGAAGCTCATCACGATCCCGCCGGTGATAAAGGCTACCGCATAGATCGCGGCCGCCGGGTGGGCTGGGCTGCCGGTCAGGTCGGCTTCGAGCGGCGGTTGCTTCGATATTTGTTCCACTTGCGGTTTCCCTCGGCGCTGATCGACCGGGCCCATACTAGAGGAGGAGGGGGCATCCCCGAAATGTGCCTGGCGGCCCGGAATCCGGCAGAGGACGTACCAGGGGACGTGCCGTCTTGCGCCCTTCATTTGCCACCCCGATCGCCCTATATGTGGGCACATCAAAAACCGGAATCAGCCCATGATGCTGCGTCTGCGCTTTCTTGCGCTGCTCCCGCTCCTGGCCGGCCTGCTCGTGGCCAGCGCGAATGCCTCTGCCCAGGACCGCCGGGTGCCGGCCTCGCCGCGCGAGATCCGGCTCTCCTATGCGCCGGTGGTCCAGCGCGCCGCGCCTGCGGTGGTCAACGTCTACGCCGCCCGCACGGTGGCCAATCGCAACCCGTTCCTGGACGATCCGATCTTCCGGCGCTTTTTCGGCGTGCCGGGTGGCGGCGCGCCCAGCGAGCAGGTCCAGCGCTCGCTCGGCTCCGGCGTGATTGTGGACGGTGCCGGCCTCATCGTGACCAACAATCACGTCATCGAGGGGGCGACCGAGGTGAAAGTGTCGCTGCATGACAAGCGGGAGTTCGAGGCCGAAATCGTGCTCAAGGATCAGCGCTCGGACCTCGCCGTCTTGCGGATTCGAGCGGAGGACGAGCGCTTCCCGGCGATCGATTTTGCCGATTCGGATGCGCTGCAGGTCGGCGACGTCGTGCTGGCGATCGGCAATCCCTTCGCGGTCGGCCAGACCGTCACCCACGGCATCGTATCGGCGGTGGCGCGCACGCAGGTCGGCATCACCGACTATCAGTTCTTCATCCAGACCGACGCTGCCATCAATCCCGGCAATTCGGGCGGCGCGTTGGTCGATCTTGCAGGCAAGCTTGTCGGCATCAACACCGCGATCTTCTCGCGCTCGGGCGGCTCGCAGGGGATCGGCTTTGCGATTCCCGCCAACATGGTGCGCGTCGTGGTCGCGTCCGCCAGAGGCGGTGGCAGCACGGTCAAGCGCCCGTGGCTCGGCGCGCGCCTGCAGGCGGTGACGCCGGAGATTGCCGAGAGCTTGGGATTGAAACGCCCGACTGGCGCCCTGGTCGTCGGCGTCACGCCGGGAAGCGCCGCCGCTCGTGCCGGCTTGCGCACCGGCGATCTGATCGTATCGATCGATGGCCAGGCCGTCGACGACCCTAATGCCTTCGACTATCGCTTCGCCACCAAGGTGCTGGGCGGCGCGGCGCGCGTCGGCATGGTGCGTGGCGGCCGCGAGATAGCGGCGAGGGTTCCACTGGAGACGGCGCCGGATACGGCGCACGACGAATTGGTCATTAGCGCACGCTCTCCGTTCACCGGTGCGCGGGTCTCGAACATCACGCCAGCGTTGGCGGATGAGCTTCGGCTCGACCCGTCGAGCGAGGGCGTGGTCGTGATCGACATTGCGGACGGATCGCCCGCGCAGAGCCTCGGCTTCCGCAAGGGTGACATCGTGCTTTCGGTCAACAATCAGCAGATCGTGAAGACCCGCGATCTCGAGCGCGCGACCGCCCAACGGAGCCGGATCTGGCGCATCACCATCAGGCGCGGCGGACAGCAGATGTCGGTCGTGATGAGCGGATGAGCCCGCGCGCGCCCCGCGGTGGGCCGAGCCTGTTTGCGGCTGCGGGCCTCGATCGCGATGCGCCGCGACCGCTGGCTGACAAGCTGCGGCCGACCAGGCTCGCCGACGTCGTGGGTCAGGACCACCTGCTCGGGCCCGATGGTGCGCTCACGCGCATGCTCGACACCCGCACCCTCGGCTCGCTCGTGTTCTGGGGCCCGCCCGGGACCGGCAAGACCACGGTGGCGCGGCTCCTGGCGGAGGCGACCGAACTGCACTTCGAGCAGATCTCCGCGATCTTCACCGGTGTTGCCGACCTCAAGAAGGTGTTCGACGCCGCGCGCGCGCGGCGTGAGACCGGCACCGGGACGCTCCTTTTCGTCGATGAGATCCACCGCTTCAACCGGGCACAGCAGGACTCCTTCTTGCCGGTGATGGAGGACGGCACCATCGTGCTGGTCGGCGCCACCACCGAGAACCCGTCGTTCGAGCTCAATGCGCCGCTTCTGTCGCGCGCGCGCGTACTCGTGTTCAAGTCGCTCGATGCGGAGGCGATCGAAAGGCTGCTCAAGCGGGCGGAGACGATCGAAGGCAAAGCGCTGCCGCTCGATGAAGACGCGCGTTCCGCGCTGGTGCGCATGGCGGATGGCGACGGCCGCGCCGCGCTCACGCTTGCCGAGGAGATCTGGCGGGCGGCCCGCGCCGGCGAGACGTTCGATGCCGCCAAGCTGCAGCAGGTGGTGCAGCGGCGCGCCCCGATCTATGACAAGGCGCAGGACAGCCACTACAATCTGATCTCGGCTCTGCACAAGTCGGTGCGCGGCTCCGACCCGGATGCGGCGCTCTATTACTTGTGCCGCATGTTGGACGCCGGCGAGGACCCGCTCTACATCGCGCGCCGCGTCGTGCGCATGGCGGTCGAGGACATCGGGCTTGCCGATCCGCAAGCGCTGGTCATCTGCAACGCCGCCAAGGACGCCTACGACTTTCTCGGCAGTCCCGAGGGCGAGCTCGCGATCGCGCAGGCCGTGATCTATGTCGCGACCGCGCCGAAATCGAACGCCGCCTATCGGGCCTATGGCGCTGCCATGGCGGCGGCCAAGGAGGGCGGCTCGCTCTTGCCCCCCAAGCACGTCCTCAACGCGCCGACCAAGTTGATGAAATCGGAAGGCTACGGCTCGGGCTACGACTACGATCACGACGCGCCCGAAGCCTTCTCCGGCCAGAACTACTTCCCGGAAGCGCTCGGGCGCCGGCAATTCTACGATCCGCCCGAGCGTGGCTTCGAGCGCGAGATCAAGAAGCGGCTCGAGTACTGGGCGAAGCTGCGGAAGGACAAGAATACGTGATGCCGACCTTGTCTCGTGCCCTGGTTTGTCTGCTGCTGGCCACTGAATGCGCCGCCGCTGCGGAACCAGCCGAAGGGCGCTGGGCGCTGGGCCCATTTGCGTGCGATGGCGAGGCGTTCACGCAGCTTGAGACTCCGCTCCTCGTCGGGCCGCTCTCCGTGCGCTGGTTCGCCTCCAATTGCGTCATCATTTCGAACTACAAGGTGAACCACACGCTTTATCTGCAAGGACGCTGCAACATCGAGGGCCGCACCGCGACCATCCCGATCATGCTGGAATGGCTGCGCGGCGACCGCCTGCGCGTTGGTTGGAACCGGGAGCCAATCCAGGAAATGAGCCGTTGTCGATGAAGGCGCGCGCACATATGTGATGATGGGGCTTCTGGAGCGAGCAATGGACAAGCAATTGACCGACGCCATATCGCGACTGGCCGAACTACCGGAAAAGCGGCAGCGGGCGGCTGCCGCTCTGTTGTTGGATTTTCTTGATCTGGGCGATCATGGTGAGCGCGTGCTGAAGCCGCTTGCGGAGATCGAGCGACACCTGGGTAGCGATGACGTCGCGAGGGAGGAAGGCGTCAAGGGTTTCTTTCAGCGTATGAAGACATGACGGTAGTCCATCCCCGCCGGTGCTGAGGGGTTACTTACCGGCCTTCATGAACGCCAGTATCTGGTCGGTCAGCAGTGTGTCTGCGGTGTTGATGGCGTAGGACTGCGACATGTGATTGTGTCTGGGCTGCAGCAGTGTGCGCACGCAGCTACGCGCGCTGGCGCACATCGCGGCCTTGAGCTCACCGAGCTGCTCCACCATCCACGGCGGGTCGAGCTCGGCGGCGTTCGCCATGAACGGGACCGCGCTCTTGATCAGGCCGGGTAGCGCCGAGCGCTGGCC
The DNA here is from genome assembly GCA_963753575.1 of uncultured Alphaproteobacteria bacterium. Classification (GTDB taxonomy): domain Bacteria; phylum Pseudomonadota; class Alphaproteobacteria; order Rhizobiales; family Xanthobacteraceae; genus VAZQ01. The sequence goes on from CAVWCR010000003.1 coordinate 632,632, forward strand.
GTAGAGCGCGCGGTCAGCGCCGAAATAGGCATTGCGGCCCTCGCTGTCGTCGACCTTGGTCAGGTCATAGGCGCCCGACGAGAACATCGCGCCGGCAAGCCCGCTGCCCTTCGGCCCATGGAATTCGGGATGCGCCACATAGATCGCCACATGGGTGGCGCCCGCCGAATGGCCCATCAGGTAGACTCGGTTGGCATCGCCGCCATGGGTGGCGGCGTTGTCGCCGGCCCAGCGCACCGCCATGCCTAAGTCTTCGCCGCCGGCAGGCCAAGCCGCCTGCGGCGCCAGCCGGTATTCCACGTTGATGCCGATCATGCCGTTGCGAATCGCCCACAGCATCACGTTGTCGTAGAAGGGGCTGCCGGGCGCGTGCTTGGTGCCGCGAATGAAGCCGCCGCCATGCACGAACATGAAGATCGGCCGTCCGATGCCGGGACTTTCGGGCACGAACAGATCGAGCCTGTTGCGCTCGTGCGGTCCGTATTTCACGTCGCGGGTGACCTTCACGCCGGAATAGGGCTCCTTGGCATGCATCGGGGCATAGAGTGGCGCGGTCTTGGCCGGGCTGCTGACACGGCCAATGGCGGCGATCTTGTCGACGAGCTCGGGCGGCACTTGCGCCAGGGCGGGGGTGGCGACCGGGGCTGAGATGAGCAGGCCGGCGAGCGCGGCAACATCGATCCGCATGGTTTCCTCCCGTGGGTTGTCCGGCGCGTTTGGCTTGCGTCGGCTGCTATTGTGGTTACATGGATCGTATTTTTTCGACCATGGGTGTCAAGAAAACGGACGGAGGTGTGGGTGAGACGCGGCGGTAGCGGGCCCCGGCAGCCGGGCGGCGGGCGGCAGATCGCGGGACCGCGCGATCATGATCGCGGCCGCCGCCAGGCGGTGGCACGGCACCCGGACGGGCCGCGCGCCGCAAAGGCCGGCAGGCCCGGGCGGGCGCCCGTTGAGGTGCGCCCGCGCAGCGCGCCCCGCGCGGACGCGGCGAAGGCGTTCCAGGCTGCGGCGGCGGCCGCCAGCACGGTCCAGACCGTCGCGGTCACATCTGACGAAGGCGGCATGCGCGTCGATCGCTTCCTCGAGGCGCGCTTCCCGGGGCTGAGCTTCTCCCATATCCAACGCATCATCCGCAAAGGCGAGCTGCGCGTGAATGGCAAGCGCGCCAAGCCCAAGGACCGGCTTGCGGCTGGCCAGGCCGTGCGCATTCCGCCGCTCAAGCTCGATCAGGAACGGCCGCGCTCGCCTGGCGGCGAGGCGGACGCCAAGAACGACGCCAAGACACGGGAATTCCTGCGCTCGATCACGCTCCACGAGGATGCCGACGTGCTGGTGCTCAACAAGCCGATGGGGCTTGCGGTGCAAGGCGGATCAGGCACCACGCGTCATATCGATGGCATGCTGGAGGTCCTGCGCGCGCCCGGGCTGGACGGTCAGCGCCCGCGTCTGGTCCATCGGCTCGACAAGGACACCGCCGGCTGCCTGCTCGTCGCCAAGACGCGTTTCGCGGCTGCGGCGCTCGCGAAGTCGTTCCGCTCGCGCTCGGCGCGCAAGATCTACTGGGCGCTGGTCGTGGGCGTGCCGAAGCCCAAGCAGGGCCGCATCTCCACCTTCCTGGCCAAGGAAGAGCGCGCGGATAACTCGTTCATGCGCATCGCCAGCCATGGCGATGAGGGTGCGAGCCATGCAGTGACCTACTACGCCGTGGTCGAGACGTCGGCGCGCACGCTCGCCTGGATCTCGCTCAAGCCAGTCACCGGCCGCACCCACCAATTGCGCGCCCACATGTCCCATATCGGCCATCCGATCGTGGGCGATCCCAAGTATTTCTCGAAGGAGAACTGGGAATTGCCTGGCGGCATGCAGAACAAGCTGCATCTCCTGGCGCGCCGGATCGCGGTGCCGCATCCGCGCGGGGGCTTAATCGACGTCACCGCGCCGCTGCCGCCGCACATGCAGCAATCATGGAGCCTGCTTGGCCTCGACGCCGCGCGCTACGACCCGATCGTCGAGGCGCCGGAGGAGTAGGCCCCTTCATTGTTGTGGCACCCGTACCTACCTATTGGGCGTGGGCAGGGCAGGAGGCCGGCTTATGATCCGCATCTATGGCGCCATGCTTGCGAGCACACTGGCCGTGACGCCTGCTCTTGCACAATTCGCGCCCTCGCCGCCGGAGCTTGAGAACCGCATCCCGGCGCCGCTGCCGCCGCCTCCGCAGCCGCCGATCATCAATGGCCCGCTCGGGCAGAGCCCGCCGCCCGTAACCTATGAGCCGCGCCAGCTCAATACGTCGAGCGACCGCGCCACGCGCTGCCTCCACAGCGGGGCAGCAAGCGGGCTGAAAGGGGCGAAGCTCGACGCCTATACGCGCGACTGCGTGAATGCCGATTAAATGATGGCGCCGTAGGGTGGGCAAAGGCGGTGGCTCGGCATTCCCACTTCGCGAAGCCGGTCGTGCGCCGTGCAGAAATGCAATGCGCGCGCCTTTGCCCACCCTACGGCCGTGCGGGTCTACCGCAGGCCGGCGTTGATCTTGTCCAGCGCCGCGGAGCCGGGATTGAGCTCCTTCTCGGATAGCGCGTTGAGCGGTGCCGCCACCGTATGGAAATGGGCGTGGAGGTCTTCCGGCTCGCTGTCCACGTAGAGGAGCCCGGTCACGATCTGGCCCTTGGCGGCGTGCTGCTGCAGGAAGGTCATAGCGCCAATGCGGTCGTGGGCGTCGTAGTCGGCGGCGACCTTCTTGAGCACGAGTTTCGACCCGTCGTGCTGCTCGACCACCTCGACCGCGCCGGCCTCGTAGGCGACCGTGATCGGCGCGCGGCCGGTGATGAAGTCGAGTCGGTTCACGGCTTCGTTGTGCTCGCGCACGTAGTCGAAGCTCTTGGTCGAGCCGGCGTGATTGTTGAAGGCGACGCAGGGCGAGATCACGTCGATGAGGGCCGCGCCCTGGTGCTCGATCGCCGCCCTGATCAATGGCACGAGCTGTTCCTTGTCGCCCGAGAACGACCGCGCCACGAAGGTCGCGCCGAGCTGCAGCGCCATAGCCACCACGTCGATCGAGTTGTCTGCATTGACTACACCGCGCTTGCTCTTGGAGCCGCGGTCGGCGGTGGCCGAGAACTGGCCCTTGGTGAGGCCATACACCCCGTTGTTCTCGACGATGTAGACCATGTTGACGCCGCGGCGCATGGCGTGGGCGAACTGGCCGAAGCCGATCGAGGCGGTGTCACCGTCGCCGGAAACACCGAGGTAGATCAGGTCGCGGTTGGCGAGGTTGGCGCCGGTGAGCACCGACGGCATGCGCCCGTGCACGGAGTTGAAGCCGTGCGAGGAGTTGAGGAAATAGTCCGTCGTCTTCGAGGAGCAGCCGATGCCGGAAATCTTCGCCACCCGGTGCGGCTCGATCGCGAGCTCGAAACAGGCCTCGATGATGGACGCGGTGATCGAGTCGTGGCCGCAGCCGGCGCACAGGGTCGAGATCTTGCCCTCGTAGTCGCGGTGCGTGTAACCGAGCGCGTTCTTGGGCAGCGAAGGGTGGTGGAACTTGGGCTTGGTGATGTAGGTCATGAGACCACCTTGCGCAGCGGCGTGACTTTGAGCGCCTCGAGATCGTCGGCGATCTCGCGGGCGATGAAGCGGGCCGTGATCGGCGTCCCGTCATAGTGCAGGATCGGGATCAGCCGCACCGGATCGATGCCGCATTCATTGACGATGAGCGAGCGCAGCTGGGCGTCGCGGTTCTGCTCGACCACGAACACATAATCATGGTCGGCGATGAAGTCCGGAACGTCCTGGTGGAACGGGAAGGCGCGGATGCGCAGCATGTCGAGCGGCCGGCCCTTGGCCTCGATCATGTGGATCGCCTCGTTCATCGCGGGCGAAGTCGAGCCGTAATAGATCACGCCGTACTTGGTGGGCTTGTCGGCGTCCTTGCGGATCGGCCGCGGCACCAGGCCCTTGGCGGTCTCGAACTTGCGCAGGAGCCGCTGCATGTTATCGGCGTAGGGGGCGCCCTCTTCGGTGTAGCGGGCATAGCGGTCGCGCGAGGTGCCGCGCGTGAAGTACGCGCCCTTGCTTGGGTGCGTGCCCGGATAGGTGCGATAGGGGACGCCGTCACCATCGACATCGAGATAGCGGCCGAACTCCTTGCCGGCCTCGAGGTCCGCCGCGGTCATCACCTTGCCGCGGTCGTACTTGCGGGTGTCATCCCATTTCAACGGCCGGCACAGCCGCTGGTTCATGCCGATATCGAGATCGGTCATGACGAAAACCGGCGTCTGCAGGCGGTCGGCGAGATCGAAGGCCTGCGCGCTGAACTCGAAAGCCTCGGCGGGATCTTCCGGCATCAGCAGCACGTGCTTGGTGTCGCCGTGCGAGGCATAGGCGCAGGAGAGGATGTCGCATTGCTGCGTGCGCGTCGGCATGCCGGTCGAAGGGCCCGCGCGCTGCACGTCGACCACGACCGCGGGGATCTCGGCGAAATAGGCGAGCCCGAGGAATTCCTGCATCAGCGAGATGCCCGGGCCGGACGTGGCCGTGAAGGCGCGCGCGCCGTTCCATGACGCGCCGATCACCATGCCGATCGAGGCGAGTTCGTCCTCGGCCTGCACGATGGCGAACTTGTTGCGCTTGGTGTCGGGATCGACGCGAAGCTGCCGGCAATGACGGGTGAAGGCTTCCGCGACCGACGACGACGGCGTGATCGGATACCAGGCGCACACCGTCGCGCCGCCATAGACTGCGCCGAGCGCGACCGCGTTGTTGCCCTCGATGAAGATGCGGTCGCCGACCTTGTCGGCTGGCTTGAGGCGGAGCCCGATCGGGCATTCGAGGTTCATCAGCGCCCAGTCGCGCCCGAGATGGAGCGCGTGCTTGTTGGCGTCGAACAGCTTCTCCTTGCCCTTGAACTGCTCGCCGATCAGCTTCTCGATCGCGGCCACGTCCATGTCGAGCAGCGCGGAGAGCGCGCCGACATAGATGATGTTCTTGAACAGCTGTCGCTGGCGCGGATCGGTGTACTCGCGGTTGCAGATTGCGGTCAGCGGCACGCCGACGACGTTGATGTCGTCGCGGAACTTGGAAGCCGGCAACGGCTTGGTGGAGTCATACAGCAGATAGCCGCCGGGCTCGACCGAGGCGATGTCCCTGTCCCAGGTCTGCGGGTTCATCGCCACCATGAGGTCGGTGCCGCCGCGCGCGCCGAGATGGCCGGCTTCGGAGATGCGCACCTCGTACCAGGTGGGCAGGCCCTGGATGTTGGACGGGAAGATGTTGCGCGGCGCCACCGGGATGCCCATACGCAGCACCGAGCGAGCGAACAGCTCGTTGGCGCTGGCGGAGCCCGATCCGTTGACGTTGGCGAAGCGGACGACGAAGTCGTTTACGCTGCTGATTGGTGCTTTTGCCGGCATTGGTCATCCGCATGCGTCATGTCGATGAGGTACTTCTTCATGTCCCACGCGCCGGTCGGACAACGCTCGGCGCATAGCCCGCAGTGCAGGCATACGTCCTCGTCCTTGACCATGACGCGCCCGGTCTTGAGGCCGTCGGCGACATAGAGATCTTGCGTCAGGTTCGCAGCCGGCGCGCTGAGCCGCGTGCGCAGGTCGGCTTCCTGGCCGTTCTCGGTAAAGGTGATGCAGTCCATCGGGCAGATGTCGACGCAGGCATCGCACTCGATGCACAGCTTCGACTCGAACACCGTCTGCACGTCGCAATTAAGGCAGCGATGCGCCTCCTTGAGCGCCAGCTCGACGTCGAAGCCGAGCTCGACCTCGGCCTTGATGTCGCGCAGCGCCACCACCTTGTCGCGCAGCGGAACACGATAGCGCTTGTCGGGAGCGATGTCGTTATCATAGCTCCACTCGTGGATGCCCATCTTCTGGCTGAGGATCTCGACCATCGGCTGCGGCCGCTCGTTGATGTCGAGGCCTGAGCAGAAGCGGTCGATCGAGAGCGCCGCGTCGTGGCCGTGCGCCACCGCCCAGATGATGTTCTTGGGACCGAACGCCGCGTCGCCGCCGAAGAACACCTTGGGCTGGGTCGATGCCATGGTGTTGGAATCGACCTTGGGCATGTTCCACTTGTCGAACTCGATGCCGATGTCGCGCTCGATCCAGGGGAACGCGTTCTCCTGGCCGATCGCGAGCAGCGCGTCGTCGCACGGGATGTGCTCATCGGGCTCGCCGGTCGGCACCAGGTTGCGGCGCCCCTTGGCGTCGTACTCGGCCTTCACCTTCTCGAACACGACGCCGGTAAGCTTGCCGTTCTCGTGCGTGAATTCCTTCGGCACCATGAAATTGAGGATCGGGATGTCCTCGTGCATGGCGTCCTCCTTCTCCCAGGGGGACGCCTTCATCTCCTCGAAGCCGGAGCGCACGATCACCTTCACGTCCTCGCCGCCGAGCCGGCGCGAAGAGCGGCAGCAGTCCATGGCGGTATTGCCGCCGCCGAGCACGATAACGCGCTTGCCGATCTTGTTGATGTGGCCGAACGAGACCGAGGACAGCCAGTCGATGCCGATGTGGATGTTGGCGGCGGCCTCCTGGCGGCCCGGGATGTCGAGCTCGCGCCCGCGCGGCGCGCCGGAGCCGACAAAGACCGCGTCCCAGCCTTCCGCGAGCAGCGCTTTGAGGCTGTCGATGCGCTTGCCGCCCACGAACTCGACGCCGAGACCAAGGATGTAGTCGCACTCCTCGTCGATCACGGTCTCGGGCAGCCGGAAGCGCGGGATCTGGGTGCGGATCATTCCGCCCGCCTTCGGGTCCTGATCGAACACTACGCAGCGGTAGCCGAGCGGCACGAGATCGCGCGCGACCGTAAGCGAGGCCGGGCCGCCGCCGATGAGCGCGATGCGCTTGCCGTTGGGGGCTGGCGCGCGCCGGGGCAGGCGGCTCTTGATGTCGTCCTTGTAGTCGGCGGCGACGCGCTTGAGACGGCAGATCGCGACCGGATCTTTCTCGACGCGGCCGCGCCGGCAGGCCGGCTCGCACGGCCGGTCGCAGGTGCGTCCGAGCACGCCCGGAAAGACGTTCGAGTTCCAATTGATCATGTAGGCGTCGCTATAGCGACCCGCCGCGATCAGACGGATGTATTCCGGCACGGGAGTGTGTGCCGGACAAGCCCACTGACAATCCACGACCTTGTGGAAGTAGTCGGGCGCCGCGATGTCGGTATTGTTCATCTACTCCTCGTGCACGCACACATGCCGCGTCTCTTGCAACTAAAGTCACGCGCGGTCAGGTGTGGGGCAATGTCCCTGACGGTCCGGTCTTGAGGGTCCGAATCCGGGCCGCAATGTAGTGGACCCGCCTCGGGAATTCTACCGGCACCATGGTCATCACAAGGGTTTGAGTCACGTTGGGCTTAATAGCGATGCAGCACGGTCACAGTGAGGCGAAGTGGATATATGTTACATTTGTTGAACAGGCAGGGTTTTCATATAAGTTATTGATATCATTATATTATAATGACCGATGCGATTTTCGGACGGCTGCTGCTCGCCGGGCACCGGACCGGCTCAATCGGGGGGGGTTCGCTACGCTGAAGAACGCCTCCTGTTCCATACAACCAGTCCGGGTAAGCGAGGCTCCAATTCCTGGGCCTGGTTCCTGGGCCTGGTTCCTGGGCCTGATTCCTGGGCTTGATTCCTGGGCTTGATTGGTGCGCTGCCACAAGCCATGAAACCGTGGTGGCGGCTCAGGCGGCCAGGCGATCGACATGCGCGATATCTTTGAAGAACTCTTTCGTCACGAACCGCTCGACCCGACCGAGGCGGCCCGCCGCTCCATGCGTCCGCAGCTGCGGCGCCGTTTCTACAACGAGGTAGCGGTCGCGAAAGAAGAGGGTGGTTTTGGGATCGTGCTCGACGGCCGCCCGGTAAAGACCCCGGCGCGCCGGGCGCTCGCCGCGCCATCGCGCACCCTGGCGGAGGCGCTGGCGGAGGAATGGCGTGCGCAGCGCGATCTTATCGACCCCTCGGCCATGCCGCTCACGCGGCTCACTAACTCGATCATCGACGGCGTCGCGGCTACGCCCGAGCTTGTGGCAGCCGAGGTGGAAAAATATCTCGCGTCCGATCTCGTCCTTTACCGGGCGGCAACCCCAGAAGGGCTCGTCGTCCTCCAGCAGGCCGCCTGGGATCCGCTGATCGCCTGGGCGCGCGAGACGCTCGGTGCGCGCTTTGTGCTGACCGAGGGGCTCACGCACGTCGCCCAGCCGCAGGAAGCGCTTGCGGCCGCGCGGGCCGCCATTCCGCGCGGTGCTGCTGACGCCCGGGACATCTGGCGGCTCGGCGCGCTGCATTCGATCACGACGCTTACCGGCTCGGCCCTGATCGGGCTCGCGGTGCTGGCCGGAAGGCTTTCCGTGGCGGAGGCCTGGGCGGCCGGACACGTCGACGAAGACTGGAACATGGCGCAGTGGGGCCGCGACGAAATGGCGCTTGAGCGCCGCGCCAATCACGAGGCGGAGATGCGGGCGGCCGGGCGGGTGGTGGAGCTGCTGCGCCCTTGAGGGACATTGCATCGCGGCAGGTGGGCTGGCGTGCTATTCCTTGGCTATCCGAGATTCCCTGCCGGGCGGCGCCATGAAAGACATCATCGACAAGCTCGAAGGCCGCCGCGCGCGCGCGCGTGAAGGCGGCGGCAAGGCCCGCATCGAGGCGCAGCACCAGCGCGGCAAGCTCACCGCGCGCGAGCGGGTCGAGCTTCTCATGGACAAGGGGACGTTCGAGGAATTCGACATGTTCGTCGAGCACCGCTCCGGCGAGTTTGGCATGGACAAGACCAGAATCCCCGGCGACGGCGTCGTCACCGGCTGGGGCACGGTCAACGGCCGCACCGTCTTTGCGTTTGCCAAGGACTTCACGGTGTTCGGCGGCTCGCTGTCGGAGACGCACGCCCAGAAGATCATCAAGATCCAGGACATGGCGATGAAGGCGCGCGCGCCGATCGTCGGCCTGTTCGACGCTGGCGGCGCACGTATCCAGGAAGGCGTGGCAGCGCTCGGCGGCTATGGCGAGGTGTTCAAGCGCAACGTCATCGCCTCGGGTGTGATCCCGCAGATCAGCGTGATCATGGGCCCGTGCGCGGGCGGCGATGTCTATTCGCCGGCAATGACCGACTTTACTTTCATGGTGCGCGGCACGAGCTACATGTTCGTCACCGGCCCTGATGTGGTGAAGACCGTCACCAACGAGCAGGTGACCGCAGAAGAGCTGGGTGGCGCGTCGGTGCACACCGCCAAGTCGGGCGTTGCCGATGGCGCCTATGACAACGACGTCGAGTGCCTCTTGCAGATGCGCCGGCTGATCGACTTCCTGCCCGCGTCGTACGATGCAGGCGTCCCCGAATGGCCCACGCAGGATCCGGTCGAGCGCGAGGAGCCCGCGCTCGACACGCTCGTTCCGGGCAATCCCAACAAGCCCTATGACATCAAGGAGCTGATCCTCAAGGTCGCCGACGAGGGTGATTTCTTCGAGCTGGGCGAAGCCCATGCCAAGAACATCGTCACCGGCTTGGGGCGTATTGCCGGGCGCACCATAGGTTTCGTTGCCAACCAGCCGATGGTCCTTGCCGGCGTGCTCGACATCGACGCGAGCCGCAAGGCCGCGCGCTTCGTGCGCTTCTGCGACGCATTTAACATTCCAATCGTGACCTTCGTGGACGTGCCGGGCTTTCTGCCTGGTACCAACCAGGAATATGGCGCGCTGATCAAGCACGGCTCGAAGCTTCTGTTCGCCTATAGCCAGGCGACCGTGCCGCTCGTCACGGTCATCACCCGCAAGGCGTTCGGCGGCGCCTATGACGTGATGGCCTCAAAGCACGTCGGCGGCGACGTCAACTATGCCTGGCCGACGGCGCAGATCGCCGTGATGGGGGCGAAGGGCGCGGTCGAGATCATCTTCCGCGCCGACATCGGCGACGAAAAGAAGATCGCCGCCCGCACCAAGGAATACGAGGATCGCTTCCTTTCGCCCTTTGCGGCGGCCGAGCGCGGCTATATCGACGACGTGATCATGCCGCGCGCGACGCGCCCGCGCCTCGCGCGGGCGCTCGCCATGCTGCGGGGAAAGCGCGTGGAAATGCCGGGGCGTAAGCACGACAATCTGCCGGTGTAAAAATGTCCCGAGGCGCGCTACTGTCGGCAGGGTTTCATGGAGTTATGGCATGCCCAACCATCCGCTGGTGACTAAACTCATGTGCGTTGCCGCCGTCGCGAGTGTCATATTCGCGGTCGGGCGCGTCCTCCTTCCGTACGTCGAGCCATCGATGGGCACCTTGTCATTCGATGTCGTCGAGGCGGTGTTGAGCGCGACCATCGGCCTGGCCATCCATGCCGCGATGTTCGGGTAGCGCAAAGATATCCCGTCAGGCAGCACTCCCCGTAATGCAGCACGCCCAGCACAACAGCAACGCGCCATTCTGGTGTCAGATGTTCCCCGGGATGCTTTCGCTCCGGCGGGCGGCCGTCTTTGCCGTCCTGGCTCTCGCCTTGTTCGCGCCCGCCGCCGCCTTCGCGCAATCTTATCCCGCCAGATCCATCCGCCTCATCGTACCGTTCACGCCGGGCTTGTATTTCGGGCCGGTCGTGAATCTCCTGCCGCACATTCGGCCGGCATCAAGCCGGAGCAGCGCCGGATGACGAGGTCGACCCGTCGCGCCTTCGTGGCAGGGCTCACCACTATGCCGTTTACTCAATTTCGGGCAATTGCGCAGGGGACCACAAGGCCGTCGGCCTGGGCGACGCCGGTGGTGCTCGAAGGCGCACCCAACCTGCACCGCGTGGAGCAGAACTTCTTCCGCAGCGCGCAGCCCGATGCCGCCGGGTTCAGGGGGCTCGCGACCACATATGGTGTGCGCACCGTGGTCAGCCTGCGCGCTTTCAATTCCGACGAGCTGCTGGCGCGCGGGCTCGGCCTCACGCTTGAGCGCTTTCGCATCAACACCTGGAATATCAAACGAAAGGACGTTGTCGCTGCGCTGCAGGTGCTGCGGCGCGCGAGCCGCGAGGCGCCGGTGCTCTTGCACTGCCAGCATGGCGCCGACCGCACTGGAATGATCGCGGCGCTCTATCGCATCCTCTACCAGGGCTGGGGCAAGGCTGCCGCCCTCGACGAGATGCAGAACGGCAAGTTCGGCTATCATGCGGTCTGGGGCAACATCCCGCGATTCATCCGGCGGGTGGACGCGGAGCGCTTGCGCCGTGACGTTGGCGTATCTTGATCGGTGCGGTCACGGGGCCGGGCGCAGGGAAGAGGGGATCGCGAATGCACACCGTGACGGTCGTGGTCGTCGGCCTGATCGTGCTGGCTTTCTTCTTTTTTGTATCGAGCCTGATCGGCAAGGGCGGGCCGGCCGGCGCCTACGCCTTCATCTGGGTGTGGCTGGTGGTGGCGATCGGCAACGGCGCCTACGGCGTGATACATGCCGGAATTCCGCTGCTCAACGAGACCGGCGCCTTCATTCCGATCTTCGCCATTCCGGCCGCGATCGCATGGTACCTGGCGTTCAAATACGGAGCGAGCCGCTGAGGATTGCTGTCCCGATTTCCCAAGTGCGCGGTGCCCCCGACTACTTCAATGCGGCCTTGACGCGCGCCACGACGTCCGGTGGCGTGGCGTAGAGCTTCCTAAGGAGCGTGGTGATTTCGGCGTCGCTCACGTATTCGATGTCAAGTTTCGTCTTGGCGGCGTCGGCGAGGAACGCCGGGTCACGGATCGTTTCCGCGAAGGCTGCGCGCAATGCCCGAATTCGCTCAGCCGGTATCCCTGGCGGGGCTGCAAAAGGCCGTGCGAAAAGCGTCGGCGACATCATGAGCTCGAGTGCCTGGCGGTCGGCTTGTGTCTTTGCCAGATCGAGCACGAGCGGCACATCGGGATGCTTGGGGTGTTTGCGCATGCCAAGCTGCATGAGCACATTGATTTTGTGATCGCGCAGCCAATCCGGACGTGTCGATGCGATCGAGGCCCAGCCCCAGGGGCAGAAGCCCTCGACCTCGCCTTTCTCCATGGCCAAGAGAGAATCGGCGGCGCCCCGGTAACCGCTGATGACCTTGAACTTCAGCCCGAGCAAATAGCTCAGCAGCTTGGGATAGATGGTCGCGTCGGCCGCCGGCCCGGTGCCTGCCATCAGCATTTCGGTTGTGCGTAGGTCCTCGATCGATTTTGCGCGCGCCGAATGCCATCCGACGCAAGCCGACACTTCGTTGGACGGACTGCCGAGCCAGTTGAACTTGAGCGGATCAAAGTGCGCTCGCGAGCCGTCGAGCAGGGGATCGAGCGGGATCGTTCGGTTGAAGGTGCCAAAGACCGTGCCGTCCTTGGGCGATATATTGTAAAGTGAATTTGCCAGTCCCAAGCCTGCCGCGCCCGGCACATTCTGCACGACCACGTTGGGATGGCCTGGGACATGCGCGCCGAAATGGCGGGCAAGCGTTCGTGCATAGGTGTCATATCCGCCCCCCGGCCCAAACCCGACCTGAATGTTGATGGTGCGGCCAGCGTAGAAATCTGAAATTGGGTCCGCGTGGCCGGAGAACGAAAGAGCACAGGTGCCTATGGCAGCCGCCAATGGTCCGAGGATGCGCTTGAGCAGTATCAGTTGGGCCCGGCTCTTCATCAGATGTTCTCCCTCAAGACGATCTCCCGCAGATTATCTGTACCCTGATCATGGCCTGGCGGTGCGAGCGGCGGTATCAAAGCGACACAGGCGACCCGATGATCTAGGCTGGCCGCGGGTTTGAAGCTTCTGGCTTCCTTGCAGCGACAATAGTAGGAACTTAAAATCCACGGCACTAGTGCCGTTTTTCGATTTGAAGTTCCTGATCGAGCTTGCTGCAGGTGGTGTAGGAACTTCAGATCGGCGGCACTAGTGCCCCGTTTCCGAAGTTCGTGATACGTTGCAGCACGCTTTGACACGAACTTCGGAAACCAAGGGGCACTAGCAACTCTATGATTCTAGTGCCGCTTCTCGATCTGAAGTTCCTAACCGAGTTTGCCGCAAGTGGTGTAGGAACTTCAGATCGGCGGCACGAGGTCCTGTTGCGAGATTTCCCATGAGCCTTTTTGCCCGTTTCAGGCGCGGCCATCTGCACCTCACCAGGATCGAAGCCTTCAGCGATGGCGTGTTTGCGATCGTGGTGACGCTGCTGGTGCTCGAGCTGAAGCTGCCGCCGCTCCAGGATCACGGGAGCGTCAGCGAGCTTGCACATAGTCTCCTCGAGTTGGCGCCGAAATTTCTGAGCTGGCTGATCAGCTTCATCATCGTGTGCAAGTTCTGGCTGAACCACCACCACCTTCTTGGCTTGGCGCATCATGCGAATTACGGGATGGCGTGGCTGAACTCGATCTTCCTGATGGGACAATCGTTCATCCCGTTCCCGACCGCCATGATGGGCGAATATGCGACCAACCCGCTGGCGGTGAGTGCCTTCGGCTGTGTGCTCGCCTTGAACACACTCCTGTTCATCGCGCTGCAGCGCTATATCGTGCGCAATCTGATCAAGCCTGAGCTCGCCGCTCTGCAGGACCCTCACGCCTTCATCAAGTCGTTGGTCGGGCCGGCTTCTTATCTGGTCGGGGCGGTGGCCGCCTGGGTGTTCATCCCTGCGGCCTTCGTGGTCTACCTGCTGACGCCGCTGTTCTACGTCACGCCACCGGAGTGGCATGGCTCAACGGGCGGCGCTGCGGTCGAAAAGAAGCCGTGAAGAAATGACCATAGGGAGACGCTTGGCGGACCGCCTCACGCTGGCAGTACGCTACCGTCGGTGGCTGCGTAGGTGCAAAAATCAGCCGCCGCAACCGCAGGTCAATTGCCCGCAGGAGACAATTCGGGTGTCTCGTTGCCGAGGATCAATTGGCCTGATTTGATGCGGTCGGCGTCTTCGGCAAGCCGCAACCAGGAGACCGCGAGCGTTGCCCAAAGCGGTTTGTCTTGCTCGTCCTGCGCGGTTTCAACCATACGCCGACAGTCTTCTGCATGGCTGCGATACTCGTCGATGCTGCTCATCGCCCGGTACTCCCTTCCGCACGCAACTGACTGATGACAAACCCCACAAGCAACGAAACTGATGCTACGCGGTTGACCGGGTCAATGTCGAGATACACTTACGGCGGAAACGAGGCAAAAGCGCGATCAAGTCGAGGCGGACACGTCCGATACGTGCAGAGAGAGGCAACGGCATACCAATGAGAAAGGACGTCGTCATTGTTCACAGCTCCGACCTGCACGTGGATCATGATTATACCGCTCGCATCCATGGCGGGGATGGAACAGCGGGGCTGGCCTGCGTGCTGACTGCCGCACGCGGCGTCGGCGCGGATGTGGTGCTCTTGGTCGGCGACACGTTCGAGAGTCACCGGCTGCCGCAACACGTGCTTGATCGAACCGCGGAAGTGATCTCTGCCGCCGGCATGCCGGTGGTGATATTGCCCGGCAATCACGACCCCGCCATTCCGGAGGCGGTGTTTCGGCATGGCAGTCTCGCCGTTGTCGAGAACCTTCACATCCTGGGCGTGACCCACGACGAGGCTGTCGATCTTCCCCACCTCGACCTTGAGATCTGGGGCCGCGCCCACCGCGACTATGGGGATATGGTGCCGCTTGCGACAACCCGGCCGCGCAGGACGCGCTGGCAGGTAGCGCTGGCGCATGGGCACTACGATCCCGCCGTCGACCGCAGCATTTTTCCGCGCCCATCCTGGCTCATCAACGATGAGGAGATTGCCGCAACCGGCGCCGACTATGTGGCGCTCGGTCATTGGAACCGGGCGGTGCGGGTCGGCAACGGCAAGGTTGCGGCTTATTACTCCGGCTCGCCGGAATATGCGGGAACGGTCAATGTGGTCCGCCTGACCGGCGATGGGCAGGTCAAGGTCGACCGGCTGGAGCTCGATATCCCGCGCGAAGTCGAGCCCGTCTACGTCCCGTGATGACCTCGTTGGTCACGCGCGCTGTGCGGCGGATTGGCGCTGGTATTGCCTTGTGAGACTGAAGATAATTCGGGGCTGGTTCGCCGCGGTGGCGGCGGGCTGGTGGAGAGACGCAAAGAGACGCAAGAGGAAACGACGAGGACAGAACACATGGGCCGCAGGATTGCACTATGGGGGCTGACATTGGCGGCCATCCTGGCAGCGTACGACGCGCTGGCGCAGGACCGATTGAAAGTGGCCGTCGGCGGTCGCGGCATTGGTGAAACGTTCGTCACCGAGGTTGGCGACAAGGCCGGCCTGTTCAAGAAGCACAACCTCGCCCTCGACATCTTCTATACCGACGGCGGCGGCGAAACCCAGCAGGCGGTGATTTCCAACAGCGCCCAGATCGGGGTCGCCTCAGGGTTCCTCGGCGCCATCGGCGTGTTCGCGAAGGGCGCGCCGGTGCGGATCATCGGCGGCTCCTATACCGGCGGCAGCCAGGTCTTCTGGTACGTCCCGGCAAGCTCACCGATCCGAAAAGTGCAGGACCTCGAGGGCAAGACGGTCGCCTATTCCACCAACGGTTCCTCGACCCACGCGGGCGCGCTCGCCCTGCGCAAGCACTACAAGGTCAACTTCAAGCTGACCAAGACCGGCAATGCGGCCGCCACCATGACGGCGACGATGAGCGGGCAGGTGGACGCCGGCTGGGCCGGCGCGCCGTTCGGCGTGGCCGAGCTTGAAGCCGGCAAGACGCGGCTGATCATGAAGTCGTCGGAATCGCCCGAATTCGACAAGCAGACCGGCCGAGTGATCATTGCCAACGCGGACGAGCTCAAGGCGCGGCCGGACGTGTTCGTGCGCTACATGCGTGGTTACCGCGAAACGCTGCACTGGATTTATTCGACGCCGGAGGGTCTCAAGGCCTATGCGGCGTTTGCCAAGCTGCCGGAGGAGACCGCGCGGCGGGCGCTGCGTGAGTTTCTGCCGCTGACCGCAGTCGACCCGGACCGCATCTCTGGTGTCGATGAGGTCATTGCAGATGCGATCGCCTTCAAGTTCATCACGGCGCCACTGACCCCGGCTCAGCGCAAGGAGCTCATCCGCGTCCCGCAACCGAAGTGAAAGCGCCATGACTTGTGCCATCCATCGCTGCCTGATCGCCGCCGCCCTGTTGGCGGCAAGCGCGACTGTCGCCGGTGCCGAAGACGTCGCGGATTTTTACAAGGGCAAGACTTTCACGGTCGTGGTCGGCCACGAAACCGGCACCGGCTTCGACATCTATTCGCGCGTGTTGGCGCGCCATATCGGCCGTCACATTCCGGGTAACCCCAGCGTCGTGGTGCAGAACATGGTCGGGGCGAGCGGCCTCGCCGCAGCCAACTGGCTCTACAACGTGGCGCCGAAGGACGGCAGCGTGATCATGACGTTCGTCCACACGGCAGCGCTCGAGCCGATCTTTGGCAACGCCGCCGCGCGGTTCGAGCCGACCAAGTTTACCTGGGTCGGCAACATGGACGAAGGTGTCGGCATCTGCGGCGTTTCCAAGGTCTCCGGCATCACCAAGTTCGAGGACATGTTGACGAAGGAGGTGGTGGTCGGTGCCACCGGCGCGACCGGCCCGCTCGCGAAATATGCACTGGCGGTCAAGAACCTGCTTGGCGCCAAGATCAAGCTCGTGCCGGGCTACAAGGGCTCGGCCAGCGTGAAGCTCGCGATCAACCGTGGCGAGGTGCAGGGGATCTGCGGCCTGTCGATGTCGAGCGTGACCTCGCAGTGGCGTAACGAGCTGCAGTCCGGTGCGTTCAAGCCGATCCTGCAACTGAGCGGCAAGCCGCATCCGGCGCTGCGCGGCGTCCCCCATGTCGATGGCTACGCCAAGACTGCGCAGGAAAAGCAGGTCTTCGGCCTCATCTTTGGGGTGCAGGCGCTCGGCCGCATCTACACCTCGACGCCGGGCTTGCCCGCCGATCGGGCAAAGGCGCTGCGCGCGGCGTTCACGGCGACGATGAGCGATCCGCAATTCCTCGATGACGCGGCGAAATCCAAGATCGACATCAATCCGGATACCGGCGCCGAAGTCGAAGCCTTCATCGCCCGCATTGCCGCCTCGCCACCCGAGGTGATTGAGCGTGCGAAGCAGGCCACCCGGCACGACTGACGACAACAGCAAAGTGAGGCCATCATGAAGCGCACGATCGGATTGTTCCTGCTGCTGTCGGCCGCGGCCTCCCTTTCGCCGGCTGCAGCCGACGAGGTGGCCGACTTCTACAAGGGCAAGACCTTCACCATCGTAGTCGGCCATGAGGTCGGCACCGGCTTCGACATTTACGGCCGCACGCTGCAGCGGCACTTGAGCCGGCACATTCCGGGCAACCCGCTCGTGGTGGTACAGAACATAGTTGGCGCAAGCGGCATCAACGCTGCCAACTGGCTCTACAACATCGCGCCGAAGGACGGCACCGTGGCGGCCACCTTCGTGCATACGGTGCCGTTCGAGCCTTTGATGGGCAATGCCGCTGCCAAGTACGACGCGTCGAAGTTTGCCTGGATCGGCAACATGGAAGAGAGCGTCGCAGTTTGCGGCGTGTCGAAGGCCTCCGGCATCACCAAGTTCGACGACATGCGCACCAAGGAGACGACTTTCGGCGCCACCGGCGCCACCGGCCCGCTGGTGAAGTCGGCGCTCGCGGTCAAGAACCTGCTCGGCGTCAAGATGAAGGTGGTCTCGGGCTACAAGGGCTCCGCCAGCGTCAAGATCGCGATCCAGCGCGGCGAGGTGCACGGCATCTGCGGGCTGCCGATGTCGACTATCACGGCGTTCTGGCGCGACGATTACGAGTCCGGCAACTTCAAGCCGATCATCCAGCTCTCGGGCAGCAAGCAGGCCGCGCTTAAAGGCATCCCGCATGTCGACGATTTCGCCAAGTCCGATGACGACCGCAAGGTGTTCGGCCTCATCTTCGGCGTGCAGGCGCTCGGCCGCCTTTTTGTTTCTCCGCCGGGAATACCGGCCGCGCGCAAGGCCGCGTTGCGCAAGGCGTTGCTCGACACCATGAAGGACCCGGAGTTCATGGCCGATGCGACCAAGACAAAGATCGACATTTCGCCGATGACCGGCGAGGAGGTCGAAGCCTTCATCGCGCGGCTGTCGTCATCGTCGCCGGCGGTGATCGAGCGCACCAAGCAGGCGTTCAAGAACGATTGATAGCCGTTGCCGCATGCAGTGACGCATATCCGTCACCCTGAGGTGCGAGCGAAGCGGGCCTCGGAGGGTGACGGTCAATAGCGCTGCGGCCCTAAAACACGACCACGCTCCGGATGCTCTTGCCCTCGTGCATCAGGTCGAAGGCGCGGTTGATCTCGTCAAGCGGCATGATGTGCGTGATCATCGGGTCGATCTGGATCTTGCCCTGCATATACCAGTCGACGATCTTGGGGACATCGGTGCGGCCGCGCGCGCCGCCGAAGGCGGTGCCTTTCCAGACCCGGCCGGTGACGAGCTGGAACGGTCGGGTCGCGATCTCTTGCCCCGCGCCGGCGACCCCGATGATCACGCTCACGCCCCAGCCGCGGTGGCAGGCTTCGAGCGCCTGGCGCATGACCGTGACGTTACCCGTGCAGTCGAAGGTGTAGTCGGCGCCGCCGATCTGGTCGGCGCCGCTCTTGGTCATGTTGACGAGATGGGCGACGAGGCCTGCCCCGGCCCCCGAGCCGGGGTCGCCGCCCACTTCCTTCGGGTTGACGAAATGGGTCATGCCGAAGCGCTCGCCCCATGGCTTGCGCTCGTTGTTGATATCGACGCCGATGATCATGTCGGCGCCGGCAAGCCGCAGGCCCTGGATCACATTGAGCCCGATGCCGCCGAGCCCGAACACAATCGCCTTGGCGCCGGGCTCCACTTTCGCGGTGTTGAGCACCGCCCCGATCCCGGTCGTTACCCCGCAGCCGATGTAACACACTTTGTCGAACGGCGCGTCCTCACGGATTTTTGCGACCGCGATCTCCGGCAGTACGGTGAAATTGGCGAAGGTCGAGCAGCCCATGTAGTGGTGCAGCTTCTTGCCGTCGAGCGAGAACCGCGAGGTGCCGTCGGGCATCAGGCCCTGGCCCTGGGTCGCGCGGATGGCGGTGCAGAGATTGGTCTTGCGCGACAGGCAGGAGGGGCACTGCCGGCACTCGGGCGTGTAGAGCGGAATGACGTGATCGCCCTTCTTCACGGACGTGACGCCTTCGCCGACCTCGACCACGACGCCGGCGCCTTCATGTCCGAGGATCGCGGGAAACAATCCCTCGGGGTCTTCGCCCGAGCGTGTGTACTCGTCGGTGTGGCAGATGCCGGTTGCCTTGATCTCGACCATCACCTCGCCGGCCCTCGGGCCCTCAAGCTTGACTGTCGCCATTTCGAGTGGCTTGCCCGCCCCGAACGCAACTGCCGCACGCACGTCCATTCAAGCCTCCTGTCCTCGTTGGTCGTAGCGGTGACCGAGAGAGCGACTATAATCGACCCTCAACAACGATAAAGCGGGGGAGGGTGGCATGCGCGGGTTTGCCTTACTTGTTGGGGCCGCGCTGCTCTTTGTGGCGCCGCTTGCGGCACAGACAGCGCCGCCCGGTCATTGGGCGCTGAAGGCGCCGCGCCCGGACCTCACCAACGAGGCGGCGCTGGCTGCGATCGGCGCCAGGCTCTATGCGCCCGGCGGCAGCAAGCAGGGCAGGTCGAATACGCGGCTCGATGCGTACGACGCTACGAGCGATCGCTGGACCGCGCGTGCGGCGCTGCCGCAGCCGCTTGATCATCTCGGCGTCGCGGTGGTCGGCGGCAAGCTCTATACCTCGGGCGGTTTCGACTCGACCGTGCACAAGAACGCTTCTGACGCCTTCCTGGAATACGATCCGGTTGTCGACCGCTGGCGTCGCCTGGCGCCGCTCAAGGCTCCGCTTGGGGCGGTCGGCGCTGCTGCGCTCGACGGAAAGGTTCACGTCATCGGCGGCCGCGCCCGCGACCACGAGCTCGCGTCGACGCACCAGGTATACGACGTGGCGAGTGGCCGCTGGAGCGAGGCTGCGCCGCTGCCGCTGGCGCGCGATCACTTTGCGGTGGTTGCCGCCGACGGAAAAATTCATGCGATCGGCGGGCGGCTCTCGACGCCCGACGCGCCGACCGCCCGCCACGACATCTACGATCCCGCGAGCAATAGCTGGTCGGAAGGCCCGCCGTTGCCGACGCCGCGCAGCGCGGTGGCCGCGGCGCTCTACAAGGGCCTGATCGTCGTAACCGGCGGCGAGACCCGCGCCAAGACCTTCACCGAGAACGAGGCCTACGACGTCAAGGCTGGCCGCTGGTTGACGCTCGCGCCGATGCCGGCGGGCCGGCACGGCCACGGCGCCGTCGCGTTCGCAGACAGCGTCTACATGGTCGGGGGCGCGCTTGGTCCCGGCGGCCGCGGGCCGACCGACCAGTTGATCGTGTTCACATTGCCCTGAGATGCGCTCCGTCATAGCCGAGTTTGCCCGGCGGACGACAGTTCACGCAGCACCTGATTGGAAATGCGCCGCGCTATTTCTTCTTGTTCTTGCCCTTCTTGCCGGGCAGCTCCTTCGCATTCGTCGGCTGGATCGCCAGCCGCACTCGTTCGCGCAGCTCGAGCGGGGAGCCGATGATGTCACGTACGAGGACTTCGAGCGCGGCGCCGGTCATCGGTAGAATTTCCGCCCGCTGCTTCCTCGCCTCCTGAATGAAGTCGGGGTCTTTGAGGGTCAGCTCGAAGGCGCGGCGCAGCGCGGCCACACGCTCGGCCGGCACGCCCGGCGTGGTGGCGATCGGGCGGCCGAATGTCACCGCCCTCGACATGAAGTCGAGCACCGCCTGGCCGGCCGCGTCCTTGGCAAGCTCGCGCATCAGCGGCACGTTCGGCAGATCGTCGTCCTTTTGCATGCCCATCTGGATGATCGGGATGATCAGCTTGTTGTCGACCAGATGCGGGTCGGTGGCGATGTAGCTCGCCCACGGATTGGTGGCGCGGCCCTCGACCTCGCCGCGCTCCATCGCGAGGTTGATCGCGCGGCCGTCAGGATAGCCGAATACAATTCTGATCTTGGTCCCGACGATGTTGTTGAGGACTGCCGGCATCTGTACCGAGATCGAGCCGGCCTGGCTTGAGCCGATTACGGTTTCGCGTCGCATCAGGTCGGCGAGCGTCTTGGTGGGCGAGGTGTGCCAGGTCACCAGCACCTGGTTCGACGCGCTGATGTTGCCGATCCAGTGGAAGTCGCGCAGGTCGGCCTGGAAGCTCGCGTTGAGGCCCAGCGCCTGGTCGACCGGCAGGCCCTGGCTGACGATGGTCAGGATGGTGCCGTCCTGCGGCGCGACCTTGGCGACATAGTTGGCGGCGCGGATGCCGCCGCCGCCCGGCATGTTGATCGGGACGATCGAGGGGTTGCCGGGGATGTGCTTGCTGATATGGCGGCCAAGAAGACGCGAATAGGAATCGTAGCTGCCGCCGACGCCCGAGCGGATGATGAACTTGATCTGCTTGCCGCGGTAGAAGTCGGCGATCGGGTCGGCCACTGCGGTCGCGGGCAGGGCGA
Organism: uncultured Alphaproteobacteria bacterium; assembly: GCA_963753575.1. GTDB lineage: Bacteria > Pseudomonadota > Alphaproteobacteria > Rhizobiales > Xanthobacteraceae > VAZQ01. The sequence goes on from CAVWCR010000003.1 coordinate 654,137, forward strand.
CGAGTGCCGTCATGATGATAAAGGTCGATCGCAACATGGTGCCCTCCCGATGGCTTATCGGGCCAGCATATCGGAGAAGAAACCGAGATGTCCGCGGCCCATCGTCACCGATCGGTTTCCGGCTCAGCGCGGCTCGGCCGGCAGCACGATCTGGGTCTGGATCACCATGGCGGCGAGCCGGCCGTCGCTGCGGGTGATGTCGGTCTGAAGCACGATGGTGGTGCGGCCCGAATGCAGCGGGGTGCAGACCGCGCGGGCGGTGTCGCCCTTGAGGATCGGCGCGAAGAAATTGGTCTTGCTCTCGATGGTGGCGGTGACCTGACCGTTGGTGAGGGCCGCGCTCGCGGTCATGCCGCCCATGGTGTCGGCCCATCCCATCACGGCGCCGCCGTGCATCACGCCGCGCCGGTTGCAGAGCTCCTCGCGGATGACAAGCTCAGCTTCGCTGCGCTCGGGCGATCGCTTGATCAGCTTGAAGCCCATGAGCTTGCCGAATCCCATCGGCTCCCATTCCGCCATCGTTCTCCTCGCTTCGAGCATTGTTCGTCTCTTCCAAATCGCATGGGCGGCTGTATGCTGTCCAGGCGGCGGGGCAGCGGATGGCTCCCAGTCGAGGATTGAGGGCTAGAAGATTGAAGGCAAGGAGGATGTTGGCATGCGCTTGATGTCGATCGCCGGGGCGGCGCTACTGCTTGCGACGACCGTGGGAGTGCCGGTCGCCAGCGCTCAGGACTGCCAGTCGTTGTGGGTGGAGCGCAATACCTACTACAAGCAGGCCGGCTACTGCTTCCGGACCCAGCGCGCGATCCAGTACTTCGGCAACGGGGGCTGCTACATCTATAATCAGGAGCAGATCCGGTTTGCGCCAAACATCCGCCGGCGCATTGCCGACATCATGCGAGTGGAGCGGGCCTGGGGTTGCCCGCGGTGATTTGATCAAGACCGGCCCGCCATGCATTCGGCGACGCCAACAAGCGCTCGTAGCTCAGCTGGATAGAGCACCAGACTTCGAATTTGGGGGTCGGGAGTTCGAATCTCTCCGAGCGCGCCAGCAATATCAAAGACTTAGCGTGTCATCCCGAAAAAGTTGCAGGCTTTTCGGATGAAGTCGTGCGACCAAACAAACGCTTAAGTTTCAATTCCAGTTTTCCGCTGCTCTGCCGCGCGGGAAATCGCCTGCCAGATTGCCTCTATTGTGCGCCGCCGGATCGGCGGATGGGCGCCGCCTTGATCGAGCCGGGCCCTTTCCTTATTGCGGCAATGCGAGGGGAAGATCGCCAACGGACATAAGGGTTTGCAAGCACATACTGGTGAGGACGAGGCCGACCACCAGCATTGCGGACTTTACGAGTGTTGCTGCCAACATGAGTCCCTCCTGCCGTTCGCTACCTCTTTGGTCGCGGCCGAAAGGGAGGTGGTTCAGAGAAATGGTAGAAATGATCGGCTGGACTTAAGTGTGGATAACTGTCGAATTGAATCAAACACATATTGCTGATCTGAAATGAGACTTTAGTTCTGAAATGTTTTGATCGGTGGTTGTCGCTCCACTTTCAACTTGCGCCGCAGAGACAGAATTGTGGCGGCCCGCCAAGCCATGCGCTTGCGTGTAACTCCCGCGTAACTTGCTGATCAATCCCACTACTACATGCTTGGCAAGCTTGCGTTTATCGCTGCTTCGCCAGGCGAAGATTCCCATTGTTTCTTGCGTGTCATCAGCATGTGGGGTGCAAAGATCATCATACAAACAGGAGTCGTACTGCCGTGATTGATGACGATCACTGTGTTGACCGTTGTCACCGGAACAGATTTCTGTTTAACGTGCGATGCGCTGGGAGGTATTGTCGGAAATGCGAAGTCCACCTCGCGCAAATCTTGCGTGATACGTTGCGATGGGTTTGATGAGGCCCGCAAGTGAGTGCACAAGTGTCACAAGTGTCGTGCATGAGTGCAGATGACTTTGAAATCCAAGTGAGGGGAGTGGTGTAGATGACTCCGAAATCCATACTTTGGCGGGGCGCCCTTGCGGCGCTGATGACGGCGATGCTGATGCTGGGCGCAAGCGCGCAGCAGCCCGGCGGGGATAAAGAGTGCAAGCCGATGCTCAATGCGGCTGGCAAGGCCAAGTTCAGGCCGTTTACCCAGGCGCGTGAGATCAGAGGCGAAGGCGCGGCCATGGCTGATGCCATCGCCAACTGGCAGCGCGATGTCAGCGCCAAGTACGGCAGTCAATGGATGCTTTGGGACAGGGCGGACGATAAGAACTGGAATTGTTCGCCGGCGCGGCCGGGGACGATCGGCAGTTGGTTCATCCGTTGCACCATCGAGGCGCGTCCGTGCGGCGGAGGGCCGAACACAGCCGAGGAGCCGCCGGATCCGACCGAAGGCAGGGCATGCTCGGACTTTCCGCGCTCCCGTATTCTCGAGGCGCAGCAGCGGATGAACGGCTGTGACGCCTGTGGTCAGCGGATCTCGGTCGATGGAGAGTGCGGCCCGCAGACTGAACGCTGTCTGAGGCGCTTCCAGTCGTCTCGCTTCGGTCGCGAGAAGGAACTGGAAGTGACCGGTACGCCTAACTTCAAGACCATAGCTGCCCTGCGCCAGTACTGCGAACGCTGACGACGATCTGATCCAGAGCACTGCAAATCAGGTCGCGGCACCGCAAGGGGCAGCGGCCTGATTTGTGCTGTCTGCGCCGCTTCGGTACTGAGGACCGAGAGGGAGCCGGATTCCGGGGGTGCCATCACGCCGACTGCGGCTGCCTCCAGCGATCGGAGAACGCGCATGGCGGACTATAAGGTGGAGAGCATCACCGAGGTCAGGGTTGCCGACGAGCCAACGAGCGTGCGCTTCGAAGTCGCAGCCGGCACGGAACAGGTGGCCCTGACGATCGATTGGCGGATCGCAAGCCAGCTCATCGATCGCATGGCGCTCGTGAATAATGAGATCAGGCACACCTTGTCGGTGCCCGACTGGCGCGCGCAACGCATCAGGACCGGCTGCCATCGGGCCGGTGTCGGCGTGGCGGCGCTGCTGTTGCTGCCGGTGCTCTACGGGCTTTGGTTGTGGGTGGCCGGCCAGCTTGATCCGGAGGCCTGGAAGCTGATCCTCGGGTTCCTGCTGGCTGCCCCGGTCCTTTATGGCGTGGTCTGGTTCATCGGCTGGATTGTTTCCGGGTTCGTCGGCAAGCGTGAGCGGACCCCGGAAGAGCCGCCGTCGAGCACCTGAAGAGGAGCCTGTCTTGCAGGACGCCTGTTGCGACCGGCTATACGGCGGGGCTCGTTACCGCGACCTGCGCCTTGGCACCTCTTTTCTGGCGCAGCTTGGGTAACACGACCCGGGTGTGCGCTGCCGATCGAACGTCGCGAACCACCGTTGCCCCGACAATGAAGCCGAGTATGCTCAGGATCGCCATTACCGGGGGATCAAACCGCGAACGCAGGACAACCGGCAGATGAGCGCCGCTCATCAGCAATACGCTGATGGCGATCGAGAGGGCGGGCAGCATCAGCAGGCCGATCACGAGCCCGTCGAGCAGACGTTGTAGGATGATTGTCCCGTTCTCGCCCAGTACACCCAGCGGTTGCCAAGGCCGCTGGCGCGCGAGCCAACAGATGCCGACCGTCGTGAAAAATGGGAGCACGCACCAGGGCGCGGACGTCTTGATCCGCACGATCCAATCGCTCGACCGCAGAATGGCCAGAGCGTCGCCTAATCCGATCGCATGTATGACCGCTTCGCGGATCATCTGCATCAGAAAATAGATGCCGATGGCAATCAGCCCGGCGAAGAAGTAGTTGCCCCACGGCGTCTCCTTAGCGCGGGCATTGGCGCTGGTCGAGCCAAACAGGGCCCCGATCAACCCCGCAAAGGCGATGGTGGTGACAAAGAAGCCGATGCCGATCAGAGTGGTCTGGCCGATCGCGGCGATCTCAGCGTCGGTGAAAGTGCGGTTTGGCAGGGCCCGCACACGCTGAATCATGATGTCGTACCAAAGCAGGTAGTAGGTCAGGAACCCGCCGACCGCGACCGCCAGGAACAGCCAGAGGATACGGTGAGCGCTCAACGGACGGATGCTGCCAAGTCCTTCGAAGCCGGCTGACTTGAGCTCATCCAAGCGATGGTCTGAGGTATCGCCAGCGCGAATGATCGACTTGGCCGCCAGCCTGGCCACGCGGCTCAGCAGAAGTCTGTACTCGACAACAAAGTAGCCCTCGATCTTCTTCAGATATTGTTGCAGCTGACCGCCCGTTATGCGCACGGGTTCCCTGACCGCAGGCTCGGATCCGTCCCCGAGCTTGGCTTGCGCCGCCTCTTCCGCTTGGGCAACGTCTCTGCGGTTGGCGTGCGAGGCCCTGGCGAGCATGTCCGATACCGCCGTCAGAGCGCTGGTCGAGTCGCCGCCCTCGCGCATGCTGTCGAAGATGCGAATGATGTCCATGGCAAGTCGAGTCTTGCGTGCGTGGGCTCCGTCGAGCTCGCGCAGGACTTCCATTTCCTCCTGGCTGAGAACGCGCGGCCCGGCTGCGTTCCATTCGCGCACGTGCCGGAGCAGGGACGCGGTCTTGCGCCACGCAATGACGGATTCGAGGCCGATGCTTCTTGAGTTGTCGTCGGTGATGTAGATTTCCGAGGCCTCGAGGCTCTTCAAGTTGCGGTTGTGTTCTTCGAGCGACGTATTGAATACGCAGTCCTCGAGATGGGTGGCGAGCGCTTCAAGCTCGCCGCGCAGATGGCGCGTGTCGTGCATCCACGACAGCACGTTTCGCTCAACCTCTCGAAACGGTGCGAATGAGTAAAGCCCGAAGCTTGCAAACAGCGCGAGCACAAAGGCTTGGTTGTCGAACTCCTGCAGGAACCTCGGCACAGGCCCCACGAGCTGGCTGAGAGACTTGATAAAGAAACCGCCAAACAGGAATGCGGCCGCCATCGCCAGATATGCAAAAATGAACAAGACAGTGAAAGTCACGCGCGCTGTAACACTGGAAGGCAGCCTGCGCCCATCATTGTCTCGCACCAGATCAGGCCTGAACACCGCCCACAGGCCCGCGATGGCGGAACAGGCAATGATGGTGAGGACGGCCTGCGTCCATGTCGTCGCCATAATCAGATCCTCGTAATTGCGCGGGGTTCCGTTCGCATATCATGGGTCCGATTGGCGTCGAACGCAACACCCCGGGCAAATGCGCGTCCACAATCGCTGGCCTGTACGCGCAGAAAGCCTCGTTCGTATTGATCTGACGAAAAAATTGCGTAACGTCGCGCGGCAAGTTGGCGCCCCGTGCCCGCACGTTCCGTCGTCCGCTCTGTGTCGGCCGCGCCGGGAATTTCATGCTCGGACATATCTGATAAGTCTGACAAGGCGCTGCCGAATCATCCAGCCAAGCACACTTTTGAGGCGCTCGTATTGCTTCCGCGGCTTGAAGGAACAGACTCCTTGGCATAGGACCAACGTCTCCTGGTCGGTCCAATCCGGACTTATACGTGCCGAGCAGTGCGGAATGTCGCTTGTCTCACTGACATGGCTTGCCTACCTGGCTTACTTATTTGGCGCTGGCTTCGCAAAGTCTCAGCAGGAGCCGTCGCAATGCTCCCGTTCCAGGCTCGAAGCGATGCGTCGTGGCCTCCTCCGGGGAGCGCTGGTGATTGGGGGACGCGGGAGAGAGCTCTTCCCATGCTTCCTTTAGCGTGCGTTTGAGGAACGGCCCGTCCGTGCTGTCGTCCACGACCAGCAGGCACCGGTCGAGCGGCACATTCTGCACGAGCTGTTGGAGCTCGTGGATGCAGCCGGCGTGCATGGCGGAGAAGCTGCGCAGATCCATCAAGACGGCTTCGCCTTCCTCGACCAGTCGCGGCAACGCCGGTTGCCAGGAGTCGGCATGGCAGAAGAAGTTGTTGATGCGGAAGCGGCCGTCCGGGTCGCGTGCTCGATCTCGCTCAGCCAGACTGCGCTCCAACGACACCTGATCGCGCACGAAATGCCGGCCGAGCTTGCCGCTCAGGAAATCGAGAAACTGATGCGGCTGGACGGTGCTCAGCGCGACGTCGGGCCCGGTGATCATCTGGACACTGCCGATGTGCCGCCAGTATTTCGCAACGCCGTCGAGTAGCGCGTCGCTGCGTCGGCCGAGCGAGAAGACGCGCAGGAACGTCAGGTCGCGCGTCGCTTTCACGGTGCGGGCCTCGGGCCGGCGGGCCGCCGCCAAGATGAGCTTGAAGGCGAGCAGCGCTACCAACGCGGTCGCCGCCCACTTGAGGCCGCCCAGCACCAGCCACATCGCGTACCAGGTCGCGAACAGCAACCACAAGGCATCGAGCAGCAAGGATTGCTCGCTCAGCTTTCGCTGCCGGTAAGCTCCGGTGATCCCACGCGCCAGCGCCCAGCCCAGTGCGCTGAAGCCGGCGAGCGATACCACAATCGTCGCCGCGACCATCCAGTCCACGTGCACGCCGAGCCAAGCCGCCACCGCGACGGCGGCGTGCGCGCCTTGACGCGAGAAAAGTGTGATGAGCGCGAACCAGCTCCCGCTGACGACTGTCGTCACCAGGGCGAGCACGAGCGGAGCGACGGCGCGCACGCGGCGCGTGAGGCAGACCAGCATCAGTAGGGTAGGCGGTCCGTTCACGGTAAACCAGAGGCCGATCATCGGTGCCGGCGCCATCGAGGAGCGGGCCGGCAAATCGATCCCGCCATATCGGAGGCTAGGGATATCTGGGATCCACACGGCCCAGAGTCCGAGCGGCAGGAACGCGACCAGATAAGCGACGATGCCGATAGACCATGAACGCGCTCGACCCGGGACGATCAAAGGCAGTGCAAGGACGATGGGCCAAGCATAGATCCACACTCCAATGAGAAAACCCGGTAGATCGCTCCTGAGCGGGTAGGCGAACCGGGCGGCGAGCGCAAAGATGGCGGCATATGCGAGCCCGGCGACGACATAGCAAATGAGATAGTGCCGGGGTCCTCCGATTGCGACCCGGTAGAGGTCGGCGGGATCGCTGACAGCCGCGAGCGGTGGTGGCGTTGGTGCGGCGCGCTCGGTCGGGGTTCCGGGCGCCCAGGCTTCGAACTCTCCGGCTGTGCCCATCGCGCGCGTCACCGCTCGTCGGTAGCCCCAGAGCAGCAGCGTCGACAGCAAGAGCGTGAGAATCGGCGCGATAACGATGATCAGGAGCAGGGAACTGGCGATGATCTGTGGAGTGAGTTCCTCTATCATCGTAGCGCTATCATCCGTCGCTAATTATTCGGGCAGCCCGACGGACGAGTGCCCCGCCTCCGAAGTTCGTTTAGTCCTCGCGGCGCCGACAAAGACTTCGGAAGCAAAAGGGGACTACCGAAACCATGAGTCTCTAGCGACTCTATGAGCCTAGCGACTCTATGAGCCTAGCGCGCCGTTTTTTGATCTGAGGTTCCTGAGCGAGTTTGCCGCGGGTGTTGTAGGAACTTCAGATCGGCGGCACTAGGGCTAGCGGCGGACGGCGCTGGTCTCCTGCTCAAGCAATACTTTGCCGAACCAGTTCTTGATGATCAAGGTGCAGCGTCGCGTGCTCGCGTCTGGGAAGCTGCAGCGCGCATGGTAGGATACGTCCGACAAGGCCGGGCTCGTCCATTCCATGGTCTGGCTGCGCGCATCCCACGTGCCCGGAGCGAGGAACATGGAGGTGCCCGTGGAGGAGTAGATCCAGAACGGGTATCCATTGGTCTTCGGGTCGCGGCCGGCAATGACCAGATCCTCGGTGCCGTCGGACTTGCCCTCGGTCGTTGCTCTGATGAACTGGTGACCCAATACCCATTCATAGGTCTCGGTGTAGGTCAGGTCGGGCTTTTCCGGCTCGAGCGTCTTCACCCGGACGTCCCAGCGGCCGACGAATTTATCCAGCGCGTTGTCCTGTGCGCGGGCGGTGGGTCCAGCTAAGCACAGTCCGATGGCCAGCCCGGCGATCAGCATCCGAGCCGCGATAGCGACTCCAGATGCTCGATCGGGGGTGGCAAAGCGATTCATTCGATTACCTGGATTGGAAGTGTCGCAGGACTGGTTGAATTGCACCGATCCCGGCGAGAAGAGAATCCCCAAAGTCTCTTGGGGAGATTATCCAATTGCCGGCGCTCGGTCAGTGGGTGTCCTGGAGGAAGTCGGACAATTGCCGCGCCACGTTCGATCGCATGTCGGCAGCAAGAGAAACGGGGCCAATGCGGCTTTCTGTGTCTTGCCGTCGCGCTATGTACCGCTGCGGACGCGACAACTGACAGAGGGGTCCTGGCCGTCAAGGCGCGCGCCGCTGCGCGGAAACGGCCTATCGCAGCGTGCCGGCTGGTAGCAGATATTCGTGCACATGGGGGCAGACGTTGCCGCCGCCACATTTGTCCGTCTTCATGTGCGGTGCCAGCGCAGCTTTCAGAAACCTGGCATCGAATATCTTCGGCGGCGCTGCCGCAATTGGTCGCTTGATCATGTGAATATCGCCTTCGAGCCGCGGCATGCGGACAGCAGCGCCACCCGTATAGATAAAGATAGGCACGCCGCGGGCGGCGACGGTGGCGACTTTGACGCGTGGCAGATCGATATCGCTTGTCTGCGACGCTAGGCGCCTGCTGTCACCGCGCCAGCCTGATGCTTCCGCAAGCTCGTCAGCCGATGCCAAAACAGTTGCGCGGCCCGCGGCCAGAATTCTGTTGCGTGGCATCGCTGGATTGCTCTCGTCAGATGGTCGCCGCATGACGAATTGCATGTCCGAGAGGATTTCAAAGGCGTTATAGCCCTTCTCGAGCGTGAGTTCGGCGCAACGATTGAGCCAAAAGGTCTGCGCCGTCTCCCGGGTTGTGACGCCGTTGCCCTGAAATTTGACCCGCCACACGTCGGGACGCAGCTCAATGGCGTTAAAGCCGCCCAGGAGTCCTTGCTCTCCATAAGGTGTGGCGCAGGCTGCAAGCACGGCTACAGCCATCGCCAGAGTCATCAAGCGAAACATTTGCCCCCCAACCCAGTACGCATTACAACTCATGATAGCGGTCTTCGCGTTTGGCCGGAAGCCGGATGCGGATACCGTGTGGCGGGGTTGCGATGCCGCGATGATCCAAACCATCGGGGCGGGCGGTGCTAGGTCTCGGGCAGGCCATGCGCATTGCCCCCCGGTCGATCTCAACGATCAGGAGCTGCGACGTAACGCGTCTGTTGCCGGGAGGTCGACCGACAGGTTGTCGCGCATCACGACCTTATATTGCTCGCGTGCGCTCTCCATGCTGACGTAGCCGTTGCGGATGTCCGCAACGACCAGTTCCGGATCGCGCTCGGCCGCGTTGCCGAGCCCGCCGCCGCCCGGCATCTCGACGATCAGCCGGTCGCCCGTGGGGATCACCTGGTTGCCACGCGACTTGAGTGCGGGGCCTGATCTCAGACGGACGATGCCGGCCGCGCCATCCTGTCCGCCGCTGCGGCCCTGCGCCGGATAGTCGACGCGTTGGAAGCGCGCGAAGATCGCAAATGGCGCGTCCTCACGGCTGCCGATTTCCATCACCTGGCCGAGCCCGCCGCGCAGCCGTCCGGCGCCGCCGGAATCCGCGCGCAGCTCCTTCTTCCAGACCACGAGCGGCGTCATCGCCTCGGTGACCTCGATGGCGATCGCCTTCACGCCGGAGGGAAATGGCGTCGCCGCAAGGCCATCGAGCTTCGGATGGGCGCCCATGCCGCCGCTCTGGAACGTCTGCGACATGAAGGACGTCGCCTGGCCGGCGGCATTGCCGGTGATGCCGGGGCCGGCGCCGAGCCGCAGGCTCCAGCTCGCGCCGGTGCCTTCGGCCGGAACCTCGCCCGGCATCGCCTGGGCGAAACAGCCGAACACAACGTCAGGAAGCATCTGGCCGATCACCGCGCGCGCGGTGACCGGCGCCGGAAACAGCGCGTTGACGATGCAGTTGTCGGGCGCGGTGACGCTGATGCGCGCCAGCACGGCGGCATTGTTGGCGAGCCGCGGCGCCACCAGGCATTTGACGCCGAAGCTTGTGTAGGCATCGGTGTAGCAGAGCGGGCAGTTGATGCCGTAGCGCGACACGCCCGAGGTGCCGGCGAAATCGATCCGGATGATGTCGTCTTCGATCGTCAGCGTCGCCTTGAGATCGAGCGGCTGGTCGAAGCCGTCGATGCGCATCGCATGCGACCAGATTCCCTTCGGCAGTTTTGCGATTGCCTCGCGCATCGAGGTGTCGCTTGCCGTGAGGATGTGCTCGCTCAGCGCATCGAGGCTGGCGATCTTGTATTCCTCCAGCATGCGGGTGAGCCGGTTGGCGCCTGCCTCGTTGCTTGCGAGGAGCGCATAGATGTCGCCCTCCAGGCGGTCCGGCTCGCGGCTGTTGGCACGCAGGAGGTTCATCAGCCAGGGGCTGACCTTGCCTTCGCTGCACAGCGGCATGATCGGAATGAACAGCCCTTCCGCGAACACGTCGCGCGAGTTCGGATCGGGGCCGTTGCCGCCGATGTCGGCCACATGAGCGGTACAGGCGAACAGCGCCACCAGCCGGCCGTCGTGAAAGGTGGGTGTCACCACGGTCAGGTCGAACAGATGGCCGGTGCCCTTCCACGGGTCGTTGGTCACGTAGACGTCGCCCGGGCGCATCGTGTCGGGCGGGATCTCGCGCATGAAATGCTTGACCGAGCGCGCCATCGAGTTGATGTGGCCGGGCGTGCCGGTCACCGCCTGCGCGAGCAGTTGGCCGGCGGGATTGAACACGCCGGCCGAAAGGTCGCCCGCCTCGCGCACCACGGTGCTGAACGCCACCCGCATCATGGTGCGGGCCTGCTCCTCCACCACGGCGATCAGCCGGTCCCACATCACCTGGTTGCGGATTTTCTGGAAATCGCTGCTCATGCTGTCCGCCGCCTCAATACGAGATGGCCATGCGCGTTCACCGTGCCCTCGAAGGCCGATGGCACGTAGGTCGTCGTTTGATCTTCGATGATGACGGCGGGCCCCGCGAAGGTGGCGCCTGCCTGCATGGCGTCGCGTCGGATGACGGAAGCCGTCACGAACTGCCCAATCTCGCCGTCGAAGACGGGCTTGGTCCGCTCGACCGGCGCGGGACCGGCCGGGCCCGCCACGCGCGTTGCCTCGGCTATCCGCTGCGCGGGCTTGGCGACCAGCACCAGCATCCAGGTCAGCGCCTCGACGCCGAGGTTGGGGATCGTGCGGCTGTAGGTCTTGCGGTATTGCTGATCGAACAGCTCCTGCAAGGTTGTCGCATCGGCGTCGGTGTATTCGCGCGGCGGCAACTCGACATTGAGCTCATGCCCCTGGCCGCGATAGCGCATGTCGGCAAAGCGGCGCTCGGAGAGGCTCTCGCAGCGTCCGGCCAGGTTCACGATGGCTTCCGCCTCGCGTCGCAGCTCGGCAAAGATTTCGTTCACGCGCTTTGCGTCGAAGCGGTTGAGCGCCACGAGATGCGAGTTCACCGCCTCATACGCGATCGGCGCCTTGAGAAAGCCAAAGGCGGAGCCGACGCCGGCGCCGGTTGGCACCACCACGGTGTCGATCCGCAGCTTCTGGGCGATGCGCGCGGCGTGCAGCGGCGCCGCGCCGCCGGTCGCGATCAGCACGCGCAATTCGACGTCGTCGCCGTTGTCGGCCGCGTGCACGCGGGTGGCGTTCGCCATGTTCTCGTCGACGATCTCGATCATGCCGGCGGCCGCGGTCGCGACGTCGGTCGAAAGCGGCGCTGCGACCTCGCGCGCGATGGCGTCGCGGGCGCGCTCTTCGTCGAGCTTCATGGTGCCGCCCGCGAACAAGCTGGCGTCGAGCTTGGCCAGCACGAGATCGGCGTCGGTGACGGTCGGCCGCCGTCCGCCGAGCGCGTAGCAGGCCGGGCCGGGGTTTGCGCCTGCGCTCTCCGGTCCGACCTTGATCCGGCGCAGCATATCGAGCTCGGCGATCGAGCCGCCGCCGGCGCCGATCTCGATCATGTCGATGACGGGCACGCGCAGCGGCAGGCCGCTGCCGGGCAGGAAGCGGCAGACGCGTGCGACCTCCATCGAGCGGCTGTGGCGCGGCTCATAGTCGTTGAGCAGGATGATCTTGGCGGTGGTGCCGCCCATGTCGAGCGCAATCGCCTGCGGTGCACCGAGCTCCTTGGCCAGATGCTGACCGAGGATTGCGCCGCCCGCCGGTCCCGACTCCACGAGCCGGATCGGAAAACGGATCGCGGTCTCGACCGCGGTGAGCGAGCCGCTCGACATGATCATCAACAGCGGGCCGGGCAGTCCGAGCTCCTTGAGCCGCGTCCCCAGGTTGCGGAGATAGCCCGCCATCAGCGGCTGAATGTAGGCGTTGGCGACCGTCGTCGAGGTGCGCTCGTATTCGCGGATCTCGGGGCAGACCTGGTGCGACAGGCTCACGTAGAGGTCCGGGCATTCCTCCTGCAGGATCGCGCCGATGCGCAACTCGTGCTTCGGCTCGCGGTAGGCGTGAATGAGCGAGACCGCGACAGACTTTATGGTCTGCTCGCGCAGCGTGCGGGCAAGCGCGCGCACGGCGTCTTCGTCGAGCGGGAGGAGCACGCTGCCATCCGCGGCCATGCGCTCCGGCACTTCGAGCCGCAGCGGGCGGGTGACCAGCGGCGTCGGGCGCACCATCTCGAGATCGTACTGGTCGAAGCGGTGTCCGAACGCGAACTCGATGGTGTCCTTGAAGCCCTGGGTTGTGATCAGCGCGGTGCGTGCGCCGCGGCGCTCGATGATGGCGTTGGTGCCGAGCGTGGTGCCGTGGATGGTCAGGCTGACGCGCCCGGGCGCGACGCCGGCATTGCCCAGGACGAGCGTGATGCCGCGGATGACCCCTTCTTCCGGGGCATGGCTGGTAGTGAGCACCTTGCCTGAGAAAAATCCCTCCGGGGTCTCAAGCACGACATCCGTAAAGGTACCGCCGATATCAACGGCGAGCCGGCAACCATCCATCTTCTTCTACTGCTCAGAATTCCGAGTACTGTTCCATCGTTTCAATAATGCATTTTTGCCCGATATGCGCTCCTTGTCTTTGATCAGGGGCGGGGCGCTCCTTCGCGTCGCCTGGGTGGATAAAGCCCAGGTATTTGTTGTAGATAGTGCCGTTGTTGCAAGTGGCCTGGGCCCGACGCGTATCGCGTGGCGTCGCAATCTCACGCTGGCGTTGCTGGCGGTCTGGTCATCCTCAACCGCGCGATCAACGCCATGCTGGCGCAGCCGGACGTGCAGCGGCAGTTCGCCGCGCGTGGTCCCAATAGTGGCCAGCCCTGAATTCGGACTCCCCGCGGCGGGTCATAGAGTATCTAATCCTGGCGAGCGGGCGACCGATGCCGGCTGCGAGATGGTGCGATGAGCCGACCGCCGAATGAGATCCTGGAAGAGACCTATCGGCAGTGCTGCGAGATGGATGCTTCGTTGAACGAGCGGCTCGCGCACTTTGCGACCGTCTCACGTGAGCTCAATCCGTCCTATGCCGGTCTCGTCGACCAGCTGGTCGAAAGGCTGCAAGAGAGCAACGCCGGCGTCGGCGGTCCGCAGCCTGGCGATCCGATGCCGCCGTTCCTGCTGACCGATCAGACCGGCCGCATGGTCAGCCTGAGCGATGTGATCAACGATGGCCCCGTGGCGCTGATCTTCCACCGCGGCCACTGGTGCCCCTACTGCCGCATCAACACCAAGACCCTGGCGCAGGCCTATCCGCGCATCCGGCAGGCCGGCGGCAAGATTGTCGCGGTGATGCCGGATCGGCAGCAGTTCACCGCGCAGATGATCGCGGAGCTCGAGCTGCCGTTTCCGATCCTTACCGATCTCGACAACGGCTATGCGATGTCGCTCGATCTTGCGATCTGGCTGGGTGCCGAGCTGCGGGACTTTTTCGCGAGCCGCGGTCACGATCTGCCGACCTATCAGGGCAACGACGCCTGGGTGGTGCCGATCCCGGCGACCTTCGTGGTCGGCACCGACGGGCTCGTGCGGGCGCGCTTCATCGACCCTGATTACCGACATGGCCTCGAGGTCGACGATCTGCTCGCCGCCTTTCGCCCGCCGGGATAGAGACTTCTTTGCAGGATGGAGAGAGCGATCTTGCTGGCGCGTGCGCCTACGATGCGCGTCGCTCGATCCACTGGCTCTCTTCGCGCAGCGCCTGCGCGCAGAACTCGCTGCAGACGAGCTTGTCACCTGCGCTGAGGGCCTCGATGCCTTGCTCGGTGATCCGGAACGGCTCGTTGCAATAGGCGCAACGCTTGCCCATCGTGATAAGGGACGGCACTGGCATGACTGCTCCTGCGATGAAGACACTTAACATTCAATTGTAGCGTGAGTTGGGCGCCGGGTTGATCAGAGTGTGAAGGTCATCGGCCGCAAGATTTGGTTGACAAACGCAATTGTGCGGTCCGAGACACCGGCGGTGAGTCGTTGTCGGCGTGGCTTGACGAGCGTGCCTGCCCGGCGCGGTCGCCGCAAGAACGTTCTCTGCAAGAGAAACGCCCGCGAGTCGCGGGCGTCATTGTTTGAGCATGCGGGGATTATGTGTGCCCCTTTACGTGAAGCCGGAAGGGAAGGCGTGGTCCGTCATGACACACGCTTCTGTTGGTTGGCCTCCTCTCGGATGGCTTCGGCGCAGAACTCGCTACACACGAGTTGCTCGCCGGCTGGGTGAGCTTCGACACCTTGTTCCGTGATGCGGAAGGGTTCGTTGCAGTGGGCACAACGCTTGGCCACCGAGACGACAGACACCTGCATGGCTCCTCCTGAGTGACAAGGGATTCCACGCTCAGCACCATAACTTGAGTCGGCCTATGTATTTATGACGACGGATTTTTTTGTGTTGCCCTGTGCGTATTAAGAATTTGCTAACGAACCGGTCGCCGGCCGTGCCCGGCATGTGATTTGTTTCGGCGTGCGGCGCGGGCGGATGTCGAGAGCGTCGTGCCGCAGTTGGACGCTGCCCAACGTCGCCATTGGGTACGCAGGTATGGTGCTTGACGAGGTTGCCGTTGTCCGCAAGGCTGCCTCATCCATAAGGACATTCGAGATAGGGAGGGATCGATCATGCGAGGCATTCTAACTGGGGCTGCCCTCCTGACCACCATCGGGGCTGCGGCCGCGTCGAGCGCGCAGGCGCAGCTTCTCCCCATCACCATCGAGCTCGGCGATGTCTCGCTGACCAAGCTGCCATTCGTGATGGCGGCCGAGGCCGGCATCTATCGGCGCAACGGCCTTGACGCGAAGCAGTTCATCACGCCGCGGGCGGCCGAGCTGATCCGGCAGAGCTCCGGGCTCGTGGTCCCCAAGGAGTTCGTCGGCACCAGCAGAGGCCGAGGCGACATCAACATCGGCGGCGGTAGCCCCACGATCGTGCGCATGACCTCTGATGCGCGGGCCCCGCAGCGCATCGTGCTTGCCACCAACGATCCGGTGTCGCGCTTCCACATCATCAGCCGCCCGGACATTACCCGGCCCGAAGACCTCAAGGGCAAGCGGATCGGCTTCTCCAGCGTCGGCGCGCTGAGCCACTACGTGCTGAACCTGTGGAGCCGCAAGATGGGCTTCGACCCCAGGCGCGATATCTCGCTGATGGCGAGCGGCATGGGCGGCGAGCTCATCAAGCGCGGCCGGGTCGACGCCTTTGCGGCCGACGAGATCGCGGTGGGCGAGGCGATCCATCAGGGCTACCGCGACCTGGTCGATACCGGCGTCTACAAGTTTCCGATGCCGGGCTCCGGCGTCAACGCGCACAAGGACTGGCTGCCGAACAACCGCGAGGCGGCCAGGCGCTTCGTCAAGTCGACGGTCGACGCGCTCGCACTGATCAGGAACGACAAGAACGCCGCCTTCGCGGCCATGGCGAAATGGTACGGCATCCGCGATTCCCGCGCGCAGGAGCACATCTATGCGCAGGCCGTGCAGTTGCCGGTCAAGCCCTATCCGTCGGCCGAAGGCATCAAGACCATGATGGAGATCTACGACTATCACGAGATGCGCATGCACAAGCCGCAGGATTTCTATGATGCGAGCTTCATCACCGAGCTCGACAAGAGCGGCTATATCGACAGCCTCTACAAGAAATGAGATGCGGGAAAAATCGCTTGTTCGAAGACGCGTAACACGAGGACGGAATTGGAATGAAATTGGGACCATTGACGACGACGAGCATCGGCAGCTTCCCGCGGCCGCACTGGCTTGCCCATACCGAGCGCAACCGCGTCACCTTCCAGCTCGAAGGCGAGGCGCTGCATGAGGCGCAGGACGACGCCACCATCGTGACGCTGCGCGAGCAGGAGGAGATCGGCCTCGACCTGCTCACCGACGGCGAGCAGCGCCGCGAGGGCTTCATTTTCCACATGACCCGCACCTGGGACGGCATCGATCTCGTCAACCAGGCGCAGAAGGAGGTCTATCGCCGCCGGCACCAGCCGCGAACGGTGCCGCGCATCACCGGCAAGATCGTGCGGCGCGGACCCGCGACGGTCGAGGATGTGCGCTTCGCCAAGGCGCACACGTCGCGTCCGATCAAGATGGCGCTCGCCGGTCCCATGACCGTGATCGATAGCGCGCTCAACGAGGCCTACAAGGACGAGGCCGAGCTCGCGATGGATGTCGCCGCTGCGGTCAACGCCGAGCTACTCGACCTGCAGGCCGCCGGCTGCGACATGTTCCAGCTCGATGAGCCGGCGATGACCCGCTACCACGAGAAGGTCATCGACTATGGCGCGCGCGCGCTTGATCGCTGCCTCGAGGGCGTCAACGTGCCGACCGTTGTCCATCTCTGCTACGGCTACCCGGGCGGCGCCGAGCTGCAGCACCAATACACCTATCCGGAGCTGCTCGATCGCCTGATGCAAACGCGCATCTCGGGTTTCACGGTCGAGTTCGCGCGCAGCGACTACGATCCCGTGATCCTTAAGCCCTACCGCGACCGGCTGTTCGTGTTCGGCTGCGTCGATCCCGGCAACACGCCGGCGCCGTCCGTCGATACGGTCAAGCGCAAGGTCGCGCGCGCGCTCGACCACCTCGAGCCGACCCGCGTGCTGCTCGCGCCCGACTGCGGACTGATGACGATCTCGCGCGCGCTCGCGCGCCAGAAGCTCGACGTGATGGTCGCGGCCGCGCAGGCGCTGCGGGCGAGCTAGAACTCGCCCGGGCAGGGATTGATCATCGCCCACAGGTCAGGGCCGTTCTTCACCCGTTCATCCCGGGCGAGAGACCGCCGTGCGGGCCGGATGCGGCAGGAATTTGGCGCGTGCCCTCGAATTGAGGCGTTGATCCCAGCGCGTCAGCCCTTCGGCTGCGGCACGATCCGCAGATAGGGCCTCGGCGCCTTCCAGCCTTGCGGCCATATCTTCTTGGCGTCTTCGTCGTTCACCGAGCCGGAGATGATCACGTCGTCGCCGTTCTTCCAGTTCACCGGCGTCGCCACCTTGTGCTTGGCGGTGAGCTGCAGCGAGTCGATGACGCGCAGCACCTCGTCGAAGTTGCGCCCCGTCGTCATCGGGTAGACCAGGATGAGCTTGATCTTCTTGTCCGGTCCGATCACGAACACGTTGCGCACCGTCTGGTTGTCGGCGGCCGTGCGCTTTGCCGGATCGCCCGAGATGGCGGCGGGCAGCATGCCGTAAAGCTTCGACACGTTGAAGTCGACGTCGCCGATCATCGGATAGTTTGGCGCGAAGCCCTGGGTCTCCTTGATGTCGTTCGCCCAGCCGGAGTGCCGGTCGACCGGATCGACCGAAAGGCCGATGATCTTGACGCCGCGCTTATCGAACTCCGGCTTGATCCTGGCCATGTAGCCGAGCTCGGTGGTGCACACCGGCGTAAAATCCTTCGGGTGCGAGAACAGCACGCACCAGGAATTGCCGATCCAGTCGTGGAACTTGATCTTGCCTTCGGTCGTCTGAGCCTCGAAATCCGGGGCCGTATCATTGAGCGCGAGCGTCATTACACACCTCCGTCACGCGACTTCGACATCTGCGATTGTCGGGCGTCTGTATAGGCCATCGCGGTATCGCCATCCATAGTCGGGGAGCGGTTAGAGCGAGCGATTTGGAGCCGCGCGCGACCGCTGCTTAGCGGCCCTCGATGTTGATCGGTTGACGGTCTCATCGTATGGCGGGAACCAATAACCTGGTAACAACCGCCGCGGGTAGCGACAATTTCCTCTGGACTGCCCCAACTTTGCCACATGCGTGCCGCTGCCGCGTCGCGCTCGGGGGAGATGATTCGCCTTGAAACCAATTCCCGGGTGATTTGTTTGAACCAAGCCAGCTTTTCACGCGACCAATCTGCGGATGGGGAACCTGCGTCCCAGCGGACATTTGGGAGCCGTGTAACCCCTCGTAAACGGTCGCCGAAATATGTCCGGGAACGGGAATGGAGTGCGTCGATGCAGTACGAGTTGCCGGTTGCGGACCTTGATGAGATCAGACAGGCAATCGCGACCTCACCGATTGTGACCGGGCCATCTTGGCTCGAAGCGCGGTTGGCCGATTGGGAGAATACCCGCCGTTCGCCGGATGTTGACGAGGTTATCCTGGCTTGGCTCGCCAGCCAGCGTGCGGAACGGCAGGTTGCGCTCGTCTGAGCGCCTCCAAGGCAATCCACGTCCGAACCGGCCCGTCGGAACCACCGGCGGGCTTTTTTGCGTGCATTGACAGGCTGTGCTTGCGTGCATTGACAGGCTGTGGCCGCAAAGCCACTCTTTGAGCCTCGAAGGCATTCGGCGGCATGTTCAAGCGCATTCTGATCGCCAATCGCGGCGAGATCGCCTGCCGCATCATGCGCACTGCGCGCCGGATGGGGATTGCGACGGTCGCGGTCTTTTCCGAGGCCGACGAGGACGCGCTCCACGTCGCGATGGCGGACGCCGCCGTTCCTATCGGTCCGCCGCCAGCGGCATCAAGTTACCTCTCGATGGAGAAGATCATCGCGGCCTGCCGGCAGACCGGCGCTGAGGCCGTGCACCCGGGCTATGGCTTTCTGTCCGAGCGCGCCGAGTTCGCGCAGGCGCTGGAGGCGGCCGGGATCGTCTTCATCGGTCCCAACTCCAAGGCCATCGCGGCCATGGGCGACAAGATCGCGGCCAAGCAGGCAGCAGCGCACGCCAAGGTCTCGATCGTGCCCGGCCACCTCGGGGTGATCGAGGACGACGCCCACGCCATCACGATCGCGGACGCGATCGGCTATCCGGTGATGATCAAGGCGTCGGCCGGCGGCGGCGGCAAGGGCATGCGGATCGCGCAATCACGCGCCGAGGTGGCCGAAGGCTTTGCGCGCGCACGCTCGGAGGCGAAATCCTCGTTCGGCGACGAGCGGGTGTTCATCGAGAAGTTCATCGTCGAGCCGCGCCACGTCGAGATCCAGGTGCTCGGCGACAAGCACGGCCATGTGATCCATCTCGGCGAGCGCGAATGCTCGATCCAGCGCCGCAACCAGAAGGTCGTCGAGGAAACCCCGTCGCCGCTCCTCGATGCGGCGACGCGCGCCAGGATGGGCGCGCAGGCGGTCGCACTGGCAAAGGCCGTGGGCTACGACTCCGCCGGCACGGTCGAGTTCGTCGCCGGCCAGGACAAGCGCTTCTATTTCCTGGAAATGAACACGCGGCTGCAGGTCGAGCACCCGGTCACCGAGCTGGTCACCGGTATCGATCTGGTCGAGCAGATGATCCGCGTCGCCGCCGGCGAGACGCTCAAGCTCAAGCAGGCCGATATCGGGTTCTCAGGCTGGGCGATCGAGACCCGCGTCTGCGCCGAAGATCCTTACCGCAACTTCCTGCCCTCGATCGGCCGGCTGACGCGCTACCGGCCTCCCCCATCTGGCGTCGCCGATGGTGTCACCGTGCGCGTCGATACCGGCGTCAGCGAGGGCAGCGAGATCTCGGTCTACTACGATCCGCTGATCGCCAAGCTCATTACGCATGCGCCGACGCGCGCCGAAGCCATCGCCGCGCAGGCGGACGCGCTCGATGCCTTCACGATCGATGGCATCCGCCACAATATTCCATTTCTTGCAGCCCTGATGCAGCACAAGCGCTTCAAGGCGGGCAAGCTCTCGACCGCCTTCATCGCGGAGGAATACCCGCAAGGCTTTCATCCGATCACACCGGAAGGCGAGATGCAGCGCGTCATTGCGGCGGTCGCGGCCGCGATCGACCATGTGCTGGGCGAGCGCAAGCGCCGGATCTCCGGCCAGCGCCCCGGCCAGACGGTGATGCGCGAGAGCGACCGCGTGGTCCGGCTCGGCGAAGCGGAGATCGCGCTTGCGATCGCGCGCGAGGGTGAGACACTCGCGGTTCGCTTTGCCGGCAGCAAGAAAGTGCATCGGCTCGCCTCGTCCTGGAAGCCCGGCGATCCGCTGTGGTTGGGCACGTTCGACGGCCGCGCCATCGCGGTGCAGGTGCGCCCGGTGCTCAACGGCTTCGGTCTCGCGCATCGCGGCGTCGAGGTTCGGGCGTTTGCCTATACCGAGCGCGAGGCGGCGGCCGCCCGCCTGATGCCGGCAAAGAGCCTTGCCGACAGCGGCAAGGCGCTGCGTTGCCCGATGCCGGGCGTCGTGCGCGCGATCGCGGTCGCCGAAGGGCAGGAGGTCAAGGCCGGCGAGACGCTCGCTATTGTCGAGGCCATGAAGATGGAGAATGTCCTGCGCGCCGAGCGCGACGGCGTCGTCAAGACGATCGTGGCGCGGCCGGGCGACAGCCTCGCGGTCGATGCCGTGATCATGGAGTTCGTGTGATGTTTTCAGCGGATTTTGGAGAGCACATCGATTGCTGCGGGCACGGCCTGCTCCCTCCCCCAGCCAAACGCGGGTGTTTCCGCGTTTGGCTGGGGGAGGGAACGATGTGGCACGGGCGTTCGCAACGGGAGTCAAGCGCGTTTCAGTCACGCCATGACGCTGCATTTCGCCTACGGATCTAACATGAGCCGCGCCCTGATGGGTGCGCGCTGTCCGGGCGCGACGGCGCTCGGCGTTGCGACGTTGGCGGGCTGGCGCTTCGTGATCAACCCGGACGGCGTCGGCTCGATCGCGCCGTATCCGGGCGCGCTTTTGCGTGGCGTGCTCTGGCGCGTGACGCTGCGCGACCTCGTCGCACTCAATGCCTACGAAAGCGTCGACACCGAGCTTTACCTGCGCCGCTTTCTGCCGGTGCGGTTCGGCGCGCGCCGGGCGGCGGCGCTGGTCTACATCGCGCGCCGGCAAGGGGAGGGGACGGCGCGGCCGGGCTATATCAGCATGGTGGTCGAGGCGGCGCGCGAGTGGCGGCTGCCGGAGCCTTATATCGACAGGCTCAAGCGCTGGTCGCCGTCCGCTTGGCGCGGCGCGCATGCGAAGGACACGGGAGAGCTTGGATGAGCGTCTTGGTCTGCCGCGTAGTGGTCAGCGGCCGCGTGCAGCGCGTCGGTTACCGCGCCTGGACGGAATACACCGCGGTCGAGCTCGGCCTCGAGGGCTGGGTGCGCAACCGCAGCGATGGAACCGTTGAGGCGCTGTTTGCGGGATCGCGCGAGGCGGTCGAGGCCATGCTGGAGGCCTGTCGCCAGGGTCCGCCCGGTGCGCGGGTCGCGGCGATTGACAAATCGGCCTGCACGCCAGATCACAACGCGCTGCGCCGGGCAGGCGAATTCCTGGTGCTGCCGACAGCATAAGCGGCGAAGGTTTCCCCATGCGGTATCTTGTGATCTATGCTCATCCGGTCAAGGAGAGCTTCGTTGCGGCGCTGCACGATTGCGTCGTCAACGCGCTGCGGGAGGCCGGGCACGAGGTCGACGATTGCGATCTCTATGCCGAGGGCTTTGCGCCGGTGCTCTCGCGCGAGGAGCGGATTGCCTATCACAACACGAGCGCCAACCGGGGGCATGTGCCGAAGGAGATCGAGCGCCTGCTCACGTGCAATGGGCTGGTGCTGGTGTTTCCGACCTGGTGGTACGGCATGCCGGCGATCCTGAAGGGTTATATCGACCGGGTCTGGCTGCCCGGCGTCGTGTTCGAGCTGGACGGCGGCCGCACCAAGCCGATCCTGAACAACATCGAGCGCTTCGCGGTCGTGACCACCTACGGCTCGCCCTGGTGGCTCAACAAGCTGATATTCGATCCCGGCCGCAGCATGCTTATGCGCGGCATCCGCCTGTTGTTTCCGCGCGTCCCCCGTGCGCGTTACCTGGCGCAGTACGGCATGGACGCGGCCGATGCCGCAACGCGCGAGAAATTTCTGCGCAAGGTCGCGCGCGAATTGCGGGCATTGTGAATGCGCCGCGTTCCTCGTCCTGCTGGAACACTGTCCTTTCTGTTGGCCTGGCTGGTGCCGTGGCGGCCTGCGTTCCGGGCGCGGGCCAGGACATCGAACCTGTCCTTCTACGCGCATTACCGCGATGGCATCGGGCGCCATATTGCCAAATACGGCGCTCATGAGCCGTTGTTGACGGAGTGGATTGCGGGCCACCTCGCGAAGTCGGCGCCCGGAATTTTTGTCGACGTCGGCGCCAATCTCGGCTGGCACGCGCTGCACGCCGCGCAGCACGACGCCGTGGAGACGGTCGTGGCGTTCGAGCCAGACGCGTTCAATGCCTGGCTCATCGATCGCAATCTCACGCTCAATGGAATAGACAAAGTGATCGTCTGTGCCGCCGCGGTCGGCGCCGAGCGCGGCTCGATCCGCTTGCACCGTTACAAGGGCTCGAACCGGGGTCGGCACTCCATTCTCGCCAATCACGGCTTTGGCTCGCGCCAGGTTCCGATCAGCGACCTTGATTCAGCGCTGGAGGGACTCGGGTTGTCCGACCGGCGGGTGCTGATCCTGAAGATCGATGTCGAGGGCTATGAGCCGGCGGTGATCGAGGGCGCGCAACGCACGCTTTCGCGTACCGATGTGGCGATCATCGAGCACTCGCCCGACTTGAGCCGGGCGGGCGGCTTGTCCGCCGACACGATGCTCGATCGGCTGCAGTCGGCGGGCCTTATTCCGCACCGGTTGTCAGCCGGCGGCGTCATCGAAGAGCTCGGGATTGACGACGTGCGGCGGCTGGCGGGTCAAATGGATGTCGTCTGGATCAGAGCCGGTCGAGCCGAGCGCAACCACGGCTCATGAGTTCCGCGCGCTGCTCGATCGCGGCCCGAAGAGTCGTGGCCGACGCCTGATAGCGCGCGGAGAGCGCCGACCTGACGCTCGCCGGCGCCCGGTCGGGATGGCCGCAATCGAACGGCGGCGCCGGATCGTACTCGATGCCGAGCTGAATGGTGCGGGCGGCGGTCTCGCCCGCAATCTCGGCGACGACGCTCAACCCGAAATCGATGCCCGAGGTGACGCCGCCGGCGGTGATCACGTTGCCGTCTCGCACGATCCTGGCCTTCTCGTAGGTGGCCCCGACGAGCGGCAGGAGATCGGTGAACGCCCAGTGCGTCGTCGCCCGGCGCCCCTTGAGCAGACCGGCTGCGCCAAGAATGAGCGCTCCCGTACACACCGACGTGACATACGTCGCGCCGCTCGCTTGCCGGCGGATGAATTCGATCGTCTCGCGATCGCCGATCGCGCCGATGACGCCGGTCGCGCCGCCCGGAATGCAGATGAGGTCGAGGGGCGGGCAGCTTTCGAATGTGCATGTCGGCACCAGGCCGAGCCCGCAGTCGCTGGGCACCGGAGCCTGCGATTTGGCGGCGATGTGGGTCGTCGATTGCGGCAGCCTGGCGAGGACCTGCAAGGGGCCGGTCAGGTCGAGTTGCGTCAGATGGGGGAAGAGGACAAAGCCGACGTTGAAATCTGACATGACTTTTTTCCATTGGTCTTGAAACGCGAGCGGAACTCGCTGGGCGATACGGACAGGGTCCGGGCGAACGCGCGATCCATGCGGCGCAGCGAGCCAAACCCGCAACGAAACGCGATTGCATCGATCGTTTCTTCGCTGTCGAGCAACTGGCGGCGCGCGAGATCGACTCGCGCGCGCTCGACAAAGTCGGCCGGACTGGCGTTCAGGCCCGCCCGAAACAGGCGGCTCAGCGAGCGCTGCGAGACGCCGGCCTCCGCCGCCAGGTTGTCTGTTCGCCAATCGCGGCAAGGGTTCTCGATGATCGTCTGAGCGAGCTTTTAAATCCTGGCATTGCCGGTCGCCGCCTGTGCGGCAAGCTCCGCGGAAAACTGACTCTGGCCGCCGGGCCTGATGCGAAGGATGACGTGCCGCCTGGCAATGGCGAGCGCAATCGCGCGCCCGTGATCGGCTTCGACCATCGCGAGCGCGAGGTCCATTCCGGCCGTCACGCCGGCCGAGGTCCAGACGCCGCGATCCTCGATATGGATGGCGTCGCCGTCGACGGCGACCGCAGGGCGGAACTGCTTGAGCGCCTCCACGGCGTGCCAATGGGTCGTTGCGCGCCTGCCGTCGAGCGCACCGGCTGCGGCCAGGAAGAACGCGCCGCTGCAGACCGACGCGATGCGCGGCACGCGGCCGATCGCGTTCGCGACGACGCGCGTGATGGCGCCGCGCGATAGTTCGTGGCTGACGCCTGGCTCGCCGCCGGTCACGATCAACGTCTGGGTGCGGGCAAGGCGTCGCTGCGTCACCTGCTTGAGCGACAGATCGGCCACGAGCCGCACGCCCGAGGAGGTGGCGAACGCTCCAGCCTGGGGCGCGGCGATCTCGAACCGGTAGGCCTGGTGGGAGAGGGCGTCGTTGGCGCCCGCGAACATCTGCAGCGGCCCCGTGATGTCGAGGAGCTGGGCGTTCGGGAACGCGAGCATCAGAATGGTGTGGGGCGAGGCCATGGGCCAACCCCTAGCATTTGGGTCGACTGGCCGAAAGGTCAGTATTCGGTCAATTCCGGCCAAGCGGCGGTCGGCGTCGTGGCACGGTGACTTGGCGCTGTCCGCGCTCCGCCCTCCAAAGCGCCTAGCTAGCAGGCTGCTGAAAAAACTCTCAGCTGTCATTCCGGCCGAGCCAACGGGTCCGCGCGCAGCGTGGCCCAATGACAGGCACCGCGAGGGCCGGAATCCATAACCCTTTTGATCATTGAGGGAAGACAGGGCTTATGGATTCCGGGCCCTGGTTTTCGGCCGGCCCCGGAATGACAGGAGAGCGTTCAGCAGCCTGCTAGCGCCGCGACAGCACGGGCTTTCCATTCTTTGGATCGAGCAGCGGCTGCACATAGCGCAGCGCGAACAGCGTTTCGGCCATAGTCCAGAACTCGTTGCGGAACTCCTCCGCGCGTCGCGGCGCCTGGAGCGCCTGTTCGAGCCACAGCAGCGCGCGCGCCCGCTCTGATCTCGTGCCGTTCTCGTAGGACTCGACCGTGGCGCGCATCATCCACGGAAACGGATAGTGGCGTACGTCATCGAGCGTGAACTGGGTCTTGCTGCGGAACACGTAGCCCTTGGCGAGCTCGTTCTCCAGCGGTGCCGGTACGCGCGCCGGCAATTGCTCGAGCCACTTGGCATCGAATGCGTGTGAGCCCGCAACCGTATGCAGGGTATGAACGACGAGGGCGGAAGCCGCCAGGTAGTCGATGGTCTTTTCGAAGATGTTGCCTGGGGGATATTCGGTCCACCGCGCCTGGCCGGGCGTGGCGCGGCGCGTGAGCCAGGCGATGGATTTGTCGATCGCCGCCGTGACGACCGCGCGCTGCGTGGGTGCGATTAGATTCTTTGAGAGCTGGTGATGCAGCGCGAGCGTCGTCCAGGCAGTCGCCGAGGTCGAGGCGTTGGCCTCGTCGGGAGTGGCGGGAAACATCGCCCACCAGCCGGTCTTGCCTTGGCGGCTGAGCACAGCCTCGATCTCCTGGCGGGTGGCAGCCTGCCCGTAGTCGGCGAGCGCATAGAGCACCCAGGCGGTCGAGAGAGTGTGCGGCAGCTTGTCCTCGGTCTCGCGCCAGCATTGGCAGATCGGGTCGCGAGTCGTGCTCATGAATTCGCGCAGCCGCGGCCCGCCGTCCGCAATGTCCGGGTCGATGCCGTGCAGCGCCACCCAGATCTGGGCGACCGCCCAGGGATTGAGCTCCGGACGCTTGCCCATGTCGGCGCCCTGCGCGCGCATGGTCGCGCCGAGCGTGTCGATGCTGGCCTGCAGATTGGCGAGCGCCTCGGCGGAAATCGGTGCGCGCCGCTCGTCGTTCCAGACCCTTGGAAGGGCGCGCACGAAGGAGAAGTCATAGGCGATCTCGTGCAGTCCGATGACCGGGATCAGGATCGCGAGCAGCACCGCCGACGCGATGGCGGCGGTGCGTCGTATGTTGCTCAGCCGCACGCGGCGCGCCTCGGCGAGGGAGGCTTCGATGAACCGGCGTTCCTCGGGCATCAGCATGTCGGCGCTGGCGCCAAAGAGCCGTGCGGCGTCCCGCAGCGGCGCCCCGGTCATCAGGTGGCTGTCGCCTTGACCGGCGTTGCGCCACAGCGCCGCCGCCGCCGCGATGCCGGCGCGTAGCCGCAGCATCTCGCGGCTCTGCTCGATCCATTGCAGCGCCGGCGGCCATTCGCGCAACAGCGCCTCGTGCGCGAGCCCGATCACCGGCGTACCGTCCGCGTCATGGTCGCCGACGAACAGGTGGGCGGAGACGAAGGCGTCAATCAACGCCTTGCATTCGGGCGAGTTCGAAAACTGCGCGAGCGAAGCCCGGTTCTGCAGGATCAGCCGCTCGTCGGTCGGGTCGCTGTGCACGAGCGCTGCAAGCACGCGTGGCAGCGAGGCCTGCACGGCCGGCGGCAGGCGGGCGAACTCTTCATCGGCTCTGATCTTGAGCGCGCCATGCAGGCCGCCGAGATCGTCATAGTCGGAGAATTTCAGGACGCCCGAGCCGGCGCTGCGCCGCCACAATTCGTCGAGCGTGAACTCGAGCAGCGGCAGCACGGTGGGATTGCCAGACGCCGCGTCGCGCAGCACGTCGTCGAGCCCTTCCTCTGGATCGCCGCGCCGCTCGAACCGCAGCCCCGCCATCAGCGCCGGGCGGCGGATCATCTGCGCGATCTCCGGCGGCCTTGGGCCCCCCACCGTGAAGATGCCGCCGCGCTCGACGAACAGGTCGCGGAACCGTTCCGGCAGTTCCGAGGATCGGCTGTAGAAGTCCGCCCGCAGCGTGGTGATGATCCAGACCTGGCCGGTAAGGATCATGGTGCGCAACGCCTCGCAGAAATCGACGCGATCGGCGTCTGACACGCTTTCGTCGAAAATCTCCTCGAACTGGTCGCAGACAACGACGAGATAAGCCTTGCCCCGGGGGTCATGCACCGGATTGATCGCGTCCTGCTCAAGCCTGACGCGCTCGAGCGCGCGCGTGATCGCCATGGTGAGCGCGGGCGGATCGCGTAAGAGCTCCTCCACACGGATTGCGTCGGGCGCGAGCACTGGCAGCGCTTCCGGCTCGAGCAGTGCTGCCGCGAGCACGCCGAGCAGCGAGCGGGCGCCCACGCTCGGCTTGAACTCGGCCCGCCGCCACGCAATGACGTGCTCGATCACGCGCGGCCGCGTCAGGATCGGCAACAGGCCGGCGCGCACCAGCGAGGACTTGCCGACCCCGCTCATGCCCGTGACCATCAGGAAGCCGTGTCCGACCGCTCCGCGCCGCCGCAACGCCTCGAGCAACTCCGCCACCAGGCCGGTGCGGCCGCAGTAGATCAAGGCGTGCTCGAAGTTGAAGGCCTCCAGCCCCCGGAACGGCGATCCCTTCCATTGTGCGCTTGCGGTTTCGACCACCTCGGCGGCTTTCAGCCGTTCCCTGATCCAGTCCCTGAGATGGACTTCCAGCAGCTCCTCGAACTGCGCGGTCTTCTCGAAGTTGTAGAAGGCGGACTTGAAGGTGCCATCAGCGTTGCGGAACCACTTGTCGACGAAGTAGCTCACCGCGTCGAGCTCGGCCACCTGCTGGGCGCGCAG
The DNA here is from genome assembly GCA_963753575.1 of uncultured Alphaproteobacteria bacterium. Taxonomy (GTDB): domain Bacteria; phylum Pseudomonadota; class Alphaproteobacteria; order Rhizobiales; family Xanthobacteraceae; genus VAZQ01. The sequence goes on from CAVWCR010000003.1 coordinate 681,969, forward strand.
CTCGCGATCCTTCATCGACAGGCTGACTTCGGCGGTCTTCAGGTAGCAGAGAATTTCCGGAGAGTTGGTGCGCTCGTTGCCATCTCTGGCGCGCTCGAACTCGTATTCGGTGCCCGAGGTGTACTGGCTGCCGTCGTCGCGGCTGAACTGGTCGGGCGGCAGCGGCGTGCCCATCCGCGCCCACAGAATAAAGAGCGCAAGGTCGGCCTCGCGAATGTCGACGATCTGCGCCTGGAAGGTGTCGGTGGCGCGCAGGAGGCTGCGCTCCCAGAGATAAGTCTCGAGCTGGACCTGGCCGCGGAATTCGAACTGGAGCCGCTCCGCCACCGCGAGTGCGACACCCCGTTCGGCGCCCACGTCGCCGGGCGAGGACACAAACACGCGTAATCGCAGCACGACTTGCTCCGCCCGTCACCCGCCGCGATGATAGTGCGGCACGGCCTCGCCCGGATAGGGGGCGGTCCCACTCTTGTGGGGAGATGGCTGTCGCCGCGACGATGGGCGAGACGCACCGGCACCGCAATCGCCGGAGCGGCGGACGCGGGCGTATCTGCGCCACCACGGCTCAATCTTCTGCGCCTAAATCATTGTGCTGGCGAGGATTTGCGCGATCGCCGGAGCGGGCGGAAATTCTCGTTGACACAATACCGACTAGTCGGTATGTCGGCGAGCGGGGATGATCCATGACGACACCCGAGACCGCAACCACAAAGCCCACCGCGCGCACCAAGCTGCTCGACGCGGCGCTGTCAGTGATCCGCAGCAAGGGCTATGCGGCGACCACCGTCGACGACCTTTGCGAGGCCGCCGGCGTGACCAAGGGCGCCTTCTTCCATCACTTCAGGAGCAAGGACGAGCTTGCGGTCGCGGCCGCCGACTACTGGTCCGAAATGACCGGCGGCTTCTTCGCGGCCGCGCCTTACCACCGCCATCCCGATCCGCTCGAGCGCGTGCTCGGCTACATCGATTTCCGCAAGGCGATCCTGCGGGGCAAGGTGCCTGAGTTCACCTGTCTGGTCGGCACGATGGTGCAGGAGACCTACGGCACCCATCCTGCCATTCGCGACGCCTGCGCGCGCTCGATCAGCGAGCACGCCGCCAGGGTCGAGGCCGACATCGCGGAGGCGATGGTCAAGCACAACATCAAGGCGGATTGGACCGCGCAAAGCCTCGCGCTCCACACCCAGGCGGTGCTGCAGGGTGCGTTCATTCTGGCGAAAGCCAAGGGCGGACCGCAGGTGGCCGCCCAATCGGTCGACCACCTGCGCCGCTATGTCGAGCTCATCTTCAACCATCCCAGCAAGGAGAAGGCACGATGACGACTGCCGAAGCGATTGCGACCCCGACCGCCAAATCCGCCAACACCAACGCGGCTCCCGGCCACATGCAGACGCTCTCGCCGCATCTCATTTGCGACGGGGCGGCGGATGCGATCGCATTCTACAAAGCGGCCTTCGGCGCCGAAGAGATGACCCGGCTGCCGGGCAAGAACGGCAAGCTGATGCATGCCTGCATCAAGGTCTGCGGCTCCTCCGTCATGCTGGTCGACGAGATGCCGGAATGCGGCGCGCTGTCGCCGAAATCGCTCAAGGGCACGCCGGTAAGCATTCATCTCTATGTCGACGATGTCGACGCGTTCGTGGCGCGCGCCGTCAAGGCCGGCGCCAAGGTGACGATGCCGGTTGCCGACATGTTCTGGGGCGATCGCTTCGGCATGATCGAGGACCCGTTCGGCCATCGCTGGTCGGTCGCAACCCATCAGCGTGACATGACCGCCGAGGAAATATGCGCGGCCGCGAGCTGCGCGATGGCCTAACCCCATCGTCCGCGCGCAAGCGCGGACCCAGTATCCCTTATCACGTCCATCAATGGAGCGTCGTCATGACTGCCGAAGCCAATGCGTCTGCAACCCATGAGCTCGTCCTGACCCGCCTTATCGATGTGGCGCCGGAGAAGCTCTATCGCGCCTGGACCGAGCCCGAGCTGCTCAAGCAGTGGTTCACGCCGCGGCCCTATACGACGCCGGTGGTCGAGACCGACGTGCGGCCGGGCGGCTCGAGCTACGTGGTCATGCGCTCGCCCGAGGGCCACGAGATGCCCAATCGCGGCGTCTATCTCGAAGTGGTCAAGAACCGCAAGCTCGTGTTCACCGACGCCTATACGTCGGCGTGGGAGCCGTCCGGCAAGCCGTTCATGACCGCGATCATCACGTTCGAGCCCGAGGGCGGCAAGACCCGCTACACTGCGCGCGCGCTGCACTGGTCGGCGGCCGACCGCGAAACCCACGAGAAGATGGGTTTCCACGAAGGCTGGGGCAAGGCCACCGATCAGCTCACTGAAGTCGCCGGGAAACTTTGACGAAGAGCGAACCCGCGGCCGCGCGTTGATCCAGTTCTTTGACTTGGGTCTTTGACTTGGTTCTTTGACCCACGTCAACGTATTGCCGCGGTTTTGCAGTTCTTGTGGCGATCGTCGAGATCAAATGGCAGGAGAGGGAGCCATGGGAATGACGCGCGCCAACTGGCTTCACATTATCCTGATCGCCATTCTTGTTGCCGTTGTGCTCGTACTCGTCCGTCAGCACGGGGTCGGAGGGTGAGCCGCGCTTGCGCTTGCGACCCGCTCACCGCCCGACCGCCGCGCGCGCCCGCTGCAACACCGCCGGCGGGACGTCGCGCGACTGCATGATCTGCTTCTGCAACGTCGCGCCGGGCAGCGGCCCGAACTCGGCGTGGGTCTTGCGGATGTCGGCCAGAAAGTCAGCGTCCTTGGTCATGGCTTCGAACGCGTCGCGCAGCGCGGCGACGCGCGCGGCCGGCACGCGGGGCGTGGTGAGGATCGAGCGGCCGACCGCGCTCGCGCTCGCGAAGATCGCCAGCACCTGCCGGTCGCTCGTGGTCCTCGCGAGCGACGCCAGGTCGGGCACGCCCGCAAGCTCAGGCGCCGGCGCTGGCGTGATCGAGACCAGCAGGTAGACCCGCTTGTTGGAAATCCAGGTCGGGTAGGTGGTCTTGAGCGTGGCGAGCGAGGTGAACGCGCCATAGGTCTCGCCGCGCTCCATTGCGAGCAGCATCTCGTTGTGCTTGTAGCCTGAGGTAATGTCGAACTTGGTGCCCGCGATCGCATTGAGCATCCGCGGATAGAGGCTCGTGCCCGACGCCGGCCCGGTGGCGCCGAGCGGCACCGACGCCCTGGTCGCATCGGAGATGCTGCGCACGCCCGAGGTCCACCAGGTCACGATCACGTCGACCCCGGGAGCGAGCCGGCCGATCCAGTTGAAGTCGGTGATCTTGTAGCGCACTTCGCTGCCGCCGAGCGCATCGGCAAGCACGTTCTCCTGCACCGGCATGCCGAGCACGGTGCCGTCCTGCGGCGCCTTCTCGTAGAGATAGTTGATGGCGCGCAACCCGCCGGCGCCTGCCATGTTCTGCACGATCACCGATGGCCGGCCGGGAATGTGCTCGCCGAGGTGGCGTGCGATCAGCCGGGTGTGCAGGTCGTAGCTGCCGCCCGGGTCGGCCGGCACCACCATGGTGATGGTCTTGCCGCGATAGAAGTCAGCGACCGACTGGGCCTGCGCAGGGGAGGCCGCGAGCATGAGCGCGGCGAAGACGGCAGCCATTCCCGAGTTCACGTTTGCCTCCCGATGACGGCCGACGATTTGGCGCGGCGCATTGGGAGGCAGTCTACCGCATTTTCCTTGTTGGCCAATCGGTCGGCTGCGCCAATCTAACCGGCCTGACGGAGGGGAACGTGTTGGCGGCGGCGCGCGTGCGTTGTTGTTCGCCAGACGAGCAGCGCATGTCATCGTGATTTTCCTGACGGGCGCCTGTCCAGGAACAGCTCGACTTGGCGGATTGCATCCGCCCAGGCTGTCCGATTGCCGCTTGCGGATCATCTTGCCATCCTTCGAATGCCGCACGCTCGATCGGTCGCGATCTCTTCAATCTAGACGAGCGATTCTACAGCGTTGTGGCAGATTTGAATCCTCTGTCGCGGCGAGCGCATGCCGGAGATGCGACGAAAACCATCGATACATCAGGATGAAGAACAGCCGATCGCTGTTGCCGGCCGCGCCCAGCGCGCGGCCATTCGCCACCAAACGGGGGCTATTCAACACGAGAGCTACTTAAGCGGTGTGCTGCCATCCGGAACGGGCGCATCAAAGACATTAATCATCATCGCAGCCGTGGTGTAAAAACCAATGGTTGTCACGAGCTCGATCAACAGATCAACGCCCATCATTGCAACCGCACGTTCATACGTCTTGAGCTCAAGCGTCTTGCTGTCCTGCAACTCGATAACCAGCTCGTATATCAGCCTTTCATCTTCTCTGGCGAAAGTCGGCGCCCGCCGCTCTCTGATGTCTGCTATCAATTCTTCGGCGACGCCCGCGGCCCTGGCATCTTTTTCGTGCACATACCATTCGTATTGAGAATTCCAGTGGCGCGCCACGATCAGAATTGCCAGCTCGAACAATCGGCGGTCGAGCTTTCCGCGCAGCCGTATCGCATTGCCTAGCTGGTTGGCGGCGTCCGCTATTGGTGGGAGCCGAAGCCATACCGCAAAGGGTCCGCGAACCACGCCTCCTCTCGCGCCGGCGATTTCGTGGTGAATTCGTTTCTGTTCCGGCGAGAGTTGATCCGGTTCCAGTGCAGCGATGCGACCCATTGGATCGTCTCCACTTTTCGGGAAGGTTGAATTCGCCTGTTGCCAAGCGCCATTGGCGGATCACGGCCCAGTGCCGCCGATCTGAAGTTCCCACAATACCCGCGGCAAGCTCGCTTAGGAACTTCAGATCGGGGCACTAGTCTTACTGCGTCAGAAACATTGTTTGTCGTCCCGGCCGAGCGCGAAGCGCGAAGAGCCGGGACCCATATTCCGCAGCCTCTCGCTATTTCTGTGGTTGTGGGTCCCGGCTCTGCGCTCGCTTCGCTCGCTTGGCCGGGACGACAGAAGGGGATGCGGCGCGCAGATTTTTGTGACGCAGTAGTGCTAGTCCTCTTCCTCCACGAATATCTCCTCGCGGCGCTGGCGTATGGTCGGCAGCAGCACAATCACCAGCAGGACAACGGCAAAGACCAGCAGCCCGGCACTGATCGGCCGGGTTACAAAGATCGTGAAGTCGCCGCCGGAGATGATCATCGACTGGCGCAGCGACTCCTCCATCATTCTCCCGAGGATCATGCCGAGCACCAGCGGCGCCGGCTCGAAGCCGAATTTGCTCATGCCATAACCGAGGATGCTGAAGGCGGCCATGATGACAACGTCGGTGGTGGATCCGTTGATCGAAAAGACGCCGATGCAGCAGAACATGATGATCGCCGGGAACAGCAGCCGGTAGGGTACCTTCAGCAGCCGCACCCAGATGCCAATGAGCGGCATGTTGATGATGAGGAGCATCAAATTGCCGATCCACATGGAAGTGATGAGGCCCCAGAACAGATCGGGATTGGAGCTGATGACCTGCGGCCCCGGGATGATGCCGTGGATGGTCATGGCGCCGACCATGATCGCCATCACGGCGTTCGGTGGAATGCCGAGGGTGAGCAGCGGGATGAAGGAGGTCTGGGCGCCGGCATTGTTGGCCGATTCAGGGCCCGCCACGCCTTCGATGGCGCCGCGGCCGAAGCGCGAAGGGTCCTTGGCGATCTTTTTCTCGACGGTGTAGGAGGCGAAGGCGCCCAGCACGGCGCCATTGCCCGGCAAGATGCCGAGCGCGCCGCCGATGACGGTGCCGCGGATGATCGGCCAAAGCGACTGGCGCAATTCCGCCATTCCCGGCAACAGTCGCCCGATCGTGCCTTTCACCACGTCGCGCGACATGGTGTGGTCGAGATTGCGCAGGATCTCGCCGATCCCGAACAGTCCCATGCCCATCACGGCGAAATCGATGCCGTCGGCAAGCTCATTGACGCCGAAGGTCATGCGCAGCTTGCCGCTGACGAGGTCCGGTCCGACGGTAGACAGCAGCACGCCGAACACGATGGTGATCAAGGCATTGAACATCGGGCCGCGGGCAAGGGCGGCGGCGAAGATGAGGCCTGTGACCATGAGCGAGAAATATTCCACCGGACCGAACATCAGCGCGATGCTGGTGAGCGGAATGGCGAGTGCGGCAACGAACACGGTCGAGACGGTGCCGGCGAAGAAGGAACCGATCGCGGCAATGCCGAGCGCGATGCCGCCGCGGCCCTGCTTGGCCATCTCGTGGCCGTCGAGGACGGTGACGGTGGAACTGGCCTCCCCGGGGATGGAAAGGAGAATGGCGGTGGTCGAGCTGCCGTACTGGGCGCCATAATAGATGCCGGCGACCATGATGAGGGCGCTCGCCGGCTCGAAGCTGAAGGTTATGGGCAGCAGCACCGCGATAGTGGCGATCGGGCCGATGCCGGGCAGGACGCCGATCAGCGTTCCCAGCATACAGCCGATGAAACACAGAATGATGTTGTGAAGCGACAGGGCGACCGAGAAGCCTTCGCCGAGATGAGAAATCAGTTCCAGCACGGGTTCAGAACTCTATCGACGTGCCGGGGATGACGAGCACCGGCACCGACATGTCGAGCAGGTAGCGGAACAGGATGATGCAGCCGAGCGTGACCGCCGCGGCAAAGATGATCACCTCGCGCGGCCGCGCTTCCTCGGTGGCGAAGCCGCACACCACGAGTGCGAGCATGCCTGCGACGGCAAGACCGAAATGGCGGATGGTCAGCGCGAACAGGATGATGCCGGCATTGACCAACACCGGACCGCGCAGCGACCATTTCGCCAGTGCCTCGCCGTCGCGCAGCAGCGAGTCGCCAATCAGGATCACGCCGCCGATGCCGAGCAGAACTGCCAGCGAGCGCGGAAACATGGCCGGGCCCATGAACTTGATGGTCCCCTGATTGAGGTCTTCGATTGCCCACAAGACGAATGCGCAGATGCCGACAAGGGCGACGCCGGCGACGAACTTCTGAGGCGCACGGATGCTCAGAGGGCCCACGCGGCCGGCAGTGTTCGGGTTGCTCGACACCGTTATGTCCTCCCGGCGCGTTGGCCGCGCAGCTCAAATTACGGTCCGACAGGCTGGACGCCTCGCTGATTAGGAAGGCAGGCATCCGGTCGATGCCGGACCGATGGTGTTTAGTCGTATCTGGTCCCGCCGATCTGAAGTTCCTACAACACTTGCGGCAAACTCGCTTGGGAACTTCAGATCGAAAAGCGGCACTAGAATCATAGAGTTGCCAGTGCCCCTTTGTTTCCGAAGTTCGTGTCAGAGGGTGCAGCGATGACTAAACGAACTTCGGCAACGGGGCACTAGTCGATCTGAATGCCGGCAGTCTTCACGCGCTCGCCCCAGCTTGCGACTTCGCTCTTGACGAATTCGTCCGTTGCTTTGACCGAAAGCCCCGACAAATCGCCATTCCGCTTGAGATTGGCGGCCGCTTTTGGATCGTCAGTAATCGAGTTGATCGCCTTGTTGAGCGCCGCGACAACGTTGGCGGGTGTTCCCGCTGGGACCCAGAACCCTACCCAAGACGAGCCTTCGAAGTTCGCAAACCCGCTCTCCGCCAGGGTCGGGCAGTTGGGAAGGAGCTGGTAACGCTTGGCAGCCGCTACCGCCAGACAAGTTATCTTGCCTGAGTTGACCTGGGTTACCGTGCTGCCTGAAGCCGTTGCAGCCAGACCGTCGACGGAGCCGCCGATCGCCGCCTGCATGGCGAGTGCTCCCCCCTTGAAGGGCACATGGTCGGCTTTGATCTTGGCGACGTCTTTGAAGAACGTGAACCACGTCAGATATGAACCCGACCCGACCCCGGCGCTGCCATAGCTGAACTTCTTCGACTTGGAGGCAGTGAGGAATTCCTTGAGCGTTTTCGGCCTGCTGGGATTGACCGAGAATGTCTCAGGCGCCCGAACCGCAATCGCAACGGGGGTCAGATCTTTGACCACCGAGTAGTCGATTTTCTTGTAGAGCGTCGCGTTGACCGCCAGCGAAGTCGTGCTGACAAGCACCGTATAACCGTCCGCCGCGGCGCTGGCGACCGCACGGGCAGCGATGTTCGAGGCGGCACCGCCACGGTTCTCCACGACCACGGCCTGGCCGAGCACCTTGCCGACATGTTGGCCAACAATGCGCGCAACCGAATCCGCAAATCCGCCGGCACTGAAGCCGACCACAAATGTGATGCGCTTTTCGGGATAGTCCTTGGCGCCGGCGCTGGTTGCGAGCACAAGGGCGGTAGCGCCGATGCCGGCGACGATGCTGCGCGTTGTCCAGTTCATGATTGTCTCCTCCACGTTCTGCGTCATACGTCCAAGATCAACTCATCTAAGATCAACTCATCGTAGGTTCTGTAGCGGCGTGAATTGCTCATGCGTCGCTGAGACTGATGCTGCGCGCCGGGCAGTCGTCTTCGCGGAGATGGCATCATGATCGGGCTCTATCATAGCGCTCTCTATCATAGCGCTCTCTATCATAGTGCTCTCGTTGTCTGGCAGCGCTCCGAATGATAATTACATAACAACCGCTGCACAGCGACTCCTCGATTTTCGGATAGCGTCATGATCAACGAGACTCGCGGCGGGCAGACTAAACAGTCGTTTCCGTGATGTCAGTAACACGGCGTAGTCGGCAGCGCCGAGCCCAAGGCCGACGATTTGACGCGGCGCGTCGGAATGTCGCTTGTCGTATGGTCGTATCGATAAATTGATTGATCGAGGAATCGACCATGCCCATGCTCAAGAAGCGCCTGTGGACCAAGCCATCATTTACCATGCCGTCCTGCATCATCGCGTTGTTCTGCGGCGTACTGATCGCGGCGCTTGCTCCGATCGCGGCGCGCTGCGAGAGCGCGCAGGAGTTCTTCAAGGGCAAACAGATATCGCTCATCATCGGCTACAACCCGGGCGGTACCTATGATCTTTATTCGCGCTTCGCGGCGAGCATCCTGCCGCGCTACATCCCGGGCAATCCGACCATCGTGCCGAAGAACATGCCGGGCGTCGCCAGCGTCAAGGCGGCGAACTTCCTCGCCAACCAGGCGCCGAAGGATGGCCTCACGATCGGGATGATCGGCCAGCAGCTCGCGCTCACGCAGGCGCTGCGTGATCCGTCGGTCGAATTCGACATGCGCGCGTTCAACTGGCTTGGCCGCTTCACGCCGGTCGTCGAGGTCACCGTGGTCTGGCACACCGTGCCGGTGAAGACGCTTCAAGACGCGATGAAGCGCGAGACCTCGCTCGCCGCCACCAGCGCCGGCTCGACCTCGGAGACCATGCCGCTGCTGATGAACCGGCTGGCGGGCACGAAGTTCAAGATCGTGAAGGGCTATCGCGGCACCACCGGCAGCCTGCTCGCGATGGAGCGCGGCGAAACCGAAGGCGCGCATGCGACGGTCGAGAATCTCCTGGTCGGGAAGGCCGACTGGCTGCGCGAGAAGAAGATATCCGTGCTGGTGCAGTATGCGCAGGCGCGCCATCACGCCTTCAAGGACGTGCCGGCCATGGTCGAGTTCGGCAAGAGCAAGGAGGACAAGCAGGTGCTTTCGCTGTTCGGCTCGACCGCCGAGGTCGGCCGTTCCCTGATGACGCCGCCCGGTGTTCCGCCCGAACGGCTGGCGGTGCTGCGCAAGGCGTTCGCCGACATGGTGGCCGATCCGGCGTTCAAGGAAGAGCTCGAGAAGCGCCACATGGAGTTCGGACCGATGAGCGGAGAGAAGCTGCAGAGCATGATCCGCGCCACGCTTGATCTGCCGCCGGAGGTGGTGGCGCATGCGCTGGCGGTGAGCCGGCAGTGACGGCGTGCGGTAAGGGAAGCGAGCGCGAGTCCATGGCTCGAAAGTCCTCTGCGCTTGAAACCTGCCTTATGCAATCGACGTACTCGACGTACCGATGGCCTCGATCGTCGGATACCAATCCGTATGTACTCGAGCTTCGGATACCAGTCCGCGCCGCGGCCCTCTGGCGTCGTGTCCAGGATGGTCCAGAGCGGCATGAGATCGGGCGTGTAGAGATCAAGGTCGCGCCAGCCGCGCCTGACCTTGAAATCCAAAAGTCTTTCGATCGGCGAGCGGGCGACGACCGCAAGGCGTATTTTGTCGCGCCCGCATGCTTGGCATCGCGCGCGCCGATGCGCGGGACGCGAGTGGTAAATGTTTGTATAGGTGAAATAAGTTCCCTGAATCTCCGAGGTTCTGCAGGCCAATACGTTCTATGAGTGAAATATCTGTTGACCGGCGGCGAGCTTCACTTTATGTGTATAGGTGCGTCGCGCGTCGGCGGTGAAGCAAAAGGCAGAGCCGAAGTAGAGCGCCGAAGCAGGGCGCCGAAGCAGGGCGCCGAAGCAGGGCAATGCCGAGGGAATTCAGGAGCGACGGCTGTCGAGGACCGCAAACGAACAGAGCGACAGGGCTGTTTGACGTTTTAAATCGTGGGATGCCGGTACGGCATCTCCGGTCCCACGTGAGCGGGGAGCAGGGATGCTTGCTTTCCTCGGGCCAGGCAGGTGCGGAACGCGTGTCGCAGCATTTTGACAAAACGAAACCAACGCGAAAAGGTCTATGTTTTCAATGACCTTCGCAGCACAGACGGATTTCAAGAGGAAGGAGACTGCAAGTTTCTTCAACAACACCGAGCCGGGCAGGTCGATGGAAAGGTTTTTGCCAAAACGAACCCACCAGAGATAAAACGCTTTATAATTCAATGAGTTAAGTTCGTTTTTGGCGATCCGCGCGTGGGCCCGAACAGGGTCTCGAACTCCCGCCGCAACACCATGTCGACCTCCGTCATCGTCACCGGATGGCCGAGATCGACGAGGCTCGTCACGCCAAACCGCGGCTCGGCGACGCCGCACGGCACGATGCCGGAGAAGTGCGTCAGGTCCGGCTCGACGTTGATTGCGATGCCGTGCAGGCTGACCCAGCGTCGCACGCGAATTCCGATGGCCGCGATCTTGTCCTCGCGGGCGCCATCTGGTCCCTGACCTTTGTCGGGCCGGCGCACCCACACCCCGATGCGATCCTCGCGGCGCTCGCCCGTGATGTTGAAGGCCTTCAGCGTACGGATGATCCATTCTTCCAGCGTCGCGACGTAGCGGTGGATATCCGCACCGCGCCGGCGCAGGTCGAGCATCAGGTAGACCACGCGCTGGCCGGGCCCGTGATAGGTGAACTGGCCGCCGCGGCCGGTCCAATGCACCGGAAAGCGCGACTCGATCAGGTCGGTTGGCCGCGCGCTGCTGCCGGCGGTGTAAAGCGGCGGGTGCTCGAGCAGCCAGACGAGCTCGGGCGCGCGGCCCTGCGCGACTGCGGCGGCGCGCTCGTCCATGATGGCAAGTGCTTGTTCATAGGGAACAAGTGCTTGTTCATAGGGAACAAGCCCTTCGCCCAGGCGCCATTCGGCCGGAGGGAGGCCGGCGGCGGGGTCGGGCCAGAGCCCTTCGGTCAGCTGATCGCGCACGTTAACCATCTGCTAACCCTAGCGTGGTCAGTTCAGGGCGTCACATCATAGCTGAGGACAGAATGCCCACACTCGACAAGGTCTCGCTCGATATCCAGGTGGTGCTGGGCACCACGCTGATGCCGGTCCATCAGGTGCTCCGGCTCGGCCGCGGCGCCATTATCGAGCTCGATACCTCGGAGGACGACGAGGTATCGATCCTGGCCAATAATTTCCCGGTTGCGAAAGGCACAGTGGTGGTCAGCGGCAATCGCATCGCGATCGAGGTCAAGGGGCTTTCGCCGCGGCTGGAGGATATGCGCTGATCGGGGCAGGGGCGCGCCAAGTCGCGCGCCAAGTCGCGCCAAGTCGCGCGAGGTAGCCTGGGGCAGCCGTCGCGCGGCCCTTGTTCGCGCGAGGTCGATTTGTTAAATCGATGCCTAGCCGCTCCGACGCGAGCGGTCTCACCCCACTGCGGTCGTGGCGGAATTGGTAGACGCACTAGCTTGAGGTGCTAGCGGGGCGACCCGTGGAGGTTCGAGTCCTCTCGACCGCACCATTAAGGTTTCTAGGCTTTTTGCTTCAATAGCTTACTGGAAACACTAGCCTTTTACAAAGGCCGCGCTACAAAAACCGCTACAAATCGGTTTTGTAGCGGTGCCCGTTATGCCCCGAATCGCGACCAAACTTGCGCCGGCCGTGCACGGTGGATTTGTCGGCCGCAAGGTAATCCCTGCTGACGTGCGTGACGAATAACCACGATTTGAAAAGAATGCCGTCCCCGTAGGAGCCCGTGGATGCGTTATTCCGTCCCGGCCGAGGTGTCGGCGGCCGGGCGCATAACTAGTTGCAGATGTAACCAATTCCGTTAACCCTCACTGCCTTCGTTGGTTTCGTCCCTCCGCCTGTCCCGGTATCGGATTATGGAGCCATGACAGGGAGTTTCCGCCATGGACAACATTGCCCGCCCGTCCCCTGACACCGTGGGGCATAAGACGCAATCAACCTCCCACGTCGCGTCCCAAGCTCACCCGGACGCGGCCAAGCTAGCCTTTCCTCGTGCCTCCAAGCGGCCTTGGGAAGAACTTGGGATGTCTCGCTCAGCATACTGGCGCGCAGGTTGCCCCACGGAGCGCCCGGCCGCGAAGCCCAACAGTGGCAAGTCAGTGTTGGCCAAGACTGTCCGTCACGCGCCGTCCGTTTCGCCCGTGAAGCCCAAGCGGTCGACAACGCCAGATGCGCAAGCGATCCGTGACCTCGTTGTTGACATGTGGCGCGCCAGCGCACCGAAGGGCCTGACCTTCTCTGAGATCATGAAGGCCGTGGAGGCTCGCGGCATCAACGCGAAGAGCCGCAATAATTTGTATTATCACATCAGTGAGTGCGTGCGCTTGGGGCTTGTCCCGGCGGAAGCAATCGACATGCAACCGCGCGCCGTGATATCGGATAAACTACTGGAGCACATCCGCCTGACAGAATGGATTGAACACTTCTAACAAGCGCCCAATTCGTTGGTCACGGATTAAACTCCCCCGTGGCAGGCTCCCTTCACATTATCCGGGTTGGCCCTACCATCATTGCGGGCTCGCCCGCATGCGTGGAGTGGCCTGATATTAGACTTCAACGCCGAAGCCTTCAGCAAGCGCCAGATCGAACGCGAACACTATCGGCAACGCGCCATAGTCTGCGATCGACTCGACAAGCTCCTTAGCGTCCGTGCGCTCGATACCGGCATCATCCGCAAGCTAGCGCATCGCGACGTTTACCCGATCGCCGACGACGCTTTGGTGGCTGCGATGCCCCCCGCCGACGGCACACACATCAGCGGACCAGTCCGAGCGCTGACGGGCGCGCCGGATCGCTATGTCGTGGCGCAGCTCGCAACGGCATTGCGGGCAGGGCCCAAGCGATTGGCCATGGCTCCGGACGTTGCCGACCTGGTAGCCACTCCACGATCGCCGAGACGCGCCGCGCGAGCTCTGCCTTGCGCTCGAGATGTTCGGCGCACCCATAGCCCCTTGGCCCGAGCACTCGGAGGGTGAGCGGGCGGCACCATATTGCCTGGAGCACCTTCATTACGTGCTGACTGGAGTGGCCGAGATTGAGTTACAAGCTTGATTTGCAAACATTCGTTGGTTGCATCGAAAATGATTCCGAAGGAGAACCGAGCCATGTTGATTACACAAAGTCAGATTGCCGATCTCTTCAAGCGCTCCTGAGCAACGTGCGCAAGCACGCTATGGGGCGCCAATTCCCTCCGCCGATCAAGACCGGAGTTGGCCCTACCGGGCGCACGAACCTGTATGACCTGGAAGACGTCACGCTCTACTGGCAGACGTTCAAGGATGGCCGCACTAAAGAGGCCAAGGCGCGAAAGCAGCGCCGCAGGTGACAGTTGCTTTCAACAAGTTGCCCGGCCAAGCCGTTGCGAGGCTTGCCGGGCAAGAAAGCATTTCAGGGTGAAGGTTATGGATACCAGTATTTCGGCCCCGATAAAACCAACGATCGATGCCACGGCGTTCAAGTCCTATCTGGACTCGGCTGCCAGTTGATCCCGCTTCACCGATACAACGACACGGCCACGGACAAGAAGGGCCGCACGAAGAACGTCGGTAAGGCCCCGATCCATTTTAACTGGACGGTCCGGAAGTACGTTCGCGCGGATGTAGTCGAACAGTGCATCCGCGAGCGCCGTAACATGGGCCTTCGGATGACTGCCGAGCAGCTTGCTATTGACGTTGACGTTCGTAACGGCGGCGACGTTGGCTTTCGCAATCTGTGTGATGACTTCAAGCTTGATCCGTCTTCTTGGCCCAACGTGAAGACCGGAGGCGGTGGCGATCACTACTTTCTGACTCTGCCGTCGGGAATCCGCATTGTCGGATCACTGGCACACGAGTCGATGATCCCGAGAAGCCGAAGCAGGCGCGATACCGAGGAGTTGAGTTCAAGAGCAAAGGCGCGCAAGTCCTGTGCGCCGGCTCAGTTCATCCCAATGGCACGCGCTACGAATGGCACGCGTTCTCTCCGTTGCTGTCCGAAGCGCCTGAGTGCCCGCGAAATCTTGTGAAGGCTATCACGCGACGAAGCCTACCGGCGAAGTGACGAAGGGCGGGCAGTACACGCAAGAGCAGATCGCGCAAGCGCTTACAAAGCTTGAAGTGCGCGACTATCAGGACCAAGGCAAATGGTTCCGGTTGATGTGCGCGGTTCATCACGCGAGCGACGGCGATGCACGTACAGAGTTCATCGAATGGTGTATTGGTGATCCTGAATACGCCAATGATGGCGAAGCCGTTGGCAGGCGTTGGGATAGCCTGCACACGAAGCGGCAGGACGGAACAATCACCTACAAGACGTTGAACAAGATACTTGCCGACGCGGGCGCGGCAGACGCGCAAGCCGCGCCGGATGCATCGAGCGATTTCAAAGGCGATCCTATCGAGGATGATGACGACGGAGACGAGTTCGCGCAGCCAAACGGACTTGAATACAGCTTGTATTCTGATATTGCAGAAACGGAAATCCATTGGCTTTGGATAGGGCGATTTGCGATCGGCAAAGTTGGACTCCTTGCCGGCATGCCCGGCGACGGAAAATCGCTGATCACTTGCGATATTGCGGCTCGCGTTACACGTGGTGATGTCTGGCCCGATGGAAGCGGACGCGCACCCAAGGGCGCTGTGATCATCTTGTCATCCGAGGATGACGAGAGCGACAGATTAAGCCGCGCCTTGCCGCCGCGGGCGCGGATATGAGCCAATGTGTTCACCTGCCTTCCATGGTCAAGATCGAGAATACCAACGGGTGTTCAACATCGCTGATGATTTGGCAAGCTTGAACGGACAATCCAGGAGCTTCGCGCGAACAAACGCAACGTGCGCGTGATCATCATCGATCCGATCAACGCCTACCTCGGTGGCAAGTCCAAAGGCGACGCGTGGAAGACTTCGGACATGCGCGCGATCCTGACACCCGTCAAGGAGTGAGCCGCACGGATAAAGGTATTGGTGCTTGGCATCTCACATTTCAGTAAGCACACGAAGGGATCAGCGATTTATCGGATCGTGGACTACCAAGAGATCACGGCCGCGGCGCGCTGCATTTGGGTCACGGCGAGCGAGGATGGCACCGACCGCAAGCTGTTCCTGCGTAGTAAGGTCAACATCGGCAAGCCTGTGCTCGGCTTTGCTTATAGTGTCGTCACAACGGACGTGAAGCTCAACAGTGGCAGGTCCGTTGAGATACCCCGAGTAGAGTGGCACGAAACAGTGGACAAGACGGCGGAGGATATCGTCGGCGACAAGCGCAAGCCTGGCTGGAAGTGAAACTCTCAACGAATGCATGGAGTTCATCCGGGCGGAGTTGCGTGACGGTCCTAAGCCGGCAGCCGATATGTTCAAGAAGGGACGTGCGGAAGGGTACTCGACCGCGACGATGAAGCGGGCCAAGAAGGAGATGGGCGTTGTGTCGGACAGGGATGAATTCGAGGCGGGCACATGGCAATGGTCATTGCCGGAAGAGAGCGATTTCGATGACTGTTAGTACCATATATATTTCACCCGTTGTGTATGTGCCCTAATTTATGTCTTTAACTTGAGTTCCTTCGATAAAGTCCTTGTTTTAATAGGGTTTCTACGAAGGGAATATGATGAGTCCCTTCGATAGGTGAGAGAGGACCATTTTCACTTTGAATTGAAAGGGACTAATCGAGTTCCCTTCGTATGAACACCGATAGAATGGGCATTTCTCACGAAGGGACTTAAGTTGTCGGCATAAAGAGGGAAGGCCGCGGCATCGCGGGTCCTTCCGCCGAGATTCTCTATGCGGGCAAGATCGTAGCGCCGTTTGTTTTCAGCTACGAAATTCGAAGATTGTAGATAACGACTATACCCGATGAGTTTCGAAATATTTTTCGAAAAGATTGCGCCATGTCTTTTTGATTACTGCAGGCCGTAAGGCCAAGTCCCCGCACCGGGCCGGCGTCTGTGTCATTCTTCTCAGATAGCTCCTGGATCGATAGGGATATATGCGCGGACAGAGTTAGACAGCCGCGGAGGACCTAGAACGGCTTTAGGAGGTATGGACAGCTAGCCTGGAGAGCGCAGGACAGCCACGACTAGCGCACGCCGCACGGGCCGGTGACCAGTAAGCTGCGGTACTCGGCGATACAGCGGCCGGTGGCCAACTGCTGGAACAGTGCTTTGTCGAGACGGCGCGGCGTGCGGTAATCGACGTCCTCGATCGGGCCTGGCCATGACGCAGCTGCGCGGCGAGCAGGCGAGTACGGAAGCGTTTGGTACAGCGGCTGGCGGCCTCGCGGTAGAGCAGCAGGGCCAGCCATACGGCGTGTGCGAGGTTGCGAACCTCATCTAGTGCTACAAGCTCGACGAAGGCCTGCGCCATGCCGTAGAGATAGAGCGCTCTGAGCTGATCGAGGGTGGGATGTATGAGCATCAATCGTCATCTCCTCAATGGAAGTAGGTAGGGCCGCGGATGTTGTTATGCGCGATAGCGGGCCCGTCCGCGGGCGTCGCTCCATCGCCGCCGCAACAATCCGCTCTTCTCAGACCTCGACCAACGACGGCGACGCTGAACCGACGTGATGACTACAGCCGCCTTCGTCATAGGACTAGCCCAGTGATAGACCTAGGAATAGCCAGAAACACTCAACTCAGCAAGGTGGCCTTACTCGGCTTCCCCGGGAGATTACGCTGCAGCTGGGGCCGCTGCCGCTGATGCCGAGCGAGTAGCTCTAGATGCGCATGAGCGACTGGCTGTGCTCGAGGCTACCTCCGGGCTTTACCGCGGAGCACAAAGCCGAAGAATATGTATCTCGGTCGGTAATGAGATAGGTCGAGGACCGTATAAGCGAAGCGATCGAGCGGGTGGGCGAGCGGCTAGATCGCATCTAAGATGGCAGCAAGCAGAGCTAAGCTGCCTTGGAAGGCCGGGACAGGTAAGATGACAAAGAGCGCTAGACGAGTTCGACGATGTGGAAGCGCGCGAGCATGATAGTCGACAGAGCGTATGGGGAAAGCGCGCGGTCGATGTCGGTTGGGGTCTAAGTGCGCCCATTCACTAGATAGCGCACCGTCATGATGGCCTCGACAAGTTGGCTTTCCAGCCACTCCTCGACGTATACAACGATCTACCGCTCGATCGCGACATCTCCGCCGGGGTTGAACTCCTTGGCGAAGAAGCCGACCAGGTCGCGGAACCCCTAAAATCGCGGTTCGCCTTAACCAGATCGCCTGTAAGGGTATAGCCGACGATCTCTGCGGCAAGGTCATCGAGCTCACCTTCTTCGAGCGTCTTTCTGCGCGCGAAATCCAATTTACTGACGGCTCCTTGGTCGAAACCACTACGGCGCTGACCGGTTCGCCACCCGAGTAGACGAGGTCGGCCAGGTAGTCATCGCTTGATCGTCGACCGCGGTGACCGCCGCTACCACCACCGGAGTGCTCACGTTGCGTATCGCCTGACAAACCGCCGCCGCCGGCTGCTAGCGCAACGCGCGCAGGTTGCCATTGCTATCGCGCCGATAGCGAGTAGGCCGGAGGAGTTCCGGATTCGCTGCAATCGCTCGAGGATGCGTTCGCGGGTCTAGCCGTCGGGATCTCGTTCGGTCTACGCCATGATCTCGTCGATCTAGGCCTTGATCTCGTGCGGCATCTACTCCTTGAACTCAGCGCCGCATTTTTAGAACCAGTTTGCCTCCTGGACATCCTCGCCATTGAAAATGATCTGGCTACGTGCGGTGTCGGCGCGGATATCCAATGTTTTCTACGGCTCAATGTAGATCACGACGTGATCGGCACCGAACAAGATAGCGAAGCCCGCGAGAATGCGTCGCGCGGTAGGGGAAGTAAGACGCACATATACCTCGTCTTGGAAGACGAGGCCACTTTGCAGGTCCTGCCGCCGCGAGTGCTCATCTTCTTTGAGTTTCGCGAGGGTCAGCAAACACCCACCAGTGGGCGTCAGCCGTAGAAAGAGGTACGTCCCCACGCTTCCGCATATAGATCGAACGGAGCTTCGACTCGTTGACGTTTTGGAAATTAAAGGTCTTGGCTGAAGGTGAGGGTTCCTCGGTCGGCCACTCATCCTCGTCCTTGGTGAGCACACGAACCTGAATTTTGATGTTGTCGGGGACTCTGAAAGTAGCGACCGGTCAGGTATGTGATCAGCCAGTTCATCTCGCCGCCTGCATCGTCGGGGGAAAGCAGGTGTTGCTTTCCTCCGACATGCTAAGCAGCGTAACCTTTGTGCCATTGCGGTCGATCGTTTTCGGTTTGTATGTATCTTTGATCTGAGGCGTCTAAGCAGGTCTGTCGGCCAACTGAAATGAAGCTAGGCCGTAAACACCTTCTTTATCGTCACTAGTAACTTGACCATCGAGCTCTTGCCTTCGTGCTAGGACTGATAGACAAGACTGTGACTGTTACGATGTAGCGCGGTGATCTTCGCGCTGACGCTGAAGTTCTGTGAGATGCCTTGTGTCTGGTTCGCGCTCTGAACGGCGAGCGCGTTCAGGTAATCGAGCATTTGCTGCGAACTCATGCTGTCGCTGTTGTCAACGATCGACAGCTTGTACTGATTGGTGCGCTTGAGGTTGTCCAGTCAATATCTATCGGATGATGCCATCTGAGAAGTCGCCTGCCTTTAGCTGGTGCTCGATCGCCTCGATGGCGTTTTCTGTGAGCTCTCGAATTTGTTGATTGGGCGGTGTGTCGGCGGCGAGGCGGTCTAATAGGAACGCAATATTCGCTACCTGCATTGCGCGAGTGGTCATGATCTTCTCCTGACGAGGCGGCCAAGGCTGCGTGGTTGGTGCCTTTCATCACATCGCGGCAGGCGGAGCTGAGGCTAGGGCGACGGTTAGCGATTTGAGGCGGCGCTAACATAGGAGCAGGCTTGACTGCCTGCAACGTAATGCTTGTCGTGGTGAAGGCGTCAGGAGGATCTCCGGCTGTCAACGCAAAGCCCCTGAGTATCGGGCTGCGAGACACACAAGCTATTGATTTATCTATATATACACGTAATCTTTAATCTGGAGTAACGACGCTATCGCATTTTCCTCACGATTTGCGATTGGCTTCGAAGTAGTTGATCACTTGTTGCGCGGCACCGGCAGCATGCAAGTATAAGCTAATTTCCTTTCTGTCATCGGCTGGCTCGGGATCGGCAGAGAGCTAATTCTGACTAGTAACGACAACGTGGTGTCGTCGAAGCGAGTAGCTCGGCGTGAACACGAGGGCGAACTGGTCTGATGCGCACGCTCGCAATCGACGCTCTGACTGTAAGATCGGCTGCTTTTACGCCAGCTCCTTCTCCCGACGGGGTGCGATAATATTTGTATTAACTGTTTGTTAGATTATGCTGCAGTTATAAAAGAGTGGTTAAGGTAGGATGATAATGGGTTAAGATGGTGATTAGTGATGATAACTAGGTGAGAGATATTGTTTGTTTAGCTATATTACTATGCGTTGATAGAGTTGAAAAGCTAATAGAGGTAGATTGTGATATACATGATTGAGAGTTTTTAAGGAATGTGAGATAGTTAGAGGTTTAACAATGTTTAGATGAGTAGGGGAAGAGTGGTAGATGATGGTAAATATGATGAGCGTTATTGATACTTTGAATTAACACCTCTAAGAGATAATGAGAGTTTGAGTGAATAATTAGCTTTTTTAGTGCTAAATTTGTTGCCTCTCTGATCTGTTAGAGACTAGATCTGATTGCGTACTTAGATAATTTTTTCTAAGTTCTGCTAATATATGTGTTAAATAGCAGATATAGAGAGGTGTGCTGCTTCAGTATAGAGATTCTGTGTGTATGTTTTAGTTGAGAAGATGTGAAAAAAGGAAAGGTGCTGATTAATTGTGTTTGATAGAGATTGATATGAATATGTGTTAGTGCAAATGAGATAGGTTCGCGTAGAGCTAGTTCTATTTGATGGTTGTTATTTGATTTTAGATGAGTGGTTTTTTGGCAGTTATAGATAAAGATAGTAATTTTTGAAGAGATGTTAGAGTTAGCTTGTGAGAAATGAGATATGTTAGAGATGCGCTCTAGCACTAGTAAGATGTACGGTTTGTGAGTATATGGAGTGTGCTGAGATGAAGGTAGATTGAAGTGCTGTTTTAATAATGTTAGATTTTTGAGAGTGAGCTAGATTGAATGAGATGGAGATTATTGTTTATAGGTGTGTGAGATGCGCTGTGCTTGGTGAGATGCTAGTGCTGTATGAGATGGTAAGATTTGTAGTGATTGATAGGTTGGTATAGCTTTTGTGAGTTGAAGCATTCTGGCTTAATTAGCTTTGGTGACTTTCATAGTTTGAGTACTAAGGTTGGTTGCGAGATTAGCGCTTGTTTTGTGTTTTTCTTATGTTTGATATTGTTAGGTTTCTGGATTGCTTTAGAGTAAAACGAAGATATTGAAAGCTGTGATGATGTACTTAGGCAGAGTTATTTTATTTAGAGATAGAGATTGGCTGTAGTGTAAGGGATGTGAGCTTCTGGCTGTTGCTTCTTTAAGGTGTATACGCAGTGAATGAGAGCTGTTGCTTAGCGCTGAAGATAGATTTCTATATAGCGATGTGAGTGCTGCTATATTAGTTATCTGTTCTTTAGAGAGATAAGGGTTGAGTTTATCGCAGATTCAGAATGCGCTAGTTGGTGAGTTTCTATATGAAAAGAGTGATACGCTTATACGCTGTTCCCTATGTTATGTTGATGTTAGATAAAGTGATGAACGCTTTGAAGAGTGTGTACTAATCTCGAAGATCTGCTACTCGGCTCACGTTAGTTGGAGCGGAGATAGTAATTCTCTTCTTAGCAGTTTAATAGGGTTTGCTAGAAAGGTTTTAGATAGGTAACTATGTTGCTGATGTAAGGCTAGGTGGTTTTTGTTTGCTTATAAACTGTAGATGAGTTCCTTAAGTTGTGAAAAGAATGTGCTAGAGTTTGAGAGAGAGCTGGTGCTTGGTATTATAGTTGATTTGCTGTGCAGAGCTTTAAGCATTAGATAATGTTTGATTGTTGATAGCGTCGCTTGCTAGTTGCTTTAAAAGGATGTGAGTGATTGAGGTTGCTATACTTTTGGGTTTGATGTTTGCTATTGTGCGCTGCTTGCGTTACTGATATTTATAGTGCTAGTTGCGCTGAGCTGGCCTACGCTTGGTAGAAAATGTAAGATTGCTTGCAGATGCTTGTGCATAATTAATAGCGATAGTTAGAGACTACAGAGTTGAAGATGCCAGAGAGAAAAGATAAAAGTGATGAGCGAAGAAGCTGTGTGAGGGAGAGATGAGTTGATAAGCTGAGCTTATAGGCGTAGTGTAGATGTGAAGAGAGGCTTAAAGGCTAGATGGAGAAGAGATGCTATGCGTTGGTAGAACAAGATAGCGTTTAGAATATGAAGTGATGATGCGCAGAGATGTGCCAGATATGCGATGTGATATAATGTGCGAAATAGTTTAGAGGTGATTGAAATAGTTGCTGTTATACTTGAGAATGATGATTTAGTTAGGTTTGTGATGTGAGTAAGCGTTTGAAGCGAGAAGCAGAGATGTTATGCGGTTAATTACATGGTTTTAATGTGTTAGCTGCTTTCCTCTCATGATTAGGTATTTTGCGGTATTGTTGATACGCTAGATGAATTTGAAATGCGATGTGATGGTCTGTTTATAATGCGTTGGGCATTGCAAAGAGGTAACCCGCTGAGTGTTGTGGTAGAGTTGCACGTGATGTGTGACTCACGATCTGATTAGTGATGTTGATCAACGAAGAGAAGGAGCATTGGAGAAGAGTTGATATTGCATAGTTAGAGAGATGTGCTGCAGAAGGTTGAGAGCTAGCATGCGCGCAGATAAGAGCTGTGGTGCTTGAGCTTGGTGTGCGCTATAGAAGGTTTTTAAATGAAGAACGCGATGAGCACTTGGCTTCACGTGTTCGTGTGATAGTTCGATGAGAGAGGCGTGTTGTGTGTGCGTAGAGATGCCAGTTAGGAGTTTGAGTTGCGCTGCGATGTTACGCTGTCTGTGGCGTTGCGTGGCGGAGCGATTTCGCTAGTGATGCGAGTACGTTGGCGATGGTTCTATGTATCGACATTTAGCACGTTTATTGGATCATTGATATGCTGGTATTCTGCGAACATCATTGTATTTGCATTAGCTTTTCACTGTTCATCGCTGTAATGGGTGCTGCTCCCATGCTAACGGTGCTTGTTTCACGTTTAGATAATTGGATGCTATATCGTCCGGCTCTTTCAATCGCAATTCCTACCATCAGCCTACTTGCAGCTTTTGGACCTTGGAGGAAGGCTTTGTCATTGTTTGACGCTGCGGAGCGTTGGCAGAACGGGTTCCTGCTGCTCGCTGCTGGCGCGGTTGTTCAAATGATTCTGTGTCTGGATTAATAGAGATAGAAGCGACGGGACATCTCAGCTCAGTCTTCCAAAGAAGGCTCTTCGTCACTTAAGCTCTCTGCGCTACGTTCGCTGCGAGTTTGTTCTTCGTGACTGTTGGGTCTACCTGCTGATAAATATTTAAGAGAAATCGATCTTTCTCTGGAATCGGCTACGACTTATTTTCACTTTTTTCTGTGTCGGCTTTCGTCGGAAGAATTCTCTCGCAATGTGGTTTGATAGGGGGTTCTATCAAGGAACTTTGTTTGCATCGGCTGGCCTAGTCGTGTTGTCGTGTTTGCTTTTTGCAGTTGGCGGATCAGCGGAGTACGCTTTGTTCATTGCGTCACTCTCCATCGGTACCGGTTATGCTGGTTATTTACCAGCGGTCATCGCGTATGTCAGGAACTTTTGTCGTGGTAGACATACAACGATGTTGCTAGCTATTGGTGCAGCTGGCGTTGCAATTGGAGCGATCTTCGCTGGAACTGTGCCCATTCATGCAATATCAGATAGCAGTAATAATCGCTCTGTTTTGTGGGATTATCGCGCTAGGACTACTTATTCACAGTGGGCTCCTTTTTGGAATAGAGGTTAAGTGTGGTCTGTAAGTTGCAGGTGCTATGGCGCGGGACAGCGCGGGAAATTTGATTTTTTTAGGCTTTAGTTGGCAGAGCTATTCGGTTGATAGAGCACCTTCGGTAGGGGGCATACAACTACATGCTATGGTAGCGGTCGTTAACCTCGACCCCGTAGCTCGTCAGCACCTGCCGCGTGTGAATCTCTATCTACCAACGTGGTTGCGAATCGAATTAGCTCAGTCGCACCAAAAATTCTTGAACCTCGTTCAGTGTAGCGCACAGTGTGCTGAATGCTGCTGTTATTCGGCGTGCAAAAATTGGGCACGATGACGTAATTGCGGTCGGCGCCGCGGCACGAAATGTCCGCTACCTTCCAGCCCTCACGCAATGCAACGAATCGGAGGGCTGATCGATGAAGCAATATGTCGGCTTGGACGTGTCGCAGCAGGAAACTTCGGTCTGTGTCGTCGATCAGGCGGGGCGGACCGTTTACGAAGGAAAGAGCCAAGTCGAACTCAGGCACCTTGACTGAACTGCTTCGCAAGCGAGCACCACACGCAGAACGCATCGGGTTTCTCTATATTTGGTGATCATCGAACGAGCTCAGCCGCGATCCGAGAAGCTGCTGATCAATTGAGCGCCGGCGACATATTGCTGATCGAACTCCACCGAGCCGGGCCGAGATATAATTTCCGGTCAGACAACCTTGAGAGAGGGTACATCGCAGTTGAATGGTGGCCCGATGATTTTGAAGCAATCCAATACGCAATTCGCCGCGGCGTCAGCGTGCGCCGCTGATAGGCCCGCAGCGCCTTGCTCTTCCACTCGGCCGTCTCGCCATCGGGGGTGTTCAGTCGGGCGCGCGGCACCGCAATCTGGATCGGTCCGAACGTGCCGGTCAGCGACCGCGGCCGGGTACCGTGGCGGTGGCCTGTAACGTCCGCACTTCCTTCATCGCCGGCTTTCTTGTTTCGTTCGTAACGCGGGCGGGCCAGAACAGTATCGAGCTCGCCGCGGATCAGCTCTTCGATGAATTCACGCGCCCGAGTGCGCACCGCGGTCTCAATCGGATCGAACCAGTTGTCGAAAAGATCAACAGCCATCTCGGCTGCAGGCTGCGAAGAATTAAGCTTCGTGATATGGCTCGTCATGGCGTGGTCTCCAGTCCGACGCTTCAACGCCGGATGATTCGAGGTTGAACACCCCGGAGACTACGCCACCCTCAATTCCTACCAACCCAGCGACGGCACCTCGACTGAAACGATAAACATTGTGTTGTGCTCAGCAGGCATTTTCATGAGTGCCGTATGTTGTTTCCCACTCAAACAACGGATTGCGCACGCCATCATGTACGAGATTAAAGAAGGTGGAGTGCGAGAGTGCCACGAGTATCTTATCGTCAAACAGAGTGCGAAGCTCTAGTTTCGAGCGATACGTGTCTTCATGCCAAATCATCATTGACGTAACGTGATCGGTTCCCCTCATTCACGGAATCTCTGAGAAGGACAACCAATTCGGCGTGACAACTCGTCATCGCCGTGAGTTCTAACCGCATTGCTGCGAACGTATTGGCTGCCTCGTATGCTCCGAAAATCCGCTGGAGCAGCCAGCCCATATCTTCTGCTTTCCCTCAGTACTGAAATCCCCCCAGATAGGTCCAGGACCGAAATACTGCTCGTTGTGAGCAGTTAGGCGTTTCCCGAGTTCGCTCTTCCAAAAGTTTTCAACCGACGTTTGCTCTTTCGATTTAGGAAGCCCGAACATTCTAAGTCCCCGTGCGAGCTGCATCATAGCGCACCACCGCAAAGCGCGCACTGTAGAAGTCGGGTCGGTAATTTTCTTGTGTCTGAAAAATATAGCGAATTCAATGCGTTATACGATCAATGTGGGTTCACCCCTGGCGTCAACTCCATTCATTATCGCGCTCCCATCGATAGTCAAAATTTGATGTTGGCTTCGCGAGCCGCAGATATTTCGGCGAGCCGATCCCTTCGCTCATGCTTGTAGTTAAAATAGCTGTCCATACCGCTAAGAAAGCGGGAGCTCATGAAGCGCCATCGGACCGTAGAGCCGTCGTCTTCAACTAACCAGTCGCCCGCGACATAGTCTGGTGTGCTGTGAAAGATCATTACCAGCGAAGCCGCAAGGCTGCGAAGGATCAATTGGTTCAATTCGTCGATCTCTGCCGCGGTCTCGTTCCCCGCCGTTCGCCCGCTATCGACAGCCGCCATGCGCTCACGAATTTGAGCAGGGGTGAGGTGCACATAACCCGAAGCGAGGCCGTAGAGCCGCCCCACCTCATCCGCAAACACGGGACGGAGAGTGTCCGGTAGCATGTGAAGAGTGAGGCGTTCCTTGATCGATATGCGTTGGGAGGACAGTTCGTTCTTGAACTCCGCAAGCTTATCTTTTATGGGGGCGGCGTAATTTCGTTGCTGCACAAAACACAACTTGATCGAAGATTTGAGCACAAAGCGCAACTCGCGCTTCGCCACAGACAAAAGGCCTTCTATCCCGAGTGACACGAGAGAAAGTGCCGACTGAAGAAAGTCGTGGGCAAGACAGAAGAGAAGATGGGTCTCGACGTATTTGGGGTCGCGTCCCGTGTCGGCGATGATGAAACCGAGCCCCTGTAGATAGGAGCCGACAATCGCTTCCGTGTCGCGCTGCAGGCTCTGCAGCACGATTGGCAAGTCTTCGAATTTGGTTCGCGTCAGCATTTGTCCTTGCTAGTCGGCTTGTGGCTACCCGCGAAGTCGAGTGGCGGATTGCAGATCGCCTTGGATCACGGCGAGGTCCGATGAATGCAAAGCTAAGAAAGTGATCATTTCGACCGCCCGATACTACAAAACACGCTACAAAACGAGGGGCGGCTGATCGAAAATCAGCAATAATTACATAGGCTTGCGGAGGAGATGGCCGATTCCTCTCGACCGCACCAGCGCTCCTGGCCTTCAAGGAAGGATCAGGAGCCGCGCCGATTTGATCCGGATGATTTGATCCGGATGACGTGGTTCGGACAATTTGATTCATCTGCTTAATTCATCCGCGGGCGACAACGAATGTCGACCGGCGGTCTGCGTCGCGTCCGCGCCTACCGCTCCTGCACAGAAACCAGGCGCTCTAATAACACAATTAACACACGCCAAATTTTTTCGGCCGATACTACCGGCAGATCGTCTATGCAACCACAATGACGTATCACGAATGACTCGCGCCATCACGCCAACGGACGTCGAAGTTCATTTCGACAAGGGCGACCTCATCGTCTCCAAGACTGATCTCAAGGGCCGCATAACCTACGCCAATCGGATCTTCTGCGAAATTGCGGGCTACAGTGAAGCCGAGTTGATTGGCCAGCCGCACAACATCATCCGGCATCCCGACATGCCGCGCGCGGTGTTCAAGCTGCTTTGGGACACGCTGTTCGAGGGTCGCGAGATCTTCGCCTACGTCAAGAACATGGCGCGCAACGGCGCATATTATTGGGTGTTCGCGCACGTCACGCCGAGCTTCGACAACGGCAAGCGGATCATCGGCTTCCATTCCAATCGCCGCGTTCCCGATCGGCAGAAGATCGACGCGGCTATCGTCCCGCTCTACGCCGCGATCCTCAAGGAGGAGGGCCGGCACAAGAACGGGCAGGAGGCTTTGGCCGCCGGCTACAAGCTCGTGCTCGAAACCCTCAAATCAAAAAAAATGACCTATGATGAGCTCATCTTCTCGATCTAGGCTTCTCGTCAGCCTCGCCGCAGCGTTGTCCTTCGCCCTCTGCGGAGCGTTCGGCCCGCTCCTCGGTTTCGGTCGGGCCGGCTACGCTGGGGCCGCACTTGCCGCGCTCGCCAGCGCGTTCGCGCTCCTCGTGCTGCTGCGGCAGCAGCCGGTCGAGGAGGCGGAATCGATCGAGACGGCTGCCGTGGCTCCGGCACCGGAGCCGCTGGACAAGCTGGACGCACGCATCGGCGAGCGCGCACTCGCAAGCATCACATCGGCCTGCCGGGACGTTTGCAACGGCGACATGGGCTCCCGCGTGGCGGCAATCGAAGACGACGCCGTCGCTGCCGCCGCCCGGCGTGCGGTGAACGCGGCGCTCGATCACTGCGGCGCCATCGCCCGGGACGCGCAGGCATCCGCCGAGGCCGCCTCCAGCAAGCAGCCGGAGCCTGACAGGGCAACTGAGGCGCAGCAGCGGGCGCTGGAGCGGATCACCTGGGCCTGCAGCGAGATCAGCAAGGGCAACTTCGAGGCCCGTTTGGTGCACATCGAGGATGATGGCGTCGTCGGCGACGCCCAGCATGCGCTCAACGATATGCTCGACCGTTGCGACGCGTTCGTCCGCGAAGCGAGCGCCGCGATGGCGGCCGTCTGCGACAACAAGTACTACCGGCGCATTTTGCGCGAAGGCCTGCATGGCTCGTTCGATGTCGCCGCGACGACGATCAACGACGCGACCGCCGCCATTCAGCGACGGGTGGCGGCTTTCAATGCCGACACGGCCAGCTTCGAACAGGCCATCGGGACGGTGGTCGACGCGCTGTGTCAGGAATCAACCGACATGGGCGATACCGCCAAGAGGCTGAAGACCGGCGCAACGCTCACCCGCGAGCGCTCGGTCGCAGTCGCGGAAGCCTCCAACGAGGCCAATGCGGACATGCAGGCGGTCGCGTCCGCAACCACTAACCTGTCCGAAGCGGCCCACCAGATCGGCGAGGACGTCGGCCGCTCGACGCAAATTGCGCGCGAGGCGGTGATGCTGTCGGAAGACGCCACCAGCACCATGAACCATCTCAGCCAGGCGATCGAGCGCGTCGGCGAGGTCGTGTCGCTGATCTCCACCATCGCCTATCAGACCAATCTGCTCGCGCTCAACGCCGCGATCGAGGCTGCGCATGCGGGTGGGGCCGGCAAGGGATTTGCCGTGGTGGCGCAGGAGGTCAAAGCTCTGTCAGAGCAAACGTCGCACGCGACCAAGGAGATCAGCCAGTTCATAGGCGAGATCCAGAAGACCGCCAAGAATGCGCGTGCCGCAAGCGACGGAATTGGCAAGATTATCGGCGACATCGATCAGCGAACGACCTGCATCGCCAAGGCGGTCGAGTTGCAGACCTCCGCGACCGAGGAGATCGCCCAGTGCGTGGAGCGCGCGGTCTCCGGGCTGCGCAGCATCGCCGGGGCGATCGAGGACGTCACCGAGAATGCCGGCGAAGCGGAGCGTCACGCCGAGACCACGACCGCGGCGTCTACGAACGTATTGGAGCAGTCCCAGGCGCTCGCGAGCGACGTACGGGATTTTCTGGTCACGCTGAAGCGTGGGCCGATGGATAACAAGAACGCGGCGTAGCGGCGCGCCCTATGCGCGTCTGCCGCCGTCAGCGCGACGTGCTTGGCTGCAACAGGCTCGCGGTGGGCTTCGGCAGCTGCAGTTGGTGTCCGACCGGGCGTGACGGCCTCGGCGCCGTATGGTTTTTCGAGGTGTGGCTCGATGCACGCTTGGGCAACACGCTCTTGTGCGACACGCTCTTGGACGAGACGCTCTTTGACGTTGCGTGGTGCTTAGGCGATGCCGTCTTAGGCAACCTGGTCGAGGCCGTGAGCTTGCGCCTGTGGGTGCCGAGCTTGCGCCGCACGAGTGTCTGGTGCGGCTTCCATACCCGCGAATAGTGGAAGTTGCTGGCATCGGGAGCTGGCAGCAGCTTCGCCGATGACACGCTGACAAGCCGCACACCGTGCCGCCACAACGCCTTTGAGGGCAGCTCGATGTCATGGTCGCCGGCCCGTAGGCGGTCGGCGTGCGCAACGCCGTACTCATAGGCACCGCTCGCATTCGCAATGCCGAAGCTCTGAATGCCGGGGGCCGACAGCGCCGGCGCGGGCAGCGCGAGGCTCGCAACGTGCACGGGCGGCCAGTAGCTCGCGGCGACCGTCGGCGCGCGCCGGGCCTGCCACTGTTCGGGCAGCGTCGCCGTCTTGGGATGTTTGGGCCCGGCCTCGACCACATGGACGATCTTGAAGCCGCGCGCTTTGAGCTGGTGCAGCAACATCGGCAGGCCGAGCGCGGTCGCAGGCTGAATATCGTGCAACAGAAGGATGCCTCGGCCGCGATGCTCGAGCCGCTGCAGCGCGCGGTGCACGATCTCGCTGGCGCTGATATGCGTCCAGTCATCGGCCATGAAGTCGACGCTCCAGGTCATATAGCCCCTGGAGGAAAGGTAGTTTTCGACCGACGTCTGTCGCAGCAGGCCTGGGATGCGGAAGAAATCGGAGACGCCATTGGGGTCGCCGAGCGCAGCACGGATCGATGCGCGACCGTCCTCGATCTCGTGCGCGGCCCGCTCGACGCTCATGCGATTGAATGTGAAGGGGTGGTTCTGGCTGTGGTTGGCGATTGTATGGCCTTCGGCGTAGACCCGCTTGACGAGATGCGGGTAGGAGTGCGCCATGCGGCCGACCATGAAGAAGGTCGCCTTCACGCATTCGCGGGCGAGCGTGTCGAGGATGTGACTGGTGTAAGGCGGTAGCGGACCGTCATCAAAGGTGATGACCACCTCATGGTCGTTGAGCGGCAGCGACTCTCGATACTGGAATGAGCCGACGAGCCGATGCTCGGTTGGGTCAACCGCAATGGTGCGGCTGGTGCCGAGAGCTCCCGGATTGCCGGGGCAGTCAGCCGCAACCGCCGCGCTGCCGACGAACGAAGCCAACAGGCCGGAGGCCAGCAGCCCAGCCACTACCAGCCTAGCCACTACCAGCCTGACCAATAGCCCATTTGCGGCGAAACTGCTTCGCATGCCCGGACGAGCTCCACAGTCGCGTTTGCCGATACCCGAGCTAAGCTCGGGACTTGAGGACAAGGCTTGCACCTTAGCCAAAGGCTAGGCGCTGGCAAATTAAAGCGGGCTTAATCGCCAATAATGGCCGGATTATTTTGGGTTCTGTGGCCGTCGCGCCACGTCTCCGCGCCGCCTGGTCTCAATTCACCGCTGCGGTCGGCGATCGTGCGGGCGCCACCACATGCACCACCGAGTAGCCACGGCCTTTCAAGGCGTGGAGGAATTCCGGAAGCATTGCAGCAGTCTGCGCCTTGGTATCATGAAACAGCAAAATTCCTCCGCGCGTTGCAGCGAGGCGCCCGAGCACAAGCGCTAGTTGCTGGGCGGGCGTCATCCGCAGCCAATCGCTCGCCCAGAGGTCGGCGCCGAATACCGCGATGTGCCGGCGCTCAAGGCGCTCGAGCAAAGCGCGACTCGACGCGAACCCCGGGAAGCGAAAGAACGGCGTCACCGGGTGCCGCCCGGCCTTGCCGTAAAGCGCGGTGTCCACCGCCGCGAAGCCGCGATCAATCTCAGCCTCGGCACGCTCGATCGGAATCCGATCAAGCAGCGGATGTCGGAACGTGTGGTGAGCGACGGTGTGCCCTTCCTGCAGCTCGCGACGCACCAGCGCCGGATGCGCGAGGCTGCTGCGTCCGAGGACGAAGAACGATGCCCGCGCGCATTCGCGCTTGAGTGCATCGAGAACACGCGCCGTCGTGCCGGGTTCTGGTCCGTCGTCGAAGGTGAGAACCACTTCCTTCGGGCGCAGCGGCAGCGTTTGCGGAAAGTGCTTGCGGCCGACGCGCGGGTAGGTCGCCGGATCGACGACCAGCACACGTTCGGTGCCAAGCGCATTGGCATTGCCAGGGCAGGCTTGCGCCGTGGCCGCGGTCCCCGTGACGGCGAGCGCGCCCAAAAGGAACAAGAGGAACATGAGGGACAAGAGGAACTTCATGGATCGATTCTCCAGCTGCGACTGAACTCCGATCGTCACACGCTCGCAAGCGTTTCGTCACAATTGCCAGCGCTATGGACGGGGCGTACAAGCGCGGCACCTCAAGCGTCACCATTGCACAGGCCGGCATGCTCGAAGAAAAAGACATGACCGAGATCGAGCCCTCCATCGCGCCGCGGGGAGAGGATGGGTCGTTGCGCGAGGACTTTGTCGAGCGCGTGCGCGAGGTAGTCAGCGCGGGCGATGGGGCTGCTGTCGTGGCCCTGGTCGGGGACCTGCACGAGGCCGATCTCGGCGCCGTCATCGAGGCGCTTGATCCCGATGAGCGGCCGCGCCTGGTCGAACTGATGGGGCGCGATTTCGACTTCACGGCGCTGATCGAAGTCGATGATACGGTCCGTGAGGAAATCCTCGAAGAGCTGCCGCCGGCGACGGTCGCCGAAGGCGTTCGTGAGCTCGACTCCGACGATGCGGTTGCGATCCTCGAGGATCTGCCGAAGGCGGAGCAGGCGGAAATCCTCGAGCAGCTTCCCGCCACCGAGCGCGTCGCGCTCGCGCGCGGTCTGGACTACCCGGAGAACACCGCCGGCCGACTGATGCAGGTCGAGCTGATCGCCGTCGGGCCGCAATGGACGGTCGGACAGACCATCGATTACATGCGGGACACGCCGGATCTGCCAGACCGGTTCTGGGAGCTCTACGTCGTCGACGGCGCCCGCAAGCTCAGGGGCGTAGTGGCGCTCGACCGGCTCCTGCGCACCAAACGTCCGGTGTCGATCGTCGATCTGATCGAGGACGATCTGCATCCGGTGCATGCAACCGACGACCAGGAGGAGGCTGCTCGCCTGTTCGAGCGTTACGACCTCGTCTCCGCTCCGGTGGTCGACGACGATGATCGATTGGTCGGGGTGCTTACGTTCGACGACATCGTCGACGTCATCGAGGAAGAGGCGGAAGAGGACATCAAGGCTCTCGGCGGCGTGCGCGGCGAGGAAGAGCTGTCGGACTCGGTCTGGTACACGACCCGGAGCCGATTTCCCTGGCTGTTCGCCAATCTGTTAACGGCGCTGCTCTCGTCATGGGTGATCAGTCGCTTTGAAGGATCGATCGCGAAAATGGTGGCGCTTGCGGTCCTGATGCCGATCGTCGCGAGCATGGGCGGCAATGCCGGCACCCAGACCATGACGGTCACGGTGCGCGCGCTCGCTACCCGCGAGCTATCGAGCGCGAACACGTGGCGCATCATCCGCCGCGAGGTGCTGGTGGGCGTGCTCAACGGCTGCGCCTTCGCAGTGATCATGGGCTTGATCGCCGCGATCTGGTTCGACATCGCCGACCTCGGGCTGGTCATGGGGCTGGCAATGGTGACCGTGCTGGTGGCGGCGGCGCTTGGCGGGATTCTCATTCCGCTCTTCTTGACTCGACTGGGCGTCGACCCGGCGGTGTCCTCCGGTCCGTTCGTGACCACGGTGACGGATGTGGTCGGTTTCCTGGCCTTCCTGGGGATCGCCACGCTCTGGTTCTCGGCTCAGATGTCGGCCGTTCATTGAACCACGTGTCACTTGATTTACGCGTTGTTCACCATCCCGCGCTAACTCTGTCTGACACGATCGTTCCTGTCAGTCCAGAGTAGACCGGAGAATCCGGTGCAGCGTGGTGAGAAGGCCGGCGGGCGGTGGCTTGGCAGGTTGAGTGCCTGGCTCGGCCGCCATTCCGCGCAGCTGGCGTCAAGGCCGCGTGGTCGCGTGGGGCCGCGGTTCATCGCGTCGCTCGCTCTCCTGGTCGTGGTCGCGGCCATCGTGTCGAGCGTGCTTGGGCTGATCTTGGCCGGGCAGGCGGACGACTATCTCGAACGCTCACATCGGCAGGCGTTGCGCGGTGCGATCGAGGCGGTGCAGGCACTGTCGCCTGATCGCTCGCAGATCGACCCGACGCTGATCGGGGTCCTCGAACGCGCCTCCGGTCTCAAGGATCTGCGGTTTGAAAGCGATCCGCCCCTGCGCGGGCGGGAGGTGCAGTCGCTGATCGATCAGAACGGACGCATCATTGGCTGGTTCAGCTGGGAGGCAGAGCGGCCGGCGACCTCGCTGATGATGCGTCTGCTGCCGCTCGGCGCCCTGATTGCGGCCGGACTCCTGGGATTGGCCGGCCTCTCGGTGTGGCAGCTCAATCGCCTGGGGCGGCTGCTCGTGCGAAGCGAACAGGCTGCGCACCGGCTGGCGCATGAGGATCCCGTAACGGGCCTCTCCAACCAGCGCCAGCTGTTCCGGCTGCTCGATGAGGCGTTGACCGATCGGACCGGCACCGCGGTGGTCGGATTTGCGCTCGTCGAGTTTGGCGGCTTTGACGAAATGAGGGACACGCTCGGCAACGGCGGCGATGAGGACAGCCTGTTGGTCGAGATCGCGGACCGTCTCAAGACGGCGGTTCCGAAGCGAACCGTCGTCGGCCGGCTACGCGGAGACAAGTTCGGGCTGGTCATCGTGGCGGAAAGCGCCGAAGAGGCGCTTGCGGTCGCCAGATCGGCGCGTGAAGCGTGCTCGCGCGCGTTCTGGATCGATCAGGTCGTCCAGATCAGCGCCAACGTGGGCGTGGCGGTAGCGCCGCGCGATGGAACGATGCGCGGCGAGCTGCGCCACCGCGCCGATCTGGCGCTGCGCTCGGCGCGCCGGCGTGGACGCGGTTTGGTTTCCGCTTTCTCGATCGAAATGGAGGCGGAATTCGAGGAACAGAGCTTCATCAAGCGCGAGCTGTCGCGGGCGATCGCGGCGCGCGCGTTCGATCTGCACTATCAGCCCATCGTCAAGGCCGATGGTGGCGCAATCGTCGGGGTCGAGGCGCTGCTGCGCTGGCGCCATCCCACTCGCGGCGACATCCCGCCGGCGGTGTTCACGCGCGTGGCCGAGGCCGCCGGCTTGATCGACCAGCTTGGCGAGTTCGTCTTGCGTCGAGCGCTCGCGGATGCCGCGCGCTGGCCCAAACTCTACGTCGCGGTCAACTTGTCGCCCGTGCAGGTGCGCGATCGCAGGCTGGTTGATCTCGTCTCCTCGGTGCTTGCGGAAACGCACATCGCGCCCTCCCGCGTCGTCCTGGAGATGACCGAGAGCATACTCATCGATGATCCGCTAACCGCAAAAACCAGGCTCGAGGAGTTGCGCGCGATCGGCGTCAAGCTTGCGCTCGACGACTTCGGTGCCGGCTATTCGAGCCTTGCCTATCTGCAACAGCTGCCATTCGACCGGTTGAAGATCGATCGGGGATTCGTCGCAGCGCTCGACCATTCGGCCAACGCCGGCGTGGTCATCCAGGCGATCGTGGCGCTCGGCCGTGCGCTCGGATTGAGCGTTCTCATCGAGGGCGTGGAGACCGAAGAGCAGCGGGTGCTGCTGCGGCTCGCAGGCTGCAGCGAGATGCAGGGCTTCCTTTTTGCCAGGCCCGCGCCGCGCGAGGAGATCGACCGGCTGGTGGCGACCAATGCGGCTGCGCTGCCGGCACGGCGGGCCGCGAGCTAATGCCCCGTTTCCGAAGTTCGTGTCAGGGGGTGCAGCGACGACTTAGCGACCTTCGGAAGCGGGGAACTAGGCCAATGACCCATCAGGTCCACGCCAGAGCAGCGGATGGAGCGCGATTGTGATGACGGAAGTCTCCAACAAAGTCTTGGCCGAACAGAGGGAATCACATAGGCCTATAGGTGCTATGATGCGGGTCAGGCTCAAAGCTGACGGCCGGATCGTCGAGGTCCTCCCTGACGGGAGCGAACGATCGCTGCCAAGTGCTGCTGCGCAAAATCGTCCGAGTGGCGAGGGTGTCGACGCCGCTTATGCGCGCGGCGTGCGCGCGCGCACACGCCTCACTCAGGCGGAATTTGCAGCCCGGATTGGCGTGCCGATCGAGACCGTGCGCAACTGGGAGCAGGGCAAGCGCTCGCCGCGCGGCCCGGCGCGCGCGCTGCTCAAGGTGATCGACAAGGCGCCTCAGGTGGCGTTTGCTGTGCTCGACACTTCCAAGAAGGTGTCCTGACTTAAGAAGGTCTCCTGACCGTTCTTCCGTATTTGCCGATGTGGCATTGCGCCGCCCCCACCGCGTGGCTCCGATAAGGGGGCGTCTAAGATCCCTTGCCGGGCCCTGCCTGCGGGATTGGGGACTTGGTGCACGGTGCCGCGCTGGGATATGAATTCCTCAATTTCCTGACGCAGATCCGGGGAGGCCGAGGCGTTGGGCCGCGGCCGTGAAGCAGGCCGGCTGCTCACACAAAATGCTAGACCGTATGTGCTCAAACCGATCAAATCGCGGCCTAGTGCCCCGCTTCCGAAGTTCGTCAGCCGTCGCGGCACCCCCTGACACGAACATCGGAAGCAAAGGGGCACTAGCAACTCTATGATTCTAGGGCCGCTTTTCGATCAGACGTTCCTAAGCGAGTTGCCGCGGGTGTTGTAGGAACTTCAGATCGGCGGCACTAGGTGATACGTCCCCGAACACGCAGCCAGGGAGTACGCGTGATGACTGTTGTTGAAGTGAATGGAGCCACTATTCCGGCGATCGGGCTCGGGACCATGACCCTGAAGGAGCAGGCGTGCATCGATGCGGTCAAGACCGCGCTGAAGCTCGGCTATCGCCATCTCGACACCGCCGAACGCTACGGCAACGAGGAATGGGTCGGGGAGGGGCTCCACCAGGGGTTGGCGGAGACCGGCCTCAAGCGCGAGGACGTCTTTGTCACCACCAAGGTCTATTGGGACAAGCTCGCGCCTGGCGACTTCGAGCGCTCGGTCGAGGAGAGCCTCGCCAAGCTCAAGCTGCCCTTCGTCGACCTTCTTCTGATCCACTGGAACAATCCCAAGGTACCGCTTTCCGACAGCATCGCCTCGCTTTGTGCGGCCAAGCAGAAGGGGCAGACCAAGCACGTGGGCGTCGCGAACTTCACGACCACGATGCTTGACGAAGCGGCCAAGCTCACGACCGAGCCGCTCGTCACCAACCAGATCGAGGTGCATCCCTTCATCGATCAGAGCAAAGTGCTGGCGGCCTGCGGCAAGTACGGCATCTCGGTGACCGCCTATTGCCCGATCGCCCGCGGCAAGGTGCCCGGCAACGAGACGCTCGAGCGTATCGGCAAGGCGCACGGCAAGAGCTCGTCGCAGATTGCGCTGCGCTATCTCGTGCAGCAGGGGATCGTGCCGATCCCGCGTACCGCCAATCCGGATCACCTCGCGGCCAACCTCGCGGTGTTCGATTTTCATCTCAGCGAGGAGGAGATGGCGGAGATCGCCGCCCTCAAGCGGCCGGATGGACGCGTGGTCAATCCGCCGCATGCGCCCAAGTGGGATAGCTAGGGATAGCTAGGGATAGCTAGGGATAGCTAGGGATAGCTAGGGATAGCTAGGGATAGCTAGGGATAGCTAGGGATAGCTAGGGATAGCTAGGGATAGCTAGGGATAGCTAGGGATAGCTCGGGATAGCTAGTAGGACAGTCGATGCGCCTGCATCGAAGAGCTCTGGTCGCGGCCACGCGCCACTCGGGCGTTGCGCTGGCCGTGGCAATGACAATCGTCCTGTCTCATCGTGCGGGCGTTGCCGAAACCGGCGCGCCCGGCCCTGGCGACGTGGCGGCGGTGCAGAACTGTTTGAAGTCGCAGCGCGGACGCGAGCTCAAGGGCGAGCGTTGCATCGGCGTGGTCGCTGATCCTTGCTTGAAGCGCGCCCGTTCGACCGCGGAACAGAACGAGTGCGCCGACCGCGAGCTCAAGGTGTGGGATGTGATGCTCGATGACATCTATCGGCGGCTGAGTGCTCATCTCGATGACGAACAGAAGGGCAAGGCGCGCGACATGCAGCGGGCCTGGATCGAGGCGCGCGACAAGGCTTGCACGTTCTACTGGGACTATTTTCAGGGTACGATGGCCTCTCCGATGAGTTCCTATTGTGTCGTTCGCGAGACGGCGCGCCGCGCCATGTTTCTCAAGTTCTTCCTGGACGAATCCGCAGGACGGTGAGGCATAGATGCAGGTGGTGGAGGCAAACGGCGCCCGCATTCCGCTCTTGGGTCTCGGCACCTGGGATCTGCGCGGACGCGCCTGCGCGCGCATCGTGGAGCAGGCGCTGCGTCTCGGCTATCGCCACATCGACACCGCCGAGATGTACGACAACGAGCGCGAGGTGGGGGAGGGGCTGCGCGCCTCGGGCGTCCCCCGCAACGACGTGTTCGTGGTCACCAAAGTGTGGCCATCGCATTTTGCCCCGCGCGAGCTCATGCGCGCTGCCAAGGAGAGCCTTGTAAAGTTACGGTTGGCGGAGATTGATCTGTTGCTGCTGCACTGGCCCAACCCCAAGATCCCGCTCTCCGAGACGCTCGACGCGCTCTGCAAGGTCAAGGAGGCCGGGCTCACGCGCCATATCGGCGTCTCGAACTTCACGGTCGCGCTGATCGAAGAGGCGACGACGCTGTCGAGCGAGCCTATCGTGTGCAACCAGATCGAGCTGCATCCGTTCATCGACCAGTCGAAGGTCAGGGCGGCTTGCAAGGCGCATGGCATGGCGGTCGTGGCCTATTGCCCAATCGCTCGCGGCAATGCCAAGAACAGCGCGGTGCTGGCGCGCATCGGCGAAAAGCACGGCAAGAGCGCCGCGCAGGTGAGCCTGCGCTTCCTGGTGCAGCAGGAGATCGTCGTCATCCCGCGCACCAGCAAGCTCGAGCGGCTGACGGAGAATTGTGCGATCTTCGACTTCGCGCTGACCGCCGACGAGATGGCCGAGATCGAAGTGCTCGCGCTGGGCGGCGACCGTATTGTCGATTACGCGTTTTCCGGGCGGCCGAAGTGGGACTGATGGCCGGGCATACCGTGCGGTGCGTGGAAAGTGGCGGTGGCCAGCCGTGAATGCCATGTCCCCTGACACCGCCCTTGTTCTGTTTTCCGGGGGACAGGATTCCACCGTGTGCCTGGCCTGGGCGCTGGAGCGCTTTGGCCGGGTCGAGACCATTGGCTTCGACTACGGCCAGCGCCATCGCGTCGAGCTCGACGGGCGCGGCCGCCTGCGCGAACGGCTCTCGGCCATGCGGCCCGCCTGGGCGGAGCGCCTGCGTGAAGATCACCTCATCACGCTCGATGCGCTCGCCGCCATTTCGGAGACCGCGCTGACGCGGGACGTCGCCATCGACATCGCCGAGGGCGGGCTGCCCACGACCTTCGTGCCCGGCCGCAATCTGGTGTTCTTTAGCTTTGCGGGCGCGCTCGCCTATCGGCGCGGCGCCAAGCATATCGTCGCCGGCATGTGCGAGACCGATTTCTCCGGCTACCCCGATTGCCGTGACGACACCATCAAGGCCATGCAGGTCGCGCTTAATCTCGGCATGGAGCGGCGTTTCGTCATCCATACGCCGCTGATGTGGATCGACAAGGCGGCGACCTTCGCGCTGGCGCACGAGATCGGTGGCCAAGATTTTGTCGATCTGCTGGTGGAGGACACCCACACCTGCTATCTGGGCGACCGCTCGCAGCGCCACGAATGGGGCTATGGCTGCGGGACCTGCCCGGCCTGCCGGCTGCGGGCAGACGGATTTGCCAAGTGGAAGATCGAGTGCAAGACCAAGTCGAAGGCCATGCGATGACGCAACCGAGCGCGCAATCGAACGAAAGGCGGCGCCTCCTCGAGGGGATCGTCTGCCTCGTTCTGTTTGGCCTTACCATCCCGGCCGCCAATTGGCTGATCGGGCATGCCGGCATGGTGTGCGCGCCGAACGGGCCCTGCCTTATTCCGGTGGCGCCCGGCCTGATGGCGCCCTCGGGCGTGACCATGATCGGCATTGCACTGGTGCTGCGCGACCTGGTGCAGCGCCGCCTCGGCGTCGGCGTTGCGGTGGGCGCGATAGCGGCCGGCGCCGCCCTGTCGGCGCTGATCGCACCGCCGTCTCTCGTCATTGCGTCCGCGGTGGCGTTCTTGATTTCCGAGCTTGCCGACCTCGTGGTCTACACGCCGCTCGCGCGCCGGCGCCTGGTGGCGGCCGTGGTCGCCTCGAGCATGGCCGGGCTGGTCGTTGATTCCATTATATTTCTATGGCTTGCCTTCGGCTCGCTCGATTTCCTCATGGGCCAGATCGTGGGCAAGGCCTGGATGGTGCTGGCCTCGATCCCATTCGTGGCGTGGCTGCGCCGTCGCGATGAGCGGCTCGGCTTGGCGCCGGCCTAGCTACCGATGTTCGTCCTGTCCAAGATTGC
Source organism: uncultured Alphaproteobacteria bacterium (assembly GCA_963753575.1). Taxonomy (GTDB): domain Bacteria; phylum Pseudomonadota; class Alphaproteobacteria; order Rhizobiales; family Xanthobacteraceae; genus VAZQ01. Next base: position 721,363 of record CAVWCR010000003.1, read on the forward strand.
GGGCTTCTTCGCGATCCCGTCGAATTTCATCATCCTGGTCGGGATCGTCGGAGCGTTGCTGCTGCGGACGCGCTTTACCCAGGCGGGCTGGCGGCTCGTGATTGCAAGCCTCATCCTGCTCGCGATAGCCGGCCTATCCCCGATCGGCAACGCCCTGATCCTGCCGCTGGAACAGCGCTTTCCGGTCTGGGATGCGTCGCGCGGGGCACCCGACGGCATCGTGGTTCTCGGTGGCGCGGTCTCGGCGGACATCGCGGCGGCACGCAACGACGTGGCGCTCAATGAGGCGGCCGAACGGTTGACCGCGACGGCCGACCTCGCCCGCCGCTATCCCAATGCCCGAATTATATATTCGGGCGGGGAGGGCAACCTCCTCTACGGCGGCAACGAGTCGGAGGGGGCGTTGCGGCTGTTCAAACAGCTCGGGCTTGCAGCTGGACGGGTCGTCACCGAGGACAAGTCGCGCAACACGGTCGAAAACGCGATGCTCACCAAGCAGATCGCAGGCCCCAAACCCGGCGAGCGCTGGTTGCTGGTGACCTCGGCCTATCATTTGCCGCGCGCGGTCGGCGTGTTCCGGCAAGTAGGCTTTGCAGTCGAGGCCTATCCGGTCGATTGGCGCACGCGTGGGACGCAAGATATGCTGCGTCCGTTCTCGACGGTGGGAGAAGGATTGCGGCGCACCGACACCGCCGTGCGCGAATGGGCAGGACTCGTTGTCTATCGGCTCGCCGGCCGCACCTCCGAATTTTTTCCGGGCCCGCCATGAGCGCGGCGACACGCAACGTCGCTCGATCATTGCTGGCCGTGATGGATGTTGCACTCCGCATGATCATGCGTGTCTTTTTTGCATCCATCACGTTCTGAGTCTTTCGTTGGACGAATCTGAGTCTTTCATTTGGCGAAGACGTGTGTTTAGATCATGCGCCGCCCAGATGGCGGTGCGCGGGCAGTACGCTTTGCGCTCTGGAGGGAGTTTTGTATGCGTACTCTCCGCGTGGCGCTGGCCGCGAGTCGGTCGGCAGTCGAGCATTCCGAAATCATCGCCTGGACGAGAGTCGTTGCTACGGTGCTAGCGACGATGATGATGGTGCTTGGCGCCTCGTTTCTCGCGGTGGCGCTGAGTCTCGCCTGACGCGCGGATCTGGATAGGTCGCGTGCGCCGGCATCCAAGCCGCCTCGTGGCCGCGCCGCGGATCAATCAATTCCGGCATCAATCAATTCCGGCATCAATGAATTCTGACATCAATCAATTCCGACCATAAATCGCCGCTCGCGCGTGCTATAACTTGCGCGTTCAGTGATTCGAGCGGCGGCGTGATCGCCCGCACGTAATCCTTCATGTCATCGCAGTTGGAGAGGCCCGATGCGGTTTGTCCGCACGGTCGTTACTGCCTTGCAGGTGGTGGGACCGGCACGCGATCTTGCGCATGTCAGACGATGGGTGAGCGCTGGCGCAATCGCTGTGGCGATCGCGACGGCCGTGCTGCTTGCCTCAATCGTCGCAGTGGCGCTGGGGCTGACCTGACCCGGCCTTCTCCTTACGCCGGGTCGCCCGCGACCGCACGCAGTGAATCGGACGCGAACTGGCGCCGCCAGATCACGACCACGACGGCAACGGTCGTAACCAGGAACACGATCGGGCCCGCGTACCAGCCGAGATAGGCCAACGCAAAGAAGAAGGCGCGCTGGCCATGGTTGAAATGCCGGCCGGCGGACGTAAACAGGCGCGCCGTGCGGGTCACGTGCGCCTGCGCCTCGGCGTCGTCCTTCTCGGCTGCGCTCGGCGTGGCGCCGAGCATGATCGCCACGTAGTTGTAGAGCCGGTAGGACCAGGCAAACTTGAAGAAAGCGTAGATCAGGATCACGGCGAGCCCGAGAGTCTTGGCCTCCCATTGCAGGCGCGAGCTCGACGCACCGAGCGACAGCGTTGACGCCAAGGCGACCATGTCCTCGCTCGAGCGCAGCAGCGTGAGCGCGCCGCCGATCGCGATCAGCGAGGTGGAGGCGAAGAACGCCGTGCCATTCTGGAGCGCCGACATGATCTGCATGTCGACCATGCGGTTCTCGCGCACGAGCATCCGGCGCATCCAGGTCTCGCGATAGCCGTTCATGCGCGCGTTGAGACCCTGGCGTGCGTGCGGCGTCCAATCGAGCAGGATCGAGTAGCCGCCCCAGGCGGCGATGAATCCGACGAGCGCGACCAGGTCGAAGATATTGAATAGAGTCATCGTGTGGTTCTCTGCCGTCCGATGCTGCCACCCGCGTTGGCGCGGGGCAACGTGCTGATCAAGCCTTGCTAGCTGGTCCGATGCCCGCTATCGCACGCGCGGAAGGAGGCCGCCATGGCAATGACCCTGGTTATTGGCAACAAAAACTATTCGTCATGGTCGATGCGTCCCTGGATCGTGCTCCGGGCGGTCGGCATCGCGTTCGACGAAATCGTGATCCCGCTGTACGAGCCGGGCAGTAAAGAGCGCATCCTGGAGCATTCGCCGGCCGGCAAGGTGCCGATTCTGCTCGACGGCAATGTGCGGGTGTGGGAGTCGCTTGCGATCATCGAGCATGTCGCGGAACGGTTTCCGCAGGCGCAGCTATGGCCGGCCGATCCGGCGGCGCGGGCGCATGCGCGTGCGGTCGCGGCCGAGATGCATGCGGGTTTTGCGCCGCTGCGGCGCCACTGCCCGATGAACATGTGGCGACCCGTCAAGCAGCGCGAGCTGCCGCCGGAGGTCGCCGCTGACGTCAAGCGCATCGACACGATCTTTACCGACTGTCGGCAGCGCTTCGGCCAAGGTGGCCCGTTCCTGTTCGGCACCTTCGGCGCGGCCGACGCCGTGTATGCGCCGGTCGTGTCGCGGCTCAACACTTACGCGATTGCGGTCGGTGCGGTGGCGGAGGCCTATAAGCAGGCCGTGATGGCGCTGCCAGCCTGGGTCGAGTGGCGCGCGGCGGCGCTCAAGGAGACGTGGGTCATGCCTGGTGCCGAGGTTGATTGGCCAACCGTGCTGCGTGAATAGAGGTGACCTGCGGCAATGCGGCCGATGACTGCGGCATTGCGGCCCCAAAAATGTCGCGGATGTGTATTGATTCCGGCGCGGGGACGAAAAATATAGCGGCCACTCCGTACACCTTGATCCGACAGGCGATCTTGCGGTGTTCGCGGAAGAGGGTCATAGAAGCGGGACCAAGTGTAAATCGCCCGGGAGTTAGTGCTATGCGATGTCGTGTTATCGCCTTGTTTTCCGTCGCCTTTTTGGCTGCCTTCTTGGCCCTGGCCGGGGCCGGTCCGACGTTCGCTCAGGACAAGAAGGACGACGTCAAAGGTCTGTTCTTGCTGACCGATTATCCGGCTGTCACGCTGCGGCCAGGCACCAATTCCACGATTAACCTAAGATTACAAAATTATAATCTTCCGCCCGAAAGGCTCGCCTTGTCGGTGTCCGGCACACCCTCCGGTTGGACGACGACCCTGATCGGCGGCGGGCAGCCGATTGCGGCGGCGCTACCGGCCACCAATTCCAGCGTCTCATTCGAGCTGCGCGTCGATGTTCCGAAGGAAGCGCCGGTCGGCACGACCAACCTGACGGTGACCGCCAAGGGCGCGACCACCGAGGTTACGTTGCCCGTGGAAGTGAAGCTTGCCACCGACCTGCCGGCCAAGTTGTCGGTGTCGCCGCAGCTGCCGGAACTGCGGGGAACCTCGAAGTCGACATTCGAATTCCAGCTCTCGATCAAGAATGAGAGCGGCAAGAAGGTGACCGTGGGTCTTTCTTCGGACGTGCCGAAGAACTGGGACGGCACCTTCACGGAGCAATATGGCAGTCAGGAGCTCAACGCGCTGCCGCTTGATGCTGGCCAGTCCAAGGACGTCAAGTTCAAGGTGCGTCCGCCGAACACGGTCAGCGCCGGCAAGTATAAGGCCAGTGCGCGGGCGACCGCCGACGATGCCGTGGTCAACACCGAGCTCGGGGTCGACATCACCGGCCAGCCGAAGATCGAAATCGCGGGCCGCGATGGTATCCTGAGCGCGAAGGCGAATGCCGGGGCCGAAACCAACGTGCCGATCACGGTGACCAACACCGGCACTGCGGCAGCCGAACAGGTGGAGCTGTCGGGCTCGGGGCCGAGCGGCTGGAAGGTAGAGTTCGACCCGAAGACCATCGATCGCATCCCGCCCAACGAGAACAAGGAAGTCCAGGCTCAGATCACGCCCACCCTGAAGGCGATCGCGGGTGACTACGTCACCACGATGCGCGCCAGCGCCCGTGGCGAATCCGCCTCGGCGACGTTCCGCGTGACGGTGGCGACCTCCACCCAATGGGGGATCATCGGCGTCGCCATCATCGGGGCGGCGCTTCTGGTTCTCGTCGGTGCGGTGGCGAGGTTCGGACGGCGATGAACGCAGAAGAAAACGTCATCGAGGTTCAGGGCCTCACCAAGCGCTACGACGGCGTCACCGTCGTCAAGGGCATCTCGTTCTCGGTCGCGCGCGGCGAGATCTTCGGGTTGCTCGGTCCCAATGGAGCGGGCAAGACCACGACCATCCTGATGCTGCTCGGTCTGAGCGAGATCTCGGGCGGGCAGGCGCGTGTGCTCGGCCATGATCCGGTGCGCGAACCGCTCGCGGTCAAGCGGCGGGTCGGCTACCTGCCGGATCAGGTGGGCTTCTATGACAACCTCTCGGCCTCGGACAATCTCCGCTACACCGCGCGGTTGATGGGGATGGAGCGGGACGAGCGGGAGAAGAAGATCGCCTCATCGCTCGATCATGTGGGGCTGCATGATGTGGCAGATCACGCCGTGCAGACCTTCTCGCGCGGCATGCGCCAGCGGCTTGGGCTTGCCGAGATCCTCATGAAGGAGGCGCAGATCGCGATCCTCGACGAGCCGACCTCCGGCCTCGATCCGCAGGCGACCATCGAGCTGTTGCAGATCATCCGCAACCTCAAGGAGCACGATGTCAGCGTGCTGCTGTCGTCGCATCTGCTCGACCGCGTGCAAAGCATCTGCGACCGCGTTGCGCTGTTCAACGAGGGCGACATCGTGCTCATCGGCAGCGTCGGCGAGCTCGGCCGGCAGGTTCTCGGCGTCGGCTACTATGTCGACGTGGAAGCCGAAGGCCAGGGCATTGCCGAGGCTCTCAAGGCGGTGCCGGGAGTGCGAGCCGTGGAAGCTGCCGGCGCCAATCACGTGCGCGTCTATGCCGAACGTGACATTCGTCCGGAGGCTGCCGCCGCTGTCGTTGGCGCCGGTGGCCGGCTTTTCCGTCTCTCGGTCGAGACGCCAAGCCTTGAGATGATCTACACGCGCTATTTCGAGAGTTTCGAGAAACCCTCGCGTACGGGAGAGCGCCATGCAGCGTGAAGGCTCGGCACTTCATGGCCTCGGGGTCGTCATCCTCAAAGAGCTCAGCGACCATCTGACCAGCGTGCGTATGCGCGTGTTGGAATGGCTGGTCGTATTGTTTGCGCTGGCTGCACTCTACGGGGCGATCGAGCAAATCCGTGAAACGACAGCGGAGGATCCGTTCCTGTTCCTCAAGCTGTTCACGACCGCGCGTGAGCCGCTGCCGTTCACGTTCGTTTCGTTCCTCAGCATCCTGGTTCCGCTGATCGCCATCGGCATGGGCTTCGATGCGGTGAACGGAGAGCACAATCGTCGTACGCTCTCGCGCATCCTGTCACAGCCGATCTATCGCGACGCGCTGCTGTTCGGAAAATTCCTTGCCGGACTGTTCACGCTCGCGGTCAGCCTGGTCGCGTTGTGGCTCCTGGTGATTGGATTGGGGCTCTTCCTCCTGGGCTTGCCGCCCAATGGCGAGGAGCTGGCGCGCGCCTTCATCTTCCTGCTGGTAACGATTGCCTATGCGGGCGTGTGGCTCGCGTTGGCGATGCTGTTCTCGATCATATTTCGCGCACCCGCGACGGCGGCGCTGGTCACCCTAGGTCTGTGGCTGTTCCTGACGCTGATTTGGCCGGCGCTGGCGCCTGCGATCGTGGTGGCGTTTGCGCCCACCGGCAACGAGGAAACCCTAATCCTTGCCGCGCAATATTTATCGCGGCTGTCGCCGAGCACGCTGTTTGGTGAGATCGTGCTTGCGATTCTCAACCCCACCACCCGCTCACTGGGGCCGATCTATCTCAGTCAGCTGCAGGGCGCCGTGCTCGGCGCGCCGATGCCGCTCGGCGAGAGCCTGATCATTGCCTGGCCGCAGATCGTGGGCCTCATCGCCAGCACGATCCTGCTGTTTGTGACGGGCTACGTCATCTTCCAGCGCCAGGAAGTGCGCGCTTAGCGTCGACGCATGTAATGTCATGCCGGGAACGGGCGGCGCGGCCGCCTCTTCCCGGCGATTTTCTTTTCATCGAACGTGCAACGGCGCCTGCGACAATTCGGCCAGCGGCCCCGTGCGACGCCGCCTCGGAACACAACCCTCTGTCGGGCGTTATCCCCAGATCACAGACAGACGCGAGGAAGGAGGTATCGTGATGGTACGATATCGTGTTTTCAGCGGGCCGCCCGGCACCGATGGGCTGTCCCCCTTGGAGAAGCAGCGGATGCTATTCAAGGAGTTTGACACGCTGGATGGCGCCATGGCCTGGGCGCGGCATCTCAATGGCAGCGGTCGCGTGGCGCTGTCGATCGACGGCGATGATGGTACCAGTTTGAACAAACAGGAAATTGCTGCCGCGCTCCGTCACCCGGAGGAGGCCGGAACGAACTTCAACAAGGCGTCTCAGTGAGCAGATGATACCAGCTGCAGCTGTGCGAGGACGCGATCAGCCTGCGATCTTCTTCCATCCGTCGCGTGCGAGCGCAATGACGCTATCGAAATTCTTGGCTACGACATCCCAATTGACCATCGGACGCGCCCCGGGTGCCGGCGTCGACATGTTATCTGCGACATAGGCTGCGCCGATGGTAATCGCGCAGCCAAGGATCAATCCTACGAAAACGCGCATGTTCCTCTCCAGCAATTGTGCGCTTGCCGTTAGGCTACGAACGCGGCGCCATTGTGATAGCGTTAAAGGCGTGAAGTGACCCTAGCGTGAAATGACCGCATGATGATATGGCGTCCAGGTGCCTTGATCTCGCCTTTGCCCGGCGAGAGACCCGCGTTTTAAGCAATCCTCCCCTGATTCAACGCTTGATTGCGGATCCGGGCGCCACTCGAAAAAATCCACGCAAGTTCCTAGGAATACTTCGTATTTCTGCATTTGAGGTTGGCATTGCGGAGGGCGTCTTTTTTACCTCCCGGATCATGGAAGTTTTCCGCCCATTTCGTGAATTTCCCTGCTATATTTTATAGATAGCCAGAAATTGTGGGGCGCTGTTCGCAGCAATAGGGCTGTTTGCAGCAATAAGAAGGTGGATCGAAATGCTGGTGTCAAAGAGTTCGCAGGCGAGGGAGCATAAGTTCCAGATTGGCCAGACCGTCTATTTCACCTCGCGGCCGGTCGGGCAGATGTCGACTGACAGCGCCTATCAGATCGTTCGCCTGCTTCCTTCCGATGGCGATGACTACCAATACCGGATCAAGAGCCCCGCCGAAGCGTTCGAGCGCGTGGCCAAGGAAAGCCAGCTTGAAGTTACGCGCTTATAGCGCGACCTATTTGCGGGTGCGACCGACGTTTCCACAGGACTTGATCGGCACTGGGTGCACCAGAACTGTTGCAGCGGCGCCTCACGCGGGGAATTCCCTTGGTGGACGCCGAGTTGAGCTGGTTCGGACAAGTCCCCTAATCCATAATTGTGCCCCATCAGGCAACTAGCGCCAGAGGGGGAGCTGCGGGTTCATGGATGGGCGTCATGTCCGACATGTTCGGACGACTTATGGGAATTGATCCGCCAACCGGTTTGCTCAGTCTCCCCTTGTGGGCAGGGGGCGCGGCCGCCGCCCTGCTTGTATTCGTCTGTCTGATGGCCCTCACGCATGCAGGCCGGGAGGGTGCGGCGGGGGCGCTTGCGCGTATGGCATTGCTGCTGATCGGGGCGGGAGCGGCACTCTTGGCTGTCGAGTTCGCACCGCAATCCAGCCTTACCATGGAGCGGCACCTGCTTGCGGCACGAGCCCAGGACCTGCTCACCCGTGCCGCCGCGCCTGGATCGGCGCTCGCGTGTCTTGATGCCATTGCGGGCGACACCGTTGAGTCGTGGTGTGAAAAAGCAGTATTCCAGTCGCCCGAGGCGACGGCGGCGGCGGTTTCCTATGTCACTGCACAACTCGCCTTGCTCGCCGACTTTTCGGCGCAAGCGCAGCGCCCCGGCGGCCGAGTACCCATGGCGCTTGCCACGCTGCGCCGCGCCATTGAGACCGACCGGTTTGGATTCGTGGCCCATACACTGACGGTTCGTGATGGCTGTACACCGTCCGCCTGCGACGCATTTGCGCTGCTCGAAGACTCCAGCCGGATCGCGGCCAATGTGTCCAAGCACACCTACGACCTCTATGTTGCACGCCATGCCGCAGCGTGGCCGGCGAGCGGGAAGGCACCCGTTGCTGCCGCGACTATGCCCCCGGTCCCGGCTGATGTGCCGACCGGCTCCGTAGAGCGCAAAGGCGTGTTCTTTCCCTCCGCGGCCTCGATACCGCCGGTCAGCATCATGGATACCGAGCCGACGAATGCCCCCGAATCCAGCGCGCCCACGGCGCCACCGGCGAAAAGGCAGGTGCCGCCGCCGCCACCGCGGCGTCCGGCTCAGTCCGGCGCCGCAAGCGGCGGCAGCGGGCAGCCTCAGCCGGCGCGGCCGCCGATCGATCTGAACGCCGCATCAAGGTCGAGCTCGCCGGCTTTCGCCCCGCAGCAGTAAATCTGAGGATAAGGCTTGCTGCGCGGAAGCTTCTCGTTTGCATGACAGGCAGCGAGCAATTTTCTTTGGTAAGCACCTGCATCCATGACATTGCATCTCATCAAGCTCTGCGTTGGTTGTGACTCGGTCAAGGATCTGGAGGATTGGATCCGCGAGAAGCGCAAACGGAGCCGCGGCAAGAGAACCGAGCACTTGCACCGCACCCGCATGGTCCCCAAGCGCGCCAACGAACTCGTCGACGGAGGCTCGCTCTACTGGGTGATCCGCGGCGAGCTGGCGTGCCGGCAACGGTTGATCGCTGTGCGTCCCTATGTCGACAAGGCTGGCGTCGGCCAGTGCCACCTCGTGCTCGAGCCCAAGGTGGTGCCGGTGAAGCCAAGACCCTGGCGCGCGTTCCAGGGCTGGCGCTATCTTGAGGCAAAGGACGCTCCGCCCGACCTTGAACGCGCCGCGCCCGGCGCCAAGGACATGCCTGAAGCGATGCTGCGGGAGCTGCGGGAGCTGGGGTTGCTGTAGGCGAGTGAACCGAGCGGCAGCCGCGAAGGGACGCTTGGCAATCACTCTGCGTTGTCATCGTCCGCGAAAGCGGACGATCCAGTAATCATTGACTTCTCGAAAATGAATTCGATGTCTGCGATTGCTGGATGCCCGCTTTCACGGGCATGACGGGTGGAAAATCGGTATTCACCGGACCTCACACCGCAACGTTGTCGATCAGGCGCGTGCGGCCGATCTTGGCGGCCGCGAGCAGCCGGAGCCGGCCGTCTGCCGCGCTTTCGATCTTGGCGAGCGTTTCGGCGTGACGCGCCTCGATATAGTCAAGCTGGAACCCGGCTTCCTCGATCTCGGCGCCGCCCTCGTCGAGCACGCGCGCAATGCGCTCGCCGCGCGCGATCGCCGTAGCGCATTTGCAAAGCACGCGATACAGCGTCGGCGCGCTCGCGCGCTCCTGCGGCGAGAGGTAGACGTTGCGCGAGGACATGGCGAGGCCGTCGGGCTCGCGCATGATCGGCGCGCCCACGATCTTCACCGGCAGATCGAGATCGGCGACGAGCCGCTTGATGACCATGAGCTGCTGAAAATCTTTCTCACCGAACACCGCGACGTCGGGCTGGCATTGGATCAGGAGCTTGCTGACGACGATTGCAACACCGCCAAAGAAGTGCGGCCGAAAGGCATCTTCAAGCCCGACCTTGGCGGGTCCTTCGGGAACGATCCGAGTGGCGAACCCCGGGCCGTACATGGTCTCGATCGTCGGCGCCCAGATTAGGCCGACGCCGGCTTCGGTCAGCGCGGCGACATCGGCGTCGAACGTGCGTGGATAGCTCGTGAAATCCTCATGCGGCGCAAACTGGGTCGGGTTGACGAAGATGGAGGCCGCCACCCGGCGCGCGCGGCGGCGTGCGAGCCGCACCAGCGACAGGTGGCCTTCGTGCAGCGCCCCCATGGTGGGAACGAGCGCGATCGAGTCGCCGGCGCCGCGCCATCGCGCCAGCGCACGGCGCAAGGCCGGAAGGGTGCGCACGATGCGGGATCGAGGGGCCATGGCACGCTCTCGGTTTGGTTAAGAGAGGGCTGGGGGGGCGGGGGAAAAGGGCTGTCACACGCAGGATATCATGCCCGTGATTAATCATTAAACCAGCGTGCGGGCCAGCGCGCCTTGATTGTGCGTGGCCGGGGCCTAGGAATCATACCGGCGAAGGAGAGTTTCGTGTCGGTAGATGCAAATCCACAACGTCCGGTATCGGCGCACGTCGTGGTGCTCGGCAGCCAGGAGGACGGGTCGGGAAAATCGACCCTCACGATGCACGTGGTGGTCGCGCTCCTCAATCGCGGCCAGCGGGTTGCTACCGTTGACCTCGACGGGCGACACACAGACCTGACGCGCTACATTGAGAGCCGTCGCTCCGGCGCCGCGCAGCAGGCGGGCGAGCTCGCTCTGCCGACGCATATTTCGATCACAAGCAACAAGAGGCTTCTGCTCGATCGGGACAAGCAAATCGAATTTCCAGCACTTGCCGATGTCGTCGCCGGCATCGGGCCGACGCATGATTTCATCATCGTCGACACGTCTGCGACGGACAGCGATCTGATGCGGCTCGCTCATGGGTTGGCGGACACGCTGATCACGCCGATCGACAATTCGAGTGACATGTTTGGCGCCGTCGATGCGACGACCTCCGCGGCCGTCGACGGCAGCGCGTATGCCGAGTTGGTCCGCGTCGCGCGCGAGCGCCGCAAGACGGAAGCAGGCTCGATCGACTGGGTGGTCGTGTGCAATCGGCTGGCCGTGCCGCGAGCGTGCAGCGCGACCGGCGCGGGCCTCAACGACCTGGCGGCAAGACTTGGCTTCCGCTGTGTCGATGGGCTCGCGGAGCGAGCGCTCTATCGCGATCTGTTCTTGCGCGGGCTGACCGCGCTCGACCGGCTCGACGACGCTACGCTCGGCGCGCGGCCAAGCCTCGCGCACGTCACCGCCCAGCGGGAGGCCATGAGCCTGATCACGGAGCTCAGGCTCCCGGTCGAAGAGCGTGGCCGGCCGCGCGCGCCCGCCGACACCCAATGGCTGTCCGCGCCGCCGATCGTGCCGCTCGGCGAGCACGACCTGCTCGAGACCTGAGCGCACGGCTGCAGGGCATTGCGCGCCGCCACGGTCGGGGCCACCTTAGGTGGATTGACTGCCGGGACCCGTGGCTGATGACGCGACCAGACGATAAGGTGCCTGTCAGGCCGGCCGAGACGCCGGCGACGACATCCTCACGCGCCGAAATCGACGCCTTCCTGACGAAGGTCAAAGGCCTGACCCCCGCGACCGCGGCCGGGCAGCGCGGGCGGCTGATCTTCGCACTCGACGCCACCATGAGCCGGCAGCCCACCTGGGATACCGCCTGTCGGCTGCAGGCCGATATGTTTCGCGAGGCGGCATCGATCGGCGGTCTCGATGTACAGCTCGTCTATTATCGCGGCCTCACGGAATGCCGGTCGTCGCCCTGGGTCTCGCAAGCCGATCGACTGGCGGGCCTGATGGAGAAGATCGACTGTCGCGGCGGCCACACCCAGATCGGCAAGGTCATTGCGCATGCCCGGCGCGAGACCCAGAAGACCAAGGTGCAGGCGCTGGTCTTCGTCGGCGATGCGATGGAGGAGAAGCTCGACGACCTCTGTCATGCCGCCGGCGAACTCGGCATTTTGGGCGTGCCGGCCTTCATGTTCCAGGAGGGCGACGAGGCCATCGCCGAGCAGGCGTTTCGCGAGATTGCACGGCTTACGCGCGGGGCCTATTGCCGCTTTGATCCGGGTGCGGCGCATCAATTGGGCGAGCTCTTGCGCGCGGTTGCGGCCTATGCGGCGGGCGGCATGCGCGCGCTTGCCGATCTCTCGGCCCGGCGCGATGCTGGTGCGATGAAGTTGATCCGGCAGATGAGACAGTAATGGGCGCCGTCATCTTCGGTGTCGTCGTGCTCGCGCTCCTGTTGGCGGCGGGCAATCTTTTTGCCAGGGCCAATCCGCAGACGCTTGCGCCCATTCTGAAGACGGCGGGCGGTGTTGGTGCGCTCGGCAGTGCGGTATTCCTGGCTGCACGCGGGCAGTTCGGGTTGGCGCTGCCGCTCGGCGTCGCCGGGTTGGGTCTGCTCGGCTGGCTACCCCTCGGCGCGGCCGGGATCTTCCAGCGTTCGCGGAAAAGCGCGGGCCAGGTCTCGCGCGTACGCTCTGCCTTCGTGGAGATGGAGCTCGATCACGACACCGGCGCGATGCGCGGGCGTATCCTGGTCGGCCGCTACGAGGGCGTCACGCTCGACGCGCTCGACATGGCGACCTTGAGCGCCTTCCTCCCCGATATCGACGAGGAAAGCCGCGCTCTACTGATGGTGTATCTCGACCGCCGGGAGCCCGGCTGGCGTGACCACGTGCATGGTGATGCGGCTGCGGGGACGGGCCGCTCGTCGTGGAGCGCCGGCAAAATGACGGAGGAGGAGGCTTACCAGATCCTTGGCCTGCATCCGGGCGCGAGTGCCGAAGATATCGGCCGCGCGCATCGTTCCCTCATGAAGAAACTTCATCCCGACCAAGGGGGGTCGACGTATCTTGCGGCCCGCGTGAATGAGGCCAAGGACGTTCTTCTCCGCCGCCATCACTAGTACTCCAACACAACACGTTACTACTCGACGGCTCGTGTTCCCCGTTTGATGCCCGCTGTGACGCTCGACGTCAGTTCTTGATCGTTACACACTCGACGTCGTTACGCTTGAGATATTTGCAGGCCGCTTCGGCCTGATTCCTCTTGAGGCCCGCGAAGCGCGCCCGATAGTAGGTCGTGCCATCCTTGATCGTCATCTCGGTGAACGGGTCGGCGGCGGACAAGAGCCGCGAAGCCTTGATTTTCACCGCGGCGAGCCGCTGCCTGGCCTCGTCCTCATCCGGATAGGCGCCAACCTGGATAATCCAGCCGCTGTGCGTGCGCGGCATGGGTTCCTGCTTCGCTGCCGGCTCAATCGAGGTGGTCGCCATCGCGGTGTGTGCAGGCAGGGTTCCGAGCACACCCGGGCGGGCTCCCGGTGGTGGTGGCGGCAGGGCGGCACTCGCTGTCGTGTTCGGGAAGCCGGCGAATGGCGGTGCTCCAGCCAAGGCCGACCGGATCTTGCCGTTTGCCTTCACGTTGAACGTCCTCACCACCACGGGCTGGATCGGATCGCTCGATCCCGGCATTGCGCGCGGCGCTTGCGGCATATCGAGCTGCACCGGCACGCTGCCTGCGCTCGCGAGATCGAAGCGCTGGCCTTCCTTCGCCGGCTCCGGCTGGGAATCCGCCGCCGCCGTTTGCTGAGCGGAGCGCGGGTCGGCCTTGGGCATGGTGTTGGGTATAGCCTTGGGCATGGCCTTGGGCGTCGCCGCTTCCGCGATCATCGGTGCCGTTCGCTTGGTCGAGGCCGCGGCGAGGTGCTCTCTCAAGAGCTGGCGCATGCGCGCGTCACGGCTTGAGGCGCTCGATCCGCCCAGAACGACGGCCACAATGTGACGCCTGTCACGTCGCAGCGATGTCACGAGATTGAATCCAGAGGCGCGGATGTAGCCCGTCTTGATGCCGTCCACGCCCTCAACATGCCCGAGCAGGCGATTGTGGTTGCCAATCGTCTCGCCGCGGAACACGAAGGAGCGGGTCTGGAAATATTTGTAGTAGGTCGGGAAGTGCTCCTGAATGGCGCGCCCCAGGATAGCCTGGTCGCGCGCACTGGTGACCTGCTCGTCGTCGGGCAAGCCGGAGGCATTCCGGTAGACCGTCTTGGTCATGCCGAGCGCGCGGGCCTTGTGCGTCATCAGCTTGGCGAATTCCTCTTCCGATCCGGCAAGTGCTTCCGCCACCACCACGGCGGCGTCGTTGGCGGACCGGGTGACCATGCCCTTGATCGCGTCCTCGACCTTGATGGTCTCGCCATCCTCCAGGCCGAGCTTGGTCGGCGCCTGTTCCTCGGCGTGCTCGGATACTTTGAGCGGGCTGTCGAGCTTGAGCTTGCCGGCCTGCAGTCGCTCAAACAGGAGGTAAAGCGTCATGATCTTGGTCAGCGACGCTGGATGGCGTCGGGCGTCCGGGTTGGCCGCGTGCAGGACGGCACCGGAGTTGGCGTCGACCACGATGGCAGCATAGGGAGGGTTGTAGCTGCTGTGAGCCTTGCGCCGCCGCCTCGCGTCGGCCTCATCACCGGTTAGGGCCACCAGCAACAAGGCAGCGACAAGGGAGCCCACGCCCCAACGAAGCCCGCGCGGAGCTCCGCTATGCAGAAAAGCCATGGTAAATCCCCCGTCCTCAATCCCGTGTCGGTGCTCTCCCAAGCAACCGATTCTTATTTGTCCGGCGGTCTTGCGATCGAAAGAAGGGGCCAAAAACGGCGATTTTCGGACAGCTGGAGTCGCTCCTTGGTGATCCACCCGCCCGATACCACTTCCCTGGCTTCTGTCGATCGACACGACGGTGGTCGATCGCAGCCGCAAGGCACAGCGCTAAAGCTAGGCGAGGGCCCTTGCCAAAGCGTTAAGCGGCTGGGGGCGAGCGCCTATTCGCGTTGCACGAGGTGCCTTGACATTTTTGTGCAGTGCAATATATTTTACATGCCACCCTGGCCCGGCATGCGTGCCATGGCGGCCATGCATCCAGCGGTCGGGAAAGGGTAATTTTCATGGTCAAGAATCTCGAAGACATGCAGAAGTTCGGCAAGGACAACATGGACGCGACGCTGACGTCGCTCGGCGTGTGGTCGAAGGGCATCCAGACCATCGCGGTTGAGATGGCGGACTACTCCAAGAAGGCGTTTGAGGACGGCACGGCAGCGGCTGAAAAGCTGTTCGGTGCCAAGTCGATCGACAAGGCCGTCGAAGTGCAGAGCGACTACGTGAAGTCGGCCTACGAGCACTTCGTCTCGCAGGCGACCAAGTTCGGCGAGCTGTACGCCGGCCTTGCTCAAGAAGCCTACAAGCCGTTCGAGGCCTACATGACCAAGATGTCGCCGAAGTAACGTTCGCGAACGCTCTTTCCAGATAAAGAAAAGCCCGGCGTTTCCGCCGGGCTTTTTTGTTGGTTGCGCGTGCGCCCCTTTGCTTCCGAGAGCTACTTGGCGATACGCAGGTTGGCGAGCTGCTGGGCAATCGCGGAGAACACCGGGTTGAGCGAGCTCGCGTTTTGAACATTGTAGTACATCGCCGGCTTGGTCGCGCAGCCTTGCAGCAGTGACGCGTTCCCGTCGATCACCCGGATGGTATAGAGCTTGATGTTTGCGGCCTTTACGTTGGCGCAGGCGTCCTCGGTGCGGGCATCGATCGTCGCCTGGGTCGTCGACCAGCGGTTCTGCGTGTTGTCGCCATCGGTGAGCAGGATGATCACCTTGTCGACGTCCGGCTTGTCCACCGAGCCCTCCGTGAACGGAAGGTTCGACGTCAGCGAGTGCCAGGCCCACTCCAGGCCGATGGTGACATTGGTATACCCTTGGGGCGACATCGCGTTGATCTTGTCCTTGAGCGTCTGATAGCCGGTGTCCCAGATATCGGTCAGCGGGAGCGCTTCAACGAGGTCGCATCGCTTGTTGGCCGGGAATTTTTTCGCTGCGCTTCCGTCCGGCGTGGCGTCGGACACGTCGTTGTTCTGAGTGCGATCGACCACGCAGCCGGTCCAGCTGTTCTTGTCGCTGCTGGACCACGTGGTCCAGTTCGAGTTGTTGATATTTTGGCACTGCGTTTTGTTATACTGAACGCCGTCGCTGATCGACTTGTTGCACGAGCCCCAAAGCTTGTTGGTGGCTCCGTCCCAATCGATCCATGAGTCATTCTTGTGCGACGTACCGATATTGACGGCGGTGTCGAATGGAATGACCGAGATCTTGACGTCGCCGGCCTGCTTGGCCGCCTTCTTCAGCGTCTCCAGGAGACCATCCGCGGTCGCCCCGTTCTGGCCCTGCACGTTGAGCAGCGCCTTCTTGAGCTCTGTCATCTTGTTGCTGGAGCTCATCGAGCCGGTATTGTCGAGCGCGAGCGCGAGCTCCAGCTTCTTCACGCCCCATTTGATTTCGGTGTAGGCATTAAGGTCGAGCTGATCCTTGCCGAACAGCTTCATGAAGGCGGTCTGGACCATGCCGGTGACGTTGACCGCGAGCTTGAAGGCGCCCTCTTCCGGAGTGGTCAGCGTGGGCGTCACAACGATGTTCTCAATCTCGGGCCGGTTGATCAGAGTCTTGAACAGCCCGTCGGCTTTCTGATTGAGCTCCGACTGGAGCATCGTCGGTGCATCCTTGGACAGCATCAATCCGGTGGCGTCGATCGCCTGCTGCATGGCTGCCTTGGCAGAATTGCCGCGGCTATAGTCCACTGCCGCGCCGACGAACCCGATCATCGGGAGCAACGACAGCGCAAACGTCATCATGACGTTGCCGCCCTTGGCACGGCGGAATTTGCGGGCGCTCTTGCGCAATGTTTCAAGGACAATGGTCGGCGTCATGGCTCACCTCGGCCTGATATTGAGGGAAATTCGTAAATTGGAGGTATGAAGACAGCGTAAAGCTCTATTCGAAAACTATGGGGTAATCAGACAGTGTCTTGACGATCTCAGCCTTGCTCAAGATGGGGTCTATGGAAATTAAATCTGGATGCAGAATTATCGAGTATTGTGGAAGTATTTATTAAGCCTTCCGAGCCGGCGAGGGCTCAACCGGGGCACAGGCGGGGCGCGCGGCGGCGCAGGCTTTCACTTCGCGATGCGGAGATTGGCGAGCTTTTCCGCGATCGAAGTGAACACGCTGTTGAGCTGGCTCGCCTGCGCGACCTCGTAGTACATTTCCGGCTTGGTGGCGCAGTTCTTGAGCAACGTGGCGTTGCCGTTGATCACGCGGATCGTATAGATCTTGATGTTATCCGCCTTGGCGTTGGCGCAGACCTTCTCGGTGCGGGCGTCGATTACCGATTGCGACGAAGACCAGCGGTTCTGGGTGTTGTCGCCGTCGGTGAGCGCGATAATTACCTTGTCGAGATCGTTCGCTGGAGCGGGCGCGCTGAACGGTGCCACCGGCGCGAGCGATTGCCAGGCCAATTGCATCCCGATGGTGACGTTCGTATTGCCGCTCGGCGTCATCGCATCGATCTTCGAGTTGAGCGTGGTCCAGTCGACGGACAATGCCATCATCGCGGTCGGGCAATTGGAGGCCTGATGGGCGCGGTAATTGGTGGAGGCGCCAGAACCGGTCGCAGTATTCATGACGTCGTTGTTCTGGTCGCGGTCGTATACGCAGCCGTTCCACTGGCTGTGGGCTTTCGTTGTCCAGGTCTTGCCAGCCGACTGGCAAGTGGTCTTGGTCGAGTAGTTGGTGTTGCTGCAGGTGCCGTTGACTTCCTCCCAATCCGCCCAGTCGATCCAGCCGGAACCGACGTTGCCGGTGCCGACATTCACGTCGGTCGCGAACGGAATGATCGATATCTGGATGTCGCCCGGCGTTTTCTCGGCGTTTTTCAATATGGTCAGAAGGGAGTGCGCAGCGTTCTTGAGCTCCGTCATCTTGTTGCTGGAGCCCATCGACCCGGTATTGTCCAGCGCAAGCGCCAGATTGAGCTTCTTGATGCCCCAGACGACTTCGCCCGTGGCGGTGATGTTCACCTTGTCCGTTCCCAGGAAGCGCCAGAACACGGTCGGCACGGTCGTGCTGCCGGTGACCTTCAGGGAGAAATTGCCCTGCTGGGGCGAGCCGAATTCCGGCGTGACCTGGACCGCGGTGGCTTCCGGCCGGTGGAACAGCGCGTTGAAATAGCCGGTCGCCTTGGTGGCGAGCTGCGTCTGGTCGAGGCCCTGTGCCTCCTTGGACAGCATCAGGGCAGTGGAATCGAGCGCCATCTGAAGGGAGGTGCGGACCGAGGCGGCGCGGCTGTAATCCACGGTGGCCCCGATGGCGGTCATGAGCGGAATAAGACAGATACCGAGCAGGGGGGCCACTCCGGCCTCGCGATCGTGCAAAAAGCGAATGAACGGCATGGTCTTGGTCCCCCTCCGCGGAAGGGTTCTCCGGTGTCGGCTGGGATGGATCATGCCCCTGCAGAAATTCAGACTTTGTGAGGGAAATCCCGCAACTTCCCTACAAAACTGCCGCGAATTGTCCGTATTTTGGGGGTGATCGTCTTCTGGGGCGCGGGCGGGCTTGCCGACCGGGCTAAAATCGGCTTGCGTCGAATTCCTCAATGATTCGGGGCGCTAACCGGCGGTCTGGCACGCCGCATGCTTGGTCACTATGATAACAGGATCAGCCTTCCTAACTCGCTCCGCGGTTCCTGCCATGAGCCCTGCATGTCACCAGCTTCCAAGACGAGAATTCGACGGGGCCGCCGGCGCAGGGGGGAAGGCGCGGCTGGAGCCGCGCCTTGCCGACGACGACAAGAAGCGTCGCGACACGGGGACGCCCGGTCCTGGGACGGCGGTCATCACCAAGACCAAGCCGCAGACCAAGCGCCCCAGCCTCTATCGGGTGCTGATCCTCAACGACGACTACACGCCCATGGAGTTCGTGGTGCATGTGCTCGAGCGATTTTTCAACAAGGACCACGAGACCGCGACCCGAATCATGTTGCATGTTCACCACCACGGGATCGGGGAATGCGGCATCTACACCTACGAGGTCGCCGAAACCAAAGTGACGCAGGTGATGGACTTTGCCCGCAAACATCAGCATCCTCTGCAATGTGTGATGGAAAAAAAGTGACCGCCATGGAAACGACAGGTGGCAGGACCATATAACGAGGGAACGCTCGGACAACGGGGGAACGCCCGGGCTTTCTAGCAGGTTACCCAAAGGGACATCATGCCGACCTTCTCGCGCAGCCTCGAACAGTCCTTACACCGCGCGCTGGCGCTCGCCAACGAGCGGCACCACGAGTACGCCACGCTGGAGCACCTTCTGCTCGCTCTCCTGGATGACCAGGACGCGGCCGCCGTCATGCGGGCGTGCAATGTGGACCTCGACAAGCTTCGGCGCAGCCTGACATCGTACCTCGAATCCGAGCTGGAGAACCTGGTCAGCGAGGGCAACGAGGATTTCAAAGCCCACGGCTGGCTTCCAGCGTGTCATCCAGCGCGCTGTCATCCACGTACAGTCCTCCGGGCGCGAGGAGGTGACCGGCGCCAACGTGCTGGTCGCCATCTTCGCCGAGCGCGAGAGCCACGCCGCCTATTTCCTGCAAGAGCAGGACATGACCCGCTACGACGCGGTCAACTACATCAGCCACGGCATCGCCAAGCGGCCGGGCATGTCGGAATCGCGTCCGGTGCGCGGCGTCGAGGAGGAGACCGACACCAAATCAGGCGATGAGCCGAAGAAGAAGGGTGATGCGCTTGATGCCTATTGCATCAACCTCAACAAGAAGGCGCGCGAGGGCAAGATCGACCCGCTGATCGGCCGTGAGGCCGAGATCAGCCGCACCATCCAGGTGCTGTGCCGGCGCCAGAAGAACAACCCGCTGTTCGTCGGCGATGCCGGCGTCGGCAAGACCGCGATCGCCGAGGGGCTCGCCCGCCGCATCGTGCACGGCGAGGTTCCCGACGTGCTCAAGGGCGCCACCGTGTTCTCGCTCGACATGGGAACCTTGCTCGCCGGTACCCGCTACCGGGGCGATTTCGAGGAGCGGCTCAAGCAGGTCATCAAGGAGCTTGAGGCCTATCCGGGCGCCATCATGTTCATCGACGAGATCCACACCGTGATCGGCGCCGGCGCCACCTCGGGCGGCGCAATGGACGCGTCCAACCTGCTCAAGCCCGCGCTCGCGTCCGGGACGCTGCGCTGCATCGGCTCGACCACATACAAGGAATACCGGCAGTATTTCGAGAAGGACCGCGCCCTGGTGCGCCGGTTCCAGAAGATCGACATCAACGAGCCAACGGTCGAGGATGCGATCGAGATCATGAAAGGGCTCAAGCCCTATTTCGAGGACTATCACAAACTCAAATATACGGGCGAAGCCATCCGCGCGGCGGTGGAGCTTTCCGCGCGCTATATCCATGACCGCAAGCTGCCCGACAAGGCGATCGACGTGATCGACGAATCGGGCGCCGCGCAGATGCTGCTGCCGGAAAGCCGGCGCAAGAAGACGATCGGCATCAAGGAGATCGAGACCACCATCGCCACGATGGCGCGGATTCCGCCAAAGACCGTGTCGAAGGACGACGCCGCGGTTCTGCAGCATCTGGACCAGACGCTCAAGACCGTCGTCTACGGGCAGGACAAGGCGATCGCGGCGCTTGCCGCCTCGATCAAGCTCGCGCGCGCGGGGCTGCGTGAGCCGGAGAAGCCGATCGGCTGCTATCTGTTCTCCGGACCGACCGGTGTCGGCAAGACCGAAGTGGCCAAGCAGCTCGCCACCGCGCTCGGCGTGCACATGATCCGCTTCGACATGTCGGAATACATGGAGCGGCACACAGTGTCGCGGCTGATCGGCGCTCCGCCCGGTTATGTCGGCTTTGACCAGGGCGGGCTGCTGACCGACGGCGTCGACCAGCATCCGCACTGCGTGCTGCTGCTCGACGAGATCGAGAAGGCGCACCCCGACCTGTTCAACGTGCTGCTGCAGATCATGGATCACGGCAAGCTGACCGACCACAACGGTAAGCAGGTCGATTTCCGCAACGTGATCCTGATCATGACCACCAACGCCGGCGCGTCCGACTTGGCGAAGCAGGCCTATGGCTTCACCCGGATCAAGCGCGAGGGCGACGATCTCGAGGCAATCAACAAGCTGTTCGCGCCCGAGTTCCGCAACCGGCTCAATTCGATCATCACCTTTGCCCACCTGACGCCTGAGATCATCGCCAAGGTGGTGGACAAGTTCGTGCTGCAGCTCGAAGCCCAGCTCGGCGATCGCCAAGTGACCATCGAGCTGACCGAAGACGCCACCAAGTGGCTGATCGAGCACGGCTATGACGAGCATATGGGGGCGCGCCCGATGGCGCGGCTGATCCAGGAGACGATCAAGAAGCCGCTCGCCGACGAGGTGCTGTTCGGCAAGCTCAAGGCCGGCGGCCACGTGCGGGTCATGCTGACGAAGGACGAGGCGGGCGAGGCCAGGCTCGGCTTCGAATTCCCGGAAGGGCCGGTCACGCCCAAGCCCGAGAAGATTCCGATCCGTGCCAAGCCCAAGCGCCGCCCCGGCGCGCACCGGCGCAAGCCGCCCCGCCCCAAGGGCAGTGACGGCGGGCCGCCGTCCCCGCGCGGCTCGGTGCCCAAGGTGCCCTTGGTGAAGGTTTGAGCAAAATGATCGAAGGCCGGGCCAAGTGCCCGGCCTTCAAGTGTCCGGCCTTCGGGTGTCCAGGCTTCGAGTGTCCAGGCTTCGCGTTTCTGCGCGCCGCGCATGCGGTGACGGCGGGCTTTCCGTGATTGCGCCCGGACGCCCGCTGTGGGATTGGGGCAGCCGTCATGCCGCCCGCTGAAAAAGCCGATCATCGCGAGCCGACGTCCGCGCGGATGTTCTTCACCGGCGTGCTGGCCTCCTTCCGCTCGGTCTTCACTCTTGTGCTTATCGGCACCTACGTGGGCATCGGCGCGCTGGCGCACGACTACGGCTTCAGCCTCACCTGGATGATGTTGTCGACGGTGCTGATCTGGGCCGGGCCCGCGCAGGTTATTCTGCTCTCGGCGCTCGGCACGGGCGCGGCACTGTTCGAGGTTGCGCTCGCGGTCTTTCTGAGCGCCGTGCGGTTCCTGCCGATGGTGGTCGCGCTGCTGCCGCTCCTGCGCGGCCCGCGCACGCGGCTGCGCGACCTGCTGCTGCCGGCCCATTTCACCGCCGCCAGCATGTGGGTGGAGTCGTTCCGCCTGCTGCCGCCGCTGCCGCAGGAGCAGAGGCTTCCTTTCTGCAACGGTCTGGCGGTTGGATTTATGCTGTCAGGACACATCGGCACCGTCATCGGATTTTATCTCGCCGCTTCACTGCCTGCGATCCTGACCGCGACGCTCCTGTTTCTCACGCCGATGTCGTTTCTGGTGTCGACCGCGCGCAACAGCGTCACGCTCGTCAACCGGCTGGCGCTGGCCTTCGGTCTCGTCGTCAGTCCGCTCCTGACCTATTTTCAGGTCGGGCTCGACCTGATGTGGACCGGGCTGATTGCCGGCTCGGCCGCCTATGCGGTGCATCGTCTGCGCGGGGTGCTGCGATGACCCGCGAACTGTCGCCCTATCTCGTGCTGATCCTCGTCGGCTTTCTGCCCAACGAATTCTGGCGCGTGCTCGGCCTTGTGATCGGGCGCAGCCTTGCTGACAACTCCGAGATCATCGTGTGGGTACGCGCGGTGGCGGTTGGCGTCTTGGCGGCCGTGATCGCGAAGCTCACGCTGGTGCCGCCCGGCGCGCTCGCGGTAGCGCCGCTTGCGGTGCGGCTTGCGGCTATCACGTGCGGGTTTCTGACCTTCCTGGTGGTACGGCGCTCGGTGTTTGCCGGTCTCATTGCCGGCGAGCTTGTGCTCCTCGTCGGCGGTTTCCTGTTTGCATCATGACGTACGTTAGAGCTTCTGCGCCTGGAACTGGTAGATGTGCGTGAAGTGCATAGGTCCAGTGCTTCCAGGTCCGGACTGCGGTGCAAAACGGGCCGCCGCCGCGCTTGCCCGCCGCCTACCGCTCCTTCCGGTTCATGCCTGGGCCAGGGCCGCGGCGAGCTTCGCCGCCTGATCCTTGAGCACCTCTGGCGCTTCTTTGACGCTGGCTGGGGGCTTGAGCGCGATGCCTTCCTTGCGCGGAATCACGTGGACGTGCAGGTGGAATACGATTTGTCCACCGGCGTTTTCGCTGAACTGCTGCAGGGTGACGCCGTCGGCGCCAAATACGCTGACGCTGATCTTCGCGATGCGCTGCGCAATCTTCATCACGTGGGCGAGATCATCGGGCGCAACATCCAGGATATTTCGCGCCGGCGCCTTTGGAATAACCAGCGCATGGCCGGGCGCGCGCGGCATGATGTCGAGGAAGGCAAGCGCCTTGTCGTCCTCGTACACCTTGTAACGCGGAATCTCGCCACGCAGGATCTTGGCGAAGATGTTGTCCTGGTCGTAGGCCGGCATTTTGTCCTCCGGTGCGATGGTTTCTTCGATTGCAGGCGCCCAATGCCCGGTCAAGCCCGGACCGAGTGAAGCAAATCCGGCGTCCGGAATTGAACATACTGGCACCATCTTTGCTTGGGAAAATGGGGGCGTTGGGGGGGTCCAGATGAGGAGTTCTTCAGCATGTGCGACTATAGCCTGCACCACGTGCGGTCGCGCGCCGCACAAGTCGGCGACAAGCTGACGACGCGAAACTTCGGGACCGGTACGCGTGGCTTTGCCGCGCCCGAAGATCCTACGACGGCGGTCTGTGTTCTTCCTGGCACTGAGCTGGCGTTTGCGGAGGATATCGCCTTCACATCTCCGGCCGGGCCTCGCTCGGAGGTCCACAGAGCGCACTTCAAGACGGCGGTATTCCGCCAGATCAACCGTGACATCCTGCGGGCGCATCACGATGCCCTGGAGTTCCCGAACGGGCAGGTGGTGCTTCTGACCGACCTGTGTGACGGGCAGTCGGCGGCTGTGCTTCAGCTTCCGGCGCAGCCCAGTACTGGGGCCGAAGTCGAGGCGCAAAGACGGGTGGAATATATCGGTTGAGGCTGCGGGGCCGCTCGCCAAGCGGGCGGCCCCGTCCGTCAGCGGTTGGGATTGGCGCGCCGCCGCCACCGCCAACGCATGACCGCAATTGCGGCAAGCAATAAGCACGTCGCTTCCGTGATGAGTCCAGCAAGCGATTTGGCGCGGGTCCAGAAGCTCGCGCGCTCAACTACATCGCCGCCGACCTGCGGGCCGGCGGCGAGCATCGTGGCGATGCCGTCGTTCTCGAGGTAGTCAAACCCGGCGGTGAGGACGGGCAGCAGCACGAGAGCGGCGCGGGCGGGGAGGGCGATGGCGCGATCCGTTGTTCGCCCCGGCGCCGTCAGCCACAGCAGCAGCAATCCGCGCGAGAGCGCGTAGAGCGCCGGATAGGCGGTGTCGAGCTGCAGCTGTATGTTCGCGTAGTAGGAGCGTCCGATATCGCTCAGCGCGTGGAGCAGCGCGCGCGCCTCCTCGGGCGTGTAGCCGAACGGCCGCAGATCGAATGGCGCCAGTCCGCCGGCAACGCGGCGTAGATAGGCAAGCGTCCAGAATATCATCACGCCCCAGAGCGCAAAGCTGACAATCAGCGCCACCACTACGTGCGCGGTGCGAGGAAACTGGTCCGAGCGCGGTGTCATATTCCGTCAGTCTTGCGGAATGGGGTGGCCTCAGCCAGCTCGTCGACTTCAACGGCGACGTGAGCGCGCTCGTGGGTGAGGAAGTCGGCGATGGCCCGGTGCAGCGCAGGATCGGCGATGTAATGCGCCGAATGGGTCGTGACCGGCATATAGCCGCGCGAGATCTTGTGCTGGCCGCCGGCGCCGGCTTCGACGCGGACAAGCTTGTGCTCAATCGCGTAGTCGATCGCCTGATAGTAGCAGATCTCGAAGTGCAGGAAGGCGTGCTGCTCGATGCAGCCCCAGTGACGGCCGAACAGCGTATGCGAGCCGATGAAGTTGATGGCGCCGGCGATCCAGCGCCCGTTGCGCTTGGCCATGACCAGGAGGATGCGGTCGGCCATCTTCTCGCCGACGATCGAATAGAACGAGCGGTTGAGATAGGGACGGCCCCATTTGCGCGAGCCGGTCTCCATGTAGAACTCGAAGAACGCGTCCCACACGCTTTCGGTCAGCTCCGCGCCGGTCAGCTGATGCACGGTGATGCCGTTTGCCAGCGCGTCCGCGCGCTCACGCCGGATTATCTTGCGCTTGCGCGAGGCGAGCGAGGCGAGAAAGTCGTCGAAGGTGCTGTAGCCGGCGTTCTCCCAGTGGAACTGGCGATGGGTGCGCTTGAGGTAGCCATGCTCGCCGAGAAGCTGCCACTCGGCTTCGGTCGGGAATGTCACATGCACCGATGACAAGTGGCTGCGGCGACAGACTTCGGCGAGCCCTTCGGCGAGCGCGATGCGCATCGCGTCGGCCTGCGGCCCGGGACGCACCAGCAGGCGCCGGCCAGTCGCTGGCGTGAACGGAACCGCGACCTGGAGCTTCGGATAATAGTTGCCGCCGGCGCGCTCATAGGCATCCGCCCAGCCATGGTCGAAGACATATTCGCCCTGCGAGTGCGATTTGGCGTAGGACGGCGCGGCGCCGATCAGCTCGCCACCCGTCTCCGCCAGCAAATGCATGGGCTGCCAGCCGGTGCGGTTGCGCACCGAGCCCGAGAGCTCCAGCGAGGACAGGAAATCGTGCGAGATGAACGGGTTGTAGTCGGGCTCTGCGCCTGCTTCGGGGGCCGGGTTGGCGCAGGCATCCCAGGCCGCGGCCGTGACTTCGCCAATGGTATTGGCAACGCGGAGCGTGATGTCAGTCGATGTCATGGAGTGCGATTGGGTCATGCGCGAGCATTGATATCAGGGTGGCGTTCGGGATTGCCGCTCACTGACCCTTCCAGCTGACTGGATACATCGCCACCAGCTTGCTCCGGTCCGCCGCGCTCAATGGAAAGTAGTGCGGCGTCCGCGACATAAAAAGCCCCGGGCGGCAGGGCGCCGGGCGTCCGCACATCAGCATCGCCGGATTGGAATTGTGGCCGAGGCCGATCGCGTGCCCCAGTTCGTGCGCGATCACATTGCGGGCGACATTGGGCAGCGACATCGGCGGCGATCTGGTGTTGCGGATCATCGCGACCGCGCCCTGCCCGTCGGGCAAGCGATTGACGTGGGAAATAAACTCGCCGTTCGACAACACGTACATCGCTTGCCCTCGCGTACGATCCGAGCGTTCGGCGACCTGCTCGAACCGAGATGCCGCACATGATGCCCCAACCAGCAAAAACTTTGGCACTTTTCCGACGCGCTTGGAAGGCCGGCACGCCAGTGCAGTTCTCTGGACTTGAAGCCCGCGACAAGACGGGGATTATCAGATCCTCGACGCTACGGCCGCAAGCCTTCGAAAATAATCTGGTCCGCGTACCTGTTGGCGCGCTCGCGGTCTTCCGCCGTGCGCACGGTCCAGGTCAACAGCGGCAGCCCCAGAATGCTGCGGGCCGCGCGCGGCAGCGTTGCCGGCAGATCTTTCACCGAATAGGCAATGAACTGCGGGCGGGTATCGAGTGCATGCGCGAAGTAGGCGAGCGCGCGCTTGGCGCGGGCGGAGAGGTGGCCCCACTCGCGGTGCCGGTAGTGGCGTTCGGCGACGATGCCGCGCGGCAGCTGCGGCGCGAGCGTGCGCAGCGCGGCCATCGGGCCGGGGTCGAATGACATCAGTGCCGCCGGGCCGCGGTAGCCCGCGAGCACATCGGCGGCACGCTTGACCAGGCGGCGGTCGCCGTCGAAATGGCTCTTCACTTCGATCACCAGCGTCGCCTGCCCAGCGACCAGGTCGCACAGCTCGCCGAGCGTGATCATGTGGTCGGACGAGGCGCGAAAGGGGACGTGCTTGAGTTCGGCCGATGACAACGCGGCGAGCTGGCCGCTGCCTTCCGTCAGCCGCTCGAGCGTGTCGTCATGAAACACCATGGCTTCGCCGTCGGCGGAAAGCTGCAGGTCGCACTCGATCGCGTAGTTGCCGGCGATGGCGGACGCGAAGGCTGTTGGCGTGTTCTCGATCACGCCCGCCGCCGCGTCGTGCAGGCCGCGGTGCGCGACCGGGCGCGCGATCAGCCAATCGAGGCCAGGGGTGCTAGTGCCGGCACCAGTGCCCCGTTTCCGAAGTTCGTGAGTCATCGCTGCACCCTCTGACACGAACTTCGGAAACAAAGGGACACTAGTGGAGCGGATTTGACTTTCGCTACCCACCAAGCGGCGGGCTCGCGAAGCGAATGTCAAATCCAAAGCTCCACTAGAAACCTATACTCGCTAGTGGTCCTTTGATTCTAACATTCGCAAAAGAGCCCGCCGACAAGGGATGCGAATGTTAGAATCGGACCACTAGCAACTCTATGATTCTAGTGCGCTTTTCAATCTGAAGTTTCTAAGCGAGTTTGCTGCAAGTGTTGTAGGAACTTCAGATCGGCGGCGCTAGCCATGACCGATCAGGCGACCTCGAACAGTCCCTCGACCTCGACCGCGGCGTCGAGCGGCAGCGCCGCGACGCCGACGGTGCTGCGGGCATGCCGGCCCTTGTCGGCAAACACCTCGACCATCAGGTCGGAGGCCCCGTTCATGACCTTGGGGCCGTCGAGGAACGTTGGCTCCGAGTTGATGAAGCCGCCAAGCCGGACCACTCTCACGACCTTGTCGAGATCGCCGAGCGCGACCTTGACCTGCGCCAGGAGGTTGATGCCGCAGACGCGTGCCGCGCTTTGGCCTTGCTCGACCGATACACCGCCGCCGAGCTTGCCCTTGGCGACAAGCTTGCCGTCGGCGCCAAGGCAGATCTGGCCGGACACCGCCAGGAGCGATCCGGTGCGCACAAAGCCGACATAGTTGGCGATCGGGGCGGCCGGGGTCGGGAGAACGATACCGAGTGCCGCGAGCTTCTGTTCAACCTGGGCCATGCTGCTTTCCCCTTCTGCATTACCGGACGGCGGACCACCCCTGTCTTTGGCTGATCGGCTGGGCATATTCAAGTTGGGAAGCAAAGTTGGGACGCCAAGGGCCGGTGGCAGTTGCGGGGGGCAGCCCACGTCCCTATGTTCGCAGCATCGCGGCCAGGAGACCTTGTCCCATGACGATGCTGACCAATCTACGCTTCGCGTCCGTGACATTCGCAGCGGCGGCACTCCTGGGCAGCTCCTGGACCGCGATGGCGCTGACGCCCACCGGCGAGCTTGCAGCCCACCGCGCCATCTACGAGCTCAAGCTTGCCCACACGCGCGGCAAAGGGTCCGCGGTCGCGGCGCGCGGCCGCATTCTCTACGACTTCTCGGGCAGCGTGTGCGACGGCTACAAGCTCGAATTCCGCCAGGTCTCCGAGCTCGACAATGGCGAGGGCAGGATCACCTTGAGCGACCTGCGATCGCAAACCTGGGAGGATGGCGCCGCCAGGGCCTATCAATTCACTTCGCAGAATTATCTCAATCAGCGGCTCATCAATTCGGTCGATGGGCGGGCGGAGCGACGGCAGAACACCATCGCGGTCACGCTCACCAAGCCGAAGGACAAGACGCTCGAGCTCGAGGCGGCGATCATCTTCCCGACCGAGCACGTGCGGCGCATCCTCGATGCAGCCCGCGAAGGCAAGAACATTCTGGAGTTTCCGGTCTACGACGGATCGGAAAGCGGCGAGAAGGTCTATAACACGCTGACTGTCATCGGCCACGTGATCGGACCCGAGCGCATTCCCGACGATGCCGCGCGCGATCAGCAGGCGCTTGCCGGCATGAAGCGCTGGCCGGTCACGGTGAGCTATTTCGAACGGAGCGCCAAGCAGGCCGAGCAGCTTCCGATCTACTCGATCGCGTTCGAGCTCTATGAGAACGGCATCTCGCGCGCGCTGATGCTCGACTACAATAATTTCTCGATCAGCGGCGAGCTCAAGACGCTGGAGATCAAGGACACCAAGCCCTGCCCGTAGGCGGGTAGCGTGACAATCGTTTCAGGGCCGTAGGGCGGGCAAAGGCGCGGGCTGAGTGCGCATGCATTTCCAGACACACAAGCATAGCGCCGTGCCCACCATCTGAATCTTCCCACGACGACCGAAGGCGGTGGGAGGAAAGGCCGTGCCAACGCCTTTGCCCACCCTACGGCGCTGAGAGGGATCATTCCGCCGTCCAGTCCTCTTCATCCTCCTCGTCGAGCGCGAGCCCTTTCACCACCGCCTCGTCGCCGAACTTCTCGCGCAGCCGGTCGACCGCATATTCGGCCTCGGCAGCGCGGCGGTCGAGGAGGTCTGAGCGGTCGCCGTCGTCGGCTTCGCACAGGCCCGACACCCCGATGCCGATCAGGCGAAACTGCGTGCCGTCGAGTTCTCGCACCAGCAGTTCGCGTCCGGTCGCGTAGATCTTGGTTGCGAGCTGGGTCGGCCGCTCGAACGACTGCGCTCGCGTGCGCAGCCGAAAGTCCCTGGTCTTGAGCTTGAGCGTGATCGTGGCGCCCGCAAGCTCGCCGTCCTTGAGACGGGCCGAGACTTTCTCGGCGAGCCGCCACAGTCGCTGTTCGAGCGGCCGCAGGTCGGCGATGTCGTGGTCGAAGGTGGTCTCGGCCGAGATGCTCTTGGCCTCGCGCTCGGCGCGGACCGCTCGGCTGTCGATGCCATGCGCGAGGCGGAAGAGGCGCGCTCCCTCGGCGCCATAGCGGCGCATCAGCTCGCTCTCGCCCGCGCGCTGCAGGTCGCCGATGGTGCGCAGGCCATCTTTCGCCAGGCGCGCCTCCGCGACCTTGCCGACACCGAAGATCAGCGACACCGACCTGGTGGCGAGAAACGTTGCGGCCTCGGCTGCTCCCAACACCGCAAAGCCGCGCGGCTTGTCGAGATCGGACGCGATCTTGGCCAGGAACTTGTTGGCGGCGAGCCCGATCGACACCGTGATCCCGAGCTCCTGCTCGATCGCATCGGAAAAGCGCGCAAGCGCTTTCGCGGGCGGCATGCCGTGCAGGCGTTCGGTGCCGGACAGGTCCATGAACGCCTCGTCGATCGAGACCGGCTCGACCAGCGGCGTGAGATCGCGCATGCGCGTGCGCACGGCGCGGCCGACCTCGGCATACTTCTCCATGCGGGGGCGAACTACCGTCGCGTGCGGGCACAGCCGCCGCGCCTCGAACATCGGCATCGCGGAGCGTACCCCAAACGTACGTGCCACATAACAGCAGGTGAGCACGACGCCGCGCTGGCCGCCGCCGACGATCACCGGCTTGTCGGCGAGCGAGGGGTCGTCGCGTTTCTCGACCGTGGCATAGAAGGCATCGCAATCGACGTGCGCGATCGACAGCGTATCGAGCTCGGGGTGCCGCACCAGCCGCGGCGAGCCGCACCCCGGGCAGCGTGCGGCATTGTCCGCCACGTCGCGGCGGCAGTCGCGGCAGAAACCTTTGAGTGCACGCGGCGCGCTGGGCATGGTGGTGCCGCCGATTTGAAGTTCCTACAACAGTTGCGGCAGCCTCGCTTGGGAACTTCAAATCGAAAGGCGGCACTAATCATGGACCTGCTAGTGCCCCTTTGCTTCCGAAGTTCGCGTCAGGGGGTGCTACAATGTATTACGAACTTCGGAAGCGGGGCACTAGAGGCGGTCAGCCCCCAAGCGAAAGCGACAGCGACAGCATGGACACTATCACGAGACAGATTGCCGAATATGCCTCCTCGCTCACGTTCCGGGACTTGGACACAGGCACCGTGCACGCCGCGACGCAGCGACTGATCGATGCGCTCGGCTGTGCCCTCGGTGCGGCCGAGTGCGAGCCGGCGAAGATCGGCCGCCGCATTGCGCGCGGGCAGGAGCCGGGGGCGTATCCCGGTTACGTGCTCTGTCACGGCGGACACGTGCCGCTGGAAGCGGCCTCCTTCATCAACACCGCGATGATCCGCAATCTCGATTTCAACGACCGCTATCCCGGCGGGCATCCGAGCGATTGCCTGGGCGCGCTCCTGGGGCTTGCCGGCGCCACGTCGATTGACGGTAAGCGCTTCCTTGCCGCCATGACGGTCGGTTACGAAATTTTCGCCCGCCTGAGCGATTCTGCCAAGCTCAGCCGGCGCGGCTGGGACCAGGGCTTCGCGATCGCGGTCGCGACGGCGGCGGGCGTCTGCAACCTGCTGCGGCAGCCGTTGGCCGCAGCCGCGCACGCGGTCGGGATCGCGGCGACGTCGAGCCTGCCGTTGCGCGTCACCCGCTCGGGCGAGCTCACGCCCTGGAAGAGCGCGGCGACCGCCTACGCGGTGCGCAACGGCGTGTTCGCCGCGCTCCTGGCGCGCGAGGGCATGGTCGGGCCCGGCAACGCTTTCGAAGGCCGCAACGGGCTGTGGGAAAATGTCACCGGCCCGTTCGAGATCGCAGCCTTCCCGAACAAGGGCGGCGAGCCGCTCACCCCGAAGGTGCAGATCAAATATTGGCCGGTCGAGACCAACGGCCAGCCGGTGGTTTTTGCGGCGCTCGAGCTTCGCCCCAAGGTCGATCCCAAAGACGTCAAGGAGATCGAGGTCTTTGCTTCCAAGTTCACCTGGTTCGAGATCGGCAGCGAGCCCGAAAAGTGGGACCCGCGCACGCGCGAGACCGCCGATCACAGCCTGCCCTACATGTTCGCGCGCACGCTTGTCGACGGGACGCTCACGGTCGAGTCATTCCGTGACAAGGCGGTGCTCGACAAGGCGCTGCGGCCTTTGATGGCGAAGATCAAGGTGACGGTCGACGAGGCGATCGAGGCGTTGCTGCCCGACATGGCGCTGCGCGTCGTTGTCACCACCCGGAACGGCAAGCGTCATACGGTCGAGGTTGGCAATCCGTTAGGCCACCCCAGCAATCCCATGCGTGACGAGCACATCGGCGAGAAGTTCGCCAGGCTCGCCGGCCCGGTGATCGGCAAGAAGCGCGCCGCCGCGGCGCTTGAGCTTTGGTGGCGCGTGCGCGACGCTGACGACCTGCGTCCGCTTGTGAAGATGATCGACGTCAAGCTCTAGCTAACGCCAATCAGATCCAGCCGCCGGGCCCGCCAGGACGTCGCGCGCCCGTGTCACGTGTTCCGGATCGAATCCGTTCTGGTTGGCGAATTCGATAAGGAGCGGCTCATCGCTTGCCAGGTAGTCGAGAACGCCGAGCAGGAAGTGCGGCTCACGCGCAGACGCGCGGATCGATTCCGGACCGATCCCAGTCATGGCCAGGAAACGGCCCAGGCGCTCGGGCTCCCCCGCAATGAAGCTTAGTGCCGCGATCGCGAGCGCGACGGCGGCCTCCTGACGCTGCTTCGGGTCGGGCTTTTCCGAGCGAGGCATGGGATTTTCCTGGCTTAAAAAAGGCATGTCATACAATCATGCAGCGGCCAAGGCCGCCCCGGCTGCCGCTGACAGCGGGGCGGCATGGCTCTTAAGTCTCTGAATTACGTCATATTTCATTAATTCGTGCGACTTATCAGAGAGTTGAGTGATAAGTTTTCGTTTCGGTAAGGATTCGGCACTAGGTTTTTTTGACGACCCGACCGCGCCTGGCCCTGTGGCCGATCAGTCCGCATGTTGATGATGGATCGAGGCAGGTGGCGGGGGCGTTGGGAAGGCACGGGGGCGATGGTCAAGACCGTCATGATCGTGGAGGACAACGAGCTCAACATGAAGCTCTTCCACGACCTGTTGGAGGCCCACGGTTACGCGACGGTCGGCACGCGCAGCGGCACCGAAGCGCTCGATCTTGCCCGCAGGCATCATCCCGACCTGATCCTGATGGACATCCAGCTTCCGGAGGTGTCCGGCCTCGAAGTCACCAAGTGGCTCAAGGAGGATATGGACCTGCAGAAGATTCCCGTCGTTGCTGTTACCGCCTTTGCGATGAAAGGCGACGAGGAGCGCATTCGCGAGGGTGGCTGCGAGGCCTACCTGTCGAAACCGATTTCAGTGGGCAAGTTCATTGAGACCGTTCGGCACTTTCTGGGGCCCGCCTGAGGGGACCGTCTTATGACCGCCCGAATTCTTGTCGTCGACGACATACCCGCCAACGTGAAGCTGCTCGAGGCACGGCTGTCGGCTGAATACTTCGATGTGCTCACCGCCATGAGCGGCGCCGAGGCGCTCGGCGTCTGCGAGCGCGCGGAGTGCGACGTGGTGCTGCTCGATGTCATGATGCCGGACATGGATGGGTTCGAGGTCTGCCGCAGGCTCAAGTCCAATCCGGCGACGCACCACATCCCGGTCGTGATGGTGACGGCGCTCGATCAGCCGTCAGACCGGGTGACCGGGCTGCGCGCTGGCGCCGATGATTTTCTCACCAAGCCCGTCTCCGATGTGGCCTTGATCGCGCGTGTGCGCTCGCTGTCGCGGCTCAAGCTGATGACCGACGAGCTGCGCATGCGTGCGGTGACTTCCCGCGACATCGGCATCGAGAGCCCGGAGCGCGAGGCAGTCGCGGATACCGGATTGGGCGGCCGCATCCTGGTGGTTGACGACCGCGCTGCATCCGCCGAGCGCCTGTGCGGCATGCTGTCGGAGGCCCATACGGTCGAGATCGAAGCCGACCCCGGCGAGGCGTTGTTCCGCGCCGCCGAAGGCGGCTACGACCTGCTGATCGTGTCCCTCGGCCTTGAAAATTTTGACGGGCTGCGCCTGTGCAGCCAGGTCCGCTCGCTCGACCGCACCCGCAGCGTGCCGATCCTCGCCATTGCCGACGCCGAAGACACCACGCGGCTGGTGCGCGGGCTCGAGATCGGCGTCAACGACTACCTGACCCGGCCGATCGACAAGAACGAGCTGCTGGCGCGCGTGCGCACCCAGATTCGCAAGAAGCGCTACACCGAGCGCCTGCGCGACAACTTCCAGATGTCGATCGAGCTCGCGATCACCGACCCGCTCACCGGCCTGTTCAATCGCCGCTACATGGAGAGCCATGTCGGCACGCTGGTGGAGCAGGCCCACGCGCGCGGCAAGCCGCTGACGGTGCTCGTCATCGACATCGACTACTTCAAGTCGGTCAACGACACCCACGGCCACGACGCCGGTGACGATGTGCTGCGCGAGTTTGCGATCCGGATCAAGAAATCAGTCCGCGGCATCGACCTCGCCTGCCGCTTCGGCGGCGAGGAGTTTGTCGTCCTCATGCCCGAGACCGACATGGCGGTGGCCACCCTGGTAGCCGAGCGGCTACGG
The DNA here is from genome assembly GCA_963753575.1 of uncultured Alphaproteobacteria bacterium. Taxonomy (GTDB): domain Bacteria; phylum Pseudomonadota; class Alphaproteobacteria; order Rhizobiales; family Xanthobacteraceae; genus VAZQ01. The sequence continues at coordinate 755,461 of CAVWCR010000003.1, forward strand.
CGCCGGATAGCCGGTGAGCCGTTCCCGATCCAGGAGGGTGCTCGTCGCGTCGAGGTCACCATTTCGATCGGCATCGCTACTCTGGGACGCAACGAAAATGCCGCCGCGCTGATCAAACGCGCCGATCAGGCGCTCTACAAGGCCAAGCGGGACGGCCGAAACCGGGTGGTCCCCGACGCCGCTTGATGCATTTATGCAACAGTCAACCATAATTTTTTAGGTTTATCGACTTATAGACGTTATCCACACGTTATGAGGTTGGATTCCCTAAAGCTTTGCGCTAACTTGCCTTGGGGTCGATGGACCATATCCCTGCGTTATGGGGTGTCTTCATCGCCACCAAGATTTGATAACCCTGCGGAATGCTCAGGTCCGCCGCATCTCCTGGGTCCGTGGGGTTCGGCCGGTTCGGGAGCGGTACGAGTGGCCTCCTCATGACGCCGCTCCCGGCCGGCCACCTTCTTTCCGCGAATGCGACGCGGTTGCGGAGCACGTGCAAGATGCGAAAGCAAAAAAGGGCGCCAGGCGGGCGCCCTTTTCTTTTTGCGCGCAAGGTTGCGATCGTTACTTGATCTTCGCTTCGCGGAATTCGACGTGCTTCTTGGCGACCGGATCGTATTTCTTCTTGGTCAGCTTGTCGGTCATGGTGCGCGCATTCTTCCGGGTCACGTAATAGAAGCCGGTGTCGGCGCTCGACACGAGCTTGACCTTGATGGTGGTGGCCTTCGCCATGGCTAAACCTCGAATTGCCTCGGTATTGGGCGGGAACGTAGCGGCTTAGGCCGCAAAGTCAAGGAAGCGGGTGGGGCGGAGGCCCAAGCGGCACTGCCTGACTATGCTCCTCGCATGTCGGCTCACAACACCTCGCGCTGCACATTGCCGCGCACCGTGTGATAGAACGGCACCGGCAGATCGTGGCCGAAGCCGTCGGCGATCCGCGTTTCGAGCTCCTCCAGCATCACGCTGGTAACCGCCGGTATGTCGAGCTTTTCGGCATCCTTGATCGGCATCCAGATAAGCTCGACCAGCTCGGCATCGGGGCCGGTGACGCCCTCGATGCGGTACGCGATCGCGCTCGCGTCCATGGTGAAGAAACGCGCGTCGAAGCGGCGCGGCCGTCCGGGCGGCGTAATGGCGCGCCCGACGAAATGGATGGCGGAGAGATCGGGCAGCACGTTGTGTCGCGCAAAGGCGTCCCAGGGGCCGGGCGGAATGTTCGGCGCCTCAGCGCGCGTGCCGAGCAGGAGACCGGTCTCCTCGCAGGTCTCGCGTATCGCTGCGAGTGCCAGCGCGCGGGCGCGCAGTGCGCTTCCCTTGTGGAAGCGCCGCAACAGATGCGCCACGGCGTCCTTGTCGAGATCCGCTACGACTGGCATGCGCTTGTCGGAAGCGTCGACGCGGCCGCCGGGAAACACGAATTTCCCCGGCATGAACGCGTGACGCTCATGCCGTTTGCCGAGCAGCACCTTGGGCGTCGAGCCCGAGCGGTCGATCAGGATCAGGGTGGCGGCGTCCTTGGGGCGGATGGGCTTGGACGAAGGCTCGTGATCGGGCTCGCTCATGCGGCGGATGAACTCGTTCATCCGCGCAATCCATTGTTCGGTCGCGTTTCTCATCGCCGCCGCTTCCCGCCGTGCTTTCTGGGGCGATCCGCCGGCCGTCCGCCGCGCTGCGGCGGCGGGCGCGTGCCGGTGCGTCCTCCGGAGAGAATCTCGAAACGAAGCGCACCCGCAACCGGCGCGGCCTCGACGAGACGGACCGTCACGCGATCGCCCAGCCGATAGGTCTCGCCGCTCGACTCCCCGACCAGCGCGTGGCGGTCCTCCTGGTAGCGAAAATATTCGCTCCCGATCGTGCGCGCAGGAACAAAACCGTCGGCGCCGGTGTCGTCGAGCTTGACGAACAGGCCTGAGCGGGTGGCGCCCGCGATATGGCCCTCGAACGTCGCCCCGATGCGATCGGCGAGGAAATTGGCGAGCAGGCGATCGTACGTCTCGCGCTCAGCTTTCATGGCGCGGCGTTCCGTCGCCGAGATGGCGGCGGAGATTTCGCCGAGCCTGCCGATATCGGCGCCCTCAGGCAGAGCACCGTCTCCGAGCTTGAGCGCGCGAATGAGCCCGCGATGCACCACGAGATCGGCGTAGCGGCGAATGGGTGAGGTGAAGTGTGCATAGCGGTGCAGGTTGAGACCGAAATGGCCGTAGTTCTCCGGTGCGTATTCGGCCTGCGCCTGCGTGCGCAGCACCAGTTCGTTGACGAGCTTTTCGACGTCGCGTCCCTTCACGCGCGCGAGGATGCTGTTGAACTGTTCGGCGCGCATCGCGCCGCCCTTCGGCAGCGAGATGTCGAGGGTCTTGAGGAACTCGTGCAGCGCGTTGACGCGCTCGCCGTCCGGCTCGTCGTGCACGCGGTAGATCAGCGGCACACGCGCGCGCTCGAGCGTCTCGGCCGCCGCCACATTGGCGAGGATCATGAACTCCTCGATCAGCCGGTGGGCGTCGAGGCGCTCGGGCGTCACCACGCGGTCAACGGTGTAATGGGCGGTGAGGACGATCTTGCGCTCGGGCAAGTCGAGGTCGAGTGGACCGCGATCGTCGCGCGCGCGCTTGAGCGAGCGATAGGCGCTGTAGAGCGGCTCCAGCACGGTGGCGATGAGCGGCCCGGTCAAGTCGTCGGGCCAGCCGTCCATGGCGCGTTGCGCCTGCTGGTAGCTGAGCTTGGCGGCCGAGCGCACGAGCACGCGATGGAAACTGTGCGAGCGCTTGCGCCCGTCGGCGCCGATGACGATGCGCACCGCCAGCGCCGCGCGGTCCTCGTTCGCGCGTAGCGAGCACAGATCATTGGAGATGCGCTCGGGCAGCATCGGCACGACGCGGTCGGGAAAGTAGACCGAGTTGCCGCGCGTGAGCGCCTCTCGATCGAGCGCTGAGCCCGAATGCACATAGTGGGCGACGTCCGCGATCGCGATGCGCAGCACGTAGCCGCCCGGATTGGTCGGATCGGTATCGGCTTCCGCATGCACGGCGTCGTCATGATCCTTGGCGTCGGCTGGATCGATGGTGACGAGCGGCACGTCGCGCCAGTCCTCGCGTCCGGCAAGGCGCGCGGGCCGCGCGGCATCAGCCTCCTTGATCACGGCTTGCGGGAAGACATTCGGAATGCCGTGGGCCGCGATCGCCACCATGCTGACCGCGCGCTCGCTCTTGAGCGAGCCGAGACGCTCCTTGACGCGTGCGGTCGCAAGGCCGAAGCCGGTGCGGCCCCCTGCAACCTCGACCGCAACGAGCTCGCCGTCTTGCGCGTCGCCGCGGGCGGCCGGCGGAATCGCGAGCTCGCGGCCGAGCTGTTTCTTGTCGATCGGCAGCAGCCGGCCGCTGCCGTCGGGCAGTGCGTGAAAGATGCCGAGCACGCGCGCCTTGGCGCGATCGATGGTCTTGACGACCCGCCCCGTGTAGCGAGCCGGATCATTGGCGTCGCCGGTGTCCTCGACCCGCAGCAGCGCCCGGTCGCCGACGCCGGCGATCTCGCTCGGGCGCGCGCGGCGCGTGGCTTGCAGACGGATCTTCGGCGGCGCGCCGTGCGCCTCCTCGTCCCATTCGGTCGGGCTTGCGATGAGCTCGCCGTCACGGTCGCGCCCGGTGATGTCGGTCATCACGACTTTGGGCAATGTGCCGGGACGATTAAGCTTCTTGCGCGACCACTCGACGTGACCGTCGTTGGCCAGTTCCTTCAGCGTGCCTCTGAGCGCGGCGCGGTCGGCGCCCTTAAGCCCGAAGGCGCGCGCGATCTCACGGGTGCCAACTTTCCCCGGCTGGCGGGCCACGAAGGCCAGGATGTCGTCCTTGCTCGGCGGGGTCGAAGATCGAGGTCGACGGGGAGATCGGGTCACGGGTCACGGGGCTCGGCGCTTGCGTCCACTCAAACTAGTGGTCCGATTCTAACATTCGCATCCTTCTCGGCGGGCTCTCTTGCGAATGTAGAATCAAAGGACCACTAGCAAACATGCGCTTCTAGTGGAGCTTTGGATTTGACATTCGCTTCGCGAGCCCGCGGCTGGGTGGGTAGCGCTGGCGGCTCCGCCAGCCCCGTGGCGCTAGTTGGCGCCTCTTGCGCCTTTCTCTCCTTTGGCTGTCGAGGCCGGCTTGGCGACGGACTTGACGGCCGACTTGGTAACGGTCTTTGCAACGGTCTTGGGAATGATCTTGGCGACGGATTTGGCCTTCACCTTCGCAGGAGCACTCGCCTCTGCGTGAGCTTTTTCTGCGGGCGCCTTTGCGGTCGTTTTCGTTGGAGCCTTCGACTTCGCCTTTTTGGCCGGTGCCTTCTCGGTCGCGGCTGGTTCGGGTGCTGAGGCCTTTGCTTCTTTGGCCTTTGCGCCTTTCGCGGCCCCGCCGCGCTTGGGCTTCTTGCCGGGCCCGCGGGCGGCGCGCGCATCAAGCAGCGGCAACGCCTGTTCCAGCGTGATTGTGTCCGGCGTCATGTCGGAAGGCATCGTGGCGTTGACGCCGTCGTGGCTCACGTAAGGACCATAGCGTCCCTTCTTCACCACCACCGGGCCGCCTTTGTCGGGATGTTCGCCGAGCGGGCGTCCGGGGTCGGCACCGAAGCGGCCCTTGCTGGGACCCTTCGCCTTCCTTTCCGCGATCAGGGTCACTGCGCGGTTGAGGCCGATCGTATACACATCCGTGAGCACGTCGTCGCTGCCGGTCTCAATATTGGCGTAGATCTTGCCGTGCTGCACGTAGGGACCGAAGCGGCCAATGCCGGCCATGATCGGCTCGCCATCCTCCGGATGCGTGCCCACCTCGCGCGGCAAGGACAACAATTTCAGCGCCCGATCGAGATCGATGCCATCAGCGGCGAGCCCCTTCGGCAGCCCTGCTCGCTTGGGCTTCTTATCTTCCTCGCCTTTGATCGTCTCGCCGAGCTGTAGATAGGGGCCATAGCGGCCGGAGCGCACCGTCACTTCAAGCCCGGTCACCGGATCGGCGCCGAGCTTCTTCATGCCGCCATCGGGCGAGCCGTCGGCGCTGGCCGAGAACTGGCGGGTGTAGCGGCATTCTGGATAATTGGTGCAGCCGATGAAGCCGCCAAACTTGCCGAGCTTGAGCGAGAGCTTGCCGGTGCCGCAGTTCGGGCACTGGCGCGGATCGGTGCCATCGGCGCGCGGCGGAAACAGATGCGGCGCCAGCATCTCGTCGAGCGCATCGATCACCTGGGCGACGCGCAGGTCCTTGATGTCGCCGACCGCGTTGGTGAACTCCTGCCAGAAGTCGCGCAGCAGATCGCGCCAGGCGAGCTCGTTGTTGGAGATGCGGTCGAGCTGCTCTTCCAGCCCCGCCGTGAAGTCGTATTCGACATAGCGGGCAAAGAAGCTTTCCAGGAAGGCGGTGAGCACGCGCCCCTTGTCCTCCGGAATGAGCCGCTTCTTGTCGATGCGCACATAGCCGCGGTCTTTGAGTACCTGCAGGATCGAGGCATAGGTGGACGGCCGGCCGATGCCGAGCTCTTCCATGCGCTTGACGAGGGACGCCTCCGAATAGCGCGGCGGTGGCTCGGTGAAGTGCTGGTCGGCCGCGATCGCGCGCTTGTCGAGTGTCTCGCCTGCGCTCATCTCCGGCAGGCGGCGCAACTCCTCGTCCTCGGTCGGATCGTCCATGTCCTCGTGATAAAGGGTGAGGAAGCCGTCGAACTTGATGACTGTGCCGGTCGCACGCAGGTCGATCACCCGCCCGCCGGGCTTCGCGGTGATGTCGGCGGTGGTGCGCTCAAGCTCGGCGGATTCCATCTGGCTTGCCACCGTGCGCAGCCAAATGAGCTCGTAGAGCTTGGCTTGGTCGCCGTCGAGGTAAGATCGTACGTCGCGCGGACGGCGCGCGATGTCGGTCGGGCGGATCGCCTCGTGGGCTTCCTGTGCGTTCTTGGCCTTGGTCTGATAGACGCGCGGCGCACCCGGCACATAACGATCGCCGTAGTCTGCTCCGATGACACGGCGCGCCGCGGTGATCGCCTCCTCGGCGATCTGCACGCCGTCGGTACGCATATAAGTAATGAGGCCGATGGTTTCGCCGTCGGCCTCGATGCCCTCGTACAGGCGCTGCGCGACGCGCATCGTATGGGCTGGAGCAAAGCCGTGCTTGCGGCTGGCCTCCTGCTGCAACGTCGAGGTGGTAAAGGGGGCCGGCGGATTGCGCCTGGCCGGCTTGGCTTCGATGGTGGCGACCGTGAAGGCTGCGGTCTCGAGCGCCTGCTTGAAGGCCTCCGCCTCGGCACCGGTGCCGATATCGAGCCGCTGGATCTTGCGTCCGTCGGCGCCGACCAGGCGGGCCTCGAAGGTATCCCCGCGTGGAGTGGCGAGCGTCGCGACCAGCGACCAGTATTCGCGCGGTACGAACTTCTCGATCTCGAGCTCGCGGTCGCAGACAAGCCGCAGCGCCACCGACTGCACGCGTCCGGCCGAGCGTGCGCCCGGCAGCTTGCGCCAGAGCACCGGCGAGAGCGTGAAACCGACGAGGTAATCGAGTGCGCGGCGGGCCAGATAAGCGTCGACCAGGGCGCCGTCGATGGCGCGCGGATGCTTCATCGCGTCCAGCACGGCCTGCTTGGTGATGGCGTTGAAGACGACGCGCTCGACCGCCTGCTTGTTGAGCGCCTTTTTTTCCTTGAGCACTTCCAGCACGTGCCAGGAGATGGCCTCGCCCTCGCGGTCGGGGTCGGTCGCCAGGATGAGCTTGTTGGCGCCCTTGACCGCGCGGGCGATGTCGTTGAGGCGCTTCTGGGACTTGTCGTCGACCTCCCAGATCATGTGGAAGTTGGCCTCGGGATCGACCGAGCCGTCCTTGGCCGGAAGGTCCCGGACATGGCCGAACGAAGCCAGTACTTCATAGCCGGCGCCAAGATACTTATTGATCGTCTTGGCCTTTGCCGGCAATTCGACAACGACAATATCCATGTAATTCCATAAGGTTAGCGGTCGATCCTCGCCTAGAAGGGACCAAGTCGACCCAAGCCCGTCGCAGCCAACATGGGGAGATCAGCCCCCCGTGTCAATTCAGGCCACCGGGCCTGGAGCGAATGCAAGGGTGGCATGAATTGGTAAAGACCATCCCCCAAGGGCGGTTTCGGCGACAATCTGATGGAGAGCCGTTAACAAAATACGCGTAATGGGTGTTCAGCCTGAGCTAGCGGGTGACACCGGCATATTGGAGCAGGGCAGGGGTCGGATGACCGTCCGGAACCAGGCCCGCCTTCGTCTGCACGTCGCGGATCGCGTCCCGCAGTTCGAAGTCGAAATGGCCGGTGAAGTTGCTCACCGGATAGCCGAGCTCTGCGAGCTTCCTTTGCAGGGCGATCCGCTCCGCCATCGACGGCTGCCGGTCATTGGCCGGCCATCGGGCCTGGATCGGCCTGCGACCGCGCATGCGGTCGGCGAGCTGCGTGGCTGCGAGCGCGTAGACGTCGGAATTGTTATAGCGCTTGATGACGATGAAGTTGTCAGTGACCAGGAAGGCCGGCCCGCCCGCGCCGCTCGGGAAGAACAGGATCGAGTTGCCCACCTTCTTCGGGAATGGCTTACCGTCGGCGCGGCGCAAGCCCAGCACGCGCCAATCGTCTAAGGAGCCGCGGCTCTGCCGATGATCGAAGTTCGGCGGCACAACCACTTCAAAACTTGGCGCCAAGCCGGGCGTCCAGCCCTTCTGGCGGAAATAGTTGGCGATCGAGGCGAGCACATCGGGCACATTGGTCCAGATGTTGCGTTTTCCGTCGCCGGTAAAATCGACCGCATATTGCAGAAAGCTCGACGGCATGAACTGCGGCTGGCCCATGGCGCCGGCCCACGACCCCAGCATGGCCTCGCGCGCGACGTGGTGCTGCTGCAGGATGAGAAGCGCGTCGATCAGCTCGTCGCGAAAAAAGGGATGGCGCCAGCGCGCCTGCGCCAGGGTTGAGAGCGAGCGGATCACGTCCCAGCGATCGCGCGAGGTGCCATAGGAGGTCTCGACCCCCCAGATTGCCAGGAGGAGATAGCGGTCGACGCCATAGCGCTTCTCGATGGCGTTGAGTGTCGCGGCATGCTCGGCCGCCTTGCGCATCCCGGCCTCGATCCGCGCCTTCGACGCAAACGAGGCGATATAGGCGCCGACCGACTGGCCGAACTCGGGCTGCCGCTGTGTGATCGGCATGATGCGCGGATCGGGGGTGACGCCCGCAAAGGCGAGGTCGAAGGTCTGCCGGGTGACGCCCTTGGCCTGCGCGTCCGGCCAAAGCTCCTTCAGGAACGTCGCGAAGGAGGCCGTTTGCGGCAGCGCCATTCGCTTGGCTGGGGCTGGCGCAGCTTGGGCCGGTGCAGCTTGGGCCGGCGCAGCTTGGGCTGGCGCGATCTGCATGGGCGGCCGCAGCACCGGCGTGCGGACCGGCGCGCCCTGCGGCTGGGCGAGTGCCGCCGCGACGGATGCAAGCGTTGCCGAAAGCGCCAGTGCGACGGGGCGAAAAGTCATGGGGGCCTGCCTAACACAGGATTTGGCTTGTCGATGATGACGAATTTGGGATCGGCCGTTGATTAGATCAGCGACACGAGGCCGCCGCCATGGCGTTCCAGCCGGCCGGCTAGCTCCAGCTCAAGCAGCACGGTGCGCACGATGGCGGGCGGCGAGCCCGACAACCGAATGAGGTCGTCGATGCCGACCGGGGTCGGTCCAAGCAATGCGGCGATCCGCGCGCGCTCGTCGTCGCCTGGCTCGCCGGGCAGGAGCGATGGGCTTTCCGGCTCCTCGGCAGACAGGATGGTCGCCCTCCCGAGAATCGGCTGCAACGCCGCCACCACGTCGGCGGCCTCGGTGACGAGCGACGCGCCCTGCTTGAGCAGGCCGTTCGAGCCGTCGCAGCGCGGATCGAGCGGGGAGCCCGGCACCGCGAACACCTCGCGGCCCTGTTCCAGCGCCATTCGGGCGGTGATGAGCGAGCCTGAGCGCTGCGCCGCCTCGATCACGACGACGCCGGCCGCAAGCCCGGAGATCAGGCGATTGCGGCGCGGGAAGTCACGTGCGCGCGGCTCGTGGGTGAGCGGCATTTCGGAGAGCACCACGCCGTCGGCCGCGATCGCATCAGCGAGGCCTGCGTGCTCAGGCGGATAGATGTGGGCGTGGCCGCCGGCGATCGCCGCGACCGTGCCGGTCGCGAGACTGCCGCGGTGGGCGGCTGCGTCGATGCCGCGGGCAAGCCCCGAGGCGATGACAAAACCGGCCTCGCCGAGATCGCGCGCCAGGCGCTCGGCGAGCTTGATACCGGCGGCCGATGCGTTACGAGCGCCGACGATTGCCACCATCGGCTGCGCCAGCACGGCGCGCTTGCCGCGCACTGCGATGATGGGCGGCGCATCGTCGATCATCTTGAGGCGCGACGGATAGCCGGGCTCGGTCAGCGCAATGAATTCGACGCCGGCAGCCTTTGCGGCGCTGATCTCGCGCAGCACCTCTTCGCGCGTGCAGATGTGTCCGGGCGCGGACGCGCCGCCACGCCGCGCGAGACCAGGCAACGCAAGTAGCGCGTCGCGCGCATTGCCATAGTGATTGATCAACGCGCTGAACGTGCGCGGCCCCGGTACAAAACTACCAGCTACCATTTTAGGATACTACATCACCAATTCCGGGTCAAATAGGGGCATTAGCTCGACTTAGGCTGGGGCCGGTGGCGTTTGCGCCATAATACCGGACAAGACCAATAAGCAACGTCGAGGCGCATTCATGCTTCGATATGCCAAGGGAAAAGCCCTGCCGCCGACTGTAGGTGGATTTCAGTCGGCCGCCGCCTTCGGAATCTTCAAGGAATATGACCCAGAAGAAGGCGCCGAGGCCGACAAGTCAATCTGTGTTACTTTAGATGCATGCACAGGCCAACTCTATCCGGCGCCGGGCGCAGCCGTCTCGATGTTCGCAAACATGAAAGCCGCATGTCAGACGATTGCGGAAAGGTGGCCGAACATTAAGCCGACCAGAGGGGCGATCTTTTAATTACCCCGTAGCGATCGTCCATAGCGCGGGCCGGGAATTCTCATCCTCAATGACATTTCCACCTTTATGGCTTCGCATGGCGGCCTGCACCGCTCCATAGAGGTCGCGAAGGGCCTTTGGCTGGGGGTCCGTAACACCTTTGGCCGCAAGCATTCGCTCGGCAATCTCTCGCGTCGTGAGAGGGCCCTCAGCCATTCTGAGGGCATCCAAAGCCGCACGTAAGATCGCGCCACGCTTGAACCATGGGTTTGGCTTCCGCCGCCGAATGGCGATCGGACGCACATCGTAGCCCGGCTGGAGTAATTTCATCACGGCCTCGACCTGGCGCATAGCCAGCCGCAGCCGTGCGGCCGCCTTGGCGTTGTCAATCAACTTGCCCGCCAGCTCCGCATGGAGTTGGCTAAGGGTGTGCATGGCCTGTTTGGAGGCGATCTCGGCTCTTGGCATGCCGAGGAAATAGGCTAGGATTCGTCAGTGCGCTTGTGGCGTTTGCGCCATAATACCGCGCGGCCCGACGTTCTGGCTGCGGATCAGGCGAAGCCAGTCGAGCTGCTCTTCGGCGCTGAGACCAGTCCCAATGCGGGTAGACTGCAATGGCCGCCCTCGCGCCTCAGTACCCGGGCGGCGGCTCGGGCGTGAGCTCCGCCGGCGGCTGACGCGGTCGCCTGGCCGCTGGCGATCGGGCTTTCACGGGCTCCAGCACCACCGACACCGGATTGGGCGTGTGCTCGTTGGCAGCACCGGTCACCGCGTCGACGCCGATGCCGATTATGCCGCCGACCAGGACATTGCCCGCCACCCCGGCCACGCCGGCGCCCGCCAACTGCGTCTTCACCTCGACCTGCTTCGCCTGATAGCCGGGCTTGGTGAAGGTCGCGACGAACTCCTCGTTGCGTTTGACCACCAGCGAACACGGCGTGATGCAGCCAAGCCCGTTGCTGGTGCGCATTTCGGCTTGGCTTGGCTGTGAATTGAATCCCACGTTATTGGTAGTGCCGCGCGTTACGGTTGCGCAGCCGCCGCTGAACGCGGCGAGGCTCACGACGAGCCAGACCGACATGATACGCATGAAACGCCCCCATACCTTGAGGTGCTATCATCCAGCAACTTTCGCGGGAGAGCAACAAAGGAGTGCGGCAGGGTGCGACCAGATCGGCTCAATCCATCAGTTAACGTACTGAAATAACTAATGAATAAATTTGGATGGGATCGCCAAAAGTGCGGTTGACGAAGCGCTTGGGAGGCCGCTGAGTTGTGCGGCTCCGGCATTTCCTCCCATCCTCGTTGCAGGCCATGACGGTTCTGATCGAACGCGATACTTTCAACGCAACGAGCTTGCGATCAGGGGAGGCCAACCATGCTTAGGAAGATCACGCTTGCGAGGATGATTTGTCGTGCTGCAGTCGCCGCGATGGCGGTGACGATCGTCGCTGCGACCCAACAGCAGCTGCCTGCGCTGGCGGAGCCGGCTCCGACCATCAAGCGCACGCCGCTGCAAAAATTCGATGTGCCCGGCACGAAATACGAGACGGTGATCGGGATCGCAGAGATCGTGCCCAATGTCAGCATCGGTCGCCACGCCCATCCGGGCCCGGAGTTGGGCTACATGCTGGAGGGCGAGATGGTGCTCATGGTGGCCGGTCAGCCGGACAAGACCGTGAAGAAAGGCGAGAGCTATCAGATCCCGCCCGGCGCGGTGCACGATGCTAAGACCGGTCCGGCGGGCGCGAAGGTCATCGCCACCTATGTGGTCGAAAAGGGCAAGCCCTTGGCCTCGCCGGCGCCATAGCGTGGATGGCGGATCATGAGCTGGCCCGTGTCGCCACGGGTGGCGGCGACTTCGGTCAGGCAACGGCCCTGTGGTCGCTGATCTCGTCGACGATGTTCAGCAAGAACATCGGCCTGCCGCTCTCATCCCGGATCGCGACCTGCCGAGCCGTGACGACGCGCGGGCCATTGCGGGTCTCGATCGTATGCTCGCCCAGGTTCAACTGGCCGCTCGATTCCAGCAGTATCTTGTCGTAGGCGACGATCATGGCTGCCGTGTTCTTAGGAAACAGGTCGTGCGACGTGCGCCCTATCACCTCGGCCCGGGCAAAGCCGTAGAACCTCTCACCGGCGCGATTGATCAGCAGATAGCGCAGACTGCGTGCATCCTTGACGATGATGGTTGAAGGGACGCTCTCGATCACGGTCAGCAGGAATTTCTGGGCCCGCTCGGCGTCGCGTTGGGCGCGGTGCTGCTCGGTCACGTCCTGGTGGGTTGCGACCCAGCCGCCGCCCGGCATGGGCTGTGAGGACACGGAGATCATGCGCTCATCGGGGAGTGATCTCAGGTTGCTCGCAGGCTGTCCCTGCGCGATCGACGCCAATATTCTCTGGACGGTCTGATCGACATCGTCTTTGATCAGGCCGATCTCGGCCTGATGCTCGATGAGCTTCTTCAAGGTGCAGCCCGGCTTTACGATCTCCGGGGACAGCCCGTACATGTCGATGTAGCGCTGATTGCAAATGAGCATTCGAGCGTTGCCATCGAGCATGATAAGGCCTTGCGACATGTTCTCCAGGGCGGCGTCCAGCTGGACCTTCTGCTTGGTCAGGAGCTGGTGGACACGCTCTGTCTCTCGCAGGACGAATTCGGTCGCCTTGTGCTGGACGGCGGCGTTGGCGCTTTCCCGGCGCTCGCGTGCCAGTATCGCGTAGTTGCGAAAATGACGGATCGCCACAAACGTAATGCCGCCGATCATCAGGACGGCAAACGCTGCCGCAACGCCGAGGTAGACGGCCTGGCCCCGCCAGCCATTCAGAGCGGCCGCCGTGGAAGTGCCGACCGACACAATGATCGGATAATGAGTGAGACCGCGGGCGGCGACCAGGCGCTCCTCGCCACCGGCGCTGATGACTTGAACAACCCCTTGATCCGATCGATCAAGCAGAGACTTCAGCCAGTCACCTTCGAAACGCTTGAGTTCGCCTCTGGTCGGATAACTCGCAAGCAGCACGCCGTCGCGGCGAAAGAGTGATATCGCGCTGCTGGGCCCGAGATTGATGTTGCCGAAGTACCGCTCGAAGTATCGCTGCTCCATTCCGCCGACGATGATGCCAAGCATTTCTCCATTCTCGGCGACGAATTTTCGTGCAAGGTAGATCGACCAGGTTCCGGTCGTGCGGTTGAGGATCGGCTCGCTTAAGACCGATGTCAGATTTCGGTCCCTCGTGAGCGTCTTGAAATAGGTGCGATCCGAGACGTTGATGTGGGGGATGGGCCAGGCGCGGGAAAAATTGATGATGGTGCCGCGCGCGTCGGTGACTGCGACGGATTCAATGTGCGGCAGTCCGTTGATCGTGTCCTTCAGCATCAGATGGGCTTCATAGGTGGACATGTAATTCTGAAGCTTGTCCGCCGAGAGGATTCCGAGCTTGTCCGTCCGCTCGATCAGGCCGGACTCCACCAGTGCCAGAGCCTCGAACGACCGGTCGATCTGCTCGGCCAGGACCAGCGCCATGTTGCGCAACTCGCGCTCCGTGTCCGCGCGCGCCCGCGCCCGCAGATCGACTATGACAGTAACGGTCCCGGCGATGATGACGCACGACAAGAGGGCGCTGCAGGCGACGACCAGCTGAATGAATCGCGCCGCCGCGCTCGGCGGCTTGACCGCGCGGCCTTCAGGCGTCCCGACCGAATTGGTGGTAGTATTAGACACGATCTCAACTATTAGGGAATTTAGTTAAGAAAACGCGTCCTAGTTGAATGACGTGCTGTCTTGGTTGAAGGATTCTTGCTCCCGGGGGGCTGGGACGTGTCCGGTGGCGCGCAGCAGGCCCAGTGGCCGACCTCGCCCATCGCACAGGCAACCAGCCTTGCCTGCGCCGCCGCCATTGCGGATTAGTCGCCGCGGGCTATTTCAGGTCCATCAGGTCCCGCAGCGACCCGTTCGGTCCCTTGATGTCCGCGATGCGCCAGTCGCCACCGAGCTTGACGAGCGCAAGCGTCATGGTGACGGGCTTCTTGAAATTGGTGAAGTTGACGGTCGCGGTCGCCGCAGTGGGGCCGAGCGTCTTCGTGCTGACACGCAGCCGCGCGATCTCCCAGTCCTGCGCGTCGACAAACGGATCGCCGTCGAGGGTTGGCACTTCGCCGCGCTTCTCGGCTTCAGCCTGGTCCTTCACGATTGCGTCCGCGAGAGCCGGCGCGAAATAGCGACGGATTACCGCTGCGTCGGTGAGCGGGACGCCCTTTGCATCCTTGCCGAGATAGTTCTTGTAGATTGCCTCGACAAACGCTTGGGGCGACGTGGCCGCCGCCGCAACCGCGATACCGACGACGACGCACAGCGCAATGCCGAGCGCGCAACTCAAGAGGCTTCGCAAAGGAGCCAATCAAACCTCCCATTCGTCTTGGGGCACCCGTTGTGGGTAGCGTTGTAGCTTTCCGCCGGGCCTTCATGCAACGGCAGGTGGGATGCTGCCCCAATCGCAAGCCACCATACTGGTCAAGCCACGCGCGCCCGCTCTATGCTGACGCCAACATCCGACAAGCACGAAACAGGGGAGGTCACACCATGACACACGGTCATATGAGCCGGCGCAGGATGCTGCAGAGGGCAACGGCGCTCGGCGCGCTGCTGGCATCGTCGGGCGAGCTTCTCGCCCAGCAAGGCCCGCGCCCGGCCGCTTCGCTGCCGCCGCGCGGCGAATTTGTCATCCGCGGCGCCAACGTGTTGACCATGGACGCAGGCCTCGGGGATTTCGCAACCGGCGACGTGCACGTGCGCAACGGAGCGATCGTCGCGGTCGGTGCGCGCGTCGACGCGCCGAATGTGCGGGTCATCGATGGTCGCGGCATGATCTGCATGCCGGGCATCGTTGATACGCACTGGCATCTCTGGACGAGCATCTTCCGGCCCTTCGTGCGCGCCGACGTCGGCGAATTCGGCTATTTCCCGGTCAGCAATCGCCTGGGCAAGCTGATGACGCCCGAGGATAGCTATCGCAGTGCCAAGCTCGGTGTCTCCGAAGCATTGAGCGCGGGTGTGACCACCGTGCACAACTGGGCGCACAACGTTCGCAGCCCGGAGCACGCCGCCGCCGAGCTTTCCGCCATGCGCGACATGGGCATCCGCGGGCGCTTCGCCTACGGCCCCGCACAGGGCATGCCGGACGATCAGCCGATGGATCACGCGGGCTTGGCGCGCATCAAGCGTGACTGGATGCCGAACGACGGCATGCTCACGCTCGGTATCTCATCGCGCAACATCGGGGCCATGAGCATCGGCGGCGCAACGCGCGGCGTTCTCACGATCGAGATGGCGAAGAAGGACTGGGGCGGAGCGCGTGCGCTCGGGCTGCCGATCACGGTGCACACGTCCGGTCCCAGCCCGATCAAGATCCTCGAGGAAGCCGGACTGCTCGGCCCCGATGTGCAGCTCGTGCATCCGCTCCTCACCACGCCGGAGGAGCGCGCAATCCTGAAAAAGCGCGGGGTGAGCTACTCGACCGCCCCAACCGGCGAGGCGCGCCGTCCGGCTGCCGTCGGCGTGATCCAGCTCGGCGAGCTTCTGGAGGCGGGCGTCAAGGTCAGCCTGTCGACCGACCACACCACCAACTACAACTGCGATCCTTTCGTCGCCATGCGCATCCTGTTCGCGCTGCATCAGCACCGCATCGGCAACAAGATCCCGTTGACGCTGAAGCGGCTGGTGCAGCTTGCGACGCACGATGGCGCGATCGATCTCGGCATCGCGGACAAGACCGGCTCGCTTACGCCCGGCAAGCGCGCCGACATCATCCTCATCCGCACGACCGACATCAACATGGCGCCGGTCGGCGACCCCTACGAGGCGCTCGTCTCGCTCGCCCAGCCGGGCAATGTCGACACCGTGATCGTGGACGGCCGCGTCCTGCGCCAGGCGGGCAAGTTCACGACGCTCGACCACGCCAAGGTCGTGCACGAGGCGCAGGAGGCGGCGGCAGGGCTGCGTACCAAGGCCAAGTGGCCGGCGTGAGCCGGGTGTCCGCCCCGGACCGGAAAAACCGGCGGGCGGGGTGACCGCCGAGCGTCTGAGGATTTTGCCTGGGACCCTCATGGTCGGGTTGTGGTAAGAAGCGGGGCCACGCCGGTAAGGCTGCTGCGGCAGGCGAGGGGGGGGGACAATGCGTAAGAGCCGCCAGCGTAACGGCGACGCGGTTGAAGCCGAGGGCTCGCCCGCCGGGATAACCAACATTCCGACCGATCTCCTGCGCACCTTCGTCGCCATTTGCGAACTGGGCAGCTTCACCAAGGCCGCCCATCTTTTCGACCTGACCCAGCCGGCGGTGAGCGCGCATATGCGGCGGCTGGAATCCTTGATCGGCGCCGATTTGATCCACAAGAGTCTCTACGGCGTCACTCTCACCGAATGCGGAACCGAAGTGCTGCGGCATGCGCGGCGCATGCTGGCGCTCAACGATCAGATCGTCGGCGGCGGCGCCCTGGAGGCGCTGCCGCAGGTGGTTCGTGTCGGCATTCCCAATATCTACGCGCCGGCCATGCTGGCGAAAATCCTGAGCGAAGGGCCAGCCGTCGGCGCCGACTACCGGCTGCAAGTTCGTTGCGACCATTCAAACAGCCTGTTGCGCAGCGCGCGCGCGGGCTATCTCGAGCTGGCGGTCGCCCAGTTCAGCAACGACACCGACCTGAACGAGGCGGTGGCGGATTGGCTGGAGGAATTGGTTTGGGTTCGGTCCCCCCATTTTGTCCTCAATCCTGACGAGCCCATCCCGCTGGTGGGATCGCCCAACCTGTTGCTGCCGGACCGGGCCGCGATGACAGTGCTGGAACAGTCCGACCGCCGCTACGAGATCGTCTTTACGGCGTTCGATACGCTGGCGCGGCGTGCCGCGTCGGCGGCCGGTCTTGGATATATTGCCATTCCCCGCTCGGTCGTTGCGGAGCCTTTGGTGATCGAAGCACCGGGCGTCCTGCCCGATCTTCCCAAGATTGCCATGGGCATCGTTGCGCGCGACGACCTCGACACCGCGGCGTTGGCGCCGTTGGTTGCCAGGATCAGGAAGATCTTTGTGGGCGGGCATGAACCGGATGTTGCGGCAAATCCGCCGGCGCGTTCGCCTGATCAGTCTGGGAGGATGCAATGAGACTTCTGCACCGCGGATTGCTGCTCCTGGCAGCGGGAGCTGTTGCGTTCTTGTCAGCCCTGCCCATCGCTGTTGCGCAGAACTGGCCGGGCCGGCCGATCACTCTGGTGGTCCCGTTTGCCCCCGGCGGCGGCTCCGATGTGGTCGCGCGCATCATCGCGCCGCGCATCAGCGAGCTCGTGAAACAGCAGATTGTCGTGGAGAATATCGGCGGCGCGGGCGGCATGACGGGCAGCAACCGGGTCGCGCGTGCGGCGCCTGATGGCTACACGGTCGGCTTTGCGGTGACCGGGACGCACGCCCAGAACCAGTCGCTTTACAAGAAGCCGCTCTACGATGCCGCGACTGACTTTGCCCCGGTGGGGCTGATCGCTGACGCGTCCTACATCCTTATTACTCGGAACAATTTCCCGGCCGGTAATCTCAAGGACTTCATGGCCTATGCCAAGGCCAACAAGGCGAAGATGCAGTTCGGCTCGGCGGGCGCAGGCTCGGGCACTCACATCACGTGCCTGTTGCTCAACACCTCGATCGGCATCGAGGTCACGCATGTGCCCTATCGCAGCACGGCCCAGGCGATGCCTGACCTCCTGACCGGGCGGGTCGACTATCTGTGCGAGCCCGTGCAGACGGCCTTGCCGCTGATCCAGCAGAAAGCGGTCAAGGCGATTGCGACGCTGACGCGCAATCGGGCGGCGGTGCTGCCGGACCTGCTCACCGCGCATGAGCAGGGCCTCACCGGCTTTGATGCGTCGCTTTGGTTCGCCCTGTTTCTGCCCAAGGCCACGCCTGATGCGATTGTCCGGCGCCTCAACCTTGCGCTGGGCGGCGCGTTGGATACGCCCGGGGTGCGCGAGCGCCTCGAGAAGATCGGGCTGCGCCTCGCGACGCCGGAGCAGAGAAGCCCTGAATATCTCGCCAAGTTCGTTGCGAGCGAGATCAAGAAATGGGCCGGCCCGATCAAGGCAAGCGGGATCTCGATGGATTGATCAGGTTGCTGGAGGGTCGACGCCGCTCGGCGTTCGGGCCGGCACGCGGGGCTTTGCCAATGAAGCCCGTGTCGATTAGATCATCGTCCTCGAACGTGGTTGCCTATTGTCGTTCAGCCTGGCGATGTAGCACGGCGAGACTGCCGGTGAGCCTCCCGTGCGGCGAGGTCGTTGGGCGCTTCCAAAGTTGTGGTATGAGCAAACTATGATTCGACCCGCGACGCCCGCCGACCTCGAAAGGATCACCTCGATCTACAATGAAGTGATATTGGAAGGCGGGTTCACCGGTGATCTGCAGCCATTGTCGGTCGAAAGCCGACGTGCGTGGTATTTCGATCATCAAGACCGATACGCGGTTTTTGTCAAAATCATCGATGGCTCTGTTGCGGGCTACGCGACCCTCTCCCCGTATCGAAAGGGTCGCAGCGCATTCTCTGAGGCTTGCGAGATTAGTTACTTCTTGTCCAAGCAGCATCGAGGACGCGGTTTTGGCAAGGAGCTGATCGGTCGCGCGATTGAGTATGCTGATGATGTCGGATTTCGAGCGATCCTTGCGATCGTTCTGGCCTGCAACCAACGAAGCATCAATCTGCTTCTCGAATTTGGTTTTGTAATTTCTGGGCAGCTGCCAAGAGTTGCCAAGATTGCCGGAGAGTACATCGATCACATCTATCTTTCTCGCAGCGCGGCCGCTTGAGGCTCCCGGACGGCGGACGGACGCCGTGGCTCCTGACGGCATGGCTGGTCAGCCGGACTGAGCCTGACGATGCGGAGCGCATCATGCGGCCCGCAGAGGTCATCGAGGCGGTCCGGCGAGGTTGGAGCGATCCGCGATTTGGCTGTATGGTACGGTTGCCCCGCACGCAATTGGCGGGATAAGAGCGGCGACCGGGGAGAGCAGTTCATGGAAGCGACCGCAGCCACGTTGCATCGCAAGCCCGCCGCCTTCACGGTCCGGCCGCTTGCTCCGGCGCTCGGCGCGGAAATCACAGGCGTCGACCTGCGCGATCCGATCGATGAAGCGCTCAAGCAGCAGTTCCTTGACACCTGGCACCAGTATCAGGTGATCCTGCTGCGCGACCAGACGCTCGATGAGGATACGCAGGTGCGCTTTGCCGAGATGTTCGGCCCGCCCGCGAAAGTCACCTCCGGCCGCACCTACAGTCTCAAGCATCCGGCCGTGATGCTGATCTCGAACATCCGCGAGGACGGCAAGCCGATCGGCGCGTTGCCGGACGGCGAGATGCATTTCCACACCGACCAGTGCCACCAGCCGGTGCCCGCCAAGGCGACCGTGCTCTACGCCATCGAGATCCCGAGCCAGGGTGGCAATACGCTATTCTCCAATGCGTATGCGGCGTATGAGACGCTGCCCGATGACATCAAGCAGCGCCTCGCGGGCCGCCGCGCGCTCAACGCCTACGACCAGGATACGACACTGCGCAGTGCGAACTATGACAACGCCAGGGCGTCGGCCTGGCATCCGGCGGTGCGCACGCATCCGGCGACGGGACGCAAGGCGCTCTATGTCAACCGCCTGATGACGCGCGAGATCGAAGGCCTGCCGCGCGATGAGAGCGATGCGATCCTGCGGATGCTGTTCGATCATCAGGAAGAACCAAGGTTCGTCTACGAGCATGTCTGGCGGGTGGGCGACATCGTGATGTGGGACAACCGCTGCACGCTGCACGCGCGCACGGATTTTTCCGCCGGCGAGCGGCGGCTGTTGCGGCGTGTGACGATCCTCGGCGAAAAGCCGGTATAGGACGAGAAACGCGCGGTCGCTGTTGCGCCGGAGCGGCCTATGCAACAGGCGGCGCCGTTGCCTTGCGTGCGATCTTGCCCTCGGTGCCGCGCAGGAGCCGCGCGATGTTCTCGCGGTGCCGGACCCACAGCATCACCGTAAGCACCGCAAACAGTACTGCGGCGGCGCGCCAGTCGCCGACATATAGCGCAATGGGCACCGCGGCGCTGGCGATCAGCCCGGCGAGTGAGGAATAGCGGGTGACCGCCGCGATCGCGAGCCAGATGACACAGAACAGGAGGCCCACCGGCCAGGCGAGCGCAAACAGGACGCCGATATAGGTCGCGACCCCCTTGCCGCCCTTGAACTTCAGCCAGACCGGAAACAGGTGCCCGATGAAGGCACCGAAGCCGGCAGCGAGCGGCGCGTAGGGATCGTTGAAGGCCGTCAGCGCGAGCGCGGCGATCGTGCCCTTGAGCGCATCACCGAGCAACGTGGCGGCGGCAAGCCCCTTGCGGCCGGTGCGCAGCACGTTGGTCGCCCCGATGTTGCCGGAACCGATGGCGCGGATGTCGCCGGTCCCGGCCAGCCGGGTGAAGATCACGCCGAAGGGAATCGAGCCGAGCAGGTAGCCGAACCCGAGCGCGGCAACGAAGAGCGCGGGCGCGTCGACCGGCGGCAGCATGCGCCTTAAGCCTTGAAGCCGGCGCGCCGCCGCGGTTTCGGCTCGGCCGCCGCGCGCCGCAAATGAAATCCGGCCTTCTCGGCGTCGGCCGCCTTGGCGAACGCCACGAGGTCCTTGAAGTGCTGCTCGTCCGCCCGGATGAGCGCTGCGGGATCGGCCGCGAACCACTTGTTCTTGCGGCTCGCGACCACAAACGTGTCGATGTCGTTCTCGCAATAGGCGCAGCGCAGCTTGCACTCGGTCGCGGTCTGCGTCTTCACCAGGTAGAACTTGTTGCGCACGTACTGGCTTTCCATCGGATCGTGCACGATGCAGTTCTTGTTGGCGCAGTGGATGCCGATCGGACGCGGCTGGTCGTAGAGCGGATATTTCGGGCGCTCGAAGCCGCCCGCGAACTTGTGCAGCGACTTGCCCTTGATGCCAAGAAGGAGCGCGATCAGCGCCATGCGAACCGGCACCCCGTAGGCGGCCTGCTCGAAATAGACGGCGCGGCGGTCGCCGTCGAACGCCGCGTCGAGCTCGCCCACGCGCGGCAGCGGGTGCATGACGCTCGCTTCGGAGTATTTCGGCTCGCTCAGGAACTTGCGGTCGATCTTCGGGTAGGACTGCTCCTTGTCGGCCCAGCGCTCCTTCTGGAAGCGGGTGACATAGACGGCGTCGACCTTCTTGCCGACCACGTCGATGTTGGTCTCGAGCTCAGGCCCGGAGAACAGCGACTGCTGGTGCGGCTCTTCCGGCGTCACATAGAGCGCGTCGATCGCTTCGCCGTCGCCCTTCGATCCCGATACCATCTGGCAGCGGAACTCCTCGCGCAGCCTCTGGTCGACGTGCGGCGGCAGCTCCATGCCCTTGGCCGCCATCGGCACGATGGTGGCGCCGAAGCGGGCCAGCGCATAGACGAACGAATGGATGGTCCGCGAGCCGCGCAGGTCGCCGGAGATCGCGACCTTCAGGTTCTTCAGGCGCTTGTTCTTCTTTCTGAGCAGGAACAGGTCACACAGGGTCTGCGTCGGGTGCTCATGGCTGCCGTCGCCGCCGTTGATCACCGGGATCGGGGAATATTCGGCGGCGAGCTTGACGGCGCCGTCGCGCGGATGGCGGATCACCATGATGTCGGCATAGTTGGCGATGACGCGCACGGAGTCGGCAAGGCTTTCGCCCTTGGCGGCCGAGCTTGTGGCCGGATCCGCGCTGGTGATGGTCTCGCCGCCGAGCCGCAGCATGGCGCTTTCGAAGGAGAGCCGCGTGCGCGTGCTCGGCTCGTAGAACAAGCTTGCCAGGATGCAATCCGAGGCGACCTTGGTGCTGCGGCCGATGCGATAGGGAAAATGGGGGTCCGGAAGCTCACTGAGGAACGACTGGGCGACGTCGAAGACGGTCTCGATCTCCCGGTCGGAGAGATCGTTGATGGATATGATATGGCGCGTAGCAGGAGCGTTTCTTGTGGTCATGAATCCCGCTTTCCGCTGCTGGGTCCATCGACGGTCGCGTCGGCGTTCCCGCCCTTGCCGGCGCGCGTCGAACGCAAACAGGCAATCGCAGGGACGCGATCGTGGATATAATGCAGGCGCTCACGCGTGACCCTCAACCGCGCAGCACGGTTGGGGCGGCCAGGAGGTGGCGTGGCGATGTCCATTAAAGCGGCATCTATAGGGGGAGTTGGCGGGTCCGGCAAGGCCGCTGGCGGGGCGTTTCCACATTCGGCGCGGCGCGCCACGTTTCTGGTGGATTGCGGCGGGTGCATGGATAGGGATTTCTTGCCATGATCGGGATCTCCACCGACCTTGCGAACCAATCGCCGCCTTACGAGGACATCGACCTCTTCAGCAGCGATCAGCCGCTGCAGGACGCGGTTGCGCATAACGGCGGCGCCGACGCGACGCTGTCCGCCTTTGGCCGCCGCTTCGGCTCGGCGCCGATGTTCGAGCTGGGGCGGCAGGCGAACGCGCATCCGCCGCAACTCGAGGTGCTCGACGCGCAAGGCTTCCGCCGCGACACCGTCGAGTTCCATCCGGCCTATCACGATCTCATGACCGCGAGCATCGGCGAGGGCCTCTCCGCCTCGACCTGGAGTGCTGACGCGACAGCGGCTCCGGCGCCCGCCCAGGTCCTGCGCGCCGCGCGCTTCTACATGGCGGCACAGGTCGAGACCGGGCATCTCTGTCCGCTCACCATGACGCGAGCGGCGGTTGCGGCCCTGGCAGCGGAGCCCGCGCTTGCCGCGATGGTTGCGCCGAGGGTCCTGGCCCGCAGCTATGACCGCCGTTTCATCCCGTGGCGGGAGAAGACGGGCGTGACGCTCGGCATGGGCATGACCGAGCGGCAGGGCGGCACTGACGTGCGCACCAACACGACCGTGGCGGCGCCGGCCGGCGAGGGCTACCGGATCACCGGGCACAAATGGTTCATGTCGGCGCCGATGTGCGACTTCTTCCTGGTGCTGGCGCAGGCGGGAGGCGGGCTCACCTGTTTCCTGATGCCGCGCTTCCGTCCCGCCGGCTCGGTGAACGCGCTGCACTTCCAGCGCCTCAAGGACAAGCTCGGCAACCGCTCGAATGCATCGTCGGAGGTTGAGTTTGCCGAAGCCTTCGCCTGGCGCGTCGGCGAGGAGGGCAGGGGCGTGCGCACCATCATCCAGATGGTGCAGCTCACGCGGCTCGACTGCGCCATCGCGTCGGCCGGCCTGATGCGCATGGCGCTCGCCCAGGCCCTGCATCACACGCGCCATCGCATCGTGTTTCAGAAGCGCCTCGTCGACCAGCCGATGATGGCAAGTGTGCTGGCCGACATGGCGCTTGAGGCGGAAGCCGCGATTGCGCTGGTGATGCGGCTTGCCCGCTCGTTCGACCTGGCAGCGAGCGATCCGCGCGAGGCGGCGCGGGCGCGGCTGCTCACGCCCGCGGCCAAGTTCTGGGTCTGCAAGCGCGCGCCGGCGTTTGTGTACGAGGCAATGGAGTGTCTCGGCGGCAATGGCTATATCGAGGAAAGCCTGTTGCCGCGGCTTTATCGCGAAGCACCGGTCAACGCCATCTGGGAAGGCTCAGGCAATGTCATGGGCCTCGATGTGCTGCGCGCGCTGACGCAGGATGCGGCGCAAGCGGTGCTCGACACGCTGGTCGACGAGGCAAGCGGCTTGCCGGGGGCACGCGAGGCGCGCGCGTTGATCGGCAAGGCGCTCGCGGCCGGCGAGGCGCAGGCGCGCCTGGCCGTCGAGCACCTCGCGCTCCTTGCCGCAGCCGCGGCGTTGCGGCTAAGCGCTCCCGCCCCGGTTGCCGAGCTGTTCGCAGCAACTCGGCTTTGCGGGCCGAAGGGCACGATGCTGGGGACGCCTGCCATCACGGCCCATGATACGAGCGCTCTTCTGTCGCGGGCGTTGCCTGCGTGACCGTTTGCGCTTCCGGCGATATATCCACGATGGTAGCGCAATCCGAATAAGCGACGGACCGGCCGATGCCGAAGATCGTCATTTCCTACCGGCGCGCCG
Organism: uncultured Alphaproteobacteria bacterium; assembly: GCA_963753575.1. GTDB lineage: Bacteria > Pseudomonadota > Alphaproteobacteria > Rhizobiales > Xanthobacteraceae > VAZQ01. The sequence goes on from CAVWCR010000003.1 coordinate 779,507, forward strand.
ATACGCAGGATATCGCCATGCGTATCCGCGATCGGCTGGCTGCGCGCTACGGCACCAAGTCGGTGTTCACCGACATCGACAGCATTCCGCTCGGCCGCGACTTTCTTCGGCACATCAACAACGAGCTCGAGTTCGAGCGACGTGCTGCTGGCGGTGGTTGGTCCGAATTGGATGCGCGGTGGCGGCGATCAAGGTATCGGCGAGGAGACCGACTACGTTCGCATCGAGGTCGAGGGCGCGCTCAAGCGCGACATTCCGGTCATCCCGGTCCTGGTCGGCGGCGCGCGCATGCCAAAGCCGTCGGAGTTGCCCGAGAGTGTCCGGCCGTTTGCCTACCGCAATGCCGCCAATGTCGAACTCGGGACTGAACTTTCAGAACGACATGGACCGGCTCATTCGTTCACTGGACCTGGAATTTGCTGCGCGCGAGATCATTGAGCCTGCGGAGGGCGAGGTGCCTGTCGAGCCGCGCGCGTCGGCACCGAACGGCGCTGGTATCAAAAAAGGAATGCCGTCATCGGGCGTGACACGCGCGGTCGACGCATTCAATTCCGCGCGGCAGGCGGTGCCGGCCGTGGGTTTCGCGATCGGCGCCTCCATCGTCGCGGCGCTTGCGGCGCTCGCGCTGGCGCCATTCGGCTACTTGCGTGCCGCTGGCGTCATCGTCGCCGGCATGCTGACCGCCCTTCTCCTTGTCGTCGTCTTCGCGCGCCTGCTGTCGAGCAAGAACTCCGCGCTCGCGCTGGCGGGGCTCGTGACGGTATGGTCGGTCGCCCTGTTCTTCATCACTTTCCTGATATTCACCGCGACCGCGGTTGCGTTCCGATGGCCGCCGCAATGGGCTTCGCTCATCGGCGTTGGGGTCGAGGCGCCGTCTGCCGTCGGCGCACTGCCGCTCTGCAGCCCGCACGACGAGGAATCCGCGTCCTACTCGTGCGGGTTTGCCGGCAGCGACTACGTCACCATCAATATCCGGCGCGACGACAGCGACCACGGCTTGGTGATCCGCAGCCGCGCCGATATCTCCGGCATCCAGGTTGGTCTTGTCCCCCCGCATGGAACGGACATCAAAGTCGGGACCTGCGAGGGCGACTGGTGCCCGGTCGAATGCAAGGACAAGAAAGGCTGGTCGCGCAAGCGCTACCTGTCGCCACGCTGGGCGGCGCTGCGGGCGATCAAGGGCATCAATCCCAATGAGCCGGAGGGGCTGAGCGTGCGGACGGGTCCCGCCCCGACGTGCCCGGTGGTCGGCACGCTGCGATCTAACGGCCGCGAAGTGATCCTGCATGGCTGCGAGCCTGGCGCTGCCGAAGGCACGACATGGTGCCGGATCACGTTCAGCCGCTTCTCCGGCTGGGTGCCGTCCGAGAACGTGGAGCTTCAGCGATAGCGCTTTCAGGTCGCCGGCGCGATGCGGGAGAGCCGGTCGAGTGCGCCCTGCAGGATGAAGGCGGCGGCGTGCTGATCGATCACCTGGGCGCGTTTGCGACGGCTCACGTCGGCTTCGATCAGGTCGCGCTCGACTGCGGCGGTCGAGAGCCGTTCGTCCCATAGCCCGATCGGCAGATCGGTCAGGCGGGCGAGATTGCGCGCGAAGGCGCGGGTCGACTGCGCCCGCGGGCCTTCGCTGCCGTCCATGTTGATGGGCAGCCCCAGCACGAAGCCGATGGCCTTGCGCTCTTGGGCGAGCGCGAGGAGCCGCGCGGCGTCGGCCGCGAAGGTCTTGCGTGCGATGGTCTCGACGCCGGCCGCGAGCCGCCGGTCAGGATCGCTTGTCGCAACCCCGATGGTCTTGGTGCCGAGATCGAGTCCGAGCAGCCCTCCGCGCGGAGCAAGCAGCGGCGCAATCTCGACGAGCGGCAGGACCGGCATGGGTGACGCCTAGCAGAGGTGTACCGCCGACGCAAAGCGGTCGGTTGATCTTCATGCTGCAAACTCTATTCTCTGCCCGCGTATTTTTGCAGCTTCAGCGATGGAACTTGCGTCATGCAGATCACCTGGTTCGGCCATTCCGCCTTCCGCCTCGACTTCGCCGGCAACGCAGTGCTGATCGACCCGTTCTTCACCGGCAATCCGGCCTTTGTGTCCGGCAAGGCGGCCGCCAGCAAGGACGTCTCGCATATCGTGCTGACGCACGGGCATGGCGACCATGTCGGTGACGCCCTCGACATCGCCAAGGCGAACGGCGCCACTGTCACCACGAACTATGATCTCGGCATGTGGCTGGTCTCCAAAGGGCTGGAGAAGCTCAATCCCATGAATGCCGGCGGCACCACCGACCTCGGCGGCTTCACGGTCACGCTGGTGCGGGCCGATCATTCCTCTGGCGACATCGTGAACGGCACGCCGATCTATCTCGGCAATCCGTGCGGCGTGATCATCAAGGCGAAAGGGGAGCCCGCCGTCTACCACATGGGCGACACCGACATCTTCTCCGACATGGCGCTGATCGCGGAAATCCATCAGCCGAAGGTTGCCATGGTGCCGATCGGGGACCGCTTCACCATGAGCCCGGCGACCGCTGCGCTCGCAGTCAAGCGCTTCTTCAAGCTCGATGTCGTGGTGCCGTGCCACTACGGCTCGTTTTCGATCATCGAGGCGACCCCGGACAAGTTCGTGGCCGAGATGAAGGGGCATGCGACCGAGGTGATGGTGCCTGAGAAGGGCAAGCCGTTCACGGTTTGACGTTGATCTGAAAGAGACCATCCCGCATAAAGCCAACCGGTTCACTCTGCTCATTCCCGCGCTGGACCGAACGGAGACAAAGCCAAGGCGAATTGCAAAAAAGTCGGCCCGAGGAACCCCCCATGTTCACGCCGCCCAAGGCGCTTCTCTTCGATGTCTTCGGCACGCTGGTCGATTGGCGCACCAGCATCGCGCGCGAGGCTGAGCAGGTGCTCAAGCCGCTCGGTATTTCCGTCGACTGGCTCGCCTTTGCGGATGCCTGGCGCGGCGAGTACCAGGGCGCGATGGACGAGGTGCGTGGCGGCCGCATTCCGTTCTGCAAGCTTGACGTGCTGCACCGGCGCAACCTCGATCTCATTCTCCCGCGCTTCAAGATTTCGGGCATTGCCGAGAACGCGTTGCAGTATCTCAATCTGGCGTGACACCGGCTCGACGCCTGGCCTGATGTGGAGCCCGGGATGGCGAAGCTCAGGCGACGTCACCTGCTCGCGCCCTGCTCGAATGGCAACATCGCGCTGATGGTCGATCTTGCGCGCAGGAACGGCATTCACTGGGATGCGATCCTCGGCTCGGAGATCGCGGGCGACTACAAGCCCAAGCCGCGCGTCTATCTCGCCTCATGCGAGGCCTTCGACCTCGCGCCCGGCGAGTGCATGATGGTGGCGGCCCACAGCAATGATCTCAAGCATGCGGCGGCGTGCGGGCTGAGCACGGCGCATATCGCGCGTCCCGACGAGCACGGACCGGGCAAGGGCGAGCCTGAGCCAAAGGTTCCAGTCGACTACGCTGCCACGAGCCTGGAAGATCTGGCGGAGCAGTTGGGCGCCTGACGCGAAGCGTGGTTCAAGCCGTGGGCTCCTCGCTCGCCGTTGGCCCGCCCGACCACCACATGATCTGCGCTGCCATCGCTTCGTCAGAACTCGAAGCGCCGCCGGTCGTAGCAGCCAAGCGGCAGGATGGCGGTCGCAACCGAACAGCGATTGCAGTGACTGCAAGGTTGCTCCGGTGCGTCGATCCCACGGCGGAAAAAACTCACAAGGTCCGGGTTGGCGAGCAGCGGCCGCGCCAAAGCGATCAGGTCGCACTGGCCCGCCTGCAATGCATCTTCGACATGGCGCCGCGTGCTGAACCCGCCATTGGCGATGACGGGCAGGCCGGTCGCCTCCCGGAATGCTTTGGCGTAGTCGACATTCGGGGTCGCGCGATCGCGCCAGCCGATGCCGAACAGGGCCTTGGCGATCGGGCGGGGCAGGGCATTGAGCACGGTCGCGCGCACCCTGGCCTTGGCGCTGAGATGGCGGGTGGCGTTCACGAACAGGCGGAATTCATCGACCGGCCAGTCACCCGGGCTTTCGCCCGGATGGATGAAGCCGTAGCCGCTGGTGATGTGCAGATAGTCGACGCCGAGGCGTGCAAGCTCGCGCCCGTAGCGCAGCGTCTCGGCAAGCGTATTGCCGATGAAGTGGTGGCGCAGCGGAAACACCAGCGGCAATCGCACATTGACGGGAAGATAGTTGTTGTCGACGGCGGCAAGCCGCACGCCGACGAGATAGTCGCTGCCGACCGCCTTGCGGACCGCCTCGACCACCTCGCGCAGCAATCGGAAGCGCTTGTCGACCGAGCCGCCGTAGTCATCGGTGCGCCGGTTGATGCCGGGATTGAGGAACTGGTGAATGAGATAGCCCTTGTGCGCCGCGATCTCGACGCCGTCGCAACCGGCTGCGCGGACGCGGCGGGCGGCGGCGGCGAAGTTCTCGACAGTCTGCCCGATCTCATCGAGGCTCATGGCCAGCGAGCGGTTGGTGTAGCCGAACACGGAGTCGAACAAGGTGGAGGCGCTCTTGCGGTCCTCGATCTTGGGCAACAGGCTCATCTGCACGTGATAGCCGCCGTCGCCGATCTGCATGATGTAATAACAGTTGTGGGCATGTATGGCGTCGACACCGGCGCGGATCGGCGCAATGAAGCGATCCTGCGAGAGCTTGGGATATTGCAGCGGCGCACACCGGCGATCGTCGACGGAGACAGTCGGCGAGATCAAGGCTGCAACGCCGCTCTCGGCGAAGCGCGTCTCGAAGTGCTGCCAGGCCGGGCTGAGGCCGCCGTCGAAGTAGCTGGTCCGGCCGCCGATCGAGGAGCGCAGGAGCCGGTTCTTGAACGTGATCCCTTTGAGCGTGAACGGCTCAAACATCGCGGGTATCGGGTCGGCTGTCATCTGAGCGCTTGGGATGCTAGCGTGCGAGACAGGCAGATTTGCATCGTGGATGGGGACATTCAACTCTCATGCAGATCGCAGGACACAAGATCGTCGTGACCGGTGCCTCGCGCGGCATCGGGCGGGCAACGGCCCAGGCGCTGGCGCGCACCGGCGGACGCGTTGCCCTGGTCGCCCGCTCGCCGGAGATCGAAGAGGTGGCGGCGGCGATTGTCGCGAACGGCGGACAGGCGCGCGGTTATATCGCTGATCTGGGCAATGCGGCCGACGTGGATGAGATGGCGCGCCGCGTCGTCGGGGACTTCGGCCCGCCGGACATCGTGGTCAACAATGCCGGCGCCGGCCGCTGGCTCTTCGTCGAGGAGACGCCGCCCGAAGAGGTGGTCGCGATGATGGCGGCACCGTATTTCGCGGCGTTCTATGTGACGCGCGCGTTCCTGCCCGGGATGCTGGAGCGCGGCAGCGGCTATATCGTGAACGTCAATTCGCCGGCGGCCTGGATGCCCTGGCCGGGCGCTACCGGCTATGCCGCGGCGCGCTTCGCGATACGCGGATTTTCGCAATCGTTGCGCCTGGACCTGCGCGGCACCGGGGTTCAGTTGCTTGAAATCGTGCTCGGCAAGGTCGCCAGCAGCTATTTCGAGCACAATCCGCACACGGAGGAACGTCTGCCGACAATCACGCGGCTCGTGCCCACGCTGACGACCGAGCAGGTGGCTGCGCATATCGTGCGCGGCATCGAGCATGATCGCCGCAAGATCGTGGCGCCCTTCATGCTGAGGCTGGTGCTGGCGATGCGCGCAATAGCGCCGCCCGTGGTCGATTGGATGATGTGGCGCACCGGCGCCCGCCGCGCGCCGCCAATCGAGTGACTATGCCAACCAGCTACTGCCCCTTGATGCCTGCCGACTTGATGACCTTGCCCCATTTTTCGGTCTCGGCGGCGATGCGCTTGCCGAAATCCGCGCTCGATCCCGTTCGTATGACGGTGCCGAGCTCGGTCATACGAGCCACGATCTTCGGCATCTTGAGCACGTCATTGATCTCGTGGTTGAGCTTTTGGACGATCTCGGCGGGTGTATCCTTTGGCGCGCCAACGCCAGCCCAGATGGTGGCTTCGTAACCGGGCAGCAACTCGGCCACCGTCGGCACGTCCGGCAGCGCTGGCCAGCGCTCGGGACTGGTGACGGCCAGGGCCGTGAGCTTGCCGGCCTTGATCTGCTGAATCGACGTCGGGAGCGGGTCGAACGCGGCCTTCAGCCGCCCGCCGAACAAGTCGGTCAGCACCGCCGGGCTGCCGCGATAGGGCACGTGCAACAGTTCGACGCCCGCCATCGTCTTGAACAGCTCGCCGCCGACATGCGCGACCGTGCCGATGCCGCCAGTGCCGTAGCTGATCTCCTTCGGATGCGCCTTCGCGTAGGCGATGAACTCCGGCAGCGTCTTGGCCGGGAATGACGGTGTCACCTCCACCACCATGGGCATGTAGTAGATGCTGGCGACCGGCGCGAGATCGCGCACCACATCGAAGCTCAGGTTCTTGTAGTAGGCCGCATTCACGGCCTGGGCGGCGGTCAGCTGCAGCAGCGTATAGCCATCGGGCGGAGAGCGGACCACGGACTCGGCCGCGATATTGCTGCCGGCGCCGGGCCGGTTCTCGACCACGAACGGCTGACCAAGGCGCTCGCTCAGCTCCTGGCCGACGAGCCGCGCGATCATGTCATTGGCGCCACCGGGCGTGAAGCCGACCACGATGCGCACAGGCCGCGCCGGATAGGCTTGCGCCCGCGCGATCCGCGGCAGCACCGGAAGCGTCGCGGCGCCTGCGGCGAGTTGCAGAAAATGTCGGCGGCGAAGTTTCACGGCGTTCTCTCCCGACGGTGTAGCGACCATCAGCGGGTCTCGACGCCCGCCGCAATGGCCGGTCAGACAAGAGCGTACCGCGCCGCCTTGTCGGCGCGTAAGGGGTAGATGGCCGTTGTCAGTGTCGCACGGCCCGCGTCAATAAGGCCGCTTCTCGCCCTTCACGGTCGTGCGCAGCATCAGGCGGCGCTCGGTCGAGGGAAAATCCGTGCGCGCGTGCGAGGAGCAGCGGTTGTCCCAGAGCATGAGGTCGCCGAGGCGCCAGACGTGCTCGTAGACGAACTCCTTCTTTTCGGCGTGGTCGAACACCGCGTTGAGCAGCGGCCCGCTCTCCCCGTCCGGCATGCCGACGACGCCGACCGTCATCAGGCGATTGACGTAAACTGCCTTGCGGCCGGTGTCCTCGTTGGTGCGAAACACCGGATGCGAGCATTCGCCGAACGCTTCGGTGCCTTTGGTATCGCCGCGCTGCACCGAGCCGTAATTGTAGTGGTGAATGGCGAGGCGGCCTTCGAGCTTGTCGCGGACCTCGGGGTCGAGCGTCTCATAGGCCGCGTAGCCGCTGGCGAACAACGTGTTGCCGCCGGCGGAGGGAATCTCGACGGAATAAAGGAGCGTCGCCTTGTCCGGCATCTCCGAATGGATCATGTCGTGGTGGAACATCATCTCGCCGTCCGGCAGCGCCCCGATCGGCTCGCCATTCTCGCGGATGTTGGAGATCATCATGATGCCGGGCAGGATCTTGGAATAGCCCTTGGGGAAGAACTTCGGCGGCCGGCGCGGCATGCCCTGCTCGCCGAAATAGCCTGTGACGCGGATCAGGTCCTCCTGCGACAGCTTCTGGTCGGGGAAGATGATGACGATGTGGTCGAGCCAGGTCTGGTAGATCGCCTTGATGGTCTCGTCGTCGGGCTTCTCGCGCAGATCAAAGCCGCGGATTTCCGCGCCGATATGCTTGGTCAAGGGAACCACATCGAGGCGGGTCATGACGGTCATTGCTGTTGTTCTCCCGGCGTTGGAAGGTGAAGAATAAAGAGCCGGCCCGTTTCCCGCAACCGCGCCGGTTCCATGGCCGAGTTGACAGCCCGGAGGCAGCGGCCATTATCCAGCAGAATCGCGCCTATTTTGTATGTGAACGTTGCGTAGGCGCGAGCAAGCTCCATAGGGACGCGATGTTGCGGCGGATATCCGCTCCTGCGCAGGACATGACATGACGACACCGCTGCCGGTGGAACTCACCACAATCCCGATCGTCGACCTGCGCGACGGCGGGCCGGTCCGCCGCGTCGGCGAGGCCAGCGTGCGGGCGCGCGGGCTGCGCGATGCCTGCGTCAACTGGCTGCCGGGCATGGCGGCGACGATGCTGCCGGTGTTCGACAAGGCGACCCGACGCTGGCTTAGGCGCTCGTGCTCGCCGTTTGTGGGCGAAGTCGAGGCGATCGCCGCGAAGCTCGGCTTCCCCGGCATCTGGTTCCTCAACGGCTGCTACCAGTGGGGCTGCACCTCGCTCGCCCGCGATCAGGGCGGCGCACCCTGGCTCGCGCGCACGCTCGATTGGCCGTTCCCCGGACTCGGCCGCTATCTCGAAGTGGCGCGGATGCGCGGGACTGCCGGCGATTTCCACAATGTGACCTGGCCCGGCTATGTCGGCACGCTCACGGCGTCCGCGCCCGGGCGCTTCGCGGCCTGCCTCAACCAGGCGCCGATGCGCCGCCGCACCCGGCGGCCGTGGCTGCGGCCCTACGACATCGCCATGAACGCGCGCCGCACCTGGCGCATTCGCTCGATTCCGCCCGACCATCTCCTGCGCGAGGTGTTCGAGACCTGCCGGAGCTATGGCGAGGCCAGGCAGCGGCTCGAAGTCAACGCCGGTTGCGCGCCCGGCGATCTTTACGCTCGTCGGCTGCGCTCCCGGTGAGCGCTGCGTGATCGAGCGCACGGAAGACAGCTTCAACACCCGTGACGACGAGACCTCGGCCGCGAACGACTGGCTGCAGAGCACTTGGCCGTGGGAAGCGCGCGTGCGGACCGAAGTGCTGCTCACCCGCAGCTACGAAGAGGCCGCGCAGAACAGCCGCACGCGGCGCGCCCAGATCGATGCCTGGGATGGAGAGTTCGCCGGCGAGGCATTCCGCTGGGTGGCGCCGCCCATCCTCAACACCCAGACGCGGATCGCGGTCGAGCTCTGTCCGGCGCGAGGCGTGCTGCGCGCGATCGGCTACGAGCCCGCGGCGGGGCAGGAACTGCCCGCGCCGGCGACCGCCGTCTGCGAGATAGCGCCGGTGGAGCCTGCTCACGTCAGGTAGGCGGGCGCGTCGTCGTACATGCCCTCGAGGCCGTGCTCCTTCTCGCCGTTCTCGAGCGCGGCGAGGATTTGCTTGACCAGTTCGCGCGCGGCGCTGGCGGAGAGCTCGACCGCGACCCGCTCGCGGGAGCCGTCGGCCTCGTTGACGAAGTCGATGCCGAGCGCGTGGTCGAACGGCGCATGGTAGGGATGATCATAATAGATGTTGGCGGTGTCGATCTTCATCCAGCCCTTGGCGCCTTTCGCGCTGCCGGCGAGCGCTGCTTTCTTGACGATATAGGAACACATGACGGTCTCCTGAATCTGCTTGGGGTGATGCCTCAGGCCGCCTGCGGCTTGGTAGCTGCAGCGACGAGATGCTTGTCGAGGAAGGCGAAGACTTTCTGCCAGGCATCCGTCGCCTGCTCCGGCCGATAGGCGGGGCGGCCCCAGTCGAAGAAGGAATGGCCGGCGCCGTCGTAGCGGTGGAATTCATATGTCTTTCCATACCGCTTGAGCGTCTCCTCGGTGCGGTTGACGTCATCGCGCGTCGGATTCTTGTCGTCGTTGCCGAAGATGCCGAGTAGCGGACAGGAGAGCTTCTCGGTGTATTCGATCGGCGCCACCGGGCGCTTCGGCGTGATATCAGCCGGATTGTTGACGATCACGCGGCCGCCCCAGCAATCGACCGCGGCGTCGATTTCGGGGATGGTGCAGGCGGCGAGATAGGTGTGGCGGCCGCCCGAGCAGAAGCCGATCACGCCGATGCGGCCCGATGCGTTCGGCTGCGCGCGCAGGAACGCCATGCACGCCGCGACATCGCCCGTCACCTCGGCGTCGGAGGCGCCGCCCTGCGGGCGCGCCCGCGCCGTCACGTCGTCCGGGCTGCCGGGGCCGAAGCGCGCAAACAGATGCGGCGCGATCGCCGCGTAGCCGTGATGGGCAAACCTGCGCACCACCTCGGTGATCCATTCGTCCCAGCCGGGCATGTGATGGATGACGACGACGCCGGGCACTTTGCCTGGGCGCGTGGGACGCGCGTAATAGGCCTCGCTCTCAAAGTTCCCGTGTCCCCGGAACGAGACTGTTTCCGCCTGCAAGCCTTGGTACGCCATTCTGCTCCCCGGACGCGTTCGCCGCGCCGATCATTATAGGCGGCCGGGGAGGACGCTCAACCGCGCCGTGCCCCATCGCGAGGCTCTAAGTCCCGCAGCGGTGAAGGACCGCCGGCGAGGTGTGGTCCTGGTCGTCGAAGTCGAGCGTGTTCTCGTCGCGCTGCGTGAACGTCACGTCGCCGAGGAGGGTCAGGTCGCCCGCCATCTTGCACTCGACCTGGACCAGGAAGGCGCGGCCGTCGCGGTGCTTATTGAGGATGGCGCAGGAGCCCATGCTCGATACGATATTCTGGCGCGTGATCTTCACCTGCAGGTCGGTGCGCTTGGAGGCGTCGCCCCTGCAGGCCTGGTCCTTGGTATAGAGGCCCACGATCGGGAACTCGTCGTCGCCCGCCGCGGCCGGCATTGAAGCACCTCCTGCGATCACGATAGCGACCGCCACACTGCGAGCCATGTTGCTGAGCACGGACCCCACCCCTGGTGCGTCGAATCCACTGGCCACTTTTTTAGCCGACGCCCGGCGGGCGGCCAACCGCCAGCATGTCGCGCTGTGCATAGTTAAGGGCGCCGCCCGCGGTAAGTTTCTGCCTGTAACGGAACCCATGCCGCCGTCGTACCTGTGGACAGGGCCGCCGGCCAAAGCGGCCTTCACGTCTGCGTGGGCCGCGGCATGGGGTGCTCTTGCCCCTGGGCAGCCCGCACTCCGATATGGTAGGCGCCGCATATGCTGACGTCGCTCAAGCTTTGGCGTGACAACCGCGGCCGGCTCTCCGCGCTGCGGATTGCCGCGCTCGCGCTCCTCCTGCTGCCGATCGGGCTCGCGCTGACGGCACCTTATACGTCGGAGGAGTTCGCCGCGCGGCCGTTCAACGACCTGATCCACCGCGCCGGCTACTGGGCGCTGATGTTCATCATCATCTCGCTCGCAATCACGCCGCTGCGGCGGGTCGCGCGCTTCGGCTCGCTCGTCGACGTGCGCCGCATGATCGGGGTCGGCGCCTTCTGCTACGCGACGGCGCATATCCTGCTCTTCATCACGAATGAGAAGTTCAACCTCGTCAAGGTTGCAAGCGAGATTGTGCTGCGGCTCTACCTCACCATCGGTTTCGTGGCGCTCCTTGGCCTGACGGCGCTTGCGGTCACCTCGACCGACGGCATGGTGCGGAGGCTCGGCGGGCGGCGCTGGCAGAGGCTGCACCGGCTCATCTATGGGATCGTGCTGCTCGGGCTCCTTCATTTCTTTATACAGACCAAGCTCGATGTCTGGTGGCCGACCCTGGTCGCGGGCCTCGTCGGCTGGCTACTCGGCTATCGCCTGTTGGTGCGGGGACGCAGCGGCGAGCCGTCCGCCGTCATGCTGCTTGCCCTGACGCTCGTGGTCACAGCGCTCACCTTCATCTGCGAAGCGGTCGGCATTGCCATCGCGTTCCACACCACGCCCTGGATGGTGCTGCAGATGGCGTTCGACGTCGATCTTGCGACGCTCGACCTGCGGCCCGGCTGGCTGGTGCTGGTCGCGGGTCTCTGCGTCGTCGTGCTCGATCTGGTGCGTGCGCGCATGCGCAAGCCGCGTGGGCGGGCGCCCGTCGCCGCCAAGGCGGTGCGGGAACCGGCCTGAGCGTCATCCTTTACGGCGAGGCTGACGCGCCATCGCCATGATTGCGCGTCACAACGGCGCCGCCCGCCCGATGTCACATCCGACCGTCGCACAAAGGAGCATCCCCGATGGCTCAGCTCACGCTCTATCATGCGGTTCCCTCGCGCTCGATGATCGCGCGCTGGATGCTGGAGGAGGTTGGCGAGCCCTACGACATTCACCTGATAGACTTGGCCAAAGGCGAAGGCCTCGCCGCCGACTATCGCGCCGTCAACCCGATGGGCAAGGTGCCGGCGCTGCGCCATGGCGACGTGGTGATCACCGAGACGGCGGCGATCTGCACTTATCTGGCAGACACGTTCCCAAAGGCCTCGCTGAGCGTGCCGATCGGCGATCCGCGCCGCGGGCTCTATCTCAAGTGGCTGTTCTTCGGGCCGAGTTGTATCGAGCCGGCGATGATCGACCGCGCCTATCCGCGCCAGGAGGCGCCGCGGCGCGGCACGCTCGGCTACGGCGATTTCGAGACCGCGATGGACGTCGCCGCCAAGGGCGTGGCGGCGGGTCGCTGCCTGATGGGCGAGCAGTTCACCGCCGCCGACGTGGTGGTCGGCTCGACGCTGCGCTGGGGCCTGATGTTCAAGCTCATTCCCGAGCGGCCGGAGTTCGCCGCCTATGTGGGCCGGCTGGGCGAGCGCGCCGCGCTCAAGCGCGCCGACGCCAAGGACCAGGAGCTGATGCCGGCGCCGGCGTGATGTGGAGGTTATTGAAATCGCGCGCATTCTTGGTTTGGTTTCGATTTGTAAGAAATCTGCGACATCGCAGCATTGCTGATCGCCGCAATTGGCGCGCCACGCGCGACGCGGGCTCCGTTACCCTCCCCTGGAGGGGGAGGGGGGAGGGTCGACCGCCGGAGTGAAACGAAGGCGGTCGGGGTGGGGTGAACTCACTTGGCGCTTCGCGCTCACCCCACCCCGCTCGCTGGCGCTCGCGACCCTCCCCCTCCAGGGGAGGGTTAAGAGCCCGCGGCGCTCGTGTTCGTGCCCATGCGCGGATAACGGCCGTTGCGCATTCCCTATTCAATCTTCAAACAGCCTCGAGCCTTCGTCAGGCCCGTCTTGATCGAGTCAACAAATTGATCGAGCCCGTAGCCCCGGATTGAGCGCACGCGAAATCCGGGAACGGTATCGCGGCTTGCCGGTCGCTCCCACTACGGTCGTGCGCAACCCTCTCCCGTCGTCTTCGCGCAGGCCGGGACCCATAACCACCGGTCTTTCGGTTATTTCAAACGTCATCGTCCCATCACCGCTGCTGCGGCGTATGGGTTCCCCGCCTGCGCGGGGACGACAGCGGAGAGGTGCGTGCACGTGTGACCGTCATACTCGCCCGCGGCATTTCACCTGCTCACTTTGCTTACCTGTTCACTTTTCAAACAGCCTGCGGCCTTCAATAAGGTCGCATAAGTCATGTCGCATAAGTCAAACTGAGACCGTCCCCTGTTGCTTTGCTTGGGCGCGGGGGTTCGCCCGTCTTCCACTGTCCTCACCGCCCCTCAATCGAGGGGGATGGCGCGCCGACAAGGCGCAGTGCCCGGATTGCTCCGAGCGATGTCCGGCTGCGGCCGGACCCTGGTGCATGGCGATGCGCCCGCGCCTCTCGGCGCGCCAACGCGGCATCTTGGCTTATCGCCTTTGACGGTGGTCGGACCGGGCCGGCTCCATAGTGGCCGACGAGGCTGCCCGAGTACCGCCCGGGGACGGGGTCTGCGTCATCACCCCGCTCGCGGGTGCCGCTCCCGCTCCCCGCCTGGCGAACGCCTCCGGAAGGCGCCCCTCGAACACGGAACGGGATTGCATTACTTCATAGTAAAAAATTCCCGGCGTAAAGTCACATTTATGTGACTGTAAGCAAAGTCCGGTGCGCGCAACGCAGCGCGCGGGCCAGTCAACGTGCCTTCTTGCACTTCATCTCCGGAGCGCCGTGGCCCCAGGTCACCAGCGCTTCTCCCTGATGCTCCCACAGGGTCTCGTTTCGACCTTGGTATTTTGCGCCGCTTCCGGAAGGCTCAAGATACATCAGCGATACACTGTCACCGCGCTCGGCGATCAGCGTGGGCGGATCGGTCTGGAAATAGGTGACGACAATCTCGTTTGCCCGCGAGCCGTTACAGGCGAAGACGTCACGCACGCACGCTTGTCGTCGCTCTTCCAGCATTCATCGCGTCCCTTGATCCAGCCGCGCTGCTCGGCGCGCAACGTCGGCGGTCGCTCGTTCCTGGCCTTCCTCTCGGCGGCCGAATAGACGTCCGCCAGCGTACGGTCGAGCTTTGAAAGGCCGCGGTCGCGACAGATCAGCGCTTGGATGCTGCCGGCCGCTGCTTTCTTACAGTTGAAAGAGGGCCCCTGCGCCAGGGCCGTGCCGCCGCACCAGACGGTCGTTGCGAGAACGACGGACGACAGAGCTGCGAGCCGAAGAATTCTCACGATGTTCCTCCGGCGCTGATCAAGGTCCGGCATGCGCTGCCGGACTTGCGCCGCATCCGCTACGACGCCATCCGGCCCTCGCCGCGCAGGCGGTTGAGGATCGCGAGCGTGCGCTCAAGTCCAAAGGCGCGGGCCTCGGCATCGAACGCCTTGCTGCTCGGCATCATGTAGCCGTGCTCGACGCCCGGAAAGACATGCACCTCGACGTTCGGCATTTGCAGGGCCCGATAGGCGGCGAGCACCGCGGGCGGCGCGAGATGATCGCGGTCGCCCCACATCAGGCACACCGGCGCGGTGACATCCTTGAGGTCGGCGAGGAAATCCCCCATCTGCGAGCCGTGGCAGGAGAGGCCGGCGTCGTAGCCGAGCCGCTTGGGCCCGATGATCGCGTAGGGGCCGCCGTAGCAGAAGCCGATCACGGCGGCGCGGCCGTTCGATTGCGGCAGGCGGCGAATGGCGGCGAGGGTATCGGCGAGATCGGCCTCGCCCGCCTTGAGCCGCTCGAGCCGCGGCTGCGAGCGTTCGGCGGCGCGCTTATCGTCGCGTCCGAGCGGGCCGGGGATATTGCGCCAGAACAGATCGGGCGCCGCCGCCACAAAGCCGTGGCCGGCGAACTCATCGGCGAGCGCGCGCAGGTCGGCGTCGACACCATGCACCGCTGAGGCGAGCACGATCGCCGGGTGCTGACCCGACGCGGCGGGCAGCGCGAGGTAGCAGTCGAATGCGCCGCCTGAGCGCGCGGGGATGCGGATGGTCGTCACGGGCGAGCCTCATTCATGTGATGCCGCAACCTTAGAGCAGGATCCTGCAAGTGGAAACCGGACGCCCGCGCGCGATGCACGGGCGGGCATAGAATCCTAGCCGAACATTGGCGCTGCCAGACAAGAGTGCAGTGGAAGCTCTGCAACCTGAAAGAACAAGCAACTCGACGAACAGCTTCCGCGCCAAAAATATTCTAAACTACCTATCGCGATACCGCGAGGACCCCGAACTACTGCAAAATATCAGTATATGCGAGAGACTTCCTTTACGGCCGGCAGTGCATGGTCCTTCGCAGGACGGACCTTCGATGCCTCGGCCACGCGCTTCCAAACTGTCGACGCCCTATCTCCGGCGCGTCTGGCTCGACCAAGCCAGGATTGAGAACCACACGGCCCTTCCGTTTTCTCTGCCGATCTTCGAACACGGCTTCGATCTGGAGTTCGACCGCGCGGTGACGATCATCATCGGCGAGAGCGGCGTCGGCACCTCAACGCTGATCGAAGGCATTGCCGTGCTCGCCGGCTGCCAAGAAGCCGGCGACGGCCGTCGCGCGATCGAGCGCGCGCCCGCGGCCGATGGCGAACGGCTGGCGCAGGCGTTGCGGCCGACCTGGCAGCCCAGGATCGCGCACGGCTGGTTCTTTCCTCCGCGTGCGCTCTTTTCCCTGTCGCGCTATGTCGTCGAACCCCCGTTCGCGAGCGATGCCATGCCGCCCGACTATCCCCCGCGGTTTCCTGGTGAAGCCTTCGTGCGGTTCGTGGAGGAGCGCCGTCAGCGGCAAGGCATCTTTGTCTTCGATACGCCGGAGGCCGTGCTGTCGCCGTCGGGGCAACTCGAATTTCTGAAGCTCCTGCGGCGCATGGAGGCGTCCTGCCAGGTGATCATGGCGACCCATTCGCCGCTCCTGATGGCGCTTCCCGGTGCGCGATTATTGCGCTTCTCCGGGCGTGGCCTCAGGGCCGTGACGCTGGAGGCGACCGATGATTTTCGGTTGCTGCTCGGCTTCTGCACCAACCCGCGGCAGTTCGTGCGGACCGCGCTGGAGGAATAATACGGCTTTGTAGGAGTAATTGATAAGGCGGGTGCTTGGCGGCCCGGCCGTTTCGCCGCACACCCTGCGTCAATCTGGACGTCTGCCCGGCGCCGGTGCCGAAGTAATCTTCCCGACAGAGTCAGGAACGGTTGTAGACTGCGTCCGCCGGGGCGCCGTCAGCGCATGCGTCCTTTGGGGAATGTGTCCTTTAAGGAATGCGCCCATCAGGAATGCGTTCATTAGGGAAAGCATTACGGAAAAAGCAGCGGAACGCAAAAAAAGCGGAGAGCACTGATGATGCACTTGTCGAACCGGTTGGCGGCCTGCGCCGTGGTTGCGTTGGCGGCGTCGAGCATTGCGGTGGCGAACGCCCGCGCCGATTCCGTCGCGGACTTCTATAAGGGCAAGGACCTCACGATCCAGATCGGCTACGGGTCCGGCGGCGGCTACGACACCACCACGCGCTTGTTCGCGCAGTATTTCGGCAAGCACATCCCCGGCCATCCGAACGTGGTCGTGCAGAACATGCCGGGCGCGGGCTCGATGCTGGTCGCCAACGCGCTCTACACCACGGCTCCGAAGGACGGCTCGGTGCTGGGCGTGTTCGCCTCCTCGACCGCGCTCGAGCCGCTGTTCGGCAACAAGAAGGCGCTCTACGACCCGCGCAAATACGAGTGGATCGGCAGCCTGCACCGCGACATCGCAAGTTGCGGCGTCTGGAAGGGGGCGGGGCAGGGCATCAAGACGCTGCCCGACCTGATCAACGCCAGGCGCATGGTGGTGTTCGGCTCGACCTCGCCGACCGCCATCACCAGCCAGCATCCGCTGTTCCTCAAGCACATGCTCCACGCCAATCTCAAAGTCGTCTACGGTTACAAGGGCACCAAGGACGTCTCGCTCGCGATGATGCGCGGCGAGGTCGACGGCAGCTGCGGCATGTTCGAGTCCTCGGTGCGCAGCGCGTTCGACCAGTATGTGAAATCGGGCGAGCTCAAGATCATCGTGCAATTTGGCCGCGACCGGCAGGTGTCCTATTTCAAGGACGCGACCAAGATGTACGACCTGCTCAAGACCGAAGATCAAAAGAAGGTCGCCGACGTGATCTTCCGGCAGACCGAGCTTGCGCGTCCGCTGGCCGCGCCGCCCGGCACGCCGAAGGATCGCGTCGCGGCGCTGCGCAAGGCGATGCTGGATACGATCAAGGATCCGGCGATGGTCGCCGACGCCAAGAAGAGACAGGTCGATTTCGATCCGGTGCCCGGCGAGGAAGCCGCCGCGATATTTGCGAGCTTCTACCAGACGCCGCCCGCGCTGATTAAGCAGGCCCGAACATATACCGAGCCGGATCCGAACTGAATGCGGGCGATCAGTCGATGGCGGCCGGAGCTTTGCTGCGGCCGCCACGCACGTTGCTCCTATTGGAAGTAACGTCTGAAGCAGCGGTCGACCGCGACCGCGATGATCACGATCGCAACCGCGATCGCAGATTATCGGAATGGCTGTTTCTCTTATGGTGAATTTTAATCACGCACCTGTCACAATCATAGGTTGTGGTGCGCCCCAATTGCGTCTGCGTCGTGCTACATGAAGCGGCTATGGGTTACGGGGAGGGCCAACGTAAGGAGGATGCGATGGCCCTTTTGGTTGCCGACAATATCGCGCTGGTCGAGCCGGTTCCGATCGAGGACGAGCTCTGCAGCGGGCTCGCACGGATCGAGGACGTGGCGGGCATTGCCGCCCGCTTCGTGCTCTATCACATGCAGCCGATCTATGAAGTCGGCGCCACAGCGTTCGTGGTGAAGCGAAAGATCGTCCTGCCCTACCAGAGCATTCCGCCCGTGGTCGACATGGTGACCGATTTCATGTCACGTCGGATGTCGCGCGGGCGCATCTTCCGATTGCTGCCGCCTTAGGTTATCGCGCAGGTCCCGTTGCCGGATGACCCGTTGCGTTTCGTTTGGCGCAACCGACAAGTCGGGCGGCGCTCCGCGCCGCTCAGCGGCACTAGAATCATAGAGTTGTTAGTGCCCCTTTGTTTCCGAAGTTCGTGTCGGAGGGTGCAGCGATGACTTAACGAACTTCGGAAACGGGGCACTAAATTAGCGCGTGGGGATCGTCAGCCGTAGTCCTGGCGCCGGCTGCGTCGGCGGCTGGATGGTCGGGCCCTGCAGCGGCGCGGTGGTGTAGGGATTGCTCGCGCCGCCGACCGTTCCGGGATTGAGCTTCGAGTTGGGCGGCAGCGGCACGACCGGAGGAACGAGCGGCCTGAGATCCTGCCGCCACTTCTCGTCCGGCGTCTGGGCGGCGGCGGGAGCGATCGCGCCCGCGAGCACGAGGCCGAGCGCAAGCAGCGATGCGTTCGACAGGCGCATTGTCGCGCAGCTCTTTTTAGCGCAGCTCCTTTTAGCGCCGCTCTTTTTGGCGCAGCTCTTTTGCGAAAGCGTCATGGCGCGCTCCTCCGGCAACGGATCGAAGCCCTGCGACCATCGATACAGGCAATCGCGCCGCAGGGCAACGCGAGGGGGCAGG
The DNA here is from genome assembly GCA_963753575.1 of uncultured Alphaproteobacteria bacterium. Classification (GTDB taxonomy): domain Bacteria; phylum Pseudomonadota; class Alphaproteobacteria; order Rhizobiales; family Xanthobacteraceae; genus VAZQ01. Next base: position 798,070 of record CAVWCR010000003.1, read on the forward strand.
TGCGCCGCTGGAGTCATGGGGCGAGTGGGTTAAGGTTGCGCGCAATGTCGTGAGCGCACCAGAAGCCGGCGCGGTTTCATAAGCTCACCGTGCTGATCAGCGGCACCAACGGCTTCGATCCGAAGGAGATCGATGTCGCCACTGACGAGGGGCCGCAAGGAACATTCCGTCCGGTCGGCAAATGCACGCTGGTCAATCGGCTGCTGTTCGAGACGCGCTACCAGGAATGCGAGCGCCGCCGACGACGGCGCGCTACGGCAAGCTCATGGCGTCCTATCATTGCAACGCGTCGGCGCATGTTCCGCAGGTTCGGCTCATCGGACTCGGACGGCTGGCGCCGTGAGGGGGCTGCCGGAATTTCTGAATATCTGTTCTGCCAAATTACAAAAATATGCCATGCGGCCGCTCTAATTCCGCCCATCCGGCTCCATCAACTCGTGACCGCGATCCTGGGGGCGACAATCCAGGAGAAGGTCATGCGAGAGTTCGCAAACTGGGCGATTGCGGCCACGGTCGGCGCAAGCGCGTTGGGAACCTTGGGTATCGGCACGGCGACAGCGGCCGACATTCCGGTTCCCTACGACCCGCCGCGCTACAGCCAGCCGCAACCGCCGCCGCCTGAATATTATCCGCCCGAGGAGCCCTATCAGGAAGCGCCGACGGCCTACGTCTATCCGCCGCCGCCGCCGCCGGTTTATCGCTACTATTACCCGCCGGTGGTGACGGTCGTGCCGCCGCCCGTCTACGGCTATTATCCCTACTATGCGTATCGCCAGCATCGCGTATTCCGTGGAATTGGGCCGCATATCGCCCGTGGGCCCTATCGCCATGTCCGCAGCTTCCGGCGTTGGTAGGCTCGCGAAGCGGTAGGCTTTTGAATGAAGGGCGGCGCGGCGGGCGAACCTCTGGCTAAAGAGCTCGCGCCTCCCCGGGTGTTGCGTCGGCGGCATCCGGGCGTCTCGCGTGCGGCGCGCGCTCCTGCTACCATCGGGCTCGACGGCTCATCCGGTTGTGGAACCGGCAGAATCCTGTGGGCATTCCGTTAGTGACGGATTTTGCCATGATTCAGTCGAAAGATTCCGCCATATCATGGTGGGGCAGCCAGGTCGGCGAGGGGGCTCGATGTTTCCAGCACGCCAGTTCGCTGCTACGCATGCCGTGACAGCATCGCTGCTGATCGCAGGGGCATTTTGTGTCTCCTTGTTGGTCGGATCCGACGCGCGCGCCCAGGGTCCGTCCCCAGGCGGCAGCTGCGACGACGCAGCCGATCTTGCAGTCCTGCCCTCGCCCGTTTCGCCCTGGAAGGGCGCGCCCTTGCGCGTGATCTTTGCCCTGGAGAAGCCGCTCGAGGGCGAGTTCGCGCTGATCGCGCCCAACGGCAAGGTTGCGGCCAAATCAGGCGAGCGGCATGGCGGGCCGCCCTATTTCTGGTACGCCGAGGTCACGTCACCGGCCGCCGGGACTTGGCACGCGCAGCTCACGCGCGCGAGTGCGCCGGCGGAGTGCCGCACGATCGCGCGCGAGATCGCCGTCAGCGGCCGCCGGCCGGCGCCGCCGCACTCGACCAAGGGCAGCGTCTGGCCGATCCGCAACAGCTGGAACCGCGCCAACGAGAATCTCTATTCGGCCTGGATCGAGAAGCTCTTCGATGCGCCGCTCGATGCGGCGCCGTCATGGAAGGCGCTGCATGAGGTGCTGCGCGACAAGTCGCGCAATATGCTGTACGACCACCTCGGGCTGCGCGAAGACGACCTGAAGCTCATCATCCGCCCCGACTGCGCCGACCTTCCGTATTTCTTGCGCGCGTATTTCTCATTCAAGATGGGGCTGCCGTTCGGATACGCCAAGTGCACGCGCGGCTCGGGCGGCGAGCCGCCGAAGTGTAACGAGTGGTGGAACATCGAGGTCGAGGAGCCGCGTCCGGCGCCGCCTCCGCCAGAAGAGAAAATCGCGACGAGCACGCCGTTCGGGCTGTTTGGCCGGGCGGCCGCCACTCCGGCACTAACCCCGCCGGCACCGCAGGCAGCAAGGCCGGTCGGACCACCACCGCGGCCGCCCGGGCTCGCGGCCGGCTTCGGCCATTACTTGCGCTTCACCGTCGCGGATGGCGTGCATTCCGGATCCGGGCGCACGCGCGCGACCGACGACAAGACCGACTATTATCCGGTGCCGCTGAACGAACAGAACCTGCGCCCGGGCACCGTCTACGCCGATCCGTACGGCCACCTTCTGGTGCTGGTGAAGCGGGTGCCGCAGACCGACGGCGACGCCGGCATCTTCCTCGCGGTCGACGGCCAGCCGGACGGGACGGTCGCGCGCAAGCGCTTCTGGCGCGGCAATTTCCTGTTCGCGCAGGATCCCGCGCTCGGCGACCCCGGCTTCAAGCGGTTCCGGCCGATCGTGCGCGAGAAGAACGGCAGCCTGCGCCGCCTGACCAACAAGGAGATCGGCAAAAATCCCGACTACGGCGATTTCTCGCTCGATCAGTCAAAGCTCGCGGTCGAGGACTTCTACGACCGCATGGACGACGTGATGTCGCCGCAGCCGCTCGATCCGCTGCGCGCGATGAAGGATGCGATCACCTCGCTCGAAGAGCAGGTGGTCACGCGCGTGACCTCGGTCGAGAACGGGCGCAAGTACTTGAGCAGCGGGCGCGGCGAGGCCAGCATGCCGGACGGCGCGGCGATCTTCGAGACCACCGGCGCGTGGGAGGATTTCGCCACGCCGTCACGCGACCTGCGCCTCCTCATCGCGATGGACGTGGTGAGCCACTTCCCGGAGCGCGTCGCGCGGCGGCCCGAGCGCTACGCCATGCCGGCCGGCAAGAGCGTCGCCGACGTGAAGGCCGAGCTGCAGCGCGTGCTCGCCAGCGAGCTTGCGGCGCGCAAGTTCTCCTATACGCGCAGCAACGGCTCGCCCTGGACGCTCACGCTCAAGGACGTGATCGACCGCGCGGTCGATCTCGAGATGGCCTACAACGTGAACGACTGCGTCGAGCTGCGTTGGGGCGCGCGCGAGGGAAGCGACGAGGCCTCGACCTGCAAGCGCCACGCGCCGGGCAAGCAGCGCGCCAAGATGAACGAATACCGCGCCTGGTTCAGCGAGCGCCGCCGCCCGCCGCGGGTGTAGCGGTCAGCACCGGAGCGGATGTCGGGTCGCGTCCGAATCTGCGGCCGCATGCCTTGGCGGTTGCGATCAGCGCCGGCCCGCGCGAGTATCGGCCCCAATCGACCTCGCCCATCGCATGAAGAAAGGCCCGCCATGACCACCGCAACGCTCGATGCCAAGACCACAACGACCTACGAGTTCGACGTCGACGACGTCGAATATCTCCGCCACGGCGACAAGCCGCTGCTGGCGCGCGTGTTCAAGCCGCGCGGGGAGGGGCCGTTCCCGGCGCTGGTCGAGTGCCACGGCGGCGCCTGGTGCATGAGCGACCGCTTGACCGAGAAGCTGCGCCACCAGGCGATGGCGTCGCACGGCATCGTATCGATCGCGCTCGACTTCCGCTCCGGCGACACCGACCCCTATCCGGCCTCGGTCGTCGACATCAACTATGCGGTGCGCTGGGCGAAGCTCAATGCCAAGGCGCTCAAGACCAGGCCTGAGCTGATCGGCCTCTCGGGCCAGTCGAGCGGCGGGCATCTCGCCATGCTCGTCGCCATGCGGCCGAACGATCCGCGCTATGCCGCGATCGCGCTGCCGGCGGGCTCGCCTTCCTATAACGCCAGCGTGCGCTGTGTCGTGATGTCATGGCCGGTGATCAATCCGCTAAGCCGCTACCGGCACGCCAAGCGCGCGCAGGCCTCCGCCAATCCGCCGCAATGGCCGAACTCCATCATCACGCGCCAGGACGCCTATTGGCGCGGCGAAGCCAACATGGCGGAAGCCAACCCGATGCTCGCGCTCGAGCGCGGCGAACAGGTGCTCACGCCGCCCGCCATCTGGTTCCAGGGCCGCGGCGACCTGCTGCACGACTATCATGATCCGGAGTCGGGCTTCGCCGGCAACGAGCCGCAGCGCTTCGTCGCAAACTACCGCAAGGCGGGCGGCGAGATCGCGCTCGAATATATCGATGCGGAGCGCCACGCCGGCCATTCGCCCGACCTGTCGCAGACCGGCGACATGTTCGAGCGCATGGTGGCGTTCGTGCACGCACGGATCAAGGCCGAGAAATAACGCGCGCCGGCGCGCGAACCTTTGACGGCATCTCTTGAACGCGAAGCCCGGATCGAGCGTGACGCTCCATCCGGGCTGCGGCTGCGGGCGCTATTCGTAATTACAGCCCGGCGAGATAGTGCGCCATCGCGTCGCGATCGCTGTCCGAGAACAGCTTCATGAATTGCACCATGTCGGTGTTGGTGGTCCGCTCTTCCTTGGCGAAGGAGCGCATGGCGCCGACCAGGTAGTCGTAGTTCAGCCCGGCAATCCGCGGCCAGGATATGCCGCCCTCAAAATTCTGCTGATGGCAGGGCACGCACATGGCCATCTGCTTGGGCGGCGAAGGAGGCGTGGCGGCCGCCGCTTTCCCCGGCCAGCTCTTGGCCGCGAAGTAGGCAGCCAACGGCCGCAGGTCGCCCGGCTGCAGGGTCTTGGCGATGGCCGACATGATCGGGTGCTCGCGCGTGCCGTTTCGGTATTGCACCAGCTGCTGCAGGATGTAGTAGGGCTGCTGGCCCCAGATGTTCGGCGTGGTCTTCGGGTCGGTGGGCACGCCGTTGGCGCCATGGCAGGCGGCACAGAGCGCCGCCTTGGACTCGATGTTGTCCTGGGCCTGCGCAGGCGCGCTCAGGATTGCGGCAATGGCGGCGGCGATGATGGTCGAAACGCAACGCGTCAACATGGTCCCTCCCTCGATGTTTATACCCGGTCTCGGATGCCCCCGAGTATCCGCACCAAGTATCCGCAGATTGGCGTGCTGGCGCAATAGCTTCGACGGGTCGGGCAAAATACGAAAACCGTCCTAGCCGAGGAGCCGGGATGCGGAGCGCGGGACGGCGAGCGTCGGGGACGGCGCGGTCCTGGATTGCGCGCCGATACGGCGGCGCGGCTCGGCCGCTGTTTCGCTCAACCCGGGCTACGGTCCTCGGAACGCGAAACCCGGGGCGAAGCGTATTGCGCCGCCGCGGGCAGGTTGATTGAATTCGATGTCGGCGGATCACGCTTCGCTGATCCGGCCCAAACTTGATAACGCGACTGGACAGCCCGTCTAACGGGACAAACGGGGAGAGAAACATGACGCATTTCGGAAACCTGACGCATGTTGCAAGACAGATCGGCTGCGCCGCCGTGCTGGCCGTCGCGCTTTCGGCATTGCCGGCCGCCGCCGGCGACATCGTCGCCGACTGGGGCAGCGTGAAGATGCCGCCGGCGCCGGAGCTCAAGCCGGTGACCGTCGACCCGCGCACGACGGCGCTGCTCGTGCTCGACTTCATGAAGGCCAATTGCGGCAAGCGCCCGCGCTGCGTCGCCGCCGTGCCCAGCGTGAAGAAGCTGATCGACACCGCGCGCGCCCACCACATGTTCATCGCCTACAATCTGACCGGGCGCAGCCCGAAGATCGAGGACATGGTCGATCCGGGCCTCGCGCCGCACGCGGGCGACCACCTGATCAAGAACGGGCGCGGCGCCAACAAGTGGTACAACTCCGATCTCGAGCCGGCGCTCAAGGCCAAGGGGATCACGACCGTGATCATCTCCGGCACCTCGGCGCAGGGCGCGGTCGCGGGCTCCGCCCAGGGCGCCACCGAGCGCGGCTTCAAGGCGATCGTGCCGGTCGACGGCATGGCGTCGGAGGATGCCTTCAACGAGCTCTACGCGGCCTATCACCTCGCCAAGGGCGGCCCGTTTGCGCTGGTCGATCACGTGACCGTGACGCGGAGTGATCTGATCAAGTACGGGAATTGAGGGGAGGGGTTGTGGCCCGGGTTGAGCGAAGCGAAACCCGGGACTTCCTTTGCGACACTTGCGGACCCGGATTTCGCTGCGCTCGATCCGGCTACACGCCATGTTCGTACTCTTCAGGTATCATAATAAGCAACAATCAATATTTTGTGTTTTTGACATCTTGAACCACAAAGGGCAGCCCCCATTTCTACAGTTATTGGCCGAACATCCGGGGGGATGCATGGCTGATCTCAATGCAGATGGAAGTGAACTTCCCGCCGGCGGCGTGGGAGGGCAGGCGGCGCGCGCGGCCCTTCAAGCGCTGAGCGGTGCAATTCCTCTGCTCGGCGGGCTCCTTTCGGCCGCAGCGGGCTTTTGGTCCGAACGAGACCAACAACGCGTCAATGAATTCCTGCAGGCATGGCTCAAGATGCTGCAGGACGAGTTCAAAGAGAAGCAACAGGTGATTGGCGAGATTATCGCTCGTCTAGACGTCCAAGATGAGGAGATTGCAAAGCGAGTCCGCTCTGATGAGTACCAGTCGCTGCTGCGAAAAGCTTTTCGAAATTGGGCGGGTGCGGAAAGCGCAAAGAAGCGTGAGTACATTCGAAATATTCTCTCTAACGCCGCGGCCTCACGGATCGCGAGCGATGCTGTCGTAACGCTTTTCATTGATTGGCTCCAACGATACAGCGAGTTTCACTTCACTGTTATTGGCGACATCTATAGTCATCCAGGTTCAACTAGAGGGGAGATTTGGAGCCGCGTCGGTGCGGGCAAGTGCGCGAAGACTCAGCAGATGCCGATCTCTTCAAGCTGCTAATACAAGACCTGTCGATGGGGCACGTTATCCGACAACACCGCGAGACCGATTATGAAGCAAGTTCCTGAAGGCTGCGCGCCCGAAAGGCCGTCAAGCCGCATCACCCGTTGTGACCTCAGCGTTTGAGGACGGGAAACAGTATGAGTTGACGGCCCTGGGCCAGCAATTCGTACACTATGCGATGACGGAATTGACGGTAAGGATCGAATATCAGCAAAGCAACGATAAGAATGACGCGAGCGCATCGATGAGGGGCGATCTTCAATGACGATGATTGCGAGAATAGTCAGAGAGCGAGTGCCGATCTATTTGGGCGATTTATTGCTTTCCCGCGAAGGTAGCCACAATTGCGACGTAAGATATTCCCGCAGCGACAAAGATCAATTCACGATTGCCAGCAGGCGTACGCCGCTCTGTCACTGGGCTCGAGCAGAAGCTCAACCTCATTTCTGACAGGCTAATCATCGCCTGGGCTGGAAATATGCTCCAAGCACGCATGCTCATCCGCGAGATTTCGGAGGCCGTGTCGGGTGGTGCGTCAACTTGGCAAGAGATTGGGCAGCTACTTGAGCGAATTTCCGAAAAGGATCGGGATCAAGTTTCGCTAATAGGGACAATCCTGACGCCAGGCCAAGGTCGTCTAATAGGCCTTCAGCACTTCCAATATCGCGTAGAGCGCAGATTGATCGGGAGCACCGAGATCATTGCGGCTGGCACGGGAGCCGACGACCTGATGGGCATGGTGCCGCAAATCATATCCTCGATACCGATGCCGCCGAGGGATTTTGGAGCCGAGAATTTTGGGTGGGCGAATCAAGTTGGCATTGGGCTAGCGGGAGCCTTGATAGGCCATGAGTCAATTGCGGGTCGCAATATTCTAGATTGGTGGGGGGGCGCAATTGAAATTGCGTCGATTGTGCATGATCGATTTCAGAAGGCGTCGAATGTTCTGCACACAATCTGGCGAGTGATCAAAGTTGAGAATCGACGACTCGAGATTCGACTAGTACCGAAATTTCTCAAGTATGATTATTTCCAAGATGTATTGATCGTGCAAACTCTCGATGTTTCGGTCCGCGACGAATTGCAGGCGGCACCAACTCTGCACGTCAACGAACATGCATTGAGGCTATACACGCCGATGCTGAAGAGCCGCCGCGACTATGACTTTTCCAGCTTTGTTTCCCCGGAGCTTAGTCATCAAACCTTGTGTTGCTTTATCTTGGCGGAGGAAGAGGTTCCCGAATTGGGAAATCACGTGCGAGTATATCACAGCAGTTTAGGTGATACCCCATTTCAGGTGGCGCCATCGGAACAGAATCCTCCTGACCAAGAAGTTATGAGAATCAGTTTTCATGACAAATTGAGAACGGACCTTGAAAGGGCAATATAAGCGGCTGCAGGGATTCCTGCTCACTTTTGCCAAATAGGATCCTGATTATATGATAATTTTTTGTCCCTACTCCGCCGCCTCCGTCCTCCGCCTCACCTTCTCGCGTCGCCCCAGCACCGGCTTCAAAAACTGCCCCGTATAACTCCGCTTCTCCTTCACCACATCTTCCGGCGGCCCTGACGCGACGATCTCGCCGCCGCCGTCGCCGCCTTCGGGGCCGAGGTCGATGATCCAGTCGGCGGTCTTGATCACTTCCAGATTGTGCTCGATCACCACCATGGTGTTGCCGCTCTCGACGAGCTCGTGCAGCACGTCGAGGAGCTTGGCCACGTCGTGGAAGTGCAGCCCGGTCGTGGGTTCGTCGAGAATATAGAGCGTGCGGCCGGTCGAGCGCTTTGAGAGCTCCTTGGCGAGCTTGACGCGCTGCGCTTCGCCGCCCGAAAGGGTAGTAGCCTGCTGGCCGACGTGGATATAGCCGAGCCCCACGCGCTGCAGCGTCTCCAGCACGTTGCGGATGCGCGGCACCGCCTGGAAGAAGGCCTGCGCCTCGTCGACCGTCATGTCGAGCACGTCGGCGATCGACTTGCCCCTGAAGATCACGTCGAGCGTCTCGCGGTTGTAGCGCTTGCCCTTGCAGACGTCGCAGGTGACGTAGACATCGGGCAGGAAGTGCATCTCGATCTTGATGACGCCGTCGCCCTCGCAGGCCTCGCAGCGCCCGCCCTTGACGTTGAACGAGAAGCGGCCGGGCTCGTAGCCGCGCGCCTTGGCTTCCGGCAGGCCGGCGAACCATTCGCGGATCGGCGTGAAGGCGCCGGTATAGGTCGCGGGGTTACTGCGCGGCGTGCGCCCGATCGGTGACTGGTCGATGTCGATCACCTTGTCGAGGTGCTCCAGGCCTTCGATGCGGTCGTGCGGGGCGGGCGCGGCGCTCGCGCCGTTGAGCTTGCGCGCGATCGCGGCATAGAGCGTGTCGACCAGGAGCGTTGACTTGCCGCCGCCGGAGACGCCGGTGACGCAGGTGAACAGGCCGAGCGGGATCTCGGCGGTGACGTTCTTCAGGTTGTTGCCGCGCGCGCCGATCAGCTTCAGCGCGCGGCGCGGATTGCGCTGCCGCCGCTCCGGCACCGGCACCACCATCTCGCCGGAGAGATATTTGCCGGTGATCGAGCCGGGCTCCGCGACCAGGTCCTCGACCGTGCCCTGCGCGATGATGCGGCCGCCATGGATGCCGGCGCCGGGGCCGATGTCGAGCACATGGTCGGCGGTGCGGATCGCGTCCTCGTCGTGTTCCACCACGATGACGGTGTTGCCGAGGTCGCGAAGTCTCTTCAAGGTTTCGAGCAGCCGCGCGTTGTCGCGCTGGTGCAGCCCGATCGACGGCTCGTCGAGCACGTAGAGGACGCCGGTCAGCCCTGAGCCGATCTGCGAGGCGAGCCGGATGCGCTGGCTCTCGCCGCCGGAGAGCGTGCCGGAGGCGCGCGCGAGCGTGAGATATTCCAGCCCCACGTCGACCAGGAATTTCAACCGCTCGCGGATCTCCTTGAGCACGCGCACCGCGATCTCGTTCTGCTTGGGCGTGAGCCGCTTGGGCAATTCGCCGAACCATTCGCCCGCGCGCCTGACCGACAGCTCGGCCACCTCGCCTATATGCTTCTCGCCGACCTTCACGCATAGCGCCTCGGGCTTGAGGCGGAAGCCCTTGCAGGCGTCGCAGGGGATGTCGGTGAAGTAGCGCGTCATCTCCTCGCGCGCCCAGTCGCTCTCGGTCTCGCGCCAGCGCCGCTCCAGGTTGGTCACCACGCCCTCGAACGGCTTAGAGGTCTGGTAGGAGCGCATGCCGTCGTCGTAGGTGAACTTGATCGCCTCCTCGCCGGAGCCGTAGAGGATCGCCTGCTGGGTCTTCTTCGGCAGGTCCTTCCACTTGGTGTCGAGCGTGAAGCGGTAGCGCTTGCCCAGTGCGGTGAGCGTCTGCAGGTAATAGGGCGATGACGACTTGGCCCAGGGCGCGATCGCGCCCTTGCGCAGCGTCGCCTCCTTGTCGGGGATGACGAGGTCGGCGTCGATGCGCTGCTCGACGCCGAGCCCGCCGCACTTCGGACAGGCACCGAACGGATTGTTGAACGAGAACAGCCGCGGCTCGATCTCCGGAATGGTGAAGCCCGAGACCGGGCAGGCGAACTTCTCGGAGAACACCAGGCGCTCGGCGGTCTCGTTGCGCGCCTTGTTGGCCTTAGCGCCGGTCGCGACCGTATCGGCGAGCTCGACGACCGCGAGGCCGTCCGCGAGCTTGAGCGCCTGCTCGAGCGAGTCAGCGAGCCGCGTCGCAATGTCCGGGCGCACCACAATGCGGTCGACCACCACGTCGATGTCATGGGTGAACTTCTTGTCGAGCGCCGGCACCTGCGCGATCTCGTAGAAGGCGCCGTCGATCTTCAGGCGCTGGTAGCCGCGCTTCAGGAAATCGGCGATCTCCTTGCGGTACTCGCCCTTGCGGCCGCGCACCACCGGGGCCAGCAGATAGAGTCTCGTGCCCTCCGGCAGCGCCATGATGCGGTCGACCATCTGCGAGACGGTCTGGCTCTCGATCGGCAAGCCGGTCGCAGGCGAGTAGGGCACCCCGACGCGCGCCCACAGAAGCCGCATGTAGTCGTAGATCTCGGTGACGGTGCCGACGGTCGAGCGCGGGTTGCGCGAGGTGGTCTTCTGCTCGATCGAGATCGCGGGCGAGAGGCCGTCGATCTGGTCGACATCCGGCTTCTGCATCATCTCCAGGAACTGGCGCGCATAGGCCGAGAGCGACTCGACGTAGCGGCGCTGGCCCTCGGCATAGATGGTGTCGAAGGCGAGCGAGGACTTGCCGGAGCCCGACAGCCCGGTGAACACCACCAGCTGGTCGCGCGGGATCTCGACGTCGACGTCTTTGAGATTGTGCTCGCGCGCGCCGCGGATCGCGATCACGCGGCGGTCGCTTACACGGTGGTCGTTGGCGCTGGACCCGGCGCGCGGCTCGGAACGGCGGGCGCGTGACTTGTCGAACAGGTCGTTCATGCGTGCTGTCTAGCGGGTGCCGTCTGGTGTGGGTTCCGGCGCACCGACGCGCAGGAACACCTGAAACGTAGCAGGACTGGAACGTAGTAAGAACGATGGTCTTTCGCCAGTGCGAAATAGTCGGGCCGGTGCCGCGCTGGGGACAACGCCAGCGCGTCAGCCGATCCGGGAGATGTGCGCACGGGTCGCGCGTCAAATCCGCCCGATTGTGATTTTGACGGAATGTCCTTCCCTTGCGTCACCGCAATCGCCGCAAAATATTCTCCCCGATGGCCGCTTCGCGCGATGGCGCCAAGCGGCTCCTGTGGTCGAGCGGGCCCGGGCGCCCGCAAGGAGGATATGCCATGCCGAAAGACCATCTGACACGTCGTGAGTTCGGAGCTGCCGCAGGACTTGCGGGCCTGTCGCTGGCGCTTGCGCCGGCGTTTCCGCGCTTTGCCTTCGCTGAGGGCGCCCCCGATGCCGCCAAGATCATCAAAGGCAAGTCGGCCGAAATGGTGGTGCACAACGCCAAGCTCGGCGTGATGGAAACGCCGATCACGCTGCTGCGCAAGCACGAGCACACCCCGAAGGACATCCTGTTCAACCGGCTGCACTTCCCGCATGAGGGCAAGGCTTCCTGGTATGCAACTACCGAGGCGCCGAAGATGCGCGACTGGACGCTGCACATCGACGGGCTGGTGCAGCGGCCGCGCCAAGTGGCGCTCGCCGATCTGGAGAAGATGGGCCAGGTCAAGCGGGTGTCGGTGATGCAATGCGCCGGCAACGGCCGTTCGTTCTATGCGGCCAAGCAGAAAGTGGCCGGCGGCCAGTGGAAGAATGGCGGCATGGGCAATGTCGAGTGGGAAGGCGTGCCGCTGCGCGCGTTCCTGGCCGAGCAGAAGGTGTTGCCGGCCGACACCGCCCGCTGGCTCACCGCGGAAGGCTGGGACCAGCCGCTGACGCCGGAAGGGTCCGATTTCGCCAAGAGCTACCATATCGACGATCCGGCGCTCGACCATGCCATCCTGGCGTTGAAGATGAATGGCGAGCCGATCCCGGCGGTGCATGGCGGTCCCGTCCGCCTCATCATCCCGGGCTACTTCGGCAACATGAACGTGAAGTTCCTCACCAACCTGCTGCTGATGTCGGAACAGTCGCCGAGCGCCTATCAGTCGGTCGGCTATCGCATGCCGATCCAGCCGGTCCAGCCGGGGCAGTTCAAGGCCAACGACTACACGCTCTACAATAGCGTGCCGACCTACGGCCACACCATCAAGAGCGTGATCTTCTCGCCCTTGCCGGAGGACAAGCCGCGCCCGGGCGAGGTCGAGATCACCGGCGTCGCCTTCAACGACGGCATGGCCAAGATCACCCAGGTCGACGTTTCGACCGACGGCGGCAAGACCTGGCACGCGGCGACCATCAAGTTGGCCGAAAGCCCCTGGGCCTGGCATCACTGGTCGGTCAAAGCCAAGCTCGGCAGCGGCGGCAACGTGCTGATGTCGCGCGCCACCGACGCGCTCGGGCGCACCCAGCCGATCGACGGCCTGACGCGCTGGAACCCGCGCGGCTATGAATGGAACGGGGTCGAGCGTCTCGACATCTCAGTCGGCGCCTGATCCAGTGCCGGGGCGGGGCGCCTTCGGGCGCCCCGCTTTTTTTGCCCGCAGGAGCTTATGCCTGCAGGAGCTTATGCCTGCAGGAGCTTATGCCTGCAGGAGCTTATGCCCGCAGGAGCGGAGTGATCGATGCGAGCAATCCTGGTCGCGGGTGCTGCCGTTGGCGCCATGCTCGGCGCGGCGGGCGTGTGGGCGGCGACGGAGGAGCTGCCGCCGGGCCCGAACCGCGAGCTGGTCTATGGCCAGTGCCGCACCTGTCATGACCTGCAGTATGTCGTCGACTCTGCCGGCATCCCGCGCGAGGAGTGGGAGGCGGTGATCGACAACATGCGGCAGTACGGATTGCGCATTCCAGCCGACCAGCGCAGCAAGATCATCGAATATCTCGCCACCTATCTGGGGCCGCACCCGCCGCCGAAAACGACGCCGACGACCGCCGCCGCCGCGCCAGTCGATGGCGCCGCCGTGTATGCGCAGCAGTGTGCGGTCTGCCACCAGGCCAGCGGGAAGGGTGTCACGGGGGCGTTCCCGCCGCTGGCGGGCAATCGTGATCTGTTTCTGAGCCGGGAGTTCCCGGTCGAGGTCGTGCTGCATGGGATCAGCGGCGCCATCACGGTCGAGGCTACGGCCTACAATGGCGCGATGCCGTCGTTTGCGCACCTCACCGACGAGCAGATCGCGGCCGTCGTGCGGCATGTCCGAAGCGCCTGGAACAATGCCGCGCTGAGGCCGCAGGGGCTCGCCCCAGTCGACGCCGCGCTCGTCGCCGCGGCGCGGAAACAATCAAAGACGCCGCAGGCCGTCGCCGCCGAGCGCCAGCGCCTGCAATAACGATCGAACTTCGGAACACTAGCCGATAAGCGGCATCACGAACGGGACGCTGCCGCCAATCGCTGCGACGAACACGCCGGCGAGCATCCACCGGATCAGCGCGAGCTCGCGCCGCAGGTCCGCGAGCCTTGCCGCAATGCTTTGTTCTGCCTGCGCAATCCTGGCGGTGACCCGCTGCTCGCCGGATCCGAACGCGTCGTTACCCTGACAAATCATCGTCCTGCCCCTTGATCGTCTTACCCCTTGCCAAAACGTGGCCTTGCTAATGAGGTCGTTGTCTGCTAGAACAAAACACGAACAGAGTCAAGATTGCGGGGGAATACAAGATTTGTGGGGGTAAACGCCGCGGCGGGACCTCGGCCCGGCAGGCCTTGGTTTAGGGTGACGCGGCATTCGATCAGGCGAGTGGCTTTGGTCAAGAGAGTGGCTTGATCAGGCGAGTGGCTTTGATCAGGAGAGTAGCTTCGATCAAGAGGGTAGCTTCGATCAAGAGGGTAGCTTCGATCATGAGAGTGACTTTGAACAGGAGAGTGAGATGGCGGGTTCGGTCAACAAGGTGATCCTCATCGGCAATCTGGGCGCGGACCCGGAGATCCGCCGGACCCAGGATGGCCGGCCGATCGCCAATCTGCGCGTCGCCACCAGCGAGACCTGGCGCGACAAGGCGACCGGCGAGCGGCGCGAGAAGACCGAGTGGCATCGGGTGGTGATCTTCAACGAGGGGCTCTGCAAGATCGCCGAGCAATATCTCAAGAAGGGCTCGAAGGTTTATCTCGAAGGCTCGTTGCAGACCCGCAAGTGGCAGGACAAGGACGGCCAGGACCGCTACTCGACGGAGGTCGTGCTGCAGGGCTTCAATTCGCAGCTCACCATGCTCGACAAGCTGGGTGGCGGCGGCGATTTTAGTTCGGAAGCGGGCAGCGGAGATTTCGGCTCCTCCGGCGCGCCGACGCGCAGGCCGGCGGCCGTCGGCGCCGGCGGCGGCAAGCGCGGCGACATGGACGACGAAATCCCGTTCTGACACAAAGGGACGATGATGATGCGAGCTTGGCTGACGGCGGCGGCAGCATGCGGGCTGGCATGTGGGCTCATGGTGCTGCCGGCGCAGGCGGCGCCCAAGGTCGGCCAGCGGGTCACGGTCACCGGCTGCGTGTATGCCGGTACGCCCGCGACCTGCCTGATGATCAAGGGCGCCGACGGCACCGTCTTCAACGTCAGTGCGCTCAATCCGCGACCGCGGGCGCTCGACCGCATGATCCGCGTGCGTGGCACGGTGACGGACAAGGTGTCGATCTGCAATCAGGGGTTCGTGCTCGATCGCATCCGCTGGTCGCGCACCCGCCAGCGTTGCCGGCGCTGAGCGGGCAAGACGCGCCGGCGTTCGTAACGTGATGATCACGATCCTGGCGCTCAAGCTGATCCACGTCCTGGGCGCGGCGGTGCTGTTCGGTACCGGGCTCGGCATCGCGTTCTTCATGTACATGGCGCACCGCAGCCGCGATCCGGTGGTGATCGCCGCGACGACGCGCGTCGTCGTCATCGCGGATGCGGTTTTCACGATGAATGCGGTGATCGCGCAGCCAGTCTCGGGCGCCGCACTGGCGCTGAGCATCGGCTATTCGCTGTGGGAACCCTGGATCATCGCGTCGCTCGCGCTCTATGTCGCGGTCGGCCTGTGCTGGCTGCCGGTGGTGGGGATCCAACTGCGGCTGCGGGAACTTGCCGCCGAGGCTGCGCGCAGTTCGGCGCCGCTGCCACCGGCCTATGACCGGCTGTTCCGCATCTGGTTTATGCTTGGCTGGCCGGCGTTCCTGGGCGTGATCGCGATCTTTGCGCTGATGATCATCAAGCCGCAGCTGTGGTGAATGATGCGAGCCACTGTGGCTTGCAGACAAGTCAATATAAAAAACGCGAGTTATCCACAGACTCTATACGCGCGGCGGGGCCCAATTGATTGCGGGTCCATGGGCGTCTGGTATGATTTTCCTAGAGAAATGTCAGTCTGTATTGTTGCGGAGCGTAGTCATGACCTCGTTAGAGGCGCTGAAAAGAGCCGAAACCTGTGCTCAGCTGGCCAGCAAAATTGCCGATCCCATGAAACGAACGCTGCTGCAGCAGATGCGGCAGGCATGGGTCAGGCTGGCGGTCGATGCGCTTGCGCCGAACAAGCAAATTGACGCGGAAGGCGAGATGCTCGCCGACCTCGAGGCCGCACTGTTACGACGGCCGAATGTCCGGCTGCACTAGCGCCCGATCCCGAAAAGTTGCAGACTTTTCGGACAAGATCATGCGATCAAACAAACGCTTAGCGCGAAATCACGATTAGACCTAAGGCGATTTTTCGCGTGAGCAGCATGGTCGCGCTCAATCGGTGGGTCTCCCTGTTCCGACTGAAACCCTCAGGCCTTGCTGCGACATGATGGCCAAAGTTCCATCGGCCCTTGCGGCTGACATGCTGCAGCCACCCTCGCGCTACGGCTGATGCGCTGCACAAAGAGCACCGACCCGCGTTGCCAGCGGGACCGCCGTGCCGCGGCCCTATTTGCAGTGTAGTGGAACAACGTGGCTGGGGACACGTTGCATCTCAGATTCGGTCCGGCAATGGAGATCAGCCATGAAGGTCAAAGACACGATGCATAAGGGCGTCGCCTGGGTCAGCCCCGACACGTCGATTGCCGAAATTGCAAGACTGATGCGCGAGCATGACGTTGGCTCGATACCGATTGGAGATAACGACCGGCTGATCGGCATGGTCACCGACCGCGACATTGTCTGCAAAGGGTTGACCAAGGACGGCTTCGATCCTCGCCGCGCCATTGCGCGCGATGTGATGTCCGCGGGCATCCATTGCTGCGCTGAGGACGACGACCTCGCTGAGGCCGTGCGTCATATGGAGTCGCTGAAGGTCCGCCGGCTGCCGGTCATCAACAAGAGCAAACGGCTGGTGGGCATGCTCAGTCTGGGCGATGTCAGCCATTCGGCGTCGGGTGAGCTTGTCTCCGAATGTGTGAAGAGCGTCTCGGCCCATCACTGAATCGAGCCGCACGCCTCGCCGCGATGATCAAGCCGCGCGGACGCGCGCAAAGAAATCGGCGACTTGACGCTCCACCTCTCGCGCGGTTGCAGACAGCCGGTCTGCCCATCCGGCCAGATCGCGAATGGCGTCGACGTTGCTGTTGCTGGCGTCCTTGATCGAGGTCATGTCGCGGGACGTGCGGCCGGTATTGGCCGCCGCAATCTGCATGTTGCCGGCAATCTGCTGGGTCGTTGCCGCCTGTTCTTCCACCGCCGCGTCAATGTTCCTGGCGACTTCGGTCAATTCGTTGATGCCGCGCGCGATCGAGGAGATCTCTTGAACGGTCTTCTGGGTCGCGTGTTGGATCGCGGCAATCTGGCGCGTTATCTGGCCGGTGGCGGAAGCGGTTTGGTTGGCGAGGTCCTTCACCTCCGAAGCCACCACCGCGAATCCTTTTCCCGCGGCGCCGGCACGCGCCGCCTCGATGGTGGCATTGAGCGCAAGGAGGTTGGTCTGCGACGCAATCTTGGAGATCAGCTCGACGATGGAGCCGATCTCCTGCGTCGCGTCTTCAAGCTCACGGATGGCGGTGCTGGTCTTGTCCGTATCGGTTGCGGCGGAGCGGGCCATGTCGAGGCCATGCGCCGTTTGCTTCCTTATTTCATTGATCGAGGCCGCCATGTTGTCGGTCGCGGTCACCGCAACATCGACGCTTTGGCTGGTCTCTCCGGAAAGCTCGGAGGCCGATTTCAAGAGGGCGGTTGCGGAAATAGCTGTTTGTTGGATGTCTGCGGATGCGTTTGTGAGGGAGCCGGAAGCCTCCTTGATCGAGGTCAGTACGCCGCCGACAGCCGAATTGAACTCGGTGATGGCTTCGTCGATCTTTTCGCGGCGTGTTTGTACGGCCTTCTCCCGCAACCGCAAATAATAGCCCGAGGTCGTCGCCAGGTCGAACATGACCGTCTGCGATATGGTCGCCATGCGCACGGTCCCGCCGAGCCAACATTTCTGCGCAATGGTCTGCGAGGCCATCTGGATCAGGCTGGCGCTGCAATTGATCCGCGCGCCGCTCTCGAACCCGAAAGCAGTCTCCTGCTCGACTGTGGCGCGGCAGGTCGCAAGATAGGCGGCATCGAATTCGGCCGTCAGCAGCGCTTCGAATTGCGCCATTTCGATGCGGCGAATGTCGGCGCCGTGCCGCTCCCACAGCATGCTGACGTTTGACAATTTCGCTGCGCCGGCAATGACCTGATCGAGGGCGGGGCCGATCACGGGAAGCACCAGCGGCGCGAGCTTGCGCAGGAGGTCGCGCGCCTCCTCATCGATCCGGTAATTGCGCAAGCGCTGCGCGAGTTCGGGAGCGATCGGCAACTTGGTCAGTCCCGCAAAGGATTTCTTAAAGGTATTATTTCCCTGTATAAGGCAAAATCAGTTGCAAAGTTCCTAATACCGGAATGTCTTGCGTTGACTCGCTCAACGCGATTCCGAGCGAGATTGCAATCGCATCACGATCCGGGCGATGACGCCGTACCTGCGCGACGAGATCATCACCATCGACACGCCTTCACACCCCCCGTGGACCATGATGTGAAAATGCAGCCCATGCCATTGCGGCGAGATCGGCCGCCGCCGGCAACCCGCGCGCATGAGATCGCGGAGCCGCGGACAGCCTGCTGCGGTGTGCGTATGTCAGGCCTCAGGAAGACACAATTCCGGCGCCTGGAGTTGAAAGCCGCCCGCCGGCTTGCGAGCATGGCGCGCCGACGTTGTCACGATTTTCTGGCGGACAAGCGAGGAAGCTGCTGCGTCACGCCACGCGGGGTCTGTTGATGGGGAAGGAGGGGGCATGGTGAGTGTGATGAGCAGGGCCGCGGCCGCGCTGGCCGTGATCGCGGTCCTTGGTCTGGGCTTGGACTCTTATTCGACCGCCCGGGCGCAGACCGCCACGCCGGAACTGCGGGTCGTCACCCGCGTGCTTCCGCCGCTCGTGGTCGATCAGGGCGGGAAGCTCACCGGGTTCAGCATCGATCTGTGGGAGATGATCGCCGAGCGCATGAAGGTCAAGATGCGCTATCAGCGGGCGCCTGACGTGCGGGCACTGCTTGAGGAGATAGGCGCCGGGCGCGCCGATGTCGGGGTGGCGGCGATATCGATCACCTCGGCGCGCGAGGCTGTGTTCGACTTCTCGCATCCGATCCTGAACGCCGGCCTGCAGATCATGGTGCGCGGCAAGGGCCAGGAGGCGGATACGAATCCGCTCGTGGACCTTCTGGAATTGCTGTTCTCGAAAGCGATCCTGGTGTGGATGGGCATTGCCTTGCTCCTGATCCTGCTGCCGGCGCACATCGTCTGGCTGCTCGAGCGCAGGCACCCCAACAGCATCATTCCGACCAACAAATACATTCCCGGCATCTTCCACGCGATGTACTGGGCGGCCGGCACGCTGGCGACGCAGAGCGATCAGATGCCGCGCCAGTGGCTGGCGCGCGTGGTTGCCGTGTTGTGGATGTTTACCGGCGTGGTGTTCGTCGCGTTTTACACTGCCCAGCTGACGACGACGCTGACGGTTCAGCAAATCCAGGGCGCCATCAATGGCCCGGACGATCTGCAGGGCAAGAAGGTTGCGACCACCCGCGGCAGCACCGCGGCGACCCAGCTGCGCGCTTTGCGCGCGACCGTGCTCGAGGTCGAGCAGATGGATGAGGCGTACAAGGCGCTTCTGAACAAGGAGGCTGATGCTGTCGTGTTCGATGCGCCGGTCTTGCTCTACTACGCCGCCAACGGCGGCAAGGGCCGCGTGCACCTGGTTGGCAGGGCCTTCCACAAGGAGGACTACGGCATCGTGTTCCAGTCGGGCAATCCGCTGCGCAAGAAGGTCAACAATGCCCTGCTCGCCTCGCGTGAGGACGGCACCTACCAGCAGATCTACGACAAGTGGTTCAGTGCCAAGTAGTTGCGCGACGGTCGCAATGGTGGAGAAGGTCTCAAGACTGACATGACCACGCTGGCGCTGTCACTGCTGCAAGGCCTCAAGGATCACGGCGCGCGCGAGATCTTCGGGATCCCCGGTGATTTCGTGCTGCCGTTCTTCAAGGTGATCGAGGAGAGCGGCATCCTTCCGCACTACACGCTTAGCCATGAGCCCGGCGTCGGCTTCGCGGCCGATGCAGCGGCGCGCTATCACTGCGCGCTCGGCGTTGCGGTCGTGACCTTCGGGGCCGGCGCCTTCAACCTCGTGAACGCCATCGCGGGCGCCTACGCGGAGCGCTCGCCGGTCGTCGTCATCGCCGGCGCGCCGGGCGCGCGCGAGCGTTCGAGCGGCTTCGTGCTGCATCATCAGGCGCGCTCGGTCGACACACAGTTCGCGGTCTTTCGCGAGATCACCTGCGATCAGGCGGTGCTCACCGATGCGGCGCAAGCGCCCGAGGCGATCGCTCGCGTGCTGCGCAGCGCGCGCGAGCACGCGCTGCCGGTCTACATCGAATTGCCGCGCGACATGACTGCGGCCGACACGGCGGCGGTGCCGGTGCTGCCGCGGCGCGCGGCCGATGCGGAAGCGCTCGCCGAATGCGCCGACGAGATCATCGAGAAGCTCGGCGATGCGAACAACGCCGTCATCCTGGTCGACGTCGAGGTGCGGCGCTACAAGCTCGAAGAGCGCGTTACCGCGCTTGCCCGCAAGCTTGGCCTGCCGGTGGTCACGACCTTCATGGGGCGCGGTCTGCTTGAAGGCGCGCCGGACGTGCTCTGCGGCACTTATCTCGGCGCGGCCGGCGATCCGGCGGTCACGCGGCTGGTCGAGGAGGCCGACACGCTCCTGCTGCTCGGTGTGATCTTCTCGGACACCAATTTCGCACTCTCGCAACGCCGGCTCGATCCGCGCCGCACCATCCGCGCCTTCGATCGCGCCGTGCAGATCGGGCACCACGGCTACAGCAACATTCCGATCGAGGACCTGGTCGAGGCGCTGACCGTACGCGCCCGGCCGCTCACGGCCGGCTGGGCGCGGCCCAAGCCGAACGCGATCCCCTATCGGCGCGGGCTTGCTGCTGACGATCAGCCGATCGAGCCGTCGGATGTTGCGACCGCGATCAACGACCTGTTCGACCGCCACGGCGCGATGCCAATGACCTCGGACGTGGGCGATTGCCTGTTCGCCGCGATGGAGATCGAGAACACGGCGCTGGCGGCGCCCGCCTACTATGCCGGCATGGGCTTTGGCGTGCCGGCCGGGATCGGGGTTGCGGCCGCGACCGGCCGGCGGCCACTCATTCTGGTCGGCGACGGCGCCTTCCAGATGACCGGCTGGGAGCTGGGTAACTGCCGGCGCTATGGGCTCGATCCGATCGTGGTGCTGTTCAATAACGCAAGCTGGGAAATGCTGCGCGCGTTCCAGCCGGAGTCGCGCTTCAATGATCTCGACGACTGGCAGTTCGCCACGATGGCGGCCGCGCTCGGCGGCCATGGCGAGCGGGTCACGACGCGCAAGGCGTTGCAGGCCGCGCTCGAACGCGCGGTTGCGCGCCGCGGCCAGTTCTCGCTCATCGAAGTGATGCTGCCGCGCGGCGCCACCTCGACGACGCTGGCGCGCTTCGTCTCCGGCTTCAAGGCGGCGCGGACGCGGGCGCCTTGACCTTGATCCCGATTTGACTTTGAGCCTAATTGACTCGAGTGCCGAATTGAATGCGACAATATCGGCCGCGGCCAGCGCCGCCATCTACAATATCTCCGCCAGTATCCTGCCGACGATGATGTTGCCGTCGCTGGAGAAGTGCGGATCGCTGGGCCAGTAGATGTCCTCCCAGCCGATCTCCCGTTTTTGCAGCTCGGCGGTCAGGTCGTAGAACTTGATCCCCAGGCTGGTCAGGAACGGCTTGATCTCACTGTAGAATTTGCCGCTGCCCGGCTCGCCGGCAGGAAGCAGCGCTTCGCCCGGCGGCAGCAGCACGACTTCGAGCTTGTAGCCGGACGCCTTGGCGTGGCGGCTCCACTGCTCAAGCACCTGCCTGTTGGCATCGGCATATTTGTAGTTGGCATACTGATAGACGCCGTTGTGGCTTTGCAGATAGGCGAGCCGGTGGATATCGAATAGGCGCCTGCCGTGGTAGACCTCGTAACGGTCGAACCAATCCACCGGCGCATCGCCGAGAACGGGAAACTGGACGCTTAGTCCCTGTATCTTTCCGTTCACCGCATGCAGCGTTGCGTTGACCACCTGCGCGCTGATCGAATACCGCAGCAGAAGACGCGACGGTGCCGTCCATGGGTGGTCGAGCGCGCGCCGGGCATTCGCGGTCTTGGCGCGCATCTGGTCGAACCAGCCGGCATCGAGCCGCACAACATTGTTGGCGGCATCGAGCCGCGTGTTGTCGACCTGACGTCCGTCGATGACGGTCGTGTGCGGATGCGCATAGTCATTGGCCACGTCGTTCGCGCAGTAGAAGATGACGACCTTCTCGGGCCATCGGCCAATTTTGTGCGCGATCTCCAGAAACTTCGCCATCTGGTGGCGCTGGCCGGTGTGGGTGACACCGCATTTCAGGACTTCAATTTCGCGCAGGTGTTCAAACACAGTGCCGAATTTGGTCTCGTAAGGCGCGTAGCCCCAGGTGTAGCTGTCGCCGGCAAAATACATGAAAGGTGAATGCAGGTCGGGATGCGGCCGGTCGAAGCAGCCCAATTCGTTCGACCAGATCCGGTAGCTGATATTCTCGACCTGATGCCATTGGTTCGTGCTCATCTGCGCGGTTGGCTTGATGTCGAAGCCGCGGTCCGCCTTGGCGACAAAATAGTCCTTAGGATAGTTGCGGCCAAAGATTGCCGGCACCGACGCGGGGCTGCGATACCCCGGCAGGGCGGCAGCGAAATCGTCAGAAAGAGCGAAGAAGCCAACCACGTCAACCGCGGCCGCCGTCAGCAGCAACAGAATGGCTTGCAAGAAGAACGCTCGCAGAAAGCCGCTGGTCCTGGGTCCGCGAGCTTCGATCATGGACGCTGCTTTCCCGCTACGGGTGGCGTGAGGCATCGGTGGCTGGAACGTCGCAGCCGCATGATAGCGCGCTCACGCCGCGGTCAAGGGCGCATTTTGGCGCATTGAAAGTTCTCGGCGGTGGTCAGCCCGGCAGCAGAACGCGCACGCCGTCGATGTACTGTACTGCACCGCGAGGGCGGCAAGCAGCAGGGGGGCGGCGGCACTAACGGGCCTAGAACCAGCTCGCAACCGCGACCCAGATCAGCCGCAGCCCGAGCAAGGTCAATATCGAGCGGAAGATATACTTGAAGCCGCGCTCGCCCATGCGGTCCAGCGCCCGCTCACCCAGCCAGTTGCCGAGCGCGCCGGTCGAGACCATGGCGGCCATGAGCGGGACATAGCGGCCGATCGCGAAGCCAAGGAAGCCGAAGGCGACAAGCTTGGCGATATGGGTGACGCTCATGAGCGCGCCGAAGGTTGCCACCTGGCTGTGGCGGTTGGGGGCGCTGCTGGCGACGAACGGCGCCAACAGCGTGCCGGTCGCGCTCACGAACATGCCCAGGAACGCGGTTCCGAAGCCGACCGCCAGGAAGCGCGAACGCTCTGCGCCCACGCGTCCGAGCTTCGGCATCCAGGTGACGGCGAGGATGAACACGCCCAGGATGCCCTGCAGGACGGTGATAGGCAGCGCGACGAAGATCTTGGCGCCGGCGGCCGCGCCGATGACCGCACCCACCACGAACGGCGCGAGCGTCCCGCGCATGACGTAGCGCCACATGATCAGGCTGCGTGTGACGCCGGAGCCAAGCTGCACCACGGTATGGATCGGGATCAGCACGGTCGGCGGCAGCACCGAGGCCATGATGGCGAGCAAGAGGAGCCCGCCGGCGGCGCCGGTAGAGACCCCCAGAAATGCGGTGACCATCGAGCAGGCGGACAGGCCAAAGAAAACGAGCGGGCTGACATCCGGCATTCCCAGAAAGTCCATTCCACCTCCCCGGCGCGGCGGCGAGGCAATCCGGTTGCCGCATCGAGCCCGATGTCCCTCGGATGATCCTGCGGAAGGGAACTGTCAATCGCGGGTTCGGACAGGCTCTCGCACGAGCGCTCCGATCAGCTCTTGGACGAGGCCATCCCGCAGTGCCAAAAATCATCTTGCGGTCTTGCAAATAACTCTTTGAATATACACATGAAAATAGCTGAGGCCGGGAGGCGTTTTGAGGTGGCATCTCCGGCTTGAATCGGCTATGGACAGCTAAACTTATCCGTCGGGAATTTCCTTCTTGGCTGAGAACAACGATCAACCGCCGGACAGCGGTCCCTCCGATATTCGCCCCGTGTCGATCACGGAGGAGATGAAGCGCAGCTACCTCGATTACGCCATGAGCGTGATCGTGGCGCGCGCGTTGCCGGATGCGCGCGACGGCCTCAAGCCGGTGCATCGGCGCATCCTCTATTCGATGCACGAACAGGGGCACACCCCGGACAAGAAATACGTGAAGTCGGCGCGCGTGGTCGGCGACGTGATGGGTAAATATCACCCGCACGGCGACCAGGCGATCTACGACGCGCTGGTGCGCATGGCGCAGGACTTCTCCATGCGCCTGCCGCTGATCGACGGGCAGGGCAATTTCGGCTCGGTTGACGGCGATCCGCCGGCGGCCATGCGCTACACCGAGTGCCGGCTGGCCGATCCCGCCATGTCGCTCATTGACGACATCGACAAGGACACGGTCGATTTCCAAGCCAACTACGACGGCAACGAGAAGGAACCCGTCGTCCTTCCGGCGCGCTTTCCCAATCTCCTGGCCAATGGCGCCGGCGGCATCGCGGTCGGTATGGCAACCAACATCCCGCCGCACAATCTCGGCGAATTGATCGACGCCTGCGTGGCGCTGATCGATGATCCCGGGCTCTCCATCGAGGACCTGATGGCGATCGTGCCGGGGCCTGATTTCCCGACCGGTGGCATCATCCTCGGCCGCGCCGGCATTCGCGGCGCCTACATGCTCGGGCGCGGCTCGATCGTGATGCGCGGCAAGGTCGAGTTTGAGACGCTGCGCAAGGAGCGCGAGGCGATCATCATCAGCGAAATTCCCTTCCAGGTGAACAAGGCCACGATGGTCGAGCGCATCGGCGAACTGGTGCGCGAGAAGAAGATCGATGGCGTCGCCGAGCTGCGCGACGAGTCCGACCGCCACGGCTACCGCGTGGTGGTCGAGCTCCGCCGCGAGGCAATGCCCGACGTCGTGCTCAACCAGCTCTACCGCTACACCTCGCTGCAGTCGACCTTCGGCGCCAACATGGTGGCGCTCGAGGGTGGCCGTCCGCTGGTGATGACGCTCAAGGACCTGCTGCAATCCTTCCTGGCGTTCCGCGAGGAGGTAATCTCGCGGCGCACCAAGTTCCTGCTCGGCAAGGCGCGCGACCGCGCCCATGTGCTGGTGGGCCTGGCAATCGCGGTCGCCAATATCGACGAGATCATCCGGCTGATCCGCACGTCGCAGGACGCCAACGCGGCGCGCGAAGCCCTGATGGGGCGCGACTGGCCGGCGCGCGACGTCGAGGCGATGATCCTGCTGATCGACGATCCGCGCCACCGCATCAACAGCGACGGCACCTATCGCCTCTCCGAGACCCAGGCACGCGCGATCCTCGATCTGCGGCTGCAGCGGCTCACCGCGCTCGGGCGCGAAGAGATCAAGGACGAGCTCGACAAGCTCGCCGCCGAGATCGCCAATTATCTGGAGATCCTTCGCTCGCGCGCCCGCATCCAGGCGATTGTCAAGGAAGAGCTGGCGACCGCCAAGGAACAGTTCGCCACCCCGCGCCGCACCGTCATCCTCGACCAGGAAGGCGAGATGGAGGACGAGGACCTGATCCACCGCGAGGACATGGTGGTCACGGTCTCGCGGCTGGGCTACGTCAAGCGCGTGCCGCTCTCGGCCTATCGGGCGCAGCGCCGCGGCGGCAAGGGCCGCTCCGGCATGCAGACGCGCGACGAGGATTTCGTCACCCGGCTGTTCGTCGCCAATACCCACACGCCGGTGCTCTACTTCTCCTCGCACGGGCGCGTGTACAAGGAGAAGGTCTGGCGCTTGCCGCAGGCGGCGCCGCAGGCGCGCGGCAAGGCGCTGATCAACATCCTGCCGCTCAATCAGGGCGAGCGCGTCACCACCGTGATGCCGCTGCCGGAGGACGAGAGTAGCTGGGGCGAGCTCGACGTGATGTTCGCCACCACGCGCGGCACGGTCCGGCGCAACAAGCTGTCCGACTTTGTCGACGTGCGCCGCTCCGGCATTATCGCCATGAAGCTCGACGAGGGCGAGGCGATCGTCGACGTGCAGATCTGTACGGAAAGACAGGACGTGTTGCTCACGACCGCGGCCGGGCAGTGCATCCGCTTTCCGGTCCCGGACGTGCGCGTGTTCCAGGGCCGGACCTCGATGGGCGTGCGCGGCATCGCGTTGGCCGATGGCGATCGGGTGATCTCGCTCTCGATCCTGCGCCATCTCGACGCCACCGCCGAGGAGCGCGCCGGCTATCTCAAGCGCGCGAGCGCGGTGCGGCGCGGGATCACGGCTGAAGCCGAGGAGCCGGCTCCCGACGCCGAAGAGGCCCAAGAAGCTGCCGTCAGCGACGCCATCGAGCTCGGCGAGCAGCGCTACGTGGAAATGTCGGAGGCCGAGCAGCTCGTGCTGACGATCTCCGAGCGCGGCTATGGCAAGCGCAGCTCCTCTTACGAGTACCGCACCACCGGTCGCGGCGGCAAAGGCATCGTTGCCATGGCGGTGACCGGCAAGACCGGCCGCGTCATTGCCTCGTTCCCGGTCGAGGAGCAGGACCAGATCATGCTGGTCACCAACGGCGGCCAGCTCATCCGCACCCGCGTTGAAGGCATCCGCATTGCCAGCCGCTCGACCCAGGGCGTAATCGTGTTCGATACCGCGCAGGACGAGAAGGTTGTCTCGGTCGAGCGCATCAGCGAGGAAGGCGACGAGAATGGCGGGTGAGCTTTGCCCGCGATCGCCGAGGGCCTTGAGTTTAGAATTCAGGCCGTGCCGCTTTCTCCGTTCATTCCCGCGTAAGCGGGAATCCAGAGCCGCTTGCTCAGATGTCGCGAATTGCTCACTGGGTCCCCGCTTGCGCGGGGACGAACGGAGCGTGTGGCGCTTGTTTTATGATGTCGTGATACGAATGCGCGCCGGCTAGGCCTCCAGCATCACCCGCTCGGCCTCTTCGACGCGCGCGACGCGCACCAGTGTTTCGAGCGTCTCGCTCAGGTGATCGATCACGCGCAGCGACCACTCATCGGGCGACTGCACGTTGAGGATGTTCCAGCGGATGGCGATCGGCATCGCGTCGAAGAAGCGCGTCGTCAGTGCGGTGGCGCGCTCGTCGAGTTTCTTTTCCGCGTCGGGCTCTCCGCTCTGGATGATGTACTGGTCGTAGGCCTGTCGCATGGTGCGGGCGACCTCGGAGAAGATGCGGGCCAGCATGCCGGGCTCGAAGCGGACTTTGCCGCCGAGCGCGCGCAGCGCCTCTTCGAATGGCGTCTGCCCGGTGGCGCCGCAGGCTTCGAT
The DNA here is from genome assembly GCA_963753575.1 of uncultured Alphaproteobacteria bacterium. Taxonomy (GTDB): domain Bacteria; phylum Pseudomonadota; class Alphaproteobacteria; order Rhizobiales; family Xanthobacteraceae; genus VAZQ01. The sequence goes on from CAVWCR010000003.1 coordinate 825,225, forward strand.
CGCGACCTCGATGAGGCCGCCGATCTCCGCGTTGGTGTGCGCCCGCATGAGATCCATGACGCGCTGGTTGGCTTCGAGCGAGAAACGCTCGGCCCAGCGCTCGACCCGCGGCCGGTTCTCGGCGAGCCAGCGCTCAAGCCGGCGTTCCAGGTCAGGGCGGATCGCTTCGGCGGCGGGATCGGCAAGCGCGAGATTGAACAGGCGACGAAACCAGGCGCCGAAGCCTTGGGCCCGTTGGGTCTCGCTCTGGCGCAGGCCATCCTTGAGGATCTCGCGCAGCTCGCTCTTGAGGGTTTCGTCGTCCTTGATCAGCGCCGTGAGCTGAAGGCAGAGCTTCCCGAGAAGCTCGTCATGGATTTCCTGCAAGTGCGGCACCAGCAGATCGCGCTTGGCTCTGACCTCGCCGGCTAGCCGCTTGCTGTAGTTGCCGACCGCATAGGCGCGCGCGAGCCCGCGCGCGATCGAAAGCTCGGGGCGATCGTCGCGCAGGACGGAGCTGGCGCGGCCGGCAAACGGCGCCGTCGCGCGCACGTGCTCCAGGAACCAGCGCCAATTGGAGCTGCCCCCGGTCAGCACCGCGGTGGCGCCGTCGCCGACCTCGAGGTTGTGCAGCCCGGCTTCAATGAGGCGCGCACCCCACGCCTTGAGATCGACCGGCGCGCCCTGTTGCGCCGCCTCGATGAACGCGCGCTCCTCCGGCGCGGCGTCGGCAAGCGAGAGGTTGAGCCACTCCCGCGCCGTCTCCGAAGCCCGGTAGGAGCGGGCGCGCGCATCGAACTCGGCGGCGCTCGGCACGAAAAAGTTGCCGAGATTGATGCCGGTCTGCTCGGAGCCGAGGATGACGGGCACCGACCAGGTCCACGGCCGTTCGGCCGACTGGCTGTTGAGGTGGCGCGAAAAGGCCTCCTTGATCTTGCGGCAGGTCAGGCCAAGGAGCACGGCGCGATCGACCGGCCGCTCGGCGAGCCGCTTGAGGTCCGTCTGACGGCCGCGGCTCTGCGCCATGTCGATGAGCCACTGGTAGAACAGGTCGTCGAACAGCCGCCCGCCGTAGACCGTCGAGCCGAAGGTCTTCGACCCTTCGAGGTCGAGGCGACCCGCGCGCAGGACGGTCATGTCGTAGGTGCCGGCGCCCCAGTCGAACACCACGATGTCGCGATGGAAATCCTGCGCGCGCAGTTGCGTGCCGAGGAAGTGGAAGGCGGCTCCGACCGGCTCGGGGATGGTGAAGGCCGGCGGAAAGCCCGCCTGCTTGATCAGCCCGAGCAGCGTCTGCGCGCCGCCGCCCGACAGCCACGCCACCGGGCAGCCCGCCGCCACGACGGCCTCCTTGCCGGCAAGCTCGATCTTCTCGGACAGCCGTTCGGCGCGGCGCACCTCGGTGAGGAAGCGCAGCGCGGTCGAGCGGTGCTCGGGGCTGTGCGCAATGTGCGGCTTGAAGTTTGAGAAGAACGCCATCGCGGCGCGCTCGGCCGGCTCCTGGGCCAGGAGATATTCCTGCTCGGCGATGCCGCCCACATAATAACGATCCTTCGCGGTGTCGCGCAGGACGCAGGTCGAGATGCGATCCTCGTCGCCGTGGATCGCCACGTCGACGATCTGGGGGTTGATGGTGTCGGCTTGCGCGAACGAGATCGCCGTCTTGGACGTGCCGAAGTCGAGCCCGAACGTGTATTTGATTCTGCGCATCAAGGCTCAACGCTTGCGGGTGACAACGCCCTTCTGGGAGACACGCTTGGTACCGTTGGCCCCTTCGACATAGAGCGGCTGTGATGACACGCTCACGAGGTCGCCGACATCGACCGCGCCGAAGGTCGCATAGTCGTGGGCGTGCTCGGACTTCCAGACGAACTCGGACGAGGCGGCTTGCGGTTGCGCCCCCGCCCCGCCACAGGGCAGGCCGAGGTGCTGCTCGATGACTTGCAGGATGTCCTCGCCCGCCTCGCGCTGGGTGCGCCGCGCCAGGATGATGTTGGTGATCTCTCTCAGGTCTGTGCCAACGCCGGCACCAAGGTCATCGCGTTTGAGGGTCAGCGCGGCCGCGAGCGCCGCCCACAGGTTGGCATCCGCCTGCAGTTCTGCATCAAGCCGAGCAACCAGTTGACGGCGAAGCGCGTCGCGATCGGGGTTGGCAGGGTCGGGTGCGGTCCAACGCGTCATCAGCATGGTCACGATCGCCGTAAGCCCGATCAGAACATGCAGCGGCTTCGAGCCGCCCAGCAGCCAGGCGAGGAGCGCGAACAGCCCGCCGAGCAAGACGGCCGAGAGCGTGACCAGCGGCCCCGCCCGCAACAGCGCGAACACGGCGCCGAGCTTGCGCGCGATCTTGAGCGGCAGTCCGCGCAAGCCCATGCGCGCCAGCATGGCGTCGAGCGGCGGGGCGGCCACGACCGCTACGCCGATGGCGGCGCCGAGCGCAGCCACGAACGCGGCCGCGATCAGCCACAGCACCATGGTGTCGCGCGGGATCGTCTCACCGAGCGGCTGCAAGGCCAGGATGACCACGGCGGCGACGGCGCCGAACGCGGCCGCGACGGCGGTCCGCCACAGGCTGGCTTGCCAGCGATTGCCGGGCGCGACGGGACGCGGCGGCCTCGGGCGGGCCTCGAAACTGCGCAACGCATCCAGGATATCGTGCTCGGCGTCGCGGTTGCTGGCGCGGATGATCGGTGGCGCGAGCCGGTCGAGGAACTCGTCGGCGAATTTGTTGCGCGCCGTCGCGATCTTCTCGTCGGCGCTCTGGTAGGGATCGCCGGCCCTCAGCCAGCGATCAAATTCGGCGACATACTGGCGGCGCAGATCATCGAGCGCGGCGGCGAAGCGGCGATGCGCCTCAAGCAACGTCGTCGGGGTCATGGGCGTAAAATGCGTCGCCTGGATGGCTGCCGCAAGGGGGCAGGGGGCCTGCTCGACCGCGATGCCGGGCTGACCCCGAGCGCCGCGGCCGCCGCCTTGCGGAGCGCGGAGGCTGGTTGCTACTACTCAGCCGGCGACATGGTTAGACCCGGCAAAAGACAATCCCGACCATGAGTTGGGCGGAAGCGCTCTAAGAGGTCCCAAACGATGGAAAACATTCCCGTAATCGTTCCACCGGCATCCGTGGCAGTGATCGGGCTCGGCAATATGGGAGCGCCGATGGGCGCCTGCCTGATCCGGGCAGGCTTCGCGACGACGGGCTTCGATCTCCTCGAGGAGGCGCGGGAGAAGTTTGCGGCCGTGGGCGGCCGCGTCGTGAACGACATGGCGAGCGCCGTTGCGGCGGCCGGGGTCGTCATCATGCTTCTCCCCAACGGCAGGATCGTGCGCGACGCGGTGAGCGCGATGCGCGCCCATCTGCGCGCCAACACCATCCTCATCGACATGAGCTCGTCCGACCCGATCGGCACCCGCTCGCTCGGCGCGGAACTGATCGCGGCCGGCACGGCCTTCATCGATGCCCCGGTCTCGGGCGGCGTCCGGCGCGCCGCCAACGGCACGCTGGCGATCATGGCCGGCGGCGACGGCGCGACCATCGACCGCGTCCAGCCGCTCTTGGCCACCATGGGCAACTCGATCTTCCGCACCGGCGCGCTCGGCTCCGGCCACGCCATGAAGGCGCTCAACAACTACGTCTCGGCGGCAGGCCTCGTCGCGGTCGTTGAGGCCCTGCAGGTCGGCCGCAAGTTCGGGCTCGATCCCGCGCTCATGGCGGACATCCTCAACACCTCTTCGGGTAAGAACAACACCACCGAGCTCAAGCTCAAGCAGTTCATCATCTCGGAAACGTTCGACGACGGATTTCCACTGCGCCTGATGGCCAAGGATGTCCGCACCGCCGACGACATGGCTCATGCGCTCGGCGTCGCGACACCGCTCGCCGATCTCTGTGCCGGGCTATGGGATGCGGCCGCCCGCGCGCTGAACGACAAGGCGAACCATACCGAGGTGATCCGCTACATGGAGCGGCTTCCTGTGACGGACAAGCGTTGACGGAAAGGCACGCCATGACCCAATTCACCGTCGGCCAAGCCAGTATTGTCCGGATCGAGGAGACCTACCTGCCGGTCTATCGGCCGCGCGATATCTTCCCGGAATACACCGATGCGATCGCGGCCGAGCATGCCCATTGGATGGCGCCGCATCACTATGATCGGGACCAGGATCTCATCAAGCTCAGCGTGCACAGCTGGCTCCTGAAGGTCGGCGGCAAGTTGATCCTGATCGACTGCTGCTGCGGCAACAACAGAAGCCGGCCGGCGCGGCCGTTCTGGGATATGCTCAACACGCCCTATCTCGAGCGGCTCGCCGCCGCGGGCGCGCGACCGCAGGACATCGACTACGTGATGTGCACGCACCTGCATCACGATCATGTCGGCTGGAATACGCAGCTGCGCGACGGCTCCTTCGTGCCGACCTTTCCGAATGGCCGTTACGTCATCTCCAAGCCGGACTTTGAGTATTACCAGAAGCTCGATGCCGACCCGGACAAGGCCGAGCCGGTGGAATTCGGCACGTTCCGGGACTGCGTGCTGCCGATCGTCGAGGGCGGGCGCGCCGACCTCGTCACCGGCCCGCATCGGCTCAACGAGTTTCTCGAGATCCTTCCGGCGCCTGGCCACTCCGCCGGCCATGTCGTGTTCAAGCTCGACAGCGGCGGTGCGCAGGCCGTCTTCATCGGCGACGTGTTTCACCATCTGCTGCAGGTCTATTACCCGAACTGGAATTTTCCCAAGAACTCAGACGCCGAAGAGGCGCGGACGAGCCGCCGCAAGGTGCTGGAACACTGTGCCGCAAGCGGCGCGCTCGTTTTGCCCGGTCACGTCGGCGCGCCGTTCGCCGGCCACATCGAAGCGACTGCGAAGGGGTTCGTGCCGAGATTTGATCCGTAGGCGGCGGCACGGATTTCTAAACCAAAGCCACACTAGATCAATAAGTTGCTAGTGTCCGTCGGTCCCGAAGTTCGCAAACGAGTGTGCGCCACGCGCGGCGCTGACATTCCCCACCGGATGGTATTCATGGCTTTGATCTTGAACTTAGGATCGCGCGCTGCGAGCTTGAAACTATGGCTGCACGTTCGTGACCGCACCTAGTCAAACTTCAGCCCGGCGGCGCGCACGACCTCGAGCCATCGCGGCCCTTCCTCGGCCAGCAGCGCAGCGAAGTCCTGCGGCGAGCCGCCAAGCGGCTGGCTGCCAAGCTTCTTGAGCGCAGATTTCACATCGTCCGTGTTGAGCGCCTCGTTGATCGCGCGGTTGAGCCGCGCCGTAACGTTCACCGGCATGTTGGCGGGGCCCGCGATGCCGGTCCACGACATCGCAACGACACCGGGTACGCCGCTCTCGATGATGGTAGGCAGCGCCGGCAGCTCGGGGCTGCGGGTGCGGCTGGTGACGGCGAGCGGCCGGATCTTGCCCTCATGAATGTGGGCGAGCGTGACCGATGTCGGCTCGATCGCCATATCGATCTGGCCGCTCAGCATGTCGTTCATGATGGTGGCGGCGCCGCGATAGGGCACGGTGGTGAACGCGATCCCGGCGCGCAGCTTGAACAGTTCGCCGACCAAGAGCGGCGTTGCGCCCGCCGGCGCGCCGAAGTTCAGCTTGCCCGGATTGGCGCGCGCATAGGCGAGGAGCTCCGGCACGGTCTTGATCGGCAGCCGCGGCGCCACGATCAGGACGAAGGGCGTGCTCGACACCATCGCGACCGGAGTCATGCGCTTGATCAGGTTGGCCTCCGCGACGGTGGTGACGACCGGGATGACGCTGAGCGTGATGGTGCCGCCGAACAGGATCGTGTAGCCGTCCGGCTCCGCGGTCGCGACCGCTTTGAGGCCGATCGTGCCGCCGCCGCCGGGCCGGTTCTCCACGATCACCGTGCCGAGCGTTGCCGTGAGCTTCTGGCTGACGAGGCGCGCCATCACGTCGATCGGCCCACCGGCCGGGAACGGCACAACGAGCTTGATCGGGCGGCTCGGATAGGATTGCGCGCAAGCGCTTCCGCCGATGGCGGAGGTTGCCAGCGCCGTCAGCGCCACCAAGAGCGCCGGCAGCACGCGGATCATGTCCCCTCCCGATGGGCTCGCAAGCCCAATGCGCTCCTCAGTTGCCCTTGAGGCCCGAGAGCTTCACCATGTTCACCCACTTCGGCCGTTCCTTGCCGATGAATTCGGCAAAGTCTTCCGGCGTGCCCGGGTTGGCGATAGCACCGAGCTGCTTGAACCGCTCGCGCAAGAGCGGCGAATTGATGCCCGCATTAATCTCGGCGTTGAGGCGCTCGACGATCGGCCGCGGCGTGCCGGCCGGCGCGACGATGCCGGTCCAGGAGCTGGCGATGAAGTCGGGGACGCCGCTTTCGATCATGGTGGGAACGTCGGGAAGCTCCGGCAGCCGCTGCTCCGTCGCGACACCGAGCGCGCGCACCTTGCCCTCGCGCACATGGGTGAAGGTGACCGACGTGGTCTCGAAGCCGATATCGATCTGGCCACCGATCATGTCGGTAAGCACGGGCGAGGCGCCGCGGTAAGGGACGATCACGATATTGGTGCCGGTGACGTTGCGGAACCAGGCGGCGAGCATATGCGGCGGTGCGCCGTTCGGGATGCCGAAGTTGAGCTTGCCGGGGTTGGCCTTGGCATAGGCGATGAGGTCGGACAGGGTGCGCTGCGCCGCCTGCGGCCGCGTGATCATCACGTAAGGCACGCTCGACACGAAGGCGATCGGCGTGAAGGCGGTGGCGGGGTCGTAGCCGGCGTTCGAGTAGAGCGTGGGGCCGATCGCGAACGTGGACGCGCTGCCGACCAGGAGGGTGTAGCCGTCAGGCTCCGCGATCGCCGCCGCCTTGCCGGCGATGGTCGATCCGGCGCCCGGGCGGTTGTCGACCAGCACCTGCTGGCCGAGCTTCGTCGACAGGTGCTGCGCGACCAGGCGGCCCATGACGTCGACCGGACCGCCGGCCGGGAACGGCACCAGCAGCCGGATGGGACGCGATGGATAGCGGTCCTGCGCCTGGACCGACGTGCCGGTGGCCAGGACGCCGGTCGCAAGGCAAATGGCAGCCGCCGCGAGCGCAACAGCTCGTCGCATAGGCATAGTCTCCCCTCGGGTTACGTTCGGCGGCCTTTCGCCGCCTGCAGGATCTTTATCATATCCTGATAGCCACGCATGCGCGCGTGATCGAGGGCGGTGGCGCCCTGGCGGTCCTTGACACCGGTGTCGGCACCGGCCTTGACCAGCAGCTCGACCGTCTCGATGTGTTCCTTGCTGTTGTTGCCGAGCAGCACCGCGATGATCAGGGCGGTCCAGCCCATGCGGTTGACGTGGTCGAGTGGCGCCTTGGCTTCGATCAGGGCGCGCACGATCTCGACATGGCCGAGGTGGGCGGCGGAGATCAGCGCCGTTCCATCGAGCGGACCCGTGACCCGGCTTGGATCGGCCCCGCCCGCAAGCGCGATTTTCAACAGCTTCAGGTCGTTGTTGACGGCCGCCAGCGTGAGAATGTCAAAGCCCTGCATGTCGCGGGCGTTCGGATTGGCGCCGCCCTTGAGCAGTGCCTCGACCGCCTCATAGTGCTTGCGATAGGCCGCGACCAGCAGCGGCGTCCGGCTGTTGGCGTCCTGGATGTTGGGGTTTTCGCCGGCGGCGATGAGCTTCTCGATTTCGCCCACCTCACCGTTGGCGGCGGCGGCGTGCAGGCCGGCATAGACGGCGAGCTCGTGATCGGTAGGCGCCCGTTGCGCCTGAACGGAGCCCGGCGCCCAGGCCAACACGGCCGCAACGGCAAGACAGAGCGTGGCGCGTCGAACCATGACCATCTCAGACGACCGGATGCGTTATTGCCCCTCGGTTCGGAATGGTAGCACGGGTGGCGCGTCGGTGAAGGCAGGGTTTTGCCGCAGCTGACAGACCGGTCAGCGGGTCATGCTCAGCGGACCGCGATCCGGTCAGTGCTGATCATGCGGATCGGCGTGGCCGTGCGCGCGCGATGGTCACGCAGGCAGCGCGCCTCGTAGTAGGGCCAGGCCTGCTGACTGCAGTCCTTGGCGGCCGGGCGAATGTCGAGGCGATCGGACTTGACGATCTTCGGCGAGGTGCTGGCGTCGGCCTCAGGGCTGAAACCGGGCAATGCCAAAACCGCCGCTGCGCCCAGCGCGGCTGCCGCAACTGCCGGAATGACCTTGTTGATCAGCATGATACCTGCCCCTGCCTGCGCCTTGCCCACGGAGCTTCGACGCCCCTCTTGGCACTTTGTCGCCACGATTGCGAAAAAGGTTCATTGTTCATTCGCCCCGGCCGCGGCTGCGGTTACGCGGGGGCGGTGAGCCCGCCGCGATCGCTGGGGCCAACGGGCGGGTTCAAACTTGCGGCGCGGGAACGGGCGGGTTAGACCGCGGTCATGCCGCGCACAGCGCTCTTTCCGGGTTCGTTCGATCCCGTCACCAACGGTCATCTCGATGTCGTGCATCAGGCGGCACGGCTGGCCGATCGGCTGCTGCTGGCGATCGGCACCCATCCCGGCAAGACGCCCCTGTTCACGGTCGAGGAGCGTCTCGCGATGCTGGAAGAGACCTGCGCTCCGGTCGCCCGGGCGGCGGGCTGTGCGCTCAAGTGCATCACGTTTGGCGATCTGGTCGTCACCGCTGCCAAGCGGGAGGGCGCGAACATCCTCATCCGCGGCCTGCGCAGCGGCGCCGATTTCGAGTACGAGATGGAGATGGCGGGCATGAACGGCACGATGGCGCCCGACCTGCAGACCGTGTTCATTCCGGCTTCGCCTGCCGTCCGCCCGATCACCGCCACACTGGTCAGGCAGATCGCCTCCATGGGCGGCGACGTATCGGCGTTCGTGCCGGCCCCGGTGGCCGTCCGTCTGAAGGCAAAGTTCGCCGGCAAGGCCAAGGCCTGAGTTCGGTTTTCAACGCGGCTCAATCATCAAAGACCTCAATCATCAAGACCTCAATCATCGAAGACCTCAGTCATCAAAGACAAGACTCGACAAGGAGTGCCATGACAATCCGTCCCCTCTCCGTGACGCTCGGCTCGGTGCTGGCGCTTGGCATGCTGGCCACGCCGTTGTTCGGCCAGGCCGGCAAGCTCGGCAATCCCGCGGCTTTGAACGAGAAGGCGCCCGCGACCTACAAGGCCCGGTTCGATACCAGCAAGGGCGCCTTCGTGATCGATGTGCGCAGGGATTGGGCGCCGCTCGGCGCCGACCGCTTCTACAATCTGGTCAAGAACGGCTTCTACAACGAGAACCGGTTTTTCCGGGTGATCAGCGGCTTCATGGTGCAGTTCGGCATCAACGGCAATCCCCAGCTCTCGACGCCGTGGCACGGCGCGCAGATCAAGGACGACCCGGTCAAGCAGAGCAACAAGCGCGGCTTCATCACCTTTGCGACTTCGGGACCGAACTCGCGCACGACCCAGGTTTTCATCAATTTTGGCGACAACGGTCGGCTGGACGGGATGGGTTTCGCGCCATTCGGGCACGTCACCTCGGGCATGAACGTGGTCGATGCGCTGTTCGGCGGCTATGGCGAGGGCGCCCCACAGGGTCGCGGACCGAGCCAGGGCCGCATCCAGTCGGAAGGGAATACGTACCTGACCAAAGACTTCCCGAAGCTCGATTACGTGCGCAAGGCGACGATCGGGCAATAGCCCGATCGCTCAGTCCCGCAACACAGGCTAAGCGTCATGCGCGGACTGCTTCTATCAGCGGCGTCATTATCGGCGGCGTCCTTATCTAAGGTGGTCTTGGCGCTGGCACCGGCGGTCATCGCATCATCCGCCACGCAGGCGGGGACCGTCTGCAGCGTGTTCGACAAGCATCCGTGCGCGCCGACTGTCTGCAGCCCGTTTCGGCGCCGACCCTGCAGGCCTGAGTTCGAGCCCCCGATCGGTCAGGATCTTCGTCTGACGATCGATGCCGCGCTGGCGAAGAAGACCGGCGCTCAAGACGGGGACCAAGACCGGGATTGGTATTGGGAGGACGACGACAGCGAGCGCCAGCTCAACACGTTGCGCCAGATGTTCGCCGCGCTGCGGGCCTGCTGGGAGCCGCCGCCACTGTCGGACGCGCGCCACGGCATGCAGATGTCGGTGCGGCTGAGCTTCAAGCACAACGGCGAGATCATCGGTACGCCGCGCGTCACCTACACGACGCCGAACGTGCCGCCCGAGACCAAAGACGTTTATCATCAGGCGATCACGGCGGCGCTTGAGCGCTGCACGCCGATGCGGTTCACCGGCGGATTGGGCGGCGCGATTGCCGGCCGACCGCTTTCCATTCGCTTTGTCGACAACCGGGAGCAGCCATGACCGATCCTGAGAACACCATGATCCTCGAAACCACCAAGGGCCGGGTGGTGATCGAAATGCGGCCGGAGCTGGCGCCCGGTCATGTCGCACGCATCAAGGAACTGGTGCGGGACGGCTTCTATGACGGCATCGTCTTTCATCGCGTCATCGACGGCTTCATGGCGCAGACCGGCTGTCCGCACGGCACCGGCACCGGCGGCTCGGGCCAGAAGCTCAAGGCCGAGTTCAACCGCGAGCCGCATGTGCGCGGCACGGTCTCGATGGCGCGGGCGCAAAATCCCGACTCCGGCGACAGCCAGTTCTTCATCTGCTTCGACGACGCGCGTTTCCTGGACAATCAGTATACGGTCTGGGGTCGCGTGACCGAAGGCATGGAGAATGTCGACAAGATCAAGCGCGGCGAGCCGGTGCAGAACCCGGACAAGATCGTCAGCGCCAAGATGGCGGCGAACGCTGCCTGAGCAGGGTCGAAGCCGGCGCTCATCGTCGCTTTGAGCGCGCGGCTTTCGAGGGCGGCCGCGCGGACGGGGCGGCATGGCGCCATGCCGTCTCCAGCGCATCCTTGAGCTCGGTGACTTTCATCTGGGCGAGCGCCACCGTCGTCCAACCTTGCTTGCCCCAGGCATTGGGGAGCGGCGTGAAAGCGTCCGGCGCCAACAGGCACTTGAACTCCTGCTCGTCGGGCGAGAGCTTCAGATTGGCGGTGAGGCGATCAGCCGCAAGCGTGGCGTAGATGCGCTTGACCTTGAAGGCGGTGCGCTCGAAGTGCGGCGCCTCGGTCGTTCCCGTCAGAGACAGTGCGATTCGGCGCAGGTCCGCGGCAGTGGCCATGCTGAACGTCACTGGGTTTGTTTCAGCCTTGCTGTTTCAGCCTTGTCTCGGATGGCCGCTGTGACGCTGCCGGGCTGTCGTGTTCGGTTTCGCACACCCAGGCCTGCTGTGCAAACCACTCGTGATGCGCGCGGCAATACGGACAATAGGCGTGCGCAAAGAACACCGGTGTCGCATGAAAGCTCGCGCGGTCTGTAACCATTCCGGTGGAAATCTCGCGACCCGTTTCCGGGCACTTGATCATGACGATGCCCATGCTTGCTGCGTGCTCTCATCTTGGATTGGCATGCGTGGTTGGTAGGGGCGCGGTGCGACGATCGTTTGACGCCACTGTGATGGATTATGATGGTTCCGTTCAGACTTTGTTGAACGTGGAAGGTCGGCTTGAACGGGGAAGGCCGGCGATAGGCGGGGAATTGGCCCCCTCGTGGCATACCGCGATGCGGTTCCATATATCGCCGTGATGGTTCAATAATGCCAAAATGTTTCAAGCCATCGCTATGACTTAATTGCAGGTTAATGAACGGATCAGGCCGCAATTGCAGCCGGAATTTCGGGAACAGAAATCGCGGGAACAGAAGTCGCGGTCACTTTGTTGTAGGATGCACGGCGTTGGTAGGTAACCACCTCGTAATGCAACAACGCGCAGAGCTGCAACTCTCAGAGCAACGACTCGCAGAGCAGCAACGCGCAGAGCAACAAGTCGAAGGATGGGGAAACACGATGCTGCGAAATTGGCTCAATGAGTCGACGCAGTCGCCGGCGTTTGTTCCTGACCGGGAGCGCACGCGCTATCTGGTCGTACGCGAGGAAGACGTCTGGTTTATCAAGTACGACGGCGAGGACTACGGTCCCTATATCAGCGAGCGCGAGGCCATGCTGTTCGCAGTGGACGCCGCGCACAAGCTGGGCGCACAGGGTGACGACACCGAAGTGCTCCGCGTCGACGAGCACGGCGACGTATCGCCGGCGTGGAGCTACGGCCTCGATCCGTATCCGCCGCGGCTCTAGGTAAGGCGGCGGACGGGTAACTCGCCGGTGTTCTTGTGGCGTTTGTAAAAGTAGAGTTCATTGCGGGCGCGCACACAGCTCAGGGCTGGTGCGCGCCCGTATTTGCATTGGCGCAAATGGACCGGCTGGTAAATTCAATGTGATCCAGTCCCCGGATCAACCTGACTGGGTCCCCGGCGGGAGCGAAGTCGCTCGCCCGCAGGCGCTCGGGAACCTTGCCCTTTTCGCTGCGGCCTGCCATGGGCTCGGGCGCCACCGATGCGCACCGACCTCTTCGACTTCGACCTGCCGCCGGACCGGATTGCGTTGCGTCCCGCGTCGCCGCGGGATGCGGCGCGGCTGCTGGTTGTCCGCCCGGGGCGAGCCCTCGACGACCGTTGCGTGCGCGAGCTACCCGATCTGCTGCGGCCGGGCGACGCGGTCGTGGTCAACGACACCCGCGTAATTCCGGCGCGGCTCAATGGCCGGCGGATCGGCCGGGGCGTCGAGCCGCGGATCGAGGCGACGTTGCACCGCCGCCTCGATGGCGCCCGTTGGCGCGCCTTCGTCAAGCCGGCAAGGCGGCTCAAGCCGGGCGACGTGGTGCGCTTCGGGGACGAGGGCCAAGTGTGTTTCCTCGGCCAGCTCGACGCCACTGTCGAGGACAAGGGGAAGGGGGGCGAGGTGACGCTCGCCTTCGCTTTTCACGGTGCGGTGCTCGATCAGGCGATCGCGGAACGCGGCGCCATGCCGCTGCCGCCCTATATCGCCTCGCGGCGCGCGCCCGACGCGCAGGATCGCGCCGACTACCAGACCATGTTCGCCGATGCCGACGGCTCGGTCGCCGCCCCCACGGCTGGGCTGCATTTTACCGATGCGCTGGTCGAGCGCCTCAAGGCGACGGGCATCGCGCTCCACACCGTAACGCTGCATGTGGGGGCGGGTACGTTCCTGCCGGTCAAGGCTGACGACACGACCGATCATCGCATGCATGCGGAGGCCGGGAGCGTCTCGGCGGAGACGGCGGCCGCGCTCAACACGGTGCATCGCTCGGGCGGACGCATCGTGGCGGTCGGCTCGACTGCGCTGCGGCTCCTGGAGAGCGCGAGCGGTGATGATGGCGTGATCAACTCGTTCGCGGGCGAGACCGCGCTGTTCATCACGCCCGGCTATCGCTTCCGCGCCGTCGACGTGATGATGACCAACTTCCACTTGCCGCGCTCGACGCTGTTCATGCTGGTGGCGGCGTTCTGCGGTCTCGACGTGATGCAGCGCGCCTACGCGCATGCGATCGCGGCGGGCTACCGGTTCTATTCCTACGGCGACGCCTGCCTGCTGTTTCGCTCTTAGGTTTGCCCCAACTCGACTTCGACCGTGATGTGGGACAGCGAGCGCAGATCAGCGAGCTTGGTCTTGTAGACGCTTGGGACCTGTGGCTGCGTAGAGACGAGCGACACAATGCCGGCGACATGCCCGGGGCCGACCCGCCAGAGATGGAGGTCGAAGATGCGGTCGCCGTTCTGCTCGAGCCGGTCAGCAATCTTCTGCGGCAGCGCGGCGTCGGGGCTCATGTCGAGCAGCACGGCGCCGGCCGATCGCACCAGGCTCCAAGACCAGGTCGCAACCACCGCCGCGCCCAGGAGGCCGACAGCCGGATCGAGCCAGAGCCAGTCGAGCGCGCGCGCCGCAAACAGGCCGATGATCACCAGCGCCGAGACCACGACGTCGGCGGCGACGTGGATGAAAGCGGCGCGCAGGTTGTTGTCGCGCCGATAGGCGGCGTGCCGGTCGTGATGGTCATCATGGTCGTGATCGTGGTCATGGTCATCGTGGTCATGGTGATCATGATCATGATGATCTTGGTCGTGGTCGTGGTCGTGGGCCTGCCCATGGTCGTGGTCGTGCTCGTGGTGGTGGTCGTCGCGCAGCACCAAGGCGCTCACGAGATTGACGATGAGACCCAGGAATGCAATCGGAATGGCCTCTTTGAACGCGATCGGGACCGGATGGAAAAAGCGCTCAACCGATTCAAAGACGATCAGCAGCGCCACCATGGCAAGCACGATGGCGCTCGAGAAGGCGGCGAGGTCACCCAGCTTGCCGGTGCCGAAGGCGAAGCGATGGTCATGCGCGTAGCGGCGGGAAAAGGTGTAGGCGAGCGCCGCGATCAGCAAGGCGCCGGTATGGGTGGACATATGCAGGCCGTCGGCGATGAGGGCGACCGATCCGAACCAGATGCCGCCGACGATCTCCGCGACCATCATCGCGGTCGTGATCGCGATGACGATCCAGGTCTTGCGCTCGTTGTGCTCGTGCGCGTCCCCCAGGAAGTAGTGTCCATGCCGCAGGTCGTCGATGGAACTCATGAAAGCCTCCCAGGCTTCGCGGCGGCGGGCCGGGTTCTGCCATTTCTCGCGCGAACCCGTGCTGGGCAGTATAGGATATTTTGCAGGCCCCCGGCCGCACGACCCGATTCCGGGAATGACCTACGTGAGCTAGTGCCCCGTTTCCGAAGTTCGTTAAGTCATCGCAGCACCCTCTGGTACGAACTTCGGAAACAAAGGGGCACTAGCAACTCTACGATTCTAGTGCCGCTTCTCGATCTGAAGTTCCTAACCGAGTTTGCTGCAAGTGGTGTAGGAACTTCAGATCGGCGGCACTAGCCTTGGTCTCGAGCGCTCGACATTCGCAGGCGGCCTGCGAGCGTGCCCAACGTCGTTGTCAGTTGTGCCCACAGCGAATCCGGCGCGTGCTCGGTGTACTTGTTGCAGAAGTAGTGGCAGGCGTGGGCGTTGCAGGGTTGTGGTGCATTCCAGGGAACGAAGCTGCCATCCAAGAGATTGCCAAGCGGGTCGACCGGACCGCAGCGAAACACATCTCCATTGGGGCGGACGCTTACAAGTTTAGATCCGGCGTGGCAGAGCTTGCCGCGAAAATGTGGCAGTCCCTCCACGTAGCGATCGTCGTTGAACATGTCGATGCTCGGCCGTTCGGTCCGTGCGCTCAGGAATTCCCGATAGGAGTTCGCGCGCCGCAACGGCGACAAACCGGAAGCGGGCCTTGTCGGTTGCTGAATAGGCTTCGGGGTAGAGGCGCCCCTCGAAATGGCCGCGCAGCAGCTTCGGCACGGGATACAGGCCGATCGGTCGAAGGAGCGCGACGGCCTCGGAGAAACAGGCCAGCGCATCAGGTGTCGCAACGATGGAAACGATCAGTGGAAACCCCTTGGCTCTCAGCAGCTCGGCATTGCGCAGGAACAGCGCTTGACCGTTGCGGAGATCGCGCTCCTTGGTGTGAAAGCCGGCATTCACGAAGCTGACGCGTGAGGGGTCGACCTGCTGCGCCAGGTTCGCAATCGCATGACTGGCCAAGTTGGTATTGAAAGAAACATAGTGCTTCTGCGTCAGAGCGGCGCAGAACTCGGCAAAGTCAGGATAGATGCTTGGTTCTCCGCCGGTGAGGTGGAGCAGCCAGGTTAGGCCGGTCTGGTCGAGAGCCGAAGACCACTGCGCGGGAGTGGCGAAGACGCGAAGCTTTCTGCCGAGAGTTTCAGGCGAATAGAAGCAGTACGAGCAGCGGTAGTTGCACGTATCCAGCAGATGCCAGTCTGCCTCGAGATCGTACCTCATGCTTGATCCCGCCCCATGGGGGCAGGATTACCACTGCCGGCGAGGACCTCTCAAGCCGCGCCGCTCTCTTTTTGCAACTCTTTTGCTGTCGGGCCGTCCGGCGCGCGGTCGGCAATTGCTTCCCCTCGCGTACAGCGTCGCCGGGCAGTATAGGACAGGGCGTAAGCCCGGGGCCGCCTGACCTGATGAATGCTTTTTCCTTCCGCCTGATTGCGACCGACGGCGCGGCCCGGCGCGGCGAGATTGCAACGCCGCACGGAACGGTGGCGACGCCGGCTTTCATGCCGGTCGGCACCCAGGCGACGGTCAAGGGACTGGCACCGCAGACCGTGCGCGCCGCGGGCGCCGACATCGTCCTTGGCAACACCTATCACCTGATGCTGCGGCCCGGCGCCGAACGGGTGGCGGCGCTCGGCGGGCTGCACACGTTCATGAACTGGCCGCATGCGATCCTCACCGATTCCGGCGGCTTTCAGGTGATGTCGCTGTCGGAGCTGCGCAAGATCGAGGAGAAGAGCGTCACCTTCCGCTCGCATCTTGATGGCGCGACGGTCGAGCTCTCGCCCGAGCGCGCGGTTGAGATTCAGGCGCTGCTCGGCTCCGACATCGCCATGCAGCTCGACGAATGCGTCAAGCTGCCGGCCGCCCGCGCCGATATCGAGCGCGCCATGCGGCTGTCGCTGCACTGGGCCGAGCGCAGCCGGCGCGTGTTCAAGGCCGAGGGCGGACTGTTCGGCATCGTACAGGGAGGAGACGACCTCGGCCTGCGCCGGGAAAGCCTGCGCGCGCTCGTCGACATCGGCTTCCACGGCTATGCGATCGGGGGGCTCGCGGTCGGAGAAGCGCGGGAGGTCACGCTGCGGGTGGTGGGCGAGGTGGCGCCGGAATTGCCGGACGCCGCGCCGCGCTATCTGATGGGCGTCGGGACGCCGGAAAACCTCCTCGATGCAGTCGCGCGCGGGATCGACATGTTCGACTGCGTGCTGCCAACCCGCAACGGCCGCCATGGCGTCGCGTTCACGCGCCGCGGCCCGGTCAGCCTCAGGAACGCGCGCCATGCCGACGATCCGCGGCCGCTCGACGAGGCGAGCGCCTGCCTGGCGGCGCGCACCTATTCGCGCGCCTATCTGCATCACCTGGTGAAAGCCAACGAGATGCTCGGTGCCATGCTGCTGTCGGAAATCAACGTGGCCTATTACCAGGAGCTCATGGCCGGGCTGCGGGCGGCCATTGCGGAGCGGCGTCTCACCGATTATGAGGCCGAAACCAAGGCGACCTGGGCGCAGGGCGACCTGCCACCACGCTGAAAGACCGCGCTGAAAGACCGCGCGCAAGGCTCTCGACGCCGCCGTGTTGTCCGACCACAATGGAATCATTCAAGCGAGCGACCTGCCAGCTTTTGAGGAGACGCGCATGGCCATCAGCCTGAAGGTCAACGGGGCGACCCGCTCGGTCGAGGCCGAGCCGGACACGCCGCTACTTTACGTGCTGCGCAACGATTTCGAGCTCAACGGCGCGAAGTTCGGCTGCGGGCTCGCCCAATGCGGCGCCTGCACGGTGCTGGTGAACGGAGTGGCGACGCGCTCCTGCTCGATGCCGATCTCCCAGGTCGGACAGGCGGAAGTGACGACGCTGGAAGGTCTCGGCACGCTTGCCAAGCCGCACCCCTTGCAGAAGGCGTTCATCGACGAGCAGGCGGCGCAATGCGGCTATTGCGCGAACGGCATGATCATGACGGCGGCTGAGCTGCTCAAGCACAAGCCGCATCCCAGCGAACAGGATGTGCGCGTAGCCCTTGCCAACAATCTCTGCCGCTGCGGTACCCACAACCGCATCGTGCGCGCGGTCCTGCGCGCGGCCCAGGCGAACGGGAGGACCTGAGCATGAACGCTCTCACGCGGCGTGATTTCGCAACCGGCCTCGGCGGCATCATCCTGTCGTTCAGCCTCGGCCCGCAGCTCGCGCTCGGGCAAGAGAAGCCCGCAGCGCCGAAGCGGTTGCCGGGCAGCCTGAACGCCAACCGAACGCTCGATGCCTGGATCCGCATTGGCGCCGACGGCAAGGTGACGGTCTTCACCGGCAAGGTGGAGCTCGGCCAGGGCATCGTCACGGCGCTGGCCCAGATTGCGGCTGAAGAACTCGACCTGCCGCTCAAGCAGGTGACCATGGTCTCCGGCGACACTGGCCGCACCCCCAACGAAGGTCAGACCGCCGGCAGCGTGTCGATTCAAAACAGCGGCGTCGCGCTACGCCTGGCCGGCGCCGAGGTCCGTGCCATCCTGTTGGAGCTGGCAGCCAAGCGCTTCGGTGTCGGCGTTGAGGTGCTCAAGGTCGCCGATGGCGTCATCACGGCGCCCGATGGGCGCAAGGTCGCTTATGGCGAGCTTGCGGGCGAGGCCGATCTCAAGCGCGAAGCCACCGCGAAGGTGAAGGCGAAGCTGGCGGCGCAACACAAAATCGTCGGCAAACCGATCCAACGGCTGGACATACCGGCGAAAGTAACCGGCGGGGCGGCCTTCGTGCAGGACCTGCGGCTGCCCGGCATGCTGCATGGGCGGGTGGCAAGGCCGCCGCGCTATGGCTCAAAGCTTGAGAGCTTCGATGAAGCCAAGATCAAGGCCATGCCGGGTGTAGTCGCGGTCGTGCGCGACGGCAGCTTCCTGGGCGTCGTTGCTCAGCGCGAGGAGCAGGCGATCAAGGCGGTCACGGCGCTCTCGGCCTCGGCCAAGTGGACGCTCGGACCCGAACTGCCCGACCCTGCGCGCCTCTATGCGCAGCTGATGGCGCTCAGGACCCAAAACAAGGTCATCAGCGAGAAGACCGCGCCGCTTCCGGCCGGCGCCAAGGTGGTGGAGGCGACCTACCATCGTCCCTACCAGGCGCACGCGGCGCTTGCTCCCTCTTGCGCGGTCGCTCAGGTGCAGGACGGCAAGCTCACAGCGTGGACCCACAGCCAGGGCGTCTACCCGCTGCGCCGGACGCTCGCCCAGGCGATGAGCATGCCGGCCGCCAACATCCGCTGCATCCATATGGAAGGCGCCGGCTGCTACGGCCACAACGGCGCCGACGACGTGGCGCTCGATGCGGCGTTGCTTGCGCGCGCGACCAACAGCCGGCCGGTGCGGGTGCAGTGGATGCGCGCCGATGAGTTCATGTGGGAGCCCTACGGTCCCGCCATGACGATGCAGGCCAAGGCCGCGGTGGCGAACGGCCGCATCGTCGACTGGAGCTACGATGTCTGGAGCCAGACCCACAACATGCGGCCGGGCGACCGCGATGGCATCAATCTGCTCTCGAGCTGGTACATGGCCGATCCGAAGAAACCGGGTCCCGCCCGCCAGGCCAACCAGCCGAATGGAGCCGGCGACCGCAACGCCATCCCGCTCTACGATCTGCCGCGTCACAAGGTGACGCATCATCTGATCATGGAGATGCCGGTGCGCACCTCGGCGCTGCGCACGCTCGGCGCCTATGCCAACGTGTTCGCGGTCGAGTCGTTCATGGACGAGCTCGCGGCGGCGGCCGGGATCGACCCGATCGAGTTCCGGCTGGCGCACATCAAGGATCCGCGCGAGCGCGCCGTGATCGAAGCGGTCGCGAAGGCGGCGAACTGGAAGCCGGTCCAGAAGGGCGATGGCGTGCACGGCCGCGGCATCGGCTATGCCAAATACAAGACCACCGCGACCTACAACGCCGTCATCGTCGACGTCGAAGTCGACCGCGCGACCGGCAAGGTCAAGGTGCCGCGCGCCTGGACCGCGGTCAATTCCGGGCTGATCATCAACCCGGACGGCCTAACCAACCAGATCGAAGGCGGCATCGTGCAGTCGACGAGCTGGACGCTGCATGAGCAGGTACGGTTCGACAAGAACGGCATCCTCTCGCACGACTGGATGACTTACCCGATCCTGTCGATCGCGGAGTCCCCCAAGGTCGAGACGGTGCTGATCAACCGGCCGAACGAGCGTTCGCTCGGCGCCGGCGAAGCATCGCAAGGGCCGACGGTGGCGGCGATCGCCAATGCAATTGCCAATGCCACGGGCAAGCGCCTGCGCGAGCTGCCGTTCACGCCAGATCGCGTGAAGGCTGCGCTCGGCTGAGGCGCCGCAAGGGGAACGGAGGGAGCGCGAAGACGCCTTCCCTCCGCCTGCTCGACGCCGGTTCCGGTTCGTTCCAGCGCGTTCGGCGGACGGCCGAATGGAGCAAGGCGTTGGCCAGCGGAAAAATGGCCTTGTTCCGGCGCAGCGGCGGCGCTTTACGGCCTCCCCGTAACGTGGAATTGTCACCGCCCTGAGCAATCGCCGGTCGAACACGGCGTCTCACGCCAAGCAAGATAAAGATTGAAGGGGAGGAACCACCATGACGCTGAAGCAAGCAATCGCACACGACGTGTCAGGTCTTGTGGCCGTTGCGGTCACCACCGTCGGGCTGGCGACACTCGCGTCCATGCCGGCGCTGGCGCAGGCACCGAAGATCGGCGATCCGCCCGAAGCCAAGAATATGCGTCTCGTCGGCTACAACGACCTGCAGACGCGCAGCGCCTATCAGCCGGTGATCCACAAGCAGGGCAATCGCTACATCGCCTACGTCGGCCACCATGGCGGCACGCCATCGGTTCCAAAGCCGGTCAATGCGCTGACCGGCCAGGCGGAATTCAACGGCACCTCGATCGTCGACGTCACCAATCCGAAAGCGCCCAAGTATCTGAAGCATATCCCGGCGCAGGAAGGCCTCGGTGAGCGCGGCGGCGCGCAGATGGTGCGGGTTTGCGACGGCAAGACGCTGCCCAAGGGCGACCCCAGCAAGACCTATCTGCTGCGGGTCTTCGGCGGCCAAGGCCACGAGATCTGGGACGTCACTACGCCCGAAAATCCATCGATGATCACGCGCGTCAGCTGGGGCCTCAAGGACACGCATAAGAGCTGGTGGGAATGCGACACCGGCATTGCCTACCTGGTGTCTGGGGTGAAGACGTGGCGAAACCGGCGGATGACCGAGGTCTTTGACCTCAGCGATCCGACCAAGCCGGTCAAGATCCGCGACTATGGTCTGCCCGGACAGCAACCTGGCGCGACCGGCACCGTGCCGACCGACCTGCATGGCATGATCTCGCTCGGGCCGCAGGCCAATCGCGTGATCTTTGCCTACGGCACCAACAAGGGCGGCGTGGTGCAGATCGTCGACCGCGAGAAGCTCCTCAAGGGCCCGAAGGAGCCGACACCCGAAAATTTGCGCGCGCCGGTGATCGGCCAGCTCAACATGACGCCGCTCAACG
Source organism: uncultured Alphaproteobacteria bacterium (assembly GCA_963753575.1). Lineage (GTDB taxonomy): Bacteria > Pseudomonadota > Alphaproteobacteria > Rhizobiales > Xanthobacteraceae > VAZQ01. The sequence goes on from CAVWCR010000003.1 coordinate 846,242, forward strand.
GTGCGCACACGGCGATCCCGCTCGGCATGATGAAGATCGCCGAATTCGCCAAGGATGCCAGGGGCAAGGAGCGCAACATCATCATGATCGTCGACGAGTCACTGGTGAACGAGTGCCAGGCCGCCGAAGTGCGGCAGATGGTCTGGTTCGTCGATGCGACGGTGGAGGCGCGGCCGATGGTGGTGTCGAACTTCAACGTGCCGGAGGCGAGCGGCAATTTCTGCTCGCGCGGCGGCCGGTTCGGCGCACACTCGACCAATGAAAGCAGGGCGCCGGTGTATTTCCAGAAGATGGCGTTCTTCACCTGGTTCAATGCCGGCGTGCGCGCCGTCGACATTCGTGATCCCTATGCGCCGAAAGAGGTCGGCTATTTCATCCCCTCGATCACCGAAGCGACCGAGAAGCGTTGCATCAAGGTGGATGGCCAGGAGCGCTGCAAGACCGCGATCCAGAGCAACAACCTGGAGACCGACGATCGCGGCTACATCTATGTGGTTGATCGCGCCAACACGGGTATGCACATCCTCGAGCTCACCGGCGAGGCGCGGGCGATTGCGGGGCAGCCGCCGCTGCAATGAGTGAGCGCGCGGGTTGATGAAGCGTCCTCGGCGGGTTCCGCCGGGGGCTTTTTTTTGTTCCGCGTTCGGCACGCAATGGTAGTATTGCGGCAGGCTGCGCCTTAAGCGGCCGGGACAAAAGGGAGGCGACGACGATGAAGACGCTGCTCACTTGCAGTGCGAGCATGCTTGCACTTGGAGGACTAGCCACGCTGACAATGGCGCAGCAGGTGCCTCAGTCGCCGCGCGCTCCCAAGATCGGCGATCCGCCCGAAGTTTCCAACATGCGCCTCGTCGGCTACAGCGATCTGCAGGCGCGCAGCGCCTATCAGCCGACCATCCACAAGCAGGGCAATCGCTACATCGCCTATGTCGGGCATCATGGTCACACGCGTGAGGTGCCCAAGCCCTTCAATCCGATGACGCAGGAAGGCGAGTTCAACGGCACCTCGATCATCGACGTCACCGACCCGGCCAACCCGAAATATCTCAAGCATCTGCCGGGGCTCGGCGGCGGCACCGAAGTAGGCGGCGCGCAGATGACGCGCGTCTGCGACGGCAGCAACCTCGCTTCGCACGATCCCAACAAATTTTATCTGCTGCGCACATTTGGCGCGAAGGGCCACGAGGTCTGGGAGGTCACCGACCCGGCCAACCCGGTGAAGCTGACCTCGATCGGCGGCAATTACCGGGACACGCACAAGAGCTGGTGGGAATGCGAGACCGGCATCGCGTACCTGGTCTCCGCGGTGCCCGGCTGGCGCGCCAAGCGCATGACCGAAATCTACGATCTGAAGGACCCATCGAAACCGGTGAAGATCCGCGACTTCGGCCTGCCCGGCCAGGAGCCCGGCTCGACCGGCCCGGTGCCGACCGATCTGCACGGCGCCATCTCCATGGTCGACAAGAACCGTATCTATTTCGGCTACGGCAGCAGCGCGGGCGGCATGCTGCAGATCGTCGATCGCGAGAAGCTCCTCAAGGGCCCGAAGGAGCCGACGCCTGAGAACCTGCTCTACCCGCAAGTCTCGCGGCTCGATATCTATCCGCTGGTCGGCGCGCACACGACCTTCCCGATGCTGGGAATGAAGATCGACGAGTTCGCCAGGAACGGTTTCGATACCCGTGATTTCGTCATGATCGTGAACGAGGCCACGCGCAACGAGTGCAAGCCGCAGGCGCGTGAGATGGTGTTCTTCGCCGATATCACGGTCGAGACCCATCCGATGGTGGTGTCGAACTACACGGTCAAGGAGAAGAGCGGCAATTTCTGCGAGCGCGGCGGCCGCTTCGGCGCGCATTCCTCGAACGAGAGCATGGCGCCGGTCTTCTACAAGAAGCTTGCCATGGTCGCATTCTTCAACGCGGGGCTGCGCGTGCTCGACGTGCGCGATCCCTATGAGCCGAAGGAGATCGCCTACTTCATCCCCTCGATCACGGAGGCGACCGACAAGCGCTGCATTCGCGTCGGCAACGAACAGAGGTGCAAGGTCGCGATCCAGACCAACAACGTGGAGACCGACGACCGCGGCTACATCTATATCGTCGACCGCGCCAATACCGGCATGCACATCCTGGAGCTGACCGGCGCGGCGCGCGCGATCGCGGGGCTGCCGCCGCTTAGGTAGCGCACACGCTCCTTACCCGCCGTGCAGGGGCATGCGTTGCGGCAACGCCGCAAAAAAGAACCCCGCACTGGCGGGGCTTGAGAAGCGCATCGGGCGGAACACGCGTTCCGCCCGAGATGCATTTCGCCATCTCAGTAATAGTAGTAGGAAGAATATGGATCGCAGACCCACACGCGGCGCAGGCCATACACGCTCGGGACCCAGCGCCAGCAGCTGTCATAGAGCCCGACTGAATAGATGAACCGACGATGATGCCGGAAGCGAGGGCCGGCGACGAAGACCCGACGTGGCGCGAACTCTTACCCTGCCAACACGTCCCGTGGCGAACCTTGGTCCGGCGATCCTCGCTCCATGGAACCTTGTTCCGCTGAACCTTGTTCCGCTGAACCTTGTTCCGCTGAACCTTGCCCCGCTGAACCTTGCTCCACTGAACCTTGCCCCACTGAAGTGAACGCCGCCACCACCCATGCGCATTCCGCCGCCACGATGTCCGCCGTTACGGGCATCTGCATTGCTGAACGGGATCGCGAGGATCGCCGCAACAGCAACAACGAACGAGACTCTACGCAACATGGCCATGAACCTCCCTCTGAAACTCCCAGGAAACTTCCAGCGTCGCCCTTATGGCATGGTGATCGCCCGCTTGTGAACCTCAGATGAACACCGTGGCCTTGCTTGCGCCGCATCGTCAGGCGCGATCAAGCGCCGCCGTAAAGCCAGGGCGATGCCTTCGTACGACCGCTCCGGCATGCGGGGGCCCCTCGGTGTTCCAACCTTCGACGTAGTGATCGGAGTGGAAGACGGCGACCAGATTGTAGAGCTCGCCGCGACGCAGCGGGTAGTCCCCGTTGGCAAGCAGGATGGTCACGCCCTCCTGATGCTCCTCGTGGCCGTCGACGGTGCGATGGGTCTCCGGCGTGACCAGGTTGTTGCCTTGGCATGCGCGCAGCAGCGACGCGTGAATGTCGGCCCGTTGGGTCACCGCATGGGGATGCTGAAAGCGTTTTGAAAAGTCTTCGCTCTGCAGCGGGACGCCGATGATGCTCTCGCCCGAAAGCGAGCAGCGCATTTCCATCGCGGGGGTAATGTGGGCGTCGGCGAGGACGGCCTCCTTCAGGCCGATCTTGTCGAGCAGCAGGCTGTTGTTACCTGCGCCATGCTCGGCATGGGAAGCCCGGCTGATCCCGTATCGCCACGAAAAATCAACAGCTTTGACCCGCAACCCGACGCAACCGCGGGGCAAATGGCTGGTCTGAGCGGAGCGCTTTGGCTGCCGGGTACCCGGCAATCGCGGGTCGCCAACGCGGTTCCAGCGCCTCGCCTGGCGCGGTGCCTGGGTCGTCGTCGCTGGTCGCTGGAGGTAGGGGAGGGGTGGGCCCCGCACTGAAGGGGTATTGTCGGGGGGGTGCGGGGCCCAGGGTCCTTCTGGGGACGAATCGAGGTTTCCCTAATTAATCGTAAAGATTCAAGTCATCCCCAGAGTTATCCACAGGTATGATTTCCTTGGTGAGCCCGGTTGGGATCGAACCAACGACCTACTGATTAAAAGTCAGTTGCTCTACCACTGAGCTACGGGCCCTTCCGGGAAAGGTAGCGCGTTTCGGCGGGTCGCGCGGCAACAAAGCGTTCCGGAACTCCACAGGCGCTTGGCGGGTGGTGTAGGGGGCAGCCCCAGGCGGGTCAATAGAGCCGCCGCAAGACCGAAACCGGCACTGGGCGGCGGTCACCCACGAGGCAGCCTGCCGCCCGTTTGTCCTGTCAAAACAGCCGCGATGCACTATGTTTCACTTGAGCTTTCCGGGCTGGTGTCGCTGGCCGGATCGGGCGCCTGGCGCGCCAAGCGAGGGTGAGATGGCGATCGTCAATCGCATTGCCGACCTGCATGGCGAGATCACGGGCTGGCGGCACGACCTGCACGCCCATCCGGAACTCCTTTACGACGTGCACCGCACCGCCGGAACCGTGGCCGAGAAGCTCTCGGCATTCGGCTGCGACGAGGTTGTCAGCGGCATCGGGCGCACCGGCGTGGTCGGCGTGATCCGTGGCAACCGGCCGGACGGCGCCGGCAAGGTGATCGGGCTGCGGGCCGACATGGATGCGTTGCCGATCGAGGAGGCGAACGACCTTCCCTACAAGTCGACGGTGCCGGGCAAGATGCATGCGTGCGGCCATGACGGGCACACCGCCATGCTGTTGGGCGCCGCGCGCTATCTCGCCGAGACGCGCAACTTCGCCGGCACCGCGGTGGTGATCTTCCAGCCGGCCGAGGAGGGTGGCGCCGGCGGCAAGGCTATGGTCCAGGACGGCCTGATGGAGCGCTTCCGCATCCAGGAAGTCTACGGCATGCACAATTATCCCGGGCTTCCGGTCGGCGAATTCGCGATCCGGCCGGGGCCGATCATGGCGGCGGCCGATCGCCTCACGATCGAGATCGAAGGCAAGGGCGGACACGCCGCACGCCCGCATCTGTCGATCGACACCGTCCTGGTCGGCGCCCAGATCATCAACCAGATCCAGTCGATCGTGTCGCGCAATGTCGATCCGCTGCATGCAGCGGTGGTCTCGATCTGCATGTTCCAGGCGGGCAATACCGACAATGTCATTCCGCAGACGGCACACCTGCGCGGCACCGCCCGCAGCCTCGATCCGACCGTGCGCAATCTTCTGGAAGAACGGCTGTATGCGGTCGTCGAGGGAACGGCGCGGCTTTATGGCGCGACCGCCAAGCTGACCTACAAGCGCGACTATCCGGTGCTGCGCAACCATGCGCAGCAGACGACGTTTGCGGCTTCGGTCGCCGCCGATGTCGTCGGCGACCCGCATGTTGACACCGCCATGGTGCCGGTCATGGGGGCGGAGGATTTCTCCTTCATGCTGGAAGCGCGCCCGGGCGCCTTCATCTTCGTCGGCAACGGCGAGAGCGCTGGCTTGCATCACCCGTCCTACAACTTCAACGACGAGGTGATCCCGATCGGGACGTCGTACTGGGTGAAACTCGTTGAAACCGCGCTGCCCGGTTAGCGCGCTTCGCTCAGCAGCGGCCGCACGGCCTGCGCCACGTCGGCGGCGATCATCGCGTAGCCGTCGGCCGAAGGATGGCAGCCGCGGAAGAAGCGGCTCCAGTCGAAGCCACGCCCGACATTGACGAATGTGATCTGCGCGCGCTGGCGATCGGTGGCCGCTGAAATGCCGAGCAGCCCGCTACTCTGGTCCTGCTGGTACGGCGGGATGAAGGCGATGACCGGGCGGATATTGTGCGCCTGCGCGAAGGCGGCGAAGCGGTCGTAGAGCAACCGTAGATCGGCGCGGATGCCAGGGAGCGAATAGAACACCCGATGTTGCGGGATGCCGAGAGCGATCAGGACCTGATCGAGCCATGGCACCCAGAAGGTCGGGGCCGCAATGGCCTCGACCGCGCTGAGCGAATACGGGAACTGCGGGCGCGGGCGGCGCCAGAAGTCGCTGTCGAAAGCGGCGTCCGCAGCCGTGAGGAAAGTGGCGAAGTCGCGGAACGGATCGCCGCCAACGAGGCCGTGAAACGCCCCGTCATGCAGGAACGGCTTCAGTCCGAAGCGGATGCCCGTGTCGCGGTAGTAGACCGGCCGATAGCTGTTCACCATCCGGCGGCTGTTCTCGTACATGATCGAGAGCACGGCGACGCGCGTCCCGGGGAGGCGATCGATCAGGCCTTCGAGCTTCAACAGCGCCTGGTCGGGACCGTAGCCGGCCACGCCCAGGTTGGCGACGCCAACGCCGAGGATACGCTCCAGCGTGGCCGGATAGGTCGCGTCGTCCGCGACCTCCTCACCATGGGTGTAGGAATTGCCGGCAACGACGACGATGGCATCGATCGCCGGCGCGCCGTGCACGCGGATGCGGTCGCGATCGTGGGTATAGGTGATCTCTTCGCCGACGCAGTTACGCTGCCGAGTCTTGCCGACGGGGTTGTCCCAGCCCAGGCGATTGCTCGCGACCGATTGCTTGAATTGCTCGAATTGCTCGGGCCGCAATGTGGCCAGGACCTGGTGTCGCTGGTCGAACAGGTCCGGCCGGGCTCTCGTCAGGGCGAAGCCGAGCAGTTCCGCACCCGCCAATGGAATGGCGACGACCAGGGTCCAGAACAGCGCTTCCCTGATCGGCGGCGGTCCAACCCAGCGCAAGACCGCTTACTGCGCTGGCTCGATCTGCTTCTCGGTCGGCAGCTGCGCGGGTGTATCGGCCACGGCGGTGGCGACGGTGGGCCGCGGCAGAGTGCCGGCGACCTTGGCCTCGACGCCGCGCCAATAGGCGAAATCGTTGAAGCGCGTGCCTTCGAGCAGGGCCACGAACACGGCGGCCAGGAACGGCAGGCTCTGCAGCGCGAGCACGCCGGCAAAGATATTGAGCTCGCGAATCTGCTTGTAGTTGGTAATGACGACCATCGCTGCGCCGATCAGGAGCAGGGCCGCCAGCACGCCTTCCCAGAAAGCGGCGAAATCGGGACCCTTGCAGGTCGCGCCGCCCTTGGCGGTGCGCCGGAACGGCAGGCTTTCCTTCCAGAGGCCGAGGCCGACGGCGCGCGCGACCGTCCATTGCACCGACATGGCGGTGAAGACCGAGCCGATCATCTGGCTTGCCGGTATGGCCACGCGCAGCCGGTAGAGCGTGATGAAGTGCGCGAGCGAGACGATGAAGGCCGCGACGATCGGGATGGTCAAAATCTTGTCCGGAACGGCGATGTTGAACACGATGATCGCCGGCAGCCAGAGCAGATTGAGGATGGCGACCGCAACGCCGATCGATTCGGCGCCGAGCCAGTTGAGCCAGCCGAGGGCGAACTCTCGCTTCTGGTCGGAGGTGAGGCCGCTCGCGCCCGGCAACAGCCGCCGCCAATGCTTCTTGATGATCTGCAGGCCGCCATAGGCCCAGCGGTCGCGCTGCTTCTTGAACGCCTCGAAGGTGTCGGGCAAGAGCCCGTGGCCATAGCGGCGGTTGGTGTATTGGACCTGCCAGCCGTGCTCGAGCACGGTGAGGCCAAGGTCGGTGTCCTCGACGATGGTGTCGCTCGACCAGCCGCCAACCGCCTCGAGCGCCGAGCGGCGAATGAGACACATGGTGCCGTGCACGATGATGGCGTTGGCCTCGTTGCGCTGGACCATGCCGATGTCGAAGAACCCGGCATATTCGCCGTTCATGACATGGTGCATGACGCTGCGGTCGCCGTCGCGATGGTCCTGCGGCGCCTGGATCATGCCGACCTTGGGGTCGGTGAAGACCGGAACGAGCTCGCGCAGCCAGTCCGGACGCACCACATAGTCGGCGTCGATCACGCCGATGATCTCCGCATCGCCTGCCGTATTGGCGAACGCCTGTCGCAGCGCGCCAGCCTTGTAGCCGCGCAGATTGTCGACATTGATGAACTTGAAGCGTTCGCCGAGCGTGCGGCAGTGCTCCTCGATCGGCTGCCAGAAAGCTGGATCGGGCGTGTTGTTGATCACCACCACGCATTCGAAATTCGGGTAGTCGAGGCGGGAGACCGCATCGAGGGTCTGCTTCAGCATCTCCGGCGGCTCGCAATAGGCCGGAATGTGAATTGAGACTTTCGGCGCAAAGCCCTCCGGCGCCGAGGCGGCGCCCGGAGCAATCAAGCGGCGCGGCGCCCTACCGAAGGCAATCGCAGCGATCTCCTCAATGCGGCCGAGCGCGATCAAGGCGAGCGGCAACAGCAGCGCCACGCCAAGGAAGTAGGCGAAGGCCGCGCCCGCCACGAAGTAGTGGCCGATCCAGAACGCGATCACAATCGCGATCCAGGCGCCGAGCGCGTTGGTGGCGACCACCGGTAGGACGGATTCGCGTGCGGTGATGCGCGGCTTGGTCAGCACGGTCAGCGAAAGCAACAAGCCGAGCAGGACGGCGATGCCGGCGATCTTCCAATAGTCGGGATCGCTCGCCGGGCCGGCCCAGGCGAATTTCGCATCGCGCGATGCGTCGAACAGGCCCCAGTAGGCGCCGACGCCACCTTCATTGGTCTTATGCGGCTGATCGAAGGCTTCGATGATGTTGTAATCGATGCCATAGGCGTCGGCGCGCGCAACGAAGTTGCAAATCACTGTCGCCTGCTCGAACCGGCCCGGATCGGCGGCGTGCATGTTGTAACCGGCGCTTGGCCAGCCAAACTCGGCGATCACGATACGTTTACCCGGGTATCTCCGGCGCAGCTTTTCATAGATATCGATCGTATGATCGACTGCCTGTTTGGCAGAGGTTCCATCCCAGTAGGGCAGGATGTGGGCGGCGATGAAGTCGACATTCGCCGCCAGTCGAGCGGCGCCATCCACCCGCTTCTCGCGCTGCTTTTGTACCAACTCCTCCGACTCGCCCGCTTTGGGAGTGTAGAGGCCGCGCCAAACGTCGTGGGTCTCACCGGTGGTGACCGGTACCGGGACCTGGCGCTTAACGCGCTTGATGATCTCGATCAGGTCATCAACTTTCATGTCACCGCGCAGGATCGTTTCGTTGCCGACCACGATGGCGTTGACGTTGCTGTAGCGTCGAGCAAGCGCGATCGCCTGCTGAATCTCGCGCTCATTGCTCACCTGATTCTTTTCGATGACTTTGCCGGTTTTCTCATCGACAACCTTGGTGAGCCAGATGCCGACGGTAACTTTCATACCAAACTCGGCGGCAATCCCGGGAACAAGCTCCACGCCGCCGGTCGAGGAGTAGGTTCGTATGGTGCGCGTATACGGGCTGAGCAGGCGCAGGTCATTGCGGATTTGTTCGGGGGTCGGCCGATCACCACGATCCGGATCCTGCCAACGCGTGTATGGAGCGTAGGAGACGCTCGCGAGCGGGCCGTCGATGTTCGGCACGGTCTGTTCTCGCTGGAGCAAGTTCCATAGGCCAGCGTGCACGCACGTGACGAGCGCGACAACAGCAACGACGGAGCGCATGAAAGTTCCAACCAAGCGGGGCAGGAGAAAACGGCCCGAACCCGTCCCCTAGGTTCGATGGAGGTCCGTTACTATCAACGTACCTCAGTTAGCTACATCCGATCAAGTAGTGAGCGGTCGTGGCAAATATAGGGCCGCTTGTGTACAGCACAAGAAAGGTAGCCGCGACAGTTTAGCTGAACGATTGTACAGGTTAGCGGTTGGTCGTGGTGGTCGGCGCAGCCGCGGTCGGCGGCGGGGCGCTCGGCTCAGGTTCAGGATTGATCCAGCAGGCGTGGACCTTTGCCGACATCTTTTCCGGTGCCTTCAGATCGGGGGGGCCCTGTCGGACCAGACACCGGAAGGCGGCTTGGATGTGGCTCGCCGGGCAGCCAAACCGATCATAGAGTTCCATGTGCCGGAAGGCGGTGTCGAGGTCATCGCGAATGAGCAGGCTGACCGCCCGTCGACCGAGCCAGACGCACTCGGGTTGCCCGGCCGGACCAACGATATGCCTCGCGGCTTCGGCGAACTCGTCCACCTTCTTGGCTGCTTCCGCTTCCCCTTGGGGTCGCTGGCCGCCAGCCTTGGATTCGCCATTCTGGGCGCTTGCGGTGTTAACCAAAACGAACAAGGTCGCCACGCCTGCGGCCGCCACGACCATACGTATAGACGCGAAACTCATAGCTGCCCGAAATGTTTGGCCCTCGCTTGGCCGGTGAACCCCCCGGATCGTATTGGTATCGGCCGGCACTGCGGCGATTGCCGCCCCCATCGCAGGACTGCTGGCACGATTCGCAGCGCGTTCCGTTCTTGCTGCGATTAAAGCAGCAGCGCGCCCCCTCGCCAATACGTCCGACGAAAAATTCCGGTTCAGAGTTCCTCGCTATAGCGCGAAGGCGCTGTTCTACAGGCGGGAGACTGGCCTATGCGGATGGTATGCTTGGCACCATCGCGCCGGCGCGATAAGCGAATAAGGGATGGGAATAGGGGATCGACGCGATGCGCGTTGCGGCCGCGTTTTTCGCAGTTGCGGCGGCAGCGATTGTCGCCTTCTGGGGCTGGCTCGGCGTCGCTGTCGAAATGCCGCAGGCCCCGATCGGCCCGGGCGAGAAGATCAATTGCGTGTCCTATGCGCCGTTTCGGGGTGCCCAGAATCCGTTCGGGCCCGATGTGCCCATCGATCCTCGCCAGATCGAGGAGGATCTCGCCCAGCTCAAGCAGGTCACGAACTGCATTCGGACCTACTCGGTCGACCACGGGCTCGACCAGATTCCGGCGATCGCGCGCCGCCACGGCCTCAAGGTGATGCAGGGGCTGTGGCTCTCCAGCTTGCCCGACTTGAGCCGCAAGCAGATCGAGGGCGCGGTCGCACTCGCCAAGCAATATCCCGACGTCATCTCGGCCATCGTCGTCGGTAACGAAGTCCTGCTGCGCGGGGAAATGTCGGCGCCGCAACTCTCCCGCACCATCCGCGAAGTAAAGACGCGTGTGACAGTCCCGGTCACCTATGCGGATGTCTGGGAATTCTGGCTTCGCTACCGCGAGGTCGCGACGGCGGTCGACTTCATCACCATACATATCCTGCCCTATTGGGAGGACTTTCCGATCCCGGCTCGGAATGCGGCATCTCATGTTAACGCCATCCGCAAGCAGGTGGTGGCCGCCTTCCCGGGCAAGGAGGTGTTCATCGGCGAGTTCGGATGGCCGAGCGCCGGCCGCATGCGCGAGGGAGCGCTGCCTTCACCGGCCGAGCAGGCGCGCGCGCTGCAGGATGTCTTGGCCATTGCCAAGCGCGAGAACTTTCGGATCAACCTGATCGAGGCCTATGACCAGCCCTGGAAGCGCCAGCTCGAGGGCACGGTCGGAGGGCATTGGGGGCTGTTCGATGGCACCGCGCGGACGCCCAAGTTCAGCTGGGGGTCGCCGGTTTCCAACCACCCGTACTGGCCATGGCAGGCCGGCGCGGGCGTGTTTCTGGCTGCGATCGCATTCGCGGCGGCGCTGGCGCTGGGGCGGCAACGCCCGCCGCCGGTGCAGGCGTGGCTTCGGATCGCCATGAGCGCGGCGGCGTCCGGAGCCATGATTGGATGGGCGATCGCCAACATCCCGCTGGAAAGCCTGACCGCCGGTGATTGGGTGCGCTCGCTGGCGTGGGGCATTGTGGCGGCCGCGGCGCCGGTCGCGGCCGCCGCCGCCCTCGCCGCAGGGACGCCTGTCCCGAGCTTCGCGCAGGTGATCGGCCGGCGCAGCGAGCGCGCCAAGGATCCGCTCGCTGTCATCCTCGGGCTTGTACTCGTCGTGCTCACCATGCTGGCCGTGCAGGCGGCGCTGGGCCTCGTGTTCGATCCGCGCTATCGCGATTTTCCATTCCTGGCGCTGACGGCGGCAGCCGTGCCCTTTGCGGCGCTGAGAACGTCCTGGCCGCGGCTCAAGGGATTGTGCCCCAGTGCGGAAACCTTGGCTGCCGCAACGCTGGCGCTATCGGCCATCTACATCCTGTTCAATGAGACGATAGCCAATTGGCAGGCGCTGTGGTTTGCGGCCGGGCTGTTGCTGCTGGCGGCTACTCTGGTGCCGGGACGGGGCGCGCCAGACTCAAGATGAGCAGCCCCGCGGCGAGCCCGGCCAGGCTCGCATTGTGCAGCACCAGGCCCAGGCCGGCTGCCGCGATCGCGACCGTCATGAGAACGATGGAGGGGCGCAGCAGGTTGAGCGCAGCCGCCACAAGCGCGACCCAACCGAACACGGACTTATTGTACAGCGCGATCGCGATATGAAACGTCGTGCACAGCCAGGTGTTCTGGCCGCCCTGACAGGCAAGTGACACGGGCGCGTTTTCAATGGCGAGATAGCGCACATAAAGCGCCTCGCCGACTGCCAGGAAACCGACGATCAGCAACCAGTTGGTCTGGCGGGCGGTTGGCGTAAAGGTCTGCATCGCGCTCCGGTATCGCGCTTCACTGCCACTATGCCGGGCCGGCAGCCGGCGGGCAATTGCGGCTTAGCGTTGCGGGCGCGACCTTTGGCTTGAGCGCGTCGGTGCTGTCGCTGGCCGGCGCCCCGGTTCTGGCACCGACTGCGGCAGCGGTTGACCCTCGAACAAGGTCATCTGGCAGAAGCGGCGCGCCGCGAGCAGGGTTGCGCACATCTTCGTTGCGGCCTCGGTGCTGGCGATCGGGCCGACGATGAGGCGGAGTTCGACACCGCGAGTGCGGTTCTCGCGGGCGGCGACCATCGGGTGCAGGTCCTCCAGCATGTCGGCGGCTGCGCCCCGTACCGAGCGCCATAGCGCGCGCAGGCCATCGAAGGTCGTAGCGCCCCCGACGTCGATGCCAAATTCGCCGCCCTCGGTCTTGGGCTCCGCGGCCTGCGGTGCGTCGACCACGTTGGCGACCTTGGCCGGAGCGGGTTCTGCCGGTGCGGCTGGCGCCGCCTCGGCAGATGCTGCTGGCGAAGCCGCCTGCGGTGGAGGTTGCTTGGCCGGCGCTGCGGCAGGGGCTGCCGACGCGATTGCCGGCAAGCTCGCCGGGTCCGCGGCGGCTTTCTGCTTGATCGATCCGGTCAGATCCTCCAGACCTCGCTCAAGCGACGCGATGCGCTTGATCAGACGATCGCGGTCGGCGGTGAGTGCGCTGACGGCGCTCGAGAGCCGGCGTGCCGTGCTCTCGACCTCGGTCGTACGGGCTGTCAGTAGCGCCGCGACGTCCGGCATTTTTGGCGACGCCGCGCGCGGATCGTCGGAGGAAGTTGCCGCAGCCGTGAGGCGTTGCACTCCTGTGGTGGCCGTCAGCACGGCCATCATCAAGGCTGCCGCAGCTGCGCATCCCCACGTTGCCAGCCGCAGCAGTGCGCGCATGTCGATGGGCCGTGTCTGTAACATTCGGTCGATAGTGCGTATATGGTCCGCCATGGCGGCCTCGGCAGCGAATCACCCTATTGAAAAGATTAGCAGAATCCGATCATTTTGGCTGCCTCGGTATTGCCTCGTTCGCAGTCGAAGCGCTGGCCGCGCCCGTAAATACAATTCCGGCAAGGATAAATCTTGATGGGTGAGCGCACCTGCCTTGCAGTCGTACTCGCGGCCGGTGAGGGCACGCGCATGCAATCAGCGCGCCCCAAGGTCCTGCATGAGGTCGCGGGCCGCGCATTGCTGGCGCACGTGCTGCAGGCGGTCCACGCCGCTGGCTGCTCGGCCACCGCGGTCGTTGTCGGTCCCGATGCCGACGCGGTTGCGACTGAAGCCAGGCGCGTATTGCCGGGTACCGAGATATTCGTGCAGGCGCAGCGCCGCGGGACCGCACATGCGGTTCTGGCCGCCAAGGCGGCGATCGCGGCCGGGTGTGATGACATCCTGGTGATCTACGGCGACACGCCGTTGATCAGGCCGCAGACCTTGCGCCGGATGCGCGCTGCGCTCGCCGAGGGCGCAGCCTTGGCCGTGCTCGGTTTCCGGCCGCAGAATCCGACGGGCTACGGGCGGTTGGTCTTGGACGATGATGGGCTGGCCGCCATTCGCGAGGAGGGCGAGGCGTGCGCGGCCGAGCGCGCCATCGGCCTGTGCAACGGCGGGCTGATGGCGTTCGCCGGCGCGACAGCGTTGGCGATCCTGCAGCAGATTGGCAGCGACAATCGCAAAGGCGAATTCTATCTCACCGATGCGGTGGAGATTGCCAGGGCGATGAAACTCAAGGCAGTCGTGATCGAGACCGAGGAGGACGACGTGCGCGGCATCAACACCAAAACACAGCTCGCCGAGACCGAGGCCGTGTTGCAGCAGCGGCTGCGCAAAGCCGCGATGGAGGCGGGCGTCACATTGGTCGCGCCTGAGACGGTGTTTCTCTCGGCCGACACCAAGTTCGGGCGCGACGTGGTGGTTGAGCCGTTCGTCGTGTTCGGGCCGGGCGTCACCGTCGAGGACAACGCGGTGATCCACTCGTTTTGCCACTTCATTCACTCGCACATCGGCAAGGGCGCCTCGGTTGGACCTTTCGCTCGCTTGCGGCCGGGCGCGCGGCTCGGCGCGGACGTGCACATCGGCAATTTTGTCGAGATCAAAGAGTCGATCATCGAGGACGGCGCCAAGGCCAACCATCTTGCCTATATCGGAGATGCCCGGCTCGGCGCGGGCTCAAACTTCGGGGCTGGTGCGATCGTCTGCAACTACGACGGAGAGGCCAAACATCGCACCGACATGGGCAAGGGCGTTTTCATCGGCTCCAATTCGTCCCTGGTGGCGCCGGTCACGGTCGGCGATGGCGCCTATGTGGCGACCGGATCGGTCATCACCCATAATGTCCCGCCTGACGGCCTTGCGATCGCGCGTGAGCGCCAGGTTGTTAAGGAAAACCGGGCGTCGCGCTTGCGCGCCCTGAAGGCGGTCGGCAACAAGAAGAAAGCGGAATGAGGTGTAACCGTTGCTTGTTAGCCTTAATGTTACACGGTTGACACGGATGTTGATTACCGGACCATTGTCCAGCCGGCGTACAAGAGCGCCGAGTCATTATCGTTCCGGGAAGACATGAGGGCGCTGCCGCCGTGTGCGGGATTGTCGGCATATTGGGTCGTGAACCGGTCGCTGAGCATCTTGTCGATGCGCTCAAGCGGCTGGAATATCGCGGCTATGATTCCGCGGGCGTAGCCACGCTCGAAGGCGACACGCTCGAGCGCCGCCGTGCGGAAGGCAAGCTGCGCAATCTCGAAAAGAAGCTCGAGCGCGAGCCACTCAATGGCACGATCGGTATCGGGCACACGCGCTGGGCGACCCATGGCCGGCCCACCGAGCTCAATGCCCACCCGCATGCGACCGACCGGCTCGCTGTCGTGCATAACGGCATTATCGAAAACTTCCGCGAGCTGCGCGAGGAGCTCGAAAGAGGCGGCGCCAAGTTCGATTCGGAAACCGACACCGAAGTCGTTGCCCATCTGGTGAGCCGGGAAATGGACAAGGGTCGCTCGCCGGTGGAAGCGGTCAAGGCGGCGCTGCCGCGCCTGCGCGGCGCGTTTGCGCTCGTCTTCCTGTTCAGGGGCGAGAAGGATCTGCTCATCGGTGCGCGCAAGGGCTCGCCGCTCGCGGTCGGCTATGGCGATGGCGAGATGTATCTGGGCTCCGACGCTATCGCGCTCGCACCGTTCACCGACACGATCTCCTATCTGGAGGACGGCGATCAGGTCGCGCTCTCGCGCAAGAGCATCGATGTACACGATGCCCACGGCGCGAAGGTCGAGCGGCCGGTGATCAAATCGGCGGCTTCCGCGTTCCTGGTCGACAAGGGCAATCATCGCCATTACATGGCGAAGGAAATTCACGAACAGCCCGAGGTCGTGGGACATACGCTCGCGCATTACATCGACATGGGGGCCGAGCGCATCAGCCTGCCGGACAAGCTGCCCTTCGATTTCAAGGCGCTCGATCGCGTTTCGATCTCGGCCTGCGGGACTGCCTACTATGCCGGCCTGGTGGCGCGCTACTGGTTCGAGCGCTTCGCGCGGCTGCCAGTCGAGATCGATGTCGCCTCCGAGTTTCGCTATCGCGAGGCGCCGATGAGTCCCGGCGGGCTCGCGATCTGCGTGTCGCAATCGGGCGAGACCGCCGACACCTTGGCGAGCCTGCGCTACGCCAAGGAGCATGGGCAGCACGTGCTTTCCGTCGTGAACGTTCCGACCTCGACCATCGCGCGCGAGAGCGACGTCATCATGCCAACGCTGGCGGGCCCCGAGATCGGGGTCGCCTCGACCAAGGCGTTTACATGCCAGCTCGCGGCGCTCGCCTGCCTTGCCGTCGCCGCGGGCCGGGCGCGCGGGGTATTGTCGCAGGAGGATGAGAGGAAGCTGGTGCGCGCCTTGATTGAGGTGCCGCGCCTGATGGCGGAGGCGTTGTTGATCGAGCCGCAGGTCGAGCAGCTTGCGCGCGAGCTCGCCAAGAGCCGGGATGTGCTCTACCTCGGCCGCGGCACGAGCTACCCACTGGCGTTGGAAGGGGCGCTCAAGCTCAAGGAAATTTCCTACATCCACGCCGAAGGCTACGCGGCGGGCGAGCTCAAGCACGGGCCGATCGCGCTCATCGATGAAACGATGCCGGTCATCGTCATTGCGCCCTATGACCGCGTGTTCGAGAAGACCCTGTCGAACATGCAGGAGGTCGCCGCGCGCGGCGGCAAGATCGTACTGATCACCGACCCGAAGGGTGCCCGCGAGGCGCAGGTCCCGACCCTGGCCAAGCTTTCGGTGCCCGACATGCCCGCGACGGTGGCGCCCCTGGTCTTTGCAATTCCGGTCCAGCTTGTTGCCTATCACGTGGCCGCTTTCCTGGGCAAAGACGTCGATCAGCCCCGCAACCTGGCCAAATCCGTAACGGTTGAGTGAAATTTGGGCACATCAGGGCGGCGGGTGCGACCTTGGTCGGTCTCACATCCGTTGTGGTTGTCGGATAGGCTCACCACATTTCTGACACCTCTACGCGACAGCCAAGTACCAGCATGAACGCGTCCGACAAGGATTTGCCACCCAACCCGGAAGGCCCGGAGTCCGAGGCCGCGGAGCCGGTGTCGCTGCGGCACGGCGTGATGAGCCGCATCCGGAACTATTTCCTGACCGGGCTCATCCTGGTGGGGCCGGTCTATATCACGGTCAGTCTCACCTGGTGGTTCATCAACTGGGTCGACGAGCTGATCCGCCCGCTCATTCCGATCGCCTATCGCCCGGAGACCTATATCCCGATCAAAATTCCCGGGACCGGGCTGATCATTGTGTTTGTCGCGCTCACGGCGCTCGGGTTCCTGACCGCCAACCTGGTCGGACGCACGCTGGTCGAGTTCGGCGAGAACATTCTCAATCGCATGCCGGTGGTGCGCCCGATCTACAAGAGCCTGAAGCAGATCTTCGAGACATTATTCTCCAAGAGCGGGTCGAGCTTGCGGCGCGTGGCGCTGGTCGAGTTTCCCTCGCCCGGCATGTGGTCGGTCGTGTTCCTGTCGCAGTCGGCGAGCCCTGACATTGCGACGCGACTGCCGGATACCGAGCACGTCGCGGCTTTCATGCCGTGTACGCCCAACCCCACCACCGGCTTCTTCTTCTATGTGCCGCGCCGCGACATCGTCGAGATCGATATCACGGTCGAGGCGGCCATGACGCTGATCATGTCGGCCGGCATGGTGCAGCCCGGGGGCAACGGTGATCAGCAGAAGCGGCTGGCGACGCTTGCGGAGACAGCGCGCATTGCGGCGCGGGCGCGCTCGGCCGCGTCGGCCGAGTGATTGGGCGAAGTGACGCTGCGTTCCTGCCGCTGTCAGAATCATCCCGCCCGGATCAGCCGGATCGCCTCGTCGCGTCCGAAGAAATAGAGGAGGCTGCGCAACGCTTCCCCGCGCGCGGACGCGAGCGTCGGGTCGCGTGACAGCACGAGCTTGGCGTCGTCACGCGCCGCCTCGATCAGCTTGCCATGCAGCTCGACGCGCGCCACCCGAAAGCCCGGCAGGCCCGATTGGCGCGTTCCCAGCACGTCGCCTTCGCCGCGTAGCCGAAGGTCTTCCTCGGCGATGCGGAAGCCGTCCTGGGTCTCGCGCATGATCGACAGGCGCGACTTGGCGGTCTCTCCGAGCGGCTCCTTATAGAGGAGAAGACAGGTCGAGCGGCCGGCGCCGCGGCCGATCCGGCCCCGCAACTGGTGGAGCTGGGCAAGGCCGAAACGCTCGGCATGCTCGATCACCATCACGGTCGCCTCCGGCACGTCGACCCCGACCTCGATCACGGTGGTGGCGACCAGGAGCTGCGTCTCGCCGGTTGCAAAGCGCTCCATGGCGCGATCCTTGTCGGCGCCTTTCATCTTGCCGTGCACGAGATCGACGGCGGCCCCGAAGCGCCGCTTGAGATACTCAAATCGCTCGGTCGCGGCGGCGAGATCGACGTTTTCGGAATCCTCGACCAGCGGGCAGACCCAGTAGGCGCGGGCGCCCTCCGCGAGCGCGCGGCCGATGGCGGCGACGACTTCCTCCAGGCGGCCGAGCGGCAGCGTGCGCGTGTCGATCGGCTGGCGGCCAGCCGGCTTCTCGCGCAGCTCAGAGATATCCATGTCGCCGAAATAGGTGAGCACCAGAGTGCGCGGGATCGGGGTTGCGGTCATCACCAGGATGTCGACCGCTTCACCTTTCTGCGCGAGCGCGAGGCGCTGGTGCACACCGAAGCGGTGCTGCTCGTCGACCACCGCGAGCGCAAGGTCGTGGAAGGCGACGTCTTCCTGGAATAGCGCGTGCGTCCCAACCAGGAGGTGGATGTCGCCGCGCGCCAGCCGCTCGAGAATGTCGCTACGCTCGCGGCCGCGCTCGCGCCCGGTCAGCACCGCGACCTCGATACCAGCTGCGGCCGCGAGCGGCGCAATGGTCGCATGATGCTGCCGGGCGAGGATTTCAGTCGGCGCCATCAGGGCCGCTTGCCGGCCGGCCTCGATGGCGGTGGCCGCGGCCATGAGCGCCACCACGGTCTTGCCCGAGCCGACGTCGCCCTGCAGAAGCCGCAGCATCCGTTCGGGCTTGGCAAGGTCTTCGACGATCTCGGCGACCGCGCGGGTCTGCGAGCCGGTCAGCACATAGGGCAGGGCGTCGATCAGCTTCTGCCGCAAGTGTTCGTCACCCACCGTCGGGCGGCCGGCCGGCCGGCGCAGATGCGCGCGCACAAGCGCGAGCGCCAACTGGCCGGCCAGAAGCTCGTCATAGGCAAGCCGCGTCCAGGCGGCGCCGCCGGGATCGATATCGGTGGGCTGCTGCGGCCGGTGCAGCGTACGCAGCGCAGTCGCGAAGGCGGGGAAGCCCTGGCGCGCGACCCAGTCCGGCTCCTGCCATTCGGGCAGATCGGGCAGGCGCGCGAGCGCCGCCTCGACCGCTTTGCGTACCACGTTGGGGCCGAGGCCCTCGGTCAGCGGATAGACCGGTTCAAGCAGCGGCAGGCTGGCAAGACCGGCTTCATCGACCACGCGGTCGGGATGCACCATCTGCAGCGTGCCGTCGTAGAACGCCGCAGTGCCCGACACGTAGCGGGTGGCACCGACGGGCAACAGCTTCTCCAGATAGTCCTTGTGCGGGTTGAAATAGGTGAGGACGAGATCGCCGGTCTCGTCGCTGGTGTAGATCTGGTAGGGCGCACGCGCGCGGCGCGGCGGCGCGGGGCGATGCCGGTCCACGGTGACCGCGACGGTCACGACCGTATCCGGCTTGACGTCGCGCAGCTTCGGCCGCGCACGCCGGTCGATCAGACCGGTCGGCAAATGCATGATCAGATCAAGGACGCGCGGAACGTCATCGCGGCCGAGCAGGCGGCGATAAAGCTTCTCCAGCCGCGATCCGATGCCGGGGAGGCTCGTGATCGTTGCAAACAGGGGGTTGAGGATATCTGGCCGCATGGTTGCTCTCGCCGAGTCGGGATGCTCGCTCGCGAATGGCAGCAAGGCAACTACGTCTGCTGACAACGCCCCCAGTGGCCGCTATATGACCGTCACCCGGCCCGTCCGGGCTTTTGGCGTTGGAAAGTAGAGAGTTGGAAAGATTGAGACATGACGGAACGCACCAGCGACGGCCTTGATCTGCGCCGCCGCAAGATCCTGTTCCGATCCTGGCACCGCGGCATGCGCGAAATGGACCTGATCATGGGGCGCTTCGCCGACAGCGCGATAGCGGACCTGAGCGAGGCGGAGCTCTCCGACTTCGAGAATCTGATCGAGCTTCCCGACCGCGAGCTCCTGGCCTGGGTTACGGGCGAGGTGGACGTGCCTGGGCAGTTCGACACCGCCGTGTTCCGCCGGATGCGCGACTTTCACCTGAGCCGCAGGAGCTGAGCGACATGGCGCGCTCGCCCGCAGAGCTGCTCAAGTCCGGCCGGCCGCTGATGCTCTCGGGCGTGGCCGATGGCGCCGAGGGCCTCGTCTGTGCCGATCTTGCGCGCGCGGTCGCGGCGCGCCGCGATGCGCCGGCGACGAGCCTTCTGGTCATCTGCCGCGACGCGCAGCGCATGGCGGCGCTTGCGCGGTCGCTCGCGTTTTTCGCGCCCGACTTGGCCTTGCTCGAGTTCCCGGCCTGGGACTGCCTGCCCTACGATCGGGTCTCGCCGCACGCCGGCGCGGTCGCCCAGCGCATGACGGCATTGTCCCGGCTTGCGCACACCAGGGGTCACGAGCGGCCTTCGGTGCTGCTCACCACCATCAATGCGGCGCTCCAGCGCGTGCCGGCGCAATCACTGGTGGCGACGCTCTCGCTCTCGGCCGTCCCCGGCCATGTCATGGACATGGCCGGGATCACGGCCTGGCTCGAGCTCAACGGCTTCAATCGGGCTTCGACCGTGCGCGAGCCCGGCGATTATGCGGTGCGCGGCGGGATCACCGACTTGTTTGCGCCCGGCATGGCCGAACCGGTGCGGCTCGATTTCTTCGGCGACACGCTGGAGACGATTCGCAGCTTCGACCCGGAGACGCAGCGCACGACCGACCAGCTGCGTGCGCTCGATCTTGTTCCCGTATCCGAATTCCAGCTCACGACCGAGACGATCAAGCGCTTCCGTCGCGGCTACGTCGAGGCGTTCGGGGCCCCGACCATCGACGACCAGCTTTACGCCGCGGTCAGCGAGGGTAGGCGTCACCCTGGCATGGAGCATTGGCTGCCGCTTCTGCACGAGCGCATGGAGACGATCTTCGACTATGTGCCGGGATCGCCGATCGTGCTCGAGCCGCACGACGAGGACGCCGCCCGCGAGCGCCTCGACCAGATCAAGGACTACTTCGACGCGCGGGTGCAGGCGCTGACCCAGCCCGGCTCGGGTGCGCTTTATCACCCGCTGCCGCCCGACCGGCTCTATCTCGCCGACAACGAGTGGCGCGCGCGGCTCGATGCCGTGCCGGTCGCACGCCTTTCGCCGTTTGCCACGCCCGAACAACAGGCAACGTCGGTCGACATCGGGGCCAAGCAAGGACGCAATTTCGCCGCCGAACGCACTGAGCCGGGCCGCAATGTGTTCGAGGCGGTGACCCAACACGTGCTGTCGCTGCAGGCCGCGCACAAGCGTGTCGTGGTCGCATTGTGGAGCGAGGGCTCGCGCGACCGCATGCAGCATGTGCTGACCGACCATGCGCTCGCGAACCTCACGCCGGTCGCCTCATGGCCACAGGCGATGGCGCTGCCCAAGCACCAGGTCGCGCTTGCGGTGCTGGGTCTTGAGACCGGTTTCGAGATCGCCGGCGCCGCGGTGATCAGCGAGCAGGACATCCTGGGCGACCGGCTGGTGCGCCCGCGCCGGCTGTCGCGGCGGCCGGAGAATTTCATTGCCGAGGTGACGAGCCTCGCCGCCGCCGACCTGGTCGTGCACGTCGACCACGGCATCGGGCGCTTCGTCGGGCTGCGCGCGATCGAGGCGGCGGGCGCGCCGCACGATTGCCTGGAGATTCACTACGCCGGCGGCGACAAGCTGTTCCTGCCGGTCGAGAACATCGAGCTGCTCTCGCGTTACGGCTCGGAGGAAACGGGCGTCGAGCTCGATCGGCTCGGCAGCGGAGCCTGGCAGGCGCGCAAGGCGCGCATGAAGAGCCGCATCCGCGAGATCGCCAACGAGCTGATCAAGATCGCGGCCGAGCGCCTCCTGCGCGAAGCGTCCAAGCTTGCGGCCGAGCAGGGGCCTTACGAGGAGTTCTGTGCCGGCTTTCCCTATGAGGAGACCGACGACCAGCAGGCGGCCATCGACTCGGTGCTGCGCGACCTCGCCGAGGGCCGTCCCATGGACCGCCTCATCTGCGGCGATGTCGGCTTCGGCAAGACCGAGGTGGCATTGCGCGCCGCCTTCGTCACCGCGATGAACGGCAAGCAGGTCGCTGTCATCGCGCCGACCACGCTGCTTTCCCGCCAACACACCAAGACCTTCAACGAGCGTTTCCGCGGCTTCCCGATCCACATCGGGCAGGCCTCGCGGCTGGTGACCGGCAAGGAACTGACGAAGGTGAAGAAGGGCATCGCCGAGGGCCAGACCGACATCGCGATCGGGACGCACGCGCTCCTTGGCAAGGCCATCAAGTTCAAGGACTTGGGTCTTCTCGTCGTGGACGAGGAGCAGCACTTCGGCGTCGCGCACAAGGAGCGGCTGAAGCAGCTTCGCTCCGAGGTGCACGTGCTCACGCTCACCGCCACGCCGATCCCGCGCACGCTGCAATTGGCGCTCACCGGCGTGCGCGATCTCTCGATCATCGCCACCCCGCCCGTCGACCGGCTGGCGGTGCGCACCTTCGTCTCGCCATTCGATCCGCTGATCGTGCGCGAAGCTTTGCTGCGCGAGCGCTACCGCGGCGGGCAGGCCTTCTACGTGTGCCCGCGCATCGAAGACCTGGCGGGCGCCAAAGATTTCCTCGACAAGCAGGTGCCCGAGATGCGGGTTGCGGTCGCGCATGGGCAGATGCCCTCGACCGTGCTCGAGGACATCATGTCGGCTTTCTACGACGGCAAGTACGATGTGCTGCTCTCGACCGCCATCGTGGAGTCCGGCCTCGACATCCCGAACGCCAACACGCTGATCGTGCATCGCGCCGACCGTTTCGGCTTGTCGCAGCTCTACCAGCTGCGCGGGCGCGTTGGGCGCTCCAAGGTGCGCGCCTATGCGCTGTTCACGCTGCCCGAGCACAAGATCACGCCACAGGCGGAGCGGCGGTTGAAGGTGCTGCAGTCGCTCGACACGCTGGGTGCCGGCTTCCAGCTCGCTTCCCATGACCTCGACATCCGCGGCGCCGGTAACCTCCTGGGCGAGGAGCAATCGGGCCACATCAAGGAAGTGGGCTTCGAGCTCTATCAGCAGATGCTGGAGGAGGCGGTGGCGAGCCTGAAGGCCGGCATTGCGGCGCCGGTCGCCGACCGCTGGTCGCCGCAGATCACCATCGGCACGCCGGTGATGATCCCGGAGGATTACGTGGCCGACCTACCGGTGCGGCTCGCGCTCTATCGCCGCCTTGCCGAGATCGAGGACGAGCGCGAGATCGAGGCGTTCGGTGCCGAGCTGGCCGACCGCTTCGGCAAGCTGCCGATCGAGGTCGAGCATCTGCTGCAGATCGTCGCCATCAAGTCGCTGTGCCGGCGCGCCAATGTGGAGCGGATCGAGGCGGGGCCCAAGGGCGCAGTGGTCGCTTTCCGCGACAATACGTTTGCCAATCCGGACCGGCTCGTCGCCTTCATCCGCCAGCAAGGCCCGCAGGCGCGGGTGCGGCCCGACATGAAGGTCGTGTTCTTTGACGATTGGCCGACGCCGGAGGAGCGGCTCAAGGGCGCGACAGCGATCCTGCGCAACCTGGTGCATCTCGCGAGGCCAGCCAAGGCGGCGTGAATTCGACGCGTTCCGAGGCGGGGGAGATGCTATGCTTGCGGACGTGGGTTCGGCACGCCGCAACGATGACGCCGATTGCATCAAGACTGCTGCGCACTATGGCGCTGCTTGTGCTGATCATGGCGGCGGCGCCCGCCTGCGCCCACACCGTAGACGGAAGTGCCGCTGGCGGCTTTCTCGGTGGCTTCGCGCATCCGCTGTTCGGCCTCGATCACATCGTGGCAATGGTTGCGGTCGGGCTGTGGGGCGCGTTCCTGGGCGCGCCCGCAATCTGGCTGCTGCCGATCGTGTTTCCGCTGGTGATGGCGCTCGGCGGAGCAATCGCGATCCTGGGCGTGCCGGTGCCGGCTGTCGAAGTCGGCATTGCGCTCTCGGCGGTCACGCTGGGCGCGATGATCGCGCTCGCGGCGCGCCCGCCGCTCGTGATCGCTGCGCTCATCGTCGGGGCTTTCGCGATCTTTCACGGCCATGCTCATGGCGCGGAGCTGCCGCCGGGGACCGACGCCGTGGCGTTCTCGGTCGGTTTCGTGGCCGCAACCGGGCTTCTGCATCTTAGCGGCATTGCGTTGGGCCTGTTGGCGCATTGGCCGGCCGGACGCATCGCGGTACGGGTCGCGGGCATCGGGATTGCGCTCGTTGGCGCGGCCTTCCTGAGCAAGGCCCTATGAACGGCCTGCTGCAAGCCTTTGCGGAAGGTCTTGCGAGCCCGATGTTGCTGCCCGCGCATGCGTTGGCGCTGATGGCGCTCGGACTGTATGCGGGTCGCGAGAACAGCCGCACCGGCACGCTGCTGATCTTTGTCATGGCGCTTGCCGCCAGCCTCCTCGCCATCGCGTTTGCAGTTGGACAGACGGCGGCACGCATGGTGCTTCTCGCCGACGCCGCGTTGCTCGGCCTCGTGGTCGCGGCGGCCTGGCCAGTGCCAAAGCCGGTCGGCTGGCTATTGGCAGCGATCGTGGGCGCCGCGCTCGGGCTCGACTCGCCGCCGCAGGCGATCACGCTTGGCGAAGGCAACGCAACGCTCGCCGGCACGGCCATAGGGGCGTGCGTGACGCTGCTTGCGGTTGCGGCCGTCGCCAGTTGCGCCGAGCGGGACTGGCAACGGCTTGCCGTGCGGATTCTCGGATCGTGGATTGCGGCGAGCGCGATCCTGGTGCTGGCCGTCTTGTTGCGTTGAGCGGCAGCTATTCGGCGGCGACGCGCCCGGCGATTTCGTTCGATGCGCGCTCGATTGCCTGGGCGAGATATTCGGGCGGCTGCGCGCCACTGACCGCGAGCAGCCCGCCGAAGATGAAGCATGGTACGCCGTCGATGCCGGCCTCCTTGGCTGAATTGGCCTCGGCCGTGATCTCGGCGACGTCTTCGTCGGTGTCGAGCCGGCGCCGCACGTCGTCTGCGTCCATGCCGCAATCAGCCGCCGCCTGCACCAGCACATCGCGGCTCGAAAGATCGGCCCCTTGGCTGAAATAGAGGTCCATCAGCCGCTGTTTCATCTGCGCGGAATTGTCGCCGGCCCAGCGGATCAGCCGATGGCAGTCGATGGTGTTGGGCTGGCGCTTGATCTTGTCGCGCGCGTAGCTCAGGCCGGCGAAGGCGGCGGCATCGGCCACGCGCTGATTATTGCTGTTGTAGGCCTCGACCGAGCCAAACTTGGTGATCAGATAATCTTCTCGGCTCATGCCCTCGCGCGGGACCCAAGGGTTGAGAAAATACGGACGGAACCGCACTTCGACCGGAATCTCCGGTTTGAGCGCGATCGCCTTCTCCAGAAAGCGCTTCCCGACGAAACACCAGGGGCACACCACGTCGGATACGACGTCGATCGTCAAAGGGGCAGGATTGCTCATGGGCTAGCGCCCCGTTTCCGAAGTTCGTTTAGTCGTTGCAGCGGCGTCGCTTTCTGAGCTGAAGTTCGTAACCGAGTTCGCAGCAGGTGTTGTCGGAACTTCAGTTCGGCGGCACTCGCCTCGCGTGAGGCCCCAACAGTAGGCCTTGGCTCAGCGCCCTGCAACCTTGGGATAGGTTCCCACCCGGGCCACCAGGGTGGAGAGATTGTCGGTCGGCTTCAGCGTCGCGAGCGTCACGCTCGGCTTGAACGCTTGGCGCTCGCTCGACAGCATCGTGTGCTTGAGGACGCTCGCGAGCCTGCGCGCCACCACGTGGGCGCTGCGCAGGTCGGTTTCCGTGAAGGCCGCGATGATGGCGCCGTCCTGCTCGCGGCAGGCGAAGTCGATGTCGCGCACGAGCCGGCTGAACAGACGGGCGGCGTCGACGCTGGCGCGGCGGTCGATGCCCTCGAACGAGAAGCGCGCAATCGAGAGGGCGCCGCCGGCCTCCTCCGCCTGCTGCACTGCGCGGTCAAGGTCGCGCCAGAAGGCCAGACCCGAGAGAAGGCCGGTCTCCGGATCGAGCGCGCCTTCGCTGTCCACCGACTTGAGCATGCGCTTGAGATGACTTTCGAACGCCTGCAGCTGCACCAGCGGCAGGAAGTGCTCGATCTGATCGGCGGCGCTGCCCCGGAAGTGAACGAGATTGGGCAGGCGCTCGTCGTCACATCCGCTGCCGCCGAACATTCCGACCGGCAGGTCGCGAAAGCGCGCATCCTCGGCGAGCACGGTCAGCAGCGCCTCGATGACGCGCGGACTGAATCCGTCACCGATGGCGATGCCGTCGATGTCGCGGGAATTGAGGCTGCGGGCGGCCATCTCCACGCTGAGCGCGCCGATCAGTCCGACGCGTTCGCCGATCGTGGTGGTGAGGGCCGGGTAGGAGCGGCCGCGCCCCATGCACAGGACCGTCGCCTGCTCGAGCAGGCCCACCGGCAGCGTGCGGGTTTTTCCGCTCTCCGGGGTGCCGGTGCGGCGCAGAACGATCGCGTGCAGCGAGCGCACGCGCAGCGCCGAGCACAGCCGCGCTACCAGCCGCGACGCCCGCTCATCGGTGCCGACTGGCAAGGCATAGGGCATGGCGAACTCGCTGTCGGCACTGACGCGCGCCAGCACTGGCATGAACGGCCCGCCGCCGGTCTCGATGGCTTTGATCAGTGTGGCGCCCGCCGATCCTGTGGGCCATGGTTCGGCTTCGGCCAGCACCAGTGCGGCCGGCTTGATCTCCGCGATGGCGCAGGACGCCTCGGCGAGGCCCGCCTCGATGATAGGAAATGCCCCGGCCTTCCCGAGCGCCTCGACCACATCGGCCGGCGGCTTTTCGGCGACGACGACCACCGGACCCAACATCGCCATGATACCGCGCGCCCACAGACGGCAAAGGACCCTGCACTTTAGGCGTTTGCTGTTAACGTCTGGTTAGCAAGTAGACGTGCGGTGCCGATTGCGATTGACCGGTATCTCTCTCCGATCCGGCCCTGCGCATGAAAATCCGTTGCAGCTATAGTGCCCTCCGCGGAACGTCTCGGAGGAGTGGATCTTGGAATTGCTGCCGCCTGCAATTTCCGATCCTGACCTTTTCGCGGTGCTGGTCGATATCCTTGCGATTCCGGCCGAAGCGGCCGAGAATACGCGGCTTCGGCTGCGACTGATCGAAAGGGCGGCGTCATGGCAGGCCCTGGTCGAGCTTGCCGACGCGCAGGGTGTGATGGCGCCGTTCGTGTGGGCGCTCAAGCGGCGCGCGCTCCTGTTGCCGGTGCCTGACCGGCTGGCAGGATCAGAAACAGCCGAACATCCGACCATCCAGCTCGAGACGATCTATCGCCAGCACCTGGAGAGGCGGCGTCGCCAACACGATCAACTCGCGGCGGTCATCGAAGCGCTCAACCGGGTGAAGATCGAGCCGCTTCTGCTCAAGGGGGCCCGCTATCTTGCCGCCGCGAGTGGCTCGTGGCGCGAGGCTCGCGACATGCGCGACCTTGATCTCCTGGTCCGTCCGGACGATGCCGGGCGGGCGCTGAACGCGCTGGCTGCGGAGGGCTACAGCGCCGCCCCAGATCACGGTCCGGTCGATCAGCATCTGCCCGAACTGTGGAAGAGCGGGTGTCCAAGCGCGGTCGAGATCCATCTCGAGGCCTTGGCGTTCTCCGCCCGCGCGATCCTGCCAACCGATGACATCTGGCGTCGCGGAATCCGATTGTCAGAGACGTGCGGCGCTTATGTCGTCCTGCCGGACGAATGGCATCTTCTGCACGCGCTCGTCCATCATCAGGTTTCGGATCGCGGCCATGTGCGGCGAATTCTGGCGCTCAAGCCGCTCTGGGAATTTGCCATGCTGGGCAATGAAGTCACGGACCAAGGCTGGCGGTCGATCGGCGATCACATGGCAAGCGTCGCGCAATCCGAGGTACTCGCGGACTGGATTGTGCAGGCGGCCGAGCTTCTCGCACTGACGTATCCGTCCGGGATCGCCATTTCGCAACGGGCGCGCGCGCACGCGCAGGCGACCATCACAGAGGCGAGCAGAGCGGCGTGGCTGCGGCGTGCGCGCTTTCTTGCCGATCAGGTCAGGTTCGGCTTCTCGCGAAAGACCATGGCGGTCCGCTATCAGCTTGACGAGGACGCCGTGTCGGCCGCGACGTTCGGGCGACACCTGCAATTTCTGCTGCAGCGTTACCGCGGCCGGCTGTGGCGGCGCCTCACCGGCCGTGGTGATCGGCTGTCGTAGTGTGGGCGCGCAACTCCGCCAGCCTCGCCTTGATCTCGTATTCCTGTGGATTTGGCGCGTGAGCGGCCGCCATTCGATAGAAGTGCGCGGCATCCGCGAAACGTCCGGCGCGAAAATGGCAAAGCGCCAGCGCTTCCTGCGCCAGGTGGCGGAACAGCGCCTTGTCGTAGGAGACGCGCCGATCATAGAAGCGATCGGGGTCAATCGCTGCCAGCGCTTCGAGCACCGGCCGCGCGGCGCCGTCATCGCCTCGCTCCAAGGCAAGCGTGGCGTGGATCCATTGCAGGGACAGGTGCTCGGGATAGAGCGCAAGCGCCTGCTGCAGTTGCACCGAAACATCCTCGCCGCGCTTGACCTTCAGCCTGATCAGTGAGGCCGCCGACAAGGCATCGCTGAGGTGCCGCGCTTCCTCGGGCAGGGCGCGCGCTACCGAAACGCCGCTCGCCCAAGCGTCGATCGCCCCTTCTTCGTCGCCGGCGAGCAGAAGGCATTGGCCGAGATGCCACCAGGAGAAAAGGTGCTTGGGATCGCGTTCCAGGCGCGCGCGCAGGAGCGGAATGTTGCGCGGGTTCTTGTGGCTTTGATCGTCCTCATAGCCCAGGTGCTGGAGCGTGAGGTCGCAGTCACCGATCGTCTTTCCGTCGGCGCGCGCAACCGCCTCGACGCCTTCATGAATGCGCTCGTGGATCGCGCCGCGAAACCTGATGCGCGGATCGTTGCGGAACAGGCGCAACTCAGCATAGGGCGTCCAGTCGACCCGCGGATGAAAGCGCAGGTTCCAGGCAACTGCGCGATCGTCATCAAGGGCAGAAACGAGCGTCTCACGCTGCGGGACTTCGAAGCGCTCATCGGCGTCGATATAGAGGATCCAGTTCTGACCCGCCTGCTCGATCGCAAAATTGCGCGCGGCGGAAAAGTCGTCACACCATGCAAAGTGTTTCAGCCGGATCGGGAAGCGCGAGGCTTTCTCGACCGTGTCATCACGCGAGCCGGTATCGACGACGACGATCTCGTCGACGTTGCCGACCAGAGACGTGAGGCATCCTTCGATAAAGGCAGACTCGTCGCGGACAATGAGGGCCGCTGTCACCCCGGCCATGGGAACTCCTCACGAGCCGACGCGCAGATAAAGAGCGGGGCCGCCTGAGGGAACTGTGCCGATCGATCAGGGCAAGACGCGTAACGGACCGTCAGGAACCAGCCATTCCGTCGCGGGTCATGGTCATGCCGAGCGCGGCGTAGTCCACCGCCATGAAATCGCCCGGGCCCACCGACACCGCCTCGGGGATACGCTCCAAAACGTCCTGGGCCATGACGCCAACATAAGGTGTGTCGCTCCACAGATATTTGAATTGGAAGATGCCGATGCCGCTGGCATGGGTACCAACCTGCTCGATGTCCCGCTTGAGCCGCCGGTCGGACACGGTGGCGTTGGAGCTCGAGGCGGGCAGCGCGTGCGCTGGATTGATTGAAATTCCCTGCATCGCGAAGGAGGCAACGACAGGAGCCGCGAAGGTGGTGCCGCGGACGAGCCGTCTCAGTGTGTCGCGCTTGTCTTGGTCGAGACCTTCTAGTGCTTCATCGACTTGTGCGCTTTTCTCAACCATGCCTGCAACCCCACCGATGAACAGTCCCGACGATGCGAACTTTCTGGAAATTGGCTGTTATTGTCAACACGTCACGGGAGTTGCTCACGCTTTAAGCGCGGCTCCGATGCATCGGAGCGCGGTCGGATGGTCGCCGATGGAGAGATCGAATGCCTTGGCGGTGCCAGCCAGCGCCGCGATGTTGGCAATCGATACGCCTCGGGTTTCACGCCAGCCGGTTTCTGCCATCAGGGATTGCACCAGCGCTGACGGTAACATGGGGCGGATCGACGAATAGCCCCCGTGATTGGGCCGCAGCACGAAGATTTCATCGACTTGGCCCGGCTCGATCCGCCAAATTGCGCCGAAAGCACGCGGATCGACGTTGAAAACAGTCCCGCTCCAAGGCTCGCGATAGCTCGGTGCGCCGGCGATCACGCCGGCCATTTCGGGTAGGTACGCCAGTGAGGTTTCTCTGATTCGGCACGCGCGCGGGCGGGCGATTACCCCGGCGCGCTGCAAAAAGACATGCTCGTCGCCCTCGATCTCGTAGCCGGCGTGAACGAGGCGAAGGGTCAAGGTGGACTTGCCCGTGCCCTTTGACCCGACGAGCAGCAGCCGCTTTCCCTCGCGCCTCAGACAGGCCGCATGCAGGATCGACGCGTGCGGGAAGTCGCCGATCGAGGACGTAAACAGCTGGACATGCAGGAACTCCAAGGCGGCGTTTGGGGTGAGGACCTCGCGGGCGACCACGCCATCGCGCACAATGCGAAAGCGGTCGCGACAAGGCTCGATGGTTATGACGACGTCTTGCGGTGGCGGGCCGACAATGTCGGGTGCACAGTCGAGGAAACGGAGGGCATCGAAGATGCCACGGTCAGGGGTCTGGAACCTGAACAGCCGTTCGTGGGTGCGCGCGACTACTTCGAATTGGATTGGAGCAATCCTTCTTTGATGAGCGAGCCCATGCAGGTCCTGATCTCGTCGTGGGAGGAGTTGTTCAGATCGAAGATCTTGGCGACACGGGAAACGATGTCGTCCGTGTTCAGCTTGCCATCGCAGAGCTCGAAGATGATGGCCGCGGTCTTGTTGAGATAGGACACGTTGTCACGCGCGCCGTGATAGACGATGTAGCCATCAGGAACTTCATGGACCTCGAGTTCGTCCGAGCGCGTCAAGATCTCCGACATGATCCTCATCCTTGTTCGCAATCGCGGCCACCCGGGAGGTCAGGATCCGGGCCCAGCGTCGGGCGTCGTAGTCGCTTGCCAGGCGCAGCGAGGCGCGGGTGACAAGTCCTTGCGACAGGGCGCGGTTCCGCAGCACTGCCGCGCAGGCGCGGGCGAACTCACCCGCGTCTTCAGCTATTAGCAGCTCGCATCCACGGCGAAAAGTAATGCCCTCGGCGCCCAGCCGGGTCGATACGATGGGGAGGCGCCACGCCGCCGCCTCCAGAAGCTTGATGCGGCTGCCGCCGCCGGCCCGAACGGGGATCACGGCGAGGTCGGCTTGTCGATAGAACGCCCCGACATCGCGCACGGCGCCGGTCACCATCACGCCGCGACGACGGCCAAGCCGCCTGAGAGACTCAGCCGGATTGCGGCCAACGATCAGGAGCCGCAGCGGTTCTCGGACAGCCCGGCGCAATCGCGGCCATACGCGCGTTACGAACCAGCGTGCGCCGTCTTCGTTGGGGGCATACCCCATGGTGCCGACGAACAAAACGGTCCGGGGGCGGCGTCGTTGCGCGATGCTCATGCGCGCGCCGCGTGGTGCCACATTGGCAATGACCTCGACCCGTCTCGCGACCTCCGAGAGCGAGGCCTTTTCGTGAGGCGTTGCGGCGAAGACGCAGTCGAAGCGGGGAAGCAGGTCGCGCGCCAGCGTCGCAAAGGCATCCGCCTCCGCATCCGCCCAGGCCGCCCTCCAGGCGTCCTGCCCGCGGCAGAGCGCTGCCATGCGGCGATACGCTCGCGCGTCGTCCTCGTCGCAGTCGACCACCAGCCGCGGCCGTCGTGCAGACCGTTTCCATGCTTCAACGAGCCGGGCGAGATAGAGCCGCGAAAAATGGATGACGTCGTAGTCGTCGATAGCGGTCCATTCCGCCAGCGCGCGGTAGGCCTCTTCGGCGGAAAAACCAGCAAGCGACGGTCGTCCGTAGCGGCGGAAGGCGGGGAGCCGCGCAGCCGGATCGTGCATCGCCATCACGAGAGAAAGGTGTGTATCGATGCCGGGGTGGCGCAGGGTCGTCAGGCGTTTGACGCGCGAGCGCACAAACGCGCTGGCGCCGTCGGACGCAGACATCAGCGGCAAGACGGCGAGATCGATATCGAAGATGCTGGAATAGGCGTCCAGAAAGAATCCGGTCCGCATGGCAAGGCCGTTCCCGCGATCCGAGGGGACGACCGGCGCCAGAAACAGCAGGCGGCGCCTCGGCGTCGTCATGCGCGTTGCGTCGTCATGGCACGCGCTCGTAGCCGTTCGGATCGAGCACCTGCGGATAGGGGGAGCGGGCGACGCGTGCGATCCGGTCGTCTCTGCGTGACGCCAGCGCACTCGCGATATCCGCCAGTTCGTCGTGCCATCGCTTCGGCAGGGCGATGGCCGCGCACCGCGCCTTGATCTGCTCGGGCACGTCATCGAAGCAATCATTGATCAGCGACAGCGCCGTGCGCAGCTCACCCAGGCGGTCGGCATCGAAGCCCGGGCCGAACAGCGACGGCGCGATCAGCGTCGGGATAACTTGCGCCGCCGAGTTCGGGACGCGCCGCGCGCCCGCATACGGCCAGGTCTGGCGGGCTGCCGCCTCGATCAAGCGGGCGCTGAAGGCGGCTGGCGTGATCGAGCGGCCATCCCAGCCGCCGTCATCGCGCTTCATCAATTCGACGCAGAGACGAGCAGACGAATAGAATTGCAGAACAAGCATGCCGTCGCGCTCGACGACTGCCCAGTGCTGTTCGAAGACGCCGCGTCCTTCGCCGACCCGCCCTGCGGGTAGCAATTCAAGCTGGCGGCCATCCGATCCCATGGGCTCGTAATGGAAGAACCGTAGGCCGATGAGGTGCGCTTGCTCCTGCGCCGCACGCTGTGAGCGGGGAGGGGCGTTGAAGATGGTCCCACTCCAGCGCTGCCGCAGTTCCGCCAGCGCGTCTTCGCACGGCTGCGTCAGTTCGGCGACCGCGACCGGACGATTGGCATCGGTAAGGCTCCATTTCGAGCCGGTGCGGTGCTGCAGAACTGGCTCGCCGGCGGGATCGCGCTGCACCAGATCGATATCAAAGGTGAACGGTCGGTGCGGGACCAGGGTTGGGTCGCGGCCGACCAGGAGCGACGACAACAGGAACGTATCCTTGTCGCCGTAGATGGCCTGGTAGATCTCTTCGACGTGCTCGTTGAGGAGTACGGCAACATCGAGCACGGTCCAGGCGCGCTCCTTGTCCACCAGCAGGACACCCGCCTCGACACTGGTGCAGTCCCGCGGCTCCAGGCCAAGATCACGCCAGATCGGATTGGCCGCCTTCAAGTCCACGATATCGGGCCACATCAGCATCCCGGCATTGCGATAGCTCTCCCAGTCGAAGCAGTCGACAGGGTCGACCAGCGGAACGATATCGGAATCGAGATAAAGCACCTCGCGGAAACGGCTCTGCTGAATGGCATAGGGCTTCAGCGGCCAGCCGCCCGCCACACGCGCAGGGTGGCGCGCAATCACCGCCTCGGCATCGATGACCTCCACCCGCTGCTCCTCGAGCAGGCGCTGCATCTCCTCGCTCAGCTCGCCGCGGCCGAGATGCCAGAGCTGGATCGGCAGGTCGACGCGATAGACCCGGCGCAGGAGCGAAATCAGGATCCAGGCACAGACGAAATAGCGCGGGCCGCCTGCGCAAATGACGATGCCGCGGCCCTCGAAGCGGTCGCGCGGATACGGCCTTGGTGACTTGAGCCGCTCGCTCAGCGCCGCACGCAACGAACCTGCCATCTCGCGTCGTTCAAAAAAGTGGGGATAGTGCAATAGACATGGCTTCGTCCATCCCGTCAAGAAAGGCGGCCGGCCGCATCGATTGCGTTTCACCAACAGGCCGTTAGGCTTTGCCGCGCAACAATCGCAGGCCGTGCCATGTCTCACGTCGACGCCAATGTCTTGATACTCACGCCGGTGAAGTCGGCGCGTCGGTTCCTTGATGGCTATTTTGCCGGCCTGCGCAAGCTCACCTATCCACGCCAGCGCCTGTCGCTCGGCATCCTTGAAAGCGACAGCCGCGACGACACTTTCGCCGAGGTAGAGGCGCGGCTGGCGTGCGAACAGTTCCGCCGCACGACGCTGGTGAAGAAGGATTTCGGATTTAGCATGCCGGCGGACGCGCCGCGCTACGAGGCGGTCTATCAGCCGGCGCGGCGAGCCGTGCTGGCGCGCTCGCGCAATCATCTGCTGTTCCGCGCGCTCGACGACGAGGACTGGGTGCTTTGGCTCGATGTCGACGTCGTCGACTATCCATCCGATGTGATCGAGCAACTCATCTCATTGGATTGCGACATCGTTCATCCGCACTGCGTGCTGGAACCGGGAGGCGAGACCTTCGATCTCAATGCGTGGCGCGATCACGGAAGCAAGCGCATGGGCGATCTGCGCGGGGCCGGCATGGTACGGCTCGACGCGGTCGGCGGCACCATGCTGCTGGTGCGGGCCGACCGGCACCGCGACGGCCTGGTGTTTCCGCCGTTCTTCTATGGCGCGCGCAGCCGCTGGGTACGCGAACCGCATCCTTTGGGTGGTGGCATCGTCGGCGAGATCGAGACCGAGGGTCTTGGCATCATGGCCAAGGACATGGGCATCGAGTGCTGGGGGCTGCCCGATCTCGAAATTCGTCACGCCAAGGAATAGCGCGCAAAGGATGCAGGCCTTACGCGGCGCTTCGTTGCGTCGCGGCCGCCCCCCGGAAGGCGCCGGCCAGCAGCGGGTTGAGCCCGAGCCGAGCGAGCGCTTCGCGTACGGCTGCGCGGTCGGCGGCAGTGCCAGCCAGCCGGTGGCCCGCCAGCGCATCAGGCAGTGCCGCGAGTGTGGCGGTCGCGTCGACCCCGTGGACCGCTTCCTCCAGGGCGCGGGCCACAAACCGGTAGCCGCCGACGCTGATCAGGCCGGGCGGCGGCCCGCTTACCACCAGCGGTTGACCGGCCTGCGTGTTGCGGCAGGCGTAGCCGGTATCGACAAAGCCGTCCGGTGAGACCTTGATCGCGGGCAGCGAGGCCTCCTCGGCGTTCGGCGGGTAGGGGCAACGGGGCACCATGGGGCCGCTCAACACAATGGTTCCCCGCTCCGATCGCCGGATCTCGGCCACGACCGGCGCGCCTGGGACGCCGCGGGGAGCGGGCACCGGACCGAAGGCGATGGGTGCCGGCTCGCCGTCTTGCGCGCGCCGTGCCGCGATCAGGCCGATCTCGCCGAACACCAGCACGTCGGTCAGGCCCACGGATGGGTCGGGCCAAGGCCCCGACTGCGCGTGCCGCTCCGGTGCGCGCCACAGGCCGATCACGCGCCTGGTGCCCTCTTGCAAGCCGAGATGGCCGGCCTCGAGCAGCGATCCAATCAGCGGCCCCGGCACCACGACCGTGTCGCAGCCGCTTGCCGTGTACTGGTCGGTCAAAGCCGCGGAATCAAACGGCTGGTGCGGCACCAGCGCGCCCCCGGACAGGAGCCAGGGCAGGATCGACACTGCAAGTCCGCCGAAAGAGGCCATGGTGACAGTCGACAGAATGGTCGCATTTTGAACGATTGCCCCCTCCAGCAGCACCGCGAGGCCGCCTGCGACCAGTTCGGCGTGGCTGCGGGCGACCGGCACCAGTCCCTCGGCGGCGACATCCCAGGTGACGGCCGCGACATGCGCGCTCGGCGGGTCTGCGCGCTCGTCGTCCATGGCGCCGATCGGGTCGAGTTCTTGGGTGTCAAGCAGGTCATCGAGCGGGATCACGCCATCGGGCGGCTCCGGTCCGAAGCCGCACACATAGCGCACCGAGAATACTTCCGCCGCCACCTGCAAGGCGACGTCGAAATGATTGGTATCGCCCATGCGTCCGCTGACGATCAGCGCGCGCGCGCCGACCCGGCTGATCGCCTCGCCCATGTCGGCCTGGCGCCAAAGCAGCGGCAGCGGCATCGGGATCAGGCCGGCGCGCAAAATCGCCAGCAACGTCAACACATAGTCGACCGAGTTGGCGACCTGGAGCCCGACGATTGAATCGGTATGGAGGCGCAGGCGGCGCAGCCGACCGGCGATTGCCGAAACCACACGATCGGCCTGGGCGTAGGTGAGGCGGCGTGGCGCGCCGTCCGTGAAGGTCTCGCGGTTGGGCGGGTCAATGAGCGCAAGCGCATCCGGCCGCCGTTCGGCGGTGCGGCGAAACAGGTCGTCGAGCGTGGCACGGCCGCCGATGCGCGACGCCAGGTCCTGATCATGCAGGTCGGCGAGAATCATTGTGGTCTTATTTTGCCACACGCCACCAGGTTTCCGGAATATATCCCATCAACGCCGTTTCCTTGGGATGTGCGATGGTGGTCCAGCGCGCCACCCAATGTTCGGGCAGGTAGAACAGGGGCACGACGTAGAACCCGGAGATCAGAATCCGGTCAAGCGCGCGCACCGCGGCGACGGCGTCGGCGCGTGTTTCCGCTCGGAGCAGTACAGCAATCATCGCATCGACCGCGGGACTCCTGATGCCCATGTAGTTGCGGCTGCCGTTTTCTTTCGCGGCGCCCGAACTCCAATAGAACGCCTGCTCATTGCCGGGCGAAAGCGACTGATCCCAGCGGTTCTGGATCATGTCGAAGTCGAACGCGATCCGCCTCGTCTCGAACTGGACGGCATCGACGAGACGGACGTCCGCCGTGATCCCCGCTCGCTTCAAATTGCTGGCATAGAGGCGGGCCAAGCGCTCCTCATCCATGGTCTCCGACCGGTTGGCCACCATGATCTCAAACGTGAATGGTTTGCCAGTGTGGCCGTCGACCAGCGCGGTGCCACGCAGCTCATAGCCGGCCGCCGCAAACAGCTTGAGCGCTCGCCGCACGATGGTGCGGTCGCGCCCCGAACCGTCGCTGACGGGCGGTGACCATGTGCCGTTGAGTACGTCGGCGCGCACCGCATCGGGAAAGGGCGCAAGCAGCGCGCGCTCGCGTGCGTCGGCGGGTCGTCGGTACGCGGACAGTTCGGAATCTTCAAAAAAACCGGCGGGACGTCGGTAAAGACCGAAGAACAGGTTGCGGTTGATCCATTCGAAGTCGAACAGCAGGGAGAGCGCCTCGCGGACGCGGATGTCAGCGAAGATCGGCCGCCGTGTATTGAACACGAAATAGAAACTTGGCTTCGGCAGGCCGGAGGTGAACGTCTCCTTGACGACGCGGCCATCGTGCAAGGCGGGGAAGTCATAGCTCCTCCGCCAACGTGATGGATCATTCTCCGTACGCACGTCGAACAGGCCGCGCTTGAAGGCTTCATGATAAGCGTTGGCGTCGCGGTAATAGTCGTAGCGGATTTCATCGAAATTCCAGAAGCCGCGATTGACCGGAAGGTCACGCCCCCAATAGTCTTTGTTGCGCACGAGCGTAATGCTCTTGCCCGGATCAACCTTGCCGACAGTGTAGGGGCCGCTGCCGACGAGCGGCGTGTTTGTGGGCTCCTCGAACGTGTCGACGTTCACTGCGTGCTTTGGCAGCACGGGCATCAGTCCGAGTATCAGGGGCAGTTCACGATCATTACTGCCGGCGAGATCAAAGCGCACCGCGTTGGTGCCGAGCGCCTGTGCCTTGGTAACCTTGGAGTAATAGACGCGATAATTGGGACGGCCTTTGTCGCGCAGAAGCTGCCAAGAGAAAATCACGTCATCGGGCGTCACTGGCTTGCCGTCGGAGAACCGGGCCGCTGGATCGAGCACGAAGGTCACATAGCTGCGCGCGGCATCAGTCTCGACTGTG
Organism: uncultured Alphaproteobacteria bacterium; assembly: GCA_963753575.1. GTDB lineage: Bacteria > Pseudomonadota > Alphaproteobacteria > Rhizobiales > Xanthobacteraceae > VAZQ01. Next base: position 883,841 of record CAVWCR010000003.1, read on the forward strand.
CGGGCAACGAGCCCATAAAGCGTGAACGGCTCGTCATAGCCGCGTGCCATCAGGCTTTCGACCACCTGCCCGCTGATCACGTTGACGCCGCTGACCAGCGGCGCGCGCATGCCCTGCGCCACCAGTCCTCGCGCGATAAAGGGATTTAGGCTCTCGAAAGTTCCAAGGACCCCTTGAACGAAACGGCCGCCTTTGGGTGCAGCCGGATTGACATAGCGGAAATGATCGAAATCGGCCGGCATCATCGGCGCGTCGTACATCGTAATGGCATGGCGTGGCTCGGCGTGCACGGCCGCGTCGCAGCCGATCATGATCACCGCCGCGACAATGCCGCTGACGACAGCTTGCCAGAGTGATCGCTGTCGTGGCTCCCGATTGGGCTCTTGGGGCACGCGCATTGTCGGCCTGCTGAAAGACTTTTGTCCTGTGGGACGACGAACGACAATTCGTACGATTAACCTTCCGATGTCGGAACATGGTCTTAGCGCCACGAGCTCGGAAAGCCGGTCTGTTCCGTTATCACCAAAATTCAATGCCCGAACCAGAGACTTTCGTGAGGATCGAAAGTGCGATATGAGGCTCGTAGGAACGCGTCACGCTCTTGCCGTATTTGGTGGGGACACAGCCTTTGGGGGGCGCCGCTCGGCAAGGCCCAATTGCTGCGCGAGCGGTCAGCAAGAGGATCAAAGATGGAACATCGGACGTTGGTCGCCCCGGCTCGCCCGGTTGCTTGCGCATTGGCGCTTGCGCTGGCGACGACGATGTTGACGGTGCCAGCCGTGCTTGCGCAGGCGCCGGTGCCAAAGGCCAAGTCGAAAGCCAAAACTCCGCAAAAGGCGGCGCCCGCGGCGCCGCAGCAACAGGAAGCGGCGCAACCGTCTGAGCCGCAACTGATTTTTTCACCCTGGACCAAGTTCTGCCTGAAGGGCAAGGAAGCCACCGCCAAAAAGGTCTGCTTCACCGGCAAGGACGGCCGCGTGGAGTCCGGCATGCCAGTGGTGGCTGCCGTCCTGATCGAGCCCGAAGGCGAGAACAAGAAGATTCTGCGCGTCACGCTCCCGCTTGGCATGTCGATCAAGCCAGGCACACGCGTGATTGTCGATCAGGGACAGCCGATGACAGGGCCCTATGTGATCTGCTTCCAGAATGGCTGCATGGCCGATTATGAGGCGAGCGGAGAGCTCATCGACAAGCTGAAGGGCGGGCAGGGACTGGCGGTGCAGGGCATCAATGGCTCCGGACAGCCGATCACGCTGGTGCTGCCGCTCAACGACTTTGCCAAGGCCTATGATGGTCCGCCGACGGACCCGCAGGTTTTCGAGGCGCAACAGAAGAAGTTGCAAGACGAGTTGCAGAAGCGCGCGGAAGACGCCCGCAAGCGGCTCGAAGGTAATGCCAAATAACCGCTGTTCGAGTGGCGGACCGAGGAGCGCTTCGGACACGCGGTTGCCGTTCGTCAATGTGGCGGACTGGGGCGTGGTGGGCGCTAACACTAAGTGAGCATCCATTAGTGAACATCCATGGCGAGAGAGCGAGTTAGGGAGGCAGTCCCGTGAAGCATCGAGATTTCGTCGCAGTCGTAAGAGCCGGACAGGCATTTGCCGTGATGGCGCTGGCATCCGTCCTGGTGTCACAGGCGTTTGCGCAGGCGCCGATCCCTAAGTCCAAGAGCCACGCACAAAAGGCACAACCGAAAGGGGCGGCGCCGCAGGCACAGGCACAGGCACCGGCCGAGCCGCCGAAGCTGAATTACTCGCCCTGGACCAAGGTGTGCCCCAAGGGCCAGGACCCGAAGGCGAAGGCTGTCTGCCTGACGGGCCGCGATGGCGCGGTGGAGTCAGGCTTGCCGGTGGTGGCGGCGGTGCTGATCGAGCCGGAAGGCGAGGCAAGAAGAACGCTGCGCGTGACGCTGCCGCTCGGAATGGCGTTGCAGCCAGGCACGCGCGTCGTGATCGACCAGGGGCAACCGATGACCGCGCCCTACGTCGTATGCGCCGGCAACGGCTGCATGGCGGACTATGAGGCGAGCGGTGAACTCGTCGACCACATGAAGAAGGGCAAGGGCCTTGCGGTGCAGGGCATCAACGGCTCGGGGCAGGTCATCACACTGGTGCTGCCGCTCACCGACTTTGGCAAGGTCCACGACGGTCCACCGACCGATCCCAAGGTGTTCGAAGAAATGCAGCGCAAGCGCTACGAAGAATTCCAAAAGAAGGCACAGTAGGCAGCAGGAAGTACGTAGAGGGCGCGCCCGCACGGTCAGACGGGCGCGCCTTTCGTTTGAACAGGCGCTTTCAGTTGAGCAGCGAATTACGTCGGCGGTAGCCGCCGGAATTGTCCTTTTCGAAGACCTCGGCAACCTGCGGGTGCCGCACCGGCTCGCCGGAGGTGTCGGCGAGCAAGTTCTGTTCGGACACATACGCCACGTACTCGGTTTCCGCGTTCTCGGCGAACAGGTGGTAGAACGGCTGGTCCTTGGGCGGCCGCCGGTCGGCCGGGATCGACTCGTACCATTCGTCGGTATTGTTGAACTCGGGATCGATGTCGAAGATCACGCCCCGAAACGGATAGAGCCGGTGGCGGACAATCTGGCCGATCTGGAATTTGGCGACACGCTCTTTGGGCATGCTTGGGAAATAGACCAGGACGGCGGCCCGCGCTAGTGCCCCGCTCCCGAAGTTCGTGGTACGTCGCGGCACCCTCTGACCCGAACTTCGGAAGCAAAGGGGCACGAATGAGTGGGTCAGAAGCCGTAGCGCGCCGCCGCGTCGGGATCCTTGGCGGCGATCTGACGGGCAAGATCGACGAGCACCTTGGACTGTTTCCAGGTGGCGTCATCCTGCATCTTGCCGTCAATCATGACGGCGCCGGTTCCGTCCGGCATGGCCTTGAGAATGGCCATGGCGGCCGCGACCTCGGCGGGGTCGGGCGAGAACACCCGGCGGGCGATCGCGATTTGCGATGGATGCAGCGTCCAGGCGCCGGCGCAGCCCATGACGAACGCATTGCGGAACTGCGCTTCGCAGGCCTGCGGGTCGGCGAAATCGCCGAACGGCCCGTAGAACGACTTGATGCCGGCGGCCGCGCAGGCGTCCACCATCCTGGCAATCGTATAGTGCCAGAGGTCCTGCTGGAACGCGGCGCGTTCACCGCCGGACGAGGAGGCATCTGCGAGCACGCGATAGCCGGGATGGCCGCCGCCGACGCGCGTCGTCTTCATGGCACGCGAGGCGGCAAGATCGGCCGGACCGAGGCTGATGCCATGCATGCGGGGCGAGGCGGACGCGATTTCGATGACGTTGTTCACGCCCTCGGCCGTCTCCAGGATGGCGTGAATCAGGATCGGCTTGCCGATGCGATGGCGCGCTTCAAGCTGGGCCAGGAGCTGGTCGAGATAGTGGATGTCCCACGCGCCATCCACCTTGGGCAGCATGATGACATCGAGCTTGTTTCCGACCGCTGCGACGATCTCGGTGATGTCGTCGAGCCCCCAGGGCGAGGCGAGCGCATTGATGCGCGTCCACAGCCCGGTCGCGCCGAACTCGTTCGCCTGCGCGAGCGCGATGAAGCCGTGCCGCGCGTCCGCCTTGGCATCGGCCGGGATGGCGTCCTCAAGATTGCCAAGAACGACGTCGACCTCCCTGATCAGCTCCGGCACCTTGGCGCGCATCTTCTCGACGTGCGGCGGCACGAAATGGATCATCCGCTCGAGCCTGACCGGCAGCTCGCGGAGCGGCGTTGGCGCGCCAATTGCAAGCGGCTTGAAATAGCTGCGGGGATGCTTCATGTGGTCCTCGTACTTTCTGGCACCGCCACGTATGTGCCGATGGGCCCGCTTATATTAGCTTCGGAGATCCGTGAATGAATCGTCGTGAATTGGTTAAGAGCGGCCTTGCCACGATCGCGGCTGCAGGCCTCCTGCCTTCGACGGCATGGACGCAAGGCCGTTATCCTGAGCGTCCGATCAAGCTGATCGTTCCGTTCTCGGCTGGCGGCGCAACCGATGTGGTCGGCCGCCTGTGGGCCGAAAAGGTGAAGTCTTCGCTCGGAATTGTGGTGATCGAGAACAAGGGTGGCGGCGGCGGCACGATCGGCGCGTCCGATGTCGCGCACTCCCCGGCCGATGGCTACACACTCCTGTTCGGCAACACCAGCACGCAGGTCCTGCTGCCGGTGTTGATGAAGAAGCCGCCCTACGATCCAGTCAAGGACTTCGCTCCGATCTATATCCTTTGCGTCTCGCCGACGGTAATCGTCGTGCATGAATCGGTCCCCGCGCAGAATCTGAAGGAGCTCATCGCGTATGCCAAGGCGAACCCGGGAAAGCTGTCGTATGGCTCGGCCGGCACCGGCACGCTGACCAATCTCGCGGGCGAATTGTTCAAGCAGCTTATCGGCGCACCCGACATCGTGCACATCCCTTACAAAGGCTCGGCGCCCGGGGTTAAGGATCTCGCGGCCGGCCATATCCAGATGATGACGCCGAACATCGGCGGACCGCTGCTTGAGCTTCACCGCACCGGCAAGGTGCGCATCCTGGCGGTCGCGCATGCGACCCGGCTCAAGGTGGCGCCCGACATCCCGACCACCATCGAGGCGGGGCTTCCGCGCATGATTGCCGCCAATTTCAATGGCCTGATTGCACCCAAGAGCGTTTCGCCTGCGATCATCAAGACGCTCGCCGACGCCACCCGCCAGGTCATGGCCGACGCTCAATTGCTCAGTGTTCTGGGAAAGTCGGGCTTCGAGCCGACGGACGAATCCAGCCCTGAGCTGGCGCAGCGGATGATCAACGATGAACTGGCACGCTGGACGCCGATCATGAAGAGTTCTGAATTTCAGGCTCTGAGACCTGCTCGCTCGTTTTCGCCGCGCCCGTGCCATGAGCGGTGCGGGCGCAATGATCGCCTTGGAGCGCACGGTGCCTGCAAGCAACGTCCTGGTCGTCGAAGACGACCCTTTTCTGCGCCTGGTCGGCCTTCTCCTCGATCCGAATACGTCGGCCGAGCGCTACGTTGCCTTTGCGGATTTCTTCGCCCACGATGAGCCGGACTTTGCGGGCTACGTGGCCGACGTGCGCAAGCGCGTGGGCGCGCTGTTTCCGTCCGAAGTGCGCATCGTGTCGACGCAGGAGGAGCTGCGCGCAGCCCTGCGTGGAGCGGGCGCGCTGGTCGTGGAGAGCCTGAAGGTCGGAGCGGACGAGCTTACAGCCGGCGCCGATCTCAAGGTGGTGCAGAAGTTCGGGCTGCTTCTGCGCAACATCGACGCGGCCGCCTGTGCGGCGAAGGGCGTGCGGGTGCTCACCATCCGCCGGCGCTCCAACTTTGCCTGCGCCGAGATGGCGTTTGCGCTGATGCTCACGCTCGCCAAGAAGCTCGACCGCTTTCTCGGTCGCATCAGCGTGGAACAGATCGCCGAAGCGGGCTTTGTCTACAAGCCGTTCGACCGGCGCCACACGCCCAATTCCAACTTTCCGCGCATTCCCGGCGTGCGCATGCTCTATGGCTCGACGCTCGGGATCGTCGGGCTCGGTGAGATCGGCTACGAGATCGCGCTGCGGGCGAAAGCCTTCGGCATGCGAACGCTCTATTATCAGCGCACGCAACTTGATGCGGCGCACGAGCGTGCGCTCGATGCGACCTATGTGCCGCTTGCGACGCTGCTCGCCGAAAGCGATTGGATCGTGCCGGTATTGCCCGCCTCGCCCTCGACCCGCGGCCTGATCGGCCGCAACGAGCTCGCGCAGGTGAAGCCCGGTGCCATGCTGGTCAACATCGCGCTCGCCCACGCAGTCGACCGCGCCGCTTTGCTCGAGGCGTTGCGCTCGCAGCGGCTCGGCGGCTTCGCGCTTGATCCGCTCTACGAGGAGCCCGGGCGAAGCGACGATGAGCTTTTGACCTTTCCCAATGTGGTGATGAGCCCGCATCTCGCGGCGCAGCCGCGCTTCAATGCGCTTGGCGACCTCGTCGAGGTGTGCGTGAATCTTGCCCAGGCGCTGCGCGCGTAAGCGACCGCGTCAAGGCAGCGTGACGTTCGCCTCCTTGATGACACCGCCCCAGAGCTTGGTTTCCTCGGCGAAGAACCTGGCGGCATCCTCCGGTGTTCCGATCATCGGGTCGAGGCGGAGGTTGCGCAGCTTGGCGTTGGCGGCCGGCTGCTTGAGGATGTCGACAACGTCGCGGTTGATGCGCGCTGCAAGCGCGGCCGGCAGATGCGGCGGTCCGACCATGGCGAACCAGGTGATCGAGCGGAAACCGGGCAGGCCCGACTCCGCGATGGTCGGAATGTCGGGCAGCGCCGGCGCCCGCTCGGGGGCGGCGACCGCCATGATCCTGATCTTGCCGGCCTGATGCAGCGGCACCGACGTCGTGAGCGTGTCGAAGAACATGTCGATGTGGCCGGCGATCAAATCGTTGAGCGCGGGCGCCGAGCCACGGTAAGGCACGTGCACCATCTTGATGCCGGCGCGGACCTCAAGCTGCGCGCCGCTCAGATGTGCCGTGGAACCTGCGCCCTGCGAGCCATAGGTGAGCTTGCCCGGATTGGCTTTGCCGAAGGCCACGAGTTCCTGCACCGAGCGCGCCGGCAACTCCTTGCGCACCGCGAGCACGTTGGCGATCTTGGCAAGCAGCGACACCGGCGTGAACTCGCCTGGGCGGTAGCTGATCTCCTTGTAGAGCAGGTTCGCGACCGTGAGCGGCAACGGCGGACTGACCAGGAGCGTGTATCCGTCGGGCTGCGCGCGTGCGACCTGGTCGGCGCCGGCGTTGAGACCGCGGGAGTTGTTCTCGACGATCACCGGCTTGCCCCATTTCTGGTTGAGCGCTTCGGCGACGAGACGCGCCAGCGCGTCCGTGGTCGAGCCGGCCGGCGAGGGCACCACGATCGTGACGCGGTTGGCCGGAAAGTTGTCCTGCGCTGAGCCGGGAGCAACGCCTACCGTCAGCACAGCGATTGCGAGAAACAGAGCTTTCTTCATCGTGTCGTCCTTCCACCCTGCGCTTGGCGTTTCTTGCTTGGGCCGTCGGCCGCATCACTGCAAGGGGATGTTCGCCTGCTTGATCACCTTGCCCCAGAGCTCGGCTTCCTCGGCAAAGAATTTGGCCGACTCCGCCGGCGTCCGCGTCACCGGCTCCATCTGGATCGCGCGCACGCGCTCGGTGACGTCCGCCCGACCGAGGATCTCGACCACGTCGCGATTGATCTTCTCGACCAGCGGCGCAGGCATGTTGGGCGGCGCGACCATGGCGTACCAGGTGACGGCGCGAAAGCCGGGCACGCCGGCCTCCGCGACGGTCGGAATGTCGGGAGACGTGCGCATGCGCTCGGGCGTACCGGTGGCGATGATCTTGACCTTGCCGTCGCGATGCAACGGCAGCGAGGTGGTGGGCGTGTCGAACATCAGGTCGATGTGGCCGGCGATGATGTCGTTCACCGCAGGGCCGAGGCCGCGGTAGGGCACCTGCGTCAGCTTGATGCCGGCCAGCATCTCGAGCTCGACCGTCGCGAGGTGTCCGACCGAGCCGACGCCGGGCGTGGCGGCGGTGATCTTGCCCGGATTGGCCTTGGCCTGCGCGATCAGGTCCTTGACGGTTCCGCCCGGGAAGCTCTTGCGCAGCACCAGCACGTAGGGACCGGTTGCGAGCAGCGCGATCGCGGTCCAGCGCTTCGAATCATAGGGCATGTCCTTGTAGAGAAATCGGTTGGTCGCAACCGGACCGGGCGAGGCGACCAGCAGCATGTATCCATCAGGCGCGGCGCGGAACACGTCGGCGGCGCCGATGTTGCCGGCGGCACCTCCGATGTTTTCGACGATCACCGACTGGCCCCATTTGCGCGCGAGATGCTCGGCCAGGAAACGCCCCAGGATGTCGGTGCCGCCACCGGCAGGGTAGGGGACGACAATGCGAACTGTTTTGGTCGGGAACTGCTGAGCGTGGCCTGCGTCCGGCAGCACGAGGAGCGCGAGGAGAGCTGTGGTGGTGAGAGCGATCAAACGCATGGCTAGTGCCCCCGTTTCCGAAGTTCGTTTGTCGTCGCGGCACCCCCTGACACGAACTTCGGAAGCAAAGGGGCACGAGCAACTCTATGATTCTAGTGCCGCTTTTCGATCTGAAGTTCCTGAGCGAGTGTTTAGTGTCCGTTTCGGCCTGCCGCGTTGATTGTACAGGGATTTTCTCCGTTGGGTTCGTCTTGGCAAAAAATCTGCGACGCATTCTCTCCGCTGTCGCGCGCGCCCGCATGCCGATGCCAAAATCCGTGCGATGTCATTGATGACGTGATGGTTTTCGTCACGGTGGGTTCGTTCTGGCAAAAATCTGCAGCCGCATGGTCCATGCGTTTCCCCGCTTCCCGGCTTCCCCCGTTTCCCCCGCTTCTCTCTGCTTTCGCCCGCCTGTCGCCAAGAAGCAGAGCACGAAGCGAAGGATGCGTGCGGGAACCGGCAGAGGAGCAGTGTCTTCCGCACGTCTCTCCTGTTCAATTGTCAAATAGCCCTGATCTCCCCGCGGAGATCACGCGGTGCACGGACCGAGCAAGGTCAGCCGTATCGCTCCGGGCGATCGCGGTTGTGCATGCCATTGAGCGAGACCACCGGCGGCTACAATAGGTGAATATTCACCAAATGTCAAATAAAACGCAAGAACTAAAGGAATTAAAGGGCACGTCGACATACCAATTTTCCTCCAAGTAACGCCCGGGACTTGGCTTTCCTGAAATGGATTGGGGCCGCCCAGGGCGGCGGCAGACCGTTTGTGACTGCGGCGCTGCCGCCACTGCACGGCCCCCGCGTCAGGGTTTATGCACAAGACCCGGCGGGAGGCTTCGTGCGCGACATCGTGTTCCGCCTCGAAACAACGCGTCATCAAATCGTCAGTTTGGGTCTGTCGATGCGGGAACGCTGCCCGCCGCTGGCACAAGAGGGCACACAATGTCCTGGACCGATTGGTTCCGCACCCTTCTGATCCTCCTCCTCGTCCTGATTGCGCTCATTCTCGTGCGCTACGACGCGGCCGGACAGCGTGCGATCGAAACGGGCCAGAAATTAACAAGCCCACACGACCTCTCCGACTGGCCGAAAAGCGCGCCGACGCTGATGTCGAAATGACGCCTCGGCTCTGAACGGAGCGCGAAGCACTCAGGCGCTCGGCCGCCGCCCTTGACGGCTCAGCTTCGGGGCCGAAATATCCGCCCGGCGGAATCTCGATGCGGGTGGGCAATGCTGTTCCAATCACAGCTCTATGTGCTCGCATTCCTGCCCATCGTTGTCCTGATCTACTACGCGAGCGCGCCGTCGCCGACATTGCGCCAGTGGGTGCTGATCGGCGCGTCGCTTGCTTTCTACGGATGGTGGGACGCGCGTTTCATCGTTCTTCCGGTCGCACAGATCGCCGCGACCTGGCTCATCGCGGTTGCACATGAGTGCAGTGGGCGCAAGGCGTTCCTGGTCGCCGGCATCATCCTCAACCTCGCCTCGCTCGGCACCTTCAAGTATCTCGACTTTGTCATCGCCTCGATCGAAGCCGCGAGCGGGCTTTCGCTGCCGCGAGCGCACATCATTCTCCCGATCGGGATCAGCTTCTTCTCGTTCCAGCTCATTTCCTATCTGGTCGATCGCATGCGAGGGAACGCGCCGATCTATGCGTTTCGGCCGTTTGCCCTGTTCGTCCTGCTCTATCCGCACCTGATCGCCGGCCCGATCGTGCGCCACAACGAGCTCATACCGCAATTCGCGCTCGACCCGCGGCGCGACGGATGGGGCGAGCGCATCAGCATCGGCCTCGTCATCTTCACGGTCGGGTTTGCCAAGAAGGTCCTGCTTGCCGACCGGTTGGCGGAATTCGTCGATCCGTTGTTCGCGAAGGCGGCGAGCCGGGTGCTCGACTTCGGCGAGGCGTGGAGCGCCGTGCTCGGCTTCTCGTTCCAGCTGTTCCTGGACTTTTCCGCCTATACCGAGATGGCGATCGGAAGCGCGCTGCTGTTCGGCGTGCTCTTGCCGGAGAATTTCCGGCGGCCCTATCTGGCAACCAATATTCGCGAATTCTGGCGGCGCTGGCACATATCGCTGTCCAACTTTCTGCGCGACTATCTTTACATTCCCTTTGGCGGCAGCCGGCACGGCGCGCTTCGCTATGTGCTGGCGACGCTTGCGACCATGGGACTGTGCGGCTTGTGGCATGGGGCAGGGTGGACGTTCGTCGCATGGGGTCTGTGGCACGGGCTGGGACTGGTTGTGTGTCGCGCTTGGCAAGGGCTCGGCCGGCCGCTGCCGGCGCTCGCCGGCTGGGCCATCACGATGCTGTTCGTTATGGCGGGCTGGGTGATGTTTCGCGCCGACGGTTTCGCAACCGCCGGCTCCATCCTGGCGTCGCTTGCGGGCCTCGCCGGCGTGGGCGGCGTGTTGCAGGAGAAAGCGCTGTTATTGGCGGCCGCACTCGTGAGCGCGCTCGTGCCGTCGGCGCATGAGCTGAAGGATCGCATGCTGACGCCGCGGCCTGCGCTGGCGTTAGGTGCTGCGGTCCTCGCGGTGTTCTGCGTGCTCGAAGTCGGCCGCGGTGCGCCGGTGAACTTCATTTATTTCCAGTTCTGACGGCGGACGTCCCATGCTGCAACGCCTGATGATGCAACGCCTGAGGTCCGGCTCGGTGCGGCTCCTCGAGCCGACAAGCTGGTCGCGGTTTGCCGTGCTGTTCCTGAAGACGTTCGCGGGTGGCATCGCGCTCGTCTACCTGTTCCTCATTCTGGTCGATCCCTACGACATGGTACCGTTCTCGCTGCCGCTCGAGCGCCCGATCCTCACCATCGCTCAGCGTTTCGCCTATCCGCAGATCGCGCGCAGCAGACGGTTCGATTCGCTCATCGTTGGATCCTCGACCGCGCGGCTGATCGATCCGCAAGCGCTCAACGGTCCGTTCGGGGCGCGTCTTGCCAACCTGTCGATGAACGCCATGACCGCCTGGGAACAGATGGAGATGGTGCGCTATTTCCAGCGCCACGCGGGCCCGCCCAAGGTTCTGATCGTCGCGCTCGATCAGCGCTGGTGCGACCCGCAGGCGGACAAGACACCGACGCTGCACGGTTTTCCGCTCTGGATGTATGACGACAATCCGTGGAATGACTATCTTCACCTCCTCAACAGCGCCGCCATAACCATCGCGGGGCGTGTGATCGGCTATCGGCTCGGACTGTCGCGCGAGAAAATCCGCTACGACGGATACCAGGTGTTCACGCCTCCGGAATCGCAATACGACGCGGCGCGGGCGCGGCACCGCCTGTGGGGAAATGGCGGGCCGAGGGCGTTACCCGACCTGCCGCCGCCGATCCTGCCCGAACGGGAGCGCAACGCGCTGTCGTTTCCGGCGCTGGCATGGCTCGCGCACGCGCTCGCGCGAGTGGCACCGACCACGCTGACCGTTCTGGCCGACATGCCGACACATGTCGTGGCGCAGCCATGGCCTGGGACGCGCGCGGCCGCCGTCGAGGCCGAATGCAAGTCGCGCATCGCCGTGCTCGCGCGCAAATACGGCGCCAGACTGATCGATTGGCGGATCGCGTCGCCGCTCACCAGCAACGATGAGAATTACTGGGATGCGCTCCACTATCGGCTGCCGATCGCCGATCGGCTGGCGCGCGAGCTGGTCGCGGCCGTCTTCGAGCGGCGTCCATCTGCCGACGGCAGCTATCGGATTGTCGTGCCCTGAACCCGCCGCTCTAGCGGTCATGTCACCGCCGCGTTGCGCGGCAATTCGACCACCACGGTATCGAACTCGGTCTGCGGTTGAGCGTTGATCGTCGGCCGGTCGGGCGTTTTCTCCGCCGGCTCGTACCACGGGCGCCGCGGCGTCACGCCGCCTTCGAGCGCCTGCGCGATCATGCGTCCGATCTCCTCGCCCTGCAGCGGCACGAGCTTCTTGTCGGGGTCGTAGCGGAAGAGTTGCGGACAGAAATAGACGGCATGGATGCGCGGGTCGTAGCCGTCAACGACGAGGAAATGCTGGGCACGCAGCAGGATGTTGTATTTCTTGACGATCTTGCGTTCCTGCGTGGCGCGCGCGACGCGCAGCCGCTCAGGCGAGGGGCCGACGATGGTGCTGGCCTCGAGCAGGATCACCCAGTCCTTCCTGGTCGCGTTGTCAGCATGGACCGGGATCAGATGGCTCGGCGCCGATCGTCTGAGAAGTCCCATGACGTGCCCCGGGCGCTCTTGGCGCAGTGTTCGTGTGATTGAGCCGGAAGAGTAACAACCCGGGCCGCCGGGTCAATCGTTGCGGGCTCGCCGCAAGAGCGTGTCGCGCGGCTCAGCCGTCCGATGGTCAGCCGCCCGGCAAACCACGATGTCCCGCCGCGCGCCGCTACTGCAGCGTGATCTTGGCGTCGCGGATGACCTTGCCCCAGAGCGCAGCCTCCTCGGCAAAGAAGCGTTCCGCCTCCGCGCGGGTACTGCCGATCGGCTCCATCTTCATCTCGCGCAGCCGTTTGTTGACCTCGGGCCGGCGGATGACATCGGCGACGTCGCGGTTGATGCGATCGGCGAGCGCATCCGGCGTGCCGGGCGGCGCCACGATCCCGAACCAGGTGATCGAGCGGTAGCCGGGGTAGAACTCGGCGATCGCCGGCACGTCGGGTACTGCCGGCTGGCGCTGCGGGCTTGCGACCGCCACCATCTTGACCTTGCCGGCCTGGTGCTGCGGCAGCGAGGTTGTGAAGGTGTCGAACATCATGTCGACGTGGCCGGCGATGATGTCGTTGATGGCGGGCCCGAGCCCCCGATAGGGCACGTGCACGAGCTTGATGCCGGCCATTGACTCCAGATGCGCGGCCGACAGATGCGCCGTGCCGCCCGGCCCCGGCATGGCGGCGGTGACCTTGTTGGGATTGGCCTTGGCGTACGCCATCAGGTCCTTGAATCCGCCCGTAAAGCTCGTGCGGGTGATGAGCACATAGGGAACGGTGGTGAGCCAGGAGATCGCAACCCAGCGCGAAGCATCATACGCGAGATCCTTGAACAGCGACTTGTTGGTCGAGATCGGGCCGGGCGGACACAAGAGCAGCGTGTGGCCATCGGGCGCCGAGCGGAACACGTCAGCCGCGCCGATATTGCCCGATGCGCCCGGCACGTTTTCGGTAATGACCGAGGCGTTCCATTTGCGGGACAGCTGATCCGAGAGAAGCCGCGCCAGGAGATCGGTGCCGGACCCGGGCGGGAACGGAACGACGATCCGCACCACGCGGGAGGGGTAGTTGCCCTGGGCATGGGCAGTGGCGAGCGTCACAAGCGCGCCAAGAATGCCAAGGACACAGATGGTCTTGCGGCGCATTGTGGGTTTCCTCCGCGTTGATCAATTTTTGTTTTTCACTTCCCCGTCGGCGTTGACTGGGTTCCTGCCTTCGCGAGGACGCCGCCGAGGGAGATGCGAGTTGGTCATCATCAACCGCATCAGTCGAGCTTGATCTTGGCGAGGCGAATGACTTCGGCAAGCCGCTCGGTCTCGTTCTTGATGAAGGTGCGGAATTCGGAAGGCGAGCTTGCGACGATCTCACCGCCCTGCTCCGCGATCTTGCGGCGCACCGCCTGATCCTGCAACACGTCGACGGTCTTGCGGTGGACGAGATCGATGATTGCGGGCGGCGTCTTGGCGGGCGCCAGCAGCCCGAACCAGGTGCCGGTGCGATAGGCCAAGCCCTGCTCCCGGAACGTCGGGACGTTTGGCAGCAATTCCGACCGGCGATCGGCTGCGATCGCGATTGGCTTGAGCTTCTTGCCGCGGACGAGACCCAGCACCGGAAGCACGCTGGAAAACAGCGCCTGCACCTGGTTGGTCATGACGCCGACGGCGGCCGGGCCGCCGCCGCTGAAGGGCACGTGCACCATGCGCGCGCCGGTCTTGGCCTGGAACAGCATGGTCGCGAGATGCGGCCCGCTGCCGGCGCCGTAGGTGCCGTAGTTGAGCGCCCCCGGCCGCTCTTTGGCATAGGCGATGAACTCGCTGAGCGTGTTCACCGGCAATGATGGCGGCACCACCAGGATGGTGGGGGAATTGGCGATGAGCGAGATCGGCTCGAGATCGCGCTGCGGCTCGAAGCTGAGATTCTTGTAGAGCGACGGATTGGCGGCGAGGCCGACGCTGGCGATGCCAAGCGTGTAGCCGTCGGGCTTGGCGCGCACCACCGTGAGCGTGCCCAGGTTGGTGTTGGCGCCCGGCCGGTTGATCACCAGGAACGGCTGGCCAAGCCGCTTGTTGAGGCCGTCGCTCAGGAGCCGGGCCAGCAGCTCGGCGCCGCCGCCGGCCGCGAACGGCACGATCAGCTCGACCGGACGCGACGGATAATTCTGCGCGCGCGATGGCGTCGCGGCAGTCGAGAAGGTGAGCGACGCGAGCAGGAGAAGCAGGAAGCGCGCGGGGAGGCGATGTCCCATCCGTTCGTTCCCGCGCAAGCGGGAACCCGGGGGCAGCTCGCTGCGATTCTTACTTGCTCTATTTCGTTGGGCCTCCGCTTGCGCGGGGACGAACGGATCATTCGACCGATCCCGTTCGAGCTGTATTTGTTCGATCAACATTGCCTCAGTTGCGGAACGATGGATCAAGCGATTCAACGAGCTGCATCAGGGCCGGCCAGTCGCGGTCATGCACGCGGCCGTTGCCCCAGAAGATGCGCGCTGACTTCTCGCAGGCTGCCGCCGAAGGCAGGCTGTAGGGCTGATTGGAGGCAAGCACCATCATCTGGGTCTCGCAGCTCTTCTCGAGGTAGTACATCAGGTTGAATGCCTCGCCGATGTTGACGCCAGCGGTCAGGAGACCGTGGTGCTTGAGGATGAGGCACTTGTGCTCGCCGAGATCGGCGACGATGCGCTCGCGCTCGTCGAGATCGGAGGCGACACCTTCGAACTCATGATAGCCGATGCGCTTGTAGAAACGCATGGCGCTCTGGTTGAGCGGCAATAGGCCGCAGTCGAGCGCGGAGACCGCCTGGCCCGCGACCGTGTGGGTATGCAGCACCGCGTGCAGGTCCTTGCGGGCCATATGGATTGCGCTGTGAATGACGAAGCCGGCGCTGTTCACCCGGTAGGGCGTCTCGTCGAGGATGTTGCCGTCGACGTCGATCTTGACCAGGTTCGAGGCGGTGACCTGCTCGTAGAGCAGGCCGTAAGGGTTGATCAGGAATTGGTCCTGCGTGCCCGGCACGCGCAGCGAAATGTGGTTGTTGATGAGGTGGGTCCAGCCGTAATGCGCGACCAGCCGATAGGCGGCTGCAAGCTCGACCCGGGCCTGCCATTCCTCGTCGCTGACCCGTTGACGCAGCGATGGCACTTGCTGAATTCTTACGACCGTCATGGCAATGTCTCCCTTTTCGCGACCTTAACAGGCGCCTGATATGCTTGGAAGCGAAGCAGCCCTGCCGTAACCTGAGGGCCGGGTGACAAGGGGGAAACCGCATGACCAGGCTGGCGCTGGCACTGTTTGCTCTATTGGCGACGCTGCCGTCCGCGCAGGCGCAGCACTATCCCTCGAAGACGATCGAGATCGTGGTGTCCTACGGGGCCGGCGGATCGACTGACCTGATCGCGCGCGCGGTCGCGCAGAAGCTGCAGGAGCGCCTCGGCCAGTCGGTGGTGGTGCTCAACAAACCGGGCGCGAGCGGCACGATCGGCGCGACGCTGGCGGCGCATGCGCCGCCGGACGGCCACACGCTCTATGCGGGCTTTACGACCGAGACGGCGGTGGTTCCGCAGCTCTCCAAGAGCGCGAAGTATTCCCTCGGCGATTTCGAGCCGATCGCGGTGACCGGTATCATCCCCGTGGTGCTGATCGCCTCGAAGAAGGTGCATGCGAACAACCTGCGCGACCTGATCGAGGAGATCCGCGCCGCGCCCGGCAAGTACACCTATGGCGGCAGTATCGGCAGCCCCTCGCACATCATGGGCGCCTGGCTCAACCGGATCAGGAGCCTCAACGTCACGCATATTCCTTATCGCGGCGGTGCACAGGCGGTCGCTGATGTTTCCGGCGGCCATGTCGATCTGTTCTACGGCGGCGTCTCGGTCGCCAAGGGCGCGATCGATGCCGGCCTGGTGAAGGCGATCGCGCTCGTCGGTGACGAGCGATCGAGCGCGCTGCCAAACGTGCCGACCTTCAAGGAGGCGGGCGTCGCCGATTTTGATCTCGATAGCTGGACCGTGCTGCTGGGGCCGAAGGGCATGCCGGCGGATGTGACCGAGCTGTTGCGGAAGGAGACGGCGCTTGCGCTCAAGGACCCGCAAGTGCGCGCGACGCTCGGTAGGCAGGGCGTGGAGCCGAGCAAGACCCAGGATGTCCGTGCCTTTCTCAAGCGCGAGCGCGAGAAATTCGGGCGTGTCGTGCGCGAGCTCGGGATCGCGATGAACTGATGAACGACCGGGGCCATATCGTCGATACCGACTGGGTCGCGCGCGCCCGTGCGCTCGCGCCCGTGATCGCGGCAGCCGCCGACCGCAACGAACGGGAGCGGCGGATTGCGCCCGAGGTGATCGCAGCGCTCAGCGAAGCGGGCCTCCTGCATATGCTGATGCCGTCTTCGCTCGGCGGCGGCGCAGCCGATATCATGGCCTACAACCAGGTGATCGAGGAAGTCGCGGCGGCGGACGCCAGTACCGCCTGGTGCCTGGCGCAGACGCTGGCGAGTTCGCATGCGGCGGGCTATCTCGATCCCGGGATTGCGCGCGAAGTGTTCGGGGCGAAGAGCGCGCTCATCGCCTGGGGGCCGCCGGCCGGCCTCGCCAAGGCGGTGATGGTCGAGGGCGGCTACCGCGTCACCGGCAAATGGCGTTTCGCGAGCGGCAGCGCCAACGCAACCTGGATGGGCGGGCATTCGGTGGTGTTCGACGCCGAGGGCAAGCAGCGCCTCGATGCGGCCGGGCGGCCGCTCAATCGGACGATGCTGTTTCGCCCGGCAAGCGCGACCATCCACGACACCTGGCATGTCGCAGGCCTGCGCGGGACCGCCAGCAACGACTACGAGGTCGCCGATCTGTTCGTGCCTGAAGCCTATACGACCTGGCGCGACTATGCGCCCGATCGGCGCGAGCAGGGCCCGCTCTACAACATTCCGCTGCTGACGCTCTATGGCATCGGCTTCTCCGGCGTGGCGCTCGGGCTCGCGCGCGCCTGTCTCGCCGCGTTCAAGGTGCTCGCGCAAACGAAGGCGAGGGCGGCGACGCTTGGCACATCTTCCCCGTTGCGCGACCACCCCGCGATCCAGGCCGGTGTCGCGCGCGCGACCGGGGGCCTGCAGTCGGCGCGCGCTTATCTTCTGCACATGCTCTCGGACATCTGGGAGACATCGGCGCGGGTGGGGAAATTCTCGCTCGACCAGCGCGCCGAGCTGCGCGTCGCGATTACTTCGGCGATGGAGGAGGGCGCCCAGGTTGTCGATTTCTGCTACCGCGCGGCCGGGACCACCGCAATCTTCAACGGCAGCCCGTTCGAACGGCGCTTTCGCGACATGCACACCGCGCTGGCGCAGGGCCAGGCGCATCTGTCGAATTTCGAGAACGCCGGGCTCGCGCTCCTCGGCGTCGAGCCGACGCAGCGGCTTTAGGCAAATGCGTCAGCTGCGCGGCGCGCCATTTGCATGCGAAATATCTGGATCACCAGTACCAGCGCGGCCGCGCTCGCCGCGATATCGATGGCGTCGCTGACGGCCGAGACTATGGTGGACAGGATGAGGTCGGGCACCGTCTTTGCCCGTAACATCATTCGCAACGATGCATTGCTAATCAAGTTGGACAGGACAAACAGGCCCCACCACCAGGGCAGGATCGGGCCGCGCGCTTGCTGTTTCCAATGCGCTGGATCGGCACTCGCCTGCCAGATCTCGCACATCGCCTGGTACGGCTTCCATAGATTGGCGACCGGAATGAAATACCAGCCCACCGCCCATCCGGGCGAGAACTTCATGTCGGCGGCGCCAAGCTCTCGGGCGTTGTAGTTTGCCCGGTAAATCCACATCGAAAAAATGACGACAATGGCCACGATTTGGAGAAATCTTACGCCGGCGATGATCTGCTCGCGCGTATCATTGCTGTTGGCCTCGCCGGGCGTGAGCAATCGTCCCGCCTGGACCTCGTTCAGCATCTTCAGTTGCAGAAGCGCCGACACAATGGACAGCGCGCTGAGCGCGATGGCAAGGTACAGGAAGAACTTGAGCCATCGGGTCAGCCCCGCTGGATCGCGGAAGCCGCCTGCCGTGGCAGGCGCCGAAGCGCTCGCCGTTGTGACGTCGCCTTGTTGAATGGACATCGTCGCCCGCCGCCCACAACAATACGCTACGAAGTGTAACAGCAAGAAACTCCAAAGTCATTTGCGCTAACTACAGGGCTTCGCCGCGCATAAGACGTGGCTGCGCGGCCGCTGGCGCGACGCCCTCGCGCATGGCGGCGCGGCGCAAGGGACCGATCTGCTGTAGCAGTGTAAGGCCGAGGCCGCGGGCGCCTTGCAGCGGCAGAAAGTCCGAGAGGAGGCTGCGATTGAGGAGATCGACCGCGAGCGTGCGGCTCATCACGTCGGCGCGACGCACGTGCTCGTAGCGCGCCGTCAACTCGTCCGCGCCCGGATCGCGCCCCTCGCGGTGCGCCGCCACCGCGAGCTCGCCGATGGTGGCGGCATCGCGCAGCCCGAGATTGAGCCCCTGCGCACCGATCGGTGGAATGACATGGGCAGCCTCGCCGACGAGCGCGACGCGGCCTGTGCCGAACAGGCGCGCCCGCTCGACCGCGAGCGCAAACACGCCGTGGTCGGGCTTGACCTCGATCTTGCCGAGAATCGAATGCGAGCGCCGCTCGATCTCGGCGGCGAGTTCCGCGGCGGGGAGGGCGGCGGCGTGCGCGGCCCCTTCCGGATCGGTGACGAAAACGAGGCTCGAGCGCAGCCCGGGCAGCGGTACCAGCGTGAAAGGCCCGGTCTCGGTGTGAAACTCGGTCGAGATATCCTGGTGCGGACGGCCGTGGTGGAGCGTGAAGGTCAGCGCCGCCTGTGGATAACGCCAGCGCTCGGTTTCGATGCCGGCCGCTGCCCGGCAACGCGAGTGGCGGCCATCGGCACCGATCAGCAGGCGGCCGACGATCGATTCGCCGCTGTCGAGGCGCACGGTGACGGCCTGGTCGCCGATCTCGATCGCGATCGCGTCTTCGCTCACCAGCGTCAGCGCGGAAAGCTCGCGCGTCCGCTCCATCATGGCGGCGAGGAGAGGGCGGTTCTCGATGTTGTATCCGAACGCTGCAAGGCCGATTTCGTCGGCCTCGAAGCGCACTTCGGGGGCGCGCAGCAGCCGCCCGGTATCATCGACGATTCGCATCACGCGCAAAGCTGCAGCCTGCGCCCGGCAGCGCCGCCAGATGTCGAGCGTCTCGAGCGCCGTGACCGAACCCGCAAGCAGCGCGGTGGTACGGTTGTCGGCTTCCCGCGGACGCCCGGCCACAAGGGCGGTCGCAACGCCCGCGCCGGCGAGCGCGATCGCGGCGGTCAGGCCCGCCGGGCCGCCGCCGACGACTACCACCTCGACCGAGGGCCGCGTCATCGCGTGGGTCTCGTTCGCACCGCCGTGGTTAGCCTAAAATAGAGCGATACGAGCAAGCGGACGTAGCATATGGCCATTGTGTTGCAACCCCAATTCCCGGTCCCCGACCGCTCCCGGCAGCAGCTGCGGATCGTGAAAGACGCGAGCGGCATGGTCGACATCGGCTGGTGTGAAGGCGTGCTGTCGGACGGGCGGGCATTCCGGGCCGAAATGTGGGCGGAAGACCAGGTGACCTCGCTCACCATCTTCTTCAGCACCCTTGGGCTCGAAGATATTGAACCGGAGGAGATCTGCGCGCTCGTCGAGCAAGAAGGCCTGGTGAAATTCCTGGAGGACGGCCAAATCTACTGTGCGGCGGACAAGTATTACGACAATTCCGGCCAGGAGCTCTGGTCGGTCAACATTGTGATAGGCATCGGCCAGCAGACCTGTGTGAGCGACGCCGTGCCGATCTTCGGCTATTCCGACACGCTTGAGCCGGACACGCTGTTCTGCCGTCCGCGAGGAGCTTGACCCTGCCGCCGTTTGCCCATACTCGCGCTTTCGCGGTCCACATTTTCACCGCCACCGGCGCCGCGCTGGGGTTTGCCGCCCTGGTGGCAGGCGCCCGCGGCCAATGGGCGGTGATGTTCCTGTGCCTCGGCGCCGCGCTCTTCGTCGACGGGATCGACGGCACGATGGCGCGGCGGCTCAATGTCGCAGAGGTGCTACCGCGCTGGTCCGGCGACGTGCTCGATCTCGTGGTCGACTTTGTGACGTATGTCTTCGTGCCCGCCTATGCGATTGCGATGGGCGGACTGCTGCCGGAGCCGCTCGCCCTGCCGGCCGGCATCATCGTCGTGGTCACCGGCGCACTCTATTTCGCCGACCGCGACATGAAGACCAAGGACAACTATTTCCGCGGCTTTCCGACGCTGTGGAACGCGGCGGCCTTCTATCTGTTTATCCTCAAGCCCGCGCCGTGGCTGGCGGCCTTGATCGTGGCGATGCTGGCGGTTCTGACCTTCGTGCCGTTCAAGTTCGTCCATCCGTTCCGCGTCATCCGGCTGCGCGCGGTCAACGTCGCCGCGGTCGTGGCATGGTCGGGTCTGGCGTTCGTCGCCGTCCTGCGCGACCTCGATCCCGGCCCGTGGGTGACGGGCGGTCTCGTGGTGGTTGCGGTCTATGTCATCACCGTGGGCCTGACCGACGGGATAAGGTCCGATGATCGAACTGCTGCTTGATCCGCATGCCTGGCTGGCGCTCGCCTTCCTGCTGCTGATTGGCGTGGCGCTCGTCGCCGATGGCTTCGCGCTCCACGTCCCGCGCAGCTACTTTGCGATGGCCTTTGCGGGGGCGGTCGAGGCGTTCAGCGTGGTGGCGCAGCCCCCCGCAGGCGAAGCCTTGAGCGCTTGATTGGAACGTGCCGCTTTGACACATTGCGGCCGACCTCACGGCAGGCGTCCGATCAATAAAATCCGGCCAATAAAATAGGAGTGGTCCCATGGTTGCGGCAGTACGAGTTCATAAGAACGGCGGCCCCGAGGTGCTCACCTACGAGGAGGTGGACGTGCCCGCGCCGGGGCCGGGCCAGGCCCGGGTGAAGAACCACGCCTGCGGCCTCAACTATATCGACACTTATTTCCGCTCCGGCCTCTATCCGTCGGCGAGCGGCCTGCCGTTCACCGCCGGTAACGAGGGGGCCGGCGAGGTCGTGGCGATCGGCGCGGGCGTGACCGAGGTCAAGGTCGGCGACCGCGTCGGCTATACCTCCGCGCTCGGGAGCTACGCGGCCGAGCGGATCATGCCGGCCGATCGCCTGGTGAAGCTGCCGGATGCGATCAGCTACGAGCAGGCCGCCGGCATGATGCTCAAGGGCATGACAGTCGAATACCTGCTGCACCGGACCTTCAAGCTGCAGAAGGGCATGAACGTGCTCATCCACGCGGCGGCGGGCGGCATCGGGCTCATCGCCTGCCAGTGGGCGAACCACATCGGCGCCAACGTCATCGGCACCGTCGGCTCGCAGGAGAAGGCCGCGCTCGCCAAGGCCAACGGCTGCCACCACGCCATCCTCTACCGGGAGGAGGACTTCGTCGCCAAGGTGAGGGAGATCACCGGCGGCAAGCTCTGCGAAGTGGTCTATGACGGCGTCGGCAAGGCGACCTTCCCGGCCTCACTCGACTGTATCAAGCCGCTCGGCCTGTTCGCGAGCTTTGGCAATTCCTCAGGCTCGATCGAGGCGTTCAACATCGGCCTGTTGCAGCAGAAGGGCTCGCTGTTCTGCACCCGCCCGACGCTCAACACCTACGCGGCCAAGCGCGAGGATCTCCTCTCGATCGCCAATAACCTTTTCAACGTGGTGGCGAGCGGCAAGATCAAGATCCCGATCAATCAGAAATACGCGCTCAAGGACGCCCCGCAGGCGCATCGCGATCTGGAGGCGCGCAAGACCACAGGGTCGACGGTGCTGATGCCGTAAGGACGGCCCGGCCTTGCGCGGCTGAGCCGCGCCGGCTGTGCACAGCCGGCAAACAAGAAAGCACCGGAGCGCGCCGGAATGCGCCCCGATTGTGGGAGGAACCCTGTTCATGTCGTCCAATCATGCTGCCGTCCAAGACGACCCGCAGCACCTCGCCATCGTCGAGCCGGTGCGCGGCTCGGACATCCCGGTGCGGCTCATGTACGTGGAGATGATCGACGGCTTGTATGCGCCGATCGGGCTGCGCACGCCGGCAGGATCAGGGCCGTTTCCGCTGGTGCTGTTCGCTTATGGCAATGGCGGGGGCGGCATGACCGTGGTGCGGGAGTTCACGCAGAACGTGAGCTTCACGCCGGAGCAGTTCCTGCAGGCGGGCTATGCGGTGGCGTGGCTGCGCTACCGCGCCGAGGTCGACTATGCGTATGACAAGATCGGCAAGCTCGTCGAGGACAGGCGCCAGGGGCGCCAGCTTCTCAATCGCGGGCCGCTGGAATACGAAGATGTCATCTCAATCGCCGAATATCTGAAGACCTTGCCGATGATTGCGGCCGACCGCGTCGGCTACATGGGCATGAGCCACGGCGGCGAGATGGCCTTCAAGATCGCGTCGGAATATGACGGCTTCCGCGCCATGATCGCGAGCGAGCCGGCCGCGCACGAGTTCCTGCGGCTGCGGCCCGACCAGACCGCGCATGTCAATCCCGAGACCGGCCTTCTTAATGTGGAGAAAATGCTAATGCGGGACGCCGCCAAGGCGCGGCCCCGCATTACCGAGGAGGTGGCCGTCGCGCGCATGCGTCCGATCAGGACGCCGATCTTCGTGCAAGGCCGCAACAGCGACGAACTGCAGGGCATCTTCCGGGTCTGCTACGACCTGCTCGCCGAGCTCGGCAAGGACGCCAAATGGGCGAGCTATGAGCACGACGCGCACGGCTTCGTGTTCGTCAGACGAAACCAGGACGGAGCCTATGCGCCCGATGTGGTGCAGACGCAGGCGATCAGGGAGTCGATTGCGTTCTTCGACGCGTATCTGAAAGGGGAGCAATAGCCGGGCTTCGGCGAAGGCGAGCGTCTTCTTTCGGTCGGTTGGATGAAAGGCAGTCTTGATCGAAGGGCGGTTGCGGCCGGCGGTTGCAACGCTTCGCGCCGTGCAGGCTCGCCTTTGGCTTGAAAGCAGTCCGTAGAAAAGCAAGTATTCCCATTGCGGCAGCATTTCCGCAGAATCGCGGCCAACATCCGCCGACAATCGTTGGTGCGAGCTTCGACCAGGCATCACGGACATGGCGTTCGATGTTTTCATCAGCTATTCGAGCAAGGACAAGGCTGCCGCCGACGCTGCCTGCGCGATGCTGGAAGGCTCCGGCGTGCGGGCGTGGATCGCGCCGCGGGATGTGAGGCCAGGCGTCGAGTACGGCGCGGCGATCGTGGAGGCGATCGAGCGCTGCCGGGTCCTGGTCCTGATATTTTCCTCAAGCGCCAACAGTTCAGGCCAGATCCTGCGCGAGGTCGAGCGGGCGGTCAGCAAGGGCATTCCCATCGTGCCGGTCCGTATCGAGGGCGTGTTACCGACCAAGTCGATGGGATATTTCCTTGGGACGATCCACTGGCTCGAGGCCCTGACGCCACCATTGGAAAATCACCTGCGCCTGCTTGTCGACATTGTGAAGGCCATTCTTGCCAGCGATGGAGGCGGCGTCGCGGCTGCTGCTGACGACAAGGCACCCGCGTCTGCCGCCGCTGCCGTTGTCACCGAATTGAGTGCGAGGCCGCAGACGTCCGGGCGCGGCAGCCTCCGGTCGGGTGCGCTGTTCGCATCGCTCGCAGTTGTGGTCCTCGCGATGCTGGCCGGAGGCGCCTGGCTCTATTTGGCACGCCGCCCGCCGGCCGTGAGTGCGCGGCCGACGCGCCAAGTCGAGGTTCTGATTCCCGAGACGGTGCCGTTCATCTCCGATTTCGACCGCGCCACCATTCGCTCCGACTACTTAACCGCGCCGGACTATAAGGCTCTCGCGATCAGCGACAAAATCGGTTTTGCTACCGGACAGGCGAGCGAGGAGGCGGCCAAGAGCATCGCCCTCGCAACGTGCGAAAGGACGACGAGGAACAACCCAAGGAAATGCGACATGTACGCTATCGGAACGACGGTCGTCCTGGCCACCGGGCGGCCGCCGATGCCGCCGGCGCCGTGGGTTGTCAGCAATCCCACGGTCGAACGGCCGTTCGTTCCTGACCACGCGCCCTTGGCGGCCGCACATTACCAGGCGGCCATGAAACGATATGCGGGCGGTCGCAAGCCGAAAGCCATCGCGGTCTCCCAGCGAGGATACGCAAGCTTTTATAATCAGGGGAGCCAGGACGAGGCGATACGCCGCGTGCTGGAGTTCTGCGGCAGCTCGTCCAACATTGCGTGTCTGGTCGTGGCCGTCGATGACGTGTTTGTCGTTGCCGTTCCGACATTGATGAAGCCGGTCGGCTTGTTTCACGCAGCAACCGAGCAGTCGATCGCGCCAGACGTCCGTAGCTCGGTCGCAAGCCGCTTGGCGAATGCCACGAACGGCTGGAACGCAGTCGCGGTCGGTGGGTCTGGCCGACCGGGTCTTATGCTGCGAGCCGCTAGCGAGAGCGAGGCCGTCGATGGCGCGCTCGGCGATTGCGGCAGACAGGACCGCAACTGCCGGGTCATCGCGATCGGGCCATTTCTGGTCGAGGCGATCGCGGGCGGAAGAAATTGACGGTTCGCTCAGACGTCGCATCGGACGACGGCCGCGGGCGGATCGACCGCCCGCGTCGCCGTGTCGACGGCTGCTTTAGACGACCGCAGTTATACGGCGTCCTTAGCTGCCTTGACGGGGCGTGCCCGGATGATCTTGCGAGCAGGCTTTGCTTTGAACACGGTGGGCTCCTTGGTGAAAGGATTGATCCCCTTCCGCGCCTTGGTCGCAGGCTTCTTGATGACGACAAACTTCGCCAGTCCGGGGACCAAGAATGCACCCGACTTCTTGAGTTGCTTGTAGCCAACCTGCGCCAGTGTCTCCACGACACCCTTGACGTCCTTTTTGCTCAGACCTTCATTTTCAGAGGTGATGGCTTCGATCAGTTCCGACTTGGTCATCATGGATGTCGACTTTCCTTTCCTGGTTCATTTCGGCGCAAGACCATATTTGGAAAAATAGCCGCAGCACTCCGCAATACCAAGATGTTCACAGAATAGTTCTTCATTGAGCTGTGTACTTCCGATGAGGCTCTTAGGGCTTGCACCCACCATCTGTATAATCTCGATTCGTTTCCTCAAGCCATTGGAGATTGACATGGCAAAGAAGGCGAAGAAGGCGAAGAAGGCGAAACGGAAATCGAAGAAGAAGTAGGCTTCCAAGCCCCGGCGCAAGCCGGGGCTTCTTTCATCCAGCCTATCCGATAGCTTTTATTTGGCCAATGCGATAGCTGCCGGCGCAGCTGAAATTGCGCCACGCCTCGGCTCACCGGTCAGGACGTGCTTGACCCGGGGCAGACGTGAGCCGGTCTGTTTTGAAGGTTCGCCGGCCCTCAGGGGCCTCCCAGCTGATAGATGACGCCCAAGCGCGCCGACTGGCCTTTCACCTTGGCGGTGGCCGAAGTCGCGTCGCCCGGCACCGTAAAGTTGATCGACTGGGTGATGAAGTACTGGTAGTCCGCTCGGACGCGCCAGCGGTCCGTGATGGCCGCCTCGATCCCGGTGCCCCAGCCGAAGGCCTGTACGCGGTCGATGTGGGTCGTCACTTGCGACCCGTTCAGCGTGACCGGTTGAACGCCCGCCGTCCCCCAGCCGACATTGCCGAATACCATGGTGGTCGGGGTGAGGAGATATCCGACCCGCGCGCGCACGGCGCCGGTCCACTCCACCTCGATGTCGCTGATGGAGATGTTGGGTGAGATTTCGCCCTCGATGCCGGCCAGCCAACGCGGAGCGACTTGGATGTTATACCCAACCAGTCCGACCGGCAGCACGGCCGCAATCCCTACGCCGTCAACGCTGACCGGCTGACCCGGAACGCTGACTTTGGCGCTTGCGACGCCCGGCCCGATCACACCGCCGATGTAGAACCCCGCCCAGATCGGGGCCACGGGACGATCCTGCCATGGCATGAAGGTATCGGGACCGAGCCGGTACACCAGCGCCGACCTGATAACTCCGACCCAGGGGCTGACGTTGACCTGCCCAAGAGCCAACGTGTCGAATTGCGCGCGACCATAGAAGCTGTGCAGATATTCGGTGCGGGTGATCCAGTGCCCGGCCAATGTCATCTCGACGCCGAAGCCAACCTGCGCTCCGTCGACGTTCTTCGATAGGGTCTCCGGCACGAGATTGTCCGAAAGCTTGACTTCGCTCCAGGTCCATCCTGCCGTGGCATATATCAGAGTGGTCGGCGTCAGTAGATACCCAAGCCGGCCCCGAACCGAAGCAGACCAGTCAAGCGAGATTTCGCTGGTGGCACCGAAGTCGCTCGCGCGATGGCGGATGTTCTGCCAGTTCCAATCGCCCTCGAGGCCAACCAGCCAGCGTGGGCCAAGCATGACGTTGTAGCCGGCGAGCGCGCCGGCGGTGAATCCGTGGCCTCCGAGCCCAACGAACCGATTGGTAAAACCGAGGTCCGGCAGGCTCGTCTCGGTCACGGCGTAGCCGTAGCCGACGTGGGCGCCGACGTAGAAACCGGACCAGGAGGTGGTGGCGGTGATCGGCGGCGCCTTGATGGGCATGTCGGCAGCGACCGCCGGCGCCGTTACGCATGCTGCAAGCGCAACGGTTCCCAAGAAAAAGGCCTTCATGTCACCCCCCAATGCCAACCGGCATCCCGGACGGATTCCCAACCAGTCAGGAAGGTAGCGGGGTGCTGGAAGGTCGGAAAGGCGCGTTGCGGAGTTGTCTACAGGATGCTGCGCTAGTGCCGCCGATCTGAGGTTCCCACAATACCGCGCGCAAACTCACTTAGGAGCTTCAGATCCTAGAGCGGCCCTCTGCTTCTGAAGTTCGCGCCGGAGGGTGCCGCGACGACTTGACGAACTTCGGAAGCGGGGCACTCGTCGCGGCCGCGGCTATTGCTTCTTTTTCTTCTTCTTTGGCAACGCAGGTGGCCAGAGCCTTGCGGCAACCGCGACGATATCCCTGGGCGCCGCGTAGGCCTCCTTGATCTCGGACTCCATCTCCTCGCCCGTCAGGGGCTCCGGCTCGATCCGCATGCGCCCGGCGTCTTCCAGGAACTTCGGGTCCTTCATGGTGTCGTTGAACGCGGTACGCAGCGCCTTCACCAGGTAGGCCGGAACGCCGGGCGGGAACGTGTGCGGCCGGCCGACGTCTTCGATAACGCCCAAGACCTTAAGCGCCGCTTTCTCCTTCGGGTCTTTGACGTAGCTGTTGAGCAGCGGCACGTCCGGCAAGGCCTTCGCCGGCTTCGAGCCATTCTGGAGGATGAAGCGTATTTTCTTGTCCTTCAGCCATTCGGGATTGGCCGCCGCGTGCGTGTCGTAGGACAGGCCGCAGATGCCTTCGACCTCGCCGCGCTCGACCGCGAGCCGCATGCCGGTCGTCGTGTAGCCGGAGATCACCTTGAACTTGGTGCCGAGCAGCATGTTCAACATCAGCGGCGTCTTGGCGGAGTTGCCCGCGAGGCCGGTGGTCGAGACCCGCACTTCGCGGTTTTTGACGTCTTCGATCGTCTTGATCGAGGACGTGTGCCACACCATGCAGGAATTGTATTGTGTGTTGATGGAGCCGATCCATTCGAACTTGGTCGGATCGTATTTGGCTGCCGTGTTGCCCAGGAGCGGCTCGGTCAGCAGCGTGTTGTAGGTCGCGCCCATGACGGTGCCGTCGTGCGGCGCGATGTTATAGAGCCAATTGGTCCCGATGAGCCCGCTGGCACCCGGCATGTTCTCGACAATCATACGCGGATTGCCGGGAATGTGATCGGCAAGATGTCTTGCCAGGAGCCGCGAGTAGGCGTCGTAGCCGCCGCCCGCGCCGGACGGAACGATGAACCGCAGGCTCTTGCCCTTGTAGAAGCTCGCGGCGGACTGCGCATCCGCCCGTGTCACGCCAGCAATGGCGGCGACGAGAGCCGAGGCGAGAAGGACCGCGGTTCGTGGTGTTTTCTTAAAGAGATCAGTCATCACGTGCTCCCAGACAGTGCCCTTGCGCCGTTGCTGTCTTGCCTGTGCCGACAACTGTTCCATTTGTCCGATGGACCCGGGGCGACGGTTGCGTCAACCGCCAAAATGTCGCGATAGCACCAAAGGAGAAGCGAGAAATCCGGTTGCGGCACAACCGCGAGCGACCGATGCGCCTGCGCGCTCCGCGTAGATATGACCTGAAGCGGCGCTGCGACGGCAGCAAAGACGGCGGCCGCTATTCGATATCCTGCGCGCGGCGAGCCGGGACGGAAACGGGGCGGGCTCGTGTGGCAAGAGAGCGCAGTCTGCCCCTCGGTCTCATGTTTGGGGGCGCGACCATTGCGCCGTCCTGACGGCCGGCCGAGGACGTGCGCGCCAGAGCGCGGCGATGGCCTCGGACAAGGCCGCCGGTTGCAGTGCGAAAAGGATGTTCCATCGCCAGCCCGCTTGTGCTTGCCGGGGGGGTGGGGAATTTTGCAAAATCGATGTGACACCACGAACTTCGGGGCACTGGTGCCGCCGATCTGAAGTTCCTACACCACTTGCGGCAAACTCGGTTAGGAACTTCAGATCGAGAAGCGGCACTAGAATCATAGAGTTGCTAGTGCCCCTTTGTTTCCGAAGTTCGTGTCTGAGGGTGCTGCGACAACTCACGAACTTCGGAAACGGGGCACTGGTGCCGCCGATCTGAAGTTCCTACACCACTTGCGGCAAACTCGGTTAGGAACTTCAGATCGAGAAGCGGCACTAGAATCATAGAGTTGCTAGTGCCCCTTTGTTTCCGAAGTTCGTGTCTGAGGGTGCTGCGACAACTCACGAACTTCGGAAACGGGGCACTGGTGCCGCCGATCTGAAGTTCCTACACCACTTGCGGCAAACTCGGTTAGGAACTTCAGATCGAGAAGCGGCACTAGAATCATAGAGTTGCTAGTGCCCCTTTGTTTCCGAAGTTCGTGTCTGAGGGTGCTGCGACAACTCACGAACTTCGGAAACGGGGCACTGGTGCCGCCGATCTGAAGTTCCTACACCACTTGCGGCAAACTCGGTTAGGAACTTCAGATCGAGAAGCGGCACTAGAATCATAGAGTTGCTAGTGCCCCTTTGTTTCCGAAGTTCGTGTCTGAGGGTGCTGCGACAACTCACGAACTTCGGAAACGGGGCACTGGTGCCGCCGATCTGAAGTTCCTACACCACTTGCGGCAAACTCGGTTAGGAACTTCAGATCGAGAAGCGGCACTAGAATCATAGAGTTGCTAGTGCCCCTTTGTTTCCGAAGTTCGTGTCTGAGGGTGCTGCGACGACTCACGAACTTCGGAAACGGGGCACTGGTGCCGCCGATCTGAAGTTCCTACACCACTTGCGGCAAACTCGGTTAGGAACTTCAGATCGAGAAGCGGCACTAGAATCATAGAGTTGCTAGTGCCCCTTTGTTTCCGAAGTTCGTGTCTGAGGGTGCTGCGACGACTTACGAACTTCGGAAACGGGGCACTGGTGCCGCCGATCTGAAGTTCCTACACCACTTGCGGCAAACTCGGTTAGGAACTTCAGATCGAGAAGCGGCACTAGAATCATAGAGTTGCTAGTGCCCCTTTGTTTCCGAAGTTCGTGTCTGAGGGTGCTGCGACGACTCACGAACTTCGGAAACGGGGCACTGGTGCCGCCGATCTGAAGTTCCTACACCACTTGCGGCAAACTCGGTTAGGAACTTCAGATCGAGAAGCGGCACTAGAATCATAGAGTTGCTAGTGCCCCTTTGTTTCCGAAGTTCGTGTCTGAGGGTGCTGCGACGACTCACGAACTTCGGAAACGGGGCACTAGTGAACAACGCGCGCGCAAGAACGCTGATCACGGTCGACGAACTCGCTCGACTGCTCGATGGTCAAAGGGCGGTCGTGCTGCTCGACGTCATTGACGAGCAAAGTGCAGCGCCGGAGGACAGGCCCAAGATACCGGGCGCATTGTCCGTTCATCTAGCGACGGATTTCTCGGGCAGGCCGACACCCACGTCCGGCCGGCGGCCGCTGCCGGATATGGCTGATCTGCAGTCGAAAGCCCGCAGCTGGGGGATCCGCCGCGACAGCACCGTGGTGGTCTACGACAATGCCGGGGGTGCACAGGCATCGCGGGCGTGGTGGACGCTGCGCTGGGCGGGGCTGGCCAATGTCCGTGTCCTGGATGGCGGCTACAAGGCCTGGTGCGCGGCGAGCCGTCCGACGTCGAGCCATGTCGCAACGCAGGCTGCCGGCGCCGGCGACGTCGTTCTGACGGCAGGCTGCATGCCGACGATCGACGCCGAACAGGCTGCGGCGCTCGCGAAGCAATCGCGACTGCTGGATGCGCGGCCGCAGGCGTCTTATGTCGGCGAGCCTGGCAAGTCAGGCACCGGACATATTCCCGGGGCGCTGCACGCACCGGCCGGCGACAATATCGCCGAGGGGCAGTTCAAGCCGCACGATGACCTGTGTGCCCGCTTTGCTTTCATCGGAGCGGATGAGACGACGACCATCGGAGTCTATTGCGGCAGCGGCAATGCGGCCGCTCATGCGATCGCCGCCATGTGCGCAGTCGGGCTTGAGCCTGCGCTCTATGTCGGATCGTGGTCGGCCTGGAGCGCCGATCCGGACCGTCCCGTTGCGACGGGCTCGGAGCCGGGCTAGTGCCGCCGATTTGAAGTTCCTACACCACCTGCAGCAAGTTCGTTTAGGAACCTCAAATCGAAAAGCGGCACTAGAATCGTAGAGTTGCTAGTGCCCCTTTGTTTCCGAAGTTCGTGTCAGAGGGTGCTGAGACGTATCACGAACTTCGGAAACGGGGCGCCAGCGCTTAAAGTGTCGCCGCGATGCGCGCGATGGCGGGATGGCTCGCCGCATCGGCACTGAGCCGAGGAATGCCGACCACCGCGATTGCGTCGGCAAAGCGCGCGATGGTGGCGACCGTCTCGTCCAGCGGGGCGCCAGGCGTGATGCTCTCGCTCACCACAATTCCTGCGATCTCAAGGTTGCGCTGCGTCAGCACGCGCAGTGCCGTGAGCGTGTGGCTGATCGTGCCGAGATAGGAGCCGGCGACCAGCAGCACCGGCAGCTGCAGCGCCGACATCCAGTCGAGCACGGTATGACGCTCGTCGAGCGGGACCATGACGCCGCCCACGCCTTCGATCAGCGCGAGATCCGCGCTCTGCGAAGCCCGGCGGCAGAACGCGACGATCGCGTCGATATCCAGCGTGCGCCCCTCGCGCGCGGCCGCCATGTCAGGCGAGAGTGGCGCGGCAAAGCGCCAGGGTGCGATCTGATCGATGTGGGTCGGCGGACGCTCGAGCGCGGCGAGCAGCACGCCGGGGTCGCTCACCGCGATGGTCGCCGGGTCGAAGCCGCTCACGACCGGCTTGAAGGCTGCGACGTTGCGACCGGCCGCACGGGCGTGACGCACGAGTGCTGAGGTCACGAAGGTCTTGCCGACATCGGTGCCGGTGCCGGTGACGAAGACCGCGGTCACGGCGCGCGCCCGTCGCAGGACCGCGGCACAATCTTGCGGACAAGCGCCGCAAGCCGCTCGATCTCGGCATCGGGATGGCTGGCCGTAAATGTAAAGCGCAGTCGCGCGGTTCCGGCCGGCACGGTCGGCGGGCGGATGGCGATGACCAGGAAGCCCTCCGCCTCGAGCTGTCGCGATGCGGCGAGCGCCGCTTCGGCCTCGCCGACGATCAGCGGCACGATCGGGCTGGTTGCCTCGGGCAGGTTGGTGAGGCGCGTGAACATTTTTGCCTTCTGCAGCGGCAGCGCCGCGTAGCTTGGCTCGCGCTCGATCAGGTCAAGCGCCGCGATCGCGGCGGCGGCCATCGCCGGCGGCAGGCCGGTCGCATAGACGAACGTGCGGGCGCGGTTATGGATGAGGTCGATCACGGCCGCGGAGGCGCAGAGATAGCCGCCATAGCCGCCAATGGCTTTGGATAGCGTGCCCATCTGCAGCGGGACGTCGACCGCCGTGCCGTCGTCCGTTGAAGACGCGCGTGGACGCGCTTGATGCGCAAAGGTCGAGCCGCGGCCGCCGCCAATGACGCCGATGCCATGGGCGTCGTCGGTCATCAGCCAGGCATCGAAGCGGGCGGCGAGGGCCGAGAGCTGCGGCAAGGGTGCGAGGTTGCCGTCCATCGAGAATATGCCGTCGGTCGCGATCAGGACATGCGGATGGTGTGCGCGATGTGCGGCAAGCAGCGATTCGAGCTGCACCACGTCGGTATGCCGGAACGGCAGCACCGTGGCGCGCGAGAGACGCGCGCCGGTCCACAGGCAGGCGTGCGCCAGCTCGTCGATCAGCACCAGGTCGTCCGCCCCGATCAGGGCCGGAATGATGCCCGCATTGGCAAGATAGCCGGATCCGAACACGCAGGCCGCTTCCGTGCCCTTGAGCCGCGCCAGCCGGCTTTCGAGCTCGCCGAACAGCGGGTGGTTGCCCGTGACAAGCCGCGAGGCGCCGCTGCCGACGCCATAGCGGGCGATCGCGGCCTGCGCGGCCGCCTTCAGCGCCGGATGGTGGGTAAGGTTCAGGTAGTCGTTGCAGCAGAACGACAGGAGCCGGCGCCCGTTACGTTCGGCCCAAAGGCCGTCGAGCCGGTCGGTTTCCACCAGCACGCGGTGCAAATTCTGTCGATCAAGCTCGGCAAGCTTCCGGGCCGCGAAGTCGTCGAGTGACTGCATGGCCTAACGCCTATATGAGGCTCCCATGGAAGAAAAGCTCTCCAGCGTGATAGAGCCTAAGGTCGAACCCGGGGTCGAACCCGAGTTCGCACCCGGGGGCGAGGCGAGCCCGCCCGACTGGTACGAGCCGGGCCTGAGCCACATCTGGCTGCCCTACGCGCAGATGAAGACGATGCGGCCGCCGCTTGCGGTCGCGCGCACCGAAGGCTGCCGCATCGTGCTCGCCGACGGGCGCGAGTTGATCGACGGGATCGCGTCGTGGTGGACGGCCTGCCACGGCTATAACCACCCGCATATCCGCGAAGCGGTCGAGCGCCAGCTCGCCGCCATGCCGCATGTGATGCTGGGGGGGCTCGCCCATGAGCAACCCTATCGGCTCGCGCAACGGCTGGCGGCACTGCTCCCCGGCGACCTCGACCGGGTATTCTTCTCGGAGTCGGGCTCGGTCGCGGTCGAGATCGCCATGAAGATGGCGGTGCAGTACTGGCTCAACCAAGGTGTGCGCACGCGTAAGAAGTTCATCGCGTTTCGGGGCGGTTATCACGGCGACACCACTGGCGCGATGGCGGTATGCGACCTCGACGCCGGCATGCATGCGCTGTTTCGCGGCTTCCTACCCGAGCACTTCGTCACCGACCTGCCGGAGAGCGATGACGGCGTTGCGGCGCTGTCGCGGCTTCTCCAGAACCATGGCACCGAAATCGCCGGCATCATCGTCGAGCCCCTGGTGCAGGGCGCGGGCGGCATGCGTTTCCACGATGCCGAGGCGCTCAGGCGCCTGCGCGCGGTCGCCGACCGCCACGGCCTCCTCCTGATCTTCGACGAGATCTTCACCGGCTTCGGCCGCACCGGCACGATGTTCGCCTGCGAAGGCGCAGGCGTCGTTCCCGATATCGTCACGCTCTCGAAGGCGCTCACGGGCGGGACGCTGCCGCTCGCGGCGACCATCGCGCGCCGACCCGTGTTCGAGGCGTTCTGGTCGGACAACCCGGCACATGGGCTCATGCACGGACCGACCTTCATGGGCAATGCGCTCGCCTGTGCGGCCGCCAACGCTTCGCTCGATCTGTTCGAACAGGAGCCGCGGCTTGCGCAGGTCAAGACGATCGCGGAGGCGCTGGACGCCGGTCTCGCGCTCTGCCGCCATTTGCCCGGCGTCAAGGACGTGCGGGTCCTGGGCGCGATCGGGGTGGTCGAGCTTGAGCGCGTGAGCGATCTCGATCGTCTGCGCGCACGTTTCGTGGAGGAGGGCGTGTTCATCCGCCCGTTCGGCTCGACCGTCTATCTCACGCCCGCATTCACGATCGAGGCGGATGAGCTTGCGCAATTGACCGCCGCGGTCGTGAATGTCGTGGGCGAACTGGGGATGGACGCCCAATAGAGCGCGCGTCATCGACGTGAGTAGACGTTTGTCAATCGGTTGGAGGTTGGCGGGAGGGATCACCCGATGCTCAGAGTAACGGTCGAGCTCGTTCCAGGGGGCGAGGAGACGCGCGCACAAGCAATTGCCGAGATGACGATCGCGAATGTCAGCAACCTCGCCGATATCAGCGACTACGCGGTGCGGGCGCACGAAGGTACCAACGC
Organism: uncultured Alphaproteobacteria bacterium; assembly: GCA_963753575.1. Taxonomy (GTDB): domain Bacteria; phylum Pseudomonadota; class Alphaproteobacteria; order Rhizobiales; family Xanthobacteraceae; genus VAZQ01. The sequence goes on from CAVWCR010000003.1 coordinate 918,278, forward strand.
GGTTGCCGGTACTCCGGCCCGCGACACGACGGGCACAGTGAAACATCACGATCGCCGGCAGACCGTTTGGAGTCTCGTTGCCAAAGCGGCGGTATTGGCGGCTGCAGCGACGCGCGAGAATCAGCCGCGCGAGAATCAAGAGTGATGTCGCGACACATTCAATAGTGATGATCTTGCAATAGTGATGATCTTGACGATGCGGTAAGGCACGACCGATTTCTATCAGAAAAGTTGCAGTTTAATTTTGTGATGTCGCGAAGCGATCAATGCGATTGATACATTGCGATGTTACCGCGGCATGTTCGAAGCGGTACGGCACGACCAATTTGCACGAAAATGACTCATGTTTGTGTTCGGCGCCATCAAATGAGTCATGAGTGTGCGTTCTTTCGACAAATGTTGGCCCTACTCGAACTTGATTTTGCGCCAGGGCATGAGCGCAGAAGCGCTCTGGAACAAGGAGGGACTGAATGCTTGGTCGTGGGGCGGGGTCGTTTGTGGGGTGCGCGGTATTTTGTGGGGTCAGTCTTCTTGCGTTAGCGGCCAATGCCGCTGACATGAAGCCGATCGTGAAGGCGAGGCCCGAGCCGGCCTACGTGCCGCAACAAGTTGGCAATTGGGGCGGGCTTTATGCCGGCGGGTTCGTGGGCGGCGCGCATGCGCTGTGGACCGTCGACTTTTATCGCAACAACAATCACGGTCACGCCGAAGAAGGCGCGGACGGCGTCGCGTTTGGCGCGTTCATCGGTTACAATTATCACCTTACCAGCCATTGGGTCGTGGGTGCCGAGGCCGAAATCGGCCATACCTCCGCCCAGCAGAGCAACAACATCTTCGACAACGATACCTCGCTGGCGAAATACGGCACGTTCGGATCGCTACGCGGCCGCCTCGGCTATGCGTACGACCGTGCTCTATTCTATGCGACGGTTGAACTCGGCTTCGCCAACGTCACCAACGAGATCCAGAAGGGCCGCAACGCCGGCGAACAAGTGGTCTGGGACGACCAGTGGCGCAGCGGCTTGGCCGCAGGCGGCGGGATCGAATACGCGTTCACCGATCGGATCGTTGGACGGGTCGAATATCTGTACACCGATCTCGGCAGCGTCACGCTGTTCAATCAGGACCGGAACCGAGCCGTCTTCAAGAACGAGCTCCATCTCGTGCGGGCCGGCGCGAGTTACAAATTCTGAACTGGTTCTGAACTGGGGTCGAAAAACGGGCGCGGGACGCTGAAGGGGTCGGCGGGCGGGGGCCGGCCCCTGATGCGTGAACGCGCTGCCTAAAAGCCAACCGCCGTTCCGTGCAGATCGTATTGATCCGCGCGCTCGATTTTCACCGTCGCGATCTCGCCGACCCGCAGCGGCCGGCGGCTCGCGACATGGACGGCCCCGTCGATTTCGGGCGCATCGCCCTTGCTGCGGCCCTTGGCGACGGTTGGTCCCACCTCATCGATGATCACCTGCTGGCGGGTGCCGACCTTGCGCTTGAGGCGGCGCGCCGACACCTGCTGCTGGCGCGCCATGAAGCGGTGCCAGCGCGCCTCCTTGACGTCATCGGGAACGGCTTCGGCTAGATCGTTGGCGGTTGCGCCTTTGACGGGCTCATAGCGGAAGCAGCCGACGCGATCGAGCTCGGCCTCCTCGAGCCAGTCGAGGAGCAGGTCGAAATCGGCGTCGGTCTCGCCCGGAAAGCCAACGATGAAGGTCGAGCGGATCGTCAACTCGGGACAGACCTCGCGCCAGCGGCGGATGCGCTCGAGCGTTTTTTCCTGCGCGGCCGGACGCTTCATCCGTTTGAGCACGTCGGGGCTCGCGTGCTGGAACGGAATGTCGAGATAGGGCAGCACCTTGCCATCCGCCATCAGCGGGATGACGTCGTCGACGTGCGGATAGGGGTAGACGTAGTGCAGCCGCACCCAGACCCCGAGCGTGCCGAGCGCACGCGCGAGATCGAGGAATTTCGCGGATACCGCGCGGCCGTTCCAGTCGCTCTCGGCGTAGCGCAGGTCGACGCCGTAGGCAGAAGTGTCCTGCGAGATCACCATGAGTTCCTTCACGCCCGCTTTGACGAGCCGCTCGGCCTCGCGCAGCACGTCGGCTGCCGGCCGAGAGACCAGATCGCCGCGCAGCCTTGGGATGATGCAGAAGGTGCAGCGGTTATTGCAGCCTTCAGAGATCTTCAAATACGCGTAATGGCGCGGCGTCAGCTTGACGCCTTCCGGCGGCACGAGGTCGAGGAACGGATCGTGCAGCGGCGGCAGCGCGCGATGCACCGCCTCGACCACGCTCTCGTACTGCTGCGGTCCGGTGACCGCGAGGACGTCCGGAAAGCGCGCGGTGATCTTCTCAGGCTCGGCGCCCATGCAGCCAGTCACGATAACCCTGCCGTTCTGGGCGAGCGCGTCGCCGATGGCGGAAAGGGACTCCGCCTGCGCGCTGTCGAGGAAGCCGCAAGTGTTAACGATGGCGAGATCAGCCCCCTCGTGCTTGCGGGCAAGCTCATAGCCCTCCGCGCGCAGCCGCGTGATGATCCGCTCGGAATCGACCAGCGCCTTGGGGCAGCCGAGCGAGACGAAACTCACTTTGGGCGGTCGAAGACGCGCGGGAACGCGCTTATGAGGCGAACGGGGTTCGGTCATTCTGGGGGCTCTTGCCGTGGTGGCTGAGGAGCTAATCGCCGGCCGCGACAAATGCAAGCCAATGGGGCATAAGGGGCAGCATTGGTGCCAAGAGGTTGTCGATGAAGGCTGTGATGTACCCGTTCCGGCGGGATGATGCGATCATAGGGCTCGCCAAGGACTTTCCGGAACTCGACTGGGCAATTGTAGGTTCGCCCCAGGAACTCGGGCGCCAGATCGTGGATGCCGAAATCCTCGTGACCAGCAACCGGATCTGTACGCCGGCCTACGGAGAGGAACTCAGGCGTAACGCGCGCAGGCTGCGCTGGATGTTTTTCAGCTCGTCCGGGATCGAGCGCGGCGTCGCCATGGGCATCCCTGAGGGCGTGCGGGTCAGCAACTCGACCGGCGTGAAGGCCACGATGGTGTCGGAGCATGCGATCACCTTGCTGCTCGCGTTGTTGCGGCAACTGCCGGAATGCCAGGCGCACCAGCGTGACCACCTCTACACGCGTGCGGAAACGAACGCGAAGATGCGCACCCTGGAGGACGCCAAGGTGTGCGTATTCGGCCGCGGCGCGATCGGCCGCGAGCTCGTGCGCAAGCTCAAGGCGTTCGATGCGCAGGTGATCGCGGTGTCGCGTACGACGACGGATGCCGGCGATCTCGTGGCGATCTATCCGCGCGGGCGCATGCGCGAGGCGCTCGCGCAAGCCGACGCGGTCGTGATCTGCACCGCCGGCGATAAGTCGAGCTTTCGCATGATTGGCGCGGCCGAGATTGCGGCGATGAAGCCTTCGGCTTTTCTGGTCAACGTCGCGCGCGGTGAGATCATCGACGAGGCGGCGCTGATCGCGGCCTTGCGCGAGGGGCGCATTGCTGGTGCCGGCCTCGACGTCAACGAGGTCGAGCCGCTGCCGCCCGAGAGCCCGCTCTGGGACATGCCGAATGTGGTGCTCTCGCCCCATGTCGCGGGCGGCGGCTCCACCGGCTATTTCATGCACAGGAAGCTGTTCGAGCAGAACCTCGCGCGCCTTAAGGCGGGTGAGCCGCTGATCAACGAATGCAAGATACCGGCGCGGGCATAACGGCCGGACAACAAGAAGGGGGTGAAACGATGACGCTGATCATCAACAATCATGATGTCGAAAAGCTTCTCACCATGGAGATGACGCTCGAGGCGCTGGAAGAATCCTATCTGGCGCTGGCGCGGCAGGAGGCCGTCTGCCGGCCGCGCATCGACATCCGCATCCCGACCAGCGACCCGACCAAGAACTACCAGTGGGGAACCATGGAGGGTGGTTCGACCGCCGGCTATTTCGCGATCCGCATGAAATCCGACGTGATCTACGAGACGCAATACAACGGCGCGCTGACGCAGGAAAAATACTGCATGCGGCCTGGCCTGTTCTGCGGCCTGATCCTGCTTACCTCGATCGAAAACGGCGAGCCGCTCGCCTTTCTCAACGACGGGCACCTGCAGCACATGCGGGTCGGCGGCGACGGCGGCATCGGCGTCAAGTACATGGCCAACGAGGATGCGGAAGTGGTCGGCATGCTTGGCTCCGGCGGCATGGCGCGCACCCACATGCAGGCGTTCACGCGCGTGCGCACCATCAAGAAACTGCAGGTATTCAGCCCGACCAGGGAAAATCGCGAGGCGTTCGGCCGCGAGATGTCGGCGAAATACAACATCGAGGTGCAGGTCTGCGACAAGCCCGAGGACGTCTATAAGGGCGCTCATATCGTGGCCGCTTTGACCAACTCCGCGCTCGAAGTGACCGACGGCAGCCTGCTCGAGAAGGGCAGCCATATTGTGGTGGTGGGCGGCACCGGCAAGCCGGACGACGAGAGCTTGCGGCGGGTCGACGTCTATCTGCGCTTCGGCGACACGCCGGCGCCGGTCGGGCACCCGGAGCTCGCCACCGACGCCGAGCATATCGGTTACGAGGCGCGCCCCTCGCAGGGCAAGCACGGCGATGGCCGCCGCGAACGCCGCAAGCACGGCAATTCGCTGCCGGACAAGCGTGTGACCCTCGCCGATCTCGTGCAGGGCAAGGTGCCCGGCCGCACCTCGCCCGACCAGATCACCTACTCGGAGCGCGGCAACCTGCAGGGGGCCCAGTTCTACGCGGTCGCGGGCAAGGTGTATGAGGCGGCGCGGCGCGCCAAGCTTGGCCGCGAAATCCCGACCGAATGGTTCCTGCAGGACATCCGTAATTGAGCACGCCTGCGACCATGAGTAGGTCGTAACACGAGGTGCTCTGAGGATATGGTGTCAGCACCAGAACATCAGCACCCTCATATGACCACGTGAGAGATTAACGGATAGCTCCATGGCACACCTGACCTCCGACTTCGCAAATGCTCTCTCCATCTGCCGGCGCCGCTTCCCAGGCTTGGCGATGGGCGCCTTGTGCCTCGGCCTTGCCGCGCCCGCTGCCGCGCAAGATGCTGCAAGCTTCTATCGGGGCAAGACGTTACGGATCGTGGTCGGGTTCTCGTCTGGCGGCGGCTATGACCTCTATGCCCGGGTGCTGGCGCGCCACATCAGCCATTACATTCCCGGCAACCCGACCGTGGTGGTGCAGAACATGCCGGGAGCCGCAAGTCTCAAGGCGGTGAAGTATCTGAAGTCCGGTGCGCCCGCCGACGGCACCTTGATGGTGACCTTCAATTCCGGCCTGATCACGCAGTCGCTGACCACGCCGGAGAAGATCAACGTGAACTTTCTCGACTATGCCTGGATCGGCAATGTCAGCGAGGACTTCCGCGTCTGCTACACCTGGAACGGAACCGGGATCAAGAATTTCCAGGAGCTGCTGGCGCGGCCGAAGATCAATTTCGGCAATACCGGCATCGGCACCTCGGCCTATATCAACAACCGCATCCTGAGCGAATTGTTCGGCGTGAAGCTCAACATGGTCAGCGGCTATCCGGGCAGCGCCGACAAGCGCATCGCGATTGAGCGTGGCGAACTCGACGGCGACTGCGGCTCCTGGACCAGCATGCCCGAGGACTGGCTGCGCGACAAAAAGATCACCATTCACATCCGTTTCTCGGGCACGCTGGTGCCCGGCATGCCGAAGACGGCAGTATCTGCGCGCGAGCTCCTGACCGATCCCAAGAAGCGGGAGATCTTCAACCTCCTTACCGCTTCCGCGGTCGTTGGGCGTCCCTATCTGGTACCCAAGGGCGTGCCCGCCGACCGCGTGGCGGCGCTGCGCAGCGCCTTCGACGCGACCATGAAAGACAAGGAGTTCCTGGCGGATTCCGAGAAGCAGCACCTGATCGTGACGCCCATGACGGGCGCCGAGGTCGAGACCTTCATCAAGGATATCTACCGTGCGCCGCGCGATGTTGTGGCGGCCGCAAAGCAGATCGCCGAAGAGTAGGGTGGGATTCCGAGGAGGCGGAGCCCGCCCTTGGAACAGCCCATGCGCGCAGGAACGGCGCAGCCGAGCAGGTTTCCGCGTCGGCGGGACCTGCTTGCGTTGGCTGTTCGGCGGGAGACACCGGATCCCCGCGTCTTCGCGCGGGGACAACCGGATGAGCCGCTAGTCAGCGGCGGCGCGCGGCGAGCGCGCGATCACTTCTTGTGGTCGTCGTCCTCATCCTCGTCCTCGTCCGGGAACTTGAGGGCGATGGCGGTATACTCGGCGAGCAGCTTCTCGAACGGCGTCGTGGGTTCTTTGGGCGCGTCCTCGTTCTCGTCCATCCACCGATCCGTTGCCGCCTCGGCTTCGTTCTCGACGCGCTCCTGATCGTCGTCGGACAGGTCGTCGTAGCTGCCGAGCTTGAGCTGGCTCGCGATCGCTTCGAGAATCTCCTGAAATTTAGCGTCGAGTTGCTCTTCCAGAGCCGCGATATCGTCGGCCATTCGTACCCCCTCATGTTGACAGTGCGAGCGCCCCGCGCGCCACCAGCCCCGTGCGGGACGGCTATCGAACCATTCCATAGATGTGGCTTGGCGGCAATCCGATGACAAATTGCGCTTTCGACTTGAGCCGCCATTTGATAACGCGTCAAGCGTCACGGAAGGGTGGCCGAGCGGTTTAAGGCACCGGTCTTGAAAACCGGCAGGGGGTTCACGCTCCCTCGTGGGTTCGAATCCCACCCCTTCCGCCAAAATTGGCCGTTTGCCAGCGGCTGGTCCCCGCCGCGGTTTGGCCGCCGCTGAATGCCCGGTTCAAGGCGGTTCGGCGCAGCTCCAGCCATCGGCGCACGCTTTCCATGCGCCGATGGCCAGGTTCCTGCGCCGATAGCCAGTCGGTCGCCCTTCGGTCACCCGTTGCGCAGCGGCAATGCGACAAATTTGGTTGCATCCGACGTCTTGACCCGCATCAAAACGTCGTGCTTGCCCTCGGATTTCACCTCGCTGAGGACCTTGCGAACGTCGGATACACGAGCGACGGCCTTGCCGCCAACCTCAAGGATGATGTCGCCGACCCGAAGCCCGTGCTCGGCCGCCGGTCCGTCAGGATCGACAGCGATGACGACCAAGCCCTTATTGCCGCTGCCGGCAACGTCGCTTGCCGGCGCAAGCGTGAGGCCAAGACGCGCAGTGCTCGCTTGCTTGGACTGGCTGGTATCGGCCTTTGCGTGCTGCTCGTTCGGCATCTCACCGAGCGTCAGCTTGACGTCTTTGGTTTCGCCCTTGCGAAGGATATCGAGCTTGACCGAGCTGCCCGGCGCCATCATCCCGATCATGCGAGCGAGTTCGCGCGAGTCCTTCACGGGCTTGTCATTGATGGCGGTGATGACATCGCCGGCCTCGATGCCGGCCTTCGCGGCAGGACTGCCGGGTTGCGGCTCGGCGACGAGCGCGCCCTCGGCCTTCTTCATGCCGAGGCTGTCAGCAATGGCCGGAGTAACGGTCTGAATCTGTACGCCAATCCAGCCGCGCGTGACGTGGCCTTTGTCCTTGAGCTGGCTCACGACCATCTTCGCGGTCTCGGCCGGGATGTCGAAGCCGATGCCGACCGAGCCGCCCGACGGCGAATAGATCGCCGTGTTGACGCCGATCACGTTGCCTTCCGTGTCAAAGGCAGGCCCGCCTGAATTGCCCTTATTGATGGGGGCGTCGATCTGGATGTAGTCGTCATAAGGACCCGCACCGATGTCGCGCCCGCGCGCCGAGACGATGCCGGCCGTGACGGTTCCGCCGAGTCCAAATGGATTGCCGACGGCGACCACCCAGTCCCCGATCCGAGGTGCATGATCGGCGAACTTCACAAACGCGAAGTCCTTCTTGCCATCGACCTTGATCAGGGCGAGATCAGTCTTGGGATCGGTGCCGACCACTTTGGCGGTGTACTTCGTGCCGTCATCGGTCGTGACCTGGACCGAGCTCGCGGAATCCACCACGTGGTTGTTGGTCACCGCATATCCGTCCGCGGAGATGAAGAACCCTGAACCCACGCCGGTCACCCTGCGATGACGCTGGGGCACTCCATTCTGCATGTCGGGGAACCTGAAATTCCGGAAGAACTGGTCAAAGGATCGATTGTCCGAGTTCTCGTTTCTGTCCAACCTTGCCGTCTTGGCGTCCTCGTCGATCTTGACTTGGACGGAGATGACGGCCGGCTTTACTTTCTCGACCAGGTCGCTGAAGCCGACAGGGCCTCGGATCGCATTCTCGGCGGCTGCTGCCGAGGTCCACGGACTAACGTGGTAAATCCCTTGTCCGGTGAAAAGCACCGCGACGCCAAGGCCAGCGGCCGAGGCCAGCAGCACCAAGCGGCGCGCGAGATGAGGCTTTCTGTTCGACGCGGATCTGTTGAGCACATTCATTTTCTTTTTCTCCTTTTGCAAAGGCAGGACATGACGAAGAACTGGAGAGCGCGAATTACGATGTCCTTGCCGGCGCATTAAATTTGCGAAAAGGGGTGTCGGCGATTGACCCACCTTATTTGTGCCACGGAACAGTTTGTGGCCCCGAACCAAGGCGGACAATTTGCCGCTGGTTTGAGGCATGTCGAACTTGGGCAAGCCGCTTGTTCTGTCGTTGGCCTGTACGCCGGTATCGGCGGCCCGATTTCAGCCGGCCCTCATGGGTTCACCGCGAGAGTGGCTCACCGCGAGAGTAGTGGCTCACTGCGAGAGTCAAGTGTGGGGCGACGGTCCCAAGCTTAACTGTCGCTCTGCGCGGGCGCGCGAGAATGTCACGGAGAAATGATCGGACAGACCAGGCCAGGGACTCGCAAGATTGCGCGGAACGATTAGTTCCGGGGCAGAGCTTCAAAGCGCTCTTCTGCGAACGAGTAGCGTGCTCATGACAGGCGTCGTGTCAACTCTTCCCGCCGGGCTCCCGGATGCGACCAGCGAGCCGACCCGCCGGGACTTCCTCTACGTTGCGACGGCAGTGGTTGGAGCGTTCGGCGCTATTGCGGCGACCGTTCCGCTGATCGACCAGATGAATCCTGACGCTGCTACGCTTGCCGGAGGAGGGCCTGTCGATGCTGATCTGAGCCATCTTCAACCCGGGCAACAGATCGTCGTGCGGTGGCGTCAGAGGCCGATCTTCATCGTCAACCGTCCTGCCATGGTGTTGTCGACCTTGCAGGATCCGAAGCTTCTGGCACAACTCGCCGACCCTCAATCGGAAGAATTGCAGCAACCGCCCTATGCCCGCAACTGGCATCGCTCGGCGAAGCCGGAATATGCAGTGCTGGTGGGCATCTGCACCCATCTCGGATGCATACCTCTATTCTATCCGCAGCCGAACGCCACCACGCCGGCGGCGGACTGGAGAGGCGGATACTTTTGCCCTTGCCATGGCTCGAAATACGATCTCGCAGGACGGGTCTTCAACGGTGTTCCTGCGCCCTATAATTTGCCCGTGCCGCCGTATACTTTTGTGAATGATACGACCATTCGAATTGGTGAAAATCCGCCGGACGTCAATTTTGAGTTCTCGTCGATCCGACAACTTTGAGCTCGTTCCCGTGGATTGGTTCCCGTAATTCCGGATGAGCGGTTTCATCAGCACGCTCCCCCGATATCCGCGCAATGCGGATCCACCGGTTCGGCAACAGATCAGGTGTCATGGGTGCGCAGTCAAACCAGGGGTCGGGGGCGACCACGATCTGGTCGCTGCGATGAGCGAGCCAGGCCGCCCACCAGCTGAACGACGAGTTGGCAATGACGTGGTGGCGACATGCCGCCATGAGCCGCAATTCATCGGCCGCGTCGTCGGGGCCATTGACGTCGACGAACTGTGCATTGTCGATTGCAAGATGATCCCGACACCAGGCGAGGTCGTCCGAAAATACGAAGTATTGCGCGCGGTCGGTGCGCTCCTGAACCATCTCGATCGCGCGGTCATAATAGGACCAATCGCAAGGCGGGCGTCATGCGCGAACCAGCGCTTTTCGTACACGACCTTGAAGGAATGGCCGTGGATTCTGACGGGTGCGTGGAAACCTGTCATGGAATGCTTCGGTGAAGCGGCGGCCGAGATGTCCTCGGAGGCTGAAATAGCGCTGGCGAATTCTGGCCGGCGCGTCATTGATGACCTCGCCGCTGATCGGGAACCGATTTAAGAAGAATTTTCGCTCTGTAGCCGATCGTGCGGAGCAGTCCAGAAAAAGTTTCGCACCTAATCGCTCGGCAAGCGCTCGTCCGGCCGCATATTGAAACAATTGGTTGCCCAAGCCGCCAATGATCTGGACGGCCACGCGGCTGTTCGGCCGCCGGCTACCGCGAGGGCCGCTCCAGAACGAGGCTGCCCAGATTCCCAGCATGGTGGGGAAAGGATCCGGAACGGGGCTTGGTGTCAACGATGTTCCGGCCGTCGTTGTTCCGCCGTTCAGCGCTTCTGATGCGTACGGGCGGAGGAGATGAGCGGCTGTGAGGTCGACGGCATGCCTTGCGAGCTTTGCAAGATGTGCGGCAGCCACGCATCAACACGATTTCGCGTCGGCGCAGCCCTGAAGGGTGCAATGACACGGTCGTTCGAGCAAGAGCGAAGGAATGACGCAATCGCACGCAAACCGACCCCAATGTGCCTTCCAGTGCGCATGGTCGTCGCTCCGAATCATTGCGTGAGCTCGCTTACTTCCTGGCGTGACAATGCGATGACATGCAAGAGGTTCCTTCGGCGGCACAACCGCAGGAGGTCGGCCGGACGACCAAAAAGTGTGCGGGTGTGGTGCCGCAGTCCCCGAATCGAGCCTTTTCGCCACTGCCAAACCCCGCTACCTCTACGGCCACAGTGGCGATGCCGGTTTGCGGGCATCGCGCAGGAGCCGGGGAGGGGACTGATGGCGTCGTATTGGCCCACGTTGGGCGCCTATATCGCGGGGTTGGAGCAGGCCGAGAAGCTCGTCCGCATCACGACGCCGGTCAACAAGGATACCGAGCTGCATCCGCTCGTGCGCTTGCAGTTTCGCGGCCTGCCGGAGAGCCAGCGCAAGGCGTTCCTGTTCGAAAACGTCACCGACGTGCGCGGCCGCAGCTACGACATTCCAGTATTGGTCGGCGCGCTCGCGGGCTCGGCCGAGATCTATGCGCTCGGCATGGGCTGCAAGATCGAGGACATCCCGGAGCTTTGGCGCGAGGCCCTGCAGACGCCTTTGACGCCGGTGCCGGTAAAAGCCGCGCCCTGCCAGGAGGTCGTGATCGCGGGCGACGACCTCGAGCGCGACGGGCTTGGGCGTCTGCCAATCCCGATCTCGACGCCGGGCTTCGACAACGCGCCCTACACCAGCGCCTCGCACTGGGTATCGAAAGATCCGCAGACCGGCCTGCACAACCTCGGCAACTATCGCGGCATGGTCAAAGCCGAGGACCGCATCGGCGCGCTGCCCGGCATGCTCGGCGTCGGCATGCGCGAGCACATCGACCGCTGGCGCGCGAGCGGCGCCGAGCGCATGCCGGCCGCGATCGTCATCGGGGCGCCGCCGCATGTCACCTATACGGCTGTGACGCGCATCCCGAACGACATGTGTGAATACGACGTCGCCGGCGCGCTTGCGGGGCATCCGCTCGAGGTCGTGCGCTGCCTCACCCAGGACCTGATGGTGCCGGCGGAGGCCGAGATCGTGATCGAGGGCACGATGCCGACCAACATCGTCGAAATGGAAGGCGCGTTCGGCGAGTTTCCCGGCTACATGGCGCAGCGCGACTACAGCTTCTTCATGGACGTGACCGCCATCACGATGAAGAAGAAGCCGATCTATCTGGCGATCCTGAGCCAGCTGCCGCCGAGCGAGAGCAGCAAGATGCGCCATATCGGGCGCGCTGCCGCTTCCCACAAGCTGCTGCGCGACGCCGGCTTCGACAATGTGACGCAGGTCGAATATCTCGAATGTGCGGGCGCCAACGCGATCGTGGTGGTCAAGATCAAGAAGCGGCATCCCGAGGATGCCAAGGACGCGCTGCGGCTCCTGGCCAAAAAGTTCATCGGCAAGATTGCGATCGCGGTCGATGCCGACATCAACGTGCGCGATGCCGAGAATGTGCTGTGGGCGATCGCGTACCGCTCACAGCCCTATCGCGACGCCGAGATCGTCGATTCACCGCTGTTCGCGCTTGACCCGTCGGTGGTGCCGCCCGGCCAGCCGCGCGGGCTCACCGGCGGCACGGTTCCGCGCTCGAGCGCGTTGCTTATCGATGCCACCATGCCGTGGCCCTATCCGCCGCTGTCACTGCCCAAGCGCGAATTCATGGAGCGCGCGATCGAGATGTGGCGCGACCTGCAGCTGCCGTCACTGAACCTCAAGGAGCCCTGGTGGGGCTATTCGCTCGGCTTCTGGACCGACGAGGAGGAAAAGGAAGCCGACCTCGCGCTCCAGGGCCGCCACTACGAGACCGGCGCGAAGCAGCTGCAAGGCCGCCGGAAGTTCGGGGAATAGCCCAACGCCTGTCATCCCGGCTCTCGCTTCGCTCGGCCGGGACGACGGTGGCAAAATGGTCGCCCAGATTGAGCACAGCAGGAACAGGGGCAGCGCATGGCCGACGTGAGCATTCCGGCCGGCAAATATATGGTCGATCCCTATCTCGAGTGGACCCGCCGGGAAGGCGTGCCGATCCACGAGGATTTTGGGCTCGATCTCTTGGGCGTCGAGACGACACCGTGGCCGCGCTTTGGTGTGAACGGCGCCATCGTGCATGTCAAAGGACGCGGCGACTGCATGACGGCGTTCCTCCTTGACATTCCACCCGGCGGGCGCACCGCGCCGCAGAAGCACCTCTTCGAGGCGGCGTTCTATGTTCTGTCGGGCCACGGAAGCGCGACGGTCGATCGCTATGCGGGCGAGCGCCATCAGTTCGAATGGGGACCGACGAGCGTATTCGCGCCGCCGCTCAACACGCGCTACCAGCTTTTCAACACCTCCGGCCGCGAACCGGCGCGGATCGCGATCTCGTGCAATCTTCCGGCCGTGCTCAACCTCTTTCACAACGAATCTTTCGTCTTCGACAACCCGGCAGTGTTTCCCGAGCGCGAAGGAACGCAATCGCATTTTGCCGGCGAGGGCGATTTCATCCCGATCAAGCCCGGCAAACACATGTGGGAGACGAATTTCCTGCCCGATGCCCGCCGCTTCAAGCTGCACGAATGGGGCGCGCGCGGCGCCGGCGCCTCGCACATCCAGGTCATCCTCGCCGACGGCGTGCTGCACTGTCACATCTCGGAGATGCCGGTTGGCACCTACAAGAAGGCGCATCGCCATGCGCCGGACGTGCATGTCTACATCATCTCGGGTGAAGGCTATTCGCTGCTCTTCTATGAGGGCGACCGGGAGATGACGCGGGTCGACTGGCGGCCCGGCTGGGTGTTCGCGCCGCCCGACATGATGTTCCACCAGCACTTCAACAGCGGCGCCGAGCCGGTGCGCTATATCGCGTTCACGCAAGGCAGCGTGCGTTATCCGATGACCGAGCAGATGCGTCGGGTCTACGCCCGCATCGATCAGGACATGAAGAAAGGCGGCAACCAGATTGAATATCGCGATCAAGATCCGCGCGTGCACGCGATGTTCGTCGAAGAGCTCGCCAAGAAGGGGATCGTCCCGAGGATGGAGCAGTTTGCGCAAATCGAGCGGTAGAACCTGAGTCAATCATTCCCGGCCGGGTTGAATACTGGGATACCCAACTTCGTTGCAGGCAACTGATTTCCATTCTACTTTCAGATCGAAGATAGCCCCTTTCCCAAGCGTGGCAGGTCCGTGGCGCGACTGTTCATCAGCCATTCGAGCGCAAACAATGCGGCTGCGCTCGCGCTGCGCGACTGGCTCTACGAGCAGGGGTTCAGGAACGACGTCTTTCTCGACATCGATCCCGAACGCGGCTTGGTGCCGGGCATGCAGTGGCAACAGGCGCTGAAGGCGGCGGCCGATCGCTGCGAGGCGGTGCTCTTCCTGGTCTCTCCGGCTTGGCTTAATTCCAAGTGGTGCCTGGCCGAGTTCCTGCTGGCGAAGAGCCTGCATAAGTGCATTTTCGGATTGATCATCGAGCCGGTGCCGATGGAGCGCCTGCCCTCCGAGATGACGACCGAATGGCAGCTGTGCGAGCTTGCCGGCGAGGATCGTTTCCGCACCTTCGAGGTCGACGTCGGCGCGCAGCCGCAGAAGGTGGCGTTCCGCGAGACCGGGCTCGAGCTGTTGCGGCGCGGCCTTCAGCGCGCCGGCCTCGATGCGCATAGTTTTCCGTGGCCGCCGCCGGACGAGCGCAATCGCCCGCCCTACCCGGGGCTGCGCGCGCTCGAGCCGCAGGATGCCGCGATCTTCTTCGGCCGCGACGCCATGATCGTGCGCGGCCTCGACCGCATCCGCGGGCTGATTGAAGGCGGTGTCGAGAAGCTTCTGGTCGTGCTCGGCTCCTCGGGCTCGGGCAAATCTTCGTTCCTGCGCGCCGGGCTTTGGCCCCGGCTCGCCCGCGACGATGTCTCGTTCGTGCCCTTGCCGCCGATCCGGCCGCAGTCGGCCGTCATGAGCGGCACGTCCGGCGTGGCGGTCGCGCTCGCGGGTGCTTTCGAGCGGCTGGGCGAGCCGCGCCCGCCCGGTCGGATCAAGGCCGCGCTGGCGGAAGGCGGTCTCGCTAGGCTTCTCGATGAATTGTCGGCCGCTGCCCGGCGCAGGCTCGTCAGCCTCGATGAGACGCAGGCCGACCCCGCGATTATCCTGTCCATCGATCAGGCCGAGGAGCTGTTCAATCCGGAAGGCGCGGATGAAGCGGGCGCGTTCCTTGCACAGCTTGCGACGATTCTTGCGCCGGATGCTTCCGCCCGTCGCATTCTCGTCCTCGCCACCATGCGCTCGGACCGCTACGAGCTCCTGCAGTCGGAGCCGCATCTCCTGGCCGTCAAGCAGGATCTGTTCAATCTGCCGCCGATTGCGCCCTCCGAGTTCAAGAGCGTCATCGAAGGACCGGCGCGCCGCGTGGTCGAAGCCGGCGGACGGCTCACGATCGATCCGGCGCTCACCGAACAGCTCGTTGCCGACGCGCAGGGCGCCGACGCGTTGCCGCTGCTGGCGTTCACGCTCGAGCGTCTCTACGCCGATTTCGGCGGCGATGGCGATCTGACGCTGGCCGAATACCAGAAGGTCGGCGGTGTGCAGGGCTCGATCGAAGCCGCAATCGCAAGCGCGCTGGCGGAGCCCGGTCGCTCGCCCGCCATCCCGGCCACCAAGGACGCCCAGCTTGCCTCGATGCGCTCCGCGTTCATTCCCTGGCTCGCTCGCATCGATCCCGACAGCGGCGCGCCGATGCGGCGCGTGGCGCGGTTTGATGAAATCCCGGAAGGCTCGCGCGCCATCGTGGAGCGGCTGGTGGCCGCGCGCCTGCTCGTCGCCGACCGCCGCACCGGCATCGATGTCATCGAGGTCGCGCACGAGAGCCTGCTGCGCCAGTGGCCGGCGCTGACCGGCTGGATCGAAGCCGATGCCGAGGACCTCAAGGTCATCGAGGTGGTCGAGCGCGCCGCCGCCGAATGGGTCCGCAACAACCGGCACGAGGCCTGGCTCGATCATCGCGCCGAGCGTCTGTCGGCGGCCGATCGGCTGGCGCTGCGCGACGACTTCCGCAAACGCCTGGGCGCCGAGGGCGCCGATTATCTCGCCGCCTGCCGGGCGCGCGAGGAGGCGGAGCGCAAGGCCAAGGAAGAGGCGCTCGCGCGCGAACAGACGAGACTCGCCGAGGTGGCGGCGGCCCAGGCCCGCACCGCTCGCCTGCAGCGCAGCGCGCGCTTTATGCTGGCCGCGATGGCGCTTGTGGTTGTCGCCGGCCTTGCAGCCGGATGGTGGCAGCGCCAGGTCAACCTCGCGCAAGGGATCGAGCTCGAGCATGGCAGGATCAACCTGCTGGCGGGCCTGTCGTCGGTCGAGCGCCTGCGCGGCAACCCCGATGGAGCGCTGCGGCTTGCCGCGTTCGCGGCGCGCCTCGATCAAAAGAGCAGGCGTGCATCGGCCGCAACATCGCCCGCGCTGGCAGCGCTCGCGGCTGCGGTCTCGCAGGTAGGCTGGCGCTTCAGCCTGAGCCGCCACGACGACATCGTGACCTACGCCGCCTTCAGCGCCGATGGCACACGGATCGTCACCGCATCCTGGGACAAGACCGCCCGCATCTGGAATGCGAAGACCGGCGAAGAGATTGCGGTCCTGCATGCGGGCGAGGGCGCGCTCATGTCCGCGGTCTTCAGCCCTGACGGATCGAAGATCGTGGTGGGGTCGTGGGACAATACCGCCCGTGTGCTTGATGTGCGTTCTGGTCGCGAACTGGTCGTGTTCAAGGGCCACCAGGCGGGCGTTTGGAATGCGTCTTTCAGCCCCGACGGCAAGCGCGTCGTCACCGCGTCCTGGGACAAGACCGCGCGTGTCTGGGACGTCGCCACCGGCAAGCAGCTCATGGTGCTGAGCGGGCACAGCAAAGAAGTGCACACCGCCCGCTACAATCCGAGCGGCACGCGCATTGTCACCGCCTCGGAGGATCACACCGCGCGCATCTGGGATGCGGAGACTGGTAAGCCGTTGGTCACGCTGGAAGGCCACGACCAACAGGTCATGTCGGCCGCGTTCAGCCCGGACGGCGCGTCGGTCGTGACCGGCTCATTCGACAACACGGCACGGATCTGGGACGCCAACACGGGCAGGGAGAAGATGGTCCTGCGCGGGCACGAGGGGCGGGTGTCGGCGGCGAGCTTCAGTGCCGATGGCGCCTGGATCGTGACCAGCTCGATGGACCGGACGGCACGCATCTGGGACGCCGCAACCGGCAAGGAGCTTACTGTCTTGCGCGGGCACGAGGATCAGGTCACATCCGCCAGCATCAGCCCCGACCGGGCGCTCATCGTCACCTCGTCGCGGGATCGGACGGTGCGGGTCTGGGATAGCAAAGGCGGCAAGCAGATCGCGGTGCTGGAAGGCCATCGCGGCGGCGTGATGTCGGCGACCTTCAGTCCCGACGGATCGAAGATCCTGACCTCGTCGAACGACAGCACGGCCCGCATCTGGGATGCGTCCCCGCGCAATGATGGGACCTTTGTGCTGGCGGGAGAGCCGCGCATATTGCGCGGGCATACCGGTCGGGTACCGTCCGCGGCGTTCAACGCCGATGCATCGCTGATCGTCACCGCGGCAACCGACAAGACCGCCCGCATTTGGGACGCCAAGTCCGGCAAAGAGATTGCGGTTCTTCAGGGCCACGAGGGTCCGGTCGTCTTCGCGTCCTTCAGCCCGGATGGGACCAAGATCGTCACCGCCTCGGAAGACAAGACCGCCCGCATCTGGGACGTCAAGACCGCAAAGGAGCTTCTGGTCCTGCGCGGACACCAGGACCGGGTCTATTCGGCCGTGTTCAGTCCCGACGGAAGGAACGTGCTCACGGCATCGTGGGACAAGAACGCGTTCATCTGGGATGCCGAGACCGGCGAAAAGATCGGGGTGCTGGCGGGGCACGAATTTCCCGTCCATTCCGCGACCTACAGCCCCGACGGCCGGCGCATCGTGACCGCGTCGTGGGATACGACCGCTTGGATCTGGGATACCGCGACGCGCCATCAGATTGCGATCCTGCGCGGCCACGAAGCCGGGGTCATTTCGGCCAGGTTCAGCCCCGACGGCTCGCGCATCGTGACCGCCTCCGAGGACAAGACGGTGAGAATCTGGGAGGCGGCGACCGCCAAGGAGATCACCGTCCTGCGCGGGCACGAGGACGAGGTCTGGTTTGCATCGTTCAGCCCGGATGGATTGCGGGTCGTATCCGGTTCCGTCGACCGGACAGCCCGGGTCTGGGACACACGATACGCCATGATGCCGCTGACGGAGTTGCTCGACGTTGTCTGCACCCGCATGCTCGGCAGGCTGACCAGGCTCACCCGAGAGGAAATGCGGCTTGCGGGCTACCCGGAGAGCGCGCAGGTGATCGACGTATGCGACGGCTCGCAGTAGCTGTAGATCTGCGCGAGTTCCACCTCGCTCAGCGCAGAGATCTTGAGGTCGCAAGGCGGCATTTACCAACCGACATATCCACAGGGCCGCCAGCCCCATTCCGGCCGCGATCGCAGGGCGTTATGGTAACCGATGAGGGGGGCGCGCCGGGGCGGACCGGCACGGGGATTGATGGGTCGGGCCTGGGGGGCAGGATTTGGCCGTATAGCGCGGGTCGGCGTGCTAGCGCTCGCCGGCGGCGGCCTTTGCGCCTGTGCAAGCTCGCAGCCATACCGGCCAAGGGCCTCGCTCGCTGGTGTCTTCTCGAGCAACCCTGAGGACGCCGGTCCGGTCCCGAAAGTCGTCGGCAACTACAAGATCGGCCAACCCTATCAACTGGGCGGTCGTACCTACTTCCCCGCTCACCAACCGAACTACCGCTCCGAGGGTATCGCTTCGTGGTACGGGCCGGACTTCCACGGGAAGCTGACGGCTAACGGTGAACTCTTTGATATGAATGGGCTTTCGGCGGCGCATCCGACCTTGCCGATGCCCAGCTATCTGCGCGTCACCAACCTGGGCAATGGCCGCTCCGTGATTGTGCGGCTCAACGACCGCGGCCCCTACGCCAAGGAGCGGGTGGTCGACCTCTCGGTCGGAGCCGCCAAGGCGCTGGATTTCTACGGCCAGGGGCTGGCCCGTGTCCGGGTCGAGTATGTGGGACCCGCGCCACTCGAGGGCAGCGACGACCGCATGCTGATGGCCACATTGCGCTATGGCAGCCCGGCGCCTGCGCCGTCTCAGACGCGCGTGGCGCTGGCCAAGCGGTTTGTGCCGCAAGCCGGCGCAGCGCGGTCGCTTGCCCTGTCGCCGCGACGGTCGTCGGAGGGTTCCGGAGCGCGCTCGGTGGTGCGCGCGCCGATCGCGCCAGCCGACCTGCAGGCGCCCGGGCTGGTCAGTGGTCGCGGCCTTTATTGAGATGTCGCGTGTCCGGCGGTTTTCCACGGGCTCGATCGTGCGGCATCCGCAGCATTGATTTTGCCAAGCCGATTGCTATTCAGGGCGGGGGCGCCGAGGTGCAGAACGCAATGGCCGGATCGCCCTGTTCAATGGTCATGACCAGGATGCCAATCAGCTTGCGACGGCGGGCGTTTGCCTTAGGGGCGCTTGCCCTTGGGCTGCTTGCCGGCGTGCTCACTGGCGGCGCGGCGCTGGCGGCGCCGATGCCCAAGCCGGGCGAGCCCTACCAGACCTCCGCCCCGCACGCGATCCTGATGGAAGCGGAGGGCGGCAGCGTGCTGTTCGAGAAGAGCGCCGACGTCCTGGTGCCGCCCGCGAGCCTCTCCAAGCTGATGACGACCGAGATCGTGCTCAACGAGCTCAAGCAGGGCAGGCTCAAGCCGACCGACGAATTCATCGTCAGCACCAACGCTTGGCGCACCGGCGGCGCGCCTTCGCACACGTCGAGCATGTTCATCCCGATCCACAGCCGGGTCACGATCGACGAGCTTTTGCACGGCGTGATCGTCCAGTCGGCCAATGACGCCAGCATTGCGCTCGCCGAGGGCATCGCCGGGAACGAGGAGAAGTTTGCCGAGCTGATGACCAAGCGGGCGCGTGAGCTCGGATTGGGCCAGGCGACGTTCGGCAATTCGAACGGCCTGCCCGACCCCAGGCAATTGATGACGGCGCGCGAACTGGCCAAGCTGGCGCAGCACATCGTGCATTCCTACCCCGAATACTATAGCTACTATTCGGAACGCGAATTCACCTTCAACAAGATCCGCCAGTTCAACCGCAATCCGCTCCTGACGATGAACATCGGCGCTGACGGCTTGAAGACCGGTTTCACCAAGGAAGCCGGGTACGGCCTGGTCGGTTCGGCGGTGCAGAATGGTCTGCGTCTGATTGTTGTGGTCAACGGCCTCAAGACCGCGAAAGAGCGCGCCGACGAGGCCAAGAAGCTGCTCGAATGGGGCTTCCACAATTTCCAGGTCAACGTTCTGTTTGAGGAAGGCCAGATTATCGCCAGCGCCAAGACCTTTGGGGGCGATCAGCGCAGCGTCCCGCTCATCGCGCAGCATCCGGTACGGCTGATGGTTCCGCGCGGCGTGCGCGAACGGATCATTGCGCGCGTCGTCTATTCAGGCCCGGTGCGGGCGCCGGTGCAGAAGGGCCAGAAGATCGGCGTGCTCAAGGTCTGGCGCGGCGATGTGCTGGCGCTTCAGGTCCCCCTCGAGGCGGCGGAAGACGTCGGCACCGGCTCGGTTGCTGGCCGCGCGTGGGACGCCGCCGGCGAGCTCTTGTACGGGCTGTTCCGCGCGGGCATCGAACGGCTATAGTGGCTCATCCGAGATCTGCGTTGCGCGCTTCGCAGATTGAGAATTTCTGTTGATGGCTGGAACGTTGCGTCATGCGCGGACGATTCATCACGTTCGAGGGGGGCGAGGGGACCGGCAAGTCGACCCAGGCCGCCCTGCTGGCGCAGCGGCTGCGGGCGCTCGGTATCGCGGTCACGCTTACGCGCGAGCCTGGCGGTTCGCCCGGGGCCGAGATCATCCGCCACGTCATTCTCTCGGGCGCTGCCAAGCCGCTTGGGCCGGACGCCGAAGCGATCCTGTTTGCGGCGGCGCGCGATGATCATATCCGCCAAACCATCATGCCCGCGCTCGAGCGCGGGCGCTGGGTCGTGAGCGATCGGTTCACCGATTCAACCCGTGTCTATCAGGGCGCGCTCGGCAATGTGGACCAGAAACTGATCCGTGGCCTCGAGCGGGTCACGGTCGGCGATCTCAAGCCTGACATCACCTTCATCCTCGACGTGCCGACCGAGGTTGGCCTCGCGCGCGCCAAGGGACGGCGCGGGGAGGGCGTTGCCGACCGGTTCGAGCGGGAGTCGCCTGACTTTCACGAGAAGCTGCGCGAGGCATTCCGCCTGCTGGCGATGAGCGAGCCGGACCGCTGCGTGCTGATCGATGCCGACGCGACGACGACGTCCATCGCCGAGCGGATCTGGAAGGTTGTCACCGATCGCCTCGATCCCGCCACCGCTCCGATCACGATCGAGGACGTGGCGTCGTGAGCGCCGGCGATTCCGAAGGTCGCGATGAGGTTGAGCCGCCGCATCCGCGCGAGACCACCGTGCTGTTCGGTCACGCGGAGGCCGAGCAGGCATTGCGCGAGGCCTATCGCAGCGGCCGCATTCCGCACGCGTGGCTGATCGGCGGCCCGCCCGGCATCGGCAAGGCGACGCTGGCCTATCGGATGGCGCGTTTCGTTCTGGCCAATCCCGATCCAACTGCGCGCTCGCTATCTGAGGCAACCTCACTGGCGCTGCCGGACGGCGATCGCACCGTGCGGCGCATTGCTGCCCGGGGGCATCCTGACCTCCTGGTGCTGGAGCGCAGTGTCAACGAGAAGACCGGCAAGCTCTATACCGTGATCCGGGTTGACGACGTGCGCCGGACCGTGCCGTTTTTCGGGTCGACGGCGGGCGAGGGGGGCTGGCGGGTCAGCATCGTCGATACCGCCGACGAGCTGCAATATCCGCAGGCGGCGAACGCGCTTCTGAAAATCCTGGAAGAGCCGCCGCCCAACGCTCTCTTGCTGCTCATCAGTCACGCGCCGGCGCGACTCCTGCCGACCATCCGCTCGCGCTGCCGCCGCCTGCAGCTGCGGCCGCTTTCCGAATCCGATGTCGCGCGCGGCACCGCCGCCGCACTCGGCCGCGACGCCGGCGAGCCCGAGCTGCGCGAGGCTGCCGCGCTTTCGGAAGGCAGCATCGGGCGTGCCTTGATGCTGCTCGAAGGCACCGCGCTCACGTTGCGCAAGCGCGTCGTCGATCTGCTCGAGCGTCTGCCCGATGTCGATCCGCAAGCCTTGCACGCGCTCGGCGACGCGCTCGGCGGCTTCGAGCCGCAGCGGCTCGCAAGTTTCATCGACGCCGTTAACGAATGGCTGGCCGTAAGTCTTACATCGGCCAAGCCCGGCCGGATGGTGCGTATCGCGGATGCCTGGGAAAAGGTCAACGAAGCGGCGCGCAACGCCGACGAATACAATCTGGAGCGGAAGCCGCTGGTGTTCTCGGTGTTCGGCTGGCTGGCGGAAGCCGCCCGCCCCTGAGGGTTAATCTTGCGGCCGCCGCGCCCGGTTGATACCTATCGCCCGACGCGTCATGGCCGGGCCCTTCCCGGCCATCTATGTCTTTGAATTATCGGAAGCTTTATCTGCTATGGCCGATCAGCCCCGCTACTATGTCACCACGGCCATCTCCTACCCCAACGCCGTGCCGCACATCGGTCACGCCTACGAAGCAATCGCGACTGACGCGATCGCCCGTTTCATGCGGCTCGATGGCTACGACGTGTTCTTCCTGACCGGCACCGACGAGCACGGCATTAAGATGCTGCAGACCGCTGCCAAGGAGCATCTCACGCCGCAACAGCTGATCGAGCGTACCGTGCCGCGGTTCCAGGCCATGGTCGAGCGCATGAACTGCTCGAACGATGACTACATCCGCACTACGGAGGAGCGTCACTATCGCTCGTCGGAAGGCATTTGGCGGCGGATGGAGGCTGCGGGCGACATCTATCTCGACAAATATTCCGGCTGGTACTCGGTCCGCGATGAGGCCTACTACGACGAGGACGAGACGCGCCTCGACGAGAAAGGCGTGCGCCTCGGACCGCAGGGCACGCCGGTCGAGTGGGTCGAGGAGGAGAGTTACTTCTTCCGGCTCTCGGCCTATCAGCAGAAGCTCATCGACCTTTACGAACAGCACCCGGACTTCGTGCTGCCGAAGGAGCGGCTGAACGAGGTCGCAAGCTTCGTGCGCCGCGGCCTGCGGGATCTCTCGATCTCGCGCACCACGTTCGACTGGGGCATTCCGGTGCCGGCCACCGACCCGCAGGGGCGCCCACGCACGACCAACGCCAAGCACGTCATGTATGTGTGGGTCGACGCGCTGACGAACTACATCACCGCGGTCGGCTTCCCGGATACCGATTCGCCCAAGTTCCGCCGCTACTGGCCGGCCGATCTGCATGTCATCGGCAAGGACATCACGCGCTTCCACGCGGTGTATTGGCCCGCCTTCCTGATGTCGGCCGGCATCGAAGTGCCGCGGCGGATCTTCTCCCACGGGTTTCTGTTCAACCGCGGAGAAAAGATGTCGAAGTCGGTCGGCAACGTGATCGATCCGTTTGCGCTCGCCGATGCGTATGGGGTCGATCAGCTGCGCTATTTTCTGCTGCGCGAAGTGCCCTTCGGCCAGGACGGAACCTACAGCCACGAGGCGATCGTCAATCGCATCAACGCCGACCTCTCCAACGATCTCGGCAACCTGGCGCAGCGCTCGCTCACCATGGTGGCGCGACAGTTGGGCGGCGCATTGCGTGCCCCCGGCGCCTTCAGCGAGGCCGACAAGACTATCCTGGCGTCAGCCGACGCGACGGTGGCCAAGGCGCGCGAAGCCATGAAGACGCAGCAACTCCACCAGGTGCTCAATGCTGCCTGGGCCGTGGTGGCAGACGCCAATCGCTACTTCGCCGGCGAAGCGCCCTGGGCACTCGCCAAGACCGATCCGGCGCGGCAAGGCACGGTGCTCTATGTCACGGCGGAAGTGATCCGGCAGGTTGCCATCCTGGCGCAGCCGTTCATGCCGGCCTCCGCCGGCAAGCTCCTTGACCTCTTGGCCATTCCGGAGACCGAGCGTGACTTTGCGGCGCTCGGCGGCGGCCAGCGTATCGCCTCCGGGGTCGCGCTGCCGGCGCCGGCGCCGGTCTTTCCGCGCTACGTCGACAGCGCCGGCAGTGCGCAGGGTTGAGCACATGCTGGTCGACAGCCATTGCCATCTGGATTTTCCCGACTTCGGCGACGAGCTCGACGCCGTGGTTGGCCGCGCGCGGGCGGCCGGCGTTGGGCGCGTTGTCACGATCTCGACGCGCATGAAACGGCGCGCCGATCTCCTCGCCATCGCGGAGCGCTTCCCGGATGTTTTCTGTTCGATCGGCACCCATCCGCACCAGGCGCACGAGGAGCTCGACATATCGGTCGATCAGATCGTGCGCTTCGCCGATCATCCCAAGACGGTCGCCATCGGCGAGGCGGGCCTCGACTATCATTATGACTATAGCCCACGCGATGCGCAGGAGCGCGGTTTCCGCAATCACATCGCGGCCGCGCGCGCGACCGGGCTTCCGCTGGTGATCCATTCGCGCAACGCCGACGACGATATGGCGAAAATTCTGGAACAGGAAATGGGGAAGGGCGCCTTCCCGGCTGTCCTGCATTGCTTCACCGGCGGCCGCGAGCTTGCTGAGCGCGCGATTGCGCTTGGCCTCTACATCTCCTTCACCGGCATCGTGACGTTCAAAAAATCCGACGAGCTGCGCGCGATCGCGGCCGCGCTGCCGGACGAGCGCTTCCTCGTCGAGACCGATGCGCCTTACCTGGCACCCGGACCATATCGCGGCAAGCGCAACGAGCCGGCCTACGTGGTCGAAACCGCCAAGGTTCTGGCCGACGTGCGCGGCCAGACGCCCGAGCAGATCGCCCAGCAGACGACTGAGAATTTCTTTCGGCTGTTCAACAAGGTCCCGCGTGCATTGGCAGCCGAGCCTGCAGCCGCGGCCAGCGCGTTGAACCCTTAACGCATGCCGCTGAAGTTCACCATTCTGGGATGCGGATCCTCCGGCGGCGTGCCGCGACCAGGGCTTGGCTGGGGTGATTGCAATCCGAACAACCCCAAGAACCGCCGCCGCCGCACATCGCTGCTGGTGGAACGGCGCAATGGCTCGGGCACCACCCGCGCGCTCGTCGACACGTCACCCGATCTGCGCGAGCAACTGCTCGATGCCAACGTCGACTGGGTCGAAGCCGTGCTCTATACGCACGAACATGCCGATCATACCCACGGCATCGACGACCTGCGCGGCCTGTTCATCCATCGCCGAAAGCGCGTGCCGATCTATGTCGACGAACACACGGCCCGCTCTCTGCACCACCGTTTCGGCTATTGCTTTGCGGCGCCGCCCGGCAGCGAATATCCGCCGATCGCGCGCGAGCATCGCATGGCCGCCGGCGAACCGGTGACCATCGAAGGGGCAGGGGGCGCCATCACGGCGCTGCCGATCCTGCAGGAGCATGGCGACATCAGCTCGCTCGGATTTCGCTTCGGCCGCCTCGCCTACTCCTGCGACCTGATCCGGCTGCCGCCCGAGAGCCTCGCCGCGCTCGCCGGCCTCGACGTCTGGATCGTTGACGCGCTGCGCTACCGGCCGCACCCGTCCCATCTGTGCGTCGACGAGACGCTCGGCCTGATCGAGACGCTCAAGCCGAAGCGCGCAATCCTGACCAACATGCATTCCGACCTGGACTACGACGAGCTGCGCGCGCGGCTGCCGGCCCATGTCGAGCCAGCCTATGATGGTCTGAGCATCGAATTGCCGGATACCGACGACGCCTGAAGCGCGCCGTGCCGGACTGTGATCAGCCGAAAAACTCCTGCCGGATACGGTTGCCGTAAGGCGCCGCGGCGTGTCCTGGGCAGCCTTCGGGCCGTCCTGGTCAGCTTTCCCGCAGGCCATGCCGGATCCTGCCAGCCCGGCGTTCCAAAAGGCCGCGGCGACGGCCAAAAGCCCGCAACAACAGGCCACATTCCAATATATTCCATAATATACCTTATGCGAATCATCGCCACGGGGCTGGCTTTTCGAGCCTTGGGAACCTTGCTCCCAGAGCGGCGTTGGAAAGCCATAGCGGCTCGCTGTTGCGCGGGCCCCTAAGGCAATCCCCCAACCCCCACGAGGTGACCCCGTGAACACCAAGCTCAAGGAGCTGAAGGAACACAGCATTGCGCCTGCGTTGCAGACGCCGACCGACCTCTCGCACGAAGCCATGCGCGAGGTATCGCAAGCGCTCAACGGGCTGCTGGCCGACACCTTCGCGCTTTATGTCAAAACCAAGAATTTTCATTGGCACGTCAGCGGCCCGCATTTCCGGAGCTACCATCTGTTGCTGGATGAGCAGGCTGCCTCGGTCGAGAAGTCCATTGACGAGCTTGCGGAGCGGGTTCGCAAGATCGGCGGCACCACCATCCGCTCTATCGGGCATATCGCCAAGCTGCAGCGGATCGAGGACAACGATGAGGAGTTCGTCACGCCGACCGACATGGTCCTGGAACTGATGAACGACAACAAGGCCGTGATACGTAGCCTGCGCGAGGCGCACGAGGTCGCAGACAAGCACGACGACGTCGGCACCACGAGCCTGATCGAGACGTTCATCGACGACGCCGAGAAGCGCTGCTGGTTCCTGTTCGAGACGTCGCGCGAGCGCGAGAAGGGCGGGCATTAGGGCTAGGACCGTGAGCCTTGCGGGTCCTCACTTCCCTTCCCCGGGCCTGCTGTCCGAGCGCCGGCTCCGCTGCTATGGTGGTACGTCCCGAAGCCGGAGAAGCTTCGGGCGTGCAATCATGCAAGGGAGGACACGGCCATGGTTTGGCGAGGTTTGGCGTTGGCGATCATGGTTCTGGGCGCATCAGGCGAAGCGGGTGCACAGGAACTCGACTACGCAGTGTTCAAGGCCACGGTTCAGCCGATCTTTATCACCAAGCGCCCAGGCTATACGCGTTGCGTCGTGTGCCATGGCGGCGCCAACAATGCGTTCAGGCTGCAGCGGTTGGCGCCCGGCGCCACCGGCTTTAACGAGGAACAGTCGCGCAAGAACTTCGAGACCGTGTCGCGCCTGGTGGTGCCGGGGCGGCCGGACGACAGCCGGCTGTTGATCTATCCGCTGGTGCCGCAGGAAGGTGGAGCCGCCTACCACTCGGGCGGCCGGCAATGGCCGACCAAGAAGGATCCCAATTGGCAGGCGATTGCGCGCTGGGTCAACGGGCAGAAATAATACCGACCCGTCGCCACGATGGACAAACTATCCGCGCCATGGCCGGGCTTGTCCCGGCCATCCACGTCACGAGAAGAGGAGCCCCCTCTCCTCGTTTGCATTGTGTCCGCAGCGATCAGGGCGCAACCAGCGTGTTGATGCGCTTGGGGGCTTGACCGACCTTGATGACGGCCGTCAGCTTCATCGCCTGCGTGTCGATCGCCGAGACCGAATTGTCCGCCGCGTTGGAGACATAGACCTGCTTGCTGTCGGGCGTGAAGGTGACCCAGTTCGGCACCGCTGCCATCGGCTCGCGGCCGGGAACCTTGATCTGAGGCAGCGCTACACGCCCGATCGGCTTGAGGTCGGGCAGTGAGTAGGCCACGATCGCATTGGCGAGGATGCTGGTGACCCACAGGGTCTTTCCGTCAGGCGCGACGCCCAGACCGTGAGAGGGTGAGTCCAGCCGATGATGGATCACATCCACGCCGCCGTCCGTGGGCAGCTCGATCTTGTCCACCACCTTGCGTGACGCAAAATCGATCACCAGAAAGCCGTTGAGTTGGGACACCTGGGCGAACACGCGCTTGGTCGAGCCGTCCGGGTTGGCCTCGATCGTCATCGGGCGGACGCCCTTGCCGAGATTGAGCTCCCAGGCGATCTCTTCCTTGGCCAGATCGACCACGGTGAACATGCTGGTGCGGGTCGAACCCATGATAGCGAACTTGCTGTCCGGGGTGACATAGGTGTTGTGCAGGCGGCCCTTGGTCAGGATGCTGACTTTGCGCTCGAGGTTGACCGGGTCGATGATGTCGAGCGCGCCCGGGTCCTGGGCGATAGCGACCACGATCCGGCCGTCCCTGGCGACTGAGATATTGTTGGGACGGCCGCTGAGTACGACTTTCTTGAGGAGCTTGCCGGTCTTCTGGTCGAAGACGTCGAGCGTGTGGTCGGCCTCGTTGCTGGCGTAGACCCGCGTGCCATCCGGCGAGAAGTTTATGCCGTGCGCGCCCTCGATCCCCTGGATGGTGGATACGACCTTGTTGCTCGACGGATCGACGACATCAATCTTGTCGCCGCCGCTATTGGTGACGTAGACACGGACGGTCGCGGCAGTAGCCGGTGGTGCGGCAACGGCGAGCAGCATGCCGATGCTGGCGGTGGAGGCCAGCAGAGTCCGAGCGATATTGGTGGTCATGGCGCTTCTCCCTGGGTCTTGTTGTTTGTGCCGAAGTGTAGCCGCGCGCGTGAGTGCTGTTCAATCGGGGGCGCGCTGGTTTCGCAAACTCCTTGGCGAGTGCCGCTGTTTTGGTCTAAAGGACGGATAATGCAGGGACTTTCTCGATGAAAGCATCGCGCGATATCGCCCGTCTGATCGAAATCATGGCGGCGCTGCGCGCGCCGGGATCCGGTTGCCCCTGGGACCTGGAGCAGGACTTCGCGACGATCGCGCCCTATACGCTTGAGGAGGCCTATGAGGTTGCGGATGCGATCGCGCGCGGCGATCTCGCGGATCTGCGCGAAGAGTTGGGCGACCTGCTGCTGCAGGTCGTGTTTCATGCGCGCATGGCGCAGGAGCAAGGCGCGTTCGATTTTGGCGACGTCGTGCAGACGATCACCGAGAAGCTGTTGCGGCGCCATCCGCACATGTTCGGCGAGGCGCGCGGGCTGAGCCCGGACGAGGTCAAGGAGCTGTGGGACCGCATCAAGCGCGAGGAGAAGGCGGGCAAGCAAGCCCAGGAGCCCGCCGGCGCGCTGGCGGGCGTTCCAGTCAACCTGCCTGCCCTCACCCGCGCCCTCAAGCTGCAGCAGAAGGCCGGCAAGGTCGGCTTTGACTGGAACGATCCGATGGCGGTACTGGCGAAAATCCGCGAGGAAGCCGATGAGATCGAAGCAGCGATCCGCTCAGGCGAGAGCAAGGACGCGGGCGCCGAAGCCGGTGATCTCCTGTTCGCGGTCGTCAATCTTGCGCGCCATGTGGATGCCGATCCGGAAGCCGTGCTGCGCGCGACCAATCAGAAGTTCGAGCGCCGCTTTGCCTCGATCGAGCGGGCGCTGGCTGCGCGCGGAAAGACACCGAGCGAGTCAACGCTGGCGGAGATGGATGCGCTGTGGGACGAAGCCAAGGCGGCGGAGAAATAGCTCCCACTGCAATCCGTCCGCGCCGTGTTGTAGTTGTAGGGTGGGCAAAGGCGGTGGCAGCGCCCTTCCGTGCAGGCAAAGTCTCTCGTGCGCCGTGCCCACGCGTTCTTGGTTGTTTGAACCGATCTGTTGAGGTGGGCACGGCGCTGCGTTTGCAAATTGGAGAGCGCGTGCATGCAGACCGCGCCTTTGCCCACCCTACGGCCTCGCTGTGCCCAGACCAGGATCACTGTAGTCCGGCGGCGCGCAAGTACTGCAGATCGACGAAGCGCTCGGGCGGCGGCAGCGGCGCCTTGAGCACGCCGGCCTCGCCCATGAAGGAAATCACTCTCGCGAACCCCTTCATGTCGATCTCGCCCTGCCGTGGCAGCACGTTGCGCTCGGGCTCGAAATAAAGCGACAGCGTGAGTTTTGCATTTGCTTCCGCAAAGCCCGTGGTTTCCACGATCGTGCGCACGACGTCGTTGCGCCGGGCCGGATCGCGGATGAAGCGGAACGCGGCGGCTAACCCGCGCACGAAGCGCCCGACCGCATCCTTGTTGGCTTCCGCCCAGGATTTGCGCGCCGCCGTCACCGTGTAGACGAAGTCCGGCACCGCTTCGGTGGACAGGCCGAGGAGCCGATAGCCCCGCCGCATGGCGACGAAATCCTGCGGCTGGCCGAGCGGAACCGCATAGCAGTCGCCGGCGGTGAGGCAGGCCAGACGATCGGGCGTCCCGTCTACGAACTTGGTGCGGAAATCGTCGCGCTCGAGGCCATGCATGGCCATGAGCTTGCGGATCGACACCGTGATCGAGCCTTTCTCGGCCGCAAACCCCAAGAGCTTGCCCTTGAGGTCGGCATAGGTCTTGATCTCCGGCTTGGCGACCAGGCTGTAGATCGGATTGTTGAACTCGGCCGCGATCGCGACCGCATCCGAGCCCTTGAGCGCCGCCTGGATCATGAACGCGGTCGCGACGTGGGCGAGATCGGCGGTGCCGTCGTGCAGCGCTTCGACGAGCTTTTCACCGCCGCCCGCCACCGGAACGACCACGAAATTCAGTCCCTCGCGGGCGAAGAATTTTTCCCGCTCGGCCACCAGGAGCGGCAGCGCGAAGATGCTGCGCAAGGCGGAGAAGGCCTGCGCGTAACGTACCGTCACGGTTTGCGTTGCGGCTTCTCTGTTAAAGCCGAACAGACCAAAACCGAATAGAATGGTGACGGCAAGAACGCGAAGGATATTGCTGCTGATCATGCTGACTACTCTATGCCGGCGGCCCGCAGGTACTGCAGGTCGACGAAGCGCTCGGGCGGCGGCAGCGGCGTTTTCAACGTACCGGCCTCGCCCATGAAGGCGATCACCTGCGCGAGCCCCTTGAGGTCGACTTCCGCCTGGCGCGGCATCACGCCCCGGTCGGGCTCGAAATAGAGCGCCATGACGGCGCGCGCGATCTCTTCGGACGAGCCGGTCTGCTCGACGATCGCCTTGACGACCTCGGCGCGATTGGCCGGCGCGCGGATGAGCCGGAAGGCGTCTGCGATGGCGCGCACGAAGCGCACGACCTTGTCCTTGTTGGCGGCCGCCCAGGCGCGCCGTGCCGCAATGACCTGGAACTGGATCGCATCGACCGCCTCGGTCGAGTCGCCAAGCCGCCGATAGCCCTGGCGCGCTGCCATGAGATCGTTGGGCTGGCCGAGCGGCACG
The DNA here is from genome assembly GCA_963753575.1 of uncultured Alphaproteobacteria bacterium. GTDB lineage: Bacteria > Pseudomonadota > Alphaproteobacteria > Rhizobiales > Xanthobacteraceae > VAZQ01. Next base: position 948,975 of record CAVWCR010000003.1, read on the forward strand.
CCCGCGCACTCGCCACGTTTGAGGCAGTCGAATCGCACCGGCGTGCCGACAAGCTCCTTGACCTGATAGTCGCCGTTGCCCAGGCCGTGCTTGGCCAGAAGCTTGCGCATCGTGATCGAGATCGTGTCGGCGCCGACCGAAAGCCCGATCGTCTTGCCCTTGAGATCGGCAAAGCTTGCGATCTCCGGCCGCACGATCAGGGTGTAGACCGGGTTGCGGACTTCACCCGCGATCGCAACCGAGTCCGATCCCTTGAGCACAGCCGAGATCAAGTACGGCGTGGAGGAGTGCGCAATGTCGACACGGCCGGCGTCAAGCGCCGCCACCATCTTGTCGGTGCCGCCAGGGATCAGGACCGATTCAATTGCGATGCCTTCGCGGGCGAAGAACCCCTTGCGCTCGGCGATGAAGAGATAGAGCGTGCCGACATTGCGAACCGTCGACGGGATCTTGCCGAAGCGCAGCTTATCCTGCGCGGCGGCCGCGCCGACGCATGTGGCACTGATCAAACCCGCGAGCGCCGCGGCAAGATACCGACGCATCCGATCCTCCCTGTCGCCCCTGCGCAGTCAGGCGCTGAAGCGGGCCCGTACCGTGGCGGCCCTGGTCTTGTCCACGCGCACGTTCATCGCAACGCTGCCGTCGTCCCGGACTGCCTTGGCCAGGACTTCGGTGTTGCGATGGAGCCAGCTTATGCCAGCCCCGTCGGTGCCGTCGAGGACAAGATCGAGCACGATCCGGCTCGTCGCAATTCGCGCTTCGATCTCGCGGAGCAGCCGATCGATCCCCTCGCCGGTCAGAGCGGAGACCGGTACTGCGGGGCGCCCCGTCCGTTCGGCCAGGTTGATAAGCCGCTCGCGGCCGGCCGCATCGAGGCGATCGATCTTGTTCCACACTTCGATCAGTTGCCGGCCCGGCTCGATGCCGAGCTGCTGTAACACGTCCTCCACGTCCTGTGATTGTGCCTCGCTGTCCTCATGCGAGACGTCGCGCACATGCAGGATGACATCGGCCGCGATGACTTCTTCGAGCGTGGCGCGAAAGGCGGCGACCAGCGTGGTCGGAAGGTCAGAAATGAAGCCGACCGTATCGGAGAGGATCACCTTGGCGCCATGCGGCAAGTCGAGGGCGCGCATGGTCGGATCGAGGGTCGCGAACAGCATGTCGGCGGAAAGCACTTCCGCGCGCGTGAGCCGGTTGAACAGCGTCGACTTGCCGGCATTGGTGTAACCGACCAAGGCAACAATCGGGTACGGCACGCGCTTGCGGCTGTCACGGTGCAGCTGGCGCGTGCGCTTCACCTTTTCGAGATCGTTCTCGATGCGAGCAATGCGCTCCTCGATCAGCCGGCGGTCGGTCTCCAGCTGGCTTTCGCCGGGGCCGCCGAGAAAGCCGAAGCCGCCGCGCTGGCGCTCGAGATGGGTCCAGGAGCGCACCAGCCGGCTCTTCTGATAAGTGAGATGCGCGTGCTCGACCTGCAGTGTGCCCTCGCGGGTCTGCGCCCGCCGCCCGAAGATCTCCAGGATCAAGCCGGTTCGGTCGACCACCTTGGCGCCCCAGGCTTCTTCGAGATTGCGCTGTTGCACCGGCGACAGCGCGCAATCCATCACCACGATGCCGGCCTCGTCGGACTTGATGACGCCCGCAAGCTCTTCGACCTTGCCCTTACCAATATAGGTCGCCGGACGAATGTCGCTGATCTGCACGATGCCGGCCTCGACCACGGCAAGGTCGATGGCGCGCGCAAGGCCTACGGCTTCGTCGAGCTTGGCCTCCGGCGAGCGCACGGCAAGGTGCGCAGGCGCTCCCGCGCTGCGTTGGGCTCGCGCGCTGTGATCTCGCGCGCGTCGATGTGGCTCGATCACGATGGCGCGCGCACCGCCCCCACTCTCTCCGAGCTGGGGGCGGTCGCTACGCTTATCGAACCGGCGGGTTTCCAACTAGGCTTTGTCTCCGGCCGGTGGTTCTTCAGCCCCTTCGAACAGCTGGATCGGATGACCCGGCATGATCGTCGAGATCGCGTGCTTGTAGACAAGCTGTGAGTGTCCGTCGCGACGCAGGAGCACGCAGAAATTGTCGAACCACGTTACGACGCCCTGCAGCTTGACTCCGTTGACCAGAAAAATCGTCAGCGGAGTCTTGCTCTTTCGAACATGGTTCAGGAAGGTGTCTTGTAGGTTTTGTGAGCGGTCAGCCGCCATTGTGTTGGTTCCATTTTTTTTCCTGCGGGCCCCTTCCCGCAAGCTTGTGTCCAAGGCGCTTGTGACCCCAACCGGGCTCACAAGGACTTGGACGGTGGCATTACAGGGCACCCGATGAGGCGGTGCAAGCGGAAGTTGGGGGCAGGCTGTGCTCTCGGGTGGGGCAATTAACCCCACTCGGCATAGCTGTGGAAATCACGCCGCAAAGCCGTGGCGACGAGGCCGGGCCTGCCGCTGCCCACCGGCCGGTCATCGATTCGTACAACCGGCATGACGACCTGGCTTGCCGCCGTAACAAAGGCTTCGCGGGCCGCATAGGCTTCTGCGACCGTAAATGGACGCTCTTCTAGGACAAGGCCGAGGGCCTTGATGGCGTCGATCAATACGCTCCTGGTGATGCCTCGTAAGATTCCGTTATCGGCCGGCCGGGTCACCACTTTGTCGTCAGGGGTAACGATCCAGGCATTGCTTGATGAGCCTTCGGTGACATGCCCGTCCCGGTCCACCAGCCAGGCCTCGCGCGCACCTTGAGCGCGCGCGGCCTGTTTGGCGAGCACGTTGGGCAGGAGTGCGATGGTCTTGATGTCGACGCGCGACCATCGCTCATCAGGGACGGTGATGACCGCAATCCCCTCGTCCGCCAGCCGCTCGTTGTTGGCGGGATCGAGGCTGCGCGCCGTCATGACGATACTCGGCCGCGTTCCGCTCGGCGGGAAGGCGTGGTCGCGGCGCGCGACACCACGAGTGATCTGGACATAGATAATACCGTGGCGTACGCGGTTGCGCCGAATGGTCTCGCGCATCACGACGCCGAGTGCCGACGGCGACAACGGTAAGGCGATCTGCAACTCGCCCAGCGATCGCTGCAACCGTTCGATGTGCCGGCGCTCATCGATCATCCGGCCGTCCTTTACCTCGCAGACCTCATAGACGCCATCGGCGAACTGGTAGCCGCGATCCTCGATGTGGACCGTGGCATCGCGGCGCGGCAGATAGCGGCCGTTGACGTAGGCGACGCGGGACAAGGACGACTCCAGTCGAGGAAGGCTGCGGACAATGCGCGCTGTCCATACCAGTTTTCGCGCAGCAAGCGAACTGTCGGGTGGCTCGGTAGGTCCATTTCCCGGTGGAGCCGCAAACCTTTCGTCTTGTTGCCGGGATGCTGCCGCTCTTATGATATTGTTATCGCCAGTCCTTACGCTTGCTATCTCCTGTGACGCTGCGGCATGGCCGCTTCCAATTGCGGTTGACTCTGCCGAACAACTCCAGAGGGGGCCTTTATGACAAATACTGCAATGTCTGCGCGCTTCGCAGAGAGCGACTTTCGCGTCGGGCGGGTCCTTAGCCGCACGGCAACGATCTATTCGCGGAACTTTGTGATATTTTTTCTGATCGCTCTTGTCGCCAGCACGCCAGGCGTGCTGCTCATACAGCGTAACGTCGACACAATCGCGAGCGGTAACCCGCCTGCGGGGACGCTCATCATGCTTGGCATCGGTGTTGTCCTGTCCACGGTCCTCGGCATGATCAGCCAGGCCGTGATGGTGCACGCGGCGTTTCAAGCCATGCGCCTTCGGCCGGTTAGTCTCGGTGAATCTCTGAAGGTCGGCCTTGCGCGAGTCATTTCGGTCATCCTGCTCGCGATCCTGATGGGCCTGCTGATGGGGCTGGGGTTCATGCTTCTGTTAGTCCCGGGACTCATTCTTATGACGATGTGGTTTGTGGGAGTGCCGCCCTGTGTGGTCGAACGGACGGGGCCATGGACCAGCCTGAAGCGCAGTGCCGCGCTGACAAAGGGACATCGCTGGAAGATATTCGGAATAATTCTGCTCCTGGGTATCATCAGCATTGCTGTGTCCCAGCTCATCGAGCTGGCGTTCAGGGTGCTCGGAAACGATATCCTGTTGACCCTCGGCAGGCTCTTTTGGGGTGCCCTCTATGGGGCTTATTCGGCGATTGTTGTTGTGGTGACCTACCACGACCTGCGCGTGGCCAAGGAAGGCGTCGACATCGAGCAGATCGCTGCCGTGTTCGACTGATCGTCACGCCGCGAAGGCGCGCACAGGCAGCTCATTTGCTGCGGCCGGCGTGTTTGTCGGCGCGCGCCTTTCCGAACAACTGCTCGTGCTCCAGGAAGGCGCGTTGCGCCGTATAGAATTCGCGCAAGAACGGCCCGACGTCGGCTGGCGTGAGCGGTGTCGTCCATTCGATCCGGCGGCAGATCTTGTCGCAGACCTCGCCGAGCAGCCGCTCTGTATCCGCGGTGATAGGCCGGCGCAGCAGTTCTTCGAGCACCTGCAGTTCGAAGGCCCCATAGCCGCGCAGTTGTGCGCTGGTGAATGAGAAACGCGCCTTTTGCTCCACCAGATCGCTCAGCAGCACGCGTTTTGGCAGCGAGATCACGAGCGTGCCGGCGAGCAGATCGCCTCCGCGCATGCGATCGCGGTTGATGAAGGGCAGCGCCGCGAAAAGCAGCATCCAGAACGCAATGGCGAGGTTGGACCAGTCCACCGCGCCACCGGCACCCTTCGGGGCGCTCAGCAGGACGCCGAGCGGAAGGAACGTTTCGATCTCACGGGTGAGATTGCGCGCCACAATCGCCGATGGCAGCAACGGCCCGCCCGCCCGATCGATCACGCGCAGCCCGACCAAGCGCTTGCCCGGCGTCGCTCCGCGCCAGGCGAGCTCGAAGGCGACGAAATAGAGGTTGCGTATGATGAAGGCGATGAACAGGCTGATCGAGATGGCAATCAGGCTGGCGCCGCTGATGCCGATCGCCGAAACCAGCAACACCATGATCGCGATGATCAGGATGAGCCAGATGACCAGGTCGATGGTGAAGGCGACGAGCCGTTCGCCGTAGTCGGCGAGCTCGACCGAGAGCGGCACGCCCTCGGGCGTGATGATCTGGCGCCTTTCGCGCCGGACGCCTTCGAGAAAGTCCGAGGTGCGGTCGTGGGCTAGCGTCATCGCGAGGCTCTCCTGCCGACGAGGCCGAAATAAGCGAGCCAAAGCGCGGCCATCCCGAACCCGATGAGGAAGCGGAGCGGCGTGCTCTGGACGAGCTGGCGGCAGCCGCCTTCGAGGAAGGCGGCTGCTAGCAGCATGAGGACGGCGCCGACCGCCATCTGGCCGGCCAGGCGGCCGTGCATGGCGAGGTTCTCGAGGCGCGTGTAGCGACCCGGAAACAGCATCTTTTCGGCGATGAGGAGACCGCCGGCCGCAAACAAGATGAGCCCGCCCAGCTCGGTGGTACCGTGGATGGACAGCCAGCCCAGGAAATCGATGCTCAGATCGCGGTTGTAATGGAGCGCCAGGAAGGCGCCGATCGGCAGCCCCTGGTAGACGGTCAGCAGCAGGGTCGGAATCCCGAGCCCCATGCCGAGGCCGAACGTCATGATCCCGATCAGTGTGTTGTGATTGAACAGAACGCCCGCGAAGAGCCCGAACGATTCAACAAGGCCCGGCCAGGGCGCGAAGATTTCCTTGCTATAGAGATCGGCCCGCGTGCTCGAGGGCCCGCGTCCGCCGCCAAGCCCGCTGGGCACCAGCGAAGTAAACCAGGTTTCGTCCTGCACCGTCAGCATGAATCCGGCCGCGACCCCGAGGAGCAGCGCGATCGCCGCGATCAGGATGTGCCAGCGCGCCGAGCGAACGGCGGCCGGGAGCTCCCGCCCGAAGAACGAGCGCAGGCCGTCGAGCGGATTGGCGCGCGGACCGTATACCGCCAGGAATGCGCGAACCGACAGTGTTTCAAGGTAGAGCAGCAGGTTGCGGTCGAGCACGATCGTGCGTGCGACCGAGAGCGACGACAGCGCGGCGCGATAGAGGATTGGCAGCTGCTGCAGTTCATCGAGCGAGAGCTTGCGTATGCCCTGGCGCTCGACGCGAGCGACGAGCCGTTCCAGTTCGTGCCAGCCTTCCGCCCTGCCCTTGCGGAACTCGCTGCTCTTGAGAACGAGCTCGGGCCGGCCGGCCGTCTGGCCGCTGGCGATGTCGGTATCGACGGCGGGCATGCTCATATCAGGCCGCGTTGCTTGATCAGGAGGTAGCGATTGATGAGCGCGACCGACAGGCCGCGGCTCGGCACGTCGAGGCAGTGGACGCCGAGCCGCTCCAGCCGTTCCAGGACGATACTGCGCTCCCGCAGAAAGTCGTGCGCGATGACGGATTGCGCGACATCGGTGAACTCCTGGGGCGGTGCCTCCACCGCCCGCTGCAGGACCGAGCCGCGCTGGGTGACGAAGACCACAACGTGCCGATTGACAACGTGCTGCATGCTTTCGATCAGCAACTCGGCCGTGATGGTATCGACAAAATCGGTGAACAGGATCACCAGCGCGCGTCGTTTGAGGCGCGCGTTGAGCTCGGCCAGGCCGAGCGTGAAGTTGGTCTCCTGATGCTGGTAGCTGAGCTCGGCGGTCGAGTGCTGGATGCGCGCAAAGCTCGATATTCCGCGGCTGGGACCGAGATAGTGCCGCACCGCCGCGTCGAATCCATAGACGCCCACGAGGTCGCCGCCGCGCAGCGAAATCCAGGCCAGCACCAGGCCGGCATTGATGGCGTGGTCGAGGCGCGTGATGCCGTCGATCGGCTCCAGCATGAGATAGCCGGTGTCGAACGCCATTACGACCGGGTGATTGCGCTCGATCTGAAACTCCTTGCAGACGAGCTTGCGATGGCGCGCTGAATGCTTCCAGTCGATGAAGCGGCTGTCGAACCCCGGGACATACTCGCGCAGCGCCTCGAACTCGGCGCCTTCCCCTTTGTGCCGCTCGGTCTTGATGCCGTAGATGGCTTCGCGGGAGTAGAACTGCAGCGCCACGCCGTGCACGCCTCGTACATTGGGCAGGACGTCGACCGTCCGGTCGACCGGTATGCAGCGGGTGAATTGAACGAGCCCGAGCGGTCCTCGCCAGCGCACCCAGACCCGATCCACGTGGACTTTTCCGCGCCGGCGCGGGGCGATCGGAAGGACAACGCGAACCTCCTGTCCGACCGCGAGCACGCCGGTGACGATGTCGGATGGCTCGATCTCGCCGCGCTGGTCGGCGATGAGCTCGAACGGCGTGGCGCGCCGCCATCGGGTTGCCGCGATCGTGGCCGTGCTGGCGCCGCGCTCGCCGATGTAGAGCGCCTCCGGCACCGTCACCTTGATCTCGAGAAGCCGCGGCGGGAACGTAAGCGAGGCATCGGTCGCGGCCGCGAGCAGAACGAAAGCGCCGTAGCCAAACGCCAGCACCCATAGGCTCGGGTTGTAGATCACGACGAGCAGCGTAAGCGGAATGCCGCAAACGAAAATCAGGACAGCGCGGCCGGTCGGACGAATCATCGGGGTGCCGGGATCTGGTCGAGGATGTCGCGCAGGATGCGGTCTGTCGTCAGCCCTTCGATCTCGGCGCCGGGCGACATGGTCAGGCGGTGGCGCAGCACGGGCAGCGCCAGCTCCTTGACGTCGTCCGGGATCACGAAGTCCCTCCCCTGCAGGACCGCGTAGGCGCGTGCTGCCGCGGCCAGCATGTTGGCCGCCCGCGTCGAGGCCCCGACCTCGAGCGAGGAGTGCTCGCGGGTCGAGCGGATCACGTCGACGATGTAGTCGATGAGCTCATCCGAGAGGCGGATTTGCGTGACCGCTTCGCGGGCGCTTTCCAGCATCGCGGCATTGGCGACCGGCTGCAGGCCGAAATCCTCCAGCCGCGGCATCGCCGAGCGATGACCGTGCTGGCGCACGATCGTGCGCTCCTCATCCCGGCTCGGGTAATCGATGAGGATCTTGAACAGGAAGCGATCGAGTTGCGCTTCCGGCAGCGGATAGGTGCCCTGCTGCTCGATGGGGTTCTGCGTCGCCACCACCATGAATTCCTGGCCGAGCGAGTAGTCCTTTCCATCGATGGTGACGGCGCGCTCGTTCATCGCCTGCAGGAGCGCTGCCTGCGTCTTGGGCGGCGTGCGGTTGATCTCGTCGGCCAGCAGAATCTGGGTAAAGATCGGACCCTTGGTCAGCACGAAGCCGTTGGTCTGGAAATTGAACAGGTTGGTGCCAAGCACGTCGCCCGGCATCAGGTCGGGCGTGAACTGGATGCGGCCGAATTGCAGGCTCAGGCCCGCTCCGAACGCGCGGGTGAGCATGGTCTTGGCGGTGCCCGGGACGCCCTCGAGCAGAATGTGGCCACCAACCAGGAGACTGGTCAGCATCAGTTCGATGACTCCGTCCTGGCCGATCACGACCTTGCGGACCTCGCCGCGTACCCCGTCAGTGATCGCGCGGATGTCTTGCACGTCCATCAAGCATTTCCCCTTGCCATCGATGTGTATCGCGAGCGATCGAGACCAGCGCGGCCTGATCGCGCCGGCTTCCCTCACGCAGGCTACGCGCCCGGCGCAGCAGCGCCGTGCAATCGACCGTGACGCCACGCGCCCCGCCTACCCGCTGCAGCCACGCGAGCAGCGCCTCGCCGGTGAGCGCGCGCGGCTCATGCAGCTGGCGGGCGACGTGACGAACTGTTTCCTCGACGTAACGTCGAATCATTACGTGCTGATGGCCGGTGAATTCAATGAGCTTGGCCATGTTCTGTAAGAGGCCCGCGCGGCCGGCGCTCAACGGCGGCGGAAGCGACTGCGGCGCGCCGAAACGCGCGAGCGTCGCCCACAAAAGGAGCCCGATCGCCACCAGGCCCTGGAGGGTTGCGGCGACGAACGGAAAGCGGAACAGCAGCAGGAACGGGTTGGCGGCCGGCGCCGTGTAGCCGTGGATGGTTTCGTCGAATACCACCGCGCCCTCTCTTCCGCGCAGGCGGTTGATCAGAGCGACCGCGAGCGCCGCGTTGCCCTCGCGTGCAAGCCCGTGGTTTGCGATCACGTCCGGGTCGGAGAGTATGACCGTCCGGCGATTGCGCTCGACGAGTTCGGCGACCAGCATTCCACCTTCGCCGGCTAGGAGCGGCCGCAGGCGGGTTCCGCGTATGAGCTGGAGCGGCTTGACCACATTCGGCGCAAGACCAAACACATTCGTTGTCCATGTCACAGGAGCGTCCTCCCGGACGACTTCCGCCCGCCTGTCAACGAGCTTGACGGCCCACTCGGCCTCAAGGATCAGCCGTTGTCTCACCTGGCCCAGCCAGCCGGGGTGTTGCTGGCTCGGCAATCCAAACCATTTAGGCAACACGAGCAGGACCGTGTCGGCCTTGAGGAGCGTGCGGAGCGCTTCCTCCGACTGGGCGCTGGCACGCGGCTCGGCCAGCACCAGCACACCGCCGCCCGCCAGCTGATCCAATGAATGCGATGTACTCTTGACGACCGGAACGTCGAGCCGATGCAGCACTTCGACAATGCCAGCGTGTCCGATCGCGGAACGCGAAAAGGTGCTGGCGCCGGTCGGATCGGGGCCGGTGTGCTCCTTGGTACCCATCAGGAACAGGGATGCCGCAAAGATCACCACGGCGGCGGCGATCCAGCCGATCAGCAACTTGCGCGAAAAGATCGTTGTGTCGCTCATGCGGGCGCGCTTCCATGCAAGGCGAGCGCAAGCGCGTTAAAGCTCGTTCGGCAGGCGAAATAATCATCACGGGCAGCCGGTCGCTGGCCGAAATAGGTCAACTCCACGCGGCTCACGATATCCTGCAGCGACGAGCGCCCGGTGTCCGACAATCGCGTGCTGCGGAGAATTTCGCGGCTGGTCAGCGAATCGGAAAGCTGCTCGTCGAGACCTTCCCGGATCGCCGCCAGCCCCTGCAGCAGGAGGATATGCATGGCCTCGACGAAACGGCCCTCGGCGGCGAGTTGATCCGCAGCCCCAAGCGCTGCCGCCGAAGAGCCGGCTCTGTCGCCACCGAGCCCGCCTTCTTCTGATGTCCAGCCCGTATCCCGCGAAGACCGCAGGATCGGGATCAGATCCCGGAACGCGTAGAGCATGATGGCGATCGCGGTAATGATCACAATCCACAACAGCTCTCGCGGAAATGGGATGGAGAAACTGGGCGGTTCAGGCACGACCGGGAAGTCGGTCTGCAGGCCGAGCCGGCGGATCGCCTGTTCGGCGAGGCGCTGCACTTGCTCCGGCGTCTGGGCGGCAACCGTACCGATTGGCAACACCAGGATGGCGGCCGCGGTGGCCACGGTCCTTCGTAAGCGCCCTACGAAGCCGCCCGCCTCCATGCGCGCCATGTCTTGCCCTGCCCCTTCGGCATCCGTCGGCAAACATAGAGCAGGACCGTCGGGAATTGTGCAATCAATATGTCGACGGTTGCCCTGCATCTGACGTTCGCAATCCATCGCGGTACACGCCGATACGAACGTCGAAAGCAAAAGGACACAAACAAGTCTATGATTCTAGTGCCGCTTTTCGATCTGAAGTTCCTAACCGAGTTTGCCGCAAGTGTTGTAGGAACTTCAGATCGGCGGCACTAGTCGATTCCGAGCGCCTTGAGCTTTCGGTGCAACGCCGAGCGCTCCATGCCGACGAACTCGGCGGTACGCGAAATGTTGCCGCCGAAGCGGCTGATCTGAGCCACCAGATATTCGCGCTCGAACACTTCGCGCGCCTCGCGCAGCGGCAGGCCCATGAGCTGCTCGCCGCCATTGCCGTTGGGCATCGACGGCACCATGGAGCCGACGTCCTGCGGTAGCATCGAGGCCGTGATGATGGCATCGGGGTCGCCACCGGCCAGGATCATCAGACGTTCGACGTTATTGCGCAGCTGCCGCACATTGCCGGGCCAGTCATGTGACTGCAGCACCGCCATGGCGTCCTCGCCGATCAGGCGCCGGGGCAGACCGGTCGCGTGCGAGATCTGCTCCATGAAGTAGCGCACCAGGTCGGGAATGTCCTCCCGGCGTTCGGCCAAAGGCGGTACCCGGATCGGCACGACCGAGAGCCGATGATAGAGGTCCTCGCGGAATTTGCCGGCGGCGATTTCGGCTTCGATGTTACGGCTGGTCGATGAGATGATGCGGACGTCCACCGACAGCTTGTGGGTTCCGCCGACGCGCTGAAAGGTCTGGTCCACGAGCACGCGCAGGATCTTGTTCTGGGTCTCCCGCGGCATGTCGGCGATCTCGTCGATGAACAGCGAGCCGCCGTCCGCCTCCTCGAGCGCGCCGATCTTGCGCTCCTGCGTGCCGTTCTGCGCCTCCGCCCCGAACAGCTCGGTCTCCATCCGCTCCGGCGTCATCGCCGCCGCGTTGATCACCACAAATGGTCCCTCGGCACGAACCGAGGACGCGTGCAGCACGCGCGCTGCCAGCTCCTTGCCGGCACCGGATGGGCCGATAATCAGAATGCGGCTGTTGGTGGGCGCCACCTTCTCGATGGTCTGGCGCAGGAGATTGATCGAGGGCGAGTGGCCGACCAGGGTCGAGGGTGCGAGCTGCTTGAGCGCCTTGACCTCGCGCCTGAGGCGCGAGTTCTCGAGCGCCCGTTGTGCCACGAGCACCAGCCGGTCCGCCTTGAACGGCTTCTCGATGAAATCATAGGCGCCCTGCTTGATGGCGGCGACAGCGGTCTCGATGTTGCCGTGGCCTGAGATCATGACCACCGGCAGCTCGGCATGCTCCTGCTTGACCACGTCGAGGAGCTGGAGCCCGTCGAGGCGGCTGCCTTGCAGCCAGATATCGAGAAACACCAGGTTCGGCCGCCGCGCCGCAATCTGGGCCAGCGCGTCATCGCTCTCGCGCGCCGTGCGCGTGAGATAGCCCTCATCCTGCAGAATACCGGCGACCAGCTCGCGGATATCCGCTTCGTCGTCCACGATCAGAATATCGAATGCCATGGCTCAATGACCCGCCGCAACTTCATGGACTTCTTGTTCATGTTCGGAGGCGACCGGCCCCGCTGCAAATCGCAACCGCATCCAAGCGCCGCGCTGGCCGGGAATGCGCTCGGCTGCGTCATAGAGTTCAATCTTGCCGCCGTGTTCCTCCAGGATGCGGCCGACGATCGCAAGCCCCAGTCCAGTACCTTTCTCGCGCGTCGTCACATAAGGTTCAAGCAACCGGCTGCGGTTCTCCTTTGGCAGCCCGATGCCATTGTCGATGACGTCGATAAGAATGTCGCCGCCTTCGCGGGCGGCCGTTACCAGAATGCGACCTTTTTTGATTGCGCCTGCCGGCACGGCCGCAATCGCCTCGGTGGCGTTCTTGATGATGTTGGTGACCGCCTGGGAGATCAGACGACGATCGAAGCTTGCCAGCATCGGATCTTCGGCGATCTCGACGTCGATGTCGATATCGGCGTTGCCGACGCGCTGAAGGAAGACCGCCTGGCGCACCATATCGGCCACGTCTTCGGCCCCGATCACCGGCTTGGGCATGCGTGCGAACTGCGAGAACTCGTCCACCATGCGCTTGATGTCATCGACCTGGCGCACGATCGTGTCCGTGCATTGCTGAAAGACGCCGGTATCGTCCTTGATCAGAGGGCCATACTTTCGGCGCAGCCGTTCCGCCGAAAGCTGGATCGGCGTCAGCGGGTTCTTGATCTCGTGGGCGATGCGCCGGGCGATATCCGCCCACGCGGACGTGCGTTGCGCCGTCACCAATTCGGTAATGTCGTCAAGCGTGATGACGTGGCCCTTGTCAGCCTCGCCAGACAGTTCACGCGTGACCCGCACCGAGAGATTGCGGTCGTGGCCGCCGCGGTTGAAGGTTACCTGCCCCTGGATCAGGCGCTGGGCGCTGGTGTGTGCCGCGGTCAATAGATCGATCAGCTCGGGCACGACCTTTCCAAGCGGGTCGCCGAGCACTTCCGCCTCGCTATGGCCGATGAGTTGCTCTGCCGAGCGATTGAGGATGCTGATGCGACCTTCCGCGTCCACGCCGATGACGCCGGCGCTGGCGCCGGCCAGCACGGCCTCGGTGAACCGGCGCCGGCTGTCGATCTGGTCGCGCGCGCGTACGATGTCGTCGCGCTGCGTGCGCAGGTCATTCGTCATCTTGTTGAAGGTCTCGCCAAGCTGGGCGATATCTCCTTCCGACTGGCGGGTCGGAACCTGGATGTGCAGATTGCCGGTGGACACGAGCTGTGCGGCGCCGATCAGGCGCCGGATCGGGGCGACCAGATAGTTCGCAAAGGTGAGCCCGAGCCACACCGCCGACAGCAGCACGATCAGCGCGATGACCGTGTACATTAGGGCAAAGGCCATCTGGATACCAGGTCGTCGCTGCTGCAGCTCGGCGAACTGGGTGACGCTCTCGCGCGTTGCCCGCAATTGCGCAATGACGCGCGGATCAAGCAGCCGCGCGACGTAGAGATACTTGTCGGTAAACATGCGCAGCTTGATGACAGCGGCGACATAGTTGTTGTCGAGGAAGACGCCAATCTGGGGCTCGACCTCGTCCACCGATGCCAGCGCCTCGCGCGGTGGCTGGGCGAAGCTCTGGTTGTTGACGAAGGCCTGATTGAGCGGGACCTCGGCCTGGTCGACCACGTTGAGATCCTTGTCCAGCATCTTGATCACCGGTAGCCCGCGGATGCCGGCCTGGGCGTTGATGAATTGCTGGAATTTTTCCTTGTTCTGGTCATAGAGCGGCTTGGCGCGGGCGAGTTCGATGGCGGTGGCGATGGTGTCGGCGCGCACGATCTGAGCATGCTCACGGACATAGGCCTCCGCCACGATCAGCGAGTTCTCGATCAGAGCGTTGGTTTGCCGCGAAAACAGGCGATCGAACCCGCGGTCGACCGTGATGCTCGCAACGACGGCCATCAGGATGGCGGGAACGGCCGCAATGACCGAGAACAAGACAACGATACGGATGTGCAGCCGCGAGCCGGCGCGGCCGTGCCGCCGGGCTTGGAATACCCGCCACAGCTCACGGGCGATGACTCCGATCAGCAAGAGGATGGTGATGGCGTTGAACAGCAGGAGCGCCCGGACAACCTCATCTGTGGGCACGATCGGCGTCAGGTTAGCCAGCACCAGAAACGTGACCACCGCTGAAGCGAGGGCGAGCCCGACCGCAGTCAGCCCGATAGCGCGTGCCAGCCATCCGGGCGACGGTGTGGCGGTCGATGGGAGTTCAGCCGCGGTCGCTTGGCCGACGTTTGCCATAGGCACCCATTCACCGTTGTGGCGATTCAGATACGGGACTCATGTCGGCCATTTTGCCCAAATAGTGGTGCTCAGGCGGACTGAGGCTTTTCTACAACAAATGTTGCAGAATTGCGACTAATCCTGGGCGATGCGCGTGGGCGTAAGTGCTTATCCGCCGGAGCGAAATACCTGGATATCCAAGTCGCGGATCTTCTTGCGCAAGGTGTTGCGGTTGACCCCGAGGAGGTCGGCGGCGCGGATCTGGTTGCCGCGGGTGGCCGCCAGCGTGACCGTCAGCAGGGGATGCTCGATCTCCCGCAGAATCCGGTGGTAGAGCCCGGGCGGCGGCAGGCTGTCTCGGAAGCCTGCAAAATAGGTTGCCAGGTGTCGCTCGACCGCCGCCGAGAGCCCCTCCTCCGTCCGCGGCTCGTCTGAGGCCGGCATGGGCGCAGGCTGCGACAGCTCGGCCTCGACTACGGCCCCCGAGATCACCTCCTGCGGATAGAGAGCGGCCAGCCGCCGGGCCAGGTTTTCGAGCTCACGCACGTTGCCGGGCCAGCGGTAGCGCTTGAGCTGATCGAGGGCGGCCTGGTCGAGCTGCTTGGGGGGCAGCCCCTCGCGCTCGGCCTGGGCGAAGAAGTGCCGGATCAAGTCGGGCACGTCCTCGATGCGCTCGCGCAGCGGCGGCAGCCGCAGCGGCACGACATTGAGCCGGAAGTACAAGTCTTCGCGGAACAGGCCCTGCTGAATGAGGATGCGCAGGTCCTTGTTGGTCGCCGCGATGATCCGCACATCGGTCTTGATCGCCGTGCGGCCGCCGACGGTGGTGTACTCGCCCTGCTGCAGCACGCGCAGCAGCCGCGTCTGCGCCTCCATCGGCATATCGCCGATCTCGTCGAGGAACAGCGTGCCGCCTTCCGCCTGTTCGAAGCGCCCGGCGCTGCGGGTATTGGCGCCGGTGAATGCTCCCTTCTCGTGGCCGAAAAGCTCAGACTCGATCAGATCGCGTGGGATGGCCGCCATGTTGATGGCGACGAAGGGCCCGCTTCGGCGCTTGCCGTAATCGTGCAGCGCGCGTGCCACCAGCTCTTTGCCGGTGCCCGATTCACCGGAAATCATCACGGTGAGATCGGTCTGCATCAGGCGCGCCAGTACACGATAGATCTCCTGCATCGCGGGCGAGCGGCCGACGAGTGGAATCTGGTCAAAGTCTTCCGGTTTGACCGCCGACTTCGCGCGCTCCTTCGGCTCCGACAGCGCCCGCCCCACAATGGCGATCAGCTCCTTGAGGTCGAACGGCTTGGGCAGATACTCGTAGGCTCCCTTCTCGGAAGCCCGGATCGCGGTCATGAAGGTGTTCTGGGCGCTCATGATGACGACCGGCAGTTCCGGCCGCACCTTCTTGATCCGTGGCAGAAGATCGAAGGCGTTCTCGTCGGGCATCACCACGTCGGTAATGACGAGATCGCCGTCTCCCTGGCTGACCCAGCGCCAGAGTGTTGCGGCGTTGCTGGTCGATCGGACCTCATAGCCCGCGCGCGACAGGGCTTGATTGAGGACGGTGCGGATGGCCGCGTCGTCATCGGCTACCAATATGCTTCCCGCAGGCATCTGCATCCCTTTCAGGCAGCGCCGCCCGGCTCGGCGTCGTTACCCAGGAACATGGGCATGAGCACACGAAAGATCGTGTGCCGTGGTTGTGACTCGCATTCGATGATCCCGCCGTGGTCGCCGACGATCTTGGCGACCAAGGCGAGGCCAAGACCGGAGCCTGACGGCTTCGTGGTGACGAACGGTTCGAAAAGATGCGGCAACAGGTCGTCCGGTACGCCAGGCCCGTTGTCCCTGACGCAGAACTCAAGCGGCAGCGACACCCGCGCCTTGCTGCCCGGCAACGACAGCCGCACGCCGGGGCGAAACGCTGTCGTGAGCTGGATCTCGCCGTCGGTCACGTCCTCTCCGATCAACTCGGCCGCGTTCTTGACCAGATTGAGAAAGACCTGGATGAGCTGATCACGATTGGCGAGCACCGGCGGCAGCGAGGGGTCGTACTCCTCGATGAACTTGACGTGGTGCGCGAAACCGGAATGCGCCAAGCGCTTCACGTGCTCCAGCACGCGATGGATGTTGACCGGCTCGCGTTCGATCGGCCGCTCGTCGGTGAAGACCTCCATGCGGTCCACGAGCTTCACGATCCGATCGGCCTCCTCGCAGATCAGCCGCGTCAGGGAACGGTCGTCGTCCGCCACCGACTGCTCCAGAAGCTGGGCGGCACCGCGAATGCCCGAGAGCGGGTTCTTGATCTCGTGCGCGAGCATGGCGGCGAGTGCGGTCACCGAGCGCGCGGCGCTGCGATGGGTCAGCTGCCGGTCCATCTTGTCGGCGATGGTGCGCTCCTGCAGCATGATGACGACATAGTTGGGACGCTCGGGCAGCGGCGCCACATGCAGATCCACCAGCCGCTCGCCGGGATTGCGCGGCGTCGAGAGGTCGACCTTGTATTCGTTGACGGCTGCTCCGCGCGAGCGGACCTGCTCGACGAGCGATAGCAGCGGGCTTCCGAACGGCACCAGATCGCGCAGGCGGTGGCGGCGCAGGAGCGGCAGCGACGCCTCGAAGAAGGACTCGGCTGCCCCATTGGCATTGGCGATCGTGTCGTCGGCGCTGATCATGATCACCGGATGCGGCAGCGCGTCGAGAACGGCGTCTGCGTTTCCGGACGGAATGGGCATTGGCTTGAAGGTGTTCATGCGGCGGCCCGCTGCGGAGAACCGAAAGCATCGAACGCATCGGCAAGGTGACGGTGAACCAAATCCGGCCGCTCGGCCGTCAGCACGCGCTGGCGGTGGGCCTTGAGCAACTCCAGCGATACGCCGGCGGTCGCAGCGGCCGCGTCCAAGCCCCAGCCCAGATGCTTGCGCGCGTGCCGGCGTCCGATGGCGATGCCGTGATGTGTCAGCATCTCGTCGTAGAGGACGGCGAGCAATGCATGTTGGGTTGTGAGCGCAGGTTCCTCGCTATGACGGCCGCTGGTGAGATAGCAGGCAATCTGGCCTGGTAGCCACGGCCGTCCCTGCGCGGCGCGCCCGATCATGACCGCATCGGCGCCGGAAGCCGCAAGGGCCGCGATCGCGTCGGCGCTTGAGGCGATGTCACCGTTCACCACCACGGGGATTGACACGGCATCCTTGACCGCGCGCACGGCGGTCCAGTTGGCGTGCCCCTTGTAGAACTGACAGCGCGTGCGGCCGTGCACCGTGATCAAGCGCACGCCCGCCGCCTCGGCGCGGCGCGCAAGCTCGGGTGCGTTGATGCTGCGGTCGTCCCAGCCGAGCCGCATCTTCAGCGTGACCGGCACGTCAACCGCCGTGACTGTCGCTTCGATCAGGGTCAGGGCATGATCGAGGTCGCGCATCAGCGCAGAGCCTGACTCCGCGCCGGTGATGTGACGGGCCGGGCAGCCCATGTTGATGTCGATCACGGCGGCGCCGCTTGCTGCTGCGATCCGGGCGCCCTCGGCCATCCAGCGCGCCTCGCAACCGGCCAACTGCACCACGTGCAGCCCCACGCCCTGGGCCTCGGTGCGCAAGCGAGCGTCGTTGCGCCCTTCAACCAGCGCCGCGCTCGCTGTCATCTCCGAGACGACAAGCCCTGCTCCCAGCCGTGCGGCAAGCCGGCGGTACGGAGCGTCGGTTACGCCCGACATTGGCGCCAACACGACCGGATTGGGCAGTTTTTGGCTACCTACCGACACTGGCGGCGGCCGAAAACTTGAGGTCTTTGATACCACTAGAGCGCCTGCCCATCTATTAGGCGACAATTTTGCATTGCATATAGTTTAGCCAATTTCCGCCTGGCCGCAAGTGCTGCACTGCAATATTTCCCCAATGGGTGAAAGTGCCAGAGAAGCCGTCATTAAATCTGGTTTGCGGACCCGCCGAGACGCGTTAATGCCATGGCGGTACTCACTTTTTGGAAAACCGGCATGCCTGGCATGGTTGCAGCGATCGTGGTCGCCGCCGGACGCGGCCTGCGCGCAGGCGGCGGCGCGCCCAAACAATATCGGGTTATGGCCAATCAGCCCGTGATCCGCCCCAGTCTGGCAGCGCTTGCCACCCACCCTGGGATTTCGGCGGTCCAGCCGGTCATTCACCCTGACGACATTGGGCGTTTCGAAGACGCGATCGCTGGTCTCGAAATCCTGCCGCCGGTCTTCGGGGGGGCCACCCGACAAGGCTCGGTCCGTGCCGGCCTGGAGGCGCTGGTCCCACGCAAGCCCGACCTCGTGCTGGTGCACGACGCGGCGCGCCCGTTCGCCTCGCCCGCCCTGATCACACGCGCCATTGCGGCGGCGCGCTGCGGTGCGGCAGTGCCGGTGCTCCCGATCGTCGACACCGTGAAGACGGTCGACGCCGAAGGCGCCATCATCGGCACGATCGATCGCGGCCCGCTGCGGGTGGTGCAGACCCCGCAGGCCTTTGGCTTCGAGCTTCTGCTTGAGGCGCATCAGCGCGCGGCGGCCGCCGGGCGCGAGGACTTCACGGACGATGCTGCGCTCGCTGAATGGGCGGGGCTCAAAGTGTCGACGTTCGAGGGAGAGGCAGGCAACGTGAAACTCACGACCGCAGAGGACTTTGCGCGCGCAGAGGCTGCCCAGTTCGCTGCGCTTGCCGACGTGCGCACGGGCTTTGGCTTTGACGTGCACCAGTTTATCGACGGTGATCACATCTGGCTGGGCGGTGTTCGCATTGCGCATGCGCGCGGCGTGACCGGCCATTCCGATGCCGACGTGGTGCTGCATGCGTTGGTTGATGCGATCCTCGGTGCGCTCTGCGAAGGCGACATCGGGGTGCACTTCCCGCCGAGCGATCCGCAATGGCGCGGTGCGTCTTCCGACCGGTTCCTTGCGTTCGCGGTCGAGCGCGTGAGGGCGCGCGGCGGGCGCATCGCGCATCTCGACGCGACCATCGTGTGTGAAGCGCCACGCGTCGGCCCGCATCGCGACGCCATGCGCACGCGCATCGCCGAGATCGCGGGAATTCCGGCAAACCGCGTAGCGATCAAGGCGACCACCAGCGAGAAACTTGGTTTCACCGGACGTGGCGAAGGCATCGCGGCGTTCGCCAATGCGACTGTCCGCCTGCCGTGGACCGATTAAGATCTTGGAGCGACTGAATGGCAGACCAGGAGCTCATCGAGCGAGCGCATGCGTTGCTTGATCTCTGCCGGGCGAAGAAACTGACAGTCGCCACGGCCGAATCCTGCACTGGCGGCCTCGTGGCCGCGACGTTGACAGAAGTCCCGGGCTCCTCCGACGTGCTCGAAAGAGGCTTCGTCACCTACTCCAACGCGGCCAAGGCAGCCATGCTCGGTGTGCCCGATGCAGTCCTCGAGCGCTTCGGCGCGGTGAGCCGCGAGACCGCCGAGGCGATGGCGCAAGGCGCGCTTGCCCACTCGCCCGCTGATCTCGCGGTCGCGATCACCGGAATTGCCGGACCTGGCGGTGGTGTGCCCGGCAAGCCGGTCGGCCTTGTGCACTTCGCAGCGGCAGGGCGCGGCAGGCGGCTCGTGCATCAGGAATGCAGGTTTGGCGATATCGGACGCGCACAGGTGCGCCGCGTCTCGGTCAAGCAGGCGCTGGCGATGCTGCATGCGCTCGCTGATCAAGCGCCGGCGCGCTGACGCCCGGCCGGTTCACACTCCTACGCCACTCGTATAACTTGTCCGCAACGAACATCCGTAGAAACGAGGGAGCGTCGTGTGAGTGACCAGATCAAGTACATCCTGGATGAAAACGACATTCCAAAGAGCTGGTACAATCTGGCGGCTGATCTGCCCAAGCCGCTGCCGCCGGTTCTGCACCCGGGCACCAAGCAGCCGATCGGTCCTGCCGATCTCGAGCCGCTGTTTCCGATGGAGCTCATTCTCCAGGAGGTATCGGCGGAGCGCTTCATCGACATCCCGACGCCGGTGCGCGACGTCTACCGAATGTGGCGGCCGTCGCCGCTCATGCGTGCGCGCCGGCTCGAGCAAAAGCTCGATACACCGGCCAAGATCTATTTCAAGTACGAAGGCGTTTCGCCAGCGGGCTCGCACAAGCCCAACACCGCCGTGCCGCAGGCCTGGTACAACAAGCAAGCCGGTATCAGGAAGCTCTCGACCGAGACCGGCGCCGGGCAATGGGGCTCATCGCTTGCCTTTGCGGGCGCGCTGTTTGGCATCGACGTCACGGTTTTCCAGGTGCGGGTTTCGTTTGACCAGAAGCCCTATCGGCGCGCGCTGATGGAAACCTACGGCGCGCGTTGTGTCGCCTCGCCATCGAACGAGACCGAGAGCGGCCGCGCCATCCTGGCCAAGGATCCGAACAATCTCGGCTCGCTCGGGATTGCGATCTCGGAAGCGGTCGAGATGGCGGCCAAGGACCCGGCGGTGAAATATTCGCTCGGCTCGGTGCTCAATCACGTGCTCCTGCACCAGACGATCATCGGGCAGGAAGCGATCAAGCAATTCGAGATCGCCGGTGATGATCCCGACGTGATCATCGGATGTGCCGGCGGCGGCTCCAATTTCTCCGGCCTCGCCTTCCCGTTCCTCGGGCTGCAGCTGCGCAGTGGCCGCCGGCGCCGGATCATTGCGGTCGAGCCCGCGGCCTGCCCCACACTCACCAAGGGCAAATACGCTTACGATTTCGGCGACACCGCCCACCTCACCCCGCTCGTCAAGATGCACACGCTCGGCTCGACTTTCATTCCGCCGGGCTTCCATGCCGGCGGGCTGCGCTATCACGGCATGGCGCCGATGGTCTCGCATATCGCCGAGCTCGGTCTGATCGAAGCGCGCGCTTACCAGCAGGTCACTTGCTTCGAGGCCGGCGTCGAGTTCGCGCGCTGCGAGGGCATCGTGCCGGCGCCCGAAGCGACCCACGCGGTGCGATGCGCGATCGACGAAGCGCTGCGCTGCAAGCGCGAGGGCAAGAGCGAGACCATCCTGTTCAACATGTCCGGTCACGGCCATTTCGACATGCAGGCCTACATCAGCTACTTCGAGGGCAAGCTCGTCGACCAGGACTACGACCACAACGAGCTCGCCATGGCGCTCGCCGGCTTGCCGGCTGTCGCGGCCTGAGAGAGATACGCGAGGGGATCTATTGGGGGGATCATGATCGAGCCATACAACGCGGTGGGGCTCATTCCGACGTTCTGGGGTATCCGCCGGCGCGAGGACATCAAGCACAACATCGAGCATCTCAAGAGCCTGACCAAGGCGGCGTTCTGGCTGTCCAACCTGGATATTCCGGTGCGGCTTTTTGCGATTCCGGAAGGCGCCCTGATGGGCTTCAACGACGAGGTGCTCGACGTCGATCACGCCGACTATGCCCGCACCTGCTGCATCGACATCCCGGGGCCGGAGACCGACGAGATCGGCAAGCTCGCGCGCGAGTGGAACGTCTTCATCATGGCGCAGGCCAAGGCGCGCCATAAGGACTGGAAGGATCGCTTCTTCAACATCGGCTTCATCATCGATCCCGACGGCAAGATCATCCTGCAGCACTACAAGCTCTCCGCGCTCCTGCCGGTCGAGCGCTCGGTCTCGCCGCATGACATCTATGATTGGTGGATCGAGAAGCACGGCCGCACGCTCGACGCCTTCTGGCCGGTCGCCGACACCAAGATCGGCCGGCTCGGCATCATGATGGCGATGGAGGGCAACTATCCGGAGAACGGGCGCGGCCTCGCCATGAATGGCGCGGAGGTCGTCTACCGCGCCTCGATGCCGGCGCCGTTCACCGAGAACGACGTCTTCGAGATCTCCAATCGGGCGCGTGCGCTCGAGAACAACATGTACATCGTCGCGCCGAACATCGGCAGCTACCATCTCTATCCTGACAGCCATGTCGGCATCGACGCCGGCGGCGGCCAGTCGATGATCGTCGACTATCGCGGCCAGCTGGTCGGCAAGCAGCGCGACACCAACGGCTCGACCTTCGTGGCTGGCGTGATCAATATCGAGGCGCTGCGCCACCATCGCGAGTCGGCGCAGGTGACCAACTGGATGAAGGACATCCGCGCCGAGCTGGCGCAGATCATCTACGAGAAGCCAATCTATCCCAAGAACCGTTACCTGAAGAAGATCCCGCCCAAGCACGCCGACTACAAGCGCGACGTCATCGACAAGCAGGTCGCGCTCATGCAGAAGCGCGGCGTCTGGGCGAAGCCGTCAAAGTGATCTGCATCGACACGGCGGTAGGCGCACGAAAGCCGGGATGGCGCTTCATCCTCCTCTGTCGTCCCCGCGCAGGCGGGGACGACACCGAGATAGCTGGTCATGCAAGGTCCATGTCACGCGCCATAGATCTTGTCCGCGCGCGCTTCGAACGCGGCCGCAAAGCGGCGGAACGCCAGATCGAACATCGAGCCCAAGAGCATGCCTAGCATGCGGCTGCGAAATTCATAAGAGATGAAGAATTCCACCTCGCAGGCGCGCTCGCCGGTCGGATGGAATGTCCAGCGGTTCTCGAGGTGACTGAACGGCCCCTCGAGGTATTCGACCAGGATCTGCAGATTGGGACGGTCGAGAGTGACCCGGCTCACGAAGCTTTCGCGCACGAGCTGATAGGCAACCGTCATGTCGGCGACGAGGATCTGAACCCCCTCCGGCTCCTCAATGCGCCGGCGTACCGTGAGCGCACGGCATAGTGGCACGAATTGCGGATAGCGCTCGACGTCGGCCACGAGGTCGAACATGTCGGCTGCCGGGTGTTTCACCCGGCGGGTGGTGGTGAATTGCGGCATGTAGCCTCTGCAGTGGCCGCCAGAAAATCAGCCGCGTCGCGTTTGCTGCTGAGATGAACCAGTTGGAGATGTGAACCGAAGCGCGCGAGAGCCGTCTCGATTCGGGGCCGGTGCTCCCTGTTGAAGGTCCAGATATAGTGCAAGAACTGCCAGTCCAGGCGCTCTGGACATCCTTCCGGCAATCCCGCGCGGTTGCGTCCGTACCCTCGCATGATACGCACGAAGACACGCCGCATGCACGTGTGCCGGGGAAGATCGACCCAAATCACCGTATCGGCCTTCGGCATGCGCAAGTCGAAGCTGCCTGCGAAGTTGCCGTCCATGATCCAGGCGGGACGTGTCACCAGTTCGGCGATTTCCGTGCGCCACTCTTGCGTTGCTGGCGCGATCCAGCCGGGCCGCCAGTGCAGGCTATCGAGCTCGATCAACGGAAGCCCGGTGGTCTTGGCCAACCGTCGCGACAACGTGGTCTTGCCTGCGCCGCTGCATCCGATGACCAAGACCCGGCGCATGGCGCCTCAGGCGCCGGATTGTCGCAAGGTGCGCGCTGCCTTCAGCCTTGCAAAATCCTCGCCCGCGTGGTGCGACGAACGCGTGAGCGGGCTTGCCGAGACCATGAGGAAGCCCTTGGCATAGGCGACGGTCTCCAGCGCCTTGAACTCGTCCGGCGGCACGAAGCGAACGACCTCGTGGTGCTTGCGCGTCGGCTGCAGGTACTGGCCGATCGTGAGAAAGTCGACGCCGGCCGCGCGCAGGTCGTCCATGACCTGCAGCACTTCGTTACGCTCCTCGCCCAGCCCGACCATGATGCCGGACTTGGTGAAGATCGACGGATCGATCTCCTTCGCCTGCTGCAGGAGTTTGATCGAGGCGAAGTAGCGCGCGCCCGGCCGCACCGTGAGATATTTCGACGGTACGGTTTCTAGATTGTGGTTGAACACGTCGGGCTGGGCCGTGACCACGGTCTCGACCGCGCCTTCCTTGCGCAGGAAGTCGGGGGTCAGCACCTCGATGGTCGTGTGCGCGCAACGGGCGCGGATCGAGCGGATGACCTCGGCGAAATGCCCTGCCCCGCCGTCGTCGAGATCGTCGCGGTCGACCGAAGTGATCACCACGTGGCTCAGCGCCAGCTTCGCGATCGCTTCGGCGATGTGCGCGGGCTCGAGCGGGTCGAGCGGCGCAGGCAGACCGGTGCGCACGTTGCAGAAGGCGCAGGCGCGCGTGCAGGTGTCTCCCATGATCATGAAGGTCGCGTGCTTCTTCTCCCAGCACTCGCCGATATTGGGGCAGCCGGCCTCCTCGCAAACGGTGTGCAGGCCGTTTGCCCGCACGATCGCCTGGGTTTCCTGAAAACCCTTCGAAACCGGAGCCTTGACGCGAATCCAGTCAGGCTTCCGCAGCGTGGGCGTGTCCGGCCGATGCGCCTTCTCGGGGTGGCGCGCGCGCGGGCCAATGGTGTCGAGAACGACCGCCATGGAATCTCCAGGTTCCAGCTTACCCCCTACTTACGAAGCGAAGCGGGGGGCGACAAGGCCTGGCTCAGCGCAGCGGCACCGGAGTGTTGGCGGCGGCTCGGGGCATGCGGACCACCTGCGGCGGCGGCGGATCGCCGACGACGGCCGGAGGGGATGCGTCGAAGGGATCCGGTTCGACCGGAACCGGTGTCGGGTTGATCTTGAACAACGCGAACCGCTCGCCGGTGTAGAGCGCCGTCAGCCGCGATGGATCGGGGTTTTCGTAGTCGGCTTCGGTGAACAGCACATAGACATAGTCGAAATCTTTGGTCCACGTGCTCCAATAGTTGTCGGCGCCTTCTTCAGGGTCTTCGAGGACCTGAACGAGTTGCGCGACCGAGGGGGGCGTGCCATCCGCCCCGTCGACGCGCGCCCGATAGGGCTCGCGGACACTGAGAATTTGCTTGCCGGTCACCGTGAAGGCGGTGGTCACGAGCGCCGAGCGTTCGATGATGGCGAGACAGGCCGCGTGCACGAGCCCGAAGTCCTTGGGGTCGTCGCCGGCGTCCGGGTCGGCATAGGCGACCAGTACCTTGGAGCCGCGATCGATAAGACGCACTGAATCGCGGAATGCGTTGGCGGTCGTGGAAGTCTCCGACCAGAAGCTTTGCACCTCGGATACCCGGATCGCAAGCAGGATTACCAGCACGGTCGCGAAACCCCGGCGGATGTAGTCGTGCCGCAGGTTCAGATGCGCGCAGGCAATGATGGTGAAGGCAAGCGAGATCGGCAGGCGCTGATCGGCCATGTAGGTCTCGAAGATGATTCGAGGCATGGCCGCATAGGTGATGGCCCCCACGATGAGTAGCGTCCAACCGAACGAGTGGAATTGCAGCGCGCGATGGCGCATGCCCCAGCCGGCCGCGAAGGCCACGATCCCGATCAGCAGCATGGCCGCGAAATGCGAGTAGACTTCGACGACGAAGATCAGCCCGTCGACCTTGCCGGCCAGTTCCCATTCGAAGGATGCGCGCAACCCCCAGGTTGGGCTCGCCATCAGGAGCGGCAACACCGGCAGGAACGGCAAGCCCGCCGCGACGAAATCGGCAATCGGCCACAGCGGCAAGCGCGTGCCGGCAGCAGGCCGCGGCTGGTTTCTGTAGAGCGTGATCAGCCGATCGATCTCAAATGCCAGCAGCCCGAGGCCATAAAGCCCGACCGCAAACAGATGGCAGAAGAACAGCCCGAGCACGAACGCGGTCGACACGGAGAGCCGCAGCAACAGATGGCGCTCACGCAGCCCGATCCAGGCGACCAGCGCCCACAGCGCGAGGCCGATCCCGAAAATGTAGTTCATCGTGCCGACGAGGAACACGTTGTTGTACAAGAGCGGGAACGCGATCAGCGGCAGGATCGACCATCGGCCGAACAGCTGTCGGTTGAGCGCCAGCGTGCCCGAGAGGATCAGGACGAAGCTTGCGATAGTGTAGATCTGACCGGCGGTATAGACGCTCATCACCCGTTCGAGCGGGGGCACGATCAGGTCCATCATCAAATTGGGAATGATCTGCCAACCCACTTCGTAGAAGCGCGAAAGATCGGGGTCCGACCCAATCGTCGCGATGATGTGCATCCGCGAAAGGTGGTTGATGTAGTCGGAGAGTGGAGGCGCCGGATATAAGAGGATCGGGATGACCGTGATCACCATCAGCACCGCAAAAAGCGCGGCGATCTGGCGGCCGGTGAAATCAACGGTGCGGCCGGCTTCCTCTAAGGCGACGTCGCCTCGCGCAACAGTCGAAACAGCCAGCCCCTCGGCTCTCGCTGCACGCACGCTTACCCGTTCGGTGATGTCGACCATTTTTCAGGCAAAAATATAGGCGTGCCCCCTCGGCGGGACCGAAAGGGCGGCCCGGGTTGTGTGTTGCTTATGCCCCCGCGCGCTCGATTTGCCTAAATCAACGTGAACGCACGATGAATGGCAGGCCAAGTCGTTAGGCCTGTCGAATCGCCTGCCAAATCGCCAGAAAAACCACCGCGCCGATCGTGGCGGTGATCAATTCGCCCCAAAAATCGGGCACAACATGGAGGCCGAGTTTGGTGAACAAAAACCCGCCGACCAGCGAGCCGACGAGGCCGACGATAAGGTTACGAAGGAGTCCCCTGGGGGCATTGGTGATCTTGGCCGCGAGCCAGCCGCAATCAGGCCGATCAGAATCCAAGCCAGCACGCCCATTTGGATTGCCGTTTTTGATAAAGCCCAAAACGTCCCGCGGCAGGCTGCGGGTCGTCTTGATTGGGACGTCGTCCCTCTAGCGCTTTCGCCCGTTCTCGTAAATGTGAGGTCTCAGCGGTACGCCCGAGGGGCCGATGTACAGCTCGACGATATCGTTGCCGTCCGCGAGCGGCGGTTGGACCGAAATGTAGTACGTGCGCTCCCCTTCCTTGCTGACCGACACCGGCGTGGGGCTGTCGATGCTCATGAACGCCGGCGTGACCAGGAAGGACATCGACGATTGCTCTCGCGCTACGAACACGTAATGCCTGGTTACGTCGGCGCACTTCTGCTCCGAGATCCGGTACCACAGCGCGCCCACCACGTCTTCCTTGGTCACCGTCGTCGTGCAGCCCGGCAGATAGGGCCGTCCGATCATGAAGCTGGCGGTGCTGACAATCGGACTGCCGAACCGATACGCCACGAAGGCAATCATCGCGATGATGGCAACGGCGATCCACCAGCCGTAGCGGCGTCGCGTGTGCGGGGATGATGTCGGAGGTGGCGGCGATGACGGCGATGACGGCGGTGACGTTGACATCTTGCTCCCTAGCACGCGACGCCCGGCTCACGACCCTGCGCCATTGGTCGCAGCGCCCGCGGACTGCAGCTGGATCAAGGCCATGATCGTGTAACGAATGTGGCGCCGCACGATTTTCACGCATCGCAATTTCACATTCCTGCGAAAGCCGGCCTTCAGACGTTCAGCACCCGCCCGTATGCATCCAGCACCGCCTCCTTCATCATCTCGGAGAGCGTCGGATGCGGGAACACGGTGTGCATCAGTTCTTCTTCCGTGGTCTCGAGATTCATCGCCACGACGTAACCCTGGATCAACTCGGTCACCTCGGCTCCCACCATGTGGGCGCCGAGGAGTTGTCCCGTTGCCTTGTCGAAGATGACTTTCACCAGACCCTGATCTTCGCCGAGCGCGATCGCCTTGCCATTGCCTACGAAGGGAAAGCGGCCGACCCGGATGTCGCGCTTCTGTTCCTTGGCGGCTTGCTCGGTCAGGCCGACGGAAGCGATCTGCGGTGAGCAATAGGTGCATCCCGGGATCAGGCGTTTGTCCATCGGGTGTGGCTTGAGGCCCTTGATCGCCTCGACGCAGATGACGCCTTCGTGCTCGGCCTTATGGGCAAGCAGCGGCGGGCCCGCGACGTCGCCGATCGCATAGATGCCGGGCACGCTGGTGCGGCTGAGCCCGTCGACCACGATGACGCCGCGGTCGGTCTTCACGCCGACCTTTTCAAGCCCCAGGTTCTCGATGTTGCCGGTGACGCCGACCGCCGAGATCACACGCTCGACGGAAAGGGTTTGCGTGCCGCCCTTGCCGTCGTCGATGGTGGCGGTGACCGAGTCCGACCTCTTGTCGAGCTTGGTCACCTTGGCGCCGGTGAGGATCTTGATCCCCTGCTTCTCAAACGCCTTGCGGGCGAAAGCGGAAATCTCCGCATCCTCGACCGGGAGAATTTGCGGCAGCACTTCGACGACCGTCACCTCGGCGCCGAGCGTGCGATAGAACGAAGCGAACTCGATGCCGATCGCACCCGAGCCGACGACCAGGAGCGACTTGGGCATGCGCTCGGGCACCATCGCCTCGAAGTAGGTCCAGATCAGCTTCTGATCGGGCTCGAGCCCAGGCAGCACGCGCGGGCGCGCGCCGGTCGCCAGGATGATGTGCTTGGCCTGGTAGCTGCCCGCCCCGAACGCGCCCTTGGGGGCCTCGCTCCTGGCCACCTTCACGGTGACCTTTCCGGCTGCCTCGATCGCCGCCTCGCCCCAGATGACGCTGACCTTGTTCTTCTTCATCAGGAAGCCGACGCCGTCGTTGAGCCGTTTCGACACCGCGCGCGAGCGCTTCACGACCGCTGCCGGATCGAAGGCGACCTTCTCGGCCGAGAGGCCATAGTCCTTGGCGTGCTGCATGTAATGGAAGATCTCGGCCGAGCGCAGCAGCGCCTTGGTGGGGATGCAGCCCCAGTTGAGGCAGATGCCGCCCAGATACGACCGCTCGACGATCGCCGTCTTGAATCCCAGCTGGGCGGCGCGGATCGCGGCTACGTAGCCGCCCGGCCCCGAGCCGATGATGATGATGTCGAAAGCCGTATCAGCCATGCTGCGATGTTCCTGCCAGTCTCTTTTCCACCAGAACTCTCTTTGCCACCAGAACTCTCAATTCCCACCAGAAATCTCTTCCGTATCGGCGCGCCACGGGGCGGCACGCCGGTTCTCACACGCCGGTTCATATAAGCATCCAGGGCGGGTGTTTGCGAGCCGCTATTCCTTCGCCGATTTGACGCAGTCATTGTTGAGGTCGTCGAAGATCACATCGGCGGGCTCGAACAGCCGGTCAAGCTCGGTAGGCTTGGCGCCGCGCGCGTCGGCGACTGCCTTTTCAAGCGCCCGGGTAAGCTGAGTATAGCGCGCGCGTGTGGGCTCGTCGCGCAGGTTGGCGAGGTAGGTGCCAAGCGCCGCAAACTTGTTGACGGCAGCGTCGGCCTCGATCCGCTCGGCGGCCGCGTTCTCGGGCGGCTTGCCGGCGCGCTCGCGCTCGCCGCTCGCGCTCAGGAGGCCGGCCTTGAACTTGACCTGGAAATAGGCGTCGATGATCTCCTTGCAGGTGCGCATATATTCGGCGCGGCCGAGGTTGTGCCGAATGAGATCGACGAACTTGTTGTTGAGATAGCCGTTGTAGATCGAAGTGACCAGAGACAGCGTCGCGATGAACATCGGGAAAAGAGTGATCACCACCGATCGCAGCTTGCTGTCGTTCTCGCTCATGCGCACACTCTGCCGAAACGGCTGCGCAAGCCCTTGGTCCTCACGCCCTTGGTCCTCACGCCTGGAGTCATAGTGACTGGGTCGCCTCGTAGAACGGCGCGACGATGTTCTTGAAGCTGATCGCGACCGTGTCTTCGACCGCCATGGCGGAATGTGGCATGTTCGACGGATGATAGCTGACCTCGCCCGGGCCGATCTCGTAGGTCTCCTCGCCGCAGGTCATGCGCATGCGGCCGGACAGCACATAGATCGCCTGCTCCTCCGCGTGCTGGTGCGGCCGCGCGCTGTCGCCCGCGCGCCAATGCATCTTCATCACCTCGATCGATTTGCCGCGCACGACCGGGCCGCGGGCGTCCGAATGGGACGGCGTGACCAGGTGATCGAGATCGCCGTCAAGAAGAACGCGGGGCATGGCAGAACTCCATTGCAATGAGAGACGCCTGGCCGATCAGACGACCATCGTCACCGGGTTCTCGATCAGCGCCTTGAACGCGCCGAGAAGCTGGGCGCCGAGCGCGCCGTCAACCGCGCGATGATCGGTCGAGAGCGTCACCGACATCATCCAGGCCGCTTCGATCTTGCCGTTCTTGACGACCGCGCGCTCTTCACCGGCGCCGACGGCCAGGATGGTTGCGTGCGGCGGGTTGATGACGGCGGCGAAGTCCTTGATGCCGTACATGCCGAGGTTCGACACGGCGCTGGAGCCGCCTTGATATTCCTCCGGCTTGAGCTTGCGGACGCGGGCGCGCCCCGCGTAGTCCTTCATCTCGTTGGAGATGGCGGAGAGCGATTTGGCCTCCGCATGGCGCACGATCGGCGTGATCAGCCCGCCCGGGATCGCGACCGCCACCCCGATATCGGAGTGATGGTGCTTGAGCATGCCGCTCTCGGTCCAGGTCACGTTGGCGTCGGGCACGCGCTGCAGCGCGAGCGCGAGCGCCTTGATGACGAAGTCGTTGACCGAGAGCTTGTAGGCCGGCTGGCCGTCCTTGTCCTTGGGTGCGGCCGCATTGATCTCCTCGCGCGCCGCCAAGAGCTTGCCGATGTTGCAGTCAAGCGTCAGGTAGAAATGCGGGATGGTCAGCTTGGCCTCGACCAAGCGCCGCGCGATCACCTTGCGGATATTGTCGTGCGGCACGACGTCGTAGCTGCCGGGCTCGAACAGCGCCCTGATCTTGTCGTCGGACGGCGCCTGCACCGCGAGCGGGATGCCAGCAGCCGGTGCCGCCACGCCCTTGCCGGCGCCTTCAACGTCGCGCGCGATGATGCGGCCGTGCGGGCCGGATCCCTGAATACGGCCAAGGTCGATGCCGCCGTTCTTGGCGAGGCGGCGCGCAAGCGGCGAGGCGAAGACGCGGTTGCCGCCGCCGATCGCAGGCGCGGCCGAGGACGCGGCGCTGCTCGCGGCGGGCCGGGCGGCGGGCTCGCTCTTCGGCGCAGGGGGAGCGGAGGCTGCGGCCGGCGGCGCAGACGGAGCGGCCGCCCCCTTCCCGGCTGCGGCCGCAGCCGCCTTCGGGTCCTCGCCTTCCTGCGCCAGCACGGCGATAAGCTGATTGACCGGCACGTCCTGGCTGCCGGCCGGGACAACGATCTTGGCCAGCACGCCGTCGTCGATCAACTCGTATTCCATCGTGGCCTTGTCGGTCTCGATCTCGGCGATCACGTCGCCGGCCTTGACCGCCTCGCCTTCCTTCTTGAGCCACTTGGCGAGGTTGCCCTTCTCCATCGTGGGCGAGAGCGCGGGCATCAGAATGTTGACCGCCATACTAGTGCCCCGTTTCCTCAACTGATTGCGCTGGTGGTGCCGGGATCGGTCGGTGAATCCATCTCGGCATTAAAGAGAGCGCGGATGCGCTCAAGCGTCTCGTCTTCCCGGAACTTGTCCTCGGTGGCGTAGATGCGCGCGACGTGGCGCGCCACGTCCGCGATCAGCATGCCCCAGGCTTCCGGATCGTCGAAGGCGCGGCGCAGCGATACGTGCAGACCACCGTCGACAATGGCCGCGCGCAACACCTCGACGCCACCCTGCTCCAGCGCGGTCGGCGGAATCACCAGCGCATCGAATATCGGGTGTGGCTTCTCGGGGTCCATGCTGTTCACCGGTGACACGGAAAATTCTGCGATAGGTGCTTGACGAAAATCGGGGAGACGCGCGCGTTAGGTTGCGCTTTAGCGACGACGATGTTGAGCTCGTGCTCCATCCATTCGAAGACATCGGAGAGCTTGTCCAGATCGCGGACCTCCGAAGGCAGGCAGAACAACTTGTTCGTCATGGCATTCTGCGCTCCGCCTTCCGCCTGCAGGAGGCCCTCGAACAGGCCGACCATATAGTTCTTGTAGGCGGTCGAGGCCCAGCCGGCGTTGCGTGAGACGCGTTGCAGCACGCGGTAGTTCTCGACGCTCATCGACGCGAGCACGATCGTGGCCTGCGCCCTCGCATGCGCGGTCCACAGGTCCACCGAGCCTATCAGCAGCAACGCTGCGAATATGCGCATGACGCTCACCGGTAGCAAACCGCCTTGCCGGCTTCGACCACGTCCTGGACCGAGGGCAATGCAAGCTTTTCCAGGTTGGCCGCGTACGGCATTGGGACGTCCTTGCCGGTCACGCGCAGGACCGGCGCATCGAGCCAGTCGAACGCCTCCTCCATCACGCGCGCAGCAATCTCGGCACCGACGCCCGACTGCCGCCAGCCCTCCTCGACAGTTACGACCCGGCCGGTCTTCTTCACCAACTCGACGATGGTGCCGATATCCATCGGCCGCAGCGTGCGCAGGTCGACGACTTCGGCGCTGATGCCGTCCTGCGCCAGCGCATCGGCCGCCTTCAGCGCGTAGGTCATGCCCATCGACCAGGCCACGATGGTGACGTCGGAGCCCACGCGCGCGATCCGGGCGCGGCCGATCGGCACCAGATAGTCGTCGAGCTTGGGGACCGGGAAGCTCTGGCCGTAGAGGATTTCGTTCTCGAGGAAGATGACCGGGTTGGGATCGCGGATCGCGGACTTGAGCAGCCCCTTGGCGTCGGCTGCCGTATAGGGCGCGACCACCTTGAGGCCCGGGATGTGCGAATACCAGGAAGCGAAATCCTGGCTGTGCTGGGCGGCGACACGCGCAGCCGGACCGTTGGGTCCGCGAAACACGATCGAGGGGCCGATCTGGCCGCCCGACATGTAGCGCGTCTTGGCGGCCGAGTTGATGATCTGGTCCATGGCCTGCATGGCGAAGTTGAAAGTCATGAACTCGACGATCGGCTTCAGGCCGGCGAGCGCGGCGCCGACGCCCAGGCCCGCAAAGCCGTGCTCGGTGATCGGCGTGTCGATCACCCGCATGGCGCCGAATTCCTGCAGCAGCCCCTGGGTCACCTTGTAGGCGCCCTGATATTCCGCGACCTCCTCGCCCATCACGAAGACATCCTTGTCGCGGCGCATCTCCTCGGCCATGGCGTCGCGCAGCGCTTCGCGTACCGTCATGGTCGTCATGGCGGTGCCTTCGGGCACTTCCGGCTCCGGCAATGCGGTGGTCTGCGCGGGCGCGGAGGGAGCCAGTGGTGCCGGCGCACGCGCTTGCGTCGTGGCGGGACGGTCCTGGCTGGCGGGCGGAGCTGACTTGGGAGCGGCGACGCCGCCCTTGAGCGCGGACGCATCCTCGCCATCGGCGAGGATCATGGCGATCGGCGTATTGACCGCAACGTCGTTGGTTCCCTCCGGCACAAGGATCTTGCCGAGCGTGCCTTCGTCGACCGCCTCCACCTCCATGGTGGCCTTGTCGGTCTCGATCTCGGCGATCACGTCGCCGGACTTGACGGTGTCGCCCTCTTTCTTGAGCCACTTGGCGAGGTTGCCCCTCTCCATCGTGGGTGACAGCGCGGGCATCAGTATTTCGGTCGGCATGAACGGCTTATCCCATGGCAGCGAGTGTGCGACGTCGATACGACCGCGATGCTTACTTGTAGACGTCGGTATAGAGCTCGGACGCGTCCGGTTCGGCATCGTGCGTGGCAAACTCCGCCGCCTCGTTCACGACTGCGCGCACTTCCGTATCGATCTTCTTCAAGGCGTCCTCGCTCGCCAACTTCTTTGCGAGCAATCGCTGGCGTACCTGTTCGATCGGATCGTGCTCGCTGCGGACCTTTTCGACTTCTTCTTTCGAACGGTACTTGGCCGGGTCCGACATGGAATGGCCGCGGTAGCGGTAGGTCAGCATCTCCAGGATGATCGGGCCGTTGCCGGTGCGGCACCAGTTCACCGCTTTCTCACCGGCCGCTTTCACGGCACGCACGTCCATGCCGTCGACCTGCTCGCCTGGAACTTCATGGGAGAGCCCGCGGTGATAAAGCTGCGTGGTCGCCGAGGCGCGTGCCACCGAGGTGCCCATGCCGTACTGGTTGTTCTCGATGATGTAGATCACCGGCAGCTTCCAGAGCTTCGCCATGTTGAAGCTCTCGTAGACCTGGCCCTGGTTGGCGGCGCCGTCGCCGAAATAGGTGAGCGAGACGTGATCGTTGCCGCGATACTTGTTGGCAAAGGCGATCCCGGTGCCGAGCGGGACCTGTGCGGCCACGATGCCGTGGCCGCCATAGAAGCCCTTCTCGACGGAAAACATGTGCATCGAGCCGCCCTTGCCGTGCGAATAGCCGCCGCGCCGGCCGGTCAGCTCGGCCATGACGCCTCTGGCGTCCATGCCGCAGGCCAGCATGTGGCCGTGATCGCGATAGCCGGTAATAACGCCGTCGCCGGGCTTGAGCGCCATCTGCATGCCTACGACGACCGCTTCCTGCCCGATATAGAGATGGCAGAAGCCGCCGATCAGGCCCATTCCGTAGAGCTGACCGGCCTTTTCCTCGAACCGGCGGATGAGCAGCATGTCCCGCAGTGCGGCAAAATCCTGCTCCTTGCTGAACTCGGGCACCGCGCCCGCTGTGTTGTCGCCTGCGCGGCGCTGGGCAGCCGAAGGGACCGCCGATTTATTGGTGGCTACCGCCATGTGGCTCCTCAAGAAAACAGGGCCCGACATCGGTCATTGGCCCAACTTCCCATTAGCCGAAATTGTGCCTGGGCGAAAGCGTATGCGGGGCGCTGTGAATGGCGAGAAAATCGGCTCAGTTCCGGTGATCGGCCCCCTCGGGTGCTCAAGGCCGTCTCAGGTCAAGCGTCAGGTCGTTGGGATCGACGTAGTCAAGCAGGGCGCGCGCGCGTTCGTCGAGCAAGTCGGGATCGATGCGGTCGGGCTTCAAGAGCGAGACGCGACGCTCCCAGACCGCCCGCTCTGCCTTCACCATCGCCAGCTCGCCCGACAGCTCGGCGATCTGCTGCTCGATGTTCTGTCGCGCCATGAGGCCATGGTTGCCGGTAAAGGCGTTGACCCCGAAATACCCGATCAACAGCGCCGCCGCGACATAGAGGCCGAGCGCCGTGAGGATCGATCGAAGCCGATTGCGGGTGACCATGCCGGCAGAGTGCCGGGGCGGCCTTAATGCGGCTTTAACGGTCCGCCGACCTCAGCCTCGGGTGACCTGCCTGACTTCGTTGAGCAGGAAATTGCCGAGGCGCTTGCCGCGATTGCGCAAATAGCGCACGAGGCCGGCATCGACGAAATAGGTCAGCAGGATCGAGTCCCGCGTGGTCACCTCGGGGCCGACCGTGTCGGCCGAATGCCATGTCTTCTCGCCGACCGCGAAGGCATAGCCGGTGTTGGGCGCGAATTTCATCTGGGTATGCTTGGGCATGCTGCCGTCGGGCAGCCGCTCATGGAAGATCGTGCCGATGTGGGTCGTCGAGCTGTCGCGCGGCAGGTAGAGCTGGATGGTCATGCCCTTCCAGTGCGTGTCCGGGTGCGGAAAGATCCGGTAGCCGGGCGTATCACGCGTGAGGATCGGCACCGGGTACATGCCAACCTTGGCGAAGTCCTTGCCGAAGCGCTCGCTAAGACCGGGCGCGAGACGCCGCATCAGCGCTTGCTTGACCGGGGTCGAGCAGAGCGCATGGCCGACGATGTCCCAGACCGGGCGTTTGTCCGCGGGCAGCCGGCGGATGTATTCGGGCAACAGGTCGATCTTGACCCGTGTGTGGGTCCCGTCCGCCAGGTCGTTGCCCTTGGCGCGGCCGGACATGGGCCGGTAGTCCGAGGCGACCGGCATTGCGGTCAGCATGGCGGCGTAGACGTCGTCCGGAAATACGCGATCGAACTGGAGATGATGGAAGGGCGCGTCGCTCGAGCGGGCGGCGTCCATCGATGCGGCCACGAACTGCGTGAGGCGCTCGATCGCCCGTCGCCGGTCCAATGCTTTCAGGCCGATTGATTGGTCCATCGCGAACAATCCCGGGGTGATTTGCGCAAAGCCTACACCGGCCAGGGCCAGCATGACAGCGCCGAAATCCGCCAAGCCCCGGCGACAGCACAGATTTTCCCGGCAAGCGCCGGACGTTAGTACCTTAACGCAGTGCCTTCAGCGCCGTTCTGCCCGCATAGCGGGCCTGGGGCCCGAGCTCCTCCTCGATACGCAGGAGCTGGTTGTATTTGGCGGTGCGGTCGGAACGGGCGACCGAGCCGGTCTTGATCTGCCCGCAGTTGGTGGCGACGGCGAGATCAGCGATGGTAGAATCCTCGGTCTCGCCCGAGCGGTGCGACATCACCACGGTATAGCCCGCCTTGTGCGCGGTCTCGACCGCCGCCATCGCTTCGGTGAGCGTGCCGATCTGGTTGACTTTGACCAGGATCGAGTTGGCGATGCCTTTCTTTATGCATTCGTTGAGCCGCGCAACGTTGGTGACCATCAGGTCGTCGCCGACCAGCTGGCACTTGTTGCCGATCAGATCGGTGACGAGCTTCCAGCCCTCGAAATCGTCCTCCGCGCAGCCGTCCTCGATCGAGGCGATCGGATAGCGCGACGCCAGCGTGGCGAGGTATTCCGCCTGTTCCTTCTTGGAACGCGTCTTGCCCTCGCCTTCGTACACATAGGCGCCGTCCTTGAAAAACTCGGTGGAAGCGGGATCGAGCGCCAACAGGATATCGTCGCCGGGCCGGTAGCCGGCCGTCTCGATCGCCTTCATGACCAAGCTCAGCGCATCTTCGGCGGAGGCGAGATTGGGCGCGAAGCCGCCCTCATCACCGACATTGGTGTTGAGGCCGGCATCCTGCAGCGCCTTCTTGAGCGTCTGAAAGACCTCGACCCCCATGCGCAGCCCGTCCGCGAAGGTGTCCGCTCCGACCGGCATGATCATGAATTCCTGAAAGTCGATCGGGTTGTCGGCGTGCACGCCGCCGTTGACGATATTCATCATCGGCACCGGCAGCAGGCGCGCCGAGGTGCCGCCGACGTAACGGTAGAGCGGCAGATCGCGGGCAACGGCCGCCGCCTTGGCGACCGCAAGC
Organism: uncultured Alphaproteobacteria bacterium; assembly: GCA_963753575.1. GTDB lineage: Bacteria > Pseudomonadota > Alphaproteobacteria > Rhizobiales > Xanthobacteraceae > VAZQ01. The sequence goes on from CAVWCR010000003.1 coordinate 985,880, forward strand.
GACACGCCCAGGATGGCGTTGGCGCCGAGCCGGCCCTTGTTCGCAGTGCCGTCGAGCGCAATCAGGGTCTCGTCGATCTTGGCCTGCGCTTCGGCGTCCATGCCGCCGACCGCGTCGAAGATCTCGCCGTTGACCGCCTCGACTGCCTTGCGGACGCCTTTGCCGAGGTAGCGCTTCGGGTCGCCGTCACGCAGTTCCACCACCTCATGCGCGCCGGTCGAGGCGCCCGAGGGCACGCCCGCACGCCCGCGTGAGCCGTCCTCCAGAATCACGTCGACTTCGACGGTGGGATTGCCGCGGCTGTCGAGAATTTCGCGGCCAATGACATCAATGATGGCGGTCATGGAGCCCCTGTGCACTGCAATACGATGCCGGCTAAGGCCGCTTCTACAGGATCAATCCTGCCGCGCAAAGGGCGTCGGGGGCGCGCCTCGCAGGCGGCTACACATTGGTGGAACAGGCGAGCCACCTCCGGTATTCTGTCGGCTGGAGGATTCGATGAGCTACGTCGAACGCGTCCTGCAACCGGGAGAGGTCGTCCGCCACACCGCCTCAATCCATTGGATCGTCTATTGGCCTGGCGCAGTCTGCGCCCTCGCGGCGCTTTTCATCTATGGCTACGCCGAGACGCACGCGCAGGGCAGCCTGTTCTGGCAGGTGGTGGCCGCCCTGCTTGGCATTATCGCTCTGTTCCTGCTGGTCCCCGAATGGTTCAAGTGGTGGACCACGGAGATCGCGGTGACCAACCGCCGCATCATCTTCAAGCAGGGCTTCATCCGCCGCAACACGGTGGAGATGCACATGGACAAGGTCGAGAGCGTCGACGTCGACCAGTCCATCGTCGGACGGCTGCTGAACTATGGCGATGTCATCGTGAAGGGCACCGGGACCGGCTTCGAGCCGCTCACGACGATCAGGGCGCCACTCGACCTGCGCAATCATGTGACGGGCGTCTGACGATCCGATGGCCCGTCCGCCGCGCCACCTTGGTCAGCCGAGTTCCATTCCCGCCTCGCCGTCGGAGGCTGAGCTCGATCGGGTTGCCAATCCGCACCCGGACGCCAATTACGTTGCGCGCTTCACCGCTCCCGAATTCACGACGCTCTGCCCGATCACCGCCCAGCCCGACTTCGCGCATCTCGTCATCGACTATGTGCCGGCGGAATGGCTGGTCGAGTCGAAGTCGCTGAAGCTCTATCTCGTGAGCTTCCGCAACCATGGCGCCTTCCACGAGGACTGCACGGTTGCGATCGGCAAGAAGCTTGTTGCGCTGCTCGAGCCGAAATGGCTGCGCATCGGCGGTTACTGGTATCCGCGCGGCGGCATGCCGATCGACGTGTTCTGGCAATGGGGCAAGCTGCCGGCCGGCGTGTGGGTGCCCGACCAGGGCGTTGCGCCCTATCGCGGGCGGGGCTGATACCAAAGGGACCGACTGACCTTGTCATGCCCGCGCAAGCGGGCATCCAGTAAACACGACGTCGGATTGTATCGCATAGCGGCGGTTACTGGATCGTCCGCTTTCGCGGACGATGACAATGGAGAGTCATCCACAAATGACGCCGGCTCTCTCACCCCACGATCGCATGCGGCACAAACCGCGACGTGTTCTTGGTGATGGCGCTGGCGTCCTCGCGGATTGACAGCCCGCATGCCTTGCCGGCCGCGATCCATGAGCCGACCACTGCGTAGTCATCGCCGAAGCGCGGCAGTGTCGCGATCGCCTGGCGCACGAGGCCCTCGCCGCCGTAGGGGCCTGCATCGCTGTCGATGACTTCTCCGTTCACCACCATCTCGACATTGGCGCCCTCGCGCGAATAGAGCGGCTTGCGTACGAACGAGTTGCCCAGCTTGCCGGCTTCCGGATCGTCATCGAAATAGGCCGGCAGCAGATTGGGATGGCGCGGAAACATCGACCACAGTAGCGGCAGGATTCCCTTGTTTGAGAGGATAGCCTTCCAGGGCGGCTCGACAAAGCGGGTCGAAGAGCCGGCAAGATAGGCGCCGAACGCCTCCCGAAACATCCACTCCCACGGATAGAGCTTGAACAGCAGCGTGATCGGCTTGTTGTCGAGATCGACGAAGTTGCCGTCCGGCATCCGGCCGATCTCTTCCATCGCCAGCATGGTGGTGGTGAGGCCCGCCTGGCATGCGGTGTCCTCCATGTAGCGCATGGTTCCGGCGTCTTCGGCGCTCTCGATCGTGCCGGCGAGGTGCAGGTGGCCGCTCTGCCCGATCGCGGTCCAACCTTCGATCAGGCGCTCATGCAGCGAGTTGAATTGGTCGGCTGTCTTTGGAACGATCCGCCGCTCGATCGCCTGTTCGAGCCACATCCATTGAAACACCGCGGTCTCGAACACGGCCGTCGGCGTATCGGCGTTGTACTCCAGAAGCTTGGCGGGCCCGCGGCCGTCATAGCTGAGGTCGAACCGGCCATAAAGGTTCTTGTCGCGCCGCTTCCAGCTGGCCGCGATGAGGGTCCAGAACCGTTCCGGAATGCAAAGCTTGCGCAACAGGCGCTCGTCGGCGATCGCGCGGTCGACCAGCTGGTAGCACATCTGCTCGAGCTCGGCGGTCGGCGCCTCGATGTCGCGTTCGATCTCCTCGAGCGTGAACGCATAGTAGGCGCGCTCGTCCCAGTAGCGTTCGCCGTCAATGGTGTGAAACTCAAAGCCCGCCTCATCGGCCTGCTCGCGCCAATCCGGGCGCTCATCGCATGCAATGCGCTGCACGGCTAGTGCCCCAATTCCTTACTAAATTAGCTACCGGAAGAGAAGCCGCGCCCGGTCGAGCCAAAGCCGCCGCGGAAGATGCCTGACCTTGATGTCGTCGAAGAGGAAGCCGTCCTGGTGCGCTCAGATGTAGACGTGGATGCGTAGTCACGAGAACTGGACCATCCCCACCACCAGCTGCGCGAACCGGTTCGGATCGTGGATGTATTGCGGCCACAAGGCTGCGTCGTTTGCGGTACCTTCTGCTGCGGAATGCCGGGCTTTGCCGCGGGCGCTTGTTGCACGCATTCGCGCCGCTGATCCAGATAGTGACCGACGGCGGTCGAGCCGGTGACGCCCATGAGGACGAGAAGGATGTGACTGGAGCGCTTCATCGCCCGTACCTCACAACGCCATCGACGCCGCGCTGAGCATTCCGGCCGCAACCGAGGTGAACCCGAGCCAGAGCGCCGCTGCCGAAGTCTCCGTCCGCGATCCGCTCCGACAGGTTCGGGATGGTCAGGCGAACCAGGTAGTAGACGACGACCTGCACGATCAGGGCGATCAGGCCCCAGATCAGGCAATCGATGACATTGGCCGAGTGGCTGATGGCGCTCGTCAGCGGCAGCGCGAAACCGATGGCGCTCGCGCCCAGCGCCATGGCGGCGCCCGGCACGTTGTTGCGGATCAACGCGAACTCGTTGTGCTGCGTGATCGACGTGTAGACGAACAGATAGGCGGCAACGAGGGCTGCGGCGAGCATGAGATAGGCCAGGAAGGCCGGCAGCCCGCTGAGCGATTGCAAGATCATACTAGTGCCCCGCTTCCGAAGTTCGTTAGGTCATCGCAGCACCCCCCTGACACGAACTTCGGAAGCAAAGGGGCACTAGCAACTCTATGATTCCAGTGCCGCTTTTCGATTTGAAGTTCCTAATCGAGATTGCTGCAACTGCTGTAGGAACTTCAAATCGGCGGCACTGGCATCACCTGTGGTGCGATGATGCCTATTCTCGCACCGTCGGGCTAACCGATCCTTTCCCGACGCGCCGGGCCGGCGGTAAAGCGGGGAAAGCTGGCAATGTCATTGAAATTATTAACGAATCATCCGCCTTGCGGGGACGTCAACCGCCCGCAAGGGTTGCGAGCAGCGCCCGCATCTCCTGCGCGGGGTCGGTCGCGCGCATGACGGCACCCATGACCGCAATGCCAGCCGGCCCCGAGGCGAGGACCTCGGCGGCGCGGATGGCGGTGATGCCGCCGATCGCCAGGATCGGCACCCGCGCCGCGCGCGCGATCTCGCTGAGGCCTTTGCGGCCGATCTCGGGCCCATAGCCGGGCTTGCTCGCGGTCTCGAAGGTCGGTCCCGCGATGGCATAGTCGACGGTCACGGGATCGATGCTCTCGGCCTCGGTCATGCTGTGGATCGAGACGCCGATCAGCTTGTCTTGGCCTAGGAGCTTGCGCGCGGTCGCCGGGTCGCCGCCCGCCGGCAAATGAACGCCGTCGGCATTGGCGGCGATCGCGAGCCGCGGCTCGCCATGGACCGTTAGCTTGGCCCCATGGCGCCACACCATCGGCGCCAGCATCCTGGCGAGCGTGACCTGCTCCTCGTCGGGCAAATCCTTCTCGCGCAAGCTGACCCAGCGGCAGCCGACCTTGAGCGCCGCCCCCACAATCTCGACCAGAGATCGTCGTGCCTGGTGGCGGTCGGTAACGAGCAGCAGCGGTGGTTGCGGTAGTCTCACGTGCCGACAAGACCGAATTGCGGGCTCGAGGGCTCCGCATGGTTGAGTTTTGGGATGCGCCCGGCAAGGCGCGACCAGCGGCCGGCCTCGACCGCGGCGCGCATGCTCTTTGCCATCGTGACCGGATCGCGCGCCTTCGACACCGCGGTGTTGAGCAGAACCGCCGAGCAGCCCAGCTCCATGGCGAGCGCCGCATCAGAAGCGGTGCCGATGCCGGCATCGAGCACGACCGGGACCGATGAGCGCGCGCAGATGAGCTCGATGAGGTGTGGGTTGCAGATGCCGAGCCCGGAGCCGATCGGCGCGCCGAGCGGCATCACCGCGGCGGCGCCCACATCGGCGAGCTTGCGGCAGACCACCGGGTCCTCGGTGCAATAGGGCAGCACCACGAAGCCTTTCGCCACCAGCGCCTCGGTCGCGCGAATGAGCTCTTCCGTGTCGGGATAAAGCAGCTCGCGGTCGCCGATCACCTCGATCTTGATCCAATTGGTGTCGAGCGCTTCGCGCGCCAGCTCGGCGGTGAGGATCGCGTCCTTGGCGGTCTGGCAGCCCGCCGTGTTGGGCAGGAAATGGATGTGCTTGGGGATGAGATCGACCAGGCTCTCGTCATCGCCCGCGAGACTGATGCGGCGGATCGAGGCGGTCGCCATCTCGCTGCCGCTCGCCGCGAGCGCATCGAGCATCACCTGGCGGTTCGGATAGCCTGCCGTGCCGAGAAAGAGGCGCGAGCGGAATTCGCGGCCGGCAATCACAAGTGGATCGGACATCGGTTGCTCCTTCAGCCGCTCCTTCATCCGCCCTGCCGCGCGCGCACGATCTCGATGGTGTCGCCGGCGTGCAGCGGCGTTTCATTCCAGGCCGCGCGCGGCACGACGGAACCGTTGAGCGCGACCGCGATGCCGCGCTGCGCGGTGTCGACGGCCTTCTCTTCCAGGAGAGCGGCGAGCGTCGGCACGCTCAGGGTCTCGTCCTGGCCGTTGATGCGGATGTGAGCTGCTTGCGTCATGCGACAATCCTATTCGGCAGCGCGCACACCGCCGTAGGGTGGGCAAAGGCACCGGCACCGCCTCTCGTTGACGGAAAGCCTAACGTGCGCCGTGCCCACCGGATGGTGCGACTCGCATCGATGCTGTTGGTGGGCACGGCGCACGAGAATCCCTGTTCCAGAGGAACTGCAGTGCCAGCGCCTTTGCCCACCCTACGATTGTCTGAATGCGGATAGACCATACCTTAACCTATTCGGCCGCGCGCACCGGCGCAAAGCGCTCGATCCCGAACGGGCGGATTGCCGGCTCGACGATGCCATCGAGCACCAGGCGCGCGATCGCGTCGGCGGTGACGGGCGTGAGCAGGATGCCGTTGCGGTGATGCCCCGTCGCGTAGACAAGGCCGGCGACAGGTCCCGGCCCGAGGATCGGTGCGTCGTCGCGACTGCCCGGACGGTGTCCGACCCACATCTCATCGATCGGCAGTTCCTCGATTGAGGGCACTGTGCGCCAGGCGGCGTCAAGCAGCGCGAGCACGCCACCTGCCGTCAGCGTCGTGTCGAATGCTTTCTCCTCGACCGTGGCGCCCAGGATCAGGCGGCCATTGCGGCGTGGCACGAGATAAAGACCGGGCGCCCACACGACGTGATTGATCAGCGGGTTTGCGGGGTCCATGCGCAGCGCGAGCATCTGACCTTTGATCGGCCGCACCGGCGGCCGCAGCTCGGGGGGGATCCCGCCGATGCTACGCGACCAGGCGCCCGCCGCCAGCACTACGACATCGGCCGCAGCCTTGCTGCCGTCTTCCAGAATGATCCCGTCGGCGCGTCCGCCGGAAACCGAAATTTCCTTGACCGGCGTGTGCTCGCGAATGATCGCGCCCGCCTGCTCGGCGGCCTTGCGCAGTGCCGGTGCGAGCTTGCGGTTCTCGACCTGGTGATCCTGCGGGCTCCAGACCGCGCCCGCGAGCTTGCCGGCAAGATGCGGCTCGCGCCGGCGCGTCTCGGCGGCGGTGATCCATTCGAGCGGCAGGCCGAGCTTCTGCTGATACACCAGATGATGATGCAGCCGTGCCTGGTCGTCGGCGGTGAGCGCCACGACCAGCGTGCCCTCGGTGCGCAGCTCGACGTCGATCCCGGTCGTCTGCAGCAACTCATCGGCGAACGCGGGCCAGCGCGCCTGGCTGTCGCGCCCGAGCGCCACCAGCGCCTCTTCGCCCGGTTCCGCCTCGCAGCAGGCGGCGAGCATGCCGGCGGCCGCATGCGAGGCGCCCGCTCCGGCAGCGCCGCGGTCGAACACCTCGACCTTGGCGCCTTTCGTGGCCAGCCGCCAGGCAACGCCCAAGCCCACGACGCCGGCGCCGATGATGGCGACCACGGGCTTTCCGATTGTGGGCTTTCCGATGTGAGAGAGGCGGTCCGTCACGTAGCGGCTCCCTTCGCTGGCATGACCCAGACAGTAGTGATGGAAAGCAGCGATTCCAAGGACTTACCCTGTCAAAGTCCCATATCGGTGCCCATTGGAACTAAAGGGGTTTTTCCCCGACTGTCAAACTAGCCCTTCAGTTTCTTGCGTCTTTCGATCGTCCCACCCACTGGTTCGGGCACCCCTTTGGAGCAAGGCTGATGACTTGCCCGCTCGGGCAGGACGTGCTGCAGGACGGTGGGCTTTTCAACATTTTGCCTCATCGCTACCACTGTTGATGCCGGCGACATTGTCCCTAGCCACCCCACAGTGATCACGATGAGCGCGCCTACAGCGGTCTCAATCAAACTGTTGCGCCTAATCTTCCGTAGTGCATCCCAGGACGCAGCGGCGTCCACCCGCTCAACAACGGTCGGCGTCAGTCGCAATCGATTGACTCCGGCAAACGATAACATGACGAAGAAAAGGGAAATCTTCATGAGCAGCAACCGGCCGTAGTCAGTATCAACCAGCGCGGGTACGCTGCCCACGAGCACCCAGCTATTGATCGCTCCAGTAACAAGTAGCGTGCCGACGCTTAGCATGCCCAATGTCGAGAACCTGAGCAGCCCATCGCAAGCGATTGTGGCGGACGGCGGGGTTGCGCTGCGCAGCGCAGTGCCGAGCATGATGGCGAGCGGAACGAGCGCTCCGACCCAGACGGCTGCGGACACGAGATGGAAAAAATCGGAGAAGAGATGGACGACGCCCACGGCGCCAGGACTCGCCGCCGCGTGCCCGGCCCACGCAAGCGTCCCGACAAAGCCGACTGAGAGAAGGCACACCGCAGTAGTCATCAGGGGATACGATTTGTGTTCTGGCCGAACGCCAAACAGCACCGCGGCGAGAAGGGTGGCGAGTACCAGCCGCAAGGCCCAGTCGTGGCCGAAATCGGTGTCCATCAGCACCGCCCATACAACGCCCTGCGAAAGCGCCGAGGTCCAGGACATTTCGCCGATCTGCGCGGCCTGCAGAAATAGCCATGCCGCGCCCGAGAGCAGGGCGACTGCAAGGCAGAACCATGTGAGCCATGCCACTTTGGAGCGCACAAAGGTGGAAACCTCTTCGTGTCGGCTATCCTTGTGAAACGCCGGTTCGGCGACGAAGGCCTGAAAGATCACGGCGCCTGTCACGCTCATCGTCGCAGCAAAATGAAGGGCCCGGACCCAGATCAGCGGCTCGTCCAACTCCAACCTCCGTCTTGACGCGTTGCGTCCGGGTTATTCGCCGACACGGAAGATGAACGCGCCTTCGGTCCTGTGCGTGTCTGCTGTCAGCGCGCGCCATACAATGATGTAGGTGCCGGGTTGTAACGGCTGCAGCGACACACGCATCACCGTGCGATCCTTTTGGTCGATGCGGCCGTCGGCCTTGTCGACCCGCTTGCCGACCGCATTGCGCACGACGAGCGAACTGAATGTCAACTCCAGCTTCTCGTTGAAATTGAGCCTGACTTCGGTCGGCATTGTCGGCACCGAGCCTCCGACCGCAGGTTGGGCGTGTGTGATCTCGGCATGCGCGGACGCGGCGGTGGTTACTGCAAGGGTTAGGACAACTGAAGCGACCGCAACGAAGATGAAACGCTGGCTTCGCATGAAGGGACCTCATCGGTTTGCGAGTTACAGAACGGCAGGACACGCTGATCAAAGGGCGCGTGCGGCACTATTTTGCCCTCTCGATCTTAGTCACGGTGAGCTGGCCGTTGATGCGGTCGGCATCGAACTTGATCTTGTCACCGGCCTTTACAATCTTGAGCATGTTCGGGTCCGATGCCGCGAAGACCATGGTCATTCCTTCTTCCATGTCGAGCTTCGGAATCGGTCCATGCTTGATCGTGATCTTTCCGGCCGATTGATCGACCTTGGTGACTAGGCCGTTGATCATGCCCGATTGGGCAATGGCGACCGTGAGGCCACAAAGGGTGAATGCAACCGCAAGGGTGAGAAGTCTTCGCATCTGTCTCTCCTGTTTCTTCAGTGCTGCGAATGAGATGATTTCTTGCTGCCCGGTTTGATCACCGCGAACTCGGCGCCTGGGCGGCCAGTCGAGGAGTTTTTGGAGCGAGGCGGAGCTTCAATCGCTCCATTGATTTCGTGCGCCACGCTCCCTTCCGGATGCTTGAAAAAGCCGGGGTCCTTGTATTCGTCGGCCGCAAGACCTTCACGCACCTTGACCACCGAAAACATTCCGCCCATTTCCATTGGTCCGAACTGACCGAAGCCCGTCATCATTGGCAGCGTGTTGTCCGGCATCGGCATTTCCATTGCGCCCATCTCGGCCATGCCGGTCGAACCCATCGGCATATAATCTGGAACCAGCTTGCGAATCGTCCTGACGAGATCGCGCTTGTCGACCCCGATGAAATTCCTCACCTCGTGGCCCATCGCGTTCATGGTGTGATGGGCTTTGTGGCAATGGATCGCCCAGTCGCCCGGTTCCTCTGCCACGAATTCGAATGCGCGCATCGCGCCGACCGGAACGTCGGTCGTCACTTCCGGAATGCGGGCAGTTGTCGGCACCCATCCGCCATCGGTGCAGGTTACTTCGAACGGCTCGCCGTGCTTGTGGATTGGATGGTTGGTCATGGTCAGATTGCCGATGCGCACGCGCACGCGGTCGCCTCGCCGCACCACCAGCGGATCGATGCCGGGAAAGACGCGGCTGTTCCAGGCCCAAAGATTGAAGTCGGTCATGGTCATGACCTTCGGCATGTAACTGCCTGGGTCGACGTCATAGCCCTGCATGATGAAGACGAAGTCGCGATCGACGCGGTGGGCATGAGGATCGCGCGGGTGTACAACGAAGAAGCCCATCATCCCCATGGCCATCTGCACCATCTCGTCGGCATGCGGGTGGTACATGAAGGTTCCACTTTTCTTCATTAGGAACTCGTAGACGAATGTCTTGCCCGGCTTGATGTGCGGTTGCGTGAGACCGCCGACGCCATCCATGCCGTTCGGCACGGTCATCCCGTGCCAGTGCACGGTGGTATGCTCGGGCAGTTTGTTGGTGACGAAGATGCGGACCTTGTCGCCTTCGACGCATTCGATGGTCGGGCCCGGCGACTGGCCGTTATAGCCCCAGAGATGCGCCTTCATGCCGGGCGCCATCTCCCGAACCACCGGCTCGGCGACAAGGTGATACTCCTTCCAGTCGCCGTTCCTTCGCCACGGCAGGGTCCAGCCGTTCAGCGTCACCACCGGTTGATAAGGCTGGCCGTCCGGTGCTGGCAAGGGCGGCTGCATCGCGGGCGAAGTCATTATGGCCGCTTCGGGAATGCCCGCCGCTTGGACGCGGCCGCTCACGACGGACGCGCTTGCGAGCGCAGCTGCTGAAACGAAATTCCTGCGAGACAAATTCACAAGTATTCTCCTCGTCAATTGTGCCCGCCGGATGACTCCGCGGCGGCAGGCATAGCCACATCGCTTTGATCTGACGATATCGCGCCGAAGGTAATAGCTGCGCTTAGCCCCACTTCGGCGAGCCAGAAATTCTGCTGGGCCTCGATCGCCGCGGTGATGGAGCCGATGCGCTGGCGCGCTTCGGCGAGCAGCGAAAAGACATCGATTTGCATGGCGTTGTAGCGCAGCAGTGTTTCGTCGGAGATGATCTTGCGCAGCGGCAGGACTTCGCGGCGGTAATGTTGCGCGATGTCGTAGCTGGAACGATAGGCGAGATAGGCTTCGCGCGCCTCGGAGCGGACATTCACTGCCTTTGCGAACAGCCGGTTAACCGCCTGCATGTAGGTTTCGCCCGCCTCGCGCAGGCGCGCCTCGCCGAAGTCATAGATCGGTACTTCGAATTCAACCCCTGCCCCGCGCTCGGTGACGCGCGGACCGCCAGGTTCCTGCGTGGTCTTATTGATGGCTGAGGCCTCAACGAGGTTGACGACGCGCGTCGCATTTTTGAGGCCAAATGTCTTGGCGAGTGCCTCTGCTTCGAGCCGCGCGATCTGCAGATCAACGCGCCGACGCACCGCCTCAATTTCGATCGTGGGGCGTACTTGGGCATGCGCAGGCAGCGGTGGCAGCGCCCCCGGAATCCTGAACGCGATATCGCTGCCCCAGAGGCCGAGCGCACGGATGAGCCGTTCGCGCCCTCCCATGGTTCGCTGGCGCGCGGCCGCGAGCTGCGCTGCGAGTTCGGCATAGAAGACCTGATTGCGCGCTTGATCGAGCTTGGTCATGGCGCCGCTTTCACCGAGGCGCTTGGAAAGCTGCGTCGCGGTCTCGGCGGTTGTCAGCGCTTGCGCAAGAAAAGTCTCCAGCTCGCTGGCCGCCACGGCACGATAAAAAGACCGTCGGGCTACGGCGGCGATCCGCAACGTCTCGATTGCCGTTTGCAGTTGAGCTTGCCGGAAGCGGTTGCCGGCGATCTCGGTGCGCGCGGGCAGCGTCGCAAGCGCAAGAATGCTGGCCGCAATCTGTCCCTCGATCTCCAATCCGCCACCGCCGGCAATGCGGGAGACCGAAAAGCGCGGCACCGGCGGTTGCGTCGCCTGCACATAGACCGCTTCAGCGATGCCGAGAGCGTTATAGGATGCTTGCAGACCGCGATTGTTGAGAAGCGCGATGCGCGCCGCGTTCTCAGCCGTGAGTGGCCGTTTGAGCATAGATTTGACAGCGGCGTGCGCGGCTGCCGCTTGTTCGTCGGTGCGCAAGGCTTCAGCATCGCGGGCCAGTTCCGGACCGACGATGCCCTTCACCGCATCCATGCGGCCGTCGGGGGAGAATGCCGCACAGCTGGTGAGCAGGAAGCCGCTACCGGCCGCCGCCGCCAGGGCAAAGCCGCGCGCGCAACGCCAAGAATTTGCCCCGCGCCTCATGACTTCGGCACCGGGGTAATGCGCTCGTTCTGCTCAAGCCATGGAAGCGGCTCGACGGGACGATTGCCGGAATGCGATCCTGTCACCGGGCTGTACGTTGTCTTGGGCGCCCGCGAGGCGGGATTCGACGGGTCGGGCCCCGCCGCTGGTGCCGGCGGCCGGCCTGAGCAGGCCTGCGTCAGCAGACCCAGGATCAGGAGCGCGGCCGGCACGAAAATTCGCGTCGGAAATGATGCCATCCTTCTCCGGGCTGTCCCAGAAAAGCGCAACGTGCCATGCGCTGACATGAACGAATTCCAATGCCTGTCAGTCGATATCCGGGGCAGCCAAGGCCGCCGCACGCAGAAATCAAAGCCGACGGTCAGGCGATGGGAGGACGGTTGATGCGGTCGGGGGCCTGGCCGCGAAGGGCATCTTCGAGTGCCAGAAAATCCGGACGGGCCACGCGCACCGTGATGAGCACAATAGTTGCGGCGCTGGGAATGGCGACGAGCGAGAACAGATTACAGCAAGTCCGAGGCTGGTTTTTCTGGTCGTGATCAGCCCTATGGCCGGCCGCGCCGCTCTCTGCGTGGCGATGATGCCCTGCGGCAGTGCCGTGCTGGTGGCCCGCATCATGGTGATGGGGCGTTGTCCCGACTAGGTCTTCAGTCAGACAATGCGCAGTCGGGCTGTCCGAGAAGGCCAGCGCCAGCGAAGGTGCCACGACGCAAAGCGTGTAGACGACGGCGACGATGGCGGCCGTCCGGATTCGGAATTGCCTACACACCCGTAACGGCATCGCGGTTCCACGCATTGCAGGCTACGGGGCGTCGATCGGGACGCCGCCAAAGATACCTACTTCTTTTAAGATACAGTGGCCGCGACTGTTTGCAACGGCGTTTCGGCGGCTGAACCCATCACCCGGCGATGTCACGTTTCTTTTGCACATATTCGTCGCGGTTGATTTCACCGCGGGCGTAGCGCTCTTCGAGGACATCGAGACCGGGCGAGCGCCGCCCGGCTCCAGGTAGATGAATGCCCGGATGCGAAGCCGAGCGGATGAGCCATACGACTGCCGCTATGACTAGCACCAGGATCACGAGCCAGATGATCATGCCGAACGGTCCATATCCGCCGTAGCCGCCCCAACCACCCATCATTCCCCACTCAGGTCCATAACCCCACATGACTCAGCTCCCGCTCGGGCGATAAAGCCCGTTTTGGCGATTGAAGGTTCGTGTGTTCATGGTAGTGCCGCTGTTCTTGTACGTTCAGGATTTCCGGATTTGGTCATCGCGCAAATGCGGCGGACAGACCGATCTTGGCTAAATCCGTCAAACGCTTCAGAGCGAGCGACGCACGACCCGTTTGGCGCCCACTCACTCGTCGTCCCGGTCGTACCAGCCAGGACCCATCATTCCGCGTCCATATCCGCGGCGGTAGTGACGGACATTACGGTCGCTGGAATCATAACCGTAATGTGGTCCATATCCTCGCATCATGCCCGGACCGTAACCCGAACCATTGCCCCACATCATCCCGGGGCCGTGCTCGTAGCCGTATCGTTGCATGCGACCTTGGCCGTACCCCGGACCGTATCCGTCCATCATGCCCCATCCGTGGTAGCTTTGAGCCATCGCCGGAGCCGATCCCATTGCTATGGCCGCCAACGCGAGGGCGCCGCTGAGAAGCTTCAATCTGCTCATGATGATTGCTCCATTGCAAATCCTGAGGGTGTCGCCCCCTTTGAATTCGCGGGGATGCAAGTCATCCGCCAATTAAACTGACAAAGCTTGCCTCGTATTGATCTCGCTCAACCTCATTGGGTAACGGTCAGCGGTGTCCACATGCCGGCGGCGTAGTGGCCCGGCAGATTGCAAATCAGCAGGTAGGCGCCCGGTTTGAGGTCAACCGTGATCGTCTTCTCGGCGTTCGGCTCCATCCCGCCCGTCTCACCCAGCATCTTGACCTGCTTTCCCGGAATCTGGCCAGTGTTGTAGTCATAAGGCAGCGGCGTATTGGGATTTTCGACCGCCACGACGATCATCTCGTGCACGATGCTGCGCGACAGGTTGGTCACATCGAAAGTGATCTTGCCCGCTTTGACCGAGGTGACGTTCGTGCGGACCGACATCCCGCCCATCATTCCGCGGCCCATCATGCCGTAGCCCTGGCCATAGCCTGGCCCCATCATGCCGTAGCCCTGACCATAGCCTGGCCCCATCATTCCATAGCCGGGACCGTAGCCTGCGCCGGGTCCACCACCGGGACCGAACATCGCGGTCATATCAATGAGAGAGACCTTCACGCTCGCTTGTTCGGCCGCGCCAGCAGGCGCCATGAGCATGAGCGAAAATGCAATCGCGACTACTGCCGCGCGCGGGAAATGACGCATGGGAAAACACTCCCTTTTGGATTGTCGCCAATCTCTCTTTACGTGCGTTCCCCTCCGGTTGCGTTGATCTAGCGCAATCGTGCGCCCGTACCTCCGATTCGAAGTTCCTACAACGGTTGTTGCTTCCGAAGTTCGTGTCAGCGGGTGCGGCGACGGCTTAACGAACGTCGGAAGCGGGGCACTAGCTCGAACGGTGGCGCAGGAGCTTCGCGCAGGCCAAGCCCACGAACAACACCAGCGCCGCCCCGACGTAAAGGCTCGGCCCTTCCCCCGCGTGCGCGAAACCATAGCCATAGACCACCGGTCCGGAGGCCTGTCCGAGATAGAAGGAGCATGAATGCAGCGAGGCCGCGACCCCGCGCGCGGTCTGCGACAGCTCGGTGACGTGCACCTGGATCGAGCCGTGCAGCAGATAGAAGCCGAAGCCGAACAGCGCGAACACGCCCGCCTGCACATACCAGGAGAAGTTAAAGGCGATGAGCACAAGCGCGACGGCGGCGAGCGACCCGCCGATGATCATCAGCAGGCGATCCTTGACGTTGGCGACCAGGATCGGCACCGACAGCGAATAGACCACGCCGCCGAGCCCGAACGCCGCGATCACGATGCCGGCCATGGAGGCACGGGTCTCGCCCGACGCGATCAGCAGGATCGCGACGTAGGGAAACAGGCCATGGATGAACACTGCCTCGATGAAGACGGACGAGAAGCACACCTTCGCGCGCGGATCGGCGAAGACGCTGCGGAAGCCTTCCAGGATAGCGGCGAGCCGGAATGGAGCGGGCTTGGGCACGGCGACATTGCGGAACGCGAAGAAGGCCGACACCGCCACCACGAGCCCGAACAGGCCGAGCACGATGAAGATGCCGCGCCAGCCGAACAGGTCGCCGATCACGCCCGAGATCGAGGCGCCAAGCAGGTTGCCGGTCAACCCGACGGCGAGCAGGCGCCCGATCGCGACCTGACGCTGACGGACCGGAACGAGATCGCCGATCAGCGCCATCGCGGCCGGAAACACGCCGCCGGCGACGAGACCCGCGACAATCCGCATCGCCACCAGGAGATGGAAATCGGTGACCGCAGCCGAGATCAGCGCCGCCACTGCAACGATCAGGAGCGACACGTTCATCAGCCGCGTCTTGCCGAAGGTGTCGGCGAGCGCGCCCAGGAGCGGCTGCACCAGCGCATACGGAAATGTGTAGGCGGTCGAGAGCAGCGCGGCGGTCTTGGCGTCGATCGCGAAGTCAACCGCGATCTTGGGGATGACCGGATCGAGCGCGCGCGTGAACAGGGTCGAGGCGAAAACGACGAGGCCGACGATCTTCAGGACGGGTGGAATGGCAGCACCCGCGTCAGTTGCTTTTGGCCAGCTGGTCGAAGGCGACGAGCCGGCGCAAGAGTTCCTCCATCGACTTGAGCGGCACCATGTTGGGCCCGTCCGATGGCGCCTTGTCGGGATCCGGATGGGTTTCGATGAAGACGCCGGCGACGCCGACCGCGACCGCCGCGCGCGCCAGCACCGGCACGAACTCGCGCTCGCCGCCGGAGGACGCGCCCTGCCCGCCCGGCTGCTGCACCGAATGGGTGGCGTCGAAGATCACCGGCGCGCCGGTTGAGCGCGCAAGGATCGGCAGCGCGCGCATGTCGGAGACGAGCGTGTTGTAGCCGAACGATGCGCCGCGCTCGGTGACGAGCACGTTGCGGTTGCCCGCGCCGGTCACCTTGGCGACGACGTGCACCATGTCCCAGGGCGCCAGGAACTGACCCTTCTTGACATTGACGACGCGGCCGGTCGCAGCCGCGGCGGTGAGGAGATCGGTCTGGCGGCAGAGAAACGCCGGGATCTGCAGCACGTCGACGGCCTCGGCGACGCGCGCGCATTGCGCCGTTTCGTGCACGTCGGTGAGCACCGGCACGCCGAGCGATGACCGGATCTCCGCAAAGATCGGCAGCGCTTCTTCGAGCCCGACGCCGCGGTTGCTCCTGGCGCTGGTGCGGTTCGCCTTGTCGAAGGAGGTCTTGTAGACGAGGCCGACCCCGACCCGGCCGGCAATCTCCTTCAGGGCCGCGGCGGTCTCCAGCGCATGCGCGCGGCCCTCAAGCGCGCAGGGGCCGGCGATCAGCGCCAGCGGCAAGGTGTTGCCGAAGCGCGCTGCGCCTACGGCGACGACGGAATTCGCTGCGGGTTCAACGTTGCTCATCGGGCTCTCGCGGGCGGACCATGACGGCGATCGACCCCGTCGGTCAACCGCCGAAATCGGGACCCTCAAAGACCAGCGTTGCGCCGATCGCGGCCTCCGGCGCAATCACCGTCCGGTCCATGTGGTCGACGAATGGGATTCCGCCTGCGGTGAGCGCCGCCTGAAGCACGCCGCGCTCGCGCACCGAGAAGCGCACGGCGGCGAGCCGCGCGCCGCCGGACGTGTCGGGCGGCGCGACGCCGAAGCGGGCGCGGTAGGCGGCCGGATCCATGATCCTGATGTCGCCGCGCGGCGTCGGCGCGGTGAGCACGCCCGAGCCCGCGTGCAGTTCGCGCTCGCCCGTGAAGGCCGAGAGAAAGATGTGATGGTCAGTCGGGTTCTCGGCGACGATGACCGCACCGGCGACGCCGGTTGTGCCGTTGCCATGCTGTTGCAGCGCCTTGTTCCAGAACTGCTCCGGATGATGCTGCTGGCACACCGCAAAGCCGATCTGCGGCGCGCGCGGATCGCGCGCAAACGCGAGCGAGAGGCCGACCGTCACGGTGTTGCCATCCGGCCCTTTGCCGGCGCGCTCGAAATGCAGCGCATCGGAGCGCGCGATGTCGGCGGCGCGGAACTGCGCGGCATCGGCCGCGACGTTGCGGCTTTCCAGCATCATGAAGGAGAGACCTTCGTGCCGCTCGAGGAAGCGAGCGTTGAACGCGCCGAACAGCGCCGCGAACCCCTCGCCGCCAAGCTTGTCCGGTTGGGCCACCGCCAGGAGCTCCATGAAAAATCCGTCGAGCTGGACGATGTGATTGTGCGTGCCCCACGGATGGCTGTTGCGCTCGCCGACCGAGAAGCCTGCCCGCCGATAGAGCTTCGCCGCGGCGTCGAGATCGCGCACGGCATGAACGATGTGGTCGAATCCGCGGGACATGTTGGGAAAAACCGATCGGTAGGGCTTGCCCCTTGTAGGGCGCAGCGGGGAACTCGGGAAGATACTTCAATCCCGGGACCGCGCCAGCGCCGCCCCGCGGCGGAAAATCCACAGCACAGCGGGACTTAGCGCGCGGTCCCGGGTGCAGGCAAAAGCCCGCCGGCGCTCCGGCTGCAGTTCTGGCGCGAGGCCCCGCGCATCGGCCTCACTGGCCTCAATCCTGCCTCCGACCTGTTGTGCCGCACCTGACCGAGGCGCCGGCCCTACGGCTCACGCCCGCTCCAACGCGGCCTTCACGCGCTCGGGCGTGAACGGCACGCGGCGCAGCCGCACGCCGGTCGCGTCGAACACCGCGTTGCCGATCGCCGCCGGCACGAGGCCAAGCGCCATCTCGGCCGCGCCCGAGGGCGCCGCCTCCGGCCGCTCGATCAGCACGATCTCGATCTTCTGCGGCAGGTCGTCGATGTGCAGGACGGGGTAGCTCAGCCAGTCGACGCTGGTCACCATGTTGGCGTCGAAGCGCACCTCCTCGAACATGGCGCGGCTGGTGCCATAGACCAGCTGGCGGTCGATGACATGCTTGAGCGTCTCCGGATTGACGATCATGCCGACGTCATGCGCGCACACATAACGCAGAAGATCGATCTTGCCGGTCTTCTTGTGCACCCGCACTTCGGCGACGAGCCCGATGAAGGTCGAGAAGTGGCGCCGGAACGCGATGCCGCGGCCGATCGCGACGTCGTCGTCCTTCTGGTCGTTGCGCGGCGAGGCTCGCTTCTGCCAGCCGTAGCTTTCAGCAGCAATCCGCACCGCGTCGCGGTCGCGCGGGTTCTTGAGATAGCGCAGCCGGAAATCGACCGGATCGGTGCTGGTCGCGGCCGCCATCTCGTCGATGAAGGATTCCGAGCCGAACAGGATCGGCGGGCCATAAGGATCGCGCAGATGCGTCGAGCGCAGCGGCGACGCGCGATCAAGAAGCGGCGGCACGATCTCCCAGCCGAGCCGGCCGTGGTCGAAGGTGTAGGAGGCGACCGGGATCTCGAAGCTCTTGCCGGAATGAAGCGGCAGCCCGGTGAGATGGCCGGCGAGCACGTCGGCGGCGCGGGTCTCGCGCGTGTTGCTGTCGGTGCGCGAGAACGCCTTGCTGATGTTCTCATACGCGATCACCTTGCCCGACACGTCGAGCCCGGCGCGGCTTCTGTTCACCGACGCCGTGCCCTTCGGATCCCACGCGATGCCTTCGTGGCGCATGTACTGCACCCGCACCGGGCGGCCGAGATGCCGGGAGAGAATGGCGGCGTCGGCGGTGGCATCGCCCTGGTCGTTGCGGCCGTAGGAGCCGGTGCCGAACATCCACACTGTGCGCACCTTCTCCTTCGGCAGGCCGAGCAGCTCCGCTACGCAATAAGCGGAGTCGTAAGGCTTCTGCGTCGAGGTATAGAGCGTCGCCCCGCCGTCGCGCACGTCGGCGACCGCGCAGGCCGGGCCCATGCTGGAGTGCGACTGCGTCGGGAACTCGTACTCGCCCTCGATCACCCGCACTGCCTGCTTGATGCCTTCCTCGAAGTTGCCGTTCTGGCGCTTGAACTCGCGCGAGATGATCAGCGCCTTGCGGATGTGCTCGTGCAGCTTGTCGTGGCCGGGGAAGTTCGGCTTCGACTCCGACCAGGTCACTTTCAGCACGCGCGCGGCCTTGACCGCGTTCCATTCCTTCTCGGCGACGACCGCGAGGATGTCCTTGATGCGCACCACCTGGGCGCCCGGGATCTGCTTGATCGAGTCGTCATCGACCGCGACCGGCACTGCGCCCGCGACCGGTGGGCGGATCATGCGCGCGTGCAGCATGTTGGGCAGCCGCACGTCGTTGACCATCTCGATCGTGCCGAACACCTTGCCGGGCAGATCGCGGCGCGGCAGCGATTGCCCGATGACCTTGTATTCGGTGTGCTTCTTGAGCGGCGCCTCGACCTCGACCCGCAGGCCGTTCGAGAGCTTGCCGTTCCACTTCACCTTGTTGTCGAGATAGCGCCCGCCGATCAATTCGGCATAGGTCACGCGCTTTGATGGATCGGCCTTCGCATGCACGACGCCGTCGCTGACGGTGAGCGCATCAGCCGGCAGGCCGAGCTTATGGCTCGCCATCTCGACAAGCAGCCTGCGCGTCTCTGCCGCCGTGCGCCGCAGCATCATGCCGCCGTGCGAGACGCCGATCGCGGCTGACGCGCCGCCCATGTCGAGCGTCTGCCCGCTGTCGCCCATCACGACCTTCACGTGCTCGTAGCCGACGTCGATCTCCTCGGCGACCATCTGGGCGATCGACGTGCCGAGCCCCTGCCCGCCATCGATCTTGCCGTAATAGGCAACGACCGAGCCGTCGGGCTCGATGGTGATGTAGGAGGAGATCTGGTCGCCCTTCAGCGGCGGCCGCGCCGCAAGGGTGTCGGCCGAAGCACCGCTCCACTCGGCGGACGCTGCGAGCGAGACCACGAGCGCGCCGGTGGTCGAGAGAAACGCGCGGCGGCTGAGCTGAGCGTCGGTGTTGCTATGATCGCTCTTGTTCGTCTTCTTCGTCATGGCGCGTCTCCTCAGGCCTGCTGGGTGGCGCGCTTGATGGCGCGGATGGCGGCGGCGTGCGTGCCGCAGCGGCAGATGAGGTCCCTGAGCGCATCCTTGATCTGCGCGTCCGTCGGCTTCGGATTGCGGTCGATCAACGCCGCGGCGGTCATGATCCAGCCGTTGATGCAATAGGCGCATTGCGAGACCTGCTCCTCCAGCCAGGCCTTCTGGATCGGATGCGGCTGCTCGGGCGTGCCGAGGCCGGCGAGCGTTGTGATCTTGCGGCCTTCGAGCGCCGACGCCGGCGTGATACAGGAGCGCACGGCTTGGCCGTCGATCTGCACAGTGCAGGCGCCGCACTGGCCGAGCCCGCAGCCAAAGCGCGGATTGTTGAACTTGAGCTCATCGCGCAAGGCGTAAAGCAGTGGCATGTCGGGATCGTCGATCTCGATCGTGCGCGACGTGCCATCGATGGTGAGTGTCAGCTGCGTCATGGGCGTCCTCCCTCGGACGGATGTTTTTGCAATGGGTCATCAATAGCACAGTTGGTGGGTGTGGGTCGCGTTTATGGGCCGGCCATGGGGGCGATCGCAAAATCGGGCTTAAGCAATTGACCTGGCATCGCGATTTCCCCTGGTGGGTTCGTTTTGGCCAAATCTGCGCGGCGCTTGCGCCGCCCCGAGCGCATGGACGGTGTGATCGACGAACGCCTTTAAAATCGCGTGTGTTTTCGCGTTGGTTTCGTTTTGTAAGAGATGCTGCGACGTGCGTGCCCTCATGCATTTCCTCTCCTGTCGTCCCCGCACCTCTCCTGTCGTCCCCGCGCAGGCGTAGACCCATAACCACCGGCCTTTCCGCTAATCCGAAGTCGTCGCCACATCACCGCTACTGCGGCGTATGGGTCCCCGCCTGCGCGGGGACGACAGCGGAAAGGTGCGCGCACGTGTGACCGTTACGCCGCGCCCTAGGCATTTCACCTGTTCACTTTTCAAACAGCCCGGAGCCTTCGTCAGTCAGTGCGCATCAGACAAATTGAGATCGTCCCCTGTTGCTTTGTTTGGGCGCGGGGGTTCGCCCGTCTTCCGCTTTCCTCACCGCCCCTCAATCGAGGGGGATGGCGCGCCGACAAGGCGCAGTGCCCGGATTGCTCCGGGCGATGTCCGGCTGCGGCCGGACCATGGTGCGAAGCGTCGCACCCGCGCCTCTCGTCGCGCCAACGCGGCATCTTGGCTTATCGCCTTTGACGGTGGTCGGACCGGGCCGGCTCCATAGTGGCCGACGAGGCTGCCCGAGTACCGCCCGGGGACGGGGCTTGCGTCATCACCCCGCTCGCGGGTGCCGCTCCCGTTCCCCGCCTGGCGAACGCCTCCGGAAGGCGCCCCTCGAGCTGGAACAGGATGCGTGCAGCATAGCGCTATTTCACGTAGGAGCAACAATAATATTCTTTATAGTGAATAACGCCGAGGCCGAGACGAATGTGCCTGGACACGCGCTAGCGGAAAAACTTGATCGTGATCTCCGGCGGGTTTTTCTCCACCGCCTTGCGAATTTCTTCGGCGGCCTTGGCCAGCCTGTCGGTGTCAATGTTGATCCCGATGTGGCAATCGGGACAGGTCATGTGCTCGTTCGCCTTGATCCGCCTGATGGTCTGACTGAGATCCTGCCCGCAATTCGGACATTGAAATCTGATCTCATGCACCTCGTCGTCCACCATCGGGCAAGCGCTTTCCATGGCGGCAGACTTAAGTCGGCCGCTCATCTGCCATTCTCATTAGTCTTTACCTTATTCCGCCCCGAGACGTCCAATAGCTTCCATGGTATTTTCCTCTCCGAGCAAAATATAATGTTTTAGAGGCCTAGATTTCCGTGGATTCAATCATAAATATACCAGGGAGTTAGAACGGCACTTCACAGATATTTTGGAGATACTTTCATGGCCAAGGCAGCTACCAAGTCTCCTACCGCAAGCACTGCGGCTGCGGCGACCAGGCAGATTGTCCTGAATGAAATTCGCTCGAAGTGGGACAAGTTCTCCCAGCAGGATCTGTGGGTGCTCAAGAACAAGGACGATGTCGTGACTCAGCTTGTGGCCAAGTACGGCATCGACAAGGATCAGGCGCAACGCGACGTCGACGCCTTGATGAAGGACCGCCAGATCTAGTGCCGCCGATCTGAAGTTCCTAAAACACTTGCGGCAAACTCACTTGGGAACTTCAGATCGAAAAGGCGGGCTTGCAGCACGCCAACCATACGCCGACCCATAGTCCTTATGAAAACGCCAACCAGTAGCCCTTTGAAAACGATGCACACCTTCAATTACGCGGACGAAGCCGAGCTGTTCGATTACAACGAGGAGGCCGAGCTGTTCTCGGCGAAAGGCCGCAATCCCCGGCGGCAGCTCGGGTACAAGCGGTTTGCGCGCGCGGCGGACGCCATCCGGTTCGTGATCGAAGAGATGCCGCCGCAACTGGTCATCGGCACCTATCTTGAAGTCGGTAACGCGAGATACGCGAGCAATGAGATCCGCCGTCTTTACGACAGCACGGAGTATCCGCTTGCGCGCCGCGCCGCGGTTACGGCCGGATGATCGTGCGCCTGGCCGCTCGGAAAGCGGCAGATGCGCCGGACGATCTCGAATGGTTTCCGCTAAGGCGTGACAACAAGACATTGCAACAAGGCATTGCGACAAGCCTTGGCAAAAGGTGCATGATCAGCGAATTGATCTTCGACTCGAGCATGAAGCTGTGCTCCTTTGGCCATACTCCATGTGAGGCATACGACCACCTACCGCTATAGCCGCCCGGTTTGGCTCGGCGACCATCGCCTGATGCTGCGACCGCGCGACAGTCACGACCTTCGTCTCATTGCGACCAATTTGAATCTCTCGCCATCGGCGTCGATGCGTTGGATTCACGACGTCTTTGGCAACTCGATCGCGATTGCGTCCTTCGCCAGACCGGCGACCGAGCTTCGGATCGAAAGCAATCTCGCGCTGGAGACGTTTGCCACCGAGCGCCCGCCTTTTCAGATCACTCCGGAAGCGGTGAGCTATCCGTTCATCTATTCGAACGACGACCGCATGGACCTCGGTCGCATGCTCGACCGCCACTATCCCGATCCGGGCGACCGGCTGGACGCTTGGGCGCGCGGCTTCGTGCGCAGCAATCCGACCAACACGCTGGCGCTCCTGGCCGATCTCAACAGCGGCATCGCGGCTTCGATCTCCTATCAAAGCCGGGATACCGAAGGGACGCAGAGCCCGCTGGAGACGCTCGACCGCGGATGGGGATCGTGCCGGGATTTCGCGATCCTGTTGATCGAGGCCGCCCGCTGCCTCGGGTTCGGCGCCCGCGTCGTATCGGGCTATCTCTACAATCCTTCCGCCATCGGCGCCGGCGCCACCCACGCCTGGGCCGACATCTATGTCCCGGGCTCGGGCTGGATCGCCTACGACCCGACCAACGGCACGGTTGGCGGCGGCAACCTGATCCGCGTGGCGGTGACCAGGGACATTGCGCAGGCCGCGCCGATCACCGGCAGCTTTGTCGGCACTGCGGACAGCTATCTGGGCATGTCGGTCGGCGTCACCGTGACGCCGGCAGGCGCAAGGCCGGCCATGGCGGCGGCGAGATGATGCGACGCGCATCGGCTTCGGGCGAATGCCAGGCGCCTGTGCGTGTGAATACCTGACACGTCACTTCCGGTATTGCTCGTCGCTGACCTTCTCCAGCCACTCGACGGTCTTGCCGTTCTGCGCTTCCTGAATGGCGATATGCGTCATCGCGGTGGTTGGCGTCGCCCCGTGCCAGTGCTTCTCGCCGGGCGGAAACCAGACGACGTCGCCGGGCCGGATTTCCTCCACCGGACCGCCCTCGCGCTGCGCCCAGCCGCAGCCAGCCGTAATGATCAGTGTCTGGCCGAGCGGATGGGTATGCCAGGCGGTGCGGGCACCCGGCTCGAACGTGACGCTGGCGCCGGCCACGCGCGCCGGCTCGGGCGCCTGGAACAGCGGGTCGAACCGAACCGTGCCGGTGAAATAGTCCGCAGGTCCCTTGCCGGACGGCTGCGAGCCGCTTCGCTTGATGTCCATGTGCCCCTTCTCCTTGTGTGCTGAAGGCTCGCCGAAACATTAGCAACAATATCGGCAGGTCGCTGTTTTCCCCCTTCGCCCCCGATGTCGCGGCTGTTTGGGCAGCGCGCCGAAATCCCATCCCCCATTCGAGCGCTGCCGCTCTTCCGCGGTTTTAGCCAAACGTCCTTTCCTGATAGAGACTTATCAGGAACAACGGACTAAGCCGGCGGGCGGAACACGGATGGATGGTGACACCTCGACTGCCGAAACGGCACCCCGGCAGCCCGCCCCCGCCGACGGCGGCAAGCTCCGCGTCTTCATCTCCTACAGCCGCGACGATCTCGACTTTGCCGATCAGCTCGACACCACGCTGCGGCTTCTGGGCTTCGAGACCTCGCTCGATCGCCATGCGATCTCGGGCGGCGAGGAATGGCGCAAGCGGCTCGGCAATCTCATCCGCGAGGCCGACACCGTCGTGTTCGTGCTGTCGCCCTCCTCTGCGGCCTCCGGCATCTGCGCCTGGGAGGTCGAAGAGGCGATCCGCTGCCAGAAGCGCATCATTCCGGTGGTCTGCCGCGCGCTCGAGAGCGCGAGCGTGCCGGCGCAGCTTGAGGACTTGAACTACATCTTCTTCTATCTGGAGCCGAAGGCGCCCGGCTCAGGCTTTGGAACCGGCGCCGCCAAGCTCGCCGAAGCGCTGCGCAACGATCTCGCCTGGCTGCGCGAGCACACGCGGCTCTATCTGCGGGCGGGCGAATGGGAGGCTGGCGGCAAGCCGGAGAGCCGGCTTCTGTCCGGCAGCGACATCGCGGCGGCCAAGGCCTGGGCGGCGCAGCGGCCCAAGGGCGCGCCGGAGCCGACCGCGCTCCATCTCGCGTTCATCCGCGCCAGCGAGGAGATCGAGGACGCCCGCCTGATCGCGCAGCGCAAGCAGCTCGAAGAGATCGCCGCCGCGCAGGAGGAGCGCGCGAAAGCCCTGCAGGCGGCCGAAGAGGCGCTGAGCCGGACGCTCAGGCTGCAGCGGCGCCAGGCCATTGCGGGCACCGTGATTGCCGTCGTGCTCGCGATGATTGGCTGGTGGGCCTACGGCGTGCTCGGCGACCGGCGCGCGGTCGCGCGCGAAGCTGCGCGCGCGGACATCCGCGGCCAGATCGTCGCCTATGCGGCGGCGTTCGGCTCGACCGAAATGGATGTCGCGGAGGGGCAGTTGACCTCGCCCTACACCACGCCGCTGGCGCAGAAGCTGCGGCAGAAGAAGAACCTGGTGGAGGCGATCACCGACGCCCACAAGCAGGTGCTGGATTCGTCCAAGGGCGTGCAGCGGCCGCTGCTCTCGACGAGCCTGAATGGGCAGATCTATCTGCATCAGCAGCCGCCGACGCGCCGCAAGCGCGCGCTCGCCGTTGCGGTGGATGATCCGGGGCGCGGGGTCAGCCGGCTCGCCGGGCCGCCGCACGACGTCGCGGCGATTGTAGCCGCGCTGATGGAGACGGGATTTTCCGAAAGCGATATCACCACGCTGACTAATCCCGATCGGCAGCAGATCGAAGACGCCATCGCGGCCGCCGCGCAGGCGCTGCGGCAGAAGGCGCCAGGCGCGAGCCATGGGCGACTGTGGCCGATGGCGCGGCTCGTGCACCTGGCTCGCATTGCGGTCGAGCCGCCGCCGGCGCCGGCGCCGGACAATACGCTTCTGGTGTTCTTCTTTTCCGGGCACGGTGTGCAGGTGGCGGGCCGGAACTACATCATCCCGAAGCTGCCGGGCGCCGCGCCGCTGAATGGACCGGAGGATATCGAGAGTTCAGCCCTGGACATCAGTCGGCTGACGCAGGCGCTCGAGCGCGCGGCGGCGGCTTCGGTGGTGATCCTCGACACGCACTTCCCGGCCATCTCGCCCGGCGTGACGCGCTGAGGCGCATGCAGATCGGGACAGGCTGAGCGCAGCGAAACGCATGTCGCTCACTCGCCGCGCGTCAGATCAGCGCAACCGCCTGCTCGGGCCGCTCGATCTGCCCGGCGCCCAAAGCGACCAGCGCAGCCTTCTTGGCCGAGTTGTGAAAGGCGTCGTCGGCGGTCACGAACACGTCCCGCTTGTTATGGATGTGAGCCCACATCAGCTGAACGCCGCACTTGCACTCTCGCCACGGGCCATGGGGCGTGAGCGAAGAATCGATCCCGTTCTCGTCGCAGTAGTCCTCCCAGGTGAATTCGCATTCCGGGAACAGGATGTCATGAATTTGCTTTTCGAACGCCTGCATGGCGTCATCGGCCTCAACACAGCGATCCGGAAACGAGATATCGAAATAGGCCATCGGCTTAAGGATCTCCAAATGGGCGAGATCGAGAACGGCCAGGCGGTCGCGGAAGGCGTCGAAGTCATCCAGGTAGGAGCCGGTCTTCTGCCTTTCAGCGACCGAGAGCGCGACGACCGCGACATTGGCTTTTCCGGCCTTGTGCGCATCGGCGAGCGTGCGAACGAAGGCCGCCGCCTCGCTGCTTTCGTCGATCGCGATGATGCAGTCTGGGTGAAGAGTGAACGTCCGCATTGGAGAGGATGCCTTGGCTGTCGAATCTCCCAGTCATGACGTCGAATGATGGCGGCGCTATGCCAGGCGGCGGCGGCTCGCAGGCTCGCTGCGATCACTCGACGCGGCGCGCGGTTGTGCCGGTCCGTCCCTGCCCGCCGGCTCGGCGCAGCGATGGTCGATGGCTAGACTCGATTCGATTGCACCACCATGAAATTTCCACATCGCGCGCGTGCTGGTTACTTCGGCATCTCCTTATGCCCAATCAAGAACTCTTTGCTTGATGGGTCGTCCTTGCGAACTAGCATGCCCCTATTTCAGGGGACGCGCCCATGTTCATTGTCGAGACGAATACGGCCAACGCCACCAAAAAGCTGAGTATCCTGATGGGGATCGTGTTTGTCCTCGGCGGATCCTTCAGCGCGCTTTTCACCATGCACCTCTATGTGAAGCGCTCGCCCGCGCCTCGCCCCGGATTTCGAATTCTTGGATTTCCCCGCAATCGGCGCGCCTAGTGCCCCGTTTCCGAAGTTCGGAAACAAAGGGGTACTAGCAACTGTCGGAGCCGGCCATTGAACCTTGCGGCGAGAGCCATTGACTAAGGGGATGTGGCCCCCCTGCGCGCGGCGCGGGCGGCTGCATGGCCGGGGGGCTCCTCGTGGAGACAGATGATGAGACCCTTCAAGCTTGCCGTTCTGGTCACCGCGTTCACCGCGTTCGTTCCTGCTTTCGCCGCCGCCGATGACCTCGCGGTGTGCAATTTCCTCGGCTCGCGCCGTGCTCTGGCGCTTGAAGCCTGCAACCGGATTCTCGCCGCCGGCGGGCTTGCCGACCGCGAGAAAGCATTGATCCTCGTGAGCCGCGGCCTCCACTACGGCCGCAACGAGCGCGAAAAAGGCCTCGCCGATATCGACGCCGCCATTGCGTTGCAGCCCGATCTCGCGCGCGCCTGGTATGCGCGCGGCTATTTCAATTGGTCCACGCACGATGTGCGCAAGGACCACGAATTGCGCGCGCATATTATTGCTGACTACAGCAAGGCGATCGCGCTCAAGCCGGATTACCTCGAGGCCTATGACATGCGCGCCCGCATGTTTTCCAACTATGAGAAGGACTATGACCGCGCCATCGCCGACTACAGCCGGATGATCGCGATCAAGCCCGACTATTGGCCGGCCTATCAATCGCGCGCAATCGACTACAAGAACAAGGGTGACTTTGAGCGACAGCTTGCCGATCTCACCGAGGTCGTGAAGCTCAGGCACAGCGCCGACGCCTATGTCAATCGCGGCATCTTCTACCTGTTGCGCAAGGACTACGAGCACGCGGTCGCCGACCTCAACGAGGTGCTGCGGCTCGATCCCTATCATCCCTCCGCGCTGTCGGGTCTCGCGGTCGCGTTGACGGCCAAGGGCGACTATGAGGCCGCGCTCGCGCTCTACGACAAGGCGATCAGGCGCGCCCCGCATCTGCCATGGATCTATTCAAGCCGCGCCGGGACGTTCCTGAAGATGGGCGAGTACGACAAGGCCCTGGCCGACGTCGAGCGCGTGCTCAAGGTGTACTCGAAGAATGTCTCCGCCCTCAACACGCGCGGCAAGGTCTACGAGGCCATGGGCCGCAAAGAGGAGGCGGCCGCCGACTTCCGCGCCGTGCTGGCGCTCAACACAAACCCGAAAGCGAGCGAGGAAAGCCGCGCCGGCCTCAAGCGGCTGGGACTGGAGCCGTGAGGGTCACAGCTTTTTTGGCTATTGCAGACGATCTGCCAGAGCAACGACGTCGATCTTCTCAGCCAGCATCTCGTCGAGCCCAAATGGCGCTTCGATCGAGAGCCCAGCAACACGCTCGTGCTGCGGTCCCTCATAGGCGAGCAACGATTGCTCGCGCGCGGAGCGCCACAGCGCGTTGACGTCGATCCGCTGCCGCATCGAGGGAGAATATCGACGTCTTGCGTTCGCGTGAAAGGCGGCGATTTCGCTGCGCCAATGCCGCACGGAGGTCGAGTCCAACTCGACCTTGAGCCTGATCAGATGAACGAAAATAAGCTCCAGATAGCTCTCGACCGCCGCCAGCTCGGATCGCCCCACGCTTTCGATTTCCTCGGCCACGTTCTCGATATCGAGCTCGTTGGAAAACCCGCGCGCATTGCGGCCGAGCCGGCGGATCGCGGCCGCCTGCTGCTCTGACCACAGCAAGATATCGTCGTCGTAGAGAGTGCTCATACCGTCGCTCCAGCCAATGGCCACTGCTGCGGGACCGGCTGATCAAGCATCAATATATATCAGACCAGCCGGCTCTGCTCCACCGCCGCACCGATGAACGAGGCGAACAGTGGATGCGGCGCGAACGGCCGCGACTTGAGCTCGGGGTGGAACTGCACGCCGATGAACCAGGGATGGTCCTGGTATTCGATCATCTCGGGCAAGAGCCCGTCGGGCGACATGCCGGCAAAGCGCATGCCGTGCTGCTCGAGCCTATCCTTGTAGCCGGTGTTGACCTCGTAGCGGTGGCGGTGGCGCTCGGAGATGTCGGTTGCGCCGTAGATCTCGGCGGCGCGGGTGCCGCGCGCGAGTACGGCAGCGTAAGCGCCGAGCCGCATGGTGCCGCCGAGGTCGCCACCGGCGGCGCGGGTCTGTAATTCGTTGCCCTTCATCCATTCGGTCATCAGGCCGACCACCGGATTGTTGGTGGCGCCGAATTCGGTCGAGTTGGCGTCCTCGATGCCGCAGAGATTGCGCGCGGCTTCGACGACCGCCATCTGCATGCCGAAGCAGATGCCGAAATACGGCACCTCGCGCTCGCGCGCGAACTGCGCGGCGCGGATCTTGCCCTCGGCGCCGCGCTGGCCGAAGCCGCCGGGAACGAGAATGCCGTCGACGTGCTCGAGGAAGGGCGTCGGATCCTCGCGCTCGAACACTTCCGACTCGATCCAGTCGAGATTGACCTTCACCTTGTTGGAAATGCCGCCGTGCGAGAGCGCCTCGATCAGCGACTTGTAGGCGTCCTTCATCCCGGTGTACTTGCCGACGACCGCGATCGTCACCTGCCCTTCCGGGTTGCGCACGCGCTCGTTGATGGTGCGCCAGACGCCAAGATCGGGCGGCGGCGCGTTCTCGATCCCGAAGGCGGCGAGCACCTCGCTGTCGAGCCCGGCCTCATGATAGGCCTCCGGCACCGCGTAGATGTTGTCGGCGTCGCGCGCCTCGATCACGGCGCTTTCGCGCACGTTGCAAAACAGGCCGAGCTTGCGGCGCTCCTCGCGCGGGATCGGCCGGTCGGTGCGGCAGAGCAGGATGTCGGGCTGGATGCCGATCGAGCGCAGCTCCTTGACCGAGTGCTGCGTCGGCTTGGTCTTGAGCTCGCCCGCGCCGGTGATGAACGGCAGCAGCGTGAGATGGATGTAGACCGCCTGATGGCGCGGCAGGTCGTTGCCGAGCTGGCGGATCGCCTCGAAGAACGGCAGGCCCTCGATGTCGCCGACCGTGCCGCCGATCTCGCACAGCACGAAGTCGAAGCCGTCGTTGCCTTCGCGGATGAATTCCTTGATCGCGTTGGTGACGTGCGGCACCACCTGGATGGTGGCGCCGAGATAGTCGCCGCGCCGCTCCTTGGTGAGGATGTCCTGATAGATGCGCCCGGTGGTGATGTTGTCCTGCTTGCAGGCGGGCCGCCCGGTGAAGCGCTCGTAATGGCCGAGGTCGAGGTCGGTCTCGGCGCCGTCGTCGGTGACGAACACCTCGCCGTGCTGATAGGGCGACATCGTGCCCGGATCGACGTTGAGATAGGGGTCGAGCTTGCGCAGCCGCACCTTGTAGCCGCGCGCCTGCAGCAGCGCGCCGAGCGCTGCCGATGCGAGACCCTTGCCCAGGGAGGAGACCACGCCGCCGGTGATGAATATGTACCGCGCCATGGGACTTAGGTTTTAGTCCCGAATCGCGAGCGGGGCGAGCGCAGATTGCGGGGTTGTGGATCGGCGGGTATGCGGATGCGGCATGCCTCAATGTTCTCCTTTATCACCAAACTGTTAGAAGCCGTCGGGTCCGTTGCCCGGGTTGAGCGGCCAGCGAAATCCGGGAACAGCGATACCGGCTGCACGACTGCTCCCGCATGTCGTTTCACCCCCTTGCGGGCTACAAGGCCCTGAGCGGGCTACAAGGCCCTCAAAAAGCCGAAGGGCCGGTTGCCCGGCCCTTGATCGCTTTTCTCACTTCGGCTGCGGCGCTTGCGGCCCGGATGGCTGTGCCGGCGCCTGCTCGCGCTTCTGCAACTCGTCGAGTATGCCGCCGCCCGGACCGCCAAGCGGAGCCGCGGGCGCGCCGGTCGGCGAGGGCGCAGCCGGCGCGGTCGGTGGCACGATCGAGCCCGGATGGCGGTGCATGCCGGCGAGGATCGAGAGCACGAGGCTCGTCGCGAAGAAGGCGGCCGCAAGATAAGCCGTGGTGCGGGTGAGCACGTTGGCGGTGCCGCGGCTCGACAGGAAGCCGCCGCCGGTCGAGCCCGCCGCAAACCCGCCGCCCTCCGACTTCTGCAGCAGCACGAAGCCGATCAAGGCGAGCACGATCATGAGGTGGACGACGATGACGAACGTCTGCATGGAACCTGATCCGTTGACCCGAGCCGCCCCCCGGGTGACCTCTCCACCCATATAGGGGGTAACGCAGGCGTGTCTACACGACCCGAGGGGGCATTTCTATGGCCCTGAACTTGCCCCCGAATTTAGCCTCCGGGTCCGGTCTTGACCTGTTCCCATCGTTGCGGCCGCCACTCCTCCGGGTTGCTTCACGGAGGACAATTCCTACAGCATCATTCGCGGCGGCCTGAACTACCTCTTTGGCGCTCCCCCTGTGGGGGCGCGTTACTAGTGCGGCCGATCTGAAGTTCCCACACCACCTGCAGCAAGCTCGATCAGGAACTTCAAATCGGAAAGCGGTACTGGAATCATAGAGTTGCTGGTGCCCTTTATTTCCGAAGTTCGTGTCAGAGTGTGCTGCGACATATCACGAACTTCGGAAACGGGGCACTGGAACGCTGCGGATGCGATGCGAAAGCCCGGCCATGCGCCGGGCTTTTTGTTGACGGAGGCCGCGCTTCAGACGCGGGCGCATGGCCGCCAAAAATCATGCCCGCCTCTCCCGATCGGAGGATGCGGCGCGAGCAGGCTCCCTGTAGGAAGTGCATGGTTGGGTTCGTTTAGCATCCTCTCATAGGTGCCCCGTGACTACGTCGATTGATGTTTCCCCGCGCGCCGACATAACGCTGACGCCAAGTATTTCTTCGGTCGCCAAGCCTTCGGATTATGCCCGAGCGCGTGCGATGTTCTTTAAGCACTGTCTTATAGGAGCGGCGCTTTGTTTCCTCTCGGCCTCATCGGCACAGGCGCAAGGCGTACCGCTGACCAAAGTTCCCCGCGTGCTGATCTCGGTTGGGCAGAGCGGCGACGCACGTGTACCCCTGGTGCGTGCGGCGGTCGCTCATTGGAACGGGATTTTCGCCGGGATTGGCAGCGGCTTCCGGCTCGGCTCGGTCTCTTTCGGCGGGAGCGAAGGGGGCCAGTCCGGCGCCATCGTGGTGGTGCTGTCGGACGGCGAATTCGTCTCCCACGTCAATCGCCTGCCCGGCGGCGCCGGTGCGGTGGCGATGATCCGCAACACCAACGGCCCGCCGACCTCGCTGCCCAATGTCATGCGCAACGTCATTGCGCACGAGCTCGGCCACGCGATCGGCCTTGGTCACAATGCCAACCCGGCCTTGTTGATGTGCGGCCGGCCGGCGCCTTGCCGCCCGGGGCTCTTTGCCTCGAAGACCGCACGATACTTTCCGTTGAGCGCATCCGAGCGGAGCAGGCTCTTGGCGATGTATCCGCGCGGCTGGAAGGGGCAGTGAGCGGCAACCCGCTCAAGCTGAGCGCTACACCCGCGCGCGCGCAATGCCGAGAAAATCCGCCGCCTTGAGGCTTGCGCCCCCGACGAGCGCGCCGTTGACGTTGGCGACGCCCAGGAGCTCGCGGGCATTCGACGGCTTCACCGAGCCGCCATAAAGGATGCGAATGCCCTGCCCGGCCGCGCCATAGCGCGCCGCAAGCTGATCGCGGACGAAGGCATGCACCTCGGCGACGTCGGCGGTGGTGGGCGTCAGACCCGTGCCGATCGCCCATACCGGCTCGTAGGCGACGACCAGGTTGGCGGCGCCGGCATTGTCGGGCAGCGAGCCGGCAAGCTGTTCGCCCACGACCGCAATGGTGCGCGAGGCCTCGCGCTCGGCCTGCGTCTCACCGACGCACACGATGGTGGTCAGGCCCGCGCGCCGGGCTGCGAGCGCCTTGCCGCGCACCACGGCGTCGGTCTCCTTGTGGTAGGTGCGCCGCTCCGAATGGCCGACGATCACCGCACTGGCGCCTGCGTCGGCGAGCATTTCGGCCGAGATGTCGCCCGTGAAGGCGCCTGAGGGCTCGGGGTGGCAGTCCTGCGCCCCGATGGCGACCGCCGAATCGCGCGCCCGCACCGTGAAGGCCGCGATCAGGGTCGCGGGTGGGCAGACCAGCAGGTCGAGGCGCGTCACCAGCGGCCCTGCCCCCTCGATGATGCCCGTGAACTCGACGGCCGACTGCTGCAGGCCGTTCATCTTCCAGTTGCCCGCAATGAGCGGTCGCATCGCGCTGGTCATGGTTTCTCGCACGAACCTCGGAATTAGAGGACACTAGCAACTTATTGATCTAGTGTGGCTTTGGTTCAGAAAGCCGCATCTCGGACTAAGCGGCAAAAATGATGCGGACCCCTGAACCAAAGCCACACTAGTGCCGCCGAGCATCCCGATCCAGGCCAGCGGCGTGCGGCCGCCCCCGGGTCCGGCCGGGCGCGGTTCGTGTTGCGGGGTTGCGGCGCAGTTTCTATGATGCACGACCCGCGGGTCGGCGAGGCCGCCCGAAAGCCCTTCGTTCACAATAAAGCCCTTCGTTCATAATGCGGTAGGTTCATGCTTCGAGGTCTACGACAAGCCTCCTCCGGCTGGCTCGGCAAATCCATCATGGCGGCGGTGGTCGGCGTGCTCGTGATCAGCTTTGCGATCTGGGGCATCGGCGACATTTTCCGCGGCTTCGGCCGCTCGACGCTTGCCAAGATCGGGCATACCGAAATCGGCATCGAGCAGTTCCGCCAGCTCTATAACGAGCGGCTGCAGACGCTCGGCCGCCAGTTCGGCCGGCCGATCACGCTCGAGCAGGCGCATGCGCTCGGGCTCGACCGCCAGATCGTGCATCAGATTTTCGGCGAAGTTCTCCTCGACGAGCGCGTGCGGGTGCTGCGCCTGGGTATCTCGGATGCCGAGATCGCGCGCCGCATCACCGCCGATCCGACCTTTCAGGGCCCGAGCGGCCAGTTCGACCGGCAGCGCTTCGAGCAAATGATCCGCAATTTCGGCTTCACCGAGCAACGCTACGTGGCGGAACGGCGGCGCGAGATGCTGCGGGAGCAGCTTCTGGGCACGATCGTCGGCCCGCCGATTGCGCCCAGGGCGATGGTCGAGGCAGCGGATCGTTTCCGCAACGAGCAGCGCTCCATCGATTACGTGCTCCTTGACCGCGCTCAGGCCGGCGAGGTGCCGGCGCCGGCGCCGGAAGTGCTGGCGGAATATTTCGAGCAGCGCAAAGCGCAGTTCCGCGCGCCCGAGTACCGCAACGTGGTTGCCGTCTCGCTTATTCCGAGCGAGCGGGCGCGCTCAATCGAGGTCTCCGACGCCGACGTCAAGAAGGCCTACGACGAGCGACGCGTGCGCCTGACCACGCCCGAGCGCCGGCAGATTCAGCAGATCGTGTTTCCGAGCGAGGAGCAGGCGCGCGCAGCATCCGAGCGCATCACCAAGGGCGAGACCTTCGACGCCATCGCCAAGGAACGCAAGCTCACCGAGAAGGATATCGATCTCGGGACTGTCACCAAGGCGGCGATCCTCGATCGCGCGGTGGCGGACGCAGCCTTCGCGCTCAAGGAAGGCGAGGTCAGCGCGCCGGTCAAGGGCCGCTTTGGCACGGTGCTTCTGCGCGTGCTCAAGATCGAGCCGGAAAAGACGCCGACCTTCGAAGAGGCCAAGGATCAGCTGCGCAAGGACATCGCCAACGAGCGCGCCAAGACCGACGTGCTTGCGATCTACGACAAGGTCGAGGACGAGCGCTCGCTCGGCAAGCCTTTGACCGAGACCGCCGAGAAGCTCAAGCTCGAAGCCCGCACCTTCGAGATCGACCGCTCCGGACGCACGCCGGCCGGCGAGCCGGCCGCCAACATGCCGGAGCCGCAGCGGCTCATTGCCGGCACTTTCGCGTCCGACATTGGTGTCGACAACGATCCGTTGCAGGTCGAGGGCGGCTACATCTGGTACGAAGTGACGGGCATCACGCCCGAGCGCGACCGCACCCTCGACGAGGTCAAGGCCAAGGTCGAGGCAAGCTGGCGCGAGGACGAGATTGCCAAACGGCTGCAGGCCAAGGCCAAGACGCTCCTCGACAAGGTCAAGGCCGGCACCGCGCTTGCGGAGGCCGCAAAAGCCGACGGCCTGAAGGTGGAGACGAAGACCGGGATCAAGCGCGACACCACCGTCGCGCCGCTCTCCGCACGCACGGTCGATGCGATCTTCCGGACCGCCAAGGATGCCGCCGGCAGCGCGCCGGCCGAACAGCCGGTCGAGCAGGTCGTATTCCGCGTGACCGACGTGACGCCGCCGAAGACCGATCTTGACTCGGAGGAGAACAAGCAGCTGCGCGCCTCCCTCAACACCGGGATCTCCAATGACGTCGCGCAGGAATACCTTGCTCTCCTCGAAAAGGAGATCGGCGTGACGATCAACGAGCGCGCGCTGCAGCAGGTCGTCACCGGACAGAGCATCACCGACGACAACTGAGCGTCATCAGCCGGATCGTAGGGTGGGCAAAGGCGTGTGCACTGTATGTCCATTGGGCCAGGTCTATCGTGCGCCGTGCCCACGCGTTGTCGCGTGGCCCGCTCAGATCTGTGACGCGTGGGCACGGCGCTGTGCTGTGCTGCTGGAGAATCCTGGTTTCCCGGCTCGCGCCTTTGCCCACCCTGCGGCGCCGGCTTCCTTAACGTAGCAGAGGCTTCATGCACATCGAGCCGCAGGCATCCGCCTTCGCCAAGCGCTATGCGCGCGGCGAGGCGCAAGTGGTCTGGACGACGCTCGTCGCCGATCTCGAGACGCCGGTGTCGGCCTTTCTCAAGATCGGCGGCGGGCGGCCGATGAGCTTCCTTCTGGAGTCGGTCGAAGGCGGCGCCGTGCGCGGACGCTATTCGATCATCGGGCTCGAGCCCGATCTGGTGTGGCGTACCGTCGACGGCCGCGCCGAGATCAACCGCTCGCCGCGCCGCAATGGCTCGTTCACCGCCTGCAATGAGCCGCCGCTCAAGGCGCTGCGCGCGCTCGTTGCCGAAAGCGCGATCGCGCTGCCGGACGCGCTGCCGCCGATGGCGGCCGGCATCTTCGGCTATCTCGGCTACGACATGGTCCGGCTGATGGAGGAGCTTCCCGCGCCCAATCCCGATCCGATCGGGATTCCGGATGCGGTGCTGATGCGCCCGACGGTCGTGATCGTGTTCGACGCCGTGAGCGACATGATGACCGTCGTCACGCCGGTGCGCCCGGAAAAAGGCGTGCCGGCCAAGACCGCGCTCGCACGCGCGAGCGAGCGGCTCTCCGTGATCGTCGATGCGCTCGACCGCCCGCTCGACCACGCCGCCGCCGACGGCGAGGCCGGCCCCCTCACCGTCCTGCCGAGTTCCAACACCACGCCGGCGGAATACGAGCGCATGGTGCGCGCCGCCAAGGAGTACATCGCGGCCGGCGATATCTTCCAGGTGGTGCTGGCGCAGCGCTTCGAGGCGCCGTTCGAGCTGCCGCCGTTCGCGCTCTATCGCGCGCTGCGGCGGACCAACCCGTCGCCCTATCTCTATTTCCTCGACCTCGGCGGCTTCGCCATCGCGGGTTCGAGCCCGGAAATCCTGGTCAAGGCGAGCGGCGGCACCGTGACGATCCGGCCGATCGCCGGCACCCGTCCGCGCGGCGCCACTCCGCAAGAGGACAAGGCGCTGGAGGTCGAACTGCTCGCCGATCCCAAGGAGCGCGCCGAGCACCTGATGCTGCTCGACCTCGGCCGCAACGATGTCGGCCGCGTGGCCGAGATCGGCACCGTCAAGGTGACCGACCAGTTTTTCATCGAGCGCTACAGCCAGGTGATGCACATCGTCTCCAATGTCGAGGGCAAGCTCTCCAGGAAGCACGATGCCGTCGACGCGATGGCGGCGGGTTTCCCAGCCGGCACGGTGTCGGGCGCCCCCAAGGTGCGGGCGATGGAGATCATCGACGAGCTGGAGAAGGAGAAGCGCGGCCTCTATGCGGGCGCGGTCGGCTATTTCTCCGCGGCCGGCGACATGGACACCGCGATCGTGCTGCGCACGGCGCTGGTCAAGGACGGCACCATGTATGTGCAGGCCGGCGCCGGCATCGTGGCGGATTCCGATCCGAAGTCCGAGCAGCAGGAATGCGTCAACAAGGCGAAGGCCTTGTTCCGCGCCGCGGAGGAAGCAAAGCGCTTTGCGAGCGCGGCCCGGCGCGGACAGTGACGCACGGGCTCTGCGCCGGACCGCTGCGTCACCTCGCCGAGGCGACCGGCACTGGTTGGATCACAGGCGCTGACACACGTGGCGCTCTTATCCGCCAGCGCATACCGAGAGCCGTGGCGCCCTGCAGATAGGCCAGGCAACCAGCGGAATAGGGAACGTCATCACGGTCAGGGCATGCGGCGGTCGTGCCCAGCGGGTCAATCCCACTCTGAGGGGCCGGATTTGAATTCGGCGCCGGGTTTTGTACGTCCGACTGCGAGTTCGTCCCGAATAAGAACGCAAGGCAGTTTGCGCTGTAGGGCACACCGTCGTTATCGGGACAAGCCGCAACGGTCGCGGCTGCAGCACCGACCAATTCCGAGGGCGTTGGTTCGTCAATGACCACATGATGCCCCTGTTCAATCCAGAGCGCGCAAGTGGCCGCGAGGGTGAAAATTACAGCAATGTCAAGTTTGGTGGCCATTTCGGGCCTTTCTCGACCTGTCGCCGGTTAGCCAAGCTGCAGTGCTTACGGGTGCGACCAGAACTCCCTTAGCGAATAGGCCAGCAAGGGTATTGCCAAGAGCGGCACGAGCCAGACGAGATACAGCGGGATCTTTCGTGTCACACGTTCGGGAACGAGGGTAGCGAGCAAGCTGACCGTTGTCCCGCCGAAGAGGACCGTGAGTGTCCACCCGTACCAATACATAGCCGGACCCTCGCCGCTTCTGGCAGGTGTCCATCCGAAATCGATCCGGTTCATCGCCGGGTGATAGGTAAATAGCGGCAAATTCCAGAAGAGGCATGCGAAGTACAGGATCGGACCGACGATGGCGAACGTGACGGCGAATGTTCGAAGTTTGGCCGAAGCCATTGAAGACGAAGCTTGTGATACGGGCTCTCGCGTCGCGACGGGGTCGATGACGGTCGTCATGGCTTGATCGTCCGAAAGGTGGCTCGTCCCATCCGTGAAAGTACCTCACTTGTCCGCGTCAGAGTAACTCAACACTGTGCAACCGTTCCATATTGGACGGGCCGCTCAAGCCGTCCCTCGTTTCCGTCCCATCGCGCTGCTCGCCGACGAAGTGATCCGCATCGGGACTATCGCTACCGCAGAAAATACTGCTTGAGAGAATAGCCAAGAATGGCAAGTCCACCGATCGGCATGACCAACAGCCAGGAGCGCCAGACGCGCTGCGCCCATTGCAAGGGCACAAAATAGCCGACGGCTGCAGCTGCCAAGACACCCGGGATAGCCGTCATCCACGCCAGCCGCCGCACCAAGTCCGGGTCGAAGCTGGTGCGCTCATCAAGGTAGATCCCGATCCCAAGCGCGCCCGACCAGAAGATCGCAAACGCGCAACCGAATATTGTCGCGCGCTGCAGCGCGCGATCGGAAACCACAGTGGCGATCCAGGCTAGCAGGAGCGCGCTCAGGCTCGAGAGCGCAATCCAGCCGTACCAGTACATAGGCGGTCCCTCTCCGCTGCGGGCCGGCTGCATCCAGAAATCAATCTTGCCGACCGCCGGATGATAAGTGAACAGCGGCCAATTCAGCCGTTCGAACACCGTGTAGAGGATCGCGAAGGCGATGCCGAAGGTGATCGCGAAGTTCCTGAACTTTTTCTGCGCGCTTGACGCCGACATCGCCGATGCCGGTGCATCCATCCCTTGGGGACGGTCGAGCTCGGAGGCTCGCTCGTGGGTGTCTAATAGTTGCGTCATGACCCGACTCCCCGGAAGTCATTGGCCACGTGACCAATGATGAAGGCGTACCAGACCGTGAAAGCGAGAAAAAAAGTGAGCGCGTTGCGAATGCCCGCCTGTTCTTGGGGCATTGGCCGCCGCCAGAAATACCAATAGGCCGGAAGCAACGCCATCCCCATGGCCACCACATGTTCCTTGAATTCGAAAGACCCGAGCGTCCACCAGTGGCCGAGTTGCTCCATCGGTATTCTCACGTAAGTGCGATATTTGACGTAGACCCACGCACCGAGAAGGAACGTCGGCAGATAGAGAGTGATCACCGTGACGGTGTAGGAAGCTGGCGGCAGCCGGCGAATGACGTTGCCGACATGGCCGGCCACTTGATGGCCGGCCACTTGGCGCACCGGCAGCAGGACAGCCACCGCCTGGAGCGTGATGGCTGTCATCAGGATGACCGCCATCACGAAATGCAGGAAGAGCAGGATCCTCCAAAACGTGGTCGTCGATATGTAATCGAACATAATGTCCACGGGATATCTCCTGCGTCTTTCACCCTCTTGTGTTGGCCGCGCCCGGTGTCTTGATTCCCCGCCGTCACACCGGCACGACGGTGAAGCCGGTCCAGCGACCGAACACGAAGACCAACAGCCAGCAGGAAATCGAAATGCCGCCGGCAAGCTTCGCCGCCAGTGGCGGCGCCGGATCGCGGTCCCAATTCTGCACGCTGCGGACCGTGATGAATTCGAAGATCAGCATGTTGATGCCTGCCAGAATCATGATGGATATCTTGATCCAGAACGTGGTGTTCATAGAGTACGCGACCGCTTGGCTGACGAACATGAGCGAACCGGCCAGTGCCGCAACCACGAAGGCGGCCCAGGTCCACGGCAGAACTTCCCTGGTGAGTTCTGTGACCGGGCGTCCGGTGGAACGCAGCCCGAGCAAGCGCAAATCCACGACCGCGATCGATCCGATCATGAACGAGATCGCGGTGACGTGAACAACCTGAATGGTCGTGAACAGCCAAGCCTTGTCATGGATGAATACCGCCAAGGACGAGGCCTGGAGCCATTCCGCGATGGGCTGCACGTTTGCCTCCGTCGTTCCTGGTTTGGATACGCGACCGTGCGCGCATTTTTTGGCCTTGCGGGCAAGGACAATCTAGCCAATCCCGGGCTCCATGTCAGCCATGTCTCGGCGGACGCAGCACGTCTGCGGCAAGACGCACCCATGAAAGGTCAATTCAAGTGCGCGCGTCTTTTGGATTTTCGCAGCGCAACATCAATTCGAGAACGAATGCGGCCGAACGCGATCGACGGACTCTTGGTCCCTATCTCAGTCGGCAGACAAGTGAAACCCCGGCTCGCGCCGGGGTTTCGTTGTGGTTTCAGTGACGAGCACTTGTCAGCGAACAAGTGCTTACTTGTCCGGCGGTGGTGCTTGCGTGTTGGTGTCCGCCGGCGGGTTGGACGTGATCGCCGCCTCGTTGGTGCACACATTGCGGAACAGTGAGTTTCCGTCCGCAAGCCGCGTCTGGGTCAGGCAGTTTTCCGACGCGGCCGGCTGTGGGGCACTGACCGGCGCCGATGTCGTTTTGCTGACCACCGCCGCCGCACCTGCCGCACCGACCACGGCCGCGGCACCGACGCGAAACGCTCGCACGCGCGGGTGGCAGTAGTACGCATACGGGTGACGCCAGCAGAACGCACGCCCGTAGTTCCATCTCCAGTACGGGCGCCAATAGGGACGCCAATACGGACGCCATTTCGCCCACTTCCAGTAGGGGCGAACGAAGTTACGCCGCAAGAGCACGTGCCGGCGAACGAAGGCGCGAGGATGGTTGACGAAGCGGCGGACCGCGTGGGCGAAGTGAGGGTGGTTGCGCATCCCGCCGCCCGGGCGAGCCGAGGCATCGGTTGCCGAAACAGCCGCGAGGCCCACTGCAAGGGATGCGGCGATCGCGAAGAGTGTGGAACGTTTCAACATGGCTAGCTCCTTGGAGTTGGGCGATCGATGTGAACGCGCGCGGCGTCAGTTGTGCCGGTGGCGGTAGATCGCGGCTCGCGCATTCATCAGGCGCCAGCCGAGATACGCGCGCTCACGCGGACCGAGACCGCCGCCAGTCCATCGCAGGAAGCGCGCCTGGTTGCGGATGGAGATCGCCCGGCGCTCGAGGCGGATGGCTTCCCGAGGCCCGAGCGAGCCGTCGATCACGCCCTGCCCGATGCTGACTTGCTGGCGGTTCCACGCATTCCTCAGAGGACCGGCGGAGGCCGAATCCGCGACGAGGGTTGCAAGCACCGTCGCCGTAATGATCATCAGTTTCATGTCGTCTCTCCTTGATTGGCGATGCCGATGATCGGTCACCGTAATCAGGTAGACGCATGAAGCGGCGCGACGGTTTTTTGCCGGCGCGACGACGACAAGATCGTTTCACACGATCGGGCATTGCGATGATTGCGTGCGTGGAAGCGTCCGCATCGGCCTGTCATTTCGTCGACCGGCCCAAGTTCGACTAACACAAGAACGCCAATGCGCGCGCCGCGCCAACGCGAAGCGCGCTTGATCGGCTGCGCGGCGCATGCCGCCCGTAGGGTCCGTCAATGTCCGGCGACCGCGCGCAGCGTTGCGAACGCGTTGACACGTCCGGCGCCGAACTGATCGTCGGGACCAGGCGGACCAAGATCGATTGCGGACGCTGTCAGCGCGAGACGGGCCGTATCGGCATCGAGCGCGGGAAAGCGCTCGACCATCAACGCAACAATGCCGCTGACGTGGGCGGCTGCGTAGGACGTGCCGGAGAGTATCTGGTGCGCATGATTGCTGGAGGGAGCCAGCACGTCGACGCCCGGCGCCGCAACCGAGATGTAGCGGCCGCGGTTGGCGTGAGAATAGAGGTGGTCGGCCACATCCGTCGCCGTCACCGCAATGACGCCCGGATAGGCCGCCGGATAGGCCGGCGGAGCCTTGGGGCCGCCATTGCCGGCGGCGGCGACAACGATCGCCCCCTTGGCGCCGGCCGCCTTGATGCTGTCTTCCAATAATAAATCGTTCGGGCCGGTGAAGCTCATGTTGAGCACGCGTGCGCGCCTTGACAGGGCCCAGTCGATGCCACGAACCAGATTGAACGTGGTCGCGGTCGCCTGGCGACCGGACCCGCCCGTGAACACGCGCACGTCGAGCAGCTTGGCCTCCGGCGCCACGCCGCGCACGATGCCGTGGGCGGAGATGATGCCGGAGATCTCGGTGCCGTGCGGATCGTCGCTGGCGCCGGCTGCGCCGGAAAACGTTTCCACCACCGAGCCTTTCAGATCCGGATGGGTCTGATCGATGCCTGAATCGATCACCGCGATCCGCGTGCCGCCGCCGCGGGCGACCGTCTGCGCGCGGACGACATCGAGCTTGACCAGCGCATACTGCAAGCCGTTGTTCGGGTCCGCACCCCCCTGCAGATGGCGGTAGTAGTAATTCAGTTGCGGACCGAGAATGCGCGGATCGCTTTGCAGTGCCGTCAATGCGGCCGTCAGCGGCCGGTTGTTGGGGACGCGGTAGCGCACGAGGCGCACGCCAAGGAGCTCAATGGTGCTGCGCTCGAGCAGTTGCAGGCCGTGGGTCTGGCCGATCGCGTCGTCGACTGCTTCCGGTGTCGCGCGCGCGATGCGGACGACGATTTCGTCCGGCACAAATTGTGGCAGGCCACTCGTGTTCGGCTGCTGCTGCTGCGCCACGGCTGGAGGCAGCTGCGGATTGCGCCGCGCCGGTGGCGGCGAGGCGCTGCCCGACCCGGCGAGAGTCATCGGTTCGGACGGTCGCCCTTGCGGCGGCGGATTGGCGCAGGAGAAGACGCGGCCGCCCAGGTCGTGCCGGCCCTCCCGCGGCCCGCAATGGCAGCGGCCGCCGAGCACGCGCCCAGCGATGCACACGATATGGATGGAAGGCCTTCCATCGCGGCCAGGCCAGGGCTTGCTGGTGTTGGTGGGCTTGCCCGTGTTGGTGGGTGGCGGGTTGTCAGGGGTCCCGTGACCCTCCTGGTTGTTGTGGCCCTGATTCTGATGAGTTTGATGATTGTCCGCATGGTCACGGTCTTTCATCTTCTGTTTCCAGTGGCGACGCAGGGCGGCTCTTTTCTTCTTCATCTTCATTCTCATCATTCGCATGCGCCGTCCGCCACGCATTCGCACCAGCGTGATGTCGGCTCCCATGCCCGCGGCTCCTATGTCCGCACCCGTGATCGCTCGCGCCGGCAAGGCCTCGGCGCCGCTGTAGCCAGCGGCCGCAAGCATCACGCAGGCCAGGAGCAGGATCGCTGCGGCACCGATTGATCCGGCAAAGAGTGAGCGCCCGGCTTGAAATTTGCGATCGCAATGGGACCATGAAAACATCACACACTCCCGGTTTCGCACAAAAAAAGCGCCCGCGTTGACGACGGCATCCGCCGTCTCAAGGCTTGAGCGC
This sequence comes from uncultured Alphaproteobacteria bacterium, assembly GCA_963753575.1. GTDB lineage: Bacteria > Pseudomonadota > Alphaproteobacteria > Rhizobiales > Xanthobacteraceae > VAZQ01. Next base: position 1,029,018 of record CAVWCR010000003.1, read on the forward strand.
CACGAATGCAACGAGGTCGCTGCGCGCCTTGAGGGCGGCGATCAATCGGTCGCGCTCGGCATCGCCCATGTTCTTGGGGCCGAGCCGGACCGTGAACAGCCGCCCGCCTTTCGGGCCATCGACGATCGTCACGCCGAGGCCGGTGAGCGCGTCGGCAACCGCTGCTGTTGCGGCGCCGTCGGCAAAGCGCACGACCGCAGTCGTCGCGGGGCCGGACGCTCCGGGACCGCCTGCCCCGATAAACGTGCCGGAATATTGCGCCACGATCAGCGCTCCGATGGTGGCGGATTGCAACAGGATCACGATCGCGGCCGCGGCCGCAATCCATCCCAGCGAATGCGGCGCGGGCATGTCGAACAGGCGCCTGATCCAGTCCAGCGGGCGAGCGCCAGGGGACGCAGGACGCGCGCTTTTTGCCGCGGTCGTGCCGATCATGGCCGCCACGCGCTCGAAATTCGGAACCGGACGGCTCGCGAAGACGCCGTTGGCCACGACGGTGCTGTCGCGCTCGGCACGGATGAGGTCGAGCTGGCTCGCCACGTTCGGATGACGCCTGAGATAGTCGTCGATCCGCGCCGCATCGGCTTGATCGAGCTGCCCCGTGACGTAGAACGGGAGCATCGTCTCGATGTCTTCGCGCCTGGAATGATCAGTCGTCTCTTTGCTCATGGCCATCCTCGATCCACGCCCGCGGCTTTCAGAAGCTCCGAGAGGCGCTTGCGGGCGTTGAACAACCGGGTCTTGACCGTGCCTTCCGGGATGCCCAAGACCGTGCTTGCCTCGTTGACTGACAGTTCGTGGTAATAGACGAGATCGACGATCTCGCGATATTCGGCGCCAAGTGCGTCGATACAGCGGCGCAGCACCCGGCTCTTGTCGGCTTTTTGCGCGGCGACCTCCAAATCGTCGGCGTCGTCAAGCAGGTTGGCGGCGCGCTCGTCGTCCCATGGTTCCTCGCGCCGTTTCCTGAGCGCGCTGACGGCCCGATTGTGGGCAATCGACAACAGCCAGGTGGTGGCCGCGGATCGCCCCTCAAAGCCGCCCGCATGCTGCCAGACGTCGACGAACACCTCATTGGTGAGTTCCTCGGCCATCGCTTCGTCCCGGACGATCCGCGCAATGAAACCGAACACGCGATTCTGATGACGCATATAGAGCGCCTCCAGAGCGACCGCATCGGCCCTGGCAACCCGCGCAATCAGTTGATCGTCTGCTGTCAGCCTGTCCATGGCCCAGTCGCTTCTTGAACCGCCAACGAGTTCGACGCGCCAACAATGCGTTTGGTTTGCGGCGGCACTAGTTTTTGGCGTCACCGCCGAGATGGCCTCTTCCAGGAATCAATAAATCACGTGTCGCGCAATACAAGCCCGCACCGCAGCATTCCGTGTCCGAGCGCGCTCATCAGATATGAGAAAGGTGGCGGTGACATGGTGTGGTCCGGACGGAGCCCGCCGCGGGAAAGTTTTGCGCGGCCTGCAAACCAGGGCGCTTGCTCAGGCGTCCCACCGGACATGGGCGCGAAATCGCCGCATACGTCGTGAGGAGCGTTCTCAAGCGATCGTAGCGATACGCATCGGGCGGATGCTTCTGCAGCCATGTGCCGCATGCTCGCGGCGGACAGCGGCTTCGGCGTCACCCGTCATGCTTGATTGGGAGAGATCGCGATGAGACCACGGATTGATGTCCCGCTTTCCCCAGCCGATCGCGCTGCCGTTGCGCTCTGGACGCGACGCATGCTCGTCGCGTGCGGCTGCGTCATCATGCTGTTCGTCGTCCATGTCCTGGTTGCGCACCGCACTGACGTGACCGCGCAAAACGAGGACATGCAACAGCAGGCGCAATCTGCATCCTATACGCAACGGGGGCAGCGATGACCGCGATCGCAACACTTCTGGGGTGGCTGATGGCTTGCTTTTCGACGGGCCCGCTGCTCTTGGCGGTCATCATGCTCGTGATGCTGCGCCGCCGCACGGCAGACGACGTTTAGACGTGAACTGCTGCATGGACGCGCGCGGCAAGAGAGCCATCGGGTCTTCAGCGCGTGAAAGTCTCCATGGCCTCTTCGGCGGCGTTGATCTGAAGACTGCCGGGGCCCAGCAGCCGCGGCAGGAACTGCGGCCGGCCGGGGACCTGATGGCCGGCGCCCTCGAGCCGGTAGAGCGTCACCGGATGGCCGGTCCGGCAGGGCGACCAGTCCAGACGCTCCACGTTCACGGGCTCGGCTGAGGTATTGATCGGCAAGGGCCTCGCCTGCATGGCCGTGCAGCCGTTGACGCGGGCCATGAATTCCGCGGTGCGCTCGGCGCCCCACACCCTCCCGCGCTGGCCGACGAAGCCAACGTTGCCCCCCTCATAGGGGACGAGCGGATCGGCGGTGCCGTTGAACATCACGATCGGCAGCGGCTTGCGCACATGGCAGCGCTCCCCGATGCCGGCCGGCATGTTCGCGATGACGGTGGCGGCGCCCGCGAACAGCTCGGAGGCCTCGCACAGCATGCGAAACGTCATCATGCCGCCGTTGGAGATGCCGGCGAGGAAGATATGGTCGCGATCGGCGATGCCGCGTCTGACAAGCTCGTGCGTCAGCTGACGGAGAAAGCCGACGTCATCGACCGAGGAGATGTGCCCGTCCTCCCGGCCGTCGTTCCACTGCCGGTTGATGCCCTGCGGGAACACGGCGGCGAAGCCCCGCGCGGCGGCCGCTTCGGCAAAGCCCGAGCTGCGGGCGGTCAGGGCCGCTGTAATCGTTGCGCCATGCAGGACGATCACGGTCGGCGCCGGCATGCGCGATGATGCCAGCACGATCGCCTCACGGGCGCCCTGCCCCGTGGTGACATGGATGATGTCAGCGCTCGCTGGCAGCGGCACAGCACTCATGACAGCGACAGCAAGGGCAGCGGTTCTCAGCGAGTGCATTGGTCTCTCCTCATCCGTTGCAGCAACATCCGGCGCTGCAGGTCGAGTAGAGCGCGCGATCCTTGCGCCGCTATTTCAGCCGGCTGCCTGAAATGTAACGATTTGTTTCAGCGTCGGGACGGCACGGGACCCCGCCGCCATGGGCGTTGCGCCAAGACTGCGCGAGGCGACTGCGCGCCAAGACCTTGCGCCAACACTGCGTGGCGTGACGGCGCGCTACTGCTCGCCGGGGCGCGGCAGTTCGAGCGGGGCTCCGCGACCCATCTTCTTGCACTGCTCGTAGACCCATTGCGCGATCGCGAGGTCGGCGGCCGCCGTGCCGTTGTTGTTGGCGTGCAGCGTGATCTGCTCATCGCTGGTGCGGCCCGGGAAGCTGCCGTCGAGAATCTCGCCTAGCTCGTGCACCTTGTCCCAGGAGATGATGCCCTGCTCGATCGGATCGAAGATGCCGGCCTGGCGCTCGGTCTCGATCAACTCGCGCCAGTTGGTAATGATGAAATCGGCGCGGCGCACGGTCTCGTCGTCGTTCTCGCGCCGGCCTTCCTTGAGCCAGCCGCCCTTGACCAGCGCGCTGTTGGAGCCGACCACCGTCACGATGTGCTGGCCGGGCTCGAGCCAGTGGCCGTCGAACACAGGCACGTTCGAGCTCGTCGCGCAGATCACCACGTCAGCGCCCGCCATCACTTCGCGCGGCGTCGCGACCGGCACGAATTCGGCGTCGATCAGGCCCGCCATCCGCTGGCAGAAGGCTTTGCGGTTGTCGGGATTGCGGCTGAACACCTTGTAGGTCGTGATCGCGCGCTCGTTCTGCAAAGCGAGCACCTTGTGCAGCGCCTGCCCGCCGGCGCCGTAGACGCCCGCCACTTTGGCATCCCGGCGTGCGAGGTGGCGGAAGCCGACGCCACTGGTCGCGGCGGTACGCAGCGCCATCAGGCTCGAAAAGCCGATGCGCTTTTCGGTGATCTCGCCGATCATGATGCATTGCAGCTGCGCGGTCTTGGCATTCCAGAGCAGGTAGACCGGATGCTCGCGGTAGGGATAGTCCTGGGCGCTCACGTCGTGAGCGACCTGCTCGCCGCGCGTCAGCGAGCCGATCACGCCCAGCCCGTCGACGCCGCCCGGAAAATTCGAGATCCGCACGTTCGCGCGCGAATGCACCCGCCGCCGCGGCGCGTTGATGAGCGGGAAGCCCTGCGCCTCCCGGTAGCCCTGCTCGACCAGATCGATCGCCTGCTTGATGTCGATGACATCCTTGATGTCCTGCGGCCGCAGCATCAGGACGTCGTAGTTGCTGCCGTTCATTCCCCGTCTCCGGTCGATCACGATGCGCCGGGCAGCATAGCACCGGGCTGAAAGGACGTGCCGCGGGTCCTGGCCGCGCAGATTGCGAGCGGGCGGCCCGCCCTTTCACCAGGAGAATAACATCGATTCCACTGGTTCGGCCGGGGGTTAACCCTGCCGGCCGGAACTTCATCGCTCTTTATCGGCCACCCGAATTTTGGTTATAAACTCAGGGCTCAGCCTGGGCGGCTGGGGGCCCGCGGCACTGCCGCGGTTGTGGGTCCCGCCCGCCCGTGACACCATTATGAGGCTTATTCTTGAGGTTCTGGGGCCCATGCCACGTCGGAAATTTGCCTGGGAATCGCTCCCCGACGATGAGCTGCTGCGCCTTCGGCTGAAGGATCTCAAGGTCACGGTCGAGGGGACCTGGCTTGAGGACTGCCTCGACCGGCTGCACGAGGAGCTCGCCGAGCGCGACATCCGGGTCCGCCCGCACGTCTGGATCTCGAACGAATGGTTCAGCCCGGAGGGCACCCCCGGCATCGCCATCCCGTTCTATCTCGCCCACCCCCGGCTGATGCGGCTCGAGAGGAAGATGATCATCGACGTCGAGGGCGGCACCTGGTCCGAGTGCATGAGCATTCTGCGCCACGAGGCCGGCCACGTCGTGCAGCATTCCTACCAGCTGCAGCGCCGCCGGCGCTGGCAACAGCTGTTCGGGCCGTCGTCGCGGCGCTATCCGCGCTACTACCGGCCGAATCCCGCGAGCCGCAATTACGTCCAGCATCTGCGGCTGTGGTACGCGCAAAGCCATCCGGACGAGGACTTCGCCGAGACGTTTGCGGTGTGGCTGCGGCCGCGTTCGCATTGGCGCGCGCGCTACGCCGGATGGCCGGCGCTCAAGAAGCTCGAATATGTCGACGAGCTGATGGCCGAAATCGCCAAGCAGCGTCCGCAATTCGCGCGCCGCGATCGGGTCGATCCCTTGAGCCAGCTCACCGAGACGCTGGCCGAGCATTACAACAAGAAGCAAGCAGTCTACGCCGTCGATTCGCCGACGACCTACGACCGCGATCTGTTACGGCTGTTCTCCAACGATCCGCGCCATCGCCGCCTGCTGCCGGCATCCTTGTTTATCCGCCGCCACCGCGCCAAGATCAGAGAGCGGGTGGCGAAGTGGACCGGCGAATATCAACTGACGCTTGACGCCGTGGTGGACGACATGATCGTGCGCTGTCGCGAGCTCAACCTGCGCGCGGTCGGCTCCGAGCGAAAGTTGGTGGCAGATTTCACCGTGCTGTTGACCGCAAAGACGATGCATGCGTTGTTCGGTCCATCACGGCGAAAATGGATCGCGCTATGAACAAGCTTCGCGTGCTGGTTCTCATGCACCCGGACCTGATTCCTCCCGCTTCAAGTGAAGGCTTCAGCGAACAGGAAGTCAATGTCTGGAAAACCGAATATGATGTCGTCAATACGCTGCGGACCTTCGGGCACGACGTGAAGCCGCTTGGCGTGCACGACGAGCTCAAGCCGATCCGCGATGAGATCGAGGGCTGGAAGCCCGACGTCGTGTTCACCTTGCTGGAGCAGTTCCACGGCGAGGTCATCTACGATCAAAATGTCGCTAGCTACCTCGAGCTGCTGCGCATGCCCTATACCGGCTGCAATCCGCGCGGGTTGATGCTGGCGCGCGGCAAGGATCTGTCCAAGAAGCTCGTGCACTACCATCGCATTCCGGTGCCGGCGTTTGCGGTGTTTCCGATCGGCCGCAAGGTGAAACGGCCGCGGCGGCTGGCGCTGCCGCTGATCGTCAAGAGCATCAGCGAGGATTCCTCCTGGGGCATCTCGCAGCAATCGGTGGTCGACACCGACGAGAAGCTCGCCGAGCGCGTGGTCTTCATCCATGAGCGCATCGGCACCGCGGCCATCGCCGAGCAATACATCCCCGGCCGCGAGATCTATGTCGGCGTGCTCGGCAACGATCGCCTGCGCGTGCTGCCGGTGTGGGAGCTGCGATTCACCCAGCTCGCCGAAGGCGCCTGGCCGATCGCCACCGAGAAGGTCAAGCACGACACCAACTACCAGGAGCGGCGCGGCATCCTGCACGGGCCGGCCGAGGACATCGCGCCCGAGGTCTCCGCCAAGATCCAGCGCATGGCGCGGCGCATCTATCACACGCTCGAGCTCGACGGCTACGCGCGCATCGATTTCAGGCTCTCCGGGGACGGCGTGCCCTACTTCATAGAGGCCAACCCCAACCCCGAGATCGCCGAGAGCCAGGAATTCGCGACCGCCGCCAAGCACGACGGCATCCCGTACGACGAGCTGCTGCAGCGGATCGTCACGCTCGGGATGAAGCGATCGAACGCGGCGGCGGAGTGAGGCAACAACGTTGCATGCAGCAACGCTGCATGATGCCGCCCCCTCCGGGGCGCCTTTCCCCTCCCCGATCGCGCCAGATTCACCAAAACCCAAACGGATCAAGCGGCTTCCCTCGGGCGCATTATCCGGGCCGAAAACCGGTTTCCGTTTTGCCCAAAAATGCTCTAAGACCCTGAGCGGGCAAGAAAACCATGATCGTCCTGATCGACAATTACGACAGCTTCACCTTCAACCTGTTTCACTATCTCGGTGAACTGGGCGCGGAGGTGGTCGTGCATCGCAACGACAAGATCACGCCGGCCGAGGTGGTTGCCGCCGAGCCCGAAGCGATCGTGCTGTCGCCCGGGCCCTGCACGCCGGACGATGCCGGCATCTGCCTCGACCTGATCAGGGCGGCGAGCGCGAGCATTCCCGTTTTCGGCGTCTGCCTCGGCCACCAGGCGATCGGCCAGGTGTTCGGCGGCAAGGTGGTGCGGGCGCCGACGCCGGTGCACGGCAAGCTGTCGCTGATCAAGCACCAGGGCGCCGGCGTCTTCCGCGGCATCAACGGCCCGTTCCAGGCCACGCGCTACCACTCGCTGGTGGTCGATCGCGCCACCATGCCGGCCGAATTGCAGACCATCGCGGAGACCGACGATCATCTCGTCATGGGTCTCGCGCACAAGACGCTGCCGGTGCATGGCGTGCAGTTTCACCCCGAAAGCATCGCGTCCGAGCACGGGCATCTGATCCTGAAGAACTTCCTCGACCTGGCCGCGAGCTGGAACGCGACCACCAACCGGCGGCCCCGGCGCAAGGCGCGCGGCCGCGCGGCACAGTGAAGGATTTCGCACATTGAAGGACTTGCCGTGACCGACGACTTCAAGGCGCTCATTGCCAAGGCCGCGACCGGCGCCTCGCTCTCGCGCGAGGAAGCGGCGCGCGGCTTCGACCGCATGATGTCGGGCGAAGCGACGCCCTCGCAGATGGGCGGCCTCCTGATGGCGCTGCGCGTGCGCGGCGAGACGGTGGATGAGATCACCGGCGCCGTGACCGTGATGCGCGAGAAGATGCTGCGGGTCGACGCGCCGCCCGACGCCATCGACGTGGTCGGCACCGGCGGCGATGCGTCGGGCTCCTACAACATCTCGACCTGCGCGGCGTTCATCGTGGCGGGCGCCGGCGTGCCGGTCGCCAAGCATGGCAATCGCGCGCTCTCCTCGCGTTCGGGCGCGGCCGACGTGCTCGCCGCCCTCGGCGTCAAGATCGAGCTTCCGCCCGAGGGCGTGAGCCGCTGCATCAAAGAGGCCGGCATCGGCTTCATGTTTGCGCCCGCGCATCATCCGGCGATGAAGAACGTCGGGCCGACCCGGGTCGAGCTCGGCACCCGCACGATCTTTAATCTGCTCGGCCCGCTCTCCAATCCGGCCGGCGTCAAGCGTCAGATGGTCGGCGTGTTCTCGCGCCAGTGGATCGAGCCGCTCGCCAACGTGCTCAAAAACCTCGGCTCCGAGAGCGCCTGGGTGGTGCACGGCTCCGACGGCCTCGACGAGATCACCAGCGCGGGAGCGACCTATGTGGCGGCGCTGGAGAACGGCGCGGTGCGCACCTTCGAGGTCACGCCGGAAGACGTCGGCGTCGCGCGCGCCAAGCCCGAGGCGCTACGCGGCGGCGACGCGGACGAGAATGCGCGCGCGCTCATGGAGGTGCTCAAAGGCAAGAAGAACGCCTTCCGCGACGTCGCGCTGATGAACGCGGCCGCAGGCCTGATGGTTGCGGGTCGCGCCAAGGATATCAAGCAGGGCTTTGCGCTCGCTGAAAAATCCATCGACTCGGGCGAAGCCGAAGGGCGGCTCGACCGCCTGATCGCCGTCTCCAATGCGGATGCGTGAGGCGCGCGATGGCGGACATCCTCGCCAAGATCGAAGCCTATAAGCGCGAGGAGATCGCGGCCGCCAAGCGTGCGCGCCCGCTCGCCGAGATCGAGGCCGCCGCCAAGGTTGCGTCCGCGCCGCGCGGTTTCATCCGCGCGATCGAAGAAAAGCACGCCGACGGCCGCCACGCCCTGATCGCCGAGATCAAGAAGGCAAGCCCGTCCAAGGGTCTCATTCGCGCCGATTTCGATCCGCCTGCGCTGGCGCGCGCCTATGCGGCGGGCGGCGCGGCCTGTCTCTCGGTGCTTACCGATACGCCCTCGTTCCAAGGGGCTCCCGAGCATCTTCAGGCCGCTCGCGCCGCAACCGAGCTGCCGGTGCTGCGCAAGGATTTCATGTACGACCCCTACCAGGTCGCGCAGGCGCGGGCCTGGGGCGCCGACTGCATCCTGATCATCATGGCGGGCGTATCCGATGCGCTGGCGCAGGAGCTCGAAGCGGCAGCCTTTGCATACGGCATGGACGTGCTGCTTGAGGTGCACGACGACGCCGAGCTTGCGCGCGCGCTCAAGCTTCGCTCGCGGCTTCTCGGCATCAACAACCGAGACCTGCGCACCTTCGAGACGACGCTTGCGACGACGAAACGGCTTGCGCCGCAACTTCCGGCAGGCCGCATCGGCGTGTCGGAGAGCGGGATCTTCGCGGCGGCCGATCTCGACGCGCTCGCGACCGTGGGCATCCGCACCTTCCTGGTGGGCGAGAGCCTGATGCGCCAGGCCGATGTCGAGCGCGCGACGCGTGCCCTTCTCGGCCGGCCACAGCGGCTCGCCGGCGCGGCGGAATAGCCCCATGGCGCGCGAAAGCAAGCTCACTCATCTCGGCAAGAGCGGCGAAGCGCGCATGGTCGACGTGTCGGCGAAGGCCGCAACCGAGCGGGTCGCGGTCGCCGAAGGGCGCGTGGTGATGGCGCCTTCAACGCTCGACCTCGTGCTCAAGGGTAACGCCAAGAAAGGCGATGTGCTCGGCGCCGCGCGCATCGCCGGCATCATGGCGGGCAAGAAGACGCACGAGCTCATTCCGCTCTGCCACCCGCTCGCGCTCTCCAAGATCGCAATCGATATCGAGCCCGATCGCGCCTTGCCGGGGCTCGTCGTACGCGCGACCGCGAAGGTCACCGGCCAGACCGGCGTCGAGATGGAGGCGCTGACCGCGGTGTCGGTCGCCTGCCTCACCATCTACGACATGGTGAAGGCGGTCGAGCGCGGGATGCGCATCGAGGGCATCAGGCTCCTTGAGAAAAGCGGCGGCAAGTCCGGCCGCTATCGCGCCAAGGAGTGAGCCCGTGGCGCTGATGTCGGTTGCCGAGGCGCTGCGGCAGGTGCTCGAGCACGCGGGCCCGCTTGCGTCGGAATCCGTGCCGCTCGCGGACGCTTATGGCCGCGTGCTCGCCAGCGATTTGGCGGCGCTGCGCACCCAGCCGCCGGTCGATGTCTCAGCGATGGACGGCTATGCGGTGCGCGCCGCCGACGTCAAAACCGCGCCGGCGCGGCTGCGCCTGATCGGGGAAGTCGCAGCCGGCCATCCGTTCGAAGGCACCGTCGGCGCGGGGCAGGCCGCGCGCATCTTCACCGGCGGCGTGCTGCCGCAAGGTGCCGACACGATCGTGATCCAAGAGAACACGACACGCGAGAACAAAACGCGCGAAGGCGATGTCGTCGTGGTCAACCAGGCGAGTGCTGCCGGTCGCCACATCCGCCGCGCCGGCCTCGACTTTGCAGCGGGCGCTGTGCTGCTCGGCAAGGGAACGCGTCTTAACGATCGCGATCTCGCGCTGGCGGCTGCGATGAATCACGCGACGCTTACCGTCTATCGCAAGCCAAAGGTCGCAGTGCTTGCGACCGGCGACGAGCTGGTGATGCCGGGCTCGCAGCCGGGCATCGGCGAGATCGTCTACTCCAACGGCTTTGCCACCATGGCGCTGGCGCGCCGCGAAGGCTGCGATGTTGTCGATCTCGGCATCGCGCCCGACCGGCTGCCCGAGACTGCCGCCGCGATCCGCCGCGCGCGCGAGGCGCAAGCCGACATCCTGGTCACCTCCGGCGGCGCCTCGGTCGGCGACTACGACCTCGTGCAGAAGGCGCTGGCAGCCGAAGGTCTCACGCTCTCGTTCTGGCGGGTCGCCCTGCGGCCGGGCCGCCCGATGATGCACGGCCGGCTCGGGCCGATGCATGTGCTGGGGCTGCCGGGCAACCCGGTGTCGTCCTACGTCTGCGCGGTGCTGTTCCTGATCCCGCTGATCCGGCGACTGACCGGGCGGGCGGACTTCGAGCCGCGCTTGCAGGCGGCGCTCCTGGGCTGCGACCTGCCGGAGAACGACGAGCGGGCGGATTATCTGCGCGCCACGCTCAAGGCCGGGCCGGACGGTCTGCCGATCGCCACCCCCTGCCCGCTCCAGGACTCATCCATGCTGGCGCCGCTTGCGCAGGCTGATTGTCTGCTCGTACGCGAGCCGCACGCGCCCGGCGCCAAGGCCATGAGCCGCTGCGCTATCCTTAAGCTCGATGCTTAAGCGCGGCTTTTGCCGGCCTTTTGCATTGTTCACGTGAAATTAAGGGCTTGCGGAACACATATGGAACAGATAGTGTCTGTTCATGCTTTGTTTCGGATGAGTCTCAGGCGCACAGGTCAAGCGGTGCCGCGGGGCTTTAGCCGCAGCCGGGGAGATAAGGAAGAATGCTGACCCGCAAGCAGTTTGAGCTTCTGCGCTTCATCCACGAGCGTCTGAAAGAAGCCGGTGTGCCGCCATCGTTCGATGAAATGAAGGATGCGCTGGACCTGCGGTCGAAGTCGGGCATCCACCGTCTCATCACTGCACTTGAAGAGCGCGGCTTCATCCGCCGCCTGCCGAATCGCGCGCGCGCGATTGAAGTGATCAAGCTGCCCGAATCGGTTGCGCAAGGGATCGGCTCTGTCCGCAGCCGCGGCTTCACGCCGAGCGTGATTGAAGGCAACCTCGGGCGCGTGCGTGCCGCGTCGGAGGAGGACAGCGGCCAGCCGGTCGCCGTGCCGGTGATGGGGCGCATCGCGGCCGGCACGCCGATCGAGGCGATCCAGAACAAGACCCATGTGGTCAACATGCCGCCCGAGCTCCTGAGCTCGGGCGACCATTTTGCGCTCGAGGTGCGCGGCGACTCGATGATTGATGCCGGCATCCTCGACGGCGACACCGCCCTCATCAAGAGGACCGACGCCGCCGATACCGGCGACATCGTGGTCGCGCTGATCGACGACGAGGAGGCAACGCTCAAGCGCCTGCGCCGGCGCGGCAACTCGATCGCGCTCGAGCCCGCCAACACCTCCTACGAGACACGCATCCTGCCGCAGGACCGCGTGCGCATCCAAGGCAAGCTGGTGGGGCTGTTCCGCAGGTATTGAGGCAGCGCCTGCAGAGCGCGCCGTCACGCGCAATGCTCAGCCATGCCTTGAGGACATCTCGCAAGGCATGGCCGAGAGGTTTCGGGTCGAGCGGTGCCGCGTCCGGCCTGGTCGGGCCGCATGTGCACTAGGCAACCAGGCCGTAGATGGTGCCCGGCTGGCTGACGCCCTCCTACAGCTTCAGCCTTATCGTCCAGCGGCGCGACAGGTCGGCGTCGCAATCGAACTGCAGGACGCGGACGTTGTTGGTGTGGCTCTCGCCGCCGGCGATCGTCAGGCACTTGTTGGTCTGCACGTTCCTGAACTGGTAGATGCCGCTGGCGGTCACGTCGGTGATCCGCCAGGTGCGCGACGGATGGCTGTCGCAGTTGAACTGGACGGCGAGAACGTTGTTGTCGGTGCTGACGCCACCGGCGATCGTCAGGCATTTTCTGGTTCGCACGTTCCTCAATTGGTAGATGCCACTGGACACCTCGTTCATCATCCAGCGGCGCGCCGGATGGCTGTCACAGTCGAACTGCACGGATTGGACGTTGTTGTCGGTGCTCACACCGCCGGCGACCGTGACGCATTTGCCGGTCTTGACATTGACGAACATCACCTCATTGGGGACAGGCCTGGCGTAGGTCACGGCGCTTGCGGCGAAGCACAGTCCGAGGACGAGCACGCCCGACGCAATCAGCCCAGGGGGAGCGCGACGAAAGATTGTCATGATGTCTCTCCTTGTGAGGGGATTGGATGTTGCACGCTGGTGCGCTCGCACTTTGGTTGCATCGATGTCGTGGGTAAATCATCCAGGCGTACCGGGACGGCCCGATCTCTGACTCGGCAAACGATCCAGTCGTACTGGTACGATGCCTGGTGCGCTCGAACGAATGCACTGACGAGACGCTGTGACCGCACGCCGCGTCGACAAAGATTTTCAATCGCCTGGCTGCAAATCCTCAGCGCGCGGCGTGGCATCGCGCGGCGCGTTGCGGCGTGTCGGCGCGAGCGACGTTGATGTCTGCGCGAGTGGCCGCGCACGTGCCCACGGTCGATCGTAGCCTGGCGGCCTTGCCTCGGTGATCTCCCATGCGGTGCCGACACGGCGCAGCGCGATCGCGCCGCCGCGCTGCCAGGCCTTGCGATCGATCACGAGTGCGGCGCAATCGGGCGGCGCGTTGCGCCGGCTCAGCACCACGGCGGCGCGGCGGCAATCCTCGGCGAAGGCTTCCGGCGTGCGTGCGATCGCCACGATCGATCCGTCCGCGAGCCGCGCCACACAGCCGGCGTCGTCGCAAGTGAAGCCGTTCTGCAGCTCCTTGTCCTTGCCGGTACGCGCATCGGCGTCCGCCGCGAGCCATTGCGTGGGCGCAAAGCTGTCGCTCCCGGTCTTGAGGATCGAGAGGCGGCCCGTCGCGGTGCGCACCGCAAAGCTCGCCGCATCGGGCGAGACCAGCACGTCGGGCTGCGGCGTACGGATGGCCCACACGCTTGCAACTGCGATGAAAAATGCGCCCGCCAGCCGCAGTGGCGATTTCAGGAGCCCAAGCACCACAAGGCCGGCGCTGCCGAGCAGGAGCGGCCCGGTGCCGAAGGCCGCGATGCGTCCGACCGCGCCCGGCAGGCTCGCGACCCAGACCGTGACCGCCACCATCCACTCGATGCCGATGCCCATCAGCCGCCAGAAAAAACCGTCGAAGCCGAACGGCAGCGTGACCACGCCCGCAATGCCCGTCGGCATCACCCAGAACGAGACGATCGGCATGGCGAGCAGGTTGGTGAGCGTGCCGTAGGGCGTCAGGCGGTGGAAGTGATAGGCGCTATAGAGCGTGGTGGCGAAGCCTGCGACCAGCGATATGAGCACGAGCCCGACCACGATGATGGCGCGCTTGACAGTCGCGGTCGCAAAGCCTGCCGCAATCGCGGCTGCCGCCACCATGAGCGGGAAGCCGACCGGCCGATGCCGCAGGGCCATCGCGCCCGCAATCGTGGCAACGGCGAGCGCCAGCGCCGCCCAGGTCGCAGGCTCATGCTCGGCGGCGAAATAGAGAACGGTGCCGAACCCGAATGAGACCGCGAGCCAGGGCACGAGCCGGCCCGCGCCGACATCCGCCATCGCCCAGGCCGTGATGCGCTGCGCGGCGCCGCCCACGAAGCCGCCAAGGCTGTCGGGCCAGACCCAGGCAGGCGCGCCCTCACCCGGCCGCCACGCCGCCGCCCGCCCCCGCGCTCTACTCGTACGCGACTCCACCATCGCGGGGTTGCCCCCAAATACCCGCGCCAAAATTTGGTACCGCTCGCTATGCTACACGAGCCGATCGCTCCAGGGGACTTCCGAATGAAGCGCTGTCATGGCCGAGCGAATTCACATCGCATTCTTGTGTACGGCTCTTGCGATCCTGCTCGGCTGCAACGCGGCGGCCGAAGAGGACAACGCTCCTGCCCAGGCCGGAACCGCCACCTCGATCTGCCTGATGGCGCAAGCCGCGGCTAAGGCCAACGGCTTGCCGTTCGAGTTCTTCGCGCGGCTGATCTGGCAGGAAAGCCGGTTCCGGCCGGACGCGATCGGCCCGATGACACGCAGCGGCGAACGGGCGCGCGGCATTGCCCAGTTCATGCCGGGCACGGCCGCCGAGCGGGGACTGCTCGATCCGCACGATCCGGTGCAGGCGCTGCCGAAGTCAGCCGAGTTCCTGCGCGAGCTCGCCGATGAGTTTGGCAATCTCGGGCTCGCGGCGGCCGCCTACAACGCCGGGGCGCGCCGGGTGCGCGACTGGCTCGACGGCATCGGCGGTCTGCCGGCGGAGACCCGGCGCTATGTCGAGATCATCACCGGCCACGCCGCCGAGGACTGGGCGAAGGCCACGGCTAGCCAGCAGGAGGAGCGTCCGACACCGATGACCTGCGAGACGATGACGGCGCTGTTCCGCGATCAGCCGAACCTCTATCTCGTGCGCCTGCAGCAGCATGTGGGGAAGAGCGCGGCGAGCCCCTGGGGCGTACAGATCAGCGCCGGCTTTTCGCGCGAGCGCGTGCTTGCCTCCTACTCGACGATCGAAAAACGCCATCGCGACGCGCTGGCGGGGAGCGATCCGATCATCCTGCAGACGACGCTGCGCACGCGCGGCACGCGGCCGTTCTACCAGGTGCGCATCGGGGTCGACACCCGCCGCAGCGCCAATCAGCTGTGCGCGAGCCTGCGCAAGGGCGGCATCGCCTGCATGGTGCTGCGCAACCGGACGTGAGCGCTTCGCGCCAGTGTCTCGCTTCCGACGTTCGCATTGTTCTGCGGCACGCTGGTTAGCGAACGTGTGGCGCCGCAGAAACTGCCGACAGGTGAGTCAATCCTTCACTGGCAATGACCCGCTGTACTGCCGGCCGCGCCAGAACCTTGTTGGCGTGCCGCGTCCAGGCTGGAAAGTCTCGCTCCATGTTCCAGCTCAGTCCCTTGCCCCAGCCGTAGAAGACCAGAAGATAGGCATCGGCGATGGTGTAGCCGCCAGGCACCGCCCACTCGCGACCATCCGCCAGAAGGGAGTCGATATAGGCGAAGTTTTCGCGCAGGACTTTCGTTCCCTTCGCTTGAATGGCCGGATAAAGCATCTCATCGTCGACGAAGCGGTGCGGTCGCCTGATCTGCGCATATGCGGTGGCGTGCACGCTGGTGGTGAGCCAGTTCATCCATTCGATACAGCGGGCTTCCTTGGCAGGATCAGCGGGCAACAATTTCAGTTCAGGATTGCTGCGCGCCAGAAATGTCATGATGGCATTGGCTTCGGTCAGGAGGTTCTCGGCACCCCCAATCCGCCCAGGCACGCCGAGGAGCGCGGGAACACGGCCCTTCGGATTGATCGCTTTCCACGCCGCGCTCGCGGTCGTCATCCCGTCGCTTGCCGGCCTGTTGGAAACAAGCTCGACCTCGTAGGGTTGACCAATCTCCTCCAACACAATGTGAGGCGCGAGCGAGCAGGCGCCCGGCGCATAATACAGGCGATACATGCAGCCATCCTTTGTGAGACGACAGCGCCTGGCGGCGCTGGCCCGGTACAGCGAGCTTACCGGCCGCAATTGCGATTTGCACGTCCGCGCGTGAGGCCGGTCCCGCCGTCCTCCACCTTCGCCGGCGTGCGTATTCGTCGCCGTCCCTATTGCAGCTGCAGCAGTTGGAGCTTCCTCGAAATCGTCGTCGGCAGAGTTCCGTTGTTGATCATGAAATTCTGCATCAACGCTCCGTCCTTGGTGCGGGCGAACGAGATCGTGACCTTCTGGGTGTCGTTGCGCTGGGTCGAAAACAGCTTTCCGGGTCCTTTGAAGTTCACCAGCGTCCAGGTCGGTCCCGACGCCGTCATTGCGCCCACAATGCTGAACTCAATCGCGGTGCCGAATGCGGACTTGGTGCCGCTGCCTTTGCGCCCGCCGCCGCTCTCGGCCATCAAGGTTGTCGTGTCGGAGGGGTGGTCGATGCCTTGATCGTCAGGGTCGATCGACCCAAACGCCATATCGATGACTTCTTCGATGCCCAATTTGCCGTTCAGCGACAGTCCCCGCCGTAGCTGTTTGCAACTGTCCTTGTCATCCGACATCGCAGCAATATTGAACGCCACCGTTTCGCTGTAGGTCCGTTGCACCTGGGTATCGAGCTTCACGCCCCAGTCGAAGGCGCGCGCGAACGTTTTTGAGACGATGTCGGTATGCGTAAACGAGGGAGCCAGCACCGCCTGCTCGTCGACCTGGAGCGTGAGCTCCGCAACCGCCTGGTACGATCGCAAATCCCGGATCACGTAATTCTTCGGCAATTGGCCGCGCCGCCGCATCATCGTCTCGCGCGCAATTCTTCTGTTGTTCTTCTTCTTCGCAGCGATGATCTCGCACTCGATCACATCCACGATCGTCTTGGGGGTCACGCCGGTGATCCTGTCGAAGTGAGGCAGTGTTGCGCATCCGGATGTTGCAAGCGTTGCCACAAGTATCGACAAGAACTGACGCATGACGGCCCCCTACGCGACACTAGAAGGCGGGACCATAACATCGGGCACAGTCGACTACTGTGCTACCGGAGCAACAGCTCTATGATTTCGCGCGCTCGACTGATGGCGCGAAGAAAATCAGCCGGTGGCGGCGCATTTTCTCCGCGCGACGGTCAAGTCTTTGTTTGCCTTGCCGATCTGGATTTTCTTCAATGTCATCGGACGATGCCGGTTGCACGCACTGAGTGTGCGCGCTGGCGCACATGCTCGATCGCGCGCGTGAGCGATGAAGCGCGCACACAAGCGATCTGCAAATCGAAATCTGGTGTTCCGATTCAGAAGTCCGCATCTCGGACAAGCGGCAAGAAATGATGCGGACTTACAAACCGCCGCACTAGCCGGCCTTCCCGCTCGTGACAGCCCCGGCGACCTTTGCCCATGTGTCGCGCAAGCCCACGGTGCGGTTGAATACCAGGCGTTCGGGCGTGGAATCCGTGTCGAGGCAGAAATAGCCTTGCCGCTCGAACTGCACCACCACGCCGGCCGCGGTTGCGGCGAGCGAAGGCTCGAGCCGGGCGTCGGAGACGATTTCCAGCGACTGCGGGTTGAGATCGGCCGTGTAGTCGCCGGCGTTCGGATCGGGACGCGTGAACAGCTGGTGATAGACGCGCACCTCGGCTTTCACGGCGTGCGCAGCCGACACCCAATGGATGGTCGCCTTGACCTTGCGGCCGTCGGGCGCGTTGCCGCCCCGCGTTGCGGGATCGTAGGTGCAACGCAGCTCCACGACCTCGCCGGCGGCATTCTTCACCACCTCGCGGCAGGTGATGAAATAAGCATAGCGCAGCCGTACCTCGGCGCCTGGCGACAGCCGGAAGAATTTCTTTGGCGGGTTCTCCATGAAGTCGTCGCTCTCGATAAAGAGCTCGCGGCCAAAGCGGATGCGGCGCATGCCGGCCGCCGGATCGTCCGGGTGGTTGACGGCCTCAAGCTCCTCGCTCTGGCCCTCCGGATAGTTCTCGATCACGACTTTGAGCGGCCGCAGCACGGCCATCCTTCGCTGTGCCGCGCGGTTGAGCACCTCGCGCACCGCGAACTCGAACATGCCGACGTCGACCACGCTGTTGGCCTTGGCGACGCCGATGCGCTTGACGAAGTCGCGGATCGCCTCCGGCGGCACCCCGCGCCGGCGCAGCCCGGCGATCGTCGGCATGCGAGGGTCGTCCCAGCCGGTGACATGGCCGCGGCGCACCAGCTCGGTGAGCACGCGCTTCGACAGCATCGTGTAGGTCAGGTTGAGGCGGGCGAACTCGTATTGCCGCGGCCGCGACGGCACCTTGATGTTGTCGAGAAACCAGTCGTAGAGCGGCCGGTGGTCCTCGAACTCGAGCGTGCAGATCGAGTGCGTGATGTGCTCGATTGCGTCCGACTGGCCGTGCGCGAAATCGTAGCTCGGATAGATGCACCAGGTGTCGCCGGTGCGCGGATGCTGCGCGTGCAGGATGCGGTAGAGCACCGGATCGCGCAGGTTGATGTTGCCGGACGCCATGTCGATCTTGGCGCGCAGCACGCGCGCGCCGTTGGGGAACTCGCCTGCCCGCATGCGGCGGAACAGGTCGAGGTTCTCCTCGATGCTGCGGTCGCGGAACGGGCTGTTCCTGCCCGGCTCGGTGAGCGTGCCGCGGCTCGTTCGCATCTCGTCGGGCGACTGGTCGTCGACGTAGGCCTTGCCGGCGCGAATGAGATCTTGCGCCCAGGCATAGAGCTGCTCGAAATAATCGGAGGCGTGATGGAGATGCTCGCCCCAATCGAAGCCGAGCCAGCGCACATCGGCTTTGATGGCGTCGATAAATTCCTGCTCTTCCTTGGTGGGGTTGGTGTCGTCGAAGCGCAGGTGGCAGCGCCCGCCGAACTCCTGCGCCACGCCGAAGTTGAGGCAGATCGACTTGGCGTGGCCGATATGCAGGTAGCCGTTCGGCTCGGGCGGAAAGCGGGTGACCACGGTCTGGTGGCGCCCGGCCGCAAGATCGGCGCGGATGATGTCGCGGATGAAGTCCTGACCCGCCTCGCGAACCGCCGTGTCGACTGCCGTCATGTCGTTACTGCCGTCATGTCGTCGAGGTCCTGTTGCGCCGCCTCGCAAATGCGCTCGCCGACACCCGGACGACTCGGGCCGGGCTCAGGCTGGCAGCCGGGGGCCTATGTGCCAAATCTGCCTCGACCCGCCAAGGGCCAATCGCACAGGACGCAAACCCCGGGCACGAATGGGGTGACATCCGGCCCTCAAGCTGTGTTACAGGGGCGCGCATCGTCCTTGTAGCGAGGCGCTCGCCCGACTTCCCATGTCCGAGACCGTCGTCACTCGCTTTGCCCCCTCCCCCACCGGTTTTCTTCACATCGGGGGCGCGCGCACCGCGCTGTTCAATTGGCTCTATGCGCGCGGCCGCGGCGGCAAGATGCTGCTGCGGATCGAGGACACCGACCGCGAACGTTCCACCAAGGCCGCGATCGACGCCATCCTCGACGGCCTCAGTTGGCTCGGCATCGATTGGGATGGCGACGTGGTCTACCAGCACACGCGCGCCGAGCGCCACAGCGCCGTGGTCGAGCAATTGCTCGCTTCAGGGCGCGCCTATCGCTGCTATGCGAGCCCGGCGGAACTCGCCGAGATGCGCGAGAAGGCGCGTGCGGAAGGGCGCTCGAAGCTCTACGACGGACGCTGGCGCGACCGCGATCCGTCCGACGCACCGCCCGGCGTCAAGCCGGTGATCCGGCTCAAGGCGCCGCTCGCCGGCGAGACCGTGATCGAGGACCAGGTGCAGGGCCGCGTCGCCTGGCAGAACGAAAACCTCGACGATTTGGTGCTGCTGCGCTCCGACGGCTCGCCGACCTACATGCTGGCGGTCGTGATCGACGACCATGACATGGCGGTCACCCACATCATCCGCGGCGACGACCACCTGACCAATGCGGCCCGTCAGAAGCAGATCTACGAGGCGCTCGGCTGGCCGGTACCGGTGATGGCGCACATCCCGCTGATCCATGGCCCGGATGGCGCCAAGCTGTCCAAGCGCCACGGCGCGCTCGGGGTCGATGCCTATCGCGCCATGGGCTATCTGCCGATCGCGATGCGCAACTATCTGGTGCGGCTCGGCTGGGCCCATGGCGACCAGGAGATCTTTTCCACGCAGGAGATGATCGCGGCGTTCGATCTGCCGCAGATCGGGCGCTCGCCGGCGCGCTTCGACTTCGCCAAGCTCGAAAGCCTCAACGGCCATTACATCCGCCAGAGCGCGGACGCCGACCTCCTGGCCGCGCTCGAAGAGGTCCTGCCCCACATTCAAGGCGGCGCTGAGCTTGCGGGCAAACTGACGCCGGAACTGCGGAGCAAGCTCGTCGCCGCCATGCCGGGGCTGAAGGAGCGCGCCAAGTCCCTGGTCGAACTGGTCGAAGGGGCGCGCTATATCTTCGCCGACCGGCCGCTCGCGCTTGACGAGCGGGCTGCCGGGCTTCTGACCGCCGAAGCGCGCGCGCTGCTCGGCGAGATTTCCGAGGAACTCGCAGCGGTCGAGCCTTGGACCCCGGAGGCGACCGAGCAGGCGGTCCGTTCCTTTGCCGAGCGCCGGGGCATGAAGCTCGGCGGTGTCGCGCAACCTTTGCGCGCCGCCCTCACCGGCCGGACCACGTCGCCGCCGATCTTCGACGTCCTTGCCGTGCTGGGAAAGAGTGAGAGCCTTAGCCGGCTGCGGGACCAGGCGCCCGCCTCGTGACCAAGCCGGCAGCCCGCAACCGGGCGACTTTTGCGCGTTAACCGTTGGGCCCCGGCGCTCTGTTGCAGGGCAAGATCGGCCATCTTGCAGTGCATAAATGGATGGGCTACGCCCTAATCAGAAGGACCTCCCCCGCAAACTCGCCGAGGCTCCTGGCCATATCGTGGCACCCTCGGGGGTTGTCCGGTTCCGCCGGTGACAAAACCTGAGGGCACGAGCATGGAATCAAAGAGCGCAGCCAGCACCCAGTCCGGCCAGCTCACCGTCGGCAACAAGAGCTGGTCGTTTCCGATCTACGACGGCACGATCGGCCCGTCCGTGATGGACATCGGCAGGCTGTACGCGCAAACCGGCATGTTCACCTACGACCCCGGCTACACCTCGACCGGGAGCTGCGAGTCCAAGATCACCTACATCGACGGCGACGAAGGCGTGCTGCTCTACCGCGGCTATCCGATCGAGCAGGTGGCCGAGCACGGCGACTTTCTCGAGACCTGCTATCTGCTGCTCTATGGGGAACTGCCGACCCCCGCACAGAAGGCTGATTTCGACAACCGCGTGACCCATCACACGATGGTGCACGAGCAGATGAACCGGTTCTTCCAAGGCTTCCGCCGCGACGCCCACCCGATGGCGATCATGACCGGCTGCGTCGGCGCGTTGTCGGCGTTCTATCATGACTCCACCGACATCTCCGATCCGCATCAGCGCATGGTCGCCTCGATCCGCATGATCGCGAAGATGCCGACGCTGGCGTCGATGGCCTACAAATACTCGATCGGCCAGCCGTTCGTTTATCCCAAGAACGACCTCGATTACGCCACCAACTTCCTGCGCATGTGCTTCGCGGTGCCGTGCGAGGACTTCAAGCCCAACGAAGTGCTCGCGCGCGCAATGGATCGCATCTTCATCCTGCACGCCGATCACGAGCAGAACGCCTCGACCTCGACGGTGCGGCTCGCCGGCTCCTCGGGCGCCAACCCGTTTGCCTGTATCGCCGCCGGCTGCGCCTCGCTCTGGGGGCCCGCGCATGGCGGTGCCAACGAAGCCGCGCTCAAGATGCTGTCGGAGATCGGCCGGGTCGAGCGGATCCCTGAGTTCATCAAGCGCGCCAAGGACAAGAACGATTCGTTCCGGCTCATGGGCTTCGGCCATCGGGTCTACAAGAACTACGACCCGCGCGCCAAGATCATGCAGCGCACCTGTCACGAGGTGCTCGCCGAACTCGGCATCAAGGACGATCCGCTGCTCGACGTCGCGATGGAGCTTGAGCGCATCGCGCTCTCCGACGAATACTTCATCGAGAAGAAGCTCTATCCGAACATCGACTTCTATTCCGGCATCACGCTCAAGGCGATGGGTTTCCCGACCGCGATGTTCACCGTGCTGTTCGCGGTCGCGCGCACAGTGGGCTGGATCGCGCAATGGAAGGAAATGATCGAGGACCCGGATCAGAAGATCGGCCGGCCGCGCCAGCTCTACACCGGCGAGCCGCGCCGGGACTACCTGCCGGTCTCGCGCCGCAAGTAGCCACGTGCTGCCGGCGGCGCATGTCCGGGGCAAGAGCGCCCAAGTTTGCCCGGAACGACATGCGCCTCACGACGTGCTCCTCATGACATGCGCCACATGACATGAGCCACGAGCCACGCCAGGGGGAGTGCGATGGCCAAGGCAAAGCGTCAGATCGTCTCCTCGGTCGAAGAAGGGCCGTCCGACTACGACCGTGACAAATACCATTCCCACCTGATCGAGCAATACAAGCTCTATGTCGAAATGGTCGATCGCCTGAGCGCGCGGCGCGTGCTGGTCAACAACTCGTTCATCACCCTGACCGGCGCCGGCGCGATCGCCTATGCGGCGGCGCCGACGAGCTTCGGGGGCGGCTCGGCCGTGTTCTTTCAGACCGCGATCACGCTCGCGTGCATGCTGCTTGCGGTGCTGTGGCGTGAAACCATCGTCTACTATCGCCACCTCTCCGACGCCAAGTTCCTGGTGATCCACGAGATGGAGGACCTGCTGCCGGCGCGGCCCTACACCGTTGAGCACGACTATTTCATCGGAAAGCGAAAGGCCAAGTTGACGCCCTTCACCAAAGGCCTCTCCGAAATGGAGATCTATATTCCGGTGATGGCCGCCATCGCGTCGGGGCTTGCCTTGATCTATACGCTCCTGGTGCCGGCGCGGCCGTATTACGCGGCGTTCTTCGGCGGCTAGCCACGCCCGTCGTAGGCCCAGGTCAGGTAGGCGCCCGCCCAGGTGAAGCCGCCGCCAAACGCCGCCATGATGAGGCGGTCGCCGGGCTTGAGCCGCGCCTCGTAGTCCCATAGGCAGAGCGGGATCGTGGCTGCGGTCGTATTGCCGTACTTGTGGATCACCATCATGACGCGATCCATCGGCAGGTTCATGCGCTCCGCCGTCGCCTCGATGATGCGCCGATTGGCCTGATGCGGCACCAGCCAGTCCACATCGTCCGCGGTGAGCTTGTTGCGCATCATCAATTCGTTCGCCACTTCGGCCATGCGCGCCACCGCAAACTTGTAGACCGCGGCGCCTTCCTGATGGACGTAGTGCAGGCGCCGCGCGACGGTCTCGGCCGTCGGCGGCATGCGGCTGCCACCCGCTTTCTGATGCAGATGCGGCATGCCGGCGCCATCGGAACGCAGGATGGTATCGACTATCCCATAGTCATTCGGGCTCGGCTCGACCAGCACGGCGCCGGCGCCGTCGCCGAACAGCACGCAGGTTGCGCGATCCGTATAGTCGATGATCGCCGACATCTTGTCGGCGCCTACGACGACGATCTTGCGGGCGCTGCCGGTGCCGATGAACTGCGCCGCGATGGTGAGCGCGTAGATGAAACCCGAACAGGCCGCCTGGACGTCGAAGCTGCCGACGTTGCGAATTCCCACCATGTCGCAGACGAGGTTGGCGGTGGAGGGAAACACGAAATCCGGCGTCGTGGTCGCGCAGATCAGGAGGTCGACGTCCCGCGGCTCGGTCGCGGTCCGCTCGAGCAGGCCGCGCACCGCTTCGGCCGCCATGTGCGAGGTGCCGAGCCCCTCCCCCTTGAGGATGTGCCGCTCTCGGATGCCGGTACGCTCGATGATCCAGGCGTCGCTGGTGTCGACCAGGCGCGCCAGCGTCTCGTTGTCGAGCACGTCCACGGGCAAATGACCGCACACGCCCGTGATTGCAGCTCGGATCACTCTGGCATCAGTCACGGGCGGCCCTTTGCGGCAACGTCATTGCGCGCGCATGGTAGGGGCAAGCGCATGCCCGGCCAAGCGATCCCACGCGCGCGTGTGGAGTTATCCATCAGCGCGGCACGGATCGCTGATCGAGCAGATCCAGCACGGCTTGCGCGGCGCGATCGCTTGGATCGCTGCCGTCGGCCCCCAGGATGGCCTCGATGCGCTTGAATGCCTCGAGCTGGCGCTTTCGGCTGGAGGTATCGCCAATGATGTCCGCGAGCGCCGGGGCGATGGTCTCGGGCGTGCAGCGCCGCTGCAGGAATTCCGGGATTGCGAACTCGCCGAGCACGAGATTTGCAAGAATGACCGAGTGCACCTGGACCACCGGGTGAACCTTCACCATCAGGCGGAACATCAATTCCTCGATGACGGGAATGCGATAGGCCGCGACGCTCGGCACGCCGGCAAGCGCTAGCTCGAGCGTCACCGTGCCGGAGGCCGCAATCGCGGCGCGCGCGCGCCGAAAGGCAGCATACTTGTCCGCTTCATCGACGATGATGCGCGGCTGGATCGGCCAGTGCGACACCAGCTCGGTCAGCAATGGAACGAGATGCGGCATGGTCGGCAGCGCGATGTCGAGCGGCCCGCATGTCCTGGCGACCATCCCAAGGGTGTCACCGAACACGCCGGCGAGACGTTCGATCTCGTGCGTTCGGCTGCCCGGCAGCGCCAGGACGAGCGGTGGCGACGCTTGCCGCAGCCGTTCTTCATCCGGAGACGGACGCAGGTCCTTGAGATGCTCCAGCAGCGAATGCCCGACATAGACGCACTGCGGA
Source organism: uncultured Alphaproteobacteria bacterium (assembly GCA_963753575.1). Taxonomy (GTDB): domain Bacteria; phylum Pseudomonadota; class Alphaproteobacteria; order Rhizobiales; family Xanthobacteraceae; genus VAZQ01. Next base: position 1,053,637 of record CAVWCR010000003.1, read on the forward strand.
CCGCCGAGCTGGCGATGCACGTCGGGCTCGAACGGAAGCAGCGCCAGCACGAGATCGATCGAAGGCCGCATCGCGCGCGCGCGCCCTGGCCGCCAAACCCACACGGTCGGCGACACGTACTTGACGATTGGCAGCCGGGGCAACCGCCGGCGCACGCGGGCGGCGATCCGGTGCGTGAAATCAGGCGCGTCGATGAGGACGAGAACGTCGGGCGGATGGGCCACGATCGCCTCGACCGTTTCACGCATGCGACGCAGCAGCGTCGGCAGCTTGGCGATGACAGTGCCGAAGCCGATCGTCACCAGATCGTCGGCTGAATAAAGGCTGATGAGACCGGCCGCGGTCATGCGCGGCCCGCCCACGCCACGAAAAGAGGCTGCTTGCTTCGACGCCAGCGCCCGCATGAAGCCGGCGCCGAGCGCATCGGCGGAGCTCTCGGCGGCCACCAGGAACACGTCGAGGGTCATGCCGGCGGCTGGACGCGGCGCGCTCACGGCGCGCTCCGCGCCGGCGCATCCGCCGCAATGCCGACGACGAACAGGCCGGCGGCATCGGCGGCGCGCACCATGTCGGCAAGATCGGCCGTGATGGTGCCGCGCGCCTCGACCGCGATCCCGGCAAGGCCGGCAGCGGCGGCAGCCTCGACCGTGCGGGTGCCGACCGACGGCAGATCGAAGCGGCGGTCCTGGGTGGGCTTGGGCGTCTTGATGAGCACGCCGGCGTGCGCCGGAAGCTTGAGCACGTCCTCTTGCCGCAGTTGCGCGATGCGCGCCAGCATGCGGTCGGTGCCTTCCGCCGCCTCGACCGCGACCACCCGGTTGGCGGCGACCACCACGGCCTGCCCAACGTCGAACGGCCCGATCGCAGCCAGCAGCGCGCGGCCGACGGCGATGTCGGTATGATCCCGGCTCGACGGCGCGTGGCGCCCGAGCTGGCCTTCCGGCACCAGGATCTCGGGCGCGACTTCATGGGCGCCGACCAGCCGGAAGCCCAGATGCTCCACGATGCTGGCCGCGGTGCCGATGAGGTGATCGTCACCGCCCCGAAATGCCCTGATGATGCGCGGCATCAGCCGCAGCGTCGTGAGATCGACGCGAAGCTGCGTGATGGCAGGGCGGGTCAATGCGCCGATGAATACGACATCGCGGCAGCCTTCCCGGCGCGCGAGACGGCTGATGAGGCCGAACTGCGCGAGCCGCGCCCAGTGATGGGGGTAGCGCGCGACGCTCTTCGGATCGACCCAGCCGACCAACGGGAACAGCACCACCGGCCGGCCCCGGCTGATCACGGCATCCGCCACCGCAAACGGCATGCTGCCAGCCCCGCAGACGATCGCGAGCGGATCGCCGGGCGGCGGTGCCGTCATGCTCATGACGAGGGATCGGCGCTGCCCGCTGCGCCGGCAGCGCCGTCCGCGAGGGCCGGGTGCATCAGGGGGCGCGAGTTTCCGGCCTTGATGAATGCCAGAATGTTGTCGACCAGCGGTTCGCCCGCGAACGCTTGCTCGACCTTCGCAAAGCGGTCGCGGAACACGCCCTCGCCCAGAAACAGCGCCTGATAGGCGCTGCGCAGCCGATGGATGTCATCGCGCTTCAAGCCGCGCCGGCGCATCCCTACCACGTTGAGGCCGTCGAGCACCGCGCGCTGGCCGATCGCGAAGCCATACGGAATGATGTCGGCTCCGACCCCGCTGACGCCGGACACCATGGCGCCCTCGCCGATCCGCACGAACTGATGGATCGCGCTGGCGCCGCCCAGCACGACCCTGTCGCCGAGCGCCACATGCCCGCCCAGCACCGCGTTGTTGGCGAGGATCACGTCGTCGCCCACGTGGCAGTCGTGACCGACGTGAGAGCCGACCATGAAGAAGCCGCGGTCGCCGACACGGGTGATGCCGCCGCCGTCCTCGGTGCCGAGGTTCATGGTGACATGCTCGCGGATGTCGCAGCCCGCGCCAATCACCAGCCGGGTCGGGCCGCCGCGATATTTCACCGATTGCGGCGGGGTGCCGAGCGAGGCGAATGGATAGATCTTGGTGCGCGCACCGATCTCGGTGTGGCCGGTGATATGCACATGCGCCACCAGCGTGCAGCCCTCCGCGACCGTGACGTCAGGCCCGATCACGCAATAGGGACCAATCATCACCTGCGGCCCGATCGCCGCTCCGTCGGCGACGCGGGCGGTCGGATCGATGGCGCTCATGGACGTCACCCGAACACAACCATGGCGCCGACGTCCGCTTCGGCCACGACCTGACCGCCGACCTTGGCTTCGCCGTGATACCACCACATGTTCTTTTTGTGGGCCTTCTTGCTCATGTGATACTCGATGGTGTCTCCGGGCAGCACTGGTCTGCGGAACTTGGCCTGGTCGATGGTGAGAAAGAACACCGATTTCTTCTCGCCCATCGCTTCCGCCAGCACGCATATCACGCCCGCGGTCTGCGCCATGCCCTCGATCATGAGCACGCCGGGAAATACCGGCCGCCCGGGGAAATGTCCCATGAACTGCGGCTCGTTGACCGTGACGTTCTTGATTCCGACCCCGCTCTGGTCGCCGTGGATGTTGATGATGCGGTCGACCATCAAGAATGGATAACGGTGCGGCAGCGACTGGAGGATGGTGGCGATGTCGGCCGCCTCGAGCGTGGTAGGGGTGTCATTCATCCCGTGTCCTCACTCGCCTTCCTGGTCCTGGCCACCTCTTTGACGCTTGGCCAGTTGCTCCAAGGTGGCGACCTCCCGGAACCATTGCTTGGCCGATTTTGCCGGCGTTCCGGCCCATCGCCCCCTGGGAGGAACGTCATTCATGAGACCAGTCTGGGCGGCAAGCATTGCGCCAGCCCCGATCGTCAAGTGGTCCGCCATCCCGGCCTGGCCGCCCATGATCACGCCGTCTTCTAACGTGCAGCTGCCCGAAATGCCGACCTGGCCAGCCAAGAGGCAGTGGCGTCCGATCGATACGTTGTGCGCGATCTGCACCAGATTGTCGATCTTGGTCCCTTCGCCGATCACGGTGTCCCTGATCGCGCCCCGGTCGACGGTGGAATTGGCGCCGATTTCGACATCGTCCTGGATGATGACGCGGCCGATCTGCGGGACCTTGTTGGCTCCCTTCGGGCCGCGGACGAAGCCGAACCCGTCCTGTCCGATGGCGCAGCCCGGATGAATGATCACGCGGTCGCCGATCAGCGCATGCGCGACCGAGGCATTCGCCCCGATCGAGCAATCACGCCCGATGCGCACACCCGGCCCGATGACGGCGCCTGCGCCGATCAGCGTTCCCCCGCCGATTTCCGCGTGCGCTCCGATGATGACGCCCGGATCAACCGTCACGCCGTTCTCCAGGCGCGCCTCCGCGTGAACGTGGGCGCCTGGCGCCACGCCACGCGCCTCGAACAGCGAGGATGGCCGCAGCGCCTCCGGGAACAGCGCGCGCGACACCTCGACGAAGGCGCGGTAAGGCTCACGCACGCGCAGCAAGCTGACCCGCGCCGGCAGACTGTCGGCAAACCGCTGCGTCGTCAGGCAGGCGCCGGCCGCCGTGGAGGCGGCCTGCTGCAGATATTTGGCATGGTCAAAGAACGCGAGATCGCGCGGACCAGCGCGATCGAGTGCCGCGATGGTGCTGATGCGCCGGTCGAGATCGGCTCCCTGATCGGGCTCGGCGTCGACGAGCGTCGCGATCTCGCGCACCGACAGGCTGCGCCCTTGCTTGAAGAAGAAGGGCGCGCTCATGCCACAGCAACCGTGGCGCCGCAGATAGACGCGGTCAGAATGTCGTCCCACCCCCGAAGCGGAAGTACTGCTTCCGATCGTAAGGCTCTTTCAGGAGCGGGAACGCGAAGTCGAAACGGATCGGGCCGAAGGGCGATGCCCACAGAATGCCGGCACCGACCGAGGCACGAACGTGCATGGCGTTGTCGACCGGGCAACCCGTCACAGGCACCGGATTGCAGATCGAGCCCGAGATGACCTCTCCGGTCGCTCCCGGCCCAGTCAGCCAGCTGGTGGGACCCTTGTAGTTCCATAGTGAACCGGCGTCGGCGAACACCGCGAACTTAACACCCGCATCCTTGGGCAGGAAGTAGATCGGCGACTGGAATTCGAGGCTCGCACCCCAATACATCGAGCCGCCGAGGGCATCGCCGGGCGTCCCGTTGAAATTGAACTGCGTCAGGTCGCGCGGGCCAATTCCCGATGGGGCGAACCCGCGCACCAGCTGCGGGCCCATCTGGAAGTGGTCCAGCATGCGCAGATTGGTGCCCTCGGCGGTCTTCCCGCCCCAGCCGTTAATGATGCCGCCCTGCAGGTGCAGCATGCCGATGACGTCCTGCATGACCTCGTAGTAGGACCGCACGCTGGCGGTCGTGCGCAGGTATTGCACGTCGCCGCCGACGCCCGCGAAATCCTGCTTCAGCACGGCGAGCAAGCCGCTGGTCGGATTGCGGTTGTTGTCGAGCGTATTGTAGCTGAGGTCGTAGCCGACCAGCGAGGTCAGGATCGTGCCTTGCGCCAGTTCGCGCCGCACCGCCAGCGAGGCCTCGCCGTCCGCGAAGCAGTTGGCTATGCCCGTATAACCTCCAGGCGGTGGGAAATTGACGACTTGGTCCGGCGTCGGGAAGGTGTTGACGTAGTCCGGGTTGATGTTGTTGCAGTTGCGCAGCGTCTGGGGCAGCGACACCTTCTGGGTGAACAGCGAATAGCGTAGCTGCAGGTTGAGATCCTCGCGCAACGCGAAGCCGAAGCGCGTGGTGCCGCCGGTCGTGCGCGTTTCGTAGGACGTATACTGCGTCGACTTCTGCACCTTCGACGACAGGTCGAGGCCCCAGGCGATACGGTAGCCGAGCAGATAAGGCTCCACGAACGAGAGCTGATACCCGCGCGAATTCTGGCCGTATTGGATTGCCGCCTTGGCGTAAAGCCCGAGGCCGAGCAGGTTGCGCTCGCCGATGCTGACCTCGCCCATGAACCCGTCTGCGGTGGAGTAGCCGCCGGCCACCGAGAACTCGCCGGTCGATTGCTCCTGCAGCACGACGTTGATAATGACGCGGTCGGGCGCCGATCCCGGCTCGGTGTTGATCTTGACTTCCTTGAAGTAGCTCAGGTTCTTGAGACGCCGCTCAGCGCGCGCGATCAGCGCACGGTTGTAGGGGTCGCCTTCGGCGACGTCGAACTCGCGCCGGATCACGTGATCGCGCGTGCGGGTGTTGCCCTTAATGTTGATCTGCTCGATGTAGACACGCGCGCCCTCCTCGATCGAGAAGGCGATATTGACCTTTCGGCCGCTGGGATCGCGGTCGGCGCGCGGGCGCACCGACACGAAGGCGAATCCCTGCCGGGCGGCCTCGATCGTCATATCCTCGACAGTCTTCTCCACCGCCTCGGTGTTGAAGATTTCGCCCGGATAGACGCGCAGCCGCGAGCGGACCAGCCCGGGATCGAGCGCACGCACGCTTGAGCGCACGTCAACCGTGCCGACGCGGAACTGCTCGCCCTCCTCAATCACGAACTTGATCAGGAAGCCGTGTTTGTCGGGATCGAACTCGACCACCACCGGCGGCACGCGAACGTCGATGTAGCCGTGCTTGAGGTAGAACCGCCGCAACAACTCGCGATCGGCCTCGATTCGGTCTGGATCGTAGATGTTGGTGCTCTGCAGGAACGGCAGCAAGCCGGATTCCGACGTCCTGATCACTTCTTTCAGACGGAAGCCGGAATAAGCCTTGTTGCCGACGAAATCGATGCTCCGGATATTGGTCCGTCCACCCTCTTTGATCTCGAACACCAGATCGACGCGGCTGTTGGGCAGGTCGATGATCACGGGATTGACGTGGACATCGTAGCGGCCGCTGCGCCGATAGACCTCGACGATGCGCTGGACGTCCGACTGCACGACGGGGCGGGACAGCGTGCCGCGCTCGCGCGACTGAATCTCGAGCTTGAGCTGCTCTTCCTTGACCTTCGAATTGCCCTCAAACGCGATCCGGTTGATGACCGGGTTCTCGATCACGCTGACGACGATTCGGCCGCCGGTCGTGTGAATGTGGACTTCCTGGAACAGGCCGGTGGCCAGCAGCGCCTTGTAAGCCTCGTCGATCTCAAAGGCGCCGATTCGGCCATTCGGACCGGGCTTGAAGTACGAGCAAATCGTGCTCGCCTCGACCCGCCGATTCCCCTCCACCACGATGGAGCCAGTGCCCTGCGCATAGGCGCTCCCAACCGGCACGAGCACCGGTGCAGCGCCGATAATGATGCCCCAGAGGACGAAGCAAGCGATGCCAAGCCCCCGAAAGATCCGTACTCCCAGTCCCATCCGCACCGCGCCCTTGTTCCCCTGTTGGTCGCTTTGTGAAAGGAGTTGTCCCCGCCAGTAGCGTTTCCGCTTCTAGCCGGTTTCAGCCCTTGCTGCAAAGGAAGTCGACCAACTTTTTCCCCTTTATTCCCAAAGCGTTGCTACATTGCCACGGCACTACCCCAGTGCCGTCCCCCTCAGGACTCGAACCAACGCCGTACATGGCGACTTATGTCATTGTAAGTCGCAAAGATCATCAGCATTAAGACAACAGCAAGACCGATTCGGAAGCCGAATTCCTGGGCCCGTTCCGACAGCGGCCGGCCGCGCAGCTTCTCAATAGCGTAGAACAAAAGGTGGCCGCCGTCGAGCAGCGGGATCGGAAACAGGTTGAGCAGCCCGATCGAGATCGACAGCACGGCCGTCAGGTGAAGCAGGGCCGCCATCCCGATGGTGGCCACCTTGCAGGAAACCTCGGCAATCCGGATTGGCCCGCCGACCTGATCCGCTGAATTCGCGGCCAACGAACATCCGCCCGATCGAGCTCAGGGTGCCGTGGATCACGTACCAGGTCTCGGACACTCCCCAGGCGACGGCCCCGATGGGGGAGACCGGCTCGTACTGCTGTTCGGTCGGGTCGAGCGAGCGGCTGATTCCCAGGATCCCGCGACGCTGCACGGTATCGAAGGGGTCCTTGACCTCCTGCAACCGTGGCACGGCCGTGAGGGTCACCTCGCGCCCATCACGCTTGACCACGAAGGTCAAGGTTTCGCCCGCGCTCACGCTGACGATCCGCTGCATATCGGTGAAATTGTCGATCCGGTGGCCGTTGATCGACAACACGACATCGCCGGGCTTGAAGCCCGCGACCTCGGCGGCACTGCCTGGCTGCACTTGATCCACGCGCGCCACCGTACTGGGCTTCCCGTAGGTCATCGCTAGGCCGGCAAAGATCACGATGGCGAGCACGAAATTGGCAATCGGGCCCGCCGCCACGATCGCCGACCTTGGACCAACCTTCTGATCGATGAAGCTTTCCCGCCTTTCGGCCTCGGACATCTGGGCGACGGCGGCCTGGTCGGGCACGCTGGCTGCGTTCTCGTCGCCGAGGAATTTGACGTACCCGCCCAACGGGATCACGGACAGCTTCCAGCGCGTCCCGTGGCGATCGTTGAAACCAAGGAGCTCGGGCCCAAACCCGATGGAAAAGACCAGCACCCTGACGCCGGACCAGCGGGCGACCAGGAAATGGCCCAGCTCATGGAAGAAAACGACGATACTGAAAACGAACAGGACCGGCGTGCCACCCCAGCAACTGACTATTCCGCGAACAAATTCCATCAGGCCTGCTCGTTAACCTTTGATGACAGCCAGAACTATGATGCCTTTACGGCAATTTCGGGCAAGAGCTCAGCCGCTAGCGATCTCGAATCATGGTCAACCGCAAGGGCATCCTCGACGGTAGCAGGCTCCCGCACCAGCCCCCGTTTGGTTGCGGCCTCCAGAGTAGCCTCAACCAGGGCTGCAATCCCCAGAAAATGCAGGCCCCGGGCGAGGAACGCAGCGACCGCAACTTCGTTGGCGGCGTTCAGGACCGTCGGGGCGCCGCCCCCAACCTCCAGCGCCTGCCGGGCCAGGGCCAGGGCCGGGAACCGTTCCAGATCGGGATTCTCGAAGGTCAAGCTGCCATGGCGGGCGAGATCGAGCCGCTGCGCAGGCCCGAAGATGCGCTGCGGCCAGGCCAGGCAGTGGGCGATTGGAATGCGCATGTCGGGGCTTCCCAACTGCGCGATCAGCGAGCCGTCGCGGAATTCGACCAGCCCATGCACGATCGACTGGGGATGCACCAGCACGTCAATCTCGTCCGGTGCCAGCGCAAACAGATGATGCGCCTCGATCACCTCGAGCCCCTTGTTCATCAGGGTGGCCGAATCGATCGTCACCTTCTGCCCCATCGTCCAGTTCGGGTGCTTGAGAGCCTGTTCCGGGGTGGCGGCCTGAATGTCGGCGGCGGACCAGGTTCGGAACGGGCCGCCTGAGGCGGTGAGGATGACGCGCCGCACGTCCTTGCGGCGGCTGCCGCTCATCGCCTGGAACAGGGCATTGTGCTCGGAATCAACCGGCAGCACGGTGGCGCCGGCGGCGGCAGCGCGGCGCATGAACAGGCTGCCAGCACACACCAGGCACTCCTTGTTGGCGATCGCCACGATGACGCCGCGCTCGGCCGCCGCGAGCGTCGGCTTGAGCCCGGCTGCGCCCGTGATGGCGGCGATCACCCACTGGGCGGGCCGCTCGGCGGCTTCGATCAGGGCGCTGGCGCCAGCGCCTGCCGCTATTCCGCTGCCGGCAAGTGCGTCCTTGAGCTCACCATAGGCCGCTTCATCGCCGATCGCGGCGAAGCGCACGTTCAACTCGCGCGCCAGTGCCGCCAGCGCGGCCGCATTCGTGTGCGCGCTCACCGCCTCCACCCGGTAGTGCGCGCGCTGCCGCTTGATCAGGTCGATCGTGCTGGCCCCGATCGAACCGGTGGCGCCAAGAATCGTGACGCTGCGCTCCGTCGTGGGCTCGGCCTGATGATCCAATGGAACGGCGGTTGTCTGCATCGACATCACGTCACCACAACAAGAGTCCGCGCGCGGCCTGATCGGCACCGCCATGCATGAGCCCGATCAACGCGGCGAAAATCGCTGCCGCCATGAAACCGTCCAGCCGATCCATCAGCCCACCGTGGCCGGGGATCAGGTGGCCTGAAATCCTTGGCGCCAAACCGGCGCTTGGCGGCGGATTCGAACAGGTCGCCGGCTTGCGCGGCGATCGACGCGGCGACCGCCAGGAAGCCCAATGCCACGACGTCAGGAAGCCTCGCCAGCAGGGCGACCACGACTGCGGCCGCGACCGCCGCAACGGCGCCGCTCACGGCTCCGGACCAGGTTTTCTTCGGGCTGATTTGCGGAGCAAGCTTCGGCCCGCCGATGGCGCGTCCCATGAAGTAGGCGACAATGTCGGTTGTCCACACAATCGCGAACAGAAGGATGATGGCCTGGAATCCGTAGTGATCATCGTTGCGCAACACGATCGGCGCCGCGCCGAGCAAACCCGCATAGGCGATGCCGCCCGCCGTCCAGGTTCGCCGCCCGCTCGGCGCCAGCGCCGCGACTGCGAACATGCCCATCGCCAGCAACGTGCCGGCCGCCACCAGGCGGACGGTGTGACTGCCTTCCGGCGTTTGTGCGGCGGCACCGGTGAGCAGGATGGCGAGCAGGATCGGAGCGCCCCCGGTCATGAGGATTGTCCGTCGCTCCCCGTCGGCGACCAGGGTGCACCACTCCCAAAACACCAGCAACGCGGCGACGGCCCAGAACGCGACGAAGATCCAGCCGCCGAGATAGGCCACCCCGATCGCCAGCGGCGCCAGCACGAGGCCCGACAGGACGCGCAGCATCAGTTCGCTCCCGCCGGGGCTGGCAGTGTGCAGGGAACGCGCGGGGTCCGCGTTGATCATGTGTCAGGAGCCGGTCTTTGCGATCAGGCCGCCAAATCGGCGTTCGCGACGGCGGTACTCGGCAATGGCGCTTTCGAGCGTGGGGCGGTCGAAATCCGGCCAGTAGGTGGGGACGAAGACGAGCTCGCTGTAAGCCGCCTGCCAGAGCAGGAAGTTCGACAGCCGCTGCTCGCCGCTGGTGCGAATGATGAGATCGGGATCGGGCAAGTCGGGCGCGTCGAGACTGGCCGAAATGCGCTCGGCGGTGACCTCGCTTGCCTTCAGGCGGCCGGCCGCGACGTCGGCTGCAAGCCGCTGCGCCGCGCGTGCGATCTCCTGGCGGCCGCCATAGTTGAACGCTACCACGAGCGTGAGCTTGTCGTTGTCCTTGGTGCGCTCCTCGGCCTCTTCGAGCAGCCGTCGGATTTCAGGGTCGAGCGTCGCGCGCTCGCCGATGACGCGCACATGCACGCCGTTCTGGTGCAACTCGATGAGATCGTTACGGATGAAGCGCCGCAGCAGACCCATCAGGTCGCGAATTTCCATGGGCGGGCGCGACCAGTTCTCCGAGCTGAATGAAAAGATGGTCAGGATGCCGATGCCGAGATCGCCGGCCGCGCGCACGGTGCGCCGCAGCGCCTCGACGCCGCGCCGATGACCCTCGCTGCGCGGCAGCCCGCGCGCGGCCGCCCAGCGGCCGTTGCCGTCCATGATGATGGCAACGTGACGCGGTACGGCAAAATCGCCGATCTGTGCACTACTCAGCGCCTCGGCATTCGACATCAGCGACACCTCACACCGTGAGGATCTCCTTCTCCTTGGCGGCCAGCATCCGGTCGACTTCGGTAATCACCTCGTCGGTCACCTTCTGCACCTGTTCGGACGACCGCTTGCCGTCGTCCTCGCTGATCTTGTGATCTTTTTCCAGCTTCTTGAGAATATCCAGACCGTCGCGCCTGACGTGGCGAACCGCCACCTTGGCAGCCTCGGCGTATTTGTGCGCGACCTTGACCAGATCCTTGCGTCGCTCCTCGTTGAGTTCGGGAATGCGCAGCCGCAGCATCTGGCCTTCGGTCGACGGCGACAAGCCGAGATTCGAGGCCGAGATCGCCTTCTCTACCGCGTGCACCATCGACTTGTCCCAGACCTGTACGGTGAGCAGGCGCGGCTCGGGCACGCTGATAGTCGCCAACTGATTGAGCGGCATGTGGCTGCCGTAAGCTTCGACCTGAACCGGTTCGAGCAGGTTTGCGGATGCCCGGCCTGTGCGCAAGCCCCCCAGCTCCAGCTTCAGCACCTGAACCGCACCCTGCATGCGGCGTTTGAGTTCGTTCATGTCGTGGGTTGCGGCTACCATGGCAATGCCTCTTGAAAGCCGTTTCGTGGTTCGTGGTGAGACCGCTTCGCCCGAGCGCTCCGATCGGCGACCAATCGACTGGCGAATCCTCCAAGACCTCTAAGAACAGACCGTCGTTGCGCGACCCTGCCCTTGCAGAACCGCTTCGATCGCTCCTTTGGCGCGGATCGAGAACACAATGATAGGCATATGATTCTCTTGGGCAAGCGCGAAGGCGGTGGCGTCCATGACTTTGAGCCCGCGATCCAGGGCCTCCTGGTGGGTCAGGCGATCGTAGCGCTTGGCATTGTTGTCTTTCTTCGGGTCGGCGCTGTAAATCCCGTCCACGTCGGTCGCTTTCAGCACTGCGCCCGCTCCGATCTCGGCGGCGCGCAGCACCGCCGTCGTGTCGGTGGTGAAGAACGGATTGCCGGTTCCGGCCGCAAACAAGACCATGCGTCCATCCTCGAGATGGCGCAAGGCGCGCGGTCGCTCATAGGTTTCGCAGACGCCCGGCATGACCAGCGCCGACATGGTCCGCACCGGCGCGCCCGCCCGCTCGATCGCGGTCTCGAGCGCGAGCGCGTTCATGACGGTTGCCAGCATGCCCATGGTGTCGCCGGTGACCCGCGGGATGCCTTGTTCGGATACCTTGACGCCGCGAAAGATGTTCCCGCCGCCAACCACGACCCCGAGCGCGACTCCGAGCGAGCGCGCCGCCACCAGGTCGGCCGCGATGCGATCGAGCGTGGGCTGATGAATTCCAAATGAGTCCGGCCCCATCAGAGCCTCGCCCGACACCTTGACGACGACCCGGCGGTAGATCGGACTTGCCATGATTGGCTCGCTGATAAGCTCGCTCAGGGGGCGCCGTCGCGATGAGCCGCGAACCGGCCGCAACGACGATCAGCGCGGTGCTGCCGCTGCCGCGACTTCGGCGGCGAAATCCTTTTCCTCGCGCTCGATGCCCTCACCCAGCGCGTAACGCACGAAACCCGTCACCTTGATCGGAGCGCCGGCCTTGCCCTCGGTCTCCTTGATGGCCTGCGCCACGCTCTTGTCCGGCTCATGGATGTAGGGCTGATCGAGCAGGCAGACCTCCTTGTAGAAGGTCTTGAGGCCCAATTCCACGATCTTGTCGATGATATTGGCCGGTTTACCCTGCGTCTTGGCCTTGTCGGCGAGCACATCCTTCTCGCGCCGGATTACCTCGAGGCTCAGCCCCGACGGATCGACGGACTGCGGATTGGAGGCCGCGACGTGCATCGCGATCTTGCGGCCGATCTGGGCGAGCTCCTCGGCCTTGCCAGCCGATTCGAGCGCCACCAGGACCCCGATCTTGCCGAGCCCTTCGGATACCGAGTTGTGGACGTAGGTTGCCACCGCGCCTTGCTTGACTTCGAGCGAGGCCGCACGCCGCAGCGAGATATTCTCGCCGATCTTGGCGATCGATTCCGAGATGGCTTCCGCGACCGTGAGATTGCCGATCTTGGCCTTGTTGATTGCCTCGACGTCGGTCCCGGCGGTGAGCGCCACGTCGGCGATCATCTTGACCAGGCCCTGGAAGAATTCGTTGCGGGCGACGAAGTCGGTCTCCGAATTGACTTCCACCACCACGCCCTTGGTGGCGGTCACGGAAATCCCGATCAGGCCGTCGGCCGCGATGCGGCCGGCCTTCTTGGCGGCCTTCGCGAGCCCTTTCTTGCGCAGAAGGTCAACCGCTGGCTCCATCTCGCCGCTGGTCTCGCCGAGCGCCGCCTTGCAATCCATCATGCCCGCGCCGGTCCGCTCGCGCAGCTCCTTGACCATCTGTGCGGTGATATTGGCCATCGAACATATCCTTCTGCGTCATGGCCTGGGTCGGCCACTCACGTCCCGCTGTTGCGACGTGCTTTTCAAGACTTGAAACGAGGCGTCCGGCCCCGGCGGCCGGACGTAACGGTCATTCCGCAGTCAGTTGCTTCGACTGGGTAATCCAGCCTTCCATGCGGCCGGGCAGTCCGATGTCTTCGCCGATCTTGTGCGCGGCCTCAGGACCCAGGCTCGCGATCTGCCAGTAGTGGAAAATGCCAAGATCGTTGAACTTCTTCTCGATCGTGGGCGAGACATGGGCGAGCTTCTTGAGATCGTCGGCAACGCCGCGCGGACCCGAAAGCGCCTCGTAACCGACGTTGTCGGTGGCGGCGGGCGGCAGCTCTTCCACGACCGGCTCAGCGGCGGCGCCCACGTCGATGCCCATATCGCCCTGGGCGCGCGAGATGCCGTCGATGGCGGCCCGCGCGATGAGATCGCAGTAGAGCGTGATCGCGCGGCTGGCGTCGTCATTGCCCGGAACCACGTAGGTGATGCCGTTCGGGTTGCAATTGGTGTCGACCACGGCTGCGACCGGCACGCCCAGGCGCCGCGCTTCCTTGATCGCGATGTCTTCCTTGTTGGTGTCGATCACGAACAGGAGATCGGGCAGGCCGCCCATGTCCTTGATGCCGCCGAGCGCGCGGTCGAGCTTGTCGCGCTCGCGCTGCAGCTCGAGGCGCTCTTTCTTGGTGTAGCCGCCGGCCTCGTTGGAGGCGAGCATCTCTTCGAGCTTGCGTAGCCGCGAGATCGAGCCCGAGATGGTCTTCCAGTTGGTCAGCGTGCCGCCGAGCCAGCGCGAGTTGACATAGTATTGCGCGCAGCGTTTGGCGGCGTCTGCGACCGCGTCCTGCGCCTGGCGCTTGGTGCCGACGAACAGGATGCGACCGCCCTTGGCGACGGTGTCGCTCACCGCCTGCAGCGCGCGATGAAGCATCGGCACCGACTGGGCGAGGTCGATGATGTGGATGTTGTTGCGGGTGCCGAAGATGTACTCGCCCATCTTCGGGTTCCAACGGTGGGCCTGATGGCCGAAGTGCACGCCAGCTTCCAACAGCTGGCGCATGCTGTAGTCGGGCAGCGCCATGGTCATTCTCCGGTTGATCCGCCGCGGACCTGTGAGCAGCACCCCCCTGGAGGGATGAGCCACCGGACGGCCGTTGAGCCAGGGTCCGCGTGTGAGATGGCGCGGCTTATATAGGTGCGGGGCCCTGGACGCAAGCTACAAGGCCCCTCTGACGGCCCTGGGAGGGGCCAGGACGGCCTCCCAGCTGCGTGCCCAGCCCGCGCAACACGCCACAGGGGGGCATGTTGCCTGAAGCGGTCAGGCGGGCTGCGGCACCTCCTGCTCGTGCGTCGCGTCGAAGGTGTAGATCCAGGTGCGGTCGATGAAGGGCGGCGGCGGCACCTTCCGGTTATTGGCGAACTGCTGGCGCGACTGCAGCGTAACGCGCGCCGTGCGCGGCTGGCGCTCGGCGACATAGGCCTTGAGGCCTGCCGCCATGTCGTCATGGCGGGCGAGATTGCGCGCGAGCACGTAGCCGTCCTCGATCGCCATGTTGCCGCCCTGCGCGAGCGTCGGCATGGTCGGGTGCGCGGCGTCGCCCAAGAGCGTCACCCTGCCCTTGGTCCATTCCGGCACCGGGTCGCGGTCGTGGATGCCCCATTTGAACACGTGCTCGACGTGCCGGAAGATGCCGATGAGCGCTTGGTTCCAACCCTCATAGGCCGCAATGAGCTCGTCGCGCGAGCTCGGCACTGACCAGGATTCCTCGACCCACTGGTCGGTGACATGGCCGCAGAACATGTTGAGCATCTCGCCGCGGCCGATCGGGTAGCAGATCACGTGGCCGTTCGGCCCAAGCCAGCCGAAATACTCCCCGCGCGCCAATTCGACCGAGCCGCCCGGCCCGAACCGCGTGGGCACATGCTCGATCGGCACCATGGCGCGCCAGCACATCATCTCGGTGAAGCGCGGATGATCGGCGCCGAAATGCTGGGCGCGGATGGCGGAGCGAATGCCGTCGGCACCGATGACGATGTCGGCTTCCACTTCGCGGCCGTCGGCGAAGCGCGCAATCGCGGCGTCGCCGCGCGTATCGGCGCCCACGCAAGCCGCATCGAGCGTGATGACATTGTCCGGCAGTGCCTCATGCAGCATGCCCTGGATATGGGCGCGATGCGCAGTCATGTAGGGCGCGCCGTATTGCTCGCTCGCGATTGCCTTGAGCGGCACGCGATGGCGCAGGCTGGCATCGTCCCACTTGATCGAGACCATGTTGGTCGGCTCGTAGGCGCTGCGATGCAGCGCGTCCTTGAGCCCGAGTGCATAGAGCACCTTGACGGCGTTGGGACCGACCTGCAGGCCCGCGCCAACTTCCGCGATCCTGCTCGCCCGCTCGTAGACGTGCACCTCGAAGCCACGCTGCTGCAACGCCACCGCTGCGGCCAGCCCGCCGATCCCCCCGCCGATGATGGCGATCCGCTTCGACCGCCCGGTCCTTGCAAGCGTCATTGCTCCTCCCGGCTTCTCTGCACGTCACTCCGCATTTGCGATCCCGCTCAGATAGCCTAGAATACCGCCAAGAAAAACAGTTTTGGGACGGTCGCTGGGGAGGTGACGATGTTCGGGCGTGCGTTATTGGCGTTGACCGGGCTTTGCCTGCTTGCGACCTCGGGTGCGGCGCAATCCAACTATCCCAACCGGACCGTGCGGATCGTGGTTCCGGCAACGCCCGGCGGCGGCAGCGATACGTTTGCGCGCCTTGCAGCGCAACACCTGTCGAGCGTGCTCGGCCAGCAGTTCGTGGTCGACAACCGGCCGGGCGGCGGCACGCTGGTCGGCATGGAGGCCGTCCTGCATTCGCCGGCGGACGGCTACACGCTCTACCTTTCGCCGAGCACCACCACCTCGATGCACGTCGCGCGCAAGTCGATGCCGTTCGACGTCACCAAGGTGTTCGCGCCGGTCACGCAGCTGGTCGTGTTGCCGCAAGCGCTTGTCGTGCATCCCTCGGTCGCCGCCAAGACCACCCAGGAGTTCATCGCGCTCGCCAAGCGCGAGCCAGGCAAGCTCACGTATGGGTCAGCCGGGATCGGCACCGCGCCGCACATGGCGATGGAGCTGTTCAAGAGCATGGCCGGCATCGATGTTCAGCACATCCCTTATCGTGGCGTCTCCCAGTCGGTCACCGACATCCTGGGCGGCCGCGTGTCGGGCATGATGCTCAATGTGCTGACCGCCAAGCCGCATGTCGACCAGGGCACCATGCGCGCGCTCGGCGTCACCGGGCTCAAGCGCAGCGATGCGATGCCGAGTGTGCCGACCATCGAGGAGAGCGGCGTGCCGAAATACGAAGCCCTGCAGTGGTTCGGCATCCTGGCGCCGGCCGGCACGCCCGCGCCCATTCTCGATCTCTTGCAGAGCAAGATCGCCGAAGGCTTCCGGACGCCCGAGATGAAGGCGCGGCTTGCCAAGGACGGCGCCGAGGCGGTGGTGAACAAGCCCGACGCGTTCGCTGCCTTGATCAAATCCGAGATCGCGAAATGGACGGCGCTCGCGAAGGCGGCGAACATTCAGCCGGTGCAGTAACGTCTGCTGAAGCTATAGCGCCTGCACTTCCACCACGCCCGGAATGGCCTTGATGGCGCCGGCGATCTGCGGGGAGACCTTGAAGCGGCCAGGCAGCTTGACCTCGACCTCGGTCCCTTCCCGCAACATCAGCACCATCGAGACCTCGCCGTCGCCGTGGCCGTCGAGGCGCTTGGCGACACTCTCGATCGGCGCCTCGCTGCGCACGAATACGCGCAGCGCCTTCTGCAGCTTGGCGGCCGCCTTGTCGAGCGGCTCGACCATCTGGATGCGCGCGCGCACCTCGTCGCCCTGCAACTCGGCCGAAAGCATCAAGAGCACCGCGCTGCCGGGCTCGAGCAGGTCGCGATACTGCTGCAGGCCTTCGGAGAACAGCACTGCCTCGTAGTGGCCGGATGGATCGGAGAGCCCGATGATCCCCATCTTGCTGCCGGTGCGTGTGCGCCGCTCGGTGCGCGCGACGACAGTCGCGGCCACGCGGCCGGCGCTGACGCCCGACTTCACGGCGCGCGTGAATTCCATCCATGACTGCACGCGCATGCGCTTGAGCGCCGGCATGTAGTCGTCGAGCGGATGGCCGGAGAGAAAGAAGCCGATGGCGTCGAACTCCTTCTGCAGGCGCTCGGCCGGCAGCCACGGCTCGACCTTGGGCAGCCGCAGCGCGCCGCGCGCGGACGTCTCGCCGAACGAGAACTCGAGCGCGCCGCTCTCCTTGGTCTCGTGGGCGTGCTGCGCTTCCGCCAAAAGCGCATCGACGGAAGCGAAGACGGTCGCGCGATCAGGCTCGATCGCGTCGAAAGCGCCGGAGGCCGCGAGGCTTTCGAGCACGCGCTTGTTGACCGCGCGCGGATTGATGCGGGTTGCAAAGTCGGCGGGGTCCGTGAACGGACGGTCGCCGCGCGCCGCAACAATCGCCTCGACCGCCTGCGTGCCGACGCCTTTCAGCGCTGCAAGCGAGTAGAGAATGCTTTCGCCTTCGACCTCGAAGGCGGCGGCGGAGCGATTGACCGACGGCGGCACCACCTTGATGCCGAGCCGTTCCGCCTCGGCGCGGAATTCCGCGAGTTTGTCGGTGTTGCCGGCATCGAGCGTCATCGAGGCGGCCATGAACTCGACCGGATAGTTCGCCTTCATGTAGGCGGTCTGATAGGTCAGAAACGCGTAGGGTGCGGAGTGTGATTTGTTGAAGCCGTATTCGGCAAATTTTGCGCAAGCATCAAAGATCGCCTCCGCGTCCGCCCGTTCAATGCCGCGTTCGACCGCACCCGCAATGAAGTCGCCGCGCTGCGAGGCCATTTCCTTCTTGTCTTTCTTGCCCATGGCGCGGCGAAGGATATCGGCCTTGCCGAGGCTGTAGCCGGCGAGATCGCGCGCGATCTGCTGCACCTGCTCCTGATAGGTGATGACACCGTAGGTTTCGCGCAGGATCGATTCGAGCTTGGGATGGAGATATTCAATCTGCTCGTCACCGAGCTTGCGCGCGCAATAGGTCGGGATGTTGGCCATCGGACCCGGTCGGTAGAGCGCGACCAGCGCAATCAAGTCCTCGAACCGGTCCGGCCGCATGTCGACGAGCGCACGCCGCATGCCCGCGCTTTCCACCTGGAACACGCCGACGGTCTCGCCGCGCGCCAGCATTGCGTAGGTCTTGGCGTCGTCGAGCGGGATGCTGAGGAGATCGATGTCAATGTCGCGCTTGCGCACGAACCGCACCGCGGTCTGCAGCACGGTCAGCGTCTTGAGGCCGAGGAAGTCGAACTTCACAAGCCCCGCGGGCTCGACCCACTTCATGTTGAACTGGGTCACCGGCATGTTCGACTTCGGATCGCGATAGAGCGGCACCAGTTCGGAGAGCGGCCGTTCGCCGATCACGATGCCGGCCGCGTGCGTCGAGGCATGACGGTGCAGCCCTTCGAGCTTCTGCGCAATGTCGAAGGCGCGCCGCACCACCGGATCGCGGTCGCGCTCCGCCTGCAACCGCGGCTCGTCCTCGATCGCCCGCTTGAGCGTGACCGGGTTGGCGGGGTTCTGCGGCACGAGCTTGCAGAGCTTGTCGACCTGCCCGTAGGGCATCTGCAGCACGCGGCCGACGTCGCGCAGCACGCCGCGCGCCTGCAGCGTTCCGAAAGTGATGATCTGGGCAACACGGTCGCGGCCATAACGCTGCTGGACGTAGCGGATCACCTCGTCGCGCCGGTCCTGGCAGAAGTCGATGTCGAAGTCCGGCATCGAGACGCGTTCCGGGTTGAGGAAGCGCTCGAACAGAAGCCCGAACCGGATCGGATCGAGGTCGGTGATGGTGAGCGCATAGGCAACGAGCGAGCCCGCGCCCGAGCCGCGACCTGGCCCGACCGGGATGCCTTGCGACTTCGCCCACTGGATGAAGTCGGCAACGATCAGGAAGTAGCCCGGATATTTCATCTTCTCGATGACGCCGAGCTCGAAGGCGAGCCGCTGCTGGTAGTCCTCTTCGGTGCGCCCGGGCGCAAGGCCGTGCAGGCGCAGCCGCCGCTCGAGGCCGGCCTTGGCCTGCCGGCGCAACTCGGCCGCCTCGTCGACCGTTTCGCCGTTCTCCCCGACCGAAAAGCGCGGCAGGATCGGCGCCTTGGTGGTCGGACGGAACGCGCAACGCTGCGCGATCTCGACCGTGGAGGCGAGCGCCTCCGGCAGGTCGTTAAACAGCGTCGCCATCTCGGCCCGGGTCTTGAAGCGATATTCGGGCGTGAGCTGGCGCCGCTCGCGGTCGGCGATGAGCTTGCCCTCGGCAATGCAGATCAGCGCGTCGTGCGCTTCGTGGTCGTCGCGCTTGGCGAAGAACGGCTCGTTGGTGGCGACCAGCGGGATCCCGCGCGCATAAGCCATGTCGAGCAAGGCCGCCTCGGCGTCGCGCTCGTCGCCATGGCGCTGCAGCTCGATGTAGAGCCGGTCGCCGAACAGCCGCGACAGCGTCTCGCAGCGCGACTGCGCCAGCGCGTCCTGCCCGGCCACGATCGCCGCATCGAGCGGGCCGCCGGGTCCGCCGGTGAGCGCGATCAAGCCTTCGGTCGCGCCCTCGAGCCAAGCGACCTTGGCATGCGGGCGCTCATGCGGCGGGCTTTCCAGAAAGGCGCGCGAATTGAGCCGCATCAGGCTGCGATAGCCCTCCTCGCGCGCGGCCAAGAGGACGATGCGCGTTCGCTCGGGCGATGGGCTGCCCGGGCGCGCCTCCTGGTCGCCGAAATCAATGGCGAGCGCGCAGCCGACGATCGGCTGGATGCCGCTTGCCGCCATCTTCTCGGAAAACTCCAGCGCCCCGAACATGTTGTCGGTGTCGGTGAGCGCCAGTGCTGGCTGCCGGTCGGCCTTGGCCAGTTCAGCGAGCCGTGCGATCGGCAGCGCGCCTTCAAGCAGCGAATAGGACGAGTGCACGTGCAGATGCACAAAACCCGGATCGACCATGGAATCCCCGCGAATCTCAGACCGGATCGTGCGGGGGCCAGTCTGCGCTGTCCACCTCGGCAGCAGCGCGCACACGCGTCATCCGGCTTATCCCCAGCCCGTCCCTCCCCACCGCCGGGGCGCTGACGGATCGCGATACCGGGTGGCGATCAGAGGGTGGCGATCAGAGGGTGGCGAATACCTGCGCCCAGATTGCGATCATGCCGATAAACAGCGCCAACGAGGCGAGTGCGGCGGCTTCCTCAATGATCGAACGGAACATGACAACCTCCAGGAACGAAGAGGGAACATTGTTCACATTCCGTTCCCATCGTCAAGCGGAGTCATACGATGGGAAAAAACTCCGATTGTTCAGAGATGTCGGAGGAGAGCCCGGCGTTCCTCAGCTCTCGACGACTTTCCCGTCCCGCAGCGTGACCCGTCGGTCCATGCGGGCGGCGAGTTCCATGTTGTGGGTCGCACAGAGCATGGCGAGGCCAGAGGCGCGCACGAGTTGCGTGAGCGCCTTGAACACATGATCGGCGGTCTGCGGGTCGAGATTCCCGGTCGGTTCGTCGGCAAGCAGAATACGCGGCGCATTGGCGACGGCACGCGCGATCGCCACCCGCTGCTGCTCGCCGCCCGAAAGCTCCGCCGGCCGATGGGTCGAGCGATTTTTCAGGCCGAGATAGCTCAGAAGCTCGAGCGAGCGGCGACCGGCTTCCTTGCGGGAGAGCCCGCGGATCATCTGCGGCAGCATGACGTTCTCCAGCGCGGAGAACTCGGGCAGCAGGTGGTGGAACTGATAGACGAAGCCGATCTCGGTGCGCCGAATGCGGGTGCGCTCGGCATCGGGTAAGCGCGAGGTCGGGAGCTTGTTGACAAAGACCTCGCCCGCATCGGGATGCTCGAGCAGGCCGGCCACATGCAGGAGCGTCGACTTGCCGGCGCCTGACGGCGCCACCAGCGCGATCGACTGGCCCGGCCACAGCGCCAATTCGGCGTCCTTGAGTACTTCGAGTGGCTCGGTGCCCTGATGATAGGTCCGACCGATGCCGTGCAGGAAGAGAATCGGAACGTCGTCCGCCTCGGCCATCGTCAATTCTGCCGTGGTTACAGCCGCCCGAAAGGCCGTGGTCGTGACGTCATTCATAGCGCAGCGCCTCGACCGGATCGAGCCGGGCCGCGCGCCAGGACGGGTACAAGGTTGCGAGCAGCGACAGCGTGAGCGCCATCACGACCACTGCGGCCGTCTCGCTGGCATCCATATCAGCCGGCAGGCGCGAGAGAAAATAGAGCGTGGGGTCAAACAAGTTGGTGTTGGTGACCCAGGACAGGAACAGGCGGATGGACTCGATGTTGAGGCACACGAGAACGCCGAGCGCGAGCCCGACCAGCGTCCCGACAAACCCGATCGAGGCGCCGGTGATCAGAAAGATGCGCAGGATCGATCCCTGCGACGCCCCCATGGTGCGCAGAATCGCTATGGCTGGTCCTTTGTCCTTCACCAGCATGATCAGCCCGGACACGATGTTAAGCGCCGCCACCAGCACGATCAGCGTCAGGATCAGGAACATCACGTTGCGCTCGACCTGGAGCGCGCTGAAGAACGTGGCATTGCGCTGGCGCCAGTCGACCATGAAGATGGGACGCCCGGCGGCTTCCGCAATCACCTTGCGGTAGTGGTCAATCTTCTCCGGATCGTCGAGGTAGATCTCGATGGCGGTCACGTCGCCGGCACGGTTGAAGTACGCCTGCGCTTCGTTCAGCGGCATGAACACGAACGTCAGATCGTATTCCGACATCCCTACCTTGAATACGGCTGCGATCCGATAGCCTTTGGTACGTGGCGTGACGCCCATGGGCGTGACGGCGCCCTTGGGCGCGACCAGGGTGACGTTGTCACCGGAACGCAACGACAGCTGGTCGGCGAGCCTGCGCCCGATCATAAGCCCCTGCCCCCGGTCAAACCCGTCGAGCGAGCCCTGCTCGATATGGCCGACAATCGCCGGCAGCTTGGCCAGCTCGGAAGCCCGCATGCCGCGCACCAGCACGCCGGAGCCGTTGAAGGGCGATGCCGCCAGCGCCTGGCCTTCGACAATCGGCGCCACGAGCTTCACGCCTGCAACCTTGCTCAGGCGCTCGGTGACGGCTTCCCAGTCGGTGAGCGGGCTTTCCAGCGGCTGGATCAGGAGATGGCCATTGAGGCCGATGATCTTGTCGAGCAGCTCCTTGCGGAAGCCGTTCATCACCGCCATCACGATGATCAGCGTCGCGACGCCCAGCATGATGCCGAGGAACGAGAACCCGGCGATCACCGAGATGAATCCTTCGCGCCGCCGCGCGCGCAGGTAGCGCAGCGACAGCATCCATTCAAAGGGAGCGAAGGCGTAGGTCCCGGTCGACTCGGCCATGGCAATCCTTCCTGCCATCGACTTTCACATGATTCTGGCCGTTTCACGCCACGGTTGCCAACCGGAAAGCGGCCAAAACGCACAGGGTCATAACGCGCGCCGCGTCAGGGCGCCAGCCTGACGAGGGCATCTGCCGGGCTCATGAGCTCGCGGCTGCCGTCGGCGCGGCGCTTGAGCTCGATCTTGCCTTCGGCGAGCCCTTTCGGGCCGATCAGCACCTGCCAGGGCACGCCGATCAGGTCGGCGGTGGCGAACTTGGCACCGGGCCGCTGATCGGTGTCGTCATAAAGCACATCGACCCCCTTGGCCGAGAGCGCCCTGTAAAACTGTTCGCAGGCGGCGTCGGTATCGCTGCCGCCCTGCTTGAGGTTGAGGACGGCGACCCGGAACGGCGCGACGGCCTCCGGCCATTTGATCCCGGCATCGTCGTGGAACGCCTCGATGATCGCGCCGACCAGGCGCGACACGCCGACCCCGTAGGAACCGCCGTGGGTCGGCCGCTCGACGCCGTCAGAGCCGGTCACGGCGGCCTTCATCGGGACCGAATACTTGGTGCCGAAGTAGAAGATCTGCCCGACCTCGATGCCGCGGGTGTGCAGACGCTTCTCGGGCGGCACTTCGCGCTCGAAGCGGGCAGCATCGTGCACATCGGAGGTTGCGGCGTAGACGCTGGTCCACGGCTTGATCAGCGGGGCGAGGTCGCTGTCATAGTCCACGTCTTCGCCGGGGATCTGCAGGTCGAGCACATCACGATTGCAGAACACGGCGGATTCGCCGGTGTCCGCCAGGATGATGAACTCGTGCGACAGATCGCCGCCAATCGGACCGGTCTCCGCCCGCATCGGGATCGCCTTGAGCCCCATGCGCGAGAACGTACGCAGATAGGCGATGAACATCTTGTTGTAGGAAACGCGTGCCGCCGCCTCGTCGAGGTCGAAGGAATAGGCATCCTTCATCAGGAACTCGCGGCCGCGCATCACGCCAAAACGCGGCCGCTGCTCGTCGCGGAACTTCCATTGGATATGATAGAGGATCTTGGGCAAGTCGCGATACGAGCGGACATAGGCGCGAAAGATTTCCGTGATCATGTCCTCGTTGGTCGGCCCATAGAGCAATTCGCGCTCGTGCCGGTCCTTGATGCGCAGCATCTCGGGACCATAGGCCTCATAGCGTCCGCTCTCGCGCCAGAGATCGGCAAGCTGCAGCGTCGGCATCAGAAGCTCGATCGCGCCGGCGCGATCCTGTTCCTCGCGCACAATCCGTTCGATGTTCTTGAGCACGCGGAAGCCGAGCGGCAGCCACGCATAAATGCCGGCCGCCTCCTGCCGCATCATCCCGGCACGCAGCATCAGCCGATGAGAGGCGATCTCGGCCTCCTTCGGCACTTCACGGAGGATCGGGAGGAAGTAACGGGACAGGCGCATGAGGGCACTTTGCAAGAATTCTCGGTTTTTGGGAGGCAGAGTGAAACCGGAACGGCTCCCGGAACACAAGGCCCCCGCCTTCGATTTCAGAGAGCGTGCCAGTGACCGCCGGTGAAGCCCCGAGCCGGGGTGGCCGCACCTTTCACGGAACTGTGTTCACGCCGAATGGCAGCGCTGTTTTTTATGATAGTGACAAGCCCCACTAAGATTGGTTATTTCTATCGCAGCATAGATGGGCAATAGGCTGACGGATTGCCCGCTATGCGGTCCAAGTCTTGGGAGGACAAAGCCCCCAGGCGCTTTTAAGCCACAGCCGCCAAGGTTCAGTTCGGGCGGGGATGAAATTGGGCGACAACCATCATCGGAGCAGGGCCTTGGTCCTGCTCAATTTTTTTCCTCGATCGGGACGTTGCCTTATCAGGTTACCCCAAACCAGGCTGCCAGCTTGTCGAACGTGATGATGTCGTAGCGGTAAAGCGCTACAACCAGCACGAAGATCACCGCTGACACGATGGTGGTCCAAAAAAGCTTACGCCACACCCTGGGCAGCGTGGGCGCGCCCGGGTCCGTACCCGGGACGACCGTCCCACTCTCCTCCTGGCTGCGGACACCCCATGGCAGTACCGCAAACAGCACGATCCACCAGAGAACGAAGTAGGTGGCAATGGCGGTGGTCAGCGACACGGTGCGGTAGCCTGGTCAGTTTCGTGAATTAAGGTAAAGATCAGATCACGCGCATGGGGAGCTATCGAACGCCTCAACCCAATGTTAAACACGCATATGTCCGTGAGGAACGCAAGGAATGCTCTCGCAGACCGCTGGCGACTGTGTTGCGGATTGACAGTCCCCTGACCCCGTCCCCCAATCCCACGCATCGATCGGCCTTGTGATTGCGGCTCGCGGAACCCCCCACGGGCCGCAATTCTTTTGTAGATGCAACCCGTTCACGCCTGCTCGATCTCGATCAGAGTTCCACAGAAGTCCTTTGGGTGAAGGAACAGCACCGGCTTGCCATGCGCGCCGATCTTGGGCTCGCCGTCGCCGAGCACGCGCGCGCCGTCGCGGCGCAGGCGGTCTCGCGCCGCCCTGATGTCGGCGACCTCGTAGCAGACGTGATGAATACCGCCCTCGGGGCTGCGCGCCAGGAAATTCGCGATCGGTGAATTCTCGCCGAGCGGCGCGATCAGCTCGATCTTGGTGTTGGGGAGCGTGATGAACACGGTGGTCACCCCGTGATCGGGCTGTGGCACCGGATCGGACACGTCGGCCCCGAGCGTCTCCCGATAGATGCGGGTCGCCTTGGCGAGGTCGCGCACCGCGATCGCCACGTGATTGAGACGACCAATCATGCTCGGCTCCTTTGCGCCATCGCGCCGGCCATCAAACGGTCAACCGGATCAAACGGTCAGCAGGATCAAACGGTCAGCACCTGGACATGGCAGATCGGCTTCTTGCGCCAAGCCGTGCCGACCGCGGCGCGAACGGCGCGCCGTGCGGCCTCGGCAACGGCGTCGGGATCGCGCCGCCGCGGCCGCGGCATCGAGTCGATTGCCTCCAGTATCGCATCATAGGCGAGTTGCCCGATCTGATTGCCGTCCGCGTCATTG
Source organism: uncultured Alphaproteobacteria bacterium (assembly GCA_963753575.1). Taxonomy (GTDB): domain Bacteria; phylum Pseudomonadota; class Alphaproteobacteria; order Rhizobiales; family Xanthobacteraceae; genus VAZQ01. Next base: position 1,079,053 of record CAVWCR010000003.1, read on the forward strand.
TCCGGGACTCCCGTCATCTCGATCGCGACGTCGCCCACCATCTCGCCGCGGCTGGTCATGGCGAACGCCACCGACACGACGCCCACGAAGCCGAGCCGGCGGCGGTCGGCAACCGTGCGCGCCTGCGCGTCCACCAAGAGCGCGCCGTCCTTGTAGAGGCGGCCGGCCGGCATTTCGTCGATGACCGCAGGAGCGCCGGGCGCCAGGCGGATGAGATCGCCGTTGCGGCATTGCAGCACTTTTGCGACGCCAAGCCGGCGCGCGAGCGCGGCGTGCTCCGCCATGTGCAGCGCCTCGCCATGCACGGGGATCAGGATCTCGGGCTTCACCCAGCCGATCATTTCCTCAAGCTCGGCGCGCCGCGGATGGCCGGAGACATGCACCAAATGGGTGCGATCCGTGATCACCTCGATGCCTTGCACGACGAGGCCATTGATGATCCGCATGACCGCCTTCTCGTTGCCTGGTATGGCGCGCGAGGAAAAGATCACGCGGTCGCCCCGGGAGAAGGTCACCAGCGGGTGGTCGTCCTCGGCGATGCGCGACAGCGCCGCGCGCGGCTCGCCCTGGCTGCCGGTGCACAGCGCAACCACCCGATCGTTCGGCAGATAGCCGTAAGCCTCAAGCGGCCGAAAATCGACGATGCCGTCGAGATAGCCGGTCTCGCGCGCCACCTGCGAGATGCGCTCCATCGCCCGCCCGACCAGCACCACTTCGCGACCGCAGGCGGCCGCGGCTTCGGCAACCGCCCGGATGCGCGCGACATTGGAGGCAAACGTGGTGACCGCCACACGCGCGGGCGCTTCGCTGATCAGCGCGGCGAGCGACTTGGCAACATCGGCCTCCGACGGGGAGCGGCCGTCGCGGGTGGCGTTGGTTGAATCGCCGATGAGCGCCAGACAGCCGGCGTTGCCGAGCGCGCGCAGCTTGGCTTCGTCGGTCGGCGGCCCGATTACCGGGGTCGGATCGATCTTCCAGTCACCGGTATGAAGCACGGTGCCGAGCGGCGTGCGGATGATGAGGCCGTTCGATTCCGGAATCGAATGGGCCATCGACACGTATTCGATATCGAAGTTGCCGAGGCGGAAGCGGCCGTTGAGCTGGACCAGGTTGACCGGAATATCCGGCGCTCCCGGCTCGCCCCGCCGCTTGGCATCGAGCAGGGCGGCGGTGAACGGCGTCGCGTAGACCGGAAGGCGCAGGCGCGGCCAGAGGTCGAGCAACGCGCCGTAGTGGTCCTCGTGGGCGTGCGTGAGCACGATGCCGAGAATATTGCGACGCTCCTCGACCAGAAAACGCACGTCCGGAAAGATGAGGTCAACGCCCGGCAGATCATCGCCCGCGAACGCGACTCCGAAGTCGACCGCAATCCACTGTCGGTTGCGTTCGTCACCCAGCCCGTAAAGGGCGAGGTTCATGCCGATTTCGCCCGCCCCGCCCAGCGGAGCGAACACAAGCTCCTCACCTGCCATCATCCCTCACTGCTGGCCGCGGCCAGCCGAGCTGCACGACATCGCCGGCCGCGATGGCGTGGCGGCTGCCATCGGGCTCCACCAGCACCAGCCGGCCCACCTCGTCGATGGTCTCGAAGCGCCCGGCGATCTCGCGCTCGGGAAGCCGCACGGTGATATTGCCGCCAATGCCGGCGGCGCGCGAGAGCCAGTCGGTCCGGATGGTGGCGAAATGCTCGCCCTGGTTCCATTGCGCAAGGCGTCCCAGCATCTTCACCGACAGGGCGGCAAACAGGGTTTGGGGCAGGACGCTCACGCCGGCGGCGGCAAGGTCGGTCGCCGGATAGTCGGTGTCGGAGGGATGGCTGGCGCAATTGACGCCGATCCCGACCACGACCGTGCCTTCCCCCTCCCCTTCGGTCAGGATGCCCGCAAATTTGGCGCCGCCGAGCAGGAGGTCGTTCGGCCACTTGATGGCAAGCTGCTGACGTATCCCCGGCGCCACCTCGGCGACCGCATCATGGATGGCGAGCGCCGCCACGAATGAGAGCTCATGCCAGTGCTCGGCGGAGGCCGGATCGGTCAGCAGCAGGCTCGCGAAAAGATTGCCGGCCTCGGAAGTCCAGGCCCTGCCGCGCCGGCCCTTGCCCGCGCTCTGCCGGTCGGCGGTGACCCACAAGGGCCCACGCTCGCCCGCGCGCGCCAGCGCCAGCGCCTCGGTGTTGGTGGAGGCGAGCAGCTCATGCGATTTGAGCCGCACGCCCGCTGCCGACGCCCTGGGGTCGAGCTGCATTGTCAAAAGAGCGATTTGGCGGCGTTCGTCGCCGCTTCGACCAGCGGACCCGGATAGACGAAGAACAACAGATTGAACAATCCGCTCACCGCCAGCACCGCCTTGAGCTCACCAGGCATTGGAGCAAAGCCCCTCGCCGGCTCGTCGAAATACATCGTCTTGATGATCGCAAGATAATAATACGCGCCGACGACACTGGCGAGCACGCCCAGCACCGCGAGCGCAAACAAGCCTGCCTTGATGGCCGCCAGGAACACGTAGAACTTGGCGAAAAAACCCGCGAGCGGCGGAATGCCGGCAAGCGAGAACAACAGCATGGCGAGAAAGAACGCGAGCGTCGGATGGCTGCGGGCAAGCCCCGCAAGATCACTGATCTGTTCCACCATGACGCCGTCGCGGCGCATCGCCAGGATGCAGGCGAATGTGCCAAGCGTCATCGCGACATAGATCGCCATATAGATGAGCACCCCTTGCACACCTTCGGCGGTGCCGGCCGCGAGCCCGACCAGCGCAAACCCCATGTGCCCGATCGAGGAATAGGCCATCAGCCGCTTGATGTTCGTCTGACCGATGGCCGCGAAGGCGCCGAGCGCCATCGACGCAATGGCGACGAACACCACGATCTGGCGCCACTGCGTTTCAATGCCCGGAAACGCCACGATGGTGGTGCGCACGAAGATGGCAATGCCGGCGACTTTGGGCGCGGCCGCAAAGAATGCCGTGATCGGCGTCGGGGCGCCCTCGTAGACGTCGGGCGTCCACATGTGGAACGGCACCGCCGACACCTTGAAGCAGAAGCCCGCGAACAGGAATACGAGCCCGAAGATGAGCCCGATGCCGCCATGGCCCGTCGCCTTGGCGATGCCGACAAAGCTGACTGTGCCGGTGAAGCCGTAGATCAGCGAGGCGCCATAAAGCAGCATGCCGGACGACAGCGCGCCGAGCACGAAATACTTGAGCCCGGCCTCGCTCGAGCGCACCGAGTCACGGTTGATCGCGGCGACGACGTAGAGCGCGAGACTCATCAGCTCGAGGCCGAGATAGAGCGCGATCAGGTCGCCCGCCGAGATCAGCATCAGCATGCCGGTCGCTGAGAGCACGATCAGGATCGGATATTCGAAGCGCTCGATCTTCTCGGTCTTGAGATAGCTGAGCGACATCAGGATCGCGGTCGCCGAGCCGGTGAGCGCCAGCAGCTTGAGAAAGCGCGCGAATGGATCAACGATAAAGCTTCCTCCGAACCCGACGAGCTTGCCGGCCGGCAGCCAGACAACGACCGCACCGGCGGCAACGAGCAGGAGGATCGAGAGCCAGCTGACGGCGCCGGCGGAGCGCTCGCCGCGGAACGCACCAACCATCAGGAGCGCCATGGCGCCGACCGCGAGCACGATCTCCGGCAGCGCCGGAACGAGATCGTGGAACTCCAGCGTTTCGTTCATGGGCGGTCCTTGCGCATAAGTTCGCTCACTGTGCCAGCATGGCCGCGGTCTTGGCGGCGCCGAGCGCCTGCTGATAGTTCTCGACCAGCTGAGTCACGGCCGCGGCCGACATGTCGAGCACCGGCTTGGGAAAGACACCGAACGCGATGGTGAGCGCCGCCAGAGGCCCAAGCGTGATGATCTCGCGGTAGTCGAGGTCCTTGATGGTGGCGAGCTTGGGCTTGTCGAGCACGCCGAAGATAACCTTGCGGTAGAGCCAGAGCGCATAGGCAGCCGACAGGATGACGCCGGTGGTGGCAAGCGCCGCCACCCAGGTGTTCACCTTGAAGGTGCCGATGAGGGAGAGAAACTCGCCGACGAAGCCAGAGGTGCCGGGCAGGCCGACGTTCGCCAGCGTGAAGACCATAAAGGCGGCGGCATAGAGCGGCATGCGGTTGACGAGGCCGCCGTAGGCGGCGATCTCGCGCGTATGCATGCGGTCGTAGACGACGCCGACGGAAAGGAACAGCGCCCCCGACACGATGCCGTGCGACACCATCTGGAAGATGCCGCCGGCCACGCCCTGGGCGGTCGCCGCAAAGATGCCCATGGTGACGAAACCCATGTGGGCAACCGAGGAATAGGCGATCAGCTTCTTCATGTCCTCCTGCACGAGGGCGACCAGCGAGGTGTAGATGATCGCCACGACGGAAAGCGCGAAGATCAGCGGGGCGAATTCCTGCGACGCCAGCGGGAACATCGGCAACGAGAAGCGCAGGAAGCCGTAGCCGCCCATCTTCAACAGGATGGCCGCGAGAACAACCGAGCCGGCGGTCGGGGCCTCGACATGGGCATCCGGGAGCCAGGTGTGTACCGGCCACATCGGCATCTTCACCGCGAACGAGGCGAAGAAAGCGAACCAGGCCCAGGTCTGCAGCTGCGCCGGGAAGCCATGCTTGAGCAAGGTCGGAATGTCGGTCGTGCCGGCATCCCAGTACATCGCCATGATGGCGAGCAGCATCAGCACCGAGCCGAGCAGCGTGTAGAGGAAGAACTTGAAGGTGGCATAGACCCGCCGCGGTCCGCCCCAGACCCCGATGATCAGGAACATCGGGATCAGCCCGCCCTCGAAGAACAGGTAGAACACCACGAGATCGAGCGCGCAGAAGGTGCCGACCATCAAGGTCTCGAGCACCAGGAAGGCGATCATGTATTCCTTGATGCGCCGCTCGATCGCGCTCCAGCTGGCGATGATGCAGAGCGGCATCAGGGCGGTCGTGAGGATGACAAACGGCAGCGAGATGCCGTCGACGCCCATGTGGTAGCTGATCGCGCCGCCCAGCCAGGGCTTGTTCTCGGTGAACTGGAATTCGGGCGAGCTGGAGTCGAACCGCCACACCAGCACCAGCGACACCGCAAAGGTGATGAGGGTCGTGTATAGCGCGATCCAACGCGCGTTGCGATTCTCCGCTTCACCCTCGCTGCGCAACAGCATGATAAGCAATGCGCCGAACAGCGGCAGAAACGTCGTCAGGGAGAGGATCGGCCAGCCCACCATCAGCCCACTCCCCCGAACCTGAAGATGAACCAGGTGATCAGCGCCGCCACCCCGATCAGCATCGCGAAGGCGTAGTGGTAGAGATAGCCGGTCTGCAGCCGCACGACATTGCGCGTCACATCGAGTACGCGCGCGGAGACGCCGTCGGGCCCGAAGCCGTCGATCAGCCAGCCGTCGCCGCCCTTCCAGAGCAGGCGTCCGAGCCAGAGCGTGGGGCGCACCAAGAGGAGTTCATACAGCTCGTCGAAGTACCACTTGTTGAGCAGGAACCGGTAGAGCGGCTCGTGCTGGCGGGCGAGCTCGACCGGCATTTCAGGCTTGCGGATATAGAACTGCCAGGCCACCAGGAAACCCAAGACCATCATCACGGTCGGCAGCACCGTCACCCAGGCCGGAATGTGGTGCATCTCTTCGATGATGTGGTTGTTCTCGGCAAAGCGGAGCGAGCCACGGAAGAAGGCTGCGATGTCCTCGCCGGCAAACAGATCCTTGAACGGGTACCCGGCCAGGATCGAGCCGGCCGCCAGGAAGCCAAGCGGGATCAGCATCACCAGCGGGCTCTCGCGCGCGTGATCATAGTGCGAGCGGTCGTGCGGATGGCCGTGGAAGGTGACGAAGATAAGCCGCCAGGAATAGAACGACGTGAAAGCCGCCGCCGCAACCGTCGTCGCGAATGCATAGATCATCGCCGGGTCGTGGGTCGCGAACGCCGCCTCGATGATGGCGTCCTTCGAGAAATAGCCGGCGGTCAGCGGAAATCCGGTCAGCGCCAAGGTGCCGATCACCATCGTGGCATAGGTGAACGGGATCTTGTCCTTGAGGCCGCCCATCTTCCAGATGTCCTGCTCGTGGTGCATGGCAAGGATCACCGAGCCCGAGCCAAGGAACAGCAGCGCCTTGAAGAAGGCGTGGGTGAACAGGTGGAACATGCCGACCGAATAGGCGCCTACCCCCATGGCCACGAACATGTAGCCGAGCTGCGAACAGGTCGAATAGGCGATGATTCGTTTGATGTCGTTCTGCACGAGGCCCACGGTCGCGGCGAAGAACGCCGTCGTGGCGCCGATGACGACCACGAAAGTCTGCGCCACGGGGGCGAGCTCGAACAAGGGTGAGAGCCGCGCCACCATGAATACGCCCGCGGTCACCATGGTGGCGGCGTGGATGAGCGCGGAGACCGGCGTCGGTCCCTCCATGGCGTCCGGCAGCCAGGTGTGCAGCAGGAACTGCGCCGACTTGCCCATCGCGCCCATGAACAGGAGGAGGCAGATCAAGGTCAGCGCATCGACGTCCCAGGCGAGGAAATGGATGGTCTTGCCGGTCAGCGACGGCGCCTGCGCAAATACCGTGGTGAACTCGACCGCGCCGGTCATCATGAAGACTGCGAAGATGCCGAGCGCAAAGCCGAAGTCGCCGATGCGGTTGACCACGAAGGCCTTGATGGCAGCCGCGTTGGCCTCCGGCTTGTAGTACCAGAACCCGATGAGCAGGTAGCTCATCAGGCCCACGCCTTCCCAGCCGAAGAACAGCTGCACCAGGTTGTCGGACGTCACCAGCGCCAGCATCGCGAAGGTGAACAGCGACAGATAGGCGAAGAACCGCGGCCGATGCCGGTCCTCCTCCATGTAGCCGATCGAATAGAGGTGGACGAAGGCGGAGACCGTGGTCACCACCACGAGCATCACTGCGGTCAGCGTGTCGACGCGCAGCGCCCAGTCGACCCGCAGATCGCCCGACGTGATCCAGGGGACGATCTGCACGCGCACGTCCTGGCCGAAGCCGACAGTGACGAACGCAATCCACGACAAGATCATCGCAATGAACAGGAGCACGGTCGTGATCAGCTCGGCCGCGCGCGAGCCTGCGGCCGGCTCCACGGCTGCATGCGTGTCATCATGCGCATCGGCATGCGCGGCTGCGTGCGCCGGCGGATGCGCGTCATCGTGACCATGTTCCGTGGAAGAGCCGCCCGGATGGCGCGCGATGGCGCCCGCAAGCGAGATCAGGCCCGCCACGATGGCGCCGATCAGCGGCAGAAAGACGATCGCCTGATACATCTCAGCCCTTCATGAGATTGATGTCTTCGACCGCTATCGACTTGCGATTGCGGAAATAGACCACGAGGATGGCGAGCCCGATGGCCGCTTCCGCAGCCGCAACCGTCAGCACCAGCAGCGCGAAGATCTGCCCGATCAGATCGCCCAGGAAGGTCGAGAACGCGACCAGGTTGATGTTGACCGACAACAGGATCAGCTCAATCGACATCATGATGACGATGACGTTCTTGCGGTTGAGGAAGATGCCGAAGATGCCGAGCGTGAACAGGATCGCCGCGACGGTGAGGTAGTGGCCGAGCGTAATGGTCATGATAGCCCCTGCCCCGACCGGACCTTGACCACCTCGATCGCGGTCGCCTTGGTGCGGGCGACCTGCTGACTGATGTCCTGACGCTTGATCCTCTCGCGGTGGCGCAGCGTGAGCACGATCGCCCCGACCATGGCGACGAGAAGGATGAGCCCGGCGGCCTGGAAGAAGTAGACGTAGCGGGTATAGAGCACGCCCCCGATTGCCTCGGTGTTGGGTATGCCGGCGATCGGCGGAATCGGCGCCGCGATCGTCTCCGACATCGTGGGCGCGATGGTCCAGCCGGCGACGACCAGAAGCAGCTCGGCCAGGAAGATCACGCCGACGAGCGCGCCGATCGGCAGATATTGCAGGAAGCCCTGCCGTAGCTCGGCGAAATCAACGTCAAGCATCATGACCACGAACAGGAACAGGACCGCGACCGCGCCGACATAGACCACAACCAGGATCATGGCGAGAAATTCCGCGCCCATCAGCACGAACAGGCCCGCCGCGTTGAAGAAGGCGAGGATCAGGAACAGGACCGAGTGCACCGGATTCTTGGACGCGATGACCATCACCGCCGAGGCGATGCACACGCCGGCAAACAGATAAAAGAAGAGGGCGGTAATGATCATCGGCTCACCGGTAGGGCGCGTCGAGCTGGATGTTCTTGGCGATCTCGCGCTCCCAGCGGTCGCCGTTCGCCAGCAGGCGCTCCTTGTCGTAGTAGAGCTCCTCGCGCGTCTCGGTGGCGAATTCGAAATTCGGTCCCTCTACGATGGCGTCGACCGGACAGGCCTCCTGGCAGAGCCCGCAATAGATGCATTTCACCATGTCGATGTCGTAGCGGGTGGTCCGCCGCGTGCCGTCATTGCGGCGCGGGCCCGCCTCGATGGTGATCGCCTGCGCCGGGCAAATCGCCTCGCAGAGCTTGCAGGCGATGCAGCGCTCCTCGCCGTTCGGGTAGCGCCGCAGCGCGTGCTCGCCGCGGAAGCGGGGCGAGATCGGCCCTTTCTCGAACGGATAATTGAGTGTCGGCTTGGCCTTGAAGAAGTAGCGCATGGCGAGAGCAAACGCCACGACGAACTCCTTCAGAAACACAGCGCGCGCGGTCTGATCGAGTCCCATGGGTTCTTATCCTCTTCCTAGGCCTCGAACAGCCGGCCGAGCCAATAGCCGAGCGCAGCGAAGATCAAGAGATCGAGCGTGAGCGCGATGCGCCGCAACACGGACAAGCTGAAATCGCCACGCTCCTCCGCCGACACCGACTGGACGCGCGCCCGGGCGGCCCGTTCGAGGACGCCGATGAACAGATGATAGAGCACGGCTGCGACACCCGTGCCGAGCATCGCGCCGATCAGGCCCGCAAGCGATAAATCGATCATGGCGCCGCTCCATCATCTCGGTGCCAACCCCCCATACTGCAAGACGCCCGCGACGATCACGACCATGGCCAGCGACGCCGGCAGGAACACTTTCCAGCCCAGCCGCATGAGCTGGTCGTAGCGATAGCGGGGCACGATCGCCTTCACCATCGCGAACATGAAGAACATGAACAGCGCCTTGAGCACGAACCAGATCACGCCCGGGATCCAGGTGAACGGCGCGACCGGAAACGGCGGCAGCCAGCCGCCCAGGAACAGGATCGTCGCCATGGCGCACATGGTGGCGATGGCGATGTATTCGCCCAGGAAGAACAACAGGAACGGGGTCGAGGAATATTCGACCGCGAAGCCCGCCACCAGCTCGGATTCCGCCTCCACCAGGTCGAACGGCGGACGGTTGGTCTCCGCCAGCGCCGATACGAAGAAGATCACGAACATCGGGAAGAGCGGCAGCCAGTACCAATTGAGCAGGCCGTACTTGCCGATCTGGGCTTCGACGATGGCCGAGAGGTTGAGCGAGCCCGCGCACAACAGCACCGTGATGATCACGAAGCCGATCGAGACCTCGTAGGACACCATCTGGGCCGCCGAGCGCAGCGCGGCGAGAAACGGATACTTCGAGTTGGACGACCACCCCGCCATGATCACGCCGTAGACCATGAGCGAGGAGATGGCGAAGATATAGAGGATGCCGACGTTGATGTCGGCGATCATCCAGTCCTCGGAGACCGGGATCACCGCCCAGGCGGCGAGCGCGAGCGTTGCGGTGATGACGGGTGCCAGCAGATAGACGCCCTTGTTGGCGCCGGCCGGAATGATCGGCTCCTTGACCGCAAACTTGATGAGATCGGCGAACGACTGCAACAGGCCCCAGGGCCCGACCACGTTCGGGCCGCGCCTCATCTGCACCGCCGCCCAGATCTTGCGGTCGGCATAGAGCACGAAAGCGGTAGCGACCAGGAGCAGGACGAGCAGGACCACGCTCCAGAAGACCATGATCACGAGCGGCACGATGTAGTCGTTGAAGAACTCAGCCATTGCGCGTCACTCCGCCGCGCTCAGTGCGGTGTGGCCCTCGGCGATCACCGAGCATTCCGCCATGACGGCAGACGCTCGCGCGATCGCGTTGGTGAGATAGAAATCATCGACCGCAGAGGCGAACGGCGCCTTTTCGGGCGTGCCGCCAATCGAGGCGAGCTTCTCGATGTCGGCCGGATTGCCCGGCTCGATCTGATCGAGGCGTTGCAGATGCGGATGCGCCTTGAATAGGGTCGCGCGCAGTTGCGCGAGCAAGTCATAGGGCAGCCGGTTGCCGAGCACATCTGACAATGCCCGCAGGATCGCCCAGTCCTCGCGGGCATCGCCAGGCGGAAACGCCGCGCGCGCCGCCATCTGCACGCGTCCCTCGGTGTTGACATAGAGCCCGGATTTTTCCGGATAGGCGGCGGCCGGCAGGATCACGTCGGCGCGATGGGCGCCGCGATCGCCGTGGGTGCCGATGTAGACGACGAACGTGCCGGGATCGACCTCGATCTCGTCGGCCCCCAGAAGGAAGAGCACATCCGATCCGCCGCCCGCCATGGCGCGGGCATTGAGCCCGCCCGGCCCCGGGACGAAGCCGATGTCGAGCGCGCCGACGCGGGAGGCTGCGGTATGCAGCACGCCGAAGCCGTTCCAGCCCTCCCCGATCGCGCCCCCCTTGAGCGCCGCCTTGGCGGCAGCGGAGAGCACCGCGAGGCCGTCCTTGCGCGCCAGCGCGCCCTGGCCGATCAGCCAGATCGGCCGCTGCAGGCCGCCGAAATCGACCGACGCAAGCGTCTCGGGACCAGCGCCGAGGTAGTCGTATTTGTAGGTCAGCTCCGCCTTCTCGCCGATCAGGCCGATCTTGAAATTGCCGGCGCGCCAGCGCTTGCGGATGCGGGCATTGAGCACCGGCGCTTCCTTGCGCGGATTGGAGCCGACGATCATCAGCCCGTCGGCCTGCTCGATGCCGACGATGGTGGGATTGAAGATGTAGCTCGCCCGCCCCCGCTTGGGATCGAGCGCGGAGCCGTCCTCGCGGCAATCGAGGTTCACGACGCCGAGCCGCGTCATCAGGTCCTTGAGCGCAAAGATTTCCTCGGTGGCTGCGAGCTCACCGACGATCGCACCAGTCCGCTTGGCGCCCGCCGCTTTCACCTTCGCCGCGATAGCCTCGAAGGCGGCCGTCCACGAGGCGGGCTTGAGCGTGCCCTGAGTGCGGATATAGGGCTGGTCGAGACGCTGGGTGCGTAGCCCATCGACCACGTGGCGGGTCTTGTCGGAGATCCACTCCTCGTTCACGTCGTCGTTCACGCGCGGCAGGATGCGCATCACCTCGCGCCCGCGCGTGTCGACGCGGATCGCGGAGCCGAGCGCATCCATCACGTCGATCAACTCGGTCTTGCCCAGTTCCCACGGCCGCGCCGCGAACGCATAGGGCTTTGAGGTCAGCGCACCGACCGGGCAGAGGTCGACCACGTTGCTCTGCAGTTCTGACGTCATCGCGCTTTCAAGGTAGGTGGTGATCTCCATGTCCTCGCCGCGGCCGATCGCTCCGAGCTCGGGAACGCCCGCGACTTCGGTGGCGAAGCGGATGCAGCGCGTGCAGTGGATGCAGCGCGTCATCACGGTCTTGACCAGCGCGCCGATATACTTGTCCTCGACCGCGCGCTTGTTCTCCTGGTAGCGGCTGGAGTCGACCCCGTAGGCCATGGCCTGGTCCTGCAGGTCGCATTCGCCGCCCTGGTCGCAGATCGGGCAGTCGAGCGGATGGTTGATGAGCAGGAACTCCATCACGCCTTCGCGCGCCTTGCGCACCATCGGCGAGCGCGTGCTGATCACCTTCGGGGTGCCGTCGCGGTTGGGCGGCAGGTCCTTCACTCCCATCGCGCAGGAGGCCTGCGGCTTCGGCATCCCCTGCACTTCGATCAGGCACATGCGGCAATTGCCGGCGATCGACAGCCGCTCGTGGAAGCAGAAGCGCGGGATTTCCGCGCCGGCGGCTTCGCAGGCCTGGAGCAGCGTGTACTCCGGCGCGACCTCGATCTCTCGACCGTCAACGATCAGCTTGGTCATGGCATGTGTCCGAAGCTAGCGGCCCCTCTTCTTCGAGGCCGACGCCAGATGCCAAAGCGCCATCGCGGGAAAGAGCGTCAGCACCGGCGCGACCGTCGTCAGCATCAGCGAAAGATTGGAGTTCCGGGCCGCGGCCACATAGGGCAGCATCGGCAGGACCGCGAGCGCAATCAGCGGCACGCAGAAGAAGACCGCCGCCAGGATGCCGAGGTGCACGCGGGTCACGACCAGGCAGAAGGCGATGCAGGCAAACAGCGCCGCGATCGCGGGCAGGATGCGCCCGATCCAGATGATCAGCGCCGGCGCGGGACCGCCCGTGCCAGTGACGGTCAGGAGCGCGAGGCCCAGAACCACAAGCGTGCCGATCAGATACCAGAGCGTCATGCCGCCACCACCGGCTCGGGATGCGGGTTTGCGGTGTATTCGTCGATGCGCCGCTCGATCTCGGGACGGAAGTGGCGCAGCAGCCCCTGCACCGGCCAAGCCGCGCCGTCGCCGAAGGCGCAGATGGTGTGGCCTTCGATCTGGGTCGTGACCTCCATCAACGTGTCGATCTCGCGCTTGTGGGCGCGGCCTTCCGCCATGCGGGTGAGCACGCGCCACATCCAGCCCATGCCCTCGCGGCAGGGCGTGCACTGGCCGCAGCTCTCGTGCTTGTAGAAATACGAGATGCGGGCCATGGCGCGGACGATGTCGGCCGACTTGTCCATCACGATCACGGCCGCGGTGCCGAGCGCCGATTTCTTGTCGCGGCAGCCGTCGAAATCCATGAGCAGGGTATCGGCTTGGTCAGAGCCCGCCGGCACCAGCGGCATCGAGGAGCCGCCCGGGATGACGGCGAGCAGATTGTCCCAGCCGCCGCGCACGCCGCCGGCATGCCGATCGATCAGCTCGCGCAGCGGGATGCCCATCGTCTCCTCGACGTTGCAGGGCTTGATTACGTGTCCGGAGATGCAGAACAGCTTGGTGCCGGTGTTGTTCTGGCGGCCGATGCCGGCGAACCAGGCGGCGCCGCGGCGCAGGATGTCGGGCACCTGCGCGATCGTCTCCACGTTGTTGACGGTCGTCGGGCAGCCGTAGAGGCCCATGTTGGCCGGAAACGGTGGCTTCAGGCGCGGCTGGCCTTTCTTGCCTTCGAGGCTTTCAAGCAGCGCGGTCTCCTCGCCGCAGATATAGGCGCCGGCGCCGTGGTGCAGATAAAGGTCGAAGTCCCAGCCGTGGACGTTGTTCTTGCCGATGAGCTTCGCCTCATAGGCCTGGTCGATCGCGGCCTGCAGGCGCTCGCGCTCGCGCACGAACTCGCCGCGGATGTAGATGTAGCCCGTGTTGGCCGCCATGGCGGCACCGGCATAGAGGCAGCCCTCGATGAGCAGATGCGGATCGTGCCGCATGACCTCGCGATCCTTGCAGGTACCAGGCTCCAATTCGTCGGCGTTGACCACGAGATAGTGCGGGCGGTCGCCGACCTGCTTGGGCATGAACGACCACTTGAGACCGGTGGCAAAGCCTGCGCCGCCGCGTCCGCGCTGGCCGGAGGCCTTGACCTCGTTGACCAGCCAGTCGCGGCCCTTCTCGATGAAGCCCTTAGTGCCGTCCCAGGCGCCGCGGGCGCGGGCGCCCTCGAGGCCCCAATCCTGCTGGCCGTAGAGGTTCCTGAAGATGCGGTCTTTGTCGTCGAGCATCCTTCAGCCTTGTGATTTGAGCGTCGTCGGCCCGCCGATCGGCGCCGACAGCTGGCGGTCGATCTGCGGCCCGGGCTTCGGTGTCCGGCCGGCAGCAAGCTCGTCGAGCACCTTCTCGAACGTCTCGGGCGTCAGGTCTTCGTAATAATCGAAGTTGATCTGCGCCATCGGTGCGTTGACACAAGCACCGAGGCATTCGACCTCTATCCACGAGAATTTGCCGTCGGCGGTAACGTGATGCTGGTCGCCGATCCGCCGATGGCAGACCTTCTTGAGCTCGTCGGAGCCACGCAGCATGCACGGCGTCGTGCCGCAAAGCTGGACGTGGTATTCGCCAACCGGCTCCAGGTTGAACATGGTGTAGAAGGTGGCGACCTCGAGCACGCGGATGCGCGCCATGCCGAGCACTTCGGCAACGTGCTCGATCGCCTTTTGCGGCAGCCAGCCGCCGGCCTGCTCCTGCGCGCGCCACAGCAGCGGGATCACCGCGGACTGTTGACGGCCTTCGGGATATTTCGCGATCTGCTTCTTGGCCCAGGCGAGATTGTCGGCCGAGAAGGCAAATTCCTTCGGCTGCAGATGCGCTTCAGCGAGGCGACGGACGGACATTAGCGGTCGACCTCCCCGAACACGATGTCGATCGAGCCCAGGATGGCGGAGACGTCCGCCAGCATGTGGCCCTTGCAGAGGAAATCCATTGCCTGCAGGTGCGCGAAGCCGGGCGCGCGGATCTTGCACTTGTAGGGCTTGTTGGTGCCGTCGGCGATGAGATAGACGCCGAACTCGCCCTTGGGCGCTTCGACCGCCGCGTAGACCTCGCCGGCCGGCACGTGAAAGCCCTCGGTGTAGAGCTTGAAGTGATGAATGAGCGCTTCCATCGAGCGCTTCATCTCGCCGCGCTTGGGCGGCACGATCTTGTTGTCGTCGACTGTGACCGGCCCCTGCCCGTCCGGCGAGCGCAGCTTCTCGATGCACTGCTTCATGATGCGGATCGACTGGCGCATCTCTTCCATGCGGATGCAGTAGCGATCGTAGCAGTCGCCGTTCTTGCCGACCGGAATGTCGAAGTCGAGCTCGGCGTAGCACTCGTAAGGCTGCGCCTTGCGCAGGTCCCAGGCCGCGCCCGAGCCGCGCACCATCACGCCCGAGAAGCCCCAGGCCCAGGCGTCCGCAAGTTTCACCACGCCGATATCGACGTTGCGCTGTTTGAAGATGCGATTGTCGGTGAGCAGGCTCTCGAGGTCGTCGCAGACCTTCAGAAACGGACCGCAGAACGCGTCGATGTCATCGATGAGCTTCGCTGGCAGGTCCTGGTGCACGCCGCCGATGCGAAAGTACGCAGCGTGCATGCGGCTGCCGGAGGCGCGCTCATAATACGTCATCAGTTTTTCGCGCTGCTCGAAGCCCCAGAGCGGAGGCGTGAGCGCGCCCACATCCATCGCCTGCGTGGTGACGTTGAGAATGTGCGACAGAAGCCGGCCGATCTCGCAATAGAGCACGCGGATGAGCTGCGCGCGCTTGGGCACCGCGAGCCCCAGGAGCTTCTCCGCCGCAAGACAGAAGGCGTGCTCCTGGTTCATCGGCGCGACGTAGTCGAGCCGGTCGAAATACGGGATCGCCTGCAGGTAGGTCTTCTGCTCGATCAGCTTCTCGGTGCCGCGATGCAGGAGCCCGATATGCGGATCGACGCGCTCGACCACCTCGCCGTCGAGCTCCAGCACGAGGCGCAGCACGCCATGCGCTGCCGGATGCTGCGGGCCGAAGTTGATGGTGAAGTTGCGGGGCGCGGTCTCGGTCATTGTTTCGCTTTTTCGTCGCCGGGCAGCGGATAGTCCGGCCCTTCCCACGGCGAGAGGAAATCGAAGTTGCGGAATTCCTGCGCGAGCCGCACCGGCTCATAGACCACGCGCTTCTCGTCATCGTCGTAGCGTACCTCGACGAAGCCAGTGAGCGGGAAGTCCTTGCGCAGCGGATGGCCCTCGAAGCCGTAGTCGGTCAGCAGCCGCCGCATGTCCGGATGGCCGGTGAACAGCACGCCGTAGAGATCGTAGGTCTCGCGCTCGAACCAGTCGGCGCCCGGATAGACTCCGATCAGCGAGGGGACGGGCGCCGCCTCGCTGGTCTCGACCTTGACCCGAATGCGGCAGTTCCGGCGCGGCGAAAGCAGGTGATAGACCACATCGAAACGCTGCTCGCGACCCGGCCAGTCGACCGCGGTCACATCGATGAAGCAGACGAAGTGGCAGCGCTCGTCGTCGCGCAGGAAGGTCATGACCTTGATCAGGTCGCCTGCGGAGGTCGCAATGGTGAGCTCGCCATGGGCGACGTGGTGGGCGGTGATCGCGCCGGCGAGCGCACCTGCGATCATCTGCCCAAGGTTTTCGAGATCATCCATGGCTCGGCCGGCACCCCTCAGCGCTCGATGGTTCCGGTACGGCGAATTTTCTTCTGCAGGAGCAGCACGCCGTAAAGAAGCGCCTCGGCGGTCGGCGGGCACCCCGGCACATAGATGTCGACCGGAACGATGCGGTCGCAGCCGCGCACGACCGAATAGGAGTAGTGATAGTAGCCGCCGCCGTTGGCGCAGGAACCCATCGAGATCACATAGCGGGGCTCCGGCATCTGGTCGTAGACCTTGCGTAGCGCGGGCGCCATCTTGTTGGTGAGCGTCCCCGCGACGATCATCACGTCGGACTGGCGCGGCGAGGCGCGCGGCGCAAAGCCGAAGCGCTCCGCATCGTAGCGCGGCATCGACATCTGCATCATCTCGACCGCGCAGCAGGCGAGCCCGAACGTCATCCACATCAGCGAGCCGGTGCGCGCCCAGGTGATGAGGTCGGAGGTCGTGGTGACCAGAAAGCCCTTGTCGGCGAGCTCGTTGTTGAGGCCGACGAAGAACGGTTCATCGGCGCCGACCAGCCGGCCGGTGCGCGGGTCGAGGATGCCGCTCGCGGTCGGAGCGACGACCGCCTGGGGTTGCGGCGTCAATCCCATTCGAGTGCTCCCTTCCGCCATTCATATATGAAGCCGACGGTGAGAACGCCAAGAAAAACCACCATCGACCAGAAGCCGAAGAGGCCGATGTCGCCAAATGCAACCGCCCAGGGGAACAGGAAACTCACTTCCAGATCGAAGATGATGAACAGGATGGCGACCAGGTAGAAGCGCACGTCGAATGTCATGCGCGCGTCATCGAAGGCGTTGAACCCGCACTCGTAGGCGGACAGCTTTTCGGAGTCGGGCTGCTTGTAGGCGAGCAGGAACGGGATGGCCAGAAGCGCCAAGGAAATCCCGGCCGCCACCGCAATGAAGACCGCAAGTGGGAGGTAGTCCAGCAAAAGCTCGTTCATCGGCCTGCTCGCTCTCCGCCGTCCCGGAAGCCCCGATTGGAAATCGTCCCCTCCCCGGCCACCGCAAGAGGCACCGCAGGACCACACGCAACGCCCTGTCACCGTTGGATTCGTTCCAAGAACGCGGTTGAGGCAGGCTTAGCGCAGCGCACAATGGGTGGCAAGTCGGCGCACCTTTTAGATTGTGGCCAGCGTCCTGGCGGGCGCGGTGAACCGCGACCGGCGGCGCGGCCGGACTCGGCTTGCGCTCCATCCTCGCCTAGAATTCGTTGCAGAACGGCAGGTTACGGGGAGGCTGAAGATCATGCAGCGTAAAGTCATCATTTCCTGTGCGGTGACCGGCTCGGCCAATTCTCCTGGCAAGAACCCCGCCGTCCCGGTCACGCCCGAGCAGATCGCCCAGTCCTCAATCGACGCCGCCAACGCGGGCGCCGCGGTCGTTCACATCCACGTGCGCAACCCGCAGACCACCAAGCCGAGCATGGACGGTGCGCTCTATCGCGAGGTGGTCGAGCGCATCCGTGCGAGTGGAACCGACGTGCTGATCAACCTGACGACCGGGCCGGGCGCCCGCTTCGTCCCGGATGCGAAGGACCCGATGAAGGCCGGGCCGGGTTCCAGCATGGCGAACCCGGACGCGCGCGTGCGCCATGTCGTTGAGCTGCGCCCGGACATCTGCAGCCTCGACATGGGCAGTCTCAACATGGGCTCTCGCGTTTTCGTGAACACGCCCGAGCACCTGCAGACCATGGCGGTCGCGATCCGCGACGTCGCCGTGCTGCCGGAACTCGAAGTATTCGAGACCGGGCATCTGCTCCTCGCCAAGCGCATGATCGAGACCGGCCACATCAAGCCGCCCGGCATGTTCCAGCTCTGTCTCGGCATTGCCTGGGGCCAGCCCGCCACACCCGAGGCGATGACCTACATGCGCAACCTGCTGCCGCCGGGGTCGCCCTGGTTCGCCTTCGGCATCTCGCTCTATCAGTTCCCGATGGTGGCTCAGGCGGTGCTGTTGGGCGGCCATGTACGGGTCGGGCTCGAAGACAATCTCTACCTGGCGAAAGGCAAGCTCGCGCCCAGCAATGCCGCGCTGGTGGAGAAGGCCGCGCACATCATCGAGGTCCTGGGCGACCAGGTTGCCAGCCCCGACGAGGCGCGGGAGATTCTTGGATTGCGGGGCACGCGGAACTAGTGCCCCGTTTCCGAAGTTCGTTAAGTCATCGCTGCACCCTCTGACACGAACTTCGGAAACAAAGGGGCACTAAGCAACTCTATGATTCTAGTGCCGCTTTTCGATCTGAAGTTCCTAAGCGAGTTTGCCGCAAGTGTTGTAGGAACTTCAGATCGGCGGCACTAGACCAAGCCGCCACGCCCGCGCGCCCCTCGACGGCACACTGCTGCGTCCTTCCCAAGCTGCATCTCTCCTAAAAAAGCCGACATTTGTGTCCGCCGTCACAGTATCCGGGCAACGGCTCACGCACGCTCCCGCCGCGCTATCTCAAACCTGGGCCGCGGGAGCCATGCCATGTCTGTGATCACGACGACCTATCCAGTTCAGAGCGCTACGCCTGAGTCAGGCCTGAAGGCTACACCTTCCACGAGACATCCATGGCGGTTCTGGTCGACGCTCGGTTGGCTCTTGCTCGCGAACGCCGCCCTCGTGGGAGTGCACCACGTCTCGCACTACGCGGACATTCATCGTGTCCTTCCCTTTGATCGATCGCTGCTGGGCCCGCTCACAACCATTCTGTCCATGCTGGCAGCGGTGCTCGTGCTCGCGCTCGCTGCCGGCCGGCGGGGCCCCTCGGCGCGGCTCTATCTCAACCTGGTGTGGCCGCGCTGGCATCACGTCCTGATAGCGCTAGGTGCGTATGCTGCGCTCTATGTCGCTCTTCTCGGGCTTGAGAAAATCCTTCCGCCGACAGTCGATCGGCTTCCGGACCAGCTCAGCGAGTACCGCGACCTGCTGGCTCATCCGACGCAGCTCGTGTTCTATTGGCTGGTCGCGGTCGTGTCGGCGCCGATTTTCGAAGAGATCATCTTCCGCGGGTTTCTGCTGCGCGGCTGGAGCGAAAGCCGCGTCGGCATCATCGGCGCGCTCCTGTTGAGCACGCTCATCTTCACGCAGGCTCACACGCAATACGATGTGCGAGGCATGCTGGACGTCTTCGCCATCGGGCTGGCGTTTGGACTGGTGCGCTGGTGGAGCGGATCGACCATCCTTGCCATCATGATGCACATGGGGTGGAACGGCACCAATCACATCATCATCGCGTTCATGGCCTGACAGACGCACGAGCGGGTCCCGATCGGCAACCCCCGGGACCCGTCGCGACGCGGGTACCAGTCGAGCGGCTCGACCTTCACGATCGAGGCGCCGTGAACGTCTCGGCCTTGGTGTCGAACATCGCGAGCTTGTTGGCCCGGTATTCGGTGAACCAGAGCCGGTCCTGCGGGTCCATATAGCCGCGCGCATCCCCTGCGCCGGCGTGCGACACACGCGTCGCAGATCGGGCTTTCAGCCCTCCAGGCGACATGGCATCATTGGCCCACAGGGAGGATCACAACCATGCCGCAGAACCGATCAATCGCGCCGTTCTCGATCGCCGCGCTCTCGCTCACCGCGCTTGTGGCCGGCACGGCTGGTACGCTCGCGGCGGACGTGACCTATGAACGCCTGCGCAATCCCGAGCCGCAGAACTGGCTGATGAACCATCGCGACTTCAGCTCGACGCGGTTCTCGCCGCTCAACCAGATCAACAAGACGAACGTCAGGAACCTCAAGCTCGCCTTTGCGCTCCCGCTCGGCGGCAAGGCCGGCAACGAATATGTCGAAGCAACCCCGCTGGTCGACAACGGCTTCATGTACATCACCGACGTTTGGGGCGTGGTCTACAAGATCGACGTGCGCCCCGGCACCCAGGGCAAGGTCGTGTGGAAGATGGACCCCGGCGAGCAGAAGCCCGACCGCAACCGCGGTGTCGCGCTCTGGGGCAATCTCGTGATCTCGGTCACCGGCTATGACGGCCGCATCATCGCGACCGACGCCGAGACCGGCCAGGTGGTCTGGGACAAGAAACACGGCGACCAGCCCAATCTCGAGTTTTCAGCCGCACCGCTCGCGCTCAAGGACACGATCGTGATCGGCGCTTCGGGCGGCGACAACGGCGTGCGCGCGTGGCTTGCCGGGCTCGATCCCAAAACCGGCGAGCAGAAGTGGAAGACCTTTATGGTCCCGTCTCCCGGCCAGCCCGGCAGCGAGACCTGGAAGGACAAGACCAACGCCTGGCAGACCGGCGGCGGCGCGCTCTATGTAACCGGCTCCTACGATCCGCAGACCAACCTCACCTATTGGGGTACCGGCAACCCGGCGCCGCGTTACAACTCCTCCTATCGGCCGGGCGACAACCTCTTCACC
The DNA here is from genome assembly GCA_963753575.1 of uncultured Alphaproteobacteria bacterium. Lineage (GTDB taxonomy): Bacteria > Pseudomonadota > Alphaproteobacteria > Rhizobiales > Xanthobacteraceae > VAZQ01. The sequence continues at coordinate 1,099,550 of CAVWCR010000003.1, forward strand.
AACAGCTCGGTCGCTTTCGATGCGGCGACCGGCAAGATGCAGTGGTTCTTTCAGCACACCGCCAACGACAACCGCGACTACGATTCCGCCGGCCCGCAGATCATCATCGACGGCAAGGTCAATGGCGAGGATCGCAAGCTCCTCATTCATGCCAACCGCAACGGCTTCCACTACACGCTCGATCGGCAGAACGGCCAGTTCCTCAAGGCTGTGCAGTACTCCGAGAAGGTGACGTGGACAAAGGGCATCGATGTCAAGACCGGCAAGCCCGTCGACTACGACCCGCACAAGGACGTGCAGAATTTCGCGCTCGAATGGAAGGGCGGCGCCGACATTATGAAAAATGCCTGTCCGGACGTGCACGGCGGCACCAACTTCTGGCCGCCTTCCTACAGCCAGAAGACCAAGCTCATCTACATCACCGGCAATGAGGGCTGCGCCAACATCGTGCCCGACCAGACCGCGCACGTGCGCGGCAAGTTCGGCGGCGGCGGCTATCGCAACGAGGCGCGCATCACCAGCGGGCTAGTGGTCGTCGATCCGGCCTCCGGCGAGGTCAAGCATCGCAAGCAGCATACCTACCCGAACCACAGCGGTGTGCTCACCACGACCGGCGGCATCGTGGTGACTGCGCTCCTTGACGGCACCATCGTGGCCTATGACGACGAGACGCTCGGCGAGCTGTGGAAGGTCAACGTGGGCACGGGCTTCGTCGCTCCGCCGATGACCTACGCGGTCGATGGCAAGCAGTACATCGCGATCGCCTCCGGCCTCAACCCGGTCGCGCGCGCCAAGCTTGCGCGTGCGCCCGAAATGAAAAACCAGAGCAACGCGACCATGCTGTTCGTGTTCGCGCTCCAATAAGGAGACCTTCTCGGCATGCCTGTATTGAATTACGTCAGATCGTCGGCGGCGCCAGCTTTGCTGGCGCTCGCCCTCACCGCCTCGGCGGCCGGCGCCGCCGATCCGTTCTACCAGGGCAAGACCATCACCTTGATCGTCGGCTCCAGCACGTCGGGTGGCTACGACACCTACGGGCGGCTGTTGGCCCACCACATGGGCAAGCACATTCCCGGCAACCCGGCCTTCGTGGTGCAGAACATGCCGGGCGCCGGCGGCCATCTATCGGCCAATCATCTCTATAACGTCGCCGCCAAGGACGGCACGGTGATCGGCATCTTCGACCAGGCGGTGGCTCTCAATCAGCACCTGGGAGCCGGCGCACTGCGCGGCGACGTCACCAAATTCAACTGGATCGGCCGGCTAACGGGCAACAGCGCGGTGCTGATTGCCTGGCACACCGCCAAGGTGAAGACCGCCGCCGACGCAAAGAAATACGAGCTCATCGTCGCAGCGCCGGGCTCGTCATCGCGGCTCAACTGGACGGCGCTTAACGCGCTTGCTGGCACCAAGCTCAAGCTGCTCACCGGCTATAAGGGGCCGTCGAGCGCTAAGATTGCGATGGAACGCGGCGAAGTCGAAGCGATAAGCCAGCCCTGGTCGGTCCTGCGAGCGGAAAACGCGGACTGGCTGCGCGACAAGAAGGTGAATCTCCTGTTGCAGACTGGCATCGAGAAGAACAGTACGCTGCCCGATCTGCCACGCATGGTCGATCTTGCGACCAGCGAGGACAATCGCAAGGTGCTGGAAATCTTCGCGTCATCCTCGGTAGTCGGACGCTCGTTCACGGCGCCGCCCGACGTACCCAAGGAGCGCGTTGAAGAGCTGCGCACGGCGTTCCTGGAGATGACGAAGGATCCGGAGTTCCTCGCCGACGTCGCCAAGCGGAATTTCAGTCTCGAGCCGATGTCAGGAGCCGAGCTGCAGGCGTTCATCGCCAAGGATTATCCCGCCGCGCTCGTGGCGCGGGCAAAGGAGATTGCCCAAAAGATTATTCACTGATGCGGCTCATTCCGCAGCAGCGGTCTGCGCCGGCGTGGCAATGCCGGCGAGATCGGCGATCCGCGGCAGCACTTCCTTGGCGAACAGCGTCATGCTGCGCACCGTGCGCTGGTGATCGAGGAAGCCTGCCTGCTGCATCATCAGGAGATGGTCGAAGCCGCCGACGCGCTCGTGGAAACGCTTGATCTGCGCCACCACGGAATCCGGCGTGCCGTAGACCACGACCCCCTGCTCCTTCTGGAACTCCAGGCCCTGCGCGCGGATCGCCGCGGTGCGCCCCGCATAAGCGCCCTGCAGCGCCTTCACGTTGAGTTCGACCGGCACGTAGCCGGGCGGATTGCGATACTGCGGCTCGACCTTGACGTTGATGTACCAGGAAAGCTCCCGCGCGCCGCGCTCGGCTTCCGCTTCCGAGTCGGCCGTATAGACGAGCGGCATATAGGCCATGCCGCCGCCGCCCGGCAGCCCGCCGTCGCGATAGGCACTGCGATAGGCGTCGAACATCGCGCGCACCTTGTCGTGAGGCTGCAGGAAGGTCGCGAAGGTGTAGCCACGGCTTGCGACCTTGCGGATGGCGTCGAAGTCGCTCGAGCCGGTGATCCAGATCGGCGGATGCGGGCTCTGATAGGGGCGCGGCCAGATGTTGATGGCGCGCCGATGCGTGAAGCGGCCCTCGAACCGGAACGGCCCGTCGTGCGTAGTCCACGCTTTCACGATCAGGTCGACCGCCTCCCATAGCCGTTCGACCGTCTGGGTCGGATTGGTATTGGCCGCAAAGATCTCGTAGGGCACGCCACGCACGAAGCCGACATCGAGCCGGCCGCGCGAGATGCAGTCGATCATCGCCATTTCCTCGGCGACGCGGATCGGATCGCTGCGGTTGGCGACCGGATTGCCGAGAACGCAGATACGGCCGCGCTTGGTCTGCCGCGCCACGATGGCGGCCGTGAGCGGCACCGCTGCGTTGAGGCAGGTCGCAGTCTGATGATGCTCGTTGAGCATCAGGTTGAAGCCGAGCTCGTCCGCGATGACGTATTCGTCGAGATAGCGCGCGTAGAGGTCGGCGCCGATCTTGGGATCGAAAATCTCGTTCGGCAGCGACACCCACATCGTGCTCACCTCATCGAGCGGCGGCAGATAGGGATAGGGCATCTCGGTGAAGTGCCAGACCTTCATGGGCGGTTCCGCGTGTGCCTGTGACCAGCGTCGCTATGTTACGTCAATCGAGGAAGCCGCACAGGTCCTCCCAGCGGCCAGAAAGGCGAGAACCAACCATCGGCATCGGTCACGATCCCACGGCCAGAGCCGCGCCCACTACGACGAGCCAACCGAGATTGGCAATCATGTTGAAGCGGTTGGGCCAACCGATCCGTAGATCTGGCCCCGGAATGCCCCCCCGGCGCGTGAATAGAGCCAGCGAGCCGAAGAACACGACAAAGCTGATCCAGACTGCCGTCGTCAGCACCAGCAGCCATGGGCCAAGGATCGAAATTGGAGAGTCGTCGGGCGTGGCCACCGTCACGACCGTTGCCGCCAGCGGAAATAGCAGAAGAAAAAGTGCCCCAAAGGCCGCGTGAATGCGATCTTCCCGCCCGCGCTCCGCCTGGGGGACGGTGATAGGCTCGGTCGCGAAAAATGCTGCGCCGAAGGGACCCAAGGCAGCAAGCATGAGCAGCCATCCTCCCATCCCGCCGCTCGCCGCAATTTGGTAGCCCGTCAAGAAGCAGCCGACGGCGCAGAGCACAAAGGCCACGCGCATCAGCCAACCGTATCGACCGATCTCGTATTCGCTGAGCATCCGCCAAGACGGGTCGATCTCCGGCTTCACAAAATGGAGCAGCACCACGATCAGCACGCTAGCCATAACCAGCAGGGGGATGAGCGCTACCATATCGTGAGCAATCATCGGCATGGAATTGTCCTCGATAGCTGGCGGAAATGGTGTCAGCGCCATTGCCACCATTGGCCGACGAAGCGCGAGCCGCCTCAATCGAGGAAGCCGCGCAGGCATTCCATGAACGCGGCCGGCTGTTCCAGGTGGGGATAGTGCCCTGCCTGTGGGATGACCGTGATCGTCGCGCCGGGCACGTGGTCAGCGAAGGTTCGGCCGTAGGTGGGCGTGACGATGCCGTCGTTCTCGCCCCAGATGAACAGGGTCCTGGCCTTCACCCGCCCGAGCCGGTGTTTGAGCTTGGGATTGTGCATGTAGGGCTCCCAGCAGAAGCGGGCGAAGCTCTCATTGTTGCGCGCAACGATCGCGAGCGCTTCTTCCGGCATGGCCTTGTAGTCGCGCTGGCCTTTGGCCGGGTCGAACCACTTGCGCTTGCTGACCTCGCCAGGCGGCAGCATCCAGATGTCGGCGATCTCATGCTCCATCGGGCCGCCAAACCGTGCGCCATAAGGCGCGACCAGCGCCATGCGGGAGAACACGCCCGCGTCTTTGGTTGCCATCTCAAGTGCGATCCAGCCGCCGAGCGAGCAGCCGAGGACGTCAATGCCGCGGAGGCCGAGCCGATCCATGATCTCAAGATAGACATACGCGATGTCGTCAGGGGCACTCACCCAATCGGGCCGCTGCGAGCGTCCGAAGCCTGGTGGCGACGGGATGATCACGTCGCGGTCCGCCGCCAGAACATCCAGAAACGGCGCGTCCCATTCCAGCGCCTCTTCGCCGTGCAGGAGCAGCAGCGGGTGGCCGCGGCCCACGCGGATAACTTCGAGGCGGATGCCGGCGATATCGACGAAGCTCTCTGTGCGCTCGACCACGTTGCGAGGTCACAGGTCGTTTAGGAATTTCAACTTCCCGGCCCACTTGCGCGCGACCTCGGCCGCATAGGCAGGGTCGACCGCGTTGACCTTCGGGAACTCGTCCTTCCAGCCGAAAGGCCGCACCGCGTAGATGATGATGCGGCTGTTGGTGAGATCGTGGGCCGCGCGCCGCTCCGGCAGCAGCATCGGATCGATATAGCCGGTCCAGATGCCGTCGATGATGTCGGTCGCGGTCTTGGGGTCCCAGCGCGTTGCCACCGCCCACATCACCTCTGCCGGATTGGTGATGTCGATGTCGTCGTCCACGATGATGATAATGCGGCCAAGGTAGGTGCTTGAACCGCAGCCGGCGGCAACGAGGCCTGCCATCTTGGCGTGGCCGGCATGCTGCTGCTCGATCGCGATCACGTTGATGAAGCGCGAGCCGCCGCCGGGCATCTTCCACACGCCTTTGATGCCGGGCACGCCCGCGGCTTCGAGATCGTCCCAGAGCGACGCGGCGCGGATCAACCCGGAGCCGGCAGTGCCGAAGAAAGTGCCGGGATAGATCGGTCGCGCCGGCGGGGTCGCGCACTGGATCGGATCGTTGCGATGATAGATCGCCTTGACCTGCAGCACCGGCTCGGGCCCCGACGACGTGTAGTAGCCCGGCCATTCGCCGAACGGGCCCTCGATCATGGTGAGCTCTTCGGACGAAGGCATGAAGCCCTCGTAGACGAGCTCGGCATCGTTCGGGAACGGGACGCCGGTGACGCGGCCCTTCACGACCTTGATCGCTCGCCCGATCCGCCCGCCTGCGACGTCGAACTCGCTCACGCCCTTCGGCACCGTCGCAGCTGCCGCCGCGCCCAGCGCCGGCGCCTGCCCGACCGACACCACCATCGGGCAGTGCTGGCCGCGCGCCCACCATTTCTTACGGATCAGATCGACATGCTTGCCAGGCTCGATGAAGATCGAAAGCGTGCGCTTGTCGCGCACCGACACGCGGTAGGTGCCGGCGTTGACCCAGCCGTCTTCGGGGTCCTGCGCGATCACCATGCATTCGGTGCCGATGTATTGGCCGCCGTCGTCGGCGTGCCACTTCGGCGCCGGGAACGCGAGGATGTCGACCTCGTTGTCCATCAGTACGTTCTCGAACACAGGTCCGTCAGACACGGGTTCGGAAGCGATCGGCTCAGACTGCTTGCGCCTGTGCTTGCGATAGTTCTGCACGAGTTCGAGACCGACGCCGTCGTTGAGCACCTTGGACGAGCGCACGTTGCAGACGACGCGATGATTGTCCGGATAGCCCTTGATCTTGCGGAACAGGAGCACGGGCGGAACCGGCTTCTGCAGGCTCAGCTCATAGAGCGCGCCCATTTCCAGGTGCGGGTCGGCGCCCTCGATCACTTCAAGCGCACCAATTTCCTCGGCAATGTCGAGACATTTGCGAAGATCGGAAAGGGCCGCGAGCCGCGCGGCCGGATCGACGGACTTGCTCACTGGCACTCATCCAAATGGCGGGGCGATAGGTCTCGAACCCGCGCCCTTCGGCGTGACAGGCTGTTCAAATCCCTAGCGTTCCCAAGGTCATTCCAAGCTTCTCTACGCCTAAAGGCCGTCTTGACGGGCGTCAAGTCGGGACCAATGGTCCGGCACGGCGCCCTCATGCCGTTCGAACTCGAGCCTTGGAATTTTTGTGTCGGCGGGATCTCATGGCGACATCGGTCGCCATGTTCCTGGGCGGGACTGCCACCTTGCGAGTGCGACGTTGGCTGCCGAGAGGACACTCGCCTCGCAACCGGCACCGACTTTTTCGGCGCTTGAGAACTCGCGATCGAGACGCGCCACGAGGCCTTCGCACTCAACACAGGCAAGACGGATGCAGGGAGCGCCCCGCCGCTTGCCCAGCTGCAGAGATCAAGAGATCATCTGCGGATTTTGCCGGCGAGGCACTGAAAGATAAACCAGTCGAGACGGTGCCGTTCGCCCCATGCGGCGCTCTCGCCTCGCGCCAGCGCGAGGTTGAAGCAGGCATTGTAGCTTGCCTGCGTCATGGGAACACAGCCATGGCCACGAATGCAGAAGGGCCGTTGTGCGGCACTCGGTGTCGAAACGCCCGTTACCGATGTGATGGCCAAGACTGCGGGTAGGATGAACCGACGCATAAGAGCCTCCTTGCTGTCGTCCCTCACTCCACCTCCGACGCGCACCGTCTGCATACGGTTCATTTGTGCATCAAATTAATTGGAAGAGCTGGGCAGGTCTCTTGTCGTCGTCTCAAGAACCGTTCGCGCGCGACGGCAATCAAGTTTCGTCACTTGATCGAAACGCGCCAGTCCGAAAACGTTGGAACGGGACAAACGATGCCAGCTAAGTCTTTGGAAACTGGCGGGAGCGACGGGACTCGAACCCGCGGCCTCCGGCGTGACAGGCCGGCGCTCTAACCAACTGAGCTACGCCCCCTTTTGGGAGTGCTGCGGACTTAAATGCCGCCCCGCCCCAAGTCAAGGCGCCGCCCGCACAGACCGCTGCGGCGGCCGCTTTGCGGGCCTCCCGACGCCGGCCTCGCCGGATTTTTGTCCTCATATAGGGAGCCCAAAAGCCAAGTCTCCAGTTGCAAAAGTCCGAAAAAACCCACATTTTGCGATGGAAGTGATGGTCAGACGCGGACCGAATCGTCTAAGCGACTTTTGTGATGGGTGGCCTGAACGGCCACTTTCTGCAACCAGGAGGGTCATCCATGGCAGCGCCAGCCAAGAAATCGGCACCGACCATTACGCTGAAGCATCTCGCCGCCAATCTGGCCGAATCCCACGAGATGTCAAAGAAGCAGACAGAAGCCGTGCTCGGCGATCTGGTTGGTTTGGTGACCAAGCATCTCAAGAAGGGCGACCGCATCCGCATCGGCGGGCTCGGCATCCTGGTGGTACGCAAGCGCGCCGCCCGCGAGGGACGCAATCCGGCAACCGGCGAAACGATCCACATCAAGGCCAGCAAGAAGGTCGCCTTCCGGGCCGCGAAGGAACTCAAGGAAGCGGTGATGTAACGGGGACCAAAGTCCCGCTTAGCGCAAACTTCTCTTTTTCAACTCGTGCCGGCGAGCCGCGACCGCGGATCGCCGGCGCGTGTGTTTCATGACCCCAGCGGCTTTGTGAAGGCGGATGGTGGTGGGCGGTGACGGACTCGAACCGCCGACATCCTGCGTGTAAAGCAGGCGCTCTACCAGCTGAGCTAACCGCCCTGATCGACTCTGAAACCACTCTCCCCATATCGCCATCCGCCCGGCTTGCGCAAGCTGAGGGATCTTCGCTCACGCCCCGGTATGCGAGCCACTTGCTCCTGCCACCGGTTGGAGCCGACGCTTACGGCATCGGGATTTCCTGCACCTTCTTTGGAACATGATAGCCGCGCTGGACCGCCGGCCGGTTGGCGATGGTGACGTACCAGCGCTTCACGTTCGGATACTGATTGAGGTCGATGGTCTGCCACTCATAGCGCGAGACCCACGGCCAGATCAGGATGTCGGCAATCGAATAGTCGTCGGCAACGAACTCGCGTCCTTGCAGTCGCCGGTCGAGCACGCCGTAGAGCCGATGCGTTTCCTTCAGGAAACGCTCTTCCGCGTACGGCGCCTTGCCCTTGTTGTATTTGACGAAATGATGGGTCTGCCCGAAAATCGGGCCGGGGCCGCCCATCTGCCACATCGCCCATTCGAGCACGCGGTAGCGCGCCTCGCCGCTCTTGGGCAGGAGCTTGCCAGTCTTCTCCGCGAGGTAGATCAGGATCGCGCCCAATTCCATCAGCGCCATCCCGTTGTCGCGATCGACGATCGCCGGGATGCGATTGTTGGGGCTGATCTTGAGGAACTCGGGCTTGAACTGCTCGTCCTTGCCGATGTCGACGGCGTGCGCTGTGTAAGGCAGCCCGAACTCCTCAAGCGCGATAGAGGCCTTGCGGCCGTTGGGCGTGGTCCAGGTGTAGAGATCGATCACGGGACTGTTCCTTGCTGATGGGTCGCGGGCGCGACTCTGCGGGTTACGATGGCCTCTCACAAGGGTCTAAAGCGAACGGCGGCGCCTTGCGACGCCGCCGCCCGATAGAAGCCTGCTGCGCAGCTTAATGCGCGGTCAGAATGGAGGAGTCCTCCTCCACCGATGGCTCGGTCGACACCGAGGTCTCGGTCGGCTTGGCCTTCTCCTCGTCCCACTCGATCGGCTGCGGCTGGCGCACCAGCGCCCTGGCCAGCACCTCATCCATGCGGGACACCGGGATGATCTCCAGGCCCTTCTTGATGCTCTCGTTGATCTCGAGGAGATCCTTGGCGTTCTCCTCGGGGATCAGCACGGTCTTCATGCCGCCCCGGGAGGCCGCGAGCAGCTTCTCCTTGAGGCCGCCGATCGGCAGCACCCGTCCGCGCAGCGTGATCTCGCCGGTCATGGCGACATCGCGGCGCACCGGAATGCCGGTCATGACCGACACGATCGCGGTGACCATGGCGACGCCCGCCGACGGGCCGTCCTTCGGGGTCGCCCCCTCCGGCACGTGCACGTGGATGTCCCTCTTGTCGAAGGACGGCGGCTCGAGGCCGAACGCGGTGGCGCGCATGCGCACGTAGGAGGCAGCAGCCGAGATCGACTCCTTCATCACGTCGCGAAGGTTGCCGGTCACCGTCATCTTGCCCTTGCCGGGCATCATCGCGCTTTCGATGGTGAGCAGTTCCCCGCCCACATCGGTCCACGCAAGTCCCGTGACGACGCCGATCTGGTCCTCGGCCTCGACCTCGCCATACCGATACTTCGGCACGCCGATGTAGTCGGACAGGTTCTTGGCGTCGATCAGCACCGACTTCTTCTTCGACAGCGTGAGTTCCTTCACCGCCTTGCGGATGAGCGTGGAAAGCTCGCGCTCGAGGTTGCGCACGCCGGCTTCCCGCGTGTAGCGGCGGATCAGGAGCAGCAGGCCGTCGTCGTCGATCGCCCACTCCTTCGGATCCAGGCCATGCTTGGCGATCGCGTGCGGGATCAAATGCTTGCGCGCGATCTCGACCTTCTCATCCTCGGTGTAGCCGGCGATCCGGATGATCTCCATGCGGTCCATCAAGGGCGGCGGAATGTTGAGCGTATTTGCCGTCGTGATGAACATCACGTTGGAGAGATCATAATCGACCTCGAGGTAGTGATCGTTGAATGTGCTGTTCTGCTCGGGGTCGAGCACCTCCAGCAACGCGGACGACGGATCGCCCCGGAAATCCGAACCCATCTTGTCGACTTCGTCGAGCAGGAACAGCGGGTTCGATGATTTCGCCTTGCGCATCGACTGGATTACCTTGCCGGGCATCGAGCCGATATAGGTGCGGCGGTGACCGCGGATTTCGGCCTCGTCGCGCACGCCGCCGAGCGACACGCGCACGAAGTCGCGGCCGGTCGCACGCGCGATCGACTTGCCGAGCGAGGTCTTGCCGACGCCAGGCGGTCCGACCAGGCACAGGATCGGGCCGGTCAGCTTGTTGGCGCGCTGCTGGACCGCGAGATACTCGATGATGCGCTCTTTCACCTTCTCAAGGCCAAAGTGATCGTTGTCGAGGATCTCCTGCGCGAGCTTGAGATCCTTCTTGACCTTGGTCTTCTTGTTCCACGGGATCGAAAGCAGCCAGTCGAGATAGTTGCGCACGACCGTCGCTTCGGCCGACATCGGCGACATCTGCCGCAGCTTCTTGAGCTCGTGCGCGGCCTTCTCGCGCGCCTCTTTCGAGAGCTTGGTGCGCTTGATCTTATCCTCGATCTCGGCGAGCTCGTCCTTGCCTTCCTCGTCGCCGAGCTCCTTCTGGATCGCCTTCATCTGCTCGTTGAGGTAGTACTCGCGCTGGGTCTTCTCCATCTGGCGCTTGACGCGCGTGCGGATGCGCTTCTCGACCTGCAAGACCGAGATCTCGCTTTCCATCAGGCCGAGCACTTTCTCGAGCCGCTCGGTGACCGAGGACGTCTCAAGGATCCCCTGTTTGTCGGGAATCTTGACCGCGAGGTGAGAAGCCACCGTATCGGCGAGCTTGGCATAGTCCTCGATCTGTTGGACCACGCCGACCACCTCGGGCGAGACCTTCTTGTTGAGCTTCACATAGTTCTCGAACTCGTTCACGACCGAACGCGCGAGCGCCTCGGCTTCGACCTGCTCACCGCCCTCGTCGCCCAGCACGACTGCCTTGGCCTCGAAATACTCGGCGCGGTCGGTATAGCCCTTGACGCGTGCACGTGCGGCGCCCTCGACCAGGACCTTCACAGTCCCGTCCGGCAGCTTGAGCAGTTGCAGGACGCTGGCGAGCGTCCCGGTCTCGTAGATCGAGCCGGTCGCCGGATCGTCATCGGAAGCATTGCGCTGCGTGGCAAGCAGAATGAAGGTGTCCGAGCGCATCACCTCTTCGAGCGCCTTGATCGACTTCTCGCGCCCCACGAACAGCGGGACGATCATGTGCGGGAAGACGACAATGTCGCGTAGCGGCAACACCGGATAGGCCCGGGTGTCGCCGGGGATCAGGGGAGGTCGTGGCTTGGCGCTGGTCATGGCGCATATTCCTTTATTGCTGTGCCCCTCGCCCGCGACCCGCCGGATGCGGCATCGCAGTCGAGTGCCAGGGGAGGCAGGGAAGGAGCGACGGCAAGGGAGCGCATTAGGGACGGGTACGAACCTTGCCCGGAGCGGACTTGACGCGATCCTTCGTACACTTTCTCGCCCACCCCCATTAGGTGGAGACCCACCCGGGGGGTGTCAAGTAATCCTAAATACGCATGTACAAGGCATTCTTCCTGCCCCGAACCGGGGGCGGGTGGGACGAAACGGCGTGCGCAGGAAACGCCCGCCATGTCCACCTCAAGCGCTCTGTGGAGTGTCGCCCACCCGATCCGCCCGATCCGCGTAGATATAGAGCGGGCGCGCGGTACCTTCGACGACCTCCCGGGAGATCACCACCTCTTCGACCCCTTCAAGGCTCGGGAGGTCAAACATAGTATCGAGCAATATTCCTTCCATGATCGAGCGCAACCCACGCGCGCCGGTCTTGCGGTCGATCGCCTTGCGGGCGATGGCGCCAAGCGCTTCCTCGGCGAGGGTGAGATCGATCAATTCCATCTCGAACAGCCGCTGGTACTGCTTGACCAGAGCGTTCTTGGGCTGGGTGAGGATCAGCTTCAGCGAGGCCTCGTCGAGGTCTTCGAGCGTGGCGACCACCGGAAGCCTGCCGACAAATTCCGGAATGAGGCCGTACTTGAGCAGGTCCTCCGGTTCCACCTCCCGGAAAATCTGGCCGGCCTTGCGGTCTTCGGGCGCCATCACCCTGGCGGAGAAGCCGATCGAGGTCGACCGCCCGCGCGCCGAGATGATCTTCTCGAGGCCCGCAAAGGCGCCGCCGCACACGAACAGGATGTTGGTCGTGTCCACCTGCAGGAACTCCTGCTGCGGATGCTTGCGGCCACCCTGCGGCGGAACGGACGCGACGGTCCCTTCCATGATCTTGAGCAGCGCCTGCTGCACGCCCTCGCCCGAGACATCGCGCGTGATCGAGGGGTTGTCGGACTTGCGGGAGATCTTGTCGATCTCGTCGATGTAGACGATGCCGCGCTGCGCACGCTCGACGTTGTAGTCGGCCGACTGCAGCAGCTTGAGGATGATGTTCTCGACGTCTTCGCCGACATAGCCGGCTTCAGTCAGCGTGGTGGCATCCGCCATCGTGAACGGCACGTCGAGGATGCGCGCCAGCGTCTGCGCGAGCAGCGTCTTGCCGGAGCCGGTCGGCCCGATCAGCAGGATGTTCGACTTGGCGAGTTCGACGTCGTTGTGCTTGGTCTGGTGGTTGAGCCGCTTGTAGTGATTGTGGACGGCAACCGAAAGGACCTTCTTGGCGTGGTCTTGACCGATCACATAGTCGTCAAGGACTTTGCGTATTTCCTTCGGAGTCGGAATCCCGTCGCGCGACTTCACCAGCGAGGTCTTGTTCTCCTCGCGGATGATGTCCATGCACAGCTCGACGCACTCATCGCAGATGAATACCGTCGGACCGGCGATGAGCTTGCGCACCTCGTGCTGGCTCTTGCCGCAGAACGAGCAATAGAGCGTATTCTTCGAGTCGCTACTGCCAACCTTGCTCATCCACCATCTCCGTCGGTCCGCGGTGAGAAGTGCAGACCGGTCAGACTCGATTGAACCATAGCAAGCGCACCCCTAAGAGTCCGTAGCACTAATGCAACACTCTCCCGGCTCTTATGTGCCTCCTGCCAAACGACCTATATCTAGCGATCCAGCCTAGTCCCATCATACTCAATAATCCATTAATGATGAAATTTCAGCGGCATGCGGCCTTTTGGCTACCTCCTGGAGGTAGCGAACGACCCGACCAAGGCAGGATTGCGGCAGGCGGTTAGGGCTTGGAGGGCTCTTCCGGGCGCTTGTCGAGCACCCGGTCCACGACGCCCCAGTCCCTCGCCATGTCGGCCGTGAGGAAGTAGTCCCGCTCCAGCGCGTCCTCGATCTTGTTCAGCGGCTGCCCGGTGTGCTTCACGTAGATCTCGTTCAATCGCTTCTTTAGATTAAGAATTTCCTGGGCGTGCAGCATGATATCGGTCGCCTGGCCCTGAAAGCCGCCGGACGGCTGGTGCAGCATGATGCGCGCGTTGGGGAGCGCGAAGCGCATGTCCTTGTGGCCCGCCGCGAGCAGCAGGGAGCCCATCGAAGCCGCTTGGCCGATGCAGAGGGTCGACACCGGGGGGCGGATAAATTGCATGGAATCGTAGATCGCGAGGCCCGAGGTGACCACCCCGCCTGGCGAATTGATGTACATCGCGATCTCTTTCCTAGGATTGTCGGCCTCCAGGTAGAGGAGCTGTGCGACCACCAGCGTGGCCATGTGGTCCTCGACCGGGCCGGTGATGAACACGATGCGCTCCTTCAGGAGCCGCGAGAAGATGTCGTAGGCCCGTTCACCGCGGTTGGTCTGCTCAACCACCATGGGAACGAGATTCATATAAGTGTCGACCGGGTCGCGCATGGATTGTCCTGTTTCAGATCGCGCGCCCCGGCGCCGACGGCGAGGTTTCGCCGTGCTGCTCCAGGACCGCGACGCATTGGGTCACGCACTGATCGCATATATACCCGCGAGCGCCCGCCACAAGACGAGCGACATCGGCGGCATGACGGGTGCAGAACGAGCAGCGCAGACCGCGCGTCCTGAGCCAGCTCCCGCGAGCAAACAAGCTCATGCCACCCACGTCTTTGTTTCCGATTCGGCTGGTCAGATCATCTTGCCACGCCGCCGCGCCGAAATCGGCAGGCGGTCGCGGCAAAGCGATCACTTAGCGGGGCTTGTCTCCTCGTCCTCCTTGTAGAGCTCCTCGCGGCTGACCTGCTTGTCGGTCACCTTGGAAAGCTCGACCAGGAAGTCGACGACCTTCTCCTCATACAGCGGCGCGCGCACGGCCGCCACTGCCTGCGGGTTCTTCCGGTAATAGTCCCAGACCTCCTGCTCGCGGCCGGGGACCTGACGTGCGCGCTCGACGATCGCGCGCGAGAGCTCGTCGTCGCCGACCTTGATGTTGTTCTTCTCGCCGATCTCGGCAAGCACCAGACCAAGGCGCACACGCCGTTCCGCGATGGCGTGATACTCTTCCCGCGCCTTCTCCTCGGTCGTGCCTTCGTCTGCGAAGGTGCGGCCCTGCTGCTTGAGGTCGCTCTCGATGGCGCTCCAAACGTTATTGAACTCGTCCTCCACCAGCGTCGGGGGCGGGCTGAATTTGTGCATCGAATCGAGCTGGTCGAGCAGCTGGCGCTTGAGCTTCTGCCGGCTCACGCCGGAATGCTCGCGCGCGATGCGCTCCTTGACCAGCGCCTTCAGCTTGTCGAGCAACTCCATGCCAAGCGAGGTCGCGAGTGCATCATCGACCGTCACCGTGCCGGGCGCCTCGATCGACTTCGCCACGACTTCGAATTCGGCTTGTTTGCCGGCAAGCGCCGCATTCGGATAGCTGTCCGGGAAGGTCACCGTCACGGTCCGGGTTTCGCCCGCGGCCATGCCGACAAGCTGATCCTCGAAACCCGGAATGAACGTGCCGGAGCCGACATTGACGCCGACATCGCCGCCGGTTCCGCCTTCGAACGGCGTGCCGTCGATCTTGCCCGAGAAGTCGATCACCACGCGATCGCCATTCTCGACTTTTCCGCCCTCCCCTTTCGGCGTGTAGGGCCGGTTCTGTTCGGCAATCTTGCTGAGCGCTTCGTCAACCTCGGCGTCGGTCGCTTCGGTCGTCAGGCGCTCGAGCTTGATGGTCCCGAAGTCGCCGAGCTCGATCTTGGGCAGCACCTCAAGGGAGAGCGTATAGGCAAGATCGGTCTCGCCGCCGATCACACGCTCGACCTCGGTTGCTTCGTTCGGGATCGTGACCTTCGGCTCCATGGCGAGCTTGAGCCCGCGCTCCTCGACGATCTTGGCATTGAGCTCGCGGATGACGGCCTCGATGGTCTCCGCCATCACCGCGCGGCCATAGACCTTGCGCAGGTGATTGACCGGAACCTTGCCGGGTCGGAAGCCGCGCAGCTGAACGCGGTCCTTGAGCTCGGCCAGCCGGTCCACCACTCTCGCTTCGAGATCGGCGGCAGGCACATTGACCTGGAATTCGCGCTTAAGTCCGTCGGATAGCGTTTCTGTGACTTGCATGGCTCTCCGCCGCCTGGCGGCGCTCGTCGTTGCGGGACCGGTTCAGGTACCCCGGCGTGGTGCGGGCGGAGGGATTTGAACCCCCAAGTCTTTCGACACGGGAACCTAAATCCCGCGCGTCTGCCAGTTCCGCCACGCCCGCAAAGGGCACCCACCGCACCAGTATCAGGTTCTTCCCAATACCGGCACCTCACGTGCGCAAGCCGACGCCGACTGTTGCCGGCTTGCGTGGCGGCCGGGCGGCGCGGCTTATATCATGCAGAAACCGCATGGCGCACGCGAAAAATAGGCGCCGGCACATCTCTTCTCAAGCGCGGGCGACTTGGCTGCGAGTTGCCCCTAGGCCCGGGACCAGTATGACCAGCATGATGACCCTGCCGATGTCACGCCGACGGGTCTTGGCCGGCCTGGCCCTCACCTGCCTGACTGTGCCTGCGCGCGCCCAGCCGCCAGGCAGAACGCAAGAGGGTTTCCGGGTCCTGCGTGCGCACCCCGGTACCATGACCCTGCCGGGGCGGCGGCCGACCGCGATCTGGGGTTACGACGGCACAGCGCCCGGCCCGACGCTGCGGGTCAAGCGCAGCGAGGAACTGCGCGTCCGGCTTGTCAACAACCTGCCGGAGCCGACTGTCGTCCACTGGCATGGGGTACGCCTGCCCAACGCCATGGACGGCGTGCCGGGCTTGACCCAGCCGCCGATCGCGCCGGGGGCGGGTTTCGACTACGCCTTCCATCCGCCCGATGCAGGCACCTTCTG
This sequence comes from uncultured Alphaproteobacteria bacterium, assembly GCA_963753575.1. Lineage (GTDB taxonomy): Bacteria > Pseudomonadota > Alphaproteobacteria > Rhizobiales > Xanthobacteraceae > VAZQ01. The sequence continues at coordinate 1,115,656 of CAVWCR010000003.1, forward strand.
GTATCGGCCGGCCGGCAATGCCGCCACGCAAATTGCGCGCGGGCTGCGCGGCGCCCTGATCGTCGAGGAGAGCGAGCCGGTTGCGGTCGATCGCGACGTGCTTCTGATGTTCGAGGACTGGCCGAGCACACCCGGCACACCGGTGACCGTCAATGGCGGGCTTGATATGAAGCTTTCGGTCCGCGGCAACGAACGGCTGCGCCTGCGTCTCGTCAACGCAACGATCGCCCGCGCCCTGGTGTTGCGGGTCGAGCGTCATGCGCCGCTTGTGGTGGCGATCGACGGTCAACCCTCGGAACCGTTTGTCGCGCGCGATGGCAGGCTCGCACTTGGGCCAGGCAATCGCATTGACGTGTTCATGGACCTGCCGCTGCGCGCCGGCGAGCGTGCAACAATCCTGCTCGAGGATGCGGGCGCCGGACGGCCGATCGTGAGCCTTGTTTACACAGGCGAGCCGGTGCGTTCCGCTCCGCTTCCGGAGCCCAAGCCGCTGCCACCCAATCCGCTGCCGGCACGGCTCGATTTGCGCAATGCCGTGCGCCACGATCTGCCGCTCGACAGCTTGGTGCCACTGCCGGCGCCGCTGCACGAACGGCCGCCGTTGCTCACCGTGCGGCGCGGACGCATCGTCGTGCTCGCGATCAACAACCGCAGCGAGGCGACGCAAACCGTCCACCTCCACGGCCATCATGTCCGGCTGCTCGATCGGCTCGACGACGGCTGGAAGCCCTATTGGCTCGACACCATCACGGTTCCCGCCCGCCAGACCGACCGCGTCGCGTTTCTCGCGGACAATCCTGGCAAGTGGCTGATCGAGGCGCAGGCCATCCACAGCGCCGCGGCCAGGACGGCTGCCTGGTTCGCGGTCACTTGAGCGTCAGCCGAGCTCCGTCACCAGCCGCCGATAGACCTGCGGCAAGGCTTCGGGCAGATCCTCCGCGATCAAGCCCGGCCCTGCGACCGAACCGGTCTCGCCGTGCAGCCAGACCGCGGCGGACGTCGCTTCGAACGCCGGCATGCGCTGGGCCAACAGGCCCGCAATAAAGCCTGCCAGCACGTCGCCCGCGCCGGCGGTCGCGAGCCATGGCGGCGCATTCATGGTGATAGCGGCACGCCGATCGGGCGCCGCCACGACTGTATCGGATCCCTTGATGAGAACGACCGCGCCAGCGCAGCCAGCCGCCGCGCGCGCCCGCACGAGCTTCGATCCGATCCTGGGGACATCATCGACGCGCTCGAACAGGGTCTTGAACTCGCCCTCGTGCGGCGTCAGCACGGTTGCCGACGGAGCGCGACTGCGGATCGCACTGAACAGCGCCTGCGGCTCCTCGGCAAAGCTCGTGAGCGCATCCGCATCGAGCACGACCGCTCGCTCACCGCTGAGCGCCGTGGCAACCATTTCGCGCATAGCTTGCCCGACGCCGCCGCCCGGCCCGAGCACGACAACATTGCGGCGCGCATCGGCCATGAAGGCCGAGAGCTCGGCCGCGCCATCGACCGGACGAACCATCACCGCAAGACTGGCCGCGGCATTGACCGCGAGCGCCTCGCGTGGCGACGCAATCGTCACCAGGCCGGCGCCAGCCCGCAACGCGCCGCGCGCCGCCATGCGCGCCGCACCGGTCGATGCGAGAGCGCCGGAGACGACGACCGCATGGCCGCGGGAATATTTGTGTCCGCCCGCACGCGGAACAGGGAAAAGCGCAGACCACAGTTCGGGCGCGTTGAGAAAAGCCTGCGGCCTGATGGTCGCCAGCGTGGTTGCCGGGATGCCGATATCGACGACGGAGAGCTTGCCGCAGTGGAGCCGCCCCGGCAGCAGAACATGGCCGGGCTTGCGCCGGAAGAACGTAACGGTCTCGGCCGCGACGACAGCCGTCCCCATCACGGCGCCGCTCGTGCCGTTGATGCCGCTTGGCAGATCGACCGCGTAGATGCGCGCGCCCAACTCGTTCATCGCCGTGATCAGATCGCGAGCAACACCGTCCACCGGCCGGTCGAGGCCGGCGCCAAACAAGGCGTCCACGATCGCGTCAGCGGGCTTGCCGGAAATAGTCGCAGGCGTTGCCGACTCGATTGCGCCGCCAAAGCGCTGAGCCGTCAGCGCCGCGTCTCCTTTAAGCCGGTCGACGCTGCCCAAGAGCAGGAGCCGCACAGTGTAGCCGCGTTCAACCAGAAGCCGTGCCGCAACAAAGCCATCGCCTCCGTTGTTGCCGGGGCCTGCGACCACTATGACGCGGGCTGCGACGGGATGGCTGGCCGCAACACAGTCTGCAACCGCCCGTCCGGCATTTTCCATCAGCGTGATGCCGGCGACCCCACCGGCAATCGTAAGGCGGTCGGCCTCGGCCATCTCGGCGGTAGTCAGGAGTTCGATCATCTCGGAACAGTACCGACCAGCCCGAACGTGAACAATGTGCCCGATTCAACGGGCACTTACGCCATCGGTAGTGGCCTCAAACCGGCTGGTTAGCAAATAGGCAGAGTGCTAAAGTTTTGGACAGAAGCTGGAGCAGCATCTGCCTGCTCCACTGGCGGTCGGGTATAAGCCTCTGATAGCACGCCAATTTCTGGTCGGGCAGGGCTTGGCACGGAGCCTGCTAACCGACAGCCGGCTCAACCTATCCACGGGCCCGCTGGGAGATGCAATTGCGATGAAGAAGATCGAGGCGATCATCAAGCCTTTCAAACTCGACGAGGTGAAGGAGGCGCTGCAGGAGGTCGGATTACAGGGCATTACCGTTACCGAGGCCAAGGGCTTTGGCCGACAGAAAGGGCATACCGAGCTCTACCGCGGCGCCGAGTACGTCGTCGATTTTCTCCCGAAGGTGAAGATCGAGATTGTGCTCGGCGACGACATGGTCGAAAAAGCCGTCGAGGCGATCCGTCGCGCCGCCCAGACTGGGCGGATCGGTGACGGCAAGATCTTCGTCTCGAACATCGAGGAAGCAATCCGGATCAGGACGGGGGAGTCCGGACTCGATGCCATCTAACACAGCCTATCCCGTACGGTCTCTCCGAAATCGAGGTCGTGTTCCGAGAAAGGGTATGTAATCCATGACGACGGCCAAAGACGTTATGCAAATGATCAAGGACAACGACGTGAAATACGTCGATTTCCGATTCACCGATCCACGCGGGAAATGGCAGCACGTAACGTTCGATGTCACTCTGATTGAGGAAGAGACTTTTGCCGAAGGACAGATGTTCGACGGCTCGTCGATCGCGGGTTGGAAAGCGATCAACGAGTTGGACATGAATTTGATGCCGGATCCGGCATCGGCCACCATCGATCCGTTCTTTGCAGAGACGACGTTGTCGCTGGTCTGCGACGTACTCGAACCCACCACGGGCGAGCCCTACAACCGCGACCCGCGCGGCATTGCCAAGAAGGCCGAAGGCTACGCCAAGGCTTCGGGCGTGGGTGACACGATCTTCTTCGGACCGGAAGCCGAGTTCTTCATCTTCGACGACGTGAAGTACTCAGCACAGCCCTACAACACCGGCTTCAAACTCGATTCGACCGAGCTGCCGACCAATTCCGATACCGAGTACGAAGGCGGCAATCTCGGGCATCACATCGGTTTCAAGAAGGGCTACTTCCCGGTTCCACCGCAGGACTCTGCCCAGGACATCCGCTCCGAGATGCTCGGGGCGATGGCCAAGATGGGCTGCGTCGTGGAAAAGCATCACCACGAGGTGGCCTCCGCGCAGCACGAGCTCGGCCTCAAGTTCTCGCCGCTCACCGTGATGGCTGACCGCCTGATGATCTACAAGTACTGCATCCACCAGGTCGCCAACATCTACGGCAAGACCGCGACTTTCATGCCGAAGCCGGTCTACGGCGACAACGGCTCAGGCATGCACTGCCACCAGTCGATCTGGAAGGAAGGCAAGCCGGTCTTCGCCGGCAACAAATACGCCGACCTCTCGGAGACATGCCTTTCGTATATCGCGGGCATCATCAAACACGCCAAAGCGATCAACGCCTTCACCAACCCGACAACCAATTCCTACAAGCGTCTGGTGCCGGGCTTCGAGGCGCCGGTGCTGCTCGCCTACTCGGCGCGCAATCGCTCGGCCTCCTGCCGCATTCCCTACACCACCAACCCCAAGGCCAAGCGCGTCGAGGTTCGCTTCCCCGATCCGCTATGCAACCCCTATCTCGGCTTCGCCGCGATGCTGATGGCGGGAATGGACGGCATCAAGAACAGGCTCGATCCGGGACCGGCGATCGACAAGGACCTGTACGATCTGCCCAAGGCTGAGCTGCAGCAGATTCCCACCGTGTGCGGCTCGCTGCGCCAGGCGCTGGAAGAGCTCGACAAGGACCGCGACTTCCTCAAGGCCGGCGGCGTGTTCGACGACGACTTCATCGACAGCTACATCGAGCTGAAGATGCAGGAAGTGATCCGCTTCGAGCACACCCCGCATCCGGTCGAGTTCGAGATGTACTACTCGGCCTGATCTTTCGGGAAACAAGACACGCGAATGCACGGGGCGCCTTGCGGCGCCCCGTTTTGCCATGCAGCACTATTGCAAGCCGAGCTGAATTACGATGCGGGCTGAAGCAGCGGCGCCTTCTCCTTGGCGGCTTCTTCCGTGCTCGGCAGCGGCGCCGCGCCCTTCCACGGATGATCGGTGATGTCGAACACGACGTTATCCGGCCCGCGAAACTTGGTCTCATAGAAGGTCGTGGTGCCGGGCGGCCGCCGTGCGAAGCAGGTCGCGCCGAGTTGCTCGAGCTTGTTGGTGAAGGCATCGACGTCCTCGACCAGCACCCCGAAGTGATGGATGCCGCGGAAGTCGAGGCCCGGCCCCTGATCCCAGCCGAACCGCAGGATCGCCACATTGATGGTCCCGTCGCTGAGGAAGACGCCATAGGAGGACCCCTCCCCCTTGGGCTCGGTCCGGCGCACCTCAACGAGGTCGAACGCCTGTTTGTAGAACTCGGCAGCGGCGTAAGGGTCTTCCGCCGCAATGGCGATGTGGCGCAGCTTCGGCATTGGCGTCTCCTGCTCTCGGCCCGCGTTGTCAACGTAGAGGCCGTAAGGAAGGAAACAATAACATGCCCCGCCCCCAAACGAAGCCGGCGATGTGCTGCGGCGATGGTCGCTTCAGGCCGCTTGCGGCACCGATACTGGCGCTTTCGGCTGCCAGCCGATGTCCGTCGGGGCCGCTCCTGCGGCATCGATCGCCGCATCATCCGCCAGCTCGACGCGGTTGCGGCCGTTGCTCTTGGCGCGATAGAGGGCGCCATCAGCCCGGGCGAGCAAGGTCGCCATGTCGGTGCCGGGAGCGCCGCCGGCGACGCCGATACTCACCGTTGCGTCGAGCAGACATCCGGCCATCGAGGCGCCCGCCGCCGCGAACGCCCGGCGCACGCGCTCGGCCGCAATGGCGGCATCTGCGACCGTGCCGGGCAGGATGGCGGCAAACTCCTCGCCACCCAGGCGCCCCAGAATGTCGGAAGTGCGCAGGCTGGCGTTGGCGGACGCACCGAACAGCCGCAGCGCCTTGTCACCGACGCCGTGACCGAAGCGGTCGTTGATCGACTTGAAGTGGTCGAGATCGAACATCAGAACGCTGACCGGCTCGGCCTGCGGCGACCGCTGCCGGATCATCGCTTCGGCCGCATCCAGGAAGCCACGACGATTGAGCAAGCCAGTCAATTCGTCGGTCGACGCCGCATCCTTGTGAAGATTGACCACGTGTTCCTTGGCCATCACGAGGCCGATGAAAGCGGTGCCGACGACATAGAGCATCGTTTCGAGCACGAAGACCGCCATCCAGCCGCTGGCGAGCCCCATGAGCGCGCCGTCCGACGGCAGCACGCTCGACAGCACGACCGGGCTCAGGAAGATGCCGCCGTGCAGGATCGGCACGAAGACCGCCGGCCAGCGGCGCAACAGGTGCCGGCGCCGCTCGCTCCAGAGCTCCTTCGAGGTCAGAAACGTATAGCTTGCCACGATCAGCGAGCTCAGCAGCATCCGCGCCGCGGTTGATTCGACGAAGGCGGGAAACATGCTGGCGATCATCCAAATCGTGGCGCCGGCCGCGAGCCCGCCCCAGAGCACATCACGACCATGGAAGAGGCGAGCGGCGCTCCAGATCATGCCGCACGACATGAACAGGAGCGCATTGGCAAAGCCCTGAGGCAGCGGTGGCGAGATCACGCTCTCGACACTCCAGATCGCGACCGAGAAGCCGCCGACCAGATAGGCGCATCCCCACCAGGCGAGCGCGCGCACGCGATCCTGCATCCAGGCAAACAGCAGGAACGTTCCCAAGAGCGTGGACACGCACGTCGCAACGATGAACATCGTCGAGATGTCCAGCGCGAACAGCGAACTCGCGGCGCGATCCAACATGGCGAAGGCTCCTTTGCGCAGATGCGCGGCAGCCCCCATACCAGCTTTCGACGTTAATGCGCGGAAACTCTGTTTTCAGGCTTTGCGCCTGCTTTGACGGATCGCACGCCTTTTCGAGAGTAATATGCGCAAAACGTGTTAATGCACGTACACAATTTGCGTGCTCAGTAGCTTTCTGCGGCCTCGTCATGCCGGCACCGCTGATCTTGATTCAAATTCGATGCACCGAGGCGGTGCGGCCGCACCGGCCAGAACCCTCCGCAGGCCGGCCGTCGCAGGAATGCGTTTCAGTTGCAACAGACTCTATAGTGATGGCAGCGCGCGATCACCCTTGTGGCGCCATCGGCGCAAAACTAAGCTTGCCGCCACCGCACTCGCGGAACCAATGGCCCCTCGGGCCAGCAAACGACGATCAGGGAGACGCCCCATGATGCGGCTTCACCAGTTGGCTGCAGCCTTGTTCGCGGTTCTCACCGTCCTTGCGGCGGATCCGATATCCGTCGCGCGTGCGGCGCCGGCGGGCGAACGCTTCGAGGTCACGAGCCTCAAAGCCGCCCGGCCGACCCTGACGAACACGCTCGATGCGGTGCAAAAGCGCGAAGCCGCGCGCGCCCGGGAATCCTTCGAGGCCTATGACTCGGCCTGGAACGGCATCGAATTCTACGTCAGCACCCGCAGCCGGCCGATGTACGACCTGCTGGAGCATCAGTACCAGCCCAAGATCAACAAGGCCCTGGAAGCGCCGAACCCGGATTTTGCCGCGCTCGTCCCGGAGGTCCAGGGCATGCTGGCGAAATTCGACGAGTTCGTCGCCATGGTCGAGAAGGCGGCCCCGCTCAATCCGCTGTTCGACGACGTCGCCCGGCTGCGCATCGTGCGGGCGCATCTGCGCGAGGTTCCCCCGGCGCTCAAGGCCGGCAACCTCGCCAAGGCGCGCAAGTCGTTCAAGGCGTTTGACGACAACTGGGACAGCATCGAGGATCTGGTCAAGGCCCGCTCCTCCGACGCCTACGTGGCGATCGAGAAGGGCATGATCGAGATCGACGACGTGCTGACGCCGGAGAAGCCCGACATCGCCAAGGCCACGGGCTTGGTCAACGACGTGCTGCGTCGATACAACGCGGTGCTGGCCGAAATCGCGAAGGAAGCGCGCGCCGCGCGCTAGCGACTTTCGCATTGCGAAACCGCGGCGCCTGGTCCTGCGACATGGGGCCATGCGCCCAAATTGAACACGATCGAATGGTAGAGGCGCCAAACATGGAAGCGCAGCCGCAACAGGCGGGCGCCGACACCCTCGGCCTGCTCCGCTTATGGATTCTCGGCGTGCTGGTGCTCGGCCTCCTGGGAACCATCACCGAGCTCATCCTGCTCAGTCATTACGAGCAGCCGGTGCAGCTCGTGCCGGTCGTGCTGATCGCGCTCGCGCTCATCGTGCTGGCCTGGCACGCGAAGGCACGCAATGCCGCGAGCCTGCGGGTTCTGCTCGGCCTGATGGTGCTGTTCGTGCTGGCGGGCTTCGCCGGCTTTGTGGCGCACTTCCACGGCTCGGCTGAATTCCAGCTCGATCTCGAGCCGTCGATCTCGACCTGGGACCTGCTGATCAAGGTCCTGCAGGCCAAGGCGCCGCCGCTGCTCGCGCCCGGCATGATGATGCAGCTCGGGCTGCTTGGCCTTGCCTATGTGTTTTCCGATTCACGCTATCGAAGGAGCTGATTGCATGAACACGACATGCATGAACACGACGCACCGGGTGTTCGGCGCAATCGTTCGCGTCATGGCGTTGCTGACACTGCTGGCAGCGCCCGCTGGCGCCCAGAGCAATGCCGGACTGGTCGATCCCAACAAGGCGGCCGAGAGCGAGCTGCAGGCGCTGCCGCACATGACCCCCGCGATCGTGACAGCGATGCTGGAACGGCGCCCGTTTACGACCATCCTCGACCTCAACAAGTTCCTGTTGGAGCAAAAGCTCACCGCCGAACAGGCGCGCGCCTTCTACGGCAAGGCATTCGTGAAGATCAATCTGAACACCGGCAAGCGCGAGGAATTCCTGCTCATTCCCCGCGTCGGCTCGCGCATGGCCACCGAACTGATGGAATATCGGCCGTGGAAGACCTGGGCGCAGTTCGACAAGGAGATCGGCAAATATGTCGGCCAGCAGGAGGTGAACCGGCTGAAGCAATACGTGTTCCTGCCGCCGAGCTGAGGGACGCCGGCCGTCTTCGCGGGCGGCCCGACATTCGCCTTCACGTCCCGAAGTTTCCGGGGATCGGAACGAACAGGTTCTCGACCGGCATGGCGTGCGGGATGAAGTGCTGCTCCACCATGTACTGCACCAGCGCCTCGAGCGTCGGCCGGTTGGGCTCGACCCCATAGGGCCAGGCATCGCCGCCGAACACCTCGTCGATCTCTTCGATGTCGGACTGCAGCCAGGGCAGCATGACGCTTAGTGAGCCCGCGTAGCGCATGCGGGTGCGCGCGCGCCGCTTCGCCTCCACGAATGTCTTGTAGAGACTGGTGGCAAGCCAACGGTGCTGCTCGTAGAGCTCGCGCCGGATCGCGACGAGATGCATGATCGGAAAGATCTTGCGCGTCTCGTAGAGCTCGCGCTCGAGCGCGCGATAGTTGGGAAAGAGCCGCGCCACGTCGGGCGAGCGCCCGAGGATCTCGGGCTTGCGCGAACCGATAAGCGCGTCGATCTCGCCGCGCGCGAGCAGCGTCGCCAGCGGCACGCCGGTTGAATTCTGCTCGAGCGCGACCGGGCGCAGCAGCGCCGGCGCGTGCGGCTTGCCGTGCGTGCCGGTGTCCTCGACCGAGCCCTGCACCCAGCGGATGGTCGCCAGATCGACGCCGAACTGGTGCGCCAGATGCCCGCGCACCCAGAGCGCGGCGGTCTGCGTGTAGAGCGGCAGCCCGATGCGCTTGCCTTCCAGATCCTTCGCGCTGCGGATGCCGGCGCGCGTGTTGACGAACACGTAGCCGTGCCGGAACACGCGCGATGGAAACACCGGCAGCGCGACGAACGGCCGGTCGCCGTTGCCGGCGAGGCTGATGAACTCGGAGGCGGAGAGCTCCGCGATGTCGAATTCGCTGCCCCCGACCATGCGGTCGAACACGTCGCGCCCGGATTTGAGCGTGATGCAGGTGAGCGCGACGCCTTCAGGCGAAATGGCGCCCTCGCGGATCGCCTCCATCCGGTCGTAGCGGCAGCAGGCGAAGGTCAGTCGCAGTCGAGACATTGCATCACATCAATGAGGGCCCCGGCATAGTGGCCACGGCGCCCCACATCCGGCAAGTCCCGCACACAGCAACACCACACAAAGCAAGAGGGGCGCTTGCGCGCCCCTCCCCCACCTGCGCCCCCGCCGGTGAGACGTCTTCTTGTCAGCGCTTGGAGAACTGGAAGCTGCGGCGCGCCTTGGCCTTGCCGTACTTCTTGCGCTCGACCACACGCGGGTCGCGGGTGAGAAACCCGCCGCGCTTGAGCGCGCCGCGCAGATCGGGCTCGTAGGCCATCAGCGCCTTCGACAGGCCGTGGCGGACGGCGCCGGCCTGACCCGACAGGCCGCCACCCGACACCGTGCAGATCACGTCGTATTGGCCGGCGCGGTTGGTCGCGAGCAACGGCTGCTGGATCAGCATGCGCAGCACCGGCCGCGCGAAATAGACCTCGACCGCCCGCGTGTTGATCTCGATCTTGCCGGCGCCAGGCTTGACCCAGACGCGAGCGACCGCGTCCTTGCGCTTGCCGGTGGCATAGGCGCGGCCGTGCTTGTCGAGCTTCTGAACGTATTTCGGCGCCTCGGGCGCCGCCGCCGGCTTCAGGGCAGAGAGCTGGTCGAGCGACTGCATGGTTTCAGCCATCGTCACGCGCTCCTCAGGTTCTTGCGATTCATGGCGGCGACGTCGAGCTTCTCGGGATTTTGCGCCGTGTGCGGATGCTCGGGACCGGGATAGACCCGCAGATTGCCGAGCTGAACGCGCGCCAGCGGCCCGCGCGGCAACATCCGCTCGATCGCCTTCTCGACGATGCGTTCCGGGAACTTGCCCTCATAGATCGACTTGGCGGTGCGTTCCTTGATGCCGCCGATAAAGCCGGTGTGATGGTAGTACACCTTCTTCTCGCGCTTCTTGCCGGTCAGCACCGCCTTGGCGGCGTTGATGATGATCACCTTGTCGCCGTCGTCCACATGGGGGGTGTAGGTCGGCTTGTGCTTGCCACGCAGCCGCATCGCAACGATGGAAGCAAGCCGGCCGACCACGAGGCCGGCGGCGTCGATCATCACCCATTTCTTCTCGACCTCGGCGGGCTTCGCCGAATACGTGCGCATGGCGCGTCCCTCGGAATGATTAGGAGCGCCAACGCGCCCGTCACGAGGGGCGGCTCATACACCAGTTAGCCGTCGCCGGTCAACGGATACTTTAGGCAGTAGATAAACAATATCAATCGCTTATCAAATCGGTTCTATAATACCTCCACGCGTTTGGGGTCGTTTCGGCCAAAGAGTTCTCGCAACTCGCTTTTTGCCTCATTGAGGGTCCGGCGGCGCTTCGCTGAAAGGTTGCGGCCGGCCCGATTGATATAGAACGTGAGCATCGCGAGGGCCGAGCGGTAGGCGCTGGACTTGCGGCGACGGCTGTGCAGGGTTGAGCGCTTCAGCGAGACGGCGATCTTCCTTGGGCTCGGCAGCGTGAACACGCCACCTTCGAGATCGAGCGCATTGCTTTGTTCGGTCACGCGCTGCGACCAGCGCCGACCCTTCCGGGGCGCTTTGCGGCGCCGCGCCCGGCCGGATTGCGCCTTGGCTTGGGCCTTACGGCCCCTGGTCTTGGTCGTCCCGCTGGACTTGTGCGTTGCCACGAACACCTCTTGCGGACCGTTCAAGCCGGCAACGCCCTGCGGCCTGCCCCGTTCCAGCGTCAAGCCCATCAACGGCGGGGCGGGAGCGAATAGGTCGATGTCAGATGGGCCACGGGCGCATCCTCGCCCGCCTCGCGGATCGTGACCTCACCGATGACGAGGCGCCGGCCGATCTTGAGCAGATTGCTATAGGCCATGAGATCGGCGCGTCCCGGCTTGCGCAGGAAGTTGATGTTCAGGCTGGTGGTGACCGCGAGCGGAACCCATCCCACCGAGGCGAGCAGCGCGACATAGACGGCGTAGTCCCCGAGCGCCATGATGGTCGCGCCCGAGATGGTCGCGCCCGGGCGTAGCGACATCTCGCGGAAGGCTTGGCGCAGCCGGCAGCCGCCACGCCAAACCCCGTCAATCGACAGACCGCTCTCGCTGCTCCACACCTGCGGAAACTCGGCAGTGAGCAGACGCGTGAGCTCGCCGGCAGTGAGCACAGGTGCTTCCACGACCTCCCTCCGCGCGCGTTCTGGATAGCGTTTAGCCCGCTTGGCAGACGCGGGAAAGCGCATCGGTGCTCGCGCGTGGTTGGCGGGCGCCGGCGCTCACGCTAGAGTCGCGCGATAGATCGAAAGGAAGCGTTGTGAAGAGGGGGAAACCAATGAAGCGCCTGTCCACCACCGTGGCCTCGATTATGGCGATGTCAATTGTGCTCGCGACAAGCGGGGTTCGCGCCGAGCCGTTGCCGACGCAGCATTATCTGCCGCTCAGCGTCGCCATCGAGGCCGCACTCGCCGCGCTCAAGGAGTGCACGGACAAAGGCCACCACGTCTCGGTCGAGGTGATGAACCACAACGCGATGGTCCTGGTGACGTTCCACGATCAGCTGGCCTCCATCCATTCCAACTACTCGGCGCATGCCAAGGCCTATACGGTGCTCAGCTACTCCTACTCGAGCGGCGAGACGACTTCGGCACAGATCGCGCAACGCCTCATCAGCAAGCCCGCCAATGTGGCGCGCATCCAGGGCATCCCTGGGCTCATCCTGGCGCCAGGCGGCGTGCTGATCCAGGCCGGCAAGCAGACCGTCGGCGCGATCGGCGTTGGCGGCTCGGCTGGGCCGGTCAACGACGAGCTCTGCGCCAAGGCCGGCATCGAGAAGATCAAGGATCGGCTCACGCCATAACACGATGGCTCATTGCACTATGACCCATTCGAACGCCCTTCCCGCTTCTGCGCCGATCGTGTTGCATGAGACGATCGGCAACATCGCGATCCTGACGCTGAACCGGCCGGAGGCGCGCAACAGCCTGTCTGCCGCGATGCTCGCCGCGCTGGCGGAAGCGCTCGACGCCATCGCGCGTGATCAGGCGATCCGCGCCGTCGTACTCGCGGCCAACGGGCCCGCCTATTCGGCCGGGCACGACCTCAAGGAACTCGCAGCGCGGCGCTCCGATGCCGACGGCGGGCGCGCCTTTTTCATGCTGGTCATGACCTCGTGCAGCGCCGTGATGCAGAAGATCGTAAGCCTGCCGCAGCCGGTGATCGCCGCCGTCCACGCCACCGCGACCGCCGCGGGCTGCCAGCTGGTCGCCTCCTGCGACCTCGCGGTCGCCTCGTCGGCGGCGCGCTTTGCCACACCCGGAGTGAACATCGGGCTGTTCTGCTCCACCCCGATGGTTGCACTCTCGCGCAATGTCGCGCGCAAGCACGCGATGGAGATGCTGCTCACCGGCGACATGATCTCGGCGCCGGACGCATTACGGATCGGACTTATCAACAGCGTAGTCGCGCCCGGCACGGAGCGCGACGAGGCGCTTGCGCTCGCGCGCAAAATCGCCGCAAAGTCCACTCACGTGGTGAAAATCGGGAAGGAAGCCTTCTACCGGCAGTTGGAATTGGACCTCGCGGGGGCCTACGACTACGCTTCCAAAGTCATGGTTGAGAACATGATGGTGCGCGACGCCGAGGAAGGGATCGCCGCCTTTGTGGAGAAGCGCGCGCCGAACTGGGAGGATCGGTGAAAAGGTAGGTGACGGCAGTCCCCTGCCGGTCGAATTGCGCTAAGCTGATGGTGTCTTCCCAAACATGCTGGGGGCCGCATCGCGGCTATAATCGGGAGCAGAACGATGAGGAAATTGATCGCGCTGGGTTTCGTATTGGCCGGGATCGCTTTCGCGGCGCCTGCCTCGGTGCAGGCCTACTCGGATGAAGAACGGCAGGCCTGCGAGCAAGACGCCTTCCGGCTCTGCAACCACGCCATCCCAGACCAAGATCGCGTCAAGGCATGCCTGATCGCCAACATGTCGAAGCTGACCCCGGCTTGCCGCCGCATGTTCCGGCGCGGACATTGATCGCGACCAGCTAGTGCGGCGTTCAGGGGTCCGCAACATTCTCGCGGCTATTGCGAATTGCGGACTTTTGAGCCAAAGCCACACTAGAATCATGCGCTGACCTTTCGTCGGCTTTCGCAATGACTATATTCGGATGATCCTTGAGGGCGCATCCGAATGATGGACCATGACGATTATTCCGACGCCTACATTCGCGGGATACTCAATACGGTGAAGACGATTGCGATGGTCGGATTGTCCCCCAAGGACATCCGGCCAAGCTACTTCGCTTTTAAATATCTGCTTGAGCGCGGCTATCGGATGATCCCGGTCAATCCCGGCCTGGCTGGCGGCGAGGTGCTCGGGCAGAAGGTCTACGCCACGCTTGCCGACATCCCCGAGCCAGTCGACATGGTCGACATTTTCCGGGCTGCGCAATACGCGCCCGACATCGTCAGGCAGGCGCTCGCGCTCAAGCCGCGGCCACAGGTGATCTGGATGCAGCTCGGCGTCCGCAACGAGGAAGCGGCCAAGCTTGCGGAGGACAACGGCCTCAAGGTCGTGATGAACCGCTGCCCCAAGATCGAGTATGGCCGGCTGTCCTCGGAAATCGGCTGGATGGGCGTGAACACGCGCACGCTCTCCTCCAAGAAGGCGCAGCTCTCCGGCCGCGGCATTCAGCGCATGTCGCTCAACCGCACCACGATGGCGGGCGGCAATACCGAGGCGGCGACGCGCGCGCAGTCCGGAGAGAAGGATGGCCGCTAGTGTCCTGCGATTCCGAAGTTCGCATCATTCCGCGCCACCCTCGTTTGCGAACGTCGGAATCGAAGGACACTAGCAACTTATGGATCTGGTGTGGCTTTGGTTGAAAAGTCCGCATCTCGGACTCGCGGTCTCCCGACAATCCGTTCAGGCCTCACGCAACCGTTCAGCACTCCGGCGACGCCACAGGATCAGGATGCCGGCGAGGAGCAGGCTGGTGCAGATGGTGCTGACCACCAGTCCGAAGCCCAGGCCGCGCCGGCTCGCCAACAAATCCCCGAGCGTCGTGCCAGCAGTGCGCGCGGCCACGATGGTCAGCCAGTACCAAGGCTTCGTCATCTTCCCGTACTGGTCGGAGACGAACCAAACGGCAATCAGGATGCCGACAAGCACAAGCGATCCGAAGCCCAAGCCGAGCCCGGTTTCTTCAGCAACCCAATCGCCGGCCGCGGTGCCGAGTGTTCCAGCGGCCAGCATGGTGATCCAATAGCTCGCATCGGTGGCCGGCAGCGTGTGCCAGCACCCATCGGGTCCCGCAACCCCGATGGGCTCGACGCCTCGCACACGATCGACCACCAGCATCGCGACCATCAGCGCGACCAGCAGCCCCATGCATAAGAAATATCCGAGTTTGAGATCATGCGTTCCAAGGTCGGCCAAGTTGGTCGCGCCCGTGCGCAACACGATGATGGCGAGCCAATAATAGGCTTCGGTGGCGACTTTGCTGCGCTTCTCGGCCCAAATGATTGCCAGGAACGCCAGTGCGAGCGGGAGGAGGCCGCGCGTATGACCGAGGCCCAGGATGCGCGAGGCAAAATCGCCCGTGTTGGCCCCGCACATGCTCGCCGCCAGGATGGCGGTCCAGTAGCGCGCGTCGATTGTCGGAAGATTTTTCGGCGACATATGTCCCCCTGCAGGTTTCCGCAATGAGCTTCGCGCCTGTCAGGCCAATCCTTCAGACCGGCTCGGATGCCGACCGGCCCGCTGCGGCAAGACGAGCAGGCAAAGGATGATGAAGACCGCGATCACTGCAGACGCGAGCGGACGGCTGAGCGCGAGCCCTCCGGCGCTCACTGGCTTGTCGAGAAGATCACCGACGGTGGCGCCGAGCGGGCGCGTGAGGATGAACGCCGCCCAAAACAGGGGCACGCGTGAGATGTTCGTCCAGATGTAAAGTCCGGTGATGATCGCTAGCCCCGCCGCGAAGACCAATGCGCCGCCGCCAAAGCCGAAGCCGCCAGTGTCGGCCATCCAGTCGCCGAGCGCGGTGCCAAGTGTCTGCGAGAAGGTTATCGCCGCCCAGTAGAAGATCTCGACCTGCGGCGTGTTCACGGCGTTGACTGAAATGGTGCCCTGCGACCAGTACCAAAGACCGAGCACGGCGATGAGGGAGACAAGCAGCAATGTCGAGCCGCCCGTGTAGCCGATGCCGAGCGAGCGGTCGGCGAAATCCGCCATGGTGGTGCCAAAGGTGGTGGAAGCAACAATCGTGGCCCAATAGAGAACGGGATGGAATCTCCTCGCGAGGATTTGCGCAACAACCAGCATGATGAGCACGCCAAGAAAGAGCGCAGTCCCGGCAAGGTATCCCCAGTTGAGTGTCATGGTGACTGTATCGCCGCCGGTCTCGCCTAGCGTCGTCGCGGCGATCTTGATGATCCAAAAGACAAGCGTGACTTCCGGGACCTTGCTCGCCACATCCGTGGCCAGCATCTCCGGCTGAGAACTCTTGTTGTTCATGTCAGCGCTGGCTTGACCGTTCAAATTTTGCTGGCAACAGAGGGGGGCTCGTCCGGTGGCCACGCTCTCCTCGCTGGGTGCGTGGCCGTCCGCCACACTCCCGCAACGAGGACGGCCACGCACCCAACGAGGAGAACGAAGCCGACGGAAAGGGAATGGATGAGTAACAACTTTCCCAGAAGGAATACGCCGGCGACGACGCACAGGAGGCCGACTGCCAGAAACTCGTCCTCCACAAAGAGGCCGAGTAGCTCCTTCAATGCTGATTTGAGGGGCGTCATCAGGCTGGCTCCTGTGCAACGGCTCTTTGCGCGAGGAAAGCCGAGAAAATCCCGACACAGAGGAAGAGGAACATGAATCCCACCAGCGCCAAATCGCCACCGGGCCAGTCAACCCCGAGACCTTCTCCAGTCCAGAAAACGCCAAAGGCCGACAGCATGACGCCGACGCCGAACTTCAGGACGTTCTCGGGTACGTGCGCGAGCGGACGATGAACCAGAACCCCGATAGTCATAACCAACGCGCATGCAGCGGCAGCGCCCAGGCTTGCTGGAAAGAGCAAGTCGTGCCCTGAGCCGATGGCGATCACAATGAAAACAACTTCCAACCCCTCAAGCGCCACTGCCTTGAACGCAGTAATGCCCGCAATCCAATCGCCGGACGCAGCGCGGCGCTGGGTTTCGAGCTTGCCTGTCTCGGCAACAAAAACAGCCGCTTCGTCGTGGAGCTGTATGATTCCGGCAGATCGCAAAATAGCCTTTCGCAGCCATCGCATGCCAAAGAGCAAGAGCAGTACGCCGATCCCGAGCTGCAGCCATTGTAGCGGAATGAGAGCCAGCGCCGGCCCGAGTGCCATCACCATCAGGGCGAGAGAGGACAACGCGGCGGCGCTCCCCAGCAGGGCCGGCCGCCATCCCCGGAAGGATCCCACCGCCAGGACGACGGTGAACGCCTCGACCGCCTCAACGAGAGACGCGAGAAATGCGGCGGAGATTGCAGGAATGGCAGGGCCTGTAGGGACAAGGATCATGGTTCTCTTCCAGCTATGTTGTACACACTACAATTATGTTGTAAATATGTAGCGTTTGCGACAGTGGCCAACTTATGAAGAAACCTGAGAACAAGACATTCGGGGAACGGCTGGCTCAAGCGGCCGACAGGCTCAGCACAGCCGAAACCGATGTAGCGAATTATTTCCGGGACAACCGCGAGGAGGTTCTCGTCGCCTCGGCGGTGGAACTTGCTCAGAAAATCGGCACCAGTGACGCGACTGTTATCCGGTTCGCGAAGGCGCTTGGATATGCGGGGCTGCACCAGCTGCGCCGTCAGCTGGCGGCTGAACTGCGCGTAGACCTGTCGCCCGCCGCGCGGCTGACGCGTACGCTGGGTTCAGCGAGGAGTGAGGGAGCCACGCCGCTCGGACTTACGGTCGATATCCACATCCAGGCACTGGAACGGCTGCAAGGCGAAATCAGCCCAGAACTCTTCGAGTCTGCAATCAGGCGGCTTGCGGCGGCGGATCGCATTTTTGTGTTTGGGCTTGGCCCGTCGAGTGCCCTTGCCGACTATTTCGTCATTCAACTTCGGCGTTTTGGGCGTGAGGCGGCAAGTCTTACCCAGACGGGGCTTCTGCTCGCCGACGGCTTGCACAGATTGCGCAGAGGCGATGTCCTGATAGTCCTCGCTTACAGCCGCATCTATCAGGAACTCGATGCTTTGCTTCGGTGTGCAAAGAACCTAGCGATACCGGCTATTCTCCTCACGGATACGCTCGGGCCCTTCTTACGCAAACGTGTTGAGATGGTTCTACCGGTCGTGCGTGGCAGGACGGAGGGCTTCAGCACCCATACGGCGACTCTTGGACTGATCGAGGCTCTCTTGATCGGAATTGCAATCAAGAGCCCTGCCGAAACGGTCTCTCAGCTCAGGAAATTGAACGACCTGCGGGCTTCGCTTGCCGGAGAGGCGAATGCCCTGCCGCTCGGCAGCCGTCCGGCAGGGCATCAAAGAACTAAGCGTGGTCGGGATGTGGAGGAAAAATAGGACGTTCATATTCGCCGCCTGCCCCGCCTTGACGCGCCGCACGCGTCCGATAAACCCGTGGCTCCGCGGACCAGCCCGGTCCCGGCACACGAGGACCGGCCATGACCGACCGTACGCCTGGCTTTGCGACACTTGCGATCCACGCCGGCGCGCAGCCCGACCCCACCACGGGGGCGCGCGCGACCCCGATCTATCAGACCACGTCATTCGTGTTCGAAGACGTCGACCATGCGGCGTCGCTGTTCGGCCTGCAGACCTTCGGCAACATCTATTCACGCATCGGCAATCCGACCAACGCCGTGCTTGAGGAGCGCGTGGCAGCGCTCGAAGGCGGCACCGCCGGTCTTGCGACCGCATCCGGGCACGGCGCGCAGATGCTCGTCTTCCATTGCCTGATGCAGCCGGGCGATGAGTTCGTCGCTTCCAAGAAGCTCTATGGTGGCTCGATCAACCAGTTCAACCACGCCTTCAAGAACTTCGGCTGGAACGTGGTCTGGGCCGAGCCCGACGATATCTCGACCTTCGAGCGCGCCGTCACCCCGAAGACCAAGGCGATCTTCATCGAGTCGCTCGCCAATCCAGGCGGCGTGGTCACTGACATCGAGGCGATCGGCAAAATCGCCAAGGCGGCCGGCGTGCCATTGATCGTCGACAATACGCTGGCAACGCCTTATCTGTGCCGGCCGATCGAGTATGGCGCCGACATCGTGGTGCATTCGCTGACCAAATTCCTCGGCGGCCACGGCAACTCGATCGGCGGCTTGATCGTCGACGCCGGTACGTTCAACTGGTCGCGTGCGGACCGCTACCCGATGCTGTCAAAACCGCGGCCGGAATATCACGGCATCGTGCTGCACGAGACCTTCGGCAATTTCGCGTTCGCGATCGCCTGCCGGGTGTTGGCGCTGCGCGACATCGGCGCGTGCCTGTCGCCGTTCAATGCGTTCCTCATCCTGACCGGCATCGAGACGCTGCCGCTGCGCATGCAGCGCCACTGTGACAACGCCGCCGTGGTGGCGCAATGGCTCGCCAATCATCCGAAGGTGGCGTGGGTCAGCTATCCTGGTTTGCCTGGCGACCGCTACCACGCGCTCGCCAAGAAGTACGTGCCGAAGGGCGCCGGCTCGGTCTTCACCTTCGGGCTCAAGGGCGGCTACGAGGCAGGCGTGAAGCTCGTCTCGAACGTGAAGCTGTTCTCGCATCTCGCCAACATCGGCGACACCCGCTCGCTCATCATCCATCCGGCCTCGACTACCCACCGCCAGCTTACCGACGAGCAGAAGGTCGTCGCCGGCGCCGGACCGGATGTGGTGCGCCTGTCGATCGGCATCGAGGACAAGGACGATATCATCGCCGATCTCGAGCAGGGGCTGGCGGCGGAGTAGCACCCGCAGCCGTCCCGGGGCGCAGCTCACGTCGCGCTGGCGACCGGGTGGCCGGCCAGCGCCACGCTGCGTCTCGGCATCATCCGCTCTGCATGCATCACCGCGATCGCGAGCACCAGGATCGCCATGCCTTGATGAGCGAGCGCGAGAATGATCGGAACCTGATGGAGCAGCGTTGTGATCCCGAGCGCCGCCTGGATCGTAATCGCGGCCGCAAGCACAAGCGAGAGCCCTGCCCTGCCCGCGCGCGCCGCATCGACGGCGTGCATGAGCGCCGTGATCAAGAGTACATACGCAATGCCGCGATGGATGAATTGCACCGTGAGCGGGTTCTCGAACAGATTGCGCCACCATGGTTCCCGGAAGAACAGGCTCGATGCCGCCGGCACGAGGCCGCCGTCGATCAGTGGCCAAGTGTTGTAGAGAAGGCCTGCGCGCAGGCCGGCGACCAGCGCCCCCCAATAGATCTGGCACAGCACCAGGACCAAGAGCCCGAGCGCGGTCGCGCGCAGCCGCGTCGGCGCCGGCGGGGGCGTTGCGGGCACGAGACGCCGCATCGTCCACACCACCAACGCAAAGATGGCGCAGGCCAGCGTCAGGTGAAAGGCGAGCCGATATTGCGAGACGTTGACGCGCTCGGTGAGGCCGGACGCCACCATCCACCAGCCGACCGCGCCCTGTAGCGCGCCCAGGCCGAAGATCGCCCAGAGCGAGGCGCGCCATCCCGGCTCGATTGAGCCCCTCCACAGAAACCAAAGGAACGGCAGCAGGAACACGACCCCTATCAGTCGTCCGAGCAGACGGTGAGCCCATTCCCACCAGTAGATCAGCTTGAACTCAGCGAGCGTCATCCCGCGGTTGAGCCGCTGATATTGCGGGATGGTCTGGTATTTCTCGAACTCGGCTTGCCATGCCGCGTCGCTCAGCGGCGGGACAGTTCCGGTGATCGGCTTCCATTCCACGATCGAAAGACCGGACTCGGTGAGCCGCGTTGCCCCACCCACAAGCACCATGGCGAAGATCAGTACCGCGACCGTAAAAAGCCAGATCCGGACGGAACGGCGGTGGACGTGAGAGGACGGAACCATGGCAGCCATTGCGGGGCATCACTTGCGGATATGGTCCTGACCTTATAGGTAGGCAACCGCTTCTAGCCAATGTCGGAAATGAAGCCCCGATGCCCATTCGCATCCGCAAGCTCATCGGCGGCGTCGTGCTCATCGCCCTGGTCGTGGTCTGGGCGCTGCTCGCGATGGCGCTCGCGCAACTGCCGGTGATCAAGGCGAACGGTGTGGTCGAAGTGATCTACTACGTCGTAGCCGGTCTCAGCTGGGTGCTGTTGGCGATGCCGCTCGTCAAATGGATGCTGCTTGGGCCGCGCACCGAACGCGACGAGCCGGCCGGCCGCGCCTGAAGCTTTTCCGCTGCGCTCCGACCGGGCAGCTCGCCGCTACGCCCGGGCGTACCACAATCACGACATTGCCCGCACGGCGTGCAGCACCGCCTGCAAGGTCGACACATCCGCGCCGGGCGGCACTCTTATCGTCACACCGCCGAGGATGATCTCGATTGCTGGTGCGGGTGGAGCGTTCGGTGATTGCGCGACTGTCGGTACGGTCACGTCCGCCGGCACAGTTACGATCTGGCTGCCGCGCATCCTATCCTCGCGCAGCTCCGCATGCCGGCGGCGAACCGCGCGGGCAAACGTGTCGCGCCAGCATGCCGGCTCCGACGGCGGCGCGCCCTCGGCGTTTGGCATCTGCCTTGAAATCCCCCGCTTACCCCTCAACTTTTCAACTATAACGAGAACGAGTTTTTTGCGCAATCCATTTGTGGCGAACTAAGTAGCGAGGCTCAGGCCGCCTCGACGCGGCGGAATCCGTTCCACATCGCGGTCGCCGCACCCGACAACAGCACCCGCACATAGCGCAGCTCCTGATGCTCACCATTGAGCGAGATGCGCGGCAGCGCCATCAGATGCTCGCGATGCGAAGGAAACAGCACGCCCGGACGCGTGGTGACAGCGGTCTTGAACCCGAGCTCGGCGGCAATCGCGAACTCGCGTGCGGCCGCGGAGGTCTTGTCGCCGACCGGATAGGAGAGATGCGCGGGCCGCACACCGAGCGCCGCCTCGATTGCCGAGCGGCTCATGTCCATCTCGGCGCGCGCCGTCTGTTCGGGCACCTTGGCCAGCATCACATGGTTGACGGTATGCGCCCCAATGGTGACGAGCGGATCGGCGGCGAGCTTCCTGAGCTCCACCCAGTCCATGCAAAGCTCATCGCAGAACGCCGCGATATCGACCTGATAGCGGGCGCTGAGATCGTGCACGACCTGGCGCAGCTCAGCCTCGGTCGCAAGGCTGCGCACAAAGGCGTAGAGCCGGTCGAACACGGCGCGCTTCTCGGCCACGCCCGCGCACGCAAAGCTCTGCTCGCGCCCGTCGAGCGGAAAGCTCACCTGCTCGTTGCAGGCCACGACCGCTTCGAGCACCAGCCACCAGAGCTCGCCCAGGCGATCCGGAAAGCTTGTCGGGATGTACACCGCGAACGGCGCCTGGTGCCGCTTGAGGATCGGATAGGCCCACTGCAGCGTGTCGCGATAGCCGTCGTCGATGGTGATGCAGACGAAGCGGCGCCGGAAGTCGCCTTCGGTGAGGCGGCGATACACCTCATCGAGACTGACCAGATCGAGGTCGCTGCGTCGTAGCTCCGCCAGCACATCATCGAGAAACGCAGGCGTGACTTCCAGGAGCCGGTTCGGCTGGAACTGTTCGGGCCGCGGCGGACGCACATGATGCAGCGTCAGGATCGCGCCGATGCCAGCCATCAGCGGATGCAGGGCTTTGTAAGCTCCGCTGAAATAGAGCGTCTCGAGGCCGGTGCGGATGATGGTTCTCTTCAAAGCCGTCAAGGCACGCTCCGATCACGCTGCGGCCGGCGCCGGCGTTGCAACCGACACCGGCTCCTGCGGCGCATACGGCAGCACGTTCACCGCCTGGCAGCCCGCCGCGATGAGCCGCGCCCGTGCCGCGGTCGTCGCCTCCTCGTCGAGCGCATCGACGACCAGCACCGTCTGCGGTGCGAGCGCGGCGATCCGCTCAAGCGCCAACTCGGGAATCCCGCCAACATTGACCACGACATGATCGTAGCTGCGCGCCAGCGCCTCGATCGTGATGGCAAGCCGCGGCGATGCGATGATCGAAGCAGCATCGGCGGTGGCCCGCCCGGTGGTGACAAAGTGAATGCCGGACAACCGGTCGCGTGCGATGACCTCGCCGAACGAAGCCTCGCTTAGAGCAAGCTCACTGATCCCGGGCGCCGTAGGATCAGCCCCGATGGCCGCAAGCCCCTGCCCGCCAAACGCCAGATCAAGCAGGACGACCTTGGCACGGCTGCCCAGCTCGCGCGCCAGCAGGATGGCAACCGCCGCTGTGTCCACCGAAGGCCGCGCTCCGATCACCGCGATCCGGTCCTGCACCTGGCTCGCGACCTGATCCACGGCCGCGTCGACTGCGGGAGCATTGGACCCATCTGTTTCCGGTGCCGCGCGCGCAGCCGGATGCGGGATGTCGCCTGCAATCTGCGGCACGATCGGCGGCGCCGTCACATCGCACCGGATCGGGGCTTCCGGCTCGACGGCAACGGCGGGCGCAGCCTTTGGTGCCGGCGCAGGTGCTAACGCAGGTGCTGGCACGGGCCGCGGCTCCGGCACCGGAGGTGCCGGCATATCAAGCTCAGCCGTGTCGGGCTCAAGTATTTCATGCTCAGGAATTTCAGGCTCCGGCATGAAGAGCGGCCGCGCCGGTCCCGCAAGCTCGTCTGCTCCACGCTGTCCCGCCAGCAGCTGCCCCGACAGAACAAAGCCCGTCGTCAGGACGAAGGTCGCCAGTGCCGCTATCAGGACGGTTGGCGCCTTCTTGGGCCATGACGGCGTATTCGACACGCTCGCGGTCGAGATGATGCGCGCGTCCGGCGACGTCGCTCCGATACTGTCGCGCGCGGTCGCTTCGCGGTATTTCGCGAGATAGGATTCCAACAGCTCGCGCTGCGCCTTGGCCTCGCGCTCGAGCGCACGCAGATGCACGTCCTGCTCGTTGGTATTGCCGGCCTGGCGCTTGAGCTGATCGAGGCTCGTGCTCAGCGCGTCGACCTTGGCGGAGGCGACCCGCGAGTCATTCTCGAATGAGCGAGCCAGGCGGTCCGCTTCGCCGCGGATCTGCCGATCGAGTCCGACGATCTGCGCCTTGATCTCCTTGATGCGCGGATGCTGGTCGAGCAAGGTGGAGGATTGCTCGGCGAGCTGCGCTTGCAGCGTCACGCGCTGCTCAGACAACCGCCGCATCAGTTCCGAATTGATGATATCGGCGAACTCGACCGCCCTTCCGGTGCGCAGCGCCTCGCGGATGATGCGCGCCTTGGCTTCGGCATCGGCCCTTTGCGCCCGCGCGGCGGAAAGCTGGGCATTGAGCTCGCCAAGCTCCTGGTTCGAGAGCGTCGTGTTGTTGGTGCCGACGAGGAGGTTGTTGCGGGCGCGATACTGCTCGACTTTCTCCTCCGCACTGGCGACCGCGCCGCGCAAGGGCTCGATCTTTTCCGCAAGCCAATGTCCGGCCACGCGCGACTGATCCTGCTTCGCAGTCCGTTGGAACATCAGGTAGGCTGCCGCCAACGCGTTGGCGACGCGCGACGCGAGCTCCGGACTTTCCGACTCGAACTCGATCGCGATGACGCGCGATTTCTCGACCTGGTAGACGGTCAGGCGCTCCACAAAGCTCCTGAGCACTCGCTCCTCGGGCGTCTGGATCAGGGGGTCCCTGGCCAGCCCGACAAGCCTCAGGACCACCCCGACGGTCGAGCTGCCGCGCAAGACCGGATCGAACTCCGGCCGCTCCGCAAGCTTCAGCGACTTGATTACTTCGCGTGCGAGGTCGCGCGACAGCAGGAGCTGCACCTGGCTGGTGATGGCCTCCTGGTCGATCGCAACGCTGCGGTCGAGGGTCCGTTCGGCGTCAGGCCGCAGGAAGATATTGTCACGCGTCTCGATCAGGATGCGGGCTTCCGACTTGTAGCGCGGCGTCACGAGATTGACGGCCCCGAACGCGAGCATGGCGGCCACCAGCGTCAGCCCGACGATCAGCCCCTTGCGGCGCCACAGCGCCCGGCCGAGCGCGCCAAGGTCCAAGTCGTCGATGGCATGCGCCATCACGTTTCGCCCTTTCGCCGCCACCGCCGCGATCATGACCGCTTCCCGCTCCTGCGCGCGTCGCACGCGACTCTCACGCCGCAATGACATTCCATTAAGGTTTAGGGCGCGTTAAGCTCTACCTCCCACCATCGTCGTCCCCATATGTGGACGAGCCCTCCGCACTGTCCACGCGGGCAGACGTACACCGTTAACAATTCATGAATGGCGATGACCGGCGAAAGCGGTGAGGCCCTCAACATCCTGCACGTCCTGCGTGCTCCGGTCGGCGGTCTCTTCCGCCACGTGACCGACCTGGCGCGCGGGCAGGCCGCACGCGGGCATCGCGTCGGCCTGATCGCCGACGCATCGACCGGTGGGCCACAGGCCGAGGCGACGCTGACGGCGCTCGCGCGCGAACTCACGCACGGCGTTACGCGCGTGCCGATGAGCCGCCAGATCGGCCCCAGCGACTGGTCCGCCATCGCGCATGTGTCGCGCAGGGCTCGCGATGTTGCAGCCGACGTGGTCCATGGCCACGGCGCCAAGGGCGGCGCCTATGCCCGGCTGGCACGATCGCGGGGCGCCATTCGGGTCTACACGCCGCACGGCGGCAGCCTGCACTATGACTGGAACACCCCCGCCGGCCTGTTCTATCTGGCCGCCGAACGTCTGCTCAAAAGCCGCACTGATCTTTTCCTGTTCGAAAGCGCCTACGGCCGTGACGTATTCCGCGCCAAGGTCGGCGAGCCGCGCTCGCTGGTCCGCATCGTTCACAACGGCGTCACCAACGACGAATTCCAGCCCGTCGTTCCCGCCCAGACCGCGACCGATCTGCTGTTCATCGGCGA
This sequence comes from uncultured Alphaproteobacteria bacterium, assembly GCA_963753575.1. Lineage (GTDB taxonomy): Bacteria > Pseudomonadota > Alphaproteobacteria > Rhizobiales > Xanthobacteraceae > VAZQ01. Next base: position 1,141,177 of record CAVWCR010000003.1, read on the forward strand.
GTTGCGCATGCTCAAGGGCGTCGACGTGCTGATCGAGGCGGTCGCGGCGCTCGTCCACGACGGCCGCGCTGTCAGCGTCACGATCGTCGGCGACGGCCCCGACCGGTCGGCGTTCGAGCAACAGGTCGCAAAGCACGCCCTCGGCGAGCGCATCCACTTCGTGGGCGCCAAGCCGGCCCGGCAGGCATTCGGCCTCGGCCGGCTCCTGGTGGTGCCTTCGCGCGCGGAATCGCTGCCTTACATCGTACTGGAGGCGGCCGCTGCCGGCGTGCCGGTGATCACCACCCATGTGGGAGGCATCCCGGAGATCTTCGGCGCAGACGCCAGCGCGCTGGTGGCGCCCGACGATCCGGGCGCGCTCGCACGTGCCATCGGCCAGGCCCTGCAAGACCGCGGCGCGCGGCATTCGGCCACGCTACGCCTGAAGGCGCGCGTTCGCGCCTCGTTCTCCGCCGACGCCATGACCGACGCGGTGATCGCCGCCTGTCGCGAAGCACGGTGCAATGGTTAAAGAATCGTAGCTTTCATGTCTGCCTAAGATTTTCTTGAAACTTTTCCGGTATGCGGGTCGGGCCCGTTGCAGCGGCGCAGCCGGCTTTGTGTATTGGCGTCAGCGAGTCATGTTGGAGTTCAAAGCGCGTAATTTCACGGCGCCCGGCGGACGGGCCACGACGCCCGCGCTTCCGCGCAAGGCGCTGTCGGCGGCCGCGCAGAACGCCGCCGCGCAGCCGACTGTCCCCGCCTATTCGCCGATCGTGCTCGCGGGCGTCGTTCGCCTGATCGAGCTTACGCTGACGATGACGGTCGGATTGGCGCTCTACGCCTTGTACGTGGTGCCGCGAGACGGGTTCGAGTGGCACTACCCGGTCGCCATCGCGGGTATCGGCGTGCTCACCATGGTGGCCTTCCAGGTTGCCGATATCTACCAGGTGCAGGCGTTCCGCGGCCATGAGAAGCAGTATTTCCGGCTCGCCACCGCCTGGTCGGTGGTGTTTCTGCTGGTCATCGGCGCGAGCTTCTTCGCCAAGGCCGGCGATCAGTTCTCGCGCGTCTGGCTCGGCAGCTATCATATTGCCGGACTGGTGACGCTGCTCTGCTTCCGCCGTGCGCTGTTCCTTCTGGTGCGCAAATGGACCCGCGAGGGCCATCTCGAACGCCGCACCGTGATCGTCGGCGCCGACGCCAATGGCGACACCCTGATCGAGTCGCTCGATGCGCAGCCCGATTCCGATGTGCGCATCATCGGGATGTTCGACGACCGCGGCGACGGCCGCTCCCAAACCAACGTCGCCGGTCATGAGAAGCTCGGCACCGTCGACGATCTCGTCGAGTTCGCGCGCAAGACCCGTATCGACCTCGTGCTGTTCTCGCTCCCGATCTCGGCCGAGAGCCGCATCCTGCAGATGCTCAAGAAGCTGTGGGTGCTGCCGGTCGACATCCGGCTGGCCGCGCACAACAACAAGCTGCGGTTCCGGCCGCGCGCCTATTCCTATCTCGGCGGCGTGCCGCTGCTTGATGTCGCCGACAAGCCGATCACCGACTGGGACGTGGTCACCAAGTGGCTGTTCGACCGCATCATCGGCGCCCTGGCGCTCATTTGTCTCGCGCCTGTCATGCTGCTCGTCGCCATCGCGATCAAGCTCGAGAGCCGTGGGCCGGTGTTCTTCAAGCAGAAGCGCTACGGCTTCAACAACGAGCTGATCGAGGTCTACAAGTTCCGCTCCATGTACGTCGATCAGTGCGATCCGAGCGCGACTAGGCTCGTGCAGAAGAACGATCCACGCGTCACCAAGGTAGGCGCCTTCATCCGCAAGACCTCGCTCGACGAGCTGCCGCAGCTCATCAACGTGGTGTTCAAGGGCAACCTCTCGCTGGTCGGGCCGCGCCCGCACGCCGTGCATGCCAAGGCCGCCGACCGGCTCTACGACGAGGCGGTCGACGGCTATTTCGCGCGCCACCGCGTCAAGCCCGGCATCACCGGCTGGGCGCAGATCAACGGATGGCGCGGCGAGACCGACACCGAAGAGAAGATCAAGCAGCGCGTCGAGCACGACCTCTACTACATCGAGAACTGGTCGGTGCTGTTCGATCTCGCCATTCTGGCCCGCACCCCGCTCGCGCTCGCCAAGACCGAGCACGCGTACTGATGGCGAACGCAGCGGCCGTAGCGGTCGCGTCGCCGCGGCTCTCCATCGAAGCGCTGCGTGGCGCGCTCTTGTGGCTGATGGGGTTCGCCGGCGCGTTCGTGTTCATCGAGCCGAGCCCCTACGAGATCCTGGGCGTCGTTGCGATCGCGATCTTTGCGCTCACCGGGCTCAAGCTGCGCGCGTCACTCGTTCCGCTCCTTCTGTTACTCATACTGCTCGATGTTGGCTACGCGACCGCAATGCTGCAGGTCGTCGACCAGGGCAAGGTGGTCACCTGGGTGCTGATCTCGGCCTATCTCGCCGTGACCTCGATCGTCTACGCCGCCATGCTCGGCGCCGACACGCAGGCGCGGCTCGCCTGCATCATGCGCGGCTGCCTGGCGGCAGGTCTAATCGCTTCGCTCGCTGCGATTGCGGCCTACTTCCACTTGTTCGGCGGCGCCTCCGACCTGTTTCTGCTCTACGGCCGCGCGCGCGGCACCTTCAACGATCCCAACGTGCTGGGCGCGTTCCTGGTGCTGCCGGCGCTGCTGGCTTTTCAGCGCATGCTGGCGGGGCGGCTGTCATCCGCACTGGGCAACAGCATCCTGCTGCTGGTGATGCTCGCGGCGCTGTTTCTCTCGTTCTCGCGTGCCGCCTGGGGCCAGTTCGCGTTCGCGGCGCTGGTCCTGATGGGCATGACGTTTGCGACCAGCCGGGCGCCGAGCGAGCGCCTGCGCGTCGCCGTCATCGCGATCGTGGGTTCCGTGGTGGCGCTGCTGCTCGTCGCGGCGCTCCTCTCGATCAGCCAGGTGGCCGAGCTGTTCAAGGAGCGCGCCACGCTCGAGCAGAGCTATGACATGGGCCACCTCGGCCGCTTCGGCCGCTATATCCTCGGCTTCGACCTGATGCTCGAGCGCCCCTTCGGCATCGGCGCGCTGCAGTTTTCCAAGAGCTACTTCCCCGAGGACCCGCACAACACCTTCCTCAATACTTTCATGTCGGGCGGCTGGCTCGGCGGCTTCGCCTACCTCACGCTCACCCTCGTCACCGCCGTCCGGGGCTTGCGCTTCGTGTTCGCGCGCACGCCCTGGCAGCCGACCTACCACGTGATCTACGCGGCCTTCCTGGGCGTCGCGGGCGAGAGCGCCATCATCGATATCGACCACTGGCGCCACTATTTCCTGATCGTGGGGGTGCTCTGGGGCCTGATGGCGGTCTCCCGCCCCGCCCTTGCGCGCCCGGCCGCGCCAGCGTAGATGAACAGCTTCAAGCCCATTGGCGGAGCGTAGCGCAGCCCGGTTAGCGCACCAGTCTGGGGGACTGGGGGTCCCGAGTTCAAATCTCGGCGCTCCGACCATCAAAATCAATATTTAATCGGATGTCCTGACGACAATGCTTCCCAAGAAACACGCTCGGGAAGCATATGGGAAGCTGTTGGTCTGGACATCTCATCTAGATTGCGGTCCCGATGGCGATTTGCGTTATCTCGCTGTTGGACAGCACGTAGTGAACTGGAGCCTCGTCAGTCGGCGGTGAGGTCCGGATCGCGTTGGAGTTTCGAAAGGGCGAGCTTACAAAGGCGCTCGGGGTCACGCTCGCCACGTTGGGCGCTTTTGATAACGCTCTGGGCCACCAAATCCCGCATCGAATCTTCCCCCTTCGGTAACTTCAGCAAGATACAAACCGCCTCAAACGCTTGGGCGATTGCCTCGATATCATGGGGCTCGAAGACCGAGTTTTCGAGCAATCGATAGACGGGCATTGTCACCTCCACGCAATGACAGGCGGGAGCGCGACAAGTCTCTCAGCCATCGGCGCCTGGATGAGGTCCGCGGCCAGTGATTACGGGAGTATCGGCCCAATTCCAAGAAATAGCGAATAGATTCAATGAGTTTCAGGGCGGCACAGATCCAGTTTTGTCGGGTTCAAGCGCCATCAACTGACGTTAGTTGCCATTTCATCGAGGGGTAACACCTGTTAGCCTCGACGTAGCGCAATCCGCACGGCGAAATCCTCGCTGCGCAGCCACACATGCGTTGATTTGGAGGTACTGTGAAACAAGCAATGGCCAAGAAGGCCCCCAACCCCGTCGACAAACACGTGGGCAGCAGGGTCCGCATGCGCCGGATGATGCTCGGAATGAGTCAAGAGAAGCTCGGAGATGGGCTCGGGCTCACGTTCCAACAGGTGCAGAAATATGAGAAGGGAACGAACCGCATCGGCGCGAGCCGCTTGCAGCACATCTCGGATATCCTGCAAATCCCGGTGCCGTTCTTCTTCGAAGGCGCGCCGCAGATGCCGGGGCAACCCCAGGCAATTGGAGAGGCGCCGGCGCCCGCCTACGTTTTCGACTTTCTCGCCACGACCAACGGGCTCGCGCTCACCAAGGCATTCATGCGGATAAAGGCACCCAAGTTACGGCGATGCATCGTCGACCTTGTCGAGGAAATCGCGGATTGAGCTCTTTGGCATCAGCGAAGCGCTGCGCTTCCGCGTGGTCGCAGAGCAAATCGTCGGGACTGGGGGTCCCAAGTTCGAATCTCGGCGCTCCGACCCGCTAAGCCACAGAAAAGCAGACCACATCGGGGCAGACCGAGGCCTCCTTCACCGCAGCCGTCGCGAGCCCTGATGCGCCAGCCGCGCAGGCGCTCACTCGTCATTCAGCTGGCAAGGGCAATCGGCTTACTTCCTTGGCCTTTTTCATGGGCTGAAAGGTCGTGCAATTTTATCCGAATGATTTCGGCCTCTTCATCCGCCTGGATCTCGGCGTGGTCGGTCTTCAACATGTGAATTGTGGTGTAGCGCGACCAACGCTCCTGCCCGAGATGACCGGAGCCGGACATGACGAAGTAGATGCTGTGGAGCTGGAGCGCGATCCGCGTGCCGGCATTGAGCTTGAACATCTCAATGCCAGTCCCGCATTCGGTAAATGTGCCCATGTGCTTGTGGAACACACCCGGCTGGTCCTGCAAGGGACGCCAGGCAAAATTCGTGGGGTCCATGAAGATTGGATCATGGAATCTGGGCTTGGGATATTCCATAGGGCGCTGGTTGACCTGCTCCCACACGGCCTGAAAGCCGTCGACATTTTTCTTCTTGCCGTCCGGGCCGATCATCGTGAAGACGCCGCCCTTGAACTCACCAATCTTCTTCAGCTCAACTGCCGCTTTTGAATATTCGTCGGGCGATACGTATCCGTGGCCGCTCGGTCCTCCAAACTGCAACGCCAGAATCAGGCACTCGGTGTCCGAGCTTTGCGGTCCATAGTGTGCACCTTCCGGGAAATAGCCAATCATGCCCTGCTTGAGCGTACCATTGCGCGCAAAGTCGGAATTGCCCTCCAACACGACCCGGAACTGGTCAAAGTTGTGCCGATGCCGCGGTGACGTGTAGTCGTGGCTGAGCCGTGTCATCCGAAACACGAAATTGTCGGATTGGCCTGCGGACCCTTCCAGCAACCGCCGGAACTCGAACCCGCCTTCGCGCGCTCTCGCTTTGTGCTTCTCAAACGGAACATCTTCAGCACGAACGATCTTCATGACGTCACCTCTGCTTTTTTTCGTTCTGATGTATTCGGTCCAGTCGAAGGCAAGGATTGCCTGAGGCGGCGGCCCGCGTCACTTCTGCAAATCTGCCGGCAAGAAGTTCCTGTCGATGGCGGCGGCAATGTCGAGACTGCCCTTCAGTTGCCCGGTCAGGCGCATGCCCTCAAGCAGGACATCCAATCCCTCCTGGCTGATCTTTCCACGCGAAATGTAATTCAGCTTGAACTGCGTCTCCAGAAGCTTGCCGGCAAGCTTTTCGTCAAAATTCCAAACCTTGGCGTAGACCTTGGCAGCCTCAGCGGGATTGCTGCGCATGAAATCGACGGCTTGACGTCGAGTTAAGATTAGGCGTCGGACCATGTCTGGATTGCTCGCAGCATATTCGCTGGTGGTCACGCCCACGGACCAGACCAGCTTCGGCAATTCGTCAGTGACTCCGAAGACGACATGGTACCGGCCGGCCTGCTTGGTCAGCAGCGGATCACTGGCGACGGTGGCATCGATGGCCTTCTGCCGCAACATCGTGAGGCCTGCGGCCTGACCGCCGGTCGACACCAGGTTCACATCCTTGAGCAAATCATGCTTCGCGAGCACGAGGCGTATGACCTGCTCGGTCGCGGAGCGCGGGTTGTTGAAGCCAACCTTCTTTCCCTTCAGGTCGGTCACCCGCTTGATGGAGGAGCCCGGAAGCGCGACCCAACTCGTCTTTCCCATGTTGTTGACGGCGCCGTAGACAATCTTGATCTTGAGGCCGGTTCGTAGCGCGGCAATGGCGGCCGCTGTGCTCAGTTCAGCGAATGGGATATCGCTCGCCATCATATTGCGGACGGCGGTGCCGCCGCCATGAGCACCGGTCAAAGAATCAATATCGAGACCGTTCTTCTTGAATAGGCCAGTTTCCAGGGCGATAGCCCACGGCAGGGTCGCCGGGACGATCCCATACTGACTCACGGTGAACGACTGCCCCGCCAACACGGGCGTCGTCGCCAAGCCTGCAATCAGCCCGGCGGCGGAAAAGATCAACGTTCGTCTCGTAGCGCGTCCTTCCATGATTTTGATTCCTTGGGCGATACTCTTTGATTTCTATTCAATCTCATCGCACGTGATGTAAACGGCGATCGAATTCTAGCAGCAAAGCGCCAATTGTCGCTGCAACCAAAAATAGCAAAAAGACGATTGCCATCGCGGTCGGAACGTCGTGATCCTCCGTGCTGCGCATCAGAAGGAACCCTAGTCCGCGATTGGAGGCGAAAAGCTCTCCGATGAGCGTTCCCAACAGCGTTAAGGAAAAGCCGATCCGCATGCCCGAGAAAATTTCCGGCAGCGCGGCGGGCAGCAGGACGGTACGCATCGTTTCAACCCGCGACATTCGCAGTGACCGCGCGGTTTTGCGGATGACAGGCCGGATCGAGCGAACGCCATTCATAGTCAGGATCATGACCGGAAAAATGCCGTGAATGGCGCCGAAGGCGACCTTCGCGGGAAGGCCCAATCCGAAGATCAGCAGGACCACCGGATAAAGCGTAATCTTCGGAATGGCATAGAGTGCGTTCAGGATCGGGCCAGCAACCTCGCCTGCAAGCCGCGACATGCCTAGCATCAGTCCAACCAGGAGGCCGGCGCCGAGGGCCATCAGGACCGCCCAGCCGAACGCCTCAAATGTCGCCGCGGCGTTGTCCCAAAAGCCCGACGAGAAAATGAGTGTCGCAGCACGGGTGATCGTCTCCCACGGAGAGGAGATCGCATCCTCTCCCGCAGCCCAATAGAAGACCTGCCAGCCCGCGAAGAGCGAAGCCGCAAACCACAACGAATCTAATCGCTTGTTCATGCCCTGCCCCATCGGCGATAGAACGACTGCTCGATGAGTTGCAGAGTCACGTTCACTGTTGTCGTGATGGTCAGCAGGAGGAGCAGCAGACCGTACATCGACCTGTTGTCGAGATCGTTATAAGCAAACGCAATGCTCCGCCCAATTCCCGAGAGCGACAGTATGAATTCACCGGCCACCACGCCGATCATGCAATAGGTCACAGCAAGCTTGATCCCGGTCATCAGGTGAGGGAGTGCGGCCGGCAGCCGAATCAGGAAGATCGTCCGGAGTGGGTCAAGGCGATAAGCCCGGCTGGTCTTTTCGAACACGCGAGGAATGCGGTCGAACCCGTCCATCGTGTTTACGATCATCGCAACAACCCCGAAGACGGCGCCGATGACAATCAGTGGCAGCCGTCCGAGTCCGAAGATCACAACAAGTATCGGATAGAAAATGAAGTGCGGCACCGCGTAGTAGGCGCCAAGCAGCGGGTCGACAACTCTCCTCAGTCTCGGCAGCGAATGGAGGATAACTCCTGTGGTGAAACCTGTGGCAATCGCAAGCACGATCGCCATCACCATATTGCCGAGCGTAAAGGCAAGCTCGGATGCGACCTTCCCTTGCTGCACAAGTCCGGCAAGCGACAGCACCATCTCACTCGGTGCGATCATGGTGAATGGATCGATGACGCCGGTGCGACACAGCACCTCCAGTGCGGCAAAGAAACCCACAACGACAACCAGTCGCAACCAACCAGCCGGACCCATCAAACATCTCCGCGCATTGATCGCATGGATTCGCCGCGCAGCAGGTGCCACATCCGAGCGGTGAGGTCGCCGAAGGCGCGATCTGACACGATGTTGGAATCCCGTTCGCGGGGCCAGCTGGTCGCGAGGCATTCGATAAACCGCCCCGGGCGCGCCGACATGATTCCGACGCGGTCTGCCAGCATTGCCGCCTCGTCAAGGCTGTGCGTAATCAACATGATGGCCGCACCGGTTTCCCGCCAAAGACGCAGCAACTCCTCCCCCATCAAGAGTCTGGTCTGCTGATCGAGCGCGCCAAACGGTTCGTCGAGAAGAATAAGCCTCGGCTGAAGCACCAGCGTGCGGGCAATACAGACGCGCTGTCGCATTCCACCCGACAACTGCGCTGGGTAGTGGCGGCTGAATGCCTTAAGGCCCATGAAGCCAACGGCGTAGTCAACCCGCCGCTGTATCTCCGCAGCGTCGACCCCTTCGCGGCGCAGGCCGAATGCCACATTGTCCCAGACCGAAAGCCACGGAAAACTGGCATCGTCCTGAAAGACGATGCCCACGCCGGGCGGCACGCTGCCGTTCACGTCCTTGCCCTCGAAACAGACGCGGCCGCTTGTCGGCACGATCAAACCGGCGGCAATTTCGAGAAGGGTCGACTTGCCGCAACCGGATGGGCCGATCACGCTGAAGAACTCTCCGTGATAAAGATTGAGGTCTACTTGCTGCAGGGCCTCCACACGGGATTTGGAGTTGGTCGCAAATACGTGGCTGATAGCCTCAACACTCAGTTGTATGGGCTCCGACAAACTCAACTCTCCCCAGGGGCATACCTCATCGCTGCATCATTACCTGGCACATTCCACTGTGCAAATGCGCTCAGTTGATGCACTGCCCGAGGGTTGCGTCCCCAGCCACGCCTTCGAGGCGTGCACAGGCGCGCGCCTTAGCTGACTTTCCAGCAATTGGCCCCGGTACAACGTGACGAGCGCTTGTCGGTTCTTTTGATAGTTTCCGTCCGAGCCAAGCAATCATTGGTCGAGGTCGCCTTCGGGTCTAACTCGCCCGGTCGCAGACTGAGCACATCTCTTCCGGTCTATCCCTGGGAGCCGAGGTCGCCGTGGGCATTCCAGAGCCGTCAGTCAGGGCCAAGGAACGAACCCGCTCGCGCGGGAGCGCGCTGCGCGCGAGGGCGGAGCTAGTGGCGTCGATGGAGTGACGCCGTGCGCAAGGTACGGTGACAGGCGGGGCGCTCCGTCTTGAGGATCGAGGGGTCAAGCACTCCAACCTCAAGACAGGAGCCCCCCATGAGCGAGAAGCCCATCAGTCCGTTGCGTCGTCGCATGATCGAGGACATGTCGGTCCGCAAGTTCGGCGCGAAGACGCAACACGATTATATCCGCCACATCGAGACCTTTGCCAAGTTCCTGGGCCGCTCGCCGGATACGGCGAGTGCCGAGGACCTGCGCCGCTATCAGGTTCACCAGACCGAGACCGGCGTGCAGCCGCCGAGCGTGAACAGTTCGGCAGTTGCGTTGCGCTTCCTGTTCACGGTCACGCTCGGCCGCGCCAACCTCGCGGCCCAGCTCACGCGCGTGCATTATCCGCGCCGGCTGCCGCGGGTGTTGAGCCCCGAGGAGGTTGGGCGATTGATCGAGGCGGCGCCTGGCCCCGGCCTCAAGTACAAGGCGGCGCTGAGTGTTGCCTACGGGGCTGGGCTGCGCGCGGCCGAAGTGGTCTCGCTGAAGGTCTGCGATATCGACAGCAAGCGTTTGCTGATCCGGGTCGAGCAGGGCAAGGGTCGCAAGGACCGTCACGCTATGCTCTCGCCGCAGTTGCTCGAAGTATTGCGAGCGTGGTGGCGGCAGTGCCGCTCGCAGGGCTGGCTGTTCCCGGGGCGCGACCCGTTCCTGCCCATCACGACGCGGCAGCTGAACCGCGCCTGCCACATGGCCGCCGACGTCGCCGGCCTCGGCGCCTGGATCTCTCCGCATACGCTCCGGCACAGCTTTGCAACGCATCTCTTGGAGAGCCATACCGACGTGCGGGTCATCCAGGTTCTGCTCGGACACGCGAAGCTCGATACGACCGCGCGCTACGCCCAAGTCGCCACCAACCTGCTGCGAACCGTCACCAGCCCGCTCGACCGTCTGACCTTGGCGAAGGACGGCCCGCCCGCGTAACGCGCGGCGGCCATGGCTCGTCCAGCGCTGGAGGTCGCGGACATCTTCCGCGACCACGGAGCCGCATGGCGTGCCGCCAACCGTGGCCACGTCAGCCTCGGCCAGTTGAAGGTGATGAGCGCGATCGAGCGCTGCCGCACGGCAGCTCTCGGCGGGCATGTGGCGCGTTGCGAGAACGACGCCTGTGGCCACACGACCATCGCTTACAATAGCTGCCGCAACCGGCATTGCCCGAAATGCCAGGGCGCGGCCGCACGCGAGTGGCTGGCGGCACGCGAGGCCGAGCTGCTGCCAGTGCCCTACTTCCACGTCGTGTTCACGCTGCCGGCGGCGATCGGCGACATCGCCTACCAGAACAAGGCCGTGATCTACGATCTGCTGTTCAAGGCCTCGTCGGAGACGATGCTCGCCATCGCGGCAGACCGAAAGCACCTCGGAGCGCGCATCGCCATCACCTCAGTGTTGCACACCTGGGGCTCGGCAATGACCCACCATCCGCACGTGCATATGATCGTGCCGGGCGGCGGGCTTTCCATGGATGGCGCACGTTGGATCGCATGCAAGCCCAACTTCTTGCTGCCCGTGCGTGTCCTCTCGACGCTGTTCCGGCGCTTGATGCTGGAGAGGCTTATGGCGGCACACCAGGCGGGCAGGCTGCAGTTCTTCGGCACCCACGCGCATCTGGCCAATGCAAAGGCGTTCGCTGCGTTGCTCGCACCGCTGCGCAAGACGCGCTGGTTCGTCTATTCCAAACGCCCGTTCGCGGGCCCGAAGGCCGTGCTCGCCTATCTGGCGCGCTACACCCACCGCGTCGCCATCTCGAACCGCCGCCTGATCGCAATCGACCAGCAGCACGTCACCTTCAAGGTCAAGAACTACCGCGTCGAGGGACCGGGCCGCTACACTACGATGACGCTCAACGCGAACGAGTTCATCCGACGCTTCCTCATCCATGTCCTGCCCAAGGGCTTCCATCGCATCCGCCATTACGGGCTCCTCGCCGGCAGCAATCGCGCCGAGACCATCGCGCGGGCGCGCGACCTCCTGGGTCTGGCTGAGCAGGCGGTCGAGACCGAGCCGGCCGCGCAGCCGCTCGCCCACCCATGCCCCTGCTGCGGCAGCCGCATGACCATCATCGAGACGTTCCAAGCCGGCCGCCAACCACGCCACCGGCCGAGCAAACCTCTCGTCGCAATCAGGATCGACACCTCATGAGCACAAGCACCACGTCCTGCACCTGCACCGCCGAGCGCGTTCCTTACTGGTCATCGACCGGCCACGCCGACGCTCGGCCACACAGGGGCGCGGCATCGCATTCCACGCTGCGTTCATTCCCGAGAACGACTCAATCGAACCCGATCGGCTGCACCGGCAGCCGAAATCACCCGAGTGCTGCCACCCAGCGTCTTCGGCCCAATCTCTTCGCCGCAATCAAATCGCCATAGCGCGCACACACCAGCACCTCACGTCCCGCGGGTTCCTTCCCTGGAGGCTTTCGGACGACGGCCCCCGTGCGCGCAACTCCGTCAATGACGGGCCGTCATCCGAAACCCTTCACAGCCTCGGACTCATGCACCGCAGCAAGCCCAACGCCGGGAAGCGCCGCGCGCATGACATCCTGATCGCGAGCAACAGCAACCGTGCTGTTGCCAACGCCGCACATAAGACTAGGATGCTTCCCAAGGCCAGACACAAGGCCGCAAGGGAGGTTCCTATGATCGTCGCCACAGCGATTACACGCGCGCGCGCCGGAGCAAGAGTTTTTCCAATCCTCGCAGCCCTCGTGCTGGCCGCACTCGCCTCGACGGCATCAGCGCAGCAGCAGGCAAGGCAGCAGCCTGCGCGGCCCGCACCCGCGGCGCCAGCGAAGGACTACAATCAACGCGCGCTAGAGATCTACGAGTTCCGCAAAGCCGCGCAGAGCGGCCCGGCCCGTGGCGAGGAGATCTACTTCTATAAGTGCTGGATGTGCCACAACGAGTTCGCGCAGGGCGGCGCGCCCAAGCTCGTCGGCCTGTTCCAGCGCTCGACGCTCGCTAGCGGCGAGCCCGTCACCGACACCGCCGTGAGGAACCAGATCCTCAACGGCAGCGCCAACATGCCGGCCTACAAGCATGTGCTCAACGACGCCGATCTGGCCGATCTCATGAGCTGGCTGCGCGACGAGAAGTGTTGCTGGAATTCCGACGCCCCTCCCCTCAACCCCCGCTACAAGGGCGCGAACGCGCCGGTACGAGCGGCGCTCTACGGGTCGCTGACCGGCGGTCCGAAAGGTCTGGTCAAGAATGCCCGCGGCGAGCCGATCGAGGGCATCATGGTGCAGCTGATCTCGGACGAGACCGCGATCCGCACCACCGTCTACAGCCGCGGCGATGGACACTACGAGTTCCCCAAGGTCGTGCCCGGCTCCTACACGCTGCGCATCGCCAAGCCGCGCGAGTTCTATCCGTTCTCGCGGACCAAGGTGGAGATCAAAGGCGCCGAAACCATCGACGACATCACGCTGCTGCGGGTGACGCCGGGCGAATTCCTGCCGCCGTTCGAGACGATCGCGGCCCAGCTCTCAGGCTCGGAGTGGCTGCAGAACCTCCCGGGCACCGGCGAGGAGAAGAAGACGCTCACGGTCTATTGCAATTTCTGCCACGAGTATCAGCAGATCTTCCGCAACCGCTATGACGAGAACGGCTGGGCCAAGATCATCTTCCGGATGACCCATGGCGCCGGCTCACCGCTGATCAATATCCGCAATCCGGGGCGCCTGACGCCGGATGCGGAAGCCAGGTTCGCGCGCTGGCTTGCCTCCGTGCGTGGGCCCAATTCGAAAGACCCTAACTTCGTGGTCCAGCCGCGGCCCTTTGGCCGGCAGACAAAAGTGATCATCACCGAATATGAGCTGCCCCGGCTCGATATCTCCGCCCATGACACGGCGGGCGACGCCCAGCGCCAGGTCTGGTACTCAACCCACCGCAGCTCTTACGTAGGCCGGCTCAATCCCGCCAACGGGCATGTCGAGGAATTCCGCGTGCCGCTACCGCCGCAGGCCAATGCACTGCCCGGCACGCATTGGATCTTTGTCGATCCGAAGGGCCAAGTCTGGGGCTCGGAGAACTGGGCGCACAATATCTGGACGCTCGAGCCCAAGACCAAAGGCTTCAAGCGCGTGGTCTGGAAGGTGGAGGAGCCGATCAACTCACCGATGGGCGGCAACTACAGCCTGGACGAAGAAGGCCACATCTGGCGCTTGCGTCGAGGCGAGGTCTCCCGCATCAGCGGCATCGACGGCCACACGATGGAGGCGATCAAGACCAAGAGATTCCCCTCCACCTATGGCAGCGCGATGAGCTGGGACAGCCGCTATTTCGGCGGCGGCGCCTGGCCCAAGGACGGTGTCGTGGTCTACGACCGCAAGACCGGAGAACTGTACGAGGCCGACACCAGCCCGAACTCGGGGCCGGCGCGCGGCGAGTTCGACCCCGCGGGCAATTACTGGGCAGCCGGCCGCGGCGGCTCGCTGATCAAGTTCGACATCAAGGAAAAGCGCGTCCACGAATATCCGCTGCCGACACCCTATACGTCGCTCTACACAGCGAAGGCGGACAAGAACGGCGAGGTCTGGGCCGGCGAGCTCAATGGCGGGCGCTATCTGCGCTTTGATCCGAAGACCGAGCAGTTCACCGCCTACACGCTGCCCGAGCCGTTCAGCATGGACCGCGAATCCTGGATCGACAATTCCACCAACCCGGTCTCGGTCTGGTACGTCGACCACGATGGCTGGCTGGTGCACATCCAGCCGATGGACTGAGCGCAAGCTGGTCTGTTGACAAGGCAATACGGAGCGGCGGGTCGAGCGCCGCTCCGTATTGCTTCCGCTATCCGCCCTCGGAACCTCTGTTCGCCGGCTGCCTTGATTGTGGTGATAAGCGGCGCCAGCCCGCGGCGGCGCGCTTTTCCTTTTGGCCCATCCCAGCCGGCATGGCATCAGGCCGATGCGCCGGACTTCAACGACGCTCCAGCCTTTAGGCGTGGCGGTCCTGGACCATACCCGCCCCCGCCGTGCTAGAAGCGCGGACCGAGCCCACCCCCCGTAGAGGACCCCCATGAGCGATACGGTTACCATTCCCGCGCTGCAGCAGATGAAGCGCGACGGCAAGAAGAGCGTCGGCGTGGTCGCCTGGGACTACCAGATCGCCCGTATCGCCGAGCGCGCCGGGGTCGATTTCGTCTCGATTGGCGACTCCGTCGGCGTCAACCTCTGGGGCCACAGCAATCCGCTCGAAGTCACGCTCGAGGAGATCTTGGTCTGCTGCAAGGCGGTGCGGCGCGGCGTGAGCCGGGCGCTGGTGAGTTGCGACGTGCCGTTCGGCCCGGTGCAGGAAGGTGTCGAGGCCGCGCTGCGCGCCGCCATCCGGCTGGTCAAGGAGGGTGGCGCCGACATGGTCAAGGTCGATGCTGCCGCCGATTTCCCGGAGGCCGTAAAGGCGCTCACCCGCGCCGGCATCCCGGTGTTCGCCCAGTTCGGGCTCACGCCGCAGACCGCGCTCAAATACGGCATTCCCTACAGCGCACAGAATTCCGCCGGAGCTCAGGCGACCGCGGAGGCGACAGCGAAGCTGGTCGAAGAAGCGCGCATGCTCGAAGACGCCGGCGCGGTCGCGCTCGATTTCACCAACTCGGGCCCGGTCGCGGGCGCCGCGGTGGTGAAGGCGGTGAAGATCCCGGTGATCGGCGGCTTCGGCGGCGGCCCCTGGCTCGATGGCCGCGTGCGCATGGCGCACACCGCGATCGGCTATGCCGAGCGCTGGATCGATTCCAAGACCGACACCTATTTCAACGGCGCCAAGGCCACGCTCGCGGCCTTCACGGCGCTGATCGACGACGCCCGTTCGGGCCGCCAGATCAAAGGTTGAAGCCTGTGCCGACCGCAACAATCGATGGCCTCTCCACCCGCTACGAGGTGACGGGCTCGGGCCCCCCGCTGCTGATGTACGCGCCCGCGGGCTTCGATGCGACGCTCGAGAAATGGCGCACACAAGGGGTCTACGCCAAGATCAAGCTCCTCGACCATCTGCCCCAGCACTACACCTGCATCGTGTTCGACCGCCGCGAATGCGGCCAATCGGGCGGGCGGGTCGAGCACCTCACCTGGGCGCATTACGTCGCGCAGGGCAAGGGATTGCTGGAGCATCTCGGTTTCAAACGCGCACACCTCATGGGCGGCTGCATGGGCTGCTGCCCGGTCGCGGCGTTCGGCGTGATGCATCCGGAGATGGTCATGAGCATGACGCTCTATTGGCCGGTGGGCGGCGCCAAGTATCGGCTCTCCAGCCACCAGCGCTTTGCCGAGCATCTCGCCTTCGTGCAGCAGAACGGGCTCGAGGCTGTGGTTGCGCTCGTCACCAAGGACGGCAAGGCGTTCGGCGCCGATCCGCGCGGCGGCCCGTGGGCCTCCGTGATCAAGAGCGATCCTGCGTTTGCGGCGAGCTACGCCAAGCAGAACGTCGAGCGCTACAAGCTGATCGTGGCGGCCTGCGCGCGCACGCTGTTCGATCGCGACACTGCGCCTGGCGCCGAGCCCGAGGACTTGATGCGCGTCGATGTCCCGGCGCTGATCGTGCCGGGCCGTGATGCCGCGCACGCCACGTCAGCAGCGCGCTATCTCGAAGAATGCCTGCCGCGCGCGGAATACTGGGACGTGCCGGTCGAGGGCCAGACCGAAACGCCGACGGTCGCGCGGGTGATGGAGTTTCTGGCGAAGGCGGGGACGTAGCAGGCGCCGATATCCTCTCCGCTGTCGTCCCCGCGCAGGCGGAAACCCATAGCCCTCCGACCTCTCCTAACGCTCCGCGCAAACCGATCCTCCGCTTCTCGCGTCCAAGCCAATGCGTGGTCGCTTCGCGGCCGCCGTTAGCGGCGCCCGGAAGGCCTCGACCGCTGCTGACAAATTTGGGTTTGAAAACCGGAGAACAGCCATGGGTCTCAGTAGCAAATTTGTCGGAACCAACAGGTCCGACACGTTTCACGGCGGTAGCAACGACGACTGGATCGTAGGCAACGGAGGCAACGACTTTCTCTACGGCGAAGGCGGCAGCGACCAAATCTACGGCGGCGCCGATAACGATACCATATTTGGCGGCGCCGGGATGGACTTCCTCCATGGCGATAGCGGTGACGATACCATCTTCGGCGACACTGGCATCGACTGGCTGTATGGCGGAGAGGACAACGACGAACTCCATGGCGGAGATGACAACGATTGGCTCTTCGGCGAGGGTGGTGATGACGTGCTCTTTGGCGGGGATGGTCTCGACTGGCTCGATGGTGGCGACGGGAGCGACACGGTCAGCTACGAAAACTCCAAATACAACGTATACGCCTTTCTGGCCGATCACGAAGCTTGGACTGCGCCCGGTAGCGCAAACGCGGAGCGCGATTCCCTGATCTCGATCGAAAATGTTATCGGTTCGCAATTTAATGACTACATTGTTGGCGACGAGGGCAAGAATGTTCTCAGCGGCCTGGGCGGCATTGACGTTCTTGACGGCGGGGGCGGCGACGATATTCTCGATGGCGGAGCCGGCGCGGACATCCTCGATGGCGGCGACGGCCGGAACGAAGTCAGCTACGAGAACTCCAATGCCGCCGTCACCGTCGACCTGCAGAACAACCTCGCCAACAACGGCGGAGACGCTACCGGCGACATTCTGTATTCGATCGAGATCCTTACCGGCTCGAACTTTGGAGATTCTCTCTTCGGCAATAACGGGGACAACACGCTGAACGGCGGGTTCGGCGACGATGTCCTGAAGGGCCGGGGGAGCGGTGATATACTCAACGGCGGCCGGGGCTCCGATACCGCCTCCTATTCCAGCTCCGACCCCTATTCCGCCGGCGTCACCATCAACCTCGCCGATGGTACGGCCTCAGGCGGCGATGCCACGGGCGATTTGCTCTTTAGCATTGAGAACATCGAAGGCTCTAGTTCCGCAGACATCATAACCGGCGACAGGGGCGACAATGTTCTTCGCGGCCTTGCCGGCAATGACTGGCTGAGCGGCGGGGCCGGCGCAGATAGTCGTCCGTGAAGAACGTTTCTAGCCGTTTGGATTAGGCGAAGCGTGGGGCCCATGGGGTGCACTGGAGCATCAGCAACAACAGGGCACGCAAAAGCTCGCCGAACCAGCGCAGGAGCAGGCTGAAGTTGAAGCCGGCGGCGGCGAGCACCGCGTTGACGCGGTCGCCGTCTCGGCCTTTGAGGTGATTGCGGGCCATTCGGTGATCGTCCTTGAGGTGGCCGATGATGGGTTCGACGGCGGCGCGCCGGCGCATCTCGCGACGGATGGCCTTGGTGACGCGCCGGACCTGACCGCTGATCCAGACCTTGAACCGGTCCGGATGGTTGTGGCCGCGATAGCCCTTGTCGCCGTGGATGCGGCGGACCGCAACGCCCGTGAGCTTTTCGAGATTGGCAATAATGGTGCCGAGCGTGTGGCCATCGTACGGGTTGCCGTGCAGCGCCTTGGCATGCAGCACGAACTGTCCTCCCTTGGGCACGGTGACCGGCGTCGTGATCGAGACCTTGCAGCCGAACTCGTAGGGTTTGCGCGCCTTGCCTTTGCCGATGCATTCGACCTCGGGTGCGTGCAACGAATAGACCTTCGGCCCGCGCTGGCGCTGCTCCTGATGACGGACACGCAGCGCGAGATCGAGCAGCGGGCCAAAGCGGTCTTCGAGCGCTGGGTTGCCTGCGATCTTGCGGCGGATGTCACGGATGATGCGCCCAAGCCGCGTGCGCAGGAATTTGAGCTCGCGCCGGGCGCGCCTGAACTGGTGGGCGTGGGTGTAGCGCCCCACCATGATGGCGGCGCGCTTGGCGACGCGCCGATAGCTCTGGCGTAGCTCGACGCCTTCGCGTTTTGACAGATCGACCAGCTTCTCGATTGCGTGGTGGGTCAGCCGCGCATCGGTCGGATGCGCAATCGCCTTCTCCTGTACGGTGGTGTCCACCACCACCCGTTCCAGATCCTTGGTCTCGATGGCGCCCGTGCGGTGCGCCACCGCAAGGCTCTCCTGCAGCAGCGCGGCGAGCTGCTCTTCACCCAGCCGCTGGCGCCAGCGGGTCAGCGACGAGCGATCAAATGGCAGCTCGTGCCGGAACACCACTTCCCCACAGAAGTATTGGTAATACGGGTTCTCCACCCACCGATCGCACAGCGCCTCGTCGGAGAGGTTGTGCATGTGCTTGATGATGAACAGCCCGGCCACCAGTCGCGTCGGCAGCGGCGGCTGCCCCGGGCCCACGCGACAGACCGAGCCGAAGCGCCTCCCCACAAAATCCCAATCCATCTCTCCCGCGAGCCGCACCAGCGGGTGGCGAGGATTGATGATCGTCTCCAGTGACGGCTGAAACAGATTGTCCTGACGATCGTCGCGGGGCCGGCTCATCATTCTCCTCCGACAGCGAATCTCGCCGTCAAGGGAATCACGAGCCGACCAAACCTGGAATCCAAAAACGCAAGAAAACCCACAGCCACACCCGGCTTTCTTGCAAAATCGAATACTTGCTCAGGTCAAATCAGCGAGATCAATCAAGCGCTTCCGAATTCTTCACGGACGACCAGATACCCTCGATGGCGGCGAAGGCACGGACACGGTCAGCTACGAGGATTCCCATAAAGCCGTCTCCGTCGACCTGCAGTATAACCTCGCCAGCGGCGGGCATGCGACTGGCGATACTCTGATTCTCATCGAGAACCTCGTCGGCTCGGACTTTGACGATTCTCTCTTCGGCGATAGAGAGGACAACGCGCTGACCGGCGGGGACGGGGACGATGTGCTGAATGGCCGCGGCGGCGGTGATATACTTGACGGGGGCGCCGGCTCCAACACTGCATCCTATGCCACCTCTTTCATCGGCGTCACCGTCAACCTCGCCGATGGCACGGCCTCAGGCGGCGATGCCACGGGCGATACGCTCTTGCGCATTCAGAATATTGAAGGCTCCAACTATGCGGACGTCATCACCGGGGATAAGGTCGGTAACACGCTGACCGGCCTCAATGGCAATGATGTTCTCGATGGCCGCGCCGGAGACGACGTCCTGCTCGGCGGCGATGGCGACGACCTGCTTATCGGCGGCTTGGGCAACGACATACTGACCGGCGGCGCAGGTGACGACATCTTCCACTACGACGCGAACGGGCCCAGTCTTCCTAACTACGACAAAATCGCCGACTTCCAGGCCGGCGCTAACTCCGACGACATTCTGGAGCTGGAAGGCTTCGGCTATACGAGCTTCGAAGACGTGCTGGCCGACAGCTATCAGGTTCTCGGGAATACGGTGATCAACCTCGACGCCAACACCTCCGTCACTCTGATCGGCGTCCAAATAACCGATCTGCATCAGGACGACTTCCTGCTCCTGTAATTGCAGTATCGTGACCAAAATCACGCGAGCGCGGGGACGTAGCAGGCGCCGATATCCTCTCCGCTGTCGTCCCCGCCCTCGCGCTAAGGCATGCACACATCTCAAACTGCAGACACAGGCGCAACGTGTGAGTTGCGAAGGTCGGTGCCACACCGTTCCCTCCCCCCTTGCGGGGGAGGGACAGGGAGAGGGGTGGCTACAAAGCACCGAGCATGAGGCTGTTCCCGGGCTCAACCGGGAGATCGAGGTCGCTTGGTACGTCGATCAGAGACACCGATTAGCATCTGTCCGGCCTCGGATTGGGAGGCAACGTCAGGACTTGTTGTACGCCTCTCCCTGTCCCTCCCCCCGCAAGGGGGGAGGGAACGCCGTGGCACGGCTCTGCCCAACACTGCGCTAGCATTCGCGTAGCGCTCAAAAGATGTGTGCATGCCCTAGCGCCTGCGCGGGGACGACAGCAAGTGAGTGCTGCCCGCTACACCTTCCCCATCAGCACCTTCTGCAACAGATGCCGATGGCAGTGCGGCTCGTCCTCGGCGCAATGGCACATGAGCGTGATGGTCCCGTTGCGCCCTAATGTCTGCAGGAGCCGCAGCGTGAACTTCTGCCCGTGGTTCTTGATCAGGCGGTTGCGCACATCGACCCCGCCGTTTTCCAGGAGCTCCTTTTTGTAGCGACGGCCGAACTCGGCCCAGGTGACACGCTGGCCGAGAAAGTCCCGCAGCAGCGCTTCGCTCGGGCCGAGATTGGCCATCCACGCGTCGTAACGATTGGCCGGCAAGCCGCGCCCGCGCAGCCGCGCCGCGAGGATGCGCAGCCCGTCCGCGCGCTCGATCGGTGAATGCACCGACTTGGTCTTGATCATCGTGCCTCGGACGCCAGCAGGCAATTCAGCAAGTCCAGGAGCCGACCCTGTCGGATCAGGAGCTCGATCACATTGTGCTGCGCCTTGCCCTCAACCGCAATCAGCTCAACGTCCGGCACATCGGCCATACGCTCCGCTTGCGCGCGATCCCGCTGGAAACCCGAACTGAACGCAATCAGAACCTGGGGACGTTGGTGCGCCGAGCGGTAGCGTTCCGCCACGTTGATCGCATAGTCGGGCGCCGCGCGCAGCATTCTCACGTATGCCTCGGGCACCTCCTCCATCGCGTTGATGAACGCTGGCGTCAGATCGACCGCACCCGCCAGGCTCAGAACAGCCTTTGCCCCAAGCTCCAGCCCGCAGTAAGCGGCGGCAAAGCCGCCGCGCGAAACACCGAGCGCATAGATCCGTTTCGCACCCAGATCGTCCGCGAGACTTCGCAGCGCCGCAATGGATCCCGCTCGATCCACCGCGAGCGAAGGATAGCCAAGCGCTCCGAACAGGTCCCTGGAATCCTTCAGGTAGACGAGACTTGCCGGCAGCCGGCCGAGCCATTGATGAACAAAATTGACCGGCAGTCCGAGCGTCCCATGCGCGGCGCAGAAGCAGAGCAGCACGGCGTCGCTGTCGGGGTTTCGAACGATCTGCACATCCGCCGCCGGGTCGTCGCGGAACGGACGCGGCGGTGGCAGATGCCGAGGAACGGCGTCGAACCATGCGACGAGTTTGGCGACATACTCAAGCTCGGGATAAGCCGCATGAAGGTGGCGCGCGGCGTATTCCAGAACATCGATTGAGCCCGCCTCGAACATGTCGTGGCAAACCGTCGCCCACTTGTACGGTGTCGCCAGGCCGCGCGGTGGTGCAAGGCCGCACCAATAGGCACCCTTCCACATGCGGATCAGCGAGGCGCGCGACGGCTCCCACATCGCGAGCGATCACGCCCGCGCCGAGATGGGCACCCACTTGGGCGCCCGCCGGTCCGCGACCGACGCAGTCGTGCCCGCCATCACGGTTCGACCCCCGCGCCCCGGCGGGTCTTGCAAGCTGCAATCCATTTCGTCAATTCGCCAATGCTCCCGCTCGTCTGGAAAATGTGCGGGGGAATCACTAAACGGAAACGATGCTCCAATTCCAAGGCAACCCTGACCGCCTGCAGCAAATCGCCGCCAAGCGACATCACATTGTCGTCGGCAGTTGCATCAGCGACGCCAATGATCTGTTCGAAGATGCGTGCCACCTCGGAAATCATTGCGTCGCCAGCGGCGGGAGCCGCGCGGGCGACACGGTCCGCATCAATTTTGGCGAGCCGGACGCGATCGACCTTGAAATTCGCCAGCCGCGGCAGTTCGTCGACAACGACCATGGTGGGAGGCACCATGTATCCGGGCAGGCGCTCCGCCAACATGGTCGTCAGGTCCACCGGACGCAGGGTCTCGCTCTTCGAGCGAAGCTCCACATAGGCGGCCAGCGAGCGCGGCGCGCCAGTGGCATTCCTGCGCACCACGACAGCAGCGTCCTTGACGCCGCCGCAAGCCGCCAGCACGTTTTCGATCTCAACCGGCTCGATCCGGTGTCCGCGCAATTTGATCTGATCGTCCTTGCGTCCGACGAACTCAAATAACCCGTCCGGCCGCCGCAGCCCAAGATCGCCGGGCTTGAAGATACGAGCCTCCGGGTCGGTCGGATCAGGCTTGAATGCCTGCGCGGTCGCGTCCGGGTCGCGCCAATACCCGAGCGCGGCATAGCGGCTTGCGACCACGAACTCCCCGATCTCGCCGTCAGGCGTGGGGCGACCGCGCGCGTCAACGAGGCTCACGGTGCGGTCGGGAAGCGCGCGCCCGACCGGCAAGCGCGTGGACGCGGTTCGCAGCGAGCCGTCGACAAACCAGCGGGCGATCGAACATTCCGTCGAGCCCATGCCCACCATCAAGTGCGCATCGGCAGCAAAGATGCGGCGAAAGATGTCGTAATCGCCCCAGCCCATCCGTTCGGACACAAGCTGCACGACCCGCACCGTGTCAAGCCGCTCACCGGGTGCGAGCGCCTCGGCGATCCGGCGCATCAGCGTCGGGGATGAGCGATAGACGGTCAGCTTGCGCCGCTTGATTTCCCGCACCAAGCCGGCCGGTTGCAGATCGAGCGGCGGCAGCACATGCAGCGACGCGCCGTTGAGGGTCGCCATCAGCACATCGTTCGTTGCACCGATTGCGCCCGGTGCGCGCGCGAGCGGCAACCGATCCTCGGGGCTGATATGGAGCGCGTTGCCCATTTCCATGACGCGATGAAGGGCATTGCGGTGGTTCTGATAGACGCCCTTCGGCGTGCCGGTCGAGCCGGAGGTGTAGATGATGTAGGCGAGATCGTGCGCCGCCGGCCGTCGCCGACTGGCATTGCCGCCAAGCGTATTGACATCGATGACCGGAACTTTGTTTTGTAACGCTTCGCGTATCCACCGCGCCGGCTCGCCTGTGGAAACGACCGCAGCCGCTCCCGCGTGCTCAACGATCAGATGGTTCCGTGCAAAGGGCGCATTGGGATCGAGCGGAACATAGCCGCGACCGGCGGCAAGGACGCCGAGCATGGCAGCGGGAAAGAAGGCGTCGCTCGCAAGCAGGATCGCCACCGGTCCGTCGCGGCCGGCGGCCGTGGATGCTGTCGCATGCGCGATCTGGTCGACCAGATCCGCAAGCTCCGCATAGGTGAATTCGCGAACACAATCGCTGACCGCAAGACGCGCCGCAAACCGGCGAGCGGTGCTTTCAAATCGATCAACAATCGAGCCATCCAGCGCCGCGTGCGGAAACGGCTCGAACCGCTGATCGACTGGGCCGCCATGATCGAACGGATAGTCCTGGGACACCCCCAACTCGAACCCCACACCCGATGCTGCAAAGTAGCGTTCTACCGCGAGCGCAAAGCGGTTGCCAAGTCCAGGCGCTCGCTGAGCGAAGCGATCGGGATCGAAATTTCAACTCAGCCATATTGTCGCGGACACGCTGCGGTGAATTGCGGGGACAACAACGTTGTGGTCCACAATTTCGGCCACCGCCCCCAGCGACCGCAACCGCGCCGCGATCGGGCGTTTCGCGATCACAACACGATCGTGGAACCCATTGAAATTGGAAAGGCGGTGGACGACGATCGTGCTGTCACCCATATCGGGTAAAGGAACAATTCGACGAAAAGAGCATGATCAATCCGGTTGCCCAATTTGCCACCCGCCTCGCCTATGGCGCCACCCAGCTCCCGCGGGTCGCCTGGTATGTGGGTCATGGCGAGATCATGCGCCGGCTTTCGCGGGCGGCGCGCGAGCGCGAAGGCGAGAGCGTGCGTCCGGCCGCGAAAACCGACCGGCCCGTGCCCGACCGGCAGCGGCTGTTCGCCGACATGGCGAAGCTGTTCCAGCGCGACCTCGCCAATGTGGAGGCCGGGATCTATCCCTTGCCGGCCGACCACGACGGCTCTCTTCTCAAGCTCATCGCGCGCTCACGGCTGTTCTTCCGAGACCTGCCGGTCGTTCATCGCCGCCGCGAAAGTGGCGAGCTGCGCCAAGTACTGACCGAGGACGTGCGCGGCAAGCGGCCCGCCTATTACCTCCAGAATTTCCACTTCCAGTCGGGTGGCTGGCTTACTGACAACTCCGCCAGGCGCTACGACACCCAGGTCGAGGTGCTGTTCAACGGATCGGCCAATGCGACACGGCGGCAGGCGCTTGTTCCGCTGCACGAGGTGTTTGCCGGGCGCGACCAGCGCCGGCTTCGCCTCCTTGACGTTGGCTGCGGCACCGGCCGCTTCCTCGATTTCGTCAAGCAGAGCTGGCCGCGCCTGCCGGCGGTCGGCATCGACATGTCGGAGAGCTATGTCGGCGAGGCGCGACGCCATCTCAAGCGCTGGTGCTGGATCAATCTCCTGGTGGCGAAGGGAGAGGCGCTGCCGCTGCCGGATGCGAGCCAGGATGCCGTGACGAGCATCTATCTGTTCCACGAGCTGCCGCCGAAGGTGCGCCGGCAGGCGCTCGGGGAGTTCGCGCGTGTGCTCAGACCCGGTGGCCGCCTCGTGCTCCTCAATTCACTGCAATGGGGCGACGAGCCGGACTATGACGGGATGCTGGAATTGTTCCCGCAGAATTTCCACGAGCCCTATTACACGAGCTATCTCGACGAGGATTTCCGCGCGCTCGCGGCCACCTGCGGCCTGACGCATCGACGCGATGTCAACGCCTTCACCAGCAAGGTGATGGTGTTCGACAAGATGGGCGGTTAGCTCTGCGTAAGCGCTGCGAGCGCCGCCTTCGCCACCATCACGTCTTGCTCGATCGAGGCACCGCCGGCCGCGACCGCGCCGATCACCTCGCCGCCGACCGTGATTGGAAAGCCGCCCGGCACGTTGGTGAAGTCGCCCATGCGCACCGTCATGCTGATGGCGTTCTCCTCGGGCGCGTAGCCGGTCGGCTGCCGCTGCGAGGCCGACGTGATGGCTTTGCGTTGGGTGGTGATGATCGAGAAGTGGCGCGCGCCATCCATCATCAGGAAGCCGATCAGCCGGCAACTCTGGTCGACGACTGCGAGGCTCACCTTGCAGCCAAGCTCGCTGGCCTTGGCGACGCCGGCCTGCAGCATCTTGAGGCTCGCTTCGTGGGTGAGGCGGTGGGTTGCAACAAAATCAGCCATACACAATCCTCTCTGCTGTCGTCCCACACCCATCCGATGTCGTCCCCGCGAAAGCGGGGACCCATACGCCGTGTCTTTGCAATGTGGCACAGGCGGTGGGCACTCTGACAACTCGGTGGCTATGGGTCCCTGCCTTCGCGGGGACGACAGCAACAAAGTCGGGGACGACAGCAGAGAATTTATCCCACCAATGCGCGCGTCGAGGGCACGAACAGTTCGTCGACCGAGACCGGTTTGCCGATGATCCCCTGCTTCATCGCGTGGCCGACCAGCTCGTCGAGCACGCGGCGGTTCGGCGCAATGCCATACGGGAGCGGATCGCCGATGATCTCCATCACCTTCTGGTGCACCTTATCGACGCCGGTCGGCTTCTCGATCTTGCCGCCCTTGAGGCGATCGAGATAGATGCGCTTCAACTCGCAGAAAGCGTTGAATACATCGGCCGCGAGCTCGGGGTACTTGGCAATCAGTTCGTCCTTGATCACCACCGTGTGGTTGATCGGGTAGTGGCCGTTGCGACGCAGCGCCGCAAGCCCGGCGTCAAGCGAATTGGGGATGAGCGGCTTCACGTCAGGGTGCTCGACATCGACGCCGATCGCAGCGACGAGCTCGCCGGAGGTCAGCATCGCGGCCATGTCCTTGCCCTTCTCGATCGGGATGACGTTGGCGGGCGGCTTGTATTCGGCGACATGCTCGTCGCCCGAGAGCACCCAGGTGATCTTGGAGAGGTCGACGCCGTGCTCATCTTGCAAAACCCCGCGCGCCCATACCCCAGTGGTGACGGTGTAGCCGCGGTTGACGCCTACGCGCTTGCCTTCGAGATCCTTCGGGCTGGCGATGCCAGCCCTGCTGTTGACCAGGATGGCGCCGTGATGGAAGGCACGCACCAGGAATACCGGGATCGCCGTCATCGGCTTGCCGTGCGCACGGGCGCAGATGTAGGTCGTGATCGCCATCTCGCAGATGTCGAACTCGTTGCCGCGCACCATGCGACGGAACGCGGCGATCAGCGGATCGACCTCCACGAAGTCGAACTCGAAGGTCTTAGGCTTTACGGTGCCATCCTTCAGCGCCTGGTTGTTGCCTTGCGTGCGGGTGACAGACTTCAGCTTGGGTCCGGCCATGGCGCGATGACACTCCTTGGGACGACAACGACGGGGACCGTAGGTTGGGTTAGCGCGGCCCACGCGTTCCAGGGCAAATTCGGCGTTGATCCCGCGCGTAACCCAACATATGGCAGGCGTTGGGTTACGCGCGGAACAAGAGCCGCGCAAGATAGCACGATTGGGGACCGCGCTAACCCAACCTACGGCCCGACTGCCAGCGCACCTAGCAGCACTCGAAGCCGCTCTCCTCATCGACGATCAGCGCGGTCTTCATAAAGCTTGGCGGCAGGTCGTCCTCGACCACCTCGGCGACCGGCTTGAACAGCTTGAACTGATGGCGGGTCGCCTCAGCGGTCCAGAACGCGACCGCGGTTTCGAGCGGCGGACAGCCCGGCAGGCTGCAGGCGACCTGCGCCACCAGGATCGCGGCGTCCTCCGGCAACCCGAAGCGCGCACGCGTCCAGCCCCGCACCCGCTCGAGCGCGGCGGTGTGCTCGGGGTCCGCCTTGAGCGCCGGACCGATCCGGAACGATTCCGGCATCGTCGTGGCGTTGCGGCCCGACTGCCAAGCCTGCAGGGCTCGTTGGTACTCGCTCAAGAGGACCCTTTCGCGTTTGTCGCACTGCACGATAGCACGGCCGGCACCGGCCATGCCCAGCGAGGGCTTGACGGGCCTTGCGCCGCTCCTATGGTGCCGCCACATTTCTCAAAGCTGAATGGAGCTTACGCAGTGGCGGAAAAAGTGCTGGCGGCGGTACGGACGGGGCCGAGCAAGACCGAAATTCGCGAATACCCGATGCCCGACGTTCCGGAGGACGCGGCGCTGATGAAGATGGAGGTGGCCGGCATCTGCGGCACCGATGTCAAGCTCTATGCCCATCCGCCGAACGACAAGCCAACCATCATGGGGCATGAGAACATCGGCTATATCGCCAAGGCCGGCCGCGAGTTCACCCGCCGCAAGGGCTTCAAGGAAGGCGATCTCGTCTTCGTCGAGCACTACGTCATGTGCGGCAAGTGCGAGTGGTGCCACGCCGGCCAGTACCGCCACTGCGAGAACACCAACTGGCGCACCAACCCGGACGCCATCCGCTATGGCTACACCTCGGACGAGAAGCCGCCGCATCTGTGGGGCGGCTTCGCCCAGTACGTCTACCTGCCCTGGAACGCGGTCGTGCATCACGTGCCCAAGGGCGTCACGCCCGAGCTCGCCGGCCTCGTCACCCCGATGGCGAACGGGGTGGAATGGTCGTTGTTCGACGGCGAGGTTGGCTACAACTCAACCGTGCTGATCCAGGGCCCGGGCCAGCAGGGCCTCTCGCAGACCGTGATCTGCAAGCAGGCCGGCGCCTCGCTGATCATCGTCACAGGCACCTCGAAGGATGGCGCCCGCATGGACGTCGCCAAGAAGCTCGGCGCCGATTACGTCATCGATGTGCAAAAGGAAGACCCCCTCGCCCGCATCATGGAGGTCACCGGCGGCAAGGGCGTCGACGTCGCGCTCGACTGCACAGCCGGCGCCGGCACCATCCCGATCCTGCTCGGCATCGAGGCGCTCAAGCGCAAGGGCGGCATCATCGTGGCGCAGGGCGAGCTCGCGGCGTTCCCGAACTTCCCGCTCGAGAAGTTCACGGTCAAGTTCATCACCATGAAGAGCGCGCGCGGCCACAGCTACAAGGCCTGCGAGCTCGCGCTCGAGCAGCTTGCCTCCAGGCGCTTCCCGCTCGAGCTGGTGACCACCCACAAGTTCGGGCTCAAGGATGTCGACCTCGCGATCCGCTCGGTCGGCGGCAAGGGCGTGCCGGACGTGATCCACGCCTCGCTGATGCCGTGGCTTTAGAGCATGATCCCGAAAAGTTGCAGGCTTTTCGGACAAGATCATGCGACCAAACAAGGAGCGAAATCGCAATTCAAGCTGAAACGATTTTGCTCTAGGCGGCGCTGCTTTCACCCGAGTACGGACTCGGTGCTCCGCAATCCGTCGAGCAATGCCGCCACCTCGTCCCGGATCTTGGGACCGTGGGCGCGCATTTCCGCGAGCTCCATCGGCGTGATCAGCTCGTGGAGCCCGCGCTTGAGGCTCGGCCATTCGCGCGCCCGCGCCCACCATTCGTTGACGCGCGGGCGGTCCGCCGTCCACAGATCGAGCAGCCCCAGATAGTCGAGGCGGGCCACCATCGGCATCAGATTGACATCGGCGAGCGTCACGTGCTCGCCGACAATCCACGGCCCGCTGGTTGCGAGCGCCTGCTCGAGCAGCCTGAACGCCCGCTCATAGGCGGCAACGGCGTGCAGGACGAAGGGCGATTGCACGCCAAGCTCATAAGTTGATTTCAACCGGTCACGCCGGCGTGGATCGCCGATGTTGCGAAACCGCCGCTCGCGCAGCTCCTCCGGCATGTTTCGCATGCGCTCGCGGAACATGGCGGAGAAACTGATCTCGCTGACGCCTTCAAACAGCGCTTCGTCGACCATTTTGGTCCATAGGCGCATGCGCGTGCGCTGCCAGGGATCGGTCGGGACCAGGGGCGGGTCGGGAAAGGTCTCGTCGAGATATTCGCAGATCAGCGTGGACTCGATCACCGGCCGGTCCGCGTGGACAAGAGTCGGCACGACGCCCTTGGGATTGAGCTTGAGGTAATCGGGATCAAATTGCTCGCTACGGAACAGGTCGACCTTGATCGAGCGCCACTCCAAATCCTTTTCGCACAGCGTGATACGGACCTTTTGGCAGCACACCGAGTTCCCGAAGTCATAGAGCGTGATCATGAGCTGCGGACATTAGTTTGGCCGCGAGCCTGGGCTCGCGGCCTTCTTTCGCCTGATTCGGAATGAAAAACTAGAATTGTGGCGTTACTGCATCGCCTCGGCGAAGTGACGCTTGATGTGGCTGCTCTCCGCCTCGATGTAGTCGTAGTCGATCGTGTGCATCTTGATCGAGGAGAGCGGCGGATTGCCGGCCGGCCCCGGGATGTCGGTGCGCGCGGCGTAGAGGTGCTCCTTCGGGAACAGCTCCTGCACGGGCTTGCTCAGCATGAAGTCGGCGAAAGCCTTGGCGGCGTTCGGGTTGGGCGAGCCCTTCACCACCGAGCTGGGCGAGGGAATGACGAAGGCGCCGTCCTCCTGGTAGATCGTGGAGATCGGCATGCCCTTCTCCTTGGCGTCGCCCACATAAGCTGCATCGGCGCCGACCGCGATCGAGCGCTCGCCACGCTTGATCATGTCGGACACTTGCTGATTGCTTTGCACCACCATGATGTTGTTGGCCCGCAGCTTCTTGAAGTAGTCCCAGCCCTGCTCTTTGCCGAGCATGCCCACAATGGTGACGAGCAGCGAGGAGAACGACGGATCGGCCATCACCATCTTGTCCTTGTATTTGGGCTGGGTGAGGTCTGCCCACTTTTTGGGCCGATCGGCCTTCGGCAGCTTGTCGTCGCGCACGTACATCGCCATGACGTTGACCCGCTGCCCCACGTGATAGCCGTCGGGGTCCTTGATGGCGGCCGGCACTTTGTCGAAGGCGGACGCCTTGAAGGGAACGAACAAGCCCTTCTTGGTCATCATGCGCGCGGCCGCCGGCTCGGAATGAGTCAGCACGTCGACGAAGACCTTGCCGGCCTGCGCCTCCTGCTGGAAGCGCCGCAGAATGTTGGAGCCGCCCGAGCGGAACAGCTCGACCTTGATGCCGGTCTTCTGCTCGAACATGTTGGCGACCTTTTGCGCGGTCGCGATCGGCACCGAGCAGTACCAGACGACCTTGCCTTCGCGCTTCGCCGCGGCCATGTCGACCGGCTGCGCCCAGGCGTGGCCAAGACTGCCCGCGCCAAGGCCGCCCGCAAGGAGAAGTGTTGCACCCGAAAGCAGGCAGCGGCGGCTCAACAGTCCCATGGTCGTCTCCATTCCTCAAAAGCCATTAGTTTAGGGTAATTTAGCCGGGCGGGCGCACACGGCGCAACGTGGCATTGGGGCGCGCCGATCACATTGCGGTGCGGCGAAGTCGCACCCTTGCGCCGCGGCGGAATTGGCTTCAAGAGAGTGGCCGCAGCACCCCGGCGGCATCCGCGCGCCGAGCACTTTCCGACGCCAATCGCGCCGACCACTTTCCGACGCCATGATCACTTTCCGACGCCATCAAGCGTAACAACGATAAGGGTAATAATGATGCAATATCGACAGCTGGGGCAGGGCTTCCGGGTATCGGCGATCGGGCTTGGGTGCTCGGGCATGAGCGCCGACTACGGCGTGCCCGACGACGTGGAGTCGATCGCCACCATCCACCGCTGCATCGATCTCGGCATCACCCTGCTCGACACCTCGGACGCCTACGCGGCCGGCGTCAACGAGCAACTGGTCGGGCAGGCGATCAAAGGCAAGCGCGACAAATTCCTGATCGCCAGCAAGTTCGGCAACATCCGCGGTCCGGGCGGGCAGCGCGGCGGCGTCAACGGCAAGCCCGACTATGTGCCGGTCGCCTGCGAGGCGAGCCTCAAGCGCATGGGCATCGACACGATCGACCTTTATTACATCCATCGCATCGACCCCAACGTGCCGATCGAGGACACGGTCGGCGCCATGTCGCGCCTCGTCGAGCAGGGCAAAGTCCGCCATCTCGGCCTCTGCGAAGCCGGCCCCAACACCATCCGGCGCGCCCACAAGGTGCATCCGCTCACCGCGATCGAGACCGAATATTCGCTGTGGTCGCGCGACGTCGAGAGCGCGATCCTGCCGACGCTGAAAGAGCTTGGCATCGGGCTCGTCCCCTATTCACCGCTCGGACGCGGGTTCCTGAGCGGCGCGTTTGCCAAGCGCGACGATCTCATCCCGAGCGATCGCCGCCACGCCCATCCGCGCTTCCAGGAAGGCAACTTCGAGAAGAACCTCGCCCTGCTCGCCCCGCTGAAGGCCGCCGCGGAGACGCGCGGCGTCACCATGGCGCAGGTCGCGCTCGCCTGGGTGCTGGCGCGCGGCGACAACGTCGTGCCGATTCCGGGCACCAAACGCCGCAAATATCTCGAAGAGAATGCCGCCGCGGTCGACATCACCTTGAGCGACGCCGAGATCACGGCGCTCGAGCAGTCCTTTCCGCAGCAGGCCGCCGCCGGCCTGCGCTATCCGGAGTTCCAGCTCAAGATGATGGGGATCTGACGGTTAGCGCGGCGCTTATTGTGGCGCCTCTCCCCTCGCGGGAGAGGGCATGGAGGCGGTTCAACGGAAAGATCGGGTGAGGGGGCGCGTCTGCTGCCCCTCACCCACCCGTGCTTGTTGATCATCTTGAAAAGCCCTCTCCCGCAAGGGGAGAGGGCACAGCAACGAGCGGGCTCGCTCCTGGCTTAATCGTGTTACTGAAAGACCTCCGCAAACTTCGACTTGAGCTTGCGCGTATTGGCTTCGATATAGTCGTAGTCGATCGGGTAGACCTTGATCTGGTCGAGCCGCGGCATCCCTTCGGGCGGCGGCACGTCGGTGCGGGCCGACGGGCGGCCATCCCCAGAGAGCTTGCTCTGCACTTGGATTGTCAGATTGAACTGCGCGAACAGCTTGGCGGCGTTGGGGTGCGGCGAGCCTTTGATCACCCCGCTCGGTGACGGCACCACGATCGTGCCCTCAGGCGAGAAGATTATCCGCATGTTGGGCGGCGGCTTGCCGTTGGTGTAGACCCGCGGATCGGCCAATTCCGCGGCGATCATGCGCTCGCCGCGCTTGAGCATATCATAGACCTGCTCGTGGCCCTGCACGATCAGCGTGTCGTTCTTGCGCAGAGCCTCGTAGAACTGCCAGCCGAGCTTGCGTGACAGCGTGCCAACAACCATGAGCTGGATCGCCGTGAAGGACGGATCGGCCATCACCAGCTTGCCCTTGTATTTGGGCTGGGTCAGGTCGCTCCATTGCTTCGGCATGTCGGCATCCGCCACCTTGTCGGTGCGCGCCACCATCCCAATGAAGCTCAGCCGCTGCGCAATGTAGTGGCCGTCGCGTTCCTTGGCGCTGTCGATCACCTTGTCGAAGCCTTTCGGCTTGAACGGCACGAACAACCCGCGCTTGGTCATTGCGTTGGCGGCCGACATGTCCGACATCGTAATCATGTCGGCATTGATGCGCCCGCCGTCGACCTCCTGCAGGAAGCGCCTGATCACGCCCTGCCCGCCGGTGCGCAGCAACTCCACCTTGATGCCGGTCTGCTTCTCGAATTCGCGCGCGATGAACTGGGCGACCTTCACCGGGGTCGACGTGTACCAGGTCACCTGGCCCTCGCGCTTGGCGGCTGCCTCGTCGACCGGATCGGGCTTGAACCCCTGCGCCCACAATGGCTGGGCCGACACAAGGCTTATCCAGAAGCCGGCGACCAGTGCGGTCCATACCCGTGTCATGGCGTCCTCCCGCTTGGTGTTGTTCTCATTTGCGACCATATCGGATGTTGACAGCGGCGAACAGGTTGCCGAGCCTAGTGCCGCCGATTTGAAGTTCCTACAGCGATCGCAGCAAACTCCGTTAGGAGCTTCAAATCGAAAGCGGCACTAGGACTATAGATTTTCTAGTGCCCCTTTGCTTCCGAAGTTCGTATCAGAGCTAGCTGCGAGTATCACGAACTTCGGAAGCGGGGCACTAGACCAAACGCCGCG
The DNA here is from genome assembly GCA_963753575.1 of uncultured Alphaproteobacteria bacterium. Classification (GTDB taxonomy): domain Bacteria; phylum Pseudomonadota; class Alphaproteobacteria; order Rhizobiales; family Xanthobacteraceae; genus VAZQ01. The sequence goes on from CAVWCR010000003.1 coordinate 1,174,287, forward strand.
CCACAGGGGGGGAAAGAGATGCCAGGTTCAAGAGCGGAAGGCCGCCACGGACATCGATTGAGCGGCTGCGGCTGCTGCCTGCCGCGGCGCGGCGTGCTTGCAGGCTTCGCGGCGGTTGCGGCAAGCGCCGTCCTTCCGGCAGCGCCGGCGGGCGCGCAGGCTGCCCCTGCTCCCAAGCTCACCCGTATCGACGTCCACCGCCACTTCGTGCCGCCGGGCTATCAGGTCGACCGCCGGCGCACCTGGCTCAACGAGCGCTCGACAATCTCGCGGCAGCTCGAGGACATGGACCAGAACGGGGTGGCGTTGGCGGTGATCTCGATCTCGGTGCCCGATTTCAAGCCGCGCGACAACGAAGACCTGCGGAAGTTCTCCCGGCTCTCCAACGAGTTCACGGCCAAGCTGCAGGCCGATCATCCCGGCCGCTTCGGCAATTTCGCCTACCTGCCGTTTCCGGATGTCGACGGCACGCTGAAGGAGATTGAATACGCGTTCGATACGCTCAAGGCCGACGGCGTCTACCTGCGCACCAACTATGACACCAAGTTCCTGGGCGATCCGATCTTCAAGCCCGTGTTCGAGGAGCTCAACCGCCGCAGCGCGGTGCTCTACACCCACCCGACCAGCCATCCCTGCTGCGTGCGCATCGTGCCGGGGCTGCGCGACGCCGACATCGAATACGGCACCAACACGACCCGCGCGATCGCCAAGATGGTGTTCTCGGGCACCTCGCGGCGCTACCCGAACATGAAGGTGATCTGGTCGCACGCCGGCGGCACGATGCCGTTTCTGGTGCGCCGCTTCATCAAGCGGGTGCACGAGAGCCCCGAGTATCAGCCGATCCTGCCGGAAGGCTTCCTGCCGGAGGCGCGCAAGTTCTACTACGACTGCGCGCAGGCGCCGGACGCGCCTGCCATGGCATCCCTAAAGGCCGCGGTGCCGGTCTCGCAGATCCTGTTCGGCACCGACTGGCCGCATCTCACCACCGAGGAGCACGTCGTGGGCCTGCGCAAATCCGGCGTGTTCAACGAGGCCGAGCTCAAGGCCATCGACCGCGACAACGCGCTGCGGCTGATGCCGACGCTGAAGCCGGTGTAGCCGCGTACAAGGGTGGGCAAAGGCGAAGGCACGGCCTCTCTGCGCGGCAAGTTAATTCGTGCGCCGTGCCCACGCGTTGTCAATGACAGCATCGTCGTCCCGGGTTTCGCTGGAAGCTCAACCCGGGCTACGCCCCTTGCGCCCCGACCGACACGATCGCCTCGTCGATGAGGAACAGGTCGGTGAGCAAGGCGCGCAGATGGATCGAGGCGTTGAGGTTGTCGACGAGCTGCGAGCCGATCGCGCGTTGCATCAGGGCGAGCGCCAAGCCGGCGCGAGCCTTATGGGCGTCCTCCTCGAGCGTTGCCACGAAGGTGCGCACCATTTCGGAGCTGACGCTCTTGGCCAGCGCCGCCGCCACGGCCGCGGCCCCGATGCCGTCGAGCGCCGCATCCAGGCGTTTGAGGAAATCGCGGATGTGATCGCCCTCGTGGCCGCGCTGATGGCCCTGCGCCGCATAGGCGAGCATGAATTCGTAGGCCTCTTCAATCTCGTCAATCCGGTGCGCGAGATCGCCCTCCGTTGCGTCCGCGCTCATCGGCGCTCTCCTTGCTTGAGCGTCCAGCGCTCCGGGTCATGGTTGGCGGCGTAATCAGCCTGCGAGATCGAGCCGGTGAACATCGAGCGCGTGATCCAGAATTTGTCCGGGCGTAGCGCGAAATAGATGTGCACCATGGTGAGCGCAAGCACGCAGAGCGCCGCAAAGTCGTGGACCACGTAGACGATGCCCCAGGTCGACGCCGAGAGGAAGTAGGGATTGCGCACCCAGAACGGCGTGTCGATCTTCACCATCATGAGCGCTCCGGTCGCGAGCAGCGCCAGAATGGCGACCGCGATGAACGCATGATAGAGCTTCTGCGCCACCGGATATTTGCCCGGCAGCGTCGGCGTGCCGCCCGCGCCTAGAAGTTCGCGGGTGTCCGACCAGGCCTCGACGACATCGCGCGGACCGACCACCATCGACCAGACATCGAGCCAGACCACGGCGCGAACGATATGGATGAGCACGAGGGCGCCGAGCGCGACGCCGGCCATCCAGTGCACGTTGACCCAGTCGAACTTGAAATCCAGGATCGGCAGAAAGGCGGTGCCAAGCAGCGTCAGCACGCAAGCCGCCGTCAGCCAGTGATAGAGGCGCTCGATCCCGCGGTGGCGGATGACGCGACCGCTCCCGGCCGGGGGACTGCTCTCGCTCACTGGTTCGCGCCCTTGCCAGCGCGGCGCAGCAGCATCAGCGCCGCATGCAAGACGATGAAAGCCAGGGCCGCGCCGACAAACCAGGGCAACAGGTCCCAGGAGACGCCCGCAAGCGTCTCCTGGCCATAGACATCACGCGTGTAGCGGAACAATTCCATCCGAGACTGCCGAATTTTCAGACGGCGTCCCGGATGGCGCGCTTGACCAGGTTCTCCATCAGGGGAACCTTGAACTGGTTGAAGTTGACCGGCCGCGCGCCGTGCACGGCGGTCTTGCCGGCAAGCGAGGCGGTTTCCTCATCCTGCTTGCCGCCCTTGACCACCTCTTCCACCACCTTGATGAAACGCGGCGTGCACGACACGCCGCCGCAGGCGACGCGCGCCGCCTCGATCGTGCCGTTTGCGACCTTGACGGCCGACGCGACGTTGACCAGCGCGAAGTCCCAGGTGTTCCGGTCGGCGACCTTCTCGAAATAGAATTTCGCGCCGGCCCATTTGGCAGGGATGCGAATGGCGGTGAGCAGCTCGTTTGGCTTGAGCACCGTCATATGGGTGATGTCGACCGCGGGGCCGATGAAGTACTTCTCGGCATCGACCACGCGCTCGCCCTTGGATGTCTTGATCACCATCTGGGCTTCGAGCACCACGAGCGCAGGCGCGGTGTCCGACGGCGACACGGCGATGCAGCGGGCCGCGTCGAAGATCGCGTGCTCGCGGTTCTGCCCCGCCGGCGTGTCGGCAAAGCAGGTATTGCCGCCGGCCCGGTAGCAATTGAGGCCGGAGCGGTAGTACCAGCAGCGCGCATCCTGCGAGACGTTGCCGCCGAGCGAGGAGGCGTTGCGGATCTGCGGGCTCGCCACGCGTCCGGCCGCATCCGCCAGCACCTTGTACTTGCCGCGGATGATCGGACTGGTGGCGATCTCGGTCAGCGTCGTGAGCGCGCCGATCTCGATCCCGTCCGCGGTCTCACGGATGCCCTTGAGCTCCGTGAGTGCGCCAAGGTCCATCACGGCCTTCGGCCGTTTGACGCGGTCCTTGAACCAGTCGAGGCTGTCATTGCCGCCGGCCATCTTCCAGATGTCCTTGCCGCGGCGATCGAGCAGCGACAGTGCGTCCGCAAGCTTGGTCGGCTGCAGAAGCTCGAAATTGGGCATCATATCCCGAACCATGAGCGCCTCCCCTTACTGCGTGTTGGCAGCAAGCACCTTGTGGGCCTGCGGACGCTTGTTGATCGCGTTCACGATCATGTCCGGAACCACAGGTGTGCGGTTGAAGTAATGGCCGCCCATCGCATCCGCGATGGCGTTCAAGAGCGCGGCGCCGGCACAGCCCATGAGCGGCTCGCCGATGCCGCGCGATCCGAGCGGTGCGCTCGGGTCGGCCTTGTCGACCGCGTCCCACCCCATCTCGGATGGCACGTCGAGGTAGCTCATCGGCTTGGAGGACAAGAGCCCCACATTGGCCGGGAGCCCGATCTGCGGGTCGAGCACATAGTGCTCGCTCCCCGCGAGGCCAAATCCCATCACGGCGCCGCCCTTGACCTGGGTGGCGAGGCTCATGGGATGCACGACCGTGCCGCAGTCGGCGACCCCTAGATATTCGAGGATCGTCCACTTGCCGGTCTCGACATCCAGCTCGATCATCATGAAGCCCGCCGCCAGCGCCGGCGGCATGCCGTGGATCGGCAGCTTGTCCTTGGCGACGCCGATCAGGCCCGTCCCCGCGAGCGCGGCGACCGAGGCCTTGGTCATCGGGTTGAGATCGCCCGGCGCCTCCTTGCCGCTGAACGCCCCGCCGAGCTCGATCGCCCGCTGGGCCGCCTTGGCATAGGTGAGCGACTTCGATGGATCGGACTTGAGGAACACCTTCTCGCCGCCAATGTCGTAGTCCTCCGGCTTGCCGCCGAGGTCCATCGCCGCGATCTTTTGCAGCTTCTCCTTTGCATCCACGGCCGCCACGTAGTTCGTGCGCGACTGGGTGAAGGTCGTGTTACTGCCTACCTGCGGCGAATTCCACGGCAGATGCTTGCGGCTGTCGCCGCGCTCGAGGATGCAGTTGTCCCAGTTGGCCTTCAGGACCTCAGCCGCCACCCGGGCAGTGCCGGCATAGGAGTAGGTGCCGAGATTGCCCACACCGGTGTGGATGTGGATCTTGCCATCGGGCGTGATCCGCACGAGCCCGTCAAAGCCGGTCTGGCCGGCCGAATGGAAGGCCGAGCCGACGCCGACACCAATCACCTTGCTGCCGCGGCGCTGGCCGGAGAGCTTGGTCTTCTCCTCCCACTTGAAGCGGGCGGCACCCTTCTCCAGCGCGTCCTTGAGGAAGGCTGAGGTCATCGGCAGCTGCTTCTCGCCGTGCTTGCCGTTCGAGTCGGGCGCGTTGATCAGGCGGATCGCCAGCCGGTCGAGCTTGAGCTGGCGCGCCGCCTTGTCGAGGATCGGCTCCATCGCGACGGCCGTCTGGTTTTCGCCCGGGCCGCGCTGTGGGCTGCGCGCCGGCGTATTGGTGAGCACCGGCACGCCACGCCAGCGCATCGCCATCGGCTGATAGACCACCGACAGCGTGTGGCCGAAGTTCTCGAAATCCCAGAAGCCGATGTTGGCGCCGTTCTCGGCCACCACATAGGCGTCCATGGCGACGATGCGGCCGTCTTCGCGGAAGCCGACCTTGATGCGGCCTTGGAAACCGGCGCGGCCGCGGCCGATGGCGTACTCCTCGTGCCGGGCGATACGCATCATCACCGGGCGGTTGATCTTGCGCGACATGTGCGCCGGGATCGACATTTCAGGATAAGCGGTTCCTTTCGAGCCGAAACCGCCGCCGCAGTATTCCGCCACGAATACCATATCCTTCGGCTGGACCCCGCAATAGCGCGCGAGGCCCGGGACCGCGTTCGACTGGCTTTGCGAGGAGCCGAACAGGAACACCTTGCCGTTCTGCCAATAGGCCATGGCAGAGCGCGGCTCCATACAGTGATGGCATTGCGAGCCGACGACAAAGGATTCGTCGAGCACGAGCTTGGCTTGCTTGAAGCCGGCGTCGAGATCGCCGTAGGTCCATTCCTTCGCGGGCTGGCCCATCGGCAGCTTGTCGTCGCCCGCCATGGCGAAGTCGCGCGCCGTCCACTTGATGGTCTGGTACTTGATGCGCGGATTGGCAACGTTGCCGTCAAGGCGCGCATTCGGGCCGCCCGGATGCAGGCTGTCGAGCGGATCGACCACGAACGGCAGCGGCTCATATTCGATCTTGATCAGGTCGATCGCGTCCTGGGCAAGCTGCTCGGTTTCGGCGGCGACCGCGAGGATCGGCTCGCCCACGAAGTGCGGCTCGTCGGTGAGGATGTGGTTCTGCGGCGGCGGGAACGCCGGCACATCCTTGGCGGTCAGGATGCCGAGCACGCCCTTGAGCTTGAGCGCCGCGGACGCGTCGATTTTCTTGACCTTGGCGTGCGGCATCGGGCTGCCCAAAAGACGGCAGAACACCATGCCTTCGGCCCGATAGTCTTCCGCGTACTTCGCCTTGCCGGTCACCTTGCCGTAGATGTCGGGCGGGGTGAAGTTCTTGCCGATGAGGTCGTATGCCATGTCACGCCTCCTTGGCGGCGCGCATCACCGCATTGAGATAATGGTCATAGGCGCCGCAGCGGCACAGGTTGCCCGAGAGCGCATGGCGCGCCTCGTCGCGTGTCGGCTTGGGATTGACCTTGAGCAGCGCCACGGTCGACATGATCTGGCCGGGCGTGCAGAAGCCGCATTGCGGGGCGAGCTCGTCGACGAAGGCCTGCTGCACCTTGTGCAGCTTGCCGTTCGGACCTTCCAGCCCTTCGATGGTCGTGACCTTGCGCCCGCGCAGCGCGTGCGTGAGCGTCGAGCAGGAATGGTGCGGCACGTCATCGATCAGCACCGTGCAGGCGCCGCATTCGCCGCGATCGCAACCGAGCTTGGTGCCGGTGAGGCCGAGCTTGTAACGCAGCGTCATCGCCAGCGTCTCGTTCGGCAGCACCTCGGCGCGGCGCACCTGGCCGTTGATGTTGATGGCGAGCAGCCGGTCCGGCGCGGCCGCACGTTGCGCACGCGCCGGCGTCGCACCGCCGAATGTGTAGGAGAGCGCCGACACGGCGCTGCCGGAGGCGATCACGCCCTTGATGAAGTCGCGGCGGCTGGTCGAGTGCTGACGCGGCTCAGGCGTTGGCGGCACCCAGACCGGATCCTGGGCGGCCAGCGCCCCGTAATCGACGTCCGCATCGAGCCCGCGGAAGTCGGGGGCAATATAGTAGTCCATGAGCCCTCCCTTGCGTTGCACCACCACTATGACGGCCATAACGGAGCACTCCATTACGGAGCGTCATGCCGGCGGTAGGTGGATCATTTGAACGTTTCAAAATTTAACCACGCCCGGGGCCGCTCGGCAATTGAATCCTGCTGGCAGATCAACCGGCGCCGTTCAGGGCCGGGCGCGATTTGTCGCATGCGCTTCCCGCCAGCGGGCGACAAGCCGCCAGCTTTCTTCCCGTTCCGCATCGGTCATCGACTGCATGATGGCACCGCGCAGCTCGAAGGTCTCAGGCTGCCCGCCGGCCATCGCAAGCTCAAGCCACATCAAGGCGAGCGGCAGGCTTTTCGGAACACCGTCGGCCCGGAAGTGCATGAGGGCGAGAAAGAGCTGTGCGGTCGGCTCGCCCTGATCGGCGGCACGCTCAAAATGCTCGGCCGCGCGGGCGAAGTCGCGGGGCACCCCGCGGCCGGTATAGTACAAGTAGCCGATGCCGGCCTGCGAACGCGCGTCGCCAGCCTTGGCGAGCGGTTCCCAGGTGGCGCGGGCGCGCTCATAGGCACCCGTCTCAAACGCCGACAGTCCCTTGCGGAAGGCCGTGTCCCGATCCTCGGCACGGACCGTCGTAACGTGCACCGCCGTGAGGGTCGTGAGCACACCGATCAGAGCAAGAAAAGCCCGCATGAATGCAAATGTAGCACAGAGCGCAACGTCCGTCTGGCGAAGCTTGTGCATATGCCATCCCGTGCGAGCGCCGTTGCTCACTCCTCGACGCGCGCATCCTGGATGAGTTGCCATATCCGCGGCGGGGTGAGCGGCAGCTCGCGCAGCTCGACACCGAGCGACTTGAGCGCCGAGGCGACCGCGTTCGAGAGCGCGCCGCCGACCGGGATGATGCCGCCCTCGCCGGCTCCCTTGGCGCCGAGCGGATTGTTGGGCGAGGGGTGCAGCTCGAGCGAGATCGTGGTGAGGTGCGGATAGTCGGTCGCGACCGGGATCAGGTAATCGGCGAGCGATCCGACCAAGAGCTGTCCGCTGGCGTCGTAGCGGATCTCCTCGCTGAACACGCTGCCAAGCCCTTGCACGGCCGCTCCGATCACCTGGCCATGCAAGGTGAGCGGGTTGACCACGCGGCCGACGTCGTCGACGGTGACGAGGCCGAGCACTTCCACAGCGCCGGTGCCGGGGTCGACCGCCACATGCGCGATGGTGGTGCCGTAGCTGTAGGTCGCTTTCGAATTGCGAAACTCGCCGTCGGCCGAAAGGCCCGCGACCTCGGCGAGCGCGAGCGCGCGGCCGTCGCGGGCGACGGCGGTACCCTCCACCACGCCGACGTCGTCGACCGCCACGCCAAATCTCGCCGCCGCCGCGGCGCGGAATTTCGCGATCAGCGCATCGGCCGCGAGCACGATCGCGGAGCCACCCATCACGGTCGAGCGCGACCCGAAGGCGCCGACGCCGTCCGGCAGATAGGTGGTGGAACCATGAAAGACCTTGACGCGTTCGAGCGGCAGCTCGAGCGCATCGGCCGCGATCTGCGCCATGACGGTCTCGATCCCCTGCCCGACCGCCGAGGAGCCGACATAGACCGCGAGCGTGCCATCATCCTCGACCGTGATGCGGGCGTTCTCCTTCGGGCCCGACGCGCCGCCCTCGATGAAGCAGGCAATGCCCAGCCCGTGATAACGGCCCTCGATCAATTGGCCATCGAGGCGCGCCTTCTCGGCCCAGCCCGCCTCCGCTATGCAGCGGTCGAATGTGCTCGAATAATCACCGCTGTCGCAGGCGGTGTCGCCGAAACCGTCGTTCGGCTCGACTCTCGCAAGCGGATACGGCATCTCGTCCAATGCGATCAGGTTGCGGCGGCGGATGTCGAGCCGGTCGAGGCCGAGGTCGGAGGCCGCCATGTCGAGCAGCCGATCCATAAAGAAGCAGCCCTCGAAGCGGCCCGGTCCGCGATAGGTGCCGGCCGGCGTCTTGTTGGTCGCCATCGCGCGCGCGGTGAGATGAAGATTTTGAATCCGATAAGGGCCGGAGGTGAATTGCGCGACGTTGCGCACCGGCGTCATGCCGTTCGGGCGTACATAGGCGCCGATGTCGCACCAGATGTCGCCGCGCAGCCCGAGAATGTTGCCGTCACGGTCGAGCGCGATCTCGAGCTCGCACTCGGTCTCGCGTGAATGCGCGATGGTCATGAAATGCTCGCGCCGGTCCTCGACCCATTTCACCGGATGACCGAACTTGCGCGCCGCAAACGCGACCAGAAAATCTTCCGGATAGAACTCGCCGCGGGCGCCGAAGCCGCCGCCGACGTCATACTCGATGTAATCGACCGCCGCCTCCGGCAGCCCCATCATCGCCGCCAGGGCGCGCCGGTTGAAGAAGGGAAGCTTGGCCGCGCCCGACACGACAAGCCGCGCCCCGTCCCATTCCGCCAAAAGCCCGCGCGTCTCCATCGGCATGGCAGTCATCCGCTGCACGCGGAACTGCTCGCGCCGCGTATAGGGCGCGTTGCGGAACGCCGTTACGACGTCGCCGCTCATGGCGGTGAACGCACTCACACAATTGCCGGACGTGTCCGGGATCAGCAGCACGTCGCCCTTGGCCGACGCGCGGTGGTCCACCACCGGCGGCAGCGGCTCGATGTCGAGCGCGACCGCCGCCACGGCGTCCTCCGCCAGACCTGCGCTGTCGGCGAGCACCATGGCGACCGGCTCACCCACGTAGCGCACCAGCTCGGCCGCGATCACCGGCTGGGCGTAGGGCGCGACGGTCGGATTGGCCCGGCGGAACGGGATCATCGGGATCGGCGCGGCGACATCGGCCGCGGTCACCACCGCCCGCACGCCAGGCATGGCGAGCGCGGTGCTCGCATCAATGGCGCGGATGCGCCCATGGGCGATCGGGCTGCGCACGATCGCCGCGTGCCATTGGCCGGGCCGCACGAGATCGTCGACAAACTGCCCGCGGCCCTGCAGAAAACGCCGGTCCTCGACCCGCTCGACCGGGCTGCCGATGAGAGTGTTGACGCGCCGCATGGCCGCTCCGCCTCAAGATAGCGTGACGGCGGACCTTATTGCGCGGACGCCCGATTTCCAACCAGCCCGAAAGATGCGCGAGTTCCGGCCGCCACTTGGGTGCTTGCCACAGGCTGGAATAGGACTAATCTTCAGGCTGCTTCGCATAACAAAACAATCGGGAGGATGCCGGGATGAAGGGTTGCGGTCTATTCGTTGCGTTGCTGATCGCCGGGTTGCCCCAGCTCGGATTTGCGGCCGAGGTTCACCTCAACGACCAACAAAAACTTGGCTGGCGGCTGTTCGAAACTTCCTGCGGCGTCTGCCACACCCGCCCGACCCTGATTGCCGGCCTCTACGGGCCCGAGCTCAACAGCGAAACCGCCGGCGGCCAGCAAGAGGTGGTGCAAGGCATCATCAGCAACGGCACGCCACGCATGCCGGGCTTCAAGTACACCTATGATCCCGAGCAGATCGCCGCCATCGCGGCGTACGTAAAGACTTTGCCGGTCGGCAACCAAGCGCTCACCGTGCCTCCCGCCACCCGGACCGCCCGCTAGTCTAAAATCAGCAACGATCAGGTCAGCGCAAGACCATTTGGGAGAACGCCATGAAGACTGCACGACAGCTTGCCGGTGCAAGCGTGATTGCCATTGCGGCGGTGACAGGCGCTGTCACCTTCACCCCGAGCGCTGCGCTCGCGGATGCGCTGCTTGCCGGGACGATCACCTCGGCGGCGGGCGAGAAGATGGGCGGCGTGACGGTCTCGGCCAAGGCCGAGGGCGCCACGATCACGACCTCGGTCTACACCGATGACGCGGGCGGCTATTACTTCCCGCCGCTGCCGGAAGGCAAGTACAACGTGTGGGCACAGGCAATCAAATATCAGACCGCCAAGGGCAACCTCGAGCTCAACAAGACGACGCACAAGGATTTCGTGCTCGCCCCGATGACCAATCAGGAGGATTGGGTCCGCCAGCTTCCGGGCGACGAGTTCCTGGCTGCGCTGCCGGGCGACACGCCCGAGGACTATCGCATGAAGACGCTGGTGCGGAAGACCTGCACCGGCTGCCACTCGGCGAGCTATCCGCTGCAGCACCGCTTCGACGAGGAGGGCTGGTACAAGGTGCTCGATGTGATGAAGACGGTGAACGTGCTCGGCGTCCACCGCACCAACGCCAAGCCGACCGGCACGATCGACCATTTTCAGCACGACCTCGCCAAGTACCTGGCGCGCGCGCGCGGCCCGGGTGAGACCTCAATGAAGTTCAAGCTGCGACCGCGCCCGTCCGGCGAGGCGGCGCGCGTGGTCGTCAAGGAATACGACTTCCCGATGGAAGGCGGCCACCACCGCGCCAACGACGGGTCCGACTGGTCGCTCGGCACGCCGTCAGAGTTGCATCACGTCTCGGGCGTGCATGACGCGCAGATGGATTTTAGCGGCAACATCTGGATCACCTTCGGACACACCAGTCTCGAAACCACGATTGCCGAGATCGACGGCAAGACCGGGGCGGTGAAGCACTTCAAGCTCGACGACCAGCGCGGCATAGCGACCGGCACCCACGGCATCACCCGCGACGAGAACGGCGTGATGTGGTTCAACACGCGCTCGCACGTGCAGCGCGGTCATGGCGGTCTCGGTCGCGTCGATCCCAAGGATGGGAAGGTCACGGTCTATCTGCCGCCGCGCTCGACCACCGGCACCGCCGGCACGATCAACTCCGATCTCAACGGCAACATCTGGGTGACCTCACCCGACGGCGCGCTGCGCTTCAATCAAAAGGAAGAAAAGTTCACCGAATATAAGTCGCTCACCTACAAGGGCGGCCACGGCACCGCGACCGTCTACGGCCTTGCCACCGACCGCATCGGCAACGGCTGGTGGCTGTTGATGACCGAGGATCTGATCGACCACGGTGATGCCAAGACCGGCAAGACGTCCGAGTTCAGGTTGCCGCCGGAGAAGGCCGCCATGGACGCGATGTCGGCCGACGAGCGCAAGTTCTACGACGCCTATCAGCCGCCGGACTTCAACAACCCGTACCCCTGGGCGCAGGCGCCGCGCCGCATGGGCGCCGACAAGAACGGCGATTTCGTCTACACCGGCAACTCCTTCGGCGGCACGCTCGCCAAGATCAACATCCACACCAAGGAGACCACGCTCGTTCCGCTGCCGAACCCGGAAGCGGACCAGCCCTACCAGGTCGCGGTCGACAGCAAGCATAACGCCTGGACCAACCTGTGGAGCACCGACAAGGTCGCGAAATACGATCCCGCGACCAACAAGTGGACGCTCTTTGAGTTGCCGACGCGCGGCACCGAATCCCGTTATATCTCGATCCTGGAGCAGCCTGGCAAGCCGTTGCAGGTGGTGGTGCCGTACTCGCGCGGCCGCAAGGTGGGCGTGCTGACGCCGCGCACCGAGGCGGAGATCGCGGCGCTCAAGGCGCAGGCCGGGCGTTGAGATTGACGCCGCGCAGCCAGGTCAGGCGCGCGTAGGACATATCGCAAAGCTGGTAGCGGCAACGCTGCCAGTTTCTACGGCTCTCCCGACAAAAGCCGGGGAGCCGCATCAACAAGAAATTCAACATCGGGGAGGTTCACGTCATGCGTACGATCGCTGCCGCTATTGCTTCGGCTGCCGTGCTTGTTCTCAACATTGCGTCCGCCGCCGCCCAGGGATGGCAGATGCCGCCCGAAAGCGAGCGCTGTCCGTCGAAGTGGGGCAAGGACGATCAGCGCGGCGCCGCCAACATGATGACGGCGCAATCGGTGCTGCAGGCCGCCAAGCTGATCAAGACCGGCGAGGTATTCGAGCTTGGCGCGCTGCTTTCGCCCGATCCCAAGGAAGCCTTCATCAACGCCGGCCGCCAGTTCAACATCTACACCAAGGTTTCGCCGCCGGTTCCGAACGCCCGCCAGATTCAAGAAGAGCTCGTGGTCACCGAGCTTGGCCAGATCGGTACCCAGATCGACAGCTTTTCGCACCAGATGTGGGGCGACAGCTTCTACAACTGCTTCAAGTACGGCGACATCGCCACCCGCAGCGGCCACAAGAAGCTCGGCGTCGAGCACATCGGCGCGCTGTTCACCCGCGGCGTGCTGATCGACGTCGCCGGCCTCAAGGGTGTCGACCTGCTGCCGACCTCATACAACATCACGCCGGAAGACCTGCAGCAGGCGCTCGCCAAGGCGAACCAGAAGCTGATGCCCGGCGACACGGTGGTGATCCGCACCGGCTGGTCGAAGCTGATGGGCAAGGAGAACCAGCGCTACGGCTCGCGCAACCCCGGCATCGGGATCGCGGCCGGCCAGTGGCTGTTGACGCAGAACCCGATGATGATCGCGGCCGACACCTGCTGCGTCGAGGTGCGGCCGTCGGAGCCCGGACACAACCTGCCGATCCACGCCATGATGATCATTCAGCATGGCGTCTATCTGTTGGAGAACCTGGTGCTGGAGAAGCTCGCCGCCTCAGGCGCCAGCGAGTTCGCCTTCATCGTCGAGCCGTTGAAGATCAAGGGCGCCACCGGCTCGGCGGTCGCGCCGATCGCGGTGCGGTGATGGCCCGCCTCGCTTTCGACCTGTTCCCGCGCAAGCGGGAACCCAGGAGCTGTTTGCTCAGAACTCGTGATCCGTTGCCCCTTGGTCCCCGCTTCCGCGGGGACGAACGGCTTGGTCAACTCACAGCTAAACATATACGTTGGGGAGGCTCACATGCTCAACAGACGAGGATTTCTGCGCCACGCGGCAGCCGTCACCACCGGCTGCATCTGTGTCGGTTGCGGGCTGCGGCAGGCGGCGGCACAGGCCGCGCCGCGCCGCGAAGTGACGGTCGCCGGACGGCGCGTGCGCACCATCGACGTACATGCGCACTGCGCGGTGCCGGCGGTGCTTGATCTTGTCAACGGAACCCCGTTCGAGCGCGCCGCCAAGCAGCAGCTCAACGGCCACCTCGGCTTTCCGGTCGCGGACGCGCGAGTCGCCGACATGAACAAGGACGGCATCGACGTGCAGGCGCTCAGCATCAACGCGTTCTGGTACAGCGCCGACCGAGATTTCGCCCGCCGCCTGTTCGATCTGCAGGCCGCCAAGATCGCCGAGATGTGCAAGGGTTATCCCGGCCGCTTCGTCGGCTACGCGCCGGTCACGCTGCAGTTTCCCGAGCTCGCGGCCGAGCAGCTCGAGCGCGGCATGAAGGAACTGGGACTGGTGGGCGCCGCCATCGGCGGCAGCGTCGAGGGCGAGGAGATCGCCTCGGCCAAGTTTGATCCGTTCTGGAAGAAGGCCGAGGAGCTGCAGGCGCTCATCTTCGTCCACCCGCAAACCTCCGCACAGGCGACCGGCATCGCCAAGCGGGTGCGCGGCTCGGGCGCGCTCGGCAATGTCATCGGCAATCCGCTCGAGACTTCGCTCGCGCTTGTGCATTTGATCTTCGAGGGCACGCTCGACAAGTTCCCGAACCTGAAGATCTGCGGGGCGCACGGCGGCGGCTACCTGCCCTCCTATGCGGCGCGCATGGACCACGGCTGCTCGGTGTTCCCGGCGCAGTGCAAGGGCCCGACCTTGAAAAAGAAGCCGAGCGAATATTTGAAGCAGCTCTATTTCGACACGCTCGTCTTCACCGGCGAGGCGTTGCGCCACCTGGTCGCCGAGCATGGCGCCAGCCAATTGATGATCGGCACCGACTACGCGGTGCCCTGGGTCAAGGGGCCGGTCGATCACGTGCTCAACACGCCCGCCCTCAGCGACGAAGAGCGCATCGCCATCCTGGGCGGCAACGCCGCCAAGCTGATCAAGCTGCCGGGGTAGTCGCCCTCTCCGTTCGTCCCCGCGCAAGCGGGGACCCAGTGCATGCCTGATAATCTGGATTCCCGCTTACGCGGGAATGAGCGGAGAATTACGGCACCAACAATCTAAAACATGGATGCCGTCGTGGGAGGAGATCGCGATCACGCACGGCGCGTTCGAGCGGTTGCTCCAGGCGTGGTTGGTACCACGCTGGATGACAGTGTCGCCGGCCTTGAGCGAGGCCTCCTCGGTGTCAACCACGAACGCGATCTCACCCTCGATGACGAGGCAGCGAGCGTGGGCACTTCTGCACATTGGGATGCGGCGCGTTGGCCGAATATGTTGACGTGTGGGGCGAGCCGATCGCGTGGAGATGGGCTTCGACCTCGCGCGCGCCGATCTTGCCCCGAAAGCGCTTTTATCGAAGCCGACCTCAAGCGCTGGAGCGTCCTGTTCAATATCATCGGCCGAGACCGGCTGGTCGGCGGGGGTAAGGATATCCCCTCAACTGATAAGGGCGAGCAGCCCGCCCTACAACTAACAGCGTGACTGTCACTTTGACCTTGCTATTATGCCCCGGCGGTATTTTGCGTTGGGGGCAAACGTGTTCGATGTGTTCGCCGCCATTTGGCAGCGATTGACCAATGAAATTGCTCAATTGAGCCCGCTCGACCTGCTGATTAGGGGATCGGCGGCTATCGTTCTGCTAACGCTCATCTACTTGGGTCGACGCTTCTGGCGGCGGTTGGTAGCCTGGGCCAACGGCGCTTTCTCATCACGGTGGGATTGTCGCAGAAAGATTGCCCGCGCGCGGGACGCCGTGGATGACCAAGGTCTCGGACTATGGCTGACGGCGAAGCAACATAGGCCGAAGACCGTCGACAACTTGCAGAACCTCGGAAAGCTCATCCTTACTGTCGCCAACCTGAAGGGCGGCGTAGGGAAGACGACTTTGACGGCGAATCTGGCTGCCTTCTTTGCCACCTCAATGATCGAGGCCGACCCTCGCGTAGAGTTCTTGTCATTGACCTCGACTTTCAAGGCTCCTGTTCCTCGCTGCTCTTTGCCAACACTCAATGGCAACCCAGCGAGGAGCAACTATCTCAGGCGAGTCAACTCGTCAGCGGTCTAATCGCGCCATGGGGGCAACTGGGGCAGCCCGTCACAGCGGTTAACGGTGCCCGCGGCCTGTCAGCTTTCTATGATCTCGCCAGAATCGAAAACCGCGAGATGGTCCGGTGGTTGATTGGCGACGAAAGTGCGGACATCAGATATCGCCTCGCGCATTTACTTCTTAGCGACGCCGTCCTCAGGAATTTCGACGTCATTCTCATCGATGCGCCGCCGCGACTGACAACGACAAGCGTCCAGGCGCTTTGCACGAGCACTCACGTGCTCATCCCAACTATACTCGACCCCCTGAGCGCTGATGCAGTCGGCTATTTTGGTCGCCAGCTCAAGGCCCACGAGGTGCTCTGGCCGCAGCTCAGGGTTATGGGCATCATAGGTACGTTAACGAATATCCGTCAGCGTGCCGAGGAAGAGCCTGCCTTGGAGGGTGCGGGCGATCGACTGAGGGCCGCTCTCGAGGGAACAAGGGGCCGCCTGCGGCACCTGGAGGCTAGAAACACCAAATTCGAGTTCCCATATGAATGTTCAATACGCAAGAGTGCGCCTGTGGCCCGCGCCGCGAATTTAGGAGTGCCGTATGTCTCGATTGGCGAAAATGACGCAGGACGCGTGGTCCGGGGAATGTTCGACAGGTTTGGCCAGGAGGTCGAGCGGCGATGGCATCTTTGAAGGTCCGTGAGCTTCACTCGCTCCTGGAGAGCTTCGTCGAAGCGTTGGAAGCTAACAAAGCTGACAGCACTGCTACACGTGGCATCCACGAACTTTGTGCAATGTTTTCCGGAAACGATAATATGACTGTCACAGCGTTCCTGGGAGCGATTGAACGTGCGGCTCCGGCGGTACGCAAAGCGGATGGCCCCATTCTCGCTAGTGTAATACCTGCGCTCCGGAGTCTGCGCATGTTTATGGATGGTGTTGCAAAGAAGGACTTGAACGACGGCCTCGACTCACTTCTGGATATATTGCAGTTGCATGCTGATTCGGCCATGTCGGTGTTTGTCACAAATGCAATCTCTGCCTCCACGTCGGCGGCATCGACGTCCAAGCCGAAGAGAAAAAGCAGGAAGGTTGCCGCGTCCATGGATGAGCGTCTCGTCGACGACTACGTGACTCGGCTTGAAGCTGCTCTTGGTGATGACTCCAAGTTCGAGTCACTACTTGCGGAGATCAATGCCGACACGCGCGTGCAACAAGCTGAAGCCGTTGCCATCGCCTCGCGGTTCTACAAGAAGACGGCCAAGAGTACATCACGCCCGAAAGCGCTTGAGCGCATTCGGGAACGGCAAGAAAAGCTGATGAAATTCAAGCGGCAGCCGTCGACCGCAGGTCGCCCGGCCGCGTAGATTGGACAGGAACGGCAGGATGGTCAGCACCTCTTCGCCGAAAAGCTACGGGCCGTCTTGAGATAGAAAAATTCCGCCTTTCGGCGTTCTGCGTCAGAACCGCATCGCTTGGCCCTCGATCGTGAGCCGGCGCATCAGGCGCGGCTCCTCGCGCGGGAAATCCTTGCGCGCGTGGATCGAGCACGAATTGTCCCAGATCACAAGATCACCGAGCTTCCATTGGTGCTCGTAGACGATCGAAGGATCTTCCGAGATCGCGAACAGTTCCTCGAGCGCGGCATCGCTCTCCGCGCGCGAAAGCCCATCGATGCGCGCCGACATCAGCCGGCTGACATAGAGCGCCTTGCGGCCGGTCGCCGGGTGGGTAATGAAGATCGGCTGCGCCTGATGGCGCACGCTGTTGAGATCGATCTTGTCGAGGTCGAGCCGCTCGCGCCGCTTGTAGTCGTGCACCTGGAGGATCGTGCGGCCTTCAAGCCGGTCGCGCAGCGCGCGCGGAATATTGTCGTAGGCCTTGTACATGTTGGAGAAGCAGGTGTTGCCACCGCAAGAGGGAAGCTTCATCGAATAGAGCAGCGTCGCGCGGTGCGGCTCCGGGTAGTAACTGGTGTCGTGGTGGAACCACATCTCGCCGTCGCCGAAGACGCCGATCGGCTTGCCGCCTTCGACGATGTTGGTGACCAGCATGAACGGCGTGTCCCATTGTCCGCCGGGATCGCGCCCGTTCGCGGGCTTGCGGCGCACATGCACCTTGCCGAAATAGGAAGCGGCGCGCAGCTGGTCGTCCTCGGAGAGTTGCTGGTCGCGGATGCACAGCACGACGCGGCGGTCGAATGCGTCCCGCAGGGCGTTGATATCCGCCTGCGCGAGCGCAAGGCGCAGATCGAGCCCCGTAACCTCGGCGCCCAGCGCCGCGGAAAGCGGTGTGATCGAGAGCGTCATCGGCGTTTCCCCTCAGAGCACGATCCCGAAAAGTTGCAGACTTTTCGGATCAGGATCATGCGACCAAACAAACCAAACGCTTCCAAACAAGCCAAACGCTTAGAGCAAATCGCGATGTTGTGCAGCGTTGCGCAATCTTATCGCACGGCGTGACGCGTCACCGTACCGCTGCGCGCATTTCTGCGAGAGAATGGTCCGCCCGCACTCACGATCGGCTCAGGACTTCTCCCGAAGCGCAGCGTCGATGAGCTTGCGGCATTCGGCGAGGTCGTCGAGCGCGGACTTGAGCTTACGCGCGTCATTGACCGGCATGGCGCGTGCGGCGCCGTTGACCGGCGGCGCCTGCCGCACGCGCGGTTCCGGATGCGAGCCCGGCAGTTCCGCCGGTTCGTCGCCATCATCTTCGTCGTCGTCTTGTTCTTCGTCGTCGTCCGGGCCGCCGATCAGGGATGGCAGCAGGCTGAACAGGCCGCGCCCGCGCTCGCTCGCGCCGTTGCTCGTTTCGTCCCCGTCTTCGGTGGCGTCGGCTTCTTCCGATGGCCGGTGAGCGGGGCGCGGCGCGCCCGGCTGCCAGACCGTCTGTACGAACTTGAGGCCCTGCTCCTTGAGAATGCGCTGCACACCCTTGATGGTGTAGCCTTCACCGTAGAGCAGATGCCTGATGCCGCGCAGCAGATCGACATCGTCAGGACGATAATAGCGCCGGCCGCCGCCGCGCTTCATCGGCCGGATTTCGCGGAACCGGCTTTCCCAGAAGCGCAATACGTGTTGCGGCACACTGATATCCGCAGCCACTTCGCTGATGGTGCGGAATGCGTCGGGCGCCTTCTCCACCGCGGGCTGCTCCTATGCGACCGACTGCGGTCCTACGGACTTTCCCCGCCGCCGTCGACGTCTTCGGAATTGATACGCTGCTTGAGAATCGCGGATGGCTTGAACACCATCACGCGCCGCGGCGATATCGGTACTTCCTTGCCTGTCTTGGGATTTCTCCCAATTCGTTGGCCTTTTTTGCGGACCACAAAGGAGCCAAAGGATGACAGCTTTACTGTCTCGCCCCGCTCCAGACAGTCGGTGATCTCTTTCAAGACCAACTCGACAAGTGTGGCCGATTCTGTGCGGGAAAGACCTACCTTTTGGTAGACCGCCTCGCACAAATCTGCACGTGTCACCGTTTTTCCGCTCATCGCCTGCCCCGCCTACGGCGATTAATGTTGTATCTCTCTGTTTTCTCTGACGATATTAGCTTGCCGCAGGGCGGTCAACGGGGAGTGCACCACTTATCTCACCTTACCCTACCACCGCAGGAGGGCGGCCCCCCAGGTGAACCCGCCCCCCATGGCCTCAAGCAGAACAAGATCGCCGCGTTTAATGCGTCGGTCGGCGACCGCGTCGGCAAGCGCCAGCGGGATCGAGGCAGCCGACGTATTGCCGTGGCGATCCAACGTCAGCACCACTTTTCCCGGCGCGATCCCAAGCTTGTGCGCGGCGCCCTCGATTATGCGCTTATTAGCCTGGTGCGGCACGAACCAATCGATGTCGCCTGCCGTGTAGCCGGTGTCGCGGAACACGTCTTCGACCACATCCGTGATGGCGCCCACCGCGTAGCGGAATACGTCGCGGCCTTCCATGCGCAAATGCCCCACGGTCTGCGTACTCGAGGGGCCGCCGTCGACGTAGAGCTTGTCCTTGTGGCGACCGTCGGAGCGCAGGTGCACGGTCAATATGCCGCGGTCCTCCGGCGTGCCCGGCTGCTCCTGCGCGTCCACAACGACCGCGCCCGCGCCATCGCCGAACAGCACGCAGGTGGTGCGGTCTTTCCAGTCCAGAATCCGTGAAAAAGTCTCCGAGCCGACCACCAGCGCGCGCTTGAACGAACCGGTGCGCAGGAGGCCATCGACGACGGCGAGCGCATAGACGAAGCCGGAGCAGACCGCCTGCAGATCGAACGCAGCACCGTGCGTGATGCCAAGCCCGGCCTGCACCGAAACGGCACTGGCCGGAAACGTGTTGTCCGGGGTCGAGGTTGCAAGCACGATGAGATCGATGGTCTGCGGGTCGACCTTGGCATGCGCGAGCGCCACATGTGCCGCATTCAGCGCCATATCCGAGGTGGTCTCGCCGGCAGCGGCGATGCGGCGCTCATGGATGCCGGTGCGCTGCACGATCCATTCGTCGGACGTGTCGACGCCCTTGGCGAGCTCGTCATTGGTGAGAACTCGGCTGGGCAGATAGCTGCCGCAGCCAAGCACAACGGAACGAACCATCGTCACGGAACAGTACCCCCGGCGACACGGGGCGCGTCGAAATGATTGAGCATCAGGGTTTGGTGGATCTTTTCGAGGAGGTCCTGGCGCACCATGTCGTAGCCGATATCGATCGCGTTGGCGAAGCCTTCCGTATCGGTATGGCCGTGGCTCTTGATGACGATGCCGTTGAGGCCGAGGAAGACCCCGCCATTGGCCTTGCCCGGGTCCATCTTGGCGGCGACCGCCCGGAATGCGGCACGCGCCAGCAGATAGCCGAGCTTCGACCAGATCGATCGGCTTATGGCGCCCCGGAGATACTGGGCAATCTGGCGCGCGGTGCCCTCGGCGGCCTTGAGCGCGACGTTGCCGGTGAAGCCCTCGGTCACCACGACATCCACCATGCCCTGGCCGATGGCGTCGCCCTCGACGAACCCGATGTAATCGAGGAATGGCAGCTTGGCTTCGCGCAATATGCGGCCCGCCTCCCGCACCTCCTCCAGGCCTTTGACCTCCTCGACCCCGATATTGAGCAAGCCTACCTTGGGCCGCTCGAGCGCCAGCAGCACCCGCGCCATGGCGCTGCCCATCACGGCGAGATTGACGAGGTGGGCGGTGTCGGCCCCGATGCTGGCGCCAAGATCAAGGACAATCGAATCCCCCCGCAAGGTCGGCCAGCGCGCCGCAATGGCCGGACGATCGATCCCTGGCATGGTCTTGAGATGAAATTTCGCCATTGCCATCAGGGCGCCGGTATTGCCCGCCGAGATGGCGACGTCGGCGGCGCCGCTCTTGACCGCATCGATGGCGAGCCACATCGAGCTCTTCCAACGGCCCTGGCGCAACGCCTGGCTCGGTTTGGCGTCCATTGCAACCGCAACATCGGTGTGCGTGAACCGGCTGGCGGCCTTGAGCGCTGGACGAGCGGCCAACAGGGGCTCCACCACCGCGCCGTCGCCGAACAACAGGTAT
Source organism: uncultured Alphaproteobacteria bacterium (assembly GCA_963753575.1). Taxonomy (GTDB): domain Bacteria; phylum Pseudomonadota; class Alphaproteobacteria; order Rhizobiales; family Xanthobacteraceae; genus VAZQ01. The sequence continues at coordinate 1,195,298 of CAVWCR010000003.1, forward strand.
TCGGCGTCCGGATGCCGCCGCAGCGACAATTCCGCACCGGGGATGACCACTGTGGCCCCATGGTCCCCCCCCATGGCGTCAAGAGCGATACGGACTTTCCCGGACATCGCGCCACAATACCCCGTGGGTGGCCCCCACAACAGGGCCTCATTCCCGCTCGCCCTTAATCCCCGGCTTTTTGAGCGCCGCCAGCGCCGCAAACGGCCCGCCGGTATCAGCGCCCGCAGCCGGCGGCTCAAATACGGCCCCAGGCTTACGCGGGTAGGGGTCGATGCTGAGCATCAGAAATTCGCCCGCAATAGCACCGAGGTCGATGCTGCCGCCGACGAGCGGCTCGGGCGCGTCGACCAGCGTCACCTCGACCTGCACCCCCTCCTCGTCCACGATGGTTGGCGCCACTGGGGGCGCGAATGCCAGATCGATCTCTTCCACCACCTCGCTCTCGATCGGCTCAAGCGTCACCACGCAAACCTGCCCGACCGTTGCTATGATCGAGCCGGTCACGTGCAAGCCATCGCGGCCGCTCGGTACCACCTCGAAGTGCGCTTCCAGGCGCGGCAGCGACCGCAGCCCGGCGAGCTTGGCAATCGCCACGCGCGTCGGTTCGTCGGCCACCAGCACGAAATGTCGCCCGGTTGCCGGCACTTCATGCACCGCAACCGGCACGCTCCAAGATTGTTCGGGCGCAGCACGTGTCATGGTTGGCTCCTGCCAGCCCCCTCGCCTGCTGCGGCCGGATCTGGAAATCCGAAGTCTCCGGCGCGCAGCTCGGCCGTATCGCGGGCGTCAAGGCGGCGCACGAGCTCCCGCACATAGGGCGCGAGCGCAACGGCCCCCGGCCCGCCCTCGAACACATTGCGGGTCAGCACGTCGATCAGCGCCTGGGGACCGTCGGCCGCAAGCGCAGCCGCGTACGCGGCCTGTCGCCCGTAGAACGCTTCGCCGATCCGCCGCATGGTGCGCGGCACCGCCAGGTCGCCCACACCCATCTCGCGCAGATTGTCGTCCATGTCCTGGCAGAACCAGTCGAATAAGGCCTGTCCCAAGGCGCGCTCATCTTGGGCGCAATCTTGGCCGCGGCCAGCTCCGCCATTAAGGCGCCGGAACACCAGCACCACGTGCAGCAGGATCATTTCGAGGCGGCCCGTGACCGTATCCGGAACCCCAAAGCTTTGGTAAAAGGCCGGAGCACGCGCCTGTGCCACGATGGCGCCATAGAGCGAGGCAATGCTGTTGTTCTCAGCGGCCCGACGAAACAGTTGAAATATCATCAGGGTAGCTCGGAGAAGGGGATAGAGTTGGGGACGGCCGGGTCGGGGCTATTGGCAATGGGCCGCCAGCCCGCTAGGTCAAGCGTCGGGAAAGCGTTCGCTCAATGGACGCCAAGGTATATGGGAATGCAACAGCGAGTGGGTAGGATCAACACAGTTCGCAGCCCTGCCGTCGCCTTGGCGGCGGCGCTCATGCTCGCGCTGCCGCTCGCGGGCTGCTTCAGCGAGACCTACCAGAAGGGCTACATCGTTCCCGAAGGCGCGCTCGAGCAGATTCCAATCGGCGCCAGCCAGGAGCAGGTGCTGATCCTGTTGGGCACGCCATCGACGGTCGCCACCGTCAGCGGCGAAGCCTTCTACTACATCTCCCAGCGCGCCGAGCGGCCGATCGCCTTCATGCCGCAGGAGACCGTCGATCAGCGCGTGATCGCGGTCTATTTCGACAAGAGCCGCCGGGTGCAGCGGCTTGCCAACTACGGCATCAAGGACGGCAAGCTGTTCGATTTCGTGAGCCGCACGACGCCCACCAGCGGGCGCGAGATCAGCTACCTGTCCGGCTTCTTCAAGCTGTTCAGCTTTAAGCCCACCGGCTGAGGCCGGTCTTTCTCGCAAATCTCTCCGCGTCTGTTTTCCGGATTCCGGGCCCGGCGCTATGCGCCGCCCCGGAATGACAGGCGGAGATTGGGCCTGTTACTTCTCGTTATCCCCGACCGGGCCGCGCACGAGATGCATGATCTCGATCACGTTGCGGTCGGGATCGAGGAAATAGGCGCTGCGACCCTGGAACGTGCCCGAGCGCCGGTCCTCCTCTTTGAAGATCTCTATGCCCTGTGAGGCCAGGAAGGTCTTGGCGCGATCGTATTCCTCGCTGCTCAGGCGGAATGCGCTGTGAATCTCATGGCGCCCTGCCGGGTTGGGATCGATCGGCTTTTCCGAATAGGTGAGCACGAAACAATCCTTGCCGGCCGCGCGCAGGAACACCATGTGATCGGTGCGCCGCACCCGCTCCATTCCCAGAATCGTCGTATAGAACGCCTCCGACCGGTCGAGATCCTTGACCGGTATGGTGAAATGCAAAACGCCTTCGGTCTTCAGCATGTGCCGTCTCCTGCCCAGGCTCCAATTTTTTCATTGCCAAGCGCTGCTGACAACCCGCCCCGTTTGCCCGGCGACGAGAGGTCACGCGCTCCGTTCATTGGTCCCTAGCCTGGATTGAGCGCAGCGAATTCCGGGAGATGACCGCGCCGATTGCTCGCTCGCTCCCGCATGCCGTTCCCGCTCCATGCGGGCCGCAAGTCACCCGCCCTGCACGAAGTCGTCGTAGCTGAGCTTGGCTTTGGGATAGGTGATAGCGCTTTGCGTCATGCAGCAGGCAACGCACATCTCGGCGAAGCGGATGCCGATCGCCTTGGTGTTGAGCACCTGGACGCCGACCGCCTGCGCGAGGTCCTTGGGATCGACCACGTAGGGAATGATCGCACCGCCGAGCGGCAAGAGGATCTCGGCCCGCGTCTCGGCAACGAGCCCGCGCATGACTTTGACGGTGGTGTCGAAGATCTCCGTCGCGCGCTGGCTGATGTCGGCGCCGTAGATGCCGATCGGCCGGATATCACTGACGAAACGGTCGAGCCCGATCGTGCGCAGAAGGCGCCACGTGTAGGGAACGTGCGGGGCGAGCGGAACCGTGATGCCGACCCGATCGGCAAGCGTCAGCGCCGCGTGCATCGCGGTGCGCTGGAGCCCGATCACCGGGATGTTGACCGCAAGGCGCCCGCCGTCGACGCCGGGGTCGAAGGTGTTCGATGAGATCACGGCGTCGTAGCCGTTCTCGGCCGCCCAGAAGATCTTCCGTACGATCGAGGGCGTCTCCATCATGTGATGCAGACCGTTGAGCTTGCTCTGCCCGCCGATCGTGTTCATGAGCTGGGAGCCCGCGTAGTCGTCCGGAAAGCCGATCTCGATCGTGGTGCCGGGCGAGGCGTAGCTGTTGAGAAGCGTCTCGATCGCCGCGATGTCGTAGGGCTGCACCGACTTCTCGGTGCGCGGCTGCTGATCGACGAACAGGATACGCATGCTTCCCTAACCGAATTTGCTGCAGGTGGTGGAGGAACTTCAAATCGACGGCGCTGGTCAGTACCCTTGCTGCAGGCACCAGTTCGCGATCTCGAGCCGGCGCGCGAACCAGACGTCGGGAAATCCCTTCGCGTAGGTGATGAACTCGTCCATGACCTTGGTGCGATAGGGCACGCCCGACACGAACGGATGCATGTTGACGGCCCAGAACTTCGGCGAGCCCTGCTCGCCCTCCCAATAGAGATAGTCGAACTGGTCCTTCATGATCTGCAAGAGGTCGCGCGGCGTGCGGCCCGAGCCATAGGTCGAGTAGTCGTTGCAGCCGGGCACGTTGTAGGGCACGACCACGACCTTTCGCCCGCTCGCTTCGAGCGAATAGGGCACGTCGCTGTTGAGCGGGTCGGCCCACCACACGAAGCATTTCTGCTCAGCCACCAGTTCGAGCGTGTGCGGCGTCGAGGAATGTCCCGGCGACAGATACCCGGTCGGCTTCTCGCCGAGCACCTTCTCGAACGCCGCGATTGTCTTGGCGATCGAGTTACGCTCCTGCTCGCGGGTGTACATGTAAGAGTATTCGTGCTCGTAGCTTTCCGACGAGAACTCGTGGCCTTTGCTCTTGATCTCGCGGCAGGCGTCGGCGCACTGCTCGACCTTGAGGCCGTTCATCAGCATCGTGACCTTGAGCTCATGGCGATCGAACAGGTCCATGAGCCGCCAGATGCCGACCCGGTCGCCGTATTCGCGCTCGGTCACGGCCGCCATGTTCTTGCTGAAGGTCGCGTTGGCGGGCGGCGCGCGATGGCTCGAGCGCTGATGCGATTCACGGGTCGCGAAATTCTCCGGCCAGACCTCCCAGGGAATGATGAAAGTGACGGCGATCTTCGCCTTGTTCGGCCACTCGATCGGCTGCGGACGCGGCACGGTTCCCCCCGGTCGTAAGTCTCCCCAGGCGTTCATAACGCTCCGTCGGCAAGCTGGCAAATCCGCGCAGCGCGCGGATGCTCTCAGGGGGTAGAAATCTTGCGCAGGCGCTCGATGATATGCGGTGGTGTCTTGGTATAGACGCGCTCGAGGAGCCCCTGCAACTCCTGGCCGCTGCGCGGCGAATTGATCCCGAGGCCGCGCTTGTTGGCTTCCGCCACGAACTCCGGGTCCTTGAACGTCGCCAGGAACGCCGCCTGCATGGCGGCGACGCGATCGGCCGGCACGCCCGGCGGCATCAGGTAGGGCCGCCCGGCCTGCAGCGGCGCGAATGCGGCCGTCATCATGAGCTTGTCATCCGGGTTGTTGACGAGGTCGAGCGCGAACGGGACCTCGGCGATGGCGGGCTCCTTCTCGAGCCCCATCTGCACCAGGAGCTTGATCTGCTTGTCGCGATACCAGGTCGGCTTGGTCGACATCAGCGAGTTGTAGAAGACGCTCGGATAGCCGTCGATCTCGCCGCGCTCCATCGCCAGGAAGGCGTGCGTCTGCGACTCGTAGCCCACGATGATCTTGAGCTTCATCTTGAGCGTCTCGATCAACAGCCGCCCATAGAAGCTCGGCGTCGAGTGCACGCCGGAAGAGCCCATGGTGATTTCGTGAGTGAGCGTATCTTTCCAGCTGTTGACCGGCGTCTTGTGCCACACGCTGGCGATCGCGACTTCGTAGGATGGCGTGCCCAGCCAATTGAACTTGAGCGGCTCGTAGGTCGCGGCCTTGGTGCCAAAGAGCGGCTCGAACGGCGTGTTGTTCTGTACGCCACCCACGACGGTGCCGTCCTTGGGCGCCACGCTGAACAGATATTTGGTCGCCACGATCCCGCCCGCGCCCGCCATGTTGCGCACGATCACCTGCGGGTTGCCGGGAATATGCCGGCCGAGGTGGTTGGCGATCACGCGCGCGAGCGTGTCATAGCCGCCACCGGCTGCCGAGCTGACGATTAGCGAGACGCTCTTGCCGCGATAGAACTCCGCCGGCGACTGGGCGATGGCGGGTGAGGTGCACAACGCGCCTGTCATCAGCAGCGCCGACGCAAGCGCACATGGCAAGTAGTGGAACGGTCGAGAGCGCATGATCGCCTCCGGCGAGCAAACAAATCGGAGGCATTGTCGGCCGCTTCTTGAGCGCCCGCAAGCGCGACACTAGGCCGTCAACCGACCATACCAAATAGGTGCGGCGGGGCTTTTGGCCCCGCCGCACAACCGTGGAAGGCGACTGTTCACGTCATGTCGGCCGTCGCGGCCGGCAGTGCTCAGTTGAATGACCAGATCAGAGCGCCACGGGCTACGTCGTCCGTGGTCTTGTTGTTGATATTCACGCCGATGAGAATAGGCGTCTGGAACGCATAGGTGGTCGAACCGAAGTCGTAGTGCAGATACTCGCCGCGTACGCGCACATGCTGGAAGAGTTTGTACTCGAGGCCGCCACCCGCCACCCAGCCGAACAGGTTGGTCTTGGCGCTCAAGATTTCGAGCGAGTCCTGGGAGTTGCTGATCGACACCGATACGCGCGAGCGACCCCAGCCGACACCAGCGGTGCCGTAGGCAAGCAACTTTGGCGTGAACAGATAACCAACACGCAAGCGAGCGCTGCCGAGAGCGTCGATCTTGCTGTTGAGGTTCACTCTCGCGTTGCGTTCGCAGCCCTTAAAGATGCAGACCGATTGATTTTCCTTCTCGTCGCTAAAGCCGTAGTCGACTTCCATGCCGCCGACCCAGGTGCCGTATTGCCAATTGTAGCCGCCGCCGAAGCCAAACACGCCACCCTTCGGCTTGGGATTGTGAAACCCGCTGCCGGACAAATCGAAGTCGTCCGGGCTGATCCGCCCCCAGCTATAGCCGCCGAAGCCGAACAGATAGAAACCAGTCCAATCGCTGTACACCGGAACCGCTCGCGGCGGCGCCTTGAGTGGCATATCGGCTGCCTGTGCCGCGCCCGCCGACAGCAGGCCTATGAGAGCGGTCGTTCCCAGCAAGAGCTTCATCATTTGGCAATCCCCAGGTTTTGAGTGGCACCTTGATTTACGGTGTCAGTAAAATACAGCAACCGGCTGTTGCTGGCTGTCGCCAATGCGCCACAGCTGCCTAAAAAGCGACATCAGTGGAGCCAAAAAGAGCAATGGTATCATATGGTTAATAGGCATCTAGGCACCTCCAAAATGCCCCATCCAAACACCACAAATTGGCCCCTGAGAGAGGTGTCATGACACTGATATTTTTTCTTTTCAGTAACTTAGAGCAGGCGCCCCTACGCTTGCGGCATCGCGCGTTTCTTGCGCCCGCCACACCCCGGCCGTCTTTCGTGCGCTTGCAGCTGAGGCACCTTGGCAACACCAGGAGCGGCGCAATTTAGCGCCGGCGAGCACCCTTGATTCGCGGTTCGGGTGACCATCGCGGCACTCGGCATCATGAGCCCACGTGAACACAAATGCGGCGGGGCTTTTGGCCCCGCCGCACAACCGTGGAAAGCGACTGTTCACGTCATGTCGGCCGTCGCGGCCGGCAGTGCTCAGTTGAATGACCAGATCAGAGCGCCACGGGCTACGTCGTCCGTGGTCTTGTTGTTGATATTCACGCCGATGAGAATAGGCGTCTGGAACGCATAGGTGGTCGAACCGAAGTCGTAGTGCAGATACTCGCCGCGTATGCGCACATGCTGGAAGAGTTTGTACTCGAGGCCGCCACCCGCCACCCAGCCGAACAGGTTGGTCTTGGCGCTCAAGATTTCGAGCGAGTCCTGGGAGTTGCTGATCGACACCGATACGCGCGAGCGACCCCAGCCGACACCAGCGGTGCCGTAGGCAAGCAACTTTGGCGTGAACAGATAACCAACACGCAAGCGAGCGCTGCCGAGAGCGTCGATCTTGCTGTTGAGGTTCACTCTCAGGTTGCGTTCGCAGCCCTTAAAGATGCAGACTGATTGATTTTCCTTCTCGTCGCTAAAGCCGTAGTCGACTTCCACGCCGCCGACCCAGGTGCCGTATTGCCAATTGTAGCCGCCGCCGAAGCCAAACACGCCACCCTTTGGCTTGGGATTGTGAAACCCGCTGCCGGACAAATCGAAGTCGTCCGGGCTGATCCGCCCCCAGCTATAGCCGCCGAAGCCGAACAGATAGAACCCGGTCCAGTCATGGTAGACCGGAGCCGCTCGCGGCGCCTTCAGCGGCATGTCGGCTGCTTGTGCGCCACCCGCAAATACCAACGCGGTGACCGCAGTTATCCACAGCAACGCCTTGTTACGCATACGCATACTAACCTCCTACAAGGCTCGAGGAGCGCGTTCTGCCTCCCCCCAAGTAACTGATCTTTAACTCATTTCACGGCGAAAGGTGTTGTAATAAAGCCACACAAAAAATGGAAAATGCGGAGGTATTATAGAATTCTGTTGATAACATTTGCTCGGTGAAGGGCACTCTTGACCGCTGCTCAATGACTTGTGCGCAGGTAACAACGTGTTGCCGCCCGGATGGTGGTTAGCGCGAGGCGGTGCACCGGATACCAATTTGCGGAATGTGTGACCGTTAGGCCTCAGTCCCTTCTCGCCCGCGGAGGATCAACGCGCCGCGAGTGGAGGCCGAAAATCTTTCAGTCGCCAAGTCGCGCGCGTCGAAACTCCACACGCCGATCAACACACGCCGATCAACACTCGCGTCTGCGTGCGCGCGGCACGAAATCCGTTCGGCTGGGGCCGAGACCTGCAAACGGTTCGGCGATATCGAGCACAAACAAGTCGCCGCGATAGAGATACGTTCCCGCCGTCACGATTCGGCCTTGCTGGTCCGTGCGCCAGCGGCGCATGCACACCAGCGACCCCGTCATGGAATACTCAAGCAGCTTCGCGGTCTCCGGATCGGGATGCCGGGTCGTGATCTCCAGCCGCGAGGCCGCTACCCGGACTCCGCAGTCGCGCAACAGCCGGGCGATCTTGATCGATGCGTCGCGCCCCTTGGGAAAGCGCTCGTACACTGACGACGCGATATAGATGTCCATCAACGCAAATGGCTGTCCACGGAAGCGGTGGATCTTGCGCACCAGCGCGTAGTCGTCATGCACCGGCAAACCGCGCCGCAGGCCGTCCGGGATTTCAACTTTCTTACGACGCTTGATGATTTCGATGCTCTGGTCGGCGCCGAGGTGAAGGGGATCGCTGATCGCCTGCTTGAGCTCATGGCCGGCCAGACGCCGCCGCGACGACTTCAGGACAAACGTACCTAATCCGCGCCCGCCGCCGATGAGACCGTCCGATTTCAGGAGCTGCAGCGCCTGGCGCACGGTATTTCGGGCGAGATCGTATTCCTGGCAAAGCGCCTCGATGCTGGGCAGGCGCTGGCCTTCGGCCCACTCCCCGCTCTCGATCCGGCGGCGGAGAACGCCGGTCAGCCGCACGTAAAGCGCGATGCGATCGCTTTCCGGATCGAGCCGGTGGTGCACTTCCAATCGTGAGTTCGCCGCTCTCAAGAACCCTTCGGCCCTGTCCATCGTTTGCCCGTACCGTGCGGCGCTTCTCAAACAAGCGCCAGATCGAATATCCGATCAGTATCTTCCTCGGCGACGAGACGCTTTCCGATCAGGTCCCGCAACGTCTCCGATGTGCCGCCGCCCAGGCTCCCATAGCGGGCCGCACGATACATCCACGACACCGGATAGTCGTCGGTGAAGCCATAGCCGCCGAAGACCTGGATGGCCTCGCCGGTCACCCGCACCGACATCTCGTTGCAGAAGATCTTGGCGGTGGCCGCCAGCATGGGGTCAGGGAACGGGTCGGCGCTGGCGCAGGCGCGGTAGAGCAGACCACGCGCCGCTTCGATGTCGCGCCACATATCGGCAAGCTTCCAGCGCATGCCCTGGAATTCCCCGATCGGGCGGCCAAAGGCGATGCGCGTGCGCGCATAAGCCAGCGCCTCCGAAAATGCGCCCTCGGCGAGCCCAAGAGAGATCGCAGGGTTGAGACAACGCTGGGTATTGAAAGCGCTCAACAGCGTCTTCAGGCTGCCGGCGCCGAGCAGCAGGTTCTCGCGCGGCAACGCGCAATCCTCAAACCTTATGGTGTGAAGAAACTCGCCGCCCATGCTGTGGGATCGGCTGCCGTGCACCAGGCCAGGCGTCTGCCGTTCGACCAGGACGCAGCCGATGCTATCGCGGCCGTCCTGATCGTTCACCCGCGCAAAGACAATAAAGGCGGCAGCTTCCTCGGCGCGGCTGACCAGGGACTTCTCGCCATTGAGCACCAGGGCGCCCTCACCGACCCGCACATTGGTCTTGTAGGCGGCGACATCGGTGCCGGCGTGCGGCTCCGTCATGCAGATCGCGAGCACGTGCTCGCCCCAGACGACCCCCGGCAACAACCGCTGCTTGATGGTCTCGGGCGCGTAGGTGGCGATGATCCGCGTCTGGGTGCCGACCTCGCCCAGCACCGCCATCGCGGTGACGTAACAGCCCTTGGCGATCTCCTCGAGCACGATCGCGGTGTCGAATACGCTCAGCTCCAGGCCGCCATAGGCCTTGGGCACCGCCATTCCGAGGATACCCATGTCGGCGAGCCGCCGCAGGTTCGGCCAGGGAAACGCGCCGTCCACGAACTCGCGCGCGCGCGGCTTGAATTCGCTCTGGACGACGGCGCGAATGCTGGCCGACAGCCGCCGCTGCGCTTCGCTCAGTTTGAACGCAAAGGCCGACAAGAGAGGTCCTCGCCTAGGAGATGCGCCCACCGCACATCATCGACTGATGCGGCTGCGGCATTCCGGCACGATAAACACCCGAAGCATTGTCTAAGTACCAAAGATGGTATTATGGTTACAAGGCCCGGTGAGAAGGCCGTAACGGCGGTGGTGGAATGCTCGAGCAGATCAGGGTCGTCGAAATCGGGCAGGTGCTTGCCGGACCCTATGCGTCGGCCATCCTCGCCGACCTCGGCGCCGAGGTCATCAAGGTCGAAAAGCCCGAGCTCGGCGATGACGCGCGTCACATGGGCGCCGCGTTTCGGCAGGGCGATTCCCTGCATTTCCTCGACATCAACCGGAACAAGGCGTCGGTCACCATCGACCTGAAAAGCCCCGAGGGCGTTGCGCAGCTGCACGAGCTGCTCGAAACGACCGACATTCTCATCCACAACATGCGTCCTGGCGTGGTCGATGCGCTCGGCATCGACGGAGCAAGCGTCTGCGCGCGCCATCCGCGGCTCATCTATTGCGAGATTTCCGGCTTTGGTCAGAAAGGCCCGATGCGGTCGCTCCCGGCCTTCGAGCCGGTGGCGCAGGCGTTCAGCGGGCTTCTCAGCATCAACGGCCATCCGGACGGACCGCCGGCGCGGCTGGGCGTCTCGGTCGTCGATGTCGGCACCGCGATGTGGACCGCGATCGGGGCGCTGGCTGCGCTTTGCCGCCGGCAGGTCACCGGCAAGGGCGGCATGGTCAACACCTCGCTGCTCGAAACGGCGCTGAGCTGGGCCGGACCGCATATCGCGGCCTATCTCAATGAAGGCCGCGTGCCGCAGCGCCTCGGCACCGCGCACCCTCACCTCGTGCCCTATCAGACCTTCGACGCGGCTGACGGCGCGCTGCTGATCGCCGCCGGCAATGATCGGCTGTTCGAGCGCCTGTGCGCCGCCCTCGGCAAGCCCGCGTGGATCACCGACAAGCGGTTCAGCGGCAACCGTGCCAGAATCGACAATCGCGCCGAATTGATCGCGCTCATCGCCAGGGAGATTGCGACCAGGCCGCGGCAAGCGTGGCTGCAACAGCTGATGAGCGCGGGCGTCCCCTGCGCGCCGGTCAACACGATACCCGAAGTGTTGCGCGACCCGCAGGTCGAAGCCCTGGAGATTCTGCAGGAGGTTCCCGACACTGGGGTCGTCCTGACCGGAATTCCGCTCTCCTTCGACGGCGTGCGGCCGACAATTCGCAGCCTCGGCCCGCGGCTCGGGCAACACGGCGACAAGGGATTCGACAAGGGCGCTTGCAAACAAAGCGTGCCTGCGGACGAAGCCTCATCAGGCACACCTCGGTAGATCCAAGAAGGCGCCGCCAATGGCGCAACAAAGGAGGAAGGAATGTTCACACGGCGATCCCTGCTCGTTGCACCGATCCTCGCCGGCGCGCTGGCGCCCCTCGGCTTCGAAGCCGCGGCTGAGGACTTTCCTTCCGGCCCGATCACCATCGTGGTCTCGTTTCCGCCCGGCGGCAGCCTCGACGTGGTGATGCGGGCGGTTGCGGCCAAGATGCAGCAGCGGCTCGGCAAGCCGGTGGTGGTCGAGAACCGCGTCGGCGCCGGCGGCGTGCTGGCGACGACCTCCGTCGCCAAGGCCGCACCCGATGGCCTCACCCTGCTGGCGGCGGCCAGCTCGATTGCCGCCAACGCCAGCATGTTCAAGTCGCTGCCGTTCGACACGCTCAAGGACCTGCAAGCGGTGTCGCTGGTGTTTCGCACGCCGCTCGCTCTGGTGGTCAATCCCAAGGTGCCGGTTCATTCGGTGCGGGAACTGATCGCACTCTTGAAGTCGAAGCCCGGCGAGATCAACTTTGCGCACGGCGGACCCGGATCGGCGATCCATCTCGCGGCCGAGCTGTTCCAGAGCATGACCGGCACCAAGATGACCGGGGTCGCCTATCGCGGCGCCCCGCTAGGGCTCAACGACGTGATGGCGGGGCATGTCGCGCTCATGTTTGCGGACGCCGGAAGCGTGGTTGCGCAAATCAAGGCCGGACGCGTGCGTGCGCTGGGCGTCAGTTCCACCGCGCGCATCAAGGCGCTTCCCGATCTTCCGACCATCGCGGAAGCGGGCGTGCCGGGCTTCGACGCGGTGGGCTGGTCGCTCGTCTGCGTGCCCGCCGCAACGCCGAAGCCGATCGTCGAGAAGCTGAGCAAGGAGCTGCTGGCCGCCACGCAGACCGCCGACGTCCAGGCCCTGATCGTGCGGCTCGGCACCATTCCGGTGAAGAGCCCCTCGCCCGCCGAGCTGCAGAAATTCCTGGCCGCCGAGATCGAGCGCTGGGGCAAGCTGATCGAGCGCGCGGGCGTGGCGAAGACGCTTTAACGACATCATAGGCTGCCAGTAAACGGGGGCTCATGTCTCATGAGTGATGAAAGTCTGTTGCGCGCGAAGACGGCGACGCTCGCTCGCATGCTGAACCTGCAAGGCTCGATCGGCATGTTCGGGCACGTTTCGATCCGCGTGCCCGGCACCGACAAATGCTTCATCAGCCCCGGCGCGAGCACGGAGAAGAGCACGGTGCGGCCTGAGCAGATTTTCGTCTACAACATCGACGGCACCATCATCGAGCATCCGGGCGGGCTCATTCCGCTCGAATGGCGTATTCACACCCAGATCCATCGCGACCGGCCCGACGCCATGTGCGTGTGCCACCTGCATGCGCCGCATGCGCGTGCGCTCGGCATCGCCGGCAAGCCGCTCCTGCCGGTGTTCCTGCACGGCTCGTTCCTGTGCACCGGCGTGCCGACCTGGAACAATTCGCGCCTGGTGGTGAATGACGATCAGGCCGCCGACCTCTCGCGTGCGCTCGGCGGCCACCGCGTGGCGCAGATGCGCGGCCACGGCACCATCGTCGCCGGCGCCACCGCAGAAGAGGCGTTCTTCGCCTGCACGTTCCTGGAGGAGAATGCCCAGATCCAGCTGCAGGCCGAGATCATGGGCGGCGCCATTGCGCTGAGCGAAGAGGAAGCCCGCGATTGCGCCGAAGCGACCTACAATCCGCGTCTCTTTGAGCTCCTCTGGAACTTCTACGAGCGCAAGGTGACGCTCGCCTGAGCAAACCAGCAGCGCACCACCGTCAGCTCAGGCAGGCCTTGAGGAAGGCGATGATCTGGGGCGACGCCAGCGTGGCTGCGGCAACATTCGTCTCCGGCGTCTTGCGATGCATGAAGCCGTGCTCGGCCTCGGGATATTTCTGCAGCGATGTAGGCGCGGAGCGGGCGAACAGCGCGCGCATCAGAACCTCGTAGGTCTCAGGGCTGCAGACGTGGTCGTGGCCCGGCTGCAGCACGTGCACCGGGCAGGCGATGTCGGGCGCAAGCGCCAGCGCATCCATCTCCTGGTTGGGCAGCCGCGGGCTCTCAATGGATGGATAGGCCACGGCGCAGGCGCGCAGCGCTTTGTCGCTCGCCGCCTGCAAGAGCGCGAAGCGGCCGCCGATGCAGAAGCCGAGGACCGCGATCGACGCCAGGCGGAGATCGCTGCGCATCATGTCGAGCCAGCGCGCGGCCATGGCGGCGACGCCGGCGTCGCTTAGGGTGCGGGCGCGCTTGATGCATTCCTGATAGTCCGTCGTCAGCGGCAGGCCCGAATTGATGTCCCACACGCCCGCGGTCAGGCCCGCCGCCGCGAGCTGATCGGCGTAGCCGCGGGCAAACTCGTTGACTCCGTAGATCGTTGGCAGGATCAGCACGCCACCGCCGGCGGGCACCTCAGGCTCCGCCACATAGCCGAACAATTCGGGCCCGCTGAGCAGCTTGGATTTGATCGCCATGGTCGTTTCTTCCCGCGTCTACTCTGACAGTGACCCGGCTAGCAACGCGCGACCGTTCTGTCCAGCAGTGCCGCAAGCAACAGGACGCGAGCCGCAAGACACGCTGCGCCTCGAAGCGCGCCCGCGACGGGCCCCAAAAAGAAAGCCCCGCGTTGTCGCGGGGCTTTCAGCATCGCCGCTCCAGCTTGCCGATCGTGGTACTCAATACTTAGCCACGATCGTGGCGGGAGCGCCGAAATGATAATTCACGCCGAACTTCACGACGTGCATCTTCTCGTCGATGCCGACCTTGAGATCCGAGGTCTTGCACTCGCCATAGTGGCATTCGTTGGCGGCGGCGTTCAGCGTCTTGCTGCCGAAGTCCATGTAATTGTATTCGAGCTTCGCCGACCAGTTCCGCCACAGCGCCCACTCGGCGCCGGCGCCCACCATCCAGCCGGTCCGGGTCTCGCCGAACTGCGCGGTGAACAGTTCCTTGTCGCCCTTGGTAACGATCCAGTCGTAGTCCTGGTCCGCGAAGGCGACACCGCCCTTGGCGTAGATCATGAAGCGGTCGAAGGTGTAGCCGAGCCGGGCCGCGACGGTGGCGACCCAATTGACCTTGGTCTTGGCCTCGAGGTCGATGTCCTTGGAGAACTGGTACCAGCAGTTCTGAAAGTAGAACTCGCCGAGTTTCGTTGTGCTCGTCTCGTCCATCTTGGTCCAGGAGAACTGGCCTTCGACGCCGAGCACCCAGGCGCCGGACTGGAAGTTGAAGCCGGCCTGCACGCCGCCGAGGAAACCGGAGAGCTTGTGCTTGAACGCCGGGCTGCCGAGATCGCTGAAGTCGAAGCACTTCTGGAACTTGCCGTAGCAGTCACCGAATTCCTGGCCGGCGATGTCCGGAAGCGAAAACGCCTTGTCGCCCCAGCCGCCGCCGACGTGGCCACCGACGTAAAAGCCGGTCCAACTGAACGGCGCCGCGACGGCCGCCGGTGCCTTGAGGGGCATATCGGCCGCCTGCGCCGCCCCCGTCGATGCCAGCCCCGCAAGCGCAGTTATCCACAGCAATGCCTTGTTACGCATACGAATACTCGCCCCCTACAAGCCCCGAGATCGGCGTCCTGCCTCCCCCAAGTCACTGATTATTAATTCAATTTCGCCGCAAAGGGTGTTGCTAAAAAGTCACATCAAAGAGCTAAATATGGAGGTATCATAAGAATTCTGTTGATAACTGTTGCGTGACAAAGAGGCCGCGCTCTTGTCGGCCAATGGCTTATTTAAGGGTAGCTGGAGAAGGCGTTTGCGCAGCGGTAATTGCCGGCTGAGGATCGTGGAATGTGTCCACGCCGTGACGAGACCTCGGCAAAAAATGCGAAAAGCCCCGCGACCGGCGCGGGGCTTTCTCTCAGGTGCTTCAGTAGACGGCTTCGGTAAAAGACGGCTGACGCTCAGTGAGCCGCCGTCGCCTGGATGAAGCGCAGCAACATCCGGGCTACCAAAGCAGTTTCAGTGCGCCAGCACGGCGAGCAGCAACAGCGCCACGATGTTGGTGATCTTGATCATCGGGTTCACGGCAGGACCAGCCGTATCCTTGTAAGGATCGCCGACCGTGTCGCCGGTCACCGCCGCCTTGTGAGCTTCCGAGCCCTTGCCGCCGTAGTGGCCGTCCTCGATGAACTTCTTGGCGTTGTCCCAGGCGCCGCCGCCCGACGTCATCGAGATAGCGACGAACAGGCCGGTGACGATCACGCCGAGCAGCATGGCGCCGACCGCCGAGAACGCCGCCGATTTGCCTTCCGGCGTTCCCCAGCCGGCGACCGCATAGATCACGTAATAGACGACGACCGGCGAGAGCACCGGCAGCAGCGACGGAATGATCATCTCCTTGATCGCAGCCTTGGTGAGTAGGTCGACCGCCGTGCCGTAGTCGGGCTTGTCGGTGCCCTGCATGATGCCGGGCTTCTCGCGGAATTGCCGGCGCACCTCCTCGACGATCGCGGCGGCCGCACGTCCGACGGCCGTCATCCCCATGGCTCCGAACAGGTAAGGCAGCAGGCCGCCGAACAGAAGGCCGACGACGACGTAAGGATTGCTGAGCGAGAAATCGAGTTTCACGCCTTTGAAGTAGGGATACTGCGCCGTGTTGCTGATGAAGAAGTTGAGGTCCTGGTTGTAGGCCGCAAACAGCACCAGCGCGCCGAGCCCGGCGGAGCCGATGGCATAGCCCTTGGTCACCGCCTTGGTGGTGTTGCCGACGGCGTCGAGCGCGTCGGTCGACTTGCGCACTTCCTTCGGCAGGCCCGCCATCTCGGCGATGCCGCCGGCGTTATCGGTCACCGGCCCGAAGGCGTCGAGCGCGACCACGACGCCCGCGAGCGCCAGCATGGTGGTCACCGCAATCGCAATGCCGAACAGCCCCGCCAGTCCGTAAGTCGTCAGGATGCCGGCAATGATCACGATGGTCGGCAGCGCGGTCGATTCCAGCGAAATCGCGAGGCCCTGAATGATATTGGTGCCATGGCCGGTGCGCGAGGCCGCCGCGATCGACTGCACCGGGCGGTAGTCGGTGCCGGTGTAGTATTCGGTGATCCACACGATCAGCCCAGTGACGACAAGCCCGGTCACGCCGCAGGCGAAGAGGTTGGCGCCGGTATAGGGCACGCCCGGGATCGCGCCGAAGCCGTTCGGCAGGATCCAGAGCACGACCAGAACGAGCGCGACCAGCGACAGCAGCGCCGTCGCGATCAAGCCCTTGTAGAGCGCTCCCATGATCGACTGGCTGGCGCCGAGCTTCACGAAGAAGGTGCCGATGATCGAGGTGACGATGCAGACGCCGCCGATCGCGAGCGGCAGCGTCATCATGCGCAACAGCGTGTCGCCGGGCCCGCTTGCGAAGAAGATCGCGGCCAGCACCATGGTGGCGACCGCCGTCACCGCATAAGTCTCGAACAGGTCGGCCGCCATGCCGGCGCAGTCGCCGACGTTGTCGCCGACGTTGTCCGCAATGGTGGCGGGATTGCGCGGATCGTCCTCCGGGATACCGGCCTCGACCTTGCCGACAAGGTCGCCGCCAACGTCGGCGCCCTTGGTGAAGATGCCGCCGCCAAGACGCGCAAAGATCGAGATCAGCGAAGCGCCGAAGCCGAGCGCCACCAGGGCGTCGACCACCACGCGGCTGTTGGCCGGCAAGCCAAGCGGCCCGATCAGCACCCAGAAATAGATGGTCACGCCCAGCAGCGCGAGACCTGCAACCAGAAGGCCTGTGATGGCGCCGGCTTTGAATGCGAGCTCGAGCCCGCCAGCGAGCGATCCGATCGCGGCCTGAGCGGTGCGCACATTGGCGCGCACCGAGACGTTCATTCCAATGAAGCCGGCCGCCCCCGAGAGCACCGCGCCGATCAGGAATCCGAACGCCACCAGCCAACCCAGGAGGAAGCCGAGCACCAGGAAGATCACGACGCCCACCCCGCCGATGGTGGTGTACTGGCGCTTGAGATAGGCCTGCGCGCCCTCGCGCACGGCGGCCGAAATCTCCTGCATCTTGGCGTTGCCGGCGTCCGCTGCCATGACCGACGTGGTCGCCCATGCGCCGTAGGCAATCGAAAGCAGTCCGCAGAGGACGATGACCCCCAGAGCTATCATTGGATTCAATCCCGGTTCGAGAAGCCCGCCGGGCGATTGCCCGGCTTCGTGACGACGGCCCGAGTCAGGCCGGCCAAGAGCCGCGCGGATATAGCCAAAAACGGCCGTACCACGCAACGCGTGGAAATCGGCCACTCGGGCGCCCCGAACAGGACATCTTTTTCTTTGTATTTCAATTAGATAGACGGATCAGGCGCCGGCTTGGGGCAGCCGAGGGGTGCGCTCAAGCGGGCCGCGAGGACGCGCGGGCCCGCAGCATCGCGAACGCCAGCAGCGCGCCCGCCGCCAGCACGACCGGAAACATGACCTGATTGAGCGCCGTCCAGCCAAAGCTGGCGAGCAGCTTGCCGGACGAAAACGAGGCCACCACCATCCCGCCGAACACCAGGAAATCGTTGAACGCCTGCACCTTGTTGCGCTCGTTCGCGCGGTGGCATTGGGTCACCATGGTGGTGGCGCCGATGAAGGAGAAGTTCCAGCCGACGCCAAGCAGCGTCAGGCCAATCCAGAAATTCCAGAGCGCGATGCCCGCGATCGAGACCAGGGCGCTCACCAGAAATATCACGAAGCCCAGGACCATGATCCGCTCGACCCCGTAGCGCATGATCAGCGCGCCGGTGAAGAAGCTTGGCGTGTACATGCCGAGCACATGCCATTGCAGGCCGAGCGTCGCCTCGGTCACCGAGTGATTGCAGTCGACCATCGCGAGCGGCGCCGACGTCATCATCAGGTTCATCATGGCGTAGCTCGCCACCCCGCAGGTGACGGCGGCGATGAAGCGCGGGTGGCGGACGATCTCGCCGAGCGGGCGGCCATTGTCGCCGGCGACGCGCGGCGGCGGCGTCGGGATGTTCACCAGCGTCAGCACGCTGGCCGCGACGACGGCGAGCAGCGCCTGCGCGAGATACGTGCCGGCGAACATATAGGGCAGCCAGAGGTCCTTGCTCACGATCACAAGCTGCGAGCCGACAACGCCGGAGGCGATGCCGCCCACCATGACCCACGAGATCGCCTTCGGCCTGAATGCTTCGCTGGCAGTATCGGCAGCAGCGAAGCGATAGGCCTGGTGCGCGGCGGCGTAGAAGCCTGAGAACAGCGCGCCCAGAAGAAACAGCGGAAACGACGCCTCGAGCACCGCCAGGCAGCAGATGAGCCCGGTCAGCACGCCGAACACGGTGCCGACCTGGAACGCGGTGCGGCGGCCGTAACGCCGCGATAGCGCACCCACCGGCAGCGTCCCCATCCAGAGGCCGATGACGTAGACGGTGATCGGCAGCGTCGCCAGCCCCCGATCGGGCGCGAGCATGGCGCCGACCAGCCCGGCGGTCGCAACCAGCACCGCGTTGTTGCCGCCGGCGAGCGCCTGCGCGACCGCGAGCACCAGCGCATTGCGCCGCGCCAGGCGGTCGTCGGTCACGTCGCTCGTTGCGATATCGGCGATGGCCGACATGGATCCTCGTCGCTATGTCCCGATCGCTGTGAGAGATCCAACTCGATCGAGTGCCCTCCTTCTAGCCGCCCTTGCCCGTCGCCGCCACGACGCCCGCGCAGGTCAGTCCCGCGGTAGCGGATAGTGCTTCCGCGCGCAGGCCGCACGAGTGGAAATAGGACAAGAGGGGTCTGTCCCCTATGATGGAATCGAGACATGGCGGCCGATTATCAAGGCGGCGCACATCAAGGCCGAGTAGATTGGGCCACCGGGCCCGACGGAGAGTGAGGGAGCATGGAAGCGCTGATCTATATCTTGTTTGTGGTGCTCGCTATTCTGGCTGGCCTCGTCATCCATGGCACCATCGTCAAGAACAAATGGGGCATCAATTTCCAACGCGTCGTGTGTCCGAATTGCGGGCAGGAAATTCCTCGCATCCGCCCGCCCGCCTCGGGGAGCGAGGCCATGTGGGGCGGCTTCACCTGCCCCAACTGCCAATGCCGAATGGACAAGTGGGGGCGGCGGATTGCGGGCTGACGCCTGCTGCGGTCGCCGCTGACTCTGCTGCGAGACATTACGATTGCGAGACATTGCGATTGCGAGACATTGCGATTGCGAGACACTGCGATTGCGAGACACTACGATGGTGTCAATCTTCGTGACGGCGTCCAGCAGGGTCAGGTATGCGGCAGCCTGTAGCCCGCATTGAGCGAAAGCGAATGCGGGAGCGACTGTGGAACTTACGCTGTCCATCCTGGGTTTCGTCCGCTCAACCCGGGCTACAACCTGCAAACAAGAAAGGCCCCGCGTGCGGGGCCTTTCCGTCTTTGCGTGCGCCCACGCGCGCTGCGCTCAATGTGCGAGCGGGTCGGGCCGCACCTGGATATGCACGGCGCGCGGGTGCGAGCCCTTGCCGCCTTCCATCAGCCAAGGCGTGCGGTCGCCATTGGTGCTCCACAGCCCGCGTCCCTTCCAGCCGGCGTTGGGATCGTCGATGCGGCCGTCGAGGCCCTTGGCGTAGAAGCCCATCGGGTACGGAATGCGGATCGAGACCATCTGCCCGTCCTTGAGCGCGACGAAGCCGTCGCTGAGGTTTGCGGTCGAGATCGGGACGTTCTCGCCGAGCCCCAACGTGTTGTGCTGGTCGACCCAGGTGTAGTAGCTCGCTTCCACGCTGGTGGTCTCGCCCTCGAAGCTCGGGCCCGGATAGCGATAGAACGTCCAGCCTTCCGGACAATGATCGCCGGTCGCCTTCGGGCCGTTGAGCGGGCCCTTGCACTTGCGGCGGTCGAAGCTGACGAGGCTGCCGTTCGAGGCCGAGCCCCAGGCGACGCCGTTCTTGTCGATGTCGCCGCCGCGGATGCCACGGCCCTGCTTCGGCAGGTGGAAGAATTCCGACAGTCCGGTCTTTGGATCGAAGCGCAGGAAGCCGGGCGGGCCGCCGAACACGCCGACCGTATACCAGATCGAGCCGTCGACCGGACTGGGCATCACGGCGTAGGGGCCGGAGCCGCCGGTGATGCGCTTGTCCTTCGCCGGATCGATCGGGTCGTTCGGCTCCACATAGTCGTCGCGCTTGCCGTTGCCGTTGGTGTCGAGCACGAACGGCGACCAGCCCTGCGACTTCGCGGCATCATCAGTCTCGTCGAAGGTCTTGGTGTTGATCCAGCCCGCCACCTGGCCGGTGCCGCTGAACCAGAGCGTATCGTCGGCGTCGTAGCCGAATTGCGGATGATGGGTGCCGAAGCAGGTGTCGATGAAGGTGTACTTCTTCGTCTTGGGATCGAACATCGCAGCCTGGCGCGCAGCTTTTTCAAGCGGGAACACCTTGGCGGAGGGATGATCCGATCCCTTCTTGCAGAAGTCCGGATTGTTCATGCCGCGAATGCCGGCCGCGAGCCACAACCGTCCCTTCTTGTCGAACATCGAGTTGTGATTGTTGGCCTTGGTGTCCCAGATCTGCCGGTCGCCCCAATAGGCCGAGGGCTGCAGCGGCTTGATCGCTGCGGCGTGGCCAGGCCCGAGCGCATAAGGCGTATTTGCATCTCTGACCGGCAGCTTGAAGAACGTCACCTTGTTCGTCTTCGGATCGAGGATCGGCATGTCGTCCGACGAATATTCGTTCGAGCCGTAGAGCGGGCCGTTGGCGTTGACGGTTGGATTGCGCCGATCAGAGGAGATCAGGTCGTGCAGATAATTCTTCTCGGTCCCCCACTCCCACGACGTGACGACGATGTTGCGCTCGACGCCCTGCGGCCGCGGCGGTTTGCTCTTCGGCAGCTCGCCCTTGGCGATGCGGTCGGTCCAGTCGCCGAAGTACTGGTACGGCACCGCGCCGAACTGCCCGGCGATGCGGTTGGTCATCATCCCGCCGGCCTGGCCGGACTGGATGCGGCGCACCCAGGCTTCGCGGCCGTCGCGGAACGGCCCGAACGCCGCCGGGATCGTGCGGGTGGATTCCTGGCCGAGCTGGTGGCAGCCGACGCAGTCGACGTTGTTCATCTGCCGCAGCCAGTTATCCCGCGTGATGTTCTTCGGGATCTGGGTCGAGCCGCCGAAATCGCTCGCCGGCGGAATCTTCAGCATCGAGAACCAATAGGCTGCGGGATAGTAATGCGCCGCCTCCGCCGCGTTCGGCGCCGACACCGCCGTGAGGTCGAGGTGCTGGCCGGGCTTGCTACGCATCTTGGGCGAGTCGACAAGCCCATACCCGCGCACCCAGACCTGATAGTCGGCCGTCGGCAGGTCGGGGATGACGTAGCGGCCCTGGTCGTCGGTCACGACCATGCGGGCGAACTTGGTGGGCAGCTCGGTCGTTTCCGCGATCACCCAGACCCCGGCTTCCGGCCCATTGGGGCCGCGCACCACGCCGCCGATATCGTCGGCATCAATCGCCACCGTCGCCTGGGTACCGCCCTGCTGGGCGCGTAGCTCGCTCGGCCCGGAAAGCAGCGCGGCAAGCCCGATGGCGGCCGCCGTGGTCAAGTAGAATTGTCGTATCGTCTTCATCTCGGGCTCCTCCCCTATCGCTTGCGCAGGCGGTCTACGTGGCTTTCAGCCTGCTCCGGCTCGACGCGTCGACCGGCTGCGCACAGACATCAATCCATGATCATTTATTCACGCACAAACATGCGGCTTCCGCAATCACGTTCCCGGCATTCCTGGAACAGGTCTAAACAATGGCCCGCGCCGCAAACCAGATGCCGCCCGCGACCAGCGCAGTTCCGGCGATGCGCGACTGCAGCCGGCCCATGGCCAAAAGTTCCCGGAAAACAAACGCCAAGATCGAGCGCTCAAGCGGGTCCGCTATTTGGCGCGCGCGTGCGGGGTCGCCGCCAAACAGCGCAATGCAGCGGGAGCTGCTCACGAGGGCGCCGTGACAAACTGTCGAGTTCCATTGCGGAAAAATAGAGCAAGGCCACCCCTTGCGCTCTCTCCACCAACGACCTATTATTTTCACCTGCAGTACATATTTTATGGGTGAAATAGTATGAGGAACAAATTGACCTCAGCGAGCCCATGGCCTCCCCTCTGACCAGCCGGCGCCGCCTGCGGCGCCGCGGCCGGGTGAGCGCGCGCAAACGCGCCGCCAACCGGCGCAACGCGCGGCGCAGCACTGGTCCCCGGACCGCGGCCGGCAAGGCACGCGCGGCGCGCAATGCCCGCCGCCATGGCCTGACACTGCCGGTCGGCGGCGATCTCGCTTCGCTGCGCCTGATCATGAGCCTGACGGAGGCGATTGCCGGACCGGACGCGAGCGCCGAACGCCGCGAGGGCGCGACCAAGATCGCGCTCGCGCAGGCCGATCTGGTGCGCATCCGGCAGGCGAAGAGCAATCTGCTCGTGGCCGACCTTGCTTCGCGTCCCTGCCTGTCCTCGCCCGCCATCAAGCGGCTGGCGAGCCTGTCGCGCTACGAGCGACGCGCCTTCGCGCGCCGCAAGATGGCGATCCGGCGGCTCGACCGCGAGACCTCTGCCAGGTTTTGCAAAAACGAACCAACCGGCGGAAATACGCCCGATAAATCAGCGGGTTCCGCCCTGTTTCCGGGGGTCGGCGAACAACCCGCCGCGGTCAGCGTCAACGCGCGCGGCGCGCTTTTGCCAAAACGAAGCCACCGGAGAGGAATTTCCAGTCGCTTCAGCAGGCTACTCCCTAAAAATCATTCGCTCGCAAAGGCCAGCGCGCCCGGATGGCGGATGACCACTGAGCGCGCCTCAGGGAGAGCATGCGCGCCGATCTGGCCGAACGCCGCGCGGGTCTCGTCGCGCAGGAGGTCGATGACGTGGCCAGGCCCCAGCGCGCCCAGCGCGCCGAGCCCCCACAGGAAGGCCTTGCCGGCGAAGGCCGCGTCGGCGCCGAGCGCGAGCGCGCGCACGACGTCGGTGCCGCTGCGCACGCCGCTGTCGAGGATGACGGTGGCGCGGCCGCGCACTTCGGCGGCGATCGCGGGCAGCACATCGATCGAGGCCGGCAGCGCCTCGATCTGGCGGCCGCCGTGGTTCGACACCCAGATGCCGTCGATGCCGAGCGAGAGAGCGCGCGCGGCGTCGGCCGGATGCATGATGCCCTTGAGAATGAGCGGGCGCTTCCAGCGATCGCGGAAGCGGGCGATCTCGTCCCAGGTGAAGGCGCCGCCGATCTCATCGCGCGCGAACGCAATGACGTCGTTGGTGCCGGCGTTCGCGCCGGCGTAGGACTTGAGATTGGCAAAGCGCGGATGGCCTTCGCGCGCGAGCGAAGCGAGCCAGCCCGGCGCGCACAGCATGTCGAAGATCATGCGCAGGTCGGGGCTGAACTTGCCGCCGCCGAGCCCGACCACCACCTCGCGCGGGCGCGTGGTGCGCACCGGCACGTCGACCGTCATCACAAAGGCATGCACGCCCGCGGCGTCGGCACGGCGCATGAGATCGAAGGCGAGCGCATGGTCGTTGCGCGCCATGCGGTAGAGCTGGAACCAGAGCACATCGGGCGCGATCTTCGCGGCCTCCTCGATCGTGAGCCCGCCGACGGTGCCGAGCACGTAAGGCACACGCGCCTTTTGCGCAGCCGCCGCCATGAAGCGGTCGGCGCCGGGCCACACCAGCGCCGGTCCGCCCATCGGCGCAATGCCGAGCGGCGCCGCATAGCGGCGGCCGAACAGCTCGACCTCGCAGGCGGGCAGCGCCGGCATCACGCCGTAGCGCGGCACAAGCTCGACGGCGTCGAGGGCGGCCCAGTTGCGCGCGATGCCTTTGTCTGCACCGGCGCCGCCGTCGGAATATTCAAAGGCAAAGCGCGGGATATGGTGGCGCGCCCGTTCACGCAGATAGGCGATCGTCGGAAAGCGGCGCCGCAGCGGGCTGCCGCCGCGATAGGCCGACTGCTCCGACGACGAGACGGTCAGCTTGCTGGCGTCGGTGCGATCATCCATGACGATCCCTCCCCTCGTTTATTAGAAATGACTGAACGAGCCTTGCTTGAACATGAGCGGCCTGCCGTCGCGATCGAGGAAGCGCGGCGGCGCGCTGCCCTTGCTGACGACGCCAATCTCGGCGAGCGGCACGCCGGCCTTGGCGGCGGCCGTCTGAAACGACGCAACCTTCTTGGGCGCAACGGTGCAGACGATCTCATAGTCGTCGCCGCCGGTGAGCGCGCGCTCGAACATCGCGGGCTCGGCCGCCACCGTGCGTTGCGCGGCGGCAGAGAGCGGAACGCGCGTGGCGTCAATCTCTGCGCTGACGCCGGACGCCGTGCAAAGCTTGGTGAAGTCACCGACCAGCCCGTCCGAGACATCCATCGCGCCCGACGCATGACGGCGCAGGACCTCGGCCACCACGTTGCGCGGCTGCGGCACGAGATAGCGCTCGGCAAGATGCGCCGCCTCCCGCCGCGACAGTCCGAAGCGTTCCGCTGCCGCGGGATCCTGCCGCAACGCCAGCCCGAGCGCCGCGTCGCCGATCGTGCCCGTCACCATCACCCGGTCGCCGACCCGCGCGCCCATACGCGTCACCATGCTGCCGCGCGGCAGCGTACCAAAGACAGTGATCGCGATGGTGATGGGACCTGGCGTGCGGTCGGTGTCGCCACCCAGGAGCGGACAGCCGTAGGCGGCGGCATCCTTGCCGAGCCCGCGCGCGAAGGCTTTCAGCCAGGCCGAACCGATCTCCTTCGGCAGCGCAAGCGCGAGCAGAAAGCCCTCCGGCTTGGCGCCCTTGGCGGCGAGATCGGAGAGGTTCACGCGCAGCGCCTTCTGGGCGACCTTGTCGGCGGCGTCCTCTGGGAAGAAATGCACGCCGCCCACGATGGCGTCGGTCTTGAGGACGAGGTCGCTGCCCGCGGGAACCGGTAGCGCGGCGCAATCGTCAACGAGCCCCAAGGCGGCCGGATGCGTCGCCAGCGGCCGGAAATAGCGGGCGATGATCTCGTCCTCGCCAGTCTGCCCTGCCGCGCGCTTTGTCATCCTTTCCTCGCCTGTCTCCTCAACGTAGCATCATGGTTGACCCAATGGCACGTCGGCAGGCGCTATGGAAGCGTTCGACCTCTATTCCCCCGAAATCGACGCCAACCCGTTCCCCTACTACGAGGTGCTGCGGGAGCAGTATCCCTGCTACTGGAGCGAGGGCGCCGGCCTCTTCATCCTCTCGCGCTACCACGACATCCTACAGGCGGCGCAGGACTGGCAGACGTTCTCGTCCTCGCAGGGCAACATGATCGACGAGTTGCCGGGCCGCGCCGGCGCGACGCTCGGCACCACCGACCCGCCCCGGCACGACCGGCTGCGCGCGCTGAGCCAGACCGCCTTTACCAAGCGCAACACCGAGCACCTCGCCGCCCCGACCATCGAGATCGCTGATCGTTCGCTCGATCGCATCTGCGATCAGAAGCGCTTCGATTTCGTTGCCGATTTTTCCAGCCAGATCTCGGTCGGGCTTCTCTTCCGCACCATGGGACTCTCCGAGCGCGACCACGCCGAGATCAGGCGCAAGGTCATCCTGGCGGTCTCGACCGACAAGGCGGTGAAGGGCCGCAACGCCGAGCACATCGCCGCCTTCAAGGACCTCGGCGACTTCATCACGGCGGAAGTCGCAGCGCGGCGCGCCAACCCGAAGGACGATCTGATCACGCATCTCGCCGAAGCCGAGATCGACGGCGACCGCCTGAGCGAGCGCGAGATTGTGCTCACCTCCGCGACCTTCGTGATGGCGGGCGTCGAATCGCTCTCAAGCTTCATGAGCATGCTGGCGCTCAACCTGCATGACCATCCCGACACGCGGCGCCGTATCGTCGCCGACACGAGCCTGATCGCACCGGCGATCGAGGAGTCGCTGCGGTTCAACACCTCGGCACAACGCTTCAAGCGTACTGTGATGAAGCCGGTCGAGCTGCATGGTCAAAGCCTCAAGCCGGGCGACAAGGTCGCGCTCGCCTTCGGCTCGGGCAACCGCGACCGGCGCAAGTTTCCCGACCCCGACCGTTACGACCTCGACCGCCGTCCGCTCGGGCACCTCGGCTTCGGCGCCGGCAAGCATTTCTGTCTCGGCAGCCAGTTCGCGCGCTTCGTCACAGAAGTTGCGATGCGGCGTTTTCTCGAACGCGTGCCCGACTATCATCTCACGCAAGACGAGATCGCCTGGAACTCATCGTCGAATTTCCGCAGCCCGGTCGCGCTGCCATTTCTGTGCGGATGACCGCTCAGCCGGTCGCGCGGTCGAACTCGGCGGCGCGCAGCTTGCGCGCGATGCGATCGAGCACGGCATTGACCATGCCGGCTTCGTCGCGCTCGACGAAAGCGTGGGCAACGTCGACATATTCGGAGACGACGACGCGCGCCGGCACGTCGCGCCGATGATCGAGCTCGTAGGCGCCGGCGCGCAAGATGGCGCGCAGGATCGCCTCGATTCGCTTGAGCGGCCAGCCCTGCGACAGCACATCGTCAATGAGCGGATCGAGCGTGCGCTGCTCGCGCACCACGCCGCCGACCACATCGCGGAAGAACGCCGCCTCGGCCGGCAGGTACTGATTGCCTTCGACCTCGCGGCCGATCCAGTGGCTTTCGAACTGCGCCAGGATGTCGTTCACGCCGGTGCCCGCGATGTCCATCTGATAGAGCGCCTGCACTGCGGCAAGCCGCGCCGCCCCGCGCCTGTTAGCCTTGCGTTCATCGCCAGGCGCGTCGTCGCGGGCCATGGCGCTCAGCCCGCCGCCAGGCGGCGCTTGAGACGGACGAGCGCGAGCGCCGCACGCGCGGCGTCGCCGCCCTTGTCCGCCTCGCCAACCTTGGCCCGCATCCAGGCCTGCGCATCATTGTCGACCGTGACGATGCCGTTACCGATCGGCACGCCGCGGGTGCGCGAGATGTCCATCAGCCCGCGCGAGGATTCGAACGACACGATCTCGAAATGGATGGTGTCGCCGCGGATCACGCAGCCGAGCGCGACCGCGCCCTCGTAGGGCTTGCCGGCACGTTCGGCGGCATCGAGCGCGATCGTGATGGCGGGCGGGATCTCGAGCGAGCCGGGCACGCTGAGGCGGTCATAGACGGCCCCGGCGGCATCAAGCGCCGCGGTTGCGCCCTTGAGAAGCTCGTCGGCGATATCGTCGTAGAAACGTGCTTCAACGACCAGGATGCGCACGCCCTTGAGGTCGCCCGGGTCGGTCGGAATGGTGCGTCGCGGCTCGGCCATTTGAATTCCACTCTGTTGCAGGGTGACTACCAAGCCAGGCCCCTAAGAAGCAAGCGGCGCATTTCCTTCCGGGCCATGAAACCGCGCGGGTCAGGCGCGCGTTTCCAACAGCCGCGCCGCATAGCGCGCCATCAGGTCAACTTCGAGATTGACCGCGTCGCCGACTGCGAGCTCGCCGAGCGTCGTGACCTTGAGCGTGTGCGGGATGATCAGCACCGAGAACGTGTCGCCCTCGACCTCGTTGACCGTGAGCGAGACGCCATCGAGCGCGACCGAGCCCTTGGGCGCGATGAAGCGGGCAAGCTCATGCGGCGCGCGCAGCACCAAGCGGGCCATCTCGGCCTGATCGTCGCGCGTGATCAGCGCGGCAAGCCCGTCCACGTGGCCGGCCACGATATGGCCGCCAAGCTCGTCAGCGGCCTTGAGCGGACGCTCGAGGTTGACGCGCGTGCCGTGGCGCCAGCGGCCGACGGTCGTGATCCGCAGCGTTTCGGCCGCTGCATCGACCGCAAACCAGGTGCGGCCGTCTTCCTCTCCGATCCCCACGACCGTCATGCACACGCCCGAGCAGGCGATCGAGGCGCCTTCGACGATCGACGCGCGCTCGTAGCTGCAGCCGATCTTGAGCCGATGCAGCCCTTCGCTGCGCGGGCGAACGGCAAGGATCTCGCCGACGTCGGTGACGATGCCGGTGAACATGACGGTCACAGCTCCGGCATGAGTTTGCGCGCGCGCAGGAAATCGATCACCAGCCGGTCGAAGCCCGCCGGATCCTCGATGCAGCAGGCGTGGCCGGTGCCGGGCAGCACCTTGTGCACGGCGCCCGGAATGAGGCTTGCGGTGCGTTGGCCGGCCGGCAACGAATGGTCGAGCTCGCCGTTGATAACCAGCGTCGGCGCGATCATGGCCGGGAGCCGCTCGGTGGTGTCGGTGTGATTGCCGGCCATGAACACCTGCGCGATCGCCTCGCCGGAGAGCCGCGGCTCGCGCTCGACCCACAGGTTGAGCAGGTGCCGCCCGAGCGCACTGTCGGCAAACGCCGGCGCCACCAGCTCGCGCAGATGCTTGATGTGATAGGCGGCAAGGTCCTTGCGGTAGCCGTCGACGCGGCTCTGGTAACGGCTGCTCGAACCGGAATTACCGCCGACCAGGATGATGGCATCGAACAGCTCCGGGTGCTCGAGGCCGAGTAGGAGCGCAATGCCCGAGCCGACGCTGCAGCCCATGAGCACCGCACGCGCGAGGCCGAGATCCTTCATCACCCCGACCACGTCGTCGGCCATGTCGATCAGCGCATAGGGCTTGGTCACCTTGGAGGAGCGCCCGTAGCCGCGGATATCGATGCCGACGACCTTGAACCAGGTGGAGAAATGCGCCGCCTGGTAGAGCCAGAGATCATGATCGAATGGATTGGCGTGGACGAACACCATCGCGGGGCCGTCGCCCGTCACCTCGTACCAGATGTCCACGCCATTCGATTGGCTATACGGCATCAGACGCTCGCCTTGATGACCGCGGTCGGATGCTCGTGCCAGACCACGTCCGCGCTCGCGAAGCCTGCGACCTTGAGCATGTGCTGGTTGAGCGGCACGCCGCCGGCGCGATCGAAATGATCGTAATCGATGAAGGCGCCACCACTCTTGAGCAGCGAGCGCACGGCGTCGTAGCAGGCAGCGATCGCGCCCATGGCCTTGAGATTGTGGATCGCGATGCCGGAGACGGCGAGATCGAACGGTCCGCCCACGGTCGTCGTCCAGCCGGGGTCGGTGAGGTCGCTCAGGACGGTGCGCAAACGCCCGGCATGGCGGACCAGACGTTCGCGCGCGCCCTCGAGCATATGCGGCGAGAAATCCTGGATCGTGACGGTCGCCTGCGGAAACGCCTCGAGCACCGCCTCCGCAATGACACCGGCGCCGCCGCCGACGTCGAGAACCTCGATCGCCGCGTCGCGCGCAAACGGGATGGCCCCGATCAGGTGCGCGATGATGCGCTCGCGCTCGCCGTGCCGCTCGGCATCGCGCGCGATCCATGCGCGCACGTAGTCGGCGGATTCCCAATGATGGTGATGGTCGTCGCCATGATGGTGGTGATGATCGTGGTGATGGTGGTCGTGGTCGTGGCCATGATCATGGCCGTGCGGCTCGTGCGCCATGAGGTGCTCCCTTCACACGATTCATCGCCTCAGCGCTCGCCCAGGTCAATGCGCCGCTCGTAATGCTCGAGCACATCGGCACCCACCGCCTCGATGCTGACCAGGGCCAGACCGGGCGAGTGGGTCAGCCGTTCCAGCGGTTGGCCTTCCAGGGCGTCGATGCCGTCGGTGCCGATGGTGGTCGGCGCCCGCAACAGCACCGCCTCGTCCACCAGGTCGGCGGTGAGGAACGCGGCGGCAAGGATCGGCCCGGCTTCCACCATCAGCCGCGTGATGCCGCGCTCGGCGAGGAGACGCAGCACAGCCAACAGGTCGAGCCGGCCGCCTGCAGACGCCAGCCGCAGGACCTCGGCGCCCTGGCGCTGCAGCGCTTCCGCGCGCGCCCTCGAAGCCGCCTC
Organism: uncultured Alphaproteobacteria bacterium; assembly: GCA_963753575.1. GTDB lineage: Bacteria > Pseudomonadota > Alphaproteobacteria > Rhizobiales > Xanthobacteraceae > VAZQ01. The sequence goes on from CAVWCR010000003.1 coordinate 1,225,371, forward strand.
GCCGGTCACTATCCAGAGCGGCGTCGCAGGCGCCGAGGTGACGAGCCGGCTATCGAGCGGCAGCCGCAGCGCGCTGTCGAGCACCACCCGCACCGGCGAGCGCTCGGCCATGCCGGGCAGCCGGCAGGTGAGCAGCGGATTATCAGCCAGCGCCGTGCCGATGCCGGTCAGGACCGCGTCGCTCATCGCCCGTAGCGCATGGACACGGGCACGCGCCGGCTCACCCGTGATCGTGGCCGGCCGCCGGCCGGCAAGGCCAGCCTTGCCGTCGGCGGAGACCGCAAGCTTGAGCATCACGTGTGGCCGGTCATCGTGCACGCGACGGATGTGGCCGGCGTGGGCACGCACCGCTGCCTCGGCGCCGACCCCGACCTCGACCTCGATGCCGGCCTCAGCGAGCCGCCAGTGGCCGGCGCCTGAAACTTCGGGATTGGGGTCGGTCATGGCCGAGACGACGCGCGCGATGCCGGCGGCCACGATCGCGTCCGCGCAGGGCGGCGTCTTGCCATGGTGCGAGCAGGGCTCGAGCGTGACGTACATCGTTGCGCCACGGGCCGCCTCGCCTGCGCGCTGCAGCGCCTCGGGCTCGGCATGCGGGCGGCCGCCCGGCTGGGTCCAGCCGCGCCCGACGATCACCGGCCCGGCCCCATCGTCGCGTACGATCATGGCGCCGACCGCGGGATTGGGCCAGGTGCGACCGAGCCCGCGGCGTCCGAGCGCAAGCGCGAGCGCCATGAAGCGCGCATCGTCAGAAGGGGTCATTGCAACCATGCGAGGCCAAGTATACGCAGTCCCGGCAAGCCGTGCCTGCGGCGTTTGCGGACCATGCGAGTGTGGATAATGACCGACCGGCTCAACTTCCTGTTCTTCATCACCGACCAGCTGCGCGCCGACCACCTCGGCTGTTACGGCAACCGCATCATCCGCACGCCTACGATCGACAGCCTTTCGGCGCGCGGCACGACGTTCGAGCATTTCTATGTGGCAAGCCCCGTGTGCCAGCCCAACCGCGCGACGCTGATGACCGGCCGCCTGCCCTCACTGCATGGCGTGCGCTACAACGGCATATCGCTGTCGCTTGCCGCCAATACCTTCATCGACCTGTTCCGCGCCGCCGGCTGGCGCACCGCGCTGATCGGCAAGAGCCATCTGCAGAACATGACCGGCATGCCCACGGTGACGCCGAAGCCGCCGCTGCCTGCAGGCTATGTCCCGCCGCCCGCCGGCTGTGACGAGGCCGAGAAGGACGATCTTCTCGACCCCGCCTACGAGCAGGAGAACGGCCGCGAGTGGGATAGAAACCCGATGCGCTCGTTCCGACTGCCCTACTACGGCTTCGACCACGTCGAGCTATGCTCGGGCCACGCCGTCGACGTGCACGGCACCTACACGCGCTGGCTGCGCGAGCGCAAGCCGGACGCCGATGCGCTGCGCGGCCCCAAGGCCGCGCTGCCGTCGGACTATTCGTTGCCGCAGGCCTGGCGCACGAGTTTCCCGGCGGAGCTCTATCCCACGACCTACGTGGTTGAGAGAACCATTGCGTATCTCGAGCAACAGGCGAAGGCGAGCGAGCCGTTCTTCGTGCAATGCTCGTTCCCCGATCCGCATCATCCGTTCACGCCGCCCGGCCGCTACTGGGACCTCTACAAGCCGCAGGACATGGAGCTGCCGGTCTCGTTCCGCATCGGCAACCGCAAGCTGCCGCCGCATGCGCTGGCGCTGCATACCGCGCGCGACGACGGTACCCGCAACGGCAACTCGCCGGCGGCGTTTGCGGTGAACGAGAAGGAGACGCTTGAGGCGATCGCGCTCACCTTCGGAATGATCGCCATGATCGACGACGGCATGGCAAAGATCCTCAAGCGCCTCGATGAGCTTGGTCTCGCCGACAACACCGTGATCGTGTTCACCAGCGACCACGGCGACCTGATGGGCGACCACCAATTGATGCTCAAGGGCGCCTACGCCTATCAAGGACTGATCAAGGTGCCATTCATCTGGGTCGAGCCCGCCGCGCAGGCGCCGCGCCGCACCGACGCGCTCTATGGCACCCTCGACATCGCGCAGACGTTCCTCGATCGGGCCAAGCTTGCGCCCTACAACGGCATCCAGGGCAAGAGCATGCTGCCGACGCTCAACGGCGACGACGGCGCCGGCCACGACGGCATCCTGATCGAATATGGCTCGCAGCGGCCGGTGCCGGCGCTGCCGCCGGAGCTTTCGATGCGGACGCTGGTCGACAACCGCTGGCGCATCACGGTCTATCGCCACGTGCCCTGGGGCGAGCTCTACGACCTCGCCGCCGACCCGCACGAGCTGCATAACCTGTGGGACGAGCCAGGCAGCGCCGCCATCCGGTGCGCTCTCACCGAACGGCTCGTGCAGAAGATGATGGACATGGCGGAAAGCAGCCCAAGACCAACGCACACCGCGTGAGTCGTTTCAACTCGCTTTCGTGAGCGCGAGAGCTTAGCCACGCGCCTCAGACGTTGACCCGCGACATCTGGCTTTCCGGATAGCGCGTCCCCGCCGCAGCGCCGATCGGACAGATCTCGTCGATGCGGCGCAGGTCTTCCGGCGTGAGCGTGATGTCAACCGCGGCGAGATTGTCGTCCAGGTGGCTGCGCGATTTCGAGGACGGGATCGGGATCACGTCGCGGCCTTGATGCATGAGCCAGGCGAGCGCGAGCGCCGCCATCGATGCGCCCTTCTCGCGCGCGATCGCCTGCAGCGCCGCGATGACTTGCGCGTTGCGGGAGAAGTTCTCGCGCTCAAAGCGCGGCAAGTCGCGCCGCCGATCGTCGGCCGGCACGTCCTCGAGCGAGCGGAACTGACCGGCCAAGAGGCCTTTGCCGAGCGGCGAATAGGCCATGAGACTCATGCCGTGCCGGCGCACCGCATCGAGATTGCCGAACTCTTCCGCGTCGCGTGAGAACAGCGAGTACTCGATCTGCAGCGAGGCGATCGGGTGCACGGCCCACGCGCGATCAATCGACGCCGGCGAGGCTTCCGATAGCGCGATGTAGCGGGTCTTGCCCTCCTTGACGAGCTTCGCCATGGCGCCGACCAACTCCTCGATCGGAACGTTGCGGTCGACCCGCGACATGCAGAGAATGTCGAGGTGGTCGGTGCCGAGCCGCATCAGGCTCTCCTCGCAGGTCTTGCGCAGATAGGTATCCGAACCACCGCCCCGGTTGATGTCATCACCGGACTTGAGCCGCGGCGAGCCGGTCTTGGAATGGATGACGACCTGGTCGCGCCGGCCCTTGATGGCCTTGCCGATCAGCTGCTGGTTGTGGCCTTCGCCGTAGCTATGGGACGTGTCGAGAAAATTGATGCCGCGCTCGAGCGCGCGCTGAATGGTGCGGATGCATTCGTCGTCGTCTTGCGCACCGTAGCAGCCCGACATGCTCATGCAGCCGAGCCCGAGCCGCGACACGCGATAATCGGTGATGCCAAAGGGAACATAGTCCATGTGTGGATCTCCTGCGTTGCCGATACTCTAGCTGATCGAGAATACGGCAGGGAACCAGGAGGGGACATTTGGGCGCAGGGCTGCGCGCAGCCTTACGTCCTCAAGCCCTACTTCCTCGCCACGGCGGGCGGCTTGCCATCGTCCTCGCCCGAGAGCTCGCCGAGCAGCGTCTCGAAATCCTTTGCCTCGCGGAAATTGCGGTAGACCGAGGCAAAGCGCACGTAGGCGACATCGTCGAGGGAGCGCAGCGCCTCCATCACCATCTCGCCGATGATCTCGGACGACACCTCGCTCTCGCCCTGGCTCTCCAATTCGCGCACGATCTTGGAGACCGCTTCCTCGATGCGCTCCGGCTCGACCGGGCGCTTGCGCAGCGCGATCTGCACCGAGCGCAGCAGCTTGTCGCGATCGAACGGAACGCGCCGTCCGTTGCGCTTGATCACGGTGAGCTCGCGCAGCTGCACGCGCTCGAAGGTCGTGAAGCGGAAATTGCAGGCGAGGCACACACGGCGCCGGCGGATGACTGAACTGTCCTCGGTCGGCCGCGAGTCCTTCACCTGGGTATCGAGGCTCGCGCAATTCGGACAGCGCATGGGCGCCTCCTACCCCTGGTAAATCGGAAACCGCCCGACCAAAGCCTTGACCCGTTCGCGCACTGCCGCCTCGACCAGCGTATCCTCCTCGGTGCCCTTCTGCGACAGCGCATCGAGCACCTCGGTGATCAATTCGCCGACCTGGCGGAACTCGGCAATGCCAAAACCACGCGTGGTGCAGGCGGGCGAGCCGAGCCGGATGCCCGACGTGATGGTCGGCTTCTCCGGGTCATAGGGAATGCCGTTCTTGTTGCAGGTGATGTGGGCGCGCCCGAGCGCCACCTCGGCCACCTTGCCGGTGAGGCGCTTGGGCCGCAGGTCGACCAGCATGAGATGCGTGTCGGTGCCGCCCGAGACGATATCGAGCCCCTTCGACTTGAGCGTCTCGGCCAGCGCCTTGGCGTTCTCCACGACGTTCCTGGCGTAGAGCTTGAACGCCGGCTTGAGCGCCTCGCCGAAGGCGACCGCCTTGGCGGCGATCACATGCATGAGCGGGCCGCCCTGCAGGCCCGGGAACACGGCCGAGTTGATCTTCTTTGCCAGCGCCTCGTCGTCGGTGAGGACGAAGCCCGCGCGCGGGCCGCGCAGCGTCTTGTGTGCGGTCGAAGTCACCACGTGGGCATGCGGGAATGGACTCGGATGCGCGCCGCCCGCCACGAGGCCGGCGAAATGCGCCATGTCGACCATCAGGTAGGCGCCGACCTCGTCCGCGATCGCGCGGAAGGCGCGGAAGTCGAGGATGCGCGGGTAGGCCGAGCCGCCCGCAATGATCACCTTCGGACGATGCTCGCGCGCGAGCCGCGCCACCTCCTCCATGTCGATGCGGTGGTCGTCACGGCGCACCCCATAGGGCACCGGCTTGAACCACTTGCCCGACATGTTCACGGGCGAGCCGTGGGTGAGGTGTCCGCCGGCCGCCAGATTGAGCCCGAGGAAGGTGTCGCCCGGGCTCATCAGCGCCATGAACGCCGCCGCATTGGCGGACGCGCCGGAGTGCGGCTGCACGTTGGCGAAGCGGCAGCCGAAAAGTCGCGTGACCCGCTCGATCGCCAGGGTTTCCGCGATGTCCACGTACTGGCAGCCGCCGTAGTAGCGCCGGCCCGGCAAGCCCTCGGCGTATTTGTTGGTCAGCACGGAGCCTGTGGCCTCCAGCACCGCGCGGCTGACGATGTTCTCGGAAGCGATGAGCTCGATCTCGTTGCGCTGGCGACCGAGCTCTAGCCGGATCGCCTCGGCGACCTCCGGGTCGGTTTCCGCCAGCGAGGCGGTAAACATCGATGAAACCTGGGGTTTTGCGGACGGTTCGGACATGAGCTGCTCCTCGCGCCCCGCCAGGCGGATCGCGGAAAAGGAAACGCCGACAGGCGCGATACGGGATGACCCGGCCGCCGATAGCACATCGGCTCAGGAGCGCCAAGCGGTAGGCCGGGGGCGGTTCAGGGGCGCAAGATGTTGGGGCGCGGCCCCGCCGAGTCCACGTCGTGTCCCGGCCGAGCGAAGCGAGAGCCGGACACGAACTCTGAAATCTTATCCCGCCAGTTCGTACGGCACCTGGGTCGGCCCGTAGCCCTCGGTGCGGATGTTGGTCTTGGGGTCGTAGCGGCCCTGCAGCACGGTGCCCTGCCCGAGCTTCTGGCTGCGCAGGATGATGGCGACCGAGCGGGTCGGCCCGCCCTGCTCGGCATGGATCGCATGCGGCGGCACGAGATCGACCTTGCCCTGCGAGCCGGTGGTGACGGAAGACATCTTCACTTCGGCGTAGCCGGGGCGGCTGCCATCGTCGAGCCGATCGTAGCGCTCCAGGCTCTCGGTGCCGTCGAGCATGCCGTAGAGCACCCAGGCGTCGGCATGGTCGTGCACGCTGCCGGTGCGGCCGGGCATGCGCACGACCGCGTTGATCACGAAATCGTAGTCGGGGTCGACGTAGAAGAGCAGGTTCTTGTGGCCATCGGTCGAGGGCCAGTTGGCCGAATGCGCCTTCAGGCTCGGCTCCATCACGAACTTCTCAAGCAGCGGCTTCGCCCGCTCCATGCGGCGGCCGTTCTCGCTCTCCGCGGCCCAGATCGCCCGCAGATCGCCGATGAATTTCTCAAGGACCGGAAGGCGCGTACCCATAGTGTCTCCTACTCGTAAAGCGGTGTCTCCTACTCGTAAAGCGGCTCGCCCTCGATGGTGCAGCGTCGCAACAGCCGCCGCTCCTCCTTCGGGAAATCGGTGCGCGCGTGAATGGTGCAGCGGTTGTCCCACATCACGAAATCGCCGAGCTGCCAGACGTGCTCATAGATGAATTCGCGGCGCTCGCCGATGTCGTAGAGCTCGTTCAGGATAGCGTCGCTCTCCTGTTCGCTCACGCCTTCGATGCGCGTCGTCATCAGCCGGTCGACGAACAGCGTCTTGCGGCCTGTGCCAGGGTGCGTGATGAACACCGGGTGGTAGTAGTGCGGGATGCCGCTGATGTCGCCGGCGTGGCCCGCCTGCTTGGCGCGATTGTATTCGTGGATGTGCAGCGCCCTCTTGCCCGTAAGCTTCTCCTTGAGCGCCGCCGGCACCGCCTCGTAGGCCTTGTACATATTCGAGAACAGGGTGTTGCCGCCGCGCGAGGGCAGCTCGACCCCGTAGAGGAATGTGTACTTGTAGGGCTTGGCTGAATAGCCCGAGTCGATGTGGAACCAGAACTCGCCCTCGCCGAAGGCGCCGATCGGCACGCCATCGACCTTGATGTTGCTCACCAAGAGGACCTTCTCATGGTCCTGGGCAACACCCTCGGCGCGGCTGCGCAGCGGCTCGGGCGCCTTCTTGCGGCTGCCGAGGTCGCCGAAATAGGCCGCAAAGCGCAACTGGTCGTCCTGGCTGACCTCCTGGCCGCGGAACACCAGCACGAGATGCTTGTTCCAGGCATCCTGAATGGCACGCACCTGCGGCTCGGTCAGCGGCCGCTTGAGGTCGACCCCGCGGATCTCGGCGCCGCAAGCGGGCGAAAGCGGCACCACCTCGATGTCGAGGACGTCTTGCATGGGCGCTACCTCCAAGCAGCAGATTATGCCGGATTCCTAGCACGAGATCAGCGCCGGTACCAATTGGCCGCAGGCCCGGCGAGGCGGGTCACCGGGGAAGCAGCGCCGCGCGCGCAGCGTGTGATGAGCGAGCCCAACGATCGTTGATGCCCGCCCCTACCTGCCGGTTAGGCCTTCTCGGCGATCGCCTTGAGCTTGGCGAGGCCTCTCTCGAACTGGCCGCCGACCATGCGGTCCATGCTGAAGACCGCGTCCATCAGCTTGCCGATGAAAGGACGCTCGCCGTTCATCGCCCAAGTGACGTTCGTGGCCGCGGCCGGGCTGCCGCCATCCGGCACCAGCGTGAACACGACGGTGTTGTGGCCCTCGAGCGGCTTGAGCATGTCGAGCTTGAGCGTGACCCGCGAGGGCGCCGACACATCGGTGATTTCAATGCTGCCTTCGCCCACCTTGCTGTTGCCGGCCCACTGGTAGCGCGCCCCTTTTCCGTCATCGGGCCCGCTGTAGGTGATCTTGATGTCGGGATCGGCCTCGGCGAACGGGTTCCAGGTGTTCATGCTGTGCATGTTGTTGATGAAAGGAAAGATCTTGTCTGCGGCCGCGTTGATTCTGACCGTGCGCTGAACCTGGAAGGTGTCGGACAGGGTGGCCGCGTAAACAACGAGGCCGATGACGGCGAGCACACCGACGCCAGCGACGATGCCGATGACCTTAAGCATATTACCGTCCTTTCGGGTGCGAGGAGACCGTGGTGGCGTCCGCTAGCTCTCTTTTTTGAGCACGATGTGGGTGGCGTTCGCTGTGGGCACATGCTCGGTCACTGCGTAGCCAAGCTTGGGAAGGTTGATGCCTGCGAGCAGAGGCTCGCCGGAGCCAAGAAGAGCCGGCGAGATGGCGAGGTGCATCTCGTCGATCAGCTTCGCGTTCAGATAGTCCCGGATCGTCGCGACGCCGCCGCCGAGGCGGACATCCTTGCCGCCCGCGGCCTCGGTCGCGCGCGCGAGCGCCGCATGAATGCCGTCGGTCACGAAGTGGAAGACCGTGCCGCCCTCCATGGTGATCGAGGCGCGCGGATGATGGGTCAGCACGAAGACCGGCACATGATAGGGCGGGTTGGCACCCCACCATCCCTTCCAGGTATCGTCCGGCCAGGGCCCGCGGACCGGCCCGAACATGTTGCGGCCCAGGATCCAGGCGCCGAGATTGGCCATGCCGCGCGCCGCGAAGTCGTCGTCAGGGCCCGTCGATCCGCCCTCCTTGCCGAACATGGCCTGGAACGTGCGGGTCGGGACAAACCATTGGTGCAGCGTATTACCGCGTTCACCGAGTGGCTTTTCGCGGCTTTGGTTCGGCCCCGCGCCATAGCCATCGAGGGATAGCGTGAAGCATTGGACGCGAAGCTTGGACATGTGATGTCATCCCACTCTGCTTCGACTTGCGCTTCGACTTGCGCTTCGACGTCAGCTCGCCGGCATCGTGACGACCATCCAGGACACGCCGAAACGGTCGTCGACCTGGCCGAAACTCGGCGAGAAGAACGTCTTGCCGAGCGGCATCTTCACCTGCCCGCCCTTGCTGAGCGCGTTGAATGCACGCTGTGCCTCGGCTTCGGTCGGCACCTGGATCGTCAGCGTCACGCCGCTGAACGACGTCTTGTCGGCGCACATGCCATCGGACGCCATGACTTCGCTGTCGCCGATCTTCATGCACGAGTGCATGACCTTGTCGTCCCAGCCGGCCGGAGTCATGCCGGGCGGCGGGGAATTTTCCTTGAAGCGCATTAGCGCCAGCACCTCGGCGCCAAGCTCCGCCTTGTAGAAATTGATGGCCTCTTCGCAGCGGCCGTTGAACATCAGATAGGGCTTCACTTGCATGGCTGGGTTCTCCTGTTTAGTCCGCGTTTCGAATTGAATTGATCGATCGCTCACGCCTCGACGAACGGCTTGAAGCCGCCCCGGAATATGCGCTTGGGATCGAATGGCATCGTGTTCGAGTCCGTGCCACCCAGGCGACGATCCTGCATGGCCTTGGCATTGACCTCATCGCGATGCGCCCGCGAGGCGTAGGTGATGATGCCGACGAATACGGTCTCCTCCGGTTGGAGATCGACGCTTTGCGGAAACGACGTCACCTTTCCGGGCGGCGCATCGTCGGCCTCGACCTCGATGAACGACAGCGCGCCGTGCTCACGCCACACCTTGCCGAACAGCTCGGCGCTCCTGCGATAGTCCTCGATGCTCTTGTTCGACACGGGAACTACATAGAGCTCGGTGTAGCCGGCCATCATGACACTCCCTTGCTGCAATCCTTAATCTGTACTCCGCTCCTCAGGCTCCAGCATGCGCAGCCTTCAGCTTGGCGATGTCGATCTTGACCATCTGCATCATGGCGGCCATCACCCGCTGCGACTTGACGGGATCCTTGTCCTGGATGAGCTCGATCAGCGCGTTGGGCACGATCTGCCAGGCCAGACCGTATTTGTCCTTCAGCCAGCCGCACTGCACCTCCTTGCCGGCAGCCGAAAGCTTGTCCCAGTAGTGATCGACCTCGGCCTGGGACTCGCAATGGACGACCAGCGAGATCGCCTCTGTGAATTTGTATATGGGCCCGCCGTTGAGCGCGGTGAACGACAACCCATCGAGCTCGAAGCCGACCGTCATGACGCTGCCCTTGGGGCCCGGCCCCGCTTCGCCGTAACGCGAGGTCGAGACGATCTTCGAATTGGGAAAGATCGACACATAGCAATTGGCGGCCTCCTCGGCCTGGGTGTCGAACCACAGGAAGGGGGTAATCCTTTGCTTGATGGGCATTACTCGCTCTCCTCACAGGAACTCGCTCCAAGGACGTAGAACGCGACCGGGAGCCGACAAGCTCAGAATGTTTTTTTCAGGGTTGCGGCGTCGCCAGATCAGGCCCGCGCACCGGTATCGGGCTGGCGCTCTCTGCCGGTTTCAGCGAGCCGGTCGATCTGCCGCCGGATATGGGCCGCTTCGGCGGGCGTGTTGGCAAGCGCAATGGCCCGGTCGAACGCGACCCGTGCCTCCTCGGCGCGCCCTAGTTTCTTCAGAAATGCCCCGCGCGCGCCGTGAAAATAGAAATAGCCGCCGAGCTTGCCGGCCAAAGGCTCGATCATGGCGAGCGCATCTTCGGGGCCGCGGACCATGGAGACGGCGACGGCGCGATTGAGGGTCACGACCGGCGACGGCTGCATCCGCTCCAGCGTCCCGTAGAGAAGATCAATCCCGTTCCAATCGGTATCCTCGAAGCGCGGCGCGCGCGCGTGTAGCGCCGCGATCGCGGCCTGCACCTGGTAGGGTCCTGGCTGGCGATGACGGATGGCCTTCTCGACCAGCGCCAGGCCCTCGGCGATCAGCTTGCGGTTCCAGCGTGAACGATCCTGATCTTCCAGCAGCACCACCATGCCGTCGGCGTCGAAACGGGCGTCAGCGCGCGCATGCTGGAGCAGCAGCAGCGCCGTGAGCGCCATGATCTCGGGCTCGGTCGGAAACAGCCGCAGCAGCAGGCGGCCGAGCCTGATCGCCTCCTCGCAGAGCGGTGCGCGGGCGCCCTTCTCCGCCACGTTGGTGGTGTAACCCTCGTTGAACACGAGGTAGACCATGGCGGCGACAGCCGCGAGGCGCTCGGCGCGCTCGATCGGACCCGGCGCCTCGAATGGCACCTCCCCCGCCGCAATCCGCGCCTTCGCGCGCGTAATGCGCTGTTCCATCGCTGCTTCGCTGACCAGGAACGCATTGGCGATCTGGCGGACCGAGAGCCCCGACACGATGCGCAGCGCCAACGCGATCTGCTGCGTTGACGGCAAATCCGGATGGCAGCACACGAACAGCAAGCGCAAGATGTCGTCGCGGTAGTCGGCCTCGTCGACCCGCTCGGCCAGCTCCTCCTCAGCGTCGGAGAGGTCGGAGATCAGCTCGTCGGGCGGCAGCGGCTGCAGCCGGCGCTGACGGCGTACCGCATCGATGGCGGAATTCTTGCCGACCATGATCAGCCAGGACGCCGCGTCGCGCGGCGGGCCGTTGCTAGGCCAGTTCTTCAGCGCCCGCAGACAGGCCTCCTGGAACGCCTCCTCGGCCGTATCGAGATCGCGGAAATAGCGCAGCAGAGCCGCCACCGCCTGCGGGCGGGCTGCGGTCAGGACGGCGATGATCCAATCGGTCTCGCTCACGCTGCGCTCTTTCCTGGAAGGAGCAAGCCGACCGGCCTGATCTCGTAGGCCCCACCCGGATTGGCCGCCCCGAGCTCGCGCGCGATCTCGAGCGCCTCGTCGAGCGACTGGCAGTCGATGATGTAGAAGCCCAGAAGCTGCTCCTTGGTCTCGGCGAACGGACCGTCGATCACGATCGGCTGCTCGCGATCCTTGCGCAGCGTGGTGGCGGCGGTCGTCGGCAGCAACCTGGCCACCGGCCCGAGCTTGCCCTGCCGGGTGAGCTTGTCCATGACCACGCCAAGCTTGGCCATGACGGCGTCATCCTCTTCTTTGCTCCAGGCGCAGGTCACCTTTTCGTCGTGGTAGCACAGGATGGCGTACTGCATGCGGGCGCTCCTTTGATGCAAGGACGCGCCACTATGCCCGACCCCGACAGGGCCGCCAAAAAATTAGTCCGCAATATTTGAGTGGAACTCAGGCCGGAGGCCGCGAGACGACTGCGGAGACTACCAGCGCAGCGCCAGCCCGGCGCGCGCTGCAGTGACTGCGTGCTTGAAAGTGGTGCTGTAAGTTCCCCCGGCGTATGTGACGGAGCCCGTATCCTTGCCGAGATCGTGGTAGAGGACCTCTGCACGGACGGACCAGTTTCCGGCGAAAGCATGCTCGATGCCGCCGCCCGCGACCCACCCGGTCTTGGTGCCCTTGTCGAGCGTAAAGGCAACCGCTGGCGCGATCGTGGTTGTCCAGCCGGAATTGACACCGCCGAAAGCGACGCCGCCGGTGGCATAAACGAGTGTCCTGCCGAAAGCAGCGCCAAGCCGGCCGCGTATCGTTGCCAGCCACTCCACGTTACCCGTTACCGCAATCGGGGGACCGATGCGGTTAGACGTAAAGGTCTCTGTGCGCTTGAGGCCCGTCCAGCTTCCGTCTGCCTCAAGTCCGAAAACGATGTTGCCTGACTGCCAGTTGTAACCGGCAAATCCGCCGACGACGCCCCCGCCCTTGCCCAACGAGCAGGAATCGACGAGGCCCGCCTCGGAACAGATCTCCAGGGACAGGCTGTCCGAGACAATGGTCTGCTTGTGATCGAGCCAGCCGTATCCCCCCTGCACACCGAGATAGAGCCCGGTCCAGCTGAACGCTGGCGCAAGCGGCGGCGCCTTCATGTACGGCGTCCGGGCCGGCAGATCGGCGGCGCGCGCCGGCGCGGCCACGCGCGTCGACAGCGAGCGCGGCAGCGATGCCCCCGAGGTGAGGATATGGTTGAGGCTGCAGCGCGCCTGCGGATAGGCCTCGTAGAACTTCAGATACTCGGCAAGCCCCTCGGGCGAGGCGATCATGCCCTCGACCTTGTAGAGATCGAGCGCCTGCACGAGACCTTCGGCGTCCTCGCCGTAATAGAAGATCGCGCCGCCTTTCCAGAGCATGCGCAGGAGATCGCGGAAGCCCGGATCGGTGGCAAAGCCGAGATCACAGTAGAACCGCGAGCACACCTGGAAGGCCAGGTCCCGCGTGTACCCGAGCCGCGCATTACGCTCGAACGCCATGCGGTGGGAGAACGCAATGCCGCGCGGCTCGCCGGTCGAGCCCGAGGTGAGCGTCATCCGGCAGATGTCGTCATCGCCTGCTTGATAGAGCGCACGGTCGGCGCGCGGCTCGCCGGCGCCGTCCATCATCCAGGCGTCCGGCTACGCTACCATCACGCGGCCGGCATTGGCAAACGTTAGCGCCGCATCAGTAATGACGGCGTGGACGCCGAGCTCCTTCGGAAGCTGCGTGTTGCGCGCCGAGAGCGTGACGATGCCGACGCGCGCCAGGCCAAGAATGAGCGCGGCGTGGAAGATCTTGTCTTTCACATGAATGCCGACGACCTGGCCACGCACGAGCCCCCAGGCGAGCGCAGTCTTCCCGACGTTGTTGACCATGCGCACGAGCAGCCCATAGCTCACCACGGGGCGCGCCGCCCCCGGCACGCCGATCGCCAACGCGCCGGGACTGAGCTTGGCGTAGAACAGAAACGGATCGGCGATGTTCATGGCGAGTTTCTGGGCCGAGTGCCGCCCGTCATGCGCGCGAGAAGCTTCTGCCGGGCGAGCCGCTCGAGATCGCTGCGTGCGGCGCTCGCGGGCCCAACGATGCTCACCTCCGTGCCGGAGGCGACATCAATCGCCACGACCTTGACGTTGCGTCCGATGGCCGTGAACTCGAACAAAATTTTGGGGGGATTTGACGGATCGGCGTCGGGCATTGTCTTCCTCATTCGCGATCCTGCGCTGTTCGCATCTTAACAAGATTCAACGAGCCGTCACGGCACTGTTACACAACCACCAGAAGGTGGGCCCCATCACCGACCCCGGCCCCGCGGGTCGCTTGTCCAACCGGTAGCGTTCGAACCCCAGCGTACCAAGCGCAACCCCCAACATCACCGCTCGATTCCAACGGAGGAAGCCCCCATGGCCAGTTTCACCGTCAACACCGGCGTGACCGACACCGCGGCAAAGTCGGTCAACAACGACGATATCGGAACCATCCAGGCCGGCGGGACGCTGTCGGCCGCAACCGCGATCACCTGGACCGGCGGGTCCAACACGCCTGGCGTCGTCATCAATAACTCGGGCGCGATCAACGCGACCACGCGCGCCATCGACACCTCCGGGTCGTTCGCGACCGGCAGCATCACCGTCAACAACAACGCGGGCGCGACCATCTCGGCCACGGGCAACGATGCCTGGCGCATCAACACCAACATCAGCAACGGCACCATCGCGCTCAACAATGCGGGTACGATGACCTCGGCGGGCGGCCAGACGCTCGACTTCGAAGCCATCACCGCCGCGACCGCCAACATTCAGATCGACAATGCGTCGACCGGCATCATCCGCTCGACATCATCCGACGCGATCCGACCGGGCGCCGGCACCATCCACATCGAGAACGACGGGCTGATCGAATCCACCGTCGCGCGCGGCATCAATCTCAACACCACCAACCTGACAAACGTCACGTCCTTTGAGTTCATCAATAACGGAACCATCCAAAGCCTGGGCGACACGGTACGCATCACGGCGGGAACGCTGAGCCCGACCGCGACCGGAACGTTCGTGATCGACAACGCCGGCATCATCAAGTCGACCGGCACCGGCGGCAACAACGGCCAGGCGATCGATTTCAACGACCTCGCCTCGCCGCTCGGCAGCGTCACCATCACCAATGAGGCGACCGGGCTCATTCAGGCGGCGGATGCCGACGCGATAAGGCCGGGCACCAACGCCACCATCCACAACTACGGGCAGATCGTCGCGCTCAACGGTACACCAACCTCGACCGGCAACGACGGCATCGATTTTCAGGACAACACCGGCGGCATCGTCAACAATTTCGCTGGCGGTTCGATCACCGGTGCCCGCCATGGCATCACCGGCAATGAGCCGATCACGGTCAATAACGAAGGCACCATCACCGGCCTGGTCGGCGCCGGCATCAACATGGACACCGCCGGCACCACCACCACGATCGTCAACAATTCCGGCACCATCATCGGCATTTCAGTCGAGGGCGTGCAGTCGGGCGATGCGGTCGACGTCGACGGCCTGATCGCACTCGACAATCACGGCCTGATCCAGGCGCTCGGCACCCGCACCGGCGGCCTCTCTGAGGGCGTCACCGTCGGCGGCGGCACCATCAACAACTACGCCGACGGCACGATCGTGAGCTCGGAGCGCGCAATCACCATCGACGGTGGCGGCAATCTCGACGGCACTGACAACCCCGCCTTCACCGCCGCCAGCATCACCAACGCAGGGCTGATCCAGGGCGACAACGGCGAGGCGATCGTCATCGTCGGCAGCTTTGACGACACCATCACCAATTCCGGCACCATCATCGGGAGCATCGCGACCGACGGCGGCGACGATACGTTCAACCTCATCACCGGGTCGAGCGTCTCCGGCCTGATCGACGGCGGTGCCGATACCGACACCATCAATCTCTCCGGCAGCGGCCAAGGCACTCTGGCGGACTTCACCAATATTGAGATTGTAGACCTGATCAGCGGCGACTGGACGCTGGGCAGTGACGGCGTGAGCGAACTCAACTTCGAAGCGGGCGCGCAGACCCTGCGGCTTGCGTCGAGCGTGCTCGCGGACGGCGACTTCGACGGCACGATCGACCACTTCGGGACCGGCGATCTCATCGATCTCGAAGGCATCGGGCTCGCCACCAGCGCGACGCTTGACGAGAACAATCTGCTGACGATCTCCGGCGGCTCGTCCGGCCCGATCACGCTGCAGCTTGGCGCCGGCGAGGACTTCAACGGGCTCGGCTTTGCGCTCACATCGGACGGCAATGGCGGAACAACAATCGCGCTCGTGGCCGAGCCCGGGCAGGTCCTCAACGGTGGCAACGGCAATGACACGCTCACCGGCGCCGCCGGCAATGACGTCATCTCGGGTGGGAATGGCAACGACATTTTGAACGGCGGGCGCGGCGATGACACGATTTCCGGCGGCAACGGCAACGACCGGCTCGACGGCGGTCTCGGCAACGACAATCTGTCGGGCGGCAACGGCGACGACGTTCTGCTCGGCGGCGCCGGCAATGACGCTCTCGATGGCGGCAATGGGGATGACAGCCTCGATGGCGGCACAGGCAACGACACACTCTCGGGCGGCAACGGCAACGATCACCTCGTTGCTGGCGCGGGCGATGACACCCTGTCGGGCGGCAACGGCAATGACTGCCTGTTCGGCGGCACGGGCGACGATACGCTCACCGGCGGGAACGGGGGCGACACGTTCGTGTTCGCCGCCGATTTCGGGCACGACACCGTCACCGATTTCCGGTCTGGCGATCACATCGCGTTCGAGGACGGCGTATTCGGTGACTTCCAGTCGCTGCTCGCCGCGAGCCACCAGGTCGGCGCCGATATCGTGATCACGCTCGATACCGACAACACGATCACGCTGCAGCACGTGCAGCTTTCGAGCCTCCACGCCAGCGACTTCCTGTTCGGCTGAGCGGGCTGCGTTCGACCGTTCGTTTTCGCGAAGGAGCTCGTGAGACTTTTTCAACTGTCGTGGCACGAAACTATCTGCTGTCGTCCTCGCGAAGGCGGGGACGACAGCAGGAGATTCCCTGCTTCACATATTCGCAAGCGGGGACGAGCAGAGTCGATCAATCAAAGTGGTGAATTAGGACGTGGACTCATTAACGCGCAGCCATAGGCGTATGGATGCAAGCTGGACGAATGCAAGGTAGTTGGCCGCGAGCTTGTCGTAGCGTGTTGCCACACGCCGACAGTGCTTGATCTTGTTGAAGAACCGCTCGACCAAGTTGCGAGCCCGGTAAAGATAGGGGCTGAAGCACAGCGCCTCAGTCCGATTTCTTTTTGGTGGGATATTCGCCCAGGCGCCGCGCCGGCGAACAAGGGCTCTGATCCAATCGGCGTCATAGCCACGGTCGGCGAGCAGCATTGTTCCCAACTTCAAGCGAGATAGGAGTCTTCCTGCGAGCCGGTTGTCATGCGCCTCGCCAGCTGTTAGCGCGAGCCGGACCGGCAGGCCATTAGTATCGACCAACGCATGAATCTTGCTGGTCAACCCCCCTCGCGACCGGCCCATAGATTGTCTTCTGTTCCTGATAATGCAGGCTCCGTGCTGATGCACTCGGACAATCGACGTATCGATCATTTGCACGGCGGCGTCATGAGCGTCGGCCAGGGTGCTCATAATCTCGGCCCAGACGCCCGCTCGTCGCCAGCGAACGAAGCGATTGTAGCAAGTCGTGTACGGACCGAAGTTGTCCGGCAGGTCGCGCCACGGTGCGCCAGCTCGTAAAACCCAGAAGATGCCATTCAGAACACGGCGGTCGTTCACACGCGGGACACCGCGCGGCTTGTTCGGCAACATCGGCTTAATGGCAGACCACTCATTGTCCGTGAGTTCGTAGCGCATGATTCGGCCCCTTCTGTCGGGCGGCTTAAATCACGGCTCGGCTATCAGGCTCAACATACCTCGCCAAAGGACCGTTCGGTCGCTATGCGCCCGAAAGCAGACCGATTATTCTCAAAGTGTGCTTTGTCGTTCGTGAACCAAACCGGTCCTCCTGCCGGGGCGCAACACTTGTGTTGCCCACGGGCTCCAGCATTTCGCTTGGCGTGGTGCAAACACAAATTACCTCGCTCTATTTGAGAGCATGGATTACCTGCGGCAACAGCCATTCGGCGAGAACTGCCTGCCCTTCGGCTGTCGGGTGTATCCCGTCCCTTTGAATCAAGTCGGCGGACATTCTGGGGATTCTTCTGATACCACCAACAATGATAACTCGGATTCCTCTTGCCTCCAGACGGCGGCGCAAGCTCGAGACTTTGTTCTTAAAATTTTCCCCCTCCTCTTTCCCCTGGCGGGCATTCGGGGCGCCCACCTGGAGAATAACCACTCGCGTTCCCTGCGGTACCGCGCGGTCCATGCGGTTTTGCATGTTCTGTAACGTGTCACCATTGATACCCTGATTGACAACAGTGACGTTGACGCCCTTTGAGCGGAGCATGGCTTCCAGGCGTGCCGGATAGGCCTCCTGGACAGAAACGCCTTTGCCCCGGGTAATGCTCGCACCAAAGGCCACGACTTGGGCACCAGCTCCGGAAGCGCCTCCGATCGTGCCAGTGCACGCAAGCATGAATGCAATGATAAGACGCGCAAAGATATCTTGTTTCATGCGACATTCTTCCGACGGAACCCAACTTTGCAGTGGGTGGATAGGAATTTCAAACGCCCGTTTATAACATTCGCCTCTATATCGCCGGCCCTAATGAGCGGACATCAGTCAGCCGGCCGTTTAATGAGTACACGGCCTAGTCTAGTTTGCCTATCTGCAATCATTTGCAGGCGCCCCTAAGATTCATTTTTGCGACAGTACTAGTCATTACTGATTTTATAGTATCTGTGTAAAGTGAACGAAGCGCAGCAGAAATATATTCTGTTGAAGAATATTCTCTATTTTCAAAATACAATCTTCTTATATTGATAAGCCCAAACAGCTCTCCTAGCCCGACTGCAAAACAAACCTCGGGCTGGTCTTCTTGCAGTAATATAAACGCCCTTTCAATTCTTCCGTTTACGTACAAATCTAGGCCAGAACATTTGAGCGGTGTGCTTGCTAACGTGCGGAGCAACCCTTCAGGATCTATTCTGAGGCGTCCGCCAGGACTAATCTCTGTAAAATATCTCTCAACAAACTCCTGCACTTTTGGCCCAACAGCGACGATATCGGGAACTATGACGATCGCGAAGTCAGCAGTTGTATTCGACGCGGGGCTTACATTTAATCCGGACTGCCGAGCGAAAAACTCCAATTGCTTTTGCACCGAAGCAATGGCCGGTGAATTCTGATTGTGAGAGACAATCTCGAAACCTATGGTCTTATTCCATTTCACAACAATCTTTTCTAAACTCACGTCTGAGGGCATCCACAATTCGGCAGCCTCAGTGCATATCGAACCCATTTGCGAATGGGCTACAGTGGATACAAGGATCAAATTCCAAATCATCAGGAAGCAAGAGAGCGGCTGGAATCTCAGCGAATAGGATGTCGGAGTTTTGCGGACCAGGGCGAAAAAGCTGCACATCCAAATCCCAGATATAAACCACATAACTGAAACAGAAAAATAAAGATGAGCCGAAGAGAACCGAGAGCGAGCTAAATTCGCGTCTACCGCGTTCCAGCGCATCGCATGCTCTCCCCCGGCCGGATCTGCGCATGAGCGTCGCGGCCCTTGTTTTTTACAAATTAGGAAAATTCCCTTCAAATGAAAATTGTGTGACCGCCCTTGCGCGCGCGTCTTGCAAGTCGAGATACCTAGTAAGTCTCGACGACCACGTAATTGTTTTCGACCCGCACCGGGAATGTCTCGGCGACATGCGGGCCTTCGACCAGCTCGGTGCCGGGCTTCACCGTGACAGGATATTGCCGCACCCGCACGCGGGCCGGGTCGCACCACGATTTGCCGGTACGGATGTCGAACTCCCAGCCGTGCCAGGGGCATTTCACCATCTCGCCCGGCCGCGAGTAGCAGTAGTCGCCCGGCACCTTGGATTCGACGAGCCCGGTCTGAATGCCGAGCGCAAGATTGCCGCCGCGATGCGGGCAGCGATTGTTGAGCGCGAAGAAATCACCCGACAGATTGAACACCACGATTGCGCGGCCGTTCACTTCGACGAGCTTGCGGGTGCCCGGCGGAATCTCATCAACGCTCGCGACGACGTGACCAGCCATGACCGTCTGTCAGTCGAGCCGGTAGAGCGCGCGCGCGTTCTCGCTCATGACCTTGCTGCGCCGCTCGGGATCGAGCGCCGGCGGCAAGGCGAGCAGCGGATCGTCGAAATCCCAGTGCGGGTAGTCGCTGGCGAACATGATGTGATCGAAGCCGACCCAGGTCATCATATCCATCAGGTGGTCTGGCTCCTCGGCCTCCTCCATCGGCTGGGTGGAGACCCAGAAGTGCTCGCGCAAGTATTCCGACGGCGCGCGCTTGAGGTGCGGCACCTCGGCCTTGAGCGTCTTCCAGTTCTTGTCCATGCGCCAGCCGAGCGGCGGCATCCAGGCGAAGCCCGCTTCGATCATCACGATCTTGAGCTCGGGGTAGCGCGCGAACACGCCTTCGAGAATGAGGCTTGCGACCTGCGCCTGGCAGCAGGAGGCGTGCTCGGTCATGTCCTCGATATAGAACGAGGGCCAGCCCGAGTTGCTCGCGGGCCGCCCGCTGGTGCCGAACACATGCACGCCGACCGGCAGGCCCGCCTCCACCGCCGCCTCGTAGATCGGCCAGTAGCGGCGCTTGCCCAGAAGCTCGTTGGTGCGGCTCTTGAGCAGCACGTGCGCGAACCGCTTGTCGCCGGCGCGGCGGCGGATCTCCGCGCGCGAGGCTTCGCCGTCCTCATACGGCACCACGACGGAGGCAAGGAGCCGCCTGTCGCGCGCATGCCAGCAGTCGAGCTGGAACTCGTTGGCGGCGACCGCCATGACGGCGCTGAACTCGTCGTTCTGATCGCCCTGTCCGGTCGGCGACAGCGGATTCATGATCGCGTATTCGACCGGATAGAGATCGAGATACTGCTGCTTCATGAAGTTGAGGTCGCTCGCCGGCAGTCCGCCGCCGGGTGGCCAGCTGTCGCGGCGCGAGGCGAGCGGCTGGCTCTTGGGATAGGGAAAGCCCTTGAGGAAACCCTGGCGCGTACGCGCCCCGAAGGTCGTGTAGTGGTCCCACCAGCGCTTGGCGAGATAGGGCCTCAGGTCCTCCATCGCGCTCTTGGGATGGATGTCGACGTCGACGACCTTCAGGCGGGTCTTCTGGCTGATGTCCGGCTGCCTGAGCTCGATGTTCATGAGATTGTCCTCAGACTCCGTAGGGTGGGCAAAGGCGCTGGCAATGCGATTGCACCGGCGCCTAGCCCATCGTGCGCCGTGCCCACCACCAAGTCGCCAACAGAGGCGCACCGCCTGGTGGGCACGGCGCACGATAGGCCTGTCGGTTGGCGATGCGGAGCATCCGCCTTTGCCCACCCTACAAAACCGATGTTCATGAGACGGCCTCCTTGAGGCGCGGATAGGTCGCCAGCGGATTCTCCACCAGTATCTTCCGCTCCAGGCCGGCCGGCAAGCCGGGCGGCATGGCGTCTTCGCCGTCGAACTGCCAGTGCGGAAAATCCGAGGCATAGAGCAGGAGATCGTCGGAGCGCAGCTGATCGATTACCCGCTCGACCACGTCCGGATCGTCGGGCGCATCGAACGGCGTGATAGTCAGGCGCACATGGTCGCGCACGATATCGGCGGGCGAGCGGTCGACCCAGGGCACTTCCGCCCGGACGCCGCGCCAGAACTTCGACAGCCGCCACATGAAGCCCGGCAGCCAGGTCACCCCCAATTCGATCAGCACCACCTTGAGGCCGGGAAACTTGGCGAACGCACCTTCGCAGATGAGGCTGCCGAGTTGCGACTGGAACGCCTGCGCGTAGGCGACATAGTCCTCGATATAGTAGGTCGGCCAGCCGAGCGAGGTGAGCGAGTGACGATAGGTCGAACCCGGATGGATGCCGATCGGCAGGCGATGCCGCTCGGCGGCTTCATAGATCGGCCACCAGTGCCGGCGGCCGAGCGGGGATTCCTGCATCGCCAGCAGCACGATCTGCACGAAGCGCCGGTCCTTGGCGCAGCGCTCGATCTCGCCGACCGCGAATTCGACGTTCTGGGTCGGCACCACGATCGAGGCGCGCAGCCGCGGGTCGCGGTCGAGCCATTCCTTGGCGATCCAGTCGTTGACCGCGCGCGCAACCGCAAGCGCCATGTCTTCGCTGAAGATGAGCTCGACCCCATAGAGGCAGTTGCAGATCGCGGTCTGCGCCTTCAGGCGGTCGAAGACCTGCGCGGACAGCCGCGTGACATCGGTCGCCGGATGCTCCTTGCCCTTCCAGTCAGAACGGACGCTCAGCGGCACGTTGGGCGGATAGGTGTTGGATTCAAAGCCCGGGATGCCGCGCTCCTGAAACGAGTCGCGCCAGTAAGGCTCAAGGTAAGGAAACAGCGCCCTGAGGTTCGGCACCTGCGGGTGCACATCGCAGTCGATGGCGGCAGTGGTCAAATCATCATCCTCCGGAGCGGCCATCCGTCCATAGTGAGATAAATCCAATCCCGGCCCAAAGGAAAGGCCCCGGCGCAAGCCGGGGCCGCTGGTCGAAACTGGCGAACCTCTCGCAATTTACCTTACGACTTCCTGGGCCAGAGCACGCCCTCGTATCCACTCGGCACCGAGCCAATGCCCTTGTAGATGAACTTCTGCACACGTTTACCCTCGTAGGTCTCGGTCGTGTAGATGTTGCCCTTGGAATCCGACGCCAGGCTGTGCACGCCGTAGAACTGCCCGGGCTGGCGTCCGCCAGCGCCGAACGAGGTGATTTCCTCCAGCGTCTCGCGCACGATGATACGCACGCGCGAGTTCTGGCCGTCGGCCATCAGCATGAAGCGCTGCTGCGGATCCTTTGTGAACACGATGTCCCAGACCGATCCGGCGCCGAGCGTGTTCTTGGCAAAGAACTTTTCCTTCACGAACTTGCCTTCCGGCGTGAAGACCTGCAGGCGGTCGTTGGCGCGGTCACAGACATACAGGAGCCCGTCGACGGCGCGCTCGATGCAATGCACCGGATTGCGGAACTGCTGTGCGGGCGGCGCCTTGGGATCATAGGGGCCGAGGTTGGTGTCGTCGGGCTTGTTGCCGTAGGCGCCCCAGTAGCGCTTCATCTTGCCGGTATCGGCATCGAGCACGGCGACGCGCTTATTGCCGTAGCCGTCTGCGATGTAGGCCTCGTTGGTCTTGGGATCGACCCAGATCTTGGCGACGCGGCCGAAGTTCTCGGTATCGTTGCTGCCGCCGCCCTTGCCGAACTTGCCCACCTGCATCAGGAACTTGCCGTCCTTGGTGAACTTGAGGACATGGGCGTCCTTGGCGCCGTTGCCGCCGATCCAGACGTTGCCTTTGTAATCGACATGGATGCCGTGGTTCGACTGCGGCCACTCATAGCCTTCGCCGGGACCGCCCCAGGAACGCACCAGCGCGCCGTCCTGATCGAACACCAGCACCGGCGGCGCGGTGCGGCAGCACTCCGCGATCGGCGGATCAAGCTCGGCGCCGCGCTCGTTCTTGTTCAGCCCGCCGGCGCCGCGATGAATCACCCACACGTGGTCCTGCTCGTCGACCCAGGTTCCGATCGTCCAGCCGAGCAGCCAGTTGTTGGGAAGTGGTTTTGGCCACAGCGGATCGACCTCGTAGATCGGCGCCGTGACGCTTGAGCCCTGCGCATCGGCCTGCCGCTGCAGCACGGCCTGCCCGATGCCGAGACTGATGATGCCGGCGGCCAGCGCCGCGCCGGACACGAATCGTCGCTGTCTGAGATTGATCATGAGCGCCCTCCCGAACTGAGGCGGCAGTTACCGCCGGAAGCTCGCGCGCCCGTCCGCAAACGGCCGCAACGGCTTTCCTTGATTGTCATCATTATAGGCCAATGGATTCGACTTGTAAGAGCGCTCGAAAGGCTCCTAAGCTTGTTGCTCAGGGAGGAGATCGTGCGCGTTCAGGCACTTATGCCGTTGGTGCCACGCATGGCAGCCATGCTTGCAGCTGTGCTGGTCATGGCAATGATGGCGACAGGCGCAGCCGCGCACGAGATCCCGAACGACGTCAAGCTCAACGTCTTCTTCAAGCCAGCCGGCAACCGCCTCGTGCTGCTGATCCGCGCGGCGCTCGCCGCGATGCCGGACGCCGAGTTTCCGACCCGCGGTCCCGGCTATCTCGATCTCGCCCGCGCCGACGAGGCGTTGCGCGGCGCCGCCAAGCTCTACCTCACCGATAACATCGCGATCACCGAGAACGGCGTTGCGCTGCCTGCAGCGCGCGTCGTGCAGGCGCGCGTGTCGCTCCCCTCGGACAAGTCGTTTGCCTCCTACGAACAAGCGCTGGCGCATGTCGAGGGGGCGCGGCTCGCGGACACCATGGATGTCTATTGGAGCCAGCAGTTCCTCGACGTCATGCTCGAATACCCGATCAAATCCGACCGCTCCGAATTCGCGGTTCAGTTCGGGGTCGACCGGCTCGGACACCAGGTCACGACTGCGCTGCGCTTCCTGCTGCCCAACGGCTCGATCCGCGCCTTCGAGTTTCACGGCGACGTCGGCCGCGTGCACCTTGACCCGCGCTGGCACCAGGCAGCGCTGAGCTTCGTCATATCGGGCTTCTGGCACATCATCGAGGGCACCGATCATCTGCTGTTTCTGGCGTGTCTCGTCATTCCGTTCCGACGGCTGCGCCCGCTCATCGTGATCGTCACCTCGTTCACGGTCGCCCATTCGATCACGCTGATTTCCTCCGCCTTCGGGTTCGCGCCCGATGCGCTCTGGTTTCCGCCGCTGATCGAGACGCTGATCGCCGTCACTATCGTGGCCATGGCGCTCGAGAATATCGTCTACGCGTCGCTTGGAAGCGGCGCCGCCGTCTCGCGGCGCTGGATCATCGCCTTCGCGTTCGGGCTCGTGCACGGCTTCGGCTTCTCGTTCGCGCTGCGCGAGACGCTGCAGTTCGCGGGCAACCATCTCCTGACCTCGCTTCTCGCCTTCAACGTCGGGGTCGAGATCGGTCAGCTCACCGTGCTGGTCGTGCTCATCCCGGCGCTTGGGCTTCTGTTCCGCCGCATCGTCCCGGAGCGGATCGGCATCATCATCCTGT
Source organism: uncultured Alphaproteobacteria bacterium (assembly GCA_963753575.1). GTDB lineage: Bacteria > Pseudomonadota > Alphaproteobacteria > Rhizobiales > Xanthobacteraceae > VAZQ01. The sequence goes on from CAVWCR010000003.1 coordinate 1,249,888, forward strand.
CGGCACTGATCGCGCACACGGCCTGGCACTGGATGATCGATCGCGGCGGGCTGCTGATGAGGTTTCCGATACCGGTCCCGGACGCCGCGTTCCTCGCCAGCGCGATGCGCGGCCTGATGTGGGTGCTGATCCTCACAGCCGGGGTGTGGCTCGCAAGCGGCCTGGTGAAGCGCTGGCTGCGTGTGGATATCGGCATGCCGGCCACAGAGGCGGAGCGGCCTGGGCAAGCCACGGCCGTCGATACCTAGTGCCCGGTTTCCGAAGTTGGTGAGTCATCGCTGCACCCTCTGACAGGAACTTCGGAAACCAAGGGGCACTAGCAATTCTATGATCCTAGTGTCGTTTTTCGATCTGAAGTTCCTAAGCGAGTTTGCCGCAAGTGTTGTAGGAACTTCAGATCGGCGGCACTAGGCCCGCAGGAGGAGCAGCATGAAAGCAGCCTGGTACGAAGAACAGGGCGAGCCGGCAAAGGTCTTCAAGCTTGGCGAGTTGCCGGATGAGGAGCCAGGGCCAGGCGAGGTGAAGGTCAAGATCCACGCCTCGGGCGCCAATCCGACCGACACCTACACACGCAGCGGCATCAGGCGGCGTGGCATGCCGTTCGGGCGCATCGTGCCTCACCAGGACGGAGCGGGCGTCATCGTTGCGGTGGGCGACGGCGTGCCGAAGCAGCGCATCGGCGAGCGCGTGTGGCTGTTCATGGCGCAGTGGCAACGCGCTTTTGGCACCGCGGCCGAATTCTGCGTGCTGCCGTCGGAGCGCGCGGCCAGGCTGCCCGACAACTGCAGCTTCAATGAAGGAGCCTGCCTCGGCGTGCCGTGGCTCACGGCGCACTATGCGGTTCTGTGCGACGGCCCGGTCTCAGGCCGCACCGTGCTGGTGGCGGGCGGAACGGGCGCGGTCGGCTATTACGCGGTGCAGATTGCCAAGCAGGAAGGCGCGCGCGTCATCGCGACGGTCGGGAGCGTCGAGAAAGGCCGGATGGCGCGTGAGGCTGGCGCAGACGCGGTCATCGACTTTCGCGCCGAGGACGTGGGCGCGCGGATCGCGGCGCTGACGGACGGCAAGGGCGCCGACCGGCTGCTCGAGCCGCACTTTGCGAAGAACGCGCCGCTTTTTCCCAAGATGCTCGCGAAGCGCGGCACCGTGATTGTCTATGGCGCGGGTGGGACAGAGGGCGCGATCTCCGCGGGTTGGGGCATCCAGAATCAGCCGACCATCAAGTTCATCTACATGTATGAGTTTCCGGCGCAGGCCTACCTACGCGCGGTCGCGGACTTCGAGCGGCTGCAGAGCGCCGGCAAGGTCAAGCATCTGCCGGTGCGGGAGTTCAGCCTCGACCAGATCGCGCGGGTGCACGAGGCGGTCGAGAACGGAAACAGCGGGACGCGCATGGTCATCGTGATGGCCGCAGACTAATTTGCGCTGATGTGAGCGGCCTTCGCGACCTCGGCCCAACGCGCGATCTCGCTGCGGGTCGGCACGCGGCCGGCGATCACATCGGTCAGCGCCGGCGCGCTGTCGACAGGAGCATCCTTCCAAGCTGACACGCGCGCACACACAGAAGGCCCCGGCGAGGTGCCGAGGCCTTCTGCAGTGATGCGAACGTAGGAGTTGATTACAGCCGGTAGAGGATCTGGTCGGTCCAGAACCGCTCAAGCCGATGCAGCGACTTGTTGAGGGTCGCGAACTCCTCGGCGTTGATGCCGCCCACCTGCTCGACCGTGCGAACGTGCTTCTGATAAAGCCCTTCGACGGTGTCGCGCACCTCACGACCCTTGTCGGTCAGCCGGATACGCACCGACCGCCGATCAACGCGCGAGCGCTGATGGTCGAGGAAGCCCATCTCGACGAGCTTCTTGAGGTTGTAGGACACGTTGGAGCCAAGGTAGTAACCGCGCGTGCGCAGCTCGCCCGCGGTCAATTCCTTGTCGCCGATATTGTAGAGCAGCAACGCCTGCACCGAGTTGATGTCAGCACGGCTGCGGCGATCGAATTCGTCCTTGATCACGTCGAGCAAGCGGCGGTGCAGCCGCTCCACCAACGTCAAGGCTTCGAGATAGAGCGGTCTGATATTCTCAAGCCGCACTTCCCGATCAGCAGCCGGCTCCACCGTCTTCGCAACGGCCTTCATGATGACGCCTCACTGTTGTCGTTTCTATGCGACGAAGGCCCTGTTTTCCCCCGTCATAACCGCGCCACATTAGCGCCCATGGTCTAAATTCGACTTAAACAACACGATAAAGATAAGGTTTCTTTGCCAAGGTAAATTAGCAATTGAATTTACAATGCGATGACTGATCGTAACGCCTCATTGACATTGAGAGCCACGCCAACAGACAAAACGACCACCTTCCCCCTGAAAAACGACTTGGCTCAGCCTTAATTCCCGTTCAGCAATTTGATGATCCCCGAAAAGTCCGTCGCGCCGTTGTCCTGGTCGACGAACAAATCGTAAAGCGCTGCGGCACCCGCTACCATCGGCGCCTTCGCGCCGGTGTTCTTTGCCGCAGCCTGCGCCAGCTTCAGATCTTTTAACATCATGGCCGCGGTGAAGCCGGCCTGGAAGTCGCGATTGGCGGGCGAGGTCGGGACCGGCCCCGGCACCGGACAGACATTCTTCATGGCCCAGCAATTTCCGGAAGACTGCGACGCAATCTCGTAGAGCTTCTGCGCTTCGAGCCCGAGCTTCTCGGCGAGAATGAACGCCTCGCATACCGCGATCATCGACACGCCGAGGATCATGTTGTTGCAGATCTTCGCGGCCTGCCCCGCGCCGGAGCCGCCGGCATGCACGATGGTCTTGCCCATCGCCGAGAGGATCGGTTGCGCTTTCTCGAACGCGGCGTCGCTGCCGCCGACCATGAAGGTCAGCGTTGCCGCCTCGGCGCCGGCCACGCCACCGGATACGGGCGCATCGACCATGCGCAGCTCATTGACGGTCGCGGCGGCAGCGACCGCGCGCGCGGATTCCACGTCGACGGTGGAGGAATCGATCAACAGCGCCCCATTCGGCGCCGACGCTAGCACGCCACCTGAACCGAGATAGACCTCCCGCACCTCCTTGCCCGACGGCAACATGGTGATCACCACGTCGGCGCCCGCACACGCCACGTCAATCGCGCTCGCCACGACACTGCCGACAGTGCCCAGCCGCTCGGCCGCCGCGCTATCGATGTCAAAGCCGGTCACCGCATGGCCAGCCTTGATCAGGTTGTGCGCCATCGGATAGCCCATGTGGCCAAGCCCGATGAAGCCGATCTGGGTCATGCCCGGCCCTCCCCGGCGCGCAGGCGCGATTGCTTGCCGATGCGCTGCTTGAGGTCGGGCACCAGGCGCTCGGCGCTCACGCCATCCACCATCGCGCGCGCATCGGGCCCGAGCGCGCGCACCGCCGCGACGTAGTCCGCCACTTCATCGGCATCGCGTACTGCCTGCGGATAGTCGGTTGCGAACACCGTCTGCGCGAGCGCCACCTCCTGCAGGCCGAAGCGCACCCATTCGGCGCCCCACTCGGCGCAATGGTTGGGTCCCGCCCAGCCGGCGCAATCGTAGAACAGACGTTGCTCGAGATAATGGTCGAACGGCCGCTGCGGCTGTCGCCCGTGCCGCGCGACCGCCGCCGTTCCCCACTTGTCGCGCTGCTGAAAGCCGCGGATGCGACCGAGATAGCGGCCGATGCCGCCGGAGAAATGCGAGAACTGGATCTTCAGCGTGGGCAGCTCGTCAAGCAGCCCGCTGTTGATGATGCGGATGGTCGCGACCATCAGCGAGAATTCCCAGCCCAGCATGCGGCCGAGGTCGTCGGCATAGAGCTGCGGCCAGGCGATGACCTGCGGCAGCGGGTGAATGAACACATAGAGACCAAGATCGGCGGCGGCGCGCCAGAACGGACGCAGCGCCTCGGCATCGAGCGGCTGGCCTTGCAGCTCCGATCCGATCACGACGCCCGGAAAGGCGAGCTCGACCGCACATCGCTTCAACTCCGCCGCCGCCTCAGCGGCCTTCAGCGCAGGCACGTGCGCAAGCCCGATGAAACGGCCGGGATGATCGTCGACCGCCTGCCGCATGCGATCGTTGATCAGCCGGCAGGTGGCAAGATCGGGCTGATCGAAACCGGTACCGCAGGAGAGCACGCCGGCATCGATGCCGGCCCGGTCCATCATGCGCACGTGAGCGGCGAGATCGGCAAGCAGCGGATTGAGCAGATAGTTGGGATTGCCGTTCTCGTCGAGCCGCACCGAGACCGCGTTGCGGTCGCCCTTGAGAAGCTCTGGCGGCGTATAGTGCTGCTGGAAGTCAACGATCACATCACATCTCCGGACAGGTCAGAAATCGGCTCAAACCGGCTGCTCGCGCGCGGCCCGCAGAGCAAAGTATATGTAGCCCCCGAGCAGCAGCGTTTCGAGAAAGATGATCAATATGCGCCCGCCATAGATTTGCGGAAACAGCAATTCGACCGCAATCATCGAAATAACAGAGGTGAGCCACACCACCGCGCCCCACGGCGCCGCAAGCCAGAGCCCGACCGCGGCGACGAGATCGATCACCGCAAAGAACGCGGTGGCGGACTGGTAGGGCGTCGAATAGTCGGCGAAGCCACCGGGCGTGGGCGCGTCGATTCCGCAGACCACCGCCCAATGATAAAGCCCCTTGATCAACGACAGGCCCGCCATCACGCGCAGAAACATCACGAGCCGGCCGGACCACAGGTCCGTCGGTGTCTCCTCCTCGCCGGCGTGCACCGGCTCGAGCGTCTGGCGTTGTCCGGTTCCGCGCGGATCGGTCATGTCAGATCGAGCTCGCGGGCAAGCGGCGCGAAGTAGCCGGCGATCTCGGCTTCGCCGATGGCCTCAAGCGTGGACGGCTGCCAACGCGGCGACTGGTCCTTGTCGATGATCACCGCCCGGATTCCCTCGTACAAGTCGCCAGTCCGCACGACGCGGGAAACTACTCGGTATTCGGTGCGCATGCATTCGTCGAAATCGAGGCTCCGGCCGCGCCGCAGCAGCGCCAGCGCGAGCTTGAGGCTCAACGGCGACTTGGTCCGGATCGTGGCAGCGCTCACTCGCGCAAAGTCGCCGCTCGAACCCGGCAGGGCGGCGGCCTCCGCGTCGAGAGCCGCCAGAATATCCTCTATCCGATTCTCCTTGAACAGGCGGCCAATCGCGGCGCTATGGCGCATCACCATCCCGTCGCCGGGCGGCTCTGCAAAAGCCGCCAGCAGAGCCTCGACCGAAACAGCGCCGCAGAGCCCCTCGATGAGATCGGGAAACGCCGCTGACTTGATCCGGTGGGTCGCGATGCCGCAGCCCGTCGCGTCGGCCGCAGCGAGGTGCGCGCCGGTCAGTGCGCAGTAGGTTCCGACCTCGCCTGGCAGGCGCGGCAGGAACCAGGTCGCCCCCACGTCAGGAAAGAAACCGATACCGACCTCCGGCATGGCGAACCTGAAGGCATCCCCGGCAACGCGGTGCGAGCCGTGCACCGCAATCCCGGCGCCACCGCCCATCACCATGCCGTCGATGAGCGCCACGTACGGCTTACGATAGCGCTTGATGAAGGCATTGAGCCGGTATTCATCCCACCAATAGGTCAGCGCTTCGTCGTAGCGCCCGGCGCGTCCCAGCGCGTAGAGCGCGCGCAGGTCGCCGCCGGCCGAAAAGGCGCGTCCGGGCGCCGCCGTCACGATCACGCGCGTGATGGCGGAATCGCTTGCCCAATCGGCAAGCTTTTCGGTCAAGGCGCGCACCATGGCATGGGTCACGGCGTTGAGCGTCGGCGGGCGGTTGAGAATGGCCACACCCGCCACGCCGCGACGCTCGAACAGAATGTCGGCGGTGGCGCTCAAATCGATGTCACCATCCGAACATCCACGAAGCGGGATCGGGGATCGGCCGATGTTCGTTGAGCGCGAGCACGCCCTTGATATTGCGCACCAGCGACCAGACGAACCACCACACCAGCACGATCACCCCGATGAGGAAAAACGTCAGGATTATTCCGATGGCAAGATACAAGAGCCCGATCCAGAAGGTTCGGATCTGGAAGCGATAATGCGTGGCCAGGAGCGGCTCTGCGGTACTGACCTGCACATGCGCCATGATGACGCCGATCACCGCCGTAATCCCGGTGAAATAGCCGACGAAATACAAAATGTAGACGATGAGAGCGATCGTGGTGTTGGACACGATCGGTTGTGGCGTCAAACCGGGTCCAGTTGGCGTCATGAGAGGCCTCGCTACAATTGCCGCATCGCCATAGTGCCATGCCCGCATAGCGGCCGCCAATCGAAGCGGCGAACCCTCGGGACTGGTGTAAAGTTTGGCGTCCCGCTGGCAGCCCCTCCTTGGAACGGCTAGAAATAGCTGAGCAAGAGAGGAGCGCCGCCATGGCGATCAAATACGGCCGCCCGATCGAAGTCCGCCCTGCCCCGATAACGGCGCAGTCCGCCCCGCTCGACCTCTCCGTCCGCCCGCGTCGCAATCGCAAGGCAGACTGGACGCGCCGGTTGGTGGCGGAAAACGTGCTTACCGCCGACGACCTGATCTGGCCGCTGTTCCTGGTCGACGGCTCGAAGATGCGGGTGGCGGTGCCCTCGATGCCCGGCGTCGAGCGGCTCTCGGTCGATGAGGCGGTGCGTGACGCCGAACGCGCGGCGACGCTGGGCATTCCCTGCCTGGCGCTGTTTCCCTACACCGATCCCAAGCTGCGCGACCAGGACGGCACCGAAGCGCTCAATCCGGACAATCTCGTCTGCCGTGCCATTCGGGCGATCAAGAAAGCCGTGCCGAACGTCGGCATCCTCTGCGATGTCGCGCTCGATCCCTACACCAGCCACGGCCATGACGGGCTCTTGCGCGACGGCGTCATCATCAACGACGACACCGTCGCGGTGCTGGTACAGCAGGCGCTGGTCGAGGCGGAAGCCGGCGCCGACATCATCGCGCCCTCCGACATGATGGACGGCCGCGTGGGCGCGATCCGCACCGGGCTCGATGAGGCCGACTACACCGACGTCTCGATCATGGCTTATGCCGCGAAATACGCTTCCGCGTTCTACGGGCCGTTCCGGGACGCGGTCGGCTCCTCCAAGACGCTGACCGGCGACAAGCGCACGTACCAGATGGATCCCGCCAATACCGAAGAGGCGTTGCGCGAGGTCGAACTCGACATCAGCGAGGGCGCCGACATGGTGATGGTGAAGCCCGGCATGCCCTATCTCGACATCCTTCAGCGCGTGAGCGAGACCTTCGGCATGCCGACCTTCGCCTATCAGGTATCGGGCGAATACGCGATGATCATGGCGGCCGCGCAGAACGGCTGGCTCGACGGCGAGCGCGCCATGATGGAAAGCCTGATCGCCTTCAAGCGCGCGGGCGCCGCCGGCGTGCTCAGCTATTTCGCGCCGATGGTCGCGGAAAAGCTGAAAGGAACGGCTTAGAACAATCTGGCACTGCATCACGGCGTTACCGTGTGGGGTACGCCGATCCAAGCTATTGATCCGTTTGGGTATCGCAATTTCTTATCGCCATTCTCGCATTGCTTCGGAGAGGCTGTCCGATGACTTCGGCCCCGAGTTCCGCTTCAAACTCTGCTCCAGGCTCTGCTTCGACTCAGGCAACCCGCTCCCGGGGCGTACTGAAAACCATCATTCTGGTCATTGTCCTCGCCCCGCTGGGGCTCGCAGCGCTGCTCAGTCCAATCCTGATCAGGACGTTTCTGTTCCAGCCCTTCAACATTCCGGCCGGCTCGGGCAAGCCGACGCTGCTCGTCGGTGACTACATCTTCGTCTCGAAATACAGCTACGGCTACACCCGTTACTCATTCCCATTCTCCCCGCCGCTTTCGCTTTTTGCCGGGCGCGTCTTCGCATCCGAGCCACAGCGCGGAGACGTAGTCGTGTTCCGCCTGCCGAAGGATCCGACGATCGACTACGTCAAGCGCGTCATCGGGCTGCCGGGCGATCGTATCCAGATGATCAACGGCCTTCTTCACATCAACGGCGAGCCGGTGAAGCGCGAGCGAATCGAGGATTTTATCGACACCAACGACAGCGGCCGTCAGGTCCACGTCAAGCAATGGCGCGAGACATTGCCGAACGGCGTGAGCCACCCGACCCTCGACCTGATCGACAACGGTTCCTACGACAACACCAAGGAGTACATGGTCCCGCCCGGGCACTATTTCATGATGGGCGACAACCGTGACAATTCGAGCGACAGCCGCGTCGAAAACGCGGTGGGTTACGTGCCGTTCGACAACCTCATCGGCCGGGTGGAGATCATCTTCTGGTCGGTTGGCGAGGACGGGCGGTATCGCACCGAGCGCATCGGCAAACGCGTACGGTAGCACTGGTCCTGGTCTATACGCCCAGCTCCGCCACGCACCGCCGCAGCGCCTCGATCAGCTCCTTGCTCTCGCCGAGGTGCTTCTCCTCGGCATCGAGCACCTGCGTGAAGGCTTGCCGCTTGAGGCTAGCCACATCGATCTTGGCGACGCAGTCGGCGCCGGCCGAGTCGCACACGATGTCGATCAGCCGGTCGACCGCGTGCAGGCGGCCGAGCAGGTAATCGTTCTCGCGATAGTTGCGCGACAGGAACGCCGCGAAGTGGGCGAAGCCGATGCCCTTGAGGCTGCCGATCCCCGCAAAGCCCTTGAGCGTGCGCGCGTCCTGCGGGCTGATCCGATCGACCAGGATCTCATTGAGCTCGCCCATCTCATGCGCGCTGATCATCGGGAAGGTCAGCACGTCCCAGAACGGAAAGCCGAGATAGTTGACCAGCACCTCGCGCCGCGCCACGGCAGGCCACTTCCTGGGATCGAGCGCGGCCAGGAGCACGTCGAGATCGCGGGTCGATGACTTTAAGTCGATCTCGGCCGCCAGCCGCTCGATCAGGCGATCGAGCTGGCGGAAATGCCTGTCCGCGAACGACTGCGCATAGGCGTGCAGGTTTCTCATCTCGCTCGCCGAGGGCGCGGTCCGAAAGATTTCCTCCACCAACTGATGGACGTCGTCGCTGTAGAACGCCGCGCTGTCGCGCTGCCGAAGCGCATCAAGGCGGCCGTAGAAATCGCGCTTGAGCCCGTCGACGACCCCCGGATCGAGCCCGGAAAAGCGCTCCTCGCCGAGCCTGTCGTAGAGCCGGTTCTGGCCTTCGATCAGGAAATGCAGGCGCCGCTCCCGGTACTTGACGTCGAAAGCAAGCAGATAGTCCACCCAGGGCGGGAGACGCCCTGCGCTCTGCGCCGTGAATTCCAGCGCCTCGCTGTCGGCGCGCTCGTACACGATGCCCTTGCGGATCGCCCAGGCATCGATGATATCGGCGACGATACGCGCCATCGGCGATTGTGCCGGTGTGCCGCGCAGCTTGACGATCAGTTGCGCGCCGAATGCGCGCACCGACGCGAGCTTGAGCCGCACATAGGCCTGGTAGGCAAAGCCCGCGTCGATGGCGACCTGATCGTTCACCTGCTCGCGCCAGCTGCGCAGTTCCTCTTCGGTGGTCGCGCCGTCGAACGCCACCGGTATGAGCTTGTCGACCAGTTGGCTAATGTGCGGGCGGGCGCTATCGATGATGGCTCGCAGCCGCCGCACCCTGTCGTTGAAATCGATCACCCAGCCGAGCTCGTCGGTAACCGGCTGCGAGGCCGGAATGTCCGACATGGCGCCGCGCAGCGTCGCGAAGAAGTTCGGCGGCCGGCGCCGCATCGGCGTTGCCGGTGGCGCCGGATGCGGCTCGATATAGACCAGTCGGCGATCGACCTGGCGATAGGCCGGACGGCCATGGATCGCCGAGATCGCGAGCTGGAACGGCCGGTTGTTGAGCACGGCGCCGTCGATAAACGGCACCATGGCAGGGTCGACGCCGGCCTCCTGGTGATGCTGAAACGACTTGGCCATGAAGGCGTCGCGCCGCGGCCAGGTGCCGCCGCGCTGTGCCACCACTTCGTCCATCTCCACGATCTGGGCCGGCGGAAACGCGCCGGGGAACGAAGAGGTGGCGCGCGCCGCAAAGGCGAGCGCAGGGGCGTTGTCGAGGTCGAAGTCGCTCTCGACCTCGCCATTGGGCCGCCGCCGATAGGTGAACTGCAGCACGTGATGATGATCGAGCTCGTGAATGAGCGGCGGATCGTGAATCTGCACGAGCTGATGATGGCCGTGGTAGTCGGTGAGCGTCACGAACAGATCAAGCGTATGATCGGACGGCAGCAGCGATGTCGTGGCGCTTTTCGGCGCACCCATCGCGGTGATGGCGTCATACATCAGTCTCGACATGATCTTGCCGCCGAGCGGCGGACGGAACCAGCGCGACCGCACGAACAGCGACAGCTTCTGGCGCACCTCGATATCGCGGATTGCCCCCATCATGCCGGTTGCGGCCGCGCCCCACAGAACGGGCTTGAGGAACCACTTGCTCCAGGCGCCCGCGCGCGTCTCCGGCGACAACAGCACGGTGACATCCGCATTGTTGAGCCACAGGTCGCGCATCGACTGCATCGGCAGATCGTGGCTGAGTGCACGCGCCAGCATCGTGCCGTTGATGCCGCCGGCGGAAGCGCCGGCCACGATGTCGACGACGACGCGGAGCTCCATGTTGCGGCCGATCTCGCGCAGGAGCTCGAAATAGGTCGCCTCGGTGTCGTATTCGGGATCGCCGCGTTCGGCTTCATCAAAGAACGTCGCTTCGGCGCGGCGGGCGCGGTCGGCAATCCGATGCAGCGCGCTCGAAGCCCGCACGAGCTTGAGAATCTCGTAGCTGATCCCATGCATATAGACGGCAAGCGAGACGCCGCCAAAACAGACAAGCGCTATGCGCAGTTCTTTTTCGCGCAAAGGTCCACCCCCAGTCTCGCGCTCCGAAGCCCGCCATTGGTCACGCTTCGGAAGAATCAGAGGGACGCCGAGACCCACTATTCCTGAACATTGAACAGCTATTCAAGGATGGATGAATGCCATCCTGGAAGGAACACTGGATTGCGCCGACAGAACATGGGGATAGATGCCTTGTTCCGGCCAACCATTGCTTCTACCGAAACGCGCCAGGATAACGAACTGAGGTCGCGCAAATGGGTCTCCGGCGCAGTTTGTTGCTCGTTCTGGTCTTCGGTCTCATCGCCCTCGTGGGTTTGGCGGGTTGGGAAGGCTATGCGGTCTGGAGAGCCGAACGTCGTACCGCTGACATTCTTGCGACCTGGATGGCGAAACCGCAGCCGCTTGCGCTCGCCTCCCTGTCGCCCGAGCGGAAGGAGATCCTGCTCAAGGTCGAAGACCCCGGCTTTTACCGTCATCACGGAATCGACGTATCTTCGCCGGGCCAGGGCATGACGACCATCACGCAGGCGCTGGTGAAGTTCATGTACTTTCATCCGTTCCGGCCGGGCTTCGCCAAGATCGAGCAGAGCCTGATCGCACCGTTCGTCCTGGATCGCCACCTGAGCAAGGACCAGCAACTCGCTTTGTTCATCAACCATGCTTATTTCGGCGCCCACGACGGCCAGCAGGTCCATGGCTTCGCCGATGCGTCGCAGGCCTACTTCGGCAAGCCGTTCAATGCGCTCACCCGGGACGAATATATCGGGCTCGTCGGCATGTTGATCGGGCCGAACGAGTTTCACCCCGACCGGGCGCGCGCCTACAACGAGCGCGTCGCAAGGATCAAGGCGCTGCTTGCGGGGCAATGCCGGCCCACCGGCGTGTTCGACCCGCTCTACAGCGGCTGCGCCGCCAGGTCGTAGACGCAGCGCAACCGTCACAGTCACTCCATGGCGACCGCAGCCTCGATCCGTACTGGCTGAAAGCCTTCGGCCTCGAGCGCGGCGAGCGTTTCCTGAACATGTGCGCGATCGCGGGTCTCGACCGTGACATCGAGCTTGGCGCCTTTCGCCGGCACATCGAGGAACAGCCGGTGGTGATCAACCTCCAGGATGTTGACGCCGAGCTCTCCGAGCCGGGTCGCGATCTGTCCGAGTATGCCCGGGCGGTCGGGTATGGTAAGACGGAAGGAGACGATGCGCTCGTCGCGCTCGAGCTCGCGCACCATGATCGAGGCGAGGATACGCGGATCGATATTGCCGCCGCAGAGCACGAGGCCGACGTTGCGGCCGCGAAACCGCTCCGGCTGCACCAGCATGGCGGCGAGCCCGGCGGCGCCCGCTCCCTCGGCCATGGTTTTCTGCAGCGTGAGGTAGGCGTTGACGGCACGCTCCAGCGACTGCTCGTCCACCAGCACGATCTCCGATACGAGATCGCGCACGATCGGCAGCGTGAGCTTGCCGACATTCTTCACCGCAATGCCTTCGGCCAGCGTCGGGCCGCCGAGCGGACGAGCCATGCCGCGCAAGGCGTTCCAGAACGAAGGATAGAGCGCCGCCTCAGCCCCCACGATCTCGATCGTCGGTTTTTTGGCGCGCGCCGCCACCGCATTGCCGGCGATGAGGCCACCGCCTCCGATCGGGATCACAATCACGTCGAGGTCCGGGGCGTCTTCTAGCATCTCCAGCACGATGGTGCCCTGCCCCGCGATCACCTTGGGGTCGTCATAGGGGTGCACGAACGTGAGCCCGCGCTCGCGCGCGAGCTTCTCGGCCCGCAGCTGCGCCTCCGCTATGGTCTCGCCGTCGAGCACCACCTCGGCGCCATAGGCCTTGGTGGCCTGCACCTTCACGAACGGAGTCGTGACCGGCATCACGATGGTCGAGGGAATCGCGAGCCGGGTCGCATGGTAGGCGACCGCCTGGGCGTGATTGCCGGCCGACATCGCGATGACGCCGCGGGCGCGCTCGGCCGCCGACAGCGAGGCGAGCTTGTTGAGGGCGCCGCGCTCCTTGAACGAATTCGTCACCTGAAGATTTTCGTATTTGACCTGCACGGATGCCCCGGTCAGCGCGGAAAGCTTCGGCGCGGCCAGCATCGGCGTCCGCAGGACGTGGCCCGCGATGGTTCGGCGCGCCGCCTCGACGTCCTTGAGCGTGATCGCCATGCTTCGCCCTCCTCCTGCACCTGCCGGGCGGGCCGCCCGCCGGTACCCAAGTCGCCAGAGTGCAATTGGCTGGTGCCTCTTGCGCCCGAACAGTCTACTCTCCATTTGCCCGTGGATTCGAGGAAGAGGAAGGCCATGAGCGACGGGGGACCACGACGAATTGGGGTGTCGATCGAACTCAAGCCGCACGCCTACGACCCGATCGCCAGCCCCGAGCTGTTCGACGGGGTATTGTCGCGGCGGGTGATCGCCTTCGTGATCGACCTTACGATCATCAGCCTCCCGGTCCTGTTTGTGGCCATTTTCATCTTTATATTCGGGCTGGTCACGCTGGGGCTCGGCTGGGTGCTGTACGCCGTGTTGTCACCGCTTTCGGTGGTCTGGGCGCTTATCTACTATGGCCTCACGTTCGGCTCACCGGCCTCCGCGACGCTTGGCATGCGGGTCATGGATCTGGAAATGCGGACTTGGTACGGCTCGCCTGCCTATTTCTTGCTCGGCGCCGTCCACGCGATCGTCTACTGGATCTCCGTCTCATTCCTGACCCCCCTCATCCTCCTGGTGGGCTTTTTCAACGAACGCGGCAGGCTGTTGCACGACGTCCTGGTCGGCACGGTCGTTATCAATAATCCGACGCGGGCGCAGGCCCTGCGGAGGATTTGACTGCAAGCGCGGAGCGGGCGATGCTCAGCACGTCGTCGAGGTTAACCGCAGCATCGGCAAGTACGGCCCCGTGACCCAGCACTCGCGCAACACCCCGCAATTCTACCTCACCGCGCCTTCGCCGTGCCCGTACCTGCCAGGCCACGAGGAGCGCAAGGTGTTCACCCATCTCGTGGGCGAGCGCGCGGCCGAACTCAACGACCTTCTGACCCAGGGCGGATTTCGGCGCAGCCAGTCGATCGCCTATCGGCCGGCCTGCGAGCACTGCCGGGCCTGCGTCTCGGTGCGCGTGGTCGTCGACGATTTCCGCCCGACACGCAGCATGCGGCGCATCGCCGAACGCAACCGTGATATCGTTGGCGACTTGCGTACGGCGGTGCCGACGTCCGAGCAGTATTCCGTGTTCCGTTCCTATCTCGACAGCCGGCATCGCGACGGCGGCATGGCCGACATGTCCGTGCTCGACTATGCGATGATGGTCGAGGACAGCCACGTCGAGACCCGCATGATTGAATATCGCCGGCGCGGTCCCGATAGCGCGATCAACGGCCGCGGCGCCGGTGAGCTTCTGGCGGTCGCGCTCACCGACGTGCTCGGTGACGGGCTGTCGATGGTCTATTCATTCTTCGAAGCGGACCAGGCCATGCGCTCGCCGGGCACGTTCATGATCCTCGACCACATCGCGCGCGCGCGGCGCATGGGGCTTCCCTACGTCTATCTCGGCTATTGGGTGACAGGCTCGCGCAAGATGGACTACAAGGGCCGCTTCCTGCCGCAGGAACGGCTCACCTCCGACGGCTGGACGCGCGTCGAAGCAGAATAGGATTCCGTAGGGTGGGCAAAGGCGCCGGCACGGCGTACGATAGACTTTCATGTATGGAAGCGTAATGCCTACGCCTTTGCCCACCCTACGCGCTAGCCGGTTGAGCCGATCGCAAAGTCGACCAACAGCTTTATGTTCAGGATGATGATGACGGCGGCGACCAGCGCCGCGCAGGCCGAGATCCAGCGCGGCGCGACCAGCTCGCCCATCTTGCGCCGATCGGCGGTGAACATCACCAAGGGCACGACCGCAAACGGCAGCTGCAGGCTCAAGATCACCTGGCTCAGGATCAAGAGCTGAGCGGTACCCTTTTCACCGTACCAGATGGTGACGATCGCGGCCGGCACGATCGCGATCGCGCGCGTGGTCAGGCGTCGCAACCAGGGCGCCAGCCTGATGTCGATGAACCCTTCCATCACGATCTGGCCCGACAGCGTGGCAGTGACCGTGGAGTTGAGCCCGCAGCACAGAAGCGCGATGGCAAATAACGACGGCGCGTAGATCGATCCCAGAAGCGGCGCCAGGAAGGAATGGACCTGATCGAGCTCGCTCACGTCGGTCTGGCCGCGGCTGTTGAAGGTTGCGGCAGCCAGGATCAGGATCGAGGCGTTGATCAGGAGCGCAAACGTCAGCGCGATGGTTGAATTGAGGGTAGCAAGCTTGATCGCCTCGCGCCGGTCTTCAACGCTGTCGCCGAAACGCCGCGTCTGCACGACACCCGAATGCAGGTAGAGATTGTGCGGCATCACGGTGGCGCCGAGAATGCCAAGCGCGAGATAGAGCATTTCCGGGTTTCTGACGATTTCGACGGTCGGCGCAAAGCCGAGGATGACGCCGCGCCAATCCGGATGGGCGAGCGCTATCTGGATCGCGAAGCAGGCCGCGATGATGCCGAGGAGCGCAACGACAAATGCCTCGACCCAACGGAAGCCGAGCTTCTGCATCCACAGGATCAGAAACACATCGAGCGCGGTGAGGATGACACCGATCTCGAGCGGGATGCCGAACAGGAGGTTGAGACCGATCGCCGTTCCAATCACTTCGGCGAGGTCGGTGGCGCAGATCGCAATCTCGGCAAGCACCCACAGCGGCCACGCCACGAAGCGCGGGAACGCATCGCGGCAGGCCTGCGCAAGATCGCGTCCGGCGCCGATGCCAAGCCGCGCGCACAAGGCCTGCAGCAGGACCGCCATGATGTTGGACAGGAGCGCGATGGTGAGCAGCGCATAGCCGAACTTCGAGCCGCCCGCGAGCGAAGTCGCCCAGTTGCCCGGATCCATGTAGCCGACGGCAACCAGGTAGCCGGGCCCGAGGAAGGCAAGGAGCTTCCTGCCGGTCGAGCCCTGCGGCCGCGTAGCGATGGTGCCGAACACATCAGACAGCGAAGTGGCGTTGCGGCTCCGTCGCCAGCCACCGTCCGATACTGGCGCTTCCGGCTGCGGCGATATGGTGGTCATGGCCTCGGCAGAACACTTTCCTTCAGTGCCCTATAATCTTTTTGCAAATAATTTGCAATTGCACTCTCGAACTGCGGTCTCATGCATTCTCTAGCCACGCCCTAAGTGTCTGATAAATTGAGGAAATCATATCAATGCCCGGCGAAATCAAACGGCCGACCCGACCTGAAGCGGGGCCTGCTGGTATGCCAAGCCATGCCAGAGAAGAGAGGCCGACTCATTCGGCCGCCTGCCGCCCATTCGCCGCCTCGACGCCTCGGCTCGCGCTCCAAAGCATCCGGCGCAGCACATCGTTCTTCTTGATGAGATGATGCCGCAGCGCGCCAATGAGATGGATGACGATCAGCGCTGCCAGCAAATACGAGAGGATCTTGTGAGTATCCTCAAGCAGCCCATGCATGGCGCGATCCTGGCTCACATAGATCAGCGGTATCTTCAGACCAAACAGGTCCTGTTCGAAAGTCCGGCGGCCGGTGCCCGCCATCGCCCAGCCGGCGATCGTCGCGCCGAACATCAACACATAGAGCCCGACGTGGCCGAGTCGTGCCGACCACCGCTCCCACGGCTTGAAATCGCCGGGATATTGCGGGACCGGGTTCATCCAACGCCAGAGCAGACGAATGACCAGGAGCGCCAGAAGGTCGTAACCGAGCGCGGCGTGCCATGCGTAGTACGCAACGCGCGACGACCCCGTCGCCAGATGGGTCATCCACCAGCCATGGATGAGCAGGGTCAGGATCGCGGCTGCGCCGATCCAATGAAATATGATGGAGAGCCACCCCCACGCCGTCGTCGAATTACGCACCATATGCATCTCCTGGTTCCGCCCGATTTAGAACTATTCTAATCACGGAACCTGCGCAATGCGATGGCCGCATAGCCGCTAGTCGCCTGGAGCGAAATCGCATTAAGTTGGATCGCGATTCCGCTCCGAGCGTCGGTTTGGTTCGAGCGCCTGTCCGGTTCCAGGCGTCTGTCTGGTCGCATGATCTCATCGGAAAAGTCTGCAACTTTTCGGGATCAATGCCTTAGCTGTCTTCCTCGTCCTTGCGACTGGCCGGAACTGCACTAAAGCGATTGGTGCGCGGAAATCCCTTCGGCGCGAGCCGCCCGGCGTCCGCCCGATTGCCGCGCCAGTCGGCCAGTTCCTTGAGGGACAGAGAGAACTCCCGGGCTGCGCTGTCGGTCCATGACAGCCCGGCGTCGGCCTTGAAGGTTTTCAAGTCCGACAGTCCGCCGTCCTTGAAGCGCTGCAGGCGAACGCCGCTGCCGCGCGCCATCTCGGGCACCTGGTCGAGCCGGAAGATCACCATCTTGCGGTTCTCGCCGATCGACGCGACCATTTCGCCGTCCACGACCGCAAGCGAGCGCGCAGCGTCCGGCGATTTGACGTTGAGCACCTGCTTGCCTTTGCGGGTGTTGCCGAGGCACTCGTCCTCGGCCACCACAAAGCCGCGACCATGCGCGCTCGCGATCAGGAACTTGCGGCCGCCCTGATAGCGGAACACGTCGACGAGGTCGTGCTCCTGCTCCAGATCGACGAACAACCGTACCGGCTCGCCATGTCCGCGGCCGCCAGGAAGCTTCGAAGCGTCGATGGTGTAGAAGCGACCGTTGGTGGCGAACACCAGGCATTTCGAGGTCGTCTCGGCCGGGAACGCAAATTTCAGCGCGTCGTCGGCTTTGAAGGTGATCCCGGAGAGGTCGGTAACGGTGCCGCGCAGCGCGCGAATCCAGCCCTTCTCGGAGACCACGACCGTGATCGGCTCGCGCTCGACCAGCGCCTCCTCGATGGCAGCGAGGTCGTGCTCAGGCGCCTCGGCAAACCTGCTGCGGCGCCGGCCGAGCGGGGTGTCGGGCCCGAACGCATCGCGCACCTTCCGGATTTCGCCGGCGATCGACTTCCACTGTTCCGTCTCGGAACCGAGCAGCTCGTTGAGCGTCGTGCGCTCGGCGCGCAGGTCCTTGTCCTCCTGCCTGATCTCCATCTCCTCGAGCTTGCGCAAGTTGCGCAGCCGCATGTTGAGGATGGCGTCGGCCTGGACGTCGCTGAGACTGAACGTCTGCATCAGCACCGGCTTCGGCTCGTCCTCGGTGCGGATGATCCTGATTACCTCGTCGAGGTTGAGATAGGCAATCAAGTAGCCGCCCAGCACCTCGAGCCGATGTTCGATCTGCGAGAGCCGATAGCGCGAACGCCGCAGCAACACCTCACGGCGGTGCGCCAGCCATTCGGTCAGCGCCTCCGCCAGGCTGACGACCTTGGGGATGCGGCCCTTCACCAGCACGTTCATGTTGAGCGGAATGCGGCTTTCAAGCTCAGTGAGCTTGAACAGCGACTCCATGAGGATCTCGGCATCGACCGTGCGCGTGCGCGGCTCGATCACGACGCGGATATCCTCGGCCAACTCATCGCGCATGTCGGCAACGAGCGGCAGCTTCTTGTCGTTGATCAGTTCTGCGATGCGCTCGACCAGCCTGCCCTTCTGCACCATCCACGGGATTTCCGTGATGACGACCAGATAAGTGCCGCGGCCGGTTTCCTCCTTGTGCCAGCGTGCACGCACCCGGAAGGAGCCGCGACCGGTCGTATAGGCTTCCGCGATCGCCTCGCGCAAATCGACGACGAAGCCGCCGCCCGGGAAGTCCGGGCCGGGAATGAATTTCAGCAGCGTCCTGCTGCGCGCGTTCGGATTGTCGATCAGGAACAGCGCCGCGTCGCAGAGCTCGGCCGCATTGTGCGGCGGAATTGCAGTCGCCATGCCGACCGCGATGCCCTGCGAGCCGTTGGCGAGCAGGTTCGGAAACGCGCCGGGCAGGACCACCGGCTCGTCCTCTGAGCCGTCATAGGTCGGCCGGAAATCGATGGCGTTCTCGTTGATGCCCTCAAGCAGCAGCCGCGCCACCTCGGTGAGCCGCGCTTCGGTGTAGCGCATGGCGGCCGGGTTATCGCCGTCGACGTTGCCGAAGTTGCCCTGCCCGTCGACCAGCGGATAGCGCTGGGCGAAATCCTGCGCCAGGCGCACCAGCGCGTCATAGACCGCCTGGTCACCGTGCGGATGGAACTTGCCGATCACGTCGCCGACGACGCGCGCGCATTTCTTGAACGCAGCGTCCGGATCGAGCCGCAATTGCTGCATGGCAAACAGCAACCGTCGATGCACCGGCTTGAGCCCGTCGCGCGCATCCGGCAGGGCGCGGCCGGTAATGGTGGACAGCGCATATTGCAGGTAGCGCTCCTCCAGCGCGGAGCGCAGCGCAACATCCTCGATGTTGCCGCCCGAAGGCGGGGGAATCAGCTCTTTGCCCATGCCGGATGGGTACTGCGACGCGACGCCAGGAACAAGCCGGAATCATGGCCGGCAGCTAAACGGCAGCTAAATGCGCCAGTCAGGGGCCGTTCGGCTTGTGCGTGCTAGGCCTATACGCAAGGGGCTACCTTCTTAAGGAGAACGCCTGTGCGCAAATTCTGCTTGACGCTTGTCGCCGCTGCGGCGGCCATCTCGACGAGCGCGCTGCCGTCCCGAGCCGATGGGATTCCATCTACAACTTTCGAGAGTCCCGCTGTCGACGCGGTCTATCGGCCTTCGATTGACGGAACTCCCGCCCTCGACCAGGTCCGGACGGTCTGCACCCACTTCTATAACGGGCATTGGCACCATCGCCAGCATTGCTACTGGGTGCCCGACCATCACCGGCACCGCTGGGACCGCTAGCGGGAATCCGTCGCCAGCCAAATAGCTGGTCGCGGGTGCGGGCGGCCTCAACGGGCTGCCCGCTTTCCTATGCGCGAGGCTGGTGATTCAAGACGCAACCATTGTCCCAAATGAATATGCAATGAATAGGTTGGCCATGAAAGATTCTAGGAGCGCCTGATAGGACGCAAGACAAGGGGCGATCGCCACGTTCAATCAGGAGCACTCCATGAGAACGCTGACACTGGCTATCGCAACCGCGGCAGTACTGGCCGCGGGTTCTCTTGGCAACCGCGCCGACGCGATGACGATCGGCAGTCCGGCCGGCTTGCGTCACGCGATGGAAGACACCGACCTCATCGACAATGTCCATTGCCGGTGGGGATGGCGCCATCACCTTCGCAGCTGGGGCTGGTGGGACGGCTGCTACCACGGCCACCGGAGCTACCACTACAGCCGCCCGGTGATCCGCTTCCATCATCGGCGCGTGTATCGGTCGCACCGCTCGATAAATCGTCATCATATCCGCCGCCACCGGCGCTGACGGCGCCAGAGCGAAATCGCCTCGGATCGAATCGGGATTTCGCTTTGAGCGTTTGTTTGATCGCATGATCTTATCCGAAAAGTCCGCAACTTTCGGGATCATGCTCCAGCAACGCAGTCGGGTTGGGCCGTGCGCGTCGCGGCCCAACCCTCTGCTCCGCGCTCGATCAGGATGCCGCGCGCACGTTCCGATAATTGTTGAGCACGGCGGAGACAAAACTGTCCCGCGCGTCGGGCAGCGCGAGCCGGCGCGGCTCGAAAACGTGCCGCAGCAGAAAGAACCCGGTCACTGCGAATCCATCGGCAAGCTCATCGGCGTCCGGCTCGCGCTCCGAATCACCGAGAAAGGCCGGAAGGCGTAAGAGCTTGTCCTGCCACGGCTCGCCTGCCGTGCGCGAGACCGCGCGCCCGCTGCGGGGCGAGACATAGGAGAGCTCGGCTGTCGTGCCGGTCGCAGCGCAGCGCTCGAGATCGAGGCCGAAGCCGAGCTCGCCGAGCAGCATCAGCTCGAAGCGCACAAGCTCGGGGCCGGCGCGCCGCGCATCGCTCAGCAACGAGATCGCATGCTCAAGTGCTGCATGAATGCCCGGGTGTGAATCGCGTTCGGGCAGCAGGCGGCAGAGCGCGCCAAGCAGCGTAACGCCGAACACCGCGTGCGCAGTCCCCAGGAAGGATGCCGCCGGCAGATCGAGGCCTTCAACCGTAAAATTGCCGAGGTGCTCGTCAAGCCGCGCACGCCAAGTAGCGCTCACCTGATTGCCCGGTTGCAGAATCGGGCGCAGCCGCGCGCCCGCCCCGCCCCGCACGAGACCGAGATGGCGGCCATGCTCGCGCGTCATCAGCTCGAGGATCGCGCTCGCTTCCCCGTGCCGCCGCACGCCCAGCACGATGCCCTCATCGGTCCATTGCATCGCTACTCCTTCGGGAACTCCAGCCCCATCTCGCGATAGCGCTCCGGATCGTCGCCCCAGCCCTCGCGCACCTTCACGAACAGGAACAGATGCACCGGCTGCTCCAGCACCCCGGCAATCTCGCGCCGGGCATCGGCGCCGATCGCCTTGATGGTCTGGCCGCCCTTGCCGAGCACGATCTTGCGCTGACTCTCGCGTTCCACGAAGATCGTCTGCTCGATCCGCACCGAGCCATCCTTGCGCTCCTGCCAGCTCGCGGTCTCGACCGTCGACTGGTAGGGCAGTTCCTGGTGCAGGCGCAAGTAGAGCTTTTCGCGCGTGATCTCGGCTGCAAGCTGGCGCAGCGGCGCATCGGTGATCTGATCCTCGGGATAGTGCCAGGGCCCTGCTGGCACCTGCGCGGCCAGCCAGCGCTTGAAGTCGGCCACCCCGTCACCGTTGAGCGCCGCGATCATGAAGCTCGCGGTGAAGCCCGCGCGTTCGTTAGCCTGCTGCGCGAGCGCCAGCAGCGGCGGCTTTTCCACCAGATCGATCTTGTTGATGAGCAGCACCTTGGGCTGCGGCACGACTGCAAGGCCGTCGAGCAGCGCGCCGGCCTCCGCATCGATCCCCCGCTTGGCATCGACCAGCACTCCGACGATGTCGGCGTCGTGCGCGCCCGCCCAGGCTGTCGACACCATGGCGCGGTCGAGCCGGCGCTTGGGAGCGAAGATGCCCGGGGTGTCGATGAAGACCAGCTGCGCATCGCCCTCGATCGCGATGCCGCGCAGGAGCGCGCGGGTGGTCTGCACCTTGTGGGAAACGATCGTGACCTTGGTGCCAACGAGCGCGTTGATCAGCGTCGACTTGCCGGCATTGGGCGCGCCGATCAGCGCGATGAAACCGCAGCGTCGGCCGCCACCCTCCGCGCCCTCCCGCTCAGCCATTGCGGCGGTCCGCCTTGTTTCCTTCCTGAATCCCCTCCTGGGCCAGCATGGCGGCAGCGGCCGCCTGCTCGGCGGCGCGCTTCGAGCGTCCGACCCCTTCGGCCGGCGTTCGATCGGGCAGTTCCACCGTAATGCGGAATTCCGGACTGTGGTCCGGCCCTTTGCGCTCGACCTCCCGGTAGACCGGCGTCGGCAGGCCGCGGCCCTGCGCCCACTCCTGCAGGATGGTCTTGGCATCGCGCAGCGGCCGTACCGGCGAGCGCATGCGCTCCTCCCACAGCCGTCCGATCAGCGCCGCCGCCGCCTCATAACCGCCGTCCACATAGACCGCCCCGATCAGGGCCTCGCACACGTCGGCCAGAATCGCGGTCCGGTTGCGTCCGCCCGCATTGCTCTCGGAGGCCCCAAGCCGGATCGTTTCCCCGAGCCCGATGGTGCGCGCCACGTCCGCGCAGGCTTCCTTGCGCACCAGGTCGGCGAGCCGCCGCGACAGCTCGCCCTCGTCCGCCCTTGGGAAATGGCGGAACAACATGTCGGACACGATCAGGCCGAGCACATGGTCCCCCAGGAACTCCAGCCGCTGATAGCTGCCGCCGCCGCGCTCGCGCGCCCGCGCCAGCGCCGAAACATGGGTCAGCGCCTGTTCGAGCAGCGCCGCATCCTTGAAACGGTGGCCGATCCGATCCTCGAATTCCGCGGTTCCACGCCGCCGCCGCCGGGGCTCCTTGCCGTCCCGAGGCGCCTTGGCCTCGCGAGGCTCCTTGGCCTCGCGAGGTTCCTTGGCTTCGCGAGGCTCCTTGGCTTCGCGAGGTTCCTTGGCTTCGCGAGGTCCCTTGACGTCGCGAACTTCGCCGGCTTCGCGAGCTTCCTTGGCCTCGCGGGGCGCCTTGGCCTCGCGGGGCTCCTTGGCCTCGCGGGGCTTGCTCCCAGGGCTTTCAGGCGGTGGCGTGAGCGGGGCCTGGGCGCCCTTGCTTTTTGGCGTTCGGCTCATCGAATGACCGAGAAGAATCGGCTCAGGCGCAGCGCCGTCGGCCAGCGCCAGATCTGCCAGGCGGCGGCACCGTCGCCAATCGAGAAGTAGATGATCTCGGCGCGCCCGACAATGTTCTCGAACGGGACATACCCAACCTCGTCGAGAACGCGGCTGTCGGTCGAATCGTCACGGTTGTCGCCCATCATGAAATAGTGGCCAGGCGGAACCTCGTAGATCGGCGTATTGTCGAGCGGGCCATTGTCTTCAAGTTCGAGGATCGTGTGGGTTACGCCGCCGGGCAGGGTCTCGCGCCACTGCTGGTAGCGGCGCCCAGGCTCCTCGTCGGTGTCGACGAAGTCCTCGATCTGCTCGCGCTTGACCTGCTGGCCGTTGATGTGCAGACGGCCGCCAATCATCTGGATGCGGTCGCCGGGCAAACCAATGATGCGCTTGATCAGATCGAGCGCTTCGTCATGCGGCGAGCGGAAAACCACAATGTCCCCGCGCTGCGGCAACGAGGCAAGGATGCGCCCGGAAAACAGCGGCGGAGCGAACGGCAAGGAGTAGCGGCTATAGCCGTATGAGAACTTGGAAACGAAGAGGGAATCGCCGACGAGCAGCGTCACCATCATCGACCCGGAAGGAATATGGAACGGCTGGAACAGGAAAGCGCGAACGACGATGACGATGACGATGACGGGCAGCCAGAACCGCACCGCCGCCTTGATGACCCCCTCCTGCCGTTTCGGCTGTTCTCCCGCGTTCATTGACGTTGATCACGCCGCCCCCCGACGGCCCATATCCGGATTCGAAAGTTTGTGAGTCACTTGCGACACCCTTTGATACCCAGCTCGAAATCAAAGGGCCTCACGCAACGCCAGGCTTTCCGCAACACCAGATTCTCGGCGGTCCAGGGCGACGTACAGGATTGCCGCTGACACAGGGCAACCGCCACGCCAACAGGCGCCTTCGCTATCGCACCATCGTGAACAAGCGGCCCCAACGTACCGTCCATGGCCAGAGCCAGAACTTCCAGGCCTGCTCGCCCTCGCCCACCGAGAAGAAGATGATCTGCGCACGCCCGACCAGGTTCTCGAACGGCACGTATCCGACCGCCGATTCAACCCGGCTGTCGGTGGAGTTGTCGCGGTTGTCGCCCATCATGAAGAACTTGCCGGGCGGCACCTCATACTCCTTGGTGTTGTCATAGAAGCCGTTGTCGATCAGATCGAGCGTCGTGTAGGTCACGCCGTTGGGCAGCGTCTCGCGCCAGCGCTTGACGCGCGTGGTGCGGCTGCCCTCGTCAGTCTCAATGAAGTCATCGATCCGCTCGCGCTTGACCGCAATGCCGTTGATGTGGAGGACCCCCTTGACCATCTGGATGCGATCGCCGGGCAGGCCGATGACTCGCTTGATGTAGTCGGTGGTGTCATCCTTGGGCAGGCGGAACACGACAATGTCGCCTCGCTGCGGCATGCTCGACCAGATCCGCCCCGAGAACAGCCTGGGAGACAGCGGCAGCGAATAATGGCTGTAGCCGTAGGAATATTTCGAGACGAACAGGTAGTCGCCGACGAGCAGCGTCTCCTTCATCGAACCCGAGGGGATATTGAAAGGCTGAAACAAGAATGTGCGGATGATGAGCGCAATGATCAGCGCATGAACGATCACCCGGATGGTTTCACCGATACCGCCTTCTTTGCGCTTCGCACCCGTGGTCACACTCATCGCCTCTAATCCGTCTGCTGAAGCCCCGCGCCGTTCTAGACCCTGGGACGGCGAGGCGCAATGAACGTCACCGAAATTTGCGTATCCGGCCACCGCTCGCATTTGTCATGTTATTTCAATATATTATGATCCGCCGCTTGACGCCGACGCGGCCATGACAACGCCAAAATCCGCCTGCGAAGCCGACGCGACTGTCCGACGCACCACCCTATCAAGGCGACCCCAGCGGCACGGCAGAAATGACAACAAATGCCTGTGCCAACGGTCCTTCGTCCGTGACCGTCACGTCAATTCGCGCCTCGTAGCCTTCCGGCGTGATTGCTTGCAGACGCTTGAGCGCACCACCTGTGAGCTTCATGGTGGGGCGCCCCGATGGCAGGTTGACGACCCCCATGTCGCGCCAGAACACGCCCGCTCGCAAACCGGTCCCGAGCGCCTTGGCGCAGGCTTCCTTGGCGGCGAAGCGCTTGGCGTAGGTCTCGATGCGGTTGGCGCGGCGCTCGGCGCGGGCGCGCTCGGTGGCGGTGAATATCCGCGCCAGGAACCGCTCGCCATGGCGCTCGACCACGCGCTCGATCCGGCGGGCGTCACAGAGATCGGAACCGATGCCGATGATCATCGGGACACCTTCGCACGGCCGCGGTCCATGGCGGCTCTCATCGTTTTCACCGCCTCGCCAAGCCCGACCAGGATCCCCTCCCCGACCAGGTAGTGCCCGATATTGAGCTCGACGAATTCAGGCAGCGCCGCGATAGCTTCGGCCGTCTCGTCGTTCAATCCATGACCGGCGTGGATCTCAAGGCCAAGGCTGGCCGCAAGCTTGGCGCCGTCCCGGATGCGCACAAACTCCGCTTCCGCGTCGGCCATGCGCTCCTGTGCCAGCGCATCACACCAGGCGCCCGTGTGAATTTCGATCACCGGAGAACGCAGCCTCGCCGCCATCTCGATCTGATCAGGAACCGCGGCGATGAAGAGCGACACGCGAATGCCGGCGCCGACGAGCCTCGCGATCACGGGCGCAAGCATGTTGTGCTGGCCGACGACATCAAGCCCGCCTTCGGTGGTGAGTTCCTGGCGCCGCTCAGGAACCAGACAAACGGCGTTGGGTTGCGTCTTCAGCGCAATCGCAACCATCTCGTCGGTTGCCGCCATCTCGAAATTGAGCGGCTTGGCGATCTCGGCCTTGAGACGCGCCATGTCGTCGTCGCGGATATGACGGCGATCCTCCCGTAGATGCGCCGTGATGCCGTCGGCGCCGGCAGCGATCGCAAGCTGTGCCGCGCGCACCGGGTCCGGGTGGCGGCCGCCGCGCGCGTTGCGCACGGTCGCGACGTGATCGACGTTGACGCCGAGCCTGATCGGGGACACTGCCACGCGCTTAACTCGTCATGGTCCGATGTGGCGTCCTTCACGCATTCACGCGCTCAGCCTGCGCCACCACATCCTTGGCCCGCAGCTGGGCGATGATCGAGGTGAGATGCTTGAGGTCGTAGACCTCAAGATCGATCATCAACGACGTGAAGTCGGGCGACTGCCGGGTCATGCGGATATTGTCGATGTTGCCGTCATGCTCCGCGATGACCTGCGCGACCTGCGCCAGCGTGCCGGGCTCATTGACAGTCTTGAGGGCAATGCGCGCCGGGAAGCGCTGCGGCGTTACCTCATCGACATCCCAGCGCAGATCAAGCCAGTGCTCGGGTCTGTCCTCGAAATCCTTCAGTGACGGCGACTGGATCGGATAGATGGTGATGCCCTCGCCCGGCGTGAGGATGCCGACGATACGGTCCCCCGGCACGGCGCCCCCATCAGGCGCGAACCGCACGGGCAGATCGCTGTTGATGCCGCGGATCGGGATCGCAGGCCCGTTTCCGGCCGGCACCTGGTACTTGACCGCCTTGACGCGCTTAAGCCCGTACCAGCCGCTTTCGACCTTCGGCCGCCGCGCGCTCACAGCGGCGCGTTCCTCCTTGTAGTCCGGATACATCGCGCGCGCGACGTCGGCGGCCCGCATCTCGCCGCGGCCAACCGCCGACATCACCTCGTCGATCGAGGTGCGCGCCAGGCGCGGCAGTGCGCCCGCGAGCTTCTCGTCCGAATAAGCGATCTTGGCGCGCTGGCACAGCCGCTCGACAATACGGCGGCCGAGGCCGGCGTATTGGCTGCGAACCGCGGCGCGCGTGGCGCGCCGGATCGAGGCGCGCGCCTTGCCGGTGATGACAAGCGATTCCCAGGCCGCCGGCGGCGAGCTTTGCGCCTTCGATACGATGATCTCGACTTCGTCGCCGTTGGTGAGTTCGTTCACAAGCGGAGCGATCTT
Organism: uncultured Alphaproteobacteria bacterium; assembly: GCA_963753575.1. GTDB lineage: Bacteria > Pseudomonadota > Alphaproteobacteria > Rhizobiales > Xanthobacteraceae > VAZQ01. The sequence continues at coordinate 1,276,904 of CAVWCR010000003.1, forward strand.
GCCGTTGATCTTGCAGCCTACCGCGGTGTTGCCGACGTCGGTGTGCACCGCATAGGCGAAGTCGATGGCGTTGGCGCGGCGCGGCAGCGCGATCAGCTTGCCTTTGGGCGTGAAGCAGAACACCTGGTCGTGGAACAGTTCGAGCTTGGTGTGCTCGAGGAACTCCTCCGGATTGGAGCCCTCCGCGAGCAGCTCGATGGTGCGGCGCAGCCAGGCATAGGCGCTCGATTCCCGCGACAACATCTCGGTCGGAGAGCCCAGGCCGTCCTTGTAGAGCGCGTGCGCCGCGATGCCGTATTCGGCGATCTCGTGCATCTCGCGGGTGCGGATCTGCAGCTCGACGCGCTGCTTGCCGGGCCCGATCACGGTGGTGTGGATCGAGCGATAGTCGTTCTGCTTCGGTGTCGAGATGTAGTCCTTGAACCGGCCGGGCACGACCGGCCAGGTCGTGTGCACGACGCCGAGCGCCTGATAGCATTCGGCCATATCCTTGACGATCACGCGAAAGCCCACGATGTCGGAGAGCTGTTCGAAGCCGACCGATTTGCGCTCCATCTTGCGCCAGATCGAATACGCGCGCTTGCGCCGGCCGCTGACCTCGGCGGAGATGCCGCGATCGGCGAATTTCCTGGTGAGCTGGCGCTCAATGTCGGCAACCAGCCCGACGTTGCGCGCCTCCAGTGCGTCGAGCCGCTCGCCGATCACTTTGTAGGCGTCCGGATTGAGCTCGCGGAACGCCAAGTCCTCGAGCTCCTCGCGCATCTCGTGCATGCCCATGCGGCCGGCAAGCGGCGCATAGATGTCGAGCGTCTCCTCGGCCGTGCGTTTCCGGCTCTCCGGCGGCACATGCGAGAGCGTGCGCATGTTGTGCAGGCGATCGGCGAGCTTGACGAGCAGCACGCGCACGTCGTCGGCGATCGCCAAAAGGAGCTTGCGCAGGTTCTCGGCCTGCTTGGCCTCCTTGCTGACGAGATCGAGCTTCTTGAGCTTGGTCAGGCCCTCGACCAGCGCACCGATATCGGCCCCAAACATCTGGTCGATCTCGGCCCGGGTCGCAGCCGTATCCTCGATCGTGTCATGCAGCAGCGCCGCCGCAATGGTGGCATCGTCAAGCTTCAGGTCGGTCAGGATGGCAGCCACTTCGAGCGGATGGGAAAAATAGGGGTCACCCGAGGCGCGCTTTTGCTCGCCATGCGCCTTCATGGCGTAGACATAGGCACGGTTGAGCAGCGCTTCGCTGGTGGCCGGGTTGTAGCGCCGCACGCGCTCGATCAGATCGTACTGCCGCATCATCTGCGGCTTCGCCGGCTGGCGCGATTTTACAATACGTTCAATCACTTGCGGCACGGTGTCGGAGCCTTGATCAAGCGGCGCCCGGATGCGGGCCTGGTTCTGCATGCGCGGCAGGTCGCTCGTGGAGCGCGCCATTAACTACCCCGGCTGGCCAACTCATTCATGCCAGCATGTTAACCCCAAATATCATGACGATTTCCTATCGTCACAAGGTGATAACGTAGTGTTAGCCATAAGAGAAAAGGCCCGGACGAGCCGGGCCTTTTGGACTGCCGCCGAAGGTTTGGCAGCTTATGCTTATTCTTCCTCTTCCGGCTGCTCTTCGGGCGGCGCAAGGCCTTCGAGGCCCTTGAGCAGTTCCTCTTCGGTCATGCGCTCCGGCATGACCTCGGTATCGTCGGCATCGACGCTACCACCGCTGGCGCCGATGAGGGGAACGGCTGCCGGCTCCGGCTCATCCACTTCGACATATTTCTGCAGTGAATGGACGAGTTCCTCCTTGAGATCCGCCGGCGAGACCGTGGTCTCGGCGATCTCCCGGAGCGCCACAACCGGGTTCTTGTCGTTGTCGCGGTCGATGGTGATGGGCGCGCCCGAGGAGATCATGCGCGCGCGATGACTCGCCAGTAGGACGAGATCGAACCGATTTTCAACTTTGTCGATGCAGTCTTCCACGGTGACACGGGCCATGTGCACTCCTGCAATGTGGATTTGCAACAATATTTGGGTGTTTGGTATCCTTCCGGCACCCCCGACGCAAGTATGATTTTCATGTCATAAATTCTTCTTGGCGGGGGGGCTGCCCTCTGTTAGCAAGCCCCCGAAACCGCCACGGAGCCCTGCATTGATATAAAGTGGGCTGGTTGTGGTGGCGTGCGTGCATTATTTGCACACGCATTACTCGTTGCCCGACAGCAGCAATTCGGCAAACCCATGGGGCCGCAAGGCAGCCCCGGGCGCGTCGGATTAACTTAGGCTCTCATTGAGACGGGACATGACAGCAACACAATTGGAAAAGACCGCGCTGTTTATCGACGGCGCCAATCTCTATGCCACCGCCAAATCACTCGGGTTTGACATCGACTACAAGCGGCTTCTGCGCGAGTTCCAATCGCGCGGTTACCTCATGCGGGCCTTCTATTACACGGCTGTGATCGAAGATCAGGAATATTCCTCGATCCGGCCGTTGATCGACTGGCTCGATTACAACGGCTACAGCGTGGTTACCAAAGCGACGAAGGAATTCGTCGACCAGACCGGCCGGCGCAAAGTCAAAGGCAACATGGACATTGAGCTGGCCGTCGATGCGATGGAACTGGCCGAGCACATTGATCACATGGTGCTGTTCTCCGGGGACGGCGACTTCAGCGCGCTGGTGGAGGCGATGCAGCGCCGCGGCGTGCGCGTGACCGTCGTGTCAACCATATCCACCCAGCCGCCGATGGTCGCGGATGAGCTGCGCCGTCAGGCCGATTTCTTCCTCGACATCGTCGAGTTGCAGCCCAAGATCGGACGCGATCCAGCCGAACGCGCCGCACGCGAGCCACGCGAGCGCCATCCGCAGTTCCTGCAGCGTAGCACCACGCCACAACGCGCCCCCGCCGGACCTGCGGCCGACGACGCCTTCGAGGACTAAGACGGTCCCCAATGCCCGGTGCGTCCGCCGCCGCCGGCGTTGCTCCCAAACCCGGCCACGACTGCCCGCTCTGCCCGCGCCTCAAGGCGTTTCGCGACGGCTGGCGACAGCGCCAGCCCAACTGGTTCAATGCACCAGTTCCGGCATTCGGACCGGTGACCGCCCGGCTCCTCGTCGTCGGCCTGGCGCCCGGGCTGCAAGGCGCCAACCGAACCGGCCGGCCCTTTACGGGCGACTACGCCGGGGACCTGTTGTACGCGACGCTCGCGCAGTTCGGATTTACCCGGGGAACCTACCGGGCGGATCCGGCCGACGGGCTTGAGCTCATCGATGCCCGCATCGCCAACGCGGTGAGCTGCGTGCCGCCGGAAAACAAACCGCTTCCGCTCGAGATCAATACTTGTCGGCAGTTCCTGAGTGCCGCCATTTCTGGAATGCCGAAGCTTGGCGCCATCCTCACGCTCGGTCGGATCGCACACGACAGCACCGTCGTGGCGCTCGGACAAAAACGCTCGGCTGTCCCCTTCGCGCATGGCGCGGCCAAAGACATCGGCAACATCAGGCTGTTCACGAGCTATCACTGCTCGCGCTATAACACCAACACCGGGGTGCTGACGCCCGCGATGTTTCAGGCGGTCGTGGCTGCGGTGCGCGCTCACCTTGACGCCTGAGCACGTTGACGCCTGAGCACGTTGACGCCTGAGCACGTTGACGTTTGAGACGTTGACGCTGAGACGTTGACGCGTGAGAGACAGACGATCGCTCAGCGCACCTCCAGCAGCCAAGCGACCACCTCCTCGGCGCTCTTGTCCGGCGGAAACACCGGATAGAAGACCTTGGTGATCACACCATCCTCGATCACCAGCGCCATGCGCTTGAGCAACGTCATGCCGGCGATCGTGAAGGTCGGCAGCTTGATCGCCTGCGCGAGCTTGAGTGCCGCATCGGACAGCACCGGGAACGGCAGATGCAACCGCTCGACCGCCTCGCGTTGATAGTCGCTGTCCTGCGTGGAAAGACCATAAAGGTTGGTGACACCCAGCCGCTTGAGCTCGGCGAAATGATCGCGGAACGAACACGATTGCGGGGTGCAGCCACGTGCGCCTGGAATGGCATCCCAACCGTCCAGCGGCGACTGTCCGGGCACGCCGGTGCGCGGATAGATGTAGACGACGGTGCGCCCGGTAAGCTGTGACAGATCGACTTGCGTGCCGTCGGTCGCCGCAAGCGGCACGGAAGGCAATGTCCGCCCCGCGAGATGCCGCGCGGCGCCATCGTCCTGCGGCATGGGAATCTCGGCCGGCAGTACGGTCGGGTCATGGGGAACAGTCATGGCTTAGCTCCGCGGTCGTAAGAGATGAACTCAAGTAGCGAGCCGTCGGGGTCGCGGAAATAGACGCTGGTACCGGGCCCCTTGGCACCGAACCGTTCCACCGGCCCACGATGGATCGCAACCTTGCAGCGCCCGAGATGGGCGATCGCGTCCGTGATCGGGCCCTTCCATTCGAAGCACAGGTCGCTGTTGCCCGGCTGAACCGGCAGCCGCGCCACTTCCGAAGGGGTAAAGCCCGGACCATGCAGATTGAGCTGGGTGTCGCCAAACCGGTAGCACCATCCCGACGGCCGCCGCACGAGCTCGGCGCCCATTACGTCGCGATAGAATGCGTTCGAGCGCTCCCAGTCGGACACATGGACGACGCTGTGGTCGAGCTTGATCGGCAGTGACATGAGCCATTCCGCTGAAACGACTGATCGAGGGTTATCTCGCCGGAACTATACCCCATCAAACCACAGATTTCGCGCAGACGCCGCCGCATCCATCCCGCCCTCCCATCAGCCTGCCGAGAGGCGATCGGCATCGATGGCGCTTGGGTGTCGCTTAGCCCTTGGCACGCAACAGCCGCCCGCGCTCGCGCTCCCAGCTGCGCTTCTTTTCGGTTTGGCGCTTGTCGTAGAGTTTCTTCCCGCGGGCCAGCGCGATCTCGATCTTGGCGCGGCCTTTCTCGTTGAAATAGAGCTTGAGCGGCACGAGCGTCATGCCGTCGCGCTCGACCGCGCCCACAAGCTTGTTGATCTGATGCCGATGCAGCAGCAGCCGGCGCGGGCGCTTGGGCAGGTGGTTGAAGCGGCCAGCCTGCAGGTATTCGGGGATGTTGGCGTTGACGAGCCAGATCTCGTTGCCGCGCGCATCGGCATAGGATTCTGCAATGGTCGCCTTGCCCTGGCGCAACGACTTGACCTCGCTGCCGGTGAGCGCGACGCCGGCCTCGAACACCTCACCGATCTCGTAGTTGAAGCGCGCCTTGCGATTGTCGGCGACGACGCGCAATTTGCGGTCCGTTTTCGCCGCCATCAGTTCCACTCCCAAATTCGACTGGATCACAGCCCACGCGGGACCCGCCCGAGCGCGATCGCACGGCGCAGGACCAAAGGGTCGCCAACCTAGTTGAGGAGCCCGGCGTGGACCATGGCATCACGGACCGCCGCCTTGGTCTTGTCCGTCAGCGTAACGAGCGGCAGCCGCACCGAGTCGGCGCAACGCCCGAGCGCAGACAACGCATACTTGGCGGGCGAAGGGTTGGTCTCGATGAACAGCGCCACGTGCAGCGGCATCAGCTTGTCCTGCAGAGCCAGCGCGGTCGCATAGTCGCCGCGCAGGCATGCACCTTGGAACTCGGCGCACAGCCGCGGCGCCACGTTCGAGGTCACCGAGATACAGCCGTGACCGCCATGCGCATTGAAGCCGAGCGCGGTGCCGTCCTCGCCCGAGAGCTGGTTGAAGTCGGGACCGATCTCGGCGCGCTGCTGGGAGATGCGCACCATGTTGGCGGTCGCGTCCTTCACGCCGGCGATGTTCTTGAGTTCGAACAGCCGCTTCATGGTGTCGACCGACATATCGATCACCGAGCGACCCGGGATGTTGTAGATGATGATCGGGATACCGATGGCGTCATTGATCGCCTTGAAGTGCTGGTAGAGGCCTTCTTGCGTCGGCTTGTTGTAATAGGGCGTGACCACGAGCACGGCATCGACCCCCGCCTTCTCGGCGTGCCGCGAGAGGTCGATTGCCTCGTCGGTCGAGTTGGAGCCGGTACCGGCGACCACGGGGAGACGCCCCCTGGCCTCGCTGACACACCACTCCACCACCCGCTTGTGCTCGTCATGGGAGAGCGTTGGACTCTCCCCGGTCGTACCGACTGGAACCAGCCCGTTGGTTCCCTCGGCGATCTGCCAGTCGACGAGGGACCGGAAGGCCTTCTCGTCAAGCGCGCCGTCCTTGAACGGGGTGACGAGCGCTGTAAATGACCCTCGAAAGCTCGTCTTGGCAGTCATGACTATTGTCCTTCGGTCCTTGGGATGGCGATCGACGCCCTCCCGATTGCGGACACGGTGTTGTGTCCTGCTCTTTTGTGTCTAACTGGTCCCAACTTGGGCAAAGTGGCGGCGCCGCCCCCGTTTTGCCGCGGTTGGTGGCCAATGGTCGCGGCAAGCGGTTAGCTGTTCGTCAATCTTATCAACCGAATAAAGATGAGGAAAGCACGACCCTCATAGGACGGGATCGAAGCTGTGATGATCCGGGCTCGAATTGCACTGACGGCTGGCTTGGCGCTGGGCCTGCTGGCGCTTGGACCGGTGGCCGATGCACAGAACGCATCTTCCTACCAAGTTGCCGCCGCGTCCAAGAAAGCCAAGGACGCGAAGGCCAGGGCCTCCAAAAAATCGACCAAGAAATCAGCCAAGAAATCGGCCAAGCCGGCGAGAACATCCGATAAGGCCGCGACCAGCGCCATTCCCCTTCCCCCCATCCCTTACAACGGCCCGGCCTCACCCACCGACGTCACCCGCCTCAAGGCCGCCATTGCGCTTGCCCGAAGGGGCAAGGCGTCCGAGGCCACCGAGGTGCAGCAGACGATCAGCGACCCGGTCGCCCGCAAGCTGGTCGAATGGGCGATCCTGCGCGGCGACAGCGACGAGGTCGATTTCCCCCGCTATGCGGCCTTCATCGCTGCAAATCCAAGCTGGCCGTCAGTCGGCCTCCTGCGCCGGCGCGCGGAGGCAATGCTTTGGGTCGAGCACGTCGACCCCGCCCGGGTGCGCGCATTCTTCGCCAAGCGACAGCCCATGAGCACCAAGGGGCACTTCGCCTATGCCCGCGCCTTGCTCGCCCAGGGCGACCGCGTCGGCGCGCAAGTGCAAGTGCGTGACGCCTGGCACAACGACACCTTCTCGGCCGACCTCGAAGAAAAGGCGATGGAGGTCTTCGGCGATCTGATCACGACCGCCGACCACAAGGCGCGCATGGACATGCGCCTCTATGCCGAGGACATCGAGGCCGGCATGCGCTCGGCCAATCGCGTCCGCGGCCACGCGCTGGCGATCGCCAAGGCGCGCGTTGCGGTGATCAAGAAGGCCGGCAACGCCAAGGCGCAGCTCGACGCCGTGCCGGGGGATGCCCGGCACGATATCGGGTTCATTTTCAGCTACGCCCAATGGCTGCGGCGCGCCGATCGGGCTGCCGAAGCCGCGAAGCTTGTCCTCTCCGTGCCGCCCGATACCCGCGCAATCCTCGACACCGACCAGTGGTGGATCGAGCGCCGGTTGATCGCCCGCAAGCTGCTCGACGAGGGCGACCCACGAACGGCCTATCGAGTTGCGCGCGACGCCGCCACACCGCGGCGCCAGAACTACCGGATCGAGCACCAGTTCACCGCCGGATGGATCGCGCTGCGTTTTCTCAACGACCCGGCAACCGCGCAGAAGCATTTTTCCAAGATCGCGCAAGGCATCAGCAATCCGATCTCGCTCTCGCGCGGGAGCTATTGGCAGGGCCGCGCCGCCGAAGCCATGGGACGCACCCAGGAAGCCCGCACCCAATACCGGGCTGCGGCTCAGTATCCAACGGCGTATTATGGTCAGCTTGCGCGCGCGAAGCTCGGCCTGAAGGATCTTCCGCTGCGCAAGCCGCCCGAGCGTCCTGGTATCGCCCAGAATGATGTCGTTCGCGCCATCGATCTGCTCTACGCCGTGGACGAACGCAGTCTGGTGGCCGGGGCGCTCGCCGATCTCGGCGATCGCGCCGAAGATGCGGCCGTGCTGGCGGCGCTTGGAACGGTGGCGATCCGCAACAATGATCCGCGCGCCGCGCTGCTGCTCGGCAAGTCGGCCTTGGGTCAGGGTCTGCCGCTCGAGCGATATGCCTTCCCGACCATCGGTATTCCCCACTACAAGGCGGTGGGCCCGGCGATCGACACGCCGACGGTCTATGCCATCGCGCGGCAGGAAAGCACGTTCAACCAGCGCACGGTGTCGAGCGCCAAGGCCATGGGGCTGATGCAGGTGACGCCCGAAGCCGGTCGCTACATTTCCAAGAAATTCAGTGTCCACTTCAACGTCAAGCGTCTGCTCTCGGATCCCGTCTATAATGTGCAGCTCGGAGCGGCCGAACTTGGGGACCTGATCGAGGACTATCGCGGCTCCCTGATCATGTCCTTTGCGGGCTATAACGCCGGCCGCGGCCGGGTCCGGGACTGGTTGGCGCGCTTTGGCGACCCACGTGATCCCAAGGTCGATCCGATCGACTGGGTGGAGCGCATCCCGTTTTCGGAAACGCGCAACTATGTCCAGCGGGTGATCGAGAACCTGCAGGTCTATCGCGTGCGCTTCGGCAAAGGCACGAGGCTTCTCATCGAAGCCGACCTGCGGCGCGGCGCAGTGCCAAACTAGCCTCAAGGCCGCGCCAGCGCGACCAGTTCCCGGCGCACCCGCTCGATCACCTCGCCCCAGTTTCCGGCCGCGCTTTGCCGAAACAGGCGCGCGGTCGGATACCACGAGCTACGGTCACTATCGTGCGCCCAGCGCCAGTCGGGTGCGAAACCGAGCATGATCCACACCGGCCGCCCCATGGCCCCAACCAGATGGGCAACCGACGTATCCGAGGTGATCACGAGGTCAAGCTGTGAGACCAGCGCCGCGGTATCGGCAAAATCACGAAACTCTGCACCGAAATGAGCCACGTTGGAGCGACCCGCAAGCTCCGCCACGTCGGCGGCGCTGATGCCGGGGTTGAGGCTGACGAAGGAGACACCAGGGGTCGTCAAGATGGGGGTGATCTGCGTAAGCCGCAGCGAGCGGCGGCGATCATCCTTGAAGGCGGGATTGCCGCACCACACGATCCCGACCCGCAGTTGTCGAGTCTGCGGCAAGCGCTCGCGCCACTGCGCAACGCGCTCCGGCAGCGAAAGGATATAGGGCACATCCGCCGGAATGGTCGCAAGCTCGGTCTTGAATGCATAAGGAAAACTCATCACCGGGCAGTGGCAGTCGAACGGCGGCAGCGGCTCGTCTTTCCCGACGACCATCGCCACACCATCAAGGCCGGCCAGCAGCGGCTTGAGCGCCGCATGGACCTGCAGGATCACGCGGGCGCCGAGGCGCACAAGCTGCGGCACATAGCGCACCGCATGCAGAACATCACCCATGCCCTGCTCTGCATGGATCAGCAGCGTCCGGCCCGCAAGCGACCGATCGCCAAGCCAGATCGGCTCGCCAAACGCTCGCACGACAGCGCCGCTGCCGGCCGCAATTCTTCGTCGCCACTCGTATTCCGGCAGGCCGCGCCGATAGTCGCCCAGGCTGAGCAGCGCCATCGCGGCGGTGTAGTGCGCATCGGCGCGCTGCGGATCGATCGCAAGCACCTGCTCGTAGGCCGCGACCGCCTCCACAAAGCGCGTGAGATTCTGCAGCGCGGCGCCGCGTCCCATCAGGGCCTCGATATGCTTGGGATTTTCAGCCAGCAGCCGGTCGTATATTGCCAGCGCTTCGGCGTCACGTTCGTTCGCCGCAAGCGTAAAGCCGACGTTGTACAGAGCGTCTTCATCCTGCGGGCGCTGCGCGAGCACGCGTTCAAAGCTCGCAAGCGCTTCCCCGTAGCGATCGCGCTTGAGCAGTGCAACGCCACGGGTGCGATGCGCGAGAAGATGATCAGGCGCCAGCGCCAGCGCGCGGTCCAAGGTCGCAACCGCCTCTTCACAGCGGTCAAGCGCATGGAGAGCAAGCCCGCGCGCGACCAGCGCATTGACGTGGTCGGGCGTGATGGCAAGGACGCGATCGTAGCAGGCGAGCGCCTCCTCGTTGCGGCCGAGGTCAAGCAGCGCCGCCGCCCGGTTGCACCAGTTGTCGAGCGACTGCGGCTCGATTTCGAGCGCCCGATCATAGCTCTCGATCGCCTCAGCGTGCCGGCGCAGATCGAGCAGAACATCGGCGCGATTGCCATGGGCTGCGGCAAGATCCGGCGCAAGTTCAATCGACCGGTCAAGGCTCGCCAGCGCCTCGCTCGAAAGGCCGGATTGTGCCAACGCCATGCCGAGCAGGAGGTGCGTGCGTGCGCGTCCCGGATCGATGGCAAGCGCCTCCCGCGCATGCGCGATCCCCTCGGCCAGCCGCCCTTCCTGGCAGGCGGTTCGCGCCAGAGCGTGGAGCTCATCGGCCCGAGGTGACTCTTTCAAGCCGTGCCCCCTGCTCCGATCGGATCGACCGCGAAGCTGCGAGGCCCCTCCCCGCTGCGGGCGATTTGCCACATCTTGGCGTAGGCCGCCTCGATGTGGCGCGTGAACCGATCCGTGTCGAACAGCGCGCATCCGGACCGGTTCTGCGCAAGCTTGCGCCGCAGCGCCATCAAGAGGGTCCGGTCAGTCGCGAGCCTGAGCGCCAGCGTCTCGTATTCGCTGAGGCTTGCGGTCACGAGCTCGGGCAGCCCGGCGGCATGGAGAAGGCTGGCGGCCACCCGCCCCGCAAATGTCTCGCCCATGCACGTCAGCACCGGAACGCCCGACCACAGCGCGTCGCTCGCGGTGGTGTGGGCGTTGCACGGCAACGTATCAAGGAAGAGATCGGCGCACGCGATACGCGCGAGATGCTCCGGCGGCTTCCGGAACGGCGCGAACACCAGCCGATCCGGGTCGATGCCGCGCGCGCGCGCCTCCTTGCGGAGATTGGCGCTCGCGACCTCGTTCGAGCGAAAAAGCCAGAGCACGCTGCCCTCGACCGCGCGTAGAAGCCGCATCCAGACGTCGAACATGGCGGACGTGATCTTCCAGCTGTGGTTGAAGCAACAGAACACCAAAGCATCATCGGCCAGCCCCACCGCGGCCCGCGTGGGTGCACGCGCCGCAATGGGACGCTGTGAATCATTGACCTGATAGCTGTCGGGCAAGTGCGCGATCTTCTCGCGATAGAACGGCTGCTGGTCGAACGGCAGAACAACCCGATCGGCGATCGCGTAGTCGATGAAATCGAGCTCAAGAGGCCCCGGGTAGCCGAGATAGGTCGCCTGGATCGGTACCGGCCGATAGGCCAGGATGCCAGGTCGCCCTCCCTCGGTGTGACCCTTGAGATCGACCGCGATATCAACGCCAAGCTCGCACAGGAGCTGCGCAACCTCGCGGTCGCCCGACAAGGAAACGTCATGAAAGCGGTCGAACGAGCGCACCAGGCGGGCGCGCATCTCACTGCCGTCATCGGCGCCGAAGGAAATCCCGATGGTCTCGAAGCGCGTGCGGTCATGGCGCTCAAACAGGCCGGCGGCGAGGTGTGCGGTGGCGTGATCGCGGAAGTCCGCGGAGAGGTACGCCACGCAAATCCGCGCGTGGTCGAATTCTTGCTCTCGCCGGGCGACCGGCTCCACCTTTGGCACCTCGGAGGCGACGAAACGCTCCGTACATTTTGCAAGGATGGCGTTGCCCAGCGGAAGGCCGAGCAGGATGAAGGGTGATGCCGTCATGCGCCCCTCTTCCAGAGCGCGCTCAAGCGCGCCGGCAATCTCGCTGGCGCGCCGCCAGTCGCAGGTCATGAGATGGCAATTGATCAGCTCGCTCAGCGCCCGCGGATGCCGAGGATCGATCACCAGCATCCGCTCGAAGCCCGCGATCGCCTCCTCGAAGCGCTTGAGGATCAGCAGAACCGTGCCGCGCGCCGCGAGGGCATCAAGGTAGTCCGGCGCCAGCGTGAGCGCCCGGTCATGGGCCGCAATGGCATCCGCGTGACGTCCAAGCAGCGCCAGCGCATTGCCGCGATTGAAGTGTACTTGCGCGAAGTCACTCTTGAGCGCGAGCGCCCGGTCGTAGCTCGCGAGCGCCTCTTCATAGCGCCGCAGATCATGCAGCGCCGCGCCACGATTGCACCAATTCTCGATGCCGTCTGGCGCCAAAGCGAGCGCGCGGTCGTAGCTCGTCACCGCTTCGGCCTGGCGGCCGAGCGCGACCAACGCATCGCCCTGGTTGGCGTGGGCATCGGCAAGATCAGGTGCGCAAGCGACGGCGCGGTCGAAGCTTGCCAGCGCATCCAGCGGCCGCTGCAGCCGCTCGAGCGCCATCCCGAGCAAGATGTGCGTGCGCGGACGCTGCGGGTCGAGCGTCAGCGCCTGCCGCGCGTAATCCACCCCGGCCGCAAATTGTCCCTGCTGGCACGCCACCTGAGCCAGCCGATGAAGGGCATCGACATGAGCGGGCTCGAGCCTGAGCGCTTGCGCAAAGCGATCGGCCGCCTCGGCCAGCGCACCCTCCCGCTGGAGCCTGATCCCTTCCTCGATCAGGGCGGCAGGTTCCATGATCGTGCGTCACCGCTCGATCGGAGCGACGCTGAAAGCTTTCGGCCGATCGCCGCGCTGCCAGGTCTCCCACATAGTGGTGTATGCCGCTTCCAGATGCCGCGCCAGGCGTGCGGTGTCGAACAGCGGATGACTGAGCCGGTTCTGCGCCAGCCGGTCGCGCAACGAGGCCAGCAGCACCCGATCGCCGGCAAGCTTGAGCGCCAGCGCTTCATAGTCGTCAAGGCTTGCGGTGACGAGCTCCGGCAGGCCGACGGCATGCAACAAGCTTGCCGCAACGCGGCCCGCAAACGTCGATCCCTGACACGTCACCACCGGTAGGCCGGCCCACAGCGCATCGCTCGCCGTCGAATGAGCATTGTAAGGAAGCGTATCGAGGAACAGATCAGCCTGCGCAAACCGGGCAAGGTAGTCTGCCGTTTCCAGATATTCTCCGGAAAGAGGAATGGCCCGCGCCGGATCGATGCCGCGCTCCGTCAATTCCCCCGACAGCTTCGCCGCCACGTCATGGTTCAATCTCGACAGCCACAGCACGCTGCCCTCCACCGCCCGAAGCAAACGGGCCCAGACGTCAAACACCGGCCTGTTGATTTTCCAGCCGTTGTTGAAGCAACAGAACACGAATGCTTCGTCGGGCAGCCCCAGTTGCTCGCGGCTCGGGCGGGCCGAGGCGATCGCTCGCGTGGAATCATTGGCAAAAAACGTATCGGGAAGCTCGACGATCTTCTCTGCAAAAAAAGGTTGCTGGTCCGGCGGCAGCGCCACCTGGTCGGCCAGGACGTAGTCGACGAAGTCCGCACCGGTCGTGCCGGCATAGCCGTAGTAGATGAGCTGGATCGGCGCCGGGCGGTGGGCCAGGATACCCATTCTCGAATTCTCGGTGTGCCCGGCGAGGTCGATGACGATGTCAACCGCCAACTCGCTCAGAAGCGCGGCGACATCTCGGTCCGCCCGCTCCCGGACGTCGTAAAACTGGTCGACCGCTGCCGCAATCCGGCCGCGCGTCTCGCTCCCGTCATCAGGACCATAGGATATGCCGATCACCTCGAAGCGCGTGCGGTCGTGACGCTCCAGCAGTTCCACGATCCCAAACCCGACCGGGTGTCGCCGAAAGTCGCCCGAGAGGTAGGCGAGCTTGATCCTGTCGGACCGCCTCGGCGCCAATGAGGCTATCGGCTGGACCTGCGGCAGCCGCTGCATGACGAAATGCCGTGCACATTGCAGTTGCACCGCCGGGCTGATCGGCAATCCCAGAAGATTGAAGGGTGGAATGACCGCTCTTTGAGCCGCGATCTCTGTTTCGAGCATCGGCAGCAGCGCTTCGATCCGCTCCCAGTTGCCAGCGGCAAGGTAGGCCATCACCGAGGCGCCAAGGGCATACGGGTGAGCCGGATCGAGCGCGAGCGCCCGTTCGTAGCTTTGAGCCGCTTCGCCGTGACGATCGAGCTTCGCCAAAACGTGACCGCGGATCAGAAACGCGTTGGCGTATCGCGGATCGATCGCCACCGCGTCCTCGGCGCACTGCAACGCCTCGGCAAAGCTTCCCAGTCCGTGAAAGGCGAAAGCGCAATTGACCAGAGCCTCGGGGCTTTCGCGTTTCATCGAAAGGACGCGCTGATAGCATTCAATCGCCTCGACCGCACGATTGAGCTGCAGCAGAACATTGCCCCGATTGTTGAGCAAATCGACATGATTTGGATCGATGGCGAGCGCACGATCGCAGCACGCGAGCGCCTCCTCGTAGCGGCCAAGCTGCCGAAGCGCGACCGCGCGGTTGCTCAACGCACTGACATGATCGGGCTTGATCGCAAGGGCGCGCTCGTAGCTGGCAGCAGCCTCCTCGTAACGCTCAAGCTGGGCGAGCACATTGCCGCGATTGTTCAGCGCATCAGCGTGGTGAGGCATGAAGACAACGACACGGTCATAGTCAGCGAGCGCGTCCATGTAGCGGCCGATGCCGGCCCGAATGGTCGCTCGATTGAACAAGGCGCCGACATGGTCCGGTTTGATCGCCAGCGTCCGATCGAGCGCGGCAAGCGCCTCTTCGCCCCGCCCGAGTTGTGCAAGCACGGTGCCCCGCCCGAACAGCGCGCCGGCATCGCCCGGCTGCACGCTCAGGATCTTGTCGAGGTTGGCGAGCGCGTCGGCCGGGCGGCCCAGCGCCAGCAGCGCAACACTCAAATTCGATAACACATCCAAGGCGTTAGGCCGGACCTCCACGGCCCTTTGTAGAAACGGCACCGCCTCGGCGGCGCCGCCTTGCTGCAGCTTGAGCACGCCCAGCATATGAAGCGTATCGAAATCGCGCGGGCTCGCACGCAGCGCCTCGCGATAGAAGCGCTCAGCCTCCCCCAGCCGACCCTGCCGGTGATATTGAACCGCCTGCTCAAGTGCTCGCGCCACGCTGTTACCCCTGCCGCTATGTCGCTCGTGACACCACTGCTCATTACAAACGGCGGCAAGAGGGTCAAGCAGCGGCGCTGATGCCGGGCTAGCAGTTCCGGGTTCGGCAGCGACGACTAGCGCGGCCCTTCGCGGGTTGCGCGTCGAGGCCGACCGTCCTTCCGTTCGCCTTCATGTCCGCTTGGCCGCCGCGTCGCGCAGACCATAGAGCATCGTGATGTTGATGCGCCGATTGCAATAGCCTTCCTTGAAGGCAATCCGATCGGTCTCGTGAAAGAGATCAGAATCAAAAATTACGGCACGGTTGGCGCGGTGCGGCACGGTGACCGAACGCGCGCCCGATTGCGCCAGAAAATCACGGATCGCCTGGCCCGCATTCGGATTGTTGTATTGCGCAAAGCTCCAATCCAGGGGCGCAGGCTTGTCCCAGATGACCAGGCCCCCGCTGTCGGGGTCGAGATTGGCCTCGTCCGGCGTAATCCAGAAGTTGACATTCACCGCGGCAAAATCAGCATGGATATTGATGCCCTTGAGCTGGCTGTCGTACTTGAAGGCCCACCATTGCAGCAAAGGGTGATCGCCGACAATGGCGGGATAGGCGCTGCGCAGCTCGTCGGCGATCTGCGCCACCAAGGGGCAGGCAAACCCGTGCTCCGGCATCGCGCCCAGATACCCGTTCGGGTAGACCTTGTGCCACATCGTCGAGCGCCAGCAGTATTGCCGCAGCCGGTCCAGCGCTTCATCCGTCAGGAGATTGTCGATCACGGCGATCTGCGGCGAGCTGGTCTGCCACTGCGTCGCGATGCCGCCGTTCGACGCATCGGGATTGACCGCCCGGCCGGCGACGCGGGCGCCCTCTTCGAGATGAAACGGCGGTGGTCCGCCATTGCCTGCAGAATGGCCGCCGTTGAGATAATCGCGTTGCTCCTGGTCGTGCTTCGCCTTGTGTGGCGGAACAGATTCCCCGGGACTCTGGGGCCGGCCAAAGGCTAGTTCGGCATGGCGCCTGAACCAGGGAAAGCTTTCTGCAAAGCGACCGCTGTCCACGATGACGAGGCCGAGGTTCTTGAGCGCATCGACCATGTCGGGGCTCACCGCCAGCGCCCGCCGATAGGAGGCCTCGGCCTCCTGTAATTTGCCCTGCTCAAAAAGTATGTTGCCGAGATTGCTGTGCGCCGGCGCGTAGTCGGGCGCGACCGCAACGAGCCGGCGGAACACGCCGGCGGCCTCCTCCGATTTGCCCTGGCCCTTGAGAGCAATCCCCAAGCTGTTGTTGACGACCGGGTGATCGGGCAGAACCTGCAGAATGTCGCGGTAAAGCCGCTCTGCCTCCGGGAGCCGCCCGGCGCGATGGTGGCTGACGGCCGATTGAAACACAGCTTCAAGGTCAGCGGTCTGCGGAGGGATCGCCATCAATGGTATTCCCCCAAAATGGACCCCAAAATCATAGGCATTTCTGCACTCCATTGAAAGCTTGCAGCGCAAGCGCAGCAATTGTTCAAAGGGGCCGGCTCCCTTGGATGGCCTCGTAGCACGACGCGCCTCATCCATTATAATGCCCCGGAACTATAATGCCCCGGAACGGGGCGCTCGCAGCCGGACTTGTGTGTCGGCCTGCGCCGCGGCGGAGAGTGTGGTCGAAATGGACATGGCAGCTGGCGGTGACGTCGCGACCATGCGGCAGTTGTACGCGCAACAGAACTGGTCGCGGCTGGCGCAGGTCGCGGAGCGGCGGGTCCAGCTACAGCCGCAGGATGCTGACGCCTGGTGTTACTGGGGCATCGGCGAGCTGATGCAGCTCAAGGGTGGGCCCGACAAGCTCTTGCGGGCATCGCTGCTCGGACAGGCGGAGGCGGGCTTGTGGCTCGGCATCCTGCAGGAATTCTCCGCGCATCCGCCCGGCACGGTTCCTGTCACCGACTTTCCCGCCCAGATCGAGCTCGCACGGCTGCGGCGCAGCCCTTACCTCGACTACCCGCAGGAAGTTCACATCGAAACGTTTGCCATGTGCAATGCGGCCTGCACGTTCTGTCCCTACCCGACCATGGATCGGCAGGGCGATCGGATGCCGGATGAGCTGATCGACAAGATCATCGAGGACCTGACCCAGATCCCACGGCAAATTCCGTTCAACATTGCGCCGTTCAAGGTCAACGAGCCGTTTCTGGACAAGCGCATCTTCGCGGTCTGCGCCAAGCTTAACGAGCGGCTGCCGAACGCGCAGTTGCGTCTGTTCAGCAATGGCTCGTCGTTGACCGACAAGACCGTCGAGAAGAGCGCCACGATCAAGAACGTCTCGCACTTGTGGATCTCACTCAACGAATACGAAGCCGAGCCGTACCGCAAACTGATGGATCTGCCGCTCGAGCGCACGCTGGCGAAGCTCGACCGGCTGCATGAGCTGGTGTCGAGCGGGCGATATCCTCACCCCGTGACGATCTCGCGGGTCACCGACGGCACTGAGCGCGACCAGGGGTTCCGCGCCTTCGTCACACAGCGCTACCCGGCCTTCCGGCCTTTCATGATCGGCGAAGGCAACTGGAGCGGCCAGGTGCAAACGCGCAGCGAACGTCGCGTACCGGGCACTGGCTGCTTCCGCTGGTACGAAATATCGATCATGGCAAGCGGCAAGGTCGCCCTTTGTTGCATGGATGGCGAGGGCAAGCACGTCATCGGCGACGTCAACACGCAATCGGTGCTCGAGATTTATAACAGCCCGGGATACCGCAAGATGCGCCAGTTCACGTTTTCGCGCAAAGCCGCCGCCGCGCCCTGCGACACCTGCGTTTATTTCTAGGCAGCGCGCCAACCCAGCATCATGATGTCGAGCTCGATTAGCCACTTCATCACCGCCGCAGATGGCCTCAAATTGCACGTACGCGCATTTGGATCGCGTTCGGCGGTGCGGCTGCCGGTCGTGTGCCTGCCTGGGCTCGCGCGCACAGGCGCCGATTTCGAGCCGCTCGCCGACGCGCTCGCGAACGACGCCGCGCATGCGCGCTACGTGCTGGCTCTGGACTATCGCGGCCGCGGCCTCTCCGGCTATGACCCTGATCCCGACAACTACAGCCTGATCGTGGAACTCGCGGATGTGCTGGCCGTGCTCACCGCGCTCGAGATCGACAGGGCCGTTTTCGTCGGCACGTCACGCGGCGGGATCCTCGCCATGCTGATGGGCTCGGCGCGCCCGACCGTGATCGCTGGCGTGGTCCTCAACGACATCGGACCGGTCATCGAGACCCGCGGGCTGGTGCGCATCAAGGGCTACGTGGGGAGGCTTCCGCAGCCCAAGAACTTCGAGGAGGGCGCGGAGTTCCTGCGGCGGCTCTTTGGTCCCCAGTTTCCTGCACTCACGCCCGAGGACTGGATGGATCACGCACGTCGTACCTTCCGGCAGCAGGGCAACCGGATCATTCCGGATTATGACCCGAAGCTCGCGCGTGTGCTCAAGGACGTCGACATCGAGCGAGCGCTTCCGCCGCTCTGGAAGGAATTCGACTCGCTTGCTCCCATGCCGATGCTGATCATCCGCGGCGCCAATTCCGACGTGCTCTCGGCAGCAACCTTCGAGGCGATGCGCGCTCGCCGGCGGCATTGCGAAGCGGTCGTGGTGCCGGACCAGGGCCACGCCCCACTGCTGACGGACGGCGAGATGATTGGACGGATTGGGGCCTTCGCGGCCAGCTGCGAGGCATAAAAAATCCCCGGCGGGACATCCGCCGGGGCCGTGTCGGTTCGATAGAAGTTGTGCCGCTGGTCAGAAGTTGCGCTGGGCCCGGAATATCACGGACAGGGCGCCGAGATCCTTGGCGGTGTAGACGCCGGTCGGACGGGCACCTTGGGCCTTGCCGAGCGTGACCGCATCGCCGTTGAAGGCCGTCTCGACGCGCGTGTAGAGCACATCGACTGCGAGCCGGAAGCCTTTCACCGGGAACCAGTTGTTCACCATACCCACGGTCCAGAAGTTGAAGCCCGGATCGCAGACCACGTTGTTCGCAACGCGGATATTCTGGGTCGTTCCGCCGCCGCCACCACAGAACCAGCGGTTGTTGACGACGGTATTGTTGTAGCTGACCTGCGTGTAGGTTCCGTACACGGCGGTCGAGACGTTGGGCAACCAGAAGTGCTCGTAACCGCCGCCGGCCGTCCAGGCCGTGGTCAGTTCAAGCTGGCTGCCGTTGACATAGACGGCATCTGTGAGCACGCCGAGCGCAACGTTGTTGCCGCTGCCGAACAGGCCGGGGCTAGCCAGCGTGCTGCCACCCGCAAAGGCGCTGGCGCCCACGCCGTAGTCGAAGTAGGCGCCGACGTGATCGCCCGGCCCAAGCTGAGGCGCCTTGATGTCGATGCCCGCGAGCACCGCCCAGCCCCACTTGTCATCCGGATAGCCGCACTGCGTGGTGCCAGTCTGGTTGCACGAGAAGCCCGGCGTTGCCGCCGTATAGTACGTAGCCGTATTTGGGTTGAAGATCGCCGATATGCCCAACCGTCCCCATGCCTGGTTGACCGCGAAGTTCACGTATGGCGTTGGAAACGCCATGCCGGCATGCGAGTCGGTCGGATTGGAGCCGGCCGTCGTGATGTTGCTGGAGAAGTTCGACACCGACTTGGTACGGCGCTCGTCGGCACCGAGGTTCAACGTCATGCCGTTGCCCAGCTCCCAGGTGTAGGCGATCTGGTTGGTGCCGTTGGCGCCGGTATCGCTGATGGTCTGGGTCTGGTGCAGCGACCTAAACGTGTCGTCACCCGGTGTGCCGGGAATGTCGCTGTACGACTTAGTGTGGCCGAACGTGAAGCCCGCCCACTGGATGAAGGCGCGCGCCGGGTTGACGACGACCGTGCCCTGATTCTCGTTGTCAATGTGCACCGCGATGAAGGTACGCAGCGTCCCGTACGCAGTCTGCGTCCGGCTATCGAACTCGAAGTGTGCGCGATGCCGCGTCGAGTATTCGCTCAGCGTGCGGTCGTGCGCACCGTTGGCGCCCGTGTAGTTCGGCGTGCGGGCGCCCCGCACATTGAAGCCGTAGTCACCTCGGACATAACCGCCGATCTTCAGGCAGATGTCAGAGCCCGGTATGTAGTAGAACCCCGCGCCATAAAGACTGCAGATCTTCACGTACTGGACCGGCTTGGCCTTGACGGGAAGATCGGCGGCCTGCGCCCCCGCCACCGCGACTAGTCCTGCCGCGGAACCGAGGAGAAGGCTTTTCACCATCCTCATTCGAACCTCCAAAGTTGGTCTTCATTAGGAGGGTTCCGTCTCCGCCGGGTGCGCTGCACCCCATGGAAGGTTCCCCTCAAGTCCCCCTGGTTTTTCGGGCAAACCCCGTCCCGAAAACCGAACATCGTGACAACTCGGGATCCCCCTCCGTCGCAGTTCCAACTTTAGCTGAGGAAAGACAGCGCACAATAAATAACAAACAAATCATTGATTGACTTAGCGCGATTTTTATCTTGCTGTTGCAGAAAAGCAACGCATAAAAAGGCTTATTGATCCAGTATTAGCAGCGGCATGCGAGCAAAAATCCAAAGCAATCCAGTATGTTAATTCCTCATATCTTATATTCAGGGTATAAAGATAAGCGCCATGAGTTGACCGAACAGCGCAGCGCACCGTGGACAGCAGTGCACGCAAAGCAGTGCAAGTGTCCGACACGGGCACACCACAAAGCCTCGTTGCTGGTTCCCGACCAAGGTCGAGGTGATCAAAGAGCCGGTCATCAAAACAAGCCCGGTTCGGGCGCCAGCCGGTTTGCGCGTTATGGCGCGATCTTCAAGAACCTGTTACTTGTCCCGGGGTGAAAGCCAGGTTTCAGAACCGATCACGCTCAAACGAAAAGCGGACTTGCAAAAGCTGGTCTGTCAGAGTTCTCAAAATAAAACTGCAAGGTTTGGTCCCTGAGGTCCCAAAGCCTTGCAGTACAAAGCCGCTTGTCGCCCGAAAATCTCGCTTTCGATGACGACGGGAGAAAACCCAGCCCTGGCAGGATTTCCACCAGGGCTGGGCCGGTTCGTCAGAAGTTACGCTGGGCCCGGAATATCACCGACAGGACGCCCAGATCCTTGGCGGTGTAGACGCCGGTCGGACGGGCACCTTGGGCCTTGCCGAGGGTGACGGCATCGCCGTTGAAGGCCGTCTCCACGCGCGCGTAGAGCACATCGACTGCGAGCCGGAAGCCTTTCACCGGATACCAGTCGGTGCGGGCGCCCACGGTCCAGAAGTTGAAGCCCGGATCGCAGACCACGTTGCCCGCAACGCGGATATTCTGGTTCGTTCCGCCGCCGCCGCCACAGAACCAGCGGTTGTTGACGACAGTGTTGTTGTAGCTGATCTGCGTGTAATTCCCATACAGGGCGGTCGCGACGTTGGGCAGCCAGAAGTGCTCATAGCCGGCACCCGCCGTCCAGGATGTGGTCAGCTCAAGCTGGCTGCCGTTGACATAGACGGCATCTGTGAGCACGCCGAGCGCAATGTTGTTGCCGCTGCCGAACAGGCCGGGGCTGGCCAGCGTGCTGCCACCCGAGTAGGCACTGGCGCCCACCCCGTAGTTGAAGTAGCCGCCGAAGTGATCGCCAGGGCTAATCCAAGGCGCCTTGATGTCGATGCCCGAGAGCACCGCCCAACCCCACTTGTCGTCCGGATAGCCGCACTGCGTGGTGCCGGTCTGGTTGCACGAGAAGCCAGTCGTCGGCGCCGTATAGTACGTAGCCGTATTTGGGTTGAAGATCGCCGATATGCCCAACCGTCCCCACGCCTGGTTGACCGCGAAGTTCACGTAGGGCGTCGGAAACTTCATGCCGGCATGCGAGTCGGTCGGATTGGAGCCGGCCGTCGTGATGTTGCTGGAGAAGTTCGACACCGACTTGGTACGGCGCTCGTCGGCACCGAGGTTCAACGTCATGCCGTTGCCCAGTTCCCAGGTGTAGGCGATCTGATTGGTGCCGTTGGCGCCGGTATCGCTCTGGTTCTGAGTCTGGTGCAGCGACTTGAACGTGTCGTCGCCCGGCGTACCGGGAATGTCGCTGTACGACTTGGTGTGGCCGAACGTGAAGCCCGCCCACTGGATGAAGGCACGCTGCGGGTTGACCGTGACCGTGCCCTGATTCTCGTTGTCAACGTGCACCGCGATGAAGGTACGCAGCGTTCCGTAGGCCGTCTGCGTGCGGCTGTCGAAATCGAAGTGTGCGCGATGCCGCGTCGAGTATTCGCTCAGCGTGCGGTCGTGCGCACCGTTGGCGCCCGAGTAGTTCGGCGTGCGGGCGCCCCGCACATTGAAGCCGTAGTCAGCTCGGACATAACCGCCGATCTTCAGGCAGATGTCAGAGCCCGGTATGTAGTAGAACCCCGCGCCATAAAGACTGCAGATCTTCACGTACTGGACCGGTCTGGCCTTGACGGGAAGATCGGCGGCCTGCGCCCCCGCCACCGCGACTAGTCCTGCCGCAGAACCGAGGAGAAGGCTTTTCACCATCTTCATTCGAACCTCCAAGTTGCTCTCATGGGAGGGTTCCGTCTCCGCCGAGTGCGCAGCACCCCATGGAAGGTCCCCTTCAGTCCCCTTCGTCCATCCGACTTTCAGGAAACCCCGTCCCAAAGGCCGAACATGGCGACCTGGGGATGCCCCCCTCCGTCGCAACTCAAACATTAGCTGAGGAAAGACGGCGCACAATAAAGAACGAACAAATCACAGGCTCTCTTAATGCGATTTTTATTCGCCTGTTGCGGAAAAGCCACGCACGAGAGTGCCACGGGAGGCGCGCCCGTTGCAACCAATCCTGCGATCCAATCACCACCCGCAGGCAAAATCTCTAATCAATCCAGCGTGTTAATTTCGCATATCTCGTATCCGACGCATAAACCTGGAAATGGAGGGAGGATTAGCCCACCTAAC
Organism: uncultured Alphaproteobacteria bacterium; assembly: GCA_963753575.1. GTDB lineage: Bacteria > Pseudomonadota > Alphaproteobacteria > Rhizobiales > Xanthobacteraceae > VAZQ01. The sequence goes on from CAVWCR010000003.1 coordinate 1,299,732, forward strand.
GACGGCTCATCCAAAGCAACACGAACTCCGAATCGGTGCTGGCGAGTCGCGATCAAGTCCACCGAGGTCTCGCCGCCAACACTGAGCCAAGATGGAGTAACGAGAAAACCCAGCCCTGGCGGGATTTCCACCAGGGCTGGGCCGATTTGTCAGAAGTTGCGCTGGGCGCGGAATATCACCGACAGGACGCCCAGATCCTTGGCAGTGTAGACGCCGGTCGGACGGGCACCTTGGGCCTTGGCGAGGGTGACGGCATCGCCGTTGAAGGCCGTCTCCACGCGCGCGTAGAGCACATCGACTGCGAGCCGGAAGCCTTTCACCGGATACCAGTCGGTGCGGGCGCCCACGGTCCAGAAGTTGAAGCCCGGATCGCAGACCACGTTGCCCGCAACGCGGATATTCTGGTTCGTTCCGCCGCCGCCGCCACAGAACCAGCGGTTGTTGACGACAGTGTTGTTGTAGCTGATCTGCGTGTAGTTCCCGTACACGGAGGTCGCAACGTTGGGCAGCCAGAAGTGCTCATAACCGCCACCGGCCGTCCAGGCCGTGGTCAGCTCGAGCTGGCTGCCGTTGACATAGACCGAATCCGTGAGCACGCCGAGCGCAACGTTGTTGCCGCTGCCGAACAGGCCGGGGCTGGCCAGCGTGCTGCCACCCGCATAGGCGCTGGCGCCCACGCCGTAGTTGAAGTAGCCGCCGAAGTGATCGCCGGGATTAATCCAAGGCGCCTTGATGTCGATGCCCGAGAGCACCGCCCAACCCCACTTGTCGTCCGGATAGCCGCACTGCGTGGTGCCGGTCTGGTTGCACGCGAAGCCAGTCGTCGGCGCCGTGTAGTAGGTGGCATGGTTATTGTTGAAAATCGCCGACACGCCCAACTTTCCCCACGCCTGGTTGACCGCAAAGTTCACGTAGGGATTTGGATTCTGCATGCCGGCGACGCTTGTGGTCGGGTTGGAGCCGACCGTCGTGACGACGTTAGAGAAGTTCGACACCGACTTGAGCCGGCGCTCGTCAGCACCGACGTTCAACGTCATGCCGTTGCCCAGCTCCCAGGTGTAGGCGATCTGGTTGGTGCCGTTGGCGCCGGTATCGCTCTGGTTCTGAGTCTGGTGCAGCGACTTGAACGTGCTGTCGCCCGGCGTGCCGGGCGTGTCAGTGAACGACTTGGTGTGGCCGAACGTGAAGCCCGCCCACTGGATGAAGGCGCGCGCCGGGTTGACCGTGACCGTGCCCTGATTCTCGTTGTCAATGTGCACCGCGATGAAGGTACGCAGCGTCCCGTACGCAGTCTGCGTGCGGCTGTCGAAATCGAAGTGTGCGCGATGCCGCGTCGAGTATTCGCTCAGCGTGCGGTCGTGCGCACCGTTGGCGCCCGAGTAGTTCGGCGTGCGGGCGCCCCGCACATTGAAGCCGTAGTCACCTCGGACATAACCGCCGATCTTCAGGCAGATGTCAGAGCCTGGTATGTAGTAGAACCCCGCGCCATAAAGACTGCAGATCTTCACGTACTGGACCGGTCTGGCCTTGACGGGAAGATCGGCGGCCTGCGCCCCCGCCACCGCGACTAGTCCTGCCGCGGAGCCGAGGAGAAGGCTTTTCACCATCTTCATTCGAACCTCCAAGTTGCTCTTCATGGGAGGGTTCCGTCTCCGCCGAGTGCGCAGCACCCCATGGAAGGTCCCCTTCAGTCCCCTTCGTCCATCCGACTTTCAGGAAACCCCGTCCCAAAGGCCGAACATGGCGACCTGGGGATGCCCCCCTCCGTCGCAGTTCCAACTTTAGCTGAGGAAAGACGGCGCACAATAAAGAACGCGAAAACTCACAGGGATTTTTATACGATTTTTACTCTGCTGTTGCAAAAAGAACACGCGCGATACGGCCTGCTAAATAGGCCATATCACTGGTATTTAGTGAATTCTCTTGTGTTGAAGTGGTAATTCTGCCGCCATTTCAGGGAATTGAATATATCTCTTGGATAACTAACACGTATCTTTTGTATAAATCAGGTGCAATCCTACCGCACAGCAATCGGCCCGATCACGATCGCGAATCAATCGCTGGACTGCAGAATCAGCGCCGGCACATTTCGCGGCCTCGCCTTCGGCCAACGCGCGCTGGAGGAGGAACTCAGAGCCAAGAGCGCGTTCGGAGAAGTGCCTCGGCCTCGTGGCACAAAAAAGCCCCGGCGGGACGTCCCGCCGGGGTCTGATGATGGAAGGGCCAGCTCGGTGGAGTGCGTTTTACTCGCCGCCGAAGTTGCGCTGGGCCCGGAACACCACGGACAGGATGCCCTGATCCTTGGCGGTGTAAACTCCGGTCGGACGGGCACCCTGGGCCTTGCCGAGCGTGACCGCATCGCCGTCGAACGCCGTCTCGATGCGCGTGTACTGCACATCGACCGCAAGCCGGAAGCCTTTCACCGGGTACCAATTGGTCACTGCACCCACGGTCCAGAAGTTGAAGCCCGGATCGCAGACCACGCCGCCCGCAACGCGGATATTCTGGGTCGCTCCGCCACCGCTGCCACAGAACAGGCGGCTGTTGACGACGGTGTTGTCGTATCTGATCTGCGTGTAGGTTCCGTACGCGGCGGTCGAGACATTGGGCAGCCAGAAGTGCTCATAACCGGCACCCGCCGTCCAGGACGTGGTGAGTTCAAGTTGACCGCCGTTGACGTAGACCGCATCCGTGATGACGCCGAGCGCAACCTGGTTGCCACCGCCGAACAGACCAGGGCTGTTCAGATTGCTGCCGCCCGAGTAAGCGGTAGCGCCCACGCCGTAGTTGAAGTAGCCGCCGAAGTGATCGCCCGGCCCAAGCTGAGGCGCCTTGATGTCGATGCCCGAGAGCACCGCCCAACCCCACTTGTCGTCCGGATAGCCGCACTGCGTGGTGCCGGTCTGGTTGCACGAGAAGCCAGTCGTCGGCGCCGTATAGTACGTAGCCGTATTTGGGTTAAAGATCGCCGACACGCCCAACCGTCCCCATGCCTGGTTGACCGCGAAGTTCACGTAGGGCGTCGGAAACTTCATGCCGGCATGCGAGTCGGTCGGATTGGAGCCGACCGTCGTGACGTTGCCGGAGAGGTTCGACACCGACTTGGTACGGCGCTCGTCGGCACCGAGGTTCAACGTCATGCCGTTGCCAAGTTCCCAGGTGTAGGCGATCTGGTTGGTGCCGTTGGCGCCGGTATCGCTCTGGTTCTGAGTCTGGAACAGCGACTTGAAAGTGTCGTCGCCCGGCGTACCGGGGGTGTCGCTGTACGACTTGGTGTGGCCGAACGTGAAGCCCGCCCACTGGATGAAGGCGCGTGCCGGGTTGACGACGACCGTGCCTTGGTTCTCGTTGTCGACATGTACTGCGATGAAGGTACGCAGCGTCCCGTACGCGGTTTGCGTCCGGCTATCGAACTCGAAGTGTGCGCGGTGCCGCGTCGAGTACGGGCTCACCGTGCGATCTTGCGCACCGGCAGCGCCGGTGTAGTGGGATGTGCGGGCACCGGTTACGTTCCAGCCGTAGTCAGCCCGAACATAACCCCCGATTTTCAGGCAAATATCAGAGCCCGGGATGTAGTAAAACCCCGCGCCATAGAGACTGCAGATCTTCACGTATTCGACCGGCTTGGCCTTGACGGGAAGATCGGCGGCCTGCGTTCCCGCCACCGCGACTAGTCCTGCCGCGGAGCCGAGAAGAAGACTCTTCACCATCTTCATTCGAACCTCCAAGTTGCTCTTCATGGGAGGGTTCCGTCTCCGCCGGGTGCGCAGCACCCCAAGGAAGGTCCCCTTCAGTCCCCTCGTCCGTCCGCCCTCCGAGCAAACCCCGCCCCGAAAGCCGAACATGGCGACCTGGGGATGCCCCCTCCGTCGCACCGTCACATTACCCAACGGTGTTCCACAGGCAATGTTTAACCAGCCTTCTTAACAGTCAAGACCGCAGTTTTTCTTCGGGTGTTGCCAGAAAAACACTCATTTGCAGCATCCGCGTGTCAATCTACCGTAAGTTACAGGATACGTTTTGGCGTCACTTGCCATATCTAAACCAACGCGCTATGAGATACATGCTTGTGTTATCCGATTTTTATGATTTCTTTACATGAAAGATGGATATTTTTACATTATTTTTACTTGATGCGGAAATAGCGGAGCCAGGGATATTTCCACGCGATTGCGACCTGCCGCTTCAGGCCTGAAATGTAATAAGAAACAATATGTTACGAGCTCCCCTTGACCCCAGAGGTCGCCAGCGAGGGCCGCAGACAGGCGCTCGGCTTCAACGACTCGCGAATCGGAACGCTGAATCCCGCGGCGACCGATAGTGAGCTTGGCTTGAACTTGGTTGGGCCAAAGGCTTGCAACCTGCATCCCCAATGATGCGGAACTTGGAAGGTATCCTCCTGTAGCCACGGCAACGCTCTTCAGGAGCCGGCCCGATTAACAATGATGTTTAGAATCATGAGGTTGCCAGTCTCATTGCGATCCTGAAGCAGCGCCGAACCGAGCCATGAGCAGACCAGGCAATCGTCGGAAACCGAACACTTTGTCTCGGGTCGAACTGTGCTGGACGGTCATATAGGCAGTATTTTTGCGACCAAGCGCACAAACCTTCGAGAACTTCTTCTGATCCTCTTTAGTCGCAAGATGAGCGCCAAGATATCGATTGATCACTACTCTGAGCTCGGCCCAGCTCTTCTGCCACTCGGCGAGAGGCGCCGCGCCGGGAAATCAGGCGCCGCAACCCAGGCGGAGCGGCCGCCTTTATTGTTGGTTCTTGGTGTTACACAAGCGTGAGGAAGCCGCGCGCACGCGTGTGGCGGACACGCGAGTGGCGGAGAGGATGGGATTCGAACCCATGATACGGCTTTAGACCGTATAACGGTTTAGCAAACCGCCGCCTTCAGCCACTCGGCCACCTCTCCGCGGCGCGAACCCGTATCGGCCATGCGCAGACCTCGGTCAAGGCGCGACATCGCCCCAGTGCGCCGCTCCCTCTCGGTCGATCGTGACGTTACCTGGCGGTTGACCATCGCAATGGCGCTGCCAGATCGCGGCCAATGCGCGCTCGAGATCGCGGGTAAACCGCGCCGTGTCAAACAGCGGACTACCCTTGCGCAGCGCTGCGACGCGCGCCTTCAGTCGCGCGAGCTCAGCGCGATCGCCCGCCAGGCGCAGCGCCAAACCGTAGTATTCGTCGAGCGACGACGTAATCAGCTCCGGCAGGCCGGCAGCCGTGAGGATGCTGGCAGACACCCGCGACGCGAACGTCTCGCCCGCCAGCGCGATCAACGGCACGCCGGCCCACAGCGCATCGCTCGCAGTGGTGTGCGAGCCGTATGGGAAACTGTCGAGCGCAAGGTCGGCGAGCGCCAAGCGCGCCAGATGCTCCGGCGGCGACGCCATCGGCGCGAACACGATGCGCGCCGGATCCAATCCCCGGCTGGCGGCACGCGCGATGAGCGCCTGGACCGCCATATCCTCGGGCTGCAACAGCCATAGTACCGAGCCGTCCACCGCCTGCAGCAGCTTGAGCCAACAGTCGAACACCTCAGGCGTGAGCTTGAAAGCGCCGTTGAACGAACAAAACACAATGGCGTCATCGGGCAGCCCGTGCGCGCTACGCGGCTGCGCCGGCGCAACCGCGCGCTTGTCGTCATTGGCCTGGTAGCTGTGCGGCAGCCGAATGATCCTTTCCGCGTAGTGAGGCTCGTCCTGCGGCCTGATGATCACGCCGTCGGCCACGATGTAGTCGATCCACGGCGCCCCCAGCGTGCCGGGATATCCGAGCCACTGCACCTGCACCGGCGCGGGCCGCGTTGCCAGCACGGCCGGGCGTGCGCGCTTGGTCCAGCCGGCAAGATCGATGACGATATCGACCTCGTCGCGCGCCATGCACTGGGCCGCCTCCTGGTGCGACATCGCCGCAATCGGAATCATCCGGTCGAACGCGCGCTCGAATCGCCGACGATAGTCATCAGCCGCGGGTGGCGAGAAATCGTAACCGATGACTTCGAAACGCGCGCGGTCATGGTGCTCGATCACGCCAACCATCAAATGCGGCACCGGGTGGCTGTAGAAATCGCCGGAAAAATATCCGATCCGAATCCGCTCGCGGGCTCGCGCGCGAAAGGCGGCGGAGATTGCGGTCGTCGCAACGGCCTCGATCACGCGTTGCGCGCTGCGCCGCGCGCCAGCGAGCTGTTGCGACGCGCTCGCGTTCGCAATGCTCAACAGCCGCCAGGGCGCGCTATCGTCGATCCCGCCGCTTCCACTCTCGCCGATCCGGCACGCCTGTGGTTCCAGGAGCGCAGCAAAATCCCAGTCGCAGGCGCGCCTCGCCGCATAGATCGACCAGATCGCCCGCTGCGGCTCGTTCCTGAATTGGATGGTTGCCCTGTAAAGGCTCAGCGCCTGGCCGGTGGCGCCAGCGCCATCGAGCACATTCGCGATCAGATCGAGCAGGTTGAGATTGTCGTCGCCGACCTTCGGCGCGACACCGCCAAGCGCCGCCAAGGCAGAGCGCGCCGCGTCGGCCGCTTCGCCCCCGCGATCCTGCGCGCTCAGCGCCAGCGCGAGATTGACGTGGCTGATCGGCGACGACGGATCGAGCGTGATGGCGTGCCGGAAGCTCGCTTCCGCCTGGCCAGGCTGGCCGCGACGCAACAATACGTTGCCGAGCTCATTGTGGGCGGCGCCGACACCGGGGGCCGCCGCGATCGCCAGGCGCAGATGCTGTTCGGCTTCCTCGAGCCGATCGCGCGCGGCCAGCACTTCGCCGAGATGATAATGCGCCGCCGGGTGACCGGGCGCGGCCGCGAGCGCGCCCTCGAGCACGCCCCTCGCCTCCTCGCCCCGTCGCAACAAATGCAGAACCCGGCCCAGCGCCACCAGCGTCTCGATCGAAGCCGGATGCAGCGCCAGCGACCGACGCAGGCTCTGTTCGGCCGGCACGTATTGCTTGAGCTCAGATTGGCAGAGCGCGAGGTTGTTCCAGAATTGCGGATCGGCCGGAAGGTCGCGGGCGGCGCGCTCGAAGTGCGGCAGCGCCTCCGCGTAGCGCCCCTGGGACGCCAGCGCGACGCCGAGGAGCTCGCGCAGGATGGGCGTGCCGGCAAATGATTTCAGGATCGCGCGGGCGCGCTGCTCCATCTCGGCGACGCGCCCGAGGCCATGCAGGGCCAAGAGCTCGTTGATCGATTCCTCAAGGCGTTTTCCCACTTCCACCACGGACGCACCGATTGGCCCTATCCCATTATGACAAAATCGGTATCCGGCGCGCCCCAGCGGGTCAAGGCACCGCTATTGTGACCCCGATGGCCGCTGGCCTCGCTGTCCGAACAGCACCGCGCGAACGTCGGGATCGCGCATGTCAACCTTCGCGGCCTCCTCCACCCGGATGTGAATCGCACGATCGACCGCCGACCGTGCCAACACCCGGTCGAGCCAGCGCTTGAGATTGGGAAACTCACCGATGTCCTGGCCCTGCCGCTGCCAGTACCGAGCCCATCCCACACACGCCATGTCGGCGATCGAATACCGGCCAGCCAGAAAATCGCGGCTCTTGAGGCGGCGCTCCATGACACTATAGAGCCTGTTGACCTCGTCGGTGAAACGTTTGACCGCATAGGGAGACGGTTCCGCCGCATAGAGGCGGAAATGATGACATTCCCCGGCCTTGGGACCGAGGTTGGCCATCTGCCAGAATAGCCATTGGTCGACCTCGACCCGCCCGCGCTCGTCACGCGGATAGAACCGGCCGGTTTTGCGCCCGAGATACTGCAGGATCGCTCCCAACTCGAAAATCGAGATTGGCCGGTCTCCCGGCCCGTGCGGGTCGACGATCGCCGGCATGCGATTGTTGGGCGAGATCGCCAGGAACTCCGGCCTGAACTGCTCGCCCCTGGAAAGGTTGACCGGAATGACTGTGTAAGGAAGCCGACACTCTTCGAGCATGATCGAAATCTTGAAGCCGTTCGGCGTCGGCCAGTAATAGAGGTCGATCGGCTTGCGGCGCGGTCCCGACCTTCCTTTGGCAGCGCTACGGGATCTGCGCTTTGTGCGTTCGTCGGGGGCACGGCTCATGGGACGCTCCTCGGAACCAGTGGTCCGAGCTTAGGGTCCCGGTTCCGGCGCGAGCAACTGCCCCAATGCCAGACGCCGGACGCGCCAAGGGCGTCGGCGAGAACCGGAAATTGGAAACCAGCGGCAGAAGGGTCTGCCAACCGCAGGGATTGGGCTTCGCCCGCTCCCTGATCGCCACTCTCCGCCCTCGCGGGCCTTCAAGTGGCTATGCTCCAATCCCTGCCTCGCCGACGCCCTCTGTCGTCAGCTGGAACCGGCGCTGTCGACAACGGTCGCGTTACCTTGACCGTCATTGGGCAGCCGCCGGTCCGTGTGACGCGGTCAGCGACATCAGAGTGATGTCAAAGACCGTGAAGTGGCGGCTGCCTACTTCTTCTTCCGGCGCTTTGTCTTCTTGGCGCCCTTCTTTGCCGCCGCCTTAGCTTTTCTCTTCTTCGCCATGCTGCCCTCCTAGCCTTTGAGTGAGTGGCGATATCGCTTCGCATCCGCGGGGATCGCGAATGCTTCCCCTCAAATACTACAGAGCGACAAAAAAATCAGCGGGTACGCTTCCTGAAGGGTGGATTGGGCGCGTTTGACACAAGCGGTGGCGCTTGACACGGCAGCGCACTCAACGTCCGCGAACCATTCGCTCACGCATCATCGCAAGGCAGCAGATGCATCTCGTCGCAGATTGAAAAGACATCGATGAAATAAGGATTTTCTCCATCTCACGCCGATCTTCATGTGCGCGCTAACGCATTCCACCAACGATCAATTCCTAGTGCGCGCAGATGGCCGTGACGGGCGCATTTCCAAACAATTCACCGTCTTAAAATTTTTTTTCGGATTCCCTCTCGCAGAGCCGTTCCGAGCAGTCGAGTCCGATCCGAATCGAGCGAATCGGCTGCGCAAGTGATTCGCTGGCAAGAGCTTGCCGAACATTTTTTTGTCCCATCACGGGACAACTCGGCGGCGGCGAGCGCCGCGTGCGCGCCCGACAGGGGCCGGTGACCGATCGCGTGAGGCGCCGAGCGCTGCGTCAGACGCCGAGCTTGCGCTTGAGCAGGTCGTTGACCGCTTGCGGATTGGCCTTGCCGCCGGACGCCTTCATCACCTGGCCGACAAACCAGCCGATGAGCTTCGGGTTCGCCTTCGCGTCGCTCACCTTGTCGGGATTCTTGCCGACGATCTCGTCGACCACGCGCTCGATCGCCGAGAGGTCGGTGACCTGCTCCATGTCGCCATCCTTGACGATCTGCGCCGGATCACCGCCTTCGCTCCACACGATCTCGAACAAGTCTTTGGCAATCTTGCCGGAAATCGTTCGAGCCGCGATCAGATCGAGGATCGCACCGAGTTGCGCCGCCGTCACTGGCGAGGCAGTGATGTCCTTGCCTTCCTTGTTGAGCCGGCCGGCGAGCTCGTTGATCACCCAGTTGGCAGCCGCCTTGGCGTCGCGGCCGCGCGCGACGGCCTCGAAGTACTCCGCCGTGTCCCGTTCCGATACCAGGCCGTTGGCGTCATAGGCGGAGAGCGCATACTCGCGCATGAAGCGCGCCTTCTTGGCGTCCGGCAGCTCGGGCAGCTGCGCCTCCAGTTCGGCCACGAAGCTCGGCGAGAGTTCGAGCGGCAACAGGTCGGGATCGGGAAAGTAGCGATAGTCGTGCGCCTCCTCCTTGCTGCGCATCGATCGCGTCTCGCCCTTGCCCGCGTCGAACAGCCGCGTCTCCTGCTCGATTGTTCCGCCGTCCTCGATGACGCCGATCTGGCGGCGCGCCTCGTGCTCGATCGCCTGGCCGATGAAACGGATCGAGTTGACGTTCTTGATCTCGCAGCGGGTGCCCAGAGGTGCGCCAGGACGTCGCACCGACACGTTGACGTCCGCGCGCAGATTGCCCTTCTCCATGTCGCCGTCGCAGGTGCCGAGATAGCGCAGGATCGTGCGCAGCTTGGCGACGTAGGCCTTGGCTTCGTCCGCAGAGCGCAGGTCGGGCTTCGACACGATCTCCATCAGCGCCACACCGGCGCGATTGAGGTCGACGTACGACATGCTCGGGTGCTGGTCGTGCAACGACTTGCCGGCGTCCTGCTCGAGATGCAGCCGCTCGATTCCGACCGTGATTGCCTCGCCGTCGGGCAGATCGACCACGACCTCGCCCTCACCCACCACCGGCGACTTGTACTGGCTGATCTGATAGCCCTGCGGCAGGTCGGGATAGAAATAATTTTTCCGGTCGAACACCGATTTCAGGTTGATCCTGGCCTTGAGCCCGAGACCGGTGCGCACCGCCTGCTTGATGCACTCCTCGTTGATCACCGGCAGCATGCCGGGCATCGCCGCGTCCACGAGCGACACATGCGCGTTCGGCTCGCCGCCGAATTCGGTCGAGGCGCCGGAAAACAGCTTCGAGCGCGACGCGACCTGCGCGTGGATCTCAAGCCCGATGATGACCTCGAAGTCGCCCGTCGCGCCCTTGATCAACCGTGCCGACCTGCTCATCGCCGCATCCGTGTTTCGCTTCATTGGCTTCTGGCTGCGCCTTCCCATCGCGCGGGCGCTGTGCTGCGTCAAGGTCGCGGCAAAGGCCGTGGTTGTGGCGCGCCACGCCCCGGCGTACCCTGTCCGCAAGTCCAAAAAGCGGCCGGGTAACGGCTTTGACCCGATCATACGGGTTCGTGGGAGGACAACGGATGATTACCCGCCGCAGGATGCTCTGCGCCGCCACGGCTGCGCTCGTGCCGGCCAGTGGTAACGCTTACGCCCAGAGCGCCTGGCCGAACCGTTTCGTAAAGCTCGTGGTCCCGTTCACGCCCGGCGGCGGCATCGACGCCATCGGCCGCCTCATCGGGGCGCGCCTGTCCGAGAGGTGGGGCCAGCAGATGGTGGTCGAGAACAAGCCGGGCGCCGGTGGCAACATCGCGTCCGAATATGTCGCCCGCTCCGCGCCCGACGGCTACACGCTCTACATCACCGCGGGTGGCCTCGCGGTCAACCGCTTCCTCTACCGATCGATCAGCTACGATCCGGTTGCCGATTTCGCGCCGGTGACGCTCATCTGCCTGTTCCCCAACCTCCTGGTCGTGCCGAATTCCTCGCCCGTGCACTCGATCAAAGAGCTGATCGCGCGTGCCAAGGCCAACCCCGGCAAGGTCACCTATGCGTCGCCCGGCCACGGCAGCTCGCCGCACATGAGCGCGGAGCTGTTCAGGTACCTCGCCAAGGTCGACCTCGTGCACGTGCCCTATCGCGGCGCTGCGCCCGCCTATACGGACGTCATCGCCGGCCGCGTCGACTGTACGTTCGCGGTCATGGCCTCGGGTCTGCCGCTCGTTCGAGCAGGCCAGGTCCGCGCGCTCGGCGTGAGCACCGCCAACCGGCAGCCGATCGCCCCGGACGTGCCGACGATCGCGGAGGCGGGCGTGCCCGGCTATGACACCTCGTCATGGTTTGCCTTCTTCGTGCCGGCCAAGACGCCGCCCGAGATCGTCCGCAAGATGCATGCCGACACCGTCGCGGCGATGGCGGAACCCGCCATCAAGGCCAAGCTCGATGCGCTCGGCGTCATCGCCGTGGGCTCGACGCCGGACGCGCTCGCGGCCCATCTCAAGGCCGAGATGGCCAAGTGGGGACCGGTCATCAAGGCAGCCAACATCAAGGTCAGTCAATGAGTGAGCGCGGGCGTGATGAGCCACCGCGGCCCGGTTCGACCTGGTGTCGACCGGCAGTCCGGTTTCATGAGCGAGAGACAAGGTTTCTTAAGGGAGTGTAACAATGCGTTGGTCAATCATCCAAGCGCTCACAATCGGTCTGCTGGCGGGTCTGGCGACAGCCGCCCACGCGCAGCCCGCCGACACCATCCTGGTGAACGGCAAAATCCTCACCGTCGATGACCGCTTCACCATCACCCAGTCGATCGCCATCCGCGGCCAGCACATCGTCGCGGTTGGCACGGCTGCCGACACTGAAAAGCACAAAGGCGCGCAGACCCGCGTCATCGATCTCAAGGGCCACACTGTGATCCCGGGGCTGATCGACAATCACGCGCACTGGGTGCGCGCCGCCGAGCACGACGAATTGCGTTTCGATGGCATCACCTCGCGCAAGCGGGCGCTCGAGCTCCTGGCCGAGCGCGTCCGCAAGGCCAAGCCCGGCGAATGGATCGCGGTGCTTGGCGGCTGGTCGGAAGACCAGTTTACCGACGAGCCGCGCGGCTTCCCGCTCGAAGAGCTCGACCGCATCGCCCCCAACAACCCCGTTGCGATCCAGGCGGTCTACCTCCACACCTATCTCAACAGCGTCGGCCTCACTGCCGCCAAGATCGATGCCAGCACGCCGAACCCGCCCCGCGGCACCATCGAGAAGGACGCGAGCGGAAAACCGACCGGTCTCGTCAACGGCGCCGGCGGCGTCGCCTTCGTGGCGGCAAGGATTCCCCATGACACCAAGGAGGCCTGGCTCGCCAACACCCGCAAGCTCGTCGCCTATCTCAATTCAATGGGCCTGACCGCGTGGCTCGACGCCGGCGGGCGCGGCATGGGGGCGCAGCACTACGAGCCTTACCGGCAGCTCGCCGACCGCGGCGAGCTCAACATCCGGCTGTTCTTCACCACCATCCGGCAGCCCTCAACGCCGGCGCAGGTCGACGCCGTGCTCAAAGAAATCCCGCAGCAAAAGCCGTTCCAAGGCAATGCTTATTTCGACCTCGTGGGCTGGGGTGAATCGATCTATGCGCCGGTCACCACCCAGCTGCTGCGCGCCTCGAGCAACACCAAGCCCGAGGACATGGCGCAGATGCGCCGCATCGCCGACGCGCTCGCCCAGCATGGCCTCTATCTCAACGCGCATGTGGAGATGGAAGCCGCGATCGACGCGTTCCTCGATGTCTACGAGAGCATCAACAAGGAACACCCGATCAAGGCGCTGCATTGGTCGTTTTCGCACCTCGACCAGGTCACCGAAGCGCAACTCGAGCGCATGAAGCGGCTCGGCATGTCGGCACAGATCCACAGCCGGCCGCTCATCCAGGGCGCGCTGATGCACAAGGTGCACGGCGACAAGGCTTGGGATATGCCGCCGTTCCGGCGTGTGCAGGATTCCGGCATCCACTGGGGGCTGGGCTCCGACGCGACCGCGGTGACGACTTCGAACCCGTTCTACACCTTAAGCCTCGCCGTCACCGGCAAGATGGTGGGCGGGCGCCACGTCAACCGCCAGAGCGTCACGCGGGAGGAAGCGTTGATCGCGCATACGCGCTCGAACGCCTATTTCCTGTTCCACGAAAGCGATCTCGGCTCGCTCGCGCTCGGCAAATATGCCGACCTCTTGGTGCTCGACCGCGACTACCTCACGGTGCCGGCCGACGAGATCAAGGACATCAAGCCGCTCATGACCATGGTGGGCGGCAAGGTCGTGTACGACGCCATGCCGAAGTGACCGGTCGGAGCCTGGTCACGCCCGCGCAAGCGGGCATCCGTGCTATTTTGCGAGCAGCTCCCGCGCGATCGCAGCCCATTCGGCCGGCAGCGCCTCCGAGGCCGCGGGCTTGCCCGCCTGCTTGTACCAGTAGCGGGCATTCTCCTGGTCGCCTTCGACCCGGTGCAGATAGGCGTGCACCCAGGCGCAGTCCTTGCCGTCCTCGTCCATCACGATCTTGTGCGCGCGGTCCCAGTCGTCCTTGCCGGCCCACCAGAGACCTACAAGCGCCGGCGCGAGGCCCGCGGGCGGGCGCGCTTTCGACAGCGTGCGTTTGAACTCGGCGAGCGTCATGGCACGGCACTATACCTCCCCCGCAGCGGCCTTTCAGGGAAGGGATAAAGAGCCTACCACCACCGCTGCGGCGAAAAACGTCCGGCCGCCTGCTCGATCACCGCTGCGAGTGAGAACAGCGTCTCTTCGTCGAATGGCCGGCCGATCAATTGCAGCGCCAGCGGCAGGCCGTCTGTCGACAGCCCGGCCGGCACCGCGAGCCCCGGCAGGCCCGCCATGTTGACCGTCACCGTGAACACGTCGTTGAGATACATCTCGATCGGATCGGCCTGTCCCTTCTCGCCGATGCCGAAGGCAGCCGACGGCGTCGCCGGCGTCAGGATCGCATCCACGCCGCTCGCGAAGCACTGTTCGAAGTCGCGCTTGATCAGCGTGCGCACTTTCTGCGCCCGCAGATAGTAGGCGTCGTAGTAGCCGGCCGAGAGCACATAGGTGCCGATCATCACGCGCCGGCGCACCTCCTTGCCGAAGCCCTCCGCGCGCGTCTTCTGGTACATGTCGACGATATCGCGCCCCGGCACGCGCAGCCCATAGCGCACGCCGTCGTAACGCGCGAGGTTCGACGATGCTTCCGCCGGCGCCACGATGTAATAGGCCGGCAGCGCGTACTTGGTATGCGGCAGCGATATCTCGACGATCTCGGCACCCGCGGCCTTGAGCCACGCGACGCCCTGTTCCCACAGCTTCTCGATCTCCGGCGCCATGCCGTCGATGCGGTATTCCTTCGGCACGCCGATCTTGCGGCCCTTCACCGCCTTGCCGACCGCAGCTTCGTAGTCCGGCACGGAGCGATCGACCGACGTGGTGTCCTTGGGATCATGTCCCGCCATCGAGCGCAGCAGGATCGCGGCGTCACGCACCGTGCGCGCGATCGGGCCGGCCTGATCGAGCGAGGACGCATACGCGATGATGCCGAAGCGCGAGCAGCGGCCGTAGGTGGGCTTGATCCCGACCGTGCCCGTGAAGGCGGCAGGCTGGCGGATCGATCCGCCGGTGTCGGTCGCAGTCGCGCCGAGACAAAGCATTGCCGCCACCGCCGCAGCCGAGCCTCCCGAAGAGCCGCCCGGAACCAATCCTTCGGTGTTGGCGCCGCGCCGCCGCCATGGATTGACCACCGGCCCGAAGCACGAGGTCTCGTTCGAGGAGCCCATCGCAAACTCATCGTTGTTGAGCTTGCCGAGCATCACCGCGCCGTCGCGCCAGAGATTGGCGGTGACCGTCAACTCGTACGGTGGCGTGAAATTGTCGAGGATGTGCGAGCAGGCGGTCGTGCGTACGTCGCGGGTCGCGAACAGATCCTTGACGCCGAGCGGGATGCCTTCGAGCGGCCGCGCGTCGCCCGCTGCAAGGCGCGCATCGGCTACGCCCGCCATGGCGCGCGCGGCCTCCGGCGTCTCCAGCACATAGGCATTGAGCGCGCGCGCCGTCTCGATCGCCGCAAGATGCGCGTCGGCGAGCTCGACAGCGGAGAAGCGCTTCTTGAGGAGCCCTTCGCGCGCCTCGCCAAGCGTAAGCGATGTGAGGTCGGTCATTCCGGATCCGGGGCGTCGCAAACGAATGGATTGGCGGGCTTCGACGCCTGGGGCGATTGCCGGCCCGGCACCGGCAGGCCGGCGGCCTCGAAATCGGCGGCCGTGAAGCCCTCCGGCATCACGCCGCGCGCGACCGCCATCTCCATCTCATAGCGGTAGAGCAGGTCCTGCTCTTCACATGCCCAGCACATCGGCCCACCTCGTCATCCCGAATTATCCGATGCGCCCCGCGATTGCACCCCGATCCGTGCGGCAATCCCTATTTTCGTACTTAAAATATTGATTCTATTATAGAATTTTGATTCTTGGGTTCGTTTTGGCAAAAACTACAGCCGCGGCGCTCTGCACTCACATTATACATCAGCCTGCGAGCGCGCCCCTCGATACCCGTTGATCCTATACAAACCATTGATCCAACTCATATTTCACGTGTTGGGTTCGTCTTGGCAAAAAGTCTGCAACAAACCTCTGCCGCGGCGACCCCTGTGCGAGCACTTGCGGCGCGGCCGCGACGGCATCCCATGCCTCGGCGGCTCGTCATTCACCAAGAGCAAATATAAGGCTTGGCGGTTGCTCCCGCAAGGCTCCCTGCGGCTCCCTACTCCACGACCTTGGGGACCAGGAAGTAGTGGCCCTCGGTCGCGGGGGCGTTGCGCATGATGTCGTCCGCGATGCCGCCGTCGGTAACCTGGTCGCGGCGCTTCTTCATCGCCATCGGGGTCACCGATGTCATCGGCTCGACGCCCTCGACGTTCACTTCGGCAAGCTGCTCAACGAAGGCCAGGATGGCGTTGAGCTCGCCCCTGAGGTGCTCGACCTCGTCCTCCGCAACCGCAATGCGAGCGAGATGCGCGATACGGCGGACGGTGTCGGCGTCGACGGACATGCTCAGCCCACAGTCAAAGGAGAACGGATATCAAGCTCAATATCAAACGCTTCGGCGCCGAAGGTCAACGAACACGACTCTCCTGGTCACGTCTCCCAGGTCACGTCTCCCAGGTCACGTCTCCCAGGTCACGTCTCCCAGGTCACGTCTCCCATGGCTGCTCACGAGGCATCGCCACTCGCCTGTTCCAAAATTGACAATTCGTGCAAATTATATCACACGTTGAACTGGCCGTGTCGGTGCGCACGCGCAACATCAACACCGACCGATGGGTCCAGGG
The DNA here is from genome assembly GCA_963753575.1 of uncultured Alphaproteobacteria bacterium. Classification (GTDB taxonomy): domain Bacteria; phylum Pseudomonadota; class Alphaproteobacteria; order Rhizobiales; family Xanthobacteraceae; genus VAZQ01. The sequence goes on from CAVWCR010000003.1 coordinate 1,316,260, forward strand.
CGACGACGCGTCCACGCGCCGCCTCTGTCGACCCCCAAGCACAATAAATTCGGGGAGATCATCCATGCAGAAGACATTGAGGCTCGAAACCACCGCGCCCTTCCAGGGGCTTGCAGAGCTCGTGGCCTATGACGAAGGCCTGTTCGCCAAGGAAGGCATCACGATCGAATGGATCGATCGCGAGAAGGGCGTCGACAAGAGCCCACAGATGCACATCACGAACCACAAGGAAGCCCCGCGCTTCGCCAGCCACGGCAGCCAGCTCGAGCAGGGCAAGGCCGACCTCTATAACGCCTGCGAGTGGGGCAACTATTCGCGCGTCGAGGGTACCAAGGTCCAAAGCCGCCAAGTGGGCCGCCGCTCGATCGTGACCTATGCGGCGCTGGTCGTGCGCGCGGACTCGCCGGTGCAGACCCCGCAGCAGTTCGCCAACCGGCAGATCGGCGTCCCGTTCTACAACGGCACGCACTACCTGGCGATCCAGATGCTCGAAGGCTTCGTGCCGCGCGAGCAGATCAAGCTCGGCCGCGTGCCGAACGGCTCACCCTACCGGTTCAAAATGCTCATGGACGGCACCATCGAAGCCACCACCTTGACCGAGCCCTATATCTCGCTCGCTGAAAAGAAAGGATGCCGGCTGGTGATCGCGGCCTTCCATCATGGAACGGAAGTCGCGTCCGACCGCGTTGACGCCGAGACCTACAGCGCTTTCAACCGCGCGGTGCGCGAGGCAGTTCGGCGCATCAATGCCAACAAGCGCGCCTACATGCACTACTTCATCGACTACTACAAAGACAAAGACCCTGAGATCGCCAAGCTGACCATCGACGACCTGCGCGAGAGCCGGATCTACATGGTCGATCCGGCGCCCATCCCGGCCGACGAGCTGCAGCGCACCTACGATTGGATGAAGAGCTGGGATTTCCTCGAGACCGCGAGCTGTGCAACCGACCTGGTCGACATGAACGTGCAGCAAAAGGGCTACCAACGGGCGCCACACGAGCCGGCTCCGCTGCAGTAGCATGCTCCGCTGCCTCACAGGCGTGACGTTGGCGCTCATCGGCGCCAGCGCTCCTGTGCGGGCGGACGCGGTCTCCGACTTCTACCACGGGCGGACCGTCAGCTTGGTCATCGGCTATGCGCCGGGCGGCGGCTACGATCTCTACGCCCGCACGCTTGCGCGCCACATCAGCCGCCACATCCCGGGCAATCCGACGATCGTGGTGCAGAACATGCCGGGCGCGGGCTCGATCAAGGCGGCGAATTTCCTCTACACCATCGCGCCCAAGGACGGCTCGACCTTCGGCGGCTTCTCGCGCGGCGCCTTCATCGACCCGCTGCTCGGCCGCAAAGAGGGCATCAAATTCGAAGCGCGGAAATTCGGCTGGCTCGGCAGCATCTCGAGCGAGGTCGGCGTCTGCGCGTTCCGCTCGGGCGCCGGCATCAAGTCGTGGGCCGACATGCGCCGCAAGCCCTTCGTCATCGGCTCGACCGGCGCGGGCGCCGACGCCGACGTGTTCCCGACCGTGTTGCGCAAGATGTTCAAGCTGCCCATGAAGGTCGTGGCCGGCTACGGCAGCGCCGCCGAGATCGTCATCGCGATCAAGCGCGGCGAAGTGGACGGGCGTTGCGGCTGGTCATGGTCGAGCCTCCTGAGCTGGAACCGCGACATGTACGAGCGCAGGGAGATCGACGTCGTGCTGCAGCTCGCGGCCCGCAAGATCGACGAGCTTGCGAACGTGCCGCTCATCACCGAGGTTGCGGAAACCGACGAGCAGCGCACCGCGCTCAAGCTCATCGTCTCGCGCCAGGCAATGGCGCGGCCGTTCGTGCTGCCGCCCGGCGTGCCGGCGGAGCGCTTGGCGGCGCTGCGCGAAGCCTTCGCGGCCACGATGAAAGATCCCGCGTTTCTCGCCGACGCCAAGCGCCAGGATCTCGAGGTGCGACCGGTCCTGGGCGCGGACGCCGACGCGCTGATCAAGGAGGTCTATGCGACGCCACCTGAGACGGTGAAGCTCGCGATTGAATACATGAAGGAATGACCGCGGCCGGTCGGGCCTCTGATCCGCTCGGCGGTCGAGCCGCGCCAACATCGCGGACGTTGCCAGTCGCGTGGAATTTAGGTCTCTGTCCGCTCAAGAACGAAGGCCTTGTGCTCAGTCTGCATCAGGCGAAGGCGTCTCTCACCGTCCAGGCAACGTCCGCATGGCCTCCGCCATCGGGGGTTTTTTCCATTCCGGATGACTTGTGGCTATGTCTTTCAGTGCGCGAACCCAGCGCAAATAAGCGAACGGAGAAGGGATGCGTGGCGTGTACGCCAGCTCCCAATGAATGCCATTGATCGGATCGTCAAAAAATACGGCGTAATAGCCGGGGACATAGACAGGATACTCGGCGGGCGCATCGGTGACGCTGAGATCATTTCTGACCAGGAACTCCGAATGAAAGGCGTCGACTTCCTTTCGGCTTGTGGCCCAAAGCGCGATGTGATGGATGCCGACAGCTCGCGCGCCGTGATCAAGTCTGTCGCCGCTTCGCGCAGGTTGAATGCCGATATAGCTGTGCGGGATTGGGAAGCGGGCCATGTAGTAGGTCGAACGATCCCCGATATCGGGCGTCCAGAAGCTCTTGTAGCCGAGCCATCCAAACATCTTGTCGTAGAACTCGATCGATGCGTCATAGTTCAGAACCGAAAACTCGACGTGATGGACACCTCTCCAGCGCATGGTCCTCTCCGCTATCAAGTCAACCGCGGTGTGAAGGACACGACGTTTGGACCGAACATATGACCATTGCAATGATGGACGGGAGCACGAGTTGCGCCAAGTCGCAATCTGGCGTTGGCCTCAACTCGGACCTTGCAGGATGTCCGCCAGGCCACTCCACAGATCAGCGAAAGCGCCTCGTGGCGGTCCGAAGATCACTCCGGCTTCTTCGGGCTCTCGTCCTTCAGCTTGATGATGCGTTCGGGCCCGTCCGATGTCAGCGCAAAATCAGCGACCGACGGGGCCAGGCATTTCGTCTTGTCTGACGAGGCATTGCAGCTGGTCTGTCGCGCCTGATCCATGGCGAATTGGAGAAACACGGCGCCCAGGCCAAGCCCGCAGATCAGCAAGACGCCCTTCACGAGGAGACCCCTGTTCGCCCGCATTTGTTGTCCTCCTGCGTTCCCGCTCACGTCGGCCGCCGCTGCACGGCTCCCATGACGCCAAGCCATCGAGGCTCCAGAGTAGTTGACTACCTCGCACAAGGAAAGCCGAAGGTGCAGCACGCCGCGACCAAGCTGTGATCAGGAAGGTCTGCCTCGCTCCGACGCGAGGACGATCAATGGGTTAGCGACGGCGTCTCGACGTTGTCTCAGCTATCCACCAAAGCGGAAACGAAGCCCTACAGTGGAAATGAATCCGTCCCGCGCAATGTCGGTCGGAATGGCGGCCAGGGTGGAGCGTTCGGTTCCCAGATCGACGTACATGATTTCGGTGTTCACCGAGGCGTTCTGCGTCAGGCCAAATTCGGAACCGAGGCCAACCGCCCAGCCGGCCCTGGTATTGGAATCGGTCTGGGAAGGGCATCCGATCAAGGGCACGACCGTGGGCTGCGAGCCGGTGTTGCACCCGAACCGGGCTCGATCCCGCACAATTGCGAGGCCGCCCTTGGCGTAAACCATGAGCCGATCCCAATGGGCGTATCCGACCCGGGCAGTCGTCGTGGACAGCCAGTTCGCCTCGATTTCGCAGTTGTAGAAGAAGCCGTTCGGACAAGGCCTGGCGCCGCGGGCATTGGTCCAACTCAGATCGCCTTCAATGCCGAATACCCATTGCCCGACCTGATAGTTGAATCCGATCTCGCCGCCGCCGAGCAACCCGGCAAAGCGCGGCTCGGTCGTGCCGGCGCCATCGACGGTCCAATGCGCGGATCCCCAGTCGGCCCCGAGACGGCCGCCAATGTAGAAACCGGTCCAATTGTACATCGCCTGTACTGCGGGGGCCTTGTAGATCGGCGCCTTGGCGATCACGCGCTCCCGTCTCCTGGGGTCGGGAACGAACTGGTAGCGAAGGCCGCCATTCAGGCTCCAACCCTCGATCTGCTCTCCCCTCCGATAGTCCCATCGCAGATAGCTGACCCAACTGGAGTTCGGGACTTGCGCGGCGGCGCCAAGACCAAACTGGCCGTAGGTGCGCGGACTGCTGACGGAGACCGTCGAGCTGAGAGTTGGAAGCTGCGGCAAAGCAATCGCCGAGAAATCGCTCGTCAGGCTGGAAGAGACCCCGCCTTGGAATTCGTGAAATACGCTGGCCGAAGCGAACGGCTGCAGCACGACGTTGTCGAACACAACGGTGGTGCCGACGCGCACACTGAGACGGCCGAGCGTGCTTTCGATGTCTTTGACCGCCAGGACCCAGGGCGGGACACCGCCAAACCCATACACAAGGGTCCCCGGAACATTCATTGAATCGACTTGCGTTCGCGACCAGATGATCCCAGCCGATGGCTCGATGAACCACTGATTGCCGAGATTGTAATTGTAACCGACGTTTCCAGTCAGACTGACGCCGCGGGCATCGAAATGCTGACCGGACATTCCGTGGTTACTGTCAGAGACCTCATTCTGGTAAACATTCCCGCGCAATTGCGCGTCGACCAGAAAGCCTCCGTTGCTTGCAGCGACATAGAGCCCCACGAATGGGATTTGCAGGTTGTCGTGAAAACTTGCAGGCGGATTGAGGCCGGACGGCGTGGCATCTTTCGTCTTCGATCCCAGGTACCCAATGGTTGAACCCGCGTGCAGGTTCCACCCATTCACGTTCAGCCTGGCGATGTCGGCGCCGACCTGAGCACCGGCGAAATCTCCCAGCGTACGCGTATTGCAGACGACGCTGCCGGCGACAGGCCCGCCAAAATTTATGTTACCGGCTGTTGCGGTCGTGCCGAACGAAAGATGGCCGCCAACACCACGCGCCCAAACACCGCCGCCCTGCTGGTCCGGCTGAGGATTGGGCGGTGCGGCGACGAACGCCGTGGACTGCGCCAGGAATGCCGTGTTCGCGGAATGGATGGAAGAAACGATGGTACTGACATAGGCCGAGGCGCCCGCAATGGCCATCGCGGCTGTATGAGTCGGGAACGAAGGCGCCGGATTCAATCCGACCGCTGCGCACTGAGCCTGGGCAGCCGAAGCGGAAAACAGCGTGAGCACGAGGACACCGGCGCCGAGCACCGGGCTCGTCGGCTTTGCGCTGTAGACCCGTACTCGCGGTCCAATTCCAGCGCGGTACTCCAGCCCAACGCCACTCATCACCATCACTCAGCCCGTCAGCAGCACACCGACGGTATCACACCACTTTTCATGCAGACGTTATATGACGGGTCCGCAACATGGAAAGCGATCGCCCTCAACCCCATTGAACTATTGTTATATTCTTGCGGGTATGTGCCACATCAGCAACAGATGGAGGGATGGCGGGCCTTCCGGTACGCCACAAAATCAATCACAGGTTTCTTTTATGATCAGCGCTCTCTTAAAGCGGCAAGCGTCGAAATGCCCTGCGACGCCACTCGCGGGCAACGATGGTATTGTTTTCCTCTGACGGCTCTAAAATCCAACACCAAAAAGAGCAGTTGCGGACCCCGCGCAGGATTGCGATCCAGCGCAAGTCGACGTTTCTCTATTCTCGGATGCAGCCTGCTTCACACCGGTGTGGCTCGCGGCCCGCCGCTTGGCCCCGTTCCGCGGTATTCGGATTGTCTTGCGAGCAACGGGCTTTTCGCGGTTACCGCCCTTGCGCGGCGCGGCTACCGGAGCCTGCAGGGCAGGCTCCACGCGGGTGGCAACGTCGATCGTCACGACCTCCGCGGCTTGCAGTGCCGGCTCCTCGCGGCTGACCATTTTGACCGACTTGACTTCCACCGCTGGCGAGACAGGCTCTTCACGGCTGACCACCGCAATCGTCTTCTCCCGCGAAGCTTGCACCGAATTGGAGGGCGGAACGTCGGCGACCTCCGCCCTGGCGACAGCCAACGCGCCTAAGCGCACAAGCCGCTCGCGTGCTCGCTCCGCGATCGTGTCAGTGGCAACGAGCCGCAGAACATGCAGCAAGGACACGTCCTCTGCTGTGTCGATCAGCCCAATGAGTCTCGAGCGAGCTAGCGCGGATTCGGGAGCGTCCGGATTGCGGACGACGAATGCCCAGATCGCTTTTGGATCGCCACTTGCCTCCACCTGCTGCCATTGCCTCGCCGGCGACGCCCGCGACTGCTCCGCAGATTGGCCAGGCATTGGCCCCACAATAGTTGACGTGCGCGACAGCCCGGATGCGACTTGCGTGTGCAACTGCGGCATCGACAGCCAGACCGCGAGTGCCACGACTGTACCGCTCACCAGACCGGCGAATACCGGCACGGCAAAGCCTCGCGCCCTTGCGCGGCGGAGATTTCTCAGTTGCAGATCATAGGCCGCCCGCTGCTGCGGACACTTGAGGATCTGGTAGGCGGCAATGACCCGCCTCAGTCGCTCCTCTGCAGTCCGGTCGTCCGCATTGAGGTCCGGGTGACTAGCCTTGGCGGCCTTGTGAAACGCCGCCTTGATGGTCTCGTCACTGGCACTACGAGACACGCCAAGAATTTCATAAGGGCTATTCATCGCTACTCGCTCGAACGCGTCGCTCTGCCTGTCCTCCTCGTCAGGCGAGCAACTAAAGCGCTCTCATACAGTCGCCGCTATCAACTAGACTAATCTTGTTAGTTGAATAAGTGCTCTCTGAGTAGCACTGCTCATTATTAGATATAGTTTGGCATGCGCAATGTGACGACTTCGCGACCGAAAGGTGATCAGCTCACTACGTCGATACCACCTCTTGCGGCTCATCTCGGCCTCGCTATCAATTCATCCCGGCCATCCACCGCATCAGCGCCAATGCATCAGCCGCGAGCGTGTGCGTAAGCTCGGCCGCCGGCATGGCGCGACCCAGCGCGGCGGCCTGGCCCGCCCACATCGGCGTGAAATCGCTTGAGCCCTGCGCCTCCGCCTTGGCGCGCAGCGGCGCGAGCGCGCCGGCCGCAAGCGGAAACGCAGGCGCGATGTCGCTGACCGGCCCGATGTCGCGCATCACGCGATTGACAATGCCGCGCGCCGGTCGCCCGGTCATCAGGTTGGTCACCGCGGTGCCGTCGTCGCGGGCGGCAGCGAGCGCGGCGCGATGCAGGGTGCCGATCTTGGACTCCGGCGTGAACAGGAAGGCGGTGCCGATCTGCACGCCGGCGGCGCCGAGCGCAAGCGCGGCCACAATGCCGCGTGCATCGGTGATGCCGCCGGCCGCGATCACCGGCACCTTCACCGCATCCACGACCTGCGGCACGAGCGCAAAGGTGCCGACCTGCGCGGCAAGCTCCTCGGTCAGAAACATGCCGCGATGGCCGCCCGCCTCGTAGCCCTGGGCGATGATGGCATCGGCGCCGCACGCCGCGAGCACGCGCGCTTCCGCAACCGTGGTGGCGGAGGCAAGCACAACGCAGCCTGCCGCCTTGACGCGCTTGAGCAAGCCCTCATCCGGCAGCCCAAAATGGAAGCTCGTGACACCGGGTTTTATCTCTTCGACGACCGCGCAGAAGGATGCATCGAACGGCAGCCGCACGCTGACCGGCACGGGTGCCGACGGATCGATGCCAAGCTCGCGGTAGTAGGGCGCGAGCCGCTCGCGCCAGCGCGTCTCCCGCGCATTGTTGATCTCCGGCGGCGCGTGGCAGAAGAAATTGAGATTGATCTTGGCCGCCGAGCGGGCGCGGAAGCGCGCCACCTGGTCGCGAATTTGCTCGGGGTTGAGCATCGCGCAGGGCAACGCGGCGAGCGCGCCGGCCTGCGCCACCGCAGCCGAGAGCTCCACATCCATGGCGCCGGCCATCGGCGCCAGCAGGATCGGATGCTCGGTTCCAAACAGATCGAGGAGACGACGATCGGGCCACATGGCGCAGTCCCTTTGCGTGTTGCAGAATCCTGACCTTGGCGGTCCATTCGTGATCCAGAAACGTGGGATTCGTATCCCGGCACGCATCGGCGCGCACTCGCATTCCGGGCCCCGCGGTCTATACTCGCACGCCTGGAGGACCCATGCCGACGATTGCGAAATGCCTTGCAGCCCTGGGGCTGTGCGCCGCCCTCGCCGCCCCCGCCCACGCGCAAGAATGGCCCGCGAAGCCGGTCAAGATCGTGGTGCCGTTCGGCGCCGGCGGCAGTTCCGACCAGCTCGCGCGTCTGTTGGCGCCGGAACTGTCCGCCACCTTCAAGCAGCAATTCTATATCGAGAACCGCGCCGGCAGCGCCGGCGCTGTCGGCTCGGCCCAGGTCGCGCGCGCCGAGCCCGACGGCTACACCTTCGTGAATGCGGGCTCGGGCCCGCACCTGACCGGCCCCGCGATCAATCCCAACATCGGCTACGACCCGCTCAAGGACTTCACCCATATCGCGATGGAGGCGGCCGACAGCTTCGTATTCGTCGCCGGCACCGCGCTCGGCGTGAAGTCGCTCGCCGAGCTGGTCGCGCTGGCGCACACCAAGCCGCTCACCTCCGCATCCCCCGGGCCCGGCTCGCTCGGCCAGCTCATCCTCGAGCGCTTCAAACGCCGCGCCGGCATTGCGATCCAGCACGTGCCCGCGCCCCATTCAGGCATGAACGAAGTGCTCGGCAATCACATCTCGCTCACCATGACGACGCTCCTGACGGCCGGCGCCATGATCAAGGCCGGCAAAGTCGTGCCGCTCGCAGTCACCACGCCGCGGCGCCATCCGGCCTATCCGAACATCCCGACCTTCGCCGAACAAGGCTTCCCCGATACGCGCGGCGACACCTGGTTCTGGCTCGCCGGTCCGAAGAACCTGCCGGCCGATATCGTTCTCAAGCTCAACACCGAGATCCGCCGCATCAACAAGACGCCCAAAATACGCGCGCGCTACGACCGGCTCGCGCTTTCGACGCTCGATCTTGATCCGGCGCAGGTCGCAAAGTTCGTGGCCGACGAATATGCGTTCTGGGCGCCGATCGCCAAGGAAGCCGGGCTGCGCGTGCAATGAGCGGTGCCGGCACGCCGGCGCGGGTGGGCGAGGAAGCGCATGAGGCTGCCGTCCCGGCGCAACGGCAGCCACGCGTGCCCACCTGGTTGTTCACACTTGTGAAGCTTGCGCTGTCCGCGCTTGCCATTTCGTATGTGGCGTTCACGGTCGATCTTGCAGCCGCGTGGCGGCACATGATCGGCCAAAGCCCAGCTCTGCTTGCGGCCGCAACCGTCATCCTGGTGGGACAGGTCATTCTGGGCGGGCTGCGTTGGCATGTGATCCTGGCGAGCCTCGGTGCCCGCACGTCTGCGCCGCAATCGTTGCGGATCTTTTATATCGCCGCCTTCTTCAGCAACTGGCTGTGGGGCGCGGCGGTCGCCGGCGATGCCATGCGGGCCTGGCTCGCCCTCCAGATGCGCCTGAGCGCCATGGCGGCGATCAGCTCGGTCATTCTCGACCGCGCCATGGCGGTCGCGGGCGTAGCGCTGCTCGTGATCGTCACCGCGCCATTGCTGGCGGCGCGCATCGGCCTCGCCACTGCAGCCTCGATCTCGGCGGCAGCGGCCTTGTCGATCCTGCTCGGCATCAGCATCCTCGTCCAATTGCATCGGCTGCCATTGGACTGGCAGCGCAACCGTCTGCTGCGCGCCCTGCTGACACTCAACGTCGCAACTCGGACGATCTTCTTACGGCCGAAGACCGTATTGTCTGCGCTCGGGCTCGCAGCCGCGGCCCAGTTCGCCATGTCGCTGTCGGCTTACCTGTTGGCGGGCAGCATGAGCATCAGTCTCAGCCTGCTCGATTGCCTCGTCCTCATCCAGCCGGTCGTGCTCATCACCGCCTTGCCGATCTCGATCGGCGGCTGGGGCGTGCGCGAGACCGCCATGATCGCCCTGCTCGCGGTCGCCGGCGTGCCGGCAAGCGCAGCGCTCGCGCTGTCCGTGCAGCTCGGCCTCCTGTCCATGCTGGCGGCGCTGCCCGGCCTCGGCATCTGGCTGCGGCTGAAGCGGCGGATCGATCGCTAGCGCCGATCCTCGAAGCGCGCCATACCTCGCGGGCCCTGGAACTCGAAATCTGTTGGTACGCCAACGCTTTTTTGTCGCACATGTGGCCTTGGATTTGAATTTCCGATACAACCTTGCCGCGACCACAACGAATCCCAGCTACCTTGGAGAAACGCGCGCTCCGATGCTCGTGACAAACTTCAAGCTCAAGGCCTTCCTCTACAAGATCATCTGCGGCATTTACCAGGCCGTCGATGTGGGACGCATCCATCCGATGCGCGAACGCTCGCTGCGAGCGCTTCAACGCAGTGTCGATTACATCGAGCGGGCCATGCCCGACGCGCTCGGGTTCGAGAGCCAGCGCGACCTTCTCGAATTCGCGCTGAGTGCCGTCAAGATCGACGGCCACTATCTCGAGTTCGGCGTCTTCAGCGGCGGCACCATCCGCTTCATTGCCAAGCGCGTCGGAAGCCGCACGGTGCATGGTTTCGACAGCTTCGAGGGCCTGCCGGAGCCCTGGTCCGGGTTCATGCTGAACAGCTCGTCATTCGATCAAAAGGGTCGTTTACCACGGGTGCCCGGTAATGTGCGCCTGCATCGCGGCTGGTTTGATGATTCCCTCCCACGATGGCTGCAGACCAATCCCGGCCAAGTCGCGTTCATCCACGTTGACTGCAATGTCTACAGCTCGACGCATACGCTCCTCTCGCTGCTGGCAGACCGGATCGTTCCGGGCACCATCATTTTGTTTGACGAATACTTCAACTATCCGAACTGGGAGTAGCACGAGTTCAAGGCCTTCCAGGAATTCGTTGCGGTGCGCAGCGTCGCCTATCGTTATCTCGGCTTCGCCCGCCAGCAGGCGGCTGTTTGCGTCGACCGGATCGGCCAAGGGGGAGGCTGATGCCGGCCGCCCAATTCGCCGCCGACGTATCGATGACGCCGGCGGCCGCCCGCCTTCATGATGTCGCAGCCGTGCTCACGCCCGGACGGGAAGCGCCGCTCGATCTGACGATATTCATTTCCTGCTACAACGAAGAGCCGCTGATCATTGCCACGCTCGAAACCGTTCGGACGGCCTTGGCGGAGGTGGGCGGCATCGACTACGAGATCATCGTCATCGATGACTGTTCGAGCGACCGTTCGGTCGACGTCATCGAGAGCTATATTCGCGCGCATCCCGACGAGCGGATACTGCTTCTGCGAAACCGAACCAACCGGGGCCTGGCACAGAACTACGTCGACGCCGCGTTCATCGGGAAGGGCAAATATTATCGCCTCATCTGCGGCGATGACGCGGAGCCTAGGGATACGATGGTCGCGGTGCTGCGCGAGATCGGCCAGGCCGACATGCTGGTTCCCTATTACGTGACCAGCGAGGGCAAGCGCTTCTATCGGCGGATTCTGTCGAAGGCCTACACGTTCCTGGTGAACGCTATCAGTGGATTTCGCCTGCAATATTACAACGGGCTGGCGGTTCACCTGCGCCACAATGTGATGCGCTGGCACCCCAATACACGCGGCTTCGGCTTCCAGGCCGACATCATCTGCCTGCTGCTCGACCAGGGCTTCAGCTACAAGGAAATCCCGGTACGGACCGTGGAGCGCAAGGGTGGAGATTCGAAAGCTCTGACCTTCAAGAACTCGCTTTCGGTCGCCCATACGCTTGTCGACATCATCGTGCGCCGCATCTCCAACCGCGTTAACCGCTGGATGTAAGGACGCACCGTGGAACGGCCCTCGCTGAAGACGTCGGCGGCTTTCGTTGCCTTTCTGGGCGGCTACGTGGCGCTGATCCTGTGGTTCAAGTGGGTCGACGTCTACTATTTGCATTTCGCCACGTCAGGCCCTCTGATCCTCGTCTACAACGCCCTGCGCGCAGTCTTCGCTTTCTATCTCTTTTGGATCGTGCAGGCGCCGGGTACCCTGCTACTGCGCCTCGTTGCGGGCTCTGCTTACGAAAACATTCACTGGCTCGATCGCCTGGCACTCGGCTTCCTTGCCGGAACAGGGATATGGCACGTCGCATTGCTCGTCCTGGGCTTGGCCGGGTTCTACACCGTGATGGTCGCCATATCCCTCACCGTACCGGCGGTTGCCCTGGCGTTTTGGGATGCGCGGGATTGCTTTGAAAGGCTGAGCGCTGCCGTCTCAAGCCCGGCGCTGGCCGATAGCTTGGCGTCGCTCGGACGCTGGCGGACCGCCTGCTTGGTGGGCGCCGTTCTTCTCGTGCTCGCGGTCTGGAGCGACCTTCTGCTTGTAAAAGGGCTCTATCCGGGCGGCGGCCACGACTACTACACCCACTACTTTTCCTATTACAAAGCGGTCGTTAACAGCGGCAATCTGGGACCGAACGAGGTCTGGTACCATTTTTACTATTCCAAGGGCGCCGGACTATTTTTTCTCAGCATGCTGCTCACCGACCCCCTGGCACCGCAGCTTGTCACCTTTTGCTTTATATCAGTAGCCGCACTGGTGCTCTTCCGCCTCCTTTCCGGCGTCGCACCGTCGTCGCTTTGGCCATGGGTCGGCGCACTACTGTTTCTCGGGCTCTATATCTACACGCCCGGTCCACCGCAGAACCGGGCCCATGGCGGATGGGGCGATTTCGAAAAGCTCCATGAGCTTAACGCTGCCTTGGTCATCGGCGTCATCTGGCTGACAGTCGGTATGCTGCAAGCTCGCGGCAGTCTGCGTCTCGCCTGGGTCACGGCAACCGCAAGCGCGGTGACGGCTGCCATCGTTATCAACATCACGATCTCGGTGTTCCTGGGCGCGGTTCTCGTCGCGGTAGCCGCCTGGCAGTTCCTAACACGGCGATGGTGTCCCGCCGTGATCGCAATTGGGCTGGCGGCAGTCGCCGGGATCGTGCTCGTATCCGACCTCCTGATCAACTACCTGGCGACCGGCCTGGCGGACGACCAGGCACTCCTTTTCTTCTGGCCCTTTGCAGACGTCGAAAAATTGCATCGCTGGAACGCCCTGCCTCTCGTCATCCAAATGCATCTGGGACGAACCGGTCAGGTCGCCAAAGCCTTGCCATTGACGACGGCGTTCGTCATGACACTTGCAGACTGGCTGCGGCTCGACCTGCTGTTCGCCCTCGTCCTTGGCGGCGCGCTCGTCTCCCTCGTGGCAATGGTGCGGCGTCGAACCGGATTGGTTCCAGCCGCGCCCATCGGCGTGTTGCTTATCGTGATTGTGGTGTATGGCGTGCTGTCGGTGTTCGCAGGCCGCTCAGAGCCGATATCATTCTACCGATATTCAAGCTTCATGTTGCCGGTCATGATCACCGTGGGCGTCCTAATGTGGCAAATCCCAGCCAGGTCCAACGGCCGTTTCATGCGGCTGCTGCGCGACGGAATTGCGCCTGTTGCCATCATGGGCGCCTGCGCGGTAGCGAGCCTGCTCTTCGTCTATTCGGTCAGACCGTTGTGGGCCGTGCAACTCAACGCTTGGCGCTTTGCCACAGGCGCCTACAGCATCGACACCGCCTATACAAACGAGAATGGATGGCCCGGCCGTTTGCCATGGGGCGGCATTCATCCGGGCGCGCGGGGGGCCTATTCGGTCGTTGGTCCGGGCACACCCATCCAATCACTGCATGTTCACAGCTACTGCATGCTTCCAGGCTGTCGGATGGAACACCGTATGTCGACAGCGATAACACCCGACTGGGACCGCTTGATGTTCGGCACTCCAGAGGAAGGCCGCGCGGTCTTACAAGCGGCCGGGCGCAACTACTTTCTGTTCTCCCGCAGCCTTGCGCGCGACCTTGGCATGGAATCCTCTTTGCCGGTCAGCCCCTTGTTCAGCCCCGACACGATCGCTCGCTACCTGGGCATCCGCTGGACGGACGGCGACACGGCTCTGCTGACATGGCTGGGCCCTGACACGACGCCGCTCGATGACGCCTGGATTGCCGACTACCGCCGAGCGGTCGAGAACTCACTCACCGTTCAACGATTTCCGGTCGCGGCCATGAAACACATCTACGAAAAGCTTCGCGCCACCCCTCATCCATGGAAAACGTTCGAACTGCCCTGGAGCAAAGATCGGCGCTAGCTCGCGACCACGTTCACCGTGTGAATGTCGGCACAACTCCAAGAGATTGTGCGGACCCAGTGATGAGCGCATGGCCTACAAACCGGGCCGACGGCGCAGACCCCCACACAACTCGGCAAGCCGCGAGGCCTTCGGTTTCGAATAGCGCGATGCTATAGGACAACAAGGATGGGTTTGAATGTCCAAGCGCGTGGGAGGAAACGTAATGAACCAGGTCAAGCGCCGAATGCTTTTGGCCCTCGCGTCGCTCGGCGTGCTGGCCGTGTCTCCGGCCGCCGCCCAGGAGGCCTATCCGAGCCGTCCCATCCGCATCGTGGTGCCGTTCCCGGCTGGCGGTCCGACCGACATTTTGTCGCGGATCGTGGCGCAGAAGATGAGCGAAGCCTTCCGCCAGCCGGTCGTGGTCGAGAACCGGCCGGGCGCCGACACCGCGCTCGGCGCCGTGCAGGTCGCGAAGGCGGCGCCCGATGGCTATACGCTCCTGGCCGCGATGGACACGACGCTGGTGATGAACCCGGCGACCAAGACCAACCTGCCCTACGACCCGTTCAAGGATTTCGCCGCCATCACGCTCGCGGCCAAGAACACCTCGCTACTCACGGTGCGCGCGCAGGATGGCCCGAAGACCATCGCCGAGCTGATCGCGCTCGGCAAGGCGAAAGCCGGCAAGATGAACTATGGCGCCGGCATCATCACCACGCGGCTTGCCGGCTTCATGTTCAACCGCGAGGCCGGGTTCAAGGCGCAGCTCATTCCCTACAAAGGCAGCGCCGAGGTCGTGCAGGGGCTTCTCACCGGCGCCGTCGACTATATCGTGGACGGCGTCGCCTCGAGCCTGCCGCTGATCAAGTCCGGCAAGTTCCGCGCACTCGCCAAGCTCAACAGCCGGCCGCTGCCGCAACTGCCCGACGTGCCGCCGCTCTCGGTCGCGGCCAACATGCCGGCGCTCGCCGACATGTCGAGCTGGATTGCGTTCGTGGCGCCCGCCGGCACGCCGCGCGCGGTCGTCGACAAGCTCCAGGCCGAGGTCGTGCGCATCTATGCCGACCCGGCCACCGCCGACAAGCTCGAGAAATCCGGCATCAACGCGGTATCGAGCACGCCCGAGGAGCTCGACGCCTTTTTCCGCCAGGAAGCGGTGCGCTGGGAAAAGGCGTTCAAGGAGAGCGGAATTAGGCTAAATTGATCTCCCGCATCGACTTTCCCTACCAACAGCCTGCCACCACCCGCCGGGCGCAAGCACTTGGCGCAACAAGCACGCAAGGAGCCGTTATGTCGAAGCCGAAAGTCCTGATCTTTGCCCCGCGCGAGGAGCCGCCCGAGACCATCAAGGCGATCGAGGGGCTGGGCTGCGAAATTGTCGTCGGCAACCGCGACTGGCAACTGCCGCGCACGCATTACGAGGACGACGTGGTCGAGGCCGCGCGCGACGCGGTCGCGCTGATGGGCACCTCGATGCGGCACACGCCGATCAGCCGGCGCATCATGCAGGCGTCGCAGCGGCTGCGCGTGGTCGCGAAATACACGGTCGGCGTCGACGACATCGACACCGAGGCGGCAACCGAGCTCGGCATCATGGTCTGCCATGCGCCGACGGAATCCAATTGCTTCGGCGTCGCCGAGACGACCGTGACCATGATGCTGGCGCTGCTCAAGAAGCTGCGCGAGCGTGACGCCGACGTGCGCGCCGGCAAGTGGCGCACCGCCGACAACTACTCCTATTATGTCGGCGCGCGCGTCTCCGACGGATTTCCCGGCCAGACCATCGGGCTTGTCGGCTTCGGCCGCATCGGCACGCGCGTCGCGCAGCTTCTGACTCCCTGGCGCGCCCGCCTCATTGCGTATGATCCCTATGTGCAGCCGGCGACCTTCCTGGCGCACGGCGTCAAGCAGGTCGACTACGAGACGCTGCTGCGCGAATCCGATGTGGTGTCGTTCCACGTCGTGCTCACCAAGGAAACCCGCTACATGTTCGGTGAAAAGGAGCTCGCCCTGATGAAGCCGAACGCGATCGTGCTCAACACCGCCCGCGGCAAGGTCATGGACGAGAAGGCGCTCGCCAAGGCGATCGAGGAAGGCCGCCTCCGCGGCGCCGCGATCGATGCGTTCGAGGAGGAGCCGCTGCCGATGGAGTCGCCGCTACGCAAGCTCGGCGACCGGGTCCTGCTGTCGCCGCACTCGGCCTCCTACACGGAGGGCGGCGAGCTGCGCCAGGGCGTCGACTGGGCGACGCGCTCGGTCGTCACCGCGCTCAAGGGCGGCATCCCGGACAACGTCTACAACAAAGAGGTGCTGCCGCGCTGGCGCGAGCGCTTCGGCGGCGCCAGCGTGAGCGGGGAGTAACGCCGGGAACCGGGGCTCGGCGCGCGGAGGCGTTGTCGCGGCGGCCTCCGAGGCATAGCTTGCCGGCATGAGGGAGATCCACATCATCGGCGGCGGGCTCGCCGGCTGCGAGGCGGCATGGCACGCCGCCGCGCGCGGGCTGCGGGTGATCCTGCACGAGATGCGCCCGGTGCGCTTAACCGCCGTGCACAAGACCGAAGCGCTGGCGGAGCTCGTCTGCTCCAACTCGTTCCGCTCCGACGACCCCGAGCACAACGCGGTCGGGCTCCTGCATGCGGAGATGCGCCTACTCAATTCTCTGATCATGCGCGCGGCCGATGCCAACCAGGTGCCGGCCGGCGGCGCGCTTGCAGTCGACCGCGATGGCTTCGCGGCCGCGGTCACTAAGGCGATCGCGGCGCATCCGCTCATCGAGGTGCGGCGCGAGGAGATCGCCGGCCTGCCGCCCGCCGACTGGGACAATGTGATCGTGGCGACCGGTCCCCTCACCTCTCAGGCGCTCGCGGACGCGATCGGCACGCTCACCGGCGAGGATGCGCTTGCCTTCTTCGACGCGATCGCGCCGATCATCCATCGTGACTCGATCGACATGGACGTCGCCTGGTTCCAGTCGCGCTACGACAAGGCGGGCCCGGGCGGCACCGGCGTCGACTACGTCAACTGCCCGCTCACGCGTGAGCAATACGAAGCCTTCGTCGACGCGCTCATTGCGGGCGACAAGACGGCGTTTCACGAATGGGAAGGCACGCCCTATTTCGACGGCTGCCTGCCGATCGAGGTGATGGCGGAGCGCGGCTGCGAGACGCTGCGCCACGGCCCGATGAAGCCGTTCGGGCTCACCAACCCGCATCCGGGCACGTCGAAGCCTTATGCAGTGGTGCAGCTTCGGCAGGACAACAAGCTTGGCACGCTGTTCAACATGGTCGGCTTCCAGACCAAGCTCAAGCACGGCGAGCAGGCCCGCATCTTCCGCAGCATTCCGGGCCTCGAACAGGCCGAGTTCGCGCGGCTCGGCGGGCTGCATCGCAACACGTTCCTCAACGCGCCCAAGCTGCTCGATCAGACGCTACGGCTCAACGCCATGCCACGACTGCGCTTTGCCGGCCAGATCACCGGCTGCGAGGGCTACGTCGAATCGGCCGCGGTCGGGCTCATGGCCGGACGCTTCGCGGCGGCGGAGATGCTCGGCGATGCGCTCAGCTCCCCGCCGCCAACGACCGCGCACGGCGCGCTGCTTAACCACATCACCGGCGGCCACGTCGAGACGATCGACGCCGGTCCGCGCTCCTATCAGCCGATGAACATCAATTTCGGGCTGTTCCCGCCGTTCGAGCAGGCGCTGCCGCCTGGCGAGGACGGCAAGCGGCTGCGCGGCCCCGCCAAGGCGCTCGCCAAGAAACGCGCGCTGACGCGCCGCGCGCTCGACGACCTCGCGCAATGGACAGGTGCGCCGCGGCTCGCAGCCGAATAGCGTTCAGCGGAGCTTCGACGGGCGGCCGGAGCGCGCCGCGCGCCAAAGCGTCCACTGCCGGCGCCAGCGCGGCACCTCGACCGCGGCGAAGGGCTTGTCCGCAACCCGCGCGAGGCTGCGCAAGTCGAGCGGCACCAGCGCCGCCGGCAGCCAGGCCGCGACAGCGGACTGGCCGTCGCGCTCGATCAGCACACGGGCCTCCTGATAGTGACGGATGGCCACGTCGCGCATGTTCGTCAACAGCGCAGCAATTTCCGGAGTCGTTCGTCCGGCCAGAATGTCCTGCGGCAGCACCGCATTCTGCAGCAGCAGGTCGGCCGGTGCCGTGACCCGGCCGTTCACCGCATCCTGCGCGAACGTGCGCAGAAGGCCCACGATGCCCAGGCTGATGCCGGCCGGGCCCGCGAAGGCTGCGCTGTCGGCGCCCAGCACGCAGGCGGCCAGCTCGATCAGGTTCGATGAGACGTGGCGGGAAAAGCGCTCGAGCTCCGCGACATCGCCGAACAATTCGCGCCCGAGATGATGCCGGTGCGCCTCGATCAGCTCATCGAACAGGCGGCGCGGGAGATGGTATTTCTCGATGACCTCGCCGAGCGCGTTGGCGACCGGATGCCCGCGCATCTCCTCCGGCCGCTGCTCGTAGACCGCCTCGCTCCACCACTGCAGCCGCACTTCGCCGGCGAGCGGCTCCGTCACCAGGTCGGGGATGCGCGCCACCTCGCTGTGAAAGGCGTAGAGCGCATAGAGCGCGCGGCGGTGCTCGGGTGGCGCGAACAGCGCGGACAGGAAGCGGTCCTTGTCGGCCGCCCGCACCAACGCCTCGCAATGGGCGAATGCGTCAAGCATGGGCGGCAGCATAACGCCTAGCGCCCCGCTTCCGAAGGTCGTTTAGTCGTCGCCGCATCCCTGACACGAACTTCGGAAGCAAAGGGGCAACTAGAGCACGTCCCATTCCAACGGAATCGGGGCGTGCTCTCGACTCCTTTGAGTGGCGCATGTCGTTGATCGGAAAACCGGTTCCCACTTTTCCGGGACACGCGCTAGCAACTCTATGATTCTAGCGCCGCTTTTCGATGTGAAGTTCCTATCCGAGTTTGCCACAGGTGTTATAGGAACTTCAAATCGGCGGCACTAGCCGCTGGCACGGCGATCAGACCTTCTCGGTTTCGGCGGGCTCCTCGACGGCGGTCCGCGTCGTCCCGACGCCGAGGTAGATCAGGATCGGCGCCGCAATGAAGACCGAGGTGTATGTGCCTACCAGCACCACGCCGAAGATCATCGTCGACACGAAGCTGTGGATCGCGTGCCCGCCAAAGAATAGGAGCGCCAGCAGCGAGAGCGTCACCGTCAAGTGGGTGATGATCGAGCGTGACAGCGTCGAGTTGACCGAGATGTTGAGCAGATCGGGCATCGGCATGCGCTTGTAGCGGCGCAGCATCTCACGGATACGGTCGTAGATGACCACGGTGTCATTGAGCGAGTAGCCGAGAATGGTCAGCAGCGCCGCGATGCTGGAGAGATCGAAGTCGATCTGCATCAGGCACATGTAGCCGACGGTGAGCACCAGATCGTGCACGTTTGCGATCATGGCACCGAGCGCGAACTGCCATTCGAACCTGAACCAGAGATAGATCAGGATCGAGAAAATCGCCGTCATCAGGCCGATGGTGCTCGTAGCCAGCATCTCGGTCGAGATGCGCGGCCCCACCACTTCCTCGCGCCGGATCTCGACGCCGTCGCCGAGCGCGGTCTTGACCTTCTCCTTGGCAACGTTCTGCACAGCCTCGCCACCGGGCTGTTGCGCGATACGAATCAAGACCGTGTCGGGGGTGCCGAACTGCTGCAGCTGAACCTCGCCAAGACCGAGCGCGCTCAGCGCCGAGCGCATCGCGGCGAGGTCCGCCGGCCCCGACTTCGCGCGCACTTCAAGCAGCGTGCCGCCGGTGAAGTCGATGCCGAAATTAAGGCCGACAAAGAAATACAGGCAGATCGCGACGATCGAGAGGACGGCTGAGATCGGAAAGCTGATGCGCCGGAAGCGCATGAAATCGAACTTGGTATCGTCGGGGACGATACGCAGCATCGGAATGGAGGAATGCAAGCGCACGGAGTTAGCCTTCAGGAAATCGCGAGTCGTTGCGGACGCGCCCACCGGAACCACCAGGCCACTATGAGCCTGGTGAGGGTGAATGCCGTGAAAACCGTGGTGATGATGCCGATGCCGAGCGTCACCGCGAAGCCGCGCACCGGCCCCGTCCCGATGAAGAACAGCACGGCTGCCGCGATGAAGGTGGTGATGTTGGAGTCGAGAATGGTGGCGAGCGCGCGGGTGAAGCCGGCGTCGATGGCGGTGATCGCCGTGCGGCCCGCGCGCACCTCCTCGCGGATGCGCTCGTAGATCAAGACGTTGCTGTCGACCGCGATCCCGATCGTGAGCACGACGCCGATGATGCCCGGCAGCGTCAGGGTGGCGCCGAGAAGCGAGAGCACGCCGAAGATCATCGCCACGTTGACGGCGACCGCAACGCTCGCGAACACGCCGAACAGGCCATAGGTGACGACCATGAAGGCAGCAACCAACGCCGCGCCGAAATAGGACGCAATCCTGCCTTTGCTGATCGAATCCTGCCCGAGCCCAGCGCCGACCACCTTCTCCTCGATGACGGCGAGCTTTGCGGGCAGCGCGCCCGCGCGCAACACGATTGCGAGATCATTCGCGCTCTCAACCGTAAAGTTGCCGGAAATCTGGCCCGAGCCCTGCAGGATCGGCTCGCGGATCACCGGCGCGGTGATGACCTCCTTGTCGAGAACGGCCGCAAAACGCTTGCCGACGTTCTCGCGCGTGGCCTGCGCGAACGCGCGCGCGCCGGCGGAATTGAAGCGGAAATTGACCACCGGCTCGCCGGTGCGCGCATCGAAGCCCGGCTGAGCGTCGGTGAGGCTCGCGCCCGAGACCATGACCCGCTTCTCGACCAGATAGGGCGCGCGCCCCTCGCGGCTCGAGCCATAGAGGATTTCGGATTCCGGCGGCGGCCGGCTCGCCAGCGCCTGCTCGGGCGTCATGCTCTCGTCCACCATACGAAAGTCGAGCTTGGCCTCGGCGACGAAGATTTTCTTGAGCCGTTCGGGGTCTTCGAAGCCCGGGACCTGGACCAGGATTCGGTCGGCGCCCTGCTGCTGGATCGACGGCTCGACGGTGCCGAGCTCATTGACGCGCTTCTCGATGACCTGGATCGACTGCTCGACGATCTGACGCAGCCGCCTGCTCATCGCCGCCTGCGTCATTTCCATCCGGATCCGGCCGCCGCCGAGATTGCTGATTTCGAGCGTGCGCTGGCCGGTCGCCCCACCAATTCCGTCGATTGGCTGCGACAGCGCGCGCACCTTGCCGAGCGCGGTCTGCAGGTCATTCTCGCGCACCACGATCTCGACGCCGCTGCCGCGCACCGCCGGCACGCTCGCAAGCTCGACCCGCGCCTCACGCAGAACCCGCCGCACATCCTCGCGCAGCTGATTGAGTCGCTCAGCGCGCACCTTGGCGGCATCGACCTCGAGCAGAAGATGCGAGCCGCCCTGCAGGTCGAGGCCCAGCACGAGCTGTCGCTGCGCCCACTTCGGCCAGACCTGAACGGTCTTCTCCGCGAAGAGATTGGGCACGGCCAGCATGCACACGACCAATGCCGTGAGCAGAATGCCCAATGCCTTCCAGCGGGAGATTTTCATCATGCGTGATGACCGTCCCGGTTCGCACCTCGATAGGCAGCTCTCATGGCGGCTCGCCTTTGCATTTTGGCCTTAGGAAATCGCGAGTCGTTGCGGACGCGCCCACCGGAACCACCAGGCCACTATGAGCCTGGTGAGGGTGAATGCCGTGAAAACCGTGGTGATGATGCCGATGCCGAGCGTCACCGCGAAGCCGCGCACCGGCCCCGTCCCGATGAAGAACAGCACGGCTGCCGCGATGAAGGTGGTGATGTTGGAGTCGAGAATGGTGGCGAGCGCGCGGGTGAAGCCGGCGTCGATGGCGGTGATCGCCGTGCGGCCGGTGCGCACCTCTTCGCGGATGCGCTCGTAGATCAAGACGTTGCTGTCGACCGCGATCCCGATCGTGAGCACGATGCCGATAATGCCGGGCAGCGTCAGTGTCGCGTTGAGCAGCGACAGCGCACCGAAGATCATCGCCACGTTGACGGCGACCGCAACGCTCGCGAACACGCCGAACAGGCCGTAGGTGACGACCATGAACACCACCACCAGCGCGCCGCCGTAGTAGGAGGCGTCCTTGCCCTTCTTGATCGAGTCCTGCCCGAGCCCGGCGCCGACGACCCTTTGCTCAATCACGGTCAAAGGCGCCGGCAACGCGCCCGCACGCAGCAGGATGGCGAGGTCGTTCGCCGACTCGACCGTGAAGCTGCCGGAAATCTGGCCCGAGCCCTGCAGGATCGGCTCGCGGATCACCGGCGCGGTGATCACCTCGTTGTCGAGAACGGCGGCGAAGCGCTTGCCAACATTTTCCTTGGTCGCCTGCGCAAACTTGCGCGCGCCCGAGGAATTGAAGCGGAAATTGACGACCGGCTCGCTGGTACGCGGATCAAAGCCCGGCTGAGCGTCGGTCAGGTCGGCGCCTGAGACCAGGATTCGTTTTTCGATCACGTAGGGCGTGCGTCCCTCGCGGCTGGTGCCGTAGAGGATTTCGGATTCCGGCGGCGGCCGGCTCGCCAGCGCCTGCTCGGGCGTCATGCTCTCGTCGACCATGCGGAAATCGAGCTTGGCGGTCTTGCCAACGAGCGCGATCAGCCGCTGTGGATCGCCCAGCCCAGGAACCTGGACCAGGATGCGGTCGGTGCCTTGGCGCTGGATCAGCGGCTCGACGGTGCCGAGCTCGTTGACGCGCCGCTCGACGATCTGGATCGACTGGTCGACGGCCTGGCGGATGCGCTCCACCATCGCGGGCTCGGTGACGGTGATCTGGAGGCGGCCGCCGCCGACATTGTGGATCTCAAGCGTCCGCTGGCCGGTCGCCCCGACAATTCCGCCGAGTGGCTGCGACAGCTCCCGCACCTTGCTGAGCGCGGTCTGCAGGTCATTTTCGCGCACCACGACCTCGACGCTGTTGCCGCGCACCACCGGCGCGCTGGAGAGCCCCACGCGCGCCGCGCGCAGCACACGGCGCACGTCGTCGCGCAGCTGATCGAGCTTCTCCTTGCGCACCGCTCCGACATCGACCTCGAGCAGGAGATGCGAGCCGCCCTGCAGGTCGAGGCCCAGCACGATGTGCCGCTGCGCCCACTTGGGCCAGCTCTGGACCATCGTGTCCGGGAAGAAGTTCGGCACCGCAAAGGCACACACGACCAACGTCGTGAGCAGGATGGCCACCGCCTTCCAGCGAGAAATATACATCATGGGTGACGACCGTCCCGGTTCGTTCGTCGATTTTGCTTCGTCGATTTTCGTTCGTCGAGTGAGGCCGCGCCGTCAGCCCTTCGAGCCGTCGTCCTTGATCGGCTCGCCCCTGGCACGCACCCCGGTAACCATCGAGCGCACCTGGCGCACGCGCACGCCGTCGGCGATCTCGACTTCGATCTGCTCCTCGTCGACCACCTTGGTGACCCGCCCGACCAGCCCCCCGGAGGTAACCACGGTGTCGCCGCGGCGCAAGTTCTTCACCAGGTCCTGGTGCTCTTTCATCTTTTTCTGCTGCGGCCGCAGGATCAGGAAGTACATCATCCCGATGATCAGGACGAAGGGGATCAGCATGCCGAACGCATCACCGCCGAACGGAAGGGTCTGCGCATAAGCGGGCGTCACGAACATTATCGATCCCCTGTAAGTGTCGGAAGATACCGGCTTTTTTCTTTCGCCATGGTCTGCCGCCGGAAATTGGCGCGGACTATACCGAGCGGAGGCCCAATTGCAACGCCGCTTTGTCGAACCCGGCCAATGAGTTCCACGGGTCGCATCGGGTCACGCTTGCGGGGCCATCACCACCCCGGTAAGGGTCCGGTGCAACCCACGTCAGGCCCATGCCCAGAAGCCCCCAAAAGCCCCCTCCCAAAGGCAAATCTCCCCCGCGCGGGCCGGCCGATGGCCGCGGCCGGGAAATCATGATCCGCATCGCGCAAGCGCTCGAGCGGCTTGCCCCGGCGGCTGCGGCCGTACCGGACTTTGCCGCCGCCGACGCCTTCGCCTGGCACCCGGTCGACCGCCGGGTGGTGCCGGTGCCGCGGGTCAATCGAGTTGCGATGGGGCTGCTCAAGGGCATCGACCGGGTGCGCGACCTCCTGGTCGAGAACACCGAGCGGTTCGCACGTGGGCTGCCAGCCAACAATGCGCTGCTGTGGGGCGCGCGGGGCATGGGCAAGTCGTCCCTGGTCAAGGCCGTGCACGCAGCCGTCAACGCCCAAGGCAAGCTCAAGCTGGTTGAAATCCATCGCGAGGACATCGAGAGCCTGCCGGAGCTGATGACGCTCATGCGCGCGGCGCCCTACCGTTTCATCCTGTTCTGCGACGACCTCTCGTTCGAGGCGGAGGACACGAGCTACAAGTCGCTCAAGGCGGTGCTGGAAGGCGGCATCGAAGGCCGGCCGGAAAACGTGGTGTTCTACGCCACCTCGAACCGGCGCCACCTGATGGCGCGCGACATGGTCGAGAACGAGCGCGCGACCGCCATCAATCCCGGCGAGGTAGTCGAAGAAAAGGTATCGCTGTCGGACCGCTTCGGCCTGTGGCTCGGCTTCCATCGCTGCAGCCAGGATGAATACCTGGCGATGGTGACAGGCTATGTCAGCCACTACCGCATTCCGTTGAAGGGCGAAGAGCTCGAGCGCGAGGCGCTCGAATGGGCGACGACGCGCGGCGCGCGCTCCGGCCGCGTCGCGTGGCAATACATCCAGGACCTTGCAGGCCGGCTTGGCGTGAAGCTGACCGAACGGTGAAACGCTCTTACCCGCCTGAGAGCAGCGGCATTGGATCGAGCGGCGCCGGGCCTTTGCGGACCTCGAAGTGCAATTGCGGCGTATCGACGTTGCCGGTCTGCCCCGCACTGGCAATCACCTGCCCGCGCTTGATCGGATCGCCGCGCTTGACCAAGAGCTCCTTGGCGTGAGCGTAGGCAGTGACATAACCGTTGGCATGCCGGATCAGCACGAGGTTGCCGTAGCCCTTGAGCTCGTTGCCCGCATAGGCCACGACGCCGTCCTCGGCCGCCTTGACCGGCGTACCTTCCGGCACCGCGAGGTTGATGCCATCGTTCTGCTGACCGTTGGGCTTGGGTCCGTATCCGACAATGACGCGTCCCTTGACCGGCCAGCGGAAGCTTGGCGTCACGTCGCTTGACTTGGCGGTGTGGGTTGCGCGCACCGGCGGTTCATCGCCCTGCGTGACGACGGCGGCGTGCTCCGGCTGATCGGGCTGCTTGGGCGCCGGCGTCGTCTTGACGGGCGTAGCCTTCACCGTCCTCGTCGCTGCCGTCGAGGCCGCGAGCGGCCGGCCGGCCCTGGGCCCGCGTCTGCTCGCGACACTGGTCGCACGACCGCCCGGAATGACGATGCGCTCGCCGACCTTCAACGTGGCTGAGGACTGAATGTTGTTGGCGCTGGCAACGTCCGCAACCGACAGACCATAGCGCCGCGAAATCCGGAACAGGTTCTCACCCGGCGCCACCACGTGCACGCCCGATGAGCCGGCCGCAGTGGGCCGTGCCGACGCGACGGCAGCGGGACGCGCCGCCTGCATGGTTGGAGGCGCGCCCATCGGCGCACCGCCATGACGCGGAACCACCAGCCGCTGGCCGGGCCGCACCACCGACGTGAGCGTCAGGTTGTTGGCTTGCAGGATCGCTGCCGGCGCAACGCCATGGCGGCGGGCAATGGAATAGACAGTCTCGCCGGGCGCCACGACGACCACGGTGTTGGCGTCCGAGCTGCCTCGGCCGACCGGCCGTTGCGGCGTCGAGCCGGTAATCTCGGGCGGCACCGGCGCAGCCGACGGCTGATAGCTCGCCATGCCTAGGCTGCGTCCGCCGCCCACGACACCTGTGTTGGGTATTGCGGACACCGGCCTGCTCGAGACCGGCCCGCTCACAACCGGCGGTGGCGGTGGCGGCAGCGATGATTGCTGGATCTGGCTCGCCGGCGCTGGGGGAGCAGCTGGCGCCACCGAATAGGTCGGCTGCGCTGGTGGCGCAGCTTGCTGAGCGGCATAGCGATTGTCAGAAAAACGAGTTGCTTCAGAGCTGCACCCTGCCAGCCCCACCGCGACCGCGGTCAGCGCAACCACGCGAGGTCGCGCGCGCAACAACTCGGAAACCATGGCTTACTCACTCAGACGCCACAACAATTGGGTGAGTTAACCGCCCCGAGGTAAACAAGGCTTTAAGCGGTAAAGCCTGGTCAACGTTACCGCAATCGCGCCAAAATCGTTATAATTCACGTGCTTGGCCGGGAAGGAGCGGTACAAAGCGCACCGCGATCAGATCCTCGCGCGCCAGCGATCCTGCAGTCTTGGTTAATTTGACGAGATGCTGGGTGCCGCCATGCGGCCCCAGCGGCAGCAGCAGCACGCCGTTGTCCGCGAGCTGCCCGACCAGCGCCTGCGGCACCTTTTCGGCGGCCGCGGTGACGATGATGCGGTCGAACGGCGCGCGCTCGGGGACGCCCGCAAAGCCGTCGCCCACGATCACGTCGACGTTCTGGTAGCCGAGCGTGGCGAGCCGCGTGCGCGCCGCGTCCGCCAGCGTGCGGTAGCGCTCGACCGTGACTACCTCGCGCGCGAGCCGGGCCAGGATGGCGGCCTGGTAGCCCGAGCCGGTGCCGACTTCGAGCACCCGGTGCTCCGGCCGCACCCCAAGCTGCTCGGTCATATAGGCAACGACGTAGGGTTGGCTGATGGTCTGGCCGCAGGCGATCGGCAGCGCGCGGTCCGAATAGGCGGCATCCGCAAAGTGGCTGTCGACAAAATGCTCGCGCGGCACCTCGTCGAGCGCGCGCAACACCGCCACGTCGTTGATCCCGCGCCGGCGCAGGTCGAGCAGAAACTGCATGCGGCCGACGCCGTCGTCGGCAGAAAGCTGAATGGCCACATCCGCCCCCTTTCTGTTGCTTGTCCTTGGGGCTCCGCAACGAGAATCATATAGGGATTGCACCCACTGGCGCCAGCATTGAGCGTTAGCGAAATGCGGGAAAGGCTTTGCGAATCGGTCGGACCGATCCCGGATATCGCTGACGCTCAATCCGGGCTACGCGCTGCACCTCACAAACCGCCACTATTTGTGGAACAGCTCCGCGAGCCGCGTCATGAACGGCTCGTCGGTCATGTCGAGGCGCAGCGGCGTCACCGTGATGCAGTTGTCAGCGAGCGCCGAGACGTCGGTGCCATCGCGCGGCGGCGGCCCGCGCATGCGTACATAGGCGATCCAATAGTAGGCGTTGCCGCGGCCGTCATAGCGTGACTCGATCTGCAGGCGCTCCTGCCGATTGCGGCCCTGCGAGGCCACCGCGATGCCCTTGACCTCCTCGGGCGGGCAATTGGGAAAATTGACGTTGATCAGCACGTCATTTGGAATGCCGGCGTCGAGCGCGCGGCGGATGATGTCGGGCGCATTGCCGATAGCGGTCGCCCAGTGCGGCGGGTTGTTGCTGCGCGAGTTATAGGACTGCGACAGCGCGAAGGAGGGGATCCCGAGGATCGTGCCTTCGACCGCGCCCGCCACCGTGCCGGAATAGATCACGTCTTCGCCGGCGTTGCGGCCGCGATTGACGCCGGCAAGCACCAGGTCGGGCGGATGATCCTTGAGGATGTGCTTGGAGCCCATGATGACGCAGTCGGTGGGTGTGCCCTTGACCGCAAAACGCCGCTCGGCCACCGGGCGCAGCCGCAGCGGATCGTTGAGCGAGAGCGAATGCGACACGCCCGACTGATCGTACTCGGGCGCCACGATCCAGACGTCGTCGGAGAGCGCCCGCGCGATCTCGGCGCAGGCGTCGAGGCCTTCCGAATGGATGCCGTCGTCGTTGGTGACCAGGATGCGCATGGCGGGCCTTATATCATTCATCACCGCGGTGTCGTCCCGGGCGACCGACCCCGGCCTCGCGCCGGTGGAGGGAGACCCATCGGAATCCATGCAGCGCACCCACCGCAAAAAATGGATCCCGGCTCGCGCAACCCGGGCTGCGCCCGGGTTGCTTGGCCGGGATGACAGCGTTGATGGTCACTACGCCCGCTCGATGGTCTTGAGGCCACCCATGTAGCCCTGCAGCGCGGCCGGCACCGCGACCGAGCCGCCCTGCTGCTGATAGGTCTCCAGGACGGCGATCAGCGCGCGGCCGACCGCGACGCCCGAGCCGTTGAGCGTATGGACATGGCGCACCTGGCGGTCCTTGCTGCGGTAGCGCGCGTTCATGCGGCGGGCCTGGAAGTCGCCGCAGACCGAACAGGACGAGATTTCCCGATAGGCGTTCTGGCCGGGCAGCCAGACCTCGATGTCATAGGTCTTCT
Organism: uncultured Alphaproteobacteria bacterium; assembly: GCA_963753575.1. Classification (GTDB taxonomy): domain Bacteria; phylum Pseudomonadota; class Alphaproteobacteria; order Rhizobiales; family Xanthobacteraceae; genus VAZQ01. The sequence goes on from CAVWCR010000003.1 coordinate 1,344,683, forward strand.
GCGACGCAAAGCCCATGTCGCCGGTGCACAGCGTCACCACGCGATAATGCAGCTCGAGCCGGCGCAGCACCTCCTCGGCACAGGCCAGCATGCGCTCGTGCTCGTCCTTGCTCGCTTCGGGCGTGGTGATCGAAACCAGCTCCACTTTCGTGAACTGATGCTGACGGATCATGCCGCGGGTGTCCTTGCCGGCGGCGCCCGCCTCGGCGCGGAAGCAGGGCGTGCAGGCGGTGAACCGCAGCGGCAGCGCGGCTTCCTCGACGATCTGTTCGCGCACGAGATTGGTGAGCGGAACTTCGGCGGTGGGGATGAGCCAGAAGTCCTCCTTCATTGGCGCACGCTCGATGATCCGATCGATCAGAGCCGCGAGATCGATTTCGCCACGTTTGAACTGCTCTGCGTCGGCGGGGCTCGCGTGCTTGAGCGCATCGTGCAAAAGTTCAGTGCGCGTGATTGTGCGAGTGGCAAGAAACTGATCATCCACGAACTTCGGCAATTGCGCCGTGCCGAACATCACGTCATCGCGAACGAGCAGCGGCGGCGCCACTTCGGTATAGCCGTGCTCGGTGGTGTGCAGGTCGAGCATGAACTGGCCGAGCGCGCGCTCAAGCCGTGCGAGACCTTTCTTGAGCACCACAAAGCGCGCGCCAGAGAGCTTGGCTGCGGTCTCGAAGTCCATCTGGCCGAGCCCTTCGCCCAGATCGAAGTGCTGCTTGGGATCGAAGCCGTAGTTGCGCTTGGCCCCGAAGTGGTGGTGCTCGATGTTGGCGGTCTCGTCCTTGCCGTCCGGCACTTCGGCGAGCGGCAGGTTGGGAATCTCCGCCAGTGCCTTGTCCAACGCCTCTGAGGCTTCTTTCGAGGTTACTTCGAGCGCCGGGATCTCCTCCTTGAGGCGCGCCACCTCGGCGAGGAGCTTCTGCGCGGTCTCCTCCTCGTTGCTCTTCTTGGCGGCGCCGATCTCGCGCGAGGCAGTGTTGCGGCGCGCCAGGGCTGCTTCCGCCTTCTGGATCGCTTGACGGCGCTGCTCGTCGAGCGCGATCAGCCGCTGCGCCTCGCCCTTGAGGCCGCGCCGCGCGAGCGCGGCGTCGAAGGCCCCGGGGTTGTCGCGAATCCATTTGATGTCGTGCATGGCGAATTTCCAAGGTTCTCCGTCATGCCCGGCCCTGGGCTGGGCATCCACGTCTTTCTTAGCGCAAAGTAGCCAAGACGTGGATGGGATCGAGCTCAACGCCGCAAGTCGGGTGTACCCGACTTGCGGTGACAAGCCCGGCCATGACAAACAGAGCGATTCGAGCCAGCTTATTCTATTCTATGCCTACTCTGCCGGCTGGCCGTCGGGCGGGGTGGCGGGCGGGGTGGCAGACGCGGCGGCCGCCTGCTTCTCGACGATCCGCACCGCAAAAATCGACAACTCGTAGAGACCGATGAGCGGCACCGCGAGCGAGAGCTGGCTGATCACGTCGGGCGGGGTGAGAACTGCCGCGATCACGAACGCGCCGAGAATGAAATAGCGGCGCTTCTCCTTGAGCTGCTGCGAGGTGATGATGCCGACGCGGCCAAGCAATGCGAGGATCACCGGCAGCTGGAACGCAACGCCGAAGGCCAGGATCAGCTGCATCATCAGACCCAGATATTCGCCGACCTTCGGCAGCAACGAGATCTTCGCCTGCCCTGCCCCACCCGCCTGTTCCATGCTGAGCGAGAATCGCACCAGCAGCGGCATCACGATGAAGTAGACCAGCGTCGCGCCCAGCGCGAAGAACACGGGCGTCGCGACGAGGTAAGGCAGAAACGCCTGGCGCTCATGGCGATAGAGACCGGGCGCAACAAACATATAGATCTGCGCCGCCACGACCGGGAAAGACAGGAACGCCGCCCCGAACATCGCGACCTTGAGATGCGTGAAGAACAGCTCAAGGAGCGCGGTGTAGATCATGTTGGCGTTTTCGGCTCCCGCCACCCACACGTAAGGCCACACCAAGATATTGTAGATACGGGTGGAGAAGACGAAGCACAGCGCAAACATCACGCCAAAGGCGAGCAGCGCCTTGATCAGCCGCGACCGCAGCTCGATCAGGTGCTCCATCAAGGGCGCCTTGGTGGCCTCGATGTCATCGTGGGTCACGCCGCCCTCCCCGCGTCGGGAGTGGCGGCGGGCGCCGCGTCTGGCACAGCCGGCGTCGCTGCGGCGGCTTCAACCGGCGCTGCCGTCGACGCGGTCTCGGCGGCGGGCGGCGCTGCGGGCGGCGGGCTGTCGGTAGCCGGAGGCGACGCATCGGCCACGGTTTGGCTCGACGACGGCGGCGTATCCATTACCGGCGAGTCCAAGGTCGGCGGCGGGCCCACGGCGCTTTCGACATCCTTGCGGATGTCCTCCATCGGGTCGAATGAGGCGTAGCTCTCCGCCTTCGCGGTCATCTCGTCGACCTCTTTCTTGAGATCGGCAAGCTCCGCTTCGCGCATCGCCTCATGGAACTGGTTCTGGAATTCCGACGCCATGCGCCGGATCTTGCCCATCCATTGTCCGACCGTGCGCAGTGCACCGGGCAGCTCCTTCGGGCCGATCACGACGAGCGCGACGATCCCGATGACGAGCAACTCGCTCCAGCCGATGTCGAACATTGGGCATCACTCCAAGGCCGGCACTAGTGCCCCGTTTCCGAAATTCGCGATCCGTCGCAACACACCCTTACACCAACCTCGGAAACAAAGGGGCACCGGCAACTTATTGATCTAGCGTGGCTTTGGTTCAGAAATCCGCATCTCGGACGCGCGCAAAAATGATGCGGACTGCTGAACCGCCACACTAGCGTGCCGGCACCAAATGACTTGGGATCCGGTTGAGGCACCGCCGAGGTCAGCCGGTCTTGCGCTGTTCCGCCGATGCGGGCGTCCCTTCGGCGACCGGTGTACCGGCAGGCGGATCGATCGTCTTCATCTGCTCGGTCTTGGCCGGCTCTTCGGGCTTCTCGTCTTCCGCAAGGCCCTTCTTGAACGACTTGATGCCCTTGGCGAAGTCGCCCATCAGTTCGGATACCTTGCCGCGCCCGCCGAATAACAGCAGGCCAACAGCCAGCACCAATACCCAATGCCAAATGCTCAACGAACCCATGCGCACGTCCTCCTTGATGAAGGGGTTGGGGGCCGCACGGGCACCCGCTGGGCCACACGGGCCCGCCTGACTATTCAGGGTTGCCTTTGAAACTAGGCGCTGAGCGGACAAAAGACAAGGTGCGCACGCGCGCCAGCCATCGCCCGCTACGCCCGGCCCGCGGCCGCAAGCTCTTGGTCACGCTCAGGTTCCGTACCCGATGGAGGGGCGTTAACCGAAGCCCGCTATCGCCGCCGTGACTATTCGGTTTCGGTCCGGTCGCTCGGCGGCGCGAGCCCGAGGTCGAGGTCGCCCGGCTCGAGCGGGTCCTCGTCGTCCCGCAACGCGGCATCATCGGACGGTATCGGTACCGAGAAGCCGGCGGGCAGGCGGCCGTCGAGGAGGCCCGAGCCCTTGAGCTCATCGAGGCCCGGCAGGTCGCCGACCGCATCCAGCCCGAAATGCGACAGGAAGGCTTCAGTCGTGCCATAGGTCAGCGGTCGCCCCGGGACCTTGCGGCGCCCGCGCGGCTTGATCCAGCCGGTCTCCAGCAGCACGTCGACCGAGCCCTTCGAGGTGGAGACGCCGCGGATGTCCTCGATCTCGGTGCGCGTGACCGGCTGGTGATAGGCAATGATGGCGAGCGTCTCGATCGCCGCCCGCGACAGCTTGCGGGTCTCGATCGTCTCCTTGCTCAACAGCCATGCCAGATCACCGGCGGTGCGAAACGCCCACTTGCCGGCGACGCGAACAAGATTGACGCCGCGCTGGGCGTAGTCCTCCTGCAGGCGCGCGAGCGAAGCCTTCACGTCGACGCCTTGCGGAAGGCGCGCGCTCAGGTCCTGCTCGCTTAGCGGCTCGGAAGCAGCAAACAGCATCGCCTCCAAGAGGCGCAGCTCTTCCGGCCTCACTTGCACCTCTCCTGCATCGTCCTCCAACTCAACGTCCCGCCTTATCACTTGCATCTTTACCAGGCCCATCATGATGGCCTCCCCTTGCATTTCTTGCACTAGTGCCCCCGCTTCCGAAGTTCGTGATCCCGCTCTGCACCCCCTCTGACACGAACTTCGGAAGCCAAGGGGCACTAGCGACTCTATGACTCTAGTGCCGCTTTCGATTTGAAGGTTCCTAACCGAGTTTGCCGCAACTGTTGTAGGAACTTCAAATCGGCGGCACTAGTGCCCCCACTTCCGAAGTTCGTGATCCCGCTCTGCACCCCCTCTGACACGAACTTCGGAAGTCAAGGGGCACCAGCAACTCTATGACTCTAGTGCCGCTTTCGATTTGAAGGTTCCTAACCGAGTTTGCCGCAACTGTTGTAGGAACTTCAAATCGGCGGCACTAGTGCCCCCGCTTCCGAAGTTCGTGATCCCGCTCTGCACCCCCTCTGACACGAACTTCGGAAGCCAAGGGGCACTAGCAACTCTATGACTTCTAGTGCCGCTTTCGATTTGAAGGTTCCTAACCGAGTTTGCCGCAACTGTTGTAGGAACCTCAAATCGGCGGCACTAGTCCTCCGTTCTGTCGACCGCCGGCTTTCCCAGCTCGGTCGTCACGGCCGCACGCTTGCGCATAAAGATCGGCGCGAACGCCTGATGCTGGTGGATCTCCGCCATTCCCTCACGCACTAACTCGAGCGCCGACGCAAAGCTCGACGCAAACACGGTCGCCGCCAGCGAGGGCTCGACCACATACTTGATCAGGTAATCGTCGAGACGGGTCCAGTCGCTCGACTGCCCGATCAACCGCTCGAGCGCCTCACGTGCTTCCGCGAGCGACCACACGGCGCGCTTGGCGAGCTTTACGCGCGCCAGGGCATTACGCTGTCGCTGCTGCGAATAGGCCGACAGCAGGTCGTAAAGCGTCGCTGTATATTGCGGATGTTTGATATGGGCGATCGGCTCGGGCAGACCGCGGCCGAAAACATCGCGTCCGAGCTGCGGGCGCGCAAACATCTTCTCGGCCGCACCGCGGATGTCCTCCAGCCGCTTGAGCCGCAGCGCCAGCGCATTGGCCATATCCTCGGCGCTCTGGCCTTCCGGCGCATTGACGTCCGGCAGCAGCATGCGCGACTTGAGGTAGGCGAGCCAGGCCGCCATCACCAGATAGTCGGCCGCGAGCTCGAGCCGCAGCCGCCGCGCTTCCTCGATGAAGGCGAGATACTGGTCCGCGAGCGCGAGGATCGAGATCTTGGCAAGGTCGACCTTCTGCTGGCGCGCAAGCGTCAGCAGAAGATCGAGCGGCCCCTCGAAACCCTCGACATCGACGACCAGCGCCTGCTCGTGCGAGGCAAGCTCGGAAAACTCGGTCTCTACCTTCATGTCGTCGGAGGTCATGACGGCCTCCGCCCGTCCGCGACCATGGCGGCGAATGCCTGCCGCGCATCAGCCGCGTCGAACGCAATAGGCGCGTGGCGCGCCGCCAGCGCCGCGTCCGCGCGCCGCAACGCCTCGCCCGCCAGCACGGGTGCCGCCCCCGCAACCGCCTCCATCTCCGCAAGCTCGCCGTTGCAATGCAGGACGAGGTCGCAGCCGGCGGAAAGCGCCGCGCGTGTGCGCTCCGCAATGGAGCCCGACAGCGCCCCCATCGATACGTCGTCGCTCATCAGCAGTCCCTTGAACCCGATCGAATCGCGAATTACGTCGCGGACTATTGTGACCGAAGTCGTGGCCGGCGTGACCCGGTCATAGGCAGTAAACACAACATGCGCCGTCATCCCGAGCGGCAGCGCCGCGAGCGGCCGGAAGGCCGCAAAATCCGTTGCATCGAGCTCCGCACGTCCTGCCTCCACCACGGGAAGCTGCAGATGGCTGTCGGCCGCGGCCCGGCCATGGCCGGGCAGATGCTTGAGCACCGGCAGCACCCCGCCCGCCATGAGGCCCGTAGCCGCGGCCCCGGCCAGCGCCGCAACCTTGTCGGGCGTCACCCCATAGGCACGGTCGCCGATTACCGGATCGGCGCCGGCGGCCGGCACGTCGGCGACCGGCAGACAATCCACGTCGATGCCGACCTCCCGAAGGTCGCCGGCGATCAGCCGCGCGCCCAGCCGCGCCGCCGCCAAGCCGGCCGCCGGGTCGTGGTCATAGAGCCGTCCAAAGACCGCCGCCGCCGGATAGCTTACCCAATGGGGCGGACCGAGACGCTGCACACGACCGCCTTCCTGATCGACGAGCACTGGCGCGTTAGTGCCCACGGTCTCACGAAACGACGCAGTCAGCGCGGCAACTTGAGCGGCCGTCTCGATGTTGCGCTTGAACAGGATCAGGCCCCAGGGCCTGGCCTCGCGCACGAACGCGCGCTCCGCCGACGTCAGCGCAACACCGCAAACGCCGACGATAAAGGCGCACGCTGTCATTGGCGCCCGCTTACACGGCGGCTTCGGCGGGGGTCAAGCCCAGTGCCGCCGATTTGAAGTTCCCACAGCAGTTGCAGCACCCTGGACTGGGAACTTCAAATCGAAAAGCGGCACTGGAATCATAGTGCTAGTGCCCCTTTGTTTCCGAAGTTCGTGCCGGAGTGCGCCGAGACGGATCACGAACTTCGGAAACGGGGCACCAGTGCCGCCGATTTGAAGTTCCCACAGCAGTTGCAGCACCCTGGACTGGGAACTTCAAATCGAAAAGCGGCACTGGCTATGACGCGAACTTCAGAATCGGGACACTGTCCCGGGATCAATTCCGCTGAATAAAGCACTGACCGCCGGCCGCCTTGAGCTCGGAGCAGAACGTAGCGGCCTCATCGTTGGAGGCAAACGGCCCGACCAGCGCCCGAAAGTAGATGCCCTTGGAACCGAGATTGACCCGCCGCACGATCGGCGAGCGATCGGCAAGCTGATCCGGGAACTTGGATTGCAGAGAGCGGAAAGAGGCCCGCGCTTCCGCCTCGCTGCGCTGCGAGGAGAGTTGCACGGCGAAGCCGCCACCCGCCGCGGGAGCCTCCGCCTCAACGGAGGACAGTCGCGGCGCCGGCGGCGGCAGACTTTGCGTCGTAGCGGGCGCGGTTGCGACCCGCTCACGCGGCGCCGGCGGGCTTTCCTGCGGAGCAAGTGAGATCGGCCCGCGTGATGTCCGCGCGGGTGGTCCCGAGCGCGAGGGCGCGGGCGGCGCCGCCCGATCCGGGGCATCGGATCCATCCGGCCTGATCGTGACGGTGCGAATGCGCCGGGGCTCGCCCGTACGCCTCGTCGACGGCTGCGCGGGAGCGCTCGCTGCGCCGCCACTCGATGCAGGCTCGCCGGCAGATTGGTCCGCCCCCAATGGCGGCGGTGGCGGGAACCCTGATGGTGCAACCGGCGACGGATAGATGACGCGCGGGTTCGAGGACGATGTTGCGATGTCAACCGGCTGCTCTTCGCGGGAGACCACGCGTTCGTTCCGCGGGAGAGAGCCGACGCGATCCTGAATGAACTTGCCGGGCTGGCCTTCGGCGCTCGCCACAACCTTGTTGGGCGAGGTTTCCGCCGCGATGACCGGCGGCGCCTTGTTGGCACTCGGGCTTACGTAATAGGTGCGATAGCCGTAGGCGCCGGCGGTCCCGATCATGGCGCAGCCGATCAGCGTGACCGCCGTCAGCAGCCCGCCACGCCGGCGCGGGCGCGGCGGATCGTCATAGGCGTCCTCGTCGAGCGGCTCCATGGGAGCGCCATCGTCGAAATAGGCCGGCTGCTGGCGAGGATCGCGCGTCGAGGACGCGTACATGGGCTCGTCCGGCCGCGCATAAAACGGCTCATCATCGATTTGCCGCTCCTGCCGGTATTGTGATTCCTGCCGATGTTGCGCTTCCTGCCGATACGGCGGCGGCTCCTGGCGATACTGGGACTCCTGCTGATACTGGGGCTCCTGCTGATATTGCGGCTCCTCCTGGTACTGCGGCTCCTGCCGATATTGCGGCTCCTGCCGATACGGCGGCGGCTCCTGCCGATATTGGCCGGGCCGCTCAGCATAACGCGGCTCACGTGGCTCTTCGGCCTCGCTTCGATACGGATCGTGTCTGTCCGTAAAGCGTGGCTCGCTCCGTGGCGGCATCCGCGCGGTCTCTTCGGGAGTCGGATCGTAAGGCGGCATCGACGCCGCCGCCCTGCGCCAGTCGGATGATTTCGGCGCCGGCTCTCGATGACCGCTGTCACGATTGTCCTTGCGGCCGTAATCGGCGAACGGGTCGGACTGTCCGATCAGACGCGCCAGTTCGGCCAGGGGATCGCCCGAGGCCTGGTCGGCCGCAGGATGGGTTCCCCGCCGGTGCGTGTCAGTCGGTCGTTGTGCTCGCAACCTGTTGTCGTCCGCCATACTCATCCCGTTTCCGGTTACTGGCGTCGCACTCGGCCGATATTGGAGCGTCGAGCGCGATCCCCTCGCACGCAACGACACCGAGACTAACGCATCTCCTCAGGCGCTTCGACGCCGAGCACACCGAGCCCGGAGGCGAGAACGGTAACGACGCCATGCACAAGTGCAAGGCGCGCCAGCGTCATTTGTGGATCATTCTGTATAATGAAGCGTAAATGTGGCGTGTCTTTTCCGCGATTCCACTGGGCATGGAAGTCGCTCGCAAGCTCATATAAATAAAAGGAAATTCGGTGCGGCTCGTGGGCGAGCGCGGCGCCCTCCAGAAGCCGCGGAAAAACGGCGAGTCGACGCATCAGAGCGATTTCACCCGGGTCGTCGAGCCGCTCCAAGGGAGCGGCCGCCAGCGCATCCACCCGTGCGGCCGGCTCCGCAGGCAGGTCGGGGAGGACCTCGGCCGCATTGCGGAACACCGACCGGCCGCGGGCATGGCCATACTGGACATAGAAAACCGGGTTGTCGCGCGACTGCTCGATCACCTTGGCGAGATCAAACTCCAGGACCGCGTCGTTCTTGCGGTAGAGCATCATGAAGCGCACGGCGTTGCGGCCGACCTCCTCCACGACCTCGCGCAAGGTCACAAACTCGCCCGCCCGCTTCGACATCTTGACCGGCGCGCCGTCGCGCATGAGCTTGACGAGCTGGATGATCTTGACGTCGAGCGCGGCCTTGCGGTTGCCGCTCAATGCCTTCACCGCCGCCTGCATGCGCTTGACATAGCCGCCGTGATCGGCGCCCCAGACATCGATCATCTGGTCGAAGCCGCGATCGATCTTGTTCTTGTGGTACGCGATGTCGGACGCGAAATAGGTATAGCTGCCGTCCGACTTCTTCAGCGGCCGATCGACATCGTCGCCGAAGGCGGTGGCACGAAACAAGGTCTGCTCGCGATCCTCATAGTCGTCGACCGGCGCGCCCTTCGGCGGCGGCAGGCGGCCTTCGAAGACGTATCCCTGCTTGCGCAGGAATTCGATGGTGGCCGCGACCTGGTCGCCATCTTCCGTCAGCGAGGCTTCCGAAAAGAAAACATCCGGCACGACGCCGAGCGACCATAGATCGTTGCGGATGTCCGCCATCATGATGTTGATGGCGCGCTCGCGCACGATCGGCTTCCATTCGCTCTCGGGCTTCTTCAGGAGTTCGTCGCCGTAATCCGCTTTGAGCTCCTCGCCAACCTGCTTGACGTAGTCGCCGGGGTAAAGCCCTTCGGGGATCGGGCCGATGTCTTCGCCCAGCGCCTCGCGATAGCGCAGGAACCCAGTCTGCGTGAGCGCTTCGATCTGCGCGCCGGCGTCGTTGATGTAATACTCGCGCGTCACCTCATAGCCGGCGGCGATGAGGAGATTGGCGAGCGCATCGCCGAATACGGCGCCACGGCAATGCCCGACATGCATCGGGCCGGTCGGGTTGGCGGAGACGTATTCGACATTGATCGCCTCGCCGTTTCCGGTGGTGCTGCGTCCGTAGTCGGAACCCCCGCGCAGCACGGCGCGCAGCGCGTCGAACCACGCGCTGGGCTTGAGCGTGATGTTGATGAAGCCCGGCCCCGCGATATCGACCTTCTCGATCAGCGCATCGGCATGCAGCTCCTTGGCGATCGCCTCGGCGAGCTCGCGCGGCTTCTTGCCGGCATCCTTGGCGAGCACCATGGCGGCGTTGGTCGCCATGTCGCCATGCGCGGGATCGCGCGGCGGCTCCACCACGACGCGCGCCTGGTCGATGCCGGCGGGCAGCACACCGGCAACCACCAAGGCCTTATTGGCGGCCTGCACCTTGTCGAGAATCGTAGCGAAGATGTTCTGTTCGGCCATGATCTGAGACTGCCCCCGGAGCGTCGCCGCGCGTAACCCAAATCCCCCGTCGAGTCAAAGTTCGCGCCAGCTCATCGCATTGTGGCATTCGCGCGTTGAAAGAGCGTTGCTCACTTGCGGCCGCCGGTTCCGCTCTCCAGCTAGCGCAGCTCCGGGGTCGCGTCGAACAGCCGCGCATGTTCGATCAGCGCGTAGCGGTCGGTCATACCGGCGATGAAATCGGCGATCTCGCGCAGGCGGCCGGCGTCATCGCAGGCTGCGGCGCGTTCAAACCATTCCGGCGGCATCTCGTCTGGATTGGCGGCGTAGCGCTCAAACAGGTCGCACACCACCTGCTCGGCCTCGGTCATAATGCGCGCGATGCGCGAATGACGGTACATGCGCGGGTAGAGAAAGCCCTTGATGGCGCGGTCGGCCTCGGCCATCGCGGCCGAGAAGGCCCCGACCGGGCCCTGAGCAGCACGCACATCGGCAACGGAGCGCGGCGCCAACGCCGCGAGGCGGGTGCCGGTCTCCGCGATGACGTCCTCGATCATGCGGGTGATCAGCCGGCGCACGAGCTCGTGCACGAGCCGGCCGGCATCGAGGCGGGCATGAGCCTTTCGGATCCGGCCGATGAGCTCGCGCGCGAGGCTGACCTCGCCGAGATCGTCGAGCGCAAACAGATCGGCGCGCAGCCCATCATCAATGTCATGGGCATCGTAGGCGATGTCGTCGGCGAGCGCGGCGACCTGCGCCTCGGCGCTGGCGAAGCTCCACAGATCGAGGTCCTGCACGCCTTCGTACTCCCTGATCGCGTGCGGCAGGCCGTGCTCGCGATAGCGGCCGATCGGCGCCCCGGCACGATCGGTGAGCGGGCCATTGTGCTTGACCAGCCCTTCGAGCGTTTCCCAGGTGAGATTGAGGCCATCGAAGGCCGCATAGCGGCGCTCGAGCGCGGTCACGGTCCGCAGCGTCTGGGCGTTGTGATCGAAGCCGCCGACCGCGGCCAGGCAGCGGTCGAGCGCGCGCTCGCCGGCATGGCCAAACGGCGGATGGCCGAGATCATGCGCGAGCGCGAGCGCCTCGGCGAGGTCCTCGTCGAGCCCGAGCGCGCGGGCGAGCGAGCGAGCGATCTGGGCCACTTCCAAGGTATGTGTCAGCCGGGTCCGGAAATGGTCGCCCTCGTGAAAGACGAAGACCTGGGTCTTGTGGGCCAGCCTGCGAAAGGCCGCCGAATGAATGACGCGGTCGCAATCGCGGCGAAAGTCGTTGCGTGTCGGGCTTGGCGGCTCGGAGCGCCGCCGGCCGCGGCTCTTGCCCGGCTCGGACGCATAGGGAGCGCGCGGACGCAGCGCTTCGACCACCATTGCTCCGTTACCCCCGCAGGTTGACCCGGGACTGCGGCGCACTTAACTATCCAACAGGCCAGCTGGCAATCGTGCAACAGCCGACGACATAGGATGACCATGGACGGCGTGACGGTTTCAGAGCGGGCGGCGCGACAGATCGGCCAGATCCTGGGGCGTGAGCCGCCGGGAACCATGCTGCGCCTGAGCGTCGAAGGCGGCGGCTGCTCCGGCTTTCAGTACAAGTTCGACATGGATCGCCAGCAGGCGCCCGACGACATGGTCGTGCGCCGCGACGGCGCGCTGGTTCTGATCGATCAGGTCTCGCTGAAATTTCTCGCCGGCTCGGAGATCGATTACGTCGACGACCTGATCGGCGCCTCGTTCCGCGTCAACAATCCCAACGCCAAGGCGTCCTGCGGCTGCGGGACAAGCTTCGCCCTCTAGCACGGAATAACTTCGCCGCCGGCAGTCGACAGATCGGGGCTGCGGATGCGCTTTTCTCGCCGCCGAATAATCGCAGCCCTCGGTGCGCTGTCCGCCGTCGGTCTCGGTGGAACCATGGCCCGTGCCGCGACCGCTCGCTACTATGATGGTCCGGTGTCCGATCACTTCGATGGCGTTCGCTTCTTTGATGCGGACGGCAAGCCGCCGCACGGCTTGATGGACTTGATCCGCTGGCGATTGACGGGCGCCAAGAGCAGCTGGCCCGCATGGTCGCCAAGCCCATTCGTCGACCGGCCGCCGCCCTCTGTTGCAGACCGATCATGGCGCATTTCCTTTGTCGGGCACGCAAGCCTGCTCATTCAAACCGCCGGGCTCAATCTGCTGATCGACCCGGTCTGGTCGCAACGCGTGTCACCGCTGAGCTTTGCCGGACCCAAGCGGGTCAATGATCCGGGGGTGCCGTTCGAGGCGCTGCCGCCGATCCACGCAGTCCTGGTCTCGCACTGCCACTACGACCATCTCGATCTACCGACGCTTGCAAGGCTTGCTGCCACGCACCGGCCGCGCGTGATCACGCCGCTCGGCAACGATACCATCATGCGCAATCACGATCCCGCCATCGTCGCTGAGGCGCATGACTGGGGGGACCGCGTAATGCTCCCGGGCGGCGCAGCCGTGACGCTCGTGCCGGCCCAGCACTGGTCCGCACGCGGCCTGACCGATCGCAACAAGGCGCTGTGGGCGGCCTTCGTGATCGAGACGCCAGCCGGACGAATCTTTCACGTCGCCGATTCAGGCTATGGCGATGGCCATTATTTCCGCGACGCCAGGGATCGGCACGGGCCGTTCCGGCTCGCGATCCTGCCGATCGGCGCCTACGAGCCGCGCTGGTTCATGCGCGACATGCATATGAACCCGGCTGAGGCCGTGCAGGCATTTCGCCACAGCGGCGCCGACCTGGCGCTGGCCCACCACCACGGCACATTCCCGTTGAGCGACGAGGCCATCGACGCGCCGGCGCTCGCGCTCACCGAGGCGATGGCCAAGGCGGCAATCGCGCCCGAGCATTTTCGGGTCTTGCGACCGGGGCAGGTCTGGCAGCTCGATTCCGACTGACGGACGCGGCGGCGTGGCGAGGACGCGCCACGCCCGCCCAGCGACTCGCTATTCCGCCGCCACCGCGGTCGGCCGCTCGGGACGCGGCTCTTCCGGCACCTCTTCGAGCTGGGGCTCGAGCCGGCGCTTGAGCATGCGGTCGATCCTGTCGAGGTAGACGTAGATGACCGGCGTGATGAACAGCGTCAGAAGCTGCGACACCAGCAGTCCGCCGACCACCGCGATGCCGAGCGGCTGGCGCAATTCGGCACCGGCGCCATGACCGAACGCGATCGGCAACGCGCCGAAGATCGCCGCGAACGTCGTCATCATGATCGGTCGGAAGCGCAACAGGCAGGCTTCGCGCATCGCCGCTTCCGCTCCCATCCCGACCCGGCGCCGTTCGATCGCGAAGTCGATCATCATGATGGCGTTCTTCTTGACGATGCCGACCAGCATCACGATGCCGATCATGGCGATCACCGACAGGTCCATCTTGAACGCCATCAGCGTGATCAGCGCGCCGACGCCCGCCGACGGCAGGCCCGAGATGATCGTGATCGGATGGATGAAGCTTTCGTACAAAATGCCGAGCAGCACGTAGGCCGCGAACACGGCGGCGAGGACGAGAACGCCCTGACCCTTGAGTGATTCCTGGAACACCGCGGCCGAGCCCTGGAAGCCGGTATTCACGCTTGCCGGCAGGCGCATGTCGCGCTCGATGGCGTGGATGGCGTCGACCGCCTGCCCGAGCGAGTGGCCGGGAGCGAGATTGAAAGAGATGGTCACCGCGGGCTGGTTAGCCTGATGATTGACCAGAAGCGGGCCCACGCCGGGGATGAGACGCGTCACCAATTCGAGTGGAACCGAGGTGCCGGTGGCAGTCTTTACGAATATCTTGGAGAGCGCCGAGATATCGGTCTGGAACTCCGGCTTGCTTTCCAGGATGACCTGATGGTCGTCGGTCGGCGTATAGATCGTCGCCACCTGACGCGATCCGAACGCGTTGTACATCTCCTGCCGAACCTGCTCGACGGTGATGCCGTAGACGGCCGCCTTCTCGCGGTCGACCTCGACCATCATCTGCGGGTTCTTGATGAACAAGTCAGCATTGACGTCGCGCAAACCCTCGACCTGCCTTATCTTCTCGCGCATTTCGGGCGCCAACCGATAGAGTGCCTCGGTGTCGCTCGACGTCATCGTGTACTGGAACTCGGCGCGCGCGGGCCGGCCGCCGACATTGATGTTCTGCACATTCTGAAAGCGCACGACGACGCCGGGCACCGTATTGGCAAGCCTGCGCAGCCGCTCGATGACAGCGGTCGAATTCTCGCCGCGCTCGGCGCGTGGCTTCAGCGCGATGAACATGCGGCCGCCATTCGGCGTCGGGTTGGGGCCACCCGGCCCGACCGTTGAGTTGATATAGTCGATGGCCTTGTCCTTGCGAATGATCTCCGAAATCTTCACTTGCAGCGCGGCCATCGCCGGGAACGAGATGTCGGTCGCTCCCTCCGTCGAGCCCGAGATGAAGCCGGTATCTTCGGTCGGGAAGAAGCCCTTCGGAATGATCAGATAGAGATAGGCCGTCAGAAACAGGGTCCCGATCGTGATCGCCAGCGTCACCGCCTTGAATCTCAGCACCCGGTCAAGGGTCCATTCATAGGCGTGCAGACAGGCCCGGAACATCGCCTCGAACATCCGCAGAATGAAGTTCTGCTTCTCACCTTCGTGATGGGATCGCAGCACGCGTGCGCACAACATCGGCGTCAGCGTCAGCGAAACGAATCCCGAGATCACGATCGCGACCGCGATGGTAACCGCAAATTCACGGAATATTCGTCCGACCATTCCGCCCATCAGCAGCACCGGGATGAACACGGCGATCAGCGAGAACGTGATCGAGACGATGGTGAAGCCGATTTCCTTGGCTCCCTTGAGCGCGGCCTCGAACGGGCGCATGCCACCTTCGATGTGGCGGACGATGTTCTCGAGCATGACGATGGCGTCGTCGACCACGAAGCCGACCGACAGGGTCAAAGCCAAAAGCGTCATGTTGTTGATCGAGAAATTAAACGCGTACATGATCGCACAGGTGCCGATCAGCGACACCGGGACGGCGAGCGCGGGAATGAGGGTCGCGGCCGCCGAGCGCAGGAACAGGAAGATCACCAGCACGACCAGACAGACGGCAATTCCAAGCGTGATCTGAACGTCCGCCACCAAGTCGCGCACCGAGATCGAGCGATCGTTCAGGACCGCCAGATTGACTGCGGCCGGAACCAGGGCGCGGTAGCTCGGAAGCTTCGCGCGCACCAAATCGACCACCGCCACCGCGTTCGCGCTGGGCTGCCGGTAGACCGCCAGCACGACCGAGCGGTTGTCGTTCAGCCAGCTTGCAATCTTGTTGTTCTCAACGCTGTCGATAACGTTGGCGATCTCCTCCAGCTTGACCGGCGCGCCATTGCGCCAGGCCACCACGACCTTGCGGTATTCATCGGCGTGCCGCATCGCTGAGGAGGCCAGCAAGGTGACGTTCTGCTGGGGACCGTAGAGCGTGCCGACCGGCGCGTTCGAGTTCGTGCTCGCGAGCACCCGGCGCACATCGTCGAGCGAAATATTGCGTGCGGCCGCCGCAACCGGATCAACCTGAACGCGGACGGCAAATTTCTGCGAACCGTAGACCTCGACCTGGGCAACGCCAGCCAACTGCGAGATCTGCGGCGCTATCATCAACTCCGCGTATTCATTGACCTTCGAAAGCGGCAAAGTCTGCGAATTCACGCTGATCGCGAGCACCGGGAAATCGCCCGGGTTGACCTTCCGAAAGCTCGGCGGCTGCGTCATCTCGATCGGCAGCCGGCGCTGCGCCGAGGTCAACGCGCTCTGCACATCGAGCGCCGCTCCATCGATGCTCCGATTGAGATCGAACTGGATGACAATATTGGTTCGCCCGAGCGAGGAAGCCGACGTCAATGACGTGATGCCGGCGATGTTCGAGATCTGGCGCTCGATCGGAGCCGCAACCGAAGACGCCATTGTCTCGGCGCTCGCGCCCGGCAGCTGAGCGATGATCGAGATGGTTGGGAAGTCGACGGCGGGAAGCGCCGCAACGCCCAGCAACCGGTAGGCGAACGCGCCGAAGACAATGAAAGTCGCTGTCACCAGCGTCGTAAAGACCGGCCGGCGAATGCAAAGCTCGGAGATGCCCATGGTTCAGGATCCTGCCCGCGCAGCTCGCGGTGCGACGCGTGAGCCCTCGGTGATCCGGAGCTGCCCCTCGGTGATGACGGTTTCCCCACCCTCAAGACCGCTCTCAAGAATCGTCTCGGCATCGAGGACGCGCGCGACCTTGATTTGCTGAATCCGCGCAATTCCGTTCTTGACGACGAACACATACGAGCCGGTCTGGCTCACCTGGACCGCCGTCTGCGGAACGGTAACGGCCTCTTCCTGCCGGAAGGTCAGCAGAACCGTGACCAGCGTGCCGGGCCACAGCATCTCGCCATCATTCGGCATCGTGGCGCGCACCGCCACCGTCCCGGTCGCCGCATCGATCGTATTCTCATACATCGTGACCTGGCCCTTGGCGCGGCGCGGGTCACCGGGGATGATCGCTTCAACCGACGCGCTCTCGTTGGCGAGGGCTTGGCGAAGTTCCGGCAGATACCGTTGCGGCAAGGCGAACGTGACGTAGATCGGCGCGGTCTGAATGATGGTGGCGAGCGGGGTTGGATCGGCCTGCCTGACGAAGTTGCCGACCTTGACGGCGGCCATGCTGATGCGTCCGTCGATCGGCGCGCGGATCGAGGTGTAGCTCAACTGTACCTTGAGGTTTTCGAGCAACCCCTCATCGGCTCTGGTGGCAGCGGTGAAAATCCCAACCTGCGTTCTGGCGTTGTCGAGATTGGTGACGGGCGTTGCGCCTTTCGCGACAAGATCGGTATAGCGGCGAACGTCGCGCTCGGCTCCTTCCAGCTGGGCGCGATCGCGGGCAAGCTGACCATCGGCCTGATGGATCTGCGCTTCGATCGCGCGGCTGTCGAGCGTGAACAGGAGGTCGCCCTGGCGCACCGTGGCACCGTCGTTGAACTGGACCTTGGCGATCTCGCTGTCGACCCGAGTCTTGACCGCGACGCTCTTGATCGGCGTCACCGTGCCGATGAGGTCGACACGTACGGGTACGGTTTTCTTCGTGGCAATTGCGACGTCAACGGGCACATTACGCGGCCCGTTTTTCTGTTTTGGCGCCTGCGCCACCGCGCCTTGAAACGGCCAGTAACCCCACTTCGCCGCACCATAACCGGCTAGGGCCAGCGCCGCAGCCATCCCCAGCGTCAAAGTCCATCGCTTCATCGTAGTGCCGGAGCGAGCCTTTAGCTCGCGCTCCCTCGCCTCTCGTCAGCCCCACATAACTGTCTTTTTAGATTTTTAATTATTCACTCTAGCATGCCTACTGAGCCTGTGCACCAAGTTTGCTCGGAGCGGCAAGTACTTTATGAAACATTTAGTTTAGGATAAAGGTCTGGCGGTCTCAGCGCTCAATCAAGCCCGGGCTGGCCATGCGAATAGCGACGTGGAACGTCAATTCCATAAAGCAAAGAGTAGATAATGCAGTGGCTTGGTTGACCGAGCGGCAGCCCGACCTCGTCTGCCTGCAGGAAACGAAGTGTGTCGACGACACCTTCCCGCGCGAGGCCTTCGAGAGCCTTGGCTACAACGTGGCCGTGCATGGTCAAAAGACCTTCAACGGCGTGGCTATCCTGTCCAAGTTTCCGTTCGATGAGGTCACGCCGCAGTTGCCCGGCGACCGTATGGATGATCATGCCCGCTTCCTGGAAGCCGTGATTTCCACCAAGGGGTCTTCACTGCGGATCGCGACGATTTACTTGCCCAACGGTAATCCCCCGGACACCGACAAGTATTCCTACAAGATCAAATGGATGAATCAACTCATCCGGTATGCACAGGAGCGCCTGGCGCTGGAGGAGCCGCTCGTTCTCGCTGGCGACTTTAACGTCATTCCGGCGGCGGCCGATGCCCGCAACCCGGCGGCCTGGGCCGGCGACGCATTGTTCCTGCCAGCCACGCGGGAACGATTTCGCGCGCTCTGCCATCTGGGATTGACCGACGCCCTGCGTGCGAGCAGCGACGAGCCGGGTCTCTACACGTTCTGGGACTATCAAGCCGGCGCCTGGCAGAAGAACAACGGCATTCGCATCGACCATGTGCTGTTGTCGCCGCAGGCGGCCGATCGGTTGGTCGGGTGCGAGATCGACCGGCACGTACGGGCCTGGGAGAAGCCCTCCGACCACGTGCCGCTCGTGGTCGATCTCGACATCGAGCGCGCGTGAGTGCTGCTTGCGCGTCTCTGCTCGTTGCGCTTTCTATTTGCGCCGGCCGTGCGACCACTCTTCCAGATAGCGGGTTGCGCGCAGCCGGTCCTCGGCGGTCGCCTGCGCGAGCGCGCTCCGGTAGGTCTCGGAGATCCAAGCGTCCTGTGCGCCCGCGCCGTTCTTGGCGAGGGTGAGCCAGAACAGCCCCATCCCGGCCTGCCGTGACACGCCCTGCCCCTTGAACAGCATTCCGCCGAGCATAGCCTGGGCGCTGTGCTGCCCCTTGTTGGCAGCCAGTCGCAGCCAGCGCGCAGCCTGGAGGGCATCCTTGGAGGTGCCCTGGCCGAGCAGGTAGAGCCTGCCGAGATGATACTGCGCGTCTGAATCGCCGAAGTAGGACGCGGCGTGACGGAACAGGTCGATCGCCACAGCCGGATCAGGCTTCACCGCCGTACCCGGAATCCCGTCGAGATAGTATTGGCCGAGCGCCACGAACGCGCTGGCGACAAACCGCGATTCCGGAAGGTCGGGCGGATCGTAGGCATGGTCCTTGGTCAGATTGCGGAAGTACTCGAACGCCCGCATCTTGTTCTGGCCGACGCCGTCGCCGTCCGCGTACATCCGGCCAAGCTTCCACATCGCGCCCGCCATGCCTTGGTCGGCGGCGTACTCGAGTGACGTCACTGCCTGCGCGGCCTTGCCGGCACGCAGCGCCCGGGTGCCGGTGCGCAAGGCTTCAATCGGCGTGGCGGCGTGCGGGATCGCAGCCGGAGGCCGCGCCAGGGCCGCTGCCGGCCCCACCGACCTCTGCGCGCGGTCGAGGGATTGCAGGCTCGGCCCCGAAGGAGCC
The DNA here is from genome assembly GCA_963753575.1 of uncultured Alphaproteobacteria bacterium. GTDB lineage: Bacteria > Pseudomonadota > Alphaproteobacteria > Rhizobiales > Xanthobacteraceae > VAZQ01. Next base: position 1,363,980 of record CAVWCR010000003.1, read on the forward strand.
GCATCACTCGGACGGCCATCAAAACTCGCCGCCGGCGAGAGGCCGAACGCAAGGCCGATCAGTCCGAGACTCAGGACAGCATCATATATCCGCATAACACGCTTTCTCAGCCGCACCGCCAGGATGTGTGACCGCACCGTCCCGTGCCGGCCCCACTTGCTGGGCGTATTTCCAGAGATAGCCAGAGGTGAATTCCGGTTCGCGGGCCTTCCAGGTCTGCGCCCGCGTCTCGAACTCGGATGCAGAGAGCGAGACGTCGAGAGTTCCCAGCTCTGCATCGAGGGTAATGACATCGCCGTCGCGCAGGAGCGCGATCGGTCCGCCGACCGCCGCTTCCGGCCCCACATGGCCGACACAAAAACCGCGGGTCGCGCCGGAGAAACGGCCGTCCGTGATCAACGCCACCTTGCCGCCCATGCCCTGTCCGTAGAGGGCGGCGGTGGTCGCAAGCATCTCTCGCATCCCCGGGCCCCCTTTGGGCCCCTCGTAGCGGATCACGAGCACGTCACCTTCCCGGTACTTCTTGTTTTTCACGGCCTCGAAGCACGCCTCTTCGCCGTCGAAGCAACGTGCCGGACCGGTAAATTTCAGCTCCGCCAGCCCGGCAACCTTCACAATCGCGCCAGCCGGCGCGAGGTTGCCTTTGAGACCGACGACGCCGCCGGTGGCGGAGAGCGGCTTGTCGGCGGAACGGACCACGTCCTGGTCGGCATTCCACGTCACGCGCTTGAGATTCTCACCCACGGTACGCCCCGTCACAGTCACGCAATCGCCGTGCAGGAAGCCGTGGTCGAGCAGCGTCTTCATCAACAGCGGGACGCCGCCAGCTTCGAATAAGTCTTTGGCAACATAACGGCCTGCTGGCTTCAAATCTGCGACATATGGTGTCCGTTTGAAGACTTCGGCCACATCGAACAGGTCGAACTTGATGCCGCACTCGTGCGCGATCGCCGGCAGGTGCAGCGCAGCATTGGTCGAGCCGCCGGAAGCGGCGACCACCGCAGCGGCGTTTTCGAGCGCCTTGCGGGTGACGATATCGCGCGGGCGGATGCGGTTCTGGATTAGATCGACGATCTGCTCGCCGGCCGTCATGCAGAAGGCGTCGCGGATCTCGTAGGGCGCCGGTGCACCAGCCGAATAGGGCAAGGCGAGCCCGATCGCCTCCGACACCGTCGCCATCGTGTTGGCCGTGAACTGGGCCCCACAAGCGCCCGCTGACGGACAGGCGTTCTGCTCCAGCGTCTCGAGATCGGTGTCGGACATGTCGCCGACGGAATATTTTCCGACCGCCTCGAAGACATCCTGAACGGTGACCGGGCGGCCCTTGAAGGTGCCGGGCAGGATCGAGCCGCCGTAGATGAAGATCGACGGCACATTGAGGCGGCACATCGCCATCATCATCCCGGGCAGCGACTTGTCGCAGCCGGCGAGGCCCACCAGGGCATCATAGCTGTGGCCGCGGATCGTCAGCTCAACGGAATCCGCAATCACCTCGCGCGAGGGCAAGGACGACTTCATGCCCTGGTGCCCCATGGCGATGCCGTCGGTGACGGTGATCGTGCAGAACTCGCGCGCGGTCGCGCCCGCCGCCGCGACACCCTTCTTGACCGCCTGCGCCTGGCGCATCAGGGAGATGTTGCAGGGGGCGGCTTCGTTCCAGCAGGTCGCTACGCCGACGAACGGCTGATGGATCTGGTCGCGGGTCAGACCCATCGCGTAGTAGTAGGAGCGATGCGGCGCGCGATCGGGCCCTTCCGTCACGTGACGGCTGGGCAGCCTGGCCTTGATATTGCTCTTGGCATCCATCGCCGATTACCGCCAAAAACCGTCGCGTGCTTGCTCGCTTGATCGAGTTCTGGTTTCGAAGGATGCTATGGCCAAAAAGCGGCATTGATAGCCCTGTGGCAGAAATGTTCTGAAGTGTTGCGACTTCGCCACAGACGCGGCTAACGATCCATTGCTCGGAAGCGTCAAATCTCTGGCGGTAACTTATTATTTTTCAACAACAATAAGGCGGCCGTCGCCTTATATGAGGCGACCGGCGGTAACCGCGACTTATCCACGCCCCGACCGTTGCGTCTGTGCAACGCTTGCTTGAGCATCCGCAGATACCGCCTCATTCCGGGGGTGTCATGATGCAGGCGACAATGCCCATCGCGATCCGAGCCCCATGCAGGTTGAGTTCGGCTAAATAGCGTCGCGATGCCGAGCCTGTCCGCCTTCTTCGCCCGTAGCGTTCACGCCGTGGCGCCCGATTTGATCGGGGCAACCTTGCTTGTCCGCGGCATAGGAGGCGTGATCGTCGAGGTGGAAGCCTACCACCACACCGAGCCGGCAGCGCACAGCTTCCGCGGCCGGACCGAGCGCAACGCTGTGATGTTCGGCCCGCCGGGCTACGCCTACGTGTACCGCTCCTACGGCATACACTGGTGCCTCAATTTCGTCTGCGAAGAGGTAGGTTCGGCCAGCGCGGTGCTGATCCGGGCGCTCGCCCCGACGCGGGGTTTGGCCACAATGCGGCGACGCCGTGGCGTCACGGACGAGCGGCTGCTGTGCTCCGGACCGGGCCGCCTGTGCGAGGCGCTGGCCGTCACGGGAGGCCACAACGGGCGTGCGCTCGATCAGCCGCCATTCCGGCTGGAGGCACGCCGCGATCCGGTCGAGATTGTGGCAGGCCCCCGCATCGGCATCACCAAGGCAGTCGAGCTTCCCTGGCGCTACGGGCTCAAGGGCTCGCGCTTTCTGAGCAAGCCCTTCAAGGGCGACTAGCGAATATTAAGAAGGTTGCCGCCGGAGACCTTTCGCTATTCGCTATTCGCTATTCGCTATTCGCTATTCGCTATTCGCCCTTCAATGATACGCGATGATGAACTCGCATCCTGCCGCCGTCGGGAAGGTCCGCGTCACGCGTCCGGTTGCAAGCTCGAACTCGAACACTTCCGCATCATCGTGACAGCAGAGATAGGCATGTGTGCCGCCCGGCGCGAAGCCAAAACCCATCGGCGACTTCTTGGCCGGGAAGGACGCGATCTGATTGAGGCCGTCGGCGAGGAATATCGCCGCATGCGCATCCTGGTTTGACGACACTACGACGTAGCGATTGTCGGGCGAGACCCGCACGCGGCGCATCTGCCGCTTCGCGCCATCGGCGCCCTCGATCGGCACGGTGCACTTCAGGGCATGGGTGCGCGCGTCGATTGCGTAGAGCTCGGCCGCGCTCTGCGCCGCGCAATAGAGCGTGGCGCCGTCGGGCGCGATGGCGAGCCCCTCGAACACCTGCGGGACCTTGATGCGATCCATCATGGCGCGGCGGGCGATATCGACGACGGCGACGTAGTCCTGCTTGACCGAGACGAACACCTTGCCGGTCGCGTGGCTCACCGCAACCCAATGCGCGGTCGAACCGACATCGATCGGCGTGACCTTGTCGGTCGCGGGATCGATCGCCAGCACCGCACTGCCGAGTTCGCCCGAGGACCACAGCATGCCGTGCTCGTCCATCATGACGCCATGCGGTGCATAGACCGCGCCAAGGTCGATGATGCGCTGAAGCGACTTCGAGGGAAGGTCGATGACCACGATGCGCCGGTCCGGGTTGACCCGCTTCGCGAACACGCCGTCACCATAGACCGTGCCATAGGCCGTGCGGCCGTCGGGCGACAGCGTGAGCTCATGGGTCGAGCCCGGCATGTCGATGGTTCTCGCCAGAGTGAGCGTCGCCGCATCCAGGAAGTGCACCTTGTGCGCCGTCTTGGCGGTGACGATCAGGTTGGGCCCGCCCGGGCGGTTGTTGAGGTCCATCTGCCCTCCTCCTTCGGATGCTTCAGGCGACCGCTGCCTGAACCTGCGCAGTGTCATAGTATTCGTAGAACTCGACCGCTTTGCCGTTGGCAAAGCGCCACGAGTCCACTTTCGGGGTCATGACCACCTTGCCGGTCTTCCTGAAGCGCCAGGAGCATGAGCCGAGCATGACCACCCGGTCACCCTGCGCCACCAGCGCATCGACGTGATAATCGAGCATCTCCCAGTCCCTGGCGAGGCCGGCAAAATAATACGCGAGCTCGTCCCGCGCCCGGTAGCTGGTCATGTAGGCCACCTTCGGAGAGCCCTGCGCGAGCGAGCCGAACCTGATGTTCTCGTCGCAGATCGATATCCAATAGTCGATGCTGCCGCCGCGGCTCTTGGTCCAGCGGCGATAGGCTTCCTCCAGAACCGCCACGTTTTTGGCTTCCGACATGGCAATTTTCTCCGCGCAATCATTCAAGTACAGGCAAATCGTGGCGCATCGCTGCGACGGTTGCAATATTACAAGCTTCTACCGTTAATCGGTTCAATCGACCTTGAGAGGGAATAATTCCTCCGGCGTAACGATGCGCGGCGCCAGGCCCTGCTCGTGCACGAAGCGGCCGATCGCTTCCCAGGTCGGCCGGTTCGGCTCAAGGCCGTAGGCCCAGAAGTCCTTGCCGAAGACCCGCCAGTTCTCCTCGACGTGATCGATCAGCCAAGGGAGCGCGACGCGCAGCGCATCGGTGTCGTAGAGGCCGTCGACCGCGATTGCCTTGGCCTTACTGAACGCATTGTAGATGCTTTGTGCGACCCATGGGTGCTCGCGGTGCACGTCCTCGCGCACCACCACGGTATGCATGATCGGGAAAATCCTGGTGCGCGCGTAGTAGTCGCGCTCGACCTCCTTGAAGTTCGGGAACAGCCGCGCGATCGAGGGCGAGCCATCGAGGAAGAGCTTGGGGATGTAGAGCGACAGGAGCGCATCAAGCTCGCCGGCCGCGAACATCTTTTCCAGCGTCTGCCCGGCGGAGAGGAAGTCGAGCTTGATCGCTTGCGGCAGATTGAGCGGAATGAGCGGCGGCTCGACGAACGTGTTGAGCCCGCCCATGAACCAATGCATGTCCTCGGACTTCACGCCGTAGTCGTGCTGCAGGAAGCCGCGCATGAAGCAGAGCCCGGTCGAGCTGTACTGCGAGGTGCCGACGCGCTTGCCCTTGAGGTCGTGCGGCGTCTTGATGCCGGAGCCTGTGCGCACATAGATGCAGGAGTGGCGGAAGATCTTCGAGAGCGCGACCGGCACCGCTACGAACGGGCAGTCGCCGCGCGCCTTCAGCGCGGTGTAGGAGGCAAGCGACAGCTCGGAGAGCTGGAACTCCTTGTTGTCAAGCATGCGCTGGAAGCTCTGGCGCGGCCGCAGCAGCTTGATGTCGAAATCGATGCCGTCGGGCTTCACGCGTCCGTCCATCAGCGGGCGGGTGCGGTCATAGTCCCAGCAGGCGAGCGTGAGCTTGAGATTGGCCATTGGAGTCTATGTTACCTTCTGGTTGACCTGCCGCCGCGCAATCTCCTTGATGACAGCGCTGTTGTCGAGATCCGCTTCGCCCGCGCGCACACAGGCCTCCAGTACGTCGCAATGCACGTTGAGCATGGGTAGAGCCTGCCCATGACGCTTGGCCTGCTCCAGCATCAGGTGCACGTCCTTGAGCGTCTGCCGCACGCGGCCCTCGGGTGTGAAGTCGCCATTGAGCATCTTGCCACCCTTCACATCCATGATCTGCGAATAGGCGGCGGACGCCTTCGCCACCGGGAGAAAAGCCGCAGGATCGAGTCCCAGGCGGGTGGCGAAGACCAATCCCTCGGCGAGCGCCATGCGGTTGAGGCCGAGTATAAGATTGACAGCGAGCTTGGTGCGCCCGCCGTCGCCGATGCGGCCGACATGGAAGCGGCGCGGGAACAGGATCGCCAGCACCGCCTCGGCCTCCGCCGCAGTCTCGCGGTCGCCGCCGATCAGCCCGACGCCATCGCCGCGGCGCACCTGCTCGCTGGTGCCGGAGACAGGCGTCTCCAGGAAACGGATTCCGCGCGGGATCACGCGTTCGCCGAGCGAGGCGATGCGGTCGGGATCGCAGGTGCTGGTGCAGAGCACGATCTTGCGCGAGCCTTCGGCCACCGCCGGAAGGATGTGGTTCTCGACCACGTCCTCGACCTGCGAGGTATCGAACACCGCCAGCGCGATCGGATCGCAGGTGTGCGCCACCTCCGCGATCGAGGCGGCCGCACGCGCGCCCATCTCGGCGAGCCGCACGCCCTTGGCCACATCGATGTCGTAGCCGACGACGCTTTGACCGCCGTCGATCAGGCGACGTAAAAAGACCTCTCCCATCAAGCCGAGACCGATGACACCGACGCACGCGCTGGCCAAGGACGTCTCCCCCTCGTCGTTCTGAGACTGCGCTGTTCCCCGCGAAGGCGTGGACGCGGAGGCCAAAATCAATAACCACTGTCCTCGCCCACTGTGAAGCAATGACTCTCTGTTGTCGTCCCCGCGCAGGCGGGGACCCATACGCCGCAGCGAGGCGATGTGGCACGGCCAGCAATAACCGCAACCTTGGTGGTTATGGGTCCCCGCCTGCGCGGGGACGACAGTGGCTGGGTTCGTGCCAAGGAACCTTGAGCACACATTGGGCCCCCCACTTCCGCGGGACCGACCGGAATCATGAGGCGGTTCAACCTCAGCTCGTCTCGGTCTAATTTCGTCACGACGACGGTGCGAGATCGGATGCGCTACGTAGCCGCGCCAAAGCTTCCTCGATCTTGCGGCGCCGGCCGTCGGCTTCCTCGCGTTTCTCGCGCTCGCCGTCCACCACCTCTTCCGGCGCGCGGCGCATGAAGTCGGCATTGGCGAGCTTGGCGTCGACGCGCGCGATATCGCTGATGGCCCGCGCCAGCTCCTTGTTGAGCCGCACCTCCTCGGCCGCAAAGTCGATCACGCCGACGAGCGGCAGCGCCGCCACCTCGCCGCGCACCAGAAGCTGCACTGCGCCGGGCGGCACCGACGACGACACCGACAGGCGCGAGAGCCGCGCCAGGCGCTTGATCACGTCAACCCAGCGCGCGCCGCGCGCTTCGGTCTCGGCGGAGACACCGACCAGTACCAGCGGCACCTCGGTCGCCATGGTGATGTTCATCTCGGCGCGCAGCGAGCGCACCGCGGTGACAAGGTCGATGACCCAGCCGATCTCGGCCTCTGCGTCATCGGCGGAAAGCTGTGCATGCTGGGGCCACGCGGCGAGCGCGAGCAGTGAGGAACGCTTGGGGCCCTCCTCCGCGGTGACCCGCCACAGCTCTTCCGTGATGAACGGCATGAACGGGTGCAGCAGCTTGAGGATCTCGTCGCGCACCCAGGCGGTCATCGCCTGCGTTTCGGAAATCGCGGCGGGCGTGCCGCCCGCAAGGATCGGCTTGGCGAGCTCCAGGTACCAGTCGCAGAAGATGTTCCACACGAACCGGTAGACCGCCTCGGCGGCTTCGTTAAAGCGATATGCTTCGATCGCCTCGGTAATTTCGGCGCAGGCCTTCTGCAGCTCGTGTGCAATCCAGCGATTGAGCGTCTCCTTGGCGGAGGCCGGATCGAACGACGGCACGGTCGCGCAGTTGTTCATCTCCGCGAAGCGGGCCGCGTTCCAGAGCTTGGTCGCGAAGTTGCGGTAGCCCTCCACACGCTGGGTCGAGAGCTTGATGTCGCGGCCCTGCGCCGCCATGGCGGCGAGCGTGAAGCGCAGCGCGTCCGCGCCGTATTCGTCGATCAGGTTGAGCGGGTCGACGACGTTGCCCTTCGACTTCGACATCTTGGCGCCGCGCTCGTCGCGCACCAGCGCATGAATGTAGACCGTGTGGAACGGCACCTCTTTCATAAAGTGCAACCCGGCCATCATCATGCGGGCAACCCAGAAGAAGATGATGTCAAAGCCGGTCACCAGCACATTGGTGGGGTAGTAGCGCTTGAGCTCCGGTGTCTGGTCCGGCCAGCCGAGCGTCGTGAACGGCCAGAGCGCGGAGGAGAACCAGGTGTCGAGCACGTCCTCGTCGCGCCAGACCGGGATCATCTCGGGCAACGCGTCGGAGCCAAAGCCGACGCGGGAGAGGCTTTCGTCGAGCGAGCCAACGAGCTCGACGTCGCGCTGGTAGTAGTCGCGCGCCTGCGCCAGCGCCTCGGCCTCGCTCTCGGCAACGAAGATCTTGGGCCTGGCGATCGACAGCGCGTCACCGTCGCGCTCCCAGCCGTACCAGGCCGGTATCTGATGGCCCCACCAGAGCTGGCGCGAGATGCACCAGGGCTGGATGTTGTCCATCCAGTTGAAGAAAGTCGCGTCCCATTGCTTGGGCACGAACACGGTGCGCCCCTCGCGCACCGCAGCGATCGCGGGCTGCGCCAGTGTCTTGGCGTCGACGTACCATTGATCGGTCAGATAGGGCTCGATCACGACGCCCGAGCGGTCGCCGTGCGGCACCATGTGGGTGTGCGGCTCGATCTTGGCGACCAAGTCGAGCGTCTGCATGCGCTCGACGATCTGCTTCCTGGCGACAAACCGGTCGATGCCGTGCAGCGAAAGCGTCTCGGTGAGTTCGGGCGAGAGCGGATCGAGGCCCTCCAGGAAGGCATCATTGTTCTCGAGATTGAGATTGGCCTCGCGGTCGAGCACGTTGATCAATGGAAGATTGTGCCGGCGGCCAACCTCGAAGTCGTTGAAGTCGTGCGCCGGCGTGATCTTGACCGCGCCCGTGCCCTTCTCGGGATCGGAATACTCGTCGGCAATGATCGGAATGCGCCGGCCGACCAGCGGCAGGATAGCGAACCGGCCGACCAGCCGCCGGTAGCGCGGATCGTCCGGATGCACTGCCACCGCCGTATCACCCAGCATGGTCTCGGGCCGCGTGGTCGCCACTGTGATGATGGTGTCTTTCAGGCCCTCGACCGGATACCGGAAATGCCAGAGATGCCCTTTCACCTCGACCTGCTGCACTTCGAGATCGGAGATCGCGGTGAGAAGCTTCGGGTCCCAATTGACCAGCCGCTTGTCGCGATAGATCAGCCCCGCCCGGTAGAGCTCCACGAACACCTTAAGGACCGCGCGCGAGAGCCCCTCGTCCATGGTGAAGCGCTCACGCGACCAGTCGCAAGAGGCACCGATCCGCTTGAGCTGCTTGATGATGGTCCCGCCCAACTCCGCCTTCCAGGCCCAGACCTTCTCAAGGAACTTCTCGCGTCCAAGCGCCCGCCGGCCCGGCTGTTGGTGCTCCATGAGCTGGCGCTCCACCACCATCTGGGTGGCGATGCCGGCATGGTCGGTGCCGGGCTGCCACAGCACGTCGCGGCCGCGCATGCGCTCGAACCGGCACAGGATGTCCTGCAGCGTGTTGTTGAGCGCGTGCCCCATGTGGAGCGAGCCGGTGACGTTGGGCGGCGGGATCACAATGGCGTAGGGCTCGGCGGCCTTTCGCTCCGGCCGGCCGGCGCGAAACGCGCCCGCGGCTTCCCAGGAGGAATAAATGCGGCCTTCGACATCGGCGGGCTGGTAGGTCTTGTCGATCATTGCGGTTTCGGTTTCGGGTGGCTAGTGCCGCCGATTTGGCGTTCCTAACCACCGGCGGCAAGTCCGGTTAGGACCTTCAAAATCGAAAAGCGGCACTAGAATCATAGAGTTGCTACTGCCCCTTTGCTTCCGAGGTTCGTGTCGGAGCTTGCTGCTACAATTCACGAACTTTGGGAGCGGGGCACTGGCGCGCTAAAAAGCCCCCCACGTTCCCTCCTGTCAACGCCTGCCGCCGCGCCATCTGCGCTCCATTGCAACCAGAGCACCCTCGTGACTGCCCTCGCCACCCCGGACACCGGCAAGACCCCGACACGGTCGATCATCCTGCTGTCAGTCGCAGGCTTTGCGAGCCAGGCGCAGGTCCGGGTCACCAACTCCTTGTTGCCGCAGATCGCGGCCGATTTCGGCACCACCGTGGGGGCGGCTGCGATAGTGGTGACCGCCTACGCCATCGCGCACGGCAGCATCCAGCTGCTGATCGGGCCGGTCGGCGACCGCTTCGGCAAGTACCTGAGCGTCGCGATCATGGCGTTGGCGTCATCGATCCTGGTGATGTTCTGCGGTCTCGCCAACACGCTGTCCGAGCTGGCAATCGCCCGCCTCCTGGCCGGAGCGACTGCCGGCTGGGTGATCCCGCTGTCGATGGCCTATGTGGGCGACGTCACACCCTATGATCGCCGCCAGCCGGTGCTCGGGCGCTACCTCTCGGGCCAGATCCTGGGCCAGTTGTTCGGCCAGGCGGCAGGCGGCGTGCTGGGCGAGTGGTTCGGGTGGCGCAACGTCTTCTTTGTGCTCGGCGCACTGTTTGCGCTCGCGGCCGTCGGCCTGATCGTCGAGCTTCTCTCAAACCCGCGCACACGCACATCAACACGACCGGAAGAAACCTCGCGCGGCTTCATCGCCGACTATGCAACGGTGCTGTCCAACCGGTGGGCCCGCATCGTCATCGTGGCGGTGCTGATCGAGGCATCGATCGGATGGGGCGCATTTGCATACGTGGGCGCCGATCTCCATCAGCGCTTCGGTCTGGGGTTCGCGGCGGTCGGGCTCATCGTCGGAACATTCGCGATCGGCGGCCTGCTTTACGCTGCGAGCGTCCAACAGCTGGTCAACCGCTTCGGACAGCGTGGGCTCGCGACCGGCGGCGGCCTTCTGTGCGGCATTGCCTACGTGATCCTTGCGGCCAGCGCGACCTGGTGGCTCGCGCCGATCGCGGTGACCATGATCGGGCTTGGATTCTACGCGCTGCACAACACGCTGCAGACCAACGCCACGCAAATGACACCGCAAGCGCGCGGAACCGCGGTCGCGATCTTCTCGTCGGCGATCTATCTCGGCCAGACCGGCGGCGTCGCGGCGGGCGCGTTCGTTTTCGATCGCTTCGGCGGAGCGCCGCTGTTCGCGCTGACCGCCGTCGTGCTGCCCGCGCTTGCGCTCTGGTTCGCGTATGAACTGCGGCGTGCCAAGGCGCCGCAGTAGACGCAATGAGCAGCGATCAGGTGCGGCCGCGCGAGACGCGCTCGATCTCGGCGCGAACCAGTCGCTCGACCATGCCGGGAAGGTTGTCGTCGAGCCACGATTTCAGCAGTGGCCGCAACATTTCGCGTACAAGATCCTCCAGCGTGCGAGCGTTCTGTACCAGCACCGTGTGCGCAAGCGTATTGAACGCAGAATCGACCGCCGCGCTGGTCGACGACGAGATCAGCGGACGCGGCTCGCTTACCGGCTCGCTGTGCAATTCCGGCATCGGCGACACGTTGTCGATCGCCGCAGGCTGCGGGCTTGGAACCTCGGCCGCCATGGCTTCGGTCAGGTCGAGGACATCGGCGTCGGCTCTTTCGGGAACCGGCTCCTTGTCCACATCGCCGAGCATCGAATCAAGATCGTCCGGCTGCATCATCGGCTCAACCGGTGGCGGAGGCGGCGGTGGTGGAGCAACCGGCCGCGGCGCCGCCATCGGCGTGGGCGGCGGCGGCATCGGATTCTCGGCCTTCGGACTCTCGGCCTTGGGCGGACTTTTGCCGGCGTCGTCGTCGGCGATAATTCTGCGAATGGAGGCGAGAATTTCCTCCATCGACGGTTCTTGCGCCCTTGCAGGCTGATTCATTGCCGCACCCCCAACTTGGGCCCGCCCGGCCAAGTTCCCCGAAAGTACCAATCGTTACGCGACGCGAATCGACCACACAGCCTACACGCTGGCCGGAATCAGTATGTCAGTTCGAAGGTTGAACGCAAGGTTTTGTGGTGTCTGGCAACAGCCGATTGCCTCAACGCCCATCTGGCGTCCGCACGCCGGACCAGCTGTCGCGAATCTGATGATAGTGCGTCACCGGGTCATAAGTCTGCACCTTCAAACCGAGCACCTGCGGCGACAGCGCGCCGGTTGCCGCCAGCACGGTGTAGGACGCAACGACGCGATCGCGCTGAGCGGTAACGAGCGAGACCCGCGCATTGACCAGATCCTGTTGCGCGTTGAGGACGTCGAGCGTGGTGCGCTGGCCAACGCGGGCTTCTTCGCGCACACCGTTGAGCGCGATCTCGGCCGCGTTGACCTGCGCGGTCGTTGATTCGATCTGCGCCTTGGCAGCCTCGAGTTGTCCCCAGGCCTGCGTTACCGTCGACTGCACCTGATCGCGCGCCGTGTCGAGATCAAGTCGCCGCTGTCCAAGTGTTTCCTTGGCCTGACGAATCGTCGCGTATTCCTGACCGCCTTGATAGAGCGGAACCGACACTTGGCCGCCGATCGCCGCATTGAAATTCTGCAGGGCGTTGATACTGCTGGTGGAGCCGAAGGACTTGTTAACGCTGCCCTGCAGCGTGACAGTCGGATAAAGCGCGCCTTCTGCGACCTTCACCTGAAAGGCGGCGACATCCACGTTGTAGCTGGCAGACGTGATGGTCGGGTGTCCGGTGCGCGCCCGCGCCAATGCGCCGGCCAAGTTGCGCGGCGAGAAGCGATCGACCGGCATAGCGGCCGACAGCCGGCCGGGCTCAACACCGATCACCTGTCTATAGTTCGCCTTCGAGGTCACGTAGTTCGATTCGGCAGTAAGCAGCGATGAGCGCCCGCCGGCGAGACGCAATTCCGCTTGCGCCACGTCGGTGCGGGTAACCTCACCCGCGCTGAAGCGGTCACGCGTCTGCCGCAAGGTCGCTTCCAGAACGTTCACGTTGCTGCGCTGAAGTTCCAGCACGGCGGCGTCACGCAGCAAATTCATATAAGCGGTGACCCCGCTCAAGAGCACCGTCTGCTCGGTCGATCGCAGCGTCTCGCGCGCGGCGAGCACTTGCGATTCCGCCTGGCGCGTGCGGTTGCCGGTCTGGAACCCGTTGAACAGGGTCTGGGTGCCGGTCGCACCAAAAGTAGAGACCGCGTTTTGTCCGTGACTCTTCGAGAAGCCAGGGGCCGATGTCGTCCTGGCGACGTTTTCAAGATAAACCTCGGACAGGCTGCTGGTCGCGGAAAGGCGCGGACGATAGCCGCCGAGCGCAATGGAGACGTTCTCGTCAGTCGCCCGCGTGGCGGCACGCTGAGCATTGAGCTGTGGATTATTCTGATAAGCCTGCATCAGGGCGCGTTCGAGCGTGTCGGCAGCAGCCGGCGAGGCAACACTCGCCAACACCAGCGCGACCAACGCGGCACCTGCACGTATCGCAGGACGGTTCTGACGCTCTTCACCCTCAGACATTGATCCAGCCCCAATGTGCGCGACGCGGCCCGTCACCACCGCCCGCGCAAAACAAATCACGCAACCCTGGATCGGGCGTCAATCTGAACTATTAAACATAAGCAACTGTGTGACAAAACTCTTTTGGAAAGCTTCCCCAAGCAAAAGATGCCCTGTGGGGCATCCGCGCCACACTGTGCAACTTTACCTACCGCCTCATCAGACAGACGCTACCGGACCGGTCAACACTAGAACACGAAGGCCGGCGGTTCCGCAAATCCCGGCAGCGGGGGCGCCGCGGCATCGAAGATCGGCCGGCCGCTCGCCTCCCCGTCGCTCCGACGATGATAGAGCATCGCCTTGCTCACAGGGGCGCGGCCGAACACGCCGACCAGGCGCCCACCATCCTTGAGTTGTCGCGAGAGCGCCTCGGGCAACACCTCGGCTGCACCGCCGACAAGAATCACGTCATACGGAGCGCCAGCCGGCCAGCCCTCGACCAACGGCCCGGTGACGACCGTCACGTTGCGTGCGCCGAGCGCCGCCAGGTTGTCGCGGGCGGCCTGCGCCAGCACCGGATCCTGCTCCAGGGCCACCACCGAACCGGCGAACTGCGCGATCACGGCCGCCGAATACCCGGTGGCGCAGGCAACGTCGAGCACGTGGTCGGTTTCCGCAATCTCGGCGGCCTGGATGAGCTTGGCCAAGACCATCGGCTTGAGGAGACTGCGCGGGCCGGCTGCGGTTACCGGCAGGTCCATATCGAGGTAGGCCAGTTCGGCCTTCGATTCCGGCACGAACCGCTCCCGGGGCACCGCCATCATGGCCGCGATCAGACGCAGATCGGTGACGTCGCTGGTGCGAACCTGACAGTCAACCATCATGCGGCGCGCGGCGGCAAAATCGACCATCGACGAATCCCCGTGGAAGCGAATCCCTGTGGAAGTGCGTGACGAAAATCTCTAGCGGCAAGGCCGCGCCCGGCGCAAGGCATTGCGGGGGTGGCCGTTGCTCCCCAACTATCGCTCCTGTATAGCGGACACCACGGTGCGCCGCGCCTACGGCCCGCATCGCGCTCCCGAAACGGCCACGTGGCGGAGTGGTTACGCAACGGTCTGCAAAACCGTGTACCCCGGTTCAATTCCGGGCGTGGCCTCCAATTTTTCCAGACATTCCGAGGCGCAGACCTACGGGTATTACGGTAGGTTCCAGTTGGGCGGATGATTCGCCATCGCCTTGATGAAAATTTTAAGAAATTGCTACCACATTGCCATGCAGCGTAAAATTGCTGCTATGCAATAACCAACGATGAAACCGCTATAATACCAGCCTATATAGAGGCTACGAAGACCGCTTTTTGAAAGGAACCAACGTCGAAATGACAGCACTCGCACTCAATCACATACTCCGCCGGACCCCGGCCCTCTTGCAGCGCATTAACCAAAGCGTTTTGGACTTCCTGGACGGCATTGGCGAGGCGCGGGTCATGGCGGAGCGGTTCAAGTCGCTCTCGCGCATGACCGATGCCGAACTTGCGGCACGCGGCCTCAAGCGCTCGGACATCCCGCAGGCTGTTCTGTCGAGCTTCAGCCGACCGTAATCGCCTGCCTGCCGGGGCTGATCCCCGGGCTACGACCTGATCCCAACGCCGGCTCGCGATCTGCGGGCCGGTGTTGATCTTTTTGGGGCGCCCGATTTCACGCTTAACAATGCGGTACGCCTTTGTTATAGCCGTCGCGCGCCCGATGCGCTGTTCCGCGGTAGCTCAGTGGTAGAGCAGCCGGCTGTTAACCGGCTGGTCGTAGGTTCGAATCCTACCCGCGGAGCCATTTAAAATCAAAGACTTAGCTTACATTCAGCGCCCCCGCAAGTCTCCAAAATCTGATCCGGGGCAACATCTGGGGCAACAATCCGCGGCCCGAGCTGGCCGCCTCGTGAATTTGTGAAAATGGCGACGTTCAACGGGCGGACGCAACAGTTGCGAGGGCGAATCGGCTTGGTGGGAATTCAAGAACGACCCGCAAGCAATCGCGCGAAGCGTCCGGCTTCCAATTCCGAAACAAACTTCGCGAAGATTTCAATGGGCTGCTTAGGATCGGCCTCATTTGCAAGAAACAAATAGTAACCCCTGCCATCGACATCCACACCATCATCATTGGCGCGCTCAGATTCCGCGCGCGTAATTCCTCCCACACACAGTTTGGTTGCGTTGGTCATCGGCATTGCGGCAAAGTACTCGTCCATTTGGTGAGTCTCCATCCTGACGGGGAATCGCATGGCCAAAGACGCTGCAAGACAAGCGCGTATAAGTGTCAACAAGCTTGCCGAATTTATTACCGCAAAGGCGCCGCGTCAACGACAGATACTAAGAGATCAGAAGTTCCCTCAAGATTTTAAGGGGATGTATTACAGAGAGGCTACTGACGCGATATCCACGTGTATCGCATCTAATCTTGAGAATACTTCTGTTCTCTTTAGGGCCATAGCGGTTCTTGAACAACAAGCCCCGGAGAAAATCGGGACACAAAGAAGGCTGGCGGCTAATGTCGATGCGCTCGAAACTTTCGAGTCCATGCTAGACATCATCGACCTAAAGGGCGGCTCACCAAGTCTTGGCGAGCACGCGCCCCCGAGATTGAAAATTCAAAACGTGGAAATTAGCGTTCGCCCCGACGTCATCTTGAAAGGTTTGGGGAAAAAGGATGCTTCTCTCATTGGGGCGATGAAACTTCATTTTCCACGCAACTTCGCCTTAGACGAAGACGCGGGTGGATTCGTTTCGGCTATCCTTCAAGAATACGGCAGGACATATCTCACGGGAGACGGCGAAATCCACGGCCCCTACTGTATGGTGATCGACGTTGGGTCAAAGAATGTATGGCCAGGAGTCAAGGCCACAGCGAATAGAATGAAGGAAATTGTTGCAAACTGTCGCAACATCGCGGCTCTTTGGCCAACCATTGCCCCGGACGACTAAGCGCATCCGAGACTGCCACAGACAATCGTGACGGTCCTCGTCAATCAAGCCTCGCGTCCTGCCGGCCGCATTAGCCCCGCCGCGAACGCCAGGATCAGCCCGGCAAGGTTTGGGATCGCGACCATCAGCGCGAGCCGCAGGTTCACAACGTCCTCGGCCGCGACGGGGATGTGAACCCAGGTCGCGAGCCGAACGCTGGCGGTAACCTGCGGGTCGGTGTCCGCAATCTCGGCCACAGCCGGGATCGGCGCCGCGATCCCGCTGTTCAGTGTATTGAGCGCCGCTCGTTCGTCCGCCTCGCGTTCGCGACACAACGGACCACGCCGGACGCATTCGGCTTCCCGTGCCCTCCTGGCCGCATCGGCGGCCGTCCGCGCCGCCTCGATCGCGGAGATCCGCTGGTCGGTCGCGGCGCTCGCCGTCGTCACGATCGCCGCGCGCCCGGCCGCGGTGTCGCTGACGTGGCGCTCGACAAAGCCGAGACTGGCCAACACGGCCAGGGTTGCTGCGGCTGACCAGGTGCCCCAGGCGGCCATGGCCAAGACTCGGTGGCGGAGTGCCACAGGGCACTGGCCGTGCTGGGCAGGCAGATCGCCAGGAGATCGCCAGCCACGGCCAGGCCGGCGAACGTGATGGCCGCGAGCGGCGTTGTGCCGAAGTGCCACCCAGTTTGCGCATTGATCCCGATCGCCAGCGCGCCAATCCCGAGCGCGAGCGCCATGAGCAGGATGGCCAGCCCTGGCCGCGAACGGCCACCCCCCTGGCCATGAGTGGTCACTTGTTGATCTTGCGGTAGAATTTTGACTGTCGCCGGTTCGATCGGTGACCACCCATTTGACTGCCATCGCCGGATGGTCGAACGGCTTACGCCATACTCGCGCGCGAGCGCTGACACGCTCTGCCCCGGCGCTGGAAGACTTTTGGTCATGCAGGTGTCTCCGGCTTGAAGATGGGACGGGCATTTGCGCCCGCGTGTCAGGAAAGGATTTCTTTGATCATTCGGTAAAGTTCGCAGGACTGAGTGACCAACCAGGCCAACATCACGACGATCAGGACAATCCAGAAGATCGCTTCCATCGAACGGTCCTCCTGTTAGTGCTGCCGGCGGGCTTGCCCAGCCGGCAGTAACCGTGCTAGCATGGATATATGGGAAAGTCAAACCGTGCTAGCAAGGTTACCCGCCGCGGCAAACGAAAAAAGCCCGGCCCGGCGCCAACCGGAAAAGGCATTCTGATCGCCATTCGATGGCGTGAACCGGAACTAGCGATCATCGACGAATTTGCGCGCGTTCATGAACTGACGCGCGGCGATGCATTGAGAGAGATTGTGAAGCGCGTGGGAGCCGATCCGAAAGGGGAACGACCATGAAAACTCAACGTGCGATAAGGCGCACTGTAGCGATCGTGATTGCATGCGCCCTCTTCTTCGGTGGCCTTTGGGAATTGGAATACCTCGAAGGTGGATCCAAGAGCGTGCTTGTTTTGACCTGCCTCATCGCCCCGCTGTTCCCATTGCTGTTTGTGCATCATGTAGAGTCTATGGCGAAGGCTGATGAAGCACGAGAGTACGCCGCTGCTCAGAGGACTCGCACGCCACAAGAGAGCGGTAGTGCGTGAAAATCCCGCCCGATACGTTCAATCGCCACGCTCGGCGGCAAATGGTGCTGCTCATGATCGGCCTCGTGCTGGCGCTGATCTATGGCGTATGGCTTTGGCTAACCGGCACGTTCTAAACCCTGCTCACCCACCGAACAGCTTGTCCTTCTCGGCCGCGAATTCGCCGTCAGACATGCGACCAAAGTTCTTTGCTTGCGGTTCAGGCGCCCTGGTTGATGCACCTCGCACCGCTTCGGCAACGGCCGCCCGGTCGTTGGTTGCTTCATTGTCCGGAAGCTTGCCGAATTCCTTGTAGAACCGCCGGCTCAGGCGATCGACCGTGCGCGTATATGTGTGCGGATCGGTGTAGCGGTTTTGCCAAGCTTCTTTAATAGCGGGATCCTTCTCGCCCACGCTCTTGATCCAACCCTCGACCATTTCGTTCGGATAGACCGCCGAATTGATATCGCCGCGGATCGCCTCGACCGCTTCCTTCCCGTCGCGCGCATCAAGCGCGGCCTGCTGCCGCTGCATATCGCGATACGAATGTGCAATCAGTTGCATCGTATCGACTTCTACAGGCTGTTCCTGCTGGGCCGGTGGCTCAGCCTCAGCATCAAGATCGGCCGCCTTTTCCGTCGCGGAATACTCCGACAACAGGGCGTCAAGATCGTCCAGCTCTTGTGCGTCGGCTGCGGTCCCCGCGTCATTGGCTGCGGGAGCCGCCGGCGCCGGGGAAGGATCAGCAAGCGGATCGGTGTTGGTGTCCGTCATTGGATTAACCGATGCAGTCGTCTTTGAATTTCTGGAACTCGTGATCGTTCATGCGTGCAGCCTTGCGGGCAATCTCCGCTTGATCCGTACCCTCGCGGGCACGGCGTTCCTGAACGGCCTGTTGCAATACCTGGAAGTCTTCGGCCGCAAGGCCCTCGACATCTTCCTTTAGCTTTTCGTCAAGCTCGTCTTTCCGGCTCATGGTGTCGTCCTTTCTGCTGGTGTTAGCCGTTTGCGTTTCATGGTGGCCGCGACAATGCGGAGCGGAAGATCAGGAAATGCGGCAAGCACCTGTGATCTCGCCATGTCACGGGATTTGCGGATCGTGTCCGCAAACGCCTCTGCCTGCGCAGCCTCCGGTATCTCGCGCCAGTTCGGCAGCGCCACCAGGGCGTCAAGCCCGCGCTTCATGAGCTTGCCGGCCATCTGCGAGTAGGTGTCGTATTCAGCGTCCGTCAACTCGGCGCCACGGATCGTCCGCGCCAACCGGCCGGGCGTCACCTTGAGGCGCACCAGCTCGGCTATTGCCGGATCGTTCTTGGCCGCGCTCTGGTAGATAGGCGACAGGATATCCGGGCCAACGGCGCCCTCGCGCTTGATCGGCTCGCCAAAGACATCGCGTCTTGCAAAAAGCTTCTCGCGCTCGCCTGGGATGCGGGACCGGATCGTGTCCAGAACGGTGCGAGCCTCCCGCAAGTAAGGATCATTGGCTTGCGCCAGTTGGCTGACACCGGTTGGGACCACGGTCCCCAACGTCCGTTGAATGTAGCGCGGGCCGTAGCGCGTCGGATCGTTGATTGCCTCCATCAGATCGGAGGGGCCGCGCAGCCAGGTCTTTGACAACAGATTGCGAGATACCGAGCCCATGATCAAAGCCGCGAGGTTTGCTTTCTCGTCGGTGGCCATGGCCTTCTGGAGCTCGACAAAATCGGCGGCAACGCCCATCAGCATTCCCATCGGCTCAAACCGCGAATAGCTGTAATAGGTGTCCCCGATCTTGACGCTGTAGGGCTGCCAACCATCGGCATAAAGTAGCCCGCGCTTCTGGTGTCAGCCGGCCCGCCGCCCGTGATGTTGCCTTGCGCGGCCATGTAGGCTGTCACCGCGCTAACGGTCGAGCCGAGCGCGATGCGCGCCACCTGATTGTCTCGCGCTACCAGTCCATTTTCGCCTTTGAGGTTGGCGCGGACTTCCTTGAACAATGGCGCAAATGGCGAACGCTCGGCCGCAAACTTCACAATGTTGATTGGCGTCCGCACGAACGGCACAACGAAGCGCATACCGGGTGTGCTGCGGATAAAGTTCTGCAACGCGCGGCCGGACTCGCCTAGCGGATTTGTGAACGTCTGCTTTTCCGCGGCATCACGCGCGGCCTTGACCATCGCCTCGGTTGGATTGGCTTTCAGATCGGTGACGCGCGCCGCAAGAGCGCGACCCTTCAATCCCTCGGATGCAGCCTGGCGCAATGCCAGCGTATTGATTTCCTGGCGCATACCGATTGACTTGAAGAACTCATCTTCTGCCATCAGTAGCCGGCCTGGGATGCGGACTTGCTTGCCGCCGATCTCAACGCCGGCAATGTTTGCGCTCGGAATGGCGCGGTGCTGGCGCGTCTCCAGCTTGGTCGCAAGGTCGCCGGCCTGTTCGGTGCGGTACGCGCGCCAGCCGGCAATGATGCCGTCCTTGGCGCCCTCCAGGATTCCGAACATGCGGCCGATCGGCTCGCGCAATGAGATACCGGAACCGGTCACCTTGGAGATTGCGGCCGCCGCGGCGCTCTCCGGGATTGACCACAGAGACACCAGCGCGTTGCTCAGCATGTTGGCCGCGTGCGTCGTCGGGCCGGACAACAGCGCGTTAATCCATGCCTCGTGCAGCATGTCCGCGGTGGTTGCCTTGTAGGCGTTGCGGGCATAGGTCGCCACTTTGGCCGGATCGTCCAGCTCGGCAACCTTGGCCGCCATGGCGTCAATGCCGGACGCCTTGGATGCTTCCACCAGGCGGGCAATTTCATCACGCGAAGCGCCGGCAAGCATGCGGAACTGCGACAGAGCCCGTCCGGCTTCCGCTGTCGCGCCCGATACCTGCTCTTGGATGGTTACAAGCCGCGTCATCTCCGCAGCGAATTGCGCGCGGTCGGCATCGGAGCCACCTTGGGCGCGGCGCGCGAGGTCGCGAACCTTGGTCGCCTGCGACACCAGCAATTCCCGGGCGGCAAACATTTCTTCCGCGTTGAACGCCTGCCCGATCTTGCGCTTGGTCAGATCCTCTGGCGACATTCCCAACAGCGCGGCCATGTCGCGCGTTTCATCGTGCGAAATGGTCCCGCGGCGGGCGGTCGTGAAATCCTTGTTGTCCTCGGCCGTCTGCCGGATTGCGTCCTTGACATCTTCCGGCGCGTGGATGCGATCGAGGTTCACATTGCCGGCGCGATCGGGGCCGGCCTTGGCGACGCGATCGGCTTCGGCCGAATTGCGCGCCGCGGTCTCGACCACATCGCCGCCAATCTTCGCGGCCGGGGTTTCTGCCGTTGCGGCGATTTCATCGGCAGCCTTGGCTTCGGTCGCCAGCTTGTCGATCGTGTTGACGGCGGCTGGTGGTTCGACAACAGGCGGGGTTTTGGGCTCGTCGAGCAACCGATATTTTGTGCCGCCTGCCGTCACCTTGAATGGACGCGGCGTTGGGGCAATCGGTGGGATGCTCATGGGCAGCGCGTTGACATCACGCTCGAGCCGCCGCGCCATGCCCGGGTCGGTGCCGAGTTCCTCCGCGGTCTGACCAACGGTTCCGGCAACGCCGCCAATGGCCGCGGGGATCGAGCGCAGCGCAGCGTCACCGGCCGCGATCAGCATTTGCAGACGTGGCGGCAACGTGATGCCCTTGTCGCGCAATTCCTTTTGCGTCTCGTCAGACAGTCCTAGCGGTCGATCGCCAAAGCCTTCCTTCGCAGTCTCAGCAGCGCGGCCGGCAATGCGACTGACCGCTCCGCCAACGCCAGGGACCATCCGCAAAGCGCCATTCGAATCAAGAAACTGATCACCACTTTTCAGCCTGCCATCGGCAATGGCGGCCGACACTTCGGCAGGATCGCCAAACCGCTGAACCGGTGGCGGCTGCGATTGATCCTGTGCCGGTATCTCGCCCTGCGGGCCACTGACCGGGACGACAATCTTGTCGCTCGCCAAGCCTAGCTGCTGGTCGAATTGCGAGCGCGGAATGTCGGAATAGAACTGCTGATACAATGCGTCCGCAAATGCGCTGTCCGGGACATCGCCATATTGCGGGAATTGTTTGCGAGCATCGGCAAGCGTCGGCATGACGTTATCGCTTCCTCAGTCCTAACGGATCGATCGGCAACTGCGGCAAAGGCCCTGCTGGCGTCGTCGGTGCTGTCGTTGTGGTTCCGGTTCCCAGCGCGCCGGCAAGAATGCGCGCGATCGGATCGGCTTTCAGCGCGTCGTCATAGACTTGCTTTTCGCCCGGTGTGAGCTGCTGACCGGTGGCGATCTTTCGCCGGATCAATTCCACAGCATTGGGGACGTTGGTTTCCTTGGTGAGGCGATCGACGCGCGCCGTAAATTCGTCCTGAGTGATCAACCCATTTTTCAGATCCGTGCGAAGCTTGCCGATCTCGGTCTTGGCCGCGTTGACGGCCGGCGCAACGGGGATACCGAGATGCGCATCAAGCTCGGATAGAAATGGCGTCGGGTCGCGGCCGGTCTTTTGAAAGATCGGCATGACGGATTGAATAATCGGATCAACCAGTGAGCTCCGGATCTTGTCCGCCGGAACGCCCGCCTTTTTGGCATCCTTGATGATATCGACGATGTGCGACTTGTTTAGTTCGATCGTTTTGTCGACTTGCACATTCATCGCCTGGTCAAGTGCCTGCTGGCGCAAACCCTGATCGGCCGCGAGTTGCTGGCCCTCGGCCATGCCTCCTAAGAAAAATCCAGACGGGAGTGCCATTGTTGCCTCGTTTAGTTTGGATAGCTCAGGCCGTACAAGCCGGGGAGCCACTCGCCAAGTTGCTGACGGATTTCAACGTCGGCCAAATCGCGCCGCGCAGCGTAGGCGCGTTGGCATTGATCGATGAACCGAGAATCTCCCTCGCGCCCGGTGATGATCTCCCGGATCGAACCGTGCAACCGTCGCAGCGCTCGTGCGTGGTGCAAGTGAATTTCAACCAAATCGGAGGAGCCGCTATCAGGACAGCGCGTCACGCTCTCAAGATGCGCGCCCACCTCGAAGGTAATCCCTCGCAGATATTCCCGCGGGGCAACGTCCTGATCGTCCAGGTCATCCACCATGGCTCAGGTCCTCGTCGATGCGATCGGCATTTGCGGCGCCTTGGTGGCCGCGGTGTCGGTGCCGAGTCCACCGGCGGCCTGGCGCGCTATGAATTCGGCCGCCTGCTTAGCGACGATTTGTGAAAGATCGGCGGGGCGGAGCGCGCCCGGCGGTCGCAAGTCGTCGGCAACGGCACGCACTGCAGCGTCATACGCCCCGAGCAAATCAGCCTTGCCCATTTCAGGACGAATGCCAGGGATGCCCATTCTCGTAAGTTCCTTGAATAGCGGGACCAGCCTCAAGCTTTCGGCCGGCCGGCCGTCGGCCAAGACCAGGTTGGCGAAGTCTCGGTCCGTGCGAGTGAAGTGATTGATCATGCCGTGGCAGCCTTCTTTGCGAGCCACGCGGCGATCGCAGCATCAGCCGCCGCCTCGCGAATGGCCTGGATGTGCGCAGCGTAAGCCTCGATGTTTGCCGCCCGGCCGGCGCTGTGGCTGGCGCCCGGAACCTTGAGCGCGATCAACATCGCGGGCAGTTCGGTGCCAACGTCACCAACCCGTTTACCGTTCGGCAGCAGCAGATCGTCATGCGGCGTGCGCGAGGTGCTCTCGTTCAGCGGCGCCCCGGCGCCCAACAATGCAAAATTCGCCATCACCGCTCCTATCAATGCGAGCCGTTGATACGGCCCTCCATGTCACGGCGTACTGCAGCACGTTCGTCGATTGCCGCCTTCGGCAGTGCCAGCACATCGGCCGAGCGAAAATCGAGCCCGTGAATGCGCGCCAGCTCGTCAGCGAGCACCGAACAAAGGGGGCTGGCTTTCGATAGTTCTTTCAGGATGTCGACAGGATCCCGATCGAGCTCGGCCTGCTTTTCGGCCGCATTCATGTCGGCCTGCAGTTGCGCGTGCGCGAGTACCGCGCGCGTCGCGTTCTGCGGGTTCGACGACCGCGCCAGCCGCGCCAAAATCTGCAGCTTCTCAACATCGGTCAGCGGCTTGTCGGCCGGGCCGTTCTTCTGCGCCTCGCGCGCCAGCTCGAGAAAGCGCCCGACCTTCGGAGAGTTGGCCGCCTTGGACGCCTTCGAGCGAAACGACGCCGGAGCCTTGGTGCCATCAAGCGGCAGCCCGCACGCTATCCGCATGCTCGCCGTCTGGTCGTTGCCGGCCAGCAACGCCAGCGCAAACCGCGTCTGCAGCTCAGTAAGGCCGAGAGCCTCGGCGGTCGCCTTCGAAGTCAAAGCCGTGCAGCTCCAGCGTGACGCCCGCCTCCCGGATCAACGCGTCAACGTCAATCCGCTCAGGGCGGGCCAGAGGCTCAACGGCAATCTCGATCGAAGTGTCGGGGTCATCGGTCATGACCCAGCTACATAGGGCACCCAGTGATCCAGGGTGTATGCTGTTAATTCACGCCGTACCCAATGCTCTACACTCCAGAACCTGAACCCCAGCCACGAAACAAGCGTAGGTACCTGACGGGGTGCCGGAGGGTCAGATGGGGCTTAGGCGATCGCACCGCGGGGTCCGGGGGGTGGGGCGGCACCCCCCTGGGCAACGCCATGGGCACGGTCGAGCGAGCTCAAAGCCCGCCGAAAACGCTGGATTTGTTGCCCCAATGTTGCCCGCAACGGATGGCCAAAAGGCAAGCGCTTGTGTAATCGACAGAAATACGGCCTGACCAACTGGTCATCAACCGGTTGGTCCACGATCGGCCTGGTCTGCCACGGTGGAATGCCAGCGATCCAGGGCCAAACAACACACCTCTCGCTCACAGACCTCGTGCAGTGAAACCCACCCCCTCCCGCCCCACCGGACAGACCGGACAGACGGACACCCCTAAGGGGTGTGTCCTGTCCGTCCGGTCTTTGTCCTTGGATTGGGGTTTTTGGGACATTTGGGACGGACAGGACATTTGCCGCAATGTCCGGGATGTCCGGGTGGTCAAGCCCGCCAAATGAAGTCCTGGTCGTCGATTGAGCCCATGGCGAAGCGTGAGGGCAGTTTATTGATTGCCCGTTGGAATGCCTTGCGCTTGGCGTCTGTGGCCTTGGTCGGATCGTCCTCGTCGGCGGCGTAGCGTTTCAAGAACTCGAGACGGACGGCCTGGACGGTGGCAGCTCGGACTGTTGGACCGTCGCTGCGGACAGTGATGGTTTGGCCGGCGATGTCGATGGCCTCGGTGATGGCGGCGCAAAGGGCGGTAATATTCCGCGGGACCTTTGGATCGGTCGTGTACCTGGAGCGGCCGCCGATATCGGGAATGACCGCGCATGAGCCGAACTCGCTGCCGTCGTGATCAATGCCGAGCGGGATGAATTTCAGCTCGAAAGGGGCGATCGGCCCCATGACCCCATCGCGATCCTTGGCCATGGCGAGTTCGCGGTTCTGGGCCTTGCCGGTGAGCGGGTCGATATCGGCCACCACCGACATGACGAGGTCAGCGCTGGCCCGCCATGCGGAGGCACCGCGCAGTCCGGTTTCGGCCGTTTTGCCGTAGTGATGGACGGGAACGATCAATGCCCCCGTGGCACTCCCCAACCGCCGCATGAGGCGGCAGACGCCGCTAACCTCGGCATTGTCGTTTTCGTCCTTCATCCCGAACGATGCGGCGACGGTGTCGAGCACGACTTGGCCGAGCCGGACGCCGTCAAGCTGCATCTTCGAGCGAACAGCGTTGATCTCCGTGGCGAAGCGGTCGACATCGGCCTCGGTTCTCAGAAGCGGCGCGGTCTTGATCCAGGCGAACGGCAAGTCGTCCTTGATGTCCAAGGACTGCTTTGCCGCAGCGATGCGGGCGCCCATCATGTTCAGGCCCTCGGCGCCGACATACACAACACCGATGCGCTCGCGGATCTGACGGCCGAAGAATGCGGTTGACGACGCCAAGCACAGGGCCATGTGAATGGAGATGAAGGTTTTGCCCGCGGTGGGTTGACCACCGATGAAGACCAAGCCCTCGGCTGGCAGCAAGCCTTGGATGAGCATCTTGGGCGGCTTCACTTCGATCGTGCCGTCGAAGATGAAGTTGTCTAAGGGTTGAGTTGGTCGCTCGGGCATCCAGTCGGGCGCTGCCTCAACAAGCTGCCACAGCGTCTCGACGGTGCCACCCGTGGCGATCCAATCGCTGACGTCGCCTTTCTCCGGGCATTCTGGCCAGGCTCGCGCGATGTCGAGCATGCGAACGCGTGAAGCAATGCCCGACAAACTCGCCGCGACCGCTTGCATATGCTTGCGTCCGGCTGCGTCGTTGTCTGGAACTAGAACGACATCAGCGCCGCGCAGCGTTTCGCTGTATTCGTCACGCCACTTGTTCGCGCCGCCCGGATTGCAGGTGGCGACGACACCGAGCTTGGCCAGGTTGTCCACATCTTTTTCGCCCTCAACGACAAGCACAGGGCGCGCGTTGGCAATCGCCTCGCTCAGATCAGGCAGGCGGTAGAGCACGCGCCGGACGCCTTCCAGAATCCAAACCCATTCCCCGTGTTCAGCGCCTGGACGCCGCTGGCGGAATGTCTTCGGCTCGAAGCGTACGACTTGGTACGCAAGCTCGCCGGCCTCGTCCGTGTAATCGTAGGCGCACGCGAAGCGCGGCTTGGGTTCCGATTCCTTCGGCGCCGCCGGTATCTCTGCGCGCGTTGATTTCTCTGGAAGAAGATCCTGGCGTCTCAGCCAGGAAATTGCGCCACCACGATCGCAACCGAGCCGATGCTTGACGAGATCGACGACACCGCCGCCAATCTTGGCCTCGTGGTCGTAAAATTCGCCGGTTTCAACATTGATCGAAAGCGAGCCATGGGTTCCAAACCGCATGTCCCGCGGCGATTTGGACAGGCCATCGTTGGGCTCGCCAAGCAGCCGATGTGCGACAGGCTCCATGAGCGACGAAAAATCGATCGGCCGGGCGAAGTTCATGGCAGCCCTCAAAATCCAATTTCATCGTTATGAAAACCGCTTTTCCCGGATGGCGCATAAGCACTCGCCGCGGCACGCTCGCGGCCGGAGGCGGGCATATCGCGCCTGGGTCGATTCCGCCCGATGTGAGACGGTCGACAATGGAACGACATCACGGAAAGACCGCTCCGCTTGCTGCCGTCCGAAGCCGTCCATTCGCCCAACGTCAGCTTGCCCTCGCAATAAACACGGCAGCCTTTCTGCATCCGATCGACAGCCGCAATCGCTTCCGGATCAAACGTCATGACGTTGACCCACTGCGTTGCGTCGCCGGTGCCGACCGCGACATTCAGGCGAACATAGGGCTTGCCTGTTCTCGATACCTTGCTTTCGGCATCGCGGCCGAGCGTTCCAAAGAAAGCGGCTTCGATGGTCATAGGGCACCCCCTGCAGCCAGGCGATCGCGCGCCCCTGCCCCTCCCTGCCCCCGGACGGGTTCGATTTGGCGCACCCGTGACGCCACCGGAGAGGAAGCGATTGGGATGTAGCGCGCGAAGTGGGCGCGGCCCTTGTCCGGTTCCTTGACAGAGAGACGGGCCAGGATGCCGAGCTTACCGACCATGCCGTTGGTCGTGGATCCGCGATGGCGGAGCACCAGGATCGAGTTGCTGTCAGCACCCTGCTCGAGCAGCGCCCGGGCCGCATCGAAGTACGGCGTGCGGCTGGACGCAATGACGAGCTCGCCGTTGACCCATGCCGAGAATTCGGCTGGGCTATCAGCCGTGCTTATCTCACATAGCCGGACTGAATCGTTGAACTGCTGGATGGCCGGCAATTCGCGACTCTTGCGAATAGCGTTGGCTCGCGCTACCTGTGACATGCCTTGAAGTCCCTCGTTTGCGATATGCCGGCGCGGTGCAGCGAACACCCGCCGGCAATTTCTTGCCGGCCGTCCGGATCGTTCAGGAAACTAGGGGATTTGGTCAGGTAGCTTGTATGCTATTAATTCAGCGAAGCCGACGTTGCTCAATGTATTCGGCCACGGCCTCGTAGACGGAACGCCCCGGCAAATCGTCGCAATGCTTGAGCCGTCCCGGCTCATAGGCTTCGAGAAAAAGCCTTAGGACCTGCGCTTGGAGCGGGTCGCCCACATGCCAGCCTGGGACCTTCTGTTGACGCCCCAAGATCCTCTCTAAGATTATGTAGAGGCATTCCACTAACTTGCGATCGGCTCGCTTGACCGGAGCGCCACGGCGCTTGTGCTTTATCACCAAGCCTTTCGCGGCCTCCGTGTGGCCAGCTTTGGCAAGCCGCGCCGCGTAATCGTCTTGGGCGCGTTCCAGATATACAATGTCGTGCCAATCTTTATATAGCTGCCACGCCTTGTCTCCCGCAGCCGCCAGCTCTTTGATGCTGAGTCCGCGCGCTTGAATGCAGAGTTGCAGATTGGGATGCGTGGCAAGTTTCTCAGCAAACCGAATCCCATTCTGCGATGGGTCGTCAGGGTCCGGCTCATGCAGCAGGCAATCATCCATCAGATCGCAGAGGTGCGGCCCGCTCATGCTGCGGCGTCCTCATGTTTGCGGGCGGCAAGCTTGGCTTCAATCCACGCGTCGATTTCATCTTCCGCCCATGCCCGCGTGCTCGCCCCGACCATGATCGCTTTCGGGAATGTCCCCGCCTTCATGTTGCGCCAAAGCTGAACTCGCGAAAGCGTGATACCACGCTCCCGGAGCCCGTCGTACCCAATCAGCTTGCGGCCCATGGTTGTCTCCATCAGTTTCAGCCGCGAGCATTTTCCGTCATCAAGTATCGCGATGTGTATGCTGATAATTCCTAGGCCACCGATTTTCTAAGACGCACCACGTTACCGCTGGCATCTGGTGCCGCCGGTGGGGCCACGATCGAGCGCAGCCGCTCGGCCCATAGCCGCAATCCGTCGCGCTTCTCTTGCAGGTAGGACCACCGATCGTAGACCGGGATAAGCCCGGAGGCTGCGTGCCCGATGATCCGCTCGGCCACATGCTGCGGG
Organism: uncultured Alphaproteobacteria bacterium; assembly: GCA_963753575.1. Lineage (GTDB taxonomy): Bacteria > Pseudomonadota > Alphaproteobacteria > Rhizobiales > Xanthobacteraceae > VAZQ01. The sequence goes on from CAVWCR010000003.1 coordinate 1,392,585, forward strand.
ATCGGCAGGGCCGATAGATGGGTCCGCATGGTCCGGCGAATGTCGTGAAAGACCCAAGGCTCGAGACTGGCCTTGCGGCGATCTGCGCCGCGAGACCGGCCGATCGCCCGCCACGTCCGTACCGCCTTGGGGTCGATCATGTCCTTGAGCTTGGACCACCCGTTGATCGGCTTCACGCCGTGTGTGGTCGAGAAAATGAAGTCCCCCGTCTCGAAGCGCGGCAGGCTTTGCAGGATCGACCACGCGTCATCAGAGAGCGGGACAACGTGCGCCTCGTCGGACTTCTGCCGGCCGGCCGGGATGACCAGGGCGCGGCGCTCGGTATCGATCTCGCGCCATGAGGCTTCCGCGATCTCACTGCGCCGTCCACCGGTGAGGATCAGCAGCCGCAGCATCGGCCCGTAGGGGTACGGCAGCCGGCAAGCGACCCGCCATAGGGCACGGAGCTCGTCATTGTCGAACACGCGCTTGCGGGAGAGCTTTTTGCCGATGATTTTCTCGGGCCGCAGGGAGTCGCAGGGCGAGTGGGTCAGGCCATAAGCATGCTGCGACACGGCCCACGAGAACAGCCGCTTGGCGTAGCCGAGCACGTTGCGAGCCTGATAGGGCGCGCCCCGCGTCTTAATACCCACAACAAGGTCAATCGTATCCCTCGGGCCAATCTCGAGCACTGGGCGGTCGCCCCATGCGCCAACCAGTTCCTTGCGGATATCGCGGATAACCTCGTGGCGCTTGCGCTCGGTCGGATCCATGGACGCGATGAAGTCCTCGGCCACCGCAGAGAACGTGTTGGCCCGACGCCGCTCATTTTCGCGCCGCTCTCGCTCGGCCTGCTCGGCCGGGTCAACGCCTTTACGAAGCAAGTCCTTCCACGCGATCGCCACCTTGCGGGCGTCGGCAAGCGTCTTTTCGCCATGCTGTGCGATCGTGCGCCTGGTGGGGTTTTTGCTGCCGGGGTAGCGCCCGGCGAGGAAATAGACCAGCTCGCCGCGCTCGTTCACGCGGACACCGAAGCCCCGGACCACAGTATCGAGGACGTCATAGCGCTCGCCCTTCGCCGCCGGCTTTCGCCGCAGTGCTTTGACGATGCGGTCGGTCAATTCAATCGCAGGCATCATGCTCTCCCCTGTCCCCGGGCAACACCTGGGCAACATATCGAGCGCAATGGAGCGTAAGTCAATGATACCGGACGATGCTGTGGGTAACGGCTATATCTTTGCTTTTTCGGTGGAATCTGAGTCGGATGAAATCCGCTGTAACAGCGCGACACTTTGACTCAGCCGGCTGTTAACCGGCTGGTCGTAGGTTCGAATCCTACCCGCGGAGCCAGCTACCAACTTTCTCCCGTTTCATCGTGCGTCAAGGTGTGCTAGAAGTGCCCATGAACAGGGCATTTCTCCTTTTCGCCGCTTTTGCCCCAAGTCACCCCATCGCATTTTGCCCCTCATGAAAACCCATGGGAACGCACGAAAACCTTCCGCCAAACCTAAGCTTCTCGCTCCCATCTCGGCAATCAAACCTGCGACGCCAAGGAGGGGGGCAGTGGCTGAGAGACTAAAGGCAACAGAGGTCAAGACGAAGGGGCCTGGCTTATGGCCCTGCGGTGGCGGGCTCTATCTGCGGGTCGGCGCCAGCGGCGGCAGGTCATGGGTCTACCGTTTCCAGCTCGCCGGGAAGCAACACGAGATGGGGCTTGGCGGCGTAGAAGACGTGAAGACCATTACCGATGCGCGTGAGAAGCGCGACAAGTGGGCGAAGGTCAAAGCAGATAAGCGCAATCCGATCGAGGTGCGCGATCAGGAAGCTGCCGCGGCGGCCGCCAAGGAGGGCAAGAAGGTCACGACGTTCGAGGAAGCCACTAAGGGCTGGCTGACGAAGCTCATTCCGGAACTCGATAGCCCAAAGAATGCGCGCCAGATCGAGCGGACAGTGCGAGTCTATGCTTTCCCGCTCCTTGCCAAACTGCCGATCGACCAGATCGACGTGCTGGAGGTGAAGGCGGTTTTAGACCCCATCTGGCTCGTCAAGAACCCAACCGCCGTGAAGCTGCGCAGCCATTTGGAGGGCATCTTCAGCTGGGCGAAGGCGGCCAAGAAGCGCGATGGTGAGAACCCGGCGGTCTGGCACGGCAACCTCCGGGAGTTGCTGTCGAGGCCGAAGGCCGTCCACAAGCCCAAGCACCACCCGGCGGTGCCATGGAAAACGGTGCCGCAATTCATGGCCAACGTGCGCGGCCGCCCGAGCACCAGCGCGCGACTGTTAGAGTGGACGATCCTCACCTGCAGCCGCGTGCAGGAATCTCTCTACACCAAGGTGGGCGAGGTGACAGAAAGCGAGTGCTTATGGGTCGTGCCGGCGCAGCGCATGAAGGGCCGCAAGGGCGAGCGGCGCGAGCACCGCGTGCCATTGAGCACCCGGGCCATGACGATCTTCCGCGAGATGGCCACTGGCAAGAAGCCTGACGATTTCCTGTTCTCGCACCCGGACGGTGGTCACCTCTCGACTGGCGCAATGGACAAGCTGTTCGAGATCATGGGCGTCGAGGCGACCGCACACGGTACTGCGCGCGCGAGCTTCAGGACGTGGGTGCTCGAAGAGAGCGACTTCAGCCGCGACCTGGGGGAACTTGCCCTGCATCACAAAATCGCCAAGGAGGTTGAGGAGGCCTACGAGCGCGGCGACGGTTTCGATAAGAGGCGAGCGCTGATGGAAGCGTGGTGCCAGCATTGCGCCGGGCCGCTGCAGCCCAATGTGGAGCGATTGCCGCCCCGCACGCGGGCGGCCTGAATGGATTGACCCGCTGCGCTTCGAGCCCGGCGGGTTTTCCACATTAATCCACAGGTCCCCTTGCTTTTTTGGCTTGCAATTTACCCTCCTCTTGACGCAGCGCCAAAAGGTGCGTTACTGGGCCAATCACCTCCTTTTGACCCGAGGTGATGTAATGAGTAAGCTGCAGAAAAATCGAAAGAAGCGCGAGCGATCGGCCGTCGATCTCAACGTTGCGCTCGCGATCCGGCCGCGGGACGCGTTGCGTCTCTTTCCAGGCTGCGGCACCAGACGCCTGTGGGAATGGATCAACTCCGGCGAAGTGGAGTCCTTCCTCGAAGACGATGGTCAAGCTCGATGGATTGTCGTCGAGAGCCTTAAGGCTCGCATTACCCGCAAGGTCGCCGAGCAGGCCAAGCAGGCCGGGGGTGCCGTGCGATGAAGCACCGCCGAGCCCGAGGCAATTCTATTTACCGCGATCTTCTCGTGGCGATCGACATCGCCGATATCACCGTTCCTGAAGGCCGGCGCAAGATTGATGAAGAGGTAGTGGAGCGACTGTCGGAATCGATCAGCAAGATCGGCCTGCTCCATCCAGTCACGGTCGTAAAGAAAGGCCATGTCGCCGGGGAATACTCCTGCAAGGCCGGGAAGATCACGTCGCCGCCGAACACGGCCTCGGTGAGACCCGGCGTCTTGACTTGAACTCGCTTAATCAACCCCTTTTTGACACATGCGTCGTCGGGCTGCTCAGAACGAAATCCTTTCCATACGCGCGCGGTCATAAGAATCGGCGGTGTCTGCTCTCGAACCACGCGCGTCTTTTCCGTGAGAAAGAAGCTCTTGAAGTTGGGATCGTTGTGAACGAGCCGAGAAGGCACATACTCGACGCGCACGTTCGAGAGGAAGTCCACCAAAGTCTCGTCCTTCCACTGCCACTCATCAGGTGTGGGGTTCCAATACCACCCAGGTGTGGAATTTGCGGGCGCATTGAGCATGCCAAGTCCTCCAAGCGCCGCCTCAAACGGATTCGAGGGCGCGTGGCGGCTACCCAGGCCGCCAAGGGCACTGGGCGCAAAGGGACTGGGCGCAACGAGACCAAGCAAACCCGCCAGCTGGTTGGCGGGCATGAGCCATGCGGTCGATTGCCATAAGTCGTGAGGCCCTGTTAGCCGAGCTTGAGCAACACGGCGAAGAAGAGGTCCGTCTTCAGCTTGCCCAAAAGATCTATAGCGAGGAGAAGACGGCACTCGCCCGTGAGTGGCTCCGTCGGAAGGAGCAGGAGCGCGCCCACCAGTCTGAGGCTCGCGAAGAGGCTTTCCGGCTGGAGCAGGCGCGCGCCGCTGAGCGCGCGGCAGCGGCAGCCGAGCGGCAGGTGACCACCGCAGAGAGAGCCAATAGAATCGCGGTGGCGGCGCTGATTGTGGTCGCTGCATCCTTCGTCCTCAGTCTCGGGACGATGCTCAAGCGACGTCGATAGCCGCTGCCGTAAGACGCTGCCGTACCTGTCGCCAACGCTCGGCGGCAGGCCGGACGGGAGGGCCGCGCTTCGCCTCGAGTCACGCCGCGCGCGGCAGATGCGAGCCCGGCTGCCTGTACATGAGATCGACGAGCACGTCAGCGCTTGGACAGAACGAGGCGACGGCGCTTAGCGGCGAATTTGATTGACGCAGCGCCCGCCGGCACTTCTCCTTCGACGTGCATGTGCTGCAGACACGACATGCCATGGCGAAGCTCAATTCGGTGCAGGGATCAACCATCGCGCCCAAATCGATCCCGGCCAGGCTGGCCAGGGACACGAACTCAAGCGTGTTGGTTTGACGGGTGTTCGTCTCGGACGTGGTGGTCGAGTAGCCCGGCAGCATGGTCATGGCACAACCTCCACTCTGCACCCCTACCACCCCACCGTATTGTGCCCCAATTAAAGTGGCAGCCAAGCACAACGTGCAAACTATTCACACTGTACACAGGGATTTGAGAGCGCTGCGACAAATGCTCGCAACAACATGTCACAAGCCATCGTGCGCGCCCTTGATTTCAATCAAGCGCATGAGCCATCGGCACTAATTCAAACGCACGCACGCGGCTTGACACGCATCCCGTTATGCCACGGTCAATCCTCACTTCAGCCAATTGGTCTCCCGGACCTTCCTGATCAGCGGCCGGTTGATGAAGGGCAGCACGGTCATGCCAAAAGCACGCCGCACCTGCTGATATTCGGTGTGACAATTTTCCGCCCGCTCCTTGGGCAGCCAGCCCTTGTCGATGAAGTCCTTGAACATCGCCGGGTCGGCGCCGTAGGCCATGCAGAGGACATTATAGTAGCGCTGTTGATTGGCGCCGTGCTCGTCCGAATAGTCGGCCCATTCCTTGGGCTCGCCGCCCATTCGTCCGAACGCCCGCCACAGATAGGCGAACCCGCGCGTGACCGTGCGCGCCACTTCCTTGTTGAATTGGACTGCGAGGAAACCCGCCATCTCGTCGGCGGCATCCTCCTCGCGTCCGAACACCGGCACGTTGAACATGTCGAAAACCGCATGTCCCACTTCGTGGATCAGCACGCCGACGAAGGATCCGACCACGACCTCCTCATGGGTGAAACCGTTGACCGGGCGGTTCGGCCGGGGCGCGACCTTCTCGATGAGCTCGACCATCTCGTAGCAGATATCGATCCGCCAGTTGGATGGGTTGTAGAAGGCGTTCGGCTCCTTGCATTCCCGGGTAATCAGACCGAACGCATGCGGCAGCCGCAGCGGCGACAGGAACGCGGCGAGCTTTTCCAGGAGCTGGCGGTCCTTCAGCCGCTGCATGATCGGCTGATACTTGGCGCTCTCGGGCGGGGTGTAGGCGAACGAGATCTTGTCGTTCTTCAGTTCGGGCGGAATCTGGGCGCGAGCCGGCTGCGTCACGGCGCAGAGCGCCGCCAAGACAACCATCGAGGCCGCGGCGCGTACGATGCGATTCATCGGAGACATCCTTGCGTCGAATTTGGATTGGTTCAACCGGGAGCGAGGCGCTTCGACTATTTCCCGTTGCGCGACAGCCATTGAATGGCACGCACCTTGACCAGAATGTCAGGATCGACATACGGCATGATCCGCAGGTTGAACGCCTGGCGCACCTGCACGAATTCGCCCGCGCAGCGCTCGGCTCGCCGGTCCGGCAGCAGCTGCTCATCCTTGTCCTTCGGGTTGACCAGGAATTCGAAAGACTTCGGCGCACCACCGAGCGCGATACAGAGATAATTGTAGAACCGCTGCGCCTCCGGCGAATTGACCTCGGCAAACTCGCTGCCGGTCCAGGTTCGGCCCGAGAGCCGGAAGAAAGCGGCGGTGCCCAGGATCGTCTGCATCGCCACGTCCTCGCCGAACTCCACCATGATGAAGGCGGCGAGCCGGTCGGCGGCGTCATCCTCGCGGCCCCACACCGGGACCTGCAATATGTCGAACACCGCATGCGCCGTCTCGTGGAATGCAACCTGCACGAATGCGCCGACCAGAACGCGCTCGCGCTCGCTCGCATCGGCCTTGGCGGCGACCTTCTCGATCTGATCGACCAACTCGTAGCAGATGGTGACCGGCCCCTGTGAGCGGTAAGGGCGCGTGGGCGCCCCGCATTCGTCAACATTGATTGTGAGCTTGCGGGGCAGCCGCAGCGGCGCCAGGAACACCTTGAGCTGCTCGAGTACGTGATGCTGCTTCAGGCGTTCGGCAATCGGCTTGAAGGCCAAGGTGCGCGGCTCGCGATAGACGATCTCGACCAGGGGGTTCTGCAGCTCTGCCGGCACCTGTTGTGCCGCTGCCGGCGCCGTCATCATCGAGGCCGTCAGGGCGGCCATCGCTGCACCTATCATGCACGTCCTCAGCATCTTCAATTTCCCTGCGGTCTGGCGGGTTGGACTAATTTAGTGCCGCCGATTTGAAGTTCCTGCGCCACCTGCAGCAAACTCTGTCAGGAACTTCAAATCGAAAAGCGGCACTAGAATCATAGAGTTGGCAGTGCCCCTGGATGCTAGGTTTTGGACGGGTCCAAGGCAAGCGGGCCGGCAGTGCGCGCATCGTCTGCGATCGCGCCGTCCATCAAGTGAATGCGGCGGTGCATGCGCGCCGCGAGATCGAGGTCGTGGGTCACGGCCACGACCGTCTTGCCGCGGCCCTCGACCACGTCGCGCAGGATTTCGAAAACCTGCTCGCTCGATTTCGAATCGAGCGAGCCGGTCGGCTCGTCGGCCAGGATGAGCGGTGGATCGTTGGCGAGCGCGCGCGCCACCGCCACGCGCTGGCGCTGCCCGCCGGAAAGCTGATCCGGCCGCTTGCCCATGTGCTCGCCGAGCCCGAGCGCGGTGAGGAGCGAAGCGGCACGCTCGCGCATGGCCAAAGGCGACAGCGCTCCGAGCGCCCGCATCGGCAGCATGACGTTGTCGAGAACCGTGAACTCGGGCAGCAGAAAGTGGAACTGGAAGACGAAGCCGAGCGTGGTGAGCCGGGTGAGCCCCCGCTCCGGCTCGCTCATGCTCAAGGTGGCGCGGCCTCGGATCAAGACCTCACCGCTCGTCGGCAGATCGAGCAGGCCCAACAGATAAAGGAGCGACGACTTGCCCGAGCCGGAAGGACCCGTGATCGCGACGAATTCGCGCTCGCCGATCGTCAGGCTGACATCGCGTACCAGCGTGGTGGGAACGATGCCGGGCAGGATGCGCGTCACGTGCCGCGCCTCGAGCAGCGGGGCATCGCTCATGTCGCCCCCCGGATGATCTCGACCGGATGCAGCCGCGCCGCCCGCCGGGCCGGGACGTAGCCGGCCGCGAAGGACGAGACCATCGCGACGCCGAGCGCGATGGCATAGTGCCAGGGGCTATAGGCGAGCGGAATATGGGTGGCGTCCAGGAACGGGCTCTTGATCTCGACCGCGCCGAGCGCCAGTGAAAGGAGGTAGCCGAGACCGAAGCCGATCAGGCCGCCGACCAGACCGAGAATCTGGCCCTCCAGCACAAAGATCGTCCGCACCGTGCGTTCGCTCAGGCCGAGCGATTTCATGATCGCAATGTCGCGCGCCTTTTCGTGCGTGATGGTCGATATGATGTTGTAGGTGCCGAAGCTCGCTACCAGCAGGATCGCGCCCACGATCGTGTACATGATGATGTTGCGGATCACGAACGTGTTGAGCAGGTCCTCGTGCGCCTCCTGCCAGGAGATCGACTTGTAGCCCGTTTCCCGCTCGATCCGCGCCGCCACCTCGCGCGCTTGCATGGGATCGTCGACGCGCACCCTGATCTCGTTCACGAGCCCGGTCTGGCGCGCCAGGATCTGGGCGGTGCGGATGAGGGCATAGGACGTGGTTTCGTCAATCGAGCGCACGCCCGAATGAAAGAAGCCGACCACCTGCGCGTTGATACGCGCGCCCTCGCTGGTCTGCACGGTGATATTGGCGCCGACGCGGGCCCCGATCTTTTCCGCCAGCCGGTCGCCGAGAATGATGGCGTTGGTGGCCCGGTAGAGCGAGGCAAGCGTCCCCTGCCGCATCTGTTCGACGAGCGCGGACACCCGCCCCTCGCGATGCGGGTCGATCCCCAGGATGCTGGTGCCGACGTCGCGCGAGGCATAGCGGATGATGGCCTGCACCTTGGTCGACGGCGCCACTGCGCCCGGCACCCAGCCCTCCAGCGCGGCCATGGTGGCGAGCGGGTTCTTGATGCCGCGCCGGCGGCTTTCGGGCGTGAGACCATAGATGCGCACGGCGGCGTATTCGCTCTCGGCGGGCTGCATCGGCGGGTCGCGCCGCTCGTCCGAGATGGCGATGTGCGGCAACGCGTTGACGAGCTGCCGGATGAAATCATCCTGCGAGCCCTGCATCAGCGCCGCCATCATGATCGAGAAGCCGACCCCGATCGACACGCCGGCGATCGCGACCATCGTCTGGCGGGCGCGGCTGCGCACATGCGTCCAGGCGATCTCGGTGATCAGCGTCATGGCAAAGCCGCGGCCTTGATGTTGATGCGAACGCGCCGCCCATCCGTCAGGTTGGACGGCACCGGTGAGACCACGCGGTCGCTCTCGGTCAGCCCGGACAGTATCTCCACGGCGCGCGTGCCGCGAATGCCAATCCCAACGTCGCGCTTGCGCACGCGTGCGCCATCGACGACGAACACGCTCGTCCCCATCACCGCGTCGGCCGGAACCAGCAGAGCGTCGGGCTTTTCGCGCGTCACCACGTTGGCCTCGACGCTCATGCCGGGAAGGAGCAGCGTGTCGTCGGGCAGCGCGACCTTGATGCGGTAGGTCTTGGCGACCGGATCGCCTATCAGGGTCACTTCGCGGACCTTGCCGGTGAGCCGCTGGCCCGCAAAGGCGTCGGTACGCAACAGCACGGTCTGGCCTACCTTGACGCGCGGAATGTCCTCCTCGTTCACTTCGGCGACGATCTGCAGCGGCTTGAGCACGCCGATGCGGAACAGGATCTGACCCACGTCAGCGATCTCGCCGACTTCGCCGTCCCGTCGCAGCACCACCCCGTCGATCGGCGCGGTGATCGTATAGTCGGCGAGCTTCTCGATCTGGACGGAAATCAATCCCTGGACTGCGCGCAGATCCATTGACGCACGCTCGTAGGCTTGCGTTGTCGTCGAGCCACGGCCGATCAGCTCGGTCTGGCGTTGCAACTCGCGCTTGGCGAAATCCTCGCGCGCCCGCAGCTCCTGCAACTGCGCGCGCACGTCCTTGTCGTCGAGGCGCGCAAGCACGTCGCCCTTTGACACCTCTTTGCCCTCGCAATCGCAGATCTCGACGATGCGGTCGCGGATCACGCTCGCCACCCTCGCCCAGCGCACCGGCTCGACCGCGCCCGTGGCATAGACGATCTCGACCGCGGTGCCGCGAACGGGTGCGATGGCGGTGACCAACGGGACTGAGCCGACCCGCCACCACCAGATTGCGGCCGCGACGGTTGCCATGCCCACCAGGAGCCACGCCAGGAATTTCAGTCTTCCCACGCTTCCCTCGGGTGCATGCTGGACGGTCGCGCCATCATATAGGAGCGATTCTTGCGATTCCGAGACCGCCGATCGTTACAGTTTGTTGCGGCTTCGTAACCCGGTGTGCGGCTTCTCCGACGACCGGCTAGCTCACCGCCGTCCCACCCCGATTCCAGCCGCGCGCGCCCTCGCCGTAGATGTCGAACCCCGCGTCGGTCACCACCACGGTATCCTCAAGCTTGATGAAGCCGCGCTTGGGATGCTGCAGCGTGGTCTCGACCGACACCACCATGCCGGTCTCCAGCGGCCGCGTGGCGTCGTAGGCGTCGTAGGGTACCGGGCCCGTGCTGGTGAGCCGGGGCGCCTCGTGGCTCACGAGCCCCATGCCATGCGCCAGGAAATGCATGTGATTATGCAGCTTCGACTTGGCAAGGAGCGCCTCGGCCGCCGCATAGATGTCGCCGCCCATGGTGCCGGCCTTGATCGGCTTCATGGCGGCGCGTTGCGTCGCCTCGATCTCGGCCAGCATGTCTTCGAGCTCGGCGTCAGGCTCGCCCAGGATCGCCATGCGCGCGAGGTCGCCGATATAGCCATGATAGTTGCCGCCGGAATCGAGCGAGAGCACGTCGCCTTTCTCCCAGCGCTGCTCGGACGGCGCCCGGTTGTGGCTCGCGCCCGCCGCGATCAGGCAATATTCGAAGGTGAGCCCGCGGTTCACTTCCTCGACCTTCAGCGCATCGGCGAGCCGCTGCTTGGTCGTGCCGGGACCGTGATTGGCGATCACCGCCAGCATGGAATCGATGACGCGCTCCGACGCAATCCGCAGCTTCTCGAGCTCCTCGGGCGTCTTGCGCGCCCGCAGCCGCTCAAGCACGAACAGAGCATCGACGATCTCGCTGTCCGGAAAGGCGGCGCGCAGCGCAGCGCCGGAGTCCATCGGCATGAACGCGAGCTCAACCGCGATGCGCCCCGCCTTGACGCCGAGCTTGCGCAGATAGTCGGTCGCCTTCTTCATGACGTCGACCGAGCCCGACGACGTGGTCTGCACCTCGGGCGTCCAGAATGACTTGACCTCGCGCTGATGGTTCTCCAGCCGATGCCCGAAGAAGGCGGCCTTCTCGGGCGCGCCTTTCGGATAGAGCACGATCGGCAGATAGCGGCTGAGCCCCATCGCGTCCATGTAGTCAAAGAAGAAAGCGCGATGGCCGCCGAGCAGGTACTGGACGTCGTGCTTGGATGTCGCCAAAAGGACGTCGACCCCGGCCTCCTCCATCAGCCGGTCGAGACGGGCAGTGTCGAACGGGGCGGTGACTTGTGCGGATGATGGCATTGCGATCCTCCTCATAACGCCGGTGTGTCGCCGGGGTCATCTGATCCGGCACAATGGTGGCCTGCTGGCATGGCAACGACAAGGCCGGCTCCCGCGTACCGCGCAGGTCAGCCAGCCAGCCAGCCCGCTTTCGGTCCTCGCTACGGCGCCTTGGCGCCCGCGAGCTTCACGACCTTCGCCCATTTCTCGATGTCGCCGTGCAGGTACTGCTCGAACTCGGCCGGGCTCATCGGCATCGGCACGGCGCCCTGCTTGGCCCAGGCTTCTTTCACGTCGGCACGGTTCATGACCTTGCGGATCTCGGCGTTGAGCAGGTCGACGACCGGCTTCGGCGTCTTCGCCGGCGCCATGATGCCAAGCCAGATGATCGCCTCGTAGCCGGGCACGCCCGCCTCCGCGACGGTCGGCATCTCGGGCATGACGCTCGAGCGCTTGCTGCCGGTCGTGCCCAGGCCGATCAGCTGCCCCGAGCGCACGCCCTGCGCCATCACCGTGATGGCGTCGAACATCATCTGCACATGGCCGCCGATGACGCTCGAGCGCATGTCGCCGGAGCTCTTGTGCGGCACATGCACGATGTCGGTCCCGCTCATCGCTTTGAACAGCTCACCGGCCATGTGATAGGGCGTTCCGGGCCCCGAAGACGCGTAGTTGAGCTGGCCAGGCTTGGCCTTGGCAATGGCGATGAATTCCTTGAGCGTCTTGGCGCCGACCGAGGGGTGCGCGACCATCAGCAGGTCGGAATAGTTGATCGGCGAGATCGCAACAAAGTCGCGCATCAGCCGATACGGCCGGTTCGGCAACAGCGACTCGTTGGTCGTGTGCGTGTTCGACATCACGAGCAGGGTGTAGCCGTCGGGCGCGGACTTGGCGACCGCATCGGTACCGATGGTGGCGCCGCCGCCCGGGCGGTCCTCGACGACGAAGTTCTGCTTGAGCTGCTCGGAGAGATGCTGCGCCAGCACGCGCGCGTAGACATCGGCCGGTCCGCCGGCGCCGAACGGCACGATCATCCGCACCGACTTCGACGGATAGCTCTGTGCCCATGCGTCGGAGGACGGCCAGGCCGATAAGCCCACAAGCACAGTAAACGCCGCTCGCGTCAGGAAATTCATGGACGTTCCTCCGATTGATGCGGGACGATGATAGAGGGCGGCACCGCTCGCATCAATGCGGGAGCCTTGCCGGGAGCTTTTGTTGCAAGTGACAAGCGCGCCTGACCGGCCCGCCCGAGATAGTGCATCAGCTCCACAAGTCCTTGCTGGCAAGGCGCGCGCCCTCGACCAGCGCCTCAAGCTTCGCCCACATGATCGAGGGGTGGACGCGCCGGTGGAACGGGCCCTGCGCGAAGCCGCAATCGGTCCCGGCGATCACGTTCTCGCGACCAAGAAGCCGCGCCAGGCGGGTGATGCGCTCGGCGACCAGCGCGGGATGCTCGACCACGTTGGTGGCATGGCTGATGACGCCCGGAATGAGCACCTTTCCCTCCGGCAACTTGACGTCCTTCCACACCGTCCACTCGTGCTCGTGGCGCGGATTGGCGCCCTCGATCACATAGGCGCCGACCTTCACGCTCAGGATCAGGTCGACGATGTCCTTGAGCGGCACGTCGCTGACATGCGGGCCGGGCCAGCTGCCCCAGCACACGTGATAGCGGATGCGCTCCGGCGGCAGCCCCGCGATCGCGTGGTTGAGCACCTCCATGTGCAGCGCCACCCATTTGCGGTAGTCGGCAAAGCTCGCCGGCGGCACCATGCGGTCATAGGTGGTGGCGGCACGCGCATCGTCGAGCTGCAGGATGAACCCGGCATCGACGATCATCTTGTACTCGGTGCGCATCGCCTCGCCGATGGCGCGAATGAGCTCCTCTTCGCTCTCGTAGTATTCATTCTTGCGGTCCGGGATCACGCTGGCCGGCGCCGCCACCGGCATGAACGCCTCTTCGACCTTGATGCCCTGCAAGGCAGCCTTGAAGTTGTCGATGTCGCACTGCAGCTCCTTCTGCCCGGTGTAGCTGATCGGCCCCACGCACACCGAGTCCATGCTCGTCGCGACGCCCTCGCGCGCGTCGAGCTCGGCATAGAACTCGGCGAAGCGCTCGCGGTCGGCGCCGCGCTGGAAGACATTGCCACCCGGCTTGAACGGCCGGCGCTCGAAGCCGGAAAGCCGCTCGATCACATATTGCGACCAACTGATCGACTTGCCGAACTCGCCGTCGCTGACCACGTCAATGCCGGTCTTGGCCTGCGCCCGCACAACGTCGGCAACCGACTCGCTGAGGCAGCGATCGTAGGCCTTCTGGTCGAAGCCCTCGCCCTTCTGCCTGGCGCGCAGAAGCTCCTGCAGTTCCGGCGGCCGGATCAGGCTGCCGACGTGAGTGGTCAGGATGCGATCGGTGCTGCGTTTCATGGCTCGCGTCATCGGATGAATGGGGTGCGGGCTTGTAGCAGCGGCATCCGGCCCCGACAACCACGCGTCAACCTGACGCGCCGGCCCACGCAGCCCCAATTGCAAATGGGCTTGCCCATCCGTACGCTACGCTTGCGGAGACCCATATCGGCCAGGATAATGCTCCATGTCCGACGCTTTCGAGACCGCCCTAGAGGCCCGCGCCGACGCCATGCTCAACGCCTGCACGCGGTGCGGCAAATGCTTCGAGGCCTGTCCGATTCCCGGCGCGGCCGGCATCGCGGACGCCGATCCGCGCGCCACGATCGCGGGGATGCTCGACATCGTGCGCACCGGCGATGGGCCCGAAGCTTCGCGCAAATGGGCGAGTTCCTGCGTGCTCTCGGGCGAATGCATCGAGGCCTGCGACTACGGGGTCAATCCACGCTTCCTGCTCAACATGGCGCGCGTTGCCATGGCGCGCGCCAAGACCGAACCGAAAGTGCAGCGCAAGCGTGGCGTCGATGGTTTCCGGTTGGTCGCCCGCGATGTCGCGCACCTGTCGAAGATGCAGCTTTCCGACGCGCAGTTGACGCGGCTTGGGCAGGACCCCACGTCTGTGCCCACCGGCGAGCTGCCCGACGTGGTGTTCTACACCGGCTGCAACGTGCTCAAGACGCCCCACATCGCGCTGTTTGCGCTCGACATCATGGATGCGCTCGGCGTGAGCTACCGGGTCATGGGCGGCCCGAGCCATTGCTGCGGCGTGGTGCAAATGCGCACCGGCGATCTCGATACTTCGGGCCGCCTCGCTCAAGCTACCATGGACAAGCTCGCCGCCAGCAAGAGCGGCCAAGTGCTGGCTTGGTGTCCAAGCTGCCTCATCCAGTTCAACGAGATGACGCTGCCGACGGTCGAGCACACACGCGGATCGCAGCCGTTCGAGATGACGCCTTTCGTCATGTTCCTGCGGGCACAGCTCGACCGCCTGCGGCCACTCCTGCGCATGCGTGTGGAGATGCGGATCGCGCTGCATCGCCACACCGGCGCCGCCGGCGTGATGGAAGCCGCCGCCGAAACCCTCGCTGCCATTCCAGGCATCACGCTCGTCGATCTCGGCCAGCCGTCGCCCGGCCTGATGAGCAACTACCTGCGGGTGCTGCCTGCCTACAAGCGCGAGCTACAACGCAACGAGTTGCAGGCCGCGCGCGACGCCGACGTCGATGCACTGGTCACGGTCTATCACGCCGACCATCGCGAGCTTTGCGCGCATGAGCGCGACTGGCCGTTCATCATCATCAATATGCTGGAGATCGTGGGCGCCGGCATGGGGCTTTACCACGAAGACCACTACAAGCGGCTCAAGATCACGCAGGACGTCGACGCCATCATGGCCGACTGCGCCGACCTCGTGGCACAGCATCGTCTCGATCCTGCGACCGCGCGGCTTGCCGTGCGCGCCATGCTCGACGATCAGCCGCTCCCGCTCATAGGCAAGGCCGGCTAGCCGTCGCAGAGCGAAATCGCTTCAGGTTGAAACACGATCTTGCTCCAAGCGCCTGTCTGCAAGCGCCTGTTTGGTCGCATGATCCTATCCGAAATCCTATCCGAACAATCTGCAACTCTTCGGAATCATGTTCTGGCCTCACCACCAGCCGGCACGCTTGCGCAACTCGGCGTTGGCGGCCGCCGCCTCGCGCGTGATCTGGCTCGGGTTCAGGACGGCCAGCCTGCCGCCGCGCTTGAGGATGCGGCCGTCGATCATCACGGTGTCGACGTTGGCGGGCTGCGCCGCGGTCACGATCATGTGCGCCGGATCAGTGAATACGCCGAGATTGAGATCGCGCGTCGACACCATGATCAGATCGGCGCGCTTGCCGACCTTGAGCGAGCCGACCTTGTCGGCGATCCCCATCGACTGGGCGCCCTCGATGGTGCCGAGTTCCAGGACGCGGCGCGCCGTGAGCTTGAACTCACTCTCGCTCTTGCCGTTCTCGAGGCTCTGAACAAGCTTCATGATCCCGAACATGTCGGCGTTGCCGGTCAACTCCACGGTATCGACCGAAAGCCCGACCGGAATGCCGGCGGCGATCAGCTCGCCGGTCCGCGGCAAGCCGAACCCGATGCGCAGCTCACTGAACGGCGAAATGCTGATCGAGGCACCGGCGGCCTTGATCACATCGATTTCCGCCTTGGTGACCACGATCGCGTGAATGATCTGCATGTCCTTGCGCAGGAGATTGGCCTTGTAGATCGTATTCACTTGGCCGGCCGCCGCCTTCGAGCCCGAGGCATGCACCGAGATCGGCAGGCCGAGCTTGCGGGCCGCGTCGAGCTCGCGCCGGTAGATTTCGGGCGGGATCGCAGTCGAGGGATTGTTGCCGCCCATGCCGCGCCAGGCAAAGCCGAGGGAGATCAGGTCCTCGTTCGCGTAGCTCTCCCAGTCGCTGGCAAGCCGCTCCAGATCCGCGACATTGATCGCTTCACTGTTTGGCATCCCTTGCGCGCTGCCGTAGGAGAACCGCGCCCGAATGCCGGTCTCACGCAGCGCCTTGAGGTCGGCCTCCGCATAGTCGAAGCCGCGGATGTTGTGGCACCAGTCGTGCACGAAGGTGATGCCGGAGTTAATCGCCTCGGCCGCGGCAAGCCGCGTGCCCTGGTACATGTCGTCCGCCTCGTATTTCTCGCCGAGCGCGGTGGTGGTGCGGAAATAGCCGGTGTCCGGCTTGTCGCCCGACATGCTCCGCAACAACGTATTCCACATGTGCCAGTGGGTCTCGATCAGCCCCGGCAGCACGATCATGCCGGCGCCGCTGAGGACCGTGGCGCCGGGCGCATCGATCTTCCTCCCGACCGCGGCGATCACGCCATCCTTCACGTGCACGTCGCCGCCCGCGATGTCGCCGGTGTCGCGCTCCATGGTCATGACATGGGCGTTGCGGATCACGAAGTTCCCGCGCGCCGGCAGGCGTGGCGCGGGCGCGGCGGTGGATGGCCCCGCCAGCGCAAGCGCGGCGAGCGAGGCGGTGCCGCGCAGCAGGTTGCGGCGGCTGAAGCTGGGACTCATCATGTGCGACCTCCGGGGCGTATTCTTCAATACCGCGGGCCGCTTGGGAAGCCACGAGATGCTGCGCCAGGGGGGTGCCCAAGCAGGCCTGCGGCCTTTATTCGACCACCATCTCCATCACGTCGAAGCCGAGCGCGGCGTTGGCGCCCTGCGGCACCAGGTAGCTCGCCGTGAGCTTCATACCGGCCTTAAGCTGCGAGCGGTCGGTGGCGGCGCCGTCAATGTCGGTATCAGAGGTGATGCGCAGCCGCACGTCTGTTCCGCCGTTGGTCTTTACGTTGAGGCGGCGGCCCTCCTGGCGCACCTGCGTGATCGTGCCCCTGAGGCGCTCTTCCACCAGCTTGGCGACCTGCGGGCCTTGCCCCTGCAGCTCGCGATGCAGCGTCTCGGCCAGCCATTCGAAGTGCTCGCCGCGATCCCAGCCCTGGAACTCGTTCATGTTGAACTGCTTCTTGATGTCTTCGAGGGAGAGGCCCTTGTCCATCATGGTGCGCACCTTCGAGCGCGCCAGCAGCAGATAGTCGGTGAGCCGGTAGAGGTCCTTGACGTCGCCGAGCGGGCCGTGCGCCGGGATCATCACCTTCGGCCGCAGCGCGCTCAGGAGCTCAAGTTGCTTGAGCATGCCCGCGGTGGTGCCGTGACTGTAATCGGGCCGGATGTCGGGATGGCGGTCGATATAGCCGACGAAGCCCGCGTGCATCGCGCCCTCCTTCGGCAACCAGATCGCGATGTCGCCGGGATTATAGGGGTCGTCGACGTAGATGAGCTCGATGGTCTTGCCGCCGAGCTTGAGCGTCATGCGGTCGGAGAAGCTGATCACGCTGTCGATCGGCCTGACGTCCTTGAGCGCGTCGGTGCGCTCGCGGAAGCGCTTGCGCCAGGACTTGATCTGATAGGGCTTCCACGCCGTCCACTCCTTGGCAACGCGGTCGTGCACGATGACGTTGGCGGGCGGGGCGAACAGCGGCGTGCCGCCGGTATGGTCGCCGTGGTTCTGGCTAATGATGACGTAGCGCACCGGCTGGCTGGTCACCGACTTGATGAAGTTCTGCAGCTTGCGCGTCTCGGGTGGGTTGTTGGCGGTGTCGACCACCACCACGCCCTGGCTCGTCACCACCACCAGCGCGTTGGCGTCGTTGCGTTTGCCCACGAAGGCGTAGACGTCGTCGGCGACCTTTTTGAACTCGGCCTTCTCGCCGGTGATCGCCGCCGCCGGTTGCGCGGCAATCAGCGCCAGAAATATCAGAACCTTCAGCACTCGCATGGCAGTACCTCAATCATCCGCAACGTTCCGGCAAAGCGACACGGACCTTCCGGGGCGATGAACACGCCGCAAGCCGGGTAGACCCGACTTGCGCTTCTTCTATAAGTGGCGTCCTGCCATGCCCTTGTTGCGACCCCCTCACCGCGCGAGCGGATCGGGCCGCATCTGGAATTTCGCGATCTTGGGTGTCGTCCCCTTGCCGCCTTCCAAGTGGAAGGGAGTGCGGTTGCCGGTGTTCGACCACACGCCCCGGCCTTTCCAGCCGGCATTGGGATCGTCGATGCGGCCATCGAGGCCCTTCGCCCAGAAGCCCATCGGATAGGGAACGACCATGTTGATCATCTTCCCGTCCTTCAAAGCGATCAGCGAGTTGTTCTGATTGCCGGTGGCGATCGGCACGTCCTTGCCGAGCCCAAGCGTGTCGTGCTGATCGACCCAGGCGTAGTAGGGCGTCTCGCCGCTGCCGTCGTCAGTGACGCCACCGAGCTGCGGGCCAGGTAGCCGATAAAACGTCCAGCCCTCCGGGCAGTGCTTGCCGGTTGCGGTCGGGCCATTGAGCGGGCCTTTGCACTTGCGGCGGTCGAAGGCCCCGAGATGTCCGCTCGCGAGCGCCGACCAGGTGACGCCATGACTGTCGATGTCACCGCCGCGCGGCGAGTATCCCGGCAGCGGCACCTCGTAGATTTCCGCAAGCGCCGTTGCGGGCGGGTTCGAACCTGGATTCACCCGCACGACCGAGCCGGGATACCCGGTCACCGTGCCCCAGATCGAGCCGTCGGCCGGCGACGGCGAGATTGAATAGAGGCCCACGCGGATGCGCTTGTCCTTGGTCGGGTCAACCGGCTGGTTGGGCTGGACGTAGTCCTCGTCGCGTTTGCCATTGCCGTTGGTGTCGAGGATGAAAGCGGTCCAGCCTTGCGCCTTCGCCTCGTCGCCGGTCTCGTCCAGCACCTTGGTGTTGATCCAGCCGAGCGCCTCGGCGCCGGCGCCGCCCGAACTCGTCCAGAGCGTGCGGTTGGCATCGAAGCCGAACTGCACATGGTGGGTCGGGTAGCAGGTATCGACAATCGTGAACTTTCCCGTCGCCGGGTCGAGCATGGTCACGCCGCGGTTCGCGCGCTCGATCGGGAACAGTTTGGCCGATGGATGGTCCGATCCCTTCTTGCAGAACTCAGGGTTTTTGAGGGGATGGCGGTTTCTGGCCGCGAACCAGACCCGCGCCCTCTCATCCAGCATCAAGCTGTGAGGAATGGTTTGGGCGTTCCAAAGCTTCTCCTCTCCCCAATAGGGCGAGGGCGCGAACATCGGATTGTTGATCGTCGACGGAGTCTTCGGATCGCGCACCGGAAGCCGTATTGTTGTGGCGGCATTCTTGACCGGATCGAGGATCGGCACGAAATCTGTGCTGTTCTCGGTCGCCCCGTAGACCGGGCCATTGGCATTGATGGAGGGATTGCGCTTGTCGGTGGCGACTTCGTCGTGGAGATAGGTCTTCGGGCCTGACCAGTCCCAGACTGTGATCACGACATTGCGCTCCAGGCCTTGCGGCCGCGGTGGCTTGTGGGCGGGCAACTCGCCGGCGGCAATGCGATCGGTCCAGTCGCCTAGAATTCTTAAATCCCGCTCGGTGCCGAACCGCTCGATGGTCTCGACCATGTCCTTGCTGGCCTGACCGGATTGGATGCGGCGCGTCCATGCCTCATAGCCGGAGGCGAACGTGCCGAGCGCCTCCGGGATCGTGCGCGTCGCCTTGGTGCCGATGGCGTGACAGTGGAAGCAGCCGTCGGTCTTGAACTCGCGCAGGAACCGGGGCTGGCTGGTGATCTTCTCGTTGATGCCGTTGCCGCCACGGCCGGTACCAGGGAATTCGCTCTTGTCCGGCATCTTGGCCATCGAGAGCCAGTAGACGGGTGGATAATACTCGGCAGCCGCGGCCTCGTTCGGCGCGGGTACCGCCGTGAGGTTGAGAATTGTGCCGGGCGCGCTCTGCACCTTGGGCGAGTCGACAAGCCCGTAGCCGCGCACCCACACGCTGTAGTTGGCCTTGGGAAGATCCGGCAACACGTAGCGGCCCTGGTCGTCGGTGACCACTATCTTGGCCATCTTGGTGGGGAGCTCGGTCGTTTCCGCGATCACCCACACGCCGGCTTCAGGACCCTTCGGCCCGTTGACGACGCCACCAAGGTCGGTGGCGCCGATACCGACCGGTGTGCCTTGCTGCGCAACCAGTGTCGCCGGCGCGCCGGCCAAGAACACCGCAATCGCAATCGCTGCGACGCCTGAAAACAGGCCTTTTGCCCTGCTCATAGCAATATTCCTCCCTCAAGATGCGCTCTTATTGCAGCAACGATAGCACACGCCGATCCGCGCGGCGACGGAGCAGGCGCCCTTTTAGCGAAGCAGGCGCCCTTTCAGAGGATTGACAAGTTGTAGTGGCATCGCCCTTCCAGCGAGGCCGGCGCTTCATTACGATGCGCCCAAACATCGGGGTCAGCAGGCCGATCCAAGCTGACGCCGCAAAACAAGAGAGGATTGGGAGGACATGATGCCGAGTCGCCTCGGACAATGCGCCACGCTTACTGCGGCCGCGCTCGTACTTGGCTTTTCGCCAATAGCCGCCGCCCTTGAACTCAACCCTGCCGCGGTCGCCTACAAGACGCCCGACCAATTCAAGTGGCGCGATCCAACCAACAAAGCCGCCACCAACCAGGCCGTTCTGCAGGGCGATCCCAGAAAGCCTGGCAGTCTCTATGTCTACATTAACAAGTTCAAACCAAACCGCTTCGGCACCCCGCACTATCATCCCAACGATCGCTTCATCACTGTGATCGAAGGCGCGGGTTGGAGGGGCACCGGATCAATCGTCGATCCGGACCACGCCAAACGGCTGCCGAAGGGCTCATTCTCGATCGATCACGCCCTCAAGGTGCATTGGGATGGCACCAAGGAGGAAACCGGCGCGTATTTGATCGCCGGCATCGGGCCGGCGACCAACATCGAGGTGCCGAAGGACAGCGGTCCCTATGCCGGAGGCGATCCCACCTCTCTCACGTTGAAGACGCCTGATGAAATTCAGTGGAGGGACTTGCGCGGCCTACGCGTGGCCACCCTGGCCGGCAATCCGGAGAAGGAAGGACTTTATGTGCAGATGGTGCGAGCGATCAAAGGCAACTTCACCCGCCCGCATTTCCATCCCAACGACCGTTTCATCTATGTGCTCGACGGCACCTGGTGGGTCGGCACCGGCAACAAGTTCGATCCGGCGAACCTCGCTGTGCCGATGAAGGCGGGCACCTTCGTTACCCACTTCGCCAGCGGCGCGCACTGGGACGGCGCCAAGGATGAGGACGCAGTGATAGTGATCATTGGCCAAGGGCCCGCAACGATCACTCGCGCCGAGGAAGCAAAATAGCCGCTCAGACCGGCCTGTTGGCCAGTGTCAGGGACGGAACCGCTGGCTCGCGGCGCTGGCGCGCGCGGTCGAAGATCGTAACCTCGATGCGGTTACGGCCGCGCTCCTTGGCGTAGTAGAGCTCGTGATCGGCCTGCGCGAGCAACTCCGGCACGTCGGCCACGTCGCCCTGGTGCAATACCATGCCGATCGAAAGCGTGGCGCCGACCGCGTGATCGTCGACCTTCAGCGTCGCGGCCGCAAAGGCGCAGCGGATGTGCTCGGCGAGCGCCATTGCCTTGTCGCGGCTGAGATTGCAGAGCACGGCGGCAAATTCCTCGCCGCCGAGTCGCCCGAGCAGATCGGCCTGCCGCATCACCGGCATCGTCGCTTCGGCAAAGAGCTGCAGCACGCGGTCGCCGACGGCATGGCCGAACCGGTCGTTGATCGATTTGAAATGGTCGAGATCGATCAGGAGCACCGCCACCGGGCGTGAGCCGAGCTTTTTCATCAGTTCGTCGGCGTCGGTGAGGAATGATCGCCGGTTGGCGATGCCGGTGAGCGGATCGACCAGCGCCGCGGTCTTGTGCCGGTATTCGGTCCGCTCCTTCGCCATTGCGAGCAGGATGAAGGCGATCGCGATCGTGAAAAGCAGCGCCTCGAAACTCATGACCGTAAGCCACACGCTGTCGACCACCTCGCTGAGCGGCGACCACGGCAGCAGCGCCGCGAGTGAGGTGCGCAGCATGAACAACATTCCGTGCGCCACCAGCATGAAGATCGCCGGCCAGCGCGAGACCAGCGGCTCGCGGTGTCCGCGCCAGAATTCGAAGGCGGTCAGCCATGTATAAGCCGCGATGATGCCGGACGACAGCACGGTGCGCAGATCGGGAGATTCCGCAAGAACGGGGAGATGGCCGAGCACCAGCCATGCGGCCGGGCCGATCGCCATCAGCATCGGCAGGGGCTTGCGACCATCGAACACGCGGGCGCCGGTCCATATGATGGCGTAGGCGAGGAACAGGAGCGTGTAGGAGACATCGACCGCAAGCTCGCCGAAGGCAAAACCCGACATGCCGAACAGCACGACCGAGAGGGCCCGCACGAGATGCGCGCAGCCCCACCAGGCCACGGCACGGATGCCGGCGTTTTGAACCCAGGCGAACAGAAGCAGCAAACCGAGAATCGCTTCGACGTAGATGGTCACAAAGAAAAGAGTGTTCACGTCGAGATTCATCGGACCGTCACCAGAATGCGGGGCAATTCCCGCGGCCGCCGCCTGAGCTAAGGCTGCACGGCAAACAATGCATGAATGCGCGTGCGCCTGTGCTGGCATAAGCCGGCAATGGTTTCGCTAGTCTTGCCCCCATCGTTCGCATTCGACCGACCCACGTCCTGCCAGCCGATACGGCCTTGCGCTTGACGCGGCGAACTCCGACCATAGGCGTGCACCGGTGGAATTTTACCGGCGAAATTCGCAGAATTGTCGGGTGGCGCGGCGGCGGCGCTGCAAATCTGCAGGCACTTCAAGGAGGCTCACATGATTCGAATTCTCGCCATCGTCCTATTGGCGATCAGCCTCGCGTCCTGCGACGCGACCAGCACGCTCACGGACGGCCTCAAGCAGGCTCGTGCCGTCGAAAGCGACCTGGAAACATCGATCGGCATCAGGCCGCAGGTGGGCTTCAACTGGCGCAACGGACAGTTGGTGCAGGTGACAGTCGGCTTTCCGACGATCCCCGAAACGAAACCGTTGCGGGAACTGGCCGAGGCCGTGCGCGCCGCGGTGGCCAAAGAGTTCAAGCAGGCGCCCCAGAATGTCGTTTTGGCTTTCTCGCTGGGTAAGGCCGCGCCAAACACGCGCGCAGACCGGCCTGCGACGCGCCGTATCGCGGGATTGGCCGTGATGCGCTGAGGGCGTAACTTGTGACAAGCTGAAGAAGCACGCCCGACAACGGACGAAACTGGGGAGGATTGCACACGCCATGCCGGAAGTGTTCGTCGACAAGATCTCGGACTTCGCCGAGGGCGACCGCCGCATCGTGTTCCACGACGGCTGCGAAATCGGGGTGTTCCACTGGCAGGGCGAGTTCTACGCCTACGAGAACCTTTGCCTGCATCAGGGCGGTCCCTGCTGCGAAGGCGTGATCATGCACAAGGTCGAGGACGTGCTTGCGGCCGACAAGACCTGGATCGGGCAGAAGTTCTCCACCGATGAAGCACACTTCGTGTGCCCCTGGCACGGCTATGAATATGACATCAAGACCGGCGAGTGCGCCGGCAATCGCAGCCTGCGTCTGAAGTCCTATCGGGTCATGCGCCGCGGCGCCGACCTTTATGTCATCACCGGCTAAAGGGAGAGCGCCATGGATATTCAACCCAACGACTTCCGGCGCATGTCGGTTGAGGAATTCGACACCACCAAGCTGCTCGCACATGCCTCCCGGCAAGCGAAGGAGCGCGGCTACGACCGGTTTCCGATCATCGATGTCGACTCTCACCACTACGAGAACGAGTTCGATGCCTGAGATCCTGGACTATCTCGACGATCCCGTGCTCAAGCAGCTTGCGCTCGCAGGCGTCAAGCCGAACGCCAAGAACGCGCGCATCCTCAACACCATGGTCGGCTACCAGGACATGGGCGGCCGCATTCCGCGCTATGGGCTGCGCGGCTCTGAAAAGACGCCGCCCGGCAGCGACCAGCGCGACGCCGCGCTCACCAAGCGCTGGATGGACGCGGTCGGCGTCGACATCGCGGTCCTGTTCCCCACCCCAATGCTAGCGCTCGGCGTGCATCCGCAGGTCGAGGTCGAGATCGCGCTTTCGCGCGCCTACAACCGCTGGCTCTGCGAGCGCGTGCTCGCGCACGAGCCGCGGCTGGTCTCGATGCTCTATCTGCCCTTCAACGATCCGGATGCGACCTACCAGTTCGTGAAGGAGTTCGGCGAGAAGAAAGGCGTGGTCGGCTTCCTGATCACCTCGACCCGCTACCGGCCGGTGCACGCCAACCAATACATGAAGACCTATGCGCTCTTGGAAGAGATGGGCCTGCCGATTGCCTTCCACGGCTCGTATCATTGGCACGACCAGGCGCAGGGCATGCTCAACCGCTTCATCTCGGTGCATGCGCTCGGCTTCGTCTGGTACAACATGTGTCACCTAGCCAACTGGATCATCAACGGCCTGCCGGAGCGCTTCCCCAAGCTCAAGGTGCTGTGGCTCGAAAGCGGGCTCGCCTGGGTGCCGTTCATGATGCAGCGCTTCGACAACGAATACATGATGCGTACCTCGGAGGCGCCCGCGCTCAAGAAGCTGCCGTCCGACTATATGCGCGACATGTATTTCGCGTCCCAGCCGATGGAGATCACGGACCACGGCCTGCTGAAGGAGACGTTCCGGGTCATCAACGCGCAGACGCAGCTCCTTTATTCCTCCGACTATCCGCACTGGGATTTCGACCTGCCTTCGACGATCTACGACCTGCCGTTCCTGAGCGAGACCGCAAAGCGCAATATCCTTGGCGGCAACGCCATCCGGCTGTTCAATCTCAAGGTCGGCGCCGAGAAGCTCGCGCAGGCGGTGTAACGTCGCAGCCGCATCGCGCGGGCTTGACCCGGCGGCGACGGCCGGCGGACAAGAGAACGAGGGGCCAAGGGAGGGACCAAATGCGCGCGTTGACGCTGTTGCACGGCCTCGTGTGTGCTCTCGCTCTGTCGGCACCGGCGCAGGCGCAGAACGATTTCTACCGCGGCAAGACCATAGAGCTTTACGTCGGCTTCAGCGCCGGCGGCGGCTACGATGTCTATGCGCGCACTGTCGCGCGCCACATCAGCAAGTACATTCCGGGCAGTCCGACCATCGTTCCCAAGAACATGACCGGCGCCGGCAGCCTGCGGCTCGCGAATTTCCTCGCCGGCGCAGCCCCGCGTGACGGCACCGCCATCGGCACGGTCGGCCGCGGCATTGCCTTCGATCCGCTCCTGGGCAACAAGAGCGCGAAATTCGAGCCGGTCAAATTCGGATGGATCGGCAGCACCAACAACGAAGTGAGCATCTGCCTCGCCTGGCACACGACCGGCATCCGTACGCTCGAGGATGCGACCAAGCAGGAGCTGGTCGTGGGGGCCACCGGCCCGAGCGCAGACACCTATCAGTTCCCGAAGGTCATCAACGGCGTGTTCGGCACCAAGTTCAAGATCGTGACCGGCTACCCCGGTGGCAACGATATCGGGCTCGCGCTCGAACGTGGCGAGGTGTTCGGGCGCTGCGGGTTCTCCTGGTCGGGCGTGAAGGCCACTCACCAGGCGTGGCTCGACCAGAAGAAGATCAACATCCTGTTCCAGATGGGGCTTGCCAAGCACCGGGAGCTGCCGCAGGTGCCGCTCATCGTCGATCTGGCCAAGACCGACGAGCAGAAGGCGATCCTGCGGCTGGTGTTCGCGCGCCAGGTCATGGCCTGGCCCTATCTGGCGCCGCCAGGCGTGCCGGCTGAGCGCCTCGCGGTGCTCCGCAAAGCCTTCATGGCTACGATGCACGACAAGGAGTTCCTGGCCGAGGCTGCGGCCGCCAAGCTCGAGATCACGCCGGTCTCCGGCGAAGAGATCCAGAAGCTCGTGGCGGACGTCTACCAGACGCCGGCTGACATCGTGCAGAAGACGGTCCATCTCCTGCAGTAGCGCGCTTGTCGGGCCGCAGGCGGTCCTTTAGGTTCGCCCGCCACAACAGCCGGACGGCCGGACCGAATGCCCAACCCAGTGCCCATGCGCGAAGGAATTGTTGGATTGATCGGCAACACGCCGCTGATCGCGCTCACGCGGGCGTCGGAGGCGACCGGCTGCACCATCCTGGGCAAGGCCGAGTTCCTCAACCCGGGGCAATCCGTGAAGGACCGCCCGGCGCGCCAGATGATCCTGGAGGCGGAAGCGCGCGGCGAGCTCAAGCCCGGCGGCCTGGTGGTCGAGGCGACCGCCGGCAACACCGGCATCGGGCTCGCGCTGGTCGCGAGCGCGCGCGCCTATCGCTCGCTCATCGTCATGCCCAGCACGCAGAGCCAGGAAAAGAAGGACATGCTGCGGCTCTGCCGCGCCGAGCTCGTCGAGGTGCCGGCGGTGCCCTATGCCAACCCGAACAACTATCAGCATGTCGGGCGCAGGCTTGCCGACGAGCTGCGCAAGCGCGAGCCAAACGGCGTCCTGTTCGCCGACCAGTGGAACAGTCTCGACAACCGCAAGGCGCACTACGTCTCGACCGGCCCGGAAATCTGGACGCAAACCGGCGGCAAGATCGACGGCTTCATCTGCTCGATCGGCACCGGCGGCACGCTCGCGGGCGTGTCGAGCTTCCTGCGCGAGCAGAAGCCCGGCATCGTGATCGGGGTCGCCGACCCGAAGGGAGCCGCGATGTACAACTGGTTTACGCACGGCGAGGCCAAGGCGACCGAGGGCGGCTCGATCACCGAAGGCATCGGGCTCGGCCGCGTGACCAACATCATCGAGGACGTCAAGGTCGACAAGGCTTATCTCATACCGGACGAAGAGGCCGTGCCGATCATCTTCGAGCTCGTGGAGCACGAAGGCCTGTGCCTCGGCGGCTCGAGCGGCATCAATGTCGCAGGCGCGATCCGCCTTGCCCGCGAGCTCGGCCCGGGCCACACCATCGTGACCATCCTTTGTGATCACGGCGCGCGCTACCAGTCCAAGCTGTTCAATCCCGCCTTCCTGCGCTCGAAGGGATTGCCGGTGCCCGCGTGGCTGGAGCGGCGGACGAACGTGACGATCCCATTCGTATAACGACCGGATCCCGTGTGGAGGACGCCATGACCGTTCCCTCAAGCCGCTGGCTCGTCACCACCGACTGGCTCGCCGCGAAGCTCGGCAGCCCTGATCTCGTGGTGGTCGACGGCTCCTACTATCTGCCGGCGCAGAAGCGTGACGCCGCAACCGAGTACCAAGCCGGGCACATTCCGGGCGCAGTCCGCTTCGATCTCGACGCGATCTCGGACCATTCCAATCCGCTGCCGCACATGCTGCCGACAGCGGAGCAATTCGGCCGCGACGTCAGCGCGCTCGGCATCGCCGAGATCGACACCATCGTGGTCTATGATGGCGCCGGCATGTTCTCCTCGCCGCGGGTGTGGTGGACGTTCCGGCTGTTCGGCGCCGACAAGGTGTTCATCCTCGAAGGCGGGCTGCCGCAATGGAAGGCGGAAGGCCGGCCGATCGACACGACGGTGACACCGCGCGCGCCGCGCCCGTTCCGCGCGCGCAAGCCGCCCGCGATCGTGGCCTCGCTTGCCGATGTGCAGGCTGCGCTCGCCGGCGAGACCGCCCAGGTCGTGGACTCGCGACCGGGCGACCGTTTTCGCGGCGAGGCTCCGGAGCCGCGGCCGGGCGTGCGGCCGGGACATATCCCGGGCTCGCTCAGCGTGCCCTCCTCGGCCTTCATCGCGAACGGCCGGCTGCTGCCACCCGAGCAGCTCAAGGCGGCGCTGGCCGCGGGCGGCGTCGACCTCGACAAGCCGGTCATCACCACCTGCGGCTCGGGCGTGGCGGCCGCGGCCTTGTGGCTCGCGCTCGACGCCATCGGCAAGGAGCCGCAGGCGCTCTACGACGGCTCCTGGTCGGAATGGGGCGCGCGCAACGATCTGCCGGCCGCGACCGGTACAGATTGATCAACCGCGCCGGCGCGCGAGCGTCATGCCGTCGCCGATCGGCACCAGCACGCGATCCACGCGCTCGTCGGCCGCAATCTTGCTGTTGAGGTCGCGCACCACGTTGGCGCGTCGCTCGTTGTTGTCGGGGTCGATCACGCGCCCAGCCTGGAACATGTTGTCGAGAATGATCAGCCCGCCCGGCCGCACGAGCCGCAGCGCGCCCTCGTAATAGCCGTCCATGTTCTCCTTGTCGGCGTCGATGAAAGCAAGATCGAAACTGCCGGCCGCGCCGTCACGCTCGAGTTGCGCAAGGGTGACGATCGCGGGCCCGACGCGAACCTCGATCTTGTCGGCGACGCCGGCGCGCCGCCAGAACGGGCGCCCGACGCCGACCCATTCCTCGCTGATGTCGCAGGTGATGACCCTGCCGTCGGGCGGCAGCGCAAGCGCTACCGCGAGCGCGCTATAGCCCGTGAAGGTGCCGATCTCGAGCGTCCGGCGCGCCCCGATCAGGCGGGCGATCAGGGCCAGGAAATGCCCCTGCTCGGGCGCGATCTGCATGCGTCCGCGCGGCATGGCGCGCGTCACCTCGCGTAGCGTTGCCAGTTCCGGATGTTCCGGCGGCTGCTTCGACTGCAGATAGGCATAGAGCGCATTGTCATCGAGCGCCCGCGCCCGCGTGGTTCGTGTTGTCATTGTCATGGTCAGTCCAGCCGTTGATGGGCGGCCGCCATATTGGCTGCTGCCGATTGACGCAAGAAGAGATTTGTCGCCTGTCGCCAGCGTGGGAGAATACTTATATTGTGACATGACAGGCTCTTAGTTTTTCGTTCTCCCGCGAGGCTTCTCATGATCTTTCGCCAGCTCTTCGACAGTGTCTCCGGCACCTACACCTACCTGCTCGCCAGTCGGCATGGCGATGAGGCGCTGATCATTGATCCCGTGATCGAGAAGGTCGAGCGCTATCTCCAGCTGATCAAGGAGCTCGACCTCAAGCTGGTCAAGGCGGTCGACACCCACCTTCACGCCGACCACGTCACCGGGCTTGGTGCGCTGCGCGACCACACCCATTGCATCACGGTGATGGGCGAGCGCAGCAAGGCCGACGTGGTGTCGATGCGGCTCGCCGACGGCGACAAGCTCACCATCGAGGGCGTGACGCTGGAGGCAATCTACACGCCCGGCCACACCGACAATTCCTACTCGTTCCGGATGAACGACCGTGTGTTCACCGGTGACACGCTGCTCATCCGCGGCACCGGCCGCACCGATTTCCAGAACGGCGATCCGCGCGCGCAGTACAATTCGATCTTCAACCGGCTCCTGAAGCTGCCCGACGAGACGCTGGTCTACCCGGCGCACGACTACAAGGGCGAGACCGTCTCCACCATCGCCGAGGAGAAGGCGTTCAACCCGCGACTGCAGGTCAAGTCGATCGACGAGTACGTCGCGCTGATGAACAATCTCAACCTGCCCAACCCGAAGATGATGGATGTGGCGGTGCCCGCCAACATGAAGGTCGGCTTTGCGCAGGAGGCGATCGCGCAGCGCGGCTGGGCGGTGAGCGCCAAGGACGCGATCGGGCTTGTCGGCCGGCCCGACGTCGCGCTCATCGACCTGCGCGAGAAGTCCGAGCGCGAGAAGAACGGCATCATCCCGGGCTCGCTGCACGCCCCCTACCCCGACCTCGCCGAGAACGTACGAACGGGCGGCATGTTGAACGAGCTCGCATCGGCGACCGGCAAGCGGCTCCTGTTCTACTGCGCTTTCGGCGAGCGTTCCGCGATGGCAGTGCAGGCCGCACAGGACGCAGGCATCGCGTCGGCCTGCCACATCCACGGCGGCGTCGACGCCTGGAAGAAGGCGCAGGGGCCGCTGGTGCATTGAGCAGCCACACCCCTGGCCCGGATTGAGCGGGAGCAAAATCCCGGAACAGTGTGGCAAGGTCCGACGATCCCCGGCTGTCGCTGACGCTCCATCCGGGCTACGGCGCCTCAATGCAAGATCTGGCTCAGGAACAGCTTGGTGCGCTCGTGCTGCGGGTTGCCGAAGAACTCCTTCGGCTCGTTGATCTCGACGATCTGGCCGGCGTCCATCAGCACCACGCGGCTCGCGACCTGGCGGGCGAAACCCATTTCGTGACTGACCACCAGCATGGTCATGCCGTCCATGGCCAGCGCCACCATGGTGTCGAGCACTTCCTTGACCATTTCAGGATCGAGCGCCGAGGTCGGCTCGTCGAACAGCATGATCTTCGGCTGCATGCAGAGCGCGCGCGCGATGGCGACGCGCTGCTGCTGGCCGCCGGAAAGCTGCATGGGATACTTGTCGGCCTGCTCGGGGATGCGCACGCGGGTGAGGAAATGCCGCGCCAGCGCCTCGGCCTCCCGCCGCGGCATGTGCCGCACGCGGATAGGCGCCAGCGTACAGTTCTCCAGCACGCTCAGGTGCGGAAACAGGTTGAATTGCTGGAACACCATGCCGACCTCGCGCCGCACCTCATCGATCGCCTTGAGGTCCTCGGTCAGTTCGACGCCGTCGACGGTCACCCGCCCCCGCTGCCAGTCCTCGATACGGTTGACGCAGCGCAGAAGCGTCGATTTCCCGCTGCCGGAAGGACCGCAGATCACGATGCGCTCGCCGCGCATCACGTTCAGGTTGACATCGCGCAGCACGTGGAAGCTGCCGAACCACTTGTTCAGCTCCGTGATCTCGACCGCCACCGCGTTGGTGGTCGTGCGCATGGCAGGCGCACCGCCGCGCTTCGCAATGCCCGTCACATCGTCATTCACCATCGCGATCACCGCCGCACGCCGGTATCGAGCCGGCGCTCCGTATAAAGAGCATAGCGCGACATGGCGAAGGAAATCAGGAAATAGATAATCCCGGCGAACGAAAAGCCGGTAAACAGCGTCACCGGCGTCGCCCAGTTGGGGTCTGCGAACGCCGCGCGCAATTGTCCGAGCAGATCGAAGATCGACACGATCATCACCAGCGTCGTGTCCTTGAACAGCGCGATAAACGAATTGACGATGCCCGGAATGACGTATTTGAGCGCCTGCGGCAGGATCACGAAGCCCATCATTTTCCAATACCCGAGACCGAGCGCGGTTGCGCCTTCGTATTGGCCGCGCGGAACCGCCTGCAGGCCGCCGCGCACCACCTCGGCCATGTAGGCGCCCGCGAACAGGACGACGCCGACCAGCACGCGCGCCAGTGGATCGATCCGCCAGTCGGGGGGCAGGAACAGCGGCAGCATGTAGGTTGCGAAGAACAGCACCGTGATCAACGGCACGCCGCGCCAGAACTCGATGAAGATGACAGACAGCATGCGCACGATCGGCAGCTTCGAGGCGCGGCCGAGCGCGAGCAGGATGCCGATCGGCATCGAGCCGATGGTGCCGGTGAATGTGATCACCAGCGTCACCAGCATGCCGCCCCAGAGACGGGTCTCGACGTGCGGCAATCCGAACATATCGCCGACGAGCAGGATGAAAGCAACGACCGGAAAGACGCCGAAGAATGCGATGGCGTTCAAGCCCTTGTAGGGCAGCCGCGG
Source organism: uncultured Alphaproteobacteria bacterium (assembly GCA_963753575.1). Lineage (GTDB taxonomy): Bacteria > Pseudomonadota > Alphaproteobacteria > Rhizobiales > Xanthobacteraceae > VAZQ01. The sequence goes on from CAVWCR010000003.1 coordinate 1,423,972, forward strand.
GATCAGCAGCGGAACGAGGAGGGCGACGCCGAGCGCATAGGTCAGATTGACGCGCCACTGCTCGCTTTCCGGGTAGAAGCCGTACATGAACTGGCGGAATTTGGCGTAGACGAACGGCCAGCAGGCGCCGACCGGCCGGCCGAGCGTTTCCGCCAGGCAATCGGTGCGGCTGGTGCCGAACCATACGGCATCGATGATGAGAAAGCGTATCGCGGGGTAGGCGAGCAGAACGATGACTGCCAGCCCCGCCAGCGTCAGGACGGAATTGAGCACGCTCCCGAACAGGCGCCGGCGCACAAACCGCAGCATGCCGGTTTCCGCCAGCGGGGGCGCCAGCGGTGCAATCAGCTCGCGGCGAACAAAGCTTTCCTGCATCGCCATCTCAGCGCTCAGCCAGCTGCGTGCGGGCGTTGTACCAGTTCATCAGCAGGCTCGTGACGAGCGAGATGGCGAGATAGACCGCCATCGTGATGGCGATGACCTCGATGGCCTGGTGGGTCTGGTTCAGCGTCGTGCCGGCAAACACCGCGAACAGGTCGGGATAGCCGATCGCGACCGCGAGCGAGGAATTCTTGGTGAGGTTGAGATACTGGTTGGTGAGCGGCGGCACGATCACGCGCAGCGCCTGCGGCACGATGATCAGCCGTAACGTGGCGCCACGCTTGAGGCCGAGCGCCTGCGCGGCCTCACTCTGGCCGCGCGGAATGGCAAGGATGCCCGCGCGCACCACCTCGGCGATGAAGGCGGCGGTGTAGGTCACGAGCGCGACCAGGAGCGCCACCAGTTCCGGGATCAGCCTTATGCCGCCCACGAAATTGAAGCCGCGCAGTTGCGGGTGCTCGAGGCCGAGCGGGACGCCGAGCCCAAACAACACGACCAGAGGCAGCCCGACGATCAGAGCAAGCCCGGCCCAGCCGGCCGGAAAAGTCCTGCCGGTGGCGTCAAGCCGGCGCCGCGCCCAGATGCGCAGAACGATCGCGGCCAAGAGCGCGGGCACGATCGCCGCCGCGACCCATTCAAAGCCGTCGCGCAACAGCGGACGCGGCAGGTTCAGACCCCGGTTGTTGAGGTAGACGTCGGGCGGGCCGATCCACTCGGCCAGGCTCCGCCACATGTCCACGAGCGCATTCGGAAGGTGCAGCCATGCCGTCGCGTCGCCGGCGGCGATCAGGATCGGCTGCAGCCCGATGCCGATGCTCGCACGCGGACCCGGTAGCGTGCCGAGGACAGCGAGGTACCAGAACAGGACCTGGAACAGGAGCGGCAGATTGCGGATCGTCTCGACGTAGCCGCCGGCGAGCCGCGCGATAAGCCAGTTCGGCGACAGCCGTCCGATGCCGACGATAAAGCCGAGAATGGTCGTCAGCACAATGCCAACGCCGGCGACCAGCAGCGTATTGAGCAGGCCGACCAGGAAGACGCGGCCGTAGGTGTCGGTTTCGCTATAGGAGATCAGCGTCTGGTTGATGCCGAAGCCCGCGGTATTGTGCAGGAACCCGAATCCGCTGGCAAAACCCTGCGCCGAGAGATTGTCGCTGGCATTGACCGCGAACGCGTAGGCGCAGCCGATCACCACCGCCAGCACGACAGTCTGGTAGAATGCGCTGCGGACCTTCGGATTGTTGTGGAAGGCGACCCGCGGCGGCCCGCCCGACTGGGTGTTCTTCACCGGATCGGCGGAGCGTACTGGATGCCGCCCTTGGTCCAGAGCCGGTTGAGGCCGCGGCTGATGCCGAGCTTCGAGCCGGTTCCGACGTTGCGATCAAAGACCTCGCCGTAATTGCCGACGTGCCGCATGATGCGCACCACCCAGTCCTTGGTCAGACCGATCTGCTCGCCGAAATTACCTTCTGTGCCCACGAGCCGTTTGACCTCGGGCATGTTCGACTTCAATGCCTCGTCGATATTCTTGGAGCTCACGCCGAGCTCCTCGGCGTTGAGCATGGCGAAATGCACCCATTTGACCACGTCGAACCACTGATCGTCGCCATGGCGCACGAGCGGGCCGAGCGGCTCCTTGGAGATGATCTCGGGCAGGATCACGTGATCGTTGGCGTTGGCGAGCTTAAGCTTCTCGGCATAAAGCTGCGAGACGTCGGTGGTAAAGACGTCGCAGCGCCCTGACTCATAGGCCTTCACGGTCTCGTCCGCAGTCGAGAAGGCGATGATCTCGTAGCGCATGTTATTGGAGCGGAAATAGTCGCCGAGATTGAGCTCGGTCGTGGTGCCGGTCTGCGCGCAGATCGAAGCGCCGTTGAGCTCGAGCGCCGAATTGACCTTGAGCGCCTTGCGCACCATGAAGCCCTGGCCGTCGTAATAGGTGACGCCGACAAAATTGAACAAGGCGTCGCGCGATAGCGTCCAGGTCGTGTTGCGCGAGAGCACGTCGATCTCGCCGGACTTGAGCGGCTCGAACCGATCCTTGGCCGAGAGCGGCGTGTACTTCACCTTGGTCGGATCGTTAAAGATCGCCGCCGCGATGGCGCGGCAGAAATCGACGTCGAGGCCAGTCCAGACGCCCTTGTCGTCGGGGTTGGAGAAGCCCGGCAGGCCCTGGCTGACGCCGCAGATGAGCGAGCCGCGGTCCTTTACCGCCTTGAGCGTCTGGGCGGCAGCCGGCCCGGCTGCGAAACCAAGACCCAAAGCCAAGCCAAGCGTGAAAATCGCGCGTTTCATGGAGCAGCCCCTGCGGTTGTTCATCGTTGCGATGGCGTGGCCCTGGGTCTTGGCTAAGTCCTGCCGAAATCGTCGCCGCCGCCCGGCAAGCGCGCGCCCGTTGTAGCCCCGCTCATTCGCCCGCATCTGAGAACGATTGCGCATCGTGGTCAAGGGGTTGACGCCCGCGTGCGACGCCGCCGTTATTGCGGCGTGCAAGTTGCCGCACCCGCGACACAAACGCCGGCAGCCGGAAGGCGACGGGGACCCTATGAGGCAAGATTTATCGCTGATAACTGCGAGATTCTTGGGCAGTCACCATTAACCTATCGAGAGATATTGTGCCGGAAGTCTCCGCCCCACGAAGGAACAAGCCATGACAAGAAAATCCGAGGGCGGCGCCTCGCTGCCACTGCGACACGCGACCCGCTTTATCACCGGCGGGCGCGACCCGTTCGCTCAGTACGGCTACGTCAATCCAGCAGTTTATCACGCCTCGACCCTGCTTTATCGGTCCGCCGAGGACTTCTTGGCCCGCCGCGCCCGCTATCACTATGGGCGCCGCGGCACGCCCACGACGGAAGCGCTCTGCGGCGCCCTTGCAGAACTGGAAGGCCCCGCCTGCGCCGGGGTCGCGTTGCTGCCGTCAGGGCTCGCCGCGGTCTCGGCCGCGCTCCTTTCGACACTCAAAGCGGGCGATCACATTCTTGTCACCGACAGCGTCTACGAGCCCACGCGCAGATTCTGCGACGGTATCCTGGCCCGCTACGGTGTCGGCACCACATATTTCGATCCGCTGATCGGCGCCGGCATTGCCGCGCTGATCGAGCCCAACACCCGCGCCGTCTTTCTGGAATTGCCGGGCTCGCTGTCGTTCGAGATCCAGGATGTACCAGCGATCGCGGCCGCCGCCCACGCCCGCGGCGCCGTCGTGCTGATGGACAATACCTGGGCAAGCCCGCTCTATTTCCGGGCGCTGGAGAAGGGCGTCGATCTCGCCATCCAGTCCGGCAGCAAGTACATCGGCGGTCATTCCGATCTCATGCTTGGCACCGCGTCAGCCAACACAGCGGCATGGCCGGCGCTGATCAAGACGGTTTACGGCATGGGCCTTTGCGTCGGGCCCGACGACATGTATCTCGGCCTGCGCGGATTGCGCACCATGGGGATACGGCTGGCGCAGCACCACACGGCCGGCCTTGAAGTGGCGCGCTGGCTGGAAGCGCGGACCGAAGTGTCGCGCGTGCTCCATCCGGCACTGCCAAGCCATCCCGGCCATGCCATCTGGGAGCGCGACTTCAGCGGCGCCTGCGGCCTGTTCAGCATCGTGTTCAAGCCCGTGCCGCAGCCGGCCGTGTTCGCGTTCATCGACGCGCTGTCGCTGTTCGGCATCGGCGCGTCCTGGGGCGGTTATGAGAGCCTTATCATTCCGTTTGACTGTGCCGACGTGCGCACGGCAACGCGCTGGGCGCCGGGCGGGCCGACGGTGCGCTTTCACATCGGGCTCGAAGATGTCGCCGACCTGATCGGCGACCTTGAGCGCGGCTTCGCCGCCATGGCAGCGGCGCAGCAGTAGGGCGCAGTAGTGGTTAGTCTCAGGCCAGTGCCCCGCTTGCGAAGTTTCCAACCGAGTTTGCCGCAGGTGTTGTAGGAACTTCAGATCGGCGGCACTAGGCTGGTCACGCTGCCGCCTGTGGCGCCCGCCTGCGATCACGCAGCTCGAAATAGAGATTACGTAGATAGACGAACACGCCGAACGACTGGCCGAGGATAAACACCGGGTCGCGAATGTAGAGCGCGTAGACGAGCAGCAGCATGCCGCCGCCGATCGAGAAGAACCAGAAGGCGATTGGCATCACCATCTTGCCCGCGCGCTCGGAGGCGATCCACTGCACGACGAAGCGCATCGTGAACAGGATCTGCGCGAGGTAGCCGAGCGCCACCCACCATTGGAATTTCTGCACGAACACTTCGTGCAGATAGGTGCCGATCTCTTTCGATAGATCAATGAGCATCGCGCTTTACCTCCGAAACTTCCGGTACGCGCCGCTTGCGGCGAATGAGCCACCACACGCCGGCGAGATCGAGGATGCCAACCCATAGCCGGTCCCACAGGCCATAGTTGGAAACGCCGGCGCCGCGCGGCCGGTCGACCACATCCACGTAGCCGATCTCATAGCCCTCGCGCCGAACGAGCGCCGGCAGGAACCGGTGCAGGCCATCGAAGTAGGGCAGCGACAGGAACACGTCGCGCCGGAATGCCTTGAGCCCGCAGCCAGTGTCGCGCGTGCCGTCGCGCAGCACGGCACCGCGCACCCCATTGGCGATGCGCGACTGGAACTTCTTGAAGCCGGTGTCCTTGCGGCCGACGCGCTGACCGGCGACCAGTCCGATGCGCGGACCGGCATTGAGCACGCGCAAGAGCTCGGGAATGAAAGCGGGATTGTTCTGGCCATCGCCGTCGAGCGTGACCACGACGGGCGCGCGCGCCTGGGTTACGCCAGTACGCACCGCCGCAGACTGCCCGCAGGATTGGGCGTGCCTGACCTGCCGCAACCAAGGGCGGCTCGCCATCAGTTCGCGCAGCTCCGCCTCGGTGGCGTCGGTCGAGCCGTCATTGACGTAGACGATCTCAAAGCCGTCCTTGAGCGCGGCCGCGATCTCGGCCACGAGGGGCGCAATGTTGCCGGCCTCGTTACGCACCGGAACCACGACCGAAACGGCCGGCGTCGCCTCACTTGGTTGGTTCATGGTCTCCGGCTCGCGGGTCTTACCCAGCCTGCGCGTCGCGCTTGGCGCGAGCTTCTTATGGGGCGGCGAGGCTGCGGGCAACCCTCTTGATGCGTGCCCAGGAGGGCCCCGGCAGGGTATGAACAACACCATTTGCGTCGGCCGCAAAGCCGAGGCGGCGCGCCGCGAACCAGTTGCGCACCATGAGCGCACCGGCCGTTCCGACGATCGCGCCCGCAATGACGTCGCTCGCAAAGTGGGCATCGAGCGCGACACGGCTCACGGCGATCACGACCGCATAGAACAGCATGAGGGCGCGTAGCCGTGGCCATAGCAGCGTGACCGCAACTGCCGCCGCGAATGCGGTCGTGGCGTGCCCCGACGGCAGGCTGGCATAGCTCGCCCGCCAGACCATCGGCAGATAGAGAAACGGGTCGGTCTGTTCGCCGACGAAGGGACGCGCGCGCCCGATCACGCGTTTGATCACGGTGACGAACAGGCTTGGGGCCGCAATCGCGACGAACAAGAACCCGACGCGCACCGCGACCGCGGCGAGCACGAGCCTGTGGATCGGCGCCAGCGCCGGCGACGCCACCAGCGCGATCGCGAGCAGCAGCGCGCCGGTCGGCCACAGGAACCATCCGGACTTGCCGAAGTCGGTCACGAACGCGAAGGTGGCGTGGACCCACGACGGCAGACGCCGCGCCGACTGCGCGAGCGCGGCATCGGCGAACACCATGGTCACCGCAACGACAAGCAACGCCGCCACAAGCCCAGCCGCACGCAGTCCCCTGCTGCGCGCTGCCGCGAGGCGCGGCGGTCGCGCAACCGCGGTCGCAGCCACGCCGAGGTTGGTGCGGACCCATCGTGACCACGAGGCGGCGCCTTGCGCACCCGTCGTTCCGCCGGTCACGCTCATCGCGGCGCTCCCGAGCGGAAGACCGCGATGATGGCCGATTTGCCGGTGCCGAGATTGAACGCCTCGATGCGGCTCACCGGCGTATAGAGCAGGCCGATGGCGTCGGCGCGCTGCCCGAAGCTGCGCTCCTGCCGCAGTTCGACAAAGGCGAAGCGGCATTCGCCGCCATGCAGGAAGTCGGCGACGCCGGCCGCATCGGTCAGGCGCGTCGCCGTGCCGGCAAGGAAGACAAGACTCGGCTCGTGATAGCCCGAGGAAGCCGCGAGCGGCTGCCGGCACCCGCTCTCGCGTAGGATCTTCGCCAGCGCCATGCTCGGGAACACCGATGTGAGCGCCGGCACCACCAGACCGAATAGCGCAAGCGCAAGCAGCAGCGAAGCCGAAGCGGCGCGCAACAACGAATGCTCAGGCCCGTCGGCATCGTAGAGCCGCCAGGCGAGGAGCCCCATCACCACGGCGCCGCCGATCACCGGCCAGACCAGCAAGCCGAACTGCCGTCCAACGACGAGCAGCACCAGGAGGCCCGCAATGCCGGCCATGAGCGGAATCAGGAACCACCAGATCGTGGCGTTCGTCAGCCAGCGCTTGGGCGAGAGCGAGCGGGCGTCGACGAAACCGGCGAGCAGGATCGCAATCGCCGGATAGATCGGCAGTACGTAGTGCGGCAGCTTGGTCACCACGAGCTCCAGCAACAGCCAGGACGGCAGCACCCAGGCCAGCAGGAACTTGGCGCCGGGCTCGCGTCGAACTGCCCATATCGCCGGCACCGCGGGGCCGGTCAGCATCGCGCCCGGAAAGAACGTCACCCAGAACAGCAGCAGATAGAACCCGGGCGGCGCGCCGTGCGACTCCTGCCCGCTCGCGATCTTCGACAGCAGGTCGCGCCCAATCGATTCCGAGAAGAAGCTTTCACCCGATCGCTGGATGATGGCGATAAACCAGGGCAGCACCAGAAGCGCGAACCACACGACGCCGACGAGCGGCCGCAGCGTCAGCATCCAGCGCGCCGAGCGGTCGACGATCGCAAGCGTCACGGCGGCGAATCCGACGAACATGAGGATCACCGGCCCCTTGAGCAGCACGCCGGCGGCAAGCGCCGTCCAGAAAATCGCCGGCAGCGTCCAGGACGTGCGCGCGTCGATCGTCCGGCGCTGCTCGGGCAGGTACACGCGCCCCATCGCCCCCATGGCGGCCACGACGGTCGCGAGCAACATCGCGTCGGTCTTCGCGATGCGACCCTCGACGCTCAGGAGCAGGCAGGACGCCATCATCAGGCCGGCGAGCACGGCGGCGCGCCGCGAAACGAAGGCGAGCGCCGCCCAGTAGGTCAGCAACACGGCCGCAATCGCGCCAATGAGCGAGGGCAGGCGATAGAGCCAGATGGTGCCGAGCGCCTGCGGGACGCCGAGCGCCCGACCGGCCTTCACGAAGCCGGCCTGCAGCCAATAGATTCCGACCGGCTTCTTGTAGCGGACAACGTCCTGGAACCGGATATCCACATAGTCGCCGGTCTCGATCATCTGCTTGGTGGCTTGCGCGAAACGCGACTCGTCACGATCGGTCGGCGGAATCGAGAAAAAGCCGGGCAGGATGCTGATCAGCGTCACCACCAACAGCACGGCCAGCGCGTGCGCGTGCGAGCGCGTCGCGAAATCGGCGACCGCCTCGAGGCTGCGCGGAGTGTCCTTGCGCTGTTCGCCGGTGGTAACCGCCATCGTCCCCGCTGTCCTGGCTAAGGAATTGCCGGACCATAGAGAATTAGGCGGCAGGGGGAAAGGACGCGGCGGCAACACTTGCCGCCCAAATGCGGGCCTGTGTAAACTACTGCAACCGCACCATCACGCTGTCGGTTGCGCCGGCGCCGTCGATCACGGTGAGCCGCACGAAACCGGGGCCTCCCGGAGCGAAAAACAACGTCCGGCGGCCCGCATGCGCCTTCGGGAGCGGCATGCCGTTGACCAGCACGGTAAGCGCCCCGGAACCGCCTGCGACCTTAAGGGCAATCGGCTCGGGCTTGCCGCCCTCGCCGCTTTCGAGCTCGAGCCGAGCGCCGTTGGGCGGGAACATGATACGCAGCGATGGCGCGGCGCCCTCGCCGCTGCCGCGGAACCGCTGTAGCGGCGGCGGAAGCTTTGCGGTCGTCGCAACCAGCGCTCCTGGCGGCCTGGGCGGCAGGCTAGCGGGTAGCTTGCCGGTGCGCGCAAATGCATCGAACAGGATTGGCGCGGCCGCCCCGCGCCCATTGAGGCCGGGCACCGGCGCCCCGTCGGGCCGGCCGACCCATACCCCGATCGTGCGCTTGCCGTCGAAGCCGATCGCCCAAGCATCGCGATAGCCGTAGGACGTTCCAGTCTTGAAGGCGATGCGGCCACCGGTGGCGTTAGCGGGCGGCGGCGTGCCGAGGAGCACATTGGCGATCTGCCAGGCTGCAGCCTTATCGAACAAGCGGCGCGGCGTTTCCGCCGGCCTATCGGCCGTCATGCGCTCGATCGGAGTGATCGTGGTGCCGAGCCGCGCAATCCCGGCATAGAGCATGACAAGATCGGAGAGCCGCACGCCGACGCCGCCAAGCCCCATCGCGAGGCCCGGGACTTCCCCCTTCGGCAGCACCAGCGCGCCGCCCGCCTGCTCGAGGCGCGCGGTGAAGCGGCTCGCGCCGACCTTATCGAGCACTGCGACCGCCGGCACGTTCAAGGATAGCTGCAAGGCCTTGCGCACCGTCACGGTGCCCTGGAACGTGAGATCAAAATTTTCCGGCGCATAGCTGCCGTAGCGGGTCGGCCGATCCTCGATCAGCGTCTCGGGATGGATGAGCCCGTCCTCGATGCCCAGCCCATAGATGAACGGCTTGAGCGTCGAGCCGGGCGAGCGCAGCGCTGCCGTCATGTCGACCTGGCCGGCGCGCGTCGCATCGAAATAGTCGGCCGAAGCGACACGCGCGATGACCTCGCCGCTTTCGTTATCGAGCGCCATGATCGCAACCGACATGCTCGGCCCGAGCGCGCGGGCGCGATCACGCGCGAGATCCTCGAGGTTCTTCTGCAGCGTGGCCTCGATGGTCAGGCGATGGATGCGCCGCTCGGGCGCCGCCGCAACCGCAGCGTCAGCCGCATGCGGCGCCAGCATCGGCATCGGACGGCGGCCGGCCGGCACCGGCGCGAGCCGCGCGCGCCTGACTTCGTCAGCCGGCACGATGCCGGCCGCCGCCACCCGATCGAGCACGCGGTCACGCGCATTGCGCGCCGCGCTAACAAAACGGTCCGGACGACGCCCCTCGGGCGACTGCGGCAGCGCGACCAGCAGCGCGGATTCCGCAAGGCTCAAGCGGTGCGGCTCCTTGCCGAAGTAGGCAAGCGAGGCGGCACGGATGCCTTCGAGATTGCCGCCGTAGGGTGCGAGGCTGAGATAGAGCGCCAGGATCTGATCCTTGCTGAGCGCACGCTCGAGCTCGATCGCGCGCACGATCTGGCGCAGCTTGGCTGCGAGCGATCGTTCGGTGCGCGGCTCGAGCAGGCGCGCGACCTGCATGCTGATGGTTGAGGCGCCCGACACGATGCGGCCGTTGAACACGAGCTGGCCGAACGCGCGGCCAAGCGCCAACGCATCGACGCCATGGTGTTGCGCGAAGCGCTTGTCTTCGTACGCGAACAGGATGTCGAAGAAGCGCGGGTCGACGTCGGCGCGCGTCGCCGGCAACCGCCAGCGCCCTTCGGGTGTCGTGTAGGGGCGCAGCAGCCGCCCGTCGCGATCGAGAACGAGCGTGGAATAGGCCAGCCCCTCCCCGCGCGGCGCCGGGCCAAGGGAGATGACCCACGCGGTGGCGGCGAGCGCCAGCGCCAAACCGGCCCCAGCCATCCCGAGACCCAACGTGCGAAGACGCGCGCCCCACGGTTCCCTCCCCCCTCGTGGGGGAGGGACAGGGAGGGGGGTGACGACAAATTCCGAATCTGCCGCCACCCTCAGTCCAAGATCGCTGTCGGATCCATGCGTTGGCATCGCAGATTGCTTTTAGGCACTGCTGTTGATGTTGAGGGAAGAAGCTGCTGCCGCGTGCGACGCCGTTGCAAGTCCGACGCTCGCAGCCACCCCTCTCCCTGTCCCTCCCCCACAAGGGGGGAGGGAACGTTGTGGGACTGCTCTTCGCATCGCCCAACCTGCGTCCGCTCGACCGTCGTTGTGCTTTAATCGTCGCATTCGTCTCATTTCGCCGCCGTCACCTCGACCGTTCCGGTGCCGGTGCGGCCAAAGCGGTCGGGCCGGTACATGTCCTCGACATAAGCCTGCGGATGCACATAGTGGCCGGGCGAGACCGCGCGCACCACGTAGGCGACCGCGAACACGGCATTGTCGCTGCCCTTGCGGTTGAACGCCGCGCTGAAACGGTCGTCGCGGAACTCGGAAGCCGCCGGCTCCGCCGCATCCTCGATCCAGGCGAGCTTGCCGGTATCGCCCGAGGACACGAGCCGCGGGTTGTCGATCTCGAAGCCCGCCGGCAGGTTGTCGACGACGATCACGCGGCCGTATTGCGGTTGCGGCTCGGTGATCTTGAGCACCACGGCGAAGCGCTCGTTCTGCCTCGCGTGCGCGGGATCGGCCGGCTTGCCGTCGAGCGTGTAGTAGAGCCGCTCGATCTTGAAGCCGCGCTCGGCCGCGGGCTCCGGCACGGTCGGCGCACCGCTCACGGTGAGCACGGCGCGCACCGTCGAGTCGCCGGCGTTGGTCACCGTCACGGTGCCGGCGCCCAGGCTCGCCTGCCGATAGGCACGGTTGAACGTGCCCCGAACTGTTTCAGTTCCGGACGCGCCCGCGACCGTCAGCGAAATGCCGGTCGCTTCCTTGGCGAGCGCGCGCGCGGCGAGCACCAGCCACGCCTGCTCCTGGGTCGAGATGTAGGGCGTGAGGTTGCGCGCCGCCTCCACCCGCTCGACTGCGTTCAAGATCATCGGACGCTGCGCGCCGCCTTCCGACGCGAGCGTCACGAGCGCCGCCGCATCGCGCAAGTTCGAGCCGTAGTCGATGCGGCCGTATTCCAGCGTCGGCGGCCCCGCGAGTGAGGTCAGCGCCGCCGTGAACACGCGCTCGGCGCGCGCGCGGTCACCGAGCATGCCGAGCGCGGCGGCTAGCTGCGCCTTCGCGATGGTGGTCGCGAAGTCATCGAGCTTAGTGTCGGCGTAGTAGCGCAAATCGCCGAGCGGCGCTGCGCCGTTGCGCGCGAGCACGTAGAGCGCGTAAGCGAGCGCACGGCCGCCGTTCTTGCTCGGCTCCTCGGCATTGCCGGTGTAGTTCTTGAGCCGATCGAGCGCGAGCTTGAAGGCGATATCGGGAACCACGAAGCCGCGCTCGCGTGCGCGGGTGAGGAAGTCGCTCACATAGGCGTCGAGCCAGACATCGTCACCACCCGCCGACCACAGCCCGAACGAGCCGTTCGAGCCCTGCCGCGCGAGCAGCCGGTCGATCGACTGGCGTATGCGCTGGTCGACCGCCGCGTCGAGCGACAGATGTGACTCAGTGGCGAGCTCGTTCACGTAGAGGAGCGGCATCGCCCGGCTGGTGATCTGCTCGGAACAGCCGAACGGATAGCGGTCGAGCGCCGAGAGCAGCGCCGCCGCGTCGAGCGCGGTCGAGAGGCCGACCGAGAGCGCCGCCGATCCGGTTCCCGGAACGAGGTCGGCGAACAGGTCGTTCGACAGCGTGAGCCGCTCGCCGCGCTCAAGCGGCCTGATGGTGCGGCGCGCGATCACCTGCGTCGCAGGCTTCACGCCAAGCGCGTAGCTTCTTTCAAGCGCAAAGCCGCCTGGCCCGCTCACGTGCACCGTCACGTTGGCGATCCCGGAGCCTGACGCGGTCAGCGGCACCGATACCGCGGCACGCTGCTTGGCGTTGAGCTGCAGCGTCTGCGGTGCAGCGTTGCCGACGACGTTGAGACCTTCGCTGCGAACGTCGACGCGATACTCCCCTGCCCCGCCCTCGACGTTGTCGAGATCGAGATGCATGGAGGCGCGGTCGCCGGTGAGCAGGAAGCGCGGCAGCGTCGCGGTCAGCACCACCGGGTCGCGGATCACAACGTCGCCCACCGCGTGGCCGACCTTGTCCTTCGACCAGGCGATCGCCATCACGCGAGCGGTTCCGGAGAAATCCGGAATGTCGAACGACACATCGGCGGTTCCGTCCGCGCGCACCGACACGATGCCGGAATAGAGCGCGAGCGGCTTCTGCGCCGGCGGGCTGCCCTGCAGCTCGGCCGGTTGGGTGTCGCCGCCCTGCCGGATCTGACCGCGCGTGCCCTGCATGCCGTCGATCAGCTGGCCATAGAGGTCGCGGACGTCGGCGGTGAGCCGGCGCTGGCCGAGATAGTAGTCGTCGGGCGCCGGCGGCTTGTAGTTGGTGAGGTTGAGTATGCCGACGTCGACGGCGGCGACCACGATGCGCGCCTCCTCGCCGGGCGCAAGCCCGCCGATCCGAAGCGGCACGTGCAGCGTCGAACTCGGGCGCTGCAGCTGCGGCAGCGGCATGTTGACCGCGAGCGTGCGCGCTTTGCGGCCCACCGCCAACCATTGCACGCCGATGGCGCGCCCGGGCATACGCCCGGCGCGCGCATCGAGCGGACGGCGCAGCGTCGCCACCACATAGGCGCCGGTGCCCCAGTTGTTGCCAACCGGGACAGTGAGACGCGCGGTGCCGGCCTGCACATCCTGTGTGCGGGTCGTGATCAGCCGGTCGCCAATGACGTTGAGCGTCACCTTGCCGGCCGTACGCGCAGTCACCGCCACCGTCATGGTGTCACCGGGCGCGTATTCGGGCTTGTCGAGCGCGATCTCAAGCAGGTCCGGCGTGTCGGCGCTCGCCTCCGCGTAGAAACCGGCGTCAAAGCCCACGGTCGTGAGGGTGCCGTCGCTGCCCGACACTTCCAGGCGATAGCGGCCCCATTGCACCGGCGCCGAGATCCGCCCTGGCGCATTCGCCGCCACGTCGATCTGGCCGTCGGCAACGCGGCGCGTGCGCTTGATCGGCTCGAAGTCCCAGGAGCCGTCGCGCCGGTACCATTGGTAGCGCGTCTCGACCTTGAGCAGCTCGTAGTGCAGGCCGCTGCGGGCGAGTGAAGCGCCATCGGGCGCGGCGACAATCACGTCAAAGGTCGCATTCTCGTTCTGGCCGAGCGAGCGGCCGGAGAACAACGGCTTGATGCCGATCATCGGACCTGTCGGCGTCACCGGCAGTACGAGCTTGCGCTCGACCGCACGGCCGCCCGCCTCCGCCATGCGCACCGTGAGCTGCGCCTCGAGCGGACGGGTCGCGGCCGGCAGCTTCTCGATATTGAGATTGAATTTCGCTTTGCCGCTGTTGTCGGTCTTCGGCAGGCCGTCGAGCGGCTGGCGCGTCTTCTCGATCGTCTCGTCATTGAGACCGAACTGGTAGCGCGGGAACGCGGCCCGTTCGGAGGCGGGACCGATCACCACCTCGCCTTCGAGATCGAGACCCGCGGCCGGCGCGCCATAGAGGTAGTGTCCGTCGAGCGTGATCTCGGCGGGGTCGGACGACGACACGCTCTTGGCGCTCGTCTTGAGCTCGAATTCGAGCCGGTCGGGCACATAGTCCTCGACCATGAAGGTTGTTTCACCGATCGCCGGACGCTTGGGATCGGTGAAGGCGCGCACGCGCCAGGTACCGGTCGGCGCCGACGCAACCAGCGGCACATCGAGCGAGCGCCCGCCCAGGCCCTGGTCCGGCACGATCGTGCGCCGATATTCGACCCCATCGGGGCGCTCGACCAGGAGGGTGAGCGGAACGCCGGCGGTCGCCACGCCCTGCGCGTCGCGCAGCAGAGCGGTGAGATGGGCGGTTTCGCCGGAGCGGTAGACGCCGCGCTCGGCATACACGAAGGCATCGAGTCCGGCCGGCACCACGCGGCCGGCGACGCCACGGTCGGTGAGATCGAAGGCCGGCGTCTTGAGGCTGAGGAACGCGTAGTCGCCGTGCGCATCGGTCGCGATCAGCAGCGCGGGCGCAAGCCCGCCTTCGCCGCGCGTGAGGTTAGCCTCGAACGCGACGTGGCCGGCGTCGTCGGTGCGCTTGGTCGCCAGCACCTCGTTGTTGCGCGACAGCAGCCGCACTTCGACCGCACTGCGCGCCTGCGTTGTCTCGAGCGAATTGACGAACGCATGGACGCCGTCGTTGCCGGAGAAGGCCGTGAGCCCGAGATCGGAAACGATGAACCATTGGGTGGCGAGCTGGTCGTATTCATTGCCGACCGCGCCCGCGGCCTTCGCCACCATGACGTAGACGCCGGGCGCCGCATTGCCGATCGCCTCGCCGACCGGGAAGGCGGTGGTGACATCGGCGTTGAGCGTCTGCTCGACCGTCAGCTCGCCCTTCCACACCTTGGCGCCGCTCTGCTCAGCGAGCCGCCCGATATCAAACCGATCGAGCGCGCGCTGGAAGTCGCTGCCGATCACGGTGCTCAAGAGGCTGCGGTCGCCGATGCGATAGATCTCGATCGCCACCGCCTTGGTGTTGACGCTGACCACCGGGATGCCGCGCTGGCCGGTGCGCGGCAGCACGTAGGCGCGGCTCAAGAAGCGCACGGACGGCTTGCGATCGCGGACGTAGATATTGAACTCCGCGCTCTTCGACAGCGTCTCGTTCACGGTCGAGGGAATGCCCGCGCGCAACGTGATGGTGTAGCTCTCGCCGTGCTTGAGTCCTTCGACGCAGATCTGGCGCTTGTCGACCGAGAGGGCCGGCCGGTCCTGGCCGACGACCGCGACGAACGGCGAAAGATCAGTACGGCGGCCAGGCAGGTCTTCGGAGAACTGGAAGCAGGCGCGCGGCGAGGCAGCGTCCGCGTCGACCGAATAGTCGAGCAGCCGGAAGCCATGGTCTTCGCGCATGCGCTCGTATTGCAACCGCACGTCGGCAACCTCGCGGATGTCGAGCGAGATGCGCATGGCATCGAGCGCCGGCCGCCAGAGCTGGCGATCGGCGTAGCTGCGCGAGATGACGAGAAGCGCCTCGGCTTCCTGGGCTGGCTCATGCGTGCGCTGATAGCCGATGTAGGCCGCGGTCGCCGCACGTTCGAGCAGCAGCGTGCGTTCGCGCTGGTTGCCGGGCCTGATCTGCAGCACCGACTTGGCAAGGCGGAGCCAGTTGCCGCCATCGTCCGGCGCGACGGTGGCGATCTGTCCAAGCACCTGCAGGCCGGTGCGGAAGTCATTGCGCGCGAACGCGGCATCCGCCTCGCGCCGCAACTGGGCGAGCGGCTTGCTCACCACGCCCGCCTCCGCCTTGATCTGCGCCTCCAGCTTGATTGCCGCGTCCGCGAGGTCGTCGCGATGGAACGCCTTCTGGGCGGACGCCGCGACCGACAGATAGATCGACAAAAACGCGACGAGCGCGGCGACGATGCCGACGCGGGCAAGCGCAATCATGACTGGACCTCCGTTCCCGCCGGCCGACCTCCGCGCGGGCATGCTAGGAACTCTGAACTTGTAATCATGTCGAGGTAATGACTTCCGGCATGCGGCGCATCTGCGCAGCGCCGGCCGGCAGGCGGCTTTCCACAGGGAGCGGCCGACCCCCGCGGAGGGGCGGCGCCGGCCGTGGAGAGCCGCCCGCGCTCAGCCTTGGGGCGGGCTAGCTATTTGAATTCACAATATTAAATCTATCTTCGCGGCGCTGCCGCAATGGTGCGTTCGCCGCTGCAGGGCATTGACTCAAGCGCAACCAGCCTGTGCTAAGAAAGGCGCCAGCGTCCACGTAGCTCAGCCGGAAGAGCAGCGGATTTCTAATCCGCAGGTCGCAGGTTCGAGCCCTGCCGTGGACGCCAGCCTGCTGAGATCGGACCTGCTGTCCACAAGGGGAAGGCGCAGCGATATTTCGGCCATAATCAGCCGCATCATTCGGCCGCTTCATTAAGTGTTCCAGTCGGAATTCCAAAATCAGCCAAGCAAGCAGAAGTGGCGGCCGGGCTAGGTGAAGCCGCCCGAACACGTTGCGTGGGGGCACGCGGATGGATGAACTCCTGGAAGTGATTCAGGCCGAGCAGCGCAATTGCGGCGAGTTGGTTTGCCCGCCGGCAAGTCCGGAAAACCTGCAGACACTGATTGACCAGGTACGCCTGGTGTTGAGCGCCGAGCTGCCGCAGGGCTACCTCGATTTCCTGAAGCGCAGTGACGGGCTCGATTACGACGGTCTCGTCATTTACGACAGCGCATCCTCGCCGGAGCAGCGCACCCAGAACTTCTGGAAGGGCTTCGTGTCCACCAACCTGGCTTGGCGCGACAGCCCGGCAAACCGTGAGCTTCTGATCTTCGGCGACTCGGACATGGATCTCTACGTCCAGCACATCAGGACCGGCTCGTTCCGGCGCATCGACAAGATGGCGCACGATCGTTTCGAAATTTTTTCCTCGTTCGAGACCATGCTGGAGGCGGCGCTTCGCACCCGCGTGCCCACCGGCAACGGGGTGCATTAAACGGCGTGCATTAAATTGCGGTAAGCCGGCCGCGGGTCACAATCCAGACTCAGCCTTCCGCCATGTGGAAGATCGTGTACTATGCGACCGGATGCCAAGGTTGCGTGAGCCGTGGGCGACGCCACAACCGAGCTGCAGGAGCTTGTCGAGATGCGCCGTCAGACGATGATCGCAATATTGAGCGTGCTTCCCACCTTCACCGCCGTCCACGCGCTGGCCCAGAACACACTCCTCGATGCCAAGATCCCGCGCGAAGCTGAGTCCTCGTCATCGGGTCTCCTGCACAGCGTGTCGCCCATCGCCGGCGCCAAGAAGGCGAAAGCGACCCGGCAGGCGACATCGCAGGAGGCGGCCGCTGCGCGCAGTGCCGTCGCGCCCCGAGCATCCGTGCCCAAGCTGATGCTGGCACCGACGAAGAAGTGAGCGGCCGGCTGCCTACTTGAACTCGATTGCCAAGCTCGGCTCGTCAGTCACCCGCCAGGGCTGGAACGGCACCACCACTTCCTGCATCTCTTTGCGGCAGTGGTAGTTCTCGGTCACGATCCGCTCGAAGTTGCTGGACAGGTTCACGCAGATCGGAATGTCGCCGGCCCACACCTGTTCGACGCCGTCTGCGCCGGGCGCAAACGCAAACGTGCCGAAATTCCCGCGCGGCACATCGGCTTCGGCGCAGCCCGGCTCCAGGCCGAACCAGCCTTTGACCACGAAGCGTTGATCATTCGGCGTCGCGCGATGGACGAGCGCCAACTGGATCCGCCTGTCGTAGTAATTGCAGACCTTGAGCACGAAGGTGCCGCCGTCACCGAGCTGGGCGTCGCCGGGCTTCGCCATCGCCAGTGTCAACGACAGGCAAAGGCCGACCAGCGTCACGACACGCATCAAGGCGCTCCATCATTGCAAGCAGAGGCCGATAGCATGGTATGTATCTGACCGCGTCACAAGCTTTTTCTCCTTCTTACCTCCCGATGGAATCCGACCATGCGACTGCAACTCAACTTCGCCGCCGGCGGCTATGATTTCGTCCGCCCGCTCGCCGACGGCACGATCAAGCCGGACGGTATCGACCTCGTCGTGCTCTCCGGCATGGGCTCAGGCGAACGCCACCACCGTATGGGCCACGGGCAGGAGTTCGACCTGTGCGAGTTCAACGCCGCCGCCTATCTCGCGGCGCGCGACCGCGACTACCCGTGGATGGCGCTTCCGGTGTTCCTGCATCGCCGCTTCCGCCACGGCTTCGTGTTCGTCAATCCGCAAAAGGGAATCGCAACGCCGCCCGACCTCGCCGGCAAGCGCCTTGGCGGACCGACCTTTCTCGCCGCCGGCAACGTCTGGATGCGCGGCATTCTGGAGGAGCACTACGGCGCGCCGCACCGCGAGATCACCTGGTTCGTCGAGCGCGACGACGCGGTCGAGTTCACGCCGCCGCCGGGGCTGCGCTACGAGCGCGTGCCCGACGGCGTGCGCGCCGAAAAGATGATGCTCGACGGCGACATCGATGGCCTGCTCTCGCCCGACCTGCCGCATGGCTTTCTCAAGGGCGATCCGCGCATTGCGCGGCTGTTCGCGGCCAACAAGGAGGAAGAGATCGCCTTCTACAAGAAGACCGGCATCTTCCCGATCATGCATGTCACGCTGATCAAGCGCGAACTGGTCGAGCGCCATCCCTGGGTGCCGAACACGCTGATGAAGGCGTTCAACCAGGCCAAGGAGATCGCCTATAGGCGCATCCTCAACCCGCGCAACGTCGCGCTCGCCTGGGTGCGCAACGCGCTCGAAGAGCAGATCGCGGTCCTCGGTCCCGACCCTTGGGAGTTCGGGCTAACGCCGAAGAACCGCAAGAACCTGGAGACGCTGCAACGCTACTGCGCGCAGCAGGGCATCGTGCGCAAGGAGCGCCCGCTCGAGGAACTGTTCATCGATGCGGGCCGAGTCAATATTCCGGAAGAGGTGTGACCGAGCGCCAGGACATTACTTCGCCGGCAGATAGGCTTCCGTATAGAGCCCCTTGACGTCAACATTCTTGAGCCGGCCCATCTCGGTGAGCGAATCGACCAGCACCCGCAGGCCTTCGGGATCGAAGCGGCCGTCGCGCGAATAGTTGTCGATCAATTCGTCATAGACCTTGCTCGCAACCTTGTCCGAGACGTGCATCTGCCGCGCCGCGATCGGCAACGTCGCGGCCTTGTCGGCGCGCATGAACGCGACCGTTTCGTACCAGCCGGCGAGAAACGCGCGCACCGCCTGCGGCCGCTTCGCGATCAGGTCGTTTCCGGCAAAGACCATCTGGGCGATCATCTTCGGCACATACTCATACACTTTCAGGAAGATGCGGCCGCTGCCGAGCTCCTCAAGCCGCAGCCCCGAGGCAAAATCCATCACGGTCGCATCGATCTGCCCGGTGCGCAGGCCCGCGACCTGCGCATCGTCGCGGCCGAGCGCGACCGGCGTGATCCCGTCCGGCCCGAAGCCGAGCTCGCGCGAGAGCCGCCGCACCACCCATTCCGACAGGCCGCCCGCGGTCGAGATACCCACGCGCTTGCCCTTGAGCTCGGCGTGCGACTTCATCGAGTTGTCGTTGCGCACGATCAGCGTGGTCTGACGCGGCGCAACCGTGATCACCCCGACCGCCATCGCGTGCTTGCCCTTGGCCACGAACGCCAGGTCGGGACCGCCCGCGACCACGAGATCAAGGCTGCCGGCTGCAAGCGCCTGATGCGCGCGCGCCGCCCCGCCGAGGTCGGCGCGTTTGATGTCCAGGCCGTGCTTCGCAAATATGCCGCGCTCGATACCCACCTGCAGCGGCACGAAGGCGACCGCAGCGGGGATCGAGACGCCCACGCGCAGCTCCTCGGCCGCCGTGGCGGGTCCTGGCAGAAAGAATGCGATCACGGCCAGTGCGACAGCGGTGATACGAATTCTCCTTCTGTCGTCCCCGCGAAAGCGGGGACCCAGTACTCCTGGGCAATTGTTGCGATCACGGTGCATGACCGCGCAGTCAGTGGTTACTGGGTCCCCGCCTTCGCGGGGACGACACCGAGTATTGATCACAAGCATGGTCATCCTTCGTTCACTTCGCCGCGACGCTCTCACGCACCTTAGGCACCGGCGCCCCGCCCCGTGCGTAGCGGCTTGGCGGCCGCTTGAGCCCCAGGTGCTCGCGCAGCGTACGCCCCTCGTACTCGCTGCGGAACAGGCCGCGACGCCGCAGCTCCGGGACCACTAGCTCGACGAAATCGTCAAGCCCGCCCGGCAGGTAGGGCGGCATGATGTTGAAGCCGTCGCAGCCTTCCTTGCTGAACCATTCTTCCATGTGGTCGGCGATCTGCTGCGGCGAGCCGCGCACGACGCTTTTCGCCCGTGCCCCCGCGACCCGCATCGCCACCTGCCGCATGGTCAGGTTCTCCTTGCGCGCCATGTCGCGCACATTGTCGAACGTCGAGCGGCTCGCGTTCGACAGCGGCAGGTCTTCCGGCAGCGGACCATCGAAATCGTAGGGCGTGAGATCGACGTTGCCGAGCACCATGGAGAGGATTTCGCGCGCCACCACCGGATGGATCAGCGACTGCAGATATTCATATTTCTCGTTCGCCTCGGCTTCGGTGCGGCCCACGATAGCGCTGAGCCCCGGCATGATCTTCATCTCGTCGGGCGCGCGGCCGTGCTGATCCATCTGGCCCTTGATGCGCGTGTAGAACGTCGTCGCCTGCTCGATGGTAAGCGGCGCACAGAAGATCACTTCGGCGAATTCGGCCGCCACCTCGATCATGTCATCGGAGCCGCCGGCCTGCACGATCACCGGGCGGCCTTGCGGCGTGCGTGGCACGTTGAGCGGACCGCGCACCGAGAAGATCTCGCCCTTGTGGTTGAGGCGATGCAGCTTGTCGGGATGGAAGAACAATCCGCTCGCCTTGTCGCGCACGAAGGCGTCGTCATCCCAGCTGTCCCAGAGCCCGACCACCACGCGCGCGAATTCGCCCGCGCGGTGGTAGCGCTCGCCGTGCTCGTAGTGGACGTCGCGGCTGAAGTTGTTGGCCTCTCCCACCATGCCCGAGGTCACCAGGTTCCAACCGGCGCGGCCGCCGCTCAGGTGATCGATCGAGGCAAACTTGCGCGCCACATGGAAGGGCTCGTTGTAGCTCGTGGACGCGGTCGCCACGAGGCCGATGTGGCTCGTCACCGACGAGAGCGCTGCCAGCAGCGTCAACGGCTCGAAGTTCGCGATGTACTGCGCCGAGCGCGAGAGCGCCTCCATGTTGGCTTCGCGAACGCAGAGGTTGTCGGCGAAGAACACCATGTCGAACTTGGCGCGCTCGGCCGTCTGGGTGATCTCGGCATAGTGCTTGAAGTTGATGCCGGCGTCGGCCTGCGCCTGCGGGTGGCGCCAGGAGGCGACATGATGCCCGGTGGGATTGAAGAACGCGCCGAGCCGCATCTGACCTTTGTTAGCCATTCCTCTCCTTCTCCCTCCTCGTCCATCCTCGCCCGGCGTGCCGGGGGCGCTTCGCAGCCAGCGACCAGAACCCGTTCACACCCTTTGCACACCCCTGGCACACCCTTGCCAAGTCCTTGCTATTCGGCTTCGGTGTTAGCCGGAATTCCCTATTTGGCTTATCCTCCTTAGGAGTTTTCCTATGTTGCGCAAGATCGACTGGGAAAGCCAGCTCGGCCGGCGCTTGCGGCTGCGCGAGCTGCACGTGTTTTTTACGGTCGCGCAGCAGGGCAGCATGGCCAAGGCGGCCGCCCAGCTCGGGGTCTCCGCCCCGACGGTATCGGAGGTGATGGCCGATCTCGAGCATGGGCTCGGCGTGCGGCTGCTGGATCGCAGCCCGCGCGGCGTGGAGCCGACCATCTACGGGCGGGCGCTGCTCAAGCGCGGCCTCACCGCGTTTGATGAATTGAAGCAGGGCATCAAGGAGATCGAGTTCCTCACCGATCCGACCGCGGGCGAGCTGTCGGTCGGCTACACCAACATGATCGCGCCGGTGTTCGCGGCGATTGTGGAGCGCTTTGCCGAAAAATATCCGCGCGTCGTCATGCGGCTCGAGCTGGTGCTCTCGCCCGTTCCCAAGGCGATGCCGGGGCTGCACGACCGCACCTTCGATCTGATCCTGGCGCGGTTGTCGGCGCCCTGGCTGCCGGAAGACCGCTTGAGCGAGGAGATCGGGGCCGAATCCCTGTTCGACGATCCCGTGGTGGTCGTGGCGGGCGCGCACAGCCCCTGGGCGCGCCGGCGCAAGATCGATCTCGCCGAGCTCGTCGACGAGCCATGGATCCTCTCGCCGCCGAAGGGATGGAGCTACGAGCTGATCGCCGACACCTGCAAGGCGCGCGGTCTCAATGTGCCGACCCCGACGCTGATGACCAACACGATGGAGCTTCGCACCAAGTTGCTCGCCACCGGCCCGTTCATCACGGTCGTGCCGCGCTCGGCGCTGCGCGGCGAGAGACATGGGCTGAAAATGCTGCCGGTCGACCTGCCGGCACGGCCCTGGCCCATCACGGTCTTCACGCTGAAGAATAGAACGTTGAGCCCGGTCGCCGAGCGTTTTGTCGAGTGCGCGCGCGAGGCGGCCAAATCCATGAACGGGAATGCGCCTGCCCGCAAAACTTGAGTCCGACGGCGGACGGCTTCCTTCGCCCTGAAAAGACGGCAACAATTGACGTTGGCAGTCGAAGAATCTACCGTCGCGAGACGCCGCGATGGGGCACGATTGCATGAAACGTCCAAATCCACTCGGCCTTCTCTGCATCGCGCTGGCGGCCGCGCTTGCGCCAGTCGCCACCTCCGCGCAATCCAATTTCTACGCCGGCAAGACCGTCACCATCATCGTCGGCTATTCCGCCGGCGGCGGGTATGACCAATATTCGCGCCTGCTCGCGCGTCACTTCGGCCGCCACATTCCGGGCCATCCGAATATCGTGGTGCAGAATATGCCAGGCGCCGCGAGCCTCACCGCGGTGCGCTACCTCGCCAACACCGCGCCCAAGGACGGTACCGCCATCGTCAATTTCGATCCGGGGCTCATCCTGGAGTCGCTCGTTGCGCCGGACAAGTTCAACGTGAAGTTCTCCGACTACCAGTTCCTGGGCGGCATGTCGCGCGAGGTGACCATTTGCTACGCGTGGCACGCAACCGGCATCAAGACCTGGGACGATCTGATGAAGCGCAAGGAGTTCCTGATCGGCCTCACCGCGCGCGGATCGGCGGTCTATGCCAACGGCGCAGCGCTGCGGAAGATCTTCAAGGCACCGATCCGCCAGATCGCCGGCTATCCCGGCAGCAACGAGCAGCGGCTTGCCATCGAGCGTGGCGAACTCGAGGGCGCCTGCGCATCATGGAGCGCAATCCCGCAAGACTGGATCGTCAACCACAAGATCAATCCGCTCGCCCGCTTCGGGCCGATCCGCCCCGCCGACATGCCGGCGGGCACGCCCTACGTCAACGATCTCGCCAGCACGCAGGAACAGAAGGACGTGCTCAATATCCTCAACGCACCCGGCCAGTTGGGGCGCCCGTACATCATGGCGAAGGAGGCGCCGCACGAGCGCGCACGGCTGTTGGCGTCCGCCTTCGCCGAGACGCTGAAGGATCCGCTGCTGCTGGCTGAAGCTCGCAAGCAGTCGTTGCCGATCGAGCTGTTCAGCGCGGCGGAATCCGAAAAGATCATCCGAACCATCTATTCCGCTTCGCCGGACCTGATCCGCAAGGTCAGGGACGTGTATGAATAGAGCCGACGGTCTCTATTTTGACTCCTCCGCATTTGCTGCCATGCTGAGTGCAGAAGCTCGGAGGTGGCATGAGTTCTCGCAAGCCTGTTGGAAATACAGGGATCGGGTTCCCGGTGCGTCGCGTCGAAGATCGGCGCTTCGTAACCGGTAAAGGCAATTTCGTTGACGACACGAGCTTGCCGAATTGCGCCTTCGCCTATGTTGTACGGTCGCCACATGCTCACGCCAAGATCACTCGCATTGACAAAAGCGCTGCCCTCGCCGCGCCTGGCGTCATCGGTGTCCTGACCGGCGAGGACTGCATCAATGACGGGCTGGGCGAGCTGCCCTGTCCGGGCTTTCCAACGCTTCCCGCTGGCGCCCCTTCCTACCGACCGCTGCGGCCGGTCTTACCAAGGGAATTTGTACGGCACGTCGGTGATGGCGTCGCGCTGATCGTCGCTGAGACGCTGCATCAGGCGAAGGACGCGGGCGAATTGCTGGCCGTGGACTACGAGGCGCTCCCGGCAGTGACTCTGCCGGACGCCATGGCCGCCGATGCACCCAAGGTCTGGCAAGCGGCCGACAGCAACGTGAGCTTTGAGTTGGAGCGCGGAGATCGACGGGCCGTCGATCAGGCCTTCGCCAGGGCCGCGCATGTCACTAAGCTCTCGCTCCACTATCCACGCGTGACCGCGAATACGATCGAGCCGCGTGCGCTCGTTGCCTGCCGCGAAGCAGGGCAGCGCTTTACGCTGTACGCGACCTCGCAGACTCCCTACCGGCTTCGGGAGACCCTCTCCAGCATTCTTGCAATGTCGGAGCTGGACCTCAGGATCGTATCGCCGGACGTCGGCGGCGGCTTCGGCATGAAGAGTCAGGTTTATCCGGAGGACGTCCTCGTCCTTTGGGCGGCGCGAAAGTTCAACAGGCCGGTGAAATGGCTTGCGGAGCGAAGCAGCGATGCCATCCCGTCAGATGCGCACGGCCGGCACCAGATCGTCGAGGCGGAACTCGCATTCGATGGCGAGGCGCGGATACTGGCGCTGCGGTCGTCCGTTGCGGTCGATCTTGGCGCTTATCTCAGCGTGACCGCGGCCAGCGCGCCCAGCAACGCGACGACGAGCCTCAACAGCACCTACGTCATCCCGGCGATTCATGTCGTGGTCAGGGCGCTGTTTACGAACACCGCCATGATGGCCTCGTATCGCGGGACGGCGAAGCCGGAAGGCAGCTTCGTGGTCGAGCGCCTGGTCGACAAGGCGGCCCGCGAGCTCGGCATCGATCCGGTCGACATGCGGCGGCAAAACCTGGTTCCGTCGGCTGCCATGCCGCACAAGACCGCGGGCGGCTTCGTCTACGACTGCGGCGATTTTGAGCGCATCCTCGACAAGGCGCTCGAGCTGTCAGACTGGGCGGGTTTTGCCGCACGGCGCGCGCAGAGCGAGGCGCGCGGACTGCGTCGCGGCATCGGGCTCGCGATGCATTGTCAGCGCGCGGGCAATCAATCGGAACGGATGGAAATTCGAGTGTCGCCGAATGGTTCGCTCGCCTTGTATGTCGGCACCCATTCGCACGGGCAGAGCCACGAGACGGTCTTCGCTCAGATGGCGCATGAATGGCTGGGCGTAGACCTCGACCAGGTGCGCCTATTCCAGGGTGACACCGACAAGGTGCTGTTCGGCCGCGGCACCTTTTCACAACGCAGCATGCTGGCTGGCGGTTCTGCGCTGAAATGCGCTGCCGATGAAGTGATCAGAAAGGGCAAACGTGTCGCCACCTTGTTGTTGGAGGCGGCCGAGGCCGACATCGAGTTTCAATCCGGCAGTTTCCGCGTCAAGGGCACCGATCGCGAAGTCAGCTTCAAGACGATCGCGCGCAAATCCTACCAGGGACTTGGTCTGCCGCCGGAACTGGGGATCGGGCTCGACGGAACGGGCACCCATCCGGGTCCCTACACCTTTCCCAACGGGTGCATGATCTGCGAGGTTGAGATCGACACCGAAACCGGCGCGGTCAGCGTGAGCCGATTATCAGCCGTCGACGATGCCGGCGTCATCATCAATCCCCTGACCTTCGAAGGCCAGCTGCATGGCTCGACCGCGCAGGGGCTGGGCGAGGCGTTGCTTGAGCAGATGCTGTACGACCGCCAGAGCGGACAATTGCTCACCGGCTCCTTTACCGACTACGTGATGCCCCGCGCCGACAACATGCCGCCTATCCGCTCCGACGTGCAACCGGTGCCGACGAAAACCAATCTGTTAGGGGTGAAGGGCGGCAGTGAGACTGGCAACGTCGCCGCGCCCGCAGCCATCGTCAATGCCATCGTCGACGCGCTGGCTCCGTTTGGGGTCACGGATATGCCAATTCCTGCCACGCCGGAACGCATCTGGCGCGCCATCAAAGGCGGCGCCGGCATCGTATGAGGCATCGCCGGTGCGGCGCTGGAGCATCCACGCGCTGACGGCCGTGGCTGCGCGCCGATGCGCCGCGCCCTAGGCTGTGTTCTTATGAGTTGGCTTGGTCGATCCGGCCGATGTCGCTTGTCCCCCGACAGCGGCGCAAGAGCGGACATTCGAACACCGCCGCTCAGCGCCGCAGCAACGCACGATGGCGCGTGCAACCGCGAAGCTACTGCAGATAACTGAGATAGGCCGCGACGGCTGCAACTTGCGACTTGGTCAAGTTGTGCGCGATCGGTTCCATGATGGCGGATGTGTCTGGGTTTTTCGGATCCTGGCCCCGCTCCTTGGTCCAGTTCGCCAATTTGTTCGAGATGTAGTCATGGAGCTGACCTGCCAAACGAGGAAATGCTCCGTTTCCTTTGGCGTTTGGGCCGTGACAGGACGCGCACGCCGGAACACCGGCGCTGGGAATACCCTCGTCGTAGATTTTCTTCCCCGCAGCGGTGGATTCTCTTGGAGCCCCGCCTAAGGGTTTCGGATTGAGATCCCTAAAATGTGCAGCAAGCGACGCGCGCGTTGCCGGGCTCAGAACATGCGCCACCCCATACATGAATTTGTTCTCGCGCCGACGCTCAACGAAGGCCCGCAACTGGTTCTCGAAGTACTGGGGTTGCTGGCCCGCGAGCCGTGGCATCGGCGTAGCTCCACGATAACCCTGCCCCGACAGCCCATGGCAGGTCTTGCAATAATCTATCTTGGCCTGCAGAGCCCGACCCGAAAGGTCGGTCGTGCCTTCCGCTTGAGCGGTTGAGCAAAAGACAACAGACAGGATCGCCATTTGCAACACCGCCTGTAAGCGAATGAACATCATGATCCTGGCTCCGATGCGACAACAGGTCGAAGGAAGTAGCGCGTCATTTGACGAAACTGAGGTATGACGCGAGCGCGTCGATCACATTCGGCGGCAATGTGCTTGCAATGCGAGGCATGGGAGAGGCGGCGGCCGCATGATATCCTTCGCGCCATTGCTTGAGTCTTCGTTTCAAGTAGAAGTAAGAGAGCCCTCCCAGACGAGGAATGTCCCTGACGCCCTCGGCCTTCGGGCCGTGACAGACGGCGCAGGACACAATGTTGGAATCCGGAATTCCGTCTTGGTAGATCGTTCTTCCGGTGGCTGCGAGCTCTCTCTCTCCGTCGTCCGCGGCCTCGGCGGGTAGCTTTGAGAAATGAAGCGCCAAATAGCGCCCCGTCCTCGGACTGAGAGCAGCGGTCGCACCCCACATATATTGTTTTGAAAAAGGGTTGTCCCGCGTGTGCCTGCTAAAGCTTTGAAGCTGGCTCTCGATGTACCGCGCTCTCTGTCCCGCCAATCGCGGCGCGGCCGCATAACCTTGCCCCGACTGTCCGTGACACCAGGTGCAATTGCGAACGCTCTCCGTGTCGTCCGCGAAAGCAGGGGACGCCGAAGCCACGATGACCAGAACCGCTATCGCTAATCCGACAACTTTCATCATGTGACCTTTCGCGCCTTGTGTTTCATTCTTACGGTCCATCGACGACATCCGGCATAGGGCCAAGCTATTGCGGGCCAGCTACTGCGGGCCAAGCTACCGCTGAAAACTCAGATAGGCTGCGACGGCTGCAACTTCCGACTTGGTCATGGCGTGAGACGTCGCTGCCATGACGGTTGCTGCGTCCGGATTGGACGGATCCAGACCGCGCTCTTTGGTCCAGTTCGCGAGCTTGCTCGCGATGTAGTCATGAAGCTGACCAGCGAGACGAGGGATCGCATCCTTTCCCTTGGCATCCGGCCCATGACAGGCCAGGCATGCGGGAACATTGTTTTCGGGAATTCCCTCCTCGTAGATCCTCTTGCCAGCGGCCGCGAGCTGTCGCGGTGCGCCGCCTAATGGTCTGGGGTTGAGAGTCTTGAAATGCGCGGCAAGCGCCGCGCGCATTGCCGGGCTCAAGACATGCGCCACATTGTACATGTATTGATTTTGCCGCCTGCGCTCGACGAAGGCCCGGAGCTGATTCTCGATGTACTTGGTCTGCTGTCCGGCCAACCGCGGTATCGGGTAGAACCCGCGATATCCTTGCCCCGACAGCCCATGGCAATTCTTGCAATATTCTATCTTGGCCTGCAGGCCGCCCTTCGAAGGCGCTGCCGCGTCCTCCGCCCGTGCCGCCGCTGAGAGGACAACGGCCAGGATCGCTGTTTGCAACGCCAGCTGTAAGCGCATGAACTTCATGATCGGGCCCCCACGGCCTTTGATACGAACCGGCGCTTCCTTCTCGCGCCAACGGTCACTTGTCGGACGAGCACATGTGGACGTTCAGCCCCAGCTTGACGTCCCGGACGGTCTGCTTGATCCGCACCGGGCCTGAAAGCTCAAGATTGTTGTCGGTCATCAGCACGCTCGTGGTCCCGAAATCGTAGAATTCGTATTCCAGCTTGGCTGACCAATTCTCGAACAACGCCCATTCGACGCCTCCGCCCGCGGCGTCCGACAGCAAGTCCTGCGCCAGCTGGATGGGATCGGTGATGTCCTTGCGCGATCAGCCGCCAGCGCCGTGCGCTCCGGCGTAGCAACTGCTCCAGGTGAAAGCGGATATTGCGCGCGGCGCCTTGAACGGCATGTCGGCCGCAAGAGCATGGCCGCCGAAGATCGACAACACACCTGCGGTTCCCGCCAGTAGTGATTTTTTTCATGGCCGTATCTTTCTTGTGATCACGAGCCGGTCGCTACATGGCAAACCATGCGTGCAGGAACAGGGTGTTGTTGTTGCGGGCACCGAGCGTGGTGCCGTCAAATTTTTCATACCAGGTGTATTGCAGGCCGATCCGCGCATTGGCCCACGGCCAGCCCGGTGCATGACTGGCTCCGAACGGGCTGTAGGCAATCTCGGCGATCCAGCCATTGCTGTTGGGGCTCACGGCACTGGCAAGGTCCTGATACAGGATTGGATCAGGGGTGCCCCATGTATTGAAGTATTGTCCTGTGAATACGACCCTGTTGTCGCCGCCATAAGCGAGCGAGGCCTGGAGGCGAAGCGTGTTGAGCTCGTTGTTCAGGTTCCCGGAAATGTTGTTCGCGAAGCTGGCATTCAGCTTTTGAAACTCACGAATGTAGCTGCCGCGGAGCGTTAGCCAATAGTTGGACCCCTGGTACTGATATTGGGCATCGGCGCCGACATCGGTGAAATTGTCAGTCTGTCCAAAGGTCGCCGAAGAGGTCGTGTCGATCCAGGGACGAATCCTGGCATGCATGCCGAACGCGCCGATCATGAGCCAGTGATTGCCCCAGTGCGGCTCGAGCGCGACGCGCCAGTAAGGCGCGAGACCGTTGAACTGCCCCGAGGCATCGAACGGATCGACGCCCAAGTTGTTCAGTGTGCGGAAACTGAGAGTGCGGTAGGCCGACGCCTCGAGATAGAGCAGGTCGCTGACCATCGCATAGGCGCCGACGCCGCCTACGTGAGCCGCGAAGGCACCGTCGATAACGGTGCCCGCCGCGGGAGTGGGGGCAAGGGTCGACCCCGCGTAAGGGAAGCCCCAAGCCGGCGTCGTGTTCCAGAGATCCTGGACACTGGGGTTGTTGTTGGCGGTGATACCGTAAATGACGTCGAGGCCGTGGATGCTGGTCGTGTTCGCGTAGCGGATATCGACGTTGTCCCAGGTCCAGGTGTGGCCGAACGGGTCGCTGAACCCACCCGGAGGAGACGGGGCATAGGTCACCTGCGCGAACGCGCCAACGTTCTGGGTGATCGCCCCGCCCCAAAAGAAGCTGACAGGATCAAGCGACACGTTGTTGTTGGGCTTGTACGGCGCGGTCGGAGGCGGCAGGGGCGCCTCGGTGTGGGTCAGGCCAACAATGCCCATCATTGAGATCGGGGGCACCCAGCTCTTGTTAGACGGGTCTGTGGCCCTGGGATCCGTCGCCTTGACATAAGCGGCCAAGGATTTGGTGTCGTCGTTGGAGGAGAACGGCGTCGTGCGGAATTTGCCGCCACCCGTCGTATAGCCCAAGAGCTTGAACCGACGACCGTACGGAGTGAGCGCTGGAAAATCCGTATGGCACGTCCCGCAAGGCTGTCCGGTCTGGCGAGCAAAGCTTGGCAAGGCCTTTGCCGGCTCCGCTGTCAATCCCAAGATGATGGAGGCGCCGAGAATTGCAGTACCGCACCCGACGCGAACTGCTGACGCGAAAAGACTCCATCGTGAAGCTTGCCGTGTCTCCCGGTGCTTCATAACCCCCCCGCATTAAACTGAAGACCCCAATCTCTTCTATTTGCGGAATCACTCCGTCTCTATGGCGATTCCGGACACACGCGGTTTGCGCGAAGCTGTTGCGACTGCGCAACTGCGGTCGCTACTTAGATTCGATCGCGCTTGCCCGGGTGATTGCCGTCAAGTGCGCATCACTTCGCTCGCGCCCGGAGCGGTATCCAGATAAATGCGGCGCGCCGATTGTTGACGCTTTCCTGACTTTTACAAAGACATCCTGACAGTCGTCTGACATTCATGCGCACCGTGCTGCTGGAATTGAGCGATTGCGCGCAACATCTTGAGATAGATCAATCATGCGGGCTGTGGCTGTGACGATCATTCTCTCGAGGTTTGATCATGGCTACGAGGCGGGACCAACGCTACCGCGAGCTTGTCGATCGCTTCGAGCAGGTCGCGCACACTAATCTCGAAACGACTGGGCGCGTTGCGGATCTTTGCCAGATGGCCGGATTCAACCAGCGCACACTGTCGAGAGCCTTCCGGGCGGTCCGTGGCACGACGCCCTACCGGTATCTGCGGGAACTTCGGCTGAGCGCGGTCAAGCGAGTTCTCTCGTCCAAACGAGGGACCGTAACGCAAGCCGCGATGCGATTTGGCTTTCGTGAAATCGGACGATTTGCCAAGCAGTACAAGGAAGCCTTTGGCGAAAGTCCGTCGGAGACCAAGCGACGGGCTCGGCTCCCGCCTGCGGTATCGCTCGGCAGTGTTTCGTGGCGTGCTCGTCGCCGGCGGCAATATGCCGAGTCGTAAAGCGGTAACAGACCGATCTGATCAAGCCGTTGAACTGCAAGTCGATTGTTCGCGACGGCGCGTCCGCCGGTGCTGCCAAGCTGTTGTCCCGCCTGAAGTCGGGATCGATGCTGCTGGCTGGCCGCGACTATGCCGACTGGATCAGAACGGTTCTCTAACAAGATCAACACAGTCGGCGCGTGGCAGCCCGCTACGACAAAACCGCAGCCAACTCCCTGCATTGCATCCAACTTGCATCGATCGGGCGATGGCCGCGCGCCGATGCGCGGCGCCCTAGTTCGCCTTGATCTTGGCGTCCTCGATGATCTTGCGCCACTTCGGCTCGTCGGCCTTGATGCGGTTGCTCAGATCCTGCGGCGTGCCGGCGAGCAATTCAAAGCGGTAGCGCTCGAACACGTTCTTCTTGATCTCGGGATCGTCGAAAATGTGCCGCACCTCGGCGTTGATCTTGCCGACGACATCGGCTGGCATGCCGGGAGGGCCGAACAGCCCGAACCACGACACCGCCTCGAAGCCCGGCAGCCCGCTCTCGGCAATGGTCGGGACGTCCGGCAGAGCCGCCATGCGCTTCTTCGCGCCGATCGCGAGCATCTTCACCTTGCCGGAGCGCGCCTGCGGCACCGCAGTCCCGACGCTGATAAACATCATCTGGATGTGGCCGCCGATGACATCGTTCAGCGCCGGCGTGGCGCCGCGATAGTGAACCGCCGTGAACTTGGTGCCGGTCACGACCTGGAACAGCTCCATGTTCAGATGCCCGGTCGAGCCGGCTCCGAAGGTCCCATAGTTGATCTCGCCGGGCTTCTTCTTCGCCAGCGCAATGAGCTCCTTGACGTTCTGCACGGGCAGCGAAGGATGCGTGATCAGCGCGTGATTGATGGTGACAAGCCCGACGATCGAGGTGAAGCCGTTGATGGGATCATAGTTGAGCTTCCCATAGAGCGCCGGGTTGGCAATGAACGTCACTTCCGGACCGATCAACAGGGTGTGGCCGTCGGGCGGCGCCTTGGTCACGAGTTCGGCTGCGATCTGATTATTGCCGCCCGGCTTGTTCTCGACGACCACCTGATGGCCCCAGGCCGCGGTGAGGCGCTGGGCCAGCGTGCGAGCGAGCACATCGGTGACCCCGCCTGGCGCCGCCGGCACCACGATCGTGACCGTCTTGGATGGATAAGTCTCTGCCTCTACCGCGGCCGGAAGCAGGCAAGCGAGCCCGATCAGCACCCACGCCTTCATTGTTTCCTCCCACTTTGCAACGCCGAGTGGCAGCGACCAGTATAGTGCACTCGCGCGCCGGAAGCGACTTCTGCCAAAGCCGATCGCGCCCTAAGATCAGGTCGAACTCGATACAGGGAGGGAAACAATGTCCTTATTGATCCGGCGCCGGCTGTTTCTAGCGGGCGGGCTTGCTTCGCTTGCGCTCATTCGTCGCGCCCAGGCGGCGCCACCCGCGACCATCGCGGATGGCCACGTGATCGGCCGCGGCAAGATGCTCGTCGTGCACGAGGACGCCGCGGGGCGGATCCTCGCTTTCGATTCCTCCGTCTACATCCCGGGCCACACCACCGGCGTCAACGACGTGATCGCGATCGGGTCCTATTGCGGCACGCGCGTGCTCGCCCCGATCTTCACCCACGGCGCCAAGGCGATCATCGCGACCGACGCCGGCATCGGCAAGGACGAGGCCGGCATCAGCGGGCTCAAGCACGGCGAGACCATCGGCGTGCCGGTCGCCGCCATCGCGGTGATGTCGGCGGAGACTTCCAACGGCCGTTCGACGCTGCTCGGCGAGATCAGCCGCGCCAATGCGCAGGCGCGCGCGCTCGGCGTGACGCCCGGCATGCCGGGCTACGAGGCCGCGCTACGGCTCGCCAAGGCGCCCCCCGGCAAGCCGATCCCGACATCACGCGGCCTTGAAGAAAAACCGACGGTGGTCGAGGAGACGCCGAAGGGACGCATCTGGGCAACGCCCGGCACGACCGCGATCCGCGAGAAGATTCCAAACGACGTTATCTGCAGCGGCGCCAACTCGAGCCGCGTCTCGTCGGACGGCGTGATCCGGATGAGCGCCAAGGGCTCGATCGCCAACGATGCCGGCATCGCCAAGAACAATTCCGCGGTCGAGGGCGTGATGATCCTGGGCGAGCGCGGCATTCCCTCCGCCTCGGTCTCGACCATGTCGGCGCGGCTCGGCGAAGGCATGAGCACCTGGAACGACGGCATCATCTCGGTGGTCAACAAGGTCGCAGCCGCCCGCGGCGTCAAGGTCGGCATGAGCGCGAAGGAAGCCGCGCGCTTGATGCTGGGGTGAGTGGAGAACTGTAGGGTAGGCGAAGGCGCTGGTACGGCCTGTCCGAACGACTGAACCTCTCGTGCGCCGTGCCCACCAACAACATCAATGCACGGCCGCTCTGTCCGGTGGGCACGGCGCACGCACGGCTTTTCCCTCTTTGAAACGCTGTGCCCGCGCCTTTGCCCACGCTACGAGCTGATGGGTTGACGTCAGTGAAACCCATCATCCGACACACGCGCCAGGCGATGTCGATTTCACGATGTGGGGTTTGCTGGCGCTCAACCCACCCTACAAGCTCTGTCACCCGAGGCGGAAGGACAACGCATGCAGCTTAAGAAGATCGCCTTCACCATGTATCCCATCACCGACGTGCCGCGCGCGCGCGATTTCTACGAGAACAAGCTTGGTCTCACGATCGGCAGCCACGGCAATCGGGGTGATCAGTGGTGGATCGAATACGATCTGCCGGGCGGCGGCTGTCTTGCGCTGACCAATTTCGTCGAACTCAAAGCCAAGCGCTGCAGCCGGCGGAACGATCGCGTTCGAGGTCGCGTATCTCGATGCCCTGATCGCCGATCTCAAGGCAAAAAATGTGACGTTCAAGAGCGACATCATCGAGAGCCCGGTCTGCCGCATGGCGGTCTGCCTCGACAGCGAAGGCAACTCGATCCTTTTGCACCAGCTCAAGCCGAAAGCAACGTAGCTTTGGGTTATGATCGCGCGCTATTGCCCGGGCCGCGTGGCCCGGGCTGGCGCCGCTGGGGCGGATCAATCGTCGTCGTCATCATCGTCGGCGTCGCAGACGCGGACCCAACCGTGCTTGGTCCAGATGATCTTGCAATCATCGTCATCATCGCCGTCGTCGCCATCGTCGCCGTCGTCGCCGCCGCCACCACCGTGCTTCTTGTGCTTGTGGTGATGATGCTTGTGATGCTCGTGGTGACCATTGCCGGCGTGGCGGCCATTGCCATTGCCATGACCCTTTGCGAAGGCCTCAGACGGGATCGTCAGAGTCGCCGTAGCGAGGATCAGCAGCGCCAGCAACGCTTTGAAGATATTGGATATCTTGGACATCGCGTGCTACTCCAGGGTTGCTGTCAGAGCTCCAGTGCTCTGTCATGCCCAGACCCTAGAAAGTCCCGTCTTCTCGCGATGTGATGGTGGTCACCAAAATACGCTTTGCGAACCGGGGGGGACGCCCCCCCGATCAGCCCCAAGGTGTGCAATATGCGCAGCATTGTCTTTGGTATATTGAGTTCCTCACGCCGAATGGCTCGTTATGACCGTCCGCCTTTCTCATGCAAGACTTAGACTCAAGCAAAAAGCCCAAGGTCTTCATTTCCTATTCGCGCCGCGATGCTGCCGGGTTCGCCGACGAATTGATGGCGGGGCTGGCGCTTGCCGGCTTTGCAGCGTTCCTTGATCGCCACGACATCGTCGCCGGCGAGGACTGGGAAGCGCAACTCGGCGGCTTGATCGCACAATCCGATACAGTCGTGTTCGTGGTCACGCCCGAGGCAGTGAAGTCGGAGCGTTGCGTGTGGGAGGTCAACCGCACGATTGAGCTGTCGAAGCGACTGCTGCCGGCGATCCACAAGCCGGTCGCAGAAGCCGACATCCCCGAAACGCTGCGCCGCCTGCAATTTGTGCGTTTCGATACTGGGCCCGGCATTACCCGGCCGCTCGCGCAACTGGCCGAAGCATTGCATCAAGACCTCGACTGGATTCGTGAGCACACGCGGCTTGGCGAGCTTGCAGCCCGCTGGTCCACGCGCGGGAGGCCTGAGTCCCTGCTGCTGCGCGGCGACGACCTCATTGCGGCAAAAGAGTGGGCGGCAAGGCGCAGGGCGGCGGCGCCGGAGATATCAGATGCGCAACGCGCCTTGCTCAACGCCAGCGAGGAGGCGGAGACCGTGCGCCTCAGCAAGGAGCGGGCGCAGCTTGCAGACATGCGTCGCGCCCTCGAGGCCGCCGCGCGCAGCCAGCGCCGGGCAACGCGCCTCTTGTGGGGCGTTTGCGTCCTCTTGACCGGCATCATCGCCGTCCTCATTGGCTGGATCAATCAGGCGTACATCAAGGACCAGTGGCGCTGGTACGCCGTCACGTCCCCATACCAGCGCACGGAGGTTCGGCCCTATGTGCTCACCGAGGAGCGCGAGCGGGCCCTGAAGCCCCTGGATTCGTTTAGGGAGTGCAGCAGGGACTGCCCTGAGATGATCGTCGTGCCGGCGGGCGCCTTTATGATGGGTTCGCCAAAGGCCGCGGGCGGCGCTGACGAATATCCGCAGCATCAAGTGACGTTCGACCATCCCTTCGCGGTGGCCAAGTTCGAACTGACATTCGGCGAGTGGGACGCCTGCGCCGCGTTCGGCGATTGCGATCCGCACATCGACGACAGCGGCTGGGGCCGCGGGCGGCAGCCGGTCATTAACGTCACTTGGGACGACGCTCGGCGCTATGCGGCGTGGCTTTCCAGAATGACCGGCAAGTCCTATCGGTTACTCTCGGAGGCGGAATGGGAGTACGCGGCGCGCGCCGGAACGCGGACAGCTTTTTCTTGGGGCGACAAGCTGGGCAAGGGAAATGCCAATTGCGACGGCTGCGGCAGCCAATGGGATGGCAAACAACCAGCTCCGGTCGGCTCATTCTCTGCCAATGCATTTGGGCTCCATGAGATGCATGGGAACCTCCGTGAGTGGGTCGAGGATTGCTACCAAAAGAGCTACGACGGAGCACCTAAGGACGGCTCGGCGTGGATATCCAGCGAATGCCACTATCGAGTTGTCCGCGACGGCTCGTGGGGTTATCCCAATCTGCCGCGCTCAGCCTCCAGGTGGAGGGACACCCCCGCCGACCGAAGTCTCAATACGGGTTTCCGCGTCGCGCGGACGCTTGCCCAATAATCTTGGAGGACTTCTCCGAGAATGGAAAGACGCCACACGCGCCCCTACGACGCCCGCGCGGCCATCCTGTCCTCGGCCTTGAACGCCTCGTCGCTGCACCAGCTCAATCTCTCTTTTCTCCGCGGATGAAATCAGCAATTCTTTTGACCACCTTCTCCTCAATGCCGGCATAGCCGTGCTCGGAGAAGGCGCCGCACGGGTCGGTCGCCACCGAATGACCACGATCAAACGTGCGACTTGCCTTGTTCGCAGACGGGATGGCTGTGAACAGCGCCGCCGCGCCCGCCGGTGGACTGGACCAACAATGATCATCCTGGTGCCAGACGACCAGCGCCGGAACGGTGATGCGCGACGCAAACAGGTTGAAGGTCGGCTGAGTCGCAGGGGTCAGGTTCGTCACCGGCGACGTCAGGACGACGCCCTTGAGTCCCGCGAGAGCCGGCTGGAAGCCGCCAGCCGTCACCGTCGAGATGCTGCCGTTGCTTGTCCCGACCACCCACACGGGCTTGCCCCAGCGGCTGACGGCCGCGTTGATGAAGCCCTGCAATTCCGCCGCGTGCGTCGCGCTCAGGCGGGTTAAGAAATTGAGGCCGGTCGGGTGCGCCGGCGTGCCGTCCGCCATCATGACGTTGAGGCCATCGCGCAGGAAGAGGTTGGCGGACCGGATCAGGAAGTTGCCGGTTGAGGTCGTGATGGTGCCGGTCGCATCGAGAGTCAGCAAGCCATCGCCACCGGTCATCAAGATGACGCTGGCACGCGCCGTCCGCGCCGGCTTGTCGAGACGCACAGGCGGCGTCTTGACGGTGAATGTCGTATCGATCGTCACCGCCTCGGCGTCTGCGGCTCGCGCCGCGGGCGCGGCGCTACAAAGAGCAAGCGCAACGCACGCACCAAGGATCAATGCAGATTTGTTGAACCGTTTCGAAGACCGGACAGGCATTTCACTCTCCCAATATCAAGGGCTTCAATGTGCGTTCGGCGGATGACGGGTTTTCGTCATCGCGCGTCAACGTTTAGGGAACGTGCAAAGCGGCCAAATGACAGCCGCGCGAAATCTCTTGTGCGATAGCAAAATGATTGTGACGTTGCGATGTTGCAACAATCTGTCAGCCGACGCCAGTCAACATTATGTGTTGCAACACATCGTGTATTCCAACATGGCCAACGACGCGCCTTGTGAAGGTTTCGGATATCCACCGAATGAATGATGGCGCCGCGAACTCCGACGGTCGACGCTTCACACCAGTAGCCCTTGACACCAGTTACCCTTGGCCAAAGCAACGGCTTTCCCGCTGCCGGCAAAAACAGCCGGGCGCTTAGGACAAAAGCGCGTCGCGCGCGCCTTTATCCCCGCGCGGCCTTCCTGTCCTCGGCCTTGAACACCTCGTCGCGGCACCAGCGCGCAAGCTCGCTGCCGGTCGCAAACCATACGCCGCCGGCCGACTTCATATGCTTGATGATGGTGCGCAGCGCTTTCCCGCGGCCGGGCCGGCCGGAAATATACGGGTGGAACTGGAACGGGCAGTAGCCCGGCGTGTGCTCCTCGTGCAGCTCGTCGAACATTCCCTTCCACACAATGAGCGCACTCTCCGGATTGCCGGCGTCGTTGTTGCTGTGCTGATAGGTGCGGCCGTCGCCGAACGGCTGGCGCGGCAATTCAACCAGCACTTTGCCGCCGCACTCCCACAAAAAACGGCAGATCGTGCGAGAACGAATTGCTGTTCCAGAGAAAGCCGTGCGCCATCAGAAGTTCGATGCTGTTCGGGCTCTGCGTGCATGAGCGCCAGCCGATCGGCCGTTTGCCGGCGCGCTCGCCGACCATCTCGGCGGTCTTGCGCATGACCTCGTTTTCCTGCTCGCGCGTGAGATCGCGCGCGACCTCGTGATGGTAGCCGTGGCCGGCGACCTCATGCCCGCCGGCGACGATCGCCTTCACGGCTTCCGGGTAGCGCTCGGCGATGCCGCCGCAGGTAAGGAACGTCGCCTTGACGCCCTCCTCCTGGAGGATGCGCAGGATCCGCCACACCCCGGTGTTCGGCCCGTATTCGCACTGGGTATATTCCTCGTGGTCGATCATGCCGTTCGCGAGCGGGCGTACATCCTCGCCACCCTGGAAGTCGAAGGTGAGCGTCACCGCTACCCGATTCTGGTTTGGCCAGAAGATCTTGTCCGGGTGGTATTCGTTCAGCATGGCGTTCCTCCTTGCCCTCCGGGCCAGGATGCTTGTTTCCCGCCGCCGTGGCAACAGGTCGCGGCGAAGCCGGCTCGCAAACCCGGGCGAAACCACTTGGAAACCATGTGCCATCAGGGTCGGGTAAGTTTCACGCGCTAGGCTCCTGGACGTTGTGACGTTACACGCTCAATCCATGGCCGCCCTCGAGTTCGCTGCCGAAGGCAAGGCCGCCTCACGCGGCAATGCGTTTGCGCAATGGGCGCACGCCGTCTGCGTGCTGGTATTCCTGTCGAGCTTCTCGGCGCTGATCGGCCAGTTCGCCTGGCAGCATGCGCTCACGCGCCGTTTCGGCACCGATGTCGAGCTGGTGACGATCCTGATTGTGGCGCTAGGCCTTGGCCTCGGCGGCCTCTTTGGCGGTTTCCTGTCCCGGCGGCGCATCGCGCTGCTGCCGCTCATCGCGGCGCTTGCCGCCGCGAACAGTGTCTGCGCCTTTCTCTCGCCGCTGAATTCCAAAGACATGAGCGAATGGAGCATCGCCGTTGCACCGCTCATCGGCGCAGGCTTGACGGGGGCCATGGTACTGCTCGCGGTCGGCCATCTGGTGCGCCGCAGCGAAACGGTCGGCAACGCGATGGGCGAAATGCTCTTCGTCGCCCTCATCGGTGCCGGCGCAGCCTGCCTCGCATGCATCACCATCCCGTTCTCTTTCCTTGGCGAGCGCGGCTCGCTCGATATGGCGGCGGCGATCCATGCCGTCGTCGCGCTGAGCGCGCTGGTGCTGCACTGGCGCAATCGCCGCGAGGCAACGCAAGCAAATGGCGACACGCCTGCGTTCTGGCGGGAGCCGCAGCTTGCGTTCGCGCCCATGCTCGCACTCGCCGCTGCCGCGGGCTTCCTGTCGTTCTCCTACGCGCTGTTCTTCGTGCGCGTCCTGTCCTATGCGGCTCCATCGCAAGGGGTTGTGTTCGTCGCCACGCTGGGCGGATTCCTGATCGGGCTTGCCGTCGGTGCACGCCGCGCCGGAACGCATTGTGCACTGTTCTCGACCGAGGAGCTGATGCGCCGCGCCGCCCGCGGCGCCATGGCCGCAAACCTGGTCGGGCTTGCCACCCTGCCGCTGCTCGACCAACTTGCCTGGCTCGACCGCGCCATCATCATCGTCGCCATGCTGTTGTGCCTCCTGGCGGCGCGCGCCTGGGGCGCGCTCCTGCCCTATCTGGCCGAACTGAGCATTCCGGCCGAAGCGGGCGCCGGCACGCGCAGCGCCCTCCTTTGCCTAGCCTATGTTGCGGGCGCGGCCGCGGGCATGGTCCTGACCGGTCTCGCGCTTGCGGATCGCCTGAGCCTGGTCGCAATCGGCGTCACGCTCGTCGGCGGCGGCGCCCTGTTCGCGCTTCTGCTCATCGCGATCCTCGACCTGCCGCGTTGGCAGAAGATCGTGCGCGGCGTGACCGCGCTTGTGGTCGCGCTCCTGGCCTTGACGCTCATGCCGAATTGGTCGGCCAACGTCGTTGAACGGCTCAGCGGACAGGACGCGGCCAAGCCGTTGGCGCAGATGATCAAGGAGCGCGCCATCGAGGCACGAAGCGGCGTCAGCGCGCAACGCGCGAACGACTGACGATCGCGTCGTTTATTCCCTATCATTGGGGATGATCCGAATAACCGGCCTGTCAGTGAAATAGTCTTGACTTCACTGAAAGCGTAGTTATGGTGGTGAGGCTGTAGTGGGAACGAGCGAGCGCACTCGTCATTCCCGGACTTCGCTGACGCTCAATCCGGGCTACGGACTGCGAATGGCAGGACTGCGACGCGTCAGCCGGGCCTTTGACAAAACGAAGCCAAAAACCGAAATGATTTCAATGATGGCGAAGATCACCGTGGGAAAGCAGTGACCGCAGACCATTTTTGCCAAAACGAACCCACCGTTAGAAATAGATGTTATAAATCAATAACTTAAGTCCTATTTTGGGCGCCATGGATCGGCGCCGGCTTTGCGCGTATTGCTAGGCCCGAGGAACGGCCGCCGGCCCCGCACCCGGCCGGCGCGGAGGCGATCATGAAACGCAAGAGAAAGAGCCCGGCGGCAAGCAAGCGCGTGTTGCGCTCGCAATACTGGTTCGACAATCCGGGCGACCCGGGCATGACGGCGCTCTATTTCGAGCGCTACCTGAACTTCGGCTTCACCAAGGCGGAGATTACCTCGGGCCGGCCGATCATCGGCATCGCGCAGTCGGGTTCCGACCTTTCCCCCTGCAACCGCCATCACCTGCAGCTGGCCGAGCGCGTGCGCGACGGCATCCGGGACGCCGGCGGCATCGCGCTCGAATTCCCGATGCATCCGATCCAGGAGACCGGCAAGCGGCCGACCGCCGCGCTCGACCGCAACCTCGCCTATCTCAGTCTCGTCGAAGTGCTCTACGGCTATCCGCTCGACGGCGTCGTGCTCACGACGGGCTGCGACAAGACCACGCCCGCCGCCATCATGGCGGCAGCGACCGTGAACATCCCGGCGATCGTGCTCTCGGGCGGGCCGATGCTCAACGGCTGGTGGAAGGGCAACCGCGCCGGCTCCGGCACCATCAAGTGGGCCTCCGGCAAGCTCTTCAAGGCGGGCAAGATCGACTACCAGGAA
Organism: uncultured Alphaproteobacteria bacterium; assembly: GCA_963753575.1. Lineage (GTDB taxonomy): Bacteria > Pseudomonadota > Alphaproteobacteria > Rhizobiales > Xanthobacteraceae > VAZQ01. The sequence continues at coordinate 1,464,905 of CAVWCR010000003.1, forward strand.
TATCTCGACTCGGTCGCAGCCGCAGCGCCTTCGATCGGCCATTGCAACTCGATGGGTACGGCCTCGACCATGAATGCGCTCGCCGAAGCGCTCGGCCTGTCGCTGCCCGGCTGTGCGTCGATCCCGGCGCCCTATCGCGAGCGCGGTCAGATCGCCTACGAGACCGGACGGCGCGCGGTCGAGATCGTGCACGAGGATCTCAAGCCCTCCGACATTCTCACCCGCAAGGCGTTCGAGAACGCGATCGTCGCCTGCACCGCGATCGGCGGCTCGACCAATGCGCCGATCCATCTCAACGCGATCGCGCGCCACGTTGGCGTCAAGCTCGCGATCGAGGACTGGGAGACGATCGGCTACGACGTGCCGCTGATGGTCAACATGCAGCCGGCCGGCAAGTATCTCGGCGAGGAGTATCACCGCGCCGGCGGGCTGCCGGCGGTGCTCAACGAGTTGATCAAGGCCAAGCGCATTCATGCCGACGCCAGGACCGTCAACGGCAAGACTCTCGGCTGAGAACGTGCGGCACGCCCGCATCCAGGACGACGACGTCATCCGGCCCTATCGCCGGCCGCTCAAGGAGAAGGCGGGATTCAAGGTGCTGCACGGCAACCTGTTCGATTCCGCGATCATGAAGATCAGCGTGATCGCGGACGAGTTCCGCAAGCGCTATCTCTCCAATCCCAACGACCCCGATGCGTTCGAAGGGCGCGCGGTGGTGTTCGACGGGCCGGAGGACTATCACAAGCGCATCGACGATCCTTCGCTCAAGATCGACGAGCGCACCATGCTGTTCATCCGCGGCGTCGGGCCGATCGGCTATCCGGGCTCCTCCGAAGTCGTCAACATGCAGCCGCCCACGGCGCTGCTCAAGCAGGGCATCATGTCGCTGCCGTGCATCGGCGACGGGCGTCAATCGGGCACATCGGGCTCGCCCTCGATCCTCAACGCCACACCCGAGGCGGCGGCGGGCGGCGGGCTTGCGCTGCTCAAGACCGGTGATCGCGTGCGCATCGATCTCAACAAGGGCACCGCCGACATCCTGATCTCGGCCACGGAGCTTGCGCAGCGCCGGGCGGCACTGCAGAAGCGCGGCGGCTACGCTTACCCGGAAAGCCAGACACCATGGCAGGAGATCCAGCGTGACCTCGTCGATCAGCTCGCCGACGGCATGGTGCTCAAGCCCGCGGTCAAGTTTCAGCGCGTCGCCCAGAAGAGCGGCATCCCGCGCAACAGCCACTGAAGCGATGGCCGTCGACGTCATGCGAGAGATCGTGATCGGAAGGCCGCGCGCTGCGGTCGCCGCCTACATGTTCGATCCTTGCAACGACGCGCAGTGGACGACCGGCGTGGTCGAATGCCGCCCGTCGAGCGAGGGCCGGCTCGAGCCGGGCGCCAAGGTGGAGCGGGTGTCCGCCTTCCTGGGCCGCCGATTCAGTTACGTCTACGAGGTCGTCGCTGCCGATGACGACTGCTCGGTCGATCTGACGGTGGCGCAGCCATTCCCGATGCAGATCCGCTATGAGCTTGCAGACACGACCGACGGCACGCTGGCGCGCATCCAAGCGCGCGGCGAGGCCAAGGCATTCTTCCGCCTCGCCACCCCCCTCCTCAATGCCATGGTCGGCCGCAACATCGCCAAGGATCTCGCGCTCCTGAAGCGACGACTGGAAGCAGCCGCGTGATCATTGGGCCATGGCGCACAAGAACATCCATCAAGCGAACAAGGAGTACGAGCGCTGGCTCCGCGCCGAGCTTCGTGGCGACGTCAACGAGCATGACCTCGCCGAAAAGTGGAAGAAGATGCGCAGCGGGCCGTTTGCGTTTCTGCGGGCGACCTACTGGCGCTGGGCGGAGACGATCCTGACCATCTGTCCCACGCTCGCAAGCGCGCCGGCTGCGCTGGCCGTCGGCGACATCCACCTGGAGAACTTCGGCACTTGGCGCGACGATGACGGCCGGCTTGTCTGGGGTGTCAACGATTTCGACGAAGCAGCCAGCATGCCGTACGCTCTGGATCTGGTCCGGCTCGCGACCAGTGCCAAGCTTGCGCAGCCGCTGCGACGCGACTCCAAGAACCTCTGCGCAGCCATCCTGGACGGCTACGGCGAAGGACTGGCACGTCCACGGCCGTTCGTGCTTGACGAGGAGCATCGCTGGCTGCGCGATCTCGTCATCGTGCCGGAAGAGAATCGCGGTCGTTTCTGGGCGAAGCTCAATCAGTTGAAGCCGGCAAGACGCCCGCCGGCCAAGCGCTACCGCGATGCGTTGCAAGCCGCGATGCCGCAAAGCGATGTCGATGTCCGCATCTTTCCGCGAACCGCCGGCACTGGCAGCCTCGGGCGGCCACGCTGGGTCGGCATTGCGAATTGGCGCGGGGGCAGCATCGTTCGCGAGGCCAAGGCGCTGGTCCCCTCCGGCTGGGTGCGCGCCTTCGGGCGCGGCGGGCGCAAGCTGTACTGCGAGGCGATCGCCTCAGGTTCCTTTCGAGCCCCGGATCCGTGGTACCAAGTGCGCGGGACCATCGTGGTGCGCAGGCTTTCGCCCAACGGCCGCAAGATCGAGGTCAAGGACATGCCTGACCAACTCCTCCAGGCGAGGATGCTGCAGGCCATGGGTCATGAGCTTGCGAACATCCACCTGGGCACCGGCCACCGCCGCGCTGCCATCGCCGCAGACCTTGCCGCACGCCCGCGCCGCTGGCTGCGCGACGCGACCAACGCCGCAGCCGATTTTGTGCAGGAAGAATACCGGGCATGGCGCAAGGGCTGAACGAGGCGGACAGCCAATTCGCGCCCGCGATCGCCGCCACCACCGGCGTGACCGCGCTCATCGTCGCGCTGGCCGCGGCGGGCTTCGCCCTGACGGTGCTGATGGCCTATCCGGGCTACCTGACCAACGACGCCACCTACATCTACCAGTACATGCAGTCGTGGAGCTTCGGCGACTGGCAGTCTCCGCTCATGAGCATGCTGTGGTGGGTGATCGACCCGATCGCGCCCGGCCCCGGCAGCATGTTCCTGCTGATGGCGCTGGCCTACTGGCTGGGCTTTGCCATGACGGGCGTCGCGCTGGCGCGTCGGGCCGCATGGCTCGGCGTCGCCGCACCGGTCGTCGCGCTGGTGCCGCCGTCCGTCATGATGCTGAGCATGATCTGGCGCGACGTGCTGTTTGCGGTGGCTTGGCTGCTGGCCGCGGCGCTTGTCCTTCTCTCCGCCAATCGCGGCGGCGCGCTGCGCGCAGTTGCGGCCATCGTGGCGCTCGTGCTGATCGGGTTCGGGGTGCTGCTGCGGCCCACGGCCTTCGTGGCCGCGCCGCTTCTTCTTGGCTATGCGCTCTGGCCGCTGCGCTTCAAATTCAAGCGCATGGCGATCCTGTTCATTCCGGCGCTCGCGCTCGGCTACGCGCTCATCCACGTGGTCTACTACGTGGCGCTCGACGTCAGCCGCGAACATCCGCTGCATTCGGTGTTCGTCTTCGACCTCGGCGGCGTCACTCACTTCAGCGGCGAGAACCAGTTTCCGGTCACCTGGAGCGCGGAGGAGACCGCGCTGCTCACGAGCAAGTGTTACGATCCCGATCGCTGGGACAGCTACTGGACCTACGATCCGTGCCGCTTCGTGATGCAACGGCTCGAGCGCACGGACGACGTGATCTTCGGCACGCCGCGGCTGACGGAGGCCTGGAAGCGGGCGGTGACGACACATCCCCTCGCCTATCTGCGCCACCGGCTGACCTATTTTTGGACTTTCCTGGCCAATCCCAACACGCTCACGCTCGAGCTCTATGAAGTGTCCGACCCGGCGAGAACGCCGCTCGCCGGGAGCCGCTCGTTCAAGGCGGTTGTGGCACTGCACGAGGTGCTCACATCGACCATCCTGTTCCGGCCCGGATTCTGGTTGATCCTCGCCGGCATCCTCTGCGCCATGGCGATGCCGGTGCGCGCAACATCGGCGGGAGCCTTCACCATCGCGGTTTCCGGCTCGGGAGCGATTTACGTGCTGGCGTTTCTGCCGTTTGGGGTCGCGGCCGATTTCCGCTACGGCTACTGGTGCGTGGTTGCGTGCCTGGTTGCGGCGCTTGCGCTGCTCGCCGCATATCGCGAGGAAGCGCCGTCCGGCTAACGTCGGCTTTCCAAGAGACGCACCAATACGGCGCGCGCCTCCTCGACCATGCTCTTGATGAGCGCGGCGCCGAGCTCCGCCGACGCCGCCGAGGCATCGCCAATAACGCCGTCCTGCGCCAGCCGCGGATCGTCGGTGCGCCACGGCCAGGTAACGCCACGATCAAGGATCAGCGCCTTGATCGCGTCGGTGTCGCGCCCGAAGCGCGCCACCAGATCGCCGCGCACGAGCTCAGGCGCGAGCGCCAGCATCACCGAGGTCTCGTGCTTGCCGCCATGGACGTCGGGCACTGCGGGAGCGCCGTCGGCCTTGGCGAGGTCGAAGGGATGTAACGCGCAGGCATTGAGCGCGAAGTCGCCCTGGAATTCACGCAGCAGGTTTTCCAGGACCCCGCGGTTGCCGCCGTGACCATTGACGATCACGAGATTGCGCGCCGGCAGTGCGCGCACGAGCGTGCCGGCAAGCTCGCGCATGAGCGTGACGAAGCCCTGGATCGACAGCGAGAGCGTCCCCGGCGCCCAGTCATGCTCGCGCGAGAGCCCGAGTGGAACGGCCGGAAGCTGCCAGAGGTCGAACTCCTCGCCCCAGCGCACAACGATCTCGCGGGTGAGCCCTTCCGCCACCACGACATCTGTATTGAGCGGCAGGTGCGGCCCGTGCTGCTCGATCGCGCCAAGCGGCAGGCAGAGGATCGATGTCTCGGTCATGAGCCGCGCGCATTCGGCGGAGGTCAATTCAACGACCGAGCGGCTTCCGGCGGCGCGCGCCATGCGTCAGCCCATGATCATGCGCATGAGGACGAAATCCTTGCGCACAAATGATGATACAGCGCGGCGCCGATAGGCAAGGCGGCAAGCACCGCAAGCGTGAAGTCCGCACGTTTCCCGATTGCTGCTTGCTCAGTCATGGCTGCGCCCGCACCCCGCTGGTGTCAGGGCTTTCCGTCTCCGCCGACCGGCTCTTTGGGCGTTTCGGCAGGCTCGGCGATCGCGGCCAAGAGGTGATCGAGCTTGTGGCCGGCGCGCGTCGCCTTGGCGGTGAGGTAGCGCCGGTTGTCGGCATTGACCGGGCCATGCAGCGGAATGCGCCCGGACACTTCAATGCCGGCCTGCGTCAGACCATCGAGCTTGGCCGGGTTGTTGGTCAGAACCTTCACGCGCTTGACACCCAGGATCTGCAGCATGCGCACGGCGACGCCGTAGTCGCGTTCGTCGTCATCGAAACCGAGCGCGGAATTGGCGTCGATGGTATCGAGCCCGGCGTCCTGCAGCTGATAGGCGCGCATCTTGTTCGCGAGCCCGAGCCCGCGGCCTTCCTGCTCCAGGTAGAGAATCACGCCCCCGCCCTGCTCTTCGAGGCGCCGGAGCGATAACCGCAGCTGGTCACCACAATCGCACCGCCGCGATCCGAACACGTCGCCGGTCAGGCAGGCCGAATGCAACCGCAGCGGGACCGGCTCGGCAAGGTTGGGGGTGCCGACGATCACCGCCACCGAGCTGCCGCCGATGGCGTCGCGAAAGATGACAAACCGCGCCGGCACGCCGCCTTTGAGCGCGTTGAGCGGCACGTCCGCTTCGGCGGCAACCGCAAGCGATTCGATCGCGCTCCGGCGGAATCCGGCGATGGCATCCGCCGTCAGCGTCACGAGCGGCGGATCACATGGTGCAGCCGTCGCGGCGTCACTGATGAGAAGGGCTGGAAGCCGCTGGGCGAGCTTGGCGAGCTCGATCGCAGCATCCGCAACCGGTCCGGCCGCAACCACATCAAGGCCTCGCTCGACGCGGGCGTCGGCGGCAAGCGCGACAATGTCGGCCGCATTCTCTTCCTTGAGCGCAAGCCCGATCGGCCCGGAGCCGGGGCGCCCAAGCGCCTGGGCCCGACGTGCCGTCACCACGAGATAAGGTACGGCCGGCGCACACAAGCGTCGGAAGGATGCCAGCCGCGCATCCGTCATGCCATCGACCGGCAAGGCCAGCACCTTGACGCTACCTCCGGAAATGATGACAGGTCGTCCGGAACGAAATTCCGCAATACCGCGCTCGACCCTCACGTGATCAGGTTGCCCGAGCAGATCCGAGTTGCCGGCCACGTTACCCCTCAAAGCATCGTCCAAGTCGCCTCCTCGAACCTTGATATTACCCACGGCTCCTCGCGCTCACCTTCACTCAACCAGAGTAAACAATCCAATAGCCCCGTTGTTCCCTCAATGGGTATTCCACCCCATCGGCTGATTTGCACCCTATGATGTCTGCCGACTTCATGACGTGATGAAGGCGGCGCTTCGCAAGCCAAACAGGAGGCCAACCAACAGGATGCTTACCATGCGGGACGGTTGTGACGAACCATCGTGGACCGGCGTTCCAGGGGCATTTCGCGCTCCCGACGAGCCGCTCCCCACCCCCTGGCAGGATATTTTTGGCCCATTGCGTTGCGGCATGACGGACGACCTCGTCGTCGTCGGGCAGTTCGGCCAGTCCATTGACGCGCGCATCGCCACGCCGACCGGCCATTCACATTATATTAATGGCGCGGCCGGCCTCGCTCATCTGCACCGCCTGAGGGCGCTGGTCGACGCCGTGGTGGTCGGTATCGGTACCGCGCTCGCTGACGATCCGCAGCTGACCGTTCGCCGCGTGGCCGGGCCGAGCCCGGCCCGGGTCGTCATCGATCCCAACGGCCGGTTGCGGGCCTCCGCTAGGCTGCTGGCCGACGACGGTATCAGACGGCTTGTGATCACCCGAGCCGAGACGCAAACGACCCTACCGGCGGGCGTGGAGCACCTGCCACTGCAGTCTGCACAAGGACAGCTTGCACCGGAGGCAATGCTGGAGGCGCTGGCGGAGCGCGGCTTCCGCCGGATCCTGATCGAGGGCGGCGCGGACACCGTATCGCGATTCATGGCGGCAGGCTGCCTCGACCGGCTCCACGTGGTGATCGCGCCGATCATCCTCGGGACCGGCCGCTCGAGCATCTCGCTCGCGCCGATTACACGCGTCGACCAGGCTTTGCGGGCGCCGATGCGGGTCCATGCGCTCGGCGAGGAGGTGCTGCTCGATTGCGATCTTGGCGCTCAGCGCGTTGCGGTCGCGAAGAAATCAACATGACCGACCCGCATGCTGGAGCGTCCCGCCGCGACCAGCTCGCGGCGGCGTGCGAGCCAGGCTGCGATCGCGGCCTTCGGTAGATCGCCGAGCTCGGCGGCGGCCTCAGCCCAGCCCGCCAGCACTTCGAGCTGGATCTCGCGATCGCGCGGCGCAAACTCCCAATCGGAAGAGCCGGTTACGACGTCGTATCCCACCCGCTCGAAGCCGCGCACGGCGCGCAGCCCCGCCTCCGGTCCAAGCGCCGGGCCGAATCCCTTGTCGCGCCGTTGATGACGATTCACGGCTGCGACGATCTCAAGGTCAAACGGCTCGGCGGGATCGAGCCGCGCGCGCCCCTGATACGTCAACGCCGCGTAAACGGGCAGCCGCCGCGCCGCCGCCTCGACCGCCAGGCGTTCGAGCCACTCCGCCGAAACGAGATCGAGCAGGGCCGAAGTGGCGATCAGGTCGATCGCGCCGTCGAGCGCAAGTTCGAGGTCGCGTACGAGATCGATGGTGCGCGCCTCGACCACAAGGTTGGGCGGCTGCGCCAGTGCCGACGCCTGCGCCAGGAGGCCTAGATCATTGTCAACGAGGCGCCAGATCTGTCGTGTCGGCAGACATGGCCCGACCGCCCGCAAGGTTGAGCCGGTGCCGCAGCCAAGATCGACTACCGAGATAGCGGAGAGGTCGCGAAACGCCCTCTCGACCGCATCGAGCACGTCGGCGCTACGCGCGCGGCAGTCATAGGGCTCGCGCAGGGCAAGCCACTGCGCCGAAAAGCTCATGTGAGACTTTCCAGAACGCCGGCGAACAGGCTGGCCAATTCACCCCAGGTCGGAAACGAGGTTGACGCCTCCCGTGCGCCGGCGGCGAGCCGCTCGCGCTCGGCCGGGTCCTCGATCAACCGCCGTAGCGCGACGGCGAGCGCCTCGACGTCGTCAGGCGCTACCAGCACGCCCGCGCCAGCGGGCACCGTGTCCGGGATCGCGCCCGCATTCGTGCCCACGACGGGCACGCCATGCGCGATCGCTTCGGTATAGGCCATGCCATAGCCCTCGAACCGCGACGGCAGCACGAACAGATCCGACGAAGCATAGAACTCGTTGACACGCTCCGACGGCACCGGGCCGACGATCTCGATGCGATCGGCAAGTCCGTGGCGCGCGATAGCTTCCTCCAGGCGGCCCGCGGTCTCGGGGCTGCGCGTATTGTCTCCGACAATCACCAGCCGCCAGGCGAGGTCCTTGAGCTTCGCCAGCGCCTCGACCAGCACGTCATAGCCCTTGCGCGGCACGACGGCGCCGACCGCCAGCATCTTGAGCGCTTCGCCCGGTTGATGCGGCTCATGCGCCACGCGGTCGGTACCCGGCCGCACCACCGTGAGCCGCTCCGCCGGCACGCCATAATCCTCCCGAAGCAGGCGCGCGGTCGTCGCACTGGTCGTGATGACATGGCGGGCGCAGGCAAGCGCAGTTCGCTCGCTCTTGCGCAGCGCCTTCGCTTCATCACCGCGCAAGCCGGTCTCGAGCGCGAGCGGATGATGCACCAGTGCGACCAGCGGATAGCGCTCGCACAGCGCCTTGTCTTCGTCCGGCATGGCTCCATAGGCAAGCCCGTCGATCACGATCGGCCGTCCCGCCGGCAAGCCCATGAGCTGTGCGCCGGCGATGGTTCGCACCTCGGGCGTCGGGCGCGGAAAGCCCTCGCCAATCTCGAGCGTCTCGACCTGCCAGCCGAGCGCTGTCAGCTCCTCGATGATGCGGCGATCGTAGTTGTAGCCGCCGGTCGGCGTCGAAAGATCGCCAGGCACCGCAAACGCTACACTCTTCACCACAACGGCGCCTCATACCAGGCCTGCGCAGTCGGCGACTCCGCGATGGTGATGCGGATCGCCTTGAGCTCGCGGCCATCGCGGCCGAGCTTGCCCGCACGCGCCGCGTCCGCGAGCTGGTCATATATATATTCGGTCAGAAACTCGGTGGTGGTGTTGACGCCCTGGAACTGGGGCAGCGCGTCGAGGTTCTTGTAGTTGAGCGGCTTGAGCGTCGCCTTGAGCACGTCGCCCGCGAGCCCGATGTCCACGACGATCCCGTTCTCATCGAGCCGTTCCGCAATGAAGGCCGCCCGCACCACGAAGGTCGCGCCGTGCAACTCCTGCGCCGGCCCGAACACCGCTCCGTGGAACGAATGCGCAATCATGATCTGATCTGAGACTTCGACGGCGAACACTGGAACCTCCGGATCAATACGCTCAGCGGGCCGCAGGATAGCGGATCAGCGGGCAGCGCGCGTCAGCCTCCGGCGCCAGGAGATCGGCAAGCCGGGCCGGCAGCTCGGCGAAATCGACCGCAGGCGCCAGCAGGGCATCGAGCGCTGGGTCGTCGAGCAACGCCAAGGCGGCCGCGAGCCTGCGCCCGTGCGTCCAGCGCGAACGGTGCGACGGCGCGACCTTGCCGACCTGACTCGCCACGAGCCGCAGCCGGCGGCTGTGAAAAGCTTCGCCGAGCGGAACCGCGACCTCGCCCGCACCGTACCAGCTCAGCTCCACAATGGTTCCCTCCTCGCCCGCAAGCGCAAGCGCGACTGACAGGCCCTTGGCGCTGCCGCTGGCATGAAACACCAGGTCGCATTCGCGCGGCGCGTCTTCGGGCATCGAAAAGCGCGCGCCAAGCGCGCGCACGAGCTCGGCGCGTTGCGGCGCAATGTCGACAAGCGTGACATCGGCGCCTGGCAGCCGCGCGCACAGCCGCGCGATCAAAAGCCCCACGACGCCGCCGCCGACCACCGCGATGCGGTCGGCGGGACCGGGCGCGCCGTCCCACAGCGCATTGAGCGCAGTCTCCATGTTGGCGGCGAGCACGGCGCGCGCGGGCGGAACTTCACTTGGCACCGGAACGACGGCGGCCGCCCGGATCGTGAATTCGTCCTGATGTGGATGCAGCGCGAACACGATCGGGCCGCCGGCGTCCCCGACGCGGCCGACCGTGGCGTAGCCATACTTGACCGGAAACGGAAACGCACCAGCCATGAACGGCGCCCGCATGCGCTCATGCTCGCTCGCCGGCACCCGCCCGGACAATACCAGCCGCTCGCTGCCCCGGCTGATCGCGCCGTAAAGCGAGCGCACCCTGATCTCGCCTGACCCCGGCGCCGCAAGGGTTTCCTCCCGCAGCTCCGCGCGACCGGGGCCGATGTACCAGAGGGCTTTCGCCATTGACCGATCTTTCGCCATGTTCGAGACGGATGGACCACCCTTTGGACGGCCCTTGGGACAGATTTTGGGACAGACTTTGGGACAGCCCTTGGGACAACCCCACGCACGCTATATCCTGGCCTGACGGAAAGCACAGCCTTCCATGTCCGAGCAATCCCTTGACGACGTCCTGCTTGCGGCGCCATCGGCTCCGCTGACGCTGCGCCGCATCCTGTTCTTTACCCTGGTCGGGCTCACGATGGCCGGGATGATCAGCGTCCTGGTGGTGGCGCTCTCGCCCGGCGGCTTCGGCCTCGTCGATCTCGTCCTGGTCGTGCTGTTTACGGCAACGCTGCCCTGGATGGTCATCGGCTTCTGGAACGCCACCATCGGATTGCTGATCATGCGCTACGCGCGCGACCCGGTGGCGGCGGTGACGCCAAGCGCCGGGCGCGTCACCGGCCGGGAGCCGATCACCGCATCGACCGCTATCCTGGCGTGCATCCGCAACGAGCCGCCGGAACGGCCCGCAGCCTTTCTCGCGCCGCTGCTGCAGGGCCTGGCGGCGAGCGAAGCCGCCGCGCGCTTTCATGTCTATGTGTTGAGCGACACCGACAATCCGTCAATCGCCGCCGCCGAGGAACGCGCTTTCACCGCGCTTGCAGATACGTGGCGCGACCGGCTGCGCATTACCTATCGGCGGCGCACGCTCAACACCGCGTTCAAGGCCGGCAATATCCGCGACTTTTGCGACCGCTGGGGCAAGGACCACGATTTCGCAGTCGTACTCGACGCCGACAGCGTCATGACGGCGGCCGTGGCGTTGAAGCTCGTGCGCATCATGCAGGCAGAGCCGCAGCTTGGCATCCTGCAGAGCCTCGTCATCGGCATGCCGTCGGCAAGCGCATTCGCCCGCCTGTTCCAGCTCGGCATGCGGCTCGCGATGCGCTCCTACACCATCGGCAGCGCGTGGTGGCAGAGCGACTGCGGTCCCTACTGGGGCCACAACGCCATCATCCGGCTCAGCCCCTTCATGGCCCATTGCCACCTGCCGACGCTGCCTGACAACGCGCTCGTCGGCGGTCACGTGCTCAGCCACGACCAGGTCGAGGCTGTGCTAATGCGGCGCGCGGGCTTTGCGGTCCGCGTGCTGGCAGAGGAAGGCGAAAGCTTCGAGCAGAACCCGCCGACGCTTCTTGAGTTCATCCGCCGCGACCTGCGCTGGTGCCAGGGCAACATGCAGTACTGGCACTTTCTGCTGATGCCGGGGCTCAAGCCCGTGAGCCGATACCAGCTCATCTTTGCGATCCTGATGTTTCTCGGCTCGCCCGCCTGGATGGGGGTATTGGTGATCGGGACCGCCGCCGTCGCCTGGAGCGGATCGCCCGACGCCTTCATTCGCGCTGACGCGGGGCTGGCCGTGTTGGCGCTGGTTCTGGTGACGTGGTTTGCGCCGAAGTTTGCAACCGTCATCGACGTGCTCCTGCGCCCATCATTGCGGCGCTCCTTCGGGGGCGGCTTGCGGTTCTTCATCGGCGTCGTCATCGAGACGATCTTCACGCTCCTGCTTCTCCCGATCATGTGGTTCGGCCACACGATGTTTCTCATCCGCCTGCTCACCGGGCGCCGGGTTGGCTGGACCGCGCAGGCGCGCGACGACCACCAGGTGCCCTGGACAGATGCCGTGCACCAGCTCTGGCCGCAGAGCTTGCTTGGCCTCGCAACAGTGATGGTGCTCGCCATCACGGTGCCGGCCGCCATTCCGTACGCGCTGTTCCTCGCCGGCGGGCTCCTGTTGTCGGTGCCGCTCGCGATCATCACCGCCATGCCCGCTGTCGGACGAGCGCTCGTGCGCCTCGGGATCGGCCGGTTGCCGGAAGAGACCGCTCCGCCGCCCGAGCTCGCTGGCCTCGCGCTGCCGGCGATCGAGGCGGCCGCGGGCCGCCGGACGGCCTGACCATGGACTCGCGCACCAGGTTGCAGACTTGGTGGCGCACTTGGTGGCGGACCTGGTGGCGCACTTGGCGCGGAGTCCTCAGGTCGCTGCGCATCTACTATGGCAATCGCGGCCGGCGCGCCGCGATGGACCAGCTCTATGGGCGGTTCGTGCGCTCAGGCGATCTCGTGTTCGATGTCGGCGCGCACGTCGGTGACCGCGTCGGCTCGTTCCGTCGGCTCGGCGCGCGCGTCGTCGCGGTCGAGCCGCAACCACCGCTCGTAACGACACTGCGGATCCTTTATGGGCGCGACCGCAAGGTCATCATCGAGCCGGTGGCGATCGGCCGCGCCATCGGAACCGTCGCGCTCAAGCTCAACGTCGATAACCCGACGGTCTCAACGGCGTCGGAGGATTTCGTGCGCGCGGCCGACGGCGCGCCCGGCTGGGAAAACCAGATTTGGAATGCGACGATCCGCGTGCCGCTGACGACCCTCGACGCCTTGATCGAACGCCACGGCCCGCCCTCCTTCATCAAGATCGACGTCGAGGGTTTCGAGGCCGAAGCGCTCGCCGGACTGTCGCGAGCCGTCAAGGCGCTCTCGTTCGAATTCACAACGATCCAGCGCGACGTAGCGTTCGCCTGTCTCGCGCGCTGCACGGCGCTCGGCTATCGGCGCTACAAGGCCGCGCTCGGCGAGAGCCAAACCTTCGTTCAAGACCAATGGCAGACGGTCGAGGACATCGCACGCTGGCTCAAGGAGCTGCCGGCGGAAGCAAATTCCGGCGACATCTATGCCACGCTCGGCTGATGCGAACGGCAGCAAGTAGCGGCTGATGTCCGTCACCCTGAGGCGCGAGGTCACCATGGCAGGCGCAGCCTGCGTACACTTGGCTGCCATAGCAGGCGCAGCCTGCGTACACTTGGCTGCCATAGCAGGCGCAGCCTGCGTACACTTGGCTGCCATAGCAGGCGCAGCCTGCGTACACTTGGCTGCGATGCGACCTCGCGCCTCAGGATGACGGTGATAGGCTGATACCTGCCGCTGCTTAAGGTCAGTGGGTCCAGGCCTCGCGCCGCTTGAAAGCGAAGTTGTCGGAATAGGAGATCGTCCGGCGCGCCGAAGCCTTGGGTGGTTCGATGACCCGATAGGCGATGCCGTGACGCTCGCAATAGGTGACGGCCTCCTCGGCACTGTCGAACTGCAGCCGTACCTGCTGGCGCATGTCGCCGGAACTGGTCCAGCCCATCAGCGGCTCGACCTCCCGCGGCTGCTCGGGCTCGAACTCGAGCACCCATTCCTTGGTCTTGGCGGTGCCCGACTGCATCGCCGTCTTTGCTGGCTTGTAGATGCGTGCCGCCATGATGGCCTGCCGGCTCCCTTTGCTGCGACCACTCGCAGCGATCAGTTCACCGCCAACCGCCTACCAAACCGACACCGTCCTGACAACTCTGCAGCCGCCCGGGTCCTCTCACGACGCTGTGGCGGACCACTCGGCGCTCACGTCCACTTCAGCCGTTCGAGGATCGCGCGGCCCATCACCCAGTCCTTGTCGTCCTCACTCATGAAGTCGAGCGCCTCAGTGAAGTGCGTGATGCGCTGGCGGTAGCTTGCCTTGGCGAACGAGTTCGTCAGGTCCGTGCCCCAATAGGAGCGGCGCGGACCGAACGCTTCAAACAGCCGCTTGATGTGCGGATTGAGGTCCTTGTACGGCCACGGCTCCTTCGACATCAGCACCGCGGACGAGAGCTTCACCGAGACGTTGGGGAACTTCGCGAGCGATGCCGTGTCCGCGATCGCTTGCGCGAGCCGTCCGGCCTGCACGGTCCCCGAGGTGACGCCCATGTGGTCGACGATCATGGTGAGCTGCGGGTGCCGCTCGGCGACGCGCGCGAAGAACTTCCCCTGCTCGCTCGCCAGGAACATGACCGGCAGCCCGGCCTTCTCGCAGGCCGGCCAGAACCAGTCGGTGGCCCCATCGGCAAGCCACTTTTCCATGGGGCCAAGGAAGGTCAGCCGGACGCCCAGCATACCGGGCTGCTCTTTCCATTTCGGCAGCAGCGCGGCCGATTTCGGATCCTTGAGCGCAATGCGGCCCATGACCGCGAAGCGATTGGGAAAGCGCTTGTGGGCTTCGAGACCATAGTCGTTGCGGTCGCCGGGCCAGGACGGCGGCACCACCACGACACGGTCGACGCCGGCCTCGTCCATCAACGGCAGCAGGCGCTCGATGGTCATCGGCTCCGGCAGTTGCGGCTTGGCGCCCGGCACCCATTTCCAGTCGGCGCTCTCGGCCTTCCAAAGATGTACCTGTGCGTCGACGATCATGCGCTTGCCTGCGGTCTGCGCGACGGCCGGTTGCCGGATGGCGAGCGTGGCGCCGGCAGCCACTGACGAACCGAGAAACTTTCGGCGTGAAAGCATCTTTTCCTCCCCGCGGTGTTGGGATCCGGGTTTCCTTGGATGAACCTCGGACTTGGGGGAAACGGTAGCGGCTTTCCGGGCATCCCGGAAGCCCGCCCTGTCTGGTAGCCGCTCGTCTGCAATCCGATCCAAGAACGGCGGAGACGGACTCCTGGTCTGAGAATTTGGTCGGGGCAGCAGGATTTGAACCTGCGACCTTCTGGTCCCAAACCAGACGCGCTACCAGACTGCGCTATGCCCCGCCGAGTGCCGCCAATCGGGAAATCATGAGCGGGGCAGCAGCCGCGGGTGCCCTCGATACACGCTTCGCCTTTGGCCAGCAAGGCACAAGCCCGAACGCCGCCCAAGGGGCGGCGCTGGCATCGAATAACGGACAGGAATGCCGGTCAGTGCGAGGACGGACCGAGCGCGGCGCCTTCCGGGCGTACCTCGGCCGCCATCAGGCCCTTCGGGCCAGGCCCGAAGCGCACGAGGACGAATTGGCCGGGCCGCAACTCCGCTATGCCGTAGCGGCGCAGGGTTTCCATGTGCACGAAGATGTCCGGCGTCCCCTCGCCGCGGGTCAGGAAGCCGAACCCGCGCAGCCGATTGAACCATTTGACCTGCGCCCGTTCGAGTCCGCTGGTCGGCGTCACCGATACGTGCGTGCGCGGCGGCGGCATCTGCGCCGGATGCACCGCCGTCGACTCATCCATGGAGATGATACGGAACGCCTGTAGGCCGCGCGACCGCTGCAGCACTTCGACGACGACACGCGCGCCCTCGTAGGCGACCTGATGGCCGTCGCGGCGCAGGCACGTCACATGCAGCAAAATGTCAGGGAGCCCGTTATCGGGAACGATGAATCCATACCCCTTGGATACATCAAACCACTTGATGACTCCGCTGAGCTCGATAACGCTTGCGACCTCATCAGTGATATCACCCACCGATACACGATCGGCGTCGATATCTACTCCAGGCCCCTTAGGTCCAATGTTGTCCGCCGCAGTCATGACCGCCCGACGCTTGTCACTTGCTACGAGCGCCTTGCGGCGCCCCCCCAAATCCCTCAACAATAGAAAGATATCATTCGTCGCCGATGTGCAAAGCAATAAATGTGGCCTGTGCAAAACTCCCGCAGGCCCTGTGAACATCTTTTTGCGCTCGGGGACTCAATGGGCAACAAACGCCGATAAAACCGCGCCGATATCCTGGCGAATCACAAGATCGGCAATTTCGTCGAATTCTGTCGCCTCCCGATTGAGAATAGCCAGGCGCGCGCCGTTACGCTTGGCCATCAACGGAAATCCCGCCGCCGGCCAGACCACGAGCGAGGAACCGATGGCGAGAAACAAATCGCAGCGCATGGTCATGTCTTCTGCTCAACTCATGGCCTGTTCGGGCATCGACTGGCCGAACGACACCGTTGCGGTCTTGATATGTCCACCGCAATCGGGGCAATCGGGCGCTTCTCCGTTCGATGCGCCGAATTCTGCTTTGACCCAGGCCAGTTCGTAGCGCTTCGCACATGCGAGACACGCGGCGTATGTGTTGTTCCCGTGCAACTCGATCACATGTTCAGGCGAAATGCCCGAGCTTTGGTGCAAGTTGTCGATGTTTTGCGTGACCACGCCCGGCGACTTCCCGGCATGATAAAGACTGGCGAGCGCCAGATGGCCGCGACCCGGGCGCGCCTTGGCGAAATGCTCCTCCATGGCAAAACGCCGGCGCCAAGCTTCGTTGCGCATGTCCTGGCTCGACAGAAACTCGTCGAACGGAATCGGCCGGTGCTTGGTCCAGATTCCTCCCGGCGAGCGAAAATCCGGAATGCCACACTCGGTTGAGATTCCGGCTCCCGTGAACGGCACCACCACCTCGGCCGCGTCGATGAGCTCGCGCAGCCGCGCAATGGCTGTCTCAACATCCGATACGATCATATATGATGGTCCTCGACCGGCCCGTTCGTGTCACCCGTTCGCGTCATAAGCAGAGGCTCTCATGCGATATCTTCATACCATGTTGCGTGTCCGCGATCTCGACACGGCGCTCGACTTCTATTGCAATAAGCTCGGCCTCATGGAAGTGCGCCGTCGCGACGACGAAAAAGGCCGCTACACCAATGTGTTCCTGGCCGCCCCCGCGGACGGGACGCTCGTCGCGGAGAGCAAGCGCGCAGGCCGCGATGCCCCACTGGTCGAGCTGACCTACAACTGGGACAGCGAGGATTGTGGCGAGGCCCGCTATTTCGGCCACCTCGCCTTCGAGGTCGACGACATCTATGCGCTCTGCGAACGGCTCATGCAGGCCGGCGTGACCATCAACCGGCCGCCGCGCGACGGCGTAATGGCGTTCGTACGCTCGCCGGACCGGCATTCAATCGAGCTTCTGCAGAAAGGGGCGCCGCTGGCCCCGCAGGAGCGCTGGAAATCCATGCCCAACACCGGCAAGTGGTGACCGGGCCTCGCCGCAGCCCGTCGGAAGCGGCCGACTAGGCCATTGAGCCACCACCAGTTTGCTTGCCCGCCCGCGCGAACGCCTCTATATGTGGCCGCGCTTTATGCCACCGCGCTTTCCGCGCCCTTCGTCTAGCGGTCTAGGACGCCGCCCTTTCACGGCGGTAACACGGGTTCGAGTCCCGTAGGGCGCGCCAATGATTTCAATAGCTTGGCATTTCGTCCCCGCTGCCGCGCCTGACAGAAAACCCCTGCGCGCTGCGCTATCTTGGCGCACTCATCGCGACCGATCAGGCGACCACAACCAAAAGGGCATCGAGTCTCATGGTACAGGCGACGCGCTGCGCTTCCGGGTCATTGCAGAGAAAATCGTCGAAGCCCCCCTCAAAGTCCTCAGTTAAGATGCCCCCTCAGCGCCACCGCTCTTGATCTGCGGTGACTCGCTTTTTCTCGGTTACACCGGACTCAATTTGAGACGGGAAGAGTTGTCATGGCCATTCGCGATCGGCTGATTGCTCGGTGCCAGAAGTACTTGCCACCCAATACCCAGGTCCGACACGTGTTCCGGTGCGCCAGAGGCCAAACCTACAGCTTCAGCGTCATCGCGGCGTTATTGACTATGTTTGATATAGAAGCCGTCATCGTAGCCGTCACCGCCGACGCAGTCTTTGTGGCCCAAGCGTAACCGTGGTGGCGGAGCTTTCCGACCGGCTTCGGAACCACATTGCCGCGCGACCACCCTTCAATTTCATCGTAGTCAGGCGCATTGACCGCCGTGGTTTCTCTCATGGACGAAATTTGGAGGGTCGCCTTCCGGGATTGGGACGAAGTCATGGCGTCCGATGCGGAATTGAAACACGATCCGACGGAAGCAGAAATGGCAGCCGATGCGCAAGCGATAGCAGAGGCACAAAGACGCGTTCTACATCCACCGCAGTCGGACCTGTTCTGATCTCGCGCGTTCGCCTCGCCTTAGTCGGGGGATCATGTGTCGGCAGATAGACGTCGGACGAGACTGGCTGAAGCGCCTGACCGCGTCCAATGTTGCGCCGGAAATGCGATCGTCCGCACTCGCACCGTCCACCTTGCCGACGAGCAGGAGGCGCACGCGACATGCCCCGAATATGGGCCTGATGGCTGGCCATTGCCACCGTCAACACTTCGTTTTCGAACGAAGCAGATCGGGTGGCCTTCGACGGCGCGCACACCAATGTTGCGGCCGACGTACAGCCGGATTCTGGATTGGCTATTGGCCGCAGACGGATGGGATAAGTTGCTTGCTACGTCGTCTGGACATGCTAGCATTCGCCACTGCAACCATCGTATCCGATCTCGCCTCTTGCTCACGCCTCTTGCTCACAATGTCGGCTCCGATATCGATCACCTGCCTTTCTCACGACCGTATTGGCTCGCAGACTCATCATGGGGCGCCTCAGTGCGGACGGTGACCCGCGTTTTCCGGCCGATCCTGGGCGCGCTTGAAGATACGGCGCGCCGCGTCACCGTCGGTTCGCGCGACCCTGAGGCCTACGCGTTTTACGCGCGCCTCACGGCCGAGGGCTGTGCCCCCAACAGCCACATCGTCGCTCTGCCCACGCACCGCATCATCTACGTATCCGTGCCAAAATGCGCCTCATCGCGCATCAAGATGACGCTGAGCGCGCTGATTGGATACTCTCCAAAATCGAGCTGGGAGGCGAACAATCGCAGATTCTCGGGCCTCAAGGGGCCGAAGTATATCGGCCTCTCGACCTTTCATCGCCTGGCCACCGATCCCGCGACATTGAGTTTCGCATTCGTGCGCAATCCCTATGCGCGGCTCGTCTCCTGCTGGGCGGACAAGTTCTGCGACAAGCCGCTGGTTGCCGGGGATGCGTGGGTCGACAAGTATCTCGCCTGGCACGCGCAGACTTCCCAATCACATCCAACCGGACCAGACTGCACGCTGGACTTTGCTGACTTTGTAAGCTTCGCGGCTTCGACCGCGCTGGCACGTGTCGACTACCATTGGCACCTTCAGAGCGACATTATTAATATGCCAGGCATAGAGCTCGGCCTCATCGGCAAGGTCGAGACGTTTGAGCGCGACTTTGATCGCGTGCTCGATCATGCGCGAGCGAGCACATCCATCCGGCAGTCCGCCCTGACACGTCAAAACGAGAGCTCACACGGCGCCTGGACCGCGTTCTACACGCAGGAACTCGCCGACAGCGTCTATCGGGCCTACGAGCGTGATTTCGACGAGCTGCAATATCCCAAGCGCCTTCCCGGCGCTGGCGCCCAAGATACCGACTCCGGCAGCACTTGAACGTGAAGATCATGTGGAGCTCATCAGTGCGCGTCCTAGGGATCGCGTCGATCGCTCTCCTTGGCCTGATGGCGGCGGCCAGCCTTGCATCGGCCGAGCGCGCGCGGCCGCCCGAAAAACTGGTCATCGGCTACGACAACGAGGGCAAGATCGACGCCTCACCACAAGCCTGCCTGGCGCAAGTCAAGGAGGTGACCGAGTGGAACGAGGCCGACACGCGGCGGGGCGCAAGCGAGGTCTGCGCGGCGCGCAAGAAGCATGTCGACGCCTACGCGGCGCTGCAAGCGAACTACCGGCTCTTCATCCGCGCGCTGACCGCCGATCGGCGGCTCGACTGGGCCGAGGCGGCTTCGACCGTGCCGCTGCTGGTCAAGACCTGCATGACCCACAAGTTCAGCATCACGACCGGCGGCCATAACATCCGCATCGACATCATCAACAACGAGATCACAGCGGACTGCCTGACGCTCGTGGCCAACCTCTTGCGCGAGGAAACCCGGCAGCTTACCCGCCACTGAACGCCTATTGCCGCGGAGCAAAGGCCCTGGCGCGCTCGAGCACGTCCGGCGCAATCACGAAGGTCGCTTCCACCACCTTCTGCAGCTCGCCGCCGGAGAGCGGATCGATATCGATCCCGCTCTTGCGCACTTCTTCCAGGAACGCGGGATCGTGCATGGCCTCATCGAAGGCCCGGCGCAATGCCGTGACGGTCGGCTTGGGAATTCCTGGCGGCGCGAGCAGCGCCGTGCCAAGCGCGGCACCGCCGGCGTAGAGCGCCAGGATCTGACGCTGTTCCTCGTTCTTGCCGAGATCGACAATGGTCGGGACGTCCTGCAGTTCGCGGTGGCGCACCCGCGTGTGCTGCACGATGAGATTGATCTTCTTGTCGCGCAGCCAATCCGCGCTGCCGACCTTGATGCTCGACCACGGCTTGACGATGCCTTCCACCTCGCCGCGCTCGAGCGCAAGCTGAGCCGAAGTCGGCCCGGCAAAGCCGGTGACGACTTTGAACTTGGTCCCGATCAGCGCGTTCATCAAGCGCGGCATCACCACCGACGATGAGGTCGGACCGGTGCCGGCGAGGATAACCTCGCGGCGCTTGGCATCTTCGATGCTGCGGATGCCCGACGCATACCAAGTGTGGTGCACCTCGACGTTGGCGTTGATGCGGCCGACCCAATTGTATTTGCGCGTGTCGTACTGGATGCCTCGGGTGGTGGCGAGCACCTGCCCGACCGCCACCGTCTGCGAGACGACGCCGAGCACGGTGCCATCGCGGGCCGCGACGTTGTAGAGATAGTTGGCGCCGCGCAAGCCGCCCGCGCCCGGCATGTTCTGTACGACGACCACCGGATTGCCGGGAATATGCGCGCCCAGATGGCGCGCGATGAGCCGGCTGTAGAAGTCGTAGGGACCACCGGCCTCGAAGCTCGCCACGACGGTGACGGTCTTGCCTCGAAAATCTGGCGCCTCCTGTGCCAGCGCGTCGTGCGCGATCAGCGGCAGGACAACCACCGCGATCAGGCACATCAGCAGGGTCAGTCGCTTTTGGCGGGGTCGCGCGCGCATCAGTTTCCTCGCCCGAGCCGTGGTTCGCCCCGATCGCGGGGCGTTGTTCACAGCGTCTTAGGCGAAATTACCACCGATGGCCAGCGAGACCGGCTTCACGATCAGGCACCGGCGCTCGCGAGCTGTGCGCGATTCATCCAGCCCTCCTGCTCCACCGCGCGCAGCAATTCGTCGGTCGCGACGCGAACGTCCTCCTCGCGGCCCAACTCGGCGGCCTGAACCAGAAGATTGGCGACGTCGAACCAGTGGATGCGCTTGAGATAGCCGATCGGCAGATCGCGCGACAATGCATGATTGGCGTCGATGAGCGTCGCCATGCCGCGCATCGGTCCGCTCTTGGGAGTAATCCAGTAAGTAAGCTCCTTGTTCCAATGCATCCAACCCCTCCTGCTTTGGACGTTACCTGGGTGTGACGTTGCAGGCTGAGTTGGTTCAAAGCTGGATCGAGTTGGAGCGCAGCAGTACCCTGGTGTGAAATTCACAGCAAAAAATCATGGTTCGACGATGATCTTGAGTTGATCAACGATCTCACGCGGCGCCGCATAGGTATTTTCGACGATATGCTGAATGTCCTCGCCCGCCTGTGGCGTGACGGTGATTCGCAGCTTCTTAGCGTCGGCGAGAAACGCGGCGTCGTGCAGCACGGCGGCGAAGGCGTCGCGCAGGATGCGGACGGCGGTGGCCGGCGTACCGGGCGGCGCCATGTAGGATTTTCCAAACGCCTGCTGAAACCCGATCATCAACTCGACCGCCTTGCGATCGAGATCGTTCTTGATGTAGCGCCACGGGGTCGGCACGCCGAGCGCGGCCAGCTCGGGCTCCGGCACGAGCGAGCCCTGCACCAGGAGATTGAGCTTCTTCTCTCGCAGCCAGACCGGCTGCTGCGACTTGAGCGCCGCCCAGTCGAGCCCGCAGACGCCGTCGATCTCGCGGCGCTCCATCGCGACGAACAGGTCGGGCGGCCCCTTGTAGCCGCTGACGATCTCGAATTGGACGCCGGTCGCATGCTTGATCATCGCGGCGTATTCCCGCGTAGGGCTGCCGGTCGACGTTGCGCCGATGACCGCGCGCTGAACGAGCGCATCCTCCATCGTCCTCACGCGCGAATGTGCAAAGGTCATGCACAGGCGCGTGCTGCGTTCCGCGCCGGCGAGATAGATGAACCTGGCAGGCTCGTATTGGGTGAGGTTGCCGTCGAGCAGCCGGCCGAGGATCGCGTTCGGCGACACCGAGGCGATGGCGGTGCCGTCCTTGGGTGCAATCCGGTAGAGCCAGGCGGCGGCGGTCGCCCCACCGGCGCCCGGCATGTTCCGGACCACGATCGTGGGCTGGCCCGGAATAAAGCGTGGCAGGTGCTTGGCAATGGCACGGGCATAGATGCTGAACCCGCCACCGACATCGGTGCCCGCGATAAAGCTGATGGTCTTGCCCTCATAGAAGTCGGCAGCGCGCGCGTCTGCGGCCAAACCTGAAACGGCAGCTGCGAAGGCAGCCAACCCGACACCAAACCCCGCGATCCGTTTCGTTCGCATCATTCATCGCCTGCGCTGGCCGGCGGATAAATATGGCACCGCCCGTGGAAATCCTCGATCTCGAAGCACTCGCTCCCGGCCCCGTCCACCCGATCGAGATAGGCGGGCCCGATCGGGGACTTGCCGTGGCCACCCGGAATGTCGAGCACATAAGCCGGCTGACAAAGCCCGGAGAGACGACCATGCAGCCCGCGCATCAGCGCCTGCCCTTCAGAGATCGTCGTGCGCAGATGGCCCGTGCCAGGCGCGAGATCGCCGTGGTGGAGATAATAGGGCTTGATCCGGTTCTCGACCAGCGTCCGCATCAGCGCGGCCAGCGTCGCCCCATCGTCATTGACGCCATGCAGCAGCACGCTCTGGCTGAGCATCGGAATGCCGGCATCGACGATGCGCGCGCAGGCTGCCCGCGCGCGCGGGCCAAGCTCGCGCGGATGGTTGGCGTGCAGCACCACGTAGGTCGCTTTGCCGCGCACCTTGAGCGCGCGTACGAGCTCGGCCGTGATGCGGCCAGGCGTCACCACCGGGACGCGCGTATGCACGCGCACGATCTTGACATGCGCGATATCGGCGAGCGCCTCGGTAACCTGGCGCAGCCGCCGCACCGACAGCACCAGCGGATCGCCGCCGGTGAGGATGACCTCCCAGATCTGCGGGCGAGCGCGGATGTAGTCGAGCGCTTGCGCCAGCGCCGCGCGCGAGAGCGATCGCCGCCGCCCCGGGCCGACCGTCTCGCGCCGGAAGCAGAAGCGGCAATAGACCGGACAGACGTGCACAAGCTTGAGCAATACGCGATCGGGATAGCGATGCACGATCCCTTCGACCGGCGAATGCGCATCGTCGCCGATCGGATCGGCGGATTCCTCCGGCCTGTGTTGCAGCTCCGCCGGATCAGGTACGAACTGGCGCGCGATCGGATCGGCCGGGTCGGCCGGATCGATCAGCTCCATCACATCCGGCGTCAGCGACACCGCATAGCGCGCGGCGACGCGCTCGAGCGCCGCGAGCCGCTCGACCGGCGCCAGCGCGGCATCGACGAGCGCAACCGGTGTTCGCAGCGTTTTCATGTCAGAAGCGTCCCTTGCGCAAGCCTTCCCTTGCCAGCGCAAGGCTTAGCAGATCGGTCGCGGCCGTCCAACGGGGGCTGGAAGCGCGGATGGTCGGGGTATTACGCCACAGCGCGTCGGAGACACGCGTGAACCGGGTCCATGCGGACTGCGATCGCAAACGTCACAGCTCGGCGACCGGAGTCCACATGACCTGCTCGATGTGGGTGGCGCCGGCCGCCAGCATCACCAGCCGGTCGAGGCCGAGCGCGACACCGCAGGCTTGCGGCATCATCCGCAGCGCCGCGATGAAATCCTCATCGATCGGATAGCGCTCGTGATAGATGCGGTCTTTTTCGGCCATCTGCGCACTCAACCTTTGCCGCTGCTCATCCGCATCGACGAGTTCGCCGAAGCCGTTGGCAAGCTCGACGCCGCATAGGAAAATCTCGAACCGCTCCGCCACGCGCCGATCGGACGGCTTCGGCCGCGCCAGTGCCGACATCTCGCTTGGATATTCGTCGAGGATCGTCGCCCGGCCGCGCCCGAGATGCGGCTCGATCTTCTCCGCCATCACGCGGCTGAAGATGTCGCCCCAGGTGTCGTCATCGGCAACCGTGACGCCGGCTGCCTGGGCGCGCGCGGCAAACCCCGCACGGTCGGGTCCGTTCGCGCTCAAGGTCGAGAGCAGATCGATGCCCGCATGCTGTTCGAACGCCTCCGCCACCGTCACGCGCTCCGGCGACGCGAACGGATCGGCATCGTGACCCCGCCAGGAAAATCGTCCGCTGCCGGCAATCTCCGCCGCGCGCACAATCACGGCCATACAGTCATCCATCAGCAGGTCGTAGGCGCCTTCGGCACGATACCATTCGATCAGCGTGAACTCGGGATGGTGCAGCGCCGAGCGCTCGCCGTTACGGAAGACGCGCGCAAACTCCACGATCCGCGGCTCGCCGGCCGCCAGGAGCTTCTTGCAGGCGAACTCCGGCGAGGTGCGCAGAAAGCGGCGCTCGCGCCGGCCCGCATAGGCGAGTTCGGTCGCGAACGCCTGGAGGTGAATCTCATTGCCGGGCGAGACTTGCAGCGCCGCTGTCTCGACCTCGACGAAGTCATGCGCGCCAAAGTGCTCCCGCAGGGCCCGCACGATCTCCCCCCGCTTGAGCAGCATCGGCCGCCGCTCGGCGTGGATGCGAGGGGTCCAGGGCGGGGTGCGGCTCGCCATCAATGCGGCCTTTCGCAGCCGTCTGGCACGCGAAAATCACTGGCGCGGGCACGCAGGATCAGTATGGTGCGGCCCGAATCAGGGAGTTGTCCCAAACGCCCGGCGCCCGAGGCAAGCTCCCATGTCTGAGGCACCGCAAGGAACGCATCCGAAGGAACGCATCCGTGAGAGTCATCGCCAGCTCGCTCCGCAAGGGAAACATCGTCGACCTTGACGGCAAGCTCTACGTCGTCCTGAACGCCGAGAGCTTCCATCCCGGCAAGGGAACCCCCACCACCCAGATCGACATGCGCCGGATCAGCGACGGCGTGAAGATTGCCCAGCGCTACAAGACGACCGAGCAGGTCGAGCGGGCCTACGTGGAAGATCGCGAGCATCAGTTCCTCTATCAGGACGGCGATGGCTTCCATTTCATGAATACCGAAAACTATGATCAAGTCACCCTGCCATCGGACATCGTCGGCGACAGCGCGCCCTACCTGCAGCCGGAGATGAAGGTGACGCTGGCGGTCCACGAAGGGGTGCCGGTTTCGCTCGAGCTGCCGCAGAAGGTGATCCTGGAGGTGGTGGAAACCGAACCGACGGTCAAAGGCCAGACCGCATCCTCCTCCTACAAGCCGGCCGTGCTTTCAAACGGGGTCCGTACGATGGTGCCGCCCTTCGTCGGTACTGGCACCAAGATCGTGGTGATGACCGCCGACGGCGCCTACGTGGAGCGCGCGAAGGAATAGGTACGACTGTGCACCCCGGCGACCTGGACGCCGGCTGGCTGAACGTTTTTCGGCCGAACGTCTTTTGGCCATGCGCTTATGGGCTACGTGCTCCCGCGTTAACTATCTTGCATCGCGCGACAAGCCGGCGATACTGACGCTCGAATCTGCCGGGGTGGCCAGGTTTTCCGGAGAGTGGCATTGCGCGCCTGCAGTCTTGCTGCGGTCATCATGGCTGCTTGCGTTGCCACGGCGGCCGCGGGGGAGATGCGCAACCCGCAGATCATCCGCGCAACGGTCGACTGGGACGAGGTTACGGCGCAGCTCAAGGCGCCGGCGGAGCACGTCGCGGCGGGTGCGATCGAGCGCCTCAACCAGGCGACCGGCAAGCTTTTCTCCAACATCGCCGCGAGCCCGGTCCCGGTGCTGCTGCCGTTCAACGCGGCGCAGTTGCTGCGCGACGCCGCCGTGGGCACCGCCAGGGCGGCGACCGACTATCTGGTCGACCTGCGGCCGCCGCCCTTTTTCCAGGCCGGACCGGGCGGCTATGATGCTGTTTTCTCGGTTTACGCTAGCGACATACCCGACAGCGGCATCCATTTTTCCCAGCGCATCGACGTCGATATTTCCGGTTCTGCGCTGCTCTACCAGCTCCACGAGCCGGCCGGCATCATCGCCTGGCCGGTCAACGGCGGTCTCAGCGCCGACTTTCCCGGCATCAGGCGGCTCTATCTCGACAGCGCCGTGCGCTACACGTTCGTGCGCTTCGGGGCGCCCTATGTGGTATCGATCGAATGCCACGATGGAGGTGTCGCGCGTTTTCGCAAGATTTCCTGCAGAGAAGCCGACAAAGTGGCGATCCGCGTGCTCAAGGCCCTGCAAGTCGCCGGCGGCACCCCGCGGCCGCACGCGGGCCCGGTCGAAGTCAACATGATCGATCGCCCGCAAGCGGTCTCATCCGTGTTCACCTACCACAGCCCGGGCGACATCCTGCCCGGCAGCGGCATGAAGGGTCGCTCCGGCCGCGCCGACTACACGGTCTACTCGAAGATGCGGTTCCCGCTGGCGGATACGCCGGCGTTTGCCAACTCGCAGTCATTCATGAACTGGGGCGACTGCGACCAGACCGGACGGGTGTCGATGGGACGGCACGGCAGGACCGCTGCCTATCGCTGCCGGGTCAACAGTCTGCCACTGATCGCCGACGAATCCGCCAACTACGTCTATCCGTGGCGCGATAATTTCTGCGAGCATCGCTTTTTCTTCGTCGGCGAATGCCCGGGCGGCCTCGGGCACCAGGGCCAGGATATCCGTCCCAGTTCCTGCAAGCAGCGCACCGAAGGCGCCAACCGCTGCGAGCCCTACCAGCACGACGTGGTCGCGGTGCGCGACGGCATTGTGCTGCGCGCACCCGGCCAGACCGCGCTCCATATCATTACCAACACCGCGACCGAGCGGGTGCGCTTCCGCTACCTGCACATGTACCCGAAGCACCTCGACCATGACGGCATCGTGAGCGGGCGCGTGGTGCACGAGGGCGAGGTGATCGGCAAGGTCGGCAACTATCTCCGGCGCGAGCGGGCGACCACCTATCATCTGCATTTCGACATGCAGGTGCCGACCGAGTATGGCTGGGTCTTCGTCAACCCCTACATGTCCCTGGTCGCCGCCTATGAGCGGCAGATCATGGGCCGCGGGCGCGAGCTCTTGCCCGACAGAACGCTGATTGCCGCTGGCACGGCGTCCCTACAGAGGCCGGCAGCGGCACCCGTTCCCCTGCCCGTCCCGGCCCCCATCACGGTCCCCATGCCTATGGCTGCGCCTCTCCCTGCACCTGTGGTCGCTGCACCTGTGGCAACACCCGTCCCCGCCCAGGTCGCGGCAGCTCTCACGGTTCCTGCTTCCGCACCCGCCGCAACCTCCGCCGCAAATCCGGTCCAAATTGAGGTACAATCAAACACGAACATTGGAATCGGTTCCGATACGGCGGCTCATGAACGACTGCGGTCCAGGCAACGCTGATCTCACCCGACGCGCCTCACTGCGCCTGGCTGCTGCAGCACTCGCTACTTGGTGCAGCCCGGCGCAGGCGCAGCGCGCTCATACGCCGTTCCCGCGCTGGGTTGAATCGTTCCGCACGCGGGCGCGGGCGCGCGGCGTCTCGGATGCCACCTACGCGCAGGTGATGCAGGGTCTCAAGCCCGACACCTCCGTCTACGCACTCGATCGCAGCCAGCCCGAGTTCACCGAAGAGCTCTGGCAATACCTTAATCGGCGCGTCTCCGACTGGCGCATCACTGAAGGGCGGGAAAAGGCGAAGGAGTATGCGGCTCTGCTCGGCCGCATCGAAAAGGACTTCGGCGTCGCGCGCTCGGTGATGCTCGGCATCTGGGGCGTCGAGTCCGCCTATGGCGATCCTTATGTGCAGAGGAATCATATGCGCCCGATTTTCCCGGCACTGGCGGCGCTCGCCTGGGGCGAGCCGCGGCGCCGGAAGTACTGGGAGCAGGAACTCCTCAATGCGCTTGTCATCGTCGAGCGCGGCTGGGGCAAGCCGGATGACATGCGCGGCTCCTGGGCCGGCGCCATGGGTCACACCCAGTGGATGCCGGAGGTGTGGCTCAACATGGGCATGGACTACGACCACGACGGCCGGGTCAGTCCGTTCGGGCGCCCCGATGATGCGCTCGGCTCGACCGCGCGCTACCTGGCGCAGCGGGGCAAGTATCGTCGCGGCGAGCACTGGGGCTATGAAGTGCGGGTGCCCAAGCGCACGCGCCAAGGCGCCTCGCGAACCTACGAGGCCTGGCACAAGGCCGGCGTGGTCCGCGCCGACGGGAAGCCGTTCCCGCAGCCGAAACACACCGCCAAGCTCTGGGTGCCGGTATCCGGCGGTCCCGGTTTCCTGCTGGGCCCCAACTTCTATGCGGTGCGCTCCTACAATCCGTCGATGAACTACACGCTGGCGATCGTGCACCTCGGCGACCGCATCATGGGCGCTCCTGAAATCAGCTCCAAGTTTCCCGGCGGCGAGCCCGCCCCGACGCTTGCCGAGACCAAGGAGATCCAGCGCCGCCTGACCGCGCTCGGCTTCGACACCGGCGGCGCCGATGGCCGCGTCGGCAACGCCACCATGCGCGCGGTGCGCGATTTTCAGCGAAAAATCAAAATGGAGCCGGCCGACGGCTATGCCGGCGTGAAGCTGCTCGCCCGGTTGCGCGAGGCGCGCTGATCCGGTTGTATGGGGGGCTAGTGCCCCGTTTCCGAAGTTCGCGAGCCGTCGCAGCACCCTCTGACACGAACTTCGGAAACCAAGGGGCACTGGCAACTCTATGATTCTAGTGCCGCTTTTCGATTTGAAGTTCCTGGTCGAATTTGCTGCAATTGGTGTAGGAACTTCAAATCGGCGGCACTAGCGTCCCCCCCAAACTCAAGGATTGTCCCGTGACGACTGCACAGAACAAGGCGGCGGCTGCCGCCCAAGGATCGACGACTGCTCACCCGTCCCTGCGTGAGCTCGACCGCCCGGTCAAGCTCACCGCCGCCAACGCTCCCGGCTGGGGCAGCGACGTGGTCGCGGAAACGCTGCGCGCGCTCGACATTCCCTACATCGCGCTCAATCCGGGCGCGAGCTACCGCGGCCTGCATGACTCGATCGTGAATTTCCTCGGCAACGAGACGCCGCAGATGCTGCTCTGCCTGCACGAGGAGGTGGCGGTTTCGATCGCGCACGGCTACGCCAAGGTGACCGGCAAGGCCATGGCGGCCGCCGTGCACTCCAACGTCGGGCTGTTCCACGCCACCATGGCGATCTTCAACGCCTGGTGCGACCGGATGCCGATCGTCATCCTGGGCGCAACCGGACCGGTCGATGCCGCCAAGCGCCGGCCGTGGATCGACTGGATTCACACCGCCGCCGACCAGGGTGCCATCATCCGCAACTACACCAAGTGGGACGACCAGCCGGCGTCACCGGCGGCGGCGCGCGAGTTGATCCTGCGCGCGCACTGGCTCGCCAATACGGCTCCGATGGGCCCCACCTACATCAATCTCGACGCCGAGATGCAGGAGAACAAGCTCGCCGAGCCGCTGGCGCCGATCGACGTCAAGCGCTTCCAGCCCGTGACCGTCACGGCGGCCACGCCCGAGCTGGTGAAGGAGGCTGCAAGCCTGCTCAAGTCGGCAAAGAAGCCGGTCTTCCTCATCGGTCGCGTGTCACGCAGCATGGATGGCTGGAACGACCGCGTGGCGCTCGCGGAGGCGCTCAATGCCAAGGTCGTCACCGAGCTCAAGCTCGGCGCCGCCTTCCCGACCGATCATCCGTTGCACGCCGGCGCGCCCGGCGGGACCGCGCTCGGCCCCGAGGCGCAGGAGGCCGTGCGCGCCGCCGACGTGATCGTCAGCTTCGACTGGGTCGATCTCGCGGGCGCGTTCAAGGCGACCTTTGGCGACACTCCGCCCCAGGCCAAGGTGATCGTGGTGAGCAGCGATTTCCGCATCCACAACGGCTGGAGCATGGACTACCAGGGCCTGCCGCCGGCCGACGTCCTGCTCCCGGTGACGCCCGACGAGGCGGTCCCCGACCTCATCAAGGCGATCGGCGCATCAAGCAAGCCGGCGAAGCTCGCGACCGTGAAGAAGGAAATCCCGCCGCTCTCGCAGGATAAGCTGGTCGTCAACGACTTGGTTCGTGCGCTCAAGACCGCGGTCGGCGACCGCGACGTGACGCTGGCGCACATCTCGCTGTCGTGGGATGGCGCGACCTGGCCGTTCCGGCATCCGCTCGACTATGTGGGCTCGGAAGGCGGCGGCGGCGTCGGCGGCGGCCCCGGCAACACGGTCGGCACCGCGCTCGCTTTGAAGGGCTCGGGCCGCATGACGATCGCTGTGTGCGGCGACGGCGACTTCATGATGGCCAACACCGCCATCTGGACCGCGGCGCATTACAAGATCCCGCTCATGATCGTGGTCGCCAACAACCGCTCCTTCTTCAATGACGAGCTGCACCAGGAGCGGGTCGCCCGCATCCGCTCGCGTCCGGTCGAGAACCGCTGGATCGGCCAGCGCATCTCCGAGCCCGACATCGACATCGCGTCGCTCGCGCGCTCGCAGGGCGCGCAAGGCTTCGGACCGGTGACCAAGACGGGCGACCTCGTCGCGACCTTCGAGAAGGCGATCGCCGCGGTCGAGGCCGGCAACGTCGTGGTGGTCGACGTGCGGGTCGAGCCTGGCTATTCGGCGGTCACAACGGCGGCGATGCTGCGCGGGACGGAGAAGAAGTAGACAGCCATCAGGAGAAGAAGGCCATGGCCCGTTTTCGGCAGCTGGTTCTCGCTTTGGCGGGAGCCGCCCTGCTCGCCACGCTGTCGCCCGCGTCGGCGCAGGACAGGCTGAAGCTGACCATCGGCCAGCGCGGTAACTGGGACACGGCGGTCGCGTATCTCGGCTCGAAGGCCGGCATCTTCAAGAAGGTCGGCCTCGAGCTTGAGCTGCTCTACACATCCGGCTCGGGCGAGACGCTGCAGCCGATCATCGCTGGCTCCGCCGACATCGGGCTTGCGGTCGGCACCCAGGGCGCGATGAGCGCCTACGCCAAGGGTGCGCCCGTGCGCATCATCGGCGCCGAGGCGACCGGCGCCGCCGACTACTGGTACGCCAAGACGTCCTCCAAGATAAAAACGCTCAAGGACACCAACGGGCACACCATCGCGTTCTCGACCCAGGGGTCGTCCACGCAAGCGATCGTGCGGGCCTTCATCAGCGAGTTCAAGCTGACGGCAAGGCCGATGGCGACCGGCAACCCGGCCGCGACCCTCACGGCGGTCATGACCGATCAGGTCGACGTCGGCTGGGCCTCGCCGCCGTTCGGGCTCAAGCAAATCGACGCGGCCCAGATCCGGCTCGTCGCGCGGGCGACCGACTCCACCCTGGTGCGCGGCCAGACCGTGCGCGTCATCGTCACCAAAGCGGATGCACTGGCCAGGCGCAAGGATGCGCTCCTGCGTTTCATGGCCGCCTACCGTGAAACGATCGAATACATGTACGGGAGCAATCCCCAGGTCCTCAAGGATTACGCCGAGTTCGCCAAGGTGCCGGAAGCGACCGCCAAGCGCGTGCGCGATGAGTTCTTTCCCAAGACGCTGCTCAACCCCGACAAGATCAGCGGGCTCGATGCGCTGGTGAAGGAGGCGGTGAACCTGAAGTTCATCGACAAGCCGCTGACGCAGAAGCAGCTCGGCGAGCTCATCCAGATTCCGCCGCGGATCTAGCGGGCCCTATCGAGGCTCCTGCTGACTCTCGACTGTCGTCCCCGCGCACTGTCTCTCGACTGTCGTCCCCGCGAAGGCGGGGACCCATACTTCGCAGCCAAGCGATGGCGCAGCGCTCTTGCGAAAAAGGCAGCGCTAGTGGTTATGGGTCCCGCCTGCGCGGGGACGACAGCAGAAGGCACTGACAGCGAGTACATCAAATCGAGCACCTCAAATCGTGAACGACTCGTGCGTCGAGGGATGGAACATCTCCTCGGGCGTCAGCAGCCGTGGCGACAGGCCCTCGGAATGGTGCTGGCGCAGGAACGTCTCCAGCACCTTGCGGTTGGGCGCGAGACCATACGACCAGAAATCGTGGCCCATCAGCTCGCGCGCGGCCTTGAGCTGCTCGTCGACGAACGGCAGCGTGCACTTGCTGGTCGCCGTGTCCTCGAGCTCTTCGAGACACTTCGCCTTGGACTGTTCGAACGCCTTGAGCACCGCAGCGGGAAGCCATGGATGCTGCTCGACCAGCGTGCGGCGAATGCCGGTGACGTGCATGATCGGGAAGATGCCGGTGCGCTTGTAGTAGTCCCGACCCGCCACGATCGGATCGGGAAAGAGCCAACCGATATCGGGATTGTTCTTGGCCGCGAGCCGCGGCACCCGCGGCGCAATGAAGGCGTCGATGTCACCCGACTCCAGAAGCTGTGAGATCGTCTTGCCCTCGGGCGCGTTTTCGAGCCGCACGCCGGCGGGAAGCTTGATCGTGATCTTCTCGGGCCGGCTTGGATCGTCGATACCGCCGCGCACCCAGATCACGTCGGACGGCTTCACCCCGTGATCGTCCTGCAGGATGGCGCGCGCCCAGACGCAGGCGGTGAGCTGGTATTCGGGCAGGCCCACCCGCTTGCCCTTGAGGTCCGCCGGGCTCTTGATGCGGTCCTTGCGCACATAGATGGAATTGTGGCGGAACGCGCGCGACACAAAGGCCGGCACCCCGACATAGGGGCAATCGCCCAAAGCGGTCTTCACCGTGAAGCTCGACATCGACAATTCGCAGATATCGAAGTCGACGGTGCGAAAAGCGCGGAAAAAAATCTCTTCCGGCGGCAATTGCATGAAAACCGGGTCAACTCCGTCGATCTGGACCGTGCCGTCAAACAGCGCGCGGGCCCGATCGTAATTGCCTATTGCCACCGATAGCCTGAGTTTCGACATTTCCCTCAATCTTTCTGCAAGTTTTGCCATGGCTAGTTAGCCTCCCCCAAGCCGGACGGGCAACCATGCCGACCCCGATTGTGCGTCTTTTTCGCCTGATCCTGACGCTATTCCTGGCCCTGACCGCCGCAGTGCTCTTCCTGCAGGGAAGCTTGGCGATCGCCGACGAACGCGCGGACTTCGAGGCTGCGTTCAAGCTTGCAGACGCGCAATACCAGATCGCCCTCAAGACGCTTGAAACAAGCGGGCGCGAGCAGACGTCAGCCGAAGTGGCACGACTGCGCGATGCCTTCCAGGCCGTAATCCAGCAGTTCGACGCACACAAAGGAGCGCTCGGCGGCGGCGACGACTACGCCGGCATGCTCATGCAGCTCGACGCTCGCATCGTCGGCGTGCTGCTGGTGATCGATTTCGGCAGTCGCGAGGCCGCGCGCGCCGCGCTCACGCCGATCGGCCAGACATTGTCGGATCTCGCCGCGCGCGCCGCACTGACGAAGTGATCGCGCCGCAAGCGAAAAGACTTGACGAAAGCGCAAAAGATTCCTTTGATCATTATTGCTTAGACACCGCGGCGGGGTTTGCTATAGTCGCGCGCTTCTCGCCACTCGGATAGTCATCCCGATGCGCCTCGCGACAGCCGTTGTTGAGCGGAACGAGCCTTCTGCCGATCTTGGCATGATGGCCGTGCGCTCGAAGGATGCGAGCGACTTTCTCAAGGCGCTCGCGCATCCGAGCCGGCTGATGATCCTTTGCATCCTGTGCCAAGGCGAGCGGTCGGTGACCGAGCTCGAGCAGCTGCTCGCGTTGCGGCAACCGACCGTGTCGCAGCAGCTTGCGCGCCTGCGCACCGACGGCCTGGTCCAGGCGCGACGCCAAGGCAAGACCATCTACTACAGCCTGGGCAGCAAGGACGTGCGCATCATCGTCGAGGCCGTCAGCCACGTCTTTGGACGCGACGCCCGCTAGTGTGGCGGTTCAGAAGTCCTCATCATTCTTGGATTCTTGGCCGCCTAGTCCGAGATGCGGAGTTCTGAACCAAAGCCACACTCGATTCCGAAGTTCGTTAAGTCATCGCGGCACCCTCTGACACGAACTTCGGAAACAAAGGGGGCACTAGCAACTCTATGATTCTAGTGCCGCTTTTCGATCTGAAGTTCCTAACCGAGTTTGCCGCAAGTGTTGTAGGAACTTCAGATCGGCGGCACTAGTGCCACAGCTCATCCGACAGGATCAGCCGGCGCGATATCGAGAAGCCTGAGCTGTACGCGCTCTTCACCCTGCCAACGATCGACCGCTAAGCAGCCGGCGGCGTGCACCTGACGCCCACGGCCCTGCATCAGCGCAGAGCCGAGCGCCTTGCCGGCCGCACGAAACGCGATGGCGTTGACGGTCGCGCCGTCGCCTGCGCGCAGGCGGACACGGACGTGGGCCTGACCGACTTCATCCGCATGCGCAATCGTGTGCGCCGGTAGCGCCATGATCGGCTCCGGATTGCCGGCCCCGAACGGGCCCGCGCGCGCGATCGTCGCGATGGTCTCGCTGGTGGCCGCGGCGGCCGTGAGCGCACCATCGATCATGAGCGCATCGACGCGTCGCGCCGCCTCGACGGCGGCGCTCAAGGTCTCTTCCAGGTAGGCGCGAAACGCGGCGAGCGCGGGCTTGCGCAGCGTGACACCGGCCGCCATGGCGTGGCCGCCACCCTTGACCAGGATGCCCTGCTGCACCGCTTGCCGCACTGCACGCCCGAGATCGACGCCCGCAATCGAGCGCCCCGAGCCGGTGCCGAGACCGCCCGGCTCGAGCGCGATCGCAAACGCAGGTCGGCCGAATTTTTCCTTGAGGCGGGCGGCGACGAGCCCGACCACGCCCGGGTGCCAACCTTCGGCGGCGGTGACGACGACGGCGCCCTTCTCCTCGGCGCCGAGCGCGGCCATCGCCTCCGCCTCGGCCTGCGCCACCGTCTCGATCTCGATCGCCTGGCGCTCGCGGTTGAGCCTGTCGAGCTCGGCGGCAAGCCGCGCCGCCTCGACCGTATCCTCGCTGAGCAGAAGGTCGACACCGAGCGTTGCCCGGCCGATGCGGCCGCCGGCGTTGATGCGCGGGCCGAGCAGGAAACCGAGATGCCACGGCTCCGGCGGCCCGGAAAGCCGCGCGATGTCCATCAGCGCGGTGAGCCCGATATTCTCGCGCCGCCGCATCGCCAGGAGGCCCTTGGCGACGAAGGCGCGATTGAGGCCTTTGAGCGGCACGACATCGGCGACAGTGCCGAGCGCCACGAGATCGAGAAGCCCGAGCAGGTCGGGCGCCGGCCGTTGCGTCGTCCAGAACCCGCACGTGCGCAGCTCGCGGTTGACCGCGACGAGCGTCATGAACACGAGGCCGACCGCGGCGAGATGGCCGAGCTGTGACAGGTCGTCCTGCCGGTTCGGATTGATGACTGCGAGCGCCTCCGGCAGCGTTTCGTCGGCGAGGTGATGGTCGATCACGATGGTCTTGAGGCCGAGACGGGCTGCTTCGGCAAGCGCCTCATAGCTGGTGGTGCCGCAATCGACGGTGACGAGCAGCGTTGCGCCGCGCTCGGCGAGCGAGCGCACGGCCTCGACGTTGGGCCCATAGCCTTCGAACAGGCGGTCGGGAATATGAATGAGTGGTTGGAGCCCGCCATAGCGCAGGAAACGCGCAAGCGTCGCCGCCGAGGTCGCACCGTCGACGTCATAGTCGCCGAAGATCGCCACCGTCTCGCCGCGCATGATGGCCTCCGCAATGCGCGTCGCGCCTGCCGCCATGCCGGCGAGCGTGTTGGGGTCGGGCATCAGCGTGCGCACGGTCGGATCAAGGAACGCGACCGCATCCTCGACCTCGACCCCGCGACCCGCGAGCACCCGCGCCAACAACTCGGGCAGGCCGTGGCGCTGCACGATCGCAGTTGCCCGCGCCGAGGCACGCTCGTCGAGCCGGTCGCGCCAGACGCGGCCAGTCGCGGAGCGCTCGACGCCGAGGAAGTGGCGGCGCGCTGGAACAGAAGCTTCGGCCAGGGCGATGGTCATCGGCTCCGCCGCAAAAAAGAGAAAGGACAGAAAGTCAGTGCGAGGGAATCAGTGAAATATAGCATGCACGACGAGCGCACGCTGGCCGGCGGAGGCGTCCGCCACCCCCTGTCTGACAGCGGCAGGATCGCCGGTCAATCCAAATGAAATTTCTCAAGCTGCCGGTGCTCGGCCACAATGCGGCGCACCGTGCCGGTGACGGAGCGCATCACCACGGTCTCGGTCTCGATGATGTCCTTGCGGAACTTGACCCCGCGCAGCATGGCGCCGTCGGTGACGCCGGTCGCCGCGAACAGGCAGTCACCCTTGACCATGTCCTCGATCTCGTAGCGTTGGCGCGGGTCGGTCACGCCCATCTTGGCCGCGCGCTCGCGCCGCTCCTCGGTGTCGAGCACGAGCCGGCACTGCATCTGACCGCCGATGCAGCGCAGCGCCGCCGCCGCGAGCACGCCCTCGGGCGCGCCGCCGATGCCTAAGTAGATGTCGATGCCCGTCGACTCCGGCTCCGCCGTATGGATGACGCCGGCGACGTCGCCATCGGTGATCAGGCACACTGAGGCGCCGACCTTACGAATGGCCGCAATCATATCGGCGTGGCGCGGCCGATCGAGAATCAACGCCGTGATGTTCTCGGGCCGCACGCCCTTGGCCTTGGCAAGCCTGAGGATGTTGTCGCCGGCCGGCGCATCGAGGTCGACGACACCTTTCGGGTAGCCGGGACCAATCGCGATCTTCTCCATGTAGACGTCGGGCGCATGCAGGAGCGTGCCGTCGTCCGCCATCGCGACGGTCGCGATCGCGCCCGGCATGTTCTTGGCGCACAGCGTGGTGCCCTCGAGCGGGTCGACCGCGATATCGAGCTTCGGGCCTCTCCTGGTGCCGACTTCCTCGCCGATGAACAGCATCGGCGCCTCGTCGAGCTCGCCCTCGCCGATCACGACGGTACCGTGAATCGGCAGATTGTTGAGCTCGCGCCGCATGGCGTCGACGGCGGCCTGGTCGGCCGCCTTCTCGGCGCCGCGGCCGCGCAGCCGTGCCGCCGAGACCGCCGCGCGCTCGGTCACGCGCACGATCTCAAGCGTGAGGATGCGCTCGAGCAGCAGGTGCGGCTGCACGGTGATGGCGGATGAATCTTCAGGTCCACTCATGGTCTCGCCCTCACGCTCGTCAGCTCTTTTCAATCCGAATGACTTGCGGCTTCTCGGCAATGACGCCGTCGCGCTCGATTGCGGTGAGTGCCCGGCGCACGGCGTCCTCGCTGGTCGCATAGGTGATAAGCGCGACCGGCGCCGGCTTGCTGACGCTGCGCGGATCCTCGCCGCCATGCGGCTGCCGGTCGCGGCCACGCTGCATGATCGATTCCAGCGAGATCTTCTCATCCGCCATGCTCCGCGCAATCGTCGCGGCAGTGCCGGGGCGATCGACGGCCGCGAGCCGGATGTAGTAGCCGCCCTCGTGGCGCTGGATCGGCGCGCGCTGCGGCTTGGTCAGGCTCGCGACCGGCCGCCCGAACGACGGTGAACGCCGGCCCGCGGCAAGGTCGGTGAGATCAGCGACGACCGACGCCGAGGTGGCCGCGCCGCCGGCGCCCGGCCCCATGAGCGTGAGCTCCATTGTGTCGGCGTCGATCGCGACCGCATTGGTGACGCCGTCGATGCCTGCGATCATGGTTCCCTGTCGCACCATGGTCGGGTGAACACGCTGCTCGATGCCGGCGCTGGTGCGTTGCGCTACGCCGAGCAGCTTGACCCGATAGCCCAGCTCGTCAGCGGTCTCGAGATCGGCGAGCGAGATCGAACTCGATGCCCTCGACGTGCACCGCATCGGCATCGACCTCGGTGCCGAATGCAAGACTCGTCAGGATTGCAATCTTATGGGCGGTATCGAAACCGCCGATGTCGAAGGTCGGATCGGCTTCAGCGTAGCCGAGCCGCTGCGCCTCCTTCAGGCAGGCCGCAAACGACAGCCGCTCCTGATGCATGCGGGTGAGGATGTAGTTGCAGGTGCCGTTGAGGATTCCGTAGATACGCGAAATCTGGCTGCCGCCGAGCCCCTCGCGCAGCGTCTTGACGATCGGAATTCCGCCTGCAACCGCCGCCTCGAAACAAAGCGCCGCGTCGGTCTTCTCGGCGAGCCGCGCGAGCGCCGCACCGTGACGCGCCAGCAGCGCCTTGTTGGCGGTGACAACAGAGCGGCCGATGCCGAGCGCTGCCTCGACCGAGCTCTTAGCCGGATCGCCCTCCCCGCCCATCAGCTCGACGAAGACGTCGAGACCCGGCAAGCGCGCGAGCTCGACCGGGCTGTCGATCTTTTTCAGCCCCGAAAAGTCGAGCCCGGGATCCTTGGGCGGGTCCTTGGTGGCGTAGGCGACGAGCTCGATGGCACGACCGGCGCGCTCGGCGAGCGCGCCACGCGAGCGCATGATCATGGCCGCCACGGCCGAACCGACCGTGCCCAATCCGGCGAGGCCCACTCTGAGCGGTTCGACCATGAAGTGTTCCGGGAAAGTTGTACGCGTTGAGCCGCGCTTGGCCAGCCGCGGATTGGCTAGCCGCGCTTGGCGAGCGGCACCACGTTGTGCAACTTTTCCGGACCGGTTTCAAGAAAGCGGCGGATATTGCGGGCGGCCTGGCGAATGCGCTGCTCGTTTTCCACGAGCGCGATCCGCACGAACCCCTCTCCGCGCTCGCCGAAGCCGGTCCCCGGCGATACTGCCACCTCGGCCTTTTCCACCAGGAGTTTTGCAAACTCGACGCTGCCGAGCCCTTGGAACAGCTCCGGGATCGGCGCCCAGGCGAACATGGAGGCGCGCGGCGGCGGAACCGGCCAACCGGCGCGGCCGAAGGAATCCACCAGCACGTCACGGCGGCGCTTGTAGATCGAGCGCATCTCGCGGATGCAGTCTTCCGGGCCGTTGAGCGCGGCGGTCGCCGCCACCTGGACCGGCGTGAAGGCGCCATAGTCGAGGTAGGACTTGACGCGACCGAGCGCCGAAATGATGCGCTCGTTGCCGACCGCAAAGCCGATGCGCCAGCCCGGCATCGAGAACGTCTTCGACATCGAGGTGAACTCGACCGAGATGTCCATCGCGCCCGGCACCTGCAGCACCGACGGCGGCGGATTGTTCTCGAAATAGACCTCCGCGTAGGCGAGGTCGGACAGGATGAAGATTCCGTGCTTCTTCGCAAACGGAACCAGCTCCTTGTAGAAATCGAGATCGGCGACGTAGGCCGTCGGGTTGGACGGATAGCAGACTACGACCGCCAACGGCTTCGGAATCGAATGCACGATGGCGCGTTCCAGAATCGAAAAGAACTCCGGCGTCGGCTCGGAGGGAACCGAGCGAATGACCCCGCCCGCCATCAGAAACCCGAAGGCATGGATCGGGTAGCTCGGGTCAGGCACGAGAATGACGTCGCCGGGCGCCGTGATGGCCTGCGCCACGTTGGCGAAGCCTTCCTTCGATCCGAGCGTGGCGATGACCTGGGTCTCGGGATTGAGCTTCACCTCGAAGCGGCGCTCGTAATAGGCGGCCTGCGCGCGCCGCAGCCCGGCAATGCCCTTGGACGCCGAATAGCGGTCGGTTCGCGGCTTACCGAGCGTGTCCTTGAGCTTCTCGATCACATGGGCAGGCGCCGGCAGGTCCGGATTGCCCATGCCCAGATCGATGATGTCGGCGCCGGCATTGCGCGCGATTGCCTTGGCGCGATTGACCTGCTCGAAGACGTAAGGCGGCAGGCGGCGGATGCGGTGAAATTCTTCCATTGCCTCAAGCTCCGGCCCTGCGTGACCAACCGGCGGGCCGATTGGGGCCCCTTGTATCACGGGTTGGCGGCGCTGCCAGCGGCCGAGGTGCTGCCCGTCGTCACCGGATCGGCGATCTGGGTCTTCTTTTTGGATTTCTTGCGCTTCTTGATATTTTCGGACGTCTTGGTCGCCTCTGCCGGTGGCCTGTGCCCAGTCGCGCGATTGCGCGCGGCGGTCAGCTCCTCCTTCAGCCGCTTCCGTTCGGCCTCGGTGAGCGTCGCATTGGCCCGCGTCGGCGGCTGGCTGTGCACAGCCGGAAACAGCGGCGGGGTCTCCGGCCGCGCCGGGACGTCTTCGGGCAGCCCGCCAGCCGCGGCCGGCAAGTTATCAGCGATCAAATGGGAGGAAGAACAGCCGGCAAGCGCCGTCGCCGCCGTCAGCAGGAGCGCCGTGAGCACGCCGGTTGATAGCTGTGATCGCGTCATTGCCCGCCCGCGCGCCGCTGTGCCTGACGCCCCGCCACCCATGAGCGGTCCCATGAGGCGCGACCGGCGTGAACCCACCAACTGTTTGGCCTATTTGATAAATATTCCGATAATATATGTCCAAAGCAAGGTGGGCCCGGCTCCCGTTAGTTAACGGGGGACAAGCCGTCCTTTCGGGCACAGCCTGCGTGTTTGTGCTGTCATGGAGGGGCGGAATCTTGCGACTCCCCCTGCCAAGGCCCACATGGCCGGACGAATTTCGCGCTATCGCAGGAAGCATCGCGCGGCGCTGCGACCGAATCGGGACATGAGCACTGGAACGAACAATCGAGGCTCCTGACGTGAATGCCCCTTCGCAACCCTCCTTCGACCTGGAGGAATTCGCCAAGAACCTTGCCCGCATGATCGAGGAGGGCGGCAAGGCCTTGGCCGCCTATATGAAGCCGCGCGAGCAGGGGCAGGTCGAGGGCGAGCACGTCGAGTTCGTCGATGCGGTCAAGACGCTAGGCCACGTCGCGCAATACTGGCTGAAGGATCCCCAGCGCGCGGTCGAATTGCAGTTTGCGCTCGGCAATTCCTATCTCGACCTGTGGGCGACCTCAGTCAAACGCATGGCGGGGGAAGAGGCCCACCCGGTGATCGAGCCCGACGCGCGCGACAAGCGCTTTGCCGATCCCGACTGGACGCGCAACCAGTTCTTCGACTTCCTGAAGCAGGCCTACCTTCTGACGGTCAAATGGGCCAACCACCTTGTGACCGACGCCAAGGGTCTCGACCCGCTCACCCAGCTGAAGGCCGAATTCTACGTCCGCCAGATCGCCAACGCGATTGCGCCGTCGAACTTCGTGCTCACCAACCCCGAGCTCCTGCGCGAGACCGTCGCCTCCAACGCCGCCAACCTCGCGCGCGGCATGCACATGCTGGCAGAGGACATCGCGGCCGGCGGTGGCGAGCTGCGCATCCGGCAGACCGATCCGCGCATGTTCGAGGTCGGCCGCAATCTCGCGGTCACGCCCGGCAAGGTCGTGTTCGAGAACGACCTGATGCAGCTCATCCAATATGAGCCGGCGACACCGAAGGTGCTCAAGCGGCCGATCCTGATCGTGCCGCCGTGGATCAACAAGTTCTACGTGCTCGACCTGACGCCGGAGAAATCCTTCGTCAAATGGTGCGTCGACCAGGGCCTGACCGTGTTCATGGTCTCGTGGGTCAATCCCGACGAGCATCTCGCCAAGAAGTCCTTCGAGGACTACGTGCGCGAAGGGCCGCTGGCGGCGCTCGGCGCCATCAAGCAGGCGACCGGCGAGACCAAGGTGCACGCCATCGGCTATTGCGTCGGCGGCACGCTGCTCGCCGTCACGCTCGCCCATATGGCGGCCAGGCGCGATCATCGCATCGCGTCCGCGACCTTCTTCGCGAGCCAGGTCGACTTCACCTATGCGGGCGATCTTAAGGTGTTCGCCGACGAAGAGCAGATCGAGGCACTCGAGCGCCAGATGGCGGAGCGCGGCTACCTCGACAGCCGCAAGATGGCGAACTCGTTCAACCTCATGCGCTCGAACGACCTGATCTGGCCGTATGTGATCAACAACTACTTCAAGGGCAAGGAGCCGATGCCCTTCGACCTGCTCTACTGGAACTCCAACTCAACGCGCATGCCGGCGGCCAACCATTCCTTCTATCTGCGCAACTGCTACCTCAACAACAATCTTGCGCGCGGCAAGATGGAGATCGGCGGCAAGCCAATCGATCTCAGGAAGATCAAGGTGCCGGTCTATAATCTCGCCACCCGCGAGGACCACATCGCCCCGGCCAGGTCGGTGCTGCTCGGCTCGACCTATTTCGGCGGGCGCGTGCGTTTCGTGCTGACGGGCTCGGGCCACATCGCCGGCGTGATCAACCCGCCGGGCAGGCACAAATACCAGTACTGGGACGGACCGAAGCCGAGCCCCGACAAGACTGACGTCGAGGAATGGGTCGGCAAGGCGAAGGAGCATCCCGGCTCCTGGTGGCCGGATTGGCTCAAGTGGCTCAAGAGCCATGGCAAGGAAGAAGTCGAGGCGCGCGTGCCGGGAACCGGCAAGCTCAAGGTCATCGAGGACGCGCCCGGCCGCTACGTGAAGGTGCGGGATTAAGGCGCGACGACCATGGGCTGGGCGTCGCGCTACGTCGAAAGGCTCCGCGCCGGCGAGACTGTGTCATTCCGCCCCACGGTCACTCGATGAAAGGAAGAATTAAATCCAGTCAACGATCGCGCCAATCGACCCTGCGACACTCAAGATCGGTGCATCGTGCTCCTGCAGAGTCCGTGGCAGGGCCACAATGCGGCATCCATCGTTGGCGGGCCTCTGCGGGCTCGCCAATCGCTGAGTTCCACGTTAAGGAGCCTTTGATCTCTGCCTCTACTTGGTTACTGCATCGAGCATTTCGATCAGCAAGGGCTGGGCCACCGCGCTCGCACGTTCCGTTGCGGGGTGCGGATACAGCACGTGCAGGTAGCGCGGATGTAGAGCGGAGATCTCGGTTGCCTTACCCTTCTGATAGATTCCCACGTTCCCGCAGGGGAGCAAAGCACTGAGCTGCAGACCTACGGGCCAAAGCAGCCGTCCGATCTCCGGAATGCAAATTTTCACCAGTCTTACTTCGCCCTTCTTGACCTTGCTGTCGCCCAGAAACTGCCATTTCTTCTGCTCGGAAAAGGATTTGATTGCCGAGACAACCGCGTCAGGGGTCTTCGACGTGGTTCTTATGATGAAAATGTCATTAGGCGTTTCCGCGTTGGCAACGGTAGTCAGAGCCAACAGAACTGCGCATGGGACAACGATGCATGGGACAAAGATGTTGCGTGTCTTCTGGCGTGCCATCTTGCGTACTCCCAATTCATAACTGCGCTGTTGGGCCGCGCCACCGCTGGTGGCGCCTCCGGTTCAAACCCAGGTAGCCTTGCTCCACGTGGGCCGCCCTAGTGACTGTGTGCACCCACGTTAAACGTCGACTATCGGTGCCCACAATGAACGTCAGCGCCGGCCGAGATGTCCCTAAAGATCGCCGAAAGACCGCTGAAATTTCGCCGAATTCGGTGGGAGCCGGCTCGTTGCCAGCCGAATCGAATGGCCGCCTTTCCGCAACGGCTCCGGCGCGGATGCGGTTCGATCGTTATGTCCTCGATTTTGGGCGCGGCTACTTGCTGGCGGATGGCGAAGAAGTCGCATTGAGGCCGAAGACCTTCGACTTCCTGTGTTACCTGGTGGCCAACCCCGGTCGCCTCATCTCCAAGGATGAATTGCTGACGGCCCTCTGGCCCAACGTCAATGTCAGCGATGATTCCGTCGTACAATGCGTCACCGAGCTTAGGCGCGCATTGGGCGACCACGATCAGCGCTTGATCCGAACTGTGCAGCGGCGAGGCTATCGTTTCGAGGTCCCACTAACAATCGACGCAAAACCTGCGATGCGGCAATTCACCACCGTTGCTGCTGACGGTGACAAGCCGGGCGGGCCGGAGCGCCCGTATCCATTTGCAGCGGTCGGACGGCGAAACCTCGTCCTCGGCGCCACGATGCTGGCGCTACTCCTAGCAATGGCGACGTTCACGGTCTGGTGGGGACCGGGCGTAGACAATCGCATAAGCCCACCACCGCCACTATCCATTGTTGTCCTGCCGTTCAAGAATCTCAGTGGCGATCCCGCGCAGGAGTATTTTTCTGACGGCGTAAGCAATGATCTGAGCACAGAGCTATCGCGGCTACCGGGGCTGTTTGTCATTGCGCACGCCACGGCCCGGACCTTCAAGGGCAAGGACGTCGACGCCCGACAGGTCGGCCGCGATCTCAACGTGCGCTATCTGCTGGACGGCAGCGTTCGGCGAGACCCGGATGCGATCCGGCTCAATGTTCAGCTGATCAGCGCCGAAACCGGTGCCAGTGTCTGGGCAGAGCGGTTCGTGCGTGGGCACAACCAACTTGCCGATTGGCAGGAGGAGGTCATAGGCAGAATTGCAAATGCTCTCAATTTCCGACTGACAACGCTGGAGAGTGAACGAGGCCTGCGCAAGGTGCGCGGTAATCTTGA
Organism: uncultured Alphaproteobacteria bacterium; assembly: GCA_963753575.1. Taxonomy (GTDB): domain Bacteria; phylum Pseudomonadota; class Alphaproteobacteria; order Rhizobiales; family Xanthobacteraceae; genus VAZQ01. Next base: position 1,509,308 of record CAVWCR010000003.1, read on the forward strand.
GGCATTCGACCTCACGATGCGAGGTTGGGCGATGGTTTACGCCGCCAAGAAGCCTGAGAATTACTTCTCTGCGCGCGCGCTCTTTGAACAGGCTCTCGAACGCGATCCAAGGACCGCGAATGCTCTCGCCGGGATCGGTTGGACCTCCGCGGTCATGGTGCTCGATGGCTGGAGCGTCTCGCCCGCGCAGGATGTTGCGGCGGCGAGAGCGGCCGCTGCAAAAGCACTTGCGCTCAACCCAAACCATTTCGTCGCACACCATGTCCGCGGTTTCGTGTTCCGGCTGGAAAGGCGCACCATTGCAGCTCGCGATGCCTTTCGCACGGCCATCGCCATCAATCCGAATTTCGCGCCTGGTTACGCTCAGCTCGGTGCCACGGAGATTGAGCTCGGCCGACCGGAAGCAACCATTCCGGCGGTCGAACACGCGATGAGGCTTAGCCCCCGCGATCCATCACTCGGCCCATGGCTAGCCTTCATCGGCATGGCGAGGCTGCATCTCGGTCAATATGAAGAAGCCGCCTCGTGGCTCTCTCGCGCCATAGACACCGGCACCCCTGTCGCCCGCCACCACGCCTATCTCGCAAGCGCGCTCGCGCTTGCCAGGCGACTCCCTGAAGCGCGCGCTGTGCTTGCCGAGTTCAGAAAGACCATGCCTACCACGACGATAGCGAGCCTGCGGGCCAATTCGCGGTCGACGGTTGCAAAATTCATCGTTCAACAGGAACCGCTCTTTGATGGACTCCGGATTGCCGGATTGCCGGAATGAAGCCAATTCCCTCCGCGAATCCCCGCAGCTGACATCTTGAAAAGGCCGTTCGGGCTCAAACCAACAAGAACCTACTGTGAAGCAAGTGTCTTGCGGTCTTCGAGCGCGGGCGGCTTTATTTGACGGCTGCTTGGCGCATGATCCCGAAGGTCGAGGACTTTTCGAGCACGACCATGCGACCAAGCAAACGCTTAGAGCGAAATCGCAATTCAATCCAAAGCGATTTCGCTCCGGAGTTTCGGAACGGTCAAGTCGCCGTCTTTTCCTTGATGGAGTCCGGGCTCTCCAGCGCCCATTTCGCCAGCGTATCGCAGCGCGCAAACCACACGCCCTTATTGCTCTGCGCATAGGCGATGAAATCCTCAAACACCTTCACCCGGTTCGCCCGCGCCACCGCATCGTGGAGCGTGACCACCATCAGCCGGCGCTTGTGTTCGGCCTCGGCATAGAGCGCGTCGAACTCCAGCTTGAGGTCCTGGGCGAAGACCGACGCCATGCCGCGATTGTTGAAATAGCCGATGTCGTTGATATGTCCGGTATAGGGCACCACCGCGAACGGCTTGCCGTTGACCGGTACGACGAACGGCTCGTCGCGGCTGATGTCGTCGATATGATAGATGAAGCCGAGTTCCTGCGCCAAAGAGAGCGTGTTAACGCTGCGCAACTGACCGCGGCAATTGTAGCCGACCGGGCGCTGCCCGCTCGCCTTCTCGATCATGTCGGCGGAATCCTTGATGAAGGCGCGTTCGGCGTCACGGTCCAACTGATACTGGACATCGTGACTGCGGCCATGCGAGCCGCACTCATGCCCGCGTTGCGCGATTTCCTTGGCGAGCGCGGGATGGCGCACGGCGGACAGGCCGCACATCATCGACGTGACCTTGATGCGGCGCCGGTCGAACATGTCGAGCATGCGCGGGATCGCCTCGTTGGCGGCGTATTGCCCGGCAGTCTTGCCGTAGAGGTTCGGATACATCTTGCCGTCCGCGCCTTTGGTCTTCGGGTCCGGATCGGCGCTGGTCTCGATCACCATCGAGAATGCGATAGCGAGCCGCGCGCCGTCCGGCCAGAACGCCTTCGATGCAGCTTCTGCCTCGACGCGTGTCGAAGACTGCGCCAGCGTCAGCGCTCCGATCGCGGAGGTCGCGCCGGCGACGAAGCTGCGGCGGCTTACGGTGCCCGCCGTCATGTCGTGATTGTTGTCGTTTTGGTTGCTGTCGTTGGTAGGAAGTTTCATCACAGTTTCCTCCTTGTTGTATGATTAAGTCTAATCACTGACATTGCCGCCTGCTGCTCACGCGCCGTCAACGGCTACGCAATCGCCGAGAAGGGCCATGAACGAGCGTCGTCTCATCATGACGTGTATTCATATCATGACATGTATTCGTGACCTGATCCCGCAGGAAATGGATCAGGCCCCGGCGGACTGTCACGCCCTGAAGTGCTCTCCGGCGAACTATTTCTCTTATAGAGGGTAGTCGAAATCCGGAGCAACTTCACAGGTCTTGCGAACGTCCCGCGATTGATCAGCGGTGTTACCAGGCGGACAGCTCACGTTGAGCATATGTCGTCTGCTCTGCGCCCGAAAGTAACCGGGTAGCGCTTGCCATAGCGCATACCATGTCACCTCCCTGTACCGGTCACTTCCCGTTCTGGGTTCAGGCTCGACAAAACTCGGAGGGAGCGCGACGAGTTGGCTTTTCTCCCAATGGCAACCAGCCCGCGCGGCGCGCGCTTCTCGCCCTCACGCGCCCTCACGGAAACAGCGCGACCTGATCGATCCCGGTCGTCTCAGGAAGGCCCAGCATCACGTTCATGTTCTGCACCGCCTGGCCCGACGCGCCCTTGGTGAGGTTGTCGAGCGCCGAGCCGATGATGGCGCGGCCCGGGATGCGATCCTTGGCGACCCCGATGAACGTCATGTTGGAGCCACGCACATGCCGGGTCTGCGGCAGGCGACCGAACGGCAGCACATGCACGAACGGCTCGTCGACATAGCTCTCGTGCAGGATCACGTGCAGGTCTTCCGGTGAAGACTGTGTGCTGCGCACGTAGATAGTCGAGAAGATGCCGCGGTTCATCGGCACGAGGTGCGGTGTGAAGGTTGCGACCACGTTGCGGCCGGCGGCCTTGCTGAACTCCTGGTCGAGCTCGGCCATGTGCCGATGGTGGCCGACCCCATAGGCGTGGAAGCCCTCGGAGACTTCCGAGAACAGCATCTCCTCCTTGGCCGCGCGCCCTGCTCCGGTCATGCCAGACTTCGCGTCGATCACGATCTCGTCGGGATCGATCGCCTTCGCCTTCAGGAGCGGGATGAGCGGAAGCTGCGCACACGTTGTATAGCAGCCTGGATTGGCGACGAGCCGCGCCTTGGCGATCGCCCCCCGATAGACCTCGGTGAGGCCGTAGACTGCTTCGGTCTGCAGCTCGGGTGCATGGTGCTCGTGGCCATACCAGCGCGCATAGGCGGCCGGCTCGGCGAGCCGGAAGTCGGCGGAAAGATCGACCACGCGCGTGCCGGGCGCCTTCGCCAGGAGTTCCTTGATCACCTTCTGGGTTGTTGCATGCGGCAGCGCGCAGAAGACAATATCGAGCCCAGCCGCCGACCAGTCGAGACTGTCGATCGACGTGAGCTTGGGCAGCACGTAGGGCGCGAACTGCGGAAAGACGTCAGCCATCTCGTGGCCGGCGCGGCGATCGGCGGTGAGCAGCACGATCTCGACATGCGGATGGCGGATCAGAAGCCGCAACAGCTCGGCGCCGGTATATCCCGACGCTCCCAGGATGCCGATCTTGGTCTTGACGCTCTCAGCCATGGCTCAATCCTTCGCAGTCAGAACGGCGAGGATCGGCGCGGAATGTGGGAAGGCGTGCCGCGGGACCCTCGGCGGCACGGGCGACGATCAAAGATCGCCGGCCCGCACCGATGTGGCGCGGCGGCGGCTATCGAAACGGGTCATGATCGTCTGCATGGGCCGGCGATATAATGGCCCGCCGGCCCGGGGTCAAGCAGCAGCCAAGGCCGCGTCGGGACCGACGTTACGGGCCACAAGTTGACTTCGGCGAAATGACATTTCTCTCAGCGCAAAGCGAATATTGGTTCGGGCACTATCAGCGGAATATGACACGAAGCCGCCATTCAGATGCCGTCGACATTAACCGCTTCTTAACAACGAATGCGTTGTGCACTCGGATAGGATGTTGCGAGGTGCGAAGCTCAATCACTCCCCCCATTTGATGTGTAATTGGCGTCCGTATCATGCATCGCTTTCTCATGCGTACACTGACCATAACGCTGGAAACCGTCTTAGGCATTGTAATTCTGTCGGTGGTTGTGGGCGTGCTGGCGTCAATGAAGTTCCCGCTCCTGTTGCTTGCTTACGCGGCTCCAGGCGTCAGTTCGCTCATGAATGTTCTGTGGATGGTCGTCATTCTTGGAATGATCAAATCCGGATTCAAATGGTCAAAACCCGGGTTTGCGATTGCGCCATTCCTCTTTGCAGCACTGTGGTTCGGCGCTTCGGTTGTTGACCAATCGAAGCTGGAGGCAAGCATAGACCCAAAGGTCTGGAATGCTCCGATCAGTTCCGAGGCCAGTGCACAGCGTACGCTCACTATAGACAGTTATCAGGGCGTTGAACGAAGGATCATGGTCGATGGCCATGTCGACAAATTGATCAAAGTCCATCATGATGGTTCTACTCAAAAGATCGTCAGCATCGAAGAGATCACCTCCGCCAAAGGAGACGCCTGCTCGTTGGAAGAGAGACGAGCTTCGCCGGAGTTTCAAAACTTGGGACGGGGTGACGAGTGTTTCAAGTGGCGCGATATTGGCGAGATCCCGGACGGGCTTGTCATTGAGCACATCCATCGGTTTGCATTAGTGAACGGCGTGCCAGGCTGCTGCAACGAGACTCAGGCAAGATTGCGGATTGGAGGCAAGGAACGCCTCCTATTCTCTTGGTATCAAGGACAGGCTTATGTGCTTTCGTCCTTTCCGAAATTTGGCTTCTTTCCCCATGCAACACGGCTCTGGGAGCCAGGGGAAGGCCTTATGCATCCGGTGCGCTATGGGCTGGACAATATCGAGCCGAGAATAGTGGCAAGCGCAATCTACGGGGTGGATCCCGTCTATAAGGTGGATAGCGGATTTCGACCGCCTTCCGTGGTAAGCGCAGAGGATGCCCTCGTTCTAGCGGAGTCCCTTGCGAAGCTGGCGAACGTCAGCCAAAAAGCCGTTGCGGCGCTATTGATCAGCGCACGAGATAGGGGGCTCGTAACTGAGCGCTCCATTGATATCGCAGCATCTTTGGTAGGGCACGAGGCAGAAGGATGGGTCGCGGTCTCAAATTATGTGAGCAGCCTCACGAGCGGTCAAACGGAGGCACTGCTCGAAAAACTTCTTCAGCGGTTTGAGACACCGAAAATCTGTGAGGATTGCCTTCCGAGCCGGGAGCTCCAAAACTTTTCCTTGAGCCAATGGAAGCTCAAGGAGCGCTTGTCCCATCCCGACGTATCATTCGACCAAGCCAGACAAATCTTCGGGGAGCGTTCGGATCTTGCCACTTGGCAATACGAAGCCGCTGTCAGGATCATGATAGCTCTTGCGCCGCAAGGCTCGGCAGCAAGCGATAATTTTTCCAAGGACGGGTCATATTGCCCATGCTCCTTGCCGAAGATACTCCGGCGTATTCCGCTAAGGCCATAGCCTACCTGCGTGTCTCCCGACGAACACGGAGCGCGCGCGAAAAGGCGGCTACGAAATTCGATCTCGTCCGCGATCAAGATCTCAAGGAATACATCTTAGGATTTTGGGAATTTGACCTTACAGCGCTTCGCGCGAGAAACGCATCAGCAGAGCGGTTGGCTCAGGCTGCCAAGGCTTGCGAGCGGATCTCGCGTATTTCAGATCCTAGCCTCCGAGACCAGGACTACAACGTTGATTGCCACCCAGACTAGACACGACCTCGGCGAGGGCGGCACTAGTGGTCTCGTTCATTCAAGAGTCGAGCGCAGCGCACATGCCAAGCGCCAACACCATCCAACGCTTGGGGCCACCTTTCGGCGGCCCGACCGTTCCAATGCGATGCTTCTGCTTATCGCGCGACGCGCTCACAGCGCCGGGCTCCACGCCACCGGCACCACGCGATAGCCCGCCTCCGCTTTCTCGACGCGAGCGCGGCCCGGGAACGGATAGTGGAAGCCCTGCACCAGCATCTGGTCGGTGACCAGCATGTCGTAGACCTTGCGGCGCGTCGCGACCGCCTGCGCCGGATCCTGGTCGAAGGAGGCGGCCCAGTCGGGATGGCGCGCAAACACGCCGGGATTGTTGGTCACGTCCGACTGGATATAGAGCGTGGCCGAGCCGGAGGCGAGCACGAACGACGTGTGGCCGATGCTGTGCCCGACCGTCGCGATCGGCGTGAGGCCCGGCGCCAGTTCCTTGTGCCACTCGTAGGGCGTCACCTTGCGGCCGAGCGCGTCGAACACCCGGCGATTGTTCTTGAACAGGTCCTCCATCCGGCCCTTGGACGCGCGGCTCATCTCGCCGTCGTCCATCCAGAATTTCCACTCGGTCGCCGGCACCAGCACTTCCGCGTTCGGGAACGCGAGCTTGTTGTCGGCATCGAGCAGCCCGTTCACGTGATCGCCGTGAAAATGCGAGATCACGACGGTGTCGATGTCGGTGACCTTGATGCCGGCCGCCGCGAGATTCTGCGGCAGCTGGCCGAGTTCCCCCCGGGTCTTCTTGAAGGCACCAGGGCCGCTGCCGGTGTCGACGAGAATGAGCTTCGCACTGGTATCGATGACGATCGGCGCATAGTGGTGGACCATCGTGTCGGGCGGCATGTACGCCGCCGCGAGCGCCTTGCGCACCTCGGCGATCGGCGCGTTGGTGATGTAGCTCTCGGTCAGCGGAAACGCGCGCGCACCGTCGGTGAGCACCGTCACGACGTGGCTTCCGACCTTGTAGCGATAGACGCCCGTTGCCTGTTGGCCGGCGCGCGCAGCCGCGTCCGTCGGCATCGCGGCAGCCGGCCCGGGCGTTGTTGTGCCGGCGGCACCGGCAATCATAGATCGGCTCGTCAATGCCGTCCTCCTCCCGGGATCGTGATTGCCCATCCAGATCGGCGGGCTGCACCGGCCAGAAGACTTAGGCTACCATATCGGATGCCACGGAACACCGGTTCCCACCGGTTCGATGGTTCCGCCCCTCCCCCGCTTGCCAGCACCGACGCTGCAGCCGATAAGTTCGAGCCATGAGCACCTCCGACCTGCCTACCACCGCCACCACCGACACCACCCGCGCGGGCGCAAACCTCCTGCTGCCGGTCTTGACCGGCGCCATCTTCGTCAGCGCCGCACTGCTGTTCGCGGTGCAGCCGATGTTCACCAAGATGGTGCTGCCGCGACTGGGTGGAGCGCCGCAGGTGTGGTCGGTCGCCATGGTGTTCTTCCAGATGGCGCTCTTGGCAGGCTACGGCTACGCCCATCTGCTGACGCGCTATGCGCCGGGCCGCAAATCGCTGTTCATCCAACTCGCCGTGATGGTCGCCGCCTGCTTTACCCTGCCGCTCTCGATCGCGAGCGGCTGGGGCAAGCCGCCCGCGGTCGGCGAGGCGTTCTGGCTGCTCGGCCTGTTTGCGGCCTCGATCGGGCTCCCGTTCTTCGCGCTCGCCGCCAACAGCCCGCTGCTGCAGGCCTGGTTCGCGCGGACGGATCATCCGGCCGCGCGGGATCCTTATTTCCTCTACGCCGCCAGCAACGTCGGAAGCTTTCTGGCACTGTTGTCCTATCCGCTGATCATCGAGCCGCTGATCCGGCTCTACGACCAGACCTGGCTGTGGACGTTCGGCTTCTATGTCCTCATCCTGCTGATCGCTGCCAGTGGCTATCTGTTGTGGCGCTGGCTCGACGACGCGCCGGTTACGGCGACCAAAAGCGCTGCCGTGGCGCCGGCACCGACTTGGCGTAACGCGCTGAGCTGGATGGCGCTCGCAGCGGTGCCCTCGGGCCTGCTGGTCGCGGTGACCGCCCACATCTCGACCGACGTCGCGGCTGTGCCGCTGTTGTGGGTCATCCCGCTCGCGCTCTACCTCTTGACCTTCGTGATCGTGTTCTCGCGACGGCCGATCCCGCACCATATCGTCGTCGCCGTTCAGCCGCTTTTCATTATCGGGCTGGTCGCGATCATGATCTTCGACCCGATCAAGTCGATCATCTGGGTGATCGCGGCCCACATCGGCATATTCTTCATCATCGCCCTGGTCTGCCACGGCGAGCTCGCGCTGCGCCGGCCGGCGCCAAGCCACCTCACGGCATTCTACATGTGGATGTCGGCTGGCGGCATGGTCGGCGGCATCGCGGCCGGGCTCATCTCGCCCTATGTGTTCAATTGGATCGCCGAGTATCCGATCCTGATCGCGCTTGCCGTGCTGTGCCGGCCCGGCCTTGCGCTGCCGAAGTCAAAGACCGAACAGATCATCTTCTTCGGCGCGCTCGGCGTGGCGGTGCTTGCGCTCGTCCTGTTCCGGGCGTTCGAGGTCGATATCGACACCGACGTCTTCAACTGGGTCGTCGCCGCGCTGCTGATCGTGACGGTGCTGTTCTGGCGCGACCCGCTGCCGTTTGCGGCCATCGTCGCGTTCGTGCTGCTGGCCAATCATTTCGTCGTCGACATGAGCGGTTCGCGTAGCGTGCGCAGCTTCTTTGGCGTTCTGAAGATTTCGGAATCGCCCGATGGCCGCTTCCGTCTGCTCTCGCACGGTACCACGCTGCACGGCGGACAGCGCATTCGCGATCTCGACGGCAATCCCGTCACCGGCCGTCCCGATCCGATCATGTACTACTACGACGGCTCGGCCATGGCGCAGGTCATCGACGCGGCCCGCACAAAGAAGAAACCCATCCGCTACGCCGTGATCGGGCTTGGCACCGGCTCGCTGGCGTGCCGCGCCGAGCCCGGCGACACCGTGCACTACTACGAGATCGATCCGGCCATGATCAAGATCGCATCGAATCCGAACAACTTCAGCTACCTGACCGAATGCAAGCCGGAGAAGATCATCCTCGGCGACGCGCGGCTCACCCTTGCCGAGGCGCCGAACGCGAGCTACGACGCCATCATCGTCGACGCCTTCACGTCCGATGCCATTCCGATCCATCTCCTGACCCGCGAGGCGATGGCGATCTATCGCGAGAAGCTCGTGCCGGATGGCATCGTGGCGGTGCACGTGTCGAACCGCCATCTCGAGCTCGCTTCCGTTGTTGCCGGCATCGCCAATGCCAACGGCATGGTGGCGCGGGTGAACGAAGGCACCGATGTCACCGAGAACGACACCGAATATGTGTTCCTCGGCACGGTCGTGGCGGCGGCGAACAAGGACGAGGATTTCGGCCCGATCGCCAAGTCGGAGGCCTGGGAGTTGACGAAAGCCGACCCCAAGCAGTGGGTCTGGACCGACGACTATTCCAACATCATCGGCTCGATCGTTCGCAAGCTGCGGGAGGAATAGCTGCGTTCCCGCGTCATCCGCCCCACATCCACCTGATGCCCTTGGCGACCACGTCGCCGAGCGTGAGCAGCACCGCGGCCCACACGAAGGCCGAGGTGAAGTTCGCGATCTGGAAGCGCCAGAACGGCATCTCGAATATGCCGGCGACCAGTGGCACGGACGCACGCAGCGGGCCGAAGAAGCGCCCGATGAAAATGCCGAGCGCGCCCCACTTCTTCACGAAGGCCTCGCCCCGGGGGATCATCTCCGGATGGCGCGAGAGCGGCCAGATGTGCTGCACTGTATGTTCGAGCTTGCGGCCGATCCAAAAAGACAGCCAGTCGCCGAGCGCCGCCCCGATCGCAGCCGCAACCCAGATTGGCCAGAAACTGATTTCGCCAGCCGAGATCAGCGCGCCCATGCCGACGAGCGCCGCCCAGGCCGGCAACAGCAGCGAGATGAACGCAAGCGATTCCCCGAACGCGAGCAAGAGGACGATCGGCGCCGCCCATTCCTCGTTGGCCCGCACAAATTCAAGGATCTGCTGGGTGTAGGCTTCAAGGGAGGCAAACATCGGGGGAGACCTGCGCGTGGGGGCCTGACCATTAGCCCGGCGGCCGCCTTAACACCAGCAAGAAGCTGTCACGGCGTTGCATCGCCTGAATGACAAAAGAAAAAAGCCCCGCGCTAGCGCGGGGCTTTTTGCAAAGAGGCATCGCTAACCGTTTATTCGACCACGGACATCCGCCGATCGGACAGAGCCGCCCGCTTGACGGTCTCCATGCGCTTGGCCGCCACGTCGAGCGCAACCGGCTCCGCCTGACTTCCGATCTTGAGCGCGGCATCGAGAATTGCGGCACCGCGCCGGTAGACCTGCTCGGCCGCCTGGGCCGCGCCGCGCCCGCCCACAAGCCCGATCACCTCCGCCACATCGGCGATGGCCGTGCCAGCGTATTGCGCGGCGTCGATCGCCCGATAGGCGAGATAGTCCTCAGTCGCCATGCTGATCGAACTCATGAGGCCGCTCAAGCGCGCGCCGCGCCATTCCTGCGCCATCAGATCCTTCACCAGTGCAACGGCTTGCTCGGGCGTGGCGACGGCGCGACAGCGGCGCGCTTCGCGGCTGCGGCCGGCCCACTCGAAGGCATCCGGCACGATCTCGGATATGGTGCGCTGCAGGATCAGGCCGACGCGCTCGAGGTCGACGGTCAGCGTGTCGGCCGAGCCGGCGAGCCTGGTGACGAACGGCAGCAGCAGGTCCTGCCGCAGCGCGTCATCGAGCACGATCTCGTTGAGGCACATGGCAAAGAGCGCGAGCGGCCGCGAAAAGGATGCCGGGCAATCGTCGATGCGGCGCACCGGCGTGTACGGGTAGCCGGCCGCCACAATCGCCGCCTCATTCACGCAAGTGCCGCCGTCGGGTCCGGGAAACTCGTGGCTGCCGCGCAGGATCTTCCAGTCCAGCATCCGCCCGAAATCGTACGGGACCGGTGTCCGTGCGCGCGGCGACGGCCGGCCCATGAAGTACCTGAAGTTGAACATGGCCGAAACTCCTATTGGCTCCTCGACATCGGCGGTAATCCTGGCCACGGATTTGGCGCAGATCGTGGCATGCCGGGGGCGTTCCGGCGGCAGGCGGATTAAATCATCCGGCGCCCAAACTTTCGCGGCCGCCGTAATCGGAATGCAACACGTTCCGGCCACGACCGTGGCATAGTTGCTGCACGCGATTTGCTTCCAGACAGGCAAACACCAGTCAATCCATGGGCAAAGCCGCAAAGAAACCCGCCGGTCGGACCGGCGACCTGTTCGATTCCAAGTCCGCCCGCCGCGGCGGCGGCCGCGGCAAGGTCAAGTCGCCGCGCTCCGGGCCTGAATCCGGTTATACGGCGCGCCATATCGAGGTGCTGGAAGGGCTCGAGCCGGTGCGCCGGCGGCCCGGCATGTATATCGGCGGCACCGACGAGAAGGCGCTGCATCACCTGTTCGCCGAGGCGATCGACAACGCCATGGACGAGGCGATCAACGGCTACGCCGACTGGATCGAGGTCGAGATGGAGGCGGACGGCTTCGTCACCGTCACCGACAACGGCCGCGGCATCCCGGTCGACCCGCACCCCAAATTTCGCAACAAGTCGGCGCTCGAAGTGATCATGTGCACGCTGCACGCCGGCGGCAAGTTCGAGTCCAAGGTGTACGGAACCTCGGGCGGCCTGCACGGCGTCGGCATCTCGGTGACGAACGCGTTGTCCGAGCGGCTCGAAGTCGAGGTCGCGCGCGAGCAGACGCTCTACCGGATGGCGTTCGAGCGCGGCAAGCCGAAGGGCAAGCTCGAGGAGGTCGGCCGCGCGCCCAACCGGCGCGGGACCAAGGTGCGCTTCCGCCCCGACCCGCAGATCTTCGGCCCGAAGGCGCATTTCAAGCCGGAGCGCATCTTCAAGATGTCGCGCTCGAAGGCTTATCTGTTCGGCGGCGTCGAGATCAGGTGGTCGTGCGCCAAGGAGCTTCTGCGCGGCGTCGAGGACGTGCCGGAGAAGGCCACGTTCCACTTCGCCGACGGCCTGCGCGACTATCTCAGCACGCAACTCGGCAAGGCGACGCTGGTCCATCCCGACGTCTTCACCGGCAGCGCCGGCAAGACCGGCAGCCATGGCGCCGCCGAATGGGCGGTAGCCTGGACCGCCGACGCCGACGGCTTCCTCTCCTCCTATTGCAACACCATCCCGACGCCCGACGGCGGCACGCACGAGACCGGTCTGCGCAGCGCGCTGGTGCGCGGCCTCAAGGACCACGCCGAGCGCGTCGGCCAGGGCAAGCGCGCCGGCAGCATCACCGCCGAAGACGTGATGACGGGCGCCGGCGCGATGATCTCGGTGTTCATCCGCGAGCCGGAATTCCAGGGCCAGACCAAGGACCGCCTCGCGACCGCGGAAGCCGCCCGCATCGTGGAGAACGCGATCAAGGATCCGTTCGACCACTGGCTTGCCGGAAATCCAATCCAGGCCAACAAGCTCCTTGACTTCGTCATCGAGCGTGCCGACGAGCGCATCCGCCGCCGGCAGGAGAAGGAGATCAAGCGCCAGAGCGCGGTGCGCAAGCTGCGGCTGCCTGGCAAGCTCGCCGACTGCACCTCGACGGCGGCCGAAGGCGCCGAGATCTTCATCGTCGAGGGCGACAGCGCCGGCGGCTCGGCCAAGCAGGCGCGCGACCGCGCGACCCAAGCGGTGCTGCCGCTACGCGGCAAGATCCTCAACGTCGCATCCGCCGGCCGCGACAAGCTCGCGCAGAACCAGCAGCTCGCCGACCTGATCCAGGCGCTCGGCTGCGGCGCGGGCGCACACTACCGCGACGGCGAATTGCGTTACGAGAAGGTGGTCGTGATGACGGACGCCGACGTCGACGGCGCCCATATCGCCTCGCTGCTGATGACCTTCTTCTACCGCCAGATGCCCAAGCTGATCGATAACGGGCACCTCTATCTCGCGGTGCCGCCGCTCTACCGGCTTTCGCACGGCGGCAAGATCTTCTATGCGCGCGACGACAAGCACAAGGATGAGCTCCTCAAGAAGGAGTTCCATCCCAACGCCAAGGTCGAGATCAGCCGCTTCAAGGGGCTCGGCGAGATGATGGCGGCGCAGCTCAAGGAAACCACCATGGACCCGCGCAAGCGCACGCTGCTGCGCGTGCGGGTGGTCGAGGACGATCGCAAGAGCACCGACAGATCGGTCGAACGGCTGATGGGCAACAAGCCCGAGGCGCGTTTCGAATTCATCCAGGAGCGGGCGGAATTCGCGGGCGACGACATGCTGGACGTGTGAGGCAGCCGCCCCGCCGGACGTCGCAATTTTCACGCAAGTCATTGATATCACTTATATTTATACGATTGGCTTCGTGTTGGCCGAAATCTCCCCTTCTGCGTCGACGCGCGGCTCCCGGAGGACGCCAAAATCGGGGTTATGCCTTTGATATTATTATTGTTATCGGCACGGTGGGTTCGTTTTGGCAAAAAACGTGCGACATCGATCTCGGTCGTGCAAGCGCTCCTTCCTCTGTTTGCCCACTTATACATAGAGTGAAGCCCAATTCGGGTCAACAGTTATTTCACTTATAGACAACAACTGACCCGCATCCGGCAAGCTCATCGGGGCCGCATCACGATCGCATTCCTTATCTCGCGGCGGCTCCATCCGCTGACGTTCACACTGCCCTGTTGTGAGCGTTCCAGTTGCGCTCGAGGTTCGCGATCAGCGCCGGGCTGAAAGCGCAATAGGCCTGGTCGCGCGCGTAGGCCGAGCAATAGCGGCGGAAGAGATCGAGCGGCTCCTGGCCCACCCGGAAAGCGCGGCGATTGCCGATCGCGCTCACGGCACCCGCATTGGTCAGGCCATCGATCGTGCGCGCGATGGCGTTGTCCATGTCGTCGGGCTTCGCGATCTCGTCACAGATCAGTCGGCCATCGGGGCTGTCGCAAAGAAGCTTGCGCTCGTATTGGATCGCCTGGCGCGCGATGCGATCGCTGGTGAAGCGCGGCAGCCGCAGGTTTGCGAGCCCCGGAATGATGCCCTCCTTGCGCGCCGGCAGCGTTATGAAAGCATCGCTCGCCGCCAGCACATAATCCATCGTGAGCAGAAGCTGGCAGTGCCCGCCGATCGCAAAGCTCTCGACCACCGCCACCCAGGGCTTCTCGATGCCCACGCCATGCACGTCGTCCGGCACGGCCTCCGGCTGCGCCACGCCGCGCAAGAGCTTGTGGACGTACCCGAGGTCGCGCTCCAGAAACCAGAGGAATGGAATCTGGCCGCGATAGAGATGCGTGAGATTGATCCCGGCGCCGAAGGCGCGGCGGTCGCGGTACTTGGGATGCTCGAGCGCGCCGCCGCGGATCACGCCGATCTCGCTCTGCGGATCGAGGATCGCGAGATCGACCGCAACCTCCGTGAGCGCGAGCGTCGTCTCGTCCTCCGCATTGAGGTAGCGCGGGTTCGCCATGGTGAGGATGAGCGCCTTGCCCTGGCGCTCGATCGTTGCCTTGCCAAGGTCGATGCGTCCTTCGGCTGCGAGCTTCGGCAGGAGGTCGGCGACCTCCGGGCGCGGCAGCAGCATGGCATGGCAGAGATGCGTGCCCGCGCGCTCGAAGGCGAGCACGTGGGCGAAGAAAATGCCCTGGTCGATCTCGGCGCCATCCTTGTCGCGCTGGAGCTTTGTTCTCTCAACGGCCAACTGCTCGCGCGTCGGGGCGAGACCCGGCACGATCTGGGCGGCCTCCAGTACCAGCGCATCCAGCCGCAGGAATTTTGAGCGGTTGCGCGTGAGCCGGTCATAGAGCACCTCGCCATGGGCGGCCATGAAACGCTCGCGATGCGCACGCGCGGATGTGAGCAGCATGTCGGCGGCCGCTGCTTCGGCATCGCTGCGCTTCGGCTTCGGCGGCAAGCGCTGCAGGAGGTCGTCGCCCGCCCGCCATAGCTGCATATAGGCCGAGCGGTCAGTTTCCAGATCCGTCGTGCGCTCCACCCGCGCGGCCAGCCAGGCCGCCACCGCCGCCTCGTCCAGACCCGCCGCACGCAGGCTGTCGCTGTTTGCAGAAACGTTCCCTGTGTTCATGCTTCTAGACCAAGTTTAGGTCAGTGGATCAACGGCCCAAACGGAGCCACGAATACGGCCGGCTCCTTCTCCCTGCTGAGTGCACACGTCTCTGATCGCGTCACGCGAATGTGGCTCTGCAGATGCGAAGGACAGTGCCACAGCGTTCCCTCCCCCCCTGCGGGGGAGGGAACCATGTGGCACGCATCTTCGCATCTCACCGGCTGCGAACTTGGCAGTGTGTGCATGCCTTGCTCTCCGGAAGCCTAGCAGGGGTGAGGGAGCTGTGCCGCGATCAGAATCCATGCCTAGCAATAACCTCTACTGTCACAGAGACAGAACATACTTCATCCCTTCGGCCGGCGGTCGATCACCCGCTTGGCCTTGCCCTGCGAACGCTCGATCGCGCCCGGCTCGACGACGCGCACGGTGGCGCTCACGCCCACATAACTCTTGATCAGATGCTCGGCCTTGCGGGCGAGCGCGGCACGCTGATCCGCGTCGCAGGTTTGCGCAAGATCGACACGCATCTCGACCAGGACGTCAAGCGCGTCAAGCGGGCCCTCGCGCCGCACTTCGAGCACGTAATGCGGTGCAAGCTGATCCTCCATGACCAGCACTGCCTCGATCTGCGACGGGAACACGTTGACGCCGCGGATGATCAGCATGTCGTCGCTGCGCCCCTTGACGCGCTCCATGCGGCGCATGGTGCGGGCCGTGCCGGGCAGGAGCCGCGTGAGATCGCGGGTGCGATAGCGGATCACCGGCATGCCTTGCTTGCTGAGCGAGGTGAGCACGAGCTCGCCCGCCTCGCCGTCCGGCAGCACCTGGCCGCTCACGGGATCGATGATCTCCGGATAGAAATGATCCTCCCAGATCGTGAGCCCGTCCTTGGTCTCGATGCATTCCTGCGCGACGCCGGGCCCGATCACCTCCGAGAGCCCGTAAAGATCCAGCGCCTCGATGCCCATGCGCCGCTCGATCTCCTCGCGCATCCCTTGCGTCCACGGCTCGGCGCCGAAGATGCCGATGCGCAGGCTGCAATCACGCGATGAAAGCCCCTGCCGTTCGAACTCGTCGGCGATCGCCAGCATATAGGACGGCGTCACCATGATGATGTCGGGACGGAAATCGGTGATCAGTTGCACCTGCCGCTCGGTGAAGCCGCCGCCGACCGGAATGACGGTTGCGCCCAGCCACTCGCCGCCGTAATGCGCGCCGAGCCCGCCGGTGAACAGGCCATAGCCATACGCGATGTGGATCTTGTCGCTCGAGCGGCCGCCGGCGGCGCGGATCGAGCGCGCCATCAGGTGCGACCAGGTCTCGATGTCGCGCCTGGTATAGCCGACCACGGTGGGCTTGCCGGTGGTGCCGCTGGAGGCATGGACGCGAACGATCTCCTGCATGGGCGTGGCGAACATCCCGAACGGATAGTTCTGCCGCAGGTCGTCCTTGCTGGTGAACGGGAAGCGGCCGAGGTCGGAGAGCGCCTTCAGGTCGTCCGGATGCACGCCTGCCGCGTCGAATTTCTGCCGGTAGTGCGGCACACGCTCATACACGAGACGAAGGGTCTCGCCGAGGCGCGCGAGCTGCAAGGCAGCAAGCTCGTCCGTGCTCGCCTTTTCGATCGGCTCAAGTTGATCGAGCGCGCTCATGAGGTCCCGCGGCTGGCCCCTCATAGAGTAAGCAAATCAACACGCCCTGGGGAGACCCAACATCGTAAAATGTGCCGATCGTAATGTGCCGTCTTCAAGCGACCGCCGGCGCGACGATGCGGCGATAGAGATGCCACGTCGCATGGCCGAGCACGGGCAGCGTCACCAAGAGCCCGAGGAAGAACGGCAGCGCCGAGATGATCAGCAGCACCACGATGACCGCCGCCCAGCCGATCATCGGCCCCGGGCTGGTGACGACGGCGCGCACGCTGGTGATCATGGCGGTGACGAAATCGACGTCGCGTTCGAGCAGCAGCGGGAACGATACCACCGTCAGCGAAAACAGGATCAGCGACAGCACGGCCCCGACCGTGTTGCCGATGAGGAGGAACAGCAGCCCCTCGTTGGTGGTCAGCACCACGGTGACGAATTCATGCAGACTCGAGAACGAGGCGTTGAGCCCGAGAAACAACGCGATCAACAGCCGCACCTGATACATCCACAGAATGAAGATGAACAAGGTGACGAAAGCCATCCAGCCGATCTCGCTGCGGCTGCGCATCGTGGACCAGATGCCGGCGAGCGAGACCGGCTGCCCGAGCTGGCGGCGGCGGCTCACCTCGTAAAGGCCGATCGCGACAAACGGGCCGATCAGGGCGAAGCCGGCGGCGAGCGGATAGGCAAGATAGACCATGCCGAGCGCGGTGAGGCTCAGCACGATCAGGATGCCGCCCGCCGCATAGATCGCGCCGAACATCAGCCCGTAGAACGGCGCCGCCTGGAAGTCGCGCAAGCCCTGCCCCAACGCCTCGGCCACGTCGGCCGCCGTGATGCGGCGCACAACGGGCTCGCTTCTGGCTGCCACGTCCGTCATGGTTTCCTGCCCCTGTGCGTTGGTTGGGGCGGATTAGACGGCCGCACGGTCCGGCCGCGCCTTGATCAGGATCAAGGTGCGGCCGGGGAAGTGTCAATCAACCCGCGCCGCCGAGCAGCATGAACGAATCCAGGAACCGGCGCACCGCCGCACTGTCGTGGATGTCGCGGTCTCCCTGCGCGGAAACGCCGATCGTCCGATTACCAACGACCACCAGCCGGCGGATGAAATTGATGCCGTCCGACTCGCGAATGAATTCGCGCGCAGGGACGCCATTGATCATCCTCGCTTTTTCGCTGGTGACCGCCAGGCCGGCGAGCCGCATGCCCGCGCGAAAGAGCCTGAACTCCTCTTCGGCGGAAACGGCGTCCCGGTATTCGGAGCAGTGGACATTGAGCAGCACATCATCGTCATAGTCGACCAGTGCATCGGTCGACCGTAGCAAGATGTCTTTGCTCTCCTCTTCCTTCACCTCGACCTTGGGCTCGCCCGGCATTTCTACGCGGAAGCCCAGATCGTCACGGCGGTACTCCTGCCAGTCGTCTTCGTCTTCGTCTGCTTCTGCCCGCGCCATTGTCGGAACCAGAACAACCGACGTAGACGCGGCAGCAGCAGCCAGAACAGACATAAGGCGGCGCCGCGACCAGTTGGTCTCGCCGAATGGCAGATGCGATGACATCGTTTTCTCTCCTCTTCATAACAGAGAGCAAAATCGCTCTTGTTGAGGAGGAGCCTACGGAGTCGCAGCCCATGAAGATGTGATGGCCAGCACAGCCAGCGCGGGCCCGATGTTGGTTGGCCAGCACCCGACAACCATCGCCACCCGCCGCGCCGGCCGGCTCACGATGCCGCACTAGCTGGCGCGGAGAGCCCCGATGTTTCCTCCCCATCGCCGGAATCGCTCGTCGATCCGGTCGCACATGGATTGGTAGAGATCCCAGCCGAACCGCGTGCGCGGCATATCGTCGAGCGTGGTTCGGCCGATCGCGCAATAGTGGGGCGCTTCCTTAAAAGAACAGCCCGGATGTCGCTGGCGCGTCATCCGGGCTACGGCCATGAACAGCCTAAATCTGACGCCGCTTACGTCCTCGTGCCGAGCGCCGCCAACACGCGCTCGGGCGTCATCGGATATTCGCGCAGTCGCGCGCCGGTCGCGTCGAAGAAGGCGTTGGCGACTGCGGCTGCGGTCGCGCCCATCGCCTCCTCGCCGGCGCCGGTCGAAGGCTCGTCCACGCGCTGCACCACCACCGGGGTCACCTCCGGGTGCTCGGCGAAGCGCAGGATCGGATATGAGACCCAGTCGAGGCTGGTGACGCCGGTCCGGTCGAACTTCACCTCCTCCTTCAGCGTGCGGCTCACCGACTGGATCACCTGGCCCTCGATCTGGTTCTCGACCAGCGCCGGATTGACGGCGAGCCCGCAGTCCATCGCGGCATAGACGTGCTTGACCACGATGTTGCCGGTGCGGGTGTTCACCTCGATGTCGGCGACCGCCGCGCCATAGGACACGTGGTGGGTGCCGAGCCCGATGCCGCGGCCGGTCACTACTTCAGCCTTGGAGAGCGATGAGCCCATCACCCGCGGCTGCCACTTGGCCGCTTCCGCCGCCGCGTTGAGCACGCCAAGCCAGCGCTTGTCGCCGATGTTCTTCCGCCGGAATTCGAGCGGGTCGATCTTAAGCACCGTCGCCAGCTCGTCGATGGTCTGCTCGGAGGCGAACGCGAAGGAGAGATCAAGCGGCGAGCGCAATGCCGCTCCGCGCAGGTAGCCCGCCATCGGCACGGCGTGGCTCACGACCCGCCGGTTGGCGACCTTGTACATCGAGCCGGTGCTCATCGGGTTGACCGTGATCGAGCCCGAACCCTTCGCCCGCTCGACGCCCGACTTCTGCAGCGCGATGTCGAGCACCGAGGAGGTCACGGTCCAGCCGTGCTGCCAGCCCTGGTACTCATAGGCCACGAGCCTGCCGTCGGCGTCGACGCCGGCGCGCACCTCGGCGATGTGCGCCGGGCCGTAGTTGTCCCAACCGTGCTCGTCCCAGCGCATGAACTGCAGGCGCACCGGCCGGCCGACCGCCTGCGACAGGATCGCGGCGGCTTGCGCCGCATCCTCGTAGCAGCTGCGCCCGAAGGTGCCGGAGCCTTCATGGTACTGCACCCGGATCTTCTCGGCCGGCATGCCGAGCACGGTCGAGAGCATGGCGCGCGCAATGTAGACATCCTGCGTGGACGACTGGATCAGCGCGCTGTCGGCCTTGACGTCGGCGAGCGCGCAGTTGGGCGCGAACGGCAGATGGCCCTGGTAGGGGCAGCGATAGGAGGACCCACGCACATGCGCGGCCCGTTCGAAGCCCTTGGCGGCATCGCCCCAGTTGGCGATGACGGTGTCGGTCGTCTTCTCCGCACGCATCTTGGTGAACAGCTCGGCATTGCCGGGCAGCGCCGGCGGCTGCTGCCAGGTCACCTTGAGCGCCCGCGCCGCCTTGACCGCGTCCCATTCCTGCTCGGCGACGACGCCGATGAAATCGCCCTTGCGCACAACCTGCGCGGTCGGGATGTCGGCGATCGAGCTCTCGTCGACGCTGAGAGGCTTGGCACCGGCGCCGAACGCGCGCTGCCCGCGCGGCAGCACTACGCGGCCGTGCAGCATGTTGGGCATCGCTAAGTGATGCACGTGCGTGTAATTGCCGGCGACCTTGTCCGGGATGTCGACGCGCGGCACGCGCGTGCCGACGAGCGCGTAGCGGTTGACCGGCTTCTGCGGCGCCGTGCCGGTGAACTTGACGTTGAACGGCTTGTCGCCAAGGAGGTCGCCGTACTTGACCGAGCGGCCGCCCGCCTCGCCGTCGACGAAGACGACGCCTTTCGCGACCGCGAGGCTGCCGGTCTGCACGCCGAGCCGCCGGGACGCGCGCAGCAGCAAGGCCTGGCGCGCCTCGGCGGCTGCGGCGCGCAGTTGCGGCCCGCCGCGGTGGATCGAGGAGCTCGAAGAGGTGGCGCCCTGGTTCGGCGTCACGTTGGTGTCGAGCCGCACGGCCTTGAGCTGGCTCATGTCGAGGTCGAGCTCTTCGCCCACGATCTGCAGGAGCCCGGTGGTGTTGCCCTGGCCGAGCTCGCATTTGCCGAAATACACCGACGCAGTGTTGTCGGCATGGATCGCGATCCAGGTGTCGACCTTGTTCGGATCGGGCGGGCCCGCGACGTCGCCGCGCGCGGCGGCCGCGGGTCCAGGCATGCCGGTGAGGCTGAAGCCGATGACGAGGGCGCCGCCGCCCTTGAGCATGTCACGGCGCGAGAACGGCAGATCGGTCGCCATGTGGGTGCTCATCATGTGGGTGCTCATCGGGTCTCTCCCGCGATCTTGGCGGACGCCACCTTGATGGCCTTCATGACGCGCGGATAGGTGCCGCAGCGGCACAGATGCCCATCCATGTGCGCTCGGATCTGCGCATCGCTGGGCTTGGGGTTCTGCGCCAGCAGCTCGGCGCCCTTGATGGTCATGCCGTTGTAGCAGTAGCCGCAATGCAGCGACTGCTCCTGGATGAAGGCTTCCTGCAGCGGGTGCAGGGCCGGCGCCTGTTGCATCCCCTTCTGCTCGGCATAGAGCGCCGGAAGCCCCTCGAGCGTGGTGAGCGACTTGCCGGCAACGTTGCCGACCGGGGTTACGCAGGAGCGGATCTCGACCCCGTCGGCGAGCACCGAGCAGGAGCCGCACTGCGCGAGCCCGCAGCCGAAGCGCGGGCCCTTGAGCCGCAATTCGTTCATGAGCACGTAAAGAAGCGGCGTATCGGCGCTCGCCTTCACGCGCACGTCACGGCCGTTCACTTTGATCGTGAGATCATCCGCCATGGGCAGCCTCCCTTGTCGCAATGATGCGACTTGTTTTCTTGCGAATGGGGAGAGGCTAGCGCCGGCGGCCGGTCCCGACAAGCCGATTGCGGCCGGTCAGATCAGACTTCTACCGCTTCGGCTCCCGCAGCACCTCATAGGTGCAGGCGAACGCCGCCCTGGCCACCCGATAGGTGTCCTTGGCATTGTTCGGGTCTTGCACGATGGCGTCGCCGGGCCGCGCGACCATCTTCTCTCCCCACGGCGCGATAAACCAGAACGATCCATCCTGCACGGCAACCAACACAAATCGCATTTCGATGCCGCGCGGCCGGTAGGGCTCCCACCCGTCCGCGGCCTTGGCGCCGATCGGGCCTTCATATCGTCGCGCGAAGTTCGCCGCCTTGACGAGAATCTCCTCGTTGCCGGTTTCCGGGCAGCGGTTGCGCACGACCTTGTCGCCAGCGCCAGCCGGCGGGCTTTGCGTCTCCTTGCCCTCGCCCTTGATCATGGTGACGATCACTTCGCTGGGCCTCGCAGGCCGCACGTCGACGGGCTTGGTCTTGCGCGCGAGGCCAGCGCCTGTGGCATTCTGCACGCGCTGGAAATAGCCGACGACGTCGATTGTGTCCTGCGCCTGCGCCGCGCGCTGCGGGCCGAGAAGCACAATACCGACCGTGAGAGCTTACAAGCAGCGATGCATCGCCTGCCTCCACGATTTGACGATTGAAGCTCGGCCCCCTGCGAAGCTCGGCCCCCTGCGAAGCGCGACCTCCTGTGAAGCGCGACCCGCCTGACGAAGAGGACCCCATCGGGCAATGGGGTCCTGCCGTTGTGCTAGTTGCGGCTGCTTGCGGCACCCGCCGTGGCGCGCTCGCGCGGCATTTTTACACAGCCGGATATTCGCGCCTCTCCGGATATCCTGCAAGCGCGCAGAGGCGACGGAACACCGCGATTCGTCCAACATTGTCTCCTGAGGCGCGCCGCCAGGCGGAACGCAGGAGCGCACGACGCTGTTTTCGAAAGCGGCGAACGAGCTCCGTGGTGTGGCCGCCCTGAACCGACGCACTTCCGCCAAACGAATCTTCAAAGGATCAGCGATGCTCCCGCGTCATACGATCGTCTACAACGTCATTTTCTTTATCGCCCTGCTGGCGACCGCGCTAGCGCTCGGCGCCGCGCTCGCGCATGCGCTCGAGCTCCTCAACAAGATCGATCTTCCGAAAGAAGAGTATTTCCTCGTCCAGCAGGTCTACCGCGGCTGGAACCAGATCGGCTACCTGCTGGCGATCGAGCTGATCTCCATGCTCCTGGTGGCCGGCTTGTCCTGGCGCGAGCCGCGCGTCCGGTGGCCCACGCTGATTGCCATACTCTGTCTGATATGCGCGCAAGTCCTGTTCTGGACCTACACTTATCCCGCCAACGTCGCGACCGACAATTGGACCACGATTCCCGCCAACTGGGCGGACCTGCGTGCGCATTGGGAATACTCCCACGCGCTGGGCGCCGCGTTTCAAGTCCTGGCCATGAGCGCTCTCATCATCGCGGCATTTGCCCGCACACGCTGAAAGCAGAAGCGACTGCTGGCGCGACCACCACCGCAAAACGCCCGATCGGCAATGCTGCCGATCGGGCTCGTAGCGAGGAGGAAGTGATGCGGCCGGTTACTTATTCTCGTCTGCAAGACGCGCCGGCCATCGCGTGCTTGCTGCTACTGTTGCCACGTCGGGCAGTTACCAATGCCGATGACGGCGCGGGCCCACGTTGAGATCGAAGCGGACGCCGGGCCCGTGCACGCTTACGCCGGGGCCGTAAACGCGAGCGCCAGGCTCGTAGTAGTCGTAGTCGCGATAGTAGCGATGCCGCCGATAGCAGCCGTCATGCGGACGATAGCGATGGTGCCAACGGCCAGGTCGGCAATGCACCTTGTCGACGACGTCAGCATTCACGATGGCATCATGCATAGACGGCGATCCGGGAAGCCCGATCGCGCTGGCCGGCTGCGAAAGAAATACCGTCGACGCCACGATGGCCGCACCCGCCAGAAGGTGAATGGTTCTCTTCATGGTTTCTCCCAAAAAAGTTCTGTCTGACACCTAACGTTTCCAGTGTGGGATAAAACCGGCCACGGCGAGATTTGTTCCGGGCGCGATCGCAAGCAGAAGTGAACTTTCGTCAAAAGTTCCCTCCACTTGGATGGAACCTTTTGTGTGATGCAGGTGACGACGCGGTGATTAGGTTGGTGACAATTGGCGAGCGATTTGAGAGTGCCCCCGGGCCCTGTCTGCATCGCTCCACAGGGCGCCGAGGCCCATTGAACGGCCCCCTGAAAGCGATATCCTGCCGCCTCGACTGAATTGCCGCGCCGGACGCCAAGTCTTCATATCAACGGCGGCAACAGTCCCAGGGAGGGGCCCACCATGCGCATGCGAAGCCTGCTGCACGCGATCGCACTCGGGTTAGCGGTCGCTTTGATGTCTTCGTCAAGCCTTCTGGCACAGTCATCCGTCGCGCTCTCCGGCCAGGTCACGTCGGCCGAGGAAGCCGCCATGGAAGGCGTGCTGGTGAGCGCCAAGAAGGAAGGCGGCACGATTACGATCACCGTGGTCAGCGACGCCGGTGGACATTTCAGCTTCCCGGCCTCGAAGCTCAGCGCCGGCAAATACGCGCTCTCGATCCGCGCCATCGGCTACGACCTGCAAGGCCCGCGCTCAATCGAGCTTAACGGCGACAAGACCGCGACCGCCGACCTCAAGCTCGTCAAGACCAGGAACATCAGCCGCCAGCTCAGCAACGGCGAGTGGATCATGAGCGTGCCGGGCACGCCGCAGCAGAAGCTGTCCCTGCTTAGTTGCGTGAGCTGCCACACCGTCGAGCGGATCGTGAAGTCGTCCTACGACACCGAGGGCTTCGCGACACAGATCCTTCCGCGCATGGGCGGGTACGCCAACCAGAGCATCCCGATGCATCCGCAGCGCCGCCTTGCCACCCGGCGGCTGGAAGTGCGCGGCGACGCGCTCGCCGCGGCACGCCGGCGGCAGGCGCAATTCCTAAGCTCGATCAACCTGAGCGAAGGCACGGCCTGGGAATATGAGCTCAAGACCCTGCCACGCCCGAAGGGCCGCGGCACCAAGGTCATCTATACCGAATACGCCCTGCCGCGCCGGACCATCGAGCCGCATGACGTGGTCGTCGGCGCCGACGGCAACGTCTACTATTCCAACTTCGGCGAGCAGACCTTCGGCTCCATCGATCCGAAGACCGGCGCGCACAGCGAGTTTCCGGTGCCCGAGCTGAAGAAGGGCTGGCCGACCGGCATGCTCGGCCTGCGCCCCGACAAGAACGGCGATATGTGGCTCGGCATGATGTACCAGGGCGCGATCGGCAAGTTTGACATCAAGGAGAAAAAGATCGCGACCTGGAGCATGCCGCCCGAGATGAACAAGGCGCAGACCCAGATCAACATGGTGCGCGCCGAGCGGTCGTACGTCGACGGCAAGGTCTGGTCGCAGAACAACGGCTTCGCCGCCATCCACCGTCTCGACCTCAAGACCGGCGCGATCGAGTCGCTCGAGCCGTTCAAGGCGGCGGGCGTTGGTGAGAACCACAACATCTACGACGTCATCCCGGACGCGCAGAACAACGCCTACTTCACCGACATCGCGGCGGAATATGTCGGCCGCGTCGACGCCAAGACCATGAAGGTGACGCTGTTCAAGATGCCGAAGAAGCCCTCCGGTCCGCGGCGCGGCATGATGGACGCGCAGGACCGCATCTGGTTCGGCGAATTTCGCGGCAACCGCATCGGCATGTTCGACACCAAGGCCGAGACGTTCAAGGAGTGGGACCTGCCGACGCCGTGGTCGAACCCCTACGACGTCGCCCTCGACAAGAACGAAAACGCCTGGACCGGTTCCATGATCAACGACCGCATCGTGCGGCTCGACACCAAGACCGGCACATTCGTCGAATACCTGCTGCCGAAGACCACCAACATCCGCCGCGTCTTCGTCGACAACAGCACAACGCCGGTGACGTTCTGGGTCGGCAGCAACCACGGCGCCAACATCATCAAGCTGGAGCCGCTGGACTGACGCCATTTAGCGGCGAGCGGCTTTCGCTGCTCGCACACGGTTTCAACAAGGAGAAGCACTACATGCGAACAAGACTGATGAGCTTGATGGCGGCCGCCGCGCTTGCCGTCATATTCGGCCATGCGCCGGCGCTGGCGCAGAGCCTGAGCGGCAAGGTCACTTCCGAGGCGGAAGGCGCCATGGAGGGCGTCGTCGTCAGCGCCAAGAAGGGCATCGTCGCGGTCAGCGTGGTGAGCAACGCCAAGGGCGAGTTCAGCTTCCCGGCCGGCCGGCTCGGCGCCGGCGAATATGCGCTCTCGATCCGCGCGGCCGGCTACGATCTCGACGGGCCGAAGACTGTCACGATTGCGGGCGACAAGACCGCCTCGATTGACGTCAAGCTCGTCAAGACCAAGGACCTCGCGCCGCAGCTATCGAACCTGGAATGGATTCTGAGCGTGCCGGGCACCGACGCGGAGCGCCGCGCGCTCACCGGCTGCACCAACTGCCACACCGTCGAGCGCATTCTCACCTCGAAATACAATGCCAAGGAGATGGTCGACGTCATCAAGCGGATGGCGCAATATTCCAACAACAGCTTCTTCAAGAAGCCGCAGATGCGCGCGAAAGCCCGCGACATCAACCGGTTCGTGCCGAACGCCGAAAAGGTCGCCGCTTACTTCGCCAGCATCAACCGCAGCGGCGGCGAGCAGAAGTTCGAGCTCAAGACCTTGCCGCGCGTGAGCGGCGACGGCACGCGCGTCATCATCACCGAGTACGACCTGCCCGATCAGACCATCCAGCCGCATGACGTTCTCACCGACAAGGACGGCATCGTCTGGCACAGCGATTTCAGCGGGCAGATCCTTGGGCGCCTCGACACCAAGACGCTCGAGCACAAGAGCTTCAAGGTGCCGCTGCAGCGCGAGGGCTGGCCGACCGGGGCGCTCGATCTCGAGATGGACCCGCAGGGCAATCTCTGGCTCGGCCTGATGTTCCAGGCCGGCACCGCCAAGTTCGACGTCAAGACACAGAAATTCGAGATGTTCCAGATCCCGCCCGACAAGATCAAAGCCAACTCGCAGACGGCGCTGATCGGCGTGCAGAACTGGACCGTCGACAACAAGATCTGGCTGCAGGATCCGGCCCGGCGCGGCGTCTACCGGCTGGACGTGAGCAGCAAGCAGGCCGAGTTGTTCGAGCCGTTCAAGGACGGGCCCGGCTCGCCCTACACGATCCAGGCCGACAAAGCGAACAACCTCTGGTTCCTCAATTTCGGCGGCGGGCACATCGGCCGCATCGACGCCAAGTCCGGCCAGATCGTGCTCTATCCGACCCCAACCCAGCGCTCGCGGCCGCGCCGCGGCCGCCTCGACGACGAAGGCCGGCTCTGGTTCGCCGAGTTCTTCGGCGAGCGCATCGGCATGCTCGACACCAAGACCGAGAAGTTCACGGAATGGCAGGTGCCGGGCCGGTTCTTCGCGCCCTATGACGCGGCTCCCGCCAAGGACGGGCACGTGTGGACCGGCGGCATGACCGCCGACCGCATCCTGCGGCTCAATCTGAAGACCGGCAAGATCACCGAGTATCCGCTGCCGCACCACACCAACGTGCGCCGCGTGTACGTCGACAACAACGTGACGCCGCCGGTGTTCTGGGTCGGCAACAACCACGGCGCCGCGCTGATCAAGATCGAGCCGCAGGACTAGCGCTCGACGCGCATCGCTCGGACTGCTGCGCGCCCCCGTCGATTGTGACGAGGGCGCGCATTTGCTTTATGCTCTTGCCACAACAATCGCCATCACAGCACCAACGATATCTCGGGGGGAAACCATGCGCACAGCAACAACCATTGTGGTCACCAGTCTCGCGCTCGGCATGACGCTGGCATCAAAGCCCGCGCCGGCGCGCCCGTTCGAGGATCCGCGTGCGGCCAACATCCCGGCGCTCGATGCCGATGGCGCGACCGCGCCGCGTGACCCGGCCTGCCATGCGCCGGTTCTGGCCTCGACCGGCGGCGCCATGCCCAAGAGCCCGCACACGCTCGCGGTGCGCTGGACCGGCTATGCCAATTTCGAGCTCGTCTACAACGGGCAGATCGTGCTGCTCGACGCCTATTTCGATCGCGGCAGTCTCTATCCGCCGCTCGGCTTCAAGGCGGCCGATGTCAAGAAAGTCAATGCAATCCTGATCGGTCATGGCCATCATGACCACATGGCAGACGCCGCCTCGGTCGGCGCCCGCACCGGCGCGAGCGTCGTCGGCGCGCCCGTGACCACCGAGAAGCTTGCCACGCAAGCGATCGACGCCAAGCAGGTGCGCACCGTCACCGGCCGCGGCGGCGAAGTGCTGCAACTGGGTGCCTTCAAGGTGGAGCCGATCCTGGGCCGGCACGGCGAGCCGCCGAAGCAACTCGTTGACGCCTTCACCACTGCACTGAAGGCCACGACACCGGCGCCGACCGCGGAGCAAGTCGCCGAGCAGGCGGCGATCCGCCAGCGCGGCACGCAGGACCGCCGTGTCCGCGCCGAAGGAACGATCGCCTACCTGATCACGCTCGATTCGGGCTTCCGCATCATGTATCGCGACAGCGGCGGCCGCATCACCGACTTCGAGAAGGCCGCGATGGAGCGCGTGGGCCGCGTCGACCTGGGGCTGATCGCGGTCTCCGCCGCCTATCTCCACACGGCGACGGTGACACAGGCGCTCGAACACGTGCGCACCTACAAGCCCGACGTCTACATGCCGGCACATCACGACGCCGCCTTCAACAATCTCTGGCGCGCGACCGAGCCGCTGTTCCAGGCGGTCAAGGACGAGAACCCGCGCATCGTGACGGTGTCGAAGGGCTATCGCGAGCCGACCTGCTTCAACACCGACTACAATGTGAGCCGCAGCCGGTAGAGAGACCAACGTGAGCGCTCGTAGGAAGAAGGCACGGCCGAGCAGCGATTGCGGCCTGCTCCCTCGCCAGCCGAAGGCGGATGTTTCCGACTTCGGCCATGTGATTGAGTGGCCGAACTCGGGTAAACCCGAGTTCGGCTGGGGAGAGGGAGTTCCGCCGTGGCGAACTTGAAGTCAATACTCATCACAAAGTCAGCGCATACGGGACGAGCATTCTAGACAATGAATGACAACGAAGCTTACGACGTTGTCGTCCTGGGCTCCGGCATCGCCGGGCTCTCGGGCGCGCTGGCGGCGCATGAGCTGGGGCTCAAGCCGATCGTGCTTGAAAAGGCGAGCCTGCTCGGCGGCGGCACCGTCAATTCCTATGGGCTGATCTGGGTCGGCCAGAACCACCTTGCTCAAACCGCGGGCTACGAGGACAACCGCGACGACGTCATCGCCTATATGCGCTTTCTCTCGGGCGGATTCCTCGACGAGCAGCGCATGGCGACCTTCGTCGACCGCGGACGCGAGGCGATCCAGTTCTTCGAAGGCTGCGGGGTCCGCTATCGCATCGTGCGCGGCCTCACCGACCACTATTTCGGCACCGCGCCCGGCACCCGCGCGGTCGGCCGCTCGCTCGAAGTGGAGCTCATTTCCGGTTACGACCTCGGCGACTGGCGCCAGCGCGTGCTCACGCCGCACGACGTGCCCTGTTTCGTCACTGCCGAGGAACAGGTCAGTTGGGGCGGCATCAACAACTTCTCGCGTTGGGACCAGGATCTCGTGCGCGAGCGCAAGGCGCGCGACATGCGCGGCAAGGGGCTCGGCCTGATCTGCCATTTCCTCAACGTGCTGCGCCAACGCGGCGTATCGGTGCTCACCGACCAGCAGGTCGAGGGCCTCGCGGTCGACGGCAAGCGGGTGACCGGCGTGATCAAGGCGTCGGGCGAGCGCATCACCGCGCGCAAGGGCGTGATCATCGGCACCGGCGGCTACAGCGCCAATGCGCTGATGAGCCGCGACTTCGAGCAAATCCCCGGCATCGACCAGGAGCCCGACAGCCTCTCGCTCGCGTCGCTCACCGGCGACGGCCTTGTCTACGGCGCCGAGATCGGCGGCATCCTGCACAAGATCGAGAACAGCCTGCGGGTGATGCTGTCCTACACGATTCCGCCCGACGCGCCGGGCAAGCCCGGCCTGTGCGTGCATGCCGGCATTGTCGAGCTGTGCAGCCCGCACACCATGGTGGTGAACAAGTACGGCAGGCGCTTCGCCGACGAGACGTTCTTCCAGGGGATCGTGCCGCAGCTGCGCACTCTCGACCCGATGAAGCATGAATACCCGAACCTGCCCGCCTTCCTGATCTTCGATTCCCAGTATCTCAAGCGCTTCTCGTTTGCCAATCAGCCGGTCGGCAGCGAGGTTCCGAAGACCGTGCCGCGCGCCGCAACCCTCAAGGAGCTTGCGGCGAAGCTCGGCATCGATGCCGATGCACTGATGCAGACGGCGGAGCGCTTCAACGGCTTTGCGCGCGCCGGCACCGATCCCGACTTCCGCCGCGGCGAGAACCAGTGGAAGCTTGCCTCCGCCAAGGCGCCGCGCGGCAGCAATGCCAGCCTCGGCACCATTGAAGAGCCGCCGTTCTTTGGCGTCGCGCTGCATCCGACCGGCTCCGCCTCGGTCGGGCTCCTTGCCGACAGCAACGGACAGGTCATTCATCAGCGCCGCCGGCCGATCCCCGGCCTCTACGCGTCCGGGAATGTGGCGGCGACTACCGAACACGGCGTCGGCTACCAGGCCGGCCTCTCGCTCGCATCATCGATGACGTTCAGCTACCTCGCGGTCCAGCACATGATCGCCTCGCAATGATATGGATTGCCGATGACTGGCTTATACATCTCCAGCGTCGTCCCCGCGCAGGCGGGGACCCATACGCCGTGTGCAAGCCAGGTGGCATTGCCGTCGAACAGTGGAAAGCCCGGTGAGTATGGGTCCCCGCCTGCGCGGGGACGACAACAACTTATTTTGCATGCGTCGGGAGAGCTGCGATGAAGATACGCAAGCATGGCGGTGCGCTCACTGCAGCGCTTCTAATATCCCTGCCCTCCCCGGCTGCGGCCCAATCATCGGTCGAGAGCTTCTACAAGGACAAGCGCGTGCGCATGCTGGTCGGCTATGGCGTCGGCACCGGCAACGATCTCTATCTGCGCCTCCTCGCTCGCCACATCGGCGCCCACATCCCGGGCAAGCCCACGATGGTGCCGGAGAACATGCCGGGCGCCGGCGGCATCGTGATGTTCAACTATCTCTATAACGTCGCGGCGCGCGACGGCAGCGTGCTCGCGCATCCCTCGCGCAGCCTTGTCACCGAGCCGCTCTACGGCAATCAACAGGCGCGCTACGACGCGCTCAAGTTCGGCTGGATCGGCAGCATGAACCGCGACGTCGCGACCTGCATCACCTGGGTCAAGACCGGCATCAAGTCGATCGAGGACGCCAAGCGCCGCGAGGTCGCGGTCGGCTCGACTGGTGCATCGGCCGAGAGCAACTACTTTCCGAAGCTCTTGAACGCCGTCCTTGGCACCCGCTTCAAGACCGTGCTGGGCTATCCCGACAGCGGCGCAGTCGGCATCGCCATGGAGCGCGGCGAGCTTGACGGCTACTGCAGCTTCACCTGGGCGGCGATCAAATCGGCACGGCCGCACTGGCTGAGGGACAAGCAGATCAACGTGATCCTGCAGCTCAGCATGGCCAAGCATCCCGAGCTGCCGGACGTGCCGCTGGTCGCCGATCTCGTGCGCGACGAGGCGTCACGCCAGATCCTGACGCTCGCCTTCGGGGCGCAGAAGATGGGGCGGCCGGTCGCGACCACGCCGGGCGTTCCGGCCGAGCGGCTCAAGGCGCTGCGGCGTGCCTTCGACGCCACCATGAAGGACCCGGAGTTCCGCGCCGACGCCAAGCGCACGGGCCTCGAGGTCGAGGGCCCGATCTCAGGCGAAGAAGTTGCCAAGACGCTGCACGACATCTACGCGACGCCCAAGGCGGTCGTTGAGCGATATCAGGCGGTCCGCAACGAGCGGTGAGGTTGCGATGATCCGCGCCACACTCTCAGTGTCGTCTCCGCGAAGGCGGGGACGACAGGATGGCGAGCGAGAGCGCAGCATCGCACGTATTCAGCGCGCAATGGCCCGCCGCGCCCGCTCGAGCACATCCGGGGGATAGTCGGCAAACTTCGCCAGAAGCTCCAGCACCTCCTGGTAGGTGGCCGGATCGATATCGAGATTGGCCTTCTCGGCCTCGGCCAGGAACTCGGGATCGCGCATCGTATCCTCGAAGCCCTTGCGCAGGATTGCCAGACGCTCGGGCGGGACGCCGGGCGGGCCGGCGAGCGGACGGCCGAGCAGCTTGGTGTTGAAGTGGAATTCGAGCACCTTGCGGTCTTTCTCGTCTTTCAGAAACTTGAAGATGCTGGGGACCGGGCCAAGCTCATCCGTCGTCTTGGGTCCCATCTGAACGATGAGCTTGAAGCGGCCTTCCTTCACATCTTTCGGAAACAGCGTCCTGATGTGCGTGCGGACGAGCCCGCACATGCCGTTTGCTTCACCCCGCTGCATGGCGAGGTAGGCCTGCGGGATGCCGGAATAGCCGGTCACCATCCGCACCTTGGCGCCGAACACATTCTTGAAGATCAACGGTTGCTGATAGCCGAACGAGGTCAATCCACCCGAGGAGGCAAAGATGGTTTCCTTGGTCAGCATGTCGGGGAAGGAGGTCGGCGCTCCCGGCCGCTGCCAGATGCCGCAGAAATTCATCTCCTGGTTCATGCTGCCGATCCAGCTGAACTTGGTGGCGTCGAATTTCGCCTGGTCGTTGCCCATCAGCGGCTCCATCGTCGCCGCGGAGCTGAAATTGCCGAGCTCGGTGCCGTCCTTGGCGGCAACGTTGTAGACGTAATTGGCCGCTCGCAGCGTGCCGGCGCCCGGCATGTTTTTGACGATCACCGTCGGATTGCCCGGGATGTGCCGTCCATAGTGCCTGGAGAAGACCCGGAAGTAGAGATCGGGTGCGCCGCCCACCGGATAGCCGACATTGATGTTGATCGTTTCGCCTTTGAAGATGTCGTCCGCCGCAGCGGGAGCCGCCAGGGTGAGCACTGCGGCAATAAGGAATAGTCTCTTCATGGTCTCCTCCCGGCGTCACTTTCGAGCGCTCCCGATCGGCGGGCATGGCCTGATCGATGAGGCTCCTTGCAGCTTATACCGGGGCATGCGCCGCGCGCGAGGCGACGTCGTGTCAGGAGCCCCTCTATATTGTCGCAATCGCAATCGAGGCTGGCCCTTCGCCGGGAGCGCAATCAGGACTGGCCTTTAGGGGATAGCGAGAGCCTCTTCTGTCATCTTCCAGCCTCGCCCGTCGTCCCCGCGCAAGCGACGCGCAAGCGGGGACCCATAATCACCGGCCTTTCCATTATTCCGTCGCCGTCGCCACATCACCGCTGCTGCGGCGTATGGGTCCCCGCCTGCGCGGGGACGACAGTAATGGAGGCGGAGACGACGGCAGAGCTCACTGCGCCTGCGCTTACCGCTCGAACTTCAGGTTGGCAGCCTTGACGACCTTCACATAGGTCTCGATGTCGGCGTCGATCATCTTGCGGAACTCGTCGGACGAGCCGCCGCCCGGATTGACCGCCATGCCTCTGAGCTTCTTCGACACCTCGGCGTCACGGATCGCGCGCGAGAACGCGGCCTGCAGCTTGCTGGCGATCGCGGGCGGGGTCGAGGCCGGCGCAAAGAAGCCGCTCCACAGCTTGGTATTGACCTCCGGATAACCGGCCTCCGCCATACTGGGCACGTCGGGCAGTTCCGGCGAACGCTCCGAGCCGGTGACCGCCAGCGCGCGCACCTTGCCGTCCTTGACCTGTGGGATCGTGGGCGGACCATCAGCGATCGAGAGCAGGCATTGCGTCTGGATGACGCACAGCATCATCTCGGCGCTGCTCTTGAGCGGAATGGCGACGGCCGGCATGCCGGTCTTGAGCTTGAGAAGCTCGGTCGCGATCGTGAATGCCGGCGACGTGGTGCCGTAGTTCGACTTGTCGGGATTGGCCTTGGCATAGGCCACGAGCTCCGCCACGGTCTTGGGCGCGATCTTGACCTGGCTTACCATGATCAACGGGAAGTTCGCCGTCATGGTGAGCGGAATGAAGCTCTTGGTCGGATGATAAGCAAGGTTTGGATAGACCGCGGCCGAGATCGACATCACGCCGCTCGCGCCGACGAACAGCGTATAGCCATCGCCGGGCTGCTTGGAAACGAACTCAGCCGCGACGCGGCCGCCTGCGGAGGGACGGTTCTCGATCACGAACTGCTGCCCGAGATATTGCGACGCCTTGGCGCCGACCAGCCGCGCAAAAATGTCGTTGCCGCCGCCGGCCGCGAACGGCACGATCAGGCGGACCGGCTTATTGGGATAGTTGGCGGCAGGGTTGTTCTGCGCCTGCGACGGATTGGCCGCCAGCAAGGCCACAACCGCAACCGCGACTTGAGCCGACAGGCGGAAAAGGCGGAACGCTCTCATCTCTTGGTGTCTCCTCCGTCGTAACGCACGCGGAGCCGACGATTAGCCGCACCCGCCGGGGCGCAGTCTACCAGCGGCCCCGGAATACGGATAGCATCGATTCCGATGGACGTTCAAAAGGTCAGCCCGCGATGTCACTATTCCGTTTCACGGCCTGCGCCAGAGGAAGCGTGCGCGTAAACCCTGCCGCCCCGACGATTGGCCTCACGACAATTGGCCCGCCGGCCATTGAGGGTGAAACCGTTACCATCCAGATTCTCTCCAGACCCGACGACGGCCACGACCCTTATGGCCGAACCTGTGGTCGCCCGTTCGCGCAAGCGCGCAGCCAGCCAAGATGTGGTCGCACTCGCCTGCACTGGAAGAAGCTCGAGCCGCGAATGCGCGGGACGGAACGGGGAAGGTGGATCGGCACACTTTCTTCCGCCCCCACGCAAGCGCGCGCGTGACACGGACATCGCATGGCCTACACACAGACAATTCAACGCGGTCGCGCCCCCAGCGACCTTCTCGGCCACCCGCGCGGGCTCGCCTTCCTGTTCACGACCGAGATGTGGGAACGCTTTTCCTATTACGGGATGCGCGCGCTGCTCATCCTGTACATGGTGAAATTCCTGCTGCTGCCCGGCAACCATGACAGCGTGATCGGGCTTGCGACCCTGCGGCGCGTGCTCGAAGGCATCTTCGGTGAGCTCGGCACACAGCCGTTTGCCTCGCAAATCTACGGTCTCTACACCGGCCTTGTGTACTTCACGCCGTTCTTCGGGGGGCTCATCGCCGACCGCGTGCTCGGCCAGCATCGCACCATCGTGATCGGTGCCGCGCTCATGGCGTTCGGGCACTTCATGATGGCGTTCCAGCCGCTGTTTCTGTTCGCGCTGCTCGCGCTCATCCTGGGCAACGGCTGTTTCAAGCCCAACATGTCGGCCCAGGTCGGCAGCCTCTACCGCCCCGGCGACCCGCGCCGCGACCGCGCCTATTCGATCTTCTACGTCGGGATCAACCTCGGCGCCTTCCTGGCGCCGCTCGTCTGCGGCACGCTGGGCGAAACGGTCGGCTGGCACTACGGTTTCGGCGCCGCCGGCGTCGGCATGACCATCGGGCTTGCGATCTATCTCTATGCGCTCAGGAGCTACTCGCTGCCGCTCGACGAGCTGCATCGCGCCAAGGCCCTGGGCGAGCTCCCCCGGCCGCTCAACCGCATCGAGCGCCGCGCGGTGTTCTCGCTGCTGCTGCTGTTCCTGCCCAACGCGCTGTTCTGGGCAACCTACGAGCAGCAGGGCAACACCATCCCGTTATGGGCCGACGACTACACCAATCGGACCGTCGATCTGATCGTCTGGCACGGCCAAATCCCGGTGACCTGGTTCCAATCGTTCAATCCGTTCCTGATCTTCGCGCTCACGCCGTTCATCATCGCGCTGTGGGCGCGGCAGGCGCGCCGCGGCACCGAGCCCTCGAGCATCAACAAGATGGCGCTCGGCTGCTTCGGCGTCGCGCTCGCCAACCTGATCCTGGTCGGCGCTGCCTGGCAGGGGGGCGGCGCACCCGACGCAAGCTGGCTGTGGCTCCTCGCCTATTTCGTGGTCATCACCATCGGCGAGCTTTACCTTTCGCCGGTCGGGCTCTCGCTCGTTTCAAAGGCGGCGCCGGCGCGCATGGTCTCGATGATGATGGGGGTGTGGCTCGGCACCAGCTTTGTCGGCAACTTCGTCGGCGGCTGGCTCGGCAGCTTCTGGAGCTCCATGGAGAAGATGTACTTCTTCCTGATGATCGCCGGCGTCGCAGCGTTCGCGGGCGTGGTGATCGCAGCATTCAACCGGCCGCTGGGAAAGATATTGCGCTAGTGTCGCAGGTCTAACGTTCGCCATGGCTTGCGGCACGAGACCATGATCCGATCAAGTTGAATCGGGGCCAGAGCTATTCCCGCTTCGGATGAATCGGGAAGAGCTCTGGATTCGTTGTGTGGCGCATGTCCTTTGTCGGCAAACCGATGCCCCTTTCGCCGGGATATGCGCCAGCTTTTTGTTTGAGCAAGATCTTTTTGCGAAGACGGCGCGTTGCACGTCCGGCCTGCTTCAAAAAGGCAACAGTCTCTGGCTTTTTCGCCGGCTGCCCATTTCTACAGCTTGACAATGCAAATGGGGCTTACTTGAGTACATTTCAGGATGTTCAGGGGGTGCGTCATGGTAGCGTGGGGGCATTGTCTGGCAGCTATCTCGCTCGCGGCATCCTGTGCAGGATGCGCCATCGTCCCCGATATTCCGCCCGACCCGGCGCTGCCAATGCGGGAACTGCTTTCGCACACAGCATGTGAGCTTCAATCCGCCCTCAAGTGGCTAAGTCAGAATGTTGATCGCAAACAATTCGACGCGAATGGCTGGACAATCAAGGTTTCGCTTCAACCCAAGGCGGAAGCCGACATCACCCCCGGCGTCGGTCTCACACGAAAGTCGCTGGCGAAGCAGGGAGTGACGCGATTTGTGTCTTGGGTCCTAGGCGGCGGCCCTGGCGTTCAGCTTGATCTTAAAGGCACGCGCAGCAGCGGCGTGGATTTCGCGTTTGAATCATCCGAGCTCATCAAGGATACGCGTTTGGTATGCGATCCTTCGAGTCCGTCCTATCACGTATTGGCGCGGCATCTCGGGGTCGGCGAATGGCTGTACCGGTCGGTCCAGGCCATGTATGTCACCAATTCTGCATCGATCGACAAACCCAGCTACTCCTCAGTCGTTTTCATCAAGTTCAGCGGAAATGGCAGCCATACATTCACCTTTCCAAGCGGGACCGACTTCTGGAGTCTCAGCGGCTATTATTTCCTTGAGGAGCAGCTCAACATAAACTTCGTAGCCAAGCCAAAAACGAAGCACTTTACCGTCGTCACTTTGCCCAAAGGCGGGGCGGGCTTTGACCCAAATCGCCCGGCTCCGCTGATCTATTCTCCAGCTGTCTTGGCTGCGGAGACTCGCTCAGACCTGGCGCAGATTGAACAGGCAATCAGGAACCTTCAGTTGAGGGCACAGTAAGGTATGAGGGTGTCATGGAGAGCTTCATTCTGCTTGTTATGTATTTCGTCACACCCCCTGCACCGGGGCCGAAGATCGAAAAGGATCGCGTTTGGACGTTGCAAAGCACGAGCCAGACCGCATTCAACGACATAGAGCTCTGCCGTGTGATGGGGAAGAGCATCATCAATGCTGTAAAGCCCGTGCACACCCTGACCGTGCGCGCCTACTGTCTATGCCCGAAGACCACGAAGAAGAACAACAAAGAGCAATGCGATAACGTTCCCGACTTCAGAACCTTGAAGCGGGAGGAGCAGAAGGCTTTTCTCGAACCCCTTGGAGCCAGGTAGACGACAAGAGAGAGAGAAGCGCGGCGTAATTTCTGACCGCTACACCTCCACCGGCAGCCCAACGTAGTTCTCCGCGAGCGAGCGAGCGCCGGCCTCCGAGGTCACGACATACTCAAGCTCGGCGAGCTGGCACTGGCGGTCAAAGGCGTTGTGGGTCGGATTGAGATGCAGCATCTGCGTCATCCACCAGGAGAAGCGTTGCGCCTTCCAGACCCGCCGCAGGCAAACTTGCGAATAGCGCTCCAGGAGATCGTCGCGGCCGGACTTGTAGTGCTCGGCGAATGCGCGCGCGAGCACGACCACGTCGGCGAACGCGAGGTTCATGCCCTTGGCGCCGGTCGGCGGCTGGATGTGGGCGGAATCGCCGGCAAGGAATAGCCGCCCATATTGCATCGGCTCGACCACGAAGCTGCGCATCGCGGTAATGCCCTTCTGCAGCATCTTGCCCTCGGCAAGCGCACGCGTGCCGCCGATCCGGGCATGCAGCTCCTGCCAGATGCGCTCGTCCGGCCAGGCCTCGATCTCGTCGTCGGAGGCGCATTGCAGATAGAGCCGCGCCAGCACCGGCGAGCGCATGGTGTAGAGCGCAAAGCCGCGCCGGTGATAGGCGTAGATCAGCTCATCGTCGGGCGGCGGCGATTGCGACAGAATCCCGACCCAGCCGAACGGATATTCGCGATCGTAGACCGTCAGCACGCCCTCAGGGATGCTCGGCCGGCAAATGCCATGAAAGCCGTCGCAGCCGCCGATGAAATCGCAAGCGAGCTCTTCGACCTTGCCGTTGTGGCGAAAGCGGATCTTCGGTGCCGCGCCGGTGAGGTCGTGGACGCTGACGTCATCGACCTCGAACAGGATCTGCCCGCCGTCGGCGAGCCGTTTCGCGACCAGGTCCTTGATGACCTCCTGCTGGCCGTAGATCGTCACGCCCTTGCCGACCAGCGTGCGGAAGTCGATGTAGTGCAGGGTGTCGTTGAAGCAGAAGTGAACCCCGTTGTGCGACAGGCCCTCGCGCTGCATGCGCTCGCCGACCCCGCTCTCGATCAGGAGGTCGCGTGCCCATTGCTCGATCAGGCCGGCGCGGATGCGGTTCTCGATATAGCTGCGGCTGCGGTTCTCCAGGATGACCGTGTCGATACCCT
The DNA here is from genome assembly GCA_963753575.1 of uncultured Alphaproteobacteria bacterium. Classification (GTDB taxonomy): domain Bacteria; phylum Pseudomonadota; class Alphaproteobacteria; order Rhizobiales; family Xanthobacteraceae; genus VAZQ01. Next base: position 1,547,544 of record CAVWCR010000003.1, read on the forward strand.
GCAGATGCAGGAGATGTGAGAGCATGAGGCCCGCTGGCCCCGCGCCGATAATACCAACCTGTGTACGCATAACCCGTTCCTGGATTGAGGCCCTGCCCTATACGGGTTCGGCACGACTTCTGCAAAGGGACTGCCAATGGAAAATCTCAGCGCGGCCAGCCATAGCGCGGCACGCGCGCCTTGTAGGCCCGATAGTCGTCGCCGAACTTGGCCTCGAGATAGCGCTCCTCGCGCCGAACCACGCCGAAGTGCAGGGTTAACGCGGTCGGGATGATCAGGATCGCGATCCAGTCCGACGCCAGCGCAGCCGCGATCCCGAGCAGCATCATGATCGCGCCGACGTACATGGGATTGCGCAGGTAGCCATAAACCCCATCGGTCGCGAGCGCCAGCGCCGGCCGCCACGGCGGGACGTTGGTGCCGACACGTTTGAAGCTGCGCTCGCCCACAAAGACCAAAAGCCAGCCGGGGATGAGAAGAACCGCCCCGAGCACGATGCGCGCCGGCCAATTCAGCGCTGCGTGCAATATGCCCAACGGCCACAGCCAATCGGCGGCAACGCCGATGACCAGTGTTGCGAGCCCGATCAACGGCGGCGGCGCGATCACGCCCGCGGTGTCGGATCGCGCTTGCTCGCCGCTCATGGCCGTCAACCCAGCGCCGCCGAAAGATCGGCGATCAGGTCGTCGGCATCCTCGATGCCGACCGAGAGCCGCACCAGCGTATCGCCGATCCCGAGCGTGGCGCGCACCTCGGGCGGCACCGAGCCGTGCGTCATCAGCGCCGGATGCTCGATCAGGCTCTCCACTCCGCCGAGGCTTTCGGCCAGCGCAAACAGCCGGCAGCGCTCAAGGAAGCGCTTGGCGTCATCCAGGTTGCCTTGAAGGTCGGCCGAGATCATGCCGCCGAAGGCGCGCATCTGTTTCTTGGCGAGCGCGTACTGGGGATGGCTCGCGAGCCCTGGATAGTAGACACGGCGCACCTTGGGGTGCCGCTCGAGCCACTGTGCGATCTTGAGCGCCGAGGTGCAGTGGCGCTCCATCCGCAGCGCCAAGGTCTTGAGGCCACGCAGAGCGAGGAAAGAATCGAACGGCCCCTGGATGGCGCCGACCGCGTTCTGCAGGAATGTGAGGCGCTCGGCGAGATCTTCGTTGTCGCCCACGATCGCAACGCCGCCCACGATATCGGAATGGCCGTTGAGATATTTGGAGGTCGAATGCACGACCAGATCGAAGCCGTGTTCGAGCGGCCGCTGCACATAGGGGCTCGCGAAGGTGTTGTCCGCTCCGGTCCAGACGCCGCGCCTCTTTGAAATGGTGGCAACGCGCTCGAGATCGACGAGCTTGAGCGTCGGGTTGGTCGGCGTCTCGACCCAGACGAGCCGCGTGTTCGGACGGATGGCGGCGTCGAGCCGCTCGGCATCGGTGAGATCGACGTAGCTGATATCGAGCCCGGCCGAGCGCCGCCGCACGCGCTCGAACAGCCGGCGCGAGCCGCCGTAGAGATCGTCGACCGCGACGATGTGCGCGCCATGGTCGAGGCAATCAAGCGTCGTGGCAATGGCGGACAGTCCCGACGCAAACGCGAACGCCTTGCGGCCGCCTTCGAGGTCGGCCACGCAGCGCTCGAACGCCATGCGGGTCGGGTTCTTGGTGCGCGCGTAGTCGAAGCCCTTGTTCACGCCCGGGCTCTGCTGCACGAAGGTCGAGGTCGCGTAGATCGGCATCATCACGGCGCCGGTCGTCGGATCGGGCTCCTGCCCGGCGTGCACGCAGCGGGTGGCGAAGTCGAGGTTCTTTTGTTGTGTCATGCTTTCTCCGGATGATCCATTCCCTCGGTGTCGTCCCCGCTGCTTATCACGTCGCGACGGGCTGTAGGGTGGGCATAAGGGCGTTTACGCCCGTCTTTGGACGGGCTATGGGCGCTGGCACCACCTCTCATCGAGGGAAGATTGGCGTGCGCCGTGCCCACCGAAAGCGGTGTGGTTGGCGTCGATGTCGATGATGGGCACGGCGCACGAAGGTCTCTACCAAAGAGAGACGCCGTGCCCGCGCCTTTGCCCACCCTACAACGCCGAAGGAAGAACCTGCATTCACGTTGCGATCCGGAAATAGTTGATGAGGTCGAGGCGGGTGGCCACGCCGAGGAACTGGTCGCCATCCATCACGATGGCGGTGTAGTCCTTGCGGAACAGCGGCACCAGCTCGGCGATCGGCGAGTCGGCCGAGATGGTCTCGAGCCGCGTCACCATCACGTCGCGCACCGGCAGCTCAAACGCCCTGTTGGCGCCACCGGCGTCGGTGATGAGGGCGGCGAGCACATCGCTCTCGTCGACCAGACCGACCACGTGTCCGGCTTCGTCGATCACCGGCAGCTGCGAGACGCCGGTCGAGCGCATGCGCGAGAACACGGCGCGCAGATTGTCCTGCGGCCGCACCACGAACGCCATGCCCTCGTTGTAGCGGCCGATCACGACATCGCGCACGGTGCCGTGACGCTCGGGATGGGTCCAGCCCTCCTGCGCCAGGAACGCCGGGTTGAATACCTTGGAGAGATATTTGGCGCCTGAATCGCAAACGAGCGTCACCACCCGCTTGGGCTCGCTCTGGGCGCGGCAGAAGCGCAGCGCCGCCGCCAGCAGCGCGCCCGAGGACGAGCCGGCGAGAATGCCCTCCATGCGCAAGAGGTCGCGCGAGGCCGCAAAGCTCTCCTGGTCGGGGATCGCATAGGCCTTGTTGACGAGTGAGAGGTCGCAGATCGGCGGAATGAAATCTTCGCCGATGCCCTCGACCGCCCAGCTGCCGGGTGTCGTCATCTTTCCGGTCTCGACATAGGGCGCCAGAATCGAGCCCTGCGGGTCGGCGAGGATCATCGCGGTCTTGGGCGAGCGGTTGCGCATGCAACGACCGATGCCGGTGAGCATGCCGCCCGAGCCGACGCCGACCACGACCGCGTCGATGTCGCCCTCCATCTGGTGCAGTATCTCCGGCCCGGTCGTGGTCTCGTGCGAAAGCGGATTCGCCGGATTGGCAAACTGATTGACGAAGAAGGCGCCGGGCGTGCGCTTGGTGATCGCCTCGGCCACCTCCTGGTAATAATCGGGGTGGCCCTTGCCAACGTCGGAGCGGCTCAACACCACCTCGGCGCCCATCGCCTGCGCGTGCAGCACCTTCTCGCGCGCCATCTTGTCGGGAACAACCAGCACGGTGCGATAGCCCTTGCGGCCGCCGACGAGCGCGAGGCCCACCCCGGTATTGCCCGCGGTCGCCTCCACGATGGTGCCGCCCGGCTTGAGCCGGCCGTCTGCTTCGGCCGCCTCGATCATCGAGCGCGCCGGACGATCCTTGAGCGAGCCCGATGGGTTGGCGCTCTCGAGCTTGAGGAACAGCCGGCAGGGCCCGCGCTCGATGCGCGTCACCTCTACCAGCGGGGTCTCGCCGATCAGATCGAGGACCGTGGACATGGCCATCTATAGCATTGAACGGTCACTGTCGTCCCGGCGTCTCGCTTCGCCCGGCCGGGACGATCGAAGAACGAGCACTCTATGATGTCGACTTAGTGTCACCGCGCGTCATCCCTTCATCCACTCCATGAGCGCCCGATTGACGGCCTCCGGCCGCTCCAGCGTCGAGAGATGTCCGCAATCGGGCACCACCACGAGCCGCGATCCGGCGATGCCGGCCGCGATCTCCTGCGAGAGCGCGGGCGGCGTCAGCTCGTCGCCCTCACCAACGAGGACGAGCGTGGGACAGCGGAGCGAAGTGAGCAATGGCCGACGGTCCGGGCGCGACATGATGGCACGCTGCTGGCGCACGAATGCATCGGCACCGGTTTCCTCCGCCATCGTGCGGACGGTGGCGCGCAACGTCTCGTCGCCTTGCCGATTGCGATGCACAAACGCCGGGTAGAGGAGTTCCGGTATTTCGACGTATCGGCCGCGCTCGGCAAGCGCAATCAGCGTCCGGCGCCGCTCGCTCTGTTCAGGCATGTCGGGCCGCGCCGAGGTGTCGAGCAGCGCGAGGCGCGCGACGCGGTCGGGCGCCTGCCTTTGCATGGCAAATGCGATGTAGCCGCCCATCGAAAGGCCCACGAGCGCAAAGCGCGGCGGCGCCTCAGCCAGAATCCGTGCCGCGATGGCGTCGACGGTGTCGTCGCGCCGGTGGTCCGCGATGGTGACCGGCCCGCATCTCCAGAGCCTGGGGACCTGCTCGGCATAGAGCCTTGCCGAGCAGATGAGCCCGGGAACCAGAACGATCGGCAGCGGCTCACTCATCACACCTCCGAAGGCCGTTTTGGCAGGAAAATTAGGTATTATTGCTACTTATTGCACTGCGGCATGATTGACTTTCGGCCTTTTGCGCCTATCTTCCCGGTCAATGGTTCGATCCATTCGACCGTACCTCCCGCGCAGTCTTCGCTTAACTGTTACCCGACGCGGGTAGGATCGGTCCCAACTCGAGGATACATGCCTTTTTCAAAGCTCGGTTTGTCCGATAAGGTTCAAGCTGCCGTTAAGGCGGCAGGCTACACCACCCCCACCCCGATCCAAGAACAAGCGATACCGCACGTTCTCACCCGGCGCGACGTGCTCGGCATCGCGCAGACCGGCACCGGCAAGACCGCCGCCTTCACGCTGCCGATGCTCACGATGCTCGAGAACGGCCGCGCCCGCGCCCGCATGCCGCGCACGCTCATTCTGGAGCCGACGCGCGAGCTCGCGGCGCAGGTCGAGGAAAGCTTCATCAAATACGGCGCGGGGCAGAAGCTCAACGTCGCGCTCATCATCGGCGGCGTATCGTTCGACGACCAGGATACGAAGCTAACGCGCGGCGTCGACGTGCTGATCGCCACGCCCGGACGCCTGCTCGATCATTTCGAGCGTGGACGGCTGCTGCTCACCGGCGTCGAGCTCCTGGTCATCGATGAAGCCGACCGCATGCTCGACATGGGCTTCATCCCGGACATCGAGCGCATCTGCAAGCTGGTGCCGTTCACACGCCAGACCCTGTTCTTCACTGCCACGATGCCACCGGAAATCCGGCGCATCACCGAGCAGTTCCTGCACAACCCGGTCAGAGTCGAGGTGTCGCGGCCGGCGACGACCGTCACCGCCATTACCCAGCTCCTGGTCAAGTCCGGACGCGAGCCGCACGAGAAACGCGACACGCTGCGCCGCCTGATCCGCGCCGACGAGAACTTCAAGAACGCCATCATCTTCTGCAACCGCAAGCGCGAGGTGGCCCTGCTGCACCGCTCGCTGGTCCGCCATGGCTTCAATGCGGCGGCGCTGCACGGCGACATGAGTCAGCCGGAACGCATGACGGCGCTCGATTCTTTCCGCAAAGGCGACGTGAGCCTGCTGATCGCCTCCGACGTCGCCGCACGCGGGCTCGATATCCCGGACGTGAGCCACATTTTCAATTTCGATGTGCCGTTCCACGCCGACGACTACGTGCACCGCATCGGCCGCACCGGTCGCGCCGGCCGCAGCGGCACTGCGATATCCATCGTCACGGGGCCCGATAGCAAATCCGTTGCCGCGATCGAGAAGCTGATCGGCCAGACCATCCCATGGATGGGAGAGCCGCCGGCGGCAAGCGAGGAAGAGGCCCCCGCTCGGTCCACTTCGCACCGGCGTGGCGGCCGGCAGGACCGCCAGCAGGGCGGACGCGGCCGGAAGTCGCCGCGGCCCGAGAAAGCGCCCGTCGCGCGGGTTGAGGAAGCTCCCGCACCGGTCGCCCGCATCGAGGAAGCACCGGTCGCTCGCATCGCGGAGGCAAGGCCGCGGCGGCCGCAACGGCCAGCGCCACGCGATGACAGCGCGAGCGACACGCATCTGCCGGCGTTCCTGCTGCGCCCGGTCGTCCGCGCAAAGGCTTGATCAGCGCGCTCTTATCTAAGCTGCATCGATGTGTACTGGATCGTCCGCCTGCGCGGACGATGACAGCGGAAAAGTCATGTATAGGCCCCGTCGGGGCTACTTCTTTGCACGCCGCTTGGTCGGGCGCTTCTTGGTTACGTGGCTCTTGGTCGTGCCTTTGTTGACCGCGCGTTTCCTGCTCACAGCCTTCGTGCCGGCAGCCTTCTTGCCCACCTTCTTCGCGCGCACGCCGGTTCGGTGCGCCGCCGCGAGCGCATCACGTGCCCAAGTCGCCAGCTCCTCGGGATCGTCATAGAGCCGGTCCGGCATGCGCCGGTAGGACATCACGCCGCGCTTGCCGTCCTTGGTGGCATAGGTAAACGGCGGAAGCTGTTCGCGCTCGAACGCCGGCGTATTCACCGCGTCGGCCTTGAGATAGATGACGCCGTCCGCCACCAGGGCGAACATCGTTTCGTCCGCATAGATGCCAGCGCCGCCGAACATACGGCGCACCGAGACCGTGCCGAAGACTGCAAACAATTCCTGGATGTCGTCCGGGGTCACGGGAGCATGATCCCGAAAAGCGGGAACCGGTTTTCGGAAAAGATCATGCTCGATCAAGAAGCTCGACCATGATCTCGATTCAACTTGATTGGATCACGGTTCTAAATTAGTGCGCGTCGGCGGCGCCGTCCGCCGCCGGCTTGAGCTGCACCAACTCGCCGCAGCCGCACGCCGAGGTCTGGTTCGGGTTATTGAACACGAACTGCGCAGCGAGCTTGTCGGTCTTGTAGTCCATCTCGGTGCCAATCAGGAACAGGATCGCCTTGGGGTCGATCAGAACCCGCACGCCCTTGTCCTCGACCACCTCGTCGGCGGGCGCGATCGCATCGGCATATTCCATGGTGTAGGCCATGCCGGCACAACCGCCATTCTTGACGCCAACGCGCACGCCCACGACCGGCTTCTCCGCGTTCGCCATCACGTACTTGATGCGCTCGGCAGCAGCATCTGTGAGCCGGATCACCTGTGGTCTCGGCCTCGCCATTCTCTCTCCTTCTCGGGTTCAAGGCCCGGGCGGAATCTCACGCACCTTAAGATAGCGACGAACGCCCGATTGTGAAGCCCGTCGCCTGCGGACCTGGACCTATTCCAGGCTTGAATCTTAGTAAATTGCCCATAGTCCCGGCGTCGCCAGTTCCAAGAGGTGCCCGTCGGGATCGCGGAAATAGACGCTCTCGCCGCCGCGCGACCATTTGGTGCGCCCTTCGATCGCGATGCCGTGCTCGGCGAGCCGCGCCTCCCAGTCCGCCAGCTCATCGCGGCCGATCGCGAACGCGATGTGCAGCGGCCCGTGCCCATCGTGCGGCGGGATGGTACCGCCCGGCATGTGCACGGTCTCAAGCGTAAAGCCGCGCCGAAACACGAGCAACACGCTCTGCCCGCCGACATCATAGGCGCGGAACCGCTGGTCGCTGGTGAGCGCCTTGAGCCCCAGCACCTCGCCATAGAAATGCGCCGCGTGGTCGAGGTCGTCGACATAGAGCGACGTTTCGATCACGCGGTCGAGCTTGGGCATGGCCTACCACATGTTCAGCGTCGCGCGCGCCTCGTCCGACATTCGGGTCTGATCCCACGGCGGCTCCCACACGATATTGACCTTGACCGGGCCGACGCCGGCGACGCTCGCCACCGCGTTCTCGACCTGTATCGGAAGGTCCTGCGCGGCCGGGCAATTGGGGGTGGTGAGCGTCATATCGACCGTCACGGCGCGATCGTCCGCAATGTCGATCCGGTAGATCAGGCCAAGCTCGTAGATATCGGCCGGGATCTCCGGATCGTAGACGGTCTTGAGCGCGCCTACGATCTCGTCGGTCATGCGCGAAAGCTCTTCGGCCGGCAGCGCCGAGGCGGCGCCGTTGCCGTTGGTGGACGTATCGTCCTTGGTTTCGTCGGTCATGCGAAAAATTCCTGTGCCTTCACGATCGCTTCCGCCAGGCGATCGACCTCGGACCTGGTGTTGTACATCGCAAACGACGCCCGGCAGGTCGCGGTCACGCCGAAGCGCGCCAGCAGCGGCATCACGCAATGAGTGCCGGCGCGCACTGCCACACCCGAGCGATCGATGATGGTCGCGACATCGTGCGGATGGGTGCCCTTGATCTCGAAGGAGACAATCGCTCCCTTGCCCGGTGCGTTCCCGATGATGCGCAGCGAGTTGATCTCACGCAGCCGCTCGTGCGCATAGGCGACGAGGTCCTGCTCGTGCGCGCGGATGCGCGCCTTGCCGACCGAGGAGACGTAGTCGATCGCCGCGCCGAGCCCAATCGCCTGCACGATCGAGGGCGTGCCGGCCTCAAACCGATGCGGCGGCTCGCCGTAGGTGATGCGATCCTCGAACACCTCGCGGATCATCTCGCCGCCGCCGTTGAACGGCGGCATCGCGGCGAGGTGGTCGTATTTGCCGTAGAGCACGCCGATGCCGGTCGGGCCGTAGAGCTTGTGGCCGGTCATGACATAGAAGTCGCAGCCGATATCCTGCACGTCGGCATCGAGATGCACCGCGCCCTGCGCGCCATCGACCAGCACCGGGATGCCGCGCGCATGCGCAAGCCGCACCACATCTTTCACCGGCACGACGGTGCCGAGTGCGTTGGACATGTGGGTGATCGCCACCATCTTGGTGCGCGGGCTGAGGAGCTTCTCGAACTCGTCGATCAGGAAATTGCCGTCGTCGTCGACCGGCGCCCACTTGAGAACCGCGCCCTGGCGCTCGCGTAGGAAATGCCACGGCACGATGTTGGAATGGTGCTCCATGATCGAGAGCACGATCTCGTCGCCGGCCTTGATGCGCTCGCGGCCGAATGTATAGGCGACGAGGTTGATCGCCTCTGTGGCGTTGCGGGTGAAGATAATCTCCTCCGGGCGGCCGGCATTGAGAAACGCGCGCACGCGCTCGCGCGCACCCTCATAGGCCTCGGTCGCCGCATTGGCGAGATAGTGCAGGCCGCGGTGCACATTGGCGTATTCGGCGGTGTAGGCGTGCTGCAGGCGATCGAGCACGGCCGTCGGCTTCTGCGCCGAGGCCGCGTTGTCGAGATAAACGAGCGGCTTGCCATAGACCTGCATCGAGAGGATCGGGAAATCCTCGCGGATGCGATCGACGTCATAGGCACCGTTCTTCACCGCCGGATGCATCATGCAGGGCCTCTCCGGCTCAATTCATAAGAACGCCGGCACGCAACTGGAGCTACGACGGGCAGCGCCACAACGTTCCCTCCCCCCTTGCGGGGGAGGGACAGGGAGGGGGGTGACCGCAAATCCTGCGTCTGCTGCCACCCCCCTCCCCACCCCTCCCCCACAAGGGGGGAGGGAGCAGGCCGAGTTCGCGGCGCTGCCATGCCCATGCTCATCACCCTCGCGCCTTCAGCCAGGCCGCGACCTCGTCCATCAACGCGTCGCGCAGGCCGGCATGCTCGATGCCCTCGACCGCCTCGCCGATGAATGCCTGGATCAGCAGCGCTTCGGCTTCCTTCGCCGGAATGCCGCGCGCCTTGAGATAGAACAGCAGGTCATCGTCAAGCGCGCCGGTGGTCGCGCCATGGCCGCACTGCACGTCGTCGGCGTAGATCTCGAGCTCCGGCTTGCTGTCGGCCTCGGCGTCCTCGGACAAGAGCAGCGCATGCGCCGCCATCCTGGCGTCGGTCTTCTGCGCCTTGGGCGCAACAGTAATGCGGCCCTGGAACACGCCGCGGCTCTCGCCGTCGAGCACCGTCTTGAAGGTCTCGCGACTCGCGCAGGCGCGGCCGATATGATCCACCACAAGCGTGCTGTCGACATGCTCTCGGCCCTTGAGCAGGCCCGCGCCGCGGATGCCGGCGACGGTGTCCTCGCCCTCGAAGCGCACGAACAGCTGGTTGCGCACGACCGCCGCGCCGGACGTGAACAGGAACGCGTTGAACTTCGCGCGCGCGCCGATCGCCGCCAAGAGCGTCGACACGTGCAGCGAGCCCGCGCCTGCGCGTGTGATCTTCACGTGGTCGATATGGGCGTCGTCGCCGACCGTGAGCTCGAGCGCGGTGTTGACCTGGTCGTCGGCGCCGTCCGCGCCTTCGTGGCTTTCGACCAGCATGGCGCGCGCGCCATCGCCGATCTGCACGAGCGAGCGCGTGAACACTGAGGAAGGTCGGCTGCCGGAATTGAAGAACACGAGCGCAATGGGTCTCGCGAGCGCGACGCCCGGAGCAACGCTGATCACCACGCCGTCGCCCATGAAGGCGGTGTTGAGCGCAAGCGCGACGTCGTTGCTCGGCACGGTGGTGCCTAGCTGCGATATGACCCGCTCATCGCCGCCCGCCAGCGCCTGCGCCAGCGAGCCGATGGTCAGCCCTGCCTCAAGGCCTGCGAGGTCGGACAGGTCAGGCATGAACGCGCCGTCGATGAAAACAATACGCCGCGCTTCGATCGAGGCGAGCGACGCACCAGCAGCTTTCGCGCGCGCTTTCGCTGCCGCATCGGGGACGCCGGCAAGCGGCTTGGCATCGCGCATCAGGGCGCGCAGGTCGGTGTATTTCCATTCCTCGACGCGCCGGTGCGGCAGGCCTGCCACGGCAAAGCGCTCGAACGCTGCCTGGCGCAAGAGCGCAGCCCCCGGCAGCCGGCCCTTGGCCTCCTGCCAACCGGATGCAAGCTGCTGCTCGGCAGCGGTCTTCACCGCGGTTGCGGCCGGCGCACTCACGCCATCTCCTCCTGGTACTGCGCGTAACCCTTGGCCTCGAGCTCGTGCGCCAGCTCCTTGCCGCCGGTGCGCACGATGCGCCCGCGCGAGAGCACATGCACGATATCCGGCACGATATGATCAAGCAGGCGCTGATAGTGCGTGATCACGACAAACGCCCGCTCGGGCGAGCGTAGCCTGTTCACGCCTTCGGCGACGACCTTGAGCGCATCGATATCGAGACCGGAGTCAGTCTCGTCGAGCACGCACAGCCGCGGCTCCAGCAGCGCCATCTGCAGCACTTCGTTGCGTTTCTTCTCGCCGCCGGAAAAGCCGACATTGACGCCACGGCGCAGCATGTCCTGGTCAATGCCGAGGCGGCCCGCCGCCTCGCGCACCTTTCGCATGAAGTCGGGCACCGTCAGCTCGGCCTCGCCACGCTTCTTGCGCTGCGCGTTGATCGCGGTGCGCAGGAACGTCATGGTGGCAACGCCGGGAATCTCCAGCGGATACTGAAACGCCAGAAAGAGCCCCTTGGCGGCGCGCTCGTCGGGCTCCAGCGCCAAGAGGTCCTCGCCCTCGAACAGGACCTGGCCCTCGGTCACCTCATAGCCGGCCTTGCCGGCGAGCACATGCGCGAGCGTCGACTTGCCCGAGCCGTTCGGGCCCATGATGGCGTGCACGCTGCCCTTCTCGACCGTGAGGTCGAGGCCCTGGAGGATCTTCCGGCCGTCAACTTCGGCGTGAAGGTTCTTGATTTCAAGCAAAGGCATCACCGTTCTTTCAAGCTCTCCGTTGTCGTCCCGGCCGACCCCGGACTTGATCCGGGGGAGAGCCGGGATCCATATTCACCGCCGTGGTTATGGGTCCCGGGTCGCGCCGCTTCGCGGCTTGCCCGGGACGACGGCAACTCATCCCACCGATCCTTCCAGCGAGATCGAGATCAGCTTCTGCGCCTCGACCGCGAACTCCATCGGCAGCTGCTGCAGCACGTCCTTGACGAAGCCATTGACCACCAGCGCCACCGCCTCCTCCTGCGAGAGGCCGCGCTGCCGGCAGTAGAAAAGAATGTCCTCGGAGATCTTCGAGGTCGTCGCCTCGTGCTCGATCACCGCGGAAGCATTCTTCGCCTCGATATAAGGCACGGTGTGCGCGCCGCACTTGTCGCCGATCAGAAGTGAATCGCAGTTGGTGAAGTTGCGGGCGCCGCTCGCGCGCCGATGCGCCATCACCTGGCCGCGATAGGTGTTGTTGGAGTGGCCAGCCGAGATGCCCTTGGAGATGATGCGGCTCGTGGTGTTCTTGCCGAGATGCAGCATCTTGGTGCCTGAGTCGACCTGCTGGTGGCCGTTCGAGATGGCGATGGAATAGAACTCGCCGCGCGAACTATCGCCGCGCAGGATGCAGCTCGGATATTTCCAGGTGATGGCCGAGCCGGTCTCGAGCTGGGTCCAGGAGATCTTGGAGCGCGCGCCGCGGCAATCGCCGCGCTTGGTCACGAAGTTATAGACGCCGCCCTTGCCCTGCGCGTCGCCCGGGTACCAGTTCTGAATGGTCGAATACTTGATCTCGGCGTCATCGAGCGCAATGAGCTCGACCACCGCGGCATGCAGCTGGTTCTCGTCGCGCATCGGCGCGGTGCAGCCTTCGAGGTAGCTCACATAGGAGCCCTTGTCGGCGATGATCAGCGTGCGCTCGAACTGGCCGGTGTTGCGCTCGTTGATGCGAAAGTAAGTCGAGAGCTCCATCGGGCAGCGCACGCCGGGCGGCACATAGACGAACGAGCCGTCGGAGAACACCGCCGCGTTGAGCGTGGCGAAGAAGTTGTCGGAGATCGGCACCACCGTGCCGAGATATTTCTTCACCAGGTCGGGATGCTCTTGCAACGCTTCCGAGATCGGCATGAACAGCACGCCGGCCTTGGCCAGCTCCGCCTTGAAGGTGGTCGCGACCGACACCGAGTCGAACACCGCATCGACCGCGACGCCGCGATAGCCGTTGCCCTGAGCGCCCTCCCCGTCCACGCCTTCCGGGACGTTCTGCACGCCTTCAAGGGCAGCCACCTCGCGCAGCGGGATGCCGAGCTTCTCGTAGGTCTTGAGGATCTCCGGATCGATCTCGTCGAGCGACTTCGGCCCCGCCTTCTTCTTCGGCGCCGAGTAGTAATAGATGCTCTGGTAGTCGATCGGGCCGTATTTGACCCGCGCCCAGGTCGGCTCCTGCATGGTGAGCCAGCGGCGGAAGGCGTCGAGCCGCCACTTGAGCATCCATTCGGGCTCATTCTTCTTGCCCGAGATGAAGCGGACCGTATCCTCGGTCAGGCCCTTTTCGGCCTTCTCGGACTCGATATTGGTCTCGAACCCGTACTTGTATTGATCGAGATCGATACGGCGGACCTGTTCCACCGTCTCTTGTACTGCCGGCATTCTTCCCTCCGCTGCGGTTTCAAGGACCGCGGGTTGGATCGGTCGGTTTATGGTCGTTCCTGGTGCGGATCACCCTTTATGCGTGTCGCCGCTCAAGCAGCCATTCCCCGTGACTTCTCAAGTAATGCGCCTGCGACCGTAATCCAAGCTGTTAGGAACCGTTCTACATCATCTTGCGTGCTCGTGGGACCCAGACTGACGCGCACGGCCCCGCGTGCAAGCGTCGGCTCAACGTCCATGGCCGCCAGCACATGGGAGGACTGCACCTTGCCGGAGGAGCAGGCGGCCCCCGACGATACCGCTACCCCCTCCAGGTCGAACAGGATCACGGCGGTTTCGGCCTTGAGCCCCGCCACCGTGAACAGCGTGGTGTTGGGAAGCCGCTCGGCGCCAGCCCCGAAGATGATCGCCGCGGGGGTGGCAGCGCGCAGGCCAGCTTCAAGGTTGTTGCGCAGCGCCTGCATCCGGGCACTTTCGGCTGAAAGGCCGGCCGCCGCAGCCTCGGCGGCCGCGCCGAACCCGGCAATCGCCGCGACGTTCTCGGTCCCGGCGCGCTCGCCACGCTCCTGCCCGCCGCCGGTGACCAGCGGGTCGAGGTCGAGCGGACCGCGCTTGATCAGCGCGCCAACCCCCTTGGGGGCCCCGATCTTGTGCCCGGACAGCGTCAGCAGATCAGCCTCCAGCTCATTGATATCGAATGATATTCTACCTGCAGCCTGAACCGCGTCGACATGCAGGAGGCCGCCCGCCTCATGCACCAGACGGGCCGCCTCGGCGACCGGCTGGATCACCCCGGTCTCGTTGTTGGCCAGCATGATGGAAACCAAGGGTGGCGGGCCGGATGCCAGCATCCGCGCGAGGCCGGCCAGGTCGACGAGGCCCGAGCCAGTGATCCTGATGGCCTCTGCTGCCGGAAAGCGTCCGCCCGAGCGCACCGAGGGATGCTCTACGCCTGAGACCAGCAGCCGCGGCCACCGCCCGCCGGACTGCGGCGACAGCGCCAGCATATTGGCCTCGGTGCCGCTCGCGGTGAACACCACGTTGCGGGGCTTGGCCCCGACCAGGGCCGCCACTTGGTCCCGGGCATCCTCAACGATGCCGCGCGCCTCCCGCCCCTCGGAATGCACCGAGGAGGGGTTGCCGACGGCATCGAGCGCCGCCAGTAGCGCGACGCGCGCCTGCGGCCGCAGCGGCGCCGTGGCGTTCCAGTCGAGATAAGCCCGTTCGGTCATGCTTGCGGTCATCGATGGCTTCTATCCTACCTGGATGGGCTGCCCAATGCCGGTCCAAAGTCTTGATTTTGGTCCCCGCAATCGTGGTAGAAACGCCTGCCGCGGCGCTCCGGCAGCGCGTGCGTTCACAACGTGCCCCGCTTGCCGCCTTGCCAAAAACTGGAATGGTTCTAAATACTTACGTGCGTCCGTTGATTGCGTCAAGCACGCAGCGGCGTTGCTCACCGGTAGTTGGTTAGCGGCACATTTGGATCAAGTCGAGGTAAAGCATGCCTGAGATTATCTTTGCCGGCCCGGCTGGACGGGTTGAAGGCCGGTACCACCCGGCCCGGCAGAAGAACGCCCCGATCGCCATCATCCTACACCCCCACCCGCAGTTCGGGGGCACGATGAACCACCAGATCATCTACCAGCTCTACTACGCCTTCGTGCACCGGAACTTTTCCGTGCTGCGCTTTAACTTTCGCGGCGTCGGCCGCAGCCAGGGCTCGTTCGACCATGGGCTGGGCGAACTCTCCGACTCGGCGGCCGCGCTCGACTGGGCGCAGTCGATCAACCCGGAGGCGCGTAGCTGCTGGATCGCCGGCTTCTCGTTCGGCGCCTGGATCGGCATGCAACTCCTGATGCGCCGGCCCGAGATCGAAGGCTTCATCTCGATCGCGCCGCCGGCGAACCTTTACGACTTCTCGTTCCTGGCGCCCTGCCCGTCGTCGGGCCTGATCGTCCACGGCGACAAGGACGCGGTGGTGCCGTACAAGGACGTGACCGGGCTCGTCGACAAGCTCAAGACCCAGAAGGGCATTGTGATCGAGCAGAAAGTCATTCCCGGCGCCAACCACTTCTTCGACGGCAAGATCGAAGCGCTGATGGACTCGATCGGCGTCTATCTCGACAAGCGACTGAAGATCGAGCGCAAACCGACCGCGGCATAACGCGTGAATGCCCGCGGCGTGGTGCTGCCGATGCTGCTGGGCGCCGCAATCGTTCTCGTCCTGATGCTTGCGGCCGCCTATGGCGCCCTGCATTACATGACCGGCGTGCCGGCACGCTCGCACCGCGGGCCGCTGCCCCCGCTTAGCCAGGAGGAGCACGCGCTTGCCGGCGTGCTGAAGCGGCACATCGAGACCATCGCGGCGCGTGAGCACAACATCCGTCACGATGACGAGTTGGAGAAGGCCGCGCGCTATATCGAGGCGACGCTCGCGTCCTACGGCCATTCAGTCCGCCGGCAGGGGTTCTTTGTCGACGACAAAGCGGTGCGCAATATCGACGTCGCGATCGAGCCGCGTGCCGATATCGCCGATCCCGAGGTGGTTGTGGTGGGCGCCCACTATGACAGCGTGGCGGGTGCGCCTGGCGCCAACGACAACGGCAGCGGTGTCGCGGCGGTCATCGAGCTCGCGCGGCTGTTGCGTGACCGCGCCGGCACCGGCACACGTCGTATCCGGCTTGTGCTCTTCGTCAACGAGGAGCCGCCCTATTTCAAGACCGCAGACATGGGCAGCCTGCACTATGCGCGGGCGCTCGCCGAGCGCCGAGAGCGGGTCGTGGCGATGTATTCGCTCGAGACCATCGGCTATTACTCAAGCGAGCCCGGGAGCCAGCGCTATCCGACGCCCTTCAACCTGATCTTTCCCGATCGCGGCGACTTCGTCGCGTTCGTGGGTACGCCTTACGCGCGGGCGCTGGTCTGGGAGACGATCCGCTCGTTCCGGTCGCACACGGCGTTCCCGTCGATCGGCGGTGTTGCGCCCGACAACGTGCCGGGCATTGATTGGTCCGACCATTGGGCCTTCGCGCAGGTCGGCTTTCCGGCCATGATGGTGACCGACACCGCCCCGTTCCGCTATCCGCACTATCACCGGGCGACCGACACGCCCGACAAGGTCGACGTGGAAAGCCTGGCGCGCGTGGTCAAGGGCATGGAGCGCGTCATTCGCGACGCCGTGCGCTGAGGAAGGAATTTCGTTTGACGGCCTGCGCAAGGGTCGCGGCAGAACGTACCGCTCAGGAGACCGATTGCTCCCCCTCGGTTTTCATCCGACCCCAGACCTGTTACACCACGCCCGCCCAACAGGCGACACAGCGATGAGCACCTACAAGTCCGAGTTCCTGCATATTCTGGCCAGTCGGGGGTTTATTCACCAGATCTCCGAGCCGGAAGCGCTCGACGCGCGCGCGCGCAATGCAAAGATCACGGGCTATATCGGGTTCGACTGCACCGCGTCCTCGCTGCACATCGGCTCGCTCCTGCCGATCATGATCCTGCACTGGATGCAGCAGACCGGCCACCGGCCGATCGCGCTCATGGGCGGGGGCACCACGCGGGTCGGCGACCCCTCGGGCAAGGACGAGAGCCGCAAGATCCTCACCGACGAGGACATCAACAACAACCTCTCCGGCATCCGGGGAGTCTTTGAGAAATTCCTCACCTTCGGCGACGGGCCCAGTGACGCCATCCTGGCCAACAATGCCGACTGGCTCAATTCGCTCAACTACATCGACTTCCTGCGCGACGTCGGCCGGCACTTCTCGGTCAACCGCATGCTGTCGTTCGACTCGGTCAAGCTGCGGCTCGACCGCCAGCAGGAATTGTCGTTCCTCGAATTCAACTACATGATCCTGCAGGCCTACGACTTCGTCGAGCTGCACAAGCGCACCGGCTGTATCCTGCAGATGGGCGGCTCCGATCAGTGGGGCAACATCGTCAACGGCATCGACCTCGGCCGGCGGATGATGAACGCGCAGCTGTTCGCGCTCACCTCGCCGCTGATCACGACCTCCTCGGGCGCCAAGATGGGCAAGTCCGTGTCCGGCGCGGTGTGGCTCAACGCCGACCTGCTCAGCCCCTACGACTACTGGCAATTCTGGCGCAACACCGAGGACGGTGACGTCGTGCGCTTCCTCAAGCTGTTCACGGTGCTGCCGCTCGAGGAGATCGGACGGCTGGCCGCACTCAAGGGCCAAGAGGTCAACGAGGCCAAGAAGGTCCTGGCAACCGAAGCGACCGCGCTGGTGCACGGGCGCGCCGCCGCCGAGAGCGCGGCCGAGACCGCACGCCGCACCTTCGAAGAGGGCGCGCTGGCGGAGAGCCTGCCGACGGTGGAGATCGCCCGCGCCGAGCTTGACGCCTCCCTTGGCGTGCTCGCCGCCTTCGTCAGAGCAGGCCTCGTCGCTTCCAACGGTGAAGCGCGCCGGCAGATCAAGGGCGGCGGCCTGCGGCTCAACGACGTTGTCGTCAACGATGAGAAGATGACGCTCACGGCGGCGCAGCTGACGCCGCAGGGCGTGATCAAGCTCTCGCTCGGCAAGAAGCGCCACGTGCTGCTCAAGCCGGTGTAGATGTAGGATGGGTTGTGCGCGGCGAAACCCATCGCAGTCATCACTCCAGGATGATGGGTCTCGCTGCGCTCGACCCATCCTACGCGCCGTGCCAAATGGGAAGGAAATGCGCCATGAAGACGGCGTCGACATCTGCCAACGCGGTCGCTCTCTTACTGGCGGTGCTCCTCTCGCCTTGCAGCGCACAGGCGCAATCGGTCGAAAGCTTCTACCGCGGCAAGACCATCAATCTGATCATCGGCTATCCGCCGGCGGGCGCGAACGATGTCTATGCGCGGCTCGCGACGCGCCACCTCGGCAAGCACATCCCGGGCAACCCCTCGGTCGTGCCGCGCAACCTGCCGGGCGCCGGCAGCCTCCTCGCGGCAAGCCGCATTTTCAACGTCGAGCCGAAGGATGGAACCACGCTTGGGCTCCTGGTCCCCACCATGGCGCTCGACGAGAAGCTCGGGCACGCGGCCGCCAAATACCGGGCTGCGGAGTTCAACTTCATCGGGCGCATGGCGCCGGCCCCCAACGTCACCTTCATCATGGCGACCTCGGCGGTGAAGACCATCAGCGACGCCTTCAATAAGGTCGCGGTGCTGGGCGCGACCGGCCGCAGCGCGACCAATTCGATCTATCCGACCGTGCTCAACAACGTGCTCGGCACCAAGTTCAAGATCGTCAATGGCTACCAAGGCACCGCCGCCGCGATCCTGGCGATGGAGCGCGGCGAGATCGAAGGCCACTCCCCGACCTATGATTCGCTCAAGGCCATCCATCCGGACTGGATCGCGAACAAGAGCGTGAACATCGTCGTGCAATATTCCTTGCGTCGACATCCGGAGCTGCCCGACGTGCCGACGACCGTCGAGCTCGCCCGTACCGACGAACAGCGCGCGATCCTCAGCGCGGTCTCGAGCGCGTCCGAGATCGGCAAATTCCTGCTCACCACGCCGGGCGTGCCCGCAGACCGGGTGACGGCGCTGCGCCGGGCCTTCGATGCCATGGTCAAGGATCCGGAATTCATCGCCGAGGCCGAGAAGCTTCGCATCGCGCTTCTTCCGCTGGCGGGCGAAGACCTGCAAAAGATCGTCGCGAGCGTTCAGGACCTGCGCCCCGATCTGGTGCAGAAGATCAAGGCGATGTATCCGCACTGATCCGGATTTCGAATGATCGGTTCGTAACCGCATTCTCCACCCGTTCCGGCGCATCCCCACCTTCGCGAGGAGGCGCGGGGACGAACGGCAGAAAGAGCCCGTTGCACGATGGGTGGACGCCGCAGCCGCTACCGGCCGGGATCGGCGTAGCTC
This sequence comes from uncultured Alphaproteobacteria bacterium, assembly GCA_963753575.1. Lineage (GTDB taxonomy): Bacteria > Pseudomonadota > Alphaproteobacteria > Rhizobiales > Xanthobacteraceae > VAZQ01. The sequence goes on from CAVWCR010000003.1 coordinate 1,566,416, forward strand.
TCCGAGCGGCTCGCCGCGCCCGTCGGGAACTCGAAGAACTTGCGGATCAGGCCCGGCGCGACCACCGAGATCGGATTGACCCGCAGCACAGGCGCGCTCGGCGCGCCGGCGACCTCGTAGGTCAGCCCGACCAGGCCCTCGTTGCTGCCGCCGCCCAGGAACAATCCGAAGATCGGAATCTGCCCGAACATATTGTTGAGACCGTAGAACGGCACGAAAGTGCCGCGCACGTGCACTTCGTTCCGGAGATAGTCGATGTAGCCCTCGCCGGTGGCGCCGATCACCGGCCCCTTCACCAGGCCCTCGCGAATGGTGAAGCGGCCGTGCGAGCGCGTGAACTCAACGCGCATGCGCGAGAAATCCACCCCCGGCATGTTCGCTGCGCCCTGCCCGTTCGGCGAGTTCGATCCGGCCGCCACCTTTTCAAGGGAAGCTTCGCCACGGACCGAAAAGTCGCGAATGTTCAGGATGCCGTTCTGGCGCGCCATCGGATCGCCGGTCGGCGGATCCATCGCCACCCACATCTCGCCGCCGTAGATCTTGGGATAGGTGTCGGTGAAGCGGAAGAAGGCGCCGGCGTCGGCGGTCTCGACATAGAGCACGTTGTGGCCGCCGGTTCGGCCGCGCAGGTCGCCGTTGACGGGCGTGTCGCGCCCAAGCTTGGCATTAAGCGTGAAGCTCTTGATCACGCCCCCGCGCCGCGACATCCGCAGGTCGACGCCGCGCGACGTCTCACCATGGAAACCGGCGACGGTGCCGAGCTTGACGTCGAGATCGATATCTTTCGGCTTCTGCTTGTTTGACTGCTTGTTTGATTGCTTGGGCTGGTCGCTCGCAGGCCCCGAGATCGTCTGCTTGATGAAGGCGCGCCCGTCGAACACGTCGCCACGCATCATCACCCGCAACGCCCCGTCGGGCCCGCGCTCCGCCCGCAGTGTTGCTTTGTCCCCGTCGGCGAGCTGGAACACCGGGAACTCGGCGGACAGGATGTCGCCACCCTCGGTAAGCTCGACCGTTCCCTTGACCTGCGTGCCTTGCGCCTCGATCAGAAAATCCTCAAGGCGCGTCAGCTGCTGCTGAGTGACCGCAGTGAACGACGCGTGCGCCGAGCGTCCCGGCGGCTTGAGCCATCCGGGCAACAGCTTGTCGACGCGTGCCTGCGTCAGATCGGCTTCGATCGCGAAACGGCTCTCACCCTCGACCGACGGCACCCGGCCCTCGAGCTTGACCGGCACCGGGCCACTGATCAGGCCTTTCATGTCGAAGCCCAGCCGGGCGCGCGCAGCTTCGTCGAGGGTCGCGCGCACACGCACCTCTGCGTCGGCGTCGCCGCGCGGCCTGCGATAGTCGAGCGAGGCCGGGACGCCGTTGATCTTCACGTCGCCGCGGATCTGATAGCCCTCGTTGTTGGCGATCACGCGCAGGTTTGCGGCTTCGACCTTCTGGCCCATCACCATCCGGTCGGCGGCGAAATTGGCGACGTCCATGTTGATGGTGTATTGCGCGCTGCCGGCCGGCAGATCGGGCTGCAGCGGCATACCGAGCGCGATCTGCGCGCTCAGGGTGCCGCGGCTGGTCGACGGCTCCACCGGAGCGCCGGAAAATTCGCGCAGCCGCCCGGAGTTGAGAAGCTCCGCTGCTGCCGGCACCGGCCCGTCGATCCGGAAGCGCACCCGCGCCGGCGGCGCTTTGCCATGGGTGTCGGGAACCTCGAAGACACCATTGGTGATGGCAAGCTTGCGGTTGGGAGCAAGCTCGATCACGCCGCGCCCGACATTGACGGTCGCGGTGCGCCCTGAAATGCGCACGCTCATATCGGCATCGCGAATCGGCGGCAGACCTTCCACCGGACTGATCTCGGCGCCGGTGCCGCTGATCTCGATCCCCAGCCCGTTATCCGGGATGGGTGGCCCGCTCGAGCGCAGCGTCTCCAGCTTGGCGTTGGTGGCAATCGAGATGCGCTCGACCGTGCCGCTGATGATATGCTCATCGACCCAGTTGCGCACCTTCGGGCTCACGAACGCCGGCCACAGACGCTTCATTGCGGTGACCGACATGCGGCTGCCGGCGATCCCGATGTTCAGACGCGGCTCGCCATTGGAAAGATCGATTTGCCCCGACCCCAGCAGCCCGAGTTCGACGTTGCCCAGTTCGCCCTGCTCGATGTCGATGCGTTGCTTCTCCGGATCAAGCCGCATCCGCAACAGGATCCGGTTGAGAACGATCGGGTTCGGATCGTTGGCAGAGGCCGCCAGCACCACCGTGCCGCCGGTGATCTTCATGTTCCAGGATCCGCCCGCCTCGCGTGGCGCATCGAGCTGGGCAAACAGCGTCATACGATTGCCGCCGGCCACGATCTGGAACGGCACCACCAGGGCGCGACGCATGGCGTCCCAATCGAGCGAGAATTCCGCGCGATCGATGGTGATCTTGCTCAGCGGATCTTCAAGGTCGACGATGCTTCCTTTGTTGACCAGAATTCGCCCGTCCACCATGCGCGGCACGCCATCCGGCCCGATATCCGCGCGGATATGCGCCGACACCGGAAGATCCGGCTCGAATTGGCCATCGCCAAGCCGCAGTGCCAGCATCAAGTCCTTCGCGGGCAACCGCTCGGTCTCGATATCGACGATGCGATGGCCGCGCTCGCCCGGTGCAAGCGCCGCGCGCATCGACCATGGCCGCTCGCTGTTATCCGAACTGATGGTCAACGCAACGCTGCCCGCCTTCGGCCGCGTGAGGCTGAGGTTGATGTTCTCAAACGTCCATTGCTTGCCGTTGCGCTGATCGTCGACGGTGAGGTTCCCGTTCTTGAGGCCAAGCTCGCCCAGGTCCTTGCCATCGAGGCCGCTCGCGCTGAGGCTGTCGATCCAAGCCAGGAGCGCAGCGAAGTCAGGAATGAGATTGCGCGCCGTAGGCGGCTCAGGCAGCGCCGAGGTCAGGTCGCCGGCGCGCTCGGAGGTCAGCAGCGGATGCTGTGCGGCCGAGCGTGGCGAAACCGGCGTCGATGACGCCGAGGCCGTCACGAACGTCGGCTTGCTGGTGCCGGCAAACACCGTCACCTTGCTGTCCGGCTCGATCCGCACCTGCATCTCGGCGCCCACGAGACTCAGCCGTTGCGCCCGCACGCGGCCGGTCATCAGGCCGGAACTCGACACGCCCACTTCGGCCTTGGGGGCGCTCGCAACGATCGCTCCGTCGTTGTCACGCACCACGATGTCGCGGATGCGCAAGGCCGTCCGACCGTTGGCGTCGCGCTCGATCTGGGTACCGCCGATCTCGACGTGATGGCCGCGGCCAAAGTTTTCCTCGATCGCAGCGGTGAGCCAGGGCGTGGCCACATCCAATGCAATCGGCCCATTGGCGAGACGCCACCACAGCGTCAACATCGCCACCAGCACGACACCGGCGAACGCAGCTGCCACGTACGCGACTTTGCGCAGGCGCACCCACCAATGCAGCAAATGCGCGCGCCAATAATAGCTGCCGAGCAGATCGCGGGCGGACGGCTGCGTGCGCGTGGGTGCCTGCTTGGGCGTGGGGGACTGGTCGCGGGCTTGCGTCTGATCGCGCGTTGTCGCCTGGTTATGCGTTGTCGCCTGGTCGTGCGGGTGCGGCTGATTACGCGCTTGCGGCTGGCTGCGCGTCGGTGTCTGACTCCGCGCCTGCGGCTGTTGACGCGTCGGTTGGAGATTCTGCGGCGGCTGATTATGCGCCGGTGCCTGACCGGGCGCCTGACGAAGCGCCTGCGGCTGATTGCGTAGCGGCACCTGATTGCGTGAGACCTGCTGGCACGCCGGCGCGCGCGGAATTCCTTCCCGCTCAGGCAGGTCAGGATTCAGGCTCGCCTCCAACTTCCGGAGTGCGGCCATGCTCGGGCGCGTATTATCCGCCATGCCCCGACTGGAAGGTCCCCTCGACCACCGAATGCCCGCTGTCGTCCCCAGCAGCCATCCTATGCCTGGCCACCAATTCGTATCCAAATCGGTCGACCAGTCGCCACTCTCACGCGTATCTCTTTAATATCTTGCTCGGGAAAAGGACGAAAGGAAGGCATATGGGAACACCGCTTGGCGTAGGAGACAAGGCCCCCAACTTCAAGTTGCCGGCTGACGACGGGAGTACCGTTTCACTTGCCGACTTCAAGGGCCGCAAGTTCGTCCTGTATTTCTATCCGCGTGCCGACACACCGGGCTGTACCCGGGAAGCCATTGATTTCACAGAGCTTCGAGCCGCGTTTACGAAAGCTGGGACGGCCGTCCTGGGCGTTTCAGCCGACCCTGTGAAGGCCCAGGAGGCGTTCAAGAAAAAACACAAGCTCAACATCGGACTATTGTCCGACGAGACCCACGCGATGCTCGAGGCGTACGGGGTCTGGGGCAAAAAGTCCATGTATGGCAAGACCTTCATGGGGATCAACCGAATCACCTACCTGATCGGTCCGGATGGCCGGATCGCGCAGGCCTGGCCCAAGGTCAAGGTGGACGGCCACGCCGCCGAGGTTCTGGCGGCAGCCAAGGAACTCGGCTGAGCCAGATGCTAAGCCTTTGTGGACTCGATCTTATCCACAGTTTGGTGAAATCTTAACCATAATCGGTTGAAGTTGACGCGTTGTAGCGCCGGCGTTGTGGGACCGAGCCGGCGGGGAAGCGTCGATGCGTCACCGACCGGAATCGCATTACCCGTCCAGCAGCCAGGTTGGGCGCACCATGAACGGCCAGCCGCGGCGACCGACAGCAGCCGCGACCGCTCTTGCGGCGGCGGCGGACTACACGCTCGCCCATGGCCGCCTGCGGATCCGGCTCGGGCCGATCGCCTTCTGGGTGACTGTCGGCACACTGGTGATCATGGCGACCTGGACGGTCATCACCGCCACCTACTTCGCGTTTCGTGACGATGTGCTCACCCGCCTGATCGCGCGTCAGACGGAGATGCAGTTCGGCTACGAAGATCGCATCGCGGAATTGCGCGCGCAGGTCGACCGCATGTCGAGCCGCCAGCTACTCGACCAGGAGCAGTTCGAGCAGAAACTCGATCAGATCCTGCACCGGCAGGCCATGCTCGAGCAACGCGCCAACACGCTGACCACGTTGCCTGATCCGAGCATCACCGGCTCGGTCAGGTCGCCTGCCCGCGGTGACGCGGCCCGGCGCGCGCCGACCAGTACCGCCCCGATGAGCGACATGCCGGCTCCGCGCACGGCGCCCGGCCGCAAAGCCGCGATCGGCAATGTCGGAACGCTGCTCAAACGGCTTGCTTCCTCGCTCGACCGGGTCGAAGCCAGACAATCGGCAACGCTGCAGTCGATCGAGCAGAACTACGATCTCAGGGCGCGTCGCATCCGCAGCGTGCTGGCGGAGCTGGGTATCGACGCCGGCAGGACGCGGCCCACGACCGAGCCCGGCGCGACCGGCGGACCGTTCGTCGCCGCGCGACTGGGATCCGATCTCGGCAGCTTCGAACGCCAGCTCCACCGCATTGGCCTCGCGCGTGCGCAGGTCGATCGGCTCAACCGCACGCTCGCAAACGTGCCAGTGCGCAAGCCAGTCAACGGCGAGATCGATGCCTCGTCGGGCTTCGGCGTGCGGATCGATCCGTTCCTGAAGGCGCCCGCCATGCATACCGGGCTCGACATGCGCGGCGACATCGGCGATCCGGTGCGCGCCGCAGCGAGCGGCACCGTGACGGTCGCCGGTTGGCAAGGCGGCTACGGCAAGATGGTCGAGATCAACCACGGCAACGGCGTGTCGACGCGCTACGGGCACCTGTCCAGCATCGAGGTCGAGGTCGGCAACAAGGTGAAGAGCTGGCAGATCATCGGCCGCATCGGCTCGACCGGCCGCTCCACCGGACCACACCTGCATTACGAAACGCGCGTGGATGGTGAGCCGGTCGATCCGCAGCGGTTCCTGCGCGCAGGGATGAAGCTCGGCAGCGTACAGTGAGCGCGCGCTCTACTCCACGTCCTCCACCTCCGCCGGCCCAGTGCCGAAGGCGCGCTGCGCCAGCGTCGCCTCCATGAACTGGTCGAGATCGCCATCGAGCACGCCGCCGGTGTCGGACGTCTGCACGCCGGTGCGCAGGTCCTTCACCATCTGGTAGGGCTGCAGCACGTAGGAGCGGATCTGGTGGCCGAAGCCGATGTCGGTCTTGTTCGCTTGCTCGACGGCGGCCTTCTCCTCGCGCTTCTTCAGTTCGAGCTCGTAGAGACGCGCGCGCAGCATCTGCCAGGCCTGCGCGCGGTTGCGATGCTGCGAGCGGTCGTTCTGGCAGTAGACCACGATGTTGGTCGGGATGTGGGTCAGCCTGATCGCCAACTCGGTCTTGTTGACGTGCTGGCCGCCCGCCCCGCTCGCGCGCAGCGTATCGACCCGCACGTCCGCTTCCTTGATGTCGACGTTGATGCGGTCGTCGATCACCGGATAAACGTTCACGCTCGCAAACGACGTGTGCCGACGCGCGTTGGAATCGAAGGGCGAGATGCGCACCAGGCGATGCACACCGTCCTCGGTCTTGAGCCAGCCATAGGCGTTGCGGCCCTTGACCTGGATGGTGGCCGACTTGATGCCGGCCTCCTCGCCGCCGGTCTCCTCGATCCAGTCGACCTTGAAACCGTGCTGCTCGGCCCAGCGCGTGTACATCCGCAGCAGCATGCTGGCCCAGTCCTGGCTCTCGGTGCCGCCGGCCCCGGCATGCACCTCGAGATAGCTGTCGTAGGCGTCGGCCTCGCCGGAGAGCAGCGCCTCGAGCTCGCGGCGCGCAACGTCGCTGCGCAGTTTCTTGAGCGCGGCCTCGGCCTCGTCCACAACCTTCTGGTCGCTCTCGGCGTCGCCGAGCTCGATCATGGTCAGGTGATCGTCAAGCTCGCGCTCGATGCGGGAAATCGCCGTGAGCTGATCTTCGAGCGCGGTGCGCTCCTGCATTACGCGCTGCGCGCGCTGCTGATCGTTCCACAGATCGGGGTCTTCGGCCTGGCGATTGAGCTCGTCAAGACGCTTACGCGCCTTGTCGAAGTCAAAGATGCCTCCTCAGCAGCCCGACCGACTGCTTGATCTCATCGACGGTGGTCTGAACTTCAGCGCGCATATTGAGTCTGTCCGATCATTGTCCAGCGCCTATCTAGCGATCCCGGCCGAATTCATCCAGGCCCCAGTGCCCCGTTTCCGAAGTTCGCATCATTCTGCGGCACCCTCGTTTGCCGCCGCGGCCAACCTCGCCCAGCAACTTCAGATCGAAAAACGGCACTGGAATCATGGAGTTGCCCTTCCGAAGTTCGTGTCAGAGGGTGCCGCAACAAGTTAACGAACTTCGGAAGCGGGGTACTCGCGGCGGGAATGACCGCGATCCGGGCAATGGGAGTGCGACGGTCGTCAACGGGCCCAGCTGGCGAACGCCTCACGGAAAGCGCGCTCCCCGGACGCACCTTTGGTGACGGAAATGACTCCGGTTGCACCGGTGGCATAGGCGAACGGAATTTCGAAGCGTGGCAGGCTCCGTAAAGCCTCGGCGTTGTGCTGCGCGTCCTGCTTTTCGGCCGACAGTCCGAACAGGTAGAGGCCGGGCGCGACCCTGATCGATCGTCCCGCAAGCGCAACGGAGCCGGTGCCGTCGGCCTGCTTCATCACAATATTGGCCACGCTGGTGACGCCATGCAGGGGGGCTCCCTCCGCGTCGGTAAACTTGAGGTCGACCAGGTGGGTGATGGCGGCATCATCGCCCGCGTCGCGGCGGATGGACATCGTCAGGGCCATTCCGCGGTCGGGCACCTGGACCTCAGCGGTCAGGACAAGGACCGGCTGGCGCGAGCCGCCCGACGCTTTCTCCAGATGTGTATGCCAGCGTGCTTTGCCGGCAAACTGCTGCCATGGCGCGGCCCTCTCGGCCTGCTCGTAGTAGATCGCTGACTCGGTTGCCTCGGTCGCCGAACCGGTCACCAATCCCGCAGCTCTGGCAAGTAGCCCGCTCCATGCCGACGGCTCGAACTGGCCCGTCCGATACGCGTATCCGGCAATGCCGACGACGGCGACGAGCGCAGCCAAGGCGACGCGCGCGGCTACGCGAGCGAACAGCCCGCGGCGGTGCGTCAAGACCGGCAGCGGCTCCTGCACGTCCGGCATGGGCTCCGGCTGCAGCGCCGGCGGTTCGTCGATGGCGGCGGCCGGAGGAGGTGCGCGCCGTGGCCGCTGCAGTGGGCTCTGCCGCACGCCGTATTGCAACGCCTGGTCGAGGTCCTGTTGCAGATCGCCGCGGCTTCCCACGCGTACCGACCGATCCGCCGGTGCCTGCTGCCCAAACCGCTCCCTTTCATCAAGATCGCCAAACTCGACGCGCCGCACCGCCTGTCGGAAAGCGAGCAGCTCGCGGTCGATATCCGCCTCCGAATAAGGCGGAGCCGCCGTACGCAAGCGCTTGATCAGCGCGCTGAGCGCACGGTCATAAATGGCGCCCCGCGCCTCGTAAGAGGCACGGTCGAGACGGGCAACCGCGCGCAGCAGCAATGTATAGTGATCAACGCTCGACAACATTAAACCAAGTCCAATCAAGTCTGAGACCGCCGGTTGCCCCGACGCGCGCGGTCAAAAAATAACACCTCCTTGCAAGCTCCTCCACGCGCGGCATTGCCGCGGCGTGAGTATGGCCGGGAAATGGACTCTCAATGAGGCATGTTTGTGATTGGCTCGTGATACGGGCACCGGCACTCGCTGGCACGCGATCAGCGGCGTTGAACCTTTGCGAAGGGTCTGCACCCGGAGCACGCCTCGCCATGTTTTTGGCCAGAAATCATGCCGCGGCCCGCGCGAATCAAACATCGGTGATGCACCGGCATTTTCCACAGCCTTATTGCATCACCCGCGCATTCTTACCTCTCACCAATACACGAACAGCGTTACCACGTTCCCGATCGGGGGATGTTTGGCACTCTGCGTTGCTCCTGACCAACATTGTTGGAAGTCCACCAGACTTGAGTTCACCACACTTGAGTCCGCCACACCTGGAGGCCGACCATTTTTCATCCTGGCACCATCGGCTGCTTCCCTCGCAGAGCACTCGATCGCGATGCGGCCATCAGCCTCGCCACCTAATGGGTGAACGAAGATGAAGACTCACTACGATGTTCTCGGCGTGCCACGAAATGCCAGCATAGAGACGATCAGGACTGCGTTTCGCAGGGCCGCAAAAAGATATCACCCGGATCTCAATGGGGGTGACTCCACAGGAGAGGCACAACTGCGGCTGGTCCTCGCCGCCTACGATATGCTCAAGAAGCCCGGACTTCGGGCAGCCTACGATTGTTATCTCAGCTACCGGCGCCGTGAGCGGATACGCACATTCGCCATGACCGCCGGCGCCGGCCTGGGGAGTGGCAGTATCATGGTGGCGCTGATGCTTGCATTGGTGAACCCGCAAGTCGCCTCCGGATCGCATCCGGCACCGCAAGTTGTGGTCGCGACCGCCAACCCGACGGCACCTCCGCGAGCAAATCCGCAAGAGACCCAAGTGACCGCCGCAGTGACCACCCCAGTGACCATCGTGGCGGTGCGCGATCGTGGGAGCAGCAAGGTCGCCAGCAAGAGCGACCGGGCCGACGCAACGGTAAACGCAGCGGTAAGCCCACCTGCGCGCGGCAATGCGCCGCGGCCTGTTCAGCAGACCGCCAACAGCCCGCGCCGGGCCGCCGATCATGCCAAGCCGGGGACACGGCTGACGAAAGAAGCGAAGCGGATGCAAGCGAGCGGCGATCCGAAAGCAGCCCTGGCATATGCCGCACGCAATCGGGGCGCGTCTGAATCCGAGGTTGCGCGTTCAAAGCTCATTGCGGTGATCGACAACGCAGAGGACGTGGCGCTGCTGAACGTCCTGGGCCTTGGCGACGGTGCAATCGCCGAGCGCGCGCAGCAACGTATTGATCGCCTGCGGGCACCGGCTCCCAATAGGCAGAGCATGGCGATGCCGCGTCATGACGCCGCCAATTCTCTCGAGAAGCGCGCGGCCCGCTTTGTGACGGCCCGTCTCGCCGCCTGGGCATCGATCAGCGCCGGCAGCCTTGGCACATTCGCAAGCGCCTACGCCGACAAGGTTCACTACAACGGGAGCCAGAAGTCCCGAAAGGCGATCGTTCTGGAGAAGCGCCGCTTCCTGCAGCGCTGGCCCCAGCGGACCTATGACGTGCGGCCCGGCTCCGTCACGGTCCACTGCGTTGACATCGTATGCAAGATCACCGGCATGGTGGATTGGCAAGTCCGCAACGCGGCCCGCGCGAAATCAGCTCGCGGCGCCGCCCGGTTCGAGTACGAGATTGCCGTTTCGCACGGCGGGTTTCGCATCATCAGTGAAAGCGGCTCGGACGTAAAGCACCCGCAACAGGCCGATGCGTGCCCGAAACCAAAGACCGCCGGAACGGCAGCAAGCAAGTCTCATGAATTTGCCGCGCGATGCCTGGAGATTGCTCGGACAACACACTCGGCCAAGCGGAAGAGCGTTTTGCTCGCACGGGCGCAAGCATGGAAGCGGCACGCTGAAGCACCGGAGCGGGTCGAACTGAAGTTTGCCGATCGCTGGCCGCACGAAGCCGCGCCGCAACAAACGCAATAAAAACCCGCGCGCGTTTCCTCCAAGAACTCTGACCTAGACCACGATCCGATCACCTTGATCGTGATCCTGGTCTAGTCTTTTTTTTTAATTCGAGCATGAGTGTTTCTCTAGTCTTTGTGGCGGTTCAGAAGTCCGCGTTATTTTTACTGCGATCCCGAGATGCGGATTTCTGAACCGAAGCCACACTGGATCAATAAGTTGGTAGTGTCCTTCAATTCCAAAGTTCGCAAACGAGGCGGCCGCAGAATGATGCGGACTTTGGAATCGGGACACTAGCCAGAGCCGCGCTTGCCTAGATCACACACTTGCCTCTGGATGGCGCGCCGCGCCCGGGACAGGGATCGGTGCAATCGCTTGCATCCGTCCCATCGGCAAATGAGACAAATGAGAAATGAGAAATGGGAAAAGCAGGCGGCCGTTCGGAATGAGTGCGCGCAGATGCTCGATGGTACCGCGCGACCGGACGGCCTCGCTCAGTACAGCCCGCCGGGCCCCATGCGAATCATCCGATCAGCGTCCGGCGAGACGCCCACCGGCCGACCGTCCGCATCGGTTACCCCGATTGCCGAGTAGTAATCGGGTGGCGCCGTACCGGGCTTGAAGGCTTCGAGGATCTGGGCGCCGCCGGGCACGGCGCGCATGCCGGTGCGCGGGTCGACGCGGATGAGCTTGATGCCGGCCGGCACGCGGAACGGCACCGCCGGCTTGTCGGCGAGCGCGACCTTCATGAACTCGCGGAAGATCGGCGCCGCCAGCGAGCCGCCGCTGGCGCGATCGGCGATATGGCGCGGCTTGTCATAGCCCATGAACACGCCGACCACGAGGTCGGGTGAGAAGCCGATGAACCAAACGTCTTTCTCGTCATTGGTCGTGCCGGTCTTGCCGGCGATCGGCTTGCCGACTTCCCTGACGGCAGTGCCGGTCCCGCGCTGGACCACGCCTTCCATCATCGACGTGATCTGGTAGGCGGTCATCGGATCGATCACGCGCTCACGTCGGTCGACCAGCGTCGGCTCGGGTTGGTTTTCCCATTTCTTGGCATCACAGCCGCGGCACTCGCGCTGGTCGTGCTTGTAGATGGTGTGGCCGTAGCGGTCCTGGATACGGTCGATCAGCGTCGGCGTGACCTTCTTGCCGCCGTTGTCGAACATGGCATAGGCGCCGACCATGCGCATGAGCGTGGTCTCGCCGGCCCCAAGCGAGAACGACAGGTAAGGCGGCAGGTTGTCGTAGATGCCGAAACGCTTGGCGTATTCACCGATCAGCGGCATGCCAAGATCCTGCGCGAGCCGCACCGTCATGACATTGCGCGAGCGCTCGATACCGAAGCGCAGCGTCGAGGGCCCGTAGAACTTGCCTTCGTAGTTCTCCGGCTTCCATGTCCCGCTGCCGGTTTCGACTTCAAGCGGCGCATCGAGCACGATCGATGACGGCGTGTAGCCGTTGTCGAGAGCGGCCGCGTAGACGAGCGGCTTGAACGAGGAGCCCGGCTGACGCAGCGCTTGCGTGGCGCGGTTGAACTGGCTCTGGTCGTAGGAGAAGCCGCCGACCATCGCCAAGACGCGTCCGGTCTGGGGATCCATCGCCACAATGGCCCCGGAGATCTCGGGAACCTGCCGCAGCCGGAACTGGCGGTCCTTGCCGGCCAGTGGCTCGACGTAGATGACGTCGCCGGTCTCCAGCACCTGCGTGACCTTGGTGGGCGTCCGACCTCGCGTCGGCCCCCAAGTCGGCTTCGCCCACTTGATGCCCTCGACCGGAATAATGCCGGTCTCACGCTCCTTCGAAAGCCCGCCGCCGGGCTCGCGACCGGGCTGGAATCCGATGCGCGCCGACTGGTCGGTCACCTCGAGCACGACCGCCATCCGCCAGGGCGCGATGTCGGACAGCGCCTTGACCTCGGCGAGCTTCGCGCCCCACTCCCCGGCCGGCTCGAGCTTGGTGACGGCACCGCGATAGCCTCGCGTCTCGTCGAAACGCACAAGCCCGTCGACCAATTTCTGGCGCGCCAGCACCTGCAGCTTGGGATCGAGCGTGGTGCGCACCGACAGCCCGCCTTCGTAAAGCTTCTTCTCGCCGTAGTTCTCGTTGATGTAGCGGCGGACCTCCTCGGCGAAATACTCGGCCGCGAAGATGTGGGCGCCGGTCGGGCGCTGGGTGACCTTCAGCCCTTCTTTCTTGAACTTCTCGGCATCCGCCGCCGAAATGTAGTGGTCCTCGGCCATGCGCTCGAGCACGTAATTGCGGCGCGCAATCGCTTCCTCGCGACGACGGAACGGATGATAGTTGTTGGGCCCCTTCGGCAGTGCCGCGAGATAGGCCGCCTCGGGCACGGTCAGTTCGTGCACCGACTTGTCGAAATACAGGAGCGAAGCGGCCGCTACGCCGTACGCGCCGATCCCGAGATAGATCTCGTTGAGATAAAGCTCGAGAATCTTCTCCTTCGAAAAGGTGCGCTCGATCTTCATCGCCAACAGCGCTTCCTTGATCTTGCGCGTCCAGGACAGCTCGTTGGTCAGGAGGAAATTCTTGGCGACCTGCTGCGTGATGGTGGAGGCGCCTTGCGGCCGGCGGCCGCTGCCGTAGTTCTGTACATAGGCAACAACTGCGCGCGCGATGCCGGAGAAATCGAGCCCATTGTGCTCGTAGAAGTTCTTGTCCTCGGCCGCGATGAAGGCATTGATGACGGTCTTCGGAATCGCCTGGATGGGCAGGTAGAGGCGCCGTTCCTTGGCGTATTCGGCGAGCAGCGAGCCGTCGGCCGCGTGCACCCGCGTCATCACCGCGGGCTCATAGTCCTGCAGCTGTGAATAGTCCGGCAATTCCTTGGAGAAATGCCACAGAAAGCCGGCGGCTCCCGCGACGCCGACGAGGAACATGATCGTCCCTCCGGCAAAGATCCACCCCAGGAACCTCAACAAGAATCTCATCGTCGTCGTCCTGCGCCCGTACGAAGAGCCCGGTCTCCGCCCCCAGCCGCGAGCTGCGGCCCTGTTAGCCCACCCCCGATGGCTGAATTTGGCAGGATTCCCCCGATGTCGCTAGCCGCCGCCCCGGCTGGATCAATCAGCCAAAATCGTCGATTTTTGTGTTGAATCTGAGGCCGGTACACGCGCTGTCCCCAGGTCAATTACCACCCGCCCGCACCGCTCCGACGGTATGGGCGTTAAAGAAGGTGGCGATCGCATGCAAGACCGCGTCGGCGGCCCTCCCGCGCCATGCCTCCGAGGTCATGGATTGCAGGTCACGCCGATTGGTCACATAGCCGAGCTCGACCAGAACCGAGGGGATGTCCGGCGCCTTGAGCACCACGAAGCTTGCCGACTTCAACGGCTCCTTGTGAAGCCTTGCGGTATTGCGCAGCTCCCTGACCAAGGTTCGGGCAAACTGTACCGAAAACGTCTTGGTCTCGCGCTTGGCCAGATCGATCAGAATGTCGGCGACGTCGCTTGATTCGGCGGACAGGTCGAGCCCAGCAATCACGTCGGCGCGGTTCTCGCTCTCGGCCAGACGGGCGGCGGCATCGTCGGATGCGGTCTCCGAGAGGGTATAGATTGTCGCCCCCTGCGCATCGCCCTCGCCTTTCTCCAGCGCATCAGCGTGAATCGAAATGAACAGCGCGGCCTTGCGCTCGCGCGCAAAATGCACCCGGTCAGCCAGTGCCACGAACGTGTCGTCCGTGCGGGTCATGGCGACGCGATACTTGCCGGTCTTTTCGAGCTTGTCGCGCAACAGCAGCGCGAACTCGAGCACGATCGTCTTTTCGGGACTCTCGCTCGGCGCCAGGCGGGTGCCGGCGTCGGGGCCGCCGTGGCCGGGATCGAGCACGATCAGCGGCCGTGGATCGGTCGGCTTCGCGTGCGGCGGCTCTTGCCCATGGTTGCGCAGAGCTCGGTCGGGCGCGCGGTTGTTGAGCGCAATCATGCGCATGAAGGCGTCGCGATTCGTCGAGGCGAGGTCGACGACAAGCCGCGCCGGCTGGTCGTTGACGGCGTCCAGCACGTGCGCCCGTTCGATCTTGGCCGGGTGCGCAAGGTCGATCACGATGCGGGAGCCGCCTCGCATCACCAGGCCGAACCGAAACGCCTTGATGAGACCGCGTCCCTTGTCTCCGGCCTTGGCCGGGAAGGCGAAAATCACCTGCGGCATATCCACAATCACCCGGTAGGGATTGGCAAGCGCGAACGCGTGCACGTTGACCGGGCGGTCGAGATCAACAATGAGCCTGGTCTTGCGCTCATCGCCCGCAACACGCACGTCGCTTGCGACCGGAAAGTCGCCGGGCGCTCTCGTCTCGGGCGCCGCAGCCTGCGCCGCGCCGAGGAGCGCCACAAGGATCAGTCCTGCCAAGCTCACCGCGCGGATCGGCATATGGATCAACATACGGATCAACATGGAGATTTCGGGCAATCCCGCCATGTCCCTTCCCCCTTAAGGACCCATGGTTAACCGGCTGTTAAGGGCAAAGTTGTGGTCCGCCCCAGGACCTGAACCTCGGCATAGAATTTGGATCGCAACACGCCGGCATGGCCCGACGTACGAGAATCACTATAAGCGCCGCCTTGCCGGCACCAGCCAGCCTCATGATCGAGAGCCTTCCCAAGACCGAGAGCTTTCTCAAGGCCGGTATCCCCATGCTTAACTGGTGATAACTTTACCAGGCGCGCAGCCGACACCAGCCGTCAAGACGCCCTAAAGATGCCCAAAGACACCGGGGCAGCCGGTCTTTTGCCCCCTGCCGCAGCGGCCCGCCGCCCAAGGCTACGTGATTCAACGCGAAATGCTCCTTGTCAACACCACGTCGGACCCGTAATAAGGAGCCGCTGACGGTTTAGAATTCCGGTTATGCCGCGTTCGGGCATACGGCAGCCGTCCAGGAACTGCTCCCTGTCAATCGCGGGAGGGAACTTGGGTGGTCGATCCGCACGGTCATGCGTCGGCGCAACGTCGGATCATCGAGGCCGATGTCCTTGTAGAGCACAGCCGGTGTCGCGCGTGGCTTCATGGCTCCGCCGACAGCGGTGCGGCCGATCCCTTCGGCCGTATCGTATCGACGTCGTCAGCCAACCAGTAACAGCGGCCGCACCCCTCGCTGCCGCTCCGTCACGGGCCAAAGGCATGCTACGACCGCGCGTCGAGAGCCAACCCGCAAGCTATCGCAGTTCACACCGCGTCGCGGGGCGACGCTACACTGGACGATGCGGAGCTCCCGGGCGCGTTCAAGGCCCATCCGTTCCACACCAGTCAGTCAGGCACCTGGTCGCGCCATTCTGCATTGCCATTACGGCCCGCAGGACGGCGGCGTTGGCGCCTGCGTTCATGAGATTATTCAATGCCCAACAAAATGCTTATCGATGCCACCCACCCGGAGGAAACCCGGGTGGTGGTTCTGCGCGGCAACCGCGTCGAGGAATTCGACTTCGAGGCCGCCAACCGTAAACAGCTCCGCGGCAACATCTATCTAGCCAAGGTCACGCGCGTCGAGCCGTCGCTACAGGCGGCCTTCGTCGACTACGGCGGCAACCGCCACGGCTTCCTCGCCTTCAGCGAAATTCATCCCGACTACTATCAGATCCCGGTCGCCGACCGGCAGGCGCTGATCGACGAGGAAGAGCGCGCCGCGCGCGCCGCCGATGCGGAAGCCGACCATCGCGCTGGCCGCCGCGAGCGCAGCGCAGCGCGCCGGCGCCACGTCGTCAAGAGCGGGCCGGTCGACGTCTCCGATGACGCAACCGAGATGGACGCGGTCGCGATGGCGGCGGCATCGGAAGTGCTGGCACCGCCCGCGGGCGACGACGAAGGCTCGCACGAACACGCGCACGCAGAAGAACAGGAGGAGACACACGAGGCCGCGCCCGAGCCGCCGTGGTCCGCCGAGGAGCCGCAGCCCGACGCGGCGGGCGAGCCGGCCGAGGAGCCGGAAGCTCTTTCCGCCGAGCCGGCCGAGGCCCCGACGGTGGCCGAGCAAGCCGCGGGCGACGCACAGCCGGGCGAGCCGAATGAGGCCGCCGCAAGCGAGAGCACCGCGGGCGGCGAAAACGGCGGCGGCAACAACGTCATCGAGGTCAACGGCAACGGCGCCGGCACCGAGGAGGAGATCGTCGAATCGGTCGGCGGCGCCGACGCGATGGAGGAAGTGCCGGAGCGCATGTACCGCCCGCGCCGGCAGTACAAGATTCAAGAGGTGATCAAGCGCCGCCAGGTGATGCTGGTTCAGGTGGTGAAAGAGGAACGCGGCACCAAGGGTGCTGCGCTCACGACCTACCTTTCGCTCGCCGGCCGCTATTCGGTGCTGATGCCGAACACCGCGCGCGGCGGCGGCATCAGCCGCAAGATCACGAGCGCTGAAGACCGGCGACGGCTCAAGGAGATCGCCCAGGACCTCGAAGTGCCGGAAGGCATGGGCGTGATCCTGCGCACCGCCGGCGCGAGCCGCACCAAGACCGAGGTCAAGCGCGACTTCGAGTATCTGTTGCGGCTGTGGGAGACGGTGCGCGACCTGACGCTGCGCTCGACCGCGCCCACGCTCGTCTACGAGGAAGGCTCGCTGGTCAAACGCTCGATCCGCGACCTCTACAGCAAGGACATCGACGAAATTCAGGTCGCGGGCGAAGCCGCCTACGACGATGCGCGCGAATTCATGCGCATGCTGATGCCGAGCGCGTCCAAGAACGTAAAGGCGTTCCGTGACACGCTGCCGATCTTCACCCGCTACGGCATCGAGAGCCAGCTCGACGCCATGTTCCAGCCGGTCGTGCAACTGCGCTCGGGCGGCTACATCGTGCTCAACCAGACCGAGGCGCTGGTCGCGATCGACGTCAACTCCGGCCGCGCCACGCGCGAGCACCATATCGAGGACACCGCGCTCAAGACCAACATGGAAGCCGCCGACGAGATCGCGCGGCAGTTGCGGCTGCGCGACCTCGCGGGCCTGATCGTCATCGACTTCATCGACATGGACGAGAAGCGCAACAACCGCACGGTCGAGCGCCGGCTCAAGGAGGCGCTGCGCCACGACCGCGCCCGCATCCAGGTCGGGCACATCTCCCATTTCGGCCTCCTGGAGATGTCGCGCCAGCGCATCCGCTCGAGCGTGCTCGAGAGCTCGACCGACAAATGCCCGCATTGCGGCGGCTCGGGCCACGTGCGTTCGGTTTCCTCGGTCGCGCTCGCCTTGTTGCGCTCGCTCGAGGAGATGCTGCTCAAGGGCGCGACCCACAACATCATCGTGCGCACGCGCTCGGAGATTGCGCTCTACCTTCTTAATCAAAAGCGGGCGCACCTGCGCACGCTTGAGGAGCGCTTCCAGGTTGCCATCGTGGTCACCGCCGACGCCAGCGTCGCCGGCCAATTGTCCTACGTGATCGAGAAGGGCGAGCAGGTTCACAGCCTCGAACAGGCCAGGGCCATCGCGATCCAGCCCACATCGGTGGCGCCGGCCGCCGAAGACGAGGACGAGGAAGAAGAGGTCGAGGAGCAAGAGGAAGGCGAGGACGAAGAACAGGAGGCCGCGGCCGAGGCGGTTTCCGAGTCGGAATCGGGCGAGCCGATGCGCGCCGAGGAAGCCGGCCACGATGGCCCTCGCCGGCGCAGGCGCAGGCGGCGCGGCCGACGCGGCGGCGAAGGGCGCGAGGGCAGCGAGGGGCGTGAGAGCCGCGAGGGTTTCACGGCCGATCAGCCGCCGGTGATAGCCGCGATGGCCAACGGCGAGAGCGAGGATGAAGCGCCGCGCGAGGCGCACGCCGGCAATGGCGCCGGCGCCGAGGATGGCGCTCAGGGTGCCGAGCCGCACGGCGACAGCGAACACCGCCGGCGACGGCGCGGCCGCCGTGGCGGCCGGCGCAACCGCCGCGACCGTGACGACGCGTTCCAGCCGACGCAAGACGGCGAGCCCCTCATGGACGCCGAAGCGCCCGAACCGGAATACGCCGGGGGCGCACGAGATGCCCAAGAAGAAGCCGGCGGCGAGCGGCCCGTGATCGGTCACGACGTCAATCACCATGCCGAGCCGCCGACGCCGTCGCGTGTCCAGGCGGTCGCGCACGCCGCCGAACGGCCGCAACCGGAGGCACCCGCCCCCGAACCTGTGCATGCAGAAGCCCGCGAGCCCGAATCGACAAGGCGCCGCTCCACGGTGCGCGAGCCGGCGCCCATAGGCTTCGTGGCCGAGCGCAGCGCGGAGCCAGTCGAGGCGGCACCGCCCGAGCCGCCGCAGCCGGTCGTCATCAGTCCAACCGAGAGCGACGATGCCGATCGCCCACGCCGATCCGGCTGGTGGAGCCGGAAGGTGCTTGGCAAGGATTGACGGGTGCCCCGAGCGGGCACTAGTGCCGCCGAAGTTCGTGTGGGAGTGTGCTGAGACGTATCACGAACTTCGGAAACGGGGCACTAGCCGCGGTACGCTGCCCGCGGGAGTTGATGAATGAAAAGCGGGTGGTCGGAGCGCGAGGCTCAGGCGATCACGGATCGTTGCGCCCAGCAGGGCATCGGACCTGATCTGGCATTGCGGATCTATTCGACGCGGCTCATCGGCCGCGACCCCAGGCTCGTGCTGCACGGCGGCGGCAACACGTCGGTCAAGACGAGCGCCACCGACCTCATCGGCGAGACCACCGAGGTGCTGTGCGTCAAGGCCTCGGGCGGCGACATGGCGGCGGTCGACGCGGCGCATCTGCCGGCACTACGGCTCGATCGCTTGCGCAAGCTGCGCACGCGCGATGCGCTCGGCGACGAGGAGATGGTGCGCATCCTGCGCGACGCGCTGATTGATCCGATGGCGCCCAACCCATCGGTCGAGACACTGCTGCACACGTTCGTTCCGCACAAGTTCGTCGACCACACGCACGCGACGGCGGTACTCAGCATCACCGACCAGGAGGACGCTGAGCTTTTCTGCACCGACGTCTATGGCTCCCGTATGGGCATCGTGCCCTACCTGATGCCGGGCTTCCAGCTGGCGGCCAGGGCAACCGACATCTACGAGCTCAAGCCGAATGTCGAAGGCTTGATCCTGCAGAAGCACGGTATCGTCACGTTCGGATCGAGCGCGCGCGAATCCTACGAGCGCATGATCGAGATGGTCACGCTTGCCGAGGAGCGGCTCGCGAAGAACCGCAAGTCCGTGTTCGTGCCGGCGCCGATCCCGGAAGCGGTCGCACCGCTCGCCGAGGTCGCGCCGATCCTGCGCGGCATCATGAGCGTGAAGGATGATCGCACGGAAGGCGCCTGGCGCCGGCCGATCCTCGACTTCCGAACCGGCCCCGCGATTCTCAATTACGTCAACGGCGCCGAGCTCCCGCGCTACGCCCAGGCCGGCGTGGTGACGCCCGATCACGTCATCCGCACCAAGATCTGGCCGCTCATCCTCAACGCGCCTGAAGAAAGCCGGACGATCGAGTTCAAGCGCGCCGCCCAGAAGGCCACGACCACGTTCGTCGACTACTACAAGTCCTATTTCGCGCGCCACAACGCGCGCGTCGGCGGCATCAAGAAGATGGTCGACCCGCAGCCGCGCGTCGTGCTTGTTCCGGGGCTCGGCCTGTTCGGTCTCGGCCGCACCAGCCGTGACGCCAATATCGCCGCCGACATCGCCTGCTCCGCGATCGAGACCATCACCGATGCCGAAGCGGTCGGACGCTTCACCTCGCTCGCGGAGGCCGAGATGTTCGACATGGAATACTGGCCGCTCGAGCAGGCGAAGCTCGGCGAGGCGAAGGTCGCGCCGCTCGCCGGCCAGGTCGCGGTCGTCACCGGTGCGGCGGGCGCGATCGGCGTCGCCACCGCCAAGGCGTTCATGGACGCGGGCGCCGAGGTGGCGCTGCTCGATCTCGACGAGACCGCGACGCTTGCCAAGGCGCGCTCGATCGGGCCCTCCGCGCTCGCGGTGCGCTGCGATGTCACCAGCGCCGCGTCGGTGCGCGCGGCCTTCGACAAGGTTGTCGCCGCCTTCGGCGGTGTCGACATCGTGGTGTCGAACGCGGGCGCCGCCTGGCAGGGCCGCATCGGCGAAGTCGACGAGGAAGTGCTGCGCAAGAGTTTCGAGCTGAATTTCTATGGCCACCAGCGCGTGGCGCAGGCGGCCGTGAAGATCATGCTGGCGCAAGGAACCGGCGGCTGTCTTCTGTTCAACGTGTCGAAGCAGGCGGTCAACCCGGGCGCCAACTTCGGCCCCTACGGCCTGCCGAAGGCGGCAACGCTCCTGCTCGTGCGCCAATACGCGCTCGAATACGGCGCCGACGGCATCCGCGCCAATGCGGTCAACGCCGACCGCGTGCGCTCGGGCCTGCTCACCGACGACTTCATCAAGGAGCGCTCGACGGCGCGTGGCGTCAGCGAGAAAGACTACATGAGCGGCAACCTGCTCGGCCGCGAGGTCACCGCGGAAGACGTCGCGCAGGCGTTCGTGGCGCAGGCGCTGGCGCTCAAGACGACCGCGGACGTGACGACGGTCGACGGCGGGAATATCGCGGCGGCATTGCGGTAGACGGCCTTTACCCCAACGCACGCAGATGCCTGATCGGCCCGCCGGGCGTCAGCGCCTCTGCAGCCGCCACGATTGCTTTGGTGTCGATGCCGTAGTGCCGATAGAGGTCCGGGATCGAGCCGGTCTGGCCGAAATGCTCGACGCCGAGCGATCGCACGCGGTGGCCCGCGACCGCGCCGAGCCACGCAAGCGTCGCCGGATGGCCGTCAAGCACGGTGACGATGCCGCAATGCGGCGGCAACTCGGCGAGCAGCCGTTCCACATGCGAGCGCGCATGCACGAGGCCGCGCTCGCGTGCGCGTTGCGCGGCGGTCCAGCCGGCGTTCAGCCGGTCGGCAGACGTCACCGCAAGCAGACCGACGTCACGACGATCCTCCGCCATCAGCCCAACCGCCTGGATCGCTTCCGGCGCCACGGCGCCCGTATAGGCGACGACGACCTGTGCATTGGGACCGGGCTTCCGCATCCAGTAGCCGCCATCGACAATCGCCTGCCGCAAGCCCTCGTCCATCGTGCGCTGCGGCTGCTCGATCGGCCGCGTCGACAAGCGCAGATAGACCGAGCCGCCGGTCTCGTCGCGCAGCCAATTGTGCTCCGACGCCTCGCCCTCCCCGTCCTTCTGAATATAGGCGAGCGCGAAGCTCAAGCTCACCGCAAGCTCGTCGACG
The DNA here is from genome assembly GCA_963753575.1 of uncultured Alphaproteobacteria bacterium. Classification (GTDB taxonomy): domain Bacteria; phylum Pseudomonadota; class Alphaproteobacteria; order Rhizobiales; family Xanthobacteraceae; genus VAZQ01. Next base: position 1,588,160 of record CAVWCR010000003.1, read on the forward strand.
AAGGCAGGCTCGAAGGCGGCGAGCCCGTCCTGAGCCATCCCGATCAGCGGCGTGCCGATCGACTGGTGCGCGCCGCCTTCCGGCGCGAGCGAGATACCCGACGGCGTGGCAACCAGAATGAAACGGGCGTCCTGGTAGCAGGCGTAGTTGAGCGCATCGAGCCCGCGCGCGATGAACGGATCGTAGAGCGTGCCGATGGGCAACAATCGCTCACCGTTGATGGCATGCGACAGGCCGAGCGCCGAAAGCAGGATGAACAGGTTCATCTCGGCTATGCCGAGCTCGATGTGCTGGCCCTTGGGCGAGAACTCCCAATTGAAGGTCGACGGCACACGCTCGCTCTTGAAGGTGTCGGCCATCGCCTCGCGCGCGAACAGGCCGCGTCGGTTGACCCAGGCGCCGAGATTGGTCGAGACCGTCACATCCGGCGAGGTCGTCACGATGCGCGCCGCATACTCGTCCTGCGTCCGCGCGATCTCGTTGAGGATCGCCCCGAAGCCCGCCTGCGTCGACATCACCGGCTGCAGCGTGACCGGCAGCGCGCCGGGCACCGGAATCGCCCGCGCCACCCTCCGCGTGCCGCGCCGGGTGAACGCTACGCGATCGAGAAACGCTTGAAGCTCGCGCGGCTCGATCGACAGACCCTCGAAGTTGTCCCATTCGTGGCCCGGCCGCACGTTCATCGCCGACCTGAAGACTTCCATCTGCGCCGGCGTCATCAGCCCGGCGTGATTGTCCTTGTGGCCTGCGAACGGCAGACCATAGCCCTTGATGGTGTAGGCGATGAAGCAGGTCGGCCGATCGTGATCGTTCGCCTGGAACGCGTCGATCAATGTCGGCAGGTCGTGGCCGGCAAGATTGGTCATCAGCCGGGCCAGCTCATCGTCGCTGCGGCTGCTGATCAGCCTTGCAATGTCCTCCCCGAGGTCCTCATCGGCGAGGCGCTTGCGCCAGGCCGCGCCGCCCTGGAAGACCAGCGCCGAGTAGAGCTGGTTCGGGCAGTTATCGATCCAGGCGCGCAGGCGCTCGCCGCCTGGCTCGGCGAACGCCGCCTGCAGCAGCGAGCCATATTTGAGGATCACGACGTTCCAGCCGAAATCGCGGAACAGCGTCTCGAAGCGCGCCCACAGGCCCTCGCGCACCACCGCGTCGAGGCTCTGCCGGTTATAGTCGATGATCCACCAGCAATTGCGTAGCCCCTGCTTCCAGCCTTCGAGGATTGCTTCGAAGATGTTGCCTTCATCGAGCTCGGCATCGCCGACGAGCGCGATCATCCGCCCTTCCGGACTGTCAGCGCCCCAGCCATGCGCGCGCACATAGTCCTGCGCGAGCGAGGAGAACAGCGTCTGCGCGACGCCGAGGCCGACCGAGCCGGTTGAGAAGTCGACATCGTCCATATCCTTGGTTCGCGACGGATAGCTTTGCGCGCCCTTGTAGCCGCGGAAGTTTTCCAGCCGCTCGCGCGTCTGCTGGCCGAGGAGATACTGGATGGCGTGATAGTTCGGCGACGCATGCGGCTTGACCGCGACGCGATCCTGCGGCCGCAGCGAGTGGAAATAGAGCGCCGTCATGATGGTCGCGAGCGAGGCGGACGACGCCTGGTGCCCGCCGATTTTCAACCCATCGACGTTCTCGCGCACGTGATTGGCATGGTGGATTGTCCAGCTCGCCAGCCAGAGCACCTTGCGCTCCAGCTCGCGCAGGATCGCCAGATCCTCATCGACCACGGTATAACTCCCTGGAACGTTGCCAACGAACCCGCCGAATAGCCAACCACAAGGTGCATCATGCCGGAAGCCGACAATGAAGGACAACGCTTTGCCGCCGGGACGCCGCAGGCGACGCCCGGCTTTTTCCTGAAAGGCTCGCACCAGCTCGACTGGGGCATGAAGAACCGGCTGGCGCGCGTGTTCGATCCGGCAACCGGCCGCACCGTCATGCTCGCGGTCGATCACGGCTATTTTCAGGGCCCGACCACCGGGCTCGAGCGCATCGATCTCTCGATCGTGCCGCTTCTGCCCTCCTGCGACGCCTTGTTCTGCACCCGCGGGATTCTGCGCTCGGTCATTCCGGCCGAGAGCACGAAACCGATGGTGCTGCGTGCAAGCGGCGGCCCGAGCATTCTCAAGGAGCTTTCCGACGAGCAGATCGCCATGGACATGGAAGATGCGCTGCGCCTCAACGCGGCCGGTGTCGGCATCCAGGTCTTCATCGGCGGCGAGCACGAGACACGCTCGATCCACAACATGACCAAGCTCGTGGATGCGGGGCTGCGCTACGGCATGCCGGTGATGGGCGTCACCGCGGTCGGCACCAACATGGTGCGCGACGCGAAATACTTCCGCCTCGCCTGCCGCATCATCGCCGAGCTCGGCGCACAATACGTGAAGACCTACTACGTCGCCGAAGGCTTCGAGACCGTCACCGCCTCCTGCCCGGTACCGATCGTGATGGCCGGCGGCAAGAAGATCCCCGAGCTTGACGCACTCACCATGGCTTACAACGCCGTGCAGCAGGGCGCCGCCGGCGTCGACATGGGCCGCAACATCTTCCAGTCCGACGCCCCCAAGGCGATGCTCGCAGCGGTGCACGCGGTCGTGCACCAGAACCTCTCGCCAAAGGAAGGGCTCGCGCTCTACCAATCGCTCAAGGCGAAGGGCTGAGGCCCCACCGCACAACGGTGCGTTGCCTGGGCACGCGCCGCTGTGACCATTCGCGCCACGTCGGTAGATTGCGGGAGCGTTCACAAGGGGCAACTATGGTCGGCCAATCCGGGGACGACCGCGCCCTGGTTCAAGGGAGACGATCACCATGTTGACCCGCCGTCGCGCGCAATCATGGGTCATTGCCGCCGCCTGCCTGTTGCTTGCGTCAGCCAGCACGGCCTCCGCCCAGTCCTATCCCAACCACCCGATCAAGCTGATCGTTCCGTTCGCGGCCGGTGGGCCGCTCGATCTGGTCGGCCGCAGTCTGGGTGACAAGCTCACCACAGCCCTGAAGCAGCCGGTCATCATCGAGAACCGCGTCGGCGCCGGCGGCAATATTGGAACAGAGGCAGCGGCGAAATCGCCACCCGACGGCTATACGCTCCTCCTGGTGCTGAGCGGCACGCTGGTCGCCAATCCGGCCGTGTTCAAGAAACTGCCGTTTGATCCGGAAAAAGATTTCGAGCCGATCTCACTGCTCACTGAAACGAGCCAGATGCTGGTCGTGCATCCCTCCGTCCCGGTAAAGACCGCCAAGGAGTTCGTCGACTACGCCAAGACCCATCCGATCACCTACGCGCATGCCGGCCCCGGCAGCGGCGGCCATCTGGCCATGGGCTATTTCGCGCTGCTGACCGGGTTCAAGGGCACGGCGGTGCCCTATCGCGGCAACGCGCCGCTGATGACCGATCTCGCGGCCGGACAAGTGCAGTCCGGATTCATCGCCAGCGCCGGCGCGATCCCGCACGTCCGCGCCGGACGACTGAGAGGTCTCGCGATCTCGTCCGACAGGCGCTCGCCGCTCGCGCCCGACGTGCCGACGACGGCGGAAGCCGGCTATCCGCAGATGAAGCTCAACACCTGGTTCGTCCTGCTGGCGCCGGCCAAGACGCCGCCCGCGATCCTGTCGATGCTGGAACGCGAAGTTCGCAAGATCGTGAAGATGCCTGACCTGCAGGCGAAATGGCGGGCAAGCGACATCCAGCCGCTCGGCTCCTCGGCCGCCGAGGCCAAGAAGCAACTGAAGGAGGAGACCGCGCTCTGGGCGGACATCGTCAAGCGCGCCAAGCTCGAGCAGCAGTAGCAAGCTGCAGCACCGGCAAGCGAATTGATCCTGCCCTCATGTCCCGCGCCAGCGGGGCATCCCGGTTCGGTTCCGGGCACGGTACCGTCACGGCACGGAGCTTTGCTCGGGTTCCGGCGGCGATTCTCCCGAAAATCGATCTCGAAGGATGATGTGCAAGGCCGTATAGTGCGGCCTCCACAGCAATAAGCATCCTCATGCGCTTCGCGCCTAATCTCATTGATCGCCGCCGCCTGCTCGCGCGCGCTGCCGCAGCGGGCCTGGCGGTCGCGGGCGTTCCGCTCCTGCGCACGAACCCGGTTCGGGCGCAGATCAAGGACAATCCCTTCACACTCGGCGTTGCGGCGGGCGAGCCCGCCCCCGATGGTTTCGTGATCTGGACGCGGCTCGCGCGGCGGCCGCTGTTCGCGCGTGGCGGCATGGCGCCGGTTCCGGTCGAGGTCACGTGGGAGCTGGCGACCGATCCGGCCATGCAGCAGATCGTGCAGTCCGGCAAGGCGACAGCCTGGCCCGAGCTTGCGCATTCGGTGCACGTTGAGGTCGGCGCGCTCGAACCGGCGCGCGAGTATTTCTACCGGTTTCGCGTTGGAAGCGCCGAGAGCGCGGTCGGACGCGCCCGCACGCTGCCCGCGCCGGGCACAGCCGTGGCGCAATTGCGGTTCGCCTCGGCCGGTTGCCAGTCCTGGGAGGGCGGCTTCTACACGGCATGGCGCAGCATCGCCGAGGAAGCCTTCGACCTCGTGGTCCACTACGGCGACTACATCTACGAAAACCGGTATGTGGCAGCGGATCGGCGGGGCCGTCCGTTCCCCCGCAGCCTGCCGAACAACTTCCCCACTTGCATGACGCTGACCGACTACCGAAGGCGCTACGCGCTCTACAAGTCGGATCCCGATCTGCAGGCGGCGCACGCGTCCTGCGCCTTCCTGCCGAGCTTTGACGATCACGAGGTCGTCGACAATTGGGCCGCCGATTCCGATCCGCAGGGTACGCCGCCCGAGGCCTTCCTGTTCCGACGCGCGGCCGCCTTCCAGGCCTGGTACGAACATATGCCGGTGCGCAGGAGCATGCTGCCGCGCGGGCCCAATATCCTGGCCTATCGCCTCGTCCGGTTCGGCAATCTCGCCGACTTCGCGGTACTCGACACGCGCCAATACCGGTCGCGGCAGGCCTGCGGCGACGGTTTCCGGTCGAACTGCAAGGAGGCCGACGAGCCCGACCGCACGATGCTTGGCGAACGCCAGGAGCAGTGGCTTGCGGAGAGCCTGCGCATCCGCCAAGGCACCTGGCAGGTCTTGGCGCAGCAGGTGCTGTTCTCGCGCCTCGACTGGCGCTCGTTTTCCTGGGTGCACGCGCAGGAGGAATCGCTGCGGATGGATACCTGGGACGGCGCCAGCGCCGCGCGCGAGCGCGTGCTGAGAGTGTTGCATCACGTGCAAGCCCCCAACCCGGTCGTGCTCACCGGTGATGCGCATATGGGGATGGCCTTCGAGATCAAAGATGACTGGAGCGATCCGAGCTCGCGCTGCGTCGGGGTCGAGTTCCTGGCGACGTCGATCTCCTCGGGCGGCGACGGCTCGCCTAGTCCATCTAACGCCGAGGCGCTGTATCACGACAACCCGCATCTCAAGTTCATTGGCAACGAGCGTGGTTATACGCGCCACGTGGTAAACCCGAAGAGCTGGCAGGCGGACTATCGCGTGGTCGAAAAAGTCAGCCTGCCGGGCGCTGCGGTCTCGACCCGAAAGTCCTTCGCGGTCGAAGCCGGTCGGCCGGGGCTCGTGGACGCTTGAGCAGCCGCCGCCGGTTTGGATCAATCGCTTGCCAGGATCACGTTCTTGACCAGCGGATAGACCTGCGCCTCCCAGCGCCGGCCGCTGAAGATGCCGTAGTGGCCGACGCCGAGCTGCAGGTGATGGCGCTTGAGATGCGCGCGTAGCCCGGAGCACAGCTCCTGGGCCGCAACCGTCTGACCAACCGCACAGATGTCGTCGCGCTCGCCCTCGACCGTGAGCAGCATCGTGCGGCGGATCGCACCCAGCTCGACCTTGTTGCCGTGCCATGTGAGCGCCCCGCGTGCGAGCGCGTGCTCCTGGAACACCAGGCGCACAGTCTCCAGATAGAACTCCGCCGACAGATCGAGCACGGCGAAGTATTCGTCGTAGAACTCCTTCGTGGCCTTCGCCTTCTCGGTCTCGCCGTTGATCAGGTGCTGATAGAGCTCGCGATGCGCCTTCAGATGGCGATCGATGTTCATGCTCATGAAGGCGGCGAGTTGCACGAAGCCCGGATAGACGCGGCGGCCTGCGCCCGGATAGCGCGCCGGCACCGTCGCAATCAGGTTCTGTTCGAACCAGTCCATCGGCTTGCTCTGCGCCAGCACATTGACCTTGGTGGGATTCACGCGAGTATCGATCGGACCCGCCATCAACGTCATGCTGCACGCCTGGGCCGGATGGCCGGACGCCGCCATGACGGCGGCTGCGACCAATACGGCAACGCATGGCTGGCACACCGCAATCACGTGGGCGCCCGGTCCTAGCACTTCGAGAAAGCGGATGATCTGATCAATGTAGTCATCGAAGCCGAATGCGCCGCTCTCCACTGAGACGTCGCGCACATTGTGCCAGTCGGTGATGTAGACATCGTGCTCGGGCAGCATCGTGCGCACGGTGTTGCGCAAGAGCGTCGAGAAATGGCCGGACAGCGGCGCCACCAGCAGCACGCGCGGCTGCGTTGCTTCGATGTCCTTGCGAAAGTGCAGCAGGGTGCCGAACGGCGTGGTGCAGGCCGCTTCCTCGCACACGTCGACCGGACGATTGCCGACCACGACCGTGTCGATGCCGAACGGCGGACGAACGTGGGTGAGCCCGGCGCGGGCGATCAATTCGTAGGTGGCAGTGAGGTTGCGCAGCATCGGCGTGTTCGATAGCCCTACCAGCGGCATGCCGATCGCCGACCTGGCGTCCGCGGCGAACAGGCGTAACGGCTCCATCATGTCGCAATGGGTGAGATACGCCTGATAGAGCATGCCCGCCCAGCGCCCCCGCGGACGCCGCCCTCTTGTTGCATCGCAACAAGATTAGTGCATTCTATGCTGCGCCGCGAGGTTCTTTTATAGGCGGTCTCCCAGGGGGATGGTGGAGTGCTTCCATGGCCATGGCCGTATTAACGATTGCCAGCAAGAACTACGGCTCGTGGTCGCTGCGCGGCTGGCTCCTCTGCAAGATGGCGGGGCTCGATTTCGAGGAGGAGCAAGCCGCCACCGACGACCCCTCCATCAAGGCTGAGCTGCTGCTGCTTTCGTCATCATTTCTGGTTCCCTGCCTCACCCATGAGGGCGTCAAGATCTGGGATACGCTCGCGATAGGCGAATACCTCAACGAGCTCCGTCCCGATGCGGGCCTGCTGCCGGAGGGGCGCGCCGACCGGGCGCGCTGCCGCTCGATCTCGGGCGAGATGCATTCCGGCTTCAGCAATCTGCGCTCCGCGCTGCCGATGAACGTCAAGGCCGTCTATGCGGGCTTCAAGGTCTGGGCCGGCGCGCAGGCCGACATCGAGCGCGTCACGACGATCTGGCGCGAGTGCCTGACGGCCTCCAAGGGGCCGTACCTGTTCGGGAAGAGCCCCTGCATGGCCGACGCCATGTTCGCGCCGGTCTGCTCGCGCTTTGTCACTTACGACGTGAAGCTCGACCGCGCCTGCGCAAGCTACTGCAAGGCAATCATGGAGATGCCGGCGATGCAGGAATGGATCAGCGCCGCGATGGCCGAGCCCGACGAGCTGGAAGAGCTCGACGTGGAGTTCTGATCAGGAAATTGATCACGCCCCCGAGCTGCGCAGCCCGGGGGCGCAATTCAATGGCTCAATAGATCATCGCCGCCGCCTTCTTCGCGGTCGTTTCCGGTGTCGCATAGACCTCGCTCACGATTTTCTGGACGTCCGCGCCGGATACGGCGTTGATCTCAAGCTTCATCCGCTTGGCGTCGGCCAGGAACTCCTTGTCGTGGAGCGTATCCATGAAGGCCTTTCGCAGCATCGCAACGCGCTCGGCCGGAACGCCGGGCGGGGCAACAAACGGCCGTCCCATCGGCTGCCGCGAGAAGATGAGCTTGAAGATCTTTCGCCCTTCATCGGTCTTGGCATAGTCCATGATCAGGGGAACGTTGGGCAGGTCGGGATGCTTGTGCATGGATAGCTGGACCAGGATGTTGATCTTCTTTTCATCGAGCCATTTCTTGTGCGTGGCAATGACGCTCGACCAGGACCAGCCGCAGCGGCCCTGCACCTCGCCGCGCTCCATCGCCAGATTGATCTCGTTGCCGCCCGGATAGCCCGACACGATCTTGAACTTGGTCCCGAGCACGCCGTTGAGGACCTTCGGAAACTGATCGGTATCGGCGGCCGCCCCGGTGCCGCCGACGACCAGCGGCTTCTCCTTGACCTGCTCAAGGCTGGTGATGCCGGTCGTGTGCCACGCCACGCACACGCTCACCTCGTCGTTCATGCTGCCGATCCAGTTGAACTTCGAGGCATCAAACTTCGCCTTCTTGGACCCCAGGAGAGGATCGAAGCCGGTCCCGCGACCGATCATGCCAAAGGCCGAGCCGTCCTTTGGCGCAACGTTGTAGAGCCAGTTGGTCAGAACCAGGCTTCCGGCTCCCGGCATGTTCTTCGGCAATATGGTCGGATGACCGGGGATGTAGCGGTCCATGTGGCGCGCGAGCGCACGCGCATAGACATCGTATCCGCCGCCCGGGCTGTAGCCGACATAGAGTTCGATGCTCGGGCCGTTTTCGGTTTGACCGGCCTTCTGATCTGCATTCTGCGCAAACGACAATCCCGACAACCCCGCGGCGCCGATCGCGATGATCGCGCAAGACATCAAACGGCTGGTTATGCAACGGCTGGTCATGGCTTTGTCCTTTCTCAAGAGACGTTCATGCATGCCGATCGTGGTCAAGACGGCGGGCCGGGCCGCGTCACCTCGGCAGCCCGCTCGACGACGTTACGCGGTGACGCGAACAGCTTCTCCACCACCTGTTGGACGCGCTCGCCTGTCAGCGGCTCAATGTCGATCCGGGACTTCTTGGCGTCGGCGAGAAATTCCGGATCCTTGATGGTTGCGGCGAACGCGCGACGCAGCGTAGCCACGCGATCGGGCGGCGTGCCGGCGGGCACGAAGTAGGGTCGACCGAAAATCTGCTGTGACACGATCAGCTCGGCCACCCGCCGGTCCTTCGGATCGGTGATGAATTTCCAGATCGACGGCACGCCCATCTTGGTCAGCGACGCATCCGGCTCGACGCTCGCCTGCAGCAGATAGTTGATCTTGTGATCGCGCACCCAGTTGGGGCGCTGCGTCCTCAGGCTTGACCAATCGTAGCCGCACAATCCTTCGACTTCGCCACGCTCAAGCGCGATCAGAATGTCGACCGATCCCTTGTAGCCCGACACGATATCGAACTTGGCGCCCGCGAGGTTGTTCAACATATAGGCGTAGTCGCGCGTCGAGCCGCCGGCCTGACTCGCACCGAGGACCGTTTTGCGTTTCTGCGCGTCGGCAAACGTCTTGGTCTTTGACGTCTGAAAGGTGACGCACATGCGCGTGCTGTTAGCCAACGTCCCCAGGAATTGGAATTTCGAGGGGTCATACGAGAACTTGGTTTTCGACCCGAGCAGCGGCTCCATCACCGCGCCCGGAAAGATCGCGCCGATCTCGGTCCCGTCCTTCGGGGCGATCGTAGCCATGTAGCTCGCCGCCTTGGCGCTTCCGGCGCCCGGCATGTTCATCGGGACGATTTCCGGATTGCCGGGCAGATGGCGCACGAGGTGACGCGCAAGCGTGCGGGCATAGATGTCATAGCCGCCGCCCGGGTTGCCACCGATGAGGAGCTTTATCGTCTTGCCGGCATAGAAGTCCTCAGCGGCCGCACCGCTTGCACATGCCAAGAGCGTGGTAGCGGCGACCGCCGTGGTTAAGAGTGCGTATCTGAGCGTCATGGTCGGCTCCCGCGGATATTGTGGTTGTTAAGCCGCGCCGAAAGACAGCCGGCAAATGGCAGCGAGAATCTGGCTCACGTCACCGTAGCGCCGGGAAAGTGGCTTGCTACCGCTCGAAATGCCGCGCGGCATTGTAGCGCGCGTCGGCCCAAGGCCTGGTCCGAAGCGGCCCCGCTCTATGCTAGGTGGCGCGCGGGGCTTATGCTAAGAGACGGGGCTTATGCTAAGAGAAGGGGTGATCGTGCGCTTCCTCAATTTAGGTGCGCGAAGGGGTTAAGTGCGCGAAGGGGCATGATATCTGGCGCTGCACAATCGAAGCTGCACAATCGAAATTGAATGTGGAAACCGCACGTCGAAGCCGCATGTCGATGTCACTGAATCGATATCATTGAATGACGCTCTGGAGGAACCTATGCCAAACACATCCAAACACTATCTCGGCTTCGCGGCGGCGATTGCCGCCCTCACCGCGGTGAGCTCGCCTGCGGCGGCGCAACTCTATGGGCTGGGCACGGGGAAACAGGGCTTCTATACCTACTCGGCCGGCGCCGCGATTGCCAAAGTGGCCTCCGACAACGGGCTGCCGATGCGCATCCAGCCGTTCGGCGGTACCAGCGCCTACGTGCCGGCGGTGAGCGCGGGCGAAATCGAATTCGGATTGGCGAACGAGCTTGAAACGACCTACGCGGTGACCGGCAAGGTCATCTACAACAACAAGCCGCAACCGGGCGTGCGGGTCGTCTCGGTTCTCACACCGCTCTACTCGGTGTTCTTCGTGCGCAAGGATTCCGACATCAAGTCGATCGCCGACCTGAAGGGCAAGCGCGTGCCGTCCGACTACGTGAGCCAGCGCGTGCTCGAAGAACTCTCCAAGGGGACGTTGGCCAACGCCGGCCTCACCTACGATGACGTCAAGAAAGTGCGGGTGGCGAACGTCGCCAACGGCGCCGACGAGTTCGCCGCCGGCAAGGCCGACGTTTTCATGTTTGCGGTCGGCGCCGGCAAGGTCGCAGAAGTCGCCGCCAAGGTCGGCGGCTTGCGCGTCCTGCCGATCGACACCTCGCCCGAGGCGATGGCGCGGACCCGCAAGTACATCCCGGTCGCCTACGCAACGACGCTCCAGCCTGGGAAGGGGCGCGCCGGGCTCGACGAGCCGACCAAGACGATCGCCTATGACTACCTCATTCTCGCCAACGACAAGGTCAAGGACGACGCGGCCTATCAGTTCGCCAAGATCTTGCACGGCCACAGGGACGCGCTGGTCTCCGGCTTCCGCGCCCTGATCGGCTTCAAGCCGGACGGGATGGCCAAGGATATGGGGCCGGTAAAATTCCACCCGGGCGCGATCAAGTTCTACAAAGAGGTCAAACAGTGGCCACCGAAGGCCGCAAGCTGACGCGCCCTTAACAACAAGACCAAAAGCCCATGCCTTCGATGGCGTCGACCAAGGGCGGCCTCGTCACCGTCACGGGCGCCGTTCTGCTCACACTCGGCTCCATCGCATGGGCCTTCCAGCTCTATCGCGATTGGCTCGGGCTGCTTCTATTCAACGAGCAATTCCTGGCCGCGATGCTGGGGCTGGGGCTTGCGCTCGTCTATCTGACCAAGCCGGCGCGGCCGAATGCCAAGCGGGAGCAGGCGCCTTGGTATGACTGGGTTTTGGCGGCGCTGAGCTTGCTGGGCGGCGCCTATCTCACGGTGCGGTTCCCGGCACTGTCCGAACAGGTGACGGCGCGGCCGCTCGACGGGCTTGTGGTTGCGTTCGTGCTGGTCGCGCTCGTCGTCGAGGCGCTGCGCCGCGTCGCCGGGATGACGCTCACGATCATCGTCAGCTGCTTTCTCGTCTACGCGCTGGTCGGTGATCTCGTGCCCGGCCAGCTGGCGGGGCGGCCGGTCAAGCTCGAGCAACTGGCGTACTACCTGGTCTGGGACGCCGGCAGCATGCTGGGCACGCCGCTCCTGGTGGCCACCACCATCGTGATCGCGTTTATCTTCTTCGGCCAGCTTCTGCTCGAATCCGGCGGGTCGGCCTTCTTCACCGATGTATCGATCGCCCTCATGGGCCGCTATCGCGGCGGATCAGCCAAGATCGCGGTGACCGCGTCCTCGCTGTTCGGAACCATCTCCGGCAGCGCGGTGAGCAACGTCACCTCGACCGGGGTCATAACCATCCCGCTGATGCGGCAGGCCGGCTATCCGGCGCATGTCGCCGCCGCCATCGAGGCGGTGGCCTCGACCGGCGGCCAGCTCATGCCACCGGTCATGGGTGCCGCCGCATTCCTGATGGCGGAGTTTCTGCAGATCCCTTATCGCGACGTCGTCATCGCGGCCACCATGCCGGCGCTGCTCTACTACTTTGCGCTGTTCGTGCAGACCGACCTGATGGCGGCGCGCGCCGGCATCGCGCGCGTTGACGACAGCGCAATTCCTCCCCTTGGGCAGGTGCTGCGTCGCGGCGGCTATTTTCTCGTTCCCTTCGTCGTTCTGATCCTGGCGCTCTTCCTCTTGAACTGGTCGCCTGAGCGCTCGGTTCTCGCGGCCTCCGCCGTGCTCATCATCGGCAGCCTGGCGGCCGGCTACGGCGGCAAGCGCCTGACGCTGGGCTCACTGCTCGAAGCCCTGCGAACGACCGGCGTCGCCTCGCTCGAACTCCTCATCATCACGGCCGCCGCCGGCTTCATCATCGGTGTCCTGAACATTTCCGGACTGGGCTTTTCGCTCACGCTCGTTCTTCTCCATGTCGGCGGCAACAATCTGCTGCTGCTCTTGGTCCTGTCGGCGGGCGTGTGCATCGTGCTCGGGATGGGCATGCCGACGGTGGGCGTCTATGTGCTGCTGGCCACGCTGGTCGCCCCCACGCTCATCGAGCTCGGCGTCCAGCCCATGGCCGCGCATATGTTCGTTCTCTATTTCGGCATGATGTCGATGATCACGCCGCCGGTCGCGCTTGCCGCCTTTGCGGCCGCTTCGCTGGCGCAGACCGACGCCATGAAGACGGGCTGGACGGCGGTGCGCTTCGGGTGGGTGGCCTACATCATCCCGTTCCTGTTCGTGCGCGCGCCGTCGCTGCTGCTGGTTGGCGACTTGTTCTCGATCATTGTTGCTGTGGTCACCGGGATTGCGGGCGTCTGGATGGTATGCATCGCGTTTGCCGGCTACTGCCTGCGACCGATCGATCTGCCGGTGCGGATCGGCTTCGGTGCTGCGGGCTTCCTGCTGTTCATTCCAGCCGGCGCGCTCCCTTATGGCGAATGGACCGACCTCGTCGGGATGGCGCTGGGCGCAGCGCTGCTCGGCCGCGAGATCCTGGCGGCGCGCCATTTAAGCCGGGCGCGACAGACCCGGACCGCGGATCGGTCGTAAGGCTGAGCACGATATTGCAGCGTGCTCAATTGAGCCTCGCCCCGGAGCGCTTGACCACGTCAGCCCACTTGGCGAGCTCACGGCTGATCATCGCCTTGAACTCCTCCGGGCTGCCGCCGGCGGCCTCATCCCCGATGACGCCGAAGCGCTGCACAAAAGCCGGCGTCGCAATCGTGCGATTGAGCGCCGCATTGAGCTTCATCACGATCTCGCGCGGCATGCCGGCCGGCCCGATCACGCCACTCCAGGTCGGCGCCTCGTAACCCGGCACGCCGGCCTCCGCCACCGTCGGCAAGTCGGGGAACGCGGGCGAACGGCGCGCGCCGCTTACCGCGAGCGCCCTCACCTGCCCCGACTTCGCAAGCGGCAAGATCGAGTTGAGGCTCTCGAACATCATGTCGACATGCCCGGCCATCAAGTCGTTCAGCGCGGCCGCGCCGCCGCGATAGGGCACATGCACGATCTTGGTGCCGGTCATCACCTTGAACAGCTCGCCGCCGACATGGCCGGGCGAGCCGCTCGCCGATGACGCATTGGTGAGCTTGCCGGGATTGCGCTTGGCCTCCTCGATCACGTCGCGCACGGAATGGAACGGCGACTTCGGCGATACCGCGAACAACAGATGGCCGCGCGTCACCAGCATGATCGGCTGGAAGTCGCGCTCGACGTTGTAGGGCACCTTGGCGATCATGTTGGGGCTGATCGCAAGCGCGCCGACCGGCCCCATGCCGAGCGTGTAGCCGTCGGGCGCGGATTTCGCCACCAGATCGAGCCCGATGGTGAACGCCGCCCCGGGCTTGTTCTCGATCACGATGGTTCCGCCGATGATCGGCCCGAGCTCGGCGGCGAGCAGCCGCGCCAGCGAATCGGTGGCGCTGCCCGGCGCCTGCGGCACGATCAGGCGGATCGGCTTCTCCGGGTATTGTGATTGCGCCACGGCCGGGCTCAATACCGCCATGCCGGATACCGCTATGCCGGCGACCAGCAGCGCACCGACGGCACAGGCATGGCGCCGCGATCCTTTCGTGAAACGCATCCCGCTTCCTCCCAATGTGTGATTTGTGTTGTGTGATTTGTGCTGTGTATTGTGCGACGCCTGGAGCGAAATCGCTCCAGGTTGACGCGCGATTTCGCTCTAAGCGTTTGCCTGGTCGCATGATCCTATCCGAACAGTCAGCAACTTTCGGGCTCATGCTCTATTTGATAAAAATGTTGGCCTCCTTGGCGAGCTTCGTCCAGAGCGCGTACTGGTGCGCCACGAGCGCGCGCATCTCGGCCGGCGTCGTGGCGCGCGGATCGCCCCCCATGGCCTCGAGCTTGTTCTTCAGCTCCGGTACCGCGATCGCGCGCCGCAGTTCTGCGTTGAGCCGATCGACCACCGCCGTCGGCATCTTCGCCGGCCCGGCAAGCCCGGTCCAGGAAATGACCTCGAAGCCGGGAATGCCCTGCTCCTCGACCGTCGGCACATCGGGAAAATCACGCCAGCGCGTCTTGGACGTGACGGCGAGCGCGCGGAATTCGCCGGCGCGAATGCGCGGGCTGATCGGCCCGCTGGTGACTGCGGCAAAATCGACGTCGCCCTGCAAGAGGCCGACGATCACCGGTGCCTCGCCGCGATAAGGAACGTGCAGGTACTTCGTCTTGGTTTCGTTGCCGATGAGCTCGACGGTGGTGTGCAGGATCGAGCCGACGCCGGCCGAGCCATATTTCAGAGCGCCGGGATTTTTGCGCGCCTCCTCGATCAGCTGCTTGAGAGACGTGAAGCGCGAGTCCTTGCGCACGCAGATGAGAAATGGATAGAAGGTCGCGACCGATATCCAGTCGAAATCGTCCACCACCTTGTAGTTCACTTTCTTCGCCAGCGCGCCATGCGCTGGATGGGCACTCGGCACCACCAAGAGCGTGTAGCCATCGGGATCGCTGCGGGCCACCGCTTCGGCCGCCAGACTGCCGGCGGCGCCAGGCTTGGCCTCGACGATGGTCGATTGGCCGAGCCCCTTCCCCATCTCGTTCGCCAACAGCCGCGCGATGATGTCGACGTTCCCGCCCGGCGGAAATCCGTGCATGAACTTGATCAGGCGGTTCGGATAGTTCTGCGCCGAGGCCGCGCCCGCGAGCAGGCCCAGCATCACAAGCGCACCAAGAATTTGCGCGCCAACAATTTGCGCGCCAAAAACTCTCACGCCAAGAATTTTCCTGGTCATGGCCATGCTCCATCCTTTGGCAGACGGCGATCCTCCGCCACTCAGAATGCGCCTTTTTCGCCGGGGCTGCCAAGGCCGGGTCTCAGTCGACCCGGCGCGGCCGATCGTCATCCCGCTCGCAGCCAGCGGCCGATCCGCTCCACCGCCTCGTGCATCTCGGAAGCCGACCCGGCGTAACAGAAGCGGATGAAGTGCCGGCCGTGGATCGGATCGAAGTCGATGCCGGGCGTGGCAGCGACGTGCGCTTCCTCAAGCATGCGCTTGGCGAAGTCGAAGCTGTCGCCGCAAAAGTCTGACACGTCGGCGTAGAGATAAAACGCGCCGTCGACCGGGAGAAACTTCTCGAGACCGACCTTGGGCAGCCCGTCGATCAGGATGCGCCGATTTTCCTCGTAGCCGTGCTTGACCACCTCCATCTCGACGCGGCCCTCGAAGGCGGCCTCGGCTGCGATCTGCGAGAGCGTCGGCACCGAGATCGACAGGTTGCCCTGCAGCCGATCGATCGGGCGCACCAGTTCCTCGGGCACGACCATCCAGCCGACGCGCCACCCGGTCATGCAGAAATACTTGGAGAACGAGTTGATGACGACGGCATCGTCCAAAAACCGCGCCGCCGTGTCGGCGGCAAACGCGTAGTCGAGCCCGTGGTAGATCTCATCGGAGATGAAACGGATGCCTTCGCGTTCCGCGGCGGCATAAAGATCGCGCAGCGCCTCTGCCGTCATCATGGTGCCGGTCGGGTTGGCAGGGCTCGCGACCAGCACGCCCTTGAGCGGCGTGCGGCGATGGGCGGCGATCAGCATGTCGGGCGTGATCGCGTAGCGCGTCTCCGCGGTGGTCTCGATCAGCGCCGGCTCGCAGCCGAGCGCCTTGAGGATGTGTCGATAGGGTGGATAACCGGGCGCCGCGATCGCCACCCGGTCACCCGCCTCGAACAACGACAGGAACGCGAGGATGAATCCCGCCGACGATCCGGTGGTGACGATGACGCGCGCCGGATCGACCGACACCGCGTGGCGCTCGCTATAGTGCCTTGCGATACGCGCCCGCAGCGAGGCAATGCCGAGCGTCTCGGTGTAGCGTAGCGGCCCACTCAGTGCCGCACGCGCGGCGGCGATCGCGCAGGCCGGCGCCGATGCGGCCGGCTGGCCGACCTCCATGTGAATCACCCGGCCGCCCGCCGCCTCGATGCGAGCCGCCGCCGCCATCACGTCCATCACCATGAAGGGCGGAACATCACTGCGGACCGAGGGCGTCAACAGGCGTCTGGCCAATTCGAGCATGGGCTCACACCTCGGTTACGGGCATACCCCTGCCCCGCTGTTGCCGCATTCGGCGGCTTCGGTGCCGTCTGCCTGCGGGGGCGCGACAACAGCCGCCCGGTACCAACTTGCCGGGCCCGATGCAACGATCGCGGTGATGCAAGAAACGCGGTAATGACCGCACCAGCGACCGCTTAACAGTAGATGGCGGTAGATAGCAGTAGACTGACAGTTGGGGCTCACAGTTGGTTGGGGCTCGCAGTTGGTTGGGGCTCGCAGTCGGGCCGGGGCCTCACAATCCGGGCCTCACAATATTGTGGGGTGACAAGGGTCTGGGGCTGAGTTCACCACAGCGTACGTCCGGCAGGTGCACACGGCTCGGATGACGTGGTATTCATGGCAACCGGGCATCGAAGGCACCCAGACACTTGGCACCAGGACCTCAGGCACGCAGGCACGCAGATATCAGGCACAGCAGAAATCATTAGTGAGATCGCAGGCCATATGACCGCTGCCACGTTATCCACAAGCCCCCGCCGTCCCTTGAGGCGCTTGACCGCCATGGTTGCAGCGGCTGCCTTGCTCGCAGCCGGAGGGCCAGCGCCCGCGCAGGCGCAGTCCAGAGGCGCCAAGGGGCCACCGATCATTCGTGACGCCGAGATCGAGCAGCTCCTGCGCGAATATACCCAGCCGGTTCTGCGGGCCGCGGGGCTCGCGAAGCAGAACGTCCAGGTGGTGATCATCAACGACCGGGCGTTCAACGCGTTCGTGGCCGACGGCCGCCGCATTTTCGTCAATGCCGGCACGTTGATGGATGCACAGACGCCAAACGAGGTCATCGGCGTCCTCGCCCACGAGACCGGCCATATCGCGGGCGGACACCTGTCGCGGCTGCGCGAGGAAGTGTCGAAGGCCACCACACAATCGATTGTGGCGCTCCTGCTCGGGGTGGGCGCGATGGTGGCGGCCTCACGCAGCGGCTCCGCCAACATGGGTCAAGCCGGTATGGCGGCGCTCCAGGCGCCGCAGGCCATGATCCAGAGCTCGCTGCTGGCCTATGTGCGCACCCAGGAAGACTCCGCCGACCGCGCCGGCGTGAAGTTCCTCAATGCCACCGGTCAGTCGGCGAAGGGCATGTATGACAGCTTCAAGCGGCTCGCCGACCAGATCCTCTACCAGACTCGCTACATCAACCCTTATATGCAGTCGCACCCGATGCCGGCCGACCGCGTGCGCGCGCTCGCCGAAATGGCGCGGTCGAGCCCCTATTGGAACAAGAAGGACCCGCCGGCGCTGCAGCATCGGCACGATTTGATGCGCGCCAAGCTCTTCGGCTTCATCGATCGACCCGACTCGGTGCTGCGCCGCTACCCGATGAGCGACAACAGCCTGCCTGCGCGTTACGCGCGTGCCATCGCCACCTACCGCTTTTCCAATGGCGGCGGCGCGATCTCGCAGATCGATGCCCTGATCCACGCCAGCCCGCAGTATCCCTATTTCCATGAGCTCAAAGGGCAGGCGCTGCTCGAGGCCGGCAAGCCGGCCGAGGCGATCGCACCGCTGCGGCGCGCGGTCCAGCTCGCGCCCAATCCGGCGCTGATCCAGATCATGCTGGCGCAGGCGCTGCTGGAGTCAAAGAACCGCGCCTACGGCGAGGAAGCGGTCAGGCTCCTGGAGGCGGCATTGCGGCGCGAGCCGGAATCGCCGGAAGCCTACACCCAGCTCGCGATGGCATACGGGCACAAGGGCGACCTTGCGCACGCCGATCTGTCATCCGCCCAGGCCGCCTTCATGCGCGGCGACCTGTTGACCGCGCGCCAGCTGGCCGCACGCGCCAAGACCCGCTTCCCGGTCGGATCGCCCGGCTGGGTGAAAGCCGACGACATTGCTACCTACCGGCCAAAGCAGCCCGGCAGGCACAATTGAAGCCGAAAAGGACCCCGACAATGACGTTTGACATTCGCATGCTTGCCGCCGCGACATTCGCGCTCGCCCTCGGGCTGCCATCGCCGGCGCCGGCACAATCCTTCTCGCCCGACCAGCGCGGCGAGATCGAGAAGATCATGCGCGATTACCTGCTCAAGAATCCTCAGATCCTGCAGGAGGTGATGGCCGAGTTGGAGAAGCGCCAGGCGCAGGCGGACGCGGAAAAGCACCAAGCCGCGATCAAGGAGCACGCCTCCCTCATCTTCGATTCACCGCATCAGGTCACGCTCGGCAATCCCAAGGGTGACGTCACCATGGTCGAATGGTTCGACTACAATTGCGGCTACTGCAAGCGTGCGCTCTCTGACATGATGAACCTCATCAAGAGCGATCCCAAGCTGAAGATCGTGCTCAAGGAGTTCCCCGTGTTGGGCGAGGGCTCGACACAAGCCGCTCAGGTCGCAGTGGCGGTACGCATGCAGGACAAGACCGGCAAGAAATATCTTGAATTTCATCAGAAGCTCCTGGGCGGCCGCGGTCAGGCCGACAAGGCGCGCGCGTTGGCCGTCGCCAAGGAGGTCGGCCTCGACATGGCGCGCCTGGAGAAGGATATGGCGAGCGAGGAGGTCAAGACGACAATCGCCGAGACCTTCAAGATCGCCGACGCGGTCGGGCTCAACGGAACGCCGAGCTACGTGATCGGCAACGAGGCAGTGATTGGCGCCGTCGGCCTCCCTACCCTCAAGGAAAGGATCAACTCCGCGCGTTGCGGCAAGGCCACCTGCTGAGCGCCGCCCTCAGGGCGGCTGCTGCGCCCGATATTCGCCTGCGCGAACCTCCGCCAAGACCCGGGGCACGGCTGTGGTCGACCCGGGATGGCGGCCTTCCCTTTTGGGCCGGCTGCCTATAAAGCGGTACGATATTTCCCGCGCGGCGGCTCTATGGCGAATACTGTCTACGTTCTCAACGGCCCGAACCTCAATCTGCTCGGCACACGCGAGCCGGAGACGTATGGCCGCGCAACCTTGCGGGACGTGGAGAAGCTCGCCCGCGATACCGCCAAACGCCACAAGCTCGAAGTGGAATTCCGCCAGACCAACCATGAGGGCGAGCTGGTCGACTGGATCCAAGAAGCGCAGGCCAAGAAGGCCGTGGCCATCGTCCTCAATGCCGGCGGCTATACCCACTCATCGGTTGCGCTGCGCGACGCGGTTGCAGCGGTGAATGTGCCGGTGATCGAAGTGCACATCAGCAACATCTTCGCCCGTGAAGACTTCCGTCACGTCTCCCACATCGCGCCGGTCGCCAAGGGCACGCTGTGCGGATTCGGCATCACGGGTTATGCCTTGGCCATTGACGGCGTCGCCGCGATGGTCGCGGCCAAGGACTGAACCGTGGCGCGCGACAGCAAGGACCCGACGGGACCGGAACCGCAAGAGAGATCGGAGATGGCAAAGCAGCAGCCCGGCATCGATCAGGAGTTGATCCGTGCGCTCGCCAAGCTGCTCGATGAAACCGGGCTGACTGAAATCGAGTTCGAGCGCGGCGGCCAGCGCGTGCGCGTCGCCCGTCAGCCGCAGACGGTCGTGGCTGCAGCGGCGCCCATCCGCGCAGTGCCGGTCGAGGTGACGACGCTTGCCGGCGGCGCGACCGACCCGACCAAGCATCCCGGCACCGTGACATCGCCAATGGTCGGCACCGCCTATCGCGGGCCGGAGCCGGGCGCGCGCCCGTTCGTCGAGGTGGGAACGCGGGTGCGCGCGGGCGACACGCTGCTGATCGTCGAAGCCATGAAGACGATGAACCAGATCATGGCGCCGAGCGCCGGCACCGTGATCCAGATCTTGATCGAGGACGGCCAACCGGTCGAGTTCGGCGAGCCGCTCATGATCATCGAATGACGCCATGTTCGAGAAAATACTGATTGCCAATCGCGGCGAGATCGCTTTGCGCGTGCTGCGCGCCTGCAAGGAGCTTGGCATCTCGACCGTCGCCGTGCATTCGACCGCCGACGCCGACGCCATGCATGTGCGGCTCGCGGAGGAAAGCGTGTGCATCGGCCCGCCGACCGCGCGCGACAGCTATCTGAACATTCCGGCGCTGCTCGCCGCCTGCGAGATCACCGGCGCCGACGCGGTGCATCCGGGCTACGGTTTCCTCTCCGAGAACGCACGCTTTGCCGAGATTCTCGAGGAGCACAACGTCCATTTCATCGGGCCCAAGCCCGCCCACATCCGCATGATGGGCGACAAGATCGAGGCCAAGCGCACCGCCAAGCGGCTCGGCATTCCGGTGGTGCCGGGCTCCGAGGGCGGCGTCGGCTCCGACCAGGAGGCAATCTCGATCGCGCGCACGATCGGATTTCCAGTGCTGGTCAAGGCCTCCGCCGGCGGCGGCGGACGCGGCATGAAGGTCGCCCGCAGCGCGGAGGAGCTCTCGATCGCACTGTCGACCGCGCGCGCGGAAGCCAAGGCCGCCTTCGGCGACGACGCGGTCTATCTCGAGAAGTACCTGGAACGGCCTCGCCATATCGAAATCCAGGTGCTGGGCGACGGCCAGGGCCAGGCCGTCCATCTCGGCGAGCGTGACTGCTCCTTGCAGCGGCGCCATCAGAAGGTCTGGGAGGAAAGCCCCTCGCCCGCCCTCAACCTCGCGGCCCGCAACGACATCGGCGAGACGGTCGCGCGCGCCATGCGCGAACTGCAATATCTCGGCGTCGGCACGGTCGAATTCCTCTACGAGGACGGCAGGTTCTTCTTCATCGAGATGAACACGCGCATCCAGGTCGAGCATCCGGTGACGGAAGCGATCACCGACATCGATCTGATCCTGGAGCAGATTCGCGTCGCCGCCGGCGGCGACCTCGCGCTTGCGCAGGAGGACGTCAAGTTCTACGGCCACGCCATCGAGTGCCGCATCAATGCCGAGAACCCGGTCTCGTTCCGGCCCTCGCCCGGCAAGATCGTGCATTACCACCCGCCCGGCGGGCTCGGTGTGCGCGTCGATTCCGCCGTCTACCATGGCTACACTATTCCGCCTTACTACAACTCGCTCGTGGGCAAGCTGATCGTGCACGGCCGCACGCGCGGCGAATGCCTGATGCGGCTCAAGCGCGCGCTCGACGAATTCGTCATCGACGGCATCGAGACGACGCTTCCGCTTTTCCGCGCCTTGGTGCGCGAGAAGGAGATCATCGACGGCGACTACCACATCCATTGGCTTGAGGAATTCCTCGCCAAGGGCGGAATGTCCTGATCGGGTGTCCTGATCGGCGGATGACGATGCTGCAGGGCAGCACCCGATACCCGCTCTCGCAGCCGTTCCCTTGCGGCGACCGCCAACCTATATAACCTTGAACCGAACGCGGGCGCAGGCGCGCCCGCGATACTGTCGCACGGCTCATCCGAGGGCCCGATGGCTACCTGTGCGAGATCGACGCATTCTATGTTGCGGGCGTGGCCCGCGTGCCTCATCGGCGTACTGCTGCTATGCTTGGCGGCCGCGATTTCACGGCCCGCGAGCGCGCAATCCACAAATCGGGTTTTCGTCACAGAGGTGAATGGCGTCATCGGGGTAGCCACCACCCGGCAGATCGCGCAAGCCGTCCAAAAGGCGACGCAGGGGCACGGCACCGCGCTCGTGATTCGGCTCGACACGCCGGGAGGGCTGGTCTCCTCCACGCGCGAGATCATCAAGGAGATGATCGCTTCGCCCGTCCCGGTGATCGTCTACGTGGCGCCGAGCGGCGCGCGCGCCGCGTCGGCCGGGACGTACATCACTTATGCATCCCACCTCGCCGCCATGGCGCCCGGCACCAACATCGGCGCCGCTACCCCGATCGAGATCGGCGGCATCCCGGGGCTCCCGGGCTCGCAGCCGAAGGACAAGGAGGACAAGGGTACGCCGAAATCGGCCGCACAAAACAAGTCGATCAACGATGCGGTGGCGATGATACGCAGCCTTGCGCAATTACGCGGCCGCAACGCCGAGTGGGCGGAGAAGGCCGTCCGCGACGCCGCCACGCTGACCGCGATCGAAGCGCAGAAGGAAGGCGTCGTAGAATTCGTAGCGGACAATCTGAACGATCTGCTCGCGCGAGCGGACGGCCGCAAGGTCACCGTCAACGGCGTCGAAACCACCTGGAAAACGAAGAACGCCGCGATTGTCGCGTTCGCGCCGGACTGGCGCACGAAGGCGCTGTCGGCGATCGCCGATCCCAATATCGCGTTCCTGCTGCTGATGATCGGCTTCTACGGCCTGATCCTGGAATTCTGGAATCCGGGCACGTTCGTTCCCGGCGTCGTCGGGGCGATCAGCCTGATCGTGGCGCTTACCGCCTTGACCGCGCTGCCGGTCAACTATGGCGCGCTCAGTCTCCTGGTGCTCGGCATCCTTTTGATGATCGGAGAGGCGTTCACGCCGGGGATCGGAGCGCTCGGCATCGGCGGCCTTGCGGCATTCCTCGTCGGCGCGCTGTTCCTGTTCGAGGGCGGCGGCACCGACATCGAGTTCGCGGTCTCGCGCTGGCTGATCCTCGGCTCCGTCGTCACCACGGCAGGACTGATGCTCTCGGTCGTCGGCATCGCGGTCTCCAGCAGGAAACGCACGCCCGTCACCGGCTCCGAGGAAATGATCGGAATGCGAGGCGAGGTCGTCGGCTGGGCCGATACGCGTGGCAGCGTGCGCGTGCACGGTGAGATCTGGTCGGCGCGCGCGCAGCGGCCGCTGCAGGTCAACGACGCCGTGCGCGTCACCGGGCGAGAGGGTTTGACGCTCATCGTCGAACCATAAGAGGAGCGCTTCATGATCGATTTTCCGATTTGGACCGGCCTGCTGATACCCGTCATCGTCGCCGTCGTCCTTCTACTCTATGCGTTCCGCATCCTGCGGGAGTATGAGCGCGCCGTCGTCTTCACGCTCGGCCGGCTCTGGAAGGTGAAGGGACCGGGCCTCGTCATCATCGTTCCGATCATCCAGCAGATGGTCCGCGTCGATCTTCGCACTCGCGTGTTCGACGTGCCGCCGCAGGACGTGATCTCGCGCGACAACGTCTCGGTGCGGGTCAATGCGGTGATCTATTATCGGGTGATGGATCCCGAGAAGGCGATTGTGCAGGTCGAGCATTTCGGGGAAGCGACCAGCCAGCTCGCGCAGACGACGCTGCGATCGGTGCTGGGCCAGCACGATCTCGACCAGATGCTGGCCGAGCGCGACAAGCTCAACGCGGACATCAGGCGGATTCTTGACGACCAGACCGACGCCTGGGGCATCAAGGTCTCGATCGTCGAGCTCAAGCACGTCGACATCAACGAGACGATGGTGCGAGCGATCGCCCGGCAGGCGGAAGCCGAGCGCATCCGGCGCGCCAAGATCATCGATGCCGAGGGCGAATTCCAGGCGGCTGAGAAGCTCGCGCAGGCCGGCGAGATCCTGTCAAAGCGCTCGGAGGCGATGCAGCTGCGCTATTTCACGGCACTCCAGAACATCGCGGGCGATCGCACCAACACCATCATACTTCCGATCCCCACCAACCTGTTGCAGACGCCGCGGGGGAGTTGATCGCGACGGATCGCGTCTTACGGCATTTGCCGAAGCTCGGGGTCATCCTCGATCACGATCTTCTCGAAATCGTTGATCAGGATCTCGACCCGCAGGTGCCAGCGACCGGCGACCGGAATGCGCAGGTCGTCAATCCGCCAGTTGCCATCGCCGGCATCGCCGTCGCTCACGGCGGCGCGCCGCATCGGCTCGATGCCGGCGGCCGGGTTGGCAAAAACGAGCGTCAGCTCCTTGGCGGCAAGCGGACGCAGCTGGGCGCCGAGCAGCCGCACGCCCATCCTGCCGCCGCGTCCGCGCACGGGCGCGATGTCGATCTGCGCCTTGGCGCGTTCGCCGTTGACATGAAACGAGACCTGCGGGGCGGCCGCGAGCGCGCGCGGCGGCGGGGTGAAGCGCCAGAGCGCGACCAGCGCCAGGACGACGAGCGCGAGCGCAAGCTCGCTCCTGATCGATGCCGCGAGCGGTCGCGCAGCCGCGGCCCCCGCCGCTTGAAACCGCGGCACGAGCGCATACCGGTTTGCGGCGGCCAGTGCGAGCACGACCGCAACCACCCCTAGCTTGCCGGCCAGCACAAAGCCGTAGCGGGTCGTCCACAGCGCATCGACGCGATCAAACTGAACGATGACAAGCGCTGCTCCGGTTGCGACCAACACGGCGAGCGGAACCGGGATCAGACGTGAAAAGCGCGCGAGCGTCACCTGATCGCCTGCCCGGATCGCAAGCGCAAGCGGAACGAGCGCACCGATCCAGAACGCCACGCAAACGGCGTGCAGGAAAACTACCGTGCGCGTGAGCCAGCGCGGCTCAACGCTGCCGGCGTGTCCACTGAGCGCCAGCGCCAGCCCGGTTCCGAGCAGAGCAACGAGCGCCAGCGCGCGCGCGAGGCGCACCGGGTCGACTGCCAGCGCGAACAGGCCGACAACGAACACGCCTTCGATCGCAAGCACGGTCGTCCCGTAGGCGGTGGAAAAACCCGCGTGGTAGACCGGCGCCGGCGTGCGCGCCAATCCCGAGATCGGCAGGTCGAGCGCATCGAGGCCCTGCAGGCCGAGCGAAATCAGTGTCGCGGCGAGACCGGCAGCAAGCAACGCTACCAGAAGGCCTCGTGCGCGCGTTGTCGTATCGACCCAGATGCCGAAGAAGACGCCGCCAACGCCGAGGAACAGCGCCGCATAGACCGCTAGCTTCGCCGCCCAGAGCGCTAACCGCACGGCCGCATCTCCGGAATTCGGCGCCCCGGCGGCGGCCCCGCTCGCCGCACCGACCGAGAACAGGAGCGAGCCGCCGACCGGATGGCCGTCGGCCGACACCACGCGCCAGCTCAGCACGTGCGTGCCCTGGCGCAGCCGCGGCGGCGTGACGGTCACCACACGATCCTGTGCCAGCACAGGCGGCGCGGTGATCTCGCCGCCCGGACCGATCAGCCGTATCACCAACGGCGAGACCGGCTCATTGAACGTCAGCGTTAGGACCTTGGGCGCCTCTGCCAGCGTGGCGCCGTCGATCGGCTCCGTTCGCACCAGCGACGCGTGCGCGAACGCTGCCGAGGACGCCGCCAGCGCGGTCAGCAGAATGACGATGAAGGCGAGACGCGACACGTCAGCGCTTGGCACGTCAGCGCTTGGCACGTCAGCGCCTGGGCAACAACGTCAGGCCAGGCGCCGGCTCCGGACCGCCATGTCCACCGTGCTCGCCTTCCTTCGGAATCTCGATCCAGCGATGGACGCCCTTTTCGCATTCCTGCACGACCGGGAAAAAGATGGTCTTGCCGGCTTCGAGCTCCTCCGCCAGCATGCTCGTGAACACGAACTCGTCGTAGTAGGCGTCGAGGAGCCTGCCGCCGGACCACGCAATCTCGGTCACGCCCTCGGTGACCTTGGTGCCGCGCAGCGTGAAGGGCTTGGCATACTTGCCGCTGACGATATTGAGCTGCCAACCTGGCTTGGGCATCGGCTTCACGCCGATGACGCCAGCCGGAATGCGAATGCGGATCGCGGTGGTGGCGGTGCCGTTGCAGCCGTGAGGCACCCGCATAACCGCCTTGTAGGACGATGCGACCGGCGCCTGCTGGCGTTCAAGCGTGACATGCGCGGACGCGCCAGTGGCGAGCAGGAGGACGCCTGCGGCGCCCGAAAACAAACCCCGAAACATGGCAAGAGGCTCCCAAGATTTGAGCAAGAACCCGGGCAGACGGATATCGGCCCGCAATGATCAGACGGGTTCAGGCAAAGCTCGGAGGCGCTTGCGAGGGCCCCGCGCGCACCGCGTACCGAACGGTCAGAATGGGTTGAGGCGCGGGCATCCACAGGCGCCTGACATGCTCGAAATGACCGACAACCGGCGGCGTCACCGACACCAGCGCAGGCGCCGTGGCGGCGCAGAGCGCGCAGCACATTTCGCACGCGCTGCCCGACCCAGGCGCGCCGTCCGCGGCAGGGTCCGCGCCCCCTGCCCCATGGCAGATCGCATCGAACGGGCTTGCCATGAGCCGTGCCGCCGCTTGCGCGGTCGCAAGCCCTGCGAGCAGCGTCTGCAGCGCGACCAGCGCCACCGCGACGGCGATCAGCGGACGCCGGCACTCACGGAGCTGGGCGAGGAAGCCCGTGATCAAGAGAACCTCTCGGTAGTGCCCCGCTTCCGAAGTTCGTGATACATTGCAACAACCTCTGACACGAACTTCGGAAACAAAAGGGGCACAGCAACTCTATGAGTCTAGTGCCGCTTTTCGATTTGAGGTTCCTAGCTGAGTTTGCGGCAACCGCTGTAGGAACCTCAAATCGGCGGCACTGGTAACCCTAGCATGCTATAGTGCGCGGCGCATCGGGTCCGAGGCCGTAGCGGAACCGAGGCGATACCCGCGGCAGACACCAAACATGGCCAATCGCAAATCCGCCTTCATCGAGATCACCCCGGAAGTGCTGCTCAAAGCCTATGCCTGCGGCATCTTTCCGATGGCCGAAAGCGCGGACGATCCCGCGCTCTACTGGATCGAGCCCGAGATGCGCGGGATCATTCCGCTCGATCGCTTCCACGTCCCGGCCCGGCTCGCGCGCACCGTGCGCTCCGACCGCTACATGATCACGGTCAACCGCGACTTCGACGGCGTGCTGGATGGTTGCGCGGAGCCGCAGCCCGGGCGCCAGCGCACCTGGATCAACGCGCGCATCCGCGCGCTCTACCGCAAGCTCTACGAGCGCCGCCATTGCCACAGCCTTGAGGTCTATGACGGCGACCTCTTGGTGGGTGGGCTCTACGGCGTCTCGCTCGGCCGTGCCTTCTTCGGTGAGAGCATGTTCCATCGCGCGCGCGACGCCTCCAAGGTGGCGCTGGTGCACCTGATCGCGCGTCTCAAAGCCGGCGGCTTCAAGCTTCTGGATACTCAGTTCGTCACCGACCACCTGAAGACCTTCGGCGCGGTCGAGGTCCCGCGGCGCCAGTATCACAAGCTCCTGGAAGCGTCGCTCGGCGGCGACGGCGATTTTGCCGCGCTCGACACGAGCCGGCCGGTGAGCGGAGAAGAGGCGTTGGCGCAGCTTGCCACGCCGGCCGCCTGACGATCAGCGAATCGGCGGAAGACCCTGCGACTGTCGCTGCTGTCGCTGCGACCTTTGCTTTTGCTGCCTGCGCGTAGGCTGCGCGGCCGCTGGCGGCGGGGTCGGCGCAGGCTGCTCCGCGGTGACAACCGGGTTCTTACAGTCGGTCAGCCAAATGTCGTAGATCGGATGCTCGACGGCATGCAGGCCGGGGCTTGCGGCAAACATCCAGCCGGTAAAGATGCGGCGCACCTCGCCCTTCAGCGTTACCTCGTCGACCTCGACAAAGGAATCGGTATTGGCGGTCTCGGTCGCGGGACGCGTAAAGCAGGCGCGCGGCGTCAGCTGCAGCGCACCGAACTGGACGGTTTCGCCGATGGCGACGTCGAAGCTGATGATGCGGCCGGTGATCTTGTCGAGCCCGGAGAACAGCGCCGACTTGTTGGCGATGCGCACCGACGGCGGCTCGGTGATGACCTCGTCGCCGGGTTGCGGCGAGGTGTCGGCCGGTTGCTGCGGGACGGCACCCGGTTGCTGCGGAACAGCGCCCGGTTGCTCCGGGACAACGATTGATTCGCGCGGCGCCGGTGGCGTGAGTTCGCGCTGGGCCGGTGGCTCGAGCGCCGCTCCGCTTGGCGGCGGCAGCGGACGCGATTGCACGCCGCCATAGGGGCCGGGCGCGCTTCTGGCCGGCGGATAGTCCGACGGCGGCGGATAATCCGAAGGGGGCGGGTAGTTCGAAGGCGGTGGGTAGTTCGCCTGCGGTGGATAGGGCTGCGGCGCCGGCATCTGCTGACGGCCGCCCGGAATACTCGAGGGCGGACGCGGCGGCGGATCCCCGAAGATCCAGCCGAATTGCGCCACCGCGGGTGCGGCCATGCCCACCACCAGGATGGCGGCACTAGCGAGAACAGACGTTCGTCGTCCCATCCGAAGGGTGCCCAGGAATCGACCACGGGAAGCACACAGGATGCGAACCTATCCCGGCGTCCTGATCCCACCGGTTAACACGGGGAATACGGCGGGGAAAGGGCGAGCAGGTGATCCGCCAGTGGATCGATCCACTGGCGGAAAGCCTTCAAATTGAACGATTTTTCGGTATTGCGAAGCAGTGCCCGGATCAGCGGCCAGGCGACCACGCCTTGTAGTCGCCGGTCGCCTTGGGACGGCGCCCCTGCGCCAGGGTCGAGCCGGTCGGGCGATGGGCGCCGGCGGTTCCGGTGAGATTCGGCCGGTGCGGCTTCCACCAGGGGCGCGGCACCACCTTGTCCTCGGTCGGCGGAACATCAACGGTGTGGTGCAGCCAGCCGTGCCAGGACGGAGGTATGGTCGAGGCTTCGGCAACGCCGTTGTAGGTCACCCAGCGCCGCTCGAAACCCAGGCCCGGATCGATCTTGCCGCCGCGGGTGCGGTAGTAGCGGTTGCCGAACTCGTCCTCGCCGACCAATTCGCCGTAGAGGCTGGTCCAGACCTGGGTGCCGAAGGTCTGACCGTTCCACCATGTGAAGAAGCGAAGCAGGAAATTCATGGGCTGCGGTCATGACACCTGGCAGCCGCGATGTCCAGCACAACGGCTCGACCGGTCCGGCGAGCAAAACCTTGCGGGCGTGACTATTCTGGACGCGCGCCCATCCGAAAGGATTCGAGACCGTCGCCGACCTGATCAAGGCCGCCAAGGCAAAGCCGGGCGCGATGATCGGCATCAAGCCGACACGACAACCGTGCCCGCGCGCGGCGCGTTGCGGCAGACCAGTCACATGGCCTCGCGCGCCGGCAAAGGCGCACAGCCACCGTTGTCACGTCATGAGGCCACCCGGTTCCGAGAAACCGGCGTGTGCGTTAGGTCACACACGAAAGTGGTGCAGGATCGTCACCGATGCCTGCACGGCCGCCGACGCGAAGCGGCCGTCGTTCACGACGTGGTCATAGCCGACCAATATGGCCAGCACCAAGAGAGCGACACGTAGCATGGCCAGAACTCCACCAATCCGACCAATGACGATGGGCCTATTCTAATCAATGCACATTTCAATAATGGTAAAATGGAACACTAAAATTGTCCGCAATTGATGGTTGAAGCTGCGCCCGGCGCCACGACCACGCATCGAAGGCTGCCGCACAAAAGCACCGCATTCCCCGAGCCGCAGCACGCTCCGACGAGCAAATGACGCAGCCGCCGGTTCTGGCGCTCGTGCTCGCCCGTGCGTACACATGCGATCACACGGACATGCCGGTCCGAGGATGCGAATGGTGAACCCATGATCGAGGACATCCGGTATTTTCTGGCACAGTTGCGTGCCTACCTGACCTTTGCGCCGGATTGGCTCGTCGGCGCGCTCATGCTCGCGCTTGCAGCGCTGATCGCGCTCTCCATCCACGGCACCCTCATCCGGCTGCTGCGTCGCCTGCTGCGCGAGCGGCTTGGCCATATGCGCTCGTTCCTCAACTCCACGAAGACGCAGACGCGGCTGGCGCTCCTGGTCATCGCCCTTTTCATCGTGCTTCCGGCCGCGCCGTTCGACGAGGAGACTGAAGGCGTGATCGCGAGGCTCCTGCTGCTCGCGTTGATCGCGCTGATCGGCTGGGCGGCGGTCACCACCGTCAACATGACCGGCGATCTCTACCTCGCGCGCTTTCAGCTCGACGCTCCGGACAATCTCATTGCCCGCAAGCACTTGACGCAGGTGCGCGTCCTCACCCGCGCGGTCAACACGGTGCTGATCATCGCGACCATCGGCGCGCTGCTGATGACCTTCGAAACCGTGCGGATCTACGGCGTGAGCCTGTTCGCCTCCGCCGGCATCGCCGGACTGGCGGCGGGCCTCGCGGCGCGGTCGCTGCTGGGCAACCTGTTGGCCGGCATCCAGATCGCGGTGGCGCAGCCGATCCGCATCGATGACAGCGTGATCGTCGAGAACGAGTTCGGCCGGGTCGAGGAAATCACCTCGACCTACGTGGTGCTGCGCCTGTGGGACCTGCGACGCCTGATCGTGCCGCTTTCCTACTTCATCGAGAAGCCGTTCCAGAACTGGACGCGGGAATCGACCAGCCTGATCGGCTCGGTGACGCTGCACGTCGACTACGCGGCGCCGGTCGAACGCATCCGCGCGAAAGCAGCCGAGTTCGCCAAAGCCTCACCGCTGTGGGACGGCCAGCTGGTCAAGCTGCAGGTGCTGGAGGCAAGGGAAAGCACGATCGAGCTGCGCGTGATCGTGAGCGCGCGCTCGGCCGGCGACGCCTTCGACCTGCGCTGCGAGCTGCGCGAAAAGCTCGTCGACTTCCTGCAACGCGAGATCCCGAGCGCCTTGCCGCGTGGGCGGCGCGAAATCGTGTCGGCGCCGCAGGCGAAGCCTGATCAGAGCTACGCCTGAGCTAGTGCCGCCGATCTGAAGTCCTACAACACTTGCGGCAACTCGCTTAGGAACTTCAGATCGAAAAGCGGCACTAGAATCATAGAGTTGCTAGTGCCCCTTTGTTTCCGAAGTTCGTGTCGGAGGGTGCAGCAATAACTCAACGAACTTCGGAGACGGGGCACTAGCCGACCTGCCTGGCGTCGCGGCGGCGGTCGCCGCCGCCGAGGGTGCGTCGGCTCCCTCGGGCCGGTTCGGCCAATTCGGCCCGTACAAAAGCTGTTGACAATTCGCATGATCGTGACCGCCGCATGTCGGTTTCCCACACTTCCACAGGTTTCAGGACACCGGCGGCGGCGCGGCAAATTTACCGGTTGCGGAGGTCCGGCCGCACGTCAGTACCGTCCGCTGGCCACTGTCCCGGGGTTTGCACGCGCCCTGGCCGGCTTGACCACAGGGGTACAACCCAAGGGTGCTGTCGAATCGAGCAGGGAAAATCGATACTTCCAGTCCTCCCGCCAATTCTCTCCCCAGACTTCACAGATTCGCACAACATTTAGCGTTTGATTCAGAACTCAGACGCTACTGCTTGACGACAGCGGCAGAGTCGTCCTAGCCTCTGACCGTTCGGCGCGAGTGGTTCGAAGTACCCGCCGGGCGCTCTCCTGACAGGGTCGGCGTTACCACTCCGTCTGCCACTCGGCACCGGAGCGGGCCGTCTTGTCGTCGCCAGGAAGAGCGATCCGGACGCGCCGCAACACTCGGGGACCGGGGGGCCGGCCCGAGAGCTGGGACAGGCGTTGGCAGAGCCGGGGCAACCGGGTGGCAAGCGCGGATCGGGACAGGGGTCCGCGCGCAAAACAGGTGTCGGATGCCTATATGGGGGAATGTCCCCAAGGGCATCTGCGCCGGGAAAAATGGGGCGAGCAATGCGCATTGAGCGGCGATACACCAAAGAGGGACAGTCGGCCTACGCGGACATCGAGTTCCGCCTGACCACGAGCGAGATCCGCAATCCGGACGGCTCGGTGGTGTTCCGTGCCGAGAATGTGGAAGTTCCGTCCACCTGGTCCCAGGTCGCCGCCGACGTCATCGCGCAGAAATATTTCCGCAAGGCCGGCGTGCCAGCGCGCCTGAAGAAGGTCGAGGAGCCGACGGTTCCGTCCTGGCTGTGGCGCTCGGCCCCCGACGAGGCTGCGCTCAAGGAACTGCCCGAGAAGGAGCGCACGATCGGCGAGCGCTCGTCCAAGCAGGTGTTCGAGCGGCTCGCCGGCACCTGGACCTATTGGGGCTGGAAGGGCGGCCACTTCGATTCGGAGTCGGACGCGCGCGCCTTCTTCGACGACCTCGTCTTTATGCTGGCGATGCAAATGGCGGCGCCGAACTCGCCGCAATGGTTCAACACCGGCCTGCACTGGGCCTACGGCATCGACGGCCCGAGCCAGGGCCACCACTACGTCGACTTCAAGACCGGCAAGCTGACCAAGTCGAAGTCGGCCTACGAGCATCCGCAGCCGCACGCCTGCTTCATCCAGTCGATCCAGGACGACCTCGTCAACGACGGCGGGATCATGGACCTGTGGGTGCGCGAGGCGCGCCTGTTCAAATACGGCTCCGGCACCGGCTCGAACTTCTCGCGGCTGCGCGGCGAAGGCGAGAAGCTCGCGGGCGGCGGCAAGTCGTCCGGCCTGATGAGCTTCCTCAAGATCGGCGATCGCGCCGCGGGCGCGATCAAGTCGGGCGGCACCACGCGGCGCGCCGCCAAGATGGTGATCGTCGACACCGACCATCCCGACATCGAGCAGTTCATCGACTGGAAGGTGAACGAAGAGCAGAAGGTCGCCTGCCTCGTCACCGGCTCCAAGATCAACCACAGGCATCTGCGCGCAGTGCTCAAAGCCTGCGTCAACTGCGAGGGCTCGGGCGACGACTGCTTCGATCCGGAGAAGAACCCGGTGCTCCGCCGCGAGATCAAGGCGGCGCGGCGCAACTGCGTGCCCGACAGCTACATCAAGCGGGTGATCCAGTTCGCCAAGCAGGGCGCCACCGACATCCAGTTCCCGATCTACGACACCGACTGGGACTCGGAAGCCTATCTCACCGTCTCCGGGCAGAACTCCAACAACACGGTGCGTGTCACCGACGAGTTCCTCAAAGCCGTCGAGTCGGATGCCGAGTGGGACCTCACCTGGCGCACCAAGCCCGGCAAGATTGCCAAGACCGTGAAGGCGCGGCAGCTCTGGGAGAAGATCGGCTACGCCGCCTGGGCCTCGGCCGATCCGGGCCTGCAGTTCCACACCACCATCAACGACTGGCACACGTGTCCCGCCTCGGGTCCGATCATCGCGTCGAACCCGTGCTCGGAATACATGTTCCTCGACGACACCGCCTGCAATCTCGCCTCGATGAACCTGCTTGCGTTCCGCGACGCGGCGACCGGCGAGTACGACGTCGAGGGCTATGAGCACGCCATCCGGCTATGGACCGTGGTGCTCGAGATCGCCGTCCTGATGGCGCAGTTCCCAAGCCGCGAGATCGCGCAGCTCTCCTACGAGTTCCGCACGCTGGGCTTAGGCTACGCCAACGTCGGCGGCCTGCTGATGTCGTCGGGCATCCCCTACGACTCGGACGCCGGCCGCGAGCTCACCGGCACGCTCACCGCGATCATGACCGGCATCTCGTATGCGACGTCAGCCGAGATGTCGAAGGAGCTCGGGCCGTTCCCCGGCTACAAGAAGAACCGCGAGCACATGCTGCGCGTGATCCGCAACCACCGCCGCGCCGCCTATGGCGAGCGCTCGGGCTACGAGAAAGTCGCGACCCCGCCGGTGCCGCTCGACCATAAGCTTTGCCCGCAGGCCAAGCTCGTCGAGCACGCCAAGGCGGCCTGGGACCGCGCGCTCGAGCTCGGCAGCGCGCATGGCTTCCGCAACGCGCAAGTCTCGGTGGTGGCGCCGACCGGCACCATCGGGCTCGTTATGGATTGCGACACCACCGGCATCGAGCCCGACTTTGCGCTGGTGAAGTTCAAGAAGCTCGCCGGCGGCGGCTACTTCAAGATCATCAACCGCGCCGTCCCTGAGGCACTGCGCGTCCTCGGCTACACGCCAGCCCAAATCGCCGAGATCGAGGCCTATGCGGTCGGCCATGGCTCGCTCGGCCAGGCGCCCGGCATCAACCACTCGACCTTGAAGGCCAAGGGCTTCACCGACGAGGCGATCGCCACGCTCGAAAAGGCCCTGCCGACCGCCTTCGACATCAAGTTCGTGTTCAACAAGTGGACGCTGGGCGAGGAGTTCTGCGTCAAGACGCTCGGCCTCGACGCCGCCGAGGTGGCCGACCCGAAGCTCGACCTGCTCTCGGCCATCGGCTTCAGCAAGCGCGAGATCGACGCCGCCAACGTGCACGTCTGCGGCGCCATGACGATCGAGGGCGCGCCGCATCTCAAGCCCGAGCACTACGCGGTGTTCGACTGCGCCAATCCGTGCGGGCGCAACGGCAAGCGCTATCTCTCGGTCGAGAGCCACATCCGCATGCTGGCGGCGGCGCAGCCGTTCATCACCGGCGCGATCTCCAAGACCATCAACATGCCGAACGACGCCACGGTCGAGGACTGCAAGGCGGCCTATGTCCTCTCCTGGAAGCTCGGGCTGAAGGCCAACGCGCTCTACCGCGACGGCTCCAAGCTTTCGCAGCCGCTGCAGAGCCAGCTGATCGAGGACGACGAGGAAGACGATGACGTCATCGAAGCCTTCATCGACAAGCCGCAGGCCGCGCGCGTTTCTGCGCTCGCCGAGCGGGTGGTCGAGAAGGTGGTCGAGCGCATCGTGGTGATGCGCGAGCGCGAGCGCATGCCCGACCGCCGCAAGGGCTATACGCAAAAGGCCGTGGTCGGCGGCCACAAGGTCTATCTGCGCACCGGCGAATACGACGACGGCCGCATCGGCGAGATCTTCATCGACATGCACAAGGAAGGCGCGGCGCTGCGCTCCTTCATCAACAACTTCGCGATCGCGGTCTCGCTCGGCCTGCAATACGGCGTGCCGCTCGACGAATACGTCGACGCCTTCACCTTCACCCGCTTCGAGCCGGCGGGCCCGGTGCAGGGCAACGACTCGATCAAGTACGCGACCTCGATCCTCGATTACGTGTTCCGCGAGCTCGCGGTGAGCTACCTCGAGCGCTTCGATCTCGCGCACGTCGATCCGACCGAAAGTGGCTTTGACGCGCTCGGCAAGGGCGTCGAGGAGGGCAAGCCCGCGGGCGTGCAATACGTCTCGCGCGGCCTCACCCGCTCGCGCACCGACAAGCTCGTGGTGATGCCGGGCGGCTCACCCTCCCCTGCAGGGGGAGGGTCGGACCGCGACGCGGTCCGGGGTGGGGTGTCGAACGTGACGGCGCTCGCCTCCTCTGGCGCGCGCGGCGAAGTCTCCGGCACCACCGCACTCAAGACCGAGCCCGAGCGCAAGCTCTCGCCGGCTGAGCAGCTCGAAGTGCAGATCCCCTTCGCCAAGCCCGACCCCAAGGCGGCGGCGGCCGCGCGCCGCGCCGAGGCGAAGGCCAAGGGCTACGAAGGCGAGATGTGCTCGGAGTGCATGAACTTCACGCTGGTGAGGAACGGCACGTGCCTCAAGTGCGACACGTGCGGGTCAACGACGGGGTGTTCGTGACCTCTTTGACGCTGTTACAGCTAACCCTTTGCGGCGATGGGCAAAGTAGGCCCTAAAAAGTACGTCCCCTAATCGGGGCACAGCAGGCTCTCCACTCGGCGTCACTGGTGCAGAGTGAAGAGACCAGAATCGTTCGCGGCGGGGTTCGGCCTCGCCGCGAAAATGGCGCGACGAACGAATCATGAATCAACGCTGAGACGCACGGTGACTGGCGTGGTTGCAGAAACCAATATGGATGAGACGGCGGCGACGGCCAACGTGAAACCCTACCGGGTGCTCAGTCTGGATGGTGGCGGGATGCGCGGCATCTACACCGCGGCCTTCCTCGACCGCCTCGTCACCCAATTCGCACGCACGCGAGGCGTGGAATGCCTCGATCTCGGGAAGGGATTTGACCTGATCACTGGCACGAGCACAGGGGCCATCGTCGCCGGCGCGCTCGCAGTCGGCCGTCCCATGGGAGAGATCGTCAAGCTATACCGCGACCACGGTCGCCAGATCTTTCGCCACCGGATCAAAGGCACGCCCAGCGCGATCTGGCGCATGTTCGTCGGGGGCCGCTACGTGCGGCAGGGCGACGCCGTGCTGCGCCAAGCCCTGACCGGCATGCTCGGGGGCACGACGATGCTCGACATCTTCCAGAAGCGCGGCATCTCGTTGTCCATTCCGGCGGTCTTGATGAGCAGTCATCGATCCTGGGTCTTCAAGAAGACTACTGCAAGCGGAGTGCGCGACGACCACTACATGCTGGCCGACGTGTGCATGGCTTCGAGCGCCGCGCCGATCTTTCGGTCACTGGCGGCCGTGACGGACCCCAACGCCGATCACGGCGTTGTGCAGGTGTTTGCCCACCCATCGATTGGACGCGTCGTCGTCTCGCTTGCCTGGAGGCGTCCAGCGCAAGATGTCGGGGGCCAAGGTCGTAGTCGTGGGCTGCGGCGCTCTGGGATCCGGCGTGGCCCGCATGCTAGCGCAGGCCGGCGTCGAGCACCTGCGCCTCGTCGATCCCGAGAACCTCGGCTGGGAGAACATCCGCCGCCACGAATTGGGAGGACGAGCCGTCGGCCTCGGAAAGGCACAGGCCCTGGCCGGCACCATCCGCGCCAACCTGCCGATGATCGGCTTCGTACAGGGTTACAAGATGACGTTCGCGACTTTCGCGCGCGAACATCCCGAGGCGCTGAGGCAGGCTGACCTGATCGTGAGTTGCACCGGCGACTGGACGGCCGATGCATCGGTCGAACACGCCTTGACGCAGCCTGGCTACCAAGCTTTGGCCGTGTATGGGTGGATGGAGGCGCACGCCCTCGCCGCGCACGCCGTCCTGGTCAGCAACTCGAGCGCAAGGCTATCCGACGGCTTCGATGAACATGGGGAATTCCGGTTGCCCGCGGTCGCGGGCGGCAAGCCGCCACCGCCCGAATGCGGCGGGGCGTCAACCCCGTTCGGCGCGATCGAACTCTCCAACGCCCAGGCTCTCGTGGCCAGGCTCGCGATCGACGCCTTGCGCGGCCTTGATTGCGCGCCAGCCTGGCGTTCGTGGCTCGCGGATGCCGCGGCGTTCGAGGAAGCGGACGCGGCGGTCGCCTCCGGTTGGGTGGCAAAGCGAGGACAACCTGGCGAGATAGGCGGCTTGTTCAGCGGCGATTGGGCGTTCCGATGAGCGAGCCGGATCTCATGTTCCCGGTCGGGCCGGTCTCGGTCCACATCCGAGCCCAGGCGCTCGCGACTTTCCACGCGTATCGGCAGCGACGGTTCTTCCATCGCGAGGCCGGCGGCCAGCTCTTCGCACGAGTTCGCGGAAACGACTGGGAGATCGTCACCGCGACCGGACCGCGGGCGCGGGACCGCCGAGACCGCTTTTCATTCTGGCCGCACCGGGCCTCCGAGCAGGACGAAATTTACGAGCACCATGCGCTAGGTCTGGAATACGTCGGCGACTGGCACACGCATCCGCAGAACGTGCCGAGCCCCTCCTCTGATGACCTAACGAGCATCCGCAATGTCGTTCGCCGATCGATCCATCATCCTCCCGGATTCTTGCTCCTGATAGTCGGGCGAAGCCCCTTCCCAATCGGACTTTGGGCCTCTTTCCATTCCATCGACGGCACTTCGTCCGAAGCTAAGGATTGGCAGTTCGTGCCGGCGTCTTGCGTTCGATAGTCAAAGGCACGAGCAGAACGCCTACTCAACAACGAGTCAAACAAAAAGAATATTCTCAAAAACTAGCACCGCTCGTAGGGAGACGTAATACTTTCATCGCGGACATTGGGTTGAGCTCTTGCGAAACCCATCGCTTCGCCCGCAACGGCATGATGGGTTTCACTGCCGCTCAACCCATCCTACACGCCGCCCTACTCCTTCGCCTTCAACTGCCCCTCGTTCGCCGCGATGAAGGCGCGAATGTCGTCCGCCATGTCCAACAACTTCAACCACTGTTCCTTGTACAAGGTGACCGGAAAGCGTCCCATGCCGTAGATCGAGACGGCGCCCTTTTCGCTCACCTTCATGCGAATACCGGTCGACGCCCCTTTCTTGAGAGCCGCATTCTCGCGGCGCAGGCGCTCCAGCTCGGCTTTGATGTCGTCGTCGGACATTGCGTTCCCAGTGTTCTGATGTTGGATGACCTTAGCTCTACCCCTATCGGCGCGCCATTGGCAACTGCGAGACCTTGGGAGGCGCACCCCTAACCAGCTCATGCGATGAGCCGCCGTCACCACATCAGCGACGGATCAGCGACAGCGCAATCGCTCGCTGCCTGGATGACGCCAAAGCGTCATCCAGGTATAGTCGCTTTGCCGCAATCGACGGAGGCATCCGCATGACGCGCGCTGGCATCGCCAAGTCGGCTTGTCTCTTGTCGCTCATCGTTGCGAGTGCCGCCCTGAGCGCTCCGGCCGCATCCCAAACTCCGGGCGCGGGCAACATGGATAACCTGCTCGCGGTCATGGAGCGACTGTCGCTCAAGCTCCCGATCAGCGTCTACGGGAGCGATGCGGTCCGGCAACCGCTCGATGAGCTCAGCCGTGAACGCTGCGATCAGCAGGCGATCGCGAACCTCGGCAAGGCGCTGGAGAATGCCGGCTACAGACGAGAGGCTTCGACCGCGCTGGTGAGCTATTCTGAGACTTGCGGCGGCGATCCGCGCTCCCTGCACTCAGCGGTCACCATCCTGCTGAGGCTGTCCGACTATGGAACTGCCGCGACGGTCGCCTCGAAGGCCATCGCGCTCGAGCCGTTCAACGGCGGCGCCTATCTCCAGCGGGCTCTTGCCCACGAATTCGGCGGCTTGCTGCAGAAGGCGATCGACGATTACACGACCGCCATCGAGCTGATCGGAGATAAGCAGAAGATACCGAGCCTCAGCTATTTCGGCCTGGCCCGCAGCTACGACAAGCTGGGCCAGTCCTGTGACGCGGTATTGCCGATCGAGACGTGGATTGCGCTCAATCCGGAGCACAACGACAACACTCAGACGCAAGCGATGATCGCGACCTATCGGAGCAAGGGCAAATGCGAGCTCGGCACCGCGACCGGCGAAGAAGTCTTCCCCGTGTCGCGGCCGAACAGCGTCGTCAAGTTGCCGGTCTCGATCAACGGAACGCGGGGCCTCTTCGTCCTCGATACCGGCGCGACCTTCGTCTCCCTGAAAAACACGTTCGCGCGGAAGGCCAAGGTGCAGGTCGACCGTAACAGCATCGTGCGACTGCACACGGCCAACGGGGCCAGCGCGGGAAAGCGCGGCCGCGCCGAAACGATCGAGCTGCGCACGCTCCTGGCCAAGAACGTTGCGGTGGTTGTGCAGGATGACGCCAAAGGCTCCTATGGAACGGGCGTCGATGGCCTGCTCGGCATGAGCTTCCTGTCCCGCTTCAGGCTGACATTCGATGCCCGATCGGTCAGGGTCTCGGCCAGAAACTAGCGCAGGGCAGTAGTTTGTAAGATGGGTCGCCCTTCGTGAGCGTCGCTCGCGTGCGCGTAAGGCGTGAGCGCGCGTCCATGGCCCGTCGCAGATGGGCACTGACGCCCTTTAGCACACGCCATGGCGTCAGGCTTACCGCCGCCTCGCCTGCGTGGGATGCTGCGAGAGCGCGTCATGCCCGCCCATGACCGGCAGAATCACGCCGGCCAGAAAGCACACCGCCACGACCGCCGGGATCCATGGACGCACCTGTTGAAAGACGCGCGCCATCTTCGGCTGGTTTGTTCGCGCGGCCCAATCGCGCAACGCGTAGCCAAGCGTCGCCACCAGGACCCCGAGCGCGAAGGCCATGATGCCGTTGAGCACGCCCTTCTTCAGCGCGATGGCGCCGCCGTAAGGCCAGATCGCCGACAGAAATGCCAGCAGCGCCACAGCGCCGACCGCATTGATGATGATGAATGCCTTCTGACCCTCGATCAGCACACGGTCCTTGGGGTCGCGCACAGGATCGTCCATCGCCGAATTCTCCTTCGCTATCCGCCGCGCTGGCTGCATCTCGCCCCTGACGTCACCTGCATGGCGTCAGCTAGACGCATTGCGTCCGTCATGGCAACGCGCGCGGTCGCGTTCTCCCCTGCAAAAAACTCCTTGTGGCGCAGTGTGTTACCGGTGGAATGCGCGGCCCGGCGGCCGCAACCTGCCGCCGGCACGGCCCACGGATGCGTCGTGCAGGCAGGCCAACGGCAGCGGGTCGCGCCTGCGCCCGAGCGCATCACCCGGCAGCGGCATCCTTCATTCCCAGGACCAAAGCATTGCCATGCCGCGGGCTGCGCCGCCCGGGCAAGCTCTGATGGGGGCAGCTTTTTTGCGCCTCGGCGATCTTGGCGCACGCCTCCTCACCGGGACCTCCGGCTGATTTACCGCGCCCGCGCGCCGGCGACAGGATGGCGGGCGTGCACCGAAACGGTGGACGCAGGACAAAGCCATGGGAGACGATCATGCGTTTGCTGCTTTCAGTCTCGATAGCATTGGTGACCCTCGGAGCGAGCTGCGCGACCGCCGTTGCGTTCCAGGCCGCCCGCGTCGCCGAGCCGACGGGCGCGGTCATCGACATCGCCCAAACATGCAGATGCACCGGCGGCTACACCAGCGGCGGGCATGTTGTTTGCACGCAACATGACTGCCATGACGTCCTGACGTTTGCGCCAAACCCGTTCAAGCAGGTGCGCAGCGCGAAAGATTGCCCGCGCTCCAGGATGCTCTTCTGCGACTACGGAACGTGCAAGCTGGTTTGCGACACAGATAAGAAATAGTGCGCGGGCCGCAGCCGCTTGCGGGCGCAACACGCCGTCGCTGTTGCGCCCTGGGCGCCTCCACCATTCAGCCATTGCGTGACGGCCATCACAGCCGCCCGTTCGCACCCGCGCTAGATCGCGGCCAAACGGCAGATGCCGTCAGCCGGGCGCATGCGCGCCGATACAAGGAGCAGTCCCATGCTGCAACGAACCGCCGCAACGGCTGGATCGCTGATGCTCGTCGCCGTGTGGTTGATGGTGATGGCCCGGCTGACGGGGCGCATGAACCCCGGGGGCATCGACGTCTTCCTCGTGATTGCCGTGATGACGGCGCTCGGCTGGTTCTTCGGCTTGCGCCTGTACCTGCGCTTCGGCCGCTGATCGGCCGCAGCGCCGGCGCGCGCTCGCCGACCGCCCCCTACTCCTCCGGCTCGGTGGTGAAGAACAAGGGATAGCCATTGCTCTTGCCGAGTTCCGTTGCCTCCTTCGCCTTGGTCTCGGCCACATCCTTGGCGAAGACCGCGATCACGCAGGCGCCGCGCCGGTGCGCCGTCATCATCACCCGGTAGGCCTCGTCCTCGTTCATGCGGAACACCGCCTTGAGCACCTGCACAACGAACTCGCGCGGCGTGTAGTCGTCGTTGAGCAGGATCACCTTGTAGAGCGGCGGCCGCTTCGTCTTCAGCCGGACCTTGGTGCGCGGTTTGACGACGGTCTTGCTCATGACAATCCCGATTGCTCATCCGATCGCGACAAGATTGCAAGCATAGCGCATCGCCGCCGCCGGTGCAGCCCTGGCCGATCGCGACCCAAGATCGCGCCAAGATCGCGCCAAGATCACGCGGAGATCGCGCCAAACGCGTACCGCGCCGCCCATTCGCCCGTTCTGTGACCGCCGTCACAGTGCGCCTCGCCGATCCGCCTAGATTGCGCGAAACGACGGCCATGCCGTCGCTGATCCACCGGCGCGCAGGCGCCACAGTTCGATGGAGGCAGCCGATGTCGTCTCACCGTCAGATGCTCTGCGCGTCGGTCGTCGCGGCCGCCACTCTCATGCTGCTCGGAATCCCGGCAAAGCCCGACATCGCCACACACGTGCTCGCGGGCGCCATCGTCGGCCTTCTGTCCTACGGCGGCATGCGGCTGTGGATCGCATGCGGCCCGCAACAGTGACCCCAACCTCACAACTCACGGAGAACTCAAATGTCCTCGCATACCGGATTAGTCCTAGGCTCGCTGATCGTTGCGGTGATCTTCGCCGCCGCCATGATCTGGTGGATGCCTCCGATCACCACCTCGGGCTACGTCGCCAAGATCGTCGGCGCGATGTTCGTCGGCGTCTTCTGGTACGGCAGCATGCGGCTGTGGATGGCGTGCAGCGTGCGGTCTTCATGACGGCGTGACAGCGGGCGCGGCCGCATCGACGCGGTCGCGCGCCGCAAGGCAACCCGGGCCTCTGGCGAGGCCGGGGTTGGCGTCGTTGTGTCCGAAGCCCCGGTGCGCGAAGCGCCCGCTCAGCGCCGCCGGATCTCCTTGGCCGCCGTGGGACGCGCGGCCGACGCGCCGGGCAGCGAATTGAAGCCGCCGAGCACCGGCAGGATCACGCCGGCC
Source organism: uncultured Alphaproteobacteria bacterium (assembly GCA_963753575.1). GTDB lineage: Bacteria > Pseudomonadota > Alphaproteobacteria > Rhizobiales > Xanthobacteraceae > VAZQ01. The sequence continues at coordinate 1,630,647 of CAVWCR010000003.1, forward strand.
AGGAAGCTTGCGACCACGAGCAGCGGGATCGCCCCGTTCACGAGGCTCGCCAAAGGCGCGATCAGTCTGGGACCGCTCCTGCGCAGTGACCAGAGTCGCACGCCATAGCCGAGCGTCGCCACCGCTATCCCCACCGCAAAGGCGATGATCCCCCACAGCACGCCCTTCTTCAGCAACAGCGCGCCCGGGCTCGACCAGATCGCCTGCAGAAACACCAGCAGCACGACCGCACCGACCGCATTGATGATGATGTGAGCCTTCTGGCCTTCGAACATCACGCGCTCCTCCACATCGCTCAGGGAATTGTCCATCGCAGAGTCCCTCCGCGGGCTCGGCTGCTGGCCAGCCTGATGAATCTGCTGCAACGCCATGTGCTCATGCCTCCATGTCTGTCGTCACATGTGTCTGCCGTAACATGTGTCTGTTGTGCATGTGTGTCGTAAGCAGAATGATATAGACTCGCGTGACAACTGAGATTTCTGACATTCGATCAACACACGCTCTTTCAGACCGCGCAGAGGATCGTCCATCGCCGCATTATTCTGTCCTGATTCTCTCCGCACGCCGCGCGGTCTGCATGTCGCGCATGGAATCAGCTAGACGATATTGCGTCAGGCAAGGCAATGGCGCGGGCGCATGCGCAGGCGGATTCTCCCCTGCAAAAAATGAGCGCAAAGAGAGCGCGTAGTAGACTGTTACCTTGAGGTGATTCGCGACGCCTATTTCCAGTGCGGCGGCCAAGTCGCTTGCACGATCAGCAGCGCGCGCATGCGCGCCATCCAGGCCGCGATCCTCGGGCCGGGAAGATCGGCCGGGATCAGCGTGGGATTGCGATTTGCCATGCGCTCGATCAGCGCTGTGAGGGGATAGAGCGCCAAGTCGGCAGCCGACAGCGCGCCGGAGAGATAGTCGCCCGCGAGCGCTCTCTCCCAGGTGCCGTATTCGGTCTTGAGCGCGGCGCAGGCCGCGGCAATGCGGGCCGGATCGCGCTTTGCTTCCGGCGTGAACAGCACCTCCTCCACCAGCCGCTCCATGCGCTCGGCGAAATATTGATCCGCCTCGCGAATGAGACGGCGCTCGATTGCGCGCCGACGCAGATCGGCGGAGTACAGCGGCGGCTCCGGCCAGCGCTCCTCGACATAGTCGACGATGGCGGCGCTCTCGTAGAGCACGAAGCCGTCGTCGACGAGTACCGGCACGCGCCGGCGCGGCGTCAGCGCCATGAACTCCGGCGATTTGAAGTCGCCGGCGTCATAGGACATGGTCCGTAGCGTCACGTCGACGCCTTTGTGGGCGAGCGCAAGCCAGGCCCGCCACGCATAGGGCGAGCCCGACATGTAATAGAGTGTGACCGACATTCTTCACCTTCCCGCCGCTTTGTAGCGCGGCTGGTGCCGCGGAGCCTAGAGAAGCCGGTTCCGGTCTGCCGTCTTATTGCCTCGGATCAGGCGCAACTCATAGGGTCGGAATCGACATTGCAGGGGTATGGCTTGGTTGACCAGAGGCGATCGATCGCGTCACGGCGGGCGCTGTTGCGTGCGCTCGCTGCGTCCACCGCCGCGCTCGCGCTCGGCGGCTGCGGCAGCTTGGGCGCGGTCGAGACCGCGCACTTCTATTCCTCGCGGCTCGCCGCAAGCCCGACGCTGCTCGCCGCCACCACCCGCAAGGCGGTGAACGGCGGCCGCAGCAAGCCCTGGTACGGGCCGGAGCGCGGCGCCCTCAGCCTCGCGCGCGTCAAGCTCACGCCGCCGAGTGAGGGCTTCTCGTTCGCGTCGATCGGGCAGTCCGACTGGTCGATCGAGCGCGTCGAGCCGATGCGCGGACAGATCGGCAACCTGATCGCGGAGGCGCAGGAGCGCAGCATCCTCATCTACATCCACGGCTTCCGCCAGACCTTCGAAGAGGCCGCGCTTGACGCCGCTCACCTGTCCGACGGCATCAGCTTCCAAGGCGACACGATGGTGTTCTCCTGGCCGTCGAAAGCGGGGCTGTTCGACTATGTCTCCGACCGCGAAAGCGCGATGTGGTCGCGCGACGCCTTCGAGCGCGTGCTCGACGCGGTGATGCTGTCGCAAGCGCAAAGCCGCGTGCATCTGGTCGCGCACAGCATGGGCACGATGATCACGCTCGAGGCGCTGCGCCAGCTCTACGCCCGCTATAGCGACGCCGCGGCCGACAAGATCGGCGCCGTGGTGTTCGCCTCGCCCGACATCGACATCGACGTGTTCATCTCATCGATCGAGCGGCTCGGCCCGCTGGCGCGCAAGATCACCATCGTGACCGCCACCAACGATCGCGCGCTCGCGCTCTCGCGCAGGCTCGCGGGCGGCATCACCCGCGTCGGCGCCGCCGAAAAGGCGCAGCTCGAGCGGCTCGGCCTCAACGTAGTCGACGCCAGCGACAGCTGGGGGATCATCAATCACGACGCGTTTCTCACCAATGACGAAGTGCGCAAGGTGATCCGTCGCGCGGTCGAGAGCGGTGAGCGGCGGGCCTAGCGCGAGCCAATCTTACGCCCGACGGTGCGATCGGGCGATTGCCGGCAGCCTTTCGCCGCCGCATCATCGGCCATCGCCAAGAGAGAAATAGCCAAGAGAGAGATAGCGATGACCGCGTTCAATGCCGTCCGCTTCCGGGTGAAGCCCGGGAAGGACCAGGAATTTCTCGATGCCCACAAGAAGGTTTCGGCCGACTGGCCAGGCCTCGAGCGGGTCAACATGATCAAGACCGGCGAGCAGAGCTACTGCATCATCGCCGAATGGACCGACATGGACGCGCTCGCCAAGGCGCGGCCGCAGATGATCGCAACGCTCGACAGCTTCCGCCACACGCTGGAAGACCTGGGCGGTGGCCTGGGCGTCACCGACCCGGTCTCGGGCCCGGTTGTCCTGGAGCTGAAATAATACTCCTGCGGGCGATCGGCGGCGCGATCAGCTGCTCAGCGGCCGATAGCTCCCGGGCCGCACGCCGATACGGCGTGACACCTTGCGCTCCACCACCACGGCGCGCTCGGTGCCACCGCGCTTGGTGAAGGTGACGCGATTGACGTCCTTGCGCTGGGAGGCCTTGAGCACCGCCACCTTGACCTTGTCGACCGGCAAGCCCATCAGGCTCGCCGCGATCTCGGCCTGCTCATTGGGCTCGTCGGTCAGTCCCTTCGCGGCGAAGACAGCTTCGTCGAGCGTTGGGGGCTCGACCCGCACGCGGCGGGAACCGTACTTGGTCTTCCAGACCTTGCTCATCGGTCTCGTCCTTGTGGCCTAAGGGGAGATTGGTACCGCAGCGCACAATTATAATGATGCAACGCACCATACGCAAGCGCCACGCTGCACCCCGTCAATTAAGGATGTGGGCCCCGATTGCCTAGTCGACTTCTTGCCGCGGAACGTTACCTGTGTCTTTTTGAGCACATGTTTTTGAGGGTTGCGGACTTGCTTGAGTGGGGCGATCGCCCGCAGCCGTGCTAGGCTGCCTCTTCCACGTGTATTTTTTCCCATGACAGCCTCTCCCGACGACCTTGCCGCCACCGCCGCCCGTGAGTTTGCGAAAGCGCTGGTCGGACGCTGGCAGACCCGGCTCGCGACCGATCTCCTGGGCGTCTACCTCATTGGCAGCCTCGCCCATGGCGGCTTCAGCCGCCGCTATAGCGACATCGACCTTGCGGTCATCACCGAGCGCGGGCTTGATCCGGCGCTGCTCGAGGAAATGCGCGGCGAGGCGATCAGCCTGTCGGGCGAGCTCGGACCGAAGGTCTCGGTGTTCTGGACCGACCGCAGCTTCGGGATCGGCCGCTTCCCATCGCTCGACCGTGCCGACTATCTCGATCATGCGGTGCCACTGTTCGAGCGCGAGCGCGTCGAGCCGCCGCGGCCATCGCTCGATGAGATTCGCGGTTTTCTCGCCGGCCCGCCGTTCGCCAACTGGGCGCGCGGCGCCGAAGCCTTCGCGGCAAGCGGAACGCTCGCACCCAAGGACCACAAGCCGTATCTACGGGCATTGCTCTACCCGGCACGTTTCGTGGCGAGTTTCCTGACCGGCAGGATGATGTCGAACGACGACGCCGTGGCGCGGCTTTGCGACTTTTGCCCGCCCGGCCTCGATGCCGGACTCACCCAGCGCGCGCTCGACTGCCGCCGCGCCGCCGCCGATCCGGATGCGCTGTTTCCCGCGCGCGCGCTGTTGCCCGACCAGGTCGCCGCACTGGAACGGTTCGTCATCGATATCGTAGCGGATCCACGCTAGCAGGCCGCTGAAAAACTCTTTCGATGTCATTCCGGGCATGCGCACGCAGGCTCTGCTCGCGTTCTCCTAACGTGGAATAGCGATGTCCTGATCGGCTTACCGTAAACGCGGCGCTGCCTTTTTTATCGCACCACAGTGATCAGATTTCGGGCAGCCGGATCGTGGCGTACGTCCTGCCGACTCACATAAAAAAGCAGAAAAGCAACGACGGGATGGCCGTTATGGAACAGACCTTGGAACAGCGCATTCGGGAACGCGCCTACGCCCTCTGGCTTGCCAATGGCTGCGCCGATGGCCAAGCAGAACGGCATTGGCTTGCAGCCGAGCGCGAGGTGCTGGCGATGCTGACAACGCACGTGCCGGCGTCGGCGCCGACAGCGACACGCAAGCCGCGCGGCAAGGCCGCATCCACCGCGAAGGCGCGTGCCGCGGCACGCTGAGAGCCGCTATTCGAAGAACTTGCCTTCGATGAACGTCGGCGGCTTGGCGCCCGCCTGCTTGCCGCGACCGGGGATCGGCTTGCCTTGCGGATCGAGCCTTCCGCCCGGGGCATTCTTGTCCATGGCACCGAAGCGGATCATCACCAGCGGCTCATTGCCTTCATTGCTGAACGAATAGAACGCTCCCTTCGGCAGCATCAGCGCCTGGTTCTTCTTGAGCACCGGCAGCGGACCGTTGCGGCCGAAGAACTGCGCTTCGCCCTGCAGCACGACGAACACGTGATCCTCGTCAACATGGGCGTGCAGTCCGTTCTCGCCGCCCTTGGGCCCATAGCAATGGATGTGGAAGGTTACGCCATCGGTCGCGGCCAAGAGGTCCTTGGTGTGACCCGCGCTCACGAGCTGCGTGCGCAGCGTCAGGATTTCCGGCTCGGGCGCGGCTGTCTCTTGCGCCGGGCTGAGCGTCGTATCTGTCACCATGACTGTCCTCCCTTCGGATTGCTGTTGGTCAGCTTACAGCATTTTCCGGTAGAGTGGCGCAGCATTCATAGGGGAGGTCGACGTGGCGCGCGTAACGATGATCGAGCCGGACGATGCCAATGCCGAGACGCGCCGCGTCTACGACGGCGTGCTCAGGCAATGGGGCCGGATCAGCAATTTCTCGAAGGTGCTCGCCCATCAGCCGGCCGCGCTCGAAGGCTGGATGCTGCCGAACGAGATGATCCGCCTCATCAACGTGAAGTCCGATCCCGACTACGTGAAGATCCAGCAGCTCGTGATCATCAAGACCTCGGCGCTCAACCAGAGCGCCTACTGCATGTCGCACAACGTACCGCTCGGAAAGAAGATCGGCCTCACCACGGAGCAGATCGCGGCCGCACAGGGCGACGACTACATGGCCTCACCCCACCTCGACGCCCGCCAGAAGGCGGCGGTGCGCTGGGCCGACGTCGTCACGCGCATGACCGCGCGCGACGACGAAGAGGCCTTCGCCGAGATGAAGAAGCACTTCAGCGAGCGGCAGATCGTGGAGCTCACCGTCTTCTGCGGCATGTGGAATTACTCGAACCGCCTGTGCGAAGCGCTCCACGTCGATCTCGAGCGCCCCGACAAGCGGATCGAATTCCAGCAGAAATAGCTCCGGTACTGATACCGTTTGGGTAAAGTGCTTGCTCCGTTCATTCCCACGCAAGCGGAAATCCAGAACCGCCAACCTCGATCTTTTCGGTTTTGTTCTGGATCCCCGCTTACGTGTCGCTTGCGCGGGGACGAACGGAGGGGAGTTCTTACCGCTTCATCTCGCTGAACAGCACGCCGCCCTTGGCTTTCGATGCCGCCTCGGTCTCGATGATAGACACCACCACGGCCTCGGCGGGCGCATTGAAGTTCTTCACCACCGCGTCGGTGATGTCCTTGACCAGCGCGCGCTTCTGCTCCTGCGTGCGGCCCTTGACGGCGTGAACGTAGACCTCCGGCATCGTGCCCTCTCCCTTGTGCTCAACTGTAAGGCGGGCATTATACCGGCGGCCAACCGGAGACCAACCATGTCGGACGCGAAAAACTATTCGGGCGGCTGTCATTGCGGACAAGTGCGTTTCGACGCGACGGCCGATCTCAGCAAGGTCTACACCTGCAACTGCTCGATCTGCGTCAAGCGCGGCGCGTTGTGGACCTTCGTGCCGCCGGAGAGCTTCGCGCTGCGGGCGGGCAGCGAGGACCTGGTCGACTACCAGTTCGGCAAGAAGGTGATCCACCACCTCTTCTGCGGCGAGTGCGGGGTCGGCTCATTCTCCCGCGGGCTCGCGCCAAGCGGCAAGGAGATGGTCGCCGTCAACGTCCGCTGCCTAGATGGCATTGACCTCGATACCCTCAAGCTCACGCCGGTTGATGGAAAAAACCTGTAGTGTTGCGAATTGGAAACAGTGGATCGGACCGATTTCGGGGGGTTTGAAACCCTTTTGCGAGTTTTCCCCCGAAAATACCCGCTCCCGGCCCAGAACTCCGCAGAATTGGCCATTAACGAGTTTGGCGTAGACTTGCGGATGAAGCAGCCGGTGCGCATAATACATATGCAATTCCTGCGATAGGTCGGGGGCGCCGACCGGCAGAGGATTAAGGACGATGAAGAGACTGTTGCTTGGGGGCGTTGCTGCGGCCGCGCTTTCAACGGCCGCCTTGGCGACCGACATAGCACCTGTCTTCGAGGTTCTGCCTCCCGCCGAGGCTACCCCGTACAATTGGACGGGGTACTACGGCCGTCTCAACACGCTTACGCCCGCCGATACGCTGATGCTCGGCTCTCCTATCGGCGGAGCGGCGGCCGACAGTTTCATCGGCAGCGCCCAGTTTGGCTACAATTACCAGAAGGGCCCCTTCGTCCTCGGAATCGAAAGTGATGTGAAACGCCGCGGTACCGACTTTGCGGGCGCGGGCGGGGTCGACCTATCCAACTTCCGCGGCGAGCATGGCTGGATCGGGACGTTGCGCCCGCGCGCCGGCGTCGCCGCGGACAACTGGCTGCTCTATGGTACCGGCGGGCTCACCTACAGCGGGACCGAGGGTGACGCGCGCCCAGGCCTCACGCCTGCCCCTCGCACCGGCTGGACCGTGGGCGGCGGCGTCGAATATTCCAGCGGCAAGCAGTGGTCGCTCGGCCTCGAATACCTCTATGCCGACTTCGGCAAGTCGGCCCAAGGCCAGTCGAGCTCGGCATTCTCGACCGGCGGTACGCCGCCTGAGGATCACAATCAGATCGTGCGCGGCCGGCTGAACTACCAATTCGGCTGGGACGGCGTCCCGAAGTAATCAACGAGACCCGTTGCCCGTTCGCCGCGCCCTGTTGCGGGGCCTCTTTGCTTTGGCCAGCGCGCCCCGCTTCCGAAGTTCGTGATGGGCGACGACCGCACGGCGCGCTGCCACGTGCGCAACCTGCTCCGCAATCCGATCGTGCCGTAGGGCATCGGCCGGCTCGACCACACGGTCGAACGCGTGCGCAAGCGTGCGCAGGCCAAACATCTGGCATCGCAATATCTGCGCCGGCTCTACTACAACCGCGTCAGCGAAAGCCCCGAGATTCTCGCGAGCCTGATCCGGCCGGTGGGCGCCGCCCGCGTCTTGTCTGGTGCCGACTATCGCTCGCCCATGCGCCACCGGAACCCGCCGCGTTCATCCGGAACCTCGCAGACGTGTCGCCACATCCTCGGCAGCAAGGCCGTTCAAGATCTGGATCGGCACATTGTCGCAGCGCAACCGCATGGCCGCACGCTTGACTTTCAAGCGGCGCGCTGGCGTGGTGCGGCGCGTCACAAGCATTTGTGATCTGCTTCACAAACCATCCAGCCATGTTCAGGCGCATCCTCGGCGAGCTCGGATCAAGCTTCATCGTCTGCCTCGGCGAGCGCGTGCTCGAGCGCGCCGTATTTCCAGGGCTGCACCTGGTCCCAGGGCGCATGATCGCATCGGACCCTGCGCGCGCGGACAGCATATCGGCGCTGATCGCGGAAGCGCTCGCGCTCATGGGAATGGTTTGGGTTTTCGTCGGAGCGCTCTATGTCATCGGCTGGCTTTATCGCCGGCCGCTGCGCTGGCAGGTGCCGCCGATCGTGACGATCCTGATCGTCGTGTTGATTTTCGCGGGCTCCTTCTCGCAGTGGTACACGCTGCCCACTCCGCCGCAGCCATGAGTACTGCGACGTTCGCCCGCGCCGAATAGGTCAACGGTACTTCTTCACTACGCCACATTCATCATTACAGTGGCGTTTGTCGGGAGGGCAACGCATCAAACGGCAGAGGAGGCTCTATGGAACTCCGAACCAGCAGCACCCGAAATTCCGTGCAACTCCGGCCCGGAAATTCCTGTGCGCAATGCGGCGAGCCGATCTTTATACCGGAGTGGTCGGAATATCTGAGCCCGCAGCGCGTGCGCTACCTGTGGGAATGCGAAGCCTGCGGATACAAATTTGAAACGACCGTCGTGTTTCGCGGTACATGACCGATAACTGGTCCTGAACGAAACCAGTCCCTGAACGCAGCGCGGCCGGCAGGCACAGCGCCCAAACGTGCGCGGATCGACAGGCGACGGCGGGTATGGTGGGATATCGCGTGTCAGCTCTAACGCGCGAGCAGTCCCTTATGGTCCCTCACAAACAAGTGATCAAGGCAGGCGTGCCGGAAACCGGCGGACCGTTCAATTTGTGTGTCCGGTACGGCAACCAGATCTACATTTCAGGCCTGCCGCCGTTCGACGAGGATTACGCCGCCAAGCTGCGCGACGCGCGCGCCAAGGGCGCCCCGCTGCCGCCGTTTCCGGACATCCCGTTCGAGCGGCAGGTGCGCATCGTGATGGACCACATGAAGATGCTCGTCGAAGCGGCGGGCTCCAACATGGACTGCCTGCTCAAGGTGATCGTCTGGCTCAAGGACCAGCGCCAGCAGGAGGAATTCGACCACATCTACCGCAGCTATTTCAGCAGCACGGACGCGCTGCCCGCACGCACCCGCATGCAGGCCGGCCGCACGCCGCTCGACTGCGGCCTCGAAGTCGAGGCGATCGGCTACGTGCCGTAACACCCTGCATCTCGTTCGGGCTCACTCGCGTATTTCCGGCTGCTAAGATCAGCTATAGTCCGCCGAAACTCACGCGAGGCATACCCATGGTCAGCGATCGCAGGCAGTTTCTCGCCGCCCTCACCGCCGCCCTTGCGGCGCCCACCGCGGCACTTGCACAATCGCCGGCGATGAGCCGGATCACCGCCTATGCGTTCACATTTCCCGCCCTCGACGGCGGTGACATCCGCCTCGCCGAGTACACCGGCAAGCCGCTCCTCGTCGTCAACACGGCGTCGCAATGCGGCTACACTCCGCAATTCGCCGGCCTGCAGCAGCTTTACGCGCGCTTCCACGAGAAGGGCCTCGAGATCATCGGCGTGCCGTCGAACGACTTCGGTGGCCAGGAGCCGGGTACGCCGGTCGAGATCATGAAGACCGCGCATGAGGAATACGGCGTGCGCTTTCCGCTCGCCGCCAAAATCGAGGTGCGCGGCGCCAATCCGCATCCGTTCTACAAATGGGCCGCCGCCCAGAGCCCGCTCGAAGTGCCGCGCTGGAACTTTCACAAATATCTGATCGGACGCGACGGGCAGATCGCGGCCGTCTTCCCCACCGCCATCGAGCCGCTGGACGCCCGCCTCATCAACGCGGTCGCCAAAGAGCTTGCCCGCGCCGAATAATTTGCGTTTCGGTGCGTTGACGACCTCCCGCCGAAGCCGGCTGGGACGAGATGGCCGCCGGGTTCAAGAAATACAAAGTGCTCTGATCCCTGCGCCTTTGCGGCGCACAAGAGAGAGCGCGGCGCGCACCAAGGCGCCGCGCTTTTTCGTTTGTGCAATGCACCGCGCGCGGTGTCGCGGCTGCCGTGGCCTGCCTCGACAGCGAGGCCGCAAGAGCCTATGATTTTCGTAACGGGCGCGCTTGACGTGAACCCGTCGACCCGAGCACTCACGCAACGTCGTGCCCCTTTGAACCGACAAGTTCAGGAGGAGAGCCATGACGTATCAAGGAGCCGTCGGCTCGGCCGACGCAACGCATCACTTGCCGCGCGTGCGGGCGATCTGGCCTCGCGATCTCATTGATGCGCTGGCCAAAGGCCTCGACGATTTCCGGGCGATGCCCACCCATGTGGTCTTTCTCAGCCTGATCTATCCGATCGCCGGCCTGATCATCGCGGAGCTGACCTTCGGCCAGGGGCTGTTCCAGTTGATCTATCCGATCGCGTCGGGCTTTGCGCTCGTCGGCCCGTTTGCGGCGGTGGGTGTCTATGAGCTCAGCCGGCGGCGCGAGCGCGGCCTCGACACCGCCTGGAGCCACGCCTTCGATGTCCTGCAGGCGAACTCGTTTCGCGCGATTCTGGCGCTCGGGCTGATCCTGTTCGCGATCTTCGCGGTGTGGCTCGCGGTGGCGCACGCCATCTACGTGGCCAATATGGGCTACGCCCCGCCGAAATCGCTCGGCGATTTCGTGCAGCAGGTGCTCAACACCGACGCCGGCCACCGCCTGATCCTGATCGGCAATGGCGTCGGCTTCCTGTTTGCGCTCGCGGCCTTCAGCATCAGCGTGGTGGCGTTCCCGTTGCTGCTCGACCGCAACATCAGCGCGACCGCAGCCGCCGCCACCTCGATCAAGGCGGTGCTGCGCAACCCGCTGACGATGGCGCTGTGGGGCCTGATCGTCGCCGTCGTACTGCTGGTCGCATCGCTGCCGCTGTTCATCGGGCTCGCGGTCGCGATCCCGGTGCTCGGCCATGCGACGTGGCACCTCTACCGCAAGGTCGTGGTGGCGGACCTGCCGCCGCGCGAAGTGCATCCCAAGCCGCCGCAGGGACGACGCTATGCGGCGGATTTCCCCGCGGTGCTGTTCCCGGTCTCCGACAAGACCGAGCACTAGCCGTTATGCAATGAGCTTGTGAAAGCGCGGTCGCCGCTGCGAAGGCGGCGGGCGCGCGGTTCGGCCCTGCGCCGGCCATCGGGGCCGTGGCGTTCGACGCGCGCTCCACTGATTCATCGAAGGTTTTTGGTTTCGTTTTGCAAAGAATCCGCGGCGGGGTCTACGACTCGCCGCGAGCGCGCGTTCTTTTAGCTTACCGGCACGCGGCGCAGCCGCGGCAGCACGTGCGCCCGCTAATCGATCAAGGGCTTTTGGTTTCGTTTTGTCAAAAAGCTGCGACACCGCCGCGCTCGCGGGCTCCGGCGCGGCGTCGAAGCGGCGGATCGCGCGCTTGCGGCGTGCGAGCGCGCGGCGCTCGTAGCGGGCGAGGTTGGCCATTCGCTTGATGACGTCGCCGCCATTGAAGGGACGCGCATCGAGCGCACGCACGTAGAGATCGCGCCGCGCCTGCCGCACCCGCATGACCTCGACCTGCGCCAGCGCAATCTCGCCGGCGCGCGCACGCCGCGCGGCATCCGCGCCCTCGCCCGCTATCGCCTGCGCGAGCGTCGCAATCACCTGCGCGAGCTTCCGATCAAATCGCGCCGAGCGCGTCAGGCCATGACGGCGGGCGTTGCGGGCCGAGCGCGCCCTGCCCTGCGCGGTCCGCGGCCCGGTGCATTTGCGCGCATTGCGCCGGTTGGCCCGCCATTTCGCCGCGCTGGTCACGCCCGCCCGGCCGCCGGCGCAATGACCTCGAATTCGGCATCCTCGGGCTCGTCCATGGCGCGCCGCAGCCTGGCCGCCACGCCCGCGCGCCGCAGCTCGATCTCGCGCAGGCTCGCGTCGCGTTGCGCCGCCGCATTCGCCGCCATGCGCGCGATGCGCTCGATGTCGTCGAGCCGCTCCGAGAGCGTCAGCGCCATCGCGGCATCGAGCGTGAAGCCGGCCCTCTCCAGCGCCGCGTTGACGGTCTCCGCCGCCGCCTCGTCGCCGGCCGACCAGCGCTCGGCGACCGCGACATGGTTGCCGCCGACCGTGATATGCGAGAGCACGCGCGTGAGCCCCTCGTGCGCGCACACGCGCATCAGCTGCGCCTTGAGCCGGCGCAGGCGGATCGCCTCCCAGGTGAGCTCAGCGACCTCGCGCACCCAGATTTCCTCGACCACGTCGGCAGGCTGCACGCTCGCCCGCAGGCGCGCGCAAAGATCGTCGTAGCCGGCGCCGCTTTCGGTTCCGATCATCACCGCCGGCTCGAGCGCCGGCGCGCCGGTCATCGTCGCCAGATCATGCATGACTCCGTCTCCTATAATACACCATCAGTTACATTATCCCGTTCGCGCACCGCGATATCAACAGGATACGCAGCGCCCGCCTCGGAACTATTCACCAGACGTAAATTACCGGATGTTTACCGCAAGTCAATAGCGATTTGGCGATTGTGCATTTCGCAAAAATTTCCGCCCGCGGTTGACCCAAGCCTCCGCACCGTCCCTTGCATGGTAGGCGGGCGCGCCCGGCATACTTGCCCCCTTTACACCTCGTTGTATCTGTATGAATATATCGAACAGAACAGGGGCGCGCGATGACTGTCAGGCTTCTCACGATTTTTTGTCGTCTGCGCCTCGGCGCGATCGCCGCGGCCATCGTCGCAACTGCCATCGTGGCGCTCAGCCTCGCCGGCCCCGTGCGCGCGCAGACCGGGAACATCCTTGTGTTCGGCGCCGCGAGCCTCAAGACCGCGCTCGACCAGGCCAACGCGCAGTACCTGCGCCAGGCCAACAAGAGGGTTGTCGTGTCCTATGCGGCAAGCTCGGCGCTCGCTCGGCAGATCGAGGCCGGCGCGCCGGCCGATATCTTCATCTCCGCCGATCTCGACTGGATGAACTATCTGGCGCAGCGCAAGCTGATCAAGCCCGCCACGCGCTCCAATTTTCTCGGCAACAAGCTCGTGCTCATCGCCGCCACCGACAGCAGGCTGACACTGACCATCGGACCCGACTTTCCGCTCGCGCAGGCGCTCGGCAATGGCCGGCTGGCGATGGCCAATCCGGCCGCCGTTCCGGCCGGCAAGTATGGCAAGGCGGCGCTGGAGGCGCTCGGAGTGTGGCCATCGGTTGCCGACAAGATCGCGCCCGCGTTGGACGTGCGCGCCGCGCTCGCGCTGGTCTCACGCGGCGAAGCGCCGCTCGGCATTGTCTATCAGACCGATGCGGTTGCCGACAAAGCGGTCAAGGTGGTCGCGGTGTTCCCGCCCGGCACGCATCCACCGATCATCTATCCGATGGCGGTGACCGCAGCCTCCGCGCATCCGGGCACGGCCGCCTATGTCAGCTTCCTGAAATCGGAGAGCGCCAAGCCGATCTTCGAGCGGCAGGGCTTCGTGCGGCTGCCGTAAGGATGCGCGCCGCATAGGAACGCACGCCGGCCATGCCGACCGCCTGAGACACGTCGGCTCAGGGTCGGAACCGCTGAAACTCGGAACTGAACGGAACGAGGTTCGCATACTCCCCCCGCGTGCGGGCCCGTCGCGGCGCCGCAGCGAAGCGACGCGAGAACCATCCCATGCTTGTGGCGTGGTGCTATGCTCGATGCTCGTGATTCGCTCCATCAGTTCGCCGTGGGCGCCAAGGTAACGCAGGGAGATCGGGTAGGTGGCGGATGAAACGAAGTCTGCGGTGCTGGAGCCCAGCACCGCAGCGGAAGCCGTACGCAAGGCCGAAGCCCCGGGGGTGCAAAGCGCGGCGTCGGCGCCCGCCCGCAAGGGGTGGCGGATCCGCCGAAAGGCCGGATGGGCCGAGTTCATCGTCGATATCTGGATCACCAACTTCCACTGGGTCGAGTTCGGCCTCTACAAACACAGCCGCAACCAGGCCAAGTCGCGCCAGTTCACGTCCGACATGGACATCTTCTCAGAGGTGATCGAGCACGGCGAGCGCACCCGGCTCCTGGGCTACCGCAATGACCTCTGGCGCAAGAATACGGGTATGGACCGGCGGCTCGTGCTGAAGCTCTTCAACGAGACGCTCAACTGGCGAGCTTCCATGGATCTGATGATCGGGCGCAGCCTGCAGCTGACGCTGGGCGCACGCGGGCTGCCGGTCACGGCGTTCTCGATCAATGTCGGCGAGCACGATGACCTGGTCTACCTGGAGCGGTCGGCCAACAAGTGGCCTCTTGCGCCGGAGCACTTCTCGTTCTTCCTGCTGGACGACGGCCGGCCCCAGTTTTACCGGCTCGAGCGCGACGTGATCGACCTGGGCGGCGACTACACGCTGTTCAGTCACCGCAACGAGGTCGTGGGCCGGCTCGACGGCAAGGTGTTCACGCTCGGCGGCAAGTGGCGCGGACGCGTGCATCCGGACCACGCCAACCCGCGCCTTCTGGCCGTGCTGCAACTGTTCTGCGGCATGCTGATCTTCAACGGCAGCTGCCGCCGGCACGTGCGGCGGATCGCTCGCGACGTCCTCGCCGGCCGCTACGAACCCAAGATCGAGAAGCAGGAGGCCGACCTCTACAGGAACCCGCGGCACGCGCGGTAGTTGGCCACCCGGCATCCTGTGTGAAGCTGGCCCCGAGCGCTTCGTTGGCGGCGCTGGCACGCATCGCTGACAGCGGAAATTCCCTTGTCCGGTCACAGGTGTTCCCAAAACCCTCATGGACAGCCCCGAAAAGATCGAATCCGATCAAGGGGGGGCCGAGCGCCGTATTGCGCGTTCTAAAAGCAGTGAAAACCAGAACACCAACGGCTAACCAGACGCGCGGCCAAGTCTCATCGCGAGTACATCGCTTCCGGTCTGGCCCCAACACCGGAAGCCTCGCCGTGTCGCAGCAAAACGTCGGTCAGGGCCACAGCACAATTGGAGACCTGAGCAGGTGCAGCAAAATCCTTACTCGCTCACGTCGTCGGCGCGCACGAGTACGCAGCGGCAACTCGAAGAGTGGGCATTGAGGGATTCGCGGAACGGGATTTATGGAATAGTCGCCAGCGGGGGCGCGCCTTGTGGCACGCCCCACGCGCCTTATTCGAAACCCTTTGCTTTGAAGACGGCCTTGGCGGCAGGCGAAGTAAGGTATGTGACCAGCGCTCCGGCGGCGTCGGCCTGATTGCTGTCTGTAACAATGCCAGGCGCGAACACAGTGTAGTTCTGTATCGCTGACGGCAGCGGGCCAGCGAATTCGATTGATGGTTGAGCCAAGACTTCGCTGATTTGATTGAATCCGATCTGAACGTCGCCGTTGGCAACGCTTGCGTACAGCACTTTCCCAGACGGAGATAGCCTCGTCTTCGGTTTCATCTCCCCGGCGATGCCCAATCGTTCGAGCAAGCTGGCCCCGGCCTCAAGTACAAGGCGGCGCTGAGTGTTGCCTACGGGGCTGGGCTGCGCGCGGCCGAAGTGGTCTCGCTGAAGGTCTGCGATATCGACAGCAAGCGTTTGCTGATCCGGGTCGAGCAGGGCAAGGGTCGCAAGGACCGTCACGCTATGCTCTCGCCGCAGTTGCTCGAAGTATTGCGAGCGTGGTGGCGGCAGTGCCGCTCGCAGGGCTGGCTGTTCCCGGGGCGCGACCCGTTCCTGCCCATCACGACGCGGCAGCTGAACCGCGCCTGCCACATGGCCGCCGACGTCGCCGGCCTCGGCGCCTGGATCTCTCCGCATACGCTCCGGCACAGCTTTGCAACGCATCTCTTGGAGAGCCATACCGACGTGCGGGTCATCCAGGTTCTGCTCGGACACGCGAAGCTCGATACGACCGCGCGCTACGCCCAAGTCGCCACCAACCTGCTGCGAACCGTCACCAGCCCGCTCGACCGTCTGACCTTGGCGAAGGACGGCCCGCCCGCGTAACGCGCGGCGGCCATGGCTCGTCCAGCGCTGGAGGTCGCGGACATCTTCCGCGACCACGGAGCCGCATGGCGTGCCGCCAACCGTGGCCACGTCAGCCTCGGCCAGTTGAAGGTGATGAGCGCGATCGAGCGCTGCCGCACGGCAGCTCTCGGCGGGCATGTGGCGCGTTGCGAGAACGACGCCTGTGGCCACACGACCATCGCTTACAATAGCTGCCGCAACCGGCATTGCCCGAAATGCCAGGGCGCGGCCGCACGCGAGTGGCTGGCGGCACGCGAGGCCGAGCTGCTGCCAGTGCCCTACTTCCACGTCGTGTTCACGCTGCCGGCGGCGATCGGCGACATCGCCTACCAGAACAAGGCCGTGATCTACGATCTGCTGTTCAAGGCCTCGTCGGAGACGATGCTCGCCATCGCGGCAGACCGAAAGCACCTCGGAGCGCGCATCGCCATCACCTCAGTGTTGCACACCTGGGGCTCGGCAATGACCCACCATCCGCACGTGCATATGATCGTGCCGGGCGGCGGGCTTTCCATGGATGGCGCACGTTGGATCGCATGCAAGCCCAACTTCTTGCTGCCCGTGCGTGTCCTCTCGACGCTGTTCCGGCGCTTGATGCTGGAGAGGCTTATGGCGGCACACCAGGCGGGCAGGCTGCAGTTCTTCGGCACCCACGCGCATCTGGCCAATGCAAAGGCGTTCGCTGCGTTGCTCGCACCGCTGCGCAAGACGCGCTGGTTCGTCTATTCCAAACGCCCGTTCGCGGGCCCGAAGGCCGTGCTCGCCTATCTGGCGCGCTACACCCACCGCGTCGCCATCTCGAACCGCCGCCTGATCGCAATCGACCAGCAGCACGTCACCTTCAAGGTCAAGAACTACCGCGTCGAGGGACCGGGCCGCTACACTACGATGACGCTCAACGCGAACGAGTTCATCCGACGCTTCCTCATCCATGTCCTGCCCAAGGGCTTCCATCGCATCCGCCATTACGGGCTCCTCGCCGGCAGCAATCGCGCCGAGACCATCGCGCGGGCGCGCGACCTCCTGGGTCTGGCTGAGCAGGCGGTCGAGACCGAGCCGGCCGCGCAGCCGCTCGCCCACCCATGCCCCTGCTGCGGCAGCCGCATGACCATCATCGAGACGTTCCAAGCCGGCCGCCAACCACGCCACCGGCCGAGCAAACCTCTCGTCGCAATCAGGATCGACACCTCATGAGCACAAGCACCACGTCCTGCACCTGCACCGCCGAGCGCGTTCCTTACTGGTCATCGACCGGCCACGCCGACGCTCGGCCACACAGGGGCGCGGCATCGCATTCCACGCTGCGTTCATTCCCGAGAACGACTCAATCGAACCCGATCGGCTGCACCGGCAGCCGAAATCACCCGAGTGCTGCCACCCAGCGTCTTCGGCCCAATCTCTTCGCCGCAATCAAATCGCCATAGCGCGCACACACCAGCACCTCACGTCCCGCGGGTTCCTTCCCTGGAGGCTTTCGGACGACGGCCCCCGTGCGCGCAACTCCGTCAATGACGGGCCGTCATCCGAAACCCTTCACAAAAAATCGACAAAACTCGAAGCAAGCATAACAAGTCCGTTTGTCGGCCGTCTCCGGATGTGTTGCGGTGTTGCAGCGAAAACTCGCTCAGGGCCGAAGGCGGGCTCATGCGCGGCAAAACAGTTGGTGAGCGGCGGCGCTCGTTCAGGCAGGCGCGCTACTGATCAACCACATCGCACCGGGCAGACGCACGCTCGCACCGTCCGCATAAGGCGCCAGTTCCTCGCGCAGCGAGGCGACAGCGGCCGAGACGACCCCTGCCGGCTGGTTGCGCAGCCAACTGTTCACGGCGCCGATTTGGGTTGACTGAACCACAGCCTCCTCCAGCCCGCGGCCGGCGGCGATGTCGAGGTCCATGTCGAGCTTTTCAAAACGCGGCGGCGCCCAGCCGGCCGCGGTGAGAACCTCCGTGACGTGCTCTGGATCGGCGAAGGCGAACATTCCGGCAGCGTTCGGGACCGGCTTCGGCCGCGGCGGCAGGTGCTGCGCGACTGCGGCCCTTACTGCCCCTACCACGCACGTTCGCGGAAGGCAGGAGGAAACGAAAGGTAGGAGAGCAGCCCGCCGAGTGCAAAACAAGCGGCCGCGGCGGCGAGCGCCCACACTTGGTCTAAAGTAGGTAGCCGCGTCAATTCTGGCCAAGAAGCGATCATGGCGCCCGCGATGATTGAGAGCAGAGCTGCGACGGCAATGAAGTACAGCCGCCACTCGAACGACACACCCAGTGCGCGCAAACCAGTCAGTATCATGGTCTGGATGGCCAGCATCGCGAAGAAGGGGAACAATAAGTCGGCATCGAGCAGAAGCGCATAAATCATTGGTGCCGCTAAGAAGATTAGCGAGAGGCGATGCAGCCGACGCTCGGGCAAGCTACGGCGCGCTTCCGGCGGCGCCGCTGCCACTTGCTGTCTGATCTTCTTGCGCAGTAGCCACGTCCCGATTACCGCTATGACCAGCATCACAAAGATCGGCAGAATATCGGCCCAGAACGAGTGGTATTCAAATCTTGAGATCAATGATGCAGCTTCGGCGCATGCCGAAGGAATGACGAGCATGAATAAGACTGTCGAGCACCGCGCTGCAATCGACATCACACGCGACCACGGTTTGAGGCCACCGCAAAAATACGTCGCACTCTTGCACCTCCCCATCAAATCCTTAGAGACAACGCGCGCCTCACCTGGCCCAGCGCCTCAGTGGCCTCGACTGACGCGATAATTGTAAGCGTACACACTAGCGATGCGCAAGCCGCACTGCCGCGACTTCGCCTGCGGGTCAAGAACGAAAGAACTTGAAATGAGCAAATATCTTCCGCTGTGCCATCATGACCGAAAGCCAGCGCCAATGTCGGGGAAGGCTGAGCTTCGCGTCAGCGGTGAGCAGGGCCCATCAGATGATCCGGCAGCCAGGTCGCAATCTCCGGGAAGATACAGAGAATCACGATCGCCAGCATCATGCAGATCACATAGGGCAGCGTACCCCACATGACCTTGGCAAGCGGTACGTCGGGCGCAATCGCATTGACGATGTAGATGTTGAGACCGACCGGCGGATGGATCAGCCCGATTTCCATGTTAATGGTCAGAATCACTCCGAACCACACCGGATCGAAGCCGGCCGCCGTGATGATCGGCAGCAGGATCGGGCTCGTCATCAGGATGATCGCGGCGGGCGGAATGAAAAACCCGCACACCAGGAGGAAGATGTTGATGAGGAACATCAACACCCACTTGTTCGCGTGCAGGTCGGCGATGCCCTGGGCCAGCGTCTGCGTAAGATAGAGCGACGTGAGCATGTAACCGAACAGCACGGCGGCGGCGATGATGGTCAGGATCATCACCGATTCCCGCATCGTGTCGCGCAGGATGTGCCAGATCTGCGCCGGTCGCCAAAGCCGGTAGATCAGGATCGCCATGATCATGCAGAGGGCGGCGCCGACGCCGGCGGCCTCCGAGGGAGTAGCCACACCGCCGTAAAGCGAATACATGACGCCGCCGATGATCAGCAGGAATGGCCCTACCTTCGGGATCGAGACAAGCTTCTCCTTCCAGGAATAGCGAAAGCCCGCTGCGTGGGAACGGAAGCCCTTCCGCCAGATGGCAAAGATCGTCCAGATGATGAACATGGCGGACAGCATCAAGCCCGGCATGATGCCGGCGATGAACAGGCGACCGATCGACGTTTCCGTCGCGATGCCGTAGAGGATGAACGTGACCGACGGCGGGATGAGAATTCCCAGCGTGCCGCCGGCGCAGATCGAGCCGGTCGCAATCTCGTCCGGATAGCCGCGCTGGCGCATCTCGGGGATGCCCATCTTTCCGATGGCGGCGCAGCAGGCCGGTGAAGAGCCGGTCAGCGCCGCAAAGATCGCGCAGGCGCCGATATTCGAAACCACGAGCCCGCCCGGCAGCCGATAAAGCCAGCGGTCAAGCGCCTCATAGAGATCCTTGCCGGCCGGCGAAGAGCCGATCGCGGCCCCCATCATCACGAACATTGGAATGGCAACCAACGTGAAGTCGTCGAGGCCAGACCAGAATGTTTCGGCGACCACGTGCAGGCCGTCGAAGCCCTGAAAGATAATGAGGAAAATGATCGCGATCGCGCCAAGCCCGAATGCAACCGGAATTCCCGATACCAGCATCGCCAACGTGACGATCAGGACAAGAGTGCCGGCAGCGGCGGGACTCATGGCGGATCTCCCAGCGCCTCTTCCGCCTGAGCGCGGGCAATATCCTCGGCGCTTTGTTGATCACTGATGCCGAATGGCGGCGCGCGGCCCGTCGCGACGCCGATCACGTCTACCACATATTGCAGGATCAAAAGGCCGAGACCGATCGGCATCGATAGATAGGGAATCCACAGACGCGCGCGCCACACGGTGTCGGAACGCCAGAGTTTCGTGTAGGCCTCATACCAGTACGCCGTGCAAAGAACGAAGAGGACGACGCAGAACGCCAACGCCAGAAGACTGGTGAACAGTGCAAGCCAATAACGCGCGGTTGGAGCGATATGGAGTGGTAGAATGTCGACGTTGACATGGCCGCGGGTCAACAGAACGTAGGGGCTGCCGATGAAGGTCGCCCCGACGATGCTGTAAGTCACAACGTCGATCTGCCAGATGGTGGTGCGACTGAGCAAGTAGCGCTCGATCACCATGTCACAGATGACGATCACGGCGAAACCGATCAGCAGTGCGCCGATCACGCCGACCGCCCGCGACATAAACGTCACGGCACGTATGAAACCATCCATAGTGAGCGTCCGGGCCGGTCACGGACGGGCTGAACCGACCCGCCGCCGATGGCTGCTATTTCACCGAGAGTGCTTCGTCGATCAGTTTCTGGCCGTTTGGCACGTCCTTGTCATACCGAGCGTAGGAGCTCTTCTTTGCAAGCTCGAGCCACATCTGATAGTCGGCGTCGCTGAGCGACACGACTTTGACCTTGTGGTCCTCGAAGGCTTTGATCGCCTCCTGGTTCACTGCATCGGCCTTGCCCTCGTAGTACGCCTGAGCCTTCTTGCCGGCGGCGATGATGGCATCCTGTTGCTGCTTGGTGAGCCGGTTGAGATTTCGTTTCGACATCAGCACCGGCTCGTACATGAACCACAGCGCATTGTTGCCCGGCGCCGTGAGACAATCCGTCACCTCGTACAGACGGGTCGACGCAAACGTGCCGAGGCTGGTGTCGGTGCCATTGATGACGCCGGTCTGGAAGGCGTTGTAGATCTCGTTCGAGGGCGGGGTGACGATGCTGGCGCCCGCCGCTTCCCACATGGCCGCGAAGGTCGGGCCGGCCGCGCGGAATTTCCTGCCCTTCATATCGTCGGGCTTCAGGATGCACCCGGACTTCGCCGCCATGCCGCCCGCAAACCAAGCGTCCGACAGCACGACGATATTGTGCTTCGCAATCTCCGCGCGGATCTCCTTCATGAACTGGGACGCGTTGATCCGCTTGGCGCGGTCCTGGTTGCGGATCAGTCCGGGCATCAGCGTCGCGCTGAACACGGGAACCTTGCCGCTCGCGTAATCGAGTGGAAACAGCGCGATGTCGAGCTGGCCGTTTGCCATCGCGTTCCACTGGTCGCGCGGCTTGAACAGGGATGCGCCAGGGTAAACCTGCATGTCGAGCCCGACGTTGGCCGCCTTGGCCTCCTTGGCGATGATCTGAATCATGTCGTCGCGGACATCGCCTTTACCGCCGGGAAACTGGTGGGAGGCCTTGAGCACGGTCTGCGCGGGAGCGGCGACCGACAACGCGCACAACGCGACAGCTCCGGCCAAAACAGTCGTGATCTTGTGCATTGAACTCTCCTTGTGACGGGTGCCTTGTGACGGGTGCCTTGTGACGGGTGCCCCACTCTTCCCAAGAACAAACTTTGCACTGGCTGAAGACAACTTCAAGGGCGTGCGACATCGCGGCTTTGCTCTGGAATGTACCGGATACCGGGTTGGTCGGACTGGTTCTATCGAAACATTTCCGCTTAGACCTCCCGACATCTTGCGGCACTGCAGCACACCGTCAGTATGGGCCAATTGCCGTCATTGCAGTCCAAGGTCGTCCCGCCGCCACGAATACATGACGTCGGGCTCCTTCTCTTCGTTGCGGGAGCCATCCGTCTCGTTGACGGGCACAAATCCGTGCTTCTCATAAAACCTGCGTGCGCGCTGGTTCCGTTGAAACGTCCAGAGGCTCAGGCGATCAAACCTGTCTTGCGCAATCTGTAAGAGAGCGGTGCCGATGCCGCGACCTTGCCATACAGGCAATATGTAGAGTTGGTCGATCCATGCCTCGCGAAACGCAATAATGCCAACCAGATTTTGATCATCAAAGTTACCCCAGACGTGGCAGATCGCAAAAATGCGCTCTCGGAAAAGCCATCGGTCCTCATCTGAGGTGTGAAGCCCTGCGAGGGTCGGCAACGCGTGATCGAACGACGCCCGATGCACGGCGGCAGCACTATCCATATCTTCGATTGTCAGCCTTCGAAGCATACAGCCTCCCTAGGGAAAGTGCCCGCGAGCATACATCAGCCTTGGCGAGAATGTCTCTTGTGGGGTCAGACCCGGAAAGCCCCCAATGAGCAATTCCTTTCCGGTCTCCGCTCAACTTCGGAAGTATTGTGCTGTCGCGGGGAGCGTTGGTGTGGGCCAGCAAAGAGACGAAGGCCACGAACAATCCTTGCCTGAAAGCGGATGAAATATCCGCGTCATGCTCGCGGCCTTCAGTTTGGAATGGTCCGCCGTTCAAACTGGCCAACGCCGGTTTAGGACCGGCGACCACCGATTCGTCGGCTGGCGATCAGCTTCAGCCATGGCGCCGCATGAAAGATGCTCATCAATGCGTACATCAGCACCATCCCATTCAGCGGCGAGGCACCCTGCATACCCATGCAAAGCATGTCGGGCTGGCTGCCGAACAAGCCCGTCCACAGCGCCAGGATGGCGAAGGTCGGTGCAGCGGCAAGACCGAGCCAGCCGGCTGCGCCGGAAGCGTTGCCCCCGGCACAACTCTCGATGTCGCGATGCACGATAGGAGACATCGACACGTCAGTCATTGATACGTCAGTCATGGATACGTCAGTCATGGATACGTCAGTCATGGCCGTACTCATCGTGGCGACGCCACCAGATGCCCTGCTCGTTGCGCCCTTTAGGTGCGCGGTCGAGCCACTGATAGGCGCCCCAGAGAATGTCGAGGCCGCGCGCATAGGTCGAATAGGTGTGATAGACGACGCCGTCTTCCAGCACGAAGGCGCTCATGCCCGGCCGGTCGCGCCGGAATGTGGCGGCATCGGTGCCGCAGGTCGCGGCGAACTGCGCGACCGGCGGCGGTGGCGGCGTCACGTCCATCGCATGGCCGCTGCGCGCGTAGTTGTATTCGACGCGCCCTGCCTTCTCCTGCGCCTCGGTGAACGAGACGTTGAAATCGAAGTTGAAGTCGCCGCCGTGGGACGACGCCCAGGGGAACGTCCATCCCATACGCTTCTTATAGGCCGTGAGCTTGACCAGCGGCGCCCGCGATACCGCCATCAGCGTGACATCATGATTGGCGAGATGCACGGCGAAGCCGCCGAACCCGTCTGCGATCATCGAGCAGGACGGGCAGCCGGCCTTGTAGTCGGGCCCGAACATGAAGTGATAGACGAGGAGCTGCGAGCGACCGTCGAATAGCTCCTTCAATGTCTTGCTGCCCGTCTCAGTATCGAACTTGTAGGTCTTTTCGACGCGGACCCAGGGCAGCTGCTGGCGCAGCCGCGCGACCTCGTCGCTGCGCCGCGTCAGGTCCTTCTCGGCGGCCAGAAGGTCGCGCCGCGCCTCCAGCCACTGGTCGTGCGTTGCCGTGATATGTGTCGTCATCGTTGCTCTCCTTATCTCTGCCCCAGGCGCCAACCGCGGACTTGCGGCGACTTGCTGGGCGTTGACGGTGAGATAGATTTAGGGCCGGCCGGCGGACGGCCGGGAGTGACAAGTGTGTCGGGATTTGAATGGATTCGCTGATTACGGCCGCGGCACGCGCGCTCGCATCGGGTGATGCGCTCGGCGCGCTGAATTACATCGCGTTGCGCGATGATCCGCCGGCGCTGGCGCTGCGTGGCATCGCGATGGCACAGCTCGGCGATCTCGCGCGCGCCAAGCTGCTGCTGCGGCGGGCGGCACGCGCCTTCGGCTCGAAAGAGGCGATCGCCCGCGCGCGTTGCGTGACCGCCGAGGCCGAGATCGCGCTGGTCTCGCGCGACCTCGGCTGGCCGTTGCAGCCGCTCGAATCGGCGCGCTCGGTGCTCGAGCGGCACGGCGACCGCGCCAACGCCGCGCATGCGCGCTACCTCACGGCTCGCTACCTCCTGCTGATCGGCCGCCTCGACGAGGCCGAGCGCCTGCTCGCGGATTTCGATCCCGCGCCGCTGCCACCCGCATCACGGGCGGCCCACGCGCTGGTCGTTGCCGGCATCGCCATGCGGCGCCTGCGGATCAAGGCAGCGCGCGCCGCGCTGACGCAGGCCAAACGCGTCGCATCCGAAGCCCGCATCCCTTCGCTCGCGACCGAGGTCGAAAGCGCAGCGCGTGTCCTCGATACGCCCGTCGCGCGGCTCCTTGCGCAGGGCGAAGCGCGGCCGCTGCGGCTCGACGACATCGAAACGCTGCTGGCGTCGGAGGCGCTCGTCGTCGATGCCTGCCGTCACGTTATCTGCCACGTAGGCAAGGTGATCTCTCTCGACACGCGTCCGGTGCTGTTCGCGCTCGCCCGCGCGCTCGCCGAAGCCTGGCCGGGCGACCTATCGCGCGCCGCGCTGCTGGCGCACGCATTCCGTGCGAAGCATGCCGATGAATCACATCGCGCGCGGCTGCGCGTCGAGATCGGCCGCCTGCGCAAGACGCTGCGCGACGTCGCCGGCATCGACGCAACGAAGGACGGCTTTGCGCTGGTGCCGCACCGGACCCGCGATGTGGTCGTGCTCGCCCCGCCGACGGACGAAGCACATGCGAGCGTACTCGCGCTGCTAGCGGACGGCGAAGCCTGGTCGAGCTCGGCGCTGGCGCTGGCGCTCGGCGCAAGCCAGCGCACCTTGCAGCGCGCGCTCGATGATCTCCTGACGGACGGCAAGGTGCAGGCCATCGGCCGCGGCCCAGCGCGTCGCTTTATGGCGCCGCCGGTGCCGGGTTTCCCGACAACCTTGTTACTCCCGGCTGCGCTGCCCGGTGGCTAGGGTGCGCGCACAACGGACCGCAAGCAATAGAGGATGAGTTATGAAACGAACAGCAGCCACAATCGACCGCGAGTATGGCCCCTTTCCCAATGTCACTCATGTGCACGGGGTCAGCTATGACGGCGCCAATATCTGGATCGCGACCGGCGACACGCTCAATGCGATCGACCCGGCGAGCGGCAATTTGGTTCGCGCGCTCGATGTCCCCGCGCACGCGGGAACCGCGTTCGACGGCCAATACCTGTTCCAGATCTCCGGCGACCGCATCCAGAAGGTCGACCCGAAGAGCGGCCGTGTGGTCGGGAGCATCCCGACGCCCGAGGGCGGCGCATCCGGAATGGCCTGGGCCGAAGGGACGCTCTGGGTCGGGCAGCATCGCAACCGGAAGATCCATCAGGTCGATCCACAGACCGGCGCGGTCCTGCGCACCATCGAGTTCGAACCGCTTCGTCACCGGCGTCACCTGGGTCGGCGACGAGCTCTGGCACGGCACCTGGGAAGCCGATGAAAGCGAGCTGCGCAGGGTCGATCCGGAGTCGGGCGAGGTCCTCCAGCAGATCGACATGCCGCCGGGCATTGCTGTGTCGGGGCTTGAATCCAACGGCAGCGACACGTTCTTCTGCGGTGGCGGCAACAGCGGAAAGCTCAGAGCCGTCCGCCGGCCCAGGTGAGGCTCCATAGCCAGGTCGGAGAAGTGAGCAATCATCGCAGAGGGTGCGAACCTAGCTGGAGGTTAAGCTCGCACCACTTGCGATCATGCACGCTCGGGTGCCCATTCGATGAATTATAACTTATTCAGCCTTGATGCCGGCCGCTTTGATGATCGGCCACCATTTTTCGATTTCAGCCTTGAGGTGGGCGCGCAGCGCTTCCGGCGTCTGCTGATCGCGCGCTGGAATCTCCTGGCCGAGCTTGATGAGACGCTCGCGCACGACGGGATCGGCAAACGTGTCGACGACCGCGGCGTTCAGCCTGGCGATCGCGTTTCTGGGCGTATTCTTGGGAACCCAGAAACCGTGCCAGAACGGCGCATAGATACCCGGCGTTCCGGCCTCGTCCATGGTCGGGACGTCAGGCGCGGGCGCGTATCGCGTTTTGCTGAATACCGCATACGCCCTGACCTGCCCGGACTGCACATAGGGCAACGTCGCCGACGCTTCGAGGCACGCAAGGTCGATCTGACCCGCCACCAGATCCTGGATTGCCGGCGCGGCACCGCGATAGGGCACAAAGCCAAAGCGGGTGCCCGATCTTTGCTGGAAATAGAGGCCGCATAAGTGCGCCGCGCTGCCGGCGCCGACCGTTGCAGCCGAGGCCTTGTCGGGATTGGCCTTGAGCCAGGCGATCAGTTCCGCCGCGTTCTTGGCAGGCAAGCTCTTCCTCCCGAGAATCCAAAGTGGGGAGGACGTCAGCAGCGCTACAGGCTCAAGGTCCTTCTGGACGTCGTATTGCACCGGGTAGATCGCCGCCGATCCGACATGGCTGGTCCAATTGCCGATGCCGACAGTGTAGCCGTCAGGCGCCGCGTGCGCGACGCGGTTGCCGCCAATGGTGCCGCCGGCACCGGATACTGTTTCGAGGACCATCGTCTGTCCGAGCGACACGCGCATGCGTTCGCTCATGATACGTGCAACCGTGTCGGTCGGACCACCCGGCGGGAATGGAACGATCAAAGTGATGGGACGCGATGGGTAGACCTGTGCCTGTGCGCTCGTGAAAACCGCCACGACTGCAATGGCGAGCAATTTCCATTTCATGTGCGTTCTCCCTGCTGGCAGTTTTGTATTGCGCACATGTTATCACGGGCGGGCTGGACCAGACAGGTGGCAAGGAATGGCTCTTGCGATGATTGATCAGATCGACACTGTCGAACAGCACACCATCAGAACACAAACATTGCCAAATGTTGTAGCCTGCTTGCTGCCATGAGCGGCTTGGCGGCAGCGCCATCTCAGCGGCAACCCGTGGCGGCACCTTCGCCTTGCAGTTCACCGCCTCAAACTGAAACGCACGCGCCTAACATTTTTGTCGGCTTGCACCAATCAGTCCGTTACGAAAAAAAGATCGTTATCGAAACCAAGCAAGCAGCAGGCCTTCGGGAAATGGCACATGCAAGAGGTAAACAAACAGGCCGTAAAAAGAAGCCCAGGCGAAAAACGTGAGAACAAGCGAAATTGGCCATCGCTCTTTCGCCAGCTTGAGGTAGAGCAAAGTCGTAACCACTACGGCTACGGAAAATCCAAGCAACAAGATGGCGACAAAGTAGCCCAGTATCCAAGCGGAGATTTTGACGATCTCGCGCGTCAAGCGCTTGGCCTCCTGGTCACGTGCTTTGACCAGGCCATGGCCGATCGTTTTGACAGCGCCTGCAATATCCAGATTCAACTGAAGGAACGCGAGCGGTAAACCCAAGAACCCGACGACCCAGGGGAAAAGACCCGGACGGAATTCCCAGTCCCAAGCCTGCCACAGCGCCCACGCGAACAGGGCGACCACAAATAGACTGAAGATCGGCACCCAGATCGAGACCGGGACGGCTTCCTTGGCCTGGAGTACCGCGACCCCGGCCAATTGTTTGTACCGGGGCTTGTTCCTCTTTTCCCGCCATCTCTGGAACACCGGGTAGAATGTCCCCAGCACAATCAAAGCAAAGAGAGCTACGACGCTGGGGAAGCCGAGCCAACCCATCCCGTAATTGTCGAAAGAAAGAAAGAGGTACTGTTCCGCCAGCTTTCCTAACACCAACCCCAGGATCAGCGGAGGACGGGGCCAGTTCGCCTGAACCATGACCCAACCCAGCGCCCCAAAGACGAGCATGACTACGACGTCGCCGAAGGCGTTGCTCTCCGCAAAGGCGCCGATGTAACTCAGAAGCAGAATGAACGGAATCACCAGGCTGGTTCGGACCTGGGTGATCCTGGCGATTTTGTCCAGAAAGAGAAAACAGATCGCCGTCGTGATGATGTTGGAAACGACAATGATCCACACGAAGGAAAAGGTCAGCGAGAGGTGGCCGCCCCGGGCCTCCGGGGTAAGCATCGACGGCCCCGGAACCAGGCCTTGAATGAGAAAAGCGCCCAAGAGGATCGCCGTGCTCACGCTGCCGGGAACGCCAAAGGCGACCGTTGGGACCAAGGCGCCGCCCAGGGTAGAATGGTTCGCCGCGCCTGGGGCTATGACTCCCTCTACCGCACCTTTGCCAAAGCGATCTTTGTCGGGGGAGCTTTGAACAGCATGGGCATAAGAGACCCACTGGGATACGGCGCCACCCATGCCAGGAATAAGACCGATGTAGGTGCCGAGAGCACTGCAGCGCATGACCAAGGCCCAATGGCGGAAGGTATCCTTGACCCCTTGGAGGACACCGCCGATTTTCCCCACATCCGCCTTGGCAATGCTCGTCCCGGCAATCGCCATATCGATGATCTCAGGGATAGCGAACAGGCCGAGCGTTGCAGGCACTAACCGAATTCCGTCCCAGAGATAGAGAGTCCCGAAGGCATACCTTTCGGTGCCGGAAATGGGATCAAGCCCCACCAAGGCAAACAAGAGCCCGAGGCATGCAGCGACGAGCCCCTTCACTGCAGATCCGCCGGTCAGGGAAGCCAGGAACGCTATGCCAAGCATGGCGAGCATAAAATACTGGGGCGAACCTACGGATAAGACCAGAGGCCTCACAGCCGGGATACAGATCGCCAGACACAACGCGCCAAAAATTGCCCCCACAAACGAGCTCATCAGAGCCGCTCCGAGGGCGCGTCCGGCCTCCCCTTTCTTTGCCATGGGATGACCGTCGACAAGCATGGAGGCGGTGATGGGTTCTCCCGGGACGCCGAAGAGGATCGAAGTGATGTCACCAGTGGTGGCGGTAACAGCCGTCATCCCAAGGAGAAAAGAAAAAGCCTCCACCGGGGTCATTTGGAAAATAAAAGGAAGCATCAACGCCAGAGTGACCGGCCCGCCAAGGCCGGGCAGGATTCCCACCATGAAGCCGATGGCAATCCCCACCAACTGAAGAACGAATGCCTTCCACGTAAAGAGCTGGATCAGGCCGTGGAGACAGGCATCGAGGATATCGACCATCGCAGAATTCCAGCGGGGCACGCGGCAACCGCCGCGCCCCCGCAGAAGATGGACCGCCGGCCGCCGTTACATGTTTTTCTTACGCCCGGGTATCAAAAGCTTTGTCAATTTGGACTTCAGTGCAGGACTGAGGTCGTAAAGGCCAGACATCAGCTTTGCCATGGTTGGGCCATCGACTGGATCGATGTCCAACCTGGATTTCTTCGCTTCCGCCAGGAGATCAGGATCGCGCAGCGTTTCCATGAAGGCCTTCTGGAGAAGCTGGAGACGATCTTGGGGAAGACCGGGCGGCACCGTGTAAGGCCGCGCGCCCTTGGCATAGATGCCAGCGGCGACATCAAGAAGCGCCCGCGCCTCGTCGGTCTTGGCATACTGGATTGCCAGCGGCACATTCTTGAGCTCCGGATGGGACTTCTCTGTCGTCTGCAGGACGATGTGCACCTCACCCGACTGGAGCCCCTTTGCCCACGTCGCCTTGATCGATTCCCAAGCCCAGCAACCGCCGTCGATCTCTCCGGACTCAGCCGCCAGCCGGACCTTGGCGGTGCCTCGGTATCCCTCAACGAGCTTGATAGGAAGCTCGAGCGCCGCCTGCAGAAGCCTTGGCACATCGGCTGTGGCGGAACCGGGACCCGTGCTCCCGATCTTTATCGGCCGCTTGGACTTGAACCAGTCGTCCATCGTCTTGATGTCGCTGGCTTTCGTCAAAGCGCAGACGTCCGAGTCAGGCGTGGGCACTCCGAGCCAGCCAAACTTTCTGCCGTCAAACTGGGCCGCTTTGTTCCCCAGCACCTGTTGCAGCACCAGGGGGCCGATCCAGTTGCCGATCACCGTCCCGTCGTGCGGGGCCTGATTATAGAGGTAGTTGGCCGCGATCAGGCCCCCCGCTCCGGTTCTGTTTTCCACCACCACCGTGGGATCGCCGGGGACATGTTTTCCGAAGTGCCGCGCTATCAGGCGGGTATACGTGTCAAAGCCTCCGCCGGCTGCGAAGCCGACGACAAAGGTGACGGTCTTACCCTTGTAGAATTCATCCGCTGGCGCTCGCGGTATGGCGACGAGAAGAAGCGCAGCGATTGTTGCTGGGAGTAACCAGATTCTTGGTCTCATGGCATGTTCCCTCAACTTTGTTGAAATTAACTCTGGATCATACAGTTGGCGGCGAGCACCACCACCTTGATCCGTCGCGGCGATCTGTCGCGACGGATCAGTCTCCGCCAACGCCGATGGGGTCAGAAACCGTTGAACCGCGAGCCCAATCGGTCCCATGATCGTGCAGACGGTCGGCAATTGCGTCGATTCGCCTCGCTGTGCGTCGTTTCCCAGTGCCCCGTTTCCGAAGTTCGTTAAGTCGTCGCAGCATCCTCTGACACGAACTTCGGAAACAAAGGGGCACTAACAACTCCATGATTCTAGTGCCGCTTCTCGATCTGAAGTTCCTAACCGGGTTTGCCGCAAGTGGTGTAGGAACCTCAGATCGGCGGCACTAGCATGTCCCTTGCTGTGCGTCGGGCCTCATCAGCCGTGATTGCAGACGTCGTGCCGGGAGTCAGCCGTCTCTTGGAGCTGCGGCGACCGTCGCCGCGCGGCCGATATTCAACGATCCGGCTCTTCCATCCACCTGGTGTGACACGACAGCCGAATCCGGGGAGGCTGCTGTCGTATCCGGCTTCGCACGCGTCGCGTTGGCGAGGCGCAACGATTTAGGACTGGCAGATTTCACCGAGCCGTGACCGAATGAAGAAGAATCGCCAGCTCGTCACGCGTACGCCGGTGCCCGGCGATCGGCGGCGGAACGCGGCGTCACGAAGTCCGCGTCGCGTCCGTCAACCGCCGAACAGCTTGCTGAGTATGCTGCCGCCGTTGGCCCAGAACACCAGCACCACACCCGTCAACGAGCCTCCGGCCACCACACCCGAAGCCACCGGCAAGGTGAACTCTTCGGCGAGCTTCGGTTTGCGTCTCTGCAGTAGGAGCGCAACGAGCGCGCCCAGGAAGAACAACAAACCATAGTACCAGTGAAACACCCAGGCGAGGCCGAACGCTGACGCCGAGGGAAGATACGCCTGGTATTTCGGGAGCAAGACAGGCGCGAGCGTGAGCACCACGCCGACGACACTGCCGGCAAATATCAGCCACAGCTTGATGGGCTCAAGCGAGGAGAGACCCTGGCCAAGCGCGATAGCGACAGCGGACCAGGTCTGGGCGGCGGGCGCCGGGAACTGGTCGGTGCCGAGCACCTGCGCGTTCGGCACCAGGACTGCAAACGCGAGCACGCTGACGACCGTACCAACGAAGATGCCAGAGAACTGGGCCAGAAACTGCTGACGGGGGTTCGCACCAAGCAGGTAACCGCTCTTCAGGTCGGTGAGCAGGTCTGCCGCTGAAGTCGCCGCGCCGGCCGTGATGTTGGCGCTCATCAAGTTGACATTGACATTGCCCGGGCTGAGCGCGCCGAAGGTGAGCTGGGTGACTTTACCCATGGCGCCGACCGGCGTCGTATCGGTCTCGCCCGTCACGCGACAGGCGACGAGCGCCAGCCAGAAGGACAGCGCCACCGCGATGACACTTTGCCAGACCGGCATGCCGAAGCTCGCGTGCCCGAGCCAGGCCAGCGCAACAAGCGACACGATCTGGCCGACGGCAAACCAGCTCATAGGCGCCTCGATGTGGGCGGGGTCGCTCGCAGCCGCCGAGCGGAAGGTGAGCATTTCTCCGAGATCGCGGAATGCGCTCAATGCGGTGCGCCAGCTCAGCGCAAAACTCAAGAGTCCGGCGGCCACCATGCAGGACGCGCCGAACCAGAGCGTCCACTGCACCAGGGCGGCGAAGCCCGCACCTTCGATGACGCCGTTCGTTTGAAGGACCGGCACGACCACGGCCCAGCACAACGTGCCCGAGACGAACATGGTCGCGCAGACCCGCATGCCGGTGATGGCGCCGGCGGCGAGAAAGATGAAATCCCAGGAAAAGACGACGGTGCGGCCCGACCAGACTTCGTAGTGACTGCCGAGGAGCCACTTCTGCAGGTCCGTCAGCAGGGCCCCGCTCGAAAAGCGCTCGAGGCTCGCGCTGATCGTCGACAGCCCCTCCGCCCAGACCTTGTCGATCGCAGCAATGAGCCCGGCAAGGCCCAGCGCCTTGGCGGCGCGCAGACCCTGCGAGCTATGGGCATGCAGCGCGCGCAAGGTTTCAGCCGCCGCGATGCCGGAAGGGAAGCGCAGCTGCTCAACATTGATCATCTGCCGCTTCATGGGGATGGCCATCGTGACCCCGAGCACGGCGATGAAAAACACCCAGGCCAGCATGAGCGGCACAGACATCGACTGGTGATTGATGATGATGTAGGCCGCAAAGGCTGAGACCAGGGTGCCGCCGGTGGAGTAGCCGGCGGAGCTGGCCGCCGACTGCATGCAGTTGTTCTCAAGGATGGTCATCGGCGTGCGCGCGAGGCCGACTTTGAGCAAGCTCGTCCAGATCGCATAGGACAAGATGCAGGCCGTGATGGCGACGCCGAAGCCCCAGCCGGCCTTGAGACCGATGTAAAGGTTGGTCAGCGACAACACGGCTCCCAGGCATGAGCCAATCAGCACCGCGCGCCAGGTCAGTTGCGCCATGCTGTCCCCGCGTCCGCGATAGACCTGCTCGTACCACTGTCGCTCGATCTCTTCGGGCGTGCCTTCGAAACCGGCTACAGGCAGCGACCGCTCTCGCTCAACAGGTGCTTCAAGAGTGAGATCCATCGGTGACCGACTATCCTGGAGGGGTTTGGGGCATGGATGGTAACCTTGGACGGGCAAAGCCCGAGCAAGCCGGGGCTGATGTCGAACGCGTCCTGCCTAGTAGAAGCGTATGATCGAAGATCGCCCCGCTTGTACCACACCTTCGGCGGCCATCGAGGGCTGGTTCGATATGTTGCGCGTCAAACGCGACCAATCCGTGCCGCAGCAGCACCTGACCAGAAGTTGTAGGTTCAATGCCTTTGCGGCTTTGATCAAGTAACCGCAGGCCAATCAGATGTCGAGATCGGCTATGACTTTCGATATGGCCGGCTGCAATACGCCGAGCTGTTGTGCAGTCTTCCCCACGCGGCCCGCGCGCGCAACCGGAAGCCGGCCGCCTACATCGCCTTCCTGAAATCGGAGAGCGCCAGAAATTACGGTCGCGCCTTGTCGCGCCTTGGCCCCGCACGAGAGGCGTCGACCGTCACCACGCCTCTCGGCAGCGCTAGAACGTCAGCGCGTTGGTCAGATCGCCCAGGGGCGGATGGCCGTTGGCCCTGAGCGCCGCGTCGCGCGCGACAATCCCCGGAAGGACCGGAAGCTCGAAGCGCCGGGTGATGAAGCGCAAGATGGAAGTGGTGTCGTACAGCATTTGATCAACGTAGCCCTTCTTTGCAAACGGCGACGCGATCAGCGCCGGGATGCGCGAGCCGGGGCCCCAGCGGTCGGCCTTGGGCGGGGCGACGTGATCCCAGAAGCCGCCATTCTCGTCATAGGTAATTAGAACCAGCATGTGCGACCACTGCGGGCTCTTCTCCAGATGGGCGATGACGTCGGCGATGTGCTGATCGCCTGACAGCGCGTCGGTATAGCCGGGGTGTTCGTTGAGATTGCCCTGCGGCTTGTAGAACGTGACCTGCGGCAGCTGACCGGCGTCGACCGCCTTGATGAACGCAACGCCGTTCATGCCGCCGTCCTTGAGATGTTCGGCGCGCGCCGCCGTACCAGGCGCGAACTGGGCGAAGTAGTTGAACGGCTGGTGATGGAACTGGAAGTTCGGCACCGGCTTGCTGCGGTCGCCGTCGAGCGTGGCCTGCCAGGCGCCTGCGTACCAGGCCCAGGTCACGCCCTTGAGGCTCAAGAGGTCGCCAATGGTGACGTCATGCTGCGGCGGCAGGGTGTTCGGCTTGGTCGGATCGGCGTAGCGCGGATCGCCCTCCGGCGCCGGCTTGTTACTGCTGGGCTGATAGGGCGGTTGCATCGTGTTGATCGCATAGAAGTCCGGCGTGATCTGACCATTGTTTACGAATTTTGAAATGCCCTCCATGGCCGACTTCGGCGAGTTGGGCGCGAGCGTCAACGACACGCCATCGGCCTCGACCGCCGCAATCAGCTTCTTGGCCGGGCCCTTGTCGGCATTGGGATAAACCGGCGTGCAGGCGCAGACCAGTTGGAAATGATTGAGGAACGAGCCGCCAAACGCACCCTGGAAGAAATTGTCGGCAAGCACGTATTTCTTGGCCACGTTCCATAGCGGCAGCTTGGAGCCGTCATAGTGGCCCATGACGAGGCCGCCGGCATCGGCATAGGCGACAAAGCGGTCGTTCCTGCCGCCGTTGATCTGCATCTGGTTCTGATAGAACAGATGCCAGAGGTCGTGGGTGACGACGCCCAGCGCCGTGTTGAAACCGCTGGGATCGTCGATCGCGAATGGCTTGTTCGGTAGGTGTTCGGTCTGCGCCTGAGTGACCGGCGGGGTGACGCCCTTGGCGGTCAGGCCGTTCCAGACCGGCGGTAATTCCTTGAGCACGGAGCCGTCGCGGTCGACTTGCCTGGAATTTTCGGCAGTCACGTTTTGCAGGCCGTCGACGCCGGGGAAGCCGCCATAGAGATTGTCGAAGCTTCGGTTTTCTGCAAAGATCACCACCACCGTCTCAATATTGTTGATGCCGGTTGGCATGCTCTGCGCGAAAGCCCGGTTCATCGTGGCAGCGGGGGCGGCCGCCAACAGTGCCAACAGCACGATCGATCGTTTCATGACTGCTCCTTGTAGCCGGCTCGTCGAAAGGCGGCTTCCCCGAGCCGCGCCCAGTCGCTCAGGCATCGGCCGCCAGTTCCAATTGAAAGTAGTGTAATCTTTGCCGCGCTTTCATGGCAGTTGCATGAACCCGGGATGGATTGTCAGAATCTTGTCATGTAGCGACCCCACTTTGTCTCCCCGGTCGGGCGCGTCGGCCGGGCCGGAATAGCAGGTCGGCCGTGTGTCCTTGGTCAAATCGGAGGACTGTCTCAATCCTTTCGCTGTGCGGGCTGCTCAGCCTCGGCTGCGCGCTGGCGAGCGCTCCCGCGTCCGGCATGTCGCGCGCGCAGGCCTATGCGCGAGCGGCGGCGCTGGAATCGCTCGGCCGCAAGCTGTTCGCTGATCCTTCCTTGTCCGCGTCCGGGCGCATGGCTTGCGCCACCTGCCACGATCCGCGTTATGCCTTTGGCCCGCCTAACGCACGGGATGTCCAATTGGGTGGCAAGACCCTGCGACAGCCGGGGCTGCGCGCCGTACCGTCCCTGAGATATCTGCAGGTGGTGCCGCAATTCACCGAACACTACTACGAGTCCGACGATGAAGGAGACGCCAGCGTCGACAACGGTCCGACCGGCGGGCTGACCTGGGACGGCCGCGTGGACCACGGTCGCGATCAGGCGCGTCTGCCGCTACTCTCGCCGTTCGAAATGGCGAACCGCGGTCCGGCCGACGTGGTCGCGAAGGTGCGCAAGGCCGGCTACGCCAACCCGCTGCGCAGCATTTTTGGCGACGCGATTTTCGATGATTTGGGCCGCTCATTCGCAGCCGTAACAGAGGCGCTCGAGGTCTATCAGCAGAATGTCCGGGAGTTCTATCCGTACAGCAGCCGCTACGACAACTATCTTGCCGGCCGCGCGCAACTCTCGCGGCAGGAAAAGCGCGGCCTCGCCGTATTCAACGATCCAGCCAAGGGCAATTGCGGGAATTGCCACCGCAGCGAGCCCGGCAAGGACGGCACGCCACCGCAATTCACCGACTATGGACTGATTGCTATTGGCATCCCACGCAACCGCGCCATCCCGGCCAATGCCGATCCGAATTTCTACGATCTCGGCGCCTGCGGGCCGCTGCGCTCCGATCTTGCCGGTCGCAGCGAGTACTGCGGCCTATTCCGCACGCCGTCGCTGCGCAACGTCGCGTTACGCAAGACCTTCTTCCACAACGGACTGGTGCACAGCCTGCGTGAGGCCGTCGCGTTCTACGTCGAGCGTGACACCGATCCGGACAAATGGTACCCGCGCGACGCCAGCGGGAAGGTGCGCAAATACGACGATTTGCCTGCGCAATACCACCACAACATCAACAAGGAGCCGCCCTTCAACGCCGCTCCTGGCAATCGGCCGGTTCTGTCGGCGGCCGAAATCGACGACATCGTTGCGTTTCTCAAGACCCTGACCGATGGAGACAGCCCCGGCCGCTGAGCTTTCGCCTGCTAAAGCACGATCCCGAAAAGTTGCCGACTTCTTCCGACAGGGTCATACGACCATTCCAGAGATCGCGATGGCCCTCGGTCTGCGTGACCCTATCCCGCGCTACCTGTCCTGCGCTGCCGATGCGGCGTAGACCACGTAACGGCTCCAGGGCCGCCACCAAGCACCGCCTTTTCCAACCCTCCGAAGGAAGCGGGCGCTCCGCAGCAACGCCTCAAATCGCGGGTTGATATAGACGACGAAAGCTTCGCGGGGCGTTGCACGCAGGGACGCTTCCAGATTGGCAAGTATGCTCCGAATGGTGTCTCTCCCAAAGGGATTGAAAAGGAACAGCACAAGCGGCTCTGGCCCAAAGCTGTATTCGACGGCATTCATGCAAGACAAAACGAACCCCGTGCACAGCTGCGATGCAGGTCGGTATCGCTTGATGTTTTCTTCCGCAATTTGGTGCAGCTCGCGCGAGAGTTCAACGCCCACAATCTTCAGAAACGGCAACTCCGACGCCACGAGCAACGCGCGCCCCTTGCCCGATCCCATATCGACGAACGCGAACGTATGCGGCTTGAGCGGAATAGACTTAAGGATCTGGCGGATGAGCCAAGCGGGCGTCGCCTCATAGGTGTGAACCTGTGACGTATGTTCTGGTCCAATGCTCGGCTGGTTCCACGGATAGACCACCGATGCCGTATCCGTGCCAAAACGTGTATCGAAGCCTTCAGCCCGCTCCGCACGGCCAACCCTGACAAGATCGAACAGATAGGCGGCGACCCCAAGCAGTCCGTCGTGACGGGCGGATTCCACCCAGTCTCGGAACAGCCTGGTGAGCGGCCGGCGAAGAACGATCACGCCCTCTCCTTTGGGATGACATTGGGCAATTGCGAAATTACGTGAAAATTACGCGAGACAATAGTGAAAGTACACTTGACCAGCATTCTCCGCAGCACCGGTTGCTCCTCGTTTCGATGAAGGGATCGAACAGACGCAGTCCGGCACATATGGGGCGTGGAAACGATTAGGTCCCCGCGCTCTATTCCGAACCGAACCGAGAACTGATATGGCTTGACCAAGCGCGGGGGCGATTGAAGTCAGCAAGGGGGGCATGATTGGCGCCGTTTCCATCGTGGAGCCAGCGTTCACACGAGCGCGGCAGCGTTGTGATCTCGTCGCTGGCCGAGGTGGCCCACCTTCCCCATTGGCAATTGGCGTTCGCCGGCGAACGCAAGGATCATCGCTTTTACGAACTGATCGAGGACACGATCCACCAGGGCTTCGACTACCGCTATTTCGTCATCAGGGACGAGCGCGGCGAGGTTCGCGCGATCCAGCCGTTCTTCATCCTCGACCAGGACCTGTGCGCGGGTACCGGGCGGCACGTGAGGCGCCTTGTAGGCTCGGTGCGCCGCCTGTGGCCGCGCTTCCTGCGGCCGCGCACGTTGATGGTGGGGTGTGCGGTCGGCGAGGCGCACCTCGATGGAGACCGGCAATCGCACCACGCGACTGCCGAACTCCTGGCGCAATCGATCACGCGCCTCGCGCGGGATCTGAAAGCATCTTTGATCGTACTGAAAGAATTTCCGGCGCAATACCGGGATTCATTGCAATGCTTCATGCGTCACGGCTTTGCCCGCGTGCCCAGCATGCCGAACACGCGGCTCAACATCGCATACGATAGCTTCGACGATTATATGAAGAAGGCGCTCGGCGGGGAGATGCGCCGGAATCTGCGTCGCAAATTCAAGGCGACCAAAGAGGCACCCTCCATTGAGATGACTGTGAGCGACGATATCACGCCAGACATCAAGGAGGTCTATCCCCTTTACTTGCAAGTCTACGAGCGCTCGAAACTTCATTTCGAGAAGCTGACGGAGGCCTATTTCTGCGACCTGGGGCGGCTCATGCCCGAGAAGGCCCGGTTCTTCGTCTGGAGGCAGGGGGGAAAGATCATTGCCTTCATGCTGTGCCTGCTCCACGGCGATTCCGTCTATGCCGAATACATCGGTCTGGAGTATCCGGCCGCGCTGGACCTGCACCTCTATTTCTATTCGTTCCGTGACGTGGTTTCCTGGGCGATCGCGAACGGTCTCAAGTGGTACTGCAGCAGTGCCCTCAACTACCATCCGAAGCTGCACCTGAAGCATTCGCTCGATCCGCTCGACCTCTATGTCAGGCACACCTCGAAGATCATCAATGCGATCTTGCGACGCGTACTCCCCTGGCTCGAGCCGACGCGTTACGACAAGACGCTGCGGCAGTTTCCCAACTACAAGGACCTTTGGGCGTGAGATCCGAAACGGCGCTTCGGCCTCGGCTGAGGCCGGCAGCTGGCGGCAGTATCTTGCCAACTCCTGCCGTAGCCTGATGTTTCCTGTCTCCGCCGTCAGTGATTCTTGTGTTTGCCGGTCGCTACGCGCAGCGACGTCTTCAATGGCCGTTGCGCTTTGCGCGGGCGCGCGCGCAAAGCGTGCTTGAGCTCGCGCAGCTGCGGCCGCGTTGCCGCGATCGCCTGCGTCTCGATCAAGCGATACTGCTCGATCAATTGTTGCCCGAACGGCGTGAGCGCGGCGCCGCCACCCTGTGCGCCGCCCGACTGCGTGCTCACGACCGGCTCGCGGAAGCACTGGTTCATGTCATCGATCAGCAGCCAGGCGCGCCGATAGGACATGTCGAGCGAGCGGCCCGCCTGCGAGATCGAGCCGGTCTTGCCGACCGCCTCCAGGAGCCGGATCTTGCCCGGCCCCAAGGCTCGCTCGGCGCCGAAATCGACCCGCACCGTCAGCCGAACGTCGCTCATGGGCCACCCCGCCTCGACACATTGGCTGTGACGGTATCATGAACACCTGGGTGGATGACCAGCCGACCTAATCCAATCCGGCGCGGCGGAACGCTTCCAGACTGTGTTCACGCTCGGCCTCGCTGAGCGGTAAGTGGCTGGCAATCCAGGCGAGCGAGATGTTGGGCTGCGTGCGGCGCAGCTCCTGCAAGGCGGCGTTGGCGACATCGATCTCGCCCGCCATGGCGGCAGCGGCCGCGAGCGTGCGGTAGCCGCTCACAAAGTCGATCCGTTGGCGGACTCCGTCACGCGCGAGCCGCACCGCCTCCTCATAGTTGTGGCCGACGAACTCGGCATACGCGGCAATGACGCTGTAGATCGCGGAGAACGGATCGCGCGGACTGAGCCGCAGCGCGCGGCGCGCGGCGGCGGCGCCCTCCTGCCAGCGCCCGACATAGGAGAGCACAAGGCCATAGTAGCCGAGAGCCAGCAGCAAACTCGGATTGAGCCGCAACGTCGTCTCGAGCTCCGCAAGCGCGTCCTCGTGACGCCCCTTGTACACATGGACCGTCGCCAGCGCGAGATGCGACCACGGATCGTCACTGTCGGCGCGCATTGCCGCCAGCGCCACCCGTTCAGCGATCGGGACCGCGGTGGCCCTGTCCTCCCAGCCCATATGGGTGCCGAAGGTGTGGCTGACCGCCAGGACGGCGAGCGCCTGCGCGTAGCTCGGGTCGATGGCGATCGCCTGCTCGAGCAGCGCCTGCGCCGCGATATTGTCCTCGTGCGTCACCCGCCAGTAGTGCGATAGCGCCCGCATCAACAGCTCCCAGGCGTCCAGGCTCTCCGGCGGCTTGCGGCGGGCGCGAAAGTTCTCGGCGGCATAGACCTGCGGCTCGATCGCGGCGACGATGGCCTCGGTGATCTCGTCCTGCACCTTGAATACGTCTGCGAGCGCGCGGTCGTAGCGTTCCGCCCACAGCTGACTGCCGGTCGCGGCGTCGTTGAGCTGCGCGGTGATGCGCACGCGGTCGCCGCTCTTGCGCACGCTGCCCTCGACCAGATAGCCGATCCCGAGCTCCTCGGCGATCTGCCGCATGGGCAGTGATCTGCCCTTGTAGGCGAAGGAGGAATTGCGCGCGATCACAAAGAACCAGCGCACCTTGGAGAGCGCGGTGACAATATCCTCGCTGATGCCGTCGGAAAAATACTCCTGCTCGGCCTCGCCGCTCATGTTGAGGAAAGGCAGCACCGCGATCGCGGGCCGCTCGGAGCGCGGTAAGGCGGGCCGCGAGCGCCCCTTGAACTCATCGGTCGATGGACCGGCCACCGGCGCCGTCATGTCGGCCCCGGCACGCGTACGCACGTCGGCGACGAAGCGGAGGCCCCGGCGCGCGATGGTACGGATCAGCCGCTGCGCCTCGCCGCTATCACCGATCGCCTTGCGCGCCGCGTTGATGCGGCTCGCCAGCGTCGAATCCGACACGATCCGGCCGCCCCAGACCGACGCGATCAGATCGTCCTTGCTGACGACCCGGTCCCGGTTCTGCACCAGGTAGGTCAGAAGATCGAAGACCTGCGGCTCGACCGCAATCGGCGTGGCGCCGCGATGCAGCTCTCGCCGGCTGATATCAAGCGTATGATCGGAAAAGAGAAATTGCACTTTGGTGTCTCGGCCGGCGACGCCGCCGCCTCAAGCAAAAATCAAGCGCATCTCAAGCACAAATCAAGCGCCGGGCAAAGCCTTGCGCCGGCGCCCAAGGCATTCTCGGCCGGGACAGAGGAGAACTTGTGGCTGGTTTCATTACACCGCAGCGGCGATCCGCATCATCCATTCGGATGAAACGCGCGGCCTGCCGCGACATTTCAAAGAGCTCACAGCCTCGCCAT
The DNA here is from genome assembly GCA_963753575.1 of uncultured Alphaproteobacteria bacterium. Lineage (GTDB taxonomy): Bacteria > Pseudomonadota > Alphaproteobacteria > Rhizobiales > Xanthobacteraceae > VAZQ01. Next base: position 1,671,836 of record CAVWCR010000003.1, read on the forward strand.
TGCGAGACGAGTGGCAGACCGAGCACGACTTGTCATTCGCCTTTCAGTTTCGTCGATTCGATTGCGCTCAGGTGCTCCCGGCCACCGCGCTGGCCGCGCACGCATGGATGAATGGTCACCTACGCGCAGGTCCTGGCTCCGCTGATTGCGCGCCTTCGGTCCGTTTGGGCAATCAACCACATCCACGACGGGCGTCATTCAACAACGCCGAACGCGCTCAGCAGCCGGGCCATCGGCCACCGCTGAGAGGCCACGGACAAGCATGCGAGATGCAGAAACAATTCGCTCAAAGTGGCAAATCCGGCCACGGCCAACCGGGCGACGCGGACCTTTCGGGCAGCGTCATGGTCGGGGTCCTTGGCCTCGCCTTCCTGGTCGTGGAAGGCGCAGTTTTGTCGCAGCAGGGAATGGACGGTGCGACGCTTCCCTTGATCGCCATTCTCTTCGCCTCCACCGCCTCCAGCATCGCAGGCTTTGCCTTCTCGGCGCTCTGCGGCGGCATGCTTTTTCATCTTATCGACGAACCGGTCTACATCGTCCAGGTGATGATCGTCTGCAGCATCGCGATCCAGATGTTCAGCGTCGCCGCCCTCTGGCGTTGCATCGATTGGCGCAGCCTGCCGGCTTTCTTCATTGGCGGCATTCTCGGCGTGCCCGTCGGCGTCTATCTCCTTTTGCATCTTCCGAGCGGCTTTTATCGGCATGTCATCGGCGGCCTGCTCATGGCCTATGGCGGCTATCTGCTGCTGCGCCGGCCGACCCGAACGCTGCGGACAGGACCGCTGTCCGACGCCTGCGCCGGCTTCCTGGGCGGGCTCACCGGTGGGCTCGCCGGCTTTCCCGGCGCCTCCGTCACCATCTGGTGCGGCCTGAAGGGCTGGGACAAGGCGCGCCAGCGCGGCGTGTATCAGCCGTTCATCCTCGGCATGCAGCCGATCACGCTGCTGGTGATTGAGCTGATGCGGCCGTCGTCCTCGACCGCGACGCAGCTCGACTGGGAGACACTGATCTTCGTTCCGGCTGCGCTGCTCGGCGCGTGGTTCGGACTACGCATCTTCAAGCGCCTCTCGGACCGGCAATTCGCCCTCGCCGTCAATGTGCTGCTGATCGTGTCAGGCATCGGTCTCATTGTTTGAAGGACCGCGGAGGGCCGCCGAGATGAGGAAGCTATGGGATCGCGCCGAGCAGGCGATCGTCGGCGTGCTCGGCTTGCAGGCGATCGCTCTCGCTCTTTGGCAGGTACTGTCGCGCTGCTGCTTTGCGCAAAGGTCGATCGGCCATACCGAAGAAGTCATGATCTACCTCCTGATCTGGGCGATCATGATCATGTCCAATCAGCTCGTGCGCACCGATGTCCGGCCCGATATTGTGCGCAGCGTCGTCCCTGCCGGCGCGGCACGATGGCTGGAAATGGTGAATTGCGCTGCGGCTATCCTGTTCTGTAGTGCATTGATCCTCTTCGGCTGGCAGATCGTCGAAACCGCGGGGGTGATCGACGAGCATGGCTTCTCGGACTTTACGATCCCGATGTGGGCCTACTATCTGGCACTGCCGATCGGCGGCGCGCTGATGTTGATCCGCTATGTCATCAGGCTGATCGCCGTCGCTGGTTCCTCGGGCCGCAATCCGATGCCGCCGCGGTAGCTCGGCGGTCATGAGCTCCCGGGGTCGATTGAGCGGGCGCGATGGCGGGCCCGCGACATGCCCGCGTCTCACATTGACAAGCCAAGGCGCCGCTGATGTGGTGAGCTGCAAATAGTCAATGTGGAGGACGCGATGCCCGATCTCGCCCCGCGCAAGCCATTCGTCGCGCCCACGGTCGACCAGCTCGCGGTCCGCGTCGTCGTCGATTCCCGCTACGAGCGCTTTCTGCCCAAGGCCACGCACCCGTTCATGACCATCGAGCATGTCGGCCAGGTCCCCCGCCGCCAGATGACATCGCTCGCCTGCGAATGGGGGCTGTCGCTGCATCTCGCCTCAGAGCGCGCCGGCGCCAAGGCGCAATACATGCTCGATTTCGGCTACACGCCCGAGATCGTCCTGCGCAACGCCGACCTGCTCGACATCGATCCGGCCAAGATCGACGGCCTGATCCTGAGCCACGCGCATCGCGACCACTTCGGCGGCCTCGTCGGCTTCGTGACCCAGCACAGGACACGCATGCGCAGCGACCTTTGCTTCTACAACGGCGGCGAAGACGGCTTCCGCGAGAAATTCCTCGGCGATCCGAAGGACCCGATCTCGTGGGGCTCGGTCGACCGCCAGATGCTCGCCGCCCAGTTCGTGACGCCGGTGTGCTGCCACGAACCGCACGACCTCTCGCACGCGTTCACGACCGGCTATATCGAGCGCAACTCGTTCGAACAGGTGAGCGGCGGCTCGATGGTCTACGAGTACGATCATTTCACCGAGACCGAGCGGCGCGGCAAGCTCGTCAAGGATACCCACCCGGACGAACACGCCACCTGCTACATCGTGCAGGGCCGCGGGCTGGTGGTGATCAGCTCATGCGGCCATGTCGGCCTGATCAACACCATCAAGCACGCAATGGCGGTGTCGGGGGTCTCCAAGCTGCACGCGGTTATCGGCGGATTCCATCTCGTCACCGCGCCGCAGGACTATATCGAACAGACGGTGACCGAGCTCGCAGCGCTCGCACCCGACGTCGTCCTTCCCATGCATTGCTCCGGCGCGGACTTCATCGACACCATGCGCCGCCGCATGCCGGCGCAACTGGTCACGACCAATGTCGGCACGCGCTTCACGTTCGGGGTGTGAGGTGCAAGCAATGGATTGTCCGATACGACGCTCCAACCGATGCTGCGCCAGGGAAACACAATCCCTGTGGGGGACATCACAAAGCGGATGACGCAGGTCTCGCTCCCGCGCTTATTTCTTGCGCTCGAGTTTGACCTTCCACTGACAATCAGGGGATTGAAATCCCCCTTCAAACGCGTCACCGTTGAAGCGACCCGTGAGATTCTGAAAGCCGATCGTGGCGCCAAACGATCCGTCTTCCCAAACGGTCCCTCTGATATCGAGCTTTTCACCGGCAAGGAGCGCTTCGCCGACCACGACTTTGCCGGTGACCATCAACGTAACCCTGGCTGCATTGCACCGTGCGCGGCTCGGTGTGGCGATACCGTCCCATTGGCCCTCATACGGCCCGGCCGCCAAAGAGCCGCCGAGCGGTGACAGGAGCACCACGCAGATAATGACCAGGCAGACGATGACCACGCCGACAATGGGAGCGCCGACAGTGGAAGCACCGAGTTCTGTCTGCCCCACAAAGAACTTGCCCGCTGGTCGTGAGTGGTCATCCATTGCTGCCACACCGCCAAACGCCCTTGAGGTAGTCGGCTAGCTATCAGAGCACCGCCGTCATTTTCTCTGGCGGACCGCGATTTCCGATTACCACACCGAAACGCCACGCCGAAGTGCCCTCGCGCTTCGATCGGAGCGAGCCCCTCTCCCATTTACCGCTACTTGGTGGCGACAGTCCATTGGTCAGGACCGCGCAGGCCCGCGGCCGCGCCAGCGCGCAGCGCGGCTGGCCGCTCACTCTCGTCGCCAAAGGCTTGGCGACCTCGTGCGTCTGATCAATGAGCCGTCGGGCTCGTCGTCAGCCGCCTCGACGTTGTGATTTCAACAGGGCCGGGCGACGGGGACTTGGCCAAGCAGATATTGGCGGTGCAGATGTTCACGACGCCGATCTTGCAACGCGGTTCGGCTGGTGGAGCTTTGCTTCGGAGCATGGTCGCTTCGGAGCACGGGCTTCGAAGCATGACTGCTTCGAAGCATGACTGCTTCGAAGCACGGTTGCTTCCAAGCGCAAGCTTCACGATCGCGAGCCGCGAGCCGCGCGATCACTACGCGCGCTAGCTCTCGCGCGAGCGCTCGGCGTCCCTGATCGCCTCTTCGTGGTACCAACCGCTGCCGGACGCGACCTTCACCATGCGCGGCGATGCATGATCCGCCGTGCGGTTGGATTGCTCGCGTTGGGCGCCGACAGCGAAGCGACCACGCGCCGGGAAAGCGAAAATCTTGGCCGAGCCACGATCAGTGTTGGTCATGGTTCATGTCTCCTTTGACGTCACGAGCGCACTCGTTTGTTTAGTGTGAGACATAGTCGTTACGAGAACGTTTTGCACGCCCTTTGCGCAGCGTGCTCGACAGAAAATCAGCATCTGGCGCTATTATGGGCATCTCCGATTTTGCCTCGTGGCATAGCATTCCTCCCGCGGCGCGCCTGCGCTTGTCGTGCCGCGTGCGCCGCACAGGAGTACGTCTTCACGCCGACTGGCATGCCAAATGCTTGTGAGACGGTGGCATTTGCCGACGAGCACAGCTGGTGTGCACGCACAAGGATTAGTCATCCTCACCCCCAACAGCTTGAGAGAGACTCTAAATGACCAAGTACAAGCTCGAGTACATATGGCTCGACGGATATGCGCCGACGCCCAATCTGCGTGGAAAGACACAGATCAAGGCCTACGACAGTTTCCCCACGCTGGAGCAACTGTCGCTCTGGGGGTTCGACGGAAGCTCGACCATGCAAGCGGAAGGCAGCAACTCCGACTGCGTTCTCAAGCCGATCCGGGTCTTCCCGGACGGCGGGCGCACCAACGGCGTGCTGGTGCTGTGCGAAGTGATGATGCCGGATGGCGTTACACCGCACCCTTCCAACAAGCGCGCGACCATTTTCGATGACGAGGGCGCATGGTTCGGCTTCGAGCAGGAGTATTTCTTCTTCAAGGACGACCGCCCGCTCGGCTTCCCCACGTCCGGCTATCCCGCGCCGCAAGGGCCCTACTACACCGGCGTCGGCTACAAGAACGTCGGCTCGGTCGCGCGCCAGATGGTCGAGGAGCATCTCGACCTCTGCCTCGCCGCCGGCATCAACCATGAAGGCATCAATGCCGAAGTGGCGAAGGGCCAGTGGGAATTTCAGATCTTCGGCAAGGGCTCCAAGAAGGAGGCCGACGAGATGTGGATGGCCCGCTATCTCCTGCAGCGGCTCACCGAGAAGTACGGCGTCGACATTGAATATCACTGCAAGCCGCTCGGCGACACCGACTGGAACGGCTCGGGCATGCACGCCAATTTCTCGACCACCTACATGCGCGAGACCGGCGGCAAGGCCTATTTCGAGGCGCTCATGGAAGCGTTCAAGCAGAACCGCGAGGACCACATCGCAGTCTACGGGCCGGACAATCACATGCGGCTCACCGGCAAGCACGAGACCGCCTCGATCCACGAGTTCAGCTACGGGGTCGCGGACCGCGGCGCGTCGATCCGCGTGCCGCACAGCTTCGTGAACAACGGCTACAAGGGCTATCTCGAAGACCGCCGCCCCAACTCCCAAGGCGACCCCTACCAGATCGCCTCCCAGATCCTGAAGACGATTGCGTCGGTCCCGGCCGGCAAGGTCAGCGTCGCAGCCTGAAGCACCGATCACGCGCGCGACCCTCGCGCGCTGACCGGACAGGCCAATGGCCTGCCCAAGACTGTGAGGGCTTGAACAAGCCCTCACTCACTGCCCGAGACCACACTGGACGACACGAGACAGGACGACGCCACGCATGTATGACCACGACATGATCGTCATCGGCAGCGGGCCGTCCGGGCGTCGCGCCGCCGTGCAGGCGGCGAAGATCGGCAAGTCGGTGCTGGTGGTCGAGAGGGGTCGTCGGGTCGGCGGCGTGTCGGTCCACACCGGGACGATCCCATCGAAGACATTGCGCGAGACCGTGCTCAACCTTTCGGGCTGGCGCGAACGGGGATTCTACGGGCGCGCCTATCGCGTCAAGCAGGACATCGACGCCGGCGACCTGATGGCCCGCTTGCGCAAGACGCTCGACCACGAGGTTGAGATCCTTGAGCATCAGTTCAGCCGCAACGCGGTCAAGACGGCGCGCGGCGAAGGCCGCTTAGTCGGCCCGCACGAGATCGAGGTGACCACCGAGCATGGCGAAAGGCGCATCTACAGCGCGGGGCATGTGCTGATCGCCTGCGGCACCCGGCCGTTTCGCCCGGACCACGTGCCGTTCAACCGCACCAGCGTGTTTGACAGCGATGAGATCATCGACCTGCCGCGCCTGCCGCGCAGCCTCACGGTGATCGGCGCCGGCGTGATCGGGGTGGAATATGCGACGATCTTCAGCGCGCTCGATGTCGCGGTCACGCTGGTGGAGACGCGTCCGAGCTTTCTCGATTTTGTCGACCGGGAGCTGATCGAGGAATTCGTGCACGAGCTGCGCGACCGCAATGTCGCCTTGCGGCTCGGCTCCGCCGTGACCGCGATCGAGGTGAGCGAATCCGGACGGATCATGACCAGGCTCGCCAATGGCCGCTGCGTCACCAGCGACATGCTGCTGTTCGCGGCCGGGCGCGTGGGCGCCACCGATACCCTCAATCTCGGGGCCGCCGGCATCGTGGCCGACAATCGCGGCCGCATCGTCGTCGATCCCAAAACAATGCAGACCTCGGTGCCGCACATTTATGCGGCCGGCGACGTGATCGGGTTTCCCTCGCTGGCATCGACCTCCATGGAGCAGGGACGCGCGGCGGCCTGCCACGCCTTCGGCATGGCCCCGCACCCGCCGCCGGAATTCTTCCCCTACGGCATCTATTCGGTGCCGGAGATCTCGACCATCGGCATGAGCGAGGAAGAGGTGCGCAGGCGCGAGATCCCCTACGAGTGCGGCATGGCGCGGTTCCGCGAGACCTCGCGCGGCCACATCATGGGGCTCAATAGCGGGATGATGAAAATGATCTTCTCGACCACAACGCGGCACCTGCTCGGCGTCCACATTGTCGGCGAAGGCGCGACCGAACTCATCCACATCGGTCAGGCGGTGCTCAATCTCAAGGGCACCATCGATTATTTCATCGAGAACACGTTCAACTATCCGACCCTTGCCGAAGCCTACAAGATCGCCGGGCTCGACGCCTGGAACCGGCTGGCGCGAGCGTGACATCGCGGCGCCGCCTCGCCATGAGGCCGGGAGTGGCAGTGCATCAAATCGATCGGAACTCGCCTTAGTGCATTGCTGTGGCGAGGGCCTCGAAGGGCGGCGGCCCCCGCAATGCCGCACGCGACCGCGGGGCCGTCATCCTTCGGCCCGCGCATGTTGGCGCAAGTTGCAACATGCGCGTCGTGTGACGCGCGTGGCACCTCGGGATGACGGAGACAGGCTGGTGCGCTCTGCACGCAAGGCGCATCAAACCCAATCGGAAAATGCTTCAGTGCATCCGTTCCGCCACGCTCTGGCGTCGCCCTGCCCCGCCGTCGCGATCGAGGGTCGTCTCAATGATCTTGCGGGTGACAAAGACAGGTATGCCGCCGGCGAGGAAATAGGTCATTTCCAGATTGGTGTCGATCCGGCAACGCGTCTGGATTACCGATGATGTCCCATCGTCGCGCTCGATCTTCACAGTGACGTTGCAGCGGGGCGTGAGCTTGTCCATCCCCTCGATGGTGACCAGTTCATTGCCCTTCAGCTTGAGACTGTCCAGCGTCGTGCCTTCCGGCAACTGCAACGGCAAAACGCCCATGCTGGCCAGATTGGCCCGATGGATGCGCTCGAAGCTCTCGGCGATCACGGCACCAACCCCAAGATTGCGTGGCGATTTGGCGGCGAGATCGCGGGAAGAACCAGTGCCGTATTCCTTCCCGGCAAAGACAACCGGCCGGATGCCATTCTCCATATATTTCTGCGCGGCGTCATAGACCGACATCGGCTGGCCCGATTCAAACGAGGCCGGTGCATAGTAGATGGTCGCGCTGCCTCTGCTGGCAACCCCGCTCATCAGGTTCTGCACCTTCACATTGCCCCAGGCGCCTCGGTCGATGACCCGCGGATCGCCGCGGCGCGCGCCAAAGCTGTGCAGATCGCCGATCGGCACGTTGCTCTGGATCAGAAACTGGCCGGCCGGCGTGTTTCTTCCAATCGGCGCCGCAGGAGAAATATCGTCGGTCGTGATGCTGTTGCCATAGATCCCGAGAATGCGACCCTTGATGACGTCCTCCACGGGCGCAGCCCGCATGGGCATGTTCTGGAAATAGGGCGGCACCGAATAGTAACGCGAATTGACGTCCCACTGCCATTGATCGCCTTCAGGAACCGGCAGGTTCTTCCATTGATCGGGGCCCGACAGATCCCGGTTGGCTTCCTTGAACACCTCGGCCGTCACGGCGCCGCGCACACAAGCATCGATCTCAGCGCCGGTTGGCCAGATGTCTTCCAGGAATACGACCTTGCCGTCGCGGTCGCGGCCGATACCCAGCCGATCCTCCGCTACGCCCGGCTTGAGCTTGCCGGCGGCATCAAACGCATCCGAGCGGCGCACCACCCGATCGACATTGCCGGCAAGGCCCATGGCGACAACGAGCGGCGGCGAGGCGAGGAAATTGGCGTCCACGGTTTCGTGCACGCGGCCCTGGAAATTGCGGTTGCCGGACAGCACCGCAGCGACCCGGAATTTCCCTTCTTTCTTGGCGTCGTCGACCGCTTCCGAAATGCCCTCCAGCAAAGGACCGCTATTGCCGATGCAGGTGGTGCATCCATAACCGACCAGATTGAAGCCGAGCTGGTCGAGATAGGGCTGCAGCCCTGCTCCCTTCAGATAGCCGGTCACCGCGAGGCTGCCGGGCGCCAGCGACGTTTTCACATGCGGCGGCACTGTGAGGCCGAGCTCAACTGCTTTCTTCGCAACCAGGCCGGCGGCGACCATCACATCCGGATTGGATGTATTGGTGCACGATGTAATGGCCGCGATCACAAAATCGCCGTTGCGGAGCTCACCGGCACCGCCATTGGTCTTGACTACCGGGGCAACCACCTCGGACAGCTCTTTTTTGAAATCAGCGATCTTGCGTGGGTCCGGCCCGGCCCCCTTGGGAAGCACGTTGGAGTCCGCCGCAAAGGTTTCCCAGAAGCGTCCGGATACATTGGACAGGTCCACTCGCTCTTTCGGCTGCTTGGGGCCGGACAGGGACGGCGTGATGCTGGCGAGATCAAGTTTGACGCCGGTGGTGACGACCGGGTCCGGCGTATTGGCATCCGCCCACATGCCCTGCGCGCGCGCATAGGCTTCGACGACGGCGATCTGGCTTTCCGTGCGGCCGGTCGTGCGCAGATAGTCGATGGTCTTTTCATCGATCCCAAACAGGCCAACCGTGGCGCCGTATTCCGGCGCCATGTTGCTGATCGTCGCCCGATTGGCGAGCGAAAGGCTTTGCGATCCCGGGCCGTAGAAGATCACGGCCTTGTCGACGACGCCGACCTGGCGGAGCAGTTCCGTGATCCGAAGCGCGAGATCGGTGGCCGTAATGCCTTCACCAAGCCTGCCCTCCAGACGCACTCCCACCGCCTCGGGAATGACCAGCGATAGCGGCTGACCCAGCATGGTGGCCTCCGCTTCGATGCCGCCCACGCCGTAGGCCATGATGCCCAGGGCGCCCGCCATGGTGGTGTGGCTGTCGGTACCGATCAGATAGCTCGGCGACAGGATGATGCGGCCCTTGTCGTCATGCACCTGCTCGATCACCGGGTTGAGCCTTTCGATCATCTGCTGGTGGCAGATCCCGAAGCCGGGCGGCGTCACCGTGACGTTGTTGAAGGTGGCGCCGGTCCACTTCATCAGGGAGAAGCGTTCCCGGTTGATCCTGAATTCGTAATCGATATTCTTTTCCAGGGAATCCGGCGAACCTGATGCCTGCACGATCACGGAGTGATCGACCACCAGGTCAACCGACACCATCGGGTTGATTAGTTTCGGATCAAGGCCGTTATCCGCCATGACGTCGCGCATGGAGGCCAGATCGCCAATGAGCGGCCCGCCGGTCAGATCCTGCAGCAGCACACGGTTGGCGTAGACGTAGATCTCGGCGTCGCTCTTGGCACCGTTCTTCATCCAATCGGCAAGCGCGGTAATCTGCTCCTTGGTGACGATCTCGCCGTCTTCTCGGGCCAGCATGCGCTCCAGAAGAATCTTGTGAGACTGCGGCAATTTCCGAACGTCAATGCCGAGCTTTGCGCCTGCCTTTTCAAGCGAGTAATAGTGATATTCCACGCCACCGACGGTGAGCGGCGTGAGCGAGGAGAAGCTGTCAAGGCTGGACGGAACGACAATCGACGGTCTGACATGGACGGACATGACTTCTCCCCGCAGGATCACTCAGGCATCATTGGAAGAACTCTACACCAAGCCCTTGGCCGGCATGTTGTCAAAAGGAATTTACATCTTGCCGAAGGCGTAGACCACTCGCCGAAGGGGCGGACCGCAACGCTCGTCCGGCTGCGCGGGGTTACTTGCTCCCGACGGTCGCCACCCGGATAGACACTGCACTGTTCAAAACTGTGCAGATTGCCCATATAAGCGCCGGCCGGCTTTGGGCAGGGAACGGCAAGATCGTTCCGGATCGGAGCGGGCGGCCGGCCGCCAGACGGCCGCCGGCTGCGCGACCTGACCGGCATGCGCCGGGCTCAGGCGCTATGAAACACGTCTTCGATCCAGCCTGCCTTGGTTGCGAGGCCCAAGGCGGCGCAGGCGCCGAAGGTTCCACCGGCAAGAGCGAGAACTTTCCCGACCACGTGGGGCAAAACGAACGTGTCGCCGATCACGATACCGATCGCAAGACCAATCGAGCCGCCAACTGCAAAGATCATCCACTCGCGCATGTCAGCCTCCAAGCCATTCGCCGGCCGATCCGACGCTTCGGCCGCTGTCGCACGGGCACAGGACGACGGCTGTGATGCGCATCACAGACAAGGCGGAAGGGCGAGACCGCGAATGAAAGCGACGCGCCCCTGCCCTCACTGCGGAGCGTAGACGACGTAGCCGCGCGGAGGCGCCCAGAAGTCGGCCACGCCGTCCGCTCCCGTGCGCTTGGGAAGCGGCTGGCCGAGGTCGTCCCCGCGCCACGCGACCGGCGCAAACGCCGTGTTCGGCCAGCGCGTGCGCACGGCGGCGCCGTTCCAGGCGCCGCGATTGTTCAGCACGAAGACGAGCCCGCTCTGCTGCTGCCAGCCCAGCCGCTGCATGATGTAGAGGTCGTCGTCGACATAGAGGATCTGCATGTCGCCGCCGGCATGGCGTTCGTGCACGCGCACGAGCGCGGCGATCCCGCTCACCTCGCCCGGGAGCGCGAGACCGAAGCTGTAGTAATCCTGCCAGAACACGCACGGATAGCCCTGGTGGGTCAGGATGAAGGCGTAGGCCAGCATCTTGTCGCGCACGATCGGATCGTCGCGCACCACGTCGTGGTTCTCGACGAAGGTCACGGCCGCGCTGGTCTGGTCGGTCAGCACCGTACCTGGCGCCGCCAGCTGGCGCAGACTGAACCCATAGGCCTGGCAGAGATCGCGCAGCCGATAGCGCAGCGGGAAGTCGAACGCATGCACGGGGTTGTCCGACCAGGCATTGGCTTGACTGAGCCAATCCTCGATCCGGCGGCTGCCGTCCCAGCACTCACCCACCGCGAACGGCTTGAACACCGTGCTGCCGTGCAACCCGCGCAGCTCCTGGATGGCGCGCACCATCCAGGAGCCATAGCCCTTGACGAAGTCGAACCGGAAGCCGTCGAAGCCGATCTCGCTGATCATCCACTCAGCGCATTCGAGCAGGCACGTGTAGACCGCCGGGTTGCGATGGCAAAGATCGGGCATCCCGCCGAACGTGCCATCGTCCCAGGTCTCGTAGCGCGAGGGGTGGAAGCTCTCGGTGTTGCGCGGGAAGCGCCCGCTCTTCGGATTAAACAAGGTCCAGCGGCTGACGCCGTCGATCGGGCTCACTTCCTGCGCATCGGCCCCGCTGCAATGATCGATGACGAAATCGGCGTAGACCGCCATCTGCGCGTCATGCGCCGCGCCGATCAGCGCGACGAGCTCGTCCTTGCGGCCGAACCAGGTCGCGACCGAGCCCTTCTGCTCGAACTCGCCGAGGTCGAAGAAATCGTAAGGGTCGTAGCCCATCGAGGTGTTGTTGGCGGCCTTGTTGGCGGGCGGCAGCCAGAGCGCGGTGAAGCCTGCGGCCGCGAGCTCGGGCACCTTGGCGTGCAGATGCGCCCACCAGCGAAACGGAATGCCCTCGATCTGCGGGCAGTCCCAATAGAACGCCTGCATCATCACGCCCATCGACCAAGCTCCGCGCACGTGTCGCAGCGTTTCAGTAGACCGTCACCGCGTATTCGATATTGGAGCAGTTCTCGCCCTGCAGGTCGCCGCGCCGGCCGCAGATGCGCTGAATGAAGCGGTCACTACCCGTGAATTGCGCATAGGGCGTGTAGATCACGCTGTGGGCATCGTCGATCCGGGCACTGCCGTTGCGCGGCTGCAAGACGATCGCCGACACACCGAACCGGCCTTTGTAGCTCGCGTGTCGAACGAGCCGACACGGCTTCCCGGCTTCCGCGCTCAGAACCGCCTGAACGGTATCGTTCCTGAGATGATAGCGAACCCGTGACGCGGAGCAGGCGAATGCCGACGACGCAAAGGCCTGAAACGCTGCAAGGCAAACAAGCGATCCAATGCTCAGTGATCGAATGCTCAGTGATCGAATGCTCAGCGATCGAATCCTTGGCGATCCAAGTCTCATGGCGGCCTCCCTCCATGAAGCAACGGCAGTTGGCACCTCTCCCCGGAGCGCGTCAATTGTGACAGCAAGGCAAAGAGATCGATCGCCAACCACAAGCCCAAACATGACTGAACAACGCTCTCAGCCGCAAGCCACTCAACGGGTTGGCCGGCGGTGCCAGAGCGCGGCTGCGCCCGCCCAAAAAACGGGACATCTCTGAGCGTTAGGGCCGTCCACAGCGCCTGAGCTCGGGCGATGGAACTTTTTCCGGCCGAGCCCGTTCCACCTCCAACAGTTCGGCCGCGACCGGAACCGCTGTGCGCGTCAACCGCCCCATCTCACTGGCAAGGAGCCACGCATGAATATCCTGATCAGTCTCCTGATCACCGTTCTGGTCATCTTTCTCGTTCTCTACCTCGTCAATATGCTGCCGCTCGACGGCCGCGCCAAGCATATCGCGCGCGTCATCGTCGTCGTCATCGGCATTATTTCGCTGCTGAAGTACATCGCGGTATTCTGATCGATGCGCGGCTTGGCAGCGCCAAGAAACGGAAAGACCGCCCCGCGGCGGTCCTTCCTTATTGCGGCACTTGGCAGTCTTGAGGCCTAGTGCCCCGTTTCCGAAGTTCGTTAAGTCGTCGCAGCACCGGCACTAGTTCAGCAGCTCGACATAGCCGATCCGGCTCGACAGCACGCCCGAGTACCAGACCCGCTTGGGATAGTTCGGATCGACCTCGATGCGCCGCACGTCGGTCTCCGCATACATGAGCGGAAACTCGGTCCAGGCGCCGGTCTTGGGATCGAGGCGGCCGAGCTTGTCGACGTGGTGCAGGCTCGCCCAGATCATGTGGTTCTGCATGTCCGGGTCCGCGAGATAGACGCCGGCGTCCTCGCTCGGAGGCGTGAACTCCGTCATCTTGATCGTCTTGTAGTCGACCTTCAGAAGCTTGCCGGCGCCGTGCAGGCCGACCCACAGGTTGCCGTCCCAATCGGCGCCGAGCTTGCGGGCGACGGGATCATGCACGCTGAGCGGATATTCGTCGAACTTGCCGGTCGCCGGGTCGATGCGGGCAATCTGGTCGACCGCGTTCTCCACGATCCAGACATTGCCGTCGCCGCCGATCGCCATGCCGTAGGGGTTGGCCGTCTTGTGGCGCTTCACGCCGGCCGGCACCTCGAAAAATGTGAACTTCTTGGTCGCCGGATCAAGCCGGATCACCTGGTTGGCGCCGATCGAGTTGAGCCACACCGTGTTGTTCGCAAGCACGCGCATAGTGTTGCCGCTGGCATTGCCGCTGCGCGTGGGCGGAAGATTGTAGACGGTGAAGCGCTCGGTCTTCGGATCGAAGCTCATCCAGCGCCGGTTGGGGCCGCCGTCGACCATCCAGAACTCGCCGGCATTGCCGCGCCGGATCGCGTTGAGGCGGACGACCTTCGATTCCGCTGCCGGAGGCACGAACTCGGAATAGACCAGCGTCTTGCGATCAAGCCGGCCGAGCCTGCCGCCGACGCGCTGGGTAACCCAGCCGTTGCCGTTGCCGTCGACCGCCACTTCGTGCGGCTGCGCCCGCGGATTGGGCAACTCGTATTCGACCACCATGTAGTCCCGCCCGGACGGCGGAACCAGCGTGCGCGGCAGCCGGCTGAACGGATCGGGCTTGGGCCTGCCGCCGCCCGACCTCGGACCATAGTTGGTCGCGAGATAGGCCAGCACTGCCTTTTCCTCGTCGTCGGTAAGTGCCTTCGCCAGCGTCGAGCCCTGGGCATAGAGCTTCATGGTGCCCAGCACCTGCTGCCAACGGGCCTGGTTGCCACGCGATCGAATGATGCGCTGGGTGTCGTGGCAGAACTGGCATTTCGTCGTGACGATCAACGCACCTTCGCCGGCGGCGAGCTGTGGCGCACCGCCGCGCGCCGACGCCGCTTCGGCGCCGCGCTCGCCCGGCGGCCGTCCGGGCCACGCCGGCGCGAGCGCCGGTGCGCGCTCGACCGTCAACGAAAGATTGACCGATGCCGGCTGGCCGGCCGCAACTGCGACGGGGGCCGACGGAGCGCTCTGATGCTCGCCGCCGACCGCCTGCACGACATATTTGCCGGGCGGAAGCCGATTGTTGGTGTAATTGCCCTGCTCGTGCGTGATGACCATGAAATGCAGATGGCGCTCGGCATTCGTCATCTGGACGAACGCGCCTGCGAGCGGCTTGCCCGCCGCATCGGTGACGACGCCGGTAAGCGTTCCATGGTCTTGCGCCGATCCCGCGCCCGACCAGAACACGGATGCGGCGAACGCCAATGCAGCAAAAAGAAATTTCAGACTGCCGGATTTCAGCATCACGATCCTCCCGCTTGTGATTGTTGTCAGCAGCCACAATCGCGACCGCGGTTGTGGAGCGCACATCACTTTACGCTTTGAGCACCTTAGCACAAAAAAGTCGCATGGGCCCCAAAGAGAGTCAACGCACGGCCCGATATGCGCCCCTGCCGAGGCTGGTGCCCCGTTTCCGAAGTTCGTGATACATCGCAGCAACCTCTGACACGAACTTCGGAAACAAAGGGGCACTACTCCGCACCGCGCAGCAAGACGTGACCGCGCCTCGTTGCGGGGGCCGTCGCCGGTGCGTGCCAGGCAAGGACATCCGCCGCCCCTGGGTGATAAAGACATCCGGACAATCACGACCCGATCGAGCAAACCAAAGCGTCAGCGTAGTCCCCGCATGCCCCGTCCCACGCGCATTGAAGGCCTCGCCATCGTCTCGGCCGACGGCATGCTCGCCGAGGCCGACGGCCATATGCCGGCGAGCCTGCTCGTCGAGCCAGACCAGGCGTTCTTCCAGGACAGCCTCGACCGCGCCGCCGTCCTGGTACACGGGCGCCACTCGCATGAAGGCGGCGGAGCGCGCGCCGACCATCGCCGCCGGCTGATCGTGACCAGGAAGATCGCTTCGCTCGCCGACACCGATATCCGGCCGCACGCGCTACTTTGGAATCCAAAGGGAGCCTCACTCGAAGAAGCCTGGGCCAGGCTCGGCGCGCCCGACGGCACGCTGGCCGTAATCGGCGCGACCGAGGTCTACGGCATGTTCCTCGAGATCGGGTATGACACGTTCCATCTCTCGCACGCCCCGCATGTGCGGCTGCCCGGCGGCCGGCCGGTGTTTCCGCAAGTGGGGCCCGACCGCACGCCCGAGGACGTGCTGGCAAGCCACGGCCTCAAGCCGGGGCCGCAGCACGTGTTCGACGCGGCGCTCGGGGTGACGCTGGTGACGTGGAACCGATGATTATAGCCGCCCACACAACGATCAACATGCAACGACCAAGGACGAGGTAAACCGCAATGCAGATACTCCGCTTCAACGACGACCGCGTCGGCGTGATCAAGAACGGGAACAGGGTGGTCGACGTCAGCGGCGTGATCGCGCATCGCGACATCCGCGGACCGCAGGGCGTGATGGACGAGCTGATCGGCAAGTTCGAGAGCTACCGCGGCGCCATCGACAAGCTCCTCGCGGCCGAAGCCGGCGTGCCGCTTGATAGTGTCAAGCTGCTCGCGCCGGAGCCGCGGCCAAGCCGCGTGCTCGCCGCCTTCGTCAACTATCTCGACCGGCCCGACCGCACCCTCGACAGCCTGCCGATGGAGTTCTTCCACAAGGCGCCGGAGCTGGTCGGGCCCGAAGGCACGATCCTCCTCCCCGACATCGAGGCGGTGGTCGAATTCCATGCCGAGGCCGAGCTCGCCTTCGTGATCGGCAAGCATTGCAAGAACGTGCCGGCGAGCGCCGCGATGGACCACGTGTTCGGCTATGTGCCGTTCTTCGACGTCTCCGCGCGCGGCATGACCAGGCGCAGCCAGTTCCTGCCCAAGGGCCAGGACACGTTCGGGCCGGCCGGCCCCTTCATCACCACCAAGGACGACATCCGCGATCCGCACGACCTGACCGTCAAGTCCTGGGTCAACGGTGAAGCCCGGCAGGACTACAACACCAGGCACATGGCGCACAAAATCCCGGCCCAGATCGCCTGGGCGAGCCGCTTCATCCAGCTCCAGCCCGGCGACGTGATCGCCACCGGCACCTATCACGTCGGGCTCGGCCCGGTGAACGTTGGCGACACGCTGGAGATCGAGATCAGCGGCTGCGGGCGCGCGCGCTTCTTCTGCAAGGGCGATAGCCCGCACAAGGCGCAGGGCTTCCAGCCCGGCCAAGGGGGGCGGCAGGCGCCGATCAGCAAGGTCTAGCTGCAAGGCGGCTGGACAAATCCCCTGCCCTGACGGCAAAAGGCCCCCAACAGCCTGAAAGTATCGTTGACGAATCGGAAACGGGGTGTGATCAACAGCTACGGACAGTGGAAATGGGCACTTTCGCCAGGCTGCCCCCACGTTTGAC
The DNA here is from genome assembly GCA_963753575.1 of uncultured Alphaproteobacteria bacterium. GTDB lineage: Bacteria > Pseudomonadota > Alphaproteobacteria > Rhizobiales > Xanthobacteraceae > VAZQ01. The sequence goes on from CAVWCR010000003.1 coordinate 1,688,797, forward strand.
CTCCCCGCGTGGCGTTACAACTGGGCGGCCCCAAGGGCCGCCCGTTTCATTTGGCCCAAGTGGCCCCGGGCGCAATCGTTTTTTCATGACTGTCAGCCAGGGTGGGAGGTTCCAAGGAAGGACCGGGCTCCCGCCCATGACCGCCACGCCGACCGCCACGGCCGCCCCGTCGTCGTTGCTCGACGAACTCGAGCGTGCGCTCGTGGCCGGCAGCGAGGCGCAGCGCGACGACATGCTCTCGCGCATCACCGATCTTTTCGTCGACGGTGCGCATCGCTACACCGAGGTCCAGATCGGGCTGTTCGACGAGGTCTTCACCAAGCTTGCCACCGCGATCGAGGCCAAGGCCCGCGCCAAGCTCTCGAGCCGGCTTTCCGAGGTGCCGAACGCGCCGATGGGTGTCGTGCGTGCGCTTGCCTTGGACGACGACATCGAGGTCGCCCGCCCGATGCTGCTCAACTCGGAGCGGCTCAACGACGCCGACCTTGTGGCCACCGCCCAGAGCAAGAGCCAGCAGCACCTCGCGGCAATAGCGCAGCGCAAGTCCCTGAGCGAGGCGGTGACCGACGTGCTGGTGACGCGCGGCGACCACGAGGTCACCCACACGGTTGCCAGGAACAAGGGCGCCCGCTTCTCCGACGCCGCCTTCCGCCTGCTGGTCAAGCGCTCGGCCACCGACGACACGCTGGCGCTGGGAATCGGCCCGCGGCCCGATCTGCCGCGCCAGCATTTCCTGGAGCTTCTTGAACAGGCTTCCGCATCGGTGCGGGCACGGCTCGCCGCGGAGATCCCGAGCGCGGGCGACGCGCTCGAAGGCGTGTTGGCCGAAGTCGTCGGCGGCATCCGCACCGAGACCCGCAAGGTGTCGCTCGACTACAAGAGCGCGACCGCGACGGTCGAGGCCGCGATGAAGAAAGGCCGCCTGGGCGAGGCCGAGGTCTATCAGTTTGCGCGCGAGCGGCGGTTCGAGGAGACCGCGGTCGCGCTGTCGCTGTTGTGCAAGGTCGAGCTCGACCTGGTGGAGCGTGCGCTCAACGACCGCGGCCATGAGATTCTGCTGATCCTCTCCCGGCTCGCGGGCTTCTCCTGGACCAGCGCCAAGGCGATCGTGCTGCTCAAATGCGCCGACCGCGGAATCTCGGCGCAGGACCTCGACCACGCAATGCACAGCTACGCCAACCTGCAGCTCGAGACGGCCCGCCGTGTGCTGGACTTCTACAACACCCGCCGCAAGGCCCGCGGCGCCCGGGCGCCGGTCGCGGCGAGCGCCTGATAATACGGCAATTTCCGGTAGGATCAGGTGCTGCGGTAGGGCATGATCCCGCCCGCATGTATCGCCTCAAACGCGGCCCAAAGTTACAAGACAACAAGGGCTGCAAAAACAACCCATCACCAGCGGGCGATCCGAAGGAGTGTACCCCCATGTCTATCCGTTTCCGCGCGCTTGCGCTCGGCGGCGCCGTGCTCGTCGCGGCCGCGACCACCATCCTCGCACAGGCGCAAACGCCGTCACCGGCCGGCGCCTCGGTCTATATCATCAGCCCAAGTAACGGGGAGACGGTCACGAGCCCGTTCAAGGTCCAGTTCGGCCTCACCGGCATGGGCGTCGCGCCGGCCGGCGTGCAGAAAGAGAACACCGGGCATCACCATCTGATCATCGACACCAAGCTCTCGGACCAGGAGCTCAAGCGGCCGATCGCCTCCGACGCCAAGCACGTGCATTTCGGCGGCGGCCAGACCGAAACCATGGTGACGCTGCCGCCCGGCAGTCACACGCTGCAGCTGGTGCTCGGCGACTGGTCGCACATCCCGCACAATCCGCCGGTGATGTCGCCGGTCGTCACCATCACGGTGAAGTAGGCCTCTCGCTCAGCCCTGATCGTCATCCTGAGGTGCGCGTGCTCTTGCACCCGCCTCGAAGGATGTACGCCCCGAAACGGGGCCGCATCCTTCGAGGGCCGCGCATTGAGAGCCGTCGATCTTGCGGCCCGCCAGAACGCGGCCGCCTCGGGATGACGGGTCAGAGTGAGTGCCCGAGGGCACGCTTCACTTCGCGCGCGCGACCAGCTCCGCGATGAAGCGCGGCAGCGCGAACGCGGCCTTGTGCACTTCCGGCGTCCAGTACCGGGTCGGAAAGCTGCCGGCCTTGCGGTAGCGCGCCGCAATCGTCGCCAGCGGCGTCTGGCGCAGCCGCTTGTTGTCGGTCGCAAAGCCCATCGCCATGTGGCCACCGATATAGGTCGGGATCGCGGCGACATAACAGGTGCCGTCGGCGAACAGCTTGCGGAACTTGTTGATGCCGGCGGTGAGCTCGCCCGACTGCAGGATCGGCACGCCGTTCTGCGTCACCAGCACGCCGCCCTTGGCCAGAGAGCGCTTGCAGGCGGCGTAGAACCTGCTGCTGAACAGCACCTTGCCGGGCCCCTGCGGGTCGGTGGAGTCGACGATAATGACGTCGAAACGGCGGTCGGTGCCGGCGACGTACTTCATGCCGTCGTCGATCACCAGATCGAAGCGCTTGTTGCCGAGCACCGGCTTGGTGAATTCGGGAAAGTGCTCCTTGGAGAACTCGACCACCGAGGCGTCGATCTCGACCTGGGTGAGGCGCTTGACCGATTTGTGCTTGAGGACTTCCTCGGCGATGCCGCAGTCGCCGCCGCCCACGATCAGCACCTCCTTGGCGTTGCCGTGCGCCAGGATCGGCACATGCGTCATCATCTCGTGGTAGACGAACTCGTCCTTGCTGGTGACCTGGGTGGCGCCATCGAGCATCAGGATCTTGCCGAAGAACTTGTGCTCGAACAGCACGAGGTCCTGATGCTCCGTCTTCATCTCGTAGAGCACCCGCTCGACCTCATAGCTCATGCGGAAGCCGAGGTCGTCGAACAGGGTCTCGGAAATCCAGCGCTTCTCCGCCATGATCACCACCTCGCTTCGATCGGGGCATCGATGCCCCGCCTGTGCCAGCAGCCCCACATCTCCACCGTCATGGCCGGGCTTGTCCCGGCCATCCACGTCTTTGCCATGTCAGGGAAGCAAGACGTTGATGCCCGGCACAGGGCCGGGCATGACGACGCTTTTAGGTTATCGACCAGCATCACCAATATACCTCGCCGCTTCGGACTTGCCGCCATTTCCATCATTGTCCACGCAAGACAACAACCGCGGCCAGGATCCCGGCCGCGGCAGCAGCTTGCAAAGGCTGGATGGGTCAGATGTTCTGCCCGCGCAGCAGCTCGTTCACCTCGACCCGCGAGACCCCGAAGGCTTCGCGCAGGACCGGGATGCAGCGTTCAGGCTCGGCCTTGCCGCACATGAACACGTCGAGCGCCGCGTAGCCCACTTCCGGCCAGGTGTGGATCGAGATGTGACTCTCGGCCAGAACCGCCACGCCGGAGACGCCGCCGTTGGGCTGGAAGTGATGCAGATGGATATGCAGGAGCGTGGCGCCGGCCGCGTCGACGCAGCGGCGCAGCGTCGTCTCGATCAGATCGATGTCGTCGAGGCCCCTGGCCTCGTGCAGATCGATGATCAGATGCACGCCGGCGCAGCGCACGCCATGGCGGACAGCAAAATGGTCGTTGCGTTCCGCCTCGTCGCGCTCCTCGACCGGAGCGGGCGAAACCACCGCCATCTTGGCAACTTTGGTGTCTCTCTTTCGGGCGGTGCTTGGTGTTCCCAAGCCCTTGGCCGATCGTAAGAGGGCGTTTTGGCGCATCGCCGTCCTCCCCAACCAGTGATCCAACCCGAGTGCCGGCACACCGGAGCCTCGGCAAGCGAATGCCGCCTAGATCGATCCTTCGGGCGGACGGATCACAGCGGCTGGTCCCCAAATAGCCCCCATCGTCTGGGAGTCAAGTAGATTCTGCGATGCAAACGTCTAGAAATCCTTTCAAAGCAAGCGCGAGGATCGAAAAAGACGCCTGCGCTTGGCACCATCCATCACTTCACGATCCACGATCGTCGCGGTCGCGGCCATCACGTCGCGACTGCGACGCCGACGGGCGTGCGATAGCCCCTCAAACCTGCGATACCGATGATCGGTTCCGGTCGGCAAGTCGGCAAGCGACACTTTACCAAGGCCCGTGACGGGCACCGATGTGACATCTGCGGCACTTTTTCAGCTTGGCATTTGGGCTATGCTGGCGTGCCCTAAGGGCAGCCGGAAGCCCGGTAGTGAGCCAAGTCGAGTGAGCCAAGTCGAGCAAGCCAAGTCGAGGGAGAGACGCAATGAAGATGACGACCGGTCGGAACTACCTTTCGGGATGCGCGTGCTGCGATCAGCCGGCCCTCTTCGCCGCCACCCCGGTCAGCAGGCGAAACTTCCTTTCCGGCAGCGCCGCCGTGGTGGGCGCCGCAGCATCCGGCTTCTCGGCCGCGCCCGCGCTGGCGCAAGCCCCTGCCAAGCCGCGCCGGATCGACGTTCACCACCACGTCATCCCGCCGGTGCAGCGCGAGGCTCTTGCGAAGCATGGCGGCCGCTCGCCCAAATGGACGGTCGAGGCCTCGCTCGCGGACATGGACAAGGGCGGGGTCGCCACCTCGATCACATCGATCCAAAACCCGGGCGTCTGGTTCGGCGAGGTCAGCGAGGAGTCGCGCAAGCTTGCGCGCCAGTGCAACGAGTACTGCGCCCACCTCGGCCGCGACCATCCCGGCAAGTTCGGCTTCTTCGCCGCGATCCCACTGCCCGACACCGAAGGGAGCCTGCGCGAGATCGAATACTCCCTGGACACCCTCAAGGCCGACGGCATCGCGCTGTGGACCAGCTACAAGCCCGGCAAGTATCTCGGCGACGCGGCCTACCTGCCGGTGCTCGAGGAGCTCAACCGCCGCAAGGCGCTGGTCTACACCCACCCGACGGTGCCCGAATGCTGTGGCCATGTCGTCGAAGGCGTTCCGGTGAGCGCCATCGAATACGCCACCGACACCACCCGCACTGTCGCGAGCCTGCTCTTCGGCAAAGCCGGGACCGCCTTCAAGACCCAGGACATCCGCTGGATCTGGTCGCATTCGGGCGGCACCATCCCGTTCCTGACCAGCCGCCTGATCCGGCTTGCGCTTGAGCGCAAGGACCCGCGCATGCCGATGCCGGCCGGGCCGATGCCGATCCTGGAGAAGTATTACTACGAGGTCGCGCAGGGCAACACGCCGGGCCAGCTGGCGGCGCTGACCAAGATGGTGTCGATCTCGCAGATCATGTTCGGCTCCGACTACCCGTACCGCGAGGCCAAGGAAGCGGTCGACGGGCTCGAAGACTTCAAGTTCCCGGCCTCCGACCTGCGCGCCATCGAGTACGGGAACGCGATGCGGCTGATGCCGAAGTACAAGTCGGCGTAAACGGGCCATTCGGAATGGGCGGCCGGCACGCGCGACCGCCCATGCAGCTGTTGCCGGTGAAGCGGGTCGCCGGTGAAGCGGCCGCCATGAAAAACACCACGGGAGAACGGTCATGCTACGGGCGCTCTTCATGGGCGTGGTGGCGGCGTTTGCCGCCGCTCAGTCCTATCCCAGCAAGGCTCAGTCCTATCCCGGCAAGAATGTTCGGGTGATCGTGCCATTCGCGGCGGGCGGCACGCCCGACGTCATCGGCCGCCTCGTCGCCCAGCAGCTCTCGGTCCAGACCGGCCACTCGTTCGTGATCGAGAACCGCGCCGGCGCCGACGGCGTCATCGGCGCTCAGACGGTCGCGGAATCCCCGCCCGACGGCTACACGCTGCTGGTGACCTCAAGCTCGTTCGTGATCAACCCGAGCTTTCACAAGACGATGCCGTTCGACGTCGTGCGCGACTTCGAGCCGGTGAGCAAGCTGGCGGCGGTGGAAGGCTATATCCTCGGCGTCAATCCGAGGCTGCCGGTGCAGAACGTGCAGGAGCTGCTCGCGCTGCTGCACCATCCCGGCCAGTCGATCTCGTTCGGCTCGCCCGGCGTCGGCAACGCGCTGCATCTCGCCGCCGAGCTGTTCAAGTCGCTGACCAAGACGCAGATGGTGCACGTGCCCTATCGCGGGGCAGCACCGGCGCTGACCGGGCTGATTGCGGGCGAGGTGCAGGTCATGTTCATGACGCCGCCCTCCTCCATGCCGTACGTCGAGGCCGGCAAGATTCGCGCGCTCGCCTATACCGGCGCCAAGCGCTTCGCACGGCTGCCGAACGTGCCGACGCTGGCGGAAGCGGGCGTGCCCGGCATGGAGGTGCTGGCGAGCTGGACCGGCATGTTCGCGCCCGCCAGGACATCGCCCGCCGTGCTTGCGCGCCTGCACCAGGAGGTGCGCAAGGCGGTCACGACGCCGACGGTGTGCAATCGCATCACCGGCATCGGCGTGATCCCGGTCGGCAACGCACCAGCCGTGTTCAAGCCGTTCATTGCCGAGCAGGTGAAGCTCATCGCCGGCATCGTGCGCGCGGCCGGCATCGAGCCGCAATAGGACGACCGCCTTTCCTGCTTAGAGTGGGGTGCGCTCGAGCTCGAACCAGGGCTCGTGGCTGGGCGCCGTCGTCACTCTCGCCACTGGAAGCACAGGGCGACGGTCCGCCAGCGTGACGCGGAAGCGCGACAGCAACGTCGCCAGCATGATCTGCGCTTCAGCCATTGCAAATGCCGCCCCGATGCAGATGCGAGGGCCGGCCCCAAAAGGAAGAAACGCGCTGTTGCTGGACCAAGGCGAAGGCTTTCCTGCGAAGCGATCGGGAACGAACGCCGTCGGATGATCCCAGAACCTGCGGTGGCGATGGAGGACCCACGGGCTGATCCATATCTGCGTCCCAGATCTGACCGGCTCGCCTGCGACGACGTCATCTCTGATTGGCTCACGCGCGAGATAGGCGACGGGAGGATAGAGCCGCAAAGCCTCGAGGAGCGTCTGGCGCAGCCGCGGCCAGTGCTGAAGGTCATCGAGCTTGCGCACGCGCTCCGGCGCGTACGCGGCGATCTCCGTGCGCAGGCGGCTTTGCTCGTCGATGTAGAGGGTCAGAAGATAGATGGACCAGAACAGCAGCCGCGAGGTTGTCTCGTAACCGGCGACCAGCATGGTCGAGCACTGATCGCGGACCTCGGTTTCGGACAGTGCCTCGCCGGACTGCGGATCCCGTGTTGCCACGAGGAGAGCGAGCAAATCGGCGTCTTTGGCCTTGGTTTCCGGCAGCTTTCGTCGCGTCGCAACGATTGTGTCGATCGTGTCGCTCCAAGCCCGCTGGAACCGGCGGCGGCTTCTGCCCGCGAACGCGAACGATTGTTCCCTCCGGGCTATGCCGTCGAGAAAGTTGGGTCGACCGGGACCCGCCAGATAGAACCTCACCATGGCGGCAATTCGGTCGCGCTGATCGCTGTCCGGCAACGAGAACAGGGCCCGCAGGACGGCTTCGAGCGTCGCCTCCTGAAATGCCAAAGCAAGATTTGCGCGCGTCATGCCTTCGAGCCGGGCCGCCAGCCCTGCGGCTGCCGCCGCAAAATGGGGCAGAAGATTGCCAACGTTTGCCGGCGTAAAGACCGGCGCGAGCATGCGTCGCTGCCGGCGCCATGACGCGCCTTCGGCAAGGAAGAGACCGTTGCCGCCGAGCGGCGCCAGGATGCGGCCTGCGGACACCGGGCGCTTGTAGTTGTCGGCAGCGGTCGTGAGTACATGCCTGATGCCCTCGGGATCGTTCAGCAGCAGGGAATCGATGCCAAGAATCCGGCGCCGGACGATGAGCTTCTCGAAGGCGTGTTTGGGCTGAACGGCGATGGCGTTGCGGCTGAACGCGAACAGCACCCTCCAGCCCGGAAGATCCTTCTCGTGGACCTCGGGCGCGGGGGGAACGACCTGCTGGCAACTGGCAAGCACGCCAAGCCTCATCGGAGCTTCGTGTTCAAACACCAGCACGGGACGTGGGCCGCCGAAGGCTGCACCACGTCCGCTTTCTGGCGGGAAGGCGACCGAGTCCGCATCTTGGACTCGCGGCAAAAATGATGCGGACTCCGAACCGCCACACTAGCTTGTTCCGAAGCCGTTGACCTCGAGCCAGTTCCGGATTCTGTCTCGGAACAGGAGGCTGGGCGCCTCCGCCAGCCTCATCAATTCTTCGAAGCCAGACCGCAGCCTCGGATCGTCCCGCAGCGCGATGCCGGCTTCGGCGATTTCGTAGACCCGGTCCGGATGCGAACAGATCAGATCGAAGCATTCGCGCAGGCTGTCGTCGTCATATCGGAACAGCAGCGCATTCTTCCCGTGCGTGAAAAACCGCCGGTTCACGGCGTTATCCTCGATGATCGGCACGGCGCCAGCATTGAGGGCATTGAGCGTGCGATCGTGGACCTCATCGTTGACGGCCGACAGGCTGACAACCGCTCGCGCCCGTTGCATGCGGGCCAGTGTCTCCCTCATCCCCACGCCCTGTTCGAAGCGCGCGGCGCCCGGCTCGCGCATATGGTGGGCGCCGGCGGCGTCCGACCGAATCAGGACCGGAAACTCGCGCGCCACCGCGAACATGGCGATCCTGCGTCTGATCTGCACGATGTCCTCAATCAAACGAATACATTGATGAAACACGCGGGCTGACCACAGCACGCTGCGAGGCGGGTCGTTGTCGAAGAAGTGCGCTTCGATCGGATGGACGAGATCGTTCTGCGCCCGCTCGACCGCGCCGGTGACGGCGTTCCGCAGTCGCCTTGGCAACGCCGCCAGGTGCCGCTCGGCATCCTCGATCGTGCCGCCGATCCGCCGGAGATTGAGCGGCAGCAGGCATAAGATATCGCGCGCCAGGAACTTATCGCGCGTGAGGTCGTCACAGCGCGAATACCGGGCGGCGCCGGTGTTCCCGACCACCGATGCCGATCGGCAGTGCGGCATGATGAACCGGCGGAAATACGCCTCCGCATAGGAAGACTGAAACAGAAAGCAGGAGTTCACGGCGTTGCTGTGCTTGAAGTCCGGCCAGCGCGAGCTCGGATGGTCGATGATCCACTGAATGACGGGCACGCCGGCCGCACGGGCGGCGTCGAGAAAATGACCATTGCCCATCCACGAGTGGTCGAGGTGCCAATTGAACCCAAGCATCGCAATCGCGTCGCCGTTGAGACCCTGCGCAAGTTCCGAGCGGTCGGCACCATCCAGATTCATGACGATTTCGCGCGTCGGGACGCCAATGCGGCCGAAATAGTCCCGCAGGTTTTCCGCAGCGATGACTTCGTAGGGATGCTCGATCCGCGCGATGTAGAAGAAGCGGGATTCGAAGCGACGGTCGTGTTGTTGCGCGGTGCTCAATGCTCACTATGCCCGACGGTCCAGCGACGGCCCAAGGGCCACACCGCTCATGCCTTGTCCGACAAGTTCAGCCGGATGTGCAATTCGCGCAGTTGCTTCGGCGTCGCTTCCGATGGCGCGCCCATCATCAGGTCCTCGGCGCGCTGGTTCATCGGGAACAGCACCACCTCGCGCAGGTTCTCCTCGCCCGCGATCAGCATCACGATGCGATCGACGCCGGGCGCGATGCCGCCGTGCGGCGGCGCGCCGAGCGAGAGCGCGTGCAGCATGCCGCCGAACTTCTGCTCCAGCACCTCCTCGCTGTAGCCGGCGATCGCGAACGCCTTCTTCATCACGTCGGGGCGATGGTTGCGGATCGCGCCGGAGGAAAGCTCGGTGCCGTTGCAGACGATGTCGTACTGGATCGCCTTGATGGAGAGGATGGTGTCGCGGTCGTTCGGATCGAGCTTGAGGAAGTCCTCGACGGCCATGTTCGGCATCGAGAACGGGTTGTGCGAGAAATCTATTCTCTTCTCCTCCTCGTTCCACTCGTACATCGGGAAGTCGACGATCCAGCAGAGCTCGAAGCGATCCTTGGCAATGAGATTGAGCTCTTCGCCGATCTTGTTGCGCGCGGGGCCCGCGAACTTGACGAACGCCGCCGGATCGCCGGCAACAAAGAACACGGCGTCGCCGTCCTTGAGGCCGAGTTGCTTGCGCATGACCTCGGTCTTCTCAGCACCCACGTTGTTGGCGACCGGGCCGCGCCCCACCGTGGCGGCGTTCTCCGACGCAAAGAAGATGTAGGCGAGGCCGGGCTGGCCTTCCGCGATCGCCCAGGCATTCATGCGGTCGCAGAACGCACGCGAGCCGCCGCCGGGCGCCGGAATGGCCCACACCGCCGCCTTGGGATTTTCCAGAATGCGCGCGAACACCTTGAAGCCGGAGCCGCGGAAGACGTCGGAGACGTCCTGCATCTTGATCGGGTTGCGCAGGTCGGGCTTGTCGGTGCCGTAGGCGCGCATCGCCTCGGCGTAAGGGATGCGCGGAAATTGTTGCGTCACCGGCTTGCCGCCAAACTCCTCGAACACGCCGCGCATCACCGGCTCGACGGCCGCGAACACGTCGTCCTGCGTCACGAAGCTCATCTCGAGGTCGAGCTGATAGAACTCGCCGGGCGAGCGGTCGGCGCGCGCGTCCTCGTCGCGGAAGCAGGGCGCGATCTGGAAGTAGCGGTCGAAGCCCGCCACCATGATCAGCTGCTTGAACTGCTGCGGCGCCTGCGGCAGCGCGTAGAACTTGCCGGGATGGATGCGCGAGGGCACCAGATAGTCGCGCGCGCCTTCCGGCGATGACGCGGTCAGGATCGGGGTCTGGAACTCGAAGAAGCCTTGGCTCTTCATCCGCCGGCGCAGCGAATCGATCACCTGCCCGCGCAGCATGATGTTGTTGTGCAGCCGCTCGCGCCGCAGATCGAGGAAGCGGTACTTGAGCCTGATCTCTTCCGGATATTCCTGATCGCCGAACACCGGCATCGGCAGCTCGCCCGCCGGGCCGAGCACCTCGACCTCGCTGACGAACACTTCGACCGCGCCGGTCGGCAGATCAGGGTTGTCGGTGCCGGCCGGGCGCTTGCGCACCTTGCCCTCGATCCGCACCACCCATTCCGCGCGCAGCGTCTCGACCACTTTGAAGGCGGGCAAATCCGGGTCGGCAACGCATTGCGTCAACCCGTAATGGTCGCGCAGGTCGATGAACAGCAGGCCGCCATGGTCGCGAATGCGATGGCACCAGCCCGACAGCCGCGCCGGCTGTCCGATATCGGTCTCGCGCAAGGCGCCACAAGTGTGCGTTCGATAGCGATGCATGGTCTGTCCCGAAGGCGGCCCCACTGGCGGTCTGAATGCGCGCGGACAAGCACATGCGCAGGGGGGCTTTGTCAAGAACGTCGGCCCTCTGGAAGAAACCGGCGAAAACCGCTAGCTTCGGCGCGCATTGCCGGCCGAGACCAGCCGCTTCTTCGCAGATTCAGACAAACCCGCAACGTTGGCCCGACCGGCAGCGGAGGCGCCCATGATCGCGAAGAAAAGAACGGTGGAAGAAGGATTGTCGCGCCGGCCGACGGCGGCTCGCGCGAGCGAGCGTACCGACGCGACCCGGCGCGCCTTCCTGGCCGGCGGTGTCGCAAGCGGCGTCGTGCTCGCGGCGGGCTCGGCGCGGCCGCAGCCGATCGCAGGCGACACCATGCCGCCCGCGCCGCAGGACGGCACCAGCGATGTTCTGCATGGGGTGACGGTCCCCGATCCGTTCCGACCACTCGAGGACAGCGGGCGCGCCGATGTGCGCGCCTGGGTCGCGGCGCAGGACCGGCAGGCGCGCGCCTATCTCGAGTCGCTGCCGACCCGCCAAAAGATTCGCAAGTTCTTCGATGGAGTGCTCGACTATCCGCGCGTCAGCATCCCGCAGCAGCATGGCGCGCGCTACTTCTCGTTCTTCAACGACGGTCTCGCCAACCAGGCGAGCTACGGCGTGCAGGAGCCGCTCGCCGGTCCGAGTCGCACCGTGATCGACGCCAGCACGCTTTCAAGCGACGGGACTGTCGCCATCACGGGCGCCTTTCCGGACCGGCGCGGGACGCGCGTCGCCTACCTGCTCTCGGAGGCCGGCAGCGACCGACAGACGCTGCGGGTGCGCGTTGTCGATAGCGGGCGTGACCTGCCGTTGCGGCTCGGGTGGTGCAAGCACACGAGCGTCGCCTGGTTCATGAACGGGAATGGCTTCTTCTACACACGCTATCCGACCGACAGCGATCCCGCGGACTGGGACCGGCGCAGTCACCTCGTTTGCGCGCATCCGCTCGGCCCCGGCCCGGCGAGCATGAGCCAGGCGAACGAGCGCGTGATCTTTCGGCTGGCCGGGCACCGCGACGTCTTTCTGCGCGTCCAGGCCTCCTATGATGCAGGGTTCCTAAAGATCATGGCGTGGACCGGCACCAGCGAGAAGGCCGGCTACTACGTCGCGCCGTTCGACGACCTGTCGCAGATGTCCGAACTGGTGCCGCCCGGGCTCGCCGGGTTCTGGCCGGTCGGCAACATCGGCGCCACCCACTATGCCATCACCAACCTCGACGCGCCGAACTGGCGGCTGGTGCGGATCGACCAGTCCGATCCAAAGCCGGAGCGATGGCACACGGTCATTCCCGACAGCGGGCTGCCACTTGACCACGCGGCCGTCTTCAACAGCCGTCTGGTGGTCAAGCATCTCGACCATCTCAACAGCCGGATCTCGATCTACGACCTCGGCGGCCGCAAGCTCTCGACGCTCGATTTTGGCGGGCCGGTGCGCGTCTGGTTCGGCCGGCACAATCGCGCCGACAATCACCTGCTGCTGGAAGTGGAAGAGCGCCAGCGGCCGAGCCGGATCGAATGGCTCGACATCTTCAGACGACAGTCGTCGGTGTTCCGGCCCACGGCCGCCAGACACAACCTGTCTGATCTGGTGTTTCGCGACGTGACGGTCACGAGCCGCGACGGCACCCGTGTCCCGATGACGCTGGTGCATCGGCCGGACATTGCGCTCGACGGCACAAACCGCACGCTGCTTTACGCCTATGGCGGATTCGGCATCCCGATCTGGCCGGGCTACAGCTCGACCATCGCGTCCTGGGTGCGGCTTGGCGGCATCTATGCGGTCGCGGCTATTCGCGGCGGCGGCGAATTCGGCCAGCCGTGGCATGACGGCGGCCGGCTCGCCAACAAGCAGAACTCGTTTGACGATTTCATCGCCGCGGCCGAATGGCTGATCGCCAACCGCTACACCAGGCCCGATCGGCTCGGCATCAACGGCGCCAGCAATGGCGGCCTCCTGGTCCTCTCCTGCATGCTGCAGCGTCCCGAGCTCTACGGCGCGGTCGTAGCCGGCGTTCCGGTCGCCGACATGCTGCGGTTCAAGGAGTTCACCTTCGGCCGGGCCTGGATGCCGGAATACGGCGACCCGGAGACCGAGGCGGACTTCAAGACACTGATCGCCTATTCGCCGCTGCACAACGTGCGCCGCGGCGCCAAATATCCGCCGCTGCTCGTGCTCACCGCCGACAGCGACGATCGCGTGGTGCCGGCGCACGCCTATAAGTTCGTGGCGGCGCTCGGCAGCCAGTCCCCCGCATCGGAGATCCGCCTCAAGGTGGAAACGCGCGCCGGCCACGGCTTCGGCAATGCGCTGAGCAAGGCGCTCGATCGGACAAGCGACACCCTCGCGTTCCTGTGCGAGAAGCTAGGCGGCCGCGTGCTCGATCTGCCCAAGGTCTAGCGATCATGTAGCCGTCATGAGGGCCTCGAGGCGCGCGACCACCTCCGGATCGACCCGCGACGTCCACACGCCTACGAGCACCTGCCGGAAGCGCTCATGGCCGCGCGCCTCCGCTTCGACCGCATCGATGACCGCCGGGCCGTGGGCCACCAGCAGGTCTTCCGTGAGGCCGGCCGCCAGGAGCCCGAGCATGCGCGGATGCTCCTCGATGCGCACGACCTCCTTCACGAGCGCGAGCGCGCCCTCCGGATCGTCCTTGCCGAGCTCCCATTGGTAGTCGAACAGCGCCATCGCGTTGTCGTCGCGCTCGCGCTCGAGCGGCGAATAGGCCGTGAGCACGACCCAATGGCGTGCCACCTCCGCCGGCGTGAGCGCGGCAAAATCGATGCGCTCGTAGCCGGACTTGTAGTCCTCCTCCCAAGCCTTGTAGGCCTCCTCGTCCGCGACAGCGCTCAGGCGGCGGGCGATATCCTTGTCCTCGATCATGCTGCCGCGGAATCCCCAGGCGTATGCGCCCAGAAGCCAGCGCAACCGCGGCAGCCTGGCGGCGGCTGCCTCCAGACCATCGACGACGCGTGCGGCGTTGAAGTGCAGGAGCTGGCCCAGGAGCTTCTCCTGCGCAACGAGCGCGAGGAGCGCGTCGTCCGGCTCATGCGTCACCATCGCTTCGATGAAGGCGAGCGCACGCTCGGGGTCGTCATGGCCGAGCCGATCGAAATACATGGAGAAGGAATAGACCCCCTGCGTCCGGTCGCGCTGGCCGACCGTTCCAACCTCGCGCCAGCCGCGCACGAGATCGGTGAGCGGCAGCGCCGCCAGCCTGGCGTTGGCCGCCGCAAGCTGCTCCGGCGTCATCTCGTCGGCCGCCGGGTCAAGGCCGAGGGTCTCATCGCACCAGGTCATCGCGCCCCTGCGTCTCTTCCTAACACCAGCAATAGCCAAGAATTCCTGCGGATTGCAGTCGCGCTCAATCCCGGCCACGGCTCATCCTGACAGGAGCGCGCGCAGGACACGCGCGCGCGTGGGCCATGTCAATGATTCCGGTCAATGATGCTGGTCAAGGATGGCGGATCAGGGAACGCCGTCTCACTCGCAGCGGGCGATCTCGGACGGCGCCTTGATCACGCAGTCGGCGCCGAGCCCCTCCGCGGAGGGCGCCACCATCACGGTGGTCAGTGGCGGCTTCGGCAGCCGGCTGCGGATATCCGCGTTGACCGCCGCGGCGCTGATCGCCTGGACGCGCGCCCCGAAGGTCGAGAGATAATCGTCCGGCATCTTGTTGAGCCACCAGCCCATCAGCATGCCCGCAACGACCGGTGCCCGCCGCAGCCGCTCCCGGTGCGCCATGATCGTGGCCGTCTTCAGCGGCTCGACTCGGCCTCGGTCACGCCCTCGGCCGCAAACAGCGCATATTCCTCGCGGATCGCGGCGAGCGCCGCCTGGGCCTTGTCGTTGGCGACCGGCGTTCGGATGACCAGGAGGAACGGGCCAGGAGAGGCCGACTGCAAGGCCACGGTGACGCCGTAGGTGGCGCCAAGCCGGCCGCGCACCGCGCGCCCAAGCCGGCTATTGGCCGCGCCGCGGCCGAGAACCGCCACCGCAAGCTCGGTACGCAACGCGTCCGGCGTGCTCTCAAGCGCCGTCGGCGCACCAGCGACAATGACGGTCTGCACCACATTCTTCTTTTCCAGCACAACAAGCTTGCCGGGCGAGCGCAGCTCAGGCCTCACCTCCGCTCCCGGCCGCCCGCTCTGCGGCAAGCCGGCAAAAATCCGATCGAGCAGATCGGCGACCTCGGCCGCCGGCATCGGGCCCGCCACCATCAGGCTGAGCCCATCGCGCACCAGGACGTCGCGCCGCCACCCCTCGATGTCGGCCTTGCTGATCCGCTCGTAGACCGAAGGATCGCCCCCGATGAACCGCCAGTACGGGCTGTCGCCGAAGACGAGCCGCTGGAACAGGCGCAGCCCCAGCGTTTCGGTATTGTGCTCCGCCTGCCGGCTCGTGAGCACAAGGTTGCGCTGAAACTGCCTGAGCTTGTCTTCCGGCAGCGCGGGATCGGCGAGCACGCGCGCGAGGATCTGCGCTGCCGCCGCAAACTTGGCGGGCGGCGCCGACAGGGCTCCCACCGTGAAGCGGGTACCCGCGCGCAATCCCATCCCGGCCTGCAGATCGCGCAGGTCCTCCAGCATGGCGCTGCGGGTCGAGCCGCGCGGGCCCTGCATCATCAGCGCCGGCGCGAAGTCTTGCCAGCGCCTCCTTGCCGGGCAGCGTCATGGCCGTGCCGTCCTTGAATGCGAACGCGATCGCCTGCCGGTTGTCATCCGGCATATGAACATGACGAAAGACCAGCCCGGACGGCGTCTTGTGCTCCGTCACGGCCGGCTCGGCAGCCGCCGCCTTGACGCAAGCGATCAGGATAAGGACGACAAGAGAACGGCGGCCGATCATGGCTCTGCTCCAGATCCGGGTGCAGGTGCCGGGGCTCCAGGTGCTGGTGCTCCAGGTGCGAGAATGCCGGTCACGATCCGGCCCGGGCTGGCGAGGCCCTTGAGAATGTGCTCGACGTCAGCCGGCGCGACCGCCACGATGCGCTGTGGCCACTCGGCCATTTGTTCGTAGGGTGTGCGGTTGGCGAGCCAGCCGACGAGGCGCGAATAAACCTGCGCCGGATCCTGGTCGGCGCTCGCGCGCGCCTGCGCATACCGGGTCTTGAGCCGGGTGATGGTCGCCTCCGGAACGCCGGTGCTCGCCAGTTTCTGCACGTAGCGCTCGATGGCTGCCAGAAGCTGCTCCGGCGCCACCTCCGGCGCTGCGCTCGCACTGATGGAGAGCTTGTAGATCCGCGGTGCAACGCGCGCGATCGAGATCCCGGGCGACCCGGCTGCAAGCTGCTCGCGGTCAACCAGCATGTCATAGGGGCTCCCCGGCATCCGACTGTGGAGAAAGCTCAGGAGGATGGCGCGGGCCGCACGCGCAGCGTCCGCATCAGGCTCCTCGATCCGAACAAGCTTCCTGAACAGCACGACGGGCCGCGTGATCGTGGCCTGCTTTTTGCGGACGTCGATGCGCTCATCCACGATCGCGGGCACACGCACCTTCGCGCGGTGCGGCAGCTCGCGCGGCGTGAGGCCGGCGAACGCATGGACCGCGATCTCCTTGAGGACGGCCGGCTCGATGTCGCCTTTGACGACGAAGAAGACGTTGTTGATGGCGTACCATTTGCGATGGAACGCGCGCGCATTCTCGACCGTGATCGCCTTGGCGTCGTGGCGGCTTTGCGAAAGCTGCAGCATGCTGTCGAGCCTCATTGCAAACCGCAGCAACGGCCGGCTGCGGACCCGCCAAGCATATTCCTGGTCGACCACGTTGCGCTCGCGCGCCGCCTCCTCCTCGCTGATGTGGAAGTCCTTGAGCCGCGCTGCGTAGAAACCAAACAGAGTCTCGAGATCAGCCCGCGGCCCGTTCGGGCGCGGCGGAATGACGTGCAGATAGGCAGTGGCTCGATTGCGGGTCCAGCCGTTGGCGTAGCCGTCCGGGAACATGCTGAGGGCGGCGTCCTTGTGCTCGGGATTGCGCCCGACCAGCATGAGATGTTCGAGATAATGTGCAACGCCGCGGCAGCGGCCGGCGACCTCGTCGGTACAGCCGGCGTTGACGATCATGTGGAAGCGGGTCGGTGTGCCCGGCTTGTCGCGGACCAGGAAGACCCGCTCGTCGACGCGCTCTTCGGCAGCGAACGCACCGGATGGCAGCAATCCCGAGAATGCTGCCAGCAACAGCAGCGTTAACAGTGCCTGACGCGCCTTGACCTGCCGATGTGCCGTCACCCGTGCCATGACCCAAGCTCCGCGTTCGACGAGCTGGAAGGCCTGCCGCCCGCAAGCGGAAAGCGCACGAGATCATGGCAGGTTCCGCATCCACCCTGTTAGTCGCAATGAGCTGCACTCGCGTTCACGGTCGGGTCACGACAATGCCCTCGGGGTGCGCTAAGAGGCTGGAAAGCAATGAGGTCCGCGCCCGATGCCGATCATGACCACAGCGGAGGCGACCGTCGCGGCGCTCGTCGCGCATGGCCTCAATACCCTCTATGCGCTGCCGGGTGTGCACAACGATCCATTCTTCGATGCGCTGTTCAAGGCTTCCGACCGCATCCGCACCGTCCACACCCGGCATGAGCAGGGCGCAAGCCTGATGGCGCTTGGCGCCGCGCTCGCAACCGGCAAGCCGCAAGCCTATTGCGTAGTGCCGGGACCGGGCCTCCTCAACTCGGCGACCGGGCTTCTCACTGCGCATGGCACCAACGCACCGGTCTTGGCGCTGATCGGGCAGATCGCGCAGGCCGCGATCGGCCGCGGCTACGGCCACCTGCACGAAATTCGCGACCAGGCCGGCATCCTCTCAAGGCTTGTGGATTTCACAGCGCGCATCCGCACGCCCGCGGAAGCGCCCGCGCTCGTCGCCGAGGCGTTCCGCGCCATGGCGAGCGGCCGCCCGGGACCGGCCGCGCTCGAATGCGCGATCGATGTGTGGGGCCGCAGCGCGCCGGTGCCGCCGATCGCGCCGCCTGAGCCGGCGCCCGCGGCCCTGATCGACACGGATGCAGTCACGCAGGCGGCGAAGCTTCTCGGCACAGCCGAGCGCATCCTGATCGTCGTGGGCGGCGGCGCGCAGGACGCTTCCGCCGAGGTGAGAGAGCTCTCGCACATACTGCAGGCGCCGGTCATGGCGTTCCGGCGCGGACGCGGCGTCATCGACGGCCGCGACCCGTTCAGCGTCGTCCTTCCGCTCGGACACGAGCTCTGGCGCGAGGCCGACGCGGTGCTCGCGGTCGGCACGCGGCTGTTCCAGGCCATGCAATGGGGCCTCGACGACAAGCTGCAGGTGGTGCGGGTCGACGCCGACCCCGACGAGCCGGAGCGCTTCCGCAAGCCTGCGGTCGCGCTCACAGGCGACGCCGCGCCGATCCTGCGGGCGCTGATCGACGCGCTTCCTGCGCGCAATCGCACCCGGCCTTCGCGGCGCGAGGAGATGCTGCAGCGGCAGGCAAAACTGCGCACGCGCCTCGCCAAGCTCGCGCCCCAGATCGGCTACCTCGAGGCGATCCGTGCCGAGCTGGGTGAGGACGGCCTCTTCGTCGAGGAGGTGACGCAGATGGGCTTTGCGGCGCGCCTCCTCTACCCGGCCTACAAGCCGCGCACCTTCATCTCGCCGGGCTTCCAGGACTCGCTCGGCTGGGGCTATGCGGCCGCGCTCGGCGTACAGGACGCCCGGCGCGAGGCGCCGGTGGTGGCGATCGCGGGCGACGGCGGCTTCATGTTCACCGCCACCGAGATGGCGACCGCGGTCCATCACCGCATCCCGCTCACGGTCGTCGTCTTCAACGACGGCGCCTATGGCAATGTGCGCCGCAACCAGGAGGAACGCTTCGGCAACCGGATCATCGCCAGCGACCTCAGCAATCCGGATTTCGTGCGCTTCGCCGAAAGCTTCGGCGCCGCGGCCGAGCGCGCCCGCAACCCGGCCGAGCTGCGCACAGCGCTCAAGCGGGCGCTCTCGCGCCGCGATGGGCCAAGCCTGATCGAGGTGCCGGTCGGGGCGCTCCCCTCGCCCTGGGAGTTCATCATGCTGCCGCGGGTGCGCGGCTGAGGCGCCAGGAATCCCTTCCCGCATAGCGGTGGAGAGATCGCAACGGCCCGCGTTCCGGCCCTGACAAGCGCGCCAGCCTGCGCTATATCAGGCCTGACGTATGCAACCGATCACGACAACTGACACCCTTGCTGAAGTTTGCGGGCGCCTGAAGCGCCACCCCTTTGTGACGGTCGATACCGAGTTTCTGCGCGAGAGCACCTACTACCCGAAGCTGTGCGTGGCGCAAATCGCCAGTACCGACGAGGCGGTGGTGGTCGACGCGCTTGCGGCGGGCATCGACCTCAAGCCGCTGTTCACCCTGATGGCGGACGAGAGCGTCATCAAGGTATTTCACGCCGCCCGCCAGGACATTGAGATCTGCTGGCATGCGGCGGGTCTCATTCCAAGCCCGCTGGTCGATACCCAGGTCGCCGCCATGGTGCTCGGCTACGGCAACTCGATCGCCTATGACCAGCTGGTGCAGCGCATCACCGGCGACAGCCTCGACAAGTCGCTGCGCTTCACCGACTGGACGCGCCGCCCGCTCTCCGACGCACAGCTCGCTTACGCGATCTCCGACGTCACCCATCTGCGCGATGTCTACGTGAAACTCCAGGCCGACCTCGACAAGCGCGGCCGCACCGAATGGATGCGCGAGGAGATGCGGGTGCTCACCTCGCCCGACACCTACCGCATGGAGCCCGAGTACGCCTGGCAGCGCTTGCAGACAAGGGTGCGCAAGCCCAAGGAGCTCGCCGTGCTGATCGAGGTCGCGGCTTGGCGCGAACGCGAGGCACAGACCCGCGACGTGCCGCGCGGACGCGTGCTCAAGGACGACGTCGTGGGCGACATCGCGGTGCAGGCGCCGACCACGATCGAACGGCTCGGCAATCTTCGCTCGCTGCCCAAGGGCTTCGAGCGCTCGAAATGGGGCGAGGCCATCATCGAGGCGGTCAAACGCGGGCTCGCGCGCGACCTGAAATCGCTGCCGCGGATCGAGCGCCCCAAGGGCGCGCCCAACGGCCAGGCCACCGTCGAGCTGCTCAAGGTGCTGCTGCGCATGACGGCCGAGCGCCACGGCGTCGCCGCCAAAGTGATCGCCACCATGGACGACCTCGACCGCATCGCGGCCTCCGACGAGGCTGACGTGCCGGCGCTCTCGGGCTGGCGGCGCGAGCTGTTCGGCGAGAAGGCGCTCGCGCTCAAGCACGGCCGGCTCGCGCTCGCGGTCGAGCGTAACCGCGTGGTCGCGGTCGAGCGCTGAGCGGGCTCTCGCTACTACAACCCCAGGCAATACTTCAGTCCTGGGACCACCATTCCCGCCCCGCCAACGCAAAAAAGCGTTCCACCACCTGTCGTTGCCGCCGCCATCGCGTGCGGCTCGGGGTTCCTGCGTCGGTACTTTTGGGTGATTTACCGAACCGGCTAGGCGACACAGAGTTACGCAACTCAAGGTCGCGACAACGCAACGGGCACACTGCCACGGCCTTGGCGGAAAAGGGGGAACCATGACAGGGGACGCGCGAGCAGTTCGCCCGGTTTCGACAAGCCCAATTTCATCACCGAATGATTGCTGAGAGCGGAGCTGCGGGGCGCTGGCCAAGGCGCCCCGCAGCGACATGCCGCCATGGATGTCCAGATCTTTCCCTTAGTGCCCAACGCCATCCTGCCCGAGCCGGCGCGGCCCTCGACGCACGATCGCGTCCCCTCAGGCTACAGCCTGAAACGGCAATCGGTGCCGTTCACGGCCGCCAACGCGCTCGGCCTCCTGGTGCCCTCGCCGATCGACTTCGGCCTCTGCGCGCCCGATGACGTGCCGGCAGGCGCCCACGCGTTCCGCTCGCCGCACGATCCGGCCGGCACCAACGATGCGCGCATGTTCTATGTGCTGGACAATCATGCCTGCCGTTTCGAGCACAACGCCTTCACGATCGACGCCGCTCCCTTCGTGGATGCCGACGGCAGGCCAAGCACGGTCGCCACCAAGCCGGGACTGAGCTTCTTTGGCGAACCCGACCTGCAAGCCCTGTTCAGGGTTCGGCTTCCCTTCATCCTGCGAACCCCGCGCGAGGTCGACAGCCTCTTCACCGCGGCAGTCAATCGCGCCATGCCGCTCGCCGTCATGTCCAAGCTCGTGGAGACCGATTGGTATGCGCATCCGGTGAGCCTAGTCCTTCGCAAGCCGCACTTCGGCGTTCTCCATATTGCCGCCGGCGACGTATTGGCGCAGGTCCTGCTCATACCGCGCGCCGCCCGTCGCGCCAGGGTTCATGTCGTCGCCGCGGAATCCAATGACGCGCGCGCCATGCATGCCGACCGGATCGAGTGGCTCGCCAGACCGGCCAACAACGTCCACCCCTACAATCGGTCTGCGCGCAGCCGCCATGGACGGATCAAGGGGTAGCGGTCAAGCGCAAGAGCCGCCACCGCTCAGCGCGCGTTGGCCACCTGTCCGCTGCGCAATTCTGCCAACGCCTGGCGCAGGATCTGCGTCGAGGAATACAGGAACAATCCGGCCATGATCGCGGCGACGATGAGGTCGGGCCAGCGGGTCGCGGTACCCCATACGCCGAGCGCCGCGATCATGACCGCCACATTGCCGATGGCATCGTTGCGCGAGCACAGCCACACCGAGCGGACATTGGCGTCGCCGTCCTTGTAGCGGATCAGGATCAGCACGCTCGCCAGGTTGGCGGCGAGCGCCAGGAAACCGATCGCGCCCATGACTTCGGCGTGCGGAACGCCGAGGACGAGCACGTGATAGGCGGTCGTCGCGAACACCCACAGGCCCATCAGGGTCAAGCTCATGCCTTTGAAAAGGGCCGCGCGCGAGCGCGCCTGGATGGACGCGCCGATCACAGCGAGGCTGATGCCATAGGTCGCGGCGTCGCCGAGAAAATCCAGCGCGTCGGCCTGCAAAGCCTGCGACCCCGCAAGCGCGCCGGCGCCCATTTCGACCAGGAACATCCCGGCATTGATCACGATCACGACCCAAAGCCGGCGCTTGTAGTCGGCCGAGAGGCCGTCAAACGTCCCACCCGTTCCGCAGCAATCAGCGCCCATTCATCTTTCCTCGATCCGCCTGCCGGATCGATATCAATATGGGACGCCACGCCGTTGTTACACAATCACAGCCCGGCGGCGCGAACGCCCCTGGCCAGCGCAGAGCGACGAGCCGCCGCGGCAAGGGTCCGCGCTTGACGCCATCGGCATCTGCAACAGCACGCCGTGGTTGAGGTGTGCGACAGGGCAGAGGGCGGACGAATCAGCGGCCGTCTGGCGACCGCCGCACCCGACACGCGCCACTTGAGCGACGCGATCGTGCCCAATTTGTCCCCTACTATATGGATTGTTCGGTGCTTACCTACCGGGACCGGGTAATGAGCTACCAAATGTCAAGTGGCCGCAGACTTGAATCCACAGATTTCTGTCAGTATTGTTGCGTGAATCGAAGCGCTTAGGATGTCTTGTCATGGTCGGTTTTGAGACGCTTGCCGTAGTGCTGCTGGTGGGATGGGTCCTCGCCACCTCGCTATTCCTTCGTTTTGGCTAAGGACGGGCCGTCCCCGTCAAGCGCCGACCTGCCTTTCGCCTCCCAAGCGACTTTTCACCCGCGCTTCCAGGCAATCAGGCATAGACTCGGCTTGAGCGGCGCGCCCTGCGCTGAACCTCAACCCGTCTTTGCTACGCCGCCGCGGCGGGCGAGCCACCAGGTCATTACGGCGCAACCCACGACAACGGCCAGCACCCACAGCTGCAACACCCCGGCCCAGGCGGGGCCGAGACCGAATACGTTGAGGCCTGCCAGAAAAATCGGAAAGTTCAGCAGGAAGTGCAGAACCATGCCGGCGAAGGCGCCGAGCCAGAAGGCGCCGCCGCGGGCAAGCGTCACAAACGGCACGGCGACGAAGGCGCCGTGCAGAAAGCACACCTCGAGCCGCTCGATCACGAAGCCGCCGAACGCAGTCGCCGGCAGATCAGGGAAGTCGGGCCGGGACGTCAAGGCGTGTGCAATGAACCACATCTCACCGATCCCGAAGCCGAGCCCGACCACGAGCGCCAAGGTGACCGGCTGTTTCCGGATGGCCTCCCTCACCTTCGGCACCAGGGCGGTCAGCCATTTTGCCGGCTCTTCGGTCAGCGGCGCATAGAACAGCGAAAGGACGGCCAGCCAGGCCGAGGCGCCGAACAGGGCCTTGAGCGCGCCGTCGAGCGGCATGCGCACGGCATAGAAGGCAAGCGGCTGCAGCGGCAGCGCAACCACGAAGGCAAGCGCGGCGGAGCGCCGGTCCACGGATTTGATCAACAGCAGCGCAAACGCGCCAAGCGCAATCGCAGTCGTGAAGCCCGCCGCGATGAAAAGGCCCATGGGTCGTTCCATAGGCGCTAATCCGCCTCCATCACCGGCTCACGGCCGATGAGCCTTGCGAGCTGGCGCAGCCGCACGAACACCCGTTCGCCGGCGAGCGCCTTGAGCCCGTTCTCGAAGCGCAGCACCAAGCGGCCGCGCTCGACCGCCATCGGAGTCTTGGGCAGAATGCCCGTGGTCGAGGCGGACAGGAGATAGGCGACGCGCAGCGCCGCGCCGAGCACGCGGGCGCGGTCGAGCACGCGCGTCGTTGCAAGCTCGCGCAGCCGCGGCGAGAGCTCCTCGTCGATCAGCCCGACATGACGGAAGAACACCGCGAGCGCGAGATAGGCGCGGCCGGGATGGTCGATTGCCACGAAGGCGGCGTTGGCGATGATGTTGAGCGACTGCTCGCCGCGATAATCGGGATGGGCGCGCCAGCCGATGTCGCCGAGGAAGCAGGCGGCATGGCGCAGCCGCCGCTCCTCGGCGTTTTCCTCAATCCCGGTCGAGGCCATGAAGCGATCGGTCCAGGCGATCAGCTCCTCGCCGTGCGCGGGCGAGCGCGAGCGCAGCACGTTGAGCTCCTGCGCAGCGGAGATCAGCGGGTCCTGCTTGCGCTCGCCGGCATCGAGCATCGAATAGAGAAGCCCCTCGCGCACGCCGAGCGCCGAGATCACGATGTCCTTCGGCCGCGCAATCTCGATGATCTGCTCCAACACCAGCGCCGCATAGGCGAGCAGCGGGCGGCGCGCATCGGCGACCACCTCGATCTGCGACAGCGTCTCGGTATCAACCCGGTGCACGAGGCCGCAGAACTCGTAGGCCTCCCTGGCCGGAATGACGTAGCCGTGCATCACGTGCAGTGGATAGCCCTTCTGCCACATGTGCAGCCGCGCCAGCGAACGCCAGGTGCCGCCGATGGCATAGAATGCCCGCCCCTTGCCGCCATCGAGCAGGCGCACGTGCGCGAGCGCTTTCTTGACGAGCTTTTCGGCCTTCTTGACCGATTTCTTCGACACGTCCTGCAGCGCGAGCCCGCCGAGCGGCAGCGTGATCCCGGTATGGATGCGGTGGCCGCGAATATCGGTGAGCTCGAGCGAGCCGCCGCCGAGATCGCCCACGATCCCGTCCGGGCGATGGAAACCGGAGACCACGCCGAGCGCGGAAAGCTCCGCCTCGCGCTTGCCGGAGATCACCTCGATCTTGGTGCCGCAGATGCGCTGCGCCTCTTGCACGAAGGCCTTGCCGTTCTTGGCATCGCGGCAGGCTGCGGTCGCGATCACGTAGCGATCCGGCACGTCGATGCGATCGCACAGCATGCGGAAGCGTCGCAGCGCCGCCAGCGCCTTCTCCACCGCGTCGGGCGCGAGCAGGCCGGTGGTCTGCACCTGGCGGCCGAGCCCGGCCAGCACCTTCTCGTTGAAGATCGGGGTCGGGCTGCGGGTGAGGCCCTCGTAGACCACGAGCCGCACCGAGTTCGAGCCGATGTCGATGACGCCGACCGGCGGTCCGTGATCGAGGCGACCCTGAGCGGCAAGCATGACTGGGCGGCGGCGCTTAAGCGCGGTCCGAGCGGCGTACAAGGCTACGCGGTGAGGAGTTTTTGACCGATTTGCCACGTCCCGACAAACTCGGATTGGTCATGAAGTACTTGTGGGCGTTGAAGGGTTCCTCGCCCTCGGCGGGTTTTATGCGATTCGAGGAGCCGTCAGGCAAAAGTTTCCAGCTCTGTTCATTATCCTTGAAGTTGGCCACCATAATTTGCGCCAGCACCTGCTCGTGCACCGTCGGGTTGAGGATGGGGCACAGCACCTCGACCCGGCGGTCGAGGTTGCGCGGCATCATATCGGCCGAGGAGATGTAGACCGCGGCCTTGGCGTGCGGCAGGCCATGACCGACGCCGAAGCAATAGATGCGGCTGTGCTCAAGGAAGCGCCCGACGATCGACTTGACGCGGATGTTCTCGGACAGTCCCTGAATACCCGGCCGCAAGCAGCAGATGCCGCGCACCACGAGATCGATTGCAACGCCGGCGTTCGACGCCTGGTAGAGCATGTCGATGATCTCGGGATCGACCAGCGCGTTGTCCTTCATCCAGATCGCGGCGGGCTTGCCGGCCTGGGCGTGGGCGATCTCCTGCGCGATGTGCTCGCAGATGCGCTTGCGCAGCGTGAGCGGGGAGACCGCCATCTTCTCGAGCTCGGCCGGCTCCGCATAGCCGGTCACATAATTGAAGACGCGCCCGACGTCGCGCCCGATCACCGGATCGGAGGTGAAGAACGAGAGATCGGTATAGATGCGCGCCGTCACCGGATGATAGTTACCGGTGCCGACATGGACGTAGCTCGTGAGCGCGCCGCCCTCGCGGCGCACCACCAGCGACATCTTGGCGTGGGTCTTGAGCTCGATGAAACCATAGACGACCTGCGCACCGGCGCGCTCGAGCGCGCGCGACCAGCGGATGTTGGCCTCCTCGTCGAAGCGCGCCTTGAGCTCGACCAGCGCGGTCACCGACTTGCCGGCCTCGGCCGCCTCCACGAGCGTTTTCACGATCGGGGATTCCGAGGAGGTGCGGTAGAGCGTCTGCTTGATGGCAACGACGTCGGGATCGCGCGCCGCCTGCTGCAGGAACTGCACCACCACGTCGAACGATTCATACGGATGGTGGACGATCAGGTCCTTCTGGCGGATGGCCGCGAAGCAGTCGCCGCCATGGTCGCGGATGCGCTCGGGATAGCGCGGATTGTAGGGCACGAATTCGAGGTCGGGCCGGTCGAGGCTTGAGAGCTGCGAGAGCTCGTTGAGCGCGAGCACGCCGTCGACCAGAAATACCTCGTCCTCGCTGACCGCGAGCGCGCGCACCACGAAACGCCGCAGCTCCGCCGGCATCGCGGCCTCGATCTCCAGCCGGATCACCGAGCCACGGCGGCGCCGCTTGAGCACGGTCTCGAACTCGCGCACGAGATCTTCCGCTTCTTCCTCGATCTCGACCTCGCTGTCGCGAATGACCCGGAAGGCGCCCTGCCCCTTGACCGCGTAGCCCGGGAACAGCCGGCCGATGAACAGGCTCGTGGCCTGCTCGATGGTGATCACGCGCACCGCGGATGAGCCTTCGGCGACCGGCAACCTGATGAAGCGCTCGATCTTGTTCGGCATGCGGATGAGCGCGTTCATGGCGCGGCCGTCGCTCGTGCGCGCGAGCTGCAGCGCGATCGTGAAACCGAGATTGGCGATGAACGGGAACGGGTGCGCCGGGTCGATCGCAAGCGGCGTGAGCAGCGGGAACACGTGGCGCAGGAAATGATCGTCGAGCCAGGCGCGCTCCTTCTTGTTCACGTCCGGCCCGTCGATGATCGTGATGCCATTGCCGGCCAGCTCGTCGCGCAGCTCGCGCCAGCGCTTCTGCTGATCGCTGGCGAGCCCCGAGACCGCTTCCGCAATGCGGGCAAGCTGCTCGGCGGGCATGAGGCCGTCCGGGCTCTTGGCGGTGATGCCGGCGCGCACCTGGCCCTTGAGGCCGGCGACGCGAACCATGAAGAACTCGTCGAGGTTGTTGGCCGAGATCGAGAGGAAGCGCACCCGCTCAAGCAACGGGTGGGCCATGTCCTCGGACTCCTCGAGCACGCGCCGATTGAAGTGGAGCCAGGACAACTCGCGATTGATAAATCGCTCAGGGCTCGCCAGCAGCTCGGCGGCGGGCGCGCCGGCAACCTCCGCAAGGCCTTGCGGCCGCGGCATTTCTAAAGGCAAAACAATAGCTTGAGCGCGATCCATGGGTGAAGGCCAGGCTGATCCTGGCCGCGGTTGGTGACAGATCAATGACCAGATGAGGATCATAGCACGCCCGGCTTAATCCAGGGTCAAGGCCCCTCCCGCAGGATCTCGGCCGCCAGCGCCCGGGTTAACGGCCGCTTAAGCTGCATCGCCTCGGCATCGAGCCTGGCGACAACGGCGCGCGCGGCCGCAAACGAGCGCTCGATGCGGGTCGCCACATAGCCGACGAGCGGCTCGTCGACGGCGAGCTGGCGGTCGGCAAAGAGCTTCACCAGCACGGCGCGCAGGAGCGCATCGTCGGGCGCCGAAAGCGTCACTACCGGCAGCGCCTTGAGGCGGGAGGCGAGATCGCGGATCGCCACCGGCCAGCCGGCCGGCGGCGTCGCAGCGGTGAACAGGAGAAAGGCGTCCTCCTCGCGCGCGAGGTTGATCAGGTGAAACAGCGCGCGCTCCTCGAACGCGCCGGGCGCCAGGTCCTCCACCACCAGCGCGCCGGTCGCGAGCGCTGCGGGCGGGCTCGCTTCGGCCAGCGCCCGGCCCGAGAGAAAGCGGGCGCCCGCTTGTGCCGCCCAGATCGACGCGAGATGGCTCTTGCCCGAGCCCGCGGGCCCGACCAGCACGACAGCGCGCGCCGGCCAGTCCGGCCAGGTCTCGACCAAGGCGAGCGCGGTCGTGTTCGAGGGACCGCTGAGGAAATCCTCGCGCGCATGGCTCTCCGCATGATCAAGCGCGAAAGCGAGCTGCCGCGGAGCGCCCGGATCGGACACGGGGATCAACTCGCCCGATCGCCGGTATAGAGCGCGCTCGCCCGATAGTGGCGCAGCGCAAAGCGCAACAGCACGCCCATTGCGGCGGCGACCGGGACCGCGACCAGAAGCCCGACGAAACCGAACAGATAGCCGAACGCAAACATCGCAAACATCAGCCAGACCGGATGCAGCCCGACGTTCTCGCCGACGAACTTGGGCGCCAGGATATAGCCCTCGACGAACTGCCCGACCATGAAGATGGCAAATACCATCACGATCGGCGTCCAGTTCGGCCAGAACTGCGCGATCGCGACGCCGAGCCCCAGCGTGAGCCCGGTCATCGAGCCGACGAACGGGATGAAGCTGATCAGCCCCGCGAGCAACCCGATCAGGAGCCCGAAATTGAGCCCGACCAGCGACAGACTGACGGCGTAGAACGAGCCGAGAATGAGACACACGCCGCTCTGCCCGCGCACGAAGCCGGCGATGGCGGCGTCGATCTCGCGGAACACCGCAT
Organism: uncultured Alphaproteobacteria bacterium; assembly: GCA_963753575.1. Taxonomy (GTDB): domain Bacteria; phylum Pseudomonadota; class Alphaproteobacteria; order Rhizobiales; family Xanthobacteraceae; genus VAZQ01. The sequence continues at coordinate 1,717,347 of CAVWCR010000003.1, forward strand.
TGACGGACTCGCGATGCGTCAGCGGGATCCCCTGCTCAACGGTCGAGACGATGCGCGGCCAGTCGGAGATCAGATAGAACGCCACTACCGGCGTTACCACGATCAGCGAGAGGATCGAGATCAGGGTGCGCCCGCCCGACCACAGCGAGCGCAGGAACGTGGCGAGCCAGCCCGCCCCCTGGTTCACCAGGTCGTTGAAGGTCTTGGTGCCGTCGCCGCTGCCGAGCATCTCGCGCAGCCAGGGCCAATCCGCATTCAGCATCAAGGCCTGCAGCTTGGTCACATACGCCGGGATGTTGGCGATCAGAGCGTAGAGCTGGTTGGCAAGCAGCGGCACGAACACCAGCGCAAGCACGATGATGATCAGCACGAACACGCCCACGATCAGCAGCGCCGCCAGCCGCCGGTTGACGCCGATGCGCTCGAGCCGATTGGTCAGCGGGTCGAGCAGGTAGGCGATTGCCATGCCGGCGACGAACGGCAGCAGGATCTCGCTCAGCAGCCACAGCAACAACACGACGACCGCAAAGGTCGCGAGCCAGAACGCCGCCTGCCGCTCGAAGCTCATGGAACCTCCGTGCCAGTCCGCGCAAGCGCCGCGCGGAACGGATCACTAGTGCCGCCGATTTGAAGTTCCTACAACGCTTGCAGCAAACTCGGTTATGAACTTCAAATCGGAAAGCGGCACTAGAGTCATAGAGTTGCTGGTGCCCCGTTGTTTCCGAAGTTCGTGTCAGAGGGCGCTGCGATGACTCACGAACTTCGGAAACGGGGTACCAGCTTACGTTCACTCGGTTACGTTCATTCGATTACGTTCATATGGCGTACCCACTCCGCGACATAGAAGGCGACCGACAACAAGGTCAAGGCCGCCACCAGGGCGATCAGCGGATTGATCACCCAAGGAATGTCCCAGCGGAACGCGAGCGCCGCCAGGATCACGGTGGCGTAGATGATCTGCGCCACGGTGTTGAGCTTGGAGATGGTGATCGGCTTGAGCCTGACCGGCTTGTCCACAACCCAGGACAGGATCACCGCGCTCACGATCATGATGTCGCGCGATACCACCAAGATGACGAGCCAGCGCGGCATCGCCTCGACGATGCCGAGCGCCACATAGATCGACACGATCATGGCCTTATCGGCGAGCGGATCGAGATAGGCGCCGAGCTCGGTCGCCATGCCGAACCGCTTGGCCAGGAAGCCGTCCACGAGGTCGCTCAGGCCGGCGGCCAGAAACAGGATGAAAGCGATCCGCATCTCGCCCGACGTGATCGCCCAGATGATCACCGGCACCGACAGAATGCGCGCCAGCGTAATAAGATTGGGTATGCTCAAACTTTGGCCTCGGCTCATGCACCCCCACCGAAGGATCGGCGCGGCGCATCCTGGTTAGTATAATAGCGGCGCACAAGTGCCGCCGATTTGAAGTTCCTACAACAGTTGCGCAAATTCGGTTAGGAACTTCAAATCGAAAGCAGCACTAGCATCATAGACTTGCCAGTGCCCCTTTGCTTCCAAAGTTCGTTCCAGGGGGTGCTGAAATGTGCCACGAACTTCGGAAGCGGGGCACTGGTCATTGCGCAGGCGGCGATTGTACCGTACCACGCCGGCGCTTAAACCGAGGACACCATGGCAGACAAGGGCCGCAACGGCCTCACCTATGCGGACGCCGGCGTCGACATCGATGCCGGCAACCGGCTGGTGGACCTGATCAAGCCCTTGGTGCGCGCGACCGCGCGGCCGGGCGCGGACGCCGAAATCGGCGGATTTGGCGGCTTGTTCGACCTCAAGCGCGCGGGCTTTACGGATCCGGTCCTGGTCGCCACCACCGACGGCGTCGGCACCAAGGTCAAGATCGCGATCGAGACCGGCGTGCACGAGACCATCGGCATCGACCTCGTCGCCATGTCGGTCAACGACATCGTGGTGCAGGGCGCGGAACCGCTCTTTTTCCTCGACTATTTTGCCTGTGGAAAGCTTAGCCCGCAGGTCGGCGCGCAAGTGGTGAAGGGCGTGGCGGCGGGCTGCCGCGAAGCCGGCTGTGCGCTCGTCGGCGGCGAGACCGCCGAAATGCCCGGCCTCTATCAGGACGGCGACTACGACCTCGCGGGCTTTGCGGTCGGCGCTGCCGAGCGGGGCGCGCTGCTCCCGCGCAAAGACATCAAGGAAGGCGACGTGGTGGTCGGGCTTGCCGCCTCGGGCGTGCATTCGAACGGCTATTCGCTGGTGCGCCGGATCGTCGCGCAGAGCGGGCTCACCTGGAAGGCGCGCGCGCCGTTCGACGACGCCAAGCCGCTCGGTGCGGCGCTGCTGACGCCGACGCGCATCTACGTGAAGCCGTGCCTTGCGGCGATCCGCGCGAGCGGCGCGGTGAAAGCGCTCGCCCACATCACCGGTGGAGGCTTTCCCGACAACATCCCGCGCGTGATCCCGGATGGGCTCGGAGTCGAGCTCGACCTCGCGCACGTCAAGGCGCTGCCGGTGTTCCGCTGGCTCGCGGCGGTGGGTGGCGTCGCGGAGCCGGAGATGCTGCGCACCTTCAATTGCGGGATCGGGATGATCGCGGTGCTCGATCCGGCGGGCGCCGACGCGGCGACTGCGGCGTGGACGGGCGCGGGCGAAACGGTGACCCGGCTCGGCAGCGTCGTGGCGCGCAAGGCCGGCATACCTGCGGTGAGCTATGCCGGACACCTCGATCTCGCCTGGTGATGCAATGGCGAGAAAGCGCGTCGCCGTCCTCATCTCCGGCCGTGGCTCCAACATGGTCTCGCTGATCGAAGCGGCGAAAGCGCCCGACTATCCGGCTGAGATCGCGCTCGTGGTCTCCAACCGTACGGACGCCGCCGGGCTTGCGCACGCGCGTGAGGCCGCCATTGCGACCGCGGTCGTCGATCACAGCAAATTTGGCAAGGACCGCGAAGCCTTCGAGCGCGCGCTGCAGGCGGTGCTGGACGAGCATCGCATCGAGCTCATTTGCCTTGCGGGCTTCATGCGGCTGCTCACGCCCTGGTTCGTTAACCGCTGGCAGGGCCGCCTGCTCAACATCCACCCTGCCCTCCTGCCGGCGTTCAAGGGCCTCCACACGCACGAGCGTGCGCTCGCGGCCGGCGCAAAAACTCACGGTGCCACCGTCCACTTCGTGGTGCCGGATATGGACTCAGGCCCCATCATCGCACAGGCCGAGGTCCCGGTGCTGGAAGGCGATACGCCCGACACGCTCGCCGCCCGCGTGCTCGCGGTCGAGCACCGCATCTATCCGGAGGCGCTGCGGCGCGTGGCGGAAGGGAACGTCGAAGGTGCCGCATCACCACGCAGCCGCTGACCATTGATCCGTCACAGCCGTTCTGCACAATCCGGTATCCGCCACACAGGGGAGCAGGACAATGATCACGCTTTACGCTTTCGGACCCCAGTTCAGCCTGCCGGACCCGAGCCCCTTCGTCACCAAGGCCGAGGTGCTGCTCAAGATGGCCGGCCTTCCTTACCAGACCGACCTCAACGGCTTCCGCAAGGCGCCCAAAGGCAAGCTGCCCTACATCAAGGACGACGATACGCTCATCGCCAATTCAACCTTCATCCGCCGCCATCTTGAGCGAAAGCACCAGATCAATTTCGACCGCGGCCTCTCCGCCGAGCAGAAGGCGATCGCCTGGGCGTTCGAGAAGATGGCCGAGGACAATCTCTATTGGGCGATCGTCGATTCCCGATGGATGGTCGACGCCAATTTCGACAAAGGCCCGCGCACGTTCTTCGACAAGATACCGGCGCCAGTGCGCCCGCTGATCGTGCCGATGATCCGCCGCCAGATCCGCAAGACGCTCTACGCGCACGGCATCGGCCGTCACAGCCGCGCCGAGATCGAGGAGATCGGCGCCGAAGGGATCAACGCGATCGCGACCTATCTCGGGCAGAAGTCGTTCTTCATGGGCCCGGAGCCAACGGGCGTCGACGCCACCATGTTCGCATTCGCGGCGAGCGCGCTCTGTCCGCAATTCGACACGCCCATTCGCACCGCGGCGGAGCGGCACGAGAACCTCCGGCGATATGTCGGGCGGATGACTGCACGCTACTATCCGGACCGCGCCGAGCTTGCCGGCTGCAAGGCGGCCGCGTGAATAAGCGCAAAATATTCGGGATCGTGTTCGAGAAGCGCTCGCAATAACAAAAGACAAAACACCCAAACAAAAGACAAGACATCCACCAATGACAAACCCCCGGCGGTGAGGCCGGGGGCTACGGGTAGTTTGCGCGGGCCAAGCCAGATGCCCGCACTGAATCGCGTCACGAAACCTTCAGATTCTCCGCCGAGGTCTTGCCGCGATTGGTCACGAGCTCGTACTCCAACGTCTGGCCTTCGTTGAGCGTGCTGAGACCAGCGCGCTCCACCGCCGAGATGTGGACGAAGACGTCCTTCTCGCCGGTTGAAGGCCTGATGAACCCGTAGCCTTTAGTTGGATTGAACCACTTGACGGTGCCCTTCTGCATCGTCTGTCTCCTAGTAGAGTGAGTGCCGATAACACACGGCTCGCTTCCGCTGCGAGCCGCGCTACAACTCGGGTTTTGGGGTGATCCGAAGCGAAGGGCCTTCTCGGCGCGCAACGGCCGGAGCGGCCAAAATCCGATTGTGGCGGAGGAGACCCGAAAAATACGGCCTAAGCAAGGCTACGAGTTGCCGCACACCTCGCATTCCCTGCATTACTGTTAGCAATTTCACATAAGCAAACGTTTTCAATTGCGGCGCAAGTTGGTGCAGCAGCCGACCGGCGGCAGACAAATGGTTAGCAAAGACTGCACACTTGCATCACCGATCGTCTGATCGTGCAGCGAACTATTCGGCGGCAACCTCTTCCTTTTTCGCCGCCGCATTTCGGCGCGATCGGATCAGGTAGCCGACCATGACCACGAACACCGCGCCTGCCGCCGCCGCCCAGTAATGCAGTTCACCGATGATCGCCGGGTCGAACCACATGTTCAGCGCGTCGTCCTTGATCATGATGTCGCCGGCGACCCAACCGAGCAGGGCTCCACCTGCCCACACCAGGACCGGGAAGCGCTCGAGGATCGCCATCAGGATCGCGCTGCCGGCCACGATCAGCGGCACGCTGGTTGCAAGTCCGAAGATGATCAGGGTGGCCTTGATCGGCGTGGCGTGAAGCGCGTCGACACCCATCGCCGCCACCTCGGCGGTCGCCGCGATCGCGATCACGTTGTCGAGGCTCATCACGATGTCGGCAATGGCGATGATGCGCACGGCACGCCAGAGCGTCTCCGCCGACTCGACCTTGCTGTCGCCCTCCTCGTCGGGCGCAACGAGCTTCACCGCGACCCACAGCAACAGCAAGCCGCCCACGAGCTTCAGGAACGGATAGGTCATCGCCTGTGCGACCACCAGCGTGAACAACACGCGTAGCAGCACCGCGACGCCGGCGCCCAGGATCATGCCCCAGAGACGCTGGCGCGGAGGCAGCGTCATGCAGGCGAGCGCGATCACCACCGCGTTATCGCCGGACAGGATGATGTTGACGCCGATGATCTTCAGCACCGCAACCCAGAACGGCGCCTGCACCATGTCTTCAAACATGAAACCCACGGGGTCCCCCTCGCGCTCAAACCAATCCTAACGTTCCCGCGCAAAGATCCGCGGGCCTCCCAGTTCCATTCTTAAGGCGGCGCGATAAGCCTGACCAGCAACAAAGTTACCTCCCCGGCGACCTCGCCCGCTGCCCGCCGCACCGCAACCACTCAGCCTACGATATCATTGCCTGCGAAGAACTGGGCGATCTCCTTGGCCGCCGTATCGGGCGCGTCGGAACCGTGGACCGAGTTCTCGCCGATCGACTTGGCGTGCACCTTGCGGATCGTGCCGCTGGCGGCCTTCGCCGGGTCGGTCGCGCCCATGATGTCGCGGTAGCGCGCGATGGCGTTGTCGCCTTGCAGCACTTGCACCACCACCGGGCCGGAGATCATGAAGTCCACCAGCTCGCCGAAGAACGGCCGCTCGCGGTGGACCGCGTAGAAGGTCTCCGCCTGCTCGCGGCTGATGCGCACGCGCCGCTGCGCAATGATGCGCAGACCGGCCGCTTCGATCATGGCGTTGATTGCGCCGGTCAGATTGCGCGCGGTGGCATCCGGTTTGATGATGGAAAAGGTACGCTCGACGGCCATTCGATAAATTACCACGGAGATGAGGTTCCAGGACGCGGCGGCTTATAGCGGCCGTGCGGGGGTCCGGCAAGCTGGGGCGGGCGTGAAGCCCTGATGAACGGCTGCTGAACGGCTCGCCCCGGTTTGTTCGCGCGCCGCCCTGGCTCCCCAGCCTGGCTCCAGCCTGGCTACCGGCCAAGGGCCAAATATTTCTTCACCATACCGCTCGCGAAACACGATTTTCGGTAGCCCCTTTGAACGAACCCGGCGCGGCGATCGACTACCTAACGAGGTTGGGAACTCAGATTGAGCCAAAGGAGACAGATCCCATGTTCCGCAAGTCCGTTATCGCCCTCGCCGCCTTCGCCACCCTCGCCGTTGCCGCGCTTCCGAGCGACGCTTCCGCCCACCGCTGGCGCGGTGGCCGCCACATCCTGCCGTGGGTTGTCGGCGGCGCCATTGTGGCTGCAGGCATCTACGCCAGCGGCTGCCGGACCGTGTACGAGTGGCGCGTTAACCGCCGCGGCATCTACTACCAAGTCCCGGTTACCTACTGTTACTAACGCTCCATCCCGTCTGAACGACCAGCGCCCCGGCCTCGCCTTGCGAGGCGGGGCGTCTGTTCACGCACTTGTGCGAGCGCGGCACCGGCGCATCACACCAGCGCGATCAGCCGCGCCGGTCCGCCGGTCGCGTCCTTCACCCTGGCAAGGCCCAGCGTCCACGTCCTCGAGCCCCCAACGACCCGACGGCAGCCACAGCCGATGGTCTTGAAGTCCTTCGAGGGGCCGTGATCGAGCGACACCGTGTCGACCGCAAGACCGGCGACATTGCGACGACGAAACTGCCATTCGGTCGCCTCTCCCTGAAGCCCGGGAAATGGAACGCGCCGCCCGCGTCCTTGTTGACGTGGCGCGCCCAGTCCGCATGCATCGCGGCGCATGAATTCGCCGGCAGCCGTATGCCGCTCCACGTTCCCGATTGACTCACACATATCTCAGTGGTTATACGTCAATCAATAGCCAGCGGGTTATCGATCAAACATGCCGAACGCTCACGATGTGCTCTTCAGACCGCTCGCCGATCCGACTCGGCGGGCTATCTTGGCGAAGAGCGGGCCGAAGACGAGCAAGTCTCCGTCTCAACTGAATAGACGCGAGAATCAAGGAGCTAGACGATTGGCGAGGCAAGATGCTCAGCCGGCTCCGTACCTTAGTCAAGGAAGCCAATCCCGAAGTCGTCGAGGAGTGGAAGTGGAGAGGGGTTCCGGTGTGGTCGCGCGACGGACTGATCTGCACAGGCGAGACTTACAAGAACGTCGTAAAGATGACCTTCGCCAAAGGGGCGGCTCTGAAGCATCCTTCGGGCCCCTTCAACTCCAGTCTTGACGGGAACATAAGGCGTGCCATCAACTTCCACGAGGGCGAGAAGATGGACGAGGACGCGTTGAAGACTCTCGTTCACGCAGCCGTAACCCTGAACAAGTCCACAGCCCAACGCTGATCCACGGAATCAAACATTTTCCGTGGATTGGCTTTGGTCAATAGCCAACTGATTATTGATCATGATGCCAGATCCCCATGACATTCTTTTCAGGGCGTTGGCCGATCCGACTCGGCGGGCTCTCTTCGAGCGACTGTGCCGCAAAGGAGAGCAGACGGTCGGGGCTCTGACGGCTCGGGCCGGGGTCTCGCAGCCGGCCGTCTCAAAGCATCTTGGGGTCTTGAAGCAGGCCGGGTTGGTGCGCGACCGCCACGAAGGTCGCCAGACGCACTATAGCGCGCAGCTCGGCGCGCTCGCCCCGCTCATCGACTGGACAAGCCAAATGGCCGGGTTCTGGCAAAGCCAATTCGACCGCCTCGAAGATCTGCTCAAAAGGATGGACCAATGACCAATACTGCGACCGAAACGCTCGCCGTCGTTGTCGAACGTGAGATACCTCATCCGCCGGAAAAGATCTGGCGCGCGCTCACGCAACCACACCTGATCGAGGAGTGGCTGATGAAGAACGACTTCAAGCCGGTCGTGGACCACCGTTTCAATCTTCGCGCAGACTGGGGCGCTGTCGACTGTCAGGTCCTGGCCGTCGAGCCAAACAAAACGCTGTCTTACACATGGGCGGCCTTTGGTCTTGAGAGCGTCGTCACTTGGACTCTCACCCCTACGAGCACGGGGACCCACCTGCGCATGGAGCAGTCGGGCTTCCGGCCGGATCAGCAGCAGGCCTACCAGGGCGCCAAGTTCGGGTGGCAGAAGTTCTTTGCAAGCCTGGAGCAGGTCTTGGCGCGGACAGATTGAAGTCTGCCGGCGGTCGCGTCGCGGCCGCAAGCCGGCGCGAACCCTCGTCATGGGCTTTGTGCAACACCCATAACGGGCGGTTGCGCCGCGGCGCCCGGTCGGCCAAAAAGCGCGCATGCTCGTGATCAACGACGTGACGGTGCGCGTGGCCGGCAAGCTTCTGCTTGACGGCGCCTCCGCGCGCATTCCCGACGGCGCGCGCGTCGGGCTGGTGGGACGCAACGGTGTCGGCAAGACCACGCTGTTTCGCGCCATCGCGGGCGACGTCCCGCTCGAGCATGGCGAGATCGCGCTGCCCACCCGCGCGCGCATCGGCCGCCTGGCGCAGGAAGCGCCCGACGGCCCGGAGAGCCTCATCGAGGTCGTGCTCAGCGCCGACCCGGAGCGCAACGCGCTCCTGGCCGAAGCGGAAACCGCGACCGACCCGCATCGCATCGCCGAGATCCAGACCAGGCTCGCCGACATCGGCGCGCACGCAGCGCCCGCGCGCGCGGCCGAAATCCTCGCAGGCCTCGGCTTCTCGCATGAGGACCAGCAACGGCCGTGCGCCGAGTTCTCCGGCGGCTGGCGCATGCGGGTCGCGCTCGCGGCGACACTCTTCGCCGAGCCCGATCTTCTCCTGCTCGACGAGCCCACCAACTACCTCGACCTCGAAGGCACGCTCTGGCTCGAGGAGCACATCGCGCGCTATCCGCGCACCGTGATCGTGATCAGCCATGACCGCGACCTGCTCGACCACGCGGTCGACACCATCCTGCACATCGACGCCGGCAAGCTCGTCGTCTATCGCGGCGACTATTCATCGTTCGAGCGGCAGCGGCGCGAGCGCCAGGCGCTCGACCTCAAACTCGCCAAGGCGCAGGACGCGCAGCGCAAGAAGCTGCAGGCCTTCGTCGACCGCTTTCGCGCCAAGGCCACCAAGGCGCGCCAGGCGCAATCGCGCCTCAAGCTGCTGGCCAAGCTCGAGCCGATCGCCGCACGCGTCGCCGATGGAGTGCGCGAGTTCGACTTCGCGCCGCCCGAGAAAGCGCTCTCGCCGCCGATCATCGCGCTCGACGACGTCGCAGTCGGCTACGAAGAGGACCGCCCGGTGCTGCGGCGGCTCTCGCTTTCGATCGACACCGACGACCGCATCGCGCTCCTGGGCGCCAACGGCAACGGCAAGTCGACATTCGTCAAGCTCGTCGCCGGCCGGCTGGCGCCGATGCGCGGCAAGCTCACGCGCGCCGAGCGGCTCAAGGTTGCGTACTTCGCGCAGCATCAGCTCGATGAGCTCGATCCCTCGGCCAGCGCCTATCTGCACATCCGCCGGCTGATGCCGGATGCCACGGAGCCACGCGTGCGCGCGCGCGCCGGCGCCATCGGGTTTCCGGGCGAGATGGCCGACACCGCGGTTGGCAAGCTCTCGGGCGGCGAGAAATCGCGCCTGCTGCTCGGGCTTGCGACTTTCGACGGTGCGCATCTGCTCATTCTTGACGAGCCCACCAACCATCTCGACATCGACAGCCGCGCCGCGCTGATCGAGGCGATCAACGGCTATCCGGGCGCGGTGATCCTGGTTTCGCACGACCGCTACCTGATCGAGGCTTGCGCCGAGCGGCTGTGGCTGGTGGAAGGCGGCGCGGTCACGCCGTTCGACGGCGACCTCGACGACTACCGCCGCCTCGTACTCAGCAACCGCGGCGGCGAGCCGAAAGGGGCCGCCGAGCAGGCGGCGCCGCGCGCGAGCCGCGCCGAGCTGCGGCGCGCAGCAGCGGAGAAGCGCATCGAGCTGACGCCGCTGCGCCGCCGGCTGACGGAAGCGGAGAAAGCCATCGCCCGCCTGACCGTGGAGATCGCCCGCATCGATGCCGCGCTCGCGGCGCCCGGCCTGTTCGCGCGCGAGCCCGACAAGGCGGCGACGCTGTCAAAGGCGCGCGCCGACACGGCTGCCGCGCTGGCCCGCGCCGAGGACGAATGGCTCACGGTGAGCGCCGAGCTTGAAGCCGCGATGGCGTGAGAGTAGCGGCCGTGCCGATCGATCAGGTGCGCTTCTTGGGCCTACTCTTCTCCTTCGGTCGCTCGGGCGCGGGCTCGGCGACACGCTCGATCGATTTCAGGCGCCCGTCGGCAAAGCGATAGATGCCCGGACGCCCGCCATGCGTATAGGTGATGACGGCGGAGCGCTCGCCGCGCTCGTTGGTGCCGAGCTCGACATGATCGGGCGCGCCGATGCGGTTCACCACGTCGCATTCCGTCATCTGCAGCGAGATGCCGCCCGGAAGTGCCGGCGGCGCGCCGGCCGAATCGGAGGGCTCCGCCGCCGCCGGGGCCGCCGGCGCCGCGCATTGGCCGTCGGGACTGACCAGATCGGTGGGGCCCGCCGGCCGCAGCGTGAACTCCTCCTTGTGGCCGGAATAGCTGAGCCAGTCCGGCCGCAAATCGGGTTTCGGAATGATGTTGATGCTGCCGAGGTCGCTCGAACAGGCGCCAAGAGCCGGCAGAGCGACCGCAAGGGCCAGCGCCACCGCGCGCTTTCGATCGAAACGCTGCATTGCGTACCTCATCGCACGCCCCCAGCCGGATTCTGCCGCAGACCGGCGTGCCGGATCAACCCCGCGAATGTGGGCAACTCCGGGGCACATGGATACTCTTGCACACGCACAGCGTCACGCCGCTCACGCCTTGCGCTGCCAGCGGCCACGCTCGTCCGGCTGCCAATAGGTGACGTCGAAGCCGCCGCGCTTGGCCTCGCTCCAGCGCTCACGCGCCGCCGCCACCGCCTCATCGTCCTCGCCGTCGAACAGGAGCACGATGCGCGCATAGCTCGCGGCATCCTCCGGCACCGGCGCGCCGTCGATCAGAAACCGCACCGCCGCCCCGTTGGGATTAGCGTCGTCGAGGGTGAGGAGAATCGGCTGCGCCGCCGCCTCCTGCTCACGCCAGGTGCCGTGCGGCAGAAAGCTGTCGTCCGAATAAGTCCACAGATGCGCGTCGAGCGCCTCCACCCGCTCCTCCGAGGAAGCCTGCACCACCACGCGCCAGCCGCGCTCGAGCGACTTCTCAAGCAGCATCGGCAGCACCCGCTCGATCGGCTGGCGGTGCAGGTGATAGAACAGGATCTCGGTCACGGCGCGCCCGGCACGACGATCTTGACGTAAGTGTTGGCGATCGATTCCTTCAGTGCCGCGAGATAGGCTTCGTAGGTAGCGTCATCCGGCGTGATCTCACCGAACTTGTCCTGATCGAAATTCTCGCGCTTGAGATACACAACCGGCGTCGAAACCGGGACGAACATCATGCCGGCGGTGTTGTGCAGCGTGGTCAATATGCCGTGGAACTCGTTCGACACGTCGAGCACCGACAGCGTCACCGAGCGTAGCCATCCGTTCTCGCCAGAGACCAGGAACATGTACATCGACATGTTGGGCAGCCGCACATGGCCACGATGGGAGTGCCGCGCGTCGAGCCAGTCGCGCTCCTGGAAGATCAGGCCGCCTTCCGCATCGTCCCAGAACATGTCGGTCGCATAGGTGACGAGGTTGCCCGGCGTCTTGAACGCCGAGCGCAGCACCAGATAGCTGCCGATCATGTGCGCAACCGACGATTTGGCGTAGCCGCCCCATTCGGGCCGCGCCATTTCGCTGCCGGCGCTCGCGGCGGTCTCCGGCTCCCGCAGCGGCGGCGTCGCCTCGACCGGCGCGAGCGCGCCCGCGGCGTCGGGCGGCAGCGGCGCTGGCGCATCGCTCTGGTCCCGTCCGAGCGTGCGATCCATCGCGCGCAGCAGACGGTCGGCGTGATGGTCGAAATCCTGTCCGGTATCGACGCGCACCGCGTTGCGAAACGCGAGCTCCTCGAGCGAGGGCGGCAGCTGCGACGCCGTCGGCATGCGGGCGCCGCCGACCAGCACCGGGATCACGGGCACGCCGCGCTTGAGCGCGGACTCCACCTCGATGCGGACCGGATCGGCCTCGTCCTGAATGCGCGAATTGCCGGGCTTGGCCGAGCCCATCCAGCGCCGCCCGATCACCACGATGAGGGCGTCGGTCTCCTGCAGCGCCTCGTCGATATGCTTACGAAAATCGACGCCGGCGGGAATGTTGTCGATGTCGCGAAAGACGGCGCTCTTGCCGTAGTGCACGACCAGCCGGTCGAAGATGCGGCCGGTGATGGCCTCCGAGTTGTCGCGTCGATAAGAGACGGTGATCTTCGGCATGGTGCCCCGCGCGGCGCGGTCAGCCGCGCCATTGTGTATCTACTTCTCGTAGTGGTCAGCCACCAGGCGATCGAGAAGTCGCACGCCGAAGCCCGAGCCCCAGCTCCTGTTGATGTCGTTTTGCGGCGAGCCCATGCCGGTACCGGCGATGTCGAGGTGCGCCCAGGGGGTCTTGTCGACGAAGCGCGACAGAATCAGCGCGGCCGTGATGGAGCCGGCCGGCCGGCCGCCGACGTTCTTCATGTCGGCGAACTTCGATTCGATCTGCTTGTCGAATTCGGGCCCGACCGGCATGCGCCAGAGCTTCTCGCCGGTCTGCCGCCCCGCCTTGAGCAACCGCTCGGCGAGCCGGTCATCGTTGCAGAACAGGCCGGCATATTCGTGCCCGAGCGCGATGATGATGGCGCCGGTCAGCGTCGCAAGATCGATCATGAACTTGGGCTTGAAGCGGGTGTTGACGTAGTGCAGCACGTCGGCGAGCACGAGGCGACCTTCGGCATCGGTGTTGATCACCTCGATCGTCTGCCCCGACATCGAGGTGACGATATCGCCGGGCCGCTGCGACTTGCCGTCGACGCTGTTCTCCACGATCCCGATCGCGCCCACGACGTTCACCTTCGCCTTGCGCGCGGCGAGCGCCTGCATGAGGCCGACCACGCAGGCCGCACCCGCCATGTCGCCCTTCATGTCCTCCATGCCGGCAGCAGGCTTGATCGAGATGCCGCCGGTGTCGAAGCAGACGCCCTTGCCGATGAAGGCGACCGGGGCTGAGCCTTTCTTGCCGCCATTCCAGCGCATGACTACGCAGCGGCTGTCGTGCTCGGAGCCCTGTCCGACCCCAAGCAGCGCGTTCATGCCGAGCTTCTTCATGGCGGGCACGTCGAGCACCTCGACTGCGACGCCGAGTTTCTTGAGGCTTGTCGCTGCGCGCTGCGCGAACTCTTCCGGATAGAGGACGTTCGCCGGCTCGTTGACGAGATCGCGCGCGAACGTCACACCGTTGGCCACCGCATCGCGCGCCCCATAGGCCTTCCGCGCCGCCGCCACGTTGGCGACCGCGATCGTGGCGTGGACATCCTGGGGCTTGTCATCGCCGTCCTTGCGCTTGGTCTTGTAGCGGTCGAACGCGTAGGCGCGCAGCCGCGCCCCGAGCGCTAGTTCGGCGACGTGGTCGGGCTTGGGCGCTCCGCCCGGCAGATCGGCCATGATGGTCACCTCGGCCGCCGCGCCCGGGACCTTGCCCATTGCGGCGCCGCCGAGCTTCACGAAGTCGCTGGTCTTCAGGTCGCGCGGCTTGCCGACCCCCACCACGACCAGGCGCGAGACCTCAAGGCCGGCCGGCGCCACAATATCGAGGGTGCCGGACTTCTTGCCCTTGAAGCGCTCGGCCGCCGCCGCGCGGGCGACCAGATCCCCCGTGGGAGCAAGCGCTTGGCGGGTGGCAGAGCCGAATTTGAGCCCCTCGTCACAGAACACAACAAGAACACCCTTGGGGGACGTCGAGATCGGGGCAAAATCGAGTTTCAGGGGCATACGAACTCCTCGCAGTCGGCCGGGGGGTCCGGCCGGACATGAGTACCGGGATCAAACCCACGACGGGTGCACAGATATGACCCGCCTTTGAACGCCTGCAAAGCCCCTGGTGCAAGACCGCCACAGAGAGAAAAAAATTAACGCAAAGGCCAGCGAACACGGGGGTTTTGTTGTTAATACTCAAGGGCTTTGCCTTGGCGAGGCCATTTTGTTGGCCGATGATTTAGAGGATCGGGACGGACGGTCCGCAGGCGGTGTGGCTGCATGGGCAGAGGGGCCGAGAGTGGGGGCGACGCGCGCGAAAATGGGGTCGATCGGGCGTTACATCTTTCGCACCACGCTCGGTGCCTTCCTGGTTGTCCTCGCCAGCGTGACAACGCTGATGTGGATGACACAGGCGTTGCGCAACGTCGACCTGATGACCAATCAGGGCCAGACCATCCTGGTCTTCGTCGGCATCACCGGACTGATCATTCCCCTGCTCGTTCTGTTGATCTCGCCGATCGCGCTCATGATCGCGGTCGGCTATGTGCTCAACAAGCTCAGTAACGATTCCGAGCTGATCGTCATGAACGCGGCCGGGATGCAGCCGTGGCGGATCTTCCGGCCGTTTCTCGCGGTCGGGATTGTGGTCTCGCTCGTGGTCGCGGTGATCAGCATGTACGTGTCGCCCAAAAGCCTGCGCGAGCTGCGCCGCTGGGCCACCGAGGTGCGCGCCGAGGTCGTGACCAGCAACGTCCAGCCCGGCCGCTTTGCGGTGGTCGACGGCCGCATGACCCTGCATATCCGCAGCCGCGCCCCCAACGGCCAGCTCCTGGGCATCCTGATCGACGACAGCCGCGACCCCAAGGAGCGCGTCACCATCCTGGCCGAGAAGGGCGACATCATCTCGAACGAGCGCGGAACCTATCTGGTGCTCGATAACGGGACCGTACAGCGACACGTGGCGGGCCATCGCGATCCGGACTTTGTCGCGTTCCGCGAGCACGCTTTCGATCTGTCCCGGCTCACTCCCACGATCACCTTCATCCGCTACTCGGTTCAGGAGCGGTTTCCATGGGAGCTGCTCTATCCTCCGGCCAACGATCCGTTGTTCAAGGAGCAGCCGGGTAATTTCGCCTCGGAGCTGCACAATCGGATCACCGCCCCACTCTATCCACTCGCCTTCCTGGTGATCACCTATGCGTATCTGGGCGCACCGCGCACCACGCGCCAAAGCCGCACCATGTCGCTCATCAGCGCGGCGCTCGCGGTCTCTGTGCTGCGCGGCGTCGGCTTCATCGGCACGCTCGCGGGCGCGCATCGGCCGTACTTGCTGCTCGTTCCGTATGCGGCGCTCGCCATCACGTTCATCGTCGGCTTCTGGGCGATCGGGCGCGGCCTCATCATCGAGCCGCCGGCCTTCATCACCAAGTCCATTAGCGCGCTTGCCGAAGGCATGTCCCGAAGCACCGCCGCACTGCTGGGGCAGACGCGATGATGACCGGGACGCTCGCGCGCTATTTCGGCCTGCGCTTCCTCGGCGCCGTGATCGCGATTTTCCTGGGGCTCCTGCTCCTGGTTGCGATGGTCGACTTCATCGAGATGATGCGGCGCACCTCGGACATGAAGGACGTCTCGGCGGCGCTGGTCGCCAAGATCTCGCTCTATAGGGTGCCCTATCTGACCGAGCGCGTCCTGCCGTTCACGGTGATGACGGCCGCGATGTTCTGCTATCTCAACCTTTCGCGTCGCCTCGAGCTTGTGGTCGCGCGCTCCGCCGGCGTATCGGCTTGGCAGTTCGTCGGACCCGCCATCATCATCGCGCTCCTCATCGGCGCCGCCACAACGGCGCTCTACAACCCGATCTCGGCGTCGCTGCGCGAGCAGTCCGCCCGGCTCGAAGCCGAGCTGTTCGGCCGGACCCGCAACAGCTTCCACGATGTCGGCAGCGGTTTCTGGGTGCGTCAGCGCAGCAGCGTGGGCCAAGCCATCATCAACGCCAAGTCCTCGAGCCAGCAAGGCATCCAGCTCGCCGGCGTGACGGTCTTCCAATTCGACGATTCGGACCGCTTCCAGCAGCGAATCGAGGCCAAGAGCGCCGTCCTGCACGACGGCTTTTGGCGGCTCTCGGGAGCCCGCCTCTATTCCCGGGAACAGGCGCCGGTTGACCAGGACGTCTACGACCTGCCGACCAATCTGACCCTTACCCAGGTGCGGGAAAGCTTCGCGACCCCGGACACTGTGCCGTTTTGGCAACTATCGGCCTACATTCGCTTGGCAGAGAACGCCGGGCTAGCAGCCGCCGGCTATCGCGTGCAGTATTATCAACTGCTGGCTCAACCATTCTACCTCGCCGCGATGGTCATCTTGGCCGCTTCCGTCAGCCTCCGATCCGTTCGCTTCGGAGGGGTACAACGGATGGTTCTGGGTGGCGTCTTGGTGGGCTTTCTGCTCTACGTAATGTCGAAGGTGATCGGGGACTTGAGCAAGGCTGGGCTGCTGTCGCCGGTGATTGCAGCCGGTCTGCCGCCGCTTGTCGGGGGGCTCACTGGGCTAATGATGTTGCTCTACCAGGAGGACGGGTGATGGCTGCGCCCACCGCTCGTCCAGGTCTGTTTGGTTTTGGCTGGTGGCGCCTCCTCGCCATCGCGGCCACGGTCGCTATTGTCGCCGTCGGAAACATCGCCGGCGTGCGGCCCGTGCTGGCCCAGAAGGGCAGCATCGTCTCCTTCCCGCCGCGCCCGAAATCGAGCCAGCCCGGCAGCGGGCTCTTGCAGCCGCGCAAGGGCACGAAGGACCAGATGCTCGTGCGCGCGACCGAGATGCACTACGACTACACCAACGAGCGGGTCTCGGCGGTCGGCAATGTGCAGATCTACTACTCGGGCGCCACGCTCACCGCCGACAGCGTCATCTACGACCAGAAGACCAAGCGGCTGCACGCCGAAGGCAATGTCCAGCTGCACGAAGCCGACGGCAAGGTCGTCTACGGCGACATTCTCGATCTGAGCGACGACTTCCGCGACGGCTTTGTCGATTCGCTGCGCGTCGACGGCCCCGAGCAGACCCGATTCGCAGCGAGCCGCGCCGAGCGCACGAGCGGCAACGTCACCGTGTTCCAGAGCGGCGTCTACACCGCCTGCGAGCCCTGCAAGGACGATCCGCTGAAGCCGCCGAAATGGCAGATCAAGGCCACCCGGATCGTGCACGATCAGGGTGAGAAGATGATGTATTTCGAGGACGCTCGATTCGAGTTCTTCGGTGTGCCGCTTGCCTGGGTCCCCTATTTCTCGGCGCCCGATCCGAGTGCGAAGCGCAAGAGCGGCTGGCTCATTCCGACCTATCATACCAGCTCGGTCTACGGCTTCGGCGTCACGACGCCTTACTACCTGGCGCTCGCACCCGACTACGACGCCACCATCACGCCGATGATCACGAGCAAGCAGGGCCCGCTCGTGCAGGCCGAATGGCGCCAGCGCCTGATCAACGGCTCCTACATGATCCGCGCCAGCGGCATCTTCCAGCTCGACAAGCAGGCCTTCCTCGACAAGGGCGACCTGCCCGGATTCCGCGATTTCCGCGGCCATGTCGAGTTGTCGGGCCAGTTCAGGCTGAACGACAAATGGGTCTACGGCTGGGACGGCACGCTGATCACCGACCGCGCCTACTTCCAGGACTATGGCCTCTACCGGCGGTTCCAGACGACGAATCTCCTGGCGACGACGCCGGACTACGTGCTGTCACAGGTCTACCTGCAGGGCCGCGGCGATCGCAGCTTCTTCGACATGCGCGCCATGTATTTCTACGGGTTCTCCAGCAAGGACAGCCAGCGCCAGATCCCGGTCATTCATCCGGTGATCAATCACGAATACACGGCCAAGGAGCCGGTCCTCGGCGGCGAGGTCAGCCTGCGCAGCAACCTCACGAGTTTCACCCGCGAATCGGCGTTCTTCGATCCGATCAACTCCAATGCGGCCAACAACGGCCTGTGCTCGATCACCAGCGCCGACCCGACCGTCAAGACGATAAACAATTGCCTGTTGCGCGGCGTGCCGGGCACCTATTCGCGGCTCTCGACGGAATTGGGCTGGCGGCGCACCATCGTCGACAGCTTTGGCCAGGTGTTTACGCCGTTTGCTTCGGCGCGCGTCGATTTAGCGAACGTCGAGGTCGTCGGCGACCCCGGCGTCGCAAACTACATGAAGACCGGCACCACCGATGTCACGCGCGTCATGCCGACCGTCGGCGTCGAGTATCGCTATCCATTCATCAGCGTGCAGTCGTGGGGCACCCAGACGATCGAGCCGATCGCGCAGGTCATCGCGCGACCGAATGAGACCGGCATTGGGCTCGTCCCTAACGAGGATTCGCAGAGCCTGAACTTCGACGCCAGCAACCTGTTCCGCGTCGACAAGTACTCCGGCTGGGACCGCGTGGAAGGCGGCGGCCGGGTCAACGCAGGCCTGCAATACACCGCGCAATTCAATCGCGGCGGCTTCGTCAACGTGCTGTTCGGGCAGTCCTATAGCCTGTTCGGTCAGAACTCGTTCGCGGTCGGCGGCCCGACCAATACCGGCATTGAGAGCGGCCTCGATACCAAGCGCTCCGACTACGTCGCGCGGGTTGCCTACCAGCCGAACTCGACTTTCACGCTCACCTCCCGTTTCCGCCTTAACGAGGCCGACTTCACTCTGCAGCGGACGGAGTTCGAGGCGGCGGCCAACTACGACCGCTGGACCACTTCGGTGATCTACGGCAACTACGCCGCCCAGCCGGCGCTCGGGTTCCTCGACCGCCGCGAAGGGGTGGTCGGCAGCGCCAAGTACAAGATCAACCCGAACTGGCTGATGCTGGGGGCGGTGCGCTACGATCTGCGCGCCGAGCAGCTGACCGAGACCCAGGTCGGCGTCGGCTACGTCGACGATTGCCTTATCTTGGCCCTTAATTACATCACAGAATACAATTACAACTCGACCCAGAAACACAACCAGACGCTCATGCTGCAGCTCAGCCTGCGCACGCTTGGTGGCAACTCGGTCAGTACGGGAACGTCCTCCCTCGGTCAGGGTGTCACAGGATTCCCGAAATAATCGCCGGCGCCCTGTTGCGACCGGCTTCGTGACGTAGGCAAGATTGGCAAGATTACGATGACTTACATGGCTCAACCTGCTGCAGCATGCCGCCTGCTCATCGTTGCCATGCTCATGGCCATGGCAACGCCTTTCACCGCGCGTGCCCAGACCGTCGTGGCGGTCGTCAATGGCGAGCCCATTACCGCGATCGACGTCGACCAGCGCATGAAATTCATCCAGCTGTCGACCCACAAGGCAGCGGCGAAGGAGGACGTAATCAACGAGCTCATCGACGAAAAGCTCAAGATTCGCGAAGGCAAGCGCTGGGGCATCGAGGTCCCCGATGAGGAGGTGAACTCCCTGTACGCGAACATGGGCCGCCGCGTGAACCAGACTGCCGCGCAACTCACGCAGAACCTGGCCAAGGCCGGCATCCATCCCAACACGCTGAAGTCCCGCATTCGCGCCGATTCGGTCTGGAACCAACTGGTGCGCGGGCGTTATCAGGCGAGCCTGCAGCTGACCGATCGGGAGGTCGAGCAGGCCCTGGAGGCCAAGGAGGCCAAGAATGCGGAGGGCCTAGACACCACCGCGATGGAGTACAGGATGCGCCCGATCCTGCTGCTGGTGCCGCCGGGCTCGTCGGCAGCGGTCTTCGATAGCCGCCGCAAGGAAGCCGAAGCGCTGCGCGGCCGCTTCAAGAACTGCGAAGAGGGCATTCGTGCCGCGCGCGCGATGCGTGACACTGCGGTGCGCGGTCAGATCATCCGCAATTCAGGCGACCTGCCGCCGCCGCTGCGCAAGCTGCTTGACGCCGTGCCGGTTGGACAGCTGACGGCGCCGGAAGTCACCAGGCATGGCGTGGAAATGTACGCCATCTGCAGCAAGCAGGAATCCAAGGCCGACGCGCCGGCCAAGCGGCAGGCCCGCGAGGCGCTCGCGTCGCAGCGCTTCGAGCAGCAGTCGAAGGCATATCTGAAGCGGCTGCGTCGCGAAGCGTTGATCGAGCGTAGGTAGGTCGATGGCGCGGCCCCTGGCGCTGACGCTCGGTGAGTCGGCTGGAATCGGACCCGACATTACCTTCGCGGCCTGGCGCCGGCGCGCCGAGCTCGGCCTGGCGCCGTTCTACCTGCTTGCCGATCCACCGTTCATCGAGCGCCGCGCCAAGACCATGGCGCCCGATGTCCCGATCACCGTGGTCGAGCCTGCGGCAGCCGCGGCGGCTTTCGCGCGCGCGCTGCCGGTGGTCGATATCGGGGTCGCGACGACCGCCGAGCCCGGCCACCCGGACGCATCGAGCGCACCAGCAGCGATTGCGGCAATCCGGTGCGCCGTGCGTGACGTCGTTGCAGGCAGAGCCTGCGCGGTCGTCACCAACCCGGTCGCCAAGAACGTGCTCTACCGATCGGGCTTCACCGAGCCCGGGCACACCGAGTATCTGGCCAAGCTCGCAGCTGAAATGACCGGGATCGATGCGCAGCCGGTGATGATGCTGTGGTCGCCTGAGCTCGCCGTGGTCCCGGTCACCATTCATCTGCCGCTGCGCGACGTGATCGCACGCCTCACCACCGAGCTGGTGACCACGACCGGCCGCATCGTCGCGCGCGATCTCACCTCACGTTTCGGCATCGCCCGCCCGCGGCTCGCGATCGCCGGTCTCAACCCGCACGCGGGCGAGGACGGAACGCTGGGCGAGGAGGATCGCACGGTGGTCGCCCCGGCGGTGGAGCGGCTGCGCGCCGACGGCATCGACGCGCGCGGGCCGATGCCCGCCGACACGATGTTTCATGCGGCTGCGCGTGCGAGCTACGATGTGGCGCTCGCCATGTATCACGACCAGGCGCTGATCCCGATCAAGACGCTCGCGTTCGATCATGCGGTCAACGTGACGCTCGGACTTCCGTTCGTGCGCACCTCTCCCGATCACGGCACCGCCTTCGACATCGCCGGCACCGGCCGCGCCGACCCCTCAAGCCTCATTGCCGCCATCCGTCTCGCCGAACGCCTGGTAGCGCGGACAGCAACGCCGGCCACACTGCAGCAGGCATGAGCGCCATCGATGATCTTCCGCCGCTGCGGGAGGTGATCCGGCGGCACGCGCTGCGCGCCAGGAAATCGCTCGGGCAGAATTTTCTGCTCGATCTCAACCTCACCGCCCGCATCGCGCGGGCCGCCGGCCCGTTCGACGGCGTCAGCGTGCTGGAAGTCGGTCCCGGTCCCGGCGGCCTCACCCGCGCGCTCCTGGCGCAGGGCGCGCGCGTGGTCGCGGTCGAGCGCGACGCGCGCGCAATCGCGGCGCTCGGCGAGATCGCCGAACGCTATCCGGGCCGGCTGGAGGTCATCGAAGGCGACGCGCTCGAATTCGATCCGCGCACACGGCCGGCCCCGCCGGCGCGCGTCGTCGCCAACCTGCCCTACAACATCGCAACCGCGCTGCTCGTTCGCTGGCTCACCACCGAGCCGTGGCCGCCCTGGTACGACCGGCTCGTGCTGATGTTCCAGCGCGAGGTCGCGCTGCAAATCACGGCGGCGCCCGGCGGCAAGGCCTATGGACGGCTCTCCGTGTTGGCGGGATGGCGCAGCGAAGCGCGCATCCTGTTCGACATCGCGCCGTCCGCCTTCGTGCCACCGCCCAAGGTGACGTCCTCGCTGGTGGAACTCATTCCGCGCCGGGCGCCGCTCGCCTGCGTCAGCGGCGCGCTGCAGCGCGTGACCGAGGCAGCCTTCGGCCAGCGTCGCAAGATGCTGCGCCAGAGCCTCAAATCACTCGGTGTCGATGCAGGCGAATTGCTCAAGGTGGCCGGCATCGAAGCAACGGCGCGCGCGGAAGATATTCCGGTCGAAGGCTTCGTGGCGCTGGCGCGCGCCTTTCGTCCACAGGCCTAGTGGTTCTCTGGTAGGGCCGTTCATATTCCGTTCATTAATTAACGGGCAGGCTTTGTACTTCCCTCCCAGATGGAGTGGGCCATGACCCTGAAACCTTCAATTGGTGTAAGGCGTCTTGTGCTAGGGGGTCTGTTAGTAACTGTGACCCTGTCTCTCGCATCCGCTCACGGTCCGGCCGAATGGATCCAGCGCGGCGGCTACAAGAATGCAGTCGGAGAGTTGTGCTGCGGCGAACGCGACTGTCTTGAGCTTGCCGATGCCGACGTGACGGTCACGGCGGCCGGCTACTTCGTCAAGAGCGCCAGCGAAACGGTGCCTTTCACCGAAGCGCTGCCGTCCCCTGACGGTCACTATTGGCGGTGCCAGTGGGGCGGCATGCGTAAGTGCTTCTTCGCACCGCCGAACATGATCTAGAGCCGCATCGGCCGGAATACCTGACGTTCGTGCCGGCGGGCGACCGCCGGAGCGTTAAGTCTTGGTCAGCAGGTTGCGTACCAGGTCGGAAAGGCCAACCTGCCGTTCGCGCTTGAGACGCTCAGCAGCGAGAATCGCGCACACCTCGGCGAAAGCGCGCTCAATGTCGTCATTGAGGATCACGTAGTCGTATTCGGGCCAATGGCTGAGCTCGTCGCCCGCCTTCGCCATGCGGCCCCTGATCACGCGCTCGTCGTCGAGCGCGCGCTCGCGTAGCCGTCGCTCGAGCTCGGGCATCGAGGGCGGCAGCACGAAGATGCTCGCCATGTCGCTGCGGACCTTCTCGCGCAGTTGCTGCGTGCCTTGCCAGTCGATGTCGAACAAGACGTCGCGGCCGGCCGCCAGCGAGGCTTCGACCGGTGCCCGCGGCGTGCCGTAAAGATTGCCGAACACCTCGGCCCACTCGAGCAATTCGCCGGTCTTCACCATCTGGCTGAACCGATCCTTGTCGATGAAGTGGTAGTCGCGGCCGTCCTTTTCGTTGGCGCGACGCGTGCGCGTCGTCACCGAAACCGACAGCTCGACCGATGGATCATGATCGAGCAGCATCCGTGACAGCGTGGTCTTGCCGGCGCCCGAGGGCGAGGACAAGACCAGCATCAAACCGCGGCGGACGATGGCGCTCTTTGCGCCGGCGTTCTTGGCGCCGGTCTTCTTGCGGCCGCTCGTCTTGGAGCTGGTTTTCTTGGCGCTGGTTTTCTTGGCGCCGGTTTTCTTGGCGCTGCTCTTCTTGGCGCCGGCGTTCTTGACGCCCGCCCTCCTGGAACTGGTCTTGCTCGCACCAGATGTCTTCGAGCCGGTACCGGCCGCCGGCGTTCTCGTCATCCTCAACCCCCGCAATCCCCTGCCCCGCGCCGCCGATGCTATTCCAAGTTCTGCACCTGCTCGCGAAACTGCTCGACCACGGACTTGAGCTCGAGGCCGATGTTGGTGAGCGCCACATCGTTGGACTTGGAGCAGAGCGTGTTGGCTTCGCGATTGAGCTCCTGCGAGAGGAAGTCGAGCCGCCGTCCGACCGCTCCGCCGTCTCCGATCAGGCGGGTGGCCTGCGCGACATGCGAGGCAAGCCGGTCGAGCTCCTCGCGGATATCGGCCTTGCTGGCGATCAGGATCGCTTCCTGATGGAGGCGGTCCGGATCGAAGCGGCTGGAGGCGTCGAGCAGCGTCGCGATCTGCTCGGCGATGCGCGCCTTGATCGCTTCGGGACGGCGGCCGGGCACCGCCTCCGCCTGCGCGGTGAGCGCGGCGATCTCACTGAGACGCTGCGTCAGCACCTGCCCCAATGCGGCGCCTTCGCGCCGCCGCATCGCACTAAGCTCGGCGACCGCCTCACGGAAGCCGGCCACCACCGCCTGCTCGACGGCGCGGCGCTCGTCTTCCTTCTCGTCCTCGTCCAAGACCTCGATGACGCCCTTGAGAGAGAGGATGCCGTCAAGCCGCGGCGGCGCGGCCGCAACCCTGTCGGACAGGTCCTTGAGCGTGGCCAGCACGGCGTTGAGCACTGGCTCGTTCACCCGCACGGTCGGAGCAACGCCCTGCCGCTCGACGGTGAGTGTTCCGTAGACCGAGCCACGTGCCAGCATCCCGGCCGCGTGCGCGCGCACCGGCGCCTCGACCGCGTCCCACCCTGGCGGTACGCGCAGCCGCAGATCGAGCCCCTTGGCGTTGACCGACTTGAGCTCCCAGGCCCAGGCGTAGCTGCCGCTTACACCATGGCGGCGGGCGAAGCCGGTCATGCTCGACAGCGCCATTGGCCTTTCGCCTCGCAAAAAATGTTCAAAAAGCCAAATAGATTCGCGCCGCGACCTTAGAGCATGAAGGCAAAAAGGGGCAACCGGTTTCAAGAAAGATCATGTGCTCAAACAAGGAGCTAGCGCTGGCCGCGGCGGACGCCTGCCGCCGGCTCGCCACGGTATGATGCCGATTGGGCTCGCGCGTCGCGCGCCGGCGCCTACCGCTTCTTGCTCGGGCTCCGTTTGGGCCGCACCAGCGGCAAGATCGGTCTGCCACCCGCAGCGGGCTCCTCCGCCTGAAACGATGTGGCCGGCGCCGAGTTCCGTTCACCGCGCTCGAGCGCGCGCAGACGCGCCACATTACGCAAGTGCTGATCGTAGGTTTCGGCAAACACATGGCCGCCGGTTCCATCGGCGACGAAGAACATCTCCTTCGTGCGCGCCGGGTTGGCGGCCGCCTCGAGCGAGGCGCGCCCCGGATTGGCGATCGGGCCGGGCGGCAAGCCGTCGATCATGTAAGTGTTGTAGGGCGTCGGCGTTTCCTTCTCGCTCTTGGTGATCGGATGGCCGAGCGAGCCCTTGCCGCCAACCAGCCCATAGATGATGGTCGGGTCGGATTCGAGACGCTTGCGCTGTTTCAACCGGTTCACGAACACGGCGGCGACCCGCGAGCGCTCGGACGACTTGCCGGTCTCCTTCTCGACGATCGACGCCAGAATGACGAGTTGCTCGGGCGTGCGGACCGGCAGGTCGGACGCGCGCCGCTCCCAGATATCCTGCAGCGCGCGCTTCTGCTCGCGCTGCATGCGCTGAATGACCTGATCTCGCGGGGTCCGGCGCGGAAACCGGTAGCCCTCCGGCAGCAACGAGCCCTCACGCGGCACATCCATGATATTGCCGGTGAGGATTTCGCTGTCCAGCAGCCGGCGCACGATCTGCTCCGAGGTCAGGCCCTCGGGAATCGTGATCGCATGCTGAACGACCTTGCCCTCGACCATGGTCTCCACCACGTCGCGGACGCTGGCGTGCTTGCTGAAAAGGTATTCGCCGGACTTGAGCTCGGCGCGCGCCTTGAGCGCGATGACGCCGCCGAGGAAAATCACCGGGTGCTCGTCAATCACGCCTTCCCGCCGCAACAGGTCGGCGATGTCCATGATGCCGAGGCGCGAGGGAATGTTCACCACCTTTTCGTGCTCGAGCGGCCCGGGCGCTTCGAACCGCGTCTTGCCGACCGCAAAGGTGATGCCCCCCGCCACGGCAAGCAGGATCAGAAGCGTGAAGATCGCATTCCCGACAATGACCAGCGGATTGCGTGCGCGTCTGGAACGACGAGTGGGTACCGTCACGTGTTCGGGCTCCAACGCGGCCCGCGGCGAGCGCGGCGTAAGACGTTTCTGATCCATCAACGGCGTGCCGATGCCATCCTGCAGGCGCCCGGAGATGGGCGGATAGGGCTCGCCCGCGTCCACCTGCGTGCGGACCGGAGCCTGGCCGGACATGGCAAGGCCGCGATTGCCGACGCGCTGGCCCGTTAGGCGCGCAGAGCCGCCCACCGCATTCGGCAACAATGGCTCTGACCGAATTGGCGGTTCCGGCTCACTCGACCAGCTTGCCCCCGCATTCGGGCGGGCTTGGGGCGGCGCTGCAAGCCGCGTGCGCAACGGCGTCTCTTTGCTGGCGGCATCCCTGAGAGCCGTGTCCTTGGTCTGCTTCTCCTGGGTCTGCTTCGGGGTAGGCTCCGTCGGAAACCAATTGCGGCGCGGAATAACTCTGCCGGCGCCCTGCGCGGGTTGTCCGGAGGATGGCGTTGCCGCAGGGCTCACATTCGTCTGCGGACCCAGGCTCTCAGTCAGACGGCGCCCGATACCGGTTGCCGACGGCGCCGCCTGCGGGCTTGTCGACGGCGGCTGCGACGGCGGGGTGGTTGCCGGCTGGCGTGGGGGATCGCTCAACAACTGCCGCGGCCGTCCCGACGATCCGCGCAATGCGGCCGCAGTCGTCCCCGCAGCAGGAGGAGGTCGGCCGAGGGTGGGCGCGACCAAGGGGGTGCGCGACCGCGTCGGCCCTTTGCCGCTGCTACCGGGCGGCGTGCCTTTTGGATTCACCGCCTCAATCCCCACTCTGACGCCCACCAGCACCAACGCCGGCCACCCGGCGCAAATGCTGGCAGTGATTCTGGTCTCTGGCTACCGAAATCTGACGCGCGCGATCGATTCGACCGCCTTCGGATACCTCTAAGTTATTGCCAAATATGGCGAACATGGGACTGGCGCTTAGCCATCGCCAATCAGTCCCCAACTTTCCTGAACACCAGGGAGGCGTTGGTGCCTCCGAAGCCAAACGAATTCGACAGCGCCACCGCGATGGGGCGTTTCCTTGCCTGATGCGGCACCAGGTCGATCGGCGTTTCGACCGACGGGTTGTCCAGATTGATGGTCGGCGGCGCCACCTGATCGCGGATGGCGAGGATCGAGAAGATCGCCTCGATCGCGCCCGCTGCTCCCAGAAGGTGCCCAACCGCTGACTTGGTGGACGACATGCTCAGGTGCCCGGCCGAATTTCCCAGGAGCCGCTGGACGGCGCCGAGCTCGATCTCGTCGCCGAGCGGCGTCGATGTTCCGTGCGCGTTGATGTAGTCGACCTCTGCAGGCGAAACGCCGGCACGCTTGAGCGCAGCATTCATGCAGCGCAACGCGCCGTCGCCATCGGGCGCAGGCGCCGTGATATGATAGGCATCGCCCGAAAGCCCATAGCCGATCAGCTCGGCATAGATCCGGGCCCCGCGCTGCTTGGCGTGCTCGTATTCCTCCAGCACGACGATGCCGGCGCCCTCCGCCATCACGAAGCCGTCGCGGTCGCGATCGTACGGTCGCGAGGCGCGCGCGGGCGTGTCGTTGAAGCCGGTCGAAAGCGCGCGCGCGGCCGCGAAACCCGCCATCGAGATGCGATTGACCGGTGATTCGGTTCCGCCCGCCACCATGACGTCGGCATCGCCGAGCGCAATCAGCCGGCCGGCGTCCCCGATCGCATGCGAGCCGGTCGAGCACGCGGTCACCACCGCGTGGTTGGGGCCCTTGAGCCCATGCTCGATCGACACGTAGCCGGACGCGAGATTGATGATGCGCCCGGGCACGAAGAACGGCGAGACCCGGCGCGGCCCGCGCTCCTTCAAGAGGACGCCGGTGTCGGCGATCCCGCCGGCGCCACCAATGCCGGCGCCGATCATTACGCCGCTGACGATCTGGTCTTCGTAGGCCTGCGGCTTCCAGCCGGCGTCATCGAGCGCCTGCTTGGCCGCGCACATCGCAAAGACGATGAACTCGTCGACCTTGCGCTGCTCCTTCGGCTCCATCCATTGGTCCGGATTGTAGGTTCCGGCCGAGCCATCACCGCGCGGGATCTGGCCGGCGATCTGCGACGGCAAGTCCGACACGTCGATGCGCTCGACGCGCGTCACGCCGCTTTGCCCCGCGATGAGACGCTGCCAACTGTGATCCACGCCGCAGCCGAGCGGCGTCACCATGCCGAGGCCCGTGATGACCACACGTCTCATGTCTGGCTCCTCGCCCTTCGCGATGATCATACGCGACAATCATAAGTCTCGCCGCCGCGAAGGTCCAAGCCTCGCACGCGCGCGACGAACCATACGAACAGGGAAGGATCAGCTCTTGGCGTTCTTCTCAAGGAACTTGACCGCGTCGCCGACGGTCAGAATGGTCTCAGCCGCGTCGTCCGGAATCTCACATCCGAACTCTTCCTCGAAGGCCATGACGAGTTCGACGGTGTCGAGACTGTCGGCGCCGAGATCGTCGATGAAGCTCGCGTTCTCAGTCACCTTGTCAGCTTCAACGCCCAGGTGCTCGACGACGATCTTTTTCACCCGCTCGCCAATGTCACTCATCGCTTCGCCCTCGTGTCCTTGCATTTCGGCCCGACCGGTCGCCCCCCCGAGCCATGAGATCAGCTTGTCGCTGCAACCGGCGGGATCAGGTGCGGTCGCGAACGGAGCCAGGCGATCGCGCTGGCCCCATGATGCGTTCCCAGCCAAGCCGAGGTTCGGTTACCACACTTCAAATGCCTTGACCAGCACACCCGGCCACCGGCCAGACACCATCGGAAACCCTCTATTTCGGGCCTAGAACATCGCCATGCCTCCGTTCACGTGCAGCGTCTGGCCGGTCACGTAGCCGGCCTCGTCGGACGCGAGATAGACCGCCGCAGAGGCCACGTCAGAGCCGGCGCCAAGCCGGCCGGCCGGAACCCGCGCCAGGATCGCTTCGCGCTGCTTGTCGTTAAGCTTCTCGGTCATCGCAGTTGCGATGAAGCCCGGTGCGATGCAATTGGCGGTAACACCGCGCTTGGCATATTCCTGCGCGATCGACTTGATCATGCCGATCATGCCGGCCTTGGCGGCGGTGTAGTTGGCCTGCCCGGGATTGCCGGTAACGCCGACCACCGAGGTGATGCCGATCAGGCGGCCGTAGCGGCGCCGCATCATGGTCTTCACAGCCGCACGCGCCAGCCGGAAGGTCGCCGTCAGATTGAGTGCAATGACCTCGTCCCAGGCCTGGTCGCTCAGCTGCACCAGGAGATTGTCGCGCGTAATGCCGGCATTGGCGACCAGGATGTCGAGCTTGCCCATCGCCGCTTCGCATTGGGGCACCAGCGCTTCGACCGCGTCCTTGTCGGCGAGGTCGCAGGCGAGCACATGCACGCGACCGGCGAGGTCGCTTGCGAGGGCATCGAGCGCGTCGCGGCGCGTGCCCGAGATCGCAACCGTCGCGCCCTGCGCATGCAGCGCACGCGCGATCGCGCCGCCGATGCCGCCGCTTGCGCCGGTGACGAGCGCCGTCTTGCTGGTCAGATCGAACATCACCGCACTCCCCGTAGCATCAACCATGCGCCGCCTTGAACGCTTCGACGTCCCCCGGCGTGCCGATGGCAGTCCCTGTTGCGCCGTCGGTAATCCGCTTGACGAGACCGGACAGCACCTTGCCGGAGCCGACTTCGTAGAACGTCGTCACGCCCGCTTGCGCCATGAATGCGATCGTTTCGCGCCAACGTACGGTACCGGTTACCTGCGCGACCAGACCGCGCACGATCTCGGCCGGATCGCTGGTCGGGCGCGCCAACACATTGGCAACGAGCGGCACGCAGGGCGGCTTGACCGTGACCTTGGCGAGCGCATCCGCCATCACGTCGGCGGCCGGCTGCATCAGCGCGGAATGAAACGGGCCGGAGACCGGCAGCATCATGGCGCGCCGCACGCCCCTGGCCTTGGCGATATCAACTGCGCGCTCGACCGCGGCCTTGTGGCCGGACACCACGACTTGTCCACCGCCGTTGTCGTTGGCCGCCTGCACGATCTCGCCTTGCGCCGCTTCCGCCGCAATCGCAGCGGCTTGCTCAAAATCAGCGCCAAGCAGCGCCGCCATCGCGCCGACGCCGACCGGAACCGCCTGCTGCATGGCGCGCCCGCGAATGCGCACGAGCCGCACTGCGTCGGCAAGCGTGAGCGCGCCGGCAGCCGCCAGCGCCGCATACTCGCCCACCGAATGGCCCGCCACGAAGGCCGCATCGCGCTTGAGGTCGACACCCGCCTCGCTCTCGAGCACCCGCATCGCGGCAAGCGATACTGCAACAAGCGCGGGCTGCGCATTCTCAGTCAGCGTCACCCGCTCGAGCGGCCCCTCCCACATGATGGCGCTGAGCTTGTCATCGAGCGCCGCATCAACCTCATCAAAGGCCCGCCGGGCAACCGGAAAGGCTTCGGCGAGCGCCTTGCCCATGCCGACCGCCTGGCTGCCCTGGCCTGGAAACACGAACGCAATCGACATTCCGCCGCCCCGAATTAGGTCGCGCCCTAAGACACTGCATGCGCGAGGCTGTCAAGGCGGCGGTAACCATGCCCGGGCTTTGCCGGTACCCGGGCTTTCCTCTCTAACCCGGTCGCAACATCTTAACGCTAGACAGGCGAGAGGGAGACCAGGGTTCGGCACATGCCCAAGGTGACGCTCGCGACCGAAGACGATCTGGCGCATGCTCGCCAGGATCCGTCGTTCCGGCAGCAGCTCGTGGCCGACAACCTCGAGATGCTCCTGTCCGAGCTCAACAGGTTGCGCACCAGCGCAAGCAAGACCCCCAACGCCGACCGCCAGATGCGCGAAGCCGCCAATCTGGCGGTCAAGCTCGCCGAATTGCTGCAGCGCACCGATGGCACCCACCGCCCCTGAGGCGGCATCCTTGCTTTTTAGGCGAAACGCCCTATAAACCCTGCCTTCCGCTCGATCCCGGCCGGGAACTGAACGGACGGCCTGAGGCATTCTCGACGGTCACTCGCGACCAGAGAGCGCCTTGGGCAGGGCCTGATGGCCCGGCGTCCCGTGTTTCCGCCTTCTGAGCATTCGAGCCTTTCCCGAAAGGGCTCGAAGGGCTACGCGCCGGGTGAGCAGCATTGAACCAGGGAAAGGCATTTCATGCCGCTCTATGAACACGTCTTCCTCTCGCGCCAGGACGCAAGCACCCAGCAGGTGGAAGAACTGACCGCCCACCTCAAGGGCGTCATCGAACAGATGGGCGGCAAGATCGCCAAGCTCGAGCAGTGGGGAGTGAAATCGCTCTCCTACCGGCTGCGCAAGAATCGCAAGGCGCACTACACCTTCATAAATCTGGACGTACCGGCGGCCGTGGTCAGCGAGATCGAGCGTCAGGAGCGGCTGCACGAAGACGTGCTGCGCTACCTCACCGTGCGCGTCGACGAGCTCGAAGAAGGCCCCTCGGTCATGATGCGCAAGGTTGACCGCGATCGCGAGCGCGATGATCGCGGCGGCGGCTTCCGCGACCGAGACCGCGGCGGCTTCCGCGATCGCGATCGCGATCGTGGCGAGCACCGACGCGACCGCGACAGCCGGCCGCCAAGGGATGACGCCGCAACCAGCGAGAGCGCGGAGTAACGACGATGGGCCTTGCACCGACGCAGACACGCCGGCCATTCTTCCGCCGCCGAAAGACCTGCCCGTTCTCCGGCGCCAACGCACCGAAGATCGACTACAAGGACGCCCGACTGCTGCAACGATACGTCTCCGAGCGCGGCAAGATCGTGCCGAGCCGCATCACCGCGGTGTCGGCGAAGAAGCAGCGCGAGCTTGCGCAGGCGATCAAGCGCGCGCGCTTCCTGGGACTATTGCCCTACGTGATCCGCTAGCGCCCCGGGTCAAACGGCCTCCCGCCACTCGCGGGAGGACATACGATGCGAGGCCGACCGCCGTGGGGCAGCCGGCCGATGGTTGGGGCGGACCAACACTTGGATCCGTCTCTAACCGCTGATGAAGCGGGACAGCTTGCGATGCTGCAGACGATACTCATTGGACTTGGCGCGGGCCTCGCGGCTGCGGTCTTGTCTGCGTCCGTGGCGTCAGGCGCCGCCTTCTCGCTTTTTCTCGCGCACCTGGCACCGCTGCCGATCCTGATTGTGGCGCTTGGCTGGAGCCATTGGACCGGAATGGTCGCCGCGCTCTGCGCAATAGCGGCGCTCGGCGCGACGCTCGGGTTTCGCTCTTCGCTAGGATTTGCGATCGGAGCCGGCGCGCCGGCCTGGTGGCTGGGCTACCTCGCGCTGCTGGCTCGCCCGGTCGGCAATAGCTCAGCGGACCATCTGGAGTGGTATCCGGCCGGACGCCTGCTGTTCTGGTGTGCGCTGCTCGGAAGCGCCTTGGCCGTCATCACGTTCATGGTGACACTTGGGACGGACTGGCAAACGTTCCAGAGCAAGCTGCGGGACGCCGCTGAAGAGATCGTGCGGCTGCAGGCGCAGGCGACGCCCGATCCGACCGCGGCGACGCGTCTTGCGAACAAGGACGTGGTCGCTGCCGTGGCGATGGCCATGCCCGCGGTTGCCGCCGCCTTCGCCACGCTGGTCAACAGCTTTACTCTCTGGCTCGCCGGCAGGGTCGTGCTTATCTCCGGCCGGCTCAAGCGCCCGTGGCCCGACCTCTTTGCGATGACCTTGCCGCCGCTTGCACCCGCGACGCTGGCCGCGTCCGTCTTTGGCTTATGGCTGCCCGACTTCGCTGGCCTCATCGCGATTGCATGCGCGGCCAGCCTGATCATGGCCTACGCCATTCTCGGCCTCGTCGTACTGCATGCCATCACGCGCGGAAACCCCAGCCGTCCACTCATGCTGCTGGCGATCTACCTCTTCATCATTCTGTTCGCGGGCATGCCGCTCCTGTTCATCGCGATGCTCGGCCTCGCCGATTCCGCCTTCAACTTCCGCGCCCGCGGCGGCAGCCGCTTGCCGCCGCCAAATCCACCACAAACCTGAAACGAACTGCTCAGAAGCAACAAACGGAGATCGACAATGGAAGTGATCCTGCTCGAACGCGTCGCCAAGCTCGGCCAGATGGGCGAGGTCGTGCGCGTCAAGGACGGATTTGCTCGCAACTTCCTGCTGCCGCGCGGCAAGGCGCTGCGCGCCACCAAGGAGAACCGCTCGAAGTTCGAAGGAATGAAGGTCGAGCTCGAAGCGCGCAACCTCGAGCTCAAGAGCGAGGCGGGACAGGTGGCGAGCAAGCTCAATGGCCAGAAGTTCACGGTGCTGCGGCAGGCGGCCGAAGGCGGTCAGCTCTATGGCTCGGTGACGCCACGCGATATTGCCACGCTCGTGAGCGACAAGGGCTTCGCGGTGTCGCGCAGCCAGATCGCGCTCAATACGCCGATCAAGGCTATCGGGCTGCACAAGGTTCCGGTGACGCTGCACCCGGAAGTCGAAGTGTCGATCGACATCACGGTCGCTCGCAACGCCGACGAGGCTGAGCGCATCGCCCGCGGCGAGGACATTACGGTCGCGCGCGAGGAGGCCGAAGAAGCCGTAGCCGAAGCCGAGCGCTTCTTTGAGCCGGAAGCCGCGGAGGCCATCCGCGCCCGCGAAGCGCCGGCAGAAGGCGAAGGCGCCGAAACGGGCGAGCCGGCGGAGCAGACGGACAAATAACCGTCCGCGACGGCGAAGCCTTACTCTTCGAACGGCTCAAGGACAGGCGTCGGCGGCGGTGGTGGATCAGGCGGGCGCTCTTCGGGCACCACGCGCACCTGCGCGCTGGCGCTCGGCCGGGCCTTGGATTTCCCTGACCGGGCGTGCTCGGACGGCTGCCGCGATTGCCTGCTCGCCTCAGCGGGAGGATGCCGCGACGGGCTGGGATGCGGCTCACTGCCAGGGCCCAGCCCCGCGAGATACTTCGCCATTGCCGACGCCTCCTCAGAGCCGGCAGTATAATGTCCCCGCAGGAAGCTCGCGCTGGCGCGCCGAAACTCGCGCGGGCTGCGATGGCACGCCGAACAAGTGTCGCCGAAAATCTGAGCGGGCGTCTTGCCCGCGTCGATATTACCCTGGGCTCCGGCCGGCGTGATCTGTAAGGCAGCCAACACAGCCATCGTCCATGATGTAAGCCGCGGCACGTTCAACCTCTCTCCTCGCTTTGCGTTGGTTGGGCGCGGGCGCTGCCCCCCATTGCGGCTATCGGTCCGATACCTACCTTAATCAATACGGGCAGCTTGCCCCGCATGGCCAGCCAATGGCAATGCACATTGCCGGGATGACGGAACTTTGTTCTAATTGGTCTTATCCGACGGCATTCGGCCGTTGAGCCGGGGACATACGGCCGAACTATTTCGCACCGATTGCCGGTGGATTGTGTCGGCGACGTGGCGGGGCGAGTGCTGTTGGCGCATTGATAGGATGCGGCCGATGGACCGGATACTGCGAACCGTCTTGAAGAACTCGGTCGGCGCGGGAACACTTCGCGTCACGACCGCAAGCGGGGCTACGTTTAACCTCGGTGACGGATCGGGCAAGCCGGTCGCCATCCGCTTCAAGACCCGCGCTGCCGAGCTCGGCATTCTGCTCGATCCCGAGAGCAAGTTCGGCGAGGCCTACATGGACGGCACCGTCGTCGTCGAGGAGGGCTCGATCGCCGATGTGCTGGCTATCGTGCTGCGCCAGCAGCGCGACGGCAAGCCGCCGCTGTGGGCGCGGCCACAATGGCACATCCGCTACCTCTACCGGCGCCTCATGCAGTTCAATCCGCGCCCACGGGCGCGGCGCAATGTCGCGCATCACTACGATCTCGACGACCAGCTCTATGCGCTGTTCCTCGATGCCTACCGGCAATACAGCTGCGCCTATTTCGAGCATCCCGGCCAGTTGCTCGACGACGCCCAGCTTGCCAAGCAGCGCCACATCGCTGCCAAGCTCGTGCTGACCCCCGGCCAGCACGTGCTCGACATCGGCTGCGGATGGGGCGGGCTGGGCGGCTACCTCGCTGAGACCGGCGGCGCACGCGTCACCGGCATCACGCTCTCGCGCGAGCAGCACGCCTTCGCTTGCACACGCGCGGCCGAACGGGGCCTCTCGGAGCGCGCTGATTTTCATCTGCAGGACTATCGCGATGTAACCGGTTCGTTCGACCGCATCGTCTCGGTCGGCATGTTCGAGCACGTCGGCGTCGGTCACTACAGCACTTTCTTCCGCAAGTGCGCCGGGCTGCTTGACGACGACGGCGTGATGCTCCTGCATTCGATCGGACGTTCGGAGGGCCCCAACGTCACCAATCCCTGGATCGCCAAATACATCTTCCCCGGCGGCTATATTCCAGCCCTGTCCGAGGTGCTGCCGGCGGTCGAGCGCTCGGGCCTGCTCGTAACCGACATTGAGATCTTGCGGCTACACTACGCCGAGACATTAAAGAACTGGCGCGAGCGTTTCCTTGCTCATCGCGAACAGGTTGAGCGCCTCTATGACAAGCGGTTCGTGCGGATGTGGGAGTTCTATCTCGCGGCCTCCGAGATGGCGTTCCGCGAGCAGGCCATGATGGTGTTCCAGCTGCAGCTATCCAAGCGGCAGGGCGTGGTGCCGATGACGCGTGATTATATTACGCGCGAGACAGCGCGGCTGCGCGCGCGCGAGTTGGGTCAGCGGCCGCCGCTGCGGCTCGCCGGCGAATGATTGCGTTCCCGCTTGCGGACGCCACCACATCTTGGGTCAAGCCTTGGACGCGCGCGTGTCTATTCTTGCTTGCGTTCGGTGTGTAACGGGGACAGCCTGGGCGAGGCGTCGCCGCGAATCGGTGCGAGGTGCTAGCCCAGCCTCCCCTTCGACGGAACGGACGTACACTTGAAATCATGACGCATCTCAATTCAACGGCCCGTGTACTCCAGGACGATTCGAAGCCGTCCTACCGCACTGCCCCGCACAACATCGAGGCAGAGCAATCGCTCCTGGGCGCCGTCCTGGTCAACAACGAGGCGCTCTATCGCGTTTCCGATTTTCTCGACCCGGCGCATTTCTTCGAACCGATCCACCAGCAGATCTACGACATCGCGCGCAGTCTGATCCGCACTGGCAAGCTCGCCTCGCCGGTGACCTTGAAGACGTTCCTGCCAGCCGATGTGGACATCGCCGGTCTGACTGTCCCGCAGTACCTTGCGCGCCTCGCCGCCGAGGCGACCACCATCATCAACGCGGCCGACTATGGACGCGCCATCTATGATCTCGCGATAAGACGCGAGCTCATCCAGATCGGCGAGGACATGGTCAACGTCGCGTTCGACGCACCGGTCGATTTCGCGCCGCGCGAGCAGATCGAGGACGCCGAACGGCGTCTCTACGATCTTGCCGAGACCGGGCGCTATGGCGGCGGCTTCCTGCGCTTCGAGACGGCGCTGACCACCGCGCTGGAGATGGCGTCGCACGCCTATCAGCGCGACGGCAAACTGTCAGGCTTGGCGACCGGACTGCGCGACCTCGACAGCAAGATGGGCGGCTTACAGAAATCCGACCTGATCATCCTTGCCGGCCGCCCCGGTATGGGCAAGTCCTCGCTCGCCACCAACATCGCCTACAATGTCGCGCGCGCCTGGCGCGGCGAGGTGCAGGCCGACGGCCAGATCGCTACCGTCAACGGCGGGCGCGTCGGACTTTTCTCCCTGGAAATGTCGGCCGAGCAGCTCGCCACCCGTATTCTCTCCGAGCAGACCGAGATCTCCTCCAGCAAGATCAGGCGCGGCGAGATCACGCAAACCGATTTCGAGGTCATCAAGGACAAGTCGATCGAGATCCAGCACCTGCCGCTGTTCATCGACGAGACCGGCGGCCTCTCAATCGCGCAGCTTGCCGCGCGCGCGCGGCGCCTCAAGCGCCAGCGCGGGCTCGATCTTTTGGTGATCGACTACATTCAGCTGCTGCAGGGCACCTCGCGGCGCTCATCGGAAAACCGCGTGCAGGAAGTGACCGAGATCACCACCAACCTGAAGGCGCTGGCGAAGGAGCTCACGGTCCCGATCATCGCGCTCTCGCAACTCTCGCGTCAGGTCGAGAACCGCGACGACAAGCGCCCTCAGCTCTCCGATCTACGCGAATCCGGATCGATCGAGCAGGACGCCGACGTGGTGCTGTTCATCTACCGTGAGGAATACTACCTGAGCAACAAGGAGCCGCGGCCGGGCACCGATGAGCACATCAAGTGGCAGACCGAAATGGAAGCCGCGCACGGCAAGGCCGAGGTGATCATCGGCAAGCAGCGCCACGGGCCGACCGGCACCGTGAACCTGCAGTTCGAGGCCTCGGTCACGCGCTTCGACAACCTCGCGCAGGACGCCCAGCTGCCCGAGCGCGCGCCGGAGTACTAGTCGCCTCTGGGCGCCTAAACCCAGGCAAGCGCAGCAAAAACCGCGGCGCGCGCCGCAGGACGGGCTGCCGCGACGGCGCGGCATCTGCGAAGCTTTACTGTCGGCCCATGGCCGGTCATAACCAAGCCATGACCCTGCTTGAGCCAACCATGCAACGCATGAGCGCGCCCGCCCAGGACCCTGATGTGGCCATTGCGGGCGGCGTGCTGACCATTGATCTCAATGCGATCGAGGCCAACTGGAAGCGGCTTGCCGGCATGACGATACCGGTCGAGTGCGCCGCCGTGGTCAAAGGCGACGGCTATGGCTGCGGCCTCGAGCCGGTTACCCGCAAGCTCGCCAAGGCCGGCTGCCGAACCTTCTTTGTCGCCGATATCACGGAAGCCCGGCGCGTGCGCGCGATCGCTCCCGACGCCACCATTTACGTCCTCAACGGCGTGCTGCCGGGTACCGGCTCGGCGCTGGCGGAAGCCAACCTGCGGCCGGTCATCAACAGCCCGACCGAGCTGGCCGAGTGGGACGCGTTCGTTGCGACCAGCGGATGGCAAGGCGGCGCCGGGCTGCATATCGATACCGGGATGAACCGGCTCGGGCTCACGGTCGACGAAGGCGTGGCAATCGCCGCGCGCGCCAAGTCGGAGGCTCACGGCTTCACGCTGTTGATGAGTCATTTCGCCTGCGCCGACACGCCGGATCATCCGCTGAACAATAAGCAGGTCCGGCTGTTCCGCGAGTTGCGCATTCTCTATCGCGGCATCCCCTCCTCGCTCGCCAACTCCTCGGGCATCTTTCTCGGCGGCACCGTGCATTGCGACCTGGTACGCCCGGGCGCCGCGCTCTATGGGGTCAATCCGACGCCCGGTCGGGCCAACCCGATGCGGCCGGTGATCGAGCTCAAGGGCCGCATTATCCAGGTCCGTCACGTCGGCAAGGGCGAGAGCATCGGCTATGGCGCGGCGTACACGACGGCGCGTCCGAGCCGCTTCGCCATCGTGGCGGTCGGATACGCCGACGGCTACGCGCGCGCGGCCGGCGCCGCCAAGAGCAAGCCTGCGGCCGAAGTCATTGTCGCCGGAAAGCATTGCCCGCTCGCCGGCCGCATCTCCATGGATCTGTTGGCGGTGGACGTCACCAATCTGCCCGAAGGCGCCGCCCGGCGCGGCGACTTCGCGACGCTCATCGGCGGCAAGATCGGGGTCGACGAGCTTGGCGCGGCAGCCGGCACCATCGGCTATGAAGTGCTGGTCAGCCTCGGGCAGCGCTACCATCGCGTCTACAAAGGCGCGTAAGCTTCCGGTACGCGATTCTCTGTCGTCACCGGACCGCACCAAGCATGGCCCGCCGCGAGCAAAGCTTCATCTGCCAGAACTGCGGCGCCGCCTATGGACGCTGGCAGGGCAAGTGCGACGGCTGCGGCGAGTGGAATACGATCGCGGAAGAATCCTCCGCGACCGCGCGCCCGCCGATGCCCGGTCGTGCACCGCGCAAGGGACGGCCGTTCGCACTCGAGCCGCTCGCCGGCGAAAGCCACGACGCGCCGCGGCTCGCATCAAGCATCGCCGAGTTCGACCGCGTGACCGGCGGCGGCTTCGTGCGCGGCTCGGTGCTGCTCCTGGGCGGCGATCCCGGCATCGGCAAATCGACGCTGCTCATTCAAGTGGCCGCGACGCTCGCGCGCGCGGGCCATCGCGCCGTCTACATCTCGGGCGAGGAAGCGGTGGCGCAGGTGCGGCTGCGCGCCGAGCGGCTGGGCTTGGCCGGCGCATCGGTCGAGCTCGCGTCCGAAACCTCGGTGGAAGACATCCTCGCGACGCTCGGCGACCGGTCGGTGCCACGCCTCGTGATCATCGACTCGATCCAGACCATGTGGACCGGCGCGGTCGACTCAGCGCCCGGCACCGTGACGCAGGTGCGCGGCTCCGCGCAGGCGCTCATTCGCTACGCCAAGCGATCGGGCGCAGCCATCATCCTGGTCGGCCACGTCACCAAGGACGGCCAGATCGCTGGCCCGCGCGTGGTCGAACACATGGTCGACGCAGTGCTCTCGTTCGAGGGTGAAGGCTCGCATCATTTCCGCATCCTGCGCGCAGTCAAGAACCGGTTCGGCCCGACCGACGAGATCGGTGTGTTCGAGATGACCGGCGAAGGCCTGCGCGAGGTCGCGAACCCTTCCGAGTTGTTCCTCTCCGAGCGCGATCTCGGGTCGCCGGGCACCGCGGTGTTTGCCGGCATCGAAGGCACGCGCCCGCTGCTCGTCGAGATCCAGGCACTGGTCGCGCCGACCTCGCTCGGCACACCACGGCGCGCCGTGGTCGGCTGGGACCAGAGCCGGCTCTCGATGGTGCTCGCAGTGCTGGAAGCCCATTGCGGCGTACGGCTCTCGGGCCACGACGTCTATCTCAACGTCGCCGGCGGATTGCGCATCAACGAGCCGGCGGCCGATCTCGCCGCCGCCGCCGCGCTCGTGTCCTCGCTCGCCAATGCGCCTTTGCCGGCCGACGCGGTCTATTTCGGGGAGATATCGCTCTCGGGCGCAGTGCGACCGGTCGCACAGGTATCAGCCCGGCTCAAGGAGGCGAAGAAGCTCGGCTTCGGCCGCGCCATCATTCCGGAAGCCGCACGCGCCGAAGGCGACTGCGGCCTGACGCTCGAGGGGGTCGCAGGGCTCGCAAGCCTCGTTGCCGACATCGCGGCGCGCGGCACCCGCCCGCAACGCAGCGAACGGCGCGCCGCGGGCGAGGGTTGACCGGACGGCGGCGCACACCCACAAGACGGGTGACGGCGCGGCCGCGTCCGGCTATACAGCAGCCGGCGGCTGGGTGGCCGTCTCTTCCTGCCTCCCCCTGAGGACAGATTAGGCAGGAAAATTAAATAGTTGGGGCGATGGTCGGCAGCCCCCTTGCGGGCGAACCGGGGTGCGGGTCAGCTAGCGCTGGCAGGTATCCGCCGATTCGACACGTTGAGGGGCAGCCGCGTGTAGAGGACCTGAAGCTCGTCATGCCCATCACCATCCTCGACTTCATCCTGCTCGGCGTCATGCTGGTTTCGGCGCTGCTCGCCATGATCCGCGGCTTTATGCGCGAAATCCTGTCGATTGCAGCCTGGGTGATCGCCGCCGGCGCCACGCTCTACGCCTATTCCAAGCTGCTCCCGACCGCCAAGACCTATTTCAACAACGACGTCGTGGCGGCAGCGGTTGTCATCGGCGGCACGTTTCTGCTGACGCTGATCATCGTATCCGTCATCACGGTGCGCTTCTCCGATATGGTGCTCGACAGCCGCGTCGGCGCGCTCGATCGTACGCTCGGCTTCCTGTTCGAACTCGGTCGCGGCCTGATCATCGTGGTGGTCGCCTTCCTGTTCTTCGCCTGGCTGGTTCCGCCGCGAACCCAGCCGACCTGGATCGCCAACGCCAAGTCCAAGGTCGTGCTGCAGTCGACCGGCGACTGGCTGATGTCGATGTTGCCGGAAGACCCGGAGAACACCATCTTAAAGAGGCTGAAGCGGCCCAAGCTCGAGGAAGGCGAGCCGCAGGATGCGCCGCCGCCGCCCGATCACCGCGGCAGCCTCGACAGCCCGACCAAGGAAGCCGCCTATGGGCAGCCCGACCGGTCCGGAATGCAGAAACTGATTCAAGGCAATATCACCAGACGCTGACTTGAAGCTGCCGACCAACCCTTGGAGTCTCCATGAGCGAAACGATCGAAGCTCCGGACGCGGACAGTCTCCTCGATGGTGACCGGCTGCGGGAGGAGTGCGGCGTGTTCGGCGTGTTTGGCCACCCCGATGCCGCAGCGATCGTGGCGCTCGGGCTGCACGCGCTCCAGCACCGCGGTCAGGAGGCGGCCGGCATCGTCTCCTTCGACGGCAAGCGCTTCCATTCCGAGCGCCGCATGGGCCTGGTCGGCGAGAGCTTCTCGCGGCGCGAGGTGATCGACCGGCTGCCCGGCACGATGGCGGTCGGCCATGTGCGCTATTCGACCACCGGCGAGACCATCCTGCGCAACGTGCAGCCGCTGTTCGCCGAGCTCGAAGGCGGCGGCTTCGCGATCGGCCACAACGGCAACCTCACCAACGGGCTGACGCTGCGCCGCCAGCTCGTGCGCGACGGCGCCCTGATGCAGTCGACCACCGACACCGAGGTCATCCTGCACCTGGTGGCGCGCGCCAGGCGCAACCGGTTCATCGACCGTTTCGTCGAGGGACTGCGCCAGCTCGAAGGCGCCTATGCCTTCGTCGGGCTCACCAACAAGAAGCTGATCGGCGCCCGCGATCCGCTCGGCATCCGCCCGCTGGTGCTGGGCCGCCTCGACGGCTGCCCCATCCTCGCCTCGGAGACCTGTGCGCTCGACATCATCGGCGCCAAATACGTGCGCGACGTCGAGAACGGCGAGGTGGTCGTGTTCGACGAAGAGGGCGTGCATTCGCACAAGCCATTCCCGCCGATGGCGGCGCGGCCGTGCATCTTCGAGTACATCTATTTCGCGCGGCCGGATTCGATGGTGGGCGGCCGCCACGTCTATGACGTGCGCAAGACCATGGGGGCGGAGCTCGCACGCGAAGCGCCGGCAGTGGCCGACGTGATCGTACCGGTGCCGGATTCTGGCGTGCCAGCCGCGATCGGCTACGCGCAACAGGCGGGCATCCCCTACGAGCTCGGCATCATCCGCAACCACTACGTGGGCCGCACCTTCATCCAGCCGACCCAGTCGATCCGCGAGATCGGCGTGCGCATGAAGCACTCCGCCAACCGCGCGGTCGTCGGCGGCAAACGCATCGTGCTGATCGATGACTCGCTCGTGCGCGGCACCACCTCGGTCAAGATCGTGGCGATGATGCGCGAGGCAGGCGCGCGCGAGGTGCACATGCGCATCGCGAGCCCGCCGATCACTCACTCCGACTACTATGGCATCGATACGCCCGAGCGCGACAAGCTTCTGGCCGCGAACCACGATCTCGAGGGCATGCGCAAGTTCATCGGCGCGGATTCGCTCGCCTTCCTGTCGGTCGACGGCATCTACCGCGCCATGGGCTGCGACCAGCGCGATCCGGCGCGCCCGCAGTTCACCGACCATTGCTTCACCGGCGACTACCCGACCGGGCTCACCGACCGCACCGACGAGTTCGCGCCGCCGCGGCAGCTTTCGCTGCTGGCCGAAGCGAGCTGAGTCCGGATTGCCGCACTAGCCAATTCCAAGTGCGCGCTCGCGCGCATCGCGACGTACGAGCAAGATCGATGAATCCTCACCTCGCCGGCAGGATTGCGCTCGTGACCGGCGCTTCACGCGGGATCGGCTATGCGGCCGCGCTGGCGCTCGCGCGCGCGGGCGCGCACGTGGTCGCGCTCGCACGCACGGTCGGCGGAACTCGAAGAGCTTGACGATGCGATCCGCACTGCCGGCGGCTCCGCCACGCTCGTCCCACTCGACCTCAAGGACTACGAGGGCATTGCGCAACTCGGTGCCGCGCTCAACGAGCGCTATCAGCGGCTCGACGTCCTCATCGGCAACGCCGGCGTGCTCGGCCCGCTCTCCCCGCTCGGCCACGTCGAGCCGAAGGCCTGGGACGAAGTGATCGCGGTCAACGTCACGGCCAACTGGCACCTGGTCCGCTGCATGGACCCGCTGCTGCGGCGGTCGGAGGCCGGGCGCGTGGTGTTCGTCACCTCGGGCATCGGCGCAATCCCACGCGCCTATTGGGGCCCCTACGCGATCTCGAAGGCGGCGCTCAATGCGCTCGCCTATACCTACGCGGCGGAAACCGTCTCAACCAACGTGCGGGTCAACCTCTTCAGCCCGGGTCCCACGCGCACGCGCATGCGCGCCCTCGCCATGCCGGGCGAGGACCCGATGTCGCTCAAGACCGCCGACTCGGTCGGAGAAGAGATCGTCGCGCTCTGCCTGCCGGCGTTACAGCAGACCGGCAAGGTCTACGATTGTCGGCAAGGCCGCCTGTTGACACCGCGGCCGCCGGCACCCGAACCCGAACCTATTTCCAGCCCAGGAAATCCAACAGCGCGTCGCCCATGATGAGACGGCGCTCGTCGTCCGACAGGATGTCGAGTTCCTCTGTGAAGTGAGTGACATACCGGCGATAGGGAACCTTGCCGCGCTGATGCGTGAGGTCGGTGCCCCAGAAGCAGCGCCGCGGGCCGAAGGCCTTGACCAGCTCTTGCAGATGCTCGGTCATGTCGCGGTACGGATAGGGCTCGTCCGAGAAGCCAGGAATGGCCGACAGCTTGACCGCGACGTTGGGATATTTTGCGAATGGTGCAATCAGGCCGATCCGCTC
The DNA here is from genome assembly GCA_963753575.1 of uncultured Alphaproteobacteria bacterium. Taxonomy (GTDB): domain Bacteria; phylum Pseudomonadota; class Alphaproteobacteria; order Rhizobiales; family Xanthobacteraceae; genus VAZQ01. Next base: position 1,760,639 of record CAVWCR010000003.1, read on the forward strand.
GCGGATGCGGCGTGCTTCGGGCCCGCGCGTCGCGAGCCCCATGTGATCGATGATCAAGCGCAGCTTGGGATAGTCTTGCGCAATCCGTCCGATCGCTTCGGGTGAATCGGGCGCAAAGATCATCAGCGGAATGTCGTGCTCCTGCACGGCCGGCCAGAACCAGTCGGTGGTCCCGTCGACGATCCAGCCCGCCTTCTCGTGATTGAACGCGACGCGGATGCCGAGCATGCCCTTCTGGCTCTTCCAGCCCGGCAACAGCCGCTGCATGTCGGCGCGCTCGACCGGGAAGCGGCCCATGATCGCGAAACGGCCGGGATGGCGCTCGGCTGCTTCCAGCGCATGATCGTTGTTGTCGCCCGGCCAGGTCGGCGGAACGATGATCGCACGGTCGACACCGGCCTCGTCCATCATTGGCAGGAACTTCTGATAGGTGAGCGGCTCGGGCAAATGCGCGCGTTGCTGGCCGCCCGGAATCCATGGCCGCTCGGATGTTTCCGGCGCCCAGAGATGGACTTGTGAATCGACGATCATCGTGCTCCTCGCGTTTCTTGTTCGTGCATCATGCTCCGGTCATGATGCTCTCGTCCCGGTGCTCTCGTCATGACGCTCCAGTGATGGTGATCGTTGCCGGGTCGCCGCGATGGCGACCGCGGCCGCCCCGACGAGCAGCAGCGCCGCCAGCACGAATGGCCCACCCGACAGATGCCAGGCGGCACCTTCGCCGATCGCAAGCGCGAACACCTGCGTGAACAGTCCCGGGCCGAACAGGTTGGCGATCCCCATCAGGCTCGCGTTCGCGCCCTGCAATTGTCCCTGCTCGGTTGGCCCGACGCGGCGGCTCATCAGGCCCATGGAAGCGGCGTTCGCAAGCCCCCAGAGCGACATGAGCGGGATGCCGAGCCAGAAGAACAGCGCACTCGGCGCTACGCCCCAGAGCGAGAAGGCCGCAATGCCGAATAGGAGCCCCATGATCAGTGCCGTACGCTCGCCAAAACGCGCGATGGTCGGACCTATCAGGCCGCCCTGCACGATCATGGCCGACAATCCGACGCCCGCCATGGTCAAGCCGACGGTCCGCTCGTTCCAGCCATAGCGATACATCATGTAGAGCACCGCGATGCTGGGCAGGCTCGCATGCGCGAGGCTGCCGAGAAAGTTGGCGACCGACAGCCCGGTCAGCTCCGGATGCGACCGCAGCAGCACCAGCGCGCCGACCGGATTGGCGCGCCGCCAGGCGAACGGCGCGCGCCGATCGGGCGGCAGCGACTCCGGCAGGATGAGGAGGCCGTAAAGGCCATTGCAAAGGCTGAGCGCGGCCGCGATCCAGAACGGCAGCCGCGGGCTGATATTTCCGGCAAGCCCCCCGAGCGCGGGGCCGAGCACGAAGCCCACGCCAAAGGCGGCCCCCATCATGCCGAAGCGCGCCGCGCGCTTGTCGGCCGGCGTCACGTCGGCGATGTAGGCGTAGGACGTGGAGATGCTGGCCGCGCAGATGCCAGAGATCACACGCCCGGCGAACAGCCACCACAGCGTCGGCGCGAGCGCCATCAAGATGTAGTCGAGACCGAGCCCGAAATTCGAAATGAGAATGACCGGCTTGCGGCCGAAGCGGTCGGAGAGCATGCCGTGCACCGGCGAGAACACGAACTGCATCAGCGCCCAGACGGTGCCGAACAAGCCGAGGTAATCCGCGCCGCGCGCGGCATCGCCTCCGACGAAATCGACCACCAGCCGCGGCAGCACCGGAATGATGATGCCAAGCGCCAGCATGTCGAGCAGCACCGTGATGAAGATAAAGATGAAGGCGGCGCTGCGCACCGGCGCGATCGAGCTGGCTTCGGTCATTTGGCTTCGGCCATGGGATTACCGCACGACGATTGTCACCACGACGATGTCACCACGACGATTGTCGCTCTGCGAAGCGATGATGCCGTCATGTGCGGCGCTTGCGCTTGGCATAGGGATTCTTTTTCTCCCGCAGCGTCAACCGGATCGGCGTGCCGGGAAGATCGAAGGCTTCGCGCAGGCCGTTGACCAGATAGCGCCGGTAGGCGTCCGGCACCGCGTCGGCGCGGCTGCAGAACAAGACGAAGCTCGGCGGCCGGCTCTTCGGCTGGGTCAGGTAGTCGAGCCTGATGCGCCGACCGGAGACGGCGGGTGGCGGATGGGCGGACGTGACCTCGGCGAGCCAACGATTGAGCACGTTCGTGGTCACGCGCTTGTTCCAGACCGCATGCGCCTCGACGACGGCGGTCATCAGGCGGTCGAGACCCGCTCCGGTGAGACCGGAGATGGCAACCACCGGCGCGCCCTTGACCTGCGGAAGCCAATGATCGGTTTCCGCGCGCAGCTTGCGAACCGCGCCGGTTCCGCCATCGACCAGGTCCCACTTGTTCATGCCGATGACGAGCGCACGGCCTTCGCGCTCGATCAGGTCCGCGATGCGCAGGTCCTGTTCCTCGAACGGCGTCTGCGCATCCACGAGCGCGATCACTACCTCGGCGAAGCGGATCGCATGGAGCGCGTCGGCAACCGAGAGCTTCTCGAGCTTCTCCTCGATGCGGGCGCGCCGGCGCATCCCCGCAGTATCATGCAGGCAAAAGCGCCGCCCGCGCCAGACCAGATCGACCGCGATCGAGTCGCGCGTGATGCCGGCTTCCGGGCCGGTGAGCAGGCGCTCCTCGCCGATGAGCCGGTTGACGAGCGTCGACTTGCCGCTGTTGGGCCGTCCCACCACGGCAACGTGTATAGGCCGCTCGTTCACTGTCGTCTCGTCTGGCGTAGGCGCCGCCGTGGCTCCCGGTAGGGTTGCCCGCAACGCTTCGTAGAGATCGGCGAGCCCCTCGCCGTGCTCCGCCGAGATCACGACCGGCTCGCCGAGCCCGAGCGCATAGGCTTCGAGCGCGCCCGCTGCGCCGGCGCGGCCTTCGCTCTTGTTGGCGATCAGGATCGCGGGCTTGCCCGAGCGACGCACGAGGTTGGCGAAGGTGTGATCGACCGGCGTCGTTCCGGTGCGCGCATCGACGACAAAGAAGATCACATCAGCGGCCGCGATCGCGGCTTCGGTCTGCGCCTGCATGCGCCCGGTGAGGCTCTCGGCCGCAGCCGTCTCGAGACCGGCGGTATCGATCACCGTGAAAGCGAGATCGCCAAGCCGGCCCGCGCCTTCGCGGCGGTCGCGGGTGACGCCCGGCAGGTCGTCGACCAAGGCCAGCCGCTTGCCGACCAGCCGGTTGAACAGCGTGGACTTGCCGACGTTCGGCCGTCCGACAATGGCGACCGTAAAGCTCATGGGAAAGCGCCGGCAGTTTCAGATGGCCGCTCTATGCCGCGCGCCGGCGCCAAATGCAATCAGCGCATCGGTGGCGGATCGGGCCACTGCACGCCGCCGGACTGTGTCGCGCTCTGCTGCGCTGCCGGTGGATCCGGCCACTGCGCGCCGCCGGACGCCGGCCTGCTGCTGCGCAGCTTCGGCTTTGGATCGGGCCACTGCCCACCACCGTTCGCCTGCTGCTGCGGCGGCTGTTCCTGGTGCTGCTGCTGCTGCTGGGTTTTGGGAGGCCGCCGAACCGTGACGGACGTCGGCGCCCGCTCCGGCTGCCGGGCGGCTGTTTTAGGCTTCGGCTTGGGTTTGGGCTTCGGCTTGGCCTTTTCCCGAGGCGCCGGTTGAAACTCTTCGGGCTGCTGCGTGGTGGCGGCGGCCTGTCGCTGCGTCGAGGCGACGCTCTGCGGTTCTTCGGCGGCGAAACCATTCTCCTGCGTCGGCTGATGTCCCTTGACGAGGTCCTGGGGGATGCCCTGCGCGACGCCCGGAACGCCTTCTGGAAACACCGGCTTGCGATCGCCCGGAAGCTTCTTCTTGCTCCCGAACAGATTGCCGGGGATCAAGTCCGTCGGGTCGAAATCGTTCATGCTGGCACAGCCGCCGAGCGGCAGAATAAGTACCGACGTGAGGAGGACGATGCGCGCAAGACGAGTCATTGCATGGCCTCTCAGGTGCCGCCGCCGGCCGCCACAAGGGCGATCAGCATCTCGACCCGCGATCGGGTCGAGGGCGGCGTTTGGATGTCGGTGACGATCTGGTCAAACCAGCGCTTGGCACCTGCGGTGTCGCCGGCGCGCCAAGCGGAGAGCGCCAGAAACTCGCGCGCTGCGTAGCGATAGGGTCTGCCTTCCGCCGCGATCGGTTCGAGCCGCGAGCGCGCCTCGCTGTAGGAGCCCTGGTCGATCAGCAACGAGCCGGCGCGCAGCGCCGCAAGGTCTTGCAGACCGGAACCGAGCGAACTGTCTTCGGCCAACTGCTCATAGGCGGCAATCGCCGACTTCGGATCGCGCTGGGCGAGCTCGGCGGCGCGGCGAACACTGGCAAGGGATCGGTAGCTGGCAGTACCCTCGGCCGCAATCTTGCCAAAGGCATCCTCGGCGTCCGCATGCTTGTCCTGCTGGCTGAGAATCTGCGCCGCCTCAAAGGCCGCGCCAACCTCGGCCGCCTTCTTGGTTTCCCACCATTCGTAGAGGCGCCAGCCCCCAACCCCGGCCAGGATCAGGATCAGGCCAGCGATGATCAAATTCTGATAGCGTTCCCACAGCTTTTGGAGCTGTTCGCGCCTGACTTCCTCGTCGACTTCCTGGAAGATGTCGGCCACGAAAATTCCCCGCCTCACCCGATTCTAAGCGCCCCGATCCTAAGCGCCCCGATCCTAAGCGCCCCGATCCTAAGCGCCCCGATCCTAAGCGCCCCGATCCTAAGCGCCGGCCCGATTCCCCATCGAGGCCGGCGGAATAGACTAACGATGTGGCGGCGACAAGGCAAAATCCATCGCTAACCATGCCATCCACCTGGAAAATTCTTTTATTTCCGGGGCTTTGGTCGCATCGGGTAGACGTGGTCCGGACCCGGGAAGGCACGTGATCGTACCTCCTTGGCATAGCCTGCGATGGCAGCCTCAATGCCGGGCCCGAGGTCGCCATAGCGCTTGACGAATTTCGGCACCCGCGGCGAGAGGCCGAGCATGTCCTCCAGTACCAGAATCTGGCCGTCGCAGGCCGGGCTCGCGCCAATCCCGATGGTCGGGATCGGGATGTTCTGGGTGATTCGGCGTCCAAGCGGTTCGGCCACCGCCTCGACCACGACCGCGAAGGCGCCCGCTTCGGAAACCGCCATCGCGTCGGCCTCGATCGGTTCCCAGTCGGCCTCGTCACGCCCCTGCGCCCGAAACGATCCGAGCGTGTTGATGGACTGCGGGGTAAGCCCGACATGGCCCATCACCGGCACACCGCGCTCGACCAGGAACGCGATGGTCTCCGCCATCCGGCGCCCGCCCTCAAGCTTGACGGCGCCGCAAAGGGTTTCCTTGAGCACCCGCGCACACGACGCGAAGGCCTGCTCCTTCGACTGCTCATAGGAGCCGAACGGCATGTCGACCACGACCAGCGCGCGCCGCGAGCCGCGCATCACCGCGTGTCCCTGCAGGATCATCATGTCGAGCGTGACCGGGACCGTGGTCTCGAACCCGTGCATCACCATGCCGAGCGAGTCCCCAACCAGGATGATGTCGCAATAGCGGTCGACCAGGCGCGCGGTGTGGGCGTGGTAGGAGGTAAGCGACACAATCGGCTCGCCGCCCTTGCGGGCGCGAATATCGGGCGCGGTGATGCGCTTGATCTCTTCCTGGACGGACATGCTCAGCTCCCGAACACCCGCACGCCGATGACCCACGGATGGAACCACAGGCCCAGCGCGAAATAGAGGAGCGTACCTACCACCACCGCGATGAAGTCGTTCCGGTATCCGCCGACCGGAATGGGCGGCGCGCCCGCATCGGCGCGACGCTTGAGGGTGATGCGGTCATAGACGGCCCAGGCCAGCACCGAGCCGAACAGAATGATCGAGCCGAGGTCGCCGTTGGCGAGCAGGTGCGCCACCGCCCACAATTTCACGCCGACCAGCATCGGATGCTTGAGCACGCGCTTGATCTCACCCGGAATGTAGGCGGCAACGACACAGATGATCGCCGGCCATACCAGCGCAGCGGTGGCATGACGGGTCCAGGGCGGCGGTGACCAGATCTCGATATACCCGCTCGCCCGGTAGCGCGCGAAGCCATACCCGATGAGCAGGATGCCGATGAAGGACGCGAGCGAAAACAGCCCCTTGTAAGGCCCCTCGCCGAGGCGCGCGATCAGCGCCGCGCGCTGCGGCCGCATGGTCACGAAGGCGTGGCCGCCAAGGAAAACGGCAAGCCCGAGGATCATGATCGCAAGGCCCATGCGACCTCCTTAACACATTCGCTTAACATATTGCGCAGGATCGCCGCCCGCACGTGAACGCATTGCTACGCTCCATTTTCGCCTGCCGCGGCCCCCTCTCACAAGCACCCACGCCTCGACATGGTGAATGCCGACATCGCGTGGCGGGCGTCGCTGCGGCAGGCAAGCGCTCCCACTCTAGCTACACCACCGGGGAATGGCCGCCATCCACGTTGATCGCCGTACCGGCGATGTAGGAAGCCTTATCAGACACCAGGAAACAGGCGAGGTTGGCGAATTCCTCCGCCTTGCCGATGCGGCACAGCGGAATGTCCTTGGCGCGGCGGCTGATGTAGTCGGCGAGCGCGATGCCTTCCTTGGCGGCGCGCTGCACATGCTGGTCGGCCTCGATGAATCCGACCAGCATCGCATTAACCAGGATGTTGTGCGGCCCGCCTTCGTGCGCCAGCACCTTGGTGAGCGCGAGGCCAGCCGCGCGCGAGATCGTGGTCGGCGCGCTACCGGCGCGCGGCGCCTTGGCGCCGATATTGAGCACGTTGATCACGCGGCCCCAGCGCCGCTCCTTCATCTGCGGCCAGGCGAGGCGCGTGAGCCTGATGGCGGCGAACAGCTTCTGATCGAGATCCTCGCGCCAGACCTCGTCGGTGATGGTTTCGAAGGCGCCGTTGCGCGAGGTGCCGGCATTGTTGACCACGATGTCGATCTTGCCGAAAGCCCGCATGGCTTCGTCATAGAGCTTGTGGATGTCGTCAGCCTTGCCGACGTCACCCTGCGCGCCGATCAGGCGGCCCTTCGCGTTCGCCCCAATGCTCTTGACCGCCGCGTCGAGCGCTTCGCGGCCGCGTGCCGCGATCAGCACGTCAGCGCCCGAGGCCGCAAACCGGTTGGCGATGGCGTAGCCGATGCCCTTGCTGCCGCCGGTGACGATGGCGGCGCGGCCGGCGAGATCTATCTGCATGCAAGCCCCCGGAATGAACGGACCACGCAGACATCATAGCAGGAGCAACCGGCGCTCGCTCCCCAATGAGAGCGGTAACCGCAAGCGCTCTCTATTACAGCAAAAAGCCGATGAGCGGCCCCACGGAGCCGCTCATCGGCCGTCGTATGGCCTGGTTGTCTAGGCCTTGGCGGCGGCGATCGCAGCAGGCGCCTGCGTGGCGCGCAAGTTCCAAAGTACCATCACGGCGAACAGACAGCCCGATGCCCAGATCAGGAGCTGGCCCACGATCAGCGCTGGCTCGGCCCACATCTGGCCATTGAGCGTCAAGGCGAGCGCGCTGAGGCCAACCGGCATCGCGATGTTGTAGAGCCAGAACCAGGCGGTCGCGAGCCACGTGCGCGCGAGATCCGGAAAGGCGTAGAACACGAAAGCCGCCACCGCCAGCACTGCGAAGCCCAGAAGATTGACATGCGCATGCACGGGGCGCAGCAGAAAGTCGTGACTCATACCCATGGCAATGCCCATTGTCATGCCAACAACAAGATAAACAACAGCGAGCTTGATCAGGCGGATCGTCATATCATCCCTCTCTTGATTGCGCATGGTCTGCCAACAGGCAACAGACCTGAAGGCGCCGTTAGTTGCTTGGCACGCAAAAAGGTTCAACGCGATTTCGGCTGGCTGAAAAAAGCTTGCGATCGGCGAGGCTCCGCTTCGCCGATCGCATCACGGGACGCTCAAGGCATCACACCCGCGTGTGACGCCGCTCCCGTGGGGCCCCGCCGCCCGAACGCTCAGAAGCGGCAGGTGAGACCGGCCCCGATCAGCCAGGGATCGAGTTTCGCGGTGCTGGTCCGTGGAATTGCCCGCATTTGCGCCACCACCTAAACTTTGTCGAGGCTACGACCTGCCAAAAAACACCTTCGCGCCTTCGGCGGCAAAGGCGCGGGATACGGCACCGCCGACGGAGCCGCCGGCCCCGCAAATCAGGGCGACCTTGTTTGCGAGCAACATCATGCTTCTCCCAACGCGTGGCGAGCCTAGCACGACCGTTGGCACAGCCGTGTTGCGGGCACATGCCGGCGATGCCCACATGCGACCGTGCCGCAGGAATGTCTTGAAAACATGTCTGCAGCGTCGGAACGCCACGCGTCAGAGGGTGCTGCGACGATTCACGAACTTCGCAAACGGGGCACTAGCCCAGCGCCTTCTCGTAAATTTCCGACTTGAAACCGACGATAAGCTTACCCTTCACGTCGAGCACCGGCCGCTTGATCATGGAGGGCTGTGCGAGCATCAGCGCGATCGCCTTCTTCTCCGTGATCGCCGCCTTGTCCTTGTCAGAGAGCTTGCGGAACGTCATGCCGGAACGATTGAGCAGGGCATCCCAGCCGACGGAGCGCGCCCAGCCTTCGAGCCGACCGCGATCGATCCCGGCCGTCTTATAGTCGTGGAAGACGTAGTCGACATCATGCTTGTCGAGCCACGCGCGCGCCTTCTTCATCGTGTCGCAATTCTTGATGCCGTAGATGGTGATGGATTTGGCCATGTCGATTGCAGCCGTCGAGCCTCGGTTTGAACTCAGAGATCATACCAATGTAGGCTAAGCTTTGCATCTGTGGAGACTGCTGTGAGCCTGATCCTCTATGCGCATCCCTTCTCGTCCTACTGTCAGAAGGTGCTGATTGCGCTCTATGAGAACGCGACGCCGTTCGAATTCCGCATGCTGTCGCCGGACAATCGGTGCACCCGATCGGCCCGCATTGTCCGAAGCTGCGGGCCTATCGGGGGCGCTTGCTCGCACGGCCTTCCGTCGCGCGCGGCTCGGGGGCACCCTCGAGATCGAGGATGATGCTCTTTGCAGCGTCGCGAAGCGCCACTTTGCGCGCGGGCGCAAGCATCTTCCAAGCGATGCCCTTGATGGCGCACTCGATGGCATAGATGAAGTTGATCGAGACGCGGCGCCCGAAGCGAAAGCAAAGCGCCCGAAAGCAAGCCTCAGGCCCCATCGCCCGAAGCGTTGCCACGTCCGGCACGCCCGCATCGATCAGCATCTGCGCAGATGTGCGGCCAAGGCTCGGCAGCGCGGCGAGCGCAAGCAAGTTCGCATCTGGCGCGGCGGATTGCGCGCTCGGTCCACGGCCAGCCTTTGGGCGCTCGATCACTCACATAACTCGTATCGTTTCAGCCTCGATTTGCGGCGTCAGTAACAGGTGAAGCCCTCTAGCGCCGATTTAAAGTCCCAACAACACTTGCGGCACGCTCGGATAGGAACTTCAAATCGAAAAAGGCGGCACTAGAAACATAGGCTTGCTCGTGCCCTTTTGCTTCCGAAGTTCGACCCACGAACGTCGGAAGCGCGGCACTAGCGCCGCTGGTCTCGCTGCATCACCGAGAGAAAAAACCGGCCATCACGCCGCCTTATATTTGTCGACACATCAGTACCCCGGAGCCAAATCGCGTTGCGCTCGATCCCAATACCTCGAAATTGCACGCCAAATAGAACCCCAGCGCATGCGGATTGCCCACAACGTGAAGCGCGGCGGCGCCCATCTCTTTTGCAAGCTTGCACGAGGCGTCAACCAAAGCACGCCCGACACCGATCCTCCAAATATCGGGCTCGACAAAGAGCCCGTCCAGTTCCGCATCTCCGTCCTGTCTGGGCAGCACAGCCGCAAATCCCACGAGACTGTTCGCTATTTCAGCCACCAGGACTTGGCGCGCTTCAATCTGCGCCGCCGGCAATTCGATCGCATCAGGATGCGACAGCAATGCGTCTCGGTCGTGCTCATTCGCCAAGGATGCTCGCCTTTGCAGATCTTCAAGCGCTTGCCGCTCGTGGCTGAGCGCGAAGCGAACGGTAATTTGCTTTTTCATATCAAGCGACCTTACACATCGCGTGGCAATTGCGTCAGGGCAGAAGGCGATGCTCTCACCCGATAGAGCGATTTGAAGTAGGATTCGCCGTCAGATTCTCCCCGGCACGCATCGACACTGAGACGCTGACCGCAGGTCCTGCGCCCGGATCTTCCCATACACCGCTTTCGAGGACATGCGTTGAGTCAATGCGAAGCTGAGGCTGAGAAGGCATCTGCCATACGCAGCCCTTCCCACGCTCCGGGCAAGCCAGGCGGCGACTGCGGCGCGGCGATCACCCCTTCGCTGAAGTCGACCGGTGAAAGTACCGCTTCAACGTGTCCAAGGATGCTTCCACCTTCTCCGGGCCAAGCCAAACTCGAAAATACAGCCGGCTAGCCGGACCGCAACCATGTGCGCGGTTCAAATGCGATCACAGCGCCATGTTTGATCGACATCATATTCTTGAGTTAGACGGTCGGTAAAATTGCGCTCATATCTCCGCGTGGAGCGCCTGATGCCTCAATTCTACGATGCAATCATCATTGGGTCCGGTCTTGGCGGGCTCTCTGCTGCGGCGGCGCTGGCGAGGCGAGGCAAGCGCGTCCTCGTGCTGGAGCGTCTTTCGAATTTGGGCGGCGCGGCGACTGTCTACCGGCACGGGTCGTTGACCATGGAAGCCTCGCTGCACGAAACTGACGGAGACACCGTTTTCAGTCCGCATGGGATCTTTGCGCGGCTCGGCCTTGCCGACGCAATCGAACCCATCGGGACCGATATCTTCTACGAGGCACGGGGCGGCGCGCTGCCGGGACCTATCCGCATCCCGCATGGGCTAGCGCAGGCGCGCGAGGAACTCACGCGCGCCTTGCCGAGATCGAAAGGCGCGATCGAGAAATATGTCACCGAAATCGAGCGTCTCTATCGCTCTCTGCACGAACTTGAAGAGATCGGTGCCAGGGGACCAAGCGTTCTCATTGGCCTTCTGTTCTCAGGTCGTCTGTTCGAACTCATCGGCGACGCCTGGCACACGGTTCTTGAGCGATTCGACGCTATTTTCGGCGCCGACGAAGCAGTGAAATTCGCGCTCGGCGCGCCGCTGGGCTATTTCGACGACGATCCGGCCAAGCTGTGTTTTCTTCTCTATGCGGGCGTCTGGTCCCGCTTTGTCGAAAGCGGCTCCTACTATTTCAAGGGCGGCTCGCGCGCGCTCACGCTGGCGATGATCGGACACATCAAGGACGCTGGCGGTGACGCGATTCACAATGCCGAGGTCCACGACATCCTTCTCGACGCCAATGGCCGCGCGTCCGGCGTGCGCTATATCGACAAGGCCGGCAGCACGCACGAAGCTCTGGCGCCCCTGATCTTCGGAAGCGCTGCGCCGGCGGCTCTGTCGCGGATGCTTCCGGAAGACAAGCGCGAAGCGTTCGACGCGCATTTCTCCCGATACGAACCATCGATCTCCCTGTTCAATGTCTCGCTCGGCCTGACCCGGCCAGCAGCGGATTTCGGCGTCTCCGCTTATTCGACATTCCTCTATCCCGACGACATGGTGCGCTATGCGGACTATCCTCGCGCGGCCGCTAACTTTGGCCGTGAGCCAGACGGGCGCATGCCGCCTTATGTTGTCGCCGACTATGGCCGGCTGGACTCCAATTTGAGAAAGGACGGCGATCCCTATCTCGTCAGCTTGTGCGGCGTAGATCGCCTCGCCTGGTGGGAGACCCTCAACGAAGCCGACGAGAGGGACCGGCGCAAGCGCTGGATTGACGCGCTTGTCGCAGATGTGGATCGACGCTTTCCCGGTTTCGCCGGCTCGGTCTCGCAAGCGGAAATCGCGACCGCGCGAACGATGAAGACACGTCTCGGCACTCCTTCGGGCGAGGTCTATGGCTTCCGGCCGACGCCATCACGGCTGTTTGGCCGCCCGCCGAGCGCGGCGACGCCGGTCGATGGACTTTGGATCAGTTCCGCCTACACCATCTCCGGCGGATATGCGGGCGCCATGCAAGGCGGCCTGATGGCGGCGGACTCTGCGATGCGGAGGTCGTCATGAGCGGTCGTCATGAGTTCGATTAAGGAAAAGACCGCGCTCATCGGCGCTTCAGTTCGAAGCCTCCGTTCGTGAATCGCGATGAAACCCGCGATCGACGGCAGAATTGAAGTGCTGCTGCGTAATTTCTGTGAAACGTGCGCCCCTTGACGACGAGTACCGCAAGTCACCTCCCCTTGTTCGCCCCCATTTGCTATTGCGGCAGATAGTCGCCGTTTCTACTACCCCTATTCCCACTCGATATTTTTGAGCGATCGTAAGGCGTTGAATTCCAAGCGCAGATTTTTTCTTCGCACGACGAAGAACCGTCTCCCCGATCCGTCAGAAATTTGCGCTCTTGAATTCAAAGGAAAATCTCGGCAATTCAAAATCTGCGTGGTTTCAGCGACTATCGGCACCAATCGATCGATTTCCGACATCTCCCGCAAAAAAATAGTGCGATCGAATAGGGAGAAAAATGCCGTAGGCCGCTTCAGGGACATTCGCAAACACATTGTATGCGAGTCCAGGTCATCTCACCAGCCGATCCCTCCGAGAATTGGGCATTGGTGCGCAGGGCGGCTATCGCCGCCTGCTGCTCAATCCCTTCCGCGGCCGGACCGAATTACGTCGTGAACTCGCCAATGGATGACCAGCGGTAGTCGGGAAGTCGCAGCGTGTCGGTAATATCTCGGCCCACCGCAAACCTCGCCAATCCTGGAATTGTGAACGCTCTTATCACCTGATTGCGAAACCACATGCCCCACTGGGTCTTGGGTGCAAAGCCACCAGCAAAGCGCTTGGCACCCCGCTGTTTCATATTGATATAGGCACGCAAGAACATTTCGTATTTGGCAAACGCCTGTTCGTATCGCCCGTCGGCATTGGCGAGCTCACCCGCCAGCACATAAGCCGAAATCATTGCAAGGGCAGAGCCTTGGCCGGCCAGCAACGACACGCAGAAGGCGGCATCCCCCAGAAGGGCGATGCGGCCTCGCGACCAGCTCTCCACCCTGATCTGGCTGACGCGATCGAAATAGAGTACGTGCGTCCGATCCAGCTCGGCCAAGATGCGCGGGCATTCCCACTTCCCGCCGCGATATCGCTCGCGCAGCATTGCCTTCTGCTGGTCGAGCGTCATCGGCAGGCAACCGCTGTCGGCGGCAAACACGAACAAGAAAAGCATCTGGTCGCCATGTAATGTAAAGCGCCCAACCATCCGTCCGGGCTGCCCATACATCACATAGGTATCCTCGTCGCGCGGATGGTAACCACGGACCTCGAACGCCGCGACCAGGTAGCCAAGATGCTTCTCGAACCTAGGCTGCGGCCCGAACACGAGCCGGCGAACGTCCGAATGCAGACCATCTGCGCCAATCACCAAATCGAACCGGCGCTCATCTCCATTTTTGAATTGAACCTGTACACGGTCCGACGAATCCTGAAGGCCGACAATCTCGTTGTCGAAAATGACTTCTGTCGTGCCCTTGACCTTTTCGAATAGTAATCGTGAGAGGTCGCTGCGCCCGAGCGTCACATAACGTCCACCAGTCAGTTCCCGGAAGATATTGGTCCCAAAGCCAGCTACACGCTTGCCTCGATCGTCCACAATGCGCAGCTCACGCATGTGATAGCCGACGCGATTGATTTCCGCTGCCAGACCCATGCGCTCGGCGATGTCGTAACCGAGTCCCCAGAAATCGATGACGTAGCCGCCGTCGCGCAAGGCGGGCGCCCGCTCGATCAGCGTCGGCTCGAAACCGGCTGCCCTGAGCCAAAAGGCAAGCGTCGGGCCGGCGATGCCCGCGCCCGAGATCAAAACGGTTCTTATGATTTCTGCACTCACCTTATTTATAGAGAGGGCGAGACGATCCACGAACGCGCTTGATCTGCATCTTTCGTCGAAAAGACCTTCATCGCACCGGGCATCAGAAAGCTGAAAAGTGAAATCGCATGGGCGATCCACTGGACGTCGGTGACGACCGCGGCCCGTTCCCAGCGAGTGAGGTGTTGCATTCCAATCTTGAAATCTTCCACGATCGCATCGGCGTCAATGCCAGCAAAATCGGCTCCAAGCTCGTAATAGAGACGAAGGCGATCGTGGCCGGCGAAAGCCTTCTCGACCGCTGGAATGAGGGTCGAAACGTAGTCCGCCTTCGTCACCTGTCCTCGACCCGCGAAGGCAATGACATTTTCGGGAAACCCCTGCAATTGCACGATCATTTGCGTTCTCCAGCGTTAGACCACTCTTATCTGCGGCCCCGATGACGGGTGCCGTCTTAAAATTACTACTATTGACCGATCGATCGGTCAAGAGTTACGGTGGCGCATGGCGATCAAGGGACAGCGCACTGCGGCGGGCGAAGAAACCCGCAAGGAAATCCTGAACGGGGCCCTGACGTTGCTGGGGCGTGGCGGCCTTGACGCGTTCAGTGCGGGTGCATTGGCGCGAGAGATCGATGTGAGCAAGGCGACGATCTTTCATCACTTCGCGTCGGTCGACGAAATCCTGCTCGCCGCGTTTGATTGGCGTCAGTCTTTGGAGCTTGAAGGACAGCAACCGACGTCGGCTCGCGCCTATCTCGACGGTCTCGGCCAGCAGCTCGTCCGCGCGGCGCAGGGCGATCCCGTCCTGCTAAAAGCCCAAGCGGTTTTCGTCACCAGAGCGATATTCGATCGCGAAATGAACGCCCGATTATCCGAAGGCGTTGCCGACATGCACCGCCTCGTCGTCGAGGCCCTACGCGCTCGTCTTCCCTCGAATGTTTCGGACGTTGAGATCGAGTTGATCGCACGGCTCGCTGAGATGGCGCTCGATGGACTGATGATCAACCTGGTGACGCACGCTGACGAATGGGTGCAATTCCAGCACGCCTGGACACTGATGGTTGACTTGCTTCTCGCCGGAACAAAATCGGACTGATGAAAGGCGAATCCCCCTTTTCGCGCCATACGCGTTCGAGACGCAATTAGACCGCGATCGTGCAATTGCAAGTTGTTTCTCGAACTGGACCCGCGGTCCGAATGCGAGCTTGCGCATGGTCGAATGCAAGCCATCGGCCCCGATCACACGGTCGAAACGGCGCGCCCTGTTGGCCCCCAAGCACGCCCTTTCCTACGCCCCTCACTCCCACTCAATGGTGCCAGGCGGCTTGCTCGTCACGTCGTAGACCACGCGGTTGACGCCCTTCACCTCGTTGACGATCCGCGTCGCCACTGTCCCGATGAATCCCATGTCGAAGGGATAGAAGTCGGCGGTCATGCCGTCGGTCGAAGTGACGGCGCGCAGCCCCACCACGTAGTCGTAGGTGCGGAAATCGCCCATCACGCCGACGGTGCGTACCGGCAACAGCACCGCAAAGGCCTGCCATATCTCGTCGTAGAGCCCGGCGCGGCGGATCTCCTCGATGAACACCGCGTCGGCGCGGCGCAGGATCTCAAGCTTCTCATGCGTGATCTCGCCAGGGCAGCGGATCGCAAGGCCGGGGCCCGGGAACGGATGGCGGCCGACGAACTTCTCCGGCAGATCAAGCTCGCGGCCGAGCGCACGGACCTCGTCTTTGAACAGTTCGCGCAGCGGCTCGACGAGCTTCATGTTCATGCGCTCGGGCAGGCCGCCCACATTGTGGTGCGACTTGATCGTCACCGAGGGGCCGCCGGTGAACGACACGCTCTCGATCACGTCGGGATAGAGCGTGCCCTGCGCCAGGAACTCGGCCGGCCCTTTGCCGTCGCTTGCAAGCTTCTTGGCCTCCGCGTCGAACACGTCGATGAAGAGCTTGCCGATGGTCTTGCGCTTCTGTTCCGGATCGGTGACGCCCTTGAGCGCGCCGAGGAACAGCTCCTCGGCTTCGACGTGGACCAGCGGGATGTTGTAGCTGTCGCGGAACAGCGACACCACTTCGCCTGCTTCGCCGAGCCGCAACAGCCCGTGGTCGACGAACACGCAAGTGAGCTGGTCGCCGATCGCCTCATGAATGAGCACGGCCGCGACGGCGGAGTCGACGCCGCCTGAAAGCCCGCAGATCACCCTGCCCTTGCCGGCTCCCTTGCCGACCTGGGCGCGGATCTTCTCGATCGCCTCCTCCTTGAAGGCGCGCATGGTCCAGTCGCCCGCGCAGCCGGCAATCTTGCGCACGAAGTTGCGGATCAGGAGAGCGCCATGCGGCGTGTGGATGACCTCCAGGTGGAATTGAGAGGCATAGAACTTGCGCTTCTCGTCGGCGATCACCGCGATCGGCGCATTGGGCGCCTTGGCGACGGCACGAAAGCCGGGCGGGAGCTCGGTCACCCGGTCGCCGTGGCTCATCCAGACCGGATACTTCTGGCCCTTCTGCCACACGCCGTCGAACAGGGCGCTATCCTCGATCACCTCGACCTCGGCGCGCCCGAACTCGCGGTGGTGGCCGCCCTCGACCTTGCCGCCGAGTTGCTGCGCCATCGCCTGCTCGCCGTAGCAGATGCCGAGCACCGGCACGCCGGCCTCATAGATCGCCATGGGTGCGAGCGGCGCGCCCGGCTCATGCACCGAGGCAGGGCCGCCGGAAAGGATAACCGCCTTGGGCGCCATCGCCCGGAAGGCCTCCTCCGCCTTCTGGAACGGTACGATCTCGCAATAGACCTTCTCCTCGCGCACGCGTCGCGCGATCAGCTGCGTCACCTGCGAGCCGAGATCGACGATTAAAATCCTGTCATGGGAGGTGGCTGCCATGGCGAGCAGTTAATGGATCGCCGCGCCAGCGGCAACTGGCCTTGTGGAATGTCGACCGTGCCCCCGCCTGGACCATGCGACCGCAAGTAGGGGGACCGGGCGGACATCCTGGGCTATGATCGATCGAATTGTCAGAGGAGACCCCCAACATGGCCGCGAGCCGCCCCTCGTTTGATGTCGTCGGCACGCTTTTCGGCTCGGTCCTGATGCTGACCGGCACGCTCGCACCGTTGGAGCGGGCCGCCGCCCAGGAGGGACCGCTGGAACCCGGCGAAGCCTATGTGACGCGCTTTTCGGGCACCCAGACGGGCCCCGGTGGACCGGTCATCGACCTCGATGGCACCGTCGGCGGCATCATCGACGTACGGGCGCCCGGCCAGGCACCGCAGGGAACGCACTGGCTCTACGAGCCTCAGCGCAGCCCGGTCACGGCCGGTCAGGTCGGCCAGGTCTTCGGCGTCACCCTTGACGACGCCAATCCGCCCAACGTCTATCTCGCAGCCACGTCGGCCTTCGGCCTCCACCGCACTCCCAACAATGCCCAATGGATGCCCGGCATGTGGGGCCAAGGCGGCGGCCCCGGCACCATCTACCGTCTCGATGCCGCCAACGGCTATCAGCCTCGCCCGTTCGCACAGGTCTCCCTCAACGGCCGGCCGAACAGCGGGCCCGCGCTCGGAAATATCGCCTACGACCGCTTCAACAAGCAGCTCTTCGTCAGCGACCTCGAAACCGGCATGATCCACCGCATCCGCGCGTCGGACGGCACCGACCTCGGCTACTACGATCACGGCGTGCAGGGCCGCGCCAACTTCCTCGACGCCGAAACCGGGCAGCAGGGGAGCCTTGATCAGATCGGATCCGATCCCGATTCGAGCGCCATGATCGGCAACTGCCAGGGCCGCTTCGATCTCACGCCGCAATGCTGGAACTTCGCCTATTCGGGCCGGCGGGTCTGGGGCCTTGCGGTGCATCGCAATCCGAGCCGCAACGAAGTGAGACTTTATTATTCGGTCTGGAGCGGCCCGACCTTCGGCAACGACGGCTGGCAGAGCGCCAACGAAGACGACAAGCGCAACTCGGTGTGGTCGGTACGGCTGGGCCCGGATGGCAATTTCGCCGGCGACGTGCGGCGCGAGTTCATCCTGCCCGACTTTTTCGTCAAGCCCGAGGACATTGCGCGCGCCGGCTACAGCCAGCCGGTCAGCGATATCAGCTTCGCCACCTGCGGCCCGCGGCCCGTGATGCTGCTCGCCGAGCGCGGCGGCATCCGCAACCTGGGTCTCTCGCAGGACAATCCGTTCGCCACGCCGCACGAAGCGCGAGCGCTGCGCTACGAGCTCGACGAGAGCGGCACCTGGCGCGCAGTCGGACGCTATGACGTCGGCTTCTATAGCCGCGACAAAGAGGGCCAGCCCTTCATCAACGCGAACTGCTCGGGCGGCATCGCCTTCGGGCTCGGCTACGATTCCAATACGTGGATGGCCAACCAATCCAAAGTCGATCAATTCGTATGGATCACCGGCGATGCGTTGTGCTCGCCGGAAGGACCGTGCAACCTGCCCGGCCAGGCGCAGCCTGGCAGCAGGCCGCAGCCGGTGCAGGGCGGAGAATCGCCGCTCGACGACTCCCAGGTCCACGGCATCCAAGGAATGTCCGAAGCCGTGTTCGAGGAGATCGCGCCCAATGCGGCGCGGCAACAGCCCTCGCAGTC
The DNA here is from genome assembly GCA_963753575.1 of uncultured Alphaproteobacteria bacterium. GTDB lineage: Bacteria > Pseudomonadota > Alphaproteobacteria > Rhizobiales > Xanthobacteraceae > VAZQ01. The sequence goes on from CAVWCR010000003.1 coordinate 1,779,165, forward strand.
GAACGCGGCCGGCTCCGCGGGGCTCGCTCAGTCATACCTGATCGACACCGATATCAATTTCGATGCACAGGGCGGCGTCATTGATGCGGAGCTCGCGCGCAACGATGCGACCAAGATCGGCGACATCGCCATCTATCAGCCATGCGAAGGTCCCACCGACTACACCGGCTATTTTCTGCTGCCGGGGACCGAGCCGCCACCACCCGCCGGCCACCACTATCGCTACGGGTCGCACAGTGCGCACTGGAGTCACAACCGCTTCGGGTCGCATAACCCCAACTGGAGCCATAATCGGTTCGAATCGCACGATCGCTACGCCAGCCATTGGCGTTACGGCTCCCATGACCGCAGGCTGAGCCATCAACGCAATGGCTCGCACGACCGCAATCGCAGCCACTGGCGAGACGCCTCGCATGATCAACGCGCGAGCCACAATCGGACCGGTTCGCATGATCAACGACTGAGCCATGCTCGGACTGGCTCGCATAATCAGCGCCTGAGCCACAGTCAGCAGGGCTCGCACAACCAAGTGCAGAGCCACAATCAGAAGGGCTCACACAACACTCGCCTGAGCCACGCCCAGCAGGGCTCGCACAATCAGGCGCAGAGCCACAATCAGAAGGGCTCGCACAATACTCGCCTCAGCCATGCCCAGAAAGGCTCGCACAATCAGGCGCAGAGCCACAATCAGAAGGGCTCGCACAACACTCGCCTCAGCCATGCCCAGAAAGGCTCGCACAATCAGGCGCAGAGCCACAATCAGAAGGGCTCACACAACACTCGCCTGAGCCATGCCCAGAAGGGCTCGCACAATCAGGCGCAGAGCCACAATCAGAAGGGCTCACACAACACTCGCCTGAGCCATGCCCAGAAGGGCTCGCACAATCAGGCGCAGAGCCACAATCAGAAGGGCTCGCACAACACTCGCCTGAGCCACGCCCAGAAGGGCTCGCACAATCAGGCACAGAGCCACAGTCAGAAGGGCTCGCACAACACTCACCTGAGCAGTGCCCAGAAGGGCTCACACAACCAGGCGCAGAGCCATAGCCGGACAGGCTCGCATAACCCGAGGCAGAGCCACAGCCAGAAAGGTTCGCATTCCACTGCGGCAAGCAGGCAGGTTCCTAGATGACGGCGGCGGTTGTTGCGCGTCACTCAGTTGCCGGAACGTTGTGATGTAGAGAGGAGATGCGATGATTCTGCGTCGACAATGGTCACTCGCGGCCATCCTCATGATCGTGCTCGCCTGCAAACCGGGCTTCGCCACAGCGGACCCTGCGCCGCGGCTCTACACCAATCAGTCGTTCGTCGAGGAAGCGGTCGCCGCGCCTACACTTCCGATTGCCGATCCGGTGGCCATGTTCGGCTTTGTGCTCGGGAGCCTGCCCGAGCGGGTCAAGGTCTATCCGACCGAGAACTACTACTACTTCAGCTTCACGTATGACCACGTGCGCTACGCCGGCAATATCCGACTCGACGCTGTCGATCGAGACCAAGGCAAGGTCAACTTCGCCTATTACCCGGACCTGGCGGAGTGGAAGGATCAGGATCCGATCGCATACATCCTGCTCGATCAGAAGCACGGCGTCAGAGTCGAAAAACTAAAGCCCCTGGTGTATCAGGTGTCGTACCGCGACAAGACCGTGGTGTTCGAGCTCAATGACCTGAGCAACGTGAAGCCGCCGCCAGGGCTGCTCACGGCCGACGAGACCTACATCGGTCCGGTGTTCGACGAGTCGGCAATGCGGTTCTTCCTGGTTTTCAACCACAAGCTCAACATTTTTCACTACCTACTCGATGAGACGATCAAGATTGCCGATCAGCTCATCCCAAGTCCCAGCTCCGACCGCATCCTGATCGGCAAGCGCACCGGCTTTGCCTACTACCGCGACGACCGGATCGATCGCAAAATCCTCATCGGCGTGTTCGAGGGCAACTCCCGCGTCAACAATTATTTCGACGGCCCGTTCGACCAGTTGCCTGACAACTTCCTCAAGGGTGAGACGCTGCGGGAGGCGATCCTGGCGGTCGATCCGAGCCTCGCCGGCACCATCGACCGGTTCGGAATTTCGCCCGGCGGCCAGGACCGCTACCTGATCGCGCCCTATCGGCACTATCGAACAGACGACGACCTGCTCGCGTTCGAGCAGTGCGCGAAGAACAAGCGGGTTCCGGCGTCGCGCTACTACGAATGCTTCGTCTACGACGAGGATGCGGGGATGCAGCGCGCCGAGATCCCGCCGCCAAAGCCCAAGCGCCGCGTACGCGCGCGGACGCCGCACAAGCATCTCTAGTGTGGCGGCTCAGAAGTCCGCAGCATTTTCGCCGCGAGCCCGAGATGCGAACTTTCGGAATCGGGACACTAGGCCGTACCCGCGCCTATGTCCGCCGCGTCACGACTGCCACATAGAAACCGTCGGTATCGGTGCGACGCGGCGTCATCAGGAGCCCCTCCGCCGACATCATCACGGCGCGCCGGAACAGGAAAGCGCGCTCACCCAGCACGCCTGCGACCTCCGACGGCGACATGAGCACGAATTGCGGATGCCGCGCCAGAAAGCCCCGCACCTGGTCGCCGTTCTCCTCTTCGAGCACCGAGCAGGTAACGTAGGCGATCCGCCCGCCGAGCTTGACCAGCGCCACGGCCGCATCGAGCACGGCGGCCTGCTCCTTGCACCGTGTCGCGAGCGCGCCTGGCCGCACCCGCCATTTGGCATCGGGATTGCGCCGCCAGGCTCCGGTGCCGGTGCAGGGCGCATCGATCAGGACGAGATCGACACGGCCGGCAAGATCGCCGATCTCGGCCGCCTGCCCCCGCGGCGTTCGCACCTGAATGTCGTGCGCCCCGGCGCGCTCAATGCGGGCATGGATCGGGGCGAGCCGGCGCTTGTCGCTGTCGGTCGCGTAGATCTGCCCGCGGCCTTCCATTGCGGCCGCCAGCGCGAGCGTCTTGCCGCCGGCGCCGGCGCAGAGATCGACCACCTGCTCGCCGGGCTTGGCGCCCGCGCACAACGCCGCGATCTGCGAGCCCTCGTCCTGTACCTCGATCAGGCCCTTGAGGAAAGCGGGCTCGGCATGGATCGCGGGGCTCTTGGCATCGGCTGCAAGCACGATGCGCAAACCCACGGGCGACCAGCGCGTCGGCGTTGGCGCGAGATGCGCGATCGCCGCGGCGGCGTCCTCGCGCCCGCTCTTGAGCGCGTTGACGCGCAGGTCGAGCGGCGCCCGGCTCGCGAGCGCGGAACCCTCGGCGGTCCGCTCCTCGCCGAAAACGCGCGACAGATGCGGATCGAGCCATTCCGGATAGTCACCCGCAATATGCGCGGGCGCGCCGTCGAGGCTCGGCTCCGCAAGCCGCGTACGTTCCTGATCGCTGAGCGCACCTGGAGCGTGGCGTCCCTCCTCAGCGAGGCGCGCGATCGCAGCGAGATCGAGCTTGCGCTCGACGCGTATCATGCCGAGCACGACCGCACGTGGGGTGGCTTCGTCCATCACGAAAGCGGCAGAGGACTTCCGCCGCAGCGCGTCGTAGACGACGCCCGCAATGGCGGCACGGTCGCCGGAGCCGGCGAAGCGATGGACGAGGCCCCAGTCCTTAAGAGCATCAGCCGCCGGCCGCCGCCGCGCGTCGATATCGGCAAGCACTTCGATGGCAGCGGACAGGCGAGCGCTGGGGGTCATGCCGTTCAGTTGCGCCGTTGCGGACGCAATGGCAAGGCTTCGCGCAAAGTAAGTCCCGACGCCCCAAACGGACAGACAAGGCGCGCGCGTCAGCGCTCAGAAACAACCTGAGGTTCGCAACCAGTGCTTCTCTGATGCGTCGAACTTGTCGACAAGAAAGTTACCGCTTGTTCTCGACAGGATGAGCCGCCCTGAGGCATGAATCGCGGCGTCGCAGACGCATCCCCAAAGAACGCGCCCGCGACCCGCACATGATCGCGTGCAAAAAAACATCCCGGCATTGAACCGAGCGCAGGCCGCGAGACACCAAGGGACGCCTTCAGCACCCCCCGGGGCCTTCGTGACCATCTTCCTCGCATTGATCGGCGCAATCGCCGGGTTCGTCGCCGGCTTCATCATGGCGGCCGCAATCGCCTTAAGCGTCGCAGGCGCCATGGGCGTGTCCGACTTCGAGGGCGGACGCGCCATGATGGCGATGTTTGTCTTCGGCCCGGTTGGCGGCATTGCCGGCCTCTTTGCGGGCGCTTAGCTGGTATTGCGACTGCGCGGGGAGCATTCGATCGCCAAGACGCTCGGCTACGGCGCGCTCGCCGTGGCATCGGTTGTTGCGGTCGGGGGCGCTGTCACCGGTCTACTGCAGATGACCGGGGACATCCTGCGGCCCAACCAGGCGCCATTGAAGCTTGAATTCGAACTGCGCCTGCCGCCGCGCACGGCCCTGCCGCCACGGCTTGACGTCATCAAGGTGGCATTGAACACCGACAAGAACAACATGCCTGCAGATCTGCTTGCAACAGAGACGCGTCAGGAAGGCGGCCGCCTCGTGCTTTGCGGCCGCGTCGACCTGTATTTCCGCACATCCAATCGCCTACTGGCGCTGAGCTTGCCGGGCGAGCCGGATCGGATCTTCCGGCTTGCACTATCGGCAAGCCCGCGCATCTCCGACAGCTACTCAGACTGGACGCACGTCGACTTCGTGGCCGGAACGCCGGATTCGCCGCCGCATAAAGCAGGCGCCGACGACAATTTCGACATCCGCTACCGCGTGACCGATCCGACCGTGTCACGTTGAGGGCTCAATGCGCCGCGCGCACCGCGATCATGGTGAAGTCAGGATCGGACAGGAAATACTCGCCGATCGGGCATTGACGCTTGAGCAGGTCGAGCCTGGCGCCGCTTTCCTTGCCCTTGCCGACCGGAATCGGGTTGAGCACCGGGTTCACGCCAACGAGTTCCTCGACGTCTTCCTTGAGCTTGTCGACGCTCTCGACCGTGAATCCGACGTGGTCCATGCCGGTCGGCAGGATCGAAGTGCCAAGATAGTTCTTGATCCGCCACGGCATGATCATCAGCGTCATCTTGCCGTCGCTGAGATAGTGATTGGGATCGCCCGGCTTGGCGTTCTGCTCGGACAGTTGCAGCACATCGACGTAGAAGCGCGCCATATCGTCAGGCCGCATGGTGCGGATGGCGACATGGCTGATGTGGCGCGCGTGCTGCTGGGCGCCCTCGTTGTCGACGTAGACGCCCGAGCGATTGGCCATCTGCTTCTGCGAGAGATCGAACACGTTGCCATCGGGATCGTTGGCGGTGATGCCGGCGAACGGCCGCGTCGAGGGCCGCTGCACATAGTCGGCGCCCGGATACTTGGTACGGATTCGGTCGAGCACGGTGTCGACCTCCTCCACTTCGACGCCAAAATGATCGAGCCCGGCCGGGCGGCCCGCCTTGCGCGGATTGATGTTGAGGCCGACATAGCCGTCGCCCACCGTGATCGCACGATTGGTGCGGGTTTTCTCCGACGTGCTCATCCCGAACAGGGACTGGTAGAAGGCGGCCAGCAGCGCATAGCGCTCACTGACGATGGCAACGTGGTTGATCTTTGGGAACAAGGGGTCCTCCGGGCGTTCGTTTGCAGCGGTGTGTGCGCCATCTTATCGACCCGCGGCCCCGGCTGCCAAGGGCGGCGCACCTATACGCAGATCGTAGGGTGGGCAAAGGCGAAGGCAATACCCCTCCACCCGAGCAAACCTCTCGTGCGCCGTGCCCACCAGCAGAGTCCACGCGAGCAGCACAACCAAGGTGGGTACGGCGCACGATAGGAATTGCCGTGCAGAAGGGCGCTACCAACGCCTTTGCCCACCCCCACGGCTCTCATGCACGGTCCTCGGCCACCTCACTCCGGCGGCGCCATCTCGAACATGAACGGCGAGACCCCGCGGATCGTTTCATCAAGCATCAGCGGGCGCGTGAGCGGCGGCTCGGCGCGCTGGCCGCAGTTGGTGCGCTCGCACAGCCGACAGTTGACGCCGATCGGCGTTGCTTCCGCCTTCTCGAGACTGAGCCCGGCCGAATAGACAAGCCGCGCGGCGTATTTCAGCTCGCAGCCGAGCCCGATGGCATAGCGCGGCCGCGGCTGCCCGTAGGGCGCGATGGCGCGGTGCACGGTCTGGGCGATCGAGAAATAGCGCGCGCCATCCGGCAGCTCGACGATCTGGGTGACCAGACGGTCGGGCGTCTCGAAGGTCGCATGCACGTTCCAGAGCGGACAGGTGCCGCCGAACTTGGAGAACGGAAAGGTCCCGGAGGAGAACCGTTTCGACACGTTGCCGGCGCGGTCGACCCGCAACATGAAGAACGGAATGCCGCGTGCATTTGGCCGCTGCAAGGTAGTCAGGCGATGACAGACCTGCTCGAAGCCGGCGCCGAAGCGATGGGCCAGGAGCGCCATGTCGTAGCTGAGCGATTCCGCGGTCTCCTGAAAGCGGCCATAAGGCATGATCACGGCGGCGGCAAAATAGTTGGCGAGCGAAATGCGATAGAGACGCCGCGCCGGGTCATCAACCTCGCCGCTCGCTGCGATGATCTCGTCGATGAGCGGCTTCGCCTCGGCCAACGCCAGCTGAAAGGCGACCTGGAACACGCAGCCAGCAGCGTCGAGCAATTCCGACAACAGAAGCTGCCTGCGATGGCGGACGTAGCGGCGCAGCGTATCGCGCATCACATCGACCGGCAGCGTGCGCACCAGAATCCCGTGACGCTCCCGCAATCGTTCGGACAGAGCGCGCAGAAGCTCGTGGCTCGGTGCGTCAAGCTCGTCGCGCAGGCGCTCGGCCGCGACTTCGAGCGCGGGAAAGTGATTGCGATTGGCTTCGATCAGGTCGCGCACGCGCTCAACCGGGTTCGCCTCAAAGCTTGCCGTCTCGTCGCGGCCGGCAAGCCGCGCCGCCGCCATGCTCTCGCCGCGGCGTGCCTCGACATAGGCGCGATAGAGGCGCTGCACAGCGTTGGCCGCGTCCGGACAGAGCTCGACCAGGTCGCGCAGCTCCTGCTTGGGCAGTTCGAGCTGCCGGAACAAGGGATCGCTGAACACTTCGTTCAATTCGATGAAGAAGCGATCCTTGTCGGCGGCGGCCAAATCGCGCAGGTCGATGTCGTAGGCTTCCGCCATCTTGAGCAGGATCTGCGCCGTGACCGGACGCTGATTGTGCTCGATCAGATTGACGTAGCTCGGCGAGACGCCGAGTTCCTCGGCCATCTGGGTTTGCGACAGCGCGAGCTGGCGCCGGATGCGCCTAAAGCGCGGGCCAATGAACAATTTGGTGGCAGTTCCGGTGTTCATTTTTGACATTTTTTACATCCGTACAAAGGATTGTGTCACAGCTTTACAATGTAGCACGAATATCCCGCAACAGATATTCCCAAATCAGATCGTCACAAGTAATTCGAGACTGTCAAACGAACGCACCGTTTGTCACAATTGTTAGAAAGGATCGGCCATGCCGCAGCCAAGCTTCAGCGACCTCATCCCGAGCCCCGCGGGCCGTTTCGACGGCATCGAGCGCAGCTATACGCCGCAGGACGTGCTGCGGCTCTCCGGTTCGTTCCAGGTCCACCATTCACTCGCCGAGCGCGGCGCCAACCGGCTGTGGCAGCTCCTGCATTCCGAGCCCTATGTGCCCTCGCTCGGCGCCATGACCGGCAATCAGGCGGTGCAGATGGTGCGCGCCGGCCTGAAAGCGATCTACCTCTCAGGCTGGCAGGTCGCGGCCGACAGCAACACCGCCGGCGCGACCTATCCGGACCAGAGCCTCTACCCGGCCGATTCCGGACCGGAGCTGTGCCGGCGCATCAACCAGGCGCTCATCCGGGCCGACCAGATCGAGCACTCCGAAGGGGGCTCCAAGCGCGACTGGCTCGCGCCGATCGTCGCCGATGCGGAAGCCGGCTTCGGCGGCCCGCTCAACGCCTACGAGATCATGAAAAGCTACATCGAGGCGGGCGTCGCCGGCGTGCATTTCGAGGATCAGCTCGCCTCCGAGAAGAAATGCGGTCACATGGGCGGCAAGGTGCTGATCCCGACCGCCGCGCACGAGCGCAACCTGACGGCGGCCAGGCTTGCCGCCGACGTGTGCCGGGTGCCGACGCTCGTCATCGCACGTACCGACGCCGAGAGCGCCAAGCTGATCACGTCCGATGTCGACGAGCGCGACCGCGAGTTCATCACCAGCGAGCGCACGGTCGAGGGCTTCTATCGGCTCAAGCCCGGCACCGGGCTTAACCACTGCATCAAGCGTGGGCTCGCCTTCGCGCGCCATGCCGACATGCTGTGGTGGGAGACCTCGCATCCCAACCTCGAGGAGGCGCGCGTGTTCGCGGAGGCGATTCGCCGCGAGTTCCCGAACAAGCTCCTGGCCTACAACTGCTCGCCCTCGTTCAACTGGCGCGCCAATATCGACGAGGCGACCATCGCAAACTTTCAGCGCGAACTCGGCGCCATGGGCTACAAGTATCAGTTTGTGACGCTCGCGGGCTTCCACAGCCGCAATCACGGTATGTACGAGCTCGCGCGCGACTATGCGGCCCGCGGCATGAGCGCCTATTGCGAGCTGCAGGAGGCCGAGTTCGCCTCCGAGGCGCGTGGCTACACCGCGACGCGCCACCAGCGCGAGGTCGGCACCGGCTATTTCGATCTGATCAGCCTCGCGGTGTCGGCGGGCGCGGCTTCGACCACGGCTTTGGCCGGTTCAACCGAGAGCGAGCAGTTCGACAGCGCGAAGTTCTCGGTCGCGGCCGAGTAGCACCAACACCCCTCAAGCTTCGGAGAAGAACCATGAATCGTTTCTGGGTTGTCGGCGGTGAATTCCGTTCACTGGGTTTCGAAGAGATCGTCAACGGAACGGAAAGGCTGCTCGGGCCGTTCGGCTCGCGTGACGATGCCGAGCGCACTTGGCGCGACGTCTCCGAACAGAACCGCGCCCGCTGCACCGTGCGGTTCACCATTGTGCAGGAGAACCCGCGGGCCGCGGCCGCGTGAGATTTTCTCCTGCCGCGATCGAAATCCGCGGCACCAATTGGTCTGCGTCGACAAGAACAGTTTGCGCGAAGAGGTATGAGATGAAAGGGCGAATCAAGGTCGCCGGACTTGCTGTCGCGAGCGTGCTCCATGACTTCATCGAAGCTGAGGCACTGCCGGGCTCGGGCGTCACGGCGGAGGAGTTCTGGGCGGGACTGGCGGCTCTGATCCGTGAGCTCGGGCCCCGCAACCTGCAGCTCCTCGCCTTGCGCGAGGAGCTGCAGGCCCGTATCGACGACTTTCATCGCGCGGGATCGGGAAAGCCGGTCGATCCTGCCGGCTATGAGCGTTTTCTGCGCAAGATCGGCTATCTGCTGCCGCAGCCCGCCGATTTTGCGATCCGCACATCCAATGTGGACGACGAGATCGCCACCATCGCGGGACCGCAACTGGTGGTGCCGCTGTCGAACGCGCGTTACGCGCTCAACGCTGCCAATGCGCGCTGGGGAAGCCTCTACGACGCGCTCTACGGCACCGATGCGATCGCGGAGGAGGACGGCGCCGCGCGCGGGCGTTCCTACAGCGCGGCTCGCGGCGCTCGGGTGATCGCCTGGGGGCGCGCCTTCCTCGATGAGACGGCGCCACTCGCGGAAGGAAGCCACCGCGGCGCCCTCTGCTATGTGGTCGAAAATGGCCGCCTGATCGTCACGCTCAGCAATGGCGAGCGCACGGGTCTCCGTCGCGGCGAGCAATTCGCGGGCTTTCAAGGCGAAGCGGCGGCGCCGTCGGCCGTGCTCCTGCGCAACCACGGCCTGCACATCGAGATCAAGTTCGACCGCAATCATCCGATCGGGCGCAACGACCGGGCCGACATCGCTGACATCATCCTCGAATCCGCAATCACGACCATCATGGATCTCGAGGACAGCGTCGCGGCCGTGGATGCGGAAGACAAGGTTGCGCTCTATCGCAACTGGCTCGGCCTGATGCGGGGCTCGCTGGGTGCGTGTTTCGAGAAGGACGGCCGGGTCGTCCAGCGGTGCCTCAATCCCGATCGGGTGTATCGCTGCCCGAATGGCGGCGAGTTGCGGCTTGCGGGACGCAGCCTGATGCTGGTGCGCAACGTCGGCCATCACATGGACACGGACGCAGTGCTCGACGAGACCGGCCGGGAGGTGCCCGAGGGGATGCTCGATGCCGCTGTCACCGCACTGATCGCGTCCCGCGATCTGCGTGGGCCAGGCGCGGGGCGCAACAGCCGCTGTGGATCGATCTATATCGTCAAGCCGAAGATGCACGGCCCGGATGAGGTGGCGCTCACCGACGCGATCTTTGGGCGGGTCGAGGATATGCTGCAGCTGCGACGGCACGCCCTCAAGCTTGGCATCATGGACGAGGAACGGCGCACATCCGTCAACCTCAAGGCCTCGATCCGGGCGGCCGCCGACCGGGTGGTGTTCATCAACACCGGCTTTCTTGATCGCACCGGCGACGAGATCCACTCCTCGATGGGAGCGGGCCCGATGATCCGCAAGGCCGACATGAAGAATGCAGCCTGGATCAAGGCGTATGAAGACTGGAACGTCGACATCGGGCTTGCCTGCGGATTGCCTGGCCGGGCGCAGATCGGCAAGGGCATGTGGGCGGCGCCCGACAAGATGGCCGACATGCTTGCGCAAAAGAGCGCGCACCCGATGGCCGGCGCCAACACCGCCTGGGTGCCCTCCCCGACCGCGGCGACCCTGCATGCAACGCACTATCACTGCGTCGACGTCACGGCGCGCCAGCAGGAATTGAGGCACCGGTCGCTCGCAAGGCTGGCCGACATGCTCACGATTCCGGTCTGCAAGCCGGCCTGGTCGGACGAGGAGATTCAAAAGGAGCTCGACAACAACGCGCAGGGTATTCTCGGCTACGTGGTGCGCTGGATCGACCAAGGGATCGGCTGCTCCAAGGTGCCGGACATCCACGACGTCGCGCTGATGGAGGATCGCGCCACGCTGCGCATCTCAAGCCAGCACATCGCCAATTGGCTTCGGCACGGAATCGTGACCGAGGCGCAGGTGATGGAGACGCTCAAGCGCATGGCGAAGGTCGTCGACCGGCAGAACGCCAGTGATTTTGGTTATTCGCCGATGGCGCCGGCATTTGACGGCCCGGCGTTCGCGGCCGCCTGCGACCTGATCTTCAAAGGACGCACACAGCCGAACGGTTATACCGAGTGGATCCTGCACGCGCGCCGACGCGAGGCCAAGCGTGGCGCTGAGCGTGCGCTTGAGGAGTTGCGACAGCCAAAGGCGGTCGCGGCGCGTTAGGGAGGGCACCTCCGTTCGTTCCCGCGCAAGCAGGAACCCAGGACCAAAAATCAACTTGTCCAGGGCTGGGCCCCCGCTTCCGCGGGGACGAGCGGGCTATGCGTGCAGCACAACAGAGCCGAATTACGCCCGCGTCGGATAGTTCGGGCTCTCGCGCGTGATGGTCACGTCGTGCACGTGGCTCTCGCGCAGCCCGGCGCCTGAGATACGCACGAACTCGGCCTTGCTATGCAGCTCTGCCAGCGTCTTGGCGCCCACATAGCCCATGGTGGCGCGCAGGCCGCCCGTGAGCTGGTGCAGCACGGTCGCGACCGCGCCCTTGTAGGGCACCTGGCCCTCGACGCCCTCAGGTACCAGCTTGAGCGTGTCCTTGATGTCATGCTGGAAGTAGCGGTCGGCCGAGCCACGCGCCATGGCGGCGACCGAGCCCATGCCACGATAGGTCTTGTACGAGCGGCCCTGATAGAGGAACACCTCGCCCGGCGTCTCGTCGGTACCGGCGAGCAGCGAGCCGACCATGGCAACGTCGGCGCCAGCGGCGAGCGCCTTGGCAAGATCGCCGGAATACTTGATGCCGCCGTCGGCGACGACCGGCGTGCTGGTCGCGTGCGCGACCTCAACCGCGTCCATGATGGCGGTAAGCTGGGGCACGCCAACACCCGCGACGACTCGCGTGGTGCAGATCGATCCCGGCCCGATGCCGACCTTGATGGCGTCGGCGCCTGACCCAATCAGTGCCTTTGCACCCTCCGAGGTTGCGACGTTGCCGGCGACCACCTGCACAGCGTTCGACAGCCGCTTGATGCGTGTGACAGCTTCCAGCACCGCACGCGAGTGGCCATGCGCGGTGTCGACCACGACGAGATCGACGCCGGCGTCGATCAGGCCTTCGGTGCGGCGGAAGCCGGCATCGCCGACCGTGGTTGCGGCCGCCACCCGCAGCCGTCCCTGCTCGTCCTTGCAGGCATTCGGGTTGGCGACTGCCTTTTCGATATCCTTGACCGTGATCAGCCCGACGCAGCGATACTGCGCATCGACCACCAGGAGTTTCTCGATGCGGTGCTGGTGCAGGAGGCGCTTGGCCTCATCCTGATCGACGCCCTCACGCACCGTGATCAAATTCTCCTTGGTCATCAGTTCGAAGACCTTCTGGCGCGCGTCGGTGGCAAAGCGCACATCACGGTTGGTGAGGATGCCGACCAGCGTGCCGGCCTTGCCATTACCGCCGCCCTCGACCACCGGGATGCCGGAAATGCTATGCCCTTTCATCAGGTCGAGCGCCTCGGCAAGCGTCGCATCCGGGCGGATGGTGACTGGGTTCACCACCATGCCGGACTCGAATTTCTTGACCTGGCGGATCTGCGCGGTCTGTTCTTCGGCCTCAAGATTGCGGTGGATGACGCCGAGCCCGCCGGCCTGGGCCATGGCGATCGCCATGCGCGCCTCGGTCACGGTGTCCATGGCGGAAGCGATGATCGGGATATTGAGCACGATCTCCCGGGTGATGCGGGTGCGCAGATCGGCATCCGAGGGCATCACCTCCGACAGCCCCGGTCTGATCAGGACGTCGTCGAAAGTCAGGGCTTCGCGCAGGTTTCCGTTGGAATTCACGGCCATCGCCAACTCCGCTCGCCCGTCCAGTACGGGTCTAGATGGGGCCGCCGGCGACCTAAGTGAAGGACGCTCTGCGGTGAAACTTGAGGGATTCACGCGCAAATCGGTGGCCCGTTTTGGGTTGGCGGAGGTCGATAGCACGGCCCTGCACGAATGCCTAGTGCCGCCGATCTGAAGTTCCTACAACACTTGCGGCAAAACTCGGCTAGGAACTTCAGATCGAAAAGCGGCACTAGAATCATAGAGTTGCTCGTGCCCCCTTTGCTTCCGAAGTTCGTGTCAGAGGGTGCCGCGACAACTTAACGAACTTCGGAAGCGGGGCACTCGGCCGTCATCAGGCCTGGCCGGACGCCTGAGGGCTCAGCGGGCCCTTGAGGCCGCTGCCGAGCGGCTAACTCCGCCAGCCGGGCGGCGGGCCGTGCCGCTCGATCGCCTCCACGATCTCCCGATGCTTCCGGTCCTCGCGCCTCATGTAGATTGCAATCAGGGCGTGGAGCGACGGCACCAGCAAGAGAACCCAGAACACCAGCCCGAAGATCAGGCAGGGCACCAAGATGATCAGATTGAGCAGCGCCGACAGCGGCTGCCCATTGATGAGCAGCGCAAGCGGGGGCAGGAAGACCGCAAGAATGTAGATCATCGGAACTCTCCGGTCGTCACCGGCCTGTTATTTAATCATCGCTGCCGCGTGCGCAATGCCCGTCCACGGCAGCCGCCGGTTACTTGCTGCCGGCGCTGACTGCCTGATAGACAACGATGAGCAGGCAATAAAGCAGCAAAGCGTCCAACCAAAAGACACCCATGCTCTCCAACCGCATCGTGCCGCTGATCGTGGCGGTCGCCCTGTTCATGGAGAACATGGATTCCACGGTGATCGCGACCTCGCTGCCGGCGATCGCGGCCGACATCGGCACGAGCCCCCTGGCGCTCAAGCTTGCGATCACCTCCTACCTACTTTCGCTTGCAGTATTCCTGCCGGTGAGCGGCTGGACCGCCGACCGCTTCGGCGCGCGCACGGTGTTCCGCGCCGCCATCATCGTATTCATGTCCGGCTCGATCGGCTGCGCCTTCGCAGGCTCGCTCCCTCAGTTCGTGATCGCACGCATCGTCGAAGGCATGGGCGGCGCGATGATGACTCCGGTCGCCCGGCTGATCCTGGTGCGCACGGTCGACAAGCAGGAACTTGTCGTCGCCATGCTCTGGGTCACCATGCCGGCGCTGACCGGGCCTATGATCGGTCCGCCGCTCGGCGGCTTCATTACGACCTACATTTCCTGGCACTGGATCTTCCTTATCAATATTCCGATGGGCATCGCCGGCGTGATGCTCGCGACCATCTATATCGAGGATGTCCGGGCCGAGAACCCCGACCCGTTCGATGCCAAGGGCGCGCTCCTTGCCGGCATGGGCATCGCCGGCCTCGTCTTCGGCGGATCGGTGCTCGGGCTCAACTTCCTGCCGCCGGCTGTCACGATCGCGCTGATCGCGGTGGGCGCGGCCACGACTTTCGCGTATGTGCGGCATGCGCGGCGCACGCCGGTGCCGATCCTCGACCTCAAGCTGCTCAGAATACCGACACTGCGGGCGGCTGTAGTCGGCGGCTTCATCTACCGCGGCGGCGTCGGCGCGATGCCGTTCCTGCTGCCGCTGATGCTGCAGCTCGGCTTTAACATGACGGCGTTCCAGGCCGGCCTGATCACCATCGCCAACGTGTTCGGCGCGCTCGGCATGAAGATGATCATTCCGCTGGTGCTGCGGCGGTTCGGCTTTCGCGTCGCGCTCTCGGCCAATGCGCTGATTTCTTCCGCGATGGTGGCGACCTGCGCGACGTTCGCGCCCGGTGTTCCGCTCGCCTGGATCCTCGGCGTGCTCTTGATCGGCGGCTTCTTCCGCTCGCTCGAATATACGAGCCTCAACACCATCGCGTATGCCGACATCGAACGCGAGCGCATGAGCCGCGCCACCTCGCTGGTTGCGGTCAGCCAGCAGCTATCGATCTCGGTCGGGGTCGCGATCGGCGCCGCGCTGGTCGAGATGACGCTGCGCTTTCACGGCCACAGCACGATCATGGCCGCCGATTTCCAGCCGGCCTGGATCGTCGTCTCGATGATCTCGGCGATTAGCTCGCTGGTGTTCTGGAGCATGCCCGCCGAGGCTGGCGCTGAGGTCTCGCGCCGCCCGGCCGCGGTCGGCGCGACCGACACCGTCGACCAGAAGCAGGGTTGAGCAACGAAGCCTGCGCTCAAGGCGCCGCGGCCGCCCCGCGCGCGTAGCGGGTCTCATAAGCCTTAGGCACGAACGTCGGGTGATAGCGGCACGGCCCGTCGAGCTCGAACTCGGAGGCGTCCGCACAGCGCGGCGATCGATTGCGGTGACGGCTTCGTCCCCTGCTCGATCCATTGCATCAGCGCTTCGAGTCCCGCTGCCAGTTCCGGCTTGCTCTGCGAGGTGTGGGCCGCCTCGTCGGTGTAGGCCTGCACCAGGCGCTCGCCGTTGCCGGCGGCTTGGACGGCATCGCGATAATGGGATTGCACTTCGACCGCGACCTGCGGGTCGTTCATCGAATGGATCGAAATGACCGGCACCGATATCGCGCCGGTGGGCTCGCCATCGGCCTTGAGCGCCGCGACTGCTGCCGGGTCGGCGGTGAAGCGCGCAACGTCGCGGTTCAATGCCGCATCGTCGCTCGAGCCCTTGTAGGTCACTCCGACATTCGAGAACGGATTGCGGCCATTCGTCGTGCGCTCGACGATCTCGCGGAACAGGAATGTCGCCGACTGCATGTGCCGAACGAGCAGGCGCTCCGGGAAGCGCATGACGCCGAGGATATTGGCGAGGTTCTGCCGCTGCCGGGCGTTGCGCGCCTCCGGCGCCTTGGTGACGCCGGTGCATTCATCGACGAGCGCTCTCAGGTCCTTCAGCCTCATCTTGGACGCCGCAGGAATGCCGCTCCAGAGCGGATATTGCGGCTCGTCCGGGCGCGGCAAGTTCTTGCAATAATACTGATAGACCGCGCGCAGATCGACCCGGAAGTCGTAACCGCGCGCGGCACCGATGACGAGACCGCTGTTGAAGAAAGCGCCGTCAAAGGCGGCGCTGCCATCGGCCTTCTTGGGCTGCAACTCGATCAGCTTCGCGCCCACAAGTCCGCCGTAGGAGGCACCGTGCAGGATCGTGCGCTTCGGATGCCTGATGCGCTCGACAAAGAATTGGCGTGCGTGCTCGGTATCCTCGGCGGCCATGCGCACCCCATAGCCCTGGCGGCGATAGCTCGACGCCACCCAACCAAAGCCGCGCTCGACCGCAATCGCGTATTTGGCGAGATCCGACTTGCTGGAGGATGCCGTCGGCCGCGCGTTTCTGGGACCGCCATGCGCGAAGACGATAAGATGGCCATTCCAGACCGTCGGCATGGCCGCCAGCAGATAGGCCCCGCTTTCATGCCGCGCCGTGTAGCAGGTGGCGATGAGCGCAATCGGCTCGGGACACTCGGTCGTGTCGGAATGCGGGGCGGTGCCCTGCGCACGGACTGGCGATGTGATGATGGCCAGAAGCCCGACCCAACCGATCGATCGCATGGTTTGTCCCCCTGCACCCCGTCGCCTTCCGCGGCTTCCACGCCAGGATGCGGTCCCGGAGCGGCTACGGCAAGGGGGCGGGTCTAGGGCCGCGACCACTCACGAACTTCGGAAGCGGGTACTAGGCGCGGCCGCGAAATCCTGTTGCCAAGAGATAAAGCTCGGCCGAGTCGGCGCGGCTGGCGGCGGGCTTGACGTGCTTGACGACCGCGAAGTCGCGCTTGAGCCCCGCAAGCAGCGCCGGCTCGGTGCCGCCTTGCAGCACCTTGCAGAGAAGCGATCCGCCAGGTGCCAGCACCTCGCGGGCGAACTCGGCAGCGGCTTCTGCCAGCGCCATGATGCGCAGATGGTCGGTCTGCCGGTGCCCCGTCGTGTTTGGCGCCATGTCGGAGAGCACGACGTCGGCTCCAGCGCCGATCAGGGCCTTGAGCCTGTCCGGCGCAGCCCCATCAAGGAAATCGAGTTGCAGGAACTCGACACCTGGAATGGCGCCCATCTCAAGAACATCGATCGCCACCACCCGACCCCTGCCCTCGCCGACGCGCTTGGCCGCCACCTGGCTCCAGCCACCGGGCGCGGCACCGAGGTCGACCACCCGCGAGCCCGGCTTGAGAATATGATGCTTGGCGTCGATCTCGATCAGCTTGTAGGCGGCGCGTGAACGATAACCTTCGCGCTTGGCGCGGCTGACATAGGGATCGTTAAGCTGACGATCGAGCCAGAGCTTGGAGGACAGCGAGCGTGTCTTGCCGGCTTTGACTTGGATCTTCAGCGGACGCTTGCCGCGGTCATCGGCCATCAATCGCACCGCTGTCGCAAAGACGGCCACCTCTCCCCCCGTCATCCCCCCGCAAGCGGGGACCCATCGCCCGAAGAGATGCCATCGGCGCAGGCCCAAAACGGATAGGACACGGCGTATGGGTCCCCGCTTGCGCAGGGACGACGGATAGATCGCGGAGACGATGACAGAGAACGAGATCGACCATATGAAGCGTCACCGCACGCCAGCCCCGTTGCCGCTGCGGTCCCAGACGCCATCGTCGCGCATCATCTGCACCAGCATCCCTTCGCGCAGCCCGCGGTCGGCGACGCGCAATCGCCGGCACGGGAAAGCGCGCCGCATGGCGTCAAGGATGGCGCAGCCGGCGAGCACGAGGTCGGCGCGCTCGGAGCCGATGCAGGCATTCGCCACCCGGTCCTCGTAACTCCAGCCCAACAGCCGCTCGATTACGTCAGTGACCTGAACATCGGAAAGCCAGCAGCCGTCGACACGGCGGCGGTCGTAGCGCTTGAGATCGAGGAACACGCCAGCGATGGTGGTCACGGTTCCGGACGTCCCGAGCAGGTGCACGCGGTCGATCTCCGGACGGCCGTGCTCGGCGACAAAGCGGTCCACGTACACCGCCACTTCCGCAATCATCGCCTCATAGGTGTCGCGTGACACGACATGGCCGCCATGACGCTCCGCGAGTGTGACCACGCCGATCGGAATCGAGATCCAGGACTTGATCTCCGGCAGCGGCGGACCGCCCCGCGCATGCACCGAGCGGCCGAGCCGCACCAGCTCGGACGAGCCGCCGCCGATATCGAACAGGATCACGCCGTCGGCGTTGTGGTCCATGAGCGGCGTACAGCCGGTTGCGGCGAGCTCGGCTTCGGTCTCGCGGTCGATGATCTCGAGCTCGAGGCCTACCTCGTCGGCAATGCGGGCGCGGAATTCGGCGCCATTCTCGGCGGCGCGGCAGGCCTCCGTCGCAATCAGCCGCGCGCGGGTGACACCGCGCGCCTTCATCTTGTCGCGGCAGATGCCGAGCGCCTCGACCGCGCGCACGATCGCCGGATCGCTGATGCGGCCGGACGCTGATATCCCCTCGCCCAGGCGGATAATGCGGGAGAAAGCATCGATGACCCGGAAGCTATCGCCGGTTGGCCGCGCCACCAGCAGGCGGCAATTGTTGGTCCCGAGGTCGAGCGCCGCATAAGTAGCGACAGGCCCACGCGCACCGTCGCCGAATGGGCGCGGATGGCCATACGGTGATCGCCGACCCCACGGAGTGCGCCGCCGCGGCACGCGGTCACGCGCAGGGTCGAGGCCCCCATTATCGTGGGCCTCGTCGTTCATCTATCGCCTTCCTGCCGCGACCAGAGCCTCCCGCTCGACGGTGCGACGATGTCCAAATCCGATTATCGGGGACGAGTTTAACAGCGTGGCGGCCTCGCGCAACAGCTGCACGCTAGCCGCATAGCTGCGGCATAAGTCCTTGTCGAACCGGGCTTACTTCGTTATTCCAAGGCGGCCCTGCGCTACCTTCACCGCCCCTCCATACACAGCCAATATAGTGTCGTGTGCAGGCTGCGGAGAGCAAGATGAGCAGTCTGCACTGACGCCAACCCTGAGCGGCCATCCGCCGGACAACGAAAATGAATTTGCAGAACGATCCCAACCACTGGTCTGTCACCAAATTCGGCATTGGGCAGCCGGTGCTCCGCAGCGAGGACCCGGTCCTGGTGCGGGGCGAGGGCCGCTTCACTGATGACGTCGGCCTGCCCCGGCAGGCCCATGCGGTGATGGTCCGCAGCCGCCACGCCCATGGCATCATCCGCGGCATCGCGACCGAGACGGCCCGCGCGATGAAAGGCGTGCTCGGCATTTATACTGGCGCGGACCTGGTCGCTGCCGGCTACGGCACGCTCAAGTGCATCGTACCGTTCAAGAACCGCGACGGCAGCGACATGAAGAAGCCGCCGCGCCAAGCGCTGGCAATCGGCAAGGTGCGCTACGTCGGCGATCCGGTCGCGATTGTTGTTGCCGAGACACTGCTGCAAGCGAAGGATGCCGCCGAAGCGGTCGAGCTCGACATCGAGCCCTTGCCCGCCGTCACCGATGCGGAGGAAGCCGCGCGGCCGGGCGCGCCGGTGCTCTACGACGAGGCGCCCGATAACGTCGCGCTTGACTACCACTACGGCGACAGCGAGCAGGTGAATGCCGCGTTTGCGCGGGCTGCGCACATCACCAAGCTCAAGATCGTCAACAGCCGCGTGGTGGTGAACGCGATGGAGCCGCGCGCGGCGGTCGGCCAGTTCGAGACCGGGCGCTTCACACTCTATACCTGCTCGCAGGGCGTGTTCGGCATGCGCGGCAGCATTGCGCAGATCCTCAACGTCGAGCCCAAAGAAGTGCGCGTCGTCACCGGCAACGTCGGCGGCTCGTTCGGCATGAAGGCCGCCGTCTATCCCGAATATGTCTGCATCCTGCACGCAGCGCGCGCGCTCGGCCGCCCGGTGAAGTGGACCGACGAGCGCTCGACAAGCTTCGTCTCCGACAGTCACGGCCGCGACCACCGGGTGACGGCAGAGCTCGCGCTCGATGCCGACGGGAGCTTCCTGGCGGTGCGGCTCACCAGCTTCGGCAACATGGGCGGCTTTCTGGCCAACGTCGGGCCGATGCCCTCGACCCAGAACGCCGTGAAGAACGTGCAGAGCGCCTACCGCACGCCGCTGATCGAAGTGTCAACCAAGTGCGTGTTCACCAATACGAGCCACGTCTCCGCCTATCGCGGCGCCGGCAGGCCGGAGGGCAACTACTACATGGAGCGGCTGATCGATGCCGCCGCCGCCGAGATGGACATCGACCGGCTGGAGCTGCGGCGGCGCAACTACGTCAAGCCGCGCGAGCTGCCGTTCAAGGCGGCGCTTGGCAGCATCTATGACAGCGGTGATTTCGCCAATGTGCTCAAGCAGGCGCTCGAAGCCGCTGACGTCAAGGGTTTTGGCAAGCGCAAGCGCGAGAGCCGCAAGAATGGCAAGCTGCGCGGGCTCGGCATCGGCAGCTTCCTCGAAGCCACCGCGCCGCCATCCAAGGAGCTCGGCGGCATCGTGTTCGAGGCCGACGGGAGCGTGACCATCCTCACCGGCACGCTCGACTTCGGCATGGGGCACGCCTCGCCGTTCGCCCAGGTCCTGCATGAAAAGCTCGGTATCCCGTTCGAGAAGATCAAGCTCGTTCAGGGCGACAGCGACCGGCTCATCATCGGCGGCGGATCGGGCGGATCGAAGAGCGCCATGCACACCGGGACTGCGCTCGTCGAAGCGAGCGCCAAGGTAATCGACCAGGGCAAGCAGATCGCTTCGCATGTCCTGGAGGCGGCCGTCTCCGACATCGAGTTCAGGGATGGGCGTTTCGTGGTCGCCGGCACCGATACGTCGATCGGCATCATGGAGCTTGCCGAAAAGCTGCGCTCCGGGATCAACCTGCCGGACGGCGCTCCGACCTCCCTCGACGTACAGCACGTGAGCAACGGCCCGGGCGCCTCCACTTTCCCGAACGGCTGTCACGTCTGCGAGGTCGAGGTCGATCCGGAGACCGGCGTGATCGAGGTGGTGAAGTATTCCTGCGTCAACGACTTCGGCACCATCATCAATCCGATCATTGTCGAGGGCCAGCTCCACGGCGGGGTCGTTCAGGGCATCGGTCAGACCTTGATGGAAATGACCGCCTATGACGCTGACGGGCAACTCCTCACCGGCTCCTTCATGGACTATGCACTGCCACGCGCAAGCGAGGCCCCCAATTTCTCCGTCGCCAACCACATCGTGCCGGCCAAGACGAACCCGCTTGGCGTCAAGGGTTGCGGCGAGGCCGGTTGCGCCGGCGCGCTCACCTCGATCATGAACGCGGTGGTCGACGCGCTGTCGGAATACGGCATTCGGCACATCGACATGCCGGCGACACCGCATCGGGTCTGGCGGGCCATCCGCGCAGCGAGCGCCGTCAAGGCAGGCTAAGCGACCGTAAGAGAGCGAGACCAAACAAGAAGGCAAGAATGACCCAGGCCATCGAGCTTCCGCTTGCGGAGACCCGCGCCAGCGAACGGCGCCTTGTCGGCGGGGTGTGTTTCGCCCACCTCGTCAGCCACTACTACATCATGCTGCTGGCGCCATTGTTCCTGTTCGTGCGCGAGGACTATGGCGTGAGCTATACTGAGCTGGGCTTGGCATTCACCGCCTTCAACGTTGTGACGACCGTGGTGCAGACGCCGACCGGCTTTCTGGTCGACCGCGTGAGCGCGCGCATCGTCATCATCTGCGGCCTCCTGCTCGGCGCCGTCGCATTTGCCATCGCGGGCATCGTGCATTCGTTCATGGTCTTCATCGCCATGTTTGCGGTCGCGGGCCTCGCCAACACGGTCTACCACCCGGCCGACTACGCCATCCTGTCACAGCATGTGCCGCCGGCGCGCGCCGGCCGCGTGTTCTCGTTCCACACGTTTTCCGGCATGATCGGCAACGCCATCGCACCGCCGACGCTACTGTTCATGCAGAGCGTGGTGGGATGGCGCGGTGCCTTTATCGGAGCGGCCGCGCTCGGTCTCGTGGCGGCGCTTGTGCTCATACTGGTGCGCGAGCCCGAGCCGCTCACGATCAAGGCGCGCAAGGACAAGGCGACCGAGACGCCGCTCGACGGCTGGCGGCTCCTCACCGCGCCCGCAATCCTGCTCAACCTCGTGTTCTTCATCCTCCTGTCGTTCTGCGGCGGCGGGCTCAACAACTACCTCGTGGCCTTGCTGGGCGTGCTCTACGGAACGCCGGTGGCGGTAGCGAACACCGCGCTGACAAGCCTCCTCATCATGAGCGCGGTCGGCGTGCTGGTCGGCGGCATCCTGACCGGCTGGACCGCGCGCCACGGCCTGGTTGCGTCGATCGGGCTCGTCGTAACAGCGATTGTCTGCCTGCTCGTCGGCCTGATCGACTTCAATGCCGCGGCGCTGGTGCTTCTGATGGCGGCCGCCGGGTTCTTCTCTGGCCTGACCATGCCCTCGCGCGACATGATCGTGCGCGCGGTCACCCCGCCCGGCGCCTATGGCCGCGTGTTCGGCTTCGTCTCCTCCGGCTTCAACATCGCGGGCATCCTGGCGCCAATCATCTTCGGCCAGCTCCTCGACCACGGACATGCGCGCGAGGTGTTTTTCTTTATGGCGGCCTGCGCGCTCGCCTCGATCCTCACCGTCGCGATCAGTACCGGCCGCAAGCGGGCGGGCCAAGACTAGGACATGATCCCGAAAGGTTGCAGACTTGTCGGATAAGATTGTGCGACCAAACAAGCGCTTAGAGCAAAATCGCAATTCAACCCAAAGCGATTTCGCACCTGGCCGCCGAGCGGCGGCCGCTCTCAGCTATTTCAACTCGGGTTTGGTGCTCGCTTGCGCATCTCTTCCGGGCAGCGTATCCGGCCCCAACGGCGCAAACGGCTCCGCGTCGCAGCCATCGATAACGACGGCGTGACGGAAATCCGCGATCTTGCGGTCGCGATAGAACACCGCGAATACCTGGCGTCGCCCATTGCCGTCACCCTTCACGCAAGCCATCCAGTCCGCAAACGCGACCGAGTGCGACTTGCGCAACGGCGAGATGGCAGGAGCCTCGAGGCCGCCGGCATACTTCAGCTCCTTCACCCGGACGGCGGCGAGCTCCCTATAATTCGTGCGCGTGCGCAGGTAGTCGGCTTCATCCTCGCTCGGAGTTCGGGGCGAATAGTCCCACAGCGGCGCACAGCCGGCCAAACCGACAGCAATGATCACGGCCGCCGCGCGCATCGCAAGAATTCCCAGGCCCCTGGCAATCATAACCTATGCTGTATTAATTTACCCTAGCTGCTTGTCACTTCCCTCAAACCGAACCGTGGAAAAGTCCTCGCCAAGTCTACCCTGCCCCACGGCGGCACTGCAAATCCCCAGATTGATCAACACCTCCTTGCTATTTGCAAAAGCCGCCCAAGATAGGGTAGCAAGAGCCGCCCTGTGGTGGGGGATAGTTCAACGGCAGAACATCGGACTCTGACTCCGAGAATCTAGGTTCGAATCCTAGTCCCCCAGCCAGGCAGTGCCGTCTCTCGGTCGCGCACCCTCCACGCCAAAAATACTTAGATATTTCCGCAAGTTAGCTACTTCATGCACTGTTTCAGCGGGGCGCCTTTTTGGATTTGCGCCCGCATATGGCCAATTCGCATGTGCGGTCTCTGGTCGGCAATTTCAATTCTCGGTGCTACATCGCTGAGACACGGTTCGAAGTCCCATGAGACCGGTTCGACTTCCACTCTTCCCAGTGTTTCTTCTTCGTCTGATCCTAGCCGATTTTGTTGCAAAGGTTTTCAAGCGGGTTCTGTGAAATGGAAAGTTGAAACAATCGAATCGAAAGACTAATTCTTTTGAATTGTTGGACCGCTACGACTGTGAAGCCCCAAGCGAGTATCGGCACACTAAGCGCCACTGGTAACAGGTCTGCGGCGAACCATGAATAAGCAACAGCGGCGGACCCTTGCCGCCGATCGCATGCAAACGCAAGCCATTGGCGTCGATGTACCGGCTATCCGTCCTCGACATGTTGCGGAAGTACGAGATCGCTGATCCCGATTGAGGCCTGCATCCTGCAAAACGCTTGGCGAAGGCAGAAAAGTCGTCGTCCATTAGATCATGGAAGACGATCAGCAGATCGTTGCCCCGGAGGGCAAATTCGCTGGCAATCGCCAATAGACGATGACTGAACCTATTGTCATTCCCCTCTTTCCTAATGGCAGATTGCATATTTTGGTCATGACAGTACCGACCGACAGTTTCGCTATCTGAGGCTCGTGCTCTCCACAAAACTCATAAACTTGTATGCAGAATCGAATACACGAAGCCAAGAGAAAGTGTTCAACCGGCTCCTTAAGGAGCTGACCTTTTGAAAGCTGTGCGCATTCGGCCTGGCAGGAAGTGCGCAATGTACCCGTCGATGACCGCCAGTGTAGGATGCACCTGAGGCCCATGCCGGAAGGCTGGGGTGATCTCGGGGTCTCAATCAGTCCAATCTCCGAAACGCGCTCGCGGCAAACCATAGAGCGAGCCCGAGAATAAACCCCTCGGCAATCAGAACTGCAAAGAGCGCGGCAGTGTTGGGCGTATGAATCCCGGCTGGGGGAAGGCCAAGAAATTCACCCAACACGGCCGCCGGCAACAGCGCGGCCATCCACATAGCACCGGTGATGCTCGAGTACGGAGCCAACCAGAGCATGAGCCACACCAATAAGGCGTAGAGCAGGCCGCCGCCAGCCCCGAAGATAAGACGAAGTGGGAACTTGGACATGACGCTGTGCTCGGATTAAAGGCTATTCGGTCTTCATGTTGAAACACGAGAGCTTGATTGTTTGGACTGCAGATCGCCAGAGCCTCATCGCGAGTGGGCGATTCGAGTGTTGCAAGTCAAGGGCGGTGCTTCTTGCCCAGCGGGAAGTTCGGCAACTGGAACAGCATTTGGAACCGGTTCTGACTGTGGAGTTAACGGCCTATTCGAAGCATGTTTTTTGAGGCGCAAGCAGCATGAGCGAGGCCACCCATCTCGCTCAGATGTTCGACTCCACCGTTGTTCGGGTCCATGTCTCGGCGGCTGAGACAAAAGGGAGCAGGATGCAGCGAATTTCCAAGCTAACGGTTGACGCCAGGAGGCGCGGTAGGCTGGGCGCTAGGCAATCTGAACGTGGGGATTTCGCGCATGCGGACGCGCACGACGAGGCCATCCGCTGACATGATCTCGAAACGAACCCTCCTCGGCCGGTATCGATTGATTTCGTATTTCTCGTCCCGCAGCCGCTTCGATTTTCCATGATCCTCGACCAACATCAGATCCATTGCTTCTGATACCAGATTGAAGAATTCATCCCGCTTGACGGTCTGCTTATCCTTGTTGTCGATGAATAGAACCGAGCACCACTTCCCTGGGAATTGAACGGAATGACCGGAATGAAGCAGAAGGTAAAGGTACTCCCAGGTTGACACTTCATAGGTTTCGTCACCCTGCTGCACGGTCCAGTCTGATCGGGCTCGCTCGTACTTGCTCCTCAAAAAGCCCGGCTGCCGCACCACTGTCCATCCGCCGTCGCGCGCTGCGGCTTCGACCTTGGCAAGATCTTCCATCGCATCGGAGCAGGTCTTCAACGTGAACTCAACCGCGGCCTTCGAATCTGCATGCGCCGGCAAGCTGAGAAACCCCAACAGTAAGGCGCTGCAGGTCGCCAGGAGCACGAATTTACGACGCGGAAATTGCATGACGTCTTCCCAGACACGGTTAAAATTGCCAAGAACGGCGTTGCCGCCCTCAGCCAAGTCCAATTGCTTTTCGAAATGGGTTGGAGAGATGGGGTAAAGGCGTCCATCCCTTCAAGCGATGTTCCCATCCGACTAATGATGTGCCGTTTCTTACATCAACAGATATTTTTGGACCCCCTATGAACTCCGAATTTGAGCCACATAATAGCAATTTTTGGTCCTGCCGGAAAGAGCTGACCCAGTTGGTGGCAGATCACCTGCAATCCGGGCTCGGACGTTGCCCGAAGAAGGTCAGCTGCCCGGCAAAGTATTGAGCGGCATGCCGCTGGAGCGAACTCACGCAGAGAACTGCGAGCGCTTCAACCGGTGCAGCGGAGCGATGGCGGAAGCAATGAGAATATCCGTGAGGATCGCAGTTCGAGCGGACTGGATTGTGCTGCGGCGAACAATCCCGACGAGTAGCGCCCTTATCAGCCAGGACATAGGCCCGGCGTTCGTCCTCGGTCAGGTGCGAAAGCCGCACCACCGGAACGCCCGCCAGGCCGACCAGCTTTGCGGCCTCGAACCGACCGTGGCCCGCGACGATCTCGTAGTCGTCGCTCACCAGGATCGGGTTCGTAAACCCGAATCGCTTGATCGAAGCCGCGATTTTCTTGATCTGAAGTTTCGAGTGAGTCCGCGCGTTACGCCGATACGGACGTAACGCATGGAGCGGTATGGTTTCGATTTGCATGGTTAATTCCTACTCTCTAGGCACATTTCTACTGTCGACTCCGAGAACAGCCTCGAAGCCCTCGTCCATTTTTTCACGGTTCAAAGATCCCCACGCCGCGCTCTACGGCGTAATCAGGAGCTTCTTGACCAGCCGAACGGAATCATCCTGGTCACCGGTCCGACCGGCAGCGGCAAGACAACCACCCTCTATACGGCTCTCAAGGGGCTCAACAACGCTGAGAGCAAGATTTTCACGGTCGAGGATCCGATCGAATATCAGCTTTCTGGGATCAATCAGGTGCAGGTCCAGCCCGCCATCGGGCTCGACTTTCCGCGTGCGCTGCGCTCGATCCTGCGGCAAGACCCAGACATCATCATGATCGGCGAGATTCGCGATCTTGAGACTGCGCGCATTGCTATCCAGTCGTCTCTGACCGGCCATCTCGTCTTGTCCACGCTTCACACCAACAGCGCCGCCGCAACGATCACGCGCCTCATCGACATGGGCGTGGAGAACTATCTGCTGGCCTCGACCGTCAAGGGGATTTTGGCCCAGCGCCTGGTGCGACGGCTTTGCCCATATTGCTCCTCCGCCCACGACGAGGCTGACTTCTGGGCCGACGAATTTGTCCGCAAGGTGCGCGGAATTGAAAGGCTGGGCCCTCCCAGCATCCGGCGAGCGAAGGGCTGCAATCAATGCAATCAAACCGGATTTCAGGGCGATCAACGATCGCCGAAATCCTTCTCGTTGATAGCGCCGTTCAGCACCTGATCCTGACCATGAAATCCGACGCCGATATTGACCAGACCGCGCGCGAGCACGGCATGATCAGCATGTACGAGACCGGCGCCGCTAAGGTCTGGCAAGGCGACACGACGATCGAGGAAGTCCTTCGAGCCACGCGCATGGGATAGCGCCTCAGTGGCCAAGTAACGAGGAGCGCGGCTCCGATGCTGCAACGGCTGTCGACATATCAACGCAGCACGCGCGCGGAGAGCCTCGCCATACTGTTTGGGCAACTTGGGCACTGGTGGCTGCGGGAATTTCTAAATGTGTTTCCCCCACGAACGGCCGAATGGCTGACGCAGCGCGGCCGCAAGGCGCTGATCATTGCCCCCGGGCGTGATCATGCCACCCTGAGGCTTTTCGGCAGCGCCCGACAGCCATTTGGTTCCACTCGCGTCAGCCTCTCCGGGCATATCGGGCCCACTATTGACAATCTTATCAAATCTCATGGCTTCAAACGCAGGGACGTCGACATTGGCATTCAGCTCTCGTCTGAAGAAGTCTTTGAGCGTTCCATCACCCTGCCATTGGAAGCCGCGCATTCGCTGGCGATGCCGTCCTGCAGGATATGAAGGCGAAGACCCCATTTCAAATCGATGACGTCTACCAGGGCTACGTCAGCATCAGGACTGCCGGAGACACCAAGATACTGATCAGGCAATGGATAGTCCGAAGGGACATCGTTGCAGATATCCTGTCGCGTTTAGGGCTCACGCCAGACGGCATCTCGTTCCTCACGCGTGGAGATGAGCAAGCGTCGACTGCCCGCATACCGGTAAGGCCGACGCGGGATGCGGCCAACTCATCACGGGTCCAGAAAGTGGCATGGACGCTCATCGTGAGCATGGCGCTGCTTGCTGCTGCTTCTGCGGCATCGACCTGTTGGCGCCAGCAATCGCAATTAGACAGGCTCGCGCTGGAAGTGGCGTCGAGCCGATCGAAGGCACAAAAGGTACGCTCCGAGTTTGACAAATTGGAGAAACGGCAGGGTGCACTCGTACATCTCAGACAACAGCGAATAGCGAAACCAACCCTGCTCGAGATATTGGACGAGGCCACGCGCGTCTTGCCGTCTCACTCCTGGCTTACCGAGCTGCATATTTCGGAGAGGTCACCCAAGCAAGAACAGCAGGTCACGATGACCGGCCTGTCTGCGGCAGCGTCAACGCTTGTCGGGCTGGTGGTCCAGTCCCCGATATTCTTTGACGCTTCGCTGACGGCGCCGATCTCGATAGATCCGGTGGAAGGCCGAGAGCGGTTTGTCCTGCAAGCCAAGGTCAGACCATCAAAGCGGGATGTCAAGCCGCCATGACGACTAGGATTGGCGGCAACATCCATGGTTACGCAAGCTGGCCTTCTTGGGCGGCAACCTCGCTGCTGCAGCTGTCATGGTCCTTGGCTCGCTTTTGCCAATTCAGGAGTTTTTCTCCGAGCGCGATCTGCGGATTGCGCGTCAACAGGCTCTTCTCTCGCGGCTGCAATCGATCGCCTCTCAGGAGACGGATATTCAGGCGGCTGCTCGGAATCTTGCCGAGGAAACAAAACGCGGAGAATTTATCGTCGGCCCGAACGAAGGCGTCATCAATGCGGACCTGCAGACCAAGCTCAAAATGAAGGTCCAGCAGTCCGGAGCACGATTGCGATCTGCGCAAAGTTTGCCCTCAAAGTCTGTTGAGGGAATAAGATATGCGGGGGTTCGCCTTGATCTGGCCGGTACGCTCCAAGCCATTTATCGGACAATCTATGCAATCGAGAGGGGCAAGCCATATCATTTCATTACTGAGGCTACGATCAAACCGTCACCAGCTGCCATTGTGCGAGGCGTCCCTACGGAGCCCAGCATCGAGGCCCGGCTTGATATCTTCGTTGCCGTCGAAATAAACGGGCATGGCCAATGATCGCCCAAGTCGCACCGTTGACAGTGGCGGGCCTTTTGCTGTTGGGCAGCATTAATCGTGGCTCTTGGCCACTCTGAGTAGACACTGTATCAGACGGTCAGATTGTGACCGCGTCGACAAGGCCAGCAACGAAGGTGCGAGATCTGCCGCACGAAGAGCCGGAAGCGAAGCCACTGGATACCTACAACCGGATTGTGGGTTCAGCCCCTTTTCTTTCAAGACACGCACCCCTTACGTCGCCCCTCCGCGGCCACTGCCACCCGCACCGGCTCGCTCCCGCGCCCGTTCAGACCGACCCCGGCCTAGCGTTAGGTGGCATCGTCAAGAACGAACGCGTGAGAAAAATTTACATCTTTGGCAAAGGGCAGCCGCAGGCCGGCACCTGGGTGAATGAAGGTCAAGTCCTACGAGGGCTGGAAGGTCCAAGCAGTTGGCAATAAGAGCGCTAAGCTTCAACAACAGGATCGCACGATTGAACTAACATCTTTTCCCACCACAATAGGCCTAGCCACTCGCCGTCATAGCCGTTTGAGGATCACTTTGCTTTCCAGCTCAACACCCAATAGGGGTTGGCTGGATCTTCGGTGAGCCGGACGACAGCCCCTCACGCACATACCGCACGTCCATGCGCGGGATTTCCGTGGAATTCGTGAAAGCTCTACCAGCCAGGGATATCAGGTTCGTTGCCACATCCGGTACTGTCCCAAAGTTTCCTTGGATCGGCCGGGCCCCGCTTCTTTCTCGCGCCGTAATGATTGTCTCGACCTTTGGCCAAATCCATTCGCGGAAGGGCCAGAAGGGCCTCGCGCGGAGCCACTCTCTGATCAAAGAACTGGCTTCCCGAATACACTGTGACGTGCTGGCTCGACCCTACGATAGAGATCGGGCGTCATGCCCGTAACGAGCTTCAATTCAGCGAGGCTCTGGAACGGTCCCTTGCGGCGAAGATATGCACCGCCGGCGGAGCGGTAGTCCTGCTCGCTCGCGCCGTTAAGCCTCCTGCCTGGATTCAACTCTCTCCAATCAAGAATTCTGTCCGCCAGCACGCTCGCCGCCTGGCCCTCCAGTCCCGCAGCCTGCAGCGCCCTAGCCAGCAACGCCCCGTCCGCATAATTGACATCAATTCGGCCAAGCTCGTCTTGAATGGATACGCTGACGGGCGTGCCCAAAAATTCAAAGCCTTGGGCAACGCCGTCCGTGCGCCATCGCCTATCAAGACGTCCATTCAGCAAGGACAGGGCAGCATACGTGACGCCTGCCTCGGCAATCGCATCGACTTGCGCGACCTCTATCGAATGGCGGGCGATACGATGTGATGTGCTGCCGGACGAGAGGAAAGCCGCTGCAATAATCGAGAGCAGCGCAACGCCCCACAATACAGATACCAGAGACATTTGGCTTGCCTACCTTCCCTGCTCGTCGAGATGGACTTCCCTGTTATGGGCCCCGAATTCCCTGCTCGACCAAGTAGGGAATTTGCATATAACGACCTGATTTTTAGGCGGCTGGCATGAAGCTTACCTCTCGCCGGCGGCTGAACCAGTCATTGTTTCCCTGATATTGAGAATACGGCCCGAAGGCGCGACTGAAGTGCTGGTCGAGCGAGGCAGTGCGGTCTCTCAGGGGCATGCTCGGGCTTTCGGAAATATGCAGCGCTATTCCCAGGAGTTAGCGCGAAGATGGGCGGTCTCTGAGTGGACTTTTTTGGGCTTTCGACAGGCCCAAGCCAATTTCGCGCGGCATTCTCAGGTCGCCGATTTCCAATCTCGGTGCTGTGTGCCAGAGACTGGTTCGAACCTGCATGAGACTGGTTCGAAATGCGTGCGTGCCCCAAATACCGTTGGCGCATTATGCTGCTCGCCGAAGAGTGAAGAGTGCGCGTGTTGATGTGTTGACTTTGCCACCCCGCCATCGCTGTCATCTCCACCGGTCACCAGCCTCTGTGCTCCTGCCCCCGCGCAGCGGGCTGGAGCGCAGCGACTTTGTGCCCTGACCCGGTGCCGAAGTCGCGGAAGGCGGGGAAATTGGGAAAGCGGGAAAGCGGGAAGCCCACGCGGACCTTGAGCCATGGCTCGAACGCGCTCGCGCCAGCCTCGTGGCCACGTTCGCCAACGGCGTCACCAAGGACCAGGACGCGGTCAGCGCCGCAATCACGTCATCATGGTCCAACGGACAAACCGAAGGACAAATCACCAAGCTCAAGCTTGTCAAACGTCAAATGTACGGCCGCGCCAAGCTCGACCTACTTCAGGCCCGCCTAATCGGCGCCACGTGATCCCAGCTGCACCAAAATTGCGTCAGAGCCACGGTTGGACGCCGATGAAAATTTTAGAAAACAAAGTATTTGTTCGAGTCGCAGTCACTTGAGGCCAAAGCGGGGTGGGGTCAAACTTGGGCTCTAATTCAATTTTGATGAAGTGTGAGGGCCGGCTCTCGTTGGTTTCACAAAGAAATCAACGTCATGCAGAAAGCCCTTCGTCCGTCAACTTTGGTCCCGCCGGGCTTTGAGGTCGTGAGCGCCGTAGGTGATGGCACCATGACCGTGATTACGGTCCGCCACGGTAGCAAGGCGAGCCCTTGTCCAGGGTGCGGAGCGCACTCCGATCGTATCCACAGTCGATATCTTCGGCGCTTGACTGATTTGCCGCTGGCGGGGCGTCCGGTTCGGCTTATCGTTGTGGCGCGTCGCTTCCACTGCGATGCAGCCTCGTGTGGTCGGCGCATTTTTACCGAACGCTTCAGTGACGGTGTGTTGGCGCCGTGGGCGCGCCGGACTGGCCGGCTCGACTATGTCGTCCACCACCTTGGCCTTGTTCTGGGTGGCCGCCCGGCGGCAAGTTTCGCCCGGCGCCTGATGCTCCCCGTGAGCAATGACACTTTGCTTCGGGTTGTTCGCAGGCGTGGCTGCCCGGCCTTTACGCCGCCGACCGTGATCGGCATCGACGATTGGGCATGGCGCCGCAACCAGCGCTACGGGACGATCATCTGCGATCTCGAACGGCGGCGGCTAATCAGCCTCCTGCCCGACAGGGAGCCCGCCACCGCACAGGCCTGGCTCGCGGAGCAGCCACAGATCGCCATTGTGGCCCGCGACCGCGGCGGCGGCTACACGCTAGCGGCCGCGAAGGCGCTGCCGCACGCCACCCAGGTCGCCGATCGTTGGCACCTCATGGAAAACGCCAGCCACGCCTTCCTCGATGCGGTTCGCAAATCCATGCGCCAGGTTCGCGCCTCCATCGGTGCTGCAACCATCAATCCTGACCTGCTTACAGCCGCCGAGCGCATCCAATATGAAGGATATTTGCGGCGCGAGGATACCAATGCCGCCATCCTAAAGCAGGCTGAGACGGGCGCTTCCATCAAAGAGGTCGTGCGTCTTACCGGGCACAGTCGCGGCCTCGTCCGCAAGGTGCTGCGAGGTCAGCATTCCGATGTGTTCCGGGTTCGCGAGAGTTCACTCGAACACCACCTTCCATGGCTCGACGCTCAATGGACTGCCGGCCATCGCAACGGCGCCGACCTGTGGCGACGCCTCAAGGCACTTGGCTTCAGGGGCTCGGTTCGGGTTGTTACGGAATGGGCGACACGCCGTCGACGCGCCGAAAAGGCCGATGCGGCGAGCCTGCACCGCGTTCCGTCCGCCAGAACGATCGCACGGCTCATGACCACAGGCCGCGATACGCTGTCAAAGTCGGAGACCGTTACGATCGCGGCGATCGAAGGAGGTGTTCCTCTGCTGGTGGAGGCCCGAGAGGTCGTCGCCGCCTTCCACGTAATGATCCGCAAGAAAGCCCACGCGGACCTTGAGCCATGGCTCGAACGCGCTCGCGCCAGCCTCGTGGCCTCGTTCGCCAACGGCGTCACCAAGGACCGGGACGCGGTCAGCGCCGCGATCACGTCATCATGGTCCAACGGACAAACCGAAGGACAAATCACCAAGCTCAAGCTTGTCAAACGTCAAATGTACGGCCGCGCCAAGCTCGACCTACTTCAGGCCCGCCTAATCGGCGCCACGTGATCCCAGCTGCACCAAAATTGCGTCAGAGCGAGAAAAAAGTATTGTGGTGGAGAGGGGGGGGGGCCAAGTTGGAAGCCGATTCACACCGGCGACGACACGATAAGTGCGCTCGCCGTTTGTTTTGTCAAATTCAAGAGTGAGCCCGAGCTTCTTGCGCACCACACTGGCAAGAAAGCCACGGACGGAATGTTGCTGCCAGCCGGTTGCCTTCATCACGGCCGCGATTGAGACCCTGGAAGCCGTCACACGCCCCATCCCGGCCGGCCGATGGCGGGCTTTCGGAACTCGAGGGCGTGTCGTGACCTGATCCAATCGACCACGGCCCATGGTAACGTCATAGCCCGAGAAGGTGCCTCAAATTTAGCCTAGGTGAGCTGGTGACGTTGGATGGCCTTCTGGCCTTATTTCGTGTGCCCGTCTTTCGAGCTTGTTGACCCATCTCAATAGGGTCCGGTCGGCTATTTGTTATCAAAAACAAGGTGATTGAGGCGATGCGCGATCACGCCCGCCGGCCGTCAAGAGAGGCACGCCATGCTTGAATACGACCTCGTCGCAAAACGCATAAATTCTCATGGAAGTGCAGCTCGATGTAAAGAAGCAGAGATTGTCCTAGACACCGATGTGAATGGTCGTGCGGACGCCTTCAATCCCGCGGAACTTCTTCTGGCCGCAGTCGCCGCCTGCATGATTAAGGGCATCGAACGGGTCGCGCCAATGATCCATTTCAAGTTCCGCGGCGTCGAAGTTCGCCTTCACGGTGTTCGTCAAGACGGTCCGCCGTTCATGTCCTCGATTACCTATAATCTCATCGTCGACACAGACGAAGATGATCGGCGCCTCGACTTGCTGCACCAGAATATTCGCAAGTACGGAACGATCTCGAATACGGTGGCGGCGGCAACGAAGCTTGAGGGCGAGATTGTCCGGGCCGGGACTATTTGAATGCGAACCCATTTCAGAGAGTTGACGGCAATCCGTCGTGTATGGGTAGCGCTTGCGCAACGTGACATCGGCCGCGATGGCCGCTGACAAACTAAATCTCGATTTGGCGCTAGTGCTGCCGGACATCCCCGACGAGCGGGATGCCTGCGTCGACCGGCTGATCACTCTGCTTAAGAGCAAGGATATTGAGGCGCACGTCGTCCGCGACGACGGCAAAGCGCGGCTGTGTTTACATTACAATTCTGAGCGCATTAGCCTGGCGGAAGTCCGCCAGTTGGCTGCCGCGGCCGGCGCCGAGATAGGCAAGCGATTTGTGCATGAAAGCCTGCGCATCGACCGCATGGACTGCCCGACCTGCGCCACCGTTATCGAACATGCGCTGGCTCGCCTCGATGGTGTACTTGAAGCCAAGGTGAGCTACGCCGCCGAGCGCCTGCGGCTGGAATTCGACAGCGAGAAGACGTCGCATAACGCGGTGGAGCGCCGCATAGAGGCGCTCGGCTACCGAATCTTGGAATTGCACTCCCATGCTGGATGGTGGGCGGAGCATCGGGAGTTGGTTTTCAGTCTTGCCGCGGGTGTGCTGCTTCTCGGCGGCTGGCTCGGAGGTTGGGCGGGCGCGCCGCACGCCGTTTCGCTCGGGCTCTATCTCGCCGCCTATGCCTTCGGCGGCTTCTTCACCCTGCGCGACGCGGGGCAAAGCCTTTGGGCGAAACGCTTCGATATCGACACTCTTATGCTGGTCGCGGCGGCAGGCGCCGCGGCGCTCGGGGACTGGGCCGAAGGCGCGCTCCTGCTCTTCCTATTCAGTCTCGGGCACGCCCTGGAACATTCGGCGATGGACCGGGCGCGCCGGGCGATCGAAGCGCTGGCCGATTTGGCGCCAAAGACGGCTTTGGTGCGTCGCGACGGCACGGAGGTCGAAGTCCCGGTTGAAGAATTGCTTCGCGGCGACGAAGTCGTCGTCAAGCCTGGCCAGCGGCTGCCGGCCGACGGCAAGGTGGTCGAGGGCACCTCAGCCGTGGATCAGTCGCCGGTAACCGGCAAGTCAGTGCCGGTGGACAAGGGCCCCCGAGACGCCGTCTTCGCGGGAACAGTCAATGGCGAGGGCGTCTTGCTGGTGGAGGTCACCAAGCTCGCTTCGGAAAGCACGTTGGCACGCATGGTGCGGCTGGTCTCCGACGCCCAGACGCAGATATCACCAACCCACCAGTTCACCGATCGCTTCGAGCGCGTATTCGTGCCGGTCGTGCTGATCGGCGCCGGCCTCCTGATCGCCGTGCCGCCACTGCTCGGGGTTCCATTTTCCAACTCGTTTTATCGAGCGATGGCGGTGCTGGTAGCCGCTTCGCCGTGCGCGCTCGCCATCGGCACCCCTGCCGCTATCCTTTCTGCCGTAACCCGAGCCGCCCAGTCAGGCGTACTGATCAAGGGCGGCGCTCACCTCGAAAATCTTGGGCGACTAACTGCAATCGCCTTCGACAAGACGGGCACCATAACCGAAGGAAAACCTCGCCTCACGGATATCGTGGCCCTCGGCGCAACAGAGAACGAAGTCCTTAGATTGGCGGCAGCGTTGGAAAGCCGCAGCGGCCATCCTTTGGCTCAGGCCATCGTCGCGGCGGCCCGGGGACGTGGGCTAAGCTGGGAAGAGCCTGCAGACGTAGAGGCGGTGACCGGCAAGGGCATCCGCGCAAGAACTCGCCGCAGAGCGCATTGAGATAGGCAATCTTAAGCTGTTTGCGGGCGAAGCGGTTGGCGCAGAAATTACCGCGCAGGTCGAACGGTTGGAATTTGCCGGACGCACCACGATGCTGGTAAGGGTGGACGGGCGCTTCGCAGGCGTCATCGGACTCATGGATACTCCGCGCCCGGGCGTAGCGGACATGCTCGCGGAATTGCGATCGCTGGGCGTTGCCAAGACAGTCATGCTTACCGGGGACAACGAGCGTGTGGCCCGAGCCGTGGCACAAACGGTTGGGCTGGAAGACGTGCGAGCGAGTCTGTTGCCCGAGGACAAAATTTCTGCGGTGGTGGGCCTTGTCGAAAAGTATGGACAGGTGGCCATGGTGGGCGACGGAGCAAATGACGGGCCTGCTCTCGCCCGCGCCACAGTAGGCATCGCCATGGGTGGCGCCGGCACCGACGTGGCGCTGGAGGCGGCGGATGTCGTGTTGATGAGCGACCAACTCGACAAGCTCCCGTTCGCCGTCGGCTTGAGCCGCGCGGCCCGAGTGATTATCCGACAGAACCTGTTCATCGCGCTGGGTGCGGTTGCCTTGCTAATTCCGGCAACGCTGTTTGGCTGGGCCGGCCTCGGGCTAGCCGTGTTGATCCACGAAGGATCGACAATTGTCGTTGTATTCAATGCGCTGCGATTACTGACGTACCGCGCGGCGCAAAATGCGCGCACCTAGATTTGTCCTACGGCTTGAACGCAAAAGCCTTGAAAAACAGGTCCTCCGATTTTGCGTTCCTCGATTTCCGTTGTTGTGAAGGGTTTCGGATGACGGCCCGTCATTGACGGAGTTGCGCGCACGGGGGCCGTCGTCCGAAAGCCTCCAGGGAAGGAACCCGCGGGACGTGAGGTGCTGGTGTGTGCGCGCTATGGCGATTTGATTGCGGCGAAGAGATTGGGCCGAAGACGCTGGGTGGCAGCACTCGGGTGATTTCGGCTGCCGGTGCAGCCGATCGGGTTCGATTGAGTCTGTTCTGGGAATGAACGCAGCGTGGAATGCGATGCCGCGCCCCTGTGTGGCCGAGCGTCGGCGTGGCCGGTCGATGACCAGTAAGGAACGCGCTCGGCGGTGCAGGTGCAGGACGTGGTGCTTGTGCTCATGAGGTGTCGATCCTGATTGCGACGAGAGGTTTGCTCGGCCGGTGGCGTGGTTGGCGGCCGGCTTGGAACGTCTCGATGATGGTCATGCGGCTGCCGCAGCAGGGGCATGGGTGGGCGAGCGGCTGCGCGGCCGGCTCGGTCTCGACCGCCTGCTCAGCCAGACCCAGGAGGTCGCGCGCCCGCGCGATGGTCTCGGCGCGATTGCTGCCGGCGAGGAGCCCGTAATGGCGGATGCGATGGAAGCCCTTGGGCAGGACATGGATGAGGAAGCGTCGGATGAACTCGTTCGCGTTGAGCGTCATCGTAGTGTAGCGGCCCGGTCCCTCGACGCGGTAGTTCTTGACCTTGAAGGTGACGTGCTGCTGGTCGATTGCGATCAGGCGGCGGTTCGAGATGGCGACGCGGTGGGTGTAGCGCGCCAGATAGGCGAGCACGGCCTTCGGGCCCGCGAACGGGCGTTTGGAATAGACGAACCAGCGCGTCTTGCGCAGCGGTGCGAGCAACGCAGCGAACGCCTTTGCATTGGCCAGATGCGCGTGGGTGCCGAAGAACTGCAGCCTGCCCGCCTGGTGTGCCGCCATAAGCCTCTCCAGCATCAAGCGCCGGAACAGCGTCGAGAGGACACGCACGGGCAGCAAGAAGTTGGGCTTGCATGCGATCCAACGTGCGCCATCCATGGAAAGCCCGCCGCCCGGCACGATCATATGCACGTGCGGATGGTGGGTCATTGCCGAGCCCCAGGTGTGCAACACTGAGGTGATGGCGATGCGCGCTCCGAGGTGCTTTCGGTCTGCCGCGATGGCGAGCATCGTCTCCGACGAGGCCTTGAACAGCAGATCGTAGATCACGGCCTTGTTCTGGTAGGCGATGTCGCCGATCGCCGCCGGCAGCGTGAACACGACGTGGAAGTAGGGCACTGGCAGCAGCTCGGCCTCGCGGCCGCCAGCCACTCGCGTGCGGCCGCGCCCTGGCATTTCGGGCAATGCCGGTTGCGGCAGCAGAAGCGATGGTCGTGCGCCGACACGAACAGCCTTCACACTGCTCGAGGTGTCCACCGAGCGCCGCCGTGCGGCACGCCGCGATGGCGCGCAGCACTTTGCGCTGCTCGATCGAGCTCACGTGCGTACGCAGATACTCGTGCCCATACGGGTGCGCACCACCTCGGCCAGCTCCGAATCGCCGCTGGGCTGCATCGCCCGGGGCTCTCCTGCCGCCGCCACCACTACTGGTGACGGCAGCGCCATGGCCAAGGCGCACTACCTCGTGCGCGACGTGGGCGGCGCGTCCTCGGGTGACGTGCACAGCACCAGGCGATCGAGCGGTGAAATCTGCGCTGCCACGCGGCTTGGTGGTGGTGTGCAGATAGCGCATCGTTTGGTGCTCACACTGGTGTGCCCCAGCATCCGACCCAGGGTCGGCAGATCGACCCCAGCTTCCAGCGCGGGGTCGCGGGGGATCCGTGGCGCAAACTGTGTATGCCGCGGCCTTGGTAACTCCTGCACGCCGTTTCGCCGTCGTGTAGAGCTTCTGTGCGATGTCGACAGGCGATGTGCCGCTGTCGCGTCACTGCGCTGCGGAAAGACCCAGTACACTCCGGGGGCGGCCCGTATACTCCGTAGTAGCGCCCGATCTCTCCCCCACCAGGCCGCTCGGCCATTAGGGGAGTGTTAGACGGTCCTTGCGACCCTTGCCCTGCTCGACCCGGATCAGCAAACGCTTGCTGTCGATATCGCAGACCTTCAGCGAGACCACTTCGGCCGCGCGCAGCCCAGCCCCGTAGGCAACACTCAGCGCCGCCTTGTACTTGAGGCCGGGGCCAGGCGCCGCCTCGATCAATCGCCCAACCTCCTCGGGGCTCAACACCCGCGGCAGCCGGCGCGGATAATGCACGCGCGTGAGCTGGGCCGCGAGGTTGGCGCGGCCGAGCGTGACCGTGAACAGGAAGCGCAACGCAACTGCCGAACTGTTCACGCTCGGCGGCTGCACGCCGGTCTCGGTCTGGTGAACCTGATAGCGGCGCAGGTCCTCGGCACTCGCCGTATCCGGCGAGCGGCCCAGGAACTTGGCAAAGGTCTCGATGTGGCGGATATAATCGTGTTGCGTCTTCGCGCCGAACTTGCGGACCGACATGTCCTCGATCATGCGACGACGCAACGGACTGATGGGCTTCTCGCTCATGGGGGGCTCCTGTCTTGAGGTTGGAGTGCTTGACCCCTCGATCCTCAAGACGGAGCGCCCCGCCTGTCACCGTACCTTGCGCACGGCGTCACTCCATCGACGCCACTAGCTCCGCCCTCGCGCGCAGCGCGCTCCCGCGCGAGCGGGTTCGTTCTCTGGCCCTGACCGACGGTTTGCTGCGGCGTGGCGACACGTCCGGACTTGGCGGTGATGTGCTCGCTTACGACTTACTGGTCGTGACCGAACCGGTCCTCACACGTGAGGCTTCATATCCGATCTTCCGGCAATCTTGTCGTCACGGGGTCAACCGGTGCCGCGCCGGGCCAAGTCAATGGGCTAATGTCGCATATGACATCGTCGGGCGCCCGAAGTTGATCTCGACATGTGCCGTAGCCGGCATGTCCTCCAATGTCGTAATGTTTGGGGCGCCTAAGACTTAAGTGCTTCTTCGAGGCATCAAGGTGGTCAACCACACAAGCCCAATGTGATGAAGTCCCACATAGTCTGCAGCAGGGCAGCACGAGAATCCGTCTTTGCCGATCGGCTGCTCGCTGGATGGGCGAGCCTATAGTCTGGGCTCCGGGTGTAATTCGGGCGCCTGAGTGATGCCGTTTCCCGAGGGGAACTGCCCTGAACAAGACCGCCGCTTATTCCGTTCGCTCGCTGCTGATCGCGTTCGGCTTGTTCGTAGCCTATCCCCTTAGTCGTCCTTCTGGAAATCCTCCTTTATCGCTCGGCCTCTTCCGAGCGGGCCGAACTTGAGCGGCGGCTGCTCCAGGTCGCCAGCAACCTCCCCGAGCTCATCGATCGCGATATCGACCGCAGCATCGCCCTACTGCAGACCCTCGCCACGTCGCCGGCGGTAACCAACAAGGATTGGCCGAGGTTCTACCGTCAGGCCACGGCGGCTTCGCGGGCCGCGCCTATCTGGTGTTCGTCGATAGCACGGGCCGTCAAATCGTCAATACCTACGTGGCCTATGGCGAGGAACCGGCCTTCACCGGCGATCCGGAAACCGTGAAGCGGATGGTG
Source organism: uncultured Alphaproteobacteria bacterium (assembly GCA_963753575.1). Classification (GTDB taxonomy): domain Bacteria; phylum Pseudomonadota; class Alphaproteobacteria; order Rhizobiales; family Xanthobacteraceae; genus VAZQ01. The sequence goes on from CAVWCR010000003.1 coordinate 1,819,137, forward strand.
GCAAGCAAGGGGCCGGTAGTGTCGGATCTGTTCGTGAGCCTAGTCGTCAAGGAGCCCGTCTACAACGTCAGCATCCCCGTGCTCCGCGAGGCGGAGCGGTGCGCTATGTCATAAGTCTCGGGCTTTTGCCGGAGGAACTGGCGCGGACCTTGCAATGTTTCAAGCTAAATCCTTCCTGGGTCACCACCGTCTGGGATCGCAACGACGAGGTTCTCGCGCGCTCCCGTGACCAAGATCGCTTCCTCGGAACGAAGCTTCCCAACACGCTTCGTGAACAGCAGCGGCGCACCCCCCGAAGCGGTCTTGAAGACCGCCAATCTCGATGGTGAGCAGGTCCTACTGGCGGTCGCCAAATCGAGGCTCTCCGGCTGGGCCATTTCCGTCAGCGTGCCGGTTGCCGTTGCCGATGCGCCGCTGCGATCGACTGTTTTGGTTGTGGGGTCTGACCTCCTTGATAGCCCTGGTGGTTGCGTGCGGGTCTTGGCCTGCTGATGGGGAAGCTCCTCGTCACCTCGCTGGTCGACCTGGCGCACACGGCGCGAGGCACCCGGACCCGGCTCAAACCTCTTGCTCAATCTAGAGTGCGGGAGATCAATGACGTGGCGCGGACGCTTCACGAAACGCGCGAGCAACAAATCCTGCTGCTTCGCGAGGTTTCTCACCGCGTCAAGAATATTCTCTCCGTCGTGCAAGCCTTGGTCACGCAGAGCCTTGGCACCGACCCCGCCATTGAGGGGCGCCGCCAAGTAGGTCATCGAGCGCCTGCACGCGCTCGCCCGCGCGCACGATGCCCTCGTCAAGGGCAATTGGTCGAGCGTGCCCCTGGCCGACATTGTTGCTTCGGAACTCGCGGCATTTGAGGGGACGCGTCACGATTTCGGGCCGGTCCTTGTCAATCAAGCAGGACATGGTTCAGCCTCTGACGCTGGTGATGCATGAACTTCTCACCAACGCCGTGAAATACGGGTAACTATCCAGACCGCGCGGGCGGGTAGCGATCTCGTGGACAATCGAAACCAGCTGTAAAGTCGATGTTTTATGTTTGAATGGCGCAAAATCGACGGTCCTACCATAGACCCGCCGTCGCAAACTGGACTGGGAACCCGCCTGCTGGAACAGGCCGTACCCGAAGCGGCCACCGAGCTGCTCTACGAGCCTGCCGGCTTCGTTTACCCATTGTGCGCGTCCTGCGCGGCTATTGCCGGCGAATAGAAAGAGGGCAACTGGGAGGACTGTCTTTTTTTTGGCCCTCTTTCACCATGGCCGGCACCTGGCCGCCACGCACGCTGTCAGGGGATAAGCTGCCGATCCACGCCGAGTTGGTCGGACTTGCCGGTACCTGGGGTAGACCGTCCGTCACCAGCAGTGCGGTGTGACGGAAGAAAATGACCCGTCTCAGACATGGGCATGCAAAGCGTCACAATTGCTGTCCTTGTTTGGCAATGTCGGATACCAAACATAGGGCTGGACTCGCCCTTCATGAGCGCAACACATTTTGGCGACCCGGTCGCTATAGAAAGGGATCGCTCAACGCGCCTTCGCTGCCCCATCTACTCCCCCCCCCCCGGTAGGTGGGTGCTCGGGCGCGTTTCATTGTTCTACGGCCGCGCGACCCGGCCGTCTCCTTTTCTGCTACGCGAGAGAAAATGGAGGTCGCTATGCATAGAATTGTCAAAGCCAATATCGAAAGATTTAAATTATTGCTGACGACGGAAGTCGACCCGACTAAGCGCGCGATGATAATTCGCCTTCTTGCCGAGGAGGAGCAAAAGGTAGCGACGATGCCGAAGCTTGCGAAAAAGGAAGCTTAGTTCTTGTCGTTTCGGTTCTCGTCCCATTTTCGCCAATGGGTCGGTTGGATGTCGACGCGCTTTTTCGTTGCGGCATCGACCCAATCAGTTCCGCTTTTGCGAATCGGAAACACAAGTGCGTGGAGTCCATGACGGTCGATCACACAGACTTCTAGATCAATGTCCGCTGGCGCTATCGAAACGGGCAACCATTTATCGAGCATGGAATAAAGCTTTGGCATTTTTTAACATCGACAGCCTACCGACTTTTGTGCATTGACCCAAATCAAAGTTGTTCTAACAATTCGCTCGTCCCTATTGGTACAATGTCTTTTATTGCGGGAAGGTTTATGGCTCTAGCTACCCTTCAGCAGCCGGTCAGTTTCCGCTTTGGCTGCAGCGTAGCACTCGCACGACGCATTCTTTAGTCCTTTTAAATCGGTGATCTGAATGTGCCCCCGGGAATATTTGATCAGCCCGCCCTTTTGAAGGGTGTTGGCGGCGAGCGAAACACTCGTTCGCCGCACACCAAGCATCTGTCCGAGAAATTCCTGCAAGTTCGTAGCCAATACGACTGGATGATTGACGGTATGTGGTCTACTGGCAATGCTTGGGATACTGACAACTCGCATTACTTTAAACCGAAGGATTTTGCGATCTATGCTTTATTTCCGCGGCACAAGAATTCTGATCTCAACCGCCACTGTATTCATGGCTTTCGTGCTCGCGGTCGACGCCCGCGATAATAGCCAGTACGCGCAGGTCTCGCCTGAAATCAGGAAATGGGTCGAGGGCCTCACAGATGATCAGGGGCACGGCTGCTGCGCGACTGCTGACGGCTTCAAGCCCGAGCAGATCGAATGGGACATAAAGGGCAACCGCTACCGTGTGCAGATCGGCGGCGAGTGGTACCACGTCCCGGATGGCGCCGTGATCAAAGGGCCGAACCGACTGGGCCTTGCGATGGTCTGGTACTTCATCAATGACGACGGCACGATGACGATCCGCTGCTTTCTCCCCGGTGATGGTGCCTGATCATGCCGGCCATCACTTCAGCTTAGTGGCCCGACTCGGAAAGGCTCGCTGTGAGCAGAACGCGTCCGGAGTACGCCAGATAGCGGAAGTCGACAGGCCCCTCAGTTACTTCCGGGTCGGGACACGACCGGTAAGTCTCAGAGCGAGCACATCGCTTTCGGTCTAGGTCTCAACACCGGACATATCACCGCGCCGCAGCGAACTGCCGGTCTGTGCCTAGGCGGACACTAATTTAGATGCAGTCCGCGGCTGACCAACTGAGACGCACGCCCTCAGTGCCTCTACCGGTCGACGGGATAATCCAAAGATAGCGCTCTTACCGTCCGAGGACTCCAGACCAGGCTTCAGCCGCAACTTCATGTGCGTCGTGGTCGATCAGGTCGCCATGGGACAACACGATCTGCCGAAAGTCCCACGCCAATATGCGCCGAAGCGACTTCGCCGCCGAGATCCGGTCGTTCCACCCCATCCGGTATTCGGGCGCGGGCCTGGGATTCCCCCACATGCCCAACACATATTTGAACCAGAACTTCAACGCACCCCCAATGTTGGGCGTCGCGTCGGTGAAGTTCTCGATGAGGTCAACAAGGATCAGAGTGCGGCTGGCGCGGTGATACATCGCAACCTCGCGCATGATGCGCGTGCCTTGCACGAGCACCTGGTCGATTTCCCCCATCCAGTCTGCAGGCGCTAGATCGCCGAGAATGCCATCATACTTCAGATCGGGCCGTTTCTTTTCAATGCCCGGGCAGATCCACGTCTTCGCATCCGGAAATGCGGTCTGTGCCGAGATTGCGTGCAAATGGTGGAAATTTCCAGGGACGACAATGTGGGCCACCGGACCGAGCGCCGAGATTTCTTCGGCTATGGCCGCGGTGATGTGGCAGGGGGAATGCAGCATGATCTGGCCAGAGGCGAGGCGGATCGCCGTCATACGCGCCTCGAACCTCGTACACGCCAGTCGAACGGGATACGGGCAAAGCCATATCTGGTCGGCAATGTAGCTGGTAAGGGGCATCCCGTTTCCTTCCTCGCATCTGCACGAAGGCGCAGCGTCAACCATACGACTGATGATTGGTTCGGTCGACGTTGAACGAACTACATTAAGGGACCAGCTGGCAGGACGTCGGCGCGAACGTGTGCCCCATCGCAAGAAGCAGTTGGAGTTCCCCAGGACGAGAGCCGCACCGCCTGTTCATGGCCGAATATCGACGTGCATCCGGCGACAAGTCATTGCCAACCGAGCCGTTGCACTCACTGACCGACACGACAAAGGTCGGCTTCGGGTCATGGGCGGTAAGTCTCGATGTGAGCGGAAGTTTTCCGGTTTATCCCCGATTGCGACCCTGACAGCGGACGTCTCGGGTCGGCAGAGTCGGGCCAAGGAACGAACCCGCTCGCGCGGGAGCGCGCTGCGCGCGAGGGCGGAGCTAGTGGCGTCGATGGAGTGACGCCGTGCGCAAGGTACGGTGACAGGCGGGGCGCTCCGTCTTGAGGATCGAGGGGTCAAGCACTCCAACCTCAAGACAGGAGCCCCCCATGAGCGAGAAGCCCATCAGTCCGTTGCGTCGTCGCATGATCGAGGACATGTCGGTCCGCAAGTTCGGCGCGAAGACGCAACACGATTATATCCGCCACATCGAGACCTTTGCCAAGTTCCTGGGCCGCTCGCCGGATACGGCGAGTGCCGAGGACCTGCGCCGCTATCAGGTTCACCAGACCGAGACCGGCGTGCAGCTGCCGAGCGTGAACAGTTCGGCAGTTGCGTTGCGCTTCCTGTTCACGGTCACGCTCGGCCGCGCCAACCTCGCGGCCCAGCTCACGCGCGTGCATTATCCGCGCCGGCTGCCGCGGGTGTTGAGCCCCGAGGAGGTTGGCGATCGATCGAGGCGGCGCCTGGCCCCGGCCTCAAGTACAAGGCGGCGCTGAGTGTTGCCTACGGGGCTGGGCTGCGCGCGGCCGAAGTGGTCTCGCTGAAGGTCTGCGATATCGACAGCAAGCGTTTGCTGATCCGGGTCGAGCAGGGCAAGGGTCGCAAGGACCGTCACGCTATGCTCTCGCCGCAGTTGCTCGAAGTATTGCGAGCGCGGTGGCGGCAGTGCCGCTCGCAGGGCTGGCTGTTCCCGGGGCGCGACCCGTTCCTGCCGATCACGACGCGGCAGCTGAACCGCGCCTGCCACATGGCCGCCGACGTCGCCGGCCTCGGCGCCTGGATCTCTCCGCATACGCTCCGGCACAGCTTTGCAACGCATCTCTTGGAGAGCCATACCGACGTGCGGGTCATCCAGGTTCTGCTCGGACACGCGAAGCTCGATACGACCGCGCGCTACGCCCAGTCGCCACCAACCTGCTGCGAACCGTCACCAGCCCGCTCGACCGTCTGACCTTGGCGAAGGACGGCCCGCCCGCGTAACGCGCGGCGGCCATGGCTCGTCCAGCGCTGGAGGTCGCGGACATCTTCCGCGACCACGGAGCCGCATGTGGCGTGCCGCCAACCGTGGCCACGTCAGCCTCGGCCAGTTGAAGGTGATGAGCGCGATCGAGCGCTGCCGCACGGCAGCTCTCGGCGGGCATGTGGCGCGTTGCGAGAACGACGCCTGTGGCCACACGACCATCGCTTACAATAGCTGCCACAACCGGCATTGCCCGAAATGCCAGGGCGCGGCCGCACGCGAGTGGCTGGCGGCACGCGAGGCCGAGCTGCTGCCAGTGCCCTACTTCCACGTCGTGTTCACGCTGCCGGCGGCGATCGGCGACATCGCCTACCAGAACAAGGCCGTGATCTACGATCTGCTGTTCAAGGCCTCGTCGGAGACGATGCTCGCCATCGCGGCAGACCGAAAGCACCTCGGAGCGCGCATCGCCATCACCTCAGTGTTGCACACCTGGGGCTCGGCAATGACCCACCATCCGCACGTGCATATGATCGTGCCGGGCGGCGGGCTTTCCATGGATGGCGCACGTTGGATCGCATGCAAGCCCAACTTCTTGCTGCCCGTGCCGGGCAGCTTATCCACTCGCCGTTTTTCTTCTCTCGCTGATGGGGACCGCATAAATTCCATTTGGGCGGGGGCTAGCCCGCGCACTGACTGTGCCGTGCAAGTTGGTCGTAATTCGCCGACGTCGTGATAGACGACGTCACCCGTTTCGGGAGCGACGCAATGGCAAGGAGGAAGAGGCGAGACAAGGGGCGGAGAACAAGGCGCGAAGAACGAGATGAGCGAGATGCTTTTGGTTGAAGGACCACGAAGCGCGCCCGAGCAGCGTTGCGCCAGAGCATACCAGCTTGGGCTATCACTAGGTCATCGAGGCGATCAGCCGAGATGAACGAAACGACGCTTCGTTTGCCCTGCCCTAAGACCTCATCCTTTGGAAACGCGCTTCGGTTGCCGCATTTTCCAGTTATTGTAGCAACTTTCAGCGGGACTTGCATCGGGTTCCAGCCTGCATAACCACTTCGGGCCCTGTGGGTATTCGCGGCGCAACGCAGGCTTGCCAACTCCATTCTCCGGCGTAACAGCGGGTTGCCTCCTCCGAGTAGAGCTTGATTGGCTTCATCAGACCCCCATCAAACACATTCCGGCTGCGAATTGCGATCGCTACATTTGAAATCCTGTGACGGTGATTTGGCGAGAGGGCATAAGACGGTGGCCACTTGTTATCGACATGTTCCTGCTTCGCGCGGCCGCGAGCCGATCGCTTTACAGAAAAGTGCGCGGAAACTTGTCGGGAACACGATGACAACCTTTTGCATCGTCGTCTTGATCCGATGCCGCGGGGCAACGCTTCCAAGCAGGCCAAATCGCCGACGGTGATCAATTCTCAGGGGGCATTTTCCATCGTGAAGCCGACTTTCAGCGTCACCTGAAAATGGTTGACATCGCCTTCTTCTATGTGGCCACTCGTGCGTACAATCTCGAACTAGCGCAGATTGCGAAGTGTCTTGTGCGCACGATTGATTGCGGACCGGATGGCGTCATCAATGCTCTCTGCCGGATGTGCCGACCAGCTCGATGACGCGGTAGATGTGGTCTGTGCCCAGTTCATTCGCCTCCGTGCTATCCATCTTGAGCGAAAAATCGATGGCGCCGTCGCGACCGGTGCTGCCGGGCTGAAGCTTTTGTTGTGCTTTGGGGCGAACTGTCTTTGCACGCTTCATGTGGCCCTCGCGGCGTTTCCTCGGTTACCAACAAGGCCATCAATGCATCGTTTTCGCGGGCGCCTGGCCAGCCGCGCCGGTAAGCCCAGAGACGGCGTGATGGCCCGACCGAGAGAAAGAGGCAGCTACAAGGGCACTCAAAGTCGACCAGGACGCAAGACAGCTAGGTTCCGTACCTCTCGTCATTCGCCTTCAGCACGGCGACCGACTGAGAGTTACCTTAGAATGCCATAACGCTGCGATTGCGGAGCCATACAGAGCAGCACTTGGAATAGCCGATTAGTAAGTCTGCACTTTTTGGTTCGTATACCAGCCGTCGCCACGTACCTGCGACCCAAGGTTCGTGTCTTCGTAAACGGCGTTCCAGCAGGCACTGTATTATGCAAAATTGCAATTGAACCTTCGATGCCTTTAGCTTTGCCGACGTTTGCAATGGATTTTTCGTGGTCAATCATAAGACTGGCCATTGGCAACATCGTTGGAACGGCGCCTGGCTGCCCCAATCTCACGCGCAGCGCGCTCCCGCGCGAGCAGGTTCGTTCGTTGACCCACAGCGGCCGTGGTCGCCCTCTCCTCTTTCTCACTTTCGGTGGTAGCCTCGCGTTGCTGAATCGGCGAGGCTGACAGGATTTGCCGCGCCCGGTCAGGAGATGCCGGCCTCGCAGAGCGCATCAAGGACGTGGTCGGCATCGACTTGATAGCTGTAGACTGAAAGCGCCGGCCAGCCCCTGATCTTCAGGTGCGGCAGTTGACGCAGGATGTCCCGCGCAATCGCCTTGGCTTCCGCAATCTGTCCGAGGCGGACCAGCGTGGCGGTGAGCCACAGCTGACCCAGCACAACATGGGGGCCTCTGCGCATGCACTCACGGAGCGGCGCCAGCGCCTCCGCATATCGTTTCAGCATATAGAGCGCATGGCCGTGGATCGCATGAAGTTGCGGCGGATGGAACGGGTCGAGCCGCAGATGGTTTTGCAGGATCTCAAGTGTCCGCGACGGCGAGCCCGTGTATACGAACACGGCCGCATACGGGAAATCGAAAAAATTCGGATTGATCGCAACCGCGGTCTCGAGCTCCTGTATCGCCGAATCCGGCTGCTTCATCCAGAAATAGGCCCAGCCGAGCTGCGTTCGCGCATCCGGGAGGCTCGGGTCGAGACGGACGGCTTTGCTGGCGAGTTCGAAACCGTGCTCGAGCGAAACCGGCTTGCCGCACTTCTGGCCCGCCGGGTCGGCATACTCCCGAATGTAGGTGTAGCTCAGCTTGGCGCATATTCTGGCGTTGGCCGGGTCGGCCTTGAAGGCGTCGGCATACAGGCGGCGGGTCTCATAAAGGAGGCTCGGGTCCCACGATTGCTCCAGCTCGCGCTGCTTCTGGTCTCCCTGCATCATCAGGTCATAGGCGGTCCATGAGCTCATCGGCTTCTCAGCAACGCGCTGCAATTCGGCGTTGCCGAGATGGGCGACCACGATCCGCACGATCGCCTGCGTGATCTCGTCCTGCACCGCGAACACATCACCGAGCGACCGGTCGAACCGCTCCGCCCATCGGCGCACGCGTGTCTCTGCATCCACAAGCTGCGCCGTGATTCTGATCCGGTCATCGATCCGGCGGACGCTGCCCTCAACGATGTATCGAACCCCGAGTTCCTGGCCGATGTCCCGCACGTCGATGGCCCGGTTCTTGTAGCTGAAGGAGGAGTGGCGTGCGATCACCGAAAGGCCGGAAAAATAGGAAAGACCGTTGATGATGTCCTCAGTTATTCCGTCGCTCAGATATTCCTGCGAAGCGTCGCCGCTGAGGTTTGCGAACGGCAGCACGGCGATCGATGGCCCGTCGAGCATGCGATGGCCGGATGGGCCGTCCTGCGATGGCTTGTATCCGTTGTCGGCTGGCGGTTGAGCGGGATACCAACTCTTCAAGGATCGGTAGCTCACCGCCGCGGTGAAGCGGTAACCCCGCCTCGGTATAGTTCTAATGATGCGCTGGTCGGCATCCCCGAGCGCAAGCCGGATATCACTGATGCAGCGGGTAAGCAACTCGTCGGTCACAACGACATTCGGCCAAATGGCCCGTGCGATCTCGTCTCTCGTCACCAGCCGGCCGGCGTTCTCGACCAGATAGCACAGCACATCGAAGCTCTTGGGGCGCAGTTCGATTTCGCGATCGTCTGCCTCCAGCAAGCGGTGCGCCAGATCCAGCGTGAAGCCTTCGAACTCAGCCAACCTGTGATCGACGATATTCACCCCAAGTGCTCCGCCGAGGGCTCAAAAACTCGCAATTTTCACACTTTTTCAGCTGTTTTGCACGTCTCTTTCACGACAATGCGGCCTGCATTTGCTTTCCTGAGTGCACACGCACCAAAGGTCAACCAAATGACGGTAGCCGACATCACCATTGCTATGTTTACGGTCTGCAACAGCCTGCGTGTGCTGGCTTATGCGCCCCAAATCGCCAAGGCCGCCGCCGACCGCAGTGGGGTGGAAGCCATCTCGTTCATGACCTGGGGCCTGTTTCTTATGTCCAACCTCTCGGCGGTGGCGTACGCTTTGGTGAATATGGGGGACTGGACCATGGCCACGATGTTCCTAGGAAACGCGGCCGGTTGCGCGATCATCCTGCTCGTCGGTGGATGCAAGCGTCTGCAGTACCGCAATCGATTTCTGGACCGAGCTGTTTCATCCTGACCAGTCATAGTGCCTTAGGTGCGTATCCGAAACTGGTCATTTCTGTTGGCTTCACCCACCATTTCATCACTCAGTAATTGCCAAGCGGAGCTGCGGGGTGCAGGCCAAGCGCCCCGCAGCGGCCCTCTGGCCTCGGAAACACCCAGACTGAAGGCCTGGACGCAACGGCTAAGGATCGTGCAATTTTCACACTTTTTCAGGTTCTTGGCATGTCTCTTTCACGACAATAGGCGCGCTATTTGTTTTCCTGGGTCGCAAGCCGGTGTACCGGTGAGGCCTTCGCACAAGGGGTCTCGCCTGCACGCCGCTAGTACAGCATAGTCCTGCCATGGAGACCGCCATGAAACATACTGCCTTTGCTTGCACCCTGGTTGCCACCATTATTGCCGCGACTGTCGCCAGCGTGGCTGTCGCGCAGGCTCAGGACTTCCCGAGCCGACCGATCAAGATCGTCAATCCGTTGCCGGTGGGAAGCGCCCCGGACGTAGTCAGCCGCGTGGCGGCCGCCGAGCTGACCGGGCTGTTGGGTCAGCAGGTGATCGTCGAGAACAGACCGGGCGCCGGCGGATTGATCGCGGCTCAGACCGTGGCCGCCGCACCCGCGGATGGCTACACTCTGCTGCTCGGTGCTTCATCAATCTGGACAAACCTGCCGCTGCAGAAGAACGTCTCGATCGACGTCAATCGGGACTTTGTCCAGGTCGGAATGCTGGTCGCGCGCGTTCCGATATATCTCGCCGCTTCCGCCAAGCTCGGCATCAAGACTTTTCCGGAATTCGTCACGCTGGTGAAGAGCAAGCCAGGCGAGATTATCGTCGGCACGAACGGAGTTGGGACATTGCCGCACTTCGCCGGCTTGGCCTTGGCGAAGATGGGCAAGCTGCCGATCAACGTTGTGCCCTACAATCAGGGCGGCACCGCTGCCGCTATTGCGGACATTCTGGGCGGCCGCGTCCATGCCACCATCGAAGCCGTGTTCGGGATGCGCAACATGGTTGATTCCGGTCAGCTGAAGCTCGTCGGAGTGATGCTGCCCGAGCGTAATTCGCTGTTTCCCGACGTCCCCGCGATTGCAGAAACCGTGCCTGATTACAGTGCGGTCGGTTTCATGAGCATCGCGGCGCCGGCCGGTACACCGGAGCATATCGTACGGCGGCTTGACGAGGCGCTGCGCAGCGCCCTTCAGAAACCTGCAGTGAGGCAGCGCTTCGAGGACTTGCGCATTCCGTTGGTTACCATGTCATCTTCGGAAACGAAGACCTTCATCGAAGGCCAGCAAAAGATCTGGTGGCCGCTCGTGAAGGAATTCGGATCAATGTGAGTTCGCCATGACCCCGCCACAAGTCGTTGCCCTCGAAGAGCACTTCTGGACACCCGAAGTGCGTGATGCGAGCGGTGTGACTGCCTTCATCAGTCGTCCCGAGCTGACGGAGCGACTGGATGATCTCGGCACTCTGCGCATTCGTGAGATGGATGACGCTGGGATCGACCTGCAGATCCTGTCCGAAAATGCGCCGGCCTGCCAGGAACTCGAGCCCGACAGGGCGGTGCATCTGGCCCGGCGCTCGAACGACTTGTTGCATGAGGCGGTCCGCCAGTATCCGGAACGTTTTGCGGGCTTCGCTACGCTTCCGACCCCGGACCCGCGTGCGGCCGCTGATGAGCTCGAACGCTGCGTCACAAGACTTGGGCTCAAGGGAGCGATGATCATGGGGCTGAGCCGCGGGCATTTTCTCGACGAACCGCAGTTCTGGCCGATCTTTGAAAGAGCAGCGGCGCTAGATGTGCCGCTGTACTTCCATCCCGCCTGGCCGCATCCCGCTGTGGTCGACGTTTACATGAAATCCTACCCCTCACTGACAGGTGCGGCGCTGGGCTTCACGATCGAAACAATGACGCAAGGCATTCGCTTGATCGTCAGCGGCGTTCTGGACAAATATCCGGCTCTCAGGATCATTCTGGGGCACTTGGGCGAGGCGTTGCCTTTCCTGAACTGGCGCAATAATGCCGCGCTATCGCACTTTGTCGGCATACCGAGAAGCTTTAGCGACTACCTCCGGCACCACTTTTGGGTGACCACAAGCGGCGCCTTCCAGCATTCTGCTTTGATCTGCACCATCGCCGAACTCGGGATCGAGCGCGTCTTGTTCTCGGTGGATTGGCCATTTCAGTCGAACTGCGCGGGGCGTGATTTCATTAAATCCGCGCCGCTGAGCGTGGGCGACCGCGAACTGGTGCTTGGGACAAATGCACGGTCGCTGCTGAAGCTCTAATGTCGGCCAAGCGGCAAACGCCATGGCGTGCAGTAGGCCAACGGGTGATTGAAAGCCTCACAAGTGGGAGCAGAATGTCTCAAAGTGGCCCCGAACCGAACTGCCGCGATGTCTACTGTCCGATCGCTATCGGTGAATAAGCAGACGTTGCATGGTTCGTCTGGTCAAGGCGGCCGAGGGAGGGGTCATCCCGCCATCTTCTTCCGTCTGGAAAGATAGGCCCCGATTTCGGCGCTGATGATGCCCGGGATTGCGGCGAGCACATATTCCACGAACACCACGACGTGGGCGAAGGGTCCAAGATTGCCAGCGCCCACACCCATTGCACCAGCAATGGCGTCAGTCCCCAAATCCATGCCTTGCTGGGAGACAGGTAACCGAAAATCCCCGACATGATGCAAAGCGCCGGGATCGCCGCAAGCCAGTACCAGAACCGGAACGCATCGAGCGACCCCGCCGTCGTGCAGCTGTTCGAGGAGCATCCAGTGCTTTGTTCTACCACGACAAGGGCCACAATTCCCGCCAGCACCACGGCACCTAACAGGAGCACTTTCCGCATCGGGCGATACTCCTCTGTCCGCCGGCATACGTCCCGTGACAGCACTACGGTGAGGCTACATCACTTATGCGAATAAGTGGATGCCTCACCTTTGTTGCAGTGCATGAGTTCTCTTGTTTGCTCGACCCAACGTTTCGCTGCAACGCCGCGATATGTCCGGATTCGTCCGCCGAGCAGACCTGTTATGCTCACATTGAACTTTTAGTCGTTCAGTGCAGACGCCATGGACCTGAAAGACGTTCTTCGCGATGTCGATTCCGATGGTTGCGATGTTCATCCTGCTCTCCTTTGTGAAGCTCCACTTTCGTTCCGGATTCGGGGAGCGTCCACACCATCAGGGTAGTAGGTCATCGATGCGGCTCATCGCATGGCCGTTGGATACGTTCTAGCACATCCCCGAGGTAGGTGAATGGCTCGACGTCGTTGAGCTTGGCGGTCGTGATGAGAAAACAGATCGTTGCCCAGCGCGCGGCCCCGCCGTCAGATCCAGCGAAGAGGTGGTTCTTGCAGCCGAGCGTGACGGGACGGATTGCGCGCTCGACAGTGTTAGTGTCGAGATCGATGCGGCCGTCGTCGAGAAAGCAGCAAAGCGCGTCCCAGCGGGTCAGGGCGTAACGGATTGCATCTGCGAGGCTGCCCGCGGGGCGGGAGCTGAGAGAACTGGATCCCGAGCCACGCCTTCATGTTGGCGACCAGCGGCAACGATAGAGATTGGCGAGCGCGCGGCGGCCGACTGGCCGCGGATCGTAACCTCGATAGTATAGAGCTCGGCGATGCGCCAGATGCACCTTCACGCCTGCAGGAAGCAGCGTCATAACACGGCCCTCCCTGCGGTCGATGTTGCACAGGTGATGCATCCGCATCGGTGACCTGCACCGTGACGAAGGCCAGTGCTGCCGCTGCCAACTCCTGCTTCCATTGACGTAGAACGCGTTTAGCGATGCCATACCGGCGCGCGATGCCAAGCTCGCCCGTTTGGCGTATCCGACTTGAGCAGCGTATCCACCACAGTGATGCTGTCGCAAGCGTACGGATCGTCCGCACCACGTAATCCGCAGCGCACCAGTTAGATGAAATCGGTGCCGATCTCTTCCTCGGCTCGTACCGCCACATTCCGATTGCGGTTCTTGAAATTCAAGATACCCTATAATAAGTTCGGATCGCCTATCACTTCACCAAGTCGCCGGGCGAGCGGCGTGCTTCGGACTGACGTTCAGGACTCGATGCGATCATTCCAGAAATCCGCTAGCGCCAAGGCAAGGATGCGGCTGTCATGCGCCGCAGGCTCGCAGGCTCGCAGGCTCTTCCCCCTTCCCTGCTCGCTGAAATAAGCTTCCCTGTTGTAAGCCGAAAATTCCCTGTTCGGTCGTTTAGGGAATTCGCTCATAACCACATGAATTCACGCGCCGAATTCACTTCGGGAGACTCAGTTCGGGCGCTTTTGGGCAAATTCCCTGTATTTTTCCCTGATATCAGGGAATTCCGCCCCCGAGACCGGTTCGCACCGCACTGCGTCGTCAGCCAGGCAGTGCGGTCTCTCAGGGACGGCTCCGCTTTGCGAGAAAACTAGCGGCATTTCCGCAGGTTAGCGCGAGACTAATCAGTCTCTTCAGCAAGAAATTCTGCTTTCCTCGCCGCCACTGGCCAATTTTCCGTGGGAGTCTCTGGTCGCGCCTTTTCAATCTCCGTGTCCTGCGTCAGAGACTCGGTTCGAAGTCGTATGAGACCGGTTCGACATAGGCCGACGTGCCACCCGGTCGTAGCATCCTCGTCGCACCTCCCAGCTCATGGTCGTTCATGGCGAAGCCACGGTCCCAACCGGCCTCCTAATCGCATCCGATTGGAACCCGAAGGAGAGATTGCTGCACCTCACCATTGAGGAGTTCTCGGCCGCGGCGCAGCGAGTTCTTGATGACCGGGTCAGAGCCACGACCGACAGCTGGGACCCTGCGACCGACAAGGTGATGGCGACGCGGAAGTAAGGGCCCAAGGGCATGTAGCGGAAGCGAATCGCATGAAGCTTGTCAGCGAACCGATTATTCGCGGCGATCTCAGCTCTGGAACGCAGCGATCTTGAGGCCTGGAATCCGCGACGAATTGGTCGTGCCGCGACAGGAGGCGGAGACGTTGCTTTTTTCGGACATGGAATGCGCGCGGGTCCGCCTCATCTGCACGCTCCACTACGAACTTGAGATTGATGCAGGCACGCTGCCCGTGGTGTTGTCGCTTCTCGATCAGCTTTACGATACCCGGCGGCGGCTCATGTCACTGACCGCCGCCATAGCGGCTCAGAGCCAAGCTGTCCAAGCGGCGATTATCGCCGCGATGGAGCCGAATGCCGGGTCTTCTGAGGCAAATGAATCATAGCGTCACACGAGGCTAATATTAATCCAATCCGAGTCGACATGTTGGTGGAATATCATTTCGTGATGGATCGGGATTGATCGCTTGCAACAGGAGACGCGATGTTCTCGTTATCGCCTTTCGATTGGGACTTTGCGACGGATGTGGATGTGGAAATATTTGCGGCCGCTATCGGCGCCTGATGGCGTGGCGAGAGAAACGAAATTGCCATCGCAAAGAACAGCCACACAAGCCAATAATTAGTTCGTTGTGCGCGGTCTCCTACAATGGGTCTCGCCGGAGCTATTGGTCTTTCAACCTGCTCCGGTAGAAGACGAACCAGTCGTGTGGCGGCACCCTCCGCTTCCGATGGGTTCCAGCTCCTGCCGGAGTCCATGTCGAGTGTCGAGACCAACGTCTTCTCGGCGACTGCCTTAGGCATTGCCGCCAACCGGGCAGCCTCTTCCCACGGATCGAGATTCAGTCGTGCCAGCGCAGAAAGGACGCTGAGCTGCATTCCGTTTTCTTCCTCGCAGACCGTCGCGAACAGAAAATCGTTGTATCTGGCAGTTGGGCTTAAAGCTAAAGGAGAACTGTCCACGGCGGAGCCACCTCTGGTCACATCTGTCAAAGCGCCACCATGCTTTGGCGTAGTTCAGCCGTTACAGAACAAGGCGTTGAGAGAGAGCCTGCTGCCGAATGGCAGAGATCGCTCTGGGACGGAATATGAGCCGACGTCATGGCTGGCTCCTCCAAATTATTCGCGATGGCTCGCCAAAGAATATATGGTGCCATAGAGTCGATGGTACTCCGTAACACAATTTACGATAGCGTGCCGATGAATATTTTCACATTTAAGTTCACGGTTTCCAATACTCTTTGGCAAGCTTCATAACGGCAAGAATTATGGTGGCCAAGCTTCCAGAGCTGTTGTTTGTCGGGCGGTGCGGGGGCGTTACGCGGAGTCCCTGCCCGACGGCCAGCTTGCCGGTTTGTGAGAACCTTACGGAGGTTCGTCAAAGCGGAATGGCGGATACGGGCATCGCTACAGACGCTCCTCTATATCTTGGCCCGAGCGGGACTCAAATGGGGACCGCGAGCGCGATCTCTCCAGCGTGAAGCCCGCTGACTACCCAAAAGACGCCTCCCCGAATTGACGGGGCAACTGTCCAGCTCATCGAGAATAAAGAGCGGTGACTACGGTGTCTTGAAGAGTGCGCTCTTCATACCGGCCTGCAACGGCTCAACCGCATTGGTGGTTATCTTTTGCGCTAGGCCCGTGAGGTGTTTGCTTTGCTCGGCGAAGGTCTCAAATTGCTTGCGAGCGTGCGCAGAAGACAGTTCAAGAAATTCGGCCGGCGTTTTCACACCAAGCAGTTTCTGGACGAAGTCGAGCGTGGAGTTGGTGTTGAAGCGGACAATCTCAATCCATTGGTAATGGAAGTCCGCAGCCCCCGTGGTGACATTCGAATACGTTCTTTCTAGAACCCTCGTTGTCTCTTCTGCTGTTTCCTTGGAATCTTCAGACACGTCCTTGGCAAAGGCAGCGCCCCGGAATGATCCCCCGCCCCCGCGAAGGTTCGCGATGGTGGGCTTGGCTTCTGGCATGACATCAATCTCCTTGTGGGCAGTTCTCTCGTCCTCCTCTGTTATGTGGTGACGCCTATGTTGCGTTGCAATAGGATAGCCCCGCGGAACAGAAAAAATATTGCCGCAACAGCAAAACGATGGATGTTGCGGTGCGGCGACCTTTCAACCCCGCAGCCGTTGTGTCTGGAACCAGTGATCAGAGAGGACGGACCGGTGATCAAGTTTGGAAAGACGTTCGGCGGTTTGTTAGCGCAACAGAGGAAATGGGGGAAGATAATGCAAGCAGTGCCGCGGATGAGATCGGCAGCTCCCGGCCATGTTTCTCCATCAAGTCATCTCATGGAGACCGGGCATTTTGGTCCCAATCCGGGCGCTCTACGAATGTTCACGTATTTGCCGGCACACGTTTCAGCCGACTGCGCGCTCATGGTTATTCTCCACGGATGCACGCAGAGCGCGGCAAGTTATGATCGCGGTGCGGGATGGTCGACG
Source organism: uncultured Alphaproteobacteria bacterium (assembly GCA_963753575.1). Taxonomy (GTDB): domain Bacteria; phylum Pseudomonadota; class Alphaproteobacteria; order Rhizobiales; family Xanthobacteraceae; genus VAZQ01. Next base: position 1,836,064 of record CAVWCR010000003.1, read on the forward strand.
CTTGCGGAGCGGTTCGGGTTCGCCCTGCTCCTGCCCGAGCAGCAGCGTGCCAATAATCCAAATGGCTGCTTCAACTGGTTTCAGACTGGCGACATCGAACGGGGACGTGGTGAGGCGCTTTCGATCCGGCAAATGGTCGCTAAGATGGTGTCCGATCACGGGATCGATCCTGGTCGTGTCTTTGTCACCGGTCTATCGGCCGGCGGCGCGATGACTTCGGTCATGCTCGCGACTTACCCTGATGTTTTCGCCGGTGGCGCGATTGTTTCCGGTCTCCCCTATGGAGCCGCGAATAATGTCCAGCAGGCGTTCGAGAACATGTTTCAGTGCCCGCCGCGCCCGGCGCGCGACTGGGGTAATCTGGTGCGTGCTGCATCACCCCATCGTGGGGCATGGCCGCGAATATCTGTCTGGCACGGCGATGCCGACGCGACAGTGATACCGTCCAACGCAATTGAAATTATCAAGCAATGGACGGATGTTCATGGTCTCCCGGCAAGGCCATCGTTCGAGGCTGTAGTCGACGGCTACCCCCGCCAGGTCTGGGTTAACGACACCGGCGATGAGCTGATCGAATCCTATTCGATCCCCAACATGGCACACGGCACACCGCTTGCGACAGGCGACGCCAATGAACAATGCGGCGCTGCCGGGCCGTTTCTTCTCGAAGTCGGGATCTCGTCGTCCTATCATATCGCAAAATTCTTCGGCCTTACGCGGGATCGCACCCAGATCGGATCGATGCAAAGCCTCACTGCAATGATTTCACCGGAAAAGTCGCTCGTCGGAGGGGCGAAAGCAAATCTCGCACCCGAACCGCTCGAAGGTGAAGTGCCGGACAAAGATTTTAGAAGGGCGGAGCGCGCTGATATCCCTCCGTCAACTCCACTTGATATCGGTACGGTGATCACCAAGGCCTTAAGAGCAGCGGGCCTTTTGAACGATCGGTGACCTCCATTGTTGCCAGCGCGGCAAAGGCAGTTCTGGACATCCGAGTTGTCCCGCGACAAACCGGTGCTTTCAACCACGGATCGCATCCGGCGGCAGCATGTCCGATGAACTCATTGAGGCGTCCGACCTGGACATCATCATGAGGCGCCAGACAACTCGGCAAGGACCATGACCCCAGCTATGGCATCAGAAAAGCATTTGAAACAAGCCCGCAACGAAGGGGCTAATTGACAAACACTCACTAGTACACTCGCGATAGTGGTGGATCGGGCCAGAGATTTAGCGGGCCCGACCAGCCAATCAAAGAAAATGCTGACGCCGACGGAGTTTGGAGCGTTCGGTCGTCCGGCGCCTCGGAAATGATCGCTGTCCCAAGCGAGCAAATTGCCCTAAATTTTGCGATTAGACTCGCACAGTAGAGTAGCTATGGCAGGTGAAACGAAGAGTTCCAGGGAAGAGGCGCTCGCGGAGGAAAACATCGACCTTCGGGAACAGCTGACGCAGGCCGGTCTTGATGCGGCACGTATCCTTGAACAGGCCGGAATTGATGCCACGCAGAACGACACTGCCAGGCGCCTGCAGCGCTTGCTGTTGGAGGAAGTGCATCATCGCATCAAGAACATGTTGACGACGGTTCTTGCGATCACCTCACAGAGCTTACGGGCCGCGGAGGATCTGACGCAAGGACGGTTGGCGATCGAAAGCCGATTGATGGCCTTGGGCAGGACACAAGATCTGCTTCTTCAGGCAAGCTGGACGAACACGAAATTGACAAAGCTGATTTTGACCGCAGTCGAACCATTCGACAGCGACAACGTTGGCCGGTTTGTCGTTCAGGATGTCGATATCCAGATCAGCGCAGATGCCGTACTGCCCTTCACGATGTCTCTCAATGAGCTATGCACCAATGCGGTCAAATATGGCGCGCTGTCTAACGCGTCGGGGCGTGTCGAAATTACGCCGACGATCGACGAAGAAGCGAGGCGGTTTAATCTGAGATGGACCGAGACTGGCGGTCCGGCGGTCAAAGAACCGACCCGCCGTGGTTTTGGGACGCGCCTCATCGGCCGCCTTGCCGAACAGCTTCAGGGTGATGCTCGATTGAAATATGAGCCTGGCGGTTTAGTGTATGAACTCGACATTCCGCTGACCGCGCTTGGTGCCTAGCCTTACCTACGTACGGACACGAGCGTCCCACGCCAATAGCTCAATGACAATGTTGGCCGCGCATCACTATGTCCCGCGGACAACGGCCTCCGTAAGTGCATTCCATCATCGACGGACAAAGGCGGCACTGGAAAGCCTCCATCAGCTCGCAACCACCTGCATCAACGTTGCAATCTTCATCGTCGCAAAATTGGAGAAGGTGTCAGATACCGCAGAAGGCAAGATAATCTGGTCGCCGTGACGCATTGCGCCGCAGGTATAGACGACGTTGGGCACATAACCCTCGCGTTCCGCAGGCTCGGGACGAACCAAAGGATCGCGCGAACGCGCGAGGACCTTTGAGGGATCGCTCTTGTCGAGAAGAACAGCCCCGATCGAATATCTCCTGACCGCGCCGACGCCCTGCCCCTGGGTGAGGCAGGCCATCTATGCTGCGTCGCGTCATTGAGTGTTCCATAGGTCACCGTAACTTTTCGTAGTATTTACAATTTGTTACATCACTGTCGTTCGGCGATTTGTCAATTTATTGTGCGTTGCGATATGTGCCGGCAAGTCCCAAGTCGGTGGGGGGCCAACTCAGGCTTCAACAATAAACGGAGATCCATCACGATGAAGATACTCCTTGCCGTGACCCTGCTCACCGCCGCAGTCGTCACGCCGGCTCTAGCCCAGACCACCGTCCGCACCCAGGACCAGCGGCGTGAGCGACTCTCCCTGTAGCATTGAAGGAACTTGCATGTTGAGTTCCCTTTCACTTGTCGTGTTGGCGGCGAGGAACAACAGCTACACTCGATGGATTACGATCAATAGATCAGATCGAGAGCCGGCCTCTTTGAGCTAGTTCTCTACTAGGTCACTTAATTAGCCAGGGAGTCTGGTCAAAATTGACCACTAGCCGACTGCCCTTAAACGTACGAGGGCGGCAAATGCCCTTCGTCGTAGATGCCGGCATATGGGAGTTTTCAGCGGCCATTGGCAAAGCAAGGGCCGCGGGTCACCCGCTCGCGTTCGCGCATTGGCAACAATTTGCAGGTCGGCAGATCTGACGCGCGCGCCCACGGTTAGAATGATGCCCATCGGATGTCCGGGCCGAATGTGTCGGCGGCGTCGAGGGCGAGGAGTTGCGTGAGCCGAGCACGAGCACGATGGACCCGGCTCTTGACCGTACCGACCGCAATCCCACATATCGTGGCCGCCTCGACATAGGAAAAACCCGACGCACCGACCAGAAGCAGCGCCTCACGCTGGTCCGGTTCCACCTTCGCCAGCGCGACGCGCAATTCCTCGAACTCCACTCGACTCTGTTGCGCGGGAGGCGATTTCAGGCCATCGGTGTAGCTGCCGTCGGTGTCTTCGACTTCGCGGCGTCGTTTACGATAGTCCGATCGGAACACATTGCGGAGGATCGTAAACAGCCAGGCTGAGATGTTCGTCCCTGGCCTAAACGAATTGACGTTGGATATGGCGCGCAGGAGCGTTTCCTGGACGAGATCGTCCGCGCGGTCAACGTTGCCGCTGAGCGAAATCGCGAACGCGCGCAATCTTGGAACCGCAGCCAGCATGGCATCGCGCACGGAAAACTGAAGCGGATCAGCGCGGACCTCTGTCGGCGGGATTGTCGAGAACTCGGGCTTGCCCTCTGGCCTTGGCGGTGATGATGCATTTGTTGACGATCTTTGGGCAGGAACCGCGAACCTCGCGCGCCCATCACGCGACGCACCTTGAAGCTGTTGACCATGGGCATTTTGGGACGAGGGATATCGCTGCTGAAACGTTGCGATGTCGCCGCTTTGCGACTTACCTTGATGAAGGGCCAGGTCAATTCGTTCGCTGTGACCACAGGCACACTCGTAGGTGCGAGTTTCCGTTCCCTCCTGGTCTGGCGTCGACCTCGTCATCTTCATTTTCTGCGAGCACTTTGCGCAAAATAGCTTCCACGGATCCGCACGGTCGACGTGGCCCCGCAACAAGTTCTTCATAGGCATGACAATTCCTTCCTGGAGAAGACCATGAGGGTGGGTCCCATGACCAAATGCTGTCTGAGCAAAATTGATCACCGCAATTTTCTGTGATCCCAATTTTTGCTCGTTTTATTCAACGTGACCCCCAACCTTGGATCACAGGCTGGAATTCACGTACTTTTTCTTAATCCGCGATTGTTTTTGGAAGGTCACACGCTCGTCCGCGGTCCGCCTCGCCCGGCAGTAGCCCAGCTCACGGTCGGACTTCCACCTCCAAGTCGATGCCCATGCCGTGCGGACCAACACGAAAGCGCCCCGGAAACCGGGGCGCTCATGAAATTCATCCCGTCAGACTCCCGAGAGCAGTGACGCCGGTCCGCTTGACTTCCAGACTCTTGCCGGGGACTGACGGCCCCGAATTTCCCTGCGAGTCCATGGGCGAGCAGCCACTTCGGTCTTCAGCATCATGTATTCATGCAGGTGTAGAGGAACGACCAGCTCTTCCTGCCTGTGAGTTTTTGATTGGTAGACTGTTGCTGGCAGTCGGCCCATTTGGCCTTATCCCTCGCCCATTCCGCCTTTGCAGCATTCCACTCCTTGGTCGACCAATTCTCGACCTTGGTCATTGTGGAGGGCTGCGCCTCCGGTGCGGTAGGCGATTGTGAGAACGCGACACCGGCACTCATGGCCAGTGCTGCAACAACGAGGGCAAGCATTTTCATCGGATCCTCCAGATGCATGTTGTCAATGAACGCACCAAACAAACAAAAGTTCCTACGAAAGTAGAGTTTTGCGAAGAAATGAGAGCCGGAAATCAGCATATATCTTTTAGATTGAGCTATTTTATACATCTTATCTGTCAGAACCGTGCCATTTTAACTTTCAGAACACGCCGCGAGTTGACGGCGTTGCTCAAATAATAAATGGAGAATTGTCATGAATAGATCGTCTGGAATGCTTGCTGCCACTCTGATGGCAGCGGCTGCGCCGTGGCTCGTTGTACCTGCTGCCGCGGCCCCGATTGCGGCATCGCTGGGACTGCAAAGCGCAGTAACGCCACTGGTCGAGACCGTGCAATATCGCCGCCACAGTCGTCACGGTTGGCGCGGCGGCAATCGAGGTCGCGGTTTTGGTGGAGTGGGTGTGGGTCTGGGTATTGCGGGCGCCGTCATTGGCGGAGCGATAATTGCCTCGCAACCCCGCGGCTACTACAGCGACTACGGCTATGGATCCGCCTATGATGAGGATTACGTCGCCGGTTCTCCCGACTCCGCGGTCGCCTACTGTCAGCAGCGCTTCCGATCCTACGATCCGCGCTCCGGCACCTATCTCGGCTTCGACGGCTATCGCCATCCATGCCCATGATGCGAAGCGTAAGTGTCCATGGGTTGTGCCAAGAGCACCGCCGAAAGCGAAGGATCGCCTGTCGGGGCGGTCCATTGCTTCTGTCAGGCAACCCGGCACTGAACTGCAAACGGCCGCAAGACGCTAGGGGTCGAATTGGAGATTGATCATGTCGATAGGACTCATACTCATCATCATCCTCGTCATCTTTCTGCTTGGTGGCTTCAGTGGCCGCTTCGGCGGCTATGGTTACGGCTTTGGTCACGGTGGCATCGGTGTGATCGGCATTGTCCTGATTGTCCTCGTTGTGCTGCTTCTCACAGGTCGGCTTTGAGACCCTGTCACCCGTGAGCAATATCGCTCAGTAAATGGCCGCGGCAACGAGTAATATACATATCCGTGGAGACCTCCAGGTAGGTAGCCACAACAATGAACCCCATCACCGCATATGCCGATCATCCGACGGCACCGCAACTGCGGGCCATGAATTTCATCTATGAGACGACCAAGGACCGCGGAGCCACAATCCTGATCCCGACATCGCTGGTTGATAGTATGAACCCTGTGGTCGCCCTCGCATTGGCGGGGCTGGACACCAAACAATCAAAGACGAAAGGGCCTCTGCGGGTGAGTAACCGCTCCTAGTTACGGGAGCGACCTCATGCCAAAGGGAGGATCAGCGGAAAGGATGACCGCGCAATGGCGCTACGCTTGAGGCAATCATGAACGATGAGCACATCGACAACCTGCGCCAGGCGCGAGCGCAACTGATTGAGCAACGGCGCGCATTTGTCCGAGTGCTCGCCGTCCCCTACGACCGAGGTAAGACCGAACAGGCCCGCGAGGGATTTATGGAGACACAGGCCGCGATCGAGGCCATGGACCCGGCCCTTGAAGACGAAGAGGGGACGCTACGCGCAGTCTATGATCAAGCTGAGGGAACACACGATTTCGCTTTATTGGCCATGGCAGCCAATTATTGGGCCAAGGGCCAAGTGGTAACATCCCCAATTCCGGGGGTGGTCGAACGGATGTTTCGCGAGGGCGCGTTCGCAGTGGATAACTCGTATTGGGTGAGCAATTCTATACAGACGAAGGGCGACTCAACGGTTGAACCTCACCGCTGCCGGGTGCTTCCCGTCCCCCCCGCTAAGCGCCCGAGGACCCCGGCTGGAGTTTATTTTCTAGACTAGTGATGTAGGCGTATGCGCAAGAGAGGGGCCCCGTATTGCGGGTCTCTTTCGCGCCCTCTATCCTCATCATGCGATGCCGCATGTAAGGTCCGGTCATAATTGTCTGCAACCCATTGCGCATTGTTCGCGAGTTCGATGAAGCTTCGTCCGAGATCTTGAAATTCACGCAACTCGTTTGGGCTCTTGGCTCCCTTTGCCAATTCGAAATATTCGGTCGCTTTGACGCGATATTGCTCGGAGGTAAAAATTGGTGAAGCCTTTCCGTAAGATGGGATAACAGGGAGGACTGAAGTGTGCGGGTGAACCGGACATCCTTAAGTCCTGCGCAACTCTCGCTATATGATCTGATCTCGCCGGGTGCCGGTGAGACGAGGTTGCCAACTGACGTGGTCTCCGTCGTTGCTACACAATGAGGCCGCCAAGTTCGGCGGCCTCATCCAAATCCGCACTCCGTCCGGCGGATGGCTTAGCGGCGCCCTCGCCTGTCGCTGGATTCGTCGCGACTTTCGAAATCACCGCGGCGATGGCGATCATTCACGTGACCTTGGCGCTGACGTTCGTCCCGACGGCCGTGCCAACCGTGTCCGTGCCGGTGTCGATAGCCACAATCATACAGGCCTGGCCCATTCCAGCCATCGATGTAGAAACAAATCGCGACATCCTGGACCGGATTCATATCGTCGAGCACGAGGCGCAGGCCTGTCGGTGCACTGAGCGGGGTCGCCGACGCGCCGCTCTGCGCCACCGTTCCCGCCGTCAGAACGACTAACGCCCCGGTTAGAATCAATGGAAATCGACGCATCTATAATTCTCCTTGATGAGAGCGACGCCGGATCGGCGTTACCATGACAACAGTCGGGCGCAACAAAAGTTCCATGATTATTGGAAATGCTCTCGAGACCCACGGCTCGTTATTGAATGTGATTTTGCATAACACGCCGCAAATCAAGTCTCTTCCGCGCACTCACTCTGCCGACGTCCAGTCCCGTCAAGGCGATCCGAAGCGCCTTGATGTGAGCGATTCTGCACAGTCTTGACGTAGGGATGGGCGTAACTTCGTTGATGGATGGGAGTTGTCGCCGTTCCTGACACGCAAATGCCCGTCAACAGAGAACAGGACGAGCGACAATTGCCTGTTTCATGAAGGAGGCTGCAATGTCGGTAGCCAGAGTTACGGAAATCATCTCCAGCTCGAACAAGAGCTTCGAGGATGCCATCGAGAAGGGCGTCGCCCGCGCAGTCAAGACGCTCAAGAACGTCGAGGGCGCGTGGGTTAAGGAGCAGAAAGTTATCGTTAAGAACGGCAAGATTGCCGAGTATCGCGTCGATCTCAAGGTGACCTTCATCTTGATCGACTGATGTGAGCACTTCTGCACAGCTTACACCTTGGCCTAAGCGTAGCCTAATGGTGCGGGGCCGAGTTGTGCCAAACAGCAAGACTTGCGTGTCCCTGGGCGTAGCGCCCCTGTCCAACTCTTCGAATGACTGGAGGATATGAAAATGTCGGGTGAAAGTCTCATCATCATACTCTTGGTCGGCCTCGTAGCCGGATGGCTGGCCGGTCAAATCGTGCAGGGCACCGGGTTCGGGATCGTCGGCGATCTCATTATTGGAATCATCGGTGCCTTCATCGGCAGTTGGCTGCTTCCTCAGCTCGGCGTCCATCTTGGCGCAGGCATTGTTGCGGCGATCATCAACGCCACCGTCGGCGCTCTGATTCTGCTGTTGATCATCAGGCTCGTTCGTGGCGGAGGCGGATGGCGAGGGAGCTGGGGAGGAAGACGTTGGTAGCCCTCGCCTTGCGCTCGCTTGAAGTCAAAGCGCCCAAATCGGGTAACGATTCCGGGTGAGGTATTAGCGCTTGGCCTTGAGCATACAGTGTATATCTCCGTATTCCAAAGACGACCTGACGGTCGCAGTCAGGTCGCACTCGAGCCCATTCCGTTCAAAGCCCTCGTGTTCGCTCTTGATGCGGTATTTTCGATCAAATGCGCCATACTCTTCCGGCATCTGTCGCACCACTGTAAAGAATCCGACGCTACAGCCGGTCGGTTTGTATTCGACGGCTTGACCAACGGAAAACCTGTGGCTCATGTAATTGGCTCCGCTCTTAAAAGTGCGTCTCGATAGCATAAATCGTAACTGGAACCCATCTGCATGCCTGTTCTATTTTCCTGAGAATTCAATACACGACATTGGCTGAGTGACTCCCCAACGAAGCTTTCCTTGTGTAATCGAGTGTGATCGCCTATATGTTGGTTTCGAGTTTCGGCCGAACGACTTGGCCTCGCCGCTAACAGCGCGCCTGACTGACGACTTTCTTCCAAATCTCGAAATAAACCGGCCAGCGTTAGCGCGCGGCCAAACCATGCTCTATTGGAAAAGGCAGAGACATATGACCCAGGGAACAGTGAAGTGGTTCAACGGCCAGAAGGGCTTCGGCTTCATTCAGCCGGACGACGGCAGCAAGGATGTATTCGTGCACATAAGCGCGGTGGAGCGCGCAGGTATGAACAGCCTCAACGAGGGACAGAAGGTGCTCTATGAGGTTGTTGCGGACCGCAAGACAGGAAAGTCCGCGGCTGAAAATCTACAAGCCGCTTAAGGGCAACCGTCAGGGCTGGGCCGTCCACTACAACAGCTACTTACATCAACGATTGCATCAACGGATTGATAGCGGCTGAGGTGCGGCCCGAGGATGCCCCGCTCCAGCCGGAGTCTTACTGACTCATCGCGCGCCGAGCGACCGTCGGCGGTGAGGCGCCCATCGGAGGGTTCACGTTGAAGCTAGCTCTTTCCACTTTTGCTGGCATGGCCACGACCTTCTGTCGTTGCCCAATCCGCGCCATGAGGTCGTAGGCCGGTTTGCGGACGATGGGGCCGACAACGGCGGTGAGACCTGTCGCTCCCTCTGCAACCGCGCAGCTGCATTTGGCTAGTCCAAAGAACGGCAACAACATTTGGGGCCGACGAAGGGCGGCCTCAGATGAAGGCCTCGGCATCGAGCCACTAACTCACGCCTCGCCAGCGGTCTCGAACATGGCCGCTTCGAGTGCCTCATGCGCACCCTCGCCGGTCCAGGCGACGAACTGGAATGCCGAGTAGTACCGCTCGCATGCGTCGAGGGCGGCCAACAACACCACCTCGCATTGCCGACCCGACGCCTCGACGCCACCGGCAAGCACGAGTGAATGCCGAAACATTACAAGTCCATCCGTGGGCCAGAGATCGAAATGCCCCAGCCACATCTGCGCGTTGATCATCGGAACCAGACGCTCGACCTCGCCATTGCTGCGTTCTAAACATTTGAGTTCGAAGGCGCAGGCAAGATGCAGCGCCTCGATGTCATACATCCAGGTGAATGAGACCTGATAGTCAGTCCACTTTCCTCGCACGACAATAGTTAGCTCGTCCTCGCCGGCACGCTCAAACGACCATTGATGAGTGGTCGCCATGTGCTCGACCATTTCGAGCGGATTTTCACGATGCGCTTTGGCAAAATCGGTAAGAGTCATGCCTGTCACCGCCATTCTACGCACGTATAAAACCAACGCCGGTCGCGCATTGCGGCGCGCTGCCGACGATTATTTGGGAAGCAGCCAAGACTGGGTGATCATCATTAGGATCTTCCGATGTGGGCGGAAAGTACGCGATGTGAAGAATTTTAGTTCCAGGCGATAAATTTCTTTTCTTGCGAACCGTACTTTCTCTCCAAAAAACGGACGCATCCTGCTACCACTAAACCCGCAAGAGGGCCGCGCTATGGACATGGACAGATTCTTCATCAACCGAAACATTGAGAGATATCGGACGCTTGCATGTGCTGCGACCACCGACATCGAGAGAACGAGGCTGCTCAATTTGATGGCTCAAGAAGAAGACAATTGTATTGCGCTAGAGAGCGCTGAGGGATCCCGCCCTAAAGTCGCCTCGGCTTGCTAAATTGATTAGTAGGCGCACCCGAGCTCTCCGGCTTGTCAATGACCCATTGACAAGCGGCGTAACTCGGTGGGCTGGGGACGCCCGAGTCTGACAAATCGTGAGGCGACTGCAAGAAGGTTGAGATGCGCGTTCCGGCCAACTGAAGACAGCGCGTCGAGTAGGTACGCCTGTGGCGCCTCTCTTACGCACGTGACAGGAGGAGCGGGCCAAGACAAAAGGCACTCATGCTGATGAAATTCAGTAGCTATTCTGCATTGTCATACCCATCTACGGGAATGCCAAACGTTTCAGACGTTAAGGCTCCTCGATCGGCAGAAATCGCCAGGTGGGAGAATGAGGGCGGGACCCCAGGCCGGCCAGACGGCGACAAAGTCACGAACTGGTTCGTCCCCCCGGTCGTCGTCCCCGCGTTTCTGATCGCTTTGATTGTCGCGCGAGCGGCGTACCTCGCATATTTCTGATCGATCTGCCCTTCGAGAGGGATCCACGTGGCTACGAAAGAACGGTTGGCGGCCATGGCGGCCTCGCTTTGCGCCGTGTGCGGAGGAGCGATGGTCGTGAAGCACGTCGAGACGGACCCAAGCGATGGCGCGTCGGAACTTCGCACCTACGTGTGCGCCGAGTGCGGCCATGGTCGGACGTACAGCGTAGACGGTGCCGACCGCTGATGGTGATCCGCCTGCTTCCGATCCCTACCGAAGCAGGAAAACACTTAAACATTCACATTCAAGGAAGCGGCCAGCAAATGACCAGGTTGACGGTCTCGATTTGCGGCTGGTGCAGGTTGCATGTCTTGCATACGCTCCCGCCAAGCTGAGCACCATGCAGAATTGCACACATCCAGTCTCGGAAGGCGAAATAAACCTAGTCCCAGACTGTGCCGCTCATTGCATCATTCTCGATCGTAACTAACTGTATTCGCGAAGCGAGACGTTCACGATTGTTCGCGAGGCCTTCGGCCACTCGCTCTCCAGGGAGGATTAACATGTTCGGATTCCAAGGCGGTGAGAGCGACGGCAATGTCGCGCGCAAGAAGGGCTACATGCAGGACGCCCAGCAGCGATGGGGCTTTATGACCAACTTTGATCTGTCGACGATCAAGAACGAGGTTCAGCTCAGCTCCATGGTCAAGGACCGCTCGGGCATCTCGGAGGCGCAGGCCAAGAGCGACGTTGAGGCCTGGATGCGAGGCAAGGAGTTCTGACCTTTTTCTGGCGTCTGCGTTTGAGGATTACTGAATTGCGATTGATGGCCTGGGGGGCCGTGGGGTTTTGAGCATGAAGCCGGAACACGAGGCCCGGAGAAGAATCATCCGGGAATGGATGTCGCTTCCGAAGAACAAGCGAGAGAGCGAAGAGCACGCCGTGGCCTTCGCCAAGAAGGCGATGGAGCGTATTCCCTCCAGTGGCGATCCCTATCGGCAGATAATGGGGTGGTTGCTACCCCGCACCGGCAAGCCGTGACCACAGCGGGGACGTGTGAGCAGCATTTTGAGCCTGCTAATCGCAATCTCTTTCACGACCGTTCTGTGATGGATTTTGAGCGCAGTCACCGACAGCTCCAACAGGCGCGTGGGCGCCGTCGGATCTTGGCGCACCCATGACCGCGCGGCTATAGCTCTAAGAAAAAACGCCTTTCGAGAGCTTGAGCTCGCTTTCGGGTGCAGTCCGTTCGTGCCTTTCGGCGATGCTCTTGATGCGGTAGCACGGATCATCGGGATCGCGGTCCGAGGCGGGAACCAGATCGCGAATTTCATAGGGACCAGGGGCTGATGCTCGAAGCACTCTCGCCTCAAGCTCGACTATTTGACCTATATTGAACTTATGAGCCACCGGACCTTCCTTTCGTCATATTGGGGATAGAAATGCAGTCGAGTGGTTATGTAAGAAGCGGGCAATCTGGCCTCTCAGCGCAACCGTTTGTGCCAGGTCACCCAACGAGCCGGCGGTATCGAAAAGCTCACGTTGCAGCTTCGCCGGGATCGTGTTCCACTGCATGATGATGGCCGCTCCGAGGCACCGCAGAATATGCTCCTCGCTCTCAGCGACAGCCTTGCGGTCGAGCCCCTTCCCAACGACCTCGTACTGGGAAGGCACGTCTTGGGAATGGACTATCTTGTCGTAATTATCCGCCAGCCAGTCTTCGTTTTGAGCTAGATGGTTGAAGGTTTCCATTGATCGCTGAAATTTCCGGATTTCGCTCGGAACGTCGGTATTCTTACTTGATTCGGCGCTTTCTGCCGCTTTCGCGCGATATTGCTCTGCCGTGAACATGGGAATCTCCCTCCGTGACACGGCCGAACGGTCTCGCGCTCGGCAATGCTGTAATGTCGGGTTATTGGATGTTGCCACCGTATATGGGGACGATCGCCGCGAATTGCGATGACTATTACGCGATTCCAAGAATTGACCGGCCATCGGTGACTTGCTTCCTTTGACTGGGCGACCCGGGCAAACTTTATTTCCAGCAAGCGATCACCTGCCCCTGTGGTTGTCGTAATTCATCTCCATATGCGGTTGTTGTTTGAATGATGGACATTCAGATGATGTTTTATCGATATTTTGGAGATAACGCTCATGAACACCACGAACCAGAATGCCGCGTCGGCGAGCACCGGCAATCCCGCTGACGTCAAGCAGATCCTCCTCAAGGACATCGGCGCCAAGTGGGGCAAGTTTTCCGAGCAGGAACTCGGCGCGCTCAAGAGCAAGGACGACCTCGTCACCCAGGTCGTCGCCAAGTACAGCATCGACAAGGCGCAGGCGCAGCGCGACGTCGACGCCGTGATGAAGGGCCGCCAGATCTAACGCGAGTTCAATCACGAGATCGGGGCCGCTTCCCTGCGGCCTCGATCATTGGGGGATGTGACCGCTGCCGGAACGAGGGGGCGGATTCGGATGAGGGGTCTGATTCGGATAGGCGTCGCTCCCAAGTCTGATAGCCGAGTTTTGATTTTGGGGTCGGCCAATCCGGCATTGATCTCGCTGTTGAGCCTCGCGATAACTTCGGGCGGTGTACCTTTGGGAGCGCTCACGCCAAACCAGGAATTGGCCTCATACCCCGAAACGCTTTCCCCGATCGGGGGGACATCGGGCAACTGTTCCGCTCTCGTTGCCGTTGTGACTCCAATAGAGCGGATTTGGCCTGCTCTAATTTGCGCTATCGACTGGGGCAGCAGATCGAACATGACTTGCACTTGGCCGCCGATGAGGTCGGTCATCGCCGGTGCACCGCCGCGGTATGGCACGTGAACGAGATTCACGCCGGTCATCGCTTTGAACAATTCGCCTGATAGGTGAACTACGGTTCCGGTGCCAGCCGATCCCATGTTGATGCGGCCGGGATTGGCCTTCGCATAGCTGATGAATTCGGCAACTGTCTTTACGGGAATTGAAGGATTGACGTTCATGGCCAACGGCATGCTGATTAGTCCTGCCACCGGCACCGTGTCGTTGAGGAAATTGAAGGGCAGCTTCTCGTAGAGCGTCGTGTTGCTAGCATTGGCGGCAGCTACGAAAAGCAAGGTGTACCCATCGGGTGGCGAGCTGATAACCACTTGCGTGCCGATGTTGCCACCTGCTCCAGGCTTATTTTCGACAATTACCGGTTGACCCATTTTGTCTGATAACCATTGAGCCATCAGGCGCGCAACAACGTCAGTTGCGCCCCCTGGTGGATATGGAACAACCCACCGCACCGGTCGCGATGGATAGCTCTGCGCCCTTGCAGCGCGTGACACGGCCGGCAGTGCAGCAGCGCCTGCGGCCAAATGCAAAAACTTTCGGCGTGGAAATTTCATTCTGCTCCTCCCGGATGCGCTCAGGACAGTTGGATAGCGGCGCTGATCACCACGCTCAACCAAGCCCCATTTCTTTGAATGCTCGCCCGCCGATGGCATCGATGCTGCCGCTGAAAAATGGGACTTCGGCACGTCCGGCTGGCAGCTCGACGCTAAGGCTACATCAAGTTTGCAAATACATGGAAGAGGACTTGACGACCTTTTGCAGTGTATGGAAGGGCGTGCTCAATCGATTTTCAGCCCAAGCGCTGTGACTATTGGAGACCAGAACTCGATATCGTTTGCGAGCACCTTGCGGAATTCTTCAGGCCCGGAATCGACTACGCCTTCAAAACCTATCTTAATCAGCATCCGCTGGTAGTCTTCAGCCACCAGAGTTGCGCGCGTTACTTGTGCTATCTGTTCGATGATGGCCTTTGGCGTGCCTGCCGGAGCGAGAAGCCCATAAGAACTCTGTGTGGCAATGCGGGGAAAGCCCGCTTGTGCTGTCGTCGAGATTTCGGGTGCCGCGGTAAGCGGCGTTGACTTCGTCACCGCAAGGACTCGCAACTTGCCGGTTCGATGAAATTCGAGCACTTGTCCAGTTATCGCCACCACGCCCATAGCGATCTGTCCGCTGATCAAGTCGGTCATCACCGGCCCCGCGCCCCGGTATGGGACTTGCACCACATCGGGAATCGCCGCGAGCGACTTGAACAATTCGCCTATCATGTGATTCGTTGAACCAACGCCAACGTGCCCATATGACAGCTTTCCAGGGTTCGCCTTGGCATAGCCGACAAAGTCATTCAAAGTTTGAATGGGCAGCGAGGGATTGACGGCAATGGCGAGGCATCCCGTTGCCAGTCGAGCGATTGGCTCCAAATCTTTGGTGGGATTGTAAAGCGGACGGGCCTTGAGCAGGGTCTCATTGATGTGCGTAAGCGTGCCGCCGAGGAAAAGAGTGTATCCATCAGCTTTAGCTCGTGCAGCCGCAGCGCCACCTAACGAGGAGCCGCCACCGCCTATGTTCTCAACGACAACGGTACCGAGAACCGACTTCATTTTATCCGCCCAAGGGCGACCAAGGGTGTCGTATGCCCCGCCGGGTGGAAACGGAATTACGAGTTGGATGGGCCGCGATGGATACGCTTGCGCCTTTGCGATGTGAGTGAGAACCGGCAGCCCGGCGGTGCCAGCGGCCAGACGCAGGAATTGTCTACGGTTGGATTGTTTCATTGTTGATTGCCTCCCAAATTGATTTTCTGAATGCTTGCCCGCCGATGGCATCGATGCTGCCGCTGAAAAATGGGACTTCGGCACGTCCGGCTGGCAGCTCTGCGCTAAGGCTACATCGTTTGCAAGTACATGGAAGGGGTCTCAGCGACGTTTTTGCGGCGCATGAGTTCGAACATGGCTCGGAAAGACCCGCGTCGATCTCCGCGATCCCGCAAGCGGACGTTTTCGGTGCAGTTATTGCCCGATGCTCTGCACCGCCTTGAGCACGATGCTGCCCGACGTGAGCGCCGAGCTTGACAGCCGCAGTTGGGCGATCGGCCCCAGATAGGTCGCGAACGCCGCTGAGGTCAGCGCCGTCATGGCCGGATCGGTGATCCAGGTCGTCGGGCTCACCTTCGGATCGTCAGCCGAGACCTGCAGCGACGCCGCACCAGTGAAGCCGCCGCTCGATCCATAGACCGCTGCCAACGTCGGTCGGGCAGCCCAGTAATCCAGGCTGATCGCAGGTGAGGTGCCGACGCTGGAGAGGGTGACCGCGGCGGGCGTCATGTTGCTTCCCCATCGCGCGCGATGTTGATCGAGGCGAGGCAGACTCTGCGGGCGCTCGGCTACATCGCCGTTGCCGATCTGCTGCGGCACTTGATCCGCAAAAGCCGCAAGCCGCCGCCGGCCAAGCGCCCGCGCAAGGATTTGGCCGAGCTATGGCTGCAGCGCCAGCGGTAATATTTTGCAGGTTGCGACTGTCCCTAAAATGCGTATTATTGGGACAGTCGCAATGCTATGGCGAGGAATTCCCATGGTCCGTCAACGCCCACGTCGAGCCGCCCCAACACCCGTAAATGGGACAGTCCCACCGCGCCGGCAGCCGAATGCAGCGCTTCGCCCCCGCGAGTATCTGACCGAGGCCGAGATCGATCGACTGATCAAGACAGCCGGCGACAATCGCCACGCTCATCGCAATTCGACCGCGATCATGATTGCCTTCCGGCATGGCTTGCGGACGGCTGAGCTTTGCACGCTGCGGTGGGACAACGTCGATCTGCAACTAGGTAAGGTCCACATCAACCGCGTGAAGAACGGCACGCCCTCGGTGCATCCGTTGTCAGGTACAGAACTGCGCGCATTGCGTCGCCTGCAACGGGAGTCAATCGAGTCACCCTTCGTGTTTGTGAGCGAGCGCGGCGCGCCATTCACGCCGGCCGGCTTCCGCAAGATGGTGGCGCGCTTGGGCGCTGCGGCCAAGTTCAAATATCCTGTTCATCCCCACATGCTGCGCCATGCTTGCGGCTACAAGCTTGCAAACGACGGAGTCGATACCCGGGCCCTGCAGCACTATCTCGGCCATCGCAACATCACGCACACGGTTCGCTACAGCGAGCTATCACCGGATCGGTTCAAAGGCTTCTGGCGCGACTGACGACGGCGCCATATGGACATAAATAATATTTTCTCCTAAGTGAAAACGGGGTCCGGTACATACCCGGCCCCCCGCGGGCCAGGGCCGGCCGTGTCCATGGCCATGTAGGGCGGTGGTTTGGGTTTGGGTCCCTCGCCCACCGATCCTGTTCTGGGGTCCCCGTTTCAACGACTGTCATGTGGGTCTCATCTGCATTACCGCTCGGGGCCCACATCTTGGTCGGCTCGCGCAGGAACTTCGGCGACACGCAGCACATCCTTGCATTGATCGTTCAGACTGCCCGACGCTGTGGCCGCATGAGTCCTTATGCCGATGGGGGATCGCTTCCCATCGCTGCAGCTCGAATGTTCCCTCATCGGGGCAAAGCGGAAGACATTTGCTCAATCTGAGTTCTTCGCGTTTTGACCCAGAACAGACTCGCACGGTTCATCAGGTTGATGCCGATCGCCTTGATGGCGGGCTCCAACTTCTCGATCGTCGACCCGATGAGGGAAGCAAGCTCAGCAGGTGAAGAAGTGGCACCACCGATCACCTGGTTGTCTTCTCGGGAGACTATAGCGTGTCAGCGCAGGACTATCTCTTCCGCCCGAGGTGCAGGCCAAAGAAGTGCGCGATTTCGTCGTGATATTCCTTGGTCTCCGGCGCGGTGGGATCGGCATTGTATTGCGCGTGTGATTGACCTTCCCATACTTGCAGCGCCGCTTCGACACCGGCCGCTCGCAGCTTGCGATGCATCCGCACTGTATTGGACAAATAGAGGTCTCGGGTCCCGCTGGTAAGAATGGTGGGCGGAAATCCCGTGACGTCGCCGTAAATCGGTGACAGCAATGGGTCTTTCAGGTCGCGCCCATTGGCATAGAGGACGGCCGTTGCGCGGATGAAGCCCTCCTGAGTTTGGAGTTGGTTGTCCACCATGGCATTTGTGAACAGGGTGTCGCCGGTCTTGGTCAAGTCCACCGTTGGGGTGCCCGGCGCGATCGCTCCTGGCATAGGTAGACCCTCCATCTTGGCACGTAGCAGCATGCTAAGGGTCAAGCTCCCGCCGGCAGAGGTGCCAAAGACGCCGATATTCTCGGGCTGATTTGTCTTCAACAGCTCACGGTAAACGGTAATGGCATCATCTAGCGCGGCGGGGAATGGATGATCGGGTGGCATGCGATAGTCGACTGAGATTACTTTGAAGCTGGCGAACCCGGCCATCATAATGGCCTCACGGGTTCCTGCCTCGCCTGGGAACAAGACTCTGACTCCGCCATGCAGGTGCAATAGCACACGGTCGCGGTTAGCCTCCGGTATCGACTTCGGCATGACGATAAAAGCCTTTACTCCGCCAATCGAAGTCGGCTCCGTTGTGACGCCAAGAGATTCACGGAGTTTTGGCAGCCTGGCCACCACTGCGCGCGCCGACTGATCTACTCGTGTCTTCCATTCGGCCGTGGTCTCCGGTGCGATCGTGAATCTGGGATTCGGTGCCCGCCCGATAATGGCTTGCATCTGCGGGCTGACAGTGTCCGGTACCGGAAGTGTGCGTGCTGGTACCTCTCGCGTGCCAGGGGTGACTGACTGAGCGACAGCTTTGTTGGAGAATTGCACGGCGAGCGACGGCAGCGCGGCAGCACCCGCTGCCAGATGAAAGAATTTGCGGCGCGCGAGTTTCATGGCGGTCCTCCCTGAAATGCTGACGACAAGACGGCTTCACCCCCCCCTTCAAGTGGCGAAAGAGGCTGGCGCATTCACCGTCTATTATTGCGATTGTGCCTGCCGGCGGCCTGCCAATTATTGGGAACGAGAAATTCGGCACGTTCTCGTCTTAGGGGCAGCTCTCAGACAAGCTGCGCGACTTGCCTGTGTATGCAACGTATAAGGTTTGAGAACCCCGCGCCAGCCATAGGGCATGACAATCGCGCATCCGGAATACAAGAATAGGCTTCGTGGACTTGTTGCAGGAGCTCACGGCAGCAATTGGCCCAGGGCTGCCCTCTAGCAATGTCGGCTATCCCGTCGCGATCGATGGATGAGCGGATGTATCGGCCCCGTCATTGCCCGATGCTCTGCACCGCCTTGAGCACAACGCTGCCGGATGTGAGCGCCGACCCAGGTCGCCGGGCTGACCTTCGGATCGTCGTCCGAGACTTGCACCGACACGGCGCCAGTTTTGAGTGGCCATATCCGTTTCAAAGCTGGGTCCGGTCCACGCAGGCCCCCAGTGCCCACGCTAGGCATCGAACGGAGAATACCCCGAATTACGTTGGGCAAGGAACTTTGCTTGCACACTTGGGAAACTAGCTACCGCTCGCTCATCACCGAGATGAATTAGGGCGTCAAGATTTCTCAACGGAGTCCAAATCCCATTTCCCTTCAGGAATCTCAAAATCAACTCGCGTGTAGCTATCGCCAAGAAGGTATTGCGCTTGAAAATGAATACCCTCGGACTGTGTCTCTCCGCTAATACTTAGTAATCGGGGCCCCCACCATCGCAGTCCAGCATCACCGTCGTTAGGCCTTGAAAAATGACGGCGTGTCCCGGTCCCTATCGAAAGCAGACTTATGTCTTTGTGCGTAAACCGCGGATCGATATCCGGTCGATTACACTCTTTCGAAATCTTCATAGCTTCTACGTATCCTACAATCGCGGGGTTGTTAGCCCATACCGATCTGCTCTCTGGGCAGGTACAGGTCATGATCACGGCCGCTGCTCGCCGGCACGTGCAAGACGGCAAACTGCGGCCATTGGCCGTTACGTCGGCGACGCGCTCGCAACATTTCCAAAACCTACCGACGGTTTCTGAAATCTTTGCCGGGTTTCGAGCTCGAGCGCTTGGTTTGGCGTGGGCGCACCCAGGGATACTCCGGTCGACATCATCAATCTGCTGAATAGCGAGATAAACCGCGGTCTTGACGATCCCAAGATAAGAAAGCGATTTGCCGAATTGGGCGGCGACATCCGTCAAGGTACGCCGGCGCAATTTGGCGCCCTCATCGCCGATGAAACCCGGAAATGGGCAAAAGTCGTCAAATTCTCGGGCGCGAGCGTTGAGTAGTACGCACGTCTTCTGGGCCGATTAGCCACTGCAGTGCTAGCGAGACGCCTGTTGCGCTAGCACCGCACGCTAGCTCGTATACCTCGTCTGCTCCTGGCCCTCTTTCACCTTGGCCGACACCGGGCAGCGATGGAGGCTGCCGGGGGATAAGCTGCCGATCCCTGCCGAGTTTGGCCCAACTTTCCGCTCACTGGGGTAGACCGACCGTCGCCAAGCCCTCGCAGCGGCGGTGAAAAATGACCCACTCCCGACTCTCCACTCCGCCCATTGGCGCATTGCTAGAGGCTCACCGGACTCGCAGCTCTTCGACCTGCATAGCGAGGCCGACAAAGAAAGCAAGCGTATGAGCGGATGCAGCTCTGACATCGCGAGACAAGGGCAGTCGAGTGCTGGCAACTGCTTGTCATCAGATGTGCCCTCTCCGACATCGTTGGCCGAGAAATAGAGCTAGCCCCGTTTGGCTGGAGCCAAGCGGGGCTCCCCGTTTTGTATGAATTGATATGAGAAACGGCTATTCAGCATTAGCAGGAACCGAGGCCCAAACACGTGCCGTGTGACAGCGTCGGTTTTTGACATGCGAGAAGGTTACCTTGAATTTCGCCTTCTTGCCTCTGTCGTCCTTACCCTTGAACTTGATAAAAAATTCAAGCGCAAATCGCTGTGGTCGGCCTTCGGCCTTACCCTTCAGCATGCGAACCGTTTTGTCGAGATAGAATACACCGGTTGCGTAATCGTCGTTTTCTGCGCGAGCCAAGATGGCTCTGAGACATGGTTTCAATAAGCGAGCGCGTTCGATATACCAATTTTCATAATTGAAGTTCTGCTGCTCTGTTGGCTGGGATATATGCAATTGAACAGAGCGCCAGCCACGGTCATAGCGCTTTCTGTTAATGACGGCCCTGACCTCGGGAGTAGTCTCGTAGGTCTTGAGTTTTCGCTCACGGCGCTGGGCAAGCTGTCCCGTTATTGTGAAGTAGCCAATGAAGATTGCGAGGGCGAGACCGGCGATAGTTAGCCAGTGCTGGGTGGTTAGGGAATCGATGAAGGCAACCATCAGAGTAAATTAGCCGATTCGCAGTTCAGAAGCTCGTAAGTGGATTGACGGGTTCCTGCTTCGGTCGCGGTGGGTTCTGCTTGTGGCAGCGGCATTCTGGATTGCGGCATACGGCTGGGTCGAGGTCGCAACAATCGGTGCAGCAAGAAATCATAAGGTTGATACAATACCATCGAAAGGCGCGAGAAGTAGCAGCTGTTAGAGCAAAAATCTTCCGGAGTCAGATGCGGGAGATTTGATATGGAGAGGCAGGGCGTTAGCTGCTAAGAATGAAAATAGCGCGGGCGTAGTTCAATGGTAGAACGGTAGCTTCCCAAGCTGTTGTTCGCCCAAGGTAGCTCCATCCATAAGCTTACTAATGACTATTTACTTGGTGCTCCTGCTCAGTCCATGACAGGGTAGACTTCTTTGCCAGACTAGTCACCTTGGTGACGGTCAGCGTGTAGTCAATAAGCGCCAATAAGATGCGCGGCGACACGAATGCCAGCCGCGCCAGAAACCGCACGTGATCCTCGACTTTCCCTTCTTGCTTGGCGATCTCGGCAAATGATGCGACACGGCCTTGCACGAGGTCATCGATCCAAGCCCGAGCTTTTGCGATCGCATAGAGCAGCGCGTCGCGGCTTTCCGGAGACATCGTAGGTTTTTCAGAGAGCGAGTGAAGAACGCCCTTGACCTCTGTTGCCGGCACAGCAGTCCACGGCACCGTGAGGACGCAGGTCGTGGCGCTTTCAGCAGTCGCACCCTTATTGCGGTCAGGTTGTAGATGCCCTGGCTTACGTTCCGCGCCATTGAACAAATGGATGTCTATCGTGTCGCACTTGATTATGGCTCGCTCGACCTGCTGGTCAACCAAATCTCGGTCGGTCGCGAACTTCTGCGCTTCGCCATCGGCGCCGCCCAGCCGTTCGCGGATTGCGTTGATCACGAGGGTCTCGATGTCATGCGCCGGCACGCGTGGCACGCTGCCTGCTTGGCCGTTCCGCTTCTGCAAGAGCGCGTGTGACACATAATACCGATATCGCGCACCCCGCTTGTTGGTGTGCGTCGGCGTCATGCAGTTGCCGCGGTCGTCGAAGATCCGGCCTGCGAGAATTGCCGCTGAGCCCTTGATACGGAGCCGCCGGTCTACCGCGGTGGCGGCGAGCCTAGCCTGCACGGCTTCGAACAGGGCTCGATCCACGATGGGCTCATGCTCTCCGGGGTGGGCGACGTCCCGATAGACGACCTCACCGACGTAGAGGCGATTGCGGAGCAGGTACGCGAGGTGCCCTACCCCGAACCGAATTCCGCCCCGGGTTCTACCATCGCTGCCCGTCTGATGTTTGGTACGAATCCGTTTGCGGTCAAGGTCCTGCACCAGGGCACCGATTGATCCGACCTTAAGGTACCGCCGGAAGATCAACCGCACCCGCTCAGCCTCTTCGGGCACGATCACGAGCTTCTTGTTGAGGCTGGCATAGCCGAGCGCCACCGGCCCGCCGGTCCAGATACCCTTGCGTCTCGAGGCCGCGATCTTGTCACGGACCCGCTCCCCGATCACCTCGCGTTCGAACTGCGCGAAGGAGAGCAGCACATTGAGAGTGAGGCGCCCCATGCTGCTGGTCGTATTGAAGGCCTGGGTGACCGACACGAATGAGACCGAATGCTGGTCGAACAGCTCGACCAGCTTGGCGAAGTCCGCCAGCGACCGGGTCAGCCGGTCGACCTTGTAGACCACGATGATGTCGATCTTGCCGGCCGTGATCTCGGCCAGCAGCACCTGCAACGCAGGACGGTCGAGCGAGGCGCCCGAGAAAGCGCCATCGTCATAGTGATGGGGGACGAGGCGCCAGCCCTCGTGCGCCTGGCTCTTTATATAGGCCTCGCAGGCCTCGCGCTGGGCGTCGAGCGAGTTGAACTCAAGATCGAGATTATGCTCGGTCGATTTGCGGGTGTAGATCGCGCAGCGGAACAGCTTCCTGGCGGGCGTTTCCATTGCTTAGCCTGCCCGCCGATGGGACTTCTGGCCAGGCCGGATCGAGGGCCGGCCACGCCTGCCCTGCTTCCGGGCCGGCGACGTGGGTGGGGTCGGCGCTTTCTCCGCGGCCTGCTCCCCGGCAACACGCAGGCCGAAGAAGCGCGGGCCATTCCAGGCGGTGCCGGTGATCGCCCGCGCAATAGTGGAGAGGCTCGTGTAGGTCGTCCCCTGCCACAGGAAGCCGCCCGGCACGACCGTAACGGTGTGCCGCTCGCCCTGATATTCGCGAATGAGGACGGTGCCGGGCTTGAGGCGCCGGTTCAGCTCGGCACCGGGCTTGTCCCCGCGCGCCAGGCGGTCGAGGAGCTTGATTGTGTCGCGGTCGAGCCCCCCAAACGCCTCCTCCTGGATCCGGTAGGCGATCATTCTCCGGATCAGGTCCTTGGTCAGCCCCGCTGGCGGCGAGCCCCCGAACATCAGCCGCCAACGTTGCCGAAGTGCGACGATGCCCAGCGACCGGACGCGGTCGACCTCGGCGGCGTCCACCGGCCGCTGTGTCATCCCTGAGTCCCCTGCCCTTGCGCGGCTGTGGCCTTGGACTTCGGTTTGACTGGTTTGCCGTCGACGATGCGATAGGTGCGCTCGCCATTCGTCTTTTCGGATTCAAGTGTGAGCCCGAGCTTCTTTCGCACCACCGCGGTAAGGAAGCCACGGACTGAATGTTGCTGCCAGCCCGTCGCCTTCATGACGGCGGCGATTGTCGTGCCGCCCGATCGTCTCAACAGGCCAAGCACCCTCTCCTGTTTGGAATTTGTCCGCGGTTTGCGCTGACCAGGCTTCTTGACGCTCGTTGCCAATTTCTTGGTGCCGGAAGCGGTCTTTGATTGCTGAACGCGCTTACGCTTGGCCATTTCACAAATCCTCCATCGTGAGGACGGCGCATCGCGCCGTCACCACCGAAGCCCCGCGGAGGCCGAATGGCACTAGCGGGGGCGAGGCGTGTTTTGAGAACCCGGGCTCAGGTCTTGCCGAGCCGGTTGATCATGCTGGCAGCGTTGAGGAAGGTGTTCACCTCGTAGACGATCTGCTCAAGGTCGAGCGCGACCTCGATACCCTTCTCCACATTGCCAGAAACCGCGCAGGCTTCCGCCGCCTTGGCGATGCTGGCGGCCTTCTCAAGCCGCGCACGCATCTCGGTGAGGTAGGCCTTGATAGTGATTTCGATAGTGTGGGCATCCATGGGCGGCGCCTCCTTGCGGCACACACATGCTCGCTTTCGCAGCGAAGTCGAGCGGAAGGTGAGCAATCTTATGGCTCATTTAGCCCCGGCCTGATCATCTTCGGATCGGCCCGGCTGTGAGCCCGTAGCGGCGCCCGTCAGGCCTTCTGTCGCATCAGCGCCCGCACGATCCGCACTGGGTCCGCCCCGATCGCCCGCACAATCGCCAGGAATTCGACAACGTCGAGGCGCCGCTCCCCACCCTCGTATTTTGCAACGAAGCTCTGGGGTTTCTGGAGGCGCTTGGCGACGTCCTGCTGGGTCAGGCCGGCCTTCCGGCGAGCCGCGATCATCAGCTCGCAAAAGGCCCTATGCCCCGGAGAATGGACCGATTTGTCGATGCCGCGCGCCCGAATAGCCATCGGCGCGGGAAGCTGATCCCAGGCCGGGATTATCCCAAATAAGGATATTTATTCACTATTCCCTGATCTCATGGCCGACCGGACTGGACTTCCTCCGCAAAGGAAGCGATTGCCGCTCCCATGGTAGCCGATATGGAAGCTCTCAACCCGAGTACCGTGCGTTACATCAAGCTCGGCCAGGCCGGCGCCTGGGAAGACATCTCGCTTGATCGAGGCGAGCTTCACTTTGGGTTCGCCATGGTCCCGCACGAGCTTGCGCTGTCCGGCGATCGACAAGCCATCAAACAGCATCTGGTGCGGCAGGGCCGGTCCTCCCGAGCAGCCGCCGACGATGTTCGTGAAATCCTTGATTTCTATACGCTCGGCCCCGACTGCCTCTGGTTCACGATCGCGCGGGGGCAACTCTGGTGGACACGAGCGGACGCCGCGGTCCATTGGCTCGGTGGCGACGGCAAGGATCATGGCTCGCGAATGCGCAAAACCATTGGCGGTTGGCGCACCACCGACCTCAACGGCTCCGTCTTACGCGTCGACCGGCTCAGTACCCGACTGACACAGGCTCAGGCCTACCGGCGGACAATTTGCGCTACGGGAGCGCAGGACTACCTCGTCCGTCGTATCCTCGGACTTCCAGAACCCATCCTCGCACGTGCCAAAGCTGCGACGGAGGAGTTGGTTCACGTTACGGCGGAGGCCATCACCATGCTTCATTGGGCTGATTTCGAGACGTTAGTCGACCTGGTGTTCGGCCGCAGCGGTTGGCATCGAGTATCTCCGGTCGGCGGCACTCAGGAGGTCGTCGATTTGATCGTCGAGCAGACGGCTACTGGCGAAACAGCCATGGTGCAAGTCAAGTCAACGGCTGACCAGCAGACATTGGACGAATACGTTTCCACGTTTCGGAAGGCAGGCCTTTACGACCGTCTCTTCTTCGTATGCCACAGCCCTGCCACTAGGGTGACTGCCCCCGAACTCAACTCCGTACGGGTTTGGACGGGGCTGACTTCGCGCACACCGTCGTTAAACTCGGCTTACAGGACTGGGTGTTCGAAAAGTCCGGATGAAGGCTGCCGCCGGGAATCGCGCAGGCCAGCGGCAGCCCACATCTACGAATTTGGCTTCGAGCCAGAAGACGCCTTGGTTTCTCGCTCAGCCTTCTGCTTTTGCTTAGCCTCTTCCGCAGCTTTTTTCTGCTTCTCCTCCTCCTCGATTTGCATCTTGGCCAAATCCTTGGCAAGCTCATACCTTTGTTGGTCGGCTTCCGACATCCGAAGAACACCGAATATCGGCTGCCTCTTTATTCGCTCATGTGTGATCAGAGCCGCCTCAATATACGCCTGCATCTTCATGTCCTCTTCCTCGAGCGCCGCCGCGATACGGTCCATCCTCTCTCGCCGCGCCTGAAATTGTTTGCTTTCCAGGGTCAACGCAAGCTTCAGGATTTGCTTGTCGCCCTCCAAAATCTTTTGGGCAACCTTCTTATGCAAGGCCGCCGATATGGAGAGCTTTTGCCGCTTCCCGTTCACCGTCACGACTACAGGCTCCTGCAGAGAATCGAAGAACGTCCTCCCGGGTATTGGCATTCCCTTGGGTCGCCCGTTCGGATTTCCAGACTGACCCGGCTTGAACTGCGAATCCTTCGGCGGCTTGCCGTAGCCGACCTCATAATTGCCATTTACATTGCGCATTTCCTCCTGAGAGGAGCGCTCGACTTTCTCGTCCATGTGACAACTCCTAAGTTGCGATGTCTCCTCTCATCGCGGTGATAGCCCAAAGGGCCGGAATGATCATCGACCGAAGGCGACGATCAGGGTAAAGATCGCAGGCAGGGCAGCCCCGCCTACGATCAGATTCAGGCGGCTTGCGGGCCGCCATTGTCCTTGCGGAGTTCGGCCACGTCCTCGAACGTCTCACCGCTCTCCGCAAGCACAGCTACCTTTCCGGTAAAGGTCTGCCATCGCTTCACCGCGACATCGACGTAGTTCGGGTCGATCTCGAGCGCACGCGCCTTACGGCCGGTACGCTCCGCCGCGATCAACTGTGAATCGGCTTCCAATTTTGGCTCTGACTCAATTTTGATGAAGTGTGAGGGCCGGCTCTCGTTGGTTTCACAAAGGAATCAACGTCATGAAAAAAGCCCTTCGTCCGTCAGCTTTGGTCCCGCCGGGCTTTGAGGTCGTGAGCGCCGTAGGTGATGGCGCCATGACCGTGATTACACGCTAGCGGCCGCGAAGGCGCTGCCGCACGCCACCCAGGTCGCCGATCGTTGGCACCTCATGGAAAACGCCAGCCACGCCTTCCTCGATGCGGTTCGCAAATCCATGCGCCAGGTTCGCGCCTCCATCGGTGCCGCAACCATCAATCCTGAACTGCTTACAGCCGCCGAGCGCATCCAATATGAAGGATATTTGCGGCGCGAGGATACCAATGCCGCCATCCTAAAGCAGGCTGAGACGGGCGCTTCCATCAAAGATGTCGTGCGTCTTACCGGGCACAGTCGCGGCCTCGTCCGCAAGGTGCTGCGAGGTCAGCATTCCGATGTGTTCCGGGTTCGCGAGAGTTCACTCGAACACCACCTTCCATGGCTCGACGCTCAATGGACTGCCGGCCATCGCAACGGCGCCGACCTGTGGCGACGCCTCAAGGCACTTGGCTTCAGGGGCTCGGTTCGGGTCGTTACGGAATGGGCGACACGCCGTCGACGCGCCGAAAAGGCCGATGCGGCGAGCCTGCACCGCGTTCCGTCCGCCAGAACGATCGCACGGCTCATGACCACAGGCCGCGATACGCTGTCAAAGTCGGAGACCGTTACGATCGCGGCGATCGAAGGAGGTGTTCCTCTGCTGGTGGAGGCCCGAGAGGTCGTCGCCGCCTTCCACGTAATGATCCGCAAGAAAGCCCACGCGGACCTTGAGCCATGGCTCGAACGCGCTCGCGCCAGCCTCGTGGCCTCGTTCGCCAACGGCGTCACCAAGGACCAGGACGCGGTCAGCGCCGCGATCACGTCATCATGGTCCAACGGACAAACCGAACGACAAATCACCAAGCTCAAGCTTGTCAAACGTCAAATGTACGGCCGCGCCAAGCTCGACCTACTTCAGGCCCGCCTAATCGGCGCCACGTGATCCCAGCTGCACCAAAATTGCGTCAGAGCCACGGTTGGACGCCGATGAAAATTTTAGAAAACAAAGTATTTGTTCGGAGTCGCAGTCACTTGAGGCCAAAGCGGGGTGGGGTCCAAGTTGGAAGCCGATTCACACCGGCGACGACACGATAAGTGCGCTCGCCGTTTGTTTTGTCAGATTCAAGAGTGAGTCCGAGCTTCTTGCGCACCACACTGGCAAGAAAGCCACGGACGGAATGTTGCTGCCAGCCGGTTGCCTTCATCACGGCCGCGATTGAGACCCTGGAAGCCGTCACACGCCCCATCCCGGCCGGCCGATGGCGGGCTTTCGGAACTCGAGGGCGTGTCGTGACCTGATCCAATCGACCACGGCCCATGGTAACGTCATAGCCCGAGAAGGTGCCTCAAATTTAGCCTAGGTGAGCTGGTGACGTTGGATGGCCTTCTGGCCTTATTTCGTGTGCCCGTCTTTCGAGCTTGTTGACCCATCTCAATAGGGTCCGGTCGGCTATTTGTTATCAAAAACAAGGTGATTGAGGCGATGCGCGATCACGCCCGCCGGCCGTCAAGAGAGGCACGCCATGCTTGAATACGACCTCGTCGCAAAACGCATAGATTCTCATGGAAGTGCAGCTCGATGTAAAGAAGCAGAGATTGTCCTAGACACCGATGTGAATGGTCGTGCGGACGCCTTCAATCCCGCGGAACTTCTTCTGGCCGCAGTCGCCGCCTGCATGATTAAGGGCATCGAACGGGTCGCGCCAATGATCCATTTCAAGTTCCGCGGCGTCGAAGTTCGCCTTCACGGTGTTCGTCAAGACGGTCCGCCGTTCATGTCCTCGATTACCTATAATCTCATCGTCGACACAGACGAAGATGATCGGCGCCTCGACTTGCTGCACCAGAATATTCGCAAGTACGGAACGATCTCGAATACGGTGGCGGCGGCAACGAAGCTTGAGGGCGAGATTGTCCGGGCCGGGACTATTTGAATGCGAACCCATTTCAGAGAGTTGACGGCAATCCGTCGTGTATGGGTAGCGCTTGCGCAACGTGACATCGGCCGCGATGGCCGCTGACAAACTGAATCTCGATTTGGCGCTAGTGCTGCCGGACATCCCCGACGAGCGGGATGCCTGCGTCGACCGGCTGATCACTCTGCTTAAGAGCAAGGATATTGAGGCGCACGTCGTCCGCGACGACGGCAAAGCGCGGCTGTGTTTACATTACGATTCTGAGCGCATTAGCCTGGCGGAAGTCCGCCAGTTGGCTGCCGCGGCCGGCGCCGAGATAGGCAAGCGATTTGTGCATGAAAGCCTACGCATCGACCGCATGGACTGCCCGACCTGCGCCACCGTTATCGAACATGCGCTGGCTCGCCTCGATGGTGTACTTGAAGCCAAGGTGAGCTACGCCGCCGAGCGCCTGCGGCTGGAATTCGACAGCGAGAAGACGTCGCATAACGCGGTGGAGCGCCGCATAGAGGCGCTCGGCTACCGAATCTTGGAATTGCACTCCCATGCTGGATGGTGGGCGGAGCATCGGGAGTTGGTTTTCAGTCTTGCCGCGGGTGTGCTGCTTCTCGGCGGCTGGCTCGGAGGTTGGGCGGGCGCGCCGCACGCCGTTTCGCTCGGGCTCTATCTCGCCGCCTATGCCTTCGGCGGCTTCTTCACCCTGCGCGACGCGGGGCAAAGCCTTTGGGCGAAACGCTTCGATATCGACACTCTTATGCTGGTCGCGGCGGCAGGCGCCGCGGCGCTCGGGGACTGGGCCGAAGGCGCGCTCCTGCTCTTCCTATTCAGTCTCGGGCACGCCCTGGAACATTCGGCGATGGACCGGGCGCGCCGGGCGATCGAAGCGCTGGCCGATTTGGCGCCAAAGACGGCTTTGGTGCGTCGCGACGGCACGGAGGTCGAAGTCCCGGTTGAAGAATTGCTTCGCGGCGACGAAGTCGTCGTCAAGCCTGGCCAGCGGCTGCCGGCCGACGGCAAGGTGGTCGAGGGCACCTCAGCCGTGGATCAGTCGCCGGTAACCGGCGAGTCAGTGCCGGTGGACAAGGGCCCCCGAGACGCCGTCTTCGCGGGAACAGTCAATGGCGAGGGCGTCTTGCTGGTGGAGGTCACCAAGCTCGCTTCGGAAAGCACGTTGGCACGCATGGTGCGGCTGGTCTCCGACGCCCAGACGCAGATATCACCAACCCACCAGTTCACCGATCGCTTCGAGCGCGTATTCGTGCCGGTCGTGCTGATCGGCGCCGGCCTCCTGATCGCCGTGCCGCCACTGCTCGGGGTTCCATTTTCCGACTCGTTTTATCGAGCGATGGCGGTGCTGGTAGCCGCTTCGCCGTGCGCGCTCGCCATCGGCACCCCTGCCGCTATCCTTTCTGCCGTAACCCGAGCCGCCCAGTCAGGCGTACTGATCAAGGGCGGCGCTCACCTCGAAAATCTTGGGCGACTAACTGCAATCGCCTTCGACAAGACGGGCACCATAACCGAAGGAAAACCTCGCCTCACGGATATCGTGGCCCTCGGCGCAACAGAGAACGAAGTCCTTAGATTGGCGGCAGCGTTGGAAAGCCGCAGCGGCCATCCTTTGGCTCAGGCCATCGTCGCGGCGGCCCGGGGACGTGGGCTAAGCTGGGAAGAGCCTGCAGACGTAGAGGCGGTGACCGGCAAGGGCATCCGCGCAAGAACTCGCCGCAGAGCGCATTGAGATAGGCAATCTTAAGCTGTTTGCGGGCGAAGCGGTTGGCGCAGAAATTACCGCGCAGGTCGAACGGTTGGAATCTGCCGGACGCACCACGATGCTGGTAAGGGTGGACGGGCGCTTCGCAGGCGTCATCGGACTCATGGATACTCCGCGCCCGGGCGTAGCGGACATGCTCGCGGAATTGCGATCGCTGGGCGTTGCCAAGACAGTCATGCTTACCGGGGACAACGAGCGTGTGGCCCGAGCCGTGGCACAAACGGTTGGGCTGGAAGACGTGCGAGCGAGTCTGTTGCCCGAGGACAAAATTTCTGCGGTGGTGGGCCTTGTCGAAAAGTATGGACAGGTGGCCATGGTGGGCGACGGAGCAAATGACGGGCCTGCTCTCGCCCGCGCCACAGTAGGCATCGCCATGGGTGGCGCCGGCACCGACGTGGCGCTGGAGGCGGCGGATGTCGTGTTGATGAGCGACCAACTCGACAAGCTCCCGTTCGCCGTCGGCTTGAGCCGCGCGGCCCGAGTGATTATCCGACAGAACCTGTTCATCGCGCTGGGTGCGGTTGCCTTGCTAATTCCGGCAACGCTGTTTGGCTGGGCCGGCCTCGGGCTAGCCGTGTTGATCCACGAAGGATCGACAATTGTCGTTGTATTCAATGCGCTGCGATTACTGACGTACCGCGCGGCGCAAAATGCGCGCACCTAGATTTGTCCTACGGCTTGAACGCAAAAGCCTTGAAAAACAGGTCCTCCGATTTTGCGTTCCTCGATTTCCGTTGTTGTGAAGGGTTTCGGATGACGGCCCGTCATTGACGGAGTTGCGCGCACGGGGGCCGTCGTCCGAAAGCCTCCAGGGAAGGAACCCGCGGGACGTGAGGTGCTGGTGTGTGCGCGCTATGGCGATTTGATTGCGGCGAAGAGATTGGGCCGAAGACGCTGGGTGGCAGCACTCGGGTGATTTCGGCTGCCGGTGCAGCCGATCGGGTTCGATTGAGTCGTTCTCGGGAATGAACGCAGCGTGGAATGCGATGCCGCGCCCCTGTGTGAGGAAGCGTCGGATGAACTCGTTCGCGTTGAGCGTCATCGTAGTGTAGCGGCCCGGTCCCTCGACGCGGTAGTTCTTGACCTTGAAGGTGACGTGCTGCTGGTCGATTGCGATCAGGCGGCGGTTCGAGATGGCGACGCGGTGGGTGTAGCGCGCCAGATAGGCGAGCACGGCCTTCGGGCCCGCGAACGGGCGTTTGGAATAGACGAACCAGCGCGTCTTGCGCAGCGGTGCGAGCAACGCAGCGAACGCCTTTGCATTGGCCAGATGCGCGTGGGTGCCGAAGAACTGCAGCCTGCCCGCCTGGTGTGCCGCCATAAGCCTCTCCAGCATCAAGCGCCGGAACAGCGTCGAGAGGACACGCACGGGCAGCAAGAAGTTGGGCTTGCATGCGATCCAACGTGCGCCATCCATGGAAAGCCCGCCGCCCGGCACGATCATATGCACGTGCGGATGGTGGGTCATTGCCGAGCCCCAGGTGTGCAACACTGAGGTGATGGCGATGCGCGCTCCGAGGTGCTTTCGGTCTGCCGCGATGGCGAGCATCGTCTCCGACGAGGCCTTGAACAGCAGATCGTAGATCACGGCCTTGTTCTGGTAGGCGATGTCGCCGATCGCCGCCGGCAGCGTGAACACGACGTGGAAGTAGGGCACTGGCAGCAGCTCGGCCTCGCGTGCCGCCAGCCACTCGCGTGCGGCCGCGCCCTGGCATTTCGGGCAATGCCGGTTGCGGCAGCTATTGTAAGCGATGGTCGTGTGGCCACAGGCGTCGTTCTCGCAACGCGCCACATGCCCGCCGAGAGCTGCCGTGCGGCAGCGCTCGATCGCGCTCATCACCTTCAACTGGCCGAGGCTGA
The DNA here is from genome assembly GCA_963753575.1 of uncultured Alphaproteobacteria bacterium. GTDB lineage: Bacteria > Pseudomonadota > Alphaproteobacteria > Rhizobiales > Xanthobacteraceae > VAZQ01. Next base: position 1,868,481 of record CAVWCR010000003.1, read on the forward strand.
CGTGGCCACGGTTGGCGGCACGCCATGCGGCTCCGTGGTCGCGGAAGATGTCCGCGACCTCCAGCGCTGGACGAGCCATGGCCGCCGCGCGTTACGCGGGCGGGCCGTCCTTCGCCAAGGTCAGACGGTCGAGCGGGCTGGTGACGGTTCGCAGCAGGTTGGTGGCGACTTGGGCGTAGCGCGCGGTCGTATCGAGCTTCGCGTGTCCGAGCAGAACCTGGATGACCCGCACGTCGGTATGGCTCTCCAAGAGATGCGTTGCAAAGCTGTGCCGGAGCGTATGCGGAGAGATCCAGGCGCCGAGGCCGGCGACGTCGGCGGCCATGTGGCAGGCGCGGTTCAGCTGCCGCGTCGTGATGGGCAGGAACGGGTCGCGCCCCGGGAACAGCCAGCCCTGCGAGCGGCACTGCCGCCACCACGCTCGCAATACTTCGAGCAACTGCGGCGAGAGCATAGCGTGACGGTCCTTGCGACCCTTGCCCTGCTCGACCCGGATCAGCAAACGCTTGCTGTCGATATCGCAGACCTTCAGCGAGACCACTTCGGCCGCGCGCAGCCCAGCCCCGTAGGCAACACTCAGCGCCGCCTTGTACTTGAGGCCGGGGCCAGGCGCCGCCTCGATCAATCGCCCAACCTCCTCGGGGCTCAACACCCGCGGCAGCCGGCGCGGATAATGCACGCGCGTGAGCTGGGCCGCGAGGTTGGCGCGGCCGAGCGTGACCGTGAACAGGAAGCGCAACGCAACTGCCGAACTGTTCACGCTCGGCGGCTGCACGCCGGTCTCGGTCTGGTGAACCTGATAGCGGCGCAGGTCCTCGGCACTCGCCGTATCCGGCGAGCGGCCCAGGAACTTGGCAAAGGTCTCGATGTGGCGGATATAATCGTGTTGCGTCTTCGCGCCGAACTTGCGGACCGACATGTCCTCGATCATGCGACGACGCAACGGACTGATGGGCTTCTCGCTCATGGGGGGCTCCTGTCTTGAGGTTGGAGTGCTTGACCCCTCGATCCTCAAGACGGAGCGCCCCGCCTGTCACCGTACCTTGCGCACGGCGTCACTCCATCGACGCCACTAGCTCCGCCCTCGCGCGCAGCGCGCTCCCGCGCGAGCGGGTTCGTTCCTTGTCCCGACCCGGAAGTAACTGAGGGGCCTGTCGACTTCCGCTATCTGGCGTACTCCGGACGCGTTCTGCTCACAGCGAGCCTTTCCGAGTCGGGCCACTAAGCTGAAGTGATGGCCGGCATGATCAGGCACCATCACCGGGGAGAAAGCAGCGGATCGTCATCGTGCCGTCGTCATTGATGAAGTACCAGACCATCGCAAGGCCCAGTCGGTTCGGCCCTTTGATCACGGCGCCATCCGGGACGTGGTACCACTCGCCGCCGATCTGCACACGGTAGCGGTTGCCCTTTATGTCCCATTCGATCTGCTCGGGCTTGAAGCCGTCAGCAGTCGCGCAGCAGCCGTGCCCCTGATCATCTGTGAGGCCCTCGACCCATTTCCTGATTTCAGGCGAGACCTGCGCGTACTGGCTATTATCGCGGGCGTCGACCGCGAGCACGAAAGCCATGAATACAGTGGCGGTTGAGATCAGAATTCTTGTGCCGCGGAAATAAAGCATAGATCGCAAAATCCTTCGGTTTAAAGTAATGCGAGTTGTCAGTATCCCAAGCATTGCCAGTAGACCACATACCGTCAATCATCCAGTCGTATTGGCTACGAACTTGCCAAAGATCACGAACGCCGATGGGAGCGTTTTTGGTCCCCATACTGAAGTATCCGACATCTGCTCATTTCCGGTCTCGTCGACCGGAAATTGCGGGTTGGCTTGAGCGAACGCGCAACTTGCGGCTTTCGACTTGTGCCGAACGCATCTGACTGCAGCCAGTATGGTCGCATCGGCTACACGATGTCGGCCCAGGTCACAAACGACCAAACTCGGAGTACGTAAATGTAGTCAGCCCTACCCCCGATAGCGTCCGTGGCGGCTGGGCGCCGGTCACGGTGGAAGAGGGCCACGGAACGAACCCGCTCGCGCGGGAGCGCGCTGCGCGCGAGGGCGGAGCTAGTGGCGTCGATGGAGTGACGCCGTGCGCAAGGTACGGTGACAGGCGGGGCGCTCCGTCTTGAGGATCGAGGGGTCAAGCACTCCAACCTCAAGACAGGAGCCCCCCATGAGCGAGAAGCCCATCAGTCCGTTGCGTCGTCGCATGATCGAGGACATGTCGGTCCGCAAGTTCGGCGCGAAGACGCAACACGATTATATCCGCCACATCGAGACCTTTGCCAAGTTCCTGGGCCGCTCGCCGGATACGGCGAGTGCCGAGGACCTGCGCCGCTATCAGGTTCACCAGACCGAGACCGGCGTGCAGCCGCCGAGCGTGAACAGTTCGGCAGTTGCGTTGCGCTTCCTGTTCACGGTCACGCTCGGCCGCGCCAACCTCGCGGCCCAGCTCACGCGCGTGCATTATCCGCGCCGGCTGCCGCGGGTGTTGAGCCCCGAGGAGGTTGGGCGATTGATCGAGGCGGCGCCTGGCCCCGGCCTCAAGTACAAGGCGGCGCTGAGTGTTGCCTACGGGGCTGGGCTGCGCGCGGCCGAAGTGGTCTCGCTGAAGGTCTGCGATATCGACAGCAAGCGTTTGCTGATCCGGGTCGAGCAGGGCAAGGGTCGCAAGGACCGTCACGCTATGCTCTCGCCGCAGTTGCTCGAAGTATTGCGAGCGTGGTGGCGGCAGTGCCGCTCGCAGGGCTGGCTGTTCCCGGGGCGCGACCCGTTCCTGCCCATCACGACGCGGCAGCTGAACCGCGCCTGCCACATGGCCGCCGACGTCGCCGGCCTCGGCGCCTGGATCTCTCCGCATACGCTCCGGCACAGCTTTGCAACGCATCTCTTGGAGAGCCATACCGACGTGCGGGTCATCCAGGTTCTGCTCGGACACGCGAAGCTCGATACGACCGCGCGCTACGCCCAAGTCGCCACCAACCTGCTGCGAACCGTCACCAGCCCGCTCGACCGTCTGACCTTGGCGAAGGACGGCCCGCCCGCGTAACGCGCGGCGGCCATGGCTCGTCCAGCGCTGGAGGTCGCGGACATCTTCCGCGACCACGGAGCCGCATGGCGTGCCGCCAACCGTGGCCACGTCAGCCTCGGCCAGTTGAAGGTGATGAGCGCGATCGAGCGCTGCCGCACGGCAGCTCTCGGCGGGCATGTGGCGCGTTGCGAGAACGACGCCTGTGGCCACACGACCATCGCTTACAATAGCTGCCGCAACCGGCATTGCCCGAAATGCCAGGGCGCGGCCGCACGCGAGTGGCTGGCGGCACGCGAGGCCGAGCTGCTGCCAGTGCCCTACTTCCACGTCGTGTTCACGCTGCCGGCGGCGATCGGCGACATCGCCTACCAGAACAAGGCCGTGATCTACGATCTGCTGTTCAAGGCCTCGTCGGAGACGATGCTCGCCATCGCGGCAGACCGAAAGCACCTCGGAGCGCGCATCGCCATCACCTCAGTGTTGCACACCTGGGGCTCGGCAATGACCCACCATCCGCACGTGCATATGATCGTGCCGGGCGGCGGGCTTTCCATGGATGGCGCACGTTGGATCGCATGCAAGCCCAACTTCTTGCTGCCCGTGCGTGTCCTCTCGACGCTGTTCCGGCGCTTGATGCTGGAGAGGCTTATGGCGGCACACCAGGCGGGCAGGCTGCAGTTCTTCGGCACCCACGCGCATCTGGCCAATGCAAAGGCGTTCGCTGCGTTGCTCGCACCGCTGCGCAAGACGCGCTGGTTCGTCTATTCCAAACGCCCGTTCGCGGGCCCGAAGGCCGTGCTCGCCTATCTGGCGCGCTACACCCACCGCGTCGCCATCTCGAACCGCCGCCTGATCGCAATCGACCAGCAGCACGTCACCTTCAAGGTCAAGAACTACCGCGTCGAGGGACCGGGCCGCTACACTACGATGACGCTCAACGCGAACGAGTTCATCCGACGCTTCCTCATCCATGTCCTGCCCAAGGGCTTCCATCGCATCCGCCATTACGGGCTCCTCGCCGGCAGCAATCGCGCCGAGACCATCGCGCGGGCGCGCGACCTCCTGGGTCTGGCTGAGCAGGCGGTCGAGACCGAGCCGGCCGCGCAGCCGCTCGCCCACCCATGCCCCTGCTGCGGCAGCCGCATGACCATCATCGAGACGTTCCAAGCCGGCCGCCAACCACGCCACCGGCCGAGCAAACCTCTCGTCGCAATCAGGATCGACACCTCATGAGCACAAGCACCACGTCCTGCACCTGCACCGCCGAGCGCGTTCCTTACTGGTCATCGACCGGCCACGCCGACGCTCGGCCACACAGGGGCGCGGCATCGCATTCCACGCTGCGTTCATTCCCGAGAACGACTCAATCGAACCCGATCGGCTGCACCGGCAGCCGAAATCACCCGAGTGCTGCCACCCAGCGTCTTCGGCCCAATCTCTTCGCCGCAATCAAATCGCCATAGCGCGCACACACCAGCACCTCACGTCCCGCGGGTTCCTTCCCTGGAGGCTTTCGGACGACGGCCCCCGTGCGCGCAACTCCGTCAATGACGGGCCGTCAGACGCCCACTGCGGGCGCGCATTGATTGGAGCTATCGCCGTGACTTGGGCAGATTGCGGCGCGGCCAATTTGCCGAAGGTCCCTAACTCGGGACTTTCCGGCGCCTTCGCCTGATTGCGACCAGCTCGCTCTGGCCTTTTGGCTCGGATCCGCATTGGTGACTCCGTTGATCGGAGTTGTCTAAATAGACAGATATCGAGGTCAATGCAGCAACATCGATCCAAGTCATATTATGGCAGGAACACGCCCAGTTTTGACGCTGCGGGTTGGAGAAAGCCCCAAAAATGAGGGCGTTTGCCGCGGGAAGGAAACGCTTGGACTTGCTCGCGTCAAACTACCGAAATTTCATCCAAGTCAGATTTCGTTAGCAGAGCGGCTGGCATTCCGCCTCGGACGAGCGATTGGACGCCGAATACCAAACGCGCGAAGTGCATCAGCAATCTTCTGCTGCGACAATCCCTTTAGAGTTAAGTCCCTGTCTTCCAGACGCCATGCGAGCTCTTTCAAAGGAGGAAGAGGAAGGCGCATCTTAGAGAACGTGCCGCAATCCAGCACGAGCTGGCCGCTCACTGGCCACGGTCGATAGCAATGCTCGGCAACTCCAATGATGGACAGCGTGTGATGGACAATTTTCCAGTCAAGGGCGCTTGGTTCCAGGGGCAGAAGGGCGCGTATGAATTCGACCGCGCGCAGCTCCTCTCCATCGCTGAGCACTACATTGCTGGCACAGTCCACGGTAGCCCCATGTAGGCGACCGATATCAAAACATTTGCGGTGCGTTGATCCCCTACATGCGCCTTTGAATTGCGTCGAAGTCGGCAGCGACACAACGAATCCTTTTTCCCTCTTGCGACTTTCGAATACGAGCTGGACTAGCCCGACCATCTCGTCCGAGGGAAGCCGGAGAGAGCCGATGACAACCTTCGCGCGATCACGACCTTTGAAGTCAACAGCTTCGCGCAGGACGTCAACCGCATCAGCGATCGTGCTCCGCGAAGTCCGCTGTTCTTCAGAGAGCCGCTCATATTTTGACGCACGCGGCATGGCTGTTGAACTCTCAGTCTCGCCGAGCAGAGTGAACGACAAATATTAACGATTCGCATAATGACAGATTACGGAACCAACGGGCTGGTGGTAGCAACAACTATAAGAGAACCACTTCCTGTCAGCAGCCCCGCTTCGCCCGACAGGCGGATGAACCAAATGCCGGTCGAAAAGTGGTAGGAGGATCATTCGCGTCGACCCGCACTCGCGAATACCGCTTCCGCTTTACTAACAATATCGGACGTATTGCCGCGCTGCAGCGAACCGACACGCTGGGCCACAAAGGCGACATCGCTCATGAAGCCGCAAGGAAAGTACATGCTCACTCCCGACCGTCGCCGCGCGCCCTATCCAGCAACGAAAATTTAATTGCACTGGGCTCGAAGTCGGGAATTGGCTGTTTGAGAACGTTGAGAGCGGCGATGCCAATCTCCAATCGGTCGATGTCGCCTCGCATCCGGTACAGAATTTGCGTAAGCAGCCCGATGAGATTTTCGTCGGTCTTCTGTTGCGGCATATTCCTCCTCCTGCTCGACATTGCGGGTCATCGCTCAAAATGCAAACGCTGGAAGTTCCAGAACGCGGGATCAACAAATATTTCACGCGGAAAGTTCCAGTGACCCGCGCACAGTCCCCGAAAACCTAGTTCAATATTATGTGAACCTAGGTGAGTTGGAACGCCGCAACACATAATCATCTCGTCGTGTACAATTAGAATTAATCCATCGATCTCTAGCAATGACGTCTCATGAAGTGTTTTGAAACGCTTAAATATATTGTGGCGAGCCAGGGAAGGCTGAAGAACTCACCGAGAAATGTCTCATTCTTCAGCGTCAATTCTGAAGCAGAACAACTGCTTCACAACCTTGATATTCGAAGTCAAATACAACGCCCAGCTGTGCCGAATTGGCTCGCGACCTGTATGAGGTCGAGCTGATGTGTGGGCTTTGCGGCGAGATTCGTTTTGATGGGAGAAGGCCTAGGGCTGAATCCATCGAGCGGATGTCAGATGCCATTGCGACCCGAGGTCCTGATGCGTCGGGTTGTGTCTCGCACCAGCACGTCGCTTTTGGCCACCGAAGGCTTAGCATCCTCGATCTTTCGTCAACCTCCCAGCAGCCAATGATCGATTCCGAACTCGGCCTTACGATTGTCTTCAACGGCTGCATCTACAATTTTCGAGCCTTACGTTGCGAGCTCGAACGTCGGGGTTATCGCTTCTTTTCCGACGGTGATACCGAGCTAATTATTAAGGCCTATCATGCATGGGGCATGGACTGCGTTAAACGCTTCAACGGCATGTTCGCGTTTGTGATTTGGGAGCATGCAAGTGGTTGCGTGATCCTTGCGCGCGACCGGCTCGGCATCAAGCCTCTTTATCTTGCCGACGTCGCGGGCGGGCTGCGTTTCGCCTCGACATTGCCCGCGCTGTTGGCGGCGGGGGGCGTAGACACGGACATCGATCCGCGCGCGCTGCATCATTACATGAGCTTTCACGGGACGGTGCCGGCCCCGCTTACAATTCTAAAGGGCGTGCGCAAGCTATCGCCCGCAACTGTCCTGATCGTGGAGCCGGACGGGAGGCGGTGCGAGCACGCATACTGGGATCTCCGTGCTGGTACGGATTACGGCCCGGACATCGAGGAGTGGCGCGCGGCCCTATGTAGCGCGCTCAAGAATGCGGTCGAAAGCCGTCGCGTGTCTGACGTACCAATTGGTGTCTTGCTCTCGGGCGGCCTTGACAGCTCGCTGATGGTCGCGCTGCTGGCCGAAAGCGGTCAAAACACGATTGAGACATTCTCCGTTGGATTTGACAGCCTCGGGGACATAGCAGGCGATGAGTTTCAATACTCTGACCTCATCGCAAGGCAGTTCGGAACCCAGCATCATCGAATCGAGGTCGATTCATCGCGGGCCCTCTCGGCTATCCCAGGGGTGGTATCCGCGATGTCGGAGCCGATGATGAGCCATGACGCGATCGGCTTCTACCTCCTGTCGGAAGAGGTCTCAAAGCACGTTAAGGTCGTCCTCAGCGGTCAAGGCGCCGACGAGATCTTCGGCGGCTATCATTGGTATCGACAGCTGCTGAACGCGAACGACGGCGTCAGCGAGTATGCCCGCGTTTACTTCGATCGCGACCACGAAGAGATGGGGGCCGCCCTTGCGCCGTGTCTTGTTGACGAGGACGTAAGCAGGAATTTTGTAGAAGAATTCTTCTCCCAATCCGGCACAGCGCGTCCGATCGATCAGGCGCTGCTTCTCGACACCCAAATCATGCTCGTGGATGATCCAGTCAAACGCGTTGACAACATGACCATGGCGTTTGGCCTCGAAGCGCGGGTCCCATTCCTCGACCACAAGTTGGTCGAGCTGGCTGCGCAAATGCCTGCCGAGATCAAGGTGCGCAATGGAGGCAAACATATCCTAAAAGAGGCAGCACGCGGCTTTATTCCCGATGAAATAATAGACCGTCCTAAGGGCTATTTTCCGGTCCCGGCCCTGAAATATTTGCGCGGCCCCTATCTCACGTTCGCACGCGACGTGCTCAACCAGCCTGCCGCGTGCGAACGCGAGCTGTTCCGGCGGGACTATGTCGAGCGACTGCTGAAAGATCCAGAAGGGCAGCTCACTCCAAAGGGCCATTCAAAGCTATGGCAGCTGACGTTGCTGGAGTGTTGGCTGCAGACACATGTGTAAAATGCCGGTGGAAAATTGACTCCCCGGCCGCTGGCGCTGGTTCATTGCGGCGGTGATTGATTGTTTTTGCTCGATCCCGCACCACGTTCGTATGCTGCGTCGTTTTGCCTTTAGTGTTCCTTTGACTCTTGCACATGTGTGTCGGAAGATTCGTTGCTGTTCCCGTGGAAGTTCCTAGGTGCTTCCGCTCCAGGGCTTTCGCGGGGAAAGGCTCACGATCATGTGGTCGAGGCGGCCAGCAGCAGACGCGGGCGCAATGTCCGTCGGTTTCCCTGGTGAAGGAGTAAGAATGATTCCACCGGGCATAGTTCATTGACCTTGTTCAAGCGCAAGGTCACGGCGCTAACTACGGATTATCGCAGCTGCTAACCGTCGTTTACGTCGCCAAAAATTCGAACAGACCTGAGTTAGTAAAGCGCGAGGCCAAGCGCTGGAACCCTCAAGAAACAGCTGGTTCATACCAGACGCTCTTCGCAAGGCGGAGACAACGGGCCCCGCGATGCGCCATGCACCGGGGCCCAATCATTGTTCTCTAGATCGACACTCATGCAGGAGCTGTTCAAGTCCTATTGGACAAAGCACACCTCGGCCTTATCGATGGCATTTTAGGAGCCGATCATGCTCGGGAAACGCGCTGTGGACCTAGAGCTGAAAAGGTCTCTCGATCTATCGCTGAGGAGGCTCGGACCGCTTTTCACTGCCGGTGGTGATGCAGCCGAAACGAAATTTATGGAATGCTGCTGGTGCTTGTGGAAGGCTGCCGGTGCGGATTTGGTGGAGCCCTTTGTGGAGGCCGCTTTCAATAGCCTGCCCGAGAAATCACGCGCCGTCCTTTTCCAGAGAATGCTGACAATCGTGTATGTGGCGCAAGAGCGCGAGATCAGAAACACAACCGAGCCACTCTCTAATTAGCCAGCACGAGTTCTGATACCAAGGCACCATGGTCATGCAAGATCCACTTCCGGCTGAGATTCAAGATCAGATCTTTTGTGCGCTCGGACAGGCTGTTGCGAGGGTGTGGAGCCAGCTACCCCAGGAAATCCAACATTGAACAAGCCGTTTCAGCATACGGCGAATCGGTCAGACCGCAACTGGCGATCTTCCTGCGTCACAAGCATCAGCGCACCTCTGATACAATCAAATAGTAAGCGCGCCAGAGTCGAACAAACTCGGAGGAAAGCGGTGGCAACGATGATATGCTACAATTAACGAAGTAGATCCAGAGAGTTGAAATTTCAGCGGTTAAGCCGCCCGGTCTCGCAAGTAGACGCATGCGTCCTGCCAATTTGCCTCTCTTCAGCTTCAGCAAGGTGGATGTAGGTCTGCTCCAACCATTGAGACCGCCGACGACACTCTTCGTCGCGGGTCTGTTTTGCCAAGTCGGCACATCTTGCAGCCTGACGTCTAAAGAATTTTGCAGAAGCCATATTCAACTCATCTATTTCTTACTCGTTATCGGTTATGATACTTTCAGGCAGGCGGGGTGAAAATCGCCCCATTGCGCACAGAGGCAGAACGCCACAGGCAAATCCAGCTGCTTCTAGTTGCGAGGTGCTCGCTTCGACCACCCTCAATAAGCCTTCGCAATTTGCGGTGAACTCGCGATTCAGCGCGCCTAGCTTCCGGCAGCACACAAACTTTGTTAGCGCTAGCAGGAAGCCTGAAGACCGCAAAGCAATGGCGATCAATCAGAGGAGAATAAAATCGGATGCGTGTGCCAATATCTGGTAGCCAGAAGTTTCCTAAACGCGCTGCCGGCCGGAAGGACGCGCTGATCGGAGTTCGTCTTCATGCAGCGCAGATTGCCGCGCTTGATGCCTGGATTGACGGCCAGGAAGAACGTCCGACGCGCCCTGCAGCAATTCGGCGTCTCATGACGGGTATGCTTCTTATGATCGCCAAGGAGCGATCCAAGCGACGGAGGGGGCAGAGCGCGGCGCTCAAGGCCCTTGCCATGGCGCGCGAGCAGATCGACCGCCTTACAAATCAGGTCGAAACCAAAAAACAGCAGCAGCGAAAGCGCAGGCTGCTTAAGGGCCCTCCGGAGTTTCGGAATATTCGCCGCGATCTACCTTCACGAAGGCGCTGAACTCTCATACAACGGGCGACACAGCCGGAACTGCCACGACGCAACCCGCACCGCGTAACACCGAACGCTGGTCCCAGCTTGGTGAAGCGCCCCCGATAGTTAGCGCGAGCGGGATATGATCTTCAGAAAGGCGAAGCCCCGGCGGGGGAACACCAGGGCTTCCTTCAATGCCGCAGGGGGTCGGGAGACTGGGGTGTGCGGCATCCATTGCTTGCAGCAACAATATACCGTGCGCGCGCAGAAACAATGCGTCAGTCTGCCGCTCGTGCGATATGAGGCTGGCGAATAGCTCTGGGATGATAGGCGGCTGGCGACGTGTTCGAACGAGGACGGCGCCAGAGACCTTTTTCACGATTGGCAGCAACCGGCGGAGGCTGCGAGTACACGCGATCGTCGATACATTTTCGCGGTTCTCGCCTGCTAAGGAGCCGCGCTTCAGCTTGCGGGGTGGCAGAAGGTCGCGTGCACGAATGTCACCTTTTTCGTCAGCCTCCCTGCGGTAAAAATCATACGATGGTTTGGCACAGCTCTGACTTCGATCGCAACATTCGACGGCTGTCGTGGCAGGAAGTCGGTGTGCTTGCGTTACTCGTACTCTGGCTCGTAGCCGTCGTAGTTGGGTGGTGGGCCGCCTAAAGCCATTCTTTGCGCGATTCTAGCAGCCGTGCGACGGCGACTGCAGCTTGTGCTTACTGAGCGGAGGGTGACCACCAGACCGGCTACGGTGGCGACAATTCTTGTGCGGTTGTTTGCACGAAGATAGGGCATCCCGACGCGTCGGGGGCACAACACATCGGGACTTGCCACAGCGCAACCGGAGCAATCGGCGCGCCATGACTGAATGTCAGGCCTGCCGTCCGCCGCGGTCCGTCAGAAATTCCGCTGGGCGCGGAACACCACGGACAGGGTGCCCAGATCCTTGGCGGTGTAGACACCGGTCGGACGCGCACCCTGCGCCTTGCCGAGGGTGACGGCTTCGCCGTTGAAGGCCGTCTCGACGCGCGCGTAGAGGACGTCGACCGCAAGCCGGAAGCCTTTCACCGGGTACCAGTCGGTGCGGGAGCCCACGGTCCAATAATTGAAGCCCGGATCGCAGGCCACGTTGTTGGCGACCCGGATATTCTGGGTCGTTCCGAAGCCGAGGTTGCCACAGAACCAGCGATTGTTGACCACGGTGTCACTGTAGCTGATCTTCGTAAAGTTGCCGTACACGGAGGTCGCGACATTGGGCAGCCAGAAGTGCTCGTAACCGGCACCCGCCGTCCAGGCCGTGGTCAGCTCAAGCCCGCTGCCGTTGACATAGACCGCGTCCGTGAGCACGCCGAGCGCAACGTTGTTGCCGCTGCCGAACAGGCCGGGGCTGGCCAGCGTGCTGCCGCCGGAATAGGCTGCAGCGCCCACACCGTAGTTGAAGTAGCCGCCGAAGTGATCGCCGGGGCTAATCCAAGGCGCCTTGATGTCGATGCCCGAGAGCACCGCCCAGCCCCACTTGTCGTCCGGATAGCCGCACTGCGTGGTGCCGGTCGGCGCGCACGAGAAGCCAGTCGTCGGCGCCGTGTAGTAGGTGGCATGGTTGTTGTTGAAGATCGCCGACACGCCCAGCCGTCCCCACGCCTGGTTGACCGCGAAGTTCACGTAGGGATTTGGATTCTGCATGCCGGCGACGCTTGTGGTCGGGTTGGAGCCGACCGTCGTGACGTTGTTGGAGAAGTTCGACACCGACTTGATACGGCGCTCGTCGGCACCGAGGTTCAACGTCATGCCGTTGCCCAGCTCCCAGGTGTAGGCGATCTGATTGGTGCCGTTGGCGCCGGTATCGCTCTGGTTCTGGGTCTGGTGCAGCGACTTGAACGTGTCGTCGCCCGGCGTGCCAGGAATGTCGCTGAACGACTTGGTGTGGCCGAACGTGAAGCCCGCCCACTGGATGAAGGCGCGCTGCGGAGCGACCGAGACCGTGTTCTGATTCTCGTTGTTGATGTGGACCGCTATGAAAGTCCGCAGCGTCCCGTAGGCCGTCTGCGTGCGGCTGTCGAAATCGAAGTGTGCGCGATGCCGCGTCGAGTATTCGCTCAGCGTGCGGTCGTGCGCACCGTTGGCGCCCGAGTAGTTCGGCGTGCGGGCGCCCCGCACATTGAAGCCGTAGTCAGCCCGGACATAGCCGCCGATCTTCAGGCAGATGTCGGAGCCTGGGATGTAATAGAACCCCGCGCCATAGAGGCTGCAGATCTTCACATATTCGACTGGCTTGGCCTTGACCGGAAGATCAGCAGCCTGCGCTCCGGTAACCGCGACTAACCCTGCCGCAGAACCGAGAAAAATGCCTTTCAACATGTTCATAAGAACCCCATTGTTCCCCGTGCGAGGGTTTCGTTAGCCCAGATGCGGTACACCTGTTGATGGTTGCATCCCCGCCAGTCGTCGAAGGCCCCTTCACCCGCGGTCCTCCTTCGAAGCATTGGCTCCGAAAGCGGAACGCGACAACTCGCGAATAACCTTCCCACAGTGGCAAACTACCCAAGAAAACACCGAGCCGTAAGCACGCCAGTAGTTGACGCCACAAGCCACTCCATAGATTTTTCGTCACTGTTGCCGAAAAACAACATCGTTCCTACCGGAACACCACATCGTTCCTCGAAATTTTTATAGGATTTTTATTTCTGCAACTAATCCCAGGGGAAGTAACATTTGGTGGTCCTCACAGCTATGGTGTCATGACAGACACGCTCTCATCCTCGCCTCGCGAGCGCACGCTTTTGATCGTTGAGGACGATAAGCTATTCCTGGCGCAATTGGCGCGCGCCATGGAGAGCCGCGGTTTCAAGGTGGCGACTGCGGCGTCGGTGAAGGATGGTCTCGTTCATCTTGAGACCCAATCGCCTGCTTATGCGGTCGTTGACATGCGTCTCGGCGACGGCAATGGCCTCGATGTAATCTCGGAGCTGAAGCATCGACGCCCAGACGCACGTGCCATTGTCCTTACTGGCTATGGCGACATTGCCACTGCGGTGAACGCCATTAAGCTCGGTGCCGTTGACTACCTCGCCAAGCCGATTGATGCAGATGACGTCGCGCATGCCCTATTGGCGCTCGAAGGCAAACAACCAGAGCCACCCGAGAGCCCGATGTCTGCCAATCGCGTGCGCTGGGAGCACATCCAGCGCGTCTACGAATTGTGCAATCAAAATGTGTCGGACACCGCGCGCCGGCTCAAAATGCATCGTCGCACCTTACAGCGCATCCTGGCGAAACGCGCGCCAAAATAATTCCGTAGACAGTTGGTGAGCGGCGCAATTCTGGGCTGTGTCCTCCGCGTTGCCTGCTGGGTGTCCTTTCGGTGTTGCAATCTAACTACATCGACAGCCGGTCCGCGATCTATCCGGCACTCATTGCCCTCGTCACGACACGCCGGCGGGCCGAACGCGATGGAGACGAGCCAGGTGCAGCCAAAACCAGTCCAAACTGGCGTAGCACACTTGTACAAGGGCTTGATTATAGTTTGTGGTGGAGACGCCGCTAACAACTCAATGGCCAGACCGTGCCACTCGCGGAAAGCGGCGGGATCGTGAGATCCCGAGCGCACGTCTCCGCGAGTGCTCTCCCGGGCCGATGCAAGCTGGCGGCAAGACGATGTCCGCTATGCGACAACAGAAAGACGTGCTTCTGCCGCCTCCCCTAGCATTGGCTCGCCGGTTGTCTGAGCCATGACATCCCCCTTCAGTCGAAGGCCCGGTCCACCCTGGCCTGAGTATGGCCCAGAATCAATCAACTCGATGCCGGCGGCATCCAGCGCGGTCCGGATGGCCAGTGATAATTCCGACGACATCTCGATAGCGCCGCGAGCACGTTCCAGCCGCTGGACCGCACCGACCGATAAGTGGATCAAAGTTCCGAATTGCTTCTGGTCCAGCCGGAGCATGGTACGCGCCGCACGTAACTGCCCTGCCGTAATCACGGCGCTTAGTATTTTGGATCTTCTCGATAGGACGATCGCCGCTCTCGACGCCATCGCGCTTCGTTTTGGCGATTTAAAAATTTCAGTCCTACTTGTTCTCAAAACAGTTGGCCTACTCAGCATAACTCTATGGATCGCAACTGCGATTGGAAACTATCTCGATAGAAAGATCCGGAATACAACGGACCTGACCCCTTCGCTCCAAGTGCTCGCTGGAAAGCTAGTAAAGCTGTTCTTGTTTACGCTGACCATCGTTGTCGTTCTAAATTCAGTTGGTATTGACCTCTCTTCACTTGTTCTGTTTTCCGGCGCAGTGGGTGTCGGGTTAGGGTTTGGTTTGCAGAAGATTGTCTCGAATTTCGTAAGCGGCATCATTCTACTCGCCGACAAGTCGATCAAACCCGGAGATGTGATCTCGGTCGGCGAAAGTTTTGGGTGGGTCGACGCGATGGGTGCACGTTACTGTTCGGTTGTTACCCGCGACGGACGTGAGTTCTTGATACCAAACGAAGACCTCGTTACCCAGCGTGTGATCAATTGGTCGCACTCCAACGATCGAATTCGAATCGATGTTCCGTTTGGTGCGAGCTACACGAGTGATCCACATACGGTCCGAAAGCTTGCTATTGAAGCGGTCGCCGCGATGCCGCGCATTCTGAAGACGCCGGAACCCGTGTGTCACTTGATCAAATTTGCGGACTTTTCACTTGAGTTCATCCTGCGCTTCTGGATTCGCGACCCGATCGAGGGCGTCACCAACGTGCGCGGAGCCGTGATGCTCGAACTGTGGGACGTATTCAAACGCGAAGGAATCGAAATTCCCTATCCAGTGCGCGATATACACGCGGCCAAGCCAATCCACGTCGTGGTTGATAAAGCGATCGACAATCGCCTCCCATGAAGCGCCCGTCCTAGACAATTCGATTTTTGCCCGATGCTGGGTGGGGGCGGGATAACGGGGTGCAAGGTCATTTTTCGCCGTCGCCGCGAGTGCTCGGCGACGGTCAGTCTATGTCAATGAGCGGAAAGTCTGGCCAACTCAGCGGGGATCGGCAGCTTATCCCCTGGTAGCTTCCTTGGCGGTCGGGTGCTGGCAACGGCGAACGAGACCCGATCGCTAACATTGGTGCTGCGCAGGGCACGGCAGGTCTTCATTCAGCAGCAGCGGTACAACTGATCCTCAGCTTGGCAAGCACGAAGTGAGTGGCGTAGCCCACAATAGCCATGAGCCTGTCGACAGCGTATCAACGCCTTGACAGATGTGACGCTTACGGCACCCGCGGGCCGAACATGTCGAAATGGCTGCCGGAGGTCGCTCCGGCTGCGAGCGACATCAAGATCGTCAGCACGGCTCAGGACCGGTTCTACAACACCGGTCTCGAAAGCGCCTTGAAGGCGAAGGGCGTTGCGACGATCATTCTCGTCGGCTGGAAGGTCAGCGGCTCGGTGACCTATACATCGGTCGGCGCCACGGTGCGCGGTTACACCACCGTCATCCCGGTGGATACGACGGCGGCCTCCACCGACTACGAGACGGCCATCGGTTTCTATCAGATATTGAATCAAAATCCTCCCAATCTGAAGAACGAGCCTTTGAAGCCGAAATCCGCTACGCTCAGTCGCACGGACATGATCACCTTTCAATAAGAGACGCGGCGAAACCGCCGACGGATGTCGGCAGGGACGTTGGTTCGCAGGGGGGCAGCACACTCAACTGCCCGCGCCTGGCACTCCAATCGCGGCAAATACGCTCGGTACCGCGAATGCCGGCGCTAGAACTACTCCGAGAAGTTGTTCCATGGTCCTCTCCATTGGGCGGCTATTCATTAGTCGAAAGCAGTAGGTCCCAGGTTCAAGAACAAAATCTAGCGGCTGTCGATGGATGATCCAGCGATTTCACCTTAGAATAGCGCCGCGCCCTGGTTCGCATGTTGCCGGGATGAGCGTAGGCTATCGGCAAGCTGACAAAAACGCAGCGTCGCCGATTTTGCGCGAATGCACGCGTGGTGAACCGGGCAGAACGCGTTGGTGCTTCTCCATAATGATTCCTCGTGGCCCCCGGCTCAGATCCCAGCGTGCGCCGCTAACGTGCCGGGTTCCTCCGGCGTGGACTTGCCCGGAACTCCGCGTACAACGTCGGCCGTGAGCCCTTCTTTGAAATGAAAGCAGTGTATCGCGCCGCAGCGCGGACACTTCATTTGCAGATTTTGAGATTCGATGACGTAGAAAGCCCGCGTATCGATTTCGATGCTACTATCGATAAGGCGCTGGGTGTTCGGGCACATGAATTTGAGGCTTGCCATGCAACCTCCTGCGACTCGTCGCGTGAGCCAACGGCAGCGTCTCGGCAGCTGTTGCCCTGTCGGACGGCTTCGTTGAGCCGAACCTTGGACGACGCGTAATTGCCATCTTGTATCCCGCCGACGCCCAGACAAGACTGACCATTGGCAACATCGTTGGAACGGCGCCTGGCTGCGCCAATCTCGCGCGCAGCGTGTAAATCGGCTTCCAAAAATTGGAAGCCGATTCACACCGTGAGGCCTAAACCGGAACGGGCGAGAGGGCTGGTTACTCGGTGGTGACGCGTTCGAAGCGGTCAAACGTGTTATTGCGTATACCCTAAGTTCGAATCCCTGCTGCTCCGCCGCCGCCGCTCGGTCCAAGCACCCGTGGATGCATTCTCACCCGCTGTTGCGAAGCCCGGCGGAAATCCCGTTGATCGTGAGCTGGATGGCCCGCAGAACCTGCTCGTCGGAGCCGGCTGCGCGATTTTTCT
Source organism: uncultured Alphaproteobacteria bacterium (assembly GCA_963753575.1). Classification (GTDB taxonomy): domain Bacteria; phylum Pseudomonadota; class Alphaproteobacteria; order Rhizobiales; family Xanthobacteraceae; genus VAZQ01. The sequence continues at coordinate 1,885,633 of CAVWCR010000003.1, forward strand.
TCATCAGCTCGATTTGAATGTGGTTCAAAGGATCGAGATAGGGGAACCGATGGCGGATGGAGCGCTCCAGCAGCGGATTGCTCTGTAGCAGGCGGGTTTGCTCCATGATCGCCAGAAGGGCCTCGCGCGTGTCGTTCCATTCGACGCGAATGCGCTGAAAGATCAATTCACGAAGGGCGACGTCGGGCACGAGCTCCGCGTAGCGCGACGCGATGGCGATGCTGCTCTTCGCCAGCACCATATCCATGTTGGACAGCAGCGTGCGGAAGAACGGCCATTTGCGGTGCATGGACCGCAGCAGCTCCAACCCGACATCGGGATGGGCAGCCAGGAACGACTTCACGGCAGAACCGAAACCGTACCAGCCGGGCAGCATCAGCCGGCACTGCGACCAGCTGAAGACCCACGGAATGGCGCGCAGATCTTGAATGCGGCGGGTCTTCGAGCGCGACGCCGGACGGCTAGCGATATTCAGCGTGGCGATCTCGGTGATCACGGTCGAGGCCCAGAAATAGTCCTCGAACCCCGGCGTCTCGTAGACCAGGTTGCGATACGCCGCGAACGCAGCGGCGGACAGGGTCTCCATGGCTGCGAGATACTCTTCGCGTGGGGCGATGCGCGCGGACTCCAGCAACGAGGCTTCGAGTGTTGCCGCGACGAGGATCTCCAGATTGCGCCTTCCGACTTCCGGATGGGAGTATTTGCTGGAAATGGTCTCGCCCTGCTCGGTGATCCGGATCTGCCCGCAAACCGCCCCGCCAGGCTGTGCCAGGATCGCGTCGTAGCTCGGGCCGCCGCCGCGACCGACCGAGCCGCCACGCCCGTGGAAGAGGCGAAGCCTGACGCCATGTCGCCGGAAGACGTCGATCAACTCGATCTCCGCCTTGTAGAGGTCCCAGCCCGAGGTGAGGAAACCGCCGTCCTTGTTGCTGTCCGAATATCCGAGCATGACCTCTTGAGCATCGGTACGGCTCGCGACGAGACGACGATAGGCCGGCAGCGCAAACGCCTCGTCCATCACACGCGCACAGCTTCTCAGGTCTCCGATCGTTTCGAACAGGGGAACGATGTCGATCCCGCTGCGACCGTCGGCGCCGACGAGGCCCGCCTCCTTCAACAGAACGGCGAGCTCGAGCAGATCGGACACGCTCTCCGCCATGGAGATGATAGCGGTATGGATGATCTGCGGACCAAATGCGCTGCGCAGCTCGGCAGCGGTCCGGAAGATCGCCAGCTCCGATCGGGTCTCCTCGGAATAGGACAGGAATGGCGACACGAGCGGGCGTGCTGTTTCGAGCTCGCGGACGAGAAGTGCGATGCGCTCGCCTTCCGCGAGGTGGAGATATCTCGTCCCCGGCGATACGAACTCGAGAAGTTCTGAGATTGTATGCTCGTGGACCGTAGAATTCTGGCGCAGATCGATGCCGGCGAGATGAAATCCGAAGCATTCGACCCCGCGGCGCAGCAGGCGCAAACGTCCGCGGGCGAGGATGCGCGAGCGATTGGCTGCGAGCGATCGATCGATGACGTCGAGATCTTCCTTCAGCTCATGCGCACTGCGATAGGCTGGAGCATCGCCGATGGGCGCTCTCGGCGCGACAGCATCATCGAGCTGGCGCAGCGTCGCGGCGACCCGCGCGTAAATTCCGGAAATTGCGCAACGATAGGGTTCCTCCGCGAAATGCGGGGAGGGATCGGGCGAACGCTGCGCTAAGGCATCCAGTTCCTGCGTAACGCCGACGACGCGCGTGCTGAGCGACAGCTCACCACCGAGTGCGTGCAGCTCGTCGAGATAGAAGCGCAGTGCGCAGCAACTGTGCAGCCGAGCGGTGTGGCGCAGCGCGTCGGCGGTGACAAAAGGATTGCCGTCACGATCGCCGCCGATCCAGCTCCCCAATCTGAGAAAGCAGGCGACCTCCTCCGCCGGTGCGTTCGGATCCAGTTCCTGCAGTTGATCTTCCAGCGCGCGATAGAGGCGCGGGACCTCGCGTAAAAATGTGTAGTCGTAGTAACTGAGGCCGTTGGCGACCTCATCGAGAACCGTCAGCTTAGTTCCGCGCAGGAGACTCGTCTGCCACAAGGTTATCACGGCACGACGCAATTGCTCTTCGACCTCCGCCTCCTCCTCGTGGGTCAGCCGCATGCGATCTCGCTGGTCGAGCAGCGCGGCGATCGCTATTTCGAGCGTCATGATGCTCTTGCGCCGGACCTCCGTCGGGTGCGCGGTCAGCACCGGGCTGACGAGGGCGGTGTCAAAGAGATGGCGCAAATCCACCGGGCGGATCCCAGCTTTTGCCACGCGTGCCAGCGCGTGGGCCATGGTGCCGGTCCGCGGCGTGGAACCGGCCAGCGTATGCGCGCGGGTTCGCCGGATATGGTGCTGGTCCTCGGCGATATTGGCCAAGTGCGAGAAATAGGTGCCGGCGCGAACGAGCCGAGACGCCTGCTCGGGTGACACTTCCTCGAGAGTGGCTTCGAGCTCCTGGCGGGCGATCTGGTCGTCGTCGCGATGGAAGCGCACCGACATTGTCCGCAAGTGCTCAACGAGGTCGAAGATCGCCTGGCCCTCCTGATCACGGATCGTGTCGCCGAGCAGCCGTCCAAGCAGCCGGATGTCGTCGCGCAGCGGTTGGTCCTGATCCGTGTCGGCTTCGGTCGCTCGACCGGGCTTCCTTCTGCTTACGGCCATGACGTCTCATCCCTGAAGTTACTCGGCGTCGGGTACGTTCCACCCACCATGACGTTAGACCCGCGTTGCCCTCCGCGCCTAGACGTCAATGAGCATTTCGTAACGGCCAACACGTCGGCGCGGCCGGCGCATTCCCAATGTGAGTACCGACGGCGGGCGATAGTCGTCCGGGAATGCAGCGTCCTGGTCACCAACCAACCGAGGCAGGCGGTCCGCGCAAATGCGGAAAGTATGATGTGGCAGAAAGAGCTGCGATACGCGTGGATCGTATGATCAGGTTCGCAATATACAGCTTGGGACGTATCCGGGGTCCTGGTATTCGAACAGTTGAACCTGCCCGATTGACGTTAGCTGCTGGCCAAGAAAACCCGAGAGTGCGAAAGGCCCGTAGAAGAAGAGCCGGGTCATCCGAACATGTCGCTCTTTCAAGATTTCTCCAAGTCGGTCTCTGACCGCGCGTGCCATCGCGCAGGCGTCCTCGGGCCCACCAATCGATTGCGCCCCCTGGCTCGGTGGCGACATAAACACGAACGCGTTTGGGGCCTGACCTGTCGTCTCAATATAGCGCATGACATCCAGACGGCCATCACCGCAGATGTTCAATCCAAGCACAAGGTCGGCGCCGTCTGACCTGCCTTCGAGGATTTCCATTTGCAAGGCGTACCCTGGGCTCGGCGTGGCATCAGACCTCCAGTGCTCTTTGCCGGGCGGCTGCGGAATTTCGAATGTCCATCCACCAACCGCAGGAAACGTAGCGCCAATGGCGAGGCCGATAGACAAGGCGCATTTGCCACGCAGACGAATTGTGCGCACTGCGCCGGTGGTCATGATTCGCTCCCGAAGCACTTCGAGTTGGGGAACGAGGTATTTGTTCCACACGTCAGACAGCGGTACGCGACGCGACGCGCGATCGAAGTTCGCCGTCCAGTCCAGCTCGTAATCCGCAGGCGGATCGAATGTCTCTTTCGTCCAGTTATGAATCCATACCGTGACGCTTGCTTCCTGGGACAAGTCCGCCAACACGGCGGATCGCAGGATGTGAATCGGCGCCGAACCAGGCCCCTTGAACTAACGACGGCAATTCCTTGTTGCGAATACCGTAATCTGCATCTGGGTGGGGTCACGATCGGCGCCGATCGTGACCCCACCCAGAACGGCCTTTCTTAATTATCTTCAGAGCGTTATGGCCATTCGGCGGCCTGACCCCTGCGCCGATTCACACAAGGCTCGCAGCAGACGCTGCACGATCGAATGCTGCTTCTTGCCGAACTGTTTGGGATGGCGCTCTGCCAGACGGCCGACAATGGCGATCGCGGTCAGTTGTGGCTCGGTCCACCCGAGCCGGCAACGTCCCGCTGGGACGGTTGGTTGCGACGACCTCGGTCAATCGGCCGGCGGCGGCTTGTCCGCACTCCGCTGGACACGTTGAGGCGTCCGACCCGGAGCGGCTCGATTGATCACTGTTCGGGATTCGTAATATTCTCGTGATGGCTTTGATAAATCCAAGTTCTAGCGCGATCTGAGGATATATCGTGCAATTTCCAGTCCCAGTGCTAATCTTCCTGTAAATCGGCTTCCAATTTTTGTGGGCCGGGCCCGGCGCCGGCCACGACACGCACGCCACCGGGCCGGCCAGGCACCCGAGAGTCGCCGCTAGAGTGCCGTTTCCTGAGTCAGGGTGCGCATTCCGATGATTGCGGGCGGTGATTCCGATCGATCGCGGGCAGCGTTCCGATTGATCACGGGCACGATTCCGATCGAAGGCGGGCAGCTGCTCCCGTCGGCGGCTTGATGGGTTCACGGCTGTTCGGCGGCGTCAAGCCCGGATGCCTTGGCGGCGGTTTTTCGCAGGCTGTCGCCCTTGAGGATCAGCCGGTGCGCGTTGTGCACGAGCCGGTCGAGGATCGCATCGGCGACAGTCGGATCGCCAATGATCTCGTGCCAATGATCGACCGGCAATTGGCTGGTCACGAGCGTTGAGCCGCGGCCGACCGCCTCCGCGATCAGCCGTTCGCTCATGCCCAACGCGTGCTTCAGCCGAAGCACTTCGCGCACCTTCCGCATTGATAATCTCGTCCCTGGCATCCAATCCCCCACCGTTGGCCGGCAGGGGGTCGGATCAATGATTCGGATGCCTATCGGGAGTGGGGCTTCACGCCCTCATCGGACTGCCCGCGATCGTCGGAACGGTGCTCGCAATGCGTCGGAATCGCTGCCCGCGATCCCTCGGATTACGCAGTCAGGGGAAGCCCGTGGATTCGCTAAACGGCGCCGGCCCTATTGGACACCTGGAAGCGTCACGCAAGCAGCCTGCCGATCGTTGTCGCATCCACCCCGTATGTCCGCTTCACCATGATCCATCCCAACGATCACCAATCGAAAGGAATTGCAGGCAGCATCAGTCCCGAAGGTGCGGCCAACATAACTCATCATACAGCATTTGCCGCGTGCGAGAGTGTTTCCAATTGAGGAATCGCATTCTTGATAATACGGACAATTGAAAGCGGCTGGATCAATCCGCGCCGCCTCACGTGCCCAGCCTGTCAAGGCTGCCAATAAACCATCATTGGTCGATTTTGACATAGCTTCACGAGGCTCTGTGTGGTCCCTTCAATATGCGTTTGGGGTCGAACCACGAAGCCCTTGGGAGAAGGGCTCCTGTGAGAGCTTCAACTCATGGTGCATTATCCAATTTTGCTACGTGCGCTTGATCCTCGAATAATGACCGGCCAATTGGTGGAGACAGCCGATAACGCTCCGGCCACGACGATCTTGCAAGGATCATCTGCACCTTGTGCTGTCCCCGAAAGTATTCGCGCCAAGAAGTCTTCTTCTTTGGCTTCAGAAACGGTGCCTGGGGTCCGTATCGAGCGGACTCCTCCCGATTTTCAGTCGGGTGCAATGACCTCGTCTGCCACCCAGGCGAATAGACGTGAATTGGAGTTGCGGGCGGGACTCGAACCCGCATCTACGCGCTTTGCAGGCGCGGCCGTAGCCGTTCCGGTCACCGCAACATGATTGAACCGGGATTCTCCAGATGAACCCCAAACCGGGGGGATTTTTGCGCTGTTGCCGCGTTTTGACAAGCCCTCCTGGCGGTACGGACGACTGGCCGCAATCCTGGCACCCCGAACGGCGGCCGAGGGGCTGATCTGGCCATTTTCGCTGGCATCTGGATTTAACAGGACCGGCATCCGATCGTGCACTTCGGCAACGAACTGGTTCGGCTCGGTAATGATCATCGCGCATGACTTCAGGCGCTCGCCTGTCTCGCGGTTCTTCCATTCGTCCCACAATCCAGCGATCGTAAGGATCGGTGACCCTTCGCGAGCGGTGAAATACCAGGGCTTCTTGCCGGTTGGGGTGTCTTGCCACTCATAGTAGCCTGACACGGGCATGAGGCAGCGCCTTTTCTTGAATGGCTCGCAGAAGAACGGCTTTGTTGCGACCGTCTCGACGCGAGCGTTGAGCCCCCCACGAAAAATCTATCTCTGGGGTTCTTTTCTGGTCGAGATTTGGTTATCATGATAGGATACTTAGAGGAGGGATATTGTTATGCTGCGTCTTGTTTTAGCAGTAACGGCAGTCATATTGACGTCTGGGGCATCTGCGGACGCACAATTGGCTGGCAAGGATCGGATCCGGTCCGTATTGCTGGTCTGCCTGACCCGCGCTTTCAACTATCCCTTTCAGTGTTCGCTCCCACGAGGAACGCACATGCCGGGTAGCGCTTGCTACTGCTTTGAGCCAATCAACAGGCTGCAATTAAGCGGCCGCGTTCGCCGATACAATTCACGATATCGGCTGCTCGATTGGCGAACGGGCGGGCTACTGCGAGAGGCGACGTCGCATTAAGTATCGGTGTCGTCAGTACCCTACAGCGACTTTCAGCGAAGCCCGCGACGGCGGGACTCTTGCAGCGTTGCTGAAGCTCAACGTGAAAGCGCTTCGCAAGCAGGACACCAGACTTTTCTTGATTTGCGGCGCCGTGCACAAATGAGTGATGTTGCCGGTTAAATCGGCCATTTCTTTGAGTTGTTTATAGCCAATTGATCGCGCCTCAGATCCGCAGAAATAAAGGAGCGAGTTTGGTAAAAGCCAGCCACGCAATTGTAGCTAGGCCCCAGAAGAGCCAGAGACGGAGCCATGTCGGTTCCAGCCCAAATTCGTTTTCCCCTTTTGTCCCGCGACGGAATAAAATTGCAAAGGCCCTGAGCGGTCGAAAGAAGCCAGGGCCGGGATGCCCAAGATCATGGCATCGCTTGGCAACCATGGCACGGAAATTCAAAAAAGCCGTTATATACAAACAAATATAGGCCTGTATGTACCGAAAATTCGATTCGGCGTAGACGCATGCAACGGACGGGGTAATCTCTCGGCCCGATGACTGATCTGCTCAAGTTGATATTTGGTGTCCTGGCTTCGCTCGTCAGGTCGAGAGCAAGGCTGGAGGCGGAAAATCTGGTCCTCCGCCAACAGATCTTGCGCGCGTCGGCGTTGGTGCAGCACTTCGCTCTAATCGGGCATACATCGCAGTCGCGCTTTGAGGCGCGGTAGAGCAGCGTGCGTCCGTCGTGCACGGTGCCGCTGGTCCGGAGCAGCTTGCCGTTGGGGCAGATGTAGACCCCTCGCTTCCTGTCCCAGCGGAAGTCTGAGCGTGAGAAAATGCCGTCCTGCCGATCGCTCTTCTCCCAGACCGGGATGTGCGGGATGATTTTCTTCTCCTTCACCAGCCAGCCGAGGAACTTGCCCGTCCCATAGGCCGTATCGGCAGCAAGCCGCTTCGGCTTCAGATTGAAGCGTTCCTGTGTTCGATCCAGCATCGTTCGGGTTGCGGCAACTTCATCGTAGGTGCGAGCCGGCGTCGCCTCGACATCGACGATCACAGCGTTCTCGATGTCGATGAGGTAGTTCAGTCCATAGCCGAACTGAACACGCTTGTTGGCCTTGGCCGTCCATGCCGATTGCGGGTCCGACGGCGAGATCACCTTGGGTTGCTGGCGCTCGTACCGGCGCGGCCGTTTGCTCTCGGGCCCGCTGCCAGCTCCATCATCGGGAGCATCGCCCTGCGCCGCCGCTTGGGCTTCGAGTGCCGCCAGATACTCAGCCACGGCCCGCTTCTGACGCTGCTGTGATTAGGCGCCGAATTTAACCCCACCAGCACCAGCAAGATCAGCGGATTGGCCACGCCGATCGGCGTTGGGACCCACGCCGATTGACACGCCTGCTCGGATGCAAGCAGAATCTTTCGTTAGTTTAAGGCATGTGGTTAAGGTGCGGACGTGTGTCACGCCCAATATGCGGCTGTCATGCGCCGCAGGCCCTTCCCCCTTCCCTGCTCGCTGAAATAAGCTTCCCTGTTGTAAGCCGAAAATTCCCTGTTCGGTCGTTTAGGGAATTCGCTCATAACCACATGAATTCACGCGCCGAATTAACTTCGGGAGGACTCAGTTCGGGCGTTTTTGAGCAAATTCCCTGTATTTTTCCCTGATATCAGGGAATTCCGCCCCCGAGACCGGTTCGGACCATACTGCGTCGTCAGCCAGGCAGTGCGGTCTCTTAGGGGCCGGCGCGAGTCGTCGAAGTACTGGCGGCTTTCCCGCAGCTTAGGGCACCGGTGCGGACACTGTTTCTGGGGCGGGGCCTGTACCAGCTCATCTCGCTGATTGCGCGGTGGTGAGCTGCGCCCCTGCTCCTCCTGCGCTCTCCCGCTAATCGGGTTGGCCGGCAGCAAAACGCCCCTTCAAAACACACGCTCTGTTCTTCTCCGCACGGGTCAGATTTGAGTTCGCACCTCTGCTAACGGGCGCTTGGTTCCCGGCGTTGATGGTGAAGTTCGCGCTTGCGATTACGACCCGACGCAAACCATCGCCACCGAGGCGCGGTGCTGTATTTTGACTGTGGTCGATGTTCGGTTGGCTCAAAGTTTTCATGTCGTGCACGGCTGAGCACTAGCGCTAGAACAACCAGCCCTGGCGTCCAAGCGACCATCATGCCCAACAAGAACCACTGATAGGTCTCCATTGCTCGCCCCTCCTAACAAGCTAGCAACAATTCTTGGCGGAAATGGTTCCTACCGTTGTGGTCGTTGAATACCTCTCTTGCCCCAAGCAGCCTGCTCCCGCGCTGGTTCCAGGAGCTCTGAGCGCCTTGTTGTTGATCCTCTCGCGCGTCCCTTTGGGGCACCGCTTCGCCGAACTCGGCCCGCAAGAACGCTCTTCACAGGCGACTAGATAAAAAGCGAGAGTCGCCACGCGCTTTCTGGCTTGAAGGACGATTGCATCTGCCCGACGCAACCATGACCCGTGTACTGCCAACGGCAGCTTCTGGCCCCCTTTCCCCGTAGTCAGCACCCGACCGCCACGAACGCTATCGGGGGGCAAGCTGCCGGTCCACGCCGAGTTGGTCGGACTTTCCGCTGCCGGGAGTACCGTCCGTCACCAGCAACTCGGCATGACGGAAGAGAATGACCCGGAGTTATCATGTGGCGCGGTTGCCTCCAAGTATGGAAGTGACGAAAAAGATGGCGCGATTTCCGCGTCAGGGCGCGGGTCGAGGTTGTCAACCGATAAGCCGTCGATACTCAGCCTCGGGGACCCCATAGGACTTCCCCACGTAGCGTCTCATTCGGCGTTTCGCCGCCGTGGGCATACGAGATCAACCGACCTCGTCCCACTCGCCATGGCAAAACGGATACGCGGAGAGGCTATCTGTTCTATCCGACGCGACTGCCTTGACCATGTCATTGTATTCGGCGAACAACATCTTCGGCATCTGCTTGCTTCATATCAAGAATGTTGCAATGACATCCGACCCCACCTATCGCTGCAGAAGGACGCCCCGGTCCCACGTGAAGTTCATAGAGTAGGCGACGTGCCCCCATTGCCCATCCTGGCTGGTCTGCACGATCAATACATTCGGGTTTGAGTTTCCGATAGAGACAGGGGACAGATGAAGCCAATGGGCCACATAGTAAGAAGACCGCGACCGGGGCGGCCTAATCTTTCACGCGGATATTATGATGTGGCTGTGATGCCCCGCCGCGTGGGCCTGTCTTCCTCTTTCGATCGCATCGATCACCTTCTTGCGAGGGGGCGTCGTCCGTCCCGGACTTAACAAGACCGTGGCGACGCAGGAGTTGAACCAATCAGCCGCCAGGCTCCAGCACATTGCGGGCGGAGCAGGTCAGTTCCCACTTCAGTCCATCGGGATCATGATTGAGCGAAACGCGTCCCGAAACGGCCGCTTCGGCCAAGGTGATCAGCACCGTGTTGCCGAACCCCCGCCGGGTCGGTTCCGCGACCGTCGGGCCACCGTGCTCCTGCCAGGAGATCGCGAACGTCTCGCCATCGCATTGCCACGCAATCGTGATGCGACCCTGATCGTTGGAAAGCGCGCCGTGCTTCACGGCATTGGTGGCAAGCTCGTGCAGCGCCATGCCTATTCCCTGCGCAGCGGCGCTGGTCAGACGAAGATCCGGACCGTCCACGGTAATGCGCGTGCCAATCACTTCGGGGAAAAACGCAAGCTGCTCATGGACGAGCGGACAAAGATCGACACCCCGCCACTCGTTCTTAACAAGCAAGTCAAGGTTCACTGCGAGCGACTGGATGCGCTGCGTCAGCTTGCTTAGAAAGTCTTTCGGACTTGTCGACGTCGTCTGGCGCGCAATGGCCAACACGACACCCAGTATGTTCTTAGCTCGGTGGTTGACCTCAAGCATGAGCAAACGCACCTGCTCTTCCGAGCGCTTGCGGTCAGTAATATCCACCCCGGATGGCACCACGGCGGCGACGCCGCCGTCACTCGCAAGAATCGGCGCGGCCTGGAAATCGACCCAGCGCAACTTGCCATGGGCCGAATATTGCAGATCGCAACGCACTGTCTCTCCGGCCAGGCAGCGTGCGATGATGTCGCGCATTCGCTTGCCTGCCTCTGGCGAATGGGACCACCAGGATGCATCGGCCATATGCCTGCCGACGATGCTCTCCCGCGTTACGCCGGCGGCGTCGAGAGCGCGCGCATTTACCTCGATGACCTTGCCTGTTTGGTCCAGCAGCCCGACGAATGCATTGACGGTGTTGATGATCTGGCTCAGCCGCTCCTCGCTCTCGCGCAATTTCTTCTCGCAAATCTTGCGCTCGGAGATGTCGCGTACTGATTTGGAGGCGCCCGTCAGCTTGCCGGTCGCGTCGCGGATCGGCGAGACCGTAACCGAAACGTATTTCGCGCGGCCATCCTTGTGCAGGCGCACCGTCTCGAACGATTGAATCATCTCGCCTCCCCGGAGCCGCGCGACGACGTCGTCTTCCTCCTTCTGGCGCTCGGGCGGGATCAAGCATCGGATCGATTGTCCGACGATCTCCTTTGCAGAGTAGCCGAACATGCGCTCGGCACTTTCGTTCCAGCTCACAATGATCCCATCGAGCGTCTTGCTGATGATCGCGTCAAAGGACGAGCTGACGATTGCCGTCATCTGCGCGCTGAGTCGTCTCAACTCCAAATCGGTCCGATTGCGATCCTCGACGGCGCGGCTGAGCGACTCCCAAAGCTCCCTGATTTCGGGGGTTTCGGGCCGGTATTGCATCTCCGCGCCATTCACAAAGGCGGTCGCATTTGCCCGCAGGATATTGATCGGTCGCGCGATGGAGCGCGCCACCTGCGTCGCCAGCAAGAGGCTGGAGAGGGAAATCACGGCGCCAAGAAGCGCGGACCACCTGACCGCGCGCCAGGCCGCTCCTGTGAGCTCGCTCTTTTGGACCGCAATGCCAACCGTCCAGTCGCTGCGCCGCGATGGCGCGTTGGCATTGACGATCAGATCGCCTTCCAGAGATGGAAACTCGAAAACGCCCTCCTGCCGCTGGACTTTTCGCCATCCTTCAGAGGCGAGCTGACCGACTCTCCTGTCATTGTCCGGGACGCGCGCGATAAACCGCCCATTCTCGTCGATAATGCCGGCCAGCCACGCCTTCGGCATTTCCTGTTCGCCGAGGACCGTCAGAAACACCGGCAGGATGATTGCGACCGACACGACCCGAAATGGTTCGCCGTCCTTAATGACCGGCGCCTCCACGGTGGCAATCCAGTCATCGACGACTGTGCCGTGGCGACCGTGGGTCACCACAATCGAACGAGATTGAATGGCGCGCTGTTGTGCCGCCATAGCTTCCTGGTTGCGGCGGGGCAGAGGGGGAACTGCCTTGGGGGACGTATTGACAAGCTGCTGGCCTGACAGGTCGGAGACGATGATCCACGCATCGGGAACACCGGTGAGCGCTTGACGCGCTTCCGTCTCGAAGGCTGTCAGATCGTCCGTCAAGAGAGCCGGCGACTTCTGAAGATCGGCCGCTATCGCAATGTATTTGGCAAGCTGAGCATCAACGCCGGTTGCCACCGAGCGCGCTGTGTAGAGAAGGCTCGTGCGCTGAACGTCCAGCGCCGCATTGGCAAGGCTTGCGATGACGGCTACAATGAGAATGTTGAGCGGCAGCGCAATCGCAGCCACAAGCGCGGTCAGGCGGTGGCCGACACGCCAACGATCGAACTTGAACAAGCGATCATCTGCGCGAGCAAGGACGTTCTTGAGCGCGGCCCCTAGTTTCTGCATCGCTTTGCGTGGTTGAGGCTCGGCCCCGATGGAGGCGGCCATGGCGGCCCGGCGTCGAAGATTTGCATGAGAGAGGATGGCACCAGGTCATCGTTAATACAAGCGGGACCCGGAATGTGAGCCACACTTGGGATTGACGTTGGAGTGTGGCGTGGATCCCATGCGGGTCCGCGCAACGGCTCAACGCGAAGAGCAACGCAACTCTGGCATCCGCGCCTCGGCGCTCAAGATTATAAATCCCGGCTCGTCGAGTATATCGACGGCAACTATGGCGACGAGCAGTTCGTTTTCGACCAGCAATGCGCAGCGATTATTCATGGGTAGACCCGTCATCGGCTACCGTAAGAGACCGATCGACATCCACTATGTGAAAAATCGGATTGCGGCGAGCGTATCCACGTCGAGCATTATTTGCTTGCCGCCTTGACCCCACCGACGACGACAAAATACCACACGCATAGGCCTTGAATTTTGCATTCATGTCGGCGGAACAAACCCGCATCTCGCTCGTTATCCTCGCACCGGCTGAGCCCGCTCCCCCCCTCTAGCCGGCTTCGAGGCATCGTCAGCTCCCCCCTGACGATGCCTCTTTTGTTGCGTGAGAGCGCCGCGGACGCCATGGCATTGCAAGCACCCACAAGCATTGCGGGCCCGCCGAGGACGGGCCCGCAATCAACGATGAGGATCCGAGTTAGGCTACCGCGTGATCTTCGCGCTTTTGCGCTTTGCGTTCAAAGAACAGCGCCTGGCTGATCACCGCTGACACCATCGCAGGCTGATAGGGCTTGGTAATCAGGAAGGTCGGCTCCGGACGAATCCCGGTCAGCAGCCGCTCCGGATAGGCGGTGATGAAGATCACCGGAATCTCGAACGTATTGAGCAGATCGTTGACGGCGTCGATACCAGAGCTGCCGTCCGCCAGCTGAATGTCGGCCAGGATCAGCCCCGGCTTCTGCTGCTTGGCGATCGTCACGGCCTCGCTCCGAGTGCGCGCCACGCCTTGAACCTCGTGGCCCAGGTTCTCCACCAGCGACTGCAAGTCCATGGCGATGAGGGCCTCATCCTCGATGATCAGGATGTTGGTTGCGAGCAGGCTGGCGAGTTCTCTGCCGCAGGCGTCGATCAGATCTCGCAACTCGGCAACGCCGATATCGAGAATGCGGGCCGCCTCGTCCTCCGAGAAGCCCTCCAAGGACACCAGCAGGAACGCCTGCCGCGGCTTGGCGCCGACCTGGCTCAGATGCCGATTGGCCGGATGGGGGTCGATCAAGTCGCCGCCGGCATTCACCGAGAGGGAATTCCAGATCTTCGAAAACACCCGGAACATTTCCACCCGAGCCGAGGTCCTGTCCCCGATCAGGTCCGGCTGCTCGATCAGCGCATTGAGGGCCGCTTCGACGTATTTGTCCCCGGATTCCTGGCTGCCCGTCAGCGCCCGCGCGTACCGTCTAAGGAACGGCAGATGGCTACTAACAGATTGTGATGTCAGCATAATTTCCCTCCAACCCTTTGGCGATCGGCTACCGTCCACCAGCAAGAGACCCCCGGAAACGCTTTAACAGAAAGAAAGTTCCGGAGAGCGGGAACCGAGCCTAAACTTCTGACTTATGACTTATAAACTAGCGATACTCGGCCGCCAGGGGCGGCCGCATTAGAAGAAAGCCGATGACAGAAAGGATACGGCGGCAGCCGCCGGACAAATCAATGCCGCAGGTCGAAGAGCCCGAGGAGGCCCAAAAGGGGCAGCTAAACCGAGACATCCAACGCAAGATCGGGCTGCAGCTTCGCGCCATGTATACCAACGTGGTCAACGAGGGGGTGCCGGACCGGTTTGCCGAGCTTCTTCGCCGGCTTGACGAACAAGACAAGAAATAGGGGATTTCATCTATGATCGCCCCCAATGAGGTGCGCGCCGCCTTGCTCGCCGCGGTGCCAAACCTCCGGGCGTTTGCCGTGTCGCTTTGCGGAAACATCGACCGCGCCAACGATCTCGTTCAGGAGACCCTGCTGCGCGCATGGTCGCACCTGGATTCGTTTAAGCCCGGCACCAACATGGCGGCTTGGCTCTTTACCATCCTGCGAAACCACTTCCGCACGGAATATCGCAAGCGCCGGCGCGAAGTGGAGGACGCGGATGGCGAATACGCAGCACGTCTGACGACGCCGGAATCCCAAACCGCACACATTGAATTTCGAGAGCTGCGCCAGGCGCTTGCCGCGTTGCCACCGAACCAGCGCGAAGCCTTGATTCTCATTGGTGCGTCCGGGTTCTCTTACGAAGAGGCCGCCCAGATCTGTGATTGCGCTGTCGGAACAATAAAGAGCCGGGTCAATCGCGCCAGGGTGCGACTCGCGGAAATTCTGGCATCGGGCGGCACGGGGGAATGGCCTCATGGAACCGGCATCGAGACCGAATCGATCGCAAGCCCGGTCATTTGACGTTTCGCGTGGCTGCCTGGATTATCCGGCAATTCTGCAGGAACGAAACGGACTACTTTTCATTGAGGTCTTGTCGGCTTGGACCGCAACTATCTCTCGACGGCGCATGACATGGCTGAGCACAGTTCTGGACTGGATCCAACAGCCTGGCTCGCCGCGATTGTTGAACATTCCGATGACGCGATCATAAGCAAGGATCTCAACGGCATCGTGACGTCATGGAACCTCGGGGCCGAACGGATATTCGGGTATGAGGCACACGAGATTGTCGGGCGGTCGATCCTGACATTAATTCCTCCGGATCGGCACGGCGAGGAAGACTACATTCTGGACAAGGTCAAGAGGGGCGAGCGCATCAAGCACTATGATACGGTGCGCAGGCGCAAGGACGGCAGGTCGGTGGACGTCTCTCTGACCGTTTCGCCGATCCTCGCCGACGGCGTGATCGTGGGTATCTCCAAGATCGCGCGTGACATCACCCAGCGGAAACAGGTGCAATTGGCGCAGACTCTCCTTCTCAGGGAGCTCAACCACCGTACCAAGAACCTGTTGGCGGTTGCCGACGCCATCGTCCGCCAGACCTCCAGGACGTCATCGCCGGAGGAATTAGTCGATCGAATAAGCCGTCGGCTCCACGCCCTGTCGGTGAACCAAGACCTGTTGATCGAGTATGAATGGCGTGGCGCGGACATCGCACAGATCATTCAGTGGCAACTGGCTTCGGTCGTGGACAACCATGCAAGCCGAATAAGGCTCAAAGGACCTCCCTGCGTGCTGACTCCCCGCACCGCTCAGGCCTTGGGACTGACCATCTTCGAGCTCGCGACCAATGCCCTCAGATACGGCTCGTTGTCCTCCGAGACCGGTACCGTCAACGTCGCCTGGGTTATCGATGATCAGGATGGCACGCGTGAGTTCAAGATGAGCTGGCAGGAGTTGGGCGGTCCGCCCGCCAGGCCGCCGAGCCGACCGGGATTTGGAACGACCATCATCGAGCGAATGATCGCTCGCTCGCTGCTCGGAACGGCGAAGGTCACCTATACTCCGACGGGGTTGATGTGGGAACTGGCGGCGCCCGAATCGGCCTTGGTCGAAACGAGCGGATTTTCCGTCGTGTGACTTCTCCGCCGGCAGGGAGCGCCTCGCTCCCACAAGGCTCACGTCGTGCAGACCGTCAACCGGCATCGTTCGGATACAATCCTTGCAGAACGAGAGCTTCGAGATCTGGAAGGAGGCGGTGCGCGGCCAGTCGCTGCCGTGGAAGCCGGTCGAATGCCGCATCTCGAAGAGCCTGAAGGTGAGCCTGCTCGAGGTTATCCTGCATCTGACAGACATCACCGCAGAGGAAAGCCGCCGGCGCCCAGCAACGCCAGGATCTCCTGATTGCCGAGCTCAACCACCGCGTTCGGAATCGCGGCCGCATCGAAATCACCGCAGCCTTCGACCGGCTGGGCCGATATGCCGTTGCTTGGAGCGAGTACGGCGGGCCTCCGGTGAAGCCGCTGACTCGACGCGGGTTCGGGAGCACGGTGATCGAACGATCCATTGCACACGACCTCAAGGGCGAGTCGAACATGGAGTTTTTCCTACTCGGGCTCCGCGCCAACTTTGTCATTCCCGCAGATTATGTTCGCCACCCAGCGTCTTACGAGCCGATCCAAGAAGCCCCGAGTGTCAACATTCCGGTTGAAACAGGAGTGGTTCCGAGCGACGTCCTGCTGGTCAACGACAATCTGATCATAGCCCTCGACGCCGAGGACATGCTGCACAAGATTGGCGTCAAGACCGTCAGGGTCGCAAGCGGCGTGACAGATGCCCTCCTGCTGATCGAGCAGCATCACCCTGTTTTACTCTGCTCGACGTCAACCTGGGTGAGGAGACCAGTTTTGACATCGCCGAAATGCTCATGAAGCTCGATCTGCCGTTTGCATTTACATCCGGCTACGGCGAGCGGGCTGCATTTCCCGAGACCTATGCTCACGTCAGCAGATTGCGGAAACCATATTCATCGGACCTGCTTCGTACGCTGCTGAGGTCGCAGTCCTCGCTCTCTTGGCGGTCAGGGAAAAACAATTCTTGACTATCTGATCAAAACAATACGAGCCGAGAAAGCCAAATAAACTACGTCGAGCGAGCAGGGAGGCGCCCGAACGGGCGCCTCCCTGGTGATGCCTACCAGCGCTGTGCAGAGTACCAGTCGTCGATTTCCTTGCTAACCTGGTCCCTGGCGAAGCCGTAGCGCTCCTGGAGTTTACCCTCCAGCTGGTCGCGCCGGCCTTCAATGACGTCAAGGTCGTCGTCGGTGAGCTTGCCCCACTTCTCCTTGACCTTGCCCTTGACCTGCTTCCAGTTGCCTTCGATACGGTTCCAGTCCATGTCCATTCTCCTGATGAGTACGACTGCAGTGGCCTGTTAATTAAGTTGGACGCGTGTGGTTCCCCAAGAGCTGGTTTCCCGAGAGCTGGTTTCCCGAGAGCTGGTTTCCCGAGAGCTGGTTCCTCACGATAGTTCCCCGGGAGCGGCAGATAATCGTCCGGTCTGATCTTTGACCTCTTGTGCTGCCGGCCTGCGTGCAGGCAAGCGCACGCCGTCAGTGCCAGAACAACGCCAGCAGAATGATGATCGGCAGCGGGATGCCGATAAGCCATAGCAACACACCTTTTCCAAGACCCATGACGCTCTCCTTTCGGTTCTGGGCAGAAAACGTCAAAGGCCGCATAGAGTTCCGTCTTCTTGGAAGGAACAGAACTTTATCGAACACCATCAAGCGCGCACGCATCCGCGTTGCGGCAAACGTGATTAAAGGGCGCCGGACCGGCCGGACCTACGCATCCCTTTCGCTCGTCTGTGAAAGCGGAGCCAATCTCAAATCAATCGGCCGCGCGGTTCGGGAATAAGCCGAACGCCGGTGACGACCTTCGCGCCACCTCGACGTTGGCGAAAGCCGTCCAGCCGCTGCAAAAGCGCCCGCCAGCGCCCATTTCAGAGGCTGACGGGCACCTGCCAAACTCCCAAGCAGAAATGGGAGCCAACCTGCAATCCTATAACGCAGGATCAGCTTGCCTTAGTGCTTCTCCGCGTCTCGCAGCCAGGTGGCCTTGGTGCGGTCGTACTTGAACCCCGGTGCGGCCTTGAGCTCGTCCTTCGACGAATCCATCACGAGATGCCAGGTGGTGTCCTTGAACGAGCCCTTGACCACCCTGAAGGGCGCGATGACGTGCTTCTCGCCGAGACCGAGGAAGCCGCCGACGCCGATCACCAGCGCATTGACCTTGCCATCAGCCGTCATCAGCACATCGTCGATGTCGCCGATCTTGTCGTTGGCTGGGTCGTAGACATTCTGCTTGTAGTAGCGAGTGACCGTCATGCTGTTGCTCGGCACCTCGCTCAGAAGGCGGATATCGCCGGGGGCAGCGGGAGCGGCAGGAGCCTGTGCCATCTGATTGCAGGCGACCGCAGCCTTCAAAGCGGCTTCCGCATCAGCGCGCGTCGTGTAAACGCGGCCGTCGCCGCCGATGATCATGACGGTTGTGCCGGTCGGCTTCGTCTCGACAACTCGGCATTGCTTGTTGGTCGTATCCTGCACGACGTAGAAATCCGCCGCGGCCGCATAGCAGGTGCCGGTAAGCAGCGCTGCACTGGCCAAAAGTGCCTTTTTCATCTGACGTCTCCGTGTTTGTGACGATAGCTGATTAAATCGGAAGCTGCTGTTTTGTTCCTGAAACAGCAAGAGGAAGAGCCGTTTGCGATAACAAAAGAGCCGATCGACACAATGTGAATGCAGCGAAAAGACCGCGAGCGCCATTCGCAAGAACGGCGCTCGTCTCTTTGGCCTGCTTCGTCAGATTCTGCCGAGCAGCAGCAGAATGAGGACGATCACGAGCACCAAGCCGAGACCACCTGATGGGTAGTAGCCCCACGACGCGCTATGCGGCCAAGTCGGCAATGCGCCGACGAGCAAAAGGATAAGAATGATAAGAAGTATCGTACCAATCGACATCTGCTGTTCTCCATATGAGGAAGCGTCCATCGAGCGGCGCTTCTAGATTATCAGAAGCAAGCCCGCACGAAGCTCGGTCCGACTTGCTGTTGGAAACGAGAGCGCGACGAGAAAGTTCCCGTCACGGAGACCCCGGATCAAGACTTTCGCAGCGCTTAATGCCTGGGGAAGCGCGTTAATGACGCCGCTTTATGCATTTTCGGAACATTTCAAAGACAATTTCGTTTTCTTGAGCGTTGTATCCATACAAGTATCGGAGGTTAGAATGAAAGCGCGATCGATCTTGGCGACAGCCGCGTCGCTCCTGTTGGCAAGTACCGTTTTTGCGGGGGCGCAGACGATGCAGAAGCAGGCACCGGGCGGTGCAGGCGAAGGCGCCGGTGAACCCACCCACATGCAGCGTGAAGGACAGGGCAAGCAGCCCGCTCCGAAGAGCAGCCACCGCGAAGAATATCAGCAAAACACTGGCCAGATGGGCGAGCACGAAGGCGGCGCGCCCAGGAGCAAGGGCAAGCAGCAGACTCAGACCGAGCCGGGCGGCAAGCAGGACACCCGCGACGCCGGCAAGTCGACCGATACCAAGAGCAAGACGGGTGAGCGCAAGAGCAACCAGAAGGGCGAGCAGCGCGCCACCGAGACTGAGCATAAGACGCTGACGGTCAAGCAGAAGACCAAGGTCCGCGAGCGCGTGTTGCACGGCAGCAGTGCCCCGCGCGTCACCAACGTGAACTTCTCTATCCACGTCGGCACGGTGGTGCCGCGCTCGGTGAAGGCGGTCGCGCTGCCGCCGATTCTGGTCGAATACTACCCGGCCTACCGCGGTTATCTCTACTTCGTCGCGGACGATGAAATCATTATCGTCGACCGCGACCACCGGATCATTGCAGTTATTGAAGTCTAAGCGGACTTGAGTTTTCAAGGGCGGCCTCTCGCGAGGCCGCTTTTTTATGTTTATGTTTGCAGTATTCGCATTGTTTGCGGGGTTCACCAAAGAGTCCTCCTCCACGCTCAGCGACCTGGCGACTGCTGCTTTGCCTGCGCTCGTGGCCGAGCGTCGCCGCGATCGGGCCCGCATTCTGATCGGCGCGGTGCCAGCCGATCGTCTGACCGGTCCGAGGTGGAGAAGAACACTCCTGCGATGCCGTGACCAGTCGTCGGGAGGAAGCCGGACGGCTTGTTAGGGCCAAGTGCAACCATCCTGGCTATCACGCTGGCAAGACAGCCGGACGGCCAAAGGCGCTCGGCACGCGCGGGGTTACGATGGCAGATACGGTCGGCGCCGCGCAGAGCTAGCCCGCCGGCGCCATCGCGGTTCCGTTCATCTGGAACAGGCTGGTGGCGAATGGCGTCGTCAGGGACCGAGGTATCCACTAGGGCAGCTCGCCCGATCCGTTGTCGGGGGGCGATACGGCTTAACTCAACGCAGCCTCGACGGACGGTATTAGCTCAGTTTCGGGGCCAGTGATTGCAGACGAGCTCGTGGGCGTCGCCTTGATCTTGTCAAGCAGCATCTTTGACGAGCTCGTCAGGTTCACCTGCGCCGCAGGGTCCGACAAGGCGCGCACCGGGTCGCGCGGCTCGCCAATGACCAGCAAGCCGAGCGGAACGGGAATGGCCCGGCTCAGGCGACGCATCAAGAGACGCAACTGAGATGACGTGGCCTCGCCGAGCGAGAGTATGGCCGTATAATCGACATTGCGGGTGGCACGGTCGCCGGCTGCCGCGTTGATGCCCATCAGTCCGCCTGCCGGCGCGCACGTCACCGTAACGCGTCCGTCGCGCTCGGCGGCAAGAGCGAAGAGCCGACTTGCGGCCAGGTCGAACGTGCCGCGCGCGGGCAGGACCAGAGCCCTCGTCCCCATTTTCCCGGCATGATCCCGATTCTGTTTCTCGAATTCCAGCTCGACGACGTCGCTTGCGAACTCCACCAACTCTTCAACCGCTTTCTTCAATCTCTCTGATTGATCGATCCGCAACACCCCGCGGGTGCTGTCGTTGGCGGCTATCGCGAGCGCCGGGATGGCGACCTGATCGAGGTATTCGATCAGCTTGTGGTCCTCCTTCAGCCACTCCTCCATCTCTTCGACGGCCGATGACGCATCGCCGGCGAGTAGGAGGTGGTAGAGCCGCTGTTCGGGGTTGAGCGCCGGCGTATTTCCCAAAAGAACACCGAAAAACGAAAGCAGGGGAACATGATCGGCAAACACCAGAATTGCGAGCGTAATCGGCATCGACAGCAAGAGGCCGACGGGGCCCCAGATGGTCGTCCAGAATGCCGCGGAGAGAAGGACGGCCAGGGGAGAGAGACGCGTCCTGGTGCCGAACAGAAGCGGCTCGATGACCTGAGCGGCCACGAATTCTGCAACGCCGAAGAGCGCAGCGGTGAGAAGAAGCTTGGTCCATCCCGGTTCGACCGCCGCCGCGAGCGCAATTGGAAAGAGTGCCGCCAGTGCGCCGCCGATATATGGAACAAAGCGCAGGATGGCCGCGAATGCGCCCCACATAAACGCGTTCGGCAACCCGATCGCCCATAGCGAAACGCCAATGACGATTCCGAAGCTGACATTGAGCCCCGCCTGCAGGCGGAAGAAATGGGCGAGACCGAGGGCCGCATCGTTCAGCACCTGCGTCGATCTTCCGATCTCGGCGGGACCCATCACCCGCACGATCCGGTCACGCAGATCATGATACTGGAGCAGGATGAACACGGTAAAGAGCAGCCCAAGCCCGGCCGACGTCAATAGCGAGATCGACAGCTGAAGATATTTGAGCAGCACCGCAAACGGTGCCGTCGGTTCATTCTGCACCTCGACCTTGAGCGGCTCTCCACCCTTGGGTGTCTCCTTCATCTCGCCCTCGACGTGCCGAAGCACCTCGGTCGCTCTCCGCCAAAGTCCCGCGCCCTCGAGCATGCCAGATGCGGAGCGAATCTTGCTGCGGAGATTGGTCTCGTATTTCGGAAGTTCCGCGGCGAAGTTCGAAGCTTCCCGCCCCATGGCGGCGGCGGCGACGCCCAGGACAGCCAGCAGTGAGAACACAACCAGCACGACTGCCGCCGGGCGCGGCAGTTTGTGATCTTCCAGCCACCGCACCGCGGGTTGCAGCGCGAAACTGAAGAAGCCGGCCAGCGCCAGCGGAATGATGAAGTCACGCGCAAGGATAAGCGCCGCGATGACAAGAGCAGCGATGATCAGGCCGGCTGCCGCATTGACCATGTTCGATGATGAAGCCCCTGGCCACATGGGCGCGCCCTCCTCTGATTGTTCCCCGCGTGTTCGTAACAACTGACTTGGAACTTGGTTCCTATTGGCGTGTTATCGAGGTGGCGAACGTCGTTTTAACCGGGACGCGCTCTAAGTCGTGCACCCAATGACAGGAGAACACCAATGACGACCTATGCGGATCAGCGGACAGGGTATTCGGCCGAGAACAAGGCCGGCACTTCGTCAGTATCCGGAAAGCCGTCCGGCTCGTCGGACAACGGCAACGGCAGCTTGGATCTCAACTCGCTACGCTCCGACTTCAATGAGCTGAAGGACACCGTGACCGATTTCATCTCCAAGACCGGCGATGACGCCATGAAGGCCGCGAAGCAGACGACGTCTGACGTCGCCAATCAGATCGGAAATACCGCTTCCAACATCGCCAGCGCGGCCTCCGACCAGGCGAAGACGTTCGCCTCCGAGCTCGAGCGGATGGGCCGCAGCAATCCGCTTGGCGCCATCGCCGGCGCGCTCCTTGTCGGCGTCGTCGTCGGGCTGATCGGACGCGGCGGGCGAAGCTGATGCTCCAGAGCATCCTCCACCTCACGGGCTTCAACCAGAAGCTCCAGTCCCTCAAGGACCGGATCGAGGATCAGGCCCAGGGCTTAATAGATCACGGCAAGGCTGTCGCAATCCAAATGGCGATTGTGACAGCCTTGGCTGCTGGCGCCGGGATCCTCGTGCTGATGGCTTGCGTTGCCGGGCTGATCACGCTCTATCTGTGGCTCGAGCCACAAGTCGGCAGCATTGCGGCGATGGGTCTGATCGCGGGCGGCCTCGTCGTGGTTGGTGCCGGTTTGGCGATTGCGGCCGTGATTGCTGGCCGCAAGGAAACACCGGAAACAACCATCAGCCCGGCCGAGCAAGAGAGCGCTTCGGCGCTGGCCGATGCAAAGTCGGCCGCGGCGCGTCTTGATCCTCCTGCGTCCGTGGCACCGCCCGCTCGACCCGTCACACTGGACGAGGTCGAGTTGATTTTCGCTGCGGCGGGTCCGTTCGCTCGCGCACCGCAGACCGGAATCGAACAGGTGGACAAAGTGATCCGTGCGCTTGCTCCGAAAGCCGAGGAGGCAACCAAAGAAGCCGTCACACGCGCAGCCCATCTCGTTCGATATGGCGACCGAACGACCGTGATGGCCATTCTGGGAACCGCGATGCTCGTCGGATGGGCGGTGACAAAGGCCGATCGTGTCGCCAGCTCCTGAAAAAACGCCGCGTCGAACCACGAAATAGGAAGCGGATGTCTGGCCAGCCTCGGGCTGGCCAGACCAAGGGCCGTTGCGGACATGCTTCTCGTGAATGCAAGATCCGTAAAATGACAGGTTACGTGTGATTAGGCGCCGAATATAACCCCACCAGCACCAGCAAGATCAGCGGATTGGCCACGCCGATCGGCGTTGGGACCCACGCCGATTGACACGCCTGCTCGGATGCAAGCAGAATCTTTCGTTAGTTTAAGGCATGTGGTTAGGTGCGGACGTGTGTCACGCCCAATATGCGGATGTCATGCGCCGCAGGCCCTTCCCCCTTCCCTGCTCGCTGAAATAAGCTTCCCTGTTGTAAGCCGAAAATTCCCTGTTCGGTCGTTTAGGGAATTCGCTCATAACCACATGAATTCACGCGCCGAATTCACTTCGGGAGGACTCAGTTCGGGCGTTTTTGAGCAAATTTCCCTGTATTTTTCCCTGATATCAGGGAATTCCGCCCCCGAGACCGGTTCGGACCATACTGCGTCGTCAGCCAGGCAGTCCCGTCTCTGCAGGGATTGCCGTGGTTGCAGAAATACTCGCGAGATTCCCGCGAGTTAGCCACCTGTCTCTGAGGCGCGCTTTTTCGGATTTCCGACCGGCCATAGCCAATTTCGCGCGCCCGTATCAGGTCGTGAATTTCCATTCTCCGGACTGTGAACCCAACACCGGGTTCGGACTCGCACGAGACCGGTTCGAATGGGCGCACGTATTGACTGTCTGTCAATGCGACAACGGGGCCGAGCAGAGCCGATGTGAACTCGTCACTTGCGCTTCAGCATCTCGACCACAGTCGTGTGGCCTGAGCCCGCAGCAATATCGATTGCGGTTTCTCGTTTCTTGTTTCGAAGCCTTTGATCGGCGCCCGCATCGATGAGTATCTTTGCTACCGCGAGCTGACCCTCCCGCGCGGCGAGCATCAATGCTGTATTGCCCCGCTCGTTCCTCGCATTGAAGTCCACCTTGCGCTGAAGCAGAGCGCGAACAATCTCCGTCAGGCCGCTCCGAGCGGCCAGCATCAGCGGCGTGTTGCCGGCCCGTGTGCGCCGCGAAATGTCGGCCCCGCGCGTGATAAGGAGTGCCGCTACCGCCGCGTGACCGGTTTCGAGCGCCTGGTGGAGCGCCGTCACCCCGCCCTTATCGGCGATGCGTTGGTCGGCTTGCTTGTCGAGCAATACCATTGCGGCGCCTTGATTGCCGCGATTGGCAGCGAACCAGAGCGCGCTGCGGCCCGATGCATCGGCGGCATTGGCGTTGGCCCCGTGGCTGAGAAGTGATCGCATCACCTTCTCGGGGCAGCCAGTCGCTGCGATCATAAGCGGCGTTACACCTTCTTTGAGAACAATATTCGTCGAAGCCCCACTATTGACGAGATCGATCGCCGCCTGCGCGTAGCAACCATGCAGGGCGAGCGTGAGAGCCGTCTCGCCGCCTTTGCCGCTCGCGGTCGGATCCGCTCCACTGGCCAGAAGACGCCTGACAATATCCTCATGTCCTTTCGCCGCAGCCAACATGAGCGGATTTTCCCCGGAGCGATTGCTGGCGTCGACGTCGGCCTTGAGGGAAAGCAGCGCATCTACCACGGCGCCCTTGCCTGCGGCCGCTGCCAGCGCCAGCGCCGTATTGCCGTCCTCGTCATGCGCTTTCATGTCGGCGCCGGCTGCGATCAATTGCCGGACGGCATCGGCTTGTCCGCGCCAGGCGGCGTCCAAGATGGCGGGCCGGCCGTTTCTGGCGGCCTCCCTCAAGGCGCGCTGCGCGGCGGCGCTTGGCGGCGCTTTGGCGACCGGGCTCTGCGACGTGGCTTCCCGTGCGTTCTTAGTCTGCGAGTTCATCTGGCGTGATCCGCCGGCACGCTGGATGTCCGCAAGGAGCTTCACCGCTTCGTCATTACCCTGTGCTGCAGCTTTCTGCAGCCAAAGCCGCGCCTGCGCCACATCAAGCGACGTGCCTCGCCCGGAAAGCAGCATCCGGCCGAGATTGAACTGCGCCTTCTGGTGGCCCTTTTCGGCGGCCGCCTTCATCCACCGGAATGCCAGCGTGTCGTCCTGCGGCACGCCACGACCCGCTCGATAGAGCGAGGCCAGTTCATATTGCGCCTCGGCATTGCCAGCCTCGGCCGCGCGCCTGAGAGCGACGGCGGCTCGATCAAACTGGCCTGTGCGTACGGCTGAATCAATTGCCGGCGCGCTCTGCCGCTCACGTTGCGCAGATGCACCGCCCGCCATCACTGCGAGCACCGCGATCGCCATTGCGCCTATCGACGGGAGATATGCGGCGCTAGGCCGTTCCGTATTTGGTTTCGATTTCAATACCCATGCTCCTGAGGAACGGGGTCGGCAGAATACCGCCCGCGCAGACGATGACGGCATCGTTGTCGATTGTCGTTCGTCTGCCGGCTTGCTCGATTTCGACATCGTCGACGCCGATACGTTTGACGCCCGAACGGAGCATCACCTTGAGCCGGCCGGTTTGCTGCGCAGCGTCCACCCGCTGACGGTTCTTCATCTTAGCGCGCGAAAAGGCCTCACTGCGATAGGACAGCGTAACCTGCGTATTGGGCTCCTCGGCAATGCTGGCGGCCGCCTCGAGAGCGCTGTCGCCGCCACCGACAACAAGCACATGCTGCCCTCGATACTGCTGAGGATCAATCAGACGGTAGACTACCTTGGGCTGATCCTCGCCCGGAACATCGAGCTTGCGCGGTGTGCCGCGACGGCCAATCGCCAACAGCACCGCGCGGGCTCGATAGATTCCTCGACTGGTTTTGATCTCGAAATCGCAATCGGCCGGGACGATGGCGTCGAGCCGCTCGCCGTAACGAATTTTGAGGCCGGTCTTCTGGGTGACCTTCGTCCAGAATGCGAGAAGCTTTTCCTTGCTGATTTCCCTGAACTTGACCTTGCCGATCATAGGAAGCGTCGCAGGCGCCGTCATGACGAGCTTGCCGCGGGGAAAATGTGCAACCGTGCCACCAAAGCTTTCCTGCTCGATGGTCACGAAGCGAAGCTTGTGTTGCATGGCCGCGAGACTGGCCGAGAACCCTGCAGGGCCGCTCCCGACGATGACGATATCAAGAACATCCCGCCGTCCGAGCCCGTCGAGACTTCGGACCAACTCGATGGCCTGCCGGCCCTGCTCTATCGCGTTGCGGATGAGACCCATGCCGCCAAGCTCGCCGGCAATGAAAATGCCGGGTACGTTGGTCTGGAAATCGGGCCCCACATAAGGAATTTCCACCCCACGCGTTTCCGTGCCGAACACCAGCGTGATCGCATCGCGCGGGCACGCTGCCTTGCAGGCGCCGTGCCCGATACATTCTGTCGGCTCGATCAATTGCGCCTTGCCATTGATCATGCCCAGCACTTCGCCTTCGGGACAAACGCGCACGCAGGCGCCACAACCCAGACATTTCACCGGATCGATAAACGGGTGCAGAGAGGCAGGCTCCAGCATGCCGGCTTCCGCAGCCGCATCGAGCGTTGCCTTGCTTTTGGCTTCGCCTCTCCTGCGCAGCCCGAGGTAGACAGCCCAGATGACAAGCAACAGAAGCGCGTAGAAGACAATCAGCGAACCTGAGAGCATGTCGTCGCCACTACTCTCGTCGTAACGTCGTCTCGTCGTAAGGTCGTTGTTGAATTCAAGCGCAAGAGGTCGCGCAACATGACGATCTTGCCGGATCGAAGGCAACAATCAATTGCCGGCCGTTTTGTGACGACAAGCGGTGCGTCCGTTTCAAAGTGTGTGATCATCCGCAATGCAGGGCGCTACTTGGTACTGACACACCCACAACGCCAACCGCATAGCTGGCAAGGCCGCAAAGCTGCCGAATTGTGTCTGCTCTTTACTACCTGTGTTGCCGACCGCAGCAGTCGGAACGACGGGGGACAATGATGTCAAGCCGAGCGGTTTCGCAATTGCGCGGTGGTTTCGCGCCACCCCGCCAGGCGAGCGTCGCCTCATGCGATGCGGCCTCGATTGTGCAGCGCCCGCGGGGCAGGGCGCGTTTCGCGCATTACCTGACGCACCCGAGCGAAACGATCGTCCCCTTTGCATTCGCCGCCGCGCTGATCAGCTTTCTCGCGGTGGGCTGGGTCAACCGAAACGAAGGCCACCTGACCCCCGAAAGCGGCCTTGGCTATTGGCTCGGCATTGCCGGGGCCAGCGCCATGTTGCTGTTGCTGCTCTATCCGCTTCGCAAGCGCGTCAAGCTCCTCCGCCTCATGGGTGGCGTCGCATTCTGGTTTCGCGTCCACATGGTGCTCGGACTTGTCGGGCCGGCATTGATCCTATTCCACTCCAACTTTCAGCTTGGATCGCTCAACAGCAACGTCGCCCTGTTCGCGATGCTGATCGTTGCAGCAAGCGGCCTGGTTGGCCGGTACCTCTACGGCAAGGTCCACCTTGGTCTTTATGGCCGTAAGGCAGCCGTGAAAGAGATCCTCGCTGATGCTGCCACCCTCAAGCACTTGTTTGGCGATGATGTCCCGGATTCGGACCGTATCGCCACAGAGTTGGATGCGTTCGCCAAACTGGCCATGGCGCCGCGGAGCGGCGCGCTTGCCGGCCTCTGGTCGATGTCAGCGCTGAAGTTGCGGGCGCGCGCGCTGCGCCGACGGTTATCGGCCGAGGCCAACTGGCTGATCAAACGCGAAGCGAAAAGGCACCGCTGGCCGCGACGGATACGGCGTGAACGGCTCGCCGCCGCCCACGAACTCATAGCGCTGCATCTGGCCGCAGTCAGAAAGGCGGCTGCATTTGCATTCTATGAGCGTCTCTTCGCCCTTTGGCACGTCCTGCATCTGCCACTGTTCATTCTTCTTGTTCTGGTGGCCATCATCCACGTCATCGCTGTCCACTTCTACTGACCGGAGCCGCACCATTGAAATATCTCGTCGCACGGGCGATTGTCCTCGGAGCAATCGGCGCCGTCGCGATGAGTTCGAGCGCCCGGTCGCAGAACATCTTCCAGTCGCTCGTGATGCCCGGCCCCTTGATTTCGGGGCATGCCAAACTTGAGAAGGAGTGCAGCAGCTGCCATGAGCCGTTTTCACGGCAGTCGCAGAGCAGTCTGTGCCTTGTGTGCCATAAGGATACCGCCGCAGACCGCCGGGGTCGGAAAGGCTTTCACGGCCGCCAGCCTGATGCCCTGAACAAGGACTGCAAGCATTGCCATAGCGACCACAAGGGCCGAGGCGCGGACGTCATCCAACTCGATCGCGAGACCTTCAATCACGCCTTCACGGACTTTGAGCTCAAGGGTGGACACAAGACCGTTCGCTGCGACGGGTGCCATACCGCCACCGTCGCTTTCCGCGATACGCCCGGGCGCTGCTTCGACTGTCACAAGTCGAAGGAACCTCACAAGCAACGCCTGGGCGAAAAATGCGATGGCTGCCACAGCGAGGAAGGCTGGCGTCGTGTCAAGCCGTTCGATCACAGCAAGACCAAGTTCGCTCTCGTGGGAGCCCATAAGGATGTCGCGTGCGCAGCCTGCCATGCCGGCGAGCGCTACAAGAACCTACCGACCACGTGCGTTTCGTGCCATCGCCTGCAGGACGCCCATGCCACCCGGTATGGCAACAAGTGCGAGACCTGCCACGCCTCAAGCAAATGGAAGACGGTACGTTTCAACCACGATCGGATGACCAAATTTCCCTTGCGAGGAGAGCACGTGAAGGTCAAATGCGATACCTGTCATACCGGCGACCTCTATCGTGACAAGCTCGCAACCACTTGTGTTTCGTGCCACAAGAAGGATGACGCTCACAAAGCCCAGCTCGGCAATCGGTGCGAGCAGTGCCACAGGGAAACTGGCTGGCGTCGCAAAGTCGCCTTCGACCACGACCTTACGCGCTTTCCGCTCATCGGTCGTCATGCCATTGTGCCATGCGAAGAATGTCACCGCACCACAACCTTCAAGGATGCACCGCGCGCCTGCGCCAGCTGTCACAAGGACAGTCACCACGAAGGCCGCCTCACGAGCAATTGCGCCCGGTGCCACAACCCCAATGGCTGGGTACGCTGGCGCTTTGATCACAACGCGCAGACTCGATACCCACTGGACGGAGCCCATCGAGGCCTCAACTGCCACGCCTGTCACACCGTCAAGGCAGTCGCCAAGATCTCGCTATCGAAGACTTGCGTCAGTTGCCACAACCGCGATGACGTGCATCAAGGCTCGTTCGGAAAGTCATGCGAGCGCTGCCACAACACCGTGTCATTCAAACGCGGGGTGATCCGGCGATGATCCGGCCGGACACCAGTCGCGAGACAGGGCCGGCCTTGTCGTGCGGCGCCTCTAAGAAAGCGGCTCAGATGGGCAACTGTGGCCCAGCGCATGGATCGTTGGAGGTGCTCATGTACAAATTGCTGATGGCCGCTTGTCTCGCGCACATGACTCTCGCGCTCATGGCGCCACCGGCTCGCGCTCAAGTCACCCCGCAGTCAATGACATTGTCGGGGGTCAGCGATTGCATCAAGGACGCGATTGCCACCGGCTCGGTGGAAGGCAATGGTAATATCCTTCAGTTTTCATGCAATGCGGCGAGAGCTAAGGCGCTCTATAATTTTCTAGGCAGGAAGATCCAGGCTGAAGTCGTTCAAGATCGCAATGGCAAGTTCGAGAACCGGCAGTTTGGTAATAGCGCTTGTTACCACCGGATTGAAGATCAAGCCGCCAAGGCAGTTGATGAGTTTCGCTGCGACTTGATCATGGTCGTCGGAGACGCAATACGCGAATAGAAATACACGAATAGAAGCGCGCGCCACTCATGATCCCAACTCACTTCGTCATATAGTGGTCTGATTGCACCGGCAATATCGTCCACAAGATCGGCCCGGTAGCGATGTGTGGGCCGCGTCCCTACGTCAGCTCCTTCGTCTAACGATTTCGCCGAACCACTTTAGAAAAAATTGCAAAGGTATTCTGCAACGATTTTGCAGAAGAAATAACAACATAGAAAAAGACGCGGTACGATCATCTAGCGTCTTTCAGTGGCATCGTCTCAAAATTGCCCAACAATGGCCGCGGGCAGGTTGTTAATTTTCGTCAGAATTATTCTAAACAAAGAGCGCGAGGGCGCGAGAGTACGGCAACAACTTAGTCGCGCAACGTTCGTAGATTGCAGATGTCTTGAACAGCAGATGTCTTGAACAGCAGATGCCTTGAACAAAGGAGTGTCGACGGAGGATGCGGTAGGATCAGAGCGAGAGGTCGGCTGATCTGTCGGGGGCCTAGAGTGATGCGACCCCTGTCTGCCCGATCGAGGTGAACTCGGTACCCCTCGAGTTAGAGCGGCAGCGCGGATCGCGAGGTACCCGTTCGGGGTGGAACGGACGTACTTCCGACAAGCCAGAGAATGGACGCTTGGAATTCGATCGAGGCGCGTGCGCGCTGTTCGAGCGGGTTTGTATTGCTCCCATTCTTGGCGAGATCGCAGCCAGCTGACAGTGCAATCGGTTTCGACTTCGGGGGAAGTTGAGAGGCAAGGGGGCATAGGAAATGAGCGAAGAATTCGCTCATATCATCGGGTCGGGCTTCAGGTCACGGGCCTGGCGGTTGTGCTTGGTCCTTGTGCTGGCGGCACTGGGCGGCGCGCCGGTGCATGCGCAGCGAAACGGCACGTCGTTTGATCACTTCTCGACCGGATTCCCGCTCGCTGGGGCCCATTTCAGCGTCGACTGCACCTCGTGCCACGTTGGTGGTCGCTTCAAAGGCACGCCGCGACAATGCGCCGGCTGCCACAACGGCACGATTGCCGGCGGAAAGCCCGCCACGCATGCCCGTACGACAAATGCCTGTGAGCGGTGCCATGTGGAAACCGCTTGGCACCAGATTCGCTACGACCACAGCCAAGCGATTGGCGCATGCGTGGGCTGTCACAACGGCTCGCACGCGCGCGGCAAGCCTGCGACCCACATCGCAACCACAGCGCCGTGCGAAGCCTGCCATCGCAATACCTTCACGTTCTATGCAGTGAGTTGGACGCATTCCGGCATCTCCACTGGCTGCGCCAGCTGCCACAACGGCGCGAATGCCCTCGGCAAGCCGGCAACTCACATCGCGACGACAGCGGCCTGCGAGACCTGCCACAAAAACACGACCAGCTTCGCCGGCGCCGTGATGGACCACACCGGCATCAGCACCGATTGCGCGACCTGCCACAATGGCACTGCTGCCCGCGGTAAGCCGGCGACCCACATTGCCACCGCCGCCGCCTGCGAGACCTGCCACAAGAGCACGATTAGCTTCGCCGGCGCCAAGATGGACCACACCGGCATCACCACCGGCTGCGCCAGTTGCCACAATGGCACCGCCGCAGTCGGCAAGCCGGCCAATCACGTCGCCACCACGGCCGCCTGCGAGACCTGCCATAAGAGCACCACGAGCTTTGCGGGCGCTACCTTCAATCACACCGGCATCACCACCGGCTGCGCCAGCTGCCACAACGGCATCAGCGCTCAGGGCAAGTCGTCGTCCCATATTGCGACGACCGCGGCGTGCGAGACCTGTCACAAGAGCACGACGACTTTTGCCGGTGCGATGATGGACCACACCGGCATCACCACCGGCTGTGCCAACTGCCACAATGGCACCAACGCCCGCGGCAAGTCGGCGACCCATATCGCGACCACGGCGGCTTGCGAGACTTGCCATAAGAGCACGACGAGCTTCGCCGGCGCCAAGATGAACCACACTGGCATCACGACCGGTTGTGCTACATGTCACAACGGCACCGCGGCAGTCGGCAAGCCGGCCAATCACGTCGCCACCACGGCGGCTTGCGAGACCTGCCACAAGAGCACGACGAGCTTTGCGGGCGCTACCTTCAATCACACCGGCATCACCACCGGCTGCGCCAACTGTCACAATGGCACCACGGCGCGCGGCAAGCCGGCCAATCACGTCGCCACCACGGCGGCGTGCGAGACCTGCCACAAGAGCACCACCACTTTCGCGGGCGCCACCTTCAATCACACCGGTATCACTACCGGTTGCGCTACTTGTCACAACGGTACCACGGCGCTCGGCAAGCCCGCCACCCACATCGCCACCACGGCAGCGTGCGAGACCTGCCACAAGAGCACCACCACTTTCGCGGGCGCCACCTTCAATCACACCGGCATCACCACCGGCTGCGCCAACTGTCACAATGGCACCACGGCGCGCGGCAAGCCGGCCAATCACGTCGCCACCACGGCGGCGTGCGAGACCTGCCACAAGAGCACCACGACTTTTGCTGGCGCCACGTTCAATCACACCGGTATCACCACCGGCTGCGCCAGCTGCCATAACGGCACCACGGCGCGCGGCAAGCCGGCCAATCACGTCGCCACCACGGCGGCGTGCGAGACCTGCCACAAGAGCACCACCACTTTCGCGGGCGCCACCTTCAATCACACCGGTATCACCACCGGCTGCGCCAGCTGTCACAACGGCACCACGGCACTCGGCAAGCCGGCCACCCACATCGCCACCACGGCGGCGTGCGAGACCTGCCACAAGAGCACCACGACTTTCGCGGGCGCCACGTTCAACCACACCGGTATCACCACCGGCTGCACCAGCTGTCACAACGGCACCACGGCACTCGGCAAGCCGGCCACCCACATCGCCACCACGGCGGCGTGCGAGACCTGCCACAAGAGCACCACCACCTTCGCGGGCGCCACCTTCAATCACACCGGCATCACCACCGGCTGCGCCAGCTGCCATAACGGCACCACGGCGCGCGGCAAGCCGGCCAATCACGTCGCCACCACGGCGGCGTGCGAGACCTGCCACAAGAGCACCACGACTTTCGCGGGCGCCACGTTCAACCACACCGGTATCACCACCGGCTGCGCCAGCTGTCACAACGGCACCACGGCACTCGGCAAGCCGGCCAATCACGTCGCCACCACGGCGGCGTGCGAGACCTGCCACAAGAGCACCACGACTTTCGCGGGCGCCACCTTCAATCACACCGGCATCACCACCGGCTGCGCCAGCTGTCACAATGGCACAACGGCGCTCGGCAAGCCGGCCAATCACGTCGCCACCACGGCGGCCTGCGAGACTTGTCACAAGAGCACCACGACTTTTGCTGGCGCCACCTTCAATCACACCGGCATCACCACCGGCTGCGCCAGCTGTCACAATGGCACAACGGCGCTCGGCAAGCCGGCCACTCACATCGCGACCACGGCAGCCTGCGAGACTTGTCATAAGAGCACGGTCACCTTCGCGGGCGCCCGTATGGACCACACCGGCATCACCACCGGCTGTGCTCGTTGCCACAACGGCACCACCGCGCTCGGCAAGCCGGCCACCCACATCGTGACCAACGCCGCCTGCGAGACTTGTCACAAGAGCACGGTCACCTTCGCGGGCGCCCGCATGGACCACACCGGCATCACCGCGAGCTGTGCGACCTGCCACAACGGCAGCACGGCGGTGGGCAAGCCGGCCACGCACTTCGTCACCACGCAGCCGTGCGAGAGCTGCCACCGGACCACTGCCTGGACCCCCGTCGCTTACAGGCACGTGTCGCCAACCTATCCGGACCACGGCACGCGGGTAACGTGCGCAAGCTGCCACACATCGAACTCCCAGACGCTGCCCTGGAAGTACGCCGCGTACAAACCAGACTGCGCGGGATGCCACGCTGGAAACTTCAGGCCGAGCCCGCACAAGAAGTACGACAAACCCGCCACGGTCTACTACACGGTCGCCGAGCTCAGGGATTGTAGCGGCGCCTGCCACGTCTACACCGACAGCTCACTGACGACGATCAAGACGCGGCGCACGGGTCAACACCGGGCCAATGGAGGGGGCTTCTAGTGAGATCGCTCGCGCATCGCCGCCGCCGGCTGACGGCGCTGGCGTTCTCCTCGGCTTTGATCTGGGCGTCGAGTTCAGGCGACGGCCGAACCGGTCGTCGACCAGGCACTTGCCGGCGCACAGCTCCTAACCGATCGGGGATGCATGATCCTCAAGATCGATTTCAACCTACGCATCCGCTATAGCAGCCACTTTCCGCTTAGCAGCGGCGATGAATTGCGGATCTCGGTCCGCCCGATCGATCGGGATCAGGCGGCTGCGCTGCTGCAGCTCAGACGAGAGGCGATCCGCGTGGCGAATGGAAAAGTCGCCGCGATCAAGGCTGTCGATTTCGAGTCCGATCAGCCGTCTGGCCCGGTGCTCAGAATTCAGTTCGAGCATCCCGTTTCATATCAGGTAGCCCAAGGTTCGAATTTCGAGAGCATCATCGTGGCGATTGCAGGCAAGAAGGGCTACCCGGCCTGTCGGCCGGAGGTTCCTGCCGGAGCACGTGAGGCGCATGAGAAGGACGAGCCACGTGGTGGCTCTGCGGACCTGACCGCGCCCATGCGCCTGAAGGACCGTCCGCCCGGCAAGATTTTGAATGCGGATCTGCGTATCGCGGCGGCGTCGATGGACGAAGGCAGGGCCGCTCTGAGAAAGGGGCAGTTCAAGAGCGCGATAAGGCTGTTCACCAAAGTGCTGCGCTATCCCGAAAACCAATACAGCGCTGAAGCACAGGAGTTCCTGGGCCTCGCGCATCAGAAGAGCGGTCAGCTTGCGCAAGCAAGAAGCGAATACGAAGACTACCTGCGCCGCTACCCAAGCGGCGAAGGCAATGAGCGGGTTGCACAGCGAATGGCAGGGCTCTTGACCGCGATGGGCGAGCCGCGAGAAAAACTTCGCCAAGCCAAAAGTCCGCGCTTCCGACGCCGTAGTGAGCCGGGCTGGAGCCTGTACGGCAGCGTGTCGGCCTTCTACATCCGCGATGACAGCTTCCGCACGCTAAAGGATCCATCGCTGCCGCCCGTTCCCAACGAGGATCCGGACGCGCATCGCGTGCACCAGAACACAGTACTCTCGAGCCTCGACCTGACCGGAACCTGGACGGACGGCGTGGCGAAATCAAAAATCCGATTCTCCGGCACCGAGGAACACAGCTTTCAACCCGACGTAACGCATCGGGACATCGTTGGTATTTCAGCGCTCTATCTGGAGACGACGCTGATCGACTGGGGCGTCCTGGGACGCGTCGGTCGTCAAACTCGCAACACGGGCGGTGTGCTCGGACGCTTCGATGGCGCCCTATTCAGCTGGCAGACAAGCCCGGCGGTTCGTTTCAACCTTGTCGGCGGCTCGCCGGTTGTCAGCCGAAAAGACGGTATCTTCAAGGATCAGAAGGTCTTTTATGGTGCGAGTGTCGACCTCGGACCTTTCTTTGGCGGATTCGAGACCACTCTGTTTGCGATCGAGCAGCGAGACCGGTCCTGGCTCGACCGACGCAGTGTCGGCGCCGAGTTCCGATATTTCGACGTCACCAGATCGTTGCTGGGAACCGTGGACTACGACGTGCACTTCAACAGGCTTAACGCAGCCATCTTCTCGGGCTCCTGGACCCTGTTCGACAAGTCGACAATATATGGCTCCGTCGACTACCGTAAGACACCCTATTTGTCGGCATGGACCGCGCTGCAGGGACAGCCGTTCCTGACTCTCTATGACATGATGCGCTTCTACACCAAGCAGGAAGTCGACCAGCTCGCGATCGACCGGACTGCAACCTATCGGTCCGCCATGGTTGGCTTTTCGCATCCGTTGAATGACCAGTTTCAAGTGAGCGCCGACGCGACTGTCGTCGACGTATCGGGCATGCCGGCATCGGGCGGGGTGGATGCAATCCTTCCCATCGGAAGGGAGTACTACTATTCGGCGCAGCTCATCGGCACAGGCCTCTTCCAGCCCGGCGACATGTATATTGCCGGATTTCGGTTTGCGGACTATGCCCAGTCCAATCTCTATGTGCTCGATTTCAGCGCGCGGTATCCTCTCATGCCCGAGTTCCGCATCAGTCCTCGCCTGCGGCTCGGATATCGCAAGGGCGACACAACCGATCTGAAGGAATACACGATCTTGCCGTCTGTCCTGCTCAACTACTACTTGACCAAGGATCTCAACCTTGAGGTGGAAGTCGGCACCCAGTGGACTGACCTGAATCAACTTGGCATCAGGGAGAAGACAACCAATCTTTTTCTGACGGCGGGGATTCGCTACGATTTCCATGTCGACGGAAAAGCGCAAAATCCTGCTGATCGACGCAACTGTGTACTTCCTTGGCCGATGTGCCGATAGTGGGCCGCCAGGACGACCCATGGGGAGCAGCAGCGCACGCAGGATCGTTTCGCGGCATGTCTGAGCGAAGCGAGATGCTCATGGACGGGAGACCACAATGACGCTTTGGATCATCCTGGCAGTCGCCGTGTCGTTCGGCGCGGGCGTCATCTCAACAATCCTACTGAGTGCACGTCGGAACGAACTCGCCACTACAGATAAGATCAAGGAATCTGAACGGGCCGCGGCTGCAGGCGGCCACACTCAGGCTGAGACGCTCGGCACCTCAGCACAACCGGTATCAGGAGCGGGCCCGACTGAAGGAACGGTCTTGTCCGGCCCCCTAACAATTCAGCGAAACATAGTCGCCGCGGCTCTGGGCGGAATCTTTGTGCTGGCCATGGTCGCTCTCTACGCCTCGATCGAACCGCCA
The DNA here is from genome assembly GCA_963753575.1 of uncultured Alphaproteobacteria bacterium. GTDB lineage: Bacteria > Pseudomonadota > Alphaproteobacteria > Rhizobiales > Xanthobacteraceae > VAZQ01. The sequence continues at coordinate 1,922,443 of CAVWCR010000003.1, forward strand.
GAACCGACGACAGCCCAATCTTCGGCACGCTCCGAGGCCGCACTGGCCGTTGAACGGCTTGCGGCTCTCACCCAACATCCCGAGACCGAACAATCAGCGCCGCAAGGGGGGCTGGCCTCGGTCGAAGACATGATCGACCGCCTTGCCGCACGCTTGAAACAGCACCCCAACGATCCGGAAGGCTGGCGCATGCTCGGCTGGTCCTACTTTAGCACCCAGCGCTTTGCCGAGTCGGCCGCCGCCTATCTCAAGGCGATCGAGTTGCGTCCTGATTTTGCAGAGTTCCGAAGCCTTCGCGGTGAGGCTCTTGTAAGTGCGGCAAACGGGATGATCACTGCGGAGGCCACGCGGGTGTTCGACGAAGCGCTCGCGCGCGATCCCGCTGATCCGCGGGCGCTCTTCTTCAAAGGCTTGGCCAAAGCCCAATCCGGAGACAAGGTCTCCGCGCTCAACGATTGGATGGCGATCCTGAAGGGAGCTGATCCAAACGAGTCGTGGCATGCCGAGATCAAACAAAGGGCCGTTGCGCTCGGCCGCGAGATCGGCGTCGACGTCTCTGCACGGCTGGGCGGCCATCAGGCCGCAGCCAGCGGCGACATCTTGAAGGCGCTGGGCGGCGACCCACCACCCGCCACGAGTTCACGCGCCGTTCATCCAGGCCCAACCGCAGAGGACGTCCGCGCGGCTAGCACGATGCCGGCATCGGATCGAGTTGCCATGATCCGAGGAATGGTTGACGGGCTTGCAGCTCGTCTGGAGCAATCGCCGCGCGACGCCGAAGGCTGGATCAAACTCATGCGATCACGGGTCGTGCTTGGCGAGCCTGATCAGGCGAAGCAGGCACTCGAGCGCGCACTGGCGATTTTTGCCGACGCGCCGCAGGAGCGGGGCCAGATCGTGGCTGCCGCCCAGGAACTCGGAGTAATGCGATAGAAATGCGCCACGCGAGGGTACGGCATGCCCTGGATACAAACCCAATCGGCCACCGTCCCTCAATGGACTACGACCGGGTTCTGGAATGCAACCGCGTGCTGCAATCTTCGAAGATTGAGAACTTCTGCGGCTGAATACTCCGGCCGGTGGTCTGACTGTCACAAGCGCGTCGTCCAGTCGAGAAAATCTCCTGACCCTGCCTGCTGGGGCAGCTTTTTCGACGGAGATTTGCATGTCGATACGCATCTACCGCGGCCTGACCCGCCGCCGGCTGCTGGCTACGGCGACATCGGCGACTGCGATGACCATCCTCGCCAAGCCCTACCTCAGCCGAGCAGCCGACTGGCCGCTCATCACTCATGGCGTGCAGAGCGGCGACGTTTCGGTTGATTCCGGTGTCGTCTGGGCGCGCACGGATCGCCCTTCGCGCATGCAAGTCGAGATCGCGACCACGGACAGTTTCAAGGACATCCGCCAGGGTGCCTTCGTGGACGCACTTCCGGAGACCGATTTTGCTGCCAAGACCCTGATCGAAGGCCTGCCGGCCGGCCAGGACATCTTCTATCGGATTCGCTTCGAGGACCTTTCCTCGCCAACCATTGTCGGCGACGCCGTCGTTGGCCGATTCCGGACAGCCCCATCTGACCGCCGCTCCATCTCGTTCGCGTGGTCGGGCGACACCGCCGGCCAGGGCTGGGGCATCGACGAAGCGCGTGGTGGCATGCGCACCTACGCCACCACGCTACGCAATCGTCCGGATTTCTTCATTCATAACGGCGACAATATCTACGCCGACGGACCGATCCCCGCCAAACAGAAGCTTCCGAACGGTGGGCTCTGGAAGAACCTCGTAACCGATGAGAAGTCCAAGCCGGCGGAGACGCTCGCCGAGTTTCGCGGCAACTGCAAATATAATCTGCTTGACCGGAACGTGCGCACCTTCAATGCCGCGGTCCCGATTTTCTCGCGATGGGATGATCACGAAGTCACCAACAACTGGTGGCCAGGAGAGCCACTGACGCGGGCGGAGCATCTGCGCAAAAGGTACGCCGAAAAGAACGCGCTGCTGCTCGCCGCGCGCGCCAACCGCGCTTTCCACGAATACATGCCGACACGCGATACGTTCGCCGAGCCCGGACGGGTCTATCGCAAGATATCGTACGGCCCGCTGCTTGATGTGTTCATGCTCGATATGCGCAGCTACCGGGGGCCAAATGGCGAGGGTCGCGAGCAAAGCTCAGATCAACCTCCTGTCCTTCCCTCCGTGCAAATCCCCTTCCCTGCTCGCGGAAATAAAGTTTCCCTGTTACGGGCCGAAAATTCCCTGTTCCAGTTGTTGAGGTAATTTTCCCATAACCCCCCTCAATTTACGCCCCAAACGGGCTTTAAGTGCCCTCAAGCCGGGTGGTTCTGAGCAGCGGTCTGTTGGAGGCATCTCGGCCCTCCCGAAAACATGCACGACATTCCCGCGGGTTAGCGCGACGATGCGTGGTCTCTGGGTGCGCTATTGGGGATTTTCGGCTTGCCCAGCCAATTTCGCGCGCCAGTCTCACGTCGAATCTCGGTGCTGCTTGCCCGAGAGTCGGTTCGAACTTGCATGAGACTGGTTCGAGATGCGTGCGTGCCCCAATAGCCGTCGGCGTATTATGCAGGCACACACAAGAGACTTGGCACGTGCTGGCGGGATTTGCAGTACCGTAGACGTCCTGAACGTGAACAGCTACGCACTTCCTTGCGGACAAGAGAACGATGAGCCGCGGGTGTTCTGACGAGCCAGGTGTTCCAATGAGTAAGATCAATAGTCTCAGCCGAATCGTCCAAAAAGCGGCCCTGGCTTTCGCCGTCTTTCTTTCAGTGCCTACTCCGGTGTCTGCACAAGACCGGCCCACGCCCCCTACGTTTACGACGGAGCAGGCGGATCGCGGACAGGCGGCGTATCTGCACAATTGCCAGGATTGCCACGGCTCGGCGCTCGACAATGGCGAGTTTGGCGGACCGCCGCTCAAGGGCGGCTATTTTCGCACGCGCTGGGGGACAGGAAGCGTGGCCGCACTCTCCGGATACGTCAGCGTGACGATGCCCCCCGATCGTCCGGGCCAGCTCAGTCGGCAGACCTATACGGATCTCGTGGCCTTCATCCTGAGCAGCAACGGCTATTCAGCCGGCGACAAGGAACTGCCGTCCGAGCAAAACGCGCAACAGAACATGAGCCTGCAGCGATAGGATCGTTTCGATTGCTGCGCTCCGCCGCCCTCAACCGTTCGGTGCCTCGTTGACCGACTTCACACTGAACCAGATTCTCCTGCGCTTCTGCGCCCTTCTGGTGATCGTGGCCGTGCACGGCGCCGCCGTCGCAGGCGCGGCCTATATCCTGGGCGACGCGGGCCCACGCTATGACGGACGGCTGCGCGTCAATCCACTTACTCATATCGACCTGCTGGGGTTTGCATCCGGCGTGCTGTTCTCGGTCGGCTGGACCAAGCCGGTCGCGATCGATCCGGGCACGCTTCGCATGGGACGCTGCGGCCTCGCGGTCATCGTCGTTGTGGCCTCGGCTGCAGTCCTCGTCATCCTCCTCGCCTTGCAACTCCTGCGCCCGGTCCTTCTGCCCTACCTCGCGGATACGCCATCCACGCTGGTCTTCGCGCTCATCGATGCCATCGGGCAACTCGGGATCTGGTTCGCGTTAATCAACCTGCTTCCGCTTCCGCCGCTGACCGGCAGCCACCTTGTGGTGGCGCTGGTTCCGAGCACACGCGGCGTCATCCGCCGCTTGCATATCTATGCCGCGGTGCTGCTCACGGCGCTTGCCGCTACCGGCCTCATCACGCGTGCGCTCGCGCCGGCCTATGGTCTGGTTGCGCACATTGTTCTAGGGGAATGACGGGCACGCCGGCCGGTCTCGCCGGACACGATTCAGCTCCTGCTGCCCGCTTTGTCCCCGCGATAGCGCGACATGATCCTGGCGATCTCACCATTCTTTTCGAGTTGCGCCAGCGCGTCGACGATGGCGCGCTTGAGCGTGAGGTCGCCTTTCCAAAGACCGAACACGACCGGGAACCGGGGCAGCTCGGCCGGCGCCCATTGCGCGCTCCAGCCTTCGCGCACGGCGATCTGCCCAGCCAGCAGCATCTCGGTTACGCCAACGTCGAATCGCCCGTCGCGTAGTCCGCGCACGAATTCTGCGACGCTCGGCGCAATGGTGAACTCGATATTCCTACCGCGCAAGAAGCGCGACAGCGCGACACGGTCGAGGCCCGAGATGCCTGGGAGCACGAGGGCGCGACGGCCCTGCAGATCGCCGATCGGCTTCGGCAACACTAGCCCCCAGCCGGTCTGCGCATAGGAAGGGCTGGTCTCGAGGAACGAGCGGGTCACCGGCGACGCCACCACGCCGCCGGCCAGCACCTCGCACTGCGCGCGAGTGACGCGCCAATTGCGCGGGTTGAAGTCCTGCCCCATCGCTGGATTGGGCGTGATGGCGAATTTCAAAGCGAGGCTGCCTGCGAGCGCCCGCAGCAATTCCACGTCAATTCCAGGCGCGGCGGGATCGCCGGTGACAAGTGGCGGATAGAGGGGAGGCATGCAGGCGCGCAGAAGCCCGGCGCGGCGCACCTCGCCGAGCGACGTATCGGCCGGCAGGAGATAGACGCCCGCCAGGAGCCCGAAGATCATCAGGTAGGAGAGCGGCGTCCGCGCTTTGGCCGGAAGCAGCGCCATGCACTCAGGCCTTCTGGAAGTCGCGCAGCGCGATCAGGAAAAACAAGGCCGCCATGATGACGAGCACGATCGGGCCGAGCTTGGGATCGAACTGGTAGAAATGGATGAACGCGCCGCGCAGCGCGTCGACCGCATAGGTGAGCGGGTTGATCTCGACCAGCGTCACCAGCCACTCGGGATAGACGACCTTGGTCTGTGCGCTGGTCAGCGACGGGTCGAGCGGAAAGATCGAGCTCGACGTGAAATAGAGCGGCAGAATGACGGCGTTCGCGAACACGCCGAAGCCTTCGAAGCTGCGCACCCGATTGGCGATCACCACACCGAGCGACGTGAGCCCGAAAGCGAGCATGAACATGATGCCAAGTCCATACACGATATCGAGCGGGGTCAGCGTGACGTCGGCAAAGCGCGCGAGCGCGAGTACCAGCGAGCCGTGGAACAAAGCGACCGTCGTGCCCCCCAGGATCTTGCCGAGCAGGATGGTGGCGCGGGGCAACGGCGACACCAGGATCTCGCGCAGGAATCCGAACTCACGGTCCCAGATCGTCGACACGGCCGATTGCACCGACGTGTACATGATGTTGAGCAGGATCACCGCCGGAAAGATAAACTGGAGATAGGTGTAGGGCACGACGAAGCGCACCTCGCCGTAGATCTCGCCGCGGAAATACGGATTGAGGCCGATTCCCATGATCAGCACCCACAGCAGCGGCCTTGAGACGCCGCCAATGAGCTGGCTGCGGTCGCGAATGGCGCGTTTCACCTCGCGCAGCCAGATGGCGTAGACGCCGCCCAGTTGCAGCATGATCGCAGACGTTGGCTTTTCAGATATTTCGATAGCGGGGTTCGTCATTTGGTGTGCTCGCCTCCCCGTTTGCCAAACTCGTAGGTCAATTCGCGTGCGCCGGCCGCCCGGTCGCGGAGCTCGCGCCCGGTGAGGGAGAGAAACACGCTCTCGAGACTTGGCTCTTCGACCGCAAGCCGCCGCACCCTGCTCCCAAATCGCGCGAGCAGCGCTTCAGCGAAGGCGTCGCCGCTCGACTTGAGGACGATCTCCGCGTCCTTGCGAACCGCAAGATCCGAGTAGGCGGCCGCGATCTCCGCTGCGACCGATTCGTCGCGCGCGACCAGGCGAATGAGCTCCTGGCCATGGGCCGCCTTCAGCGCCGCCGGCGTATCCTGGGCCAGGATGCGGCCCTGGTCGATGATGCAGACGCGGCCGCAGCCTTCGACTTCTTCAATGTAGTGGGTCGTGACGATCACGGTAAGCTCGCGCTCGTTGCGCAGCCGATGCACATATTGCCAGAACCGCTCGCGCGACTGGGCATCGAGCCCCACCGTCGGCTCGTCGAGGAACAGGATGCGCGAATTGTGGATCAGAGCGCGCGCGATCTCGAGCCGCCGCTTCATCCCGGACGACAATGTGCGCACCAGGCGCTCACGCCACTCGGACAGCTCGACGAGCGCAAGCATCTCGTCGATGCGCTGGCGCCGCAGCGCGGCCGGCACCCCATAGACGAGGCCGTGGAAATTCAGGTTCTCGTACAGAGTAAGCCGGTCATCCAGGCTCGGTTCCTGGAAAACGATTCCGATATTCCTTCGCCCTTCGACCGGATTCCTGATCACGTCGATGCCATTGATGAAGGCGGCGCCCATGTCGGGCCGCAGAATGGTGCAAAGGATGTGCAGCAACGTGGTCTTGCCGGCGCCGTTGGGACCGAGCAGCGCGAACAGCTCGCCCGGACGCACGTCGAAGCTGACATTGTCGAGCGCCAGCGTGCGGCCGTAGCGCTTGGTCACGGCCTCAATCCGGACAGCGAGCGCAGGTGCGTGGGTCACTGTCCGCCGTCCTTCTGCCCTGGTGATCCGTGCGAGCGCCCCGCCATCACAACCGCAACGTCATTTTACGGGTGTTGCCGGAAACTTGCTGCCGTTCAACAGCGCCTCCATCGTGCCGTCCGCAGTCAGAGACGCGATCGCCTGATCGACGCTGCTGCGCAGGAAGGACTCGTTCGACAGCAGCGCAGCGCCGACGTCAGCGGTCGACGCCGGCAGCGGTGCGGGCGCGATCACCCGCAGCTTGGCGAAGCTCTGGTCCCTTGCCTGCAAGGCCCATAGCGCAGGCGCCCAGACCAGCGCCGCGCCTGCGGTACCGCGCAGAACCGCACGCAGCGCGGCTTCGTCGGACGACATCGGAAAGCGGCTCCAGCGCTGGTTCGGAGCCAGGGCCTGCAAGTACTGGATCAGGCGGAGATCGGCGCTCGTCCCGATCGTCGCGCCGATCGCCTGCGATCGCGGCATGTCGGCGAGCGCCTTCCAGTCCGGATTGGTCACCGCGAGAGCGTAGGCCACCCGATAATAGGGCCGCGTCACCGTGAGCCAATCCGGATAGGCGTCGGAGATCAGCTTGAAGCCCAGGTAGAGGTCGCAGGTTTCGAGAAAGACTCGGTAGAGATTGTCCAGGTCCTCCCCCACCAGGTTCTCGCCGATCACGTGCTCCTTCGGCTGCAGCAGCAGCGCAGACGCGATCGCCGCGCCTATCTTGCGCGCAACCGGAAAATCCGGATCGCGCGCATCCACGCAATAGTGCAAAGTATTGCTCTCTTGCCGCTTACCGAATTTCCAGTCGTCGGGCACGAACGGCGTCTGCGCCAAAGCGGAGCCAACCGCAACCCAACTCGCAAGCACGGCGACCGTCACATGCCTGCGAAAGCGATGTCCGAGCGCGCCGCGCGGCCCACCCAGGACTCGGCTTGAATGCAGCTCCACCGGATTCGTCTCCGTGATCCTACCGACCGGGCAACGCGAAAACCAAAAGCATGCAGCCGCTCCACGCGTACACAGCCTCGAATTGCAAGTCGAAAAATCGAACGCAAGAAGCCCGTTGTCAGAGGCAACCGCGGCCATTGACGCAGCAGGCGATCTAAAACAAGTGGGGTGGCGCGGACCTGAGCACCCGCACCACCCGGCTCTATCCAAGTCTCGTCAGTCCGGCAGCGCAAATACCCACAACGCCGAACCACCGTCTGGATTCCTGATCTCAGGCGTCAGCGTCGCAAGCGAGCGCGCCTCGCTCGAACCATTGCCGGCTGCAACCGCGACATACTGTTTGCCGTTCACGGTGTAGGTGACCGGGAATGAGTTAACGGCATTATTGAGCCGAACCTGCCAGAGCACCTCGCCGGTCGTGTCGTCGAAGGCCCGGAAGTAACGATCCCAGGCCCCGCTGAACACAATCCCGCCGCCCGTTGGCAGAACTGCGCCAGTCTGAGGCGCGCGCGTGCGATATTTCCACACCGTCGACTGGTCCGCCAACTTGACGGCCTGGACGCTGCCGATCTTTCCGTCGCTGTTGGGGATTGGGACGCGCGCGTAGATCGCGCGGCCGCCGCCCGTATAGGCCTGACCCGGATCGAGCGGGGTTGGTGTCGTATTCGAGCAGTACTCGTTGAGCGGCAGGTAGAGAATTCCGGTCTTGGGGCTATAGGCCGTGGCCGGCCAACCGCGGCCGCCAGGGTCAGCCGGGCAGTTGACCGTCGTCTGTCCGATCTTGGGGATAGCCGCCTGGTTGATCGTCTTCGCGCCGGTCTTGGGATCGATCGCCGCCACGACGTTCTGATGCACCGTTTGCTTGTGCCAGAGCCATTGGCCGTTGGTCCGGTCGATGGCCTCGATGATACCGAGCTTGCCAGTCGTAACGAGCGCCTTGCGCGGCTCGCCGTTGACCGTGAGATCGATGAGCAGCCGCTCATAGGCATAGTCGAGATCCCAACTGTCGGTCTCGAGGTGCTGGCGGTACCACTTGAGCTTGCCAGTAGCCACATCGATGGCGAGCGTGGAGTCTGTGTAAAGACCGTTGTTCCGCATGCCCTCCTTCTTGGGCAGCAACCCATTCATTTCCGCAATCCAGGGATATGGCTGTCCGGTGCCGTAGAACACCACGTTCTGGTCCGGATCATAGCTGCCGGAATTCCAGGCCGATCCCCCGAAGCGGGATTCCAGCGGCAGGCCATTCCAGGTGTCGAAGCCGGGATCCCCCGGCTGCGCGATAGTATGTACACGCCACTTCTCTGCGCCGGTCTTTGGGTCATGGCCGGTAACGAAGCAGCCGCCGGGTTCAGCATTGCCGCAACCGGTCATCCCTTGCACGATCGTGCCATTGGCGACGAAAGGACCGCCAGTGTAGCGCCAGCCTTTGCTCCAGTCGGCGGTGGTATGGTCCCAAACCACCTTCCCGGTCTTGGCATCGAGCGCGACGAGGTGAGCGTCCGACGTTGCGACGATCAACTTGTCTTCGTAGATCGCCATGTTGCGCTTGGCTAGCTGGTTGCCGCCGCCAGCGACAAGCTTCGCCGGCAGGTCGCGCTTGTACTGCCAGATCAGGTCGCCACTGGCAGCATCGAGCGCCTGTACCTTGTCCGCGTAGTTGAAGATGAACAGCACCCCATCGTGAACGATCGGCGTCGTTTCGGTGGCGCCATTGGTCAACGACCAGGTCCAGGCCAATTTCAAGTTCTTGACATTGGCCTTGTTGATTTGCTCCAGCGGACTGTAGCCCCAAGCGTTGTAGGTCCGCCGCCACATCAGCCAGTCTCCAGGAGGCGGACTGCGCAGCATGGCATCAGTAACGGGCGTCAGGTTCCGGATCGGCCCACCACCTTGCTGCTGCGCCACGCTGGTGACAGCGGACAGGAAGAGGATCGGCAATCCCAGGACTGACGCCTTTAGAAACCGGTGCTTCAACATGCGTATTCCTCCCTTTTGTCAGTCGTTAACGGCGCCAAGAAGCATTGTTCTATGTTCCATGCTAGCCGCAGGCGCGAGTGCGTCAACCGTGTCTAAGAGATCGTTTTCCGGCCCGCTTTGGTGGCGCTCAAAGCGATCGCTTCCTAATGTCAAACGACTTTCCGCCTGCAGCCACTTCTCTTGCTCGAACGCTACCTGGTAGTGGCAGACAGCCCGCCGCTCGGGCGCGAGCACGAAATCGCCGATCTTCTGGGTTCCAATTCCAGCATTCCGGGGCCGCAAGAGGTCAATTTCCGTTGGTCTTTCAACCGCTTCCAGTAATCCGGGTTGATCCCACCATGCGGCAATGAACCTCTGCGCGCGACAGCTACGATTGTGACAAGCTGGCCGGCACACAATGAGAGGTCCGCGTGCCCATGGCAGCCTATATCCGGGGTCGCAACGTCAATCTTACCTTCCGACCGCCGAACCGCGGGCCGGTGCGGGCGTTGCACGGCTTTGACATCGACATCCGCGAGGGCGAGTTCCTGTCGATCGTCGGGCCATCGGGCTGCGGCAAGAGCACCTTCCTCAACGTGCTGCTCGGTCTCATCAAGCCGGACTCCGGCGATCTCACCCTGCGCGGCCGCAGGATCGCCGGACCTGGCCCTGACCGCGCCATGGTGTTCCAGGAGTTCGGCCTGCTGCCGTGGCGCACGGTCGAGCACAACGTTGGCCTTGGGCTTGAACTGAAGGGCGTGCCGGCCGAGGCGCGCCAGCAAATCTCGGCGCGCTTCATTGGCATGGTCGGGCTCAACGGCTTCGAGGGACACTACCCGCACGAATTGTCGGGCGGCATGAAGCAACGCGTCGGGCTCGCCCGAGCGCTTGCCACCGATCCCGATGTGCTGCTGATGGACGAGCCGTTTGCGGCGCTCGATGCCCAAACCCGCGACCTGATGCAGGCCGAGCTCCTGCGCATCTGGCGGGAGGCGAAGAAGACAGTCCTGTTCGTGACCCATCAGATCGACGAGGCAATCTATCTCTCCGACCGCGTCATGGTGATGACCAAGCGCCCCGGCCACGCCAAGAAGATTTTTGACATCGAGCTGGCGCGGCCGCGCGACTACGAGATGCGGGTGACACGCGAATTCAACGACCTGAAGCTCGACATATGGCACACGTTGAAAGACGAAATCTCGATCTAGCCGAGGTCGAGGTCACACGCCCGAGGTTCGTGGAACAGCACAGCAAGCTGCTGCTGGGCTGCCTCGCGGTCGTGCTGTTCTTCGCCGCCTGGCAGGCGGCGTTTCTCGTCGTTCCGTTGAACCCCCTGTTCATGAGCACGCCGCGCCTGATCATGGCAGGCTTCCTCGAAATGGTAACCAGCGGCGAACTGTTCGACGATCTGCGTGTGAGCGCGGTGCCATTCGTCTATGGCCTCGTTGCGGCGGTCATCATTGGCGTGCCGGTGGGCATCGTCATGGGCTGGCGTGTCCGAGTGGGTTACGCGCTCGATCCGCTGATGACCATATTCTATGCAAGCCCACTGGTGGCGCTGGCGCCCCTCGTCGTGGTGTTCTTCGGCGTCGGCGTCAGCGCCAAGGCCCTGATCATCTTCTTCCTGGCGGTGTTCCCCTTCATCTTCAATGCCTACGCTGGCGTGCGCTCGGTCGACCGCCTGCTCATCAACGTCGTGCGTTCGCTTGGCGGCAGCGAGAAGGACCTCTACCTCAAGGTGATCTTTCCGAGCGTGCTGCCCTACGTCGTCGCCGGCGCCCGCATCGCTGTCGGACGCGCCCTTGTCGGCGTGCTGGTCGGCGAGTTCTTCGCCGCGTCCGAAGGCATCGGCTATGCGATTGCCCGCTACGGCGACCTGTTCGCGCTCGACCGCATGTTCGCCTGCATCTTCGCGATCATGATCATCGCAGTCGTGCTCACCCAGGGCGTTCGGTGGGCGGAGCGCGCGGCGTTTCCGTGGCGCGTAGGACAATAGGCCATGAGCGACACCCGCACGCTCAAAGCCAACCTTTCGAGCACGCTGCCGTCCGAGGACGATGCAGCGCCCACCATCCCGCTGTGGCGGCGATGCGAGCCGATGCTGCTCGGCGCCGGCAGCATCATCTTCCTGCTGGTCACGTGGGAGCTGCTTCCTCACCTCATCACGCTGGCGCCCGGCACGAAACTTTTTTTCGCAACGCCGAGCCAGGTCGTCGGCACGCTCTGGAACCTGTTCGCCACCGGTTCAATCTGGAGGCCGTTGGGCGTCAGTGCCTCCGGCTTCGCACTCGGGCTAGGTTTGGCGATCGTGGTGGGGCTGCCACTGGGCGTGCTGCTGGGTCGCTCGAACACGCTCAATGCAATGTTGGAGCCGTTCATCACGTCGCTCAATGCGACACCGCGGCTGGTCTTCCTGCCGCTGGTCATGCTGTGGCTTGGACTAGGACTGTGGTCCAAAGTTGTGATCGTGTTTCTCGGAGCAATGTTTCCAATTCTCATCAACACCTATGAAGGCGTCTGCAACGCCGACAAGGTTCTGATCAACGTCGTGCGCTCCTTTGGCGCCAAGGAGTGGGATATTGCCCGCCTCGTGGTGCTGCCGAATTCGCTGCCCTACATCGTTGCAGGGCTGCGGCTTGCGATCGGACGCGCCGTGCTCGGGGTCGTGGTGGCCGAGTTCTTCGGCTCGGAGGAGGGGCTCGGCGTCATCATGGTGCGGGCAGCCGGCCGCTACGAAATTGATGTGGTGTTTGCGGGACTGATCGTGTTCGCCGGTCTGTCACTGGTCATGACCCGACTGGTGCAGCTTTTCGAGGAACGCCTCTCCCGCTGGCGACCGCAGCACGTCTCTGAAATCTGATCGCAATGAGAACATTGAAAAGGCCCGGGGCTGCAGCCCCGGGCCCTGACCTTTACGAGACGTGTCCCGCACGTCAGTGCGTCGTTGTCGGCGCATCAAGCTTGGTCGGGACGTAGTTCATTTTCTGCAGCGTGGATTCAAGCAGCTTGCGCTCAATAAACTGCTCCGGGTCGGGAAGCGGCTTGTCTTTCGGCCACTGCTTGGCAGCGATCATGGTTTGCCGCCGTGATTCGAAGATCTGACGGAACAGGTCCTTGGGGATTTCGGCGCCGAAGGTGTTGTGCGTCTGCTCCCAGATGACACCGGCCTCCTTGTCGGTCTTGATGCCGAGATGCTCCTTGAGAGCGGCGTACGACCCCTCCTTGTTGTCGCGATAGTACATCACTGCTTTGGCGATGGCGCGGATGAACTTCTTGGTCTCTTCGGGGTGCGCATCGAGCCAGGGCTTCATGGTCCAGATCGCGCCGCCGGCGCGCGGGATATAGTCGCCCGTGCGCAGCAAGACCTTCATGCCGGCATCGAGCGCGCGCGGGACGTGCGGGACCGAGATCAGCGCCGCCTTGATGTCGCCGTTGACCAGCGCCGCAATCCGCTCGGCCTCTCCCTGGAACGAGATCACCTTGTAGTCCTTGCCCGGGCTCATATGGAAGAAGCGTCGCATCACGGCCTCGCCCTCGTCGTAGTCGGCGGCGCCGGCGCGGCCATAACCCACGGTCTTGCCCTTGAGGTCCTCGGGTTTGTTGATGTCCTTGGGTACGACGATCACCCACTGCGACTTGAGCGACTCGCCGACCACGATGCGGATTGGCGCGCCCTTGAGCGCCGCCTGCGACCCGCCCGACGGGATCGGTACGAAATCGAGGCTGCCTGAGAGGCCGGCGGTGACCTGCGCCTTGCCGGTCAGGGCCACGAATTTTGCATCGAGGCCCTCAGCTTTGAAGAAGCCATTTGTCATTGCGACATAGGTCGGAATGTGGAAGCCGCTGCCGCTGATCACCTTGCCAATTCTAACCGCCGTCTCGGCCTGCGCGCTCGCGAGCATAATCGGAGCGGCAAAGACGACGGCTGCGGCCGGCGCGAGCATGTTGCGGAGCATTCGCATGGGATTCTCCTCTCTGAAGCAGCGTGTCCATTGGCCAAGTGTCCAAACGCCGGCCGCCTGCAAGGTCAGCGTCCGCACAACACCAGTGCGATCCTAGGCCTGCGCGCAAGGCCGAAGCCAGCCGCCAGGAGTCGCACAGGAGCGACATGAAGCCGCGTGCGGGGGGCAAAAAGGGCCTCGTATGCCGCTTCGATAGCTTCACGAATGCCGACCGCCATTGTTAATGGGAAGATTGTCCACGCCGCAATATCGCCGTGCCGCAGCCCTGGCGACTTCGAAATTGATTCATCCAGGCAGCCTTCAATGTGCTGACGAAACGCGCCGTATCGGGCCGTATGCCGCTCTTGAATTGGATGCGTTGTATCCAAGTACGATGGCGGTCAGGAATGGGAGAGGCTCGCCATCTTTCTCGAAAAGTGCTAAATTGCTTCGATCATCGGCATTGGTCTGTGGCGCCGGTGGCTGAGAGACTGGTTGTGCTCCCGCCTCTGCGAGGGAGAGCACCGTGAGTTAGACTTTGTGCATCAACATCATCGAACCGAGCGGGAAGATTGAACGGAGCGGAGAGCGTCAGCCCGGAGTGGTCATGCCCTTCGTTCCCGACAATGACGCCGGTTACGGATCGGACGCGGTTGGCGCCCCGCCGTCGGTCGAGCAAACACAACAAACGCAATCGGAGCGTCGTGGCACGGGGCTCATATTCATCATCGCTGGCTGTGCCGGGCGTGCGGCCCCGAGCCGATGACCGTGCTGCATGTTGGCGCGTGAGGCTTGTACACTATGGTCCATCGATTTCAGGCTGGGCAGAGCGTCTGGTTTAGCGGCGGTTATCCGTATCGCAATGCGGACGACGGTCTCTACCAGGTAATGCAGCAGCTACCGCCTTGTGAAGGGGACTATCAATACCGAATCAAGAGCCCACGAGAAGAGTATGAGCGCGTGGTGAAGGAAAGTGAGCTCGAAGAGGCATGACGTCGGCCTATGTTTCGACACTTGGCCGAGCTTGGTCCCGAGTTGCTGATGCGATCAAACCGGCCAAGGGCCTCCATGCGCTGTCGGCCGCCATCCTCTGCCGGTGCGCCGCCCAATGCCCCAAGCAGGCGCCTGGCCTTGTTACACTTGCAGCACGCCAGCGAAGCGCGCCCTCCTCCGCAATCCAGGCTTGTGACGTTAAGACCGACTGCAAGCTCAAGCTTGCCTGAGGAGATCAGGCTTCAGCCACGTTGGGCTTTCTGCTCAATCGCCACAGTTGGTAGCCTTCCGACTCGATCGCCGCCTCAATCGTCTTGCGTGAGAGATTGTGGGGGGGCATTGCCTCGGCAGCAACCACACCCGTAACGGTCCAGGGAGCGTGGTTGTCCGGAAGCTTGGTTCCTACAACGTCGCCGGCGAAGGCTCGCAAATTCTTCGTGGTCTCAGATTTGAAAATATAGAAGCGCATCGCTGTGGTCCTTTTTGATTTTCACCCTCCGATGATGCTTACAGGTCCGCGTCACCGATGAGGATAACGCCGATGCTTCATCAAGTGGATGGGCGTGGATGTCGTGCCAACGGATATTCGGCATGCTCGTACAGCCGGCGTATTCCTTCGCTGTCAAATCTCTCTTCTTCGACCTCAAGATGCGCACCCACGAGGAGTTCTGGCGCCAGTTCCTCGATCGCAAACCGGATTGCCTCCGCGGCTTTGTTGAAGCGCCGATATCCCATGGGCCGATTGCCTTTGCGGCTGCGCGTCGGGAACAGCTCCGCAGGGGCGTTATAGTCGAATGCAGTGCTGCGCTCTGACACGGTCCTGTCCTATCCAGGTTTTTTCTGCGGTCGGGCTGATAGTCGCCGCCGATGCGAGAGCAATCAGTCAATTCCCCGGCACCGCCAGCGCCTTCAAGCCCGCGGGTGGCCTGGGCGGCATCCCGTCGACCCCATCTTCATGATGGGCTCGGTCAAGCCATGAGCGTTGCATGCGCAGCAAAAGCTTACGATCTGACGGTGACATAGCGTTCGCGGCAAAGATGCCGCATGCGGCCGCGTGACTGCGGAATTGCGCAGCTCTCGGGCATCCGGGCGCTAGGATCACGGCGCGCTCCTCGCTGGCAGGCGGGAGCACGACTGGTCTCTCAGCCACCGGCGCCTATATTCGCCGCGGAAGCGCGACAAGCCGATGGTATTGAAACTATACACCATTTTGCCGAACGCCCCAAGCTAATCTTTCATTTCGACGGGCGTCCGATGGCAGCGGACCAGCATCTCGGCGGTGGCATTCGGGGTCCAAACGTGATCTAATATTGCCGAGACAGAGATTGTTTGCCTAGCCGCGGTTATCGCCTTGTGTCGAACAACGGTGAGATTGCGACACGAGCAGAAATCAGTTGTCCTGCTTGCGGCGAATCGATCAGCTTGGCGGCCACATGCTTCCAAACACAGGAATATCGTGATTGTCGGAACTTTGCCCGCTGTTCGGCCAGCGGCCAACGCAAAGTGTTGCACGCGGGCCGGACTCCATCACCACAAACCATGGATGTGAATTTGAACATCGAACCCGGTGCTGATCTGGTCACAAAACCGGTTGCCAGCCAAAATTGGACGCAGGTCCTCGCGCGATATCGAGATCCGAGTCATGCTCGCAGCATCCTCGAGATCGCGATCACCCTCGGCCCATTCGTCGTCCTCTGGGCATTGGCCTGGATAGCCTACTATCTAGGCTATTGGTGGCTCTCATTGCCGATTGCGGTACCGGCTGCCGGCTTTCTCGTGCGGCTGTTCATGATTCAGCACGATTGCAGCCACGGTGCTTTCTTCCGCCATCGCGTGGCAAATGACTGGGTCGGAAGGATCATCGGCGTTCTGACGCTCACTCCCCATGATTTCTGGCGCAGGGCACATGCCGTTCATCATGCGACTTCAGGCAATCTTGACCAACGTGGACTCGGCGACATCCACACGCTGACCGTGCGGGAATATGTTGCGCGATCTCGATGGGGACGGTTCTGGTATCGACTTTATCGGCATCCCGTTGTCATGTTCGGTATCGGCCCGGCCTATCTTTTCATTCTGCAACACCGACTGCCAATCGGCATGCTGCGCGGCGGGTGGCAACCTTGGCTCAGCACCATGGCGACCAATTTTGCAATTGCGCTTGTGGTTGCTACCTTGATCTGGTTCGTCGGTATCGGACCATTTCTGCTCGTGCATTTGCCAATTACGCTGATCGCCGGATCCATTGGCGTGTGGCTTTTCTACGTACAGCATCAGTTCGAGCCGACGTTCTGGGCACGAAGACCGGAGTGGTCGTTCCAGGAAGCGGCGCTTTATGGGAGCTCTCACTACCACTTGCCGGCGCCTCTGCGCTGGTTCACCGCAAATATCGGCCTGCATCACGTCCACCACTTGTGCAGCCGTATCCCCTATTATCGGCTGCCAAAGGCATTGCGCGAGAATCCCGAACTGCTCGGCGTAAGCCGGCTGACAATGCTCGAAAGCTTTCGCTGCGTCAGGCTCGCGCTTTGGGACGAACGGGAACGGCGGCTCGTTCCCTTTAGCGCCGCCCTTCGGTCAAGAACTCGAATGAGCAAATAGCGACGGGCGGTCACGCCGGCGCAAACACTGGGTCGCAAGATCCCATCAGCGGAACTCGACCGTGATCTCGTTTGGGCATGGCGCGAACGCCCGCCCCCGCCCCTTATCCGCTATCGAGAAAGCTTCTGAGATTCCTTGATCGGCTCGGGTGCTTCAGCTTGCGCAGCGCCTTTGCTTCGATCTGCCGGATGCGTTCGCGCGTCACCGAGAATTGCTGGCCGACTTCTTCGAGCGTGTGGTCGCTGTTCATGCCGATGCCGAAGCGCATGCGCAGGAACTCGCTCTTCGCGCGCCGAGAGCAAGGCCAACGCGCGCGTGACCGTATCGCGCAGGTTCGACTGCACCGCGGCGTCGATCGGCAGAAGCGCATTCCTGTCCTCGATGAGGTCACCAAGATGGGAGTCCTGCTCGTCGCCGACTGGTGTTTCGAGCGAGAGTGGTTCCTTGGCAATCCTCAACGCTTCGCGTACTTTGTCCGGCGGAATACGAAGCTTCTCCGCGATCTCCTGGGGTGTTGCTTCGCGGCCAATTTCGTTGAGCATCTGCCGACTTGTGCGCACGATCTTGTTGATCGCCTCGGTCATATGGACGGGTACGCGGATTGTCCGCGATTGATCGGCGAGCGAGCGACCGACGGCCTGCCGGATCCACCACGTCGCGTAGGTTGCAAACTTGTAGCCGCGGCGGTACTCGAACTTGTCGACCGCCTTCATCAGGCCGATGTTGCCCTCTTGAATGAGGTCGAGGAACTGCAGGCCGCGGTTGGTGTATTTCTTGGCGATCGAGATGACGAGACGCAGGTTGGCCTCGACCATTTCCTTCTTGGCCTGGCGCGCCTCGCGCTCGCCCTTCTGCACCATGTGCACGATCTTGCGGAACTCGCCGATCTCAAGGCCGGTCTCGCCCGCCAGCGTATGAATTTGCGTGCGGTGCTCCTTGATCTTGTCCTTGTCCTTGGCGACCAGCGCCTTCCAGCCCTTGGCGGAGAGCTTGGAGACGCGGTTGAGCCAGCGCGGGTCGAGCTCGGAGCCCTGGTACTGCCGCAGGAAGTCCTCGCGCGCGACGCCGTGGCTTTCGGCAAGCCGCATCAGCCGGCCCTCGTAGCCGACGAGCCGCTTGTTGATGTCGTAGAGCTGCTCGACCAGCAAATCGATGCGCGCCTGGTTGAGCCGCAGCGACTTCACCTCGGTGATGATCTCTTCCTTGAGCTTCTTGTACTTGCGCTCCTGTGCGGGCGTGAGCGCGTCGCTCTTCAGCCGCAGCGCAATGTCCTGATCCTGCAGCCGGCGCAGCCGCTTGTACTCGCTCGCCACCGTATCGAAGGTCCCGAGCACCTTCGGCTTGAGCTCGGCTTCGATCGCGGCCAATGACAGCGAACCATCGTCTTCGTCGTCCTCATCGGGGGCACTCTCGCCAGGCGTCCCGTCGGCGGTGGCCCCCCGGCCGTCGGTGCATTGACCGGTGGCTTTGAACGGCGTCGAGGGTGTCACGGTCCGCGAGGACTGATCATGCGGCGCTTGAGCCTGGATCGGGGTCATTGCGATTGGCTGACCGTCCGGACCCGCGGGAACCGTGATCGACTTGGCGTCGGGGCCCCCATAGCTTGCTTCCAGATCGATAATGTCACGCAGGAAAATCTTGCCCGCGTTAAGTTCCTCGCGCCAGATGATGATGGCCTGAAAGGTGAGCGGGCTCTCGCACAGGCCCGCAATCATCGCCTCACGGCCCGCTTCGATGCGCTTGGCGACCGCAATCTCGCCGTCACGCGAAAGCAGCCCCAACGGGCCCATCTCGCGCATATACATGCGGACCGGGTCATCGCTACGATCGGCTGCCCCCTTGGCATCGGACTTGACCGGGACCGCTCGCTGAACGTCGACCAGTTCACTAGTCTCGCTCTCGGCCTTGTCTTTCTCCGGCTCCTCGCCGAGCGCAGCCTCTTCCTCTGGCTCTTCGTCGGCCTCCACCACGTCGACGCCGGTCTCGCTGAAGGCGGCGAGTACGTCTTCAACCAATTCGGAACTGACCTCTTTTGCCAGCGAATTGATCTGGTTATGGGTGACATAGCCCTGTAGCTTGGCTGCGCGGATCAGGGACTTCACGGACACATTCGACAAGTCCAGCCGCAGGCCGTCCAGCGAGGCCCCGGGACCGTCCTTTTCCTGCGTCTCGTCGTTCTGCGGCAGCACCTTGTTCTTGCCTGCCATAAACCTCCACGCCGACGCTGAGCTTGCGCCGGATTCCAGGCGCGAACGCCCTTCTCTCTAGGGAGATGAAGGACCTATCGATCTCTGAACAAACGACGCGCCGCTCTATCGATCTTCACAAGCTGCCTGCCAGGCGGCGTCAGTGGTCCTCGCCTTTCGATAATAAGGACACTCGCCGATATACCGGCTGCCCCCAATCGAACGCAGCATTGTTGTCCCGTATACTGCCTTGCGCACCGCCAGTCAAAGCGCGGCCAGACCGAGATTTGCCAAGCAGCACAAACCTTCTTATATTAGAGTGGTTCGAGATTTTGCCTGACTGGCGACCTGCCCACTGAGGGCCTTCCGCGAGAACACGCCGAATCCGGATAGCGGTTCGCGCATGGCTGCGCGGAGCGTATACGCATTGGTGCGTTTAGAGGAGGTCGTCATGGCTACAGGTACGGTGAAGTTCTTCAACTCGCAAAAGGGCTTCGGCTTCATTCAGCAGGAGAATGGCGGCCCCGACGTGTTCGTTCATGTTTCGGCTGTGGAGCGAGCCGGAATGCGCGGCCTCGTGGAGGGACAAAAGCTCTCCTTCGACATTGAAGCCGATCGCAAGAGCGGCAAGTCCGCCGCCACGAACTTGCAGGCGACTTGAGTACGTCTCCCGGCCATCGGAGTATAGAGCCCGGCGCTCAGGTACCGGCCCCTGTCCATCTTGCTCGCACACTGGTCGTGCTGGCGTTTGACTGGATTCGGCCCCTACTCAACCATCAGCGGGATTGCTAAAGTGGCTCGGAAACCGGGAACGCGGGTTGAGTTCGTGTTGTTTGACGTGCTCTATGAGGACGGCACTCAGCGTTCAAATCGCAAGGTTCCAAGTACCGCCTTGGGCGGTATGGATCAAGACATCGCTGTTCGCGCAATCATCGATGAACAGGATCGCCTGATTGCCGAGAAGTCGGGAGTTCCCGTGGCGCCCATTAAGAGTGTCCGACGTTCCGGGAAAAGCTGAGCGGCGACCTGGTCGTCGCTGGAGAGTTCGCACCGCGGGAGGGCGGTTGTACGGTTCGTTGGCAAAGGACCACTGAGCGAGGTACCCGCTATGGGGTTGAGTTTTCCGAATCAGAGCCGCTCGTATGACGCAACGCGTCGCGCGGTCCGCTTCTGGGGGTACGACAGCGCAATGGAAGCTTCGTTTTTCGTGACTGAAGACGCCTTGAAGCGAGTTCAGCCGAATATGCTATCCGACGAGGCTGGGCTGCTTGGCGCTTTTGATGCTCATCGCAATCTAATCTACGCGGCAGCCGCCAAGGTTTATGCGCGCGGCCGCAAGGGATCTTACGACCTGTTCAGCAGCGATTTCTGAAAAGCTGCACGCTTCATTTCCTAGCTCGCCTTCCGCGTTGATCGGGATCAGTGAGGGCGATGAGGAAAGCCATCCACGTATCATCGCCGTCCTCGATATCGCCGTGACGGATCGCCTTGGCGCGCGATGTTCGCCATTTTGCTTCCTCGCCAGGCAAAGCCTGGCGTACGTCGATGTCCACAAGACCATCCCAGATCGGCCGACCATCGCTCATCAATGCCATGAGATCGTCGCGAAATAGCCGGCCGCGCACAAGACGTTGCGCATCAAGGCTGGTGCCGGCGTCAAAGGCGGCAATGCCCCGGCCTTCGATTTGGGCAACGTAAATCGCCACGCGCTGGTCCCCAGCTGATTGAACAGGTTTGGCCGCAATTCGCTATTCGTTTCCGGGCTGGGCATGGGCACCTTGGAACTCGAAATGCGCCTGGAACATCTGGCCAACCCAAGCACGCCATATCAACATATGAATCCGCGGCATGCCGACAGGTCCGGTGATACCAATATGCCGTCCCACCGCCCCGCTTGGCGCGGGAGGAATATTGACCAATACCCTTATTAGTCGTACTGATAGTGACCTGGTTTTCGGTCTGCCTTGCCAAGCCCCAGTCCTGGGTCGCTCTCAAGTCATCCCCCAAAACTCGGACGTTACTAATCGTGCGTGGTCGGTTCACGCACATCCAAAACGCAAGGACACGACGACGATGGCTACAGGTACCGTGAAGTGGTTCAACCCGACCAAGGGATACGGCTTCATTCAACCGCAAGGTGGCGGCAAGGATGTATTCGTCCACATTTCGGCGGTTGAGCGCGCGGGGTTGAGCTCGCTCAATGAGGGACAGATCGTTCAGTATGAAGTGGTCAGCAATCGCGGGAAGGAATCCGCGGAAAACCTCAAGGTTGGCTGAGCCCATTCCGGCGATACAGCCTTTCCTGCTCGGCTGGCGATAGCTTCTTTTTCGGTTGCGACGCATCCAAGCGTGTACGACCGCGCCATCGCCGTCGATATCTTCGAAGCCGAGCTGCAGCTGGTCACCTACGACCAAATCGGATCGCTGCAGCTTCTGAAAGATGAGCCCGAGGCGCTTGATTTGCGCCTCGGTGAGGTGGTGCTTTTGCACCCTCTCCTTGTGAGTACTGCAGGGCAATCGGTCGCAGGGATCATCCTGCCGCCATCGGTCGCACCACCCCGCAGGCTTGCGCGGCTCCTCGATGCAGACGAGAGCCCACGTCGCTCGCGCCTCTGCCCTTGGCAGCGACGAGCAGGGTAATCCAGATGGTCGTTTGACCCTGGGCCGGAACCGAGCGCGTGCTCCGGGCCTCGATCCTTGTCCCTGCCGACACGCAGCCGGGGTGCCCCGCCAATTTGCGCCCTTTGTTGGAAGAAGGCTCGCGCACGTGCGTTGGCGGCATCGTCGATGCTGGTACAATGTGATCAGATCCATTGATAGAAGCGCTCGCCAGATCGACCCAACCGAAACCGCGAGCGGCCGCACTCAACCACGCTATTCCAGGCACTGCGCCGGGATGATGAAAACCAGCGTCATGAGCGACCACCTCTACCCGCAATCTCCTACTGGCTCGAAGAAACCGGCCGGCTCAAGCCGATCACCCCGGAGATTCTCTGACCCGCACCTAACCGTAAGCGGGCAGCCCCGCGCAAAAGTGACTCTGGAGCAATTGAGAACGCTGTGGTTCAACACGGGCACGCTATGCAACATCAGCTGTCGCAATTGCTTTGTCGAGTTGAGTCCGAAAAACGACCGGTTGGCCTATCTCAAGCGTGACGATGTCCTCGTATTTCTTGACGAGATCGAGCGTGACGGCTGGGGCACGCAGGAGATCGGCTTCACCGGCGGCGAGCCGTTCATAAATCCGGACATCATTGGCATGTTGGAGGTCAGCCTCTCTCGGCAATTCCAGGTGCTGGTGCTCACCAACGCCATGCGGCCAATGCGCCACCACGCGGCAAGGCTTCTGGAACTCAAGTCACGATTTCCCAACCAGCTCACGATCCGCGTTTCACTCGACCACTTCCTTCCCGAACGCCACGAAGAGGAACGCGGACCTGGCACGTTTTCGCCGACGCTCGAAGGACTCGTCTGGCTGGCACGCAATGGATTCAAAGTGGCAGTCGCAGGTCGCACGATGTGGGGCGAGGATATTGCAACAGCCCACGCCGGTTTTGCCGAACTTTTTCAGCGCCATTCCATCCAGATCGACCTTCAGAATTCCGCGGAATTCGTGCTTTTTCCGGAAATGGATTCAGATACCGAGGTGCCCGAGATTACGACTGCATGCTGGGGTATCCTCAACAAGTCGCCCGCTGATGTGATGTGCTCAAGCTCGCGCATGGTCGTGAGGTGCCGCGGCAACGATCGCCCCTCGGTCGTCGCCTGCACATTACTCCCATACGACCACCGGTTTGAGCTGGGCGCGGCACTGAGCGACGCGCACGGACCGGTATCGCTCAATCATCCGCACTGCTCTACGTTTTGCGTATTGGGTGGCGCGTCGTGTTCGGCGTCCAAGCCATAACGCCCTTGATTCCCACGAGTACGCCCCTGCGACCGCAGAAACGCCGCGTTCACCAGGCCGCTTGCGACCCCGCTGCTTGGCCTCCAATCGCCTCGTCTCAACCGGCGCTTCAGGAACATCGCCGCCTCATTTACATAAAATATTCTGCGGCAAATTGTGCGCTTCAAATCCAATTCCCGTACGATACACTTGGTTCTTTTGAATCGGGCGCAACGGAATGACCAAGCAACAGCAAAATGCGAGACGACCCAAGAGTTCCGCACTTGACCCCACAATCAGTGAGGCCGGGTCGAAATCCCGACGAAATTGCGACCGATGCCGCAATAAGCAGCAACAATCGAATTCTCATCGAGAACGTCTATCCAACGATCGATTGTGGACGCTATCCCGTCAAGCGCGTCGTCGGGGAAGACGTTGTTGTGTCGGCCGATATATTCCGTGATGGCCACGACATCCTCGATGCCACCGTGCTCTATCGTCCTGACGATGAACTGTCATGGCGTCGTGCGCCCATGCAACATCGCGACAATGACCGTTGGTCGGGCACATTCCCCCTCGAACGGAACATCCGCTATGTCTTCGCGATAGAGGCTTGGACAGATCTGTTTGCGAGCTGGCGCCATGACACGATACGCAAGATTGAGGCGCGACAGGATGTCGCGCTCGAACTCGCCGAGGGGCGCGCACTGATCGAACGCCACCTCGAGCACACGCTGTCCGGCGAGCCGGCTAACGATCTGCAGCAGTTCTTGGCGACCGAGAGCGACAGTGGGCTGCAGAACATGTTGCTCGGAGAGCTACTGCAAAACTTCATGCGCGCGCATGGACCGCGCGGCGACATCACCCGCACATCCCAATCGTATTCGCTGATTGCCGACCGCACACGCGCGGTCTTCGCCGCCTGGTATGAAATGTTCCCTCGCTCGCAGGGACGCGATCCAGCAAAAGGCGCGACCTTTCAAGATTGCATCACGCGCCTGCCCGAAATACAGGCAATGGGATTCGACGTTTTATATTTTGTGCCCATCCACCCGATCGGCCGTGTGAACCGCAAGGGGCCGAACAATGCGCTGAACGCCGGTCCCGATGATCCAGGCAGTCCTTACGCGATAGGCTCACTGGAGGGCGGTCACGATGCCATCCATCCCGAGCTTGGGACCGAACAGGATTTCGCGCGATTGGTCGAACGCTGTCATGAACTCGGCATGGAGGTGGCGCTCGATTTTGCGATCCAGTGTGCCCCCGACCATCCGTGGGCCAAAGAGCATCCAGAGTGGTTCATCTTCCGTCCGGACGGCACCATAAGATATGCCGAGAACCCGCCGAAGAAGTATCAGGACATTGTCAACGTCAACTTCTATGGGCCGCATCGTGAAGCGCTGTGGAATGCGTTGCGCGACGTTGTATTGACGTGGGTTGATCGCGGCGTGAAAATCTTTCGTGTCGACAATCCGCACACTAAACCAGTTCCATTCTGGGAGTGGATGATCCGCGAGGTGCAAGATCGTCATCCCGATACAATCTTCCTATCAGAAGCGTTCACGCGCCCGAAAATGCTGAAGGCGCTGGCGAAGGCGGGGTTCACGCAATCCTACACTTACTTCACCTGGCGCAATTTCAAGCAGGAGCTGATTGACTACCTCGTTGAGCTGACCAAAACTGAGTGCCGTGAATATCTGCGGCCCAACTTTTTCGCAAACACGCCCGACATCCTGCCCGAGTTCCTGCAGAAAGGCGGCCGGCCGGCCTTTCAGATCCGATTGGCGCTCGCTGCCACTCTCTCCGGCCTTTACGGAATCTACAACGGATTTGAGCTGTGCGAAGCCGACGCCCTGCCGGGCCGCGAGGAGTACAACCATTCTGAGAAATACCAGTACAGGGTTTGGGATTGGGATCGGCCGGGCAACATCAAGCCCTTCACTACTGCCATCAATCGCATACGCCGCGACAACCAGGCCTTGCACAACCATCTCAACGTTGAGTTCTGGCGCGCCGACCACGATAGCATCATTTTCTACAGCAGAATGACGCCTTCGCGCGACAACATGGTGTTTGTCGCCATCAATCTAGACCCCTTCGAAGCGCATGAAACGACGCTCTGGTTTCCGATTGCGGAGATCGGCCTCGGTGATAACGACGCATTCGAGGCAGAGGAGCTTCTCACCGGCGTGAGGCACCTATGGCGTGGCTCGCCGCAACATATACGTCTCGATCCAAAGAACAATCCAGTGGCCATCTTTCGGATCCTCGTATGGAGACACGTTGACTACCGCACTCCAAATCCGTGAGGGAGCATCTGGATGCTGAGCGATGATCCGCTGTGGTACAAGGACGCGATCATCTACGAGCTGCACGTCAAGGCGTTCTTCGACGGGAACGATGATGGTATCGGTGATTTTGCCGGCCTGTTGAGGAAGCTCGACTATTTGCACTCGCTCGGCGTCACGTGCATCTGGCTATTGCCGTTCTATCCATCTCCGCTGCGTGACGACGGATATGACATTTCCGACTATCGCAACGTTCATCCCGCTTACGGCACCTTGCGCGACTTCAGGGAATTCGTACGCGCGGCGCATGGCCTCGGCATGCGTGTGCTCACCGAACTGGTCATCAATCATACCTCGGACATGCATCCGTGGTTCCAGCGCGCGCGCCACGCCGCGCCACACTCTCGCTTCCGCGACTGGTATGTGTGGAGCGAGAGCGACCAGAAATATTCCGGCACGCGCATCATCTTCACTGACACCGAGATATCCAACTGGACCTGGGATCCCGTTGCGAAATCCTATTTCTGGCACCGTTTCTTTTCCCACCAGCCGGACCTGAATTTTGCAAACCCTCAGGTCGTGCGATCGGTGATCGACGTCATGCGATTTTGGCTTGACTGCGGCGTCGACGCGTTGCGGCTCGACGCGATTCCTTATCTCTGCGAGCGGGAAGGAACCAACAATGAGAACCTGCCCGAAACGCATAACATCCTGAAGGAGCTTCGCCGCGCGCTCGATGAGCGGCACGCCAACCGAATGTTCCTCGCCGAAGCCAATCAATGGCCCGAGGACACGCAGACTTATTTTGGAAGCGGCGACGAATGCCACATGGCCTACCATTTCCCGCTGATGCCCCGCATGTACATGGCGATCGCTCAGGAGGACCGCCATCCGATCACCGATATCATGCGCCAGACGCCGGAAATTCCCGACAATTGCCAATGGGCGATATTCCTGCGCAATCACGACGAACTGACGTTGGAGATGGTTACCGATTCTGAGCGCGACTACCTGTGGACGACCTACGCCGCTGATGCGCGTGCGCGCATCAATCTCGGTATTCGCCGCCGCTTGGCGCCTTTGATGGACAATGACCGGCGCAAAATCGAACTCATGAATTCGCTGCTGATGTCGCTGCCGGGAACGCCGATTATCTATTACGGCGACGAGATCGGCATGGGCGACAATATTTTTCTCGGCGACCGCAACGGCGTGCGCACGCCCATGCAGTGGGCGCCCGACCGCAACGGTGGGTTCTCCCGAAGTGATCCGGCGCGGCTCTTCTTGCCGCCGCTGATGGACGCGGTTTATGGATATCAGGCGATCAACGTCGAAGCGCAGATGAATTCGTCTTCGTCGTTGCTGAATTGGATGCGTCGTCTGATTTCGGTGCGGCAAAATCATCGGGTTTTTGGCCGCGGCACGCTAACCTTCCTCTACCCTGAAAACCGGCGCATTCTCGCATTTCTGCGGCAGCATGAAAATGAGACCGTGCTTTGCGTCGCCAACCTTTCACGCTCGGCACAGGCTTTTTCAATCGATCTTTCCCAATTCCTGGGGCAGGTACCGATCGAAATGCTCGGCCGCAGCATGTTTCCAATGATTCGAGACGACGACTACCAGCTATCGCTGCAGGGCCACAGCTTCTACTGGTTCCTGCTGCATGATGCGTCAAGCCTGCCAGCCGCCGTCCAGCCCCTTGCGGAACTCGCCCCTGAATATGCAACGCTTGTGTTCGGCGACGGCTGGGCCGATTTCTGCAACAGCCGGTCGGCCTCAATCCTGCTCAATGATGTACTGCCAAATCGCCTTCCAAAGCAGCGCTGGTTCCGCGCCAAGGACGCAGATTTGCGCAGTGTCTCGCTTATGGATCATGGAGAGCTGACGGCCGACGGCCAGAGCTGGCTCTTGAACCTATACGAGACGAAGTTTGATGGGTCCGCGAAACCGCAGGTCTACTTTCTTCCACTGGCGCTGGATTGGAGGGAAATACGGTTACAGTCGTCGACCGTTCAAGCCCATGCTATTGCCAAAGTCCGACGCGGCCCGCGCGAGGGCACGCTCTACGATGGAACCGCCGACGACAAATTTATTGTCGCCCTGGTCGACTGCGTGAGGCAGAACAAGGAACTGGTCTTCGCAAACGCAACCTTGCGATTTCGCTCAACGTCAGCGATGGCGCAGCTCACACCGCCGGAGCAGCCGAGCGTTCGCCGTCCTGGCGCCGAACAATCGAACACCTCTGTGCTGGTCGAAGACTACCTGATGCTCAAGCTCTACCGGCGCATCGAGCACGGAGTTCAGCCGGAAATCGAGATGGGCCGCTACCTTACGGAGGAGGCGCATTTCGGCAACTCGCCTGCCCTCCTCGGCACGATCGAACTCACACAAAAATCTGGCCGCACGAACGCGCTCGGGGTGTTGCATGCCTTCGTGCGCAATCAGGGAGATGGTTGGACCTACACACTGAACTATCTCGATCGCTATCTGGACGAAGGGGCGCTACGAGCGCCTGAAGAGCTCGCCGCCGAGGACCCGACGGCTGCGCATGCCGTCTACCTCAATCAGATTCGCCAACTCAGCATACGGACTGCTGAACTACACCGCGCGTTATGCCCAGATGATGCCTCCGCGGCCTTCAAGCCGGAACCGACGTCTTCGGTGGACGTGACCGCCTGGATCGGGCGCGCGCGCCGCGAGGCGATGAGCGCGCTTTCCGCTTTGCGCCGAACCTACCGGAAACTGCCGCAACCGGCACTCGAGATTGCCGAGCGACTGCTCGACGAGCGAAAGACGATCGTGGATTCAATTGGCTCCGATCTGCCAGCGTCATTTGATGCCATGAAGATCCGTACCCATGGCGACTATCACCTCGGGCAGGTCATCGTCGTGCAGAATGATTTCCATATCATTGACTTCGAAGGCGAGCCGCGCCGGCCGCTGGCAGAGCGGCGGACGAAGGAGTTGCCGTTGCGCGACGTGGCCGGCATGCTGCGCTCGTTCGACTACGCGGCGATTGCGGCGCTAGGCCAAGTGGCGCAGGCGCGCCCTGACCGCGCCAACGACCTCGAGCGGATGGCCGGCATCTGGCGCGAGCTTTCCGCCTCGGCCTTTCATTCCACTTACAAGCAGACAATCGCAGGCTGCCCCGCTTATCCAGCCGACCCGAAGGCTGCCGACGCGCTGATGAAACTTTTCCTGCTCGAGAAGGTTTTCTATGAGCTCCAATATGAGCTGGCGAACCGACCCACCTGGGTCTTCATTCCTCTGCAGGGCGCAGTCCGTACCTTGTTCCATTCGGGAGAGCGCTGATGGCCATCATGACGCGCGATCGCGATATCGACCGCATTCTTGCTGCCGAGCACGACGATCCGTTCAGCTTCCTTGGAATGCACGCGACCGAGGACGGGCTGGTTGTGCGCACCTTTCAGCCCGGCGCCGTTTCGGTCGATGTGCTACGGGGCAAGACCCGCGAGAAGGTTGCTTCGCTATCAAACCTGCGGCGCTCAGGACTATTCGCCGGCAATGTTCCGGGCAGTCATCGTTTCGACTATCACCTGCAGATCGCAGGCGATGGCTGGGAATACGAGATCGACGATCCCTATTCTTATCCCCCCGTCCTTGGCGATCTCGACGTCCACCTGTTGGCCGAAGGCAACCATCTGGACGCTTGGACCAAACTGGGGGCTCATGTGGTCACGTTGGGCAATACGGCGGGAGTCTCCTTTGCCGTGTGGGCGCCGAACGCCAAGGCGGTCAGCGTGGTCGGCGACTTCAATGGTTGGGATGGGCGACGCCACCCGATGCGGTTGCGGCACGGTTGCGGTGTCTGGGAGCTGTTCATTCCCTGCCTGACAGCCGGCGCGTGCTACAAATATGAGATTAAGTCGCGCGACGGCAGGCTCCTTCCGCAAAAAGCCGATCCCTATGCGGCGCGCTCCGAGCATCCGCCGGCAACCGGCTCAGTCGTCGTCGGTCCCTCCCAACATACATGGCGCGATCAGGCGTGGGTTGCCGAGCGCCGCCCGGACAAGACGGCGACGTTGCCGATGGCCATCTATGAGGTCCACCTCGGCTCGTGGCGGCGCAATCCGGAGGAGAACAACAGATACCTCAGCTATCGCGAATTCGTGCAGACGCTTGTACCTTACGTGCACGATCTCGGCTTTACGCACGTCGAATTCCTCCCGGTGAGCGAGTATCCTTTTGACGGCTCGTGGGGCTACCAACCCACCGGCCTGTTCGCGCCCACGATCCGGTACGGCACGCCGGATGAATTCCGCGAGCTCGTGGATGCATTCCACGCCGAAAACATCGGCGTCATCCTCGACTGGGTTCCCGGACACTTTCCGACCGATCCCCATGGCCTTGCTCTCTTTGACGGCACTCACCTCTATGAGCACGAAGATCCGCGCCAGGGCTTTCACAAGGACTGGAATACGCTGATCTACAATTATGGTCGCGCGGAAGTATCCAATTTCCTGCTGAGCAATGCGCTCTACTGGCTTGACGAGTTTCATGTCGACGGCCTGCGCGTCGACGCGGTCGCCTCCATGCTGTACCTCGACTACAGCCGCCAGCCAGGCGAATGGATTCCGAACCGGTATGGTGGCCGAGAAAACATCGATGCTGTGCAGTTCCTGCGCCGTCTGAACGAGGTCATCCGTTCGCGCGTGCCCGGGGCATTGACGGTTGCCGAAGAATCAACCGCCTGGCCAATGGTGTCACGGCCGACGGAACAAGGTGGTCTCGGCTTCAGCTACAAATGGAACATGGGCTGGATGCACGATACTCTCGAGTACATTCGGCAGGAACCGATCCATCGCGCTTTTCACCACAACCAACTCACGTTCGGCCTGATCTACGCCTTCAGCGAGAACTTCGTGCTGCCATTGTCACACGATGAGGTCGTGCATGGCAAAGGTTCGCTCATCAACAAGATGCCGGGTGACGTCTGGCAGAAATTTGCCAATTTGCGCGCCTATTTCACCTTCATGTACAGCCACCCTGGCAAGAAACTTCTCTTCATGGGCGACGAATTCGCACAGTGGGGCGAATGGAACCACGACAAGAGCCTCGATTGGCATTTGCTGGATGATCCAGCCCACGCGGGCGTCAAGCGTCTCATCAGCGATCTCAACCGGGCCTATCGCTCCGTCCCTGCGCTTCATGAGGGCGACCACCATCCGGCCGGCTTTGCCTGGATCGACGCCAACGATGCCTCGCAGAGCGTGCTGTCGTTCCTGCGGCGGGGTCGTGACCCGCAGGATTTCGTCTTGGCGGTGCAAAATTTCACGCCGGTCGTGCGGCAAGGCTATCGGCTCGGCGTACCTGATGCGCCGGGCTTTCGCGAACTTATCAACTCTGATTCCGAGACCTATGGAGGCAGTAATGTCGGCAATGCCGGCTTTGTGGCAACCGAACCCATACCGGCGCACGGTTTTGCTCAATCAGTCTGCCTAACCCTGCCACCGCTCGCCGGGTTGATCCTCGCGCCTACTGCCCACGCGTAGCGGACGCCATGGCGAGGAACAATCGAGTCAAGCCCGGCTCACCATACCCTCTGGGCGCGACGTGGGATGGCCGCGGCGTGAACTTCGCACTGTTTTCAGCGCACGCTGAGCGTGTGGAGCTTTGCCTGTTCGACGCGAGCGGCCGTCACGAAAGCGACCGCATCACGCTGCCGGAATACACTGATGAAGTCTGGCACGGCTATCTGCCGGACGCGAGGCCTGGCTCCCTCTACGGCTTCCGCGTGCATGGCCCTTACGATCCAGGGCGTGGTCATCGCTTCAATCATCACAAACTGCTCATTGATCCCTACGCCAAAGCCCTGCATGGCTCACTGACATGGTCCGATGCGCATTTCGGCTATCGGGTCGGCCATCAGCGAGAAGACCTGTCCTTCGATCGCCGCGACAATGCGCGCGGGATGCCGAAATGCGTCGTCGTTGATCCCGCCTTTACGTGGAGGCACGACCGTCACACGGCCATATCGCCACTCAGTACCATTATCTACGAGCTGCATGTTCGCGGCTACACGATGAAACGCAAGGACGTGCCGAACAGCTTGCGCGGTACGTTTGCGGCACTCGGCTTGCCATCGATCGTTCAACGCTTTTCCGATCTCGGCATCACAGCAGTCGAGCTCTTGCCCGTCCATGCTTCCGTCGACGATCGGCACCTGAAAGATCGCGGCCTCGTCAACTATTGGGGCTATAACACGCTTGCATACTTTGCCCCGGACCTGCGCTTCCTCGCTTCCGGCCAGATCGACGAATTCAAGAGCATGGTCCTCAGGCTGCACGACGCGGGCATCGAGGTCATCCTTGACGTCGTCTACAACCACACCGCCGAAGGCAGCCAGCTGGGGCCGACACTAAGCTTTCGCGGCATCGACAATGCCTCGTACTACCGGCTCGTGAGCGGCAACCTTCGCTACTTCGAGGACTTCACCGGCTGTGGCAACGCACTCAATCTCCACCACCCACGTGTCCTGCAGATGGTGATGGACTCGCTGCGCTACTGGGTCGAGGAAATGCACGTTGATGGCTTTCGGTTCGATCTTGCCACCACCTTGGCGCGCGAGGCCACAGACTTTGACGCGCATGGGGGCTTCTTGGACGCCATTCGACAAGATCCGACGCTGGCACGCGTCAAGTTGATTGCCGAGCCGTGGGATGTCGGTCCGGGCGGCTACCAGGTTGGCGGGTTTCCTCCAGGCTGGTTCGAGTGGAATGATCGATTCCGGGATACCATTCGCCGATATTGGCGCGGCGATGGCGGAATAATCGGCGAAGTGGCGGGTCGGCTTTCGGGCTCCGCCGAGATCTTCGCGCGGCAGGGGCGCGGGCCCTGGTCGAGTGTCAATTTCGTTACTGCCCACGACGGCTTCACGCTCGAAGATCTGGTCAGCTACAACGAAAAGCACAACGAGGCCAATCGGGAGAACAATCAGGACGGCTCCGGCGAAAACTATTCCTGGAACTGCGGAGTTGAAGGCCAGACGGATGATAAAGACATCCTCACACTTCGTCGGCGGCAGAAGATGAATCTCATCGCCACGCTCTTTCTGGCGCAGGGGACGCCGATGCTGCTCGCTGGAGACGAATTGGGCAATAGCCAGGGCGGCAACAACAACGCCTATTGCCAAGACAACGAAATTGGCTGGATCGATTGGTCGCCCGGGCGAATCGACAAGTACGGCCTGGTCCCGTTCGTGAGCAAAATGATCAGCTTGCGCAAGTCGCATCCTGCGTTCCGGCGCCGTCGCTTCCGCGACGGCATGCCGCGCGATAACGGCCTGCCGGACGTGGTGTGGCTGACACCATTGGGCTCTCTCAAGACTGACGCCGACTGGAACTTTCCGGATGCGCGATCCATGGCGTTTCTGCTGAATGGCACGCCCACGTCAGCCGACGTCGCGTTTGGAATCACCGAACCCGCCCCGCACCTGCTGGTGTTTCTGAACGGTCACTATGAGGACCTGCGCTTCGTCTTTCCTCCCGCCTACGATTGGCGCTGGACCATCTTTGCCGACACTGCACGGGATGACACTGATTCCAAGACCGAGTTCGCGCCCGGAAGCGCCTATGACGTCATCGCCCGCTCCCTGGTTATTTTCCACTCCGTCGACAAGAAGCGAAAGGGCACTCGATGGTGGTGAAGCGCCACCACGTCATGCCGTTCGGCACCACCATCGGCGATCACGGCGCAACTACCTTCTCACTGTGGGCGCCGGCTGCCCGAAGCATCCGCCTCCGCCTGGAAAGCCAGTCGGGCAGGAGCGAGTGGCCGATGGAACCGAAGCCTGGAGGCTGGCATTCCCACACCAACAACACGGCGCGCGCCAGCGACCGTTACTCGTTCGTGATCGATGATAGCCAGGCGGTGCCAGACCCTGCTTCGCGTCTTCAGCCGCAGGACGTCCATGGGCCCAGTACAATCGTGGATCCTCAAGCCTTCCAATGGACCGACGGAGACTGGCGCGGCCGCCCGTGGGAGGAAGCTGTCATCTATGAGATCCATGTCGGCACCTTCACACCCGAAGGGACCTATGCCGGAGCCACGGAGAAACTCGACGCCCTCGCCTCCCTCGGCGTCACGGCCATTGAATTGATGCCGCTCGCCGAATCGCCCGGCGCCCACAATTGGGGCTACGACGGCGTCTATCTCTTTGCACCGGAAGCCCGCTACGGCACACCCGACGATCTCAAGCGCTTTGTGTGCGCTGCGCATGCGCGCAACTTGATGGTGTTCCTTGATGTGGTTTACAATCATTTTGGACCCGAAGGAAACTATCTACACATCTGCGCGCCGCAATTCTTTAGCGAACGCCACCACACGCCGTGGGGCGCGGCGATCAATTTTGATGACGCGTCAGGTCGCGTTGTTCGCGACTTCTATGTGCACAATGCTCTGTATTGGCTTGATGAATTCAATTTTGACGGCCTGCGCTTCGACGCCGTGCATGCGATCGTCGATGACTCGCAGCCGCACATTCTCACCGAGATCGCCGTGTCGGTCAGGCAGCAATTTCCCAATCGGCACGTGCATCTCGTTCTCGAGAATGACGACAACGCAGCGTGGCCGCTGACGCGCGACGCGAGCGGGACAGCATCCGCCTATGTGGCACAGTGGAATGATGATGTGCATCATGCGCTGCATGTGCTGACAACCGGCGAGACCCAGGGTTACTACGCCGACTACGCCGCCGACCCGGGCAAAAGCCTGGCGCGCGCACTCGCAGAGGGGTTCAGCTATCAGGGCGAGGTTTCGCAGCATCGCGACGGCAAGCGCCGCGGCGAACCAAGCGGCCACCTGCCCACGACCGCATTCGTCTCCTTCCTCCAGAATCATGACCAGATCGGCAACAGACCATTTGGCGATCGCATCAACGCGCTTGCCCCCGCAGACGCGGTACGGGCTGCCGCATTCGTCTATTTGTTGGCGCCGTCTGTTCCGCTGTTGTTCATGGGCGAGGAATGGGCCGCTGAACAGCCGTTCCGTTTTTTCTGCGACTTTGAGCCCGATCTCGCCGCCCGCGTACGCGAAGGACGGCGAAGCGAGTTTTCTCATTTCTTTCAGACCGCTGAAACCACGTCACCTAATATCCCTGACGCAACCAACCCCGCCGCTTTCGAGGCCTGCATCTTGCACTGGCAGGATCGTGCGCAGTCGCCACACGCACAGGTGCTCGATTGCTATCGCCAATTGCTCGCGATCCGGCACCAGGCGGTCATTCCGCGCCTGCATGGAACCCGCGCTGTCCGCTCCGATGTTTTCGGACCGGCCCGCCGCGCCATAGCGGCCGAGTGGCGCATGGGCGACGGCGCTACCCTCTGGCTTCTCGCCAATCTTGATCGACAGGAGGTCCCGGCCGAATTGCCCGCTGACCCTGATACATTGCTGATCGCCACCGATCCCAGGAGTGCAAGCACCCGGCACTCCGCGATACTGCCGCCCTGGTTCGCTGGATGGTGGCTGCGCAGAACTCAATAGGATTGTTGCCGTGGATACGAAAGACCGCTCAAAATCGACATCGCGTGCGAGCGGCTCCGACAACCGCCGGCGCTTTCCCCTTCCCCGTCGCCACGCACCACCGATTGCAACCTATCGCTTGCAGCTCAATAAGGACTTCGATTTTTCGGCGACCTTGCGTGCATTGCCCTATCTCGCCCAACTCGGCGTCAGTCATCTCTACGTATCGCCGTTCACCAAATCGCCGCCGGGCAGCACGCACGGCTACGACGTCGCCGATCACACCGCCCTGAACCCTGAGATCGGTGACGACGCGGCGCTGGTTGCGCTTTCGGATGCGCTCGCCGCACACGACATGGGCATGATCCTCGATTTTGTGCCCAATCATATGGGCCTTGGGAACGACAATGCCTGGTGGCTGGACGTGCTCGAATGGGGCCCGACCTCACCCTACGCTCGGTTTTTCGACATCGATTGGTCTCCCAACAAGCGCGAGCTCAGTGGCAAGGTCTTGGCTCCCATTCTCGGAGCTCACTATGGCGTCACGCTCGAGCGTAGCGAACTCACGTTACGCTTCTCGCCGGGCGACGGATCATTCAGCGTCTGGTATTTCGACAATCGGCTTCCGGTCCGTCCATTGCATTACGCGACAATCATTCGCAGGGCGCTGACCGACACACCGTGCGGGCCGAAACTGCGAGCAAGATTGCGACTGTTGGCGGACGGGTTCGCGCGCTTGCGCCCCGGCGGGCTCAGCCGCCGCCTCCAAATGGAGATGCGCGCACACTACGCCCATTTGAAGGGAGGTCTTGTAGAGCTTGCACAAACGCCCGACGCCGCCGCCTGGCTGGAACGGGCCGCCGAAAGCTTTAACGGCACTCCCGGTCAGAGCCGGAGCTTTCGCCTCCTGCACGCCCTGCTGGAACGCCAATATTATCGGCTGGCGTTCTGGCGCGTGGCCGCGAACGAAATCAACTACCGTCGCTTCTTCGATATCAACAGCCTGATCGGGATTCGGCAGGAAGAGCCTGAGGTGTTCCGCCATACCCATCGCCTTGTCGGCGAGCTGGTGGCGCAAGACCAAATCCAGGGCGTGCGCATCGATCATATCGACGGACTGTATGATCCCGCCGGCTATTGCCGCAATCTGCGTCAGCTGGTCGAGAGCAGGCGCGTAGCCTCTGGTGCCGATATCGGACGTCGATCGGCACAAGCATGCTTTCCCATCTATGTCGAGAAAATCCTCAGACGCCACGAAGCGCTCCGGACCGAATGGCCCGTCGACGGCACGACCGGTTACGATTTTCTCGCCCTGCTCAACAGACTGTTCATTCATCCCAACGCCGTAAAGCTGGCAGATGCCGCGTTTCGAAACTTTGCTGGCGATGTGCCGTCTTTCGAAGTGGTGCTGTATGACAGCAAGCGGCTTGTCATGGATACCCTGCTCGCCAGCGAGCTTGACGTTCTTGCTCGTGCGCTCGATCGGATCGCGGAACAGAATTGGCGGACACGCGACTACACATTCGAACGGCTACGCCGCGCGATCGTCGAAACAGTCGCGCATTTTTCCGTCTACCGCACCTATGTGATCGCATCGGGTTGTTCCGCAGAGGATCACAGAATCGTCGATATGGCGATCAACCGCGCCAAGCAACATTGGCTAGGACCAGACCGAGAAATCTTGGACTTTCTGCAGATGGCCTTGACGCTCAACCTGATCAAGGACCGGCGGCCCGGATATAGTCGCACCGACGTCGTGCAATTCGCGATGCGCTTCCAGCAGTTCTGCTCGCCGGTAATGGCCAAGGGCCTCGAGGATACGGCGGGCTACCGCTACCCGCGCTTTCTGTCGCTCAACGAAGTCGGCAGCGAGCCGGACCTGCATCACTTGCCCGTTGGCGGCTTTCATGCAGCCAATGAGGAGCGGCGGCAGCATTGGCCAAACGCCATGCTCGCCACCGCCACCCACGACACAAAACGCGGCGAGGATGTGCGCGCTCGCCTCAACGTCCTGTCCGAGCTGGATGAGTGGGGAACGATTGTACGCCGCTGGCGACGCTTCAATCGCCGCTGGCGCACCGAAACCGACGGCCAACGCATACCCTCGCTCGCCGACGAATACATGATCTATCAGACACTGGTCGGAGCCTGGCCACCTCAGCTCATCGAGGCGGGAGAAGGACATTCTGACGACCTGGTTCAATTCCGGGAGCGAATGAAAAATTTTCTCACCAAGGCAGTGCGCGAAGCCAAGCTTGTCTCGAGCTGGTCCATTCCAAACGAAGCTTATGAACAAGGTTGTCACAATTTCATCGATGCTGCTCTAAACGATCTCGGCCAGAACCTGTTTATGGACGACCTCCGACGGTTAGTCAGACGGATTGCTTTTCTTGGCGCGCTCAACGGGCTCTCACAACTCGTACTCAAATGTACGTCACCTGGCATTCCAGACATCTATCAGGGCAATGAGTTGTGGGACCTGAACCTGGTGGATCCTGACAATCGCCGAGCAGTTGATTTTGGCATGCGCGCATCGATTCTCCATGACATCTTCAATGCAAGCAACAAGAGACAACGTTCCAGGCCCGATTTCGTCCCGCGATTGATGCACAATTGGCCCAATGGCGAGATCAAGCTTTATGTGCTTTGGCGCCTGCTAATGCTGCGAAATTCGGTTCCCCAACTGTTTCGGGAGGGCTCTTACGAGCCGCTGAGGATAGCCGGCGAGCGCGCCGAGCATGTCATTGCCTTTCTGCGACGCGATTCTCAGAGTACGGCAATCATCGCCGTTGGCCGCTGGTTTGATACCCTATTGAGACAGGACGCGCGGGAATATTCAGACAGCGATATGTGGCTAGACACGACGGTCCATCTGGACGGCCTGGCAACCACCCCGCTTTTCGATCTATTTTCTCATCGGCGCATTGATTGCGATCTGGTGGCTGACACTCTTTCGGCAAAGAAGATATTTTCAACTCTTCCGGTCGTCGTGCTCACTTCGGTGCCGTCTGATTCTTAGAACCGTCACCAACAGCCACCCGCCCCTCAGAGACGACCTACCGTTCGCCCAGCACCAGCCTGCCGCTCAAGATCATCGCCTCGCGCGCAAATTCGACATCCACCGTTTGCCCTGGTCGCAGATCCTTGAGCGCACGCGCCAAGGCGCGCAGATTGGATGTCTTGACGCCGCCGAGAACCAACAGCCGGTCGCCCGCCTTGAGCCCGGCGCGCTCGGCGCCGGTGCCCGGCCGTACGCTGCTCACCCGCACGCCTTCGCCCTGGTAAGTCATGTCAGGCACGATGCCAGTCGCAACTCGTCGAGCTGTAGGTTGCATCGCCGGGCCGCGTGGCTGCGCGGCGGCTGCGCTACCTGAGAAATTCAGCGGTTCCGCCCGTGCCGCCAGATAGTCAGCGGCCTCCTTCAGGACGGCGGCAACCTTGACCATTCCCGCATAATCGATCTTGTCGGGCGTGTCTGATGGGCGGTGATAGTCGCTCGCCGCAGAAGCGAACAACTGCACCGCCGGAACGCCGGCTTCGACGAACGCCGTGTGGTCCGAGGCATTGATCTCCTGCGCGACCGCCTGCACCGGCACGCCCGTCACTGCGCCCGCGCCCATGAAGATGAACGACAATTCGCGCGCTGACCCGGTCCCGAAGACCGTCACCTTCCCGCCTGCGAGTCGTCCCACCATGTCCATGTTCAAGTTGGCGATATGACCGGACAACGGGAATGCGGCGCCGGGTGCCTGCGCTGCGCTGACATAGTGCCGCGCCCCCTGGAGCCCCGCCTCCTCCGCGGCGAATGCCGCAAAGATGACACTGCGCTCGGGTCGCGCGTTTCCCATCAGCCGCGCCAGTTCCAGCATGACGGCGACACCAGACGCGTTGTCGTCGGCGCCCGGATGCAGTTGCCCTTTGGCACCGGCACGCCCATCGGGCCAGCCAAACCCCAGATGATCGTAGTGCGCCGATATGATCAGGGCTTGACCGTTGAAGGCCGGGTTCGTGCCTGGCAAGACGCCGATCACATTCTTCGTCGGTACCGGGGCTCCATTCTCGCCCCTCATGGTGAAGGGCTGGAAATAGCGATCGTCGCCGCGCGCGCCGGGCGTCAGGGGCGCCAGACCGAGGCGCTCGAAACGTCCCGCGATATAGCGCGCCGCCGCAGCAAGACCGCGGCTGCCGGCGCCCCGCCCCTCGCGCTCGGGGCTCGCCAGCCATTCGACATCGGCCTTCATCCGCTCGACATCAAACAGCGGCCGGACCTCGGCCAGCGCCTTCCTCGGGGCTAGCTTGATCGGCCGGCCCTGCGGGGTCAGGTTGCGGGCAAGCGGCGTGTCACCGACCGGCCATTGGCCGGTCGCTTCGTTGGTGGCCTCGTCGCCCGCAAAGACCAGCCAGGAATACTTGCCGTAGTGCGGCAGCTTGCGTGCCAGCGCATTCGCAGCAGTACCGCTCGATGCCGATACATAGATGACCACCGAATCCGGGTTTTGCGGATGGCGCACCACGACGACTAAGCTTCGGTTGGCGGCCTCATACGTGGCGGTGGCCGTGCGCAGCCCGGCGGCATCAAGCGATGCGCCATAGGGCTTGAGGACCTCCGCCACCGCGGGCGCGAACTTGTTGCCCGCGCCTAGTACCCATACAGCCCGATCGGCGGGCAAGCGATTGAGTTCGCTGTCCATCACGGTCTCGACACCGTCCCGGCTCCATGCCTTGGCCAAGCCGGCATAGAGGGGCGCGCTTTGCGCGCTCATCACGATCAGCACCTTCTTGGCGCCGAACGCCTTCGACAACGAGGGCGGAATCTCGAATGGGCTAAGGCGCCGATAGACCTGAAACTGCGGATCGATCTCGACGCGTTGCGCGGCGCCTTTGAGATCGAAACTGACGTCGACGCGCGCCCGGTCGGCCGGCATCGCAACGGTTCTGGTCTCGATGCCCTTGTCGGTCTCGATGAATACGGGAACATCGAGCGCAAAGTGACGCCCGGGCTGCACTTGAGAAAGCGCGATGTCGACGTGCGCGCCCTGGCTGACCACGTGCTCGAGCTTCAGCTCCGGCGTTCCGACATCCTTGGTCCATTGATCAAAGAACGACCGCAGATCGAGACCCGAAACCGCCTCGAAGCTCTTGCGGATGTCGTCGAAGGACGCCCGACGAAAGCGGTTGTCGCGGTAGAACGCTTGCAGCGCCTTGATGAACTGCGCATCGCCCAGCTTCTGGCGCAACATGTTAAACATCATGGCTGTCTTGCCGTAGCCGACAGCCTCGGTGACGGCATCGCGGCGACTCAGAAAGTGCGACAGCGGAAAGTCGTTCTCGGGCGTGACGTAGTCGGTGACCCTTTGCAGGATTGCGCGCCGATGGTCGGCGCCTTGGCCGCGCTGCTCGGCGATCAGGTGGTCGGCGAGATAAGCGGTCAAGCCCTCGCACCAGTTCCCATTCGCAAAATCGACAAAGACGCCGTTGCCCCACCAGTTGTGCAAGAGCTCATGCGGGTACGACGAATGCAGGATGAACGGAAACCGGA
This sequence comes from uncultured Alphaproteobacteria bacterium, assembly GCA_963753575.1. Classification (GTDB taxonomy): domain Bacteria; phylum Pseudomonadota; class Alphaproteobacteria; order Rhizobiales; family Xanthobacteraceae; genus VAZQ01. Next base: position 1,962,735 of record CAVWCR010000003.1, read on the forward strand.
TGACCTGCTCGCCCAGCAACGTGAAGGACGGCATGCCGTAGCCGGTCTCCCAGAAGTTCTCCACCAGCGCAAACTTGGAATAGGGATAGGGGCCCAGAAGGCCGCGATACATCTCCAGGTATTGCGCCGTCGCTTCGAGATAGCGGTCCGCCAGCGCCTGATCAGGCTTGCGCAGGAAAGCCATTGCCTTCACCGCCCCCGCCGCCCGAGAATACTCGGTGAATGGCGCAGCGATCAGATGCGCCTCCTCGGTCGGCGTGGCGACCGACCAGCGCTCCGGCGCGCTTGCGGTGCGCTCACCTTGGCTGACCGACTTCCAGCCTGCAGGCAGCTCGACCGTGAGCGTATAGGTCATCAGCGCATCGCCGACCTGCGGCACCCAGTAAGTCGATCCGGCGAGATAGACGCCGCGCGGCTCGATCAGGCCCGGCGTTTGGCTGAACGCGCGCGCATATTCGCCGCCCGACTGACGGACTGGGAAGTTGATGGCTCCCTCGTAGTTCAGTTCGCCGGTCAAGTCCTGTCCGGGCACTGCGCCCTCGACCCGATAGACATTGATGGCGACACCGGAAGCATCCCGGTCCACACCGGAATCGGAGCCTCGCGCGCGCGACCTCATCGGCAAGAGCTTCAGCCCACCGGACGTCGCCTGCAGATGGAGATCGGCATTCAACGAAAAGGTGAAGGGCGTGGTGACCAAAGCGCCCGGAACGAGGATTCGGTCGCGAACCTTGATGCGATGATTGGCCGGGTCGAGCGCAACCGCGAGGTGATGGTGGACCACCGGGCTCGGCGACGGCTGGGCCAAGGCAGCGTCACCGGCCGGCACACAAAAGGCGGCCAAGAAGGAAACGAGCATCAGTCCCGCAAGCGTCGGTCGCATGGCGTCATGTCTGAGCATCGATGGCTGCATCACGGCTTCGGCTTTGGACCGATGTTGAGTGATGAGATATCCATCACATAGGTGTAGAGCCCCGACATGAACCCCGGCCCTTCGGACCGGGTAAACAGCATCTTGGTGCCATCAGGCGAGATCGATGGAAAGCCATCGAAACTGTCGTTGAACGTCAGCCGGACCGGCTCGCCTCCCGCCAGATCGCCGAGGAAGATCTCCCAGTTCCTCGGATTGTCGCGAAGCGGCCGCACGAACGCATAGTGCCGCCCATCCGGCGCGGGATACGGCGCCCAGTTCATCCAGTCGTCGTGGGTGCGCTGGATGCGCTCGCCGGTCTCGGTGTTGATGGTGAAGATCGTCATCGGGGTCGGGCGCCTGGTGCCATAGATGGCGCGGCTCCAGGCGCGCGTCGTGATGGTTTTCGAATCCGGCAAGAAGAACGGCGCGCCCTCCTGCCAGTCCGGCGTGTCGGTGAGCTTGCGTTCGCCGGTGCCGTCGATGTTCATCATATAGAGGTCGAGCGCGCCGTCGACCTGGCGGCTGAACACGATCTTTTCGCCATCGGGCGAAATCGAGACTTCGGCGTCATAGTGGCTGTTGTTGGTCAGGCGCTTGCGATTTCCCCCGTCGACGTCCGCAACATAAAGCTCGGCGCCCTGCGGATAGTTATTCTGATCCGACCAGTTTCCGATCGGGAGATCCATGTGGTCCCGCGTCGACGTAAAGATCACGCGCTTGCCGTCCGGAAAGAAATACGAACAAGCATCCTGTCCGCGATCATTGATGCGCCACTTGTTCTTGCCGTCGTCGGAAAAGATCCAGGTCAACGCGCCCGAGCTGCGCCCCGGCGCGCGCACCGCGTCCGGATCCTGCGTCTGCGCAATGACATGATAGTTATCGGGCGCGTAATAGGGTTCGGCCGCCGACGGTATGTTGGGAATCCGCCAGGTCGGCAATTCCTGCGGCGACGCCTTCTTGGGATGGACAATGGAATAGTCCGTCCGCCCGCCGAGCGCCCGCGATTCCCGCGGGCTGGCGCCAGCCGGCTGCGTGGGCTGGTCCGGCGCGGTCGTGCCGGGCTGCGCCAGCGCCAAGGTCGCGACGGCGCATGGCACAAGCAGGAAAGGCATCGACAGGCTGGAACGCAATCTGGCCATGGGCTCCTGTCCGTTGGCACAATAGCGGGGTCGTCCCACTTTCATTCCGGATCGGGTCTTTATGTTGGCGCAACGACTATGCGCTATGTTGGCGCAACGCCTATGCGCTCCGGTCCGCCTGCCTAGCGCGCGCCTAAGGATCGCTTGGGCCGATCGGACAAGCCGTTCCGAAACAAGCCATCGTAGCATGGTGCGCCGACGGAGGGGACCTCCCGGATCGCGAGACTTGAAGCGCCAATAGCTAGTGGAAACCGGCACGATGGACGGCCATCTCGAAGCGCGCGGATCAGCTGCGTGAAGGCGACCCTTCCCAGACCTGCTGATTGGTATGCAAGGATTTGGAGAGATCCTTCCGCATCATATGATATCCAAAATAGATGAAGGCCAGTCCAATGAATTCCGTTATGTACAATATCTCCACGTAGCCGAAGCGAGTGAAGGTTCCGCCGATGCCGGGAAGAAGGGCACCAACAGCAATGAAGATGTTGCCGAGGAAACGTGTTCTTCCCTTATCAACCGCGAAATACTGGATAGCCGAGTAAACAGCGCCCCCGAAAAGAAAGACAAAGGCGTAGAGGTTGAGCAAAGGAGAAAACGCGCGGACCCATTGCCATGAAAATACTTTCCCGGTGAGGCGGAAATCGAAGCCCTCCGGAATTTCAATCGGCGAGGACAATACACAAGCGGCAGCGACCAGAATGGCTGCCGAACAAACAATAGCCGAGATATCGGCGAAGCGTTTTTTCATGAGCAGGTGGATAGTCCCTTGCGCCAAGGGATATCCGCCCAGCAGCGCGCCCACGATGTACCAAATCTTGGTATTCAATTCGCTCCAGCCGTAAATGGCATTGATGCTCTCCGTGAGCGTACCTGCACCGAACGTGAGGACGCCCAGCGTCCACCACAGCAAGTATGGCGATCTCCGGGAGAGATAGTGCGGCACAATGCGGCTAAGGAAGAAAATCGAAAAGAGCGTGGTTAGAACTGGTATATAGCTGACCATATCAGTTCACCGGCTGACTTCCACACGCCCGCACCTCATTACACCTCTATCGGCATGTAAATCAACGAGGCCAACTGCCGTGCCAACGGGAGGTCGGATACGGTTGCGGCATTGCATCGTCGGGGCGCTCGATACATCCACGTCGAAAAGGAGGCCATCCAGTGCTTCGGACCGATACGCGATCCGTCGAGGACAGGGTGGTCGCCTCCTTGGCGGAAGTTATTACCTTGGCGGGAGGGGCGGCATGGCGGCAATTCTCCCGGTTTCTCGATCGGCGCGAAGCCTGACATGCCAGCCAACGGTCAATTCGGCGCCGTTCGGAATCTGGACTTGCGACGCGTAGATCAGCCCTGCAAACAGAAATTCGCATGATCTTTCCATCAGTTAGTGAGATAGCGGTGATCGCTTGGTGCTCTTTCTTTGACTTTCGGTCATACTCGGCCGTCTCGCCTGAGGGAACTACGCGATGGCGCCTGCGGGATGGAACCTCCGGCATATGTCTTGCAATACTCTCAGCAGCTCACGGAGGGCAGCCGCCACACGCAAGACGGCGCTGGCACAGGAACGCGAGAATTAGTAGCTCAGGGCATGGCAGAACCGGGTCTCGACCGCTCAAAATCAGCCAAAGCACCGTCACCGCCAAGCCCCCCGGGCGAGGACGAGCTCACCGAATTCAAGAGTGCCGTGCTCGCGAAGCTCGCTCTGGCGGTTGGAAAAGATGCCAGCTCGGCCACCGATCGCGACTGGTTTGTCGCGACCGCGAACGCCATACGCGACCGGATCATTCATCGTTGGTTGGCCGCGGAACGCACGAGCTACGCCAAAGGGCGAAAGCGCGTCTACTATCTCTCGCTTGAATTCCTGATCGGTCGCCTGCTCTCGGATGTGCTTTGCAACCTCGGCCTGAGCGACATCGCGCGCGCCGCGCTCGGCGACCTGGGGGTCGACCCTAACCGCTTGCGATCTGCGGAACCTGACGCGGCTCTTGGCAACGGCGGCCTGGGCCGTCTCGCCGCCTGCTTCATGGAGAGCATGGCGAGCCTCGGCATCCCGGCGTACGGCTACGGAATTCGTTACGACCACGGGCTGTTCCGCCAGATCATAAAGGAGGGATGGCAGCAGGAATATCCGGAGGACTGGTTGTCGTTCGGAAACCCCTGGGAGTTTGCCAGGCCCGAGGTCATCTACGATATCTATTTCGGCGGACGCGTTGAATCCATCCACGAACCAGGCCGTGCCACCCGCCACGTGTGGTTGCCCGACGAGACCATTGAAGCCGTCGCCTATGACACGCCCATCGTGGGATGGCGCGGCCGCAACGTAAATCCGTTGCGGCTATGGACAGCTCGCGCCGTCGATCCGATGCGGCTCGATGCGTTTAACCGCGGCGATCATATCGGCGCCTTGTTCGAGCAATCGCGTGCTGAGGCGATCTCGAAGGTTCTCTACCCCAGCGATGAAACTCCCGCGGGGCGCGAGTTGCGGCTGCGGCAGGAGTATTTCTTCGTGTCGGCTTCACTGCAGGATCTCATGGCGCGCCACCTGCGCACCGACGGTAACCTGTATTTCCTGCCGCATCGAGCCGCCATCCAGCTCAACGACACCCATCCCAGCATCGCGATCGCCGAGCTCATGCGGCTGCTTATCGACGGGCATGGACTGCCCTGGAACGATGCATGGCGTATCACCGTCGACACGTTTTCGTACACCAACCACACACTGCTGCCCGAGGCGCTCGAAACCTGGCCGCTTCACCTGTTCGAACGTGTCCTGCCCAGGCATCTGCAAATCATCTATAAAATCAATGCCGACCACATCGAGACCGCGAAGCAGAAGGATCCTGAGGGGTTCAGTGACCGCCTTGCCGCCATTTCGCTGATCGACGAGCATGGCGACCGCAAGCTGCGCATGGGCCATCTTGCCTTCGTCGGCTCGCATCGGGTGAATGGGGTCTCCGAACTTCACACCAGCCTGATGCGCAAGACTGTGTTCCAGGATTTGCATGCGATCTATCCCGATCGCATCGTCAACAAGACCAATGGGGTCACCTTCCGCCGCTGGCTGCTGCAGGCCAATCCGGCGCTCGTAAGAGTTCTGTGCGACGTTTGTGGAGATACGGTCGTCGACGATTCGTCCTTGATCGCCAAGCTTGCGGAATCGGCCAATGATGTAGCGGTTCAGGAGCGCGTCGCAGCCGCCAAGCGCGCCAACAAGGTTGCGTTCTCGCGGCTGGTCGCTGACCGCATCGGCTTACTGATCGATCCCGACGCGCTGTTCGACGTACAGATCAAGCGCATCCACGAATATAAGCGTCAGTTGCTCAATGTGCTCGAAACGGCCGCGACTTATCTCGCGATCCGAGATAACCCGTCCCAGCATTGGGTTCCTCGCGTAAAGATCTTTTCAGGCAAAGCGGCTGCGAGCTATACTCGGGCAAAGCTGATCATCAAGCTGATCAATGACCTTGCCAGGGTGATCAATGGCGATCCTCTTACGCGCGATCTGTTGCGGGTCGTGTTCCTGCCCGACTACAAGGTGAGTTTGGCGGAATCCATCATTCCCGCCGCCGATCTGTCCGAGCAGATCTCGACGGCCGGCATGGAGGCGTCCGGCACTGGCAACATGAAGCTGGCGCTCAATGGAGCGCTCACGATTGGCACGCTCGATGGAGCGAACGTCGAGATTCGCGAGCGCGTGGGGCCCGACAATATATTCATATTCGGGCTGAAGGCTCACGAGGTCGAAGAACGACGCAGCCAAGGCCTTGATGCCAGCGCCACGATCGCGGCAACCCCCATGCTTGCACGCGTCCTCGAAGCAGTCGAGGCCGGCATATTCTGGCCCGGCGAAGGCGGGCGTTTTGCGTCGCTGATTAACGAGCTGCGCTATCACGACTACTACATGGTGACCGCAGATTTTGAGGACTATGTCGCAACCCAGCGCCGGGTCGACAAGCTGTGGTTGTCGTCGTCAGATTGGACGCGGATGTGCATGCTGAACATCGCGCACATGGCTTGGTTCTCCTCCGACCGCGCCATCGGCGAGTACGCCCATGAAATCTGGGACGTGCCCTTTGAGACACCGGCCGACGCACTCGGCCGGAAGCCCTGATCGGCAAACACCGACCGGCGGGCGCTTGGACCCGGCGTGCTGAATTGGTATGCAAATTGCTCAACTTCAGGCAAGGGGTTCCGTGGACACCCCTTTTGGTGAAGTTATGCGCAGTTTCGCTTATCAAAGAGGCACCCCCCTGGGCGCTCGGCGAGGGACCCGGCCTTGCCCGCTTTGACTGTAGGCGCCCCCTTTGCGCGCTCGGCGATGGCCTATGTACTCGCTGGCGGCAAGGGAACTCGTTTGCAGGAATTGACCGAGTGGCGGGCAAAGCCAGCGGTGCACTTTGGCGGCAAATCGCGCATTATCGACTTTACCCTGTCCAACGCCCTCAACTCCGGCATTCGCCGCATCGGCGTCGCTACCCAGTACAAGGCGCACAGCCTTATCAGCCATTTGCAGCGCGGCTGGAATTTCTTCCGCCCGGAACGCAATGAGAGCTTCGACATCCTGCCCGCCAGCCAGCGCGTGTCGGAGGGCGCCTGGTATGCCGGGACCGCAGATGCGGTTTTCCAGAACATCGACATCATCGAGAGCTATGCGCCGCGATATATCGTCGTCCTGGCTGGCGACCACATCTACAAGATGGACTACGAGCCGATGCTGGTGCAACACGTCGAGCAGAACGCCGACGTTACGGTCGGATGTCTGGAAGTCGCGCTGGGCGAAGCATCCGCATTCGGCATCATGCACGTCGATGAGAACAACTACGTTCGCTCGTTTGTCGAGAAGCCGAAAGACCCGCCGACCATGCCGGGAAAGCCGACGATGGCGCTCGCGAGCATGGGCGTCTATGTGTTCGACACGGCGTTCCTATTCGATCAGCTCCGGCGCGACGCCGCAGACCGCCAATCCAGCCACGATTTCGGCAAGGACATCATCCCCTATGTCGTGCGCCACGGCAGCGCGGTCGCCCACCATTTCTCACGCTCGTGCGTCCGTACCAACGGACAGGCAGCATCATATTGGCGCGACGTCGGTACGCTCGACGCCTACTGGGCCGCGAACCTCGACCTTACCGATATCGTCCCACAACTCGACCTATATGACCGCAACTGGCCGATTTGGACTTTCCCGGAGATCTCTCCGCCCGCCAAGTTCGTGCACGACCAGGATGGCCGCCGCGGCCAGGCGATCTCATCGCTGGTCTCCGGCGGGTGCATCGTATCGGGAGCGATGGTGCGACAGTCACTGCTGTTCACGCGCGTTCACGTCCATTCATTCTCAGAGATCGAAAACGCCGTTGTGTTGCCGGACGTGGATATCGGCCGCGGCTCGCGGCTCAAGAACGTGATCGTCGACCGCGGCGTGCGGATCCCCGCCAAGCTGGTGGTCGGCGAGGATCCTGCTGTCGATGCAGCCCGGTTCCGCCGTACCGAGGGCGGCATCTGCTTGATCACCCAGGCCATGATCGACAGATTGAACGGATGACGGCCATCAAGGTTCTCGCTGTAGCCTCGGAAGTCTTTCCCCTCGTCAAGACCGGTGGTCTCGCGGATGTCGTGGGTGCCTTGCCCTTGGCGTTTCGCCGGGGCCGCGTCGAGATGACGACGCTGGTGCCGGGGTATCCCGCGGTGATGAGAGCGATCCGATCGGCCGACACGATCCGATCGGCCGACACCGTGTGCGCGATCGAGGATCTCTTCGGCGGCCAAGCGCGTGTGCTTCGATCCGAGGTCGCCGGTCTCGATCTCATGGTCGTTGACGCGCCGCATCTATATGACCGTCCCGGCAATCCCTATATGGGCCCGGACGGTGGCGACTGGCCGGACAATGCGTTCCGCTTTGGCGCCTTGTCATGGATCGCCATGCGGATCGGCGCCGGTGAGGTTGCGGGCTATAGCCCGGACATCATCCACGGCCACGATTGGCAGGCCGGGCTCACGATGGCCTACCTCGCCTATCAGGACAAGCGTCGACCGGCCACCATATTGACGGTCCACAATCTTGCCTTTCAGGGACAATTTTCTGCCGACCTTCTGGAGCGGCTGCGGCTTCCTGCGCATGCGTTCACCATCGACGGTGTCGAAAGTTACGGAAAGATTGGCTTCCTGAAGGCCGGCTTGCAATTCGCCGACCGCATCACGACGGTCTCGCCGACCTACGCCCGGGAAATACAGACCGAATCCTACGGTTGCGGCCTCGATGGTCTGCTGCGCCTGCGATCCGGGGTGCTGACGGGAATCCGTAATGGGATCGACATTGATGTCTGGAATCCAGAAACAGACGCCCGGATCGTTTCCCGGTACGGGCGGACCACGCTGTCGGCGCGGGCCCCTAACAAAGCCGCGCTTCAACGCCGATTTGGCCTCGTTGAGGGCGCCGACCGACTGCTGTTTGCCCTGATCGGCCGGATGGCCTGGCAAAAAGGGCTCGACCTACTGGCTGACGCGACGCCGACCCTTGTCGCGCGCGGCGCCCAGCTTGCGGTGCTAGGGTCCGGCGATCCGGAACTGGAGCAGCGGCTGACTGCGCTCGCCCATGCCAATCCTGGACAGGTTGGCTGCATTCTTGGCTACGACGAGGATCTGGCCCATCTGATCCAGGCTGGCGCCGATGCCATGCTCGTTCCCTCGCGCTTCGAGCCATGCGGGCTGACGCAGCTCTGCGCCATGCGCTATGGCGCCATACCGGTTGTTTCGAAGGTCGGGGGGCTTGCAGATACTGTCGTTGATCTCGAGCAGACACCGGCCGGAGGCGCAAACGGTATCCAGTTTGCCCCCGTGACACGTGAAGCATTGCAAGCTGCCCTGCTCCGGGCCATCGACCTCTGGTCCGACCAGAAGGGTTGGCAGGCCCTGCAATCGAACGCCATGCAGACCGACGTGTCGTGGAACGAGCCGGCCAATCAGTTTCTCAACATCTATAGCGGCCTGCTGGCGCCCAAAAACTAGGCATTCTGCACTTCTTGGCACTGCTCAAGCTACTGTGATCAGGCGCGCTTCTTGCAAGCCAATTTTCGAGGGCTTGATCCCAGGCAACGACTGCAAGGGAGAGGAGCATGAATATCTTGGAACTGCCCGATCGCGAGCGAGCCCTGCGAGATGACGTCCGCCTAGTCGGACGGGTGCTGGGCGAGACCGTCCGCCAGCAGCAGGGGGAAGCTGTCTTCGCCACCGTCGAACGTATCCGGCAGATATCGATCGCATTTCGACGCGAGGGCGATGCCGGTGCACGGCGCGAGCTCGAAGCCATGCTCGACAGCCTGTCGCACGACAGCACCATCGAAGTCGTGCGCGCCTTCAGCTATTTCTCTCATCTCGCCAACATTGCCGAAGATCAGCACCACATCCGCTGCATGCGTGCATCGCAGGATAGTGAGAAACCGGCGTCGCGCGGAACCATCCAGAACACCTTGGCGTTGCTCAAATCGGCCCGGGTGCCGCGCGCCACGTTGCAGGCCTTGTTCGATACGATTCTTGTGAGCCCCGTGCTCACCGCACACCCCACCGAAGTGCGGCGCAAGAGCGTGCTTGATCGCGAAATAGAGGTTTCACAGCTGCTCGCAGGGCGCGATCGCGTATCGCTCACTCCTGCAGAGGCTGCAGCAACCGACGATGCTCTCGCGCGCGCCATCCTGATCCTCTGGCAGACGAGCCTGTTGCGGCGCGGACGGCCGACTGTCGTCGACGAAGTGGCCAATGGGCTTTCCTATTACGATCATACGTTCTTCCGGGAACTGCCAAGCCTGTATGCCGACCTCGAAGATGGCCTTGCAGCTGACGATCCAGCATGGAGCAATACGGAGTTGCCATCCTTCATTCGCATGGGAAGCTGGATCGGCGGCGATCGCGATGGCAATCCGTTCGTGAACGCTGACGTGCTCCGGCAAGCCATCGACATGCAGAGCAAGCAGGTCCTCGATTTCTATCTCGACGAATTGCATCTGCTGGGTGCGGAACTGTCGCTCAATCGCTCCCGTATCAGCGTGTCCTCGCAACTCGAAGAGCTCGTTCGCCGCAACCCCGACGACTCCCCGCGTCGCGCATCGGAGCCGTACCGGCAGGCGATCGTGGGAATCTACGCCCGGCTCGTCGCGTCGGCCCGTCGACTGGGCCAACACGTGCTGCCTCGTCATGAGGTCGCTGACGCCAAGCCCCACGACAGCTCCGCCGAGCTGCGCGGCGACCTCGACGTCCTCTATCGATCGCTCCTCGCCAACGGTTCCGCGATGATTGCGCGAGGGCGATTGCGTGCGTTGCGGCGGGCGGTGGAGGTTTTCGGCTTCCACCTTGCCAGCATCGACCTTCGTCAGAACTCCGATGTCCATGAGCGAACCCTGGCCGACTTGCTCCAGGTCGGCTCGGGCATCGACTATCTCGCCATGGACGAGCAATCGCGCACGGCCCTGCTGCTGACTGAACTGGCGACCGCGCGACCGCTGATATCGCCGTTCGTTACCTATTCGGAGGAAACCGCCGGCGAGCTCGAGATTTTGCGCGCCGCGGCCGACGTGCATCGCCAGTACGGCAAGGATGCCGTGCCCAACTATGTGATCTCCAAGGCTACAACGGTTTCTGACGTCCTTGAAGTGGCGCTACTGGTGAAGGAAGTCGGCCTCTTGCAGACGCGGGAAGCCAAGCTCGATCTCAATATCGTGCCGCTGTTCGAGACGATCGACGACCTGCGCAACTGCGGCGCGGTCATGAATTCGCTCCTCTCCATCCCGGAGTACATACGCCTCTTGGAAAGCCGCGGCCGCGTCCAAGAGGTCATGATCGGATATTCCGACAGCAACAAGGACGGCGGCTTTCTGACGTCCGGTTGGGAGCTCTACAAGGCCGAGATGGCGCTGATCGACGTCTTTCGACACCACAACGTCGGTCTGCGGCTGTTTCACGGTCGCGGCGGTTCAGTCGGCCGCGGCGGCGGCCCGAGCTTCAACGCAATTCTGGCACAGCCTGCAGGCGCCGTTCAGGCCGGCATCCGCGTCACCGAGCAGGGCGAGGTCATCGCCGGGAAGTACCTCAATCCCGAGCTGGGCCGTCAGAACCTGGAACATCTCGTCGCCGCGATGCTGGAAGTCGCCCTGCTGCATCCGCAGGAGGCCGCGCCGCGTCCGGAATTCATCGAAGCAATGGAGGAGCTCTCGGCGCATGCCTACCGCGCCTACCGCGCCCTGGTATACGAAACGGAAGGATTTGAGCGCTATTTCTGGGAATCAACGGTTATCGGCGAGATCGCCAACCTCCATATCGGGAGCCGGCCGGCCTCGCGGAAGAAGTCAATGCGAGTGGAAGATTTGCGGGCCATCCCCTGGGTATTTGGCTGGGCGCAGTGCCGCCTGATGCTGCCGGCCTGGTACGGATTTGGTTCAGCTGTCGCCGCCTGGGTCGAGGCCCATCCTGACAGCGGCATGGGGCTGTTGCAGGCTATGGCTGCCGAATGGCCGTTCTTTCAGACGCTATTGTCGAACATGGATATGGTTCTGGCGAAAAGCGACATCGGGATCGCGGCACGCTACAAAGAGCTGGTCGAGGATGCGCAACTGCGGGAAGCGATCTTTTCCCGTCTGCGTGGCGAATATGAGAATTCAAAGCAGGCGCTGCTCGCAATCTTGCGACAACAAACCCTGCTCGAGCGCAACCCCGCGCTTGCCCGCACGATCCGCGACCGCTGCCCCTATATAGATCCACTCAACCACGTGCAGCTTGAGCTTCTGAAGCGCTATCGCGCCGGCGACACCGACGAGCGCGTCGTCCAGGCCATCCATCTCACCATCAACGGCATTGCCGCGGGCTTGCGAAACAGCGGATAGGCAAGAAATGAAGGCACTGTTTATCGGACAAAGCTACATCGACATCACGTTCCTGGCCGACGAGCTGCCCACTGGCGATGCCAAGACCGTGGCCAACGACTATGCAGTCTCGTTTGGCGGCAACGCCGTCACGGCGGCATTCTGCTGCGCCAAGCTTGGCATTGCCCCCGACCTGATGGCCTCGGTCGCGGACGATTGGCTCGGGCGCATGTTTGTCGATATGGCGGCGAAGTATGGAATCTCCGTGCACCACCGCAAGGTGGCGCAATCTTCGCTGTCATTCATCATGCCGAAGGGCGGCCAGCGCGCGATCGTGCGATGCCGCGACGACAACTTCAAGCATCCATTCCCGATGTTGAACCTGGCGGGCTGCCGCGCGCTTCATGTCGATGGGCATCTGGCCGACGGGGCTATTCACTACGCCAAGATCTGTCACGACGCCGGCATCCTGACGTCGCTCGATGGCGGCGGCCTGCGCTCCAACACCCACGACCTTCTCGCCTTCATTGGCACCGCGGTCGTGGCCGAACGGCTGTGCGAACAGATGAAGCTGACGCCAGGCGAAATGCTGACCTATCTGCGTTCGCGTGGCTGCCGGATCGGCGCGGTCACCATGGGCTCGCGCGGCATGCTTTGGTACGACGAGACCAAGACCGAGCGTTTCATGCCGGCGTTGAATATTCCAGACGACAAGGTCATCGACACGAACGGTGCCGGCGATATTTTTCACGGCGCCTACATGTATTCGTACCTGGTCGACCCCGATGTCGGCTGGGAACAGCATTTCAAGTTTGCGCGCGCGGCCTCGTCCTATGCCATTCAGCACCTCGGCAACGAGGCGAGCCTGCCCACGCTCGGCCAGATCAATGAGACCGCGGCGATATTCGACGTTCGGCGGCAGAGTCCGGTTGAGCTCGAAGTGGTGTCTGACGCCTGGAGCGACGCAAAGGTCACACGGCCCGCAGCCCTTCGCCGCTGAAGACCAGGACTGACCGGCCAGGCGCACTCAGGCGCGTGCCGGCCGCGACGATGTCGCCTGCGGGCATCGCGGACGATGTATCCTGAACTTTGCTCCAGGCGCCGCACTCGGGCACTTTCGGCAACGTGAAATCAATCGCCTCCGGCGCCGCGTTGATCACAAGAAAGAGCGGCGGTTGTCCGCGCTCGAGGGGCGCGAGCACGTATGACAGGAAACGGCTATTGGGAAAACGCCAGTCCTGCTCTGTCATCTCGACCGCTTCCGGCGTGAGCCACAAGACATCGCAAGTTCCGTCGGATCGACGGCCATCAAGCCAACGGTCGCCCCGAAGCTGCGGGAAGCGCGCGCGCAATTGCGTGAGCTGACCGATGAGGGCGCTCATGTCCTCGCCGTCGCGGCCAAGCCCCGACCAGTCGATCCAGCCGGTCTCGTTGTCCTGGCAATAGGCATTGTTGTTGCCTGACTGGCTGTTGCCGACTTCATCGCCGGCAAGAATCAAAGGAACGCCCTGCGCCAACAGCAGGCAGGACAGGAAATTGCGTCGCAACCGGCGACGCAAGGCAATGATCGTTGTGTCATCGGTGGGGCCTTCCGCGCCGCAGTTGACGCCTAGATTTTGGTCCGATCCGTCGCCGTTGTTTTCCTGGTTGGCCTCGTTGTGCTTTCGCTCATAGCTGACAAGGTCGGCAAGCGTGAAGCCATCGTGCACGGTCACGTGGTTGATGCTCGCCCGTGGCGTTCGGCCATGATGCTCGAAGATGTCGGCGGAGCCGGTCATGCGCGTTGCCATCCCGCCGATGAGCCCGCCCTCCCCGGCCCAGTAACGCCGCAGCGTCCGGCGGAATGTGTCATTCCACTCCGACCATTCCGATGGAAACGCGCCCACGCGGTATCCGCCGGGGCCGACGTCCCACGGCTCGGCGATGAGCTTGGTCTTGGCGAGCGTGGGGTCGTTCCAGATCGCCTCGAAAAACGGCGAATGGACATCAAATCCATCTGCGCCACGCGCCAGCGTTGTCGCGAGGTCAAAGCGGAACCCGTCGACGTCACAGGTCTCGACCCAATGGCGCAACGAATCCAACACCATCGTGCGGACCATCGGGTGTGACAGGTTCAGCGCATTCCCGCAGCCGGTGAAATCCGCATATAGGCGGAGATTTCCGCTCTTGAGCCAGTAGTAAGAGCGGTTATCAATTCCGCGGAAGCTCAAGGTCCGCCCGAGGTGATCGCCTTCGGCAGTATGGTTGTAGACGACATCGAGGATCACCTCGATCCCCGCGTCATGCAGACGCGCGACCGTCGTGCGAAACTGCTCGAACGTGCCGTAGTGGCGGTCCAGTGTGAAAAAACTCAGCGTGTTGTAGCCCCAATAGTTGCTCAGCCCGCGCTCGGTCAGGAACGGCTCGTCGATGAAAGTGTGGATCGGCAGCAGTTCGAGCGTGGTCACGCCGAGGCGCTTGAGATGCTCGACCATCGCCGGCGATGCCAGAGCGCCGAAGGTGCCGCGCAGTTCCTGCGGCACGTCCTCGCGCAGTCGCGTCAACCCTTTGACATGAGCCTCATAGATGATGGTGTCCTCCCAGGCCACCCGAGATCGCCGTACAGCCCTCTCTACGGTGGACGGCGATGTCACCACCGCCTTTGGCATGACATGCGCATTGTTTCGTCGATCGAACGAAAGGTCCGCGCGGAGGCCTTCCTGGCGATAGGCAAAGTGCAGATCGCTCGGGATGAACCGGCCGGCGAACTCCTTGGCGTACGGGTCCAGAAGAAGCTTGTTGGGGTTGAAGCGATGGCCCTGCTCCGGCTGATAGGGGCCGTAAACGCGATAGCCGTAGAGCTGTCCGGGAACGACATCGTCGAGGTGGACGTGCCACACGTCGTTCGTCCGTTCCGGCAGGGCGAAGCGCTCGTATTCCCGCCCGCCCGCCGCATCGAACAGGCAGACCTCGACCTTGTCCGCATGCGCGGAGAACAAGGCGAAGTTGGTTCCCCGTCCGTCGAAGGTCGCCCCAAGCGGATATGGCGTGCCCGCCGAGACACGCATTCAAGCCTCCCGCGTCTCAGGCGGGAACAGATGACGATCGTCGATGGCCGCCACGGCCGCAAACGCGAGCGACGTCATCGGCAAGTGCTCACCGGAGCTTCGTTCGCGCAACGGCAGCCCGCCGCACCGGAAGGCGCGCGACGGCGAATTCGATTGAAATGGATCGGGTTGCGGCGCAAGATTTGTGGGCCTGGGACAGCGCGGAACGCGGGATTGAGCCGGTAGTATTATCGAAGGCGGCCGGGGCGCATGGCAAGCTTTGCGTGTGTGCTAGGACCGCCCTGCTCTGCTCAAAATAGAGGCATCAAATACAGGCATCGAATGCTCTCTGACATGGACGGTATTCTCGAGCAGGCGGCCAAGTGGGGCGTCGAAACCTCGTACTACGATGGCCTCGGCCGCCTCCGGCAAGTGGAGCCGTCCGTGCTGGCGCGCATTCTGGAAGCAATCAGCGCGCCCCGCAACAATCCGCACCGTTCGAATAGGCCGGCGGAGCCCGACCCTGCCGGCGTCGTAACCGCATTCCAAGGCACTCCCACATTGCCGCAGCGGTCATGGGCGATTGCGGTTCAGCTCTACGGCATCCGCTCGAGCCGGAATTGGGGCCACGGCGATTTCACCGACCTTGCTCATCTGATCGACATCGCATCTGAACTCGGCGCTGCTGGGCTAGGCCTCAACCCGCTGCATGCGCTGTTCGATGACCGGGCCGAAGAGGCCAGCCCCTATTTTCCGAGCAGCCGGCTTTTTCTCAATCCGCTCTACATCGATGTCGAAGCTGTTCCCGAATTCCCGCATGGCGCGATGGCGGACTTCGGGGCGCCCATCGCGGAGCTGCGGCAGCGGGAGTTGGTCGACTACACAGCTGTCGCACGCTGGAAATCGACCGCGCTGAGGCTGGCCTTCGAGGGCTTTCGTGAACGCGGCGACCCTGACCGGCAACGCCAATTCGATGATTTCAAGGATGCGCGAGGGCCGCTGCTGCAAGCCTACGCCGCATTCGAATTCCTGCGCCGGCGCTTCGCCAAGCCTTGGTGGGAATGGCCGGCCGAGTTCCGCAAACCCGATCCGCAGGCTCTCAACCAGCTCCATTCGACGGATCCTCGAGAGCTCGACTATTACGCCTTTGTCCAATGGATCGCCAACCAGCAGCTGTCGGCCTGCCGGACCAAGGCCGGTGACGTCGGGCTGCCGATCGGGCTCTACCTCGACGTGGCCGTCGGCGTGCGCTCCGATGGGTTCGACGCCTGGAGCAACCAGGAGTTCATTCTGCCGTCGCTGGAGATCGGTGCACCGCCTGACCAGCTCAACACCGAGGGACAACGCTGGGGTCTTGCCGGCGTCAATCCCGCAAGCTTGATCGACGGCAGCTGCGAGCCCTACCGCCAAGTCCTGCGGGCCTCCATGCAATATGCAGGCGCCATCCGGATCGACCACATCCTGGGACTCAAACGGTTCTATCTCATCCCGCTCGGCATGCGCGCCGACCAGGGCGCCTATGTGCGCTTTCCGTTCGAGGCCTTGCTCGCAGCCGCGGCAGAGGAAAGTGTCGCGAACAAGTGCATTGTGATTGGCGAGGACCTTGGAACCGTCCCGCCCGGTTTCCAGGACATGCTCGCCCGCCACGGCATCTGGTCGTTCCAGGTCATGCTGTTCCAACGTGCGGCCGATGGGGGCTTCATCGCGCCCGAGCATTATCGCAAGAATGCGCTCGTGACGTTCGCGACACACGACTTGCCGACATTTGCCGGCTGGCTCTCAGGCCACGATCTCGCTGTCAAGCGCGGCCTGGGGCTCGATCCCGGCGAAAGCGATAGCGAGCGGATGGCCGCCAAGGAAGCGCTCGGTCGCGCAATGGCTTGGCGCGGCCTCCCAGGCACCGACTGGCTCTCAGCCACCCGATTTCTTGCCGACACGCCATCGCGCCTGCTGTTGGTGAGTCTCGAGGATGCCGTCGGCGACGTCAACCAAGTCAATCTGCCCGGGACGATCGACGAGCACCCGAATTGGCGCCGACGCGTCCCTGTGCAGTTGGAGGGTCTGCTTCAATCGAGCGCCCTCCCCGCAGTCGCGGCCGTCATGGACACAAGCGGCCGCAGAAGCGGACGCTACTAAGGCGAAATCGCTTTAAGTTCGATCGCGATCTCGCTCCCGATCATTTGTCCGGTCGAATGATCTATCCGAAAAGTCCACAACTTTTCGGGATCACGCTCTGGAGTTCGCCGGACACAAATCCGTCTCGTCATCCGGTAGTCCGGCGAATAACTTTGCCGACCAGCCCCCCGCGCCAAACAGCGCATCAATGCGATATCATCCAGGGGCGGCTCCCCGGAAAGCTCTTGGCGCCATTGCGTCCCTGCTTGACGATGCGCTTTGATAACTTTCCACTGCAACAGGCGCATCCGGAACCGTGGCGCGCCTTGAACTCCCCCGAACGCTGGGGCGCATGGGCGCTTCGTTCATTCGTAGCATACGCCAGCCGGCGCTCCCCCGACATCAGCGCGAAATGCGGCGCCGTCAGAAAGGCCCGTGGCGCCAAAACGCCACAAGCTGGACAGGGCTGAGGCGCATCGCACTCCGCCATCGGCCGCATGTCCGTGAATGGACCACACTCCTCGCAAAGGTAATCGTAGACGGGCATTGATCTCCTCCTCTCGCGCTGGTCCATGTTCTTGCGGGCGGAGACGACCGCAAGCCGTCTCCGCCCATTCACCTGGGCCTCATTTGTCCTGCGACATCGGCATTGTAACGCCGCCCTTCACCTGCGACGTCGGCCCGGCCGCGGTCGGCATCACATCGAAGTCGAAGATGTCGGTCGGCAACCAGAGCGTTGCACAGGCGTTGGGGATGTCGACCACGCCCGAGATATGCCCCTGGCACGGCGCCGTACCGAGGATCGCGTAGGCCTGGGCGCGGGTGTAGCCGAACTTGGTGAGATACTCGATCGCGTTCAGGCAAGCCTGCCGATAGGCGATGTGGACGTCGAGATAGTATTGCTTGCCGGCCTCGTCGACCGAGATGCCCTCGAAGATCAGGTAGTCGTTGTAGGCCGGCGTGATCGGACTCGGCTTGAAGATCGGGTTCTTGATGCCATACTTGGCCACGCCGCCCTTGATCAGATCGACCTTGAGGTGGAGCCACCCCGCCATCTCGATGGCGCCGCAGAAGGTGATCTCGCCGTCGCCCTGGCTGAAATGCAGGTCGCCCATCGAGAGACCTGCGCCATTGACGTAGACCGGGAAATAGATGCGCGAGCCGCGCGACAGATCCTTGATGTCACAGTTGCCGCCGTGCTCGCGCGGGGGCACGGTGCGTGCGCCTTCGGCCGCGATCTTGTCCTTGACATCGCCCTTGGCACGGCCGGCGTGAGCGGTCGGGCCGAACGGCGGGGCCGCAAGCGGCGGCACCCGGTCGGGATCGGTCGCGATGAGCGCCTTCTCGCGCGCGTTCCAAGTGTCGAGCAGTTTTTGGTCGGGAAGGCAGCCGATCAGGCCAGGATGAATGAGGCCCGCGAAGCTCACGCCCGGCACATGGCGGGAATGCGTAAACATGCCCGAGATGTCCCAAATCGATTTCTGCGCCAGCGGGAAGTGATCCGTGAGAAATCCGCCACCATTCTTCTTGGAAAAGAAGCCGTTGAAGCCCCACAGACTTTCGGGCAACGCGCCGACGTCAAGCAGGTCGACGACCAAGAGATCGCCGGGCTCGGCGCCTTCCACACCGATCGGGCCCGACAGGAAATGCACGATGGTAAGATCGATGTCGCGGACATCGTCCGCGGACTCGCTGTTCTGGATGAAGCCCCCGGTCCAGTCATAGGTCTGGATCACGAAGTCGTCGCCGGGCTTCACCCAGGCCACGATCGGAACGTCCGGATGCCAGCGATTGTGGATCATATCGTTCTTGTAAGGCGACTCGGTCAGATCGATCTCGACCAGCGTCTTTGGCTTGCCCGCCAACGCACCGCTTTTCGTCAGCACTTGGTCCATGGCTCTACTCCCTTTCAAAGATGACAAACTTAAACGGCGAGGAAGCGGGCGATCGCCGCCTCGTCGAGGTGTTCCCGCGTATCAGTATGCACAATGCGGCCACCCTCCATGACAAGAACACGATCGGCAATGTCGAGTACGAAGCTCAGCACCTGCTCGCAAACGACGATGCAGATATTGCGGATGCTGCGGATGTCGCGCAGCAGGCGCGCAATGTCCTTGATGATCGAGGGTTGGATGCCCTCGGTCGGCTCGTCGAGCAGCAGCACCTTCGGATCGCTGGCAAGCGCGCGCGCGATCGCCAGCTGCTGCTGCTGTCCGCCCGAGAGATTGCCGCCGCGCCGACGCTCGAAGTCCTTGAGCACCGGGAACAGGTCGTAGATCTCGTTGGGAACGTCGCTCTTGCCGGTGACGACCAGGCCGGTCTCGATGTTCTCCTTCACCGTCATGGTGCCGAAAATCTGCCGGCCCTGCGGCACGTAGGCGAGGCCGTTCGCCACCCGCCTGTGGCTCGGCAGCGCCGTCACATTGACGCCGTCGACGACGATCTGGCCCGATCGCGCCGGCATGACCCCGATCAGCGATTTCATCAGGGTGGACTTGCCCATGCCGTTGCGTCCGACCAGCGCGACGATCTCGCCGCGGGTGACCGAAAGGTCGATCCCGTGCAGCACCTGGCTCTGCCCGTAGGCAGCCGACAAATTGCGGACTTCGAACATCGCTTACCCCTCTAGTGGCCGAGGTACACTTCTTGGACGCGTGGATTGGATTGCACCGACTGCATGTCGCCCTCGGCCAGCACCTTGCCTTGGTGCAGGACCGTCACCCGGTGCGCAATGCTCTGCACGAACTTCATGTCGTGCTCGATCACGATCACCGATCGGTTTTTGATGATTTCCTTCAGAAGCTCGGCGGTCTTGGCCCGCTCCGACACGCTCATGCCCGCGACCGGCTCATCGAGCATCAGGAGCTCGGGATCCTGGATCAGCAGCATGCCGATCTCGAGCCACTGCTTCTGCCCATGGCTGAGCGTTTCGCCGAGCCTATCGAGGTGGTCCTGCAGAAAGATCATCTCGGCCACCTCGGACACGCGCTGCGTCACTTCTTCGGTCCGGGCCCAGAACAGCGCGCCCACGACGTCGCGGCCGCGTGGCAATGAGAGCTCAAGGTTCTCGAAAACGGTCAGGTCTTCGTAAATGGTCGGAGTTTGGAACTTGCGTCCGATTCCGAGGCGTACGATCTGCTGCTCCCTGTAGCTCGTGATCTCCTGGTTCTTGAACTTGATCGACCCTTCCGACACGCGGGTGCGACCGCATATCAGGTCGAGCACCGTCGTCTTGCCGGCGCCGTTCGGCCCGATGATGACGCGCAGCTCGCCCTTGTCGATGTAGAGGTTGAGCTCGTTGACGGCCTTGAAGCCGTCGAACGAGACGCTGACGTTCTCGAGCGCGAGAAGATAGTCGGTGTCACTGGCCATGGCTGTGGTCCTGCTCGCCTATTCTGCCGGGGCCGGGCTCGGCTGCACGCGCCTGCCCCATCCACCAAGCTTCGCCAGTCGCGGGATGATCTGATCCGTCATCAGACCGGCGAGGCCGCGCGGAAATGCCAGCACCACCGCGATGAACAGGCCGCCCATCGCAAACAGCCAAAGCTCGGGAAACGATTCGGAAAATACCGTCTTGCCCCAATTGACGAGCAGCGTCCCGAGCACCGCGCCGACCAGGGAATGACGACCTCCGACGGCGCAGAAGATCACCATCTCGATCGAGGGCACGATGCCGACGAATGAGGGCGACATGAAACCGACCTGCAAAGTGAACATCGCCCCGCCGAGCGCCGCGATGGCGGACGCCAGGCAGAAGACAAAAATCTTGAAGTTGGCGACGTCATAGCCCGAGAACCGGACACGCTCCTCCTGGTCCCGTACCGCCACCAGAATGCGGCCAAGCTTGCTCATCGTCACAAAGCGGGCGAGGAACATCGTGCCGAGCAGCAGGAAGCAGCAGACGAAATAGAGAATGTATTTTGCGCTGTCAGGACGAATGTCCCAGCCGAGCAGCGTGCGCAGGTCGGTGATGCCGTTGATGCCGCCGGTGTAGCCCTGCCGCCCGATGATCAGGATGGTCAGGACGGCCGCCAGCGCCTGCGTGATGATCGCGAAATAGACCCCGCCAACCCGCCGCTTGAACATCGCGACACCGAGGATGAATGCCGCGATCGTCGGCACCAAGACGACGGCGATCAAGGAGAACGTCAACGACTTGAAGGGCATCCAGAAGAACGGCAGTTGCGTGATCTGGTTCCAGTCCATGAAATCGGGAATGCCCGGTGTCGACTGAATCTTGGTGTTGGCGACGCTTGAGGCCTCGAGCTTCAGGAACGCCGCCATGCAGTAACCGCCGAGCCCGAAGAAAACCCCCTGGCCCAAGCTGAGAATTCCGGTATGGCCCCAGCACAGCACCAGGCCGATGGCCACGAACGCATACGTCAGGTACTTGCCGATGAGATTGAGCCGGAAAATATCCAGCATCAGCGGCAGCACGATCAGGATAAGCGCGGCAACCAAGGCGAAGCCGATCAGCTCGAGCGAGCGGTGGTCGGTACGGGCGGCTGGCATGTGTCACCTTCTGACCTTGAGGACGAAGAGTCCCTGCGGACGCAGCATGAGTAGGCCGATGACGATCAAGAGCGTCAGCACCTTGGCCATCGAGCCGGTGAGGAAGAACTCAAGCGTCGATTGCGACTGGGAGATCGTCAGCGCGGACGCAATCGTGCCGAGCAGGCTCTGGGCGCCGCCGAAGACGACAACCAGGAACGTGTCAACGATGTAGAGTTGGCCGGCGGTGGGCCCGGTCGATCCGATCATGGTGAAGGCGCTGCCGGCGATGCCCGCGATCCCGCAGCCGAGGCCGAACGTGAGGCGGTCCACCCGGCGCGTATCGATACCCGCGGCGCCACTCATGGTGCGGTTCGAGACCACGGCTCGCACCTGCAAGCCCCAGCGCGACCGATAGAGCAGCAACGCCACGATCGCCGTGATGATGACCGTCAACGCCATCACGAACAACCCGTTGATCTGGACCTCGATCGAATCCCCGACCGGGAGCGAGCCCATCATCCACGGCGGCAGCTCCACGCCCACTTCGCGCGCCCCGAACGTGGAACGGAACGCCTGCTGCATGATGAGGCTCAGGCCCCACGTCGCGAGCAGGGTGTCGAGCGGTCGTGCGTAGAGGTGGCGGATCAACGCCCATTCCACCAGCAGTCTGAGCGTCCCGGACGCAATGAAGGCGACGATCATGGCGACGAAGAAATACCCGCCGTAGAGGCTCGGGGCGTAGGTCACGCACAGATGCGAGGTGAGATACGTCATATAGGCGCCGAGGATCATGAACTCCCCGTGCGCCATGTTGATCACCCCCATCTGCCCGAAGATGATCGCAAGGCCGAGCGCCATCAGCACGAATACCGAGAACAGAATAAGCCCGGCAAACCCCTGCATGGCCAGAATCGACATGAGTTCGCTGAACGAGTAGTCGCCGAACATCTCGCTGCTCCGTCGTTGCGCCGCTGCGCCGTGCTATGCGGAAAGCCGTGCTATGCGGAAAGGAGACGGGTGCCCCGGTTGCCGGGATATCCAGGGCACCCGGACGACGTTACTGATAGCCCTTCGGAAACGGATTGGGCTCCATCAGCTCGGCCGTTTCGTAGACCAGGTCATACTGGCCGTCCTTGCGGGCGCGGCCGACACGCGTCTTGCTCCAGAGATGATGGTTCTCGTGGATACGGACGTAGCCTTCCGGGGCGCCCTTGAACTCAACTCCGGGCGATGCCGCCGCAACCTTGTCGATGTCGAAGCTGCCCGCCTTCTCGACGGTGAGCTTCCACAGCCATGGCCCGAGATACGCGGCCTGCGTCACGTCGCCGATGACGGTCTTTTCGCCCCACATCTTCTTGAAGGCGGCCACGAACGCCTCGTTGTTCGGATTCTTGAGCGACTGGAAGTATTTCATGCAGGCGTAGGCGCCCTCGATATTCTCGCCGCCGATGCCGTCGATCTCGTCCTCGGTGACCGAGATGGTCATCAGGGTCTGCTTGTTGAGATCGACGCCCGCCGCCTTGAGCTGCTTGTAGAAAGCGACGTTCGAGCCGCCGACGATGATCGCGTAGATCACGTCCGGTTTCCTGAGCTTCATTTTGTTGATGACGGAATTGAACTGCGTATGCCCAAGCGGGAAGTATTCCTCGCCGAGCACCTTGAGCTTGAGGAAGCTCTCGAGGTGCTTGCGTGCGATCTTGTTGGAGGTGCGCGGCCAGATGTAGTCGGAGCCGAGCAGATAGAAGGTCTTGGCGCCCTTCTCCTTCTGCACCCAGTTGAGACCGGCGATGATCTGCTGGGTCGCCTCCTGGCCGGTGTAGATGACGTTCTTGGAGGCCTCCAGGCCTTCGTAGAAGGTCGGATAGTAGAGCATGCCGTTGTATTGCTCGAACACCGGCAGCACCGCCTTGCGCGAGGCCGAGGTCCAGCAGCCCATCACCTAGGCGACCTTGTCGTTCACCAGAAGCTTCTTCGCCTTCTCCGCAAAGGTGGGCCAATCGCTGGCGCCGTCCTCCTGAATGAACTTGATCTTGCGCCCCAGTACACCGCCGGCCGCGTTGATCTGCTCGATCGCAAGCTTCTCGGCCTCGACCGACCCGGTCTCGCTGATCGCCATCGTGCCGGTGACCGAATGCAGGATACCGACGGTTACCTCCGTGTCGGTGACCGCAAGGCCGGTCGTATTGACCTTGGCGGTCGGAAATTGCTGCGCCAACACGCTCGGCGCGACCAGCGCATTCGCCGACAAAGCCGCCGCGCCGAGAAGAAGTTCGCGCCGCGAGGGAGTAAAAATGTTCAGTCGCTTCCCAATTGACATCTGACGCCTCTTGTTCCGCTTGTTTAAGTTGGGGAGCGAGTTTGAGGCTCGTTCCTGCGACCCAGCGTCGACCCAATTGCTGCAATGCAACATACGTCGTTTGACGTATAGGCCTACGCGGAATGGCGCATCAAAATGCCGGTCAATTCGGCAATACCTCGTGGATTGCGGCGGATTCTGACAGGTCGTTGTCCATGCATCATCTTGCAGCGCACACTGCTCGGTTTTTGGCCATACGTCGGCATCGCAACCGCACTATGCTGATGGTGCAAACGGCCGCAGACCAGCGGCATTCGACAGATGGAGGCGACAGGACCGGGAGCAGGGCCGCGCATGCGCGAAACGAAGGGCATCTATGACCGCGCAACAACGCATCGTCCGGGTCCGCCGCAGTTATAATCAGTGGGTCGCGAACCAGACACTCGAAGACTATTCGCTGCGCTTCACCGCCAAGAGCGCGCGGAAATGGTCGAACGCACGGGTCGCAAACACCGCCATCGGCGCGGTCTCCTTCCTGGCGCTTGAGGCCATCGGCGGCTCCATCGCCCTCAACTACGGCTTCGTCAACGCGACCGCCGCGATCCTGGTCGTCAGTGCGCTGATCTTCCTGACCAGCCTTCCGATCGCCTATTACGCGTCCACCTACGGCGTGGACATCGACCTGCTGACCCGCGGCGCCGGGTTTGGCTATATCGGGTCCACCATCACGTCGCTGATCTACGCGTCATTCACATTTCTGTTCTTTGCGATCGAAGCGGCGATCATGTCGCTCGCATTGGAAATGTGCCTCGGCATTCCGTTGTTTATCGGCTATGTCGTGAGCTCGCTGGTCGTCATTCCCCTGGTCACTCACGGCATCACGTTCGTCAGCCGCTTTCAGGCCTGGACGCAGCCGTTCTGGCTTGGGCTTCACCTCCTACCATTCGTATTCATCGCGTTCGCGGATCCACAATCGTTTCAGGCGTGGACGACGTTCGCCGGCACGGCAACGGGCAGCGGAACCTTCAGCATTCTTCTGTTCGGGACGGCGTCCACCGTCGTGTTCTCGCTCATCGCGCAGGTCGGCGAGCAAGTCGACTTCCTGCGTTTTCTGCCGCCGCGTCAGCCGCACAAAGGATGGAGTTGGTGGCTCGCCTATCTCTCAGCCGGCCCTGGTTGGATCGTGCCGGGCGCCCTGAAGATGCTGGCGGGATCATTTCTGGCGTTTCTCGCCATCTCTCACCTGGTTCCGCCCGACAAGGCCACTGAGCCCACCCAGATGTATCTCGTGGCCTTTCAATACGTCTTTTCCTCACCGCAAATCGCGTTGGCATTCACCGGCGCCTTCGTGATCATCTCGCAGCTCAAGATCAACGTTACCAACGCCTATGCGGGCTCGATCGCCTGGTCGAACTTCTTCTCCCGCCTGACCCACAGCCATCCGGGTCGGGTGGTGTGGCTCGTCTTCAATGTGGCGATTGCGCTCATGCTGATGGAGCTCGGCATCTTCAAGATGCTCGAGCACATCTTGGGGCTCTATTCGATCGTCGCCGTCGCGTGGGTCGGGGCACTGGTCGCCGACCTCATGATCAACAAGCCGCTCGGCTTGAGCCCCGCCGGCATCGAATTCAAGCGCGCACACCTTTACGACATCAACCCTGTGGGCGTGGGCTCCATGCTCGCCGCCACCGTTGTGGGAATTGCCGCCATCTCCGGATTCCTGGGCGCCACGATGCAGTCCCTGGCCGCCTTTGTGGCGCTCGCGGTCGCGTTCGCAATGGCGCCCGCCATCGCCTACATGACCAAGGGGCGCTTCTACATCGCGCGAACGCCACGACTGGACTGGGGCGGGCAGCACATCGTCCGTTGCGCGATCTGTGAGCATCCGTTCGAGACCGAGGACATGGCGCACTGCCCGACCTACTCGGGCCCCATCTGCTCGCTGTGCTGCTCGCTGGAAGCGCGCTGTCGCGATTGCTGCAAGCCGCAAGCGCGTCTGGCGCTGCAGACCCGCAATCTGCTCGACAGGACCCTCCCCGCTTGGGCCATGCGGCCGCTCAATAGCGACGTCGCGCGCTATCTTGGCGTCCTGCTCCTGTTCAGCGGCGTCATCGGCTCGGTGTTGTTGCTGATCTATTTCCAGGTCTCTCTGGGTAGTGACACCTCCAAGACCATTCTGAAGTCTACCCTGTGGAGCGTGTTCTTCATTCTCACCATTATTGCCGGCGTTGCCGCCTGGCTATTCGTCCTGGCGCAGGAGAGCCGGCACGTGGCGGAAGAAGAGACGCGGCGACAAACCGATCTGTTGATGAACGAGATCGAGGCGCATCAGCGCACCGACGCCAAGCTTCAGAAGGCCAAAGAGGTTGCAGAGGCGGCGAGCAAGGCCAAAAGCCGACACGTAGTCGGCCTGAGCCACGAGCTGCGCACGCCGCTCAACGCCATCCTTGGCTATTCCCAGCTATTGGAGCGCGATGCCGGGATTCCACCGCGGCGCGTCGAGGCGATCAAAGTCATCCGCCGCAGCGCGGAGCATCTCGCGGGCCTGATCGACGGGCTTCTGGACATCTCGAAAATCGAAGCCGGACGTTTTCATCTCAACCGCAATGAGGTTCGCACGGCGGACTTTCTTGACCAGCTCGTCGACATGTTTCGCCTGCAGGCGACCGCCAAGGGCATCGACTTCGACTACGTTGCGTCAAGAGCGCTGCCTGCCGTCGTCCACACCGATGAAAACCGCCTGCGCCAGATCCTGCTGAATCTCCTGTCCAACGCCATCAAGTTCACCGAGACCGGACGGGTGACGTTCCGCGTCAAGTACCGTTACCAGGTCGCCGAGTTCGAGGTGAAGGACACCGGCATCGGCATCCACCGCAACGATCTGGAGCGAATCTTCCAGCCGTTCGAGCACGCCCGCACCGCCCGCGCCAAGGCTGCCGCCGGCACAGGCCTCGGGCTGACCATCACCAAGCTTCTGATCAACGTCATGGGCGGCAGCATCGTGGTCGAGAGCGAGGTCGGCAAGGGCAGCGTATTCCGCGTCAAGCTGTTGCTGTCTGAAGTATCGCGTCCTCGCATTGTCTCGATGCAGGAGGATCGCGTGCGCGGCTATGTGGGACCGCGCCAGGCCGTTCTCGTGGTTGACGATGATGAGGTCCAAAGGACGCTTGTGAAGGACATGCTGTCGCCGCTCGGCTTTGCGGTAAAGACGGTGGCAAGCGGACGCGAGTGCCTGCTTGCGGCCGAACGCGAAAGGCCAAATCTTATCCTCCTCGACATCGCCATGCCCGAGATGGACGGCTGGGAAACGGCCCGGCGTCTGCGCCAATCGCTGCCGGAGCGCACCGCAATCGTCATCCTGTCAGCGAACGCCATTCATCCGAGTCCACTCCTCGATGGAGAGCGTCTGCACGATGACTATCTCATGAAGCCCATCGACCTGCGCCAACTCCTGAAGACAATTCACGTCCTGCTCAATATCGAGTGGATCCACGAGCCGCAGGACACATTGGCGGCAACCCCCGCGCGAGCGACAATCGAGCCACTCGTGCCGTCGGGCGATGACATCGCCGAGTTGATCAGCCTCGGGGAGATTGGACACATCCGCCGCATCCACGAGAAACTGAGCGAACTTGAACACGCCGCGCCCGAGTATTCACGTTTTGTCGCGCAGATGCGCGCGTTCGTGAACACCTTCGATCTCAAGCGCTACGTGGCCGCATTGGAGGCGATCCGAAGCAGCCATGCGTAAGAAGGATAGGAATCTGGTGCTGGTTGTGGACGACTCCCCCAACACGCTCAGCATGTTGACCGATGCCATCGAGGAAGCCGGCATGACGGTCCTGGTGGCCCGCGAGGGCGAACACGCTCTGTCGATCGTGGAGAAGGTCACGCCTGACGTAATCCTCATGGATGCCGTCATGCCGGGCGCCGATGGTTTCGAGACCTGCCGCCGCCTCAAGCAGAACCGCGCACTCGCCCACGTGCCCGTCATCTTCATGACGGGGCTGAGCGACACCGAGCACATCATCGAAGGCCTGGAGGCGGGCGGCGTCGACTATGTCACCAAGCCGATCGTTCCGGGCGAGCTTCTGGCCCGGATTCGCGTGCATCTCGCCAACGCCCGCATGGCGCAAAGCGCGCGCACGGCGCTCGATGCATTCGGGCGGTTTCTGCTTGCGGTGGACGGCGCCGGCAAGGTGCTGTGGTGTACGCCGCAGGCCGCCAGAATGCTCGGCACCGCGTTGAGTGATTTCGATACCGACAACTACGTCGTGCCGCCGCATGTGCGGGAATGGCTCGACCACTGCGCGACCGCGCCGGCGGCATCACCCCCCTCGCCGATCGAGCTCAAGAGCCCGACCGCGAAGCTTCAGCTGCTCTATGTCGGTCAGGTCGGCGCGGACGAGAGGCTTCTGCGCGTCATTGAAGGTGATGCAGGCAGCGATCAGACCGTGCTCAAGACCCGCCTCCTGGTAACCGAACGCGAAGCCGAGGTCCTGCTTTGGATCGCGCGCGGCAAATCCAACCGGGATATTGCTGAAATCCTGAGCCTCAGCCCGCGCACCGTGAACAAGCATCTGGAACAGATCTTCACCAAGCTCGGCGTCGAAAATCGCACCTCTGCCGCAGCCCTCGCGGTGCGCACGCTCGGCATCCGCTGATGCACCACCGAAAGACCTGACGACGGACGAACGGGCGCTGCAGAAGGCATCGGCGCAACGCTACCGGCCCGGCGCGACATTAGTGTGGCCCAGAAGGCGGCTCTCGACCATCGCGGTGGGCTTTGAGGGATCGGTCGTCAGACGAGAGCCTTCCAGGATAGCGGGAGCTTCCCGCAGCGCCTGTCCTCCACTCATCTGCGTGAAGTCAAACCGCTGCCTGGAAGCCGCTCCATGGCGAACGGCGTGGAAGGGGATCGTTCCACGCCGTTCCACCTCACGCTCGTTGCCGCCCTTCTCGCCGCGGACGGACGGTCACTCCGCGGGCGTGGCTGCCATCGTCTTGCCCGGCAGCGGCGGGACGGAAGCCGCCGCAGTCTCCGGGACACGACTGAGCGCGAACAGAAATGCCGCGACCAGGGCGTAGGCGATCGCAACCGAGGGCGTCACCGCCAAGCCGACCAACTCGCCGTGCATGAAGCCGAAGAACGTCAGGAACGCGCCGGCCGCGGCGAACGCCGAGGCCTGCACGAATTTCTTCTCGATTACAAAGACGCCGATGGCGCCGAGTATGAGGCCGGTGAGGATTGCGCCGCCGCCGAGCACTTCCAGCCCGTGATAGAGCACGCCGACCTGACCGAGCTTGTCGAAGCCGACGGTGGCGGCATTTGTGCCGGCCGCTGTCAGCGCGCCATCCATCAAAGTCTTGCACCAAGCCGCAAGGTGCGGCACCAGCGCGAGGACGATCGCGGGCGCGTGGCTCCTGGGCGTTTCCTGGAACGCCTGCGCACCGATCAGCATGCCGATGTAGAGCAGGATTGGAGAGATCGCGACCACGGGCACGAGCGACAACAGGAGCGCGATCACGCCGAACCACGACAGCACGATGACCATCAGTCCGGTCGCCGCCGAATAGCCGATGCGGCCACCCATCGCCTTCCAGCCCGGATGGCCGATATAGACCGCATTGATGAACGGGTTGCCCATCAGGCATCCGATCAGGCTGACGACGCCGTCGGCGGTGAGCACCTGCGTGGTCGGGAAGCCGTCGCCGGCCGCCTCCGCGCTTTCGACGTTGTCCATGGCCTCGACCAGGTCATAGATGCCGAACGGGATGGCGGTGACCAGGATGACGCCGAGGAACTGAAAGCCGGAGAACACATGGTCCGTGGCCGGCACCGGCACCGAAAAGCCGAAATTGGCAAACGCGCCGCTGAGCTTTTCAAGGCTCAAGCCGCCATAGTTGAGCCCGAACAGGTTGGAGCCCCAGGCGATCAGCATGCCGGCGGCGATCGCCACCAGGCCGGCCGGAATGCCCTTGGGATATTTGTAGCCGCCGAACCAGCTCACCATAATGATGGCAAAGCACACGATGCCGATGATCGGCGTCATGTACATTTCAAGTGCGGGACGCATCGCGATGAAGGTGATCGAAACGCCCGCGAGCGTGCCGAGCAGCGCTGCGCGCGGGGTGATCTTGCGGATATAGGGCGCGACGAACCCGCCGATCATCAGAATGAAGCTCTGGAAGAACACCCAGACCAGTCCGGCTTCCCAGCCCTTCATCGGATCATTGGTCTTGATCGTGATTGGCAGCATGATCACGAACGTGACGACGAACATGTGCGGCACGCTCACGCCCGACGGCAACGCGCAGACGTCGGTGCGGCCAGTCCTGAGCGCAAGCCGATAGGCCAGAAAGGCATAGTAAAAGGTGCTCAGACACATCATTAGTCCGAGCGCCGGCAGGATGCGGCCGAACACCAGCGAATCGGGCATCTTCAGCACGAAGCGCAGGAGGCCGGTCAGAACCAGCATGTTGACCAGAATATTGGTGCCGAAGCCGAAGAAAGCGTTCCAATCGCCGGCCGTCCACACGGTTGGACGAAACGTCTTTTCTGATGTTGCCATGGTCATCACACGCTTCCTCCAGGATTGGTGGCCGCGTTGCCGCGCCGCGGCCGGACACGATTGGCTTTGATCACAAGCGCGCGCTGAAGGCGGACGTCACGAATCCTGTTCGGGAGGTTATTCGAGCAAGAACGTGACATCCGCCTCCACGCGGGGACCTCAGAAGCTGAAGCCGACGCCAGCGAAGCCGACCACGACATCCTTGTGAGCCGTGGCAAACGTGTTCGCCGTTCCGACGATGGTCTGCGCCAGCAACAGGTTGTCGTTGATGATGTGGTAGTACTGGAAGCCACCCTTGGCGTACCAGGAGCCGAGCCGCGACGGGATCCAGTCCAGCGCCAGCTTGCCGGTCAGGCCGGTCGAGAACACGCCCGCATTGTCGGTGCTGCAGAGCGAGGCGCCACAGACGTTTCCGCCGATGTTCCAGTAGGTCGACGGTCCAACCGTCACCCACGTCGGGGCCGACAGCGTCAACGGGATACCGGTCGATTTCTTGAGGCCCAGCGTCGGCACCATGCCGATCTCGACGTCATAGATGTCGCCGTTCTTGCCGGTCACCACTGTCGAGGGGCCCGACGCCTCATAGAACAGCTTGACATACGGGTTGATCGTGATCGGCCATCCCGTCCAGCTGTCATCATAGGCGAGCGTGAACTCGACATTGCGCTCCGCGCTGAAGTTGCCCGGCGGGCTCAGAAACTCGACGTATTCGACGCCGAACTTCCAGTTCTGCGCGAACTTGACGGTCATCCCGACCGCCCAGTCGAACTCGTTCCACGAGCCGACCTTCGAATGATTCTGTTCGCTCCAGAGATCGTTCCAGACGTAGCCGTAGACGCTGACGTTGTTGATGAACCCGCCCTTGTCCTTGTAGAGATCGACCGCCAGCCCCGAGAGGACCTGCGTCGTCAAGCCGGTATTGGTGACCAAGAGACCGCGCGGCGTGATGTAGTCGTTCTTGAACGAGATATCGAAGAATCCGTGAACGTCCGATTCCGGCGCCGGCGCTTTGGGTAGCGCCTTGACTGGCATGTCGGCCGCGAAGGCGGCCGTAACCCCGAAGCCTACGGCGCTCGCTATGAGCGCGGAGGCAAAACGATTGAACCCCATCCAATTCTCCCCTTAGAGACTTTCAGAAACGCCTGATCCCCAACGCTTCCGGCCCGTGGCGCTCCTGTTCGTTCCTCAGGCAGAGCGGCCATGCGATAAGGCGATCATCGCCTCATTTTTCAGCATGTCAGTCTTTCTGAGGAACCGTTGCCGGTCTCGGAAACGTTCGCGATAGATCGCGATCGCACCAGTGGCTTCGCAAGCCACGTGCCAAAGTCATTGATCCGTCATAAGGTCTTTGCGGGTGTGGGCCGCTTGCAACAGAATCGGGTTCAACCGAAGTCTTTTCTGTCACTCACAAAAATATTTGCGTCCGGGCGCACTGGTTTTCGTGGCGACAAGACCCAACAAAAACATGGTAAATGACTAATTCTAAGTCTTAGGCGGAGTATTTCGCAGGCATATCGGCTCACATCAGCCAGGTCCGGCCAACAATATTCACACGTCAAGATAGTATCGGCCGCCTCCTCGACTAGGAAGGTACTGCCAACGCATTGAGCAGAGGCTGCGATGCCGACACCCAGCCGAAGATGCCACCCTGCGCCTTGATCATCGCCAACCCGGCTTGGTGAAACTCGGGAAAATACGACGCGCAGCAGTCGGACAGCACGATGCAGCGGAAGCCGCGATCGTTCGCTTCCCGCACGGTAGTATTGACGCAAACCTCGGTTGTGACGCCGCACACGAGCAAGGTCTCGATGCCGCGATTGTGCAGCATCAGTTCGAGATCGGTCTGGCAAAACGCGCCTTTCCCAGGCTTGTCGATGACGGGCTCGCCCGCAACGGGGTAGAGCTCTGGAATGATGTCATGGCCGGGCTCGCCTCGCACCAGGATGCGACCCATCGGCCCTGGCGCACCGATCCGCATGGCCGGATCGCCGCGTTCGACTTTGAGCGGCGGCGCATCGGAGAGGTCCGGCCGGTGTCCCTCGCGCGTGTGAATGACGAGCAGTCCGGCTTTGCGCGCAGCCGCCAGCACGGCGCGGCAAGGCCCCACTGCGGATTGCAGAAGCGCGACGTCGTTGCCGAGCGCGGCCCCAAAGCCGCCGGGCTCCAGGAAGTCCCGCTGCATGTCGATGATAACCAGCGCGGTCTTGTCGAGGTCGATCGACTGCGAGTTCGGTTCGGCTTCAATCGTCGCGAGCGCCATACACAGCTCTCCGATCAGGGGGATCCGCTGTAAGCGAGCAAGATCGGGGCCATGCCGACACGACCTCCATTGCCCAATGTTTGAGCAAGGGATCGCCAACGGGTCTCTTCCGGTCGAAGCAGCGGCCCGCACGTTCAGAAATAGCTTTTAGGAGTCATATGGTTATGAGCGAGGCCCCGGCTCATCACGGAGCTGGCATGGCATTTGCGGAGAGCAATCGAAGAAATCCGCACCGTCGAGACCGGGGAGACCTCCATGAAACGTCGTGACTTTCTCAAGTCGGTGAGCGCGCTCGCCGCCGGCAGCGCCGTATCGGCACCAGCGGTCTGGCCGCCTGCCAAGGCGCAGTCGCGCCAGGAGACGCTGCTTTTCGTCACCGAGAGCGGGCCCAACAGCTTCGACATTCATGGCGTCGGCGCCAACCGTCCGGGCTACGAGGTGTCGTGGAATTGCTACGACCGCCTGATGTCGCACGGCAAGAAGACGCTGCCGGACGGCACGGACTCCTATGACCGCGACAACTTCACGCCGGAACTGGCCGAGGAATGGTCGGCGGGCGACGCGTCGATCACCTTCAAGCTGCGCAAGAACGCGGCCTTCCACGACGGCACGCCGATCACCGCCAAAGACGTCAAATGGTCGTTCGACCGCGCGGTCACCGTCGGCGGCTTTCCCACCTTCCAGATGAAGGCGGGCTCGCTCGAGAAGCCCGAGCAGTTCGTCGCCGTCGACGACCACACGTTCCGCGTCGACTTTCTGCGCAAGGACAGGCTGACCATCCCCGACCTCGCCGTCATCGTGCCGGCGGTCTACAACTCGCAGCTCGTCAAGAAGCACGCGACCGAAAAAGACCCCTGGGGCCTGGAATACACCAAGAACAACATCGCCGGCGGCGGCGCCTACAAGGTTGCGCGCTTCCAGGCCGGCAGCGAAGTCGTGTACGCGCGCAACGACAACTGGAAATCGGGCCCGCTTCCCAAGCTCAGACGCATCGTCTGGCGCATGGTGCCGTCCGCCGGCAACCGCCGTGCCCTGATCGAGCGCGGCGACGCCGACATCTCGTTCGACCTTCCCAACAAGGATTTTGCCGAGCTTAAGCGTGCCGGCAAGATCAAAGTGGTTTCGACGCCGATCGGAAACGGCATCCAGTACATCGGCATGAACTGCAAGAACCCGCCGTTCAACAACGTCAAGGTGCGGCAGGCGGTCGCCTACGCGGTCCCGTACCAGAAGATCATGGACGCGGTGATGTACGGCCTGGCCAACCCGATGTTCGGCGACAAGGACAACGTTGCAACCGGCCTCGCCTGGCCGCAGCCGCATGGCTTCAACACCAATATCGCCAAAGCCAAGGCGCTGCTGGCGGAGGCCGGCTATCCCAACGGCTTCGAGACGACGCTCTCGTTCGACCTGGGCTTCGCCGTGGTCGGCGAGCCGCTCTGCGTGCTGCTACAGGAGAGCCTCGCGCAGATCGGAATCAAGACCACGATCAACAAGATTCCCGGCGCCAACTGGCGCAACGAGCTGCTCAAGAAGCAGCTGCCGCTGATCACCAACTTCTTCTCGGGCTGGCTCGACTATCCCGAGTACTTCTTCTTCTGGTGCTATCACGGCCAGAACGCCGTCTTCAACACGATGAGCTACCAGGACAAGGAGATGGACGCCTATATCGACGGCGCCCGCAAAGCGGCGGCCGAGAACGACAAAGCGGGCTATGAGAAGGACGTGACGGGCTTCATCGACAAGGCCTTCGCCGAGGTGCCGCGGATACCGCTGTTCCAGCCCTATCTCAACGTCGCCATGCAGAAGAACATCACTGGCTACCGTTACTGGTTCCACCGGCAGCTCGACTACCGCACGCTCGCGAAAGGCTAAACCCGTTCGCCTCCACGCCCGCGGATACCAGGGCAACAGATACGAAATCTGGGCCCTGGACTGCCGCTTCGCGGGAGGAACGGACAGCAATAAGTCGCCGCCATGCTCGGCATGATCTTCAAGCGAATGCTGGTCGCGGTCCCAAGCCTCATCGGGGTCGTGATCGTCACTTTCCTCTTGACCCGCGCCCTGCCCGGAGACCCGGCTGCCTATTTTGCAGGACCGGCCGCGACCAAGGAGGCCATCGAGCAGATCCGCGTGACGCTCGGTCTCGACAAGCCGCTGATCATCCAGTTTGGGCGCTACGTCACGGATCTCGCACGCGGCGATCTCGGAAACTCGCTGACCACCGGCCAGCCTGTGGCGCAGGAAATCCGCACCCGGCTGCCCGCGTCCGCCGAGCTGACCCTGCTCGGCCTCATCGTATCGATCGCCGCCGCGGTCCCGCTCGGCATTGCCGCGGCGACGCGGCCCGGCTCGATCCTCGATCACATATGCCGCGTGGTGGCGACCGCCGGTGTATCGCTGCCCGTATTCTTCACCGGTCTGATCCTGGTCTACGTGTTCTACTATCTGCTCGGCTGGGCGCCGGCGCCGCTCGGACGGCTCGACATCTTCTATAGCCCACCGCCGCAGGTGACCGGCTTCTATCTGATCGACAGCCTCATTGCTGGAGACATCGAGGTTTTCGTCGCGAGCCTCAAGCAACTGATCCTGCCCGCGCTTACACTCGGAATCTTCTCGCTCGCG
Source organism: uncultured Alphaproteobacteria bacterium (assembly GCA_963753575.1). GTDB lineage: Bacteria > Pseudomonadota > Alphaproteobacteria > Rhizobiales > Xanthobacteraceae > VAZQ01. Next base: position 1,998,026 of record CAVWCR010000003.1, read on the forward strand.
CCGATTGCGCGCATGACCCGCGCCTCGATGCTCGCGGTGCTCGCCTCAGAATACATCCGGACGGCGCGAGCCAGCGGGCTGTCGCCGTTCTCCGTCATCGTCACCTACGCATTCCGCAACGCCATGCTGCCGGTCGTCACCACGCTCGGGATGGTGTTCTCGTTCCTGCTCGGCGCCAACGTGCTGGTCGAGAAGGTGTTCGCCTGGCCGGGCATCGGCTCCTTCGCGATCGAGGCGCTGATCGCCTCCGACTTTGCGCCGCTGCAGGGCTTCGTGCTCACCATGGCGGTGATGTACGTCGCGCTCAATCTGGTGATCGACATTCTCTACGGTGTCATCGATCCGCGCGTGAGGGTTGCCGCATGACCGAGATGACCCTGCCGAAGGAGCCGGCGCGACCCGCGAGCGGCCTTGCCGCCATGCTCAACCACGCTCGTTACGTGCTGCGCGACAACACGGTCACCGGCTTCGCCTTCGGCCTGTTCGTCCTGATCGCGCTCGCCGCCCTGATCGGTCCCTACATCGTTCCGTATGATCCGCTGGCAAGCAACACCAGCGCGGCGCTCGCGCGGCCGTCGCTTGCGCACTGGTTCGGCACGGACCAGCTCGGCCGCGACGTGTTCAGCCGCGTGGTCGTCGCCACCCGGCTCGACTTCTTCATCGCGGTGGCCTCAGTGGCGCTGGTCTTTCTCATGGGCGGGCTCGCCGGCGTCGCGGCCGGCTTCTTCGGCGGCTGGACCGATCGCATCGTCGGGCGCATCGCCGACACGATCATGGCCTTCCCGCTGTTCGTGCTCGCCATAGGCATCGTGGCCGCACTCGGCAACACCGTGCAGAACATCATTCTGGCAACCGCGATCGTGAACTTCCCGCTCTACGCCCGCATCGCACGCTCCGAAGCCAATGTGCGCCGCGAAGCTGGCTTCGTGCTGGCAGCGCGGCTTTCGGGCAACAGCGACATGCGCATCCTGCTCGGTCACATCCTTCCCAACATCATGCCGATCATGGTGGTGCAGATGTCGCTTACCATGGGCTATGCCATCCTCAACGCGGCAGGCCTCTCCTTCATCGGGCTTGGCGTGCGCCCGCCGACCGCCGAATGGGGGATCATGGTCGCGGAGGGCTCCGCCTTCATGGTGTCGGGCGAATGGTGGATCGCGTTCTTTCCGGGCTTGGCCCTCATGGTCGCGGTGTTCTGCTTCAACCTCCTCGGCGACGGGCTGCGCGACATCGTCGACCCGCAGCGGCGCACCTGAGGCCACCGATGACCGCGCTCCCGCTGCTCGACATCCGCGACCTCATGGTGGAGTTCTCCACGCGACGCGGCATCGTGTGCGCCGTCCGGCACGTGGACATCGCCGTCGCCAAAGGCGAGACCGTCGGCATCGTCGGGGAATCGGGCTCCGGAAAATCGGTGACTTCGTATGCGGCAATGCGGATTCTCGACCGCGCCGGCCGGATCGCGGAAGGCTCGGTGATGTTCACCGGCATCGATGTCAGCAAGGCGAGCGAGAACGAGATGCGCGCGCTGCGCGGGCGCGAGATGTCGATGATCTTCCAGAACCCGCGCGCCGCGCTCAACCCGATCCGCAAGGTCGGGCGCCAGATCGAAGACGTGCTCAGGCAGCATGCGCAGGCGGATTCCGCGCAGCTTTCCGAAAAGGCGATCGAGATACTCGAGCAGGTCCGCATCGCGCGGCCGCGCGAGCGCTACCATGCCTACCCGTTCGAGCTCTCCGGCGGCATGTGCCAGCGCGTCGTCATTGCGCTCGCGCTCGCCTGCCGGCCGCAGCTCCTGATCGCGGATGAGCCGACCACCGGGCTCGACGTGACCACGCAGAAGACCGTGATGGAGCTGATGGTCGAGCTGACCCAACAGCGCGGCATGTCGACCATTCTGATCACCCATGACCTCGGCCTCGCCGCCACCTATTGCGACCGCATCGTCGTCATGGAGAAAGGGCACGTGGTCGAAAGCGCGGACTCCAAGGCGGTCTTCACCACCCCCGCGCACGCCTATACCCGCAAGCTCATGCGTGCGACGCCGCGGCCGGGCGTGTCGCTGCGCGATCTTCTCCCCGAGGAGGAGACGCCGCCACCGGCTGCGCCATCGCCCGCGCGCAATGGCAACAACGGATCGGGGCCGCTGCTGGTGGTCGAAAAGCTCGTCAAGGAATATCCCCGCACCGGCGGCAAGAGTCTTGGCAAGCTGTTCGGCCGGCGTCCGCCGGTCGAGCCCGAGACCTTCCGGGCCGTCGACGGCATCAGCTTTGTCATCAACCGCGGCGAAAGCGTCGGGCTGGTCGGCGAATCCGGTTGCGGCAAGTCGACGACCTCGACCATGCTCATGCGCCTGATCGACACGAGCGATGGCGCCATCATGTTCGACGGCGAGGATATCGGTGCGATCCCAGCCAAGCGGTTCGCCCGCCTGCCGTTGCGCAAGCGCATCCAGATGGTGTTCCAGGACCCGACCGACAGTCTCAACCCGCGCTTCACGGCCGCGCGCGCGATCGCCGATCCGATCCTGCGCCTGGGCAACGTCAAGGGACGCGAGGCCGTGCGCAAACGGTGCGAGGAGCTCGCGCGCCAGGTGGGGCTGCCGCTCGATCTGCTCGATCGGTTCCCGCACCAGCTTTCCGGCGGCCAGAAGGCGCGCGTCGGGATCGCGCGCGCGATTGCGCTCGATCCCGAGCTCGTCATTTTGGACGAGCCCACCGCCGCGCTTGACGTCTCGGTGCAGGCCGTCGTGCTCAACCTCCTGCAGGAGCTCAAGACCTCGCTTGGCATGAGCTATCTGTTCGTCTCCCATGATCTCAACGTGGTGCGGCTGCTGTGCGACCGCGTCATCGTGATGCAGGCCGGCCGGATCGTGGAGCAAGGGCCGACCGACCGCGTGTTGTTCGCCCCGCAAGCCGACTATACGCGCGAGCTTCTGGCTGCTATTCCGCACCCGAGCTTCGAGCAGCGGGTGTGATTGGCGGGGCGCAGACATGAGCACGAATTCGGGACCCGATCCTCTTGACGCCTTCATCGCTGCCGCCGCGCGCGCGCTCGACCTGCCGCTCGAGCCGGCATGGCAGCCGGCCATCAAGGCCAACCTGCAGGTGACGCTGCGCCAAGCCGCCCTGGTGAGCGAGTTTGCCCTACCGGACGACGCCGAGCCGGCGCCGGTCTTTCGGGCCTGACGTTCTGCAATGGCATTCGATCCCATCACGGCTTCGGCCGCCGAAATCGCAAGCGTGGTGCAAAACGGCGCGGCGCGCGCGAGTGACGTAGTCGAGGCCTCGCTCGCCGCCATCCGGATGCACGATCCGGTGCTCAACGCCTTCACCGAGGTGACCGAGGAGCGGGCGCGCGCAACCGCCGCGGCGCTCGATGCGCGGCGCGCGCAAGGCAGCACGCTCGGAGCGCTCGCGGGCGTGCCATTCGCGGTCAAGAACCTGTTCGACGTCGCCGGCTTGCCGACGCTTGCAGGCTCGAAGATCAACCGCGAGCATGCGCCGGCTGCGCGCGACGCCACTCTGATCGAGCGGATGGAAACGGCCGGCGCGGTTCTCGTCGGTGCGCTCAACATGGGCGAATACGCCTACGACTTCACCGGCGAGAACGTGCACGACGGCCCCGCGCGCAATCCGCACGACAAGGAGCGCATGAGCGGCGGCTCCTCCGGCGGCTCGGGCAGCGCGGTCGGCGGACGGCTCGTTCCCATTTCGCTCGGCTCCGACACCAACGGCTCGATCCGCGTGCCTTCCTCACTCTGCGGCATCTTCGGGCTCAAGCCCACCTATGGCCGCCTGTCGCGGGCGCGCACGTTTCCGTTTGTGGCGAGCCTCGACCACCTCGGCCCGTTCGCGCGCAACGTCGGTGACCTTGCGCTCGCCTATGACGCGATGCAGGGCGCCGATCCTGATGACCCGGCCTGCGTGGATGAGCCCATGGCGGCAGTCATGCCGCACATCGACGACGGCATCGACGGATTGCGGATCGCGGTCGCGGGCGGCTACTTCCGCAAGGGCGCCTCGCCTGAAGCACTGCTTGCGGTCGAGCGCGTGGCGGCTGCCCTGAAGGTCGAGCGCGACATTGAGATTCCCGAGGCGGCGCGGGCGCGCGCCGCCGCCTACGTGATCACCGCGACCGAGGGAGCGACGCTCCACCTCGAGCGCCTGCGCACGCGCGCGCGCGACTTCGACCCTGCCGTGCGCGACCGCCTGATCGCAGGCGCCATGGTGCCCGCCACTCTCGTTAACAAGGCGCAGAGATTCCGGCGCTGGTATCGCGCGCGCATGCTGGAGCTGTTCGGCGAGATCGACGTCATCATCGCGCCGGCGACGCCCTGTTGCGCGCCGCTGATCGGCCAGCAGACGTTCTTACTCGACGGCGTGGAGCTGCCGGTGCGTGCCAATCTCGGCATCTATACCCAGCCGATATCCTTCATAGGCCTGCCGGTCGTCGCCGTGCCGGTGCCGCTCAAGCCGCTGCCGATCGGGGTGCAGATCATCGCGGCGCCCTGGCGCGAGGACGTGGCGCTGCGGGTCGCGCGTGTACTCGAACGCGCTGGCGTCGTCGCTGCGCCCGCGCCGGCAATCTAGCAGAGGTTATCCATGGAGATCGATCTGCCCGACGTGGTCGCGGAGGTGACGGCGGCGTTCGAGCGCTACGAGAAGGCGCTGGTCTCGAACGACGTCGCGGCGCTCGACCAGATCTTCCGCGCGGATGATCGCGTCATCCGCTACGGCGGCGGCGAAAACCTTTACGGCTACCAGGAGATCGCGGCCTTCCGCGCCGCGCGCTCGCCGGCAGGCCTCGCGCGTACGCTCTCCAAGACCGTGATTACCGCCTATGGCCGCGACGTGGCAGTGGCCTCGACCCTGTTCCATCGCGCCAGCATGCCCGGCAAGGTCGGACGTCAGATGCAGACCTGGGTGCGCTTCCCGGAAGGCTGGCGCGTCGTTGCCGCGCACGTCAGCGTCATCAATGAGCCTTCATAAAGGCACGCCAGCCGCCGAAGCTTGAGATGTCGCGCGCGCCCACGATGCCCTGCGCTTCCACCAGGAAACCTTTGACGGCGCGTCCGTCCGCGAGCGTGATCGTGCCGATCGAGAGAGGCCGCGGGACCGCCGCGACGAAACGGCCGAAGCCTTCGGTGGGCAAGGCCCAGACCTCCACCTCGAGCGCTACGCCCTCCCCGTCCGCCGCACGAATGAGACCGGGCTTTGGCAGCTCGGTGCCGGGCAGCGCATAGAGCCGATAGTGGCGGCTCGTCGTCGTCGCCTCGAGCAGGCGTCCGCCGAGCGCGTGCAGCTCACCGTTGAGCGGCATGCCCGAGAGATGCGCGCCAACCACCGCAATCGCGATCTCACCCTCCTTCGCCGCCGCCGGCAACGGCATGAGACCCGGCTGCGGCTTGCCAAGCGCGCCAAGCGGCAGGCCGGTGTCGGCATGGAACACCCGGCCGATCGATGCCAGCATCGCGTCGTGGCCCGCCGGCGCAAGCAGCGTCACGCCGAACGGCGCGCCGTCCTCCCGCATCGCCGCTGGCAGCGCAAGGCCGCAGAGATCGAGCAGATTGACAAAGTTGGTATAGGTGCCGAGTTCGGCTGTTGAGCTGCACCGGATCGGCGAGCACCTGCTCGACCGTATACACGGTGGGCGTCGTCGGCAGCAGCAGCGCGTCGATCTGCCGGAACACGTGGTCGCCCACGCACTGCAGTTCCTTGAGCTTGTAGAGCGCCGCAAACGTGTCCACGGCGGACGGCCGCGCGCCGTCGAGGATGATCCCGCGCGTCACTGGATGCATCGCTTCGTGCGCGGAGGCGATCAGCGAACGCGCGGTGATGTAGCGCTCCGCCACCCAGGGACCCTCGTAGAGAAGCCGCGCGGTCTCGTAGAACGGCTCGATGTCGATGTCGACGATGCTGGCGCCAAGCCGCGCCATGCCCGCGATCGCCTCTTCGTAGGCTGCGGCCGAGACGCGGTCGCCGAAGAACAGACGCTGGCCGGCAAGCGGCACGCCGAGCCGGACCGCGCTCGGCATTGCGCCAATCTGCCCGAGCGGGCGCGCCTGCGAGAAAGGGTCGGCCGGATCGGGTCCAGCGACCACCCGCAGCGCCGCGAACGCATCGTCCACCGTGAGCGCGAACACCGATATGCAATCGAGCGTACGGCAGGCCGGTACGAGACCCGCAGTCGAGATCAGGCCGAGGCTCGGCTTGAGCCCGACGATGTTGTTGAAGGCCGCCGGCACGCGCCCTGAGCCCGCCGTATCGGTGCCGAGCGCAAGCGGCACCAGGCCGGCCGCGACTGCGACGCCTGAGCCCGAGCTCGAGCCGCCCGGAATGAGCTTCGGGTCGAACGGATTGCGCGGCGTCCCATAGGGCGAACGCACCCCGACAAGCCCGGTGGCAAACTGGTCGAGGTTGGCCTTGCCGATGACGATCGCGCCCGCTTGCCGCAGCCGGACGATCACGCACGCATCCGCATTTGCCTGATAGCTGAAAGCCGGACAGGCGGCCGTGGTGGGCAGGCCCTTGACGTCGATGTTGTCCTTGACCGCAACCGGGATGCCGTAGAGTGGCAAGTCGCGGCGGCCGGCCAGCGCACGCGCCTCCGCGCGGGCCTCGGCCTCCTGGCGCAGCGTGATGAAGACGGCCGGATCGGCGTGCGCCCTGATGCGCGCATAGCTGCGCGCCACCGTCTCTTCGGGCGCCACGCGGCCGCTGCGGTGGGCTTCGAGGATGTCGGCAACGGTTTCGGGCACTTGGGGCTCCATCTCGGACAGGTCGCGGTCGGCGGCCCCCATCCTGACTCATCGGGTAGCGCACGTACCGGCTAATGCAAGATCCATCCCATTCGGCCTGCGCACGTCCAGGCCTTCATACGAGGCTCATTTGCCATCATCATCACGCCCCTCGACCCCAGGGGATGTTTGCAGGATTGCTCGTGCTCGAGACAATTGATTGGAAGCCGGAGCGATAATCAAGCGGTCCGATCCGTCAACGGCGCCCCATCTCCGGGCCATCAAGCTATCAGGGCGATGAGGCGCGCCGCGGGCGCGGCGCGAACAGATGTCCCGGCGGTCGCCCTGATTTTCGGGCGGCGCGCTAACGAACTCAGCTTGAGAAAATTCTTGAAGCAAGAAACACGTTGGCTTGTGGAGCAACTTCGTTCGTGCTGGCGCCAGCTCTCACAACTCGACAACGTTGATATCGAGAATGGGACGCCTCGTCCTTCGAGAGCCCTTCCGGCGACACCCGTAGGAATGCCTGCCGGGGCCTGGCGCCAATCTGGCTGAGGTGCCAAGTGGCTGAATGGGGATTGATCGCCTCACTCGCGGCGTTGACCGCCAGCGAATTCCAGATCTTGGTAAAGACCCGGAAAACTTTCCACGCGGATGGAATCTTTTCGTTGCTCAAGTCAGGCTGGTTAACGAGAGCATTGAGCGCCGCCTCAACATATTTGTCGCCGGATCCTGACTGTCCGCCAGCGTTCGCGGCTGCCGTCTTAGAAACGACAAGCGACGACTAACGGATTGAGATGTCGGCGTATTCTCCCTCCAAACCGTATGGCGATCGGCCATTGCGCGAAGTCCGTGCCTCCGACCGACGCCCAATAGAAAGAAAGTTCGTGCCGACGGAACCAAGTGCTCGCTTCTGGTTTATAGACTAGCAATATCCCGCCGCCAGGGGGGCGGTCGGCCGGGGAGAAGCAACGCATGAGAGAGAGGACACGGCGACCGCCGGACAAATCGATGCCGCCAGTCGAAAAGCTCGAGCAGCCCACGAAGGGGCAACAGAGCCAAGACATCCACCGCAAGATCGGCCTCCAACTTCGCGCCATGTACACGAATGTGGTCAACGAGGGCGTACCGGACCGGTTTGCCGAACTCATTCGGCGCTTGGATAAACAAGACTTGGACAAACAAGACTTAAACAAACAAGGCTTGAACAAGCAAGACTTGAACAAGCAAGACTTAGAATAGGGCCGCGCCCATACTTGGCGATGTGTTGGCATTCTGTCCGACAGATCGGCAGCAACACGCCACCATCATGCTCGTGTAGTCCGCTCGGGATGTTGGCTGCCGCGGTGTCAGGATTTGAGAAGGCCCTTGATGATCAGGCGACCTGCATCACCCAACTGCTGCGGAAGCTCGCGCAGGCGGAACGCGCTTTGGCTGAACCTGAGACGATCAAGCTGCACCAGCTTGGCTTCGTCCATCTCCAGCGCAATACGGGCCCACAGGGCATCCAGGTTATAAGGCTCCCGGCCCGGCGGTACGGCAACCGGCACAATCGCATCCACGGCTAGATCAAGAGTGCGAGCGACGGAATCCATCGCGGCCCGCATGGCCTGCGCCTTCGGACGTGTCGGCGTCGCTATATCATAGGGTGGATCCCAGTCGGCTGCCGGACGCAGCTGATCTACGTGCGTCAACGCAAGCAGGACCGGCGGCGGCCGCCGCGCAAGCTGTGCGGCGCCGCTCGCCCGCAGAGCATCAAGGGCGCGGCGGTCATTCGCGCGGGCGGCTTGCGTTGCAGCCGCCACCCATAGAACCAGATCGGCGCGCTTGGCTTGCCGAAGCAATTCCTCCGTCGCCGCCGCGGCCGCATCGAGACCGGGGATATCGACCAGCACCACAGAGGGCCGCCCATCCTGGTCAAGCAAGTATTCCGTGGCGCTCGCGGTGGTGGGCACAGGTCCGACAGCGCCGCGCACCTCCCGCGCCAACGCATTCAGGAGGCTCGACTTGCCGGCGCTGACCTGACCGGCCAACAGAATCCGCACCGGCACGACCAGGTCCGCGGTCGCGCCGGCCATGTCGCTTTGTTGCGCCTCACGAATCTCCTCCTCCGACAGCGTGAGACGACCGGAGTAGAGGTCAATGGCGGCGCGCCCGATTTCCAGCACCAGCAAACGCGTCGCATAGCTCCGCACGCGCAGCGAGAGAACGCCGGCCGTTTGGTCCAGCACCATGCCGCTGATCTCCTGCCCCACCGCCTGCAGGGGATTGATCGCGACTCGTACCACCCGCCACAGACCATGACCCAGACGCCAGCCCAGACGCGCCACCGGGCCATAGCGCTCGCTCTGCGACTGCAGCCACAACATGTGGCTGAGCTTCGCTCCGCGGACGCCCGGAATGTGACGCAACGCCTCGCGGCGAACGTCACGGCACAGCCGCTCTGCCAACAGCAAAGCCTCCGGCAGACTGAACCGCGCCCAGGCGTCATCGGTGTCCGGATGGAAGCGACGTGCCACCGCCTCGATCGTTTGCTTGGCCACGGCAATGAGCGGGTCGATCTCCAAGAAGTTGAGCGCAGCCGTGTCGTCCGCAATCCCAAGCACAAGCGACCACGCCTCACGCTCGGCAGCATTCCAGCCGCGCGACGGCTCTGCGAGATCGCCGAGAGCTTTACGCGCATCCTCCTTCGAGCGGCGCTTCGCGGAGTGCCAGAGCGGCCACGACAGCAAGCCGATGGCAGCAGCCGCAAGGGCCCAAATCCAGATATGTCCCCCTTGCCAGAGCCAGAGGATCCCAAGCCCCAGGAGCGAAAGCCATGGAAGAGCGACCAGCAGAACCAGCAGCGCTTCGCGCCAATAGCGGAGCAAGCGATCAGAGCGGCTCATGCGCGGCCTCCCGCGAACGCGCTTGGCTCCTGGCCTGCCGCAGCCCCTCAGTCAGTCCATCCGCAAAGGCCTGCCGGACCTCGTCGGAAGGCGCAGTCTCGCCGCGCCGGCGGTAGCTCAGCCACACGCAGGCCGCTTCGCCCATCCCGGTCGTCACGGCAAAGCCCGCGGCCGCATTGAGCGCTCCGGCAGCCGCCGTGCCGACCACCGGCACCAGCTTGAAGATTTCGCGTACACCATAGCGCACGCCCCACCAAAGGATGGCGCCCCCACCGATGGCGCCGGTGAACTGCGCAAACATGGTCCGCGTCCATGCCACATGATAGCGCTCTGCGAGCGTCCGCAGCATCAACGCCAGGATGCCGGCGAGGCCGCCCACGCCCACCAACGGGATCGGAACGGCGCCGGCCCCGGCCGCCGCAAGGCCATAGCCGTAGATCAAAGGCCGCACGCGCGAGCGTATACGATCGCTTTCGGCATCGCTCTGTGCCCGGTGAAGCGCCTCATAGGCGGAGAGACCTTCGGCCGCAAGAACGCGCCGCAGGGCATCAATGCCGAAATCTTCCGGCGGAAAACCATCCTCCGGCAAGGTGAAATCAAGCGGCACGAATTGCGGCTTGGTACCGCGCAAGTCCGCAGCGAGCTGGCGCTGGTAGGCCAGAGCCTGCCGGAGCGCATGCGGCAGCAGCGGGTTGGTCTCGTCTTCCGGTCCGCCCGTGAAGGGATATGGATCAGTGTGCGCAGCGCTTGGCGGATAGAGGCGGTGCAGGCCGGTCTGCGCCACAACCACGGGCCAGTCCGGATGGCGACGACGCGCTTCCGACAATACGCGTAGCACGCCATCTTGAAGCGGGTCGGCAACCTGCATCACGACCAACAACAAGTGCGACTGGTCTTCGCACCACGCGATATCCTTGGCGGGATCATAGTCCGCTTCATCCAGTCCCCGGGTATCCAGAAATCGAACGAGCGGCATCTCGCGTGGCACATCATAGAATGCGGCCGTGCGGGTACAGGGCTCGAACCCGGCTCCCACTTCGGCGCGCGGATCGCCCGTAAGCGCAGACACGATCGCGGTCTTGCCCGCGCCCGTCTTGCCGAGGAGCCAAACCACGGGAGCAATTGCGCGGGCGCGCCTGCGGGTATCCTCCTCGCGCGCAGCCGACAAACCGGCGTCGCCGAACAAGCTTTCGCTAATGGCGCTCCAAAATCGGTCGAAAATTCTCACGCCTGGGCGCCCTCAATATCCCGACCAAGAGACGGCATGATATCGATGGAAAACGTAATGCGTGGATATTATTGGACAAGACGCCTAGCTTACGAAAACAATCCCGGGAGCCCCACCCTGGAGGCCGGGATTTCGCGTACAAGCCGGCGTAGCGCGATCGGGCTTTTCGAGAAGGCTCGTCTCTTCGCGGCTAGCGGGCGTGCTCGAGCGTGACGGCGCGCTGGGTTTGGCCATGAAGGTAGGAAGCGAGGTGAGCGCTCAGCTCACGGGCGTCGTCGCCAGCGCCGTCGATAAGGGTCGACTTTCGGCGCCGCATGAATGGCACTCCCATCAAGTATAGGCCAGGCGACGCAGCAATCCCACCGTCGTGGCGGACCATGCCTTTTCGGTCCAGGACAGGGACCTTGAGCCATGTGTAGTCGGGACGATAGCCGGTCGCCCAGATGATCGTCCGGATGCCGCGCTTGGCCAGGTCCATCATCAGCGGCGGATCGTCCTCGACCCAGGTCGGCGGCAGACGGTGCGGCGGCTCGACGGCACCGTCGAGGCCATTGTCGTGCGCAAAGGCGTCGATCGCGTCGAGCAACCTGCCCATCTTGAGATCGGATAGCGCGCACATGTTGCGCAGCGAACCCGCAAACTGCGCCATGCCGTCGCCGACACCGGCCAGCCGACCTGCAAGCTGGACGCCGATGCCGGTAAGCGCATTGAGATCGAGCGTCGACCGATCGGGCGTGCCGGCGAGCTGCAATGAAGGCACTCTGCGCACCCTGTTGATATCGTCGACTTCATCATAGCGCTCGTCGAGCACACCGGCGGCGTCCATCCACCACTCGATGTCCTTGCCCCGGTACATACGGGGCGCGCGGATGTGCTCGCCGACCGAGAGAATGACCGGGCGGCCGGAGCGATGAATCTCGTGCGCGATCTGGGTGCCGCTTGCTGAAGCGCCCACCACCAGAACGCCGCCGGGGGCGAGCTGATCGGGGTTGCGATACTGCTGAGCCGTCAGGGTCGCAACCGAGCCCGGCAGCCGATTGGCAACGTCAGGCACACGCGAAATATTGCAGGCCCCGGACGCAATCACAACCGTTCGGCATTGCCAGTCGCCGCGGTCCGTGCGCACGAGATACCCTGCTTCTGCGCTGTGCACCGATGTCACGGTCGTGTGGGTCCGCACCGGGGCCGAGATCGCTTCGGCATAGTCCTCGATGAATTCAATGACTTCAGGGATCGTTCGATAACCGTCGGGATCGTCGCCCGCATAGCCGAAGCCGGGTAGCCGGCATTGCCAATTCGGCGTCAGCAATCGCAGCGAATCCCAGCGCTCGGTGCGCCACGTGTGGGCGACCTCGCCACGCTCCAGAACAACATGGTCGATCGAACGGTCGCTCAGGCACCGGCTCATGGCGAGACCAGCGTGCCCGGCGCCAATGATCACTGTGGTGACGGTACGAATGGGAGCCGCTCCTCTGCTGCAAACATCCTTAAGCGCTGCACTCTCGGCGCAGGCGCAAGCTCACCTTCCGCGCACGAAACGAAACCCGGGCGCCCCCGGGTTTCGTTCGTGTGCTCTGCCTTGCCGCGAGACCGATGCGCGACCTATGTGTCTATAGCACCTTCACGGTGACATTCGTCGGATTGGTCACGATGTCGTAGACGGCCGAGCGCTTCTGCGATTGCGCTACCAGCGCCTCAATATCCTCGCGCTTGGCATCGGCGTCGATCTTGTAAGTGATGTTGATGCCGCCGAAGCCATTGCGGACATCGCTGTCGATACCCAGAATGCCCTGGATGTCCATATTTCCTTCGAGCGTCGCGGTCACCGAACGCAGCTGGATACCGCGGTGCTGGGCGATGGCCGCGATGCCTGCCGTCAGGCAGCTCGCCAGCCCAACCAGGACATATTCGACCGGCGTCGCACCTCTGTCCTCGGAGGCGAACACTTCGGGGTGATCGGCATCAAACTTGAACGTCGTCTTGCGGTGCTGTTCCTCGCCCAGGCCGAAGAACCCCTCGACCGTCGAGTGGCTGTAGGTACCATTTTTCCATTCGCAAGCGGCGCGCCACTTGAACTGTGCCGCCTGCGGTGCATTCGTCAGCGCTTCGCGCGCGGCAATCAATGCTTCGACGTTTACGCCGTTGTTGACTGCAAGATTGGCTTCGGCCATCGCTCTCTCCTTACGTAATTTCTCTCGATAACATCGAGAATATGTTCCGGGCGCGCATCGCAGCTCGTCGATGGGATGGCTGAGGGACACTACGCAACGTCCCTGCAGCTACGGCCCCCTACAAGCGGCAAACGACGTCACATTTCCACACTCGATCCGAGAGCGGACTGGTCTTCGTACCACGTCGCGGGCTTTAGTAGCGCGACAGGCCTCATCGGTTCAAAGAGAAACGAAAAAAATCTGAGATATCCCGCATTTGGCGCGTTATTTGAGCGCCGCGCCAAGCCGCGCACACCGCATACCATCGCGATTGCGAATTCCGGGGCCGGCATACCGCCCGAGCTTGTGGCGCGCCGTCGATTCGCTTTTTCAATCGGCGCGACCGGCGGGTTGTTGATTGGCGATATCCCGGATACCCAAGGCTTTCCAGTCATGCGGCTGGCGCCAGCGCCGCAAAGTGGCGGCGCAGCAACAGAAACGAGGCTCCCGCGCCGAGAAGCGAAAGCAGCATGCATGCTCCGATCGGCAGACCGGCCGACAACAGGCCCGCTGCGATCAGCAAGGCGGTAGCCCCGCCGATGTCCCAGCCGGCTTCCGCCGCAATATGGAAGCGCAAGGTGCAGGGCGAGTGCTTCGCCTGGTTATAGATCGCCGTCCCGAGCGCCGGTACATACAGGCATCCAACCAGCGCTCCACACGCATTGGCCATGACGGCAAGCGGCGCATTGCCATAGCTTGCGGCCCTAAACACCGTCATGGTGACGAGCACGACCAGAGCAAGCCACGCGGCGCGCGTGCCGTGGCCGGCATCGATGAGGCGGCCGAGGGCGAGCCCGCTGGCCGCGCCGGCGAGCGCGGCGAGCGCCATGGCTCCGCCGAAGGCGGAAAAGCTTTCGCCAAGGGATATGAAAAGCGCGATCTGCCAGACGAACACATAGCCCGCGGCGAAAAACGAATCCGCCGCGAATAGCAGAACGCCAGGCATGGCGGCCTTGAGCGCGCCTGACACTTTGAGCGGCACCGCAACGGCCGGCGTAAAGACGATTGGCAGCGCCGCAAGCATCATCACGCCGGCCGCGGCGCCGAACGCCACCCGCGGCCCGAGTGTCGTCAGCGCCCAGCCGGTGGCGAGCGGACCGATGATCCCGACCAACGCGGCCACGGCTTCGCGCATGCTGACCTGGTGCCCGCGATGCTCCACATCGCCCAAGGCCGCAAAGTAGGCGTGATAGGTGGTCCAATAGTACGTATCGCCGATGGCGGAGACGATGCAAAGCACGATTAAGGCGACGCCGATGCCCTGCACTTCCGCCAGCATCGGATATTGCAAGCTCGTTGCAATGGTGCCGACGAGCAGGAGGGGCTTGAGACCCCAGCGCTTGGCCAGCGCGAGCACGCTCGGTCGGATCACAAAACGGCCCAGCAGAATGAATGCAATGGACGCGAGCACAACCGGTGCCGGCACGCCGGACTTGAGCAGGAAGGCGCCGAAGAACGCGCTGCTGCCGCTGAGCGCAAAGGAATGAAGGCCGTAATGCAGATTGAGGAGATTGACGGTGCTGTTACGGAAGTAGGCCATTCACGAGTATCCCCACCCTGCGGGGCGAAGTGCGGTGACCGGCAGAACCTGACTGAGAGGCGGCTCTTGGCTTGACCTCAGGCGGAGGCGGCACGACGGCGCGAACCAATCGAATTCCGCATCCGGCTAACACTTCGAATATGCGTCAGCAATCATTAAAGGACACTGACGATGCTGACGGCGGGCGGAACTCCCGCCGCCGCCGCTGTCGATGCGGACGTCCAAGCGACGGTCTCGAGGCTCACGTCGCTCGGAACGGCCGTTCATGGAACGAAGTAGAACGGGTTTGGCACCTTAAAAGTCTTTTCGGCGTAGCCGTCGGCGAGATCGCTGTCCTGGTCGCCGATGTTGGCAATGATCGTGTAGCCTGCGGCCTCGATACCGGCGCGCGTGACCTTCTTGTATTCGGCAACCGGGCCGCCTTCCGTCGATCGCGGCCGCAGGTACAATTCGTTCCAATCGCGATAGCCCGCTTTACGCAAATTTTCCTCGGTAGCCGTGCGCAAGACCGGATCGTCATAGCGGCCGGTGATGAAAAAGACGGCGACGGAGTGGGCCTTGGCCGCGTTGTAGAGACCAAGCGTAGGCTCGACGGCCACCGCCATTGCGCTCAGTTCCCACGCGCGCTGCCCACAGGCCGAGCGGATATCCTTGTCGCAGGCGCCGGCGGGAATATAGGCAAAGTCGTTGCGATGGATCGCGTCCCAATTGGACAACGAAGTCTCGTCGATATCGAGCACGACAGCCGGCTTGTCGACTTCACTTGCGCGCTGCTCGACCCAGGCGCGCGCCTCGGCGAGCACCTGCGTCACCTCGATGTCGTATTTTGAGCACCGATACGCGAGCAGCCAGAGCTTCAGTTCCCCAAGATTCGGATTGAGCGGATTGAACTCATGGACTGGAGGAGGAGGCGAGCAACCAACCGGTGCCTCCGCCAGCGCCGGATTGCCGTAGCAGAGCACGACAAAGGTCATCGCCGGCAGAAATAGAGCGCGACTCCAGGCGCGCAGGCCTGTCATCCATGACGCAACGCGGTGGAAAGGACCGATCATGGCAGCATCCCTCACATTGTCTTTGGTCATTTCAGAAACTCCTCCAGGATCATGGCGGCGCCAGCGCAGCACGAGATGCCCTATTCGTCACGCCGCCCCCGATCACGGTTGAGCGCTCGGTGGCGCAGTTCGAAGTGAATGCTCCGCTCCATGGCATCGCCCCAGGTCATCAACAGAAGGCCAAAGGCTACCCCAATCACGAATGCAATCATCCACGTCGGCTGGTGCAGCGTCCAACTCAAGAATGTTTGCACCATGACCCATGAGGATGACGGCGTGCCAACTCCAATGTTCCTTAACGTTTCTCCAAACGGCTCGCCCAAGACGAACGTCGCCGGCCATTGGCCCGTCTTGATCCACACCAACGCATGAGCAGCGACGCTGATTCCAGCGAGAGAGAAGGTGAAAAGCAGAGTCACCTTCCCCACCCATGCCAAAAGACCGGCGATCTTTCGGCGCAGCCACATTCCGCTCTCCCCAAGCTCCGACCCACTCTACCACCGTGCAAGTCCAAGTCAGGGCCGATACTCCCCCGATACCTCAAGCTTCCTTCAACGGTAGTCAGTTTCGCTGGCTGAGGCGAATATCTGCCGATCTTTCAATAGCGCTAGGAAAATTCGCCGCACTCTTGAGTGCCTGCCGCACGCCGCGCGTCTCACGATCCACCAAGCAACAGCCGGTCCGGATCGTCCTTGAGCCCGATGCCCGAGAGGCCGCGCGCGCGCATGGCGCGCAGCAGATGCACAAGCTTGAAGGCGGCATCGGCGTAGGCGATGCCCTCGGGCCTGATGTTGGAGACGCAGTTGCGGTCCGCATCGCTCGTGTGCGGGCGTGGCTGCCAGGTGAGATAAGCGCCCATGCTGTCGGGCGCCGTGAGGCCTGGGCGCTCGCCGATCAGAACAACGACGCAGTCGGCACCAAGCGCGGCCGCAATTGCGTCACCGACCGCGACCCGTCCATGGCGAACGATGACAATGGGAGCGATCCGCCAGTCCTCCGCCCGCAGCGCCGTCATGGCGTGGGTGAGCACTGGCCGCGCATGCGCGTGGACTGCGCGCGCCGACAGGCCGTCGGCGACCACGAACACGACATCGTGGCGACCGGCATACGGTGCCAACATTGCTTCAGCGTCCGGCGCCAGCCGGCGGCCGAGATCGGGACGCATCAGATAGCGTTGTCGATCGGTGGCGGCGCTCGCGACCGTAAGGACCGGGACTGCAAGCGCCGCCAAGTCGGCAGCGAGCCGCGCCGCGTCGAACGGCTCATGCACCGCGTCGCGCGCGCGGGCGTGCGCCAGCCGGAAGTCAAGCAGCGGCCCGGTCGCAAGCGAGGCGCCGGTCCGCTTCAGTCCGATCCGGGCGGCCGTCAGGCGACGCAAATCGGTCCATACATCGGTCCCTGCGGCCTCGCCCGCGCCTGCGCGCCGCGGTCGACGGTCGGATGGTGGAGCACGCTTGCGGGCCATCGGATCAAGCCGGCAGCAGCGCGCGGAACCGGCGCGGCAGGCCGCGCGGACGGATGCGGCTTTCGGAATCCAACAAGTCCTGCCGCGCGAGCCACGCCTCGAACTCCGGCGCTGGGCGCCGGCCGAGGAGTTCGCGCATCGCCAGCGCATCATGGAACGAGGTGCTTTGATAGCCCAGCATGACGTCGTCGGCGCCCGGCACGCCCATCACGAAATTGACGCCGGCCGCGACCAGGAGCGCCAACAGCGCGTCCATGTCGTCCTGGTCGGCCTCGGCATGGTTAGTGTAGCACACGTCGATCCCCATCGGTACGCCCAGGAGCTTGCCGCAGAAATGGTCTTCGAGCCCGGCCCGCGTGATCTGCTTGCCGTCGAACAGATATTCCGGCCCGATGAAACCCACGACAGAGTTGACCAGCAGCGGCTTGAACGCGCGCGCGACCGCATAGCTGCGCGCCTCGAGCGTCTGCTGGTCGACGCCGTGATGGGCGTTGGCCGACAGCGCTGAGCCCTGCCCGGTCTCGAAATACATCACGTTGTCGCCGACCGTGCCGCGGCGCAACGATAGCGCGGCTGCGCGCGCCTCCTCGAGCAGCGCGAGGTTGATGCCGAAGCTCTTGTTGGCCGCCTCGGTTCCGGCAATCGATTGAAAGACCAGATCGACCGGCGCGCCCTTGCCGATCAGCGCAAGCGTGGTCGTGACGTGCGAAAGCACGCAGCCTTGCGTCGGGATATCGAGCTTGCAGCGGATCTCGTCGAGCATCGAGAGCAGCGTATGCGCGCGCTCGGGGCTGTCGGTCGCAGGATTGATGCCGATGACGGCATCGCCCGAGCCGAGCAGCAGGCCGTCGAGGATGCTCGCCGCGATGCCGCGCGTATCGTCGGTCGGATGGTTGGGCTGCAGCCGCACCGACAAGCGGCCGGGCAGACCGACCGTGTTGCGGAAGCGGGTCACCACCGAGCACTTCGCCGCCGCCAGCATCAGGTCCTGCAGGCGACTGATCTTGCTCACGGCCGCCGCCATCTCGGGCGTAACGCCGGGGGCGAGCGCGGCGAGGACGGGCGGCGTCGCCTCGTCGGAAAGGAGCCAGTCGCGCAAGCCGCCGACGGTCAGAGACGCGACCGGCGCGAAGGCCTTCCGGTCGTGGGTATCGAGGATGAGACGTGTGACCTCGTCGGTCTCGTAGGGCACGACCTGGTCGTCGAGGAAAGTCGTGAGCGGCAGGTCGGCGAGAGCGAACTGCGCCGCGACCCGCTCCTCGCCGGTCTCTGCCGCAACGCCCGCCAGCACATCGCCGCTGCGCAAGGGCGAAGCCTTGGCCATGAGCGTCTTGAGATCGGCAAACGCGTAACGGCGGGCTCCGATCGTTGCACTGTACATCGTGGGTGTCCGAAAGCTGGCAGACCGGCCAGCCCACTATAGCGCAAGCTGCCAGGCGCCCCTATTCCGGTTTCACGATGGACTGTCGCTGTCGTCCACTTGAACGCCGACGGGCGCTCCGGTTGCCTCGAAGCGCCCGCTGAATTCGAAGCCTCAAGCCTTCGCCGTTACACCCGCTCCACGTGCCTGAGCGGCAGGGTTGAGCTCGCCCAGCCAGCATCATCTTGCCCGCCTGTATTCCGCCTCGGCTCGTCCGCCAGCTCCCGCTCTACAAACTTGTGGAAGTCGGCGCGAGAGCCGCCGAGCGCAGCGCGTTGTCAGAGATTCGGGATGGGGTGACGTCCATTCCCAGACAGCCATAGTAGACATAATAGAAAGGTCCTGGGTTGAGACGCTGCAACATGAAAGAAGCGACGGATCGTGACGCCGGCATCGCTGGATTGCGGCGCCTCCGCAGCCTCGCTGATTCCGATGCGGGTGTGGCATGAACGCGACTTTGCGATGGTATGATTTTGACGAAGTTGCGTCGGACATCTCAAGCGTCGACTTCGGCACGATCCCAAGCGCGAGCGCCCAAATCCGGCCTTGTGCATCTCATCGCTTGTTGAGGATTTGAGACAGCGGTGCCGGCGAGCCGGCCGGTCACAATGTTTGTGGATAACCTGCTGATCCGAGAGTACATCCAGCCAAAAAAGTGGCAGCCATGCATCCATAGGCTGGAATGTGCCAGGTGCCTGTGCCAACTCTTTTCGGATGTCCAAGCTCACGAGTCACAAGTAAGGGGAACCTTGTAGCGTAGAGTTACAGCACGACCTGCTCGACGAGAGACCGGGGGCACGAGCCATGACGACCGTTGGCCGTACGCTGTGGGAGCGGTTCAACAAACTAAATCGCGAATTCCGCGACCGCATAGCAGCCATCATCACAGGGGGGACCGCTTTCCTGAGCGCTTCTGCATTGGTGCAATGGTTCGATGAATTGAACCGCAAGTCCCATGACCGCATAGCGATCATCGTCACAGGGCTGATCGCATTCCTGAGCGCTCCCGCCTTGGCTCTGATGTCTTACGGCGTTTATGCCTTTCTCGGCGCGGGCACGCCCAGTAACGGCGGCGGCCAAAAAGCCACGCCCCTTGTGGCAATCACGTGGGCTGTCCAGACGAATAAAGAGAACAAAGGCGATCGGATCATTCTATCGGCCGCGGATACGGTTCGACAGCGGTTCTTCTTCGATGACGTTTCTAACGATCCCGCACCAGAAAAAGTGCCGCTCCCAAGGCCAAGGCCAGACGAGTTGATCGCACTGGACGCGCCGCCGATTGATCTGCAACCCGCAATGAATGGCAGCAAGCGCGAGGAGTGCGAATGGGATAAGCTCAAGAGAGTGCCCGACGCCAGGCTCGAAGCGCTGCCCGATTTCATGCGAAGCTGCGTCGGCCCGCCCATCCAATTGACGCCACCCGATCGATAGCCAACAAGTCCGGTTATCCGCAGTTGCCGGCACGGCTCTAAGCCCCAAAGGCCAACAGGCGCCCCGGGTTGCCCCGGAGCGCCCGCTGAATTCACCCGCGTCATATCTCCGCCGCTACACCAGCTTCACGTTCTTGAGCGGCAGGCTGCGCACCGGCTTGCCGGTGGCCGCAAAGATCGCGTTCATCACCGCCGGCGTCACCACGCAGATGGTGGGCTCGCCGACGCCGCCCCAGAAGTCGTAGGTCGGCACCAGCACGGTCTCGACTTTTGGCATGCCGGCAAGCCGCAGCACCTCGTAGCTGTCGAAGTTGAGGCTCGTCATGCGGCCCTTGTCGACCGGGCATTCGCCGTAGAACGCCGCCGAGAGGCCATAGACCACCGAGCCTTCGACCTGGGCGGCGATCTGGCCCGGGTTGACCACATGGCCGCTGTTCAAGGCGAGCACCATGCGGTGCACCTTCACCTTGCCCTCCGGGCTCACCGACACTTCGGCGGTCGCTGCCGAATAGCTGCCATATCCCATGAACTGGGCGATGCCGCGATGCACGCCTTGCGGCAGCGGCTTGCCCCAGTCGCCCTTCTCGGCCACCGCGTTGAGCACCGCGAGATGCTTGGGATGGTTCTTCATCAAGGCCCGGCGGAACGCGAGCAAATCCTTGCCCGATGCCCGCGCGCATTCCTCGATGAAGGCCTCCATGTAGTAGCCGTTCTGGTTGGTGTTGACGCCGCGCCAGGGGCCGACCGGCACATGCGTGTTGCGCATCACGTACTCGATCAGCTTGTTCGGCACGTCGTAGCCGAGCTGCGCATCGTTCGGCTCCTCCCACCAGCCCTGCAACTGGCGGCGGTCCTTGCCGCCCTGGATGCCTTTCGGATTGAGGTACGCATTGATCGACTGGCCGGACAGCCGCACGTGCAGCCCGACCAGATTGCCTTGCTCGTCGAGGCCGGCCGACATCGCGCATTGCGAGATCGGGCGGTAGAAGTCGTGCGCCATGTCTTCCTCGCGGCTCCAGATCATCTTGACCGGAACGCCGGGGAATTCCTTGGCGATGATTGTCGCCTGCTGCACGTAGTCCTGCGTGCCGCCGCGCCGGCCGAAGCCGCCGCCGAGATCGACGCGGTACGCTTCGCATTTGGAAAGCGGCACACCGGAGGTTTCCGACAGCGAGGCGAGCGAGGCCTCGAAGTTCTGGCTCGGCACCCAGACCTCGGCCTTGTCGGCCGACACCCGCACGGTGGCGTTCATCGGCTCCATGCAGGCGTGCGCCAGGAACGGCGTGCCGTAGACCGCCTCGACCTTCTTGGCGGCGCCCGCAATGGCGGCGAGCGCATCGCCGTGCTTGATCTCGCCGTTGGTGACCGTCGCGGTGAGGCCTTCCTTGAGGTGCTCCGCAATGGTCGCGCTTGAGGCCGATGCGCCTTCGCCCTCGTTCCATTCGATCGGCAGCGCCTCGAGCGCCGACTTCGCCCGCCACCAGGTGTCGGCGACCACCGCCACCGCATTGTCCTTCACCTTGACGACCTTCTTCACGCCCGGCCGGTTGGCGATCTTTGACTCGTCATAGCTCTTGAGCGTGCCGCCATGGACCGGGCAGGCCTTGATCGCCGCGCACAGCATGCCCGGCAGCTTGGTGTCGATGGCATAGCGCTTGCTGCCGTTGAGCTTGTCGGCGGTGTCGAGCCGCTTCATCGGCTTGCCGGCGACGGTCCAGCTCTTCGGGTCCTTGAGCTTGATGGTCTTGGGATCGGGCGCCGCGAGCTTGGCCGCCGCTTGAGCGACCTTGCCGTAGCTGGTGCTGCGCTTCGTGGCCGCGTGTGTGATGACGCCGTTGAGCACCGTGAGCTCGCCGACCGGCACCTTCCATTGGTTGGCGGCCGCCTGCAGCAGCATCATGCGGGCCGCGGCGCCGCCCTGCCGGACGTATTCCTGCGAGCTGCGGATGCCGCGGCTGCCGCCGGTCCCCATGTCGCGCCAGACGCGCTTGCGGGCGAGGTTCTGGCCGGGGGTGATGCGTTCGACCGCGACCTTCTTCCAATCGCATTCGAGCTCTTCGGCGACGAGCTGAGCGAGACCGGTGAGCGTGCCCTGCCCCATCTCTGAGCGCGCAATACGGATGACGGCGGTATCGTTGGGCCTGATCACGACCCAGGCGTTGACCTCCGCCCCACCGTTCTGCGCCGTCGCCTCCTCGATGCCGAACGGCGCGTTGAATCCGAGCGCCAGCCCGCCGCCGGCCGCAGCCGACCCCACGACGAACGCGCGACGCGAAATCTTCGCGGCCAAAATCTTTGCGGACTTGCCGCTGATCATCTTTGTCATGGCTGATCTCCCCTAGGTCCGGTCGGCCGCAGCCATGTGCACGGCAGCGCGGATGCGCTGATAGGTGCCGCAACGGCAGATGTTGGTCATCGCCGCATCGATGTCGGCGTCGCTCGGCTTCGGATTCTTCTTAAGAAGCGCCGCTGCCGCCATGATCTGGCCCGACTGGCAATAGCCGCACTGCGGCACGTCGAGCGCCGCCCAGGCTTTCTGCACCGGGTGCGAGCTGTTGGCGGAGAGCCCCTCGATGGTGACGATCTTGTCGGTCGCCTTCACGTCGCCGACCCGGATCGAGCACGAGCGCATGACCTCGCCATTGATGTGGACCGAGCAGGCGCCGCATTGCGCGACCCCGCAACCATATTTGGTGCCGGTCAGGCCGATCTGCTCGCGGATGACCCACAGCAGCGGCGTATCATCCTCCACCGGCACGTCACGCGTTCGGCCATTGATATTGAGTTTTGCCATGAAGCTTCCTCCCAGAGTGTCGTTATGATGTTGTTGCTTGATGATGCGTTGTTGATTAGCGCGGCCAAGGTAACGGTGCCCGCTCCTCGGCCATGCAAGAGCATAGCCCAGCGGGCAACGCCTCGCCTACGCAAGTTTGCAGGCTCTCTAAAGTGTGAACCAATCCAGCCGGCAGCGCTTAGTCGTTCAGGATCGCGAAATCCTTCACGTTACGCCGCCCGGGCAGCGCCTGCAGAAACGCGTAGATGTCGGCGATGTCCTTGTCGGTCATCACCGGCTCCGAGTAGGCCGGCATGTCGCCTGCGGGATTGCGCAGCTGAAACGTGAATCCCATGAACGGCATGCTGGTCTTGGCGAGCGAGGGCGCCACCCTGTTGTAGGCGCCGCCCTGACCGGAGCGGCCGTGACAATAAAAGCAGCCGGAGGCGAGATAGAGGCGCTTTCCGGCGGCGGCGTCGCCCGCAGGCGCATCCTGCGCCAGTACCGCCGTATCAAGTCCACCGACGGTCAACGCGGCCACTGCGGCCAGCAACGCAATTTTCTTCTTCATGTCTCTGCTCCTCAACGCGGATCGGTGACGACGTCGATCAGCGCGGGCTCGCCGCGCTTGACCACCGCAATCGCGCGCTTGAGCGCGGGCGCGAGATCGTTCGGATCGGTGATCGGGCCCTGCCCGTAGACGCCGAAGCCGCGCGCCACCGTCGCGAAGTCGACATTCGGATTGGTGATGGTGGTGCCGATGGTGACATCGGTGATGCCGCGGCCGCGCCGGTTCGCCATCGCCTGCAGGTACATGACCTCCTGGTGATAGGCGCGGTTGTTGTGCACGATGTAGAGCATCGGGATGCGGTGGTGGGCCGCCGTCCACAACGTGTTGGGCACGAACATAAGATCGCCGTCGCCGTTGAAGTTGAGCGTGAGCCGGCCGTGGCGCTTGTTGGCAAGCGCCGCGCCGAGCGAAGCCGGCGCGTTATAGCCGACGCCGGCGCCGCCCGAGCCGCCGTTCCAGCGGTGGGACTTGTCGAAGTTCCACAGCCGGTGCGGCCAGGTGATGCGGATGCCGTTGCCGACCAGCGACCAGTCCTCGTCCTTGATCTGCGCCCACACCTCCGCGCACATGCGCGCCGTCGTGATCGGGCTCGCATCCCAACCCATGGTGGCGTCCGACTTGGCGCGCTCGATCATCGCGTGGCGGGCCTCGGCATAGCGCTTGCCGCGCGCTTCGTAAGCCTGCTTGCGCCCCTCGTCGATAAGCCGCTTGACCGCCTCGATGAGGGCCGGCAGCGACGCCTCGCCGTCGCCGGCGATCGCCATGTCGACCTCCTGGTAGCGCCCGAAGTCCTGGTAGTTCGACTTCATATAGAGGTCGCGGGTGCCGAGCGTGACGATCTTGGCGTCCTTCTTGGTGATCGGCCGGCTCGTGCGCACGATGCGGTCGCTGAAGGCATTGAGCGAGCCCCAGAGCTCGTTCATCTCGATGGCAAGGATCACATCGGCCTGGCTGATAATGGCGCCGCGGCGACCGCTCTGGTTCAGCGGATGGCGCGAGGGAAAGTTCATGCGGCCGGCATTGTCGACGACCGCGCATTGCAGCGTTTCGGCAAGCTCGACCAGCCGCGTCATGCCGGCAGGCGTGCGCGCAAGCCGGTCGCAGATGATGACCGGGCTCTGCGCCGCCACCAGCATCTTGGCGAGCTCCGCAATCGAGCCGGAATCGGCCTGCGGCGGGATCACCTTGGCGAGCTTGGGGATGCGCAGCGTTTCGGCGTCGTGGATCGGATTTTCCTGCAGCTCGGCATCGAGCGCGATGAATACCGGCCCCATCGGCGGCGTGGTCGCAATCTTGTAGGCGCGCACGAACGACTCGGCGAAATGCTGCAGTGTCGTCGGCTGGTCGTCCCATTTGACGAAGTCGCGCACGATCGCGCCGGGATCGATCGCGGAATGCACCCACTCGGCGCCGGGCGCGCGCTTGTTCGCCTCCATGATGTTGCCGCCGAACACGATCACCGGCACGCGGTCGCACCAGGCGTTGTACATCGCCATGGTGGCGTGCTGCAGGCCGACCACGCCGTGGCAGATCATGGCGAGCGGCTTGCCTTCCATCTTGGCGTAGCCCTGCCCCATATGGACGGCGATCTCCTCATGCGGACAGGTGAGGATCTCGGGCTTGACGTTCTTGCCGTGATTAAGAACGGCCTCGTGCAGGCCGCGGAAGCTCGACGCGCAATTCATCGCCAGATAGTCGATATCGAGCGACTTGAAGACGTCGACCATGAAGTCGCCGCCGCTCGAGGACTGCGTCACCGACTCTTTCGTCGGCGGCTTGGTATCGGCGGCAAGCTGCGCGGGTCCCGGCACGGCTGCCTTCAGATTGGCCTTGGGCGCGATCGCCTGCGCGGTGGCGGCGGCCGGCGTCAGCGCGGCAGCGCCGACAAGTCCCGCACCTTTCAGGAAATTTCGTCGACCAACGGCAGGCGAATCGCCACGATTGTTCGGCATGAGCCGCTTGGGCATGGTTTGCTCCCTGGGTTACGCCGGCATCCTTTTTGGTCCGGCGCGTATTCTATTCGTTGCGCGAAGTGTCGCGCCGCGGCTCAGGCGCGTCAAGCCACCGCGCGACCGCGCGCCGCCTCATCCGGCTCCAACGGTTTGACAAGGAGCATTCCTGGCCGGGCTGTGATCCACGGGCGCTGCATCTGCTCACCGCCTTATGACCATCGGTCAAAGCCGTTGGTTTTGCGATGGGCGCCTACGTTCACCTTGCGCTTAGGCTTCGGCGTTCCAGCCTTTTCTTGGGCAAGCCGCGCCTCCCTGAGCTTCGCCATCCGTTCATTGCCGGCGTTTTGCTCTCGCCAATACTCTGCAGTAGCGATGTGTGCTTGGTCGGCTTGCGAGGGCTTGGGTGTGGTCATTCAGGTCGATTGATAGGCAGAGATTTCGGTTTCAGCACTCCCTTGCGAAACGTCATCAGCTTCTTCTTGATTGCGGCGACCTTCTTCCCTTGCTCAGCGGCTTCCTTCACTTGTTCAGCAGCTTCGGCAGCCGCGACAGCGACATCCCGTTCCAATCGCAGCGCCCGCAGTCGAGCAGTTCGAACGCGGACAGCTTCAGGCTCAGCGAGGTACTCCTCCATCGCTTTTGCAGCGTCTGCGGCGAATTTGGTCCTTCGATTCTTCAACTCGGTTTTGGTCAGCATTTAAAACATATGGGTATTACGCGCTCTTTTCGCCAGTCTAAATCAGCGCGGAACTGTCATTATGCGAACTATTTGATCGATTTCCGTGAACCGCGACGTCTGCCGGGGGTCAGCACCGATAAACTCACAGTAAGCATAATGACACCGCTTTCGGGCAAATGGCGACCCAAAACCTAGCAACAGGGGATTGTTGAACTTCAAGTCGGCGGCGCCGGGATTCCGCCCACCTTGGTCAACCGATGCAGGCAATTCACACCTTCGCCATCTCGAAGGTCGGGCGCGCGAACAGCTCCTCGACCGCGGGCTTACGCTCGATCAATCCCTGCTCATAGGCATACTGCGTGAGCGCCTCGATCTCGGGCATGTTCTCGTGCACGCCGCATTTCCAGAAGTCGGCGCCCATCACCGCCATGGTCTCCTTGGTCTCGGCTTCGAGCCAGGGCAGCGTCACCATCAGGGCGTTGACGTCGCAGAGATCGATCAGCGCCAGCGCTTTCGCTTCCAGGAACGCCTTGTAGACGCCGGTGGCAAGCCACGGATAGCAGGCCACGATTGAAGGCTCGCCCGCCCCGCACGACTCCACTTGACGCAGCCGATTCGGACGTGCTGGCTATTAGCAAGGACCGATATCGGTGGTGCCATGTTTCGTTTATGGATGTATGGCTTGCTTACAGCGATGATCCTTCAGGTCACCGGCGGCATGCCAAGCGCGAATTCGCAACCCGCTTCTGTGAGCGACGACTATACTACTCACATCCAGCCGATCTTCGACAACCGCTGCGTCGCCTGCCATAGCTGCTACAATGCGCCATGCCAACTCAACCTTCAGAACCACTCGGGGCTGACGCGCGGCGCGACGAAACTCAACATCTACGACCGCTCCCGACTGAAAAGCGTCGCCCCCTCCCGTCTCGACGTCGATGGCCACAGCGTCTCCGACTGGCGCGCCAAAGGTTTCTTCGACGTGGTGGGCGGCACTGAGCCGGCTCAAACGCTGCTGATGCAATTGTTGAGTCTGAGGGCCCGACATCCGACCCTGCAGCCGAAGAAGCCGGTGGAAGAGAGCAATTTCTGCCCGGCCAATAGCGAACAAGGCGCGCTCCTCGCAGAGAGCACGCCCGGGATTGGTATGCCTTACGGGCTGCCACCCCTGTCGCAATCGGAGATTGAAACCCTCAGCGAGTGGATGGCGCGCGGCGCGCCGGGCCCGTTGGACGCAAGCTTGGCAAACCGACGTACGGTGCCGCCTGAGCTTCAGACCCAACTGCGCGCCTGGGAAGCCTTCCTCAATGGCGAGACGCCGCGCGAGAAGCTCGTGGCTCGTTATCTTTACGAGCACCTGTTTCTGGCGCATCTCCATTTCGCCTCCGAGCCGACCGCTCGGCGCCCGGCATTCTTCCGGTTGGTGCGTTCACATACGCCATGCGAGGCGGGCATCGATGAGATTGCGACGCGGCGGCCGAACGATGATCCGGGCGCCAGCGAATTCTCTTACTGCTTGAGGCGGCTCGACGGCACCATCGTCGATAAGAACTCATATCCCCTACAATCTCTCTCCGCAGAAGCTTGAGAGAATCCGGCGAACCTTCCTCGATCCCCAGTGGGACGTGAAGGACCTGCCGGACTACAGCGAGGCAAAATCCGGCAACCCGTTCGCGGCGTTCGCCGACATCCCGGTGCGTGCGCGCTACCAGTTTCTGCTCGACGATGCTGAATATGAAATCGCCACCTTCATCAAGGGGCCCGTTTGCAACGGCAGTGTTGCGGTCAATTCGATCCAGGAGCAGTTCTTCGTCTTCTTCCTAAAACCGGATGCCGACAACATGGTGACGTCGGCAGAGTATGCAAAGCAGGCCGAGGACAAGCTGATCCTGCCCGGCGTGTGGGGCAGCGACGTGCCGATCCTGGAGGGGGTCCCGTTCTTCCGACGCCTTGTCGAACAGCGCGAGGCCTACCGCAAGCTTAGGGCCGACGGTGCGCGCAAGCTGCGGCCGGCCGGTTACCGACTCGAGGACATCTGGGACGGCGACGGCAGCAATCCAAACGCGCTGCTGACCGTATTCCGGCACTTCGACACCGCCGTGGTGACGAAAGGGGCTACGGGCGATCTGCCGAAGACGGGCTTCGTCCTCGATTACGCGCTATTCGAGCGCCTGGTCTACAATCTCGTGGTCAACTACGACGTGTTCGGCAATGTCAGCCATCAGGCGCTGACCCGGCTGTACATGGACATGATCCGGATGGAAGCGGAGGAACTGTTTCTTGACTTCCTGCCGCCATCGCAGCGGGCCGGCCTGCGCAACTCATGGTATCGAGGCGGCCCACTCACTGATCTCAAGCTTCGCTACGTGTTCCCACTCGTGAACAGATCAGCGCCGACCGGGGTCAGCTACCGCAACCAGGCCAGAGCCAAGGCAGAATTTGTCGAGCGGGTGATCAACGAGCATCTGCCAGCACCGGTACGTGGCCGGCCCGACGCTCTCAACTGGAAAGCACTGCGGGTGCCCTATGGGGTGGCAACCAAACTAACCGCGACCGAACAGGCGCTGCGCCAGATTGCGTCGACCAAGGCCGCCAGTGCCACGCCGTTCGCTCGCTTCCTTCCCGATCTTGCCGTCGTGCTGGTACGCGGCGAGGACGGCGGCACGCGGCTCTACAGCCTCGTGCACAACCGTGAACACGCCAACATCTCGTGGATACTTGGGGAGTCGACGCGCTTCGCTCCGCAGGAGGACTCGCTCACGGTCCGGGCCGGCGTGATGGGCGCCTACCCGAACATGTTCTTCGTAGTGCTAGAGACCGAGATCGAAGGGTTTTCCAGAGCGGTTGCACGTCTCAAGTCAGCAGCCGACTACGAGCGGTTGGTCGACACCTTCGGCGTGCGGCGGTCGGATGAAAAATTCTGGTCGGTCTACGACGCGGTCAACTCAACCCATGTCGCCAGTGATCCCGTGCGCTCGGGCATCCTGGACCTTACGCGCTATACGCTCGTGGAGAGATAGCGAAGTCTTCTAATCTCGCCTGATACGTCTGGCCCGTATTGTGGGCGTTGCCCCGCAACGGGTCGTTAGACCCGCCGCTGACGTGGAAGGTCAATGGGCAGAGACTCGACCCCGGATTGCTGAATTGGCTGCGGATAGAGCGTCATCAGTTGCACGACCTCGAGCGGCATGCCCACTTTGACGGGGAGGTTGAGCGCCAGCGCTTCACTGGCGATCAAAGCGTAATCATGCGTCCAATGTCCGCCTGCAAGCTTGGCCGCAAGGGCTTCCGCGGCGGCACCGGGATTCCGCCCACCTTGGTCAACCGATGCAGGCGATTTACACCTTCGCCATCTCGAAGGTCGGGCGCGCGAACAGCTCCTCGACCGCGGGCTTGCGCTCGATCAATCCCTGCTCATAGGCATACTGCGTGAGCGCCTCGATCTCGAGCATGTTCTCGTGCACGCCGTATTTCCAGAAGTCGGCGCCCATCACCGCCACGGTCTCCTTGGTCTCGGCTTCGAGCCACGGCAGCGTCACCATCAGGGCGTTGACGTCGCAGAGATCGATCATCGCCAGCGCTTTCGCTTCCAGGAACGCTTTGTAAACGCTGGTGGCAAGCCACGGGTAGCGCTCGACCAGCGTCTTCTTGATGCCGACGAGATGCATGATCGGAAAGAGGCCGGTCTTCTTGTAATAGGCCTGCTCGGCCGCGCGCGTATCGGGAAAGAGCCGCGCGATGTGCGGCTCGCCGTTGAGGAAGGACGACGGCGCGCGCGCCGTGAACAGCGCATCGAGCTCACCCTTGCGCAGCATGTCGACCAGCGTCTGCCCGCCCTCGAGCGGCTTGAGGTCGAGCCCCGGGATCGCCTTGAGCGGCGTGCGCTCGCCGCGGCCGGGCTGTTCCTGGCCGCCGTTGCGCCAATGGATCTCGTCCGGCCGCACGCCATATTCGTGCTGCATCATGCCGCGCATCCAGACCACCGCGGTGATCTGATATTCCGGCAGGCCGATGCGCTTGCCGCGCAGGTCCTCCGGCTTGCGGATGCCGGCGTCGGTGCGGATGTAGATGCCGGAGTGCCGGAAGATGCGCGACACGAAAGCGGGAATGCCGATATAGGGCGAGGTGCCGGCCGCAGTCGTGCGCAGATAGCTCGAGAACGAGAGCTCGGAGACATCGAACTCGTCGAACTTGAAGGCGCGGTGGAAGATCTCCTCCGGGTAGAGCGGGAGATAAGTGATGGCGCAGGCCTCGACCTTCACGCGCCCGTCCCGGATCGCGGCGGTGCGGTCGTAGTTGCCGCATGCAATCGTGATCGGCACCTCGACCATCGGACCTCCTCGGGGGCTGGGCTGCGAGCGGGCGGGAGGTTGGCTCGAGCGCACGAAGCGTAGCGCCTCGCCGTGAGCCTGTGAAGCCGGGACGGCCCGGCCCCGCGAGCCTTGTTGCCTTGCGGAAGGAGCGTTACGCTTGTCTGCCAAGGAGCCGAGCCATGATCTCGACCGTCGTCGGCGGCGCCATGCTGCCGCATGCCCCGCAGTTCTTCACCATGCCCGACACCGAGGACAAGGCGAACGTCGCGCACGTGCGCGCGGTCGCGGCCGACATTGGGGAACGGCTGCGGGCGCTCAAGCCGGACCTCTGGATCATCTTCTCCAACGACCACGCCGAGCAGTTCTTTCACAACGCGGCGCCTCCTTTCACGGTCCATGTCGGGGGCGAGGCGACCGGCGAGTTCGCCGGCCGCAAGTTCCACTGGCGGGTGCCGAGCGAAATCGGCTTCGAGCTCGTTCGCCAGCTCTACCGGCAGAGCTTCGACCCGGCCTTCACCTCGACCGCCAAGATCGACTACGCCATCGGCATCCCGCTCACCCACATCGGCCACACCAGGGAGGTGCTGCCGATCTACGTCAACGCCTACCTGCCGCCGCAGCCGACGATGGAGCGCTGCTATTCCTTCGGCCAGGCAGTGGCGCGCACCGTGACCGCCATGGGGCTCAAGACCGTGATCCTCGCAAGCGGAGGCATGTCGCACTTCCCCGGCACCAACCGCTACTCCAACCCGGAGCTCGCCTGGGATCAGCGCCTGCTCGACATGCTCGCTGCCGGCAAACTCAAGTCACTGATCGGCTTCGACGAGGCCGAGCTCGACGACACCGGCAACATCGAGCTGCGCTGCTGGGCCTGCGCGGCGGGTGCGCTCGGCGATCGCAAGCCCGACGTCGTGTCGATGGACCCGAGCTGGCATCACAACTACGCCTCGCTCGGCTTCATCGGGGCGCAGGCGGGAGAGCACAGCGCGCATTACCCCTCGATCAGGCCCGAACTGGTCGAGCTGACCTCGGCGCTGCACGCGCTCGCGCACGACGCCGACAAGCGCGCGCAATATGTGGCGGACGCGGCCGCCTATGCGGACGCCTTCAAGCTCTCCAGCGACCAGCGCGAGGCGCTGATCAAGCTCGACCTGCCGGCGATCGTGCGCATGGGCGCGCATCCGCTGGTGCCGTTCCTCGCCCAGATGCAGATCCAGCGCCTGCGCCCACAGCGCTGACCCGCTAACGACCAACGCAGAGCAACACTCACCCGCACACTGAAGAAGGATGCCCGATGAAGTCGGCTGCCAGAACTGCCCGTACCAAGACTGCCGCCAAGAATTCAGCCAAGAATTCAGCCACCAATTCCCGCCCCTCCAAGATCCAGCTCGACGATCTCGTGCTCGCCAACAGGATCCTGTTCCATTTCAACGTGGTCGACGCGTTCGGCCACATCAGCGTGCGCGACGACCGCGATCCCAAGAACCGTTATCTGATGGCGCGGCACCTGCCGCCCGGCTTGGTCACCGCCAAGGACATCGTCACCTTCGACATGGACTCAAACCCGCTCACCCACACCGAGCAGTCGCAAATGAGCGAGCGCTACATCCACGGCGAGATCTATAAGCTGCGTCCCGACGTGATCTCGGTCGTGCATTGCCACGCCCGCCCGCTCATTCCGTTCGGCACGGCCAAGGGCGCGAAACTGCGGCCGATGACGCATATGTGCGGCTTTCTCGGCTGCGGGGTTCCGATTTACGAGATCCGCGACGCCGGCGGCATGACCGACATGCTGGTGCGCACCGCACCGCTCGGCAAGGCACTCGCCGAGACGCTCGGCGACAAGACGGTCGTGCTCATGCGCGGCCACGGCGCCACCATGGTCGGCCAATCGATCCAGGAGGCGGTGTTCCGCGCGGTCTATTCGATGGATAACGCGGTCGTCCAGATGCAGGCGCAGCAACTCGCGGTCGGTGGCGAGGTCGAGTTCCTCTCGCTCGAGGAAGCGGAGAGATCGAGCCGCGGCCGCAACGTGCCGCGCGCCTGGTCGCTCTGGAAGCACCAGATGACGGCACGCTGAAGCGTTACGCGCGGGACCAAAGCCCTGGCGCATGCGACCGTATTGCGCCTGACGCAAGCGCGCGGCCATGTGATAATGGCCGCGACGAGCCTTCAGCCGCACGGCTGACACAACCGCTGAACACAACCGCCCAAGGTAACGATACCGCCATGCTCAAGCACGCCCTGTTCGCCTCCTGCGCGATTGCCGCCCTCGCCTGCGCGACCTGCGCCAGCGCCGATCCGATCGAGGATTTCTACAAGGGCAAGACCATCACCATCACGACGTCGACCGGTGTCGGCGGGCCGTTCGATCTGACCGCGCGCGCGCTCGCCAAGCACATGCCGAAATACATCCCGGGCCATCCGACCATGATCGTGCGCAACATGCCGGGCGGCGGCAATGTGCTGGCGACCAACTACATGTATGTGCAGGCGCCGCGGGACGGCACCGCGATCGGCGTCGTCAACAACATCATCCCGCTGCACCAGACCCTCGACGGCCGCGGCGTGCGCTTCGATGCGCGCCGTTTCAACTGGCTGGGCTCGACCGGCGGCAGCAACCTGTTCACCTGGGCCTGGCACACCGCCGGCTTCAAGACCATAGACGACGTGATGCAGCGCGAGCTCATCACCGGCGCGACCGGCGCCGGCTCCGGCACGTTCATCTACCCCAACGCGATGAACAAGATCCTCGGCACCAAGCACAAGATCGTCATGGGCTATTCGAGCACGGCGGCGCTCGACCTTGCGATGGAACGCGGCGAGGTGCAGGCGCGCGCCGGCGCGAGCCTCTCCGGCATGCTGCAGGAGCACGCCGACTGGTTCCGCGACAAGAAGATCGTCCCGCTGGTGCAGATCGGCACCGAGCGCGAGAAGGACTATCCCAACGTGCCGCTGATGCATGAGCTGGCAAAGACCCCCGAGCAGCGTGAGGTGCTGATGCTGGTGTCGTCGCCGCCCTCGCTCGGGCGGCCGTTCTTCACCACCCAGGAGGTGCCGGCCGAGCGCGTGGCCGCGTTGCGCAAGGCCTTCGACGCCACCATGAAGGATCAGGCGTTCCTGGCGGAGGCCAAGCAGCTTGGCCTCGACATGCTGCCGATGACGGCCGATGCCGTCACCAAGATCGTGCTCGCCACCATCAATTCGCCCGCCGACGTCGTGGCCAAGGCCAAGGCCGCAATCGAGCCGCCGCCCGGCACCGTGACCGGCAAGGGCGGCAAAGGCGGCAAGGGCAAGAGCGGCAAGAACTAGCGGCCAAAACTAGCGGCCGGAATTGCTTGCTGCTGTGAAATTTGCGATGGAAGCAGCAATTCTCGGTCATGGCCGGGCTTGTCCCGGCCATCCACGTCTTCCTTTCACGTGACAAGCAAGACGTGGATGCCCGGCACAAGGCCGGGCATGACGTCTGGAAGTTCAGTGCACCACCATGACGTCAACATGCCTCAGAATAGTTCCGCAACGATTGAAACGCCGATCCTGATCGTGGGCGGCGGCCCGGTCGGGCTTGCGCTCGCCGCTGACCTCGGCTGGCGTGGCGCGCCCTGCCTCGTGGTCGAGCAGGGCGAGGGCCCCGCCGACCATCCACGCGCCACCGCCATCAATGCCCGCTCGATGGAGTTCATGCGCCGCTGGGGCGTGGCGGAG
This sequence comes from uncultured Alphaproteobacteria bacterium, assembly GCA_963753575.1. GTDB lineage: Bacteria > Pseudomonadota > Alphaproteobacteria > Rhizobiales > Xanthobacteraceae > VAZQ01. The sequence continues at coordinate 2,031,991 of CAVWCR010000003.1, forward strand.
GCCGTGCGCAAGGCGTCGGCACCGGAGGATTTTCCGCACACCGCGCTCTATTGCACGACGCTGACCGGTTTCGAGATCGCCAGGATCGACCGGCCCCACCACGGCGGCCGCGGGCCCACAACCACCAGTCCGGAACGGGCGCAGCGCTGCAACCAGATCTGGCTCGATCCGATCCTGCGCGATCTGGCGACGAGCTTTGGGAGCGTCGACCTGCGCTACGGCTGGCGCTTCGAAGAGCTGACGCAGGCGGACGACCACGTCGTCGCGACCGCGCGCGATCTCGCCCGCGATAAGCCCCGCCGCATCGTCGCGCCATACGTGATCGACTGCAGCGGCGGCCACAGCACCATCCGCCGTCAACTCGGCATGACCATGAGCGGCGCGCCCTACACCGGCCACTTCCTCAGCATCTTCGTGAGGGCGCCGGAGCTGTGGAAGCACCACGCCATGGGCAAAGCGGCGCTGATCAACTTCGTCGAGCCCGAAGGGCTCTGGCGCAACCTCGTCATCCTCGACGGCCGCGAGCTCTACCGCTTCGGCGTGCGCGGCAAACAATATTACGATGCGCCCGACAAGGTCGATGCCGAGCGGATGTTCACCGAGGTGGTCGGCAAACAGGTGCCGCACGAGTTCATCTCGATCAGGCGCTGGGTCGCGCGCAACGTGGTGTCCGATTCCTATCGCAACGGCCGGGTGTTCTTCGCGGGCGACGCCGCCCATCTCAATCACCCTTCCTCCGGGCTCGGCCTCAACACCGGGCTCGGCGACGCGGTCGATCTCGGCTGGAAGCTTTCCGCCACGCTTGCCGGCTGGGGCGGCCCGTCGCTCCTTGGCAGCTACGAGATCGAGCGCCAGCCGGTCGGACGCCGCAACATCGGCCACGCCGACGTGAGCCACGCCGGCGACCGCGAGCGCGAGCCGCCGCCGGAGATCTTCACGGACACACCCGAGGGCGAACGCGCGCGCCGCAAGATGGGCGACGCCATCGTTGCCAGCATGACCCGCAAGTTCATCACCGACGGTCTCGCGCTCGGCTATCGCTACGACCCTTCTCCGATCTCATGGAACGAGGCGGGCGCTGCGCCGCACGCCTCGGTCGAGGACTATCACCCCAACGCGGTGACCGGCAGCCGCGCGCCGCATGCCTGGCTTTCCGACAGTCGCTCGATCATCGATCTCTATGGCCGCGGCTTCACGCTTCTACGTTTTGGCGAAGCGGCGCCCGACACGTCAGCGATCGAGCGCGCGTTCGCCGATCGCGGCGTACCGCTTGCGGTCGAGACTGTTGCCGATCCGGCAATCGGCGCGCTGTACGAACGCCGTCTGGTGCTAGTGCGGCCCGACGGCCATGTGGCCTGGCGCGCGGACGCCTCGCCGGCCGATGCAGCCGCGCTGGTCGAGCGGGTGCGCGGAGCAGGTGCAGCCACCCGGGACGGTCGCTAGGGCATCCCGGCGGCGCATGGTTTTCCCGGCGAACCGGTGCTTGCCTTCGCCCGAACATGCGCCGGCCATCACGGCCGGGAAGCCGGCCTCGATGTCTTTTCCGCCGGTGTCGGGGCGTAGCCTTTGTTGTGGGTGATGAAGGCGGCTGATAGGCTTCGTGCATGTTCGCAGCATTGCGTGTGGCTGCGAAAGGGATTAAGCGCCTCAAGCGTCGATTTCTGGATTAGCGGCAGTTGCAGCCACCCTTTCGACGTGTCTAGGACGACAACCGTCCAGACCTGTTCGCCGCGGGATGCCGATGGGAGGAAATAATGAATCCATTTGCGAGAGCCGGATGGGCGCTCCTTTTTCTCATGTTTCTCATGTCCCAGTTAATCGGCGGCGCACGCGCCGATCCGATCGCGGATTTCTACGCCAAACATTTGGTGACGATCGTTGTCGGAGCGGATTCGGGAGGCACGTACGATCTCTACGCCAGGACAATCGCGCGTCACCTCGGGAAATATATTCCCGGTTCGCCGAAAGTTATCGTCCAGACTGCGCCGGGCGCTGGGGGCTATGTCGGCGCAATGCGCGTCCTTAGGGTCGGTCCGCAGGACGGCACGATGGTCGGCGCGCTGGGTTCCTCGGCGCTCCCGTTTCAACCGCTCCTGGACCCGAATGCTCCAAAATTCGACCCGCTGCACATCAATTGGATCGGCTCGGTTGCGGGCTACAATGTTCTCATGCTCGTGCGCTCGGACGTGCCGGTTTATTCGGTCGACGACTTGCGCAAGCGTGAGACGCTGATGGCGACCATCGCGGCGGGCCAGCTCAACTCGGTTATCGTGGCGGCGGTCAACGCCGCTCTCGGTACCAAGATCAAAGGCGTCCGTGGGCATATTGGTATGGCCCCTGCGATGCTTGCTCTTGAGAGTGGGGAGGTCGAAGGCTATCCGACCGCGCCGGTCGATGCTCTCAAGAGACGGTATTCGAAGCAGATCGCGGATGGGAAATTCCGTCTGCTGCTTCAATTTGGGCCGGCACCATCCAAAGACTTTCCGGACATTCCGTACGCGCTCGACCTCGCCAAGACTGCAGCCGACCGGAGCCTGCTGGAAGTCGCGCAAGGGCCGCTGGGCGTTGGTTACGCGTATATGCTGGGTCCCGGAGTCTCGCTGGATCGGTCGGCCGCTCTGCGCGCGGCCTTCGAAGCCACACTTCGGGACCCGGACTTTCTCGCCGAGGCGAATAAGCAGGTGCTGACCGTCGCACCGATCAGCAGGAAGGACATCCAAGCGCGTCTCGTAAAAGCTTACGACACGCCGCCGGCAATCCTCGCACCCATTCGCGCGGCCTTCGGAAAATGAAAGGAGGCTTCTGCAATCGGACGGCGCCGCTTATCCTGGCTCACTTGCAGGGCGGTAGGCATCACCAGATAAATTGGGGTGCTACGGAAAACTGCGAAAGTCCGGAGTTGGCGCGATCCCGAAGTCGCGGAACGTGCGCTTTTCAATGCGAGTTCTTCGGCCTTTGACCCAAGTCGGAAGACGATCGAGAATATTTCGCTATAAAGCGTCCATTCGAAAATCAGTTCGGCGAATTAGCTTTCCACAACTCGTCAAACTCACGCAGGAAGGCGCCAAAAACCGGGCAGCTTTCCTTAATCTCAAGGCGGGGGCTATATCCCGTAGTGGCCGAAAACAGGTACGGAGAAACGAGAACCTGATCGTCGGAGACGATGATTTGCTGAAACAGCATTCCGTTCCTGAGCGCACGAACATCCGATTTTGAAACGTCCCCAAGCGCGCTCTTGAACCAGGATCGAGCCTCATCAAGACTTGGCGCTTGGCTCGCAAGATTGGCGGCAGCAACGTTGGGATTGAGCATGCAGCCAAACGCGGGATTTTGAGCGTCAATCGTCAAGACCCGAATTTCGCAACCTGATACCGCCGTCGCCCCTAAAGCCTCTCTCATGCCTGGAATTCCCCTCCACCCGGTAAATCCGATTCCTGCAAGATACAACCGCTTGCGCGCCCGGCTGACAAGTTGAAGCCAAAACTCGGCGGTCGCGTTGCTCTCATTTCTCAACAAATATGGCAGGTCGGCTCCAGTGGCGCTCAGTGGGATCAAATTGGCACCGAACGGCACCTCGCGTTTACCTTGCAATCGCCGCATGCTGTCAATCATGGTGAGTAGAGCGCGAACGTTGTCGCCCCGAAAAATCGATCTAGGAGCCAGATCGTAGTGGAACACGCGCTCGTCTTTCAGGTCGAATGGCGGATCGATGCCCTTCTCGCTCAGTAGAATACCTGGGATGCCCGCGCTGTGGGCGACCGCTAGTTCGTAGAATACATTCGGATTGAAGCCATGAAGCACCGCGATGCAAAAATCGGACCCGAGAATCGCGTCGTACATTTGCCTCGTTATCCTACCGACGTCTTTGACGTGATCCGCTCTTTGCCCATCAATGTCCGCCTCCTTCAGAGCCGGCTTTATGATGCACTCGAACACATCATCAGCGTGTTCGCGGGCCGGGCTGCCGGGCTGGCCAATGGGGCTGATAACAAAGCATTTCATCGCAAGAACTCGCAATTGGTCATCCTGGTCTCAAGCGTACCGTTGTCTCGAAATAGAAGCATATCGCTGGCGAAGTGACTTGTATCTATAGTCGATCACCGTTTTTCGTTGCAGCACATGAGTTAGATCTTGTGAAGGGTTTCGGATGACGGCCCGTCATTGACGGAGTTGCGCGCACGGGGGCCGTCGTCCGAAAGCCTCCAGGGAAGGAACCCGCGGGACGTGAGGTGCTGGTGTGTGCGCGCTATGGCGATTTGATTGCGGCGAAGAGATTGGGCCGAAGACGCTGGGTGGCAGCACTCGGGTGATTTCGGCTGCCGGTGCAGCCGATCGGGTTCGATTGAGTCGTTCTCGGGAATGAACGCAGCGTGGAATGCGATGCCGCGCCCCTGTGTGGCCGAGCGTCGGCGTGGCCGGTCGATGACCAGTAAGGAACGCGCTCGGCGGTGCAGGTGCAGGACGTGGTGCTTGTGCTCATGAGGTGTCGATCCTGATTGCGACGAGAGGTTTGCTCGGCCGGTGGCGTGGTTGGCGGCCGGCTTGGAACGTCTCGATGATGGTCATGCGGCTGCCGCAGCAGGGGCATGGGTGGGCGAGCGGCTGCGCGGCCGGCTCGGTCTCGACCGCCTGCTCAGCCAGACCCAGGAGGTCGCGCGCCCGCGCGATGGTCTCGGCGCGATTGCTGCCGGCGAGGAGCCCGTAATGGCGGATGCGATGGAAGCCCTTGGGCAGGACATGGATGAGGAAGCGTCGGATGAACTCGTTCGCGTTGAGCGTCATCGTAGTGTAGCGGCCCGGTCCCTCGACGCGGTAGTTCTTGACCTTGAAGGTGACGTGCTGCTGGTCGATTGCGATCAGGCGGCGGTTCGAGATGGCGACGCGGTGGGTGTAGCGCGCCAGATAGGCGAGCACGGCCTTCGGGCCCGCGAACGGGCGTTTGGAATAGACGAACCAGCGCGTCTTGCGCAGCGGTGCGAGCAACGCAGCGAACGCCTTTGCATTGGCCAGATGCGCGTGGGTGCCGAAGAACTGCAGCCTGCCCGCCTGGTGTGCCGCCATAAGCCTCTCCAGCATCAAGCGCCGGAACAGCGTCGAGAGGACACGCACGGGCAGCAAGAAGTTGGGCTTGCATGCGATCCAACGTGCGCCATCCATGGAAAGCCCGCCGCCCGGCACGATCATATGCACGTGCGGATGGTGGGTCATTGCCGAGCCCCAGGTGTGCAACACTGAGGTGATGGCGATGCGCGCTCCGAGGTGCTTTCGGTCTGCCGCGATGGCGAGCATCGTCTCCGACGAGGCCTTGAACAGCAGATCGTAGATCACGGCCTTGTTCTGGTAGGCGATGTCGCCGATCGCCGCCGGCAGCGTGAACACGACGTGGAAGTAGGGCACTGGCAGCAGCTCGGCCTCGCGTGCCGCCAGCCACTCGCGTGCGGCCGCGCCCTGGCATTTCGGGCAATGCCGGTTGCGGCAGCTATTGTAAGCGATGGTCGTGTGGCCACAGGCGTCGTTCTCGCAACGCGCCACATGCCCGCCGAGAGCTGCCGTGCGGCAGCGCTCGATCGCGCTCATCACCTTCAACTGGCCGAGGCTGACGTGGCCACGGTTGGCGGCACGCCATGCGGCTCCGTGGTCGCGGAAGATGTCCGCGACCTCCAGCGCTGGACGAGCCATGGCCGCCGCGCGTTACGCGGGCGGGCCGTCCTTCGCCAAGGTCAGACGGTCGAGCGGGCTGGTGACGGTTCGCAGCAGGTTGGTGGCGACTTGGGCGTAGCGCGCGGTCGTATCGAGCTTCGCGTGTCCGAGCAGAACCTGGATGACCCGCACGTCGGTATGGCTCTCCAAGAGATGCGTTGCAAAGCTGTGCCGGAGCGTATGCGGAGAGATCCAGGCGCCGAGGCCGGCGACGTCGGCGGCCATGTGGCAGGCGCGGTTCAGCTGCCGCGTCGTGATGGGCAGGAACGGGTCGCGCCCCGGGAACAGCCAGCCCTGCGAGCGGCACTGCCGCCACCACGCTCGCAATACTTCGAGCAACTGCGGCGAGAGCATAGCGTGACGGTCCTTGCGACCCTTGCCCTGCTCGACCCGGATCAGCAAACGCTTGCTGTCGATATCGCAGACCTTCAGCGAGACCACTTCGGCCGCGCGCAGCCCAGCCCCGTAGGCAACACTCAGCGCCGCCTTGTACTTGAGGCCGGGGCCAGGCGCCGCCTCGATCAATCGCCCAACCTCCTCGGGGCTCAACACCCGCGGCAGCCGGCGCGGATAATGCACGCGCGTGAGCTGGGCCGCGAGGTTGGCGCGGCCGAGCGTGACCGTGAACAGGAAGCGCAACGCAACTGCCGAACTGTTCACGCTCGGCGGCTGCACGCCGGTCTCGGTCTGGTGAACCTGATAGCGGCGCAGGTCCTCGGCACTCGCCGTATCCGGCGAGCGGCCCAGGAACTTGGCAAAGGTCTCGATGTGGCGGATATAATCGTGTTGCGTCTTCGCGCCGAACTTGCGGACCGACATGTCCTCGATCATGCGACGACGCAACGGACTGATGGGCTTCTCGCTCATGGGGGGCTCCTGTCTTGAGGTTGGAGTGCTTGACCCCTCGATCCTCAAGACGGAGCGCCCCGCCTGTCACCGTACCTTGCGCACGGCGTCACTCCATCGACGCCACTAGCTCCGCCCTCGCGCGCAGCGCGCTCCCGCGCGAGCGGGTTCGTTCCATGCCCCAAGCCGGACCTAAGCCGATGTCCGCCCCTGTGCCGTTGTTGAAGGAATGGCGGGCATGCGCAGTCGAAATCGATCCAGGCTGATTTATCAGTACACGGCCGACCCTGCAGTCGCCGTGGAGAGCGCACAGCGAGCAAGCCAGACCAAGAGTTGCCCGGGCGCCAAAACCGGCGGATAAGGCGACCATCCGACCCAAATTCGCGATCCATCCAGGCGAGCCCGGTCTACGACCTGCGTTGGCTGAATTTTGCCTTTATCTTGCATCAGCCATGCGGACCCAAGAAAAAGGCAGGCTCTATGGCTATTCAATTCCGCATTCGGCTTTTTGCAATGGCGCTGGCCGGCAGCCTGACCCTGAGTTTTTCGACGACATCGCAAGCGGATTTGGATAGCGACATAGCGAGCCGCGTAACCGAACAGGTCAAGACGGAGCTGCTCAGCTCCGGCCCGGGCGGGGCTGCCGTTGCGGTTCGCGTCAATGGCAGAACCTTGCTCTTCAACTACGGCATGGCTGACCGCGCGCGACCGGTCACTTCGGACGTGCTCTTTAACCTTGGGTCGGTCGGCAAGGTTTTCGATACGTCGCTCCTGACCTTGGCAGACCAACAGGGCGAGTTGAGCCTGGACGATTCAGTGGCAAAGCACGTCCCGGAGTTGCAGCAAGGCGGCGACATTCGCGAGATCACATTGCGCCAGCTTGCGACCTACACGTCGGGATTTGTGCTCCCTCAAGATCATCCACCGTGGCCCGACCGGACGTTTACACTCCCCGAGTTCCTGGCCACGCTCAACGCATGGACCTCCGACAAGGATCATGAGCCCGGCAAGCAGATGATCTATTCGCACGCCGGATACGTCCTGTTACATCTCGTGCTCGAACGCCGGTTCGGTCTGCCGTTTGACGAGCTCATGACCCAGCGATTGCTCAAGCCGCTTGGTCTGCGTTCCACGACACTGCCGACGGTGTCGGCCGATCCGACGCTGAATCCGCGCGGCGAGATCCCAAGAGCCCTCGCCAGCCGCGCCGTGCAGGGATACGCGGAAGACGGCGAGCCGATCGGTGCGCCCGGTAATTTGCAAGGCTACTATCATTGGCTCGGAACTGGTCAGATGTACGCGTCGGTTCGCGACATGGCCGTTTTCCTGGCGGCCGCTCTTGGCGACCTGCCGGATCACGCGGCGCTTCAAACCGCAATGCGCCGCGCACAACAAGGCTCGTTCGTCATCAAACCCGGCTTGCGCCAGGCGCTGGCATGGGAGGTGCAGGAAGGCGACGACATCATTGTCGACAAATATGGCGGGATGAATAACGCCTCAGCCTATATCGGCCTGGTGCCTAAACGGCGGGTCGGCATCGTCATTCTGGGCAATCGCGGCAGCATGGCGGTGGCGACCGTAGGTCGCCGCATTCTGCTGGCAGTCGGGAAGAGCTCTCCAGGTGCCGGCGGGTTGCATTAGCGCCAGGTCCAGCGCGATGGCTTGAAACGCGATGGGTCCTGCACGGCGACCGCGCCCGAATTTCGCTCCGAGTAACGGAAACGTGACTTTACGGCGGTAAATTTTCACCATTACATACATTCATCCCGTTCCGTCTTCGAGGGCGCACTCATGAGGCGTCTTGAGAGCGGGGAACGGGAGCGGCACCCGCGAGCGGGGTGATGACGCAAGCCCCGTCCCCGGGCGGTACTCGGGCAGCCTCGTCGGCCACTATGGAGCCGGCCCGGTCCGACCACCGTCAAAGGCGATAAGCCAAGATGCCGCGTTGGCGCGCCGAGAGGCGCGGGTGCACCGCTGTGCACCATGGTCCGGCCGCAGCCGGACATCGCTCGGAGCAATCCGGGCACTGCGCCTTGTCGGCGCGCCATCCCCCTCGATTGAGGGGCGGTGAGGAAAGCGGAAGACGGGCGAACCCCCGCGCCCAAGCAAAGCAACAGGGGACGATCTCAATTTGACTGATGCGACATGACTGATGCGACCTCATTGAAAGCCGCAGGCTGTTGAAAAGTGAACAGGTAAGCAAAGTGAACGGGTGAGATGCCGCGGGCGAGTATGACGGTCACACGTGCACGCACCTTTCCGCTGTGGTCCCCGCGCAGGCGGGGACCCATACGCCGCAGCAGCGGTGATGTGGCGATGACGTTTGAAATAACCGAAAGGCCGGTGGTTATGGGTCCCCGCCTGCGCGGGGACGACGGGAGGGGGTTGCGCACGACCGTAGTGGGAGCGACCGGGCAAGCCGCGATATCGTTCCCGGATTCCGCGTGCGCTCAATCCGGGCTACGGGCTCGATCAATTTGTTGACTCGATCAAGACGGGCCTGATGAAGGCTCGAGGCTGTTTGAAAATTGAATAGGGAATGCGCAACGGCCGTTATCCGCGTATGGGAACGAACACGAGCGCCAGTTGCGGCGATCAGCAATGCTGCGATGTCGCAGATTTTTTGCCAAAACGAACCCACCGCGCCGAAAACGCTCGTTGCGTCAATGACATCGTATGCGTTTTCGCCGCTTGTCCTCGCCCAGGTGACGCCCAGGTGGGGATGAGCGAGGCGGAACGAGAAGTCAGGCGATCTCACTGATCTTCCGCGACGTCGATCAGCGTGCCGTCGGGATCGGCGAGATGGAAGGTTCCGAGCGGGCACTTGGCGAGGAGCTTGAGCCGGGCCACGCCCTCGGAGTCGAAGTCGATCGGCTTCGAGCGGAGTTGCAGGTTCTGCCGCTCGACCTCGGCGAGGTTCTTCTTGAAGGCATCGAGGCTCTTCACGCGGAACCCGATGTGATCCATCGCCGGCTGCTCGATGCCGGCGCCGTTGAAGGCGGAGATTTTCCACGGCAGGATCGCCATGGTGACACGGCCGTCGCTGAGGAAGCAGCCGCCCTCCTCGCTCTCGATATTGCGGCGCTCGAGCTCATACACATCGGTATAGAAGTCGGCGATGCGCTCGACCTCGCGCACCCGGATCGCGAAGTGGCTGATGGTGGTGTCCTGCTTCCATTCGCCCTTGGCATAGACCTCGGCGCGGTTCTCGTGGCCCTGCTGCGACAGGTCATAATAGTTGCCGGCGGGGTCGTGCGCGCTGTAGCTCGCGAACGGCCGGTTGCCCGGCCGCTTCACGATCTCGATGTCGGGATATCTCTTGGCGACTTTCTCGCGCACCTTGTCGAGGTCCTGCACTTCGATGCCGAAATGGTCGAGCCCGGCCTTGCGGCCGCCGCGGCGCGGGATCACCGTCATGCCGACATAGCCGTCACCGACCGAGATCGCCGACATTTCCCGCGATGTGTCGCCGGACACCTTCATGCCGAAGACCGCCCGATAGAACATGCCGAGCGTCGTGTAGTGGTCGGTGGTGATGGCCAGATGGTTGAGCTTGCCGAACATCCTCGTCTCCTCGCCGTACGTTGCGCGCACTGAGTGTTTTGTGACCCGGCTCAATTCTCAATAAAAGCGCTCGAGCGCGATCTGCTTCATCTCGCTGAGCCCCTTGTCGTCGAGCGTCGTCATTGCCTTCTCGACGCTCGCCTGCACCTCTTCGGCGCTGGCATAGCCGGCCGCGAGGTTCATCTTCTTGATGTCGGCGACGTAAGCCGGATCGTGGAGAACCTCGGCCAGCGCCTTGCGCAGGAGATCGATGCGATCCTGCGGCGTGCCCGGCGTTATGAGAACAACCCGGCCGAGGCTGGCGATGCCGGCGCGCCATTCGAGCAGCCGTGCCGCTTCGGGCGCAAGCTTCGCCGCCTCGAACAAGGTCGGGACCTTCGGGAACTTCTCCGAGCGCTCGCGCGCCAGCGTCGCGATCACCCGCATGCCCGAGGCCGGCCCGTAGAGCGCTGCCGCCTCGTCGGAGATCACGCGGCCGTCGACTTCGCCACGCTGGATGGCGAGATTCATGCCCCCGGTGCCCTTGTAGCCCAGGATGATCTTGCACTTGGCGCTCAGCGCGTAGCACGCGATGGCGGAAAAATCGGAATTGTTGTCGGCCTTGCCGGAGCCGGCCCACAGCACCGGATTGGCCGCCTTCTGCATATCAGCCACCGTGTGGATCGACGAACGCGGACCGACCACGGCGACCTTGTCCTCGCCGGACACGCGCGCCAGCCAGACCTGCTTGCGCACGTCGTAGTTGACGCCCGGCAGGCCATAGAGCTGCGCCGTCACCAAGCCTTCGCCGCCAGAGAGCAGCAGCGTCAATCCGTCCGGCGTCGCGTTCATCATCCGGTTCATCGCGAGCATGCCGCCGGCGGCCGGCTCGTTGGTCGTAATGACCTTGGCGCCGATCTTGCGTTCCAGGTAGGCGCCCACGGTGCGCGTGTAGGTGTCGTAGCCGCCGCCCGGACTGCCCATGGTCACGAAGCGGATCTGCTTGCCCTGGTAGAACGCGCGCGCGGCGTCGTCCCCGGCTTGCGCCGACGAGACGGCAAATCCCGCAACCGACAAGACCGCGACCAAACCGCAGGCCCGCTTGGCTTTTCTGTTCATTGCTTGTCTCCGCCCTTTTGCCGTCATTGCGCGCGCGGGTTTTCGCCTGAACGATCAGCCTGACCGACCTCGGTCGACCGCGTCCTGCGACGTCGTCAGTGCTAAGCCGGCTTCTCTTCGGCAGGGGCGCGATTGCGCACCTTCGGACCGCCGTTCTTGCGAATGTCCTTGCGGGTGACGTAGTCGATGATCATCACGTTGTCCTGGTTGCCCGACCGATGGCCCATCAGGATCATGTGGCCCGCCCCGGTGTTCTCGAGCTGGTAGAACGAGCCGCCGGTGATCAGCGCGGCCATGCCCGGCGTGAGCACGGACGAGGTGCCATCAGGGAAATGCATCGTGCACTCGCCCTCGAAGCAGGTGAAGACCTGGTCCTCGTTGTGGCAGTGCATCTCATCATGATCGCCCGGGTTCGGATAGTAATGCACCCAGGCATGCAACTTGCGGGTGTTCATCACCACGGTGCGCTTCTTCTCGCGCAGCGCGACCTCTTTCGGATTGATGACCTGAATGCCCATGACGTGTCTCCCGCTCGCTGCTGTTCATATCATAGTTGATCGTAGCCGATCCTGGACGTGACCGAAAGGCGCGCCCTGGCCCGTGTGGCGAGGCCGCCTGCCTGTCCGGCGCTCAGTCATTGCGGCTCTTCATCCTTGCGCACCGGCCGGGCCTTCCGCGGCGGCGTGGGCGCGCCTTCGCCCGCGAGCGTGGCGCTTCGCAACGCGCCAAGCAAGCTCTCCAGGCTTGGTGCACCGGCGTATTCTTCGTTCTTGGACGCCCGGTACAGCAGCTCTTCCATGATCTCGAAGCCGAGCGAACGATAACTCTCGAACTGCGACTCGCTGAACCACTGGTTGGCCGTGCTCTGATGCGGAAAATCGAGATTGGCCATGGCGTAGCTGCGCACGCCCGCGCTCTCGGTCCCGTGGTAGCCCGCCTTCACATAAAGAATGAGCCCGTTCTCGACGCCGTCGCCGTCCGCATCCTGGTAATCGATATCCGCGATGGCGTGATAGTTGCAGTGTTCTAGAATGTCGCTGCAGTTGTCCGGTCGCCGCTTGAGCGCTTCGAGCTTGTAGAACCGGATCGGTATGCCGAGGTCGATCGAAATTTTTCGAACGGCATTGCCGAGGTCCTCAAACGCATAAGCCGGGTCGCGACCCGCATCGCTGATCAGGATCAGGCGGCAGCGCCGCCGCACCATCTCGTAGAGGCCGAGGTTTTCAAAGTGCCCCCCGTCCGAGACATGAACGTAATTCCGCGTGTCGGTGGTCAGGCCGAAGGTTTCCTGCAGCAGCGGCACGATGGCGATTGCCGGCCCCTCATGCGTGAAAGTGCTTGCGCCTTCCTGTCCCGGATTGCCGAGCCACCATCCGAGCCGGACGTTGAACATGGTCATGAGCAGCGCGACCGATGGCGAGGAATGGTAGCCCATATTTGGATTGGCGGCCGCGCCTGAGATTGCCATCGCGGTGCCGAGCGAAATGCCGTCCGGATCGCCATAGGTCGAGCTCGGCCGGTAGGCGCCGGCATCGTGCGCCTCCGCGTTGCCGGCATCCTTGGTCGACGTCTCGGACTTGCAGCTGGTGCCGCAGTGCAACGGGCTGATGGTGAAGGGTGCAGCCTTGCGCTCCTGCCAAGCGAGGCGCTTCGACGACACGATGTTGAGCGTCAAGTTGAGGACATGAAACGGCCGCCAGTCATCGGCGTCGCGATCAGGCCAATAGCCCTTGGCGTCACGCTGAGGCCACAACTGATGCATGCAACGATCGTCGTCGGGATCGAGGCCGGTGAACGGATCGGGCGTGCGTTCCCGCGACGCGCCGAGAAAGGCGCGGATCAGCCGATTCCGGTAGAGCGCGTGCAGCGAAAACCGATTGATATTGATCGATGCCGAGGCAATGAAGCCGACAACCGCCGCCAGCACGAACCCGACCAGCAGCTGTCCCAGGATCTGGTGCCAGAGCGTATAGTCCGGCGTGGCGCCCTTGAGCGCATTGGTCATCGTTCTGAACTTAGGCCCGAACAGGTGACCGTCGAGCAGCAGATAATCGAGCCCAATGGACAGACTGAAGATCAGCGCGCCGACGAACAAGGGAGCCGCAGCCCCCAATGCCGCATTCATGAGGACGGACAGGACGCTGCGTGGCTCGAAGGTGAATCGAGACATGCTGAACGTCCCGACCAGCGCGATCGCAACGCCCCAGACGATGCATATTGGAATCACGAAGTAGGTCACAAAGAACCACACCGACGGAATATCCAGCGCCCCCGCCAGGAACCCGGCAAAGATCAGGAAAATCAGAACATTCCAGCCGACGGCGGTGACCATGAGCCAGCCGCCGGCGCGACCGAGCCATTCCTGCTCGGCATTGAACTGCTTGTGGAAGCTGGTGAGGCCGATGAACACCATGTCGGCAGCCCACTGGGCGAGCAGCATATAGGGCACCCCGACGATCAGATAGGTTACCGGGCTATCGAGGATCCTGATCAGCGGTCTCACCTCGGACGCCGGGACGCCGACTCCGATCTCCGGCACCTGCAGATAGAAATAGAAACCGAGCCCGACGAGCGCGCCGTACACGGAGCCAGCGACGCACCAGAGCAAGAAATCCAAGACTTCGCGCTTGCGTGGCCAGCCCAACAGCCAGCCCAACGCATAGATCCCGATGCCGGCGACTGCGCCCGCCTCCGCGAACCTGAGCCTCGCGCCGGGCAGCGCCGCCAGACTCTTCATGTTCGATTGCCCGACATCGATGATGCCGAGATATTGTGTGAGCACGATCGCCGAGAGCAGCGACCAGATCAGGCTGCCCCGGATGAATCGCCTATCGGCATTGTCGCCCGATGCGCCCTCGGACTGCTCCAGCTGACGGGAAGGCCGGTTCCTGGCGATGTAGCGCAGCGCCACCAGAAGGGACAGGACGCCGACGCCAACCAGAAGCAGGCGTGGTCGCAGGGCGTGGTTCAAGAACGAGAATCCTGTCAGCAGCACGATGACAAACTTGATCAACAGGATGCCGGCGCAAAGGACGGGCAGAATGACGATCCAATTGAGCACGAGATTGCGCAGATAGACCGCGACAATGGCCCAGGTGTCGGCGGACATCAGGCCAAGGTGCGGCGTCAGATAGTTGCTGTAGGAGCGCAGCCAACCGATCGCGGCAGGCTCGCTGTCGGGCCCGGCCGGTCGACCGACCAGGCTGCTCCAGACCGTGCGGAAGCTCGTGCGCGCGAGCCAGGCCGAGAGCCAGCTACCGATGTAGCCGCCACCAGAAACCGTCGACAGATAATGAAATTGCGCCAGCAGCGAGTTCTGCGGCTTGTCGACCGGATCACCGTTCTCCTTGCGGGGGTGCGCGGCGAGCGACTGCATGATGCCGAGCGCGAAGGCCGCGCTGCGGATGCCCCCGCCGGAAAGGCACAAGGCCGATGACTTGAGCGTGTTCAGCGACCGGTAGAGTTCGTCTCCTTCGACACCGGAGAGATCGACGCCGTGGACGGCGCAGGCCTCCTCGCGCAATACCTCGTACGTCGTCAAGGGCGGCGGCGCCGACGGCGCCTTCCCCAGCCACTCGCGAACCCGCTCCAAGATCGCCGCCAAGCTGGTGATTCCCCCGCCCGTCGCCGCGAGCATAGACCAATCGCGCGCGGGGACGCGAGAGCCGACGTTACTTGATCAGTGCGGCAATGCGCTCGACGACGGGTCGCGGCGTCGCATAGATGCGCCTGATCAGCCGCTCCATGTAGTCACCGTTCTCGGGCGCGAGCGTCAGCTTGCGCTGCCTGACCTCGGCAACGAATTCCGGGTCCTTCATGGTGGCATCAAACGCTGTACGCAGCATTTTGTGCACCTCTGGGGCGAGCCCGGGCGGCGCGAAGAACGGCCGCCCGATTCCCTGCCCGGCATAGAGGAATTCGATCGCGAGGCGGTCGTCCTTGGATTTCGCCAGGTCGTTGATGAAGGGGATGCCCGCAAGCTCGGGATTGGGCTTCACGCCGCCCTGGAACAGAACGTTGACGGTTTTCGACGAAATCCAGTGCGGCCGCTTGCTATTGACGCTTTCGAGGCTTTCGCAATAGCCCTCGACCTCGCCGCGCTCCATCGCCAGCACGACGTCGGCGGAGGACGCATAGCCGCGGATGATCTTGAATTTCAGACCAAGCAGCCGGTTGAGTGCCTTGGGATAGGTGCCGGTGCCGGTACCGGCACCGTTGTCGCCGACCATGAGCTCGCGTTGCATCAGGTCCTGCACCGACTTCACGGCGGCGGTGTGATAGGCGATGCAGATATTGGTTTCGGTCGTGGTCGTGCCGAGCCAGGAGAACTTGGTGGGATCGAACTGCGCGCCGGGATTGCCGGTGACCGGGCCCAGCGAGGCGTCACGCGCAATGAGCGCCATCACGGTGCCGTCGCGCGGGGCCTGGTTCGCCATGTAGCTCGCGGCGCGGAAACTGCCGCCCCTTCCATGTTCTGTGCGATGACGGTCGGATTGCCCGGCAGGTGGCGGCCGATGTGGCGCGCCACCATGCGTGCCCACAGGTCATAGCCGCCACCGGTGCCGAGACCGATGATCATCTTCACCTGTTTGCCGGCATAGTAGCCTGCAGGCGGCTGGGCCGACGCGGGGACAGCAAGGACCTGCAGGATGACAGCGGATATGAGCGGCCAGTATCGCGGCTTCATGACACGGCTCCCGATGACACTGCTCCCGACGACACTGCTCCCGGCCAGGTTCTCAACACGCGCTGGTCATTTCTTGACCCAGCGCCGCAGGATCATCTTGTTCGTGTACCCCGCATAGATGGTGCCCTGATCGTCCACCGAAATGGATTCCGCATTTCCGACCTCAGGCGATGGCGCCGGAATGAAGGCTGTGACCTTGCCGTCCTTGACGCTGCCGATCCGGATGCCCTGCTTGAAGGGCGGATTGCGCTGCGCATCGGACTGCGAGTCGGCGACGTAGATGATGTCGTTCTTGTCGATTGCGACACTGCTTGGCCGGCCGAACTGCTTCCATTCGGCAATGAACTTGCCGTCGGCATCGAAGATCTGGATGCGGCTGTTCACCCGGTCGGCCACGTAGACCCGGCCTGCGGAATCAAGCGCAATGCCGTGCGGCGTGTCGAACTGGCCCTGCGCCTTGCCATGCTTGCCCCAGGACTTGATGAACTTGCCGTCCTTGGAAAACTTCACGATGCGGTCGTTGGTGGTCCCGCCATGCCCATCCGCAACATAGATATCGCCATTGGGCGCCACCACGACATCGGAGGGACCATCGAGCATATCCTGACCGTCGCCGGGCATCCCGGGCTTACCGAACGTCATCAGGACCTTTCCGTCCGGCGCGAACTTCACGGCCACGTCGCCCTTGCCGTTCTTGGCCCGCCCATCGGTCACATAGACGTTGCCGTCGCGGTCGACACCGAGGCCATGCGGGAAGTTGAACATGCCCGCGCCGAAGCTAACCATGAATTTGCCGGAGGGATCGAACTTCATGACCGGCGCGAGGCTCGACTTGCCGCAGTTATTGGCGCCGCAGCGGTCGAAGATCCACACGCTCTTGCCATCGTGATCGACTTCAACACCGATCGGCGCGCCCATCTTCCGGCCGTCGGGCAGCTTGGCCCAGTTCTCCTCCATGCGATATGGATTGGGCGCGGAATTGGGATCGGCCGATTGCGTGTAAGCCTGATTTCCGGAAATCGCCAGCAACGCGACGACCGCTATGCCCAGCAACAATGGCAGAGACTTCCTGCAAGTCATGGTATCCTCCCTGAGTCTTGTTAAGCGGCGGCTTGGCCGCCGCCCGTTACTTCCTCACGTACTTCATCAGTCGCTTCGGACCGACCTCGGCGCCGTAGATATTGCCCGCCACATCGGCGGCGACGCCTTCGGCGGCGCTGGTGCCTTTGGTTTTCTCGACCGGATCGGGGATGAACGCGGTCACTTCGCCGGTCTTGGCGCTGCCGACCCGGATGCCACGCTTCCAGCCATCGTGGTTCTTGGAGACCGACTCGGATTCCGAAATCGGCGACATAGATCACGTCGTTCTTGTCGATGAAGATGCCGCTCGGCCGGCTGAACTGCCGCCACTGATCGATGAACT
Organism: uncultured Alphaproteobacteria bacterium; assembly: GCA_963753575.1. Classification (GTDB taxonomy): domain Bacteria; phylum Pseudomonadota; class Alphaproteobacteria; order Rhizobiales; family Xanthobacteraceae; genus VAZQ01. The sequence continues at coordinate 2,049,309 of CAVWCR010000003.1, forward strand.
TTCCGTCCTGATCGAATATCTGGATACGGTTGTTCTGGCGGTCGCCGACGAACAGGCGGCCCTGCAAGTCGATCGCGATCGTGTGGGGGATGTCGAGATCGCCGGGGCCGGAACCCTTCTTGCCCCAGGTCTTGATGAACTTGCCGTCTTTCGAGAACTTCACGATGCGGGCGTTGGTGTCGCGGCCATGGCCGTCGGCGACGAAGATGTCGCCGTTGGGCGCCGTCACGACGGCGGACGGCGCATTGAATTCGTCGTTGCCGTCACCCGCAACACCGGGCTTGCCAAGCGTGAGCAGGACCTTGCCCTCGGGACTGAACTTGAACACCTGATGGCCTTTGCCGGGTTTCCCGACGCCGTCGGTGATCCAGACATTGCCTTCGCGGTCCACGTGAAAACCATGCGGAAAGATGAGCATGCCGGCGCCAAACGACTTCACCATCCGGCCGGACGCATCAAATTTCATGATCGGATCAAGCGTGGAGCCCTCGCAGGCAAACGGCTTGCCGGCCGCCAGCAGCTCCGCCATGCGCGAGGGTGGTGCAAACGCGCCGCAGCGCTCGCCGACCCAAACGCTCGTACCGTCGGGATCGATGGCAACCGCCGAGGTCGATCCCCACGTTCGCCCGGGCGGCAGCTTCGCCCAGTTCTCGACCGAGCGATATGGATTGGGCAAGGAATTCGTCGGCGTGACTGTCTGAGCATAAGTCATGCCCGCCGCCGTGGCCGAGAGCGCAATGAGCAAGAGTGCAAAGATGTGATCCGGCTTCAGCCGCATGGCGTCTTCCTCCCCTGGCGTCAAGCCGGTTAGCCCGGCGCCGTGTCGTTTGCGCCTAGCGTGCGTCTTTTTGGCGATCACTGCAACCGGACAATGAAGCCGCATCGAACCGACTGGCTCGCCATCTTGGCAGCCGACCCGTCCGTTTACCGCCGTTGTATTTCCGCGCGCGCTGTGGCTCCATGGCGCGCCATCTGGGGCAGGAAAGCATGCAAAACAAGTTCCGCGGCGTGATGCAGAGCCCGATCACGCCACTCAAGGACGACTACAGCCTCGACCTTGCGACCTTCGAGAAGGTGCTCGACTTCCATGTCCGCACCGGCGCGCCCGCCATTTCGTGGCCGCACCACAAGGGCGAGTCGCTGAGCCTCACCATCGCGGAGCGCAAGCTCTTTGCCGAGGCTGCCGTGAAGGTGGTCGCTGGACGGGTGCCGGTGACGGTCCATGTGAGCGCGCTCGCGGTCGAGGACACGATGGCGCTCGCCCGCCACGCCGAGGAAATCGGCGCCGACGGCATCCTCGCCATCACGCCCTATTTCTGGACCCCGACGCGGGAGGCGATCCACGATTACTTCGTACGGCTGTGCACGTCGATCGAGCTGCCGGTGCTCTCCTACAACTCCCCGAGCTACCTTGCGGGCGTCGAGATCACTGGCGAACTGATGTCGCGGCTGATCGAAAAGCTGCCAAATTTCGTCGGCGTCAAGGAGGCCAGCTTCAACAGCGAGAAGTTCCTGGAGATCTCGCGGGTGGCGCTGGCGCTGCGGCCGAACTTCGCGCTGCTCACCGGCGTCGAGTTCCTGCTGCCGTCGGTGCCGCTCGGCGGCGTCGGTTCCTATTCGGCGGCCGGCTCGGTCTGTCCGAACCTGTGCGCCGCGCTGTTCGATGCCTGCATCGCCGGCGACTGGCCGCGCGCGCGCGAGCTGCAATACAAGATGACGCGGCTGTGGCACCTGTTCAAAGATCAGTATCCGTCCTCACTGAAGGGCGGCATGGTGATCATGGGCCGCCCGGTCGGGCCGACCCGGCCGCCGCTGCCGACTGCCACCAAGGAGCGCCAGGCCTTCATCCAGAAGGAACTCGAGGACATGGGCGTCCTCGACAGCGAGCCGCACGGCTGGTGACCATACCGAGACTCAATCCGAGAAATTAATCTATGTCAGTTCTTGAGCCAGGCCTCGTCCACACGCCGGTGACGCCGTTCACGCGCGAACAGCGCATCGACTACGACGTTTTTGCCAAGCTGATCGATTTCCACGTCCGCAACGGCGCGGATTGCCTCGCGCTGCCAATGCACGTGGGCGAATCGGTGAGCCTCACGGACGACGAGCAGCGCGCACTGCTGGCGTTTGCGATCAAGCAGGTGAATGGCCGCCTGCCGGTGATCGCCCATGCAAGCGACGCTGGCAGCGCGATCGCGGCGGCCCGCGCGCGCCACGCCCAGGATATCGGCGCCGCCGCCGTGGTCGCGACCACGCCCTATTACTGGACGCCGCCGCCGCACATGATCATCGAGCATTTCGTGGCGATCGGCTCGGCGGTGTCGATCCCGTTCTTCGTCTATAACTCGCCCGAGGAAATGCCGGGCACCAGGATCAACGCCGACCTCTGCCTCAAGCTCATCGACCGGCTTCCCAATTTTGCCGGCGTGGTCGACCTGAGCCTCGACTGGCAGTTCATGATCGAGCTTCTCACTTACGCCAAGCGCAAGCGCGAGGGTTTTCAGCTCCTTGCCGGCACCGAGCACATGGTATCGGCCGCCGCAATCGGAGCGACCAGCCTGTTCGCACCGCTTGCCGGCGTGGCGCCCAAGCTGGTGCGTAGCCTCTACGACAGCTGCCGCCAGAATTTGCTGGTCGAGGCGCGCAGCGCGCAGGAGGCGGTCGCAGCCCTGCGGCAGCATCTCAAAACGAGCGCGAGCCTCAAGGCCGCATTGCGCGCGATGGGGCGTGATTGCGGCGTGCCGCGACCACCGCTGCAGGCGCTCGATGCCGAGGCCGCAAAGGCACTCGCGGCCACGATCGAGCCGATGCTGCGCGACGAACCGCGTGGCTGGTGACGACGGAGCCGAATTTCCGGGCACGGCCGACGAATCGGCGCAGGTGCCCCTCGTCCGCTTCCGGATGCTGTGCTGCCATATGGAGCCTGCGGCCGCGTCGTGAATGACCCGAAGCGGCTGATGATGGACGGGGAGAGCATGTCCGCTCTGCCCGGGTAGATTAGACTTCAACTTGTTCGGCTATCGCGAGCACGCCGTCCACCCGCAACGATGATTGGACAGCCCACGCTCGCCGTTCTATCCATTCGGCCAACCTGTCGAGCGACAAACGCGAGCCCAGCATGACTGACACACCCGAATACACGCCGCCGGAAGTCTGGGTCTGGGAGAAGGGCGACAGCCCCAATTGGCGCTATAGCCATACCAATCGCCCGATCGCGGGCGCGACGCATGAGAAGGAGCTGCCGCGCGGAAAGCATCCGCTTCAACTCTATTCACAGGCAACGCCCAATGGCGTCAAAGTCACGATCATGCTGGAGGAATTGCTGGCCGCCGGTCATGGCGGAGCAGAATATGACGGCTGGTTGATCCGGATCGGAGAGGGTGACCAGTTTGGCAGCGGATTTGTCGGGGTGAATCCGAATTCCAAAATCCCGGCGCTCATGGACTATAGCGAACGGACGCCGCAACGCGTGTTCGAATCGGGTGCGATCCTGCTCTACCTGGCGGATAAATTCGGCGCCTTCTTGCCAAAGGATCGCGGCAAGCGCACCGAAGCGCTGAACTGGCTGTTTTGGCAGATGGGCTCAACGCCCTATGTCGGCGGCGGCTTCGGGCATTTCTACGCATATGCTCCGGTGAAGATCAAATACGCCATCGATCGCTTTACAATGGAGGTGAAACGCCTGCTCGATGTGCTCGACCGGCACTTTGCAGACAGTCGCTTCATCGCCGGCGACGAATATACAATCGCCGATATGGCGATCTGGCCGTGGTACGGCAACGGCATGTTGAACGGCGCCTCTTATGGCGACCCGCGCAAGTTCCTCCAGACGCACGAATACAAAAACCTGGCTCGCTGGACGAAAGAAATCGGCGAGCGCCCGGCCGTCAAGCGCGGACGAATGGTCAACCGCACTAGCGGGCGGCCTGAAGAACAATTGCGCGAGCGGCATGACGCCAGCGATTTCGCGACAGAAACGCAGGACAAGATCGACGCGCGGGCAAACCCCACCGTAACCCCCTCATAAATCAAGCCGACGACGCCATCTCACTTCTGTTGCGGGCTGACGAAGTAATCGAATGAAAAAGCGCAATATCGGCTTAGGGCATTAGCAGAGATCGTGCTGAACCTCCAAAATTTCGCCTTCGATCCGAAGCAGACCTGACGCGTCGGCGCGATCCTTCGGGCGAGTTGCGTGATTACCTAGGAACGTATGTCAACCTAATCACGTCCTCGCCAATTAAATCACTGGCCACAAGGCGAAGCGGCGGCCGGGAGCCAGCGAAGAATGCCTTGCCGCGACCAAGCACGACGGGGTGGAGGTAGAGTCGATACTCATCGATAAGGCCAAAGTCGGTTAGGCTTCGCGCCAGGTCTGGTCCTGCAACCTCAATTTCCCCAACGAGCTGGGCTTTCAGCCCACGTATCACCGCATCGAGGTCATTCTCGACAAGAGTGGCGTTGGTGCCGACTGACTTCAATGAGCGCGACACGACCCACTTCGGTTGGCTCCGCCACGCCGCCGCGAAGTCGCGTTCCTCTGCGCCCCACTCCGGACGGTCTTCGTCCCAATAACGCATTACTTCATACATGCGCCGACCGTACACACTGCCGGTCAGGCCGCGCACTTGCTCGATGAAGTGACGAAAGAGCGAGGGACCAGGCGCAAATTCCATGTGGTCGACGTACCCGTCCAGGGACTGGTTCATTCCAAAAATGAGCTTCGCCATGACGCAAAATCTCCATGTCAGGTGCTTCAGAATAGCTTGAGCGACCGTGCGCGTAAGCGAGGTTGGGCACAAACTGCACGCTCCGTCGCCGGTGTGACGAATAGCCAGAGGTCGGCTAACCATCGATTGCCGCCTAGGGCGCATGGGCGCCGCGTGTCCGCCCCTGGCCCATAGCTGCCCCGCACCATGCGTCCAGTTCCAGGGTCGTGCGGACGGCGGGAGCACCCATCATCCGCTGGTGCACCCGTGAAATTGCTTCACGCCACCGTCAATCCGCCGTCGAGCACCAGCACCTGCCCGGTGACCGAAGCCGCCTGCGGGCTCGCCAGATAGACCACTGCCGCCGCCACTTCTTCCGGCGTGCACAGCCGATGCAGCGGAATGCGCTCAAGCATCGCCGCCATATACTTCGGATCGGAACCTTTCGCCGCACGCGAGGGCGACGACGTCTGCATCCGCCCGGGCGCAATCGCGTTCACCCGGATGCCCTGCGCCGCCCACTCGACCGCAAGCATGCGGGTCATCTGCACCAGCGCCGCCTTGGCGATGCCGTAGGTCGAGCGCTCGGGCGCGCCCACGAGCGCATGGGTCGACGCGATCGTGACGATCGAGCCTGCTCGCTTCAATTCAATGAGATGCCGCCCGACCTGCTGCGTCAGGTAGAACGTGCCGGTGACATCGACCGCCATCATCTCGTCCCACTGCGCCGGCGTCACATCGATGGCGAGCGCGCGCAGGTTGGTGCCGGCGTTGTTGACCAGGAGGTCGAGCCCGCCGAACGCCGCCACGATCTCGTGCATGGCGCGCTCGATGCCTGCACGTGAGCCCAGATCGAGGATGACCGGGACGACGCGCGCGCCAAGGGCGTCGAGCCCGGTCACGGTCTCGCTCAAGTTCTGGGCGCGGGTCGCCGAGATCGCCAGATCGTAGCCCGAGCGTGCCAGCGCCAGCGCGGTCGCGGCTCCCACGCCATAGGATGCACCGGTGACAAACGCCGTCCGCCTTGGAGTCTCCGCCATTCCCTGCCCCCGACACTGACTGCAGCCATGACGTTATTAGCACGGCCGCTGAAGCGGATTTCAGTGGCGCAGCAGCAAAAACGCCGCTCTAATGGGCCCATCCAAGACGCTGAAGCAAAGCGCCGGGACACATGCCGGGACACATAAAGCGCCGGGACACATACGGAGGACATCATGCTGCGGGCTGCCAGTCTCCTCACCGCCTTATTGCTGACCGCGATTGCCGCGCCCGCTCAAGCTCAGACCAAGGTCCGCATCGGCAAGCCACAGGCCGGCACTTTCCAATTCGTCCCGGTCGACGTCGGCATCGAGGCGGGGATCTTCAAGCAGCATGGTCTCGACGTCGAGGCATCGGCCTTCGGCGGCGGCCCGCGCGTGCAGCAGGCGCTGACGGCGGGCGCGCTCGACTTCGCCATCGGCTCCGGGCCGGAACTGGCGATGGTGGTCAAGGGCGCGCCCGAGATCGGCGTCGCCGCGCTCGCCGATGCCCCTTACGCGGTGGTGCTCGCGGTCCTCAACGACGGGCCGAAGACAATCGCCGACCTCAAGGGCAAGAAGATCAGCGTCTCGAGCCGCGGGGGCCTCACCTACTGGCTGGCCCAGGAGTTGTCGCGCCGGCAGGGCTGGGGCACCGACGGCTTTGTCATCACACCGCTTGGCGCCACCACGGCGCAGACCGCAGCGCTGCGGACCAAGCAGATCGATGGCATGATCGTTGAGGTCAACGCCGGCTACCGGCTGGAGGAGGAGAAGGCCGGACGCGTGCTGGTGCAGTTCGGCGACTTGCTCAAGACGTTCCACATCTACGTCCTCTATGCGCACAAGGAGTTCGCGGCGAAGAACCCGCAAGCGGTACGCGCGTTCCTGGCCGGCTGGTTCGACACCATCGCGTGGATGCAAAAGAACCGCGATCGCACGATCGACATCGTGCGGCGCAAGACCAACGTGTCGCTCGCCCTTGCCACCCGCGACTACGATGAATTAAGCGGAATGTTCAGCAAGACCGGCCGGTTCAATCCGGAGGCGCTCAAGGTGCTGTCGCGCTCGTTCGTCGAAATGGGCTCTCTGCCGGCCGAGCCGGACATGAGCAAGCTCTACACCGAGCAGTATCTGCCAGCTAAAAAGTAGTCCACGGACAATAAATTCAAGGGAGCAAACAATGACTGGCCACCGGAGGATCGCGGCCGCCGTCCTGGGCGCCGCGCTGATGGGCGTATTGATGGGCAACGCTGCCGCCGACAAGCTCGACGACATCAAGGCGCGCGGCAAGCTCCTGGTCGGCAACAGCGAGACCTCGCCGCCGTTCTCCTCGCGCGAGAACGGCAAGGTCGTCGGCTATGACATCGATCTTGCGGCGCAAGTGGCCAAACGGCTCGGCGTCGGAATGGAGTTCGTCTCCGTCATCAACTCCGAGCGCATCCCGGCATTGCAGCAGGACCGCGTCGACCTCGCCGCCTCCGGGATGACACGCGCGAACAACCGCCGCCATCTGATCAGTTTCAGCCTCGCCTATCTGATCTCGCCGCACACCGTCATCATCCGCAAGGACTCAGGCATCAAGGCGGTCAAGGAGATGGCGGGCAAGAAGCTCGCTCTGGTGCGCGGCGCCAGCGTCGACCGTGTGCTCAAGGCGACGGTGCCGACCATGGAGATCGTGCATTTCGACACCTACGCGCTCTGCTTCGACGCGCTCAAGGATCGGAAGGTGGCGGGGTTCCTGGCCGACGAGGTGCTGCTGTGGTCCTATGCGCAGAAGAGCGGGTCGCCGCAGGACTACATGATGATCCCCGACTATGACCTGCCGCGCACCGCCGGCTTCGGGATCAAGAAGGACGAGCCGCGCTTTACCAAGTTCGTCGACGGCGTGCTGCTCGATCTGGAAAAATCGGGCGAAGCCGAGAAAATCTTCAATGCCTGGTTCGCGCCGGTGAAGCGGTCGTTCACGATCAAGCAGGATTGAGCGTTACAACCCGAAGCGCTGCCGCACCCACGGGATGATCACGCCCGCGGTGATCTCATCGTCCTTGACGGTGGGCGAGCGGCCCATGGTCTGGCCTTCCGGGTTGACCCAGGCATGTTTCGGGCTGCCGTTGCGCATGAGGAGCAGAAAGTCCTCGAACGGTACCTGGGTGTCCTTGGCGCCGGCGATCACCAGCATGGGCGGGCTTGGCCGCTGGATGAGCCCGGCATCAAGCAATGACAGCGAGGGTATGAACGCGAACGCCTCCTCAACCGTGTGCTGGCCCAGCATGTGTAGGCGCGAGGGCACGTAGTCGAACAGGAACTCCCTGGTCTTGAAGGCCTCCTCCTGCCAGGCGCGCTGGAAATAGTGGTGCACCGGGCCGCTCTGGAACACGACGCCGGCAAGGCGCCTCGCTTCCAGATAGCCGGTGCGGGCCGCCCAATAGCTGCCCCAGCTCTGACCGCGCACGACGATGCGGCCGCCATCGAGATCGGCGCGGGCCGCAACGTAGTCGATGGCGGCCGAATAGATGCGCTCCGAGCCCGGTGCAGCCGGCAGCGGCGCGTCACCTGTGCCCGGCATGTCGAGCGCGAGCACCGCAATCCCCCAGGGCAGAAAAGCGCGGCTCTGGATTGCGACAGTGTCCTTCCAGAGATCACTGCCACCGATGCTGACTACGACCGGAGGCCTTGCGACGTTCTTCGGCACCTGCAGCAGCGCGACGATCTCATGTCCTTTTTCTTGGCCGTCGAACGGAATCCGGATCGGCTCGATCGGCGGGTCGACAGCACGGCCGTAGGCTTCGAATGCGGCGCGCGCCCTGGCGGCGGACTCGACCTTCTTGGGGGATTTGGCAACCGGCCAGCGGCCGAACGTATAGAGGCGCCAGGCCGAGAGCAGCGCATCCTGCGCCGCCTTGGGGTCCCCGGCCCTGTCGGACGCGTTCGCACGATCGCGATGGCGATCGCCGAGCGCCATCCAGGCGGCGCCCCACTCGTCGGGATCGAGGCTCCCGATCATGGCGAGCGCTTCACGCGCATCATCCGGGCTGATGCCGAAGACCGGATAGGCGCCGCGATCGGCGCGCGCCTGGGTTTCGGCCTTGAGCTCCTCCCAGGTCCGGGTCTGCCAGCCCACCTCGCTCATGATGGTTGGGTCATACGGTGAGAACGATCGAACCGGTGGTCTTGCGCGCCTCGAGGTCGGCATGCGCGCGCGGCGCCTCGGCGAGCGGATAGGTCTGGCTGATGTCAATGCGGAGCTTGCCGCTCATGACCATGTTGAACAGGTCGTTGGCGCTCTCCAGGAGCGCGGCGCGCGTCGCCGTGTAATCGCCAAGGCTCGGATGCGTGACAAAGAGCGAGCCGAGCTGGCCCAGCCGGCGCGGCGGCACCGGATCGGGATCGCCCGAGGCTTCCCCGAACGACGCCAGGATGCCGCGGCGGCGCAGGCACCGCAGCGAGTCTTCGAACGTCGCCTTGCCGATCGAATCGTAGACTACCGGGACGCCCTCGCCGCCCGTGAGCGCCCGCACGCGCTCGACGATATTGTCCTGGCCCAAAACCAGCGGATGGTCGCAGCCGTGTGCGCGCGCGATCGCTGCCTTCTCGTTGCTGCCAACAGTGCCAATCGCAATCGCACCGAGGTGCTTTGCCCATTGGCAGACGATCTGGCCGACCCCGCCGGCGGCGGCATGGATCAGGATCGTGTCGCCTTTCTGCACGCGATAGGTTTCCTTCAGAAGATAGCGCGCCGTCATGCCGCGGATCATCATCGCGGCGGCGGTGCGCTCATCGATGGCGACCGGCAGCACGATCGCACGCGCCGCCGGAACGATCCGCGCTTCGGCATAGGCCGCGTCAGGCCCGGCCACGCACACCACGCGCTGACCGATCGCGAAGTCGCTCACACCCGGGCCGATGGCCTCGATCACGCCCGCGCTCTCCATCCCGATACCGGACGGAAACGCCTTGATTGCGTGGGCGCCACGGCGAACCAGCACGTCACGGAAATTGACCGCGATCGCGCGATTGCGGATGCGCAGCTCACCCGGGCCAGGCTCGCCGACCTCGACCTCTTCGAGGCGCAAGACCTCTGGCCCGCCATGCTGATAGAAACGAAAGGCCTTGCTCATCGCGGCTACGCGTGCCGGTCCGCAACGAAACGGGCGCCAGCAACCAGGACAGAAGCGCCGGCGCCAAACGGCGCGAGCGCCGCTTCCGCCGCGGCGACCAGCGTCCGCAAACGCGCCTTCGCACCCTCAGGGCCGAGCAGACCCACAATGGTCGCCTTGCCGGCTTCGGCGTCCTTGCCGGTCTGCTTGCCGACCAGCGCCGGGTCGCCCTCGACATCGAGGAGATCATCAGCGATCTGGAAGGCCTTGCCGACGGCCTCGCCATAGCGATCAAGCGCCTGGCGCTGCGATGCGTTCGCCTCCCCGAGTATGGCGCCGGCACGGCACGCGAACTTGAGCAGCGCGCCGGTCTTCATCGCCTGCAGGGTCGCAACTTCAGCTTCGACGAGCCGCTGCGGCTGGCCGCCATCGAAGCGACCTTCGGCGGCAAGATCGAGCATCTGGCCACCGACCATGCCGCCGAGCCCGGCCGCGCGCGCCAGCGCTTGCACGAGCTCGATCCGCACCGCCGCGCTCGGATGGGTTTCCGGCCGCGCCAGGATGTCGAAAGCGAAGGTCAAGAGGCCGTCGCCGGCGAGAATGGCGGTGGCTTCATCGAAGGCTTTGTGCGCCGTGGGCTGCCCGCGCCGCAGGTCGTCATTGTCCATGGCGGGCAGATCGTCGTGCACGAGCGAATAGCAATGCACGCATTCCAGCGCGACACCCGCCATCATGGCCTGCTCGCGCGGAACTCCAAACAGGCTTGCGCTCTCAACCACCAGGAACGGGCGGAACCGCTTGCCGGCGCCAAGGCTCGCATAGCGCATGGCATCGAGCAGACGCGCCGGACGGGCGAGCTCCTCGCCTGCCAGGGCCTTGCCGAGGAGCCGGTCGAGCAGGCCCTCCGCATCCTTCGCTACCTGATTGAGCCGGTCCTGGAACTGCTCTGTCGCGCTCACGCTGTCCCCAACACGCCTTGCGGCCGTCTGTGTATGCGGTCCGCGGCCATTTCGCCAGCCCCAGGCCTAGCGAAGGCCTCATTCGAAGCCATCTTACGGAAGGCTGGCAAGCCCGCGATTCTGCCGCAATTCCTGGGTTACCAGCCTGGAGGATAGCGCCAGGGTGGCAATTGGGACGGCATTGCGCTTTATATCGCGCTAGCGCCCCGCTTCCGAAGTTCGTGTGCCGCAGCGGCAACCTCTGACACGAACTTCGGAAGCAAAGGGGCACTAGTAACTCTATGATTGTAGTGCCGCTTTTCGATTTGAAGTTCCTAACCGTGCTTGCCGCAAGCTTCATAGGAACTTCAAATCGGCGGCACTAGAGCGGCACTAGAAGGGAGCGCCCGCGCCACCATGACCAGCGACCTTGCCGCATTAAGGTCTGGAAAGGGCCACCGCGACGAGAACTTTCCGGTCGCGTCGCGGCTCATTCATCCGCGCCACCGCGGCATCATCCTGGCCTTCTACGAGTTCGTCCGGATCGCCGACGACATGGCCGACCATGCAACGCTCGCGGCGCAGCAGAAGCTCGATCTGCTCGATCGCCTTGAAGCGGGTCTCTTGGGCCGTCATGACGACATTCCGGAAGCCGTCGCGCTGCGCCAGGCCTTGAGCGAGCGCAAGCTCGCTGCGCGCCATGCGCAGGACCTCTTGACGGCTTTCCGCATGGATGTGACCAAGCTGCGCTACCGGGACTGGGACGACCTGATGAACTACTGCAGCTACTCCGCGATGCCGGTAGGTCGCTTCGTGCTCGACGTGCACGGCGAGGATCGCTCGACCTGGCCGGCGAACGATGCGCTCTGCGCGGCGCTCCAGATCATCAACCACTTGCAAGACTGCAAGAAGGACTATCGCGATCTCGACCGGGTCTATGTGCCGCTGGACGCGCTGGCCGCATCCGGCGCGGCGCTCGAGGATATCGGCAAGGACGCGAGCTCACCGGCGCTGCGGCAATGCCTGCAGGCACTCGCCGTCCGAACCGGTGCGCTGCTCGAGCGCAGCGCAGTGTTTTCCACGAGCATCCGCGACGGCCGGCTTGCTCTTGAGGTGGCGGTCATTCAAGCGCTGGCGCGCCGGCTGGTCGCGCTGCTCACGACGCGCGATCCGCTGAGCGAGCGCGTGCATCTCACCAAGCCGGGCGTTGCAGGCGTCGGCCTCATCGGCCTCCTGAGCGGCGCGCGCGGTCGAATCGGCCGGGCCTTCGCCGCGTCGCAAGCGCCCCGTAACGCGTGAGGCCGCTCGTGGACGCCACCACACCCCCGATCTCGTCACAGCGCGCCGCCGGCAGTTCTTTCTATACGGCCATGCGGATCCTGCCGCATGCTCAGCGCGACGCGATGTACGAGATCTACAATTTCTGTCGTTGCGTCGACGACATCGCCAATTCCACCGGTCCGCGTCCGCAACGACTGGCGCAGCTCAACGAGTGGCGCGCGCAGGTGGCCGCGCTCTACCAGGACAAGCAAGGCTCCCTCACCGCCGGCCTGGTGCGGCCGGTGCGCGACTTCGACCTGGCGCAGGAGGATTTCCAGGCCGTCATCGACGGCATGGAGATGGACGCAGTCGAGGATATTCGCGCGCCGAGCCTTGCCACGCTCGACCTTTACTGTGACAGGGTCGCAAGCGCGGTGGGACGGCTGTCGGTGCGGGTGTTCGGCATTGGCCGCGAGGACGGCAAGCTGCTCGCGCGCCATCTCGGGCGAGCGCTGCAGCTCACGAACATCCTGCGCGACCTCGACGAGGATGCCGGCATCGGCCGCCTCTACCTTCCCCGCGAGTGGCTCGACGAGGCCGGCATTCACACCAGCGATCCGGCGACCGCTTTGCGCCACCCGGAACTGGGGAAAGTCTGCGTCCGGGTTGTCGATCGGGCGCGCGGGCATTTTGTGGAGGCCAACACGATCATGGCGCGCTCGCCACGGCACACCGTGAAGGCGCCGCGGATCATGGGCGAGGTCTATCGGTCGATCTTGGAGGGGATGGCCGCGCGCGGCTGGAACGCGCCGCGCGAACGCGTGCGTGTCTCCCGCGCCCGCATCGGCTGGATCCTGCTGCGCTACGCGATCGCGTGATGGCACGAACGATCCACATCATCGGCGCCGGCCTTGCCGGCCTGTCCGCCGCGGTCGAGCTCACGGCCCGCGGCCACGCGGTCGTCATCCATGAGGCGACCAACGCCGCCGGCGGGCGCTGCCGCTCCTACTACGACCACAGCGTCGGCATGACCATCGACAACGGCAATCACCTGCTGTTGTCGGGCAACCACGACGCGCTCTCGTATGCACGCGCGATCGGCGCCGAGGATCGCCTGGCCGGTCCGCCGCGGCCCGAGTTCGCCTTCTTTGATCTCGCGACCCGTGAGAAGTGGACGCTGCGTTTCAATGAAGGGCGCGTGCCGTGGTGGATATTCGACCCGCGCCGGCGCGTGCCCGGCACGCATGCGTTCGACTATCTCTCGATCGCGCGCTTGCTGTGGGCATCGCGCGACCAGGCCGTCGGCGACGTCATCCGCTTCAGCGGAACGCTCTACGAGCGGCTGCTGCGGCCGCTGCTGCTGGCGGCGCTCAATATCGATCCGGCCGCGGGCTCGGCGGCGCTCGCAGGCGCCGTCATTCGCGAAACGATCGCGGCCGGCGGGCAGGCGTGCCGCCCGCTGATCGCACGCGAGGGCCTGGGCGCAACGCTGGTCGAGCCGGCGCTGAAGCTGCTTGGCACGCGCCGCGCAAATGTTCTCATGGGCCACCAGCTGCATGCCATTCGTTACGCCGAGGATCGCGCCACTGCGCTCGATTTCGGCAAGGACAGCGTCAGCCTTGCCGACGACGACGCCGTCATTGTTGCGGTTCCGCCCTACACGGCCGCAGCGCTCGTGCCTGGCCTGGTGACGCCGACCGAGTTCCGCGCCATCGTCAATGCGCATTTCCGCGTCGACCCGCCGGCGCATCTGCCGGCCATTCTTGGCGTTCTGAATGCGACGACCGAGTGGATTTTCGCATTCCCGGATCGCATCTCGGTCACCATCAGCGCCGGCGACCGGCTGATCGACACCCCGCGCGACGCGCTTGCGCAGACCATCTGGCGCGAGGTTGCAGCCGTTGCCGGCCTCGGGCCCGACCGCCCGCCCTGGCAGATCGTGCGCGAGCGGCGCGCCACCTTTGCAGCGACCCCCGAACAGGACGCCCGCCGCCCGGATCCGCAGACATCGTGGCGCAATCTTGTCCTTGCCGGCGATTGGACAAATACCGGCTTGCCCGCCACGATTGAAAGTGCCATTCGATCCGGCCACCGCGCAGCAGAGATAGTCGCGCAACAATAGCCCCTTATCGTGATCGCAGTGAATGACGGACATCGACAAGACCGCCTTGGAAGAGCGCATTCAAGCCGCGACCCGCGCGCTGCTTGAGCGCCAGAAACCGGATGGACATTGGGTCTTCGAGCTGGAGGCCGATAGTACCATTCCGGCCGAATACATTTTGATGCGGCACTATCTCGCCGAGCCGGTCGACGCCGAGCTGGAGCGCAAGATTGCCGTGTATCTGCGGCGCATACAGGGCGCGCATGGCGGCTGGCCGCTGTTCCATGAAGGCGCCTTCGACATGAGCGCCAGCGTGAAGTCCTATTACGCACTCAAGCTGATCGGCGATTCAACCGACGCCGAGCATATGCGACGCGCCCGCGAGGCGATCCGCGCGCATGGCGGCGCTGCGCGCTCCAACGTGTTCACGCGCATCGCGCTTGCGCTCTATGGCGCCATCTCATGGCGCGCCGTTCCGGCGATGCCGGTTGAAGTCATGCTGCTGCCGAAGTGGTTTCCCTTCCACATCATGAAGGTCTCCTACTGGAGCCGCACCGTCATCGTGCCGCTGCTGGTGCTGCTAGCGTTCAAGCCGCGGGCACGCAATCCCAAGGGCATCCGGATCGACGAGCTGTTTCTCGAGCCGCCCGAGCACGCCCGGCTCACGCCGCGCGCACCGCAACAGAACCGCTGGTGGTTCGGCTTCTTCCGCGGCGTCGATACGCTTCTGCGCGTGCTCGAGCCCGCGATCCCGACACGCATCCGCAAGCGCGCGGTCGACAAGGCGGTTGCCTTCGCGGTCGAGCATCTCAATGGCGAGGACGGCATCGGTGCGATCTTCCCCGCCATGGTCAACAACGTGCTGATGTTCGATACGCTCGGCTATCCAAAGGACCACCCGCACGCGGTGATCGCCCGTTTGGCGGTGGAGAAGCTTCTGGTCGTCAACGACCATGAAGCCTATTGCCAGCCCTGCTACTCGCCGGTCTGGGACACCGGTCTCACCTGTCACGCCTTGCTGGAGGTCGGCGGGGAACGCGCGCTCGCGCAGGTCGACAAGGGTCTCGAGTGGCTCAAGGAGAAGCAGATCCTCGATGTCGTGGGCGACTGGGCCGAGCAGCGGCCCAATCTGCGCCCGGGCGGCTGGGCGTTCCAATACAACAATCCGCACTATCCCGATGTCGACGACACTGCCGTGGTCGCGATGGCGATGGATCGCGCCCAGAACCTCAAGGGCGAGACGCGCTATCGTGAGCCGATCGCACGCGCGCGCGAATGGATCTTCGGCATGCAGTGCAAGAACGGCGGCTGGGGCGCCTTCGACGCCGAGAACACGCGCTACTACCTCAACCATATCCCGTTCGCCGACCACGGCGCGCTACTCGATCCACCCACCGAAGACGTCAGTGCGCGCTGCGTGTCGATGCTGGCGCAGCTGGGCGACATGCCCGAGAAGAATGCCAAGGTCGCTGAGGCTGTCGCCTGCCTGCGCAGGACGCAGCACCCCGAAGGGAGCTGGTACGGCCGCTGGGGTATAAATTACATCTATGGAACCTGGTCGGTGCTGTCCGCGCTCAACACCGCCGGCGTCGATCCCCAGTCGCCGGAGGTCCGCAAGGCGGTCGGCTGGCTGGTCTCGATCCAGAATTCCGACGGCGGCTGGGGCGAGGATGGATCGAGCTATAAGCTCGATTACCAGGGCTACGAGCGGGCTCCCAGCACCGCCTCGCAGACCGCATGGGCGGTGCTGGGTCTCATGGCGGCGGGTGAGATCGATCATCTGGCAGTGGCACGCGGCATCGACTACCTGTCGCGAACGCAGGGCGCTGACGGCCTCTGGGATGAGCCGCGCTTCACCGCGGTCGGGTTCCCGCGGATCTTCTATCTTCGCTACCATGGCTATCCGAAATTCTTTCCGGTCTGGGCCATGGCGCGTTATCGTAACCTGAAGTCCAGCAACGCACGGGTCGTCGGATTCGGGTTGTAGATGGCATTGCCGACCGACAACGATATGGTCGCCCTGTTCGCCGCGCGCGAGATCGATCGCTTCGCGATGCACAGCCACCATCTCAACGAGCAGATGGTGCGGGTGCTCAGGACCATCGGGTACGACGTCGGCTTTACGCGCGGGGTGGGGCAATATCTCTACGACCGCGCCGGCGCGCGCTATCTCGACCTGCTCAGCGGCTTCGGCGTGTTCGCGATTGGACGCAATCACCCGACGCTGCGCGAGGCGTTGAAGAGCGTCCTCGACGGCGAACTGCCCAACCTTGTGCAGATGGACGTATCGACGCTCGCGGGCGTCTTGGCCGAGCGGCTCATCGCCCGCGTCCCGTATCTCGACAAGGTGTTCTTTGCCAATTCAGGCGCCGAAGCGGTCGAGGCGGCGATCAAGTTCGCCCGCACCGCCACCGGGCGGGCAGGCATCATCCACTGCGACCACGCTTTTCACGGCCTCTCCTACGGCGCGCTCTCGCTCAACGGCGACGACATTTTCCGCGATGGCTTCGGGCCGTTCCTGCCGGGCTGCACGTCGATTCCGTTCAATGATCTCGCTGCGCTGGAGCAAGCCTTGAATGCGCGCACAGCGGCCGCCTTCATGGTCGAGCCGATCCAGGGCAAGGGCGTCAACATGCCGGCCGACGATTATCTGCGCAGTGCCGCCGAGCTCTGCCGCCGTCACGGCACGTTGTTCATCGCCGATGAGATCCAGACCGGGCTGGGGCGCACCGGCCGCTTCCTTGCAGTCGAGCATTGGAACGTCGAGCCCGACATGGTGCTCCTTGCCAAGTCGCTTTCCGGCGGGCACGTGCCGGTCGGCGCCGTGCTGACCCGCAAGCCGATCTTCGACAAGCTGTTCAACCGCATGGACCGCGCGGTCGTGCATGGGTCCACCTTCGGCAAGAACGATCTGGCGATGGCGGCCGGCATTGCCACGCTCAGCGTGCTCGAACGGGAGCGTGTGATCGAGAACGCCGCCCAGAAGGGCGACCGGTTGCTGCACGCCCTGTCGGCGCTGGTTCCGCGGTACGAGCTTCTCCGCGAGGTCCGCGGCAAGGGTCTTATGATCGGCGTCGAATACGGGCCGCCACAATCGCTCGCGCTCAAGACCTCATGGAACCTGCTGGAGACCGCCAGCAAGGGGCTGTTCTGTCAGCTGATCACGATCCCGTTGTTCAAGGACCACAAGCTTCTCAGCCAGGTAGCCGGCCACGCCAGCCACACCGTCAAGTTGCTGCCGCCGTTGATTATTTCCGAAGAAGACTGCGCTTGGATCGAACGCGCGTTCGATGCGGTGACGGCGGCCGCTCACCGCGTGCCGGGGGCGGTCTGGTCTCTGGGCAAGACCCTTGTGGATAACGCCATGCGCGCCCGCGCCTGAGGCACCGTCTGGAGCCGGCAGGTGAATGGAAACGGCAGTCCACCCATCCCAAAGATGTGGCCATCTGGCCACTATCCGGCAATAAAGCGCGATCCTGTCGCAGCTTATCCTGCTTTTGGCCCTGCAAGTCGCTCGATTGCGACAATTTGTCGGGCTACAGTTCCAGGTCGAGTGGAATCGGGGGCGGTGACTCAATGATCGTTGTCGTGGGCTTAGCCTTTGAGGCCCGTATTGCCGCGGGCCCGGGGGTTCAGGTGATCTGCAGCGGCGATGGTCGGCATCTGGCCCTCTCGCTCGCAGCCGCGGTGCGGGACGGCTGCGGCGGCCTAGTGAGCTTTGGGGTGGCGGGCGGCCTGCACCCGGATCTACAGCCAGGCGACTGTATCGTCGCATCCGCAATCCTTTCTGGTTCCAGCCGCTTATTGACCGACCCCCGATGGTCGCAAAACCTGATCGATAGGGTTCCGGATGCCATGCCCGGCCTGCTTGCAGGTGTCCCTGCACCAGTGGCAACCGCCGAAGCCAAGCGCGCCCTGCACCAGAAAACCGGTGCGGTCGCCGTCGACATGGAGTTCTCACATCGTGGCGAGCGTCGCGGCCAAGCACGCAATCCCGATGGCCGCGATCCGCGTGATCACCGACCCGGCCGGGCGTGCTCTGCCCCAGTCCGCAATCGGCGCCATGCGGCCGGACGGCACGACCGACTTCGCCGCAATGGCGCGCCTGCTGCTGCGAAACCCCTGGGAGCTGCCCACGATCCTGCGGACCGCTCTGGATGCGCGGGCAGCGCGCGCTACGCTTCGACGCGGCCGTCAGTTGCTCGGCCCGCACCTGGGATTGCCTGATATCCCTCAGCTCAAACTGGACGTCGCTTGACGCGCGGCGCCTCTGCCTATTCTGCCGCTTCGAGCGGACGCTGCTGAGCGCCGGCTGCTTTCGCGGCTCGCTCGCTCGTTTCGGCAGAACGAATCTCCGACAGCTTCCTCTGCACCTGCTCCGAGTACACAAACTGCGCCGGTCGCTGGTGCTCAAGCGATATCTCCGGCGCCATTTCTCCGTCGGTGCGCGGACCGCGCAGCCACACCCGTAGCGCGGCGAGTGGCTGACTCAACGTCGCGTCGGCGGCGGTCGGCTCGTAGCCGCAATGGGCCATGCAGTTCGCGCACTTTTCGTATTGGCCGGTGCCATAGGAGTCCCAGTCGGTGGTCTCCATGAGCTCGTCGAATGTTGCCGCATAGCCTTCGCCCAGCAGGTAGCACGGCTTCTGCCAGCCGAAGACGTTGCGCGTCGGCATTCCCCATGGGGTGCAATGATAGGTCTGATTGCCGGCCAGGAAGTCGAGAAACAAAGCGGAGTGAACGAGCGTCCAGCGCTTGCCTTTGCCGAGGGCAAAGATGTCCCGGAACAGCTCCTTGGTCTTGCGCCAATTCAGGAAATGCTCCTGGTCCGGCGCACGCTCGTAGGCGTAGCCGGGCGAGATCGACACACCGACGCCAAGATCCCTGGCGAAATCCAGAAATGCCGCGATGTCCTGCGGCGGATGGCCGTCATAGATCGTGGCGTTGACGTTGACGGCGAAGCCCTTCGCCTTCGCGGCCTTGATCGCCGACACCGCGCGCTCGAACACGCCTTCCTGGCAAACCGATTTGTCGTGGTGTTCCTTGAGCCCGTCGAGATGCACCGAGAAGAAGAGATAAGGCGACGGCTCGAATAGATGCAGCTTCTTCTCCAGGAGCAGAGCGTTGGTGCATAGCGACACGAACTTCTTGCGCGCCACGATGCCCTTGACGATCTCGCCGATCTCCTTGTGGATCAGCGGCTCGCCGCCCGGGATCGCCACCATCGGCGCGCCGCACTCGTCGACCGCGTCAAGACACTCCTTCACCGACAAGCGGCGGTTCAAGATCGCGTCCGGATAGTCGATCTTGCCGCAGCCGAAGCAGGCGAGATTGCAGCGGAACAGCGGTTCCAGCATCAAAACAAGCGGATAGCGCTTACGACCTGCAAGCTTCTGCTTCAGCAGGTATGCGCCGATCCGCATTTCCTTGAGAAAAGGAAGCCCCATAAGCTCCGCTCTCCAGCTGCCGGGCTCCCGCCCGATTGTTAATTTCAAGATGCCTTGGCCAGTTCCGGCGGCAGCCGGAATTCGATCTTTTCCTGGCGGCCGGGCAGGATCGAGACCTCGACCGGCCCCAATCGCCGCAAGGCCGAGATCACATCGTCGACCAGGACCTCCGGCGCGGAGGCACCCGCGGTAATACCCACCGTCTGCATGCCCGCGAGCCACTTCGGGTCCAATTCGCTTCCGTCGGCGATCAGATAGCTCGGCCGCCCCTCCTCGCTTCCGATCTCACGCAAGCGATTGGAGTTCGAGCTGTTGGTCGCACCGACGACCAGAATCACATCGACAAGCTTGCTCAGCTCGCGAACGGCAGATTGGCGGTTCTGGGTCGCGTAGCAGATATCGCGAGTCTCCGGCCCGACGATGTCGCTGAACTTGCGCTGCAGCGAGGCGATGATGCCCTGCGTGTCATCGACGCTCAGCGTGGTCTGCGTCACGTAGGCGACCGGCGTGTCGGCCGGCAAGGCGAGCGCCTCGACGTCGGCCTCGCTCTGCACCAGGATGACCGGGCTCGGGATCTGGCCCATCGTGCCTTCGACCTCCGGATGCCCGGCGTGTCCAATCAGGATGAGCTGGCGCCCCTGTCCGACGTAGCGCTTGCCCTGGTTGTGAACCTTCGTCACCAGCGGACAGGTGGCGTTCAGCACCGGCAGGCTGCGCGCGGCGGCTTCATCTTCGACACTCTTGGCGACGCCGTGGGCGCTGAAGATCGTGACCGCGTCGGCAGGCACCTCGGACAGGTCCTCGACGAAGCGCGCGCCTTTCGCCTTGAGGCTCTCAACCACATGCTTGTTATGTACAATTTCGTGGCGCACGTAGACCGGCGGCCCATATTTCTCCAGCGCGCGCTCGACAATCTCGATGGCGCGCACAACCCCGGCGCAGAATCCACGGGGCTGGGCCAAGATGACCTTCATTGCGTCCATTCCTCGGCGCTTGGCCGATGCTCGCTAGTGCTTCGGAAGCAGAGGGCACTGGTTGCGGGCGGCATATATAGGTCAAGCCCCCTTAGGGGAAGACTTGCCAAAGAATTGCACCACGTCCGAACGGCGGTCTTTACCAAGCGCCTCGAAGACCTTGGCGACGATGCCCTTCGCATCGAGACCAGCCTTGGCATACATCACGGCCGGAGAATCCTGATCGATAAACATGTCCGGCAGCACCATGCTCCGGACCTTGAGGCCCTGATCGAGCGCTCCGTGCTCGGCCAGCGTCTGCAGAACGTAGGCGCCGAAGCCTCCGATGGCCCCCTCTTCCACGGTAATGAGAACCTCGTGCTCGCGGGCAAGCCGCAGCACAAGATCAACGTCGAGCGGCTTGGCGAAGCGCGCATCGGCAACTGTCGTGGTGAGGCCATGCGTGGCCAGTGTCTCGGCCGCGAGCAGGCATTCCGCCAGGCGCGTGCCAAGTGAGAGTAGAGCGACCGTGCTGCCTTCGCGCACGACCCGGCCCTTGCCGATCTCCAGCGGCACACCGAACTCGGGCATGTCGATACCGACACCGTCGCCGCGCGGATAGCGAAAGGCGCTGGGCCGATCGTCGATGGCAACGGCCGTCGCCACCATGTGCACGAGTTCCGCTTCGTCCGCCGCCGCCATGATCACGAATCCGGGCAGACAGCCGAGATAGGGCAGATCGAACGAACCGGCGTGGGTCGGACCATCGGCGCCGACCAGGCCTGCGCGATCGATTGCAAAGCGGACCGGCAGCCGCTGAATGGCGACATCATGCACGATCTGATCATAGCCGCGCTGCAAGAACGTCGAATAGATCGCCGCAAATGGCTTGTAACCCTCGGCCGCCAGACCGGCCGCGAAAGTCACGCCGTGCTGCTCGGCGATTCCGACATCGAACGTGCGCGCCGGAAACTCCTTGGCGAAGATGTCGATGCCGGTGCCGGAGGGCATCGCCGCGGTGATCGCCACGATGCGATCATCCTTCCTGGCCTCCTTCGTGAGGCTCTGGCCGAACACCGCCGTGTAGGACGGAGCGTTCGCCTTCGCCTTGATCTGCTTGCCGGTGGCAACGTCGAACTTCACCACGCCGTGGTATTTGTCCTGGGATGCTTCGGCAGGCGCGTAGCCCTTGCCTTTTTGCGTCACCACATGAACCAGGATCGGCCCTTCCTTGGTGTCGCGGACGTTGCGCAGGACGGGCAGCAAGTGATCGAGATTGTGGCCGTCGATCGGACCGACGTAGAAGAACCCGAGCTCCTCGAACAGGGTGCCGCCCGTGACCAGACCACGCGCATATTCCTCCATCGCGCGCGCGCGCTGCTCAAGGAATTTCGGCAACCGCTTGGCCAACTGGTGAACGACCTGACGCAACGACCGATAGGACCGCCCGGACACCAGCCGCGCGAGATAGGCCGACAACGCGCCCACCGGCGGCGCGATCGACATATTGTTGTCGTTGAGAATGACGATGAGTCGCGAATCCATCGCGCCGGCGTTATTCATGGCTTCGTACGCCATTCCCGCCGACATCGCCCCGTCGCCGATCACGCAAACAATATTGTGCGATTGTCCGGCCAGATCCCGTGCCACCGCCATGCCGAGGCCGGCAGAAATCGACGTCGACGAATGCGCTGCGCCAAAGCAGTCGTACTCGCTTTCGGCGCGCTTGGTGAAGCCCGACAGTCCGCCACCCTGGCGCAGGGTGCGAATTTGATCGCGGCGGGAGGTCAGGATCTTATGTGGGTAGGCTTGATGCCCGACATCCCATATAAGCCGGTCGCGCGGCGTGTCGAACAGATAGTGGAGCGCGACCGTCAGTTCGACCACCCCGAGGCCTGCCCCGAGGTGCCCGCCGGTCACGGCAACCGCGCTGATTGTCTCGGCTCGCAGCTCGTCAGCCACCTGCCGAAGTTGCTTCTCATCCAGACGCCGGAGATCGGCCGGGGTCCTGATGGTGTCGAGGATCGGAGTAGGTGCTGTCATGATTGGAACATCATTGTCACTAGCACAACGGGAAGCTGGATGACGCCTTGCCTTGGTATGGCTCTTGATCGCGTTCTTGGAACAATATGGGAGCACCCCGCGTATCGCATAGGGGCGGCGGTACTGCTCCCCCTCGATGGGTCCGTTGATAACGCCCTGAATAGCCGCATGGTTCACTCGGTTCAATGGTTAATCGAACCATTAGAGCCGCAAAATCCGGAAAGAACAAGACATGCTGAAATCTAAGATCGTGGCGGTTGTCAATATTTGTACGCGCCATGGCTGGCCTGTTGTTATTGTTTTCGCCATTTTAACAGTGTTATCCAGCTACTATTCGGCAAAGAACTTTTCCATTGATACCAATGTTAACAAATTGATCTCACCTGATCTTGACTGGCGTAAGCAAGAGCTTGCGGTCAGCGCGGCATTTCCTCACCGTAACGAAACCATTGTGGCCGTGGTGGACGCCCCTACCTCCGAACTCGCCTCCCAGGCCACGTCAGAGCTGGTCGAAAGGCTGGCCACCCAAACAAATCTTTTTACGTTGGTCCGGGAGCCGGCCGGTGGCGCGTTCTTCAGCAAGAACGCCCTTCTGTTCGCCTCGACCGAGCAGGTGACCTCCTACACCTCCCAGTTTTCCCGCGCGGCGCCCCTGATTCAGGTGCTGGTATCCGACCAGAACTGGCGCGGGCTGGTCCAGTCACTCACTTTCGCGTTAGCGGGCGTACAGCGGAATATGTACACGCTTGACGCGATGACACGCCCGCTGACCATGTTCGCGAGTGCGATCGAAGACGCGATTGCCGGCCGCCCCGCAAACTTCTCGTGGCGCGAATTGGCGGCTGGCAAGGCGTCGGACCCCCACGAACTGCGCCGCATTATCGAGATCAGGCCTGTCCTCGATTTCGCCGCCTTGGAGCCGGGCGAGAAGGCCACCAAGGCCATCCGCCAAGTCGTTTCCGACCTCAAGCTTGACACCGAATATCACGCCCGCGTGCGCCTGACCGGTCCCGTCGCCATCCAGGACGAGGAATTCGCGACCCTCAAGGACAATGCCGGGCTCAACGCCACCGTTTCCCTCACCTTTCTGATCGGCATCCTGTGGCTGGCGCTACGGTCGGCCCGGATCATCGCGGCCGTGCTGATCAGCATCACCGCGGGCCTCGCCATGACGGCAGCGTTGGGCTTGGCGATGGTAGGTTCGCTCAACCCGATCTCGATCGCTTTCGCGGTGCTGTTTGTGGGGATCGGCGTCGATTTCGGAATTCAGTTCAGCGTTCGTTACCGGGCGGAGCGCTACGAGGTGAATCATCTCCGGGTCGCGCTGAAGAATGCGGCACGCCACGCCGGCGTACCGCTCACGCTCGCTGCGGCAGCGACGGCGGCCGGCTTCCTGTCGTTCCTTCCGACTGCCTACAAGGGCGTGTCCGAACTCGGCCAGATCGCCGGCGTGGGCATGATCATCGCGTTCATCGTCAGCGTGACGCTGTTGCCGGCCTTGCTCTCGCTGATGAACCCGGCTGGCGAAAAGGAGCCTTTGGGTTATTCAGCGCTCGCTCCGGTCGACCGGTTCATGGAGCGTCATCGCATCGCCATCA
Source organism: uncultured Alphaproteobacteria bacterium (assembly GCA_963753575.1). Taxonomy (GTDB): domain Bacteria; phylum Pseudomonadota; class Alphaproteobacteria; order Rhizobiales; family Xanthobacteraceae; genus VAZQ01. The sequence continues at coordinate 2,073,474 of CAVWCR010000003.1, forward strand.
TCGTCGGCACGGCGATCGTCTCGCTCGGCGGGTTGCCGCTGCTCTACTACTTGCAGTTCGACTTCAATCCCATGAACCTGAGAAGCCCCCGGGTCGAATCGATCGCGACCTTTCTCGATCTTCGGCGCGATCCGGCAAGCGGCGCCAACGGCGTTAACGTGCTGACCTCCTCGCAGGCGGAAGCCCGACGTGTCGCCGAGCGATTGTCGGCAGTGCCCGAGGTCGATCACGTCCTGTCGCTGGACACGTTCATACCGAAGAACCAGCAAGAGAAGCTTGCGCTGATCAATCAGGCAGCCAAGACGCTGGAGCCTGCCTTCAAGGCACCGCCCCGCCCCATCCCCACCGATGCCGAGGCCATCACGGCGCTCAACCGCGGCGCCGATGCTCTCACACGCGCCGCCGGCAGCCAGTCCGGCACAGGTGCACAGGCGGCCAAGAGATTGAGCGCCGCACTCAAGACGCTCGCCGACGGCGACAAGGCGGTCCGGGTACGCGCAGAATCTGCGCTGGTCTCGCCGTTGCGTACGGCGCTGGCGGGCCTGCGCGATTCGTTCGAAGCACAGCAGATCACCGAAGACAACGTTCCGCCCGATATCAAAGTGAACTGGGCGCTGCCCGATGGTCGTGCTCGCGTCGAAGTGCATCCCAAGGGCGATCCGAACGACAACGAGACGCTGCGGGCGTTCGCCCGCGCCGTTCTTGCGGTCGAGCCGGGAGCGAGCGGAGGTCCGATTGCGATTTTCAAATCCGGCGAGACCGTCGTGCGCGCTTTCATCGAGGCCGGCTTCTGGGCCTTTGTGTCGATTGCAATCCTGCTCTGGATTGTGCTCAGGCGCTTTACCGACGTGTTGCTGACGCTGATCCCCCTCCTACTCGCCGGAGTTGTCACACTCGAAATCTGCGTCTTGATCGGACTCAAGCTCAACTTCGCCAATATCATCGCGCTGCCGCTCCTGCTTGGAGTAGGCGTCGCGTTCAAGATTTATTACATCATGGCTTGGCGCGCTGGCCAAACCGGACTTCTGCAATCAGCCTTGACCCGCGCGGTGATCTTCAGCGCCATGACGACCGCCACGGCATTCGGCAGCCTCTGGTTGTCGAGCCATCCAGGCACATCAAGCATGGGCAAGCTCCTGGCGCTGTCGCTTGTGTGTACGTTGGCGGCCGCCGTGCTGTTCCAGCCGGTTCTGATGGGGCGGCCCAGGCAGATCGGCGACACGTGAGCCTCAAGACTCTCACTTGAGACTCTATCTTGCGCCGCTCAAGCAGCGAATCACTTGTGTTCCTGCGCTGACGTGCCGCGACTGCGGAGCGGTTCGAATTTGCTATGGAGGCGAGACTACCTATAAATGCTGCAAAAAGAAGAATCGACTTCGCCAAGCCAGAGGAGATCTCAGTGTCGGAAGCCGGGACCGACGCGCGTTCGCGCGCGAAATTTGTCCTGCGTGCAGGCCAGTCAGAGCATCAGTGGGAGGATCTCGATCGCGACTTCATCGCCAAGCGCTACGACCGCCTGTCTAACCTGATTCCGCTTTTCGACTGGCTGTTCTTCCAACCACCGGGATTTCGCGCCAAGGCCGTCGAGCATCTTAAGCTCAGACCGGGCAACCACGTGCTTGAGATCGGTTGCGGAACCGGCCGAAATCTTCCCTTCCTGAGCAAGGCGGTCGGGCCCCACGGACGCGTCTACGGCGTCGACCTCTCGCCGGGCATGCTCGCCAAGTCACGCGCGCTCTGCGACCGCAGTCACTGGCGCAACGTCGAGCTGATCGAATGCGACGCGGCCGAATATCGGGCGCCCGTGCCGCTCGATGGCGCGATGTTCGGCTTGTCGTACAACACCATGCCGCATCACCTCACTGTTTTGCACGAAGCCTGGGATCAGCTGCGTCCCGGCGGCCGGCTCGTCATCATGGACGCCAAGCTTCCGCCCGGGCTCGGCGGACGGCTGGTGTTGCCGTTCAGCCTCTGGCTGATGAAGCGCACAATGCTCGGCAATCCGCTGATCAAGCCTTGGGAAGACCTCGCGCGCCTCGCGGGCTCGATCGAGATGGAGCAGTTCATGTTCGGCTCGTGGTACATCTGCCGCGTCATCAAGCCCTGAGCGGCTGATCGTCTGAGGACGATGGACCGGCCCGAATTGGCTTTTGGGCCCGCCCGCAATGAACTATCCTCACTGACCGTCCGGCCAAACAGGTCCGCGGAGGAGAGCGTCATGAGCGAGCGTGAGCAGTGCTGGGTGATCAACAACGAGGTCATCGATCCGCCGCCGAAGCTCGCGCTCAGCCGGGAGCAGCTGACCGATCTCCATCACCAGTTCATCCATGACCTCGAAGCCAAGGGCATGCTCGTCGGTGCGGGCCCGTTCCTCGACGACACCGGCAACCGCTTCGGCACCGGCATGATCATCTTCCGCGCCGCAACCCGCGCTGAGGCCGAGAAGATCGCCAACAGCGAACCCTACATCGCGCACGGCACCCGCCGCCTCAAGCTGGTGCCGTGGCAGCGCATTGCCGGCCGCTGACTCCACCTGATCGCGCGACAACGCGCGGCACAAAGGGAGATTTCGATGATGAACGTTGCCGTCAGAACCAATGATCGCTTCGTTGCGGTCGATGGCCTCAATATCCGCTATCTCGAGGACGGCGCCGGCGTGCCGGCGATCCTGCTGCATGGCAGCTCACTCGGATCTTCAGCCGACGTCTTTCGCCGCAACCTGCGCGCGCTCGGCGCCGGCGGCATACGCGCGATCGCGGTCGATCTGCCCGGCTTCGGCAAGAGCGATCCGGCGCCCGACCTCGGCGGTGCCGCGCGCAACGCCTTCATCCTGCGCTTCATGGATGTGCTCGGCCTCAAGCGTGCAGCGCTGATCGGTCATTCCTCGTCCGGGGGACCGGCGGTCAGCATCGCGCTCAAGAATCCGGAGCGGGTGTCGCATGTGATCGTGCTCGGCACCGGCAGCCTTTTGCCGCCGCTGGAAACGGGCGGCACCAAGGTGGGCGGGCGCGAGGGTGCGGCGCAGGCCAGGCTGGAAGAGCGCATGGTCAAGAAGGAACCCACGATCGAGGACACGCGCGCGCTGCTCGAGGCCAACCTCTATCACCACGAGATGATTACCGACGAAGAGCTGGCGCTGCGCCACCAGAACAGCATCGGGCCCTGCTTCGAACAGTTCGTTCGCCGTCATGCCGCGACGGGAGAGGACGGCGGCGGCAAGGCGTCGGTTCCGCTCTGGCAGCGGCTCGTCGAGGTCAAGCAGCCGTTGCTGCTGATCTATGGCCGCAACGACCGCGCGCGCGCTGAGGAGCGCGCCACGCTGTTGCACGAGCGCTACCCGCAGCTCGATCTGCACTTCGCCGACGGCTGCAAGCATCTTGTGCCGTGGGATGCCGCCGACCTGTTCCACAAGCTGGCGATGCCGTTCCTGACGCGCTGAAACGCGCCACAGTATCAGCGCGTAGGGTGGGCAAAGGCGCGGGCACAGCATCTCAACGACGGAAAAGCCGTGCGTGCGCCGTGCCCACCAGACATAGCTGCGGTGCATCGATGTCGTTGGTGGGCACGGCGCACGAGAGATTCAGTCGTTTGGACAGGCGGTACCAGCGCCTTTGCCCACCCTACGATTCCGATGCTGCTACAGCATCAGGTCTTTAATCTCTTCGTTCCCGAACATGGCGGCGCCGTAATTGCGCCCGATCGAATCGTACTGGTTCGAGATGTGCTGGCGCCCAGCCGTGATGTCGGCAAGGATGCGGCCGAACGGCAGGTCGGTGTAAAGCCCGGCGCCGCCCGCAGCCTTGAACAGCCGCGATGCGAACAGGCTACAACGCTCCCCGACCAGCGCCGAATGAAACTTGTACGCGATCCGCTCGTGCAGCGGCGGCAGCGCGCCGCGCTCCGCATAGGCGCCGAGATTGCGCATGTTGCGAAACAGGATCGTCTTCATCTCGTCGATCGCGGCGGCGACCTCCGCCACCACGAGCTGAACGCTCGGATCGTCGATGGCGCGCGCGCCGCGCGCGACCCGCGCGCTGCCGTAGCGCAGATAGGCGTCGAGCATGCCCTGCAGCGCGCCGAGCGCCGGCGTTGAAACGCCGCGAAAGAAAATCTGGCCGAAGATCCAGCGATAGAGCGAAGACTTGTTCACGGCCTGCCCGGGGCCGACGCCGTTGAAGTTGTCGATCCAGCGCAGCCGCCGATAGTCGGGTACGAAGGCATCCTTCACCACGATGTCGTGGCTGCCGGTTGCCTTGAGGCCGGAGACGCGCCAAGTGTCCTCGATCTCGTAGTCGCCGCGCGGGACGAGAAAGATGCTGCGGTCGCCCGGCCTGCCGTCTTCCGCCGGCGTGCCGCCGAGGTAGGCCCAGCCGCAATGTTCGCATCCGCTGGAAAATTTCCAGCGCCCGGACAGGCGAAAGCCACCCGGCGCCGGGACTGCGGTGCCGGTCGGCATCAACGAGGAGCAGATGAGGACCGCATCGTCCTTCCTCCACAAATCCTGTGCGGCGCGGTCGTCGAACAGGCCCATCAGCCAGGGATGCAGCCCGACGACGCCGTAGACCCAACCCGTCGACATGCAGCCTTCCGCGAGCGCGAGCTGCACTTCGAAATAGGTCGCCGGATCCATCTCGTAGCCGCCCCAGCGCTTGGGCTGAAACACGCGAAAAAGTCCCGCCGCCTGCACGTCGGCGATGGTCTCATGCGGTACGCGCCGCTCTTGCGCCGCCTGGGCGGCGCGCGCGGCGAGGGTAGGAGCGAGTGCGCGGGCGCGCGCGATCAGGTCCGTCGATGTCGGCAGCTTCAATTTCACATCGTCAGTCGCATGCATCGTATTTCTGCCGGCTCCCAATCAAAACAGCTCAAAATATTCCTTCTGCTCCCACTCGGTGACCTCCGCATGGTAGCGCGCGAGCTCAGCCCGCTTGATGGTGAGGTAGTAATCGATGAAGTCCTGACCGAAACCTTCGGCGAAAAAGCGATCCTCGGCGAGCGCAGCGAGCGCTTCCTCGAGCGTCTTGGGAAGAAGCGGCGCCTGCGTTTCGTAAGGCGTGTCTGCCGACGGCCCCGGATCGAGCTTGCGCGCGACACCATCGCGGCCCGCGATGATCTGCGAGGCCATGTAGAGATAGGGATTGGCGGCCGGCTCCCCGACCCGGTTTTCAAGCCGCGTCGCGAGATCGCCCGGTGCGCCAATGACACGGATCATGGCACCGCGATTGTCACGGCCCCAGATCACGCGGTCGGGCGCCAGCGCATAGGCGCGATAGCGCTTGTAGCCATTGATCGTGGGCGTCGTGAAGGCGGCCGCCGCACGCGCGTGCGCCAGCAGCCCGCCCAGGAAATGGCGACCGAGCGGTGACAGCGGCCCGGTCGCTGCCATGAAGGCGTTGGCGCCGCCCGCCTGCTCGCGCAGCGACTGGTGCAGGTGCCAGCCGCTCGACATGAGATTGGGAAGCTTCGGCCGGCACATGAAGCTCGCGATATAGCCCTGGCGGCGGCAACTCTGCTTCACGGCGCTGCGAAAGAGCATCATCGTATCGGCCGGCGTGAGCCCGACTTGCGGATGAAACGTGAATTCGCACTGGCTCGGCCCAAGCTCGATCTCGACCGAGCGTAATGGCAGGCCGAGCGCGACCACGTCGCGCCGCAGCGTTTCCAGGATCGGCTCGATCTGATCAAAGCGCGTCTCGGTGAGATACTGATAGCCCGGCGAAAGCAGGCTCACCTGTGGCGCCTCCCCGGGCCAGGTGGCATCGGCCGGATCGAGCCGCGGATTGACGAGCTTGAACACATGGAACTCGACCTCGAGCCCGGCCATGTAGTCGAAGCCAGCACCGGCGAGATTGCGCAAGACGTTGCGATAGAGATGCCGGGTTGAAAACGGCACCGGTTTGCCGTTCTGGAAATAGATGTCGCACAGAACCCAACCGGTTTTCGGCGCCCAGGGCAGCACCCGAAACGTGGTCGGGTCGGCGATCATCAGAACGTCGGCACCGCCTTCCATCTCCGGCATGCCGAAACCGCCACCCGGGGTGAAGACCGGAAACACGCTGCGGTGGGACGTGTCCTTCGCCAACAAGGTCGTGGTGACGGTGCAGCCGTTGCGCATCGCGCGGGCGGCATCTGCTGCCATCACCTGCTTGCCGCGCAGGATGCCGTGCTGGTCGGGGAATGACAGGCGAACGACCTCAAGCCCTCGTTCCTCGATCAGCTTCTCGGCCTTGCGGGCCGCCTCGAACTGCTCCCCGCTCCACAAGCCGTGGCGCTCGACAAAGCTCGCCGCCGCCGATCGTTCCTGGGATGTCGACATGACCTGCCTTCGGCCTTTGCTCGCCGGAAGACTAGTTGATCCCCGCGGGGCGGGCTACCGGCCCTCGCCTGGTGCGGCGGCCTTGCGTCACGAAGGTGCTGCGTCCAAGCTCCGTCGCAAGAAGGTCGGGAGGAGAGGGCCATGAAGACTTATTCAATGAAGGCTCATTCAATACTGCGCGCGTTAGCCGTCATGGCGCTCGCCATCTGCTGCCTGCCCGACCCGGCCCCCGCGCAAAGCAAGCCTGAGTTCATCCGGTTTCCCGGCCGCACCAAGGGCGCGCTCTACAAGCCGGACGCCGGTCCGGCGCCCCACGTCGGCATCCTGGTGATGCACCGGACCTCGAACTATCTCGCCCACCCCGCCTGCACCGAGCTATCCCGGCGCGGCTTCCTGATGCTGTGCATGAACACCCGCTACGAGAACAACGAGGCGGCAGTCGACTTCGAAAAGCTGCCGCTCGACGTCAAGCTGGGCGTGGAATTCCTGCGCCGGCAGCAGGGGATCAGCAAGGTCGTGCTGTTCGCCCACAGCGGCGGCGGGCCCTTGATGGCGCTCTACCAGGCGGTGGCGGAGAAGGGCCCGTCCTATTGCCAGGGACCGAACAAGCTTACCGAGTGCGGCGACGACCTTGCGGGCCTGCCGCGCGCTGACGGCATCGTTTTCGCTGACGCCCATCCCGGCAACTCGATCAACACGCTGCGCGCGCTCAATCCCGCTGTCGCAAACGAGAACAACCCCCCGGATGCGCCGCTCATTCCGGAGCTCAACCCGTTCGATTCCAAGAACGGCTTCAACCCGAACGGGCCGTCGCACTACTCACCGGAATTTCAGGCGCGCTATTTCAAGGCCCAGGCCGACCGCATGAACCGGCTGATCGACAGCGCATGCGACAAGCTCGCGCGCATGAAACGAAACGACTACCCCTATGCCGACAACGACATCATGATCATCCCGCGCGGCGGCAACCCCGGCTCGGGCCCGGGCGCATCGGCCGCGCTTTACATTGCCCAGCCCGACATCGCGGCCGTCAACAGCACGGCGAGGCCGGAGCGCCTGCTTCAAAACGACGGCACCATCGTGACCCAGGTGATCAAGAGCGTCTATGTTGCCAACCCCAAGCTTGCGTACGACAATCTACGCTTCAGCACCGGCACCAAGGTCTACACGCTACGCTCGTTCCTGAGCGCAAACGCCATCCGGGCCAGAAATTCGATCGATGACATCGACTATTGCTCGACCAACAACTCGACGGTCTGCGCCATCCAGTCGATCACGGTACCCGTTCTGTTCACCGCGATGGGAGCGCACTATTTCATTCGCGACAACGAGCGCCACTACGATTTGTCGGCTAGCAAGGACAAGGACTTCATCACCATCGAGGGCGCCGTACATGGATTTGGTCCATGCACACGCTGCGAACGAACCCCGGGCCAGTATTCCAACTCCGTGAAGAACCTGTTCAACTACATGGCAAAATGGCTGAACGAGCGCTTCTAATCGGACACAAAAGGAGAACAGCGTGATCGACGTCTATACCTGGACAACCGGCAACAGCCGCAAGGTTCCGATCTTCCTCGAAGAGGCCGAAGTCCCGTACCGGCTGCACATGGTCAACATCCGCACCGGCGACGAGTTCAAGCCGGAGTTCGTCGCGATTTGCCCGAACAGCAAGGTGCCGGCCATCGTCGATCAGGACGGACCTGGCGGCAAGCCGCTGTCGCTGTTCGAGTCGGGCGCGATCCTGATCTATCTTGCCGACAAATATGGCAAGTTCATCGGCAAGGATGCCGCCGAGCGCTATCGCACTATCGAATGGGGTGATGTTTCAGATGGCCAACGTCGGGCCGCTGTTCGGGCAAGCCAATCACTTCCTCAACAAAGCGCCCGAAAAGATGCCCTACGCGATCGAGCGTTATGTCAAGGAATCCGCGCGGCTCTACAAGGTCCTCGATGATCGCCTGGCGAAGGTCGAGTATCTTGCCGGCGACTACTCGATTGCCGACATGACGACCTATGTGTGGGTGCGCAACCCGAAGCATCAGGCGCAGACGCTCGAACTCTTATCCTAACGTCAAGCGCTGGTTCGACGCGATCCACGCGCGTCCCGCGGTGCAGCGCGCGCACAAGACCGTCGAAGCGGCCGCCGAGCAGCATCTCGCGCTCAAGAAGGCGGGCTGAGCGTCGCGCGGCGCATCGTCACACTCAGCAAGCTCCGCGCGAACAAATTCCCGTTACAGACTCACAGGTGCCACATTCTTTTGAGAGGAGAATGGAACCCAAGCTTTCCTGACAGCGTTGCGTACCCATGCCGCGGCCGCGTACTGGAGACCAAGAAGCGTGGACGATTCCCGTCTTGGGTTATCTCAGCGGGTACCTTGCCTTCATGGCCGGTATCTTCCTGCTGCTGTACTGGCTGTTCCAACCGGTGACGGTCGTGAATGCGGGTGTGGCGGCCTACGTTCCACCTGCGAAGACGCGCTTGGTACCTGGCCCTCGCAAGATGGACGCACCGGAACTGGTCGGGTTGGAGCCGCTGCCCCGGGTGGAGCAATCTCCGCTTCAGGCCCTCGCCAAGGGCAGCGAGACATCAACAGCAACGCCACCGAAGCAAGCAACCCGCAAGCGCGCCCGCAAACGCCCACGCTACGAAGAGCAGGTCGAGATTCAGCAGCGCCGTTGGGGCTTCGCGCCTGATCGCGACCGCCCGGACCGGCGCTATCGGCGAGACAATCGTTATCGCGACAACGGCCGATCTCGGCAGCGCAATGGATATTGGCAGCGCGACTACCGCCCCTGGTGATAGTCGCCCCCGCCCAGATCTTCAGGCCGCCTGCCGGGCCGCTTCCGCGTGATTGTCCAGCACAACCGTCGCTGCCGCCGTATTCGAGATCGGGATGTGGTAGTTGCGATGCGCCTGCGTCACCTGTCCGGTCAGCGCACCTCGCATCGCCATCCAATTCAGGAACTCCACCCCCTGTGCGCCGGCGAGCGCAACAAAGTCATGGATTGAATAGCGCGTGAGCGCCTCAGGCTCATTGACAATCTTGTCGAGGCAGAGCTGGTCGAACTCCTTGTTGATGTAGCCTGCTCGCGCCCCGTCGAGCTGGTGCGAGAGCCCACCGGTGCCCACGATCATCACCCGTAGATCCTGCGGGAAGGATTCGATTGCGCGGCCGACCGACTGTCCTAGTTTAAGACAGCGCGCGAGTGACGGCAGCGGATGCTGCACCGTGTTGACGGATATGGGCACGATCTTCACCGGCCAATTGCCCGGCCACATCAGTTCCAGCGGGATCGTCACCGCGTGATCGATCAGCATCTCCTGGCACATCGTGATGTCGAACTCGTCGGCGACGAGCGCATTGATCAGGTGCCATGACAGAGCCGGGTCTCCTGCCGCCGGTCGCGCCACCGGAATGCCCCAGCCTTCGTCCTCGTTGCGGTATTCCTTTGCTGCACCGACCGCAAAGGTCGGCAACTTGTCCAGAAAGAAGTTCAGCCCGTGGTCGTTATAGAAAATCACCGCGACATCGGGCTTTTCCCGCGCCAGCCACTCGTGCACAAAATCGAAGCCTTTGAAGAAAGGTTTCCAGTACGGATCGTCGTACTTCTTGTCCGCGATCGCCTTTCCGATCGAGGGAACGTGTGTGGTTGCAACGCCGCCGATGATCTTGGCCATGTCTACCTCCCGGCCGCAGCAAGTTTCGCCTTGAATTCCTCGACGCTCATTCCGGTCTGCTGCGCGCCTATATCCTGCACGTTGAGGCCGAAAATCCCCGCGAACTTGGCGAGATAATAAACATTGCCGCCGGCCTCGATCAGCTTGAGCACATTGCGCCCCTTGATGGCCGCCCACTGCTCATCGTTGAGGCCGTATTTGCGGCAATAGGCGTCTTCATCCTTCAGAAACGCCGTGCGATTCTCCGCGCTGTTGAAGGAAAAACACATTCGGTTAAGCGCAAAACCTTTCTGCGCCTGCTCACCGTCGAACATGGTGGTGCCAGCAATGTCCTGCGTCATGGCCAGTCCCTGCCCTAAACAATATCGTTACGCCTGAAACTAAGTCCGTGGGCGGGCGCGATCTTTGACCTAGGTCAAGTGGTCGGCGGGACCTCCCCCAAGGATTTGAAATCACTACGTTCTGACGCCCACGACACAGCGACGCCGATGAGCACCGCCCAGAACGGCGCGCCGATGGAGAAGATCGGGACATTCGCCACCGTTACCAGGAAGCAGACGGTCGCGCCGAGCGTGAAGCCGCCATTGAACGAGACCACAAAGGCACGCTCCAGCACCCGCAGGAGGGCCAACCCCGCCAGCGTTGCAATGAACGCCTTGGGTGTCGCCAGCATCAGCCGGGTGACCAGTGGCGCGAAGATGCCGAACAAGAGCGCGAATAGCGCCACCATGACGCCCGCGGCGTATTGCTTATCCCTTTCGCCGACGCTGGAGATGATCGCATTGACCGGGCCGGTGAGGCACGTCGATACCGTACCAACCAGCGCGGCGATCAGTGAGCCGAGCCCGCAAGCCGCTGTAACTGCATTGACCGGCGGCTTGTGACCGGCGGCCTCGAGCACCACAAAACCTTGCGCGTTCTGCGCTGCCAGCACCGTGATCGTCAGTGGCAGGACCAGTTCCAGCATGGCGGCCCAGGAGAATTCCGGCACGTAGAGATTTGGCCTCGCCAGCACAGACGCGATCGGCTCACCCAGATTGAATGCGCCCAGGACAATGATCGCAAGAATGCCGACGAGCAGCGCACCCAGCACCGGCGGCACCACGCGGCCAAACCGGGTCAGTACCGAAAGCAGCAGGAATACGGCGGTCATCGGAGCCGCGATCAAGGCATCGTCGCGGATCGCAAAGATCAGGTTCAGGCCGAACTGGAGGAAGACGCCCGCCACCATCGCCATGACGATCGGCATCGGCAGCCGGCTCATGCAGGCGCGCATCCATCCGCTCAGCCCGATGACGAGCATCAGCGCACCGGTCGCGTAGTAGGCGCCGATGACCTGAGCAAAACTCAAATGATCGAGCGCTTGGCCGACCAGAACCGTACCCGGGATGGTCCAGAAGAAGACCAGGGGCTGGCGGTAGATCAGGCAGAACACGAGCGAAATGACGCCGTTGATAAAGAAGCAGCCAAACAACCAGGAGGCGATGTCGGTCTCGGCGAGCGAGCCTTGCTGGCTCGCCGTCAGAATGATCGCGACCGGAGCCGACGCCGCAAACAGAAAGGCGACAACCGCATTGACGAGATAGACGCCGCCAAAGCCACTGAGCAAGTGCGCCCGATCGAACTTGAAGCTTTCCGGCCGTTCAATCGTCATGGCGCAATCGGCAATGTCAGTGCAGGTTTGCCGCTGTCGCCTGCAGGCTCGCCAGGAGATCGCTCGAGCCTTGCACCGCGAGCCGCTGGTGGTAGAGGCGCAGCCCGTAGAGCCCGCCCAGTTCCTCGCCGTTGCCGGCGCGGCCGGGGCCGCCGTGATTGCATTGCGGCATGACGATGCCGTGGCCCGTGTGCGCGGATGCGATCGCGGGATCGATCACCAGGAGCCGGCCGTGGCTCGGACCGATCTCGCTCACCATCCGCGCGAGGAAACCTTGGTCTTCGCCATAGATCGACGCTACCAGCGAGCCGCCGCCAAGTGCGATCAGGCTCGCCGCCTGGTTCTCGTCGCGATAGGGTACGACGGTCGCGGCCGGACCGAACACCTCGACTTCATGCACGGCGCGCGCAGCGCCGGCGTCGCCGAGCTTGAGCAGTGTCGGCGCTACGAATGCTGACTTGTCGCGATCGATGCCCGCGAGCGCGGGCGGCTCGGCGCCGCCGCAGACGATCGTGGCTTCCGTCGCGAGGCGGCGGATGCCGTCGAAGGCGGCCGCCTGCTGGCCGCGCGTCACCAGCGGGCCCATGCGGGTGTCGTCGTGGCGCGGATCGCCGACCTTGGTGCCGTTGAGCTTGGCGGCAAGCGCATCCGCAATCGCGTCCGCCTTGTCGGCCGGCACAAAGATGCGGCGGATCGCCGTGCATTTCTGGCCGGCCTTCACCGTCATCTCGCGCACCACCTCGCGCATGAAAGCGTCGAATGCCGCACCACCACCAGCCGCGTCGGGCGCCAATACGGCAGCATTGATCGAGTCCGCCTCGATGTTCACCGGCACGCTCTTGGCCAGCACCTTGGCGTGGCCGCGCACACGCATGGCGGTGTCAGCCGAGCCTGTGAACGCAATCACGTCATCGGACGTGACAGCAGCCAGGAGGTCGCCAGCGCTGCCCACCAAAAGATTGAGCGCGCCGTCGGGCAACACCCTGGCCGCGATCACGTCGCGCACCATCTCGTGGGCGAGCAGCGCTGTCGCGGACGCAGGCTTGGCAACAATCGGCACGCCCGCGATCAGCGCGACCGCTGCCTTCTCCCACAGGCCCCAGCTCGGAAAGTTGAAGGCGTTGATATGCACGGCGACGCCGCGGCGCGGCACCATCAGGTGGATCGCCTGGTAGTTTTCCGCCTTCGCCAGCCGCACCGGCTTTTCGTCAAGAAGCGCGCGGGTCTCGCCCAGGGAGGCTGCAAGGCGCGCATAGTATTTCAGCGTGCCGATGCCACCATCGATGTCGATCGCCGCATCCGCTTTGGTGTTGCCCGAATTGGCGATCGCGATGCCTTCATACTTGGCGCGGTTGGCGACGAGCACATCGGCGACCGCACCGACGAGCTTCGCGCGCGCCGCGTAGCCCATGCCGCGCAGCGCACCCTGCCCCTCCCGGCGCGCGAACGCGAGCGCGCCCTTAAGGTCGAGCCCTCGCGCCGAGGCGGTCGCGAGCGCCTCGCCGGTGACCGGATCGACCAGTGTTGTTTCGATGCCCTCACCGCGCGACCAGCGCCCCGACAGATAGCTCTCCAGAGTCTGCGACGACATGAACACCTCGGGTGGCTGATTTCAGGGCGACTTCCCCGCTATAGGAGAGCGCAGCATGGCTTTCAACCGCTTCGCGCGGATTTACCCGCCGGCCGAAACGGCGCATAGTCGCCCGCAAACGACACACGCGGAGGAGACATGCGCTGCCTACGCCCCCTTGCGCTCAGCCTCATGATTGTGGCCGCGGCTGCGTCGGCGAGCCGCGCTGACACTTACCGGCCCGATCCGAAGCTGCTCGAGGCCGCCCAGAAGGAAGGCGAGGTCGTCCTCTACACCACCCAAATCGTCGACCAGATCGTGCGGCCTCTGATCAAGGTGTTTCAGGGCGCCGCTCCCGGCGTGCAGGTCAAGTACGTGCGCTCCAACGGTCTGGGGCTGGTCGTGCGCCTGACCAACGAGGCCCGCGCCGGCCGCGTACAATCCGACGCCTGGTGCATGGTCGACGGCGTGCAGGCGCTGCTGAAAGGCGGCCTTGCGACGGAATTCGAGGTCGCCCACGCGAAGGGACTGCCGCCCGGGCTAGTGGATGCCAAGAAGCGCTGGATTGCCATCAACACGGGTGTACGCTCCGCCGCCTACAACACGCAACTCATCCCGAAGGAACACGCCCCTCGCACCTATCAGGACCTGCTCAATCCGCGCTTCAAGGGCAAGATCGTCTGGAATCCAAAATCGATGACGGGGGCCTGGGGATTCATCTCGACGGTGATCAAAGGCATGGGCGATGAGCGGGGCATGGCCTATCTGCGCGCGCTCGCCAAGCAGGAGATCGTGCCGCTGCCGATCGCGATCCGCGCCGTGCTCGATCGCGTCATCGCCGGCGAATACGCGATCGGCCTTGAAATGAACAATACCCACGTGGCGATCAGCGCCGCGCACGGCGCGCCGATCGCCTGGGTCCCGCTCGACCACGTGACCGAGACGCTGCAGGTCGCGGGCGTCACCAAGGGGGCGCCGCATCCCAACGCAGCCAGGCTGTTCATCGACTTCATGGTCTCCAAGGCCGGGCAAGAGATCTTGCGCGACAACGACTATCTGCCGATGCACCCGGATGTTCCGGCACGCATTCCCGAACTCAAGCCCAAGCAGGGCGGCTTCAAGTCGATCGTCTACACGCCCGACAACCTGGAAACCGAGACCGCACGCTGGAATAAGATCTATGACGATCTGTTCCGCTGACGGCCACGCGGGGCGCGGACGCGCAAACCGCCTTAGCCCAATCGCCCAGGCGGGGCACAAAAGGCCAAGAGGAAACATGCTGCGCGCCCTCGTCGCAATCATTGTCCTGCTTGAGCTGTGTCCCGCGCACGCCGCCGAGCCCTACCGGCCCGATCCTGCGCTGGTCGAGGCGGCACGCAAGGAAGGCCAGGTGCTCTGGTACACCACGCTGATCGTGAACCAGATCGTGCGGCCGCTGATCCACGCCTTTCAAAGCCAGGTGCCGGGCGTCGAGGTTACGTTCGTGCGCATCGACAGCGGGAAGCAGGTCGTGCGGCTGATGAACGAGGCCAAGGTCGGCCGGGTCCAGGCCGACGTCTGGTCGATCATCAACGGCGTTGCACCGCTTGCCCGCAACAATGTCGTGGCGCCCTTCGACATCGCGAGCGCGCGAGGGCTGCCGGCAACGCTGGTTGATCCCGGCCGGCGCTGGATCGCCACCAACCTCGCGACCCGGTCGCTCGGGCACAACACCCAGCTGGTGCCGCCGGATCAGGCGCCGAAGACCTACCACGATCTGCTAGACCCGCGCTGGAAAGGCGCGTTCGTCTGGAACCCGAACGCGATGACAGGCGCCTGGGGCTTCATCGCCACCGTGCTGCGCCACATGGGCGAGGCGCAAGGGCTCGCCTATCTGCGCAAGCTCGCCAAGCAGAACATCACGCCGCTGCCGATCGCCACCCGCGCCGTGCTCGATCGCGTCATCGCGGGCGAGTACGCGATGGGGCTCGAAATGGTCAGCGCGCACGTGGCGATCAGCAAGGCCAAGGGCGCGCCGGTACGCTGGGTCCCGCTCGACGCGGTGACGACGACGCTGCAGGTCGCGGGCGTGACCACCGGCGGCCCGCATCCCAACGCCGGGCGGCTGTTCCTCGACTTCATCACCTCGCGCGCGGGCCAGGAGATCTTTCGCGAGGCCAACTACATCCCGATGCGTCCCGACGTTCCGGCCAAGGATCCCACGATGAAGGCGGAACAGGGCGGCTTCAAGTCGATCGTGCTGAGCCCGGAAGAAGTCGACACCAACGCCAAGCGCTATCAGGCGATCTACCAGGACATCTTTGGCTGAAACCGACACGCGACCACAGGAGAACAAGGCTTCCATGCGAATCTGTTTTCTCAACCAGGCGCCGCGCAAGTCGGCGGCCTATGAAGCCGCCCGGATCGAGGCGCAACTCAACAGCTATGCCTCGCCCGGCACCAAGGTCGAGATCGTGTTTCCCGACGACTACGAGGGCTCGCAGCTCTACGACACCATCGGCTCGCAGAGCGTCCTCAACGGCCTGCATCACATGATGGAAACGCCCGCGATTGTGCGCAAGATCTTCTGGGCGGCGGAGAACGGCTACGACGCCGTGATCTCCTCGAACACGTTCGATCCCGGCGTCGACGGCGGCCGGCTCGCCGTCGACATTCCGGTGATCGGTCTCCTGCGCACGTCGATGCATGCCGCGCTCACGCTCGCCGACCGCGTTGGCATCACGGTGCCGCTCCCTGGCCACGTCCCCTACACGTGGCGCATCCTGCGCAGCTACGGGCTCGACGGCTTCGTAAGCGACATCCGCCCGCTTGGCATCTACGGCAAGGACATCGCGCAGCGGAAAAACGAGATCTTCGAGATGACCGCGAAGCTCATCCGCGGCCTCATCGACGAGACCCGCGCCGAGATCATCCTGCCGCTCGGCGGCGCACTCATTCCTTACGTGG
Organism: uncultured Alphaproteobacteria bacterium; assembly: GCA_963753575.1. Classification (GTDB taxonomy): domain Bacteria; phylum Pseudomonadota; class Alphaproteobacteria; order Rhizobiales; family Xanthobacteraceae; genus VAZQ01. The sequence continues at coordinate 2,089,639 of CAVWCR010000003.1, forward strand.
TCAATCCCGATGATCTCGCCAAGGCAACCGGCGCGCAGGTGCTCAACACCAAGGCGATCGGCATCCGCTTTGCGGAGATGTGCGTCGCCTGCGGCATGACGCAAAGCGCGCTGACCTATCCCAAGGCGAAACTCAGCTACGACGACTTCACCAACCGCTGATCAATTCCGCCGCCCAAATAAACCAAGAGAAGATTAAAGAGAAAATAGAGCAGGAAAATGAGTTCCAAGACCACTTGCGACGTCATCGTCATCGGCGGCGGCAGCGCCGCGCTCGAAGCCGCGATCTCGGCCCGGCAATCCGGCGCCGAAAGGGTCGTGATGGTTGAAAAGGCGCCCAAGCAGGAGTCGGGCGGCAACGCGCAATTCTCCCATGTCGGCTTCCGCTTCGTGCATTCAGGCGCCGAGGAGCTGCGCGAGTTCATGCCGCAGGTGCCGCAGGAGCGGTTTCGGCGGCTGCAAATTCCGCTCTACACGCGGCAGAACTTCATCGACGATCTCAATCGCGTCACCCAGGGGCGCATCGATCCGGTGCTGGCCGAATGTCTGGTCGACCACTCGAACGCCGCCGTGCACTGGATGAAAGACATCGGCGTGAAGTGGGAGCCCGAGAAAGTCACCGAGGTCGACGGCAAGCTCTACCTGCCGGGCGGGCACCACATCCATCCGATCGGCGGCGGCCCTGGCATGCTGGAGCAGCTGCGCGGCATTGCCTTCAGCGACCACGGGGTCGAAATCCGCTACGATTCACGCGTGCGCGCGTTCCACGGCAACGACCGGCGGGTCGAGGCGGTACGGGTGTCGGCGCCCGACGGCGAATATGATCTCGAGGCGCGCGCCATCATCGTGTGCGCCGGCGGCTTTCAGGCCAATCCGGAAATGCGCGCGCGCTATCTCGGACCGAATGCCGACATGATGAAGGTGCGCGGCAGCCGCCACAACACCGGCGAAGTTCTCAACACGCTGCTGGCGCTCGGCGTCAAGGCGGCCGGCCACTGGCAGGGCGCGCACATGTCCCCGATCGACGGCAACGCGCCGGCGGTCGAAACGCCGGCGATGAAGGACGGCCAAGGCAACACGATGAACCGCTACGACTACCAGTTCGGCATCACCGTCAACGCGCTCGGGGAGCGCTTCTACGACGAGGGCGAAGCCAAGCACGCCTACACCTACGCCAAGACCGGCCGCCTGGTGCTGCAACAGCCCGGCGGCGTCGCCTTCCAGATCTACGACCAGACCGGCATCGACCTGTTCCGCCACGGCCGCGACTACGCGGCGACCAACGTCGAAGCGCCGACGCTCGCCGAGCTGGCGCAGAAGATCGGGATCGAACCCGAGCCGTTCCTCAAGACGATCGAAGAGTTCAACGCTGCCTGCCGCACCGACGTGGCGTTCATGCCGGGCGAGCTCGACGGCAAGGGTACCGTCGGCATTACGCCCAAGAAGTCGAACTGGGCCATGCCGATCGTCAAGGGACCGTTCCGCGCCTATCCGATCACCGGCGGCGTGACTTTCAGCTTCGGCGGCATCCAGGTCGACACGCAGGCGCGCGTGGTCAACACCTGCAACGAGCCGATCAGGGGGCTTTACGCCTCCGGCGACATCATCGGGCTGTTCTTCCACAACTACCCGTCCTGCACGGGCCAGACCCGCAATGCCGTCTTCAGCCATCTCGCCGGCCGCGGCGCCGGCGCGATGCTGAGCAAGAACTAAGAATTGGGTCTTGGGAGGAAACAACATGGCGAAAGCGCCCGTCGCGCAGGGACCGCGCGCTATTGAGAAGCTTGCCGAATGGGTCTTGGCGGTGCGCGCGCAGGACATCCCGGCGGCGACCGTCAATCAGACCAAGCTTCTTATCCTCGACACCATCGGCTGCGGCTTCGCAGCGTTCGAGGAGGACGGAGCAGTCGCAGTGCTGCAGACGCTCGCCCAGATGGGTGGCGCGCCGCAATGCACGGTGCTCGGCAGCACGAGCAAGACTAGCGCGCCCAACGCGGTGCTGGTCAACGGCTCGCTCATCCGCATGCTCGACCTCAACGATTACGTCAACACCAAGAGCGGCCAGATCGGCGGCCATCCGAGCGACAACATCCCGGTCGCGCTCGCGGCCGGCGAATTGAGCGGCGCGGCCGGCAGCAACATCATCACTTCGATCGTGCTCGGCTACGAGATCTACGGCCGCTTCAAGGAGCTGATGGACCGCGACGGCGACTGGGACGGCGTCACGGTCTCAGGCTTCGTCGCCCCGGCCATGGCCGGACGCCTGATGGGGCTTGATGTGCGTCAGATCGCGCATGCGCTGGCGCTCTCGGGCGCACGCGCGATCACGCCGCTCGCGGTGCGCCACGGCGACATCTCGGGCGCCAAGAACGTCGCCAATGCGCTGGTTGCGCAGAACGGCGTGCAGGCGACGATCCTGGCCAAGTACGGCATGACCGGCCCGCTCGACCTGTTCGAGAACCGGCATGGCCTCAAGTCGGTGTTTCCGGGCATCAACTGGATGGAGTCGATCACCGCCCCGCTGCCGCCCGACAGCTACATCATGGGCTGCCACATGAAGGCCTTCCCGTGCCTCGCGACCGGCCAGGGCGTCGTCGCCGCCGGCCTCGCGATGCACAAAGAGATCAACGGCGACGTTGACCGGCTCAAAGAGATCACGGTTTCGATCGCCGACACACCCTCGCTGCAGCGTCAGAAGGAGGATCCGGGCCGGGTCAATCCGCAGTCGCGCGAGGCGGCCGACCACAGCTTCAACTTCCTCGCCGCGGTCGCCATGATCGACGGCAAGTTCGGCCTGCACTCGTTTGACAACGACCGCTGGAACGACCCCAAGGTGCGCGCCGTCATGGCACGGCTCTCGATCGTGTGCGACGGCACCCTCAACGGCCGCTCGCCCGGTGCCTTCCCGTGCGCGATCCGCGCCACCGGCACCGACGGGAAGAGCTATCTCGCCGAGGTGCTCGATCCGCCCGGCTTCTCGCGCAAGGGCATCGATGCGCAGGCCGTGCTCGACAAGTTCAACTCGATCACGGAAGACCGCCTCGGCCCAAGCTCAAGGCAACGCATTGTCGATGCCGCGATGGGGCTCGACAAGAGCGCGTCGTGCGCGCAACTGACCGAGGCACTTGCGGGGGCGTCGAAGGCGTAGATCGCTGCGCTAAGGTGCCGCCCCGCGCCCTGCCCTCGTCCGGCGCCCGAGCTGCGACAGCTCGCGCGTCGACGGAATACGGCGCAACGGCGTCAGCGACGCCATCGCGTCAGCCGAAAGGTTTTCGATCAGCGCAAGCAACGTCCGCCGCGTGGCAGCGACGTCGCTTGATGCGACGCCCCGCAAGGCGGCGTCATTCACCTCCTGCGCGAGCGGTACGAGCTTCGCCTCCAGCGCGCGTCCTTCCGGCGTGAGGAACACCTGCATCTCCTTGCGGCTCGCCGGATTACGCCGGCGCGTCACGTAGCCGCGCTGCGCCATCGCCTTGAGCGCCGCAAACGTCGTGGGCTCCATCACGCCCGCCCGCGCGCTCAATTCGCGCTGCGTGATCCCCTCGGCTTCCCACAGGATGCGCAGGAACGTCCAATGGCCATACGAGACCGCATGCTCGGTGAGTCGCATCTGCAGCGCGCGGGCGAGCCCGCGCGCCGCGAGCTTGACCAGGTGCGCAAATCGCTCCTCGTGCGCGGCAGGCCGTACGCTCCGCCGAATGCCAACATTGGCGGGCCTTGCTATACGCGCCGCGCGGTTCATGGTTCCCTTTTCCCCGCTCCGGCCGCCGCGTCTCGACAGCCGGGCCGGAACGGATTAAGATTGACACTTAGAGGGCTAAGTGTGACGCAAAATTCCATCCCTGTCGAGGAGAGCCGAGGAAAATCCATGAACAAACCGCTGTCGGAACATCCCAAGCTGTTGCTCGATCCCTATCTCGCTTGGTGCGACAAGGAAGGCGCGCCGATCACCGAGGACTTCGGCATCGATCTCCTGACCATCCCGACCGCGCCCTGGCCGCGCTTCGGCGTCGATGGCGCGATCGCGCACCTCAAGGGCCGCGGCGACTTCGTCTCCATCTTCGTCCTTGACCTTGCGCCCGGCGCGCAGACCTCGCCGCAGAAGCACCTCTATGAGGAGGTCGTCTACGTCCTCTCCGGCTATGGCAGCACCACCGTCGAGACGAGCGACGGCCGCAAGCACAGTTTCGAATGGGGCCCCAAGAGCCTGTTCGCGCTGCCGCTCAATGCCCGCTACCAGCACTTCAATACGTCGGGCCGCGAGCGCGCGCGGCTTGCCTCGGTCAACAATCTCTGCCTCCAGCTCAACCTGTTCCATAACGAGCAGTTCGTGTTCGACAATCCGTACGAGTTCCCGGAGCGGCAGGGTGCGGCGACGCACTTCAGCGGCGAAGGCGAGTTCGTGCCGGTGCGACCCGGCCGCAACATGTGGGAGACGAATTTCATTCCCGACCTTTCGGCCTTCGAGCTCAAGACCTGGGTCGAGCGCGGCGCCGGCGGCTCGAACATGATGTTCGTGCTGGCCGACGGCACCATGCACGCGCACACCTCGCAGATGCCGGTCGGCACCTACAAGAAAGGCCACCGCCACGGGCCGGACTTCCACGTCTTCGCCGTCACCGGGCATGGCTATTCGCTCCTTTGGTACGATATCGCCAAGGACCTGGTGCGCGTCGACTGGAAACATGGCGTCGTGTTCGCGCCGCCCGACCAGATGTTCCATCAGCACTTCAACACCTCGCGCGATCCGGCGCGCTATCTCGCGGTCGCGTTCGGGGGCCTGCGCTATCCGTTCACCGAATCGAAGCGCCACGTCTTCAAGGGCATGGACGTCACCGTGAAGGACGGCGGCTGCCAGATCGAATATGAGGACCAGGATCCGCGCGTCCACCGCATCTATCTCGACGAGCTTGCCAAGCACGGCGTCACGTCCGGCATGGGAAAGTTCATCGACGAGAGCGCCTACACGAAGACGCCGGCCTGACCACACCGCGATGCACGACCTCGAATTCGACCACATGCATATGGCCTCCAGCGAGGAGGTCAACGAGGTCGCCTGGGCCGCCGACAACGTGGAGTTGACCACGGTCGGCATCGACATCGGCTCCTCCACCTCACACCTGATGTTCGCGCAGGTCCACCTGCAGCGGCTCGGCACCGCGCTGTCGAGCCGCTTCGTGGTGGTCAACCGCAGGATCATCTGGCAGTCGCCGATCCTGCTCACGCCTTACCTGTCCGACTTCACCATCGACACCGACGAGCTCGCGGGCTTCATCGGCGGCTGCTACCAGTATGCCGGCATCGAGCCCGCCGACATCGACAGCGGCGCCGTGATCCTGACCGGTGAGGCGATCAAGCGCCGCAACGCCCGCGCCATCGCCGATCTGTTCTCCGAAGAAGCCGGCCGCTTCGTCTGCGCCTCGGCCGGCCACCACATGGAGTGCCAGCTTGCCGCGCATGGCTCAGGCGCGGTCGCGCTCTCGCGCGGCCACAATGCGACGCTGCTCAACGTCGATATCGGCGGCGGCACCACCAAGCTCACGCTGATCGAAAAGGGGCGCATCCTGGCGACCGTCGCGATCGCGGTCGGCGGGCGGCTGCTGGTCGAGGACCCTAAGCAGGGGCTCGTCCGCATCGAGGATCCCGCCCGGGACGTGGCGGCAAGCCTCGGCATCGCGCTCACGCTTGGCCGGCCGCTCAAGCCGGAAGACCGCGCCCGCATCGTCACCCGCATGGTCCGCATGGTCATGGGCCTGATCGACCTGCGCGCGCCCGGCGAGCTTGCCCGCCGCCTGCTGGTCACCGATCCCTGGCCGGCGCATCTCGCCAACAAGGGCATCGACGCGCTCACCTTTTCCGGCGGCGTCGCCGAGTATCTCTACAAACGCGAGAACCGCCGCTTCGGCGACCTGGGCGAGGAGTTCGCTCGCGAGCTTGCACGTGCGCTCGCCCACCGGCGCGATCTTCCGCCGGTGTGGGACCCGGGCCAGGGCATCCGCGCGACCGTGATCGGCGCGGCGCAGTTCTCGGTGCAGACCAGCGGCAACACGATCGCGATCAGCAGGCCCGACGAGCTGCCGCTGCAGAACCTGCCGGTCATCGCCTGCGATGTCGCGCTCGGGGAGACGATTGAGCCAGAGGCGATCGCCGCCGCGGTGCGACAGGGCATGACGCTGGCCGACATCGAGGAAGGCGCGAGCCCGGTTGCGCTGGCCTTCTCCTGGAGTGGCGATCCCTCACACGCGCGGCTCTCCGCGCTCGCGGCGGGCCTGTGTGGGGCGCTGCCGAAGACGCTTGCTGGCGGCCTTCCCATCGTGCTGCTGATCGACGGCGACATCGGCATGAGTCTGGGCCGCATCATCCGCACCGAGACCGCGCCGGGCGCCAACGTGATCGCGATCGACGGCGTACAGCTCAAGCAGTTCGACTACGTCGATATCGGCCGGGTCATCGAGGTAACCAACGTCGTGCCGATCATCATCAAGTCGCTGCTGTTCAAGTAGCCGCGGACGCTAGGACGTCTTCTGCTCCGGCGCCATTTCCTTAGCCGCCCGGATGAGCTCCTGCTCGAGCCGCTCGATCAGGGCGACGTCCTCGCCGCGCTCCGAGCGCGCACGGCGCATGCGGACGAGGCTCGCGGCAGTCGACTCGAGTTCCCAGGAGGCGCGGGCAAAGCTCAGTGCTTCGGACAAATGATCTTCCGCGGCCTCCTCGTCGCGGCCAAGTACCGCCAGCTCCATCAGGGTTGCGTGGTCCCAATAGTCCGGATTTTTCTCGGCCTTGCGCGTCGCCGAGTAGCGCACCACCGGCAGCAGGCCGGCTTGGCGCTCATCCCGCTTGTCCTGCAGCTCCATGAGCGACACCGCGTTCACGCCCGGATAGGCGTCGCGCCAGTCGGCCTGAAAGCCCTCCAGATAGGTGTCGATCGCACGGCGCAGCAGGCTGCGCGCTTCCGGGCGCTTGGCCTCGCGCGCGATCTCCCAGCGGTCCTTGTAGATGCGGCCCAGAAGCCCGTTCGTTTCGCTCGAGGGGCCGAACTGCTCGATCACGCCTTTGAGAATCTTCTCCGCATCATCGAAGCGGCCGACGCGATTGAGCGCAAACCCCAGCTGCTCGCGCATCATCTTGGCCTGCTGCAACGGCGCCGGCATGCGGTCGTAAAGCGTGATCATGCCGTCATACGCCTTCACGTCGCGCAGCGAGAGGAACAGGTCCACCACGATGCCAGCCTCGACGTCGACCAGGCTTGCAAGGCCTGGCTCATTCGCGATTTTCTCCACGGCCTCGGCGCCCTCGCGCACCGCGGCGTTGAGCCGGTCCTTGTACTTCTTGGAATAGTCGACGCTTTGCCGAAAGACATCGGTCTTGGTGTGGTCGATCTCCCAGCGCGGCAAGTCGTCGATCAGCTGGAACATCGGGCTGTCATCACGACCGGTATCGCGCGCCTCGCGCAGCAGGGCCCGGATGGCCGCGATCGGCGCTTCGATATCGATCGGTTCGCCCTTGCCATCAGTGCGATAGGCGATCCCGCGTACGAGCGCGATATCGAACGGGATCACCGTCCCCTCCACGAAGATTATCGCCGTGCTGCGCGGTCGCAGCGCATGCCGGATGCCAAGCTCGTAGAACACATTGGGGTTGGCGCCGGTGATATCGGCCACGGCGTAATGACAAAGCATCAGCCGCTCGAACATCGGCTTGTGGATCGTGCCGCCGATCTTCTCCTCGTCCGCACGTACCGGCTCAAGGCCGGCCTGCACGACGGCTGGCGCTATGATGTTGTGATAGACCTTGTCGAAGTTGGTAACGCGCCCGGCCGCATCGGTCTTGGTGCCGAACGGCATGAGCACAAAGCAAAGCGGCGCCAGTTGTTGGGTATTGTCCACGGAATGTCCTTGCGCCCCTCGTGCCGCCCACCCGCATTGCGGGATACAGTGTATGAATTAAAAATCGGCCAAAACAGGCCCAATTGAGGAACACAATGCCCGCCAAGAAGATGCCCACCAGGAAAAAATCCGCCAAGAAAACGCCGACCAAGACGAAGCCCGCCAAAGCAATGGCGCCGATCCGCCTCCCCATCGTCCCGCAGGAGCGCTTCACGCCCGCCCAGAAGGCGCTTGTCGAGGCGATCAGCTCGGGCCCGCGCGGCCAGTTCAAGATGAGTGGACCGTTCTATTGCTATCTGCACGCGCCCGGGTTTGGGGAGCTGGCGCAGAAGCTCGGCGCCCATTGCCGCTTCGGCACCAGCATTCCGCCGCGGCTCTCGGAGTTTGCGATCCTGGTCACGGCGCAGCACTGGAAGGCGCACTATGAATGGACCGCGCATGCGCCCATTGCAGAGAAGCAAGGGGTCAAGCCGGAGACGGTCCGCGATCTGCGCGCCGGCCGCCCCCCCAAGAAGGCGCCTAAGGACGAGCAGGCGATCTATGCCTTCGCCAAGGAGCTCTATCGCGACCGGCGGGTGAGCGATCGCACCTACAAGAGCGTCAACACCCTCCTGGGCGACGCCGGCACGGTCGAGCTCGTCGGCCTGCTGGGCTACTACGCAATGGTGGCGATGACGCTCGACGTCTTCCGGATGCCGGTGCCGGAGGGCACAGCCCTACCGTTCGCCGAGCCAGCGATCCGCTGACGCGTCAGGCGACGCGATCCATCGAGGGCGCGGTTCCCGCGGGCTGAGTGATCAACTCCGCCTGGACATCGGTGCGTGGCCGGTTGAGGCGCTGGAGCAGGAGCTCCAGGAAGCGCTCCTGCGGCATCGATGGCGCAATCAGCGCGCCCTGGCCGAAGTCGCAGCTCATGGTCATGAGCGCCTGCAGGTCGGCCTGGCTCTCGATCCCCTCGGCGACTGCAGCGCTACCGAACCGGTGCGCGAGGTCGATCACGGTCTGGCAGATGGCCGCGTTGGTAGCATCGACCGCACAGTTGCGGACGAAGTCGTGATTGATCTTGATCTCGGCAAAGGGCAAGGCGCGCAAACTCGAGAGCGAAGAATAGCCGGCGCCGAAGTTATCGATCGCGATCTTGATTCCACCAACCTGCAGGCGACTGGTAACCGCCTGGGCGAGCTTTGCGTCGCGCACGATCTGGTCCTCGGATACCTCCAGGATGATGCCCGGCCAGCGATCCGACGTGGGCCGGTTTCGTTCGACGAGATCAGGAATCGGAAGCGTGAGCAGGGCGCTGACCGGCACGTTGATGGCAAGGTTCAGATTGAAGCCGGCTTCCTCGAATACCGCCCAGCTCTGCAGCGTTGCGAGCAGCGAATATTCGGTCAGGCGCTCGATGCTGCCGTCGGCCAGAATGGGCACGAAGCTGCCTGGCGGCAACACCCCATGGACCGGATGCCGGATGCGCGCGATCGCTTCCGCGCCAGCGAGATACTTGCGCTTGAGGTCGATCTTCGGCTGGTACCAGAATTCGAACCAGCCCTCGCGCAAAGCCTCGTCGATCTCAATTCGTGGCAGTTCCCGCGGCGCCTCCACTTGCAGAGACTGCGCGCCATGGCCAGCCGCCGGGACGGAGCCCGCCTGAGGGAGGTCGGTAAGCTCGTCCGCTGCCATGAGGTCCCACGCACTCAAATAACCAAGCGGCCCATCTATAGGCCCGACAACCTTAACCATTGGTTTTGAGGACCGAGCCTGGCAGCCGAAGCCCGGCGTTGCCGCAGGCGCGTTATCTAGTGCCGCCGATCTGAAGTTCCTGCAATACCCGCGGCAAACTCGCTTAGGAACTTCAGATCGAAAAGCGGCACTAGAATCATTGACTTGCTAGTGCCCCTTTGCTTCCGAAGTTCGTGTCAGGGGTGCCGCGACGACTTAACGAACTTCGGAAGCGGGGCACTAGTGCCGCCGATCTGAAGTTCCTGCAATACCCGCGGCAAACTCGCTTAGGAACTTCAGATCGAAAAGCGACACTGGAATCATTGACTTGCTAGTGCCCCTTTGCTTCCGAAGTTCGTGTCAGGGGTGCCGCGACGACTTAACGAACGTCGGAAGCGGGGCAGCTAGCTGCCCATCATGGGGTATTTTTCCGATCGCGCCGGACGTGCGTAAGCCTGCAACCGGACGATGCTCTGACGGCTGAGGACCGGCCGCGGGGAATTTGCAGGAATACGTATAGGTGCATCCGGCGGTGCCGAGGTGCCGTCGGCAGCCTCGACCCCGCTTAGGCCGAATATGCGACTACGGACGAACCCGATGACCGCGACGGCCGCGAGCAAGAAAGGCCACGTCCACAGCCCAGCATGATCGTCCATTGCATCGCCAAATATGACAACCAAGTACAGCATGAGCGGAAGATACAGAGCTGAAATGATCAGACTTGCCAAGGTAAAGCGGGCGAGCGGCACGCGCATCCAGCCACATGCCACAAAGGCTACGAGGTCAAGACCGGGCACGACCCGGCAGAGCGCCACCACCTCGAACAGATTGCGCTTCAAGCTATCGGCAAACGACTGCACCCTGTCGCTCACGGCAAAGCGCCTCAGCCACGGCGTACGCCGGGCGGCCATTCCTATGCCGTAGAGCAGGAAATCGCTCGCCACCATACCGAGATAGATGCCGATTGCGACTGCACTGACCGACATCAACCGGTTCACAACAATGTAGCCACCGAGGATAATCGCAAAATCCTCATCAGCGAACGGCAGCACGATCAACGATACGAATTTCGCAATCCACGAATAGTCGAAATCGCTGATTTGAAAGAATGGAAGCAGTTGGCTCACGCCTCAACCCCAGTGTTTCCTCGCCTCACAACAAGCAAATCATACCTTTGCCTGCCAGCGGCATTGTCGCCCGACCCGGTTGTTACGTACTCGCCAACTGGTCGAGTCGTATCGTTTCTTATCCGAGCACTCGAAAAGCCCTCACAAACTTTGGCTTATTCCGGCGCCAAGGACAAGCTATTTGGAGGCGCCGAATCGCCTTTTCCTATGTTACGCCTACCCTGACAAAGAGTAGCGTAAACAACAGCATACAACCTTTGTATAATTTGGAGGCGCCCGGATCAGGCAGATCGTGCTAGTGTCTCGATTCCGAAGTTCGCATCATTCTGCGGCGCCCTCGTTTGCAGACTTCGGAATTGAAGGACACCGACAACTTATTGATCTAGTGTGGCTTTGGTTCAGAACTCCGCATCTCGGACTAAGCGACAGGAATGATGCGGACTTCCAAACCGCCAAACTAGAAGCGCTTGGTAAACAGATTCCGGACCGCACGTGACCGAACGCCCGACCAATGACAGTGGCCGCGTTGTCCCGTTCCGGCGATCGGGCGTGCCCCGCTGGCCTGCGGTCCCCACTCCGCCTGGGCCGGTCCGCGACCTCGCCAAGTACGAGCACGCCGAGGCGGCCGACGACTATCGCCACCGGATGACGATGAATGCCCTGGGCCTCCTGGTCACGATCCTCCTAATGATCGTGGGACTCTGGCTCGTCGACAAGATCGCCGAGATGCGGAAGAACCAGGATTGCTATTTATCCGGTCGACGCAATTGCACACAGATTGACGCGCCGCCGATCGAGCGTGGCTGACCGGCGGCGCTCATTGGCGCACTTGACGTTTCAGCTATTTCAGGACGCTCGAATGGAACTCCAACTCAGAACCATCCGAGATTGGCGAGCACCTTAGCCCATAACTTCGATCGTGACCTTTGCTAGTCCCGAGAAGCCCAGTGCGCGAGCGGCCGCCGGCGTCAAGTCGATGATGCGACCACGAATGAAAGGTCCCCGGTCGTTGATGGTGACGACGACAGTTCTGCCGTTCCTGCGGTTGGTGACCCGAACCCTGCTTCCAAATGGCAACGAACGATGCGCGGCGGTCATCGAATGGTCGTTCATTCTCGCGCCGCTTGCCGTCTTGCTGCCATCCCTGGTCGAGTAAACCGACGCCACCCCGCTCTGCCCGGCGAAAGAACCGCTCATGGGAACGAAGAAAGCACCGGCGACTGCGATAAGCCAAAAAGCGAGCTTAAGTTTCAAAGTCCAACTCCTATTGTCGTTTGGCAGTAGAGTTCCACAGGGTGGAGTTCCCGCTGCCGATGGACTGTTTGTGTGGGGGAGTAGGCGGTGTGCAGAGGCAATACGACGACAATAGGGCGGTAACTTTGATGCATAACCTTACTGCGACACGCGCAAGAGCTGCTTTGGCATTGACGCGTCACACCACGCTCGGTTGCTACGCTCGGTTGCTCCGCCTTGTGCCGACGCGTATCGTCGCTCGTGTTAATCGGCATCCCCAGGGATGCCTGAAGAGGATGAGATGATGGTCTCTGCCACACGATGGTTTGCGCCCGTTGCGCTAGCCGCCTTGGCTGGATCGATGCTGACGGGAGGCACGGCCGCGGCGCAGCAGTGCCGCAACCGCGGCCAGCTCGACACACTCTATTGCGACAACGACAACGATCTCGTCGCCGACGCCCCGACCGATCCGCGCAAGTGGAAGGATCCCTCGACGCTCGTCTTCGCCTATACGCCGGTCGAGGATCCCGCCGTCTACCAGAATGTGTTCAAGCCGTTCACCGACTATCTCGCGCAATGCACCGGCAAGCGCGCCATCTACTATCCGGTGCAGTCCAACACAGCAGAGATCGAGGCGATGCGTTCCGGGCGGATCCACGTCGCCGGCTTTTCGACCGGGACGACCGGATTTGCGGTCAATCTCGCCGGCGCAGTTCCGTTTGCAGCCCTGGGCACCGAGAAGGGCCTGCAGGGTTATCACCTGATCTCGCTCGTCAAGAAGGACAGCCCGTACCAGAAGCTTTCCGATCTCAAAGGCAAGCGAGTGGCCCACACGGCGCCGTCATCGAACTCCGGCCATCTCGCGCCGCTGGTTCTCTACCCGCCCGAAGGTCTCAAGCCGAACGTGGATTACCGGCCTCTGATGTCCGGCGGACACGACAAGTCGGTGCTCGGCGTACTCTCCGGCGACTACGACATGGCCGGCGTGGCCTCCGACGTGTTCGAGCGCATGGTGACGCGCGGAACGATCAAGCTCGAAGACTTCCGCATCATCTTCAAGAGCCCGATCTTTCCCACCTCGTCGTTCGCCTACGCGCACGATCTCAAGCCTGACCTCGCCAAGGAGGTCACCGGCTGCTTCTTCTCATTTCGATTCCCCGAATCGATGCAGAAGGAGTTCAACGGCGACGACCGCTTCGTTCCGATTACCTACAAGGAAACCTGGAAGGTCGTCCGCGCCATCGCGGAAGGATCGGGCACACCCTACAACAAGTCGGCCTATGACGCCGAAGGCCGGCGTGAAGCTGGAACTCGGGCCAAGAAGAAGAAGGCCCCGGGGCCCTGACCGGCACCGGCAAGGGCACGATGGACGCCCGGTCACCGGCGGCCAGACGGCAACCGGTCGCGACACCGATCGGTCGCTTAACATTCGCAATCTGCGCAAGGAATATCGCGCCGGCGAGCCGGTGCTCAAAGATGTCTCGCTCGAACGCGCCATTCCGGCGATCGTGGTTGGCGGCGGATTGGGGATGGCGCTCGACGCCGTGTCGCTCGTCATCTTTGCGGTCGTGATCGCAACCGGGATCGTGACCGCCCGGATCGGAAACCGGATCATCTGAGGCAGGACAAGCCCCGCGCCCGGCTCGAAGGAGCAGTCTTCGATCCAGGCACGCGAGCGGTCGATGCCGCTGATCCAGCTACTTAAGCTGATCCGCTACCTTGGCGATGCCGGAATGGCCGCACTGCTCTTCCTGCGGTCCGCCATGCGGGGCACCGCTGAGACCAACGCCACCGATTGTCTCGTTGCCGACTTTGATCGGAACGCCACCCTGCAGCGGAATGACCTCGGACAGCATGCGTTGGCCGGGAATTTGGGTTTCGGTGCGCTTCGCCCACTCCAACGAGGTGCGACCGAACGTGCGCGCCGTATAGGCCTTGCGACGGGCTAGCTCGAGATTGTGCGGCGACGCTCCATCGCCCTGAAGAAAGACTTTCAACCGGCCCGCGCGATCGACAACGGCGACCGAGGCCCTCGTCCCGCATTCGGCAAGCGCGGTTTCGGCAATCGTCAATGCCATCCGGACCGAGATGTCCCGCTGCATCAACACTTGGGCGTTCACGGAAACCGGGATCGCCAGGATGGTCACCACACCAGTCACCGCCAGCACACGTAGCGTCATAAGATCCTCCCGCTATTTGGTTTGTCGTGTTTGAATTTCACCAACGGCCGCACTGAGGCGGCGACCGATGCTGGATTATGTCACGCGCCACGCCTTTTGATAACGGCCGGTGCGCTGGCCACTGCGTCGCGTTGACATCGTCGGACGAACCGACCGATAGTGCGGGTGAGCTTGGGGATTGCCGGACGGGGGGCCAAAACCTTGACCACCGAGACCGTCGGCGGGCGGACAGTTGCGCCCCGCACGAAACGCTTGCCACTGCCTGCCGCCGTGAGCGTCCGCCGCATCGTCTGGTTTCCCGCAATATTCCTGGTCAGCTATCACCTGCTCGCACTGCTGGCACTTGTGCCGTGGTTCTTCAGCTGGACCGGGGTCATCCTCGCGATCATCGGCGACTACGTGTTCGGCGTGCTCGGCATCAACCTCTGCTATCATCGCCTGCTCGCCCATCGCGGCTTCCGCTGTCCGAAATGGCTCGAGCACGCGCTTGCGATCCTTGGTTTCTGCTGCCTGCAGGACACGCCGGCGCGCTGGGTCGCCGTCCACCGCCGCCACCATCAGCATGCCGATGAGCAGCCCGATCCGCACAGTCCTTTGGTCAATTTTCTCTGGGGCCACGTGGGCTGGATCGTGATCGAGAACCGGGAGCTTGACCGGCTTGGAATCTATGAGCGCTACGCACGCGACATCCTGCGCGATCCCTTCTACAAGCGGCTCGAACGCAATCTATGGCAGCTATGGATCATCGTGATCTCCTGGACAGTGTTTTTCCTCGGCGGCTTCGGCGCCTCGCTGTTTCTGGGCGGAACGGTGAATGAAGCCGTGCAGTTCGGCCTGAGCCTCGTGGTCTGGGGCGTCTTCGTGCGCACCGTCGCGGTTTGGCACCAGACTTGGGCTGTAAACTCGATCGCCCACCTGTGGGGCTACCGCAACTACGCGACCGACGAAGACAGCCGCAACAACGTTTTCGTGGGACTGATCAGCAACGGCGAAGGCTGGCACAACAACCATCACGCCGATCCGCGCTCGGCCAAACATGGCCATCACCCTTGGGAAATCGATACGACCTACCTGACAATCCGGCTCCTGGTTCTGCTTGGACTGGCTCGGGATGTCGTCATGCCCAACCCCAGGCTGGTCGCCGGTGGCGGGCAGTTGGCTACGCACGCCTACCAGGACGAGACAACCGACTGACCGGGTCCCGCGGCATTGAACTCGCCCGCCCCGTTCGCTATACGGGCAACCGACTTCCGGGGCGGATCGGGCGGGCCCAGGGGGTATTCAGCACGGTTCCCGTCGGGCATGACGCGTTTGAAGAAACGCGTTATTGATCAAGGACTTAACAATGTCATCGACGTTCGATACCGTGGTCAATATCATCACCGAGACGTGCGATATTCCGCGCGACACGATCAAGCCAGAGAGCCACGCCATCAACGACCTCGGGATCGACAGTCTCGATTTCCTCGACATCGCGTTCGCGATCGACAAGACCTTCGGGATCAAGATGCCACTTGAGCAGTGGACCCAAGAGGTCAACGAAGGCAAGGCGACCACCGAACAGTATTTCGTGTTGCAGAACCTGTGCTCGCGCATCGACGAGCTTGTCGCTGCCAAACAGGCGTAACCCTCTTAATCGGCATGCGCCTTGAGTACTTCCGCCTCATCGACCGCATCTTGGAATTCGACCCGGCCGGGCGAACCATCCGAGCGGAGGCGCTCGTTCCGACGCAGTCGACTATTTTCGAGGGGCATTTCCCCGGCTATCCGCTGATGCCGGGCGTGCTGCTCCTTGAGACCATGGCGCAAGCTTCGGGCTGGCTGATCATCGGCATTACCGGCTTCACCCGCATGCCCTTTCTTGCTGCGTTCAAAGAGGCGAAACTGCGCTCGTTCGTAACGCCAGGGCAGACCCTGAGCGCAAGCGCACAGCTGCTGCACGAGGGATCCGGGTTCGCCATGACCAAGGCCGAGATCAGGATCGACAACAAGCGCGTGTGCAACGCCGAGATCACCTTCCGCGTCGTCGATTTTCCAAGCCCTGCATTCCGCGCCAGCATGCAAGAGGTTGCCGTCGCCATCGCGTTTCCGATGGAGACGATGAGCCATGACTGACGCTGTGCGCGAGACCTGGATTACCGGCGTCGGCATCATCTCCTGCCTGGGCGAGGGACCAGAGGCGCATTGGCAGCGCCTCAACAAGCCGCCACTGCCTCCGCAGATGCAGGCCTTCGCGCCTTACATCGTGCACCCGCTGGCGGCGATCGAGTTCGACAAGCAGATCCCCAAGAAAGGCGATCAGCGCCAGATGGAGCCCTGGCAACGCATCGGCACCTATGCGGCGGGGCTCGCACTCGACAGCGCCGGAGCCAAAGGCAACGCCGAGCTCTTGGCGCACATGGACATGATCGTCGCGGCCGGTGGCGGTGAGCGCGACGAGGCGGTTGACGCCGCCGTACTATCGGGACTGCCCAGAGCGGAGAACCCGGAGGCCTTTCTCAATGAGCGGCTGATGGGAGACCTGCGCCCGACACTGTTCCTGGCGCAGCTGTCCAACCTTCTGGCCGGCAATATCTCCATCGTCCATGGCGTCACCGGCTCCTCGCGTACGTTCATGGGCGAGGAAGCGGCCGGTGTCGATGCTGTGCGAATCGCGCACGCGCGCGTCCAGGCGGGCCAGAGTGACATTGCGCTCGTCGGCGGCGCCCACAATGGCGAGCGGCATGACCTGTTGCTGCTCTACGCGTTCGGCGGCCACGCGCTCAAGGACAGTTTTGCACCGGTGTGGGAACGGGCGGCGCGCGGGGGCGGGTTCGCGCTCGGCTCGCTCGGAGCCTTTCTGGTGCTCGAAGCGCGCGAGCACGCGCTTGCCCGCGGCGCCAGGCCGCTCGCGCGACTCTCCGCCGTGCTGTCGGACCGCAACAACCGGCAGGCCGGAGCGACGGGCGCAGCGCTCAAGCGGATGTGGGCAGCGCTCGAGCCGCGGCTGTCGCCCGGCCGCACCGCCGTTATCTCCGGCGCATCGGGCGCCGAGCCCGCGACGTCGGCCGAGCGCAATTGGCTTGCCACCCATCCTGATGTCCCGGTGCGTGCGACTGGCACCTATCTCGGGCACGGGTTTGAGCCACAATTCGCCATGAACATAGCGCTTGCAACCCTGGTGCTGGGACATGAAAGATTGTTCCCGCCGGGCGACTCGTCGGGCGTCGAACGGGAGATGGCAGGCGCCGCCGAAAGGGTCGTCGTCACGGCGGTTGGCCATTGGCGCGGCGAGGGCATGGCGCTCGTTGAACCCGTGCGGTGAAGGAGTACGGACATGGCCTCATCGACCAATGGAGCCTCGGTCGCCGTCACCGGCATCGGCGTCGTCACTTCGCTCGGCGCCGGCGTTGCCGAGAACTGGCGCAAGCTCACCGCTGGGCAATCCGGCATTCACCGCATCAGCCGCTTCCCGACGGATGCGCTTCGCACGACGATCGCCGGCACGGTCGACTTCGTTCCGGTCGAGCCTTTCTGCTCGACCACGCTCGCCGAACGGCTGGCCGACATGGTGGCGGAAGAAGCCATCGCGCGGGCTTCAATCGGCGCCAAGGGCGATTTTCCGGGCCCCCTGTTTCTGGCGGTGGCGCCGGTTGAGATCGAATGGCCGCATCGCGAGGCTGTCGCCGCTGACCTGCGCAACAACGACAATATCAGCTACGACGACTTGTTGCGCGCCACCACATCGGGCCGGTTCCGTGCGTTTCACGAGCGTTGCCTGTTCGGATCGGTTGCCGAACATCTCGCCGACCGCTTCGGCACCAAGGGCTCGCCAGTGTCGCTGTCGACTGCCTGCGCGTCGGGTGCGACCGCGATCCAGCTCGGCGTCGAGGCGATCCGCCGGGGCGAGACCGACGTGGCGCTCTGCATTGGCACGGATGGCTCGGTCAATCCGGAAGCCTTGATCCGCTTCTCCTTGCTGTCCGCGCTTTCGACCTCCAACGATCCGCCCGAAGCAGCCGCCAAGCCGTTCTCCAAGAATCGCGACGGCTTCGTCATGGCGGAAGGCGCCGCCGCGCTCGTGCTCGAAAGCGTCGAACACGCCAAGGCCCGCGGCGCGAAGATTCTCGGCATCATCGAAGGCTGCGGCGAAATGGCGAACTCGTTCCATCGCACCCGCTCGAGCCCCGACGGCAAGCCGATCATCGGCTGTATCCGTGATGCTATCGCGGACGCCGGTCTCGTGCCGGATGACATCGACTACATCAATCCGCACGGCACCGGCACCTCCGAGAACGACAAGATGGAATATCTCGGCGTGTCGACCGTCCTCGGTGAGCGCGCCAAGGCGGTCCCGATCTCGTCGAACAAATCGATGATCGGGCACACGCTGTCGGCCGCCGGCGCGGTCGAGGCCGTGTTCACCCTGCTGACGCTCATGCATCAGCGTCTGCCGCCCACCATCAACTACGAGGTGCCGGATCCGGCGATCCCGCTCGACGTCGTGCCCAACGTGGCGCGCGACGCCAAGGTCCGCCACGCGCTCTCCAACTCCTTCGGTTTCGGGGGCCAGAACGTCTCGCTGGTGCTCGGCCTGGAACCGGCGTGACGGGGCGCATGCGCGCGCTCACCCTCCTCGCCGATCGCAAGCTCGAATGCGTCGACGTGGCGCCACCGCCGGCGCCTGCCGCCGGCGAGGTGCAGATCCGCGTCAAGGCGGTCGCGCTCAACCACATCGACGTCTGGGGCTGGCGCGGCATGGCCTTTGCCAAGCGCAAAATGCCCCTGGTCGTCGGCGCCGAGGCGGCCGGCGAGATTGCGGCCGTCGGCGCCGACGTGAGCGCGTTCAAGCCCGGCGATCCCGTGGTGATGTACGGAGCGCTCACCTGCGGCACCTGCAAGGCCTGCCGCAACGGCCGCGACAACCTGTGCGAAAACGTCGGCGGTGTCATGGGCTTCCATATCGACGGCTTTGCCCGCGACCTCCTCAACCTGCCGGCACGGCTCACGCTCCCAGTTCCTCCCGGCGTCACTCACCGTGATGCAGCTTGCGCGCCGATCGCATTTGCGACCGTGCAGCACATGTTGTTCGACAACGCCCGGCTCGAGCCGGGCGAGAGCGTGCTGGTGCATGCCGGCGGCTCCGGCATCGGCACCGCCGCGATCCTGATGGCCAAGGCGATCGGCGCGACCGTCATCACCACCGTGGGCGACGACGCCAAGGTGGAAAAAGCGAAGGCACTCGGCGCCGACCATGTCATCAACTATCGCACCGATCGTTTCGAAGGTGCCGTGCGCAAGCTCACCGCCAAGAAGGGCGTCGACGTCGTGTTCGAGCACGTGGGCGCCGAGACCTTCAACGGATCGCTGTTGTGCTTGCGGCGTGGCGGCCGGCTTGTCACCTGCGGGGCGACGTCCGGCCCGTCGACAACGCTCAACCTGATGCAGCTTTTCCAGCAGCAGTACCGGATCATCGGCTCCTTCGGCGCGTCGATCCGCAACATTCATGAGAGCCTGGCAAAGATGGCGGCCGGGATGCGGCCCGTTATTGACACCGAAGTACCGCTCGTCGAGTTCGAGCGCGGGCTGGCGCGCCTTGAGGGCCGCCAGGTGTTCGGCAAGATCGTGGTCACGTTCTAGTGGAGCGGATTTTACATTCGCTACCCACCCAGCCGCGGGCTCGCGAAGCGAATGTCAAATCCAAAGCTCCACTAGAAACCTATATGTGCTAGTGGTCCCTTGATTCTAACATTCGCAAGAGAGCCCGCCGCAAAGAGATGCGAATGTTAGAATCGGACCACTAGAACGTCGAGCCCGATGAACCGTCGTCTCATACGCTTCGCGCTGATTGTCAGACGCGGCTGCAAGAGAATTGTCGACCCGATCGTCGGCTGGATCGCGGTTGGCCTGCTGCGCATGATCCGGCGCGGCGACCGCGCGGGCTTTGCAAATGCAGCCGGCAGGTTCATGCGTCGCGTCGGTCCCTGGCTCTCAAAGCACCGAGTGGGCCGCGCCAATCTCGCGGCGGCGTTTCCCGAAAAGTCGCCCGACGAAATCGAGCAGATTCTGAGCGGCGTGTGGGACAATCTCGGGCGTGTCGCCGCTGAGTTCGCCCACCTCGACCGCATCAGCATCATGAATCCGGCCGCGTCCGGCCCGGCCGATCTCGTGAGCGACCCCGATACGCAACGCCGGATCGAGGACATACAGCGCGCCGCGCGGCCGACCGCCGCCTTCGCGGCGCATCTTGCAAACTGGGAGCTTCCCGCGCTCGCGGCCGCTCGGCTTGGCATCGAAGCGACCGTGTTGTTCCGTCCGCCCAGCGTGCGCGCGGTTGCCGATGCGGTCCTGAGACTGCGGGCCGGCTGCATGGGCACACTGATCCCCTCCGGCTTCGATGCGCCGATCCGCCTGGCGAACACCCTGCAGCGCGGAGGCCACGTCGCCATGCTGGTCGACCAGCACGAATTCAGAGGCGTCGACGTGACCTTCTTCGGCCGCACCTGCAAGGCCAATCCGCTGATCGCGCAACTTGCCCGCCATACCAATTGCGCCGTGCGCGGCATTCGCACCGTCAGGCTGCCTGACGGCAATCATTTCTGGTGTGAGATCACCGAACCGCTCGACCTGCCGCGTAACGCGCAGGGCGAGATCGACATTCAGGGCACGATGCAGGCGATCACGACCATCATCGAAGGCTGGGTGCGCGAGCACCCCGAGCAATGGCTATGGCTGCACCGCCGCTGGCGGTGATGCCGCTCACCTTCCCGTCTTGATCCTGGTCCACAGCCGATTCATCAGGCGGGTCGTCGCCGCGTCATGCGCCTTCATGGTGTAGAGCTTGCGCATGGTCGCCTCGTCCGGATAGATCGTGCGATCCTCCAGCACTTCTTTGTCGATGAAATTCTGGCTGGCCAGGTTGCCGTTGGCGTACGAAATAAAGTTCGAGTTCTTTGCCGCCACTTCCGGCTTTTGCAGGAAATTGATGAATTCGTGCGCCTCCACGGCGTTGCGGGCATCGCGCGGAATCGCGAGGTTGTCGAACCAGAGCTGCGCGCCCTCCTTGGGGATTGCGTAGGCGATTTCGATGCCGTTCTTGGCTTCCGCCGCGCGCTTCTGCGACTGCTTGATGTCGCCGGAAAAGCCGACCACAAAACAGATCTCACCGGTCGCGAGCGCGCTCAAATATTCCGACGAATGGAACTTGCGGACCGACGATCTGACCTTCATCAGCAGGTCCGCAGCCTTTTGATATTCGGCCTCGCGCCTGGTATTGGGATCAAGGCCGAGGTAGTGCAGCGCCGCCGACAGAAGGTCGTCTGAGGAATCGAGCATATGCACGCCACAGTCCTTGAACTTGGCGAGCTGCTCCGGCTTAAACACCACGTCCCAGCTGTCGACGCGGCCGTCGCCGCCCAGAAGCTCACGCGACTTCTTGAGGTTGTAGCCAATGCCGGTCGTTCCCCACATGTAGTTGACGCCGTAGACATTGCCGGGATCGTATTGCGCAAGCCGCTGCGTGATCTCGGGCCACATGTTGGCAAGGTTCGGCAGCTTGGACTTGTCGAGCCGTAGAAATACACCGGCCTTGATCTGCCGCTCGAGGAAATAGGCCGTCGGCACCACCACGTCGTAGCCGGAACGGCCGGCAAGGAGCTTGGCCTCGAGCACGTCGTTGGAATCGAACGTGTCGTAGCGCACCGCAATGCCGGTCGTCTTGGTGAACTCCTCGATCACAGTCGGATCGATGTAGTCGGACCAGTTGTAGACGTTGACGGTCCGTCGTCTGGCTTCGGCGGCAGCCGGATCCGAGAGCAGCAACGAAGTGATGGCAGCAAGGCAAATCGCGATCAGCGCACGGCGCATGGAATGTTCCTCAGCGAGCACCGCAATCGGCGCGGGACCCCGGCTAGTAGAGAAAAATGCTAAAGCATTTCCAAGCGCAGTGGAAACCGGTTTTCCACGATCCGCCGGCGCCTCATGTCTCGGTCGGCAGACCGGCAGCCTTCCAGGCCAGAATGCCGCCGGCGAGATGGGCTGCGTAGGGATAGCCGCGCTCCTGCGCGGCGAGCGAGGCGGTCACCGAGCGCCGGCCCGAACGGCAGGCGAAGACGACCTGCCGTCCCTGCGGATCCGGAATTGCCGCCGGATCGAAATTTGACAGAGGCACCACCACAGCATCCGGATAGCGCTCGGCCGCGACCTCGTTCTGCTCGCGCACATCCACGAGAAGCATGCGACCCTCGGTCAGCCCGCGCGCGACGTCGGCCGGCGTGAGGTTCTGGACGCGGGCATCGCCGCCCTGCTGATCGGTCATGACAGTCTCCTGGAGGCCTTCCGGTCCCCAACAAGTCGCGCGGAGTGGGCAGAGAATCAAGCGAAAACCTGGAGCCCGGATGCCGCCTCTCCGGCCAATGGCTAGTGCCCCGCTTCCGAAGTTCGTGAGTCATCGCTGCACCCTCTGACACGAACTTCGGATACAAAGGGGCACTAGCAACTCTATGATTCTAGTGCCGCTTTTCGAGCTGAAGTTCCTAACCGAGTTTGCCGCAAGTGTTGTAGGAACTTCAGATCGGCGGCACTAGTAGAGCGGCTCGTCGTAGACCGACTGACCGTCGGTCGGCAGCCGTTTGATGGTGGCCCGGCCATCCCTGGTCACTGCGGCAACGGTCGTCACCGGCGCTGACCGGCGAGCAAGTTTCAAACAGTCACTTGTGAGCCGATTTCGACCACCCGTCCGGTGGGAAGTCGGAAATAGCCGGTCGCATCATTGGCGATGCGCGCCAGCGAGATGAAAAGCCGATCCTGCCAGCGCGGCATACCCGACTTCGCAGCCATCCTGAGCGACCGCCGCGAGAGAAAGAATGAGGTCGACATGATGTCGAACGAAAAGCCCATGACCCGTGCGATCGCAAGCGCCTTCGGAATGTTGGGCGTCTCCATGAAGCCGAAACGCAGAACGATGCGCTGGAACGTGTCGCCAATCGGCTCAATCCGCACGCGCTCGGTGAGATCGACGCGCGGGGTCGGCGCCGTCTCGACGGTGAGGATGACGTTCTTCTCGTGCAGCACCTTGTAGTGCTTGAGACTGTGCATGAGCGACTTGGGGGCGCTCAACGGATCGCTGGTCAGGAAAACCGCGGTGCCGGGGACGCGTTGTGGCGGATGCTTTTCCAGCGCGGCGATGAGCTGTTCGAGCGGCATCTCTTCGCGCCGCGTCTTCTCGTAAACAAGCCGGCTTCCCCGCAACCATGTATACATGACCATCATGATCGCACCGCCGAGCGCAAGCGGGACCCAGCCACCGTCCACCACCTTGAGCAGATTGGCACCGAGAAACGTCAGGTCGACCAGCAGGAACGGCACGACCAGTGCCGCCGCAGCGAGCATCGACCACCGCCAAACTTTCCAGATCACCACAAACGCCATGATCGTTGTCACCACCATGGTGCCGGTCACGGCAATTCCGTAGGCCGAAGCAAGCGCGCTCGAAGAGCGGAACTGCAGCACGAGTGCCAGCACGCCAACGAGCAACAGCATGTTGATTCGCGGCATGTAGATCTGTCCGAACGTCTCCTCCGACGTATGTCGGATTTCCAGACGAGGAATGAGACCGAGTTGAATGGCCTGCCGGGTCAGCGAATAAGCCCCGGTAATCACGGCCTGGCTTGCAATGACGGTGGCGGCAGTCGCCAGCCCCACCATCGGCAACAGCGCCCATTCGGGAAACAGCCGAAAGAATGGATTCTCGATCGCTTTCGGATCAGCCAGAACCAGAGCGCCTTGGCCGAAATAGTTGATGGTCAGCGCCGGCAGCACCACGGTCAGCCACGCGAAGCGGATCGGTGCTCGACCGAAGTGCCCAAGGTCGGCATAGAGCGCCTCGGCACCGGTGACCACGAGAAAAACCGCACCGAGCGTCAACAAGCCGATCATCCCGTGGCTCAGGAGGAAACCCAAGCCGTAGACCGGATTGAGTGCCCAGAGCACGGCGGGATTGCGCGCAACATGCCATACGCCGGCAACGGCAATTGCCAGGAACCACATCAGCGTCACCGGTCCAAAGAAGGCGGCAACTCTGGCGGTGCCGAGCGATTGGACGGAGAACAAGGCAATCAGGATTGCCACCGTCAGGGGGACCACATAAGGATCGAAGGTCGGCGTAACGACCGTCAGCCCTTCGATGGCGGACAGGACCGACAGCGCCGGCGTGATGATCGCGTCGCCGTAGAACAGCGCGCCGCTGATGACGCCGAGCAGCACGATGGCAAATCCAGCGCGGCCTGCGGCGCGTTGCGCCAGCGCCATCAACGCCAGCGTGCCGCCTTCACCACCGTTGTCGGCCCGCAGCAGCACAAAGATGTACTTGACCGTCACGACGACAATGAGCGCCCAGACGATGAGAGAGAGGATGCCGAGAACGACTGGCTCGCTGGCGGCATTTCCGGCTCCGACCGCAGCCACGACCAACTCGCGCAGGGCGTAAAGCGGGCTCGTCCCGATATCGCCGTAGACCACGCCGATGCTGCCGAGCGCGAGCGCCCAGAAAGCCCCCTTGGAACCTGCTTTTTGGTTGGATTGAGCCGGCGCCTCCACCACCTGATCGACAGTCGCGCTGTGGGCCATTGGTGAACGTCAGGCTAAGCCTGCTCCCTTGTTGCACTGCAATATGGTGTGGGGGACAGGCTTATAAACCTCGGCAGCAAAGGCGCGGCATGCTACGGCGGCGCCGCAGCCATGCGCCGCCCACGGGAAAGGCCCCGAGCGCGAACGGCAAAACCAATAAAAATCAACGGCTTATATGACAAGGACCGGCTGCAGGCGATTGTCTCAAACGGCAACTTGAGTGCCGACTTCGACCACGCGTCCGGTGGGAATATGGAAAAAGTCAGTGGCGTCGCTGGCGGTCTTGGTCAGGCCGATGAACAGCCGGTCCTGCCACAACGGCATGCCGGAATGGACGGACGGCTTAAGCGAACGGCGGGACAGGAAGAACGACGTCGACATGATGTCGAAGGTCCAGCCGTGCTTGCGCGCGACCGCAAGTGCCTTCGGGACGTTGGGCTGCTCCATGTAGCCGAACTTGAGCGCCACCCGGGTGAAGTGCTGCGACACCGTCGTTATCGTCACCCGTTCATCCTGCGCCACCCTGGGCGTGTCCGTGGTGACGATCGTCAGGATGACGTTGTGCTCGTGCAAAATCTTGTTGTGCTTGAGGTTATGTAGAAGCGCAGTCGGTGCATACTCGGGCTCGGCGGTCAGGAATACGGCCGTGCCTTGCACGATGTGCGGTGAGTTCTTTTCAAGGCTGCGCGTCAGGGTGTCGAGCGGCACTTCGGTTCGCCGGGTTTTCTGCGCCAGGATGCTGGTACCGCGGCGCCAGGTCAGCATGAGCAGCACCATCGTGGACCCGAAGATCAGCGGCACCCACCCGCCCTCTGGCAGCTTAGGCAGGTTGGCGGCGAAAAACGTGGCGTCGACAACGATCAAGGGCACGACCATCAACGCGGCCTGCCAGACCGGTAGCTTCCACAATCGCCAGGCCACGATGAATCCCAAGAGGCCATCAACCACCATCGTCGTCGCCACCGCTATGCCATAGGCCGAAGCGAGATGGCTCGACGTTCGAAACAGACCGACCAGCAGCAGCACGCCAATGAACAAGACCGTCGTCACGCGCGGGATATAGATCTGGCCCGCCTGCTCGGCCGACGTGTGCAGGATGGCGAGCCGCGGCAGCATGCCCAGTTGAATGGCCTGGCCGACCAGCGAATAGGCCCCGGTGATGACCGCTTGGCTGGCAATCACGGTCGCCGCGGTCGCCAGAACGACCATCGGCAGCAGGACGAATTCGGGAACGAGGCGATAGAACGGGTTCGCGATTGCCGCCGGGTTGGCGAGCACCAGCGCGCCCTGACCGAAATAGTTGATGACAAGAGACGGCAGCACGAGCGAAAGCCATGCGGTCTGGATCGGCTTGCGGCCGAAGTGGCCGAGGTCGGCGTAGAGCGCCTCCCCGCCCGTCACCACCAGAAATACCGCTCCGAGCGTCACCAGCCCGATCGTGCCGTGGCTCGCGATGAACCAGATGGCATGATAGGGGTTGATGGCCAACAGCACGCCGGGATCGTCGCTGATGTGGAGCACACCCGCGATCGCGATGGCGACGAACCAGATCACCATCACGGGCCCGAAAAAGCTTGCCACGCGCGCGGTGCCGCGCCGCTGCACCGAGAACAGCACGGTGAGGATCAGGATCGTGAGCGGGACCACGAAGTGTTCGAACGCCGGTGTTGCGAGGTTGAGACCTTCGACCGCCGACAACACCGAGATGGCCGGCGTAATCATCGAATCGCCCAGAAACATCGCGGCGCCGATCAAGCCGAGCAGGAAAACAAGGGTTGTCCGCCGCCCTAGCGCGCGGCTCGCCAATGCGGTGAGCGAGAGTGTGCCGCCCTCCCCGTTGTTGTCGGCACGCAGCAGGAGCAGGACGTACTTGAGTGTGACAACGACGATCAGTGCCCAAAGAATGAGCGATAGGACCCCAAGCACAGTCTCGCGAGTCACCGGCCCGGACGCATTTACCGCCTCTCGGAACGCATACAGCGGGCTCGTGCCGATGTCGCCGTACACGACACCAATGCTGCCGAGCGCAAGCGCCCACGCGCTTGTTTGACCGTGGGAGCCGCCATCGGACGCTGCATCGGCTCCGGCCGGTGCGGACATCCCGTTCGCTGCGTTATCCATAGGGGGCAGGGGTTGGTCTCAAAACGCCGCAGGAGCGGCGGCTTATATCACCCATCTTGATAGCACAACATGCCTCTCGCTG
The DNA here is from genome assembly GCA_963753575.1 of uncultured Alphaproteobacteria bacterium. Taxonomy (GTDB): domain Bacteria; phylum Pseudomonadota; class Alphaproteobacteria; order Rhizobiales; family Xanthobacteraceae; genus VAZQ01. The sequence continues at coordinate 2,116,588 of CAVWCR010000003.1, forward strand.
GCCGGTTCCACCAGGGATGACTTATGCCAGTATCGCAGGGCCTCCGCTTGAGCTTGCATGGCCGCCCGGGGTGATTGCAGTCAAGGCCTCACAGAGGCTGGAATTGGCGGCTCTTCGTTCATCAAGGTGATGGTGACGCGGCGATTGGCCGCGATATAGGGGTCATCCGGGAAAAGCGGCTGGGTATCCGCCTTGCCGGCCACCATGAAGAATTGCGACGACGGCACTCCGTTTGAATTCGAGCATCTTGCGGACCGCATTGGCGCGGTCGGCGGACAGCTCCCAGGGCCCATAACCGGGGGGCGAGGACAGTCGACTGGCGGAGGTGTGACCGGTGATCGAGACGCGGAACGGCATCGACTTGAGCGGCACGGCGAGCTGTTCAATCAGGCGGCGCGTTCGATCGTAGGGCTCCTTGGAGCCTTCCGGGAACATCGAGCGGCCGTTCTGGTCGACGATCTCGACGTTCAGGCCATTCTTGGTCTCCTCGATCATGATGTGCTTGGACGCTTCGGTCAGCTCCGGCATGTCCTGCAGCGCCTGGCGCAATGACGCCGACGCAAGCGCGAATTTGCGGTCGCTGTCGAGCTTGGCGCCGTAGGTCTCATGCTGACCGTGCTGATCGGGCGCGGGGGTAGCGGAAGCCTCCTCGGGAGGAATCGGGGCCGAGTTCTTCAGCTTGGGCCGGGTGGGGAGGCCTTCAAGCTCGAGAACGCCTGAATACCGGACGCGGTCCTGCACGCCAAAAGCGTCCCGCATCGAGCCTGCCACGATCTGCAGCTTAACCTGATCCTGGGTCGAGAACGCCACCAGCATGACGAAGAAGCTGACCAGCAGCCCCATCAGATCCGCGAAGGTGACGAACCAACCGTGACCGCCGCCGTGGCCTCCATCCTTGCGCCGCGCCATTATTGACTTCCGTTCTCAGACCATGCGCGCCGTCAGGCCGGCACGGGCTCCGGCTCCTCGTCGTGCCGGTGCTTTTCAGGCAGATAGGCGAGCAGCATCTCACGCACGAGCGCCGGGCTCTTTGACTCCCGGATCATCAGCACACCATCGATGATCAAGGTGCGGTTGATTTCCTCATCGACCAGCTTGAGATGCAGCTTGTCGGCGATCGGCAGGCAGAGCAAATTGGCGAGCGCAGCGCCATAGAACGTCGCCAGCAGCGCAACGGCCATGAGCGGGCCGAGCTTCGACGGATCGGTCATGTTGGCGAACATCTGCACCATCCCGATGAGCGTACCGATCATGCCGAAGGCCGGTGCGCAGTCGCCGACAGCACGATAGATCTTCTGTCCCTCGTCGAGGTGAGTGAGGAAATTGTCGCGGTCGCGCTCCAGGTTGTCGCGAATGAACGAGAGGTCATAGCCGTCCGCAACGTAGCGGATCCCTTTGGCCAGGAACGGATCTTCGATATCAACCTTCTCCAGTCCGATGGGTCCCTGCTTGCGCGCGATCTCAGCGAGTTCCTGCGATTTCGTCGACAAGCTCGCGCTGCGTAATGCGGCGCAAGGTGAACGCAAACTTCGCCCCTAGCGGCAGGCCGTGGAAAATCGAGGAGAGCGGAAAGCGGATCAGGGTCGCCGAGAAGGAGCCGCCAAAGATGACGATAAACGCATGCGCGTCCGCGAACATCCCCAGGTTGCCCCCCATGAGAATGAGGGTGAGCAGCACGCTCCCGCCGGCAAGGAGACCTAAGCCGGTTGCAATGTCCATTAGATTCAACCCTACGCAACTAGACGCGCGAGTGCCGACCCCTAGCCCCGCTGGGGCAGGAAGCTAGACCGAAGCCGCTTAAGGGACGGTTACCCGGTATTCCCGGCCTTTATCGCCGCGTCTCAGGCCGCGCTCAGAAGCCTTCCCTGACCGGGAATCGGCTTCCAGGCCCCCAGCCGGGTCAGGGTGTCCCAGATCATGCAGCTCTGGTTGGAGATCGCGGGCCGGCCGAACTCGCGCTCAAGCGCCTGGCAGACCGGCTCCGAGAGCCAGGAGCCGCCGCCGATATAGAGGCCATCGGCGTCAGGATGCTGGGCAAATGCCGTCCGTCCCAGCTCGTAGGCGAGTTGCATGTGGTCGGCGGTCGCGATCTTCTGAAACTTGTCCGGCCCCATAACCTCGGCGGCGACGCCGGCGATCTCGGTGCCCCCGCGCGCGAAGAACTCTCCGAGCGCCCGGTTCATCGGCTCCGACCACTTGTTCGCCACCACGATGCGGCGCAGGCCGAGCCGCTTGGCGGCAGCGACAACGCCAAGGACGGACGAGGTCGCGGGCTTCCCGCTGCGCTTGGCGATACGGTCGATCAGGCGGTCATGGGCCTCGACGCCGATCAGCAGCGGCAGCGGCACCCCCGACTGCATGATCAGGTCGACGCCACGTTCCATGAGCTGATCGACATAGCCATCGAGCGGCGCGAACACGCGCTCAACGTCGTCCTTGCTGAACTTGCCGAGACCAACGGGGATCATCACCAGCATCACGCCGGGCGGAGCGATGCGATAGAACTCGTAGGCCGAGTTATCGACGACCGACAGAGGCTTGAGCGCGCCGATCTTGAGCCTGGGTACCGAATCTTCGAACATCGCGTTTCATCTCCCTCGTATCTTGTTTCATATCGCGACGCCGCCCGCACGCCGTCCGAGCCACATCAGCGCGACACCGAGCATGGTCACGCCGGCCGCCATGAGCACCGCAAGCGCAGCGAGCTCCGGCACTTCCCCATTGTTCCACAGATCGAGGATCACCACTGCGATCACCTGACTTTGCGGGCTTGCGAGCAGGATCGCGATCGATAGATCGCGGATGGTGTACAGAAAGACGTAAAGCCAGGCCGCCATCACCGACGGCAGGGCGAGCGGCAGCACGATCCGCCGCAGCACCGTGAGAGCGCCCGCGCCGCAGGTGCGGCCGCACTCCTCAAGCTCGCGATGAATCGCCAGGATGCCGGCGTGACAGAACCGCATGCCGTAGGGCATGAACCGGATCAGGAAGGCAAACACCAGAATCCAGATCGTGCCATAGAGCGGAATGAAGGACAGCCGCAGGAACTCGATCAGGATGGTGATGCCGAGCACGATGCCGGGAAAGACCAGCGGCACCGAGATCATCGCGTCGAGCGCAAAGCGCAGCCTGCTGCGCAAGCGAATGATCAGCCAGGCGGCCGCAAAGGTCAGCGCGACGACCGCGGTCGCGCTCCAGAAACCGACCAGCGCGCTGTTGGCGAGGCCCGAGAGCGTCTCCGGCCGGCCCCAGACCGCCCGGTAGTTGGCGAGACTCAAGCGCGCGAAATCGGCGAGTTCGGGCGGCTTATAGACCGGCAGGAACGAGGCCCACAGGAGGATCAAGAGCGGCGCCGCGAGCGAGAGCGGAATGACGAGCAGCCAGAGCCCGAGCGGAAAGCGCCACGCACCGAGGCGCAGCCGGCGCGGGCGGAAGCCCTTGCCGGTGATGGTCGCAAAGCGGTCGGCCTGCGTGGTGAGACGGTAGTAGGAGGCCAAGGGCGCGACGACGACAAGCAGCAGCAGCACCGCAAAGGCGCTGGCTTCGCCATATCTCGGCACGAACCCCGTATGGATGCTTTGATAGATCGCGGTGGTGAGCGTCTGCAGATTGCCGGGCGCACCGATCAGGAGCGGCACCTCGAACAATTCCAGCGCGCGGATCAGGGCCAGCAGGAACACCGCCAAGATGCTGGGCCGCATCAACGGCAGTGTCACCCGCTGGAACGTCTGCCGCACATCGGCCCCTGAGGTCGCGGCCGCCTCCTCGAGCGACGGGTCCATCGCGCCAAGCACCGGCAACGCCAGGAGAAACACCACGGGCGTCCACAGCAAGCCCTCGACCAGGATCATGCCGCCGAGCGAGTACAGCTGGATGGGCCCCTCCTCGCCGCCAACGACGAGACGAAGCAGGACGTTCACGAGCCCGCTGTTGGGCCCGAGCAGCATGATCCAGCCGATGCTCTTGATGATCACCGGCACCGCGAGCGAGAGGACTGCGCTCACCATCGCGACGTTGCGCAGCGGCGCGTCGGTGCGCGCCACCAGCCAGGCCGAGGAGGCGCCGAGCACGATCGCGAGCGCGGAGCTGCCGAGCGCGTAGACGATGGTGGTGATCCAAAGATCAGCGCCGCTGCGGCCGATCACCGCTATGAAATTCTCAAGCCCGTAGTCCGGCTGCGCCTGCGTGCCACCGACCGTGAGGCTCGCGCGCATGAGGAACAGGAACGGCGGCAGGACGATTGCCAGCACCACCAGCAGCAGCGCCAGGATCGCGGCCTCGCCCGAGCGCAGGCGATCGATGAGACGTCCGGTCCTGCTCAAAGGCCTTGCGAGCGCCGCCTCACTCACCTTTCGATGCCTCGCATCATATCCGCCGACGCACGAAGACGTCCTGGTAGAGCTTCGCCCAGTCTTCGTATTCGCGAATGTAATTCGGCCGGTTGGTGAGATAGAGCCTCTGCAGCTTGGCGCCGGCGCCCGCCGCGTCGCTGCGCGGCGAATCGTAGCCAAGCTGCTGGTAGAGCGCCTGGCTCTCCTTCGACATCAGGAAATCCACAAACAGCATCGCGGCGTGCGGGTGCGGCGCCTTCCTTGCGACCGCGACGCCGGAATCGGTCACCGGCACGGGGCCGGGCGCAAACCAGCCCAGCGGCGCGCCTTTGCGCGCGCTTGCCGCCACGTGCGAGTTGTAAATGGTCGGCGACAGCATCACCTCGCCTGCCGTCATCAGATTGGCGAGCGCGCGACCGGTGAGATTGTAGACGCGGATATTCTGCGCGCCGAGCTTGCGCACGAAATCGCGGCCTTGCGCGATCAGCATCGTGCCGACCCAGTTGATCGCAGTCGTGGAAACGCCGGAGATCGCCATGCGGCCCTTCCACTGCGGGTCGAGCAGGTCCTGGTAGGTCTTCGGCGCCTTCTCGGGCGGCAACAGCTTGGTGTTGAAGCCGATGCCGGTATAGGACTCGCGCACCACCACCCAATGCCGGTCTGCCTCAACTGCGTCGGCCGCAAACGCGGCGAGCTCAGGCGAACGGAACGGCTGCAGGATTTTTTCATCGCGCGGCACAACGAGCCCGTGCGAGGCCAGCTCGAAGGCATCCACCTTGTGGTAGCCGGCGCGATATTCCTCGACCACCTTGCGCGCGGTGTCGGCGGAGCTCGCGCGACCCAGCTCGACACGCACATAGGGGTACTTCTGCTCGAACCGGTCGATGAGCGGCTTGATCTGAGTTCCGGTCGTATAGATGAGGAGGCTCCCCTCCCGGCGGGCGCCCTCCTCCAGGACCTTTTGCCGATCGGGTCCGGTGTAGTTGGCAATGGCGTCCACGCTGGACGGCTGCGCGTCCGCATCGACAACGAGCGCCACGAGCACGGCGAATCCCAGGACTGCGCACGATCGCACTACCGCTCCCTCCCTCTCTCGGACTAGCTCTTTTCCATCTTGCGCCCTATACCGGTCGCCGACAACGCCCCCGCCAAAACCGAGGGAGACAACGCATGCGCGAGATCGGCCATTTCATCGGCGGCAAGGAAGTGAAGGGCTCCTCGGGCCGGTTCGGCGACATATTCAATCCGAATACCGGCGAGGTACAGGCCAAGCTCGCCTACGCGAGCGGCGCCGAGGTCGGCGCGGCCATCGCCAATGCCGAGGCCGCGCAGCGCGGCTGGGCGGCGACCAACCCGCAGCGGCGCGCGCGCGTGATGTTCAAGTTTCTGGAACTGCTGCACCGGGAGTTTGACAGCCTCGCGCAACTTCTCTCATCCGAGCACGGCAAGACCGTTGCCGACTCCAAGGGTGACGTCCAACGCGGCCTCGAAGTGGTCGAGTTTGCCTGCGGCATCCCGCACCTGCTCAAGGGCGAGTTCACCGAGGCCGCCGGCCCTTCCATCGACCTTTATTCGCTGCGCCAGCCGCTCGGCGTCGTCGCCGGCATCACGCCGTTCAACTTCCCGGCCATGATCCCCATGTGGAAGTTCGCGCCCGCGCTCGCCTGCGGCAACGCCTTCATCCTCAAGCCCTCCGAGCGCGATCCGTCGGTGCCGATGCGGCTCGCCGAGCTGCTGGTCGAGGCGGGCCTGCCGGCGGGCGTCCTCAACGTGGTCAATGGTGACAAGGAAGCGGTCGACGCACTCCTCACCGACGCGCGCGTCAAGGCCATCGGATTCGTCGGCTCCTCTGCGATCGCGGAGACGATCTACGCGACCGGCTGCGCGCACGGCAAGCGCGTGCAGTGCTTCGGCGGCGCCAAGAACCACATGATCGTGATGCCGGACGCCGACATGGACCAGGCGGTCGACGCGCTCATTGGCGCCGGCTACGGCTCTGCCGGCGAGCGCTGCATGGCGGTGTCGGTCGCGGTGCCGGTCGGCAGGAAGACCGCCGACCTCCTGGTTGAGAAGCTCATTCCGCGGGTGGAGAGCCTCAAGGTCGGCCCGTCGACCGATCCGCAGGCCGACTACGGGCCCATGGTCACGCGCGCGCATCTCGACAAGGTCAGGAGCTACGTCGACCTCGGCGTTCAGGAAGGCGCCAAGCTCAAGGTCGACGGCCGCGGCTTCAAGCTGCAGGGCTATGAGAACGGTTTCTTCATGGGCGGCTGTCTGTTCGACGAGGTGACGCCCAACATGCGCATCTACAAGGAGGAGATCTTCGGGCCCGTGCTCTCGGTGGTTCGCGCCAAGGACTATGAAGAGGCGCTGCGGCTGCCCTCCGAGCACGACTACGGCAATGGCGTCGCCATCTTCACCCGCGACGGCGATACGGCGCGCGACTTCACGAGCCGTGTCGAGGTCGGCATGGTCGGGGTCAACTTCGCCATCCCGGTGCCGCTCGCTTATTACACGTTCGGCGGCTGGAAGCGCTCCGGCTTCGGCGATCTCAATCAACACGGACCCGAACTCGATCCGCTTCTATACCAAGACCAAGACCGTCACGGCGCGCTGGCCTTCCGGCATCAAGGAAGGCGCCGAGTTCGTGATCCCGACGATGAAGTGATGAGCCGCACCGCCGTGGGTGCGGTGCCGATCGCGCCTTGGGTGATATTCGGCGCGATGATCGCGCAGGCGGCCAGCGCGCCGGCAAATCCGACGATGGCGAGCGCCGCGGCGACAAGCGACCCGACGACCGTCACCGTGGACCATCCCCAGCGCGAGCCTTCAATGAAGGCGAATGCAAAGCTTGCGAGCGCGATGACCGCCAAGGCCTGCCCCGGCACGTCAATCCTTCGTTGCTCGCGGCCGCGGCCCGCCGCGATCGCCTTTAAGGCCAGCACGCAAGCGAGCGCCGCGAACGGCACGGTCACGAGGAAGATGCCGCGCCAGCCGACGTGATCGACGATGAGCCCGCCGGTGGCAGGACCGACCAGCCAGGCGATACCGTTGCAACTGGCCCAGATGCCGATGGCGCGCGCGCTCGCCGGCATCGGGAAAGGTCTGCGACACGATCGCAAGCGACACCGGCAGTTCGAGGGCTGCGCCCAGTCCGGACACGGCGCGGCCGGCGATCAGGGTTGCATTGTCGGGCGCAAACCCGCAGGCGAGCGAGCCGAGCGCGAACAGGACGTTGCCAATGATGAAGACCCTGCGGCGGCCAAGGACGTCGCCGAGGATTCCGCCGGTCAGCAGGAAGCTCGCAAAAGCCAGATTGTAGGCGTCGACGATCCACTGCAATTGGCTGACATTCGAACCGAGATCGGAACTGACGTGCTTGAGCGCGAGGTTCACGACCGAGGTATCGAGCTGGGCGATGAAAACGCCGAGGCAGGTCGTGAGCAACACGAGGGACCTGCTGTCGAAGCGCGCGCTTTGTGGAACTCGTTGGGATGTGGGAATGATGGCGGTCATGGGAACCTCTGCAATCGTCGTTTGAATGCGCGACGTAGTGCTCAAGGACGACGACAGCCACCCGCTTCCCGACAGAAACGCTACGGCGCAGACCGAATGATCGGCGCTGGCGCCGCAGCGGGTTCGGTCGCATATTGGGAGCATGCAGGGCGTTCTGGAGATTGCCGAAGTGGCCGCGCTGGTGGGCGATCCCACGCGCGCCAATATCCTGTGCGCGCTGCTTGACGGCCGTGCGCTGACCGCGAGCGAGCTTGCCTATTCGGCTGGCGTCTCGCCGCAAACCACGAGCGGGCACCTCGCCAAGCTGACCAACGGAAAGCTGCTGGGGCTCGTGAAGCAGGGCCGCCACCATTACTACCGGCTGGCCGGTCCGCATGTCGGGCGGATGCTGGAAACCATCATGGACGTCGCAATCACGGCCCCGCCGCGCTATCGGCCGCGATCGAGCCGTGAAGACCAATTGCGGCGCGCCCGCACTTGCTATGACCATTTGGCCGGGCAGCTCGGCGTTGGATTGACCGAGCAGCTCTGCTCGCGCCGGCATGTCGTTCTGGCCGATGAAGGCGGCGAGGTCACACGGTCCGGCGCAGCGTTCCTGAGCGAGCTCGGCGTCGACCTTGCGCGGGCCCGGGCAGGCCGCCGCTTCTTCTGCCGCCCCTGCCTCGATTGGACTGAACGGCGGCCGCACATCGGCGGTGCGGTCGGTGCGGCGCTGGCCACCCGCTGCTTCGACCTCGGCTGGGTCGCACGCCGGCGCGGTTCGCGCGGGCTCGACATCACGCCCGCCGGCCGCAAAGGACTGCTGGAGGTTTTCGGCCTGCCAATTTAGATCACGATCGATCAAGGTGATCGGATCGTGATCTAGCATGTTCGTTTGAGCATGATCTTTGCCGAAAACCGGTTTCCACTTTTCGGGATCATGCTCTAGGGTCTCCCGCATCTCTGTGTCGAGGGGGACCATGTCTGAATTCCAGCTTTACTGCTTCGCCCAGTCCGGCAACGCTTACCGCGTCGCCCTGATGCTCAATCTCATGGGCGCCGACTGGCAACCGCTGTTCGTCGACTTCTTCGCCGGGGGCGAGACCCGCACGCCTGCCTACCGCACCGATGTGAACGAGATGGGCGAAGTGCCGGTGCTGGTCCATGGCGGCAAGAAGCTCAGCCAGTCGGGTGTGGCGCTGACCTACCTCGCGAAGCGCTCGGGCAAGTTCAAGCCCGAGGGCGAGGACGAAGAGCTCGAGGCGCTGCGCTGGATCATCTTCGACAATCAGAAGGTCAACGGCTTTCTCGGGCCCTATCGCTTCCTGCGCTGCTTCGCCAGGCCGCCGGGCGATCCGGCGGTGCTCGCGTTCCTGAAAGCGCGCATCGATGCCTCGCTTGCGATCCTCGACAAGCGGCTCGCCGCAAGGCCCTATGTTCTCGGTGACCGGCCGACCATCGCCGACATTTCGCTCGTCGCCTACCTCTATTATCCGCCCGAAGAATTTGGGTTCGACATCGCGGCCGAGCGCAAGAACATCGCGGCCTGGCTCGATCGCATCAAGGCGCTGCCGAGCTGGAAGCATCCTTACGACCTGATGCCCGGCCATCCATTGCCGGGCAACAGATAGTCCCGGCAAGCAACCCTGCCCCGGCAGTCCCGCGAGGCGTGGAGCGCCCCGGGGGATCGGCGCTACTGCCGCCGACCTCCCGGCATCTTCGGATCCGATCGCCCCGTCAGGCCGATCGCTGATAGGCTGCAAGCTCGGCTACCGGGAGGAAGAAAATGTTGATGACTGGCGAAGACTATCTCGCGAGCATCCGCGACGGACGCCGTGTCTATGTCGGCGGCGAACTGGTCGAGGACGTGACCGCCCATCCGGCGTTCCGCAACGCTGCACGGTCGTTCGCCATGATCTACGACCGCAAGCGCGCGGACGAGAACCGCCACGTGATGACCGTCGAGGAGGATGGCGACACCTTCTCAAGTTACTTCCTGCTCCCGCACACGCGGGCCGACCTCGAACGCCGGTTTGAGACTCATCGTCGCATCGCCTCCTGGACGCACGGCTTGATCGGCCGGTCGCCCGATAATTTTCCGAGCTACGTCAGCGGCCTGGTCATGGACCCGGCGATGTTTGACGGGATCCGCAAGGGCTTCGGCGACAACATCTGCAGCTACTATCGGCACATGCGCACCAATGACCTGTTCGTGTCGCACACCGTGACCAACCCGCAAGGCTGGCGCCCCGCCAATCCTGCCGAGGCCACACGCATGTCGTCGCCGACGCTACGCGTCGTTGACGAGGACGATCGAGGCGTCACTATCAATGGCCTCAAGATGCTCGGCACCGCCTCAATATTCTGCCATGAGACCTGGTGCGGCAACCTGCAGCCGATCATGGCGGCGCAAGAAAAAGAATCGATCACCTGCGCGGTGCCGCTGAACGCGCCAGGGGTCAGTGTCTGGTCGCGCAAGCCGTTCGAACGCTACGCGGTCAGCGAGTTCGACAACCCGCTCTCCGCGCGCTTCGACGAGACCGACAGTGCCGTGCTGTTCGAAAACGTGAAGGTGCCGTGGGAGCGGGTGTTCTGCCACGACAACGTCGAGATGACCCGCGCCATCTATATGCGCACCCCCGGCCATGCGATGGCCAATCACCAGGCCAATGTGCGCTTCCTGGAGAAGCTGAAGCTGATCGTCGGGATCGCGAAGAAGCTCACCGAGATGAACAATACCGGCCATATCCCGGCTGTGCAGTTCACGCTCGGGCGGCTTGCGGCCATGCAGGCCACGCTCGAAGGGCTGATCATGGGCCAGATCCATTGCGGTGAGGAGCATGTGGCCGGCTTTCACACGGTCAACCGTCGCTACGTCTATGCCGCACTGCACTGGTGCACCAACAATCACGCGGAAATATGCGACATCGTGCGCGAGCTGATGGGCGCAGGCGTGTTCCAGATGCCGGCCGACGCGACGGTCTTCGACAATCCGGAGACGCGTGAGACGTTCGAGACCTACTGGTCGGTGCCAGGGCAGTCAGCAAGGGACCGCATGAAGCTCACCAAGCTGGCATGGGACCTGCTCGGGTCCGATTTCGCCGGTCGGCATATGCAGTACGAGAAATTCTACGCCGGGCCTGCCTTCGTCATGAACAGCTACAGCTATCTAAGCGGACCATGGCAGGACTGGACCGAGCCGGTCGATGCACTAATGGCGAGCTACGACTGACGGCGTCCGCCGGCATCAGCTCACGCAGATGCGGCTCGGGCCGCCACCGTTACGGCAGTGGCAGCGCGGCGGGCGCTCCAGCACCGAGACCATCACGGTGGTGATCCGGTTCTTCTTCACCACGATCTCGCACAACGTCAACTGGCCGCCGGCGCCGTCCGTCGCGAGCTTGCTGGTGCCGACGGGGTGCGTCAGGACGGCACTGCCCTTCTTCAAGGGACTGATCCTCAACGTATCAAGGTAGAGCGGCGGCTGCGCCACGTTGCTGAACACCGGAACGGTCCTGATCTCCACGTAGCCGACGCCGCCCGTGGGTTGACAGGCGGCGAGCGCCAGCCCGACCCCCGCGATCACCAGGGCGCGCATCATCACGCCCCCGGTGGCTTGATCCCGCCGATGAGCCGCTTGAGCTGGTCGGACGCCTCGCGGATGTCCTTGGTGAGGCGCTGGATCACCTCAAGCGCCTTCTGAGCCTGCCGGATCTGAACGAGCTCGTCGATGAAGTCCTCGTTCGACTGCAACGTCCGCAGGAGCTCGGCGAATTCTGTGCGGGCGGTCCCAAGCTCGTCGCTGGCGCGCTCGGTCTCTTCCTTGAGCCTGCGCCACTGATCGATCAGGAACTGCTTTTCCTCGGGCTTGAAGCGGGTCTCCTGCTCGAGCGCGCGCAGCTTGGCGCGGGCGTGGGCGAGCGCCTTGACGCCGAGGTTGGAGACCGCGCCGTTGTCCGACACGGCGCCCAGCGCGGCACCCACGATCGCACGCAGATCCTCGATCTCCTTGCGCGCCTTGTTGACGTCGGTCCAGCGGTCGACCGATGTGGCGCTCTCCTCGATCTTCTTGTTGAGGTCGGGGATGCTCTTCTTGAACGCATCGAGCTGCTTGGAGAATTCCTCGACCGGCGTGAGCGCGTCGGGCTGCTGCGTCTGGGCGAGCGCCGGAACAGCCGGCATCGCCAGGGCAAAGGCAAGAAGCAATGCCGCCGAAAGGGGGGCACTTCGACCAACCTCACGACGTCCAGTCGCAAGACGCCTGATCATGGAATCCTCCAAAGACCGCCGCCCCCGCAGCTAATACGCGTTTACACTGTGACCGAAGTGCGGCGCAGGACCCGCCCCGTGGAACTTGCCCAGCGCGCCCCTCAAGGTCAGCTTGCGCCGCAACATGGGCGAGACCACGGTCCGATCAGATCGGATTCATGGTCCAGCCTGTTGGTTAAGCATTGTGTTTTAGAACGCCCGTCGCTGCCGTTCAGGGCCAGGCGCTAGTGCCCCGTTTCCGAAGTTCGTTAAGTCGTCGCGGCACCCTCTGACACGAACTTCGGAAACAAAGGGGCACGAGCAACTCTATGATTCTAGTGCCGCTTTTCGATCTGAAGTTCCTAACCGTATTTGCCGCTCGTGTTGTAGGAACTTCAAATCGGCGGCACTAGTTTTCGGGACCGGCATATTTCGCGATTGCGGCGCGGGCATCGCGGATCAATGCCTGCGCATCGATGTTCTTGGCTTTCATCTCGGCCGCCCAGCCGTCGATCACAGGTTCGGCCGCCTTGCGCCAGCGCGCCACCTCAGTGGGGTCGAGCGTGATGATCGTGTTGCCGCGGCGCTTGGCGGCAGCGAGGCCGGCGGCGTCGCCGTCATCCATGGCCTTGCCGGCCAAGCGCGACGTTTCAGGACCGGAGTTGTCGTCGATCACCTTCTTGAGGTCGGCCGGCAGGCTTTCGTACTTCGCCTTGTTCATCGCAAAGATGAAAAAGGTGATGTAGAGGCTGCGGTTGCCACTGAAACCGGTATGGGTGTTGACCAGCTCGGCAATGCGCAGCGGCGTCGTGACCTCCCACGGCACAACGGTGCCGTCGATGACGCCCTTGGAGAGCGCGTCGGCCATTGCCGTCACCGGCATGCCGACCGGCGTCGCACCCAAGGTCTCGAGCAGCTTGTTGACGATGCGCGATGGCCCGCGCAGCTTGAGGCCCTTCATGTCCTCAAGCTTGCGCACGCCGTTGCCCTTGGCATGGATCCAGCCAGGGCCATGAGTATTGACGCTGATGATCTTGACGTCCTTGAACTCGTCCTTGAGGTGCTTCTCGTAGAACTCCCAGCCGGCCGGGCTGTTCTTTTCGCCGTTGCTGGCGATGAAGGGCAGCTCGAAGGTCTCGGACTTGGGGAACCGGCCCGGCGTATAGCCTGGCGGCACCCAGGTGAGATCAATGACGCCATCCTTGACCTGGTCATAAAGCTGCCCCGGCGTGCCGCCGAGCTGGAGCGACGGATAGAGCTCGATCTTGATTCGCCCCTTGGAGTCGGCCTCGACCTTCTTGGCCCAGGGCGCCAGGAAGTTCTTCGGGATCGGCGCCTGCGCCGGCAGGAACTGATGCAGGCGCAGCGTGACCTGTTGCGCGTGGGCGGACGAGAAAGCAGCGATCAGTGCACCGATCGCCGCCAAAACACCAATCATGCTGTTGAAGAGTTTCATGATTTCCTCCTGGAACGGCCGTCGTGCGAGGCCGATTGCCTTGGGTCCGCGGGTCAAGTCTATGGCCCGGCGGACACACCGGCAACGGCGCACCCACCCGCAACAAAGTCTTACGGAAATCACACAGGCTCGATCCGTTAAAAGGATATTCACCCTGAATCCTTAGATTGCCTCTCTTAGGACCCGTCGTCTTGCAGCCGCGTTTTGCGACGCGGCAGGGCGAGCCATGCAAAAGCTTTCACTCAGCCGGCTGCTTCAGCTGATGATCATCGTGCCGCTCATGGCATCGGTCGTCTTTGGCACGCACATCATTCTCGATGCCCTACATGACTACCGGAGCATCGAGAAGGTATCGAGGCTGGAACAGCTCGTCACCTCCGCGAGCTGGCTCACGGTCGGTGCTCTCAACGATGAATCGACCAAAAGCCATCCCTTCGCGGCCAGCGGATCACAACAGGAGCGTGCGGAGCTGATGGCCGCACGGCAGGTCTCGGACGAAGCGATACGCGCATTCAAGCGGGCGGTCGCCGCAGCCGGCATGTCCGATTCCAGAGCGGTCGAGTACATCAGCGAAATCAATCGACGGCTTGAAGGCATCACCGCGTTCCAGGCCAAGACTGATGCGCGCGCGCTCCAACACCGGGATTCGGGCGTATTCCTGCAGCCGATTTCGGCCCGACTGGCCGACCTTCTCGCCCGCATCGCAAGCCTGACCGATGAGGTCCGTATCAAGAACCAGCTCCTCGGCCTGCATGCAATCTTGCAGATGAACGACGGGGTCAGGATCGAGTGGGGTCGAACTGAAGATGCCTTGCGAGGGGGCCCGCTCAGCACGGACCTCTATCAGATGCTGATGCTCGGGTTGTCCAAGCAGGCGATATTCGGCAGGGAATTCGACGATTTCGGCCCTGTTGCCATACAGGAACAGTTGCGCGCCTTTCGGGCTGGCCCCCATGGCCGCACGATCGAGACGTTACGCCCAGCCATCATCGCCATCAATCACGGCGGAAAGGTCAGTCCGGAAGACGGGCAGCGCATGCGCGAGGCATTGGCGGCGCGCAATGCGGCCATGGCGCCGACGGTACAAGCCACCGTCGCGGAACTCACGAACGCGACCAACGCGCTGCGGGATGGCGCAGCTTGGCGCCTCGCCCTCTATGCCATCGCGACAGCGCTCGTTCTCGTCGTTGTCATTGGTTTGAGCCGCTTTGTGCTGGGCACGGTTCGAGAGCTGCTGCGCGAATTGACCCGGGTCATGCAGAAGATCGCCAGCGGCGAGCTCTCGGCGGAGGTCACGAACCGCCACCGGTCGGACGAGATCGGCGCCATGGCGCAGACCGTGGAGGTGTTCAAACAGAACGCAATCGCGATCGAGAGCTTGGAGGGGGAGCGAGCCGGCCAGAAGAATCGCGCGGCCATCGAGAAACAGACGACGCTGAACCAGCTCGCGGATTCCTTCGAGGCCGAGATTCTTCGTGTAATCAACACGGTTTCGACCGCGGCGTCGCAGCTTCAGCAGAATGCCAGCGTGATGAGCACGACGGCGAGCGAGACCGACCGTCAGTCGAAGCTGGTACAGCAAGCATCCGAGCAGGCGATCGGAAACGTGCGAACCGTGGCCGATGCCGCCGAAGAGCTGGCAAAGTCGATCGACGAAATCGGCCAGCAAGTTAGCTCCGCGCACCACATCACGGCTAGTGCAGTGTCGCAGGTCGCGACCACGACCTCCATGGTGCAAAAGCTGGTGGCGGTTGTGCATCGCATCGAAGAGATCATCAATCTCATCAACGCCATCGCATCGCAGACCAACCTGCTTGCGCTCAACGCAGCGATCGAGGCGGCCCGCGCCGGCGAAGCCGGTCGAGGCTTCGCGGTCGTTGCAAGCGAGGTGAAGAGCCTGGCGTCGCAGACCGCGAAAGCGACCGAGGAGATCACCTCCCACATCAACGCTGTTCAAGGCGGCACCAACGATGTCGTGACCGCTATCCGGGCCATCAGCGGCACCATCAACGAGATCAACGCCATCTCTACGGCGATCGCCTCGGCGGTGACGCAGCAGAACGCCACGACCTCGGAGATTGCACGCAACGCCGAGCAGGCCGCCGGCGGCTCGCGCGACGTATCGGCGAGCATCCGGACCGTGAGCAGCGCCGCCGCGGATACCGGCCGGGTGGCGAGCGAGATGGTGCAGGCTGCGGTCGAACTGAGTCAGCAGGCCGGCACGCTGCGCCATGGCGCCGATTCCTTTATCGCGAAGGTCAGGGCTGCCTAGGATCCTCTGCGCGTGGCCGGTCAATGCACGAAGCGTAACGCCCACAGCGCAATCGGCGGAAAGAACAAAAGCAGCGTCACCCGGATGAAGTCCGAGACCAGGAATGGCAGGACGCCGCGATAGATCTCGCCGATCGGAACATTTTTGGCGATGTTGGCGACAACATAAACATTGAGCCCGATCGGCGGCGCAATCAGGCCGATTTCCACCACCATCAGCATAAGAATGCCGAACCAGATCGCCTTGTACTCGGTGGTGAGGCCGTAGAGATCGAGCCCAACAATGATCGGCAACAGGATCGGCAGCAACAGCAGCAGCATGGCGATCTCGTCGAGCACACAGGTCAGCACGACAAAGCAGACGAGGAAGCCGCCGACGATCAGCAGCGGATGGGCCTGCAGGTCCGTCACCCAGGCGGCGAGATCGGCCGGGACCTGGGAGATCGCGAGCGCGGTGTTCATCATGGCAGCGCCGAGCAGCACCGCGAAGATCATGGCGCTCGCCTGCGCGGCCGGCAGCAGGCTCGCCTTTATTGCGCGCCAGTCGAGCGCACCGCGCGCAAGCCCGAGCACCAGCGTCGCGGCAGTCCCGATCGCGGCGCCCTCGGTCGCGGTGCAGAACCCGCCATAGATGCCGATGAACATGGCCAGGAAGATCGCCGCGATCGGCCAGGCGGCGGCGATCGCCGCGAGACGCTCCTGACGCGTGGCGCGCGGCCTGATCGCGGCGTGCCCGGGCACGAGGCGAACGTAGAGCGCGATCGCGATGCAATAGCCAATCGCCGCAATGATGCCGGGGATGAGGGCGGCAGCGAACAGCTTGGTGATGCTCTGCTCGGCGAGCACCGCGTAGATGATCAGGATTACCGACGGCGGGATCAGAATTCCGAGCGTGCCGCCCGCCGCCAGCGTGCCGGTCGCCAGCCGGTCGGAATACTTGAGCCGCCGCATCTCCGGCAGCGCAACCTGCGACATCGTGGCCGCGGTCGCGACCGAGGAGCCGCAGACCGCACCGAAGCACGCGCAGGCGATGATCGCAGCCATCGCCACGCCGCCGTTACGGTGTCCCATCAGCGTGTTGGCGGCCTCGAACAGCGTCCGCGAGAACCCCGCCGCCGACGCGAACTGTCCCATCAGCAGGAACAGGGGAATGACCGACAGGTCATAGACCGAGAAGCGCGCCCACAGCAGGCCCTTGAGGTAGTGCAACAGCGGCACTTCGCCGATCATGACCCAGTAGGCGACCGCCCCGCTCACGAACATGGCGGCGCTGATCGGCACGCGAAGCGCGATCAAGAGCAGCATCGCGGTGACCGCGAGCCCCACGATCTCGGCCTTGCTCACCGTTCGGTCTCCACATGTTCGGCAACCTTGACGCCAAGGCTCTGCGCCAGCGCGGTCAGCCCTGCCATGAGCAAGCCGGGCAGCGTGAGCGCATAGCCGAGCCAAATCGGAAAGCGCATCAGCATGCTCGATTCGCCGTTGCGGTACAGGTCCAGCGCGCCCACGCCGGCGCGCCAGGCGATGACCAGGAACATCACCGCCATCAGCAGCGCGCCGAAGCGATCGAGCCAACCGCGGGTGCGCTCGCCGGCGCGCAGCGTAAAGAAATCGACCACGATGTGGCCGCCGGTCGCCTGGCAGTATGGGAGAAAGAGCGAGCCCGCCACCGCAATGCCGATCTCGACCAGCTCGAAATCGCCGGTGATCGGACGCCGCAGCGCCGAACGGCCGATGATGCTGATGGCCGACATGACGCCGACACCGGCAACGACCAGGCCACCGCCATAGGCGAACAGCACCCCGATGCGGTTGAGCACGGCTCCGAGCCGCGCGCCACGCGCATGCACTCCCGCGACCGGCTGCTGGTTCATCGTCATCACGTCAAGCCTGCTTGCGCCCACAAGGGCAAACCCGGTCCCCTCACGAGCGCTGCCCGTACGCGCTCCGACGCGCCAGCCGACCATAGGTCGGCCGCTCCCCGCAACCGTGATTCTTGACGAACGCTCGACCAAGGGGGCGGCTCCCAATGAGAGCTGCGGTCCATCGATCAATGGGTCCACCCGGATCGGCCGCGGTTCTCATCGCCAAATGAGGGCAGATTCGGCCGGCATGAAAAAGTTTCGAATGATCAAGGATGACACCGAAAATAGGTTCGATGGCTCATCCACAGTTGGAAAGCTCCATTGGAATGGGACAGCAATGCGAAAGCTCCTCGTGCCGTTTGACGGATCGGACAATTCCATGCGCGCGCTGAAGTACGCGCTCGCCCTCGCCAAGAACCAGAAGTCACTGAAACTGCATCTGCTGACCGTCCAGCCGGAGCCGGAGATTTACGGAGAAATCCAGGTCTACGTGACGCACGAACGGATGGAGGAGCTGCAGAAAAAGCACAGCACGGATCTGTTGCGACCCGCGATCACTGCCGCCAAGCGAGCAGGCGTCTCGTTCACGAGCGAAATCTGCGTCGGGGACACGGCAGCGACAATTGCCCGGCGGGCCGAAGAGCTTGGCTGCGACGGCATTGTCATGGGAACCCGCGGATTGGGAGCAATCGGCAATTTGGTGCTGGGGTCGGTCACCACCAAAGTGGTGCACCTGTCGAAGCTGCCGGTGACCTTGGTGAAATAAGCCGCTCACAGCCGCTCAGTCGCAGCCATTCTCAGGCACGCCGCGAGCCGCCGTCGTACCCCGCATCGAGGCATCACCTCGAAGCATCTCCGCCGATCAATTGAGGCGCGCCGGCCGCTCCGGTTCGGAGGGTGGGTCGGCGGATGGCGGACCTGATGCCGCCGTCGAGCCGGGCGCTCCCTCGCTCAGCGCTGCGCCCGGCGCCTGCGCGGCCGCATCTCTGCGTTGATGGTTGCGATAGGAGACGAAGCCGAGCGGCAGGCTGGCGAGGTAGATCACCGTGCCGGTCGTGAGCACCACCCACGGATAGGCGATGAGCAGCGCGAAGAACAGGACCACGATCACGAACACCGGCAGCACCATTTCGGGGGCTACTCGTTTGCCCACCCGCTTGCCGGAAAAGACCGGCAGCCGCGACACCATCAGGAACGCGATCGCCAGGGTGTAGATCAGGATCACCGGCTCCACGAAGTAAAGGCGTGGCACGCCGAGAAAGTGCACGTAGATCGGCAGCAGCACCGTGATCGCGCCCGCAGGCGCCGGCATGCCGACAAAGAAGTTGCCGGCCCAGGCCGGACGGTTGGGATCGTCGATCATGACGTTGAAGCGTGCGAGCCGCAGCCCCGCGCAGATCGCAAACACCATGGCGGCGATCCAGCCGGCATGACCGAGCTCGTGCAGGCCCCAGAAATAGAGGATCAGCGCGGGCGCCACGCCGAAATTGACAAAATCGGCGAGACTATCGAGCTCGGCGCCGAAGCGCGAAGTGCCTTTGAGCATCCGCGCGACCCGTCCGTCGACGCCGTCAAGCGTCGCCGCGAACACAATGGCGGCCACCGCCCATTCAAGTTTGCCCTCGATCGCGAGGCGAATGGCCGTGAGCCCGGCGCAAAGCGCGAGCAGCGTGATCAGGTTAGGCACCAGCGTCCGCACCGGAATCTGGCGGAAGCGCCGGCGCTTGGCCGGCGAGCGGGGTGTCTCGAATGGCGAAGCTTCCATGCCACCCATATAGCAAATGCCGGCAGGTCTCGCCACCACGGCGGCAGTTAACCGCGCTTTAGTGGTGTTTTAGCCCACCCTGAAGGTGAGCTCGCGGGTGCCTGCGCGCAGGTCCGCAAGCACCGTCTCGCCGGCAATCGATGACTGCCCCTCGGCCACCAGCGGCCGTATCCCCTCGGGCAGATAGACGTCGACGCGCGATCCGAACCGGATCATGCCGATGCGCTCGCCGATGCGCACGCTGGCGCCTTCGCGCGCGAAGGTTACGATCCGCCGCGCGATCAGGCCTGCGATCTGCACCACGATGATGCGCGCCCCGCCGGTGGCGATGACGAAGGAATTGCGTTCGTTGTTCTCGCTCGCCTTGTCGAGGTCGGCGTTGATGAAGGTGCCGGACTTGTAGACGATCTTGTCGATCCGGCCGGTGACCGGGCTGCGATTGATGTGGCAGTTGAACACGTTCATGAAGATCGAGACGCGCGGCAGCGCCCGCTCGCCGAGATTGAGCTCGGGCGGCGGCACCGCATTGATGATCTTGCTCACGCGGCCGTCGGCCGGAGCCACCACCAGTCCCTCGCGCACCGGCGTCACCCGCTCCGGATCGCGGAAGAACAGCGCGCACCAGACCGTCAGGCCGGTAGCGATCCATCCGAGCGGCGTCCACAGCCAGAACAGGAGAAGACTGGCCAGCGCAAAGATGCCAATGAAAGGCAGCCCTTCGCGATGGACGGGAACAATCTGACGGCGGATCGAGGCGACAATCGACATGCTTGCTCCGCTGCCCTACTCCGCTGCGTGCACCCTCGCCTCGACGGCCACGTCGGCCAAGTCCTCGACGACAGGCGGGTTGCGATTGGGAGCGATCGTGTCGTCGCCGATCTCGGCGAGCTTCTCGCGCGCCGCTTCTGCTTCGCGCTGGCGGTTCCACATGCTGGCATAGAGCCCGGCCTTGGCGAGCAGCGCCTGATGGGTTCCGCGTTCCACGATCACTCCGTCGTCGAGCACGATAATCTCATCCGCGCCCACGATGGTCGAGAGCCGATGCGCGATCACGAGCGTCGTGCGGTTGCGCGATACCCGCTCGAGCGCGTCCTGGATTTCCCTTTCGGTATGGCTGTCGAGCGCGGAGGTGGCTTCGTCCAGCACCAGGATGGGCGGCGCCTTCAGGATCGTGCGCGCGATCGCGACCCGCTGCTTCTCGCCGCCGGACAGTTTCAGGCCGCGCTCGCCCACCTCGGTCTCGTAGCCCTTCGGAGACATCCGGATGAAGGTGTCGATCTGGGCAAGCCGCGCCGCCTCCTCGACCTCCGCATCGGTCGCCTCCCAGCGCCCGTAGCGGATGTTGTAGCGGATGGTGTCGTTGAACAGCACCGTGTCCTGCGGAACCATGCCGATCGCGGCGCGTACCGAGGTCTGCTGCACGTCGCGAATGTCCTGGTCGTCGATCGCGATGCGCCCGCCGGTTACGTCATAGAAGCGGAACAGAAGGCGCGAGATCGTCGATTTGCCGGCGCCCGAAGGCCCGACGATCGCGACCGTCTTGCCGGCCGGCACCTCGAAGCTCAGCCCCTTCAGAATCGGGCGCGCCGGCTCGTAGGCGAACAACACGTTCTCGAACCGGATCGAGCCGTGCCTGACTGAAAGCGGCAGTGCGCCCGGCTTGTCTTCGATTTCGGGCTTGCGCGCAAGAATGCCGAACATGGTCTCGATGTCGATCACCGCCTGCTTGATCTCGCGATAGACCATGCCCATGAAGTTCAGAGGCTGATAGAGCTGGATCATCATGGCGTTGATCATGACGAAATCGCCGACGGTGTTATATCCGTTCTGGATGCCGTAGGCGCACATCACCATGCAGATGGCGAGCCCGATGGTGAAGATGGTCGCCTGCCCGGCGTTGAGCACGGCAAGCGACACATAGGCCTCGACGCTGGCGTCCTCGTAGCGCTCCATCGAGCGGTCATAGCGCCTCGCCTCGCGCTCCTCCGCGACGAAGTATTTCACGGTCTCGTAGTTGAGCAGCGAATCGACCGCTTTGACATTGGCGTCGGTGTCGCTCTCATTCATGCGGCGGCGGATGCCGATGCGCCACTCGGTGGCCAGATAGGTAAAGAGCGTATAGCAGATCACCGTAGCAACGATGACGGCGACGTAGCGCCAATCAAACTGATAGAGCAGCACCGCCACGATCATCGAGAGCTCGATGCTGGTCGGTACCGCCTGCATGATCACCATGCGCACGATGGTCTCGATCGCATTGCGGCCGCGCTCGAGCACGCGGGTGAGGCCTCCGGTCTTGCGCTCGAGATGGAAGCGCAGCGACAGAAGATGCATGTGCTCGAACACCATGAAGGCGAGCTGGCGCACCGCATGCATCGACACCTTGGCGAAAACGCCATCGCGCGCCTGCGTGAACACCGCCATAGTGACGCGCATGCCGCCATAGGCGACCGTCACCAGGAGCGGCGCCGCCAGCACCCAGCCGAACCAGCCTGCGGCCGGCGCGCCAGCCTGCCCCGCCAGCGCGTCGGTCGCCCACTTGAAGGTAAACGGCACCGCGATGGTGGCGAGCTTGGCGAGAAGCAGCAGCACCATCGCGACCACGACCCGCAGCTTCAGGTCGCGGCGGTTGGATGGCCAGATGTAGGGCCATAGCCCCACAATTGTCGCCAGCAGCGAGCCGCCCTGGTCGGCGGAAATTTCCCGCTTCAGCGCGCGGGTCGATCGGAAGGTTCCATCAGACATCAGCAGTCCCGGCCATAGACGGGCCTTGGGGACCGTCGGACCCTATTCATATAGAATTTTTCCAAGGGGGAATAACCCCGGCGGCCCCATCCCCCGCCATTTCCGGGCGCTTGCGGACCGGCGCCCGCGATGCCACATCATAGGAAATGAGCCGAATCAACTCGATTTGCGTTTACTGCGCATCCGGGCCGGGCACCAGCCCGGCCTTTGTCGCCGCGGCCCGCAGTTTTGGCCGCATCCTGGCCGAGAACCGCGTTCGCCTGGTCTACGGCGGCGGGTCGGTCGGCCTGATGGGGGCGCTGGCGGAATCCGTGCTCGATCATGGCGGCCATGTGACCGGCGTGATCCCGGATTTCCTAGTCGATCGGGAGCACATGCTGCAGCGATCGCAGGAGCGCGTCGTCACGCGCGACATGCATGAGCGCAAACGCATCATGTTCGAGCGCGCAGACGCCTTCGTGGCGCTTCCGGGCGGCGTCGGCACGCTGGAGGAATTGGTCGAGCAGCTCACCTGGGCACAGCTCGGCCGCCACAAGAAGCCGATCCTGATCGCCAACATCGAGGGCTTCTGGGACCCGCTGTGCGCGCTGCTTGATCACATGCGCAAGCTTGAGTTCATCCGCACCGGACTCACGTTCAACCTGCTCATTGGCGATAGCGTCGAGGACATCCTGCCGAAGCTCATCGCGGCGGCGCAGGCAGTGCCGGAGACCGAGAAGGAGATGGCAGCGGTCGCAGCAGAGCGGATGTGAGCGGACGATGCAGCCTTCCTGAGCGCGATATCCTATTGCGCGTTGGCTCCTGGATCGCGCCTGCATTCAAAAGCGAAATAGCGCAGCATCGACTTCATGATACGCAGCTTGCGAACCGTCGGCATCCGGGCCGCAAACGTCAATTCCACGTAGTGACGGAACTGCAGAAATGTGGGCCTTGGTATCGTACGAAATTCCAGATGCGCGAATTGCGGCAGCCGCGCCGGATCGTGCGCCATGCGGGCCGCGAAGTGGCTGAACAGCCGATCGATGGCCAGCATACGCCGGTATTCGGCAAACTTGTCGTAGCGTTTTCCGGCAAACAGGTTGGCGTCGTGCTGCCGATATCTTACCAGCGGTTGCGGCAGGAGATACTTGCGGCCGCCCGCCAACGAAGAGCCGAACATCAGACAATCGTCCGCCCGCACCCGCCAATCGTCCAGAAACGGGATTGGCAGAATCCGCTTGAGCAGCTGGTGGCGCGATGACAGACAAGACGTGGGCGCGCCCATGAAATCGCCGCGGCACAAGGTCAGGATCAGCGAGTAGCCGAGGTCCACTTCGCCGCCGGGTGGAACGCTGGGCCCGGGCGGGGCGGCCGCATTCACATCGCCGCGAAATTTGAACGATTCCACAACAAGAAAATCGCAGGTGCTCGAGCGGCGGTAAACCTTCAACGCCTCCTCGACATAGTTCGGTTCATAGACGTCGTCGGCATCCAGAAAGAACACGATATCGCCGGTCGCGACGCGAAAGCCTTCGTTGAAGGCGGAAAGTTGCCCCTGATTTTCCTTGGCCACGACCTTCACCTGGGCCAGCCGGGCGTATTTTTCGTTGATCAGCGCGAGCGAACCGTCGGTGGAGCCGTCGTCCACGATCACGATCTCATCGAACGGCACCGTCTGCGCGAGCGCGCTGTCGACGGCCTCCGCGAGATATCGACGATAATTGTAATTGTTGACCAGACAGGTCGTTTTCACGGGTGCTCCAGGGCGCGAATGTCCTGACCGCACTTAGCCTGTGACGGCGATCTCCGCCATCTGAAAAGCGAGATCCGCGATCTCGGCGGCAGCCTTGATCGGCCCGCGCCTAGACTTGTCCCGAAGTTCGGAAGCGGAGCACTAATAGTGCCCCGTTTCCGAACTTCGTGATACGTCGCAGCACCCTCTGACACGAACTTCGGAAACAAAGGGGCACTAGCAACTCTATGATTCTAGTGCCGCTTTTCGATTTGAAGTTCCCAATCAGGCCTGCTGCAGGTGGTGTAGGAATTTCAAATCGGCGGCACTAGCGGCACCCCGGTGCGCCGTCGTCATGGGCAAGCTTGAACGGCCCGAGGCTTTCCGCGACCGTGCCGACCCACGACGGCGGCGCTATCCGGCTCACCGGCACCTTGGTGTCGACGAGCTTTTCCTTGAAGAAGGTGTCCTGCACGTCGGCAACACTCGCCTCGAACACCTTGCCATGCGGATCAGTCGCGCCCCAATCGATGCGGTCGATGAGGCCGGCGTCCTTGACGTTGGAATATTTGGCGAGGATGCGCGTGACCTCGGCGCGGTTGGGACCATGGTGATAGGCGTTGCAGTAGTCGCGTACACCGCGCAGCGTCCCGCGCACGAAACGGTGGGCGGCATCCGCGTTCTCGCGCACCCAGTCGGTGTTCGTCCACCAGACCGAGATCAGGACCGGCTGCGTCTTGATCTTGCTGTCGGTGTTGATCCATTTCACGCCGATGCCCTTGGCCGCGACGGCGTCCTGCAACGGCGAGATCATTACCGCGACATCGACCGCGCCGGTCGAGAGCGCCGTCGCCATCTGGCGGAACGGAATGAATTTCAGGTCGACGTCGGCGAGCGTAAGACCGCCCGCCTCCAGCACCTTGATCAGCTCGTAGACCAGGATGGCGCCGCGCGAGACGACCGCGATCGTGCGCCCTTTCAGGTCCGCGGGCCCTTTGAGCTTGTCCTTGAGCTCCGGACGGATCATCAGGTAGTGCGAATAGGGGCTGGTGGCGCGCGATATCAAAAGGCCGATCGGCAATCCCTTGCTGACCGAGTTGAAGAAGCCCGCCGTGATCGCGCCGCCGATCACATCGAGCTTTCGGGTCGCAAGCTGCACCGTCATGTCGCTGGAGAGGCCGCTCATCTCCAGACGGACGTCGACGCCGGCGTCGCGGTAGTAGCCTTTCTCGAGCGCGATATAGAGCGGCGCGCCCGACAGCGAGGGGTTGTCGCCGACCACGACCTTGGGCATCGACTGCGCAAAGGCAGTGCCGCAGGCGCCCACGATGGCAATGGCGGCAATGGCGAAACGAGCGGCCATGGTGTTGTCTCCCGGCTGAATGGTGCATGCTGAGCGTGGCCTGCGGTGCACGTCAATGGCGCCGTTCGTCGCTCATGAGCGATTTGGAGCTTTAGAAATGCCCGCCAAGCCGATCGTCATCGACTTCCACGCCCACATCGCGACCGAGGCGGTCTTTGCCGCGACCTACAAGCTCTCGGTGATCGGGCGGCTGCGCGCCAAGGCAGAAGGCGGCGGGATTCACCCCATGCCAGAGGGGCAGATGGCGCGCATGACCGACCTGGCGACGCGGCTCGCAGACATGGACGCGATGGGGGTCGACATCCAGGTGATCAGCCCGAGCATCCTGCATCAGTGCACCTATTCGCTCGATCCGCAGGAGGCGCTGCGGCTCGAGCGCATCGGCAACGAGCATGTGGCCGAGACCGTCGCCAAGGAGCCTGACCGGTTGATCGGGCTCGGCTCGGTGCCGCTGCAGGATGCCGCGCTCGCCGCGGCCGAGATGGAGCGCGCGGTGCGCGAGCTTGGCCTCAAAGGCATCGTCATCGCCTCGCGCGTCAACGAGACCGAACTCGGCGAAGCGGCGCTGCGGCCGTTCTGGCGCGCCGCGCAAGCGCTTGGCGTGCCGATCTTCATCCATCCGGCCGGCAACCCGGACGCGCGCCTGCGCCGCCACAGCCTCCTCATCTCGCTCGGCCAGCCGCTCGAGGAAGCGTTCGCGCAGTGCTCGCTGATCTACGACGGCGTCATGGACGAATTTCCGCGACTGAAGATCGCGTTCGCGCATGGCGGCGGGTTCATTCCCTATTACGCCGGCCGCTTCGACTGGATGGTCCGGCGCGGCACTACCAAGGGGCTCAAGGGCGACTTCAGCAGCTATTTGCGTTCGTTCCATTACGAGAGCGTCGTGTTCAACCCCGACGTCCTCGAGCGTCTGGCCGAAAAGGTCGATACCAGCCACATCATGCTCGGCACCGATTATCCGTTCGGCGAATGGAAGCCGATCGAGTTCGTGCAAAGCGCGACGAAAATCCCCGAGACGCTGCGGCGCGACATCCTCGGTGCCAATGCGGCGCGGTTCTTGGGCGTTGATGTTTAGTCTGCTTTCTTAAGGCACGACGCCCGTTACTGTCGTCCCCGCGCAGGCGGGGACCCATAACCCCAAGCGTTTCGATTTATCACAGGCCGTGCCACGCACCTTCATCACGGCGTATGGGTCCCCGCCTGCGCGGGGACGACAAGACGGATCAGCCGACCGACGTGGCAGCCGTCGAATTCACCTTATCACAAATTCGCCGCGCGTGCGACCGCAGCCCAGTGCTCATGCTCGGCCGCGATCAAATTGGCGAAATCCTGCGGCGTGCCGATGCGCGGCTCCATCCCGAGGCGGGCGAGCTTCTCTTGCGTGTCGGGCTTGCGCAGCCCCGCGTTGATCACTTCATTGAGCTTGTCGATGATCGGCTTGGGCGTGCCTGCCGGCGCCAGCACACCGTTCCAATAGAAGCCGACGAAATCTTTGACGCCGGCTTCTGCCATGGTCGGCAGATCCTTGAGTTCACGGTTGCGCTTCTCGCTCGTCACCGCGAGCGCGCGCAGCTTGCCAGATTCGATGAGAGGCCGCAGATTGCGGATATTGTCGAAGAACATCTGCACCTGGCCCGCCACCAGGTCGGCGATCGCAGGCGTCGCGCCGCGGTATGGAATGTGCACGATATTGATGCCGGTGCGCTGCTTGAGCAATTCGCCGAACAGATGCGATGAAGTGCCGAAGCCCGGCGACGCGAAATTGATCTTGCCGGGGTTGGCCTTGGCGTAGGCCACGAACTCGGACACGGTCTTGGCCGGCACCTTGGGATTAACCGCCATCACGAACGGGCTTGCGGCAATCATCGCAATCGGGGCGAGTTGCTTGAGCGGATCGTAGTCGAGGTTCTTGTTGACGGCATGCGCGACCGTGATCGGCCCGGGCGACGCCAGCGTCAGGGTGTAGCCGTCGGGCTCCGCGGTGGTGACGAACTTGGTACCGACCGTGCCGCCGGCACCCGGCTTGTTCTCGGTCACCACCGGCTGGCCGAGCGCCCCGGTGAGCTGCTCGCCGATGAGCCGCGCCATCACATCAGCGCCGCCGGGCGCGAACGGCACCACCATCTTGATCGGATGATTGGGATAATTCTGCGCGGGCGCTTCCCCGATCGCCAGCGCTCCAAGGCCGGTCGCCATAGCGGACGACAACAGCGTGCGCCTGGTCATCATGCGATTGGACTCTGGGCGTGTGGTCATGGCGTCATCCTCCCGGTCAGACAGCCGTTGCGGTCAGTCGAGCCGCACGGTTGCGGTTTCTCCGTCGATCACGATCCTGGTCCCAAAGCGCTGCGAAAGTCGATCGGTCCGAGCGAGCGCGCGCTGCGCGACTTCGCCGCGGGCAAGCAGCGGGCGCCCGCGCTGCGCGCGCGGACGGCCATGACCGAGATCGAGCGGATAAAGGCGCACCGCGGCGAGCGCGCGATCGCGGAATTCGCACTCGGCGGCAAGCCCCTCCCAGAACTCCGGCGATGCCGGAAAGCCGCGCCGGCCATTGTCGGTGCGCGTATCCAGAAAGTCAGCCGGCGTTGCCTCGTGTGGCAGGCCGAAGCGCTGATAGGCCTCCGCCGGAAACACCGCGACGGTGTCGTTCTGGAAGATGAAGTTGCCGAGGCTGTAAAGGATGGGACGGCCGCGATAGATCTCTATCCCGAGCGTGAGATGCGGGCCATGGCCCGCCACCACATCGGCACCGGCGTCGATCGCGGCGCGCGCGAACGCGACGTAGAAGTCCGCCATCTCCTCCATGCCGACATCAGTCGCTGCGGTCAGGCGGCCGCCGGCGCCGAATTCGTGGGAATGAAACGAGAAGATCACCCAGTCGGCCTGCCGACGCGCCTCCTTGATCTGACGCAGGATGGCGTCGGCATCTTCGCGGTTGACCCGCGTGGACACGGCAAAGTCGTCGCCCTTACGGAACTGGCCGCCGAGGAACGTAACCGTGTCCTCCGCGTCGCTCGGCGCCTCCTTGGCGCTGAAGAACGCCCCGCGGTGGCGCTCGCGCTCCGCAGTGAGACCGAGCCGGTCGCTGCCGCGCTTGAGCTCGGCGAACATCGCGGCGTCGACGGTGAAGCTCGTCGAAAAGCCGAGCGGATTGATTCCCGGCCGTCCGGGCGAGTCCGGCCTCTGGTCGGCGGCGCGGTTCCAGGGCCGGAAGAACGAGGTCGCAGCCACAAGGCCGACCCGGCCGGCGCGCGTATCCGCATAGGCCGGCATCCGCGCCTCGACGAGGTTGGCGCCCGCCCCCGCGCACGGCAAGCCCGCCGCCCGTATATACTTGAGGGCCGCGATGAGGCCGCCGGTGCCGTAGTCGGTGGCGTGATTATTGGCATTGGAGAGAAGACCAAAGCCCATCCACTTGAGGTCCTCAAGCAGGACCGGCGGCGTGGTCATCGGCGTGCCTTGCGTCCAGCCGGGCGCGCCCTCGTCGCGATTGCGCACCGTGGTCTCGAGATTGACGAAGGCAATGTCGGCAGCGCGCAGGAGCCTAACGAGCGCCAGGTAGTCGGGCTCGTCGAAGGATGTCAGCCGCCGCGACGGCATTGCGTCGCCGGCGAGCAGCATGCGGATCGCGCCGTTTTCGGACTGGTAAATCAATCGACCAGCTCGCCGGTCGATGCGTAGATGTGGCGGCCGGTGCGCGAGGGAAAGCCGCCGCGCACCACGCCCGGCCGCTGGTCCTGATAGATCGTCCCCATCATGGCGCTAAGCGGCCGGCTGTTCGGCACCGACAGCCACATCCGCAACAGGTGACGCCGCCGTTCGTGCTCCGGATAGTCCTCGAAGGCGGTGCGGGCGTGGAAGCAGACGTGATTGTTGAGAAGCTGGATGTCCCCCGGCTTGAACTCGTAGGTGATGTGGAAGCGCTCGTCGTTGGTGATGGCATCAAGGAGATCGAGCGCCTCGATCTGCAAGGGTGTCAGGCGCGGCACCTCGGGGAAGCGCTGTGCGTTGACGATCTGCCCGCGGATGTAGCGGCAGGAGAACTTGCCATCCTGCATGCTGAAGATCGGCTGCGGATAGTAAGGCTTCTCGCCCGGCGGCTCCTGCTGGTTCCAGCTCCAGTAGAATGGCTGGTGGAGCACCTCGAGCAGGTCGGGCCGCCGGTACAGGATCTCGTTATGCGCCGCGACCGAGCTCGCGACCTTGCTCAGGCCCCCGCGCATGGCGACGCAGAGCACGAACAGGCCGACCACGTCGGCGGAATCAGTGTGGAAGTTGAGGCGCTGGTTCGACTTGTAGCCACGGCCCTGCGGCGAATGGATATCGACGCCGACGTTACGGACGTCGCCCAGGATGTCGCCGTCCTTGCTCTGGGAGACCGCGGCGCCGAGATGGCGGCCGAAGCCCCAGTAGAGGAGTCGCAGGTCGTCCTTGGCGTAGCCGTCGATCTTGATGCCGCGGAACTGGTAGATGCCCTTGCCGTCCTCCAGGAAATCGCGCGCGGTCGCGATGCGCTCGCCGACCGTCGGCAGCGGAAAGTCCTCCCTGGTCAGAGTGTCGAGCGTCTTGCCGCGCGCCTTGGCGGTGCGCAACGCGCTCTCGATCTCGGCAATCTCGTCGGGCGAAAATTCGTGGATCCAGTCACGCGACGTCGCGAGTTCCTCGCCACGCCAATCGGCCGCCCCCTCGATGATCTTGCGCATGTTTCCGCCCGCCGGATGTTTCGTTGCCGGCAGGCACAGTATCAAACCGTCGGCTCGGCCGGGAAGACTGAAAATGCCCGCAAATTTTGACGTTGATCGATGCAGAGCGCCCCAACTCCCCGGTCGGTTCGGGGATGCCCTATCGGACGATCAGCGCGGGCACCTTGCTGTGCGTCAGCACCTCGTTGGCCTGGCTTCCGAGCAGCATCCGGTCGACGCCGCGGCGGCCGTGCGAAGCCATGACGATCAGGTCGCAGCCCTTATCCTTTGCGGTCGCGATGATGCCCTCGGCAGGATGGCGGTCGCGTACGTGAACCATCTCACAGCTCACGCCTTGCGCCTTCGCGGCATCGGCTGCATGGGTGAGGATGTTGCTGCCTGCTTTGCTCACCATGTCCTCGTATTTCTCGATCGGGTTGCGATCCCCTAGCCGCGCCATATGGGCGAGCTCAAAGGCGGACCAGGCTTCCGTCACCGTCACCACCACGACCGAGGCGTTGAGCGCCTTGGCGAGCGCCAGCCCGTGGGTCAGGGCCTTGTTGCCGAACTCGGAGCCTTCCGTCGCAATCAGGATGCGTTTGTACATGTCGTCCTCTCTGGATCGGTGCCCTCAGGCATGTGCGCCCAAAGAATAGGCTCTGGCACTATTTGGACTTTGCAATAGATCAAATCCGGTCGCCCGACCTTGCCCAGGTCTTTTCGGGACGGGACTCTTGCGCCAGAATTATTGAGCCAGGACTATTGCGACCGGGCCAGCATGGTGCGGAAACGGGCCAGTGCAACCGCAAGGAAGATCGCGCCCAGGACCACCAGAACAGCGAGCTGCGGCCAGACCGCCTCGAGGCCGGCGCCGCGACACAGGACCGACTGGGCAAACGAAACGAAATGCATCGCCGGCGACACCTGCAGGGCGCTCTGCAGCGGGGCCGGCATGCTTTCGAGCGGCGAGGCTCCGCCCGACAGCATGTTGAGGATCAGGAACACGGGGATCGCCAGCAAGGCGAACTGCGGCATGGTGTTCGCGATCGTGGCGAGCAGAATGCCGAGCGATGCGATCGCGAACAGGTAGATCGCGAGCCCGAAGAGGAACAGCGGGATCGACCCCAGGATCGGCACCCCCATGATCCGCTCGACCACCACCAGCAGCGACAACGCGGCCGCCAGCATGACGACGAGGCCGTTGGCCCAGATCTTCGCGGCCGCGATTTCGCTTGCCCGGATCGGCATCACCAGGAGATGCTCGATCGTCCCGCGTTCGCGTTCGCGGATCACGGCCGCGCCGACGAGCAGGATCGACAGCATCGTCACGTTCTCCAGGACGGCGTAGATCGCCCGGAACCAGACCCCTTCCAGGTTCGGATTGAAGAAGGCGCGCGCAACCCGCACGATCGGCAGCTGGCTATCGATGCCGCGGGCTTGCAGATAGTTCTGCGTCTCCTGCTGCACGATCGACATGATGTAACCGCCGCCGACGGCCGCCTGGGTCATGGCGGTGGCATCGATGTTGAGCTGCAGCACGGGGCTGCGCCCCTGCAACACGTCCGCTTCGAAGCGGGGCGGAATGTCGAGCACGAACGCATAGGCGCCGGTGTCCATCACCGGGTCGATCCTGGAACGATCGATCACGTCCGGGCGACGAAAATAGGGCTTGAGCAGGGCGTCGTGGATGCGCACGGACAGCGCCGACCGGTCCGAATCCACAATGGCGATGCGCGCGTCGGCAACCTCGGTCTTGATCCCGGTTGCGACACTGTAGACGCTGAAGGTGAAGGAATAGACGATGAACACGGCGAGCACCTTGTCGCTCGCCAGGCTCGCGAATTCCTTGCCGCCGAGGCGGAACACGTTGGCGAGCCAGCGCAGCACGTCAGGTCTCCTGCTTGGGCAGCAACAGGCTTGCGGCTGCGAGGTAGCCAAACCCGAACGCGAACAGCACGAGATATTCCGGATAGAAGACCGCGAAGTCGCGCGCCTTGGTGATGGTGCCGAGGCTGACGTTCTGGAACCACAAGGACGGGAAGCTCATGCCGATCAGCCGTCCCGAGCTGTCGAGGCCCGCGGTCGGATAGAGATAGCCGGAGAAGTTGATCGCCGGGACGGTGCTGATGATGGCCGTGACGATGATTGCCGCGACCTGGGTGCGCACAAAGACGGAAATCAGAATGCCGAGCGCGGTCGCGGCGAAGACATAGAGCAGGCCCGCGAGCAGCAGCGCCGTCATGGATCCTTTCACCGGCACGCCGAACATGAGGCCGGCAAGCGCAACGAGACTGAGAAAGCTCGCAAACCCGACGACGACGTAAGGCGCCTGCTTGCCGATCAGGAATTCGGCTACCGAGGCGGGCGAAGCGTAAAGGTTGTTGATCGAGCCGATTTCGCGCTCGCGCACCACCCCGAGCGCCGCCAGCATGGCCGAGAACAGCACCAGGAAGATCATGATCAGTCCGGGCGTGAGCGCAAACACGCTGCGGAAATCCTGGTTGTAGCGAAAGCGCGGCTCGACCGTCGCGGCGACCAGGTTGGGAACGTTTCCGTAGGTCCGGCGCGCCAGGTCCTGCACATAGGAAAGGACGATCCCCTCCACGTAGTTGCGCGTCGTCTCGGCCCGGAACGGCATCGCGCCGTCGAGAAAGAACGCGACTTCAGGCTTGCGGCCCAGGAGCAGATCGCGCCCGAAGCCCGGCGGAATGCTGATCGCCACCCGCAGGTCGCCGGCGCGCAAGCGGCGATCGATCTCGGCCTCGCTGCGGATCGCCGGCTGCTCATGGAAATAGCGCGAGCCCGCGAAGCTCTCGATCAGCTGCCGGCTGTCGGCGCTCTGGTCGCGGTCGAGGACCGCGTACGAGAGGTTCTCGACGTCGAAGGTGATGCCGTAGCCGAAGGTCAAAAGCAGGATCAGAGGCCCGAGCAACGCAAAGCCGATACGCACGCGGTCACGCAGCAGTTCGCGCATCTCCCGATAAGCGAATGCCCAGACGCGGCGCATCGATGCGCGCAAGCCGTCGCCGCGGATGGCACTACGGGCCCCCTCGCGCAGCAGGGTGGTCGCGGGCGCATCGGACGCTGCGGCACTGCTGCCGTCGGCCTCCTCCAGATACGAGACGAAGGCATCCTCCAGGTTGGCGGCACCCCTCGCCTGCCGCAGCTCGTCCGGCGTTCCGACTGCGAGAACCTTGCCGGCATGCATGAGCGAAATGCGGTCGCAGCGCTCGGCCTCGTTCATGAAATGGGTCGAGACGAAGATCGTGACCGCGTCGCGCTCCGACAGTTCACGCAACAACGACCAGAACATGTCGCGCGCCGCCGGATCGACGCCCGACGTCGGCTCGTCAAGGATCAACACTTCCGGCCGGTGCAAACAGGCGGTCGCGAGCTGCAGCCGTTGCCGCATTCCGAGCGGCAGGTTCGAGGGCTTTTGATCGGCAGCTTCGGTGAGGCCGAAATGACCCAAGGCATCGTCAACGCGGCGTCGGACTTCGTCGTTCGGGATGCGATAGAGGTGAGCGTGCAGGTCGAGGTTCGCCCGCACCGTCAATTCCTCGTAGAGCGAGAAGCTCTGCGACACGTAGCCCACGCGCATGCGGGTATCGAGATCGCTCGCCTCGACCGGCCGTCCCAGGAGCTCGGCCCTGCCTTCGGTGATCCCGAGCAGGCCGGTCAGCATTTTCATGGTCGTGGTCTTACCGCAGCCGTTCGAGCCGAGAAATCCGAAGATCTCGCCGCGCCGGATGCTGAAGCTCACATGATCGACGGCGGTGAAGTCGCCGAACCGGCGCGTGAGCCCCTCGGCCGCGATGGCGGGCGGCCCGTCACTCCTCAGCTTGCGCGGCGCAATGGCAATTGGCGCCGGCCGCGTGCCGCCATGCAGCGCGATATAGGCGTCTTCGAACGTGTGCGCGCCGGTCTGCGCCAGGATCTCGCGCGTCGTCCCCTGCGCCAGCATCCGGCCGGCATCGATAGCCACCACCCGGTCGAAGCGCTCGGCCTCTTCCATGTAGGCGGTGGCGACCAGCACGGTGAGGCCCGGCCGCTCCGCCTTGATGTCGTCGATCAGCCGCCAGAACTGCCGGCGCGACAGGGGATCGATGCCGGTGGTCGGCTCATCGAGGATCAGCAGGTTGGGATCGTGAATGAGCGCGCAGCAGAGCGAGAGCTTCTGCTTCATGCCGCCCGAGAGCTTGCCGGCAGGCCGGCTCGGAAACGGGCTGAGGCCGGTCGCGCGCAACAGGCGCTGCGCGCGCGCACGCCGCTCGGCCGGCGCATGCCCGAACAGACGGCCGAAATAATCGAGGTTCTCCGCGACCGACAGGCTCGGATAGAGATTGCGGCCGAGCCCCTGCGGCATGTAGGCGATGCGCGACATGATGCGGTCGCGGTGCGCCCGCACGCGAACGTCGCCCCCGAGCGTGTGGATGCTGCCGGTCTGCAGGCGCCGCACCCCGGCGATGAGCGCGAGCAGCGTCGACTTGCCGACCCCGTCCGGGCCCACGAACGCGGTTGTCGTACCCGGTTGAATGGCGAGGCTTACGTCGCTGAGCGCAGCCACATTGCCATATCGATGCGCGACCCCGCGCATCTCGACCACGGGCGCGTCAGCGATTGACATTGGGCAGCCGCACAGCGAGCCACGCCGGCCAGTCCGCGCTCGCGCTCACTTGCACATAGGCATTGCCGGTAAGGCCGGCCTTGACGTAGTCGCGGTAGGTATCGAGGAGCTTCGGATCGACCGCGAGCTTGACGCGATACATCAGCTTCTCGCGCTCGTTGGAGGTTTCGACCGTCTTGGGCGTGAACTGCGCCTCCGCCGCCACGAACGACACCGTCGCGGGAAAGACAGCATCAGGCACCGCATCAAGGACGATGCGCGCCGGCGATCCGAGCGCGACGCGGCCCGCCTCCCCGGTCGGCAGAAAGATGGTCATGAACACGTCGGTCAGATCGAGAATAGTGACGAGGCGGCCACCGGCGGCGACCACCTCGCCGGGCTGCACCAGCTTGTATTCGACACGGCCTGACACCGGCGTCCGCAGCTCGGAATCTTTCAGCATCGCCTTGATCTGTGCGACTTGCGCCTCGGCGGCCTGCTGCGCCGCCTTGGCCTCGGCGAGCGCCGCGCGCGCCCCCTGGATGTTGGCGGCGGTGACGACGTGCTGGGCGCGGCGCCGCTCGAGCTCGGCTCGGGTGCCGGCCGCGCGCTGCTCGAGCTCGAGCGCGCGCTGCAGCTCGATGCCCGCCAGGTTGTGCTCGGCTTCCCGGATCGCGATATCGGCTTCGGCGCGGCCGACGCTCGCAAGCGCACGCTGAACCGCGGCCTTGGCGCCCGCGAGCTGCGCCAACAGCTCGGCGGTATCGAGCCGCGCGATCAGCGCACCCTTGTGTACGGAATCGCCTTCGCTCACCAGAATTTCAGCGACGCGGCCGGCGAGCTTCGACGAAATATCGACGCGCGTCACTTCGATGCGGCCGTTGGCGCTCGCGAGCCCATCGTGCGCCCGCGAGGACAACGTTTTCTGCCAATACGCATATCCGCCCGCTGTCAGCGTCAGCACGGCGGCGAGCGCAAATACCACCGGAACCCGCATGGCCCAACCTGAGGTTCTGAACGGGCGCAGCCATGCGCGCAAACTGCGGCGGCAGCTTTGAGCTAGGTCAAGCAAAGCGTGACGGGAATGTCTTGGCTGTTCCCGCCGGCTCAGGATCCCCGACTGATCGCACCTTCACGCCGGCGCGCCGGCCTTGATCAGCTTGTAGACGATCGAATCCATCAGCGCCTGGAACGAGGCGTCGATGATATTGGGCGACACCCCGACCGTGGTCCAGTGCTCGCCACTCTGGTCCTGGCTTTCGATCAGGACGCGGGTCACCGCCTCGGTGCCGCCGTTGAGAATACGCACGCGGTAGTCGGTAAGCTCGATGCCCTTGATGAAGCGCTGGTACTTGCCGAGGTCCTTGCGCAGCGCCACGTCCAGCGCATTGACCGGGCCGTTGCCTTCACCCGCCGAGATCAGCGTCTCGTCGTCGACCTTGACCTTGACCACCGCCATCGAGACGGTGACGCGCTCGCCGACCACGTTGTAGCGCTGCTCGACGTTGACGTCGAACTGCACCACGTCAAAGTAGTTCGGCACCTTGCCCAGCGTACGCCGCGCCAGCAGCTCGAACGAGGCGTCAGCGCCTTCGTAGGCATAGCCGAGCGCCTCGCGCTCCTTGACCACATCGAGCAGCGTTGCGATGCGCGGGTCGTCCCGCTTGACCTTGAGCCCGATGCGGTCGAGCTCGGCGAGCACGTTCGAGCGCCCGCCCTGGTCGGAGACCATGAGGCGCCGGCGGTTGCCGACGGTCTCAGGCGCAACGTGCTCGTAGGTCTTCGGCTCCTTCATGATCGCAGACGCATGAATGCCGGCCTTGGTCGCGAACGCGCTCTCGCCCACATAAGGCGCGTGCCGGTTGGGCGCACGGTTGAGCATCTCGTCGAGCGCGCGCGAGACATGCACGAGGTCCTTGAGCTTCGCGTCGGTCACGCCGATCTCGAACGTCTTGGAATATTCCGGCTTGAGCTTGAGGGTCGGGATGATGGAGATGAGATTGGCGTTGCCGCAGCGCTCGCCAAGCCCGTTGAGCGTGCCCTGAATCTGGCGCGCGCCCGCGCGCACGGCAGCAAGCGAGTTTGCCACCGCCTGCTCGGTGTCGTTATGGGCATGGATGCCGACGTGGTCGCCGGGGATCACCTTGCAGACCTCGGTGACGATCGCCTCAACCTCGTGCGGCAGCGAGCCACCGTTGGTGTCGCACAGCACCACCCAGCGCGCGCCTTCGTCGTAGGCGGCCTTGGCGCAGGCGAGCGCGAATTCCGGATTGGCCTTGTAGCCGTCGAAGAAGTGCTCGCAGTCCATGAGCACCTCCCGCCCCTTCTTCTTGGCGGCGCGCACGCTGTCGCGGATCGAGGCGAGGTTTTCTTCCAGCGTGGTTTCGAGCGCGACCCGCACGTGGTAGTCCCACGACTTGGCGACGAAGCAGATGGCATCCGCCTTGGCGTCAAGCAGCGCCGCAAGACCGGGATCGTTCGAGGTCGAGCGGCCGGGCCGGCGCGTCATGCCGAAGGCGGTGAACGTGGTGTCGAGCTTGCGCGGCTTGGCGAACAGGGCCGTGTCGGTCGGGTTGGCGCCCGGGTAGCCGCCTTCCACGTAGTCGATGCCGAGATCGTCGAGCATACCCGCGATCGCGAGCTTGTCGTCGAGCGTGAAGTCGACGCCGTTCGTCTGTGCGCCGTCGCGCAGCGTGGTGTCGAAGAGATAGAGGCGTTCGCGGGCCATGACACTAGACCAGCCGATAGATGGTGTAGATCGTGATCGCCAGCGCGGCGATCAGCACGCCGTACTTGAGCAGGATGTAATAGAGCCAGTGGCGGGGAAACGGCGTATCCGGCTTCATTGCGGGCGCTCCTTCGCGGCGAGTTTTTTCTCCATCGTGGTGTTGGCCAGCCACTCGCCGCCGAGCTGGATGGTGTTGCGCTGTTGCGGCACAAAGCCGCGCTTCTTGAAAAAATCCAGTGCGCTGTCGCTCACCTCGGCGGTCAGGCGGCGCGCGCCGCGGCCGGCCGCGAGCTTCTCCAGCGCCTCGATCAAGAGCGAGCCGACGCCATGCCCGGCGGCCGCCGGGTGAACATACAGCATCTCGATCTCCTCACCGCCCTTGAGCGAGGCAAAACCGACCGGCGAGCCGCTCATCATGCCGAGCAGGGTGAGCTGACTTGCAAGCCGCGCGCCCAACGCCTCCTCGTCGTCGGCCACCGCCACCCAGGCCCCGCGCTGGGCGTCGTCATAGTCCTCCGCCGTCAGCTCATCGACGCTGGCGCGGAAGATCTCAGCCACCAGCGGCGTGTCCGCTTCGAGGAACGGCCGCAGCGAGGGCGTGGGGTTAGCGGCGGCGGTCATGGGGTCCCCCGCCTATCAGGTTGCGCATAGGTCCGCGCACGCGAGCAAATGCCTGGAGATGCGACGAGCGGTGCCACAGCGTTCCCTCCCCCCTTGTGGGGGAGGGACAGGGAGGGGGGTAACCGCAAATTCCGAATCTGCTGCCACCCCTCTCCCCACCCCTCCCCTACAAGGGGGGAGGGAGCAGGCTGAGTTTGCCTCGCGCTCATCGCTTCACCTTCCACAGCGTCGTGCCATCTTTCTTGTCTTCGAGCTCGACCCCCATCGCCTTGAGCTCATCGCGGATGCGATCGGCCTCCTTGAAGTTCTTCGCCTTGCGCGCGGCGTTGCGCGCATCGATCAGCGATACGACCTTGTGCTCGTCGACGGCGCGCTGGCTCTTGGGCTGCTGCCGAATCCCGAGCGCCCGCAGCGTTGATCCCAGCGCCGCATGGTCGCCGCGGCGATGCAGCGCGTGCAATTCGGCGATGGCCTGTGGCGTGTTGAGATCGTCGCAGAGCACTCCCAGCACCGAAGCGGCGAACGCTTCGTCGTGCCCGCTCTCGAACTCCGCGAAGTCAGTCAGTGAAACAAGAGTGTCGAAGCTCTCCTCAAGCCCCCTCACCGTCCAATCGATCGGCTGCCGGTAATGCGTGCGCAGCATGTTGAAGCGCAGCACCTCACCGGGCCAATCCGCCAGCAACTCGCGGATGGTGAAGAAGTTGCCGAGGCTCTTCGACATCTTCTCGCCTTCCACCTGCAGGAAACCGTTGTGCATCCAGTAGTTCGCCATCACGGGCGCATGGAACAGGCAGCGCGACTGCGCGAGCTCGTTCTCGTGATGGGGAAACACGAGATCGATGCCGCCGCCGTGGATGTCGAAGGTCTCACCGAGGTGCTTCCACGACATCGCCGAGCACTCGATGTGCCAGCCGGGACGCCCGGGCGTCGCGATGCCTGAAGGCGATGGCCACGCCGGCTCACCAGGCTTCGAGGGCTTCCAGAGCACGAAGTCCGTCGGGTCGCGCTTATACGGCGCGACCTCGACACGCGCGCCCGCCTTCATCTCCTCGAGCGAGCGCTTGGCAAGCTTCCCGTAGTCCGGCATCGAGGGCACGCTGAACAGGACATGATCCTCCGCCACATAGGCGTGGCCGGCCGCAACCAGGCGCTCAATCAGTGCCTTCATCTCCGCGATGTGCTCGGTCGCGCGCGGCTCGACGGTCGGGCGCAGGCAGCCAAGCGCATCGACGTCCTCGTGGAACTGCTGCTCGGTCTTTTCGGTGACGAGGCGGATCGCCTCGTTGAGCGGCAGGTTCGGATATTCCTCCGCCGCGCGCGCGTTGATCTTGTCGTCGACGTCGGTGATGTTGCGCACATAGGTGACGTGCTCGGCGCCGTAGAGATGCCGCAGCAGCCGGAACAGCACGTCGAACACGATTGCCGGCCGCGCGTTGCCGATGTGGGCGAAGTCGTAGACGGTCGGCCCGCACACGTACATGCGCACACGATTGGGATCGAGCGGCACGAACGGCCGCTTCTCGCGTGTGAGCGTATCGTAGAGCCGAAGGTCCATCGGACGCGGGTCCCGTGCGGTTTGACAGTTCTTCCGGCCAGGCCGGCGGAAAAAGCGCCTTTGCCCGCTGGCCGGGGCGTTACTCAATCTCGTACAGGAGAATAAGACGGCCGCAGCCAGCGAGAATGTCGCTAGCGAATAATCTCCCGGCAAATGCCGCAGATCTGGTTAAGGCCGTTCATGCGCCGGAGAATGGGGAACGAAGCATGCCCCGTCAAGGGGTTGCGCGGGCGCCGGCGGAGCCAGCGGGCGGTCCTGCGGCAGTGATGGGCGGCAGCGGGCCATACCCGTCACGCGGTGATTCGTGGCCGCCTGCCAGCCCGCTGGAAGCGCCTGGGCAAACCGGTATGCCAATACGCGCCGTGGCCGGTCGGCTGGAAAAAAAATGCGCGGGCGGCGCAGGTGCGACGGTGGCCCGGGATGGGTCCCCGCGCCACTGCCCGTGAATTAGGTGCGCGGCTGTGGGAAGACTCAAATCAGTTCCCGGGTGTGTCTTTTCTGCGCTAGGCAGCGGCACGCTCGCCCGCTAACTCATGTCACACGTTCGTCACCTGCGTCGTCGGGTTAACGGAACCTTCAGTATTCGTCCGCATGCTTCGAACAGCGCCTGGGACCGGCGCTTCAGCCCTTGCGAGAGAATCCATGCGCTTCATTGCCGCCACCTTTGCCTTTGTGCTCATCTTCTGCGGCAACGCGTCGGGACAAGCCGAGAGGCGCATCTTCATCATCGCCAATGATGCGGGCGGCTACGGCGTCGATCGCTGCCTGGCGACTGGCGCAAGCTGCGGAGCGGCAGTCGCGACCGCCTATTGCCGGTCACGCGAATTCACGCAGGCAGCCTCCTTCCGCAAGGTCGACCGTGACGAGGTGACCGGCGCGATCCCCACCGGGGTCGCTCGCGGCGAGGGATTTGTCGCGATCGAGTGCATGCGCTGAGGTTCGCAGGAGCCCCTTCCGCTGGCTCTTTGATCCTTGGATCGCTCGCCCTGGGTTTAGCGCCTCCTGGGCAGGCGCCGCGCCTCCTGCACAGGCTCCCGTTGCACCTGGGCGGCAGTTCGGCCATGGTCACGGCCTGCGCGTAGCAGCCGCCAACGCAACCCGCCCGGCTGTTTTGGCGCTGGGGCTTGTCGGACCATGAATTCCCGGACCAACGCCGAGGCCAAGACCGAGCGTAAAGCCGATCAGAATACTGATCCGCCCGATCAGGGGTCCGAGAACCCGCTGCAACTCCAAGACTTCCTGCCGCACCGGCTCAATGTGCTGTCCAGCCTGGTCTCACAGGCGCTCACCCGGGTCTACGCCCAGCACGGTATTGAAATACCGGAATGGCGAGTGCTGGTCAGCCTCGGGCAGTTCGGCGTGATGACCGGAAAGGCGATCGGCGCGCGGACGCACATGCACAAGACCAAGGTCTCGCGCGCGGTCGCCGAGCTCGAGCGCCGTAAGCTCCTCACCCGCAGGGTCAACCGCGCCGACCTGCGTGAGGCTTTCCTGTCGCTCACGCCGGCCGGACGCGCGGTCTACGATGAGCTCGCACCGCGTGCGCTTGAATTTACCGAGCGGCTCTCCGAGGTGATGGCCCCCGCCGACCGCGCCGCGTTCGACCGCGCCGTCGCCGCGCTCACCGAACGCTCGGCCAAGCTGGTGGGCGAGGTCGACGACCAGTAGCGCACAGCGAACCCCGCATGGATCAAGCGGGTTACGCAACACAGCGATCGCGCGCCCCGGACCCAAGCGAAACTTAAGTTGAATCGCGATTTCGCTCTGAGCGTTCGTTTGGTCGCATGCCTTATCCGAAAAGTCTGCGACTTTTCGGGATCACGCTCTAACGCTTGAACAGCCCAATAACAAACAACAGGATCACCGCACCGATGGTAGCGTTGATGATCGCGCCGAGGATGCCACCGCCGATCACGAGGCCGATCATCGGCAGGAGCCAGCCGGCGACAACAGCTCCGACGATGCCGACCACAATATTGCCGATAAGCCCAAAGCCGTAGCCCTTCATGATCTGGCCCGCGAGCCAGCCGGCGACTGCACCGATGAGCAACCATATGATCAGGTCTACAATCGTCATGGCGTCCCCCTTGTCCGTGTTGAACAAAGCTCTCTTTGCCTTCCAGGCGCCGTGCGATCTTCCGACGGAAATCAATTCAAGATCGTGGCACCTGCAGCGGCGAACCAACTAAACAACGAACAACGCTGGTGACATGTTAGTGAGAGGCAACAACTGCCGCAACACCCAAGCTCCTCGACGGACATGCTCACCGCCGATTCTTGAAGGCGTTAATATAAGTTGCGGAAACCTCGAGGGCAATCTCATGGGAAGCCATGTGCTCTTCTCGCCGCCGCCGATCGGATGCTCCTCAGTCAATTGTCCCGGCGCTCGCATGGCTTGACAGCCGTTGCCGACCGGTGTCCGGGTGGACCGCGCGAACCGCAAGGAGACACCGTGCAGCTCTATTCTTATTTCCGATCGTCGGCCGCCTACCGGGTGCGCATCGCGCTCAACCTCAAGGGCCTGCCCTATGAGACCATCGCGATCCACCTGCAGAAGGAAGGTGGGATCAACCGCAAGCCCGAATATCGCGCGGTCAATCCGCTGATGCGGGTGCCCGCGCTCAAGCTCGACTCAGGCGAGGTGCTGACCCAGTCGCTCGCCATCATCGAGTACATCGACGAGACTCACCCACAGCCGCCGCTCCTGCCGCGCGATCCGCTCAAGCGTGCGCAGGTGCGCGCGCTCTGCCAGCTCATCGCCTGCGACATCCATCCGCTCAATAACGTCAGCCCGCTGCGCTACCTCAAGAATACGCTCGGCCAGGATCAGGCCAAGATCGACGCCTGGTACCACCACTGGATCCTGGAAGGCTTCGCCGCGCTCGAAGCGATGGCCGCCGCCGCCCCCTACGCGGCCGGCGCCGAGGTGACGCTCGCCGACATCTGCGTGGTGCCGCAGGTCGCCAATGCGCGGCGCCTCAAGGTGCCGCTCGACCGCTTCCCGAAGATCGTCGCAATCGATGCCGCCTGCGGCAAGCTTGCAGCCTTCGAGAAAGCACGCCCGGAAAATCAGCCGGATGCGGAATAGGCGCGCGCGCGAGATGAACCCTCACGGCCGGGCGGTCGGGCCTGCGCTGCAGCAGGGCGACGTGCGCAGCTTTCCATAGGCCCGCATCAGTTGCTGGGCCAATTCTCCGGCCTCCGCCATGAAGGCATCGACGACGGGCGCGCTGCAGGCGCGCCACTCGGCCACTTGATCGGGTGTCAGATCGTGAATTGTCATGCCGTGCTCGCGCGCAGCGCGGTAGTCGTCGGCTTCCAATTTGGAGAACTGATCCCTGAGCTTCTTCTCGAGCTCGCGCGCCACCTCCATGATGATGGACCTCTGGCTTTCGCTCAGCCGTTGCCACACGCCTTCATTGATGACGACGCTCGAACTCGATTGCCGAGTTATCCGTACGCGCAATGGTGTCCGCCACCTTCCAAAGCTGACGCGCCACGGCGCCGGTGACCGCGGTCATGGTCATGTCGACCTTGCCGCTCTGGATGGCCGAAAGCTGCTCGCCGGCATTGAGTATCGACGCACTGCCCCCGCAGTGCTCGATAAATTCCACGGTCGCTTTGCCCGGAACACGCATTCTCCGCTTGCTGATTCCGGCAGGGGTGACCGCCGGCTGACCCTTGGACAGGATCACCGCGGAGCCAAGGGGCAGCCACCAAAGCACACGGGTGCCGGTCGCATCGAGGATTGCCTTGTCGAGCAGCCGTCTCACATCCTGGTCAGGGCTGAGAGCGGCCTTCACCAGGGCTTCAAAATTGAACATGAACGGCTGTGACAGGATGGTGGTGGCTGGAACTTTCTCAGCCAGGTGGTCGGTGACAATAAAACCCATCTCGATGGCGCCGGAGGATACTGCGCCGAGCACCTCGAGGTCCTTGTACAGTTTGCCGCCGTGGACGACCTCGATGGAAAGGGCCTTCTCGGAGCGCCTTTCCACCTCGTCCTTGAACTGCATCAGGTTCACGCCGACATAGTGCGAGGCGGGCAATTGCGATGTAATTCGAAGCTTGACCGGCTCGGCTTCGGCCGTGACGGGCGCCAGCAGCAGAGATGCTAACAAGAACACAAGGCATCGCGCCGCCATCACGCACCCCCAAACAATACCTACCAAAGCAATCCGGACGACTTTAGTTTCGCAATCGTGGCGGGAGCGTGACTTCTCGATGGCGCGCTCGCATGACTGGTTGATGCAGCAAGTCCGCGAGCGAATGAGGCTGCAATCGATGATCTCGACGCACGCCGCTTAAAATATAGACACAACGCCGGCTCCTGCATTCCCGCGCCGGAAATACAAAATGTCGGCATCACTTGTGAAACGCTAGACTTGTGGTTGCTAGCATTGACATACTTCGTCAGCTAAGCTTCTTTGTTAGAATTGGTCATTGGGGGCAGCCACTGTCGGGCTCTCGTATTAGTTTGTCAGTACCCGGTATTGCTGTCCAGGTCGCGACCGAGGCGGTGGTCAGGCAATTCAGCAGACGACGGGTTGGAGAAAGGCTCGAGAGCCTGCGATCAGAGCTGATCGCGTGCGGCCGCGAGCTGCGGTCGACCCAGTCGCTCCTGCAGGGCGGCTCCTTCATCGATGACGCGTTGGGCATGCTGGACCGATTGACATGCCGCATCGGCGTCATCGGACAGGTGAAGGCCGGCAAGAGCAGCCTGATCAACGGCCTCATATACAAGCCGGGCCTGCTTCCAACCGACGTCAATCCGTGGACGACCGCGGTGACCCGCATCCACTTCGGCCGCGCCGATGCACCGGCCGCGGTGGCCGCCGAGTTCACTTTTTTCGAGCCCGATGAATGGGAGCAGCTCGCCCATGGGAGCGGTCAGCTGCGCGATCTCACGCAGCGCCTGGTGCCGGGCTTCAAGGTCGAATTGCTGCACAAGCACGTGGAAGCCATGCGGTGTCGCTCCGA
The DNA here is from genome assembly GCA_963753575.1 of uncultured Alphaproteobacteria bacterium. Taxonomy (GTDB): domain Bacteria; phylum Pseudomonadota; class Alphaproteobacteria; order Rhizobiales; family Xanthobacteraceae; genus VAZQ01. The sequence goes on from CAVWCR010000003.1 coordinate 2,161,013, forward strand.
ATCGCGGTTGGGTGAGACGCTCAACTCGCTTCTCGGCAAGACGCACGTGTTTTCCTTGTTGTCGCCCGAGGTCCTCGAGCGATACATCTGCGCGAGCCTGCCTGACAGCGCGACAGAACAGAAAGGCGTCTATTCCGATATCGTCAAGACGGCCGATCTCTATTTCGGCAGCAGCGACTTCGGCTTCCCGACCACCATTATCGATACGCCGGGGACAAACGATCCCTATCTGGTCCGCGACGAGCTTGCCCGGCGCACGCTGGAGAGCGCGCACCTCCATATCGTAGTCCTGACCCCGCAGCAGGCCTTGTCGCCCGCCGATCTCGCCTTGCTCCGCATTTTGCGAGGGCTCAACAAGAACCGCATCGTGGTGTTTCTCAATCGCATCGACCAGCTTGGCGACGTCACGCATGACTCAGCGGCGGTCGTGAAACATATCCAGGAGAATTTGCGCCGCGAGTTGCCAGGGTCGGATTTTCCCGTCGTCGCCGGCAGCGCCTTCTGGGCCGACACCGCCTTGCGCGGCTCGCAGGCCGATATCGAGCGGGCATGGACCAAGGCCAGGGCGTATGCGCAGCATCTCGCGCAGCAGGCTCGTTCCTCGGTTGCTGCTGTCGCAGCACAGAATGACCCAGCACAGAATGACAAGGAGAAGCTCGCCGAGAGCCTGTTCCTCTGCTCAGGCATGCCGGAACTGTTCGACGTGCTTGCCCGGCTGACGGCGGAGAGTCACCCGGACCATGTCTTACGACGTGTGTTGAAATCGTTCTGCGATTTGGCCCGGATCGCGGAGAATACGGCGCGACATGAGCTCGCGTTCATGGAATCGGACGACAAATCAGGAAGCGCCGACGAGAAGCTGGGCGATCAGGAACTGCAAGCCGTTGACGCCGAGATCAAGTCCATGCTGTCCGGTCTGCAGGAGCGCGGCAATGTCTTGATCAAAGACCACTGCGCGAAAATCGACGAGGCTTTGCGGCGCGCAATGAAAAGCTTTTCCGATGCGGAATGCGAAAAACTGCGCAGCGCCATCGCCGAGGTACATAGCGTCATCGCGGAGCAACATCATGGCAACCGCGTCTGGAGCTGCGATCTCGCGCTTCTGCGGCAGCGGCTTGAAGAGGCGCTGATCGCGGCCTATCGGGAGGCCGAGCAGGAAATGGCCAAGCTGGAGAGTGAGGTCCTGCCCGAACTCCAGCAGACATTGAAGCAATTCAACCCGCAATGGACGAGCCCGAAAGCGGACGTCGGCGCGCCCAGCAGCGTGGAGCTGCCGACGATCGGCACCCTGAGCATCGTCCTGGAGCTCGACGAGCCCTGGTGGAAGCGGTGGTGGAGACGCGGCCAAGCCAGCGACAGGCGCGCCGCTGCACTCGCCCGCATGATCGAGAACGAGTTCTCCGCAGTTGCAGGCACGTTAGCGCAGACGGCGCGCAGGCACCTGGAGGCCCGACAGTCGGCGACACTTCAAGAAGCAAACCTCCTTTATGTCGGCCTGATCGATGTCCTCAAGGAGCAGGAGCGGAACCGGCTGGCGAGTGCGTCGGACGAAGACGCGCTCTATGACTTCCCGGAATTGCAGCGGATCCGCGCGACCCGGATCACCGAGCTTAAGAAACAGGCTTCCGACATGGGTCTCCTGGCCGGCCGCCTGGAGAGCGTGATCGATACGTTGGCCGAGAAGCCGGTCAGTTCGTCGTCCACGAAGAGCCCGGAAGCGGTCGTTTGACGCGCAGGACCTGACCCGACCGAACTCTCGATCGGCGAGACCGTCACCTTGGCTTTCAAGTCACATTGGCATTCAAGTCACCTTCGCATTCAAGTCACCTTGGATTCAAATGCCAAGCGCCATCGTGACTATCTCATGTTGGAATTTCCAATTTTTGACGGTCAATAGATTAGCAACGCGAGATTCTCGCTCTAAGTGCATTCATGCGTTCGTACGCTCACGATACTTGAGTTCATCAACTGAAATTTGCCGCAATCCTCACTCAGCGATGGTAACGGTCAAATATATGAAACGGATATATTGTCATCAAAGCTTCCCATCAGCTTGATCTTCAACACAACAAATGAAGGTGGGCCGGTGAGGCGAGCGCAAGTCGTAATCTTTGATTGGGGGATACAATGGTGCGCGTGAGCGTTGGCGGTAACGGCTTCCGGCGTTTGTTGCCGCTGGCTGTTCTTCTGTTTGCCCTGGCCGGCGTGCTGCGGCCGAGTGCCGCGGCAGCCCAGACCTGCGGCACAGATTACACGATCAAGGAAGGCGAAACGCTCGCCCAGATCGCTGCACGCGCTTACGGAAATCCCGCCCAGTGGACCGTGATCTTCTACGCCAACCAGGACCGTCTCGGCACGAACGTGTCGTTGCTGGTCCCCGGCTTTACGCTCAGGCTGCCATGCATCGGCGGCGCGCAGCCGACCCAGCCCCTGCCCCCGATTGCAACAACGCCGGCCCAGCCACAGACGCCAAGCGAGGCCGCCATCATCATTTCATCGCTGGTGCGGCGCATAGAGTTTCTGACCGCCGACGGATTTGCACCCTTCACCGGGCGCGCGCTCGAAGGCGGCGGCATGCTGACCCAGGTGATCGCTGCTGCCATGGGCATCGTCAAGGACGAGGCCAAGGGCCGCTTCGACTTCGGCGTATCATGGGTCAATGACTGGTCGGCGCATCTCAATCCGCTGTTGCTGACGCGCGCGTTCGACGTCGGCTTCCCCTGGGCTCGGCCGAATTGCGACGGCGTCAATCTTGAGCCGACTTCACAGTTCCGCTGTCAGCGTTTCTTCTTCTCCGAGCCGCTCTACGAGGTGATTACCGGACTGTTCGTGCGGACCAACTCGCGCATCAAGTCGCTGCGCAGCGAGGAGGTCGCCGGTACGACGCTTTGCGTTCCCGCCGGCCGCCCGGTCTATGACCTCGACGACCACGGACGGAACTGGGTGAAGGACGGCAAGGTCGTCCTGATGCGGCCGCCGACGGTCGATGAGTGCTTCCGCCTCCTCGACAACGGCACGGTCGGCGGCGTGGTGGAGTCGGAATTGGCGGGCCGCGCCAGCATGACGTCGCTTGGGCTTAGCGACAAGGTGCACATGATCGATCAGCCGATCGCGCTCACGACCTACCACGTGCTGGTCTCCAAATCGCATCCACACGCGCGTACCATCCTCTATTATGTGAACAGCTCGCTCGAGAAGCTGCGCGAAAGCGGCGAGTACGATCGGATCGTCGAGCGGCACCTAGCGCGCTTCTGGGAGGCGCAGGGCGTGCCCAATCCGGCGATCAGCGTCACCCCCGCGGCTTCCCCCGCGTCCGCAAAAAAGGGCAGCCCAACAGGCGCCACGCCCAAGGGAAGGGCCGAGGTCAGAAAGAAGTAGTTGAGTGATCGCGCGGCGGATGTTCGGCTGGCACCGAACGTTGCGGCGCGCGAAGGGTCGGGTCACAGATGGGGCGGAAGGCCGAGCCATACGCCAGGTGCCGGTCGCCGGTCGATCGTGAGTGCGTTTCGGCTCGCTTTGGGCTTCCTTGCAGTCAGGGCACTGCGCGTGTAACCCTCGGTTCGCGCCCCCTGCCACCCCGCCCTCTCGAAGAGGCGCACCTGCGTTCCGGTGCCCATCGTGTCTGACCACCTGTTGACAGGCCGGATCGTCGCCGAACTGAAATATGCGCGAACCAGCCTCGAAAAGGCGGTCTCGCCCGGATCGAAACTGTCTCCCGCCATCCGGGCTCTGCGGCGCACCGAAGAGCGGCTGGATCGCCCGCTGCGCCTTGCCATCTGCGGGGAATTCAATTCGGGCAAGTCGTCCCTGGCAAACCTGCTTGGCAGGATCGAGACGCTGCCGACAGCCGTCGTCTCGAATACGCGCATTCCCACGCTTCTTTATTATGCGGATGAGCCCGAGATCTGGGCCGTACACCACACGCCCAGCGGGTGTGCACGGGTGCGCGCGGACCGCAAGACGCTGCCGCAATCGGTGTTTCGCCTCGAAGTCGGGCTGCCGTCGCAGGGATTGCGCGCCGCGCAAATCCTCGACCTCCCGGGCCTGGCCGATCCGGGACATGTCGATCTTGCATTACATTCCGTCGACGCCGTGCTGTGGTGCACAGCCAGCATCCAGGCGTGGAAGGAGAGCGAAAGACTGGGTTGGACGCATCTACCCCTGCGCCTGCGCTCGTACGGCCTGCTGGTCGCAACCCGAGCCGACCTGATGGGTCTGAGCGAGCGCGAACGGCTTCTGACCCGGCTGCACGGCGAGTGCGGTCCCTGTTCCGCGACATCATCATGGTCTCGACCACGGATGCACTTGCGCTGATGCGCGACAACGAGAACGCGCCGGTCGAAACCGAAGGGAGGGAAACTGGCGCTGAGGCGCTCGACGCTGCATTGTCTGTGCTGCTGCAGGAATTGCGTGATCGGCGTGCGCAAATTGCGCTCAAGGTGACCGGCCGCATCGCGCATCGCGCCCTGTCGCACACCGAAAATGGCGCGCCATCATGACCACAGCATCGAGCGATCGAACGGTGCTCCTGTTATGCAAAATCAGCTTATGAGGACCACCGGCCGAGAATGACCGAGACGATACGCAATTTCATCGTGAACTTCGGGCCGCAGCATCCGGCGGCCCACGGCTGTTTGCGATTGGTCCTGGAACTCGATGGCGAGATCGTCGAACGTGTCGATCCACACGTTGGGCTGCTGCATCGTGGGACCGAGAAACTGATCGAACACAAGACCTATCTGCAAAGCATTCCTTATTTCGATCGCCTCGACTATTGGGCGCCGATGAATCAGGAGCATGCCTTCTGTCTTGCGGTGGAGAAGCTGCTGGCCTTGACGCTTCCTAGACGCGCACAGCTCATTCGCGTGCTCTATTGTGAAATCGGACGCATCCTGTCTCACCTCATTGCCGTCACCTCGCTTGCCTTGGACGTTGGCGCACTGACCCCGATTCTCTGGGGCTTCGAGGAGCGCGAGAAGCTGATGGGATTTTATGAGCGGGCTTCGGGAAGTCGATTGCACGCAGCCTACTTTCGGATCGGCGGCGTGCACCAGGACCTGCCGGCAAAGCTCGTCGACGACATCGAGGCATTCTGCGACCCGTTCTTGAAGGTTTGCGATGATATGGAAGGGTTGCTGACGGAGAACCGCATCTTCAAACAACGCAACGTCGATATTGCGGTGGTCAGCCTGAGCGACGCCTGGGCTTGGGGGTTCTCTGGCGTCATGGTGCGCGGCTCTGGCGCAGCCTGGGACCTGCGCAAGGCGCAGCCCTACGAATGCTACGACGAAATGGATTTCGACATCCCGATCGGCAAGAACGGCGACTGTTACGATCGCTACTGCATCCGCATGGAAGAGATGCGGCAGTCGGTCAGGATCATCAAGCAATGCATCGAGAAGCTGCGCTCGCAGGAGGGACAGGGGCCGGTCGCCGTCGTCGACAACAAGATCGTGCCGCCACGGCGCAGCGAGATGAAGAAGTCGATGGAAGCCCTGATCCATCACTTCAAGCTTTATACCGAGGGCTTTCACGTGCCTGCCGGCGAGGTCTACGCCGCCGTCGAGGCCCCCAAGGGCGAATTTGGCGTCTACCTGATCTCCGACGGAACCAACAAGCCCTACAAATGCAAGATTCGGGCGCCCAGCTATGCCCATCTGCAGGCAATGGATTTTCTCTGCCACGGTCACATGCTCGCCGACGTGCCGGCGGTGTTGTGCTCGATCGATGTCGTGATGGGGGAGATCGACCGATAACGGGCGTCCGCCTCAGGGCGTGTCCGCCCGCGCGCTCCACAGCCGCATGAGGTGGCTGCGGATAATGGCCGCGTATGCGTCGCTCGCCTTGAGCTCTCGCAGGCCGCGATTGAGCGCATCGATGAGCTCGGCAGACTGCGGGTTCGCTTTGGACGCCACCGCATGGACACCGCGTAGGCCGAGCGGCCGCTCGGTCATCTTGAAGTGCCGTGACAATCCCAGGCGATCGAGCACATAGCGCCCTTCTAGATCGCTGGCGATAAAGGCGTCGACCGCCAGCGTCTGCACCGCGCTGGCGCAGTCGAGCAGCGTCGGTTGCCGAACCGCCGTCACCCGCTTCTGCGACAGCCAGTTGCGGCCCTTGCCGTTGAGCAGGGAGACATCCTGGTTGCCGGAGATGCAAATGGTCTTGCCGAAAATGCTCTCGTCCGTGTCAAACTTGAAGTTGCTGTCCGAGCGCGTGAACAGTCCGACCACGACATCCAGGATCGGATCGGAATAGAGCGCGTTGTCGCAGAAGACCGCGGACACCTGAACGAGATCGCCCGGCCGCTCGCAATCGGCGCCGTCCCACGGCAGGGAGATGTCGATCGAGGCATCGCTCAGCAGCGACTTGACCGACGCCGCCGTGGTCCACCGCAGCTCGATGTCCGAGCGCCCGCCGTCGGGCATGGCCTTGCTGAGGCTGCTTCTCAGCAGTTCCGGTATCAGTCCGCCGTCCGGCAGTTGCTCTTCGGCCAACGGCGCCCGGTCCATCGCCAGCACCCTGATTTTCGGGCTCTTAGTCGGCGCCGCCGAAGTGGCAACGGGCGGCAGCGCCGCCTGCCGCGGCTCGACGGCGGCAAGCTCGGCAAGCTTCGCCTTCCCAAGCGCGCGGCCCGGTTGAGCGGCGCTGTACCTCGGCCATCCCTCGATCTTCGCGTTGATATCCGCTTGCCGCCAGACCAAATCCGTATTCCGGCGCAGCTGTGCGAGGGCCGCGAACAGTCCGGAAGAGAATTGCGATACGTCGGCGTACCGCTTCTGCGACGGCCTCCAGTTATAGACGGCGAGAAGAGTGGATACCGCAATCGTCTGCGTGCTTTCGGCAACGGAAAGACCGGGGAGCTCCTGCGGCTCGATCACCGCGGATTGATAGCTGTCGCGCAACGCCGGCGTCAGCGCAATGGGCACGACGCGAAGATCCTGCCGCGCCTGCGCACTCAGTTGGACCCGCGCGAGATCATCGCTCAGCAGCAGGACGCCGTCGAATTTTGCCAGGCTGGCGTCGTCGAGAGGCACATCAGAGCCGAGCGCGTGCACCGCCACGTCCATTCCGAGCAGCCAAAACAGCGTCATCGCCGTCGTGTGGCTCCCCGTCCCCCTGGACAGCACGGCGAGCTTGCGCCCGCGCAAGTCTTCAATCTTGCTGAATTCCTTGTGCGCGAGAAGGTAGACCTTCTGGCTGAACATGTGCGTTACATAACGAACCTGTTTGCGAGCATCGGGATATTGGTGGCTGTAGTCGAGGAACTTGAAGATGTCGCTGTTCAGGACGGCGAAGTCCACGCCACGCAGGTGCAGGAGGTCGCGCACGTTAGCGGCGGCGCCGTGCCCGGCGATCGGCAGCGCTCGAATTTTACCGCTGTCCCTGGCCAGTTCGTTGATGGCCCGCGTCGCGGTGCTGTTGGGATCGGCAATGGCATCCGTAAGAATGGTGACCGTGCCCAATCGCTCGGCCGGTCTTGGCCGCTGGGCGTGCGCTGACACAGCGAGCACCAGCAGTCCCATTGCGGTAGCCAACAGTCGCCACAGCAAGCGACGCATCGTCGACAACCGCTCAATATGAATTGAAGCCTGACGTGGTCTCACCAGCAACGACCATACGCAAAGCTGACAAGGGAGATCCTTATCCAGCGTCACCCCCTGTTGCCGCGCGATACGCCTCTCAGACTGCTTCAAAGTCATTAGCCTTTGTGGCTTTGCAATGGCGCCGACCGGTGAGCGGCCGACACGCGCCCGGCGTGCAAGCGGGAAAATTGTCACCTCGCGCGCCGAATTTGTTTCGAGCAATCAGCGGCGTGCATCAATGCGCTTGCGCTCGACAACTGCCGCCCAGCGAGCATCGAACGCCGTACTCAGGTGGCGTGCGCCGGCATACATAACCGGCATACATAACCGGCACACATAAGGAGGCTTGCGGGAGGTCAGCGCATCGAGCCGATAATGCGCTCAACCGACACGCTGTTGGGGACCAGTCCCTGCGCCACGGCGGCCGCGTGCCATGCCCGATACCACCGCGTTGCTTGCTCGATATCCGGACCGGCGTCGGCGGCCGGTATCGCGGCAAGGAAGTTGGGGTCATAGGATCGCGCGAGCATCCAGGCGACGTCGGCGGTATTCCCTGACACCAGGCCGAGCAGCTGCTTGCGGGCGGCTTGCACGCGGCCTTTCTTCAGGAGGTCCTGAGCGATTGCCATGGCGGGGCGCGGCGCCAACGGATGGGGCGCCGGCGCACTGGCGGAAGCACCCCCAAGGTCCACTGCCGCCTCCTTATGTGCTGCTGCATGTACTCCATGTACTGCTGCATGCACTCCTGCGTCCTCGGGTGTCGCATCCAAGGCGACAACCGGGGGCGGATTGGCGCGGCCGGCAGGCGTCATCGTCAGCCAAGTGCCGCCCAGGAGCACGGACAGTCCCGCAATGGTGAGCGCGATGGCTATCGGCACCCGGCCGCTGGCCATGGATCTGAACGTCCAGCCTGTTTCGCCTTCTGTTCCATGCCCGGTACCTTCAACATTGTGACGCTCGGGCTGCCCGCCGCTACGATGCTCGGCGCTATCCGGCTCCACCGAGAACGCCTGCAAGCGTTGCAGGACCGCCCTCACCTCGCCGAGCTTGGGATCACTCTGGTTGGGAAATCTTTGGGTGCGGTCGTCCATCACTGCCCGCCGAACCTTTACGCGCCGTCGATCTCTTCGCGCAGGATTTTGTCAACCGGGTGGCGACGGTCGGTGCCGGGGCGAGAGAATGGCCGCTTGCCCCTTTAGCTGGGCGTTGACGGCTCGCTTTGCAGCTGTTGTCGCGGTCCCGCAAGCCCTTTTCGACGAGGCTCTCCTCTGCGCCCCACGACCTAGCCAAGGGCAAGCGGTACCGCTAAGAACGGGCGACCGCACACCCCTATCTCCTTTCACCAGCACTGCTTCTGGACAATCCGTGGCGCCTATCCGGCAACTTGCTCGCGTCGTTATGTGGATGGTCGGCGCGCTGTTGTCGTTCTGCATGATGGCGGTGGCGATCCGCAAGCTGTGGGGGCCGCTCACCATCATGGAGATCCTGGCGCTGCGCGCTGGGCTCGGGCTCGCGATCATCGGCACGGTCGTGGTGTTCCGCCCCGCCGAACGGCACAGCATCAACGCGCGCCGCCTGCCCTTGCATATGGTGCGCAACGGCATCCACTTCGGCTCGCAATATCTGTGGGCGTTCGGCCTCATCCTCCTGCCGCTCGCGACCGTATTCGCGCTCGAGTTCACCATGCCGGCCTGGACGATCGTGCTGGCGCCTTTCTTTCTGGGCGAGCATATGACGAAAAGCCGCATTGGCGCCGTCATTCTCGGGCTTATCGGCGTGCTGGTGATCCTGCGGCCCGGCGTCGAGAGCTTCCAGCCGGCCGCCCTGATCGTGCTTGCGGCCGCGCTCGGCTACGGCGCGCAAAACATCGCCACGAAGCAGCTCACCTCGACCGAAAGCACGTTCGCGATCGTGTTCTGGATGAACGTGATCCAGCTTCTCCTTGCTCTGCTCTTTGCCGGCCCGTTCTTCCTCGGCAAGATCACGCCTGATCTTCTCCCCGCCGTTGCCGCGATCGGCGCCGCCGGCCTGTTCGCGCATTTCTGCCTGAGCAACGCCTTCCGGTCGGGCGACGCCAGCGTGGTGGTGCCGCTCGATTTCCTGCGCATTCCGCTGATTGCGGTGATCGGATGGTGGCTCTACGCCGAGCCGCTCGACATTTTCGTGTTCGCGGGCGCCGGCCTGATCATCAGCGGCATCCTCTGGAATCTGCGCAGCGAGATCCGCCGACCAATGCCGTCCCCGGTACCGCTTCAGGATGTCAAGACTGGATAATTCTCCCCCGCATCGTTAATGTGGGACCCCGGCGTCCACACTTTGGTCACCATCAGGCGCTTGATTCTCCTATCTGAATATCGACACGCTCAATTCAGGCTTGGCGCTTCGGGTTCGGGGGTTTCAGGCTTCGGGTTCAGGCTCCTGCTTCATGGATGAGACGGTGATCGCGAAGCCGCTCCGCGCCTTGGGTATTGCCGTCTCGGCGCTCGCGTTTGTGGGCGAGCCGGCGGCGGCGCAGGCGCCCTACCCGGGCGCGGGCGCGCGCAACCCGGTCTGCACCCGCCTTGAGGCCCAGCTCGCCGCCATCGATCGCGGCGGCTACGACCCCGCGCGCGCCGATCAGATCAAGCGCCTCGAGGAGATGGTCAGCCGTCAGCAATTCGAGGTCGATCGGATGGCCTCGCAGGCGCGGCGCTACGGCTGCGAGGGCCGGGGCTTTTTCTCACTATTCGGCGGTCAGCCGCAGCAATGCGGCAAGATCAACACCCAGTTGCAACAGCTGCGCGGCAATCTCGACAGCACGCTCGGTGAGCTGCAACGCCTGCAAGGCAACAGCGCCGACCGCGAAGGCCAACGCCGCACCGTGCTCGCCTCGCTCGGCCAGTACGATTGCGGTCCGCAGTACCGTGCCTATGCCAACCGCGGCTTCTTCGAACAGCTGTTCGGGCCCGGACCGGGCTCGATCGGAGGCGGCGGTCCGGAAGTCACCACCGGCAACACGTTCCGGACGCTGTGCGTGCGCACCTGCGACGGCTACTACTTCCCGATCTCCTATTCGACCCAGCCCAGCAGGTTTGCCGAGGACGAGAAGACCTGCCAGGCGATGTGTCCGGCAGCGGAGGTCGTGCTCTTCACCCACCGCAATCCTGGCGAAGACGTCAACCAGGCGGTCTCGATCAGCGGGCGCAACTACACCGATCTGCCGACCGCCTTTGCGTATCGCAAGACGTTCAACCCGAGCTGCAGCTGCAGGGCGGCCGGTCAGACCTGGGCGGACGCGCTCAAGCATCTCGACGACCAGACCGTCGAGCGTGGGGACATCATCGTGAACGAGGAGCGTGCCCGCGCACTCTCGCAGCCGCAGGTCGATGCGCAAGGCCGGCCGATCCGCAAGACCAAGGGCAAGGCGACGCCGGCAGCCGCTCCCGCTGAAAGCGCCGTGAGCGCGTCAGAGAACTCGGCGCCTGAAGGCACGGCACCCAAGCGCAAGGTGCGCACGGTCGGACCGACGTTCCTGCCGGAGCACTGATCTTAAGCAGAGACTTGACCGCGGCACGGCGGGACTCCCTCTCCCTTCGGGAGACGGCGCAGGCCGCACGCATGGCTGGCACAAGATTTTCTTTCGAGCTCGCTCAAGATTTCCCGCGCAGATGCCGCGCGGCGAGCTTCTGGCGCACGTCGAAAAAGCCCTGCCACGGATCGCGCTCGAGGAAACGCAGCCGCTGGCGCAGGTTGTCGACGCGGAAGTGATCGGAACGGATGCCCTGCGACAACTCCTCCCAGGAGAGCGGGGTCGAGACCGACGCCTCCTTGCGGGCGCGCGTCGAATAGGCCGCGACCGCGGTCGAGCCGCGGGCATTGCGGAAATAGTCGATCAGGATGCGCCCGCGCCGCACGCGCTTCGACATCGTGGCGACGTAGCGCGATGGATCGTCCTTGCTCATGGCCTCGGCCACCGACGCGGTGAACGCCTTGGCCTCGTCCCAGCCGATGCTCGGCGTAATCGGCACCACAACATGCAGGCCCTTGCCGCCTGACGTCTTCACGAAGCTTTCGAGCCCGAGCTGCTGCAGCCGCTCGCGCACCTCGCGCGCGCCATCGATGACAGCGTCCCACGCCACGTCCTCACCCGGATCAAGATCGAAAATGAGCCGGTCCGGCTCCTCCATCCGCTTGACAGTCGAGCCCCATGGATGAATCTCGACCACGCCGGACTGCACGAGGCCGATGAGTCCAGCGAGGTTGTCGATCGCGAGCATCGGCTCGCCGTCGCCGGTGTCGACGCGCCTGATCCCCTCGCCCAGCCCGTGCCAGGGATGCTTGGCAAAGAAGCATTTCTCGCCAACGCCCGAGGGACAGCGCAGCATGCTGAGCGGACGGCCGACCACGTGCGGCAGGATGAAGTCCGCGATGTCGGCGTAGAACTCGGCCAGCCCCTGTTTGGTGAGGCCGGTTTCCTCCCACAGGATGCGCTCTGGATGAGTGAGATGCACGCCCGCGATGGTCGCTGCATCGGTCGCCGCGTCGGCCTTGCCTGCGCGCGGCTTGTCGTCGTTTGATTTCCGCAGGTCCTGTTGCGCAGGCGCGGCCTCCAGCACGACCTCCTGCGCCGGCTTGTCCTCGCGCAGGCCCTTGTAGGACGACTGCCGAATGATCGCGTCGGCGCTCCAGCCGCGAAACTCGACCTCGCAGACGAGCTCAGGTCTTGCCCAGCGCACGCCCTTCTCGGCACCGGCCGGGAGCGCATTGCGGAAGCTCGGCTTCGGCGCGTTGATGGCTTCGAGCTTGTCGCGCAGCGCGCGCAACTCGGCGCCCGAATAACCGGTGCCGACGCGTCCGGCATAGCGCAGCTTGCCGTCATCGTAATAGCCAAGCGCAAGCGCGCCGACCGTGCCGGGAGCCGCCGTCGAGGGCACGTAGCCTACGATCACGAATTCCTGCCGCAGCGTGCAGCGCGCCTTGAGCCAATGGTCGCCACGGCCGGCCTTGTAAGGCAGGTCGACGCGCTTCGACACGATGCCTTCGAGCCCGAGCCGGCAGGTGTGCTCGAGGATCTTCTGGCCTTCCTCGTCGACGAGATGCTCGCTGAACCGGATCGGCGAACCGGGTGGTAGCGCATGCACGATCGCCGCCAACAGCATCTTGCGCTCGATCAGCGGCACCCGCGTCAGGTCGAAGCCTTCGCAGTAGAGGAGATCGAACACGTAATAGCGGAAGCGGTCCTGCCGGCCCTCGCTCAGGTCGGCCTGCAGGCTGTTGAAGCTCGAGAGGCCGGATTGATCCTCGACCACGATCTCGCCGTCGATCAAGGCGGAACCGAGCCGAAGCTTCGTCAGCGCGGTCGCGATGCTCTTGAAGCGCGCGGTCCAATCGAGCCCGGTGCGGGTCAGAAGCTTGATCGAGCGGCCGTCGATGCGCGCCTGCATGCGATAGCCGTCGTGCTTGATTTCGTGCAGCCATTTCGGCCCGGTCGGCGGCTGAGCGCTGAGCTTGGCGAGGCTCGGCTCCAGGAACACCGGCAGGAGCTTCTTGCGCGCCCCTTCGATCGCGCTCACGTCCGGGATGGCGGCGGCGCGACCGCTCGTGGCCTGCGCGCGGCCGGCGTGATCGGCGCGGACCTCGCCGTGCGCCGCCAGCTCCTCGGTGGTGCGGCCTGAGAGCTGCGAGGTCGTCGCCTCGTCCGTGATGTCCGGCTCGCCTTCGCGCCGCGCGAACGCGTCGTCGACCTTGATCAAGAGCCATTCGTTCTTCTTGTTGGCGGGCGGGCGCGGCTTCATGCGCACCAGATGCCAATGCCCTTTCAGCCGCGTGCCCTCGAGCGCAAACGCAAGGTGGCCCTTGTTGAGCCCGAAATGCGGATCGCCGTCCGGCACCCAGCGTCCGCGGTCCCACACGATCATGGCGCCGCCGCCGTATTCGCCCTTCGGGATGTTGCCCTCGAAGTCGAGGTACTGCATCGGGTGGTCTTCGGTCGCAACCGCAAGCCGCTTGCTGTTGGCAATCAGGCTCGGGCCGCGCGTCACCGCCCAGCTCTTGAGCACGCCGTCGAGCTCGAGCCGCAGATCGTAATGCAGCCGCCGCGCATCGTGCTTCTGCACCACGAACTGCCCGCCGAGGTTAGCTCCCGGCGCCGGCGCGGGCTCCGTGGTCTTGCTGAAGTCGCGCTTGGCCTCGTATTCGCGCAGCGCGCCTCTTGCCGTGGCGCGCCGCGCCGGCCGGCGTTTTGCCTCCCGAACCTGCTTGCGCCCCTTGCGCGCCGGCGTTTTTTTCTTCCGCGCGGTCATGACGAACGGGCGATCTGCATTTCGCAGAGCTTGAGCGCACGCCGCGCGCGCGCCGCCCACGCAGACGATGCGTCAACCGTCAGATAGCGCCGCCAGTAGTCGGCCGCGGCCTTGTGATCCTCGAGCCGCTGCAGAAAGAGCGCGATGTTGAACAGCGAGTCCGCATGCCCAGGATCGACGTCGAGCGCCTTGCGCAAGAAGACGATCGCCTCCTTGGTGCGGCCCTGGTCGTCAAGGAGGTCGGCGAGATTGTAGAACGCCTCGATGAAGCGCGGATCGGCCTTGATGGCGGCGCGGTAGGCCTTCTCGGCGTCGACTTTGCGGCCGACGGTGCGCAACAGGTTGCCGAGGTTGAAGGCGGCGGCCGGGTCCTCCGGATCGATCTTCATCACCCGGCGATAGAGCTTTTCGGCCTGCGCCACGTCATGCGCCTCCTCGGCCGCCTGCGCCTCGTCGAACAGCCCATCGGGATTGTCGGCAGGCTCCGCCATCGGCAGCACAAACTGGCCCTTGCGATCCGTTCGCCCCTTGAGCTGCTCGACCAGTACGGCGTCGCGCGCGGCTGGAAAGAGACGCAGCTTCGAAAGTCCGGCATCCGGCAGCCAGGTCTCGATCTCGGAGAGGCTCTTGGTGATGACCGAAAGCGTGACGCCGGCAGCGAACAGCTCCGCGACCTGGCGCGCGGCCGCGAGATCGCGGAAGCGATAGCGCTCCGCGCGCGGATCGAGCACGCCGAAGGCGGCAAGCTGCGCGATCACCTCAACCGGAAGCCCGCTCACCGACGCAATCTGTTCGACGGTGTAGCTGCGCTGCTCTCCGTCGGAGGCGTTGCGCCCGATCCATTCCAGAAACCGGCGCTCGCTGACGATCGCAACGCCGTAGTTCTGCGCGCGCGCGAGAGAGTTGGACGGCCGTCCGTCGTGGAGCAGCGGCCAGCCGAGCTGCCCGACCACGAGCTGCCGCGTGCCCTTGGTGACGCCGCGGCGCGGCGTGCCGCCATGCTTACGGACAAGCGCGAAGGCCTCGGCCCGCTTCATCGAGGCGAGCCTTCCGGTGAAGGCGACGGTGCCTTGGATGGGCGAGACTTGTTGCCCCTCCGGCATCCCTAGACCGTTATCCAATGATATCGAATCGGGATCATGGCTATTTTGTCAGAGCGTGATCTTGTCCGAAAACCGGTTTCCACTTTTCGGGATCATGCTTTTTGTTTGAGCATAATCTTGTCCGAAAACCGGTTTCTACTTTTCGGGATCATGCTCTAGCGCGTCGCCTTCTTCTTGCTGGCGCGGCGGGCGGGCGTCGAGGCAGCGGCGGGCTTTTTCTTCTCGCCCTTCAGGCTTGCGCGCAGCGCATCCATCAGGTTGATCACCCGCGGCGATTCCGTCTCGGCGTCGCGGATCGGCTCGACCACGCGGCCGGCCTGCTTCTTGCGCAAAAGCTCGACGATCGCCTTCTCGTAGTGGTCCTCGAACGCCTTGGGATCGAAGTGGTCGGCCTTGGTATCGATGATATGCATGGCAAGCTCTTTCATCTCCGCCGGCAGCTTGATCTCGGGAATGTCCTCGAAGTAATCCTTCTTCTCGCGCACCTCGTAGGCATAGCGCAGCGTGGTCGCGAGCAGGCCCTTATCGAACGCCTCCAGCATCACGACATGCTCGCGTCTGGTGAGCACGACGCGGCCGAGCGCCACCATCTTCTTCTCGCGGATCGCGTCGCGGATCACCGCAAACGCCTCCTGCCCGACCTTGTCGGTCGGCGAGATGTAATAAGGCGTGTCCAGATAACGGTCGTCGACTTCCTGGCGCGGCACGAACTTGTCGATATCGATCGTGTGCGTGCTCTCGATCTGGATCTTAGCGAACTCCTCGTCCTCGACCAGGAGGTACTGGCCCTTGGCGAACTCGTAGCCGCGCCCGATGTCCTCGCGCTCGACCGGCTCGCCGGTGACGGAATCGACGTTCTGCTGCTTGAGGCGGTTGCCGGTCTTCTTGTTGATGCGGTTGAAGGATACCCGCTCCGAGCTCGACGAGGCCGGATAAAGCGCAATCGGGCACGAAACCAGCGACAGTTTCAGGTAGCCCTTCCAATAGGCTCGCGGCGCCATGAACCACTCCTAACGCAACAACGCGTCCGTAACAGGGTGTAACCCCTCAAGCCCGCGCGGCGTTCCCGCGCAGGCGACCGGCCCGCACTATAGCAGTGGCTCCCCCGAGACGGGATGAGAGCAGAAGAAAGTTGATGTTTTACTTAGCGGGGAAGGTTCGCGTTACGTTCTCAAGCATTTCAATGCTCGCGGTTGTGCCAACACCAAGCGCGCCCGGATCGTGTAGCGCCGCCAGTATCACCACCACAGCATGACGCCGGCATAGATCAGGTAGAGCAGGACCAGAACGGCGCCGCTGCCGCGAGGCATTCCCTTGTGCGAACTGGCGGCGACCATGGCGATTGCGCTCATGCCCAAAAGCCAGAGCGTGCTGAACTCAATTCGCGGCGATGGCGCGGCCATGCCAAACACCAGGGCGGGCAGGCAGATGCCCCCGATGATGTTGAGCGTATTGCTGTTGAGGGATTCGCTGACGACCGCCACGCCGCGGCCTTCGTCCGCAAGCCTGATCGCTGCGACGACGTTCGGGACGGAGGTCAGGATCGCCAGGACGAGATAGCCGACCACGGCATGCGGTATCGACCAGCGCGCGGCGAGCGCGACCGCGATATCCACCATCGACGCGCTGGCAAGGATAATCAAGGCCGCGGAGGCGATGACGACCAAGGTGTCTTTCCACGACGCCGGCGCGAGCACATTGCGTTTTTTTGTATCGCGGTGCGCCTGTTCAATCGCCGCCTCCAGAAATCTCCGCAGACCGCCCGGACCCGGCAGATGCCTGATCCGCGTCGATCGCAGCGACGACAGAATGACGTAAAGCGAGAAGAGCGACGCAATGCCAATGAATGCGATCCACGGCAAAATCCAGCCGAGCACCAGCGCTGACGCGGCGACCGTCACCAGCAAGCCGACGCTGCCGTTGACGAGCAGTCCCGCCCGGCCGATGTCGATCCGCCCGGCCACCATCGCACTCAGGCCAAGCAACCCCGCGAGGTTGAAGATGTTCGAGCCGAGGACGACCCCGACGGAGACTTCGTGATGTCCCCAATAGAGCGACGCCATTGCGGACGATATTTCCGGCGCGTCGGCGCCGAGCGCGGCGATCAATCCCAGGAGCGCCTCCGGAAGGCCGAGCCGCGCACCGATCCTTTCCAGGCCGGCCGTCAAAGCTACGCTGGCCCCGGACATGACGGCAAGCGCGACCAGAAAAAATGCAATCTGGAGGACCATGCGCAATCCCCGTTCCGCGCGGGCCAGAATGCCAGCGAGGTGAATACGATCCGCGCGATCTGCCGCCCATGGAACCCGGCTTCAATCAGCGCGCAGGTCGCCGCGTCGCTCGCGACCTCCGAGTGCGTCGGCCAAGCGCCGGCGGACTTGCGAGCATATGCCAGCCGCGAACATTCGCGTAAACTCGCATCTGCCTTCCACCGCGGCGTCGATATGTGGAGCAGACGGACATGATCATGGTGCCTGACTGGGTCGCCCAGGGCCTGGGGTTTCTCGCCAGCCTTTTCGTGCTCGTAGTGGGGCTGGGCGCGCTGGCGGTCGTGATCCTCTTTGTCGTTGATGTCCTGCAGACGAAGGACGCAGTGCGCCGGAATTTTCCCGTGCTCGGGCGGTTCCGATACTTGTTCACGACGCTCGGCGAATTCTTCCGTCAGTATTTTTTCGCGATGGACCGCGAGGAGCTGCCCTTCAACCGGGCGGAGCGCGACTGGGTCTACCGGGCCGCGAGCGGAGAAAGCAATACGGTCGCTTTCGGATCGACGCGCAATCTTACAATTCCCGGCACCGCTATTTTCGTCAACTGCCCGTTCCCCACGCTGGACAAGGATGCCGCCGAAACGCAGCCGATGGAAATCGGCCCCTATTGCCGGAAGCCATACATGGCGCGCTCGTTCTTCAACATTTCAGGCATGAGCTATGGCGCGATCTCAAAGCCTGCCGTCCTCGCATTGTCGCGCGGTGCTGCCAAAGCCGGCTGTTGGATGAACACGGGAGAAGGCGGACTGTCGCCTTATCATCTCGAAGGCGGAGCGGAGATCGTCTTTCAGATCGGGACCGCAAAATACGGTGTACGGACGCCTGAGGGCGCACTAAGCGAAGACAAGCTGCGCGACATTGCGCGGCACGAAACGGTGCGCATGTTTGAAGTCAAGCTCAGCCAGGGCGCCAAGCCCGGTAAGGGAGGGATACTTCCGGGCGCCAAAGTAACCGCAGATATCGCGAAAATTCGCGGCATCCCGGAGGGGTCCAACTCCATCTCGCCGAACCGGCATCCAGAGATCGAACTCGGTCCCCGACCTTCTTGATTTCATCGGCCGCGTGCGGGATGTGACCGGCAAGCCGACAGGCTTCAAAGCTGTGATTGGAGCCTATGGTTGGCTCGACAGCCTTTGCGATGAGATCAACAAGCGAGGCAAAAACTCCGCTCCAGACTTCATTACGATCGATGGCGGAGATGGAGGCACCGGCGCCGCGCCGATGCCGCTGATGGATAACGTCGGCCTTGTGCTTCGGGAATCGCTGCCGATGGTCGCCGACATCCTGATCCGGCACGATCTGAAGGATCGGATCAGGCTCGTGTGCTCGGGCAAGCTTGTCACGCCGTCGGCCGTGGCGTGGGCGCTGTGCGCGGGGGCCGATTTCATTACGTCGGCGCGTGGTTTCATGTTCTCGTTGGGTTGCATCCAGGCGCTGAAGTGTAACAAGAACACGTGCCCGACCGGAATCACAACGCACAATCGCCGCCTGCAGCGCGGTCTCGATCCCACCGAGAAGGCCGAGCGCGTGGCCACCTACTGCCGGAACCTCATCCACGAGGTCGAGGTCATCGCGCACTCTTGTGGCGTGCCGGAACCTCGACGGCTCAAACGCTACCATGTCCGTATCGTGCAGGAAGACGGGCGCTCGCGGCCGATGGATGTCATCTATCCGTATCCGGAAGGCAGTGCCGCCGTGCGGGCAGCGCGCTCGGGTTCCTTCGCCTAGTCGGCCCGTGGAGGAACGGCTTGAGGGTGCCCTAAGATCTTGAGGGCGCCCTAAGATAATGTGTTGGGCCCGGCGGTGCACAATTCGCCTTCTTTACCAAGCTGCGCTGCTGCGTCGCCTTGCCGCCGCATCCTTGAACCTCCAAGCTGGGGCCAAGCGACCTCTTTCGCTTTGATTGCCACCATCAACGTCGACCTCAAGGAGGAACCGATGCGATATAGTGCCACATTACTCTTCGCGGTGGTTTTTGGCGTTTCGAGCCAAATCGGAAGCGCATCAGCTCAGCAACCGATCGCCATTGCCGCTCCCAAAGCCGGGTCGATCTATAATTCGACCGCTGCAGCGATCGGAAAGGTGCTGGGCGAAAAAGCCGGCCTGAAGATGACAATCCAGGCCATGGGCGGCTCCAGCCAATACCTGCCAATCATCAATGCTGGTGAGTTACCGTTCGGCATCGCCAACGTCTACGAGACAAGTCTTGGCGTAAAGGGGGAAGACTACTTCAAGGGCCGGCCGACCAGTAACATCCGCTCAGTGGCCATTCTCTACCCACTGCGTCATACGGTCTTCGTCAGGAAGGACAGTCCCTACAAGACGCTTAAGGATCTAAAGGGAACGCGCGCTCCGGTAGGATTCGCAAGCCAAAAGATTCTAACGGCTGTTACCGACGCGGTATTCGCGACCGTCGGCCTGTCACTCGAAAAAGACTTCAAAGGCGTCAATACCGCCAATATCATTTCGCAAGCCAATGCCTTCAAGGAAGGCCGCACTGACTTCTTCGTGTTCGCGCTTGGTGCTGGCAAGATCAAGGAAGTCGACGCCGCAGTTGGTGGCGTCAGAGCCCTTTCTATTCCGAACACGCCGGAGGCGCTTGCTGCTGCACGCAAGGTTGTCCCCGTCGTTTACGTCCGTGAGGAGAAGCCAAGCAAGGCATCCACCGGCGTCCTGGAACCAGTCTATCTGATCTCATACGGCGTCAATCTTTTCGCCAGCACCAAGACGCCCGACGACCTGGTCTACAAGGTCGTGAAGGGGCTGCATGATCACGCGAAGGAGATGGGCGTCATCTTCCCGCCGTTGCGCCTGTTGGACACCAACGCGATGGCGCAGCCGATCTCGGGCGTCGAATATCACTCGGGCGCTGTCAAGTATTACAAAGAGATCGGTCAATGGCCGCCGAAGACGATGTAACGCTTTCGACGCTCGTGTAATCAACAAGTGTGCCAGCCGGGCGCACTTCTACACGGCGCGACTGTGCGTTAGGTCAACGGTAGACCGGAATGCTGGAAGACAAGCCGATACGTCGAAACTGGCTGCTCTCCTTCGGGAGGGCAGCTCTGCCGTATCCGCACGGGTTGGTCGAGGCACTTGCCGTTCTGCTCACACTTGGAGGCATTGGTTGGGCACTTGATGCCTACAGCCGAAGCGGCCTCGAGATCTACGACCAGCAATTTCTCGCCGGGATGCTCGCGATCGGACTGCCGATGGCGTTCCTGAAATTCCCAATCACCGGTAAGCAAAAGAAGGATTTACCTTGGTACGACGCGGGCGCGGCGGCATTGGCATTCGCCGCTGCCGGCTATCTCGCCATATTTTACCCGACCATCGTTGATCTTATCTACTTGCGCACGACAGACAGTGTCGTGATGGGCCTCATCATTGTCTGTCTTCTCATCGAGGCAATGCGACGTTCAACCGGCCCCGTGCTGCCCATTCTCGTCGTTATTTTTATCGCCTATGCATTGCTGGCCGACCGACTTCCTGGCTCTGGCCTTGCCTCGGACTGGCCCAAGTTGGCAATATATCTCGCTGCCGATACCAACGGCGTGCTCGGCCTTCCGATCAAGGTTGCGGCAACGATCGTTATCGCCTTCGTGCTGTTCGGGCAGATCCTCCAACATACCGGCGGGACGCGATTTTTTACCGACATCGCGATGGCGTTGATGGGACGCTTCCGCGGTGGTGCCGCCAAGATCGCGGTACTTGGCTCGCTTTTATTCGGTTCGATCTCCGGCAGCGCCGTCGCCAACGTGGTGGCGACCGGAATCATCACGATACCGCTGATGAAGCGCGCCGGCGTGCCGGCCTTTAAGGCAGCCGCGATCGAGGCGGTCGCCTCAACCGGTGGCCAATTGATGCCGCCGGTGATGGGCGCCGCAGCATTCCTGATGGCGGAATTCTTGGAGATTTCTTACGCCGAAGTTGTTGTGGCTGCGTTGGTGCCAGGTTTGCTCTACTACATAGCGTTGTTTATTCAAGCTGACTTGGACGCAGCCAAACAGGGAATTCCTCCGGTCGATCCCGATGCCATCCGACCGGCAGCCCCGGTGTGGCGCGCGGGCTGGTATTTCCCATTCGCATTCGCGGTGTTGCTGTTTGGATTGTTTGGCCTCAACCTTCAACCCGAGAAAGCCGTGATGTGGGCAATCATGGGCTTGATCATCCCTGCTGTTGTGTTTGGTTTCGAAGGCAAGAGATTCACACCCTTCGATTTTCTGACTGCGATGCGTGAGACCGGGCACAGTGCCCTCGACCTCATTTTGATTACAGGTGCGGCGGGCATTGTGATCGGGGTGCTTGCCATTTCTGGGTTGGGCTACCAATTGACGCTTATTCTGGTTCAGGTCGGCCAAGGCAATGTCTTTGTTCTGCTGTTCCTCTCGGCGCTCGTCTGCATCATCCTCGGCATGGGACTGCCAACGATCGGTGTCTACGTGTTGCTGGCGGCTTTGGTTGCTCCTTCGTTGATCGAAGTCGGCGTCCCGCCAATCGCGGCCCATCTCTATGTCCTGTATTTCGGCATGATGTCGATGATAACGCCGCCGATTGCGATTGCGGCCTTTGCGGCAGCGTCGCTGGCCGATGCCGATCCAATGCGCACTGGATTTGCGGCAACAAGGTTCGGCTGGACCGCATTCATCATTCCGGTGCTGTTCGTGTTCTCACCGAGCCTGCTGCTGATCGGCGATACGACCACGGTAGCGATCGCCTTCGCCACGGCACTGCTGGGGGTTTGGCTGGTCTCGATCGCAACCGTGGGACATTTCCAGCGACCGCTCAATCCGCTGATGCGTCTGTTGTTCGTCGTGTTCGGTTTGGCTGCGCTGATTCCCGCGGAGGCGTTTCGCGGCGGCGTTTTGGTCGACATTATCGGAGTGTTCGGCGGCGCAAGCCTGATCACCTACGAATATATGTTGGCAAGGCGTCGGCGCATCGTCATTTTGCCGAAGCCCGGTGGGTAGCGTCAGCTGACGGCGGGCCGGTTCTAGTCAAGGCAGGGCGGACGAGTCTGCTCTGCCTCCGATTCCTGACGTATTGCCGCGTTGCAGCGAAACGACGGTCAGGGCCGCAAGCCGACATGGTTCGATCCATTCGCCCGAGCGTCTGGCGCGCTGGATTTTGATGGCGCACGATCATCTCGAAGGCGATGAACTGCCTCCGACCCCATGAGCTCCCGTCGCTCACGCCAGCCGTGAGACGAGCTGATGTGGAGCGACGCGCTGCAGGTTCTTGAGCACCGACGGCTGATCAAATCTTCTGGAAGCCAGATCAGGGTGAATCGGAGCGGCATAGCGTATGGCGTTCCTGAAGCGGAATATCGGCGCATGATCGGCTCGATCAGTCTCCTATCTGGTGGTTGCGGCATCTTGCGCATGTTGCAGCGCGGCGCGCGATTGCGATCTGCGGCTTGTGCGCGCATTGGCGAGCCGTGCTTCAAACTAGGTGTTATATTCAACTAAGCGTTATGGGAATGCCAGCCATACCGCAGCGCCAACCGACAAATCCGTTCCGCAACAGTCGGAGGAAATTCCTATGCTCAAACGTATGCTCACGCTCTTCGCCGCAATCGCCTTGATCGGGATTGGCGGCTCGTCGGCCTGGTCACAAACTAAAGAGATTCGCTGGGGCACGGGCCCCGCAGGCTCGTCGGGCGGCAAAGCGCTGGTCGTTCTGGCCAATATCCTCAACAAGGCAATGCCCGAATACCGCATCTCGGTTCTGCCCTATCCCGGCGCCGTGGGCACCGTGAAGAGTTTTGCCACCGGCGAGCTCGACGGCTACTACGGCTCCGACGTCGCCTTACAAGAGTTTGCTGCCGACACCGGTCGCTTCAAGGGCTTCAAGGCCACGATGAAGCGCTCGCCGGTGCAGTCGCTGTGGACCTACACACTCGACTGCGGCTTGGCGATCAAGACCAGTGACGCCGGCACGATCAAGTCGTGGGCCGACCTCACCGGCAAGCCGGTGTTCACCGGTCCGGCGCCGTTCGACACCCGCAAGAAGGTCGAGAACGCGCTGCATGCCCTCGGCGTACAGCACGTTTACAAGGAGGTCGCGCTCTCAACCGCCGGCTCGCAGCTCAACAACGGCACCATCAAAGCCATGATTATCTACGCCGCCGGTGGCCAGACCCCGCCGCCGTGGCTGTCGCAAGCCTCGCTCGCGGTCGATTGGGTCGCACTTAATCCGTCCGCAAAAGAGCTCGCGGAGCTCAAGTCGAAGAGCTTTGGCCCCACGGAGGTTCCGGCGTCGAACTTCAAGAAGAAGGACACCTCGGGTCACATGGTCACGCTGATGCCCCTCTACTGGGGCTTTGACGTGGGCCTCAACGTGCCCGAGAACGACATGTACAAGATGCTCAAGGTCATCGACGAGCACGCCGACGAACTGGCCAAGCTCGATCCGAGCTTCCGACAGATCGCGGGCGGCCATTTTGCCAAATTCGAGCACCAGGCCTTGGAGAGCACTTGGAATCTTGTTCCGATCCACCCTGGCCTGGCCAAGTTCCTGAAGGAAAAGGGTCAGTGGGACAGCAAGTGGGACCGCAATGTCGCCAATGCCCACTCGTAAGGCTTGAACTGTTTGATCGAACTCAATCGGAGGCGGGCGCGCATTTGCGCTCGCCTCGCTTGAATCCAAGCAGACGTATTGGCTTGCCATGACCGACACCACGCCACAAAACCGGCAGCCGCTCGCGCTCGACGTCATTTATTACGTGTCTGCCGTCACGTTCAGCGTGTATTTGTTCTACTACTATTGGACCAGCGCTGGTGGACCCATGGTGCTGGCCATGACCCTGGTCCCGATCGTTTACGTGCTGTTCACGTTGCAGGCGCTTCGCGAGAACGAATTCTATCCGAAGCTGCCAATCAGCCTAAACTACGTGATCGCGATCGCCTATTGCCTGTTCTCGCTGTACTGCGCCTATTACATGAACACCAACTACATGGCGCTCGGCGAGGAGCGTAATGGCGCCTACAACACCCAGGACATCTTGGTCGGCGGCCTGATGGTGCTGCTGATCATCGAATACGCGCGCAAGCGCCACGTTCCGCTGTTCGTCCTCAGCATCATCCTCATTCTCTACGCTGTCTATGGCTACCTGGTGCCCGGCATGTTCTATCATGCCGGCCTGAGCTGGCACCGCGTGGTTGCCGCTTCGAGCGTGGAATTGGCGACCGGTATCTTCGCCCGCCTGCCGCAGCTCGCGCTTACATTGATCGGCTCGTTCCTGCTGGTTTTGAGTTTGCTGCGCGGCTTCGGCTGCGTCGATTCGCTTTTGCGCGCGACCAAGCGCGTCGCCATCCGCTCCCATCACGCCATCCCGCAGTCGGCGGTGATCGGCTCGATGGCGATCGGCACGGTGAGCGGCTCGGGCTCGGCCAATGCCATCACCGTCGGCTCTGCCACCATCCCGGCCATGATCAACGCCGGCCTGCCGCCGGCGACGGCGGCCGCAATCGAGAACGCCTCCTCCATGGGCGGACAACTCATGCCGCCGGTGATGGGCATTGCCGCCTTCCTGATGGCCGAGTTCCTGGGTGTCGATTATTTCGACGTGGTGGCGCGCGGCTGGCTGCCGGCGCTGATCTATTTTCTCGGCGTCGCCACCTCGGTTTACCTGCTGGCTATCCATTATCGCACCCGTATGGTCGTCGACCGCACCTCCCCGAAGCTGACTTGGTACGACGTGATCAATATCGGCTTTTTCGTCGCTACCGTCGGCGGGCTGGTCGGGTTGATGGCGGCGCTGTTCCTGGCGCCGCAATTCGCCGCCCTCGACATGTTCTGCATCATCGGCTCGGCCATGCTGATCGTGCACGTGGTGACGCTGCTGCGGCCCGGGCAATGGTCGCTGGCGAAGTTCGTCAAGCCGCTGAAGGGCTTCCTCGATTCCTTCATCAACATGCTCACCGACCTGACGCTGCTGTTGGCGACGCTGTCGATCGTGGCCGGAACGCTGGTGATCACGGGCGTGCCCACCAAGCTCGGGTTCCTGCTGGTGGAATCGGCCGGCGTTAGCGTCGTCGCCATGATCGCCATGGGTTTCCTGTTCGGTGCCATCCTCGGCACCGGCCTGCCGCCAGCGCCGGTTTACATCCTGGTGGCCATCGTGATCGCGCCACCCTTCATGCAGGCCGGCATCAATCCGTGGGCGGTGCACTTCTTCGCGTTCTTCGTGGCCGTGTTCGGCGAGTTGACCCCGCCGACGTCGATCACCGCGGCGATCACATCCAAGATCGCCAACGCGTCGTTCTATGTGACTCTGTGGCGATCGGTGCAGATCTGCATAGCGCTGTTCACGCTCATGGTTGGCGTGTTCGTTCATCCCGAGCTCGTCATCGAGCCCGGCCTGGATCAACTCGGCGCCGCCTTGCTTATTGGAATAGCGACCATTGGCATCGTCTTCAGCCTGCAGGCCGTCTATTCCGACAACCGCTTGGTGGACAGGAGCGTGCGCGTAGCGCTGGCCGCGGCCGCGCTGGTCGTGCTGCTCGACCCGGATTACACGATCGCCTCGGCGATGGCGGTCCCAGTCGTGGGTGCGATCGCTTATTGGCTGTCGCGCCGGAGAAAACTGGAGGAAGGCGAACCCGAAGTGGTCGAGCTCAAGGCCTCGGCACTGGCCGCCTCCTCTGCCGGCCCCAATCCGGCCGGTTCTGGCAGCTGACCTGACCGCGGACTGCGGAGGTCGCCGGCCATCATAGTGCCCGTGGTGATGAGCAGCCGCTGCAGTCCAGACGGAAACGGCACCTGCCATGAGTGCTGTCGTGTTCGCCCGTGCCGTGCATACGCGGGTCAAAACTCCGAGGAGGCGAAAAGCGATCCGCGGGGATGACGCTCGGGGCACGATGTGCCGGCGCGATGCAACCGGGTTTCAATTGGCGTGCGGAGCGACGCCTGGGCGGCGACAATTGAGCACGTCCGGGCTTCGGCCGAGAGGCCAACACAGCTCGAGTGGCGCCCGGCGACCACGCCTTGCCCAATTTCTTAACGCCCTTCGGCGCGCACTGTCCCCGCAATCCACAAGCTGCAACCTATTCTGCCGCCGTCGGGATCTTCCGCTCGTGGAATCCACGTTCGATCATTGCGTTTGTTTCGCGGACCAGGATGTGGGTCGCAACCTCGTTCTCGGTGCGGCCCAATTTGCCGAGACTTGCCAGCAAAACGAGGTAGTTGAAGGTTTCCTCGGGCAGAGTCAGACTGAGGGACCTCGCCTCCGAACGATTTTCAGGCCGCGCCATTCGTGAACGCCTCACGGATTACAATGCCGTTATAATGGCATTTTAATCCTTGATTAGCGAGTCGAATTGGGCGAGCCTTGGATTCGGCCATACCCACCCAGAAAGCGGCGGCGGACGGGTGAGCGTGGCCGGCTACGGAAGGCACAAAACCGAAGAATTCGACTGGCTTGCTTGCTGGCGCATGGGCTCAGAAGAGCCATGTCGCCAAACGCTCCAGCTTTGCCCTCGATCCGCTTCGGTCGCGGCCGGCCCGCAGCCTCACGTCAATCAACGAGGCCAAAGCCATGTCGACCACTTCTCTCACCTGGAGCTCGGATCGCGTGGAGCAGCTGAAACGCTGCTTCCAGGCCGGGCTCACCTGCAGCCAGATCGCGCGCGAGATCGGCGTCACCCGCAATGCCGTGATCGGCAAGATGAACCGCATGGGCTTGTCGCGACCGCGCGACCTGCTCGGCGCCCAGATGCGACGCGCCGCAAAGCTCGGACAGCCGAAGCCGCAAAAGACTTGGCGGCGGCTCAACGTCATCGCGCAGCGCAAGAT
Organism: uncultured Alphaproteobacteria bacterium; assembly: GCA_963753575.1. Classification (GTDB taxonomy): domain Bacteria; phylum Pseudomonadota; class Alphaproteobacteria; order Rhizobiales; family Xanthobacteraceae; genus VAZQ01. Next base: position 2,188,045 of record CAVWCR010000003.1, read on the forward strand.
GCTGCGGGAAGCGTTTCCGCAGGCGCGCGTCGAGAGCGTGCCGATCCGCGACGGACGCGGCTGCACGCTGCTGGAGCTCAAGAGCGGACAGTGCCGCTGGCCGATCAACGATCCGGGCTCGGCGAGTTTCTGCTTTTGCGGCAACGAGGCGTTCACCGGCCTGCCCTACTGCGGCGGCCACGCGCGCCTCGCCTATCGCAGCGCGCGCAGCGCGTGAACGAACTGAAAGATCGCCATGCTCGACGCAACGGTCGCGCGCAGTGCCTCTCGTGTCGTGCCCGCGGAAGCGGGGACCCGGAACCGGAGTGTGTTCCTCCCTCGCCATGCAGGCAACAAGCCCCCTAGCCCCGGGTCTTCGCTTTCGCGGGCACGACATCTGAGCAATGCAAGCGTGAGCAATGCGAGTGTGAGCAATGCGAGCGTGAGCACACGACGTGCAGCACACCTCGCAGCGCGCCTCGTGGCACGCGTACGCGCTTCCGCCACCTGAGCAGATCGCCTATCGTTACGCGCGTCGGCAATATATCCAACGAACCGGCCGACGATAGGGAGCGAAACAATGTCACGAGTATCATCAGCGTGGAAATATGGCGTGCTGGTCGGAGCGGTCGTGCTCGCGGCGGTGGGCGCGAAGGCGCAGGGCCTCATCAACAATCCGAAGATCTCCGCGGCGCTGGCGAACCAGCTCGTCGGCGATGCGGTCGCGACCTGCGCGACGAAGGGCTACAAGGTGGTGGCGGTCGTGGTCGATCTCGACGGCGTGCGCCAGGCAATGCTGCGCGGCGATGGCGCCCCGATCCATTCGACCGACAACGCCTTCTACAAGGCCTACTCGGCGGCCTCGCTGACGCTCGGGCGCAACGAAGGCAGCACCAAGGAAGTGGCCAAGCGCATGTCGAAGAACGCGCCCTCGAGCGTGCCGTCGACGCCGCTGCCGAACGTCACCTATGCGGTCGGCGGCGTAACCATCAAGGCGAACGGCGCCGCGATCGGCGCCATCGGGGTGAGCGGCGCGCCCGGTGGCAACTTCGACGAGGAATGCGCGCTCACCGCGCTCGCCAAGATCCAGGACAAGCTGAAGTAAGCAAGCTCGAGCAAGTCTTTGTCCACACGGACGGTCGCAGGACCCCGCCCTCGGCACACCCGGCGGCGGGGTTTGTGCATGCACAGTACGCGAGCGCATCGCGCGAGCGCATTCGCCACATCATTGCGCTCTCTTATTCACCATAAGAAAAATAGCTGTTGATCGAGAATTGTTTTCACTCTATGTATAAGCGATGTTGCTTGGTCCGCGGAGATTGATGGCAACGGGCTGTTTGACGATCGAAGAAGCAACGCGAGCGTTGCGGCATTCTCCGTTCGTCCGCGCGCAAGCCGGGACCCCAGGAACGGAGGGCACAGCGGTCACACGCCCGTTCACGCGCGATCAAATAATGAGAGCGTCGCCCGTGTCGCAGTTTTTTTTACAAAACGAAACCAAACCAAAAAGCCTTGCGATTTCAATGGCAGACGATCGCACGCGCGCGCCGGAAAACTCTGCTGTCGCAGTTTTTGGCCAAAACGAACCCACCGCGACGAATACTATTTATATATCAATAGCTTAAGTCCTGTTTTGCCGTTCAGAAATCGACCGCCTCGCCGCTCTTCGCCCCCTCCCCGCCCTTGATCAGCGCGCGGTCGGGCTGCGGCAGCGGCGTACCCGGGTCACGGAAGCGGTTGACGATCGGGTAGCGGCGGTCGCGGCCGAAATTCCTGAGCGTGACCTTGACGCCGGGCGCGGCCTGCCGGCGCTTGTACTCGGCGAGATCGAGCATGCGCGCGACCTTCATGGCGACGTCGCGGTCGAAGCCGTCGTCGACGATCTTGGCGATCGGCTCCTCGCGCTCGACCAGCCGCTCCAGGATGGCGTCGAGCACGTCGTAGGGCGGCAGCGAATCCTGGTCGGTCTGGTTCTCGCGCAGTTCGGCCGACGGCGCGCGCGTGATGACGCGCTCGGGGATCACGGCGCCGTCGCGGCCGAGCGCGCCGATCGGCTTCCAGTGATTGCGCAGCCGCGCCAGCCGATAGACCTCGGTCTTGTAGAGATCCTTGATCGGATTATAGCCGCCGTTCATGTCGCCGTAGAGCGTGGCGTAGCCGACCGACATCTCCGACTTGTTGCCGGTCGTCACCACCATCAGGCCGAACTTGTTGGAGAACGCCATCAGGATGGTGCCGCGCGCGCGCGCCTGCAGGTTCTCCTCGGTCACGTCGCGCGCCTTGCCGGCGAAGAGCGGCGCCAGCGTCGCCTCGAGCCCTGCGACAGCCTTCTCGATCGGGACCACGTCATGGCGCACGCCGAGCGCCCTCGCCACTTGCGCGGCATCCTCGACGGAAGCCTGCGAGGTGAAGCGATAAGGCAGCATCACGCAGTGCACGCGCTCAGGACCGAGCGCGTCGACCGAGAGCGCCGCCACCAGCGCGGAATCGATGCCGCCCGAGAGTCCGAGTACCACGCCGCCAAAGCCGTTCTTGCCGACATAGTCGCGCAGCCCCAGCATGCAGGCGGTGTAGTCCTCCTGGTCGGGATCATCCGCCGCCACCACCAGCGGGCCGTCGGTGCAGCGCCAGCCGTTGCTGCTGCGGGCATAGCGCACCGTCGTCACCTGCTCGCGGAAGGCGGGAAACTGAAAGCCGAGCGAGCAGTCGGCGTTGAGGCCGAAGGAGGCGCCGTCGAACACGAGTTCGTCCTGGCCGCCGACCTGGTTGATGTAGATAAGCGGCAGGCTGCTTTCCGTGACGCGCGCAACCGCGATGTTGAGGCGCACGTCGTCCTTGTTGCGCCAGTACGGCGAGCCGTTCGGCACGATCATCAGCTCGGCGCCGGTCTCGGCCAGGCACTCGACCACCTCGGCGCCCCAGATGTCCTCGCAGATCGGAATGCCGATGCGCACGCCGCGGAAGCTCACTGGGCTTGACAGCGGCCCGGGCACGAACACGCGCTTCTCGTCGAACACCCCGTAGTTCGGCAGGTCGACCTTGAAGCGCACCGCCGCGATCGCGCCCTGATCGAGCAGGCAATAGGCATTGTGCAGCCTGCCGTCGTCGGCGAGCCAGGGCGTGCCGACCAACATGGCGGGACCGCCGTCTGAGGTCTCGCGCGCAAGCTCCTCGATCTTGGCGCGGCAGGCGGCCTGGAACGCCGGCTTGAGCACCAGGTCCTCGGGCGGATAGCCGGCGATGAAAAGCTCCGCAAACGCGATGAGGTCGGCGCCGTCACGACGGCCGTCGGCGCGCGCGGCGCGTGCCTTCTGGACGTTGCCGGCAAGATCGCCGACGGTGGGATTGAGCTGCGCCACCGCGATCGCGAGGCGGTCGGTCGGTCGGGAATTCATCATGTAGGTCTACCGTGTCGCGAGGCCGGGCCGCAATCGCCGCGGCGCATGTCAGATGAGGCCAAGGCGCTCGGCGAGCGCCAGCAGCCAGACCGCGCCGGCGATGAGAAGCGAGAGCCCGACCGCGGCCGAGCCCATGTCCTTGACGCGGCCGATCTGCGGGTCGATCTCACGATTGACCCGGTCGGAGAGCTTCTCGATCGCGGTGTTGAGCAGTTCCACCACCATGACGAACAGCACCACGCCGATGAGCAGGAACGCCTTCCAGAGGTCGGCCGCGACGACGAAAGCGAGCGGCACCGCAAGCACCAGCGCCGCCGCCTCTTGGCGGAAGGCCGCCTCGCTGCGCGCGGCGTGGCACAGGCCGTGCCAGGTGTTGATGGTGGCGCGGAGCAATCGGTCCATGGTCGTCAAGCGCCGGGCATCGGCGGGGCCAATTTAACGCGTCGGGCGCGCAAATCCAGCGGCACTAGTTGCCACCGAACACCAGATGCGGGCCGAGCCTGACAGTCGACTGGAAGAAGACGCCGTAATTGTCGGTCTTCCAGTCGAGCACCTGCGGCACCGCGTTCTCGCCCACGACGTGGCCTTCGAAATGGGTGTGCCCCTTCGACTGCGCGTACCAGTAGCGGCCGCCGACCCCGACACTGACGGCGTCGTTCAGACGATACGAAAGGAAGCCGTCGATCTGGTAGCCCCAGCCGTTGCCGTCCTCGGGCACCGGACCGGTGAAATCACCGGTCGAGGAGCCGATGCGCAGCCAGTGCGCGTCGGCGCCCGACAGGTGCACGTAAGGCAGATAGGCCGCGTCGATGGTGAACTTCCAACGCTTGTCAAACTCGGCTGACGCATCGATCCCGATGCGCAGCGCGTGCCAGTTGTTGACCTGCGTGATGACCTTGTAGGCCTCCGGCACCGGGAAGGTGCCGCAGATGTCCGGATTGCTCGCGATCTGCGCGCAGCCGTAGGCGCTGATGGCCTGGCGCATGAGGTGATAGCCGGCGAACGCACCGAGATAGAAGTCCGGGCCGCGCACGACCTTGAAGCCCAGGTCGGCACTGCCATAGAGCACCGAGCTGTTCTTGATCGGGCTCAGCGTCGCTGAATAAGGGGTGGTGATCGGCGGGAAATCCTCGTCCTTGAGGCGGCCATCCCAGAGCGCGCCGCCGCCGACATAGCCCTTCAGGAACCAGCCGGAGTTGTGGTCGAAGCGGGCAAAGCCCTCGCCGCTGAAGATCGAGAAGCCGCTATAGGTGAGCCGCGACAGGAGAAGAGCGCCGGTGTCGTCATAAAGGTTCTTGCCGGTCTTGCCCTGGCCGTACCAGATGCGTGCGCCGACTTCCGTGCTGTAGACCTTGGGCGCCTCCGGCGCTTTGTACGACCAGTCCGCAGCAACAGCCGGCACAACGCTCGACAGGCCGAGCATGAAGCCCGCCGCCATGCGCGCCGAATGGATCGTGATTGGCTTAAACCCGTTGAACGTTGCCATGACGGACCCCCCAAGCCCAATGCGGGGCATTCTTCCGCCAAGCCTTTTCCCAATCCTTACAATCGTAGCGATCGCGGCAACGGAATGGTTGTGATGTTGGTTGTAGTGTTAACGCCGGTATAAACCGCGATCATTTCCGTTCACAAATCATGAATCGCCGCAGGCGCCACGTTGAATTGAGCGCGATCAGTTGAACGCGTAAGTATCCATCGAAATCACGCCGCCGCGGTTGCTCGAATGGACGCGGTGGCCGGCGCTGCCGTCGGCGGCGCCGAGCGAAATAAACAGCGGCATCAGGTGCTCGTCGGTCGGATGGTTCTCGACCGCATAGGGCGCAAGCGCGCGATAGCGCAACAGCGCATCGAGATCGCCAGCGGTGACCTTGTCGTGCATCCAGTCGGTGAATGCCTTGACCCAAACGAGCGCCGGCTCGTTCGGCGCATGACCACCGTAATAGAACTCTTCGAGATTATGGGTGGCCGAGCCCGAGCCGATCAGGAGCAGGTCCTCGTCCTTGAGGGAAGCAAGCGCACGGCCGACCGCGACGTGATGGGCGGGGCCGAGATGCGGCTGCACCGAAAGCTGGATCACCGGGATGTCGGCATCCGGATAAAGCAGCATCAGCGGGACCCATGTGCCGTGGTCGTAGCCGTGGCCGGTCACCACCGCGGGCGCAAGCCCGGCAGCCTGCAGCAGACCCGCGACCTTCATCGCCACCACCGGATCACCCGGCGCCGCATAGACGAGGCTGCGCAACTGCGGCATGCCGCCGAAGTCGTAGATCATGCCGGGCTTCGCATCGCCGACGACGGCCGGACGGCTGGTGCCGAAATGCGCCGACGCGATCACGATCGCGCGCGGCTTCGGCATCGTCGCGGCGTAGCCGCGCAGGAAATCGCGCGCCGCCGTGTCGTCGATCAGAAGCTGCGGCGAGCCGTGCGAGACGAAGAGAACCGGCAGCGTCATCAGAGCATGACCCCGAAAAAGCTACAGCCCCGCCACCGCCTGCAACGGCTGCGGCTTGCCAATGCGTTCCTTCTTGAGCAGATCGGCCAACAGGAACGCGAGGTCGATCGCCTGTTCGGCGTTGAGCCGCGGATCGCAGACCGTGTGGTAGCGGTTGTTGAGATCCTCATCGGTGATCTGACGCACGCCGCCGGTGCATTCGGTGACGTTCTGGCCGGTCATCTCGAGATGCACGCCGCCCGCATAAACGCCCTCGGCCGAGCAGACCTCGAAGAAGGTGCGCACCTCCTTGAGAATGAGGTCGAACGGCCGCGTCTTGTAGCCCGAGGTCGACGTGATGGTGTTGCCGTGCATCGGGTCGCTCGACCACACCACGACGCGGCCTTCCTTCTTCACCGCGCGGATCAGAGGCGGCAACAGGTCGGCGGCCTTGTCGGCGCCGACGCGGCAGATCAGCGTAAGACGGCCAGGCTCGTTCTCCGGATTGAGGATGTCGATCAGGCGCAGAAGCTCGTCGGGCTTTTGCGACGGGCCGGTCTTGAGGCCAAGCGGATTCTTGATGCCGCGGCAGTATTCGACATGCGCATGATCGGCCTGGCGGGTACGGTCGCCGATCCAGACCATGTGCCCGGAGGTGGCGTACCAGTTGCCCGGCCTGGTCGAGTCCTCACGCGTCAATGCCTGCTCGTAGCCAAGCAACAGCGCCTCGTGGCTGGTGTAGAAATCGGTCGTGCGCAACTCGGGGTGGCTTTCGAGGTCGAGCCCACAAGCCTGCATGAAGCCGAGCGTCTCCGAGATGCGGTCGGAGAGCTCCGCGTAGCGGCGCGACTGCGGGCTGTCCTTGACGAAGCCGAGCATCCACTGGCGCACGTTGCCGAGATTTGCGTAGCCGCCGGTCGCGAACGCGCGCAGCAGGTTGAGCGTCGCGGCCGACTGGCGATAGGCCTCCAGCAGCCGGCGCGGATCGGGAACGCGCGACGCGGCAGTGAAATCGGTGCCGTTGATGATGTCGCCGCGATAGACCGGCAGCTCGATATTCCCGCGCTTCTCGACCGGCGAGGAGCGCGGCTTGGCGAACTGGCCGGCGATGCGGCCGACCTTCACCACCGGCGAGGCCGCCGCATAGGTCAGCACGATCGCCATCTGCAGGAAGACGCGGAAGAAGTCGCGGATGTTGTTGGCGCCGTGCTCGGCAAAGCTTTCCGCGCAATCGCCGCCCTGCAGCAAGAAAGCCTCGCCCTTGGCGACGCGGCCGAGCGCCTTCATCAAGTTGCGCGCCTCACCTGCAAAAACCAGCGGCGGGAAGGTGGCTAGCTGCTTCTCGACCTCGCCCAGCGCCGGCTTGTCGGGATAATCCGGCATCTGCAGCGCCGGCTTCTGGCGCCAGCTCTCGGGCGTCCAACGTTCGGCCATGACGCGGCCCTCCGATACGCTGCCCGCAGTCGCGGGCGGGAAAGATTGTCGAATTTCAGCGGCTTATACACGACCGCGGGCGCCAAAGGCCACAATTAATCTCGGGTGGTGGATTTGGCGTTTCCGTGATGATCGGCGCGATCTCAGACCGGAGCCCTGGCGAGCCCGTCGACCATGACCGCAGCGCCCCCTAGTCCCGCACGGGCCGTCGCTAGAACTCGATCCGAGAACCGCCCCGGGGACGCGCAGACGCGTGACGGGGCGGAGACGGCGCCGCTGCAAAGCGGCTTCCAGGTCGTTGCAGCGTCAGTTGCAAACTCCACACAGTCAGACATCGCGGTCACCTCGTCAGCGATGTGTGGCATGGCTAAGGTGCCATGAGATTCTTAAGGTGCCATGAGATTCTTCTTCGTCCCATTTTGGCAATCCGAAGCACCACGGAGGAGACGTAGATGTCGGTGTGCCTCGTGACGGGAGCGGCAGGCCTGATTGGATCAGAGGCGGTTCGCCGCTGGTCCGCCGAAGGATTTCATGTCGTCGGTATCGACAACGACATGCGTGCGCGCTTCTTTGGGCCCGACGCATCGACGCATTGGAACCGCCGCCGTCTCGAAGCAGACGTTCCACGCTACAAGCATCTGGACCTCGACATACGAGATACCGAGGCGATCAATTCCTGCTTTAGCGATCTCGGCAAAGCTATCGGCTGCGTCATCCACGCGGCGGCGCAACCGTCGCATGACTGGGCCGCCAGGGATCCTCAACTTGATTTTGCGGTCAACGCGACGGGGACGCTCAACCTGTTGGAGGCCACCCGGCGCCACGCGCCCGATGCGCCCTTTATTTTCACATCGACGAACAAGGTTTATGGCGACGAGCCAAACAAGCTGCCGCTCATCGAGATGGAAACGCGCTTTGAGCTTGATCCGACACACAGATGGTCTGCCACAGGCATCGATGAAACGATGTCAATCGATGACACGACCCATAGCGTTTTCGGAGCATCAAAGCTCGCTGCCGACGTGATGACGCAAGAATACGGCCGCTATTTCGGCCTCAAAACCGTTTGCTTTCGGGGCGGCTGCCTGACCGGCCCCGCACACAGCGGAACCGAACTGCACGGATTCCTAGCCTATCTCGTGAAGTGTGTTGTCACTGGCCGCCCATATACAATTTATGGATACAAAGGAAAGCAAGTTCGCGACAACATTCATGCGTCAGATCTCATTGACGCCTTCTGGCATTTCTTCAAGTCCCCCAGACCTGCCGCGGTCTACAACATCGGCGGAGGCCGATTTGCCAATGTGTCCATGGCAGAAGCGATCGAACTGGCGCGGGAGATATCGGGCCGACCGTTCGAGGCTCAGTATGATGACCAGAACAGAATGGGCGACCATATTTGGTGGATCGGCTCGCTGGATCGGTTTCGCGCGCACTACCCGACATGGCAACCAAAATACGACATTCGCACCACCATTAAGGAGATCGTCGATGCCGTGAAATTTCGGGAAAAGACGGGCTGAGTCGCCAGCCGAAAAGGCCGGCCAATTGCACCGTGAGACAGAATCATTCAGGGCTTCTATCAAGCCAAAAGCGGATTTCCCCACGCATTCAGGAGTGGCTTAGTTGCGCTTTGTATATATTGATCCTGGCCTTACTCAAAATCTCGGCCACCACGCCAATTCCTGTCGCCAGATAATCACGGCCGCTACTAAGCGGGGCCTTTCCCCGGTCGTTCTGGCCCACGAAAATATCGACTTGGCTCTCGCTGAGGAGCTGAAAGCTCAACCGCTTTTCAGATGGGAGACTTACGAACGACATCACTCCCCACGCCTGAAAAGCTTGCTGACAAAGTTAGGCCGACTTGACCTGTCGCGAAGCATCAAATGGCTAAGTTTCATAAATCACCCTCGCCCAGGCGTCCTGAAGAAGGTCGAAAGCTTCGAGCGTGCCGTTCGCATGACGGCCGAGGACCTTCAGCAGTTCGATTTTTCTTCTCGAGACATCGTCTACTTCAACTCAGCGCAGGTCGTCCAGCTTGCCGCAGTTCTTCGCTATCTAATCTCTTTACCTGCACGAGATCGCGCCACTTTTTTTGTGGAGTTCTTCCTTCCACCGGGCGTAAAGGTGCAGTTGGAAAAGAAGAAAATACTGACGGTCATCGATGAAAACATCTCCCATGACCCACGCGCCGCATTTTACAAAATGGTCGGAGCTTACTGGTCGCACCTCGCAGAGCAACTGCCGATACATTGCATAACGTTTGATCAATACGCATCGCGGGTTTTTGCAGAACTGACAGGTCAGACGGTGTCAACATTTCCGCTGCCCAGGGTCTCCATCACCGATCGCCGCTCGCGCGTGGGGGCAAAACCACCAACGATCGGAATAGTTGGCCACCAGCGCCGGGATAAAGGATACCATTTGGTTCCGCAGATCATCCGACATGTGCTGGCGGCAAGACCCTCGTCCCGGTTCCTCGTTCACAATGGGGCACCGCGAGAAATGGAAGAGGTTCAAAGCGAGCTCCGAGCCATGGCCGCTCAGGACCAACGAATCGAGATCGACGAGCGGGTCGCCGATGCGGCTATCTGGAGACAATTGCTGGAAAGATGCGATCTCATCGTTTGCCCCTATGAAGCAAACCGTTTCCGCGGCTCTTATTCTGCGGTCGCGAGCGAAGCCGCAGCGGAAGCAATTCCGGCTGTCGTGCCAGCCGATACTTCGCTATCCGAAATGATCGCGGCGCTCGACGGTGGCTACACGGCATTCGATTCCTGGGATGCGCGCTCGATCGCTGAAGCCACAATAGGAGCAATCGACCGGCTTGATGGACTGGCCGAAAGTGCCGATGCCGCGGCAGCTCGCTGGCCAATTCAACAGGGACCCGATCGCCTGGTCGATGCGATAATGAGCAAATTGGAATGACTGATGGCCTCGTCCGGGTGCAACGCTTGAGGTTGGCCAATGAAGTACATCACTCCACAGAGAGGTAGCTGGGATCATCGCCCATAATGGGCGCTTCGGCTCCGGCGCTACTCCGCCGCCTGCCGCACGTGGCTCGCGGCCTTCTCGCGCATCGTCACCAGTTCTTCGGCGGCGGTCGGATGCACCGCCATCACGGCATCGAAGTCGGCCTTGGTCGCCTTCATCTTCACCGCGATGCCGATGAGCTGGATCATCTCGCCGGCGTCCGGCCCCACGATGTGGCAGCCGACCAGGCGATCGGTCGAGCCATCGACGACAAGCTTCATGAAGGTGCGGGTGTCGCGCCCAGAGAGCGTCGCCTTCATGGGACGGAACGAGCTCTTGTAGATGTCCACCTTGGCAAGCTCGCAGCAAGCCTGCGCCTCGGTGAGCCCGATCGCGCCGCACTCGGGCTCGGAGAAGACCGCGGTCGGCACATTCCGGTGATCGACCTGCGTTGGCTTGTTGCCGAACACGGTGTCGGCAAAAGCATGGCCCTCGCGGATCGCGACCGGCGTCAGCGCCAGACGATCGGTCACGTCGCCGATCGCATAGATGTGGGGCACTGACGTGCGCGAATAGGCGTCGACCTCGATGCCGCCGGTCATGCCGAGCTTGACGCCGGCGGCTTCAAGCCCGAGCCCCTTGATGTTGGGCCGCCGGCCGGTTGCGAACATGACCTGGTCGACGACCACCTCGTCGTGGCCAGGCCCGGCAAGCTCCACGCAGAGGCCGTGATCGACTTTCTCGATGCCGTCGACGATGTGCCTGGTGATGATCCTGATCCCGCGCTTTTCCATCTCGGTGCGCAGATGTGCGCGCAGATCGTCGTCGAAGCCGCGCAAGATATTGTCGCCGCGATAGACCAGCGTCACTTCGGAACCGAGGCCATTGAAGATGCCGGCGAACTCGACCGCGATATAGCCGCCGCCCTGGATCAGGATGCGCTTGGGCAGCTCCTTGAGATGGAACGCCTCGTTCGAGGAGATGACGTGCTCGCGGCCCTCGATGTCCTTGCCGAGCGACGGCGCGGCGCCGGCCGCAATCAGGATGTGCTTGGCCCGCACCGTCGTGCCATCCGCGACGAGCCGCACGGTGTGCGGATCGACGATCACGGCCCGGCTCTTCACGATCGCGACCTTCGACCGTTCCAGATTGGTGGTGTAGGCCGCTTCGAGCCGCGCGATCTCGCGATCCTTGTTGGCGATCAGCGCCAGCCAGTCGAAGGTCGGCTCGGGCACCGTCCAGCCGTAGCCCGCGGCATCCTCGAATTCGTCCGCAAAGCGCGACGCGTAGACCAGGAGCTTCTTCGGCACGCAGCCGCGAATGACGCAGGTGCCGCCGACGCGGAATTCCTCCGCGATCATCACGCTCGCGCCGTAGCTTGCGGCAATGCGCGCGGCACGGACGCCGCCGGAGCCCGCGCCGATGACGAACAGGTCGACGTCAGACATTGCCGCTCTCAGTGCAGGACTGTCGACACTAGATGTCGTGCCCCCGCCGTCTCATCTCGGCGCGGAACTTGGCGATGACTTCCTCGGCAAATTTGTTCCCCCAATCGTCCATCTTGGCTGCGCTCTCATCCAGGATGACAGGCTCTTGCGTAATGACCTTGTGGCCGATCGGCGACTTGTAGAACGCGAGGATCTCCTTGAGCTCCTGCTCGGTGAACTTCGCCGCGTAAAGTCTGGCGCCATCATTGAGGAGGGCGGCAGTCCGCGGGGTCAGCTCTGCCCGCAACTTGGCGGCGACCTCGTTCAAGTCCTTGCCGAGCATCGGGTTGGACTGCAAGAAAATCGAACGCGCGCGATCAATAATCTGCGGGATCACGGGATCGTAGATGCTGTTGCCGCCCTTTACGATGATGATTTCCTTGGCGAGCGCGATCGCATTGGCGGAGGGCTGCTGCGCCTGTGCGGGCGATGCCGCCGCAAGGAGGAGAGCCAGGAGCCCGGCGCACATGGGCCGGGCGACAGCGACGGCAATCATCACGACACTCCTTTTCGATCTGTTGATCTCTCGGCGCATTAACCTCAAGGGCGCTCGATCACGCGAACGCCCGCGGGCCCCGCAACGACGGCAGTCTTTGCCAACTCAACAAATAGCCCGTGCTCGACCACCCCGGCAATGCCGGCCAAGCGGTCTCCGAGAGCCTTGGGGTCGGCGATCCGTCCAAGCGCAGCATCGAGAATCCAGTGCCCGCCATCCGTGACGAAAGCGTGGCCGTCCTGGTCCCGCCGCAGCCGCACGGGCCCAGCCGAAGCGGCCGCGACAGCCGCCGCCTCGACCGCCCGCCGCGTCGCCGCCAGCCCGAACGGCACGACCTCGATCGGCAGCGGAAAGCGGCCAAGCACCGGGACCCACTTGGATTCGTCCGCGATCACCACCATGCGGGCGGAAGCCGAGGCCACGATCTTCTCGCGCAGCAAGGCGCCGCCGCCGCCCTTGATCAGGCTCAGATCAGGCGCGATCTCGTCGGCGCCATCGACCGTCAGGTCGAGCGCCGGCGTTTCGTCGAGCGTCGTCAGTGGCACGCCGAGGCGCTCGGCGTCACGCCGCGTCGCCTCCGATGTCGGTACCGCCATGACCGCAAGACCGCCGCGGACCCGCTCCGCCAAGAGCTCGACGAAATGGCGCGCGGTCGAGCCGGTCCCGAGGCCAAGCCGCATGCCCGGCTGGACAAAATCCAATGCGCGGGCGGCGGCAGCGCGCTTCTGTGCCTCAATGTCCATGTTGAGCTCGCCGAGGTGGGAAGACCTATCTAGCCTCGTTACGGGCTCGCGCCTAGTGCCGCCGATCTGAAGTTCCTACAGCACCTGCGGCAAACTCGCTTGGAACTTCAGATCGAAAAGCGGCACTAGGATCATAGAGTTGCTAGTGCCCCTTTGTTTCCGAAGTTCGTGTCAGAGGGTGCCGCGACGACTTAACGAACTTCGGAAACGGGGCACTAGGGCCGCCGATCTGAAGTTCCTACAGCACCTGCGGCAAACTCGCTTGGAATTTCAGATCGAAATGCGGCACTAGGATCATAGAGTTGCTAGTGCCCCTTTGTTTCCGAAGTTCGTGTCAGAGGGTGCCGCGACGACTTAACGAACTTCGGAAACGGGGCACTAGGGCCGCCGATCTGAAGTTCCTACAGCACCTGCGGCAAACTCGCTTGGAACTTCAGATCGAAAAGCGGCACTAGGATCATAGAGTTGCTAGTGCCCCTTTGTTTCCGAAGTTCGTGTCAGAGGGTGCCGCGACGACTTAACGAACTTCGGAAACGGGGCACTAGTGCCGCCGATCACCCCTCGGCTCAGAGTTTCCACTCTTGCAGAAATGCTTTAGCGATCCCCCTCATGAGCGCATTCACCGTTGTGTTCGATCTGGACGGGACGCTGGTCGACACCGCGCCGGATCTGGTCGCGGCCCTCAACCACGTGCTTGCGTGTGAAGACCTGCCGCCGGTCGGCTACGAGGACGCGCGCAACATGGTTGGCGGCGGCGCGCGCGTGATGGTCGAACGCGGCCTCAAGGCCGGCGGTCGCGTGTTGCCGCCCGCCGAGGTTGACCGGATGGTACGGGATTTCATCGCGCATTACGCCGACCACATTGCGGTCGGCTCACGCCCCTTTCACGGGGTCGAGGCTACGCTCGATAGCCTTGCCGGCAGCGGCTGTCGCCTAGCAGTCTGCACCAACAAGCTCGAACGGCTATCGTTGCGCTTGCTCGACGCGCTCGGCCTCAGCGCACGGTTTCAGGCGATCTGCGGAGCCGATACGTTTGGCGTGCCGAAGCCTGATCCGAAAATCCTTTACGGCACCATCGCGCGCGCCGGCGGCGATCGGGACCGCGCCATCATGATCGGGGACTCCATGACCGACATCGCCACCGCGCGCGCGGTCGGCATCCCGGTCATCGCGGTGGATTTCGGCTACACCGAAATTCCGGTCGCCGAGCTCAAGCCGGATCGCGTCGTGAGCGCCTTTGCGGACCTGCCGGACACCATCCTGCAAATGTTATCGACAGGCAGAAACTGAGCCGCCGGAGCCCGCAATCTCGCCAATTCTCCTTATGGTGGCCACACTTGCGTCAGTCCGTCGTGTTTAGCATTCGTCGCGGTGCCGGCGCGCCAGTTGCATGCGCAGGGACCGGATCGTATGGTCAAGGCGGGTAACATGGGATAGCGGCGGGCTCTCCCAGGAGTGGGTATCAGCATGAAGCGGGTCATTGTGGTTACTGCGTGTGGCTTGGCCCTCGCAGCGTGCTCGACCTCGATGCCGAGCCTGGACTTTTTTAAGTCCACACCTCCGACCGAGGTCTTGCGGGTCGAATCCGAACCACCGGGAGCCGATGCCCGGACGTCACAGGGGCAAAGCTGCCGCACGCCGTGCGAGCTCACGGTGCAGACGGGTGGCGAAATCGCCGTGACCTACGCGCTCAATGGCTATCAGCCGCAGACCCTGCAGGTGCGGCCGGAAGTGCCTCCCACGAGCTATGGCGAGACGGGCACCGGAACGAGTGGTCGGCTGCAGCCCAATCCGGTCTATGCGGAACTCCAGCCGATCAAGCCGCCGCCCAAGAAGAAAAGGCCTGCGGTCAAGCACAAACAGTCGGTAAAGAGGTCAACCCCTGCTCCAGCGACGGCCCCGGCGACGACGGCCAGCGTCCCGGCGACGACGGCCAGCGCACCCACGACGGCCCGAGCGCCGAGTGCGGGCCTGCAGAGCAGCTATCCCTGGCCCGACCCGCAGCCCCTGCGCTAAAGGCGAGCGCGACCGTTTCCTGAAAGCGCCCCTCGCCCGCGGCTTTACGATCTGGCGGTTATCCGGCACAATTCCCAAATATGAAGGGCTACAAGCCTCAATCAGGGGCCGGAAACCGCATGACCGAGATCGACCATCCGCCGGAACTGACCCGGCCCGTGCAAAGGCCGCGCCCGCTGGTCGATCCATTCCAGCGCGCCATCACCTATTTGCGGGTGTCGGTGACCGACCGCTGCGACTTCCGCTGCGTCTACTGCATGTCCGAGCACATGACCTTCCTGCCGAAGGTTGACCTGCTCACGCTCGAGGAGCTTGACCGGCTGTGCAGCGCCTTCATCGCCAAAGGGGTGCGCAAGCTGCGCCTCACCGGCGGAGAGCCGCTGGTGCGGCGCGGGATCATAACGCTTTTCGGCTCGCTCGCGCGCCATCTCGACAGCGGCGACCTCGACGAGCTGACGCTGACAACCAATGGCTCGCAGCTGCCGAAATACGCTGCGGAGCTCGCATCATGCGGCGTGAAGCGGATCAACGTCTCGCTCGACACGCTTGATCCCGACAAGTTCCGGGCGATCACCCGCTGGGGCGAGCTCGACAAGGTCATGGCTGGCATCGACGCCGCCCAGGCGGCCGGATTGCGCGTGAAGATCAACGCGGTCGCGCTCAAGGGCGTCAACGAAGACGAACTTGCCGAGCTCGTGCGTTGGACGCACGGCCGCGACATGGATCTCACCATCATCGAGGTGATGCCGCTCGGCGACGTCGGCGAAGGCAGGCTCGACCAGTATCTCCCGCTCTCGCTCGTACGCGCGCGGCTGGCCGAACATTTCACGCTCGATGAGATCGACTATCAGACTGGCGGTCCGGCCCGTTTCGTCCGCGTCGCCGAGACCGGTGGCCGGCTCGGCTTCATCACGCCGCTGACGCACAATTTCTGCAAATCGTGCAATCGCGTGCGGCTTACCTGCACCGGCACGCTTTACATGTGCCTGGGACAGGAGGATGCCGCCGATCTGCGCACGCCCTTGCGTGCCTCCGAGGGCAACGATCTCCTCAACGCCGCGATCGAGAACGCGATCGCGCACAAGCCGAAGGGCCACGACTTCATTATCGACCGCAGGCACCAGCGCCCGGCGCTTGCCCGCCACATGAGCGTGACCGGCGGTTGAAGCGTCGCTAGCGGCTAGACTGGCGGCGTCGGGCGATTCGGTCCTACATTTCAGGTGCTCACGGGTGCGGAGCCCGTGCCGGCCAGGCGAGGGAACGGGCGTGCAAGGCCTCCTGAAGGCAAGCCGCGTCATCGATGCGATCAATGACCGGTTTGGAATCGTCGCGATCTGGCTGGTGCTGATCTCCTGCCTGGTCAGCGCCGGCAACGCGGCGAGCCGGCATTTTCTCGACCTGAGCTCGAACGCTTGGCTCGAAATCCAGTGGTACATGTTCGCCGCCATCGTGTTGCTTGGCGGTCCCTTCACGCTCAAGGTCAACGGGCACGTCCGCGTCGACCTGATCTATTCCTCCGTATCCGATCGGACGCGGCTGTGGATCGATCTCCTCGGCGGCCTCTTCTTCCTGCTGCCGATCTGCCTCATCCTCATCTACTTCACCTGGCCGTTCTTCCTGGATTCGTGGCGCATCGGTGAGATGTCGCAGAATGCCGGCGGCCTCATTCGCTGGCCGGTCAAGCTCTTGCTCCCCATCGGCTTTGCCTTGATGGCGCTGCAGGGCTTCTCCGAGATCATCAAGCGCATCGCCGCGCTCGGCAGCATCGACGGCCTGCAACACGGCTACGAGCAGCCTCTGCAATGACGGGCTTCGTCAGGGACAACATGGCGCCCCTGATGTTTCTGGGGCTGATCGCGTTCATGCTGATCGGCTACCCGGCCGCGTTCTCGCTCGCCGCCGTGGGGCTGTTCTTCGCCTTCATCGGGATCGAGCTCGGCCTCATCGTGCCGAACTTTCTCGGCAACCTGACCTACCAGTTGTTCGGCATCGTCTCGAACGACCAGGGCACGCTGCTCTTGGCCATTCCCTTTTTCACTTTCATGGGCGCGGTGCTGGAGCGGTGCGGGCTCGCCGAGGATCTGCTCGATTCGATCGGACAGCTGTTCGGCCCGGTGCGCGGCGGCCTCTCCTATGCGGTGATCTTCGTGGGCGCCATCCTGGGCGCCATCACCGGCACGGTCGCCGCCTCCGTGATCGCCATGGGCGTCATCGCGCTGCCGGTGATGCTCAAGCACGGCTATTCGACGCGTCACACGATGGGCGTGATCGCAGCCTCGGGGACCATCACGCAGATCATTCCCCCCTCGCTCGTGCTCATCGTACTGGCCGACCAGCTCGGCCGCTCGGTCGGCGACATGTATGCAGGCGCGATCGGCCCGAGCCTCATTCAGATCTCGCTCTTTTGTCTCTGGGTTCTGATCCTGAGCCGGATCCGGCCGGCCGAGGTGCCGGCGCTGGCGCCTGAAGCCCGGACATTGCGCGGCTGGCCGCTCTGGTCGAAGTGCCTGCGCGGCATCATCCCGTCCTCGGGGCTCATTTTCGTCGTGCTGGGGACGCTCTATTTCGGGGTCGCGACGCCGACCGAGGCTGGCGCCATGGGGGCGGTCGGCGCGATGCTGCTCGCGGCCTTCAACCGGACGCTGACCTGGCCGCTCATTTGGCAGGGCATGTCGACCACCATGCGCATCACCGCCATGGTGATCTATATCCTCATCGGCGCGCGCGTCTTCAGCCTGGTGTTCCAGGGCGTCGGCGGCAAAGTCTGGATCGAGGACCTGCTGATCTCGCTGCCCGGCGGGCAGCTCGGATTTCTCCTGTTCGTCAACGCCTTCATTTTCGTGATCGCATTCTTCCTCGATTTCTTCGAGATCGCCTTCATCATCATTCCGCTGTTGGCGCCGGTCGCCGCCAAGCTCGGGATCGATCTGGCGTGGTTCGGCGTGCTCATCTGCGCCAATATCCAGACGAGCTTCATGCATCCGCCTTTCGGCTTCGCACTGTTCTATCTCCGGGGCATTGCGCCGCCGAGCGTGAAGAGCTCGGACATCTATTGGGGCGCCGTTCCCTGGGTGGTGTTGCAGGTGATCCTGGTCATGATCCTGATCTTCTGGCCGCAGTCGGTGACCTACTGGATCGAGCGCGCCAAGGTCGCGCCGGGGGGCAAAGGCAATATCGAGATGCCGATCGACCTGCCGCCACCGCCGCCGCCCGACTTGGAACTCAATCCCCGGCCCCGATGAGACCGCCGCGGCCGCGCCATGACCTCATGTGCGGGTGCGGTTGCGAATAAGGAAATCGTCGAAGGTGTATTCGGCGACCCGCCACCATAGATACGCGTCGTTGCGGAACGCGTGCATCGAATCCCACACCTTCTTGAAGGCGGCGTTGCGGGCGGACACCTCCGCGTAAATTTCAAACGCGGCCCTGAGCGAGGCCTCCATCACCGGTGTCGGGAATTGCCGGAACTGCACCAGCCCTTCCGCCAGCATCCGCTTGAGCGCCGCCGGATTGCCGATGTCGTACTTCGTCGTCATCCATTCGTTGGCTACCCCGCATGCCGACCGCACGATCGACTGGTAGGCGGGGCTCAGCGCATTCCACTTGTCGAGATTGATGAAGTTATGGAGGGTGGCGCTGCCTTCCCACCAGCCCGGGTAATAGTAGTAGGGCGCGATCTTCTGGAAGCCGAGCTTCTCGTCATCATATGGGCCGACCCATTCGGCGGCGTCGATCGTGCCTTTTTCCAGCGCGGTGTAGATCTCACCACCGGGGATCTGTTGCGGCACCACGCCGATCTTGGCCATCACCGTGCCGGCGAAGCCGCCGATCCGCATCTTGAGATTGCGCAGGTCGGCGAGGGTCTTGATTTCCTTGCGGAACCAGCCGCCCATCTGGGCGCCGGTATTGCCGGCCGGAAAGCCGATGAAATTGAACTTCTTGTAGAAGTCGTTCATCAGCTCGTTGCCGCCGCCTTGATAGAGCCAGGCGTTCTGCATGCGCGTGTTGAGACCGAATGGCACCGCGGTGCCAAAGGTGAAGGTCGGGTCCTTGCCGAAATAGTAGTAGGATGCCGTGTGGCACATCTCGACAGTGCCGTTTTGCACCGCGTCGGCAGCCGCCACCGCGGGCACGATCTCGTTGGCCGCGAAGACCTGGATCTGGAATTTGTTGTCGGTCGCTTCGGCCACCGCCTTACTGAACACTTCGGCGGTCCCGTAGAGCGTGTCGAGCGACTTCGGAAAGCTCGAGGTCAGGCGCCAGCGCAGCTCAGGCGCCGATTGCGCGATGGCAGGCTTGGCAACAGCGGTGGCAGCGGCGGCCAGCCCTGCCGCCTGCAGGAAATGACGTCGCTTCATGTGTGGCTCCTCCAAGGACATGGGCGCTCGCTCGGTCGATCGGCCCGATGGAACGTACAATGCAGATTGCGGCGGCAAATCCAAGGTCCAACGTTCACGTGAAGGCGCGCGCCCCGGCGTAGCGGCGAGCCCGCGCGAAGCCCGCGTCAGCGTTCCCCGCGCGGCGGCGGGGTCATGGGCAACCTGACACAGAAGCGCGCACCGCCGCCCGGGCGATCCTCGACCGCAATCGTGCCGCCGAGGCTGAGGACGAGGTGGCGGGCAATGGCAAGCCCCAGCCCTGCGCCGCCGCGGTCTCGGTTGCGCGAGGCTTCGAGCCGCAGGAACGGCTCGAAGATCCGCTCGCGTTCGGCGACCGGGATGCCCGGCCCGCGGTCATCAACCAGCATGAGGGCCTCCGCCCCGCCATGCGACACAGTGACGACCGCCTCTTTTCCGTATTTCAAGGCATTGTCGATGAGATTGCCGGCAATGCGCGCGAGGGCGGCGGTCTCGCCCCAGATGTGCAGCGGCATCGACGGCAGTTCGGCCTTGACGTTGCTGCCGGCGGCGGCGCGCTCCGCGCATTCACGCCGCACGATCTCGACGAGATCGACGCGCTCGCTTCGCCCGTTCGCAAATGAGGTGCGCGCAAAGGTGAGCGCATCGTTGAGCAGCGCATCCATCCCCTCGACGTCGCGCGTCGCCCGTTCGCGCATGTCGGGATCCGGCATCATTTCGACCCGCAGCCGCAGGCGCGTGAGGTAGGTGCGCAGGTCGTGCGAGATCGCCGCCAGCATGAAGGTACGGTTGCGCACCAGTTCGGCAATGCGCGATTGCATGCGATTGAACGCGCCGATCAGCGAGCGCACCTCGCGCGCGCCCCCGACCGGAACCGGCGCGGGCTCGATCGCCTCCGCGAAGCGGTCGACGGAACGGGCGAGCCTGGACAGCGGAATGGTCTCGCGCACGACCGCATAGAGCGCGAGCGCCGCCACCAGAAACCCGATGATCCCCGCCCAGAAGCCGGGCGGCAGCCCAAGCACGCGCACGGTCAGATCGTCAACCGTTTCGGCCACCAGGAACTCACCGTCGGTAAGCGGCACCACCAGCCGCACCGGACGCCGGCTGAACGTCTCCAGTACTGGACGGCGGGCGCCGTCGACCCCGCGTGCGGGGCCGATCAAGTAGGCCCGCACCGATCGCCCGCCGCCGACATAGCGCGCGATGGCGTTCTCGAGCCACTCGACCCGTTCCGGCGGCTCAGCCACCGGCGGCGCCGTTGGCGCGATGGCAACGCGCAGACCGGGGCCGTTCGCCACCCGCAGCGCCAGTGAACGGTTGCCCGCATGCTCGAGCATCTCGATCAGCGCCGCGATCTGGTCCGGCAGCGGCAGCCGAAACCCTTGCTCCGTCGCGCGTCCGCGCTGAACGTAGTAGGCGGCAGCCGCGATCATCTGAATCGCGACCAGCGCAGCAATCACGATCAGGGCGACGCGCCAAACCAGACCGAGCCGGCGCATGATCATACGTCCTTGACTTCGCCGGCGAACAGATAGCCGCCGTTGCGCACGGTCGTGACCAGCGCGGGCGCCGACGGATCGGCCGTTTCGAGCTTCTTGCGCAGACGACTGACGGTTACGTCGATGGTGCGATCGAACGGATCGGCGCTGCGCCCGCGCGTCCAGTCTAGCAGTTGATCGCGCGTGAGCACGCGTCTCGGCCGCTCGACAAAGCAAGCCAGAAGATCGAACTCGCTCGAGGTCAACGGCACGATGGTGCCGTCCGTTCGCTCGACGCTGCGCGCATCGAGATCGATCACGAAGCTGGCGAAGGCGCGCCGCCGCCGCTCGTCGGGCCTTGCCGCTCCCTCGGCCCGGCGCAGGATCGCCCGGATGCGCGCCAGCAATTCGCGCGGATTGAACGGCTTGCCGAGATAATCATCGGCGCCAAGCTCAAGCCCGACGATGCGATCGATGTCGTCGTTCTTCGCGGTCAGCATCAGGATCGGGATTGCGCCGCGCGCGCGCAGGCGCCGGCAGATTGAGAGCCCGTCTTCGCCCGGCAGCATCAGGTCGAGGATCACGAGGTCCGGCGTCACGCGGACAAGCGCGCGGTCGGCGGCGCCGCCGTCCTCGGCCACTTCGACCGAGAACCCCTCGCGCTTGAGGAAATCGGCGAGCAGACCGCGAATGTCACGATCGTCTTCGACGACCAGAATGACCTTGCCGTTCATGCCTTCAATCTAGACGCCGCCGCCGAACCGGCAACGGCCAACCACGGCCGCGTTACAAATCGTTACAAAACGACCCCGCGCCGAGAAATGCCGGCAACGTTAACAGGCCACGCTCCCGTTCGTCCGGTCGATGGGCCGGGCAGGAAACCTGCACAATAACGGAGACGAGACATGAATATCTCGATCACGACCGCGGCGATTGCCGGACTGCTGCTTGTCGCTTCGGCGGCTGATGCCTCGGCGTGGACCCGCAACGGGTCGGTCCAAACCCGGCGCGGCACCTATACGATCCACGGCTCGGGCGGTTGCGGCGGCGGCAGTTGCACCCACAATCGCACGGTGACCGGTCCCTACGGTGGCACGGTCACGCGCTCCGGTACGGTCACGCAAACCGGTCCCGGCCAGTACAACTACCAGCGCAGCGTCACCGGTCCTTATGGCGGGACAGTCACGCGCTCCGGCACGGTCGTCGTCGCGCCGCCCTATTGAACGAGTGAGACCTGATCCGACTCATCTGATCCGGCCCAGTTGAATCGGATCATCTCGCTTGAGCGTGATCTCGTCCCGACAAAGCAAATCGCTTTTCGAGATCACGCTCTCGCCGAGCCGGCCACCGTCCCCCGACCGCGCCGGCTCGGCGCCTTCCCTAACCTTCGCGAGTTTCCCACCATGACGGCCACCCTTGCGGCGACCTACCCGGCGCTTCGATTTATCACTCTCGTGACTTTCGGCCTGATGCTGGTCGAGTGGCTCTACCTGCGGCTCGCCCTGCACGACACCGACAGCCACAACCTCAAGGAAACGACATCGTCGATCCTGACCGCGCTCGGCAACCAGCTGATCCGGCCGGCGACGTCGTTCCTGATCGCTATTCCGCTCTATGCCGCTTACCAGCATCGCCTGTTCGAGATTCCGACGAAAAGCCTCGTTGCGCTTGTCGCGCTGTTCGTGCTGGTCGACTTCGCCGAATACTGGTTTCACCGCGCCGCCCATCGCGTCCGCATCATGTGGGCGACCCATGCGGTGCATCACTCCTCGACCAGGTTCAACCTGACGGCAGCCGTTCGCCTGGGATGGACCGGGCCGCTGTCTGGCGCCGTGTTCTTCTTCGTGCCGCTGACGCTACTCGGCTTCCATCCGCTCGCCGTGACGGCCATGCTGCTCATGAACCTGCTCTATCAGTTCTTTCTGCATACCGAGCACGGGCCGCGCTTAGGGCCACTCGAATGGGTGCTCAACACGCCGGCGCACCATCGCGTGCATCACGCCTCAAACTTAAGCTGCCTCGACAAGAATTTCGGCGGCGTCTTCATTGTCTGGGATCGGCTGTTCGGCACGTTCGCCGAGGCACCGCAAGACGAGAAGCTGCGCTTCGGCCTGGTCGAGGCGCTGCCCTCGCAGAACCTGTTAACGGTCAACTTCCACGAATGGCGCCAGCTCATTCGCGATGCCTGGCAAGCGAAGGGATTGAAGGCGAGGCTGCGGGTTCTGGTCGGCGCGCCGTAACAACAGGTAGACGCCTCGGAAAGCATTTTTCCCATTTCACTTGCGCGTGAAAATTGCAGTATCCTGCCGACATGCCACAAACTCGTGTCGTTATTGATCTCGATGAGGAGCTTGCAACAGGCTTGGAGGACGCCGCGAAGCGATCACAGACCTCGATCGAGAGCTTCGCCGCCAAGGCGGTGACACGGGCGGTTGTCGATGTCGAAGCTTGGGCGGAAGAGGACGCCGCCTACGCCGAGTATGAGCGCTCTGGCGAGGCTCTTCCCATTGCGGTGGTCGAACAGTGGGTCAGAAGCTGGGGCACGGAGCATGAACTGCCGCCGCCCACGCCGTGCAAATCGTCTTCCTGACTCGAGCGCGGGCCGACCTTGATCGGCTCCGCCACTTCCTGACCCCGCATGGAGATCCGCTATCCACGCGCGCCGTGGATACGTTGCTTGCGGCAGCCCATTCACTTTCCGACAACCCGGAGCGGGGCCGCCCTGCGGCGCGTCCCGCTATCGCGAACTGATCGTCCCTTTTGGTGGCGGGGCTTATGTTATTCGCGATCGTGTTGATCAGCGGCGAAACACCGTGGTGATCACACGTCTTTGGCACGGACGCGAGCAACGTCGGTAGACCATTTTCATCCTTCCACCACGATCTTCGGCGCCGCGCGGGCCGCGCCCTTGAGCTCGTCACGCACGCGGGCGGCAATCTCGCAATAGGCCTTGGCGTGCGGACCGTCCGGCTCGGTCGCGACCACCGGCAGGCCGGCATCCGATTTCTCGCGGATGGTCATGTGCAGCGGCACCTCGCCCAGGAACGGGACGCCGAGCCTTTCGGCTTCACGGCGGGCGCCGCCGTGGCCGAAAATGTCCGAGCGCGTGCCGCATTCCGGACACTGGAAATAGCTCATGTTCTCGACGATGCCCAACACCGGCACGTTGACACGGCGGAACATTGCGATGCCACGGCGCGCGTCGATGAGCGCCAGATCCTGCGGGGTCGACACGATTACCGCGCCTTTGAGCGGCACCTGCTGCGCCATCGTAAGCTGGGCGTCGCCGGTACCGGGCGGCATGTCGACCACCATCACGTCGAGCGTTCCCCACTCGACCTCGCGCAGCATCTGGGTCAGCGCCGAGATCACCATCGGGCCGCGCCAGATCATCGGCGTCTCCTCGTCGATCAGGAACCCGATCGACATGACGGTGAGGCCGTAGCGCGAGATCGGCTTGAGGCGCGTGCCGCCCAGCGTCTGTGGCCGCTCCTTGATGGCGAGAAGCTTCGGCAGCGAGGGACCGTAGATATCGGCGTCGAGGATGCCGACCTTGAGGCCGAGCGCGGCGAGCCCGAGCGCCAGGTTGACCGCAGTGGTCGACTTGCCGACGCCGCCTTTGCCGGAGGCAACCGCGATGATCGATTCAACGCCGGGAACACCAACCCCGCCCTCTCTATGCGGCGCAGCGCGCGCACCGCCGGTTGGGGATGGCGGGGCCGCCTTGGCGCCCGATCGACGCTCGGCGGTAAGCGCCACCAGCGCCGACCTGACCCCGGGTATGGCCCGGACGGCCTCCTCGGCCTGCTTGCGTACCGGCTCCCAGGCCTTCACCTGCACGGCATCGACCGTGATCGAGAAGAATACCTTGCCGTCGGTCGCGAGCACGTCCGACAGCGCCCCGCTCTTGGGCAGCGCCGTCCCGTCCGGGCTCGGCACGGCTGCCAGCGCCGCAAGCACATCTTCCTTGGTCACAGTCATCGCGCACTCCGGCGGGAAAGTTCCGGCCACCATAGGGCGCGCCCTTGGCCGGTCAACGCCCACATTGACGGGTTGACGACGCGCCTGCGCCGTCGCAATCACTCGCTCATATAGGCGTTGCAGGCGGTCAGTGCACATTGAGGGAGGCGGCGATGGCAAAGGTTGCGTTTCTCGGTCTCGGCGTCATGGGCTACCCCATGGCCGGGCATCTCAAGACCAAGGGCGGCCATGACGTCACGGTCTACAACCGGACCGCGGCCAAGGCCGAGAAATGGGTCGCCCAGCATGGTGGTCGCAGCGCCCCGACCCCGAAAGCCGCCGCCGAGGGGCAGGACTTCGTGATGGCCTGCGTCGGCAACGACAACGACCTGCGCGAGGTCACGCTCGGAGAAAATGGCGCTTTCGCCGGCGTGGCCAAGGGCGCGGTGTTCGTCGACCACACGACAGCGTCGGCCGAGATCGCACGCGAGCTCAGTGCCGAGGGTAAGAAGCGCGGGTTCGATTGCATCGATGCGCCGGTCTCCGGCGGACAGGCCGGCGCCGAGAATGGCGTCCTCACCGTCATGTGCGGCGGCGAACCGGGACCTTATGGTCGCGCCGAGCCGGTGATCGCGGCCTATGCGCGCATGTGCAAGCTCCTGGGCGCGCCGGGCGCGGGCCAACTCACCAAGATGGTCAACCAGATCTGCATCGCCGGCTTGGTGCAGGGCCTCGCCGAGGGCATTCACTTCGCCAAGAAAGCCGGCCTTGATGTCGAAGCCGTGATCGCGACCATCTCCAAGGGCGCGGCCCAGTCGTGGCAGATGGAGAACCGCTACAAGACCATGAACGACGGCAAGTTCGACTTTGGCTTCGCGGTCGACTGGATGCGCAAGGACATGGCGATCTGCCTCGGCGAGGCGCGCAAGAACGGCGCCAACCTGCCGGTGACCGCGCTGGTCGATCAGTTCTATTCGGAAGTGCAGAAGATGGGCGGCCGGCGCTGGGATACGTCGAGCCTGATTGCAAGGCTGGAGCGGTGAGCACGCCTCGATGACAAATGGCACGCGCCGAGCCGAAGAAGGATTGCTCAGCGAGTGTGGCTGACGATTTGTCGATGAACTCAATTTGGCAGAGCTAGGATTTGGCGGGGTCGACCCCGAGGCTACGGGCCGTCCTTGGCTCTACCATTACGATCATGGGGATCATCAGTGGCCCAACCCAAGCACCGCGGGCATCTCCGAGACGTGCCGCCGAGAAGGAAATCGCCGCCTGGCTCGACATTGACATCGGACCCCGAGCTTCGTAACCGAATCGGGTGCGACAAAGCGGCCGCACTGTTGCGGCGTATGTAGCGTTATAAATCACTCTATTCCCGCAATCATGCGGCGCGCACCCATGATAGTGACGCACATCATGCGATTGACGGCCCTCCCAGTGACTTGCCTCGTCGCCTCCATGATTCAGATCGTGGGCATCGGTGGCGCAGCGGCGGACGACGTGTCCTTCGCCGGCAAGACGATCACGATGACCATCGGCTTCACGGCCGGCGGCGGCGTTGACCTGTTCGGCCGAACACTTGGCCGACACATCACTCGCTTTCTGCCCGGCAATCCGTCGCTGGTCGTCCTCAATCAGCCCGGCGCGGGCGGTGTGGTTGCACTCAACGACTGGGTGCGGAAAGCCGATCCCAGCGGGCTGAGCGTGACCATCGGCGCTCAATCGCAGACCGACCCGGAAGCGCTCAACCGCGCGCACGCCCGGTTCAATCCCGTGACGTTCAAGATGGTGGGAGGGCTTGGCGCCTACAGCCAGGGTCTTTTCATCAGGAAGGACGCTGCCGATCGGCTGTACAACAAATCCGCGCGCCCCGTCGTCGTGGGCATTGTTGCCGCGACCTTGCGCGGCGCGACGTATCAGGTGCTCTGGGGTGGATCGTTCCTGGGCTGGAATATCAAGTGGGTACGCGGCTATCCGTCGACGGCCGACGTCCGGCAGGCACTGGATCGCGGCGAAATCGACATGGCGACATTCGGCGCGACCAAGGAATACGAGTATCTCCTCAGGAGTGGCAAGTTTAACGTCATCAGCCAGACCGGCTACGTTCAGGACGGAAAGCGCCAGCAACGTCCGATCCTCGGGGACGCGCCGATCTTCTCTGACCTGGTGCACGACAAGATCAGGGAACCATTGGCCCGTCAGGCGTTCAACTATTGGGAAAATGTCAGCCAGGTCGGAATGTGGCTCGCTCTACCGCCGGAGACGGCGGACACCATCGTTGATACCTACGTCAAGGCGTTCGAGGCGACGACGAGCGATCCCAAATTCCAGGATGAATATAAGCGCGTTGACCCGGATTTCGTTTTGGCGAAAAGGCCCGAGTTGGAGCGGCTGGTCAACGAACTGGCAAAAGTCTCGCCGGAGACCTTGAAGTACCTCGAAGCCGAGTTGAAGAAAAACGGCTTCGGCACGGGACGATGAACGCTTTGCCGGTCCGGCTGTCGGCGAGCGAAGAGATTTCCTCCATCGATTCGGTCGATGAATAGCGGCGGACGACCTCCAATGAAGTGTTCCTCCAAAATGAAGTGTTCCTCATGGGCGTGTCCGGATATGCCGGATTTCACGCCGCGCTCCGGCTGGCGACGAAGGCGGGGCAGGCCGTCAGCCGTTGACCGGCCTAACCGACTTTCGCCATCGGCTGAGCGAGCGGACCGCGAAGGTTGAAAAGCTCGCGGACGTTTCCGTACAAAATCTTCTTCCGGTCCTCTTCCGGCAACGCAATCTCGTTGAAGAGGTCCAGCGTCTTGTGATGATCCAGACACGGGTAGTCCGTCCCGTACATCACATGATCGACGCCGTAATATTCGATGGCGAATTTGATCCCGGCCAGATGAGAAGACACCGTATCCGTGTACATCCGCTTGATGTATGCGCTCGCCGGCTGCTTGAGCTTGGTGCGCTTCACGTTGTGATCCATCTTCCCCGACTGGTACGGAAGCGCGCCGCCGGTATGCGAGATCACGATCTTCAACTTCGGGTGCCGCTCCATCACGCCCGAGACGATCAGCCTCGAGGCCGCCACGCTCACTTCCATGATCCGGCCGATGCTGTTGTGCAAGACACGACCGTAGCCCGCGAGCAGATCGGCGAAAATCGCATCCGTCGGATGCAGGAAAAGAGGCAGGCCGAGTTCCTCGACCCTGTCGTAAAAAGGCTCCAGCCGTTCCGCATCGATATGCGGATCGCTCCCGACGCTTGCTGGAAGGTTTACGCCAACCAGCCCCAGCCTGCTGGCGGCGTCGTCGAGTACTTCGATCGCCATCCGCGTATCGGTTAGAGGAACCACAGCGGTGGCCCAGACCCGGCCGTGATAGCGATTCTGGGCCCAGGCCATCTCCTCATTCCAGTGGATCGCGGCGTCGCGACCCTCGTCGGGCGGAAGCTGGGAAAAGAACACTGAAAAGGTGCCGGTCGAGCAAAGAGCGCCAAAGTCGTGTCCAGGCCTTTGGATAGCCTCCAGTTCCCGGTCGAGATCGAACCAGTTGCTGCCGAGATTTGAAGCCGGATCGCTGCTTTCTTTGAGCCACATCGTGTACCCGCCGCGTTCGTTCGGCGCGACCCGTGGATACCCCTTGCGCTTGCTCAGGCGCTCAAACACGGCGCGCGGCGTCCAGTGGAAATGGCTGTCGATGATCTGCATCCGTAACCTCCAATCGGAACGCGCCGTCAACCGGGATCGAACCTTAATAGCAGCAATCTCTCGATTGTGCGCTACCGCTTTGCTGTCGATAAGGTTCTATTGTCGTCCGCCGCAGCGGCAGCAAGACAGGTTTGATCGCCTGAGCCTCTGGACGTTTCAACGGAACCAGCACGCACGCAGGTTTTATGAGCAGCACGGATTTGTGCCCGTCAACGAGACGGATGGCTCCCGCGACGAAGAGAAAGAACCCGACGTCATGTATTCATGGCGGCGGGACGACCTTGGACCATACTGACGGCAATTGGCCCACAGGTGCCCCATGCTATCCGTCCGGTTCCGGAATGGTGCGGACGGCAGGAGCGCCCGCCATCCGTCGGTGCATCTGCAATATTCTGCCTATGCCAACGAGGAACAGTTATTGACCCATCGTCGTCATCCTAAGGTGCGCGGCGAAGCCGCGCCTCGAAGGATGATTGGCCGTGGTCCTTCGAGGCTCCCCCGGCTCAAGGCCGGGGTCGCTCCTTAGGGTGACGGGTATGAGTCAAAGCACTTGCCGCTGGTATTAAATTTCGACCACCGCGCCATCCTGCGCAATCTCAAGGCCTGCCGCCTTCACTTCATCGAGGTGCTCAAGCATCCGTGAATTCATGTGCGTTGCCATGATCCGTTTGGCTTTCAGGTCAGGCAGCCGCGGCTTGAGAATTTCCCAGGTCAGGTGGCCCGGCACGTAGCGCGCATAGCCGTAGCACTCGATCATGAGAAGGTCGGCCCCGTCGGCCACCGGCAGCAGCGCCTCGGTCCACTCCGTGTCGCCCGAATAGGCGATGAGCTTCTCGCCATCCGACACGCGCAGCGCGGTCGACGGCGCGCCCGACTGGTGGACCACTTCGGTCGTCACAACAGCATGTCCGAGCACGTCGGCCGGGCGGCCGGGCTCGATCTCCATGATTTCGAGCGGGAAGCGCCATTTGCTGGAAGCCGCGCGCGGAAAGAACACCTCCAGCGCCGCTTCGAGCCGCGTGCGCGTTGTCGGCGGACCGGCGATCAGCAGCGGGCGTGTGCGCCGTTGCAGGAGTTGCTCGTCGAGCAGCAGGAAAACCAGGCCGCCGAAGTGATCGCCGTGCAGATGCGACAGGATCACGCCGTCGATGCGGCCAAACGCAAGTCCGCGGCTCTTCAGCGCGACCGGCGAAGACGCCCCGCAATCGAGCATCAAGGTGGCTTTCGCGGTCTCCAGCCAGAAGCAGGTATTGAACCGGCCGCCGGAGCCGAAGGCATCCCCTGAGCCGACGATCGTCAACCGCATGGTCAGGCGCTCGCGCTTGGCCGTGCCGCGACGGCGGCATGCCAGCGCCGCACGTTCACACACGTGTCGGGCACCGCAAGCTTGGCCGGCTTCACGAAGTCGATCGCCACCAGACCAGTGATGTCGGCGACGGTATAACGGTCGCCCGCTGCGAACGGCCGATCCTTGAGCGCCCGGTCGAAAATGTCGAGGAATTCCATCACACGGGGCTTGTTGGCCTCGGCCCAGGCCGGCACCTGTGGCACTTCCAGCTCCTTCATGGCCGGATGGGTGTTGCGGAAGATATGGGCGATCGGGAACAGCAGATGCAGCTCAAGGCGTCGGTTCCACATTTCGATCTCGGCAATCTCCTTTGCCCCCACCCCGAACAAGGGCGGATCAGGGTGGAGCGCCTCGAAATACCGGCAGATCGCGATCAATTCGGCAATGACGGTGCCATCGTCGAGGACCAAGACGGGCACCCGCTGAACCGGGTTGACGGCCGCGAACGCCGCGGATTTGTGCTGATAGGCGCCGAGATCGACCTGCTCGATCGGCACCGTTATTCCCTTTTCGGCC
This sequence comes from uncultured Alphaproteobacteria bacterium, assembly GCA_963753575.1. GTDB lineage: Bacteria > Pseudomonadota > Alphaproteobacteria > Rhizobiales > Xanthobacteraceae > VAZQ01. Next base: position 2,218,365 of record CAVWCR010000003.1, read on the forward strand.
AGGAATATCCGCACCCGCCTCGGATTTGGCGCCCGGCCACCGTCATAGAGCTTCATGTTGGCTCCCCACGTCGGCAACACGACCATGGGCGTTGGCCCCGGGTCAAGGCAGGCACCCACAACGTTACCGCCGGCAACTGAAACAATTCGTTAACCCGAGTTCTTAGCGTGCTCTTAAGCTTGGTCTTAAGGATTTTGCGGGACGTTGGCATGCAGTGCCCGGACAAGCACCAAATTCATGAGTGTTCACAACGAACAGCGGGATACCGTCGTTTCCACGGACGGATCGTCGGCCCAGCGACGGCGCGCGACCGCGCAGCACGTGCGCCACGCGCGCGATCGGCTGACGTCGACGACCGGAACGCGCCCGGCGTTCGACTATGAGCTGCTTCGCCAGTTCGCCCAGAACCGGCTGTCCGCCTCGCTGGTCACGCTCCTGCTGGTGGGCTCGGTCGGTTCTTTATCGAGCATCTGGATCGGAGCGCTGACCGCCGGTACCTGGACCAGTGCGGTGCTGGTCATCCACGCCATCATCATCACCAAGTGCCGCCAGTTCCTGAGCCTGCCGGAGAACAATCTGAACGCGCGCGCCTGGCGCTTGCGTTTCATCGTGCTCGACCTGTTCTTTGGTCTGTCCTGGATGTTCATCCTGATCCACCCGTTCGGCGTCCAGGAAGGCTCCGGCACCTTCATGCTGTTCGTCATGCTGCTGGTGGTGGCGGTGTCGAGCATGCTGGCCTCGAGCGTGCCGATGGCGGTGATCGCCGCAACCGCGCCGGTGACCGTCGCAGTCGCACTCGACTTCGCGTTCCGGGGCACGTTGCATGACTATATCCTGGCGATCATGGCGCTCACCGCCGAAGGCTATTTCAGCCTGCTCGCCTACCGGCTCTATACGACCATGCTGGCCACGCTCGAGGCACGCGCCGAAAAGGACGCGCTGATCGGCGAGCTCGAAACCTCGAAGGCGATCTCCGATGAGGCGCGGCGCCGCGCCGAGGCCGCCAACATCGCCAAGTCGCGATTTCTGGCGCAGATGAGTCACGAGCTGCGCACACCGCTCAATGCCATCCTGGGATTCTCTGAAGTGATGAAGGCCGAGATCTTCGGCCCGCACACGGTGCCGGCCTACAAGGACTATTCCAACGACATCCACAATTCGGGCGTCCACCTGCTCGGCCTGATCAACGAGATCCTCGATCTTTCACGCATCGAGGCCGGGCGCTACGAGCTCAACGAGGAGGCGGTCTCGCTCGAAAGCGTGGTCGGAGAATGCAGCCATCTCCTGCAGATGCGCGCCAAGAGCCGCGGCCTCGTCATCCACGAGCTGTTCGAGCCCGATCTGCCGCGGCTGTGGGCCGACGAGCGCGCGATCCGGCAGATCTGCCTCAACCTCCTGGGCAACGCCATCAAGTTTACGCCGCAGGGCGGGGAAATCTGGCTCAAGGTCGGCTGGACCGCCTCGGGCGGGCAGTACCTGAGCGTCAAGGATTCCGGCCCCGGCATCCCGGACGAGGAAATCCCGATCGTGCTTGCGTCGTTCGGACAGGGATCGAACTCGATCAAATCCGCGGAACAGGGTGCGGGTCTCGGCCTGCCGATAGCCAAGAGCCTGGTGGAACTCCATGGCGGCACGTTCGCGCTCAAATCGAAGCTGCGCATCGGCACCGAAGTGGTGGTGACGTTCCCGACCGAGCGGGTAATGTCGGCGCTCGCTCCGATTCGAGAACCGGCGCCGCCGCTCCAGCCACAGGCGCAGACGCAGGATTATTTCGAAAGCCCGCCCCCCGCGAAGCCCGATTGGCGCAAGCGGCTGTTCGGAACGAACTCATGATTGCCGGCACACCCATGGAACCGCACACGACACCATTCGTGCTATCGGCTGCAGCGCCTGCCCTCGCCGCACTCACATCCTGGAGCGCCATGGCCGAGATCGAAAGTCCGTGCAACAAGGTGTGTGTCGTCGACGCAGCCTCCGGTCTCTGCATCGGCTGCGGCCGCACGCTGGCCGAGATCGGCGGCTGGATTGCGATGATGCCCGACGAGCGCCGGCGCATCATGGCCGCGCTCCCCGCCCGCCTTGCGGCTTTGCCGCAATCGTTCAAACCCAACATCACCTGAGAGCCCAACCGTGCGTCGCCTCCTTTGGATGCTTCTTGCGATCCTTGCCGCTACCTTGTTCTTGCTCGTCGCCAAGACCGACGGGACGATTGTCGGCGGAGAGAGCCATCCCGACATCGGCTCGCTCACAGTCAAGATCGCGCTCGCGGTCTTCGTCGGTGCGCTGGTGCTGACGCTGCTGCGCGAGCGTTTCTCGCGCGCGATCGAGACCGCCATGGTGTGGGTCGCGGTCGCGCTGCTGCTCGCGGTCGGTTACGGCTTCCGCTTCGAGCTGCGCGAGGTAGCCGAGCGGATGTTGGCGGAACTCCTGCCCGGTCATGCGGCGGCCCGCCACCGCGTGGTCGAGATCACCCGCGGCGGACAAGGCAACTTTTCAGTCGCCGCCAACCTTAACAGTGCGCGCATCAGCATGGTGCTCGACACCGGCGCGAGCTCCGTCGTGCTGACCCAGGCCGCAGCACGAGCAGCCGGCCTTCCGGTCGAGGTGCTCACCTATACGGTGCCCATCGATACCGCGAACGGCCGCACCCGCGCCGCGCCGGTGACGCTCAACAGCCTCTCAGTGGGCGGCATTGTCGAGCGCTCGGTGCCGGCGCTGATCGCGCAGCCTGGACAATTGCGGACGAACCTCTTGGGGATGAGCTTCCTCAACCGGCTCGAGAGCTGGCAGGTGCGCGGCGACAGGCTGGTGATGCGCGGCTATCCGTAACAACTCAGCTCACCAGGCTGACGAGGAAGCGCAGCGACACTACCAGGAGAAAAACCCCTAGCGCGATCTCGAGCGTTCGCCGCGACAGCGCATGCGCGAGCCGCGCACCATAGGGTGCCGTGAAGCTCGACACCGGCGCCATCAGCGCCAGCCCGACGAACGAGACGAACCCGATCGAGAACGGCGGCATCAGGGCCTGCTGCGGCAGGCCCGCCAGCATGTATCCGATGGCGCCCGCAATGGTGATCGGCACACCGATGCCGGCGGAGGTTGCGACCGCGCTGTGAATCGGTCGGCCGTACAGGGTGAGGATCATGTTGGAGATCGATCCGCCACTGATCCCCATCACGGACGAGGCAAGCCCGATCAAGAAGCCATAGGCGGTCATGCCGGCGCGGCCTGGCACGTCTTCGCCCAGCCGCCAGGTCTCGCGCCCGAACAACAGCTTGCCGGCGATGATAGCCGCGACGATCACGAATGCGATCTTCAGCGTGGCGGGCGAAGCGAGCCCGGCGATCGTCGATCCTATCGCGACGCCGAGGACCGCCGGGACGGCCCAGGCGCGAACGACGTCCATCATGACGGCGCCTTTGGCGCGATGGGCTAGGAACGAGCGAATGTTAGTTGGTACGATGATTGCGATCGACGTTCCGACGCAGAGCTGGAAGCGTACCTCCTCGGGCACCCCCAGCACACGGAAGACCTCGTAGAGAACCGGCACGATCAGCGCGCCGCCGCCGATGCCGAACAGGCCCGCCAGAATGCCGGTGATGACGCCGCCGACGATGATCGCGGTCGCCAGCCAGATGAATTCGCCAATCGGCACGCCGAGGATCATGATCCCGATGCTCACGCCGCCGCAGTCGCGGCCACTCGCTCGATGTCGGGCAAAAGCGCGAGCGCTTCGCGGAATGTCGCGGCGTCGGCCCCAGCCTTGACCGCCTCGGTCGCGAGATGGCGACGGAAGGCGCGCGCGCCCGGCACACCACGGAACAAGCCGAGCACATGGCGGGTGATCGCATGCAGGCGAACGCCGCGCGCAAGCTCGCGCTCGATATAGGGAATGAGCGCGGCAGCCGCTGACTTGGGGTCAGGAAACGGCGCCGGCACGCCGAACAATTGCGGATCCACGGCGAGGAGCCGCCACGGCTCCTGGTAGGCCGCGCGTCCCATCATGACGCCATCAACGTGTTCGAGGTGCCGGGCGGTCTGATCGATGGTCGCAATGCCGCCGTTGAGTATGATCGGAAGACTTGGGTGCTCGGCCTTGAGCCGGTAAACCCGGTCGTAGTCGAGCGGCGGCACGTCGCGGTTCTCGCGCGGCGAAAGCCCGGTGAGCCAGGCCTTGCGGGCGTGAACGATCAGCGCATCAACGCCCGCGCGCTCGACCGCTGCCGTCAGCGCCTCGAGCGCCTCCTCGGGATCCTGCTCATCGATGCCGATACGGCACTTGACGGTCACCGGCACACGCACTTTCGCCTTCATGGCGGCCACGCAATCGCCGACCAGCGCCGGCTCCGCCATCAAGCAGGCGCCGAAGCGGCCTTCCTGCACGCGGTCCGACGGGCAGCCGACGTTGAGGTTGATTTCAACGTAGCCGAAGCCCTCCCCGATCGCGGCGCTCTCGGCGATCGCGCGCGGGTCGCTACCGCCGAGTTGCAGCGCAGCCGGCTGCTCGGCTGGATCACAAGCCAGAAGCCGCGCGCGATCGCCGTGGATCACCGCGCCGGTCGTGATCATCTCGCTATAGAGCAAGGCACGGCGCGTCAGCAGGCGATGGAAGAACCGGCAATGGCGGTCGGTCCATTCCATCATCGGTGCGACGCAGAAGCGATTGGCCATGTATTTCAAAGCTTGCAACATCTCCTCAAGGGGCTCACGCCATGTCACGCCATGTGCCCCGCAACTTAACCGAATTTGCACCCGGGTGGCGCCTGTCTTTATCGACAAACCGGCGCCTGGTGAACAGGCGCTAGATCGCGCCTGCCTCGCGGAACTGCGCGATGTCGTGCTGCGAGTAACCGATTTCGAGCAGTATCTCGTCGGTCTGCTCGCCACATTCCGGTGCGCCGCTCACGAGCCGGCTCGGCGTCCGGCTGAGCGTGAACGGTTGACCCACAAGCTTGATCGTCCCCAATGCGGAGGATGGCACCGATTGCGCGACACCGAGATGCTGGACCTGCGGATCGGCGAAGGTCTGATCGATGGTGTAGATCGGACCGCACGGGATGCCGGCTTCGTTGAGCCGCTCGATCAACTCATTGTTCGTCATCGTGGCGGTGATCTCGCCGATCACGGCATTGAGCGCATCGCGATTTTCTCGCCGGCTCTTCGGCGTCGCGTAGCTCTCATGCTCGATCAGGTCCTCGCGCTCGATCGCCTTGCAGAACCGACGCCACATGACGGGGGTGGGCGCGATGTTCACATAGCCGTCCTTGGTGCGGAATACTCCCGTCGGCGCTCCGGTCGGGTGATTGTTGCCCGCCTGCCCCGCCACCTCGCCGGCCATGAGATAGCGCGCGGCCTGGAAATCGAGCATGAAGATCTGGGCCTGCAGGAGCGACGTCTGCACCCATTGGCCGCAGCCTGATCGTTCGCGCTCATGGAGCGCCACCAGGATGCCCATGGCGGCAAACATCCCGGCGGAAAGGTCCGCCAGCGCGGTTCCCACCCGCATGGGGCCACGGCCAGGCTCGCCCGTCACCGACATCAGGCCCGACATTCCCTGCGCGATCTGATCAACGCCGGGACGATCACTGTACGGCCCGTCCTGGCCAAAACCCGAAATGCTCGCATAGATAAGTCGTGGGTTCACTCCACTCAACGTCTCGTAGTCAATCCGCAGCCGCCGCTTCACGTCAGGCCGATAGTTCTCCACGATGATGTCGGCGCGCTCGACCATGCGTCTGAGAATCGCGACGCCCTCGACGCTCTTGAGATTGAGCGTCATGCTCCGCTTGTTGCGATGGAGATTCTGGAAGTCAGGCTCATGACGCGCCGAGAAGTCGGTCTGCGTCGAAGTGCCGCCCTCCTCCGGCATCTCGATCTTGATGACGTTCGCGCCCCAGTCAGCAAGCTGGCGAACGCAAGTCGGACCTGAGCGCACGCGCGTGAGATCGAGCACGGTCAGGTCTTCGAGGGCGGTCGAAGCGGGAAGCCGGTCCATTGCAAGCACTCTGTTTGCAGCGCAGCACGATCTATGGATCGGCAGGCACATCGGCGCAAGGTTGATAGATGTATCAAGATTGACGGGCATATAGCGCGCTCATAGGCTGACCGAGCAACATCGTTGCGGGTCAACGCTGTCATAACGCCGGCGCAGCCGGGTTCAGGGAGGAAGTCATCCAAATGCATGTCGAGCTTCCTTTGAAAATTCGGCTTCGAGAAAGCCGACCGCTCGAACCAGCCCCGCATCTGATCAACGATTGATGAAGGACGCCATGCAGACCTGCTTCAAGACGCTCGCCATGCTCGCATTGCTGGTGCTCGGCAACAGCTCCGCGCCGGCGCAGGACCAATATCCCAGCCATGCGATCAAGGTCATCGTTCCCACCAATCCGGGCGCCACGACCGACGTGCTCGCCCGCGTCATAGCGCAGGCACTGTCGCAATCGTGGGGACCGCCGGTCGTCGTCGAGAACCGGCCGGGTGCGGACGAGATGCTCGGTGGCGACATGGTCGCCAAATCGCCACCCGACGGTTACACGCTGCTGGTCACCAGCAACGGCGGCATCACGTCTTCGCCGCTGCTGCATAGTCAGATGCGATACGATCCGCTCAAGGATCTCACACCCATCGTCTATCTCGGCCAGGTGACGCCGGTGATGGTCGTCACCGCGTCGGCACCCGTGAAATCGTTCCAGGAGCTCGTCGCCTACGTCAAATCGAAACCCGGACAGCTCAACTACGGCTCGTTCGGCAACGGGTCCTATGCCCATGTCGCCATGGAAGACCTGAAGCAGCGGACCGGGATGCAGATCATGCACATTCCCTACCGCGGTGCCTCGCCCGCGTTCACGGCGCTGCTGCGCGGCGAGACCACGGTGATGATCTCCAATCTGGCCAGCGCTGCGGTCCACGCCGACGCTGGCAAGGCGAAGATCATTGCGGCTGCGGGCCCGAAGCGGTCAAAGGTGCGGCCCGATCTGCCGACGATTGCGGAATCCGGCGTGCCAGGCTTCTCGACCGGCGCATGGTGGGGCCTGTTTGGACCGGCGAACCTCCCGCCCCCGATCTTTGACAAGATCAGGAACGAGACCGTGCGGCTGCTCGGCACGCCGGACGTTGCGAAGGTCTTCAAGACCAACACCATGGAACTGGTCGAGATGTCACCGGAGCAGTTCAAGCAGTTCATCCGCGATGACACGGCGCATTGGGCACAGCAGTTCAAGGCGGCCGGCATCAAGCCGAACTGAACTCGCCTATCGTTGGGCCGGCTGCACGGCTTAGCTAAGTGGCTGCGCGGTCGCCAGCCGGCCATCCATCTTTGAGTCCGGGTCGAGAAATTTCACGTAATACGATTCATTCGCCGGGGGTGTCTGCTGGATCATTGCTACGCGCCAACAGCAGGCCGAGCACAAGCAAGCCAGGCGTAAATGCCACCATGATTCCCAGAAGAAACCAGTGATACGATTCCATTCTCAAGCCACCCGATCATTTTCCCCGTGATGCTGCCATTACACGCGCCGCAGATATGGCAATCCATCGAACGCCGCGTCCACCGATCGGTTGATGCCACCAAAGAAGTACGCTGTCGCGGCCGGTTTTTTTTCGGCAGGCGTCGAGACTTGCGCTCGATCTTTGTGGATCGGTCAGCGCCGTGGCCGCTCAGTGCGTCTTGGCGCTGTTTGCATTGCAACCGCGCGCCTGCTGGCGTCTGACGTTTTTTCCAGCACTGACGGGTTACACCAACCTTCTGTTCGGCCACGGTGCGTCCGCGACACCCGATGTCTCGCCGGCTCACCGTCAATCACATCTACGATTGCCGATGTCGCTTTTGCCTGCGGCTTCAACAACAGCTCTCATTTCGGCCGCGTGTTCGCTACCCGGATAGGGATGGCGCCGTGGTCCGCGTGGCCACTTACACGCCTGCTACCCCAAGTTTGCAGCCCCAGCGCCACTTCAACCTTAGTCCCCTTGTAATGTTCTTTGTTTGTTCTAATTTGGGTCGTGACCCGAGCCGACCCCATGCTGAGCACCGCTTTCCCCCGCCATCACGCGGAAATCGTTGATGAATTACGTCGCCTGGTAGCCCGGGGCGTGGCCCCTGAGGCGCGCGTCCTGCCCTTCGGCCTGCCGGCCATCGATGCCCACCTGCCGCAGGGCGGCCTGTCCTGCGGGGCCTTGCACGAGATCATCCCGGAAGCCAGGGCCGATACGCCCGCCGCCTTCGGGTTCATGGCGGCGACGCTGAGCCTGATGCCAAGGGGCGTGTCAGGGCGCGGCCCGCTGCTGCTCGTCACCTCGCCCTGTGGCCTCGCCGCGCAGGGCCGCCCCTACGGTCACCCTTACGGCCATGGCCTCAACGGCTTCGGGCTCGATCCCGCCCGCATCATCCTGGTCGAGGCCCAAAACGCCACGCAGGCGCTGTGGGCCATGGAAGAGGCGCTGCGCTCGGCCGTTCCGACGGCCGTCGCGGGCGTGATCGGGAAACTCGATTTCCGAGCGAGCCAGAGACTGCATCTCGCCGCCGAAGAATCAGGGCGGCCGCTGCTGCTGCTGCGGCCGCCCGGAACCTCAAGCGTCGCAGTAACACGCTGGCGCGTCGCCGCTGCGGCCGCCGCACACGACCGCTTCGGCCTCGTCGCGCGCTGGCGCTGGCAGGTGCGGCTCGAGCGCTGCCGCAACGGACGATTGGGCCAGTGGATAGTGGAGTTCGATCATGCCACGCATCGTTTCAGTCTGGCTGCCACGCTGGCCGATCCGGCGCTTTCTCACAGCACAGGCACAGACACACGCACACGCTCCCACGTCCACCTCCAAGCCGGTTGATCCCGCACAGCCGTTCGTCCTCACCGTCGAGGCGTCCGGAGGCCCTCGCATTGCGGCCGTCAACAAGGCGGCGGAAGCAGAGGGGCTTTCGGCCGGCGATCTCCTCGCCGATGCGCGCGCGAAAGCCGACAGGCTGCAGGTCCGCCCCGCCGTGCCCGCCGCCGACGATGCCGCACTCCGGCGCTTGGCACTGTGGGCGACACGCTATACGCCGACGGTCTCGCCCTGGGGCGAGGCCAACGGCGCCGATGGCTTCTTCCTCGATATCGCCGGCGCGTCGCATCTCTTCGGCGGAGAGGAAGCGCTGCTCGCCGACCTCATCAGCCGGCTTGATCATTTCGGCCTGCCGGCGCGGCTCGCCATCGCCGACACGGCGGGAGCCGCCTGGGCGTTGTCGCGCTTTCATCCGGCGCGCGTCGTCATCCTGCCGTCCGGAGAGGAAGCCGCAGCGTTGTCGCCGCTGCCGGTCGCGGCGCTGCGGCTATCGTCCGATACCCGCACGACGCTGCAACGGCTCGGCTTCAAGCGCATCGGCGCGCTCATCGACAAGCCGCGCGCACCGTTCGCGGCGCGCTTTGCAGCCGAATTGCTCGACCGCCTCGATCAGGCGCTTGGCCGCGCCGCCGAGCCGCTCGCCCTCATCGCGCCGCCGCCGGTCTATTACAGCCTGCGCTACCTGCTCGAGCCGATCGCCACGCAAGACGCCATCGTGGCGGTCGTGGCCCGCCTGATGAAGGACCTTTTGCATGCCTTCGTGCGCGACGGCGTCGGCGCGCGGGCGCTACGGCTTGCGCTCTATCGCGTCGACGGCGAGGTCGCGACCATCGATGTCGGCCTCTCGATGCCGACACGCGACGTCACGCACGTCACACGTCTGTTCGATCTCAAGCTTGAGCGCATCGCCGAGGCGGTGGAGTTCGGTTTCGGCTTCGAGGCACTCGGGCTCGCCGCCACCGTCGTCGAAGACATGGTGCCGACGCAGGGCGACCTTGCCCCCGCATCAGACGGTCCGAACACGGAAGCGTGCGCGGCACTGGTCGACCGCCTGCGCCAACGGCTCGGCCCACGCAGCGTGCGGCGGCTCGCGCCGGTCGAGAGCCATCTGCCGGAGCGCGCCGAGATGGCCGTCGCGGGCGCCGCGCCGGCATGGCCCGCGCCGCAAGCGATGCGTCCGCTGCTCCTTCTGCCGCGCGCGGAACCCGCTGACGTGATCGCGCTCATTCCCGAGGGGCCGCCGCAGCGCTTCCGCTGGCGCGGCGTGACGCACGGCGTCGCCCACGCGCAGGGGCCGGAGCGCATCGCCGACGAATGGTGGCGCTCAGCGCAGCCGACGCGCGACTACTACCTGGTGGAGGACGACGGCGGTCGCCGCTTCTGGCTTTACCGCGAAGGGCTCTACGAGCGCGAGACCAATGCGCCGCGCTGGTTCGTGCAGGGGCTGTTCGCATGAACAGCAATCAGACATATCGAATTGATGATCAACCGGACGCGCTTAGGTTAGGCGCCAATCTTCTCTCGTGCAGCCTGTGCAAGAAAAGCCGAACGCGTAAGCCCTCGTTTCTCGGCTGCTTCATCAATCTGATCGACCAGCGCTTTGTCGAGCGAGATATTGATGCGCACCGTTCGTCCCGCATCGGCAAGCAGAGGAACGGCGAACAGCACGGCTCCCGCTTCGACGGCCGCAGTAACATCTTCGTCGCGGAGCACATCATCGGTGGAACGTGCCGTCGGCACGCGTCGACCTGCACTCTCGACCGCCTCGACATGCTGACGAAGAGCTACAGCCGAATTCGCGACAGCCTCCTCGACTGTCTCTCCAGCCGAGAAACATCCTTCGACATCGGGGAACCAGACGCCGAAGGCGCTATCCGGCTCTTTTTCGATAACAGCTACATAGTGCATCGACATTCGGTCGACACTCCTCATTGCACCCGCAGATCAGGGCCGCCACCCGGCCAGTTTGTAAATCCGCCGCACAAGCCCAGTCGGCAGATCTCTTCTCGGATGAGTCACGGTGATGATCTCGTCTCGTCGAGGATGTTTGAACGTGTGGTGATCGCCGTTTACCCGATCGAGCACCCAGCCATCTCTCTCCAACATCTGGATCAGCTTGCGGCTGTTCCTTTCCATCAGACCCACCCTCCGAGGCATCGCTGCTCTCGATCCAGTGGGCCTGCCGGCCCCAGCGACCCCGATCGTGTGTATATAAATAAGTAAAAACGCTCAAGTGTCAACCCATGACCGCCTATGCCGAGCTGGCCGTCACCACCAACTTCTCCTTCCTGCGCGGGGGCTCGCATCCGGCCGAGATGGTGGCGGCCGCCGAGGCGCTGGGCCTCGCCGCCATCGGGATCGCCGACCGCAACAGCTTCGCGGGCGTCGTGCGCGCCTATGAGGAATGGCGCAAGCGCAAAGCGATCAAGCTTATCGTCGGCACCCGCCTGGTCACAATCGATGGCTTTGAGGCGCTCACCTATCCGACCGATCGCGCCGCCTATGGCCGGCTGTGCCAGCTCTTGAGCGGGCATAATCGCAAAATGCGAAAAGGCGAGAAAGGCGAATGCCAGCTCACCTTCGAGGACATTCTCGCGGTCAGCGACGGGGCGATGCTGATCGTGCTGCCGCCGGAGGAGCTGTCATCTACTTTTGAAGAGCGGTTGGCTACGCTCGCGCGAACAGCGCCAGGGCGCACATTCCTCGCCGGCACGCATCGCTATCGCGGCGACGAGCCGCGCCGTCTGGGTCTCCTTGATGAGCTTGGCGCACGCGCGGGCGCGCCGCTCGTCGCAACCAATGATGTCCATTATCACGCGCCGGAACGACGGCCGCTCGCCGACGTCCTCACCTGCATCCGCGAGAAATGCACCATCGCGGAAGCGGGCTTCCGGCTTGCGGCGAATGCCGAGCGGCATCTCAAGCCGCCCGCCGAGATGGCACGGCTGTTTGCAGCCTTTCCCGATGCGATCGAGCGCAGCGTGACGATCGCGAACGCCTGCCGCTTCTCGCTCGATGAGCTGCGCAATGAATATCCCGACGAGCCGGTGCCGCCGGGCAAGACCGCGCAGCAGCATCTCGCCGACCTGACCTGGCAAGGCGCGAAAGGGCGTTATCCCAAGCACCTCTACCCGGAAGGGATCCCCGCCGACGTCATCCGCCGGCTCGACGAGGAGCTCGCGATCATCGCCAAGCTCGACTACGCGCGCTATTTCCTGACCGTCCACGACGTCGTCGCCTTCGCCCGCAGCCAGCACATCCTGTGTCAGGGGCGCGGCTCGGCCGCCAACAGCGCGGTCTGCTATTGCCTCGGCATCACCTCGGTCAATCCAGACAAGAGCGGGCTCCTGTTCGCCCGCTTCATCTCGGAAAATCGCGGCGAGCCGCCCGACATCGACGTCGACTTCGAGCACGAGCGGCGCGAGGAGGTCATTCAATATATCTATGAACGCTACGGCCGCGACCACGCGGCGATCTGCGCGACCGTCATCCACTATCGCTCCCGCCGCGCGATCCGCGAGGTCGGCAAGGCCTTAGGCCTCACGCCCGACGTGACCGCAGCCCTTGCCAAGACCGTGTGGGGCTATGGCGACGGTCTTCCCGACAATCACATTCGGCAAGCCGGGCTCGATCCCGCCAATCCAGTAGTCCGGCAGGCGGTCGCGCTGGCCAGCGAGCTGATCGGCTTCCCGCGTCACCTTTCCCAGCACGTCGGCGGCTTCATACTCACGCGTGAGCGGCTCGACCTGACGGTGCCGATCGGCAATGCCGCCATGAACGATCGCACGTTCATCGAGTGGGACAAGGACGATATCGATACGCTCGGCCTCATGAAAGTGGATGTGCTCGCGCTCGGCATGCTGAGTTGCATCCGGCGCGGGCTCGATCTCCTGAAGGATCATTACGGCAAGGACTATTCGCTCGCGACGCTGCCTGAGGAGGACGAGGCGGTCTATCAGATGCTCTCGCGCGCCGATTCGATCGGCGTGTTCCAGGTCGAGAGCCGTGCCCAGATGTCGATGCTGCCGCGCCTGAAGCCGCAGTGTTTCTATGATCTCGTCATCGAAGTCGCAATCGTGCGTCCCGGACCGATCCAGGGCGACATGGTGCACCCCTATCTGCGCCGGCGCGACGGCATCGAGCAGGAGCACTATCCCTCGCCCGATCCCGCCTACGGGCCCGCCGACGAACTCCAGGCAGTTCTGAAGCGAACGCTTGGCGTGCCGCTGTTCCAGGAACAGGCGATGCAGATCGCCATCACGGCCGCGGAGTTCACGCCGGACGAGGCGGACGGGCTGCGGCGCGCCATGGCGACCTTCCGCCACAACGGCAATGTCCACTTGTTCCGCGACAAGTTCATCGGCGGCATGACCCGCCGCGGCTATGCGCGCGAATTCGCCGAGCGCTGTTTCAGCCAGATCGAAGGCTTCGGCGAATACGGCTTTCCCGAAAGCCATGCCGCAAGCTTTGCGCTCCTCGTCTACGCCTCCGCCTGGATCAAGTGCCACCATCCGGATGTCTTCTGCGCCGCCATCCTCAACAGCCAGCCGATGGGCTTCTACCAGCCCGCCCAGCTGGTGCGCGATGCGCGCCAGCACGGCGTCGAGGTGCGGGAAGTCGACGTCAATTACAGTGCATGGGACTGCACGCTGGAGCAGGCTGCGGACGAACAGCATGCCGTGCGCCTCGGCTTCCGCCAAATTCAAGGGCTGAGCAAGGATGAGATCGAGAAGCTCATTGCGGCGCGCGGCAACGGCTATGCCAGCATCGAGCGGCTCGCCGCGATCGCGGGCGTCTCCCGCTTCACGATCGAGCGGCTCGCGGAAGCGGATGCGTTTCGTTCATTGGGGCTCGACCGGCGCGCCGCGCTCTGGGCGGTGCGGCGGCTCGATGCGATCGGGCTGCGCAAGGCGGGCGGCGATAGGAAACCTGGCCGGCCACTGCCTCTCCTCGCCCCGCACATGAGCGACGAGCTTTTCCCGGAGCCCGAGGTTGCTCTTCCAACAATGCCGCTGTGCGAGCACGTGGTGGAAGACTACGCGGCAACAGGGCTGTCGTTGAAGGCGCATCCAGTAGGCTTCTTCCGCGAGCAGCTCACACGCCTCGGCGCCATAAGCAATGCCGCACACCGCAAGGTGGATCTGCCACAAAACCGTCTGGTGACCGTCGCCGGCCTGGTCCTGGTGCGGCAGATGCCGGGCACCGCGAAGGGCGTCGTATTCATGACCCTCGAGGACGAGAGCGGCACCGCCAACGTCATCGTCTGGCCGAAGGTGTTCACGAGAAATCGCCGCACGGTCATGACCGCGCGTTTTCTGGCCGTGCACGGGCGCCTGCAGCGCGCCGGTCTCGTCGTCCACATCGTGGCGGAGCGCTTCACCGATCTCAGCGCGGAGCTTCACAGGTTGCGCGACGGATTCGCGTTTGCGGCACACGAGTCGGATGCACCCTCGCAGCCCGACCTGTTCCTGCAAAGAAGCCGCGACTTCCACTGACGTGCTAAAAAGAGAGAGTCATCCATGTGCGGCCGCGCCAGCCTTCCCAATGACGTCTCGGAACTCAAGCAGGATCTGCGGATCGAATGGGACAAGCTCGGCGACTATCGGCCGCGCTGGAACGCGGCGCCAACGTCCGACCTGCCGGTGATCACCACGACGTCTCGTGGGCGGACGCTCGAAACGATGCGCTGGGAACTCATTCCATCATGGGCAAGAGACGGCAAGATCGGCCGTTCGACCTTCAACGCGCGCGCGGAAAGTATCGACACCAAGCCGGCCTTTCGCGACGCCTGGAACGCAGGACGTCGTTGCCTCGTCATGGCCGACGGCTACTACGAGTGGCGACAGACCGACAGACAACCCTTCGCGATGGCGCTCGCCAACCAGGGGCTGATGACCTTCGCCGGTCTCTGGGATATCTGGCGTGGGCCGGATGGTGGCATCATCAAGTCGTTCGCCATCATCACCACGCATGCCAATGCGCTCGCCGCCACCATCCACGATCGCATGCCAGTCATCCTTGCACCCGATTGCTGGCCGGCATGGCTCGGAGAGATCGACGCAACGCAGGAACAATTGAAAGCCATGCTCAGGCCTTACCCGTCCGAATGCATGGCGCTGTGGCCTGTCGACAAGCGCGTGGGTAACGTACGCAACGACAGCCCCGACTTGTTCGAGCCTGTCCGAACGACAGGCTGACCGGCCCCACGCGGCAGTACAATTCCTCCGGCGCACCCGCTGTTTGCGCCTGCGCCCCGGATCGTGGCCGAACACCTCGGAACACAATCTTGTCGCCCTGTCAAAACCCTGCTAGTCCTCCCCCCGCATCAATCGATGGGACAATGCACGCTGCGGGCGCGAGCCACGACCCGGCATCGGCGCTGCACCACAATTGGTTCCAAAAAACTCGGGCAAACCAGACGTGGACGCCATCCTCGACGCGAAGACGACCGACTTTCCGCCCGCTGAGACATCAGCCGAGCGCGCGCGCCGCGATATCATCGACGGTCTCAAACAGTGGCCGATCTGGACCGCTCTTGCCTGGCAGGATATCCGCACCCGCTATATCCGCACCATGCTCGGACCGTTGTGGATCACCGTGTCGATGGCGGTGTTCGTCTTTGCCATGGGTTTCGTCTTCAGCGCCGTATTCAACACCGACTTTCACGGCTATCTGCCGTTCCTCACGTCGGGCCTGCTCGTCTGGGGATTGATCAGCGGCATCATAACGGAAGCCAGCACGACTTTTTCGACTGCCCAATTGATCATCTTGTCCGTATCGGCGCCTTATTCGATGCACGTCTATCGGGCGGTGCTGCGGCAGGTCATCATCTTCAGCCACAACATACTGGTCTTCGTCGGCGTGATACTGGTCGCCGGCGTGCCGGTGACGCCCGCCACACTGCTGGTGTTCCCAGGCCTCGCCCTGCTGTGCATCATCCTGGCGTGGATCAATCTCGTTCTGGCTCTGATCGGCACGCGGTACCGCGATCTGCAGCCCATAATCGCGTCGATGCTTCAGCTTCTGTTTTTCCTCACACCCCTGATCTGGAACCGAGGTCAGATCGCCGGCAAGGCTCATTCGCTCTGGATCGATGCCAACCCGTTCTATCATCTGATTGAGATCATGCGAGCGCCAATGCTCGGAAAGCCGCCGGCGCTCCTCACGGTTGTCGCGGTGATCACGATGGCAATCGTCGGCTGGTATCTGACCTACCTGCTGTTCGCGCGCTTCAGGCGCCGCATACCCTATTGGCTGTAACCCGCATGTCGCATATCTCGCTCGACAGAGTGTCGGTTGAAATTCCGATCTACAGCGGCCTCGATCGCTCGCTCAAGATCAACCTGTTCCGACAGGCGGCAAACAGCGCAACGGCCTTTCGTTCAGCCGGCGGCGCCATCGCCCGCGACCGCCGCAACCGTATCGTCGTGCGCGCGCTCGACGATATAACGCTCGATATTCACGACGGCGATCGCGTCGCGCTGCTCGGGCGCAACGGCGCGGGCAAGACCACATTGCTCCGCGTCATGGCCGACGTCATGGAGCCGACCGGCGGGACCGCGCACATTTCCGGGCGGACATCGACATTGTTCAACCTGGCCGGCCTGATGGACCCGGAACTGCCGGGCTATGAGAATGTCTTCTTCGCCGGCGGCCTGATTGGGATTTCGCGCAGCCGGCTGAAGAGCCTCATGCCGGATATCGCCGCCTTCGCGGAAATCGGCGACTTCCTCCACATGCCGGTGCGAACCTACTCGGCCGGCATGAAAATAAGGCTGGGATTTGCGGTCGCCACCTGCATCGATCCGGACATCCTGTTGATGGACGAAGTCATCGGCGCCGGCGACACTCATTTCGTCGAAAAGGCGATCCACCGTGCGCAACAGCTCTACAAGAAATCCAACATCCTGGTGGTCGCCTGCCACGATCCGGCGGTCCTGCGCGGGCTTTGCGACAAGGCGATCCTGCTCGATCGGGGAAAGGTCGTGACCATGGGACCGATTCAAGACGTCGCCAAGACCTATGCCGAGTCTAACCAAACGCCCGGGCCATGACGCCGGTCACCTGCCTCGGCTCATGCGGCCGGCGCCATCGAATATCGGCAGCATGAGCGCCCCCGCGATCGAGTTCGCTGTCCTGACTTCAAACTCCGGCCCGGACAGGGCCACAGCGGCCACCCGCTCGGTTTGTCCATAGCCGGTGAGCACGTGCAGCGCACCGGCGAGGCCAGCCCGCTTGGCCGCTTCGATGTCGCTCGCCCGGTCGCCCACGAGCCAGGATCGCGCCATGTCTATGCCGAGCGCTGCTGCTGCGCGGCGCAACATGCCGGGGTTGGGCTTGCGTGCGGGATGGTCAGGATGCGCAAAGGCGCCCTTGCCGTCACGATGATGCGGACAGGCATAGACCGCATCGAAATGCCCGCCCTCGCCCGCCACCAACGCCTGGATCGCCTCCTGCACCGCACGAAATTCCGCCCAACCGTAATAGCCTCGGCCGATTCCCGCCTGGTTGGTCACCAGCACGACCGCGACCGCGCTGGCGTTGGCTGCAGCGACGACGGCGGCAGCGTCCGGGCAGATGGCGATGTCCTCGACACGGTGCAGATAGTCCACCTCCTCAACCACCACCCCGTCCCGATCGAGGAACAGTGCCGGCTCGCCGCGCTTGCCATGCGCTGAAACCTGGCACCAGACACCGTCTGGATCGAGTGGATAGTCTTGGCCGGTCATTGTGGTCACGTTGATGAAATGCCAGCCCGCACCGCCGCGCTAGAACGCGGTCATCAAATACATCAACCGCGTGGCCTATCAAGCTCCGACTTGGCCCTCGCTCCTCAGCACGCGTAAACTTCCATCTGGGCAGCCCCGACGTTTGGTGTTCTAAAGAGCCCACAGCGCCTTTTGAAGGACCAACGGAATGACGACAGCGACGGCCTTATCAAACGAGGAACGCATCGCCGGGCATTTTCGCCTGTCCTGCGAGACACTCAGCCGTGCTGCTGCCGATCGTGACATGCTGCAAGCCGTGATCCGTACCGCGGAAGCGATGACCACCGCATTGCGTAGCGGCGGCAAGATCCTCCTCGCCGGAAACGGCGGCAGCGCTGCGGATGCTCAACATATCGCGGGCGAGTTCCTGTCGCGGCTGAACTTCGATCGAGCCCCATTGCCCGCGATTGCGTTGACGACCGACACCTCGGTTCTAACCGCCGTCGGCAACGACTACGGCTTCGAGCAAGTGTTCGCGCGCCAGATCCGAGGCCTCGGCCGCGCCGGCGACGTCGTCGTTGCCATCTCGACCTCGGGCCAATCGCCCAATATCCTCGCCGGCCTCAATGCCGCGCGCGAGATCGGCGCAACAACGGTCGGTTTCACGGGCAATGGCCCTTCGGCCATGCTTTCGCTCTGCGATATTTGCGTGCGCGTGCCCTCCGACGAGACCCCCCAAATACAACAGATTCACATCGTGGCAGCGCATGCGATCTGCGGGCTTGTCGAACAGCAGCTGTTCGGCCCACCGGCGCCATAACGCTCTCGCTCGAAATGCATGCACGATGACCGACAAGCTCGTCCGGCAGCGCTTGCTTGAAGGTTGATAGGAGAGAAAATTCTGAGGATGGACCGCACAATGCTTGACGTGTGCCGCAAGGCAACGATTGATGACGGGCGCCATCCAGAGAAAGAGTGAAGCTGTCACATGCATGTCGTCATGATCGGGACCGGCTATGTGGGCCTCGTTTCCGGAGCCTGCTTTGCCGATTTTGGCCACAACATCATCTGCGTCGACAAGGACGCCGACAAGATTGCCGCGCTCAATCGGGGTGAAATCCCGATCTACGAGCCCGGGCTCGCCGCGCTCGTAGCTGCCAACGTGCAGGCGGGTCGCCTGGCATTTTCCGGCGCGATCGAGGCCGTGCGCAACGCCGAAGCGGTATTCATCGCGGTCGGCACGCCATCGCGCCGTGGCGACGGGTATGCCGACCTGTCTTTCGTCTACGCAGCGACCAGAGAGATCGCACCCCTTCTGGCGCACCCCGCGGTCGTCATCACCAAGTCAACCGTGCCTGTCGGAACGGGCGACGAGGTCGAGCGCATCCTGCGTGAGCTGCGGCCGGATGAGCAATTCCCGGTCGTCTCGAATCCGGAATTTCTGCGCGAGGGCTCGGCGATCTGGGACTTCAAGCACCCCGATCGCATCGTCGTCGGCACTGATGATGCGCGCGCGCGCGACGCGCTCACCGAGCTCTATCGTCCGCTCT
Organism: uncultured Alphaproteobacteria bacterium; assembly: GCA_963753575.1. GTDB lineage: Bacteria > Pseudomonadota > Alphaproteobacteria > Rhizobiales > Xanthobacteraceae > VAZQ01. The sequence goes on from CAVWCR010000003.1 coordinate 2,237,437, forward strand.
ACCTCAACGCCGCGCCGATCCTCTTTACCGGCCGGCGCACCGCAGAGCTGATCAAGTATTCGGCCAATGCGTTCCTCGCCACCAAGATCACGTTCATCAACGAGATCGCCGACCTCTGCGAAAAGGTCGGAGCGAACGTTCAGGAGGTGGCGCGCGGCATCGGTCTCGACAACCGGATCGGGGCGAAATTCCTGCATGCCGGCCCAGGTTATGGCGGGTCGTGCTTCCCCAAGGATACTGTCGCGCTGATCAAGACCGCGCAGGATCATGACGCGCCGCTGCGCGTCATTGAGACCGTCGCGGCCGTCAACGAGCAGCGCAAGCGGGCCATGGCACGCAAGGTCGCCAATGCGCTCGGCGCCTCGATTCGCGGCAAGACGATTGCCTTGCTCGGACTGACCTTCAAGCCCAATACCGACGACATGCGTGAGGCGCCCTCCATTGCCCTGATCAGGGGATTGCAGGACCTCGGGGCCACGGTCAGGGCCTACGAGCCCGCGGGCGTGGCCCAGGCCAAGACCGTGCTATCGGACGTCACCTATTGCGACGGCCCCTACTCGGCGGCAACCGGCGCTCATGCGCTGGTCATCGTGACGGAATGGGAGCAGTTCCGGGCGCTCGACTTCCCGCGGCTCAGGGGGCTCATGGCAAGCCCAGTGGTCGTCGACCTGAAGAACATCTATCAGCCGGAGGATGTGCTGGCGGCCGGTTTCGTGTATGAGAGCGTTGGGCGGGGGACTAGATGAGCGCCCGGGCCGCAAAATGTGGCGATCTTGCGGTACCCGTCCGGCACTTTGGGCGGTGGAGAAAGCCGGGAAAATCGTATTCGCCTTCCCGATCTGCTATGTTAAGTTGGTGTTTGGGCTAGCCAAATCGACGGTACTATCGCAGAGGATCTTCAATGGGGTGGGGTGAAGGCCGCGTGTCCGTCAAGCCATTCCTTTGTGTGCCCATCGTGCTGATATCCGGCGCTCTCCTGGCCGGATGCTTTCAGCCGCTCTATGGCACGGGGACCGATTCGGGCCGGCCGGGGGTGCACGACGCGCTTTCGGCTGTCGACGTCGAGCAGATCGACGCCGCCGCAAATACGTCGGAAGCGCGGCTTGCCGTGCAGATCCGCAACGACCTGACGTTCAACTTCACGGGCGGCGGATACCCCAGCCCGCGCACCCACAAGCTCAAGATCAAGATCTCCGGCAACCGCGCGGTGGTCTCGATCGACCGGGCGTCGGCCCTGCCCAACGTCGAATTTTATGGACTAAAGACGACCTACTCGTTGACCGAAATCGCAACCGGCAAGGTGGTGGTCAGTGGCCGAGCATCGACCAACGTGTCGTACGACACGCTCGGCCAACAGCGGTTCGCCAGGCTGAGCGGCATGAAGGACGCCGAGCGCCGCGCCGCCAAGGTCATTTCCGACAACATCACGTCGCGCCTGGCATCCTATTTCATCAGCGGAAGCTGAGCGCGGCGGCGCTGGTGTGGCTGTTCAGAAGTCCGCAACATTCTCGCGGCGAGTCCGAATTGCGGACTTCTCAACCAAAGCCGCACCAGCACAATGAGCCGCTAGTGTCCTTCGATTCCGAAGTTCGTAAGCGAGTGTGCCGCAAGATGATCCGAACTTCGGAATCGGGACACTAATATGCGCTTCCTCATTACCGGGACGGCTGGCTTCATCGGCTTCCATCTGGCGCAGCGCCTGCTCACGGACGGGCACGCCGTCGTCGGCATCGACGGCTTCACACCTTACTACGATCCAGCTCTGAAACGGCGGCGCCATCAGGAACTCGCGCGGTTCGATCGTTTCACTGCACACGAAGCCATGATCGAGGAGGCGGGGCCGCTTGCCGATCTCGTAGCCGAGGCGAACGCCGACATCGTCGTGCACCTCGCCGCACAAGCCGGCGTGCGCTACAGCGCTGAAAACCCGCGCGCCTATATCGAATCGAACATTGTCGGCACGTTCAATCTACTGGAAGCGCTTCGCCAACGCCCACCGCGACACCTGTTGATCGCCTCCACAAGCTCGGTCTACGGCGCCGGACGCCAGCAACCGTTCGAGGAAGGACAGGATACGGATCATCCGGTATCCCTCTACGCCGCGACCAAGAAGGCCACCGAGACGGTCGCCTATAGCTACGCCGGCATCCACGGCCTGCCGATCACCGCGATGCGCCTGTTTACGGTGTACGGCCCGTGGGGCCGTCCCGACATGGCGCTGTTCAAGTTCACCAAGAACATCATCGCGGGCGAGCCGATCGAGGTCTATGGCGCCGGCAAACAGACCCGCGATTTCACCTATGTGAGCGACGTGGTGGAGGCCATCGTTCGGCTCTCGGACAATGCGCCCAGCGGCTCGTCGGAGCCGCCCTACCGGGTGGTCAACGTCGGCGGCGGCCATCCGGTCGGCCTCGACGACTTCATCGCCATCATCGAGGACGCCATCGGCCGTAAGGCGCTACGCCGCGACTTGCCGATGCAGCCTGGCGACGTGCCGGCGACCTGGGCAAGCACCATAATTCTGGAGCAGATTACCGGCTTTCGACCGGCGACGCCGCTCGCCGACGGTGTGCGCGCCTTCCTGGCGTGGTATCGCGACTACCATGGCGTCTGATCGGCGGACCAATTCGCAGAATCGCCCGCCTGCCGTAGCGCCGCCACTATGACCGACATGACAAGCGTCTCCAACGCTGTGCTCACATCGGTGGCCGTCCTGGCAGGAACCGCCAGCGCCGGGCTGATCGTGCTGACATTGCCGTGGCTCAAGGCCTACGCGCTCGCCCGACCCAACGCCCGCTCGTCCCACCGCGAGCCGACGCCGCAGGGCGGTGGCGCCGCCGTCATCGCAGCCACATTCGCCGCCACCGCGCTCGGCCTATCGCTCGCCGGCACCGGGACAATCGGCGGCGAGTTCCTCGCCCTGACGATGGCAACCGCGCTCCTGGCCGCAGTCGGGGCAATCGACGACATCCGTCCGCTTTCCGTCGCCTTCCGTCTTGTTCTGCAATGCCTCGCGGTCGGCTTGGTCATCGCAGCAATGCCGGCTGATTGGCGTGTCGTCGCAATGCTGCCCTGGTGGATCGAGCGCGTCTGCCTGCTCCTGGGCGGCGTCTGGTTCATCAATCTCACCAACTTCATGGACGGCATCGACTGGATGACGGTCGCAGAAACCGTCCCGCTTGCCGGGGCGGTTGCCTTGCTCGGCCTCGTGGGCGCGCTTCCGGAACTGCCGCTGATCGTAGCGGTGGCGCTCTTGGGAGCGGTCATCGGATTTGCCCCCTTCAACAAGCCGGTCGCGCGCTTGTTCCTCGGCGATGTTGGCAGCCTCCCGATCGGTCTCCTGCTGGCCTGGCTCTTGCTGCAGCTGGCGGTCCGCGGGCACCTCGCGGCGGCCCTCCTGCTTCCGCTCTATTATCTGGCCGACGCCTCGCTGACGTTGATGCGCCGAACCTGGCGGCGGGAACCGGTCTGGCAGGCGCACCGCAGCCATTTCTACCAGCGTGCGACCGACAAAGGTTTCAGCGTCAGCGACGTCGTTGCCCGTGTATTCATGCTCAATATTGCGCTCGCGGCTCTCGCGGTGCTGACAGTCATGCACTCCAATAGGATCGTATCAGCCGTTTCGCTTGCGACCGGCGCGATGCTGGTGAGCGCCGTGCTTGTGAGCTTTGCGCGTGGAAAGAAAGCCTGATGCGCATCCTGGTGACCGGAGCGTCGGGTTTCATCGGGCGAGCCCTTGTCGAGCAACTGACGGAACAAGGGCACCGCCTGCGCGCGGCCATGCGCCTGCCCGCCGATATTTTCCCGCGCACGGTGGAAGTCGTTGCGGTCTCGGACCTGGCTCGCCCGCTAGAATGGCGTCCCCTGCTCGCCGACATGGATGCCGTGATCCATCTCGCGGGCATCGCGCACGCCGGATCGGACATCGCCGACGATCTGTATGACCGCGTCAATCGCGCAGCGACAGCCGCCTTGGCCGCAGCAGCCGCACGCGACCGCATCCGTCGCCTGATCTTTGTCTCCTCCGTCCGCGCCCAGGCGGGGCCCGTTGCCGATCACCCCCTCACCGAGGCGGACATGCCGCAACCCGTGGACGCCTATGGCCGCTCCAAGCTCGCCGCCGAGAACGCCATCCGCGCCGCCAATCTGCCGTTCACGATCCTGCGGCCCGCCCTGATCTATGGTCCGGGAGTCAAAGGAAATCTCGCCGATCTCATGCGCCTTGCGCGTTCGCCCTGGCCCCTGCCTTTCGGCGCGTTGCGCAACCGCCGCTCGCTGCTGGCGCGGGACAATCTCATTGCCGCAATCCATCTTGCACTTGCTGCGCCCGCAACAATGAATGAGACCTACGTCGTGGCCGATCCAGCCCCGCTGACTGTCGGCGAGATGGTCGGCGCCATCCGTGCCGGCCAGAGTCGAGCGCCGCGCCTTCTGCCGGTGCCCCCGCGGCTACTGGCACTCGCGCTCAGGGCGACGGGCCGCGCACACATCTGGGAGCGCATCGGTGGCGACTGCGTCATCAATCCGGCAAAGCTCCTGGCCGCCGGCTGGCGCCCCGCCACGGATACGCGCGCAGGGCTTGCCGCGATGGCTCAGGCTGCTTCTCCAGCGAAATCCGGCACCGCGTCGCGCAGGATGTCGTAGATCGCCGAGCGCTCGTCGCGCGCGAGGCCCTGTTCCAAAGCCGCCAGCCAGCCGCGCATCGCCTCGAGCGAGGGACTGACCGGCCTGGCCGCAACGATGCCTTCTATCCCGATCGGTGCGGTCGGCTCCTCGCGCGCGAACAGGATCTCGTGCAGCCGTTCTCCAGGCCTGATGCCCGTGAAGGTGATCTCGATGTCGCGCCCCGGTTCGAGGCCTGACAGGCGGATCATCCTTTCCGCGAGGTCGACGATCTTCACCGGCTGGCCCATGTTGAGCACATAGACGGCGGCGTCCGAGCGATCGGGCCCGAGCGCATGACTTGCCGCCATCACGACGAGGTCGCAGGCCTCCCGGATCGTCATGAAGTAGCGAACCATCTCCGGATGCGTCACCGTCACCGGGCCGCCCGCCTCGATCTGAGCCTTGAACTTGGGCACCACCGAGCCGTTCGACGCCAGCACGTTGCCGAAGCGTACGGCAATCAGGCGCATCCTGCGCTCGTCGGCGCGCCGCACGAACTCATGGTCGAGCGCCTGGCAATACATTTCCGCAAAGCGCTTGGATGCGCCCAGAACAGATACCGGTTCGATCGCCTTGTCGGTCGAAATCATCACCATGGCGGCAGCGCCGGCGGCAGCCGCCGCATCGGCGACGTTGACCGAGCCGAAGACGTTGGTCTTGACACCTTCTTCCCAATCCCGCTCGAGCAGTGGCACGTGCTTGAGGGCCGCCGCATGGAACACGATGTCGGGCTTGAATTCTCCGATCAGCCGAACGATGCGTACCCGATCACGCACGTCCGCCAGCCGTCCTTCGATCACCGCCTTCGCCTGCTTGGTCGCGAGCGCCTCCAGGACCGCATGCAGCGCAGGCTCCGAATTCTCGATGATCAACACGCGCGCGGCCCCAAAGGTAACGACGCGGTCGCAAATTTCGCCGCCGATCGAGCCTCCTCCGCCCGTCACGACGATGGACTTGCCCGCCACAAAGCGCTCCAGCCGGCGGTAGTCGATGGACACGCTTTGCCGTAGCAGCAGGTCCTCGACATTCACCGGAGAGAGCCGCAAGGCCTCGCCGCCCTCGTCGAGCGCAGGAAGCCGGCTGGTCGCGAGACCCAGACGCCTCGCCTTCATCACGATGGCTTCCGGCGTCACCGTCGGATCCAACGCAGACGGCGTGAGCACGATTCGCGCAATCGGCCGCCCACGCGCTGCGAGATCGTTGACCGCAGTCTCAAGCTCATCGAGCGTCCCGACGACCGAGACCCCGCGCACCGACTGGCCCTGATCCGCCAGCGACGGCGACAGTATTCCCACCGGCCAAATCTTCTTCACGGCGCCGTTTTCGATGCCGCGCAGCAGAATTTCGGCATCGGCGGCGCGGCCCAGCACCAGAACAGGGGCCGATCCGGCTGCGATCGCGCGATAGCGCGTCCGCGAATAACGAAAATATCGATAGGCGATGCGTGGCCCACCCAGGAAGAACATCTGGAGAAACCAGTAAAGTATGATCGTCAGCTTGCCGAAGAAGAACGCGCCCAGGACGTTGGGGGCGACCAGGATATAGTCGAGCACGAGCAGCGAGACCGCGAGCACGCTGACCGCCCGGAAGATGTTGTAAAGGTCGGGCAGCGACGCAAATCGCCACTTGCCCTTGTAGAGCTGAAAGAGCTGGTAGACGCCCGCCGCGTAGAGGAGGAATCCCGGCAGGAAGATTAAGAGCGCGTCGAAACGATCCTCAAGGCCCTGGGTATCGAACCGCAGCCAGAAGCTTGCGACGATCGCTGCAGCGGTCGACACAAGATCGTGCACGACGACAAGAGTCTGGCGCGACGTAAACTTCGCCAAGCGTCCCCTCAAATCCTCAGCAGCGGATGCGAAGTTTTAGCGACCTTCGCGACCCTACGCCACCGCAGAATCAGGGCGGGCATGCCCGCCCCTCCGCAATACCATGCCGCCGAGCACGCCTACGCCGAAGACGTATGTCCAGCCCAGCGTAAATTCCAGCAGGTAGGTATTGAACAAACATGCCACCATGTTCTCGACCACCACGCCAACCCCGAACCAAGCCACCAGTCCCCCGCCACGGAACAGCAGAAGGTGCGAGATCCACACGCCAAACAGCAGCGCGGCGCCAACAAGGCCAAGCTGGATCGCGATCTGAAAGGTCTGGTTATGCGGCTGATCGGTCACGACCGCTTCCGCTCCGGTGTGGCCCTTTGCGAGCTCTCGAAATCGATCCAGCACGGTGCCCGTGCCGTGCCCGAAGATGGGAGCTGCAGCGATCAATTGGATCGACTTGCGCCAGAACTCGAGTCGAATCCCGGATGATGTCGATACGTCCTTGGTGCGATACTCCTGAATCTCAGTGGCGACGGAATAGACGCGCGTTCGCAAGCCCGCCGACGATACCCACATCACGGCGGCGAAGATCGCGCCCGTCATCATGACGGCGAGACCGCCCTTGAGGTCAAACCGCTGGAACGAAATGACGACGAGCAACACGATGAAAGCCACGAACGTGCTTCGCGCCGTTGCGACAAAAGCGATGTTGAGAAGGAACACCAGCCCAAGCGCCACGAGTGCCACGGCGAGGCGCCGTCGCCCCCCCTGCCATGCGCCGATCGAGAGGTGTGTCAGCCCGAAGGCGCAGATCAGGAATTCGTTGCTTTGGACGATGTAGTCCTTGACCGGCACGCCCGGGGGTGACCCGTTCAGCCGCACGTGTACCGGCCACATCGTCAGGAACCACGACACAGCGAGCAAGACAGCGCAGGACAGAAGAAATCCCTTGAGCACCCAGGTTCCACGCTCGCTTCGACTGAAGTGGATGAAAAGCAGCGGCACCGCCAGAAGTCTGAGGGTCGGCTTGATGGAGCCCCACTGGTCTTCGAAGCTTGCGCCGCCCCACGCCATGCCAATCACGCCATACACGAACAGCGCCACCGGAATCGCGGCAGCGGGAATGGTTACTCCCCAGCGAACAGATCGGAAGTCCAGCGTCGGGATGAGGGCGAGGAGCCATAGCGAAATCACAATGCCGCTGAGCGATGTCGACCACGGGAGCGACACCGCAACCGCGACGGCAAGCCAATCCGCAGCCAGCGCAAAATGCTCGCGATCCAGCAACCTGCCGATGATGGAAACATCCCGGATTGTCATGTTCTGAAATGGCCGAACGGCGCCCTTTCAGCGCGAATAGTCACAAGTGCCTCGAATCCAAGAGTTTGCGACAGTCAGATGACGCCCTCCAATACGAACGTGAAACAAGAGGAGATGCCAGCGGTGGTACGATTCTGGCGTGCTTTAATTTTGTAGTTCCTATTGGAGCGTCCTGCAACAATCGCGGGAAATTCAAATCGACTCTGGCCTCGCGGCGCCATTTCCTAAGGATATTAAATCCATCATATCGCTGTGAATACCATCGGCCGCCATGCCGGTGAGTCTTGGCGATCCGTCACGGGCTGGCGCAATTCGCCGGCGCAAGCCCGGACGCCGGCCCAACATTTGTTCCAAGGGTTCCGCTCAGCGCCGAAAGCCCGGCCGTCGCCCGCACCCGGTCCGCCTGCTCGATCGCATCAAGTCGGCGCTGATTCTCCTGCATGGACGAGCGGTCGCTCTCCGAATGCCAGAGGTGAAGGACGCCGGTCGCGAAATTGCCGTCCTTGCGACGAACGCCGGCACGCAACAGCCGAATCAACAGGTCTGAATCCTCAAGACCCCAGCCGCTATAAGCAGCGTCGAATCCATCCACCCGATCGAGATCCTGGCGCCAGACGGCAAGATTGCAGGATCGCGCCCCGCGCCAAGCGCGCGGCCGCAGTTTGCGGGCAGGTCCAAGCGGAACTCGCAATAATGGCGCCAGCCGGTTGACCCTGCCGCGATAGCGCAGCGCGATCCAATTCTGCAATCTCCATCGCTCGGCGTCACGCGCCTGCGCAAGGACCTCGTCGGTGAGCTCGCGCGACATCAAGACACGGTTGCCAGTGACAAACCATCCCGGTTCCGCCAGCCGGCGGTGCACAGCGACGAAATTCGGCCGCGGAATGCAGTCGCCGTCGAGGAAGATGCAATAGTCACCCCGGCTCGCAAGGATGCCGCGATTGCGCGCCTCGCCGGCGCGAAACCCACGGTCCTCTTGCCACACGTGTTCGAGCCGGATGCCGATATCCGCGGCGCGGCGCCTGACCAGCGCACGCGTTCGTGGTCCCGATCCATCGTCCGCCACGATGATCTCGAAGGCGCGGTCGGTCTGGCCTGCGAGTCCTCGCAACACCGCCGCAAGCGCGTCCTCGCGCTGGTATGTGGTAAGGATGACGGAGATCAGCCCGGTCACCGGCGCCCTCTCACGGCTCGCCTCTATCGGGTGCACGTGTAACCCATTGGTCGGCATAAGCAAGTCGAAGACCCGATTGCTGACAGCCGCCAATTCCGGGGTAACCCGATTGACAAAGCGCCACCAGTTGTTGCGCGGTGATCCTGACGATGACGACCACGGCCGACCAATCCCCCTACGGCAGCCATGCGCCCAACGCGTTTACCCGGGTGGTACTGGCGATGACCCGCCGGCTGCCGGCCAGCTGGCTCGGGCTGCGACTATCGATGCCGTTGCGGCGCATGGCGATCAACAGCCTGCGGGGACGGCCGGTCGATACGGACATCTGGAGCTCCCGCATGCGCCTCTATCCCAGCCGGAACAGCTGCGAGAAGAACGCGCTGTTCACGCCGCAGATGTTCGATCGGCTTGAGCTTGACGTGCTGGCTGCCGCGGTTGACGAGCGCATCGCCGAAGGCAAAGCCTTCACGTTCGTCGACATTGGCGCCAATGTGGGGCTCTATTCGCTTTACGTCGCCAGCCGCAGCGGCACCCGAGCCCGCATCCTGGCGCTGGAGCCGCAGCCCGGCATTGTTGATCGGCTTCGGTTCAACGTTCGAGCCAACGCGAACGGCACCATTGTGATCCTGCCCATGGCGGTGGCCGATCGAGAAGCCGAGATGGACCTCGTCATCGACGAGCGCGACAGCGGCGGCACGCACCTCGACACCGGCGGCAAGCCTGCACACGGCAGCACCGCATCAGTGCGCGTCACATGCCGCCCCCTTGCGGCGATTCTCAATCAGAACGGCATATCCTCAATCGATGCGCTCAAGATCGACATCGAAGGCGCGGAGGACTTGGCATTGGCGCCGTTCCTTGAGACAGCAGCGCGCCCGCTGCTGCCCCGACTTGTGCTGATCGAAGATCGACCGCAGGACTGGTCGATCGACCTTTACCAGCTCATGCAAGATCTCGGTTACACGATAGCAGCCCGCAGCCGGCAAAATGCTGTCTTCCGACTGAGTTAGTGCCGCCGATCTGAAGTCCCTACAACACCCGCGGCAAACCCGCTTACGAACTTCAGATCGAAAAGCGGCACCATCATAGAGGTGCCAGTGTCCCGATTCCCAAGTTCGCATCATTCTGCGGCACCTCGTTTGCGAACTTCGTCCGCGCCCTCAACAACCGACCCTGTGACTCAATCGGTATGCCCACCGCCACCGGAACCCGAGCGGCCGCGTTGTCGCGCCAACTGCCAAGCCTTCATGTAGCGATAATAGGTTCCCTCTGCATTTAGAATGGCGAGCAGCAGCCCCTCGCGCCCGTCGAGAAAGCCAGCGCGCAAGAGGTAAGTACGTAAGAAAGTCCAGAGCCCGTGCACGAAGCCGCTCGCAAATGTCACCCGCCGTCCCGAGGCGACCATCTGCTCGGCGCCCGCGCTTGAGTAACGGTCCATGCGCGAGACAGCATCCTCGATGCGGCTGACCGGATGATGCGTCAGCGGCTCCTTCAAGCGCCGCACCGCGCCCGCACACACCACATGTTCGTGCACGATGTCATCGCTGAAGCGCGCCCTGCCGCGGCGAAACAGGCGCAACACGTAGTCGGGATACCAGCCGGAATGCCGCATCTCCCGCCCCAGAAAGGTGGACAGGCGCGGCATCTCGAAGGCATCGGCACTGTCCGCGGCGATGGCTGTTCTGAGCTCGGCGGCAAGCGCAGGCGACACACGCTCGTCGGCATCCAACGACAGTACCCAATCCCCGGTCGCGAGCGACAACGCGAAGTTCTTTTGTGCGCCGAAGCCCTCGAAGGCGTGATGTTCGACCCGCGCACCGTGTTCGCGCGCGATGGGCCCGGTCTCGTCTTCACTGCCGCAGTCGACCACAATCCGCTCGTGGCAAAACGCGAGGCTATCGAGGCAGTCGGCGATCTTGCCGGCCTCGTTCCGGGTGATGATGATGGCGGAAAGCCGCGGCACGGTTATGAGCAGCTCATGCGATGGCGGAAGTCCTGGCGAAGCCGCCCGCCACCGGTCCCTCGATGCGCCGAGCACCCGCAGTAGTGGCATTGCTCAGGACGACACCGAGATCAACCGGCGCGGGTAGCCAGCCGACCCTATCAGCAATTCACCCGGGAATACCACGCAATCGACGCTGGTGAAGGTTAACTGAAATAGATGGATCAGAGTGCCAATCCGTCACGATTGAAATTCTGCCGTCATCCTGCAGGCCAAAGAAACGGGACCCTCATCGCCTTCAGGCGGAACCAACCTCGTTTTGGCCAGCAGCATCGGATGGGGCAACTTCAACCTTGTTGCGTTCAGGCCGATCGTGCGTGGTATGCATATCTTGTCGGTATCGGCAATGAGGGGCATGCGCTGCGGCTTTTCGCGTCGAGGCAATGTGAGCGTCAGGCAACAACTGACAAAACGGGGCAGCCGCAGGGCAACGACGGTCTGGAAATTGTCGCAAATTTTATGAGATGGATATGCGAGCTCTCCCGATCAGGCCTGTTCAATTGCAACGCCGAGGGATAAAAATCAAAATTGCTTGAAAGCAGAGCCCCATTGATCGTGCCACGCGCCGCCGGATAATTGTCAAACATTTGCCCATGAACAATGCTCTGTCAACGCATGACCCTAAGGCTCCCGGGCTGATCGGAATTGCTCCCACGACAACGAGCATCCCGGCATCAGCGAGTCGCGTTCACGGGATGGTGTTTCCGTTTTGACAATATCACAGGAAAAGACTGCGTATCTTCGTCGCTCGGAGAAAAGCTGCGCGCCATGGCGGCGTCAGCATGATCTCCAGGACAACGACGCGTGTGCCAGTCCACCGATGTGCACCTCATGACGAATGACATGGCAGCGTCCCGGCCTTCCATTTCCATTGTCCTGCCGACTTACAATCGGCAGACAGTCCTTCCGCGGGCCATCACCAGCGTGCTGGCGCAGAACGAACCGGACTGGGAGCTGATCATCGTCGACGACGGCTCGACCGACCAGACGCGCGTCTACCTGGCGTCGCTCGACGATCCCCGCATTCGAGTCATCACGCTTGCGAACAATCGTGGCGTATCGGCCGCCCGCAACGCCGGTCTTGAGGCTACCCGGGCGGACATCGTGGCGTTCCTTGACTCCGATGACGCCTATCTGCAGCAAAGGCTTTCCGCCCCCCTCGCGATCTTTGCGAGCGAACCTGACGTCGTCTGCGTGCTGTCATCGGGCCTCAAACACGATCGTCATGGCTGCAAACACGTTTCCCGCATGCCGGATGCCATCTTCGATTCGAGCGCGTTCGAATGGGGCCTGTTTTGCGGCTTCTTTGAAGCCGGAGCCACCAGCATCACGGTCCGCCGCTCCGCCGCGATTGCAGTCGGCGGCTTTCGGACCGACTTGCGCTGGGCCGAGGATCAAGAGTTCTTGGTCCGCGTTGCGCTTCAGGGCCGCGGTCGCATGCTCTCCGCCACGCTTTGGGACAAGTACCAGTCTGATGATGCGCTGTCCCACCAATGGGCGGAGGCTGGCGTCGGGCTGCTCAGCTATGCGCGCGCACATCCGGATTTGTTTCGACGCCACCGCAAAGTAGCGTCCTATCTCGCCACGAAATACTTGATCTATGAGCTCCGCGGGGGGCTGTTCATGACGGCCCTCCAACATCTGAAAGATTTTCGCCGCGCGGGATTGATCGACGGAACCATCTGGCAAGTTCTGCGGGATCACCGGGATGTCAAACGCTACCGGCGCAGCCTATCAAGTCCAGACTGTTTATCGCGCATGACAGGCCCGCCGACCGCGTGGGCCTAGCTGCGGAGCGCCGGCGATCTGAAATGTTGCCTCAGCCCGATACGGGCTGCCGCTTCAGCAGATTGGTCGTGCTGCAACCCGGCACCAGATCGACCAGAACGATCTCGCCGCCATCTGTCTCCACGATCTCGCGCCCCACGACTTGGTCGATGCGATAATCGGCACCTTTGACCAGCACCTTGGGCCGCACGCGGCGGATTAGTTCGATCGGCGTATCTTCCTCGAAGAAGACGACCACATCGACCGCTTCGAGTGCGGCCAGCACGTCGGCTCGCGCCTGCTGGTCCTGCACCGGCCGCCCCTCGCCCTTGAGACGCTTCACCGAAGTATCGCTGTTGAGGCCGACGACCAGCCGGTCGCAGGCGCCGCGCGCTTCGGTCAAGAGCCGGACATGGCCCGGATGCAGAAGATCGAAGCACCCGTTGGTGAAACCGATGCGCAGGCCCTGCCGCCGCCACTCGGCGAGCCGATCGTCAAGCACCGATCGGTCGTGGATGATCTTCTCTTCAGGAGCGAGCGAAGCCGGCGGTAGAATGCGCGAACGCAGCTCAGGCGCCGAAACAGTCGCAATGCCGCGCTTGCCGACCACGACCGAGGCCGCCGCGTTGGCGGTTCGCATCGCCGTCTCGAGGTCCTCGCCGAGCGCCAACGTGATCGCGAGCGCTGCCGCAACTGTATCGCCAGCGCCGGAGACGTCACGCACGCGCACCGGATAGGCCGGCACGTAGATCGGCTCGCGGCCGCGCTCGATCAGCATCATGCCATCCTCGCTAAGCGTCACCAGCAAGGCCTGGCAGTCGATGGCGCCAATGAGCGCGGCCGCGGCAGCTTCGAGCTCCGCCTTGCTGCCGACCGGCCGATGGGTCGCCTCCGACAGTTCCTTGCGGTTCGGCGTCACCAGCGTCGCGCCGCGATAGATCGAGTAATCGACGCCCTTCGGATCGACGATGACTGGCGTTCCCTGTTTGAGCGCGGCAGCGATGATCGTGCTGATGACGGTCGGCGTCAGGACGCCTTTGGCATAGTCCGACAAGATGAGTGCTTGCGCCCGCGGCAGCGCCGCGAGCACGCGATCGATCAGCGCTTTCTCCAGGTCGGCGCTGACATGGCCGGAGGCTTCCCAATCGGCACGCAGCAGATGGGTCGAATGGTGCTCCGACACAAAGCGAACTTTTCGTGTGGTCGGCCGCGAGCGGTCCACCACAATATAGCTTTCGATTTGGGACTCCTTGGCGATTTCCCGCATCAGGAGCCGACCGCTCTCGTCCTCTCCCACGACACCGACCAGAGCGCACTGCGCTCCGAGGCAAACGATGTTGCGGGCGACGTTGCCGGCCGCTCCCACCATGGTCTCGTGACGCTGGACCGCAATGACCGGCGTCGGCGCCTCCGGAGAAATCCGGGAGACGCTGCCATAGTGGAACTCGTCGAGCATCAGATCGCCGACGCAGATCACAGTCTGGTCCCGGAACTTCGCCAGGTGCTGGTCAAAGCCGTGCGTAGGCGATGCCAAAGCGACTCTCCCTTGCGTTGCCTCTAGTGCCCCGACTTCCGAAGTTCGCGATACGTCTCAGCACATTCTCACGCGAACGTCGGAAACAAAGGGGCACTCGAACTCCATGATTTGAGTGTCGCTTTTCGATTTGAAGTTCCTAACCGAATTTGCTGCAGGTGGCATAGGAACTTCACATCGGCGGCACTAGCGTTCAACGATAGCGGTCCGCGCAATCGAGATGTTGCGTAACGTAACGCGCGACTGTGTCTTCCAGCGGCGTGAAACCCGCATTGTAGCCGGCGCGACGCAGGTTTTCGATCTCCGCTTGCGTGAAATACTGGTATTGTCCTCTGATCGCGGGCGGCATGTCGATGTATTCGATGTTCGCGGGAAGACCGAGCGCGCGAAACATCGCGACCACGAGATCACGGAAGCTGCGCGCCGCGCCGGTGCCAACGTTGAATATCCCCGACACGGACGGCGTTTCGAGCAGCCAGCGCACCACCGCGACGGCGTCGTCGACGTAGATGAAATCTCGCTTCTGCTCGCCATCCGCGATGCCCTCGCGATGCGACCTGAACAGGCGCACCGGCTTGCCGCTCCTGGCGTCACCGAAGCGCTTGGCCACGAGACTCATCATCTCGCCTTTATGATATTCATTCGGGCCGAAGACGTTGAAGAACTTGAGGCCCGCCCATTGCGGCGGCAGCGGCGCGCCCCGGCACGAGCGCTCCACAAGCGCGAGATCGAACAGGTGCTTGCTCCAGCCATAGAGATTCATCGGCCGCAGCCGCCGCAGTGCCGTGGGCGACCAGTCGTCGGCAAATCCTTCTGCGCCCGCCCCATAGGTCGCGGCCGAGGACGCATAGATGAAGGGCGTGCGGGTTTGCGTGCACCAATCGAGCAGCCGCATCGAGAGCCGGAAATTGGTCTCGACCACGAGATCGGCGTCGGTCGCGGTCGTGTCTGAGATCGCCCCCAGGTGGATGACGGCGTCGAGCTTGCGATCATCGAGCCAGCCGGGCAGCGCCAGCGGGGGGACGATATCGGCAAGCTGGCGCTTGGCAAGGTTGCGCCATTTCTCGCCGGTGCCCAGCTCGTCGCTGACGGCAATGTCGGCGCGTCCCGCCTCGTTCAGGCTCGCCACCACATTCGATCCGATGAATCCGGCTCCGCCGGTGACCAACAACATTCCCACTCCGCGCCCGTGCCGGAGGCCCTCCTTTGCCCCAGCGCGGTCCCCGGCGCAACGGACGCCCCCGGTCCGCACTGGACAGGCCCGGGCCCGACGGTTAACCGCATGCCCTGCCCGGACCGCGCGCTCGGCGCTGCCCGGTCATATGAACCCAGGTTCTGGCCCGAAGCAAATAAAGTGAACAAGATTTCATATCATCTGCCAGGGTCGAGCCCTATCCTCATTGTCCCCTACATGTGGATCGGCGATTTCGTGCGCTGCCACTCGGTGGTGAAGGCGCTGAAAGCACGCTGGCCGCAACGGCCTGTCGATCTCCTCACTAGTGCCCTGTGCGCACCGCTTCTCGACTACATGCCGGGCGTGCGCCAGGGGATCGTCTGCGACCTTCCACGCGGTCGGTTGCCCGTCGGGCGCTATCTCGCCCTGGGCAAGCGGCTACGGGCCGAGGGCTATGGGACCGCCTTGGTCATGCTGCGGACCTGGAAGGCTGCCTTGGCGCCTTTCCTCGCCGGCATTCCGGAACGGACGGGCTTTGTCGGCGAGGGGCGCTTCGGCCTGATCAACGACCTGCGCTGGGGCGAGAGAAGGCTTGCGCGCATGATCGACTGCATGGGGGCGCTGGCGCTTCCGAAAGGCGCCACGCCGCCGGCGGAATGGCCGCTACCGGAGATCGTCGTGCCGGGCGATGAGGTCGCGGCCTGGCTCCAACGCCGCGGTCTCGCGCCGGCCCCACGACCGGTGGTAGCGCTTGCGCCGGGCGCGGTCGGGCCCGGCAAGCGCTGGTCGAGAAGGAACTACGCGGAACTGGCGCGAAGGCTCGCCGAAACGGGCGTGAACGTGTGGGTGCTGGGCGGACCAAACGAGGCCGAGCTCGCGCGAGAGATCGTCGCCGCAGGCGGGGAGCGCGTGCGCGACCTCACCGGCACCGACCTGCGCGACGCAGTCATTGCGCTCGCGGCCGCGGATGCGGCAGTGACCAACGATTCCGGGCTCATGCACATCGCCGCAGCGATCGGCGTCAAGACCATCGCGCTTTTCGGCCCGACCGCTCCACGCCTCTGGGCGCCGCTCAACCCGCTCGCGGCCGCGATCGAGCCACCGTCCGACCGCCCGTGCCCACACTGCGGCCAAGCCGGCTGCAACGAAGTACGACACCGCAACGTCGACGAGATTGCGGTCGGCCGCGTCTTCGACGCAGTCCAAGCCACGCTGGCGGCGGAATGACCTACAGGCGCACGCGCAGCCGATGCGCCAGCTCGCCAACCAAGCCACGACGGAACAACAGCACGCACACGACAAAGATCGATCCCTGCACGACAAACACCCACTGCCCGATGGTCGTAAGGTAGTTCTCCATCGTCACAACGAAGAAGGCGCCGACGACCGGACCAAACACGGTGCCGAGACCGCCGACCAGCGTCATCAGGATCACCTCCCCCGACATCGGCCAGTCGACGTCCGTCAGTGAGGCGAGCTGGAACACGATCGCCTTGGTGCTGCCGGCCACGCCCGCAAACGTCGCCGAGAGCACGAAGGCCATGAGCTTGTAGCGCTCGGTGCGGTAGCCGAGCGAGATCGCGCGTGGCTCGTTCTCGCGGATCGCCTTGAGCACCTCGCCGAACGGCGAGTTGATGATGCGATAGATCATGAGAAACGAGCCGAGGAAGATCACCGCCACGGTGATGTACATGTTGAGCTGGACGGTCAGATCGATAATGCCGAACAGCCGGCCGCGCGGCACCGCCTGGATGCCGTCCTCGCCATGCGTGAACGGCGCCTGCACGGCGAAGAAAAACGTCATCTGGGCAAGCGCGAGCGTGATCATCGCAAAATAGATGCCCTGCCGGCGGATGGCGAGCGCGCCCACGACCAATCCAAGCACCGCCGCCGCAAGCGCGCCGCCCAGGATGGCAAGCTCGGGCGACAACGGCGGCAACGGGATGACGATCCATGCGCCCGGCCAGATCGGCAGGCTGATCTGCCCCACCTTGGCAAGGTGTGCGGCAACGTAGCCCGCCCAGCCGAAGAACAGTGCATGCCCGAATGACAGCAATCCGACATAGCCGATGAGAAGATTGAAGGCGCAGGCAAACAGCGCGAAGCACAAGGCCTTCATCAGAAAGACCGGATAGACGAACGCCGGCATCACTGCGAGGAGCAACACCATCACGACGAGCGCGGCCGGCTCGCTCCAAGCCCGCACCTGTGTCGCCGGCTCGCTCGTCTGGTCGATCGCCGCCATGCTACGCGCTCCGTCCGAACAATCCGGCCGGCCGGATCAAAAGCACGATCGCCATGACGACAAAGATCACTGTGTTCGAGGCTTCCGGGAAGAACACCTTGGTCAACCCCTCGATCACGCCGAGGCCGAAGCCGGTGACGATAGCCCCCAGGATCGACCCCATGCCGCCGATCACCACCACCGCGAACACCACGATGATCAGGTTTGCGCCCATCTGCGGGCTCACGTTGTAGATCGGGGCCGCCATCACGCCCGCCAGCGCTGCAAGCGCGACGCCGAAGCCGTAGGTGAGCGTGATCATGCGCGGCACGTTGATGCCAAAGGCGCGCACGAGTGTCGGATTTTCGGTGGCCGCCCGCAGATAGGAGCCGAGCTTGGTGCGCTCGATCACGAACCAGGTGGCAAGGCATACGACGAGCGAGAACGCCACCACCCAGGCGCGGTAGTTGGGCAAGAATATGAAGCCGAGATTCCTCCCGCCCCGCAGCGATGGCGGCACCGAATAAGGCAAGCCTGAGGAGCCGAAGAAATTGCGGAACAGGCCCTCGATGATCAGGGCAAGGCCGAAGGTGAGCAGCAAGCCGTACAAGTGATCAAGCTGATAGAGCCAGCGCAGGAACAGCCGCTCGACGACGATACCGGTCGCGCCCACCACCAGCGGCGCAATCACCAGCGCCCACCAGTAGCCCAGCCCGGCATACTGCAAGAGGAAGATCGCCACGAAGGCGCCCAGCATGTACTGGGCGCCATGGGTGAAGTTGATGATGTTGAGCATGCCGAAGATAACGGCGAGCCCGAGGCTGAGCAGGGCGTAGAACGAGCCATTGATGAGCCCGATCAGGAGCTGCCCGAACAGAGCCTGCGAGCTGACGCCGAACACCTCGAACATGGCCGGTCATCCCAAGCGCCCCGCTTCCACAGGCGCGACGCCCCCGATGGAAGGGTCAGCTCTTGACCAACGGGCAGCCGCCAGCCGCCATCGGCCGGAACGCTTCGTTCGCCGGGATGGTGGCGCGAAGCTTGTAGTAGTCCCACGCACCCTTCGATTCCGACGGCTTCTTCACCTCGAACAGATACATCGGATGGATCTTGCGGCCGTCGGCGCGCACCGTGCCCTTGCCGAACAGCGGATCATCCGTGGGCATCTCTTTCATCTTGGCGACCACCGCCTTGCCGTCGGCATCGCTCTTGAGTGCCTCGACCGCCTTGAGATAATGCGTGACCGCCGAGTAGACGCCGGCGTGCACCATGGTCGGATGGATGCCCTTGTCCTGGGGCGCAAAGCGCTTGGTGAAAGCGCGGTTGGCGTCGGTGAGGTCCCAGTACCAGGATTCCGTCAGGATCAGGCCTTGCGCGGTCTGCAGGCCGAGCGCGTGCACATCGGTGATGAACGCAAGCAGCGCCGCCAGGTTCTGACCGCCGCTGGTGATGCCGAACTCCGCCGCCTGCTTGATCGAATTGATGGTATCGCTGCCCGCATTGGCGAGCCCGATGATCTTGGCTTTGGAGGCCTGTGCCTGCAGCAGGAACGACGAGAAGTCGGTGCCCGGGAACGGATGGCGCACCTGCCCCAGGACCTTGCCGCCGTTCTTGATGACAACCGCCGCGGTGTCGCGCTCGAGCGCCAGCCCGAACGCATAGTTGGCGGTGAGGAAGAACCAGGTGTCGCCGCCGGTTTTCACGATCGCCTTGCCAGTCCCGTTGGCGAGCGCCCAGGTGTCATAGGTCCAGTGGATCGTATTGGGAGTGCACTGCGGGCCGGTCAGATCGGAGGCGGCCGCGCCGGACACCAGGAACACCTTATTCTTGTCGCGCACGATCTGGTTCACGGCGAGCGCGACCGAGGAGGTCGGCACGTCGACGATCACATCAACCTTATCGACGTCGAGCCAGGTGCGCGCGACGTTCGACCCGACGTCCGGCTTGTTCTGATGGTCGGCCGAGACGATCTCGACCTTCATGCCCTTGCGGGCTGCGCCGAAATCCTCAACCGCCATCTTGGCGGCCACGACGGAGCCCTGCCCGCTCAGATCCGAATAGGTTCCCGACATGTCGTTCATCACACCGATCTTGATGGTACCGTCGGTGTATTGCGCATGGGCGGCGGCGCAGCCGAGCGCGACCGCAAGCGCCGTAAGACTGATCAGCCGTGTCATGGGTTCCTCCATGTTGAGGCCTGCGTGGCACTTCGAATTCAAACGCCCAGATAGCCGTGCAGCTTGTCGATATTGGCGTCGAGCTCGGAGTTCGCCAGCCGGTCGATGATGCGGCCATCTTCCATCACGTAGTGGCGGTCCGCAACCGTTGCGGCGAAGCGAAAGTTCTGTTCGACCAGGAGGATGGTGAAGCCCTGTTGCTTGAGAAGCCCGATGGTCCTGCCGATCTGCTGGATGATGACCGGCGCCAGCCCCTCGGTCGGCTCATCGAGCAAGAGGAGCCGGGCACCAGTGCGCAGGATGCGGCCAATGGCGAGCATTTGCTGCTCGCCGCCGGAGAGCTTGGTGCCCGGGCTACGCAGACGCTCGTTGAGGTTCGGGAACAGCGCGAAGATGCGGTCGAGATCGAGCCCACCCGGCTGCACCTTCGGCGGCAGCAGCAGGTTCTCCTCGACGTTGAGGCTTGCAAAAATGCCGCGCTCCTCCGGACAAAACGCCAGTCCGAGCCTCGCGATCCGATCGCTGGTGAGGCCGATGAGCTCGCTCCCCTCGTAGCGCACGGAGCCGGCGCGCCGGCCGACGATCCCCATGATGGATTTGAGCGTCGTGGTCTTGCCGGCCCCGTTGCGGCCAAGCAACGTCACCACCTCGCCGGCGCGAACCTCGAAGGTGACGCCGTGCAGCACATGGGATTCGCCGTACCAGGCCTGCAACGCCTCGACTGTCAGCAGCGGCGCTTCGCTAGCCATGGCCGACCCCGAGATAGGCTTCGCGCACGTCGGCGTCTGCCGAGATCGCGTCGTACTCGCCTTCGGCCAGGATCCGCCCGCGGGTCAGCACCGTGATACGGTCCGAGAGGTCGGCAACCACGCTCAGATTGTGCTCGACCATCAGCACCGTGCGCGCGGCCGCCACCGTCTTGATGAGGGCGCTGATGCGCCCGATATCCTCATGTCCCATGCCCGCCATCGGCTCGTCGAGCAGCATGAGCTCGGGATCAAGCGCCAGCGTCGTCGCAATCTCGAGCGCGCGCTTGCGGCCATATGGCAGCTCCGCCGCCGTCGCGTGCGCAAAAGTGCTCAAGTCGACATCGGCGATCAGCGCCATCGCCTGTTCGTCGAAGGCTTCGAGCACGCGCCTGGAGCGCCAGAAGTCGAACGAAGCCCCGCGCTTGCGTTGCAGCGCAATGCGCACGTTCTCAAGCACGCTCAGATGCGGGAACACGGCGGAAATCTGGAACGAGCGCACCAGTCCGAGCTGCGCAACATCCGCCGGCGCCAGCGCCGTGATGTCGCGCCCGTTGTAGACGATCCGCCCGCTGGTCGGGCTCAGGAACTTGGTCAACAGGTTGAAGCACGTCGTCTTGCCCGCGCCATTCGGTCCGATCAATGCGTGAATGTTGCCGCGCCTGACGCGCAGATTAACCCCGCTGACTGCCACGAAGCCGGCGAACTCCTTGGTCAGATCCTGCGTCTCGAGGATGATCTCGCTCTTCACCACGCCACGTTGCTCCTGGCGTAAGCCCGCTGCGCGTCATCCGCCTCTAACAGGCCGGAACCTGGCGACCGCTATCGCGCCAAGCACGATGAAGAGGACCAGTACAACGAGCTGCGCGATCAGGAACGGAGGCTCGGACTGCGTCGGTGCCAACGGCTGCAGGAAGGAAAGCTTTTGAAACGCCTGCACGACACCCACGAACACATTGAGATAGAGCGCCAGCATGGCACACACGACGTAGAGCCAGCGCCAGGCGCCAACCAGATGGAAGACATAGAGCGCCAGCAGCGCAACGGCGAGCACAGCCAACGAAATGATCCCGACCACATGCGACGGCAGCAACGTGGTTGCGGGAAAGAAGAACCCCGTCACGCTGGTGAGGACCGTCGTTGCAAGAAAGAGCGCCGTCCAGCTTTCGAGCGCTTTCGCGGTGAGCAGGCCGAACAGGACCATGAAGCCGGAGAAGATGCCCACCAGGCTCAATACGACGTGCACCGTTGTGAAAGTAGATACAGACATGCCGAGGATCATGGCGCCCTCCCCAATGCTATCTCCATCGTATGACACCAATGTGGAAATGACCACATCCCGGGCGGCCATTGGATGACAGCAAGGCTGCATGCCGACGACCGGCCCCCCTAGGTCAGGCCCAGCACCTTGCGGTAGACGGCGGCAATCCGCTCGATCTCGACATCGATGCTGAACTCGGCGACGACGTGCGCACGCGCCTTCGCGCCCATCTCCCGGGCGCGCTCGGGGTCGCGCATCAGCGGCGCGAGGGCGGCGGCGAGGGCGGCGGCGTCGCCCGTCGGTATGAGAACGCCGGTCTCGCCGTCGGTGACGACGGTCTCCGCCGCGCCAGCGCGCGCCGCGACCAGCGCCGCACCCGCCGCCATCGCTTCGATCAGGGTCAGGCCGAAGCCCTCATTGCGCGACGTGAATGCGTAGATCGAAATGCGCTGATACCAACGCGGCAGCTCCTCAATTGGAAGCTCACCCAGGAAGCGCACGCGGTCGGCAAGGCCCGCCGCCTGGACCCGCTCCGCAAGCGTGTTGGCAAAGCCGCGGTCGTCAACCGGGCCAATGATGACGGCCGTATAGTCCGGGTATTTCGGCAACAGCGCACACATCGCATCGACAAACAGATCCGTGCCCTTCTGGGCGCGCACGCGGCCAAAACATCCGATCGCGTATTTGCCTGGCAAGCCGCTAGTTGCGAACGCAGCGGCGCGATCCGACGGCGGACAATAGACCTGCGCATCGACGCCATGATGCACGATGGTCGCAGCGCGCTGCAGATAGGACGCCGAGGCGGCGCTGGTCGCAATCACGGCGTCCATGCGCGAGACAAGAAAGCGCGTGATCCAGGAGTGCCGCCGCTGCCCCGCCGACGTGAAGATCAGCCGGAACGGCCAGCCGAGGCCGCGCAGCGCAAGACCCACCAGCATCTCGTTGTTGCGCCGCGCGTGCCAGATGTGCGGCCTGCGACTCTCCGCGCGCCCCCGCAGCCGGAAAATATCGCCAACGGTAAGGCGCCGGATCCCGTCCGGCGCATCGGAACCGAGCCAGGCGGCGCTGAGCAGCCGGGCCAGACGGGGGGCGACCATCCGGTTTGTCGCGGTCACGCCCGAATAGCGCCAGTGCAGGTTCGGGACCACGACCGTCAGGCCGGAAAGCTCATCAGAGTCCATGGCGCTCGCGTCGTTCCGGGGATTGCCCGGCGCTCATAGAGAATGCATTAAGCATAGATGCGGGACGAACGCATCCGAAACTGCGTTTTCATCCGCTTTCGGTAGTGCATTCCGCACGGACGGTTACTGCGAGAAGTCGATGACCATTCTGGTTACAGGCGGCGGCGGCTACATCGGGAGCCACATGGTTCACGCGCTGGCGGATGCCGGCGAAGCGCTCGTCGTGATCGACAACCTGTCGACCGGCTTTCGCTCGGCGCTGCCCCCATCGGCGACACTGGTCGTGGGCGACGTCGGTAACCAGCCGCTCGTCACCGAGGTCATCAAATCCCACGCGGTGACCGAGATCATCCATTTCGCGGCCTCGATTGTGGTGCCGGAATCGGTGCGCGATCCGCTCGGCTACTATCGCAACAACACCATGAACACGCGCGCGCTGCTTGAGGTGGCGGTCGCAACCGGCGTGCGCCGTTTCATCTTCTCCTCAACCGCAGCGGTCTACGGCAATCCGGCCTCGGTGCCGGTCGACGAGACCGCGCCGCTCGAACCGATGTCGCCCTACGGCAATTCCAAGCTGATGAGCGAGATCATGCTCAAGGACGTCGCCGCGGCGCACAGTCTCGACTACGTCATCCTGCGCTATTTCAATGTCGCGGGCGCCGACCCCGGACTGCGCACCGGACAGGCCACCGTCGGCGCCACCCATCTGATCAAGGTCGCGGTCGAAACCGCGCTCGGGCTGCGCCCCCGGATCGACGTTTTCGGGACCGACTACGACACACCCGATGGCACCTGCATCCGCGACTACATCCACGTGAGCGATCTCGTGCGCGCGCACTCCGACGCGCTCGCGCATCTGCGGCGCGGCGGTGCAAGCGACACGTTCAACTGCGGCTACGGACACGGCTATTCCGTCCTCGAGGTGATCGACGCGGTCAAGCGCGCGAGCGGCCGCGATTTTGCGGCGTGCTTGGCGGCGCGGCGTCCAGGCGATCCGGCCGCGATCGTCGCCGACGCCGCGCGCATCCGCGCCGGGCTCAACTGGACGCCGAAATTCGACGACCTCGACACCATCGTGGCGCACGCGCTCGCCTGGGAACGCAAGCTTGCCGAGTTACGCAACAGCAAGGTGCCCGCCAGCGGCAAGCGCTGACGCAGGTGCTACTCAGGACACCGCCACGGGTCCCGCAATGATCCCTCAGCAACGTCTGGCAGTCCAACACCCTTTGCCTGCTCGAATTCGCGCGTCGCCGACGCGAGTATCTTGCCGATTGTGCCTGTTGTCTTGAACCTCTTGAGCACATCATTGATCAGCGGCAGCAACTCGTCGCCCACGCGGACCGCAATCGCATATTCGTCGCGCCGCTCCTGCTGCGGAAACGAGTCGGGGAAATCCGTGCCCCTGAACAGCTTGAACGCCAACCGGTTCTGAGCTCGTTGTCGGGTGTTGCGTTGGGCATCGGCCGCAAACGGACCGTCGACTACCGCAAAATCGATGTCCTTGTTCAGAATGGCGGCCAACATGGTCTCGGGCCGCGCGAAGTTTCGCGACGTAAACCGGTGTCCGGCATTCATCTGCTGCACAAGATCCTTGCTCGTCGTGTTGTCCTCGTAGCCGACGCGCCGGCCCGCGATCATCTCCGCGATCGGGCGATCAGGTTCGCCAACGCCATATAACAAGGCCTGGGTGGTGCAATAATACGCCTCCGAAAAGCTGAGCTTGTACTTCGCCTCCCGATCGGCGCGCCGGGATATTGCCGAGACGATCATATCGGCCTGGCCGAGGGGCGGCTGGTTAAGCAGGTCAGCCCACGGAAACGGGACTATCTTGCGATCGAGCCGCCATCCGACGCGCGCTGAGAGCTCGGCAACTACGGCTTCTGTGAGCGCGATCTCGAAGCCATGCCAGCCCTTGCCGTCCTTCCATTTGAAGAGGTCGTCATAATCAGTGTCGGACACGCCGATGATTACGGCACTGGTCGTCTCGATACGGCGATACGCGCTGTCGTATTGAGTGATCCGGAGCGCGGAGTTCCAGTCGCTGATCGGCCTCTTGTCGCGGTCGACAACAGCACGAAGTCGCCAGTAACGTGGCCCATTGACGTGCTGAACCGGCCGCTGGCGGCCCTCGGTGTAGAACGATCTCTTTTCCGGGGATGAAAACCGATCATCCGTATCGTATTCAATCTCGAAGGACACCGGCACGCCGGTCGACGCCGCGTAGCTCCACTGCAGGGGAATTGGCTCGCCGATGAAGGTGGTGCGAGAAAGTTGCCATGCCGGAACCGGCCCCCGCGCCATCTCCCGAACGGCATAACCGATCGCAACGGCCAGCAGGATCGCTGCCGCCCACCAGAGGCGAACCGCGCGGAACGGCTGTTTCGGGTTGGTTCCATCCCGTCCCTTGTGGGGCACCATGGTCGACGCTTTGAGCGGCCCCAGCAGCTGCTCGAAATCATCCGGGCTTGTCTTGATCGTCGCGGTGTGGATCTCGGTGAAAGGCAACGGAAGGTCGCAATCGTCGAGACGCGCGGCCACCAACTTCTTCTGTTCCATTGCGCGCGCCGCCTCGGCGCGCACCCAAAACGACGCGACCGCGTCGGTCGACCAAAGCACGACCACTTTGGTTGCCTGATCGATCTCGTGTTTGATGACGTCGGTGAAGGCCTCGCCAGCCTGCAGGCTTGTGTCCCACCAAACCGAATAGGATCTCTGTTCGAGAAATCGCGCCAACGCTTCGGCCCGCTCCCGGTCTTCGCGCTTGTACGAAATGAAGACATCCGCCATGGCATCGGCGTCGTGCGTTGCGGCCGCCCAATATACAAGGAGAGATGCAAGATGCGAAGACCACAGCCGCATCTTGCCGCGCTCGGGCACAAGTGAAGCCCGCAAGCACCGGATATCGCCTTGGCGGTCGGCACTGACCGGACCGTTCAGGTAACGGCGCCCGCCGCCGAGACGGCCGACGCTCAGATCGTCACTTCGCCTTGCCGGCGGCCACGACCTTCGACCACTTGTCGATCTCGTTGCGGATGAACGCGCCGTACTCTTCGGGCGCCATCGGCATCGGCTCCGCACCAAGCGCGTGGATACGCTCCACGATATCGGGCTCCTTCAGGAGCGTGACGAACGCCTTGTTGAGCCGCGCAATGACGTCAGAGGGCGTGCCGGCCGGCACCACGATGCCGAACCAACCCTGCGACTGGAAGCCCGGCAGACCGGACTCCGCGAAGGTCGGAATCTTTGGCAGCCGCGCAAAGCGCTTGGCCGAGGTGATCGCGATCGCCTTGACCTTGCCCCCTTCAATCGCCGAGATGCTGGACGGCGGGTCCGAGATGCCGAGCGCCACGTGACCCCCGATAAGATCGGAAAGGACCGGCGCCATGCCGCGATAGGGCACAAGCGACACCTTCGTTCCCGCCATCTGGTTGAACATCATGGCGGTGAGGTGCATGAGCGTGCCATTGCCGCCATGGCCAATCGCGAGCTGGTCGGCGGAAGTCTTTGCGAGCGCGATGACGTCACGCAACGAGTTGCCCTTGAACGAGGGCGCCGCCGCCAGGATGAACGGTGAGCCGGCAAGACCGGTGACGGGTGCGACGTCCTTGCGCGGGTCGTAGGGCATCTTCTGCTGCAGTGCGAGGTTTGTGCCAAGCGCGCCCGCGCCGCCAACCCCGACCAGGTAGCCGTCAGGCGGCGCTTTGGCGACCGCCTCGATTGCAATCATGCCGCCGGCACCGGCACGGTTCTCGACGATGACCGTCTGGCCCAGCAGCTTTTCCAGGCCCGGCTGAACGATGCGCGCCATCGCATCCGAACTTCCGCCCGGCGGAAAGCTAACCAGAAGACGGATCGGCCGCTCCGGATAAGCGCTGAGGGCTGGGCCGCTGCCCAATCCCACGCACAAGCAGGCGACCATCGTGGTAACGAAAAATCTGACCCTGTTGCCCAACATGTTTCCTCCGTCTTCGACGCCGCGCATGTGTTGTCAGATCCGCATACAATCATAGGCAATTCAGCCAGACTTTGCTACGTCTCATGCCATATATCCCGCCTATCTCACGGAGATTGACCAAGTGACGACAAGCTCGGCACCGCCCGTTCCGGGCGGCAATACGGTACTGGTCGAATTCGAGAACGGCATCGCCTGGGTGACGATGAATCGTCCCGAGAAGCGCAACGCCGTGAGCCCGACGCTCGCCGCCGAGATTCTGCAGGTGATGAACGCGCTCGAGATCGACCCGCGCTGCAAGGTGCTGGTGCTCACCGGCGCGGGCGGCTCGTTCAGTGCCGGCATGGATCTCAAGGAGTTCTTCCGCGAGACCAACTCCATGTCCGCGCCGGAGCGCGAACAGATCATCCGCACCAATGCGCAATGGCAATGGCGGCAGCTAATGTCATATCCGAAGCCGACGATCGCAATGGTCAACGGCTGGTGCTTCGGCGGCGCCTTCACGCCGCTCGTGTCCTGCGATCTGGCAATCGCAGCGGAGGAAGCGACGTTCGGGCTCTCGGAAATCAACTGGGGCATCATCCCTGCCGGCGTCGTCACCAAGGCAGTGGCGCAGGTCATGAGCCAGCGCGACGCGCTCTACTACATCATGACCGGCGAGACCTTTGACGGCCGCAAGGCGGCGGCGATGAACCTCGTCAACGAGGCGGTGCCGCTCAAGGATCTGCGAGCGCGCACGAAGCGGCTTGCCGAAACGCTGATGGGCAAGAATCCAACCGTGTTGCGCGCCGCCAAGACCGCATACCGCCGCGTGCGCGACATGTCGTACGACGACGCCAATGACTACCTGATGGCCAAGAACGACCAAGCCCGCCTGCTCGATCCCGAGCGGGGACGCGAGCAAGGCCTCAAGCAGTTCCTGGATGACAAATCGTTCCGCCCCGGCCTGCAAGGCTACCGGCGCGAGCCTTGAACGTTTATGGCATCTGCCACGCCGACAGAAAGAACGGGGCTTGATCGCCTGATGCGGCCGCGCGCGGTCGCGATCGTGGGCGCCGCGGCCGAGCCAGGCTCGATGGCGGGCGCGGTGCTGGGCAATCTCGATCGCTGCGGCTACCAAGGCGACATTCATCTGGTCAGTCGCCGGCTCAAGGAGATCAACAGACGGCCGTGCCATGCCACGATCGACGACCTCCCCGACGGCATCGATGCAGCCGTACTGGTCGTGCCGCAGCAAGTCGTGGCCGACGCCGTTGCGGCGTGCGGCCGCCGGCACATCGGTGCCGCCGTCGTGTTCGCATCGGGCTTCGCCGAGGTCGGCGATGAGGGCCGCGCCGCGCAGGAGCAACTGGTGCGGACCGCTCGCGCCGCGGGCGTGCGGATACTCGGCCCGAACTGCATCGGCTTCAGCAATTTTGCCGATGGCGTTGCGCTGACTTTTGAGACCATCGCACCGGAAGCGATCGGCGGGCGGCCCGCCGTCGGCGTCGTCACCCAGAGCGGCGCGCTCGCGGGCGCGTTGCGTATCGCGCTCTCTGCAAAGGGCCTCGGCGTGTCGCACGCCGTCTCGACCGGCAACGAAGCTGATTTGACGGCCGAGGATTTTGTCGCGTTCCTGCTTGCCGATCCGCACACCCGCGCCATTGCATTGTTTCTCGAGCAGATCCGGCAGCCGCAGCTCTTCCTTTCGCTCGCCGCGCGTGCCCGTTCGCTGCGCAAACCGATCGTGCTGCTGCATCCGGGCAAGAGCATGCGCGCGCGCGAATCTGCAAGCACGCACACGGGCGCGCTCGCGGGCGACCACGCCGTGATGACGGCGCTCCTTCGCCACGAAGCGATCGTGCTGGTGGACACCATTGACGAGCTGATCGATGCTGCCGATCTCCTGGCGCGCGCAGCGCCGCCGCGCGGCGGCGCCGGCATCATCACCAATTCGGGCGCCATCAAGGGCTTTGCGCTCGATTTCGCCGACACGATCGGGCTTGATATTCCGGCACCCGCACCGGCGACGCGAGCGGCCCTGCAGGCGGCCTTGCCCGCATTCGCCTCGCTCGACAACCCGGTCGACGTGACGGCGCAGGTGATCAAGGACATCTCGATCTGGACCCGCGCCGCCGCGGCGCTGCTTGCCGATCCCGCCATCGGCAGCCTCGCCATGCTGGCGGTTCCGGGTGCTCCCAGGCAGGCGATGGACAAGGTGCATGCGGTGCTGCCCGCGATCGTCAGTTCCGGCAAGCCCGCGGTCGTCGCGGCGCTCGGCGATGAATCGCCGATCCCGACGGAATTCCAGAGCATGTTTCGCGAGCGCGGAATTCCGGTCTTCCGCTCGCCCGAGCGGGCGATGCGTGCGCTCGCGCTGGCGACAGCCTATGGTCAGGCGGTGGAAGCCGCGGCCGACACTGCACCGTCCGCAAGCGCGCCGCCGTTGCCACATCATGGCACACTGCCTGAATACGTTGGTAAGGCGTATCTGGCGGCGCTCGGAATTCCCGTTCCAGCCGGAAAGCTCGCAAGCAATCTTGCAGAGGCAAAACACATCGCCGCCGAGATCGGCTATCCGGTCGCCTTGAAGGCGCAAGCGAGCACCCTCACCCACAAGAGCGACTGCGGCGGTGTGATGCTCAGCATTGACGGCGAAAGCGCACTCGCGGCCGCATGGGAGAGGATGCGGGCCAACCTGGCGCGCGTGGCGCTCGATGGCATTCTGGTCGAGCGAATGGTTGAAGGCGGGCTCGAAATGATCGTCGGGGCGCGGCGCGATCCGAACTGGGGTCCGCTCGTCATGGTCGGGCTCGGCGGTATCTGGGTCGAGACGCTCAACGACGTGCGGCTGATGCCGGCCTGGCTGCCGAAAGCGCGTATCGTGGAGGAATGCGGCCGCTTGCGGGGCGCCGCCATGCTGCGCGGCGGCCGCGGCCGCCCCGCGGTCAACGTCGAGGCGCTGGCCGACATTGCGGCTCGCGTCGCGGCCGCCATGCGGGCGCGACCTGAGATCGTCGAGATCGACCTCAACCCGGTCGTCGCCCTTCCCAAGGGCGCCATCGCGCTCGATGCACTGATCGTCGGCGGATCGGGATGAATTAACCAACGCTATTCGATCGCACCGCGTGCCCAAATATCGGGTTGCGCCCGGAAGCGGCTGTCAATCGGTGTGCGGAACCCGGCCTTTTGGGCTTGAAAAACCCGCACAGGGCGGGCAAGGCTGCCGCCTCGGCACCTGGCAGGCACGGCCGGTGCACAAGAGTCATGCGTGCATGGAGCCTGGATGTCTGAATCGGCATCGCCATCCAAGCAAATCGACCCGCACGCGGCGCTCACCCTGATTCGGCGCCTGCTCACAGAGTATGGTCTTACCCGTTGGCGGCGCTACGCGTTCGCCTTCGCGCTGATGGGGCTCGGCGCGATCTGCACCGCCTCCACCGCCTATCTGGTCCGTGACGTGGTCAACGAGGCCTACGTCCAGCGCAACTTCCCGGGCGTGGTCCAGGTCGCGGTGCTGACCTTCATCCTGTTTGCGGTGCGCGGGTTTTCCAACTACGGCCATGCCGTCATTCTGCTACGCATCGGCAACAGCGTCGTGGCGGAGAACCAGCGCCGGCTGTTCACAGGACTGTTGCAGCAGAACATCGGCTTCTTCAGCGACCATCACAGCTCGGAATTCGTCGCCCGCCTCACCGCGGGCGCACAGGCCGCCACCCACGTCCTCAACCTGCTGATCACCGCGGCCGGACGCGACTTGCTGACTTTGATTGCGCTGCTTGTTGTGATGATCGTACAGGATCCGCTGATGTCGCTGGTCGCGTTCGTGATCGCGCCGCCGCTTGCGCTGGTGCTGCGAAAACTGACCCGGCGTATCCGCACCGTGGCTCGCAATCAGTGGGCCGGCGGGGCGCGCATCCTGGAGACGCTGCAGGAAACGCTGCAAGGCATGCGCATCGTCAAGGCGTTCACGCTCGAAGACGCGATGCGCGCGCACTTCTACAGCCATGTAGCCGACGTCGAGCGCGAGTTCGAACAAGATGGCGCGCGTGAGCCAGCGCGTACACCCTTTCACGGAAGGGCTCGGCGGCCTCGCCGCCATGCTGATCATGATCTATGCGGGCTACAGCACGGTCTATGGCGGGGCAACGCCGGGCCAATTCGTATCCTTCATGACCTCCCTCATTCTCGCTTACGAGCCGGCCAAGCGGCTCGCCCGCCTCAACCTCGACCTCAATGCATCGCTGGTGGGTGTGCGGGTGCTGTTCGAGATCATCGACCGACCATTGACCGAACCCGAGGACGACAACCGCCCGCCGCTGACGCTCGGAAAGGCGCACGTCGAGTTCAATCACGTTCGCTTCGCCTACCGGGAGGGCGAGCCGGTGCTGCGCGATACCTCCTTCGTCGCCGAGCCCGGCCAAGTCACTGCGCTGGTCGGTCCGTCGGGCGGCGGCAAGTCGACGATCCTCAACCTGATCGTGCGCTTCTATGAGATCCAAGGCGGCGCCATCACCATCGATGGCCAGGACGTCGCCACGGTGGCGCGGCGTTCGCTGCGCCAGCAGATCGCGTTCGTCGGCCAGGACACCTTCCTGTTCCGCGCTTCGGTGCGCGACAACATCGCGTTCGGCAAGCCGGGCGCGAGCGAGGCGGAGATCATCGCCGCAGCGAAGGCCGCGCATGCGCATGACTTCATCATGAGCTTTCCGGAGCAATACAATACCCAGGTCGGCGAGCAGGGCCTCAAGCTGTCCGGCGGCGAGCGCCAACGCGTCGCGATCGCGCGCGCGCTGATCAAGAACGCGCCGATCATCCTGCTCGACGAGGCCACCGCCGCGCTCGATGCCCAGTCCGAGCGCCACGTGCAGGAAGCGATCGCTGAGCTGTGCAAAGGCCGCACGACCATCGCGATCGCACATCGGCTCTCCACCATCATGCACGCCGACCGCATTCTGGTGATCGACGCCGGCAGCGTGGTCGAAACCGGCCGGCACGACGAGTTGCTGCGCAACGGGGGCCGCTACGCGCTGTTCTACAAGTTGCAATTCCAGCAGTACGCGGCGGTCGAGAGCGCCGGCGTCGTGCCGGAGCGCGTCGGCGGCTGACGGCACCGGCTGCCAACAGCTCGATTTCGTGCGCAAAATCGGGCGCTGCGGAGCCATTAACCAAGCGGTCACGATTCGGTGGTCACTCTATGGCCAGACCGACATCGGGGACCTGCCATGGGGCGCGCCGCCCGCGACAATAGCCTGCCCATTCACTGGTCGCCGCCGCTTGCGCCGGCGGGGGACCCGTCGCTTGCCGAGATGCTGGATTGGATCGGCCGCCAGTGCCCGTCGTCAGGCGCGGAAGCGCTGCGGCAGTTGCGCGCCGCCTTTCCTGACAGCCCGCTGGCGCTGCGGGTCTTGGCCCTCAATACGCTGAACCGCCGCCTCGGCGGCGGAAGCAGCTACAGCCCGAGATAGGCCTGCCGGACGCGGTCGTCCGCCAGCAGTTCTTCCCCAGCACCCGCAAGCGTGACGCGGCCATTCTCCAGCACATAGGCTCGGCTTGCGAGCCGCAGCGAGACGGCGACGTTCTGCTCCACCAGCACGCAGGTAAGGCCGTCGCGATTGAGATCGCGGATGGTGCGCAGCAGCGCCTGCACCACTGCGGGCGCGAGCCCGAGCGAGGGCTCGTCGAACATCACCAATTCGGGCGCGCCCATGAGACAGCGGCCGATGGCGAGCATCTGCTGCTCGCCGCCCGAGAGCGTGCCGGCCGCCTGCTTCGCCCTCTCCGCGAGGATCGGGAACAGCGCATAGATCCGCTCGAGGTTGTGCGCCCTGCCCGCCCGCGCACGCGGCAGCATGGCGCCCATCGCGAGGTTCTCCACAACCGAGAGCGTGGGAAAGATCTGGCGGCCTTCCGCGACCTGGCCGATGCCGAGGTCACAAACGCGATGGCTCGGCCAGCCCGCGATGTCGATACCGCGAAACAGGATGCGCCCGCGCGCCGGGCGATGCATGCCCGCGATGGTGCGGATCAGCGAGGTCTTGCCGGCGCCGTTCGCGCCTACGATGGCAACGATGTCCCCCTCGGCAATCTCCAGTGTGACGCCATCGAGCGCTTGCGCGTCGCCGTGAAACACATCGAGGCCCTCGACGCGCAGCATCAGAGCGCCTCCGCGCCGAGATACGATTCGATCACCGCCTGGTTGCGCACGACAGCGTCCGGCACCCCTTCCGCGATCGCGGCCCCGTGATGAAGGACGAGCACGCGCGCGGCGAGCGCCATCACGGCGCGCATCACATGCTCGATAAGCAGGATGGCGATGCCACTCTCGCGATTGAGGTCGCGCAGGATCGCGACCATGCGGTCGGTCTCGGCCGGACGCAGGCCCGCCATCACTTCGTCGAGCAGCAGAAGCTTGGGATCGGTTGCGAGCGCGCGCGCCACTTCGAGCCGCTTTCGATCGGGCAGCGTCAGGGCAGAGGCGAGCTGGAGGCGCTTGTCATAAAGGTCCAACCGGCGCAGCACCTCGTGCGCGTGCGCGCGCGCCATCTCGACGTTCGGCCTTCGCAGCAGCGCGCCGATGAGCGCATTGTCCTCGACCGTGAGCGCCGGGAACGGCCGCACCAGCTGGAATGTACGCCCAATGCCGCGGCGGCAGATCGCGTCGGACGTCCTGCCGTCGATCCGCTCGCCCGCAAACGAGATCGCGCCGTCGTCGGGCGCGAACACGCCCGCGATCATGTTGAACAGCGTAGTCTTGCCGGCGCCGTTCGGCCCGATCACCGCGAAAATCTCGCGCGGCGCGACGCGGAAGCTCACGCCATCGACCGCCACGAGCCCGCGGAAGCGCTTCGTAACCTGATCGACCACCAGCAGGCTCATGGCCGGCGCTCCGTGAGCCGCAACATGCGGGCAAGCCAGGGCCACACGCCGGTGGGCTTGAGCATGATGATCGCCATCAGGGCAAGCCCGTAGAACATTGCTTTGACCCCGGGTGCGTTGATGCCGAGGTGCTCGGTCAGCGCGGTCAGCACTTCGCCGAGCGGCGTCAGGATAAAGGCGCCGACGACCGGCCCGAACACGGTGCCCAGCCCGCCGACCACCGGCGCGAGAATGAGCTCGATGGAGCGATTGATGTCGAAGACGCGGCTCGGGAACAGGTTGTTGTTGTAGAACGCGATGAACACACCGCCGACCGCGGTCATCGCCGAAGAGATCAGCACTGCCGTCATCTTGGCGCGGAAGACATCGATGCCGAGCGAGCGCGCCGCCTGCTCATCCTCCCGCACCGCGAGCCACTGGTAGCCGAGCCGCGTGCGCGCAAGCCATGCAGTCAGCGCCAGCGCGCCGCCCGCGAGCGCAAGCGCAAGGTCATAGAACAGCAGCGGTCCGCCGCCCAGGTCCCACCAGCGTCCTTGCTCCTCGACCCGCAGGAACAGGCCGCCGGCGGCGCCCGCATAATCGATGTGATCGAAGGCAATGCGGGTGAACTCCGCAAACGCAATGGTGAGCAGCGCGAAATAGACGCCCTCGATGCCGAAGCGGAATCCGAGCCAGCCGATCACGGCCCCGAAAGCCGTAGCAACCGCGACGGCCGCGAACACACCGAGCCACGGTCCGATCCCGAACTTGATCCAAAGCAGCGCACTGACGTAGCCGCCGAGCCCGACATAGAGCGCATGCCCGAGCGAGAGCTGACCGGCAAAGCCCATCATCAGGTTCCAGGCCTGACCAACGAAGGCGAAATAGAAGATCAGGATCAGCACCGACATGAGATAGCGGTCGGCAACCAGTGGCGCGGCGACGAGCAGCGCCAGCAAGACGATCAGCAGCACGCGACCGCGTGGATTGAGCGAGCGGATCATGTCCGCCGCCCCATGATGCCCTGCGGCCGCAGCACCAGGACCGCGATCAACAGCGCGAACGACACCATGCTCTTCATCGATGGCGCGATGAAGAGGCCCGCGAGCGCCTCCGAGACGCCGATCAGCACGCCGCCGACAAGCGCCCCTGTCATCGAGCCGAGGCCGCCCACGATGACGATGATGAAAGCGATGAGGGTATAGACCGGGCCAAGCTCAGGCTTGGCGTCCGCGATCGTCTCCATCAGCGCGCCGGCCGCTCCCACGCAGGCAAGGCCGAGCCCGAAGGTGAGCGCATAGAGCCGCCGCACGTCGAGGCCGACGACGGCCGCGCCCGTGAGATTGTCAGCGCAAGCGCGGATCGCGGTGCCGGTGCGCGTGAAGCGGAAGAACAGAAACAGCGCCGCTGCCACCGCCAGCGCCGCGCCCGCCGCGTAGAGCCGTACCTTGTCGACGATCACCGGGCCGATGAGGAAGCTGTCGAAGCCGTAGGGCAGTCGCACCGGCCGCGCGTCGGCGCCGAAGATCAGCAGCGTGCCGTTGACGATGACGATCGCAAGCCCGACCAGCAGGATGAACTGCTCGTGCTCGGCGCGGCCGACGAAACGATGGACCAGCGTGCGCTGCAACGCATAGCCGATGCCGAAGAAGACAAGCGCGATCGGCGCCATGGCGATGAGCGGATCGATGCCGAACAGCGTGAACAGCAGGAACGCCGCATACATGGCGGCGATCGTGAACTCGCCATGCGCGAAGTTGACGACGCGCACGACGCCGAAGATCACCGACAGCCCGAGCGCCATCAGCCCGTACACGAGCCCGGTGAGCACGCCCTGCACCACGACTTCCAGGTAGATCGTCGGGTTCATGATCTCTTCAGAAAGACAAACGATGCGGCCGCAACTTTAGCGTTCCCTCCCCCCTTGTGGGGGAGGGAGCAGGCTGCGGCGAGAGGCACGCGCGGCGATCAATCGCAGCGCTCACCTGCGCCCCTGCCAGGGCGGCATCGGCAAGACCGGCGTCATGGTGGCGACCGCGGCGGGCAGCACAACCGTCGGCGTGCGGTTGCGGCTCTGCACCGCCGCCGACGGAATGCCGACGTTCTGGCCCTTCTCGTTGAATTTGATCGGCGGGCCGATCATGACGTGGCTGGCGATGTCGGTCGCGCGGATCGCCTGCATCAGCTCCGGCCCATGCGTGGTGCCGGCGCGCTTGAAGCCGTCGGCCGCAACGAGCAGCGCCTCGAACGTGAAGCCGACGTTGAAGCATTCGACCGCAAAGCGGTACTTGGGATGGGCGGGCTCGAAGGCGGCTTCCAGCGCCTGGCTCATCGCGGCCTTGGGATCGGCCCACGGCAGATTGTAGATCGGATAGTCCGCGAGCGGGCCAAGCGCCTGGTAGAACTCCTCGTCGTAAAGCCCCGGCGAGCCCGGCGAGATGATCCCCTTCGGCTCGAAGCGCTGGCGCACCATGTCGCGCACCAGCTTGATGGCGTCGGCCGCGCGCGTCACCGTGAGCACGAGATCGGGATTGAGCGCGCGGATCTTGGTGACCTCGACTGAAAGATCCTGCGCGCGCGGATCATACGCAATCGATTCGAGCAGCCGGAACGGCAGTCCGGCGCGCGGGAACAGCGCATCCATGGCGGTGCGTTGCGCCGCCCCGAAGGTGTCGTTGGCGTGCAAGAACACCGCGCTTTTCGCAGCGAGCTTGGTGGCCTCGAGCACATCCTTGATCAGCTTGAGCCCGTTGGTCACCAGCATGCCGCCGGTCGGGAAGTTGCGCACCAGGAACTTGTAGCCCTGCTCGGTGATCGGCGGCGCCGCCGCGATGTTGACCGAGAGCGGCACCTGGCGCTGCTCGCAGACCTGCGCGATCGCGAGCGTGCAGCCGGAATCGAAGGCGCCCACGATACAGTGCGCGCCCTCGTTGATCACCTTCTCGGCCTGGGTGCGCGAGACCTCGGGGCTCGAACTCGATGTCGATGTGAGTGAGCTCAACCCGATAGCCATGGTCGGCGAGCACTTTGCCGGCGACCTGCGCGCCGCGATGGCAGCTCTGCCCGGCCTGCGCCAAGTAGCCCGAGCGCGGCAGCAGGACTGCAATCTTGAGCGCCTGCGGCTGCGCCCGCACCAGCGGCGGCGCCGCCAGCAATGCCGTGGTGGCGGATGCGCCGGCAATAAGCCGGCGGCGGTTGATCCTGATAGTCATGGTTCGTGCCTCGCGAACGGTGGCAATGATGGTAGGAGTGTCGACGGTCATGGCGCAAGCGGGGCGGCACCGATGCGCCGGGCGAGATACGGAGCGAGGCGGGTCATGGATGAGAGCCCCATTCTGGTTCAGGAGCACCCCGGCTACCGCGTGATCACGCTCAACCGGCCGCAGCGGCTCAACGCCTTCACCGAGCCCATGCACGAGGCGCTGCGCGACGCGCTCGCGCAGGCCGAGGCCGACACCGACTGCCGGGCGCTGCTGCTCACCGGCGCCGGCCGCGGCTTTTGCGCGGGCCAGGACCTCAACGATCGGCTCTCGCAGGCCGGCGAGACGGCGGTGCTCGGCGGCGCGCTCGATGCCTACTACAACCCGCTCGTCCGCCGGCTGCGGGCGCTGCCCTTCCCGGTCGTCGCCGCGGTCAACGGCGTCGCGGCCGGCGCCGGCTGCAACATCGCGCTCGCCTGCGACATCGTCGTGGCGGCGCGCTCGGCGAGCTTCATCCAGTCGTTCGCCAGGATTGGCCTCGTGCCCGATTCCGGGGGCACCTGGATGCTGCCGCGCTTGGTCGGACCCGCCCGGGCGCGGGCTCTCGCGATGCTAGCCGAGCCGCTGCCGGCCGAGACCGCCGAGGCCTGGGGCCTTATTTGGAAGGCATTCGACGACGGCGCCCTCATGGACGAGGCGCACAAGCTGTGCGCCTATTTCGCGGCCGCGCCGACGATGGGCCTGGCGCTGATCAAGCGTGCGCTGGACGAATCATGGGACAATGACCTCGACGCCCAGCTCGATCTCGAACGCGAGCTACAGCGCGAGGCGAGCCTCAATCCCGACTATGCCGAGGGCGTGCGCGCCTTCATGGAAAAGCGACCGCCTCGCTTCGGCGGCCGCCAGCGCAGCTGAAACGCCTGAAAATCGCCCTGATTGGTAAATCTTAGGGCCTCATCCAATATATTTATCTGCTTTGAATCAATGACTTAAGCTAGGTATTTCGACCTGTGTGGCACCGCAAAAATACCTTTCCTTAACCGCTTTCAGCAGGTACGAGAGCCCTACCAATCACAAAACAAGGGTGGGCGAACGACATGCTCAAGTCGCTGCTTGGACTTATTTTTTTGGGGCTTTCCATGACCGCTGCCAGCGCCATCGATATGAAGGAGTTGGCGCCCTGCCGCCCCGCCGCCGCGAGGCTGTGTGATCGTACCGGCGGCCTGACCATGGCCAACCTGTTCCGTTGCGGCGCAAAGCTCGCCGCCAACCACTGGCGGGTCAGCCGCAGCTGCCGCCAGGTGCTGCGGCGCTACGGCCAACTGTAACGCCGACAAGCATCTCACCGACCGGCCCCGGCCTGCGCCGGGGCTTTTCTGTTTTATGCGCGCGTACGGCGTTAACGCTCAGCCCGCATGGAGCAATAGCGACATGCGCGCAGCTCGCACCGCCCGTTAGCTCCGCGGCGGGATCTGGATGAACTCCTTGAGCTGCGCCGGCGTCAGCGGCTTCTGCAGGAACTTGAGCTTGACCGCGTCGCGCATGATGCCATCGACGTCCTTCATGGCGTCGGTCTGCAACGCCGCCTTGCCGTGAAACTTGGCGATCGATTCTTTCACCAGCGCTTCCGGCTTCTTGATTTTCTGCGCATAAAGCCGCGGCGCATCCGGGCTCGAATACATCCAGTCGACCGCGTCGCGATAGCCGCGCACGAAGCGCAGTACCGCGTCCTTGCGGTTCTTGAGCACGTTGGCGTTCACGATCAGCGACCGGACAGTCTGCCCGCGCAGCGAAGGCGCGTCGCTGCCGCGCGCGATGATGCGGATCTTGCCGTCCTTCTCCT
Organism: uncultured Alphaproteobacteria bacterium; assembly: GCA_963753575.1. Lineage (GTDB taxonomy): Bacteria > Pseudomonadota > Alphaproteobacteria > Rhizobiales > Xanthobacteraceae > VAZQ01. The sequence goes on from CAVWCR010000003.1 coordinate 2,276,314, forward strand.
CCTGCAGGCCGAACGGCGGCGCCGCCCAGCCGATATCGACCTGCCCGGACATCACCGCGGTCAGCGTCGCGGCCGGGCCGCCGGTCGCGGTCGGCCTGGCCTTGACGCCGAGATCGCTGACGAAGGCCAGCACGACGTTGTTGGAGGATGAGCCGCTGGTCGAATAGGCGATGGTGTTCCGGTCGGTCGCGTCCTTGAACGACTTGATCGGCGAGTCGGCGCGCACGTACCAAAAAAGATCGCTGGTACCGGTGAACATCGGCAGCAGGATGCGCACCGGCGCGCCGCGCTCGAACGCCCGCATCACGCCCGCGACCCCGACGCCGGCACCGAAATCGGCGCTGCCCGCGATCACCGGCTGCATGGTCTCGCCGGCGCCTGACGTGCCGAACGAATTCAAGCGCGATGTTCTGCTTCTTGAAGAACGCATCGCCGAGCGTTGGCGCCTGGTTCTCCCAGTTGTTGATCTGGCCGATCGCGATCTTGAAGCGATCCTGCGCGTGCGCGGCAGTGAGCGCAAGCGGCAGTGCCAGCGCAATCGCACCAGTCAGTCGTGTCAGATGGTTCAGTCTCATTGCGTCGTCCTCTCTTCAACAACGAGCTATCGGCGCCGCGCGCCGGACATCTTCTTCTTTGGGCGGCTCTTGGATTTCGATTGTGAGCTTTTCCGCGCCGACGCGCTACGGGCGGGAAGCCGTCCTGCCTGTTCAAGCCGCATCGACCAGTACTCCCAGGTGCGGCCCACGACGTTGGGCAACGCGTTGATGACGCCGGCAAGCTTGGTCTCGCCGCGCGAGAGCGGCACCACCTTGCCCAGCATGTGCGCCTGCAACTGGAACTGCGCGTTCTGGCACATGAAGATCGAGCGCGAGACGAGCTCGCGCACGTCGGCGCCCACGACGGTCGCGCCATGGTGAGTCATCAGCACCGCCGGATGCTTGCCGAGCGCGCGCGCAAGCGAGCGCCCCTCCTCCGGCTTGACCACGAGCAGATTGGTGTCGCCGAACTCGTCGCGCTGATCCCAGAACGGCATGTCCTCGCCGACTGCCGCGCCGAGGTGGAACACCGGCACGATCGCCACGCCCGCGATCGCGAACGGCAGCACCGCGGCCGCGTGATGGTGGCACACCGCCGTCACGTCGGGACGCGCCTGATAGATGCAGCCGTGAATGACGCGCTCGGCGAAAAGCTTCTCGGTCGCGGGCTTCACCGGCTCGGAATCGAGCGTGAACTCGAGCACGTCCGACGCCTCGACCAGTTGCGGCGAGCGCGAGCGCGAGAGCAGATAGCGATCGGGATCGGCGGGATGGCGCAGGCTCACGTGCCCGAAGGCGTCGAGCACGCCCTCGTTGGCGAGCATGCGGCTCGCGAGCGCAAGATCGTAGCGAACGTCATCGAGAGAACTGGGCACGGGTCTTTTCCTGGGTCAGGGTGGTCGGAGTGCGGCGTGTGCGGGTGGGTTCGTTTTGTCAAAAATGCCGACGCACCTCCAGCCCGTACAAAGGCTACTGAACCGCCCCATTGAAATCATTGACATTTTTTGGGTTCGTTTTGTCAAAAAACCTGCGACGGCCAAGTCCGCACCAAAAGCACACGATCTGCCTGTTGTAGCCATTTTGGGTCTAAGGAGTTGACCCTATTTCACTATTTCAATTCTTGGGTTCGTTTTGTCAAAAATCTGCGACAACCCCATCGACTGTTCACGCTGACCTCAACCCAACACGCCCGTTTCGCGCGCCCCGCCCTCGTCAGGCTTTGGCGCGCCGTTATTTTACCAGAAGTAAAGTAGTATGCGGGAACGCGAGCTGCAAGAGCGCGTCGGCACGATTGTGCGTTTCGAGAAATCCGCTCGCGCAACATGGCCGAGCATCAATCGACGTCGTGATGTCGCCCGCGTGACGACACCGCGACGACATCGCGCCGTGGGCAACTCATGCTCGAGCCGCCCACGCCCAGACTTTTCAATTGCAGTACGCGACGCGTCCGTAGTTCGGATCGACGTAGCAGCGATTGCCATAAGGAACGCCCGCCGGCGGCCGCGGCGCGTAGTCCACTGCATAGGGCGGGACGTAAGCAGGTTCGCGTCCGTTGTAAGGCGGCGGCGCGTAGACAGGCTCGCGCCCGACATAAGGCGGCGCCACGTATGTCGGCCCGTAATAGGCGGCCGGCGCACGGCGCACGGGCGGCGGCGCATAGTACGGATCGTATGAGGGCGCCGCGTACGGCTGCTCATAGCGTCTTGCATGCGGCGACACGTAGACTTTTGCCGTGCCGATGTAGACGCCGCCCGGCGCGACGTAGACGGAGGGCGGAAGATCGCCCGCCAACACCGGCGTCGATGACAGCGCTGCGATCGTGAGCACGATTGTTCGGTATATCATTGTTACGCTCCCTGTTACGCGTAGAGCCCACCAGCGCGATCGAGTGTGACCGACGTTTTGATGAAGCGCAAATTAAAGCAACGAAATTGAATGTGCCATTACGGGACAACACGATGCCGCAACGATGAGACTCGAACAACGAGTCAAAGAAGAAAGTGATTTTTGATCGCGTTTGTATTAGACTGTCATTGAACGGCTCCACCGCCACATTTGCCGCGCGCGGCATTGAGACAAGTCTCAACGGCGAGAGACCGCCATGATCGATCTTGTGTTCAAAGGCTTTGCTTTGCTTGCGCTCGCCAGCATTGCGATCGGCGTGGTTCATTGGCTGATCCGCACGCCGATGCTGCTGATGCTGGCGCTGACGCTGCTCGGCCTTTCGGCGTTCCTGGTGCAATAGACGACGTTGCAATCCGGCGGCCTCGCGCCCGCCGCCATCCGCGAAAAACGGGTAGCACCCCCCGCGCAAAGCGCCTTGCCATCGGCCGCCGTTCACCGCAGGATTTGGCCCGAAACCGGCACACCAATCCTGGAGTACAGCATGACCCCCGTCGTCGCAGTGATCGCCCCCGGCATGATGGGCTCGGCGGTCGGCCGCAGGCTGACCGAAAACGGCCTCAGGGTGCTGACCTCGCTTGCAGGGCGCAGCGCTGAGACCGTCAAGCGCGCGAGCGCCGCCGGCATGACGGCAGCCTCCGACGAGGAGATCGCGGCGAGCGATTTCATCCTCTCGATCCTGCCGCCCGGCGACGCGGTGGCGCTGGCGCAGCGCTTCGTGCCAGCGCTCACCGCCAGCAATGCCAAACCGATCTATGTCGATTGCAACGCCATCAGCCCGCCGACGCTCGAGCGTGTCGCCGGTGCCATCGCGCCGACCGGCGCGCCGTTCGTCGACGCCGGCATCATCGGCGCCCCGCCGCAGCCGGGCGACGTCGGGCCGCGCTTCTATGCGTCGGGCCCGAATGCGCCGCGCTTCGCCACGCTCAAGTCCTACGGGCTCGACATCCGGGTGCTCGAAGGTCCGCTCACCGCCGCTTCCGCGCTGAAGATGTCGTATGCCGGTCTCACCAAGGGCACGCAGGCGCTCGGCGCGGTGATGATGCTCGCGGCGACGCGCGGCGGCTCGGCCGATGCGCTCCTTGCCGAGCTGCAGGTGAGCCAGCCGCAGATCCTCGCCTGGATGAAGAGGCAGCTCGCGATCATGCCGCCGAAGGCCTATCGCTGGGTCGCCGAGATGCATGAGATCGCCGACTTCGTGGGCGAGGATCCGGCCGGGCACGAGCTCTATTCCGGCGCCGCGCATTTCTACGAGCAGATCGCGCGCGACTTCGAGGGCGACAAGGCGCAGATCAGCGCGCTGATGGCGTTCCTGAACAAGGATGGGAAGAAGTAGTTAGCGTCGTCTTCGTAGGGTGGGCAAAGGCGGGAGCACCACTCGTCCTCTCGCGCAAGACTGCGCGCATCGAGATTCAGATGGTAGGCAGGGCGCACGAGAGGCCTTGACGCACAGCCAGACGGTGCCAGCGCCTTTGCCCACCCTACAGCTGAAGCCGCAACGTAAGCAGCCCTCACGCCGCGCGCACGCGGCGTGGCGCCGCCCGCAGCAGGTCCATGAGCGGGCATGCCGAGGGCAAATCTTCCAGCGTCGCGATCATGTCAATCACCTCCTCGGCCGCCGCGTCAGGGATGCGGCCCTTGGCATAGGCGCGCAGCTTGTTCTCGATCTCGGCGCGCGAGAGCGGGTTTTCGGACGAACCGCGCGGATGCGTGCAGCGCGCGGAGATGCGCGAGCCGTCGGCGTTTTCGATCTCGACCTCGGCCTCGACGCCTTTCAGCGCCGGATCGAGCCTGAACTCGACCTGCTCGGCGGCGGCGCGCCGCAGCACCGGATCGTTGTAGCGGGACGGCTCGAACTGCGCGAGCGTGAGCGCGCGGTCGTAGAGGATCGTGGCCGCCGCGTAGTTGCCCGAGATCAGCGCTTCGAACTTTCCGTTGTAGTGTGCAAGGCCGCCGTGCATGTCGAACGCCGGCTTGCTCAGCGAGACGGTGAGCTTGCGCACGCGCTCGGGCGAAGGCGCATGCCGCTCGATCAGGTCGAACAGCGCGGTGTTCATCCCTTGCGTCAATGATGCCGACGGCCATAGCCGCAGCGCAATCTGCTCGAGCTCCCAGCGGCGGCCGAGATCGGCGGTGGCAAGCTCGGGCCGGCCGCCGTCGACGTAGCTGCGATAGAGCCCGCCGTCCTTGGCGCTGAGAAACTCGCGCGTCGCCACAAAACCCTGCTGCGCCAACAGCGCGGCCAGCAATCCGGACAGCCCGCCGCGGCACTGATGAAACTTCACGGTCGGCGTGCCCCAAGCCGCGAACGTGCCGGCGGCCTGGCTGCCGGCGAGACCAAAAGCTCTCGCCATGGTGTCGTTGTCGAAGTCCAGAAGCCGGCCGACGACGGCTGCGGCACCGAATGGCCCGAGCACGCCCGGACCATGCCAGCCCTTGGCGCGGAACACCGGCGGATCGAGGCTCAAGCCGATGCGCGTCATCAGTTCGCTGCCCACCGCAATGGCGACCATGAGATCGCGGCCGCCAAGGCCATCGCGCTCGGCGATCATGAGCGCCGGCGGGATCACCTCGGGCGTGATGTGGGTCTGCGTCGGGCGATGCACGTCGCACATGGTGACGGCGGTAATCAAATAGCCGTTGAGCAGCGTGGCGCCGGCGAGCGAGAGCCGGTCGCCGCCAATGACGCTGCTTTCCTGCGATTGCGCCAGCGCCGAAGCGAGCGCCGCCACCTGGTGTGTCTCCTCGCCCTGGTGGCCCGCAAGCGCGCAGGCGAGCGCATCGAGCAGCATCGCCTTGCAGTGCTCGCGCACCGTGTCCGGAAGATCGTCGTAGCGGAGCCCGGCCGCGAATGCAGCAAGCGCTTGTGTCGGTTCCTGCGACATTAAATCTCCTCCCTAGAGCATGATCCCGAAGAGTTGCGGACTTTTCGGATAAGATCATGCGGCCAAACAATCGATTGGAGCGAAATCGCTATTCAGCTTAAGGCGATTTGCTCCAAGCGGCTGGAATGACCCTAACCGAGGCCAAGCGCCGTGCGCAACGCGAAGCGGGCGGACATGATGTCCCAAGCAAGGGGCCGATGGGCGCACACTGAATGTCCCGACAAGGCCGGCAAAACCGCCCTACATCCCCGGCGAGGCGGCCCTGATCTGGCGCACCGCCGCCTTGACCTTGAGCGCGAGGAGCGCGCGGCCCCGCTCGCCGGAGGCGCGGCGCGGATCGCCGTCGACGCCGGTCTGCTCGCGCGAGAACGCAGAGCGCGCGCTACGCGCAAGATCGACGCCTTCCGGATGGATCGCCATCAGCTCGGAAGTGTCGGCTATGCCGGCGTGCTGCCCGATGGTCTTTAACGTCTCGCCCTGCGCCATCAGGAGCTTGTTCTGCGCGTCACCGGCGGCGCCATAATAGTCGTCGACGTTGATCACCTTGATGCCGTCGGCGGCCCATTCGCGGCTGAGCTTCTGCGCCACCTCGGCCTGCGGGCGCGCACTGCCGCCATGGTCCGCAATGAGACAGATCATCTTGAAGCCAGCGGCCTTGAGGCTGCGCGCGATGCCATCCAGCAGGCTGGCATAGACCTGATCACTCACCCCGATCGTGCCCGGAAAGCGCATGTGGCCGGTCGGCGGCGCGTAGTCGCCCTCCGGCACGAACGAGATGACCGGCGCGACCAGCGTGCGGCCCAATTCGGAGGCGATGCGCTCGGCCGCAAAGCTCACGATGTAATCGTGCTTTCCGAGGATCATGTGCGGGCCGTTCTGCTCGATGCCGCCGCTCGGCACGATCACCCGGGTATAGCCCTGCGCGATGGCGCTGCGCACTTCGACCCAGGTCATGTCGGCGATCTTGAGCGTGTTGGGCAACGGCGCCGTCAGCGGCCGGCTGGTAATGGTCAGCGCCAGCGCGCTCGAGATCAGCGCCACCAGGGCGAACTTCAACACGGCGCGTCGCCGCGGGGACGGGGTGCGATCGTCGGACATGTGGGCTCTCCGGCCGGCGCAGGCCGGCGGGGTGCCATTGTGGGCAGCCATGCTTTCGACAGTGTTAACTGTCTGCTTGCGCCCAAAAACGAAAGAAGCTGGCCGTTTCCGGCCAGCTTCGGATTTACGCCATGGACTGCCTGGTCCTGGGCGCTCACGAGCCCCGCGGCGCGTCAGGCCTGCCGGACGATACCGACCCGCAGTGCCCTACCGCGTCGCCGCGGTGCGGAACTGCGCGCGCCATTTCGCCGCCATGGCGGCGCGCGGCACTTCCTCTCCGCGCAGATAGACCTTGTTGATCCGGCGGCTGTTGGAAATCTGCTCGAGCGGGTTGGCGTCGAGCACGATGAAGTCGGCGTTACGGCCGGGCGCGATGAGCCCGGTGTTGAGCTTGGCGATCGCGGCGGAATCGCGCGTCGCCGCGACGATCGTCTCCGCGGGCGTCATGCCCATCGCCACGTAGCTTTCGAGCGCCATGTGATTGAAGAAGCCGATCAGGTGGCGGATCTGCCCGGTGTCGGTGCCCATCACGACCTTCATGCCGGCTGCCCGCAGCGCCATCGTGTTCCGGCTCTGCAGCTCAAACTCATGCGCGTTGAAGCGCTTGGCGACGGTCGCGCGGAACTTGTCGCCCCAATGCTCCTCGATCGCGAGCGGTGAATAGGTCTCGGTGAGCAGCGGGTCGGTCAGCCAGGCCGGCTTCTGCCCCGAAGGCGTATTGACGAGCGTCATGTTCATCCAGGCGCTCTGCAGGCCGGGCGTGATCCACATCGTGGGATGATCGTTGCGGGCGATGCGGTTCTTGACGATCGAAATGATCTCCTCGTCGACCGCATCGCCGCCGCGCACCGGCACGTGCAGCCAGCCCTCGACGCCGGCGCGCATCAGTTCCTTGGCGTCCGCGAGCTTGACGTTGTGGACGCCGACCGGGACGTCGTGGCGATGCGCTTCCTCGATGATGACGCGGTAGAGCGCGGGCGAGAGCGTAGTCTTGCGGCCGCCGCGATCATCGACCCAGATCTTGATGAATTCAGGCTTCATGCGGACGTAATCTTGCACAGCCGCGCGCGCCTCCTCGGGCGTCGTCACCTCGTACATCACGTCGGCGCGCGAGGGATGGCCCTGCGCGCCTGCCCCCGGATAGGCCATGCCGGCGCCGGCGGTGCGAAACAGCGCGGCGCCCGGGATCACTTCCTCGCGCACGCGCAGCGGCACATCGCCCCAGTTAGTGCGGCCGCCGACCGGCTTGGCGCGGTCGACGAGATCGCCGATGCCGACGACCGCGCCGACGCCGTGATAGGCGAGCCGCTGCAGGTGGTCGATCAGGTTCTTGCGCGTGAAGGTCTCCTTCGACATCGTGCCGGCCGCCACGTTCTGGTAGCCGAGATGGCCGTGCAGGTCGGTCATGGTCGGCATCACGGTCTTGCCGGCAAGCTCGACGCGCGCGGCGCCGGCCGGCACCAACACGTCGGCGCGCCGGCCGACTGAGACGAAACGCGTGCCCTCGACCACGATGGAACCGTTCTCGATGACGTCGCCGTCACCGGTGATGACCCGCACGCCTTCGAAAACAGTGACCGGTGCTTGTGCGGCGGCAGGACCGCCGGCGCATATGAGCGCGGCGGCGAAAAGCAATAAGTGTCGTCTCGTCTGCGACATCGGAACCTCCCCAATGCTCGTCTCACTGGTCGTGTCCCGGCCGACCCCGGACTTGTTCCTGGGGAGAGCCGGGACCCATGTTTCTTGTTATTTTGTCTTGCTGGGTACGGGTCTCGGCTCTCGCGCGAACGCGCCGCGCCGGGACACGCAAAGCATCAGCGTCGTAACTACGCCCCCAGCGCGCCGCGCACGCGCTCGGGCGCGAACGGCAGCTCGCGCAGCCGCACGCCAGTAAGCGCCGCGATCGCGTTGCCGACCGCACAGGCGACCAGCGGCAGGCCGTCCTCGCCGGCGCCGGTTGGCGGGTTGTCGGTCGAGACCACCTTCACCTCGATATTGGGCACGTCCGACATGCGGGTGACCTGATAGTCGGTGTAATTCGACTGCAGCACGCGGCCGTCCTTGATGACGATCTTCTCACGCAGCACGTGGCCCAGCCCGTAGACAATCGAGCCTTCGGTCTGTGCCGCGAGATTGCGCGGCTGCACCGCGATGCCGGCGTCGATCGCGCACCAGACATTGTGCACCTTGACCTTGCCTGAGGCACGATCCACCGACACTTCGGCGACGCCGGCCGCGAGCGTGTCGTCCTTCACCATGGTGGCGACGCCAAGCACAGTGCCGTCGCGCTTGCGCTTCCAGTCCGACATCTCGGCGACATGGCGGATCAGTGTCTGCATGCGCGGCACGCCCTCGGAGAGCTCGAGCCGGAATGCGACCGGGTCCTTGCCGAGCTCTTTCGCGATCTCGTCCAGGAAGCACTCGACCGCAAACGCGTTGTGGCCGTTGCCGACGCCGCGCCAGGGCGAGAGCCGCGCGCGGCCGGGCTCGATCACATGCTCGGCAAGCTTGTTGGGGATCGGATATTGCGCGATCGGCGAGCCCTTCATGACGATCCGATCCATGCGCGGCGTCGCGTTGCCGGAGGTATAGGCCACGACCAATTCTGCGACCACGCGATGATGCCAAGCAACGAGCTTGCCGCTCGCATCGAGGCCCGCCTCGATGTGATGCGCCGTCATCGGGCGGAACTTGCCGCCCGCAATGTCGTCCTCGCGGCTCCAGATGAGCTTCACCGGCTTGCCGACCGCCTTGGAGAGCCGCACCGCGTCATGCACTACCTCCTGCTGGCTGCGGCGGCCAAACCCGCCGCCGAGGAAATGCTGGTGCAGCGTGATCTTCGTGCGGTCGGTTTGCAGCAGGCGCGCGACACTGGTGAGGAGACCGGTCGGCGACTGCGTGCCGGCCCAGACCTCGGCCGACTTGCCGTCGGGGCTGACGGAAGCGGTCGCGTTCAAGGGCTCCATCTGCGCGTGGTAGACGTAGCGCGTGCGGTACTCGCCGCGGAAGACGCGCGCCGCCTTGGCCATCGCAGCCTTGGCGTCACCCGTCTTTTCGTAGGGCACGCCCTCGCGGCTCTTGTCGCGGCCGACCGCCGCGAATGCTTCAAGGGCGCGCTCGCTGTCGTGCGCTGATCCGGGCGCCGCCGACCAGGTGACCTTGAGCAGGTTCTTGGCGGCCTGCGTCGCCTCGACGCTCGTGCCGACGACGCCAACGCCCTCGGGCAACTTGACCACGTCTGTGATACCCGGCGCCCGGCGCGCCTGCACGTCGTCCACCGCTTCCGGCTTGCCGCCCGGATAGGGCGACTGCAGCACGGCTGCGTACAGCATGCCGGGCACCTGCGCGTCCATGGCGTATTTGGCGGCACCGGTCACCTTCGTGGGCAATTCGACGCGCGGCACGTGTTTGCCGATGAAGCGGAAGTCGGCCGGCGACTTGAGGTCCTTCTCGTCGATCTTGGGCAGTTCCGCCGGCGCCTTGGCGAAGGATGCGATCTCGCCATAGCTGATGCGGCGGTTGGACACCTTGTGCACCACGACACTTGGCTCGGTCGTAAGCTCACCGACCGGCACGTTCCATTTCGCCGCAACCGCATCGAGGAGCACGCGGCGCGCCTGCGCGCCCGCGATCCGCAATGGCTTGAAATAGCCGTGCACCGAGGCGCTCGCCGAGGTCTGGAAGGCGCCCTTGTAGCTCGGGTTGCCGTGCTTCTTCTCGTCCCACGTGGTGAGGCCGACGACGCGGACCTTCGACCAGTCGGCGTCGAGCTCCTCCGCAATGATCACCGGCAGCGTCGTGAACGTGCCCTGCCCCATCTCGGCCGGCGGCGACACGATGGTGATCGCGCCATCGGCCGCGATGGTGACCCACACGTTGGCGGCGAGCGGCGCATCCGCCATGGCCTCACCGATGACGGCGCGCGGATCGGCGGCAAGCGTGAACGCAAAGCTCAGGCCGGCGGCCGAGCTCTTGAGAACATCGCGACGGTTGAACTGGCTGTTCATGGCTCAGCCCTCCCGCGCGGCGCGCTGAATGGCGCTGATGATGCGCAGATAGGTCCCGCAGCGACAGACATTGCCATCCATGTGCTCGACGATCTCGGCGCGCGTCGGGCTTTTGTTGGACGCCAGCAGCTCGGCGGCCTGCATGATCTGGCCGGACTGGCAGTAGCCGCATTGCGGCACTTGCTCCACGACCCAGGCCTTCTGCAGCGGATGGCTGCCGTCGGGCGAAAGCCCCTCGATGGTGGTGATCGACTTGCCCTCAATGAGCCCCACCGGCATGGCGCAGGAGCGCGTCGCCTTGCCGTCGATGTGCACCGTGCAGGCGCCGCAGAATGCGATGCCACAGCCAAACTTGGTACCGGTGAGCTTGAGGTGTTCGCGCAGCACCCAAAGGAGCGGCGTATTGGGATCGACCGCAACCTCTCTGCGCTGTCCATTCACGATGAACGCAGCCATTGGCGCCTCCCTTGGCGTAGTTATTTGTTGGGAGGCAGCATACACCTAGATCGAGCGGCGGGGAGAAGAATTCGGGGCACGAGCGAGCCGCGACTGCGGCCTGCTCCCTCTCCCCGCAGGGGAGAGGGAGCCCCGCCGTGCCGGCTTAGAGTCCGCGCTCAACAGCGAAGCCTGATTCAAAGAAGAACGGGGGTCCGTCACAGCCGCTCGGCCAGGAAGCGGAGAAGGCGCGGCGCGACGAAGCCCGAATGGCTGCCCGGCTCGTCGATCGGATCGCTCAGCCAGTAGTGCGGCGCGCCGTGCACCACACAAGGGCGCACCTGGAATTCCGCCTGCTTGAGCGCCTCCAGGAACGGCAGCGTCTGCGTGCGGTAATCGACCACGTCGTCCTGCGTCCCCCAGATCAGGAACACGGCGGTCCTGTTGTTGGCGGTGATGGCGTGGCTCAACGGCGATGCATCGAAGTAGATGCGGCGGTCCTTGGTGGGCGACACGCCGAGCATGGACTCCACCAGGTTGTCGCCGGGGTTACCCAGTTGCGAGTGACGCCATTGTGCGAGCAGATCGTAGATGCCGTAGGTGCCGATCAACACCTTCACGCCCGTGCTCTCTTGGGCATGCGGATCGTTCGGATAGCCGCCCGCGAACAGCAGGCTGTCGCCGGCGAGCGCGACCAGCGCGGCAAGATGCGCGCCGGCCGAGTTGCCCCAGAGCGCGATCCGGCCGGGGTCGAGCTTGAAGTCCTTGGCGCGACCGCGAACGAATTGCACGGCGGCGCGGATGTCGTGCACCACCTCCGGATAGGTCTTCTCGCCTGGCTTGGTCAGCCGGTAGCTCACTGTAAAGCCGGCATAGCCGCGCGCCGCGAGATAAGGGCCCCAGTATTGAAACGTGTCGCGCGAGCCGCGCCGCCAATAGCCGCCGTGAACGTTGACGATGAGCGGAAACGGCCCGGGTCCGTCCGGCAGGTAAAGGTCGCCCGTGAGGTCGACGCCGTCATGGGTGGCATAGGTCAGGTTGTTGCGAATGTCGCAGGTCGGCTCAGTCACGGAATCTCCCCCAAAAGTACGGTCTATATCGGTGATCGGCCGGCGCCATTGATTTTGCCCATGGATTTTCATTGGCGCTGCCGATTTCCCATAATATAGCAATGGGATGAATTGAAAATCGCGAGGTGCCGGGAGGATGACGTTACAGGATTCGGCGGCCGCCTTAACGGTCAATGGGGTACGGGTCGAGGTCGTTGAAAAAGGGCGCGGGCGGCCGCTTCTGTTCCTGCATCCGGGCATCGGGCTTGATCCCGAGGCGCCGGTCCTCGAAAAGCTCGCCGCGCAGGCGCACGTCATCGCGCCGAGCCATCCGGGCTTCGGCCACTCCGAGCAGCCCAAGGCGTTCACCACCGTTGACGACCTCGCCTATTTCTATCTCGATCTCCTCGACCAGCTCGACCTCAAGGACACGATCGTGGTCGGCGTCTCGTTCGGGGCCTGGGTCGCCGCCGAGATCGCCATCAAGTCGACGGCGCGGCTTTCGCGCCTCGTGCTCGCCAATCCGCTCGGCATCAAGGTCAGCTCGCGCGAGACCCGCGACATCGTCGACATGTTCGCGATCACCGAGCCCGAGCTCAACAAGCTTGCCTATTTCGATCCCGAACTCGCCGCGCGCGACTATAAGGCGATGCCGGAGGCCGACGTGCGTATCGTGGCGCGCAACCGCGAGGCGAGCGCGCGCTACGGCTGGTCGCCCTATATGCACGACCCCAAGCTGAAGGGGCGGCTGCACCGCATCCGCATCCCGACGCTGGTGCTCTGGGGCAAGGCCGACAAGGTCGTCAGCGAGGACTACGGGCGGGCCTATTGCGCCGCCATCCCGGGCGCGCGCTTCGAGACGATCGAGCGCGCCGGGCATTATCCGCACATCGAAGCGCCCGATGCGTTCGCGCAGGCAATCTTCGCCTTCACGCAAGGACACGTGAAATGAGAGTTTACCATTTCAGCGAGCACCCCTACCCCAACGCCTGGGACGACCCGCACGGCTATCTGCGCGTGACGCTGCCGAACCGGGCGCTCGATCCCAAGATCGCGTCCGATCTGTTCCACCGCTATCACGACGAATACCTGCTGGCGGATGATCTCGGGCTCGACCTGATGTTCAACGAGCATCACCAGACCGCCACCTGCATGAACGCCACCTCGATCGTCAGCCTCTCGATCATGGCGCGACTGAGCAAGCGCGGCCGCATTCTCATTTTGGGCTATCCGATCGGTCACCGGGCCGACCCGATGCGGATCGCCGAGGAGCTTTCGACTGTCGACGTGATCTCGCGCGGGCGTCTCGACATGGGCTTCGTCAAGGGCGTGCCGTACGAGTTTGCGCCCTCGAACGCCAACCCGGTCGGCGTGATGGACCGGTTCTGGGAATCGCACGACTTCATCATCAAGGCGATGACCAGCCATGACGGGCCGTTCAACTGGGAGGGCGACCACTTTCATTATCGCCAGGTCAACCTCTGGCCGCGGCCGTGGCAGCAGCCGCATCCGCCGGTGTGGAGCACGACCGCCAGCAAGTCGAACGCGCGCGTCCTTGGCGAGCGCGGCTACGTGATGGCGGTGCTCGGCTCGGGCTACAACACGCGCATGCTCTATGATTCCTATCGCGAGGGTTACGCGTCGACCCACAACGGCGCGCTGCCCGGCCCCGACCGCTTCGCCTATCTCGCGCTGTTTGCGACCGCGCATAATGAAGCTGAGGCACGCCGGCGCGGCGAACTGGTGGCGGGCTATCTGCGCACCGGCGGCAACGTCTATCCGCCGTTCAAGAACCCGCCCGGCTATCTCTCGGCCGACGACTCCGCCCGCCTGATGCGCGGCTTCGTGCCGGAGCGCAGCTTCACCAAGGACAAGCGCGTCGTCGACATGCGCACCGCGAGCGTGCAGGAGCTGATCGAACTCGGTGCTGATGGTCTGCGGTACGCCCGACCAGTGCTATCAGCAGATCACCGACTTCATCGAGTACACCGGCGGGCTCGGCAACCTCCTCATCATGTCGCAGGCGGGCTTCCTCAATCACGTCGACACGGTCGACAGCCTGACCCTGATGGCCAAGGAGATCATGCCGCGGCTCAAGGAGTACAAGCAGCCGGTGGTGGCCGAGATCGCGGCGGCGTAGGATCGATCTCCCGGCGGAGATCGTAATCGCAGCACGGTTGGGCGATATGCCCTGTTGCCGTCTGCCCACGGCGTGCGCTCATCAATCGGGGCGCGCCGAACGCGCACGATTAGTTCTGCTTTACCCCCAATGGCGTCGCAGGAGCAGACATCGCGGGAGGTCTGGTCGGGGCCAAACCGGAAGTACAGACGTGCTTCCGCGAGCAATGAGACGGCCAGTGGGCGCTAGCCGGTGACGATCACCTTCAGGGCAGGTCGCTCCTCGGCGACGAAATCGAAGAAACCCGATACGCGCGGCGTGCGCCTGAGTCAGGGTGTTACCTCGGAGTGACGTGGTGAAGAACGCTATCAGGTCGTTGTCGTCGGAGGCGAGCCGGCGGGAGTGGGCTTGCCGTCGATCTCGGCCTGCGCGACGTGAGTTGTGCGGTCGTGGAAAGCCGTACCGGACTGTCACGTATTCCGAAGGGTCAAAACAACTCGCCACACAGGGGCGCAACGTTCCGCTCAAGATCACCCGTCGCGGCGGCGAAGCGCGCAACGCCTACGAGTCACAATTCGTCTCGTCTGTCCCGGTCAGTTTGTGGCCTGGACGGGCGAAACTGCGCCAGTCGATGCCAGGTGCCGTGATTGGGAAGGCGATCGGCCACGCTCGCAGATCGCCGCGTCATTCGCGCTTCTGCGACCATTTGCCTTAGTCATACGCCCATGGCGGCACCCTAGACTCCTGCGCCGGCTGGCGAGTTCGGTCATCACGTCACGCCGAGCACGTGTGCGGCAACGCCAAAAAGGGCGCGGTCGACATCATCGCGGCCGCCGGAGAGACGACCATGCAGGAATACAATCGGCGATGTATCATCTTTGTCGCCGCGCTGACCGCCGCGTTGCTCGCAACGCCTGCGGCCGCGCAGCAGGCAGTCAGGCTCGGCACGTCGAGCATCGGCAGTTCACTCTATGTGATCGCGGTTGCGGTTTCGAAGCTGGTCCAGTCGCATGCGGGCATCAACGTGTCGGTGGAGCCGCTTGGCGGATCGACCGCTAACATTTTCGGCCTCGATGCTGGCAAGGTGGATTTCGCGATCGTGAACGTGGGCGCAGCCTACGACGGCTACAACGTCGTCAAGCCGTTCACGCGAAAGGCGGACGTTCGGCTGGTGCTGCAGGGACAGCCGACCTTGCGCTGGTTCCTGGTGCGCGCCGGCTCGGGCATCCAGAAGCCGCAGGACCTAGTGGGCAAGACCATATCGTCAAAGCGACGGCCGCTGCCGGAGCTGGAGCAGATCACCACGGCGGTGATCAAGTATTACAAGCTGCCGGCAGACAAGATCAGGCAAGTCTCCAGCGTCAATCTCGGCGAGGTCAACCGTACCTTCCGCGCCGGCAGCATCGATGCAGCCGCGATGCCGTTTGCGCTGCGTCAGCCGGTCGCCACCAAGCTGTTCGCCGATGGAATCGTCGCGCCGCTGATCATCACCGAGGCGGACTTCGACAAGATCAAGGCTTCGCTGCCCGACAAATTCATCAAGTTCCAAGTGAAGGCAAACAACTTCCAGAACCAGCCTAAGCCGTTCTGGGCGCTGGCGATGACATCAGTGATGGCGACCAGCGCCAAGGTTCCGGACGACACGGTCTATAAGGTGGCCAAGGCCGTGCTGGCCAACAACAAGGAATTCGTGCGCTACCATGCATCCGCCCGGGAATGGAACGTCGAGAACAGTATGAAGGAACCAAAGGTGCCGTTCCATCCCGGCGCAATCCGCTACTACAAGGAGATTGGGGTCTGGACACCCGACATGGAGAAGGCCCAGGCGGCGCTGTTGAAGAAATGATGCAGCGACGTTCGGCAGCGGCGGACCTGCGATCCGGGATGCCGCCGCCGGTATTGCGGCGGCCTTCGCATCCCGGGAACGCCTGGTCGGTATTCGCTGGAGCGCACGGGTGCTGATGATGGCGAGCCGCGCCCGCGCCTCCTCGAAAAGCAGGCGAGTGTCTACGGCCGTCGCTTGGCGCAATTGGTCGCTTCGCCGCCTCCGCAAGGATTCCCGTGCAACTGCCGTAGCATAACCGCCACACCGGCACAGAGGTGACTGGATGACCAGACACTTGACCCCGCTGAGCTGGGCAGCAAGCGCAGTTGCAATCTATCACCTCGCCGTCTTGAGCGAAATTCCGGGTTTCCTGGGCTTCTTCCTGCCCAATCAGATGCACCTTGCGATCAGCGTCACGTGCGCGCTGATCCTGATTTTCGTGCTGCGGCGGGCGGGCGCATCGCACGCCGACGCGAGCGACGATGTCGCGGCGGGCAGCCGCTGGATCCCTTGGTACGACTGGCTATTGATCGTCGCGACGCTCATTAGCTGCGGCTTCATTCTCTTCTTTTTCGAAACGGTGCTCGACTACGGAATGTTCGGCGCGCTCGACACCACCGGCATGGTTGTCGCGCTGTGTCTTGCCATTCCTTTGCTCGAGGCGGTTCGGCGCGCCGCCGGCTGGGCGTTGCCGATCATCATCCTGACCTTCGTGTTCGGCACGATCTATCAGCAGTTCCTGCCGGGCCTGCTGTATGGCAGGGGTTATCCGCTCGAGCGGCTGCTTTACAGCTCGTTCGTCGGCGAGAGCGGAATCTTCGGCTTGCCGCTCAATGTCGCTGCCAACATCGTTATCACGTTTCTGATATTCGGTGCGCTGATGCAGATGAGCGGCGCCGGCAAGTGGTTTATCGACATTGCCGTGGCGCTGACCGGATGGAGCCGCGGTGGCCCGGCCAAGGCGGCCGTCCTGGCGAGCGCCCTGTTCGGCTCGATTTCCGGGTCGCCGTCATCGAACGCGGCGACCACCGGCATCTTCACCATCCCGATGATGATCCGCACCGGCTATCGGCCGGCCTTTGCTGCAGCGGTCGAGGCGGTCGCCTCGACCGGCGGCCAAATCCTGCCGCCGGTGATGGGCGCCATCGCTTTCGTCATGGCGGAATGGATCGAGGTACCCTATTCGCACGTGGTCATCGCGGCCACGGTTCCGGCGCTGCTCTACTTCCTGATCGTCTTCGTCTCGGTGCACCTGAACGCGCATAAGGAGGGCGTGACGGCATTGCCCCGTTCAGAGCTTCCGCAACTTGTCCCGGTGCTGAAGGGGGATTGGCAGCACCTGATCCCGATCGCGGTGCTGATCTATCTCTTGATCGTGAAGGATTTTCCACCGGCGATGGCGGCAATGTATGCCTCGGCATCGGTAGTCCCGGTCAGTTTCCTGGGCCGCAATCGCGAAATGTGGCTGACGCCGCGACGTATCATGTTTGCATTCGAGGACGGCGTGCGGCGTTGGGTCGTCGTCGCCGCCATCACCGGCACGGTCGGCATCATGATTGGCGCGCTCGAACTTTCCGGCGTCGGCATCAAGCTCTCGAACTTCATTATCGATCTCGCCGGCGGCAATCTCTATCTCACACTGCTGTTGGTCGGTGCGGCAAGCCTGATTATCGGGATGGGGCTCGATTCGATTCCCTCCTACATCACACTGGCGACGCTGATGGCGCCCGCGCTGATCGATTTGGGCGTGCCGCCGACCGCCGCCCACTTGTTCGTCATCTACTGGGGTCTTGCCTCGTTCTACACGCCCCCCATGTGCATCGTGGTATATGTGACGATCGGAATCTCGGGAAGCAAAGTCTGGGAGACGGGATTCGAGGCTGTGCGCATTGGCATCGCCGCCTTCGTCATTCCGTTCGCCTTTGCCATCAATCAGGGACTGCTGCTTGAGGGCACGCTCGGACACATCCTGACCGCGACCAGCACCGCGGCGATCGGTGCCGTGCTGGTGGCCTGTGCGGTGCAGGGCTTCATGCTCGGTCGCATTAATGCGATCGAGCGGACCCTGGTGTTCATCGCCGGCCTTCTGTTCATCGCACCGGGAATATATCTGCCGGCGATCGGACTTGCGATCATGCTCGCCCTGCTAGGGACCAAGCGCTTCGGCCAGCGCGCGGTCCAGCGGATGCGGGCGCTATTGCAGTGAGATCCATCTTTGGATCGCCGGAGGCGTCTGCAAGAACTCAAGAACCAACGTGCATTTGAGACATTCCGCTCGAATGCGGCTATCGGATGGACACCTAAGGTAGCAGGATTGCCGGATACCAGACCGTCGGCGACAGATAGCCGAACACACCGATCATCACCGCAAGGCCGCACACGGCATAAGCCAATGCCAGCGTCCAGTGATATTTTCCCCACACGACCAGGTACAGCGCCATGAACACCGGCAGGGCGACGTGCTGGCCGAACAGAACCGTCAGCAGCAGAATGGCGACGAGCCAGGTAAAGAAATAGCAGGTGCGGACGAAGTCGCGCGGCAGGTGCGCCAGATCGAAGCCGACACCTGAGCCGACACCTGGGCTGCCTCCGCCCGCCGGCGCCGGCTCCAGCCGCAGTGTGCGCCAGTCGCGCACGAGCGTGAGCGCCGCCAGAACGATCGCCGGAATGCTGAACACCAGCGGAAACAGCCGCACCGGCGCGGGCCATGGGATCGTCGCTACGATGGCGTAGGCCAGCAGCAGAAAGACGAGGATGCCGAGGCCGAGCGAGAACCTCGTATCGCCGCTGTCGGCGTCGGAGACGACAACGGGGTTGGGCTCGGATTGACTTTTGAGGTGCGAGCGGATGGCGAAGAAGATGGTAAAGACCACCGCGATCGCCAGCACAATGCAGATCGGCCGGTAGATCCAGCTCAGGCCGTAGGCCTTCATGCTGATGTGCAGCGAATTCTCCATGATCCGGCCGAGAATGAAGCCGAGCACCAGCGGCGGCCGGGGCCAGCCGGCCTTCTTCATGACAACGCCGACCGCCGCGAACACCAAGAGCGTGATCCAGTCGCCGATGTTGTTGCCGGCGGTCCACGCTCCCATGAGCACGAAGAAGGTGATGCCGGGGATGACGAGGTGCGCCGGGATGAAGATGATGCGCTGAAGCTGGTTGGCCCAGGCCAGCAGCAGCACCGCGGCGATGATGTTGGCGAAGATCAGCGACCACATCATGCTGAAGGTGACGTGGAGCTTGGTGGTCAGCATTTCCGGCCCCGGGGTCAGCCCCTGGATCAAGAACGCACCTAGCAGCACCGCCATCGGCGCGCTGCCGGGAATGCCGAACGCCACCGTCGGCACCAGCTCGCCGCCCTTGCAGGCGTTGTTGGCCGCTTCGGGAGCAATGACTCCGCGCACGTCGCCCTTGCCGAACTGCGACTTGTCCTTCGCCGTCTGCACCGCATGGCCATAGGCCACCCAGTCGGCAATGGTCGAACCCAGCGCCGGCAGCATGCCGACATAGACGCCGAGCACCGAGCTGCGCAGCAGCAGCCACCGGTGCGTCAGCGCATCGCGCATGCCGGCGCGGATGCCGCCAGATACCTGCTCGCGCGGCACCTCGGAGATCGACCGCTCCGACACCGCAAGCGCAACCAGCTCGGGCAGCGCGAACAGGCCGAGCACGAACGGCACCAGCGGCACTCCGTCGAGCAGATAGGTAAAGCCCATCCAGTAGCGCGGAATGGCGATCTGCTCGGCGTAGCCCACCTGCGACAGCAACAGCCCGAGGCCGGCGGCCGTCATACCCTTGAGAATGGAGCGGCCGCTGAGCGCGCCGACCATGGTCAGCCCGAGCACGCCAAGCATGAAGAATTCCGGCTTGGCGAACGACAGCACCACCGGCTGCACAATCGGGATCGACAGTCCCATGATCACAGCGCCGAGCACGCCGCCGATCATCGAGCAGGTGAACGCCGCCCCGAACGCTCGCGCCGCTTCGCCGCGTTTGGCCATCGGATAGCCGTCGAGCACGGTCGCCTGCGCCGCCGCCGTCCCCGGCACGCCGATCAGGATCGCGGTGACGCTGTCGCTCGTGGTCGTCACCGCGTACATGCCGAGCAGGAACGAAAATGCCGAGACGTGATCCATGCCGAAGGTGAACGGCAGCAGGATCGCCATGCCGGACAGTCCCGACAGCCCCGGCACCGCACCGAAATAGATGCCGAGCGCAATCCCAGCGAACAGATAGCCGATCGTCGGCCATTGAACCGCGGCTATCAGCCCGGCAATTGCGCTTTCAAGCATCGAACGGTGTTCCCCAGCCGCCCCGCCGGCCGCGCAGCATGAACGTGACGCTCATCATTGTTCGCGGCGCGTCCCATCGCCGCAACGGGCACCACCGCGCCTACTTCGCGGCGATCTTGTTGGCGTAGTCGGCGATGAATGCCTTCAGCGCTGGCGAGACCATGCCGAGATGGCCGAGCAGTTCCTGGCCTTCCTCGCCGGTCACCATCACCGGCTTCGACTTGACCGCCTTGGCGTAGTCATTGAGGAACGCCTGGTCTTTCCAAAGATCGACGAACGCGGCGCGCAGCGTCTCGACCGGCTCGTCGGCCGTGGCTGGCGGCATGAAGGCGGTACGAAACATTGCCGTCAGCGTGTTGGTGATGGCGCGCAGCGCCTCATATGACTGCCCGGTCGGCTTCTTGCCACCTTTGACGCTGGCGTAGAACTCTTCGAAGGTCGGCAACTCGGGCACCACCGGGCTGCGCACGTACTCTCCGGCCTTGTTCGGCGGCGCCACCTGCCACAGCGCCATGACGATGCCCTGCTTGGCCATGGTGGGCTCGATCGAAGCGCGCCAGCCGGGCAGCGAGGTGTTCGCCATCTGGCCTTCGTTCTGCAGGATCGCGGTCTGCACCGCCTTGAGCCCGCGATAGCCGGTGACCGGCGTGTACTTCACGCCCAAGAGATCGAGCGCAAGCGCTCCCTGGACGGTGTTTGGATTTTTGGCATCGAGCGACAACGCCTTGAAGCCGTGGGTCTTCATGATGTCCGAGGCGACCTTGATGCCAGGGGGCGTGTCCTTGCGGATGTAATAGACCAGCGGGTTCTGCACGCCTGCGATCAACTTGAACTTGGTATACGGCACCCGCATCCCGGGGTCGCCGAGCAGTTGGGCCACCGGGTTCCAGGTGAAGAAGCCGAAAGTATTGCCGTCTGGCTTGGCGACCTCGCCGAGGTAGTTGCTGCCAATCATCCCGCCGGCGCCGCCGATATTCTTGACGATGATCGTCGGCTTGCCGGGAATGTGCGCCGGCAGGTGCAGGGCGACGATGCGACCCTCGATATCGGTCGGGCCGCCGGGCGGATAGTTGATGATCATGGTCAGCGTCTTGCCCTTGTAGAACTGGGCCTCGGCGCCTCCCGGCAGAGCGATGGCGGCCAACATGGCCATGCCGGCAACGATCAGAATTCGCCGTGTCATGATTTCGATCCTCCGTTTGATCCACCACGCGCCTCTGCCAGGCGTCTTCTTCGTCAAAGCTTCCAATCAATTCAGTCGATCTCCATTCGGTAGCGGCTTCCAACCGAAAGTCGACGGGCCTGCCGCCACAGACTACGGCGGCAAGACGCCCGCCCCTAGCCCATGTGGCAGCATGACACAGGGACCGCGGCGTGGCCCGGCGCAATCCTGCCACCGCACGTCGTACGCTCTATTTCTTCGAGCCCGCCATTTCTTCGAGCCCGCCTTCTCCCGCTGATCGGTCAACAGGGCGAAGCGCTTCTACGGCGTCCGTTGGAACGGCGTTATTTCTTCATTTCCTTCGACGTGCTCGACAGGCGGAACGGCTCGAAGGTCGGACGATAGCTCTTTTCGTCGAGGAACTGCCTGAGGCCTGTATTGTAGGAATCCTCGCGATCCGCGACTTTGATGGCTTTGCCCTTCTCGGCAAGGTAGTCGTAGGCCTGCGCCACATCCATCGTACGCACATGCCGGATGGCCTGCTTGGTCGCCCGCAGGACTGCGGGGCTCTTCTTCATCAGGCGCTGCGCCAGATCGACGGTCGCGGATTCCAGCTTTTCGACCGAGACTGCGTAGTTGACCATGCCGATTCGGGCCGCTTCGTTCCCGTCGAATGGCTCACCGAGGCAGGCGTAGTACAATGCGTGGCGCGGCAGCACCATGTCGGAAACCACTTTCGAAACGAGGGCGCCCGGAAGAATTCCCCAGTTTACCTCGGACAGCGAGAAGGTCGCGTTCTCGGCGGCGATGGCGAAATCGCAGGCGAGCAGCTGCATGAAGGCGCCGCCGACGCAATAGCCTTGCACCATCGCGATGGTAGGCTTGTCGTAGCTATAGAGTCTCTCCCAACGCCAGCGGTTGGCAGCGGCCTGTGCCTTCTTCCTCTCGCCCGGATTGCTCTCGAGCTCGCGGAAGAACAGCTTCAGGTCCTGGCCGGCACTGAAGTTGCCGCCGGCGCCGGTGACTACAACAACTCTAGCCGCCGCATCGACCTCCAGGCGCGCCAGCGCGTCATCCATATCGTAGTGGAGCGCCGGGCTCATGGCGTTGCGCTTATCGGGGCGATTGAGGCTGACCCAGGCAATGCCCTCGCGGATCTCGACCTTAACATTCTCGTACTTGTAGTCAGCCATCTGTCTGTCCTCCGAGTTGAACCCCATGGATTGGTCGCGCGTCACGCAGGTTGCGAGCGATAGGTGCTCTCATCAAGCGCCAGACGCGATGAAATGGCAGCACCGCGACGATAGTTGACTGTGAACCACTGGCAAATTGCAACAACATGCCGTTCGTTCGAACGGAGTGTTCCGCGCCTATCGCTACGCGGTGACCTCACCCGTTCGCTTCCGCGAAGGCGGGAACCTAGGGCTGCGTTGTTTCAATCGCTCAATTCTCGCTCTGGGTCCCCGCTTGCTTGCGCGGAGACGAGCGGCGGACGAAAGCCGATCGGCCTTATGAACGAACTACGTCCGGTTGCTCGTCTCGCCCAAATGTTGCCCGCAGTCCATGCGGATCGCCTCGCCCGTCATAGTGGTGGCGCCCTCGACCAGGAACAGCGCCGCGACCGCGACGTCGACCGGCCAGATGCCGCGCTTGAGCGGATACTGGGTCTTCGCCGCCGCCAGGCGTTCCTCGTACTGCTTCTCGGTGAGGATCTTGCGCGTCCAGGCCCCGAGCATGCCGCCTGGGCAGAGCGCATTGACCCGCACCTCGGGCGCGAGCGCGCGCGCGGTCGAGAGCGTGAGGTTGTTGATCGCAGCTTTCGAGGCCGTATAGGCCATCGACGAGCCGCCGGCGCGCATCGCGCCGACTGAGGAAATATTGACGATTGCGGCGTCTCCGGTCGCCTTGAGATGCGGAGCCGCCGCGCGCGTCATCTGGTAAGTGCCGATCACGTTGACCGCAAAGATGCGCTGGAACTCGGCGGCGTCGAGCAGGTCCATGCGCCGGTGCGGGATCGGCTTGGTGGTGGCCGCGTTGTTGACGAGCACGTCGAGCCGGCCCCACTTGTCGATGCAGGCCTTGACCAGCCGCTGGCAGTCCTCGTCCTTGGAAACGTCGCCCTGCACCGCAACCGCCTGCGCGCCCGCCGCCCGGCACGCCTCGGCGATCTTCTCGCCGCCGGCCTTGTTGGTCGCGTAGTTCACGATCACGTTGCAGCCACGCGAGGCGAGAATCTTCGCGCATTCCGAACCGATGCCTTCGTCCGAGCTTGCCCCCGTGACGACGGCCGCCTTTCCCTTGAGTTCCAACGCAGTTCTCCCGTTTTCTATGTTCTGTTCTACTTACGCGTCATCTGTGCCGCCTTGGCGATGACCTCCGGCGGCAGGCTCGCAATCGCGCGGATCACCGATTCGACGTGCTCGCCGGTGCGCGAATCGACCTCGAGCTTGCGCTGCTTGGCCTCAGCGAGGAACTCGCTGTCCTTCATGGTCGCGTCAAAGGCCCGCCGCAAAGCGTTGACGCGGTCCGCCGGAACGTTGGGCGGAGTGAGCCAGGGGCGACCTGTCTCCAGGCTCGCGGCATGGAACGACAGGATTTGGCGCTGCTCGTCGGTCTTGGCATATTCGAAGATGGTCGGAATCTTGTTGTCGTATCGTGCCACCCGCTCTTTTTCCGTCGTGAACATCATCTTCACCGAGCCGTTGTCGAGCAGGTGCTGTCCGGCCTGCGCAAAGGCCATGACGGTCTGGCAGATGCCATGCACTTCGTGACGCTGAATGGCGAGCACGATGTCGGTCGAGCCTTTGTAGCCGTCGACGACCCTGAACTTCATCCCCAGCAGGTTGCGCAGCAGTGTGGGCATTTCCGACAGCGACGTGCCGGCGCCGTCGCCGCCCATCAGCACCTCATGGTCGAAGAGTTGCTCGGGCTTGGTGACGCCGCTGGCCGTGCTCACATAACAGGCGCGGTGGGTCATTTCGGGGCTGCCGATCCAGTTGAACTTCAGAGGATCGAAGTTCGTATTCTTTTTCTTCATCAACGCGTAGTTCGGGATGTTGCGGCTCACCGATCCGAGCACGGTGCCGTCCTGCGCGGCCTTGGCGTAGAGATAGTTCGCCGCGATCAGCGATCCGGCGCCCGGCATGTTCTCGACCACGAAGGTCGGGTTGCCGGGGATATACCGGCGTATGTGGCGCGTGACTACCCGCGCCCAGGTATCGTAGTCACCTGCCGATGAGCCGACGATGACGTGAATCTGCTTGCCGCTGTAGAAGTTTGCGATCGATTGCTCGTCGGCCGATGCCGCGCCGACTGGCAGCACAAGCGTGCAAGCGAATACGAAAGTCCCTAGCAAGATTGTCTTCATGGCATCCTCCCTGGCTAACAGTGCCCCGCTTCCGAAGTTTGTGATACATTGCAGCAACCTTTGACACAAACGTCGGAAGCAAAGGGGCACTAGGAACTCTATAATTCTAGTGCCGCTTTTCGATTTGAAGTTCCTGACCGAGTTTGCCACGACCGCTGTAGGAACTTCAAATCGGCGGCACTAGACGTGCGTGGCTTGTTCGCCTACGCGCGCGCAAAACGGCCGCGTCCGAAGAAGCGGTCCTTGTCCTCGTCCGAGGCGGTCTCACGGTTCGACTTGATGACGGCGATCTTGGCGAGCGCGGCCTTGACGGCGGGGCGCTCGGCGATGGCGTTGAACCAGCGCGCGAGATTGGGGTTGTCCTCGAAGCGCACGCCCTGGGCATCGTGGTTGCGCGTCCACGGAAAGGTCGCGATATCGGCGATCGAATAGTCGTCGCCGCCGAGATACGGCACCTGCGCCAGCCGCTTTTCAAGCACCTCGTAGAGGCGCTTCATCTCGCTGCGGTAGCGGCTGACCGAATACTCGTTGCCGGGCTTGGGCGCGAACAGGTTGAAATGGGTGAAGTTGCCGAAGGCCGGTCCGATGCCGGCCACCTGCAGGATCAGCCACTGCAGCACGTCGTATTTCTTGGCCATGTCCTTGGGCAGGAAGCGGCCGGTCTTCTCGGCGAGATACATCAGGATCGCGCCCAACTCGATCACCGCGTAGGGCTTGCCGCCCGGTCCGTCGTGATCGACGATCGCCGGGATCTTGCCGTTGGGATTGATCTTGCGAAACTCCGGGTTGTGATTGTCGCCCTTCCAGACGTCGACGAAGCTCTCCTTGTAGGGCAGCCCGGTCTCTTCCAGCATGATGTAGATTTTCTGCACGTTGGGGCTGGTCAGCGCGTAAAGCTCGATCATGGCAGGCCTTTCCGGGGACATCTGAAAAGCCACGGTACCGAGCGCAGCCGCGCGGAGCAAGCGGCCGGCCGCCGCAGCCCCCGACAACACTGTATCCGCTCCTCAAGACCGCTATAGAGTTGGGCCGGAATGAGCATGCGCGCGATCGGGTGCGCCGCACCGGGAGGGAAATTCCGTGGCAGAGAAGCGACTGACCGGCCGCATCGCGGCCGAGCAAATCAAGCTGATGGCGGTGCCGCGTCCGCCGCAGGGCGCCGTCGAGCGCTTCAAGGCGCTGGGCGATCCGACCGGGATCATCTCCGACACCATGGACGAGCTCGGCATCCCCTCCGGCGTCATCGGCGCCTCGGCGCTGCGGCCGACCATGCCGGGCACCACCATGGTGGGGCCGGCGCTCACGCTGCGCAACATCCTGCAGCGGATCGATCCGCTCCAGGGCGCGCGCGACAAGGTCAACAAGATGGCGGAGTTCGAATGCCACAACCTGGCGCAGCCCGGCGACGTGCTGGTGATCCAAGGCGTGCCGGACGTTTCCAACATGGGCGGCATCTCGGCACAGACCGGCAAGCGTCAGGGCGAGGTCGGCGCCATTGTGCAGGGCGGCATCCGCGACATCGCGCATTCGCGCGCGGTCGGCTATCCGCTGTGGGCGAGCGATATCACGCCGGTCACCGGCAAATGGCGGCTGGAAGCGGCCGAGATCAACGGCGTGGTCCAGATCGGCCACGTGAGGGTGTCGCCCGGCGATCTCGTGGTCGCCGACGACACCGGCGTGTGCTTCATTCCGCGCGACCTCATCATCGAGGTGCTGGAAGCGGCCGAGGAAAAGGCCAAGGCCGAGGACGTCCGCTGCAAGGCGATCGACGACGGGATTGCGGTGCCGGATATCTCAAAGGCGACCTACGGCGAGAAGTAGGTGAGCACTGACTTGATTGCTGTCGTCCCTGCGCAGGCGGGGATCCGTAAGCCGTGCGCCATCCACGTGGCACGGCAACTGCCTCATATGAATCGCCGACGATTATGGGGCCGCCTGCGCGGGGACGACAACAGAGAGAGCGCGGGGGCGACAGTAGAGAGGCTTCGGCTTTACGTCCCGCTCTTCGCGCTTCCACCGCCAAGCGCCGCGATCTTGGCGGCGGTGTGCATGTGGCCGTCCCAACGCTTCTCGAACGGCGCCGGGATGCCGAACTGGTCGAGCACACGCCCGACGATGTGGTTGACCACATCGTCGACGGTCTGCGGGTGATTGTAGAAAGCCGGCATCGGCGGCAGCATGGTGACGCCCATGCGCGAGAGCTTGAGCATATTCTCGAGATGCACCTCCGACAAAGGCGTCTCGCGCACCACCAGCACCAGCTTGCGCCGCTCCTTGAGGATCACGTCGGCGGCGCGATGCACCAGATGGTCGCCGACGCCCTGGGCGATGCCGCCGAGCGTGCGCACCGAGCACGGGATCACCACCATGCCCTCGGTGAGGAACGAACCCGAGGAGATCGTCGCGCCCATGTCGCCTGGGCTGTGCACGACGCTCGCGAGCCCCCTCACCTGCTCGACCGTATAGTTGGTCTCGTGCTCGATGGTGCGCTGCGCCCACTTGCTGACGATGAGATGCAACTCGATGTCGGCGTGCTTCAGCGCTTCCAGGAAGCGGATGCCGAAGATGGCGCCGGTCGATCCGGTCATGCCGACGATGAGGCGTCGCATTGTGGGTCCTCGTTAAGAACTCTCGCTTCTAGCACACAACCGGCAACGCCGGGAATCCCGCCACCACCGTCGTTAACAAATGGAAAGCCCCCGCCCGTCAGTGCTCAAACAGGTGCCCGAACTTGCGCAGCGCCAGCGCCTTGTCCTCGGGCGAGGGCATGTTCACGTCCGGGAACTGGTCGCGCCAGTGGAACGGCCGGCAGGCATCGATCACTGCGCGGCTGTTGGTGTAGTCGCCGACCGCCCGCTTCTCCGGCTCGATGCGCGGATCAAGCGGCGTCGACCAGGCGTTGCGGATGATGTCGATCGAGGTCGCGGGATCCGAGCGCGTCAGCAGCGCCCACATCACCTCATTGAGATCGGACACATCGATGTCGTCGTCGACCACGATGACATAACGTCCGCAATAGGCACCGACATGGCACATCGCCGCGATATGGCCGGCCTGCTTGGCGTGGCCGGGATAGCGCTGCTTGACGGCGACCGCCAGGAGGAGCCGGGCGTTGCCGACCTCGTGCGCCCACGCCGCGGTGACGGCGGGCACGCCCGCCTTCTGGACGTTGTCACGCAACAGCGCCGAGCGCACGATCGCGCGATAACGGCAGATCTCGTCGGGCGGGCGCTCGGGCACGCAGCCGAGCAGGATCGGCTCGTTGCGGTGGTAGATCGCCTTGATGTCGAGCACCGGCTCCTGGGCGGCCCCGGTTGCGTAATAGCCGGTCCATTCGCCAAACGGGCCTTCGGTACGCATCTTGTCGGGCTCGACGAAGCCCTCGATGATGATCTCGGCATTGGCCGGCAGCGGCAGGCCGGTGACCGGCCCCTTGATCACCTCTACGGCTGAGCCGCGCATGCCGCCGATCACCTCGAGCTCGCTCACGCCATACGGCACTTCGCTACAGCCCATGAGAAAGCTCATCGGATCGCCGCCGAGCACCACCGCAATCGGCATCGGCTCGCCGCGCGCCTGGTACTTGTCGCGCATCTGCCGGCCCTGCTTGCCGGGCGAGATATAGAGGCCGCAGGAAGTCGCGTCATGCACCATGAGGCGATAGGTGCCGCAGTTGATCCAGCCTTCGTCGGGGTCGCGGATGATGGTGTAGCAGCCGGTGCCGATATAGCGACCGCCGTCCTTGCTGTGCCACTGCGGCGCCGGAAACCTGGTGACGTCGATCTCCGTGCCCGTCATCACGTTCTGCATCACCGGGCCGCTGTCGACGTAGCGCGGCGGGATGCGCTTGAGGTCCGCGGCGTAGTGGGTGCGAAAGCCTTCGCTCAGCTCGACCTTGCTCATGTCAGTCGGAAAGCCAAGCGTCATGTTCTTGCGCTTGCCGTCGAAGAAATTGATCAGCACGCGGCTTCCCGGCAGCGTGCCCGGCACGTCCTCGATCACGAAGCAGGGCGCGTTGTCGGTGTGGGTCGCGAGCTCAGACACCATGCCGATATCGCGCTGCCAGGAGAGGCCCTTGACGGTCTTGACCTCGCCGAGCTTCTGCGCCTCTTCGATCCACTTGCGCAGATCATGGTAGGCGAGATGCGGCGCCGTGTTGGAGCCGATGCCGGCCGGCGCACCGCCGCCGAGCGGGGTCGACATGCCGTCAGGTTGCGCGTCTTGCTTTGCCATGCGTTCCGCCCAGGAGCCTTGTCGGTTTGGATGCGGCCGACATTACACCGGGGTCATGCGCGCACAAGCAAAAGTTCGCCGCGCTGCCTCGTTTCATGCGCCGGGACGCGTGCCGCGCCTGCCCGCTTGTGTCCTTGCGCAAAATACTTATAATGCTAAGGAATTTGCCGAGGGCTCCCCGATGCAGGCCGGTCCGACGCTGCTGCGAGAGTGGATCGCGCGCGCCGCGCGACGCGATCCGGACAAGCCCTGGCTCGTGCCCGCCGACGGCGGGCGCGCCATCAGCTATGGCGAGCTGCGCGAGGCCGCAGCCCGCATCGCCACCTTCCTGAATGCACGCGGGCTCGGCACCAACGACCGCGTTGCGCTCCTTGCCAACAACTCGGTCGAGCATCTTATCTGCTACTTCGGCGTGATGGCCTATGGGGCCACCATCTGCACCGTCCATGTCGAGATGAACCGCAACCAGCTTGGCAACATCTTCACCCGCCTCAAGCCCAAGCTGGTGCTGCACCAAGACGGGCTCGGGCTTGACGATCTGCTGGAGGATGTCGCCGCGCCACGGCTGCGGCTGGGGCGCTTCGACGAGGCGGAGGATGACACGTTCTTCGTGGCGCTCGCGCGGCTTGCGCCGAGCGAGGCTGTCACCGCCGCCAGCGCCAGCGACGATGCGGTGATCCTGTTCACCTCCGGCACCAGCGCGCAGCCCAAGGGCGTGGTGCTGAACTATCGCGAACACCTCGGCAATATCGGTCCGACCGCCGACGGCTTCGGCATCGGGGCCGATGATCGCGTCTACGACTTCCGCTCCTTCAACTGGGCCTCGGCGCAGCTCCTGGGCGCGCTGGTGCCGGTCAACTGCGGCGCGACGTTGGTGATGGCGGAGAAGTTCTCGGCAAGCCGTTTCTTCCAGCACGTGCGCACCCACGGGGTGACGCTTGCGGCCGGCAACCCGACCACCATCAACATCCTGCTCAACACGGAGGGGAGCGCGCATCGCGACAACCTGCCGACCTTGCGCTTCATCACGTCGAGTTCGGCCCCGCTGACGATCGAGGAATGGCGTCGCTTCGAGGAGCGCTTCGGCATCCCGATCGCACAAGCCTATGGTTCGAGCGAGACCGGCTGGATCGCGGCCGTTGCGGGCGAAGAGCGGCGGCTGGGTACGGTCGGGCGGCCGCTTCCCTACCACGATCTCGCGATCGTGGACGCCGCCGGCCGCAGGCTGCCGCCGGGCGAGATCGGCGAGGTCGAGATCGGCGGCTTCGCAGGCCACGGCTATCGCTATCTCGGCGACGACGGCAGCGTGCAGATCAACAGTCATGACCGCCACCGCACCGGCGATCTCGGGCTGCTTGACGCCGACGGCTTCCTGCGTCTCACCGGCCGCGAGAAGGACCTGATCATCCGCGGCGGCGTGAACATCTCCCCGCTCGAGATCGACAGCATCCTGATGCAGCGCGAAGAACTCATCGAGGTGGCGACCGTCGGCGTGCCGCATGCGATCTATGGCGAGGAGGTCGTGAGCTACGTGGTGGCGCGGCCGGGCACCACCATCGACGTTGCCGAGCTTCTGCGCTACTGCGGCAGCGTGCTGCCGGCGTTCAAAGCCCCGAAAAAAATCGTCGTGAGCACCACACTGCCCAAGACCGAGCGCGGCAAGCTCGACCGCCGTCTCCTGATCGCGCAATGGAACCGCGGCGGCGGATGACAGGCCGCAGCCGCGGCACTATTACCAATGCAATATTACCCATGCAATATTACCGATGCAGTGGGGCTCGCGAGAGAGCCCCTGGCGATTTGACCGAGATCAACGCCAACTCGACCACTCTTGCGGCCTAATTGTTCATTAGTGGCCTGCCACAGACAATGAGTGCTTCAGCCATGCGAACACAAGTCGCGATCATCGGCGCCGGCCCTGCCGGACTGCTGCTGGGCCAGCTCCTTCATAGCCACGGCATCGACAACGTCATCCTCGAGCGCCACACCGGCGAATACGTGCTGAGCCGCATTCGCGCCGGCGTGATCGAGCAGGTCGCGGTCGACCTTATCGACGAGGCCGGCGTCGGGGCCCGCATGCACAAGGAGGGCCTGGTGCATGACGGCACCCAGCTTTGCGTCGAAGGGGTCCGCCACCGCATCGACTTCAAGGAGCTGACCGGCAAGACCGTGATGGTCTACGGGCAAACCGAGATCACCAAGGATTTGATGGATGGCCGCGCGGCGGTCGGCGCGCCGACGCTCTATGCCGCCTATGACGTCGCCCTGCATGATATTTTCGGGCAGCGGCCGCGCGTCACCTGCCGCGTCAATGGCAAGCCGCAGGAGATCGAATGCGACTTCATCGCCGGCTGCGACGGCTTCCACGGCATCTGCCGCAAGAGCGTGCCGCCCGGCATGATTCAGAACTATGAGCGGGTCTATCCGTTCGGCTGGCTCGGGCTTCTGTCCGATACGCCGCCGGTATCGGAAGAATTGATCTACATCCGGCATCATCTCGGTTTTGCGCTCTGCTCGATGCGTTCGCCCACCCGTAGCCGCTATTACATCCAGTGCAGCCTTGCCGACGATATCGACTCGTGGCCGGACGAGCGGTTCTGGGACGAGCTCAAGCTGCGGCTCGACGACGAGGCGCGTGACGCCCTCGTCACCGGGCCGGCGCTGGAAAAGAGCATCGCGCCGCTACGCAGCTTCGTCGCCGAGCCGATGCGTTTCGGCCGGCTGTTCCTGGCGGGCGACGCGTCGCACATCGTTCCCCCGACCGGGGCGAAGGGCCTCAATCTGGCGGCAAGCGACGTGCGCTACCTGTCAGAGGCCCTGGTCGAGCACTACAAAGACAATTCGGACGCCAGCCTCGAGCGCTATTCTGACCGCGCGCTCGCGCGCGTGTGGAAGGCCGAGCGCTTCTCCTGGTGGATGACGATGCTGCTGCACACCTTCCCGGATGTGTCGTTCGACCAGAAGATGCAGCTGGCCGAGCTCGACTATCTGTTCAAGTCGCGCGCCGCCGCGGTCTCCTTTGCGGAGAACTATGTCGGGTTGCCGTTCTGACGCGCCGGCACCGCTTCAGGAACCAAGCGGTGCGCCGGCGCGTGCTGAGAGGCGCTACCGCCCCGTGCGCGCGAGCGAATGCACCCAGCCGTGCATGCGCGACCGGGCGTTCTCGATGTCCTTCTTGGTAAAGAAGTCCTCCGGCTTCACCTTGTCGACCGGATAGACCGGACGCATGAAGTCGCTCTCGTAGCCGAACGGCACTGTCGCATCGATGCCCATGCCGCCTTCAAACTGGGTGTTCGAGGCGGTCCACTGCTTGCCGCCCGCGGTCATGCGCTCGGCCGGCATGAAGGTCTGGCCGCGTCCGCCCGGGATCGGGTTGAGGATGTCGGTACGCGGATTCACCCGCGTGGTGAGGCACCACATGATGTCGTCCATCGAATAGGGATCGACGTCCTCAGACACCGCGATCGCCATCCGCATGCCCTGCGAGCAGGAGAGCGCGGCGGCGAGGAAGTTGCGTTGCCAGCCCTCGTCGATCTGGTGGCGCTTCTTGACCTGGATGATGCAGCCGCCCCAGTCAGTCATGGAATAGGGAATGACCACGTTCTGCACGATGCCGGGCTGCAGCCGCTCGCACAGCTCGAACAACGCCGCCTCGCGCACGGTCGTGTCGATGTTGTGGTCGTCGAGGGTGTGGACGCCGAGCGCGAAGACGATCGGCTTGGTCTCCGGCTTGCGCATCGTCACCGCGGTGACGTGGAAGGTGGGCGCCTTGTAGGCCTTGCCCATGTAGCCCGCCCACTCTGGGTGAAAGTGGTAGCGGCCCTGGACGCCGGCGTCCTCCGACTCCTTGGTCTCGAAGCGGCGGTCGCGCGGATGCACATAGCCTTCGAGCACCAGCTCGGCATCGGCGAGCGTATAGGCGTCGACGGTGCGGCACTTCACCATCCGGATCGGCGTGCCCTGCACGGCGCCCGCGATGCCGATTTCGTCGCAGCCCATCGGCAGCACCGCGTAGTCGAAGCCGGCGCCCGCGAGCAGCGTGCAGGCCGGCGGCACCCCGAAGCACATGGTGAGCGGGATCGGCTTGTCGTCCTTGTAGTACTTGTTCGCCACCTGCCACATGTGCGAGCCGGGCGAGATCTGGAACGTGCCGATGTTGCCCCAGCGGAAGTTCATGCGGTTGTAGCCGAGGTCGGTGCCGCCATCGAACTGGTCGAAACTGACGCAGCGGATGCCCGATCCCACCGTCGCCTCGGGCTCGTAGGTGGTATGCCGGATCGGCACCACCCACTCGTTCACGTCCTTCGGGTTGGTGATGACGTGCTCCTGCACCGGCGCCTCGTCCTGCGAGATGATCTCAGGTCTTAGCGGCTTGCGCAGCGCGGCGGCGAGCTTGGGCACGCGATCGGCGTCGCTCGTCCAGCCGAACATCTTGTTGATGACGTTCATGTCGCCGAACAGATTGGTGATGACGCGATGATGCGGCTTGCCCTTCACGTTGTTGAACATCACCGGGCAGCCGCCATCCATGTGCTTCTGCAGGCCGGTCACTTCGAGATCCGGATCGACCGGCTTGTCGGTCTCGATCAGGTCGCCCTGCGCCTTCAGCCAGGCGAGCGCGCTGCGCAGGTCGTGTGCATGATGGGCGTCGGCGGCCTTCTGCTTGCCGATGTGCTCTTGCATGGTGTCGATCTCCATGATGACGCGGCGTCACGTCGGGGACATGCGCGCGGGCCTCGTTGACCCCGCCCGGAGGCCCGAGATCGCAACCCGGTTCCAGGCTTCCTATTGCATAGGTTTCTAAGTATTATCGACCGGTCACGGATCGATGTCAACGTCGCTTGCCAGCGCCGCCGACCGAGGCGAGGATAGCACGCAAATGGCCAAGACTCCGCAGCAGAGCCGCCGGCTTTTCGGCGCCGGCGACTATCCGGCGGTCGAGAGCGCGGGCTATCTCGTGCGCGACGCCCATCGCGCGTTCCAGAAGCTCTTGGAGAAGCGCATCGCCGCCCACGGCATCACCCGCGGGCAGTGGTATTTCCTGCGCATTCTGTGGATGGAAGACGGCTTGTCGCAACGAGAATTGTCGGCGCGCGTCGGCATGATGGAACCCACCACCGTGATCGCGTTGCGCAGCATGGAAAAAGCGGGCCTGATCCGCCGCTCGCGCAGCACCGAGGACAAGCGCGTCACCAACGTGTGGCTGACCACCAAGGCCAAACGCATCCGCGCCCCGATGCTGCTGCTGGCGCGCGACATCAACGAGATCGCCGGCCACGGTGTCAACCGCGAAGAGTTCGAGGTCTTCCGCCGCGCGATCACGCGCATGACCGAAAACCTCGACCGCGTGATGCGGTAGGGCCGGCTCGCTGCACTCCGCTCGGTCCCGCCCTTGTGCGCGCGGCCGATGCGACCGATGATACCTTGTGCGCAAATTTCAAGTACGGCTTGAAATCGGGCCCGCAAGCGCGCATTCCCGCAGTCGTACGATTGAAGTCCTAGATCGTTTTCCAGGGAAGCCAAGTCGGGCGCCAGGTTTCGCGTCAGGTGTTGCGTCAGTATCCCGTCAAGCGTCGTGCAAAGCATCGCATTGTATCGCGTCAGCCCGCCTGCAGGGCCCGCCATTTGGTGATCGGAGCGAGGAGCATACGCCGTGCGCATGGAGTCGATCCGCATGACCGCCCCTGCCTCGCCCGCGCGTCTCGTGATCCGGCACTCCTATGGCGACACGCCCATCCACGCGATCGCGATGGCCGGATGGCATCGGCTGGTCTCGGTCGGCCGCGACAACAAGGTGCGCGTGCACAATCCGGAGACCGGCCGCGTCCTGCAGACCTTCGAGCGACACAGCCGCTACATCACCGGCATCCGCGGCCTCGACGATCAGCATGTGCTGCTGCTGCTCGCGTCCCGCTACGGGCTCCTCGATCTCGATTCGGGCAGCCTCGAAGAATTCGACGAAGCAGACGCGCCACCGGCGTCCATGCAGCTGACGCCGACCCAGCTCGTCGCCGCGCCCATGCTGGCGCCCGTGACCTTCTCGCCGCCGCGCGCCAACCAGATCGCGGCCGAGACCCGGCTCGATTCCAACAACATCGTCTACGTCACCGAGGACCGCCTCGACGGCGTGCGCAACCAGTATTTCCATATCTGGAATGTCCCGCGCGGGCGCGAGAGCCGCAGCTTCTGGGGCTCCGACAGCGAGGCGCTCTCGCTCATCGCGCTTGATGCGCAGCGCGTACTCTCCTCCCACGAAGACGAGTTCTTCCGGATTTGGGACACCCAGAGCGGCGAGCAGCTGCGGCGCATCGAGCATCGCTGCGGCAAGGCCGGCCCATTGCTGCTGATCGACAAGTCGTGGCTCCTGTTCGCGCCGGTCAATCCCAATGAGACCCAGCGGCTGTACTACTGGCAGTGGGCCCCATCCGACCGTACGCTGCGGCTGTGGGACATCGATACCGCCGCCGAGATCGCCGCCCTGCCATTCCCTGCCGCGATCTGCGACCTTGCCCGCCTCGATCGCTATCGCGCCTGGGCGCGCGATGAGCAATCCCACCTGCATCTGGTTGAGGTCGTGCGCTGATCCATGCCAGAGGCTTGCGCTTCGCGCGCGAGGCCGGCAAGGATCCCACCCGCACGAACAAGGAGCCGACGATGAAGGATACCCTGCGCCCCGGGATGTCGCGGACAAGCCGCATCACGATCGACCGCGATCGCACCATCAGCTTCATGGGCGAAGAGGCGCGCGTCTATTCCACGTCACGCATGGTGCACGACGTGGAAATGACCTGCCGCAACCTTCTGGTCGAGCACTGCGATCCGGGCGAGGATTCGGTCGGCGTCGGGATCGCGCTCACGCATCTGGCCGCAACCCTCATGGGCAGCACGGTCGAGATCGCGGTCCGGGTGACGGCGGTCGACAAGCGCAAGGTTGAGTTCGAGGTCAGCGCCAAGGACGAGATCGATCAGATCACGACCGGCAACCACACGCGCGTCGTCGTCGGCCTCGACCGACGGATTGAGCGGCTGCGAAGCAAGGCCGCAAAGCTCGCCGCCCTGAAAGCATGAGCTGGCCCAGACCGGCCTTGAAATGCTACGTGTTCTTCAATGATCCAGCAGACGCGCGCTCCCCGACATGGCTGACGAACGGCTGATCCTCGTCGACGAACGAAACCGCGCCATCGGCACTGCCGGCAAGGAGGCGGTGCATCGCAAGCGCCTTTTGCATCGTGCCTTCTCGATCTTCCTGGTCGATGAGCGCGGGCAGATCCTGCTGCAGCAAAGGAGCCCGCGCAAATATCATTCGGGCGGCCTATGGGCGAATTCCTGCTGCGGGCATCCGCGGCCAGGCGAGCGCACGATGGCGGCGGCGCGCCGCCGGCTTACCGAGGAGCTTGGCGTCGACGCCGCCTTGTCCTTCGCCTTCTTCAGCCGTTATCAGGCCGATCTCGATCACGGCATGCACGAGAACGAGTTCGTCTACGTCTATTTCGGCCGGCTGCGCGGCGCGTTGCGGCCCGATCCCGCCGAGGTGGCCGACGTCGCGTTCCTGTCGCCCGAGGACATCGGGCGGCGCATCCAGAAGAAGCCGGGGTCCTTCGCCTATTGGTTGCGGCACTATTTTCATGATCACGCCGGCGACATCGCCCGCCACGCCAGGAAAGCCGCGTGCGCCGCATAAGGGCCGGCACGTGGGCGGTACTTGGGCGGTACTTGGGCATGACGCGGGCAGCGCTTCGTCGTATCCTTCCCAACAAACATATTGGGGAGGCGATCATGAACCGCTGCATGGCTGTTGCCTTGGCACTCATCGGCGCGTGTGCTGCACAAGCCGCACAAGGGCAAGAGCTCAAGACGCTGCGCTACGGCCAGAACGCGGCCGGTGTGCGGGGACTGTCCTCACTGCCGCTCAATGTCGCCATGCGCCGGGACGCGTTCCGACGCGAAGGCGTCAATCTGGTCATGGTGCCGATCAAGGGCGGCACCGATCGCATCGTCGCCGCGCTCGACAAGGGCGAGATCGACGCCGGCAAGAACGCCACCCCCTATCTGATCCAGGCCGTGCTCAAGGGCTCCGATGCGGTCGCCGTCATCAGCCAGACCACCAATCCGGTCTACAGCCTGATCGTGCGCCCGGAGATCAAGAGCTTTGCCGACCTCAAGGGCAAGGTGCTCGGGCTGTCGACCGCCGGCGACACCATCACGCTCTCGACGGTGCGGCTGCTTAGCGCCAAGGGCATCAAGGCCGGCGACTATACCGCCAAGGCGGTGGTCGGCACGCCAGCTCGCTTCGCCTGCCTCAAGTCGGGCGAATGCGCCGCGGTGCCGATGGGCCAGCCGCAAGACCTCGGCGCGATCGCGCAGGGCTTCCCACGGCTGGGCTTCACCTATGAGGCGGGCGCCGATCTCATTTTCAACGTCGACATGGTGCGACGCGCCTGGGGCGAGAAGAACAAGGATCTGGTGGTGCGCTTCGTGCGCGCGATGGCGTCGACCTATGCTTTCATCAACGACCCGCGCAATCGCGACGAGATGATCACGATCGTCAAGGACACCGGCAAACTTTCCGATGACGTTGCCCGGCAGATCTTTGCGCCCTATCTTGAGCCGGGACGAAACGTGCTGCCCAGGCGCGGCGAATTGAGCCTGCCGGCATTCAACCGCGTGTTGGCGCTGATGGGCGACGTCGGCGCCATTCCAAAACCCGTGCCGCCGCCGGAGCGTTTCGTGGACCTGCAGTACTTGAAAGCAGCCGGGATAGAATAGATGGAATGACACGCCACGAAGTTCATCCTGTCGTCCCGCGAAGGCGGGGACCCATAACCACCGACCTTGTTATGGCTGTAACCCCTGCCAGAATCGCGAGCACACGGCGTATGGGTCCCCGCCTTCGCGGGGACGACAACGGAGAACGCGGGGATGACAGTGATAAGTAGGGTGGGCAAAGGCGCAGGCACGGCATTTTTGAGCCGGCAAAGTCTGTCGTGCGCCGTGCCCACCAGCAAAGTCTGCACGAGCACCGCTACTGCAGGTGGGCACGGCGCATGAGAGGCTCATCATCGCAGCAGCGCCGTGCCGGCGCCTTTGCCCACCCTACGACGCGGTCGTTCTCTTCGCAGGCGCGAAAGACAGATTGAGCCATACCGAAGATGCTATCGCGCGCCCTGCTCGCTCTTGCGCGTGTAGGCGATGAGCTTGGTCAAGGTCTCAGGCGGCGTCGCGGCCACGTCCGCCAGCAGCCGCTGCATCGTCTCGCCGTCTTCCGGCGAGAGCTCGCGCCGTCCGCGCTGCATCTCGGCGATGAAGGCCGGGTCCCGGACGGTCGCTGAGAACGCCGTGCGCAGCACCTTGGTCAGTTCCGCTGGAATCCCCGGCGGCGCGGTGACCGGCCGGCCGACCTGCGCCATCGACAGGATCACGTTCCACATCGCCTTGTGCTCGTCGGTCTTGACGTAGTCGGTGATCAGCGGAACATCGGGCAGGTCCGACGCGCGCTTCCGCGCAAACTGGACCAGAACCCGGATCTTCTTGTCGCGCACCCAACTGGGCCGCTCCGATTTCACCGACGACCACGAACCAGTCACGCCTTCGACCTCGCCGCGCTCCATCGCCAGAAACACCGCGGAGTTGGCGCGATAGCCCGACACGACGCGGAACTTGGTTCCGATCGTGTTGTTCATCAGATGCGGATAGGTCTCGCTGTCATTGGGGCCGGAGCCGCCAAGCACGATGGTGTCCTTGAAGGCATCTGCCATGGTCTGCGCCTTGGCGGCGTGCCAGACCGTCGTGGACCCGGTCTCGGCGGTGAAGCTACCCAGCCAGTTGAACTGCGTCGGAACGAACTTCGCATTCTTGTCGCCGAAGAACGGATAAAACGGCAAGCCGCGCTGCACCAGACCAATCGCGAGACCATCCTTGGGGGCAATGTTGAACAGCCAATTGGCCGACAACAGACCGCCGCCGCCCGGCATGTTCTGCACCAGGATGGCGGGTTCGCCGGGAATGTGCCTGCGCAGATGGGTTGCGAAGGTGCGAGCATAGAGATCGTAACCGCCGCCGACGTCCGAGGGCACGATCAGGCGAATCGTCTTGCCACGATAAAAATCATCGGCGGCGGCTGGCGCCGCCGGGCACGCCATCGCGGCCGCCAGAGCAATCGAGACAACAAACGGCCTTAGCATTTGCCCACCCCGTTTACCGACAACATTGACAAGACCCGCCGACGGTACGAAACGAGGGATGGGGGCACAAGTACGGCGGGCGGCCTTGGAGCCCGATAACGCACGTGACCGTAAGGACACGGACGAGGGAGACACATCCTTGAGCCTTGAGCCCGGTGCAGGGGAGCACGCGTTGAACGAAGGCCCCCTCGACCGGACCGCCGCCCGGGAAGCCTCGGTTGCAAGCCTGTCGGTCGATCCGGCAACACCGCTGTTCCGGGTACGCTCGTTCAGCCTCTTGTTCATCACCCGCGTCGCCTCCACCACCGCCTTCCAGATGCTGTCGGTCGTCGTCGGCTGGCACGTCTACGAGCTCACCGACAGCCCGCTGCAGCTTGGCCTGATCGGCCTTGCCCAGTTCATGGCGCCTGTCATTTTCATGGTTCCGGCCGGCCAGATCGTCGATCGCTACAACCGCCGCTTCGTGCTGCGCTGCTGCTATGCGCTCGCGTTCCTGTCATCGGGCGGGCTGATGCTGGTGGCAGCGATGCCGGCGCCGAGCCTGGGCGCGATCTACGTGCTGATTTTCCTGAACATGGCGGCACGAACGTTCGAGCAGCCGCTGATGCAGGCGCTGCTGCCTGCCATGGTGCCGCGACCGATCCTCAATCGCGCCATCGCGGCGCACGTCTCCGCCCGCCATCTCTCGGTGATGCTCGGACCGTCGCTCGGCGGCGTGCTCTACATCTTCGGTCCCGTGTTCGACTATGGCGTCTGCACGTTTCTGGTGCTGGCGGCCGTCGTCGCGACGCTGATGATGCCCGATCCGGGCCGGCCGGCTGACCAGCCCGACGTGAGCCTCGATACGCTCTTGGCCGGCTTCCGCTTCATCTGGCGCTGCGAGGTCATCCTGGGCGCCATGCTGTTCGATTTCACCGCCGCCTTGTTCGGCAGCGTCAATGCGCTGTTTCCGATCTATGCCCGCGATATCCTGCAGACCGGCGCCTGGGGCGCCGGCGTCCTGCGCAGCGCGCCCGCGCTCGGCGCCCTGCTGGGCGCCGCCGTGCTCGCGCGCTTTCCGATCCGGCGTAGCGGCGGGCTCTGGCTCTATTCGGGCTTTGCGCTGACCGGCGTTGCGGCGCTGGTGTTCGGCGTATCGACAAGCCTCGCGCTGTCGCTTGCCGCCCTGATGGTGGTCGGTCTCGGCGACATGGTGAGCACGGTGGTCAGGCAGACCCTGATCCAGATGACGACGCCCGACGACATGCGCGGGCGGGTGTTTGCGGTGAATTCACTCTTCTACGGGACCGCGAGCCACCTCGGCTCGTTCCGGGCCGGCGTGATGGCGGCGTGGATCGGCGCGGTCGGCTCGGTCGCGGTCGGCAGCTGCGCCATCATCGCGACCGTGGCATTGTGGGCGTGGCTGTTCCCAGCGCTGCGCCGGGTCGATCGTCCCGACGAGGTGCAACCCTCCGATCGCGCGGGATGACCGACCGTGAGTGACGCAACGCCACATAACACGGTCGCGCACGAGACGCCGATAGCGGATCTGCAGATCGACCCGAGAACGCCGCTGTTCCGGGTCCGCTCGGTCGCGCTGTTATTCACGACCCGCGTCGCCTCCAACTCGTCAAACCAGATGCTGGCGGTTGCCGTGGGCTACCAGGTCTATGAGCTGACCGAGAGCGCGCTCAATGTCGGGCTGATCGGCCTCGTCCAGTTCCTGCCGCCGCTCCTTCTGATGCTGGCCGCCGGCCACGTGGCCGACCGATTCAACCGACGGATGGTTCTGCGCTTTTGCTTTGCGATGGAATTCTGCGCCACGACCGGGATCATGATCACGTCGTTGTTCCCGCATCCGAGCCTGATCGCGATCTATGGGCTGCTGCTCACGAACGCGATTGCACGCACGTTCGAGCAACCGACCATGCAGTCGCTGGTGCCCGTGATGGCACCCCGCGTCATCCTGAGCCGCGCCATCACGGCGCATGTTTCGGGTGGGCGGCTCTCCAATCTGCTCGGCCCCGCGCTCGGCGGGCTTCTTTATATCCTCGGTCCCGCCGCCGTTTACGCCACCTGCGCGCTTCTGGTCGGCGCGGCGGCAACCGCAAGCTTCCTGTTGCCAAACCCGCCGGTGGCGGCAGAACGGCCAAAGGTGAACTGGGATTCGCTGAGTGCGGGCTTTCGGTTCATCTGGCGCTGCCCGGCCGTGCTCGGCGCGATGTCGTTCGATCTGATCGCCACGCTGTTCGGGGGAGTGAATGCGCTGCTGCCGATCTATGCGCGCGACATCCTCGATATCGGGCCGTGGGGCGCCGGCATCCTGCGCAGCTCGCCCGCCATCGGCGCGCTCATCACCGCCGCCATTCTCACACGCTTTCCCGTGCGGCGCCGCGGCGGATTCTTCATCTTTGCCGGCTTCATGTTCTTCGGCCTGGGCATCACCGTGTTCGGGCTCTCGACCAACGTGGTGCTGTCGATCGCGGGACTGTTCCTGCTCGGCGCCGGCGACATGGTGAGCACGGTCGTCCGGCAGACCATCGTTCAGCTCACGACACCGGATGCGATGCGTGGCCGTGTCGCCGGCGTCAACACCTTTTTCATCGGCTGCTCGGCCCAGCTCGGTGCGTTCCGCGCCGGCATCATGGCGGAGATGGTCGGCGCGGTCGGCGCGGTCGTGGTAGGCGGTTGTGCGGTGTTCCTGACTGTCGCATTGTGGGCGTGGCTGTTCCCGGCGCTGCGCCGGGTTGACCGGCCGGACCAGGCACAACCATCCAACTAGACCATCCGTTCAAGTTGAACCGGGATCATGGTCTAGCTTTGCTGTTGGAGCATGATCTTTTCCGAAAACCGGTTTCCACTTTTCGGGATCATGCTCTAGGTTGGCCGAAAGGGAGGAAACATGAGAAACGCCATCGCGACTCTCCTCGCTGCCTTGGTGATCGCCCCGATTACCGCCCAGGCGCAAGGCGACGTCGCAAGCTTCTACAAAGGCAGGATCGTCACGCTGCAGGTCGGCTCCGATGTCGGCGGCCAGTACGACGCCATCGCGCGCACGGTGGCGCGCCACATCGGCCGGCACATTCCCGGCGAGCCCACGATCGTGGTGCAGAACGTGCCGGGCAGCGGCGGGCTCAAGCTCCTCAACCAACTCTATGCGGTCGGCGCGCGCGACGGCACGGTGATCGGTGCCGGCATCAGCGGCACCGCGACCGGCGCGCTGTTGACGCCCGCCGTCGCCAAGTTCGATCCGCGGCAATTCTCCTGGCTCGGCAGCGCCGGGACCGAGACCTTCATCGTGGTGATCACCGACAAGGCGCGCGTGCAGACGCTCGATCAGCTCTATACCAACGAGCTCATCATCGGCGGCAGCGCCTCGGGCAGCGCGTCGGTCGATTTCCCGACGGTCGCGAACGCCATCCTCGGAACCAAGTTCAAGATCGTGAGCGGCTACACCGCCGCCAGCACCATCGTGAAGCTTGCGATGCCGGCCGGCGAAGTCGAGGGCTGCTCGGTCTATACGCTCTCCGCAATCAGGAGCCAGCACGAGCGTGACTGGAAGGCCGGCAAGATCAGGATCCTCGCGCAATGGGGAACCAGGAAGGACCCGACGATCCCCGACGTGCCGATGTTTCCGCTTGGCAAGACCGAGGCTGACCACCAGCTGTTCGAGCTGCTCTATGCCCGCCAGAACTACGGCCGCCCCTACATGCTGCCGCCAGGCGTGCCACCAGGCCGTCTGGCCGCGCTGCGTGGCGCGTTTGCGGCGACATTCCAGGATCCTGCGTTCAAGGCCGACGCCGAGAAGCAACGCCTCGACCTGAGCCACATCAGCGCCGACGAGATGGCGGCCCTCACCGACCGCGTGATGGCGACCCCGCCCGCAGTGATCGCGCGCATCCAAACGCTGCTGCCGGGCGGCAGACGGTAGAACTTATTAGGACTTCGGCAATGGAAATACGCAACGTCGGACAGTCGGGCCTGCGGGTCTCCGCGATCGGGCTCGGCTGCAACAATTTCGGCCGCCCGGTCGACTTCGAGGGCTCGCGCAAGGTCATCCACAAGGCGCTCGATCTCGGCATCACGTTCTTCGACTGCGGCGATGTCTATGGCCGGCGCGGCGGCGCCGAGACCATCCTCGGCGACGTGCTGGGCGAACGCCGCAAGGACATCGTGCTGGTGACCAAGTTCGGGCGGCCGATGGACCAGGAGGGCAAGCTCAAGGGCGGCTCGCGCCGCTACATCATGAGCGCGGTCGAAGCGAGCCTGAAACGGCTCAAGACCGATTGGATCGATCTCTATCAGTATCACCTGGTCGATCCGCTCACGCCGATCGAGGAGACGCTGCGCGCGCTCGACGATCTCGTGCACCAGGGCAAGGTGCGCTACATCGGCTGCAGCCACATGCCGGCCTGGCAAGTCGTCGAACTCACTGTGGACCTCGCGCGCCTACAACCTCGCGCGCTACATCGCCTGCGAGGACGAATACAATCTGATCTCGCGCGGGATCGAGGACGAGCTCATTCCGGCGATGACCCAGCACGGCATCGGCCTCCTGCCCTATTATCCGCTGGCGAGCGGGCTCCTCACCGGCAAGTACCGGCGCGGCGCGCCGCTCCCTGCCGATTCCCGCTTTGCCGTGATCACCGAGCGCGACTATGTCGGGCAGTTCATGACCGACACCAACATGAGCCGGGTCGAGGCGCTCACCGCCTTTGCGCAGCGGCGCGGCTACAAGCTCCTCGACATCGCGATGAGCTGGATCGCCTCGCGCCCGCTGGTCGCGAGCGTGATCGCGGGCGCCACCAAGCCGGAGCAGGTCGAGGCGAACGTGAAGGGGGCTACCCTCAAGCTGACGGCGGAGGATCTGGCCGAGCTGGACAAACTCAGTGCCGGGAGCCATTGACGAGTCCCCGGTCTGATTGCAGGCTTGCGTCTCGCGGTCCCGGGAATGATGGCAATGCTCGACGACCTCCTGCAACGCAGGCCTTATAACGCCGCGGCCGACTTTGTCGATCGCAATGTCGCGCGCGGCCTCGGCGACAAGGCGGCCTTCATCGATGCCGAGCGCACGCTGACCTACGGCGAGTTGCAAGCGCGCACATTCCAGTTCGCGGCCGCCTTGAGAGCGCTCGGCCTGCGGCAGGAGGACCGGCTGCTCCTGCTTCTGCCCGACACGGTCGACTACCCGGTCGCGTTCTGGGGCGCGGTGCGGGCGGGCATCATCGCCATTCCGCTCAACACGCTGCTGTCGCCTGATATCTACGCCTACATCATGGCCGACAGCCGGGCGACCACGATGGTCGCGGCGGCGCCGCTCGCCAGAAACATATTGCCGATCCTCGAACGCGTGCCGCAGCTGCGCACCATCGTGCTCCTCGGT
Organism: uncultured Alphaproteobacteria bacterium; assembly: GCA_963753575.1. Lineage (GTDB taxonomy): Bacteria > Pseudomonadota > Alphaproteobacteria > Rhizobiales > Xanthobacteraceae > VAZQ01. The sequence goes on from CAVWCR010000003.1 coordinate 2,320,767, forward strand.
GCGAACGCAGACGACGTTGCGGCGTGTGCCGGACTTAACGTCCATCACTTCGATGATCTCCTGGCGCGCCACAAGCCGGAGCCATTCACCGCGCCGACCGTCTCCGACGAGGTCGCGTTCTGGATGTACACCTCGGGCTCGACCGGTGATCCCAAGGGCGTCAGGCATGTGCACACCACGCCGATGGCGGCCGCACGCCTGATGGGCCAGCGCGTGATCGGCATCCGCCCCGACGACGTCGTGTTTTCGGCCGCGAAGCTGTTCTTCTCCTACGGCATGGGCAACGCCATGGCGTTTCCGATGTCGGTCGGCGCGACCTCGGTGCTGCTGCCGCAGCGGCCGACGCCCGAGGGCGTGTTCGAGATCATGCGCCGGCATCGCCCGACCATCTTCTACGCCGTGCCGACACTCTATGCGTCCCTGCTCGCCCACAAAGACATGTGCAGCGGCGCCGGCTCCGACCGGCTGCGGCTGTGCATCTCGGCCGGCGAGGCGCTGCCCGCCCACCTCGGCGAGCGCTGGCGCGCTGCGGCAGGTTGCGACGTGCTCGACGGCATCGGCTCAACCGAGATGTTTCAGACGTTTCTCAGCAACCGCCCCGACGACATCCGCTACGGCTCGACCGGCAAGCCGGTGCCCGGCTACGAGGTCAGGATCGTCGACGAGGACGGCCGCGAGTTGCCCGACGGGGAAATCGGCGAGCTCGTCGTGCGCGGGCCTTCGGCCGGCGAAGGCTACTGGAACCAGCGCGCCAAGAGCCGCCGCACCTTCGCGGGCGAGTGGACCCACACCGGCGACAAATATCTGCGCGACCCCGACGGCTATTATCACTACTGCGGCCGCACCGACGACATGTTCAAGGTGAGCGGCATGTGGGTGTCGCCATTCGAGGTCGAGACCGCGCTCGCCTCGCACGAGGCAGTGCTGGAAGCTGCCGTGATCGGCAAGCAGGATGCCGACGGGCTCGTGAAGCCGAAGGCCTTCATCGTGCTGCGCAACGGTTACACCGCGAGCGACGGCCTCATGGAGACACTCAAGGCGCACGTGAAAGAGCGTGCGGGCTTGTGGAAGTATCCGCGCTGGATCGACGTGCGGCCCGACCTGCCGCGCACCGCAACGGGGAAGATACAAAGATACAAACTGCGGGAGTTGGAGACGTAAGTGCGGGCGACGATATCCGCGCGGTCTCGCATCAAACTTCAAACAATCCCTGCACCAACCTTCTTGCCAGCACGCCCGCCATGCGGCGGCGGTAATGCCCGGGCGTGAACGTCGTCTTCATCGACATGATCTGGTCGCGCACGAGGTGGTCGAGGCCTTCGAGCACACGATCGTTCAGTGCGCCGCCACAAAGCTTGTCCGTACCCTCAAGCAGCACCGGGCGCGGGTTGGTGCCGGTCACCGCCACGCGTAGCTCAGCAAGCGTATCGCCCTCGCGGCGTAGCGCCACGGCGACGCCGCAGACCGGATACTCGATCGAGCGCCGGATGCGAATCTTGTCGTAGCCGGAGCGCAGGGCCGGCGTGTTCTGCGCCCGCACAGCAACGACCATCTCGCCCGGCCGCAGCGAGAGATAAGTCTTGCCGTCGCCGCGCGTCTGCGTGATCGGCTCGTCCTGGCGGGCGTAGCCGATATAGAGGCTTGCGAGCGGCACGGTGCGCCGCCCGGCAGAGCTAGCGAGATCGACCTCGGCGCCGAGCGTCATCAGCGCGGGCGCGAGATCGCCGCTGAAGGTCGCAAAGCAAACGCCGCGGCTCTTGGGCGCGACGTGGCAGATCGAACCTGTCGTCTTGAGGCAATGCGCATTGGCGGCGCGCCACCATTCGCTCTGGTTGTAGTAGATGCAGCGGGTGTCGAGGCAGAGGTTGCCACCGACCGTGCCCATGTTGCGGTGGGTGGGCCCCGCGATCGCGTGCGCGGCCTGCGCCACCACCGGATAGTGCGCAGCCACGTTCGGGTGAGACGCCAGCTCGCCGAGCGTGACTGACGCGCCGACCTCAAGCGAACGCGCATCGGCCTTGATCGCGCGCAGCTCGGCGACGCCGTTCATGTCGATCAGCGTCGACGGCGCCTCGATGCCACGGCGGATGTTCACGACCAGATCGGTGCCGCCGCCGATGAAGCGTGCGTCGGGATACGCGGCGCGCGCCTTGATCGCCTCGCTTAAGGTCGAAGGGCACAGCAGCTCGAATTCCGGCAGCGCGTCCATCAGCAGACTTTCGATTGATAGAAGCGCGCATTGCCGTCGTCTCCGCGGAGGCGGGGACGACGTCGGAAAGGCTGAGCACGTGACATCATTATGCTCACCCTGCCCCGTTGCCGCCATGGCCGCGGCGGCGCTTCTCGATCGCGGCGAAGACACGATCAGGCGTCACCGGCAGATTGTTGAAGCGCATGCCGGTTGCGTCCGCGATCGCGTTGGTGAGCGCCGGCAGGAAGGCGGCGAGCGAGCCCTCGCCCGCCTCCTTGGCGCCGAACGGGCCGTGCGGATCGTTGCTCTCGACGATGCCCACTTCGATGGGCGGGGAGTCCGCAATCGTCGGTACCCGATAGTCGAGCATGTTGGCGGTGAGCATCAGCCCGTCGTGATAGGCCGCCTCCTCGCTCATCGCCTGGCCCATGCCCATCCAGACCGAGCCCTGCACCTGGCCCTCGACCGTGAGCCGGTTGAGCGCCTTGCCGCAGTCATGCGCGACCCACACCTTGTCGACGGTGACGACGCCCGTTTCCTCGTCGACACTGACCTCGACCACCTGCGCCGAATAGCTGTAGCCCATGGTGCCGCCGATCGCGGCGCCGCGATACTTGTTGCCGCCATGCAATTCCGGGATGGTGGAATAGTTGCCGGTCACCGTGATGGTGCCGCTGTCTTTCAACGCCTCCGTCACCACTTCGTTGAAGGTGAGGCCCTTGTCCTGCGCGCCGGCACGATAGAGTTCGCCCAGGCACTCGATCTCTTCAGGCTTCGCCTCGAGCTTGCGCGCCGCCGCGTTGATCAGCACGCGCTTGAGGTTTTGCGCTGCATCGATCGCCGCGTTGCCAACCATGAAGGTCACGCGCGAGGAATAGGAGCCGTTGTCCTTCGGCACCACCTCGCTGTCGCCGGTCAGGACGCGCACGCGCGACAGATCAAGTCCGAGCACCTCGGCGACGGTCTGCACCAGGATGGTCGAGGAGCCCTGCCCGATCTCGGCCGCGCCCGACAGCACCACCACCGAGCCGTCGAAGTCGAGCTTGATCTTGACGGTCGCGTGCGGCTCACCGGTCCAGTTCACCGGCTTGGAGGCGCCGCTGATGTAATGCGAGCAGGCCATGCCCAAGCCTTTACTGACACCCTTGTTGATGCCGTTACCCGTTGGCAGTTTGCCCCTGCGCTCACGCCAGCCGCTCTCGCGCTCCACCCAGTCCATGCACTCCGGCAGGCCATAGCTTGCCACCATCAGGTCGTTGTCGGTGAAGGTCGGCGACGCGAGCAAGTTCGCGCGCCGCACCGCGAACGGATCGAGTTCAAGCTCGCCCGCCATCTGGTCGATGAGGCTCTCGAACGCGAAGCGCACATCGACCGTGCCGTGGCCGCGGAACGCACCACACGGCGGCGTGTTGGTCAGCACGCGCCGTCCGACATACTTGACGTGGTGCAGGTCGTAGATGGCGTAGAGCATCGAGCCCGAATACAGGATCGTCACCACGCCATAGCCCGAGTGCGCGCCGCCGCGCTGGTCGCACTCGCATTCGACCGCGGTGATGCGGCCATCCCGTCGCATGCCGATCTTGAGCCGGACATCGGTCTCAGGCCGCCCGCGATGGGTGATGAAGGTCTCCTCGCGGTTGACCACGAGCCGCACCGCACCGCCGACCTTGCGCGCGAGCAACGCCGCGATCAGCTCGACATTGAGCGTCTCGGTGCGGCAGCCGAAGCCGCCGCCGACATGCGGCTTGACCACACGAATGCGCGACATGTCTATGCCGAGGATCTGGCTCAGCATCAGGTGCACGTAGTACGGCACTTGCGTCGACGCATGCACTGTCATGCGGTCGCGGCCTGGATCGTAATCGGCGACCGCGGCGTGCATCTCCATCTGGTTCTGGCACACCTCGGCGCAGTTATAGGTGCCCTCGCGCACGAGGTCGGCGTCGGCAAAGCCTTGCTCGACGCTGCCCAGTTCGAACAGCACGTCGCGCTCGATGTTGCGCGGCTTGCGCGCGTGCAGCGCGATCGCATCAGGCGCGAGCGCGGCCTGCGCGGTGAAATAGGCGGGCAGCTCACGCACCGTGAGCTTGATCAACGAGATGGCCTTGCGCGCCGTCGCGTCATCGACGGCCGCCACTGCCGCGACCGGCTCGCCGCGATAGCGCACCTTGTCGCGCGCGAGCGCATGCTCGCTGCGCGCGATCGGGAGCACGCCGAAGGTCCGGTCGCAATCGGCGCCGGTGACGATCGCCTTCACGCCCGGAAGCCTCAAAGCCTCCGAGATGTCGACCTTGACGATCTCGCCATGCGCATAGGGGCTGCGATAGATGCGCCCGGCGAGCATGTCGGGCGCGATCAGATCGGCGGTGTATTTCGCACGGCCGGAGACTTTTTCGGGCCCGTCCACCATCGGCACGTAATCGCCGATGTTATGCGTGGGCAAAATTTCGTTCATGGCTTGAGCCCATCAGCGGCGAGCGCCGCGGCGTGTTTCACCGCCTCGATGATCTTCACATAGCCGGTGCAGCGGCAGATGTTGCTGCCGAGCGCCTCGCGGATCTCGTCCTCGCTCGGGTGTGGGTTGCGCCGCAACAGCCCGGCCGAGGCCATCAGGAAGCCCGGCGTGCAATAGCCGCATTGGGCGCCGAGCTTCTCATGGAAGCCGCGCTGCACTGCGGAAAGCCTTCCGTCTTGAGAGAGCGATTCGACCGTGTCCACCCGGCGGCCGGCGACCGCAGCAGCAAGCGTGAGGCAGGAAAGCCGCGGTTGGTCGTCAACGAGCACCGTGCAGGCGCCGCACTCGCCACCGTCGCAGCCGGTCTTGGTGCCGGTAAGGCCTACGACTTCGCGCAGATAATCGAGCAGCAACAGGTTGTCCCTGACCCCATCGGCGCGGGGCCGGCCGTTAAGGGTAAGCTCGAGAAGGCGTGCCATTGCTGTTTTTCATAGCAACATTCGGCATCCCGTTCAATTTGGGGGCGGGGCCGCTGCGCGCAAGCCGCGTTGGAGTCGCAGGCGCTTGGAGTTCGGGACGAGCGCAACCGAGCAAAGCTCAATCGATCGTGGCTCAGGCGACCTTGAACCGCTCGATCACCTCGCCCGGGATCGGCTTGCCTCGGATACGCCCGTCCGCATCGCGCCCCGCCCAGACGCGGGTCTCGCGGCCCTCGACCGCGAGCTCGCCGCGAAGGGTCATGCGGTGGATCATGTCGAAGCTCGAGCGGCGGAACTCGCCGATCTCGGAGGTGACGTCGAGCTGATCGCCGAACTTGACCGGCACAAGGAAGCGCGCCTGTGCATCGACCAGCGGCACGCCCATGATGTCGTAGGTGGTGAACAGGTCGGAGCGCGGTACGCCAAGCGCGCGCTCGAACATCTCCCAGGTGCACCAGTCGAAATACTCAAAGAAGCGGCTGTTGAAGACGATGCCGGCAGGGTCGCAATGACCCCACTCGATCATCAGGCGCTTATGGTGGACGAGGCTTGCCATCGGGTCTCGCATGATAGCGGCTCGGCACACGGCCGGTCAGCGCTCATAGGCGTAGCGGATGAGCTCGCCCGTCTGACCGCCAGGTAGCCCACAACCTCCAAATCAATATTTTCCGCCACACTCGAAATGATTGCACAAAGGGTATTCATAGTTGTATAGGTCGAATTCTCTACCTTGCACCGCGTCATTCTTCACACGCCGGTCAGTCGACGGCATGGACAAGCTACGGCGATGACCACGTGTGGTTCGTGACCGTCGAGGGTCACGAGGGCACGGAGGTTCGCCTCGAACGCATCGACGACCTGACCAAGTACGCGAAGTTCTCCGACCAGTGCGCCAAGCAGCTGAGACGCATGTTCGACGAGGTGAAGCAGACCACCTGGAAATCGTCGCTCGTCGAGACGCAGGAGCGCATCGGGGAGATCACCACGGAGAACGCGTCCGTGGAGCTGACGGTCGAGTGCGAGTTCCGCGAGCAGGTCGAGCAGCTCCTCACGAACAGGCGCAAGGCGCAGCGGCGCGAGGATCTCCTCGACAACATGCCGTGGCTCGACGAGGAGAGACACCACTACCTCTTCACCATGAAGATGCTGCAGGACTACCTGCTCCGCAACGGGATGCGCAACCTGACCCGCGGCCACTGCGAGAGATGGATCAGGAACATGGGCGGCGACCGCGTGTCGAAGACGCCGACCACCATCATGGGCAAGGGCCTGCGGCTCTGGTACCTGCCCGAAAAGGCCATCGAGCCGCAGCACGAGCCGATGCTGCCGCCACCACAGAAGGAACACATGTAGATACCAGCCGCGCAGAACTACAGAGGCACTACAGAAACTACAGAGGTTGGCTCGCAGCCGGGGGCCTTGGACTCCCACATCGAGGTCGCGCCGACCGAAACTCTGTAGTTTGCGTAGTGGCTCTGTAGTTTGGAAACTCGTTTTAAAACCGGGGGGTATGTGTGTGCGCATACAGAAACTACAGAAACTACAGACCTATAGCAGCCGCGTCATTGATGTGATGCGCCGTGCGCGCGTGCGTAGTGTAGTTTGCGTAGTCCCCGGTTTCCGGTCCGGAGGCCCCAAGTTTTCGACAAAAAGTTTGCGAGCAAAACCTGACCGCCCGGATCAACGTTGCCTTACGCCATCCCCCGGCCCTGCGCGAACGTCCCGCTGCGGCAGGCCCTTGCGCACCAGAGGCAGCTAATGCCATGTTAGCTGCCAGTGAACATGGGTGCCGCAACATGCCCGCCACAAATATGCCGAAGGCGCTGAGCAAGCGAGCGCCACGCAACGTAACCACGCCGCGAAAGCCCACGGCCCGATCGCGCCTCACGAATGGCAGCGGCTTGTTCCTCACGCGAGTTGACGGCCGCAGCGTCGAGGCTCGCTTGTTCGCCGACAAGCTCAGCGAGTACGTCACGGAGTTCGGCGGGCGCGAGGCCATGTCGCAGGGCGAGTACGACGCGGCGAGAGAGTGCGCCTTCATGTACATGAAATTGGAGACGATGAAGCGCGACGACAAGCTCGGCGTCAAGCCGCTCGACCTGAACATCTACGGCATGACTGTGTCGCGCGTCGAGAGAATCAAGAGAGAATTATATCGCGGCTTCAAGCGCAGATTGCGCGACATCACGCCAGACCAGCGGGCGCGCGAGCTGCTAGAGGCGGGGCTCGCGTAGCATGCTCAATCGCCCCCTGCCCGCGCCCAAGCCCTTGCTCGAAGTCATCGACGGCGCCTTCTCGCAGTGGCTCGGCGACGGCGACTTCTCGCGCTGGCGCGCGTTCTGCGCCGCGCTGACAGCCGCGCCGATGTCGGAGGAGGAGTTCGCGCTCTATCGGCAGTGCACCGGCCGCACCACTGCGCCGCAGAAGCCCTTCACCGAGGCCTACGCGATCGTCGGCAGGCGCGGCGGAAAGTCGAGGATCGCCGCGGCGCTCGCGGTCTACGCCGCGTGCCACGTGCAGTGGCCGCGAACCCCCGGCGAGACGCTTCGCGTCATGGTCGTCGCCGTCAACAAGGAGCAGGCCGGCATCGTCCTCGGCTACGTCGAGGCGCTGCTTCGCAGTCGCCCGGCGCTGGAGCGCCTCATCCGCAGCGTCGGCGCCGAGTCCATCGAGCTCGTCAGCGGAATTCAGATCACGTGCGTCGCGAACAACTACCGCAGCATTCGCGGCTCGACGGTGGTGTGCGCGATCTTCGAGGAGCTCGCGTACTGGTACGACGAGACCAGCGCGAATCCCGACAAGGAAGTCTATCGCGCGGTGCGCCCCGCGATGCTCACGGTGCCGGGCGCGCTGCTCGTCGGCATCAGCAGCCCGCGCGCGAAGCGAGGCCTCCTGTTCGAGAAGCACCGGGCGCATCACGGGCGCGACGACTCGCCGATACTGGTGTGGCAGGCGCCGACCGCGACGATGAACCCGCGCGTGAACCTCGACGACATCGCGGAGGCCTACGTCGAGGACTCGATCGGCGCGTCCGCGGAGTACGGCGCGCAGTTTCGCGACGACATCGCCGCCTACGTCCTGCGCGAGCGAGTCGAGGCGTGCGTCGAGGTCGGCTGCTGCGAGCGTCCCCCGGTCGCCGGCGTCTCGTACGTCGCCTTCTGCGATCCGGCCGGCGGCGGCGGCGGCGACAGCATGACTCTCGGCATCGCGCACCGCGAGCGCGACTCAAAGGGACGCGAGTTCGAACGTGCTCGACTGCCTGCGCGAGGTCAGGTCGCCCTTCGCGCCGTCGTCGGCGTGCGAGGAGTTCGCCGCCGTGCTGAAGTCCTACCGCGTCTATCGCGTGACGGGCGACCGCTACGCCGGCCTCTGGCCGACCGAGCAGTTCGGCAAGTGCGGGATCACCTACGAGCCGAGCGAGCGCCCGAAGTCTCAGATATACTTGGACAGCATTCCGCTGATCAACTCGCGCCGCGCCTCGCTGCTCGACGACCCGAGGTTGATCAACCAGCTGTGCGCGCTGGAGCGCCGCACCGCGCGCGGCGGCAGGGACTCGATCGACCATCCGCCCAACGGACACGACGACGTGGCGAACGCGGGCCTGGGCGCGATCGTGCTCTGCGGCACCTCCTCGTCCAGATACAACGAGGGACTCCGGACCGCGATGGGCGACGCGCGACGGCCGTGGCGACGCGAGGGCATGGCCGGGATGATCCAGCAGATGCAGTTCATGCAGCGAATCGGAAGACCATGGTGACGACAGAAGGAGAGAGACCATGACGACGAGGCAGAGCGCCGCGAAGAAGCTCAGACCCGACAGAAGAATCTTCGAGTACGACGACGAGACCTTCGACGAGCGCGGCCTGCTGCGCGACGGTCGCAGCGTGCGAGTTCGCGTCGCCGATCACGAGGCGGTCGTCGTCGAGGACGAACTCACCGGGCGCTCGGCCCGGTGGGAGCTTCCCGACGGCACCGTCGCGACCGACGCCGAGTTTCGAGACTACGCGCGGCTCGCGGGCAAGCCCGGACCCGGCTACGGATTGCCGTCGCCGGTCACCGACCGAGAACCCGGGCGCGCGGAGAGACTCGCGACCGACGCTCAGCGCGCGGTGCTCGACGCCTACGCCGAGTACGAGGCGCGCGTCACCGACGCGCATCGTCGGCCTCCCCCGGCCGCGGGCTCTTCGCGCCGGTCGCCGATCGGCGCCTGGAACGTCGACGACGCCGCAGCCGCCACCGACGAGGTCGTGGCGAGGGTCGTCCGCGCGAGCGACGTCGCCGCGCATCTCGAGGACGTGCGCGGCGCGGCCGACGCCGAGTATCGCACTCGCCTCGAAGCCGCGTCGAGGAGGTGACGGTGACCTCGGACGATGGATGGCGGAGGCCGCGCCGCGGATCGGACCTCTCGGATCGCAGGCGCGACGAGCCGACGAGGGACCCGTCGTCTCCGGACTACCGAGGCCGCGTGGTGCGGCCGGCCGACGCGCGTCGCGAGGCCGACGCCGCGCATCGCGCGCGGATGCGTCGGCGTCTGGAGGACGAGCGGCTCGCCGAGCCGCCGAAGTAGAGCACGAAGCACGGAAGGAGCACGTCATGCCGATAGAGGCAGTTGGAAGTTCGCTGACCATCAGGCCGTCGCCGGCGCTGCCGCCGCGCGCCGCCGGCAAGCTCGCGAGCCTGCGCCGCGAGAGCGAGGAGGCCGCGGCGCTGCTGTCGGTGGCCGACGCGACGCTCGGCGACCTGGAGCGCGCGATGCGCGACCTGATGTCGCCGATCGGCGCGCCGCAGCCCCACACGACGCAGTTCGCGGAGTACGTCGCCGAGAGGCGCGAGTTCCTGCTCAGGACGGACTCCACGTTCGCCGGCCGCGAGCAGACGCTGCGCGAGGCCCGCGACCTCGCGAGCCGGCGTCGCGCCCGAGCGCTGGCCGCGCGCGCCGCGGTCGAGCGCGTCTTGAACTGGCTGGAGGAGCAGCACGCGATCGGCCGGGAGCTGGCCGACGCCGACGCCGAGCCGGCGAAGCCGAGCGGGCGCGGGGCGAAGAGCGCCGCTGATGCTCTGGCGTCGGTGCGCAAGGACATCGCCGACGCGGGACGCGCGCTCGCCGAGGTCAACTCGTCGGCGCCCACGCTGAGGGAGCTTCGAGCCGAGGTGGCCGCCCTCGTGCGCGAGTACGGCGCCGCCGCCGGCTTCCCGCGACTGCGTCTGGACTCGCGAGCCGGCAATCGCCTCGTCGTCGAGGGCGAGGGCGGCCCCGGCCGAGGACCGACGAGCGAGCGCTCGACGATCGCGCTGCTGTGCTGGCTGTTTCCCGAGGTGATGACGGAGCGCTGGTCGGCGCAGTGCGAGAGCGTCGTCGCCGGCCGCGCGCAGACGCCGCGCGCCGAGCGCGACGCCAGGATGAAGCAGCTGCGCAAGAAGATCGTCAGGTTGGAGTTCCAGGAGGAGCAGCTCGTGATCGAGAGCGGCGCCGAGCGCCGCCTCGACGCCGATCCGCGCGCGATCCTGGGAGTCTCGTTCGCCCGGCTGCCGCCGTTCGAGCAGAGGTTCAACCCGAGCGCGGCGCTGCAGTCGACGCACTTCGCCGGGTGAGTCCCGCTCGTCTTCGGTGACGGGCGAGCGGGTCGGTCCAGTCGACAGGTGACCGGAACAGAACAACAGTCGACTCCTTGCGGCCGGTCACTCTTCTCCTTCTCGACCGGCGCGGCGAGGCACGTGTGCCTCCTGCGGCGGCCCCGGGGTGGGTCTCCATGCCCCGGGGCCGTTGTCTTGCCGCCCGGCCGCCGCCCCCGGGGGCCAGGCCCGCCGCGCGGGACGTCGCGCGCCGCCCTCCCGGGTCGCACGGGGTCGCGCGGGCGTCTCGCGCCCTTCGCGGGCGCGTGGATCGAAACCCGTCTTTTGCGACGGAACCAATTGGCGGATTGGGTCGCGCCCTTCGCGGGCGCGTGGATCGAAACAGGATCAGCCCCGCGATGTACGAAGAGGCCGATGCGTCGCGCCCTTCGCGGGCGCGTGGATCGAAACAGGCAGACATTGAGCAGCGAACGATAGTCAGGCCGTCGCGCCCTTCGCGGGCGCGTGGATCGAAACCATGAGTTGGCGGAGCACGAACACGCGCAGCACACGTCGCGCCCTTCGCGGGCGCGTGGATCGAAACGAGGCACCGTTGAGCACCTCATTAACCGCAGTATGTCGCGCCCTTCGCGGGCGCGTGGATCGAAACCAACTGCCGCGCGATCGTCTCATGCGTGTCTGGGGTCGCGCCCTTCGCGGGCGCGTGGATCGAAACGATATGAAGCCGGTCGAGGGCGGCGACACGCCTTGTCGCGCCCTTCGCGGGCGCGTGGATCGAAACAATACAGCGATGACAACGGAGCGTCGTGGAATGCGTCGCGCCCTTCGCGGGCGCGTGGATCGAAACATATATTTGGAATGACGATACCGAACAGTGGGACGTGTCGCGCCCTTCACTGCGCGTCGACAAAGCAACCAAGTCGCGCCCTTCGCGGGCGCGTGGATCGAAACACAATCTCGTCGAACCACACGACGCAGCGGCAATCGCGCCACTCGTGGCGCTGCGTGCCACGGGTCCCTGCTTATCGAGTGATGGGTCTCCAGTTGCTAGAGCTCGGGGACGAAGAAGCGCCTGCGGCCTGTGAAGGTGGCACGGTGGCGCCGCGTGAGGCGGTGTTATCTTGTCACCTTGCTAACCGGGCAGACCTTTTGTGGACAAGGCGCGCTACCGTGATGCGCCGACAGCCCGGTCACGAGTTATATTACATCTGCAAAAACACCATGGACATTGACCATGTCGGCGCGAATGGACCCTGAGCGGTCATATCTTGCATAGCTAATTATTCTATTGCCGGCGAGTTGTATGACCGCTTTTGACGTAGTCGACGAGTAGATTTCCGACCCGACCGAACGCTTCCTGCGGGCGAGGTCGTTTTCGCCCACGTTGGCCGACATTGGATCAAGACCATGAATATCCACCGACGCCGTCTCCTCGCTTCAATTGCTTCCACGACCGTGTGCGCGCCGATGATCGTCAGTGCCGAAGCGGTGCGTCCGCCGGCATCAGCGGCGCCTACTCTCGAAGGCGCTTACGGGTGGTTGCTGGCTCGGGAACACCACTCGGAAGTGGCGGGACATATCGTCGACTTCTGGACGCGGCCTCTTGGCGACATCGACTACCGTCGCCACCTTCCGGCCGAAATCGCGCGTGCCGCGATCTCTTTCGGCTTGGTTGAGCCATCTGATTGCCGAAGACCGGAGACAATCGAGGAAAACCTTCGCCGAGAGTGGGGCGGCTGGTCGGAGAAACCGCGCCGATATGGCGCGTGCTCGAACGATATTAAGGCGCTTGCAGCGAGCTTGCGAGTGCTAATTGGTAGCGAAGAATCGACCGCGCGTACGGCCTTGCTTGCGCTCGGCAGCCAAGGCTATTATTGGCCGGAGCCTGCTTGGGCCAAGGTGATCCCGGCGTTCAGGTCTTGTTACAACCACATCATCGGGCATTTCCATCTGGAGCGGCGGGGCTTGCGGCAATGGCGAGAGTCCCTGAATGCGAGTTTCCCGGAAGGTTATTTCCAAGAATTCTTCACTGACGCCGCCATGCAGTGCGATGCGATCATCGTCACCAGTCCTGCGCTCTGTGAAATCGATGTCCGCTGTTGCCCTCGTGCATCGAGTGAAGAACTCGCTGGCGAGCTCATGCGGCACCTCGGTTGCGCGTTGCTGACGCCCACTGTGCTCGAACGCATCGCCGGCGCGAGCGCGCTTAACGCGCCGCGCGAGCCGCGCTTGTTCGCACTTGCCGAACTAGCGCTGGAGACTATGGACGACTACCTGATGCACGGCCACCTTCTGCTCGGCCGCCAAGCCGAGCTTGTGCGCGGCAGCTTCGGCGAAGCAGCACCGAATGAAGACCCGTTGCTGGTTGCAACTGTCGTGGAAGACCAATATCCCGAATGGGTCGACGAAATCCGGCACATGTCGGGCATGTCTTTCTTGACAACGAGCAGGCCGGCCTACGATGTCAACGAACATTGGCATGGAATCCTCAACCTCCTTCATATGATAACGCTTTGGCCGTTTGCACTAGACGAAGGTGAGAGGTGCTTCGACCGATCTAGGCGACTACCATGCGCCCATTAATTTCAGAACGTACCTATGCGCGCTTTATCGAACTAAAAGAGCAGCTTGCCATTCAGCAAGCTGCTGATTTGGCGCCAGTTTTCATTCCGGTCGGATCCATCAAAAAGGCCAATCGTCCCATTCGCTTGCTCTTTGTGGGACAAGCAACAAACGGAGCGCTTCTGGATGACGACACTATATTCGCCGATGCTGCAGAAGAATACGCAAGGCAAGCGAGAGCATGGGTCATTAGTGATAATGGCTTTTGGTGGCCAACCATACGAAAACTCTGCAAACTGATCCTTGATGGCGCTGGTATTAATTCGCACACACACGATTTAGCGTCTGTTGTGGGCTGGTCCAACCTCGCAAAGATTGGGATAAAAGGTAAAGGCAACCCCGCGGGCTTCGTTCTTGAAGCGCAGGCGTCCCTGTGTAGGGAAAGTCTGCGCGAAGAAATACGGACAATGGCACCCGATGCAACCATATTCTTCACTGGTGACTACGCTACCAATTTTTGATCTTGTCGTTGGGCGCGACGGGTGGACTGATAATGTTCCTGAGGAAGATCAGGTAGCTGTTAAGCAACATGCCGAGTTGGGTTTGCTATTTTGGACCTACCACCCGAGAACATTGAGAAAAAACGGCATCGAAACGGATGTTATCAAATATATCGTACAGTTTGTTGTAAATTCATACCTCAAGCGACGACTGCGATAGCAAGAGCAGTTCTTGCATCAGAGTACGAAGGCTTTCCGGCCCAACAATTCTCACCGCATCTCCCCACGCAAACAAATGCCATGCCATCTCGCGTAGGCCGCCGGCCCGGAAGCGCACGAAGGTGGAGCCGTCGGGCTCGCGCGTCACCGCCTGGGTTGGATGAAACTGGAAGGCGGCGACTTCATCCGCCACTTCGGGAATGAAACGGAGCACCACGTCATGCGGCTCCTCCTGGTACGCGCTGAACGAGCGCGCGGCATAGGAATCGAGATCGAAATCGCGCGGGCGGGTACCCACGCTCTCGCTCACGCGCAAATCGTTCATGCGGTCGAGCCGGTAGTTGACCGGCTCGGTCTCCCACGGGAAGGCGGCGACGAGATAGATACGCTGCCCGTAGAGTAGTCCATAGGGCACCACCTCGCGAAAAGCCGCCGTCTTTGCTATCTCGGAACGATATGAGAAGGTAAGCCGGCGTCCTTCCAAAATCCCCCGTCGAATCAACGCGAAGTTCTGTGGTGCGATGAGCGGGCGCGGCCCGGGTCGCGACACGAAGCCTTCCCCCTCTAGGAGCGCCTCGACATCGGGCGCAAGCGTCCGACGCCGCGCGGGCTTGATGCTTGCTTCGATCTTGCTCGTAAGGCTGTCAATGAGGGCGGCCGTATCCTTGTTACCGTCACGGACGAGCTTCCGCACAAGCCCCCGCAAGGCGGCAAGCTCTTCAGCCAACGGCTCGCGGAAAGTGCCGCTGAGACCATTCCGCAGTCGCCATCGCTTCGGTCGTTCGCCGTCAACCTCTTCAAGCTGCGGGAACACCTTGGCCACGGCATCGCGCATCCGCTCCGCGGTGCGGCGGCTAACCGCAAAACTCACCGCGATCTCTTCAAGTGACATCCCCATGGGCTCGGCAGCAAGTTGCCGAGCCAATTCTAGCAGTCGAGCGGCAGGTTCCTTGCGCATAGCGATATCTTGGGATCGAAGCGAGATTACCTCATTCTCCAATGATCCGCTTGCGTCTTTTTTTTGCACGTGACTTTTAGGTTGTAAACGGCGCAAAATGAAAATGCACGAACGTATTCCACTGACCACACATGAAGGAGGTCTGTTCGATTATAAATCGCAACAAGTAGTTAAGATTCCCAGTTTTTACCCCATAGATTTTTCATGACCACCTCTTGGCGCGCGCGTGACGGGGGGCCTGTCCATGCTCCCCCGGGGGGCCTTTTTTACCGCACGCGGGCTTAGCGCTGGCCAACGCAACTCAGTTGTGACGCTCGCAACCGTGCGAGCGCAGAACCGAGAGCGTCTTGTCATGAAGCGTGATCTCTATACGGCCGTATCGGCGCGCATCGTTGCTGAGTTGGAACGTGGTGCAGCGCCTTGGGTGAAGCCTTGGTCAGCCACGCCGGGGCAGAACGTTCCGCAGAATGCTGTGACCAACCGCCCGTACTCGGGTTGCAACGTAATCCTGCTTTGGCTCGCACGCAATCGCGGCTGGGCCGCGCCGCGGTTTCTCACATTCAGGCAGGCAATCGAGGCCGGCGGCAATGTGCGCAAGGGCGAGCACGGTACCAAGGTCTATTTTGTCAAACAACTACAGATCAAAGACGCAGACAGCGAGGGATGCGAAACGCGTCTGGTCCCGATGTTGCGCGAGTACACTGTGTTCAATGTGGACCAGTGCGACAATCTCCCTGATCGCGTGCGATCAGGAAAGCCGATGCGCGTTCGCAATCCAGACACGCGCGACAAGCTGGCCGACGACTTCCTACGCGCAACTGGCGCCGACGTTCGGGAGGGGTATGGTGAGGCTTACTACGTGCCGAGCCAGGACTTCATTTCCCTGCCTGCCTTCGAGGCGTTCAAGGGCGCTGACCATTTCTACAACGTGGCTTTTCATGAGTTGACCCATTGGACGGGTCACCGGTCGCGCCTGGATCGTGATTTGAGAAAGCGCTTCGACCTGCGCGCTTACGCGGCCGAGGAACTGGTTGCGGAGCTTGGCGCAGCGTTCCTGTGCGCAGAGTTCGGCTTCGACGGTGACGTGTGCAACGCCGGCTACATCGCTTCGTGGATCGACCTGTTGAAGACTGACAAGCGCGCCTTCTTTACCGCCTGTAGCAAGGCATCCCAGGCCGCGGACTATCTTCGCGGCTTGGCACTCGCCGAGCCTGCGGCAACCGCGGCGTGAGGTCATCCATGGCATGCGCCATTATCGCCGCGACGCGGCCGGCTTATGAGCCGCTGTACGATGTCGACCCGCATACTGGGGCCAGCATCGAGGTCTTCCATGCCGACAAAGCGCTGGCCGCGTCCTTCGGCAGGTGCTCAGGCTGGTTCTGGTGGAAGTGTTGGCCCGGATGTTTGCCGGATGACGAGCCGCGCGGGCCCTTCCCGACAGCTTATGTTGCTTACGTGCATGGGATGACGGAGGGCTTGCCCGAGGGCCATTTACAATTGCGCTCAAGGGCGGGATTTTTGTAGGCTGTCGAGCAGCACCGTCGCTCTCTCCCCGGCGGGCCCCCGAAACCTGCTACACCGACCGAACCGACATGTGTTTGCGGACACAGAGCGGACACAACGTATCTGGCCACCAACCATTGCCCACTAAGGCATTGATTTGATTGGTGGGCGCACCAGGACTCGAACCTGGGACCCGCTGATTAAGAGTAATCCGGGTCAGCTGTTCTATCAATGACTTGCGTGTCTCACGACCGACGTTTTCCGACGTTCTCCGGCAAAAGTCTCACCATTCGGCAGGCGTTTCGACCCTGCGCGGAAACAGCTTTAAGCGTTTTGAATTCATCCGGCCCTTGGCGGGACCAACCCGGGTCAAACCGGGCACTGGATTCTGACAATACCTCTTGACCGGATACTGCCTCTGAGACAGCGTAGGCGACGTGCTATGATGGTTACGATCAACTGCTCTTCATGCGGACACAAGAACGACTTCGAACAGCCGTACCCCTTTCACGCGGGGTTTGGGAACCAGGGCTTTCTCTACAATGACGCGGGTAATCTCACTTTAATGTGGAGCAGCTTCGACCCCGCTTATGAGGCGATAGTAGGAAAGTTGCACCTGTGGACACTCACTACTGAGCAACAATCCCTTCTCGAAAGCTCGCTACCTGAGGCCCCATCCGGTGGACGGTGGCGATTTGCCAATCCTGCTCGTTGCCAAAAGTGCGCGAGCCCAATAAGCGGCCCTATTACTGAAACGATCTACTATCTGCGTTATCCGGGCAGCGTTGACACGGATTCCGAACCTGGGGAGCATCGCTTGAAGGACTTCCTGTTGTCACGGAGTCCCTGACGGGTAGTCACGGCATTTGTGATGTCCATTCCAGAGATGGTGGGCGCACCAGGACTCGAACCTGGGACCCGCTGATTGCTGGTCATCCTGGTCGCCTGCAATATCAACGCATTGCGTGTCTCACGCTGGTGGTTTTCCGGCAAGAGTTCTCACGCCGTTGTCTCGGCAAGAAATGGCGGCAAGAGACGACTTAGCGCTGCTGGAGGCCTAGTCCGGTTTCTTGCCCGTGATGTCGACCTCACTAATTTCGGTCACCGGCCGGTTTCTGGTTGGGCTTCGTTCCTTGCGGGCATCGTGAGGACGGTTCGTTAACTGCGCTATTAGCGCGACTGCGGCGGTGACGAACCTCCCGGCAGGATGCAGCGGTGGCTTTCCGGGAACATCGAAAGCCTTGAGAGCGAGCTTGGCGCAGAGATCTGAGATTTTCTTGTCGTTGAAGGCAGCAATTTTGGAGTGAGCGAACTCGTTTCGGATTTTCCGCAAGGTGGTGAGTTCGCGGTACTCCAACTCGGAGATGAGGCGGCAGCAGTATGCAGTGGTTGCGCGTGCTGAGAAGGTCCCAATGGGAGCGTTGAAACCTTCAAGCAGTCGGTCGGCTTCTGGGCCGTCGGTGAAGAAGGCTTTGAGCGTGTCGCGCAGAAGGTCGTCGAGATAGGCGCAAGAGAGGAGGACCGCGCCACGGTGACTCTCGAAGTTTAGGTCGTGGAGGAACGGGAAGAACTCATTGAGGTGGGGGAAGTCTTTTAGAAGCTTGGGGTTGGGCTTGTACGGAGTTTTCTTTCGACGCATCAGAGCCACTCAGCAGTGCGGGGGGCAGCCTTTATTGGGACGACGCAAACACCATGACTGTTGAGAACCGTTGATGACGAATCAACTGCCTGAAAAATAGATCCTTGAGTCCCTCGAGATACTTATCCCCTGAGACATTCGCTGATTTTTGGGCGTGAGACACGATCAGACGCGATGCGCCGAAAATACCGTCACACAAGCTATTGAAAAACCACCAGGAATGGTGGGCGCACCAGGACTCGAACCTGGGACCCGCTGATTAAGAGTCAGCTGCTCTACCAACTGAGCTATGCGCCCCGCACGAGGCCGGGGTCCTGTAGCAAAGCGATCCCGGCGAGTCCAGCGACGGGCACGCTGACCGGAAACGCAGTCCCGCCGCGGCCGGCCTCGCCCGCGACGACGCCATCACCCGGTCGTCGGCAACACCGCTGCCGCGGACGGCGCAATGCCGCGCCTGTGGCTGGTTTCCGCGCTGGCGGAACAACAAGGGTCCCCAAAAGGGAAAACCGCCGGGCCATCAGGCCCGGCGGCTCCCATGCGTCGGCGATCGTGTCGGGGGGCTGGGAGTACGACCGCCGCGCTAGCCAGTTAGAGGCGCTCCTCGCCATGCATCGGCGCCATCGTCCGATGCTCGGGGAGCGCGTGCTCGAAATTCTCGGACCGCTGAATGAACCGCTGCATGTAGCCTCCATGCCAGCGCCGACCATCGCGACCGTGGAAACGCTCGCCGCCGAACCTGCCGAGCCGGCTGAGAACCGTGAACCGATGCTTCTGATTGTCGTCGAGGCTGCTGTAGAGCGGCGCGGTCGCCTCGCCGAGCTTCTTGAGCGCAGCGCCGGTTTCCAACATCGTGGTGGCGCGCCGGTTCATCCATTCGGCCGGATCGGTCTGCCGCGACGGGCCAGGCGTGCGGCCCGCATTCATCCGATCGATCCGCAATTTCGCGTATTCTCGCGCCGCCTGCTCGAACGCCGGCCAGGACTTCTCCTGCTCGGCCGTGAGCGCAAGGCCGGCCTTGAGCGCGGCAAGCCGCGCCTCACCGAACGCACGCATGTCTTCGACATTCGGCCGCCACGCACGCGGACCTTCGCGTCCCGAACAACTCTGCGCAATTGCAAGCGTGCTGCCGGCGATCGCGAGCACGACAGTTCCCGCAAGGATCGGCTTCCAGCTAGTCCACATTGAAAGGCCCTCCGACAGCAACTTGCAAAAGCAAGTGTCCGTAAGATTAGACGCGCGCCTCTTCGAAGCAAGTTAAAGTTTCGTTAGGTGATCGGAGGTAACGCGACCAAGATTACAATCCCGTAATGTCGTTATCTAAAGGCGTCGGCCACAAAAATTCTGCAATTCAACTTATGCGCTGCGACTCGTGACGCGAGTCTTGACGCAGCAGACACTCGCGGCACCGCAAGCCGCAGGGCGTACATCGCAACCGCGTCGGGGGCGCAACCGTCGCAAGGAACTGCAGCCCTCCCCGATCGCAAGATCGAAAAGAGCTGCAGGGTTCCGTTGCGTGTCAGATCGCGTCAGTCGAATGAATGCGCTGCGCCGGCGCATCGAGCGCGGCGGCCCGATGGCGCTTGGCCATGAGCTTGTTGAGCGCGCCGAGATAGGCCTTGGCGGACGCGACCAGCGTGTCGGGATCGGCGCCCTTGGCGGTCACCGAGCGCCCGCCTTCGGCCAGCCGCACCGACACCTCCGCCTGCGCATCGGTGCCTTTGGTCACGGCGTGAACCTGGTAGAGCTCGAGCACGGTGTCGTTCGGCACCAGCGCCTTGATGGCGTTGAAGGTGGCGTCGACGGGACCGTTGCCGGTCGCCTGCACGGTATGCTGCGTACCCGCGATGTCGAGCGTCAGGGTGGCCGACTGCGGCCCAATGGTGCCGGCGATGACGGTGAGCGAGACGAGCTTCACGCGATCCTGCGCGTGCGCGATTTCCTCGTCGACCAGGGCTTCGATGTCCTCGTCGTAGACGTGCTTCTTGCGGTCGGCGAGCGCCTTGAAGCGCACGAAGGCATCTTCCAGCTGGTTGCCGGCGAGGTGATAGCCGAGTTCCTCGAGCTTGTGCACGAAGGCGTGCCGGCCCGAATGCTTGCCCATGACGAGGGAGGTCTGCTTCACGCCGACGGTTTCCGGCGTCATGATCTCGTAGGTCTGGGTATGCTTGAGCATGCCGTCCTGGTGGATGCCGCTCTCGTGCGCGAATGCGTTACGGCCGACGATCGCCTTGTTGTACTGGACCGGAAACGAGGTCGCCGCCGCGACGAGCTTGGAGGCGCGCGTCAGCATGGTCGCGTCGATCTTGGTCCAGAACGGCAGCACGTCGTTGCGCACCCGCATCGCCATCACGACTTCTTCCAGCGCGGTGTTGCCGGCGCGCTCGCCGATGCCGTTGATGGTGCACTCGATCTGGCGGGCGCCCGCGCGCACGCCGGCGAGCGAGTTGGCGACCGACATGCCGAGGTCGTCGTGGCAGTGCACCGAGAAGATCGCCTTGTCGGAGTTCGGCACCCGCTCGCGCACGGTCTTGAAAAGGTTGTAGTACTCCTCCGGCACGGTGTAGCCGACCGTGTCCGGAATATTGATGGTGGTGGCGCCGGACTTGATCGCCGCCTCGACGCAACGGCACAGGAAGTCGAGCTCGGTGCGGGTGCCGTCCTCCGACGACCACTCGACGTCGTCGGTATAGTTGCGCGCGCGGGTGACCTGCGCGATCACCATCTCGAAGACTTCGTGCGGCTCCTTCTGCAGCTTGTACTTCATGTGCACCGGCGAGGTGGACAGGAAGGTATGGATGCGGCGGCGCTTGGCCGGCTTGATCGCCTCCGCGCAGCGGTCGATGTCCTTGAAAGCAGCGCGTGCGAGCCCGCACACCACTGAGTTCTTGGCGCGCTGCGCGATCTCATGCACGGCCGCGAAGTCGCCATCCGAGGCGATCGGAAAGCCGGCTTCGATGATGTCGACACCCATCTGGTCGAGCAGCTCGGCAACCTCGAGCTTCTCTTCATGTGTCATGGTGGCGCCGGGGCATTGCTCGCCGTCGCGCAACGTGGTGTCGAAGATGACGACGCGATCCTTTTCGGACGGGGTGGTCATGGGCTTGAAGTCCTTCTCGCTGGCGCCCTCATGCGGGCGCTCATGGGTTCCGTGTCTCCGGCTACCCCCTGAGTGCCCAGGCGCAAACGCCCAGTCGGCCCTCAGGGGACGCTAAGGAGCAGGAGCCCGCCGAGAACGAGGCACGCCCGCGCGCCGGCCGGGGCGTTTGCCCCCCGGACCCCAGAACCAATGCTGCGGCGCGTCGTAATCACTTCCAGCCTCGTCCGGCCCGTCAGGGCCTCGGTCAGTCAGGGTCGCGGAACAGAGTGAAAGCCGCGTTAACCCGTCGCGTGGTTCTATCGGAAGATGGGCTCTGGAGGCAAGGCCGCCAAGCCCCAACCAGAGACCATTTCGGTGCATCACGGGCGCTCGCGCCGCCCGCCCCCCCCGTCGGACCTGTCCCCACCCTTCAGGGCCGATTCACCCCTCCGCCAGCAGCGTCTTGCGAATCTTGCGCATCTCCTTGAGCGCCGCCTCGTCCACCTTGGGATAGGAGAGATCGAGCCGCTCGAGCGCATCGACCATGGCGCGCGCCACCACCAGCCGAGCGAACCATTTGCGGTCGGCGGGCACCACGTGCCAGGGCGCATGTTTGCGGCTGGTCGCGCCGATCAGGTCGTCGTAGGCGGCCGTGTACTTGTTCCAGAACTTGCGTTCGGCGATGTCGCCCGAGGAGAATTTCCAGCGCTTGTCGGGAATGTCGAGCCGTTCGAGCAGGCGCTTGCGCTGCTCTTCCTTCGAGACGTGGAGAAAAAACTTCAGCACCAGCGTGCCGCTGCGCGCCAGATGCCGCTCGAAGCCGCAAATGGCCTCGAAGCGCTGCTCCCAGATCGACTTGCCGTCGAGGCCGGGCGGCAGGTTCTGGCGGGCTAGCAGCTCCGGATGCACCCGCACCACCAGCACCTCCTCGTAGTAGGAGCGGTTGAAGATGCCGATCCGGCCGCGCTCCGGCAGCCGCAGCGCAGCGCGCCACAGGAAATCGTGATCGAGCTCTTCCGCGCTCGGCGCCTTGAACGGATGCACATCGCACCCTTGCGGGTTGATGCTGCTCATCACATGGCTGATCACGCCGTCCTTGCCGGCGGTGTCCATGCCCTGCAGCACGACCAGGACGGCCCAGCGGTTGTCGGCATAGAGGCGCTTCTGCAGCTCGCCGAGCCGCGCGATGTCCTGCGCCAGCGTCTCCTTGGCTTCCGCCTTGTCCGCCTCGAGGCCGCAGGTGTCGTCACTGGAAAATTGCGTCAGACGGAAGCCGTCCGGGTCATCGATGCGGAACTTGCGCAACAGCTTTTCGACCTTCATGCGGCATGGCTCCAGATATGACGGAGGAACGAAACTACGAATGGCGGCATCATCGGGTCGAGATCGGCCGGCCCGCGCACGATGCGGATTTCGGCGAGCTCTGGCTTACTCTCGCTCGCGAGATGGGCAAGGATGCGCCGGTGCAAAGCGGCCGCCGTTTCGCGCGCGCGCAACAGCTTCATGTGCGCGACCACCACGCCACCGAGCACCGTGTACCAGCCCTCATCCGCCGTGAACTCGGAAACCTCGAGCCCGGTCTCCTCCCTTAGCTCACGCGCGACGCTGCCCTCGAAATCGACCCGGTCGCCGGCTACGTCGCTCAGGTCGGGCGTGCCGCACGGGAAATAGACCTGCCCGGCATTGAACGTGTGGGACGCCATCACGCCGAGCAGGAAGGCGCCGTCGGACGACAATATCGGTCCCATGGCAAAGCAATCGTGCACCTTCGGATCGGGAAAATTCCAGTCCTGCCAGGACAGGAAGCTCGCATAGTCCACCTCGAAGCAGGCGCCGCGGAAAACACTCTCCGTGATCGCAAAGTCGCCCAGCATCAGGACCCGGCCGTTCCACAGCGCCGGGTTGCGGCGCTGCAGCTCGGCAAAGTAGGCGGCGATCTCGCCCTGGCGCTCCTGCGCAAAGCCCCAAGGCCGCGGCACAAAGCCGACATCGATCCGCCCGATCGGCATGACCGAGAAGTCGTCGGCAGTGAGATTTCCAGTGCGCATGCGCCGGCCTTGAACTGATCAACCAAAGACGGCCGGTCGGCCGCCGCGCCGCAGAGGACCACGCGGGCGGCGGCCAAGTCAAAGCCCTTTCAAGTCAAAGCCCTTTGATGAGGCCTGCCTCGATCAGCACGCGGTTGAAGCGCCGCGCCTCGGCGCCGTTGCCGCAGCCGTAGAACAGGCCGCGGCAGCGTTCGAGGATCTTCTTCTGCTCGGCAAACGAGGGGTCGAGCGGCAGGCCGGCGGCCTCCTGCACGACCAGCGGAAGATAGGGCGCGTCCAGCACGTCCAGCGCCGAGCCGGGCACGGCCGGTCTGAAATTGACGGCATCGATCGCGTAGTAGGTCGTGTAGTAGCGTGGATCGAAGGCCATCAGGCGGCGGCCGAGCTCATCCTCGTCGACCGACGGATCGAAGAGAAACTTGGCAAAGTCCGGCTGGTGGTCGCCATAGCGCATGATGAGAAACGCCTCGCCCGGAAACTCGCGCTTGAGACGGACAAGAAACTCCGCGTAGTCGCGCTCGGTCATCGCCTGCCGGCGCAGGTACTCATTGACTTCCGGCGTGGCATTGCCGGGATCGCGCCAGCCCTCGGGCGTCAGCTCAGGGTGGAATTGATGATCCCAGGTGAAGTGATTGGCGGTGAGATAGACGTAGAGGAACATCGGGCCGTGCCCGCGCTCGCGCGCAATCATCTGCGTGGCGGAATTGAAGTAGAACCGGTCAGGCTCGAACACGTCGCTTCCGAGCGCATTGCCGT
Source organism: uncultured Alphaproteobacteria bacterium (assembly GCA_963753575.1). Taxonomy (GTDB): domain Bacteria; phylum Pseudomonadota; class Alphaproteobacteria; order Rhizobiales; family Xanthobacteraceae; genus VAZQ01. The sequence continues at coordinate 2,344,727 of CAVWCR010000003.1, forward strand.
CGATGAAATCCTCAATCCCCACGCCCTTGTAGTACGAGCCGGCGCTCAGAAAGCCGCCCGCCACCGGATAGATCGCGTGGGTGCGATAGCCGCAGCGCCTGAGCGCGCGCGGCAGGCCGCGCGCAACTCGCCCGGCGGCAATCCGCGTCACGAAGAACTGGAAGGGCCCATAAGAGCGCGAGGAGAGACCGGAGAGCACGTTATATTCCGTGAGCCAGCTCGGACCGCCCGCGCCCTCGACCAGGAGCTTGCGCGCCTTGCCGTCGAACGACTGGAAATGACGCCCATAGGTCGGCGACACCTTGACGTCCTCGATCGCCCGGATGTCGAAGCTCAATTCGTCGTGCATCAGGATGATGTGGGGACGCTTGCCGACGGGCTCGCAGCCGCGGTCGGCGAGCAGCCGGTCGGCAACCATGCCGTCGGACTCGAGAAACCCGTGCTCAGAATACGCCGTCACCGCATCGATGCCGGTGCGGATGAAATGAGACACATAATTCTCGTTGCCGAATCCAGCGCCCGAATCGACCGGCTGGACGACCGACAGGCCAGCAATGCCGGCGAGGCACGCGACGCTCCCGAGCGCGGCAGAGCCGCGCCGCACGCGGAAGGGATCAAGCCGCCAGAGAGCGATGACAACCGGAACGAACAGGATGGCGCCGACGATCGTCGCCGCGCGGACATTCGGAAACATTGCCATCAGAAACGCGAACGTGTCGGTGTCGATCACCATCACATCGATGAAGCTCAACGACATCAACAGCGTATGAAACTTGAACCGCGAGACCAGGACCAGCACGACGACCATCACGAGCGACAGGGCAGCCGCGAGCCCCGGCCGCCGCAGCAGCGCGAGCCAGAAGCAATTCAGCAAGCCCCAGGTCAGGGCGTACCCCGTCATCGCCACGGCGTCGATCTCGCTCCAGATCATGATCGCAAGGGCAGCGAGATGGAGCGCTGCAAGCAGCGCGATGCGCGCAGCGAAATCGTGCGCAGTCACATCCTGCAGCGCCGACCGGTTGGATTGCATTGGCTGCGGAACCGTCATGGCAGCCCTAGAGCCCCTTGATCAGGCCGGCATCGATCAGCATCCGGTTGAAACGCCGCGCCTCAGCACCGCTCTTGCAAGTGAAGAACAGCCCATTGCAGCGCTGCATGATCTTCTTCTGCTCCTCGAACGACGGATCGAGCGGCAGCCCAGCGCTCTCCTGTACAATCAGGGGAAGGTAAGGCCCTTCGATCGTCTTGAGCGCAGAGGCCGCGTTGGCCGGCTCGAAATTGATCGCGTCGATCGCGTAGTAGGTCGTGAAGTAGCGCGGATCGTTGCTCGCGATCCGGTTGGCGATCGCCGCTTCGTTGAGGTCGGGCTCGAGGATATGCGAGGCAAAGTCGGGCTGATGGTCGCCATAGCGGACGATCAGGAACGAGTCGTCCGGGAAATCACGTTCGAGACGGGCGGCAAAATCGGCATAGTCCCGCATGCTCAGCGTCTGGCGACGCAGATACTCATCGACCACGGGCGGATTGCCGAGCCCCTTCCAGTTCGGCGTCAGGTCCGGGCGCCAGTGCCAATCCCACGGAAAATGGTTGGCGGCGAGATAGACGAAAACGAACGCCGGACCATGGCCCCGTTCGCGCTCGATGATGCGCGCCGCCGCGTCGTAGTAGAAGCGGTCGGGCTCGATCTTGACCGAGCCGAGCGCCTTGCCGTCGTAGAAATGCTCGATGCCGGTCGTCTTCTGGAAGCGGGCCGCGCTCATGAAGGCGCCTGGCGCCGGGTAGAGCGAATGCGTCGTGTAACCGCACCGTCGCAACGCATGCGGCAAGCCGCGCTCTACGCGACCCGCGGCAATGCGGGTGACGAAATAGGCGAAGCGACCGAAGGAACGCGCCGACAGGCCCGCAAGCACGTTGTACTCGGTGTACCAGCTCGGACCGCCGGTGCCTTCGACGATGAACTTGCGCGCGACGCCATCGAACGAGCGGAAGTGCCCGCCATAGTCTTGCGGCACATTGATGCCAGGCGCCTGGCGGATGTCGAAGCTCGAACTCGTCGTGCACCAGGATAATGTGGGGCGGCTTTTGCGCCAGCTCGCAACGCGTGCTCTGCAGCGGGAGATGCTCACTTACGACCGGATCGGATTCCATGAACCCCTGAACCGTCAGCGCCGAGATCGCATCCACGCCCGAGAGCGCGAAGTGAGATACGTAGTTGCTGCCGTAGAACGCCTCATACTCACTCATCGGCGCGATGGTATTGAGGCCGACCAGGCCGGCCAGGCAGCCAACCATGCCGGCCGACGCGCTCAGCCGGCGCACCCGGAACGGATCGAAGAGCCAGACCACGACCAGCATCGGCATCACTGCCGCGATCGCGACCAGCACGACGGGGACGAGCCACGGGAAAATCGTGAACAGGAAGGTGACGGTATCGGGATCAATGACCATCACGTCGAAGAAATTGGCCGTGGTCCAGATCACCTGGTATTTGAATTCCGAAACCACGATGAGCAGCACGACCATCACCAGCGACAGCGCCGCCGACAGGCCGGGCCGACGCAGAAGCGCGAGCCAGAGGAAATTGAGAATCCCCCAGGTCAGCAGGAATGCGCCCTTGTTCTCCGGCGCAAGCTCGGTGGTCAGCATGATGCACAGCGCCGCCACGTGGATGAGGGCGATCATGCCCACCCGTATGACATCGCGCCGGACATCGGCGCGGGCTGCGCCAGCGCCAGCCCAACGGCTCGTCAAAAATGAAAGGGAGGACATGGCGGCACACCCGTGCCCGGCAATGACCAGCAACGCCCGGCACACGGGCGAGCGTCATTGAAGTGTAATATTTGTGTCATGGCAAGGTCACATCAGCCTTGCCGGCCACGAAACAGAATTAAATATTGTCCATGAGAACGGCTGTTAACGATTGTTAATCGTCCGGGCCTTCCCAAACCGCAATGCGCTATCCGGCAATGTCAGTTCGCCGACCCACGATCGGCAGGTGCTCAACGCCCGGCCGCCTCCATGCCGGCGGCTGGGATGATGCCGGTGACCGAATTGGCCGGTTTGCTGGCCTTGTCGCCGGGCCGATATGCGCGACGTTCTCGGGCGCTGCAAAAAAAGAACGGCGGCAACAGCGTCACAGCGAAGATCGGCACCGCGGTGAGGGGATGCCGGAGCGCGATCGCGACAACGACGACGAGAAGCTGAAGCAAGAGGAGCTTGATCGGCGGCACGATCAAACTCCTCTCGTTCAAACTCCTCTCGTTCGATGCCGGACCGCCGCGATCGGCAGCCGGGCTCCCGCTGCGAGCGGAACGGCGAACCGTCAGTTGGCCGGCTTCACGAACCGCCCGACAATTCCGGCAGAGCCTTTGGCATGCGAGGGCGAGCCTTTCGGTACGATCTTGGCCGTCAGCTCGTCCTTGGTGAGGCCGGGCGGCAGCTCCTTGGGATCGAGGTCAGTCGCGATCAACACGAAGGTATAGTGATGTGGCTGCACGTTGGGCGGCGTGCACGGGCCGGAATAGTGACCGACGCCTTGCGTGCTCTTGCCGCCGACGTATTTGTCGGAATCCTTGCTGACCTCGCCTTCCGCAAAGCCGGTCACCGAAGCCGGAATGCCGTAGGCGACCCAGTGGTTGACGCCTGCACCACCGCGGCCTTCCGGATCGACCATCAGGATGGCGAAACTCTTGGCGGCCGCGGGCGGATTGACCCAGGAGAACTGTGGCGAAACGTTCTCGCCGACGCAGTTCGGGTTGGTGGCCGACTTGTTGGCGGCCTTCTTCGGCAACATGCCGCCGTCCTTGAAGGTCGTCGAAGAGATTTCGAAGATTTTCGCTTGCGCGAAAGCGGCCGTGGTGGCGCACCAGGACGCGAGCACCATTCCGCCGGAGAGCGCAAGCTTGCTCATAACGCGATACATGGGTTTCCTCCGTTCGGCATTTTTGCCGTGGCCGGGAGTGTAGCGGCCGCAAATGCCAGATCAAGGCGTGCTGCGCATCAAGTGGCCTCTCCGGGCCGGTAGGTCTTGAGAACCTCGGACCTGAGCACGGCCCAGATATCGCGATGCAATTGGTGGAACGCGGGCCCCGGCCGCACCTCGTCGATGTCGCGCACGCGCGGCAGCGCGACGGCCGGACCGGTCATGGGCGACGATAGCCCGACAGCGCGCAGGGCACGACACGCGCTTCCTGTTACTGCCGGCGCGCTCGACGCCTTAGCCGCACGGTCGGCAGGTTACACCGAACTGAATCAGTTCCTGCTCTTGTCCACCATGGCGCGCTGCTTGATCCACGGCATCATGGCGCGCAGCTTGGCACCAACGTCCTCGATCGGATGGCTCGCGCACTTCGCGCGCATCGCCTTGAACGAGGTCTGATTGACGCGGTTCTCCAGCATCCAGTCCTTGACGAACTTGCCGGACTGGATGTCGTCGAGGATCTTCTTCATCTCGGCCTTGGTCTCCAGCGTCACCACGCGCGGGCCCGACACGTATTCGCCGTACTCGGCGGTGTTGGAGACCGAGTAGTTCATGGTGGCGATGCCGCCCTCGTAGATCAGGTCGACGATCAGCTTCACCTCGTGCACGCACTCGAAATAGGCCATCTCGGGCGCGTAGCCGGCCTCGACCAGCGTCTCGTAGCCGGCCTTCATCAGCTCGACCAGGCCGCCGCACAGCACCGACTGCTCGCCGAACAGGTCGGTCTCGCATTCCTCGCGAAAGGTCGTCTCGATGATGCCGGCACGGCCGCCGCCGATCGCCGAGCCGTAGCTGATGGTGAGATCATGCGCATTGCCGGAGACGTCGCGGTGCACCGCCATCAGCACCGGCACGCCGGCACCGCGCTGATACTCGGCACGCACGGTGTGGCCTGGCCCCTTGGGCGCGATCATCATGACGTCGAGATCGGCGCGCGGCTCGATCAGGTTGAAGTGGACATTGAGACCGTGCGCGAACATCAGCGCTGCGCCCTTCTTCATGTTCGGATGCAGGTGGTTTTGGTAGATGTCGGCCTGCAGCTCGTCGGGCGTCAGCATCATCATCACGTCGGCCCATTTGGCGGCTTCCGCCACCTCCATGACCTTGAGCTTCTCGCCTTCCGCCTTGGCCACGCCCTGCGAACCCTTGCGCAGCGCCACCGCCACATCCTTGACGCCGGAATCGCGCAGGTTGAGCGCATGGGCATGGCCCTGGCTGCCGTAGCCGATGACGACGACCTTCTTGCTCTTGATCAGGTTCAGGTCGGCGTCGCGATCATAGTAAACGCGCATCGTATGGTCCTCTGTTCGCGCGGCTCCCGGCCGCTATGATCTTCAAGATCCTGATGTCGATCCTCGGCTCGCGCCGAACACCCGCTCGCCGATGCTTCTAGGGTCCCGAAGCGGCGGCGACAAGCCCGACTCTAATAACTGCCGCCACGCACGAAGCGCGCGATGCCGGCGGCGACCTCCGCCTCCTGCTTCAAGAAGCCGTGTGGCGTGCGGCCCTGGCAAGCCTCGAGCCCGGGAAACCGGCCGCCTGGGCCACCGGTGACGGTCACCACCTGCTCGCGCGCGCCATTGGTCCGCGCGGTGATGCGGCCCATCAGCCGCGCCGGCGTGCGCACGCATTTGTCGGAAGCATGTCCCACCACCAGCACCGGCATGCGGATCGCCTCCAGCCGCAGATCGAACACGGTCTGAGCCGCCAACGGCTTTCGGCCACCTTTACCGCCCGAGGTGATCGCCGAGGTAAGCACCACGCCATCGGCGGCCGCCTCGCCGGTCAGGCGTGACGCCGCGTTGACCGCCGAGATGGTGCCGCGGCTGGTGCCGACGAGCCAGACCGGGCCACTGCCCCGCCTGCGCACATTGGTGATCACCTTGCTGAGATCGTCAGCGTGCTTTCTCACAAGCCGGAAACCCTTGAGGCCGTCTTCGCCCGGGTGATCGGACGGCGCGTCGACCAGTGCGGTCGCAAACCCCGCTGCATGGAAATGCGGCAGCGAGCGCACCAGCGAATTTCCCTTCAGCGCGCGCGGACAGCCCTTGGTATCGAGATTGAGATACCCGCCGCCGCCCACGAGCAGAAGGAGCGTGATGCGCTCCTGGCTCGCCGAAGCAGGCGCGGCCAGGCTCACCAACGTGGTCGTGCGATCGTGCGTCGGCAGCCTGACCAGCTCGCCGCAGGCGCCCTGCCCTTGCGCGACGCTCGGGCCGATCAACATGGCCGCTGCCGTGAGCGATCCCAGCAACCTTGGTCCGTGCTTGCAACGCATGACACCTCCTCACAGTACCGAACACCAGCTTGTCATTCGCCCGCGCCCGCCGCCTACATCCCCTCCGGCCCGCGCTGGATGGCAACGATGCCGGTGCGCGAGACCTCGACCAGCCCGATCGGCAGCATCAGCGCGATGAAGCTCTCGATCTTCTCGGAGGCGCCGGTGATCTCGAACACGAAGCTTTCGGTGCCGGCATCGATGACACGGGCGCGGAACGCATCCGCAAGCCGCAGCGCCTCGACCCGGTTCTCGCCGGTGCCGCGCACCTTGACCATGGCGAGCTCGCGCTGGATCGAGGGTCCCGCGATCGTCATGTCGACCACGCGGTGCACCGGCACGAGCCGTTCGAGCTGGTTCTTGATCTGCTCGAGCACCATCGGGGTGCCACGGGTGACGACCGTGATGCGCGAAAGATGCTTCTCGTGCTCGGTCTCCGACACGGTAAGCGAGTCGATGTTGTAGCCGCGGCCGGAGAACAGCCCGATCACGCGCGCCAGCACGCCCGGCTCGTTGTCGACGATAACCGCGAGCGTGCGGGTCTCGATCTTCTCCGACACCGGCGCGGCGGGATAGTGAGTGGTGGTGGTCACGGCCATGGTCCTTGCTTGGCGGATCAATTGAGAAGGTCACGGCGGCGCTGCGGCTGCACCTCGGCGCGCGCGTCCGCCATGAAGGCGCGCTTCTCCAGAAGCAGGCGCAGTCTCGCCGCGTCGACTGCAGCCGCACTCTGCGGCTCCAAGAACTTGATCAGGTCGTAGGTGCGCACCAGCTTGTTGAGGATGTCGCGGTCGTGGTCGCGCGCCGGCGGCTTCTCCGGCGCAATGACATCGAGCGTGAAGCTCGGGAAATAGAGGCGCCCCTTGTCGATCGCGGCCGAAAGCTGCGCGAGGAACTCGTCGCGCTTGATCGTAAACTGCTGCTGCTGGGCGTACCGGCCGGCATCGCGCAGAAAGAACTCGATCCCGACCAGCACGTCGATCGTGCGGTTCATCCAATGAATGACGTCATTGTCGCGCTGGATGCGAAGCGTCTCGATGCTGATCCGCCGCTGCTGGTAGAAAGTGACGGCGGAAAAAACGAGCGCCACCAGCGCCACAAGCGCTGCGGCCAGGTCGAACTGAAGGGTCGCCGGCGACAGATAGGTCGCAAGCTTGGAGATGAGCTCGCTCACACCATCACCTTGCCTTCCTTGGTCACCGCCTCGTCGATCTTCTCGGCGGCGTCGCCCAACAGCATCTCGTTATGAGCGCGGCCGGAGGGGATCATCGGGAAGCAGTTCTCGTTCGGATCGACGACGCAGTCGAAGATCACCGGCTTCTTCACCTTGATCATCTCCTTGATCGCGGCATCGAGCTCGCCCGGCTTGTCGCAGCGGATGCCGACCCCGTGATAGGCCTCGGCGAGCTTCACGAAATCCGGCAAGGCTTCACTGTAGGAATGCGCATAGCGCCCGCCGTGCAGCAGCTCCTGCCATTGCCGCACCATGCCCATGTAGCGGTTGTTGATGATGAAGATCTTGATCGGCAAGTCGTATTGGGCGGCGGTCGACATTTCCTGCATCGTCATCAGCACCGACGCCTCGCCCGCTATGTCGATGACGAGCGAATCCGGATGTGCAAGCTGCACGCCGACGGAAGCCGGCAGACCATAGCCCATGGTGCCGAGCCCGCCCGATGTCATCCAGCGGTTCGGCTCCTCGAACTTGAAGAACTGCGCCGCCCACATCTGGTGCTGGCCGACTTCGGTCGTGATGTAGACGTCGCGGCCCTTGGTCAGCTCGTAGAGCCGCTCGATCGCATATTGCGGCTTGATGATGTCCTTCGACTTCCGGTAGGCGAGCGACTTGCGCGCGCGCCATTTCTCGATCTGCTTCCACCAATCGGCCAGTGCTTTCTTGTCGGCCGCCATCGCGCCCGCGCGCCACAGCCGCAGCATGTCTTCGAGCACATAGGCGCAGTCGCCGATGATCGGCACGTCCACCTTGACGTTTTTGTTGATCGAGGACGGATCGATGTCGACGTGGATCTTGCGCGAGCCCGGCGCGAACGCGTCGAGCCGCCCGGTGATGCGATCGTCGAAGCGCGCGCCGATGCAGATCATCACGTCGCAATCGTGCATCGCCCAGTTTGCTTCCCAGGTGCCGTGCATGCCGAGCATGCCGAGCCACTGCGGATCGGACGCCTGATAGGCGCCGAGCCCCATCAAGGTCGAGGTGATCGGAAAGCCGGTGAGCTTCACCAGTTCGCGCAGCAACTGGCTCGCCCGCGGGCCCGCATTGATGATGCCGCCGCCGGTGTAGAACAAAGGCCGCTTGGCGTGCGCCATCAGGTCGAGCGCCGCCTTGATCCGGTCGAGGTCGCCCTTGAGCTTCGGCCGATAGCCCTTGTGCGCGATCTCCTTCGGGCGCGCATAGAGACCGCTGGCGAACTGGATGTCCTTCGGGATGTCGACGACGACCGGCCCGGGACGCCCGCTCTTGGCAATGTGGAACGCCTCGTGCAGCACACCGGGCAGATCAGCGATGTTCTTCACCAGGTAATTGTACTTGGTGCAGGGCCGCGTGATCCCGACCGTGTCGCACTCCTGGAAGGCGTCGTTGCCGATGAGATGCGTCGGCACCTGGCCGGTGATGCAGACGATCGGGATCGAGTCGCAGAGCGCATCGGTCAAGCCCGTCACCGCGTTGGTGGCGCCCGGCCCCGACGTCACCAGCACGCAGCCGACCTTGCCGGTCGAGCGGGCATAGCCTTCGGCCGCATGCACGGCACCCTGCTCGTGCCGCACCAGGACGTGCTGCAGGCGGTTCGACTGCTGGAACAGCGCGTCATAGATCGGCAGCACCGCGCCGCCGGGGTAGCCGAAGATGTGCTCCACGCCCTGGTCCACCAGGGCTTCGATCACCATTTCGGCGCCGGTCATTTCCTTGCCGGTTGTTTCTTTGCCGGTTTTTTCCTTGCTCATGGCCTGCTCCGCCTGCTTGTCGTTCCGTTCTCTCAGAGCGCGTCGCGCTCTAACCTTTCTGAGTGGCGCATGTCCTTATCGGAAATCCGGTACCCACTTTTCCGGGACATGCATTTTACGTGGCGCATGTCCTTTTCGAAAAACCGGTACCCACTTTTCCGGGACATGCGCTAGGAATCAAAAAGGGCCGCAAGGGCCCTGTACGCACCGCCTCCTCGTGAATGGCTTAGCCACCCCCGGCGGTGCGTCTCCCTACGAGTACCAGCACGAGTTCCGTCCGCGCAATAAAATTTCGCATTTCAGCGTTCATTCGCCATTTCCTTGCGCGCCCTTATAGGCACTACGGTCCCACCGGTCAAGCGCAAATCGCGTGCTAAGGTGGCCAAAATCCCACTGTCACGCCTTCCCCGCCAAGCAAAGCCCATGAACAACGCCGATTTGATCGTTGCTACCCTGAAAGCCGCCGGAATCCGCCGCGGCTTTGGCATTCCAAGCGGCAACGTCCTGCCGCTGATGGAGGCGATGCGCCGGGGCGGACTCGATTTCGTGCTGACCGCGCACGAGGGCTCCGCCGGCTTCGCGGCCGACGTCACCGGCCACCTCACCGGCGCGCCCGGGCTCTGCATCGCGACGCTCGGGCCCGGCGCCACCAATCTCGCGACCGGGGTCGGCTGCGCCTTCCTCGACCGCTCGCCGCTGATCGCGATCACCTGCGACCTCAACACCGACCAGATCGGCCGCCGCATCCAGATGTGGATCGACCACCATGCGCTGTTCCGGCCGATCACCAAGGCGACGCTGCGGCTCGAGCGCGGACGGATCGCCGAAACACTCGCACAGGCCGTTGCGCTCGCGCTGAGCGAGCCGATGGGGCCGGTGCACCTCGACCTGCCCGAGGATGTGGCGCTCGCCCCGACCAACGAGGCGGTGCCGGCGCCCGCGCCGCGCAGTACGATCGCGCCAGCGCCCGATGCCGCCATCACGCGCGCCGGCGAATTGATCGCCGCCGCCAAGCGCCCGATCGCGGTGATCGGCTCATCCGCCATGCGCGTTGCCGATCCGGCACTGCTGCTGAATGTCATCGAGCGCCACGGCCTGCCCTTTGTCACCACCACCATGGCCAAGGGCCTGATCGACGAGGACCACCCGCTCGCGCTCGGCGTGATCGAGCGCGCCTGCCGCCAGCATCAGCGCCGCCTGTTGCGATCGGCGGATCTCATTGTGGGGCTCGGCTACGACACGATCGAAGTCGAGTACGAGGCTTGGATCGGCGATGTGCCGCTCCTGCAGATCGACATCGAGCCGGTCGACATCGCGCCGTCCGTGAGGCTCGTGCATCAGGCGACCGGCGATCTCGCCGCCTCGCTCGCGCGCCTCGCCGCGCTCCCCGCCAGCCGCAACACCTGGACCGAAGCAGCGCTCGCCGAGCACCGCCAGCAGTTCCAGGCCGCGCTGCGGCCGCCTTCGCCAACGTTCACCGCACATGCCGCAATCGACGCGGCGCGCCACGCGCTGCCGCGCGACGGCATCCTCTCGTTCGACGTCGGTGCCCACACCCACCAGATCGCCAGCCAATGGTCGGCGCATGCGCCCAAGAGCTTTCTCATCACCAACGGCTGGTCGTCGATGGGGTTCGGGCTGCCGGGCGCGATCGCGGCCAAGCTCGTGCACCCTGAGCTGCCGGTTGTCTGCCTCATCGGCGACGGCTGCTTCCAGATGACCTGTGGCGAAGTCGCGGTCGCCAAGCGCCTCGGGCTCGCGCTGCCCATTGTGGTGCTCGACGACAAGTGGCTCGCGCTCATCAAGGTCAAGCAGATCCGCCGCCAGTTTCCGCTCTACGGCACCGCGCTGCAGGACGAAGACTATCGCGAGCCGCCTGCGCATTATTTCGGCGTGCCGGCAATCGGCGTCCGCAACGCGGACGCGCTCGAAGCGGCGGTGCGCAAGGCGCTCGCTGCGCAGGGCCCGACCGTGATCGAGGCGGTGGTGGATTCCGAGCACTATGTCGACACGGTCTATGACTAAGCCCGCATGACCAGTTGTTCGGCTTCTTCCGACGAAGCCCAGGTCCAGTCCGGCAACTGATGACGGAACCAGGTGCCCTGCCGCTTGGTGTAGCGGCGGGTGTCGCGCTTGCCGCCTTCGGCCGCCTCTTCCAGCGTGATCTCACCGTTGAGATGGCGAATGAGCCACGGCACGCCATGCGCCTTCATGGCCGGCAGCGTCGGGTCGAGGCGGCGCGCAGCAAGCGCCTGCACTTCCTTGAGCGCGCCTGAAGCGAGCATTGCGTCGAAGCGCGCATCGATCCGCCGATAAAGCTCTTCGCGCTCCACCTTCAGGAAAATTTTGATCGCGCGCCCTGCATCGAGCGCAGGCTTCATGCCGTCGCGATGCCAGTCGGTGAGCGAGCGCCCGGTCGCCAGCACCACTTCAAGCGCGCGGGTGATGCGCGAGCGGTCGCCCGGCATCAATCGCTCGGCGCTCGCCGGATCGCGCTCACGAAGCTCCGCGTAGAGCGGCGCGATGCCTTCATCGTTGAGCCGTGCGCGCACCGCCGCACGCACGTCAGGCGGGACCGGCGGCACGGCTGCGAGCCCTCGCGTCAGCGCCTTGAAATAAAGTCCGGTGCCGCCCACGACGATCGGCCGAAGCCCCATACGCTCGGCCTCCGCGAGCGCCGCCGCCGCGTCGACGCACCAGCGCCCGACCGAATAATTCTCCGCCGCATCGACATGGCCGTAGAGCCGGTGCGGCACCAACGCCTCCTCGGCCGGCGTCGGCCGCGCCGTGATGATGCGCAGGTCGCGGTAGACCTGCATGGAATCGGCATTGATGATGACGCCGCCATGCGCCCGCGCGAGCTTGAGGGCCAGCGCCGACTTGCCGCTCGCGGTCGGCCCGGCGAGGAGAATGGGTGTTTGCACGGCTTGAGGTAGACCGCAGCGCAGGCCGAAATCAACCGATAGTGGCCATATTGCCCCGGCCGCCGTGGCCGACTAGAACCCCCGCTTCAACAAAAGTCCCATCGGAGCTCCTGTGACGCTGATCAAGCCCTTTCGCGCGCTGCGCCCGGCGACCGGCCGCGCCGCCGAGATCCTGGCCCCGCCCTATGACGTGCTTTCGAGCGCGGAGGCGCGCGAGCGCGCCAAGGGCAAGCCATGGAGCTTCCTGCATGTCGGGAAGCCCGAGATCGACCTCGATCCGGGGATCGACCCTTACGACCGCGCGGTCTACGCCAAGGCGGCCGAGAACTTCGATCGCATGATCAAGGCCGGCGCGCTCATGCGCGATCCCAAGCCCTGCTACTACGTCTACCGGCTGACCTGGCAGGGCCACATCCAGACCGGGCTTGCGGCCATCGCCTCGCTCGCCGATTACGCGACGAACCGCATCCGCAAGCATGAGCTGACCACGCCGGTGAAGGAGGACGACCGCGTTCGCCAGATCGAGGCGGTCAACGCCCAGACCGGGCCGGTGATGAACGCCTATCCGGCCGCGCCCGCGATCGATGCGCTCCTGGCGCAGGCTGCGTTAGGCGAGCCCGACGTCGATGTTACGGCGGATGACGGCGTACGCCATCAGATGTGGGTGGTCGACGACGAGCCGTCGATCACGGCGCTCACGCAAGCCTTCGACGCGCTGCCGGCGCTCTACATCGCGGACGGTCATCATCGCTCGGCGGCCGCCGCCCGCATCGCCGCCGCTCGCGGGCCCGGCGGCTCGCACAACTACTTCCTCACGGTCAACTTTCCGCACCATGAGATGACCATCCTCGACTACAACCGCGTGCTGCGCGACCTCAACGGCCGCACGCCGGATGCGGTTCTCGCCGCGCTCAAGGACGCCTTCACGGTCACGACGTCGGACGCGCCGGTGCGCCCGGCCTCCGCCGGCGAGTTCGGGATGGTTCTCGCGGGGCGCTGGTATCAACTCGCGCTGCGGCCGGAACTCATTCCCGCGAAAGATCCGATCGGGCGGCTGCCGATCACGCTCCTCACCCGCAACGTCATCGAGCCGCTGTTCAACGTTACCGATCCGCGCACCGACAAGCGCATCGACTTCATCGGCGGCGGGCGCGGGCTCGGCGAGCTCGAGCGCCGCGTTGCTTCCGGTGAGATGGCGGTCGCCTTCGCGCTCTATCCGACCCAGATGGCCGACCTGATGGCGGTTGCGGATGCGGGCGCGATCATGCCGCCGAAATCAACCTGGTTCGAGCCCAAGCTCGCCGACGGCATGGTCAACCATGTGCTCGACTGAGGGCGCCTGAAACCAATCGCAAAATCGAACTTAAACTATTGAAATATATAGTCTTTTTATATTCTTGGGTTCGTTTTGGCAAAAAGTCTGACAACGACCGAACCGACGATCGGGCGGTTGAGCCAACGCCGCGACATCATTGAGCTCTCAATCATTGAGATCTCACGTTTTTTTGGTTTGGTTTCGTTTTGCAAAATCCACTTTGCTTGCAAGATCTGCTCTGCAAGATCTGCGTTGGGTTCGTTTTGTCAGAACCTTGACACGCGATCTACAACTCGCGCCCGGCGCGAGCGCCTCTCGGCAAGACGAGACAAGTCCAGCATAAGTCCGCCTCACGCAAGATCAAGCATATTTTTGCTTATGGTGAATAACAAAACGCAACGCGGCGCACAGCAACGGCAGCGAGATCAGTACGGATTCCTGGCGGTGACGAACCACGTGCTGGAACCGGCCCAAACGCCATCGGCGCGCTGAAAGTCGGACAGCGTCTCGCGCAGCGCCGCGACCACCTGCTCTCTGCACTTCTCGCCCGCGTCGCCCGCCAGCCGGATGATCTCTCCCGCCGGTCCGAGCGCCAGCGCAAACGCGACGGCGTCGTCCAGGGTGCGGCCGATGCACACGTCGGTGTCAAAGCGCGCAAACGCGATGCGCTCGAATCCGGCCTGTCGCAGCTGGTCGCTCACCACGTCGGGTCCGGCCATCGAGAACGGACCCGGGCCGCAGTGCACCTGATCGGTCTCCGCGTGGGAAACCACCGGCACAATCTGCTTCACTCGCCGCTCGGCTTCGTAGAGCCACGGATTGTCCTCGCGCCGCCGCCACACGATCATCGCGAGCTCGCCGCCGGGCGCGAGCGCGCTGCGAAGATTGCGCAGCGCGCGTCCCGGTAGATTGAAGAACATGGTCCCGAAACGCGAAAAGATGAAATCGTAAGGACCCTGCAGATCATCCGACTGCGCATCGGCGACAAGGAAAGAAGCGTTCTTGACCGACGCGTCGCGGGTCTCGCGTGTCGCGATATCGATGAAGCTCTGCGCGCAATCGATCCCGACGACCTCACCGCCGGGGGTGACATGCGTGGCAATGCGCTGCGTGGTGTCGCCGAAGCCGCAGCCCACATCGAGCACGCGCGCGCCCGCCGGATAGGGCCTGCGCCGGAACAGCTCGTCGCTGTGACCCGAGAGGCCCTCGGTCAGGGCGTATCGAAAGCGGCAGAACTTCTCGAACAAGACGGTATTCCACGCCTCGATCGGAATGGCGTTGTCGGCGGAAGTCATGTTGTCGGCGTCACTCATTGTGCGCTCCAATAGCCGTCCGCCCCAAATAGCCGTGCGCCCCAAATGGCCTCCCCCAACGGGGGAAATTTCTTATGCGAGGGTGGCGCGGGATCAGCATCGAACAGGTCGATTGCGCCTCCCGCCCGGGGGCCCCTCTGTGTCACTCCGCTGTCTGCTCACCCGACCCGCCGAACTCGGCAGGAAAGTCCTTCAGCTTCGGGAGCCCGTCCCGCATCGGCAGCACGGTCTCGGCGTAGTTGATATGGACGCCCGGAGTGAACTTCAGCGTTGGCAAGGTGGCCGCAAACACGTCGATCAGCCCGAGCGAAGGATGGTTGACCATCAGATGGCCGCCACATTTCTTGCAGTACTGCCGCTGGCTGACGGGCGACTTCTGGATCATGCCGACATGCTCGTGACCTGCCGTCACGCGCACGGAATTTGGCTTCCAGAGCGTAAACGCGTTGACCGGGCCACCGGACCACAAACGGCACGAGCCGCAATGACAGTAGCCCATGCCTTCGGGCTCGCCCGAGGCCTCCAGCTTGACCGCACCGCAGAAACACTCGCCTTTGTAAGTCGCCATTGCTCTTCCTCGTTCCTATCTTGGCGCCGCAGCCTCGTGGCGCGTCGGGAGGGGACCTAGGCGGCGGGGCGGCGAACGCCAATGATCGGGCGTCCGAATTGCTTGACACCTCGTCTAGAATTCGCGAGGCCGTTGCCGGGCGTCCAGATTTCATGCTCGGGCGTCCAGCGGAGGCCAAATGGCTGCGGATGCGCTCTCTGACGTGCTGAGGACGGTGCGCCTGACTGGCGCAGTGTTCTTCGATGTTGCCGCAAATGAGCCGTGGGTCGCCGAGTCCGCGCCGCGCGACATCATCCTGCCGAAAATCCTGCCGAGCGCCGATCACTTGATCGCCTTTCACGTGGTCACCACCGGCCGGTGCTTCGGCAGCCTCATCGGCGGGCCACCGATCCAGGTCGAAGCCGGTGAAGTCATCGTTTTTACCCACGGCGATCCCCATGTCATGACGAGCAGTCCCGGCATGCGTGCGGAGCCGCCCGCGGCAGCGGCGCTTGATGCGGCCACCGCCGGGCATATGCCATTCCTCTTGAACTACGGTAGTGACGGGCCGCCTTCGACCAGGCTCGTATGCGGCTACCTCGCCTGCGATGCGCGACCGTTCAATCCGCTGCTTGAAAATCTGCCGCGCGTGCTCAAGGCCGGCGATCCCAAGAACGGCGACGCCGGCTGGCTCGGCCAGTTCATCCGTTTTGCCGTGGCGGAATCGGCGCAGAAGCGCGCCGGCAGCGAAAGTGTCCTCGCCAAGCTGAGCGAGCTGATGTTCATTGAGGTGGTCCGCCAACATCTCGAATCGCTCCCACCCGAGCAGGCCGGCTGGCTGGCTGGGGTGCGCGATCCCTTCGTCGGCAAGGCGCTCTCCCTGATGCACGGCAAGCCCGCGCAAGACTGGACGATCGAGGAACTGGCAACGCAGGCTGGCCAGTCGCGCTCGCTGTTCGCCAAGCGGTTTACGGACCTTGTCGGCATTCCGCCGATGCAATACCTCGCCAAATGGCGGATGCAGATCGCGTCCGAACGTCTCGACAGCGGCCATGGCAACGTCGCAACCATCGCGGCCGATATCGGCTACGAGTTCGGAGGCGGCCTTCAGCCGCGCCTTCAAGAAGATGATGGGCGTGCCGCCGTCGGACTGGCGGCGCGGCGCCCGCCCGGGTCAGACGGATCGCACCTGATCTCATGGCGCTCGCTTACCCCGCGTGTCTGCCCGCAAGCCGCCGCAACGAGCGCCAGACCTCGCCCGGCAGACGGGTCCAGTAGTCAAGCGAGAGCGGCCCGCGCCGCAGGCATGGATTGCGTGCGACCGGGTCGTCCTTGTCGATGTTGCGCAGGATCGGGTCGTCGAGCTCGGCGTCGGTGAACTCTTGCGCGGCGCCGACGAGCTTCTCGGCGCAGACGCGCTCGCGCAGGGCCTCGCCGCGCATGCGCGCCGCCCAGGTGACGTCGACGATGCGGGCGGTGTTGTCGCTGGATGCGGTCAACACGTATCGGCCATCCGGGCTGAACGCGGCGGACCAGATACCATTGTCGGACACATGGAGAACGGCAATCTCCTTGCCGCTCGGCACGTCCCAGATGCGCGCAGTCCCGTCAAACGATGCCGTCACCACGCGACTGCCCTCGGGATCGAACATCGCGCTTCGGAATCCCTGCCTCGTGGCAGTCATGCGCGTGATCTCCTGTCCGCTCTCGGCATTCCAGATGCGGGCGGTCCCGTCCCACGACGCCGTGACAACGCGTTTCCCCTCCCTATCGAAGTGCGCATCTTGCACGGCTCCAGTGTGCCCCTCGAGAGCGACAATAAGCTTGAGAACCGCCGGATCGGCATCAACGATGAATACCGTGCCTCTGTCGGTTGCCGTAAGGATGCTACGCCCGTCAGGAGAAAACTCCCCGCTTCGCACCCAGGCCTTGCCCTCCTCGTGAGTCACGGTGGCGAGGAGCGCGCCGCTTTCGGCGTCCCAGATGCGCGCCGTCCCGTCGAACGATGTCGACACGACGCGCCGGCCTTCGCGGTCGAACGCTGCGCTCTCGACCCGATTAGTATGACCTCTGAGGACCAAAACCTCCTTGCCGCTTTCAGCGTTCCAAATACGCACGGTGCCGTCAGCAGACGCCGTTACCACGCGCTTGCCGAGAGGATCGAACCGTGCGCTGAGAACCGCTCCCGTGTGTCCGTTGAGCGTCATGATCTCGCGGCCGCTGGAGGCGTCCCATATCCGCGCACTGTTATCGAACGACGCCGTCGCAACGCGCTGGCCGTCCGGACTGAACGTTGCTCGGTAAATAAACTCGGTATGGCCCGTGAACTTGGCTCGCGCCGCGCCGTCCTCCACGTCCCAGATGCGCGCCGTATGGTCTGAGGACGCGCTGACGACCTGCTTGCCATTTGGCGAGAACGCGGCCACGCGCACCTCGCCCGTATGCCCCTTGAGGTCGGCGCTCAGCTTGCCGCTCTCAGCATCCCAGATGCGGACCGTGTTGTCGCTCGATGGAGTCACCGCCCGCTTGCACGCGGCGTCGAACGGCACCCTCCGCATACCCTCGGCACACAGGGCCACGATCTCCTTGCCGCTGTCAGCATCCCAGATGCGCGCATCGACCGAGGCAAAGGGCCCGCCTCCCAGCTCACTTAGCTTTTTCAGAACAGTGATTTCCCGGCCGCTCTCGGCGTCCCAGATGCGCGCGGTGCCATCCTGACCCTCCGTCAGCACCCGCTTGCCGGTGTGGTCGAACATGGCGTTCCGGACCCAGCCGCTATGCCCTTTTAGAATGGCAACCTCCCCGCCGTCATTGGCGTCCCAGACACGGGCAGTGCCGTCCCATGACGAGGTCACCACGCGCCGGCCTGAGGCGCTGAAAACCGCACTATCAACAGGACCAGTATGCCCCGTCAGCACGGCGAGCGCCGTGCCGCTTTCGGCATCCCAGATGCGCGCCGTGCCATCAAGGGATGCCGTCACCACGCGTTTGCCTTCGGGGTCGAATGCGAGGCTTTTCAGCGATTCCTTATGGCCTTTCAGAATGACAAGGTCGCGGCCGGTGGTGATATCCCAGATACGAGCGGTGGCATCACCAACCGCGAGCGCCACGCGCTTGCCGTCTGGTGAGAAGACCGCACTCTTGATCTCGCCGGCCTCCGGTCGTAGCGCAGCGATCTCAGCACCACTTTCGGCGTCCCAGATGCGCGCCGTGCCGTCATCAGACGCCGTCAGGATGCTCGCGCCGTCCGGGCTGTAAGCCGCAACGTTGATCTCCCCGGAATGCCCTTTGAGCAGCCGGTGCAACCTTGTCGATTGCGCGCCGCCCGCGAGCTTGCCTTCAAGCTCGGTCGAGAACGGGGTCAGCCACGGCAGGCTGCCGCGCGCCGGATAGGCTTGCAAGGCATAGCGCATGGCGCGGTCGAAATGCCCCTCTTTCATGGCCTGCGCCGCAAGGCTGGTGAACACCGCCAACTCGCGCCGGGACACGTCGTAGGCCTGCCACGTGACATAGCCGAACACGGCCAGCACCAGCGCGGCCACGCCCCACAGCAGCCGCGCCGCTCGCTTCTGGTGGCGCGCCGTCGCCACCTGTGCGAGGCGCATCTCTTCGAGCTGCGCGCGCTCCTTGCTCAACCGCGCACTTTCAGCTTCCTCGCTCGCGTGCAGGAACGCGCGCTGCACCTCGGTGATCTCGGGCGCGCCTGACTTGCGCCGCGCGACCCACGCTTTCGCGGCATCGAGCTCGTCGCCGCGCACGAGAAGCGACTCCGGCTTGCCACGCGCCTGCCAGCGCGCCGCCAGCTCGCCCAACCGCGTGTGCTCGCGGATCCAGTCGAGATCGAGCCGCAGCGCTTCGGCGAGTTCCGCCAGCGGGCGCGCAAGGCCGCGGCCGTCGAAGCGTACGAACTGCAGACGGCTCAATTGCTGCGGTATGTCGGCGTCCAGCACCGGCTTGTGGATCACCGGGATGAGCCGCTTCGCCAGCTCCTCCGTTCGGTGGACCTCCCACACGCAGCGCTCCGACTTCACCGACTCCGGCGAGACCACGAACACGACCGTGTCGGACTGTGCGATCAGGCCGCCAAGCCGCGCCTCCCAGTCCTCGCCGGCGGCGATGTCGTGGCGGTCGAGGAACGGCGCAAAGCCGGCAAGCTCGAGCCCCGCCACCAGCTCGTCCGCGAACTCGGACGCGTCGCGGCGCGAATAGGAGATGAAGACCTTCAGCTTTTCGGCAACGGCGGGATCAGACATGCAATGCTGCTACAATGATCAAAGGCGAGTGACGTAGGGTAAAGCCGATCCATCCGCAAGCGCTCACGGTAGCAGCTTGCCAAAACGTAACCTGCATCGCTGCACGTTATCCCCTATCATCACAGCAGCGGCCCCTGAGGCCATGATGAGATCATGAACAGGCCGCTGGACCGCCGCGTCAGTACCCAAAGCGCGCCGCGGGACTGCCGCATTCAGAGCGTTCCTACCCGCGCGCGATCAATCCCAGGAGGTGAACAGGCACGGCGCGTCTGCGCCGACGATCGAGACACCAGCTCATTTCCGTTCCCGACTTAACTTTCACGATCTCAAGTCCGTTGACTTCCCGACGGGGGGCGAAATCAGATGGAGAAAAGCTATGACGGCATCGATTGTTGGCCATGACCCGCTTGCATCTTTCCTCCGGGCGCACACCGCCGACAAGCACCCGATCCCGCTTGTTGCGACCCGCATCGATGTGACGATCCGTGGCGGGCTCGCCAGCGTCACCACCGAGCGCACCTTCCGCAACGACGAGAAACAGTCGATCGAGGCGACCATGACCTTCCCGGTCCCGGTCGACGCGACGCTTTGCGCGCTGTCGGCCCGCATCGACGGGCGTACCCTCACCGCGACGGCACAGGCGCGCAAACAGGCGCGCGAGACCTACGAAGCGGCCGTCGACCAGGGCAAGGCGGCCGTACTGCACGAAGAACTGCTCAAAGGCATTCACATGCTCAGCGTCGCCCATGTCCGCCCGGGCGCCGCGATCGTGGTGACCGATACCTGGACGATGCCCCTCGCGTTCATCGCCGGCACGCCGCAGCTGCGTATCCCGACCACGGTCGGCGACATCTACGGCCGCTCGCCGCTCGCGCCGTCCGACGACCTGGTCACCGGCAAGGCGGTGCACGAGGCCACGATCCGCGTCGCATGCGAGGACGGCGTCGCAACCATCGCCCGCGTCGGTGCGGCCGGCGAGGCCGGCCACGCGATCAGGCTCGACGCCCCGATCGACATTACGCTGGCGGGCTTTGCGCCGCGGGCGCTCGAAGGCATCGCGGCCGACGGCCGGCTGGTCACCCTCCACATCGAGCCGGCGCCGGTCGCGGACGCAAGCCTCGACATCGATCTCCTGTTCGACCGCTCCGGATCGATGAACGAGCGCGCGAGCGGCGACCGCGAGCTCGGCGCATCGAAATATACGACGGCGAAGTCCAGCCTGATCGCGGCGATCGGCGAGCGCTTCAGGCCCGCCGACCGGATGCGGCTGTGGGCGTTCAACGACGCCACGCATTTCGTCGGCGAGGCATCCGGAACAGCGTGCAGGCAGCTCGTCGAAGCGCTGCCAGGCCCGAGCAGCGGGACCGAGATCGGTGGCGCCATCGAGGCGGCCATCGCCAAACGCGAGACCGGCAACATCGTGGTGGTGACCGACGGCAAGAGCTGGGCGCTCGATCCGCAGCGGCTGGCACGGACCGGCATTCGCGTCACCGCGGTGTTGATCGGCGAAGACGCGCTCGATGCCGGCACCTCGTATCTCGCCGGCCTGACCGGCGGCCAGGTGTTCGTTGCGGCGGGCGCCGACGCCGGCATCGCCATTGCGGCCGCGATCGAGGCGGCGCGCGCGCCGCATCTCTTGCCGCAGCCGATCGAGGGTGCGCCCACGGAGGTCGTGGCGCTGCGCCGCGGCGCACGCGTGATCGCGACCTGGGGCGCGCAGAGCGAGCGGCCGGCCACGGCGGACGCCCGCCTGGTCGGCGCAACCGCGGCGATGCTGGCGATCCCCCTGATGAAGGAGGATGAGGCCGGCAAGCTTGCGGAAACCGAGGGATTGGTCTGCCACCTCACCAGCCTCGTCCTGGTCGACGATGCAGGCGCGCGGCACGAAGGCCTGCCCGCCGTCCGCAAGGTCGCATTGTCGGCACCCGCCATGGCAAGGGCTGCGCTGGCGCCTTACGCAATGCTTGGGCAGGACAATTATGCGCGCGCCTGCATGGCGCGCGCCAGCGCGCCACGTGGCGGCATTGCCGCCATTGCGGGGAAGAATGCGCACACGATCTCCGGCGGAGCCGGCGACGGGCTGCGGGACATGATCGCGCGCATCGACTGGGAAGAGAATCCCGAGGCCTTGCGGCGCGGCGAGCTTGCGGGCCTGCCGCCCGAGGTGATCGCGGCGATCGAGCACGCGGCGCAACTGCCCGCCATCGTGGCGCTGGCGCGCACCTTGCGGGTCGCAGCCGTCGTGGTGGTGATCGCCCTCATGGCAAAGGCGGCAGGGGGTCGGTCGGCGCAACGCATCGCCCGCTCGCTGCTCGCGGCGGCGGACAAGAGCGCGGTCGCGGCCGCGATGGCGCAAGCAGGTCTCTGACCGCCGCAGCGCTCTGACAGCCCAAAAGCATTGTGGCGCCCTACGGGGCGCCACAACACAAAAAGCTCTTCGAGGAGGCGCCTGCGCGAGGCGCCTACTGCAGCGCCAGCGCCACGAAACGCAGCTCGCCTTCGGCACTCGCCACCAGGAGCAGCGCGGAACGGCGGCCGTCTTTCTTGAGCTTGTCGACCTTGGCCTGGAAGTCGTCGGCGTCGGCCACCGTTTCCTGCGCGATCTCCACGATGGTGTCGCCGGCATTGAGCCGCTTCTCGGCAGCGGCCGAACCCGCTTCGACGCCGAGGATGACCACGCCCTTCACGGTGTCCTTGATCTTGTACTTGGTGCGCAGGCTGTCGCTCATGTTGGAGAGCTCGAGCCCGAGCGTCTTCTTGATCACCGGCTGGGCGTCAGGAACATTCTGCGGCGTCGTGAGCGCCACCCGCTTCTCGCCGTCTTCGAGCCGCCCGAGCGTGACCTGTTTGGTCTCTTCCTTGCCCTTGCGGATGATCTGAACCGGCACTTCCTTGCCGACCGGCGTATCGGCGACGACGCGCGGCAGGTCGCGCATCTCATGGATGTCGTGGCCGTCGAACTTGACGATCACGTCACCCGGCTCGATGCCGGCGGGCTTGGCGGGTCCCTTGTCGTCGACGCCGGCGACGAGCGCGCCGTGCGGCGGCTTGATGCCGAGACTTTCCGCGATCTCGTCGGTCACCTGCTGGATGCGCACGCCGAGCCAGCCGCGGCGGGTCTCGCCGAAGGCCTTCAACTGGTCGATCACCGCCAGCGCGGTCTTCGAGGGCACCGCAAAGCCGATGCCGATCGAGCCGCCGGAGGGCGAGATGATGGCGGTGTTGATGCCCACCACCTCGCCGTCGAGGTTGAACAACGGCCCGCCCGAATTGCCGCGATTGATGGCGGCGTCGGTCTGAATGTAATTGTCATAGGGGCCGGAATTGATGTCGCGGTTGCGGGCCGAGACGATGCCGGCCGTGACCGTGCCGCCCAGGCTGAACGGATTGCCGATCGCCACCACCCACTCGCCAAGCCGCAGCTTGTCGGAGTCGCCGAACTTGACCGACTTGAGTTTCTTGTCGGTCTTGATGCGCAGGAGCGCCAGGTCGGTCTTCTGATCCTTGCCGATCAGATCCGCCTTGATGCGCGAGCCGTCGTTGAGGATGACCGTGATCTCGTCGGCGTCGGCGATGACGTGGTTGTTGGTGACCACGATGCCTTCGGAATCGATGATGAAGCCGGAGCCGAGCGAATTCACCCGGCGCGGCGTCGCACCGTGGTTCGGGTCGCCCTGACCACGCTTGTTGAAGAAGTCGCGAAACAGTTCGTCGAGCTGCGGATCGTTCGGCAGGCTCGGCATCGCGCCGCGGCCTGAGCTTCGCGACGCGACGTTCTGCGAGGTCGAGATGTTGACGACCGCATCGATGACCCGTTCGGCAACGTCAGCGATTCCGTCCGGTCCGCGCGCGTGCGCGGGCAACGGAAGCGTCGGCAGGATCAAGAGGGACATTGCGATGGAGGCCAATACGGGCCGGCGGACCTGTCGGGTGTACCGGACGAATGTGCCGAGCATGGATATCTGAGCTCCTGGGGAGGTCGATGCCGGGACAGTGCTCCTGTCCGGGCATGGACGCAAGGGTGCACCCGACACTACGGACCTACGCCCGAGAATGGGGCAGAATCGGGACCATCACATTGCAGTGAACGAAAACTTATCCCCGAACCAGCCAGACGATCAAAACACCAAGCACGGCGCTGACAATGCCAGCGATTCGCAGCGCCCCCTCCGGCGTCTCCAGCGCGGTGGCGGCGAGCCGTCTGGCCACCCCCGGCAACGCCGCGAAGATCAGCCCTTCGATGACAAGCACCAAGCCGATCGCCACCAGGAAATCCTGCATCGCCGATTCGCGCCGCAACAGGCTTACTGCTTCGGCGCCCCGCTACGCGCCTTGCCGGACGGATCGACGAAGAACCGGAAGAAATCCGAGTCCGGCCGCAACAGCATGCGGGTGTCGTTTTTCTGCAGGCCGGTCTCGTAGGCCTGCATCGCACGATAGAAGGAAAAGAAATCGGGGTCCTGGCCGTAGGCCTCGGCAAAGATGCGGTTGCGCTCGGCGTCGCCCTCGCCGCGGGTTCGCTCCGCAGTCGACTTTGCCTCGGCCAACAGCACCGTCACGTCGCGGTCGGCCTTGGCTTTGATCTCCTGCGAACGCTGGCTGCCCTGCGCGCGGATCTGCGCCGCTTCCTGCTGCCGCTCGGTCTGCATCCGCTGATAGACCGCCTGGCTGTTCTGCTCAGGCAAGTCGGCACGGCGGATGCGCACGTCGACCACATTGATGCCGAAAGCCTGCGCCTCGCCTTCAAACTGCAAGCGCACTTTCCCCATCAGGATTTCGCGCTGGTCGCTGACGACCTGCGTCAGCGTCGCCTCACCGAGCACCCGCCGTAACGCGGAATTGAGCAAGGTCAGGAGGCGCGCGTTGCCACCCTCGACCGACCCGACCGTCTGATAGAACAGCAGCGGCTTGGTGATCTTGTAGCGCGCAAAGGCGTCGACCACGAGCCGCTTCTGGTCGGAGGCGATCACTTCTTGCGCCGGGCTCTCGATGTCGAGAATGCGCTTGTCGATTTGGATCACGGTCTCGATAAAGGGCAACTTATAGTTCAAGCCCGGCTGGGTGATCTCCCGGACCGGCTCTCCGAGCCGCACCACCAGCGCCTGGCGAGTCTGATAGACCGTGAACAGAGTGCTGTAGGCGCCGACCAGCGCGATCAGTACAATGGCGAGGATGAGGCCGCCAACGAAGTTGAGTCTCATTGGGCCCCTCCCGGCTGCTTGGGTGGCTGCGACGGCTTCAGCTCCGGCAGCGGCAGGTAAGGAACCGCGCCGCCACCGGTGCCCGGATCCATAATGATCTTGTCGGCCCCGCCGAGCACCCGTTCCATCGTCTCGTAGTACATGCGCTGACGGGTGACCTGCGGCGCCTTCTTGTACTGTTCGTAGATCTTCAGGAAACGCGCCGCCTGGCCGTTGGCCTCGGCGACGGTCTGCTCGCGATAGGCTTCCGCTTCCTGGAAAATCTTGGACGCGCGGCCGCGCGCCTCCGGCACCACGCTGTTGGCATAGCGCTGCGCCTCGTTCTGCGCCCGCTCGAGGTCGGCGCGGGCGGCCTGGACGTCGCGAAACGCGTCGATGACCTGCTGCGGCGGATCGACCTTCTGCATCTGGACCTGCGAGATCGAGACGCCGGCGCCGTATCCATCAAGAACCTTCCGCATGAGGTCCTGCACCGCGAGCTCGATCTCCTGGCGCTTGCCGGTCAGGATCGGCTGGATCGAGTTGCGTCCGATAACCTCTCGCATCGCGCTCTCGGCCACCGCCTTCACGGTGCCTTCCACCTGCTGGATGTTGAACAGAAAGTCGCTCACCTGGTCAGGCTTGATCTGCCAGAACACGGTGAAGTCGACATCGACAATGTTCTCGTCACCGGTCAGCATCAGGCTCTCTTCGGGCACGTCGCGGATGGTGGTGCCGCGGCGCAGGTCCTCGACCTGCCGCATGCCGATATGGATCTGCCGCACGACCGTGACCTGCGGCGTCAGCACCAACTCGATCGGGTACGGCAGGTGATAGTTGAGGCCCGGACCCGCGTAGCGATCGAAGGCGCCGAACCGGAGCACCACGCCTTTCTCGTTGGTGTCCACCCGGTATAAGCCGGAGAGGCCCCAGACCAGCAAGGCGCCGAGCAGCAGCAATATCACGCCCTTGCCACCAAGATTGCCGCCCGGCAGCACCGTGCGCAGCTTGTCCTGGCTGCGCCGCAACAGTTCTTCAAGGTCGGGAGGCGTCGAACCGCCACCGCCTTGCTGCGGCCCCGAGCCCCATGGGCCCTTTCCGCCGCCCGATCCCCACGGGCCCCCGCCCTGATTGCTCCACGGCATTTCGGTATCTCCTGGCTTGCCGCGCCGGCGGCGGGCAGTTCATCAATTTGGCTGCGGTTATAGGTGAGGCGTCAATCCGTTACAACGCGGCCCGTTACAACGCAGCCGGCCCCGTTGCAGCTTGGCGGCGCACCACCTTGCATTTTGTCCTTAGCGGCCGCCGAGAGCGCCTTCGGCTCCGCGCTCGATGCGCTCGTATTCGACCACGGTGAAGCCGGCGTCATCGCCCGGCCCTGCCTGATGCTCGCTCCGCCTCCCGACGCTCCAAGTGCCTTCGTCAATGAGCGGGAACTTTGTGTCGCCGCTGGGGCGCGCGTGGACCTTTGTGATCACGAGGCGGTCCGCCCGCCCCATGCATTGGGCATAGATGTCGGCGCCGCCGATCACAATGATGGCGTCGACACCACGACGCAAGGCGTCGCCGTGCGCCGCCTCGAGCGCGCTCTCGAGGCTTGCCGCCACCAGCACGCCGGGCGCCGCGAACGCCGGATCGCGGCTGACCACGATGTTGGTGCGGCCCTTGAGCGGCGCGCCGATCGACGCGTAGGTCTTGCGTCCCATCACCACCGGCTTGCCCATGGTGACGGCGCGGAATTGCGCCATGTCGGACTTGAGCCGCCACGGCAGGCGGCCGCCCTGCCCGATCACGCCGTTGTCGGCGACGGCGGCGACGAGAACGATCTCAGGCACAGGTTCCGATTCCGATGGTCGTGCGCTGGGGCATGCTCACACCGCCACCTGCGCCTTGATGTGCGGATGCGGGTCGTAGTCCGTGAGCGTGAAGTCTTCGTAGCGGAATGCGAACAGGTCGGTCACGGCCGGATCAATCTGCATGCGCGGCAGCGCGCGCGGCGCACGCGAAAGCTGCAGGCGCGCCTGTTCGAGATGATTGAGATAGAGGTGCGCGTCGCCGAGCGTGTGCACGAACTCGCCGGGCTTGTAGCCGGTCACCTGCGCTACCATCATGGTGAGCAGCGCATAAGACGCGACGTTGAACGGCACGCCGAGAAACACGTCGGCCGAGCGCTGATAGAGCTGGCAGGACAGCCTTCCCTTGGCAACGTAGAACTGGAACAGGCAGTGGCACGGCGGCAGCGCCATCCTGTCGACGTCCGCCGGGTTCCAGGCGGTGACGATCAGCCGGCGCGAGTCCGGGTTGCGGCGGATCATCTCGACCACATGGGCGATCTGGTCGATCGCGCCGCCGTCGGGCTTCGGCCACGAGCGCCACTGGTGCCCATAGACCGGCCCGAGGTCGCCGCGCTCGTCGGCCCATTCGTCCCAGATCGTGACGCCGTGATCGTTGAGATATTTGACGTTGGTGTCGCCGGCGAGGAACCAGAGCAACTCATAAATGATCGACTTGACGTGCAGCTTCTTGGTCGTGATCAGCGGAAAGCCTTGCGCCAGGTCGAAGCGCATCTGATGGCCGAACACCGACAGCGTGCCGGTGCCGGTGCGGTCGTGCTTCTCGGCCCCGTCGGCCAGAACCCGCTCCATCAGGTCGTGATATTGACGCATCTGTTTTGGCCTCGCCCGGCAGCCGCAACACCTTGGGTTTGAGTTGCAACGGCCAGTCTACCGGGATGGATTTGAAGTGCCTACCGGGGGCGGGCGCTGGCCCGCGTCACCTTCGAGGCGAATATCTCATTCAAATCATAGCTTTGCCAAATCCGGCAAGCGGCGCGCAGCCGCCCCGGCATTCACAGGGATTAATCCGTTCACAGCTCGCGCTTGGCTTCGGCGACGAGCTTGGAGAGGTCCGCGGCCGGCGCGGCGGCCGCCACCTCTTCCGGCTGGGCGGCGCTCGCCGGCGGCGCGATCTGCCGATGCCGCCAGATGCCGACGAGCGAGCAGGGAACCACCACCACGGCTGCCGCAATCGCGACAGTCTGGCTCGGATGCATCATGACCACGAAGGACGGCACCGCAAGCACGCAACGCAGCGCAATGTCGGCGACAGGGCTCCTCACCAACCGTCCGAACATCGCGACCGTCACGCCCGAGGTGCCGATCAGCACCAAGAGCGTCGCCACCGCCTGGGGAAAGCCCGGGCTCGTGACCATCTCGGAGCGTGCGAAAATGGCGAACGTCATGAAGGTGATCGGCGCACAGATGCGCAGCGCCTCGTACATCGTGCGCAGGAACGAGGCATTCGCGATGCGGGCGGAGACTGCTGCCGTCAGCGACGTCGGCGGGGAGAGCTCGCCCCACACCGACAGCAGGAAGACGAAGAAATGGGCGACCCAGATGTTGATGCCGAGCTCCCGCAACGGCCCCACGATGACCACGGCGCCGATGATGTAGGTCGCGGTCGGGGGCAGCCCCGCCCCCGCGAGCCAGCCGAAGATCCACGCCATGAACACCATCGCGCCGACGTTCCAGGCGCCGAGATCGAGCAGCATCCCGCCCATCCGGTTGATGAAGCCGGTGACCGTGAACAGCCCGATCATGATGCCGAGGGTGGCCAGCAGGAGCGTCAAATACGACGTCATCTCGGCGTGGGTCTCGATCGTAACCCGGATGCTGCCGAGCAACGTTTCCTTGCTGACCCCAGGATCCTTGAGCACGTATTTGAAGACGAAGAACGCCGTCAGCAGGAGAACGAACATGAAGATCGCGGTGTAGAGCGCCGCCAGCAGTTCGCCCATGCCGGCCCAGCCCAGGAGATAGACGAGGAACAGGACGCTGGCGAAAAAGATGGAAGTCTTGATGTGATCATAAAGCGGCACCTGCGGCGGCGCGACGGCATCGCGCGGCAGCAGCCGGACGCACAGCATGTAGACCGCAAGCGCGATCGACAGATAGTAGACGATGGCAAGCGAGATGCCGCGCGCCACGACTTCGAAATAGGGCACGCCGATGAAGTCCGACATCAGGAAGGCGCCGACGCCCATCATCGGCGGCATGAGCAGGCCGCCCATCGAGGCCGAAGTCTCGACCGCGCCGGCGAACGCCCCCGGCACGCCGTAGCGCATCATCAGCGGGATCGTGATGCTGCCGACCACCGCGGCGTTGGCGGAGCCGCTGCCGCTCACCATGCCGACCGCGAGCGACCCGAGCACGGCGGTCTGCGGAACCATCTGGCGCGAGCGACCGGCGATGAGCCGCATCACGTTGATCATCGCGCCTTGCGCGCCAAAGCCCTGCGCGGCGGCGGCCAGCAGCAGGAAGGCCGCGATCAAGGTGAGCGCAAGCTGGCCGTAGATGCCGTAGACCCCGGTCGAGAGCTCGACCGTGCTCGATGTGACCACGCGATAGAACGTCGTGCCTGGGTGCCAGAAGAAGTCGATCGGGCTGAGATAGCCCCAGAGCGTGTAGAACACCAGGAACAGGTTGATCCAGAACAAGACCGGGTGGGCGATACGCGACAGCTCCATCACCAGCAGGAACACGAGCAGCCCAACGTAATAGTCCTGGGTCGTATAGGAACCCTGGCGCCAGATCGCGATGTCTTCGTATTCGAACAGAAAATAGACAAAGGC
The DNA here is from genome assembly GCA_963753575.1 of uncultured Alphaproteobacteria bacterium. GTDB lineage: Bacteria > Pseudomonadota > Alphaproteobacteria > Rhizobiales > Xanthobacteraceae > VAZQ01. Next base: position 2,374,110 of record CAVWCR010000003.1, read on the forward strand.
GTAGATGCAGATGCCGACATAGATCGCAACGATGGCATCGTTGGCGCGCGGCGGCAGCCACGAATAAAAATAGTTCTGCTGATACATGAACAGAATTTGCAGGATCAGCGCGATCGACATCACGCGCGCGACGAGCTCCTGCGGGCCGCCGTAACCCGTGTAGAAGTACCAGATGAGCCAGACGAACTGGATCAGCGCGAAGACGAGGATCAGATTGCTGAGGGACGCAATACGTCTGATCCAAGGTGCGATCATGACGGCCACCGATGTCGAGAAGCGGGTTTTCCGGCGACAGCGCCGCCGGCGCGCCGCCAAAAACCTCTATGGCTCCAGGAAACGCTTGCGACAGCGCCAGACGTGCCGCCCGGCTCACGCACTGGTGACACGCGCAAAAGTGATATCCGTAATGGTGATGCCCGTAGTGGCGACACCGTCCATAACGACAGGGCGGAAGCCTGCGCGCCGATAACGTCGCAAGCGCCCGCCCCGTTCATGGCCGTCCCTCGGTCTAGCTGCTGGCAGCCACCTTCCACTTGGTGTCCCAGGCATTGTGTTCCTTGAGGAACTTGGCAAGACCGGCATGCACCGGAATGTCGGCATTGGCATTGATGCCGCTGACCTGCATGCCGACGAAGTCCTTGGCCAGCGCCGCGAAGCCGCTGTCGGCCGATGCGAGCTTCTCGCGGTTCTTATAGAATGAGCTGAGGATCTTGTAGACGACGTCCTCGGGCAGATCGGCGCGGACGTTGTAGGCAAACAGGATCGGCACGCCGAGGATTTCCTTGACGCCGACGTCCTTGTGGAACGCATCCTTCGGGTTGACCTGGACGACGGAGAGACCCGCCGCTTTCAGTTTTGCCACCTCATCCGGACACGGATTGACCACCTGGATGTCCATGCGCACTTCGGTTTCCTTCCAGTAGGGCGCCAGCGAGCGGCCGGAGACCGTGTAGGCGACCGCGCCGACGATGGTGCCGGCCTGCAACGCGTCAGACTGGGTCTTGGGATCGATCTGCACGTGCCTAAAGGTGTAGCCCAGCGTCTTGTCGATGCGCTGGAAGTTCAGCCAGTTCATAAAGCCGGCAGGCGTATGGAAGACCGGCTTGCCGCTGAAGTCCTTGAGGCACTTGTATTGCGCCGCCTTGGCCTTGGGCACGGCCATGAACGATTCCATCGGGTAGGCGTACCACGTGTGCACCAGCTTCGACTTGGCCGGCTTGTAATTACGGAATCCACCCTCGCCGTCGTAGAGCTGGCGCATGCCGATGTCGGCCGTGTAGCCGATCTCGGCATTGCCATCCATGGCGGCTTTGGTGGCGCTCGTGGTCTGCGGATAGGGATTGACCGTGACGGAGTACTCGCCGCCGAGCGCTTCTTCGACCATCTTGGTCAGCGAGGCGGCAACCTTGTAGCCGTACGAATCCACGCTGGACGTTGCCCAGCGGATGGACTTGCGTTGCGCCTGCGCGGGCTGCAGCGACTGAACGAGAACGGCGCCGGCAAGAGCGCCGACGGCAAGCGTAAACGTAGCGATCGAAGCGGGTTTGGACATCTCGATCCTCCTCTCGACTCGCGGAGTCCCGCCTCGGCAGCGGGCTGCCGCGCCATTTTTGTAACGACACAACTATATATGACTATTCAGCAATGGCACGGTGGCAGGCAACCCGCAGGCCGCGGCTGTGCCGCGGCCTGCAAAAAAGTTAACCCTGCACAATCACGGTCATTCCGCCGAAATGCGGACAACCACCACCGCACCGCGACAAAGCGTCACTCGACGAACACTTCTTCGCGACGCTTGCGGATCATCGGCAGCACCGCGAGGGCGAGCAGCACGATCGCAATGGAGAGCAACACGCCCGAGATCGGGCGCGTGAAGAAGACGGTGGCGTCCCCGCGCGCAATCAGCATGGCGCGGCGCAGGTTCTCCTCCATCAACGGTCCCAGCACGAAGCCGAGCAGCATCGGGGCCGCCTCGAAGTCGTGCTTGATCAGCCAATAGCCGACAATGCCAAACAAGACCGACAGCATCACGTCGGTGGGAGCATTGTTGATCGAATAGATACCGATGCAGCAGAACACGATGATGGACGGGAACAGCAGCCGGTAGGGCACGCGCAGCAGCGACACCCAGACGCCGACCAACGGCAGATTGATGACGACCAGCATCAGGTTGCCGATCCACATCGAGGTGATCATGCCCCAGAACAGTTCAGGCTGCTTGGTCATGACCTGCGGGCCTGGCACGATGCCGTGAATGGTCATGGCGCCGACCATCAGCGCCATCACGGCGTTCGGCGGGATGCCGAGTGTGAGCAGCGGAATGAACGCGGTCTGCGCGGCCGCGTTGTTGGCGCTCTCGGGCGCGGCAACGCCCTCGATCGCACCCTTGCCGAACCTCGACGGATCTTTCGCGATGCGCTTTTCAAACGTGTAGGCGGCAAACGACGAGATCACCGCGCCGCCGCCCGGCAGGATGCCAAGCAACGAACCGAGCAGCGTCCCGCGAGCAATAGCGCCCGATGAATCGATCAGGTCCTTGCGGGTGGGCATCAGGCCCGTGACCTTGGAACTGACGATGTCGCGGCTCTCCTCCGGCAACTCGAGATTGCGGATGATCTCCGCAAACCCGAACACGCCCATGGCGATGTTGGTGAAGCCGATGCCGTCGGCAAGCTCCGCGATGTCGAAGGTCATGCGGCCAGCACCGGTCTCGAGGTCCGAGCCCACCATCGACATCAGAAGGCCGGTCATCACCATGCCGACCGCCTTGAGCACCGAGCCCTTCGCCAGCACGACCGCGAAGATGAGGCCCAGCACCATGAGCGAGAAGTATTCTGCCGGCCCGAACAGCAGCGCGAGGCTTGTGAGCGGCGCGCCGAGCGCCGCCACCAGCACCGTCGCCACACAGCCGGCAAAGAACGAGCCGATGGCGGCGATCGCAAGCGCCGCACCCGCGCGGCCCTGCCGCGCCATCTGGTGGCCGTCGAGACAGGTGACCACCGAGGTTGCCTCGCCCGGGATGTTGACCAGCACCGAGGTGGTCGAACCGCCATACTGCGCGCCGTAATAGATGCCGGCGAGCATGATCAGCGCACCGACCGGCGGCAGGCCGAAGGTGATCGGCAGCAGCATCGCGATTGTGGCAACGGTCCCAATGCCGGGTAGCACCCCGACCAGCGTGCCGACCAGGGCCCCAAGCAGGCAGAACAGGACATTCATCGGGTGGAGCGCCACCCCGAAGCCCAGTGCAAGATTCGAGAGGAGTTCGGACATGGCAACCTCAACCGAGCATCAGAGACCAGGCACAAACTTTTTGAGCAGAGCGCCGACAGTCGAGAATATGTCCGCGAACTGATGGAACAGCAGCTGCGGCCCGTTCGACTGCGGCCACAGCTGGAACGGCAGATTGAGCAGATAGACGAACAGGAGCACGCACCCCAACGTCATCGCCGCCGCCGCAAGCAGGCTCTCCAGCCAACGCATCTCGCTCGATCCCATGATCGACACCATGAAGGCCAGGTAGGTCGCGGTGATCAAGCCAAAGGGCCTGATCAGCGCTGCGAACAGAGAAATCCCTATAATGACCAGCATCGGGCCGTGGATCTTGTATTTCTCGATGCGTGGCCCGTCGGCGAGGACGCCGGTCAATGCGATTGCAGTTCCGACGCACGCGAGCACGATCGCAAACAGCCGTGGCGCAGTGCCTGGCCCAAACGCGAAACCGCGCTGGCCGGGCAACTCGGCGGACGCCACCAAAGCGAACGTCGCCAGCAGCACGAGCGCAAGCCCACCGTAGAAATCCTGCGGCGCGCGCACCGGAATAATGCCGGCGGCAACCGCAATTCCCACGACGGCCACCAGGATGGATAAGACGCGCGGGACGGTCGGGCTCGAGACGTAGAACGTCGATAGGAACAACAGAACGGCGATCACCGTGATGATGATCCCGCCCTTGAGCTTGTCGGTCAGCGGTTCGTCCAGATGCGGCGCATTCCGGGACGATTGGACGTCCTCAGGCATGTCTTAAGCTCCCCTCAACCCCGCGACAATTCCGGCGCTCCCACACCGGACCATTGGAGTTGAGTTAGCACATTCCGATAGGGCACGGGAAGCAATTGCGATGATTTTCTGACTCGGGCGGTGCCCGGCCGCCCCCACCCACCCTTTGTGGCCCGAGCCCCCGGCAGGACCTAGACGAACCCGGCCAGCCCAAGCAAAGCGGCAGCGGCGAAGATCCAGAGCGGGTTTATGCGCAATCGGAAGGTGACCACCGCGGTTACCAGCATGATCGCCAGCGTTTGCCAGGACTGCCCTGCCACGCGCGCAATCACGATCGCGCTGGCGCCCAGAAGACCAAGGGAGACCGGCACCAGCGCGGCCTGGATGATGAGCCGCCAACGCGCCTCCTTGAAACTATCCCAGACCCGCCCCACGAAAAAGGCCAACACGCAGGTGGGCCCGCACATCGCCAGCGTCGCCACCAGGGCGCCGGCGAGGCCGGCCACCTGGAAGCCGATCAACGTCACCACGATAACGTTGGGCCCGGGCGTTACCTGCGCGATGGCGTAGAGGTCGGCGAACTGCCGGTCGCTCATCCAATGCATCACCTCGACCGCGAGCCGGTGCATCTCGGGGAAGGCGGCGTTGGCGCCGCCCATGGCGAACAGCGACATCAAGGCAAAGTTGGCCGCAAGCGTAAGCAGGATGCCGTCGTCGTTCATCGCCGCACCCACCAGGCCAGGCCGACACTGAGCGGTATCAGCGCGCCCAGCACCCAGTAGATCGGCCATTGCAGCAGGCCCACCCCGATCAACGCCGAAAGCGCCACCAGATGTGGCACACCGGGGCGCTCGCGCAGCAGCGGCTGCCACATCTTCACTGAAGTGCTGATGGTCAGACCGGCCGCGGCCGCGGCCACGCCCACGAACATGCGCTGCAAGACCGCGATGTTACCGTAGTGCGCATAGAGGAAGGCGAACATGGTGACCAACGCGAAGGGCGGCCCAAGCAGCCCGAGCAAGGCCAGGAAAGCGCCCACCGTCCCGCCGATCTGGCGCCCGAACACGACCGCGAAGTTGACGATGTTGGGTCCTGGCAGAAAGTTGCAGAGCGCGTAGGCTTCGTTGAACTCCTCCGCCGACATCCATTTGCGCTCCTCGACCATCATCCGGCGCGACCAGTACAGGACGCCGCCAAAGCCGAGGATCGCGATCATGGTGAATGCGACGAAGAGGTGGAACAGTGTCGGCGCGGGGCGCGCCGACATGGCCTCAGGTGTCGGATCAGGCATGGCGCGAGACTTATCCGGCCGCCGCCACCGGACCAAATGAATTGTCGGAATGAGCCCCCACTGCCAGGCGCGGATCGGCATCAGGCGCGGATCGGGCGCCAGGCGCGCGGATAGCCCTGGCGGGTGGGCCAGCGCGTGCCGCGTGAGCCGGTCTTTTTTTGTCAACCTTGCGGGCCTATATTGAGGGTGCCGGCGCAAGCCGGCTATGGCGATAAATGGCCGTCGTAATAAACCCATCGGACCCGGGGGCAGTACCCGGCGCCTCCACCCATGCAGCGGGCACCGCGGCAGGCCACCTCAGGGCTGACAACGTCGGCGCTGCATCGGTGGGGGCGAAATAGGATCGACGAGGGCGTAAAGGGCGTGTTTTTGCTCGGCATGGTTCCGCCGTTATCGGGCCAAATTCATAGTTGCAAACGACAACTATGCTCCGGTTGCCCTGGCTGCGTAACGCAGTCTGGAAGACCGAACTTAAAGCCCTGACGGGTTAAGCTCCGGCAGGCGGGGTTCGGAGGCACCTGGCAACAGAAGCCTCCACTTTCCTTTCCAGCGGCCCCAATTTCCGACGGCCCCAACGCACGCCAGAGTTCGAAATAGCGTAGCATTTCGTCGGTGGGACCGTATCCATATTGCGGTGAATTGCGTTACCATTGAGAGGCTCTTCGAGTTGGGGCCGGAGAACCTATTTATGGCCGTCGATCACATCCGCTACGACATCCTGGCACAGGAGGCATTGCGCGGGGTCGTACGCACCGTGCTGGGTGATACGGCCAAGAACGGCCTGCCGGGCGAGCATCATTTCTACATCACGTTCGATACGCGGGCGGACGGGGTGCGCATGCCACCCCGGCTGATGAGCCAGTTCCCGGACGCGATGACCATCGTGCTTCAGCACCAGTTCTGGGATCTGGTCGTGGGCGAGAGCGCCTTCGAGGTTGGCATGTCGTTCGGCGGCATCCCGGAGCGGCTCACGGTTCCATTCGCTGCGATCAAGGAGTTCGTCGATCCCGCCGTGCCGTTCGGCTTCAAGTTCGAGCCGCAGCCCGAGGCCGCAGCGGCAGCAGACGCACCGGCGGGCGCTGACCGGCCGGAGGCCGAGCCTAAGGAGGCGTATCAGCAGGAGTATCAGCGGGAGGCTGAGCAAGAGCCCGTGCAGGAGCCGAAGCAAACCCGCACGACGCCGGCGATCGCCGCCGTGCCCACAGCTGCGAGCCAGCCGACTGAGACGCCGCCCGATGACGGGCCGTCCGCCGGCGGTGGCGAGGTCGTGCGTCTTGACCGGTTCCGCAAGAAATGACTCGCGCCTAGCCGAATGGGGCGACGCCATTCGCGCCCCGCAATCCCTGCCTTGAGCGCGAAGCGGATGAGCAAGACGCGCACAGAGACCGACACCTTTGGCCCGATCGACGTGCCAGCCGACCGGCTATGGGGCGCCCAGACCGAGCGCGCCCGCCGCAACTTCCGCATCGGCACCGAGCGCATGCCCGCGCCGATCATTCACGCGCTCGGCATCGTCAAGCGTGCGGCAGCCGAGACCAACCGCGAGCTCGGCACCCTCGATGCGCGACGCGCGAACGCCATCATGCGGGCCGCGCAAGAGGTGATCGAAGGCAAGCTCGACGACCACTTTCCGCTCCCGGTGTGGCAGACCGGCTCCGGCACGCAGACCAATATGAACGTCAACGAGGTGATTGCGGCGCGCGCCAACATGATGCTGGGCGGCGAGCCGGGCGCGAAATCACCGGTGCATCCGAACGATCACGTCAACATGAGTCAGTCGTCGAACGACTGCATACCGACCGCGATGCACGTCGCGGCCGCACGCGAGATCACGCAGCGGCTCGTCCCCGCCCTCCTTGGTCTGCAGACGGCGATCGAAAAGAAATCGAAGGAGTTCGCCCGCATCGTCAAGATCGGACGGACCCACACCCAGGACGCTACGCCGCTGATGCTGGGCCAGGAATTTTCCGGCTATGCCGCACAGGTCAAGCACGGGCGCGAGCGCGTGCGCGCGGCGGTCAAGGAACTCTACCCGCTGGCGCAGGGCGGCACCGCTGTCGGCACCGGGCTCAATGCCGACCCGCGCTTCGGCAAGCTCGTCGCCAAGGCGATCGCCGCGCTCACCGAGTTACCGTTCGTCACGGCGTCAAACAAGTTCGAAGCGCTCGCCGCGCATGATGTGTTCGTGTTTCTGCACGGCGCGCTCAGCGCGGTAGCGACCGGCCTGTTCAAGATCGCCAACGACATCCGGCTGCTTGGCTCGGGCCCGCGCTCGGGCCTTGGCGAACTGATCCTGCCGGAGAATGAACCCGGCTCTTCGATCATGCCTGGCAAGGTCAACCCAACTCAGAGCGAAGCGCTCACCATGGTGTGCTGCCAGGTATTCGGCAACCAAACAACGCTCACGCTTGCGGCAAGCCAGGGCCACTTCGAGCTCAACGCCTACAAGCCGGTGATTGCACACGCGACGCTGCAGTCGATCCGTCTTCTTGCCGATGCAGCTACATCGTTCACCGAACATTGCGTCACAGGAATCCGCGCCGACGAAAACCGCATCCGTGACCTGATGCAACGCTCGCTCATGCTGGTCACCGCGCTCACGCCGACCATCGGGTACGAGCGCGCGGCGGAGATCGCCAAGGCCGCCCACGCCAACGGCACCACGCTACGTGAGGAAGCGATCCGGCTGGGCTACGTGTCAGCGGCGGACTTCGACCGGCTCGTCCGACCGGAAAATATGACCAGACCGAGGCAGCGCTGACGCCGGACCAGTTGGGAATCCGACTCAACGCGGCTGATTCTACCGTAGCCGCACGTCGCTACGGCGAGTTTTTGAGCCGACGGGAATTCCCGGTTGTATGATCCGAAGAAAATTTTCCAGTCCAAAACGGCGTGGGGCAGCAGTTAGGGGGTCATAACGATTTAGAATGGGTAATTCGAAAAAATACGAATTTCGACCAATTTCACCGACCGGACTACCAGCGGCAACCTGTCAAATGGTATAGTCCTGCTGCAAGCCGGGAAGCCCCATTACGGGTCGCGCCCCAGTTACCGGCTCGCTGTCGCACATTCGCATACCTGACCGACAGCCGAATTAACGGATTGCCACGCTATGGGCGCATTTACCGACGAAGCACATAGGCATCGCGGGACCTGGAACTATCACAAGCCCGGTACCGTCGAGTGTAGGGGATGGGCGACATCGTCAACTTTCGAAAAGCGCGCAAGCGCCTCGGGCGTGAGCTCGGTGCGCAGCGAGCGGCCGAAAACCGTGTTCTTCATGGACGCGGCAAGGTCGAACGGGAACTCGTGAACGCGCGCGAGACGAAAGCCCGTCGGGAACTCGAGCAACACCGGATAACGGGAGACGATCGATGAAATCGCCGGTTGTCAAACGCTCCATCGTCATTGCCGGTCACAAGACCAGCGTGAGTTTGGAAGACGCCTTCTGGAAGGGACTAAAGGAGATCGCGGGTGGGCGCGACATGACTTTGTCAGAGCTCGTAGCCGCCATCGACTCGGATCGTCGTCACGGCAACTTGTCGTCGGCGATCCGACTGTTTGTCCTCGATCACTATCGTAGCATGATCGGCGACGAGCGAAGCAGCGAGCGCACTACTGCACGTGAGCTGATGGCGGCCCGTCCGGCTTCCTGAAGCTATCGGCCGAACAGGTTCTTCAAGAGAGAACCGCCGTCCGGCGGCCGCAGATCAAGCGGCCGCTGGGGGCGCGTCGAGCCGGTAGTAGGAGCTGACGGGTGCGTCGCCGAGCGCGGACGCGCCTGTGTCTGAGGAGGCGTAGGTGGCGTCCGCGGCGTCGGCGTGTTTGCCGGAATTGCGTGCGGCGCGAGTTGATCAACTGAATTCTTGCGTGCCGCTTCCAGCGCGTCGATGCGTTTGCTCTGCTGCTCGACTGCGCGTAGCGCGAGCCAATTCGAAAATGCCGTCACGTCGAGTGTGCGCCGAGGCGCATCGATTGCGCCTTTGAGCGTGATGGTGACTTCAGGCCGGACACCCGACGTATCTGTGCGCACGAGGCCCGACAGGTTTATCCTCGCGTCGATCGTATCATCCGCCAGCAGTGCACTGCCGTGGACGCCGAGATCGGCGCCCTGCGCGGTGACCTTCATATTGACTGCACGCGCCTGTCCGGCCACGACGGAGACTTCGCCCTCGGCACGCGCAACCCTCAGTGCGCCGGCCGACAGCGCTTGGTCCATGCGTTCCCTGAGCCGTTCCGGATCGAGCTGCAGACCCTTGTCGACGCTGCCGATCACCGCATCGAAAGCGGTCGGATCAAGCCGCTGCACCGTGCCGTCTTCGAGCGAAAAGGTGCCGCCGCCCTTGAGCGAGCCGATCAGGGCGGCCGGGCTGCGGCCTGTCCCCTGCAGCTCGAGCTCGGCAGAGAGGCGGCCGGACAGCGGCGGCGGCCCGCCGCGCACGAGCTCGGTGATATCGGCGCCTGCGACCTGCAACCGGCTCTGCGCCGAGATGCCGTCGGCGCCGCTCCTTACGTCCAGCTCGCCGCCCAACCGGCCGCCAGCCAGCGTCCCGTCGATCTCCTTGATCGATAACCCCGACTGATCGAGGCGCACAACCCCGCGCACGTTCTTGACCGCAAGCCACGGCGACAGGGCGACGTGCGCTGCTCTGAGCGTGAGCTGTCCGCCGATCTCACCGAGCAATCCGCGCTCAAACGGCTCGGCCGGCCAGGCGACCGTTCCGTTCGATCGTGGACTCCCGGTCGCGGCGGCAAGCATGAATGGCAGGTTGATCTCGCCGAGCTCGAGGTCGCCGGCGACGGTCATCGGCTGGGCAAGACCGATCTTCACTCTCCCAACGAGCTCGGAACCGGCGGCCCTTCCGGCCATGTCGGTGAGATCAATGGCGCCGCCGGCGAACGCGAGCTTGGCGCTCAGATCAAGAGGGAGCGTCTGCGCCGGCTGGCCGGCAACGGCCGGGCGCGGGCTGCGCACCTTGGCATTCGCGATCCGGAGAGTGGCGCCGTCCACCGCGCCGTCCGCCAGCCGCACGGTGCCTTTGCTGGAGACATCGAAGTCGCCGGCGACCAGCCGGCCATCGACCGCCATCGCACCGTTGACCGTTCCGTTCGCGCTGAGATCGAGGTGGCCGGGATGCTTGCTGTCGACGGCGACGAGCTTGTCGAGCCCCAGCAGCTCAATCAGCGCGCTGCCTTCGGCGGCATCGAGCTGGCCGTTTATCTTGAGCTCGGAGGCGCCGAGCTGCGGAAGGGCGTCGAGCGTAAACGCTTGGCCGGCGGCATCGGCCTGACCCTGCAGCCCGATCTTGAACCCGCCGGCGCTGCCGTCGAGCTTGAACGTCGCATTTGATGAAGCCGCCGCCGTACGGACCGGCCCGGCGCCGACCGTCAGCGTCGCCTGCACCTTGGCGGGAACAAACCGCGAGGCCCGCCGACGGAATTCAACTGCTGCCTTTGGCGAAAACTTCTCGATCACCATCGCGACGCCGTCGAGCGCGCGGGCGTCGAGGTCGAGTGCAAGCGACCCGCGCGGCGCCTGGCCATGGCCGTCGATGCGCCCCTTGATCGAAAGCGCCGCCCCGCCGAAGTCGCGCACGTTAAGCCGCCGGATGTCGAGGCCGCCGCGCTCGAATTGAAGATCGATGTCGGCGCCCTTCGCCTCGACGCCGGCGATGGCGGCGCGACCGACCTTGAGCGACACGGTTCCCTCGCGCGGCCGCTCGAACGGCGTGTCGGCGAACATACCCTGCGCCAGCGCATAAGCACGATCGAAGTCGATATCGGGCGCACTCAGTTCGGCCTCGATCCGCGGCGGCCGCTGTCCGCGCGGCCACGTATAGGCGAGACGTCCCACCATGGTCATGTTGTCGATCTCGGCGGTGAGGCCATCGATCGCCACGTAGTCGTTGCCGAGCTTGACGTCGCCCTCTGCGCGCACCGCGCCCGCCGTGACGGCATCGGCCCGGTCGGTCAGCCAGGCCGCGAGCGTACGCGGATCACGCGCCTCGACCTTGGCGCGCCCATCGAAGGTGAGGCCGCCGGACGTCATGTTGAGACGCCCGCTCAGCCCGACCTGGGTCGCCCCCGGTGCCCGGAAATCCAGCACATCGAGGTTCCAGTTGTCGCTGTCGCCCACCACCTCGCCGCTGACGCGCTGAAGCATCGCGCCGGCCAGCATCACGTTATCGACGCTGATCCCGAGCCTGACCGGTATCGGCGGGCGCTGCGCGGCACCGAAGAAGTCCGCAAAGGTCTTGACCGCAAGCAGCGGGCGCTTGCGCGTCGCTTCCGACAGGCCAAGGAGGCGATCGAGATCGATCTGGGTCGAGGCCAGGCCCACGACCAGCTGTGGCTCGCGGCCGAAGGCCAAGTTGGCGTCGCCGCGCAGCTTGATCGCGCGCTCCTCGGGGCCGTACTGGAATTCAATCTGCTCCAGGGTAGCCGCCGAGCTGTCGCCTCGGATGCGGGTCGAGACCCGCCAGGGCTCGATGATACCGTCGGGCGCACGGCCGACTGGACGGGTGAGCTGAATGCTGCCGTCGTAATGGGGAACGCCGCTCTCCACGACGATCAGCGCGTCGGCCTCCGCAATCACAGGTCGGTCGACCGGGTCGACATTGAGCCGCACGCGCACGCCGCCCTCGCTGGCGCGGGTTGCGGCGATCCGGAACGGATAGTGATGGCTGGCGAGAACGAAGGAGCCCTCGCCCTTGACCGGACCGAGCAACGAGCGCAGCTGCCCCCGGAATTCAAATTTTTCGAGCAGGAGGCGCGAGCCGCTGGTGGCGTCGGCGAGCAGCACCCGGCTATCCACGATATCGAGCCGCTCGATCGACAGCGAGTTCGAGCTCATCGCTGATCACGGGCGCCGGCCAGTCGAGCCGGCCCGCAGCGTCGAGGCCGGCCGCGAATTCCGCACCATCGATCCGGACCTGGCTCGCCCGCCACTGCCCGCGCGTGAGCCCGCCGAGCGAGAATTCCAGGCTGACGCTGCGCGCACGCATCGAGCGCGAGTCACCGGGCCTGGCGATCTCGACGCCGCCGAACGTCAGGGTCGGGGTGGGCAGCAGCCGCGCCTCGACCGACCCGTTCACGAGCACCGTGAGGCCGGTCAGACGGCTCGCCTGGGTCTCGAACTCCGCGCGATAGCGGCTCCAGTCGACGAAGTGCGGCCCTACCAGGGCGGCCACCAGCGCCAGGATCAACGCGATCGCAAGACCGAGCAGGGTTGTCTGCACGCGATCTCCAAAGCCTGCTTTTCAATACGCGCCCAGCGCCGGGCAATGGCGCGGGGCCCGGAAACACGTCTGCGTGGATTTGAGCACAAATCGCGCCACCGAGCCATGGCACAGGGAGCCACGGGACCGGCGGCGCGTACGCCTGCGCTAATGCCGCTCCACTCTTACCAACACGAGAGTGGTAAGGTTTTGTGGTTGGCGTTGACGGCAAATCTATGTCGGGTCCGAGCAGCGCTCGCGCGAACGACCTTACGCACGCGAATGTGAAAATTCTCTAACCCGCGGGCCGCGCTCATCGCCGAACACTCACGAAGCTGACGATCTTACCGGGGTTCATGATGTTGTCGGGATCGAGCGCGCGCTTGATCGCCCGCATGACCTCGAGCGCCCCCTCGCCATGTTCGTCCGCGAGATAGGCCATCTTGCCCTGCCCAACGCCGTGCTCGCCGGTCGAGGTGCCATCCATGGCGAGTGCGCGGGCGACCAGCCGCTCGCTGAGCGTCTTGGCGCGCGCCACTTCGTCGGCGTCGGTTAGATCGACGAGCAACGTCAGGTGGAAATTGCCGTCGCCGACATGGCCGAGGATCGGCGCGATCAGGCGACTGTCGGCAAGGTCGCGCTGGGTTTCGACCACGCACTCCGCCAGCCTGGAGATCGGCACGCACACATCGGTGGCAATCGCGGTGGCGCCCGGCCGCAGCGAGCGGCCCGACCAGTAGGCGTCATGGCGCGCCTGCCAGAGCTTGCTGCGATCCTCCGGCCGCGTCGCCCACTCGAAGGGGCCGCCGCCAAGATCCGCGGCGATCTCGCCAAAGCGCTGCGACTGCTCGGCCACGCCCGCCTCGCTGCCGTGAAACTCCACGAACAGCATTGGGGTTTCCGGCAGCGTGAGCTTGAAATAGGCGTTGCAGGCCTTAACCTGCAGCGCATCGAGCAGCTCGATGCGGGCCACCGGAATTCCCGACTGGATGGTCAGGATGGCGGCATGGCAGCAGGCCTCGACCGTCGGGAACGGGCAGGCGCCGGACGCGATCGCCTCCGGGATACCGGCGAGCCTGAGCGTGAGCTCGGTGATGACGCCGAGCGTGCCTTCCGAGCCCACCATCAGCCGGGTGAGATCGTAGCCGGCGGAGGACTTCTTTGCCCGCCGTGCCGTCGTGATCACCTCGCCGTTGGCCAGCACGACCTTGAGCGCCAGCACGTTGTCCTTCATCGTCCCGTAACGCACCGCATTGGTCCCGGAGCAGCGCGTCGCCGCCATGCCGCCCAGCGATGCATCAGCGCCCGGATCAATCGGAAAGAACAGGCCGCGGTCGCGCAGGTGCTCGTTGAGCGCCTTGCGAGTGACGCCGGGCTCGACCACGCAGTCGAAGTCCTCGGCATGCACGGCTAGCACCCGGCTCATGTCGCGAAAGTCGATCGAGACACCGCCAAGCGGCGCATTGACATGGCCTTCGAGCGAGGTGCCGGTGCCGAACGGGATCACCGGCACGCGCTGCGCCGCGCAGATACGCACGATCTCCTGCACGTCGGCCGAGGTTTGCGGAAACACCACGGCGTCCGGCGGCTCATTGGCAATCCAGGTGGTCGTATTGCCGTGCTGCTCGCGCACCGCCTGCGACGTGACCAGGCGGTTGCCGAAGCGCGCGGCCAGCGCCGCCACGGCTGCGGCAACGGTCTCCGGGCGGACGGACACACTGGTGCCCCGTTTCCGAAGTTCGTTTGTCATCGCTGCACCCTCTGATACGAACTTCGGAAACAAAGGGGCACTAGCAACTCTATGATTCTAGTGCCGCTTTTCGAGCTGAAGTTCCTAACCGAGTTTGCCGCAAGTGGTGTAGGAACTTCAGATCGGCGGCACTAAGTGCCCCGTTTCCGAAGTTCGTTTGTCATCGCTGCACCCTCTGCGGCACTGGGCTGCGGTATCGATGAAATCGCCTGTTCGCGGACGGCTTGACGTTAGCCGATTTCGGCTCGTTCGAGTGTGGCCTTTAAGCGTCTGGTCACAAAGCTGAATTACTTTCATTCTAGCGGGTTGGCGGGGCCGCGCGGCTGAGATAGCCTACCCGAGTAGGCCACTTGTGGTGTTGTGTGATGCTCAACCGCGTCGATCTGGAACCGCTGTTCTTCGCACCTTTTGTCTCTTCGGTGATGCGGGTTGAGCCCGGCTGGATCGACTACAACGGCCATCTCAACATGGCCTACTACAACTTGCTGTTCGACCGCGCGGTGGACGAGGCGTTCGAGCTCATTGGCTGCGGCGCCGATTACGTCAGAAACCGGCAGCATTCCTGCTTCACGGCCGAGGTGCACGTTCGCTATCTGCGCGAGCTCAAGGCCAACGATCCGGTGCGGGTGACCTTTCAGCTGCTCGACTACGACGCCAAGCGCATGCACTATTACGAGCAACTGTTCCATGCCACGCGGGGCTGGGTCTCCGCCACCTCCGAGAACATGTCGCTGCACGTCGACATGGAGGCGAAGAAGACGGCCACCTTCCCGCCCGAGCTCGCCGCCTGCCTCGCCCGCATGAAGGCCGCCCACGCCAAGCTGCCGGTACCGGAAGCGGCCGGACGCCGGATCGCGATGCCGTCGAAGAGCTGAGCGTCATCGTGACAGAACTCGCAGCGAACCGCGCGCGCGTCAGCGCCGCCCCGACCATCCGCGAGCACAAGATTCCGGTCGCCAACAGCGGTCCGTATATCTGCGTCGAGGCGCCCGACGGCGCGCTCTGGTTCTGCGAGAGCGGCGCCGCAAAGATCGGCCGGCTCGATCCCAACAGCGGCCGCTTCACCGAATACGGCCTGCCGACCGCCAATGCGACGCCGATCGGCATCACGGTCGGCGGCGACGGAAATCTCTGGTTCGCCGAGAAGGCCGCCAACAAGATCGGCCGCATCACGCTTGAAGGCGAGATCACGGAATTTCCGGTGCCGACACCGAAGGCTGGGCCGGATGGCATGATCCTCGGTCCCGACGGCAATGTCTGGTTCTCCGAGACCGAAGCGAGCCAGATCGGCCGCATTACGCCCGCCGGCCACATCACCGAGTTTCGCGACGGCATCACGCCCGGCAGTAAGCCCTTGTCGATCGCGGTGCGCGACGGCGCACTCTGGTTCAGCGAGGCCGCCGGTAACCGCGTCGGGCGCATCACCGTAGACGGTGTCGTGACCGAGTTTCCGATCCCCAGTTACGACAGCCAGCCGCGCGCCATGGTCACCCATCCGGACGGATCGATCTGGTTCGTGGAGACCAGCACCAACGCGCTTGGCCGCATCGACCGGAACGGCGCGTTCAAAGAGTTCGTGATCCCGACCCCGAACGCCTCTTTGCGCGGCGTCACGGTCGGCCGCGATGGCGACCTCTGGTTCACCGAGAACTTTGCCAACAAGATCGGGCGCATGGCTCCCGACGGCACGCTGATCGGCGAATACGATATCCCGACACCAAGGAGCGGCGCGCGCTGCATTGCGCCCTTGTCGGACGGCCGCCTCCTGTTTACGCAATACGATGCCGGCCTGATCGGCGAAGTGATCCCGACATAACGCACGCGACCAGCAAGGTCCGCGATGGAGGTAGCACCATGAGATTCAACGCGCTTGGCACGCGCATCGTTCTCATCCTATTGGCAGCGGGCCTGGCTTCGTCCGTCGGCGCGCAGACCTATCCGTCAAAGCCGATCCGGATGATCGTGTCGATCGCCGCGGGCAGCGTGACCGACGTCATCATGCGCGCGGCCGCCCATGAACTCTCGCCGCGCCTTGGTCAGCAGATCGTGATCGAGAACCGGGGCGGCGCCGCCGGAATATTGGGAGCGCAATCGTGCGCGCAGGCTCCCTCGGACGGCTACACGGTCTGCGTGATCTACCACTCGACCACGTCCTACAACCCGCTCCTGTTCAACAAGCTGCCCTACAACGCGGACACGGATTTCGTGCCGGTGACGCGCCTGTTCTTCCTGATCGAAGGCGTGTTTGCCTCGAACACCATCAACGTCAAATCGATCGCCGAACTGAAGGCGCTCGCGACCGCGAAGCCAGATGGGCTCAACTACGCGACGCTGGGCGATGGATCGTTCCCCGATCTCTTCATGCGATGGCTCAACAACCAGTGGGGCACCCGCATCGTCGGCGTGCCCTATCGCGGCGGCGGTCCGGCTGCCCAAGCGCTCGCCGCCAACGAGGTGCAGGTGACGCGCTTCGGCGTCGGCAACTTCCTGGGCCTGGTGCAGAGCGACAAGGTCAAGGCGCTCGCCATCTCGGCCGACAAGCGCAGCCTGCTGCTGCCGAGCGTGCCGACGCTGGAGGAGGCCGGCCTCGGCGGCTACCCGGGCCAGGGCTGGTGGGGGCTGGTGGTGCCGAAGGGCGCATCGAAGGACATCGTGACGCGCCTCAACGCCGAGTTTGTGAAACTATTCCGGGAACCCAAATTCGTCGATTTCCTCGACAAGCACGCGGTAGTCTCCGCCCCCACGACGCCGGAGGAATTCGCTGCCTTCCTGCGGGAAGACCGAAAAGCCGCCGAAACATTGATCAAGATCGCCAATACCAAGCGCACCGAATACAAGCCTTAAGCCATAATCCGGGCGCGATTGCTCGCAAAACGGGCTGCCAGTGCCCCGTTTCCGAAGTTCGTGAGCCGTTGCAGCTACCTCTGACACGAACTTCGGAAACCAAGGGGCACTGGAAACTCTATGATTCTAGTGCCGCTTTTCGATTTGAAGTTCCTGACTGAGATTGCTGCAGGTGGTGCAGGAACTTCAAATCGGCGGCACTAAATGCCATCTTACCCGCGAGAGATTCGCGGAAGGTCTTAGAGTTTGGCTGAGCCTTTGCATCAGAGGTCCGGACAGCCGGGCGGGATTGCGGCGCGCGCGCAGGCCAATATCGGCGCGCCCTATCTGCGCGACCTCAACCCGGAGCAGCGCGAAGCGGTGGTGACGCTCGACGGCCCGGTGCTGGTGCTCGCCGGCGCCGGAACCGGCAAGACGCGCGTGCTGACGACCCGCATCGCCCACATCCTGGCGACCGGTCGGGCGCGACCGGGCGAGATCCTCGCCGTCACCTTCACCAACAAGGCGGCACGCGAAATGAAGGTGCGGGTCGGCACCATGGTGGGCGGCGTAGTCGAGGGCATGCCCTGGCTGGGCACCTTCCACTCGATCGGCGTGAAGATCCTGCGCCGGCACGCGGAGATGGTGGGGCTCAAGCCCGACTTCACGATCCTTGATGTCGACGATCAGATCCGGCTGCTCAAGCAGCTGTTGCAAGCCGAAGGCATCGACGAGAAGCGCTGGCCGGGGCGCGTGCTCGCACAGCTCATCGACGGCTGGAAGAACCGCGGCCTGTCGCCCGACCAGGTGCCCAATGGCGAGGCCGCAAGCTTCGCGGGCGGCCGCGGCAAGAAGCTCTACACCGCCTACCAGGAGCGGCTCAAAACCCTCAACGCGGTCGACTTCGGCGATCTCCTGATCGAGTGCATCCGGCTATTCCGCGAGCAGCCCGAGGTGCTGCGCGGCTTCCAGCACCGGTTCAAGTACATCCTGGTCGACGAATATCAGGACACCAACGTAGCGCAGTATCTGTGGCTGCGGCTGTTGGGGCAGAGCACGGCCGCGCCTGGGCCAGCGGGCGCGGCCACTCCTCTCCTCCCTCAAGGCGAAGAGATGGAGCACGCCGAGTCCGCGACTCCATCGGCGGCGATCCCACGCCCGCCCAGGAACATCTGCTGCGTCGGCGACGACGACCAGTCGATCTACGGCTGGCGCGGCGCCGAGGTCGACAACATCCTGCGCTTCGACCACGACTTCCCGGGCGCCACGGTGATCCGGCTCGAGCGCAACTATCGCAGCACCGCGCACATCCTGGCCGCCGCCTCGCACCTGATCGCGCACAACCAGGGCCGGCTCGGCAAGACGCTGCGTACCGACGACGAGCCGGGCGAGAAGGTGAAGGTCACCGGCTCCTGGGACTCGGAGGAAGAGGCGCGCGCGATCGGCGAAGAGATCGAGGCGCTGCAACGCCAGGGCCACTCGCTCGACGAGATCGCCATTCTGGTGCGCGCCTCGTTCCAGATGCGCGAGTTCGAGGATCGCTTCGTCACGCTTGGGCTGCCCTATCGGGTGATCGGGGGCCCGCGCTTCTACGAGCGTATGGAGATCCGCGATGCGCTCGCCTATCTGCGGCTGGTGAACCAGCCGGCCGACGATCTTGCGTTTGAGCGCATCGTCAATGTGCCCAAGCGCGGGCTCGGCGACGCCACCGTCAAGCTGCTGCACGACTACGCGCGCAAGCGCCGCCTTCCGCTCCTGGAAGCGACGCGCGCGGCGGTCGCGACCGACGAGCTCAAGCCCAAGCCGCGCGGCGCGCTGCGCGACCTCGTCGCCGCCTTCGACCGATGGCGCGCGCAGAAGGACCAGATCCCGCATACGGAATTGGCCGAGATCGTGCTTGATGAGTCCGGCTACACCGACATGTGGCAGAAGGACCGCTCTGCGGACGCAGCCGGGCGGCTGGAGAACCTGAAAGAGCTCGTGCGCTCGATGGAGGAGTTCGAAAACCTGCAGGGCTTCCTCGAGCACATCTCGCTGGTGATGGACGCCGACGGCGGCGCCGAGGCCGAGGCGGTCTCGATCATGACCTTGCATTCCGCCAAGGGACTCGAATTCGACACCGTGTTCCTGCCCGGCTGGGAGGAAGGCCTGTTCCCACATCAGCGCGCGCTCGACGACCAGGGCCGCGCCGGCCTCGAAGAAGAGCGCCGCCTCGCCCATGTCGGCATCACGCGCGCGCGCCGGCGCGCCTACATCTATTTCGCCTCCAACCGGCGCACGCACGGGCTATGGACGACCAACCTGCCCTCGCGCTTCCTCGACGAGTTGCCCGAGGCGCATGTCGAGGTGACCGAAGCCAAGGGCAGCTTCGGGAGCATGGGCGGCGGCAACTACGGCGGCTCGCGCTTCGACGACATGACGCATTTCGGCTCGAGCTACCGCACGCCCGGCTGGCAGCGCGCACAGAAGCGCACCACCGGCCCGAGCGGCTTCGAGGACGAGAGCCAGGATTACGACAACGAGCCGCGCGACGACGCGACGGCCAACTCCTCACCCGCACGCGACAAGGCCAGCGTCGAACGCATGAGCGGCTTTGCCCGCACCCGCCGCTCCGGCCCGCTCACCATCGAGGGCGAGCTGGTCGCCAAGTCGACCGGCACGGCATCCGACTTTTCAGTCGGCGATCGCGTCTTCCACCAGAAGTTCGGCAACGGCAACGTGATCGTGGTCGACGGCAACAAGCTGACGATCCAGTTCGACAAGGCCGGCGAGAAGAAGGTGGTGGACAGCTTCGTGCGGAGGCTGTGAGAGGTTCTCTGGCCGCCTTGACTACCCATGGTTAAATCACCATAATCTCGATGTGCCGCTCGGTGATCCTGTCCCAAAGCCGTGCATCTTCGTGGGCGCGAGCCGGCGGGAGCTCAAGGCCCTGCCGGCGGAAGTCCGGGGCGAATTCGGGCATGCGCTCTACGAGGCGCAGTGCGGAGGTGAGCCGGTCTCGGCCAAGGCGCTCAAGGGCTTCGGCGGACGCGGCGTTCTTGAAATCGTCGAAGACTTCGACGGCTCTACGTATCGAGCCGTCTATACTGTGCGCTTCGTGGAAGCTGTGTATGTGCTTCGCGTGTTCCAAAAGAAGTCCAAGAAGGGGATCGCAACGCCGAAAACGGAAATCGAACTGATCAAGTCTCGATTGCGTGTCGCGGAAACAGATTGGCACGAGCGCTTCAAACCAAGAAAGCAGGAGCCGGGAAAGCAGGAGCCATGACAAGAAAACCTCGCATCAAAGTCGAAGTCGGCAGCGGCAACATTTTCGCCGACCTGGGCCTGCCCGATGCCGAAGACATGCTGTTGAAATCACAGATCGTCGTGCAACTGCACCGACTTATTAAGGAGGCTCAGCTCACTCAAACGGAAGCGGCAAAACGGATCGGCATCGGTCAGCCCGACCTGTCAAATGTTCTGCGAGGACGTTTTCGCGGATATTCGACAGAGCGGCTTATGCGCATGCTTACGGCTTTTGATCAAGATATCGAGATCACAATGCGTCCGCGCCGCAAGAAATCAGGGCAGGCGGGCCGAATCAGGTTTGTTGCGGCCGCATAACAAGGGCGTTGCTGCACATGCGCTAGGCAAGGAGGCAGCCAAGCGTTGGCTGCAGAGCAGCCCTCCCATATACCTCACCTTTCCAATGCCCACCCCCATCCTCCTCTTCGTCGACGCTGACGCCTGCCCAGTAAAGCAGGAGATCTATCGCGTGGCCGAGCGCTTCGTGCGGCGCGGCACGGCGCTCAAGGTCATCGTGGTCTCGAACAGCCCGATCGCGGTGCCGCGCGATGATTTCGTCGAGCGCGTGGTGGTGGGCGCCGGCATGGACGAGGCCGACAATTACATCGCCGAGCGTGCCGGGCCGGGCAGCGTCGTGGTGACGGCGGACGTGCCACTCGCCGCGCGCGCCGTGAAGGCCGGCGCCGAGACCCTCGCGCCCAACGGCAAGTCGTTCACCGACGATGCCATCGGCATGACGCTCGCCACCCGCAACCTGATGAGCGACCTGCGCAGCGCCGGCGCCGTCACGGGCGGCCCCAAGCCGTTCGCACCCGGCGATCGCTCGCGCTTTCTCTCGGCGCTTGATGCAGCGCTGATGCGGCTCACGCGCGCGGGGTTCGGCATGGCCTGACGGGATGAGCGGCGGTGACGGCGAAGGTGCCGCACGTCCCGCCATTGCGCCCGGCAAGCCGGAGCGGCTATGGGATCAGTGTCGCCGCGCGGTTCACAAGGGGAGCACCATGCCGATCAGCCAGAAGATCAAGGACCTCGTCTACAACGCCTGGACCGACGGCGCGCCGTGCCTGCTGGCGACGCAGGGACCGAACGGCCCCAACATCTCGCCCAAGGGCTCGATGCTGGTCTATGACGACGAGCACCTCGCCTATTGGGAGCGCTCCAAGCGCCAAGCGCTGGAGAACCTCGGCCATGATCGGCGCGTGGTGGTCATGTACGCCAACTTCAAGGCGCAGCGCGACGGCGTGCTCGAGTTGGGCTTCCTGCGCTTCTACGGCACTGCCGAGCTCCATGAGTTAGGCCCGCTGCGCGAGGCGATCTTCCAGCGCCTCACCAAGCGCGAGCAGGAGCACGACGGCGCCGACAAGGGCATCGGCGTGCTGATCAAGATCGAGCGTGCGGCCGATGTGCGCGGCAAGCCCCTGCCTTGAGCGCAAAGCTGGGCTTCATCGCAAGCGTGGTTGCCAGAACCCCAAAACGCCAAAGTTGCCACAAATCCGCTCCACGCTGACACGCGACGGCATTAGCTGCATCCACGGCGGGCGATGCCGCGTATGCCGGATATCGTTAGGATTTCCGATATCGTCAGATGTCAGGAGTTGCGGTCATGCCCCGCGTCATCCTCGCTTCCATCGTGGCGGCGACGCTCTCGGTCGCGTCGCAACCGGCCAACGCCCGGATCCTCATCACCGTCGACAAGTCGGTGCAGCAGATGACGGTCGAGGTCGACGGCGTGACGCGCTGGCAATGGCCGGTGTCGACCGGACGACGCGGCTACGCGACCCCGAGTGGAACTTTCACGGCGTTCCGCATGGAGAAGAGTCACTTCTCCAAGGAGTTCGACGACGCGCCGATGCCCAATTCGATCTTCTTCACCAAGCGCGGCCACGCCATCCATGGAAGCTACGACCGGCGGCTCGGCGCCGCCGTCTCGCACGGCTGCGTGCGGCTGAGCCCGGTGAACGCAGCCAAGCTCTACGCCCTGGTCGCGCAGCGCGGCGTCACTACCGCCACCGTTATGGTCACCGGCGGCGCTCCCTTGGTGGCGCGGCCTGAAGTACCGCCCGAGCAGGCGGATGAGCCGACCTATCAGGAACCGCCGGTCTTTCGCGGCTTTCCCGGATGGCAGCCCTGGCCGGGCTATGAGCGGCGCAACGACGATCCTTATCGGCGCGGCGGCTACGGCGGATCGCCTTACCAGCGCTGGTAGAAGCCCAAATAGCCCGCGGCCGCCCTTGCCCCGCGGAGCAATGACGGCCGCCGATCCCTGTCGGAAATGATCACGCCTTCTTGAGGCTCGCCGGCACGGTGCCGCCGCCTTCCGCGAGCTTCTCCATCACCTGCTTGTGCAGCCAGACGTTCATCTGCGCCGAGCCGTCGAGCGCGCCGGTGTAACCGAGTTCCTGCGCCAATTGCTTGCGCGCCGTGAGGCTGCTATCGAGCTTGAGCAGCTTCATGAGATCGACAATCAACTCTTCCCAGTTGAGATCCTCGTCCAACTCATCCGCGAGCTTTTCGATCACCTCGTTGACTTCATCGATCGTCATCGGCTTGGCGCTCCCGGCGGGAGCGCTGCCGCCGGCCGGGGCACTCCCACCAGCAGGCGCCGCCGATCCGGCGGCTGCAGGCTTGCTCCCAAAGATCGCAGATACAATGCTGCCGAATATGCTCACGAGATCCTTCTCCTCTGATGGGTGAGAGTAAGTTGTATAGGCATCGCTTACCCCCGCGGTATGTCAATTGTTCCCGCCGCTCTGCGCGGGAAGCATGACCGCGCGCGTATGCACAATTGCCGAGTTCCACTTGCAGCAGAGCTGCTCTACCGAACTACCCCTCGGGAAGACATGAATCCCACCTTGCATGTACTGTGCGTCATCAAGCTTGGATACGATGCGCTCAGGCGAGCGCGTCCACCACGCCGTGGAGAAAAGAGATCATGTCCAGCATCATTTGGATCATCGTCGTCGGCTTTATCGCTGGCATCATTGCACGCTTCCTGTCGCGCGGTCCCAACAACCCCGCCGGCTTCATCCTCACCACTGCGCTCGGCATTGCGGGCGCATTCGTGGCGACCTTCATCGGCCAGACCATCGGCTGGTACCGCGCAGACCAGGGCGCAGGCTTCATCGCCGCGACGCTCGGAGCCCTGATCGTGCTGTTCATCTGGAACCGGTTGGTGGCATCCGGCACTCTGCGCGATCACGGCGTGCCCTACGATCCCAACGCGCCGAGGCGATAGCCGGCCGCGCTCGATCGAGGCTCCTCGCAGCAGCCTGGGCGCTACGTCCGCCGTGAAAGCGACCGGCAATCGTCTTACACATCCCATGCTTGCACGCCGGCTGGGGCTTCGCGCGCGGACGCGTTTGACCTACCATTGGCCGGGAGGTGATTCATGGTCTCGCGCAGCAAGGACACGACCGGCTCGACACTCGCCTCCGAGCGCGAGAAGGACTTCTATTCGTGGCTCATGCAGCAGGCTCGCCTGGTGCGTGACGGCCGCTTTGAGGCCGTCGATCGCGAAAAGCTGGCCTCGGAAATCGAGGCGCTTGCGGAGGAACAATTCA
Organism: uncultured Alphaproteobacteria bacterium; assembly: GCA_963753575.1. GTDB lineage: Bacteria > Pseudomonadota > Alphaproteobacteria > Rhizobiales > Xanthobacteraceae > VAZQ01. The sequence goes on from CAVWCR010000003.1 coordinate 2,398,035, forward strand.
ACAAGCTCGAAGGCGCGCTGCATGGGCTGCTGATGCATCTCCTCAAATGGGATCATCAGGCCATCCGGCGCTCGCGCGGCCGCAGTCAGTCGATCCAGTCGCAGCGCCTCGAAGTCGTCGAGCTGCTGGCGCGCAACCCCGGCCTCAAGGCCCGCATCGCGGATGCGCTCGCGCACAGCTTCCGCCGGGCGCGCGCCGACGTCGCGCAGGAAACCGCCCTTGACGAGGGCTCGTTTCCCGCCAAGTGCCCATACGATTGGGATGAGATCGCCGCACGCGAGTTTTCGGTCTGATCGCTGACGGATTCCGGCGCCTACTCGGCCGCGGCGGCCCGATCCCACGGCAGGAGGGCGGCGGCCTCACGCCCGGCGATCCGGCCGGTGACGAAGCATTCCGCGACGTTGCCGCCGGACAGATAGAGATGGCCAAACGCGCTGCCCAGTTCGCCGGCGGCGTGGAGGCGCGGGATCGCCTGATCGGCCGTGTTCAGCACCTGCTGGCGCGCGTTGTGCACGGGACCGCCCTGCGTATTCGACACCGTCGGCCACACCTTGCCGACGATGAACGGCGGCGTCGTGATCGGCATCATGGTTCCGGGCGGACGCCCGAAATCCTGGTCGTTTCCAGCCGCGCACAGCCCATTCCAGCGCTCGATCGTCGCTGAAAGCGTGCTGGCCTCGACGCCGATCAGCTGGGCCATGCCCTCCATCGTGTCGGCGCGCTCAAGGATGCCACACTCGACCTCCTTGAGATTGTCGTCGCTCCAGTCATACGCATAGTCCGGATCGTTGGAGCGCGGATCGCCGAGCGGATAGAGCTTGCGGCCGTTTTCGTCGGTGATCAGGAAAGAGGGAATGCGCGGATAGCTCATCGTCTCCGGATCGAACATCTCCATCGGCCGGTGCGAGGTGTCCTGCATGTAGGGCGGGCATTCGTTCATGTACCGCCGCCCGCGCTGGTCGACGACGATCCACGCCATCTTGACCTTCATCTCGTCCTTGTAGAGCGGGTTCCAGTCCGGCAGCCGCTTGACCCGCAGCGCAAACGGAAAGTCGGGATCGGGATGGCGGAACGCGTAGGCGCCGTGGAACAGCCACATGTGCCAGAGCGCCGCCCCGCAGTCTTGCGCCATGCGGATGCCGTCGCCGGTGTTGCCGCGCGTCGCGGCGGTGAGTACCGGCTTGGTCTGCCAATACTGCACCTGCATCGACGGATCGCCCTCGAAGCCGCCGCAGGCGAGCACGACGCCGCGCCGTGCCTTGATCGTGCGTTCGCCGCGCGGCGATTGCACGACCACGCCGAGCACGCCCTCGTGCGGCGTTTGGACGAGCCGCAGCGCAGGGGTCGACAGCCGCACCGTGATGTCACGCACCGCGACGTTCTGCTCCACCACCCGGAACAGCAGCGGACCCGGCGCGCCGGGACGCGCGCGCACGCGCGGGTAGATGGCGGCGCGATCGAAGTTGGGAACCTCGTCGATCTTGGTGTTGTAAAACGTCTGCCAGCCCGGGAACGGGTAGTTGCCGCCCTTGCGGCCGGGCAGGTCCGCGAGCGCGCCCGCGCCCTTCTGGTTGATCCTGGCGCCGACGCGTTCGGCCAGCGCGCCCACCTGCTCCTCGGCCACCGCCATGCCGTCCGCGAGCGCCCGCAGGACGTCGTCCGGCGTCGTCCCGGCGCTGCTCGCCTTGAGGTAGGCGAACGCATCCGACGCGTCAAACGCCGAACGTACCGCACCGCCCGAGAGGATCGAGATGCCGCCCGGAAACGACATCTTCTCGATCAGCAGAACCTTGGCGCCGGCGTCGTGCGCTTCGATTGCCGCGATGGCGCCCGCAAACCCGTAGCCGACGACGACGACATCAAAGGTCTCATCAAAGGCCAACGATGTCGCGTGCCGTTCATGAACGGCGGCCGGCGTGACAGTCATGCTTCCCCCACACGCGATTATTCAAGTTTTGAACCTCGGCGCGGTTGCGTTGCGCCGCTATTGCAGACCGATCGCAGCCCTGGCGCGCGCCACCAGTTCGGGTGCGGCGCTGGCGGCGCGATCGACCAGCGTCTGAATCTCGGCTCCTGCGCGCGGCTCGACCGGAAGGTGCGCCTTTGCGGCGGCCGCGAGGTACTCGGGATCCTTCATGGTGAGGTCGAACGCCTTGCGCAGCGCCGCGAGCCGCTCGGCCGGCACCTGCGGCGGCGCCGCAAAGGCGCGGCCAACCTGCGAGCCCGAGACCAGGAACTCCACCACTTCCCGCTCGCGCGGGTCGGATATGAGATCGCGCAGAACAGGCACCTCCGGCAGCGACAACTCCTTTTCGAGGCTCAGCACCACGAGCGGATAGAAGCGGTGCTCCTGCCGCCAGTTGGGATAGCGCACCTCGACGCTGTCCCAGGTATTGGTCGTCCCGCCGGCCTCCCCGCGCTCGACCGCCAGCATCACATCGGCCCCGCCCCGATAGCCGGCGACGACCTTGAACTTGGTGCCAAGCAAGTTGTTGAGGAGCGTCGGAAAGAAGGCGGTCGGATGGGTGGTGCCATTGGCCGCCATCACGACTTCTTTGTGTTTCGCACCCTCAAGCGTGGTGACGCCGGATGAATCGATCACATAGAGCACCGTGTTCATCGGCGCGATCCGACCAATCCAGCGGAATTGCTTGGTATCGTATTGTACGCCTTCGGGCTGCAACAGCGAGAAGGCGCCGATGTCCTTGTGCAGGAAGCCGATGGCGGTGCCGTCGCGCGCCGCCACGTTATAGAGAAAATTCATCACCGCTCGCCCGCCGGCACCGGGCTTGGCGACCATGACCAGCTTCGGCTGCCCCGGAATGTGCTTGCCCATGAAGTCGGCGATGAGCCGGCCGTTATTGCCGTAGCCGCCGCCGATTGCCTCGACCAGCAGCGTGATCTGCTTGCCGTGATAGAAATCGGCTACCGGGTCAGCGGCGGCCGGCTTCGCCGCCAATGGCAAACCCCATGCAACCACGAGCGCCAGTGCGTGTCTCAATCCAAGTCGTTTCATCATAGTGGCCCGCTGCTTGCCGGCTGCGCATCCATGCACAACGCCGCTCAGGCATGATTTGACCATAGGGCATGACGCCAATACAACGCCCGTTCTCCGCGTGATCGAGACGCAGCGCACGTCATGCCGGGATTGGCAAGGCCACGACACGACAGCCACGACACGACAGCCACGGCATGGCAGCCGCGCCGCCACAGCACGAAGCCCTGATCAGGCGCCTGAGAAGATTGCGGCTCTTGCTAGGCCGCCCGCCCCTGCATGCCGGCAGCCGCCGGAGCGCGCGCCGCGTTCACCGCCTCGACGCTCTTTTCCACTGCGGTCCAGAGCTTGGCGACCTCGGCCGCGCCGAGCGAGCGGGCATTGTCCTCGGCTGCGCTCACGCCATGGGACAGCGATTGCACGAAGCCCGCGCGCTGGCTGATCTGGCCTGACCATACTGGAATTCTGTTCTTCTCGAGCCACGCGCGCGAATGCGCCACCGCCGGCGCCTCCTTCTGTCCGCGCTTGACCGGGCAGGCGTTGAGCACGACCGCGTAGGGCTTGTCCCGCTCGCGCGCACACTTGACCGTCTCGCGCACGGCGGCGAGATCGAGAAAGCCCGGCCGCGCGGGAATCAGGACCAGCGTGGCCGCGCGTACGGCCTCCTGCACCACCACCCACATGGTCGGCGCGGTGTCGATGAATACCCACTCGATGCCGTCGACCAACGCCAGGGCGAGCGCGCGGTCGATGCCGCGTTCGGCGGTCATCAGCGGCAGCGCGCGCGGACGCATCGCGTTGCAAAGCGAGAGGGAGCCCTGCGGATCGGCATCAATGATGAGACTGCGGTGTCCCTGCGCATGCGCATGGGCGGCGAGATGCGCGCAGATCGTGGTCTTGCCGGCGCCACCCTTGCGCGAGGCCACAGTGATGACGTTCATGGGGTGCGCTCCTCGTTGCGCCTCCCGCGAGCCTGAGCTGAACTGGTTAACGAAGTGTTACCGGGGCGCCCGGCCGGAAATTCCGGAATAAAAAACCGCCCTGCCCTCACGACCCCGCGGCGGGAGGGCAAGGCGTCGCGAGCTCCATTACCGGCTCAGGCCGCCGACTTGACCGCGATCTTCTTCACCTGCGCGGGCGCCGGCTTCGGCACCGTGACCTTGAGCACGCCCTTGTCGATCGAAGCCTTGATCTTGTCGGGATCAACGCCCGCCGGCAGTTCCAGCGTCCGGTAGAAGGAGCCGTAGTTCCGCTCCACCAGACGATAGTCTTTGGTCTTCTCGTCTTTTTCCGACTTCTTCTCGCCGCGGATCGTGAGGACGTTGTCGGCGAGGTTGATCTGCACGTCCTTCTCTTCAAGACCGGGCAGTTCCGTAGTCACTTCGATTTCGGCATCCGTTTCCGACACGTCCATGGCAGGCATCAACTCCTGCCCGCCGCCGGCAGCCGAGAAGGCTGGGAAGCCGCGCGTGAAATCGTCGAACAGACGATCGATCTCGCGCTGGAGCGACCAGTACGGGGTGTAGTCACGGCGCGCAACATCGCGGCTGCGGCCGATCGGAATAAGCGACCTCAGGTTCATAACTGACTCCTTGAAAGATCAGGAAAGATTGCAGGATGCGCCACTGCGCGCAGCCAACATTGACGCAGATCAACCACGCGCCGCTGAGAAAGTTCCGCCTCGGGTTAGCCCCCCAATGGAGCGAGGCCGCCCTGTGCAGGCGGCCTCTTTGTACGATCAGACAATGCTAAGGGCACGGATGGCGCAGGCCGTCGTAGCCCAGATAGGTTCCGGTGTCCGGGTCGTAGGAACGGAAGCGACGCGAGCAGTAAGCAGCCGCATCGTCATCCCGGTCGGGTGCGATGACAACGTAACTGTTGTCATACCCGTAGGAGCCATACCAATCGTCGTAGGGGTAGCCGTAGGCATAAGGAGCGCCAAATCCCAGGCCAAACGAGATCCTGGGACCTCCGCCCCAATGACGGCGGCCGACCCACGCGTGCTGACCGCTCCAATTCCCCCGTCGGCCGCTCCAATTGCTCCCGATGTGCGCGCCGGCACGGCCGCGGCCCATGTGTGCACCACGCCCGCCGCGGCCCCCGTCACGCACCTGCACCAAGACTGCTTGCGCTACGTCGTTCTGCAGCGCTGCGGGATGGGCAGGCGCCGCCGCAGCCGAACCTGCGAACCATGACGCACTGGCGGCCAGACAGGCTGAGGCAATCAGCTTCGAACATCCTGACATCACGAACTCCTCTATTTTCTTCGTATCGGTGCAACGACGAGCACCGCGATGCGTTCCGAATTTTCGTGGCGCGAAAGGAACTACGATTCACGATGGCGTGTGTTTCATTACGCAAGTTTCACGTTCCATCGCGCTCGTCAGCCGCAGGGAACAGCATCCTGCTTCGACGCACATCGTCGTTGCCGCGTCGCTCACGCGCCCGCGGAAACCACACAAAGATACCGACCGCGCTAGCGATTGCTGCACGCCGCATTGTTTCGAAAGTTGCAATTAACCACGGCGCCAATGGGCAAAAGACTGCGCCGGCCGCGTGCGTTAAGGTTCCACAGTATTGTGTGAAGGCATATTGCGCGAGGATTGCCCTATGAACGAACTTCACTCGATCGGCCTGGTGGCAGGCTTCATCCTCGTCACACTTCTGTTGTTCATGCTCGTGGGTCCGCAAGGGATATCGCAGCTCATGCAGGCGCCGCAGGAGTCATACGAGCTTGCCGGCAGCTCCAAGCCGGCGAAGTAACGACGCCTTTCCAGCGGCCTTCTTGAGCCTGCGCATCGTCCGGCTTGTCTGCGGCAACCGCCGTTGTCGTGCATCAGGCTGCGCTTTAGAATGACCACAGGACGGCCCCCTCGAGAGATGGCCGCCATGGGAGGACACGATGCGCCCCGTCACTCGACGTTCGGCATGGATCGCCGCCATTTTCTTTTTCGCTCTAGCCACCGATGCCGCCGCCGCCGAAATCAAGGTCATCAATGCCAATGCGCTGACGATCGCCATGAAGGAGATCGCGGCAAACTTCACCAAGGAGACCGGCCACCGAGTGACCTTCAGCGGCATGTCGCCGGGCCGGGTCGATCAGCGCATCAAGGCCGGCGAGGTCTACGACATCATCATCAATGCGGCCGCGTCGATCGATGCTTACGAGAAAGAGAACCGGCTGCGCGCCGGCAGCCGCCGCCCGTTCGCGCGCGTTGGTATCGGGCTTGCAGTACGCGAAGGCGCCAAGCTCGATCTGTCGAGTGTCAATTCAACGCGCAAGGCTCTGCTCGATGCCAAGGCGATCACCTACAGCAACTCAAGAACCGGCGGGCTGAGCGGCATCAATGCCGCCAAGGTGATCGTAAATCTTAAGCTCACCGACGCGCTCAAGGCCAAGACCAGGATGGCGGCCAACGGCCGGGAAATGATCGCCAAGGGCGAGGTCGACATCGGCCTCTATAATCTTAGCGAGATCGCGCGGTATCCCGGAGTCGTGTCCGCCGGGCCGGTGCCGGCCGCCGTGCAGGTCTACATCAACTATGACGCGGCAGTGCCGACGAGCAACGCGGCGCCCGAACCGGCGCTCGCACTGCTTAGGTACCTGACTAACGCCGCCACGCGGCCGATCTGGAGCAAGGCGGGGCTCGAGGCCGTCGAGTAGACGCGCTCAGCGTGGCCTCTCGAACCGCACCACGAACTCGTCGACCGGACCGGTGCGGCGGTTCACGTTGAAGTCACGCGCATCCCCGGGATGGCGCAGGAAATCGCCCTCGGCGACAAGCTTGAAACCGGCGGCTTCGACTTCGCGGCGCAGCACCGCCTCTTCGATGCGATGCAGCGTGCGGGCGACCGAGGTTCCCTCGCCAGCCTTGGCGGAGTGGTCCGCGATCACCAGCAAGCCACCGGGCCGCAGCGCCGCGAACAGCTTGCGGTTCATTGCGGCACGGTCGACCTGCATGTAGCTGACGTCGTGGTAATAGAAAAAGAACGTGATCACATCGAGGGCGCGTACGTCTGCCGGCAGCGGGTCGTCGAACGGCCGCGCAAGACTGACAACCGCCTTCATCGCCGGCGTCTTCATCCGGGCCTCGAACCGCTCCTTGGCACGGCCGCCGAAATCGGGCGGATTCTGGCCATAGACGATACCGGTCGGGCCGACGCTGCGCGCCATCAGCTCGGTGCTGTAGCCGCCGCCCGCCCCCATATCGAGCACCTTCATGCCCGTGTGCACGCCGGTGAAGGCCAGGAGCTTGACCGGGTCGCGGCGCTTGTCGATCTCGCGGTCGGTCTCACTGCGATCGGGCGCCGCAATGATGGCGGCAAAATCCGGGACGCCTTGCCCCAAGGCCGGGCCGCCATTCAGGGTCAAGGCCAGGCTCGCCGTAGCCAGGACGGCAACGAGCCCGACGGCCCTGTATGCATAAGCGATCATCATCTTCCTCCCTCTATTTGATTGGCCGCTCATTAGCACGCCCGGACAGGCCGTGCACCGGGCGTGGGAGACACGCGGCCAGACCGCATCAGGTTGCAATGACCCACGCCGGCGCCACTCAGGCGCGCCCGAACTACCGCCAAGGAAGTGAACGTCGGCCTGCCCCGCCAACCTCGGGCCGCAATCCGCCGGCGGAACGAGCCGCTATGCAGCCACGCGATGCATGGCGACGCCCTCATAGGCCCCGTTGATGGCCTTTACGGACTTTTCGACCGCGGCCCACAGCGCCGAAATCTCCGAGGCAGCTTCCGAATGACCATCGTATTCGGAGGCGCCCTCGCCTTCCGCGAGCGCCAGCGAGTAGGCGTTACGCTGGGTGATCTGGCCCGACCAGACCGGGACGTTGAGGCTGTTGAGCACCGCCCGCGCCTCGCGCACGAACGGTGACTCGGTATTGTCGCGCCGTGGCGGTACGCCGTTAATCACGACTGCGTAGGGCTTCTTCTGCTGGCGGGCGAGCACCATGGTTTCCTTGATGGCGGCCAGGTCGAACAGCGTTAGGCGCGCCGGGATCAGGATCAGCGTCGCAGTCCCGATCGCCTCAGTGACGATCGGCGACATATTCGGCGGCGTATCGATGAAAACCCATTCGTAGCCCTCGCGCTTGGCCCGCTTGACGGCGTCCTGCACGCTTTCGGCCCGGTCGGCGATCGGCGGCTCGCCGTTACTCCTGAGCTTGTGCCAAAGCCGCAGCGATCCCTGCGGATCGCTATCGACCATGAGCACGCGACTCGACGGCTTGTGTGCCTGCGCGGCAAGATGAGCAGCCAGCGTGCTCTTGCCCGAGCCGCCTTTGCGCGAGGCGAAGACGATGACGTTCATGAGCAACCCCTGGTGATTCGTGCTGTGAACCTAGCACGACTGTCAATTCGCCGCCGCTGGCTCGCTTATCGGCTGTGGGCTACTATCCATTCGTGAGTCCGATCAAGATCTTGATCCGCCCTGTGTTTACCTCCCAGGCGACACGGAGATTTGATGCGCGGGCGAGGTAAAGTTGCGCGGATCGGCGCCCTCTTGGTCATCTTCTTGGGCATCCTCGCGGCCATCGAAACCGGCATCCCGCGGGCTGTCGCTCAAGACAGTGTAACGCGCTATGCCGAGCTAGCCCGCCGGTCAGGGCAGCCGCACATCCCCGGCCTCACGATCGTGTATCTGCATCCCCTCGGCGATCCGGCCGACGCCCGACACTGGAAGCACATCATCGCCCACCAGACCGAAGGCCCGCCCGGCAGCGCACGCGCCCTCGCGCAGCAGCAGTTCAAGATGCCGACCAAGCGCGGCGTCACCATCTGGGTGGAAACCGATGGAACCGTGTTCTGGTCTACGCCAGAGACCGCGATCCCAACCCACGGCGATGGCGCCAACCGCAACGACAACCGGTACATCGATAATTCCAAGACCTACCACACCGTCGTGAGGACGAACTCGCTCGGCGTCGAGTTCGTCGGCAACTTCCCCGATGTGCGAAAACCGGTCACGCCCGCGCAGATGAAGGCGTGGCTGACACTGCTTCCGTTCCTGCAGGAGCGCTATCGCATAGCGGCCGAAAATATCTATGCGCACAACTGGATCGACTTCAAAGACGGCCGCTATTGCGAAGGCTGCGAGCTCGCGACCGCCGCGCGCCAGCTCGGCTACGTTCCCGGACGCGGCCCCGCCGAGCCACGTTAGCGCGACAGGTTCTGCCCGTAGTCTGCTGCTTAGCAATGTTGCATCCCGTCATTTCGATTTCTTTCGGCTGCGGGAAGGTCAATACTCAGGCATCTGCGTTGCTTGAGCCGGGTGATCGACAGCGTCAAAGGAAGCCCCAATGAAGAAGCTCGTTCTCGAAACCACTTCGCCTTTCCAAGGATTGCCCGAGCTTGTGGCCTACGACGAAGGCTTGTTTATGCGCGAAGGTCTTGAGGTCGAATGGGCCGACCGCGATGAAGCCGGCGTCAAGACCGCCGACACCTCGCTCACCGACGTTAAGGGCGCTGATCCTTTCGGCAGCCACGGCAAACTGCTCGAACAGGGCAAGGCCGACATGTACAACGCCTGCGAATGGGGCAACTACTGCCGCGCCGACGCGACCGGCGTCGGCAGCCGTCAGGTCGGGCGGCGCGCGATCGTGACTTATGCGGCGATCGTGGTGCGCCCGGATTCGCCGGTCTACACCCCGCAACAGCTTGCCGGCCGCACGGTCGGCGTGCCGTTCTATGCCGGCACGCACTATCTCGCGCTGCATCTTCTGGAAGGTTTCCTGCCACGCGACCAGATCAACGTCTGCCGGGCGCCGAACGGCTCGCGCAACCGTTTCAACCTGATGATGACGGGCGAGCTCGAGGCGACGACACTCACCGAGCCCTACATCACGCTCGCCGAGAAGAAAGGCTGCCGTACCATCTGCTCGGCCTTCTTCCATGGCACCGAGGTCGCCTCCGACCGCGTCGACGCGGAAACCTATGCGGCCTTCAACCGGGCGGTACGCGAGGCGGTTCGCCGCATCAATGCCAACAAGAGCGCCTATCTGCGCTACTTCATCGATTATCACAAAGCCAAGGATCCTGAGATCGGCGCGCTCAAGCCCGAAGACATCCGCCCGGGCCGCATCGTGGTGGTCGATCCGGCGCCGATACCGGCCGACGAGCTCAAGCGCACGTACGAGTGGGTGAAGAGCTGGGGCATGCTGGAGGAGACCACGTCCCCGCTCCAGCTTGTCAACATGGACGTCCAGAATCGCGCACACGCGGCCGCGCAATAGGCTTCTTCGGACTTGGCACGGCACTTGCGTGCGAAGGTGTGTCGAACAGGTTCCCGTGCTCGCGCCGGAAACGAGGATTGCCACCATGCGCACTCTTTTGTTGAGCGTCTCAAGTGCGTTGGCGTGCGCAGCCGCACTGGCGCCGCCTGCACATGCAGACCAGGTTGCAGACTTCTACAAGGACCGCACAGTCACGCTCATCGCCGGCTACTCCTCCGGCGGCGGCTTTGATCTCTACGCGCGCGTGGTCGCGAGCCATCTCGGCAGACATATTCCGGGACAGCCAAGGATCATCGTCCAGAACATGCCCGGCGCCGGAAGCATGCGGGCCGCGAACCATCTCTATAACGTTGCGTCCAAGGACGGCAGCGTGATCGCGCTGACGCGATCGCCCGTCATACAGCCGCTGGTCGGATCAAGCGGCGCAGCCTTCGACGCGACGAAGTTTACGTGGCTGGGAAGCGGCGCCAGCGACCTCACGGTGTGCGCGCTGCTCGGCAATCCCAAGGTCAACACCATGGCGGATGCGGCGCAAACGCAATTCACGCTGGGCGGCCTGGGACCGGGCTCCGACGAGGACATGTATGCCAAGATCCTGCGAAAGCTCTTCGGCCTCAAGATTCATCTCGTGTCGGGTTACCCGGGTGGAGCCGAGATGATTCTTGCGGTTGAGCGCGGCGAACTGGACGGCCGCTGCGGCTGGGCCTATTCAAGCATCAAGATCTCGAAACCGGATTGGATCGCACAGAAGAAGATCAGAATCCTGAACGTGCTCGCTGCCCAGCGCTCACCCGAGTTGCCTGACGTGCCCGCCATCATGGAGTTTGCCACCAGCGAGCGACAGAAGCAGATTCTCGGTTTCGTTCTCAATGCGCAGACCCTGGGACGCCCGTTTGCGGCGCCGCCCGGCGTTCCGGCTGATCGCGCGGCTGCCTTGCGCAAGGCTTTCGACAATTCGATGGCTGACCCGGCGCTATTGGCCGAGATGAAGGCGAAGAAGCTCGACGTCGCCCCGGTTGGCTGGCGGAGCATCGAAGCGCTGCTCGGCAACCTCTATTCCACACCAAAGGCGGTCGTCACGGAGACCCGGGCGATCATCGCGGGCGACTAGGGAATAATCCCAAATGGTTGTAGACTTTTCGGATGGGATCATGCCACCAGACAAGAGCTCAGAGCGAAATCGCAATTTAACCTAAAGCGACTTCGTTCTAGCCCCGGCCCAAACGGCAGGCCACGGGCCGCTCTCGCGGCCCGCGTAGCCCGCATCGATTACCGGATTTACGCTGCGCCGGCATGGCTCGAAGGACGGCTCCGAAGGCGCCCCAATCCGTCGCCCCGAAAGCCCCCCCTGGGAGACCATGCCAACGGCTGACATCGAGGGACGGCCGGGCGGCCGAGGCGGCCCGGCGTAAACGATTCATATTTCTGTCGCTTTCATGGCGACCGCACAGCTCGCAGCCGCGCCACCCCAAATGTGCCTCAAATTGAATCTTCCAAAATCAACCGACGCACCCTACATTGCGGGGGTCGTTAACAACCGAAAGGAGGTGATCCAGTGTCTCATTGTCTTTCGCCGCGGTCGCCGGCATCCGTGAACTGGATCCTCGCCTCTCACGAGGTTCGCGTCGCCTAGTGTGACGGCACGGCGTCAGCCGGACCACGGTCTGACAATGGAAGGGCCGCCTCGAAAGGGCGGCCCTTCTTCATTTGGCTGCTCCCATGCGGCGGGACCGCGCGCGGCCGGCGAGGCCGCTACGCCGGATCCCCGCTACACCGGATCCATGCCCTTCTTCTTGATGATCGCGGCTGCCGCCTCCGAACGCAGGAACGCCACGAAGGCTTTCGCCGCCTCCCGCTGCTTTGACGCCGGCAGCACGGAAACACCGTAGACGATCGTGCGCTGCAGCTCGGCAGGAAGCGGTCCGACGATATCGATGCCGGCAACCGGCAGCAATTCGCTCAGCTGATGCACGCCGATCTCGGCGTCGCCGCGCGCGACCACAGCGCCTACCGGCTCGCCCCGCTTCGGCGCAACGAGCTTGGCCTTGACCTGATCGGCGACCCCTAAGCGCTCGAGTACGCGCACGAAGAAGAGACCGCTCGCCCCGCTGCTATAGGACACGGTCTTGGCTGCAAGCAGCGCGGCCTTGAACTTCTCCGTCGTGCTCACGTCCGGCTTGGGCGCGCCGGCCCGCACCGCGATGCTGGCGCCGGAATGCGCGAAATCCACGCGCGTGCCGGCGACGAGCTTGCCTTCCTTGAGAAGCGGGTCGGAGAACTCGTCCGGCCCAATGAACAGATCGCCGGCGACGCCCGACTTCACCTTTTCCCGTACCGTCGGCCCGCTGCCATACGTGATGGTGACCTTGTGGCCGCTCGCGCGCTCGAACAGCGGCACGATCTCGTGCAGCGCCTCCTTGGCTGCGTTTGTGCTGAACACGACAATGTCGGCCGCCTGCGCGGCTCCCGCCCCCATGACCATGCTCAGCGCGACCACCGCGGCCGTGAGACTCGAAAACCCCATAACGTCCTCCCTTGCGTGCACATGCGCCATGCGAAGCGCTGCCTCTGGCTTCTTATCGATGCAGGGCCCAGCATACCAGCGGCCGCCCGGCGCCGCGATATGGTTGCGCCGTTCCGTGAGCCGATCTATCCGCCCGCGAGCCAGGCCTCGTAGCGGGCGTAAAGATCGCCGGTAGGCGCCGACCCGTCGTGGTGCACCGGCTCGGCGAGCGGCCGGCCGGCGGCGGCCAGCCGCAGCGCCATGTAGCGATAGGGCTCGGGATAGTTGGCGGCGGAAGCGGATTTGAAGATGCCCGCGAACGCGCCGGAGGGCTCGACCGGATCGAGCCGGTCCTGCTCGTAGATCGCGGCCCGCTCCAGGATGCGCCACTGTCCTTGCCGCCGCTCCAGCCGGTCGAGGAAGCGCGCGCGCGAGGTCATGTCGACCGCAAGTCCCTCGATCGTCTGGCGCACCAGGATCACGATATTGGTCTCAGCCAGCGTCCGTTCACCCGCAATACGCACCAATGAGGGTGAGATCAGGTGTTTCGACGGACCGCCGCGCTTGCAATGCTCGACGAACTCGCGAAACGGGCCGCGGAACCATGACACCGCAATCTCGCCCTCGGGATGAAAGGTTGCGAGCAGCTCCGGCCAGCGGCGCTGGTCGCGATAAAGGCCCCAGGCCTGGATCAGCTCGGCGCAGGCGTATTTGTCTTCCAAACTCATGGACATCCGATCTCTCGATCAAGGGAAGGAGGTCGTGAGCGAACTACTCCGGCTTGATGCCGGCCTTCTCCACGATCTCGGCGAACAGCCGTTTGTCTTCGGCCAGCCGCTTGCCGAGCGCCTCACCGACCAAAAAGTCCTCGTCGTTGCCGAGTTCGATCAGCCGCCGGACCGTGGCGGGATCTTTCATTGCGGGAAGCAGCGTCGCGATTGCCTTGTCCACGATGGCTTGCGGCGTACCAGCCGGCGCAAACAGCCCGAGCCAACCAACCATCTCGACACCAGCGACGCCGGCCTCGGCCGCCGTCGGCAATTGCGGAAGCTGAGCACTGCGCCGCGGACGCAGCACCGCGAGCACGCGCAGCTTGCCGGAGCGGATATTGTTCAGCGTGTTGCCGATCGAATCGAACATGACGTGGACGTGACCGGCCATAAGATCAGTCATGCCGGCAAAGCCACCGCGATAAGGAACGTGCACGAGCTTTACGCCCGTACGCGCCATGAACAGTTCGCCCGCCATATGCTGGGTCGTGCCGTGCCCCGACGAGGCGAACGACAGCCGGCCGGGCTCCTGGCGCGCCTGTCGAACCAGGTCAGCAAGCGTATAGATCGGCAACCCGGGATTGACCACGACAACGAGGCCGCTGGAATTGACCGCCCAGATCGGCGCGAAATCCTTGATCGAGTCGTAGGGCATCACGCGCGTCAGCGCGGGCGCTGAAGCGAGCGGCGAGGAGGAGGTGAACAGCAGCGTGTAGCCGTCCGGCTCTGCCTTCGCGACCGCGCTGGCCCCGATCATGCCGCCACCACCGCCGCGATTCTCCACCACGACCGACTGGCCCCATGCTTTCTCCAATCGGTCGGCGACCAGGCGTGCGATGGAATCGGCGGGCGCCCCGGCCGGAAACGGGGCAATGATTTTGATCGTTCGGTTTGGATACGTGCCCTGAGCAAAGGCCGGCAGGCCCGCAGAGAGAACACTCGCTACGAGCGCGGCAATCAGACGAAGCATCATCGCAGGCTCACTGGGTCTTGATGCCGGCCTTTTGGACGAGCTCACGCACCGCCGGAATCTCGGCCTTGATCCGGGCTGCAAGCTGTTCCGGTGAGCTGGCCACGACGTCAAACCCGGCCCTGCGTGCCTGCTCGCGCGTTTCAGGACGCTGGAAGGCGGCCCGGCTCTCCTTAACGAGCCGCGCAAGAATATCGGGTGGCACGCCCGCGGGCGCCAGCAGGGCATTGAACGTGTCGGAGACGAAGCCCGGGTAGCCCGCTTCGATCATGGTAGGCACGTCGGGCAACGAGAACCAGCGCTTCGCGCTGGTGACCGCCAGCGCGCGGACCTGTCCGCTCTTGATCAGCGGCTCGGCCGCAGCAAGCGCAACGGAGCCAAGCTGCACCGTCCCGGCGAGCACCGCCTGTGCCGCCGGGCCGGCACCGCGAAACGGCACGTGCACCATCTGGATGCCGGCGCGCAGCTTGAGCAGTTCGGCGGTGAGGTGCGACTTGGTACCGGCGCCGGGGCTTGAATAGTTGAACTTGTTCGGATCGGCTTTTGCCTGAGCAACCAGGTCGGCAATAGTCTTGATGCCGGAATTTGGGCGCACGACCAGCACGTTCGGCGCGTTCACCAGTTCCGAGATCGGCGCGAAGTCCTTGATTGGATCGTAGGGTAAATTCTTGAACAGCGCGGGATTGACAGCGATCGCGGTCGAGGTGACGAGCAGCGTATAGCCGTCGGGCGCCGCGCGTGCCGCCTGCCCCATGCCGATATTGCCCGCAGCGCCACCGCGGTTATCGACAACAATCTGCTGGCCGAGCGGCCGCGCCAACGCGGCCGACAGAATGCGCGCAATGATATCGGTCGGCCCGCCCGGCGCGAACGGCACAATCAGCGTGATGGGCCGCTCCGGATACGCGGCCCAGGCCCCGGGGGCGACGAGGCAAGCCAGAGCCCCCATACAGGCGGCGACCCATCCAATGCGTCGGATATCGCCCCGTGCAAGTCCAATCATACCGTCCTCCCTCCGTGCCCGCACTAGTCTAACTTCTTTTTAGTCTAACTTCTTTCACCAGCGCGGGCGCTATTTTCCTTCGATCAGCGCGGCAGCGCGCTTGCGCACGTCGGCCGGCGCATCGATGGTCTCTTCCGCGATCTTCTGCGCCTCCTCGCCGGTCATCGCGCTGATATCAGTCTTCGATTGCTTTGCCTCGGCCAGAAACTCGGGATCTTTCATGGTCGCGTCGAAAGCGTGGCGCAATGCTTCCACGCGATCACGCGGTACGTCGGCATTGGTGACGAACGGACGCGAGATCGCGGTATCAGCCGATATGAATTGCAGCAGCTTACGGTCGGCATCGTTCTTGGCGAGGTCCTGCATGGTCGGAATATCGGCCAGTTCCGGATTCCGCTTGAGGGCGATCTGCACCAGGATGATGATCTTCTTTTCGGCAAGCCACTTCGGCCTGGTCGATTTCCACGAGGCCCAGGAGTTCGAGCCGCGGCCGCCGACCTCGCCGCGCTCCATGGCGAGATTGACGTCATTGCCGCCCGGATAGCCGGTGACGATCTTGAACTTGGTGCCGACCAGGCGGTTGAGCGCGTGCGGATAGAGAAAGGAGCCGCTGGCGGTGCCGGTTGCGCCCACCACGAGCTCGCGCTGCATCACATCCTGGATGGTTTTGATGCCGGTCGTGTACCAGGAATTGATGACGTTGGGCGTATCGGTGGTGTTGCCGATCCAGTGGAACTTGCGCACGTCAAACTTGACGCCGCGGGCGCCGGTCGCCTGGTATACGGCCAGGTTCTGTGAGAGCGCCACGATCTGCGTGCCGTCGCGGGGCGCCACATTGGCAAGCCAGTTGGCGACCAGCATCTGGCCGGCGCCCGGCATATTGGCGGCGACCACGTTCGGATTGCCCGGGATATGCTTTCCGATGTGGCGGCCGACCATGCGCATGCGCCGGTCGTAGTCGCCGCCGGGTGAGGTTCCGACCGTCATGGTGATGGTCTTGCCGCGGTAGAAATCGGCCACCGTCTGGGCAGCAGCCGGCGCCGCCGGCGCGGTCAGCGTTAACGCTGTGAACAATGTGAAAACCATCCGCGCCATCTCGTCCTCCGGAATGCCTTGGGCGACGCGTCCACGATAAAGCTCATCGGGGTGGACACAAGGCCCAGCAACGCCGCACGCCGTCTGATCGGGGCGCAGTGGATGAGCTGTGGGCCGCCCCTCGCCAGCTATGGGGACATCCCTGTGAAGAATGCGTTGACCCGACCAGGACAAGACTTGGACAATCTGTGCGATCGGGCGGCCGGCCCTGTGTATAAAGAACAGCGAATTGCGGGGATATTCGATGCAGCCCGAACTAACGCAGGCGACGACGGTCGCGCGGCTTGCGGCCGACGAGGTCACGGCCCGCCGGATCATCGACCTCGCGGCGGAAAGCTTCGACCCACTGGCGGCGGTCGCGGGCGCAAGCGAAGAGGGGCCGGGCCGCTGGAGCGTCGCCATCCATTTTCGCGAAGCGCCGAACGAGATCGCCGTGCGCGCTTTGGTCGCGCTCGCGGCCGGACCGGAGGCCGCCCATGCCGTCACATTCGAGACGACCTCGCCTCAGGATTGGGTCAAGGCCGGCCTTGAGGGTTTACGGCCGGTCGAGGCCGGCCGCTTCGTCGTCCACACTGCTCATCATCGCGCGCATGTGGCGCGCAACCGCATCGCGATCGAGATCGAGGCATCGCTCGCCTTCGGCACCGGCCACCATGGCACGACCCGCGGCTGCCTGCTGGCGCTCGACCGGATCGTGAAGCCACTGGGGAGAAGGCGCCGCCGCTCGCATGCCCGCGGCTCGCCGCGCGCGAAAACCATTCTCGACATCGGAACCGGCACCGGCGTGCTGGCGATCGCGGCGGCACGAGCGTTGCGTCGCCGGGTGATGGCGAGCGACATCGATCCGATCGCGGTCCGGGTCGCGCGCGCCAACGTACGTCTCAATGGCGCGGCAGGCTTCGTCGCGATCGCGCGCGCCGATGGGCTTGCGGCACGGCGCCTGCATGGCCTCTACGACATCGTCTTTGCGAACATCCTGCTTGGCCCGCTGCAGCGCCTGGCGACGCCGGTCGCGCGTAACGTTGCCCCCGGTGGGCAGATCGTGCTGTCAGGCCTGTTGCGGTCGCAGACGGTTGCCGCCTTCGTGCCCTATCTGATCCGCGGCCTGACGCTCAAGCAGCGCATCCCGCTCGAGGGCTGGATGACGCTGGTGCTGGAGCGTCGTCGACGAGGCGTTGCCGGGCGCCGATCCACTCAATAGATTGCATTCATGTTCGAAGCCAAGTTCCAGACCTTCGATGATCGGAGCGAGCGCGCGGCCAGCGCCCCGCGCGTGGCGGCATTGCGCACCGAGCTTGCGCGGCGCAGCCTTACCGGTTTCATCGTGCCGCGCGCCGATCGCCAGCAGAACGAGTATGTGCCGGCCGCGGAGGAGCGGCTATTCTGGCTCACCGGCTTTTCCGGTTCCGCCGGCGCGGCGGTTGTGCTCATGGAACGCGCCGCGCTGTTCGTCGACGGGCGCTACACGCTGCAGGCGCGCGAACAGGTCGACACGACGTTGTTCGAGATCGTGCGCACGACCGAGACGTCCATCGAACAATGGCTGGAAAAGACGCTGACCAGCGCCGACCAGCTCGGCTACGATCCGTGGCTGCACACCTCCGAAGGCGCTGAGAAGCTCGCCAAGGCCTGCGCGGCGGCCGGCGCAACGCTGGTCGCGCTCGAGCCCGACCTGATCGCCTCGCTGTGGAATGATCGGCCCGATCCGCCGCTCGGCCCGGTCACGTTGCACGGCGTCCGGTTCGCAGGCGAGGAAGTGGTCACCAAGCTCTCGCGCATCCGGCCCGAGATCGCGCGCCTGCACGCCGACGCCATCGTCATCTCCGACCCGCACAATGTCGCCTGGACGTTCAACATCCGCGGCGCCGACGTTGCGCACACGCCGCTGCCGCTTGCCTTCGCGATCGTCCCGCGGGAGGGAAGGCCTGCGCTCTACATCGACGGCCGCAAGCTCTCCAACGACGTGCGCAGCCATCTTGAATCGCTCGCCGATGTGCGCGAGCCGGCGGACTTCGTGCGCGATCTCGGCAACCTCGGCAAGGAGAAGAAGACTGTCCGGCTCGATCAGGCGACCGCCGCCGATGCGCTCGCACGCCTCATCACCAGCCACGGCGGCAAGGCGCTGCGCGGCGCCGATCCGATCACGCTGATGAAGGCGGTGAAGAATTCGGTCGAGATCGAGGGCGCGCGGGCCGCGCACAAGCGTGACGGCGCGGCGGTCGCACGTTTTCTCGCCTGGCTCGATCGCGAAGCGCCGGGCGGCAAGCTGACCGAGATCGACGCGGTCGAGGCGCTCGAAAGCTTCCGGCGCGACAGCGGGCTGCTCAAGGATGTCTCCTTCCCGACCATCGCTGGCGCCGGCCCCGACGGGGCGATCGTGCACTACCGCGTCACCCGCAACACCAATCGGCCGCTCAAGCCGGGCGAGTTGTTTCTCGTTGATTCAGGCGCCCAATACGAGGACGGCACGACCGACATCACCCGCACCGTCGCGGTCGGCGAGCCGACCGCCGAGATGCGCGACCGCTTCACGCGCGTGCTCAAGGGCCACATCGCGATCGCGCGCGCGGTGTTCCCCGACGGCACCAACGGCGCGCAGCTCAATTCCTTTGCGCGTCAAAGCCTGTGGGAGGCCGGCCTCGACTTCGACCACGGCACCGGCCATGGCGTCGGCAGCTACCTGTCGGTGCACGAGGGCCCGGCCCGGCTCTCTAAGCTCGGCTCGGTCGCGCTCAAGCGCGGCATGATCCTGTCGAACGAGCCTGGCTACTACAAGGCTGGCGCTTACGGCATCCGCATCGAGAACCTGGTGCTGGTGACGGAAGGCCCGGCGATCGCAGGCGCCGAGAAGCCGCTCAATGCATTCGAGACGCTCACGCTCGCCCCGATCGACTTGCGGTTGGTCGATCCCGCCTTGCTCACTCCGGCGGAAGCGCGCTGGCTCAACAGCTATCACGGCCGTGTGCGCGACACGCTGCTGCCGCTGCTCGATGGCGCAGCACGAGGCTGGCTCCTCGCCGCGACGCGCCCAAACTGGGCTTGGGGGCAAAGAAGCGAGATTGTTCTGTGCTTGCTTCCACTAATCGAAAGCGGGCTGGCTGGTCCAAGAATAGATGCACTTGCTGCCGAGGCCATTGCAGCAACCGGGCGACTGCACCATTGGTTTCTCGATCTAGAGGAGAAGAGAATGGATGCAGAACGATGGCTGAAGCTGGTTGAGCACTATGAGGTAGCAACGGTTGAGTGCCATGCCGCTGTTCAAAAATTGCATCAAGGCGGAGATCGAAGTGACGTTGCCAACGCGTTGCGCCGGGTCATAGACAGGCTCGATCAGCGCCCGGACTTGATGAAACAGC
This sequence comes from uncultured Alphaproteobacteria bacterium, assembly GCA_963753575.1. Lineage (GTDB taxonomy): Bacteria > Pseudomonadota > Alphaproteobacteria > Rhizobiales > Xanthobacteraceae > VAZQ01. The sequence continues at coordinate 2,417,965 of CAVWCR010000003.1, forward strand.
AGTAGGCTCAGGCGCGCCGGACCCTTCCAATTCGACGCCGCCCGCGGGGAGTGCCGCGTCTGTCTGACTAGCCCGACCGGCCCGCGGAATAAATCTTCTGTCCAGCTGGCTGTCGAAGGAATGATTCGATCGCTCCTGGCCTGAGACCTGGAAGAGCATTCTGCGACTATCCTGCGCATATGAAATATAGAGTTCAAGTTGACGATTGCGCGCGCAAGCTTACCTTTGCTCCATGCAAGGAGACGACACATGAGCTGCTGCGACGAATCGACGGCCCGCATCCCCCCAACGGACGTGTCGCGCCGGTCCATCCTCAAGGGTGCGGCGGTCATCGCGGCCGTGGTACCGGGCGCAACCCGCGCGCAGGCGCAGGGCAAGACCATCAAGCTCGCCTATTGCAGCCAGTTGCTATGCGGCGTGCCCTATGAGGTCGCGCGCGCGGGCGGTCATTTCAAGAATCACGGGCTCAATGTCGAGCTGGTCTATACCCGCGGCGGCAGCGCGGCGATGCAGGCGCTGATCGGCGGCGCGGTCGACTACGGCGCAACGTCGCTTGACGTCGCCATCGCAGCCTACGGCAACGCTCATGCGGAGATCCGCCGTTTTGCGGTCACCGGCCGGCTGCCGTTGTTTGCAGTCGTCACCGCGCCGAAAACGGCAAGCACGATCACGACCATCAAGGCGCTGGAAGGCCGCACGGTCGGCGTTTCGGCGCTCGGCGATGCCGATCATGCCCTGACTCTCTATCTGCTCAAGCAAGCAGGGGCCGACGCCGCGAAAGTCAAATTCGCGACGCTTGGCGTCAATCTGCTGGAAGCTTTGCGCCAGGGGCAGATCGACGCCGGGTTGGTGCAGGAGCCTGCGCTCACGCTGCTGCAGCGCGCAGGCGGGCGCGTCCTGATGAACGGGATGGACCTTGAAGACGCCAAGAACCATCTGGGCGGCGCATTCGAATTCATGGGCGTCTCGGTGCGCGCCAAGGAGTTCGAGCAACGCCGGTCCGAGATGGTCGCGCTGACGAAGGCGCTGAGCGATGCACTCAAGGCGCTGCAGACAATGAGCGGCGATCAAATCGTTGCTTCGTTTCCAAAGGCCATGACGACCGGCCTCAACCTCAAGGAATTTGCCGAGATCATTACGCGCCACCGTGCCTCCCTTTATCCCGACACCGTCAAGATCGATATCGAAGCGGCTAAGCGCGTCGAGCAGAGCCTGCGGGCGGGCGGCCTGCTCAAGCCCGGCGCCAGCATGGCGGGGCTGCACGATACGTCGATCGTTGGGAGCTGAAAGCTGCGCGTCCACAATCTGAGCATTTCCTACGGCGGCGAGCCGGTCCTGGAACGGGCAAGCGTCGCAGTCGCGCGCGGTCAGTTCGTCAGCCTGGTCGGACCGTCCGGCTCGGGCAAGTCCAGCCTCTTGCGCGCGGTGATCGGCCTGCAGCAGCCGCTTGCTGGCACCGTCGATCCCGAGGTGGCGTCATCCGAAATCGGAATTCTGTTCCAGGATGACGCGCTGCTGCCATGGCGCACGGCGCGCGACAATGTCGCGCTCGGGCTGAGCTTCAAAGGCGTTCCGCGCAAGAGCGCGCTGGTGCAGGCCGACTATTGGCTCGACCGCGTCGGGCTCACTGGCTTCGAACATCGCTACCCGCGCCACCTGAGCGGCGGCCAACGCAAGCGCGTGGCGCTCGCGCAGGTCTTGGCGCTGACACCGAAGCTCCTCCTGATGGACGAGCCGTTTGCCTCGCTCGACGCCATCGTCCGCGCGCGTGTCGTCCAGGATGTCGCCACGCTGGTCGAAGAGGAGCAGATCAGCGTGCTCCTGGTCACCCACGATCTAGAAGAGGCGATCGGACTGTCAGACCGCATTTACCTGCTGTCGCAGGGGCCGCGGGCACACATCACGCAGGAATATTCAGTACCGATCCCGCGGCCGCGCAATCCGGTGCGTGCGCGCCTGCACCCCGCATTCGCGCCGCTCTACGACCAGCTTTGGAACGATCTCTCGGATGCGGTCGGCGCCAAGCCGACGGCGGAGGCGGCGGAGGCAGCGGAATGAACCCTCGCTTTGCCTGGCTGCGGCAGCTCCTCGCCTTCGGTGTGCTGCTGGTGATCTGGGAGGCGGCCGGACGCGCCGACCTGCTCAATCCCCTGTTCATGCCGACGCCTGGCCGCATCGGCAGCGCGCTTTATGAGCTTTTCTCCGACGGCCGTATCTGGCCGCACCTTCAAGCCACCTTTACGGCCGCACTCGCCGGCCTTGCGCTGGGCATTCTGGCCGGCATCGTGCTGGGCGTCCTGGGCGCGCTGGTTCCGCTGTTCGCCGAGCTGATCGAGCCGGTGATGACGCTGCTCAACGCCATCCCGCGCGTGATCCTGGCGCCGCTCTTCGTCATCTGGCTCGGTATCGGGCTCGCTTCCAAGGTCGCGCTTTCCTTCATCCTGGTGGCGGTGCTGATCTTCTTCACTGTGTTCACGGGCATTCGCCAGGTCGACCGCCGTCTCGTCGAGCGCATCATCACGCTCGGCGGTGGGCGTTGGGCGCTGGTGCGCCACGTCTACCTGCCGTCGGTCACGGCGTGGATTCTCGGCAACATGAAGGTCGCGGTCGGCTTCGCCTTCACGGGTGCCGTGGTCGGCGAGTTCGTGGCGGCGACCAGCGGGCTCGGCTATCTGCTCTCGTTCGCGCAGAGCACCTACAACTCCGCCTTGATGCTCGCGCTGGTGCTGCTGATCATGGTCGTCGTCCTGGTGATCTTCGCGATCGCGGGCCGGCTCGAAAAGTATCTGTTGCGCTGGCATTGAGATGACCGCGCCCTGCCGCGAATCCTGTTGCAATGTGACGCCGCGCCTGACGGTGAGCGAGCTGTTCGAGCGCGGCTTTCGACGCAACCGCGCCGCGCCGCTGCCGATCGAAGGCGCCGCGATGTGCGACGCCGACGGCAACACGGCACGCTTCAGTCTGGCGATCGCCGAGGGGCGTATCGTCGAGGCCAATTTCCGCGTGTCGAGCTGCGCCACGCTCATTGCTTATTGCGAGCTCATCGCCGAACTCGTCCCCGGCTCCCAACCCGACATTGCGCAGGCACTCACCGCAACGGAGCTGGTCGACCGGCTAACCGGTGTGCCGACGCTCAAGCGTGCTCGCGCGCTGCTCGCGGTCGCCGCCTTCCGTGCTGCCTTGGCCGAGATAAGCGAACACCACCTGTCGCAAACCGAGGGCTCCTCATGAAAGTCGCCTACATCTTCGCCACTCAGCGCCATAACGTGTCCTACGTGCTCGCCAAGATGATCCTGCCGCAGCTCGAGGAGAACCGGCACGGCGTCGACGTCGTGGGCATGTTCTTCTTTGAGGACAACAATTTCGTCCTGGTCGACGGCAACCCGATCGGCGCGCGCCTGCACAAGGTCGCCAAGGACAAGGGCATCCTGCTGATGGGTTGCGACCAGTGCTGCTACGAGCGCGAGATCGCCGACAAGCTCTTTGCGGGAGTGCCGATCGGCTGCTTCCCCGACCTCTACAAGGCGCTCTCCGGCAACATGCCGGACCAGGTCATCACGCTATAGACATCTCACAAACATTCGCTCCTGTTTGGATGCCGTTTGGTCTACGATGGGCCAAATCGTGCAAAGGGGGGAGTGACGCTCATGATCACCCGCAAGCCTGCCTGGCATTCGCTCGTTAGCCTGGCATTCGTGGCGCTCGTCTCGTGCCTCACCATCGGCGCGGGCGGAAACGCTCGACGAGCTCTACCAGAAGGCAAAGACCGAAAAGGCGCTGGTCTTCTATGCCGGCGGACCCACCGCGCCCTATGAGGCCCGCATCAAGGAGTTCAAGGAAAAATTTCCGGGCATCGAGGTCTCGGTGTCGGACGGTTTCAGCAACGTGCTCAACCAGCGCATCGAGCAGCAGATGGCCGCCGGCAAGCTCGCGGTTGATCTCGCCTTCTTCCAGACCGTGCAGGACTACGTCAACTGGAAGAAGCGCGACAAGCTGCTCGCCTTCAAGCCAGACGGGTTCGACCAGATCATACCCGGCCTGCGCGATCCGGACGGCGCCTACATGGCGTTTGCCGCCATCGTCATCGCCTATGCGTATAACACCCAGCTCGTCCGCGCCGAGGATGTGCCCAAGTCCGCACTCGATTTCCTCAAGCCGGCGTTCGCCGGCAAGCTGATCAGCGTCTATCCGCATGACGACGACGCGGCGCTCTATCTGTTTCACCTGATCGTGCAGAAACATGGCTGGAACTGGATGGATCGCTACATGGCCAACAAGCCGACCTTCATCCAAGGCCATCTGCCGGTGGCGCGCGCGATCGCCGAGGGCAAGATGGCCGCGAGCCTTGACTCGACCATCACGACGGCCGGCCGGTTCAAGCGCCAGGGCGCGCCGATCGAGATCGCGTTCTCGACCGAGGACGCGTCTCCCGTGTTCACGGTCACGGGCGGCATCTTCAAGGAGGCGCCGCATCCGAACGCCGCCAAGCTGTGGGTCAGCTGGTACTTGGCGAAGGAGCAGCAGTCGCGGCTCGGCACCTTCTCGGCGCGGCTCGACGTGGCGCCACCGCCAGGCTTCAAACCGTTGACCTCGTACAAGATCGCCAACGCGTTCCGCGAGTTCATCACCGATGACAAGCTGATCGCTGACTTGCGCAAGCGTTTCGAGGCTTATACCGGCCCGGCGGTGAACAAGGGTGGCGTGCGATAGACGACGTTTCGCTGATGCCTAGCCACAAGCTCCCTCCATTCCCGCGCCAGCGGGAATCCAGAAGCTGCTTGCTCTAACGACCGTGTGGGTCTGGTCCCCGCTTGCGCGCGCTCGCACGGGGACGAACAGAAAGGCTCTCAACGCTTCTCGCCGATGAGCGCGAACCATTCGTCCTCGGTGAGCACGGTAACGCCCAACTTCGTGGCATCCTTGAGCTTGGAGCCGGCGCCCGGGCCTGCCACCACGTAATCGGTCTTCTTCGACACCGAGCCTGCGGTCTTGGCGCCAAACCGCTCGGCCATGGCCTTGGCCTCGTCGCGCGTCATCTTCTCGAGCGAGCCGGTGAACACCACGGTCTTGCCGGCAACCACAGAGTCGGCGCGCGGCCGCTCGGCATCGATGATGCGAACTTCCTTGGTCAGCCGATCGACAATGTCGCGGTTGTGCTTCTCGCCAAAATAGGCGGCCAGACTGTCAATGACGGTGTCGCCGATCTGGTCAAGGTTATCCATCTCCTCGCGCGTCTCCTGATCGCCACGGGTGAGCTTGCGGGCCGCCTCATGAAACGCCTCCCAGGAGCCATAGCCGCGCGCCAGCACACGGGCAGTAGTGTCTCCGACATGGCGCATGCCGAGCGCATAGATGAGCCGTTCGAGCGAGATCTCGCGCCGCGACCCGATGGCGCCAAAAAGGTTCCTTACCGAGACCTCGCCGTAGCCTTCGACCTCCTGCAGCTTGATCTTGGCGTTGCGGGCTTCGAGCGTGAAGATGTCGGCCGGCTCCTTGATCCAGCCCTGCTCGAAGAACATCTCGATCTGCTTTTCGCCGAGCCCCTCGATGTCGAAGGCGCGGCGCGACACGAAATGCTTGAGATGCTCGATCTTCTGATAGGGACAGGCAAACTCGCCGGTGCAACGAGAGCGCGCGCCTTCCTCACCGCCCGCGATCGCTTCGCGCACCACGTCGGTCTTGAGCGGGCACGGGCATTTCTTCGGAAAGTGATAGGGCTTGGGCCCGCGCGGCTTCTCGGTCACGACCCCAAGTACCTGCGGAATGACATCGCCCGCCCGCTGGATCGTCACGGTGTCGCCGACGCGCACCTCGAGCCGCGCGATCTCCTCCTCGTTGTGTAGCGTCGCGTTCTGCACCACGACGCCGCCGACGCTCACCGGCTCGAGCTTGGCGACCGGCGTGAGCGCGCCAGTGCGCCCGACCTGGATCTCGATATCGCGCACGATGGTGGTCGCCTTCTCGGCCTGGAACTTGTGCGCGATGGCCCAGCGGGGGCTGCGTGAAACAAAGCCCAGCCGTTCCTGCCAGTCGATGCGATCAACTTTGTAGACGACGCCGTCGATGTCGTAGTCGAGCGCGGCCCGGCGCATTTCGATATCGCGGTGAAACGCCAGCAAATCCTCGGCCGACCCGCAAAGCTTGCACAGTGGGTTGGTCTTGAAGCCGCTCGCCGCCAGCCATTTCAGCATGCCCCATTGGGTATCGGCCGGCATCGTGCTCATCTGGCCCCAGGCATAGGCAAAGAAGTGCAGCGAACGCGACGCGGTAATCGCTGCATCCTTCTGCCGCAACGAGCCGGCGGCCGAATTGCGCGGATTGGCGAACACCGGCTCGCCTTCGGCCGCTTGGCGCTTGTTGAGTTCAAGGAAATCGGCCTTGGTCATGTAGACCTCGCCGCGGATCTCGCACACCGCAGGCGGGTTTCTGCTTTTGAGCTTGTGCGGGATCTCCTTGAGTGTCTTGATGTTGGCGGTAACGTCCTCGCCCTCTTCGCCGTCGCCGCGGGTGGCGGCGCGCACGAGCATGCCGTCCTCGTAGCGCAGCGACATCGACAGCCCATCGATCTTCGGCTCGGCCGTGAATGTCAGCGCTTCGTCCTCCTTGAGATTGAGGAAGCGCCGGATGCGAGCGACGAAATCAGTCACGTCCTCCGTGCCAAAGGCGTTCTGCAGCGACAGCATCGCCACCGCATGCCGCACCTTGGCAAAGCCGCGTGCCGGCGCAGCGCCGACCTTGCGCGTCAGGCTCGTGAGCGTGCGCAGGTCGGGGAAACGCTCCTCGATCTCGCCGTAACGGCGGCGCAACGCGTCGTAGTCGGCATCCGAGACGGTTGGAGCATCCTGCTGATAATACGCCTCGTCATGCTTGCGAAGCTCGGCCTCGAGCCAGGCGTGCTCGGCCTTGGCCTGGGCGGCGGTAAGCTTGTCGACGTCGATCTTGCTGGAATTGCGAGCCATGGCCTGCTTTTTACGGCATCGCCACCGGGCCGCCAACGCCGTCAGATTGGCGATGTATTTCCCGCTTCGGGCCGGCTAGGATTGCGGCAGGTGCAGCCCGCTCCCACCGCGGTGTCGGGCGCCCGTGAACACATAATCCTTGGGGAGGATACCGCCATGTCGTCCGACGCCGTTCAGGCCGCCAGCCGCCGCAAGTTCCTGCAGTTCCTGGCCGCGAGCCCACTGCTCGCCGCCTCCGATCTCGCCGCCTTCGCGGCCGAGCGGCCGGGCCTCCTCCCCGACCCGATGTTGTGGGGGCCACGCACGCTCGACAAGCTGATCTCGAGCCCAAAGGAGGCGATCAACGTCTTCGACTTCGAGCCGGTGATGCAGAAGAACGTGCCGCCCGCGCATTTCGGCTACATGGCGTCCGGCATCGATGATGAGACCACGCTACGCGCCAACCGCGAGGGCTTCCAGAAGTTCGTGCTGCGGCCGCGCCGCCTGGTCGACGTCAGCAAGGTCGACACCAGTGTCGAGATTTTCGGCGTCAAGTATAGCAGCCCGATCGCCATCTCGCCGACCGGCGGCCACAAGGGCTATCACCCCGACGGGGAAACCGCGGTCGCCAACGCGGCCAAGGGCGGCAATCACCTGATGCTGCTGTCGACCCAGGCCACGACTTCGGTCGAGGACGTCACCAAGGCGCGCGGCGCGCCGATCTGGTTCCAACTCTACGCCACCAACAAGTTCGAAGTGGCGACCCACCACGTCAAGCGCGCCGAGCGCGCGGGCTGCATCGCGGTCGCGGTGACGGTCGATCGCAGCGGCGGCCGCAACCAGGAAGCGCTCGCGCGCCTGCGTCCCAGCGACACCCGCAACTGCCGCGACTGTCACGACCGCAGCAGCATCTCATCCAGCAACAAGCGCAAGCCCGCCTATGACGGGCTCGACGTGTCGGGCCTCACCAACATCCAGGCCTCCGCGATGAGCTGGGACTACATCAAGCGGCTGCGCGAGCAGACCAAGATGAAGATGGTGCTCAAGGGCATCCTGACTTGGGAGGATGCCAAGCTCGCCGCCGAAGCCGGCATCGACGCCATCATCGTGTCGAACCATGGCGGGCGCAGCGAAGACGGCGGCCCCTCGACCATCGAGACGCTGCCGGAGATCATGCAGGTCGCGGGCTCGATGCCGGTGCTGATCGATTCCGGATTCCGCCGCGGCTCCGACGTCGTCAAGGCGCTGTGCATGGGCGCGAAGGCGGTCTGCGTCGGCCGTCCCTATCTCTGGGGGCTCGGCGCCTTCGGCCAGCCCGGAGTTGAGCGCGTGCTCGAAATCCTGCGCGTGGAGACGCGCGCGATGATCCAGCAGATGGGCGCGCCCTCGGTCAAACGCCTCACGCCCGCGATGGTGCGCCGGGCCTAGCGTACACCATTGGCCGATGCGCCGCGCGAGTGATGCATCGGCCACGGACAAGCGCCATGCGCACTTCCTGGTTTCTCGCGTTCATTGCGGCCGTGTTATGTTCCGGCAGCGCCGCCGCCCAAACCACCGTGCTCCGGGGCGCGACGCTGATCGACGGCAGCGGCGCGGCGCCCCGGGAGAACGTCACGATCGTGATCGAGAACGGCCGCCTGCGCGACATCGGTGTCGGCGCCTGCGGGCGCGACCACGATCGACCTTGCCGGCAAATACGTGGTGCCGGGCATCATCAACGGCCACGGCCATGTCGGCCCGGCTCCGCGCGATCGCCAGTTGCGCCAATACGCGCTCTATGGCGTAACCACCACGACCAGCATGGCGTCGGATCCCGACGACATCGTCGCGTACAAGGCGCGCCAGCAGGCCGGCGATCTGCGCGGCGCGCGCATCCTCACGGTCAAGTACCGCTTTACAACGCTGGCCTCGGGCGGCGCCGCAAGGCTCTCCTGCAGCAGCGCGGCGAGCTGCTCTTCACCCAGCCGCTGGCGCCAGCGGGTCAGCGACGAGCGATCAAATGGCAGCTCGTGCCGGAACACCACTTCCCCACAGAAGTATTGGTAATACGGGTTCTCCACCCACCGATCGCACAGCGCCTCGTCGGAGAGGTTGTGCATGTGCTTGATGATGAACAGCCCGGCCACCAGTCGCGTCGGCAGCGGCGGCTGCCCCGGGCCCACGCGACAGACCGAGCCGAAGCGCCTCCCCACAAAATCCCAATCCATCTCTCCCGCGAGCCGCACCAGCGGGTGGCGAGGATTGATGATCGTCTCCAGTGACGGCTGAAACAGATTGTCCTGACGATCGTCGCGGGGCCGGCTCATCATTCTCCTCCGACAGCGAATCTCGCCGTCAAGGGAATCACGAGCCGACCAAACCTGGAATCCAAAAACGCAAGAAAACCCACAGCCACACCCGGCTTTCTTGCAAAATCGAATACTTGCTCAGGTCAAATCAGCGAGATCAATCAAGCGCTTCCGAATTCTTCACGGACGACTACAAGACGCCAGAAGCAGCGCGCCGCAAGGTCGACGAGATCGCCACCCATGGCGCCGACTTCATCAAAGTGTGGCTCGACGCCCAGGGCGGACGGGTGCCCAAGCTCTCGCGCGCGTTCGTGGCGGCGGTGTTCGATGAGGCGCGCAAGCACGGCAAGCTGACGATGGCGCATATCGTTGAGCTTGAAGACGCCCGCATGGCGGTCGACGAAGGCGTCAACATGCTGGCGCACAACGTGCGCGATCAGGTCATCCCGGCGGACTTTCTGGCGACGCTGAAGGCCCGCAATGTCTCGGTGGTCTCGACGCTCGCCCGCGAGGAAGGAATGTTCCGCGCCGGCGGCGGCGCGCCCGACGACCCGTTCTTCAGCAAGGGCCTCACGCCGGCGCAAGCCGCCGGCCTCGACAAAAAACTTGTGTCGCTCACCAACCTTCCGGCGCGCGAGCGCCTGATGCGGGCATTCGAGCAGGACAAGGCGAACGTCAAGAGACTGTCCGACGCCGGCATCCGCCTCGGCTTCGGCACCGATTCTGGCGGCGCCTCCGAGCGCTTCTTCATCCAGGGCTTCTTCGAGCACCGCCAGATGCAGCTCTTGATCGAGGCAGGCCTCACGCCCATGCAGGTGATCCAATCGTTCTCGAAAAACAATTCAGAAATGCTCGGCATCGACCGTGACTTCGGCACGCTCGCCAAGGGCAAGGCGGCCGACTTCCTGGTGCTGGCGAAAAACCCGCTCGACAACATCGCCAACATGCGCAGCATGGAAGCGGTCTACCTGGGCGGCCGGAAATTCGAGTAAGAAGGCAGGAAACGCCGAGATGTGATGCGCCTGCCTGAAGCGCTTCACCCGGCTGCCTTGATCAGGCGCGCGGCGGCGGCGCGCGCCTCGGCGGTGATCTCGGCGCCGGCAAGCATGCGCGCGATCTCCTCGCGCCGGCGGTCGGGAGCGAGCTCGGCGACGCGGGTCGCCACCCGCTTGCCCTTATCGAGCGCATCCTTGGTGATCAGGAAGTGGCGGTTCGCCCGGGCCGCGACCTGCGGCGCATGCGTCACCGCGATCACCTGCGCCTCCTTGGCAAGCCGCGCGAGCCGCACGCCGATCGCATCCGCGACCGCGCCGCCGACGCCGGTATCGATCTCGTCAAAGATGAGCGTGGGCGCCGAACCGCGGTCGGCGAGCACGACCTTGAGCGCGAGCAGGAAGCGGGACAGCTCGCCGCCGGACGCGACTTTCATCAGCGGCCCCGGGCGGGTCCCGGGATTGGTCCGCACCCAGAACTCGACCCGATCGAGACCGTGCGGTCCGCTCGCCTTCGGTTCTGTCACGATCTCAGTCGAGAACGTGGCGCGTTCAAGCTTGAGGGGCTTGAGCTCGGCATTGACGGCCTTGTCGAGCTTCTGCGCACACTTGCGCCGCGCCTCCGACAGCGCCGCAGCGGCCGTCCGATAGCGACTGTCCGCCTCGCGCGCCGCCGCCTCGAGCGAGGCGAGGCGCTCGGCTCCGGCATCGATCAGACCGAGATCGGCGGCATGGCGCGCCGCGAGCGCGTTGAGATCATCGACCGGCACGCCGTACTTGCGCGAGGCTGCGCGCAGCGCAAACAATCGCTCCTCGATCCGCTCAAGCTCGCGCGGATCATGGTCGGCACTGCGCAACGCCTGCTCCAGATGCACATGCGCCTCTTCCAGCGCATTGAGCGCGGTATCGATCGCGCGCACGGCCGGTTCGATCAGTCCGGGCGCTTGTGTCACGCGCCGCTCGAGGCGCCGCACCGCCGCCGACAATGCCGGCACCGGTGACTGGCTGCCGGAGACAGCATCGCGCGCCTCACGCAGATCGCCGGCGACTTTCTCCACCTGCATCATGGCGGTGCGCTTCCCGGCGAGCGCGCTCTCCTCCAGTGGCTCCGGCGCGAGCCGGGTCAGCTCTTCGACGGCGTGACGCAGCCAGTCGGCCTCCCGTCGAGCACGCTCGACCTCGCTGCGGTGCGCCTCGGCTTCCGCTTCAAGGGTACGGCGCTCCTCCCAGCGGCGCGCGACGTCCTGGGCCTGCCCTTCCAGCCCCCCGAAGGCGTCCAACAGCCGGCGGTGGGTCGCGGCATCGACCAGCGCGCGTTCGTCATGCTGCCCGTGAATCTCGACCAGGGCGGCGCCGACCGCCTTCATGACCTGCACGCTCACCGGCTGGTCGTTGACGAAGGCGCGAGTGCGGCCGTCGGCCAGCTGCACACGACGCAGGATCAGTTCATCCTCGGACGGAATGCCATGGGCGTCGATCAGCGTGTGCGCCGGGTGGTCCAGCGGAAGTTCAAATGCCGCCGTTACCTGGCCCTGATCGGCGCCGTGCCGGACCAGGGCAACGTCGCCGCGCGCCCCAAGCGCCAGCGCAAACGCGTCAAGCAGGATCGACTTGCCGGCGCCGGTCTCGCCCGTGAGCGCGGCAAGCCCCGCCGCGAAATCGATATCGAGGCGCTCGATCAGAACGATGTCGCGGATGGACAGCCGGGTCAGCATGAGAGGCGTATGCGTCCAAGACGCCGGCGAAGATAGTGCCGATTCTCTCGCCTGTCCTCAGGCGTCTGATCGTTGCGGGCGCGGCTAGCTGAGCCTGAACGCCCGGCTGATCCAGGAACCTTTGTTTTCGTTGGGCTCAAGGCCGCGCTTGTTCAGGAGCGCATAGGCGTCCTTGTACCAGCGGCTGTCCGGGAAATTATGCCCGAGCACCGCGGCAGAGGTCTGCGCCTCGCTCGCCACGCCCAGCGCCATATAGGCCTCCGTCAACCGCAACAGCGCTTCCTCGACGTGCCGCGTGGTCTGATAGCGCGTCACCACCATCTTGAAGCGGTTGATTGCGCCGGTGTAATCGCGCCGCTCCATGTAGTAGCGGCCGACCAGCATCACCTGGCCGGCAAGCTGATCGCGCCCCTCCTCGATCTTGCGCTTGGCCGACACCGCATATTCGGTATTCGGGTATTTGCGTACGACCTCCTCGAGCGTCGCGATGGCCTTCTCGGTCTGCTCCTGGTCGCGCGAGACGTCGCGGATCTGGTCGAAATAGCTGGAGCCGATCAGGAATTGCGCATAGGCGGCGTCCTGGCTGCCCGGATGCAGTTGGATGTAGCGCTTCGCCGAGTTGATCGAATCATCGTAATCGCCCGCATCGTAGTAGGCGTAGGCCGACATGATCAGCGACTTGCGCGCCCACTCCGAATAAGGATGCTGCCGGTCGACCTCCTCGAAACGCTTGGCCGCGCCTTTGGAGTCATGTTTCACGTTGAGGAGGTAAAGGCCCTCATTGTAGATGCGGTCCGCGGGCTCATCGAGCACCGGGTCGTCTTTCGAGCCAAACCAGTTCAGGCTCTCGCAGCCCGCCAGCGCCGGCGCAATCAGCAAGAGCGACAAGAACCGCGCAAGGAAAGGCCGCCGCGAACAGCGCCCCGCCTCATCCGACGATTTTGAACCCCACCGCATGGACGCCCTGTGTCCCCGAGTATCCGCACTAAGCGCGGCCAGCCGACCGCTTTCTAGTCCCATCTAGCCGATAACCCCTGATGAGACCAAGGAAATATGCAGACAATCCGCCCGGAATATGGCGAACAGCCACTGCTCTGAATGGATAAGATGTGGACTTCCAGGCGCTTCTTGCGGCTCAGGAGACGTCTGGCGCATAGGCTGCGGCCACGAGTCCCGCCGCCTCGGCATGACCACGTCCGGGTCGCACTGCATCCGCGTCAACCACGGTCCAGGCGGTCGGGTCGGCCATCAGCGCGGTGAGCACCGCGTAGTTAAGCTTGTGGCCGCCGCGCACCGAACGATAGGCGCCCAAGAGCGGCATGCCGGCCAGCGCCAAGTCGCCGATGGCGTCGAGCGCTTTGTGCCGAACGAATTCGTCGGAATACCGGGTCCCCTCCGGATTGAGCACGCGCGTGTCGCTGATGACCACCGTGTTTTCCAGCGATGCGCCAAGCGCATAGCCAGCGCTCCAGAGCTTGCTGACATCCCGCATGAAACCGAACGTGCGGGCGCGGGCGATATCACGCCGGAATACGTCCGGCGTGCAATCAAATGCGATGATCTGACGACCGATCAGGGGATGCTCGAACGCGATCTCGGTCTCGATTCGCAGGCCGCGTGCATAAGGACGCAGCTCGCCAAAGGACTCACCGGCAGCGGCCCGAACCGGCCGCAGCACCCGAATGAACCGGCGCGCCTGGTCGAGCGTCTTGATCCCAACCTGATCGATCGCAGCCACAAAAGGCGCCGCGCTGCCATCCAGGATCGGCATTTCCGGACCGTCGATCTCGACCACGGCGTTGTCCACGCCGAGGCCGCGCAAGGCCGCGAGCACGTGCTCAGCGGTCGATACCAACGGGCCCGACGCATCTCCCAGGACCGTTGCAAGTTCGGTGGCAGTGACCGCGCTGATATCGGCGCAAATTTCCCGCTCACGCTGCCCCATGAGCCCGGTACGGATGAATTTGATGCCTGTGGACGCGTCGGCCGGTTGTAGTGTCACCGTAACCGGGAGACCCGAATGGACCCCCACGCCCGAAAGCATGGCCTGGTCCCGCAAAGTCGTCTGCCGTCCAGCTCTCATACTCCCATCCCGCCTACTTGCACGCCCCGGAACTCCGGCACGCGTCCCCGGCTGCGCTGAAGCGCCGCCCTCTGAAGCCGACTGGGGATTGAGCTTGGCATGCGGGCCTCGATCGACCCGCACAATCCCCCCGACACGAACCCCTTCGTGGAGTGGAAGCTTAGCGGGCTTAGCTGTTAACTCAACTCACGCTTTCTTACCGACTGTTACCTAGAAGCAGCCGCAATCGTGCCGTGCCGCTGTCGCAAATTGCTCCACCACAACCCATGGCGGCCCGACCGGGCATGCATGGGCGCTCCCACCGATCCGGCTGCCGATGGAATAACCATTACGATACAACGTGTTACAGCGATGCGCGGCGACCGAGCGGTCGCAATGCGCGCGCAACGGCGTGCATCCCGATGGGCCTGAGCCGGGAACGACCAGTTCATGTGGCCTGCCGACGCAGAAAGGCCGGGATTTCGAGCTGGTCCTCTTCGGGCGAATTATTCACAGGAGCTTGACGTCCATGAGGGTCCAAAGCCTGGTGAACCGGTCGTTTTGCGTACTCGGACACGGGATCGGGACGCGAATCAATCGGGCGTCCGGCGCCCGGGCGGGGGCGCTGGTCAGACTGGAGTGGACGTTGCCCATCGGCTGGCCCATCGCCCTCCCCGGTTTCGTCGCGCCGGCCGAGCCCAACCGAGGCCAGGCGCTGCAACAGCCCTATCCGGCGCTTCTCCGGGTTGTCGGCGGATGTTGATTCGCCGCGCACCGCGCGCAACTCGTTCTGAGCCGGAAGCGGAAGGTCCTCGATCCGCGGCATCGTACGACCGCGGCCCGCACGGTCCGGTGACGGCGGGATGAAGGCGCTGGCGGGCGGCAGCTCTTCCGGCGGTTGTTCCTCGACTGGCTCCAGGAACAGCGCCGGCTTCTGCGTAATCGGCCGGAACGTCACGTCCTCATTGTCCGTGATCGGGAGCACCGCGGCCGCCACCGCAGCCTTTGCCGCTGATTCGATCGCTTCCGACGTTGTCGTGCTCGTGGTCGAAGCCGCCAGCGGGGTCGTCACCGGCGCCCTCGTCTCGGCCCGTTCGACCCGTTCCGCCAGGCGGAGTTGATCCGCGCGCAGCTTCTGCGCAAGCTCTGCCAGCCTCGCGTCCGACCCGGATGGCGCGCGGGCGGCCAGGGTCTGATCGATACCGGTCGCCACGACCGACACCCGAATGATGCCTTCGAGGTTCTCGTCGTAGGTCGCCCCGACGATGATGTTGGCGTCCTGATCCACCTCCTCGCGAATGCGGGTGGCGGCCTCGTCCACCTCATAGAGCGTGAGGTCGCGACCGCCGGTGATCGAGATCAGCAGGCCCTTGGCGCCCTTCATCGAGGCATCGTCGATGAGCGGATTCGAGATAGCAGCCTCCGCCGCCGCCAGTGCCCGCTTCTCGCCCGACGCCTCGCCGGTCCCCATCATCGCCTTGCCCATCTCGCGCATGACCGCGCGCACGTCGGCGAAGTCGAGATTGATAAGCCCTTCCTTGACCATCAGGTCGGTGATGCAGGCAACGCCCGAATAGAGCACCTGATCGGCCATCGCGAAGGCGTCCGCGAAGGTCGTCTTCTCGTTCGCCACCCGAAACAGGTTCTGGTTCGGGATGATGAGCAGGGTGTCGACCACCTTCTGCAGTTCCTGGATGCCGGACTCCGCCATCCGCATCCGGCGCACGCCCTCGAAGTGGAACGGCTTGGTGACAACACCGACGGTCAGAATTCCAAGCTCCTTGGCGCAGCGCGCCACCACGGGAGCCGCCCCGGTGCCGGTACCGCCGCCCATGCCGGCGGTGACGAACACCATGTGGGCGCCCGTCAGATGGCTGCGGATCTCTTCCAGCACCTCGTCGGCGGCCGCACGCCCGACCTCGGGCTGCGAGCCCGCGCCAAGGCCCTCAGTGACCTGAACCCCCATCTGAATGACGTGCTCGGCCTTGGAAGAGGTGAGCGCCTGGGCGTCGGTATTGGCGACAACGAATTCGCAGCCCTGCAGCCCGCTCGAGATCATGTTGTTGACGGCATTCCCGCCGGCGCCACCGACCCCGAACACCGTGATCCGCGGCTTCAGCTCGCGGATGTCGGGAATCTTCATGTCGATCGTCATGTTTGCCTCTTCATTACGGCGGTCTTTACCGCCGGGTTGGGCCGGTCCGCCGCCAGCCGATGGAATCGCTTTGCGCCACGCATCAGAAGCTCTCCCGCAGCCATCGCCCGACCCGCGCGATGTAGCCGCCGGTTCCGGTCGCCGCGTATTGCAGACGCTGGGGTTCGAAGTGTTCGAGGTGAGCGGCCTGCGGGTAGACGAGCAGGCCCGTCGCCGACGCAAAGGCAGGGCCTTTCGCCTCGTCGGGCAGGCCCGCCATGCCGAGCGGGCGGCCGATGCGCACCGGTCGTCCGAGAATCTTAGTCGCAAGCTCGACCAGTCCGCTGAGCTGGCAGGCGCCGCCAGTCAGGACGACACGCCCGCGCGGCTCGGCCGCAAACGGTGACGCCGCCAGGCGATCGCGGACCATCTCAAGGATTTCCTCGACGCGCGGCCGCACGATTCGCACCAGCTGCGCGCGCGACACGAATTGCGGGGTCTCGTGCTCGTCGTCATTGACCGGAGGAATAGCGATCATTTCTCGTTCGTCCGAGCCGCCCGCAAGAACGCTGCCATAGAGGGTCTTGATTCGCTCGGAGTCGGCAATGCGCGTGTTCAATCCGCGCGCGATATCCATGGTGACGTGATGGCCGCCGACCGCGAAGCCGTTGCCGTGCACGAACCGCCCGCCGGCAAACACCGCGATCGTGGTCGTGCCCGCACCCATATCGACGAGCGCCGCTCCAAGATCGGACTCGTCGTCGGCGAGCACCGAAAGCGCCGAGGAATAGGGGCTCGCCACCAGAGCACCGACCTCCAGGTGGCAGCGCTCGATCGCCAGGATGAGGTTGCGGACCACGGCGATGTCCGCCGTCATCACATGCATATCGATGCCGAAGCGGCGCCCTACCATGCCGCGCGGATCGCGAATGCCGTTGACCTCGTCGAGCGAGTAGCCGATCGGCAGCGAATGCAGCACGGCCCGCCCCGGCCGCACCGAATGCTGACTGCCGGCGGAGAGCACACGCGTGATGTCGCCATCCGAAACGGTCTTGCCGGCGACGTTGACGGTGGCGGTCATGAGCTCGCTGGCCGGCTTGCCGGCCGACAGCGACACGACGACCGACTTCAGCTGCATGCCCGCGGTCCGCTCCGCGAGATCGAGCGCCTGGCGCACCGCCTGTTCGGCCTCCATGAGATCGGTCACGGCGCCCGCCTTCATGCCGCGCGCCAGCGTGTGACCAAAGCCGATGACCTCGATCGAATGGCTGCGCCGGCGCAGCACGTCCTGCGGCGGATGCGGCTTGAGCCGCGCAATCAGGCAGGCGATCTTGCTGGTGCCGACGTCGAGCGCCGCAATCATCGCCGAGCGCCGCGGCGACAGCGGCTTGGTCTTCGGCGTCAGGCCGAACTGCAGAGCCGCACTCATGCCGGCCCCGCTTTCTTCACCTGCGGCTTGCTGTCCTTGCCGAGCGCCTCCGAGCGCGCTTGCGCCGCGGCCGGCGACAGACGCACGGTGACACGATCGGGCAGGCGCAGATCGATCGCCGTGATGTCACGGCTCATCAGCTTGTTGTCGCGATCGAGCGCGACCAGCCGTTCGAGCGCGCCCGCGGCATTGATCTCGGGCAGGCGAATATCGAGGCCGTTGCGCAGCCGCAGGTTCCAGCGCCGTTCACCCACCAGGATCGACGCGCGGACCTGATCGCGGATGTCGGGGTGGCGATCGAGCAGCGCCAGAAACGCCTTGGCGCGCGTATGGGCGCCCCGCCCCACCACAAGCGGCAGCCGCGCGAGCCCCGGCGTGATATAGGGCTCGAGCACGGTACCGTCGTCGGCGATGACGGAGACGCGGCCGTCCTTCTGCCAGAGCGCAAAGGCATGGCGCTCGCTGATGCGGACCTGCAACTCGCCCGGATAGAGCTTGAGTACGGTCGCATCGGCAATCCACGGATTGGTCATAAGCCGTTCAAGAACCTCAACGACATCAAGGAACAGAAGCGACGTGGTACCGGTCACGCCTGCGATCGCGAGAACCTCCTCCTTGCTGACATGGACATTGCCGGAGAGCGCGAGCGACGTGATGCGGAACCCCGCCGCATTGGCCGCTTGATCGCGCGTCTCCTTGAACGCGGCGACGATTGCGGGCACGTGGTCGCCCTTGATCGCGCCGTAGACGATGCTCGCCAGAATGACGAGAGCAGTCGCTGCCGTCCCCACACCGCGCGGCACATGCACACGCAGGATCGCCAGGAACAGTCCCCTCGCCAAACGCAACAGGCGCGCAGGCAGCACGCCCGCGCGGAAGAACTCATCAGTGACAAGGGCGCGCGTGTCCAGCGTCGGCGGGCGCGCGCGCAGCCGTGCGATCCAGGTCAGCGATTGAGCGAGGCGTCCTCGACCATCCATCGCACAAGCTCATCGAACGTGATGCCCGCGTGTGCCGCGAGCTCGGGTACGAGTGAGGTTTCGGTCATCCCTGGCTGGGTGTTGACTTCGAGACAGACCAGTCCTCCCGTCCCCTCGATCCGGTCGTCGTAACGGAAGTCCGCTCGGCTGACCCCGCGGCAGCCGAGCGCCCGATGCGCCGCCAACGCTAGTCTTCGGGTCAGTTGGTAAACAAAGGATGAAACAGGAGCCGGCAGCAGGTGTTTTGATCCACCGGGCGCATACTTAGCCTCGTAGTCGTAGAATCGTACCGTCGGCACGATCTCGATCACGCCGAGCGCCTCATCGCCCTTCACCGCGCAGGTCAACTCCTTGCCCGGAATGAACTTTTCGACGATGACGCGATCCCCATAGGACCAATCCGGACGGGTCAGCTCCTGCGGCGGGTGGGCGTGCTCCTCGGTGACGACGAACACGCCGACGCTCGAGCCTTCTGCCACAGGCTTGATCACATAGGGCGGCGGCAGCAGGTGCGCCTTGGCGGCTTCCAGGCGGGAGGCGACAAGCCCATCCGGGACCGGGACCTCGGCGGCGCGCAGGAGCTGTTTGGCGACATCCTTCTGCATCGCGACCGAGGAGGCCATGACGCCCGAATGCGTATAAGGAATGCCGAGAATCTCCAGCATGCCCTGGAGCGTTCCGTCCTCGCCCGGACGGCCGTGCAGCACGTTGAGCGCCACGTCCGGCTTGATCGTTGCGAGCACCGCCGCGATGTCGCGCCCGACGTCGATGCGGGTTATCCGATACCCAAGGCGCGTGAGCGCATCTGCGCAGGCTCGACCGGAACGCAGCGACACCTCGCGCTCGGCCGACCAGCCTCCCATCAAAACGGCGACGTGCTTACTCATGCCATCCACCACAACCTATTCACCACAGCCCGATCACTGATTCGCGCAGTTGCCACTAGAGTCGAGATTCAACGTGGCGTCGAGATTAGAATCGCAGTTGTGCCCATGGCACCGAAGGAACTTTGACGCGACTGGCTTTGCCGCGTCTTAAGGACGGGAACCTGAGCGGGCGCGGCGCGTGACTTGTTCGCCCTCGGTAGGCAGCGCGAAGCCGTCATACAACCAGGCGAGACAGCGGAACATGTGATCTTCGGACCATTCCGCCGTCGTCTGATTGCGCACGTCCCGCGCGATCCCCTCCGCGTGGTAAAATGGCCACAGCGCGCGAGATTCGAGTTGCACCCGCGCAGTGCGCAGCATGCGCGAGGACTCGTACTGCCGGAAGGCCGCGGCGAAATCGCCACCGGTCGCATGAATGAGGTCCGTCAGGCACACGGCATCCTCGATCGCCATGCAGGCCCCTTGTGCGAGCGACTGCAAGGTCGGATGCGCGGCATCCCCCAGCAGCACCACCCGGCCGCGGTGCCAATGGCGGATCGGATCGCGATCGGAGATCGCCCAGCGGCGCTCAAAGTCCATCATGGCCAGGAGCGATTTCATCGCCGGGTGCGCATCCCGGTAGGTCTTCTCGATCTCGGCGCGGTGGCCCGCCAGATCGCCCTTCTCCGCATAGGTCGAGGTGCGAAACACGGCCACGATGTTGAACACAGTTTTCTGCCGCAGCGGGTAGTGCACGATGTGGAATCCCGGACCACCCCATAGTACCACATCATCGTGGCGCACGCCCGCGGGCACGCGCTCCATCGGTACGATGGTGCGATGGGCGACGTAACCGATGAAGCACGGGGCGCCTTCCTGAAGCATCTGCGCGCGGATGGCCGAGCCGAGCCCGTCGGCACCGATCACCGCTGCCACTTCGAAGGCACGGCCGTCCCGGGTGTGCACGCGCACGTGCTCGCCCAGGTCCTCGAAGGCAGCCGCGGCGGTCGAGGGCATGAGGTCGATCGAAGGCATCGCCTTGCAGGCGTCGAGCAGCACGTGGTGCAGATCGATGCGATGGAGAACGACATAAGGATATTTGAAGCGCCGCCGGAAGCTCTCGCCAGTCGGAATATTGGCCACCTCGGCGCCATCGAGCGCATCGAGCATCACGACCGCGCGCGGAATGACTGACTTCCGCAGCACGGCCTCGCTCAACCCCAGCCGCTCGAACATGTGAAACACGTTGGGGCCGAGCTGGATGCCGTAGCCGATGGCGCCGAACTCCGACGCCTCTTCCAAGACGCGCACGCCATAGCCATGGCGCGCGAGCGCATACGCGGCGGTGAGCCCGCCGATGCCGCCGCCGACGACCAGAATGTCCCTGTCCACACCGCCCTCCGGTCTGGCAGCTACTTTATCACACCGATGCGCTTGATCTCCCAGTCAAGCTCGACGCCAGAGGTCTCCCGCACGCGCCTGCGCACGGTCTCGCCGAGCGTCTCGATGTCGGCGGCGGTAGCGGTGCCGAGATTGATCAGGAAGTTGCAATGCATCTCAGA
Organism: uncultured Alphaproteobacteria bacterium; assembly: GCA_963753575.1. GTDB lineage: Bacteria > Pseudomonadota > Alphaproteobacteria > Rhizobiales > Xanthobacteraceae > VAZQ01. The sequence goes on from CAVWCR010000003.1 coordinate 2,438,931, forward strand.
AACCTGCGCATCGCCGACCTTGAGCCCGCGGCAGCCGGCCGCATCGATGAGCTGCCAGGCCTTGCGGCCGGGCGGGTTCTTGAAGGTCGATCCGCCGGTTCGGCTCTTGATCGGCTGCGTCGCCTCGCGTGACTGCGTGATCTTGTCCATCTCGGCTGCGATCTCGGCGGGGTCGCCGGGCGTTCCGGCAAACAGCGCCTCGGTGAAGATGATGTCGTCGGGCGCGCCGCAATGACGATAAGAGTAGTGCATGTCGCCGTTGGCGAAGACGCGCACATTGCCGCGCCGGTCGACGCCGCGCGCCTCGATCAAGGCATCCTTGGTCTCGCGCCCATAGGCGCCGCCATTCATGCGCAGAGCGCCGCCGATCGCGCCCGGAATGCCGCGCAGGAACGCAAGACCCGAGAGGCTCGCCTCCTGCGCCGCGCGCGCAACTCTCACATCGGGCACCGCGGTGCCGGCGCGCACGCGCGTGCCTTCGACCTTGACCTCGCCGAAGCCGCGGCCGAGGCGGATCACCACGCCCGCAACGCCGCCATCACGCACGATCAGGTTCGAGCCGAGCCCGATGACGGTCACCGGAATGTCGTCTGGAAGATGCGCGAGCAGATAGGCGAGATCCGCCTCGTCCTCCGGCATGAACAGCACCTGCGCGGGCCCGCCGACGCGAAACCAGGTGAGCGGCGCCAGTGGCTCGTTCGGCAGAAGCCGCCCGCGCAAGGCAGGCAATCGAGCTTTGAGACTCGGGACGATGTCGGGAAAGGTCATGGCAGAGCGGCGCCATACCCGTAGGGTGGCGCCATCACGCCACCTTCCCCAGCGCCGCGAGCTCGCCCGGCAGCGCATAGGCCCACTGCGTGATGTTGCCAGCGCCAAGGCACACCACGATGTCGCCGGGAAATGCCAGGCGCCCGACGATGCGCGCAAGCTCCTGCGGACCCTCAAGCGGGATCACCTGGCGATGGCCGCGCGCACGCAGCCCCTGCACCAGCGAGTCACGGTCGGCGCCCGCGATTGGCGACTCGCCGGCCGAATAGACCGGCGCGACGATCACGGTGTCGGCGTCGTTGAAACAGGTCGAGAACTGCTCGAACAAGGATTGCAGGCGCGTATAGCGATGCGGCTGCATCACGGCGATCACCTGCCCCTTGGTGGATTCGCGCGCGGCGCGCAGCACCGCCGCGATCTCGACCGGGTGGTGGCCGTAATCGTCGATGATCGCCACGCCGTTCCACTCGCCGGTCTTGGTGAAGCGGCGGCGCACGCCGCCAAACCGGGCAAGCGCCGTGCGGATCATCTCGTCACCGATGCCAAGCTCGTGCGCGACCGCGATTGCGGCGGTGGCGTTGAGCGCGTTGTGCCGTCCGGGCATCGGCAGGGTGAGCGCCTTGATTTCGTGCACGTTGTCGCCGGCGCGGTCGCGGAACGCGACCGAGAAGCGCGAAGCGCCATTGGCGTGATCGAGATCAACCAAGCGCACATCCGCCTGCGGGTTCTCGCCGTAGGTGACGACGCGGCGGTCCTCCAGCCGTCCGACCAGCTGATGCACGACCGGATGATCGGTACACATCACCGCGAAGCCGTAGAACGGCAGATTCTCCACGAAGCTGCGGAACGCCTCCTGCACTGCCTCGAAGGTCTTGAAATGGTCGAGATGCTCGGGGTCGACGTTGGTGACGATGGCGATGTCGGCCGGCAGCTTGAGGAAGGTGCCGTCGGACTCGTCGGCCTCGACCACCATCCAGTCGCCGCCGCCGAGCCGCGCATTGGTGCCATAGGCCTCGATGATGCCGCCGTTGATCACGGTCGGATCGAGCTCGCCGGCATCGAGCAGCGCCGCGACCAGTGAGGTGGTGGTGGTCTTGCCGTGGGTGCCTGCGATCGCGATACAGCTCTTCAGCCGCATCAGTTCCGCCAGCATCTCCGCGCGCCGCACCACCGGCACGCGCTTGGCGCGCGCCGCGACGAGCTCCGGATTGTCGCGCTTGATCGCAGTCGACACGACCAGCACCTCGGCATCGCCGAGATTGTTGGCCGAGTGACCAATCGAGATGCTGGCACCCTTTTCACGCAGGCGCTTGACGTTGGCGTTCTCGGCGGCGTCGGAGCCCTGCACCGCGTAGCCGAGATTGATCAGCACTTCGGCGATGCCGCTCATGCCGATGCCGCCGATGCCGACGAAGTGGATCGGACCAATGTCGCGCGGAAGCTTCATGCCGGGTTCCTTATCGTCTTCGTCATCGTTTCTTGATCGTCTCCAGCACCAGATCGGCCAGCCGTTCGGCGGCGTCGAGAACGCCCTGCGAACGGGCCGCCTGCGCCATTGCTACGAGCTTTTCCGGCGCGCTGGCAAGCCGCGTAATCTCGGCCGCAAGTCGCTCGGGCGTGAACGCATCCTGCGGCAGGCGTAGCGCGCCGGATGCCACTTCAAGCACTCCCGCGTTGGCAAACTGGTCCTGGTCGAGCGCGCCGGGCAGCGGAACCAGGATGGAAGGCCGACCAATCGCCGCCAGCTCGGCCACCGTGCCGGCGCCCGAGCGCGATACCACCAGGTGCGCGTCCGCGATCCGCGCCGGCAGATCGGCGAAGAACGGCGCCACCTCGGCGGCGACCGAGAGCCGCTCATAGGCAGCACGCACGCGCGCGAGATCCTCCTCGCGTGTCTGCTGAGCCAGCAGAAGCCGCGAGCGTAACGCCATGTCGAGCCGCTCGACCGCAGACGGCACCACGTCGGACATGATCCGGGCGCCCTGGCTGCCGCCGAACACCAGAAGCCGCAGGAGCCCGTCCGCTTCGGGCGCCGAGAATGCGGTTGCTGCCGCCGCAATCACCGCCGGCCGGAGCGGATTTCCGACGCGCGTCGCCTTGGCGGCCAGCGCCGGCTCGGCGTCGAGCACGCCCGCAAAGCTCGTCGCGATCGCGCTCACGCGCGACGCCAGAAACCTGTTGGCGCGCCCCATCACGGCGTTCTGCTCATGAATGAGGGTCGCAATGTTGCGCTTCGTTGCTGCAAGCAGCGGCGGAACGGTCGGGTAGCCGCCGAAGCCAACCACGACGGCCGGCCTGACGCGGCCGAGCATGAGATAGGCCTTGATGAAGCCGATGCCGAGCTTGCCCGCGGTACGCGCGAGCGCTATCGGATTGCGGCCGCGCACCGTTTCGCTTGGAATGACGTGGACCTGCCGGGCCGGAAACTTGCCGCCGTAGCGCCCGCCGCGCGCGTCGGTCGCGAGGTCGATGGTGATGCCACGGCGCGCGAGCGCGGCGGCGAGCGCCTCAGCTGGAAACAGATGTCCGCCGGTCCCGCCAGCGGCCAGCAGCACCACCGGCGCATCCGGCATCAGGCGGCGCTCCCGGCCGGCGCCAGCACGGCGGCGCGCGACAGCATTTCGGTCTGCGGGCGCTCGCGCGTCAACGCGAGCAGCATTCCCATGGCCCAGGCGAGCGAGATCATCGACGATCCCCCATACGAGATGAACGGCAGCGTCATGCCCTTGGCGGGTATGAGATGCACATTCACCGCCATGTTGATGGCGGATTGCAGGCCGAACAGGATCGCGAGCCCGGCCGTCGCGAAGCGTCGGAACGGGTCCTCGGTGCGCATCGCATGGGTGAGCGCACGCAGCACGATGAACGTGAACAAGGCCACCAGCACGAGGCAGAGCACGATGCCGAACTCCTCGGCCGCCACTGCGAACACAAAATCGGCGTGGCTTTCCGGCAGCGCGCGCTTGACCGTCCCCTCGCCGGGGCCGCGGCCGAACCAGCCGCCGCGCAGGAACGACTCCAGCGCCTGGTCGACATTGAACGTGTCGCCGGAGGACGGATCCAGGAACCGCTGGATACGCCTCGCCACGTGCGGGATGGTCAGATAGGCGACCCCCAGGCCGACGGCGGCTGCGCCGCCCAGCCCTGCAACCCAGATCATCCGCATGCCGGCGAGAAAGAACAGCGTGCCCCACACCAGCGCGACCAGCATCGTCTGCCCGAAATCCGGCTGCAGCACGAGAACCACTACGCTGACAAGCAGGAGCGCGAGCGCAATCGTATTGGCGGGCATCTCCGGGCGCTGCGTCGACTCGCCGAACAGCCACGCGATCAGCACGACGAACGCCGGCTTGAGAAACTCCGAAGGCTGGACGTTGACCCCAAGGATCACAAGCCAGCGGCGCGCGCCCTTCACTTCCACGCCATACACGAGCGTCAGCGCGACCAGGATGAGGCTCACCACGAACACGGCCAGCGCGATGCGGCGGGAGTAGCGGAGCGGCAGAAATGACGTCACCAGCAGCACGACGATGGTCGGAATGAGATAGAAGACTTGGCGATTGACAAAATAGAACGGCTCGAGCCCCAGCCGCGCCGCGACCGGCGGGCTTGCGGCGAGCGACAGCACGATACCTCCGAGCATGAGGGCAAACAGCGCCGCCAGCATCAGCCGATCGACCGTCCACCACCAGTTTGCGAAAGGCGTGCGTTCAACGCGCGAAACCATGGCACTCCCCCATCCCAAAGCATGAGTCCTGACTTCGCGCGGGTTGAGGGAGTGTTAACGGCCGCGCCGGCCGCGACCTTGGGTCCACTCTAGAGCCATGCTTTCGGCGCTATTGCCCGTCTGATATCCTCCGCATCGTTCCTATGCTCATCTGGGACGTCGGCTCGACGTCCTCATGACGGTGCGGACCGTCGTGGGGCCGGCGAGCCGGGCAACGCGGCGTGGATGACCGCACCGCCTAGGGAGAAACGTCATGGCAATCATTGAAAGGCGCGCCTTTATGAAAGGCGCGACGGTGGGTGCGCTCGCCTTCACGGTGGGCGGCTCGACGGTCATGCTGACGGCCAGGGAGGCCCGGGCGCGCAACGTGCCGTTCCGGCTGCTCAAGGGCGCCGAGGCCGACCTCATCGAGGCACTGGGCGAGACAATCGTGCAGGGCGCCCGCGCGGCCGGGGTCGCGCACTTCATCGACCAGCAGATCTCGGTGCCGGCAGAAGAGGCCCTGCTGCAGGCGCGCATCATGAACGTGCGGCCGCCGTTTGCGAACTTCTATCGCGCGGCCATCAAAGCCATCGACAACGGCAGCCAGCACGTGTTCGGGCACAAGTTCGTCGAGCTTACGCCCGCTCAGATGATCGAGTTCGTCCACAACATGCGCCAGAACAAGATCGAAGGCTGGCAGGGCCCGCGTGCATCCTTCGCCTACGCGGTGCTGCGCGCCGATTCCGTCGACGTCGTGTACGGCACCATGGAGGGCTACGAGGCTCTCGGCATCCCGTATCAGGCCCACATCGCACCAGTGAAGAGGTGGTGACATGGCGAACGAAAAAGTAGATGTCGTCATCGTCGGCGCCGGCGCGTCGGGCTCGGTATTCGCATCCGTGCTGGCGAAGGCCGGCAAGAAGGTCGTGCTGCTCGAGGCAGGGCCGGACTGGCAGCTCTCCGAGCTCATCAGCTCGGAAATGTGGGGCCGGCGGATTCGTCCCGCGGGCGCTCCGTTCCGGCTCGAAGGCAAGAACCCGTTCGGCTACGCCGGCCAGGCCGGCTGGGGCGCGGGCGGCGCGGCGCTGCACTATTTCGCCAATCATCCGCGCCTGCTCGAGACCGACTTCAAGATGAAGAGCGAGCACAAACGCGGTCTCGACTGGCCGATCGCCTACCAGGATGTCGCGCCGTTCTATGACAAGGTAGCGCACGACATCGGCATGTCGGGCGACGCCGAGGCCGAGGAGAAGTGGCGGCCGCCGGGCCAGCCCTATCCGATGCCGCCAATGAAGACCTTCCGCCATGGCGAGATCTGGAAGAAGGGCTTCGAGTTCGATCGGCATCCACATGGCGCCGGCGCCGGTGGCGATGAATTCAAGCGAATTCAAGGGGCGTCCGGCCTGCATCTATGACGGCTGGTGCCATGTCGGCTGTCCGACCGGCGCGCTCGCCAATCCGACCGTCACTTATCTGGGCGAAGCCAGGAAAGCCAAGGCCGAGCTGCGCGCGCTCTGCACGGTCACACGCGTCCTCACCAACCCGCAGGGCACGCGCGTCACCGGCGTCGAATACTACGACGACAAGAAGCAGAAGCAGGTGCAGGAAGCCAACGTCGTGGTGCTGGCCGCATGGGCCGGGCAGAACCCGCGCATCATGCTCAATTCGGCGACCGACAAGCACGCCAAGGGGCTGGCCAACGCCAACGGCCTGGTCGGCAAGTACATGATGGCGCACACCATCGCGGGCGTCGCGGCCATGTTCGACGAGGACATCCAGAACCACCTGGGCACGATCGGCGCCCAGTACATGTCGTATGATCGCTATCCCAAAACGAGCCGCAAGAGCGCGTTCGGGAGCGCCTACATCGCGGTCGGCGCCGCACAGAAGACCCACGACTTCGCCAACTCGCGGCCCGATCTGATCGGCCCCGAGCTGCACACTTTCATGAAGCGGGCGGCGCGCGGGTTCAGCCGCGTCAGCCTGTTCGGCGAGACCTTGCCGAATATCGAGAACCGCATCGAGCTGGCGAGCGACAAGGATGCCTTTGGCATGCCGCTCGGCCGCTTCACGTTCGGCTACGACGACAACACGCTGGCGCTATGGCGGGCGAATGTCGAGGAAGGCCAGAAAGCGGCCAAGGCCGCCGGCGCCAAGGAGGTGTGGGCCGGACGCAACGTGCCGACAAGCCATCTGATGGGCGGGACCATCATGGGCACTGGCGCCGCGGACTCGATCGTGAACAGCTACGGCCAGACCCACGAGATTCCGAACTTGTGGATCGCCGGTCCGGGCAATTTCCCGACCGAAGGCGCGTCGAACCCGACTTACACGATCCTGGCACTGTCGCTGCGCGGCGCCGAGCACTTGGCGTCGAGCTGGGGCACGGTCGCCAACTGACCAGACCAAGACGGCAACGTTCCCCCTCTTCGCTCCGGCGAGGAGGGGTTCTTTTTTGTATAGAGTGGAGCTCTTTTCGGAGGGCGCGTCATGCCGACTGCATTCGAAGAGATCATGGCGGTGCGGGGCCGGGGCATGCCGGAACACGGCGAGGTCACCATCGTCGGCAGCGATCCCGTGCTCGCGACCCGCTTTAGGATCGCGGAGACGTGCGCGGCGGCGGTGGCCGCAGTCGGCGTCGCGGTGTCCGATCTCTGGGAGCTCAAGACCGGCCGCCGTCAGAAGGTCACCGTCGACGCGCGCCTTGCCGCGGCCGGGTTGCGCAGCTCCGGCTACATCCAGCGGCCGGGACCGGACGGCGTGTTCAGAAACGTCGTCAATGAAGATCACGAGGCGATGCGCCGGATCACGCAGCCATGGCCGACCCGCGATGGGCGCTGGTTCCTGCCGCATTTCGGTCTGCCGAATCTCAAGGCGCGGGTCTTGAACGTGCTGCGCTGCGAGCCCAACCCGCCATCGGTCGCCAAGGCGGTCTCCGGCTGGGATGCGCTCGATCTTGAAGCAGCCATCGACGAAGCGCGCGCCTGCGGCGCCATGGTGCGCACCAACATGGAATGGCTGGCGCATGCGCACGGCCAGGCGCTCCTGAAGAAGCCGGTTGTCGAGATCATCAAGCTCGGCGACAGCGATCCCAAGCTTCCCAACGGCTCTCGCCCGTTGAGCGGCATCCGCGTGCTCGATCTCACGCGCATCCTGGCTGGGCCGATGTCCGCGCGCACGCTCGCCGAGCATGGCGCCGACGTGCTGATGGTGACCGCGGAGCGCCTGCCGCAAATCCCCGAGCATGTCATCGACACCAATCACGGCAAGCGCAGCACCTTCCTCGATCTCACGCATGCCGAAGACGCCGCGCGCCTGAAAGCTTTGGTCAAGGAGGCCGACGTGTTCTCGCAGGGCTATCGGCCGGGCGCGCTGGCGAAGCTCGGCTTCGGGCCGGAGGAGCTGGCGGCGCTACGGCCGGGCCTCATCTACGTCTCCATCAGCTGCTTCGGCGCCGATGGCCCGTTCAGCCACCGCGCCGGCTGGGAGCAGGTGGCGCAGACCGTCACCGGCATCCTGCACGAAGGCAAGCCAGACCGCCCCGCCCTCCTGCCGGGCGCCGCCTGCGACTACACGACCGGCTATCTCGCCGCCTACGGCACGCTCTTGGCGCTCGCGCGGCGCGCGCGCGAAGGCGGCAGCTATCATGTGCGCGTCTCGCTCTGCCGATCGGGCATGATGATCTATCGCCAGGGCAAGCTGGATGACGTCCCAGCTGATCTCGACCTGTCGCCCGAGGAGCTCGATCGCATGCGTATCGAAAGCCACCCGAAGAGCGGACCGCTGCGCCATCTCCGCCCGGCCGTGCAGCTCTCGGAGACGCCGCCGCGCTGGGAGCGGCCGACGCCGGTGCTTGGTGGTGATGCGGCTGAGTGGCTGTGAGACGGCGGCTCGCCGCACGCCCTTACTTCTTGGTGATCACGCCCGGCAGCGACCGCACCAATTCGCGGAAGGCGTCGCCGCGCACCTCGAAATTGCGGAACTGGTCGAACGACGCGCAGGCGGGTGAAAGGAGCACGACGGGCTCCGGAAGATCGGCGGCTTCCGCATCGCGGGCGGCGAGCTCGACCGCGCGCTCGAGCGTGCCGGCCACCACATGTGGCACGCGGCCGTCGAGCTCGGGCGCGAAGGCGGCGGCGGCTTCCCCGATCAGATAGGCCTTGCGCATGCGCGGGAAGAAGCCCGTCAGCGAAGCGAGCCCGCCGGTCTTGGGCTTGCCGCCCGCGATCCAGAAAATGTCGCTGAAGCAGGCGAGCGCCTGCGCCGCCAACTCCGCGTTGGTCGCCTTGGAATCGTTGACGAAGAGCACGCGGCCCTTGCGCCCGATCTCCTCCATGCGGTGCGCGAGGCCGGGAAACGTGCGCAGGCCCTGCTGGATCGTGACCGGCGACACGCCGAGCGCGAGCGCCACGCCGCTCGCGCAGGCCGCGTTCTGGGCATTGTGCATGCCGCGCAGCGAGCCGATCTGTCCGAGACGGGCGATCGCACGTCCGGCGCCGCCCGATGCGCGAATGATCTGCTCGGCTTCGACATAGAGCCCATCGGCGAGCGGCCGCCGCACCGACACACGCACAACCTCCTTACCCGCGCGCTCGATGCGGTCGGCGGCGGCCTGGCACCAGTTGTCGTCGACGCCGACGATCGCGGTGCCGCGTTCCTGCACGCCCGCGACCAGCCGCTCCTTGACGGCCGCATAGTGCGCGAGCGTGCCGTGGCGGTCGAGATGGTCCTCGCTCACGTTGATGAGCACACCGACAGACGGATCAAGCGAAGGCGCAAGATCGATCTGATAGGAGGAAACCTCGATGACATGCACCTGCCCGGTGTGCGGCGGCGCAAGCGACAGGATCGCGGTGCCGATGTTGCCGCCCAGCTGCACGTTCTGGCCGCCACTCGCCAACAAATGCGCGCTGAGCGCAGTGGTGGTCGACTTGCCGTTGGTGCCGGTGATGGCGACGAACGGAGCCTTCGGGGCCTGTCGCCGCCGCTCGCGGCAGAACAGCTCGATGTCGCCGATCACCGGGACGGCGGCTGCGCGCGCGAGCCCGACCGACCAATGCGGCGCCGGATGGGTGAGCGGGACGCCGGGCGCGAGCACGAGCGCGGCAACCTTGGACCAGTCGGCGTGGCGCAGGTCGGCGGTCGAAAAGCCGGCGGACTTTGCCTCCGCCATCCGCTTTGCATCGTCATCGCAGGCAATGACATCGGCGCCGCCCGCCGCCAGCGCCCGGCAGCTGGCGAGGCCGGAGCCGCCGAGACCGAAGACGGCGACCGTCCTGCCGGCAAACGTTGTGATGGGAATCATGATCAGCGCAGCTTCAGCGTCGAAAGCCCGACCAGAGCAAGCACCACCGAGATGATCCAGAAGCGGATCACGATCTGCGGCTCGGTCCAGCCGAGTTGCTCGAAGTGGTGGTGGATCGGCGCCATGCGGAACACGCGCTTGCCGGTAAGCTTGAACGACACCACCTGCACGATCACCGACACCGCCTCGAGCACGAACAGGCCGCCCACGATGCCGAGCACGATCTCGTGCTTGGTCGCGACCGCGATCGCGCCGAGCATGCCGCCGAGCGCCAGCGAGCCGGTGTCGCCCATGAAGATCGAGGCCGGCGGGGCATTGAACCAGAGAAAGCCCAGCCCCGCGCCGAACACCGCCCCGCACAACACCGCCAGCTCGCCGCTGCCGGCAACGAAGTGCACCTGCAGGTACTCGGCATAGAAGGCATTGCCGACGAAATAGCAGATGAACCCGAAGCTGACAGCCGCAATGACCACCGGCACGATCGCCAGCCCGTCGAGGCCGTCGGTGAGGTTCACGGCATTGCCGGCGCCCACGATGATGAAGGCTCCGAACAGAATGAAGAACGAGCCGAGCGGCAGGACCAGGTCCTTCAAGAACGGAAACGTCAGCGAGCTCGCAAACGGCTCTCGGCCCAGCGAAACGATGAAGTAGCACGCGGCGAGCGCGATCAGGGTCTCGATGGCGAATCGGATCTTGCCGGAGAAGCCGGCGTGCGTCTGCTTGGTGACCTTGAGATAGTCGTCGTAGAAGCCGACCGCGCCGAACGTGAGGGTGACGCCGAGCACGATCCACACATAGTGATTCGCAGGGTTGGCCCACAGCACCGTCGACGTCACGATCGCCAACAGGATGATCAGGCCGCCCATGGTAGGCGTGCCCTTTTTGGTGGCGAGGTGCGACTGCGGCCCGTCGGTGCGGATCGGCTGCCCCTTGCCCTGCCGCAGGCGAAGATTGTCGATGATCCGCGGCCCGAGCAAGAACACGAACACGCCGGCCGTGAACATCGCGCCGCCGGTGCGTACCGTCAGGTAGCGGAACAGGTTCAGCAAGTTGATCTGGTCGGAAAAGACGGAGAGCCAATAGAGCATGGATCAGCCCTGAACACGTGCCGGCGCCGCAGCCGGCGCATCCTGACGCGGAAAGTGGCGCTCCAGCGCCTTGACGATCGGTCCCATCCGTGACCCGAGCGAGCCCTTGACCATGATGGCATCGCCGGGACGGACGGCGGCGATGACATCGGCTTCCAGCGCGCCCGCGCTCTCCGCATAGCCTCCCCGGCGCTCGGAGGGAAGAGCCTCCCACAGCGCATGCATGAGGGGACCACAGCAGAACACCAGATCGATGTCGTGCGCCCGCACGGGCGCAGCCAGTTCGCGGTGCAGGTCGAAACCCGCGGCGCCCAGTTCCAGCATGTCGCCGAGCACCGCGATACGCCGGCCGCGCGGCCCGATCTCCGCCTGTCCAAGCAGTGCCAGCGCCGCCCGCATGGATGCCGGATTGGCGTTGTAGCTCTCATCGATCAGGAGCGCGCCGTCGTTGCCATCCAGCGCCAGCGCAACGCGGGCGCCGCGTCCGGTCGCAGGCTTGAACTCGGTGAGCGCGAGCGCCGCCAGCGCGAGGTCGGCGCCGGCAAGCGAAACCGCGGCGAGCACCGCGAGCGAATTGAGCACTAGGTGCTTGCCTGGGGCGCCAAGCTTGTAGGCGATGTCAGCGCCCAGAATGCGCGCCTGCACGGTGGACGAATCGGGTTGCAGCGCGACCTTGACCAGCCGCGCGTCGGCTTTCGCATGTTCTCCAAACGAGACGACGCGCGCGACACCGGCGCTGCGCGCTGCGCCGGCAAGTCGCTCGAAATGCGGATTGTCGCGGTTGATCACGGCGGCGCCGCCTGGCTCGAGCCCGCGGAAAATTTCGGCCTTGGCGTCGGCGATCGCTTCGACCGAGCCGAAAAACTCCAGATGCACCGGCTCGACCGTGGTGATGATCGCCACATGCGGACGCACCAGCCGCGTGAGCGGCTCGATCTCGCCGGCGTGGTTCATGCCCATTTCAAACACGGCAAAGCGCGCGTCGGCCGGACAGCGCGCGAGCGAAAGCGGCACGCCCCAATGATTGTTGTAGGAGGCGACCGAGGCATAGGTCGCCCCACAGGCGCCGAGCGCGAGCCGCAGCGCTTCCTTGGTGCCGGTCTTGCCGACCGAACCGGTGACGCCGATCACCTTTGCATTCAGCCGCGCGCGGGCGGCGCGCGCAAGGTCGCGCAGCGCTTCGAGCACATCGGGCACCAATAGAAATGGCTGATGCAGGATATCGCCGGACAATGCGCTGCGACGATCCGCAGCAATGACGGCCAGACCGGCGCCACCCTTGAGCGCGGACGCCACGAACTCGTGGCCATCGCGGTGATCGCCCTTGATCGCAAAGAAGGCATCGCCGGCTGCGAGGTTGCGGCTGTCGATCGAGATGCCGCCGATTGCGGCCGGCAGCGCACCCGCGCGCTCGGCGCGCATCGCCCCCGCCATCGCCTCGACCGTCCACAGTCGCTGCGCGGTCATGCCACCTTCCCCCCCAGCGCGGCAGCGACGGCGTCGTGATCGCTGAACGGCAACGTTTGTTTGCCGATGATTTGGCCGGTTTCATGACCCTTGCCGGCAACGAGCAACACGTCGCCACGGCGCAGATCGGCGACGGCAGACGCGATCGCTTCGCGCCGGTCGCCGATCTCGATCGCGCCCGGCGCCGCTTGCAGGATCGCGGCACGGATCTTGGCCGGCTCCTCGCTACGCGGATTGTCATCGGTGACGATGACGCGGTCGGCCTTGGCGGTGGCGATCTCGCCCATCATCGGGCGTTTCCCGGCATCACGGTCACCGCCGCAGCCGAACACGACGACGAGGCGGCCACTCGCATACGGCCGCAAGGCATCGAGCGCCTTGGCGAGCGCGTCGGGCTTATGCGCATAATCGACGAAGATCGGCGCGCCGTTCTTCTCGCCGACGCAATCGAGACGCCCCTTGGCGCCGCGCAGCGACGCCAGTGCATCGAACACGGCCTTGGGCTCGCTGCCGGTCGCAATCGCAAGACCGGCGGCGACCAGCGCATTGTCGACCTGGAACGCGCCCGGCAGCGGCAGCCGGACCAGGTGCGTGTTGCCGGCGTAGGAGATCCTGAGCGTCTGCGCAAACCCCTCGATCGCCGCGTCGAGAAGGCGGATGCCCTCGCCCTTGCGCCCAACGGTGAGGAGCCGCAGGCGGCGATGCTTTGCAGCCTCAATGACCGCGTCGGCATGCTCGTGATCGACATCGATGACGGCTGCGCCGCGCGGCTGCACCAGGCTCGTGAACAGCCGGAGCTTGGCGTCGAGATAAGCTTCGAGCGAGGGATGATAGTCGAGATGGTCGCGGCTGATATTGGTGAAGCCGCCGGCCGCGATGCGCACGCCGTCGAGGCGGCGCTGATCGAGGCCATGCGAGGACGCCTCGATCGCGAGGTGCGTCACGCCTTCGCCGGCCAGTTCGTCGAGCGAGCGATGCAGCGCCACCGGATCAGGCGTGGTCAGCGAACCGTAGATTTCGTGTGCGGGCGAGACCAGCCCGATCGTGCCGATGCTCGCCGCGGCCTCCCCGGTGGCGGTCCAGATCTGGCGTGTGAAGGCTGCGACCGAGGTCTTGCCACTCGTCCCGGTGACGGCTGCAATCGTCTCCGGCTGACGCGGGAAGAAGCGCGATGCGGCAAGCGCGAGCGAGCGGCGCACATCACAGACACGCACGAAGGCGACGCCGGCCCGCAACGGCGCCGATGCCACCCGTTCGGCCATCACCGCAACCGCGCCGGCCGCGACCGCAGGCGCCACGAAGCGAAGGCCGTCGTCCTTGGAACCCGCGATCGCCACGAACAGGTCGCCCGGCTTGACCGTCCGGCTGTCGGCCGTGATGCCGGTGACCTCGACCGCGTCGAAACGCGCATCGCTGAGGGCGTCGACCGTGAGCAGGTTTTTGAGTCTCATAAAAGCTGGTTTAGCGACTTTCCCGCGCGCTCGCCAGGATCAGCTTGTCGGACGCGGGCAGCTCAAAGCGCGGCTGCAGCCCCAGAAGCGGCGCAATGCGCGCAATCACCGCCCCACCGACCGGCACCGCGTTCCAGCCCGAGGTCGTAAAGCCATGCGTCTCAGGGAGCGCTTGCGGCTCATCCAGCATGATCAACACAATGTAGCGCGGTTTGTCGGCCGGCAGCACGGCGGTAAAGCTCGTCAACACCTTGATCTTGGAATAGCGCCCATTCACCACCTTCTCGGCCGTGCCGGTCTTGCCGCCGACGTAATAGCCCTTCACGTCGGCCTTGGTGGCGGTTCCCTTCTCGACGTTGAGGCGCAACAGATAGCGCATCTTCTCGCTGGTTTCCGGCTTGATGACGCGCGTCGCCATTGCCATCGCCTGCTGCTCGGTGCGCTTGCGAAACGTCGGCGGAATGAGATAGCCGCCGTTCATCAGCGCGCCGAGCCCCATCATGGCCTGCAGCGGCGCGACCGACAGGCCGTGGCCGAACGCAATCGTCACCGTATTCAATTCGCCCCAGTTCTTGGGCACGAGCGGCTCGGCGCTTTCAGGCAGCTCGGTGCGCAGGCGGTCGAGCTGGCCGAGCTTGCGCAGGAACCATTTGTGGTACTCGACGCCGAGCTTGAGCGCCATGCGGGCGGTGCCGATGTTGGAGGAATAGGTGAAGATCTCCGGCACCGTGAGCATGCGGTTCTGAGCGTGGAAATCATGAATCGTGAACTTGCCGTAGCGCAGCGCCGTGCGCGCGTCGAATGAGTCGTGCAGGCCGATCTTTCCGGAATCGAGCGCCATGGCGAGAGTGAACGCCTTGAAGGTCGAGCCCATCTCGAACACGCCAGTCGTGATGCGATTGATCCTGGTCGGGTCGAGCGCCTCGCGCGGATTGTTGGCGTTGTAGTCCGGCAGCGACACCAGCGAGACGATTTCGCCGGTGCGCGGATCCATCACGAGCCCGGCTGCCGCCTTGGCTTTGAATTTGTCGCTCGCCTTCACCAGTTCATCGCGCATGGCGTGCTGGACCCGCAGGTCGATCGCGAGCTCCACCGGCTTCTGCAGCCGGTCGGTCGCGAGCCCGGCGAGGTGCAGGTCGGCGAGCCCGCTGCGATCGAGCCACTTCTCGATGCCGGCGATGCCCTGGTTGTCGATGTTGACGTAGCCGATGACATGCGCGGCCGCGACGCCGTTGGGATAGACGCGCTTGTTCTCGGTCATGAAGCCAAGGCCGGGCAGCCCGAGACGATGAATCGCGATCCGCTGCTGCGGCGTGATCTCGCGCTTGAGCCAGACGAAGCGGCGCTTGGAGGAAAGCCGCTCGCGCACTTCCGCCGCGTCGAGATCCGGCAACACGGCGGTGAGGAGCTCGACCGCCTCGTCGACATCGATGATCCGATACGGCTCTGCGTAGAGCGAGGGCGCGCGCACGTCGGTGGCGAGGATTTCACCGTTGCGATCAAGAATGTCGGGCCGCGCGGTCGCGACCGCATCGACGGCGTTCGACCGTTTCACCAGGTGGCTCTCGGGAGCGACCGCAAACATGACCAGTCGGCCCGCGATCACCGCATAGCCCAGCGCGAACACCGCGATGGCGAGCCCAAGCCGCGCCTTGGCCTTGGCAGCGCGGTCGACATTGGGACCATAGAGCAGTGCATGCGAGAGCCGCCGTCGCCAGGAGCCGGGCTCGATCGAACGCGCGGCGTCGGCCGCGGACGCTGTACGCATAACGCTTACCTTCTGCTGTCGTTGCGCTTGTCGACCTTGTTGCTGTAGTTGCTCTTCGGCAGCGGCGTGATGCTTGCCGTCGGTACTTCGTCGAGCTCGGGCAGCTTGATGAGGAACCCGATCGGGTCGGAGGTGCCGGGTGGCACCAGCGTGGGCGGCCGCTCCGGCAAATGGTCGAGTCGGTCCAATTGATGCGGGTCGATCGGCTTGAGAGCGAGATGGCGGTTGGCCAGCTCCTGGATGCGCGCCGGGTTGTCGAGCCGCGACCATTCGGCGCGCAGCGACGCGATGGCGTCGTGCTCGCGCCTGATCTCGGTGCGCAGCTTTGCCACCAGCCCTGCGCGGCGGGTCGATTCATACTTGATCTTGTAGACGTAAGCGGCGGCCGCAAAGAGCGCCGCAATCACGCAAATGTTGAGGAGGCGCATGATCATCGGCGCCTCCCGCCGACGACATCGGCGAGCGCCGGCAGGCGCGGCAGCAGGCCGCCGACGCCGTGGATGACCGGCGCGTCGGTGCGCTCGGCGGCGCGCAGCTTGGCTGAGCGGGCGCGCGGATTGGCGGCGATCTCTTCTTCGTCGGGCGCGATCGGGCGGCCAGTGATAGCGCGAAACGACGGCGGTGGCTGAACCGCCTCGGGACGATGGCGCGAGCCGCCACCGCGCTTGCTGCGCTCGGCCAGGAACGTCTTGACGATGCGATCTTCGAGCGAATGGAACGCAACCACCACCAGCCGGCCGCCGGGCTTGAGCACGGCCTCGGCCGCCGCCAGCGCGGCTGCGAGCTCATCAAGCTCCTCGTTCACGAACATCCGCAGCGCCTGGAAGGTGCGGGTCGCGGGATGGATCGCGCCCGGCCGCGCGTGCACGACGCGCGTCACGATCTCGGCAAGCGCGCTGGTCGTGCGAATGGGAGCCTTTGCGCGCTCGCGCACGATGGCGCGCGCGACTGCACGCGCCAGGCGTTCTTCGCCGAGCGTCGCGATGATCGACGCAAGGTCGCGCTCGCTCGCATGCGCCACCACGTCGGCGACATTCGGACCGTCGCCGCTCATGCGCATGTCAAGCGGACCGTCGTGGCGGAAGGAGAAGCCGCGCCCGGCTTCATCGAGCTGCATCGAGGAGACGCCGAGATCGAACACGACGCCATCGACCGCGTCACGGCCGTTCCTTGCGGCCACCGCCTGGAGATTGGAAAAACGATCCTGCGCCAGCACGAGCCGGCCGCCACTCGCCGCAACGAGATCGGCCGCGCGCGCGAGCGCTGACGGATCACGATCGATGGCGATCACGCTGCAGGGGGCCGCCGCCAGAATGGCGCGGGTATAGCCGCCAGCCCCGAAGGTTGCGTCGATGTAGACGCCGTCCTCGCGCACGGCCAGAAACTCGACCGCGCGGGGGCCGAGCACGGGAATGTGACGGGCCAGTCCGCCAGCGACAGCAGAACCGCTGCCGCTGCCCGTCATCATTCCCGCGCCCCGTGCGGACCCTCCGCCGTCACCCGGGAGCCCAGCTGCTGCCTGAGCGCGCGAACCTTCTCGGTGGCCTCCGCGAGTTCCGCGCGAAAGCGCCCAGGCTCCCAGATCTGAAACTTGTGGCCGAGACCAGCGAACGCGACCGCATCCGCAATCCCGGCATGCGACTTGAGCGGCTCGGTCAGCGTCACCCTGCCCTCGCCGTCGACCTTGAGCACCTCGCTGGTGCCATAGAGCGCCGCCGCAAACTGCTCGCGCTCTTCCGAAAAGGGTGCATATCGTCCAATCAACGCTTCGATCTCCGCCAGCAGCGCATGACCACCGGCATCGAGCGCCGGCCGGTCGAGCGCGGGGTAGCAGTACAGTCCCTCGAACCCGTCGCGTGCCAACACCGCCCGGAAAGGCGCCGGAATCGACACCCGGCCCTTGGCATCCAGCCGCAGCGTGTAATGCGACACGAACCGGTCCATGACATCCCTTGAGCCCCGGCGGCGGCCTCGAACGGCCTGTCGCAACGGGGCACCCCAGCCCTACGCAGGGAGATGCACCAGCGCCTGCACTTGGGATGTTATGGGCTATCATGGGATCGATTGGGCGTCAATGGAACGCAGCGCAATACTGCGTGTCGCCCGCAAGGGCTCGTCAATGGCTGATTAACGGCCCGCAAACTTAAGAAATAGTTGAGGAATCTCAACGCGCCGGGTAATTCAGACCGCCCCCTGATGCGCGGCAGCAACAAGGCTGGCAGATTGGCCACATATCCACACCAATCCGGCCGCCGGACGCTTGTGCACCGCGGCCATTCTTGCACAACTGCCGAGGCGTCCCGCGCCGACGTTTTCCCCCCCGTATTGCGTATCGTCAGGCAGATTTTCAATCAAACGCGTGGTTTCGCGTATGGTCTTGTTCGTGTCTGAATTCCGACCCGATTCCTGCGTTGTCGCCGAAGTCCGCGAGTCGCCCAACCATGGCGAGCGCAAGGACGGCGCGAAGCCTGACATCATCATCCTGCACTACACCGGAATGGCCGACACCCAAGCCGCCGTGCGCCACCTGTGCGCGGCGACGAGCCAGGTCTCATCGCATTACGTCGTGCTTGAGGACGGCTACATCATCCAATGCGTGCCCGAAGCGCGGCGCGCCTGGCACGCCGGCCAGTCCTCATGGGCGGGCGAGACCGATATCAATTCGCGCTCGATCGGCATCGAGATCGCGAACCCAGGGCATGATCACGGCTACCCGGATTTTCCGCGCCGGCAAATCGCCGCGGTGACGACGCTCTGCCGCAGCATCCTTACCCGCCATCGCATCCCGGCCGATCGCGTGCTCGCGCATTCCGACATCGCGCCCAGCCGCAAGAAGGATCCGGGCGAGAAGTTCCCGTGGAAGTGCCTGCATGATTCCGGCATCGGACTTTGGGTCAAGCTGGCGCCGATCGTCACTGACGGGCCCATCTATGTTCTCGGCGACAAGGGCCCCGCCATCCGCGAGGTGCAGGAACTGCTGGCGCGCTACGGCTACGGCATCGAGCCGACCGGTCACTTCGACGGCCTCACGCACGAGGTGATCACGGCGTTTCAACGCCACTTCCGGCCGATCAAGGTCGATGGTGTGGCCGACGTCTCGACGATCGAGACGCTGCGGGCACTGCTGCGTGCGCGCGACGGCGCGAGCGCCTAATTTAGCGCGACGGCCATCATCCGGCGAGCGCGGTTCGCAAGGGTGCACGACGAAGCGGCGCTGCAAAGCCCCGCTCCGCCCGTGCAGATTTTACGGGTGTCTTGCCGACTAGGCGGCTTGCCAGCGCTCGCTATTGAATGACCGCCACCACCTGCCGATCCTTCGAATCGACGAGGATGATTTCGTTGTTGGAGAACTTGGCGTATTCGTTGGACTTCAACGAGCTGATCTTGCTGGTGACGTTGCTCGGCAACGCTTGCAAGCTTACGGAGCCTGGAACCTTTGCCCCGATCGAAGCGGTGAAGCCGCTTGGCATGGCCTGCTCCTTCGCACTCGAGAGGCTCTGCTGGACCGTTTGCTTCTGCTGTTGAGTGAGGTTCAACGAAGCAGCTGCCGTGGCAACGCCGATCCCGGCAGCAAGAGCGATGGCGATGGTTCCCGCGTTCCATACTCGACGCATGGCATTTCCTTTCGGTTAGGGCCCCCGGACTCCAAAACAACGTGACGCATCCCGCTCGGTTCAATCGTGAACGCAATTTAATGCAGAGACCGAACAGCACAGTTGCGAGCGCGCGATTGCAGGGTTCCTCGGGAACTCGATTTAGCTAAATCACGATGCTGGGATTGCGCAGGTTTTGATCGCAGTCGATCAGGTTGACCTGTCGCGCCGCGATGAGCCAGCGCCCGCCCTGCACGACGAAGCGATGGCCGCTATATCCCGACAGGAAACGAATGCCGTCGGGGCGAAACTCGCTGATCAAAAAATTCGAGCGGACCATGCGCGCCTCGCCGGCCGCGAACACCTCGACGTTCGACACCATCCGCACCGTGCGCGACTTCGGCGCCTGCGACCAAGCATAGCCGGTGCGCAGCCGGAAGACGCGGTCTTCCATGCGCCGCCGATCGTCGAACGAGATCGCCACTTCGCGGCGCGGATCGCCGGCCGCGGGTGTCGCCGGCACCCAGTAGATGCATTCCGGCGCATACATCGCGAGCCATTCGTCAAGGCGCAGCTGATCGAGCAGCCGCGCCTCGCGCTCGATCAGCATGCGGAAGCGGTCGCGCTCAGCCACGTCGGCGATCGCGAGCTCGTCGCGCTGCCAGTCGGCGAACTGTGCGACCAGGTCGCGATAGAAAGCGTCGGTGACGTAGTAGGAACTGGATGTCGGATCGTGCGCGGGCTGCATGCGAGTGTCTCTTTGGATAATCCGTCGCCCTGAGGTGCAAGCGCAGCGAGCCTCGAAGGGCGACGGCCCGGGCCGTTCATCCTTCGAGGCCCTCGCTACGCTCGGGCGCCTCAGGATGACGGATAGAGTGTTGTCCTTCTACGGCTCACGCTTGATCGCGATACTGGGCGCAGCCTTCATCAGGCGTTTCCATTCCTTGATGTATTCGCGCATGAAGGCCTCGTCGGTCGCCGGCGCCGTGATGATGCCATTGGCGTCGGTCTTCACCCGACCTGGGATTCCCAGGCCCCGGTGCATGTAGATCCATTCGTCCTCGAGGCAGGCAAGCCCGCGCTGAATTTCCTCGAAATTGGCAAGATCGTCGACCTCGCCGAAATTGGGGAACTGCTCCATCGTGCGCATGCGCAGCGCGTTGATCTCGTCGACGGCGCCACCGAGCGCGCCTTCCTCGTCCACCACCGCGGTGCCATACCAGGTGACGTCGGTCTCATCGACTGCCACCGGATCGAACACCTGGATGTGGTTGCCCAGGAGCGAGAAGTTCGGAAACACGTTGATGTTCACGGGCTCGGAGGAGGCAAGATCGAGAATGTCCTCGGCCCTCGCGCCATAGCGGCGGCGCAGCGCCTCCTGGTAATGCTCGCTACCGGGCGCCGGCCCTTCCACCGCCCACAAGCCGCCGGAGCGCTTCTCGATCGCTGGCCGCTTGTCCTTGAAGTGATGCCCGTTGCCCATATAGGCCATGTACATGGGCGACGTGTCGGGCGAGCTCTTGTAATACGACATGCCCTTGTTGGCGACGTCGGCCTGCCGGTTCTCCATCTCCAAGAGCGAGCGATGCGAGAACACCACGTGATAGCCGTCGCCTGAATTGTCGTAGGCGAGCTTCCAGTTGCCCTTGAACTTGAGCCGGTTGGCCTCGCAGACCCTAATCTTGCCGCCGGGCTGGCGGTCGAGCCATTCGTCGATCGGCTTGGTGATGCCCCCCAGATACTCGAGAAGCGGCGGCGCGTCGAGATTGAGAGTGCCGAAGATGAAGCCGCGATAGCTCTCGACGCGCGGTACCTGCGCGACGTTGTACTTGGCGTCCTTGAAGTCGCAGGCGTAGCCGTCCGGCCACGGCACCGCGCGCAGCTTACCCGAGTTGAGATAGCTCCAGCCGTGATACGGGCACGTGAAGGTGCGCGCCGAGCCCTTGTCCTTGCGACAGAGCGTGGTGCCGCGGTGAGTGCAGCGGTTGAACAGCGCGCGGATCACCCCTTGCGAGTCGCGCAACAGGATGATCGGCCGCAGCCCCAGTCGCGTGGTGATGAAATCATCGCTCTTGGCGATCTGGCTCTCATGCCCGAGATAGACCCACACGGCCGCGAAAATCTGCGTCATCTCGGCCTGGAAGATCGCCGGGTCGGTGTAGATCAGCCGGTGGACGCGATCCTCCTGCACCAGGTCGTCGAAATTGTAGGGGGCCGACGCGGTCGCAAGCCGCCCAGCGTTGACTTTTTCAAGCATGGCCAAGGTCCTGGTGCACGGCTTCATCTTAGCCCCGTGCTGGTCGATGGGTAGTGGCCGGGCGCGCTTTTGTCACCTGTTCTCGTGCCGCCGATTTTGCTTGCCTGCGCGTGGCCGCGCCGTCAGCAATGGAATCAAGGCCCGGATCCACGGCGCAGTCATTCTGCGAAGAGCGGAACCCCAACGGGTGTTACGCCGTTTCCGCGTCTGGTGGTGGTCAGAGGTATCGCGCAATGTTCGTCGTGACCAAACGCCGATCGTTTTGGTAGAATGTCCGCTGCCGCGACTAGAGCGGTGGTGTCTGCTTCGAGTGCGTTAGTATTGATCAGTAGGACGTATGCATCCTTCGTGACGTAGACCGCCAGCATGCTGGCGGGTCTGCTCGTCGCCCATGGCAGGGCTCCGATGTTTCTCATCCGCTACGTCATGAGCCGGATTTTCGTGTTCTGGCTTTCCGTCGCCGTCCTCGTCTATGGATGGTTCTACCATGCCAAGTTCGTCACCGACGGATACAACGCGAGCGAAGCGCTCGTGAAAATCCTCACCAAGGTCGATCAGACTGGAAGAACAGAAACCGTGGTCGTCCATGTCCTCCACCTGGACGATCTTCTCGTGATCGGCTTCATCATGCTCATCGTTACCCTGTTGCTGACAGCCGTGCGGAATCTGGTGCTCGGCTCGAACGAGCGGCGGATGACCATCGTGCGGGCCATCGGGCACTTGCTGGTCCTGCTGCTGCTGTCATACGCCGTGCTCGCCGTCGTCTGGTGGTACGATGCTCGCTTGGTCAACAGCTTGTTCGACACCTGCAGAGCCCTGGTCAGCCAGGCTGCCGCCGCGATCGACCCGAGTGGTCAGCTGGAAATCGTCTTGCGGACGCTCGCCGTGTCCCGCCATCTCGTCGTTGCCTGCCTCATGCTTGGGCTCGCGCTCGGGTGGGAAATGCTGAAATGGACCCTTCGAAGCCTGGCGCAGCTATTCCGGCCTTCGGGCGATAGCGCGCCGGAAAGTCCGTAAGGACTGATCAGCGCCGGCGCCGGCCATCGGAGCTCTTGCCCCATCGTTCCAACGCAGGTCAGATGCGGCCGCAAAAAGCCGCAACGCGATCGAGGGGGATGAGGCATGAACACCGCGCAAGAAGAACTGTCCTTCACCTATTTTCCGGAAAACTACCGCTGGTCGCACGGGCTGCTGATTGGGCTGAACACGGCACCCTGGGGCGGCGCCGAGATCGGCGAGGTCAATCGTGTCGGGCTCCGGCTGAAGCACCAGGTCGGCGACGATCACGCCTGGTTCCAGGAATGGGCGCACGAGGCCCGCACCGTGGAGGACCGCGGCCGCGAGCGCATCGCGGACGGCCGAACGGTGAGCGGCGCGCAATATCTCCAACGCGCCAGCGTCTACTACCATGTGGGCGAGCGCTTCCTGCAGCCGAAGGACCAGGATGGTCTCGTTGCCTACATGCGTGGCGTGCACTGCCTGCGCGATGCCGCCCGCTACCTCAAGCGCCCGCGCCTGGAGCATGTGGAGATTCCCTATGAGGGCACGAGCATTCCGGCGATCTACGTGCATGCCGAGCCGGTTAACCGCAGCGGCAAGACGCCCGCCATGGTGTTCTTCGACGGGCTCGATGTGACCAAGGAGATCCAGTACTTCAAAGGCGTCGCCGATCTGGCGGCACGCGGCATCGCCTGCCTGATCGTGGACGGCCCCGGCAACGGCGAAAGCATCCGGTTCCGAAATCTTTATCTTCACCATGAGACCGAACGCTATGCGACGCCGGCGTGGGAATATCTCGCCGCGCGCCCCGAGATCGATCCCACGCGCATCGGCGTGATGGCGATCAGCCTCGGCGGTTACTACGCGCCGCGCGCCGCCGCCTTCGAGCCGCGTTATGCCTGCTGCCTCGCCTGGGGCGCGCAGTGGGACTATCAGAAAATCTGGCAGGCGCGCTTCGAGCGCCTGGCGCGCTCCGACGTCCCGGCACTGTCGGTCGCTTCCGCGCACATCCTGTGGGTGGTGAACGCAACGTCCCAGGAAGAAGCGCTCAAGCGGCTCGAGCCGTTCAACCTCGACGGCGTGGTGCAGAAGATCGCCTGCCCGTTCCTTATGCTGCATGGCGAAGGCGACGAGCAGATTCCCCTACCCGAAGCGAAGAAGTGCTTCGA
The DNA here is from genome assembly GCA_963753575.1 of uncultured Alphaproteobacteria bacterium. Lineage (GTDB taxonomy): Bacteria > Pseudomonadota > Alphaproteobacteria > Rhizobiales > Xanthobacteraceae > VAZQ01. The sequence continues at coordinate 2,462,505 of CAVWCR010000003.1, forward strand.
CGCGGTCGGATCGAAGCAGAAGACGATGCGAATCTTCACGCGCGAAGAAGGCGGTTATCACCACTGCCAGATCGACAACCAGAGCATCTGCTGCTCGGCCATGTGGGACTGGCTCGAGCAGGTGCTCAAGCCGGCGCGCTGAGCAACGCCTAACGTTATTGAATCGGCACCTGGATCTTGTTGTTGCGGATAACTTCGCCCCAGCGGACGATCTCGCTGTGCAGCAGCTTGCGCGCCGCTGCCGTTGATTGCTGATCCCTCGGGTAGGGCGTCACGCCCGTGTCCGCCCACATTTTCAGGAGCGCCTTGTCGGTCATGATCTCCTGCAGCACGGCATTGAGCCGCTCGACGATCGCCGACGGCGTTCCGGAAGGCGCGAACAGCGCGTGCCAATAGAGAATCTCAAGCTTCGGGCTGAGCTCCTGCACAAAGCTTGCCGCGGTCGGAAACTGCGGCGACTTCTGCTTTGCGGTGATGCCATAGGCCTTCATCTGTCCGGACGCGACCTGCTGCATTACCGACTGCGGCGTGGCGAAAAACAAATCCACGTGGCCGCCGGCGATGTCCTGCAACGCCGGCGCCGCGCCGCGATAGGGAATATAGTCGAAGGTGACCTTTGACTCTTGCGCCACCAGCGAAGTAGCAAGATGCCCGGTGGCGCCGGCGCCCGGATGCGCAAATTTCACCACCTTGGTCTTCATGTAGGCGATCAGCTCCTTGAGCGTGTTGGGTTCGAGCGTCTTGCGGCCGATCAGCACCAGCGGATTGTTGTTGATGAAGATGATCGGCGTGAGGTCCTTCTCGGTGTTGAACGGCAGGTTCTTGTAGAGCGAGACGTTGGCCGAGATCTGCAGGTTGTGCAGGAGCAGCGTGTAGCCGTCGGGCGTTGCGCGGGCGACACGCTCGGTCGCGATGTTGGTCGCGCCGCCGCTCACGTTCTCGACGATGAAGTTCTGTCCGAGCTTCTCCGTGAGCTTCTGGGCAAGCAGGCGAGCGGTCTGGTCCGTCGGACCGCCGGCCGGATAAGGCACAATGACCTTGACCGGGTGTTGCGGATAGGTTTGGGCCGCGCCGGGCACGGCCCACACCATCAGACCAATGATCGCTGCTAAAGCGCTGACAACTCGCCGCATGGCACGTTCATCCCCGGTTGAATGTTTTGTTGAAGCCTATCATTCGGCAATCACCGGCAACAAGACATAAGGCATCTTGCCGCGACCAAAGTGCAACGTGTTCCGGCATGCAAAGACCACAGCGGGGCAATCGTCCGGATCATTGTGCGTGAACGGCCCTACGCCTTTCATCGGATAGGGCGCATTGGCGAGCCCGGCGTCGCTGCCGTCATACTCATAATCCTTGCCGCGCACGGTGAGTGCGAGGTGGTAACCCGGCGGCACCACGATCGAGGTCGGCCAAATCTCGATATCGAGCTCGACCGGCTGTCCCGGCGTCAATGGCCACGCCTCATCGTGAGTATGCCACGGCCGCCAGGGCCGCGATCGCTGCGGATCGAGCTTGCGGTGCGAGGCGCGCAGCCAGCCGAGGCCGACCGGCACGCGCGGATCGTTGGAGCCGATGAATACCACCTCCTTGCCGTCGGGATCGAACACCCGCAGCACCACAAAGACATCGGCGTCGGTGGTCTGCGACGACACCCACAGTTTCGCCGCCACCGGGCCGGTGATCTCAAGGCTCCTGGTCAGCGCCTGGGTACGGAACGTGAGGCCTTCGCCGGCTGTCTCATAGCTCAGCGTCGTCTCGACGCCCGGCTCGTCAACGCCAAGCCCGCCGCCGTCCGGCTGCAGGAAATACTTCGTCCATTGCGTCCGCGCGAGCGGCCACTCGTTCTCGGCGCGCAATTTGAATTTTTCGCCGGGATGGCGGATGTTGAGCGATACGCGCGGCTCGCGCTCCCAGCCGGTATTCTCACCCTTGAGGAAGTGCCCGAAGAAGCGCTTCTGCAGCCCTTCGCCATAGCTGCTGTAGAAATGGGTGAAGTGCGTGTTGCCGTGCACCTCCAGCCATTTCTGTTTGGAGCCGGCGCGCAAGAAGCCTTCGAAATTGCCGCGCGGGTGCAGGCCCATGCCGCCCCAGTTCGCCGCCGACAACAGCGGCGCCTCGATCTCCTCGAACGCTGCCGTGCGCGCCGCGTAGTAATCGTCCATGAGGCGGCGGCGCCTCGCCTCGCCCGGAATGTCGGCGCGGTTGTTTGCGAGTTCCGCCTCGGACAACGTTTGCGGTCCGGCTACCAGCTCGCCCGTGACCGCGCTCTTGGCGCCGCGCTCGCCGACGCCGTGCTGCACGCTCGCTACCTGGCGCGGGTACCAGCTCGACAGAAAGTCCGAGAGAATGCCGCCGTGGCGGCAGAGCTCCCGATAATAGTCAGACGAGCCTTCCCAGATGCACAGCGCGGCGAGGTGCGGCGGCTTGAGCGCCCCCACCTGCCACTGATTCATCGCGTAATAGGAGATGCCGCTGATGCCGACCTTGCCGTTGCTCCAGGGCTGCGTGCCCGCCCACTCGATGCATTGATAGAGATCTTGAGTCTCGCGCGGCGACCACACGTCGAGATGACCCGGCGAACGCCCGGCGCCGCGCGAGTCGACGCGCACGCAGACATAGCCGTCCGGCACCCATTTCTCGGGATCGACCAGCTCCCAGTTCTGATACTTGTTGCTCGATCCTTCCAGCACTTCCGGCGCGGCCGCGATCAGGCGCGCCCAGTTGCCCTTGTAGCCTTCCTGGAATGACAGGCCCTTGGCATAAGGACCGTAGCTGAGAATCACGGGATGTCTGCCGGAGCCGGCGGGTCGAAATACATCGGCGCGCAAGACGACGCCATCGTCCATCGTGATCGGCGCATCCCAATCCACCTGCATGCTGCGCGCGCTCCTCCCGTTGCGTAACTCATATCATAGGCGCGATGCGACGCGACGGTAGAACACCGACAATGGTCGCTCCCTTTGCAAACGACCGAGCCGCATATCTTCGGTGTGATGGTCATCACATCGCGACGCAGCACAAGCCCGTAAACAGGCCCCTCCTGGGCGTCAAACCACCGCCCTTATGGATCTAACAGGAGGATAGCATGTTGAATCGACGTTACTTTCTTTCGAGCGCTGCGGCCTGCACGGTCGTCGGCGCCAGCACCGCATTGGCGAATGCGCAAGCGCCATTCGGTCTCGATCTGGCAGCGCCAGGTGCCACAAAGCACATTCCGATGCGCGACTTCTTCAGAAATGCGGAAAAAACCAACTTCAGCATTTCACCCGACGGCACCCACATCTCGTTCATGCAGCCCTATCAGCACCGGATGAACGTGTTCGTGCAGCCGCGCGCTGGCGGGCCGGCCGTGCGCATCACCAACGAAACGGAACGCGACGTCGCCGGCTACCTTTGGAAAGGTTCTCGCATCGTCTATGCGAAGGACTTTAAAGGCGACGAAAATTTCCACCTCGTGTCGGTCGATGCGGATGGCCGCAATCTCGTGGACCTTACACCGTTCGACAACGTGCGTGTCCAGGCGATCGACGGGCGCCCCGGCAACGACGATGAAATGATTGTCGGACTGAACAAGCGCGATCCGAAGGTCTTCGACGCCTACCGGCTCGATCTCAAGAGCAAGCAGCTGACACTCATCGCCGAGAACCCCGGCAACATCACCGGCTGGCTCCCCGACCATGACGGGCGCATCCGCGTTGCGCTCACCACCGACGGCGTCAACAACAGCCTGCTTTATCGCGCCGATGAAGCGAGCCCGTTCAAGACGATCGTCACCACCGGCTTCAGGGAGCAACTCAACCCGCTCTTCTTCAGCTTCGATAACAAGCGAATCTTCGCCGCGTCCAACATCAACCGCGACAAGTCCGCGATCGTGCTCGTCGATCCTGCAACCGCCAAGGAGGAACGCGTCATCTTCGCGCACCCCGAGGTCGACGTCAGCGCCCTTGACTGGTCGTACAAGCGCAAGGTCGTCACCCAGGTGCGCTTTACGACCTGGAAGCGCCAGCGCGTGTTCCTCGACTTGAAGTCGGAAGCAATTCATCGTGCTATCGAGCGGCAGCTCCCCGGTTACGAGATTGCGCTGACGAGCCACAACAAGAACGAAACTGTTTTCGTAGTCGCGGCGTGGCACGATCGCACCAGGGGCTCGGAGTACCTCTACGAAGTCGCGACCGGAAGCCTCACCAAGCTCGCGGACGCCGCGCCCTGGCTCGACGAGAAGCAACTGGTCCCGATGAAGCCCATCATGTACCGCTCGCGCGACGGATTGACGATCCACGGCTATCTGACGCTGCCGCGCGGCGCCGGCAAGAACCTGCCGCTTGTCGTCAATCCGCATGGCGGCCCTTGGTCCCGCGACGCGTGGGGCTACAACTCTGAAGTTCAGTTCCTGGCAAACCGCGGCTACGCGGTCCTGCAGATGAACTTCCGCGGCTCGACCGGCTATGGCCGCAAGTTCTGGGAAGCGAGCTTCAAGCAATGGGGCAAGAAGATGCAGGACGACATTACCGACGGTGTTCGTTACCTCGTCCGGGAAGGCATCGCGGACCCCAAGCGCGTCGGCATTTACGGAGCGAGCTATGGCGGCTACGCGACGCTTGCCGGGCTCACCTTCACACCTGAACTATACGCATGCGGTATCGACTACGTCGGCGTGTCGAACCTGTTCACGTTCCTCAACACGATCCCACCCTACTGGAAACCGGAGCTCGACATGTGGCACGAGATGGTCGGTCATCCGGAACGCGACAAAGCCTTGCTTGAGGCTGCCTCGCCCGCACTGCACGCCGACAAGATCCGTGCGCCGCTCCTGATCGCGCAGGGCGCCAAGGATCCGCGCGTGAATATTAACGAATCCGACCAGATGGTGGCAGCACTGAAGAAACGCGGGGTGGCGGTCGAGTACATCGTCAAGGAAAACGAGGGACACGGCTTCCACAACGAGGAGAACCGCTTCGAGTTCTACGAGGCAATGGAGCGGTTCCTCGCCAAGCACTTGAACGCGAAAGCGGCCTGACGGGCTTGCGCATCGCAGCCGACGTCAATCGACGTCGGCTGACGATGCTTCAACAAGCGCGCGCGAATGGGGTCATGCTCTTGACAGATCCCTTGGCAGACCCCGGCAGATCAAGATACCTGATCCCATTCGCTCCCTTTCGCTAGAGCCTTAACGCGGCACAGACATTGAAACCTTGTCGAGCCAGACACTCGCCGGGAACTGAATGGCTGTACATCTGAACTCACAGGCCTCCTCGGTCGACAAAGCTGTGGGCGCTCGCCGTACACGCGGCGGGGACAAGACCAGAGCACAGGCGCTCGCGACGAGTGCCCTTCAGGAGGTCCCGATGCGCCCCCACAGCATCAATAACCTTGAATCGAACGCGCCGACGGCACGGAGCCATCGGCGAAGCACGCTACCATGGAAACGAGCGACGGATCGTCGCAAGTCGCTGCGAGGCTCGACCTCGTGGCGGTTTTGCACGGCCGCCGTGTTCGCGATGAGCTTCGCTTTGCTCGCCGCCAGTGCGCAAGCCCAGGGCTTTCTCGCACCGGGCGACGCCGTCGTCACCGGCTTCTCCGGGACCAAGGCCGCCGATACGACAAACCCGCAGGCCGCCGACCCGCTCAATTCGTTCTACATCGATCTCGACGGGCCTTCCGCCAAGGTCTTCCATCTCGGCGTGCCCGGCGCTCCGCCGCAGGGACAACTGGTCGCGGCCCCCTCACCCCAAACGGTCCTGGCGCGCGACGTCGGTCAGGTGTTTCCAATTGCGCTCGACGACAGCGCGGTACCGAACATCTATCTCGGGCAGACCTCGTCGTTCGGCATCCAGATCGTCGGCCCCAACGGCATTCGGCTCCGCAAGGGACAAGCGGATGCGCAATTCATGCCCGGCCAGTTCGGCAACGGCGGCGGCCCCGGCAGCATCTACAAAGTCGATGGCCGCACCGGCGCGGTGACGCTGTTCGCGACCATCCCCAACAGCGGCGCCGGCATCGGCGACATCGTGTTCGACAAGACGAGCCGGATGTTCTTCGTCTCCGATCTCGACACCGGCCTCATTCATCGTCTCGATGCCAATGGCACACTGATCGATAGCTTCGATCACGGCCTCGCCGGACGCCCAGCCGCGGGCTTGCCCGCCGTTGCGGACGAAGGCGCGCAGATGACGATCACCAGCCCCGACTTCGACGTCGAGGATCCCGACACCTGGGGATTTACCCAGATGGAACGGCAGGTGTGGGGCATGGCCATCGACAAGGGCCGGCTCTACTACGCCGTCACCGAAGGGTCGCAGGTGTGGTCGATCGGCATCAATGCAGATGGCAGCTTCGCGGGCGATGCCCGCAAGGAATTCGAAGTCGCCGACGCGCAGGAAGGCCAGGTCATCTCCGACATGACCTTCGATGCCGAAGGCCGGATCTATCTCGCCCAGCGTGGCGAGATCCGCGGCAGCTACGACTACTCGGTGTTTGCGGAGCCTTCGAAGTCGGCTGTGCTGCGCTACAAGCGCGACAGCAACGGCATGTGGATCCAGGAGCGCGACGAATACGCCATCGGCTTTCCGAACGACTATCGCAACGCCTCAGGCGGCGTCGCACTTGGTTACGCCCACGACGAGACCGGCACGGTGCGGCGCGGCGCCTGCAACAGCATGGTCTGGTCGACCGGCGACAACCTGCGCAACAACGCAGCACTCGCAGCTAAACTTGCCGACGAAGGGCCGGTCGACATTCACGGCCTGCAGGGCAACGACGTGACGCTGGTGCGGCCGCAGAACGAGCCGCCGTTCCAGAGCTATTTCGTCGACTACGACGGCCAGTTCGGCGACGCCGAGAAGGCCGGTCACGTCGGCGACGTCGAGATCTGGCAGCCGTGCGAAGGCGCGCCTGGCTTTACCGAGCTCGTCCCCGGCTATCCGCCCTTCGGCTACTGGACCGCGGGCGGCGGCTTCTGGGTGCCGCCAGGCGATGATGTGCCGACCAACCTCAAGCTGGAGAAGAAAGCCGTCTCCTGCTGGAGGATCGGTGGCCACAAGCACCGCTGCGGTTACCTGATCACGGTCACCAATACGGGCCCGGGCGTCTATCACGACACCATCCAGGTGAGAGACCGCATCCCGGATGTGCCGGGCGTGACCGCGATCTTTTCGAGCCCGAAGTTCAACGCCTGCCCGGGCGGACCGCCGAGCTACACCTGCTCGTCGCTCGCGCCGGTGCACCTGAACCCGTGGGAGCAGGTGACCCTTCCGGTGCGCGTCGACGTGCCGGACCAGGTCGCCAAGGATCTTGGATGCAGGGTGACAAACCGGGCAAGAATCCTGCACGCGCCGTCGCCGAGTTCATCAGAACACCAATCCGGCGGACGATGCCGATACGGCGGTAGCGCATCTGCCGGCTCATCTGTGCAAAAAGGAGAAGACCAACCTCAAGATCACCAAGCGCGCGCTGTCGTGCTTCGAGATCGGCAACGGCAAGTATCGTTGCGGCTATCACATCCGGGTCTGGAACACCGGCCCCGGCGACTACAACGACAAGATCGAGGTGACCGATACGGTGCCAGCCGGCACGACCGCGATCTTCAGCGGCCAGGGCTGGACCTGCCCCGGCCCTGGTCTCGGCCCGGTCTATCAATGCAAACGCGATCCTGTCGCGCTCAACAAGAACGACAGTGTCCTCTTGGTGGCGCGCGTGAACGTGACTGAAGATCAAGCCAAGCAGATGGGCTGCAAGGTGCGCAACCAGGTGCGGATCGACTATGCCCCGTCACCGAGCGACCAGAACACCAACCCGGGCGACGACCACGCTTCGGCGGTGGCCGACATCCCGGCGGAGGTCTGCGAGCAGAACACCAACCTCGCGATCTTCAAGGGCGGCTACGGTGGTGCGCTGTCGCCAGACTGCCCGCCGACCGGTGGCGACACCTGGTGCAAGCGGTTCCGCATCGCGGTTCAGAACATGGGCCCTGACACCTTCAACGGGCAGATCAAGATCCGTGATCTCAACCCGGCCCATAGCAAGCTGAGCTTCGAGCCGTCGACCGACTTTGCATGCAACAACGGCACCAAGATCTGCCACACCAACGGCAACGTCGTCATGCCGACGGCTGGGCCAACGAGCGTGCTGGTCGTCAATGCACGGCTCTCGGGCAACAACGATGACGCCCGGGCGTTAAACTGCCGGGTCAACAACTGGGCGCGCATCATCGACCCGGTGGGAACATCGCAGAATACGCAGGCTGGCGACGACCAGAGCAGCTTTGCGTACGACCTGCCGGCGCATCTGTGCGCGCCGCCGCCGGTGCCGGTGGTTGACCCGGTGTGCCCGCAAGGCTCGCGCCGCATCGGCAACGACTGCCTGCCGTTCATCCCGCCGCCGCCGACCTGCGCGTACGGCCAGTCGCTGAGCAACGGCCATTGCTGCCCGACCGGCCTTGCTTGGAACGGTCACCGTTGCGGCCGGCACACAGTCGATCCGGAATGCCATGGCCACTGCTGCCCGTCAGGACTTACATGGAACGGACGGCGTTGCACGCGGCACACGGTCGACGAGCCGAAGCATTGCCCGCGCGGGACGGTCGGACATTGGCCGAACTGCCACCGCCATGTGCCCGAGCATTGCCCGCGCGGCATGAGCGGAACCCCGCCCCACTGCAAGCGCATTGGCCCGACCTCGTGCCCGAGCCACATGCGTGGACGGCCTCCGCACTGCCGCCCGATCCCGCAGTTCAATCGGCAACAGCGCCTGCGCGTTCCCAATAGGATCAACAGGGTGCAGCCGCTGCGCCAGCACCGGTTCGTCCGCTAACGATCGGTCCGCAGGCCAGACAATGCGAGGGGGAGGTTTCGACCTCCCCCTTAAACTTTTTCCGCACTGCTCATTCTGCGCCGCTCATGGCCTGCCGCGCTCCCGTTGCGCAATCCCGCCGCGTCATCGAACCTCCGCCCCACCATATGCGACCAATAATCGGGGGCGTCGACTGATGGAAACACGCGATGCTGCCGCAGCTCGAAACCCCTCGCCTCCTGTTGCGTGAATTGACGCTTGATGATGCGCCTCACCTGCAGGCCTTCCAGACCAAGCCGTCGTATCTGCGCTACCAGGCGATGGAGCCCGACGAGCTCAAGGACGGCACTGAGCGCATCAAGCGCTATATGCAATACCGCGGCGATGGCGAGCAGCGGCGTCTGTTCGACTTTGTGGCGCGTCTTACGAGCGACGGCACGATGATCGGGCACGGCTGCCTGTCGCGCTCCGCGCCCGCGATCGCGAGCCTCGCGCTTGGCATCGATGAGCGTTATGAGGGGCGCGGGCTTGCAAAGGAGATCGCGCTGCGTCTCATCGCCTTCGGATTCGAAGAGCTGAAGCTGCATCGTATCGAGGCCGACGTCGCACTTGAGAACTTCGCCTGCATCCGGGTCCTGGAAAAGATCGGCATGGTACGCGAAGGAGCGGCGCGCGATTGCATCTTCGCACAGGGACGCTGGTGGACGGAAGCCAAGTACGCGATGCTTGCAAACGAACACCGTGGCTCGGCCGAGTCTAAAAGAAATCGAAATATTCCCGCTGCTCCCATTCGGTCGTTTCGTCGTCTGCATTCTTGACGCCGGTTTCCTGAAGCCATCGCTCGAAGCGGCCGGTTTCGTTGCGCTTGAGCTTGAGGAAATAGTCGAGAAAGATATCGCCGAGCTCATTGCGAAACAGCGGCGCGTGCTCGAGCGCATCGAGCGCCGCCACAAGGCTCTTTGGCAACAGCGGCCGGTCGCTCACGTAAGGCTCGTCGTCCTGCGGGCCGGGATCGAGCTTGTTGGCGACGCCGTCGAGGCCGGCCACGATCTGCGACATGATGAAGAGATAAGGGTTCGCGGCTGGCTCGCCGACGCGGTTCTCCAGGCGCGTCGCCGGATCCTCGACACCGCCGAGCGCGCGGATCATTACGCCGCGATGGTCGAAGCACCAGGTGGCGCGATCGGGCGCCAATGAGTTGGGCCGGAAACGCCGATAGCCGTTGACGGTCGGCGTGGTGAACGCGGTGCAGGGCGCGGCGTGCTTGAGCAGCCCCGCAACGAACATGCGGCCGAGCGGCGACAGGATGTCATCCGCGCGTTCGGGCGTGAAAAGATTTCGTCCGCTCTTCACATCAACGACCGACTGGTGCAGATGCCAGCCACTCGAATAGTAGCCCTTGAGGCCGGGCCGGCACATGAAAGTTGCGAAGTGGCCATGCCGCCGGCACACCTGCCGCGTCGCGGCGCGAAAGAGCAGCATGGTGTCGGCGGCCGCGAGCGCGTCGGAAGCCGCAAACGTGCACTCGACCTGCCCCGGACCCCATTCGTTCTCGACCGAGCGCAGCGGCAGATGCAGCTTGGCGTAAGCATCCGCGAGCGCTGAGAGCACGCCCTGCATCAGGTCCATGTTGGACTCGGAATGGTAGGAATAGCCTGGCTCCGGCGGATACGTTTTCACCGGCAGCCCGCGCAGGCCGGGCGCACCGATGTTCTCGTCGCCGAGCTGCTCCTGCGCGACGCGCAGCAGATACCATTCGACCTCGAGCCCGACCACGAGACCCATGCCGCGCTCGCGTAGCCGTGCGAGCTGGCGGCGCAGGATGTGGCGCGGCGAGAAATGAAACGGCGTGCCGTCGTTGAAATATTCGTCGCACAGCACCCAGGCGACGCCCGGCGCCCATGGCAGCACCCGGAAGGTCGAGGGGTCCGGCACGATGGTGAGGTTGGGCGAGCCAGTCATCTCGGCAAGCCCCATGCCGCCGCCGCGCGTGAACGACGAGAAGGTGCGGGCGTTGGCGGAATCGAGCGTCGTGGTGGCGACGTTGATGTTGTAGCCGTTCGCTAGCGCAGCGAGGAACGCCGGCACCGCCACCGCCTTGGCGCGCGCGGCGCCGTGCGGATCGGCCCACGCCACGCGCACGAAATGAATATCGCCCTTGTCGAGGCGCAGCTTGATCTCCTGCGCGTGCCGCTTCTGGTCCTCGCCGTAGAGGCCGTGCATTTCGATGAAGGATGAAGTCGACATGAACCGCCGGATCGGGTGCAGCTTGCATTGTGAGCGAAGCGGTAATCCTTAATCAATTGAATTATCGGCCGAACTCTTGACGCGGCGGCCGCGCGCCCCCATCCCTTATGGCGTCAGTCGGCCGGACGGCCGCTCCGGCAGGGACCGAAAGGTCGCCGGGGAGGAAAGTCCGGGCTCCATGGACGTGCGGTGCCGGATAACGTCCGGCGGAGCGTGTCCCCGCGCAAGCGGGCGCAAGCTTCAGGGACAGTGCCACAGAGAACAAACCGCCGCGGCGCGTTGCGTATCTGCCGCGGTAAGGGTGAAAAGGTGCGGTAAGAGCGCACCGCGTCGGCGGCAACGTCGGCGGCATGGCAAACCCCACCGGGAGCAAGACCGAATAGGGACGGCGCGCGGCCGCGCAAGCGGCTTCGGGATCGATGTCCGGATCCTGCCGTCCGGGTAGGTTGCTTGAGGCGCCGGGCAACCGGCGTCCCAGAGGAATGGCCGTCACGTGCAGGCACGTCACTGCCTGCGCCATACAAAACCCGGCTTACAGGCTGGCTGATATCTTGAAGGGGCCCGGTGGGACGACCGCCGGGCCCCCGCCATTTTGGGCGGCGATTCCGGGGCTATGTCCTTGAGCCATGGACGGTTTTCCACGCGGTGGGTTCGTTTGGGCAAAAAAATCTGTGAGATGAGCTTCTTTGAATTTTTGTATTCGTGAGCACTCTTGTCGTCCCCGCGCAGGCGCCGCGAAGGCGGAGACCCATAACCACCGGGCTTTCCGCTGTTCCGACGTCATCGCCACATCGCCGCTGCTGCGGCGTATGGGTCCCGCCTGCGCGGGGACGACAGCGGGGAGGTGCGTGCATATGATCGTCATGCTGCGCCCGCGGCATTTCACCCGTTCACTTTGCTCACCTGTTCACTTTTCAAACAGCCTTCGGCTTCCATCAGTGCGCGTCAGACAAATTGAGAGCGTCCCCTGTTGCTTTGCCTGGGCGCGGGGGTTCGCCCGTCTTCCACTTTCCTCACCGCCCCTCAATCGAGGGGGATGGCGCGCCGACAAGGCGCAGTGCCCGGATTGCTCCGGGCGATGTCCGGCTGCGGCCGGACCATGGTGCACGACTGTGGTGTGTACAGCGGTGCACCCGCGCCTCTCGTCGCGCCAACGCGGCATCTTGGCTTATCGCCTTTGACGGTGGTCGGACCGGGCCGGCTCCATAGTGGCCGACGAGGCTGCCCGAGTACCGCCCGGGGACGGGGCTTGCGTCATCACCCCGCTCGCGGGTGCCGCTCCCGTTCCCCGCTCTCAAGACGCCTCATGAGTGCGCCCTCGAAGACGGAACGGGATAAGGCGCCCATAACGCAAATGTATCCATGAGTAAAATCACGTTTTAGTTACTGGCAGCAAAATCGGGCCTCCGCACCTCGTCGCAAAAAAGAGCCCGATATTGTGCCCGGAATGCTCCGGATATTGTCGGCTTCTAGCTTGGCCGCAGGCATTCCGTGCCCTTCAGCACCAAAGACGTTCCCACCGCCGCTCTACGCAAGGTTCGCGAAACGAACAGACGGGGTTCACCCTACACGCTCGGTATCACCTTCAGCGCGGGGAAGAACGTGCCAAGCAGCGTGGGCGGCCATGGGATCGAGAGCAGCTGGTCGAAGACGCCATAGATCAGCACTGTCATCACTACCGCCATCGGCACCACGATGCGCCAGCGCTCTCTGCCCTCGAACCACATGTAGCAGACGACGAACAGCGGTACGGTCGGAATGAGTCCGATCGTTGCCATGCTTCCCAGGAACAAGAGCATCCAGCCGAAGAACATGGCGCCACGGCCCAAGATTGTACTCAGCGGCAGGTGCTGAATGCTGGAGGCAATATCCATGTGGATCTTTTGTTCGACCTCCTTTTTCGCCGACGCCCCGATATCTGCGGTTGCCTCACTGGGTCGAGTCCGGAACACGTCGTTAAACAGGCTCGTGGAGCAGAACAGCAGCGCACCGATGCCGGCGATGATCGGCACGATTCGTGCCGCAAAGTCCCAGGTGAGTGCATCTGCCATCATGACTGCGACCAGACATATTATGGCAAGCCCAAACAGATTGCTGGCGTGGAAGTGGGGTCTGCCAAAATCAGACAGCATCGGTTTCAAGCCGCCATGGATGCGGACGTCCTGGATAAACGGTCTCGCCACCGTCAAAATTGCCATAATGAAGAAAATCGCCACCGCCGGCCGCAGCATCCAGCCGGCACCATAACGCTCGATCGAGATGAAGGTGTAACGCTCGATCGTGTCGCCGAGAATGAAGCCGAGCACAAACGGCGGCCGCGGCCACTTGAAGTGCTTCATTCCCCACGCAAACACGCCGAAGCAGAGCAGCGAGTACAGATCGCCCCATTGCCGCGACGATTCGAATGCGCCGATGTAGATGAGGCTCAATACCACCGGCATGATGAGCGTGAAGCGAAGCGTCGCAATTTTTGCGAGATGACCACTGAACGCAAAGCAAAGTCCCGAGCCGAGGATGTTGGCGACCGCGATGCTCCACACCATCGAGTAAGTGACTTCGAGGTTCTTGGTCAGCATGTCGGGACCGGGCACCAGGCCCTGGATGAGGAAGGCGCCGAGCAGGATCGCCATGCCGGCGCTGCCGGGCACCCCGAAAGCGACCGTCGGAACCAGCGCCCCGCCTTCCTTGGCGTTGGTTGCGCTTTCGGCCGCAATCACGCCACGCACATCGCCGGTGCCAAAGCTCTTTGCGGCTCCCTTCTCGGTTCGCAGCGCATGACCGTAGGAGACCCAGTCGATCACCGACGCGCCAATACCGGGGACGGCACCCAGGCCTGCACCGATCCACGAGCAGCGCAGGATCAGGAACCAATTACTGAGACAATCCTTGATCCCCAACAACATACCGGCCTTGGTATCGATCTTCACTCCACCGGTAACGATCGCCATCCGCGACACGGCGAGATCGCACAATTCCGGCAGCGCAAAGATCCCAAGCGTCACCGGGACCAACGGCACCCCGTCCCACAGATAGAGCGAGTTCAGCGTCCAGCGCAGCGTTCCGGTCTGCGGATCGGTGCCGACCATCGCCAGCATCATGCCAAGGCATGCCGCGGTAAGCCCGCGCAATGGAGCATTGCCGGACAAGGATGCGACCATGGAAATGCCGAACACCGCAATCGCCAGGAGTTCCGGCGAGCCCATATAGAGAATGATCGGCCGCATGATCGGTAAGGCAATGCCCATCAAGGCCGCGCCGAACAACCCGCCCATGAGCGCCGACATGTAGGACGCACCAAGTGCCCTGCCGGCTTCACCGCGTTTGGTCATCGGATAGCCGTCGAGCACGGTCGCCGCCGAAGCGGCGTGACCTGGCGCCCCGAACAGGATGGCCGAGATCGGGTCTGCGGTCGTCGTGGTCGCACCGAGGCCCAGTAGCAGCGCGAACGCGGCATGCGGATCAAGGTTGAATGTGAACGGCAGCAAGAGTGCCGTGCCGGCAAGTCCGCCGATGCCCGGCAGAATGCCGAGCGATAATCCCATACAGACGCCGGCAAAGAGCAGTAGCAGCCGGTGGGGTTCCATAATGATCAGGAGCGCGTGTCCTGCTGCTACCAGGATATCCATGGTCGTCTCTCTCTCGGGCGCTGAAGGATTGTATCGCTACCTCTCGTGGGCGAAGGCCCTCGTTTCGCGGGGCATCTGCCGACAGGTAGCTGCTGTAAACCGGAATTCCCCAGATGAACTCATAAGCGGATCTTGATGGTTCCACTTTTTCAGCGTTCCGGCAAGGCATGAGGGTGTCGCGGAGGGTGATCCCGGGCGACAACGGGGAGCTTGCGGTCGAGCTGCAAGCCGCCCCCCCCCTTGCAATCCGCCATCCGCATCGCTACCTAAGCGTGCATTGTTCATTCCTGGAACGTACCGGAAGCCCAATATGCGGCGGTCATGGTCATCGCAGCACGAGGGCTAAGCCACTGAGGACAGTCCCAGGGCCAAAGAGAAGTTCAATCGCACCAAGCCCCACATCAATGTGGGCACGATCGGCCACGTGGACCATCGAGGAGAAGTCGCGCTTCGCCATCAGCGAGGGCGACAAGACGGTGGACGCCGGCATCGCCACGCGCATCGCGTGAAGCGCTGACGCCGCCATGTGGGGGCGAGGCATGAGCCTTGCCCCCACATAGCGCGTGAACGCTCGTCAAGGGCTCTAGTTCCGCTTGAGCAAACGTGAGGATTGAGGGGGAAATGAATGAATAAGCCGCCAAAATAGCGCTAAAAGATACCTCAATTCTACACGACGATCTGGGGAAAATGGCGGGGTTTGTCGTACAGGTTTACAAGACGCTAGTTGATGCAAAGGCCGGCCTGTACCCTCACTGGAAGCCTAACGACCGATCAATCTATCCGATCATTGTTACGCTAGAGGATTGGTATGTGTTTGGCGAAAAGATTTACGCGGAGGTCGACAAATACGTTAAAGCCGGAATGCAAGAAGCCAAGCTTGATATGACCTTTCTTGAGTAGCATCCGTATTCCATATGCTCTGTTGAGGAACTAGAGCATGCGACACAAGTGATGGCCAAGCGCACGGTGGATACCGTAATGCAACAGAAATTAGATGGAGAACGACGCCGTTGGACCCTCGCCTCGGTACTTCAGAGTGATTTTTCAGAAGAACTCAAGAACGTGCGCATGCTCTTTCCAGAGGCGGAGAAGAAGATCGGCGGCCGGTAGATGTCTTTCAGCGCAGGTTTAGTCGGTCTCACCCTACCCGTCCCTCCCCGTCCCGCCGCAGCACCTTGCCGGGCAGCGCGCCGGTGTGGGTCGCATTCTCCACCACCAGCGTGCCGTTGACGATGACGCTGGTGCGCGCGCCGGTCGGGTACTGGTGCGGCTCCTCGTAGGTCGCGCGGTCGCGAAAGTCTTCCGGGTCGAAGATCGCAACGTCGGCGCGGAAGCCTTCGCGCAGGAGCCCGCGGTCTTTGAGCTTGAGCGCGCGTGCGGTCGCGCCCGTCATCTTGTGGATCGCGGCGGCGAGCGGGATGACGGCCTGCTCGCGCACGTACCGGTCGATGATGCGCGGGAACGTGCCATAGAAGCGCGGGTGCGGCATGCCCTGGCTCACGGTGCCGGTGGTCGCGACGCAATTGCCGTCGGAACCAATGAGCGCAGCGGGCGAGCGCACGATGTCGGTGATGTCATCTTCCGAGATCGATCGCACCAGCACGCGGGTCGCACCCTTGTCGTCGATCAGATATTGGCAGAGCGTGTCGATCGGGTCCTTCCCCTGCAGCTCCGCCAGCGCCGCGATGGTGCGGCCTTGATACGCCGGCAGGTTGGGCGAGATCGAGACCTGCACGCAATCCCACGAAGGAATGCGGCCCCAGTTGTTGAGCCCGTCGCGCGCAATGTCGGAGCGGATGCGCTCGCGGGTCTCGCGCTGCCCCAACCGGGCCAACATCGCCTCGACCCCACCCGCCTGCACCCAGGCCGGCAGGAGGTTCTTCAGCGGATTGGAGCCGGCGGCATAAGGATAGGCATCGCAATCGACGTCGAGCCCGCGCGCCTTGGCGGCTTCGATCATCGCCAGCGCCTGCGCGGCCTTGCCCCAGTTGTCGGTGCCGGAGCACTTGAAATGAACGACCTCGACATGCACGCCGCACTGCTCGGCGACGTTAATCGCCTCCGCCAGCGCCTCCAGCACATGGTTCGATTCATCGCGCAGATGGGTGAAGTAGCCGGCGTTATGGCGCTTGAGCACGTGGCCGAGCGCGATCATCTCGTCGGGCTCTGCGTACGAGCCGGGCGGCGTGAACAGGCCGGATGACATCCCGAGCGCGCCCGCCTGCAAGGCCTCCTCCAGAAGCGCGATCATCGCCGCCATCTCGTCAGCCGTCGGCGCCCGGTTCGC
Source organism: uncultured Alphaproteobacteria bacterium (assembly GCA_963753575.1). Classification (GTDB taxonomy): domain Bacteria; phylum Pseudomonadota; class Alphaproteobacteria; order Rhizobiales; family Xanthobacteraceae; genus VAZQ01. The sequence goes on from CAVWCR010000003.1 coordinate 2,479,455, forward strand.
CATGCCCATCACCATCAGGCGCAGCGTGTTGTGCCCGACCAGCATGCCGGCGTTCACGGAAGTTGCGGGAAAGGTGTCGAGATAATCTGGAAACGTCCTCTCCCTGAACGGAAGCCAGGGCGCGCTCGGGCTCAGGTAGTCCTTGAGGAGGTCGACCTTGCCGGGCAGCGCCGGCGCGACCGAGAAGCCGCAGTGCCCGATGATCTCGGTGGTGACGCCCTGGCGCACCTTGCTCTCGGCCTTGGGGTTGATCGGCAGCGTAAAGTCGGAGTGCGTCTTGATGTCGATGAAGCCCGGCGCCACGGCAAGGCCCTGCGCGTCGATGGTCTTGCGCGCGTTGCCCGCGAGATGCTGCCCGATGGCGGCGATGCGTCCGTCCGCAATCAAAACATCGCCCGGCACGCCCGGACCACCACTGCCGTCGAACGCTGTGCCGCCGCGGATCAGGATGTCATGCATGGCGCCTCAGCCCTGCCCGTAGCCCATCCGGGCTGCAAGCATGCTCACGCGCTCGCTCCGGCAGCGAGCACGCGCACCGACGGTAATATGCCTTAGGGCTCTGCGCGCCGGTGGCGCGTCAAATCGACGGATCCGGCGCAACACCGTAGCTCAGTCCAGCAGCCAGACCTGCGTCGGTGAGCTCGTAGGTGTATCGATCGCGCGAACTGACCTTGAGCCAATGATTGCCGATGGCCTTGTTCAACCCCCGTTGGAAATCGGCATCCCGCACATCGATGAAATGATTACGTCGGAGCACGCCGCCGGCAACAACTCTATGCTTCACGAAAATGCTGAGTATTTGGCGTCCTACTTCTTCATCAGATGTCATTCCGTGGGCCTCCCGTGGAAACCGATCATCCCATAGGATGGACGCTGTCGCAACCTGAACACACCTCAATTGTCAATCCGCGCGCCCGAGAGCTTCACCAGCTCGGCCCAGATCGGCGCCTGCTCGGCGATGAACTTGACGAACTCCGCGGGCGAGCCGGGCTGCGTGAGCGCGCTGAACTTCAGGAGGTTTGCTTTCGTCTCCTCCGATTTGAGGCCGTCGTTGATGGCCGCGTTGAGCTTGGCGACGATCGCGGCCGGCGTATGTGCGGGCGCGAGCACGCCCGACCAGGCGTTCTGCGGGAACGTCGGGAAGCCAGATTCCCTCATGGTCGGCACGTCGGGCAGCGCCGCCCAACGCTCGGCGCTCGTGACCGCGAGCGCGCGCAGCTTGCCGTCGCGAATGAGCGGATAAAGCGTGGTGAGCGCGTCGAACTGCATGTGCGTGCGCCCGCCCATCAGGTCGGCGATCGAGGGCGCGGCGCCCTTGTACGGGATATAGACGATGTTGAGGCCGGCGAGATGATTGAACAGCGCGCCCATGAGATGCGGCGGCGTGCCGAGCGAGGCGCCGAAGTTGAGCTTGCCCGGATTGGCTTTCGCGTAGGCGATGAACTCCTTGACCGTCTTGGCCGGCACCGCGTTCGGCACCACCATCACATGCGGCAGCAGCGAGACGAGCGCGACCGGCACGAACGCCTTCGGGTCGTAGTCGAGCTTGGCGTTGAGCGCCGGCAGGATAGAGAGCGTGCCGGAGGAGCCCCAAAGCAGCGTATAGCCGTCGGGCTCGGCGGTCGCGACCGCCTTCGAGCCGAGCGCACCGCCCGCGCCCGCGCGGTTCTCCACGATCACCGGCTGCTTGAGCGCGACATTGAGCATCTGCCCGACAAGGCGCGCCATGGTGTCCATCGGCCCGCCAGCCGAGAACGGCACCACGAGCCTGATCGGATGATCCGGGTAGGACTGGGCGAAGGCCGGCGCGGTGGCAAGCGCAAGCCCGCTGGCGGCGAGAGCCGAGACTAATCGTCGTCTGCTGAGCATAGGTCGTCCTTTCGCAAGCATCACCTATAGTCTATCGCCATTTTTCCTGGCGTAGTAGGGCGTTGGCAGACGGCGAACGCGACGACAGGCGCAATGACCGGACCTTGGGAATTCTGGATCGATCGCGGCGGCACCTTCACCGACATCGTCGGGCGGCGGGGCGACGGCACGCTCGTTGCGCACAAGCTTCTTTCGGAGAACCCGGAAGCCTATCGCGACGCGGCGGTCGCCGGCATCCGCCACCTGCTCGGCCTCGCGCGCGAGGAGCCGATCCCGGCGGGCGCGATCGGCGCCGTCAAGATGGGCACGACGGTTGCCACCAATGCGCTCTTGGAGCGCAAGGGCGAGCGCACGCTCCTCATCATCACCAAAGGCTTCCGCGACGCGCTACGCATCGGCTACCAGGCGCGGCCGAAGATCTTCGCGCGCCATATCATCAAGCCGGAGATGCTCTACGAGCGCGCGCTCGAGGTCGACGAGCGCGTGCGCGCCGACGGCACGGTCGACGCCGAGCCCGATCTTGCCGCCGTCAAGCGCGAGCTCGAGCGCGCGCATGCCGAGGGCTTCAACGCGACCGCGGTCGTGTTCATGCACGCTTATCGCTATCCCGAGCATGAACGGCGCGTTGCCGCGCTCGCGCGCGAATGTGGCTTCGCCCAAGTCTCGGCGAGCCACGAGGTCTCGCCGCTGATCAAGCTCGTGTCGCGCGGCGACACCACGGTGGTCGACGCCTATCTCTCGCCGATCCTGCGCCGCTACGTGGCGCAGGTGGCGGAGGAGCTGGGGGCCGACAACAGGACATCCACTCGCCTCATGTTCATGATGTCGTCGGGTGGGCTCACGGCGGCGCAGCTGTTCCAGGGCAAGGACGCGATCCTGTCCGGCCCCGCCGGCGGCGTGGTCGGCATGGCGCAGACCGGACGCGCGGCGGGCTTTGATCATCTCATCGGCTTCGACATGGGCGGCACCTCGACCGACGTGTCGCATTTCGACGGCGAATTCGAGCGCACGTTCGAGACCGAAGTCGCGGGCGTGCGCATGCGCGCCCCGATGATGCTCATTCACACCGTGGCGGCGGGCGGCGGCTCGATCCTGCATTACGACGGCGCGCGCTTTCGCGTCGGGCCCGATTCGGCCGGCGCCAATCCGGGACCTAAGAGCTACCGGCGCGGCGGGCCGCTCACCGTCACCGACGCCAACGTGATGGTCGGCAAGCTCATTCCCGATTTCTTTCCGAAGATCTTCGGGCCGAAGCAGAGCGAGCCGCTCGACGACAAGGCGGTCGGCGAGGCTTTCGGCGCGCTCGCCAGCCAGGTCGGACGCGCGCGCGAGGAGGTCGCCGACGGCTTCATCAAGATTGCGGTCGAGAACATGGCGAACGCGATCAAGAAGATCTCGGTGCAGCGCGGCTATGACGTGACGCGCTACGCGCTCAACTGTTTCGGCGGCGCCGGCGGCCAGCACGCCTGCCTGGTCGCCGACGCGCTCGGCATGACCACCGTGCTGATCCATCCGCTCTCTTCGCTCCTTTCCGCCTACGGCATGGGGCTGGCCGACATCCGCGCCACCCGCCAGCAGGCGATCGAGGAGCCGTTGGGCGATGACGCGCTTGCCGCGCTCACGCGCATGGGCGGCGCGCTCGGCGCGGACGCCGCGCGCGAGGTCGCGGGCCAGGGCGTCGAAGCAGGCAAGATCAAAGTGTTCGTGCGTGCGCACGTGCGTTACGCGGGGACGGACACAGCGCTGGTGGTGCCGAGCCACGAGCTCAGCGGTGCGGCTCTAGCGTTCCCTCCCCCCTTGCGGGGGAGGGACAGGGAGGGGGGGCGAATAGAGTCGGCATTCGGAACCACCCCCCTCCCCACCCCTCCCCCACAAGGGGGGAGGGAGCAGGCTGCGGCAAGCGGCAAAGGCGTGCTCAACAAGAAAGGCAAAGCAGAGAACGGCAGCAACAATTCCCTGCTCCGCAAGCTCACCTCCGCCTTCGAGCGCGCACACAAGGCGCGCTTCGGCTTCATCGACCGGAGCAAGGAGCTCGTCGTCGAAGCGGTGTCGGTCGAGGCGGTCGGCGGCGGCGCGCGCTTTCGCGAGCGCACGCACAAGACGACACGCGCGCGGCTGCCCGCGCCCACACGGCGCACGCGCTTCTTCTCCGACGGCCGCTGGCATCGCGCCCATGTGTTCACGCGCGATCAGCTCAGGCCCGGCCAGGTCGTGCCCGGCCCCGCGATCGTGATCGAGCCGCACCAAACGATCGTGATCGAGCCCGGCTGGCAGGCGGCACTCACCGCGCACGACCATCTGGTGCTCACGCGGGCCAAGACGCTCAAGCGCAAGCGCGCGATCGGCACGCATGCCGACCCGGTGATGCTCGAAGTGTTCAATAATCTCTTCATGTCGATCGCGGAACAGATGGGCGTGGCGCTGCAGAACACCGCCTATTCGGTCAACATCAAGGAGCGGCTCGACTTCTCCTGCGCGGTGTTCGACGGCTCGGGCTCGCTGGTCGCCAACGCGCCGCACATGCCGGTGCATCTCGGTTCCATGGACCGCGCGGTCGAGACCATCATCCGCGAGAACAAGGGCAAGATCGCGCCCGGCGACGTCTATGCCATCAACGCGCCCTATAACGGCGGCACGCATCTGCCCGACATCACCGTGTGCACGCCGGTGTTCGACGCGCGCAAGAAGGCGATCCTGTTCTGGGTCGCCTCGCGCGGCCACCATGCGGACGTCGGCGGCATCTCGCCCGGCTCGATGTCGCCCAACGCCACCAGTATCGAGCAGGAAGGCGTCTACATCGACAACTTCAAGCTCGTCGACCGCGGCCGTTTCCGCGAGCAGGCGCTCAACGAGCTTCTCACCAAGGCGACATATCCGGCGCGCAATCCCACTCAGAACATCAACGACCTCAAGGCGCAGATCGCGGCCAACGAGAAGGGCACCCAGGAGCTGCGCAAGATGGTGGCGCACTTCACGCTCCCAGTCGTCAAGGCCTACATGGGCCACGTGCAGGACAACGCCGCCGAGAGCGTGCGCCGCGTCATCGATCGCCTGCACAGGTGCGCGTTCGACTACGAGATGGACCAGGGCACGCATATCAAGGTGAAGATCACGGTCGACAAGAAGAAGCGCGAGGCGACCGTCGACTTCACCGGCACCTCGCCGCAGCAGGCCACAAACTTCAACGCGCCCGAGCCGGTGACGCGCGCGGCGGTGCTCTACGTGTTCCGCGTCATGGTCGATGACGATATCCCGATGAACGCCGGCTGTCTGCGGCCGATCCGGATCGTGATCCCGACGAAGTCGATGCTGTCGCCGGAATATCCCGCCGCGGTCGTCGCCGGCAACGTCGAGACCTCGCAGGCGGTGACTGACACTTTATTCGGTGCGCTCGACGCGCTCGCGGCCGCGCAGGGCACCATGAACAATCTCAACTTCGGCAACGCGCAGTACCAGTATTACGAGACGATCTGCTCGGGCTCGCCCGCGGGCCCGGGCTTCCCGGGCACCGACGCGGTGCACACCCACATGACCAACACGCGGCTTACCGATCCGGAAGTCCTGGAGTTCCGCTATCCGGTGCTGCTGGAGGACTTCCACATCCGCACGGGCTCAGGCGGACGCGGGCGCTGGAACGCCGGCGACGGAGTTCAGCGCACGATCAGGTTCCTCGAGCGCATGGACTGCACGATTCTCTCAGGCCATCGCCGCGTGCGGCCGTTCGGGCTTGCCGGCGGCGAAGCCGGTCAGGTCGGCGAGAATTCCGTGCGGCGCAAGGATGGCCGCGTGGAGAAACTTCAAGGCTGCGACGAGACCGTGCTCGAGGCCGGCGAAGCCATCACGATACGGACGCCAACCGCCGGCGGCTATGGCGCCGCTTGAGCGCCGGCACCATGACAAAGCCCTCCGAGCGCGGCCGATGGTGCGACAGCTCGGGCGACGCAATGTCGGCAAGCGCGAGCTCGTTGGCCCAGCGCACCTGCATCGGGCGCGTGCGATGCAGCGCCTCGCGCGCCGCGTCGACATGCACCCACGCAGCCGCAATCTCGCGCCGGCATTGCGCGATGATCGGCTGGGCTGCTTCGATCGGCGACTGTTCGGTCGGCGTCTGTTCGGCCATCGCACGATAACGCCTGTGCGGCGGCTCCCTTTCCGGCGGCTCAACCGGCCACCAAGGCAAACATCACAAGAACAGCATTATACGCCATCAGGCGGCAGTCAGACACCCGGCTGCAAAGCCGTGACGACGCAGGGTTAACCAGTGGAAAATCCGGGCGGGAGGGCTCAGCGCGAGGCCGAAACGACCGGCGAGAGCATCTTCATGCAGGCTCGCGCGTCGCGCAGGACCGAGCCGTAATAGGCGACGTCGCTCTCATAGAGCGGGTTCTGGTCGGCGAGCATGCGGGCCTTGGCGGCTTCCGCCTCCAGAATGCGCACCGCTTCGGCCGTCTGGGCGAGCGTGTGCTTGCACACCACGTCTCGGCCTTGGCGTCCTTGCGCTGCCGCTGACACCGGGATGAACGCGCAGAGCATCAGGGCTGCTGCGATGGCGATGCGAAGTTTTGCCATTGTCCCCTCCACCCTTGGTGGCCATCCGTGGAGCGCCATTCTTGGCCCCCACAGCGATTAGACGCGGGAAGCGCGAAAAAGGTTCAATTATCGTCAATCCCCCCGAATAACCTGTTGAAAATGAAATGTAATTGCTTTGACACGCGGCGGCCGCTGCTCTGAAGATGCGGGGCTTGCCGGTGGCCGCGGCGGTAGATCCGTATGCCGCGCCCGGGGACATGCGGGGACATGGGGACATAACGCGAGGCCATACGCCATCAAGACACACGCTGTTCAAGACACACGCCATTGATGGAACTGCGTTTTGCCGGCGGCGTTTGCTGGGTGCCACGGGCCTCCAACATGCTTGCGACATGAGGGGGTGTGGACTCTCCGATGGCAGGACGCAAAGATGCCCAGGGGCACACCGTTCGAACCAATCTTCACGTCATCATGGATTCGCCTGCTCGTGGACACGTAGAGTCACGGCATGAGCCCCGTATCGGCACGGTCCGACGGCGGCGGATCATCTACGCCGAGGGCTACGACCCGCGCGGCGCAGAGGTCTACCACCGCCTGTTCGCGCGCAACTGCGATCGCTTCGGCAAGATCTGGCCGGTGAGGGTCTCGGTCGGGCCGCTGTCGATCGATTCCGACGATCTGGCGCACTGGTCGGTGGAACTGCGGACCGCAAGCTGGCAGGTCTCGACCCGGTATGATTTTCTCCGGTTCGAGCAACCCATTCGCGCAGACGTGGGCGGGCCGATTGGGCGGCAGATCACGCGCGCGCTGGGTTGGCTTGTCGACGATCTCACGAGCGGCACCTATTGCCGAATCTTTCGCGCCTCGTGGCGCTTCGGCCTGCACCTCCTCTCCATTCAGCTTCTGCAGCTCGCCTTCCTGGCGCTCGCGGCTGTAATCGGCCTGTCCGCCTACCACATCGTCGTTGGGAGCCTCGCTCAGCCCGCCTGGCTCGGCATCGCCGCAGCCGTTGTGGCAGCGCTAGCGACGCTGCTCGCGCTGCAGCCGCTCGCCCGTCGCTGGTTCGTCAGCCAGATCATCAACTGCTGGGCAACGCTGCGACGCTTCGGGCGTGGGCGCGCAACCTGGATCGACGAGGCGATCGAGGCCGGCGCGCGGCATCTGGTCGAAACCGCCCGCGCGAACGACGCTGACGAGATCGTCGTCGTCGGCCACTCGACTGGCGGCGTCATCGCAACCGCGATCGTGGCGCGCGCGCTTGCGCTTGATCCCGACCTTGGCCGCCGCGGGCCGCGCCTCGTGCTGCTGACGCTCGGCTCGGTGATGCCGGCGGTGGCGCTGCATCCGGCGGCCGGGCGCATGCGCGAGATGGTCCGGCGCATCGCGAACGAACCGACGCTCGCCTGGATCGAGTGCCAGTCGCGCAAGGACGTCATGAATTTCGCCAATTTCGACCCGGTCGCCGGCATCGGCGTTGACGCCGACCGGCGTCCGCTGCTCTGGCCGGTCCGGTTCAAGGACATGGTGTCATCCGCCTACTACCGGCGCCTGAGATGGAACTTCTTCCGTATGCATTTTCAGTACATCATGGCCGGCGATCGGCAGACCCCCTACGACTACGTGCTGCTGGTCGGCGTCCCCATGGCGCTCGCCGACTGGGCCAAGCATCACAGGAAGCTGACGCTCGCCTTCATTCAAGACGGGACGGCGCATTACCCCCGCGCCGACACCGGAGCAACCGACCAACCATGAGTTTTCCACGCCGCCTGGAACCGGAATGGCTCGACGAATTGCCCGCCGACGATCCGCGGGCGATGCGCTCGCGGCAGGACCTCAAACGCATCAACGGCTGGATGGGAAATGCGGGCCGCATGGCCGGCGCCCTCATCAAGCATGCCGGAAGCAACAAGCCGCGCACGATCGTCGACCTTGGCACCGGCGACGGCCATTTCACGCTGCAAGTCGCCCGCCGCCTCGCGCCGCATTGGCCGGACGTGACCATCATCCTGCTGGATCGCCAGGCGATCATGAGCACGGCAACGCTTGAGAGCTTCGCGGCGCTCGGCTGGCGCGCCGAGCCGACGTCGGCCGACCTGTTCGATTTTCTGGCGCAGGCGCGGCCCGCCGATGTCGTCACCGCCAACCTGTTCCTGCATCATTTCACCGATGAGCAGTTGACGCGCCTGTTCGCGCAAGCGGCCGCCAGCGCCGCCCTGATGGTGGCGTGCGAGCCGCGGCGCAGCAAGTTCGTGGTGGAAACGAGCCGGCTGCTATGGGCGATCGGATGCAACGACGTGAGCGTGCATGACGCCGTCGTCAGCGCGCGCGCCGGCTTCAACGACCAGGAGCTCTCGGCGCTCTGGCCGCGCGCACCGCAGTGGGAGCTGCACGAACACGCCGCCGGGCCCTTCACGCATCGCTTCATCGCGCGGCGCGCCGCGAGCCCGCGATGAGCTCGCCTGCGCCCGTCCGGCTGACCGGCCCCTCGGCCCTGCGATGGGGCGTGCGGTTCGCGCGCGATCCGCTTACCGCCACGCGCGATTGCTTTGATGCGTTCGGCGGTTTCGTCATGCTGGCCGACGCGGTGCCGCTGTTGCGGCCGCGCGGCGTCGCCATGCTCGGCGTTCCCTTGGTGCTGACCGCGGGCGCAGCCTTCCATCGCGAGCTCCTGTCCGATCCGACGACCTGGCGCGGCGTGAGCCTTTTGCCGGGCGGCCCCCGTCACTCCGCCGCGCGGCGCATGAGCGCGGGCATCAACCGCATGACCGGCAGCCGGCACGCGCATTATCGCGGCCTCATCGGCCCGGTGCTGCGCAAGGCCCGCGTCGCGGCATTGACCAGCCGCATGGCCGCGCTGGCGGAAACGGAAGTGGCCTCCTGGCGGATTGGCGAGCCGCTCGAGCTTTGGGAGCTCACCCGTGCGCTGATGCGGCGCTTTGCCATCGAGCTTCTGTTCGGCGGCGATCCCGACGGCTACCGGATTGCCGATCTGGTCAGCGCATTGATGGAAAGCAAATGGAGCCGTGGCGCGTTCGTCCCGATCAACCTGCCGATCACGCCCTATGGACGCGTCGTGCGCATGGCCGAGGCGCTCGAGCGCGAGCTTCTGGCGTGGGCGGCAGCAAAGCGCGGACGGCTCGACGACCACGACATCGGCTCGATCATCGTCAACAGCCCGGATGCGTACGGCGCGGTGCCGAGCGATGCGGCCGTTGCCGGACAGATGCCGTCGCTGTTTGCCGCCGCCTCCGAGGCGGGCCAGAGCGCGCTGATCTGGACACTGGTCCTGATCACGCTGCACCCGCGCGTTGCAAGCGCGCTCGTCGACGAGCTGCGCGGCAGCCTTGGCGGCGCAACGCCGGCGCTCGATGCGGTCGGCGAGCTTCCCTACCTCGATGCGGCGGTCAAGGAATCCATGCGCATCCTGCCGCCGGTGCCGTTGCAGATCCGCGTGGCGCAGTCCGACGCCGCGATCGCCGGCCACGCCATGCCGAAGAGCACGCGCGTGATGCTCAATACGTTCCTGGTCAACCGCATGCCCGATCTCTATCCCGAGGGCGATGTGTTTCGTCCCGAACGCTGGCGCGACATAAAGCCCAACGCGTTCGAGTTTCCGGTGTTCAGCGCCGGCCCGCACAGCTGCCCCGGCTACTGGTTCGGCATGACCGCGGTCAAGATGGCGCTCGCCGCGATCTTGACGCGCTATCGGCTCAAGCTCGGGCGCGATGCTCCGATCGACTATCGCGTGCAGCCGACCATGCGGCCGCTCAAGCCGCTATTCGTCGAGCTCGAGCGTCAGGACGGCGTGGCCACCGCCACGCCGATCAGCGGCTCGCTCGCACGCCTGGTGCAATTTCCATAACGCGCCTAGTGCGATAGCGCGATCAGGGGCGCCGCGCCTGCCCGAGCGAGAGCGCCAGCATGCCGATGAGACCGGCGAGCGAGGGCGTGAGCGCAAGCCCGAGCGCGCGCAGTCGCGAGATGTCGCCCGCCGCCGGCGCGAATGCGCCACCCGTGAGCCAGGCGAGGATTTCGGCCGCCGTCGTCGCCTGTGGATCGGCCATCGCGATGGCGGGCAGCGACGCCAGCTTCGTCTCGGCGGCCCGCAGCTCGCCATCGAGCCCATCACGGCGCTCAGCCTTGGCGAGCGCCTCGCGCAGCTCCAGCACTGTCGCGCAGGCGCGACCCGATGTAAGCCGCGTCACATCGCGGCAGCCGTTGGTGATCCGCCACACCGACTGCGCTTCCGGCTGCGCCCGCTGCAGCTCCACCTCGATCGCCGCCATGGAACGCTTCTCGGCGAGGCCGGCACGCTCGGCCCGCAGCCGCCCGATCCGCTCCACCAGCGCCGAGCTCTCGCCCGCGATCTTGGCACGGCCGGCCACCGCGTCGCCGATGTTGGTCGACGCAAAACCGGTCGCGGCGAGCAACGTCATCGTGAGCGCCGCGAGCCAGATCGACCAGGCCGCGCCGGCAGCGAGGACCGAGCGCCGCTGCCACAGCTGCGCCGCCACCGTCGGCATCACCACCGCGAGCATGTCGACCGCAAGCCCGATCGTGGCAAGCAGGACCCCCGCCTCGACGGTCTGACCAAACGAGGCGGCAAAGCGCGCGTTCATGATGAGCCCGACGCCGGTCAGTCCGACCGCGGTCGCCAGCAGCACGGCTGAGGCCATGGTGGCCACCATCGAGCGCACCGGCTTCTCGGTTTCCTGCGGGGCCGGCATCTCAATGCGGAAGGCGCGGTCGACGAGCTGCGCGGCGGCCTGTTCGGAGGACCGCAACGCCGTCAACACAACCTTGCCGCGGCCGCCCGTGGCCTGCGTGATATGCCCGGCTTTGACCCAGGCGGAAAGGCTGCGGCGCAGCTTCGTCAGCGTCCACCCGAACTGCTGGGCAAGCTCACTGAGGCTCGTCTCCACGCGACCTGTGTCGCTCAGCCACATGAGCGCTTCGTCGTCGTCGAACGAGTGTAGCGCAATGACCTTTGCCGCCCGAGTCACGTTCGTAAACCCCCAATAGATGACGTCTCACCCTCGCGGATGCCGCAAGACGATCAAGACGCCAGAGAACCCCCGCCCCCGATGCGAGGCCGACATGGGACGCAAGGCAGTCGCCGCGTCGCCGGCACGCATCAACTTCTCACTCAAGCACTGCGTATCAGATTCGGATGCACCTCACCAAGAGTCTATTTGTAAAAAATTGACTAAGAGTTGAGTGGCCGCCAAGCCGCTTTCTGCCGATGGAATGCGGCGATCTGGGGCGACCCGCGTTTTCCTTCAAAATTACTTAAAGTAAAGCACGCGCGAAGCCCCACGCTCTCGACAGGAAGCGCGACCACCGGCTGCAATGCTGCCCTGGATTAAGTCGTGGCTCGCGCGTGACCCGCGCGGAGACTCCAACTGAATACCTCTTCCCCCACCCCGCGCATTCTTTACTGCTTTGATTCGAGCCCGACGGCAAGAGCACGACATTTTCATGAACCCATGCTTCATGAGCCCATGCTTCATGAGCCCATGCGCCCGAAGGCCAGAGGCCGATGCGCTGGGGTCATCGACCGACTCTCGCGACCCGCGGCGCCGCGGCCCATCGCCCGCGCGCACCAGATGGTAGGCTGTCGGGACACGCATCAGGGGGGAAAGCCATGTCGCTCGAAACAGATCGCTGCCTGTCCGGCTTGCTGGCGCTGGTTGCCGTGCTGGCGCTTGGCTCCGCGCCCGCCGCAGCGCAGGACACCCTCGCCGGCAAGACCGTGACCATTTCGGTCGGCTTCGGGCCCGGCGGCGGCTACGACCTCTACGCCCGCGTCCTGGCGCGCCATCTCGGCCGGCATCTGCCCGGCCATCCGGCGGTCGTCGTCTCCAACATGCCAGGCGCCGCTTCGATCCGCGCCGCGAACTACATCGCCAAGGTCGCGCCCAAGGACGCCACCGCGCTCGGCATGGTGGCGCAGTCGATCGCCGAGGAGCAGCTGCTCGGCGTCGCCGGCGTGAGCTACGACGTCGCCAAGCTTGCCTGGATCGGACGCATCTCGTCGAACGTCGAGGTCGCCTATGTGTGGCATACCGCGCCGGTGAAGACGCTCGACGATCTCAAGACCACGGAAGCGACCTTTGCGGGCACCGGCCCCTCATCGTCGATCTATCCGCGTCTCATCAACGCGATCGCCGGCATGAAGTGGAAAGTGATCGGCGGCTACAACACCACCTCGGCTGCCCACCTCGCCATGCAGCGCCGCGAGGTCGACGGCGCCACAAGCTCGCTCAACACGCTCAAGACCCGGCAGCGCGACTGGCTCGACCAAGGGCTGATCCGGATCCTGGTCGCGTTCGCGCTCAAGCGCAGCCCGGAGTTTGCCAACGTGCCGGCGGTGGTCGAGCTTGCCAAGACGCCGGAAGACCGCGCCGTGCTTTCCTTCTACGCCAACAGCGGCGCGGTCGGGCGCGCTGTAATCGCGCCGCCCGGCATGACGGCAGAACGCGTTGCCATGCTGCGCGCGGCCTTCGACGCCACCATGCAGGACCCGGACTTCCGCGCCGAGATCGCGACCACCAAGCTCGAGTTCGAGCCGATGACGGGCGCCGAACTGCAGACGCTGGTGGAAGCCGCAGCGCGGGTGTCGGGCGCGGTGCTCGCGCGGGCGCGCGCGGCCAGGACGGAGTAGCACGCGCGGAGTAGCACGGGCGGCGGCGAATCCCGTGTCAGAAGAACGACATCGTTCTGACATCGCGCCATTACACGAAGCAGGTAACGGCACCACAACTCGCCAGTGAGGACCTTGTCCAGCAGGGACAGCGCCTTATGGACACCGCCTTCGCCGCCCCGATCGAACCCAGCTGGACGCTTGTGTTCTGCAAGAAGCCCGGCCGCTGGTGGGTGCGCCTGCTCGCCTGGGGGCGCTACAACCACGTCAAGGCCATCGCCTACCTGCCGGCGCTACGCGCCTGGCTGTTCTACGATGTGAAATTCAACGGCACCAAGATCCTGCTTGCGCACGAAGACGACACTCGCACCCGCGCCTTCCTGCAGGACTATATCGACAACTGCGACACCGTCGCGATGCCGCGGCTGCCGGTGCCGAAGCGCAGCGCGCCGCAGCTCGGCTTCTGGTGCACGATCGCGATGAAGCATCTGGTCGGCATCCGCTCTCGCGCATTTCGGCCCGACCGTCTGTGGCGCGACTGCATCGCCGCGGGTGGCAAGCCGCACGAAAGCTTTGCGACCTGCCGCAACGCCCTGATCCGAGCGCTGCGCGCGCGCATGCTAACGCTGCGAGAGCGAGCGCGGGCGCGGCGACGGCTGCGCAACGCATTTGCCGGCTGAGGGTTTGTCCGCATCGGCGACCGCGCTTCGTGATTTGCGCTTCGCGATCTGCGCTTCGTGATCTGCGCTTCGCGACTCGTGTTTTTCCACCGGCGTCCCGCAGGAGCGTCACGATGCGGCGCCGACCTTTCGCGCCATGAAGCTCTTCGGTGGTATCCATGTGCCGCGCATGTAGGCATTGGCCCAGCGACACATTTCCTGCAGCACGGGAAGCAACGCCTCGCCTCTCCGGGTCAACACATATTCGAAACGCTTCGGGTGCTGCTGGTAAGCCGTCTTCGCGACGAGGCCCGACGCCTCCATGCTCGCCAGCCGGTCAGTCAGGATATTGGTCGTAATCCGTTCCGGCGAGGCGAGAAACTCGGAGAACCGGGCCTTGCCCGTCAGCAGGTCGCGCACGATCACCAGTGTCCAGCGGTCGCCGACGATATCGAGTGATGTCGCAATGGGGCAGCCAGAGCGTGGCTCGCGTTCCATGGGCCCTGATCGCGGCCCGCACGGAGCTTGAGCAGGCGGCAGCAGCCGTCTTGCACCCGCGGACGCTTGCACGCGCGGCGTGTGCAGCGCGATCCCTGCCGCGCAGCGGGCCGCGAGCGTTGTCATCATGCAATGTGCAGCATGTTGTCATCCCCCCTCGCCTCATTGCGGGCGCTGCGACGTGTTCTTTGTGGTCTTAACAATAAAGCAAGGAGCTGTGCGGCGCGAGATTGACCTCGCACGTGCAGCATGGCGTGGTCCCGGCGAAGGCGACGAGGTACTGGCAATTCATGCGTAAGACGCTCCTGACCATCGTGGTGCTGGCACTCGCCTGGATCGGCTACCTGCTATGGCCGCCTTACGACCTTGCCCAGTTCACGCGCGCGATCGAGCGCGGCGATGCGGCAGCGGCGGCGCGCTACATCAATTTCCCGCGGGTGCGGACCTCACTCACGCAGCAGATCACCGAGGCCTACATTAAGCGCACCGGCGCCCACCCTGGCCCGCTCGTGCAGGGGGCGGTGGCCTCGATTGCGGACCCGGTCGTGGCCAAGCTCATCTCGGCGCAGGCGCTGACCGAGTTGTTGCGCATCGGCTGGCCGCGCGCCGCGCTTACCCAGGCGCCGAGCGATGCGGTCGGTATCTCGACGGCGGGACTTGGGACGGCATGGCAACTGTTCGCCGCGTCCGAATACGGCATCGGCCGCTACGAGGTTGTGGTGCCGGTGGCAAGCCCGCCCAAGAGCGCCTTCACGCTGCAATTCCGGCTGGCGCAATGGCGCTGGCAGCTTGCCGCCGTGCGCGTGCCCGAGGCCATCCAGGATTTGCTTGCCGATGAGATCATCAAGTCGACCCGGCCGCTGCCGCAGCTGCATCGGCCCTGATTAGTGCCGCCGATTTGAAGTTCCTACCCCACCTGCAGCAAGCTCGATTAGGAACTTCAAATCGTAAAGCGGCACTAGAGTCATAGAGTTGCTAGTGCCCCTTGGTTTCCGAAGTTCGTGTCAGAGGTTGCTGCGACGTATCACGAACTTCGGAAACGGGGCACTAGTGCCGCCGATTTGAAGTTCCTACCCCACCTGCAGCAAGCTCGATTAGGAACTTCAAATCGTAAAGCGGCACTAGAATCATAGAGTTGCTAGTGCCCCTTGGTTTCCGAAGTTCGTGTCAGAGGTTGCTGCGACGTATCACGAACTTCGGAAACGGGGCACTAGTGCCGCCGATTTGAAGTTCCTACCCCACCTGCAGCAAGCTCGATTAGGAACTTCAAATCGTAAAGCGGCACTAGAATCATAGAGTTGCTAGTGCCCCTTGGTTTCCGAAGTTCGTGTCAGAGGTTGCTGCGACGTATCACGAACTTCGGAAACGGGGCACTAGTGCCGCCGATTTGAAGTTCCTACCCCACCTGCAGCAAGCTCGATTAGGAACTTCAAATCGTAAAGCGGCACTAGAATCATAGAGTTGCTAGTGCCCCTTGGTTTCCGAAGTTCGTGTCAGAGGTTGCTGCGACGTATCACGAACTTCGGAAACGGGGCACTAGTCCAGGCCGTCCGCCCCCGGCACCGCCACTGGCAGGCGCACGTCTTGCGCGTCGGGTGTGATCCGCGACGAGCGCCGTGTCGATACCGAGCCGGTGAAGGCAGCATCGCCGCGACGGCCGGCATGGCGTGCACGGGCGCGTGCCGCCACTGCTTCACCCGACACCGCGTGCGGATCGCAGGCGCGATGCCCGTTCGCACGCCGCATCAGATCGACATGGATGTGATCGTAGTGAAAGGCATTCGATCCGGGCGCCAGCACGGTGGTGAAGCGGTCGCAGGCTGAGCCCTGCACGTCGTGCAGGAAGCCCTGCTCTTCCGGCGCGCCATGCCAGCCGCTCTTGACCGCGACCTTACGCCCATCCGCGAGCGTGAAGGAGGCGATGTCGAGCGCGTTGCCGAAAGCGTGCTCGGAAATGTGAGCGTTCGGATTGCCGTTCATGCCGCGGCACGAATAAGAGGAGATCTGCCTGATCTCGACCACCGGCTGGCCGAACCAGCGCACGGCGGCGGGCTGCACCGCCGTGGCGATCCACTGGTCGAGCGCCGAGACGATGGGACAGGCAAGCGTTGCAGGCGGCGACACCGACACCGGCCCGGCCGCGACCGGGCGCGCTCGCACCGGTCCAAGCGACCGTCCAAGCACCGGCGGACGCGACGGGGGCGGCTGGCCGTAGGAAGGACGGCGAACCTCGTAAGGGTCTTGGTAGGGGTCCTGCGCCGACACGCGCGGATCAAGCAGCAGCGGCTGATCGGGCGGCCGGTCTCGATAGAGCGGCTCCTGATCGGTCGGGCGTGCGCGCGGGTCGTAGGGCGATGCAACGGGGCGATCGAGCGGGCGCGCCTGCGACGGCCGATAGCCCGGAGCAGTCTCGTAAGGCGACGGCTGCGCGGGCCAGCGCGGCGGCATCGAGGCGTTGGGGATATTCGACGGCGGCCGCAGGTCGTCCCCGAAGGCAAGGGGCGCGCCCTCTCCGAGCGTCGACACTTTGATGGGGAAATCGGCGCCGCATGCGCCCGGACCATTGATCGGCGCGATGCGGACCTTGCCGGCGCCTTCACTGACCGCGCCGGAGTTGAGGCAGGCAATCTCGGCGTCGTGCCGCCACGCCGCTCGCGGCTCGGAGAGAAACCGGCTGCCGCTGCAGCCAGCCAACACACCGAGCGCGCCGAGCACAACCGAGCCGACGAGATACCAATGAAGTCCGCGCACCATGGTGTGGAGAATGCGACGGTGGGCGTTAACGTCTCTTCACCGTATTGGATACGCAGGGCGCCGCTGGCCTCGCGCGCGCGGTATGGTTAAGAATGACCCAGGACGGCGCCCGGAGAAGGGACATGGACGGCAAGGCGAGACTGATACTGGCGCTGTTGATGTCGAGCATCATGGTGCTGATGGTGACGCTGCTCGTCACGTTCCTCAACCTCGGCCTGCGCTCCGACTTTCTCGTCCAATGGATCAAGGCCTTTCTGGTCGCCTGGCCGGTCGCCGCCACGACCGCGTTCGCGATCATGCCGGTGGCCCGCCGACTGACCGAGCGCATTGTCGCGCGGATTGACGGGAAGCCTTGATGCTCTCGGCACTCGATCTTGCCCGCTCGATCGAGAGCGGCGCGCTCACCCCGCGCGCGGTCATCGAGCGTTGCGCCGATGCCATCGCAAGACGCGAGCGGGAGATCGGCGCGTTCGTGGCGCTCGACATCGAGGCCGCCTTGAAACGCGCCGACGCGTTCGCCGCGCTGCCGCTCGCCGGTCTGCCGGTCGGCGTGAAGGACATCTACGACACGGCCGACTTCCCGACCGAATACGGCTCGCCGATCTACGCAGGCCACCGCCCCAAGGCCGATGCCGCCATGGTGGCGCTGATCCGGCGCGCGGGCGGCGTGGTGCTCGGCAAGACCGTCACGACCGAGTTTGCGAGCCTTCAACCTGGGCGCACCCGCAACCCTCACAACCTCGCGCACACGCCCGGCGGCTCGTCGTCCGGATCGGCCGCAGCGGTTGCCGCCGGCATGGTGCCGATCGCAATCGGCAGCCAGACCGGCGGCTCGGTGATCAGGCCGGCCGCCTATTGCGGCGTGACCGCCTATAAGCCCTCGTTCCGGCTGATGCCGACGGTCGGCATGAAATGCTTCTCGTGGTCGCTCGACACGGTGGGTCTCTTCACCGCCGGCGTTGCGGACGCAGCGTTTGCGGCCGCCGCCCTCAGCGGCCGCGATCTGCGGATCGACCGTATCGCGCCGACCGCGCCCCGCGTCGCGCTGGTGCGGACAGCGTCCTGGCCCGAGGCCAGTCCGGAGATGCAGGGAGCGCTCGAGCGCGCCGCACGCATCGCGGAAGCCGCGGGCGCCAAAGTGAAGGAGATCGATCTGCCGCCGTTGTTCGAAGCGGCTACGCCGGCGCACGGCACGATCCAGGATCACGAAGCCTATCGGGCGCTCGCCGACGAGATCGATCGCCACCACGATCAGATCGGCCCCACCCTGCGCGAGCAACTCGACAGGGCAGCGACGATCACGCCTGCGGCCTACGACGACGCGCGTCGCGTGGCCCGGCAGGCGCGGCGGGCCTTCCTCGAACTCATGGACGACGTCGACGTGATCCTGACTCCGTCGGCGCCGGGCGCGGCCCCGCTCGGGCTTGGCTCCACCGGCAAGCCGACCTTCAACCGGCTCTGGACGCTTCTGGGTGCGCCCTGCCTAAACGTGCCGGGATTGTCCGATTCAGGAGGCCTGCCGCTTGGGATGCAGATTGTCGGCCGGTTTGCCCGGGACCGGCTTGCCCTCGAGGCGGCCCGGTTCGTCGAGCAGGCGCTTGTGACAAGCGGGGCAGCCCTGGATATCGCTTAAGCGTCCTTCCTAACCCTATGTTCCTTCACGTATTATTTTTGTACTTTTTGCAGTGCGCTATGTCTAGAATACCGCCCGCCACGCCTATTCGAGTAGAGTTACCAGTCGAGATTACGAATACTTATGGGCGTTAAACGGAAGTATTTTACCTTGTGATTCATAATGTTGACTATGTGATTATCGGCCTTCTTGGGACTCTGGCCGCGATTTTGAGTTCGACTCGCGAAATACTGCTTCGGAACCATCCCCTGGTTTGGTATATTTAGGTAAGTAGTCCAACAAGGATGGAGATCCCACGTGGACCTTGCCTTGAATCTGAACGTGCTTGCGATCTTCGCAGTGTTCGCTTTTGTAGGCGCGTTGCTGCTGGGTGCGTTCTAGCAGAGTTCACCGCCGGTTTTTTTCAGCACTGGCTCTAGGCACCGGAGAGGACCCCTCTCCGGTGCCTGTGTTTTTAGCCAGCCGGAGCGGTCCGGCCCCGCCGAGAAAAAAATCGCGGTTAACAATTCATAAGTGGGTCAAGCACTACGATCAGCCGGGGACGACCGACGATCGTTGTTGCAATGCTTGAGCAAGACTGGCGCCTTGCTGTCGTCGTTCTCGGCGTGCTGCTGGGCGCCGCCATCATCATCGTCTACGCCATGCGGCGGTTCGCGTGGGGCCGCGGCATGCGCTCACGCAGCGCTCTGCTGGCCATGGCGCTCAACAATATGACGCAAGGCGTCGTCATGTTCGACGCGGCCGAGCGGCTGGTCGTCTGCAACAACCGCTTCATCGAGATGTACGGCCTGTCGCGGAACGTGGTGAAGCCGGGCTGCACTTTTCTCGATCTCATCACCAATCGAAAGACAACCGGCAGCCTCGACATTGACGTGGGGAAGTACCGCGCCGAGGTCCTGGCCGCCATGGCCAGCGGAAAAACATTGACCCGGGTGGTGGAGACGCCGGACAAGCGCGCGATCTCCGTCATCAATCGGCCGATCGCCGACAGCGGCTTCTGGCTCGGCACCCACCACGACATCACCGAGCGCGTCCGGGCGGAACGGCAGAGCACGAACCTGATGGAACAGGAGCGGCGGCGCGTGTTCATCGAATCCGAGATCAATGCGTTTCGCGAAGGCGTCGAGTTGGTACTGCAGACGGTCAGCGAGAGCGCAACCGCAATGAAGACGACGGCGCTGTCGCTGTCGACATCGTCGGGTCAGACGTCCCAGCGCGCCGGCAATGCAGCCAGGACCTCCGACGAAGTGTCGGCCAGCGTGATTGCGGCCGCCGGCGCAGCCGACGAGCTGATGTCCTCGATCACGGAAATCGGACGGCAGATCAGCCAGGCCGCGGAGCTGGTCGCGCTCGCCGTCAAGGAAGCCGACGCGACCAACGAACAAATCGCGCGCCTGACCAAAGCGGCCCAGGAGATTGGCGACGTAGTCAACCTGATCCGGCACATCGCCGGCCAGACCAACCTGCTCGCGCTCAATGCGACCATCGAGGCGGCGCGCGCGGGCAAATCCGGCCGGGGCTTCGCCGTCGTTGCATCGGAAGTGAAGTCGCTCGCCGTGCAGACCGCGCAGGCGACCGAGCAGATCGCGCTGCAGATCGCGGCGGTCCAGACGTCGACCAACGACGCGGTCGAGGCCATCCGGCGCAACACCGACCGCATGCAGGATATCGACAACCGCACCTCGGCAGTGGCGAACTCGCTCGTGCAGCAGGACAAGGCAACCGGCGAGATTTCGCACAACGTCACGAGCGCGGCAGAAGATACCAAGGCGGTCGTAGCCGTCCTCGATGAGGTCTCGAACGCCGCCAATGCGACGCGCGGCGTGGCCGACACCGTGCTGGCCGCGTCCGAAGCAGTCGACACCGCCGCCATCGACCTGCGCCGGCGGATCGAAGGTTTCCTGCGCAGCGTCGCGGTGTGAGCGCTTTACGGGCGATCAACTCTCTCAGTGTCGTCCCCGCGCAGGCGGGGACCCATAGCCACCGAACTTTCGATTGTTCGCAGGTCTTGCGACATCGAGAGCACACGGCGTATGGGTCCCCGCTTTCGCGGGGACGACAACCTTGAATGAATCAACTGATCATTCCGCCGCGGTGCGCGCCCGCGCCAGCGGATCGTAGTTGAGGATCGGGGCGAGCCACTTCTCGGCTTCCTCGACGCTCCAGCCCTTGCGTTTGGCGTAATCCTCGACCTGGTCGCGCTCGATCTTGCCGACGCCGAAATAGTGGCTCTCCGGGTGGCTGAAATAGAGCCCGCACACGGAGGCGCCCGGCCACATCGCGAAGCTCTCGGTCAGCTTCACGCCGATGCGGCGCTCGCCGTCGAGCAGGCGGAACAGCGCCTCCTTTTCAGTGTGGTCGGGTTGCGCCGGATAGCCGGGCGCCGGCCGGATGCCGCGATACTTCTCGGCGATCATCTCGGCATTGCTCAGGCGCTCGTCGGCCGCATAGGCCCAGAACTCCCTGCGCACGCGCTGGTGCAATCTTTCGGCAAAAGCTTCCGCCAGCCGGTCGGCCAGCGCCTTGACCATGATGGAGGAATAATCGTCGTTGGCGCGCTTGAAGCGCTCGGCAATCTCGTCCTCGCCGATGCCGGCTGTCACCGTGAAGGCGCCGATATAGTCGGCAAGCTTGCTGGCGCGCGGCGCGACGAAATCCGAAAGCGCCACGTTGGCGCGACCTTCTCGCCTTGTGAGCTGCTGGCGCAGCGTGTGCAGGACCGCGATCGGCGTCTCGCGCGCCTCGTCGCCGAACACCAGAACATCATCGCCTTCGGCGTTCGCCGGCCAGAAGCCGACCACAGCGGCAGCGCTGAACCAGCGCTCCTGCGCGATCTTGCGCAGCATCGCCTGGGCATCGTCGAACAGGCTGCGCGCCGCTTCGCCCACCGTGGCGTCGTCGAGGATCGCCGGATATTTGCCGGTGAGCTCCCAGGTCGCGAAGAACGGTGACCAGTCGATATAGGGCACGAGCTCTTCGATCGAATAGTCGGTCAGCACCTCGGTGCCGAGGAAAGCAGGCCGCGGCGGCAGCTCGTTGCCCGACCAGTTGAGCTTGAGCGCGTTGGCGCGTGCAGCCTTGAGCGAGAGCCGCTGCTTGTTCTCTTCGCCGCGCGCATGCGCGGCCGCGATGCGGGCGTATTCGGTGCGGATGTCGGCGATGTAGCCGGGCCGGGCCGTCTGCGACATCAGGCTCTGAGCGACGCCGACCGCGCGGCTTGCGTCGGTGACATAGACCGCCTGGCCGCGCCGGTAGTTCGGGTGGATCTTCACCGCGGTGTGGACGCGGCTCGTGGTGGCGCCGCCGATCAAGAGCGGCAGGTCGAATCCTTGGCGCTCCATCTCGCCCGCCACATGGCACATCTCGTCGAGCGAAGGCGTAATCAGGCCGGAGAGCCCGATGATGTCCGCCTTCTCGGCGATCGCGGTCTCCAGGATCTTCGCCGCCGGCACCATGACGCCGAGGTCGACGACCTCATAGTTGTTACACTGAAGCACGACGCCGACGATGTTCTTGCCGATGTCATGCACGTCGCCCTTGACGGTCGCCATCACGATCTTGCCGTTGGAGCTCTTGCGCTCGAGCCCCTGCTCGTGCTTCTCCTGCTCCATGAACGGCATCAGGTAGGCGACCGCCTGCTTCATCACGCGCGCCGACTTCACCACCTGCGGCAGAAACATCTTGCCGGAGCCGAACAGGTCGCCGACCACGTTCATGCCGTCCATCAGCGGGCCTTCGATCACGTGCAGCGGGCGCGCGACTTTGAGCCGCGCCTCCTCGGTATCGGCCTCGATGAAATCGGTGATGCCGTGGACGAGCGCATGCGAGAGCCGCTTCTCGACCGGCCATTCCCGCCAAGCGAGATCAGCTTCCTTCTTCTCGACGCCGTGGCCGCGGAAGCGCTGGGCAAGCGCGAGCAGCCGCTCGGCCGCGTCGGGACGCCGATTGAGCACCACGTCCTCGCAGGCCTCGCGCAGCTCGGCATCGAGATCGTCATAGACCGCCATCTGGCCGGCGTTGACGATGCCCATATCCATGCCGACCTTGATGGCGTGATAGAGGAACACCGAGTGCATGGCCTCGCGTACCGGCTCGTTGCCGCGGAATGAGAACGAGAGGTTCGACACGCCGCCGGAGATGTGCGCGTGCTTGAGGTTCTGCCTGATCCAGCGCACCGCCTCGATGAAGGCCACGCCGTAGCCGTTGTGCTCCTCCATGCCGGTCGCGACCGCGAAGATGTTCGGGTCGAAGATGATGTCTTCGGGCGGGAAACCCACCTGGTTGACCAGGATGTCGTAGGCGCGTTGGCAGATCATGCACTTGCGCTCGACGGTGTCGGCCTGGCCCTGCTCGTCGAACGCCATCACCACCACGGCGGCGCCGTAGCGGCGCACGGTCCTGGCGTGTGCGATGAATGCCGCCTCGCCCTCCTTGAGCGAGATCGAGTTCACCACCGGCTTGCCCTGCAGACATTTCAAGCCGGCCTCGATCACCGAGAACTTGGAGGAATCGACCATCACCGGCACGCGGGCGATGTCGGGCTCGGCCGCCACCAGGTTGAGGAAGGTGACCATCGCCTGCTCCGAATCGAGCAGGCCCTCGTCCATGTTGACGTCGATGATCTGCGCGCCGTTCTCGACCTGGTCGCGCGCGACGTCGAGCGCGGCAGTGTAGTCGCCGTTCTTGATCAGCTTGCGGAAGCGCGCCGAGCCGGTGACGTTGGTGCGCTCACCGACGTTCACGAACGGGATCTCGGGCGTGAGCGCGAAGGATTCGAGCCCGGAGAGGCGCAGGAGCCGCGGGACGTCTGGGATTTGCCGCGGCGCATGGCCTTCGACCGAGCGCGCGATCGCGCTGATGTGTGCGGGCGTGGTGCCGCAGCAGCCGCCCACGACATTGACGAGGCCCGACGCAGCGAACTCGCCCAGCAACTCGCCCATATATTCCGGGCTCTCGTCGTAGCGCCCGAACTCGTTGGGCAGGCCCGCGTTCGGATAAGCGCACACGAGGGTGTCGGCGATGCGCCCGATCTCGGCAATATGGGCGCGCATCTCCTTGGCGCCGAGCGCGCAGTTGAGCCCGATCGAAACGGGGGCCGCGTGCCGCACCGAATTCCAGAAAGCCGCCGGCGTCTGGCCGGAGAGAAGGCGTCCCGAGCGGTCGGTGATGGTGCCGGAGATCATGATCGGCAGACGCACGCCGCGCGCCTCGGTGGCATCCATGATGGCGCAGATCGCCGCCTTGGCGTTGAGCGTGTCGAAGATCGTTTCGATCAGGAGGAGATCGGCGCCGCCGTCGATCAGCCCCTTCACCTGTTCGCCATAGGCTTCGCGCAGCTGATCGAACGTGATGGCGCGGAAGCCCGGGTTGGACACGTCGGGCGAGATCGAGGCGGTACGGTTGGTCGGCCCGATTGCGCCCGCGACAAAGCGCGGACGGCCGTCCTCGGCCTGCGCGAGATCGGCGGCGGCGCGCGCCAGCCGCGCGCCCTCGAGGTTGAGCTCGTAAGCGATATCCTGCATGCCGTAGTCGGCCTGCGCGATCGCGGTCGAGGAGAAGGTGTTGGTCGACACGATGTCGGCGCCGGCGCGGTAGTAGGCAAGATGAATCTTACGGATCGCGTCCGGCTGCGTGAGGATCAGAAGATCGTTATTGCCGCGCACCTCGCGGTTCCAGGCGTCGAAGCGCGCGCCGCGATAGCCCTCCTCGTCGAGCTTGAGCTCCTGGATCATGGTGCCCATGGCGCCGTCGAGCACCAGGATGCGCTCGCGCGCGACGCGGCGCAGCGTTTCTTCGGCGGGGGACACCACAGACTTCGGTTTTTTTTCAGACATGCGATTGCTCAAGCTTCCACACACATCACGTTATCGGCTCTAGCGTTCCCTCCCCCCTTGTGGGGGAGGGACAGGGAGGGGGGTAACGGCAAACTCCGAATTCGGAACCACCCCCCTCCCCACCCCTCCCCCACAAGGGGGGAGGGAGCCGGCCGTGCCTGTGGCACCGACGTGCTCCACTTCTGGAGGTCGCAGCCCCAACAGGTGGCACACCGCATAGACCAGATCGGCGCGGTTCATGGTGTAGAAATGAAAATCGGTGACGCCGCGGTCGACGAGATCGAGCACCTGTTCGGCGGCGACCGCAGCCGCGATCAGCTTTCGGGTCGCGGCATCGTCGTCGAGCCCATCGAAGCGCTCGGCCAGCCAGTCCGGCACGGAAGCACCGCAGCGCGCCGCAAAGCTCTTGGTCTGCTTGAAGTTCTGCACCGGCAGGATGCCGGGCACCACCGGCACCGTGATGCCGCGCGCGCGCACGCGATCGAGATAGCGGAAATAGAGATCATTCTCGAAGAAGAACTGGGTGATCGCGCGGGTCGCGCCGGCATCGACCTTGGCCTCGAGCATGTCGATGTCGGCTTCGACGGTCGGGCTGTCGGGATGCTTCTCGGGATAGGCCGAGACCGAAACTTCGACGTCGGCGATGCGCTTGATGCCGGCGACGAGATCGGCGGCATTCTGATAGCCGCCCGGATGCGGCGCATATTTGTCGCCGATGCCGCCGACCGGATCGCCGCGCAGCGCCACGATATGGCGCACACCGGCCGCGCAATAGCTGCGGATCACGTCATCGATCTCGGCGCAGGTCGCGGCGACGCAAGTCAGATGCGCGGCCGGCGTCAGCGCGGTCTCGTTGAGGATGCGCTTGACCGTCGCGTGCGTACGCTCGCGCGTCGAGCCGCCGGCACCGTAGGTGACGGAAACGAAGCGCGGGGCAAGCGGCGCGAGCCGCGTGATCGATTCCCACAGCGTCTTTTCCATCTCCTCGGTCTTGGGCGGGAAGAACTCAAAGGAGACATGAATGCGTCGCTCGCTCGATCTCCCGAAGCGGCTCAAGCGCAGTGCGTTCATCAGACGGCCTCCAGCGCGGACAACTCGGCGATCGCGACGCGGGGATCGCGGCCGAGCCACAGCGACACGGCGATCTTGGCCTGCGGGCCCGAGCCGGGCGCGAGCGTGCGCTGCTCGACCACGTCGAGGCCGGCGGCGCTCATCCATTGCGCGACCGTCTCGGGCGCAAAGCCGAGCTTGCGATGCGCATGCTGATCGCGCAGGAACTCAAGCTCGTGCGGCGCGAAGTCGACCACCAGCAAACGGCCGGACGGGCGCAGCACGTGTGCCGCCTCTGAGAGAGCGCGCGCGCCGTCATCGAGGAAGTGCAGCACCTGGTGGATGATGACGACGTCGAAGGAATTCTTCGGCAGCGCAAGGTCGTACAGGTCACCCTGACGCACGCTGCAATGGCGCAAACCGGCGCGGTCGAGCCGGGAGCGCGCGAGCGCCAGCATGTCGTGGGAGAGATCAAGACCGAGCCCGCGCTCGATCTGCGGCCCGAACAGCTCGAGCATGCGGCCAGTGCCGGTGCCGAGATCAAGCAGCGAACGAAACGGGCGGTCGGCAAGCGCGGCGACGATCGCCTGTTCGACCTCGTCGTCGGCGACGTGCAGCTTGCGGATGCGATCCCACTCGGCGGCGTGGCGGCGGAAATAAGTCTGCGCGGCGGCCGCGCGCGCCGCGCGCACTGACGCAAGTCGCTCACGGTCGCGCGCGACGGTGGTGTCGGCGGGGTCGAGCCGGGCGACCAGTTCGCGCGCAAGCGCGACCGCGGCACCCCGCTCGCCCAACCGGAAGAACGCCCAGGAGCCTTCGCGGAACCGCTCCACCAGTCCGGCCTCGGCCAAAAGCTTGAGATGACGCGAGATGCGCGGCTGCGACTGGCGCAGGATGTCGGTGAGCTCGGAGACCGTCAGCTCGGCCTCGGCCAGCAGCGCCAGCACGCGCAGCCGCGTCTCCTCGCCGGCCGCCTTGAGGGCGACGTTGAGGTCCGCAAAGCGCAGTTGGGCAGGCACTGAAGGCATTGGGAGGCTTCCCACGGTCAAACACGATATAAAGATATCTTTATACGTTTAACAGGGTCTTAGCAAGCTTCAGGCTTACGCCGATGCGGTTGATGCCGGCTTAAGGACCGTTGGACGCGAGAAAGTATCGTAAAATCACAATCTTATGGCAATCTTTGGAGGGCTGCATGTCCGCACCCTTGGCGGCACCGCCGGATCGCGCGACACTCGGCCCATGAGCGAAGTCAGCGATGCCTATGGAGTCCGCGAGGGCGAGGTCACGGTCGATCTGCCGAAGGCGTTCGACGCCTCGCTCTATTATATCGGCCGCATCCGCACGCCCTGGACCCGGCGCGAGGATTGCCCAAAGAACGCGCGCGAATCCGACGCGGTCTGCACGATCGAGGTCGATCCGCGCTGGGCCGCGGGCCTTAAGGGGGTCGAGACCTGCAGCCACATCGTGGTGCTCTACTGGATGGACCGGGCCCGCCGCGACCTCGTGCTGCAGAAGCCGCGGCATTACGGCGAACAGCGCGGCACCTTCGCGCTGCGCTCACCCGCGCGGCCAAACCCGATCGCGCTCAGCGTCGCGCGGCTGATCAACATCGAGGGCAACAAGCTTCAGATCGTGGGCCTCGACTGCCTCGACGGCACGGCGCTGATCGACATCAAGCCCTATTTCGCCTCGACCGATGCGGTCACGGACGCAGTCGTCGGCTGGCACAAGGCGCGCAAGGGCTGACAGCGCCACCGGCCGGCGCTTTCTTAACAACACGATCACTGATGACGGCGGGGACCGGATGGTTCCTGGTCGCCATCAACTTAATTTTCTGAAACCTTTGAACCACCTCCCGGCTTGTTCCGACCAACAGCCAACAACCGCGGTGCGTGCGCGCAGCGTCGCGGCCCGCTGAATTTGTCTCTCTGGCGATGCGTATCAGTTGAGTAGCGTAAAGCCGGTCCCGCCGACACACGGGGCCGGCTTTTTCCTTCTGCCAGTTCCCGCGAAAGGCCTCTCGTTTTGTCGTCCCCGCTTTCGCGGGGACGACAACGGAGAGTTACCCTCGCTGCAACAGCGGCCAGAGCGGATCGAGCGAGCGCTGCGACGGCAGCGTGTCGAGGAACGCGTAGACCTTGCGGGCCGCGTCCTTGCTCATGATCTGCATGGCGCAGTCCAGGAACTTTTCCTCGATCTGCGCCGCCGTCATCGGGTTGTGGGCAGAGCCGCTGGCGAAGTCCTTGCGCGCCTCTAACACCTGACCGTCCGCAAGCGTGACCTTGATCACCGCCGGGCTGCCGTTGGTGCCGGGGCCAAGCGCGGGATCGACGCTCGCAGTGACCGTCTTCGCCAGCGCCTTGACCTGCTCGTCCTGCAGCGCCTTGTCGGTGAACGCCGCGATCCTGGGCGCGCCGTGAATGAGCGCATAGGGCACCAGATAGGCCACGCTGAATTTTGCGTTCTCGACCGTCGCCGGATATTGCGTGCCGGCGCGCTGACCGGCATTGGCGGTCACCGAGCAGTGGATGGCCCTGATCTCGGAAAGCCGGCTGCTGACCTTGTCGCGCAGATCGAGCGCCGCTTCGATCGACGTGTGGGTGAGCCCGCCGCACGGAAACGCCTTGAGATCAAAGCGCGAGCTGACGAGATCGTAACGGGTCCCCAGGTCCTTGAACGGCTCGAGCGACACGCCGAGGCCGCGGCCGAAGGTGTTGAAATAGCCGGCCTTCGCCTCGAACGCGATCGGGCTCGCGGTGAAGCCGCGGCGGCCGAGCTGCGCGGCGGCGACGCCGTTGCGCGCCGCATTCCCGCAGTGCAGCGACTTGGTCATGGTTGCGAAATTGCCGCTGATGCCGCTCGCAAGCGAGGTGCTGATGCCGAGCACGTTTGGGATCGCCGCAACCGGCAGCTTGAGGAAGCGAGCCGCAGCAGCCGCCGCCGCGATGGCGCCCACCATGCCGGTCGTGTGCCAGCCGCCGACGCTCGAGGCCTTGAAGTTCGCGCGCGCCACGCGCCCGCCGATCTCGGCGCCCACGATATAGGCCGCGATCATCTCGGCGGGCGTCGCCCCCACGGTTTCGGCAAGCGGAAGGATGGCCGGAATGACTGCGGCGATGGCCTGGCCGCTGATGAAGGTGAGGTCGTAGTCCATCGCGTGCGAGGCGACGCCATTGGCGAGCGCCGCCAGCTGCGGCGAGGCGCGCAGCGACTGCCCCACGATGGTGGCCCGCGGCGCGCTCGCTTCCTCCTTCACCATCTCGACCATAAGGTGCGACACCTCCTCGTGGCTGCCGGCGAGCATGACACCGACGGTGTCGATGAAGGCGATGCGGGCGCGCTCGATCACCGCCGGCGGCGCGGACTTGAGGTCGAAGCCCACAATGTAGTCGGCCATGAGCGCGCTGATCTTCTTGCCGTCGGCCATGCCTGCTCCCCTTCCCGACTGTTGCGCCACCGCCTGTGTACCGAAACTCGCCGCGAGCGTCAGCGCGCCGGCGCCGAGAAAGGATCGCCGGTCGAGCGCGAGTGAGTCATCATTGTTTGCCATGGCTTTGTCCCTTCCAAAGATGCTTCTTTTGCACTGTGCCTATCAACGCTCTCAGGCGTCGTCCCCGCGCAGGCGGGGACCCATAACCACCAGTGTTTCGGCTACATTGTCAGCACTGCCACACTTCACCGACACGGCGTGTGGGTCCCCGCGTTCGCGGGGACGACAGTCCGTGGGCGCGAGTACGCCGTGGCCACGAGAAGCGCCCGCAGCACGATCTCACTTCGCCAGATAGAAATATCCGACGCGGTCGTTCGCCGGCGAGCCGAACCACATGCGGCCCTGCCCATCGAGGAAATAGTCGCGCATCGTGTTCTCCGAGCGCGGCAGCGGATATTCCGTCACCTTGCCGGTCTCGGGATCAAGCCGCCCGATCACGTCCATGTATTCGGACGAGTACCAGACCTTGCGCTCCTTATCGACACCGAGCGCATAGGGCGTGGCCTTCGGCCCGGGCAGCGTGAACTCCTTGAAGGTCTCCGTCTTGGGATCGAAGCGCCCGATCTTGCCGGCGTTAAACTCCGCGAACCACACGATGCCGTCGCCATCGACCACGATGCGGCGCGGCCGCGCGCCCTGGGTCGGGATCGTGTACTTGGTCACCTTGCCGGTCTTGGCATCGGCCTTGCCGATCTTGCCGTTGGTGAGAAGCTCGGTGAACCAGGCATTGCCCTCGGCGTCGAGGTCGATGCCGTAGCAGCTCGGCACCTCGGGGAAGTGAGTGAACTTCTCCGTCTTCGGATCAAAGCGCGTGAGCGCGCCGGTCGACCACACGTTTCCGGTCTTTGGATCAATGCGGATCGTGTGCTTGCGCGCCGTGTCCTGATACTCGGTGATCTTGCCGGTCTTGGGATCCCATCTCCCGAGCTTGTCGGAGGCCTGTTCGGTCAGCCAGACCGAGCCGTCCGGATGCGGGACCGCCGAATGGATCGCCGCCGTGCCGAGGTTCGGCACCGGATATTCCTTCATCTCGCCGGTTTCGGGGTTGAGCCGCGCGATCTTGTTGGCGCGCCCGTAATAGGGAACCCAGAAGCTGCCGTCCTTGGCGGGATGCGCGCTCCAGGGCATGCGGCTCGGGCCCGGCGTTTCGTACTCGACGTACACGATCTTGAGCGCGTCATCGTTGAACGTGTGCACCGTGTCCTTGTATTGCGGCAGATCGGCCGGCGACTTCGGCAGCACCGAGTCCTCGCCGAACACATGGTTGATGTAATAGACGACGTCCTCGAACTTCTGCTCGTTGAAGTTCGACTGCGGCCGCATGATGAAATACGCCATAGCCTCGCGCATGTAGTTCACGCGGTCGCGCCAGCCGTCCTCGTCGCGCTTGACCGAAGCCATGCGCGTCTCGAAGCCGTGGCAGGCCATGCAATGGATGAAGAACAGGTTCTTGCCGCGCGCCTCCGGCAGCAGCTGGATGCCCTGGTACATGGAAATCTCGTTCCAGCGCACAAAGCTCTTCTGCAGCGCGAAATCATGCGTAGCGTTCTGCTCGGCGGTGATCACCACGCCGCCACGCGGATCGGCCTTGAACCCCGGCGCCTTGATCGCAAGCCGGTAGTCGCCGGCCGGCAGGTTCTCGACGCGGTAGCGCCCCTGATTGTCGGAGAGAACGCTGACCATGATCTTGGTCTTGGCGTTGCGGGCCTGCACGAAGGCGCCGCGGAACGGCGCGCCGTCCGGGCCTTTGACCGTGCCGGTGATGGTGGCGGCGTCGGCCGCCGAGACGGTGACGATGACGGATCCGATGAGCCCAAGGCGGGCAAGCAGGTTCATGGTTTCCTCCCAACGATGATTGTTTATCTGGCGCTCGTGTCCCGGGCGCGGCGCAGTGGCCGATGCGCTGCGAACGAAACGCGTAACTATCCACGGTGCGATGCAGACCCGGGACCGTCACGATCACGATCTTCGGAACGATCCCGGATCGGCGGTGCAGCGTGGCGCGCCGCACCGCGTTCCGGCTCAGCGCACCTCGGCGCTGCGCTGTCGGTTGGAGATGTAGAAGTAGCCGACCTTGTTGTTGGGCGGCGTCGCGTACCACATGCGGCCGTCCTGATCGACGAAGAAGTCGCGCATGCCGTTGTCGACGTAGGGCATCGGATATTCGATGACCTTGCCGCTCTGCGGATCGAGCTTGCCCATGATGTCGCGGTAGTACGACGAATACCAGACCTGGCCGTCGGTCGCGAGGCCGAGCGCATAGGGCTTCGTCCGCCGGTTCGGCAGCGCGTAGTCCTTGAAGGTCTCGGTCTTCGGATCGAACTTGCCGATGCGGCTGTCGTCATAGACGGCAAACCAGATGGTGCCGTCGTCGGCGATCTGCATGCGGCGCGTGCGGTCACGGAACGGCGGAATGTACTTGGTCACCTTGAGCGTCTTGGGATCGATCTTCCCGAGCACGCCGTCCTTGGTCATCATGGTGAACCAGACGGTGCCCTGCTTGTCGAGGCCGATGCCGTAGGCGGTCGGCACTTCCGGAATATGCGTGTACTTCCCGGTCTTCGGATCGAAGCGGGTGAGCCCGCCGGTCGACCAGACCGAGCCGTCCGGATGGGTCACGATGGTGTGCTTGCGCCAGTCATCCTGGAACTCGGCGAAGGTTTCGGTCTTGGGATCGAAGCGTCCGAGCTTCTTGGCGCCAGCCTCGGTGATCCAGATCGAGCCGTCGGGCGCCGGCACCGCCGAGTGGATGAGCGCCGGGGTCAGGTTCGGCACCCGGAACTCCTTCATCGCGCCGGTCTTCGGATCGAAATGTGCGATCCGGTTCGATGCGCCGTATTGCGGAATCCAGAACGTGCCGTCCTTGTCGGGATGCGCCGTCCACGGGAAGCGATTGGGACCTGGCATCTCGTAGTCGACGTAGACGATCTTGAGCGCCTCGTCCGAGAACTGGGTGAGCGTGCTCTTGTAGTCCGGCAGTTCCGCCGGCGACTTCGGCAGCACGGAGTCCTCGCCGAACATCTTGTTCATGTAATAGGCGATGTCTTCGGCCTGCTGGTCGGAGAAGCCGCGGCGATCGGCGAGCGAGGAGCGCATCGCCTCGCGCATGTATTCGACCCGGCTGCGCCAGCCGTCGAGATCGCGCACGGTCGCCGCCATCTTGGACTGGAAGCCGTGGCAGCTCATGCAGTCCGCCATCAGGACATTCTTGCCGCGATCGTTCGGGAGAAGCTCGATGCCCTGCAGGATCGACAGGTCGGTCCAGCGCACGCGCCCGGTCTTGAGCGCGAAGTCCTGCGCCATCTCCTGGTCGGCGGTGAGCTTGATGCCGTTCTTGAGCTCGGCGCTAAAGCCGACCGCCCGGACGCCGAGGCGATAGTCGCCGGCCGGCAGATTCTCAACGACATAGCGGCCCTGGTTGTCGGTCAGGACGCTGACCGTCATTTTCATTTGCGCCTGGCGGGCCTGCACGAAGGCGCCGCGGAACGGCGTGCCGTCCGGTCCTTTGACGGTGCCGGAAATGGTGGCGGCATCCGCGGCGGAGACCGCAACGCTCAACGAGCCAAACATTCCGAGAACGGCCAATAACCGCATGGTTCTTCCTCCCATTTTTGAGACGGGTTAACTCCGTCCCTTATTGGAAGGCTACCAGCTTCCGCCCACGGTGGCCATTGGCTGCACCGCCATTTGCGCGGATAAAGTTGTGCGCGGACGAAGTTCCCCCGAGCGGGCCGACCGCTTGCGATCGCGCCCACCCGGGGTCGGTCATTCTTCGACATGGATCACGCGGGAGCCGAAGAAGACGAGGCTGGCCGGTGCGGCCGAACCGCGTCACGCCTGGTAATTGACAACCAAGGACGTGATCGAAATGTTCGCCGCATCGCCATTCGCATTGTAGGTCGAATCCTGGGATAGCGACTGCTGCAGCGTTTGCAGGAAGTCGGCGAGGACCTGACTGACATCGGACCCACCCGACGTACCGGACGACGTCCCCGCCTGCCCGCCCGCGCACGACCCGCAGGACCCATCGGGACCGCCCGGTCCTTCCGCGCCGCCAGGACCGCCAGGTCCTCCTGCTCCGCCAGGGCCGCCATGCTGCGGCAGCGCCTTGGCGAAGATGTTCTTCAGTTCTTCCGCCTGGTCGCTGGTGAGGTTGCCGTTCTGCACCTCCGACGCGATCAGGTCGTCGATCTTCGATTTCATCTCCGACGGCGAAGGCCGCCCGGCACCCGCCGCCCGGTCGGCCGTCCGTTGACCTCGCAAGGCGGAACCGATGTCGTCGAGCGCGGCGCTCAAGGCATCCTGGTCGTCCGCGCTGATCGCGCCGGACGACACTTCCGACTGCAACTCGTTTTGCAACAACTCGCGCGGGGATGTGAACGCTTGCGGCGTGAAGCCGGCTGACGATATCGAAGTCATGGGAATCTCCGTCCGAATTTGCGCCGACACACTCGGTGCCAAGCGTCGTCAACAAGAAACGGGATTCCGCCTTAACAGGACCTTGCCGGCAGGCGGGGGCTTTGTTTCCCCGCGTTTCGGAACAGTCCCCAGAAATATTCAGAAACAAATTTCCCAAGTGTGGCGGGTTCGGCAGTCCGCATCATTTAGTTGCTAGCAGGCAGCTGAACCCAAGCCACACCGGAATCAAGGGGTTGCCAGCGTCCTTCGATACCGTAGTTCGCAAACGGGAATGACGCCAACCTGTACGAACTTCGGAAGCGGGACACTGGCACGGAATCACTTATATTCACCGCGCAGGATCGCGCATGACCGTATCGCCTCACATTCTCGTCGTGGACGACGACCGCGAAATCAGCCGCCTGGTGGCGCGCTTTCTCGGCTCCAATGGCTGCCGCGTCTCGGTCGCCGGCAGCGGACGCGAGATGGACCGCATGCTGGACGCGAGCCGGCTCGACCTCATCGTGCTCGATCTCATGCTCCCGGGCGAGGATGGCCTGAGCATATGCCGACGGCTGCGTTTGGGCTCGCAGGTCCCGATCATCATGCTCACCGCGAAGGGAGAGGATGTCGACCGCATCATCGGCCTTGAGATGGGCGCCGACGATTATCTCTCCAAGCCGTTCAACCCGCGCGAGTTGCTTGCCCGCATCAAGGCCGTGCTGCGACGGGCGCCGCGCTCCACAACCGCGCCGACCGCCACCGATGCGCGCGTGCTGAGCTTCCTGGGCTGGCGCATCGATCGCGGGTTACGAAACCTCGAAAGCCCCGATGGCGCCCGCGTCGTGGTCACCGGGGCCGAGTTCGACCTGCTGCAGGCCTTCTGCGAATGGCCCGGGCGCATTCTCTCGCGCGAGCAGCTTCTCGACCTCACCCAGGGGCGCAGCGCGGGCTCCTTTGAGCGCAGCATCGACGTGCTGGTCAGCCGGCTGCGGCGCAAGCTCGAGCGCGACCCGCACCATCCCGAGATCATCAAGACGGTGCGCTCCGGGGGCTATCTGTTCACGCCGACGGTCGCGCCGGCATGACCGTCAGCGCGCGCTCTCTCCTGCCAAGCCGCATCAGCAGCCAGATTGCGGTGCTCATCGTGGTCTCGCTGTTGGCTATTCATCTCATCGTGACGGCGGTGTTCGTTCTCGGCCGTCCCGACGATCACAGGCTCGACGGCCCGCCCAGCCAGTTCGTGCCACTCGTTCAGCTCATCGACACGACGGCGCCAGCGCAGCGCGACCGCATCGTTGCCGACATCAACCGGACCTTTCCACACCTCGACATGACCTTGGCGCCGCCGAATTCGGCTGACCTGGGCCTGGGAGACGAAGCGCCCCACCTCGGAGGCCTGCGCCGCCACCTCGGCCCCGGATTCCGCGTGGCCATCATCGAGTCCGCGCCGGACCAGGACGACCGGCCTCTCCTCGCCATCCGTCTGCAAGATGGTGAGATCATCACGACGCGTATTCTCGCCGGCGCGCCCCCGCCGTTCATCGGGCCGGTGACAGTGACGCTGCTGTTCATTGCGATCAGCATGACGCTGCTCGGCCTCTGGGCCGCGCGGGCGCTGACCTCGCCGCTGCGCGCCTTCGCCAAGGCGGCGGAGGGCTATGATCCCGATGGCGCCTTCGCACCGCTCCCCGAGCGCGGCCCGGACGAGATTCGCACCGCGGCGCGCGCCTTCAATCAGATGCGCGAACGCATCAAGCACCTGATCGAGGATCGCGTGCGCATGCTGGCCGCGGTCGGGCACGATCTGCGCACACCGATCACGCGGCTGCGGCTGCGCAGCGAGTTCGTCGAGGACGCAGCGTTGCGGACCCACATGCTGGGCGACCTCGAACAGATGAAAACGATGGTGGAGGCAGCGCTCGTGTTCCTGCGCGACGGCCGCTCGCAGGAGAGCCTGACGAAAATCGACCTGCCGACGACCCTGCAGACCATCGCGGACCAGTTCGCCGACCTCGACCACGATGTGCGCTATGCCGGTCCTGACCATGCCACGATCCTTGCGCGTCCGGATGCGCTCTACCGCGCCATCGCCAACCTGGTCGATAACGCCGTCCGCTACGGCGGCACGGCAGTGGTGCGGCTGACGATCGAGGCGTCCTCGGCTGTGATCATGATCGAAGATGACGGCCCCGGCATTCCGGATGCGGACAAGGACCGGATGCTCGCGCCCTTCGTGCGCGGGGACGCGGCGCGGACCATGGACGCCGCCTCCGGCTTCGGCCTTGGCCTGTCGATTGCGCGCGCCGTCGTTGAGACGCACGGCGGCACCCTGTCGCTGCAAAACCGCGCGCCATCGGGGCTCGTTGCCACCATCACGTTGCCGTGCACAACCGAGGCGCCGATGCCATTGCCCAAGCCGGCGCCCGATCGGCTTGTTCCGATCACGTTGACACCCCCGCCGGGGGGCCTACATTAGATGTAGTTCCGAGGGGAGCTCCGGCAGGGAGCTGAGAAACCCGCCGCGACCCGACAACGGGCAGCGCGGGAACCCTTTGAACCTGATCCGGGTCATGCCGGCGAAGGGACAGGACATTTTCGTGCCAGCCTCAATCGCATTCGCCCACTCGACAGCCGCCACCGCTGCGGCCACCAACAACTTTTGACTTTCAAACGGGAGCAAACCCATGAACAAGCACGTCTCCGGCTCCGAACTCGAGACCCCGAAGGTCACGACTGGTCCGCTGCCGGCCTCGCGCAAGGTCTATGCCAAGCCCGACGCCGCGCCCGACCTGCGCGTGCCGGTGCGCGAGATCATGCTTGACGCCTCCTCGGGCGAGCCGCCGCTGCCGGTCTACGACACCACCGGGCCCTACACCGACCCCGAGGTGACGATCGACGTCGAGACGGGGCTTTCGCGCCGGCGCACCGAATGGGTGAAGGAGCGCGGCGGGGTCGAGGAATACGACGGCCGCGAGATCAAGGCCGAGGACAACGGCAACGTCTCCGGCAAGCACGCCGCGCGCACCTTCCCGATCGTCAACCGGCCGCTGCGCGGGCTCGACGGGCACAAGGTGACGCAGCTCGAATTCGCCCGCGCCGGGATCATCACCAAGGAGATGATCTACGTCGCCGAGCGCGAGAACCTCGGCCGCAAGCAGCAGCTCGAGCGCGCCGAATGGGCGCGCGCCGACGGTGAGAGCTTCGGCGCCGCGGTGCCGCTGTTCGTGACGCCCGAGTTCGTGCGCAGCGAGATCGCGCGCGGGCGCGCCATCATCCCGTGCAACATCAACCACGCCGAGCTCGAGCCGATGGCGATCGGGCGGAACTTCCTGACCAAGATCAACGCCAATATCGGCAACTCGGCGGTAACGTCCTCGGTGGAAGAGGAAGTCGACAAGATGGTGTGGGCGATCCGCTGGGGCGCCGACACCGTGATGGACCTCTCGACCGGCCGCAACATCCACACCACCCGCGAATGGATCATCCGCAACTCGCCGGTTCCCATTGGCACTGTGCCGATCTACCAGGCGCTGGAGAAGTGCAACGGCGACCCGGTGCAGCTCACCTGGGAACTCTATCGCGACACGCTGATCGAGCAATGCGAGCAGGGCGTCGACTATTTCACCATCCACGCCGGCGTGCGGCTCGGCTATGTGCATCTCACCGCGGGCCGCGTCACCGGCATCGTGTCGCGCGGCGGCTCGATCATGGCCAAGTGGTGCCTCGCGCATCACAAGGAGAGCTTCCTCTACACGCATTTCGACGAGATCTGCGACCTGATGCGCAAGTATGACGTCTCGTTCTCGCTCGGCGACGGCTTGCGCCCGGGCTCGATCGCGGATGCCAACGACCGCGCGCAGTTCGCCGAGCTCGAGACCCTGGGCGAGCTCACCCAAATCGCCTGGAAGAAGGGCTGCCAGGTGATGATCGAGGGCCCCGGCCACGTGCCGCTGCACAAGATCAAGATCAACATGGACAAGCAGCTCAAGGAATGCGGCGAGGCGCCGTTCTACACGTTGGGCCCGCTCACGACCGACATCGCGCCGGGCTACGACCACATCACGTCGGGCATCGGCGCCGCCATGATCGGCTGGTTCGGCTGCGCCATGCTCTGCTACGTGACGCCGAAGGAGCATCTCGGCCTGCCCGACCGCGACGACGTGAAGGAAGGCGTCATCACCTACAAGATCGCCGCGCACGCCTCGGACGTCGCCAAGGGGCACCCAGCCGCGCAACTGCGCGACGACGCGCTCTCGCGCGCGCGCTTCGAGTTCCGCTGGAACGACCAGTTCAACCTCGGGCTCGACCCCGACACCGCGCGCGAATATCACGACGCCACGCTGCCCAAGGAGGCGCACAAGGTGGCGCACTTCTGCTCCATGTGCGGCCCGAAGTTCTGCTCGATGAAGATCACGCAGGACGTGCGCGATTATGCCGCCACGCTCAATGAAAAGGAGCAGGGCATGGCGCAGATGAGCGAGAAGTTCAAACAGATGGGCAGCGAGGTGTATGTGGCTGCGGACGCGGTGAAGGAGAGTAATAAGGTGTTGTAGCCGCGAGGCCGTGATTTTGATGTCGGTTTGTAGGGCGGGTTAGCCGAAGGCGTAACCCGCCCTTTCTTTTTGCATCGGCGGATTACGCTACGCTAATCCGCCCTACGCGCTGAGGCCTTGCGTCTTTCGAGATGTCGGATCGCATCAACCTCGCCGCATCGCCGGACCTCTAGGTGTGGTACCGACACTAGGGATTAGGGTGCGAAAGGCTGAAACTTCTTTGACAAGTTTCTCAAGGCTCATGGCATGCTTTCGGAGGTCCTTTGCCAGCAATTCTGTCTTACCAGCAAGACCTTCATATTTCCGCTCTAATAGCTGCTCCGCTGGTTCTATGTGGATTGAATAGAAATAAAAGGCGCGATTGTACTTGCCTGTTCCGGTGCGCTTGATCGGTTGATGTGCGTAGATGCTCCGCGTGTTAAGGTGGTGCTTGATGCGCTTTTGCAATGGTCGCCACTTTTTCGTGAAGTGATCGCTGGAAAGAGCGTGTTTCATCAGCCGATCAACGAGCATGAGATGACTGGCGATGTTCGTCCAACTATAGAAAACAATCGCCGTAAGCTTGTCATCGGTGCCAAGACATGCCCGTGTTAAGTTGAATAGCTCGCGATCCATGAACGCCCAAAGGCTCACGCATTCGCCTATTAGGCCAAGGAACGTTGCCTCATCTCGTTGCACTTGCTTGGTCTTGGGGTCTAGCCTGAGAATGGCCATAACAGTGTTCCAACGATCAGAAAATTCGAATGCGCCTTATTCCCCTACGAGCAAGTACCCCTAATGAAATCCGAGGCTAGCTAATCGCATCGCACCCGCCTTTCTCTTCGCTCATGCGGATTTCCGTGGCAACATAAGCTGTCCACAATTCTGAGGGCCCGACATGCGGCCCACCCCGCTCGGGCCGATGGCTGATAGCAATAGGCCAACGGAAGGCCAGACCAGAACCTCACACCGCCTTGCGCTCCAACAACTCGATCGAAATTCCCTGCGGGCCGCGGATGAAGCACACGCGCACGCCCGGGCGCACCGTGGTCGGCTCCTTGGTGAACTCGACGCCCTTGCCCTTGAGCTCGGCGGCGACCGCGTCGATGCCGGAGACCGTCAGCCCGAAATGGTCGAGGCCCTGATAGGGCGTGGCCGGCGCCGGGTTAACGCCGTCGCCGGCCGCAACCGGCGCGATGAAGACGTTGGCGCCGCCGAGCTTGAGATCGATGCGCGGCTTGCCCTGCTGCGTGCTGCGGATGACCTCGGCGCCGAGCATGCGCTCGAACCACTGCGCGGTCGCCTCCGGGTCCGGACTGCGCAGGTGGACGTGATCCCAGGTGTAGGTCGGCATTGGCTTCTCCCATTTCTCTCAGCAGCGTCTCTCGGCAGCGTGCAAGTCAGATTGGCGCATTTCACCCATACGCCGTCACGGCCGCGCGCCACGGCTTCGCCTGACCATATACCTTCGCCGGCAGCACTGCGATTACCTCCACTGCAAGAAGATCAGGCCTGGGCCTATCACATCGCGCCGCCGCGCGCGATCATCGCCGGTATTCTGGTCTCAAAAGACTTATCAACTGATCCGCTTCAACGCTCGGGTTGCGACGAGTATTTGGCGCATCTGCAAAATGGTAGCGCCTGCTGTGGCATTTCGACTGCACTTGCTGCAAAACAATTGTCGCGCCTCCCCTTAATCCCTCCACCGCCACATCATCGTCAACGAAACGCCCATGTTGGCTG
This sequence comes from uncultured Alphaproteobacteria bacterium, assembly GCA_963753575.1. Classification (GTDB taxonomy): domain Bacteria; phylum Pseudomonadota; class Alphaproteobacteria; order Rhizobiales; family Xanthobacteraceae; genus VAZQ01. The sequence continues at coordinate 2,519,094 of CAVWCR010000003.1, forward strand.
GCGTCTGATGCTGTCGCAACACACCAAGGGGGTTGTCTCGTGAAATCGAAATTGTTGTGCGCAAGCGTCGTTATCGTCGCGGCCATGGCTGCACCGCTTACCGCCCGGGCCGAGGGTGGTTTTCCCGGCGGCTTCGTGCATGGCGCCAATGAAGGCTTTCGCGTCGCAGGCCCGATCGGCGCCGTCGTCGCCGCCCCGGTCGGTGGTGTCATCGGGGGCGTCAAGGGGTTTTTCGGCGTCAACTCCGCCTATGAGGAGCCGCCCCCGCCGCGCGCCAAGCACCGCCATACGGCTCGCAGGCACAGGCGGTAAGATGGCAGGGCCAGGATCGCCGGAACGGCACAGCGCATAGGGTGGAGCCTTCGCGGCATAATCAAGCCTGCGCAGATTGCGTAGGCTCATCTGCGTTGCTCAACCATCCTTGCGCCGTGTGACTTGTGACTTGCAACTCGCCCGGTCGGCTCAGAACATCCCGAACCGCCCAAAGAGCGACTGCATGAAGTTCTCGCGCTGCGCGACGCGCGGCTGGCTCGGCGCATCCTGGCGTCTCTGAACGCGCGCGGTCCTTGTCTGCTTGGGCGCGGCGGCCATCGCCGAGCGATCCGCGCGCTCCGCAGGCTTTGCCCCGGCGACAACCGTGGACGCAAGCCCGAGCTTCTTGTTTTCCTTGTCGGCCAGCGCATTCGCGGCAAGCTCGGCCGCAAGCAGCTTGTCCGAGCCGCTGTCCAGGACCTTCGCAGAAGCCGGCCGCTGATACGCCGCCACGCCCGGGTTCCGCAGGACGGTCGGCTTCATCAGCCAGTATCCACCTACCGCAAACGCGGCGACCAGCCCAAGGGCGATCACCAGGGGCGGCACCAGCGACATTTCGGGGGTGGAACGATCGGACATGACGCACCGCGACATACAGGAGGCGATAGTCTGTCGGCCGGAGGTGTCAAAAGGTTCAATTGCCGGGCAGAAACTCCTCGTTTCGTTAACGAAATGCGTGATGGGCGGCGTCGCGCTCAGATCGATCTCTGCAGAGGCTTGAATCACGCCCGGTCGCAGGCCCTGACGATCCTGTCCAGACAATCCTGCAGGCCGGAGCGCATCTTGCGATCGAGCCCGGGATCGGCGCGCCTCAGGCCCTGGTCGTAGGCAAATTCCTGCAGCTTGATAAAGGCCTCGTTGAGCGCCGCTTCGAGTTCGCATCGGCCTCGAAGACGAGATCATCGAGCTCCCCGGGCGAGACCTAGCCGCCGGCGAGAACGCGCAGCAAGATGCCGACGACCTCCTTGAAATCGCGCGCCATGGCGATCTCTCTTCATCGATGGGCCATCGATGGGCAACGGGCACCGTGCGGTCGCTTGCCCTGCCGCACCTTTCGCGATACCTGTCGCAAGATCGCTATCTTTGCTTGCAACGTCAAATAGGGGGGTCATTGCAATGCTCGCCAACGCAGCCAAGGTCGCGTTTCTCACCGCCGCCGTCGCATTTTTCACGACCAGCGCCGATGCCGAGAAGGTTCATCCGAAGTGCGTGAAGTCGAAGGACAAGGTGAAATGCACGTGCTTCTTCGCCAATGGGGGCCTCATCGAGTTTGTGCCCGGCGGCGGCAGAAGAGCCGTCATCTGGTCAATGGGGCAACTCGACGGCTACATCGCCTGCATGAAGCGCAACGGGCGCGCATGAGATAACGCCGCGCATGAGAGAGAGCCCGCGCAGCCTCGCCATGTGGCCTCAACCGGGCAGCCCTGAATCTCACTTGCGCTTCGTCGCCAGCCGCGCATCGAACTTGGCGCGGTCGATCACCGCGCGCTCGTGCGTGCCGGCGCCGATCTCCTCGGTCGCGTCGCGCGCGGAGACCTTGAACGTGATGTGGCGGCCGTCGACCTTGGTGACCTCGGCCTCCGCGGTCACGTCCTGGCCGGAAGGCGTCGCCGCCAGATGGCGGATGTCGACTGCGGTGCCGACCGCGCTCTCGCCCGGGTCGAGATAGCCGCGGATGGCGTTGAGCGCGGCGTTCTCCATCGCGGTGATCATCATCGGGGTCGCGAACACTTCCGGCAGGATCGCGTCCTTGAACTGGTTGGCGAGGTGGGCGGGCGTCACCCGCAGCACGAACGTGCCCTTGGCTCCCACCGGTATTGGACGCATAGGCAGTCTCCGAACTTGGCGCACGGCTTGCGGCGCTGCTTGTAGGACGGGTCGAGCGGTTGAGCCATAGGCGCCTTTACGCGCGTCTTCAACGCGCCATGGCGAAACCCATCATCCCGGCGGTGCGGAGGGCGAGGGCGTCGCTGCGCTGCCCGTCGGTCGCGAGCAAATCTCGCAACGCGAGTGAACCTGGTCCGGTCGCGTGGCAACAAATGCAGGAGGCCCGAGCGCAGGGTTCCGGCCCGCTCCTCGGCGAAAGCTTCCTCACACGGAGGATCGATCGATGATCAGCTCAATGACAAGATTTGGAGCCACGGCACTCCTTGCCGGTGGTCTGCTCTCGAGCGCTGTGCCTGCAGAGGCTGCGCATCTCGCGTGCAAGCCCGCGATTTTCGGCGTGGGCCGCGGTACCAACATGGATATCGCCATGAACCATGCCATCGAAAACTGGCGCATGAAGACGGCCAGCTCGTATGGCGGCGCCTACATCAACTGGTACAACACGCTGGACCGGGGCAGGCATTGCAACGGGAAGAGCGAGCTCATCTACTGCCGGGTCTGGGCCAACCCTTGCAGATGATCTTGCGCTTGCAGGTCTTGCGCTTGCAGGTCTTGGGCTTGCAGGTCTTGGGCTTGCGGACCGCTTGAGCCATTGGCCCGCGCTGTGGCGCAACCCATCACGCTACAAAGCCAGCGCTACAAAGCCAGCGCTACAAAGCCAGCGCTACAAGGCCAGCGCTACAAGGCCAGCCTTCAAAGCCATGGTTTCGCAGGAGCCCATCCCTCGCGCTGCCGTTCCATTGGCTCTGTGCAGCCGCTCGTGCTTTGCGTTAGGATCAGACTTGGGAGGGGTGATCGAACCGCGAAGGTGGAACAAATGTCTCACGTGACGTATGAGATCGTCCAGCATGACGGCGGCTGGGCCTACAAGGTTGACGGCGTATTCTCGGAGCCCTTCCCCACTCACCAAGAGGCGCTCGAGGCTGCGGAGATCGCGGCCTCGGAGCAGCGCGTGCCAGGACACACCGAAGTGATCGAATACGAAGACGAGAGGGGCAAGTGGCACACCGAGACCGCCCCCGGCAGCGACCGGCCCGACACCGACGTGAAGGACGACGCGTAGTCCGGTTGGCTACTCCTGCCGCGCGGCGCGATATGCGGCAAGCGCGCTCTTCTGCCCGGACCCGAGCTGGCGCCACTCAATCTGCAGGAGGCGAGGCGCAACGATCAGGCCGTCGGGCGTGCGGATCTGGATCGTGAGCTCGTGACCGGTTGAGCGGCGCTCGGCGAGCAGCGTTCCGGCCATGCCCAGATAGGCCGCGGTCGCCGCATTGAGCGGCCCGAGCCCATCGTCCTCGACCGTGAAGCCGATCTGCTCCAGCGCCTGTGTGTAGAACGCCTTCACGGCCGTGACGTCGGCATGGATGGCGAGCTCGACACCGCCGGAGTCAACCGCAAGCGTATTGGGCAGCCAGCGGTGCGCATTGACGAGCCGCGCTCCCGGCATCATCGGCAGCCAGTCGGGCTGCGCCGCGTCCGGCCCCATGATCAGCGTACGCTGGCTGCCATCGGCCTCGGTGAACACCACCGTGTTGGTGCCGATGACGCGATTGACGAGCAGCGCCGCGTAGGGCGCGCCGGCGACCACCCCGACGGTGATCAAGAGGGCTATGAAGAGGCGTTGCATGCTCTCGTGCCCCGCTTCCGCAGTTCGTTAAGTCGTCGCGGCACCGAGCCTAGCCGGCGAGCATTGTCGAAACGTTGGGGCCGCAGCGGTTGCCTCGAACATGCCGGTTCCGTGACTAACGCCGCGTTAAGGCGGGCCGCGGTGTTTTGTTGAGGTAGCGGGCTTGAGTCCGCTGACTGCGCCGTTCTACGCTGACTTGCGAACCGAGCCGGCGACGCCGGCGCGCCCGGCCATGAGGAGGATTTGGAACTTGCGCCGAACAATCGCACTCCTTCTGACGGTCGGGCTTCTCTGTCCCGCCCCGGCGTTCACGCAAGAGCTGACGCTGCTCGAAGGCTTCGGCGACGGCTTCCTGTTTCATTGGGTGTTCGCGTCGGGGCGCAAGAACAACATCGACGGCTCCATCACCTATCTGAACGAGGACAACGCCGGCGCCGCGACGCTGCGGCAAAGCCCGGCCGATCCGTGCGTCTTTCATGCCAACGTCCTAAGCCTGAAGGCCCCCTCCGGCGCGACGCTGGTCGAGACGGTCTACGATCTGCGCGGCATCACCTTCGAGCTCCTGCCGAAGCACGAGCGCGCGCCGCGCGGCGGCTCCTATTTCAGGATGAAGGGGCGGCACGTCGTATGCGAGGTGCGCACCGGCGGCGAGCGCGGCGCGCTCAAGCAGATCGTCGAATGCAACAACGAGCTCGAGTCGACGGTCGAACCCACGATGCTGCCGATCCTGGAGCAAACCGCGCCGCGGCTGCGCGCGCAATGCCGCTGGCAGTGAAGGCGCCTCAGGGCGCGAACTCGACTGCTGAAGCGGGAAGCAAGGCCGGGCGGATTGCGCCTCGCCCGTTCGCGTCACATCGCGGCGGATCGCGTGCGCCCTGCGCCGGAGTCCACCTTCACCGTCACCGTCTGTACCTGCCACTGAACATGACCGAGGCTGCGGCGCTCGATCCGGATGGTCAGACGATCCTCGCCGGTGAACCCCGGCTTGGCCATGTAGGTGAGATATCGGCCCTGGCCCTTCGCCTCGCCATGAATCGGCGGCCGCGTCACTTTCACGACGTAACGGGCGACGTCGCCCTGGTCGTAACGAAACTTGCAGATCTGGCCCTCGCTTACGTGCAGCTCGTTCGGGCGCACCCGGTCGCAGCCCATCGAGGCAAGCTCGAATTTGCAGCCGCCGAGCGACAACGCCGCGGCGCCGATGATCGCAAGCGCACCATATCGCATCGCGCGCGCGTAAAATTGCATGGGGACCTGTGGCATCGCCAAGCGCTCCGAACAATGCATCGCATCAAACATCGCTAGGCCATCGAGCCTACGAGTGAGCCGCTAAAATTCGCCCAAGAAAAAGCTGCACTTTGTGGGCCGATTTTTACCGTGTCGTAACGCTTTCCCGGCCGGCGCCTGTGGCAGTCGTGCCGGCGGGTAAAGTCCGCCGCTCCACCGACTGGCCGCCCTCGTGGGCAGCAACAAAGTGTTCGCGGGAAAAGGGGAGCGGTCTTTGAATCAACACTCACGCCATGTCACGGCACACATTGGCTCCAAAGCCAAGCCAGCGGCGCGCCACACGACAGTGTATAGTCGATGGGAATAGACATGTTGAGTTGTGCGGCGGGCAATTCAGCGGGCGGTGGCGGAAACGGCTGTGCCTGCCGCACCAATTCAAGCGCCGCATTGTCGAGCGCCGCAAAGCCGGAGCCGCGCACGATGCGGTTGCTGACGAGATGGCCCCGGCGATCGAGGCTGAACCGGACATGCACCGTGCCTTGCTCGCGGCGCGCAATGGCTGCGGCCGGATAATTCCTCTTGCTTGCGAGCTTCCGGTAGACTTGCATTTTCCATGCTGCAACGGCAGGAGGGACCGCGGCTCTTGCTTCGCCTTGGGATGATGCCGCCGCGGCCGACGTTTCCTTGCTCTGACCCTCGGGGACGAGCCCCGTCGATGTGTAGGCCGCAAGCGACAGCAGCAAACACAACAACATGCTGTATTTCGGTACCTCTACCATTTGGCCCCACTCCACCCGCCAATGTGGCTGGCCATGCCACACGCGACCATTGCGTGCAATCAGCAACGCGCACATTGGGCGGCTGCGTGACTTCGGAGCCACACGCGGATTGATCGCGGGCGAGAGCCATTCCTCCGCGGACACATTCCTCCGCAGACACGTTCCTCCGCAGACAAATGTGCGCCGTTGGGTAACGCGGATGGCCGCTGCGGCGCTCCTGCTACTTCACACTTGTAGAGATTGAACGCCGCCCTACGTCCGCCCGCGATGTTCGGATTGGAGTTCACGAACTCATCGGCGCTTGTCGATGGTGCGGTCTGCGACTGGCCCGGAAGTGCTCGACACGATCGCGAAGGTGACTGTCCTCGTCGCCGTGGCCGTCGGAGGTGAAGATCAGAAATGCCGTTCGGGGTCTCGCCGAACGGGAAGGATTTCTTGGTCGTCGGGCGCCGTGATCTCCGCGACCAGGAACGTCAAGGTGCCGACGAACTCGTCGTGCAGCCTCTGGCCTTGTTGCGCGATTGCACTGCCGAGCGCGAGCGCGCAAGCCGCGATCTGCGTGAGCCTCATGATCTCCCTCCCCTTGTCGAGCTTCTGAGCTCTGCGTAGCGTCGGCAACCGCAGCCCATTTTTTGTCGTTTACGCCACAGGGGCTGGAGCTAGACTGCCGCAAACGAGTCGCCGATCAAGGACCCAGCATGGCGCGAGCGCCAATTCAGGGAGCGGGCGGTATCGTAGTGCGAGGCGGCGCACGGCCGCTGATCGCGCTCGTCCAGCGCCGCAAAGACGACGCCTGGGTGCTGCCGAAGGGAAAGCTCAAGCGCAAGGAAGAGCCGATCGCGGCGGCCGAGCGCGAGGTCATCGAGGAGACCGGCTACGACGTTACGGTGCACGAATTCCTGGGCGCGATCTCCTATAAGGCCGGGCGCAAGCCCAAGCTGGTCGAGTTCTGGCGCATGCAGGCGCTCACCAAGACCGGCCGCAAGCTGACACGCGACATCAAGACGATGCAGTGGCTGCCGCTCGACGCCGCGATCGATCGGCTCGCGCTCCCGCTCGAGCGGGTGTTCCTGCGCAATATTGGCCCGCGTGCGCTTGAGCGAAAGATACCGTCCCTGCCTGAGGCGCCCGTTCGCGAGGCCCACGTTCCCACGACGCCCGTTCCCGCGACGCCCGTTCCCGCGACGCCCGCTCCGGTGCCGCCGATCACCGCGACGCCCATCACCGCCCCGGACATACCGGCCGAGCCCGACACGCCTGCCGTCGTGATGGCGCCGGACGACCGCAAGGGTTTCTTCCAGCGCATCCTGGGCGCGTTCCGTCGGGCTTGATTGGCAAGCGCGCGAACAAGGAACGGGGCGAGCATGATCGATGACGAGCGCGCCATTCGCGCTTGGTCCTTGGCGATTTCGCCTACCTGCGCAGCCACATTGCGCTGACGATCACGCTGCCCGGCGGCGATGCAGCGCTCAGGCGATACGCTGACGATCCTGCGCAAGGGATCCGACGGGTGCTGGCGGCTCACACGCGACGCCAATCTCCTCAGCAAGGTCGAAACGCCGGGGCAGACTTGATTCAGCGAGGCCCAGGATTTCAGCAAGGCCAGGCGCCTTCTCGCGGCAATCGGCCGCGCGCCGTGCTCCTGCGTCCGAGGTTATGGTTTCTCCGCTCGAAACTGCAACTGGCCAACAGGCTCTACGCCCTGGCCAGGATTTCAACACCGGGAGGAGACGTCATGACACGTCTGTCAGGCATTACCTCGGCGCTCGCGCTCGCTGGCGCCGCCGCACTCTGCGTCAACGCCTCGGCCCAGACCGGCCCAGGCTGGACCCCGTTGTTCGACGGCAAGACGCTGAATGGCTGGACGTCCGTCGGCAACGGCAACTGGCGCGTCGAGGATGGCGCGATCGTCGCCGACAAGTCGACCGCCTCCATAGGCAGCGCTGGCGGCCACCTTGTCAGCAAGAACTCATACAAGAACTTCCAGGTCTACGCCGAGTTCTGGGCGGACGAGGAAGCCAACAGCGGCATCTTCCTGCGCTGCAAAGACCCCAAGACCATCGGGGCCAGGAATTGCTACGAGGTGAACATTTTCGACAAGCGGCCGGATCCGAGCTACGGCACCGGCGCGATCGTCTATGTCGCCGAGGTGAGCCCGATGCCCAAGGCCGCCGGCAAGTGGAACACCTACGAGATTACGGCCGACAAGCGGCATCTCGTCATCACGCTCAACGGGCAGAAGACCGTCGACGTCAGCAACGGCATGTTCACGGAGGGACACCTCGCGCTGCAATACGGCAAGGGCGTCATCAAGTTCCGCAAGGTCGCGCTCAAGTCGCTCTGACGCCGCGCCCTGATTGAGCACGCAGGCCGCGCGTTGCGCGGCCTGCAGCTGCGCACGCCCGCCGACACGCACGCCGGTGTGCCGCCCGCCCACCGGCTCAGCCCTGACGACCGTCCTCACATCGCGTCCGGCGCAGATCCTCGAGCCGGGCGATCATGGCTTTCGGCAGGTGCCGCGCCCGCGCAATGTCGACGGCATCGCGGCCGCGCGGATCTCTGATCGAGGGATCGGCGCCGGCTTTGATCAGCAGGTCGAGAGACTTCAGGCGCTTGAGCCGCGCAGCGTAAAAGATCGGCGTCTCACCGTGCGCTTGCAGATTGAGTTGCGGCTTCGCCTGCAGGAGCACTCGACACAATACCTCGTCATCGCGCCACACAGCCGCCCAGAGCGAGTAGCTCGCATCGGCTCCGCGTTTGAGAAGAGACCGAACCAGCGGCAGGTTTTCTCCGCGCGAGCGCATACCAGACCGGCGTCGCCCGGAAGTCGCCCTCCTCCTCGTCCATCGGCACCTCCGCTTCCAGCGGCGCGCCGGCTGCGAGCAGCGCGGCAACGGTGCGGATTCCATTGGGCTCGCCAAGCTTGCCGCGGGCGGCCTTCACGGCGCAGGCAAGATGTAGCGCCATGCGCCCGCGCGAATCGCTCGCCGTGACGAGTGCCGGCACCACCTTGAGGATCGCCTTGACCGCAGCGGCATCCCAGCACTTGGCGGCGTCGAATAACGCGGTTTTTGACGGCGCTCGCAGATCCTTCACAATGAAACTCCAGGAGCGCCGGGGTATCCGCCTCCGTAGCGGAACCGCAAGCGCGCTAACTCTGCTTCTCGAACTTCGGGATCGAGCCGATCTCGCCGAGCCAGCCCTGTTGTGAGCGGCACCAGATCTGCCGTTTCGGCACGAGCTGATTGCGCTGGCGCACCGTGCCGACGCGGATGTTGTAGACCTTCGGCCCGTCGCCGGCCGCGGTCGCATAGATCGCAGATCCGCAGCGCGGGCAGAAGCCCTGCGCGCGCTTGGCGCCGCTCTCGCCGGTCTTCACATAGACGGCCGGCTCGCCCGAAAGGAGACGGAAGGCGTGATCCGGCGCCGGGATCGAGGTGCGGAACGCGGTGCCCGAGAGCGTCTGGCAGTCGGCGCAGTGACAGATCGAGACCTTGTCCGGGTCAGCCTCGGCCTCATAGGTAATGTAACCGCAGTGGCAGCCGCCATCGATCTTCATGCCCGCACTCCCATGATTGTGACGCCAAGGTAGCGCGTTTTCGTCGCGGCCAGCGAAATCCTCGCCATCTCCGCCGAAATCAACGCCCATTCAGGCTTTTTCAACCAATTTCGGGCCAATTCGAGGTTCCCGAGGTCTGTGAATTACCAAAATTCCGACAAAATAGTTGTGCTTTTAGTGTAGATTGGATGGGGGCCTCACCAGTAGCCTTCGGGTGATACTGTCCTGGCCGGCGCTTGCCGACCGTCTCAAGGAGATCAGCATGAAGAAAGCTCTGACTGCCCTGACAGCGGCTGCGATCGTCGCCGGAACACTGGCTGCGACCGCAACCGGCGCAGACGCCCAATGGCGTCGCCACCGCTGGGGGCCGGCCGCGGCGATCGGCGCCATTGTGGGCGGCACCATCATCGCAGGCGCGATCCTCGCGTCACGGCCGCGCGGCTACGTGGTCTACGAAGATTATGGTCAGCCGGTCTACGGCCCGGGCTGCTATTGGGCATCTCAGCCGGTCTATGACCGCAGGGGCAATGTGGTTGGATACACCGGCCGGCCGGTGCAGATCTGCCCTGGCTATCGCTGAGATCGGCGCGAGCCAAGCCGCAAAGTTCGCGATGTTGATGCCCGGCGGCACACCAGTGCCGCCGGGTTTCATTTGGGCGACTCAGTTCCCGCCGTACTTGTGCTGCATGTGCTCGAGCACCGCCATCGTCGGCCAGCAATCGACCTTCAGGCGGTTGGCTTTCTGATAGGCGCCCAGCGCTGAGCGCGTGAGCATGCCGGCCTTGCCGTCGATCTTGTCCTTGTAGAGGCCAAGCCGAGCCAGCATTCGTTGCATGGTCTCGACTTGCCGGGTCCGGAGCTGAGCCTCCTTGCTCCAAGGCGTCTCGAAACCGCGCGGATCGCTGATGCGGTCGCTGAGATGACCGACAAACAGGACGTAGAGATCGGAGAAATTGTAGTCCTTGATCACGTAGTAGTTCTTGAGCGTGAGAAAGGACGGGCCGTAGGTGCCTTCCGGCTGCAGCAGCGAGGCCGGCGCGCTCATCTCCGCGAGAGTCGGGTGGCGGCCCTGCAGCGGGACATAACCGTGCTGGATCCACTCGCCGAGCGGCATGGTGTGCTCCGGCGTGCCGATGGTGCAGTCGACATTGCGCGGCGCACGCACCTCATAGGCCCAGCGGATGCCGCGCTGCCAGCCCTTGCCGACGAGCTGCGCCGCCGCCGAGGCGAGCGCATCCGGCACCGATTTCCAGATGTCCTTCTTGCCGTCGCCGTCGAAGTCGACCGCATACTTGTAGAACTCTGATGGCAGAAACTGCGTGAGCCCCATCGCGCCGCCCCAGGAGCTGCGCATCTCGGCATGACTAATGTGGCCCTCCTCCAGCATCTTGAAGGCGTAGAGGAGCTCCTGCCGGAACATGTCCTTGCGGCGGCCGTAGTAGGCCTGCGTGGCCAAAACCGTGATGCCGTTCTTCGGCAGCCGATAGCCTCCGAACGCGGTCTCGCGGCCCCAGATCGCGAGCACCACGTTTCCCGGAACGCCGAACTTCTGCTCGATCGCGGCAAGCGTCCTGTGGTGATCGGCCGCGAGCTTCTTGCCCTGCGCGGCGAGCCGCGCGATCGTCGTCTCGCGCACGTAATCGGCGGGCGTCTGCACGAATTCCGCCTGCGCGGGAGGCGACGTCTTGCGGCCCGGGATGTCGAGATCAGGCAGCGAGAGGTCGGGCTCGAGCCGATGCGTCGCCGAGGTGAAGGTCTTGCGCGAGACGCCCATCCGCTGCACATCGGGCCATAGCCCCTCCAGCCATTTGGAGAAGGCCGGGTCGGGCGCTGCTCGCGCCGGCAGCGGCGCGACCGCGGCAAGCTCGACCGCGGCAAGGCCGATCGCGCCCAGCAGGAGGCCTAGCGAGACGCAGAACGGTGCGGTCAGTCGTGCTCTCATGGTCCCGACTCTCTCGGCGAAAACCGGCGCAAGTGAGGTCGACATCATGCCGTGATTCGGCCGCCCCCTGCGCTAACACACGTTGCCGCGGCTAGCGAACCGCGACAATGAACAGCCGCGGGAACTTGAGCAGCACCTTGCCGTCATAACGCGCCGGGTAGGCCTTGGCGATCCGGGCGGTGTAGTCGAGAACGAAAGCGTCCCGCGCCGCGACATCGAGCGCATCGATAAACGGCCGCAGCGCCGAGCCCTTGAACCATTCGACGATCCCCTCGGGCCCGGCCATCACGTGATTGTAGTGAATGTGCCAGACGTCGAGATGGCTGCAGAGCGGCCGCAGCAGATCGTAATAGCCCCCTGGCGTCGGCAAATCGCCGCGCGCGGCGTGTTCGAGCGCCGGGTGCCCCGCATAGGGCCCGCGCTGCGCCACCTCACGCATCAATGCAAGCGCCGGCTCGTTGGTGTTGTCCGGCATCTGCACGGCGAGCACGCCGCCTTCAGGCAGTGTCCTGAGGAGCCGCGCCAGCACCGCCGGATGGTCTGGCACCCATTGAAACACCGCGTTGCCAAACAGGAGGTCGGTCTGCTCCGGCGGGCTCCAGGTGGAGAGATCACCTTGCACGAAGGTGCGGCCAGGCAGCCGCTCGCGCGCCTGCCGCAGCATGTCGGGCGAGGAATCGAGCCCGATCACCTCGGCCTGCGGAAACCGCTCGACGAGCAACTCGGTGGAATTGCCCGGCCCGCAACCGAGATCGAACACGCGCGCGGCGCGATCGAGCGGCACCTGCGCGAGCAGATCGCGTGAGGGCCGCGTGCGGTCGTCCTCGAACTTGAGATATTGGCGGGCGGACCAGTCGTTCATCAGCGCGAAAACTTCTTGTACTTGATCCGGTGCGGGATCACCGAATCCGTGCCCAGGCGGCGCATCTTGTCGGCCTCGTAGTCCTGGAAGTTGCCCTCGAACCATTCGACGTGGCTCTCGCCCTCGAAGGCGAGGATATGAGTGGCGATGCGGTCAAGGAACCAGCGATCGTGGCTGATGATCACGGCGCAGCCGGCAAAGTCTTCCAATGCCTCCTCGAGCGCGCGCAGCGTATCGACGTCGAGATCGTTGGTGGGCTCGTCGAGGAGGAGCACATTGGCGCCCGACTTGAGCATCTTGGCGAGATGCACGCGATTCCTCTCGCCGCCCGAGAGCTGGCCCACCTTCTTCTGTTGATCGGCGCCCTTGAAGTTGAACGCCGAGCAATAGGCGCGCGAGTTCATCTCACGCTTGCCCAGAAGGATGATGTCATTGCCGCCGGAGATTTCCTCCCAGACATTCTTCTTGCCGTCGAGCGTGTCGCGCGACTGGTCGACATAGCCGAGGTGCACCAACTCGCCGACCGTGATGGTGCCCTTGTCGGGCTTCTCCTGGCCGGTGATCATACGAAATAGCGTGGTCTTGCCGGCGCCGTTCGGGCCGATCACGCCCACGATGCCGCCAGGCGGCAGCTTGAAGGTGAGGTCATCGATCAGGAGGTTGTCGCCGAAGGCCTTGGTCAGGTCCTCGAAGTCGACCACGTTCTGGCCAAGCCGCTCGGCCACCGGGATGACGATCTGGGCGGACTGGGTCTGCTTCTCGGCCGCCTGCTTCACCAGTTCCTCGTAGCGCTGGTAGCGCGCCTTCGACTTGGCCTGGCGGGCACGCGGCGAGGCTGCGATCCATTCCTGCTCGCGCGCGAGCGTACGCTGACGCGCCTCCTCCTCGCGGCCTTCCTGCGCGAGTCGCTTCTGCTTCTGCGCCAGCCAGGCGGTGTAGTTGCCCTCGTAGGGAATGCCGCGGCCGCGGTCGAGCTCCAGGATCCAGCCGGTGACATTGTCGAGGAAGTAGCGGTCGTGGGTGACGATCAGGATCGCGCCCGGATATTCGCGCAGGTGCCCTTCGAGCCAGTGCACGGATTCGGCGTCGAGATGGTTGGTGGGCTCGTCCAGGAGGAGCAGCTCCGGCTGCTCCAGGAGCAGCCGGCAGAGCGCGACCCGGCGCCGCTCGCCGCCCGAGAGCTTCTCCACGTCGGCATCGTCGGGCGGACAGCGCAGCGCGTCCATTGCCTGGTCGACCTTGGAATCGAGATCCCACAGCCCCTTGGCCTCGATCTCGTCCTGCAGCTTGGTCATCTCGTCGGCGGTCTCGTCCGAGTAATTGACAGCAAGCTCGTTGTAGCGGTCAAGGATCGCCTTCTGCGCCGCCACCCCTTCCATGACGTTCTCGCGCACCGACTTGTCGGCATCGAGCTGCGGCTCCTGCTGCAGGTAGCCCACCCGCGCCCCTTCGGCCGCCCAGGCCTCGCCGTTATATTCCTTGTCGAGACCCGCCATGATCCGCAGCAGCGTCGATTTGCCGGCGCCGTTGACGCCGAGCACGCCGATCTTGGCGTCCGGGTAGAACTGCAGGTGAACGTTCTCCAGGACCTTCCGATTGCCCGGGTAGACCTTGGTCAGCCCCTGCATGTGATAGATGAATTGACGGGCCATGCGCCCTGCCCTCGCGTGCTTAGCGCCTCCAGGCGCCGGGTTTGGGGAAGTTGGCGCTGATGTAGCGGTGCGCGCGCGCCGGGGCAAGGTACCGCTTGCTCTCCCCTCGGGTCGCCTGCACGCAGGAAACGATTATTCGTGACGCCCGTCACATCCGCCGGTCGCCGACGTGCGTAACTTCCCAGCAACGATGATCGCAGTAGGTGAGTAGCAACCGGCGAATTCATACCAGTTTTTAATGGATTCGGACCGATTGTGGACTGAACCAAGCCGCGACGCCCGGCGACCAAAGGATAAGCCGGCGAACCGGTGACGACGGCCAACAGGGCCGGCAGGAGCGTGTCATGGCTACGGCCAAGGTTCGGAACAGGAATGACAAGTCGGCGCTGGCTCGCGAATTCGCCGAGCTGATTGGTACCTTCAGGTCCCTGGTCGATCCCTACCGGCCCGAGGCGCACTACATGCGCGGGCCTGGCCCCAAGTGGCGCGCCAAGCACGCCCCGCCAGCTTCCACCGATACCATCGGGGTTCCGACGCTGGCCCACGCCAAGGGTTAACGCATACCTTCCCACACTGAACACTGATGCCGCGCCCCATGTGCGCGGCATCGCGCGTTTTGACGCCAGCCCTGGCGGCCGCGACCCATTGCGGCCCCGCTCGGTTTCGCGTTCTCTATGGGCCGCCGGCTCTTCCCGGCATCCGAACGAGCGCTTCCCGCCCCAAAGCCGGCCTGCCGCCCGACCCCACAAAGGACCGAGACCACATGGCCAAGTACCGCTGCGCAATCCTCGACGACTTCCAGAACGTAGCCCTCAAGGTGGCCGACTGGTCGACGGTCTCCGGCGACCTCGAGATCAAGGTGTTCAACGAGCATCTCGGCGGGCCGGACAACGTGGTCAAGGCGCTGCAAGGGTTCCAGATCGTCTGTGCCATGCGCGAGCGCACCGGCTTCCCCCGCGCGGTGCTCGAGAAACTGCCCGACCTCAAGCTCCTGATCACTACCGGCATGCGCAATGCCTCGATCGACGTCGCGGCCGCGATCGAGCGCGGGGTGACGGTCTGCGGCAGCGGCTCGTTCGGCGGCCCGACCTCCGGCATCGCCTTCGGACTGATGCTCGAGCTCACCCGGCACATCGGCTACGAGAATGCCCGCCTCAAGGCCGGCGAAACCTGGCAGTGCACCATCGGGCCGGAGCTGGAGGGAGCCACGCTTGGCATCCTGGGCCTCGGCAAGCTCGGCACCCGCACCGCCATGATCGGCAAGGCGTTCGGCATGAAGGTCATCGCCTGGAGCCAGAACCTCACGCCCGAGAAGTGCAGGGAAGCCGGCGTCGATTATGTGAGCAAAGAAGACCTGTTCCGGCAGGCCGACTTTATCAGCATCCACGTCGTGCTGTCGCAGCGCTCGCGCGGGCTGGTTGGCGCCAAGGAGCTCCGCCTGATGAAGCCCACCGCCTATCTCATCAACACCTCGCGCGGCCCGATCGTCGACGAGGCCGCCATGCTGGCGGCACTGCGCGACAAGAAGATCGGGGGCGCCGGCCTCGATGTGTTCGACGTCGAGCCGCTGCCCAAGGACCATCCGCTGCGCAAGATGGACAACGTCGTGCTCACGCCACACCTCGGCTACGTGGCGTGGAAGAACTACCAGAACTACTTCGCCGGCGTGGTCGAGGACATCCGCGGCTTCATTGACGGCAAACCGGTGCGGGTGATGACGAATTGACGCTGACGCGGCCGTAGGATGGGCAAAGGCGGATCTGCCGTGGCTTCCACGCGCGCAAGTCTGTCGTGCGCCGTGCCCACCAAGTCCGTGCGCGATCGGCTACGATATGTGATGGTGGGCACGGCGCTGCTCTGTGCAACTGGCCAGCCCCGGCATCTGCCCCGCGCCTTTGCCCACCCTACAGAACCGGCGGAGCGACCATGACCAATAACCTCCTCAACGGCGGCCAGGTGATCGTCGACTATCTGGTGCGCGAGAAGGTGCCGTACGTCTTCGGACTGTGCGGGCACGGCAATATCGGGCTCCTGGACGCACTGTTCGAGCGATCGTCCGACATCACGACTCTCTCGGTGCACCACGAGACGGTCGCGGGCTTCATGGCCGACGTCTACTACCGCGTCGCCGGCAAGCCGGTCGCGACCTTCACCTCCTGCGGGCCCGGCTCCGCCAACCTGCCGATCGCGCTTGCCAATGCGTTCCTCGAACTCGGTGCCGTTCCTTGCCATCACTGGCAATGTGCCGACCGGCCAGTTCAACCGCGGCGCCTTCCAGGAGCTCTACCGCCACTACCAGGCCGACTTTCCCTCGACCGTGCGCTCATGCTGCAAGCACGTGTTCCAGCCGACTCGCGGCGACATGGTCCCGCTCGCGGTGCGGCAGGCCTGGAAGACCATGGTGACCGGCCGGCCCGGCCCGGTCGTGCTCGACGTGCCGTTCGACATCTTCAAGGAAGCTGCCGCCGAGGAGACGCCGAAGCCCGAGGAATGGTGCGCCAACATTTCCTCGCGCTGCGGCGCCGATCCCGACGGCGTGGTCCAGACGGTCGACATGCTGCTTGCGGCCGAACGGCCGGTAATCCTGGTCGGCCAGGGCGTACGTTATAGCGGCGCTTCTGCCGAGCTCGTCGCGCTCGCCGAGCGGCTGCAAATCCCGGTCGCCGCCTCCGCCAGCGGCCTTGGCGCGATCCCGAGCGATCACAAGCTCGCGCTCGGGCTCGTCTCGCGCGGCGGGCTGTATCATGCCAATCACGCAACACGGCAGGCGGACGTGCTGCTGGCGCTCGGCGTGCGCTTCGACGACCGCACCTCCTCCTCGTGGCTGCCCGGTTATTCCTTCACCATCCCGCCCACGCAGCTCATCCACGTCGACATCGATCCGAACGAGATCGCCCGCAACTATCCGGTCGCGCTCGGGCTGATGGCGGACGTGCGCACCTTCCTGCGCCAGGTGCTGGCCGAGCTTGACCGACGTAAGAGCACCACCGAGCGCGCCGCAGCGCGCGCGGCCTGGCTCGGGGTCATCGACGGCTACCGCAAGGAGTGGGACGCGCTGGTGGCGGAAGGCTTCAAGGACGACGCGTCGCCGATCAACCCGCAGCGTGCCGCCTACGAGATCGACCGCGCGCTGCCCGACGACGCGATCCTGGTGAGCGACATCGGCGTGCATCACAATTGGCTGCTGCAGTTCTGCAAGCCGAAGCGGCCGGATTCCCTGATCGGCTCGATGGGTTTCGGGCCGATGGGCTTTGGTGTTGCCGGCGTGCTGGGCGCCAAGCTCGCGGCGCCCGATCGGCCCTGCGTCGGGGTGGTCGGCGACGGCGCCTTCTTCATGCATGCGAGCGTGCTCGGCACCGCGATCGAGTACGAGCTGCCGGTCGTCTGGGTGATCTGGAACAACTACGCCTATGCGTCGATCCGCGGTTTGCAGCGCGGCTATCTCGGCGGCCGCGAGCTTGCCACCGACTTCAAGCACCCGCAGACCGGCGCGCCCTACAATCCCGACTTCGCCGCCATGGCACGTTCCGCCGGCGTCGAGGGTGTTACCATCGATCGCCCGGGCGACCTCGGCGACGCCATCCGCGCCGCCATCGCGAGCGGCAGGCCCTACCTGATCGACGCGATCGTGGGCGCCGACAAGAACCCGGGCGGCGCCGGTGTCTGGGAGCTGCCCGGCCATGGCATCAGCGCACCGACGATCGGCGGGCGGTATGTCCCTTAACTGCCTCCGCGTCGTCCCGGATGAACAAGCGCAGCGAGCGAGACCCGGCACCTAATCTTCAACGCCTCCAGTCGAAGCCTGTCATCGGGCAACGCTTTGCGCGGACCCGTTGGCTCGGCCGGGACGACAGGCACGTGTGCGATGCGACAAGTGGGCCTCTTGTGGTATGGGTGGCCGATGCCGGACACTCGCGGCCACTAAGCGGGAACCCGGAATTTTAACGATATCAAGGAGGCACGTTCATGCGACGGACTTGGATCTTCGGCGCCCTGATGGGCGTCTCAGTTGTCTCGCTGGCGATGACGTCGTCATGGGCGCAGAGCGACTTCTACAAAGGCAGGACCATCTCGGTCGTGATCGGTGCAAAGACCGGAAGCCTCGCGGTCGCTGCACAGATCGTCACCCATCACCTCGGCAAACATATTCCGGGTAATCCACTTGTGATCTTCCGGCAGATGCCGGGCGCCGCGCACATGAACGCGACCAACCACATCTTCAACGTGGCGGAAGCGGACGGCCTGACCATCCTGGCGGCCAATCCGAACGTCTCCATGTCGCAGCTTGCCAAGGTGGCGCAGGTCCGTTTCGACGTGCGCAAGTTCGAATGGCTCGGCTCGACCGGCCCTGACGGAGCGATGTTCGCGATCCGCGCCGACCTGCCGTACAAGACCTTCCAGGAGTTCAAGGCCTCCGGCAAGGAACTGGTCGTCGGCACCACCGGCCCCGGCTCCAACGCCTATGACATGCCGCTCCTGCTGAAGGAATTCGCCGGCGCCAAGCTGCGGCTGGTGAAGGGCTATGCCGCCAACAGCGACATCCTGCTCGCGGTCGAGCGCAAGGAGGCGGACGGCTGGGCGGCGCTCGCCACTACGGTCAAGAATGGCATCGACCGGGGCGCGGTGCGCGCCATCGTGCGCACGCGCTCGCCAATCCGCGGCTTCAATGATCTGCCGGTCGACGAGACGCTGACCACCGACCCGATCGGCAAGTCGCTGATGGCGTTGCGCGGCATTCCGCTGTCGATCGGACGCGCCTTCGCGGTGCGGCCGGGAACGCCGGCCGATCGGGTCAAGATCCTGCGCGAGGCGCTGGCCAAGACCGTCGCCGACCCGGAATTCCAGGCCGAGGCCAAGAAGGCACAGATCGACATGGAATACATCTCGCCGGAGGACGTGAGCAAAGGCTTCGACGAGATGATGAACCAGCCGCCCGCGGTGCTTGAGGCGATGCACAAGTATCTGCTGTCCGAAAAGAAATAACGGCGCTCGCACGCGGAGCGGGCTGAGCGGAAGCAAGGCCCGCCCGCGCGCACCGGACGGGATGAGTCTCGCCTTGGCGAAACCCGTCCTATCAAAAAAACAAACGATCATCACCGACACAGGGAGGAACCCATGAAGCGATCGCCGGTCGTATGCGCCCTCGTTGGCTTGCTGGCCTTCCCCTCGACTCAAACGGCGCTGGCACAGGCCGATTTCTACAAGGGCAAGACCGTTACGCTGGTGATCGGGTCGCGTGTGACCGGCAGCCTGTCGATTGGCGCGCAGATCGTCGCCCGCCACATCGGAAAGCACATACCCGGAAATCCAACCGGCATCCTCCGCCAGATGCCCGGCGGCGCTCACCTGAATGCCACCAACTATGTCTACAACGTCGCCGAGCCCGACGGCCTGACCATCCTGGCCGCCAATCCGGCCGTCGCCACCGGACAACTGCTGAAGGTTTCTGCCGTCCGCTTCGACGTGCGCAAGTTCGCGTGGCTGGGCTCTTCGGGCGCCGAGGGCGCCATCTTCGCGATCCGTCCGGACCTTCCGTACAAGACGTTCCAGGAGCTGCGCGACTCCGGGCGCGAGCTGATCGCAGGCACGACCGGGCCCGGATCGAACGCGCATGACGTTCCGCTGCTGCTCAAGGAATTCGCCGGGCTCAAGATGAAGCTGGTGTCGGGCTATGCGGCGAACGCCGACATTCGCCTCGCGCTCGAGCGCAAGGAAGTCGACGCCTGGACCTCCATGGCCACCACGATCCGGCTGGCGGCAGAACGCGGCATCGTGCGACCGCTCGTGCGCAGCAGCCGGGCGCCGGTGCCGACCCTCAATTACCTGCCGGTGGACGAGGACCTCGCGATCAATAGCCTCGGGCGCTCGCTGATGAAAGTGCGCGGCACGCCGCTCGCGATCGGACGACCCTACGGCGTGCGGCCGGGCACGCCGCCCGAGCGCGTCGCGATATTGCGGCAGGCAATCGCCAAGGTGCTCGCCGATCCGCAGTTCCTGGCCGAGGCGAAAGCGGCGCAGATCGAGATGCATTTCATCACGGCGGAGGAGGTGGCCAAGCGCTTCGACGACATGATCAACCAGCCGGCCGAAGTCGTGGAAGCGATGCACAAGTACGTCAAGACGGATTGAGCCGGCAACTCACGCCCGCGCCCTTCCCATAAGATTCGTGCCCGGCGATGGGCCGGGCACGAGCAACATTCCCCTGATTGGAACCGCTATCGCGTCCGCGACGGCGGGGCGAGCGGATTGTAGGGCCCGGACGGCTGCGCAGCGGTCGTCGCAGGCGCCGCGCTCGCGGAGGTCGGCGGCCGCCCTGGCAGCACCACGACACGCGTGCCGACAGTGACGCGCTGGTAGAGATCCGACACGTCTTCGTTGGTCAGGCGGATGCAGCCCGACGACACAAACGTTCCGATGGTCGAGGGCTGGTTGGTGCCGTGGATGCGGTAGAGCGTCTTGCCGAGATAGAGCGCGCGCGCGCCGAGCGGGTTGCCCTCGCCGCCAGCCATGAAGCGCGGCAGATAAGGCTGGCGCTCGATCATCTCGGCCGGCGGATGCCAGTCCGGCCATTCGGCCATGCGGGAGACGCGCTCAGCGCCCGACCACGTGAAGCCTTCACGGCCGACACCGATGCCGTAGCGCATCGCCTTGCCGTTGCCGAGCACGAGGTAGAGGTAGGTATTGGCGGTGTCGATGACGATCGTCCCGGCGGGCTCGCGCGTGCGATAGTCCACCATGGTGCGGCGAAACTGCGGGGGTAGTCCCTTACTCGGGCCGGTCTCGGGCTGCTCGTCGGGCGGCAGGGCGGCGTAAACGGCACCTCCCTGCGGCTGGGCGGCCTGTTCTTCCTGCTGACGTCCCACCGGTTCCTGCTGTTGCCCCACCGGAGCGGGCGGCCGCAGGATGTCGAGCGGGCTCGGCAACTGACCGGGCTGTGTCTGCGGATAAGGCTCAGCGGCCGGCGGCTGATCACCGTAGTTGGGACGCGCGACCTGCGTGCGCGGATCGGGCTCATAGGCGGGCGGCTGTCCATTATCCTCGGGACGCGCAACTCGCTCGCGTGGCTCAATCGGCTCATAGCCTGGCACCGGCTGGCGATAGCCCCCAGGCGGCGGCAGCTGATTGGTTTCAACCTCCTGCGGAACGCTCCGCCCATATTGCGGGCCGGCAGAAGTTTCAGGCGCCGGCATCCGATAGCCCGGAGGCGGATCGTAGGGCGGAGCATCGTCCTCGACCGGGACGGGCGGCGGCGGCTGGAAAGGCGCCCGCTGGAACGGAGGAACCGGCAGCGGCAAGAACTGCGCGATCGCCGGGGTCGCAGCGACACCCAGCAACAATACGGTGATAGTGGCTGCCGCGCGTAAGCGCATACCCCCTCCTATGACCAACCAAAGCAGAATAATCCCCGGAGTTCGCCCAGGATCAAGGCGCATTCAAGACGATCCCACGAATTGATCAGCAAGCCATTGATAATACCTGCCTCTGCCCACTGTCGACAGGCCCTCGTGGGTTCTACACTCCAATCCTCCAGGCGCTGATTAAGATATTGACTTATCACGACTTCTTGAATTCATCGACGACCTTGCGGGCAACCCGAAAGCAGTCGACCCCGACCGGAAAACCACAATAGGCCGCAATCTGCGTCAGCACGGCGCGGACCTCGTTGGGGGTGAGCCCGTTGCGTAGCGCCCCGCGGGTATGGGTCTCGAATTCCTGCATTTTTCCCAGAGCTGCAATCATCCCGAGGTTGAGAATCGAGCGTTCGCGCGGGGTCAGGGTCGGGTCGCCCCAGGTCTCGCCCCAGCCGTACTGGGTGACGATCCTCTGGAAGTCACGGTTGAAGTCGTCAACGCCCTCCATCGCACGATCCACATAGGCATCGCCCAGTACCTTGCGGCGCATGGCCATGCCGCGGTCGTAGGTCTCCTTGTCCATCTCACTCCCCCTTGAGGTTCGCGAACGCAGCCAGCACGGCGTCGACCGCCGCTTTGGCAAAGGTAACCGCTCGCACGGTCTCGTAGGCAGCCACGTTGAGATGCGCGGCATCAGTCGGTGATGGCGCTTCGCGGCCAAGCGGCGACGCGCGGGCAAGCTCGTACATCGCCTCCTGCTGCAGCCGCTCGGCTTCAAGCTCGACCGCCTTGATCCTGGTGCGAAAGGCTTCTGCGGTTCCACCCCCGACCAGCGCAGGTGGCGATTTCAGCGCACGCCGCACATGGCGCAGCGGGATTACCGTCGCGTCGCGCCACGGCCCGATACGGCTGTCGAGCGCCGCGACATCGGCAGCCGCAAAGGCGCGCCGCTGCGTCGCCTGCCAAAGCAGGAACAGGAGCAGATTGACATCGACGCCCGCACCCTCCTGCAGCGCGATGCAGGCGTCGGCGACGCCGGGCGCCCGATAAAGCTTGAGCGAGAACCGCCAGAACGGCGAGCCTTGCGCGAATGTGCTGGTGTCTGTCATGCCGGCGAAAAGTCTTGCACGCTTGGCCGCTACATGAAAGCGCCTGCCGCAAAGCACTTGCTTCATGGGGTGCGGGACAGACGCGAAGACTATTTTCGCCCCGTCAGCGGCTCGATCGAGAGCGTGCCAGCGAGCTCGTCCACCTGCTTGATGAGCGACTCTGCCAGCGGCACCCCGTTCTTCTCGCGGTCGGCGCGGCGCTTGACCCGACCCTGTCCCGGGATCCTGATCTCGTCGACACCGGGCAGGCGTTTCGAGCTCGCAAGATCGTGCACATGGCGATCGATCTCCGCCTTGAATGCGTCGAGCGGCAGGAACCGCTTGACGTCGAGCGCAACCAAAAAATGCCCGGTGTTGGTTTCCTTGTTCTGCTCGGCGGTGGTGTCCTTGACGTCGCGCCCGAACGAGGCGCGATTGAGCGGGCCGCCCAGGAGCCCGAGCACGATGGCGAGGCCCGAGCCTTTATAGGTCCCCACCGGCACGAACATGCCCTCGGCGAGGCGCTTGCCATCGGTGATCGGCTCACCGTCCTCGCGGCTGATGACCCAGCCGACCGGCAGCGGCCGGCCCTCGTTGGCGTAGGTGCGGATGGCGCCGTTCGAGGCGACGGAGGTTGCGATGTCGAGCACGATCGGCGCCTCCTTGCCGGCCGGGATCGCAACCGCGATCGGATTGGTGCCAAGGAGCGGCTCGGCGCCACCCCAGGGCGCCATGAAGTTGGAGGCCGAGACCGCGCTGTAGATGCCGACCATGCCGTGCTTGAGGGGGACGGTGGCGTAGGTCGAGCCCGCACCCGAATGGTTGGACCGCCGCACGCCGACCCAGGCGACGCCCGCCTCGCGCGCGATCTCAACCGCGAGATTGGCGGCGTAGGTCATCACCAAGTGGCCCACGCCGTTGTCGCCATCGACCAGGGCCGTGGCCGGGCTGCGCTCCAAGACCTTGATGGTGGCGCGTGGATTGAAATGCCCGCGCCGAAGCAGACGCACATAGCCGGCGAGCCGGAAGATGCCGTGCGCGTCCGAGCCCGACAGGTCGGCATCGAGCATGGCGTCCGCCACGATGCCGGCGTCGGCCTCCGGCAGCCCGCAGGCGCGGAAGGCATCGATCATGAACGCGCGGATGGTCGCAGCCGGAATGCGGCGGGTCGATTCAGTGACGTTCGGCACGGGGAACTCTCTGCTGAAGGGGACTTTGATGGCAGGCCATGGTGGCGGGCCATGTCAAATCATGAATTGAGCACGGTTGCCAGACACTCGGGCGTGCTGCTTATTCGTGAGCCGAGGCCGGTCCTGGAGGGCGCGGCGGCCAATTCGCGCAGGTCAGGCATGACGCCCCTTTCCCCACCCGGCGCCCTCACCTCGCCGGCGGCCGTACGCAATCGGGAGCCGATCCTCGCAGTGCTGCGCCGCGCGCTGCCCGAGCATGGCCTGGTGCTGGAGATCGCGAGCGGCAGCGGCGAGCACGTCGTCCACTTCGCGGCCGCGATGCCAGACCTGACCTGGCAGCCGACCGATCCCGACCCCGAGGCGTTGACGAGCATCACGGCCTATCGCGCAGCGGCGCGATTGCCGAACCTGCTACCCCCGCGCACGCTTGACGCTGCGGCCTCCGCCTGGCCGGTGACACAGGCCGACGCCATCGTGGCGATCAACATGATCCACATCGCGCCGTGGTCGGCGGCGAAAGGCCTCATTGCCGGCGCCGAGCGGCTGCTCGCGCCGGAGTGCGTGCTCTATCTCTACGGCCCGTTCCGCGAGCACGGCCGCCACACGGCGGCCAGCAACGCCGCCTTTGACGAGAGCCTGCGCGCACGCAATAGAGAGTGGGGCGTGCGCGACCTCGACGAGGTCGCGGCGCTCGCCGACCGGCACGGGTTCACGCTTTGCGAGCGCGTCGCCATGCCGGCCAACAACCTGAGCGTCGTATTCCGGCACCGGGCCGCCTGATCGTTTTCACGACGGACAAGCATGGGCACCGACAGCACCGACACATTCTCACGCGCGGCATGGGAGCGGAATGTCAACGTCTACGACGTGATCCGCCGCATGCCGTTCAATGCCGAGCTTGCGGCCGGCACGTTGAACCAAGCGCGGTTCAAGCACTACATCACGCAAGATGCGCACTACCTGATCGGCTTCGGCCGCGCGCTGACGTTAGCGGCCGCCAAGGCGCCCAACCCTGACCGGATCGTGCAGTTCGCCAAGTCGGCCGAGGGCGCGATCGTAGTCGAGCGCGCACTGCATGGCTCATTCTTTCGGAAGTACGGCATCACGTCGGAGGTGTTCGACGCCACACCGCTTTCGCCCGCCTGTCACCATTACGTGTCTTATCTCCTCGCCACCGCCCATGCCGAGCCGTACGAGGTGCTGCTCGGGGCGCTGCTGCCCTGCTTCTGGATCTATGCCGAAGTAGGCCGCGACATCCACGGCCGCGCGGCGCCCGACAATCCCTATCGGGCCTGGATCGACACCTATGCGGGCGAAGACTTCCACACCGCCGTGCGCGCCACCATCGCGGCAACCGAGGAGGCGGCGGCTGGCGCTTCGCCGCTGCTGCAATCGCGCATGCACGCCGCGTTCACGCGGGCGACACAGCTCGAATGGATTTTCTGGGACTCGGCCTATCGGCTGGAGGCGTGGCCCGTTTAGCGCCCACGCACTCCCGTCAACTCCCCGCAACCCGCGAGCCGCCCCGCGGATGCCCGTGCGAGCACGCAGTCGTGCAGACGACGACGAGCGGTATTACCTTCCGGCAAGCCCAACGGCGTGACCGCCCACGAACGTCGGCCGATGCGGGAAGGCCCACACGACACCAGGCGGGCAACGCGGGAAGGTTGCATACGATTCCTCCCTGACGGTGTGTTAACCCGCTTGACCCTACCATGCACCACCGATGCAAGCCGCAGAGGGGCTGTTTTGAGCCTGTGACTGAAGTATTCTGAGACGGCGCCCCAGTAAAAAGAGATTCTTTGATGAAGATTCTGGTGGTCGACGATCATGTCCTGATCCGCGATGCATTGCGCGGTGTTCTCAAAGAGGTAAAGGCGGACGCGGATGTCCTGGAGGCTTCCGATTGCCGCCAAGCGATGGCGCTTATCGCCGATCACACCGACGACCTCAGCCTCATCTTGCTCGACCTGAACTTGCCGGACCGCGACGGGTTCTCGGTGCTGGCCGAGTTGCGGGAACGCTATCCCGCCATCTCCGTCGTTGTTCTGTCCGGTCAGCAGGATCGGGGCAGCGTGGTCAAGGCGCTCGATCTGGGCGCGCTCGGGTATATTCCGAAATCGGGGCAGCGCGAGGTGATGCTGAGCGCGCTGCAGCTCGTGTTCGCGGGCGGGATCTACATCCCGCCGGAAATCCTCACCCGCGAAGCTGCTGTGGCGGGCGCACAGCAGCCGGCCGGCGAGCGCCGGCATGCCTCGCCGTCCGACCTCGGCCTGACCGGCCGGCAACTCGACGTGCTGTCGCTGATGATGCAGGGCAAGAGCAACAAGGCGATCTGCCGCGTGCTCGACCTCGCCGAGCCGACGGTCAAGAACCACGTAACCGCGATCCTCAAGGCCTTGAAGGTCACCAACCGAACCGAAGCAGTGATCGCTGTGCGCGAGCTTGGTTGGGAGCTGCCGCCGGTAGCGAAGTCATGACCATCTGAAGTGACGCGATGCTCAGTCGGCGAGCACGCAGTGCACGCCGGCACCCTGAAGCATTTCATGCAGGCGAGTGCGTGCATGGAACATGCGCGTCTTGACCGTGCCTGGCGGAATGCCCACGATCTCAGCGACCTCGGTAACTGACATCTCATGATAGTAGATGAGGTCGATGACTTCGCGCAGCGCCGGCGGCAACCGCATCAGACACCTGCGGATCACGGCACCGCGGCTCGCCTGGTGCGCAGCCGCTTCTGGGTCGTCCCCGTCGTCCGCGATCGCGGCTGCGACGCCTTGATCGAGTGCGGCTTCCTTCTGACGCCGCAGCGCCGTCATCGCTTTATGCCGCGCGATCCCCAAAAGCCAAGTGGACACACTGGACCTTCCGCGAAAGTCCGTCGCCCCGCGCCAGACATCGAGGAACACATCGCTCACAACGTCGTCAGCAAGCGAAGCATTTCCGGTGAGGCGCGCGACGAAGCGATGGATGCGCACGTTGTGACGCATGAACAGCAACACCATGGCATGCTTGTCACCTGTCGCAATCGACGCGATCAGCACGTGATCCGATGGTTTTTCCGTTTCCGATGACGGCAACCTGATCACAGCCTGCATGTCCGCCTCCCCGTGCAGGAACGCGCCGGATGCTCTCCGGCACACAATCGTCTCACTCTCTCTTGCGCGGGCGAGTGTCTTGCCGTGCATGCGCGAGGTAAATCAGCCTGAGGTATCGCCGGCCAACCGGTGACAGCATCGACCGGGCGGCCTAAGCGCCTGCGCTGCAAGGAGCTTTTGCCATGAAACGGCAAGGGCGCGTTGCCATACTTCGGTCTCGGGACAGATGACCGCACAGCGGCGACAGCGTGCTTGGCCTTAAGAACTCTGGCGAGATGCCTTGTAGTCCGCGAGCACCTGACTGAGCATTGCATGCAACACCGTCGGATCGACCGGCTTGTGCATCAGCTCGTAACGGCTCAAGCGGCGCTCTTGCGGATGCGCTGGCGCTACACCACCGGTGATGATCAAGGCCGGGATCTCAAAAGCTTCGCGCAGATGCTCGACGGCCTGGACGCCATTTCGTCCGCCTGCCAACCGATAGTCGCACACGATGAGATCGGGCCGTCGGCCTTGCTCGGCGAGATGGGCCAGCGCCGCATCCTCCGTCAACGCCGCCACAACCTGGTAGCCCCAGCTTCGCAGCAGCCCGCCCATCCCCTCGAGGATCATTGGGTCGTCATCGATCACGACGACAAGCTTGGCGCGGGGCGCATCCGGCGCCATCGGCATTCCCAGTCTCCCGAAACTGCAACCTCCCACCACGGGATAGTAATCTGGCGATGGCAACGCTCGGGATAAATCAGCCAGAAGTCCTGCCCCGCCCTTCGCGCCGTGCACATCCTCGCAAAGAAAAAACAAGGCTGATCATACAAGTAGACCCGCAGCACAACTCCCACGGGTCCAATACTTAAGTCCTGGGACTCCGTTACCATCATACCTAACGGGCCTTGGCGGGGCGAAGCGGCCGCGCACTCGCGCGCATGATCGGAGAAAATGCAAAATCGGCCTCTTGAAAGGCTCATTTTCGAAAATGCCGGCCCACGATCCCGAGCTAACCGGTCACTTCCGCGACCAAGCGTTGCCGCAGCATCCGGTTGACAATGGCCCGCAACGTCATCGGATCGACCGGCTTAAGCAGCAGGTGGAGCCCCCTGGCGCGCGCCTCTTGCAGCGTCTCGGAATGGGTGTCGCCGCTGATCAGGAAGGCCGGGATCGCGCTGCCGAACTCGCGACATACCTGCCCGATCGCCTCGATCCCGGTCTTTCCGTCAGGCAGCCGATAGTCGGAGATGATCAGATCGGGTGTTTGGGCGCGTGCGCGCAGATCCTTGACAGCGGCAGCCGCGGTGCCGCCAGAGACGACGCGGCAGCCCCAGCTTCGCAATAGCCCGCCCATGCCGTCCAACACCCGCGGATCATCGTCGATGATGACGACGAGCTTGTCGTTCGACACGTCGAACGCAGCACGCGTCAGCACCGGCCGCTCGACCGTCACGACCCGAGCCGGCACTCGGGGCGTAACGACAGTAAAGCGCGAGCCCTTGCCGACCATCGATGCCAGCTCGATCGGCTGGCCGAGCAACAGGCAGAGGCGTTCCACGATCGCAAGTCCAAGTCCGAGCCCCGCGCGCTGGTCGCGCTCCGGATCGCCGACCCGATAAAACTCACTGAAGATGTTCTGGCGCTGGTCTTCGGCAATCCCGGGGCCGGTGTCCCAGACTTCGATGCGCAACTGATCGCCGCGCTTGCGGCATCCGACGACAATGCCCCCGCGTGAGGTGTAGCGCACGGCGTTGGATAAGAGATTGAGGAGAATGCGCTCGAGCAGGATGAAATCGCTGCGCACCCAGGCATCGCTCGGGACGACCCGCAGCGACAGGTTCTTCTCACGCGCCGGTTCCGCAAAGGTTTCTTCGATCCGATGCAACAATTGCGCAATGGGGAAATCGGCGACATTGGGAGTCAACGCGCCGGCGTCGAGCTTGGAAATGTCGAGCAGCGCATTGAACAGCTCGTTCATGGCGGCAACCGAGGCGTTGACGCGCTCGACAATGCGGCCACGTTCCCCTGCGTTCATGTCCGGGCGAAGCTGCGCCACGAACAGCCCCAAGGCGTGCAGCGGTTGGCGCAGATCGTGGCTCGCCGCTGCCAGGAACCGGGACTTGGCGAGGTTGGCAAGCTCGAGCTGATGGGTGCGTTCCTCGACTTTGCGTTCGAGGGTCGCGTAGGAGTCCTGCAGACGGCCCGCCATCCGGTTGAAATCTTCGGCCAGTTCCTCGAACTCGTCGCCGGTCTTCACCTCCAGCCGCGCCTCGAGGTTTCCCGCCTCCAGCCGTGTCGCCCCGCGGCGCAAAATCTCGATCGGCCGCACCACCCGCCGTCCGAGCAGCACAGCGGCGCCCACCGCCATGGCACAAACGATGAGCAGAATTCCGCCCGTGCGCGTGAGCGATGCAAGCAGAGGCCCAAATGCCTCCATCAACGGCCGCTCGACCAGGACGGTCCAGCCGACGTTGGGAATCCTCACGTGGGACTCCAGCACCCACTGGCCATTCAGGTTCTTGTAGACGCCGGCGCTATCCGTTCCACTCGCGGAGTTTCGCAGGGCTGCGACCTGTGGGAGATCGGAGAGATTTCGGCGCTGCAGCACAAGGTGCAGATCCGGATGCGCGACCAGCGCCCCGCTCTCGCTGACCACGTAGGCGTAGCCGGATTTGCCCACACGGATGGCCTGTACGACGTCCCAGACGTACCGAACATTGACCTCAGCGGCCAGAACACCGATGACGTTGGTAGCAAACGACGTGATCGGAACGGCAATGAGGATGCGGGGCTCAAACGCATCCGGTGGAAAGATGATCGGGCCGAAATAAGTCTGGCCGGCGCGGATCGAGGTCAAATACGGGGCCGATGAATGATCCGCCTGCGCATCCGGGACCGACGGACCGATGCGCGAAACGCGAAGCTGTTCGCGGCCATCCAACCCGACGACAACGAGATCCCGAATCGCCGGCACATGCTTCAGAAGCAAACGGAGTTTCAGAACATAATCATCGGTGACACGATCACGAGCCTGATTGAAGCTTTCGGGCTGCGCAAAGCGAATCGCTTGCGCCACGCTTTCGATGTAGTTCTGGATGCGCAGACCGGCCAGCTCGGCCATCTGACTGTGCTCAGCCGCGAGATTCTGCCGGGTTTCCTGAAACCGGAACACCATCTCGACGAGAACACTGGCGACGAGCGCGCCTCCCACCAGCGTCGCAAAGATGAGAAAGTACCGGCGGACGATGCCGCCACGCCGGCCGATGTCCGGGGTTGCCGACAGGTTCAAGCCGACCTGCGCGTCCATGAGGCGAATATCCTCACCCCCCGATCACTCCAAATCCACAGTCAACGGATGCTCGGGAGCCTGATGTTCAGAGCCTTGGCCGCGGCACTGCTCACGGCCCATTCAAACGCGTCGTCGGGTGCATCCCTGTGCTTGAGCGCTGCGGCCTTGCCATTGCTCCACAGGATCTTTTCGACAAGCTCGGCCATGAGCTCGCCGCACTTGCGCTGCGACACTCCATAGCCGCCCAACGCGCTCGGCAAGTCCCGCTTTACATGATCGGTGATCGGCCAGAACACTGGCAGATTTTTTTGCTGCTGGGCCAGTTCAGTGATCAATTGCGCAGCGCCCAGGAATACGTCGACCGGCAGCACCTGGATGCCGACATCGGCCGGCTTCTTCGGATCTCGCTTGGCCATGGCTTTGAGCTTACTCTCGATATCCGCACGCGACTTGACGGTCACCGGCGAGACGCTGACGCCTCGCTTCTTGGCCGCCTTTTTGACGAGAGCCAAGGAGCGGTCTGAGGGAGGGTAGCCCGGCTTGTGCAGCACCATGACCTTCTTGAGCGTCGGAACCGTCGCCAAAAAGTACTGGAAGCAATCGCCCGCCGTCTGGCTTCGCCGCGCGGAGACGCCGCAGATATTGGCCGATCGGTGCACTTTCTCCTTTGTAGGCTCCGAAACGATACCCACGACCGGAATCGATTTGGTGATGCCCCGAGCGGCCTGCACGATGGTGGTGGACATGGCGAAGATAAGGGCATCGTCTTCCGATCCGGAATCCACCTTGAACGCGCCGACTGCGTCGCCATTCTTCGCTGCGAATGTGTTGAGATCGCGCTCGCGATATTGGATGACGTAGGCGGCGCCGAGCTGATGACCGCGAGCGGCCAGCTCGTCGATCAAACCGTGAATGTATGGTCTGACCCCGCTCAGCGTTCCTTTGTCGCGGATCAGCAAGTCCTTCTGCGGCCCGACAGCCACCGCGAGAATTGTCTTTGTCGCCATGACGCCCTCTCCTGCCCTCTGTTGAAGCTACTGAATGACGCGGTCCGCCTGTTGCAACGCCTGGAGCGGTACCGACACCCCGAGGCATTTGGCGGCTTTCAAATTGATCACATAAGTCGGATCGATCGGCTCGACCGGCATGTCACCTGGCTTCACCCCTTTGCTGATTCTGTCGACGTACCGGGAAACGTGTACACCCGCCTGGAAGGCGCTGGGTCCGTACGCGGCGATCGCGCCCCAGTCAGCCATGTAGTCCATCAAGCCAAAAGCCGGAACGCGCTGTGCCAAGCTGGCCTCAAGCACCATGTCAAGGTGGCTGATGATAAAAGAGTCGGGTGCAATCAGCAGCCCGGCGTTATCGCCTGGCAAATTGGCAAGCTCCGCCCGCAAGTCCTGCGGAGATTTGACCGTGCGATCGGCAACCTCGATACCAAGCCGGTCCGCCGCGGCGCGAATCTCCGGTATGCTCTTTTCTGAAACCGAATAGCCCGGCAAACGCATCGAGATCAGCCGTTGGAGGCGCGGCAGCATTTCTTTGAACAGCTCCACGCGCTTGCCGCTACCTTGAACCAGTTGATGGCTGACGCCCGTTATGACGCCGCCCGGATGGGCCAATGACTGGACGAAGCCCTCCTTCACCGGCTCGCTGACCCCGGTCATCAGAATTGGGATATTGGACCCTTTTGTCTCCTGCTGCGCGATCCGAACCGCCAGTGTGGCAACCGCGACGATGATGTCGACGCGCTTTCGCGCAAGATCGCGGGCAGCCTCTTTCAATTGCTCGCGCGTCCCAAAGCGCAGGTCGAGGAAAAAGCGACGGCCACTCCCGGCGCCGGGGGGCATTGCCCCTTTCGGCTTTCCGTCAGGACCCACCTCCACATACTTGAGCTTCCGCAGTCCATCGAGCAGCCCCAGCACGTAGTGCGGCAGCGTGTCGTGCCGGCGCGGCTGCCCGGCCGCAGCTTGCTGCCCGCATTGCCAAGCCGGCACCGCGCGGGGACCAAGCGCCAGCACTCCAATCTGGAGCGGCTTTTCTTGCGCGAATGCCGGCGTGGCCAGCCACAACACAACGACCAGCAATGAAGCGAGGCAGGCCATGACACCGGAGGCCGCTCCTGCTCCATTGCAGGATCTCGCCGCACCACCAACAGACCAGCTGGTTTTCCCCGTGATCATCGTTTCCTCGACCCGATCGACGCGCCTATCGCGCTTTCCGTCGCCCCGACGTTCAACCCGGATTCGAGAACGCCAAGCATCTTTTTGATTTGTCGAATGTTTTATTATGATCTCAGTGAACCTCCATCCGCAATAGGAATTGCGCCGCACCCCATTTGGAAACGTGCCTGGCCCGCCCCTTGTCATCCGCCCCATCCTGCGTACCGGAATGCACGGAAGTAAATCAGCCGCTGGTATTGGCGCTCCGGGACGAACTGGCCCACCATTCCGGGAAAAGACCCGTCAGATGAGACCTTTCCGCCACCATTGCCCACGGCATCGAGATGGTGCCTTGGTCCCAAGACTGAAGTATGAAGCCTGGGTCAGCGCCGACCGACCGACCGCCTCGTTCGCTCACGCCGGCAGCAACCGCCCCCTCCGCTCCGGCAGCCGATAAAGCGCCCCGTACTTTACGCGCAGGTACGAGAGATAAGGCTCCATCCGCATCGGCGAACCGGTTGCCCGCTGCACCAGTTCGTCCGGCCGATATTTTCGTCCATGCCGGTATATGTTGGCGACAAGCCAGCCGTGCAGCGTCGTGAACGTGCCGTGTTCGATCTCGCGCGGGATGTCGGGATGCGCCTTGACCGCCGCTTCATAGAACTGCGCCGCCAGGATGTTTCCGATGGTGTAGCCCTGGAAGGCGCCGCCGATGCCGCCCCCATACCAGTGGACGTCCTGCAGGCAGCCATCGCGGTCATCGGGTGGCGCGAGTCCCAGATCGGACTTCATTGCCGCCCGCCAGGCCTCCGGCAGATCCTTGATGCGCAGCCGTCCTTCGAGCATGTCGAGTTCCAGGCCAAACCGCAGCATCACGTGGAGATTGTAGGTGACCTCGTCGGCATCCGTGCGAATGAGCGAGCGCTCGACCTTGTTGATGGCACGATAGAAGACATCGAGCGGCACGCCCGCGAACTGGTCGGCGAAACGCCGTTGGAGCAACGGAAAGTAATGCTGCCAGAAGCCGCGGCTGCGCCCGACCACGTTCTCCCATAGCCGCGACTGGCTCTCATGCACGCCGGCGGAGACACCCTGGCCGAGCGGCGTGCCGTCGAGCGCCGCGCTCACGCCCTGCTCGTACATGGCGTGACCCGCTTCGTGCAGGGTCGAGAACAGCGCATCGGCGATGTCGTCCACGCGCACGCGCGTGGTGATGCGCACGTCGCCCGCGCTGAAGCGAGTGCAGAACGGATGAAGCGTCTTGTCGAGCCGGCCGCGATCAAGGTCGTAGCCCATGCGCTGCGCCACCTTGAGGCCGAAGTCGAGCTGCGTCGCCTCGCCAAAGCGCTGGCGCAAACAACTATCGTCCGCCGGCGACTGCTCCGCGATCGCCCGCACCATTGGCACAAGCTCGCGCCGCAGCGCCTTGAACAACGCCTGCACCGAAGCCGTGGTCATGCCCTCCTCGGCATCATCGATGAAGGGATCGGCGATATGGTCGTAAGGCGCGAAGAACTCGGCATACTCGCGGCTCATATCGAGCAGCCGCTGCAGGAACGGCACCATGGCGGCAAAGTCGTTCGCTGGCCGCGCCCGCGTCCAGGCGTCATAGGAGGCCGCCCCGAGCGCATTCGCGCGCGCCACGTAGTCCGCAGGCACCTTGATCGCCTTCGCGAAGTCGCGCTGCACCACGCGGATCAGGCAAGCATCGTCCTCAGCAAGGCCGTCGGCGTGCGGCACAAGCGTGTCAACGAGCCGGCCGAGCGCCGGGTCGATGAACTTCTCATGCGCGAGCCGGCGCAGCGTCGCGCCCTGGCGGCCGCGGGCGGCGGCGCCTTCCTTGGGCATGTAGGTGGCCTGGTCCCAGCCGAGCACCGAGCCGGCCGCGTTGAGATCGTTGATCTCGAGCAGGCGGCGCCTAAGCTCGGTAAGCTTTTGCTCTGTGGTCGCGCCATTGCGGTGGGCCCTTGGCTTGCGGTGCCTGGTCGCAGGAGCTGCTGTTTTGTGGGTTTTTGAGGTGCGGGTCTTGGCCATGAGTCGTCCCGGGCGTTAAGATTTCTTCTTCTTAGCCGCTTTTGGCGACGGCGTGCGACCTCGGGTGGGCTGCGCGGGGACGCCGCACCCCGTCACCAGACGCAAAGTCGGCGCAATCTCACCCTATGGAAACCGGAGCAGGGTTCGAGCCATGTCATTGCACAGGCCAAGTCAGACCAAGCGGCGGTTTTGGGCCGGATCGATCGTCCTGGTCCTGGCGATTGCGGTACTTGGGCTCGGCGGCGGACGGCAAGCCACCGCGCAATTCGACGACCCGCGCAAGCTTCTCGAGCTCATCAAGAAGAAGGGCAACACCAAGGCCGTCACCGGGGCCAAGCAGAACGCTGGCAACAAGAAGCAACTGCCTGGATTTCTCCGTGGCAAGAAGGGCGCAACCAAGACGGCTGTCCCGAAAAATCTACAGAGACTTCCTGGCAGGAATCAGCCCGGCAAGAACCTGTTCGGCAAGGGCCCGAATGGCAACGCCGGCAAGACCACCATCAGCAAGGCCACGAAAGGCAATGGCAAGCTGTTGAACAACCAATTCGGCAGCAAGAACGCCAAGAAGGGCACCTTCGGCAATATTGGCAACGGCAAGAACGCCAAGAGCGCAATCGGCAAGGCTGGCAAGGGCACCGGCAACAGGGCCGCGTTCGGAAAAGGCATTGGCAGACCGAAAGCCAACTCGATCTTTGGCAAGGGAAACCTCCCCAAGGGTATTGCTCGCAGGGGCTTCAACACCAGAACCGTGCTCCGCGGCCCGCTGCGGGCGGCAACGCCAGTCGAGCGGTTACGGCTGCGCACCGATCACCGGCGCGAGTTGCTGGCCGTGCGGCGGCTGTTGCCGGTGCGGCCGCTGCCTGGTCAACGCGGATTTACGGCCGTGCCGCCCGCGGGCGAGACCCGGCTCGTAAGGAGCGAGATGGTGTTCCGCGTCGGGCCCAATGTATCGCCGCAAGCGCTACAAGCCGCCATGCGCCGGCACGGATTGACCACGATCGGCTCTGAGAACATCGGGCTTGCCGGCGGCACGCTCTACCATTTCCGCATCACCGGCGGCCAACAAGTCGCCGCCGTCATTCGCGCGCTCGAAACGGAGAATCTCGGCGTTCCATCCGCGAACTACACCTATCGGCTGTTCCAGCAAGAGAACGACCAGCAAGAGGACAACCCAAAAGAAGACGACCAGAACAAAGAGACCGGTCAGGCTGATGAGACCAACCAGACGGACCTCGCGGCGCGCAGCGGCACCGGCGCAACGGAGCAGTACGTCGTCAGCAAGCTGCACCTGGGCGAGGTGCACAAGGTTGCAACCGGTCGCGGCGTGCTGGTCGCGGTAATCGATTCCGCCATTGATGTGAACCATCCCGATCTCGCCGGCGCGATCGCCGAGCAATACAATGCCGTCGGCCGGCGCGAGAAGCCGCACTTCCACGGCACCGGAATGGTCGGGGCGATCGTGGCCCATCGCAGGCTCCTCGGCATTGCGCCGGGCGCCAGAATTCTGGCGATCCAGGCCTTCAGCGGCTCCCGGCAGTCGCCGGAAGCGACCACCCGGCAGATCCTCGCGGGCTTGGAATGGGCGGTGCGCAAGGGCGCGCGCGTCATCAACATGAGCTTCGCCGGCCCTTACGATCCGTTGCTCGCGCTCGCCATGAAGAATGCCCATGCCAAGGGCGTGGTGCTGATCGCGGCCGCCGGCAATCTCGGTCCAAAATCGCCACCGCTCTATCCAGCAGCCGATCCGAACGTGATCGCGGTGACAGCCGTCGACGAGAACGACCATCTGTTCTCGCAGGCAGTTCGCGGCCCGCACGTGGCAGTCGCCGCGCCGGGCGTCGATGTGATGGTGCCGGCGCCGGAGCGGACCTATCAGCTCACCACCGGCACATCGGTCGCGGCCGCGCACGTCAGCGGCGTTGCCGCCTTGCTGATCGAGCGCTATCCGAACGTCGACGCCGCCACGGTCCTGGAAGTGCTCACGGCGACCGCCAAGAAGCTCGATCCCAAGGGCCGCGACAATGAATTCGGCTGGGGCCTGATCGACCCGGCATCCGCGTTGGCCGAGCTCGAATCCAGAATAGCCGACAACAAGATCGCGAGCGCCTCGGCACCCACATCAACCCCGCAGCAGGCCCCGGCGCCGAGGCCGCCATCGCGGCGACAGGCGACGCCGCAGTTGGCGCCTGCCTCCGCGCAATAAGCGGTCAGTCCGTTGCTCTTGAGGCGTCGAACCGCCGTCTCGCATCCTGGATGGCCGAGCGGTTCTTGCGCGCCCACAGACCGAGCTGGCTGGCCGGATCAAGCAACGAGTGGCCGAGCCTGGTCAGCTGGTATTCGACGCGCGGCGGAATAGTCGGGTAGACGGTACGCGTGAGGAGCCCATCGCGCTCCAGCGCCCGTAGCGTCAAGGTCAGCATCCGCTGCGAGATGCTGCCGAGCCCGCGGCGCAGTTCGTTGAAGCGCTTCGGCCCGTCGCCCAGCATGCCGACGACCAGCACCGTCCACTTATCGCCGACCCGAGCCAGGACCTCGCTCACCGCGCGGCAATCCTCGGCCACATGCAGGTTACTCGGTATCAAGTCTGTGCCTTCTTGCCGTGGCCGCCTGGTCATCTATTTATCCTCGGTATCAATTGGTAATTAGGCACAAAGGTAGCCCTGTCATGGCGAAGGTCAAGATCGGCATCATCATCAGCACGACGCGCGCGGCCCGTTTCGGCGACAAGCCGGCGCAATGGATCAAGGACATCGCATCGAAACGCGACGATATGAGCGTGGAGATTCTGGATTTGCGGGACTACCCGATGCCGTTCTTCGACGAGGTGGCGTCCAACGCCTGGGCGCCTTCGCAGAACGTGGTCGCGCAACGCTGGCAGAAGAAAGTGGCTGAATTCGATGGCTATATTTTCGTCACCGCTGAATACAATCGCGGCGTTCCGGCGGTGCTGAAGAATGCCCTCGATTACGCCTATCCGGAATGGAACAGGAAGCCGGTGGCCTTCGTCGGCTATGGCTCGGTCGGCGCCGCCCGCGCGATCGAACAGCTGCGGCTCATTGCGATCGAGCTGCAGATGGCGCCGACGCGGACCGGTGTCCATATTCAGGGGGCCGACTTCATGGCCGTCTGGAAGGGTGGCAAGGAGATCACGGAGCTTGCGTACTTGCGCCAGAACGCGACCGACATGCTCGACCAGCTCGTCTGGTGGACCACCGCGCTCAAGGCTGCGCGCGAACGTCCGATATCCGCTGCCGCATAGTTTGCATCTCAGGCCGCGGCGCTGCCGCGCCGGTAAAGGAGGACACGATGTCCATTCGACCCATCAAACGCATCGCGCAGTCGAAACCCACCATCGAGGGCGCCGGCGTCAGGCTCAACCGCGCCTTCGGCTTCGGCACGACGGATGAGTTCGATCCGTTCCTGCTGCTCGATGACTTCCGAAACGATCGCCCCGACGACTACCGTGCCGGCTTTCCGTGGCATCCGCATCGCGGCATCGAGACCATCACCTATGTGCTGGCCGGCACGGTCGAGCATGGCGACAGCCTTGGCAATGTCGGCAAGATGGGGCCGGGCGACGTACAATGGATGACGGCGGGCAGCGGCATCCTGCATCAGGAGATGCCGCAGGGCGACGCGCAGGGCCGCATGCACGGCTTCCAGCTCTGGGCCAACCTGCCCTCCTCGCTCAAGATGACGGCGCCGCGCTATCAGGACATTCCGGCGATCGAGATCCCCGATGTGACCGACGACGACGGCACCCGCGTGCGCGTGATCTGCGGCGAGTTCTGGGGCAAGCGCGGGCCGGTCGACGGCACCGCAGCCGAGCCGCGTTATCTCGATGTGTTCGTGCCGCCGGGCCGGCGCAAGAGCCTGCCGGTCGAGCGCGGCCGACACGCCTTTGCATACGTGTTCGAGGGCTCGGGCACCTTCTCCGACGCCTCCAAGCCCTTCGGCGTGCTGACCGAAAAGGACAGCGCGCAGGGCGAGACTTTGGTGCGCGAGCGTACCGGCAACCGCTCCCTGGTCGTATTCGATTCCGGCGACGAGGTCACCGTGCAGGCGGGCGACGAGGGCATCCGCTTCCTGCTCGTCTCCGGCAAGCCGATCGAGGAGCCGGTCGCCTGGCATGGCCCGATCGTGATGAACACGCAGGCCGAGCTGCAGCAGGCGGTTTCCGAGCTGCGCAACGGCACGTTCATCAAGCACGGCTGAGCGGCGTAGCGACGCGGACTTGGCATTTGACGAAGACGGGCCGCGCTGGCTACACCGGCGCGGCCCGTTTCTGTGGCGCGCCAGGAGGATAGCCGTGCCTGATCTCGACCGCGCTGAATTGCTTGAGCTCCTCGGCCGGCTGGGGGCGGAGGACGACGCCACCGTGCTGGCGGCCGCCCGGGCGCTGCATCGTAAGATCAGCGAGACGGGCCTGACCTGGGACGATCTGCTGCGTCTCGACGCCGACGGGGATAATGCCGGTTCCAGCACCGACCAGGTGTTCGACGAGGAGGACGAGCAATCATTGACGCCCGTCGCGACCGGCGGCAAGGCGGAGGTCGTTCGCCTGATCGACCGCCTGCTTGCGCGTCCCTCGATCTCGCAGACGCTGCGCGAGGAGCTTGCCGACTTCAAGCGCGCGATCGCCGACGGCACGTTTGAAGACGAGGACGCGCAGTATGTGCGCGCGCTCGCGAAGCAACTCGGGGCTTGATGACAGCAGCAACAGTTATCGACCTATCTCCGTCATCCTGAGGTGGCCGCGAAGCGGCCCTCGAAGGATCATCGGCCACCGAAGTCGGCTCAGGCCAACTTCGGCTCTTGATATGCCGATCTCGGGCAAGCCCGAGATCGGTGGCCGTCGCCCTTCGAGGCTCCCCCGGTTCAAGAGGCCGGGGTCGCGCGGGTGACAGATGTGAGTCCCTGCGTGCTGCCGCTCGCACAACCAACCTTGGCTGTTTTCACCCCTTCGCGATCGCGATCTCCAGCGGAAACTGGTCGACCACCTCGTGGCCCTCATTGGTCACGATGAAGGTGTGGCCGAGGAAGATGCCGAAGGTGCCGTCGGGCGTGATCGGGTTGGGCTCCGCCATGATGATCATGCCGGGCTTAAGGATCATGTCGATCGCCTCGCCTTTCACATGCTCGGCGCTGATATGCGGGTTGTCGGTGACGAGGTCGATGCCGTGGCATTGCGTCGGCCGCGACTGCACGCCCTTGTCGCGGAAGAACTTTGAAGCCGTGCGCATGTTCTCGGTCGGCTTGCCAGGCGCGATCTCGGCGATGATGCGCTTGTAGCCGGGCAGCGTGATCTCCTCCCAGAACTTGCGCACCATCTCGGTCGGCTGGCCGAGGCAGATCGGCGAGCCAACCTGCGCCGAGTAGCCGCGATATCCGGCGGCAAGCTCCATGTTGATGATGTCGCCGGTCTTGAGCACACGCGCGGAGGGGCGCGGATTGCCGAAGATCATCGCCGGGTTGTCCATCGGGGTCGAGCCGATGATCAGAAAATCGATGTCGCCGCCGCCTTCGAGGATGGCGGCGCCCGCAGCCGCGCGCAGTTCGTATTCCTTCACGCCGGGCCTGGCTCTTGCAACCATCGCCTCCATGGCGTCCTGGCAAAGCTTGCCCGCCTTGCGGACGCAATCGAGTTCCTCCTCACTGTGGATGACGAGCAGGTCGTGCAGGAAGCCCTTGGTGAAGACGAACTCGGCGTCGGGCAGGTTGTGGCGCAGGACGTTGTACTGATTGACCGGCAGGTAGTCCTCGTGCCGCGGGTCGATCTCCATCAATCCAATACGGCCGCGCTCGAGCTTCAATTCGCGCAGCCGCTCGACCATGATGTCGGCATAGCGGCCGCTGCGGCTGTGGCGTACATCCGTGACCGCGACTGCGACCTGCCGGCGCACCGCCTCCGCGTGCGTGCCGCCCATTGAATAGATCATGGTCGGCTCGCCGTCGAGCGGCACCAAAACGTAGCAACAGAGCGCGTGCCATTCCCAATGACCGGTGAGCCACAGCATGCCGCCGCCGAAGCTCCAGTGGCTGGGGCCGCCCGGCACGACGATGGCGTCGAGCTTGTGCTCGCGCATCTTGTCGCGCAGCGCGGCGTAGCGGCGCGCGTATTCCTGTTTGGAGAATTGCTCGTAGACCGCGTCGCGGTAGTACGGCGTCTCGCGCATGTTGGCAAACGGCAGCGCCTGATCGAGCTTGCTGCGGACCACTTCCCACGGCTGCGGGCCGATGCGGGGCGGCTGGATGTTGACGTTCATACTGGGACCCTCACGTTCACATTCGGTGTCGCCCCCGCGCAAGCGGGGGCCTAGTATTCCAGGGCGCTATTTGCATAACTCGGAGTTCTGTTCACTTGGTCCGTGTTTACTAGGTCCCCGCTTTCGCGGGGACGACAAGGTGCGATGCTTTCGCAGTCCCTTACAGCTTGCACTCACCGATCGTCACCGGCCCGCCGGCGGCATCGACTGCCTCCTTGGCGAGCGCGAGGTTCGCGACCTTCTCGACCGACGGCTTCTTGTCCTTGGGCACATCACCGTTCGCGACGCTGTTGTCGATCGACCATTGCGTTCGGGCGGGATCAAAGCCGCCGTTGACCGACCAGACGCAGTTCTTGGTCAGCACATCGAGTGCATATTCGACCGCTTCGGCCGGCTTCTGGGTCGCCTTGGTGATGATCGGCAGCACCTTGGCCTTGTCGCGGTAGGCGGTGCGGTTGGCCTCGATCATCGCGGCGGCGGTGTCGCGCAAGAGCGCCCGGTCGCGCTTGATCCAATCGAGCGAAGCACCGTAGGCGTTGTACATGTAGTGGGGCATCAGGTCGACCAGCTGAACCAGGAGATTAAGCGTGGGTTTGCGCTTCTTCGCCAGGAACACGTCTTCGGGATGCAGCGCCACCCCGTCGATCTGCCCGGCGACCAGCCCTGGCAACCGCCCGGCGGTCGGGGCCGAGATGAACTGCACGTCATTGACCGTGAGACCGGCGGTCTTGAGCACCTCGCGGCCCATGCGCCAATTGAAGCCGCCGACGCCGCCGCCGGTCGCGGAAAGCCGCTTGCCCTTGAGGTCCTTGGCGGTCTTCACGTCGGGCGACACCATGTAGGCCTGCGGCATGCGCGGCGCGAGTCCCCAGAACTGCTGCACCTTCATGCCGTTGCCGATCGCGACGTCGCTCACGCTGATGATGGCGGAGCCCTGCACGGCGGCGGCGTTCGCGGTCGCGGACTGGCCGCCTTCGAACTGGATGATTTTGACGTCGATGCAGCGCTTGGCGAAGAAGCCGAGCTCCTGGGCGATATAGGGCGCGGTGTGCACGACGTTCGGCGGTGCCACCGCCACGCCGACGTTGATCTTTCGCATCGTCGCGCACTTGGGCGGGTTCTGGGCGAAAGCATCGCCAGTACCGAGCGTGACGCAGGCGGCGGCAAACGGTAGCAGTATGATCCAGCGTTTCGACATGGCTTTGTTTCCTCCCTGTGGAGCGCGCTTAGTTCTCATCAGAAACATTGGTCCAGGGCGCCACGTATTTCTCGGCGAACCGCAGCAACGCGGTGAGTGTGACCCCGAGGAGACCGAGCGTGACGATCGGTACGAACATCCGGTTGACCTGATAGGTGGCCGCCGTGCGCGCGATCAGATAGCCGACGCCCGAGAGCGCGGTGTAGAGATCGGCGAGCACCATCCCGATCAGGCCGCGCCCGAGCGCGAGCCGCAGCCCGGTGACGATGAACGGCAGGGAAGCCGGGATCACGATGTTCGCCCACAGCTGCCCTTCATTGCAGCGGAAGGCGCGTCCGACTTCGACCAGCTTGGGGTCGACCGCCTTCACGCCCTGATAGGTGTTGATGACCATCGGAAAGAACGCAAACATGAACAGGATGATCACCTTCGCGCTCTGCTCGTAGCCCGCCCACAGCACGATCAGCGGCACCAGCGCGACTGAGGGGATCGAATAGAGGAAGGTGATGTAGACGCTGAGCGCGACGTCGAGCACCCAATAACGCGCGAGCAGAAGCCCGATCCCGATCCCGAAGACTACGGCGAGCAAGAAGCCATAGAGCAGCACCACCAGGCTCGGATAGAGATACGTCCACAGCTCCCCGCTGCGGATCATGTCGGCGGCCGCGGCCGCAACAGCGCTCGGTGAGGTAAACAGAACGGGATCGATGTCCGAGACCCGCACGCCGATCTCCCAGATGGCGAGGAAGATGGCAAGAGACGACACGCGGATCGCAAGGTTGAGGATGGTACGGCGCGTCCGCCGGGCGCCGGCGGCGCGCTCGACGCGCGCCTTGTCGTCAGACAGTGCGCGCTCGGAGTCCGGCAAGGCCCGGGTTTCGTCGATCGTGGTCACGCGACCTCCCTTGGTGCACTTGCATGGCGCGGCCGCGCCGAGTGCAACTGCCGCCAGATGTGCAGGCGCAGCTCGGCGAAGCGCGGATCGGCCCGGATCACATCGACCTCGCGCGGGCGGCCGAACGGCATGTCGAGAACTTCCTTGATGCGGCCGGGCCGCGCCGTCATCACCGCAATGCGGTCACCGAGGATGATCGCCTCGTCGATCGAATGGGTGATGAACACCATGGTCTTGCGCTCGTCGGGGCGCTCCATCAGCGCCAGCAGCTCCTCCTGCAGAATCTCGCGCGTCTGCGCGTCGAGCGCGGCGAACGGCTCGTCCATCAGCAGCACGGACGGATTCATCGCCAGCGCGCGCACGAGACCGACACGCTGCTGCATGCCGCCGGAGAGCTGATAGGGATAGTGCTGCTCGAACCCGGCGAGCCCGACGAGGTTAAGGTAGTGCGCCACCCGCTCCCTGATCTCGGCACGCGCGATGCCTGCGACCTTGAGCCCGAAGGCAGCGTTGTCGTAGACGGTCTTCCACGGCAGCAGGCCGAAGTGCTGGAACACCATGGCGACGCCGTCGGGCAGCCGGCCGGCAACCGGCTGGCCGTGCACGAGGATGCGTCCGTCGCTGAGCTCGATCAGGCCGGCGATGCAGCGCAGCAGCGTGGTCTTGCCGCAGCCCGAAGGGCCGACGACGCACATGATTTCATTGCGCTCGACGGTCAGCGCCAGTTGATGGAAGGCGACGACGGCGCCGTCGAGAAAGAGCCTGCTGGCGTTCTCGGCAACGATCGCGGCTGTCGTTTCGGACATGCGTTTGCCTCACCCTGCCGGACGCCTTTTGGAGGGCGCAAGCGCCGGCTACCGTTTTGGCGACCCTTCATAGGGGTCAGCCGGCGGAAGTCTCAGGGAAAATCCCGCGAAACGCAATGCGACATCCGGGCTAATGGCCGCCGCCCGCCCCCGCATATCGTCGATGTCACGCAGCCCTCACAAGAAGATCTGGATCGATTTTTCCTCGGTGTAGCTCAAGAGCTCCGACAGGCAGCTTTCCTTGCCGACGCCGGAATTCTTGTAGCCGCCGTAGGGCGTGCCCTTGAAGTGGTTGCCCACGCCGTTGACCCAGACCATGCCGGACTGCACCCGGCGCGCGGCCTTGAGCGCGCGCTTGATGTCGTTGGTCCAGACCGCCGCGGTGAGGCCGTATTCGACCGAGTTGGCAAGCTCGATGATGGCGTCCTCGTCGCGCCACGAGAACACCGAGAGCACCGGCCCGAAGATTTCCTCGCGTGCGATCTTCATCTGCGGGTGCACGTCGCCAAACACCGTCGGCTCGATCCAGAAGCCGCGTTCGAATTCCTTGCCGGGCGGGCGCTTGCCGCCGATCATCAGCTTGGCGCCGTCGTCAACGCCCGACTTGATCATCATGTTGACCCGCTCCATGTGGCGCTTGGAGTTCATCGGGCCCATTTGCGACTTCGGATCGCGCGGATCGCCCATCTTGATTTCCGCGACCTTCTCGGTCACCCGGTCGAGCACTTTCTTGTAGAGCTGCTCGTGCAGCATCAGCCGGCTGGTGGAGCCGCAGGACTGTCCCGACCAGGCGAAGTTCATGCCCGCAATGGCAGCGTCCGCGACCTTGTCGGGATCGGAATCCGGATAGACGATGAACGGGTTCTTGCCGCCGAGCTCCAGCGTCAGCGCCTTGATGCCGCCTTCGGCGGCCGCGCGCTGGATCGCCATGCCGGTCGGGATCGAGCCGGTGAACGAGATGCGCTTCACGCGCGGATGCCGCACGATCGCGTCGCCCGCCGGCATGCCGTTGCCGGTGACAATGTTCACCGTGCCGGGCGGCATGATCTCCTTGGCGATCTCGCCCAGGATATGGGAC
Organism: uncultured Alphaproteobacteria bacterium; assembly: GCA_963753575.1. Lineage (GTDB taxonomy): Bacteria > Pseudomonadota > Alphaproteobacteria > Rhizobiales > Xanthobacteraceae > VAZQ01. The sequence continues at coordinate 2,563,382 of CAVWCR010000003.1, forward strand.
GACAGCGAGCTCGTCTCCGGCGGCTTGATCACCACCGTATTGCCGGCGATCAGCGGGCCGGCGAGCCCGCGCGCCGCAAAGCTCAAGGGATGATTGAACGGCACGATGCGCGCCACCACGCCATAGGGCTCGCGCACCGTGATGTGCAGATGCTTGGAGCTCGCCGGAACGGTCTCACCTTTCATCTCGATCGCAAGGCCCGTGTACCATTCAAGCTGCTCGGCAGCGCCCTCGATGTCGGCCTTCATCTTGGTGATGGTGTTGCCGGTATCGATCACCTCGGTCTGCAGGAGCTCCTCGCCGCGTTCGCGGATGCGCTTGGCCATCTTTTTGAGATACTTCCCGCGCTCCTTGATATCGAGCGCGGCCCAGGCCGGCTGCGCCCGCTCGGCCGCCGCCACTGCCTTGTTCACGTCGGCGGCATCACCGGCGACGAACTCGCCGATGCGCTCCTCGTTGGCGGGATTGACCGACTCGAGCCACTTGTTGGCCTCGCCCGCGACCATCTCGCCGCCGATCAGCATCTGTCCCTTCATCTGGGCGTGTACGTTCATGACAATCCTCCCGGGTATGGGCCGCGGCCCGCAGCAATTGGCGGGCCGGACGCTGTCAGGCCCAATCTCTATCGGGGATGCGGGGGCTGGACAAACCGGCCGCCTCTGACGTTAGTGGCCCACCAGATGAGGACACGCGCATGAACCCCCCATTCCGGGCCGAACATATCGGCAGCCTGCTGCGACCACCTGCCCTTCTGCATGCGCGCAACGAATTCGCCGCCGGCATCATCGACCGGCAGCGTCTCGCCGCCGCCGAGAACGAGGCCATCCGCGCGGTGGTCAAGTTGCAGGAGGAGGTCGGGCTCAAGGTCGTGACCGACGGCGAGTTCCGGCGCAGTACCTATTCGGACTCGTTCACCACCTCGGGCATCTCGGGCGTGTCGATCGAGCTGACCGAGGACACCGGCTTCGTAAGCTCGACCACTCACGGGCACCGGATGGCGCGGCGCATCCCCAAGGTCGTCGACCGCATCCGATGGAAAGGCCCGCAGAACGCCGCCGACTTCCGTTTCCTCAAGTCGCTGACCGACCGTACGCCCAAGATCACGCTGCCGGGGCCTTGCTACATCCACTATCGCGCCGGCCGCGCCAATATCAGCCGCGACGCCTATCCCGACCTCGACGCCTTCTGGTCCGACCTCGCCGCCGCCTATGTGGAGGAGATGCGCTCGCTCGCGCAGGCGGGCTGCACCTATCTGCAGATCGACGAGACTTCGCTGGTCAAGCTTGGCGATCCGCGCGTACGTGCGCTGCTCAAGGAGCGCGGCGAGAACTGGCGCGATCTGCTCAAGACCTACATCGACGCCGTCAACGCGGTGGCGGCCGGCGCGCCGGAAGGCATGTCGCTCGGCGTGCACATCTGCCGCAGCCAGGATCCGACCTGGCAGGCCGACGTCGGCTATGACCCGATCGCCGAGCCGCTGTTCAACGACATGAAGGTCGACATCTATTTCCTCGAATACGACAACGTGCGCGCCGGCTCGTTCGAGCCGTTGCGCGCGGTGCCGCCCGGCAAGGTCGTGGTGCTGGGCCTGGTCGCTTCCAAGGTGCCGGAGCTTGAGAGCGCCGACACGCTCAAGCGGCGCATCGAGGAGGCGAGCCGCTACATCAAGCTCGAACAGCTCGCGCTCAGCCCGCAATGCGGGTTTTCGACCAGTCCATCCGAGCATATCGGCGTCAGCGAAGAGATGGAGCGCGCCAAGCTCGCGCGCATCGTCGAGGTCGCCCGCGAGGTCTGGGGCGACTAGGCGCGGCAAAGCCCGGTCTGGCGTTGTTATAGGTTAAGACCACCCGGCTAATCGACAACGCCGGTCGCGAAATCAGACCGAGCATGGCATAGTCGGAGAACATGGCGCCAACTGAGGAAAGGCCGATGACGAAGCGCGTCGCGCTGATAACCGGCGCTACCGGGCAAGACGGCGCCTATCTGGCGGAATTCCTGCTCGGCAAAGGATATGAGGTGCATGGCATCAAGCGCCGCTCATCGTCTTTCAATACGGGCCGGATTGATCATCTTTATCAGGACCCGCACGATGCCGGTCTCCGCTTTGTCCTGCACTACGGCGACATGACGGACGCAACAAACCTGATCCGCATTGTCCAGGACACGCAGCCAGACGAAATCTACAATCTCGCAGCTCAGAGCCATGTGCAGGTGTCATTCGAGACCCCGGAATACACCGCGAATACCGATGGTCTCGGTACTTTGCGGATCCTGGAGGCCATCCGAATTCTCAGGCTGGAGAAGCGAGTGCGCTTTTATCAAGCTTCGACATCCGAGCTGTTCGGAATCGCCCAGGAATTTCCCCAGCGCGAAACCACGCCCTTCCGCCCGCGCTCACCCTACGCGGCCGCCAAGCTCTATGCCTATTGGACTACGGTGAACTACCGCGAAGCCTACGGCTTTCATGCGTCGAACGGAATTCTTTTCAACCACGAAGGTCCAACGCGCGGAGAGACTTTCGTCAGCCGCAAGATCACGCGTGCCGTCGCCGCGATCAAGCTCGGACTGCAACAGACGCTCTTTCTCGGCAACCTGGACGCCATACGCGATTGGGGCCATGCGCGCGATTTCGTCGAAGGCATGTGGCAGATTCTCCAGCAGCCCAGCCCTGATGATTATGTGCTCGCCACCGGCGAGAGCCATTCGGTGCGGGAATTCGTCGAATTGGCTTTTGCGCAGGTTGACATCAAAATTGCGTGGCGGGGAAAAGGAGTTGACGAGGAAGGCGTTGATGCCGCAACCGGTCGCGTGCTGACCAGGATCGATCAACGCTATTTCCGTCCCACCGAGGTCTACCGACTGGTCGGCGATCCGTCGAAAGCCAGATCGAAACTTGGCTGGCAGCACAGAGTCTCCTTCGAGCAACTCGTCACCGAAATGGTGGCTGCCGATCTTGAAACCGTTGCGCATGAGAGATCGCGTGTCCGCACCGATGCAAAGTATGACGATTGACGATTCCGCTGCCGCCTTCGACCTCAAGGGAAAGCGGGTATTCGTCGCGGGCCACAAGGGCATGGCTGGCTCCGCCATTGTCCGGCGGCTCCGCCAGGAGCCATGCGAGCTCCTGGTCGTGGAGCGCAGCGCGCTCGATCTGACCCAGCAAGGCCAGGTCCAGGCCTATCTGTCAGCGGCGCGGCCCGACGTCCTGATCATGGCCGCCGGCCGCGTCGGCGGCATCCTGGCGAACGACAGCTTGCCGGCAAGCTTTCTGGCGGAGAATCTCGCGATGGCGCTCAATTGCATCGAGGCGAGCCACCTGGCGGGCGTGAAGAAACTGATCTATCTCGGGTCGACATGCGTTTACCCGAGGCTCGCGCGACAACCCATCAGCGAGGATCAGCTGCTGACCGGCGAGCTCGAGCCCACCAACCAATGGTACGCCGTTGCGAAAATCGCCGGCGTCAAGCTATGCGAAGCATACCGGCGTCAGTACGGCGATGATTTCATATCGGTGATGCCCACCAATCTCTACGGGCCCGGCGACAATTATCATCCCGAGCACAGCCACGTCGTTGCCGCGCTGATCAGACGCTTTCACGAGGCCAAGATCGCGAACGCGCCTCAAGTCGTGGTCTGGGGCACCGGTACGCCCCGACGTGAGTTTCTTTATGTTGACGATTTCGCCGACGCCTGCGTGTTCATTCTCAAGAATTATTCGGATTCCCAATTCATCAATATCGGGTTTGGCGAGGACATCACGATTGCGGATTTCGCCCAGGCGGCCGCCGAGGTCGTCGGCTATCGCGGCAAGATCGTTTTCGATCGCTCGAAGCCAGACGGAACGCCGCGCAAGCTGGTGGATACGTCACGTCTCACCGCCATGGGCTGGCGAGCAAGCGTTTCCCTGCGAGAGGGGCTCGGCAGGGCCTACGCCGATTTCCTGTCGAACGTCGCGCGCGAAAAATGAACCGATGCCCGCGCGCGTGCGAGGGCGCAGAATTACGACACTCTAAGGAGCGCGCTTCGCCAGCAGGTCGCGGATCTCGGTGAGGAGCTTGACGTCGGCCGGCGTCTCCGGGGGCTTCGCCTCTTCCTGCTTCTGCAGCTTCACCATCGCCCGGATGACGAGGAACAGCACGAACGCGACGAGCAGGAAGTTGAGCGTCACAGTCAGGAACTGGCCATAGCCAAGGACCGCGCCCTGCTTCCTGGCGTCCACGTAGGCGGCCGCGGTGACTTTGCTGGAAAGCGGAACGAAATAGTTCGAGAAGTCGAGGCCGCCGGTGATCGCGCCGATGATCGGCATGATGATGTCGCCGACTAATGACGCCACAATCGCCCCGAATGCGGCGCCGATGATCACGCCGACCGCAAGGTCGACGACGTTGCCGCGCAACGCAAATTTCTTGAATTCCGCCAACATCTAAGGCCTCCCCGTATTGCCAGCCAGTCGCCGAAACTTCAGTGTGAATTATCGAGGTTGCATCTGCAAGAGCGCAATCCAAGCAGCACACAACTGGGTTTCCGGCTTGGGCTAACCGAATACCGAAGTTGGCGGGCGACGGATCGCGCGGTGAGCTCGGCGGCTTCGTTGGCCCGGCCCTCCTGGCCTCTGCCGCCCCACGCCTGGCGCGAGATCAGCGTGGTTAAGGCCGACGAGGTCGCTGCCCGAGACCGTGCACCATGCCGAGGAGACCGGCACGCCCGGTTGATCAAGAGTGTGGGCCGCTGCGCAGCGCCTGCGGCGCCGTAGACAGCAGAGTGCCCCCTGACTAGATTTCGCCCGCAATGACAGCCCATGCCAGCACCGACAACATCCACACCCGCAGGATCGCTGGTTTCGTCTCGGGGCTTGGCTTCGAGCAGATCCCGGAGAATGTGCGCGAACGCGCCAAGCTCCTGATGCTCGACTCGCTCGGCTGCGCGATCTATGGCGCCCGGCTCGAATGGTGCCGCATCCTGCAGCAGACCTTCGGCGATCTTGACGCCTCGCGCACCACCTCGATCTGGGGCACCGCGCAGAAGTTGTCATCGACCAACGCGGCGCTGATCAACGGCACGCAGGTGCAGGGCTTCGAGCTCGACGACGTGCACCGCGACGGCGTCCTGCATTGCGGCGCAGTCACGCTACCGGCGCTTGTCGCCATCGCTGAAAGCCACAGACCGATGAGCGGCCGCGAGTTCCTAGCCGCCGCAATCGCCGGCTATGAGATCGGTCCGCGCGTCGGCCGCTGCATGGGCCAGGAGCACATCGGCCAGGGCTGGCACTCGGGCGCGACCGTCGGCGTGTTCTCGGCCGCCGCCGGCGCCGCGCGCGGCCTCAAGCTTGACACCGAAAAGACCGTGCACGCGCTCGGGATCGCCGGCACGCAGGCGGCGGGCCTGATGGCGGCGCAATACGGCGCCATGGTCAAGCGCATGCATGCCGGCCGCTCTTCGCAGAGCGGGCTCTACGGTGCACTGCTCGCCAAAGCAGGCTTCACCGGCATCCGCGACGTGTTCGAAGCGCCTTACGGGGGGTTCTGCACCACGTTCTCGCGTTCGACTGACCGTTTCAATCTCGATGCACTCAGTGCTGGGCTCGGCAGCGAGTGGGAGACGATGCGGGTCGCGCTCAAGTTCTATTCCTGTGTCGGCAGCAACCACACCACGCTCGACGCCATTCGCGACATCCGCAAGCGACGCCCCTTTACGCTCGATGAGCTCGACCGCATCGTGGTTAACGGCTCGCGCGTCACCGTCGATCACGTCGGCTGGCCCTACAAGCCCGAGGGGCTTACCTCCGCGCAGCTCAACCTGCCCTATTGCGTGGCGACCCTCCTCCTCGAAGACGACGTGTTCGTCGACCAGTTCAGCGAGGCTTCAGTCGACGACCCCGCCCGCATGGCGCTCTCCAAGCAGGTCGAGGTCATCGAGGACCCCACGATCACGGCGCGCGGGGCGCGCTTCCGGCATATGGTGCGGGTCGACGTACATCTGCGCGACGGCTCGGTGCACAGCGAAACGCGGGAAGCACCGCGCGGCAGCGAGCATTCGTTCGCGCCGGCGGGCGACATTGTCGAGAAATTCCGCAAGCTCAGTCGCACCGCGATGCCGAAGAGCCAACAAGACGCGCTGACCGAGGCAATGCTCCACGTCGAGGCCCTGGAGGACATGCGCGAGCTTATCCAGCTCCTCTCGATTCCCACTGTTTGACGCACGTCAAAGGCCTCCTCGCCTCAAATCCGCTATCATTCGCCCCAATCTTGGGCGAGAGCATCATAGCAAGATCGCGTTAAAGTTGCGCGGCCTGCCAACCCAATGACAGGGGAGAAAATAGCCATGGCTCAAACAGCAAGGATCGTGTCGATCGCAGCCTTGCGGCGCCGCTTCCCGGCCGTGCTGGCCGCTTTCGCGCTGCTGACGGTCGGCCCTGGCGGCGAGTTCAAATCGTTCGCTCAGGACCAGGCAGACCCTCAATCTGTCGCCCAGCCTCAACTGACTGCCGAGCAGATCAACCAACTGGTCGCTCCGATCGCGCTCTATCCCGACAATCTGCTCGGCCAGATCCTCACGGCGTCCACCTATCCGCTCGAAGTGGTGGTGGCGGCGCGCTGGTCGGCGTCCAACAAGAACGTGACCGGACAGGCGCTCGAAGACGCCATGCAGCTGCAGAGCTGGGACCCGAGCGTGAAGGCGCTCGCCGCGGTACCGCAAGTGCTGCTGATGATGAGCGAGAAGCTCGAATGGACCCAGCAGCTCGGCACCGCCTACCTGGTGCAACCCGATGACATCGCGGCCGCGGTGCAGATCCTGCGCGCCCGCGCCGACGCCAACGGCAACCTCAAGGGCAACGACAAGGTCAAGGTGCGCCGCGTGGCGGCGCCACCGCCGCCGGCACACCTCGTCGTGGTCGATCCGCTGCCGCCCGAATACATCGTGATCGAGCCCTATGAGCCGGACTATCTCTTCGTGCCGGTCTACGATCCGTGGGTGGTGTACGGCGTGTGGCCCTATCCGACATGGCGGCCGTTCTACTGGTACCCGCCGGGCTACGTCGCGGTCGGCATCATCGGGTTCGGCGCGCCGATCCTAGTCGGTGCAGCCTTGTGGGCGAACTACAATTGGCACTCGCGCCGGGTCGGCATCAACGTCGTCAATTACAACAAGTTCAACCACGCCCACCTCGCCAACATACCGGCGAACCAGTCGTGGAAGTACAATGCGGCGAAGAACGCCGGCCAGCAGAAGAAGCTCGGAAATTTCAATCCAAAGGCGAAGACGTTCACGGGCCAAAAGTTCCTGAACAACAAGACCAACATCGGGAAGCAGAAGGGCATTACGACATTCAACAACCCGAACGGCGGCGTGGGTGGAAAGAACCTCAAGAGCAAGAAGAGCTTCAACCCTCAAAAGAGCGTCAACATCCAGAGGAACACGATAACCAAAAAGAAGACGACATTCCAAAAGAGCACGACGTTCCAAAAGAAGAGCACCACGACGTTCCGCAAGCAGAATATCGGAGGAACCAAGAAATTTAGCGTTCAAAAAAACAAGGGCGTGACCTTCAACAGGAATACAAATAGCGGCTTCAAGCAAAACAAGACCTTCAAGCCGAATGTGAGCAGGCAGAATGTTCATCAAAAAAAGAGGTAATCAACGCTCATCATGATCGACGCTCGCTCCTGGGCGAGCGTGGAGCGACCGTAGCGCAACATTTGCTGCGCCCGGTCGGTTGGCATTGAGTGCGTCGTTCAAGCGCACTCATGCCATGCAATTTGATTCAAATCTTATGAATTGGCGTGAGTGAAACTTATCGGTTCTGAGCGCAAAAGCATGGCGACGGGTCGGGGCGCATCCGCGATGGCGCCCGCACGGTTCGGATCAAGCCCATGCCAGCCACGCACGAGTCCTTGTCGATCAATGGTACGTCGCAGCCGTGCTGGAAGCGGGTCGTCCGGCAGGATCGCCGGCCCCGCGTGTCATGACACCGCCCCTCCCATCGCCGCCCGCCGGCAGCGGTTCGTTAACCCTGATCGGAGCCGAGCTGCAACGAGAGGAAGAGGGCCTGCGCCTGGTTCGGCAGCTGAAAGCCGGCCTCCTCAAGCTGAGCTCGGCGCTGCACGCAGCGCTCGACGGCCACACCGAAGAGCTCGCGACCGCGTCGAAGCCCATGACTACCGCGATCTTCATGGGCCTGCTCAGCCTGGCGTCACTGCGCCTGCGGCGCGCCGAAAAGGCGCGCGATCCGCTCTACGAGATCGGTACTGCGGTGAAGAGCCTTGATCTGAGGCATCTGGACGATCCCCACGCCGTCGCCGATGCGCTGACGCGAATCGAAGGCGTGATCGATCGCTGCAATGCGCTGGCCGCAGATTTTTGCTGGGACGGACGCCAGGGCGGCACGGCCAATCCGTTATCGAAGGCCGTGGACGCCTTGCTCGGCTCGACGCCCGCGGCGCCACACTCAGGCGCAGATGCCCTGCACCTTGCCAGGACGGTCGCCGAGGGCCTACGTGGCTCGGCCGGATCGATCGGGGCCGGTCAGCACCTGTCCGCCGAGGCCTGACATCGATTGCCCCTTTGGCGGCCCGCCGCTGCTTTCATCCGCCCGCTATTTCACCACACAAGAAAATATGTTGACCTCAGGTGAATTATCCCCCATATTGCGGACATCCTGTTCCATGTTCGAGGGGCGCCTTCCGGAGGCGTTCGCAAGGCGGGGAACGGGAGCGGCACCCGCGAGCGGGGTGATGACGCAAGCCCCGTCCCCGGGCGGTACTCGGGCAGCCTCGTCGGCCACTATGGAGCCGGCCCGGTCCGACCACCGTCAAAGGCGATAAGCCAAGATGCCGCGTTGGCGCGCCGAGAGGCGCGGGTGCACCACTGTACACACCACAGTCGTGCACCATGGTCCGGCCGCAGCCGGACATCGCTCGGAGCAATCCGGGCACTGCGCCTTGTCGGCGCGCCATCCCCCTCGATTGAGGGGCGGTGAGAAAAGCGGAAGACGGGCGAACCCCCGCGCCCAAGCAAAGCAACAGGGGACGATCTCATTGTGACTTGAACGCGCGCTGAGTAAAGCCGCGAGCTATTTGAAACGTGAACAGGTGAATACCGCGGGCGCAAAGCGCGATGATCACGCGTGCGCATTCACATTCTCCGCTCCTCCCCGCGAACAGAAGCGAGGACCCAGAACTCTCGGAGATCGGAATGCGCGGCTCCGGGAACGAGTCATACAGATTTTTGCCAAAACGAAGCCACCGCAACGAAAACGCCTTTTGTGCCAACGACATCACGCGCTTTTTGGCGACCTGCAAGCGGCCCGGACATGCGCGGCGAGCGACGCGCATGTCGCAGCTTTTTGACAAGACGAACCCAAGAAACCTGTCCGGTCTTGCAACGCCATGCCGCGCCGCCGAGCCCGCTTGGAAAATCCAGCCTCACACCCCATAATCGGCCCTAAAAGAACTATTGCCCAGGAGCGACCCATGAACATCAATGTTGCCGCCGACAAGACAACCGCCGACAAGGCCCCGTTCGAAGTCGAGCGGTTGGGCGCGCGGCTGGGTGCGGAAATTCATGGGCTCGACCTCAAGCAGGACCTCGATCCGGCTACTTTCCAAGCGCTCGAAACCGCCCTGGTCGAGCACAAGGTCATCATCCTGCGCGACCAGCATCTGTCGACCGAGCAGCATGTGGCGATCAGCCGGCATTTCGGCGAGCTTGAAGTCCATCCGATGCGGCCACAGGGCGAATTTCCCGAGATCCTCGTGCTCGACAATCACAAGGACAATCCGGTGCTGTCGACCGACGTCTGGCACAGCGACACGACGTTCCGGAAGAGACCCACAAAGTACACGATCCTGCGCTGCCAGATCATGCCAAAGGTCGGCGGCGATACGCTGTGGGCCGACATGGAGGCGGCTTACGAGGGCTTGAGCGACGTGTTCAAGGGCATGATCAGCGGGCTACGCGCCGTGCACGACTTCAAGAACTTCCGCGCGCTGTTCACGAGGTCGGAGGAAGATCAGGCGAAGCTGCGCAAGATGGAGGAGATGTTCCCCAATCCATCGCATCCGGTCGTGCGCACCCATCCGGTGACCGGGCGCAAGTCGATCTACGTCAACCCGCAGTTCACGCTCCACATCGAGGGCATGGAGCCGATGGAGAGCCAGGCGATCCTCAGCGTTCTATTTGCGCAGTCGCTGGTGCCCGAATATCAGTTCCGCGTGCGCTGGACGCCGGGCGCGATCGTGTTCTGGGACAATCAGTCAACGCAGCACTACGCCGCCAACGACTATTATCCGGAGCGCCGCCGCATGGAGCGCACCGCGATCATGGGCGATGCGCCGTTCTGATCTGGACAAGCCGCATTGCTGTTCGTCCCCGCGCAAGCGACGCGAAAGCGGGAAGCCATACGCCGTGTCCTCACGATGTGGCACGGCGGAGTGAGAAGCTAGAAAGCGCAGCGATTATGGGTCCCCGCCTGCGTGCAGACCACAGGCCGAAGTTTGCGGTCAGCGGCCGATCAGCCAACGGCTGATCCGTCATCGGCTGATCCGTCATCGGCTGATCGGTCAGCGACCGATTGCCGCCTTCGCCTTGCGAAAGACTTCAGGCGGGAACGCTGCGAAGTGCTTGAGCAGGTTCTCAACTTCGGCAGGCGTCGCCGGATCGATGTCGAGACCAACTTTATTGGCCTCGGCGAGGAATCCCTTGTCCTTCACGGTGGCGGCGAGAGCGCCGCGCAACGCTTGCAGGCGGTCGGCGGGAATGCCGGGCGGACCGGCCAGCGGCCGTCCGAGCAGGAGCTGCCCGAAATGGACGTCGAGCACGGCGCGATCTTCGTCGGTCTTGGCATGGTCGAACACGCTCGGCACCTCGCCGAACTCGCTCGATTTCTTGTTGCCCATCTGGATCACGATCTTCAGCCGGCCGACCTTCACGTCCTCGGCGAACGACGACTTGATGGAGGAACCGAACAAGCCGCAGGTGCCATTCACTTCGCCCCGCTGCATGGCGAGATTGATATCGCGCGTCCCCGCGTAGCCCTGAATGACGCGGATGTTGGCGTGCAGCACGTTCTTGAGCACCATCGGGTGCTGGAACGTGATCGCCGCCACCGCGCCACCGCCGAAGATCGACGGCTTGGTGAGCATCTCGTTGAACGTCGCCGGAACGCCTTGCGACTGCCAGACGCCGCAATAGGCGACATCGTTGGACAGGCTGCCGATCCAGCTGAATTTCGTGTTCTCGAACTGCGCCGACTTGTTGCCGAGAAGCGGTTCCATCGCGGCCGAGGAGGCGAACATCGCGAGCGACAGCCCGTCCGGCGTGGCCTTGTTGTAAATGTAGTTGGCGGCGTTGAGCGACCCGGCGCCCGGCATGTTCGAGGCGACCACCGACGGCTGGCCGGGAACAAACCGGCCGAAATGCCGCGCCAGCACCCGTACGTAGGTGTCATAGCCGCCGCCGGGCGGGAAGCCCGCGATCAGCGTCAGGGTCTTGCCCTTATAGAAGTCCGCGACCGCATCTGAATGTGCCGGAACCGTGGCAGCGAGCAGACATTGCGCAGCGACAACTGCACGGGGAAGCATCCGTTCGACCAAGTCTTTCCTCCATCCGGCCTACCATACCCCTTCCCCATGCCCGCGCTTATAGCGTGGCTGAGAGGTATCGCCAATGTGATTAATCAATCAACGATTCGTCACAGCCCGCCTGCCGCGCCCAGTATTCCCAGCCGCGGCGCATGGCATTCAATTCCGGATCGATCGCGAGCCGCGCGGCCGACTCTCCGGCCGAAATGTTCTTGATCCGGCCAAGCGGCGTGGCGTCCATGATCGCACGCCCGCAGCGCGGAATATAAGCCGACAGCCGCACCAGGTCGTTGAGCGTGCGGCCGGTCACGATGAAACCCGAGCCACGCAGCAGGGCGACGCGGTGCTTGCCCAGGCAGCGCGCCAGGTCGCGGCCCTGCTCCAGCGTCGAGACTTGCAGGTCGGTCGCGTTGCCGAACCGCTTGGCAATATCCCAGACCGGAACGCGCTGGCCAATGTCGCCGACCGAGGCGATGACGGCGCGCAGCGGCGTCTGGGTGATGCCGAACGGCAGGATGTCCTCGGGGGCGGCATGCAGCAGGGCGCTCACATCTGCCCGCGCCGCGTAGACGGCGGCATGGATGAAGCGCTCCGGCGGCAGCTCGGGGACGTTGCTGGCGAGCGGTTCGCCATCGCTCCCGAATTCAACGATGTCGGCAAGCTCGACACTGCCGGGGCTCACCGGCCGCGCGAGGAAGAACCGCCCGCGATCGGAAGGGTGACGAACACTGATCTCGCCGAACGCATCGACGATACCGAGGTTCGCCAGGATGCGATTGGCGATCACCAGATCCTTTATTGTGCGGGAGACGTTGGCCATGGAGCACCGATATGCCGGACAACCAAGCCTAGTTACAGCACGGCAAGCTGGCAATTTTTCCGCTGCTGCGCTAATGGGTTGTGGCCAGTCGGGAGCATGAGTGCGCATGACATCAAACCAGGTCAAAGTCGGAATCGTCGGGCTCGGCCGCTGGGCCAAGGTGCTGACCCGCGCGGCCCAGCAGTCGAATGCGTTAAGGATCGTATCAGGCTTCAGCCGGTCCGAGGACAAGCGGGCCTCGTTCCAGCAGGAATTCGGGGTCGCTCCGGCGCCCGACCTCGCCACCATGCTGGCCGATCCGCAGATCGAGGGCGTCATCCTCACCGTCCCGAACGAGCAGCACCTGCCGGTCGCGCGCGAGGTCGCGAAGGCCCGCAAGCACGTCTACACCGAGAAGCCGATCGCCAGTTCGCTCGAAGAAGGCTTGGAGATCGAGGCGCTGGAGAAGACCTATGGCGTCACGGTTACCGTCGGCCACAGCGCCCGGCTGATGGCCGGCATTCGCAAGATCCGCGAGGCGATCGACGCCGGTGAGCTTGGCCGCGTCGCCTTCATCGAGGCCAACTTTTCCAACGAGCGGGCGCTCGAGCTCACGCCCAAGATGTGGCGCTGGTACAAGGACCGCGCGCCGGGGGGCCCGCTCTCGCAGCTCGCCATCCACCATTTCGACGTCGTGCACTATCTCGGCGGCGAGATCGTCGAAGCCTCCTCGATGGCATCGAAGCTCTCACCGGTCGGCGCCGAGGTCGACGACCAGTCGATGACGCTCATCCGGTTCGCCGACGGCAAGGTCGGCTATGTGGGCGCGTCCTGGACCTCGCCCGGCATCTTCTCCGTGCGCGTATTCGGCTCGAAGGGGCTGATGCACTACGAGATCGACTTCGGCACCTGGGATACGCCATCCGAGTTGCACAAGACCTCGACGCTCTATATCCAGCGCGGCAAGGACGGCTACGCCAAGCGCGAGGAGCTCACGATTCCAGAGAGCGACATGTTCCGCGCCGAGCTCGAGATGTTTGCCGAGAGCTGCCGCAGCGGCAAGGCGAACGAGCTTTCCGCCCGCAATGGCAATGTCGCGGTCGCGGTGGTCTATGCGGCTTTGCGCTCGATCGAGAGGAACGGACAGGCGGTGCGCATCGCGGACGTGATCGCGGAAGCGCATGCGCGCGTCGCGGAAAGGGTAAGCCATGTTGCCTAGCCGCTATTTCGTCGATCTGACGCAGCCGGAGATCGCCGGCCAGCTCAAGAAAAATCCGTTGGTGATCCTGCCGACCGGCTCGATCGAGCAGCACGGACCGCATCTGCCGACCGGCACCGACACGCTCGCCGCCAATGTCATCGCGCACGCGGTCGCCGAGCGCATGGACGGCCTGGTATTGCCGTCGACGCCGCTCGGCATTACGCCCATGCACATGCCGTTCGAAGGCACGATCACGCTCACACCTGACACCTATATGCGCGTCGTCACCGAGACGTGCGTCTCGACCGCCAAGCATGGTGCCAAGTACCTGATTGTTCTCAACTGGCACGAGGGCAACATCGCCTCGCTCGCGATCGCCGCTGAGGCGCTGCATCGCGATCACGGCATGACCGTGCTCACCGTGCAAGCGTGCTACGTGGCCGAGGAGCTTTACGGCCATTCCTGCAACGGCCTCACCCATGGCGGCGAGATCGAGGCGCTGGCCGTGCTCGCGCATCGGCCCGACCTCGTGCATCTCGACCGCATTGACTATTCGTCCGATCACTCGCATGGGCACAAGATGGACAAGCTGCGGCGCACGCGCACCTATCAGCCGGTGCTGACCGACGTGCGTTCGATCGCGCCGACCGGCTGGTTTGGCAGCCCGCAGCACGCGACCGCCGAGAAGGGCCATCGCATGCTCACGGACATCGCGGATGCCATCGCGCGCGAGGCCGCCGACATCTTCACCCAGCTCGACGCGGTGCAGGGCGGCACCGCCGAGGTCAAGCACCTGCGGCAGGTGAAGTGATGGCACGGCTGCTCAAACAATCGGAAGCGAAGCGGCTGGGACTTCCCGGGCGCACCTCGCTCGAGCCAGTCTCGGGCGCGATCGGATCGCGGGTGAGCTTTCGGATTGCCGAAATCGCGGTGCCGCAGCCGGGCGACAAGTCGCGCGGCCCGCATCGTCATGACGGCTTCGAGGAATGCATCTATGTGCTGCGCGGCACCGGCGTGAACCGTTCCGAGAGCGGCGAGCTTCCAATCAAGCCCGGCGACATCGTGCTCATCCCCGCGAATGAGAAACACATGACGGTCAACACCGGATCGGAGCCGCTCGTCCTCCTGTGCTTCTTCCCGGTGCCGGATGTCAGCGCGGGAACGCAGGAATTCGCGAGCTTCGAGGCTTGAGCCCGCCATGACCGTGCTTTGCCTGCGGCCGGAGGCCGATTTTGCGCGCGTTGATGCGCTGCCCCCGGCCTCGCTGGCGGTGACCTATCTCAAGCCGGATGATGCTTCGCTCGCGCAGCACATGAAGGCGTCGCGGGCGCTGGTCATCCCCGCGGTTGGTCCCAAACTTGCCGCCACGCTATTCGAGGGCAGCGCCTTGCAGCTTGTGCAGGTGACCGGCGCCGGCCTCGACCGGCTCGATCAGGCCGCAATGATGCGGCTTGGCATTCCGGTTGCAAATGTCCTCGGCAATGACGCGGTCGCCGAATACGCCGTGACGGCGGCTACGCTGTTGTTGCGCCGGTTCGCCTTCGCGGACGCCGAGATCAAGCGCGGCAACTACGCCTCCTTCCGCGCCCGCATGATCGCCGACAACCTCGCCGGGCTCGAAGGTCTCACCGTCGGCATCGTGGGCTTCGGCGTCATCGGCCAAACCGTCGCGGCTGCGTTCCATCGCGCCGGCTGCGCCATCTGCACCTACGACCCCGCGCCACCGACGCCGCCAACAACCGCGGCAGCCGCCGCCCTCGCAGCCAAGGCGCTGACGCTCGATCAAGTGCTGCAGTCGTCCGACATCGTGAGCCTGCACGTTCCGCTCTTGCCGTCGACCACCGGCCTGATCGGCAGCCGCGAGCTTGCCCGCATGAAGGCGGACGCGATCCTGATCCAGGCCGCGCGCGGCGGCGTGGTCGATGAAGCCGCACTCGCCGCGCACCTCAAGGCAGGCCGGCTCGGCGGCGCCGCCGTCGACGTCTATTCGACCGAGCCGCCAACGCCCGACAATCCGCTCCTCACGCTCACCGGCGAGGCGGCGCACAAGCTCCTTCTCACGCCGCACATCGCCGGCGTGACGCGGCAGTCGTCGGCCTTCCTGTTCCGTTCGGCGTGGGAGAACGTGGAGCGCGTCCTGATACGCAGCGAGCCGCCGCTCAACCGCGCCTACTAGGACGCCTGATCCTTGACTCACCGGAAAGCCATGCCGCACTGTGGCCGCGGAAACGTCTTCGACGGGGCTTGGCTTGAACTCTCATCCGGTTGCGGCGCGCGATGGCGCGGCCGCTGTTCAGCGCGCGAAGATCCGCGTCGAGGGCGTGCACAAGCGCTTCCTGCAGGCCAAGGCGAACCTGTTCACGAAGCAATGGTCGCCGGGCGTCGAGGCGCTCCGCAACATCAACGTCACGCTGCCGGAATTCGCGTTCGTGTCGGTGCTCGGGCCAAGCGGCTGCGGCAAGACGACGCTGCTGCGCATCGTGGCCGGGCTCATCCCCGCAACCAGCGGCAAGGTATCCATCGACGATCAGCCGGTGACGGGTCCGCGCCCCGGCAGCGGCATGGTGTTCCAATATATCGGCCTGTTCCCGTGGCGGACGGTCGAAGAGAACATCTTCTTCTCGAAGGAAACGCGATTTCATCGCGCCCTGACTAAGGACGAGAAGGATAGCGCACGCCGTTTCGTCGACCTTGTCGGCCTGAGCGGTTTCGAGAAGAGCTTCCCGCATCAGCTCTCGGGCGGCATGCAGCAGCGCGTCGGCATCGCGCGGGCGCTCGCGGTCGAGCCCGACGTGCTCTTGATGGACGAACCGTTCGGGGCGCTCGATGCGCAGACGCGCCTGATCCTGCAGGACGAGCTCTTGCGCATCTGCAGCACCTACAAGGCGACTGTGATGTTCATCACCCACGACATCGAGGAAGCGATCTACCTGTCCGACCAGATCATCGTGATGTCGCGGCGGCCGGGCGAGATCAAGTTCGTGGTCGACGTCAAGCTGCCGAAGCCGCGTTACGAGCACGATGTACGCAGCTCGCCGGAATTCCTGCAGCTGCGCGCATCGATCTGGAACGCGCTACGCGAGGAACTGAAGGATCAGCCATGAACGACACGGCGCTCGCACCCTCTCCTCTCGCCACCGCCCAGGATCAGCCGCGCGTCACCTTTATCCAGGAACGCAACACGCTGCGTGTCATCTCGGTCATCGTGCTGCTCATGGTCTGGCAGGTCGGCGGCATGCTGACCGAGCCCTACATTCTGCCGACCCCGGTCGAGGTCGCGAAATCCTGGTGGGAGCTCACGCTATCCGGTGAACTGATTACCGCCGCCGGCGCCAGCGTGTTCGTCTTTGTGCTGGGATTTGGTATCGCACTCCTCCTCGGCATCCCGCTCGGTATAGCCACCGGCGTGTCGCAGCCGCTGCGCGATTTCTTCGACACCTATGTCACGATCTTCTGGTCGACACCGTCGATCGCGCTGTTGCCGCTGCTGGTCGTCTGGTTCGGCCTCACGCTCGAGACCAAGCTCGTGCTGGTCTTTCTGTCCGCCTTCTGGCCGCTGGTGATCAACACCCAGGTCGGCATCCAAAACGTCGACAAGTCCTATGTCGAGGTCGCAACCGCTTTCGGGGCGACACGCTGGGAAATTCTCAAGCACGTGTTGTTCCCGGCCTCGGTGCCTTATCTCGTCGCCGGCATGCGGATCGCGGTCGGCCGCGCCATCATCGGCGTCATCGTGGCCGAGCTGTTCACGTCGGTCACCGGGCTCGGCGCACGCATGACCTATTACAGCAACTTCTTCCAGGTCGCGAACTACTTTGCCGCACTGCTCATGTTCATCCTGTTCAGCGTGGCAACGACCGAAGCCGTACGGCTGATCGAGTTCCGCTTCAGCCGGTGGCGCTCGGAATGACCATTGCGGCCACAGCCGGAGATCAGGTTAGATAGACTTCAGAAAACCCACACGCGCCCACTCATCGGGAGGAGCCCATGTCATTCACCGCGCGCTTCGCGACTGCAGCACTCATCACCAGCCTTATTTCGAGCGCCGCCTGGGGCCAGTTGACAAAGGTCACGCTGGTGAGCTCCACCGTCAATCCGCCGAGCATATCCAACATCTACTATCTTGCAGCCTTGGACAGCGCGTTCAAGAAGCGCGGCCTCGACGTGCATCTACAACAATCTTCCGGCAGCCCGAGCTCGCTCGCCGCGATCGTGTCGAGCCGCGCCGAGTTCGCCAGCATCGCCGTGACGACACTTGCCAACGCGGCGGCCGAAGGCGTCAAGGCCAAGATGGTGGTGACCGGCAACTTCGACTTCGCCGGCATGATGCTCAGCACGCCGCGGATCAAGACGCTCAAGGATCTCGAAGGCAAGCGCATGGGCGCGACCGCGATCGGCTCGATGGAGTATACCATCGCCCGCGCCTACCTGCGAAAACAGGGTATCGATCTCTCTAAGATCGAGTGGGTTGCGACCCGGCAGACATCCAACACCATCCAGGCATTGGGGGCCGGCCAGATCGATGCCGCCTGGATCGTGATGTCATCCGCGGTGATCGCGCTCAAGATGCATCCACAATTGAAGATTCTGGTCGATGCCGAAACGCTGGCGAAGGCCAGTCCGAACCCGGGCGGCGCCGTCGTGGTAACCGACCGCTATGCCGCCCAGAACGGAAAGACCATCGAGGCCATGGTCGCCGCAGTGATCGAGGCCAATCGCGCGCTCTACAACGACCGCAGCTTCTTCGACCGGATCGTCGACAAGTGGTTCCCCAATATCTACAGCGCCGAGCAGAAGGACCTGCTCTACAAGGCCTATCGGCCGTCGTGGGGTGTGAACGGCGGGCTGCCGCTCGGCGTGATGCGCAGAGCGCTCGAGAACTGGAAGACCAATGTCAACCCGACCCGCGCCAACAACCCGCACTTCTCCAAGGTCGAGGACCTGATGGACACCCGCTACGCCGCCAAGGCGCTACGCGAGATGGGCGTGATGAAGGATGTGCTCGACACTGCGGAGTGGATGCAAAAGTAATTACATAAGCATCGGCTTGTCGATGCCATCCTCGCGCGCAGCCGCGATGCGCTCGGGCAGCGGCAGATCTTCGTTCCAAAGCCGGGCAAGGAAACGCTGCGCGGTGTGACCGTTCGACAGATCGGACGCGAGCCACAGCGTTGGTGCGCGCATGATCGAGACCGGCCAGACCTTGTCGCTCGTGACCGGGCCGCTTCGAATGCCCGTGTCCACCGGACCGCCGGGCAGAAACACGTTGACGGTCACGCCGGTGCCTTCGAGCTCCTTCGCCCACACGCGCGAGGCGGTTTCGACGAAGGCCTTGGCACCGCCATAGGACGAGCCGCCGAGCCGCAGCATGGTGTGGCGGTTGGTCGAGACGTTGATGATCTTGCCGAACTTCTGCGCGATCATGGTGGGCGCGACCGCGCGCGCCATCAGGAACACGCCATGCACATTGGTGTCGACGATCGCGTTCCAGGCTTCGAGGTGAGTTTCCCAGAACATGGTGCGCGGTTTCTTGCTGTAGTTCTCCACCACCTGGATTCCGAGTCCCGCATTGTTGAACAGCACATGGATCGCGCCGAAGGCATTGAGGGTCTCCGCCATGATGCGCTGGCAGTCGGCATCCCGCCGCACGTCGGCTACGATCGGAATGAGGCGCCCACCGCCCGCGATCGCTTCACCATCCTTGATCGTTCGCGCCAGATGCGGGCTGTCGCTGAGCCCAACGACCGCGACACGGGCGCCCGCCTCGGCGAGCGCCAGCGTCATTTCGCGCCCGAGCCCGCGGCTGCCGCCGGTGACGATGACCGTGCGATCGATAAGGGAAGGATCTGCTGCCACTCAACCTGCCTCCTCTGCCGTATTGCAACGCCCCTCTGTTGTGGGCCTCTTGCAGTAGATTATACTCGCTGGCAAGGAGTTCCCGACAACCGCAATGAAGGAAGATACCATGGCCAAGATGCGCCACATCGCGCTCATCGTCCCCGATCCGGAAGAGGCTGCGAAGTTCTTCGAGACCGCCTTCGATCTCAAGCGAGCCGGCAAGGCCAGGCGCGGCATCTACATGTCGGACGGGACCATCAACATCGCCCTCCTGAAGCAGGAAGGGAACGAAAAGGTCGGGCTTTATCACTTCGGGATGTGGGTCGACGATCTCGACGAGGCGGAGAAGAAGGTAGTGGGCGCCGGGGCAACCTATCTCGAAGGCCGGCCGACCTCGCCCAACTCCTACTACGAGGCCAAATACCGCGATCCGCTCGGCATCGTGTTCGACCTCACGCACAAGGGCTGGATCGGCGCCACCAAGGAGGTGGTGGCGAAATCCTGAAGCGGCCGGCGATATTTTAATTGTACTGTCGCATGAACGCATCCAATCACGTCATCGTTGTTGGCGCCGGCCCGGTTGGGCTGTGCCTGTCGCTCGCTCTGGCACAGAACGGCGTGCCCGTAACGCTGGTCGAGACGCTGGGCGACGACAACTTTCTGGAACAGGTTCCGCGCGCCGGCACCAACCATCCCGCCACGCTCGAAATGTTCGAGCGTATCGGCCTCTATGAGAAAATTGCGCCGCGCGGAATCATTGCGCCGGTCTTTCATTACTGGGACCGGCATGAGAACAAGCTGATCGCAGCGTTCGATCATGTCCACCTGAAGGACGACACGCGCTTTCCCTACGTGCTGCAATGCGAGCGCATCAAAATCGTCGAGGAAGCACTGAAGATGGCGAAGGCGCACCCGCTGATCGACCTTCGCCTGCGGACCACGTTCAACTCGTTCGAGCAGGACGCCGACCGCGTGACCGCCCGCGTCACCAACCCGGCGGGCGAGGACGAGGTCGTCGAGGGCTGCTATATCGTGAGCGGGGAAGGTGCACGCAGCATCGTTCGCAAGGACCTCGGCATCGAGTTTCAGGGCTTCACCTATCCGGACCGGACCCTGAACATCGAAGTTGCCTACGACTTCCGCCAGCATGGCTACGCCGAGCGCAACTACATCTCCGATCCGGACGAATGGTCGAACCTGTTCCACTGGAAGGGCCCGCCCGACCGCTGGCGCGTGCATTTTCCGACCGAGCCCGACGACGACCCCGAAGCGTTGCAACGGCCGGACGCGTTACAGGCGCGCCTGCAGGGCTTCCTGCCCAAGACCGGCGACTACGAGATCGTGGGGAGCAACCTCTACACCGTGCACCAGCGCGTCGCCACCAAGTTCCGCATGGGCCGCGCCATCCTCGCCGGCAACTCCGCCCATGTGAACAGCCCGATCGGCGCCATGGGCATGAACAGCGGCATCCACGACGCGATCAATCTCGCCGACAAGCTGATCAAGATCCTGCGCAACGAGGTTGGCGAAGATGTGCTCGACCGCTATGAGCGGCAGCGCCGGCATGTTGCGCTCCAGCACACCCAGGCCGAGACCATGCGCAACAAGCGCGTGCTGGCGGAAAAGGACCCGGCCGTGCGCAAAAGAAACCACGAGCAGCTGCGCCGCACCGCGGAGGATCCGAAGCTTGCGCGCGCGTTCCTTCTGCGCACGTCGCTGATCGAGAGCCTGCGTGAGGCCGAGCAGATCGCCTGAGACGTGCAGCCGACCTCAAGCACGGTGTGAGGTCGAGACAGTCTCATTGAGCCCGAGGACGCGCGCTACCAGCGCAGCGCGAACCGTCCGACGACACCGCCCGCAACTGCGACGATGGCGATCCCGAGGCTGTACCAAACCGCAACGAACAGCGGAGAATCATCGGGACAATGGGCCGCATAGATTGCGGCCGCAACGCCACCCGCAAACAGGCCAGCAACGACGCCAGCGAGCGCAGGCTGCGTTGGCGCGCCTTGGCGCAGCGCCAGCATCTCCGCAATCAGCAACGGCACAGCAAAAAACGGGATGCTGATCACGCAGATAAGGCCGTTCGAGCCGACAAGTCTGGGCGCCCACAGAGAGCTTGGCAGCGCGTAGAGCTCGGCCAACACGCCCGCGGCGAGGACCAACGGCACGGCAACGAGCACTGCCGTTTGCAGCCGCACCGGCGCACCTGGCCGCGCCAGGCGCCAGACCAGCATTGCGGAACAAAGCGCCAGCAGCAGCGTGATGACAAATTTGAACAGGAAGCGCACGTCACCCAGCACCGCCATCAGATCCGGCCGCGGACCAAGCGTGACCAGGAACAAAGCAAACGCCAACAGAAGGCCCGGCACGAATGCCATCGCAAAACGCGATTCAATCGACGGCGCCGGGGCCGCGAGATCGCTCGTCATTGCGCGGATAAGATCCTCGGTCTTCATGACTGCCTAGTTCCGAATTTGACCGAGAGCGCAGCAAGGCCGCGGTGGAGCGCAACGCGCACCGCGCCTTCGCTCATGTTCAGGCGAGATGCGGTCTCTCGAATGGACGCCCCGTCGAGCGAAATCGCCCGTACCACGCTTTGCTGCCGGTCCGGCAGGCTCTGCAGATGCTGGTCGAGCTTGCCCGGCAGCGGCGTCGGCTCCGCGGTGTCGCTCGCCAAGGTATCGATGACATCGTCAATCGGCACATAGTCGCGGCGGCCACGGCGGCGAATGGCGTCGATCAGCTTGTTGCGCGCAATCGCCCGTACCCATGGCCCCAACGGCAGAGTGGAGTCCCACGTGTGACGCTTGAGATGAATTGCCAATAAGGTCTCCTGAACGACGTCCTCAGCTTCCTCGGGCGCGAGCCCGGCACGACCGAGCCCTCGCCGCGCAACCGAGCGGATTGCAGGGGCCAAACTCGTCAACAGCCGGTTGTAGGCGACAGAATCGCCCCTGTTGGCCGCGCGCATGAGGTCGCCCCACTCTATGTCGCGCTCGCTCACTCGGCTTCCTGGGAGCTTATACGCTCCGGTTCCCTATGCTGTTACTAATTAACGCCAAACAAATGTGAATTGTCCGGCAGCCAATCCGCAAATTCCCGTCAACCCACGTAACATAGCCCGTCCCGGCAGCGAACGACCAGTTAGGGCCCCACCTCTCCACAGCAGAGGCCTATCAAGCCGAGCCTATTAATCTGTCAGGGGTGGTTTTCCGTGCGATCAATCGCCATCGGCATCATCTGCAAGACGCCCATTGCTGGCCACTCAAAGACCCGCCTATCGAGCGCGCTCACGCCCGACGAGTGCGCCGCCCTGTCGGCCTGCTTTATTCAGGACCTAGCGGTCGCAATTGACACCCTGACGATCACCGACGATGTGACCGGGTATGCCGTCTACTCACCAATAGGCTCGGAGGCGATGCTGCGCCCGCTGCTGCCTCTTGGTTTTAGGCTTCTTCCACAATGCACGGGCGATCTCGGGGCGCGGCTGTACACCGCAACGGCTGACCTGCTGACGGCGGGCCATTCAGGGGCGCTCCTGGTCAGTTCGGACAATCCGACATTGCCACTTTCCATTCTGCGTGACGCGGTGCATGCGGTGCGAAGCGGCGACAATGTCGTGCTCGGGCCCGCGCTCGATGGCGGCTACACACTCATCGGACTGTCGAAGCCGCATGGGCGCGTGTTTGCCGATATCCCATGGAGCACCCCACAGGTGTATCGGCTGACGCTCGAACGCGCACGAGAGATCGACCTGCCTGTCGTGAACGTGCCGCAATGGTACGACATTGATGACGACTACACATTGCGATTGTTGCAGGCGGAACTTGCCGGACAGCGTCTCGCGTTTGCCGAGCCGGACCTCGTAGCGTCCGATGCTCCGCATACCCGGCAGTTCTTTGCAGCACGCAACGCACGGCCGCGGACAAGGACATTTTCGTGACCGAAATTGCGGATCCGATCCGGCGAGCCCATGTCAGCGTGGCGACGTCGCTCGCCATGCTCAGCTTGCTCGGAATTGGCGCGTTGCTCCTCACCGGCATCGCTTTGCACATACACGAGCCGTATTGGAACCTGTTCGTCCTGTTGCTTGTGCTCAGCGGCTTCATTGCGGTGGCCGCCACCAAGGCCGCCGAGAAGGTTCCGGTGGGGCTTGGCCTTGCGATCGTGATTGTAATCGCGATCGTCATGCGGCTGATGGCGCTGAGCGAAACGCCGTTTTTGTCGGATGACATCTATCGCTACATCTGGGACGGTCGCGTGCAAGGAGCCGGCATCAACCCCTATCTTTATGTGCCGGCCAATCCGATCCTGTCACATCTGCGCGATACGCTGATCTTTCCCAAGATCAATCGCGTCGATTACGCCACCACGATCTATCCGCCGGTCGCGCAGGTCTTCTACTTTGTGGTGACGCGGCTGTCCGAGTCGGTAACGGCCATGCGGCTGGCCTTCATCGGCTGCGAGGCTGTTACTCTGCTGGTCCTCATTGACCTGCTGCGCCAATTCAACAAGCCGGTGACGCTTGCTGTCGCTTATGCCTGGCATCCCTTGGCGGTGTGGGAGATTGCGAACAACGGCCACGTAGACGCCCTCATGGTGATGCTCGTTATGATAGGGGTCTGGCTGCTCGTGCGGTTTCGCAGGATTGCAGCCGGCGTCTTCATCGCGCTCGGAGCGCTCGCAAAGCCTTACGCCATCGTCGCGCTGCCGGCATGCTGGCGGCCCTGGGACTGGCGCCTGCCGGTAGCCGTTGTGCTCACGGTGGTCGCCTGCTATCTGCCCTATATCGGCGCCGGCCAGGGCGTGTTTGGCTTCCTGTTCACGGGTTATCTCCAGGAAGAAGGATTCCGGGGCGGGAACGGCTTCTGGCTCGTCCATTTCGTGCGGACCGCATTCGGCGATGTTCCCGGGCTGCTTCCACTCTACATCGCGCTTGCCGCCGGAACGTTGGGCTGGCTCGCGCTGCGTTCCGCATTCGCTCAGGACAATTCGCCCGAACGGCACGTGCGCGACGTCGCCTTCCTGATCATGACCGGGCTGTTTTTCCTGACGCCCAACTATCCGTGGTACTATCTCGCGATCGTTCCGTTCATTGCGATCGGCGGCGGCGCGCCCGCTTGGGCGTTGAGCATCGGCGCTCTTCTTCTCTACCTTCTCTATCCCGACTACGAGGCGCGCTTTCTGCTCTGGAAGGGCGTGATCAGTCTTTCATTCTTGATTGCGATCGTAGCGACAACGCGATGGAACGCGCAATCGCTTGCCCCAATACGGGAGTATTTTCGATGGACTCGATAACGGCCAAGCGGGCTCCCGTCGATCCGCGCCGATATTTCGAGACCGCCGCCAAGCCGGCGGACAGGGCCGAGCGCCTGCCGGTCTGCCTCTATCTCGAAGTCACGAACCGCTGCAATCTTCTGTGCACGACCTGCCCGCGCACTTATGAGGAGCTGGAGCCGCCGGCGGACATGTCCTGGGACCTGTTCGTCAAGATTGTGGACCAGGTTCCCGATCTTTCCCGCGCAGTCTTGCATGGCGTCGGCGAGCCGATGTTGGTTAGGAACCTGCCGAAGATGGTGCGCTATCTCAAAGAGCGTGGCGTCTACGTGCTCTTCAACACCAATGGCACCGTACTCAACGATCGCAACGGACGGGCGATGATCGCCGCCGGCCTCGATGAGCTGCGCGTGTCGCTCGACGCTTCCAACGCGGCTTCTTATCGCAAAGTCAGAGGCAAGAACTACTTCGACCGTATTCTGCGCAACGTGAAGGCCTTCCGCGCGCTGCAGGAACGCGAGGGACACAGCACGCCACGGGTCTCGGCGTGGCTGACCGGCTTGCGCGAAACGATCGGCGAACTTCCGGCGTTCGTCCAGGTCGCGGCCGATATCGGCGTGAAGGAAGTCTATCTGCAGCGGCTGGTCTTCTTCGATCAGGACACCATCGGAATGGCGCGGCCGGACCAGGCACTGTTCGAGAGGCTTGCGACGGACGAAGCGGATCATCTGCAAGAGGCGGAGAGGCTGGCGAAATCGCTTGGTCTCACCTTCAGCGCCTCGGGTGCCGTGGCGGAGCCTGGCATGAGCCTCGTGCGCAAGCAGGACGGCAATCCATGGTCGTTATGCCGTCGGCCATGGACCGTCATGTATTTCACCGCCAATGGCCGTGCGCTACCCTGCTGCATCGCGCCATTCTCGCAGCACGGCTATGCCAACTACACGCTCGGCGACGCCACACAAGAAGAGTTGCGCGACATCTGGAATGGCCCGCGCTATCGCGCCTTTCGTGAGGCTCTCAACTCGCCGCAGCCGCCGCAAGCCTGTGCCAATTGCGGGCTGAGATGGAGCCTGTGATGCGGCTGCAGGATACGAGCGCCATCGTCTCGGTCGTGATCCCTTGCTTGAACGAGGAGGCGCCGATTGCGGACGTGGTGCGCGAGGTGCTGTTGCAAGGAGCCGACGAAGTCGTTGTCGTTGACAACGGCTCGACCGACGCAACCGCTGCCCGCGCGCAGGCCGCAGGCGCCCGCGTCGTGGTCGAAAGCCAGCGCGGCTACGGCCGCGCCTGCGCAACCGGGTTTCGGACGATCCGCACCGATGCCGACATCATTTGCTTTATCGATGGCGACGGCAGCGATGTTCCGGCCTTCATGGCCGACGTCGTTGGCCCGGTCGCGCGCGGCGAAGCCGATTTCGTTATGGGCTCGCGCCTGCGTGGACAGCGCGAGGCCGGCAGCATGACCCCGCAGCAGATCGTGGCCGGCGCGCTGGCCGGCGTTCTTCTGCGGCTCGTCTACGGTGTGCGTTTCACCGATATGTCGCCGTTCCGTGCTATCCGCGTCGGTGAGCTGCGGCGTCTCGGCATGCGGGAGGTGACCTACGGCTGGAACCTCGAGATGCAAATGCGCGTCGCCGCCGCCGGCTTGCGTATCCTGGAAGTGCCAGTCGACCATCGCCGGCGGCAGGGTGGCACGTCGAAGGTTTCCGGCAATCTGGTCGCGGGGCTCAGCGCCGCCTGGAAGATAGCCACAACATTTTTTCGGCTCGCGGTCACCTTACGCGATCCCCAGCGAATAAAGAGTGTGCAGCCATGAACACACAGAGCGATACCGTCATCTTGCATCCCCGCGTCGTCCGCTACGCACATTGGTGCTGGGCGTTGGGCATCATCATCCTGATCGGAAGCGGCTGGCAGATCTATAACCAGGAGCCGTTGTTCGGTTTCGAATTTCCCTCCTGGGCAACCATTGGTCTCGGCACCTACGACGGAGCTGAACGGGTGCACAATGACATTGGCCTCGCCGGCGCCCTGCTCTGGCATTTCACCGCCATGTGGCTTCTGTTCGTCAGTCTCATCGTCTATGTGATCTACGGGCTCGTAACCGGCCACTTCCGGCGACATTTCACGCCGATCTGGCCGCGGCAAATCCTCGCCGACGTCCTGGACTTCCTGCGCGGGAAACTTGACCACCGGCTCGGCGCGCGCAACGCCGTGCAGAAATCCCTTTACGTCTTCGCAGTGCTGGCGATGATCCTGATGGTGTGGTCGGGGCTCGTGCTTTGGAAGCCGGTCCAGTTCGAGGAGATCGGCGTGCCGCTCGGCAGTTACGAGGGCGCGCGTTATGTCCATTTCTTCGGCATGACGGGCATCGTTCTGTTCATCGTCGTGCACGTCGCGCTGACGCTGCTCGTGCCCAAGGTCCTGCCGCCGATGATAACCGGCAAGGCGCCGCGTGCGGCCGTCGCGCCGGAAGCTCTGGAGCAACACTCATGACCATCGAGAGACAATTGCGCGATGGTGGCTTGAGCAAGGCCGACGTCGCGAACCTTCAGCGCCGGCTCTTTCTGAAAAGAGGATTGAGCCTGTCAGCGCTGACGCTGCTCTCTGGCTGCGACATCACCAACACGGGACCGGTCGACGGGTTCTTGCGCATATTTTCCCGGATGAATGACGGCGTACAGGCCGCGCTATTCCGTCCCAATAAATTGGCGCGCACCTACCCGGAAAGCATGGTTCCGAAGGAATTCCGATTTAACGCCCAGTATGGCGCAGACCGCATCCCGACCCTCAACCCGGCCACGTGGCGGCTCGAGCTCTCAGGCGCCATCTCTAACAAGCAGCCCTGGACGCTCGAGCAGCTTAAGGCCATGCCGCAGACCTCCTACGTCGCGCGTCACGTCTGCGTTGAAGGCTGGAGCATGATCGGCAAGTGGGGCGGCGTACCGCTGCGTGCATTTCTGGAGAAGGTCGGCGCCGATACGCGTGCGAAATACGTGATGTTCCGCTGCGACGATCCGATCAACTATTCGAGCAGCATCGACATGGCCACGGCGCTGCATCCGCAGACCATCCTGTGCCTGGCCTACGCCGACAGGCCGATCGAGCCCAAGTTCGGCGCGCCGATGCGGCTGAAGATGACGACCAAGCTCGGCTTCAAGCAGCCCAAATTCATTACCTCCATCGAGGTCACCAATAAATATCCCGGCGGCTACTGGGAAGACCTCGGCTACAACTGGTTTGCCGGCATTTGAGTGCCTATCTCGCCTGCCACCACGGCTGGCTGACCGACAGGCGCCTCATTGGCCTTTCGCGAGCGCGATGCTAATTCAGGCACGTGCGAGTGATCGCCGATGCTCGGCATGATGCCAGGGGCCTCGGCGCCTTTCCGGAGCCGGTATCGTCTCGGCGCTGCGAGAGTGCTCGTTTGGCTTGGTACGGGGGAAGACCGCTGCCATGAACGACTACCCGATGCTCCACTTCCTGATGCGGTGGGGAAAGCTCGCGGCCGGCTGCCTCGCCGGAGCGGTCTTGGTCGTGGGACTCTGGGCGGCGCTGAGCGCAGGCAACTGGCTTTGGGGCCTGCTCGGGACCGGGATCGCCGTGGTCGGCTACGGCCTGGCGCTGAGCTATGTCGAACTGGTCAGGGTGATCGTCGACATGCTGCTGCCAAAGCCGTGACGGGTCTACCGTCTCCGGAAAGGTGGGGACCTAGCAATGACTGCTCCGACCGTCGATCTCGCCGTAGTGGGAGGCGGCATTGCCGGCCTGACGGCTGCCAATCGCGCCGCAGTGCTGGGCTGCCGCGTGGTCGTGCTGGAGAAGGGTGAGGACGAGCACTATCCGTGCAACTCGCGCATCGCGACCGGTGTCCTCAACGTCGCCCACACCGATCCCCATTCCGACCCGACAGTGCTGCGGCAGGCGATCGAGCTCGACACCGAAGGCTATGCAGTTCCCGCGCTTGTCGATGCGCTGGCCGGCATTGCCAGGCAATCGATGCAATGGCTGCGTGCGGAGGGCGCGCGTATCATCAAGGTTCCGATCCACGGCAAGAGCCGCTGGATGCTCGCGCCGCCGCGAACGCTATCCGCCGGGCTCGATTGGAAAGGGCGCGGGCCCGACGTTGTGCTGCAAACGCTGCGTAGCAATCTCGAGCGACGTGGCGGTGTGGTCATGCTCGGGGCGCGCGCCACCAGGCTTCGCATGGACCAGGGCCGCTGCATTGGCGTGGTCGCGGAGAGAGCCGGGCAATCGACAGCAATCGACGCCGCCAATGTGCTGCTCGCGGATGGCGGCTTCCAAGGCAACCCCGACCTGGTCCGCCGCTTCATCTCGCCACGGCCCGACGCCCTGGCGCAGCGCAATGCAGGCTCGGGCGCCGGCGACGCGCTACGCATGGCTGAAGAGGTTGGCGCCCGGCTCACTGACGCGACGAGCTTCTATGGTCACCTGCTGGCACGCGATTCCCTCACCGACCCCGGGCTTTGGCCCTATCCCACCATGGATACGCTCGCCGGCGCCGCCATCATGGTCGACCGCTCCGGCCGACGCTTTATCGATGAAGGGCTCGGCGGCATCGCGCATTCGAATGCGCTCGCACGCTCGGCCGATCCACTTGCCGCAACAGCGATCTTCGACCACGCGATCTGGGAGACGACTGGCCGCGCCGAACTGGTGCCGCCCAATCCGCAGCTTGTGTCGGCCGGCGGAACTCTCATCAGCGCTCCCGACCTCGCAACGCTTGCACAAAAGGCCGGCCTCCCGGCCGACGCCTTGCAAGAGACAGTCGTGGCCTACAACGAGGCCGTCATGGCTGACGAGGGACATCGCCTCAATCCACCGCGCACCTCGGGCCGGATGTTCGGGGAATCGCGCAACGCCAGCAAACACGTGAGCGTCGCACCGGTCGCCACACCGCCCTATTATGCAATCCCGCTCGTGGCGGGCATTTCCTACACCATGGGCGGCATCGAGATCGACGCGCAGGCGCGCGTAAACGGCCGCAACGGCGAACCCATTTCGGGCCTGTTCGCGGCCGGCTCCTGCACGGGCGGCATTGAAGGCGGACCGCTTGGCGGGTATATCGGCGGCTACCTCAAGGCGGTCGGCCTTGCGCTGATTGCGGCTCGATCGATCGGTGCGACGGTCAAGGCGGCAACGGCGTGACGTGTTTGCCGCGAAAGCTGGTGCGGCCTGCCGCCTACTACGATCCTGATGGCCTTCCTGATGCCGAGCCAGCCATGAAAATCTCGATCCTGGACGACTACCATGACACGCTGCGGACACTGCCATGTTTCGGCAAGCTCGCCGGGAATGACGTCACGATCTGGAAGGATCACGTCCAAAACGACGACGTGCTGGCCGAGCGGCTGCGCGACGCCAACGTCCTTGTGCTGATCCGGGAGCGAACGCAGATCCGCGCGCCGCTGCTCGAGCGGCTTCCCAATCTCCGGCTGATCAGCCAGCGCAGCGTCTATCCACACATCGATGTCGACGCCTGCACGCAGCTCGGCGTCATCGTCTCCTCAAGTCAGCATCCCGGCACGCCTTCCTATGCGGCCGCAGAGCTCACGTGGGGACTCGTGCTGGCGGCCATGCGGCAAATTCCTCAGCAGACGGCCGCGCTCAAAGCCGGCAAGTGGCAGATCGGCGTCGGCAGCACGTTGCGCGACAAGACGCTCGGCATTTATGGCTATGGCCGGATCGGCAGCGTCGTGGCGGGCTACGGCAAGGCGTTCGGCATGAACATCCTGGTGTGGGCACGACCCGCAACGCTTGTGCAGGCGCAGGCCGACGGCTACGTGGCGGCGCGCAGCAAAGAAGAATTCTTCGAGGCCTGCGACGTCATTTCGCTGCATATGCGGCTCGTTCCGGCTACGCGCCACATCGTCACGGCGGCCGATCTGGCGCGCATGAAGCCGACCGCGCTCCTGGTCAACACCAGCCGGGCGCCGCTGATCGAGCCCGACGCGCTCGTCAACGCGCTGCACCTCGGGCGTCCCGGCATGGCGGCGATCGACGTCTACGAGGACGAACCGGTGCTTGATCCCGGCCATCCTCTCCTCAACATGCCCAATGTCGTCTGCACGCCGCACATCGGCTACGTGTCGCGCGACGAATATGAGGTGCAATTCTCCGACATCTTCGACCAGATAACCGCTTACGCGGCGGGAACGCCGATCAACGTCGTCAACCCGGATGTCCTGCCAAGGGCCCGCAGAGCAGAGGCCTGACAGGCCTATTCAGCATCAACGCTGCGCTACTCCACCGAGCCCCGCTCGCGGAAGCCCTTGATGTCGGCTTCCGAGAAACCGAATTCCGCGAGCAGCTCGTCGGTGTGCTCGGCAAATTCAGGCGTACGCCGCACGAGTGCGCTCGGCGTCCGGCTCAGCGTGAACGGCTGCCGCGGCAAGGTCATTTCATTGCCTTTGGTGGCGATCACGGTCTGCGTAAGCTTGAGGTGCCTGGCCTGCGGATCGTTGTAGGCCTGGTCGATGGTATAGATCGGTCCGCAGGGCACCTCCGCGGCCTCAAGCTTCGCCATCACGGTCGCGGTATCCATCTCGGCGACGATTGCGGCGATCTCGTCGTTGATCTCCTTGCGCCGCTTGCGCCGGATCTCGCGCGTCGCATAGTCTGGATGATCGATCCACTCCTCGCGGCCGAGCGCCTTGCATAGCCGGCCCCACATCGAGGGGATCGGTGCGACATTCACATAGCCGTCCTTGGTCTTATAGGCATTGGTAGGCGGGCCGCTCGGATGCTCGTTGCCCACCTGCTTCGGCACAACGCCGTCAACGAGATAACGCGCCGCTTGCAGATCAAGCATGAAGGTTTGCGATTCCAGGAGCGAGGACTGCACCCACTGCCCCTCGCCCGATTTCTGGCGCTCAACCAGCGCCGTCAATATCCCGAGCGCAGTATAGAGGCCGGTCACGATATCAGAGATCGGAATACCAACGCGCATCGGCCCACGGCCCGGCTCGCCGGTGACCGACATGAGCCCGCTCATGCCTTGCACGACTTGATCGACGCCCGGACGATCCTGGTAGGGACCATCCTGCCCGAAGGCCGAGATGCTGGCATACACAAGCCGCGGGTTCTTGCTCTTGAGCGTCTCGTAGTCGAACTTGAGCCGCTTCTTCACATCTGGCCGGAAGTTCTCCACCAGCACGTCGGTCTTCTCGATCATGCGATAGAGGATCGCGCGTCCTTCGTCGCTGCGCAGATTGAGTGCCATCCCGCGCTTGTTGCGATGCTTGTTCTGGAAATCCGCCTCATGGCGAGCCGAGAAGTCCTCAGGATTACCCGGACGCTCGATCCGCACCACGTTGGCACCCCAGTCCGCTAGCTGCCGCACACAGACCGGCCCTGCTCGCGCGTGGGTCATGTCGATGACGGTCAGCCCTTCGAGGGCGCGCGAGGCCGGCACGTATCCCATTGTGTTGTTCGCTCTCCTACTCGGCAATGATCGACCGCGCACGCTTGATCAGGTGCTCCGGCGTGGCCAGAACCTTGCGCACGGTCTCCTGCAGCTGGATCCCATGGACCGGATTGACGTTAATTTTCGCAGCCTGAGCAGCCTTGATGAATTCTGGATCCTTCAGGGTGGCTTCGAAGGCATCACGCAGCGCCTTCACGCGCTCGGGCGGCACATTGGGCGCGGTCGCGAGCGGCTTGCCGAGCGCGTCACCGGAGACCACGAGATTGATCACCTGGCGATCATCGTCACTGCGCGCGAGCTCCTGCACGGACGGAATGTTGAGCTCCTTCGACTTTGGCTCGGTCTGAACCAGCAGGTTGATTTTCTTCTCGGCAAGCCACGCTCCCTTGAGCGATTTCCAACTATCCCAGGAATTCGTAACGGCGTCGACCTCGCCGCGTTCCATCGCAACAACCATGGTGCTGTTGCCCTGATAACCCGACACGATCTTGAGCTTGGTGCCCAGAAATTCGTTGAGCATGCGGGGGTAGCTGTAAGTAATGGCGCCCTTATTTGAAGCTGCCACGGTCAATTCCCGCTTGCGCGCATCCTCGATGGTCTTGACGCCAGTGGTATGCCAGGTCGTGAAGGTCGTCGGGCTCCGGCTCATTGATCCAAGCCAGGAAAACCGATTGGTGTCATACTGGACGCCGTCGGTGCCGACGGCCTGCACTGCGACCAACGTCGAGGGAAACATGCCGATGGCAGTTCCGTCCTGGGCGGCGATGGAATAGAGGAAGTTGGCCATCTTGATTCCGCCGGCGCCGATTATGTTCTGCGGAACCAAAATCGGATTTCCGGGGATGTGCGCACGCATGAAGCGAGCGAGCATGCGCGCCTCGAAATCGTAGCCGCCGCCGACATTGACCCCGATGTAGACGTGGATGGTCTTGCCCCGGTAGAAGTCAGCGACCGACTCGGCGCGGGCATAGCTCGAAGCCATTCCCAGACCCACCGCCAGCATGACACCCCATGCCCGCCATGCGGGTCCCGTTGCTCTCCGAACCAGGATCATGGGCGTCCTCCCTCTTCGTATCTCTGCGGCCGACGCAAGAGCAGGGCCACTGGATTTGTCTTTATACAGCAATCGAGTAAGACTCTAGCGGTGAATGCGGGCAACAAACCGCAAGCAAGACGCGTCCGAGGAGAGTTGCATGGACTTCGAGTTGCCGGAGGACATCCGGCTGTTGCGGGACACTGTGAGAAAGTTCGTCGACCGCGAATTGATCCCGATTGAAATGCACAGCATGGATGGGCCTGACCTAAAGCCGGAAATCAAGAAATCGCTGGAGGCCAAGGCGCGCGAGCTGGGACTGTGGCAACTCGACACACCTGCCGAATTCGGCGGCCAGGGTCTTTCACTGCTCGCACTCGCCGTGGTGTGGGAGGAAGTACACCGCTCGATCGCACTGCCCAATCGCGGTGACGGCGTCTTCGGGCCCTCGCCGCGTCCGATCCTGCTTCGCCTGCCGGAGAAGATGAAGGAGCGCTATCTCTATCCGATCCTGCGCGGCGAGAAATCTGCCGCCTTCGCTCAGACCGAGCCCGAAGCCGGCAGCGACCCCGGCCGCATGAAGACGCGCGCCGTCCGCCAGGGCGACCATTATGTCATCAACGGTTACAAGCGCTTCATCTCCCACGTGAAGGGCGCCGACTTCCTGCAGCTGGTGGCGGCGACCGATCCAGAAAAGGGGTCGCGCGGCGGTCTGTCCGTCTTCATTGTCGACCTGGATACGCCGGGCCTCTCGGTCGTGCGCGAGAACCAACATATGATGGGCGATGTCACCTATGAGATCGCGCTCGACGACGTCAAAGTGCCGGTCGAAAATCTCGTGGGTGAGGAAGGCCAAGGCATGCGCGAAGCGCAGTCCTGGATTTCACGCAACCGGGTTCACCAAGCGACGCATGGCCTCGGGGTCACCCAACGCTGCCTCGAGATGATTGGCAAGTATGCGCAACAACGCGTCACCTTCGGGGAGCCGCTGGCCAAGCGCCAGGCTGTCCAGTTCGCCATGGCCGATCTCTATACCAAGTATCAGACCGGCCAGCTGCTCGTCCATCGCACTGCGTGGAAGGTCGATAAAGGCATCGCCAGCCGCCACGACGCCTACATGTGCAAGATCTACTGCACCGAGCTTGGCTTCGAGGCCGCCGATCGATGCATGCAGTTCCACGGTGCCATGGGCCTGACCACCGAAATGCCGATTGAGGCAATGTGGCGGCGCTCGCGCAGCTATCTGATCACCGGCGGACCTGCCGAGATCATGCGCGCCACCCTCGCCCGTGAAGTATTCAAGATATATCAGTGAGAGCTAGTGCCGCCGATTTGAAGTTCCTTCTGCCGTTGCAGCAAACTCGGTTAGGAACTTCAAATCGATAAGCGGCACTAGAATCATTGAGTTGCTAGTGCCCCTTTGCTTCCGAAGTTCGTGTCAGAGGGCGCCGCCACGTATCACGAACTTCGGAAGCGGGGCACTAGATGGACATCAATCTCAAAGGCAAGTCGGTTCTTATCACGGGCGCTTCGAAAGGCATCGGTTTCGTGGTTGCCGAGCACATGGCAGCCGAGGGCTGCGACTTGCATCTCGCTGCGCGCGACGACAAGGCAATGACAGAACTCGCGGAGCGACTGCGGCGCGAGCATGGGATCAAGGTGACGGTCCATCGCCGTGACCTCGGGCTCAAGGCGGAAGTGGAAGCGCTCGGCAACGCCTGCGCGGACGTCGATATCCTGGTCAATAACGCCGGCGACATCCCTCCGGGTACGCTGGCCGAGATCGACGGCGACACCTGGCGCAAGGCCTGGGACGTCAAGGTCTATGGCTATGTCGATCTCACCCGCATCATCTACCCGCATATGTGCACGCGAAAGAATGGCGTGATCATCAACATCGTGGGCGCGGCGGCGAGAAACCCGAGCCACCGCTATATCGCGGGCTGCATGGCCAACATTGCGCTCAACATGTTCACGCAGTGCCTGGGCGGCGAAAGCATGCGCCACGGCGTGCGTGTCGTCGCGATCAATCCTGGCCCGACAGTCCCGGGCCGGCACCTGCCGCACGTCATGGCGCGTGCGAAGCGACTATTTGGCGATGAGAACCGCTGGCCGGAGTTGCACGCGAAGTTCCCCGCCGGCCGCCCCGGCAAGGCGTCGGAGGTGGCGGAAGCGGTGATCTATCTCGCGTCCGATCGCGCGAGCTTCATCAGCGGGGCCGCGCTCGACATCGATGGCGGCCACTCGGTCCACCGATCCGACTCTGGTCCTTGATCAGAACGTCGGATCACGCAGCAGCGTCAGGCGTCGCCAGGCACGTGCTCGGGCCTGGGCTTCGATACGAACGAATAGAGCTTGGGCCCCAGCAAGGCCAGCAGAGCCAGCGCCAGGATCATCGCCGACAGCGGCCGTGTGAAAAAGACGGTCCAGTCGCCTGCGGAGATCGTGATCGCCTGGGGGAAATTCTGTTCGGCGAGGGGGCCCAGGATCATGCCGGCTCTCGGCGCCTTCTTTCGCGGCAGACCACTCGCCTATCGGGGCTCTTCGGGCACAGGTCGTGCAGGCGGTCCCGTATAAGTCCATAGCAGATGGCGCGGGATCGGTCCCTTATTCCTTTCGCCCGCTTGCATTTCCTCCCAGGCATGTGCCAGGGCGCCGACCGAACGAGAGAGGACGAACAGGCCCCGGCAAAGCGAGGGCGCAAAGCCCAGCTCAGCGTAAACGACCGCCGTCGCACCGTCGATATTCATCGGAATCCGCTTTCCTTTCCGGACTGCCAGCACATCCTCGAGCGCTCGGCCAATAGCCGCAAAGCGCCCGCTGATGGTCCCCCTGGCGACCACCTCGTCCACAAGCGACAGCAAGCGCGGCGCCCGCGGATCAACCGGGTGAAAGCGATGCCCGAAGCCGGGCACGTAGCTGATTGCCTGCTCCGCAAGCGCGCGCAATTCGGCATCGACAGCATCGGCGATGTGCCGTTTGTCCGTGTTGTTTCCCAGACGCGCCGCGATTGCGTTCATAAGCGTCACACATTGCTCGCCAGCACCGCCGTGCACATCGCCCAGCATATTGGCGGCGCATGCCATGGCATTGTTGATGCCAACCCCGCAGGTGATCGCCATCCTGGCGGCCGCAATCGAAGGGGCTTGTGGACCGTGGTCAACCGCGGCAGCCAATGCCGCCCCAAGGAGCCGGGCGGCATCCGGGTGCGGAAGCTCGCCACGAGTTCATCAGATAGATCATATCGACAAAGCCGACGCGGCCGATCAGCTCCTCGATCGCGTAGCCGCGAATGCGGATCGAACCTGGTTTCATATCGATGATGGAGGTCGACCACCAATCCTCCGGCGACTTGTGCGTTCGATCCGTCGTCATCGCGTCTGTTCCAAGCCAGTCGAGGGCATGCACCGCAGTGGCAATTTCATATGGCGTTCTCCCGCGCGAGATCATCGATCTCCCTCTTCGAATAGCCAAGCTCCGCAAGGATGTCGTTGGTATCGGCACCGAGGCGAGGCGGAGGCGTTGAGGGACCTGGATCGCCGCTCGCGAGGCGGAAGCCTGCGCGCACCACTCGAACCGGACGGTCGACGCCGGGCACGTCCTCGAATGTCCGCAGGAGCTGGCGCGCCGCAATCTGCGGATGGTCGAGCACAGCTGGCACGTCCAGCACTTCGCCGGCGGGAACGCCGTGCTGGTTGAGGAGAATGGCCCAATCTTTTGCCGACTTGCCGGCAAGCGCCGCCTCGATCTCGGCATTGAGCTCGAGCCGATGGCGCTTCCGATCCTCACGCCCGGCGAAACGGGAATCATTAGTGAGGTCGGGGCGCCCGATCAGGCCGCACAGCGTCTCGAATTGTTGCTGCTTGTTGGCCGCGATGTTGAGCGGACCATCCCCAGTGTTCAGCGTTCCCGAGGGGCTTGCCGTCATGTTCTCGTTACCCATCGGCTGCGGCCGAACGCCCGCAATCAAGAAGTTCGAAACCACCCAGCCCATCGCACCCAAGGTCAACTCGAGCATTGACACGTCTATGAACTCACCTTCTCCGCTCCGCTCTCGCCGATAGAGCGCCGCGGTGATTGCAAAAGCCGCCGTGATGCCGCCCATGGTATCGGCAACCGGATAGCCGACACGCAGCGGTGCGGATTTCTGGTCTCCGGTCACGCTCATGACTCCCGAGAGACCCTGAACAATCTGGTCGTAGGCGGGATTGAACTTGAGCGGGCCGTCCTGCCCGAAGCCTGAGATTGCGCAATAGATCAGGTCTTGTCTGACGTTTTTGAGCGCCGCGTAGCCAAGGCCAAGCCGATCCATCACGCCAGGCCGGAAATTCTCGACCAGTACGCTGGACGTTGAGACGAGCTTCAGGAACGCATCCCGGCCCCTGCCGCTCTTGAGATTGAGGGTGACTGACCTCTTGCCTCCATTCTGCGCCAGAAACGACGCACCCATGTGGGCGCGATTAAGGTTCGGATCAGCACCAAGCTGCCGTGCAAGATCACCGGAGCCCGGCACCTCGACCTTGATCACGTCGGCGCCAAGCTGGGCAAGCTGATAACAGCAGAAGGGCCCGGCGAGCACATTGGTCAGCTCGAGGATGCGCACGCCGGCCAGAAGTCCACCCATCGCTCGTCTCACCTGCCGCGAAGTCCTGTTCTGCGCAAGACCATACCAAGTGGCAGTGAGAGTATCGATGGCGGAAGGCTATTGCGGCGCGAAAACCGCGATGCAGCCACCGCAGGGGCCATCCTTGGCGGTTGTCGCAACATAGACCCGACCGGATTCGAGGTTCACCGCGAGCGACCGGGCACCCCGCCAGGTCGGCACTTTTTGGATAAGTTGCCGGCTCCTGATATCAACGACGACCAGCGACCCCGTGGTGGTGGCGTGATAGTAGTGGCCAAGCTTCCGGTTGACGGTCGATCCACCATTGCCGCCAAGACCGGCGCCGTAGGCCTCCACCTTGCCGCTCGCGATATCGAAGATCGCCAGGTCGCCGCCCGGCTTGCGCGATGGGCCATGAGCAGTGCTGCACCCCATGAAGATGATCGCGTCCGAAACGATTGCGAGGCTGTGCGGATGGCATCGATCGATATCGTAGAGTCTGACGAGCTTGCCGCTTTTCGGATCGGTCTGCGCGAGCAACCCTTTGGTCTTGTCCGCACGCTGCACAGGGATGACCGTGAAGAACGTTCCGCTTGGCGCGTGGTAGGCAGAGCGTTCCAGGTTTTCAGCCGACTGTGCAATGGGAATCTTCGCAAGGATTTTCTGGCCCGGCTCCGTCGAGATCAGGCTGAGAAACGGCGTTTCATCGTTAGAATTGGCAACGATGACGACCCGGCTGTTCGGGTCGAATGCCATGGCGTTCGCGCGGGCGACGCCCCCCGTCGCAATCTTCGATTTCAGCGATCCGGACTTGGTATCGACGATCTTTATTGTGCTATCGCCGTCGCTCACCCACAGTTCGGCGCCACCATTGACCACCGCAACCCCGTTGGGACCGGACGTGTTGCCACTCTTTGCTACTCCGACAAATCCGCCAATACGTGAGACAAACTTGTCGGTCTTGGTATCGAACACCACGACCGCCTTGTTGTCCTTGTCGGCAAAATAGCCGAGACCACTTGTCTGATTGATCGCGAGAGCGCCAAATTGGTTGATCGGAGCGCCCGGGATCGGGATCGTGCCCACCTGTTTCAGGCCTTGGGCGTGAGCAGGTCCGATGAGAGCCACCGCAGTGGCCATGACAAGAAACGTCGTGCGCAACAGCATTGTTCCCTCCCTTGGGCGATCTTGTCTTGTCAGCATTCGAGCCGACCTTGCTCAAAATGTATCATGGCCGGGACAAGCCCGGCCATGACGACTTTGGCGAAAAGGCCTGCGCCAGCTCAGTCGAGGATCGGCTCGACCTTGACAATCGACCCGCCGTGATTGCTGCCGATCCAGAGCGCGCCGGGGCTCGTCCGATCATCGACAAACACACGCCGGATGTTGGTCGGGCGCGGCAACTGATACTCAATATATTGACCGGTCTTCACATCAAGGCGCGAGACCCGGTCAGTGAGCATCGAGCCGGTCCAGGCGGAGCCGTCCTTACCGTAAACGGCGTCGTAGGGGGCGCTCCAGGGCGACGGCACCTTCCACTCCTTGATAACCCCAGTCTTCGGATCCAGCATGCCGATGGCATTGGCGCGATATTCGGCAAACCACAAACGACCTTCCTGATCAACGCGACCGCGCCGCGGCGTCGAGCGCGGTGTCGGCGTCAGGTAGACGGTTTGCTGCTTGGTCTTGGCATCGATCTTCACAATGTTACCGGCGGAGAAGTCGAGCAGGTAGGCATTGTTGGCCTGATCCGAGTGGATGCCATAGGTCCCGATGCGGCGGTCGGTCCGCGGATCCTTGGGCGTGCCCAGGTTCTCGAACTTGTTGGACACGAGATCGAGCCGATAGATTTTGGTGCCGTCGGAGTTCTTGATCCAGACCTTGTTGTCGACCTTGGTCCCCTCGACCGCGAGATGGCCCAGTTGGCCGCCGGCGCTGTCCCACTCCTTGGGCGTCGACCACATCGTGAATTTCTCGGTCTTCTTGTCGAACCTGGCGATGGCGCTCTGGTACATCACGCCAACCCACGGGTTGTCGTCCTTGTCGATCTCGAGGTCGAGCGTACCAAGTGGCCAGCCAGGCTTCACCACCGGGATCGGATATTGCGTGACCTTGCCGGTCTTGGTGTCCATCTTGCCGAGGAACATCTGCCCGAAATCGGAGTACCACGCGTTACCCGCGCGATCGAGCATCACGTCGTGGGGCTGAATATACGCTTCCGGCAGGTCGTATTCGGTGAAGATGACCTTCGTCGACTTGCCAGACAGCCGCGGCAACGTCTTGAGCTTGTATTCCCACGTCTCTTGCTGGCTCAGATTGATGCTGGCAAGCCATTCGACGATCGGCCTGAGGTTGACGTTACGGCCGCGATCGCGGACGAAGTTGGTGAGCTTCTGCGGTCGCAGCGGCGTGCTGCCCGGATAATATGTGCTCATGCGCGGAATGACCTGCAAGAAGCCGTCAGCATCATAACTCGACTTCACGATCCGCTCGAGGGTATGGCAGCCGACGCAATTGAGCAGAAACTTCTTCTGATCCTCAGTGCCCGGCATGCTCACGAGCCACTCCGCATTGGTCATGTGCGCCGAGAGATTCTTCACCTTCCGAAGCTTCAGCTCGGCCTTGGCTTCCTTGCCGGACGCAACGTTTGCGGTGTTCTTGCCCGGAAGCTCATAGCCGGCCGCACGCGCTTTCAGCGCGTAGTTGCCGGGCTCCAGGCGGTTTGCCGGGAAAGCAAATCGACCTTGCGCGTCGGTAACGACGCTGATCGTAATCGTCGAACCGTCCTTCTTGGCGCTGACGACGACACCTTCCATTGAGCCCTCCTCGGCCGAGCTGACCGTGCCGGTCAGCGCCGACTGGGCCTGGGCGGGGAGCACCGCTGGCAGAAATAGCAGAGCTGCAGAGAACGTCGTCGTAAGCAGGAAATCTCTCGCCCGCATGATCCGTTTCCTTCCCTTGAGGTTGTTCCAAGCCAATTGCTGCGGAATTATCAGTTTCCGATGCGGACCCTATGCCAATTATCAGGGCATGACAATTGGCCGGTGCCCAGCGGCAACCTGCAAGCCAGAGTTGGAAGGCCCTTCGGTTCGAACCGGAGAGATGCGCCAATATGCTGCTTTTTACATCTTTACCCCGGAGGCGATGGCAGCGAACATGGGATCAGCAAGTCCTGATTCCTGATGTCATCATCCCGCACCCACGTCATCGCGCCGCTGATCGTCGGTTGCGCCCAGTTCATGCATCAGTTCGATGGTGCGGTGATCACGACCGCGCTGCCCGCGATGGCGCAGTCGCTCAATGACGACCCGGTACGGCTCAACCTGGCGATTACCTGCTACCTGCTGTCGCTCGCGGTCTTCGTTCCGATAAGCGGCTGGATGGCGGACCGCTTCGGCGCCAAGCGGGTCTTCACCTGGGCCATCGTGGTGTTCACCCTCAGCTCCATGCTCTGCGGCCTGGCACGCTCGTTCCCCGAGCTCGTAATCATGCGCACCATCCAGGGCATGGGCGGCGCCATGATGACGCCGGTGGGACGGGTCATCGTGGTGAAGAGCGTGCCCAAGCAGCAGCTCGTCACGGCGATGAACTACATCACCATCCCGGCAGTGCTGGGCCCTTTGCTCGGACCATCGGTCGGAGGTTTCATCGTTACCTATTTTTCCTGGCCATGGATCTTCTTCCTGAATCTGCCGATCGGCCTTACTGGAATTCTACTCGTCCGCAAGTTCATCCCGGATATTCGCGAGGAGCAGGTCGGCCCCCTCGATGTGCGTGGCTTCGTCCTCATCAGCCTTGCGCTTGCCGGACTGGTCTTCGGCTTTTCGGCCCTGGGACGTGGATTGCTGTCCGGCCCGGTGGTCGTGGCCACCATCACGATCGGCACGATTTGCGCGGCGCTATATCTGGTGCATGCGCTGAGAAAGCCCGATCCGATTATCGATCTCACTTTGTTGCGGATCCGAACATTCTCGGCCTCGATCATTGGCGGAGCGCTGTTCTTTCTCGGTACCGTCTCCTCGGTGTTCGCGCTCGCGCTGCTGCTTCAGCTCGGGTTTGGGCTCTCAGCCTTTCAGGCCGGCGCCATCACGCTCGCAAGCGCTGCCGGATCGCTGCTGATGCGGTTCACGTTCCGGCCCATCCTTCGTCTGTTCGGATTCAGGCGGCTTCTCATCTGGAACGCGCTGTTGACCGGGACCTTTCTGACGGTATGCGGCCTGTTCACGCCAGCGACGCCCTATCTGGTTATCATTGTGATCCTGTTCATCGGCGGATTCTCGCGCTCGGTGCAATTCACTGCGGTGCAGTCACTCGCCTATGCCAACATGCCGATTGAAAAGACCAGTCGGGCCACGAGCTTTTCGGCCATGTCCCAGCAACTCATGCAGAGCGTGGGGGTGGGCCTCGCTGCGATGGTCGTGCACCTCAGTCTGCTCTGGCATGAGCGGGCGACGGTCGCGCCTGACGACGTGGCGCCCGCCTATTTTACGCTTGGCCTTTTATCGTTAGCATCAGCCATCGTCTTCTGGCTTCTGCCCGCCCAAGCGGGCGCCGAGCTCAGTGAGCGGCAACGGACAGGATGACTTCGCCGCCCGGCCTTTGCGCGGCGAGGCCACTGTCAATGCTTCGATTGCCTCGCCTGCATGATCGAGACAACCTTGTCAGAGATCGGGATGTTCCAGACTTCCGCACCCGCAGCACTCTCGTAGCCTCGCAGCAGCAACTCAAAATCCTTCAAGTCTGAGACATTCGCGCCGCGCAGCCCGAACCCCTTGGCGATCGCGGCAAAGTCCGGCCGGCCGAAGATCGCCTCCGAAGGGTCAAGGCCGTCGGACCGAAACTTGTGGACCTCGGCACCAAATCCGCCGTCGTTCATTATGCCGATCACGAGCTTCAAACCATGTCGCTTGATCGTCTCCAGCTCCTGGATATGCATCATGAAGCCACCGTCTCCTTCCAGCAGGAGCACCTTGCCGGAGGGCCTTGCTGCAGCCACGCCCAACGCAAACGAGAGGCCATTGCCGATCGCCCCGAACTCCCGAAGCGTGAAGTAATTCCGCGGCGAACGCCCGCGCATCAACGTGGTGAAGTAGGCAGCGTGTCCGCCGCCACTCACGACATCCCAATCTCGCGGAATGATCCGGTCTAGCTCGGCTATAACATCTCGGGGATCGAAGGTTCCGGGATCAATCGGGTATTCCGTCGGATCCGGCTTCTCTGTGGCTATGCGGTGCGCGAGCGCCTTTGAGCGGTACCCAGGCGTTGGCCCGCCGTTGGACTGCAGGCGCTCAAGGACGACCTCCACACCCCCCTTGGCATCGCACCGTAAGGCCAGATCGGCCGTGCCGATGCCATACTTCAACCCGACCGGGTTGAGATCGATCTGGAGGATGAACGCCTTCGGATAGAGCTTGCCGTTGTGCGACGTATGATTGCCGAGGCTCGCCCCAACCGCGATGACGAGGTCGCTCTCGGAAAAGAGCTCATAAGTGAGCTCCGACGAGAACCCACCGGCTATGCCGATCGCAAACTCATCGTCGTCGAACAATCCCTTGGCCGGAAGGGTGGTCGACAGGAGCGCGCCACAGTGCGCGGCCAGCGCCTCGATCTGCGCCTTGGCGTCGGCAGCGACCGCGCCCCGTCCGGCTACAATGATCGGCCGCCGGGCGGCGCGAATGCGCGCAACGGCCTCCTCCACTGCGCGCGGACCTGGATAGATCCCGTCAGTTTGCGGGAGCAGTGAGGCTGAAGGCTTGTACTCGGAGGCATCGTCGATCAGCTGCCGCTGAAGATCATAGGGAACTCCGAGCACCACGGGCGCCCTTTCGAGCTGCGCGCAATGGAACGCTTCGCGCACCTGCTCCAACATGCGGCCAAGACTGTGAGCCTGGATATAGCGGGCGCCAGCGGCCGCGGCGAACGGCGCCTGGTCGATCCGCTGGTTATGGTAGGGCGCATTCATCGGCGTCTCACCGGCCAGGATGACGAGCGGGACACGACCGCGTACGGCCGTCGCCAGCGCCGTCATGGTCTGCGTAAATCCAGGGCCGCAGGTCACTGACGCAACGCCGGGCCGGCCGGTTGCCCACGAATAGGAGATGGCCGCAGTACACGCGCAATGCTCATGCCTCGTATGAACGAGCTTGACGCCATTGTGCCTTGTCATGGCGCTCGCCCAATGCATGTTCGCATCCCCCATCAGCGTAAACACCGTGTCTACGCCTTCGGCAACAAACGCCTGGGCAAGTACCTCGTAGGCTGGCAGTTTCATCGAATGGCCTTTCGCGAGCATGGTCCGGCAGAGCGCCGGCATGCTTCCGCAATCCGGCAACGACCGCAAGCCGGCTCTGGAAACAATCGCGAGGGTCGCCACCCCAGCCGACAGCGCTCTTCGCGCTTGCGCAGCCAGGGCCATCGCGCCGATACTGCCCGCCGGAAGAACGGGAGCCTCCGAAAGTGTTGTCCAAGGCCGATCATGACAAAGCCGCAGACCTTTTGCTCACGGCAGAGAGGGATCGCAAACCAGTTGTCCAGCTTTCGAAGACCTGGCCCGACATCACCATCGAGGATGCCTATGCGATTTCGAGCGAGGTGACGCGACGCAAGATCGCGGCTGGCGCCAAGCTTATCGGCCACAAGATCGGCCTGACGTCGAA
The DNA here is from genome assembly GCA_963753575.1 of uncultured Alphaproteobacteria bacterium. Taxonomy (GTDB): domain Bacteria; phylum Pseudomonadota; class Alphaproteobacteria; order Rhizobiales; family Xanthobacteraceae; genus VAZQ01. The sequence goes on from CAVWCR010000003.1 coordinate 2,607,818, forward strand.
AGCGATGCAACAGTCCTCGCAGATCGACGAACCGGACTACGGCCACTTGCTCGACAACATGCTGGTGGCCGACGGCGCCAAGGTTGCCCACGCCAACTACTGCGTGCCACGCGTCGAACTTGAGCTCGCATTCGTCTTGGCGAAGCCGCTCAAGGGACCGGGCGTCGGCTTGCTTGATGTGCTGCGCGCGACCGAATACGTCGTGCCTTCGATCGAGATCATCGACGCGCGCGTCCAAAATCCACGCAAGATTTTCGACACCGTCGCCGACAACGGAGCGGCGGCCGGAATTGTGATCGGCGGTCGACCGGTCGGACCGATGGACATTGATCTGCGCTGGGTCGGCGGCGTGATGTACCGGAACTCGGAAATCGAGGAGACCGGCGTCTCCGCCGGCGTGCTCGGGCATCCGGCACTTGGCATTGCTTGGCTTGCCAACAAGCTCGCGCCCTTTGGAGGCGTTCTCGAACCTGGCAATATCATGCTCTCTGGTTCGTTCATCCGCCCGGTCTGGGCGGAAAAAGGCGATACGCTGCATGCCGATTTCGGCCCGCTCGGCGGCGTGGCGGTCCAGTTCGTGTAGATGTTCGAACAGTGTGTGCGCTTGAGCTGAATTCCGAACTCGATCGGAGGCACCAGAGATGACCTATCGCGCACCGGTCACCGACATCGCCTTTGCGCTCAAGCACGCCGCCGGATTTGGATCGGCGCTCGCGGAAGGACTCTATGACGATCTCGACGGGGACGTGGTCGACGCCGTGCTTGCAGAGGCAGGACGGTTTGCGACTGAGATCATCGCGCCGCTCAACAAAATCGGCGATCGTCAGGGTGTCCGGTTCAAGGATGGTGCCGTAACGACGCCCGACGGCTGGAAGCAAGCCTACCGCGACTGGGCGGCGGCGGGCTGGAACGGCCTTTCGGCACTGACGGAATGGGGCGGCCAAGGATTGCCCCACGCGGTCAATTCCGCCTGCATTGAAATGTGGAACTCGGCGTCCATGGCCTTTGGCATAGGACCGATCCTGACCATGGGTGCAGTCGATGCTCTGGTCGCGCATGGCAACGATCGTCTCAAGAAGGCATACGTGCCCAAGCTCGTGAGCGGGGAATGGACCGGCACGATGCAGCTCACCGAGCCGCAGGCAGGCTCCGATGTCGGCGCGCTCCGCACCAAAGCCGAACGCGCCGGCGATGGCACCTACCGCCTCACAGGACAAAAGATATTCATCACTTACGGCGAGCACGACCTCACCGACAACATCATCCATTTCGTTCTGGCGCGCCTTCCCGATGCTCCGGCGGGAACCCGGGGGATCTCGCTCTTTCTAGTTCCGAAGTTCTTACCCGCCGCCGACGGCGCACCGGGGCTGCGCAACGACGTGCGCGCGCACTCGATCGAGCACAAGCTAGGCATCCACGGCTCGCCGACCTGCACGATGATCTTTGGCGACCAAGGTGGCGCGACCGGCTATCTGATCGGTGAAGAGAACCGCGGCATGGCCTGCATGTTCACGATGATGAACCAGGCGCGCCTTGCCGTGGCGCTGCAAGGAGTTGCAATAGCCGAGCGCGCAACGCAGCAGGCGCTTGCCTATGCACGCGACCGAAGGCAAGGCCGCGCACTTGGCGCGAAAGAGGGATCAAGCCCGATCGTCGCCCATCCCGACGTCAGGCGCATGTTGCTCACAATGCGCGGGCAGACCCGCGCCGCCCGCGCGATCTGCTATGCGACTGCCGTGGCCATCGACCGTACCCATCGCGGCCAAGACGAACGCAGTCGCCAAGCCGCGCATGAACGCGCCTCGTTGCTCACACCGGTGGCCAAAGCCTTCGCCACTGATGTCGGCGTCGAGGTCGCATCGCTCGGTGTGCAGGTTCACGGCGGCATGGGCTACATCGAAGAAACCGGCGCCGCACAGCACTACCGGGACGCGCGCATCGCCGCGATCTATGAAGGAACCAACGGAATCCAGGCGATCGACCTTGTCACCCGAAAGCTCCCGCTCGCAGGGGGCGAGGTGGTGAAGCAGTTCATCGCGGAATTGAGGCGGACGGTCGAGACGGTCCGGACCACGAATAATCCAGCCTTCGGCGCAACCGGCGCGCGGCTTGGCGAGGCTGTCGATTGCCTCGAGCGCACCACCGCCTGGATGCTTGGCCGGCCATCCGATGATGCTTCGCTGGCCGGCGCCACGCCCTACCTCCGGCTGTTTGCAACCGCAGCGGGCAGCGCATTGCTGGCCGAGGAGGCTCTAGCGGCAGTGCGCCTCGGGGAGGATGCCGACGCCCGTTTGGCTTTGGCCCGTTTTTTCGCCGAGCACCTCACCCCCCACGCCTCAGGACTTGAGCGTGAGATCATCGAGGGGGCCGCCAGCGTCGATGAGACGGCTTTGGCATAGCGCGGCACTTCCGGTTGGTGCCGCAAACGATTAGATGTCTGCAATGACCACGCTGTTCATTACGCACCCAGCCTGCCTCGAGCATCTGACCCCGCTCGGACATCCGGAACGGCCGGACCGCCTGCGGGCGATCGAGCGGGCTCTTGCGGACGACCGGTTTCGGGACCTAGTCCGGATCGAGGCGCCAGCGGCCGATTTGGACACGATCGCGCTCTGCCATCCGATGGACTATGTCACCGCAATTCAAGAGGCATCTCCCAAGGAAGGCATGGTTCGCCTTGACGCCGACACGTCGATGTCGCCCGGCAGCTTCGAGGCCGCATTGCGCGCAGCGGGCGGCGGCGTCCACGCCGTTGACGAAGTGATGAGCGGCCGCGCAAGAAATGCCTTTGTTGCCACACGTCCCCCCGGCCACCACACCGAGACCACGCGGCCGATGGGCTTTTGCCTGTTCAACAATGCGGCCATCGCCGCACGCCACGCTCAAAGCCGACACGGCATCGAGCGCGCTGCGGTCGTTGACTTCGACGTTCATCATGGCAATGGCTCGCAGGATATTTTCTGGTCGGACGAGACCGTGATGTATTGCTCCACCCACCAGATGCCGCTCTATCCGGGCACAGGCGCGCCGAGTGAGCGGGGCGAGCATGACACCATCGTCAACGCACCACTTTCGCCCGGCGATGGCGGCGCGCAGTTCCGTGACGCCCTGGAGAGCGTCATCCTCCCCCGCCTTCGCAACTTTCAGCCGGAGCTAATCGTGATCTCAGCAGGCTTCGACGCCCACCAGCGCGACCCGCTCGCGAATCTCAACCTGCTGGAGGGGGACTTCCTGTGGGCGACACAGAAGATCATGGAAGTGGCCGACACAAGCGCCAAGGGCCGCGTTGTTTCCATGCTGGAGGGCGGCTACGACCTCGAGGGTCTCGCAAACTCCGCAGCCGCCCACGTGAGCGGGCTGATGCGAGGTTAGACCTTCCGGTCAAATCGTCTACAATAACGGCGGCGACTCGCGCCTCAACCGGATTCACGCATGGCAGAAACCAACGACATCAAGCGCCTGACCTTTGAGCGAGCGATCGAGGAACTTGAGTCGATCGTCAAGCGGCTTGAGGAGGGAAAGGTGCCGCTGGAGGAGTCGGTTGCGATCTACGAGCGCGGCGAAGCACTCAAGCGCCGCTGCGAAGAGCTCCTGCGCCAAGCCGAGGCGCGTGTCGAGAAGATTACACTCGACGCTGCCGGCAAGCCGACCGGAACCGAGCCGCTGGACGTCAAGTGACCTCACGGCACATCGAATGAGCCCCCTCGAGCGGGCCGACGCGATGAGGCAGATCGCCACAATCGAGCTTTGAATGTTTGCTATAGGCTCTTTGATAAAGAGCCGCTCCTGGCTTTGCGGGCCGGGCGCGGCATTTCTCAAGAACCAGCCGTCTTAAGAACCAGCGTCTCAAGGACCAGCTTCTCAAGGACCAGCGTCTCAAGGACCAGTCATGAGCTTCTTCCCCGGCAAGGATCCCGCCCCTGGCGATGCCCCAGCCTGCCAAGCCATCGAACTCATCATTGTGCCGCGCAGCGTCGATCTCGGCGACTTCTCTGTGCGGCGCGCGCTTCCGCATGCGCGGCATCGCATGGTCGGACCATTCATCTTCTTCGACCATTTTGGGCCGGCCATTCTCCGCGAGGGCCAGGGCGTCGATGTGCGACCCCATCCCCACATTGGGCTTTCGACCCTCACCTATCTGTTCGACGGTGAAATCCTGCACCGTGACAGCCTTGGTACCGCAGTGCCCATACGGGCTGGCGAGGTCAACTGGATGACGGCCGGCCGCGGCATCGTCCATTCCGAGCGTACGGCGCCGGAACGTCGCGCCGGCGGCGAACCCCTCCATGGATTACAATGTTGGGTCGCAATGCCGGCCCGCGACGAAGAGATAGACCCCAGTTTCGCGCACCATAATCAGTCTGGCCTGCCGGTCGTGTCCGGAGATGGCGTGAGCATGCGCGTCGTGGCAGGCACCTTCCTCGGTCAGCGTTCACCGTTGGCCACGCGGTCAGACACGCTGTTCGCCGACGCATCTCTCGCCCCGGGCGCAACGCTGCCATTCGACGCCGGCACAGAGGAGCGTGCGCTCTATATTGCAGCAGGCGAGATCGAAATTGCGGGTGACCGCTTCGCGTCCGGCCAGCTCCTGGTGCTGAGGCCTGGCGATCCGATTGCGGTAACTGCCGCGAGCGAGGCTCGCGTCGTTCTAGTCGGGGGAGCCGCGATGGACGGGCCACGCTATATCTGGTGGAACTTCGTATCATCGCGGAAGGAACGGATCGAACAAGCCAAGGAGGAATGGAAAGCGCGCCGCTTCGATATCGTCCCCGGAGATGAAACCGAGTTCATCCCGCTGCCGGAGTAAGGCTCAATCTCCGTCGCGCAGTCACCCGATCGCTCATTCTCAAGTATCAGTCTAACTACAAGACGCCGAGAACAATCATAAATCGCCTTCTTGAAATCCCACCCGAAAAGCTGACGCCCGAGCAGACGACAATCTTCAATCAGCTCGTCGCCGGGCGCGGCCGCATCCTTGGCCCTTACAAGGTCTGGATTCACAGCCCGACGGTCGCGAGCGGGATGGAACACATCGGTACTTATCTCAACAAGCGCGGCTCGCTGTCGCCGCGCGAGGTCGAGATCGGAATTCTGGTGATCGCGCGGCACTGGGACGCCGACTATGTACGCCAGGCGCATATCCGCGAGGGCAAACGCGTGGGCCTGTCGCAGGAGACGGTCGAAGCGCTCGTCGCCGGCACTGACCCGAAGCTTACCGATCCGCACGAGCGCGGCGTCTACGATTTTGCTGCGGCGCTCGTGAGCGGCGCGAAGTTGCCAGACGCGCAGTTTGCCAAGATAGAAGAGGTCCTGGGACGCAACGGCATCGCCGAGGTGCTCGTGCTCCTCGGCTACTACACGTCGGTTGCGCTGGCGATGAAAGTGCACGAAGTGCCAATTCCGCAGCAGCCCTGACTTAGTAGTTGTGTGATGTGACGCCACATGTTCCATGGCAGCCAAAGCGACATTTCTCTCCTTGCTCACTGCCCCTTCGCTCGGCGCCTCGCCAATCTACCGCAGCCCTTGGCGCCGGCCGGCGCATGCGGGTAGCCTTTGACGGCCGACCGCAATGCGCTACCGTACGCGACGCCTCACCCTTTCGGGCTCTCGGGTCGATCAATGCACACCCCTCTTTTTCTCGCCGCCATCTCGCTCGCTACCGCGTTGGCCAGCAGCGTGGGCGCTCAGGACTTCTATGCGGGCAAGCAACTCACCGTTCTCGTCAACTACGATGTCGGCGGTCCCACCGACATCGAGGCCCGCGTATTCGCACGTCATGTCGGCCGATATATTGCGGGCCATCCCAACGTCATCGTGCAGAACATGGGCGGCGCCGCCGGTCTCGTCGGCACCAAATATCTCGGCGAAGTCGCCCCCAAGGGCGGCACAATGCTGGGCTATCTCACCGCCGCCACGCAGCGCTACGTCAGCAACCCCGAGCGCTTCAACGTCGACTTCCGAACCTACGAATTTGTCGCCGTAATCCCAAGCGGGCGCATTCACTTCGTGCGCAGTGACGTAAAGCCCGGCATCAGGACTGCCGCCGACCTCCTCAAGGCGGAGAACCTCGTGGTTGGAGGTCTCGGGCGTGACGCTCCCAAAGACCTGTCCATGCGTTTGACGCTCGATATGCTCGGCGTGCCTTATCATTACGTGACGGGCTACAATTCAAGCTCGCAGGCGATGCTTGCCATGCAGCGCAATGAGATCAGCTATCACGCCGAGTCCCCGCCTATCTATGCGACCAAGATCGAGCCGCTGGTTCGGTCGGGCGCTTTCGTCACCGTGTACTACGATCCACGTTACAACGGCGTCGAATTCAGCGTTCCAAAGCAGATTAAGAATTTGCCGATCCAGCCGTACCATGAGTTCTTCAAGGGCCACAGAGGCAAACTGCCCTCGGGGCCACTCTGGGAGGCTTATTTGTCGCTGCTCACCGTCAATGGGACGATGTATCGATTGATCGCGATGCCACCCGGCGCGCCGCTGGAGGCAGTCGCGGCCTTGCGCCAGGCGGTGGCGCGCATGAGCGTGGACACGGCCTTTATCGAGGAAGCGCAAAAGATGATGGGCGATGCTCCGGAATATGTATCAAATGCAAACCTCAATACCGAGGTCCGCAACGGACTGTCCATCAAGCCAGAGATCAAGGCCTTCATGCAGGACTATGTGAAGCGAGGCGGCAACCGATAGGCCAACCTTGCATTTGTCTTGGGCTGCTACTGCCAAATGAGAATGACCAATGACAGAGATTGCCACAAACCCGGTGGCCGATCAATTCTTGACCTTGCACGAGTTTATTCCAGCAGCACGGAAGAAGCTCAGCGACGACAAGTGGGACTATATGATTGGCGGCGCCGAGACAGAAACGACATTGAAGCGCAACCGTTTGGCGCTTGACTCATTGGGATTTCGGCCGCGGGTGCTGCGCGATGTCTCGAATGTCGACAGCTCGGGCAACCTGTTGGGCAAGAAACACCGGTTGCCGGTGATGCTGGCTCCGGTCGGCAGCATCCAACGCTTTGACCCCGAAGGCGCAGCCGCGGTCGCCCGCGCAGCGGCTCAATTCGGCGTGCCGCAGATGGTCAGCTCGGTCTGCGAGCCCGGACTTGAACAAACGGCAGCGGCCGCGAAGGGAACGAAGATATACCAGCTCTACGTCCGCGGCGACGACGCTTGGGTCGAGGATATCATCGACCGCGCTGTCGCCGCCGGCTATGACGCTTTCGCCTTCACCGTGGACGTCGCGATCTATAGCCGCCGCGAACGCGACATTACCAAGCGCACCGTGATGCGAACATCGGCGGACACCACCGCCCAGCGCTACCAGGCGGCACTGAGCTGGGACCAGATCAAGAAGTTCAGACAACGATGCAATTTGCCGCTGATCATCAAGGGCATCCAGACCGCGGAGGATGCGACCATTGCTTGCGATCACGGAATCGATGGCATCTATGTCACCAATCATGGCGGGCGACAGCTCGACCATGGACGCGGAACGATCGATATTCTCCAAGATGTCGTTGCCGCCGTCCGCGGGCGAGCGCAGATCATCGTGGACGGCGGCTTCTGCCGGGGAACCGACGTGATCAAGGGCATCGCGCTGGGCGCCGACGCTGTTTCGATCGGACGGCTATATCTCTACGGTCTTGCGGCCGCCGGTCAGGCCGGCGTTCAGCGGGTGCTGGAGTTGCTGGAGACGGAAATACAGATCGGGCTTGGCTTGCTCGGTATCACAAGCTTTGCAGAGATTGGCCAGTCATGTGTGCAGCCGGTGGCACCCGTGAATGCGCCACACATCTTCAGCGCCTTTCCACTACTCGAGATCACCGAGCAACTGAGAGGAAAATACTAAGGCTGGCAACCTATCAAAGCCAGTTTTTCCATTTGAAGAACAGATAAGGCAGCGCCGCCGCAATAAGCATTAGCACGATTGCAATCGGATATCCGTACTGCCATTCGAGTTCCGGCATATGCTTGAAATTCATGCCATAGATCGACGCAACAAGCGTCGGAGGCATGAGCACAACGGCCGCGATCGAGAAAATCTTGATGATGTCATTTTGTTCGATCGACACGACGCCCAACATCGCGTCGAGCAAGAAGGTGATCTTGCTGGTGAGATAAGTGGCGTGGTCGGAGAGCGATTGCACGTCGCGCTGCATGCCGCGCAGCTGAGACCGTGTATCCTTTGCCCAGCGCATACTGTCCGCTTCGTTGGCGAGGTAGAGAAGAACACGGCCAATCGACACCAGGCTCTCGCGGACCTTGGACGTGAGGTCGCCCTTGCGGCCGATGGCTTTCAGAATTTCTTGATGGCTCCGTTTCTGGTCACTTTCAGGCTCGAAGATACCATGGGAAATGAGATCCACTTCGGCGCCAATCCGCTCGAGGATGTCGGCAGCGCGATCGATCACGGCGTCGAGGAGCTCCATGAGGACAGCTTCGCCATTGGCCCCCGCCGGACAAACGCGGGCAAGCTTAGTCCCGACAATCATGAAGGGACGCGGCTCGTCGTATCGCACCGTAATGAGCCGGTGTCCGGACAAGATGAACGTGACGGCAGTCGTCTTCGGTGTCTCGCTGTCGGACTGGCACATCAGGGTCGCGGTCATGTAGCGCGCGCCGTTCTCAACATAGAGCCGGCTTGTGACCTCGATCTCCTGCATTTCCTCGCGCGTCGGCACCGAAATGCCGACGATGCTCTCGACCAGCTTGTCCTCCTGCTGCGTCGGCTGGATCAGGTCGAACCAGATAGCGCTGTCGGGAAGTTGATCGCCTGGGGCGACCGAGACACGATCGAGGCATGCTCCATGAGGAACATAAACCGACAGCATGGCAGCTCCCCCGTGCCCCAGCACGCCGATCGGCTGGCGCGGCCAAGCGAAGTTCGCGCGGACCGGCCAGTGATGACCCAATCAGGGCGAGTCTTGCAAGCTTGATGAGACAGGGCCCCCTGCCAGATCAACCTGGTGAACGGGGCACTTGATGGGGCCCGCTTTGGCAGCGACGGGACCTCTGAAGCTTCCTGCAAAGCGCTCGGAGACGGCCGATCAGGCCGCTAGACCGTCGGTGAACCTCTCCTCGCGGCTAGTCGGAGCGTCGGTCCGATTGCTGGCCTCGCTCTGATATCGCATCGCCGCGGCAACTGCCGATATTCCAATCTTGCCGTAACGCCCATCGAGGTTTGGCGCTTCGGACTTTGCTTTGGGTGTACTTTTTGTTGCCATTGAGGCACTCCGTGGTCTTCTTGCCGTGAACGTATGGGGGTTGGTTCGGTCGGGCCGGCGGCCGAAATTTGGAGAAAAATGTGAACTATCGTGGTGTTCGTCGCCCCATCCGAGGCGGTTACATTGAACTGGCGATAATGAACACAGAGTTAAGCGCTCTTAATAAATTCAGAGGTAAGCCACAGCCTTCGGGACGCCCAGCGCAGGCTAGACGCGGAATACTGGTATTATTCACAGGTCCACAATCCCGAAACTGCGATATTCTTGCCACAGTTTCCGAGCACAATTTGGTAAACGAGCTTTAAGGTCTGGAAGTCTCAGGGGGGTTTCCGCTATTTCATACGTCTAGATTCGAGATGTCGCCCGCGGCGGGCTGAAGGCGGATCAAGGGCTGGCTATGGCAATTCGTGGAATCGCGTGCGTGTTGGTTGGATTGTTGCTCGGTGGGTGCATGCAGGCCACTCTTGAGCCCGCGAGCGAGGCTAATTTCACTGCCAGGGACAAGAAGTTACTTGCGAATCCACCGTACGCGCAGGCCACAATTCCGCAGACCTACCAGCGCCATATCGTCGACTATCACCGCACTGAAGCACCGGGCTCAATCGTCATCGACACAGATGCGCGCTACCTCTATTTTGTGCTGCCAGAAAAAAAGGCGATCCGCTACGGCGTGACCGTCGGCGAAGACGCACTGCTCTTTTACGGCATCGCCAAGGTCGGCCGGAAGGAAGAATGGCCGTCGTGGGTGCCAACTGCGGACATCAAGAAGCGGCTGGGAAACCTTCCTAATTTCGTGGAGGGAGGCCCCCACAACCCGCTGGGCGCGCGTGGCATTTACCTCTACCAAGGAAACAAGGACACGCTCTTCCGAATCCACGGCACCAACCAACCCGAGTATATTGGACAGGCAATCTCCTCCGGCTGCATTCGCATGACCAATGAGGATGTCATCGACCTCTACAACCGTGTGAAAATAGGCGCAATCGTCGTGGTGTTGGCCCCCAAGCAAGGGGACTCGCCATGGAACCCGCGGATTGCGACAGCAGCTCCCCAGTAGATTGGGTTGTGTAGATTGGGTTGTCCTGATGGCGCCAAGCCACGCGCTTGGCGCCTCATCTATTATGTGTCGCAGCTATTATGTGTCGCAGCTATTGTGTGTCGCAGCTATTGTGTGTCGCAGCTATTGTGTGTCGCAGCTATTGTGTGTCGCAGCCCGGCCCTGGATTACAGGACGCGTTGACGCTTCGCCCAGTCCAGCGTGCGATCGAGCGCTCGGCCTAGCCGCTCGAAGAGAGTATCGATTTCAGCGCCCGAGATGATCAGCGGCGGGCAGAGCGAGACCACATCGCCCGCCAAGAAGCGCACAATGAGCCCCTCCTCCTCGGCAAATTGAACCGCACGCGGGCCTACTCCGGTCTCTGGGTCAAACGGCCGCTTGGTGACCTTGTCGGCGACGAGTTCCACCGCACCGACAAGACCTAGGCCGCGCGCCTCCCCGACAAGCGGATGCTGGCCTAGCGCGGAGAGATGCGCCAGGAACTGTGGGGCCTTATGCGCGACTGCCTCGGCAATTCGTTCGCGCGTATAGATCTCGAGCAACTTGAGCGCCACAGCGGCCGCCACCGGATGGCCCGAATAGGTGAAACCGTGGCCAAACGTACCGATCTTGCGGCTCTGTGCGACCAGCGCCTGGTACATCGCCTCAGGCACGGTCACCGCCGCCATCGGCACATAGGCGGAGGTGAGCGCCTTGGCGATGGAAATGGAATGCGGCTCGAAGCCCAGTGGCACACAGCCGAAATCGGCTCCAAGCCTGCCAAAGCCGCAAATCACTTCGTCAGAGATCATGTAGACGTCGTATTTTCTGCAGACCGCCGTCACCTTCTCGAAATACGTCTTTGGCGGCACGATCACGCCCCCCGCCCCCATTACCGGCTCTGCGATGAATGCCGCGACGGTCTCCGGGCCCTCGCGCAGTATCATTTCCTCAAGCTCAGCAGCGAGGCGCGTAGCAAATTGCTCTTCGTTCTCACCAGGCTGCGCAAACCGATAATGATGCGGACAACTCGTATGAAGTATCCCGGCGATTGGAAGGTCGAAGTCAATTTGGTTATTGGGGAGCCCCGTAAGCGAAGCCGATGCGACCGTCACGCCGTGATAGGCCTTGATGCGACTGATGATCTTTTTTCGGCGCGGCTTTCCGAGGGCGTTATTCATGTACCAAACGAGCTTGATCTGGGTGTCGTTTGCCTCCGACCCGGAATTGCAAAAGAAGACCTTGGAGGTCTCGACCGGTGCGATCTCCTTTATCCTCTCGGCGAGCTCAATCGCTCCATCGTGGCTCTTGCCAGTGAACAAATGCGCGAAGGAGAGCTTGCGCATCTGACGCGCGGCTGCCTCGATAAGCTCCTCGTTGCCATGGCCAAGGGCCGTGCACCACAGCCCCGCCATCCCGTCGATATAGGCCTTTCCATTGACATCGTAGAGAAACACGCCTCGTCCGCGATCGATCATGAGCGGACCTGTCTCCCGAAACGACGACAGGTTGGTGTAAGGATGGATCAGTGTTTCGATGTCACGAGTCGCGAGGTTACTGAGCGGGGGCATAACGCGACCTTCCTGCGGAGAACATCAACGCCGGCGCCACGAACCCGCTGACCCCAAGCTGCTGGGCGTCACTTGTCGGTCTTCGGGCGAGCTGGTGGAAGCGGCACGTTCGTGATTTCGGTCGAACCGACCGGCTCCAGATCGCGAACGTCCCATCGGCACATCGCAAATCGACCGCGACGTCTCTCCTGGAGGTCCACATGAACATGATCCTCATGATAGCCGTCGGAGCCTGGCCCCAACACAGTGGAAAAACGATCACAGGCGCTCCTTTTCATCCACTCGCGGAAATCCCGTTCAACGTGTGGATCGGTCAAACCCAATTGCCTTCCATCCCCGAGCCTGATCGAACGGATGTCGAGAGCATTCGCCCTGCCATGCTCACTCAGTTTTGCACCAACAATGTTGTTGCGACCACGGCAATGGTAGGAAGCATAGTTGTCCAAGCTGCGCAGAGGCGATCCGAACGCTTGGACGGCGGCCGCCACATCCTCGCGCACCCAGTGCACAATCGCCTCCGCCATTTCGCAACGAAGCGTCGCCGCCGGCGTAAGCGCGACGCGGCTGCCATCCTCCAGTACAACAGCTTCAAGCCGAACCGCGTCGCTCACGGCACACTCGCCTGGGCCATCGAGCGTCGGTAGCGGCGACACAACAGCGAGATCTGACGGCAATCGCAGCGCACAGGCGGAGATGTCGGCCGACGGAACTGAGCTAGGCGCAGCGGCCGCCGCCGGACGCGACCTCGGAAGAGGCACAACCTGGGCAGCCACGCCATGGGCCCCAACCAGGAGCAAAATCAGGGGTAGGAGGTGCTTCACGCCGGCATTCTTGGAGCTGAATTGGAACACTGCTTGCGATTTGCAATAGTGCGACCGGCGAAGACCCGAGGCAAGGCCGTCGCAATATCCGTATCCCAATGCGGAACCACTTCGCGTATACTTGAGGAGGCGTCTCTGCAGAAACCGGTGGGCATGCCGACCATATTGAGACGTTCATAGCGTGAAAGGTCCGATCTCAATCCGCCTCCATAGGCTCCCCTGAGAACCGCAATGACGTATTTCGACGCCGTCGTGTGCGGCCTCGGCGTGACGGGCAGCGCCGCGCTGCGGGAACTTGCCCTACGGGGGCTGCGCGTCCTTGGGATTGAACGGTTCGTGCCCGGGCACAATCGCGGCTCTTCGCACGGCGCGACGCGGATCATTCGCCTTGCCTATTTCGAGCATCCGTCGTACGTGCCGCTGCTGCGGCGCGCCTATGAGCTATGGCGAGAGATCGAAAGGCGCTCAGGGCAGGCACTCATCAATATTACGGGCATTGCAGAGATAGGCCCTCCCGAGGGCCCCCTGATCAAAGGCGTGCTAGCATCGGTCGGAGCGCATGCCCTACGTCATGAATTGCTGTCAGCAGAGGATCTGATGCGACGATTTCCGGTATTCCGGTTGTCATCGCAATGCATGGCTGTTTTTCAACCCGACGGCGGCATTATCGCTGCCGAGCCCTCAATCCACGCGATGCTGGCCCAGGCCAAGGACGCCGGAGCCGAGATTCACACTGGCGAGTTCATTCGAGCCGTCGAGCCACGCGCCTCTGGCGCACGTATATCCACAGATCACTCAACCATCGAGGCAGGCACCGTCATTGTTGCCGCTGGCCCGTGGGTCAAGTCGATACTACCCGACCTGCATGCTCCACTAAGGGTAACGCGACAGGCAATGGCTTGGTTGGCGCCAGGCGAACCCGCATTACTCAGGCCAGGTAGCTTCCCGGTGTTCTTGATTGAGAGCCGCCATGGCATCCACTACGGTTTCCCTCCCAACGCACAAGGGCTTATCAAGGTCGCCAAACACCATCATTGTAACGAGACAGTTGACCCCGAAACCTATGACCGAACCGTCTCGATTGCGGACGAGGAACTGATCCGAGCGGCAGTCACCGAATATCTACCTGCGGCGGACGGTCGCCTGGCTACAGCCGCGACTTGCCTTTACACTATGACGCCCGATGGAGACTTCATCATCGATAACCTGCCCGGCTATCCACACGTGATGATCGCGTCGCCCTGTTCGGGACATGGGTTCAAATTTGCACCGGTTGTCGGGGAAATTCTTGCGGATTTGGCAACCAAAGGCGCAACGCACCACGAGATCAGTCGTTTCTCGCTGCGGCGCTTCCGCCAATAGCGGCCTCACGATTCGCGCGATTATCCCACCACGTCGGTCACTTTTGACTCCGGCGCGAAGGCTTTCGCATAACGTTCCGCCACTTCATGCGGCGTCGAAACAATCAAGGCGACAACCTTTTCAACATCTTCGCTCGAAACCAAGGCAATCTCCTGCCTGCTCTTCTTGGCTTCAGCAAGGAATTCCTGGTCGTGTCCGAGGGCCTTGAATGCCGATATGAGGATGTTGATCCTCTCGGCCGGAACGCCGGGCGGCGCAATGACTGGCCGCGCCGCCGTCTTTTGCGTGAAATGAAGTTCGAGCACCTTTCGGTCAGCGGGACTTTTTACGAAGTCGAGTGCATTCGGCAGATTACCCAATTCCGGGTCATTCTTCAGCGCCCCCTGCATCAACAAGGTGATCTTTTTTTCACTCAACCAGTTAGGTCGCACGACTTTAAGACTCGACCAAGAGAAATCGGCAATGCCCTGGACCTCGCCGCGCTCGATGGCAAGCGCAATCTGAGCAGTGCTGTTGTATCCGGTGACGACCTTAAATTTTGTACCGAGTAGAGAGTTGTATAGTCTTGGCGTGGTTTCAGGATCGACACCGACAATTCCGCCGACGATCAGCTCCTTCTCGAACAGATCCTTCGCAGTTCTGTGCACGGACGTTGCATTCCAGGCCAACGTCACAGCGGTCTCACTGTTGAGACTGGTCAACCAGCGGAACTTGTCGATCTCAAACCGCGTCCCGGATGGATATGTCAGCTTGGCAAGCAGCATGCCGCGCTGGATGAGTGCAATCGTCGTGCCGTCCTTGGGAGCGGTGCTGAACATGTAGTTCGTCGCGGCAAGGCTTCCGGCGGCCGGCATGTTCTGGACAATAATTCCAGGATTTCCTGGTATATGGTGCCCCAAATGGCGCGCAACCAGGCGCGCCTGGTGGTCATAGCCACCACCCACACCAGCGCCGACGATCAAGTTGATCTGTTTTCCGGCGTAGAAATCTTCCGCCGCCGCCGGTAGCGCAAAGACTGTCCCTACAAGCGCAAATACAAGATGGGAGCGAATCCTAGTAACGAGTGTCATTTTGTCCGTCCGAATACTTTACCTGGTTCCCTAACAAGTACCATTTCTTGCTGCGGACCGCGAGGTCGCTTATGCCCCGCCGATCGCCAAAGCTCTGCGCCGAAGCGTCGCAAGCGTAGCAGCCTCCCCCCGGCGGATATTCACGTGCAGATCCAGAAAAGCCCTACGGAATTCCAGCAATCTTCACGCGAATTCTGTAGATACTCGTGCGGGCGGCGATATACAGCGTCTTGCGATCGGCATCGCCAAATTCGACGTTGGCGCCGAGCTCTGGCAGCCGGATTGTGCCAAGATGCTTTCCGGTCGGCGATATGATCCAAACTCCTCCCGGCCCAGTCTCCCAGAGATTACCTTTCACGTCGACGCGCAAACCGTCAGTAATCCCACGGGCGGGGTCAGAGTTAAGATCAATCAACAAACGGCTGTTCCTGAGGGTCCCATCGGGATTGACGTCATAGGTCCTTACAAAGCGGTCGCGGCTGCCGTTGGCGTAGAGAATTTTTTCATCAGGTGAGAACGCAATGCCGTTTGTATTCGGAATGTCATCAATGACGCGGATCACTTGGCCATTCCTGACCATGTAGACCCCGTTGAAATTCAGCTCCTTGCGGGGGTCCTTGTCGCGCAGCCGTAGCCCGCCATAGCCATCCGTGAAATAGACCGCCCCGTCCTTCTTGACGATGACGTCGTTGGTGCCCCCAAAGCGCTTACCTTGATACCTGTCAGCGAGCACAGTGCGCCTACCATCGGGCTCGATGCGATCGATTGAGCGTCCAGCCCAAGTCGCGATAACGAGCCGCCCCTGTCGATCGAGGGTAAGGCCGTTGCAGCCGATCATCGGGAATTCTTCATACCCGGGCTGGTCCTTCAACTTCCCGTTGGTCTGCATGAAACCGACGCGCCAAATATCAACACCCCTGTAGCCGCACTTCTCCATGTACACAGACACTTTGCCGTCGGGCGTCCACTTGTAGATCACATTGCCCGGCATTTCGGAGAACAGCAGATAGCCGCCGCCTTTCGGCACCCAAAGCGCACCTTCGGTAAAGCCGAATCCGCCGGCAATTTTCTCAAGCTTTGCGCTTAAATCGATGAGCTCTGCGAGCGCGGGATCTTTCTGCACCACGACCGGTGCATCCGCCGGTGACTGTGCCCATGCGGATCCAACCGCAATGGTTGTGGCAAACGCGAACGCGCCAAGCGCGGTATTTTTCTTCATGGCCGCCTCCCTGAGCAAATTTTTGCCGTATCTTTATGAGGCTAGCGTAACCGCCCACGCCCAATCTCGCCAGTGGGCCAACAGGATATATCGAGGGAACGTTCATGCTTGGATTGATGCAGGATTGGCCGCTGCTCTGCCATCGCGTCATCGACCACGCCGCCCTCAATCATGCCGAGCGCCGCGTTATTTCGCGCTCGGTCGAGGGGCCCATTCATTCAACAGACTACCGGGCGATCCGGACACGCGCGCGCAAGGTTGCCAAACGCCTCGATCGAGACGGCATCGCCCTTGGCGATCGCATAGCAACGATGGCGTGGAACACGTGGCGCCACCTCGAGGCTTGGTACGGTATACTTGGCATCGGAGCAATCTATCACACCATCAACCCTCGGCTTTTTCCAGACCAGATCGCGTGGATCATCAATCATGCCGAAGATCGCATGGTGCTGACTGACCTGACCTTCGTGCCACTCCTGGAAAAGCTCGCGGCGATGCTCTCTTCGGTCGAACGTTATGTCGTGCTCACCGATGCCGCTCACATGCCTGTGACATCGCTCAAGAACGCTGTTCCCTATGAGGAATGGATCGACGAGATGGACGACGATTTCGCGTGGAGATCGTTTGACGAAAATACCGCCGCCGGCATGTGCTATACGTCGGGCACCACGGGCAATCCCAAAGGCGTTGTCTATTCTCACCGCTCAAACGTACTCCACTCGATGATGGCGAGCGCGCCTGACGCGATGGGAATCTCCAGCTGTGACGTGGTCCTGCCGGTCGTGCCCATGTTTCATGCCAACTGCTGGGGCTTGGCGCTCACGTCCCCCATGCAGGGCTCGACGCTCGTAATGCCCGGCCCGAAGCTCGACGGCGCATCCATCTATGAGCTGCTTGATACGTATCGCGTGAGCTTCACGGCGGCCGTACCGACGGTGTGGCTGATGCTGCTGCAATATCTCGAGGCAAACAATGCCAAACTACCATTCCTCAGAAAAGTTGTGATCGGCGGCTCCGCCTGCCCGCGAGAAATGCTTAGGATGTTCCAGGAAACCTATGACGTGGAGGTTTGTCACGCCTGGGGGATGACCGAGATGAGCCCGCTCGGCTCGCTCGGATCGATGAAGCCGGATTATGCATATCTAACCGGGGAGGAGCGTCTCGACATACAGGTGAAACAAGGCCACGCACCCTTCGGCGTCGAGATGAAGATTGTTGATGACGCAGATCAAGCTTTGCCTTGCGATGGAAAAACCTTTGGCAGGCTCAAGGTGCGCGGGCCGGCCGTCGCCCGTGCCTACTTTCGGGAAAGCGCTGGCATTCTCGACCATGAGAATTTCTTCGACACTGGAGACGTCGCAACCATCGATCGGTACGGGTACATGCAGATCACTGACCGATCCAAAGATGTCATCAAATCCGGCGGCGAATGGATCTCTTCGATTGAATTGGAGAATCTCGCCATCGGCCACCCCCAGGTCGCGGAGGCTGCCGTGATCGGTGTCAAACATCCCAAATGGGACGAACGCCCGCTCCTGATTGTAAAGCTCAAAGAGGGAGAGACAGCCACCAAGGAAGACATTCTGGGTTTCATGCGCGAAAAAATTGCCGGCTGGTGGTTGCCGGATGACGTCGTCTTCGTTGCCGAAATTCCGCACACCGCCACTGGAAAAATCCTTAAAACCGCGCTTCGGGAGCAATACCGCAATTTCGTCTTGCCTGCCGGAATTGAGCGGCATTGAGGGACAATCGACAGCCCCAACGCTGGAGGCCGCCCACTCCCCTCGCAACGCCACAATTCGATGCGATGCAAGTCGATCAGCCTCAGGTATTCCCAAGCAGGCCACAAATGACCACTTTTCAGGCGACCTTACCGGCGGCGCAGTCCGCGCCAGCGGCCCATTTTCGGCTACTCACCGGTCCCGTCCAGTTTCTCGGTTTTGAGCGCGACTATTGGCGGCTGCTGATTTGGGGATCCGTTTTGCTAGCGGTCACCCTTGGCATCTATCGCTTCTGGCTCACGACCGATATGCGCCGTTTCCTGTGGTCCAATTCCGAAGTGCTCGGTGAGCCCCTGGAGTACACCGGGACAGCGCGCGAGCTCCTGATCGGGTTTCTGATCGCGATTGCTGTTCTTATCCCGTTCTATACGGGCATCTTCCTGCTAGCGCTCCAATTTCACGACAGGCTCATCGGGCAACTGGCTGGCGTGATCGGGTTCGTCCTGGCGACCGTACTCGGTCAATTCGCCGTTTTCCGCGCACGCCGTTACAGATTGACCCACACCGTCTATCGTGGCGTACGCTTCCACCAGACAGGATCAGCTTGGCACTATGCGCTCCTGGCTGTCGTCTGGTGGACGATTGTCATCCTGACGCTCGGCTTGGCTTATCCAATCGCGCAAGCGAGGCTTGAGCGCTTCAAGATGCGTAACACATGGCTTGGGAACCTGCAGGGGCGATTTGAAGGCTCAGCTGCAAAGCTGTTTATTCGCGGCTCTTTCATGTGGCTCGTCATCGTTGGGCCACTGGTCGCCTCGCTCGTCGCAATGGTGGCCCTAACCGATATGACGGCGCTTCTAGAACTGGCCGGCGGCGACGAGGAGACCCTTCGCCGTTTCGGCGAAGCTCACCCTGGTGTCGCTGCCGCATTCGGATTTGCGATCGCAGCGCTCGTTTGGACCATGCTGGCGGGGCTGCTCCTTTATCCAGTTTTTCAGGCTATGGTGCTGCGGTGGTGGGCGTCCGGCTTGCGTTTTGGTGAGATGGCTGCAAGCTCCGATCTGCGTACCGGCGAGGTCTACGGCACCTATCTTCGTTACATTGGATGGTCGATCGTATTCAGCACCATCGGTTCTGTTGCCCTGGTGATTGTATTCGCGGCGATTGCGGCAGGCCTGAAGTTTACGGGGGCCCTCGAGAATGAGAGGATTTCCGAATACGTTGAGACTGTGGGCATAGTATCTGCCGTTGGCGTTTACGTCATATTTGCGCTCGCCTACGCCGCGATATACCAAGTCAAAGTCAAGCTTGGCCTCTGGCGTGCGATTGCAAATTCGACCGGGCTGTCAAACCCAGCCCCTCTTGAGACGATTTCCTCGATCGGGGCGCCAGCCTCTGCTGTCGGCGAAGGATTGGCCGACGCACTCAACGTTGGTGGGTTCTAGGCGAGCGATTATGACGTCCGGTCAAGCCAGCTTTTTTGATGGCGTGACGAGCGCCCGGCACGAGGTCATCGTCGAGCTCGGCGCGTCTACGCTGCAAATCCTCACGACCGATGGCCGAATGCTTGCCGAATGGCCTTATGGCGAGATTAAATCCCTCTCAGCTCCCAGCGGGCTCCTCCGCATTGGTCGAATCGGAAATACCGTGCTTGCGCGCCTTGACGTACGCGATTCTCATCTTGCTGCAGCAATTGACGATCTATCCATTCCGATTGACCGCAGCGGCCTTACCCAGCGGCGAAGCCGCCGCAAGGTCGTCTTTTGGAGTCTCGCAGCGACTGCTTCGCTCTTGCTCGTCGCCATCTTTGGCATCCCCGAGATCGCAACCCGCCTTGCTCCCCTTGTCCCCTATCCGCTGGAGGTTAAACTTGGAGCGGCAGTCGATACTCAAATTCGCGGCATGCTCGATAAAGACGGCCTCGGCCCGCGCTTTCTCTGCGGAAATGATGAAACGGAGAAGCCGGGGCGCACGGCATTCGACAAAATGTTTGCCAAGCTCGAACGAGCTGCCGCACAACCAATTCCGCTGCGGATCGCCATTGTACGCAACGCGGATGCCAATGCGGTTACTTTACCGGGTGGGATCATCTATGTCTTCCGCGGTCTGATCGACAAGGCCGAGAACGCCGACGAGGTAGCCGGCGTTATCGCCCACGAGCTCGGCCACGTCGCACATCGTGACGGCACCCGCACGGTGCTGCAGCAGGGCGCCATGTCGTTTCTTTTCGGCATGCTGCTTGGCGACTTTGTGGGCGGTGGGGCGGTCATCATTGCCGCAAAGGCCGTTCTGCAGACAAGCTATTCACGCACCGTCGAAGCCGCGGCCGACACCTATGCGGTCGATCTGATGAAATCAATCGAAGCCGACCCACGCGCGCTGGGCTCAATCCTGAAACGCATCGCCGGAAGCAGCCACACTCCGCTTAAATTCCTGCTGGATCACCCCGAGACTGAGAACCGAGTTGATGCTATCAATGCGCGCGCCGGAACCGGCCCGATCAAATCGCTGCTTGACCCATCAGACTGGGCCCAGCTGAAGCGAATTTGTTCGGGCTCATGAGGTTGCTCAATGCTGCGCCGCTACGTCACCGAACAGCCAACGTCAAAGCTCGCGGTTTGGGCGCGACGGATGGCCGTGTTCTCACTCATTGCGACGCTCCTCGCAATCATCATTGTACGCTCAGGCCTGCTTGAATTCAGACCGGCGCTGGCAACCCTGGGCGGCGCCCTCTCATTCTCGGCAGTTGCATTGCTGCTTGCATTCGCCGCGTTTGTGGTAATTTGGCGTGAGGGGCTGATAGGGATTGGCCATTCGCTGACGGCGATCGGTATCGCGGCAGCGCTCCTGGCCTATCCAGGCTACCTTGCCGTCGTCTCGCATCGGTTGCCCTGGATCTATGACATTACGACTGATCCCATAGACCCGCCACGTTTCGAAGCCCTCGCGCGCATTCGCCCCCGCGACGCGAACCCCATCATTTATGCTGGCCTCTCGTCCGCCGAGCAGCAGCGCAACGCCTACCCCGAGATCGAAACCCTCGAGCAAGAGGCACCTGTACAGTCCGCCTACGATGCAACCCTTGCGGTCGTCACAAAGCGAAAATGGAACGTCGTCTCCCGCCGGCCGCCGGAACGTGGGCGCGATGGCCGAATAGAAGCAGTAGCCCGAACGATAATCATGGGCCTTCGTGAGGATGTCGTCATCCGTGTACGCGCGGACGGCCCGGGTTCCCGCGTCGACGTTCGCTCCTCGTCGCGTTATGGCTCGTTTGATTTTGGCACCAACGCGGCCCGGGTTCGCCGCTTGATCGATGACATCGACGAAGCAATCGGACGCCAGAAGCCTGAGCGTCCGGCACCGCCAGCGCCCAAAAAAGCCAAGGGACCACCACCAAGGACAGCCCACCCTCAGTCACGACCCCGATAGATACCATCAAAGGAGGGCGGCCCATCAGTCGCGACCTGTCCGCGTGTCACCAAGTCCTCCAAGTGCGCGAGAACCGACAGACCAGCCGCCCTGGTCAACCGCGGATCGAGGCCGACGTAAATTGATCCCACCAGCGTCGGGATATCGGCTGCACCAATAGCCAACCGCCGCAAGATCGACTGCTCGCGTTCACGACGATGACGGATATAGGATTCGACAAATCGCGGCGCATCCTTGACGGCGCCGCCGTGGCCCGGGAAATAGGTCGTCTCCGACCGGTGGGTGAGCTTTTCGAGCGACGCCATATAGTCGCTCATGGCGCCATCAGGTGGGGCTACGACAGGCGTCGACCAAGCCATCACGTGATCACCTGAAAACAACACGTCCGATCCGCTCAGCGCGAACGCCATGTGGTTGGCGGTATGCCCGGGTGTCGCAACCGCCTCAATCGCCCAGCCCTCTCCAGTGACGACGTCGCCGTCGGCAAGCACGATGTCGGGATGAAACTCGCGGTCGCCACTCGAATCGAGGCGTGGAACTTCACCGATATTGAGGGGCCGAGCCGCGCGATGGGGACCTTCGCCAAGGGTCGGCGCCCCCGTTTCGGCCTTGACGCGAGCCGCCGCCGGCGAGTGATCGCGATGAGTATGAGTGACAAAGATGTGCGACACTGTCTCACCCTTGACCGCATCGAGGAGCGTGTGGACATGCGCCTCGTCGAGTGGCCCGGGATCGATGATCGCAACGCGGCCCTTGCCAACGATGTAGCTCACCGTTCCTCTAAACGTGAACGGGCTCGGGTTGTTGCACAACAGGCGCCGCACGCCCGGACGAACCTCCTCTACCCGGCCGGGCGGGAGATCAAAGCTCTTGTCGAACGGGATGTCGTCACTCATCAAGCTAAGATCATCAACAGTGCCAGACGGACAGCCTGAATGGCGATGAATTTCAGTCCGCCCTCGCACCAGAGAATTTCACGACTTTCGCCCATTTCTCCGTCTCTTCCGCAAGGAGCTTGCCAAACTCCGCCGGAGTACCACTGATTAACATGCCGCCCATATCGGCAAGACGCGCATTGATTTTCGGGTCAGCCAATCCTGCATTGATTTCCTTGTTGAGCTTTTCGATGATCTCGGGCGGGGTGCCTTTGGGAATGCCGAAGCCAAACCACGCGCTCGCTTCGTAGCCCGGAACGAAGTCAGCCACCATCGGAATATCGGGCAAAGCGTCAGACCGCGTTGCCGTTGTGACCGCGAGAGCGCGCAGCCGCCCGGCCCGGATGTGTCCAATAGATGATGGCATGTTGTCAAACGTAACTTGAACCTGCCCCCCGAGCAGATCCGTAAGCATAGGCGCCGACCCGCGATACGGCACATGCTGCATACTGAGGCCCGTCATCATCTTGAACAGTTCGCCGGACATGTGAATCGAAGTTCCATTGCCTGATGACGCCAAGTTGATCTTGCCCGGATTTGCCTTGACGTACGCAATGAATTCGGGAACCGACTTCGCGGGAACCGATGGATGCACCTCCATCACATTTGGCACGCGGATGATGCCCGCAACCGGCGCGATGTCTCGAATGAAATTGAAATTGAGCTTTCGATAGAGGGTCGCGTTGATAGCGTTGGCGGGATTGACCAGCAGCAAGGTATATCCATCCGGCGCAGCCCGGGTCACTTGTTCGGTGCCGATATTGTTGCCGGCACCCGGCCTATTCTCAATGATGAACTGCTGGCCCAGGCGAGCGGACAGCCACTGTCCGATCAAGCGCGCCACAATGTCGGTCGAACCACCAGCGGGGTAACCTACGATCACGTGCACAGGCTTCGTCGGATAGTCGATTGCCGACGCGCTGCCGGCGCATGCCAGTGAAAGCATGCAAAATATGCCAATGTGTGCAATCTTCAGGTAGAACTTCATGGATCCGCTCCCTGGCGCTGGATAACTGCATTGTTCAGGACCGCCATACAGCAGGTCCGCCATGGCTCCGATGCGCAGCGTACGCGTCATTGGTGGTTCTGCACAAGGGTGCCGCTGCAATGCTGAACGGGACGCAGGAGTTGCCAAGTCTCCCCCCGTATCAGACTCTGACCAAGCGACAATCCTGAGCTTGGAGACAAATCGATGCCAGCAACATTGATCTACGCGATCGGCGACATCCACGGCAGCTACGACAAGCTCGCTCGCCTACTCGAACACTGCCGTCGTCATTGCGGTTCGCGCCCGGTTCGTTTTGTATTTCTTGGTGACTACATTGACCGCGGCCCCGATAGCCGCGATGTCGTCGACCTGCTGATCCGAATGCAAGCGAGCGCACCAAGACAGATCTCATGCCTTTGCGGTAATCACGAGGACATGCTGATCAACGCTTCCACTGAAGGCGATGAAATCACTTGGCTTCACAATGGCGGCGATATGACGCTGCGCAGCTATGGAGTTGACAGTGCCGGTGAGATTCCGGTCGAACATCTCGCCTGGTTCAGGAGCCTGCCGGTCTCAATCAGCGACGGCAGACGCCTCTTTGTTCATGCCGGAATTCAGCCAAGCGTACCGCTCGACCTTCAGCAAAGGCATACAATGCTCTGGATTCGCGAACCGTTTCTTTCGGACCAGGGCGATCACGGTCAATATGTCGTGCACGGCCATACGCCGCTTAGATCCGGTCAGCCCGAGCATCTATCCAACCGTCTCAACCTCGACACCGGAGCGGTATTTGGCGGTCCCCTCACCGCTGCCGTTTTCGACGACATAGCGACGGGTCCTCTTGCCTTTATTACGGATGAGGGACTGGAGACGCCTGCTCCGGCGCTTACCGAAATTTGGCGACAATCAAGAGACAGACGCTTACCCCAGGAGCTAGCGAATCGCGCGCGGCGCTCCATTGAATAGTGCTGAGCCGTAGCGCCCGGCCCAGCCGCTCATCCGTACGGCTTGCCAGTCACGTCGCGGCATAGATCATCTTGGGCGGGCGTGATGCGTGCGTACGCGATGGCAAATTGACGTCCGGCTTGGGATTCGCTGCTAACAGGGACCAGAACGCGGAAACGCAGAAACTCGTTGCCGCGAATTCGAAGCCGAGGCAACGCTCACCTCAAGGGCGATGTCAAGGTGATGGCGAACAGTAGGTTCTGGCTTCCAAGCCGGCGCCGTGACTTGAATGAGTCGGCGATGAATATCGAGACCAAGCACAGGATCGATCCTAAGCGTCAACTTCGACGATGTGAAGCAAGCTTCATGGCCATCAAAACAAAAACATTCAACACCACAGCCAGCACAATGGCCGACGCGGATCGCAGGCAAGCTTCGCGATGTCGTGAGTTTAGTGAAGATCGAGCTGGTTGTGTGACTGGTAATTCCGACTAGAATTTTCGTTTGCCCTTCCGTAATCTCACTCCCGGCGCGTCGCCATTTGTGAACTCAACGCCCGCACGTGTCAGAATTTTTTCAATTATGGCGAGCGTCTTGGGATCTCCCGCATACCTGCCGACCTCCACGTTATTTATCGTATTTCGGTGAAGTCCAGTCGCCTCTGCCAGATCTCTGACCGTCCAATTAACGGCTGCTCTAGCCATTCTTATTTGTGCGCTTGTCACAGGCATTTAATTGTGCCATTGTCACATGTTCGCTTGGCATAGCTAGGGTAGGTAGCATGTCGTTAACCACGTTGCCATCGAGGAGATACGTTATGCCCAGGAGAATTCTGCAGGGTTTCACCATAGACCGCCGCTCTTTCATCGGCGGCTCGGATGCCCGCATCATCATGGGCAGCGATGAGGCCGCCCTGATCCAGCTCTGGCGCGAGAAGCGCGGCGAGGCTCAACCGGAGGACCTCTCTGGCAACCTGATCGTGCAGCTCGGGACGGTCACCGAAGACCTCAACCGGGCCTGGTACGAGCGCAATACCGGCCGGCGGGTGATCGCGGCCCAGCGCCACGTCAAGCATGCGATCATTCCCTTTATGGCGGCCACGCTCGACGGGGTGGTGGAAGGCGCCGGCGCGATCTTCGAAGCCAAGTTCATGTTGCCGTGGTCGTTCTCGGAAGAAGCGGCCGCCGCCAAGTATATGCCCCAGCTGCAGCACAACATGTGGGTCACCAACCTGCGCAGTTCCGTCCTTTCGATCATCACCGGCGGCGGCAAATGGGTCGAGATCACGGTGCCGATGGACCCGCTCTATCTCAGCGTCCTGGTCTCGGCCGAGAAGAAGTTCTGGCGCTGCGTGCAGTTCGGCGAGGTGCCCCACCTCATCAATGCCGAGCCGCCGCGGCCGCGGATCGAGGCGGTGCGGATTGTGGACATGACCGCCTCGAACACCTGGGCCGAATTTGCGGCACTCTATCGCAACACGCGGGAGGCATTTCTCGACCACGAGCAGGCCAAGGGGGAACTGAAGGGCCTCATGCCGGAGGACGCCAAGGAGGCGATCGGGCATGGGGTGCGGGCCAAGCGCTCGAAGGCCGGCGCGGTGAGCTTCGATCTTCTGGATACGGAGGCGGCCCATGCCCCGGTCGAGTGAGACGATGGCAGCGCTCGCCACCGCATTGGCAAAGGCGCAAGCAACCCTCGTCAACCCGGAAAAGTCGCTGGTGGCGACGATCCGAGCCGGGCGGCCGGGTGAAGCCGAACGCTCGTTTCGCTATGCCCCGCTGGCGAGCGGCCTCGACATCGTGCGCAAGACCCTGGGCCAGCACGAGATCGCCACCGTGCAGACCACCGCCATTGATCCCGCAACCGGCATGGTCAACCTCACCACCATGCTGGCGCATTCCTCCGGAGAGTGGATCGCCTCCGACTGGCCGGTCTGTGCCGCCGCCGAGACCGCCAATCCGCAGCGGATGGGCGCGGCGCTCACCTATGCGCGGCGCTATGCGCTGTTCACGCTGGTCGGCATCGCGGGCGAGGACGACCTCGATGCGCCGGATCTCGGCGCCCCCTCACCTCCTGGATCCGCATCCGTATCTGGGGTCGTGAGCTTCCCACGCCCTGGACAGAAACCAGGACACGAACGCGCGCCGGTCAAGACCACGGCGCCGCCCACCGCCCTCCACTGGGCACAATCGGCCTCCGTCCGAGATCGGCTGCTGAGCGAAATCGAAGACCTGCCGTCCACTGATGGCGCCGCAGACTGGGCGCGCGCTGCCCTCCCCGCGAAGAACACGCTGGTCGAAGCCGACGCCAAACAGGTGGAGGAAGCTTTTGAACGGAAGGTCGTGGCCGTGGTTGCAGAAGAGACAGCCGACGGAACATCGACCGAAGCACAGCACAGCAATAAATCAGCGCCGACGCTGGTGCCGGCCGCTCCGGAAAGCTCGGGGCCATCAACTCAGGGGCCCGCGAACGAAGCACTCGACGATGAAGGCACGCTCGCGATCTCAAAGCCACGCCGCTATCGCAACAAGGAGCACCTCCGCTATGTGGCCCGGCAGGCTTGCCTGATCTGCGGCCGCACGCCCTCGGATCCGCATCACTTGCGCTACGCGCAGCCGCGTGCGCTCGGCCGCAAGGCGAGCGATGAGTTCACGGTTCCGCTGTGCCGAATGCACCACCGCGAGGTCCACCGTCTCGGTAACGAACAGGACTGGTGGCAGGCCGCCAACATCGACCCGCTCGACGTTGCCCAAAAGCTCTGGAACCGGACGCGGGTGAACGAGGGCGGCGTCGAAGCCGATGAGCCCGGTCGCGCGCCGGCAAGCGCCGCGGCGGATCCAGCCGCAAAGCCAACCAAGAGACCAAGGAAGACGCCACGCAGGAGACCAGACGATAGGGACCGCACGGTCCCCGTGTAGCTCTTGGTCCGGGGGGCCGCCATGGATCCTTCCCTGCTGACGGTCTGTGCCGAGCTGTTTCACACCGCCGTCGGCACGGTCTTTGCGGATCTTGCGATCGACAGGCATCGCGAGACCTGGCCGATCCGCAGCCGGCGGTTTCGGGCGTGGCTGCGGCGATCCTACTACGAGGCTACCGGCACCGCCGCGAGCGTCTTGGCAATCAAGCTGGCGCTTGACCAGCTGGAAGCGCGCGCCCAGTTCGATGCCCCCGAAGGAACGGTCCACCTGCGCGTCGCGGAACAGGCCGGCCGCATCTATCTTGATCTCGCCGATGATCGATGGCGGGCGGTTGAGATCGCGTCCGATAGCTGGCGGGTGATCGCCAAGCCGCCGGTGCGCTTTCGCCGGACGCCCGGACTATTGCCGCTTCCCCCGCCCCAGCGCGGCGGATCGCACGACGCGCTCCGGCGGCTCCTCAATTTGCCGAACCAGGATGATTTTGTGCTGGTGGTCGCTTGGCTGTAACTAAGCGGCGAAGTTTGACCCCTCCGACACAAGGAAGATCAATAGGTTAGCTACTCCGATCGGCGTCGGGACCCCGCACCAATTCACACCCAACTTTGAGCAGCGTCTACGACATGCCTGACGGCACTACGTGCGCTGGACGTCAGCACGGCATAGGCCTACAATACTGTGGAGACGATCCGACCGGTCGCCCTAATCCTCCAACGCATTCGTCCTCCCCTACTATGCTCTGCAAGACGTGCCTGACCGAGAGTCCGGACGGGCCGCAAGTTGCTGCGCTAGCCGCCAGTCGCAAAGCCGGGATAGAGGGTCATCCCACCATCGATGAAAATCGTGGCTCCCACGACGTAATCGGAGTCGTCAGATGCGAGCCACACCACGGCGCGCCCGATCTCGTCTGGCTCGCCAATCCGCTTGTAGGGAATGAGCGTCATCAGGCTATCATAAGCCGCTTTTGTCGACCACGCGCCCGTATTGATGGGCGTCCGGATCGCGCCCGGCGCGATGCTGTTGACCCGAATCCGGTGAGGCGCGACCTCCTGCGCAAGGCTGCGCATCATCATCGCGATGCCGCCCTTCGACGCCGCATAGTTGGCATGACCTGCCCAGGGAATTTCCTGGTGCACTGAGCTGATACAGATGATCTTGCCGGCGGACGATGATATAGTGGACACCACACCACGACGAAGAAATTCATTGACTGCCTCTCTCGCGCAAAGAAACTGACCAGTGAGATTGATGCCGATCACTGTGTTCCATTGTGCCAAAGTCATCTCGTGGAAAGCTGCGTCTCGCTGAACCCCAGCATTGTTGACTAAGATGTCGATCGTCCCGAACTGCTCCTTCATTTGGTCGAACATGCCTCGAACGTCGTGTTCCTGCGAAACATCGGCCTTGTGGGCATAGGCTTGGGCCCCGGACTGACAAAGCTCTTCAACCACTTTCAAGGCTTCATCGTCGTCTACGACATAGTTCACAACGACATCGGCACCCGCCCTCCCCAACGCAAGTGCAACCGATCGCCCTATCCCCGAGTTGGCTCCAGTTACCAGGGCCTTCTGACCAGCTAACGCCTTCGCAGCATGATCACCAGATTCGCCGACGTTTGGTGGCGTCATCCTATCGGAGGAAATCATCGACGTGTCTCCCGCAGCGGCGTATTCCGGTTTTAAGACCGACATGTGTCGCGTGGTTGCGAATCCTGCACAATACGTGAAGCAGAAAGCTAGGGTGTCAGCCTTCCAGACCGATGTTCAACCGACTTCTCGGGTTTGCTCAGATTGATTGCAGTATTGATGAGAGCAATGTGCGAAAACGCTTGCGGAAAATTGCCGACAAGGCGCTTATTCTGTAAGTCATACTCTTCCGACAGCAGGCCCACGTCGTTTCGCACCGACAGCAATTTTTCAAACAGGCGGCGAGCGTCCTCGCGGCGTCCCATGAGAATCAGGTTGTCGGCAAGCCAAAAGCTGCAGGCAAGGAACGCTCCCTCGTTTCCAGTCAATCCATCCGCGCAAGCAGCCGGGTCATAGCGCAGCACAAGATCGTCTCGCACTAATTGTCGCTCGATGGCCTCGACGGTCGAAATCACACGAGGATCGTTAGGCGGCAGAAAGCCAACGAGCGGCATGAGAAGGATGCTCGCATCGAGGTTTGTCGAATCATAGCACTGGACGAAGGCCCCAACCGTGGAATTGAAGCCTTTGCGACACACTTCATCATGGATTTGCTGCCGAATGTCGCGCCAACGATCGACTGGGCCATCGAGACCAAACTCCTCCGCGCTCTTGACGGCACGATCGAAGGCAAGCCACGCCATCACTTTCGAATAGACGAAATGCCGGGGGCCGCCGCGCACCTCCCAAATGCCATCGTCCTTCCCGTTCCAGATCTTTTCGACGTGCTTCATTAGTTCGATCTGCAACTTCCAATCGGCCGGATTTGCAGGCAATTTGCCTTTTTGGGCTTGGTAGAGCGCATCCATCACCTCCCCGAAGATATCGAGCTGAACCTGGGCTTCGGCGGCATTCCCGATGCGCACGGGTTTCGAATTCTCATACCCGGGCAGCCAACCCGCAGCCCACTCGGTCAATCGCCGCTCGCCGGTGAGCCCATACATGATTTGCACTTGCGATGGAGTACCCGCCACGGCCCGCAGCAGCCAGGCACGCCAAGCTCCGGCCTCCTCGTAGTAGCCCGCCGCCATAAAAGACAGCAGGGTGAATGTCGCGTCGCGAAGCCAACAAAAGCGGTAGTCCCAGTTTCGCTCACCGCCCAGTTGCTCCGGCAGTGAGGTCGTCGCTGCCGCCACAATGCCACCGCTTGGATGATACGTGAGTGCCTTCAACGTGATTAGCGAACGGATCACGGCATCAGACCATTCGCCGGTTCCTTCAAAGTGGCCGCACCATTTTCGCCAGTAGTTTGTGGTTACACTGAGCGCTTTCTTGGGATCGACAGGCGCAGGAAATGCGCGATACGAAAGTCCATAGGTTAACACAAACGGGATTGTTTGACCGGCGAATACAGTGAACTCTCCCGCTGTCTTGAGATCATGGTTCTTGAGAGAAATGGGCGTGCGGAGCACGACCATATCTGGTCCTGCAATCAATCGAAGTGCCCCGTCTTCTTGCCGGGTCAGCCACGGCACGATCGAACCGTAGTCGAACCGCACAATGAATTCGGTCCACATGGTCATCCGGCCGCGCTGGCCAACCACCAAACGGATCACGTCGGATGACTTGCCGCGTGGCGGCATGAAGTCGATAATAGTCGCTGCGCCCTCTTCGTTCTGAAATTCGGTCTCTAGGATCAAGGTGTTGTCCTGGTACCGCCTTGTTACGCGCACATTGCTGTCGCGAGGCGCAATGATCCAGCGGCCATTCGCCGGGGTGCCAAGCAACGCCGCGAAGCAGGCGCCGCTGTCAAACCTGGGCCAGCAAAGCCAGTCGATCGAGCCGTCACGCCCGACCAGCGCGGCAGTCTCGCAGTCGCCGATTAACGCATAGTCTTCAATTCTGGACGCCATGATGTCGCACGCCTTGGTGCCGCATGCTCTGCCACTAGTCATGCAAACAGTGAGAATTGACCGCAATATAGACCGATACAATGCGACGAATTGTGGTCGCATCAGTACTGGACCAGTAGCCAAACCGAATTGAGCTCGCCGTGCAGCACTATTGAAGTGCAACAATTAAGCGGCGCAACGACCAGTCGTTCCCAAAAACTTGATGCGCGTCGATATGCCACTTCGTGGCTGTCGCTACACGCCACCACTCGGCAGCTTGGTCTACCGCGCGGCAGTAGACCGGCACTAGCTTCCATGAACGTTTGGGCATTGCGAGGCTATACCTGCCGTTTTCGGCGAACCCCTCTCAGACCCGGCTGGCCACTCCTGACAGACGGCGTATCTGCGGGCTGCTATGTGTTCACCTTAGGTCCGATCTAGACCGACACGCTTTGGTGTGGTCTGCGGGGAGCAGACGGCATGACCAGCGATACCAAGACTGGCGACAGCGCCGCATTCGCCATCTATCGCAGCGACTTCCGCGCGGTGCTTAATTCCGACTTCGAGCGCCCGGTTCTGATGGAGACCAACGCCCATGAAGGGCCGGTCTATGTGGCGGCCGAGCATTCGATTTACTTCACCACCTTGCCGGAGCCAGGGTCGAAGAACATCGCCATCATGCGCCTGCAATTGGCAGGCCACGACTTCCCATTCGCCGCGCAAGCATTGGAGACGGTGCGGCAGCCCTGTAACATGGCGAACGGCATGTGTCTCGATCGCGAGGGACGGCTCGTCATATGCGAACAGGGTACCGAGGAAACGCACGCTCAGATCGCCCGCATGGACATCAAGACACGCAAAGTTGAGACGGTGGTCGATCAGTGGCGAGGCTTGCGCTTCAACTCGCCGAACGACGTGGTGGTGAAGAGCGATCATTCAGTGTGGTTCACGGATCCGAACTATGGCGAGATCCAAGGCTTCAAAGGCGCACCGGAGGTCGGCGCCTACGTCTACCGTCACGATCCTGCAACAGGCGAAACAATCGTCGTGGTCGACAACTTCAACAAGCCGAACGGGCTCGCCTTCTCGCCGGATGAGAGCGTGCTCTACATCACCGACAGCGGCGCCAACCAGGCTCCCGGCACCTATCTCGTCGACCTGCCCCATCACATTCGTGCCTTCGACGTGAATGAGGGGCGCTACTTGCGCAACGAACGACTGTTCGCCGTTGTGAGCCCCGGCATCCCCGACGGCATCAAGCTCGATCGAGCGGGCCGCGTCTACACCTCATCGCAGACCGGCGTCCAGGTCTTCTCACCGGATGGCGATCTCCTCGGCGAGATTATGGCGCCCGGCGTGGCAAACTTCACCTTTGGAGGACCTGGGAACGACGTGCTCTTCATCTTGGGCGATACTCGGATCTGGCAAGCCAAGCTTCGGACGCGCGGTGTCTAGCCCGACGCCAACTCCATTGCCTGCCACAAGCCTAAAGGTTACCGTCCTTGGCGCTCTCAATCACCCGTCAGCACAAGCACGTGCCCGTCGGGGTCACGGATCGCCACGGTTCTCGCGCCATCTTCCAACGTTACGATGCCCGGTGAAACGAAAGTCACACCGGCCGCCTTGAGCTGGCTGACCAGGGCATCAAGGTCGTCGACCTTGTGGATCTGGCGGGTGGAGGCGAGGTCATCGGCCCGAACCTCCGAGGTCAGAGTGCGGCCCGCCGGGGCTCGATAGTGCAGCAACTCCACATGGGGCGTCGCCACTTTCGCCGGCTGAAGCGTGACCACATCCACCTCGCAGCCCGATAGCCCGTCGAGATGATCCTGCTCAGGGCCTTGGTTCAACGACCGCCCGCCGACGCGAAAGCCGAGCAGTCTCTCATAGAACGCGATGCTCTGGTCGACATCCATCACCGAGATGGCCGTGTGATCGTAGCCACAGATTCCCGGGCATCTTCCTTGGTGCCAGACCGCATCGCCGACCCCTTCCGGAAAGAAGATCAATTCAAGCGGATGCCCTTCCGGATCGCGGAATTTGAAGGCGGTGACGCCCCCCGTGTTGGGCGGCAGGAGCACCGGAGCGCCTTCGGTAATTTTGCCCGGCGAGCCATCGCGAAGCCGCTCCCGCACGGCCGTGATGTCACCCGCCACGAGCGCCACATGTTGGAACCACTGGTCGTTGGAGGCGCGCTCTGGAGGATAAGGCTCTCCAGGATGATCGTAATTGACGAGCCTGATGATCTGTTGTCCTACGCTGACAACGGCGGCGCGCGCCGTAACAGCCTCATCGACGCCGAGCAGCCGGTTCCGGGCTGGATCTGTTAGCACCCGCTCCGGCCCAACCGCAAGCCCGAGCCAGTCGCGGTAGAAGGCTGCAGCACCGTCCAAGTTCGCAACGCTAATGTCAACCCTGAGGAGCTGCGTGACCGGCATCACTGTTCATGTCATTTGAAGGCGCCTGGCCGCGCGCCCGCCCACGCCTTGGCGTCGTTGTTTTGGACGATGAGCTGTACGCAAGGCACCCCACCTACCTGTCCCGAAAGATGGCCGATGCGGCCTCGGGCGTCGGCCTTGCAGTTCTGGTCGCCGCCGAAGCAGAACTCGCCTGGCCCCATGATCACCCGCTGCCCGTCCATGCTCTCCACGTACCACTGGCCGGACAGCGTGAAGATCCACTTCGCCGTGTGGTTCACATGCCAGCCCGCGCCCCAGCCGACTGGCAGGATGGTCAGGAACGCGTTGCCATTCTTTAGGAGCGGATCGTTCCACTGCGGAGAATCCCCAGGGCCGAGCGCGCCCGTCTCGAACGCCGTGAGCTCGCAGCGCATCTGGCGGCTGACGCCGTCATCATCCGCCCACAAGTGCCAATAGACGAGCTTCGGTGCTTCGGTGCTCATCGCACAACTCCGCCGCTCGTTATCGTGACCTCATACTGCTTCAGCGCCGAGAGCTTCTCGATGTCTCTTCCGACTGTCTGGATGAAGTCGCTCGCATACATGACAAAGATGAGCCCGCCCACGAGGCCCAAATTCTTGAAGAAGTCCCAGACATGCGGATACCCAGCACTCTCAGGCGACCAGAAGCGCGGGTAGCTCCAGAAATTGTGGTAGACGATGCCGGTGACGGCGCAATATCCGGCGAGGATAAACGCCGCGATTCCGTCGTAATAGCCGAACACGATCATCGGCGGCGTGAGCAGCTCAACCGCCATCGCCAGGACGAGAAGTACCGGTCCGCCGGGAAGCCAGCTCGAGGCCGCCTGCTTCAGCGCGTTGTCCCAGTTGATGATCTTGTCGACAAAGCTGAACGGAAATATCCAGACGATGAAGATCCGCGCCAGCACCGGCATTGCATCGTTGATCAGCCAAACCATCGCGCATCCAGTCTCTCAATAGAGTTCCGAAGCCTCAACGAAGGGGCTGTGATCGCCAGGCCATCCTTCAGGTAACAATACGCCGCTTTGAGGAAAGTTTCGTGCTGGCACCTTGTCACATCGACAAGTGCGCGCCTGCGATGACAGCATCGGCAAGCTAGCTACCGTCCCAGCCTGGATGGGCTCGCATCTCCCAGTCTCGTAAACTCGCATCTCCCAGTCTCGTAGAGGAACGTGAATTGTGGCGGCACAATATGACGTAATCGTTGTTGGCAGCGGTGCCGGAGGCGGCAGCGTCGCTTATAAGGTCGCGCGCGCGGGCAAGCGTGTACTCATCATCGAGAAGGGGCCCTACCTGCCGGGCAATGCTTCCACGCTCGATGTCAAGCAAGTCCTCGTGGACGGCGTGTTTAAGAACCATGTCGTCTGGCTCGATGGCCAGGGACGCGAGTTCGTCCCGGGCGAGTTCTATAACGTCGGCGGCAAGACCAAATGGTACGGCGCAGCGCTGCTGCGCTTCCGACCCGTCGAGTTCAAGACAGATCCCGACTACGGCGCATTGGGATGGCCATTTGGCTACGAAGCGCTCAAGCCTCATTACGACGAGGCGACGGAACTGCTCCAGATCAACACTTTTGAAAATGAACCAGAGCTTCAGGCGCTGCTCGATAGGATCACAACATCCGATCCAAGCTGGAAGATGGAGCCGCTGCCGCTCGGCCTATCGAAAGAAATCATTTCCAACCCGCGAGAGGCGAAACATTTCGACGGCTCTGCGTCGCCGTCGGGCTATAAGTCGGATTCCGAGCGCAACCTGATAGATCATATCCGGGACAAGCCTAACTTCACGCTGCTAGCTGGCGATCCCGTCCTTGAGCTGATTGCCGCACGGAACGACCCGCACACCATCACGGGGGTGAAGTGCGCTAGTGGCTCCACCTATGAAGCGAACATCGTCGTGCTCGCCGCCGGGGCCATGACTTCGCCGCGCATTCTCCAGGATCATCTGCGTGCAAACTGCTTTGCGCTGCCATGCGGCGATTTGCTCGGCGCCAATTTCAAAATGCATATCAACTCGGCCGTGCTCGGCTTCTCGCCGTTCGTCCGCCACGACTTGCTGCGCAAGACAGCGATCCTCTACAATGAGAGGTTTCCGCACTCCTCGGTGCAGTGCCTCGGCTGGATCGACGGCGACATCCTGGCCACGCAGGTTCCACCTGAGGTGCCTGGTTTCGTGAACAAATTCCTGGGGAAGCGAGCCATTGGCTTCTTCGCCACCACCGAGGATTCCTCGTCCCCCGACAACCGCATCATTTCCGGCGGGCCCGGCGGCAAGCCGATCATGGACTACAGCATCGATCGCATTAACGCGGCGAAGATGGAGCACGAGGCCCTAACCAAGGCTTGGATCGGACGCCTGTTCCATGCCGGCCTTGTTGGAGTTGACAAGTGTATGGGCTTGGCGGGCACCGCCCATGCACTCGGCAGCATGGTGACTGGCAATGACCCCAAGACGTCCGTGGTCGACCGACACGGCAAAGTTCACGCCATGAAGCGACTGTATGTGGGCGACGCCAGCGCTCTCGCCCGATCAAGCCGTGTCAATCCGTCGCTCACGACCTACGCCTGGGGCCTTCGCCTCGGCGCCCACCTCGTTGCAGCCGTCTAGGGAAGCAGTCGCGGTTTCGACTATGAGTCAGCGACCGCTGTCGCGAGCGCGATCTCGCGGGATTGCACCGGGGCTACGTCACGCCCATCAGGGAGGCTTGCCAAGCCATCATCGAGCTTGCTCATGGAGCAGACGCCGTTGCGTGTGCCGAAGGGGTGTCAGGCGCCGAAGAAATCCGCACCCTTGCCGGTATGGGTTGTGATCGAGCGCAGGGTCAATTCGCCGGCGTGCCGGTGCCGTTGGCAGTCTTTAAGGCAACCGCTCTTCCAAAAGTCACGACCGGTTCTGACGAATGTGCAGTTCTCGATGATGCCTACGCTTGGCCGACAGCCAGCAGCGCGTGAGACGAGAGAGCGTACGACGTTCGTCGCCAGGCCTTGCTGGCGTTCGGGCCTGCCAATCACCTGATGGCAAGACCGCGCCCGAGATTGTTCCGCCTCGTCCTCGAATCCCATATTGGAAGGGCCTTCGTGCCGATTCCGAAGAGAAGCACAAGCCCGCGGGCGACATCGACACTGAGCGGTGGATAGTCTGAAAGCGCTTGATCCCAACCGGCCGATTAGAGAAGCAGACCCAAGGAAATCCTGGAATGTAGATGGCCCGTTTGAACCGCCAGGGAGTTTTCCCAATATTTACTACGCTCGTTACGCATCTGTTTCGCGGTTCTGGGCTATTAGCATGGGGATGGCCCTAGCACTGCGAAACTTATACTTAATTTTGTCTAAGCGCGGCAGCTCCATCAGCGTGCTGACGTGCTCTGCGGTTCTTCTGCTGTTGTTTGCAGGCGGTGCGTTCGTATTGGGCATATGGCAGCTGCGGGTCGATGCGTACCGTGATGCGTCCGAAGAGACCGGCAACCTGGCAACCGTGCTTGCTGGCCAACTTTCGCGCTTTGTGCAAACGCTCGATATCGTGATTTCTGAAACTCGGGATAACTTGGATCTTCTGGACAGCGAAGTTCCAAGTGTGTGGCGAGCTGCACTTTCGGGGCGCTCATGGCACGACAGGCTAAGAGATAAGCTTGCTCGGCTGCCCCAAGCCTTCAATATTGCGGTTGCCGACCAGAACGGTGATGTTCTTGTCTCAACAGCTCATTGGCCTGCGCCGAAGATCAATATTGCCGACCGCGACTACTTCCAAAAGGCACGCGATCAGCGTCTCGATGCACTGGCAATATCGTCGCCCATCCGAAACCGTGTCAACGGCGATATGACCGTGGTTTTTGCTCGCCGGATGAGCGATGCAAGAGGAGCTTTCATTGGAATTGTCTATGTCAGCGTCAACACCAGCTACTTCGAAATCGTTTATGACGCAATCAAATCCGTTCGCGACTTCACATTCACGCTCGCTCTGAAGGACGGCACCATATTGGTTCGACATCCGATGCCAAAAACGCGAGCGGTCCCAATGATCCCGAGAGGATCTGCCTGGCATACAACCATCGCGGAGGGAGGCGGGTCCTATCGCTCGCTCGGAAACTTCGATGGTCGAAACCGGCTTGTCTCTCTCCGACCCCTGCAAGAATACCCATTGGCCGTGAGCGTTTCAATGTTGGAGGATAGAGCTTTGAGCCGATGGCGCATTCGGGTGCTCGTGCTCAGCCTTGGCGGCTGCGTCTTCTTTGCCTGCTCGCTCTACCTGCTCGTGTTTGCGCGACGAGAAATGCGCTCCTTGGCCCGGTCCGAGAATTCCTTGCGAGAAAGGTCCAAGTCTCTCGAGCAATCAAACCTCCGGTTCGACGCTGCCTTGAACAACATGTCTCAGGGTCTCTGCATGTTCGACCGGGACCAAAGGGTAGTAGTCGCAAACGCGCGCTATCGCGAAATGTATGGCTTGCGTTTAGATCAGGTAATGCCCGGCACCTCGGTGGACGATCTAACAAAAAACTCCCCGGTCCTTGGCGTGCGCGAGGGCTTGCTAAATGAAGAACGTCACAAGCCTTCAGGACAGCTTTCGAAGATTGAGTCTCTTCGCGACGGCCGAGTGCTCTCGATATTAGTCAAGCCCATGAGTGACGGCGGCTGGGTGACGACGCATGAGGACGTCACCGAACGGCATCGCAATGAGGCTAAGGTGGCCTTCATGGCCCGGCATGACCCCTTGACCGGGTTGCAAAATCGTCATTGCTTTTTGGAAACCCTTAACAAGGCGATCAAGCAATTGCGCGAGAGGGGAGAAGCATTTGTCGTTCTTATGCTGGATCTTGACCGCTTCAAAGAGGTGAATGATACACTCGGGCATCCAGCCGGTGATGCATTGCTCAGGCTAGTGGCGCAACGTTTGAGGGACGTTCTGCCAGATCTAGCTGTCTTGGCGCGGCTCGGCGGCGACGAGTTCGCGATTATATACCCGTCCGGTCAACGGCATGAGGCGGAGTTTGTCGCGGCAACCATTATCAGTGCTCTGACCGCTCCATATGAGCTAAATGGCAACTCTCTTAACGTCGGGACAAGTATAGGAATTGCGTTGGCACCGGACGATACTTCCGAGGCCGCCGAACTGATGAAATTTGCGGACCTCGCTCTTTATCGTGCCAAATCTAAAGGTCACAACAAGTTTCAATTCTTCCGCCCCGAAATGGGTGCTGAACTTGATGCTCGCCACCGGCTTGAGCGAGAATTGAAAGAGGCTGTCTCGCACTCGCAATTTGAAGTGCACTATCAAACACTTGTGGATGTCCGCACTCGCAAGGTGTGCGGTGCAGAGGCGCTGGTGCGATGGCGTCACCCGAAACGTGGCATGCTTGAGCCTGACGAGTTTATTCCTCTTGCTGAGGAAACAGGTCTGATCACGCCAATTGGTGAATGGATCTTAGCGAGAGCGTGCGCCGACGCGGCACAGTGGCCCGAGCACATAAAGCTCTCTGTCAACGTGTCGCCGGTGCAATTCATAAGGCCAAACTTAGTGGATGTTATCGCTTGTGCCCTGATTGAATCCGGACTACCTCCCAATCGCCTGGAGATCGAGATTACCGAGACAGCCCTGCTAAGGGGCAATGGTGACTATGTCGGCACCATGCGCCAACTGAACGCACTTGGGGTCATGATTGCTGTTGACGATTTTGGAACTGGGTATTCCTCGTTCACCCATCTCACCATGCTTCCGATTAACAAGATCAAGATCGAAAAATATTTCACCCAGAACGTGACAAAGCGCTCTGACTCCACGGCGATCGTCTCTGCGGTAATCGCTCTTGGTTCAGGTCTTGGAATCAAGACGGTGGCAGAAGGTGTTGAGACCGAAGAGCAGTTTGTGCTGCTTCGCACGGCTGGCGTCGATCTTGTGCAGGGCTTTTTGTTCTCACGACCTTGCGCCGCTTCGGAAATTGTCTTCTTTTCCGAAGATACCGCTCAGTCCAATGAAACCGCAGCATAGAGAAGTGGTTCGCGACCACCGGATGTCATGACAATGGCAAAACCGCAGACCCTCATTGAGGAGCT
Organism: uncultured Alphaproteobacteria bacterium; assembly: GCA_963753575.1. Classification (GTDB taxonomy): domain Bacteria; phylum Pseudomonadota; class Alphaproteobacteria; order Rhizobiales; family Xanthobacteraceae; genus VAZQ01. The sequence continues at coordinate 2,647,064 of CAVWCR010000003.1, forward strand.
TGAGAACTCGATCGCTCACAAATCGATAGCCAAACGCGCTGATGTGTTGCGGCGCATAGCGGGGCTGTTTGCATCTGGCGCCGGCCATTTTTCTCCTGATGAAATAGCTTTATTTGATGAGGTTATGAGTCGTCTGATCGACCAAATCGATATTATTGCTCGCGCGGAGCTCGGCGAGAAATTCCTGGCGCTTGCGAGCCCTCCTCCCAAATCTCTTCGCAAGCTGGCGCTTGACGACTCAATTCAAGTGGCTGGCACCTTGCTGGCCGAGTGTGACCAGCTCGATGATAATACACTAGTCGAAGGGGTGAAAACCCGAAGCCAGGATCACCTGCTTGCCATTTCGCTACGCCGCTCTCTCAGTGAAGTTGTAACAGATGAGCTTGTTGAGCGCGGTGACCGGCGCGTCGCGCTCAGTACTGCCTCCAACCCTGGAGCCAAGTTCTCACACACCGGATATGTCAGGCTGGTGGAGCGTTCGGAGCAAGATGGTGACCTCGCATATCAAATCTGGTGCAGGCCGGATGTGCCTCGAGGCCACTTGCTGACCTTGCTTGCCTTGGCCTCAGATACGGTCAGGCAGCAGCTGGTAGCAGCTGATCCGCACAAATCAGAACTACTTCAGCAAATGGTCATTAGTGCCTCCGAGAAGATTCAGCAAAGTTCCAGAGAGCAATCGGCAGAATTCAAGGCTGCCGCTTCATATGTTCGACATCTGCACGCCACTAGCGAGCTGACTGAATCAAAGTTGTGTAGCTTTGCGGGCGAAGGAAAGTTTGATGAGACAGCCATAGCTTTAGCACTGCTGTGCGACGTGCATATTGGCATTGTTGAACGAGCTATCATTCATGGCCAGGGCGATCAACTCATCATTCTTGCCAAATCGCTGGGCTTAGAGTGGAAGACTGCTCGAGCAATATTGCTGCTGGGCGCCGCGCTTAATGAAGGCACTAAGTGCAACATTGCTCGAGCGGCTGCAAATTTTGAGAAGTTGCGACGGGAGACGGCCTGCAAAGCCTTGCAGTTTTACCGCCTTAAGGAGAAATCTCGCGTAGGTCTCATAATCAACGGCGCAAGTGTGTAATTCTGCAAATTTAGCTTGGTTCGACAGGCTCTGACAACTTATCTTCTGTGGCGGGCGAACCTGGGAGCGGATTTCGGGACGAAGAAAGCGAAGGTTGCAATCGCCCGAAAGATTGCCGTGATCCTCCATTGCATCTGGGTTTACAGTACTTCGTTCGAGTGGGACCAACCGAAAACAGCCTGATCGTCGTTTGAGAGTTCCTGGCTTGGTCGGCCGAGCCGGCGATGTCCCGCTGGGACGGTGGTTGTGGTGACCTCGTTTATTCGGCTGGCGCCGCGCGCGTGTTGGTCACTTCAGCGATTCGCGATTTGAGTTGGCGTTCGGCAACGGGCCGAAACCGGGGACGCCGCCTGACTGCGTTACGATCCACCATCGATTTTCAGATGTTGCGAACATGCCAATAAGGAACCCCTTATTGTGATTGCAGCGCCTAGGGTAGCTTGCAGTTTCCCTCAGTCAGGCGACGCGGAAATAGGCCATCATCCCCGTCTCCTGATGCTCGATCACGTGACAGTGCAGCATCCAATTGCCCGGATTGTCGGCCACAAAGGCGACCTCGACCTCTTCGTCGGGAAGCAGCAGCACGGTGTCGGCATGATGCATCGGCAAACGTTGCTTGCTGGTACGGAGGACCTTGAAGGAATGACCGTGCATGTGAATCGGATGTAGAAACTGTGACGCATTCCTAAGCGTAAACGCATAGGTGCGCCCTCGATCGAGCACCGCGAGCGGAGGCGGCAAGCTCGCGTGATCGCGCTCGGGCCACGCTTGTCCGTTGATGGTCCAGAATGTACGTGCACTCAGGCAGAGCGCATCGAGTGAGGGCCCGAGCACGCTCTCCACGGCTTTAGCGATATATTGACCCGCGTCGGTGGCATCGAAGGTGAAGCTGAGCCGCCTTGAATTCGTGAGGTCGGGCTCCGGAATCGAGCATGCGCGTAGCGGCGCGGGATCGAACTCGGCCGCACGCCGAGGACTTCCCCGCCCGGCGAAATGAGCGAGTTCCACTCGCTCTCCGGTGGAGTCGTCGATCAGCCGTGCCACCCCCCCGTCGCGCGGCGATCGCAGGACGACATCCACGCGCATCGCCGGCCCCATCAGCAGAGTCCTCAGCGGAAATGGCGAGACCACAATGCCGTCGATCGCAATGACTGCCACTTCGGCGCCTTCGATGTGGATCCGGATGGCCGCACGGGCACATTCGGAGCGTCCGTTCGACGTGATATATTCACACTACTTGGAGCCCTACGGCGTGGCCGGTCACTTGGCTGCGCAAATGACCGGCGCGCCGCATGTCGTCCGCATGGCAGGCAGCGATGCTGGGCGGCTGTGGCGCCATCTGCAATTTGAACCGCTCTACAATCATGTGCTGCGCTCCGCCGAAGTCGTGATCGCCGTCGGTACGATTGCGGAACGGGCGGTCGGGCGCGGCGTCGCTGCTGAACGGATCGCTGCCGGCGGTGCGTTTACAGTGCCAGAGGAATTGTTTGTTCCTAAAGGGCCCAAGCTCGACCTTCCGACCCTTCGAAAAGAAATTTCGCAAGATCCGGCATTTGCGGGCCTGCTCTGGGGCGAGTTTGCGGCAGATCGACCTTATTTCGGAGTTTACGGCAAACTCGGCGAACGCAAGGGCTCATTCGCATTGCTCGATGCCATGCAGCATCTCAAGAACGCCGGACTCGATGTCGGGCTTGTCGCGCTCGCGCACGGAGAGCCGTCGGCCGAAAAGCGCTTCCGCGCCCGCGCGAGCGAGCTCGGCCTCGTCAGCCGTATCCTCCAGATCCCATTCCTTCCCCATTGGCGGGTACCGGAGTTTTTGCGCGGCTGCTTGGCTGTCTGCTGCCTTGAGCAGGACTTCCCAATCGCTGTTCACGCTCCGATTGTCCCGCGCGAGGTGCTGATGTCTGGAACCTGCCTTGTCGGCTCGACCGAAGTCATTCGAAAGCTGCCGTCATATTGGCAATTGCCGAACGGCTACGGATGTGTGGCCATCGAAGATGTGAACGACATCGATGTCTTGAGCGAACGGTTGTCTGCGATTGTGAAAGATCCAGAAACAGTCGCTGCGGTCGGCGCGCGAGGACGCGAGTTCGCACAGGAATTGCAGCAGGATATGTCATTCCCGCAGGCCCTCGAGCGCATTCTTCAGCGCGCAACCGCCCGGCAACCCGCCCCTTCGCTGAGACGCCGTCTAGCCGAAGACGCGTCGACCGATGTCGACAAACGCCGGTTTCCGCTCACGCATCTTGCGGCGGCAGAAATCGCCGGGAGGCGATCTGAAGGTGCAACGCCGGTCTTGCGACCGCCCACGACGGATTTGATTTGGGCGTGCCAAGTGTTGGAGACAATCGAACGCGACATGGAAGCCGGTGAAGAAGGCTTACAACCCCTAGCCTTGGCGGTTCGAACAGAGATTGCTGTTGCGGCGGCTGAGCACGAAGCCGACAAGACGAGTACAACCGAGAGGTCTGACCCCTTGTTTCGACTACGCCTGAGGCGATGGGCGGTGAAGAAAGGCACTGTGGAGAAACTCGTGCCTGTTCGGGACCCGCAGCTCCGCCTTATCGAATTTGATTACGATGTGTCGGATTTTTTGGGCGCGCAATCCGTTGCGGCGTTCCCCGCTGCCGTCACGATGCGCCCGAGCTATATTGTGGCCTTTGCGTGCTCAGATGGTGAGCGGCGAGTCCCAATGCTCATCGATGAGACGACGGCACGAATTCTACACCTCAGCGATGGAACGCGGACCATCTCGGAAATTGCCAGTGAATTGAGCCGGGCAATCGAAACTCCGCCAACGAACGATAATATCAGGTGGATAGAAAAACTGTTTCTTCTCGGATTGGTGTTGCTGCGAGACACGAGTTGAGCACCGCCTCGAATGGCCCGCAGCGTGGGCAAAATGAGCGGCTGCGGGCCAAATCTGCATAAGCCCTATCTATCGTCTTATTCCTTGTTCGTAGGCCCTCGTCATTCTCACGGGCGCTCAGGCGCCCGATCGGATCGTGATGGTTCGAAACCCTTGCGCCGTTTGCCCTGGCCTGACAAGCAAAGCAAGACATTCACTCATAGAACATATCAAAAGCAGCGCCAGCGATAAGCCGATGCTCCAACACTCAGCCGATGGCGCAAAGCTCCTTTTGCTTTCGATCATGTTGTGCTCTCCTGGTGTCTATGCGAGGCACGGCTCCCGGAGTGTTCGCTCACAGCCCCTCTGTATGGTGTCATCGCAGCATTGCCCTTCAGGGTCATCTCAGTCACATTTTGGTCGACCCCAGCCAATTGATCTTTCAGAGCTTTCTCAAGCTTCTCGCTAGGCAGTGTACTCAATTTTCTCAAGCGCTCGAGCCAAGCGCGACTGCTGTCAAAATCCCAGCTGGAGTTCCACCGTCAGTAACTGAGCCTGCTGGTGATATTTTCACTCATAGACAGTGGTCTTTTTGACTGATTTTTGCCATAATATACTTATGAGCAAAGTCAGACGATTTCGGCGAACCTACATTCGGGAATGGCGCAAGCACCGTGGGCTGACACTGGAGAAGGTGGCAGACCGTCTGGACATGACGCCCGGTCACATCTCTATGCTCGAGCGCGGGCAACGCGGCTACACCCAGGAGACCCTGGAGGCAGTGGCTTCGGCGCTGCAAACCGATGTTGCGAGCCTGTTGATGCGCGACCCTAGCGACCCCGAGGCCATTTGGTCGATCTGGGATCAAGCGAAGCCGGGGCAGCGTCGGCAGATTGTAGAAATTGCCAAGACGCTCGTGAAGACCGGCGGCTAAACCCAGCGGCGGCCGGGACATTGCATTTCCACTCTTAAATAGACCTGGCAACCGCGTCAGACGCCGTCGTCTTGCCGCAGGCGGAAGCAAGTCGTCCCTCGCCACGATCACGACGGGCGGCGGAAAAAGGTCACTAAGCGTGCCTTGGCGCTTTACAACAACCTGCGGAATAGCCCGGAAAAAGACCGCCTAACCTGGACATGCCGAGCCCCAATTGCGGTCTCAGAGTATCTGTTGAGCCACAAATCACCCTCTTACCAGAGGCGATAGATGCTGGCGTCGGGTCTCAAGAAATGGTCGGAGTGGCAGGATTTGAACCTGCGACCCCCTCGTCCCGAACGAGGTGCTCTACCAGGCTGAGCCACACTCCGACTGTTGGCCGGTCTTATAACGGCGGCCCTCCGGGCCCGCAAGCGTATGAGGTGGGATGTGACAGCCGAGCCGTCAACGCGTGTCATGACGGTAACCCCCGAGGCGCTCGCGGAGGCCGTTCGTTGCCTCAGAGCCGGCGGCCTGGTCGCGTTCCCGACCGAGACGGTCTATGGCCTTGGGGCCGATGCAACCAATGCCAAGGCCGTCGCAAGGCTCTACGACGCCAAGGGCCGGCCGGCCTTCAACCCTCTAATTGCGCACGTCCAGGATGCCGCCTCGGCCCGCATTCACGGCGTTTTCCATCCCGTCGCGGCCAAGCTTGGGGAGGTATTCTGGCCCGGCCCGCTCACGCTTGTGGTGCCACGCCAGCCGCATTGTCCGGTCGCGGAACTTGCAACCGCCGGCCTCGATACGATCGCACTGCGGGTGCCCTCCCACGCCGTCGCGCACGATCTTCTCGCCGCATTCGGAGGGCCGATCGTGGCGCCTTCCGCGAACCGCTCGGGCCATGTCTCGCCGACCACAGCGCAGCATGTGCTCGCCGACCTGCGCGGCCGCGTCGACTTCGTGCTCGATGGCGGGCCCTCGGTGGTGGGCGTCGAGTCCACGATCGTGGCCTGTCTTGGAGAGCCGATGCTGCTGCGGCCTGGCGGACTGCCGCGCGCCGACATCGAACATGTGCTCGGGCGGCCGCTTGCGGAGCCCCCGCCTGCGATCGACTCCCCCCCAGACGCGGAGCCCCTGCTCGCGCCCGGTCAACTCGCATCCCACTATGCGACGCGCACGCCTTTGCAACTCAACGCCCGCGATGTCGCCCCGGGCGAGGCACTTCTGGCCCTAGGCCCGTCGCTACCTCTCGGCAGTGACCACGCCATTGGCACCCTCAACCTGTCGGCCAGCGGAGATCTGATCGAAGCGGCGGCCAACCTGTTTTCCCACCTCCGCTCGCTCGATGCCTGCCGCGCGACGGCCATCGCGGTGATGCCAGTCCCCCAGACCGGCCTCGGCGAAGCGATCAACGACCGGCTCGCGCGCGCCGCCGCGCCGCGGACATCAGATGCATGAAACATCGCCCTAGGCGCGGTATAGTCGGATCACCTCAAACGACGAGCGCGTCGCATGAACATTGTTGAGTTGCCCGTACGGGCCATGTCGCCGGACCTGATCGCCCGGTTCGCCGCCATCGTGGGCGAGCGCTACGCGCTCACCGATCCGACCGAGATCGCCCCATACCTTACGGAGGAACGCGGCCTCTATCATGGCCGCTCGCCGCTGGTGCTGCGTCCAGGCAGCGTGACTGAGGTATCGGCCATCCTGAAGCTCGCGAACGAAACCAATACGCCGATCGTGCCGCAAGGGGGCAATACTGGTCTTGTCGGCGGTCAGACACCGCACCTGGGCGAGGTCGTGCTATCGCTCCGACGCCTCGATCGCATCCGCGAAGTTGATCCGACCTCCAATACCATGACCTGCGAAGCCGGCGTCGTGCTCCTGAAGGCGCAGGAAGCTGCCGCCGCTGCCGGTCGCCTGTTTCCACTTTCGCTTGGTGCCGAAGGCAGTTGCACCATCGGCGGCAACCTTTCGACCAATGCCGGCGGTACCGGCGCCCTCGCCTACGGCGTCGCGCGCGAGCTCGTGCTCGGCCTCGAAGTGGTGCTCGCGGACGGGCGCATCCTCCACAATCTGCGCAAGCTAAAGAAGGACAATACCGGCTACGACCTCCGCCACCTGTTCGTCGGGGCCGAAGGCACGCTTGGGATCATCACGGCTGCCGTCCTAAAACTCTTTCCGCGTCCACGGGCGACCGAGACTGCCTTCATCGGCGTGCCCTCCCCGCACGCCGCCCTGGCGCTCCTCAACCTGGCCGAGGAACGCGCTGGCGGCATGGTGACCAGCTTCGAACTGATCCCACGCATCGCGCTGGAATTTGCTGTCAAGCATGCGCCCATGTGCCGCGACCCACTCGCAGCGTCCTATCCCTGGTATGTGTTACTTGAACTTTCCTCGCAAGCGCGTGAAGGGCTGCAGACGCTGATGGAAGAGATTCTTTCCGTCGGCGCCGAACGCAATCTGGTTGACGACGCAACGATTGCGGCAAGCCTCGAGCAGACCAATGCGTTCTGGCTTCTGCGCCATCACATCGCCGATACCCAGAAATACGAGGGCGGCTCGATCAAGCATGACGTCTCAGTGCCCGTGAATGCCGTGCCCAACTTCATTGCGGAAGCGACCGCCGCGGTCGAGGCATTGATCCCGGACTGCCGTCCCGTTCCCTTCGGCCATCTGGGCGACGGCAACATCCATTACAACGTCAGCCAGCCGCTCGGCGCTGATCGTGCAGCCTTCATCGCACGGTGGGACGAAGTGAACGACGCAGTCTTTGCGATCGTGGCAAAATACAAAGGCTCTATCTCGGCTGAACACGGCATCGGAGTCATGAAGCGCGAGCTGCTTCCTGAAGTGAAGGATCCAGTGGCGATCGATCTCATGCGCAACCTCAAGCAACTGCTCGACCCCAATGGTATCCTCAATCCAGGAAAGGTCTTGTAGGAGGCGCACGACAAGGCATCAGAACAACGACGACTGCCGCTCGTCCTTCTTTGGCTTTCTCGCCGGCTTGGCGCGCGCGGCAGCGGATCGGTCCGGAACCGCCTCAGATTGGGCGGGTGCAGGATCGATGAGCGCAGGCAAATCGTTGGCGACCCGATTGACGGCCGTGGAGATCTCATAGGCATCGAGCAAGCCGGTGGGCGCCGGCACGATCAGCGCGGCGGCAGCCTCTTCATCGACGTTCATACAGTCCAGCCAGAGATCGAAGGCCTCAGGCGGCACGATCACCGGCATGCGATGATGGATATGCGCAACGTCTTGGCTCGCCTGGGTCGTGATGATGGCGGCGGTTTCCATCTCCTCGCCATTGGGACCTATCCAGCTTTCCCAAAGACCCGCAAAGGCGATCGGGCCGCCATCTCTCGGCCGCACCACATAGGGACGCTTCTTGCCGCCCTGATCCGTCCACTCGTAAAAGCCATCGGCCGGAATGAGGCAGCGCCGCCGCTTCATAGCGTTGCGGAAAGCCGGCTTCTCATTGACCAATTCGCCGCGCGCGTTGATCACCAAGCTGAAACCGCGCGGATCCTTAACCCACGCCGGGATCAGCCCCCAGCGCACCAGTGCGAGTTGTCGCCGCCCCTCCGCACGCCGAACGATCGGGATCGGCTGTGTCGGCGCGACATTGTAGCGGGCCGGGAAATTCGGCTGTTCCGGATATTGGAAAAACTTCCGGATCGCCTCCGGAGAACTGATGATCAGGTAGCGTCCGCACATGCTAGTCTCCGCTTGGCATACCCACTGGCCACGCGCCTGACCAAGCCGCCAGCACTTGAATGGAGCCGTCTCATGGCCAACGCAAGACTCTATCCTGATCGCCCTTTTTTGGCCGCAAGTGCTGCCATTGTGCGTGACGGCAAGGTTCTGGTGGTGCGGCGCGCGCAACCGCCAGCGGGCGGTCTGTTCAGCCTGCCCGGCGGCGTTGTCGAGGTCGGCGAGACCCTGCACGAAGCGGTGGCGCGCGAGGTTCGTGAAGAAACCAGCCTGACGATCGAACCGGTGGCGCTTGCCGGATTTCGCGAGACCATCGTGCGTGACCAGGAGAATCGCGTCCAGCGCCATTTCGTGATCCTGCCGTTTGCTGCACGCTGGATCGCGGGTGAGCCGGTGCTCAACGAAGAACTGAGTGAATGGCGCTGGGTGGACCCGGTCGAAATCGCCGCCTTGCCGACAACACCGGGTCTCGCGTCGATCGTAGCAGCGGCCTTCGAGCAGCTTGCCGAAGCAAATTAACGAGCAGATACGCGCTTTGCCGCCATTTTTCGGTCAGCTTGTGGTCAGACATTCCGACTTGCAGCCCTCCATCTCCAGCACTATTTCCTCCTTCGTACCAATGGCGCAGCGCCTTATCATAACGCTTCTGCTCGCCGTAACCGTGGCAACAACGCCGGCGCGTGCTCAGGCACCGGCACCGTTCGATGCCAACTTGCAGCGGCTCGCCGAGATCATGGGCGCTTTGCACTATCTGCGCGCTCTCTGCGGAGCCAATGAAGGGCCCAAGTGGCGCAACGAAGTCCAGGCGCTGATCGATGCCGAAGCGCCGAGCGGCGACCGCCGCGCCCGTATGGTTGCGAGTTTCAACCGAGGCTATCGATCATTCCAGCAAACCTACCGCACCTGCACGCCAGCCGCCGATCTCGTGATTCGTCGCTACCTCGAAGAAGGTTCCAAGATCGCGCGTGATGTCACCGCCCGCTACGCAAACTGAGTTTTCCACCGAAATTAACCTTCGTTAAAGTTGCTGGTCGCCTACGCTCAACGCCGTGCTAACGTCTGATGGGGGTCGCTCGCGGCGCGCGGCCGCTGCATTCATTGCGGGGGGCCATGAGCATTCAAGCACGACCGACAACAGACACCCGTCCCGATCACGAGCACAAGCGATTGGCCGTAGGCTACGTGACCGAAGCCTGGGCCGAGGCGCGGCTCGATGGAATAGACGGCGATTGCCTCGCCCAGGCTTGCCTGTTCGCCGCATTTGCCGAACTCGTAAGGACCTATGGCGAGGAGGCTGCTGCGCGATACGCCGAGGGGCTGGCGTCACGTATTAGCAACGGCGAATTCTCGCTCAAGATTTCCAAACAATAAGTTCGAGTGCGGCAGCCTGCCGCCCCACTCCTGCGGTTCATGACCTTCCTCCGACTCAGATAGAATTGAGCGGATTGGACAGGTCATTGCCAATGCTCGCTCGTCTCTGCCTGGCATTTCTCGCGCTGGCGCCGTTTGCGGATGCAGGCGCGCAAACGCGCATACACACTGAGACGATCCGGCCGCCACACCATGGCTCCGGTCCGTTCAAGTCTGACGGCCGCTTGACCGCCCTTAGCGCTCAGGCCGCCCCTCCTGAAATCATCGCCGATCCTTCACGACTGCCGCCCGCGGTTGCGCGCGCACGTAATCGCATTCTGGCGGCGGCCCGGATCGGCAATCTGCAAGATCTCGTCGAACTCATGCGAGCGAACGAGACTGTGTTTTCGCGCTCCGAGGACAAGGATCCAATCGCCTACTGGAAGGCGAACTATCCAGACTCGGATGGCCTCGAAGCGGCATCGATTCTGATCACTATCCTTGAGACTCCTTTCGTCCATGTGAATCAGGGATCACCGCAAGAAGTCTATCTGTGGCCCTATTTCGCGCACATACCGCTTAGGGCGCTCACGCCCGAGCAGAAGATTGAATTGTTTCGGATTGTAACAGGCGGCGACTACAAGGGTATGCTCGGCTCCGGTGCCTATGCTTTCTTCCGGATCGGGATCGCACCGGACGGCACATGGCAGTTTTTCGTCACCGGCAACTAATTAGCGCAGGTCTTACGGGGCCTCATGCGCAACTGGCGTGAGCGTTTCGAGGAACCGCACAGCTTCGCCCCTTCCCGCAGCCACGAGCTCGCCCTCCCACATCACGCGCGCCCCGCGCACAAATGTACCGACCGGCCAACCCGCAACGGTCACCCCGTCATACGGCGTCCAACCGGCGCGCGAGGCAATCCAGTGATTGCTGATGGTCTGCCGGCGCTTCAAATCAATGACGGTCAAATCGGCGTCAAAGCCGGCGGCAATCCGACCCTTGCGCGCGATACCAAACAGACGTGCAGGCCCGTGGCTGGTGAGATCAACGAAGCGCGCGAGTGAGAGGCGCCCCGCATTGACGTGATCGAGCATGATCGGCACCAGAGTCTGCACGCCGGTCATCCCGGAGGGTGTCGCCGGATAGGCTCCCGCCTTCTCTTCCGCTGTATGGGGGGCGTGGTCGGACCCGAGCACATCGACAATGCCTTGCCCGATACCGCGCCAGATTCCCTCCTGGTGAGAGCGGTCGCGAACCGGCGGGTTCATCTGCGCGCGCGCGCCGAGCCGTTCGTAACAGCCAGGCGCCTCCAGCGTGAGATGGTGTGGCGTCGCTTCGACCGACGCCACGTCCTTATGATCCAGGAGAAATTCCATCTCCTGCGCCGTTGAAATATGCAACACATGAACCCGCTTACCCGTCTCGCGCGCAAGACGGACGAGACGTTGGGTACAGGTCAGAGCCGCAACGTCGTCACGCCAGACTGGATGCGAGCGAGGATCGCCTGCCACCCGCAGATGCTTGCGTTCATTCATCCGGTACTCGTCCTCCGAGTGGAAGGAGGCGCGACGCCGAATAACCTTGAGAATGTTGCGTACCCCCTCGTCGTCCTCGACCAGAAGCGAGCCGGTGGACGATCCCATGAAGACCTTCACGCCGGCGCAGCCCGGCAGGCGCTCGAACTCAGGCAGCGCGTGCGTATTCTCACGCGTACCACCTATGAAGAATGCGAAATCGCAATGCATCCGGTGATGTGCGCGCGCAACCTTGTCCGCGAGAGCTTCAGCGCTGGTCGTGGTCGGTTGGGTGTTGGGCATTTCGAACACGGCGGTAACGCCGCCCATCACCGCGCTATGCGAACCTGATTCCAGGTCTTCCTTGTGGGTCAGGCCGGGTTCGCGAAAGTGGACCTGCGTGTCGATCACCCCCGGCAGAATGTGTAGGCCACGACAGTCAATCACCTCGGCGGCTGCGGCCTGCGAAAGGTCGCCAAGCGACCCAATACGGCCGCCCGCTATGCCAAGATCGCGAGCATGCTCACCATCCTGATTGACGACAGTGCCGCCCTTTAGGATCAACTCGAAGCCCTGTGCCATGCCGGCTTGCCACTCTTGTGACTGCGCCCTGAGCGCCTTACGTTCGCCGACGATATCTGGCAAGTATCGCCCATGAAGGCAACGCTTCTTCCCGATCGCGGCGTGGTCAAGGTTGCGGGCCTCGACGCCCGCAAATTCCTGAATGGCCTCGTGACCGCCGATCTCGCCAAGGTGGTGCCAGGGCAGCCCCGCTTTGCAGCGCTGCTCACCCCCCAAGGCAAGATCATCGCGGATTTTATCGTGGCCGAGGCTGAAGCCTCGGATGGGGGTGGATTCTTCCTCGACTGCCCGCGCGTGCTCGCTCAGGCTCTCGCGGAAAGGCTCAATTTCTACAAGCTCAGGGCCAACGTCATGGTTGAGGATTTGTCCGAGACGCTGGGAGTGATGGCGATCTGGGCCGGATCCGCCAAGACCGACTATGGCCTGTGTTATCCCGACCCACGATTACCTGAACTCGGCACACGCTGCATGCTGCCGCCGCACCTTGCTGGCGAGGCGGCAGCCGATCTCGGCGCCAGCCTGGTCGATCCGTCCCTCTACGAGGAGCACCGGATTGCACACGGCGTGCCGCGCGGCGGCAGCGATTTCATCTACGGTGACACATTTCCGCACGAGAGCGATATGGACCAGCTTCACGGTGTCGACTTCGACAAGGGCTGCTTCGTCGGTCAAGAGGTTGTTTCGCGCATCGAACATCGGGCGATCGCTCGCACGCGCGTCGTTCCCGTCTCCTTTGACGGCCCCCCGCCCGAACCCGGCGCGACCGTGACGGCGGGCGGCAAGAGCGTAGGCATGATGGGCTCCGGCGTTGCAGGTCGGGGGCTTGCAGCGTTGCGGCTTGACCGCGTCGAGGAAGCGCTCGCAGGTGGCGCCTCGCTTGTGGCGGGCGGAATCACCCTTCAGGTGATCAGGCCCTCGTGGGCTCGCTTTGCAGTTCCGGGCGAAACCAAGGCCGTAGAATGAACACGTCCCTGTCGCATCCCGACGGTCTCAAGCGCTGTCCTTGGCCGAAGCTCGACCCACTCTATGTCGCGTACCACGACGATGAATGGGGCGTGCCGGAATTCGACGACCGGGCGCTCTACGAAAAGCTGGTTCTCGACGGCTTTCAGGCTGGATTGTCTTGGATCACGATCCTGCGCAAGCGAGAGAACTTTCGGCGCGCCTTTGACAATTTTCAACCCGAAAAAATCGCACGCTATACTCCCAAGAAGATCGAGCGGCTGATGCAAGATGAAGGGATCGTTCGCAACCGCATGAAGATCGAAGGCTCGGTGTCGTCGGCAAGGGCCTGGCTCGATCTGATGGACAAAGGACCTGGATTCTCCCGCCTGCTGTGGGATTTCGTCGACGGAAAACCCAAGATCAACGCCTATCGCAGTACAAAGCAGATACCAGCCGAAACGGCAGTATCAAAAAAAATATCCAAGGAACTCGCGAGCCGAGGCTTCAAGTTCTGCGGGCCGACCATCGTCTACGCATTCATGCAAGCCGTCGGCATGGTGAACGATCACCTGGTGACATGTCATCGCCACGCGGCCTGTGCCAAGCTCGTTAAACAGTGATGACGGGCCCACGCAAGAACGCGAAACAGGAAGCTACACGTGCCTGGCAGCGCATGCTGTCGGGACGACGGCTCGATCTGCTCGATCCCTCGCCACTCGATATCGAGATTGTGGATATCGCGCATGGTCTCGCGCGGGTGGCGCGCTGGAACGGTCAGACCGAGGGCCCGCATATCTATTCGGTCGCGCAGCACTCACTCCTGGTTGAAACCATCGCCCACCAGAATGTGCGCCTCGATCGCAAGCGCCGGCTCGCCGTGCTGCTGCACGATGCCCCGGAATACGTGATCGGCGACATGATCACACCATTCAAGGCGGTGATAGGTGACACTTACAAAGCAGTCGAAGCGCGCCTCATGGCTGCGGTCCATGTCCGATTCGGTCTGCCGGTGATGCTGCCGGCGGACCTGCTCACGATCATCAAGGCTGCCGATCGCGCGGCCGCTTTTCTGGAGTCGACGCGGCTTGCCGGCTTTGCGGTCGCTGAAGCGCGTCGTTTCTTCGGACGACCACCGAAGCTGTCAGCCGCCATCGAGCGGGACTACCTCACGCCATGGCCTGCTGAAGTGGGCCAAGCGCGTTATCTGGACCGGTTCGCGCGGCTTGTGCGCGACTGACAAGATAAATTTCAGCCACACTTCCATGCCAGCATCCACCGCCCTATAGAGGGCGCATGATTCACGTCTGCTCATTGTCTCGCCTGCACCGAACCGTCAGAGAAACTGGCGCTCGCCACGTCGTGACGCTGCTCAAGGACGTTCATCTTGTGCGTCGACCCGACTCGATCGCGCCCGCTAATCATCTTGTTCTCGGTATGGACGACATCACCGAGCAACTTGTCGGTTACGTTGCGCCGGCCGATGAACACATTACCAACCTCGTCTCTTTCGTACGCAACTGGAACCGCACAAAGCCATTGGTCATCCACTGCTATGCAGGCATCAGCCGCTCGACGGCAGGAGCGTTCGTCGCCGCATGCGCCCTCAATCCGCAGCGCGACGAGCTATCGATCGCCCAGGCGTTGCGCCAAGCATCGGCAACCGCCGCCCCGAACCTGCGCATCGTTTCGCTTGCTGATCGCATGCTGGATCGGGCCGGTCGCATGACGATGGCGATCGAAAAAATTGGGCGGGGCGTGACGGCGATTGAAGCCGAACCCTTCCGGCTGGACCTCGAATAAGGGCAGACGACGGGGTGCGTGCTTAACCTTCGGTCCTTGGCGGTCAGCACGAGATTCGGTCACCTCCACTGCGCCATCGTGCCATCTTGTGCTCAGGAGGGGGCGGAACTAGCGTGAGCATGGTAATGGATTCAATTAGAGCGAGAGTCGTCCGATGGCCCCTGCACGCGCCAACCTGATTGCCCCACTCATCTTCGCGAGTTTCATGGCAGCACCCGCCTTCGCCGCGGACAACTTTTACAGTGGCAAGACGATCAACGTCATGGTCGGCTTTTCGGCCGGCGGCGGCTATGACGTCAACGCGCGTACGGTCGCCCGCCATCTCGGTAAGCACATTCCAGGCAATCCCAACGTCATTGTGCAGAACATGCCGGGCGCCGGCAGCCTCACCGCCGTGCGCCACCTCGACGCGACAGCTCCAACTGATGGAACCGTCATGGCGGTGTTCAATCCCGGCCTTGTCACGCGATCGATCGTCGATCCGAAGAGGGTGAAGGTCGACTTCCGCGACCTTTCCTGGGTCGGGATCGTCACCGCCGATTTCCGGGTCTGCTACGGCTTCGGCCCGAAGGGCGTCAAGAGCTGGGCCGACTTGATGAGCCGCAAAGAGTTCGTCCTGGGTTCAACCGCCAAGGGTGCCGGCAACTACATCAACGGCGCGACCCTCAAGCACGTCTTTCATGCTCCGGTGCGGCAAATTCTGGGATTTCCCGGCAGCGCCGAGCAGCGCATCGCAATCGAGCGCGGCGAACTTGATGGTGACTGCGGCTCGTTTTCGAGCATCCCGACGGCATGGGTCAGGGATGGCAAGGTTCACCCATTTGTGCGCTTTACCGAGAAGAAAGCGCCCGAGATACCCGACAGCGCGGTCTACATTAAGACCTTTGCCAAGACCGAAGAGCAGAAGCAGCTGCTCGATGTGCTCAACGCCGCCGACGAGATCGGTCGTCCCTTCATCGTTTCCAAAAAGGTTCCGTCAGAGCATCTTGCAATCCTCCGCAACGCCTTCAACGCCACAATGAAGGATCCTGCATTCCTTTCCGACATGGCAAAGCAACAACTCCCCGTCTATCCGCTGAGCGGCGAAGAAGCCGAAGCAGTCGTCGTCAAGATGTCAGGTGTTTCGCGCGAGATCGCCGCCAAGGCAAAGGCACTCTTCGACTAGGCCGATTCGGAGGTCCGCAAGTTCTCCGACGCCTGTGCCAAATTGCGGACTTCCAAATCCAAGCCGCCGGAGCACCAACGTGTTGGCGAATTCCGAGCGGCGGGTGCCGCTTCATTCAACGCTATCGCCAATCAACAAAGACTTGTTGGCCCGCAAGCGGGCCGCCTCTAAGGAGCAATTGGTGTTGGTACGGGGTATAGTTGCCGAATGGCAGAATCGCCCTTCACCCCGATCGAGATCGGTCTCACCGCCGCGATTGTAACGGTCGAGATTGAGGAACCTGCAATTCTTATTCCTGCCGAAGACTCAGAGCCGCACGCGGGTTTGCCGTTCGGCCCGTTCGATCCCATCGCGCATCGCACCTTCGAGATCGGCCTACGGGCCTTCGTCGAGGCGCAAACCGCGCTGTCGGTAGGTTATGTCGAGCAGCTCTACACGTTCGGCGATCGCGGTCGGCACGCCAGGCCGGACGATCCCGGCCCGCACATGGTGTCGGTCGGCTATCTTGCGCTGACCCGGATGCCAGACAACGCTGCGCCGTTGCGCGCGGCGGGGGCCCGTTTTGACCGCTGGTATCGTTTCTTTCCCTGGGAAGACTGGCGCAATCAGCGACCGGAGATCCTCGACAAAGTAATCGTTCCGCTCCTGCACGAATGGGCTGGGCACTCCGATCGCCCCGAGCCTCGCCGCGCGCTCGGACGACGCGAGCGGCTCCGGCTCTGCTTTGGCGCCGACGGCAGTCCATGGGACGAGGAGAAGGTTCTCGATCGCTATGAGCTTCTCTATGAAGCCGGACTGGTCGAGGAAGCACGGCGAGACGGACGTCAGGCTGCGCTGGTGAGATCGCCATTCCCGGCACTGGGTGAGCCGATGCGTTTCGACCATCGGCGCATCCTCGCAACCGCTATCGCGCGCCTGCGCGCAAAGCTCAAGTATCGACCGGTTGTTTTCGAACTTATGCCGCAGGAGTTCACGCTCACCGAACTCCAGCATACCGTAGAGGCGATATCCGGACGGCATCTGCACAAACAGAATTTCCGCCGGCTCGTCGAGACCGCTGCACTGGTGGAGCCGACAGGCGACACGTCAACCGCGACCGGCGGACGGCCGGCGGCGCTATTCCGGTTCCGCCGAGAAGTTCTGGCCGAGCGCCCCGTCGCCGGCCTCCGGCTCGGCGCGCGCAGCTAGCTCAAGCCTGGCCGGCCGTCTCGAACGATGCCGCCTCAAGCGCCTCCTTGGCGCCCTCACCCGCCCACACCACGAACTGGAACGCCGGGTAATAGCGCTCGCAGGCCTCGAGCGCAGCCGACAGCAGCACCTCGCACTGTCGCCCTGATGCTTCGACCCCACCGGCCAGTACGAGCGAGTGACGGAACATCACAAGCCCGTCGGTCGACCACAGATCGAAGTGCCCGACCCACAGCTGGGCGTTAATCATCGCGAGCAGCCGCTCGACTTCCGCCTGGCTACGTTCCGGCACCTTGAGTTCAAACGCGCACGCCAGATGGAGAGATTCGATGTCGAACATCCAGGTGAACGAAACCTGGTAGTCGGTCCATTTCCCGCGAACGACGATTGTGAGTTCGTCCTCCCCCGCGCGCTCGAACGACCACTGGTGGGTGGACGCCACGCGCTCGACGACCTCAAGCGGATTTCCACGACGTACGTCGATATCGATAACGGTCATTTTTGCCACCGTGACTTTGCGCATGGGCGTCGCCCGACGCTTGCTGCGTGCTGCTGCACGCGATCAAGCTTGATCAGGAAGACAGCCAGGACGGAATGATCTACGACCGCCACAGTACTGGGTGCTGGAAGCGCCCACGACGATCGACGGAAATCTGGCGTGTCAGGACAAACTAGGATGGCTTGTCCGGACGCCGCCGGAGCCTCCGGCCGTCCTGCGAGAAAGTGCGCGGTAGCTTCGCTACAGCTGGCCCATTGGGCCGCCGCAAATCTCCCCACATATCTACCCCCGTGCGGCGGGCCTTTTCTACGCAACACACACACCCCCGCGTAGCCGACCCGAAAGGTTGCCGACGCCTTCTGCCGCGCCTGTGCACACCTTTTGAGTTTGATGCGCTTCACGCGGACAATACAGCCTTCGCAAGGATTTTGTCGTGGGTGTGATACGAATTTGATCATTATGCGGCAAACACAGAGGTATCTTGATATTCATCAACCAGTGGGATGCAGGTGCCCCTTGATCAAGCTCGTGTATATCTCGACAAGAAACCTTTCGAGAGTCTTTTGCTGGGAATATCATCTCGAAGGGGTATCCTAGCGCCACGGCACATTAACGATGGTTGAGGTTGTTAACCTTATCGCGGTGGCACTGGCCATCGTCGGTGTGGTCGTCGCGATCGGATCGCGCGACCGCATCCGCACTCTCGAATTTCGACTGGGACTGATCGAGCGGCGCCTTCGAGAGGACCAGCCAGCCCCATCCGCAATCGAACCGTCGCCAGCTACCGAGTTACCATCGGAGCCCACGACCTCGATTATCCCCGAGCCCCATGCGGCTGACGAGGCCGGCACGCCGCTAGGACCGTCGCCCCAGCCCTCGCACGCAGAGCCGACGCCGCCTGCAGCGCCAGCCCCCACCGCGCCGGCTCTCAGCCTGGAAGAGCGCTTCGGCACACAGTGGGTCGTTTGGGCCGGCGGCATAGCTGTCGCTTTCGGCGGGTTCTTCCTGCTGCGCTACTCAATCGAGCAGGGCTGGTTCGGGCCCGGCATGCGCGTCTTGCTGGGCGCCCTGCTGGCGCTTGCGCTCATTGCAGCCGGCGAATGGACGCGGCGCAAGGAACTGCTCACGGGCATTACCGGAATCGCGAGCGCGCATATCCCGAGCATACTCACAGCCGCCGGCACGACGATTGCCTATGCCGACATCTGGGCAGCCTACGAACTCTACAAGTTCCTTTCGCCTGCTGCCGCCTTCCTGCTGCTCGGTGTCGTCGCCCTTGCCACTCTTGCCGCGGCGCTGTTGCACGGCCCAACGCTCGCCGGGTTGGGTCTCGTCGGCGCATACATCACGCCGATCGTGGTTTCCACCAGCCGGCCGAACTATTGGGCGCTCTACATCTATCTCATGGTGGTGACCGCAGCGGCACTGGCGCTGGCGCGCGCGCGGCTCTGGCGCTGGCTCGCCGTCACGGCCGTCGCATTCGGCGTGCTTTGGACGCTGCCTGGCATCAATGATTATCGGGTGGACTGGCTTACACCGCACAACTTCCACGTCGTCGGCGGTTTCGTGCTGGTCGCAATCCTGCTTGTCTCCGGCCTACTGCTCGGGCCGGACGCCGAGCGGGGCAAGATCGGGCCGGTATCCTCGGCCTCCCTCGCTGCCTATCTGTTCGCTTCGACGATCGTGGTTCTCGGCAGCACGCACAGCCCGCTCGCTCTGACGACCTTTACGCTGCTTGTCGCCGTCACGCTGGCCATCGCCTGGCGCGCCGAGGCAGCGACTGGAGCCGTGCCGGCGGCGGCGTTTCTGACACTGATCGTGTTTGCCGATTGGGCGCTCCAGTACAATTTCGTCAACCTCATTGCGCCTTCGGGCGTGACCGCACCTGCAATTCCGGATCCGCCGCGGGTAGACGTGATGTGGCACTTCGTGCTCGGCACGGTGTTTGCGGCGATGTTCGGCGTTGCGGGATTTTTCGCACAGGGCCGCTCGGAGGCGGCGCCCATCCCGATGGTGTGGAGCGCATCCGCGGTGTTCGCTCCCCTCGCCATTCTGGTAGCCCTCTATTTCCGCGTTGCCAATTTTGATCGGTCGATCCCGTTCGCCGGTATCGCGCTGCTGCTGGCTGCCCTGTTTTCGGTTGCCACCGAG
The DNA here is from genome assembly GCA_963753575.1 of uncultured Alphaproteobacteria bacterium. Classification (GTDB taxonomy): domain Bacteria; phylum Pseudomonadota; class Alphaproteobacteria; order Rhizobiales; family Xanthobacteraceae; genus VAZQ01. The sequence continues at coordinate 2,666,820 of CAVWCR010000003.1, forward strand.
ATGCTGGGCAGGCGCGCCCCGCGGCCTGGCATTGCCGGCTCGGGCGCAATTTTCGCGACCGGTGCCGTCGCGGCACTCGCGCTCGCGCTCACCATGGCGCTCGAAAAAGGCTGGCTCACGCTCGCTCTTGCCCTGATGGTTCCGGGTGTCGCTTGGGTGTCGCTGCAGCGACCGCTGCCGGCGCTGCGCATCCTCGCGGGTGTCCTGGTCGGACTGGTACTGGCGCGGGTTGCCTGGGAGCCTCGCATCGTTGGTGGCGCAGTGGGCACGACCCCGATCCTGAATTGGATTCTCTATGGCTATGGCGTTCCGATGGTGGCGCTCTGGCTGGGTGGCCACCTGCTGCGCCGCCGCGCCGACGATGGGCCAGCGCGCCTGTGTGACGCAGCTGCTCTCCTGTTCGGCGTGTTGTTGGTATTCCTGGAGATACGCCACTACATCACAGGCGGCGACATCTATCGCGTATCGAGCACGCTGACCGAAATTGCACTGCAAGTATCTGCGGGACTCGCGATCACGATCGGACTCGAATGGCTGCGCCAGCGCACGATGAGTACAATTCACAACGTCGGCGCGCTCATTGTGGCCAGCCTGACATTGTTTGCGATTGTGTTCGGGCTCGGCCTGGTCGGCAATCCCTTGCTGTGGCCGAGACCGGTCGGCGGTCCATTCTTCAACCTGATCTTGCTTGGCTATGCGCTCCCGGCCTTGCTCACGGTCGTACTGGCGCTGATCACGCGAGACATGCGGCCGCGGGCCTACAGCATGGTGGCGGCGGTGGTCGCTGTTGGCCTGGCTCTGGTCTATCTCACACTGGAGGTGCGAGCGCTCTATCACGGCTCGATATTGACCAGCGGGACAACAACCGACGCCGAGCAATACTCGTATTCCGCGGTATGGCTCGCCTTTGGCGTGCTACTGCTGGGTGCGGGCTATGGTCTGCGTGCCCAATCGGTGCGGATCGCCTCAGCGGTCGTCGTCATACTCACCGTGTTCAAGGTTTTCTTCGTCGACATGCGCGACTTGACCGGCCTATGGCAGGCGCTTTCGGTTCTCGGACTGGGTATCGTGCTGCTCGGCATCGGATGGTTCTACCAACGCCTCCTGTTCCCGCGGAGATTGCGAGCAATCTAGAACGCCAATTTAAGATAGCAACCAAGCTCTAACCCATTCGCCATATCGGCCTTGCATTGAGCTGCAAAGGTTTGCACTGGGCTGCAAACGGCGGTTGCGAAGTCTAATATACTTTGCAATCATGCAAATGGGCGAGCGATGCCAACCCATGCTGTCCTGGGACGATTTCCGCTTTGTGAAGGCAATCGCTGACAGCCGTTCCCTGGCGGGGGCGGCCACAAGCCTTGGCGTCAATCACTCCACGGTATTCCGACGGCTCGGCCAGATCGAAAGGCAACTTGGCTCGCGCCTATTCGAGCGCGGCCGGGGCGGCTACGCGCTGACACCGAGCGGCGAAGAGATGGTTGAGCTGGCCGAAAGGGTTGACGACGACATCACATCGTTCGAGCGCAAGGTGACCGGACGCGACTTGCGGCCCTCCGGCGAGCTTCGGATTACCACTACCGATACCATCTTGCAGCACTTGCTCACCGATGTGCTGGTCAAATTTCGCCGCACTTTTCCAGAGATCATGATCGACGTCGTCGTGTCGAACGCGATGCTCAACCTGTCGAAGCGAGATGCCGATGTGGCGGTACGCGCGACCTATTATCAGCCGGAGACTTCAGCTGGGCGCCGTATTGGTCGAATAGGCTGGGCGGTGTTCGGCCCGCAGAGCATGGTGGAGAACTCCTTCGACCCGGAGCGCGATTCGACACGCCACGCCTGGGCCGCGCTCGGCGATTCCACTACGACGGGCCGGGCTACAAAATGGCTTAAAGAGCACGGAATCGATGGGCATCGAATTGTTTACAGGGTCAATACAATGCTGGGTCTCGTGGACGCGGTCGCCGGCGGCGTTGGCCTCGCACTATTGCCGTGCTTCATCGGCAATGCCGTGCCGACGCTCGTGCAGCTCAGCCCACCCCTGCCGGAAATTCAAGGTGAGCTGTGGTTACTGACGCATCCCGACCTGCGCAATACTGCGCGCGTGCGAGCCTTCCTTGATTTCTGCGCTGCTCAATTCGAGGGCTGCCGCGCCATCATTGAGGGCGGGCCACCACTGGAAAGACCCCGGTTCGGCACTTCGCGCTAAAGTCTCGAACCCAGATGCGCCGCGATCGAGTTGGATCACTCCGCCGACGCGGTCGAACCGAGAGACACGGGCTCACGAGCCTGCCGGCGCGAGTTTGTTCGCACCATGCGAGGCTTGCTCATGCGCCGGGTGAAATCACAATAGGCGAAGCCGAGGCCTGACACAGAACCACGGAAGCTGTGTGAATTGGTTTTGTCGAGATTGAAACAAGGCTCGAACGGCATCCCGCGCAGCGATGCGCAAACGGACTGGCCTTTGACCCGCAGCGTGCCGGGCGGAAGCATTGCATAGCGCACTGGACCACCACGAACTTGGATCGTGCCAACAACCGAGCCGTCGCTGCTGATCCGACCGGTGCCATGCGTGCCATCGAAGCAGTTGTAGGCGAAGAGCTTGCCGATCACAAAGCGCCGAGCTTGGTCTGCACTCATCGGCTCGGCTGACGCAGCCTGAGCAGTGAGCAGACCCGCCATCAGGATGGCTGAACGCATTACCATCATAGATCCCCCGTTTGGACCCATATTAGCCGCTTAACGATATTCTAACCATACGATTCTTTCGGCAGTATCTCCAAGCTTTGTCGCCAAATTCTGAACAACCTACTTAATCTTAACAACTAGTCGACCGCGGACCCTCCCTTCCACAATCTGCCGGCCGGCTTCAATCACGTCCGCAAGCCCAATTTCAGTGCTCATTTCGGCTAGTTTTGCGCGATCGAGGTCGAACTCCAGGCGCTTCCATGCCTCCTCCCGGTCAGCGCGCGGACGGTAGACCGAATCGATTCCAAGTAGCGCGACGCCGCGCAGAATGAACGGAGCTACGCTTGTCGGCAGATCCATACCTCCGGCCAGCCCGCATGCCGCTACCGCGCCCCGATACCGAATCATCGACAGGACGTTGGCGAGCGTCGAGGAACCCACTGCGTCAACGCCGCCAGCCCAGCGCTCCTTGGCGAGCGGCCGCACCGGGCCCGTGAGTTCCTTTCGCTCGATAATTTCCGCCGCCCCGAGTCGCTTGAGGTAGTCGGCCTCCTCCGGCCGACCCGTCGATGCGGTCACTTGAAATCCGCACTTGGCCAAAATTGCAACCGCAACCGAGCCGACGCCACCGGCGGCGCCCGTCACCACCAAGGGGCCGCTCTGGGGTGTCAGCCCGTGACGCTCGAGCGCTATCACGGCGAGCATCGCGGTGTAACCGGCGGTGCCGATCGCCATGGCGTCGCGCGCGCTCATGCTCGCCGGCAGTCGCACCAGCCAGTCGCCCCTCACACGCGCCTTCTGTGCATAGGCGCCGAGATGTGTCTCGCCGAGGCCCCATCCGTTGAGAATGACTCTGTCGCCGGGCTTCCAATCGGGATGCGACGAATTCTCCACCGTCCCGGCAAGGTCGACGCCCGCTATCATCGGCCAACGGCGCACGACCGGCGCCTTCCCGGTAACGGCAAGGCCATCCTTATAGTTGACCGTCGACCATTCGACGCGGACGGTGACGTCGCCGTCCATCAGGTTGGTCTCGTCGAAATCGGTGAGCGCAACCGTCTGGCCTGCGTCCGACTTCTCGATCACGATCGCCTTGAACGTCGACAAATCGCCCTCCCGTGAATATCGAAGCGGTGCGGTGCGTCAGAGCCATCCATGGTAACGGCGCAGTCCGCAGCAAGTCAGGTCACCGCCACGGCGGGCCGCGCCACCGGCTTTTCGACGATCGGCAGATTGATAATGGCCGAGATCACACCGAACAGTACGCCCAGCCACCATACGACATCGTAGGAACCGGTCCGCACGAACAGCACGCCACCAAGGTAGACACCGAGAAACCCTCCGACCTGATGGCTGAAGAAAGCGATGCCGAACAGCATGGCAAGCCAACGCGTACCGAACATCAGCGCAACCAGACCTGACGTCGGCGGCACCGAAGACAGCCAAAGGAGACCCGTGACCGCACCATAGATCAGCGTCACCACGGGACTCGGCGGCAGGGTGATAAGAAACACGACGGCCAGCGCACGGGCAAAGTAGATGAACGAGAGGATATAGCGCTTGGGCATCCGCCCGCCGAGCCAGCCCGAAAGGATGGCACCCACAATGTTGAACAGGCCAATCACCCCGAGCGTCCAGCCGCCCACCTCGGCGGAAAGGCCCCTGTCGACCAGATAGGACGGCAAGTGCACCGTAACAAAGCCGAGCTGGAAGCCGCAGGTAAAGAACCCAAGCACGAGCAGGATGTAAGAGCGATGGCCAAACGCTTCGGCCAGCGCCTGCTTGTAGCTCTGCGAGGGAGCCGATGTCAGCCCCAGTCCTGGTTTTGCAGACGCATCCTGCCGCGGGGTTGCAACCGCCACGGCCAGCGGGATGATAAGCAGCAACAGGCCAGCAAAAATCTCCAGCGTCGCGCGCCAGCCGACCGCCTGGATGAGATAGACGCCAAGCGGAGAGAACAGGAACTGACCGAACGAGCCCGACGCCGTGCCGAGGCCGAAAGCAAACGATCGCCAGTTCTCCGGCATGAGCTTGCCAAACGACGAGATGATCAGATTGAACGAGCATCCGGAGAGGCCAAAGCCGATCAGGACGCCGCTCGACAGGTAGAGCGACTGCGGTGTGGTGGCGCGCGACATCATGTAGATGCCCGCCGCATAGAGGAGCGCACCTGCAATGATCACCCGGATGGTACCGAACCGGTCCGCAAGTGCGCCGGAGAACGGCTGGGCCGCGCCGTAGAGCAGCGTCTGCATCGCGACCGAGAGGGCAAAGACCTCCCGGCTCCAGCCGTTATCGCTCGACATCGGAGTGAGAAAGAAGCCAAGCGTCGAGCGGGGCCCGAAGCTGACGACCGCGATCAGACAGCCGCAAGCAAGGATAACGGTGGGCGTCCGCCAACTGGCGGTTTGGACTGGTAGACCAGCTGTGCTGCCGTGCATTGGTGACCCATCAGATCGCGGCGGGCGAAAGTCGCTGCACCGGCTTTTCGACAATCGGCAGATTGATAGTGGCGGACAGCACCCCGAACAGCCACCAGACCGCATCACAAGGCGCCGGTGCGTTCGAACATGACCCGCCCCACGCCGAAGAGATACCGCTTGGGCACCCGACCAGCGAGCCAGCGCTGCCCGCCGAGCCTTTTACGGCCTCAAGGCCCCTCACCCAAACGAATCTTGTTCAAGGGCTGCATCTAGCCGGCGCATGGCAGACTCACGAAGAGGGACTGGCGCTTCGGGGCGCGAGATGCTATATATGATTTGCTCGAACTGAGGATAACGGCCCGACGGGACGAGCGAGCGCCGGCTTTCGCCGGATGTTTTCGTCCCTCATATATGCTCATACTGAGCATATTGCAGGAGGAGATCGGTATGTCAATCCAGCAAGCTGTTGTTGCACCGGCAGGATCGCCCCCGGCAACGGCAGGAGAGATGTCCGCCGCCGCGGTCCGCTACGGCGTGCTGCCAATGCCTTCGCTGGAATGGAACGAACAGGTCGCGCACGAGACCGCCCCCCTCTATGCGCGCGTGGCGAAGGTCATCCCTTCCGTCGAATGGCCGTTCTTCGCGCCCTACGTCAAGGCGATCAATGCGCTCAAGAAGGAGCGCAACGCGGTCATCCTGGCGCACAATTACCAGACGCCAGAGATCTACAATTGCGTCGCCGATTTCGTGGGCGATTCGCTCCAGCTGGCGCGCGAAGCAACGCGAGTGGACGCCAACATCATCGTTCAGTGCGGCGTGCACTTCATGGCGGAGACGTCGAAGATCCTCAACCCGGACAAGACCGTGCTGATTCCCGACAGCAAGGCCGGCTGTTCGCTCGCGTCCTCGATCACCGGCGAGGACGTGCGGCTCCTGCGCGCGCGCTATCCGGGCGTCCCGGTTGTTGCCTACGTCAACACGTCCGCCGACGTGAAAGCGGAAGTGGACATCTGCTGCACGTCGTCGAATGCCGTCGAGGTGGTCGAGAGCCTCGGCTCGGACACCGTCATCTTCGTTCCCGACCAATATCTCGCCAAGTACGTGGCGAGCCAGACCAAGGTGAAGATCATCGCCTGGAAGGGCGCCTGCGAAGTGCACGAGCGGTTCACCGCGGAAGAGCTTCGTCGCTATCGCGAAACCGACCCGTCGCTGCAGATCATCGCGCATCCGGAATGCCCGCCGGACGTGCTCGCGGAATCCGATTACACCGGATCGACTGCGGGCATGATCGGCTGGGTCCGCAAGAACCATCCCAAGCGCGTGGTCATGGTCACGGAATGCTCGATGGCAGATAATGTGCAGGCCGAGCTGCCCGACGTCGAGTTCGTGCGTCCCTGCAATCTTTGCCCGCACATGAAGCGCATCACGCTACCGAAAATCCTCGACAGCCTCGTCTACCTGAAGGAGGAGGTCGTGATCGACCCCGTGATCGCCGAGCGCGCACGGCGTTCGGTCGAGCGCATGGTGAACCTGAAGCATTGATCGCGTCGCACCGTTTGACGTGACGACCGAAAAGGCGCCGCGATGTCGAACAGCGTCCATGACGTGATCATCATCGGCGGCGGCATCGCGGGCTTGTTCTGCGCACTCAAGCTCAGCCCGCGCCCCGTCACGGTGCTCACGGCTGCCCCGATCGGACAAGGCGCGTCGAGCGCTTGGGCACAGGGCGGCATCGCCGCCGCGGTGGCGGAAGGCGACACGACGGAAGCCCATGCACGTGACACGATCGCGGCCGGCGCCGGTCTCGTCGACGAGGTATTGGCGCGCGAGATGACACGCGAGGCGCCCGACCGCGTCCGCGATCTTCTCGCCTACGGAGTCCCGTTCGACCGGACCCTCGAGGGCCGTCTGGCCGTCGGCCGTGAGGCCGCCCATTCAGCGCGCCGCATCGTTCACGTGCAAGGCGATCTGGCCGGCCGCGCCATCATGGACGCGCTCGGAGCGGCGGTGCGCAGCACGCCGTCGATCCAGCTCCTTGAAGGATACGTCGCCGAAGACCTCGTCGTCACCGGCTCGCGCGTGGCCGGCGTCCTCGCCCGCGCCGACGGCGGAGAGCTTGCGACGCTACAGGCCAACGCCGTCGTGCTCGCAACCGGTGGCATCGGGCACCTCTATGCCGTCACCACAAACCCCCGCCAAGCGAGTGGCATCGGACTGGCCATCGCGGCGCGCGCCGGCGCGGTGCTAGCTGACACCGAATTCGTGCAATTCCACCCGACCGCCATTGCGGTCGGACACGATCCGGCGCCGCTCGCGAGCGAAGCATTGCGCGGCGAAGGCGCGATCCTGGTCAATGGCGCCGGTGAACCATTCATGCGACACATTCATCCCGCGGGCGACCTTGCGCCTCGCGATGTCGTAGCACGCGGCGTGTTTGCCGAGATCGCGGCCGGACGCGGCGCGTATCTCGATGCTCGCGTGGCTGTCGGCAAAGAGTTTCCACAGCGCTTCCCAACCGTCTACGCAAGCTGCAAGGCGGCTGGCATCGACCCCGTGCATACGCTCATTCCGGTCGCGCCCGCCGCGCATTATCACATGGGTGGCGTGCGCACCGACGCACGCGGCCGCAGCTCGCTCGCCGGCCTATGGGCGGCCGGCGAAGTGGCATCGACGGGCGTTCATGGCGCCAACCGCCTCGCCTCCAACTCATTGCTCGAAGCGGTGGTTTTCGCAGCTCGCGCCGCCGAGGACATTTCCGGCATGCCGGCACACTCAACAACACGGGTGCGAGCCCCATCTGGCGCTGGCGCCAGCCGCGCCAGCGCGGCAACTTCCACGCACGAATTGCGCACCCTCATGTCCCGCCAAGTCGGAGTGATCCGCGATGGCGGCGGACTGGCAACCGCGCTCGTTGCCATCGGCCAGATCGAACGTGACGCGAAATCGCACGCGATCCGCAACATGGCGACCGCCGCGCTCCTGGTTGCGGCCGCCGCCTTCGCGCGCCGCGAGAGCCGCGGCGCGCATTGGCGTAGCGACTATCCGCTGACAGACCCCGCACTGGCGCAGCGTCGCTCCTTGACGTTGGCCGAGGCCCGCACGATCGCCGCTGAGGCCACCCAAGCCATATCTGCTCCCATACCCGCCGAGTAACGTCTCATGTCGCAATCCCTGCTCTGCCCGGACGCTTTTCTCTCGCCACTCGAAGTCGAAGACGCTGTCACACGCGCGCTCACGGAGGACCTCGGACGCGCCGGCGACGTGACCTCGATCGCGACCATCCCGGAGGATGCCACCGCCCACGCCATCGTGGTCGCGCGAAAGGCCGGCGTGATCGCGGGCCTGCCGCTCGTTGCCGCGGCTTTCCGCAAGCTCGCGCCCGACTCTGCGATCACGGCGCATGCGCGCGATGGCGAAGAAGTTTCTGTCAAGACCGCGCTGATGCACGTGATCGGCCCTGCCCGCGCCGTGCTCGCGGCTGAGCGGGTCGCGCTCAATCTCCTCGGCCATCTCTCTGGCGTGGCGACCGCGACCCACGAATTCGTCCGCCGCGTCAAAGGCACGCGCACGCGCATCTGCTGCACGCGCAAGACCACGCCCGGTCTGCGCGCGCTCGAGAAATACGCCGTGCGCTGCGGCGGCGGTTTCAATCACCGCTTCGGCCTCGACGACGCCATGTTGATCAAGGACAACCACATCGCGGTCGCGGGCGGCATCAAGGCCGTGCTCGAACGCGCGCGTGCCCACGCCGGCCATCTGGTCAAGGTCGAGATCGAGGTGGACGGTCTCGACCAGCTCGCCGAAGTGCTCGCCGTGGGACTCGCTGACGCCGTTCTGCTCGACAACATGGACGTTGCCGACATGCGCAAAGCGGTCGCCATGGTGGCCGGCCGCTTCCCGCTCGAGGCATCGGGCGGCATTACGCTGGAGACCATCGAGGCTGTGGCGTCCACAGGCGTTGACTATGCGTCGTCAGGCTGGATCACCCATTCGGCGCCCAATCTCGACGTCGCGCTCGATATCGAGATTTGATCCAGCGGACGCGGCGTCGCCACATTTGCCATCATTGCCGGGCTTGAGTGCGGTACGCTCGGAGACTGGCACGATGAATGAATTTTCCCGCTCGGACACCGAGGACCCCTACCTGTGGCTGGAGGACGTCGAGGGCAAGGACGCCCGCACTTGGGTCGCGGCACAGAATGCACGGACGTTGGCGACGCTGACTGGGCCCGAGTTCGAGCGAGAGCGCGAGGCTTTCCGCGCCGTTCTGTCGGCCTCCGACAAGATCCCGTTCATTATCAAGCGCGGTCCGTACGTCTACAACCTCTGGCAGGACAGGGATAACCCACGCGGCCTGTGGCGCCGGACCACGCTCAAGTCCTACTGCTCCCGGTCGACCGAGTGGGACGCGCTGATCGACGTCGATGCGCTTGGACGCCAGGAAGGCGAGAACTGGGTCTGGCACGGCTGCACGACACTGCCGCCAGATCACCGACGGGGTCTCGTCGATCTTTCACGTGGCGGCGCCGACGCATCCGTGATCCGGGAGTTTGATCTCGAAGCGCGTACATTCGTGTCGGACGGGTTCACCCTTCCCGAAGGCAAGAGCCTAGCCCTCTGGGCCGATGCCGACACCCTTTACGTTGCAAGCCCGCTGGGGGATGGCCATGCCACAACCTCCGGCTACGCGCGCACGGTGCGGCGCTGGCGGCGCGGCACGCCCTTCGCACAAGCCGAGACCATCTTTGAGGGTGCTGAAACCGACGTCTCTGTCTACGGCTTCGTCGATCACGAACGCGGTTTCGAACGCGCCTTTATCGCTCGTCGGTTTTCTTTTTTTGACAAGGAGGTCTTTCAGATCGCTGCGGGCGGCCTGCAGCGCGTCGGCATACCCACGGACGCATTCTGGGTTGCGCATCGCGAATGGCTGACGGTGCAACTGCGCTCGCCATGGAAGCCCAAGGATCGTGAATTCCCGACCGACAGCCTGATCGCAATCCGGTTCGACGCCTTCATGGACGGCGATCGAAACTTCGATCTCCTGTTCGAGCCGGGCGAGCGCCGCACTATCGGCGATTTCACCTGGGCGAGAAGCAAGCTCGCCATCAGCATCCTCAACAACATGCGAAGCCAGGTTCTGATCGCCGAGCCGACTGCAACCGGCTGGACGTTTGCGCCGCTGCAAGGCGTGACCGAGACAGAGACGCCGCGCATCTGGTGCATGGGAGAAGACGACGGCGAATCCTCGGAGGACTTTCTGTTGATGCGTGACGGCTTTCTGGAGCCGACATCTCTCAACATCGTGGAGCCGGGCAAGGCGCCGGCGCTGCTCAAGCAGCTGCCGCCCCGGTTCGAAGCATCCGGCTTGATCGTCACGCTGCATGAGGCGGTCGCCGACGACGGCGTGCGCATTCCCTATTTCCAGGTCGCCCGGAAAGACCTTGCACTCGACAGCAGCACGCCGACCATTCTCTATGGTTATGGTGGCTTTCTCGTTCCTCTGCTTCCGAGCTATTCCATGGCCGTCGGCAAGGCTTGGCTCGAGCGCGGCGGCGTCTACGTGGTCGCCAATATCCGCGGCGGCGCAGAGTTCGGCTCGGCCTGGCACAAGGCCGGAATCCGCGAGCGCAAGAAGCAGGCCCATGACGACTTTGCGGCCGTTGCGGCCGACCTCGTCCGCCGCCGCGTCACGAAGCCGACCCGGCTTGCCTGCCAGGGCGGCAGCAACGGCGGGCTTCTCGTCGGCAATATGCTCACCCGCTATCCGGAGCGCTTCGGCGCGGTCTGGTGCACGATCCCGCTGCTCGACATGCGCCGCTACAGCAAGCTCCTCGCCGGCGCGAGCTGGATCGCCGAATACGGCGACCCGGACAAGCCCGAGGACTGGAGCTTTCTCAAGGAGATTTCACCCTATCATCTCGCGGAGGCCGGAAAGCCCTATCCCCCCATCTTGTTATGGACCTCCGCTCGCGACGACCGGGTGCATCCCGGTCACGCGCGCAAGATGGCGGCGCGTCTCGAGGCGCTCGGGCACGAGGTGTTCTTCTACGAGCCGCCGCAGGGCGGCCACGGCACCAGCGACTTCGAGCAGACCGCGCACATGCTGGCGCTGGGCTATGCGTTCCTGCGCAAGACCATTGGCGCAGGAGTGATGGCCGCCTGATGATCAGCGCTAATGCGAGCCCTCCTTACGCAAGACCTCGAGCTTGAGCGGCAACACGCCGCCGAGCCACGCGGCGTGCTCGGAGTGATCGGCATAGGCATTGCCGGTCTCGGGATGAACGAGAATCGTCAGGCCGTCCCGGTTGAGCATGAGCCAGGGCAGGAACGACCCCAGCAGCGCGCGCGGGAAAGCAACTTGATACATCGACCTCAGATGTGGCCCGACAAGCTCATCATGCCAGCGTCCGATCCTTGCCTCCGGAAACGCCTCCGCCACACGCTCGCGCACGCGTGCGGCGTGGTCGCGCGTGGTCGCCGGGTCGTAATAGATGTGCGCGTGGTAGTCGCTGATGATCGCCGGATCCACCAGCGGGGCCGCGGCTTTGTCCTGCATCGAACGCTCCTGGTCGGTTCGATGAAAGGTAGTGCTCCGCCCTGCGAGGTCAAGCGGCGGGCGCAACGACCCATGGCTGCCATATGCAGGCTGGGGCAGTTTTACAGCTCTTTGGCCGCAGCCGCAGTCTTGGTCGGGTCGCCCCACGTCGGCGCATCGGATCCGTCGCCCCAGGCGCGCGGGCGGTAGAATGTGTGGACGCCGAGCTTGTGCAATCTCTTCATCTCGCGCACCCAACCCGGGTGCACCCAATAGGCGTGGTAGTGCGTCGCCTTGCCGACTTCGGGCAGCCAGAGCTTGCCGTCGAGCGCGTCAGCCGCGATCTTCTTGGCGCGCTCCATGGCATCCGGCTCTTTCACCACGTCGGGAATGCCGTCGCACGCAAACGTAAACTGACAGGCAAGCCGGTGGTTCGCATTCTGATAGACGACGCCACAAACCGTGGTTGGATATTTTCCTGAGAACACGCGGTTGAGCACGACCTGGGAAACAGCGATCTGGCCGCGCACCGACTCGCCGCGCGCTTCGAAATAGATTGCGTTGGCCAGGCACTTCTCCGCTTTGCGGCGACCGGCCGCATCGAGCTTGAGCCGCTCGGCCGGAGTCTTCGGACGCCGGTCTGCGCCGGTCACCTCACCCTTGGCCGCGATCGTTTCACCACTCTTCGCCTCCGAATTCTTCGTGGCGATGCTCTCATCCGGCTTCGACGTCTCGTGCTTGGCGAGCTTATCCTGCTTTCCGGGCTGCGCGTCCGCATTGGACCCCGGCGACGAGGGCTCGGCAGGCAGGCTCGCAACTCTGGTGTCCGGGTCGATCGCGACCGGCAGAGTCTCGACCTTCGGTCCCTCGCCTTCCCACGGCTTCAGCGCCCCGAGCGTGTCTCCCATCGGGTTGTTGCCGAAATAGAGCCGCGCGATACGCAGGTTTGGATCAAGCTCATCATGTGGCACGAAGCCCGGCACGAGCCCTCCGGCTGCAACGATGCTGTCGTCGTTCTCGTCGGGCCTATCGACATCAATCGGCGGAACCTCCGCGGGGTTCGGCACCGACAGGCCGCTCGGGTTAGGATCGGCGGACGCCAGTTGGAAGCCCCCCTTGGCGGGCGGCGGCGATGGCGACTTATCCGGCGGATTGGCGCGCGCGTCCGGCGACGGGGCCGGCGAAATCTCGGCGACGGCCGGGGCAGGCGTGGCCTCGGGCGCCACCGGCGTCGCCACTGGCGCAGCCAAAGCTGGCGGCACGACCGGCGTTGCCTCCGCCACGGCCGGCGCCGGCGTGGTCGCGGCCATAGACGGGGCTTGCGGCTGTGGATGGCGATCCAGGCGATCGCCCTTGCGCGACATTGGCGCCATTGCCACCGGCACGCCTTCGCGTTGCGGCGGCGGGTCGAGCCGGTTACCCTTGAGACGCCGATCGATGGTCAGGCCAGCCGTCATGCCCGGCTCCATCTCAACCGCGACGTCGCGTTGCATCCGCTCGCGAATCGATCCTGTGATATCGGCGTTGGCCGGATCGAGTCCGGCCAGAACATAATTCCGTGCCAACGGAAGCGCCGTACCGATCGGTTGAGGGAGAGTCAGCGCCGCTGCACGAACAGGGCCGATCGGGGAAATAAATTTTGCGCCTTGGTCGCGTTCGACAGCCGGCAGCTGCCGCGCAATAAGCGCGGCCAGCTCTTGATACCCGATCTCCCTCGGCATCAAGAATAATGCGACAATGCCGAGGCCGAAGGGGGCCCACAAGGCGCCCTTCGGCCCGTTACGCGACAAACCCATCCACCCCGCTCACGCAACACTACGCTACGCAACCCACACTCTCGTCGCCTACATTGGCACAAATGCGACGGACGTTTTTTATGGCCCAATTAACCTTGCAATCGCGTTAATGGCCTTAATGAGGCGGCTCGCATCATCCGCGGATCGCCAAGCCTTGGCACCATCTGGCGAAAGGTTTGGAAATACCCACGCGGACGGTGTGATAACCCCTGGGTCATGGCGTCGCGCCGCTGGCAAATACAAAGACGTGCGCGCTGATCCAATTACCGGCCAGGAAAGCGGCCACACCGAACAGGCAGCCTGACAGCAAGGCGCGCTCCGAAATAACCTCCGGCACCGGGCGCGCGAGCACGGCGCGCAGGACCAGAAGGCCAAAGGCCGCGAGCGCGAAATAGACGACCAGCGGGTGTGCGAGCATATCCTGGCCGAACGGCCTCCGCTCTCCGAGGAGCCCGAACCCGAGCCCGCCCGCGACCATCAGGCCGTACCACACGCCGTACAGTCTCGTCATGCTACGCCCGTTGCCGCGGGTCTCTTATGATCGTCACGCGACGCCATCCGTCCCTCGCGCGCAACAGGCGCATCACGCTTCGCCGGCCGCGACCCTTCCGAGCGCCGCCTGCGCGGCTGCAAGCCTTGCGATCGGCACGCGGAACGGCGAGCAGGAAACGTAGTCGAGGCCGATCTCGTGGCAGAATGCGACCGAGGCCGGATCGCCGCCATGCTCGCCGCAGATTCCGATTTTGAGCTTGGGGCGTGTCGCCCGGCCACGCTCGGCGCCGATGCGCATCAGTTCGCCCACGCCCTCGCGATCGATCGACACGAACGGATCGCTCTTGAGGATGCCGCGCGCCGTATAAGGGCCGAGGAAGCTCGCCGCATCGTCGCGGCTGATGCCGAAGGTCGTCTGCGTCAGGTCGTTGGTACCGAACGAGAAGAACTCCGCCGATTGCGCGATCTCGCCCGCCATCAGCGAAGCCCGCGGCAGTTCGATCATGGTGCCGACCTGATAGTCGATCTTGGCCCCCTTCTCCTTGGCGACCGCCTGCGCCATCGCGTCGATGCGCTCCTTGACGAGATCGAGTTCCGCCTTGGTGGCGATCAGCGGCACCATCACCTCCGGCACCACTGGCTTGCCAGTGCGGCCCGCGGCCTCGACGGCCGCTTCGAAGATCGCGCGCGCCTGCATCTCGGCAATCTCCGGATAGGCGATCGCCAGCCGGCAGCCGCGGAATCCAAGCATCGGATTGAACTCGTGCAGCTCGCGCGCGCGGTCGGCAAGCTTGCGCGGATCCGCCTTCATCACGGCCGCGACTTCGGCGATCTCCTCTTCAGTATGCGGCAAGAACTCGTGCAAGGGGGGATCGAGCAGCCTTATCGTCACCGGCAGCCCCTGCATGATCTCGAACAGCTCGACGAAATCCTTGCGCTGCATCGGCAGAAGCTTGGCCAACGCGGCGCGGCGCGAGATCTCGTCGTCCGCGAGGATCATCTCGCGCACCGCGCGGATGCGGTCCTCGTCGAAGAACATGTGCTCGGTGCGGCAGAGGCCGATGCCCTCGGCGCCGAACTTGAGCGCGACCCGCGCGTCGGTCGGCGTGTCCGCGTTGGCGCGCACGCCAAGCGTGCGCACGGTGTCGGCCCAGCCCATCAGCGTGGCGAACTCGCCCGACAGCGCCGGCTCGGTCATCGGCACCCGCCCGACCAGCACCTGACCGTTCGAGCCGTCGATGGTGATCAGATCGCCTTGCCGAAACGTCCGCCCGGCCACGCTCATCGTGCCTGTCGCGTAGTCGACACGCAGCATGCCTGCGCCCGACACGCACGGCTTGCCCATGCCGCGCGCGACCACGGCGGCATGCGAGGTCATGCCGCCGCGGGTGGTGAGAATGCCTTCGGCCGCGTGCATGCCGTGGATGTCCTCGGGCGAGGTCTCCACCCGCACCAGGATCACACGCCGGCCTTCCGCCTTTCCGGCCTCCGCGTCATCGGCCGAGAACACGATCTCGCCCGCGGCCGCGCCCGGCGAGGCTGGCAGCCCGACGGCCAGCACCTTGCGTTCGGCATTCGGATCGATGGTCGGATGAAGGAGCTGATCGAGCGCCTGCGGCTCGACCCGCGCCACCGCCTCCTCGCGCGTGATCAACCCCTCGTTCGCGAGCTCGACCGCGATCCGCAGCGCCGCCTTCGCGGTCCGCTTGCCGGAGCGCGTCTGCAGCATCCACAGCTTGCCTTGCTCGATGGTGAACTCGAGATCCTGCATGTCGCGGTAGTGCTTCTCGAGCTCCCCGTAGATGCGCGTGAGCTCCTTGAACGCGTCGGGCAGTGCTTTCTCCAGCGACGGCTTGTCGGAGCCCGCCGCGACGCGCGCCTTCTCGGTGATCTCCTGCGGGGTGCGGATGCCGGCGACGACGTCCTCGCCCTGCGCGTTGAGCAGGAACTCGCCATAGAGCAACTTCTCGCCGGTCGAGGGATTGCGCGTGAAGGCGACGCCGGTGGCGGACGTCTCGCCCATGTTGCCGAACACCATGGCCTGCACGTTGACGGCGGTGCCCCAGCTTGCCGGAATATTGTGCAGGCGCCGATAGGTGATGGCGCGCTGGTTCATCCACGAGCCGAACACCGCGCCGATCGCACCCCAGAGCTGCTTGTGAGGATCCTGCGGAAACGGCTCGCCCAGTTCCTCCTCGACGCGCTCCTTGTAGCGCCCGACCAGTTCCACCCAGTCATCGGCATCGAGGTCGGTGTCGAGCTCGTAGCCGTTGCGGTCCTTGTGGTCGTCGAGAATGTCCTCGAAGTGGTGGTGGTCGACGCCGAGCACCACGTCGGAATACATCGTGATGAAACGCCGGTAACTGTCATAGGCGAAGCGCCGGTCGCCGGATTTCTCCGCCAGCGACACGACGGTCTCGTCGTTGAGCCCGAGATTGAGCACCGTGTCCATCATGCCCGGCATCGAAGCGCGCGCGCCCGAGCGAACCGAGACGAGCAGCGGGTTATCCTTGTCGCCAAAGGTCTTGCCGGTGATGCGCCCGACCTCGGCGAGCGCCGATTGCACCTGCCCCTCGAGTTCCGGCGGATAGGCGTTGCCGTTGGCATAGTAGTGCGTGCAGACCTCGGTCGTGATGGTGAAGCCTGGTGGAACCGGCAGACCCAGATTGGCCATCTCGGCAAGCCCCGCGCCCTTGCCGCCAAGGAGGTTGCGCATGTCGGTCCTGCCCTCAGCCTTACCGCCGCCAAAGGCGTAGACCCACTTGTGCGAGCCCGTTTGCGAGCCGGCCTTGGCTCCGCCGGCTGCGGCACGGCCGCTGGCTTTCTCGGTTTTTTCTTTTGCTTTCAATGTGTTGTTTGCTGTCTTGGCCATGTCAGCTGGGGGTTGGAAGGGTCCGACCGGCTAATCATCATGGACCGGGTAGCGGGTGCAAGCCTTGTGAAATACCAAAGCGCGAACAGGTGGATAGGCTGCCCCCGCGCGCGCCGCGCAAGTCATCACTCAAATCACCCGCGCTCTTGGTTTCGTTTTGTCAAAATGCTGCGACGCCACGGCGATGTCGCCCTCGCGTACACCAAGAGCTCCAAAGTGCTCCGAAGTCGCACCCGCTCAGCGCGACGCAGAAGCAGCTGAAAATCACACCTATCGTATTGATGACAATTGCGTTTCAACCCTGGTGGGTTCGTTTTGTCAAAATTCGCAACAGCTCACCTCGCGCTCTGAAGCAGCTTCTCGTTGTCAAACAGCCCGTCCGCCCTGCACCGCTTCGGAGCAAGGCTGGACTTTTTATACATAGAGTGAATGCCAGCAAGGGTCAAGTCTATTTTTCTTATAGTGAATAACAAGACGCGTGATGACGCGGCGCGCCCTGGTCGCGTCAGCCTTCGATCTTGGAGAAGTCCGCTACCGCCCGCGTCGCCTCGCGGATCTCGTTGAGGAGCCGCAGCCGGTTCTCGCGCAGCTTGGCTTTGTCAGCGCCCTCTGCGACGTTGACCGTCACCTTGTCGAAGAAGGCATCGACATGCGGGCGCAGCTTCGCCATCGCGTGCATGGCGGCAGCGAAGTCCTCCGCCGATACTGCGCGCGCCGCCTCGTCCTTGGTGGCATCGATCGCTTTCGCGAGCGCCCACTCCTCATCCTGGCGATAGAGCGAAGGATCGGGCCGCCCGATATATTCACGCGCGTCCTTCTTCTCCTCGATGCGGATGATGTTGGTCGCGCGCTTGTAGCCGGCGAGCAGATTTTTGCCATCGTCGGTGTCGAGGAATTTGCCAAGCGCCTCGACCCGGCGGACGACGAGGAGGAGATCGTCCTGGCCTTCGAGCGCAAACACCGCGTCAACAAGGTCGTGGCGCGCGCCCTGCTCGCGGAACTGGACCTTGAGGCGGTCGGCGAAGAAAGAAAGCAGGTCGGGAACCAACGCTTCGGGTCGAACGGTCGCCCCCTCGCCGCTCTGCGCAAGAGGTCTGTAGGCCTCGCGAAATAGGGCGGAAAGGCGCAACCGCAACTGATTTGACAAGATCAAGCTTATCATCCCCAAAGCCGCACGCCTCAGGGCATATGGATCCTTCGATCCTGTTGGCCTCTCTTCAATGAACCAGAAACTGACCAGCATGTCGGTCTTATCTGCCAGAGCGACCGCGATAGAAACCGGATCACTGGGCACGAGATCATCAGAACCTTTCGGTCGATAGTGATCCTCGCAGGCATGCGCCACCGCCTCATCCTCGGCCTGCGCTTCCGCATAGTAGCGGCCCATCAGCCCCTGCAACTCGGGAAACTCGCCCACCACATCGGTCAAAAGATCGGCCTTGCAGAGCCTTGCGGCGCGTTCCGTCTTCGGAATGTCAGCATCAATGAGCTGCGCGATATGTCCGGCTAACATTTCGATGCGGCCGATGCGCTGCGCCTGGGTGCCGAGCTTCTCGTGGAACACGATCTGCTCGAACCTTGGCAGCCGATCTTCAAGCCGCGTCTTTAAATCGGTTTCGTAGAAAAACTTCGCATCCGACAATCGCGCCCGGATGACGCGCTCGTTGCCGGCCACGATGGCATTGCCGCCGTCGGTGGCCTCGATATTAGCGACCAGGATGAACTTGTTGACGAGCTTCGCGCTCGCGGGATCGCGCAGCACGAAGCATTTCTGGTTGTTGCGGATGGTGGCGCGGATCACCTCGTCGGGGATCGACAGGAACGACTCATCGAACGAGCCGATCAGCACCACCGGCCATTCAACCAGGCCCGCGACTTCCGCCAGCAGGCCCTCGTCCTCGACCAGCGCGTAGCCCTGCGCGAACGCCAGGTTCTTGGCGTCGGCGAGGATCATGTGCCGGCGCCGCTCGGGATCGAGCACGACCTTGGCCTGCTCAAGCCGCGCCGCGTAGTCGTCGAGCCGCTTCACCTTGAACGAGCCGGGCGCCAGGAAACGGTGGCCACGCGTCTCGTTGCCGGACGTGATGCCGTCGACCGCAAAGCGCACGATCTCGGGCTCCTCGGTCTCCGGCCCGAAGGTCGCCACGATCGACTGCAACGGCCGCACCCAGGTGAGCGCGCCTGGCTTGGCGGAGCGCTCGCCCCAGCGCATCGACTTCGGCCACGGGAAGCTCTTCACCACCTCTGGCACGATCTCGGCAATCACCTCGATCGCGGGCCGGCCCTTCTTCTCGATCACCGCGACGTAGAAGTCGCCCTTCTTGGCGTCCTTCTCGACCTTGGCGTCCTTGATCGACTTGAGGCCGGCGGCCTTGAGAAAGCCCTGGATCGCGCCCTCGGGCGCGCCGACGCGCGGGCCCTTCTTCTCCTCGCGCACGTCGGGCTGACGTCCGGGCACGCCCGCGACCGCCAGCGCCAGCCGCCGCGGCGTCGCGAACGCCTTGGCGCCCTCGTAGGCGAGACCGGCGCCGGCAAGCTTGTCGGTCACGAGCTTGCGCAAGTCATCGGCGGCGCGCGCCTGCATGCGCGCCGGGATTTCCTCGGACAGAAGTTCAATCAGAAGGTCGGGCATGGCGGTCACCTTGTGGGCGACCGCCTAGCAGGGGGCGGAGGAATTGTCACGCGAGGATGGGAAAATGCCGACGCGCCACAAATGCGCTTCACCCTCCCCTGGAGGGCCCCTCCAGGGGAGGGTAAGAGCGTTTGCCTCCCGGCCTTGCTCATATTGATTCACGTTCATCACAGAAGATAGTCGCAGGCGCTTACAGGAGGGACGGTAGGAGACGGTATACAGACGCCAAGATCAACCAACGCATCGACAATCACTTGCTCTATGCCGAGACCCCTGACAACTCTCGAACCATCCACTGTCTTGCCGGCATTGGAATGCGCTTCCTTGAGAGCCTGGAGAAGCGCGGGGACGGCCCGCTTTGCGGGCGCGCCGATCAATGCCAATACTTTCGCGGCCTGATACCTCACGTAGGTGTCCGGGTCCCTGAGCAAGACAGCGATGCTATCGACGACACTCGAGTCGAGTTTTTCGAGATTCGATACGCCGATCTTCCAGACAAACGCTTCCAGCTCCTCAGCAGCCTTTCTCCTGATAGACAACTCACGACTGTTGATTTTCTCGATAATGCCTTGGATTTTCGCGCCATCGTCGGAGGCGCCAACCACCTGACTGGACATCGCAGCCAAGGCCGCGAACATGACCATGATTAGCCATAGACCATTCAGCAACCTGCGTCGCATTCCTTACTCTCACCTATTTGACGGAAAGTGCTTGGGGAAACGGATGTTTCCCAGGGCGCAGGAACATAGCAGCGGCGACGTCGCAACGAAAGCCGCCGACATCCAACGCGCGGTAGCCGACCACATGCTCGCTTAAGCGCTCAAACGCTCACCCCGCCACTGCTGGCGACCGCCTAGCAGGTAGGAAACTGGACTGTCACGTGGGGATAGAAGGATGCTGCCGCGCCACGAACGCGCTTCACCCTCCCCTGGAGGGGGAGGGTCGCCCGCCGGAGGCGGGCGGGGTGAGGTGACGCGCAGCGCCTTTCGGCCTTCGCTCGTGCTTCAGCAGCGCCGCGTCCAAATCGCGCGTCCCGTAGAGCGCTGCATGAATAGTATCCAGCACTCCTTCGATGTTCTTTGTGAGATCGTTGTTCCAGAAACGGATGACCCGATAGCCTTCCTGTTCCAGCCACCGCGTGCGCGTCTCGTCGCGCGCAAGACCTGCGTCGGTACCGTGCTGCGATCCGTCGACCTCTATGATCAATCGCGCCGCCATACAGGCAAAGTCTGCAATGTAGGGACCGATGGGGACCTGACGCCGGAAGTGGCTGCCGAAGTTCGGCAAGCGGCGGAGATGACGCCAGAGTCGATCCTCAGCACTCGTCGGGTTGGCGCGCAGGCGTCGCGCCGTCTCTCTACAGAAACTCTCAATCGTTCGACGCAGCGACATGCAACACCTACACATTCACACGCTCACCCCACCCCGGCGCGCTACGCGCGCCGACCCTCCCCCTCCAGGGGAGGGTAAGAGAGTTTGCCTCTCGGCCGTGCTCGCCTGACAACTCGAATTCTCTGCCCTCGCCTCACAAATCCTCGTGGCTGTCGTCGCAGAACGGCGGCGACTTCGTTCGCTTGCAGGTGCAGAACTGCATCGGGCGGTCGCGCGTCGCCTTCCATTCCATCGGCTCAAAGCCGCTACCTTCGTGCGAGCCGTCGCAGAACGGTTGGCTCTTGGAGCGTCCGCAGCGGCACCACCAGTAGCTTTCGCCCGCCACCACGTCGACGACGATCGGCTCGCGTCCGCCGATCTCCGGTTCATCAGCCATCGTTTCCCCCCTCGGCTGCGAGCGTCAGCTGGAAGTCCACGAACTCGTGGACCTTGCCTTGCTCGCGTGAGCCATCGAATTCGATGCTCGACACACCCAGCAGCCGGGACTGGTCCTTCAGCTCCTGGGCAATCCGACTGAAATCGTCGCGGCCGACATAGATCGACACGTCGATGCCGTCGTCCTTGATCAGATAAGTCGACTTCTGCTTGGCCGCGGTCTGGCGCATGATCTCGAGATAGAGCTCTTTCTCGATGACCTCGTCATCCTCATCGGCGACGATATGCGCAAGGCCCGAACAGACAATCAATTCCTGATCGTGTTGCTCTGACGGGAATGCGACCGCGTGGGTCCATCCCGCAATGACCAGGCTAATGCTCGACTTCTCGTCCATTTCCCATTGCCCCTCCAGCCTCCGTCGCCAGCCACGCTTCGCCGCACGCCTTCGCCAGTTCCCGTACCCGCAAAATGTAGCTCTGCCGCTCGGTGACCGAGATCACGCCGCGCGCATCGAGCAGATTGAACACGTGGCTCGCCTTGATGCACTGGTCATAGGCCGGCAGCGCCATCAGGTGATGCTTCGCGTTGCCAACGGTGGTCCAGCCGGCGTTGAGATACTTGCGGCAGGCGGCCTCCGCCATCTTGAACTGCTCGAACAGCATGGCGGTGTCGGAATGCTCGAAATTGTGCCGCGAATACTCCTTCTCGGCCTGCAGGAACACGTCCCCATAGGTCACCTTGGCTGAGCCCACGCGGCCGTTGAAGTTGAGGTCGAACACGTTCTCGACGCCCTGTACGTACATCGCAAGCCGTTCGAGGCCATAGGTCAATTCGCCCGAGACCGGTGCGCATTCGAAGCCCGCGACCTGCTGGAAGTAGGTGAACTGAGAGACTTCCATGCCGTCGCACCAGCACTCCCAGCCGAGCCCCCAGGCGCCGAGCGTGGGCGATTCCCAGTCGTCCTCGACAAAGCGGATATCGTGCAGCTTGGGATCGATGCCGATGGCGTAGAGGGACTTGAGATAGAGCTCCTGCAGGTCCGCCGGGTTCGGCTTCAGGATCACCTGAAACTGGTAATAGTGCTGCAGGCGGTTGGGATTCTCGCCATAACGGCCGTCCTTGGGCCGGCGTGAAGGCTGCACATAAGCCGCATTCCAGGGCTTGGGCCCGAGCGCTCGCAGCGTCGTCGCCGGATGGAAGGTGCCGGCGCCTACTTCCATGTCGTAGGGCTGCAGGATCACGCAGCCATAGTCCGCCCAGTACTCCTGCAGCGCCAGAATCAGCCCCTGGAACGAGCGCCGAGGATCCATGTGGTCGGGTCGCTTAATGGCGGCGGCCATTGCGGCTTTCCGTAGGATAACGAATGGGCGCGGACCCTATCGGCGCCCATTATGGCGGTCAAGGCAACGCGGCCATAGGCCCGATCCTCCGTTCGAGCGACGAAGCCTCGGGCAGGACATCATAATTTAATCCGCCATTGCACCTGACTGCAGCCGATCTAGAG
This sequence comes from uncultured Alphaproteobacteria bacterium, assembly GCA_963753575.1. Lineage (GTDB taxonomy): Bacteria > Pseudomonadota > Alphaproteobacteria > Rhizobiales > Xanthobacteraceae > VAZQ01. The sequence continues at coordinate 2,689,530 of CAVWCR010000003.1, forward strand.
TAGGCGCCGGCATCGCTCCTCATGGCGGCGTGGGGAACACAATCAATGCGAGTCCTGTTGGCTTGGGTCATCGTGCTCACGGCATTCGCGGGCAGCGCCACCGGCTTTGCGATCTGGGGCTCGCGCAAGGTGCCGCCGCAGGTGCGCATCGAGACGAGCTGCAGACTGCTTGACGTGGCGGAAAAGGAGGGCTGGCTCAGCCGCTCGCAACGCTTCGAGCTGATCCAGAAGGTCGCCACCTCCAGCACGCTCAGCGCGTCGGTGCGCAACGCCGCCAACCGCATGCGCGCCGGCTGTCCGGGATGGAAGATACCATGAGGCCGTTCGCGATCGTGCTCGCCGTGCTCGCGGCTGCCCTCGGCGCCGCCGGCGGGTTTGCGGGCGGTTATGTCGTGACCGTCATTTACCGGGTTCACACCGACATCCAGGTCGGCTGCGCACTGCTGCAGACGGCCGAGACCGCAGGCTATCTCACCCGGGAACGGCGCGGCCAGCTCGTGGACAAGGTGGTACCGGCGCTCCCGAAGGATGCCCCGCCGCGCACCGGCGGCAGCTTTATTGCGGACGTCTGGTGGGACCGCAGGGCCTTTGCGGAGGGCTGGTGGGACAGCATCCGGGAGGATCAGAAATCCGGCTGCCGGGGCATGTAGGGACCTGACCCGGCCGGGCTCGCCGCGACCCCGGCCGAAAAAATTTTTGGCCCCGCAAGCGCGCCGAAAAATGGCTTGGCCTCAATGCCTTGAACGGTCTCTCCCGATCCCGCCGGGCGCTCTTCCGGCACCCCCTGTGAACCGGCCGCGCCGCGCCATCGACTAATGACCGGGACATTTCATCGGGAGGATATCATGCTTTCCTCGATCATGACCGTCTGCATCGCCACGTTTGTGCTCGCGGCAATCATTGGGCATGTCGCGCTCCTGCAGGCCGTGCTTGCCCCCGCCAAGAAGCGCTGAGCCTCTCCCCCTACAGGCGCCAGTCTCCGGTTGCAGGATCGCGCCGCAGCGTCGGCAAGGCCTCGCGCGCGGCCGGCTCGACCGCCCGTTTCATCTGGTCAAGCTCATCGTTGACCCGGCGCACTTCCTTGACCACCCAGTGCACGACGGCAGCACCGCCGAGTGCAGCGAGCGCAATCTTGACGACAGCCGTAATAGCAATAGGCGGCATGCGATTTCTCTCCTCTTCATAGTCCATAGCGAGCCCACAGCGCGCGCGCTTCGAGCGCCGAGATGATATCCGCGGCGAAGCCGTCGCGGCCAGCCATCAGGTCGATCCCGCCACCGCCCGGGCGCAGCCGCGCCAGCAGGCTGCGGTCCGGCGCGATCAACGGCGTGATGACCTTCTCGCCGAAGCGCTCGCGCAAGACGCTGCGCAACTCGCCGACCGCATCCGCAAGACCGAGATCGATCGCCGTGCGCCCGGTCCAATATTCGCCTGAAAACAAGTCCGTTTCGGGGCCCGTCAAGCGGCTGCCGCGGCGCTCCTTCACCAGCGCGATGAAGTCATCGTGAATTTCGCGCTGGATCGCCTTAAGCCGCTCCACCTCTTCGGGTTTCTCGGGCAGGAACGGGTCGAGCATGTCCTTGCGCTCGCCCGATACGTATACGCGGCGCTCGATGCCGAGCCTCTCCAGGAGCCTGGGAAAGCCGAACGTACCACCCACGACTCCGATCGAACCCACGATCGAGGACGGATCGCAGATGATCTCGTCGGCCGCGCACGCAATCATGTAGCCGCCGGACGCAGCGACGTCCTCGGCGAACGCAATCACCGGAAGCTTCTTCTCGGCAGCAAGCGCACGGATGCGCAGGTAGATCAGATGCGACTGCACCGGCGAGCCGCCCGGAGAATTGATCAGAAGCGCGACCGCGCGGGCATGGCGGACCGCGAAGGCGCGCTCAAGCTGGCGCGCGATCGACGCCAGCATCAGACCCGGCCGCAGCGGCGTCGACACGCCAATCACGCCGCTCAGCCTGACGACCGGCACGATCGGAATGTCGCCTCGCAGTCGCCGCGGAATCACCGGCCGCACCATCTCACAGGCGCTCGCGAAAAGTTGTTTGAAATGTTCCGACATGCCCTGCTCGGCCATGATCTCTCTGCTTAATCAACGCCGTTGCCGGCACTGCCGTGATTGTTCCACATCGCGCCTTGCGGTGTCGCGCCATAATTGGGTCATCGACGTCACGCAAGTTACCATTTTTCCACCATTGGAATGCTTCTTGCTTCGAACCTCCTTCGAAATCGGCAACACTGAGACACCAAGAGCGGCGGACCTGTGTGATGGATGCGTTAAAGATCTACCTGATGATGGCTCTCATAGGCTTAATTGCAGCCATGGCCTATAGACGGCGACGAACGACCCCGGCCCAGCCAACCTGATCACGGTTGCGGCAGCAACGCTCAAATTTGCACCAGCGGCAATGCCTGACCGTCGCGCAAGATCGCGTCGGCGGCCGATGTGACGCGTCCGGCCTTGTCGTTCAGCACGAGGCCGGGCAACAGTTCGAGCGGCGCGCGGCTCGCCTTGGCAGCACGCACCAGCACGCGGATCGCAGCCTCGTCGGGCTTCGGATAGACCGGCAGCACCGTGATGGCCCCGAACGCCGGCGTCAGCGCGGTGAGCACATCGCCGAGCCCGTCCGCGCGCCAGATCAGGCTCAGCGTTCCGCGCGGCCGCAACAGGCGTGCGGCAGTGCGGGTCCAGGCCGCGAGCGTCGTGCGCGGCGCGATGTGCGCCAGGCTGCGCCCATGGTCGGGCGACGCGCGCTGACGCGCCGGATCGTTGAACGGCGGATTCATCATGACGCGCGCAACGGAATCAGCGCGCAGCCCCGCGCCCGCAAAGACACGCGCCGGCGCGGCGGCATCGAGCGTCACCACCCGCGCAGCAAGCCCGTTGAGTTCCACGTTCTCCGCCGCCAAGGCCGCAAGCTTGGGATCAAGCTCCACCATGCTCAGCGTGATGCCAGGAACGCGCGCCGCCAGCGCGAGCCCGGCGCCGCCCACGCCGGCGCCGAGATCGACCGCCTGCTCGCCGGCGCGCGCCGGAACGGAAGCCGCGAGCAGGATCGCATCATGGCCGACGCGGTGGCCGCGCGCGAACTGGCGCAAACGCAGCCGTCCGCCCAGCACGGCGTCTTCCGTCATGTCGACCCGATCCGTCCCCATTGGGGTCAGGGCTTGTCGGTGCGAAGCTCGTGACCGAGGCCGGCGTCCCGCAGGAGCCTGCGCGCCGCGTCAACCTGATCGTCCGCCACCAGGATGCGGCGCGGCAGGATGCCGAGCGATCCTTCGAGCACGCTCATGTTGCGATCAAGCACCATGTGCCGGATCTTGGCGCCGCCCAGAAGCGACTCGATGACGTTGACCAGCACGTCATCGTTGGTGCGAACGAGTTCGCGCAAAGACACTCTCCCTCAAGGCTGCCGGCGCTCGAAGCCCTCGCCGGGCGCGCGGTGTTTCAGATAGGCCAACAGCTTCATCTCGCGGCGGCCACGCGTGACCGTATCGAGGATGAGCCCGCTTGCAACGGATAGAAAGGCCAAAAGTATCAGACCGGTCGACAGGATCGCGGTCGGAAAGCGCGGCACCAGACCGGTCTCGATAAAGGTCACGAAGATCGGCGTCGCGAGCACGATCGAGATGGCGGCGAGGAGAACGCCGATCGTCGAGAAGAACGCGAGCGGATGCTCATAGCGGTAGAGCTGCAGGATCGCGACCAGGATGCGCCAGCCGTCGCGCCAGGTGGAGAGCTTGGATGTCGACCCTTGCGGACGCGCGTAGTAGGGCGTGGGAATCTCCGCGACCGGCAGCTCGAGCGCGAGCGCATGCACGACGAGCTCAATCTCGATCTCGAAGCCACGCGAGAGCACCGGAAACGACTTGACGAAGCGGCGCGAGAACACGCGGTAGCCCGACAAGATATCGGTGAACGTCGAACCGAAGATCGAGGCGACGAACATGCTGAACAGGCGGTTCCCGGCCTGATGCCCCGGGCGAAAGGCCGCGCTGTCACGATGCACACGCGCTGCCACCACCATGTCGAGGCGTTCATCCACAAGCCGCTCGATCATCACGCCGACGCTTGGCGCATCGTAGGTCGCGTCGCCGTCGACCAGCACGTAGATGTCCGCCTCCACGTCGGAGAACATCCGGCGCACCACCGCGGCCTTGCCCTGGCGGGTCTCGCGCCGCACCACCGCGCCGGCCGCACGTGCCACCGCGCCGGTGCGGTCGGTCGAATTGTTGTCGTAGACATGGATCACCGCCTGCGGCAGCGCCGCCCGGAATGCGCTCACCACCGTCCCGATCGCAGTCTCTTCGTTGAAGCAGGGGATCAGCACCGCCACCCGCGGCTCGCGCACGGTTGCGACCGCCGCTCCAGCGTACGCCGCCAACCCCTCAGCCCGGGACATTGACCCACCTCGTCCGACACGCCACATCACTCTTGGGTGTGCAAGACACCGTGGCGCACTTGCCCGCCCACCATAGCGTTTCTATTGTCGCGCGTCCTGATCTCCGGAGTGCATCCTTGGCCGTCATCGTCCCCTTCGAAAGCCCGTCACCCCCCTCCATCAGCCGCCTGATCGGGCTTTTGGCTGCCGACATGGAACGGGTCAATGCCACGATCCTGTCGCGCACCGGGTCGGAGGTGACCATGATCCCGGAGGTGGCCAATCACCTGATTGCCTCGGGCGGTAAACGGCTGCGCCCGATGCTGACGCTCGCCATGGCGCGGCTTGCCGGCTACACGGGCGACGGCCACATCAAGCTCGCGGCCGCGGTCGAGTTCATGCACACGGCGACGCTGCTGCATGACGACGTGGTGGACGAGAGCGAGATGCGTCGCGGCAAGCTCGCCGCGCGACTGCTGTGGGGCAACGAGGCAAGTGTCCTGGTCGGCGATTTCCTTTTGGGCCAAGCGTTCCGGATGATGGTCGAAGTTGGCTCGATGCGCTCGCTCGAGATCCTCTCTTCGGCCGCCGCCGTGATCGCCGAAGGCGAAGTGATGCAGCTCGCCGCCGCCAAGAACACCGCTACCACCGAGGACGAATATCTCTCCGTCATCCGCGCCAAGACCGCCGAGCTGTTCGCCGCCGCCTGCGAGGTCGGGCCCGCGCTCGGCACGCGCCCGAAGGACGAGCAGTCGGCCTGCCGCTCGTTCGGGATGAACCTCGGCGTCGCCTTCCAGCTGGTCGACGACGCGCTCGATTACGGCGGCAAGGCGGCCAAGCTTGGCAAGAACGTCGGCGACGATTTCCGCGAAGGCAAGATCACGCTGCCGGTCGTGCTCTCCTATCGGCGCGGCTCAGAGGACGAGCGCGCGTTCTGGCGCCGCACGCTCGAGGAGGGCGACGCCACCGACGCCGATCTCGATCACGCGATCGCGCTGATGATGAGCCATCGCGCGATCGAGGATACGATCCAGCGCGCCCGTCACTACGGCGCCATCGCCAAGGACGCGCTCGCGCTCTTCCCGGCCTCCACGATGAAGGAAGCGCTGGAAGAGACAGTCGAGTTCTGCATCGCGCGGTCGAATTAGAATTCAAACGCGTCGCTAGCGCCCCTTGTCGACCGCGCGCATGAGAAGCGGCAGCAGCGCGAACAGGACGGCCGCGATACCGGCCGCAGGCAGGCCGGCCCATTCAACCAGCGGACCGGTCACTACCGCTGTAAGCACGGTCACTCCGCCCGCGAAGCTGTCGTTGACGCCGATTGCACGGCCGCGTTCGGCGGTCGTGGTCTGATCGGCGATCAGGGCGGTTGCGGCGACGTTGGCAGCTGCCCAGCCGAGGCCGACCAGGAATGTGCCGAGCGTGATCGACCAGAACGCGCCCGTGAAGGTGACGAGACCGGCTCCGACGAGCGCAACCGCCACGCCCGGATACATGACCCGTTCGCGCCCGACGCGGTCCGCGAGCTTTCCGAGCGGAATCGTAAACGCGAACATGCCGGCGGTGTGGAACATGTGCGAGAAGGCGATCGCAGACAGCGAGTGTCCGTGATGAGCGAGCACCAACGAAGTCAGCACCATCACGATCGACATGTTGGCCTGCGCCGCGCAGTTCGAAACGATGGCAAGCCTCGTCGCGCGGCGGCCGATCAGCTTGCGAGCAGTGAAACCGGAATCGGCGGCAGCCTCCGAGCGCGCCGGCAGCATGACCCCTGGATAGTAGCGATCAAGCTCGCTGCCGATCTCCTTCGGATCCGGCCGCACGAAGGTGACGATAACCATTCCGGACACGATCAGCACCGGCAGCATCAGCCAAGGCAGCGCGAGCGGCTCGCGCCCCAGTCCGGGCGCGACCGCCTCCGCGATACTGACCAGCGACGGACCGATCAACAGGCCGCCCAGCGAACCGAGCGAGACATAGCCAAGCGCCTGCGCGCGCAGCTGCGGTGGAAACATATCGGTCACCGCCACGCGCAACTGATAGGCGGCTGCCATCCCCATCCCGAATGTCAGCATGCCGGCCACCAGCACCGCGAAGCTGTGCAGCCCCATCGACATCCCGACCAGCACCGCGCCGATGAGAGCGAGCGCCAATCCCATGAGGATACCGGGCTTGCGGCCGTAGGTGTCGGTGACCTTGCCCACCGGGTAGGACACCAGGAAGCGGCTCAAGCCGAACACGCCGACCGACAGCCCGGCGAGACTCGCAGAGCCGGTCAGGGAGATCACCATGAGCGGCCCGATGCCGTAGGCGAGCGGCATGCCGGCGCCCGCGAACGACTGCGACATCGCAATCAGCGCCGTGTTGCGCTTGATCAACGAGGGGACACGGAATTTGGCGGGGGCGGCGACCGGCTGATGCATGAACCTTGGTTAGCAAAGTGCGGCGCCATCACCAACCGCCAGTCCGGCATGTCTGCTCAAGGCAACGCCAGGCGGCTTCAGCCCAGCGTGGCCGTGCGCATCCACCAGGCCGGATGCCTTGCGCGCAGCGCGCGCGCCGCCGCAACCGCAGCCTTTGTCGAATCGAACACCGCAAAGCAGGTCGCGCCCGAGCCGGACATCCGCGCGAGCCTGCAACCCTTGAGCCGCCGCAGCGCGGCCAGGACGTCCGCAACCACCGGCTGCAGCGCAATCGCCGGTGCCTCCAGATCGTTGGGTCGGTCATGGAGATATGACAGTAACGCCGCTCGGTCGGCGGGCGGACGATCCTCCGACACCACCGCGTCCCGCATGACTCTCAAAGCGCCAAGCCGCCCAAACACGTCTTTCGTCGGCACCGCCACGCGCGGGTTGACCAAGACCGACGCAAGCGGAGGCAACTCAAGCGGCTCCGACAGGACATCACCGATGCCGGACATCAGCCGTGGCCGCGGATCGAGACAGACCGGAACGTCAGCACCGGTCGCACGCGCCGCTGCGTGGAGGCGCAGATCGTCAAACGCCAGATGGTTCCTGCGCGCAAGGAGCCGCAGCGCGGCCGCCGCGTCAGCCGAGCCGCCGCCCAGGCCGGCGGCGACCGGCAACCGCTTCGACAGCTCGAAGCGGCCGGCCTTGAGGCCCTCCACGCGCTCGGCAAGCGCGCGGGCAGCCTTGAGCACCAGATTGTCGGTGACCGCACCCGAGGAGCCCGCGGTTGGTCCACCTACCGCGAGCGCCAGCCGCGGGCCGGCCGTAAGCATCAGCTCGTCCCCGACCGAGGCGAAAACCACGAGGCTTTCAATGTCATGGTAGCCGTCAGGCCGCCGCCCAACCACGCGCAACGTCAGATTGACCTTGGCAGGCGCCCGCTCGGCGCGGCCTGACGGCACGCGCTCAACCGCCGCCGGGCCTTTTCGCCTTGGCGGCGGCCGCCGACGATGGCTCATCAAGCAGCCCTGTCTTGAGCTTTTCGTCGATCTTGACCAGTTCGTCAGGCTCCGGCTTGAGATCACGCGCATGCGTCCACTGGAAGCGCGCCTCCAGAACACGCCCGACCTTCCAATAAGCATCGCCCAGGTGATCGTTGATGGTCGGATCCTCAGGTTTGAGCTCGACGGCGTGATCGAGGTGCTTCACGGCCTCCTCGAAATTACCGATTCGATAGTAAGCCCACCCGAGCGAATCCACGATGTAGCCGTCGTCGGCGCGCTGCTCCACCGCGCGCTGGATCATGCGCATGCCTTCATCGAGATGAAGGCCCTGGTCGACCCACGAATAGCCCAGATAGTTGAGCACGAGCGGCTGGTCGGGGAACAGCTCGAGCGCCTTCTTCATGTCGGCTTCGGCGCGCGGCCACTGCTTGGACCGTTCCAAGCAAATGCCGCGGAAATAGAAGATCGTCCAATTCGAGCGCTCGGGTGTGGCGATGGTGTCGATGGCCTTGGAATAGATGTCTCCGCACTCTGCGAACTGCTTGCGGGCTCGCAGAATGTTGCCGAGCGCAGTGATGGCCTCGATCTCGGCCGGATTTTCCGCAATCAGCTTTTCGAGTAGAGACTTCGCCTCGTCGGTACGATCGAGAGCATCGAGACCGAGCGCGCGCTGAATCTGGGCGCTACGCTGCAAGGGCGAATTCACCGGCACCCGGTCGTAGATCTTGACCGCGAGGTCGTACTTTTTCACCCCTTCATAGAAATCGGCGAGCGAAAGCAGCGCCATCGGGTGATGCGGCGACAGGTAGAGCGAAAGCTGCAGGTAGATGAGGCCGAGATCCTCGCCCCCCCGGCGCCCAAGCACCGAACCAAGACCATAAAGAACCTCCGCTGCGCCGGCCTGGGGAGTGTCGACCAGCAGCGGCATACGCTTGCCGGCCCCGATATCATGGATGGCGTCAGTGATCAGCGGATGGCGCGGCAACAGCTCATCAAAACCGGTGTAGACCTTCAACCCATCCTCTCGGCGGCCCTGTCGGACCAGGTGGTTGCCGTAGGCCTGGACTATGCGCAATTGGCCGCGATCGAGCTGGTAGGCGCGCTCCAAGCGCTTGCCAGCCTCGCGCCGCTGCCCAGCCACGTCGAGGAGCATGCCTGAATGCAAGCTCTTGAAGATGTTGTACCACTCCGGCCCGGCCAGCTTGTCGATGGCGTCGATCGCCGCGCGGTACTCATGCGGGTTTGCCTGCGTCCACGCCGACAAAAGGGTGCCGGTGAGATCGGCAACCGGTGCACGGATGGTCTGCGCGAGTTGCTGGCGCGCGGTGGCGTATTGCTTGTGCTTGAGGGCGCGCACACCCAGCACCAATCGGGCGATCCGATCAGTCTTGTCGAGCTGGACCAAACGCTCGGCAAGCTTGACCGCCTCTTCGACGTCGCCATTGGCGAGCACGGCCAGGAAGGCGCGACTGAGCAATTCCGCGTTGCGCGGGTCACCCCGGAGAGCGGAGCGGTAGTAGGTCGCGGCCGCGCCGGCATCTCGCTCCACGCTCGCATGCCGGGCGGCCAGGAAGCTGCCGGACGCGGAGATGCGTGTATAACTTATGGGCGTCTGTGATTGGGCGAGCGGCACCGACCAGATTAGGGCAACAACGGCGAGAGCGGGCACCGCCGCGCGCCGGAACGAGAGCGGGGAGATCACGGCTAGGTCGACTCCATCTGGCGGCCGGGTCACCCTCGGCGCGACCGCGTGTCTGGGGCAAGCATGGCCTGTTTACGCCCGGGCCGCAAGAACGCACCCCCGCCGGGCATCACAAATCCTATTGAATTCTTTCATATGGCAGCATCGTGGCCACAGTGATCACATATTCGGATAGCTTGGTCCGCCGCCGCCCTCCGGCGGAACCCAGGTAATATTCTGATTCGGGTCCTTAATATCACAAGTCTTGCAATGCACGCAGTTCTGCGCGTTGATGACGTAGCGCGGGACACCCCCCTCCTCCACCCACTCATAGACGCCGGCCGGGCAGTAACGGGCGGACGGCCCATCATAAATGTCATGTTCCGATGACTTCTGCAGCCCCGGATCCGTAACCTTCAGGTGCGGCGGCTGATCTTCCTCATGGTTGGTGTTGGACAGGAACACCGAGGACAGCCGATCGAAGGTGAGCTTGCCGTCGGGCTTGGGATAGGCGATCGGGCTCGATTGCCCGGCCGGCCGCAATGAAGCCCAATCGGCCTTGCCGTGCTTGAGCGTGCCGAAGGCCGATGCCCGCAACAGCGAGTTCGTCCACATGTCGAGCCCCGCCAGGGATATCCCGAGGTAGGTGCCGAAGCGCGACCACAACGGCTTGGCGTTGCGCACCTTGAAAAGATCGCGGCCAATGTCGGACGAGCGCCACGCCGCGTCGTAGCCCGCAAGCTCATCGTTGGCTCGGCCGGCCTTGAGTGCATCAGCAACATGCTCGGCCGCAAGCATCCCGGACAGGATGGCATTGTGACTGCCCTTGATGCGCGGCACGTTCATGAAACCGGCCGCACAGCCGATCAGCACACCACCCGGAAAGGCCAGCTTTGGCACGGATTGATAACCGCCCTCGGTGAGAGCGCGCGCCCCATAAGCCAAGCGTTTGCCGCCTTCGAGCGTGCTGCGCACCAGCGGGTGGGTCTTGAGCCGCTGAAATTCCTCGAACGGGCTGAGATAAGGGTTCGCATAGTTGAGATGAACGACAAAGCCGACCGACACCAGGTTGTCGCCCAGATGATAGATAAACGAGCCACCGCCGGTGCGCCAGTCAAGCGGCCAGCCGAAGGTGTGCTGCACGAGCCCCGGCCGGTGCTTATCGGACGCGACCTGCCAGAGTTCCTTGAGGCCGATACCGAACTTCTGCGGCTCACGATCCTGATCCAGGCCGAAGCGCTTGAGCAAGATCTTGCTCAGGCTGCCGCGCGCGCCTTCGGCAAACAAAGTGTACTTGGCGCGCAGCTCCACGCCGCGCGTAAAAGTGTCCTTGGGATAGCCGTCCTTGCCGATGCCCATGTCACCGGTGGCAACGCCGGCGACCGCTCCGTTAGGCGAATACAGAACCTCGGTCGCCGCGAAGCCCGGAAAGATCTCGACACCCAGCGCCTCCGCCTTGGTGGCAAGCCAGCGACAGACATCCCCAAGCGAAACCACGAAGTTGCCGTGGTTGCTCATCAGCGGCGGCATGAGGATATTGGGAATTCGGATGGCCCCTGACGAGCCCAACATATAGAAGCGATCTGCGCTGACGGCGGTCTTGATCGGGGTGTCCTCCCCGCGCCACTCCGGAAGCAGCCGATCGATCCCGATCGGATCAATCACGGCACCCGACAGGATATGGGCGCCGACCTCGGAGCCCTTTTCGACCACGACGACGGAGATATCCGGCGACTTCTGCTTAAGGCGAATGGCGGCAGCAAGCCCGGCCGGACCTGCGCCCACGATCGCCACGTCGAACTCCATCGCCTCGCGGGCGGGCAGTGCCTCGGCACTCATGCGCGCTCCCGACTCCATGCAGCGGCCATATTATTTCTGTGTTTCACGAAACCCGTCCCATGACAATTGCGCGAAAAGGACAATTGCGCCCGATGACACTGCGATCCGCGATGCGTCCGCTGCGGCGCCGAAACTCGGGAACCGCCATTGCAAGGCGCATGGTTTCCAAGGCGCGTGCTTTCATGGAGCGGCAGATTGTTCTAGACTTCCCGCACCCAAACCTTTCGGGCAAACCTCACCGATGATCGGCGATCGCGACAAGGCCGTCCGAGAGCTCATCGCTTTCTATCATGAGGCGGGCGTGGACGCGGCCATCGGCGAGCAGCCGGTCGACCGCCTCGCGGAGGACCTACCGCTTGCAACGCCGGACGCCGAAGCGCGCCGGTCCGACCCAAGGCCGACGATGCGCGATCGCGCCCCGGGCGGGACGCCACGGCCGGCCCCTGCTGCCGCAGCAGATTATGCACGCCCCGCTCCACCGCAGGCGCCGGCAGCTCCCGATGCCGCCATCATGGCGGCGCGAGAAGCCGCACGCAGCGCCGCATCGCTTGATGAATTGCGAGAAATCCTCGATCGCTTCGAAGGCTGCGCGCTGCGCGCGACCGCCACGCAGCTGGTCTTTGCGGACGGCAACCCGAAGGCGCGGCTGATGTTCGTGGGCGAGGCGCCCGGCCGCGACGAGGACATCGAGGGCCTGCCGTTCGTCGGCCGCTCCGGCAAGCTGCTCGACCGCATGCTGACGGCGATCGGGCTTGATCGCAAGAGCGTCTACATCGCCAACATCGTTTCCTGGCGTCCGCCCGGCAACCGCACGCCGACGCCGCAGGAGACCGCGATCTGTCTGCCGTTCACCCAACGCCAGATCGAGCTCGTCGATCCCGACGTGCTGGTCTGCCTCGGCAACCCCTCGACGCAAACGCTGCTGTCGACCAAGGAAGGCATCACCAAGACCCGCGGCCGCTGGTTTCGTTTCGACACCGGCACGCGCGAGATTCGCGCCATGCCGACGTTTCACCCGGCCTTCCTGCTACGCAACCCGATCAGCAAGCGCCTCGCCTGGCGCGACTTCCTGGCGATCAAGAAGGCGCTGGCGGCAAAATGAAATGTCTGGCAGTCGCAATCGCCTTGCTGATCGCGGCTGCCAACAGCGCAGCCGCCGAAGAAGCATGTTCGGCCGCCGACGTCCGGGTCAACGCCAAGGCGCCGATTGCGGCAGGGGCGCGGAGCTGGCTCGAGCAGGAATTGCGGCAAGCACGACGCAAGGTCTGCATCTGGTGGGGCGCGTCGTTTAGGGGCCCGCTCACGGTCGACGTCGCCGAGCGGGACGGCCCCTCCATGGCGCTCGTTCCTGCCTGGCGGGGTGAACGCGGCTATCTCATTTTCCCCGCATCCGTTGTGCGTCGCAGACGCGCCGCAACCACCCACGAAACCACGCACGTCTATGCTCCGAATGCGAACCGATTTCTCGCCGAAGGGCTCGCCGTCTATGCGCACGAGACGCTCGGCGGACCGGCCGCCTATCCGAACTTTGGCGCAAGCCTGCACACGGCTGCGAGGGCGTATGCCCAGGCGGATATTATCGCCCTCGACCGCCTGGCGACGCCGGATCGGCTCAGGCTTGATCGGCTCGGCGACAAAGAGGCCTATCTGGTTGCCGGCTCCTTTGTGCGTTTCCTCATCGAGCAGCACGGGCCGGACAGGTTTCGGCGCCTCTATGCCGTGACGCCTCTGGTGGCACGTCAGCGCAATGCCGGTGCTCCCGCCCGCTGGCGCAGCATCTATGGCCTCGACCTCGATCAGCTCGCGCGGTCGTGGCGCGCCGCGTTGTTGAAATCGCGGTAGTCGCTCAGCCGGTCAGCGCGAACTTGAGCGCGAACAGGGCTGCGAGCGCCAGCACCGCCGGCTTCGCCTCGGCAAACTTGCCGGCAATGACTTTGGCGAGCGCGTAGGTGATGAAGCCGAGCCCGATGCCCGTCGCGATCGAATAGGTGAGCGGCATGGTGACGGCAGCAACCACTGCCGGCGCAAATTCGGTGATGTCGTCCCAGGCGATCTCGGCAAGCGCCTGCGTCATCACACAGGCGACATAGAGGAGCGCCGCCGCCGAGGCATAGGCCGGCACCATGCTGGCAAGCGGCGAGAAGAACAGCGCCAACATAAAGAACATCGCGACGAACACCGAAGTCAGCCCGGTGCGCCCGCCCGCTGACACGCCGGCTGCGCTCTCGATATAGCTCGTGGTGGTCGAGGTGCCGATCAGCGCACCGAACATGGCCGCAAAGCTGTCGGCGAGGAGCGCTTGCTTCATCCGCGGCAAGTTGCCGTCGGCATCAAGGAGGCCAGCGCGATGGGTGACGCCGATCAGCGTGCCGGCATTGTCGAAGACATCGATCATCAAGAAGCTGAAGACCACGATCACGAATGTGAGCTCGAACATGCGGGAGAAGTCGAGCTGCAAGAAGGTCGGCGACAGCGATGGCGGCATGGACACGACGCCGGAATAGTTCGCGAGCCCGAGCGGAATGCCGATGACGGAGACCAGGAGCACACCGATCAGGATCCCGCCGACGACGCGACGATAGGTCAGCGCCACGATCAGCACGAAGCCTAAGAGGCACAGGATGGCCGGCCATTGCTTGAGGTCGCCAAGCGTCACCAGCGTGGCCGGGCTCGCGACCACGATCTTTGCCTGCTCGAGCGCAATGATACCGAGGAACAGCCCGACGCCGGCGGAGATCGCCAGCTTGAGATTCTTTGGAATGGCGTTGATGACGTATTCGCGGATGCGGAACATGGACAGCGCGAAGAACAGGACGCCTGAACAGAACACGGCAGCCAACGCCTGCTGCCAAGAATACTTATAGGTCAGCACAACCGTGAATGTGAAAAAGGCGTTCAGCCCCATGCCGGGCGCCAGCGCGATCGGGTAGTTGGCATAGAGCGCCATCACCAGCGTGGACACGGTGGCCGCAAGGCAGGTAGCGACGAACACGGCACCCTTGTCCATGCCGGCATTGCCGAGGATCGTCGGATTGACGAAGACGATATAGACCATTGTGAGAAACGTGGTCAGGCCGGCGATGAACTCCGTGCGCACGCTGGTGCCGTGCTCGGAAAGACCAAAAGTGCGATCAAGAAATGGGCGGCTCTCGGGCGACATGCGCGCTCTCTTATCCCCTCGCTGTGTCCACGATAGCGAACCGCTCCGGACCGATCCTGACGGTCCAGAACTTGTCCACCGCCCAATCCATAGCCAGCGGGGCGAGGCCCGCACTATTCGCAACGGAGCATTGCGAATACCGCTTGCGTCGGTCTGCCGCGGCCTCTTTGCCGCACCCGTCACACGGTAGCCACGCCTTGGCAATTAACCGACAGGCGCTAGTGTGTGGAGCACGCGCGGAGCGTCTGATGGAATTCGATCCGGTATTCATTGCCCGACTTCAGTTTGCCTTTACGGTCACCTTCCACATCATCTTTCCGACATTCACAATCGGGCTGTCCGCCTACATCGCGACCTTGCTGGCGATGGGAGTTGCGACCGGCCGCGAGCGCTACAATCGCCTCGCCCGGTTCTGGACCCGCATCTTCGCGGTGTCGTTCGCAATGGGCGTCGTCTCGGGCGTTGTGCTCTCCTATGAGTTCGGCACCAACTGGAGCCAGTTCTCCCTGTTCGCCGGCAACGTGGTCGGACCGCTGATCGGCTATGAGGTGTTGACCGCGTTCTTTCTGGAAGCGACGTTCCTCGGCGTGCTGTTGTTCGGCTGGGATAGGCTGCCGATCGGACTGCAGGTTTTCGCCGCAATCATGGTCGCGATCGGCACCGTGATCTCCGCCTTCTGGATCCTGGCCGCCAACAGCTGGATGCAGACCCCGGCCGGGCATGAGATCGTCGACGGAGTCGCAGTTCCAGTCGACTGGTGGGCGATCATCTTCAATCCGAGCTTCCCCTATCGGTTTGCCCACATGCTCAACGCGGCCTACCTGACCACGGGCTTCGTCGTGCTGGCGGTCGGGGCGCGCTATCTCCTGGCCGACCGGCACCCCGACCAGGCGCGCACGATGGTGCGGATGGCACTCGGCATGCTGACCGTGCTTGCGCCGCTGCAGCTCCTGCTCGGAGACATGCACGGTCTCAACACGCTCAAGTATCAGCCGATCAAGATCGCCGCCATGGAGGCACACTGGAACACGGCCGGTCCCGGCGATTTCCACGTCTTCGCCTGGCCCGACGAGAAAGCGGAGATGAATCGCTTCACGTTCTCGATCCCGCAGGGCGCCTCGCTCATCCTGACGCATCGCCTGAATGGGCAGTTCACCGGCCTCAAGGAGGTTCCGCCGCAGGACCGACCGCCGGTGAAGACCGTGTTCTTCGCCTTCCGCATCATGCTGGCCATCGGCTTCTTCATGGTCGCGGCCGCGCTGTTCGGCGCCTGGCTGATGTGGCGGGGCGTTCTGTTCGAGACCAACTGGTACTTGCGCATAGCGGCGAACAGCTGGTGGACCGGCTTTGTCGCCGTCATCGCGGGCTGGATCGTCACCGAAAGCGGGCGCCAGCCCTGGGTCGTCCATGGCCTCAAACGGACCGCGGAAGCGGTCTCGCCGATAGCGGCTACGACCGTCGCCAGTTCGCTCGCGTTGTTTGTCGTCATCTATGGCATCGTCTTTGCCACCGGCATCTATTACATCAACCGTCTGATCGTGCGCGGTCCGCAGGGCCGCGCGGTCGAAGCGCTTGCGGGTTCGCCGACACGCCCCTTGTCCTCGGCACACGACGCCGGACGCGAGGCGCTCGCCGGCGGCCGTTAGGTCACAGGCGCGGCACGGAGCCGCCAATGGACATCGATCTTCCACTGATCTGGGCTGCCATCATCGGATTGGCGGTCGCCATGTATGTCATCATGGACGGGTTCGATCTCGGCATCGGCATCCTGTTTCCATTTACCCACAAGGGCAGCGAACGCGATCAGATGGTCGCCTCGATCGCCCCGTTCTGGGATGGCAACGAGACTTGGCTGGTGCTGGGCGGCGGCGGGCTCTGGGTCGCCTTCCCGCAGGCCTATGCGGTGATCATGCCGGCTTTCTATGTCCCGGTGATCGTGATGCTGCTGGCGCTAGTGTTCCGCGGCGTCGCGTTCGAATTCCGCAGCGTTGCCGCATCTGGCAGGCCCTGGTGGGACTTCGCGTTCATAGGCGGCTCCACGCTTGCGGCGCTGTGCCAAGGCGCGATCCTCGGCGGACTGATCCAAGGGATCAACGTCGAAAACGGCGCCTATGCGGGCGGCCCCTTCGACTGGGCCACGCCATTCGCCGTGCTGTGTGCGCTCGGCGTACCATGCGGATATGCGTTGCTCGGCGCGACCTGGCTGGTACTCAAGACGGAAGGGCCGGTTGCGGACCGGGCGCGCGGCCAGGCGAAGCAGCTGCTGGTCGCCGTGCTCGCATTCATGGCCGTGGTGAGCCTGTGGACGCCGCTTGCCTTCGAGCGCATCGCCGAACGCTGGTTTGCCACGCCCAACATCTTCTATCTTTGGCCGTTGCCGCTCCTGACCGCCCTGGTCGCTCTCGGAGCCTGGCGCGCGCTCGCGAACGGACGCGACGCGGCGCCATTCCTGGCCGCGATCGCGCTCTTCGTGCTCGGCTATCTGGGCCTCGTGATCTCGGTGTTTCCGTACCTGGTGCCACCAACGCTGACGATCTGGCAGACCGCCGCCAATCCGGCGACCCAGTCCTTCATGCTGATTGGCACGATCGCGTTGCTGCCGATCATTCTGGGCTATGTCGTCTTCATCTACTGGATCTTCCGCGGCAAAGTGCGGGAAGGCGAAAGCTATCACTGAGTGGTCTGGCCGGTCGAAGCGGCGGGCGGAACGGCCGGAAGCGGTACCGGCTGGCCCTGCGGCCGGATCACCGCCCAGCCGATGCGCATGAGCGGCAGACGGCCCGATACCGGTCGCTCGAACGCGCGCGGCGGCACTTCGGACACAATATTTGGGAAGCGCTCCTTGAGCGCGGCGGGCGGCGCGCCGGACGTATCGGTCGTCGGCCAGACCAGGATTGCGCCCTTCGTCTTGAGTTCCTCCATCGTCACCCACGGCGAGCGATCGGGCGCGGCATCGAAGTAGAGGCTGGGCCGGCTCGGCGCCGCAACCGCAACGAGCGCGGCGGTGCGCGGGTCGCCGGCGACGATCGGCAGCGGCGCGCCAAGGCGGCGCTGAAAGCTCTCGTCGAAGAACTGCCCCATGGCGCGAGCCGGCTGATTGATGTTGAGCGCGATACCAAGCCACGGCAGTGTGAAGATCGCGAACACCGTCATGGCCGGAGGGACGAACAACAGGCCGAACCAGGCGGGAATGACCAGGCGCTGGTGAGCGAGCTCGATGCCGTCGCCAGCCGCCACCACAACCGCGAGCGCACTGAGGATCACGAGCGGCGCGATGCCGCCGATCGGCGCGGGCGTTCCGATCAGCACAGACGCACAGCTCGCCGCCAGCATCGGCATGATTGCAAAGAAATAGACGAACTGGCGAACGAACGGCTCAATCGGCCGGCGCACGATCACAGGTGCCGGCTCGCGCTCGCCCCAGGGCCAGCCGACCACCAGCGCAACCAGGACCGCAAGGCCGGCGTGGCTTCCGAGAATCAGCACGCCTTGCCTGAGCCATGCGCTGAAATTCGCGGTCACGGATTCCGGGGCGCGCAGGCGGCTCAGCACATCGAGAAAGCCATCGCTCGATTCCGCAAGCCACAAGAGATGCGGGAACATGATCATCACGGCGACAATGCCGGCGAGCCATGGGTCGGTCGACCCCAACGCCGCGCGCGCGCGCCGGTTTACGAGCGTAAACAGCGCAAGCAGGCCGACCAGGAGAACGCCCGCGTAAGTGGTGAGAAAGAGCAAGCCGAGCTCGACAGCGAGCGCCACCCAATAGCCCCGCCGGCCTTCCCCGACCGCGCGCCAATAGTGCAGCAGGATCACTGCCCACAGTGGCATCGTGAGAATCACCGGACCGAATTCCGGCGTCGGCACGGTGAATGCGGACATGCCCGCCATCAGCATCACCGCAAGCGCGGCATGCTGCGCCCCGACCAGTGAGCGACCGAGCGCGAACACGGCCCAATAGGTGACCACCACGCAGACTTGCGACAGCACATAGATCGCCAGCATGTGCTGGCCGCTCAGGCTATAGACGACTTCGGCCAGCCAAAACGCCAAGGGCGGTCCGAGATAAGTGCCGAGCGGAAACTCGTGGCCGACCGCAATGACGGTCGCAAGCTCCCCGGGCGGCGCCGCGTAGAACAGTCCAGGCACCATGGTCCATAACAACGCCTGCACCAGGGCGGCGCACGACACCGCCAGCGCCGGACGCGAGCGCAGCAGCTCAACCAGAATGGAAACGTAAAGCATCAGCCCCGCGCGGTTCCCTGATACGCCCCCAACTCAGGGCCCCCTGTCAGCGTAATCTCAGGACGAGGAACAACCGTTTTCCGTCAGAACACGCGGTCACGCAAGAGGGCCGGACCTGGTTCCGGATTCGGATTGCTCAAACCGAATGTGAATTCAAAGCCGCAACAGGTCCGGCGAAATGTCGCCGCTGATAGGGCCGGCGTTACCGAGGCACGCCGTCACCGGTGCGAAGGTGCGGCGGTGATGAATGGTCGGCCCAAGCCGCGACAGCGCTTCGATGTGCTCAGGCACGGCATAGCCCATATGGCGCTCGAAGCCGTAACCGGGATAAACAAGCGCCAGCCGTGCCATGAGCCGGTCACGTGTGACCTTGGCGACGATCGAGGCGGCCGCGATGGAGGCGATGATGGCATCGCCGCGCACAACGGCTTCGCAGTCGCAGCCGGCATCGATACGGTCGCGGCCGTCCACGAAGACGAGTTGCGGCCGCGCCGGCAGCGCCACCACCGCGCGCGCGAGCGCCCACAGCGAAGCACGCAGGATGTTGTCGCGGTCGATCCGGGCCGGCGGCGCAAATGCCACCGCCACCTCGGCGCAGGCGCAGATCTTGGCGTAGAGGGCTTCGCGCGTTTCGCGATCGAGTTTCTTGGAATCGTTGAGCCCGCGCGGCACCCGCTGCGGATCAAGGATGACGGCGGCGGCAACGACCGGGCCCGCGAGCGGCCCGCGTCCGGCTTCGTCGCAGCCCGCAACCGGCCAGACGCCGCGCTTGAGGGCTGCGCGCTCGCGGCGGAACGTCGGCCGAGGCTCCTCTTCCCCGAGCGGGAGGCGGACGGCGCGTTGAGCAGAGCTGCGACTGGAACTGCGACTCATGCCGCGATGGTGCGGAGCGCGCGGCGCAAGTCAATGCAGGTCTTGTTGCGTGTGAAAGGCGGGGAAAATTCCTGCGCTCAGTCGGGCAGCACCAGCCGGCCACTCTCGTCGAACGGAAAATGCGGATTGTGGGCCACTTCCCAAAGGTGCCCGTCGGGATCCGCGAAATACCCGGTGTAGCCGCCCCAGAATACCGTCTGCGCCGATCGCACCAGCGTCCCGCCTGCGGCTTCGATGCCTGCCAGCACAGCGTCCACCTCGAGGGCCGAGGCGCAGTTCCAGGCCAGCGCCATCCCGCGGAAGCAACTCGGCGCCGCGGCCTCGATCTCGGCGTCCTTGGCGAGCTCTACGGTCGGCCAGAGCGACAGGATGACGCCGCCAGCCTCGAAGAACGCGACGCCATCAGCGCCGCGCGACTTACGCCGGAAGCCGAGCGCCTCGTAGAAGGCCGTGCTGCGCGCAAGATCGCTGACGCCGAGCGTCACCAGGGTAAGCCGTGCGGGTGGCATCGTCATGTCAGAACAGGCTCAGCTGCGCGCTCTCAGTGCGCGGCGGCGAGAAATGCTCGGTCGTCAGCTTCACGCGTGTCTTGTTGAGGCCGAACTTTTCGCAGGCGGCTTCAAAGCGCCGTCCGATCATCCAGGCAATCGGCCCGGTACCGGTCATGCGCTTGCCAAACTCCAAATCGTAATCCTTGCCGCCGCGCATGTCGCGGATCAGGTTGAACACATGACGATGGCGGTCGGGAAAATTCGCGATCAGCCACTCGCGGAACAGGTCGCGCACCTCGATCGGCAGCCGCAGCAGAACGTAGCCCGCCGCCTGCACACCGACTGCTGCCGATGCATCGAGGATGCGCTCGATCTCGGCGTCGTTGATCGCCGGAATGATCGGCGCGACCATCACCGAGGTCGGCACGCCCGCCTGCGCAAGCTCGCGCAGCGCGTCAAGCCGGCGCTGCGGCGTTGCGGCGCGCGGCTCCATCACACGGGCGAGCTTGGGATCGAGCGTCGTCACCGAGAGCGCAACCTTGACAAGATTGCGCTTGGCCATGCGCGCGAGAATGTCGACGTCACGCAGCACCAGCGCCGACTTGGTGACGATCCCGACCGGATGGCCATAGCGCTCGAGCACTTCGAGAATGCGCCGCATGATCTGATGCTGCCGTTCGATCGGCTGATAGGCGTCGGTATTGGTGCCGATCGCGATCATGCGAGGAGAATATTGCGGATCGGACAATTCGCGCTCAAGGAGCCGCGGTGCGTCCGGCTTGGCGAACAGCTTCGATTCGAAATCAAGGCCCGGTGACAGGCCGAGATAGGCATGCGTCGGCCGCGCGAAACAATAGACGCAGCCATGCTCGCAGCCGCGATACAAATTGATCGAGCGGTCGAAGGAGATGTCGGGGGAATCGTTGCGCGTAATGATCCGGCGCGCAGCGTCGATCGCGACCGTGGTCTTGAACGGCGGCAGGTCTTCGAGGTTGCGCCAGCCGTCGTCGAAGACGACCCGCGCCAGCGGCTCGTAGCGTCCGGAGGCGTTTGACTGCGCGCCGCGACCACGCCGGCGATCGGCATTGACGGCGACCTCGGCGTCGGGGGGAGACCCGAGGTCAACCGCGGCTGGCGGGACTTTTGCCGGTCCCGGCGGGCCGCGGCGCGCAAAACCGCCTGCCGGGGTCGAGGGGGGTGCCGGCGGGCGATGGAGGACTGAAGAAGAGGAATGGGCCATGACCATCCCCTAGCGGAAAACTGCGAACAAAACAAGAACAATCGCTAGCAGGCTCTCATTCGCCGCATCTCGTGGGGCTCGGGGGCAGCCGGCCCATGATATGGTGGCGGTCCAAGCGCGGCGGCGGGAGGCGTTCCATTGATCAGCGTGGTGATAGGCACCCATGATTCGGAGGCCTTGCTGGTGCCCACGCTGGCGGCGCTGGTTCCTGGCGCGCTCGCGGGAATCGTGCGCGAAGTCATCGTGGCTGACGGCGGTTCGAGCGACGATACCGGCAAGGTCGCGGACATTGCCGGCTGTTCCTTCATCATGAAGCCGGAGCCGCTCGGAGCGCGGCTCTCTGCGGCCGCCGCGATGGCGCGGGCAAACTGGCTGCTCTTTCTCAAGCCTGGAACCGTGCTCGGCGCCCAGTGGATGGACGAAGTCGGCCGCTTCATGCAAGAGGCCCAAATCGACGGGGTCAGTTCGTGCGCGGCGGTGTTTCGGCCGCGCGCCCGACATGGCCGATCTGCTCTGTCGGAGGCGTTCGCCCTCATTGCATCGGCGTGGGGCAAGCTGCCGCGTCCCGACCAAGGCTTGCTGATCGCGAAGCGCCATTATGACGCGATCGGCGGCCATCGCGCCGATCAAACCGATCCCGAAATCGATCTCCTGCGCCGGCTCGGACGGCGGCGAATCGAAACATTGCACAGCGGAGCGGGAATGAGCGGCTATTGAACGCCGGGCGCGCCGAGGGCCGCTCCTTACACCGTCGCGCCTTTCGCCTTCGGCCGGCGCAGGTGCTCGTCGAGCCGCGGCATGATCTCGACGAAGTTGCAGGGGCCATGGCGGTAGTCGAGCTGATACACCAGGATCTCGTCCCAGGCGTCCTTGCAGGCGCCAGGCGAGCCCGGCAGGCAGAAGATGTAGGTCGCGTTGGCGACGCCGGCGGTGGCACGGGTCTGGATCGCCGAGGTGCCGATCTTGCGGAAGCTCACCATCAGGAACAGCACCGCGAACGCCTCCATTCGCTTCTCGAACAGCGGCTCGACCGCCTCCGGCGTCACATCCCGGCCGGTGAAGCCGGTGCCGCCCGTGGTGATGATCACGTCGACGGCAGGCGTATCGATCCATTCCTTCACGCGCGCGCGAATAGCCTCGACGTCGTCGCGCACGATGGTGCGCTCGAACACGATGTGGCCAGCCGCCTTGATGCGATCGGAGAGCGTCGCGCCCGACTTGTCGTCGGCCATCTCGCGGGTGTCAGAGATCGTCAGCACCGCGAACTTCAGCGGCACGAACGGCTTGCTCTCATCAATTCCAGGCATGCCGCAAGCTTAGCAGAATTCCCTCTGGCACAACAGCGGTGGGGCGCCGCCGCTTGCGAATCACGCCGCGCGCCCGAGCACGTTGGCGAGATCGTGATAGATCGTGTGCAGGTGCAGCGCCGCCGGATCGACCGAGCCAAGCTCGATGACGAAGCCGTCGCCGATCACCCGGTAGCCGAATGCACGCTCGGGCGTATTGGGGCCATACCACGCAAAGTGCATCGCCTCGCGGTCGCCCAGGCGCACGCGCGCCTTCTGGGCGGTCGCCAGCGGTCCGGCCAGGTGCTCGACCGAATAGGTCTCGATCAGCTGCCAGAGCAGGTCGTGCTGCGCCGAGCTTAGCTCGGATGCCGCAAGCCCCACCTTGCGGCCGTTCGCCCGCTCGCGGCCCGCGTAGGAGAGAATGTTGTCGATCGGCCTGTTCGAGACGCGCGCCTTACTCTGCAACCGCGGGCTGAGGTCGCCGATCAGCCGGCGCGCCAGCGTCTCCTCCGCCTGCAGCGTCACCAAGCCGACGTGCCGTCCGGAGCTGATGCGATTGGGATTGCAAGAGAACGAGGACGGCGTGACCGAAACGATCTGGCCATCGCGCACCGCGATCGACTGAAGCAGATGGTGCCCCTCGAGCCGGAAGCCCCACGCGCCGGTGTTGCCCGGCGTGCCAAAGAACGCAAACGAGAACCGTTCCGATGAGCGCTGGCCGGCGCCGTCACCAAGCTCCGCCAGCACGTCCTGCAACACCATGACGTTCTTCGCCTTCTTGATGCCCTCCGGCGACAACACGGCTGCCAGCAGGTTCCAGGCCAAGTCCTTCTGGGACGCATCCATCTGCTCGATCCGAAGACCGGGCTTGATGAGAGTTGGGAAGCCGAAATAGTTCCAGCTGCGCCACTCCTTGCCATCCCAGGCAAACGAGGCCGCCTTGCGCTTGGCGGGATCGAGGCCCGCCAGAAACGCCTGCGCGCGCGCGGTGAATTCGGTGGCAGAGGAGAGCCCCGCTTCGGCCGCGCCGGCCGTGGTGGGAAGGACCGCACTGCCGAGCAATGCGCTGCCGGCAATGATGACGCGCCGGCGATCAGGACGTTCGGCATTCCGATGGGAGTCCGACATCAGGCGCCTCCATGTCTGCGACGTTGTTTATCGTTCTGCCGACTATAGGCCGGCGCGATGACGGGCGTGGCCCACCCACGACATTGTGATGGTCGATTGTTGTGCCGCTTTCGATCTGAAGTTCCTTACCGAGTTTGCCGCGGGTGCTGTGGGAACTTCAGATCGGCGGCACTAGCAGGCCGCTGAAAAACTCTCCCGATGTCATTCCGGGGCCGGCCGAAGGCCGGAGCCGGAATCCGTAGCCCCTGTATTTCCTCAACAATCAAAGTAGGGGTTATGGATTCCGGCCCTCGCGGAGCCTGTCATCGGGCCGCGCTACGCGCGGACCCGTTGGCTCGGCCGGAATGACATCCGAGAATTTTTCAGCAACCTGCTAGAGCTGCGCCGTCGGCGAGAAAGTGTTGCAGCTCGCCACCGAGCCCTCTTTCAAGCCGGTCCCGAACCAGCGCTGGCGTTGCTCGGACGTGCCGTGCGTGAAGCTGTCGGGCACCACCCGGCCCTGCGAGCGACGTTGCAGCGTGTCGTCGCCGATCGCGGCTGCGGTACGCAATGCGGCCTCGACATCACCGGGCTGCAGCAGGTGCCAGCGCTCGTTCGATTTGTTGGCCCAGATCCCGGCCAGGCAATCAGCCTGCAACTCGACGCGGACCTGAATGCGATTTGCTTCCGGCGTGCGGCCGCCAGCAGCCCGCTGCGCGGCAGTCGCGCGCGCGAGAATGTTGAGAAGATTCTGGACGTGATGACCGACCTCGTGCGCGATCACATAGGCCTGCGAGAACTGGCAGGCCTTGCCGTCGCAGCCGCGGAAGCGCGTCTCGATCTGCTGGAAGAACGACGTGTCGAGATAAATCTTCTTGTCGCTCGGGCAATAGAACGGGCCCATGGCGCTCTGCGCGACGCCGCCGCAGGCTGCCTCGGTCCGGCCGCGGAACAAGACCAGCGTCGGTGCGCGGTAGGTTCCTCTGTCTTTGGCGAAAACGTCCGTCCAGACCGCTTCGGTGCTGCCGAGAATGCGCCCCACAAAGCGGCCCATGTCGTCGCTTGGCCGTCCGGTCGGACGTGACGGGGACGATGGTGCGCTCCTGGACGGCGGCTGATTGCGGGTCAGTACCTCGGCACCGCCGATCAGGAAGCTGGGATCGATGCCGAGCGCCCAACCGATCAGACCCAGCACCAGCACCGCGCCGATCGACAGGCCGCCGGCACCACCAGGCATTCCGCCAAATCCGCCACCGCGTACGTCGCCGTCTTCTCCGCGGCGATCCTCGATATTGGAGCTTTCGGGCAGATCGTCATATTTCATCGTCAGCCTCCTCCCGACCGCTGTCGCCGTTCCCTAGTGCCCCGTTTCCGAAGTTCGTCATACACCACAACACACTCTGACACGAACTTCGGAAACCAAGGGGCACTAGCAACTCTATGATTCTAGTGCCGCTTTCCGATTTGAAGTTCCTAACAGGGCTTGCTGCAGGTGGTGCAGGAACTTCAAATCGGCGGCACTAGTCAACTAGGAAGTCCATTCCGGGTTTCAGGTTCATCGGGCTCACGCAATATAGGTCCCCGGTAATTTTTGCCCAGTAGCCGGCACATTCGATTAAGCCGTTTTTTACCTTGGTGCGGCATCTTGCATACCAGTCGGTTGTAGGTCCCGCGTCGCCGGCCGCGTCGCCTGAGTCAGAAGTCCTAAGTCATGGTTGTGTCGCGTCGCGGGGCGTCCTTGAGGACGCCCCGCGAAGTATCAGAAGAGTCCCGCGAAGGTCCGCGTATCGTCGTTGGCGACTGCGTCGCCGAAATGGCGAAGATCGCGGCCTCCTCCGTTGATCTTGTTTTCGCCGATCCGCCCTACAATCTGCAGCTCCAGGGCGACCTCAAGCGCCCCGACGACAGTCGCGTCGACGCCGTCGACGACGACTGGGACAAGTTCTCAAGCTTCGCCGCCTATGACGATTTCACTCGCGCCTGGCTGATCGCGTGCCGGCGGGTCATGAAGCCGTCCGCCACGCTATGGGTGATCGGCTCCTACCACAACATTTTCCGAGTCGGCGCCATCCTCCAGGACTTGGGCTTCTGGATTCTCAACGACGTCGTTTGGCGCAAGACCAACCCGATGCCGAATTTCCGCGGCCGGCGCTTCACCAATGCGCACGAGACCATGATCTGGGCCGCGCGCGACGCCGCTGCCAAGGCGTACACGTTCAACTACGAAGCGCTCAAGGCCGGCAACGAGGACATCCAGGTGCGCTCCGACTGGACGCTGCCGTTGTGCACCGGCGAAGAGCGCCTGAAG
Organism: uncultured Alphaproteobacteria bacterium; assembly: GCA_963753575.1. Lineage (GTDB taxonomy): Bacteria > Pseudomonadota > Alphaproteobacteria > Rhizobiales > Xanthobacteraceae > VAZQ01. The sequence continues at coordinate 2,715,569 of CAVWCR010000003.1, forward strand.
GGCGGCAACGGCAAGAAGCTGCACCCGACCCAGAAACCGGAAGCGCTGCTCGCGCGGGTGATTCTCTCCGCCTCGCGCCCCGACGATCTCGTGCTCGACCCTTTCTCCGGCACCGGTACCACGGGTGCGGTCGCCAAAAGGCTGCGCCGCCGCTTCATCGGCTTTGAACGGGACTCAGCTTATGCGGCAGCCGCACGCCGACGCATCGCGGCAATCGAGCCGCTGCCGGCGCCGAGCCTCGCACCGTTCATGACCGCGCGCGAGGCGCCGCGGGTTCCCTTCTCCGCACTGCTCGAGCGTGGCCTGGTGTCGGCCGGCGCGCGCCTCGTCGACGCCAAGCGCCGCCATGCCGCGCTGGTGCGCGCCGACGGCGCCGTCATGTTGGGCGAGACGGTGGGCTCGATCCATCGCATCGGCGCAATCGCGCAGGGGCTCGAAGCCTGCAACGGCTGGACCTTCTGGCACGTCGAGACCACCAAGGGCCTGATCTCGATCGACGCGTTGCGCGCGGAAGTGCGCGCCGGGATGGGTGCGGCCTAGTCGCATTGATAATAGTCGCGCAGCATCGCTCTGCCGGTTTCGACGCCGCCGGACAACGGCCGCTCGATCGCCACTGCCAGCGGTCAGCATGGGATCGCGATTGCCATTGGCCTCACGGTTTCCTTGAAGTCCGTTGTCAAACGATATCGTCCCTCATATCCTTGCCCAGGGGTCAGCGAATGAGGCCAAGATGCGCCACCCAATGTTGCGGGCGTCGCTATTGTTTGTCGCGGGCATAATATTAGCTGGGATATGCAGCCACGCAGCGCAGCACTTCTGGCACGAAGCCCAGGCGTCAATGACAATTGAAAAATACGAAGTGCTTTGTGGGAAGAATGCTTCCGAGTGTTACCCGGAAATTGGTGACTTCCTTCTTGCTTTTTTCTATGCAGCTGCTGCCATCTTTGCCGGTACTCTAATCATATCAGCAAGCGTCACTGCGTGGCGCCAGCTAGTTCATCGATTGACGCGCCGCACGCCGTAATCGCAGTCGCTCAAGCCGCGCGCACCTTGGCGAGGAATTTCTCGACTTCGCTCTTGAGGCGCACGCTCTCGGTCGAGAGATCCTGCGCGGAGGAGAGCACCTGGGCCGAGGCCGAGCCGGTCTCCGACGCGCCGCGATTGACCTCGGTGATGTTCGTTGCCACCTGGGTGGTTCCCGCCGCCGCCTGCTGCACGTTACGGGCGATCATCTGCGTCGCCGAGCCCTGCTGCTCCATCGCGCTCGCAATCATGGTCGCGATTTCCGAGATACGATTGATGGTCGTATTGATCTGCTGGCTGTAGGCGACCAATTCCTGCGTCGCCGTCTGGATGCCGGCGATCTGCTGGCCGATCTCATCCGTCGCCTTCGCGGTCTGGGCGGCAAGCGCCTTGACCTCAGCGGCCACGACCGCAAAGCCCTTGCCGGCGTCGCCGGCGCGGGCCGCCTCGATGGTGGCATTGAGCGCCAGCAGGTTGGTCTGCTCGGCGATGGCGGTGATGATCTTCACGGCTTCGCCAATCCGCGCTGATGCCTTGGACAGCGCGTTCATCCGTGCATCGGTCTGTTGCGCCTGATGCACGGCGTCGGTCGCGATGTGGCTCGACTCCTGTACCTGACGCATGATCGCACCGACGGAGTTTGCCAGTTCTTCGGTTGCCGTGGCGACCGAGTGCATGTTGACCGAAGCCTGCTCGGAAGCCGCCGCAACCGTGGTAGACAGCGTCTGCGTCGTTCCCGCTGACGCGGTGAGCGTCCGTGCCGCAGCTTCAAGCTCGGTCGAAGCGGACGATACGAGATCGACCACATTGCCGACCGCGGCTTGAAATTCGTCGGCGAGCTTGTTCATGGTCACTCGTTTCGAGCTGGCCACTCGCTTTTCCGCCTCGGCCTGCTCCGCCCGCAGGCGCTCGGCCTCAACCATGTTGTCCCGGAAGACCTGGACCGCGCTCGCCATCGCGCCAACTTCGTCCTTGCGGCCGAGACCAGGCGGCACAATCTCCATATTGCCATTCGCCAGTTGGGTCATGGCTCTGGTCATCGCCACCACCGGCCTCGCGATGGAGCGCCCCACCATCGCACCGAGAACAATGACGCACACGACGATGAGCGGAATCGCTAGGCCCGCCTGCATACTCACGTTCGCCCGATTTGCCGCATAGGCAGCCTCGGCATCATCCCGGATACGCCCCACTGACTTCAACAGGGCGTCGGTCGCGGGGTCGATTGTCTCGTAGGCCTCCGAAGTCGCTTTCTGCTCGCGTCCAAGCACCGTCGCGGCATCCATCCAGGCAAAGAAATCGCGCTGATAGGCGTTGAGCTTCTGGGCGAGATCCTGCTTGATGGTCGGCGGGAAGCTGGCCGTTAACAGGCTGCGTTGAAATTCAATCGCGCCCTTCTTCATGGCCTCGCCATAACTGGGGTCCTGGCTCAGCATGAAGTCCATCTCGTGCCGACGCATCATCAGCATCGCCACTTCGATGCGAGGATCGTCGAAGTCATTGAGCTTTTTCTCGATCGCTTCAATCGAAGCGCGCAACGCTCCTTCCAGGCCGGATTTCTGGTCCAAGCCGAGCTCTTTTTGCACGCTCACGATCGTGGCAAAGTGCTTCGTATAGGCGCCGAAGGCCTCGATGATGGAGGATACCTGCTTTGCGAGCCCGGATTGTCCAAGCGCCTGGGCGCTCGCGCGCAACGATGCAAGGTTGGATTGGATCGCCTTGCTGACCTCCCCGTGACGGGTGACGAATTGCAGGTCGCGCCGCAACAGAAAGTCCTTTTCGAGCCGCCGTGCGTCCAGGAGATCGACCTGCAGCTTGAGCGCCACACGGGCCGTCTTCTCGGCGTTGTCGCTCGCCCTGCGGAAGCCGTCCTGCACCCAGGTCCCGAAAAAGTAGAGCGCCCCAACCAGCATGAGGCCGAAGACACCGACGGCTCCGACCGCCATGATCCTGCGCGCAACATTCATATGCATGGTGGGGGTCAGTGCTCGTGCAAGGGCGGAATCAACGGCTTACGCGGTTCAAGAACACCTTGAAACATAACGGATATGCGGTATGAGATTGGTTAACTAAATACCCAGCAATGCATTGTGGATTTTGGCGGCGCCTGGCCGTAGCGCCCGGGCTGGGGCGCCGATCGAGCTGCCGCCGCCGTGCCAGGTTGCCCTGCGTCCACGACCCACCCGGACATCGACGGACACAAGTGCTAAGGTGCCGCCTTGGCAGACCGCTTTTCCGGGACATAGCGCCATGCAACAGACGTTCGATCGCGCCGCCGAAGACCTCGGCAATGCCATCCACCTCGAGCACGTCAACGTGACAATACCCGACCAGCGTCTTGCCACGTTGTTCTATGTCGCTGGCCTGGGGCTAACCCGCGACCCCTACCTGATGACGTCCGACAACAACATGTGGGTCAATGTCGGCAGGAGCCAGTTCCACCTGCCGACCGACCAGCCGCAGGTCCTGCGCGGCCATACCGGCCTCGTCATCGCAGGCCGCGCGGCACTGCTCGATCGGTTGGCCGCGGTGCGCAAGAAGCTCGACGGCACCAAGTTCGGCTTTACCGAGCACAACGACTACGTCGAGGCGACCTGCCCGTGGGGCAATCGGGTGCGCTGCTATGAGCCGGACATCGCGCGCTTCGGCCGGATCACGCTCGGGATCCCCTACGTCGAGTTCGACGTCCCGGTCGGCACCGCGCAAGGCATCGCGGCCTTCTATCCGGCGCTGATCGGCGCGCCTGCCACGGTGACGAATGGCGATGGCACGAGCGCGCGTGTGAAGGTCGGCAAGGATCAGTATCTCGTGTTCCGCGAGACCGACCAGCCGCAGCCGGAGTTCGACGAGCATCACGTACAGATCTATGTCGTCGATTTCTCCGGCCCGCACCGCCGTCTCGGCAAGCTCGTCAATCGCGAGGACAATCAGTATCAGTATCGCTTCCGCGACATCGTCGATCCCGCGAGCGGCCGGCTGCTCTACACGATCGAGCACGAGGTGCGCAGCGTCACCCACCCGATGTTCCTGCGGCCGCTGGTCAACCGCAATCCGCTGCAGAGCAACCGCACCTATTCACCTGGCCACGACGGGTCATCGTGGGCGCTGGCGCCGGAGCATTTCGACGATCAGCCGGAGCGGCCCGTCTCCTAAGCCGGCGAACTCTCTGAGCTACGCGGATTCGACAACCGCCTATGCGCAACGGCGGGCCTCCCCTTGTCGACGCAATCACTATAGTTGGGCCTGCAGATAGAATCGCTGCTTAATCTCCGGCAGCGCGATGATCTTGATGATCTCACGATTGGGCAGGGTGATGATCTCTTTCGGCGTCGCCAATCGCTCACGACCGATGGCGTCGGTCGCCGACGGCGTGCGCCACCACCTTGCGCATCAGGTTCGGCAGCGCCTCGCCTGCAAGATCGTCAAGCGCGACCCAGCGGGCGCCCTTGGGGGCGCGTGTCGAAGCCGACACCGAGGTTGCGTGGACGACGAGCTCGAGCGGGAAGTGCGTGAAGACATGCGTCACCACGCCGGGAATGCGGCGCCAGTGCGCCCGTGGCAACCGCGGCGCCTCATCGAGCGCGCGCGCGTCGTCGAAATCGTGCGTCCAGGTGGTGGTCGGCACCTCGGTCATCCCGCCGAGCAGTCCCTTGGGCGCGCGCGAACGCACCAGCACACACCTATCCGCGCGCACGACGACGAACGCCGCGCCACGCCGCAGCCGCCCTTCCCGCTTGGGCGCCTTGATTGGAAATCGCTCCGGATCGCCGTGCTTGCGGGCCGCGCAGTCGTCACGCCATGGGCAAAGCGCGCAGGCGGGTTTCTTGGGCGTGCAGATGGTGGCGCCGAGGTCCATCAAGGCTTGCGCGAAATCGCCGGCACGCGCCGGCGACGCAAGCCCTTGCGCGAGCCGGTGGATGTCGGGCTTCGCCGCCGGCAAGGGCTTGTCGATCGCGTACAGTCTTGCGACGACGCGCTCGACATTGCCGTCGACCGGCACCGCCCGGGCATCGAACGCAATCGCCGCAATCGCCGCCGCCGTGTAGCGGCCGATGCCGGGCAAAGCCGCAAGCTCGGCTTCGCTTGCGGGAAAATGCCCTTGATGCCGTGTCACGACCGCCTGCGCGCAGCCGTGCAGGTTGCGGGCGCGGGCATAGTAGCCAAGGCCGGCCCAGAGCTTGAGCACGTCGTCGAGCGGCGCGGCCGCAAGCGCGCCTACATTCGGCCAGCGCGCCACAAAACGCAGAAAATACGGCGCGACCGTCTTCACGGTCGTCTGCTGCAGCATGATTTCGGACAGCCACACCCGATAAGGATCAGCAGCCTCGCCCGCAGCAGCCCGCCACGGCAGCACGCGGCGATGCCGGTCGTACCAGGCGAGCATCGCCGGCGCCTCCGGGCCGGGCGGATTTGTTGCAACGACCTTCTTCTTTCGGCGCCGCAGGCTTGCTACCGTCATGGCCGACCGATGTGGCAGAGCGCGCGACCATGAACAAGCCCAGCCGAACTCGAGCGCGCCCGCTCTCCGACCTGTTGCGCAAGACCCTCAACCAGGCCTTCGCCAAGCAGGGCTTCGCGTCGACCGAGCTTGTCACCCGCTGGGCGGAGATCGTCGGCAGCGAGATCGCAGAGCATTCGCAGCCGGACAAGATCCAATGGCCGCGCCCGGTCGGCAACGACATGCCCGAGCCCGGCACGCTGGTGCTGCGCGTCGAGGGCCCGACCGCGCTGGAGATCCAGCACGAATCCAAAATCATCCTGGAACGCGTGAACCAATTCTTCGGCTGGCAGGCGCTGGGCGCATTGCGGCTGCGGCAGGCGCCGCTGACGCGGCGAACGGCCAACCGGCCGCCACCGCCCGATGCCGAGGAGCAGGCGCGGATCGCCGCCACGCTGCCGCAGATCGGCGACGAGGGCCTGCGCACGGCCCTCGCCCGGCTGGGCGCAGCCGTCAAGCGTGGTTGAACGTGTAGCCGAACTTGGCGCAACGGTGTTCCCGTATTAATTCTTGGTCATCCACTACCGCGCCGGACCGCACCCACAAAGGCCAACCATCGGCAGAGGCAGCGGTTTTGGCGCATTAACCGGCCAGCCACAATCGATCAAACTGCCGTGACCCGGAGCCTGGGACTTGGCAGCAAGGCGCGGCCTTGCCACATTATCTGCTACAAAGGAGCCAAGGAGGCGAGCGAGTCACGACCGACCGACCGCCGCCCGGATTTGGCCAGCAGGACGGCGGCCGCCGTCCGCAACAAGACGGAGCCCCCCGTGATTATTACTCGTCGCGAATTTGCCATCGGTACCGGCGCGCTCGCTCTGACCGGCGTTGGCGCCCTGGTCGGCTTCTCGGTTGCGGACAGCGGTCACCCCGCCCAGGCCCAGAACCCGCCCAAGACTGAGCTGATGAAGGCCGGCCCGCTCGGTGACATGGTGCTCGGCAACGAGAGCGCGCCGGTCACCATCATCGAATATGCCTCGATGACCTGCCCGCACTGCGCGCACTTCCATGAGACCACCTATCCGGAACTGAAGAAGAAATACATCGACACCGGCAAGGTGCGCTTCATCTTCCGCGAATTCCCGCTCGACCAGCTCGCGGCCGCCGCATTCATGCTGGCCCGCTGCGGCGGCAAGGATCGCTACTTCCCGATGATCGAGACCTTGTTCCAGCAGCAGAAGGACTGGGTGGTGCAACGGCCTCTCCAGCCGCTGTTGACGATCAGCAAACAGGCCGGATTTACCGAGCAGAGCTTCAACGAGTGCCTGAAGAATCAGCAGGTCCTCGACGGCATCGAAGATGTGCGCCAGCGCGCCTCGCGGCAGCTCAACGTCCAGTCGACACCGACCTTCTTCATCAATGGCAAGGAGTTCCGTGGCGCCGCCACGATGGCCGAGCTTGAGAAGGAGATCACCCCCTATCTCAAGGATTGACAAGGGTTTCCCCGTGTCGGAGCGAGCTGATCGGGGCGGCCGTGGTGGCCGCCTCTTTCGTTATTTCCGGCTGGGACAACGCGTTTCTTTCGGTTGCGGAATCATTGCCGGCGATTCATTCTTCCGGCCGATGCGGCACCCCTCGACCTATGGCCTGGGAACGAGCGCTGTACGATTCGCTTCACTCCAGATATGGGGAGGCGAGTTGCGAGCGGGTTGTGCCGTGCCCAATGCGCGACCTGACCGTCGCCTGCTGCAGCCGGGACTGATGACCCCATGAAACTCACGCGGCTACGCCTGCTCGGCTTCAAGTCCTTCGTCGAGCCGACCGATTTCCTGATCGAGCCGGGCCTGACCGGCGTGGTCGGCCCCAACGGCTGCGGCAAGTCCAACCTGGTCGAGGCGCTGCGCTGGGTGATGGGCGAGACCTCACACAAGTCGCTGCGCGCCGCCGACATGGATGACGTGATCTTCGCGGGCACCAACAACCGCCCGGCTCGCAATAACGCCGAAGTGGCCATGCATGTCGACAACGCCGACCGCAAGGCTCCGGCGCAGTTCAACGAACACGAGGCGCTCGACGTGTCGCGCCGCATCGAGCGCGAACAGGGCTCGACCTACCGGATCAACGGCCGCGAAGTTCGCGCCCGCGACGTCCACATCCTGTTCGCCGACGCCTCGACCGGCTCTCGCTCGCCCGCGCTCGTGCATCAGGGCCGCATCGGCGAGATCATCCAGGCCAAGCCCGAACAGCGCCGGCGGGTGCTGGAAGAGGCTGCCGGCATTTCCGGACTGCATGCGCGGCGGCATGAGGCCGAGCTGCGGCTGCGCGCAGCCGAGCAGAACCTGTTGCGGCTTGAGGACGTCATCAACCAGCTTTCCACGCAAATCGGCGCGCTCAAGACCCAGGCGCGCCAGGCCGTGCGCTATCGCAACATCGCCGGCCAGATCCGCAAGGCCGAAGCCACGCTATTCCATCTGCGCTGGGCCGAGGCCAACACGGAGCATCGCGAGGCCGAGCGCGTGAAGGATCAAACCGTCCGGCTCGTCGCCGAGCGCACCGGCGCACAGGCGGAAGCCTCCACCCGGCAGGCGAACGCGTCGGCCGGGCTGCCGGCGTTGCGCGAGGCCGAAGCGCGGGCGGCGGCCGCCCTGCAGCGGCTGGTGATCGCGCGCGAGACACTCGATCAGGAAGAAGCGCGGGCCAAGAGCCGCATGGCCGAGCTCGAGCAGCGCCTGGTGCAGCTTGCCACCGACGTCGAGCGCGAGCAGCGGCTGGCGGCCGATGCGGGGGCAGCGCTGGCGCGCCTGAGCGCCGAAGAAGAGTCGCTCAAGGCCGACGTGCAGGCGGGTGCCGAGAAGCGCACCGGAGCGAACGAACGCGTGGCCGCCGCCGACACGCTGCTCACCAACGCCGAGCAATCATTTGGCACGTTGACCAGCACGCTCGCCGAGCTCACGGCGAGCCGCACCCAGCTCGAAGGGGCGGTGCGCTCGCACGGCGAGCGGCTGACGCGACTGGACGCCCAGATGACGGCCGTCGACGCCGAGTTGCGGCAGTTCGCTGACAACGACAACAGCACGGTCGATCTCGCCGCGCTCGCCGCGGCCGTCGATCAGGCCCAGGCCGCCATCGCCGAAGCAGAAGCGGCCACTCTGCACGCAGAGGCTGCCCATTCGGCCGCGCGGCAGGCGCTTGATGTCGCGCGCAAGCCGCTGGCCGAAGCCGAGCGTCGGGTGCAGCGCCTCGACACCGAGGCGAAGACGCTTGCCAAGCTTCTGCACGTCGACACCAAGAATCTCTGGCCAGCCGTGCTCGACGAACTGGCCGTCGAGAAGGGCTACGAGGCGGCGCTCGGCGCCGCGCTCGGCGACGATCTCGAGGCGCCGGTCGATCCGTCTGCGCCGATGCGCTGGGCCGGGGCCGAGATTGACCCCACCGACCCGGCTCTGCCCGGCGACGTCTTGCCGCTCAGTCAATACGTGACGGCGCCGAAAGCGCTTGCGCGCCGGCTGGCGCAGATCGGCGTCGTCGAGCGGGCCGACGCGCCAGCCCTCACGCCGCTACTCAAGCCCGGCCAGCGGCTGGTGTCGCGCGAGGGCGATCTGTGGCGCTGGGACGGGTTCTCGGTCGCCGCCAATGCGCCGACCGGCGCAGCACGCCGGCTGGCCGGCAAGAACCGGCTGGCCGACATCGAAGCCGAATTGCAGGCTGCGCGCCGTGAGGTCGAAAACCAGCGGCAGGCCGTGGAGAACGCAGAAGCCGAGGTGGCCGCAGCATCCGAGGCCGAAACCACCGCCCGCGCGCGCTGGCGCGAGCTGCAGCGCGACGCCGACGCCGCACGTGACCGCCACACGACCGCCGAGCGCGAGCTCAGCCGCAATGCCGCGCGGCGCTCCGCGCTGGCCGAAGCGCAGGCGCGAATCGCCGCCAACCGCGAGGAGGCGACAGCCGCACGCGAGGAAGCCACGGCGGCGCTCGCGCAGCTGCCACCAGCGCATGACATCGAGGCACAGCTCGCCACCGTGCGTGGCGAGATCGAGCATCACCGCGGCCATCTTGCCGAGGTGCGCGCGGAGGCACAGGCACTGGCCCGCGAAGCGGAACTGGCCGAGCGCCGGCTCGCGCAGATCGCTGAAGAGCGCGAGGGCTGGAGCCGGCGCCAGGGCGGCGCAACCTCGCAGCTTGCAACGCTGGGAGAGCGCACCCAGGAAGCTCGCGCCGAGCGCGCAGGCCTGGAAGAGGCGCCCACCGCCTTCGCCGAGAAGCGCGGCGCGCTGATCGGAGAGATCGAGAACGCGGAAGGCAAGCGGCGGGCCGCCGCCGACCAGCTTGCCGCCGCCGAGAATGCGCTCGCGCAGGCCGACCGCGATGCCCGCTCGGCACTCGAAGCCATGGGCGCGGCGCGCGAGGAATCCGCGCGCGCCGAGGAACGGTTCGACGGCGCCAAGCGGCGGATGGCGGACATCGCCCATGAGATCCGCGAGATGCTTGAGATCGAGCCGGACGCCGTCGCCGAGCTGGCCGAGCTCAAGCCGGACACCCCGCTGCCGGACGTCGACGAGGTCGAGAAGACACTCGACCGCATCAGGCGCGAGCGCGAGCGGCTCGGCGCCGTCAACCTGCGTGCCGAGGAAGAGCTGCGCGAAGTCGAGACCCAGCACGACACCCTCACACGCGAGCGCGACGACCTGGTCGAGGCGATCAAGCGGCTGCGCCAAGGCATCCAGAGTCTCAACCGCGAGGCGCGCGAGCGTCTGCTGGCCTCCTTTGAGGTCGTGAAATCACACTTCGAGCGCCTGTTCACCAAGCTGTTCGGCGGCGGCACCGCCGAGCTGCAACTCGTTGAAAGCGATGATCCGCTGGAGGCCGGCCTCGAAATCGTGGCGCGGCCACCCGGCAAGAAGCCGGCGACGTTGTCGCTGCTTTCAGGCGGCGAGCAGGCGCTGACCGCGCTCGCGCTCATCTTCGCGGTGTTCCTGACCAATCCGGCACCGATCTGCGTGCTCGACGAGGTCGACGCGCCGCTCGACGACCACAACATCGAACGCTTCTGCGACCTGCTCGACGAGATGACGAAATCCACCGACACGCGTTTCGTCATCATCACCCACAACCCGATCACGATGGCGCGGATGAACCGGCTCTATGGCGTGACCATGGCCGAGCGCGGCGTCTCCCAGCTCGTCTCGGTCGACCTCGAAGACGCGGTGAAGCTGCGGGAAGCGGTGTAGTAACGATTGCAGCTATTGCCACTTACGCGGGTCCACCTGGACACCGTCCCGGTGCAGTTTGCATCACCAGGGCTCGGGCTCCCTGCGGCAAACTCGATTAGGAACTTCAGCTCGAAAGCGGCACCAGTGTCCCGATTCCAAAGTTCGTGTCGGAGGGTGCTGCAAGGACTTAACGAACTTCGGAACGGGGCTCTAGGAACCCTCGCCTAGGCCACAATTGATGCGCTATGGTGCCGGCCAACCGCTCGGCACCTGTCGCCGAGCTCCATGGAGCCGCAAGGAGACCCCATGTCCACGTCCACCTGGATTGTCATCGGCGTGATCGTCCTGCTCGTCCTGTGGATCATCGTCGTCTACAACGGCCTTGTCGCGATGCGCCAGCGCGTCAACCAGGCCTTTGCCGACATCGACGTGCAGATGAAGCAGCGGCACGACCTCATCCCCAACCTGGTCGAAACCGTGAAGGGGTATGCCGGGCACGAGCGCGGCACGCTCGAAGCCGTGGTCAAGGCGCGCAACGCCGCGATCCAGGCAGGCTCCGGCGGCGTCGCCGCGCAAGCCGCCGCTGAGAATATGCTTTCAGGCGCCTTGCGGCAGCTGTTCGCCTTAAGCGAGGCCTACCCTGACCTCAAGGCCAACCAGAACTTCCAGCAGCTGCAGACCGAGCTTTCCGACATCGAGAACAAGCTCGCGGCCTCCCGCCGCTTCTTCAATAACGCTGTGCAGGAATACAACACCGGCATCCAGCAGTTCCCCGCCGTGCTGCTGGCCGGCTCGCTCGGTTTCACCCCGAAGGAGTTCTTCGACGTCGGCACCGAGGATCGCAAGGTGCTCGACAAGGCGCCGGAGGTTAAGTTCTAGGCCGCACGCAACACGGTGATCCGCCACTTCAAGCGCGGCAGCCGGGACGCCATCAGGATCTGAGGCCCCATGGCCTATGGTCTCTACAGCCACATCCAGTCGAACCGGCGGCGATCGGTCGTTCTGCTGATCGGCCTGTTCTTCCTGGTCTATGTGATGACGTTTGCGGGCGCGCTCGTGGCCGAGGTCGCGGTCGGCGGGGACGCCCGCCTCGACTTCCTCATCCGGGCCGCCATTCAACACACCATCTACGCCTCGCCCTGGGTGACCATCGGCACGCTGCTGTGGATCCTCATCGCCTACAACTTTCATCAGGCGATGATCGACGCCATCACCGGCGGCCATGAGGTGACGCGGCAGGAGGAGCCACGCCTCTACAACCTGCTCGAAAACCTCTGCATCTCGCGCGGCATCACGATGCCCAAGCTCAAGGTGATGGAGAGCGACGCGCTCAACGCCTTCGCCACCGGGCTCAACGAGAAGCAATATTCGATCACGGTCACGACCGGCCTGCTCGCGCGCCTCGACGACCCCGAGGTCGAAGCCGTGCTCGGCCATGAGCTCACCCATATTCGCAATGGCGACGTCCGCCTCCTCGTCATCGCGGTGGTCATCGCGGGCGTGATCTCGTTCTTTGCCGAGATTGTCTTCCGCGCACTGTTCCAGGGCGGGTTCAATTGGCGCGGCTCGCGCAGCAGCAGCAGCAGCAGCGACCGCGGCAAGGGCGGCGCCATGGTCGCGATCCTGATCGCGCTCGCCCTGATCGCGCTCGCCTGGCTCCTTTCGATCGTGATCCGTTTCGCGCTGTCGCGCCAGCGCGAGTACCTGGCCGACGCAGGTTCGGTCGAACTCACCAAGAACCCCGACGCCATGATCACGGCGCTGCGCAAGATCGAGGGCCGCGGCGAACTCGAGGGCGCGACGTCGGCCGTGATGGAAATGTGCGTCGACAACCCGCGCTCGGACTTTGCCGACCTGTTCGCAACTCACCCTTCGATCGACAGCCGGGTCGAGGCATTGGTGAAGTTCGCTGGAGGCCATGACCCCGGTCCGATCGCGCTGGCTGAACCAGCGCCTGACGTTGGTGGCGAGGAGGAGATGGAGCCGCCCGCTTCCTCCGTGCCCGAAACCGGTACGCCAAAGCCCTTCCTGCCACCGGAGCCGCCGATTCGGATCGGCGAAGCCCCGCAGGCTCCCGGCCACGTTGCCGGCCCGTGGGACTCCAAGCGCAACGGCTGACCGTATCAGCAAATGGGATTGCACACTCGCGTCGCGGGCGAAAGCCCGCACGCGAGGTGATGGCCGGTTTCCACAGGCACGAGAAAATTCTGTATGTCGTTGCGCCAGCCCTTGCTTCCGAACCCGCCCCGGACTGAACTGATTTCCGATCAATTCGTGGGGGATGTCATGGCGAAACCAGCAGTGCTCATCGTTGGAGCAGACAAAGGCGGCGTCGGTAAGACGACCGTGTCGCGCACGCTGCTCGATTACTTTGCAGCACATCAGATTCCGACGCGCGCCTTCGACACCGAAGCGCCGAAGGGGACGCTCAAGCGCTTCTATCCGGACGCGACGGAAATCGTGGACATGAATCTGGTGCCCGACCAGATGAAGATATTCGACACCCTGAGCGCCGCTCCGGCCTCGGTCACGGTGATTGACGTGCGCGCCGGCCTGCTATCGCCGACACTGCAGTCGCTGCGCGACATCGGCTTCATCGAGGCGGCCAAGAAGGGTCAGATCACCTTCGGGGTATTCCATATCCTCGGACCCACGATCACGTCGCTTGAGGAGATTGCGGAGACGGCCGCCTTCCTGGGCGACGCCAAGTACTTCATGGTGAAGAACTTCATCAACAACACGCACTATTTCCAGTGGGACGAGCAGACCAGCGCGGCCTACTTCAAGAAGATCAAGGACTCCGTCGAGCTCGCCATTCCCAAGCTCAACGAGATGGCCTGCGAGCAGGTGGACCTCGCCTCCGTTCCGTACCTCTCCTTCATCGCCAACAAGAAGCTGAACGGCGATCCGGCCTCCTATTCGTTCGTGCTGCGCGGCTATGTCCGACACTGGCTGGGCAACGTCTGGGCCGAATACGACCGCATCAAGCTGACCGACCTTGTGTCTGCGCGGGCGCAGACCGATACCATCCAAAGGGCGCAAGCCGCCGGATAACGAAGGGCCCTGGTCGCAGTGCGTCCGCTACGCTTGTTTAGTTGTCGCCCATCTTGAAGATGCGAGCGCGTCGTGCCACCAAGTCACAGCGAGCGGGTGTTAGCAGACGCCTATGACAAGACGTTCGGGTCGACACCCTTGTCGAGCACGACAAGGCCGACGCCGTTTTACGTCATTGCCTCGCCGCGCGCGCTCTGCGGCAAAACGTTTCTGTCGCTGTTGATCACCGACTATCTCAGTCAGGACGGCGGACGGGTCGAGGCTTTCGACCTCAATCCCGGAGAGCACGCGCTCGCGGCCTGCCGGCCCAAGATCACGGTCAAGGCCGACCTGGCGACGACGCAGGCGCAGATATCCCTGTTCGAGCGCCTCATCGTGAATGAGAGCAAACCCAAGGTCGTCGACCTCGGCTACGCGATGTTCGAGCGGTTCTTCGCGATGTGCGAGGAGATCGGCTTCGTCGATGCCGCGAAGCGGCGCGGCTTCGAGGTGATCATCCTGTTTCCAGCCGAGCCGCATCCAAGCGCCGTCACGGCCTACGAGCAGTTGCAGCAGCGCTTCCCGCACGCCACCGTGGTGGCGGTGCTGAACGAGGCCATCCTGAAGGGGAGCAAGGTCCGCGATTTCTACCCGGCGGCACGCGAGTCCGCCATTGCGCTGCAGGTTCCGCTCATGCCGCTGGTGCTCAAGGCCTACGCGGAGCGGCTGAGCGAGTCGCTGGCGCACGTGCGTGCCCAGCTGCCCTCCCACATGCCGATGGGCCACGCACTCGAGCTGCGCTCCTGGACACGGCGCATCTTCCTCGAGTTTCGCGAGTTCGAGCTGCGCCTGACACTCGAGAAGCTGCGGACGGCGCTGCGATCGTGATGGCGCCTGCGCGCTTGAAACATCACCTGCAGGGTCGGCAAAGGCGCTGAAATCTATCGTGCGCCGTGCCCACCAGCTGCCTTCCAGCTCGAATCGATTCCGTTGGTGGGCACGCCGCACGATAGACCTTACTGCACTGAAAGGCTGTGCCAGCGCCTTTGCCCACAAGTTGGCATCAATGCCCTTCAAACGAGACCAGTGTTCGCACCGGCACATCAAGCTTGCGCAGCTTGTCGGCGCCGCCGAGTTCCGGCAGATCGATGATGAAGCAGGCCGCCACCACATTGGCCCCCATCTGGCGCAGGAGCTTGACCGCGCCTTCGGCGGTGCCGCCGGTGGCGATCAGGTCGTCGACCAGCACGACCCGGTCGCCCTTGCCGATGGCATCGACGTGCATCTCCATCTCGTCGGTGCCATACTCAAGCACGTAAGCCATGCGCACGGTCTGGTGCGGCAACTTGCCTTTCTTGCGGATCGGCACGAAACCGGCCGAGACTTGGTGCGCGACCGCGCCGCCCAGAATAAAGCCACGCGCCTCGATGCCGGCCACCTTGTCGATCTTGCCGCCGGCCCAGGGCTGCACCAGTTCGTCGACCGCGCGGCGGAAGGCACGTGCATTGCCAAGAAGCGTGGTGATGTCTCGGAACATGATGCCCGGCTTGGGATAGTCCGGGATGGTGCGGATTGCGGCTCGGAGGTCGTTCTCGAGGACGGGAGAGGTCATGGCAGTCTCACCAAGGATCGGACACGATTGCGAGGCAATGATAGATGCGAATAAGCGAGTGTCACGGACGAAGCAATCGGCAAGCCCATGAATTTCCCTGAGCGCGACTTCACGACCACGATCCCGGCCCGCAAGCGTCGACGGTGGATCGCGGCAGCCGTGGTGACCGGGCTCGTGGTCGGCGGCGGCGCCATTGCGACCTATTGGTATCTCCGGGTGTGTGGCAACTGCAGCCCGATCCTGTGCACCGACCCGTGCACGCTGCCGACCTTCTCGCAGGCATGGAAGCCGCCCGGCACCGATGCTTAGGGCCGGCACTCACTTGCGCTTGCCCAGCACCCTCCCCGCCACCGCGTCGAGCTTCTTGAGGAGCTTCTTGTCGCGCGCCTCCGGTGCGGTGATCAGCGCGGTGTCAAGCGCACGATCGGAGCCGATCGGACACGGCTCGTGCTCGCGCGGAAAATCCGCCGCCAAGCGGGCGACCAGGCGCTTGGCCCGGTCGGCGTTGGCGGTGAGAACCTTGATGATGTCCTGCACCGTCACCGCGTCGTGGTCGGGGTGCCAGCAGTCGTAATCCGTGACCATGGCGACGGTCGCGTAACAGATCTCCGCCTCGCGCGCGAGTTTCGCCTCCGGCATGTTGGTCATGCCGATCACCGAATAGCCAAGCTTCTTGTAGGTCAGGCTCTCGGCGAGCGTGGAGAACTGTGGGCCTTCCATGCAGACGTAGGTGCCGTCACGCATCACCTGGATGCCCTCGGCCTCGGCCGCCGCCGCGAGATGAATGCGCAGCCGCGGCGACACCGGATGCGCCATCGAGACGTGCGCCACGCAGCCCTTGCCGAAGAACGAGCTCTCGCGCTTGTGGGTGCGGTCGACAAACTGGTCGACGAGCACGAAGGTGCCAGGAGGAAGCTCCTCCTTGAACGAGCCGCAAGCCGAAAGCGAGATCAGGTCGGTGACGCCGGCGCGCTTGAGCACGTCGATATTGGCGCGGTAATTGATGTCGGACGGCGATAGTCGATGACCCTTGTCGTGGCGCGGCAGGAACGCGACAGGCAGACCGGCGATCTGACCGAGGCGCAACGGCGCGGACGGCTCACCCCAGGGGCTCCTGATCTTCTTCTGGCGCACTTTCTCAAGGCCCGGCAGATCGTAGATGCCGGAGCCGCCGATGATGCCGAGCACCGATTGGGTCATGGTTGCGCCTAGCCTAACGCAACGCCGAGTTCACGCGTGGCCGGCAACCTCGCGCCACACCTTCTTCTTGGTGAAGTAGAGCAAACCCGACAGCACGATCAGAAAGATGAAGACCTGCATGCCCATGCGCTTGCGCGCCTCGAGATGCGGCTCGGCCGCCCAGGCCAGGAACGCCGTCACGTCCTTGGCATATTGATCAAGCGTTTGGGGCGAGCCGTCGGTGTAGGGCACGCGCCCGTCCGACAGGGGCGGCGGCATCGCGATGGCGTGGCTGGGGAAGTACTTGTTGTAGAAGGCCCCCGGCGGCAATGTCACTCCTGAGGGCGGGTTCTCGTAGCCCTTGAGCACCGCAACTATGTAATCGGCGCCGTGCTCCTGGTACTGCGTGAGGAGATCGATGAGGAAGCCAGGAAAGCCGCGCTCATAGCTGCGCGCCTTGGCAATCACCGACAGGTCCGGTGGCGTTACGTTGGGAAAACGCACCGCCGGCGGCGGAAAGCGATCGGCCGGCCGGCCGTTGCGCTCGACCATCTCGCCCTGATCGTTGGGCTCCTTGTATTTGTATTCGGCAGCAACGACCGCGACCTGGGCGGGCGTGAAGCCGGGGCCCCCCGGCTCGGAGAGATTGCGGAAGGACAATAGCTGCATGCCGTGGCAATTCTGGCATACTTCCTTGTAGACCTTGAAGCCGCGCTGCAGCTGGCCGCGATCGAACTTTCCGAATGGCCCGGCAAACGACCACTTGTTCTTGGCCGGGGCTTCCGTCTCCGCCGCACTGGTCGGCGATGATGTCCCGAGCAAGGTCGCCAGTCCGGCCGCCAGCATAATGGCCGCAAGCGTTCCCTTGCCCTTGAGCACATCCGCCGAAATCGAGCTCGGCACCGGCTTGGTGGTTTCGAGGACGCCGAGGAGCGGAAGGATGATCAGGAAGTGGATGAAATAGTAGGCAGTCAGCACGCGCGCCGCGATGACATAGCCGCCTTCCGCGGGTTTCGATCCGAGCCAGCCGAGGCCGACGCAGACCACGACGAACACCCAGAAGAACTGCCGGTAGAGCGGGCGATAGCGGGCCGAGCGCACCCGAGAGGTGTCGAGCCAGGGCAGGAAGGCGATGATCACGATCGAGGCGCCGAGCGCCATCACGCCGACGAGCTTATTCGGGATGGCGCGCAGGATCGCGTAGAACGGCAGGTAGTACCATTCCGGAACGATGTGTGTCGGCGTCACCGCCGGGTTGGCCGGGATGTAGTTGTCGGAATGCCCGAGGAAATTCGGCACGTAGAATACGAACCAGGCAAACAGGATCATGAACACCGCCAGCCCGAACGCATCCTTGATGGTAGCGTACGGCGTGAATGCGACCGTGTCCTTGTCCGACTGCGGCTCGACGCCGGTCGGGTTGTTCTGCCCCACCACATGCAGCGCCCAGACATGCAGCACGACCACGCCGGCGATCACGAACGGCAGCAGATAGTGCAGCGAATAGAAGCGATTGAGCGTCGGGTTGCCGACCGAATAGCCGCCCCACAGCCAGGCGACGATCGATTCACCCACGCCCGGAATAGCGGAGAACAGGTTGGTGATGACAGTCGCCGCCCAGAAGCTCATTTGCCCCCACGGCAGCACGTAGCCCATGAACCCGGTCATGATCATGAGCAGCAGCAGGATCACGCCCAGGATCCAGAGCACCTCGCGCGGCTCCTTGTAGGAGCCGTAATACATGCCGCGGAACATGTGAATGTAGGCAGCCAGGAAGAACATCGAGGCGCCGTTCGAATGCACATAGCGCAACAGCCAACCATAGTTGACATCACGCATGATGGATTCGACGGAATTGAAGGCGTAGTCCACATGCGGCGTGTAGTGCATGGCGAGCACGATGCCGGTGACGATCTGGATCGCCAGCATGATCGTGAGGATGCCGCCGAAGGTCCACCAGTAGTTGAGATTACATGGCGTCGGGTAGGCGACGAAGGAGGAATGGATCAGCCCGCCAATCGGCAGCCGCCGTTCGATCCAGCGCAGGAGTGCGTTCTGCGGCTGATAAGTCGATTGTCCGCTCATTGTGGACCCTTGTAGAGGTGGTGGCGGCCGTCAGCCGATCCGGACCTTGGTGTTGGAGACAAACTCGTAAGGCGGCACCACCAAGTTGGCCGGCGCGGGCCCGCGCCGGATGCGGCCTGAGGTGTCGTATTGCGAGCCGTGGCACGGACAGAAATAGCCGCCGTAGTCACCCTGGTGCGCGAGCGGAATGCAGCCGAGATGCGTGCAGATGCCGATCAGCACCTGCCATTGCGCATGGTCCGGCTTGACGCGCATTTCATCGGATTGGGGGTCCGGCAGGCTCGCAACATTGACGCTGCGCGCCTCCTCGATCTCCTTCTTGGTCCGGTGGCTGATGAAGATCGGCTTACCGCGCCAGAAGACCTTGATGACCTGCCCCTCCGCGATCGGCCCGAGATCGACTTCGATCGGCGCACCCGCCGCGATGGTGGAGGCATCGGGATTCATTTGCGCAATTAGCGGCAAGATAGCCGCCGCAGCGCCGACCGCGCCCACCGATGCGGTCGCGATGAAAAGAAAATCGCGGCGCGTTGGCTCGGCCGAAGTCATCGTCGTCACGTCTGATCCTCTCCCTTGTCGAGGGATGACCTGCCCACTCGAGGGAGCCTCGGACCACCACAGGGGGCCCGGGGCTGGGCGGGCGGTCCGGCCGCAGCCGATCCCGGAAAAGGGCGGGATAGCACGTGCCGGTGGGCGTTTATTGGCACCCTTGTGTAGGGAGCGCAAGTGCGCCATCGCTTCATCGCTCGATAGTCACACAAATCCCTCGTCTTACCGACCTTGTACGCCGCGTCCGCCTTGCAAAACGCATGACGGGCGGCCAACCTGCCTCGCGCCTTCGGAACAAAAATCACACTAGAATCAAAAATTTGCCGGCCGCTCACGAAGCTCGTATCGGAGCGGTAGCGTAGGCCTTGCAAGCCGTAGAATTGGGACAAGTCGCAGCCGCTATGCCGATTGCGCTTTTTGAACCGGACATTCCCCAGAATACCGGAACAATCCTCCGGCTGGCTGCCTGTTTGGGTGTCGAGGTGCACATCATCGAGCCGGCGGGATTTCCGACCTCCGATCGCGCCTTCCGGCGTGCCGGATGGACTATCTCGAGGCGGTCGACATCATCCGCCACGCCAGTTGGGCGGCGTTCGAGCGCTGGCGCACCGAGGCGCGAAGCCGCCTGATCCTGTTCACGACGCAGACGAGCCATTGCTATCTCAACCACGCCTTCATGCCGGACGACATTCTCATGTTCGGCCGCGAATCCTCGGGCGTGCCGGCCGCGGTACACGACGCTGCCGATGCGCGTCTCGTCATCCCGATGCGGGAAGGCATGCGCTCGCTCAACGTCGCGCTCGTGGCCGCCATGGCGGTCGGTGAGGCGCTGCGGCAGACGCGGCTGGTCAGCCCGGCCTGACAGGCATTCTTGGCGCGCGTTGCTCCCATGCTCACAACCGGGACCTGTGGCTCTGCCCTTGCTATAGTCTCGTGGTAAGCGATCGGTACTGATCGACAAACAATTCAAGGGAGGAAACGATGTCTGACGACACATCTCGTCATAAGGTCGGCCGCCGCGATTTTCTGAGCGGGGTCGGCGTTGCAGGCGCCGCTGCGGCGGCTGCCTTGTCGCCAGCCGCTCCGGCGATGGCGCAAACCTCCGCACAGGCAAAAGAGGCGCAAGCCGCACCGCAGCCGGCGGGCTACACATTCTTCAAGCCGGCGGAAGTCCAGTTCATCGAGGCGGTGGTCGACCACATGGTGCCTAAGGATGAGCTCACCCCGAGCGGCACCGACATCGGGATCGCCACCTACATCGATCGCGCGCTCGCCGGCTCCTGGGGCAAGGGCGACCGGCTCTATCTGCAGGGACCTTGGAGCAAGGGCACACCCAACCAGGGCTATCAGCTGCCGTTGACGCCGGCGCGGCTCTACCGCGCGGCGATTGCCGGCTCGGACGCCTACTGCCGCAAGGCCTACGGACAAGGCTTCGACAAGTGCAAGCCGGAGCAGAAGGAAGCGTTCCTCAAGGATCTGCGGGCCGGGAAGATCACGCTTCAGGGCGGCCTGCCGGGACGCACGTTCTTTGCCCTCCTCTACCAGAACGTGATCGAGGGCATGTTCGCGGACCCGATCTACGGCGGCAACAAGGACAAGATCGGCTGGAAGATACTGGGCTTCCCGGGCGTCATGGCCAACAACGCCGAGAACGTAAAGCATTACAGCGACGGGCAGCGCTTTACCGCCGACCCCGTCAGCATCGCCGACATGTCCTGAGGGAGGCGCGCCATGGCAACCAAACTTCCTCCCGTCGACGTCGTCATCGTGGGCATGGGCTGGACCGGCGGCATTCTGGCCAAGGAACTGGGCCCTACCGGACTCAAGATCGCCGTGCTGGAGCGCGGCGGCCCGCGCAGCGCGCAAAACGACTTCGCGGTGCCGACCATCCGCGACGAATTGCGCTTTGCGCAGCGCCACCACCTGATGATGGACGTGTCGATCGACACCTATACCGTTCGCAACAAGCCATCCGAGACCGCGCTGCCGATGCGCCGGCTCGGCTCGTTCCTGCCGGGTGAAGGTGTCGGCGGCGCCGGCGCACATTGGAACGGCGTCACCTGGCGCTGGCCCGATCACGAGCTGCGCATTCGCACCAAATACCAGGAACGCTATGGCAAGGATTTCATCCCGGCCGACATGCCTCTGCAGGATTGGGGCATCAGCGGCCCTGAGCTCGAACCCTACTACGACAAGTTCGAGTACACCGCCGGCGTCTCGGGCAAGGCCGGCAACATCAAGGGCCAGATCCAGAAGGAGGGCAACCCATTCGAGGATCCGCGCTCGCGCGACTATCCGCTGCCGCCGCTGGTTTCGAACCACGCCAGCCGGATGTTCGAGAAGACCGCACGGGAGCTAGGCTATCACCCATACATTCGGCCGACCGCAAACGCGTCGCAGCCTTACACTAACCCGGACGGGATGAAGATCGGGCAGTGTCAGTATTGCGGCTTCTGCGAACGCTTCGGCTGCGAGGCGAACGCCAAGGGCAGCCCGCTCATCACGGTCATTCCGGTGGCGCTGCGCAATCCCAACGTGGAGCTGCGCACCTACACCTGGGTCACCAAGGTGCTCAAGGACTCGACCGGCAAGAAAGCGACGGGGGTCGTCTACACCAACATGTTGACCGGCGAGGAAATGGAGCAGCCCGCCGACCTCGTGATCCTGTCGGCGTACGGCCTCTCCAACGTCCACCTGATGCTGCTCTCCGGCATCGGCAAGCCTTACGATCCGCAGACGCAGACCGGCGTCATCGGCAAGAACTACGCCTACCAGGGCGGTGCCGGCGTCAGGCTGTTCTTTGAAGGGGAAAGCTTCAATCCGTTCATCGCGACCGGCGGCTGGGGCACATCGATCGACGACTTCCACACCAACTGGGACTTCGACCGCGCGCCGCACGGCTTCATCGGCGGCGCCTACATCTCGGTCGGCGGCTCCAACGGCCGCCCGATCGGCTACCGGCCGGTGCCGCCGGGCACGCCACCATGGGGCTCGGAGTGGAAGCGCGCGACTGCCAAGTGGTACCACAGCGCCCTGAACATCGGCGCCTCCGGCTCGGTAATGCCGAACCGCTATCACCATCTCGACCTCGACCGGACTTACACCAACCGGTTCGGCCAGCCGCTCATGCGCATGACCTTCGACTTCAGCGAAAACGAGAAGAAGATCAACCGGCACGCCGCCAAGATCATCGGCGAGATCGGCAAGGCCATGAACCCGACGCACATGAGCAACCCGACGCCACGTCTCACCTGGAACGTCGTGCCCTACCAGAGCACGCACAACACCGGCGGCGCCGTCATGGGCGCCGATCCCGCAACCAGCGCGCTCAACAAATACCTGCAGAGCTGGGACGTGCCGAACGTGTTCGTGACGGGCGCCTCGGCGTTCCCGCACAACTCGGGCTACAATCCGACCGGCCCGGTCGGTGCACTCGCCTACATGGCGGCAGACGCCATCAGAAACAAGTATCTCAAGAATCCTGGACGACTGATCTGACGGGCCGAGATGTTGAACAACACATTCCGCCTGTTGGCCATCGCGCTCGCGATGGCCAACGCGCATCCCGCCGCGGCACAAGATGCCGCGCGTGGCAAAGCCGTGTTCGAACAGTGCGCGGCCTGCCATTCTTTCGACCCGGCGCTCAGCGAGACCGGACCGCATCTCAAGGGACTGTTCGGGCGCAAGTCCGCAAGTGTCGACAACTTCGTCTACTCGCCCGCGATGCGCCGCGCCAAGGTCACCTGGACGCCGGAGCTGCTCGACGGCTTCCTCAAGGAGCCGCAGGCGCCGCCGTTCCGCGGCAACCGCATGCCGTTCGCGGGCTTGCGGGATGCGCAGGCACGCGCTGACCTTATCGCCTACCTGAAGGAGGCGAGCCGGTAACCGGCAGACGAGGCTACCAACGACCTCCGGTTCGCGCGGATGCATGAGCTAAGTCAAGGAATCCGATGCTGTTTCTGCGATCAAGCGAAGCAGGAATGGTATAGGTGACGGCTGCGCGGCCGCGCCCTATGGAGAGATCGGAGACCGTCATGGACGCCGGACAGACTGAAGCCCGCAAGGCACGCGCCCGCGCCTGGTTCGAAGCGTTGCGCGACGACATCTGCTTGGCATTCGAGGCAGTCGAGGACGACCTGCCGCATGGCGCTCCCCTCGCCGACCGCTTAGCCGGCCGGTTCGTTCGCACGCCCTGGCAGCGCGCCGACCATACCGGCGCGCAACCGATCTCGGGTTTACCCGAGATCGGCAATTCAAGTGCGGGGTCGGCAAAAGCCGACCCCGGCGGCGGCGGCGTGATGGCGATCATGAAGGGTCGCGTGTTCGAGAAGGTGGGCGTTCATGTCTCGACCGTGTTCGGCGAATTCGCTCCCGAGTTCCGCAAGGAGATTCCGGGTGCCGCCGAGGACCCGCGCTTCTGGGCCTCCGGCATCTCGCTGATCGCCCACATGCAGAACCCGCACGTGCCGGCCGTGCACATGAACACGCGTCACGTCGTGACCACCAAGGCTTGGTTCGGCGGCGGCGCCGACCTCACGCCGGTGCTCGACAAGCGCCGCACCCAGGACGATCCCGACACGATCGCCTTCCACGCCGCCATGCAGGAGGCCTGCGACGCGCACGCTGCGATCGCGCCTTATGCGAAGTACAAGGCCTGGTGCGACGAGTATTTCTATCTCAAGCATCGCAAGGAGATGCGCGGCATCGGCGGCATCTTCTACGACTGGCATGACTCCGGCGACTGGGACGCCGACTTCGCCTTCACGCAGGACGTCGGCCGTGCCTTTCTCAAGATCTACCCCGAGCTCGTGCGGCGCAATTTCGCCACGCCCTGGAGCGAGGCGGAGCGCGAGGAGCAGCTCGTGCGGCGCGGCCGCTACGTCGAGTTCAACCTTCTTTACGACCGCGGCACCGTGTTCGGGCTGCGCACCGGCGGCAATGTCGATTCGATCCTCTCGTCGATGCCGCCAGTGGTGAAGTGGCCCTGATTTCCGCTATGCGGTGTTTCGGGCTGTGCATCCGCAGCAATATCGATTCTGCCCCCGATGCTGCCGGTGGTAGAGTGACTTTAATGTCACGCCAATGAAGAGGAGCGCTGTGCCGATGGCCGCGAACAATTTGTTGTCATGAACTCCGCGCACGATGATTCGGATCATGATGAGGAGGGGGCCATGGCTTTTGAGCCGGGGGATGTCGTTTATCTGAAGTCTGGGAGCCAGGCGCTGACGGTTGTCGTCGTCGACGAGGACAACATCGAATGCGTATGGATCAACGACAATGGGGAATTGTTTCGGGAAACGATACCGGCGATCGCGCTGACCAAGGGCGATCTGCTCGAAGACGACGTGGACGACGCGCGCAAGAGCGCCTGAACGCCCGGCCCGCTCAGTGCGGTTCGAGGCTCTAAGCAGCACCGTTGCAGTCGCGCTGGCGGCATGCTGGCGTTGTCGCGCCGGCGCTCGCTTGCAGTGCCGTGCGGCCAGGCGCCACCGCGGCTGCAAGGTTGGCGCGCCGGCAAGCCCATCCCAAAATCGGCCACAAATCACGCGTCTAAGGCCGTGCGCCCAGCAATGGCGCTCTCTCATGGAGACGAGGACATGCGGTTCGACAGATCAAGAAGCTGTTCGATCCGCCCGACTGGGCGGGAACGCCTAGGCATGTCCGGAGCGATCCATGGGCAAGAAACTGAAAGTGCGCGAAGCACGGCGCCGCGATATCGAGCGCGCCGTTCGCGCCGTGCTGGAAGCACATTCCAAGCGTGACGTCGGGCCGCGCGCGGTCGAGCGCTACGCCGACTTCAATGAGGAGTACCGGAGCAAGGTCCAGGCGCTGCGCAGCTATGCGCTGCGCGCGCCGGAGGATTGGCGCTGCCGGATCAAGAGCCGGTCTGACGACAGGCGCTTCATCGACCTGGTGCGCTTCTCGTTCGCGCGCTACCGCGTCGCCGCACACCTTGAGAACGCTTGGATCGACGAATTCACTGACGATTTCGTGAACCGGGTGGCCGTGCTGCCCGCGTTTCCGAGCGACCGCCGCAACCGGCACAATCTGCGGCGCTGGTATCTCGTCGCGGCACAGGGCGGCTCGCTCTACAAGCAGCACGCCTCCGCCTATCTCACCAAGTCCGAGACGCATCATTTCCTGACCGCGCCCGACGAGGTTGCCTCGAGCCAGCAGGCGCTGTGGTACGCGGTCGCGCGCGCGCAGACCGATCATGTCGAGCTCGCGCGCCGGATCAGCCAAAGCACGCTCACTGACCACTCGGTCGGCTCCATATGGTGGAAGGAGGTTGCGCGCTACTTCGCCCGCAATCCGGTGCCGCTGCACCAGATGAACGATCTGATCGACTATCTGCGCGTGGCAAAAACGGAGAACCGGGAACTGTCGCTCAAGGGCCGCAGCCTGCGCGCCCTGCAGCGCCGTCACGACGAATGGGTGCGCGCGCTGCGCAAGCACCAGGCGATCGGCGGCGGCTCCTGGGCTGGCCGGGCGATTCCCGATGTGGACTACGAAGCCGGCAGCGAGAAGAAGAAGGCGATCTGGCGTTTCCGCCAGATCAAGACCGGCAACGAGCTGTTCCGCGAAGGCCAGCGCATGCACCACTGCGTCGCGAGCTACAAGCACCTGTGCCTGAACGGCCAGATCTCGATCTGGTCGCTCACCAGTGAGTTTCCGCTCGGCTACATCAACCGTGGCGTGACCATGGAGGTGCGCCAGGACGGCGCCATCGTGCAGTGCCGCGGCTTCGCCAATCGGCTCCCCTACGGCAACGAGGTCGCCATGGTGAGGCGCTGGGCGGACGAGTACGGGCTGCGCTGGGCCGCGATCGAGCGCTGAGCGCACGAGCATGATCCCGGAAAGCGGGAACCGGATTTCGGAAAAGATCATGCTCAAACAAAAAGCTAGACCATGATCCCAATTCAGCTTGATCAGATCATGGTCGAGTGCCCCGTTTCCGAAGTTCGTTTGTCATCGCTGCACCCTCTGACACGAACTTCGGAAACAAAGGGGCACGAGCAACTCTATGATTCTAGTGCCGCTTTTCGATCTGAAGTTCCTAACCGAGCTTGCCGCAAGTGTTGTAGGAACTTCAGATCGGCGGCACTAGCGCGTGAGCGCGGCCGTCAGCATCACGGCGCCGCCCGCGATCACGACCGCGTCGAGGATCGTGGTATGCACGCGCAGTGGCAGCCGATCGACCATCGCGCGGGCCAACAGCGCGCCGGGAATCGCCATCGCGCCCATCAGCAGCGCAACCGCGATCTCGCGTACGCCGAGCGAGCCGGCGAGCCCAAACACCGAGACCTTGGCGACGCCGATGCCGATTGAGATCACCGCATCGGTCGCAATCACGGCGGCGCCCTGCAGGCCCGCCGCCATCAGCATCGACAGGAGCATCACGCCGGCGCCGCTGGTGCCGCCCGCAAACGCGCCCCAGCCGGCCGACGTCAGCATCAGGCCGCGGTCGGAAAGACCGAAGCCACGTCGCCGCAACACCCGTCGCAGGGGCATACTCGAGATCAGCATGCTGCCGATCAGGAGCCCGGCGCCGCGGCCGCTGAGTTGCGTATAGCCCCAGGCGCCGAGCAGACAGAGCGGCAGCGCCGCCGGCAGCACCAGCAGTGCGCGCCGGACGTCAACCAGATGGCGGTAGACCCCGGCCCGGCTCGCGTTGTTGATGAGCGCCGAGATCGAAATCATCGGCACGACCGGCTCGGGCCCGAAGATCGGCACCAGGACCAGCGGCATCAGGGCGCCCGTGCCATAGCCCGACACGCCGCCGACAATCGACGCGAACAGCGCCAGCGCGGCGATCAACGCAAACTGGGCGAGCGAGACGCCGGCCAAGGCGGATGAGAGCGATTCGAGCATCGGGTGGCGAGCATCTTAAACCGCCGCGACGCGCTTGTGCCGGGAAAGCTACTGCATGAATTTCAGGTCCGCCGGCGAGATCAGCGCCCTGAACGCCTCGCACCAGATGATGACGCTCGGATAGTCCTTCAGGTTGACGCCGGCGGGGATCGGGTAACGCTGGCTGCCCTTGAACGAGTGCAGCCCTCCGAGATCCACGTATTTGGCGCCCTTGAGATCGGATGACGTGCGGATCGGCACCTTGGGCACCAGGTAGACATGATAGGCCGGCCCCGGCCCGACCTCGAAATCGGGCTCAAGGAACACGGTACGCTCATAGACGCTGACCTTGCCCTTGCCATAGTGCACGGGGTCGGACGGATTGGCATGAATGAAGGTGCCACTGGCGACGAGCGGCGTGCGCTCGGCCTCGCTCAACACCTCGGCTGCCGGCGGCGGCGGAAACACGAATGGAAAGAAGAAGAAGCCGAGCGCCACCCCGAAGGCGGTACCGCACAGGCCGCCGATCACAAAGATCATCAAACCGCGCAGGAATCGGCGCATGGGGCCCCCGGGTCTTCATCTCGCTACTGGAAAGACTACGGTGGCGCCCGCCCGAACGTTACGGGTGCGGTCAATCCGCGCTCGGCAGGCGGCGCACCGTGAATTCGATGCGGTCGCCGGGCAATACACGCCAGCTCTCGATCTCGGTCTGGTAGGCGGCCTTGGGGAAGCGGCGCAGGAGCTCGAGCGCCTTCTCGCGTGCGGCAGCGCGCGGCAGCGCGAAAGTATCGCGCCGGAAGGCATCCGCTCCGCGACGAACCGTGCGCGCGGCAAGAGCGGTCGCGCTGCGGCGGGCGAGTTCGGACGGGCGGCGGCGCTGGTGCATGGCCTCACCTTCTGCCTTAATCTAATGCTTTTCTGGCGCGGAAGCGAGTCGACGTGGCGCATGGTTTCCTTCAATATCCCGCAAAAGACCGAGGGAGGAATTCGATGAGCCATCGCCGAAAGGCAGCGGTCGGGGGCGCTTGGCGCCTCGTCTCGATGCTTGTGCTCTTCGGCTTGTGCGGCGCGCTCTCCAGCCGGTCGGCCTCGGCGCAGACCGAGGTTGATCTCAAGCTTGCGCTGATGGTCGACGCCTCCGGCAGCGTCAATCAGTACCGCTTCGAGCTGCAGAAGCGCGGCTACGTGGCGGCGCTGCGCAATCCGCGCGTGCTCAGCGCCGTGCTCGGCGGCCGCGCGCAGTCGATCGCAATCAGCATGGTGCAGTGGACCGGGCCGTTTCTGCAGGTCGTGGTACTGCCCTGGACGCTGATCAAGGACGAGGCCTCGATCATGTCGGCCGCTTCGGTCATCGAAAGCACGCCGCGCCAGCTGTTCGGCGGCGGCACCTCGATCTCGGGCGCAATCGACTATGCGATGGGGATGTTCCCGCAGAGCTCGTTCAAGACCGAGCGGCACGTTATCGATGTCTCAGGTGACGGCTCCAACAACGGCGGCCGCTCGGTGATCCGCGCGCGCGACGAGGCGGTGGCGAAGGATGTCACCATCAACGGCCTGCCCATCCTCGCGGTCGAGCCCTACCTCGATCAGTATTACCGGGACTACGTGATCGGCGGCCCGGGCGCGTTCATGATCGTGGCCAAGGACTTCGAGGCGTTCGGGGATGCGATCCTCAAAAAGATGATCATCGAGATCGCCCGGAACGACAGCCCACAAGGGCGGACAAAAAAGGCATCAACTAATTGATATATAAAGACTATTTCGTACGGTGGGTTCGTTTTGGCCAAAATGTTTGGAAGCAAGCTGTCGCGAGCGCCCATTTCAGGGCCATGATTGAAATCTCAGGCGTTTTTGGTTTCGTTTTGCAAAGAACCTGCGACAACCAATGGCCTCCAATGCTCCAAGACACTCGCACGCACTGACCCGCCCCGCTCACCGTCCAGGGGCAGTCCAGGGGTAGTCCAGGGGTAGTCCAGGGGCAGTCCAGGGGTAGTCCAGGGGTAGTCCAGGGGTAGTCCAGGGGTAGTCCAGGGGTAGTCCAGGGGTAGTCCAGGGGTAGTCCAGGGGTAGTCCAGGGGTAGTCCAGGGCTCACCGCGGCTCGCGGCGCCACCTAAAAACCTAAGCGCACTTCACGCAAAGCACAAGCAATATTTCGCTTAAGGTGAATAACAGCCGCTATGCCCGCGCCGCAATCTGCTCCAAGGCAGCCAGGTCCATCGGGAACCCCGCCTCGATCCATGCCGCTTCGGCCGCTCGCAGAGCAGCGCCAAGCGCCGGGCCTTTTTGCACGCCCCGCGCCATGAAGTCGGCCGCCTTGAGCGGAAACACCGGAATGCTCCAGCGCGCCGGCAGCGTCGCGAGCGCATGCCAGCGTTGATCGGCGGCGCCTTCGGGCGCGCGCGACCACGCGAGCAGCATGCGGTCGAGATATTTTTCCGGCCGCAGTCGATAGAGCAAGGCGCGCGCATTCGCGTCGCCCATGCCCGCCGTCAGCCGCCACCAGGCCTCGCCCACCGACGCAAGCCGTTCGAATTCGACATTGGTCAGCCGCAGCCGCTCGCGCAGCCGTTCGGCGTCCTCGGTCACCAGCACGCCGAGCGCAGCGAGACGTCGCGCCGCATCGGGAGGAAGCGATAGCGCCGCCTCGAGCTTGATCACGTTCGACAGGCTCGCGAGCAGCGGCACCCCGCCGAGCACCATCTCCAGGAGGCCGGTCTCCGCCATCACGGCGAGCGCCGGCACGGTATGGCGCGCCAGCATGAGCTTGAGCATCTCCATGCGCACGCGCTCGCGCGAGAGCGTGTCGAGGCCCGCGCGCGCCACGATGCAAGCGGAGAGGCCCGCCGCATCCGGGAGCCCGCCATGCCCGTAGGCGGCGTGGAAACGGAAGAAGCGCAGAATGCGCAGATAGTCCTCGGCGATGCGCGTTGCGGCGTCGCCGATGAAGCGCACGCGCCGCTCGGCGATGTCGGCCAAGCCGCCCACATAGTCGTGCACCGCGCCGTCGCGGGTGAGAAACAGCGCGTTCATGGTGAAGTCGCGCCGCCCGGCGTCGCGCTGCCAGTCGCGGCCGAAGGCGACCTTGGCGCGGCGGCCGTCGGTCTCGATGTCCTCGCGCAGCGTGGTCACCTCGAACGGCTTCCCGTCGACGACGACCGTAATGGTCCCATGCTCGATGCCGGTCGGCACCGCCTTGCAGCCGGCCGCCTCGACCCGTCGCACGACCTCCGCCGGCACGGCGGTGGTGGCGATGTCGATGTCGCCCAACGGCTCGCCCAGCAGCGCGTTGCGCACCGCCCCGCCGACAACGCGGGCCTCCTCGCCATTGCGATCGAGCACGGCCAGGAGCCGCGCCAGCGCACCGGCGCGCAGCCATTCGGCGTCAAGGCGGGCTGGGGTTGCCGTCATGGTCGCTGACGTCTTTCACGAGTCACTTTGTGTTCACGGGCTCTTTGGGTCTCGGCACGGTCTGGCGCGGCACCAAGGTGCCGTTCTCATCGACATGCGCCGGAATATAGACCCCATCCGGCGGCGCGCCGCCGGACGTGGCTAGCCACACGAAGCTGCCGATCATCAGCGCGGGCGCCGCGATCACGAGCCAAGGGATCCGGGCAAGCTGCCACGATTCCGCATCAAGCAGTCCCTTGCGCGTTGCCACCAGGAACACGGCATAGATTGCAAACGGAATCAGGAACAGCGTGATTTCGGTAAAGACCGGCCGGATCATGCTCTCTCTCGTGCCTGGGCACACGGTCGGTCGACCGAGCCCACAACTCATGTGCGCACTATAAGGTGGACTATGCCCGAATAGGGTGGACTATGCCCGACCCGCCCGCGCGGCGCTACGCTATCCCATCGAGGAGCGGCAGGGTGGGCAAAGGCGCGAGCGGCGCTCTCCTCCTTGGCCGTGTACTCACAAATCCACTTGGTTGATCCGGCCTGAAGGGATGCCGACCTGGGAGCTGAAGCCAGAATTCCGAAACGATGGAAAGATAGCGACCGGTCCGCAACAAATTGGCTCGGAATTCCAACGCCAAGGTGGCCACGCATGCGGGTATTCGAGACCCGCGGAGCGAAACGTTTCGTCGGCGCGTCCTCGCTGATGTCATTCTCTGCTCGACTTTCCCTAAATGCCGGCCAGCTGGCAGCTAAATGCAATACCCAAGGAAAATGCGTCAGCATGGTTGGCACGTTCTAGCGCAAGTGACAGGCAACCATCTGGCCACACTTGACCTCACGCAGTGCCGGGGGCTCGAGCCTGCAGAGATCGATCGCATAGGGGCAGCGGGTGTGAAAGTGACACCCCGGCGGCGGCTTAACCGGGCTTGGGACATCGCCCTGCAGCACCCGCTTCTGCCGTTTGGCGCGCGGGTCAGGCACTGGCACCGCCAGCAGCAGCGACTCGGTGTAGGGATGCAGCGGCCGCGTAAACAGCGTGCGCTTGTCGGTATATTCGACGATGCGGCCGAGATACATCACCGCGATGCGGTGGCTGATGTGTTCGACCACCGCCAGATTGTGCGAGATGAAGAGATAAGTAAGGCCGAGCTCGTGCTGCAGATCCATCATCAGATTGAGGACCTGGGCCTGAATTGAAACGTCCAGCGCCGAGACCGGCTCGTCGGCAATGATCAATTTCGGCCGCAACGCCAGCGCGCGCGCTATACCAATGCGTTGCCGCTGTCCGCCGGAAAATTGATGCGGAAAGCTGTCCATCTGTGCTTTGCGGAGTCCGACCAGTTCGAACAACTCAGCGACCCGCTTTTTCACCTCCTGACCGCCGGCGGTGCGGTGTACGCGCATCGGTTCGGCGACGATATCGCCGGCGGACATGCGCGGATCAAGCGAGGAAAACGGATCCTGAAAAATGATCTGCATCTGCCGGCGATAGGGGCGCAGTTGCTTTTTATCGAGATTGGTAATGTCGTGGCCGTCGAGCTTGATGGTGCCGCTCGTCGGCTCGATCAACCGCATAATCGTGCGTCCAACCGTGGACTTGCCGCAGCCGGATTCGCCCACAAGCCCGAGCGTCTCGCCATCCGCGATCGAAAAGCTGACGCCGTCAACGGCGTAAACCTGGCCGACCGCACGCTGCATCAGCCCTTTGCGGATCGGAAAATACTTCTTGAGATCGCGCACGGCGAGCACCGCCGGACGGCCGCCGGAACCGTTGACGGTGTTCGCCTCAGCCATTGCGGTCACCGTATAGCTCCTGCGAGCGCCAGCAGGCCGCCCAATGGCGCGGGCGTTTCTGCTCGTAGTCAGGATAGGCGCGGCGACAGCGATCCTCGGCATGGGCGCAGCGCGGCGCGAATACGCAGCCCGCCGGCAGGTTGCTCAGCGCCGGGACCATGCCGGGGATTTCCTGCAGTCGGCCGGCCGCCACATCCACTTCACCGCGCAACAGCGCAAGACGCGGGATGGAGGCCATCAGCCCATGCGTATAGGGGTGTTGCGGCCGGGCAAAGAGCTCGTCCACCGGCGCCTCTTCGACCTTGCGTCCGGCATACATGACGATGACCCGCTGCGCCGTCTCGGCGACCACGCCCAGATCGTGGGTGATCAGGAGGAGCGCGGTGCCGAGCTTGCGTTGCAGATCCAGGATGATATCGAGGATCTGCGCCTGGATGGTGACGTCGAGCGCGGTCGTCGGTTCGTCGGCGATCAACACCTTCGGATTGCACGCCAGCGCCATCGCGATCATTGCGCGCTGACGCATACCGCCCGAAAGCTGGTGTGGATACTCCTTCGCCCGTTGCTCCGGTTCGGGAATGCGGGCAAGGCGCAGCATGTCGATGGATTTCTGCCAAGCCTGTTGCCGGCCGATCGACTCGTGCAGCAGCAGGACTTCCGCGATCTGG
Source organism: uncultured Alphaproteobacteria bacterium (assembly GCA_963753575.1). Lineage (GTDB taxonomy): Bacteria > Pseudomonadota > Alphaproteobacteria > Rhizobiales > Xanthobacteraceae > VAZQ01. The sequence continues at coordinate 2,748,414 of CAVWCR010000003.1, forward strand.
CTTCCGATCGTGAGCACCGGATTGAGCGATGTCATTGGCTCCTGGAAGATCATCGCGATGTCCTTGCCGCGCACGCCGCGCATCGCTTCTTCGCTGAGCGTGAGCAGATCGACGCCGGCAAGCTTGACCGACCCGCCGGCAATGCGGCCGGGCGGATCGGGCACCAGCCGCATCAGCGACAGCGCGGTGATGCTCTTGCCGCAGCCGGATTCGCCGACGATCGCCAGCGTCTCATGCGGTTCGAGCGAGAAGCTTACGCCGTCCACGGCCTTGACGACACCGCGCCGCAGATCGAAATAGGTCTGCAATCCTTCGACCACCAGCAACGGCGTCTTGTTCGAAATAGCGGCCGGGCCCGGTGTAGCGGTCACGCGCCCGCGGGTCGGGATGGTCATGGTGTGAGCCGAAGCCATCACTTGCGCAGCCGGGGGTCGAGGATATCGCGCAGCGCGTCGCCGAACAGGTTGGTGCCGAACACCGCCAGGCTGATTGCGACGCCGGGAAATATCACCAGCCACGGCGCGGTGCGCACATATTCCGCGGCCGATTCCGACAACATCCGGCCCCAGGACGGATGCGGCTCAGGCACGCCGAGCCCCAGAAACGACAGCGAAGCCTCGGTCAGGATCGCCGCGCCGAGCTGGGCGGTCGCGATCACGATCAGCGGGGCGAGCGTGTTGGGCAGCACATGACGGACGGCGATGCGGAACTCGCTCATGCCGATGGCGCGCGCCGCCTCGACAAATGGCTGTTCCCGCAATGTCAGCGTGTTGGAGCGGATGACGCGCGCCGAATAGGGAATGAGCGGGATGGCGATGGCGACGATGGTGTTGTCGAGCGCAGGACCGAGCGCCGCCGCCATGACCAGCGCCAGCACCAGCAGCGGCACCGCCTGCAGCACGTCGACGATGCGCTGGATCACTAGATCGACCCAGCCGCCGAGATATCCCGAGGCCAGACCGAGCACAACGCCGAAGACGCAGCCCAGGGCGGTCGAGCCGAGGCCGACGGCGAGCGAGATGCGTGCGCCGAAGACGATGCGGCTGTAGATGTCGCGGCCCATGGCGTCGGCGCCGAGCGCGTGACCGGGACCCGGCGGCAGCAGCGCGATCGCCGAGTTCGTGGTGATTGGATCATAAACCGTGATGAAATCGGCGAATACGGCGGCGAAAACGAACGCCACCATGATAGCCGCGCCCACGACGCCGAGCGGATGCGTGGCGGCGTGATAGCCGATGCGCGACCACACGCCGTCCGGGCGGGCTGTTTCGCCTGCCGGTTCCGGGGTGATATCGACGCTAGCCATGCCTTGTGCTCCCTTTACGATGAACCTCCTCCTCAATTCGCATATTTGATGCGCGGATCGAGGACGGCGTAAAGCAGATCGACCAGAAAATTGATGAACACCGCGATGAACGCGATGAACATCACTAGGTTTTGCACGATCGGATAGTCGCGCCAGCGGATCGCCTCCACCAAAAAGCGTGCGATGCCAGGTATATTGAACACCGTTTCGGTGACGATCAGGCCGCCCATCAGGAATGCGGCCTCGATCCCGATCACGGTTGCCACCGGGAGAACCGCATTGCGCAAAGCGTGATGGTAGTTGACTTTGGAGTTGGAAGCGCCCTTGGCGCGCGCGGTGCGGATGTAATCCTGTCGCAGCACCTCCAGCATCGATGAGCGCGTCAGCCGCATCAGCAGCGCCGAGCTGCGCAAGCCGACCGCCGCCGCCGGCACGCTATAGAGCCACAACGAATTCCAAAATCCGTTCGGCGGGTCGGTGTAGATCGGTATCGTGCCGAAGTAATGCACGAACGCCATCAGAATCAGTAGGCCGAGCCAGAACGCCGGCATCGAGAGCCCGCTGAGGCTGATCACCCGCAACACGTAATCAAGTCCGGAATTCTGCTTGACCGCGCTGATGACCCCGAGCGGAACACCGAACACGATCGAAAACAACAAGGCCAGGCCGGCGAGCTTGGCGGTGATCGGAATGCGCGGCGCGATCTCGTCGATCGCCGGTTTCTCCGAGACGTAGGAATATCCGAGATCGCCGTGCGACAGACCGTCGATCCATTGCAGGTATTGCACCACGATCGGCTTATCGAGCCCCAGCTCTTTTTCCAGCTTGCCCTTCTCGGCGGTATCGATCATCCCGGCCGAATCGAACAAAATGTCCGCGATGTTGCCGGGCACCACCCGCAACATCACGAAAATCAGCACCGAAATTCCGAACAGCGTCAGGAGCATCAAAAAAAAGCGCCTGATCAGATAGCTCCCCACCATAGCCTCCCATTATCCGCGAGGAAAGGAGCGCTCGGCCGCCCTCTATCGGTCAAGCCTGCCGCCGCGAGGCGTAAGGACGGCCGCCCGGCGGCGACCGTCGCGGCACTCGCAGCAGCATCGGCGTTCACTTATCCAGCCATACGTCCTCGTAGCGGTAGCCGTTGTATGAGCTGTTGGTCATGATCGTCATGTTCTTCACGAACGGCTTCCAGCAGGTGCCGCTGCGAGCATGGAACAGGATCGGCCGCGCCACATCCTCCTGGATCTTCTTGTCGATCTCCCACACCAGCTTCCTGCGCTTGGCGACATCGGTTTCCTGCGATTGCTGGTCAAACAGTTTCTGCAGGTCCTTGTTGCAGTAGTGCGTGTAGTTGCGCTGCGATCCGCAGCCGTAATTCTCGTAGAACGATTGGTCGGGATCATCGATGCCGTTACCGGTCAGGTTAAGCCCAACCGTGTAGTCTTTGCGCGCGACCTTGGCGAACCAGGCGCCGGATTCCACCGGCTCCAACTCGGCATCGATATAGATGGTCTTGAGCTGATCGATCAGCACCACAGCGGGGTCGCGATAAGTCGGCAAATTGCGGGTGGACACCTTGATCTTGAGCGGCTTGTCCGGCCCGTAACCCAGTTTTTTCATGGTCGCTTGCGCTTCTTCGCGGTCCTTTTTCACGTCGCCATAGCCAGGAAGGGTCTTCAGGATCTCCGGCGGCAAGCCCCACACGCCTTCCGGCGGCGGGAGCAGCGAGCCGCCAATGTCGGCCTGACCCTGCTGGATGATGTCGATGAACGCCTTGCGGTCGAGCGACAGCGCCATCGCCTTGCGCAGTTCGGGACTATCGAACGGCGGGGAGTCGCGGTTAACGATAAGATTGGTGCTCACGTTGATGGGCACGATCTTACAGATCGCGGTCGGGTCCTGCTTCTTGATGTCCTTGACCAGCGCCGGCGTCAGTTGGGTCGGAAAGGTCATATCGACCTTGCCGGCGACGAAGGCAAGCACCGCTGTCGCGCGGTTCTTTATGATGGTGTATTCGATGCCGTCGAGATACGGCAGACCCTTTTTCCAATAGTCCGCATTCTTCACGAACTTGATCGACTCGTTCTGCTTCATCTCGACGAACTTGAACGGTCCGGTGCCGATCGGATGGGTGCGCATTTGCGCAGCGGGGACGTGGCACGAATAGATCGGCGTGTAGCCGGAGGCGAGCATGGCCAACAGCGAGGGCTGCGGCCGCTTGAGATGGAATGTCGCCTCAAAGTCGCCGTTGACGGTCACGTCCGTCACATTGTCGTACCAACCCTTGCGCGGATTCTTGCGGAATTTGTCCTGCGCCTTGCCTCGCACCAGATCAAAGGTGCATTTCACGTCCTTGGCGGTGAACGGCTTGCCGTCGTGCCACTTGACGCCTTGCCGCAGCTTGAAAGTGAGCGCGGTGCCCGCCTTGTCCCAGGCCCAGCTCGTCGCCAGCTCCGGCTGGATAGTGTCCATGCTGTTTTGCGGCTTGTGCTGATCGTAGATGATCAGGTTGTTGAACACCCCCATCATTGGGATATTGACCGAGAAGGTCGCCTCCTCGTGGATGGAGAGGCTGGGCGGAGTCTCGCGATGATAGACTTTCAGGATACCGCCATGCTTGGGCTCGGCGGCCTGCGCGTTCGCGATGAAAGTGGCCGCTAGGGCAGAGGACAGTAGCGCGACGAGCTTTGTTGACATTGGATCCTCCACAAAAGGAGCGCTTGACGAGGGTGACGACCGTCACCAGCGCTAGCGTTGGTTGCTTGAGGATCAGGCTATCCGGCGTAAATTTTCCGATCAACGTGCCAAAGTGTATCACTCCGGGTCTCGACCGCCGCATTAATTGATGTTCCCGATATGCTGTAGCCGCGCGCGACATCCGGCACCTCGCTGGTCTGTCGGGTAGTCCGACTTTTTTTGGCGCCATTACAGGCTGCCCGCTGCGGGAGCCGCGAACTATTATTAAGGAGTTCGCGATTGAACCATGCGGCATTCCTACGCCCGCCACCGACTTCCGAGTTGGTCGATGCTGTTCTCCAATTCCGGGTCTGGGTGTCAAGCTCTCAGCGATCATCCTTGCCGGGCCCACTGTTCTCTCCGCGGTAAGGCGCGTGCCTTTCGCATGATGGCGTAAGATGACGTCGGCGGATCAATGTCGAAAGCGCGGTCGCCCCTTCGAGCGCACGCCAAGCATCGGGCGGCATATGAACCGCTTCACCGAAGCGCGCGCCCAAATTTCAGCTAATTCGGGTCATTTTCTTCCGTCACACCGCACACTGCTGGTGACGGACGGTCTACCCCCGGTACCGGAAAGTCCGACCAACTCGGCGTGGATCGGCAGCTTATCCCCTGACAGCGTCCGTGGCGGCCGGGTGCCGACGACGGGGGAAGAGGGCCAGTTCCAGACATGATTCCCAAGCGTCCGCCTACATCGACACTATTTAAAAAAAGTCGCGGCCTGTCAGTGGCGAGCCTCAGCTTCTTTCCAGTCGCCTTCCTCGATTCCAAACTCAAAATTAGCCTGCGCCTTTGCTGCCTCCACAGTTTCGTGCCAAGTATCCGAGATACATTGGCCCTCATCATCAAAGCGCAATAGAAAGATGGTTCCGTCCTCCTCCACCACCAATTCGACAGTCTTGGGGTCCGGCAGTGGCAGCGCTTTGATTTCACCAGCGACTTGCACACCCAGCAGATGCCTAGTCTTCCCAATCACGCTCCGAACTGTTGCCCGTAGACGCATGTTACCGTCGCCAGAGCGGCGCGCCATCAATCAGCGCAGCAAATAATCGCAGGGTGCAGGATCATAGACATCTAGCGGCGGTGCACAGACCTTCCACTCTCTCAGCCGTGACTGCAGGCCAAACGGACCGGCGCCGGAGATAGCGGCCGTTAGCCGCTTTGCCTACCGAAATGCGAGCAACGAACACAGGAGAAAGACATGAGAAAGATCATCTCCAATGCCCAAGTTACATTGGACGGCATCTCACAGTCGCCCGGTGGCCCCGAGGAGGATCCGAGCTACGGGTTCACTCACGGGGGATGGGTCCAACCCTTCTGGGACGACGCCCTGGGCCAGGCTATGGGCGAGATCATTGCCGGCAAGCCCGACTTGCTTTTGGGGCGCCGGACCTACGAAATTTTCGCTGGCTACTGGCCGAACCAGGACAACGCGATCGCGGACGCGTTCAACAAGGCGACGAAATACGTCGTCACGCGCAGCCTCCACCAACTCGACTGGAAAACCTCACTTCCCCTAGGCGGCGATGTCGTGGACGAAGTCCGTCGGCTGAAGGGATCGGAGGGGCCGGCATTGCATGTTTGGGGCACTGGTGAACTGCTGCAGACGCTGATCGCGGCCGACCTCGTCGACGAGTATCGCGTGTTGATTTATCCGGTGGTGCTTGGCGAAGGAAGGCGGCTCTTCGAGAACGGGGCTCCGCCACGCCGCCTTACTCTGGTCGAGACGCGATGCACGCCCAAGGGCGTCGTCTTCAATACCTACCGCTCCGCAGGTCCGGTCAAACCGGGTCGCTCTGAATGGAAGCCAACGGGCTGACGCACGTTCATGCCTTCGAGCATGCGTTGGCGCAGCAGGCTGATGGGTCGGCGTCGCCTGAAGCGCGCGACTTCCGGTGTGGGGTCATTTTCTTCCGTCACACCGCACTGCTGGTGACAGACGGTCTACCCCCAGTACCGGAAAGTCCGACCAACTCGGCGTGGATCGGCAGCTTGTCCCCTGACAGCGTCCGTGGCGGCCGGGTTTCTGCCACGGTGAAAGAGGGCTAGACTCAGAAAGTCTCACAGTGAGCACAAAGAGTCCGGCTCCCTCACCGCGAAATTCATCACATCCAAATGCGATTGCAATGAAGGCGTGACATTTAGGTGACTGACCTAAACCTACGAATCATCTACCTATATCCCAAGAGCGAAATTGAGGGAGTCAAGGTGCGGTAAAATTGGTGGTGGTTGTTCTGTCAAAGGAGCAAGGCCATGAAATATACTCGCGCGCTTCTTTATCTCGCAGCCGTTATGTGCCTCATCGTTTTGGGGCATGTGTTCTCCACGGCAAATGCCAGAGACTTTGGACAATGGGGCGATCAGCCGCCACACATTCGTCAGTGGTTCCAAAAGCTGATGCAGCCGGACAACAAATACCAATCGTGTTGTGGCGAGGCTGACGCCTATGAAGCCGACAACTTCGAAGTTGATGGCGACCACTACGTTGCCATTATCACCAACGGTGCCGGTGATCCGGGGCTTGGAAAGCCCGCGATTCCAAATGGAACACGCATTCCAGTCCCCAACTACAAGATGAAATGGGATCAGGGTAATCCCACTGGCCACGGCATCGTCTTCATCGGGACAAGCACGAAAGAGGTCTACTGCTACATCACGCCGGGGGGTGTGTAAGGCCCAGTGCCTTGCCAGTTTATCTAATGTCGTCGTCGAACGTCTTTTCCAAGACGGCCAATATTCAGGGCAGCTGTCGCAACGCAAAAATCGCGGCACGAAGTGTATCCGTCGGGTCATTTTCTTCCGTCACACCGCACCGCTGGTGACGGACGGTCTACCCCCGGTACCGGAAAGTCGCACTAACTCGGCGTGGATCGGCAGCTTATCCCCTGACAGCGTCCGTGGCGGCCGGGTGCCGACGACGGGGGAAGAGGGCCAACAAGAGACTCACGCGCTTGCAAGAAGCGATGGTGGCTGCCCTTCCACCTGCTTGCAAAGTTGTGTAGCGTTTATCCAAACCGCCACCGGGACGTGCCGAACTCCCGATTTTTTGCAGTCGCAGCATGAGTGCTATCGGCGGGCGTCTCCACATAATTGAACGTCCAAGCGCATGGTACTCCGACGCCGGGAGGGACCTATGAAACACTTCCGCCACAAGTTCTTACATCTTGGCGCGGCCATGCTTGCCTTCGCCCTTATTCCTTTTGCGGCTTCGGCCCAAGACTATCCGGCCCCTAGACAGGCGGTATGGATCGCGAAGGAGTTCAAGTTTCATACCAATGAGGTGATGCGGGAGTTGCGTATTAGCTATACAACCGTCGGCGAACCTTCCGGCGAGCCGGTCTTGCTTTTGCACGGGACCGGCGGTTCTGCGAACAGCTTCTTGACGCCGGCTTTCGCCGGCCAATTGTTTGGGCCGGGTCAACCGCTCGACGCGAGCAAATACTACATAATCATGCCGGACTCGATCGGCCACGGTCGGACATCCAAGCCCTCGGACGGAACTCAAGACGAAATTCCCCAAGTACAACTACGAGGACATGATCGACGCACAATATCAGCTCATAAAGGAAGGTCTGCGTATCCGCCACCTGCGTCTCGTGATGGGACACTCGATGGGCGGCATGCATGCCTGGGACTGGGGCCTTAAATATCCCGACGCTATGGACGCTCTGGTGCCGATGGCATCACAGCCCACGGAAATGGCGAGCCGCAATTGGATGTTGCGCCGCCTGATGATCGAAACCATCCGCAGCGATCCTGATTACAAAAACGGGAACTACACCGCCCAGCCGCGTTCTATGAAGCTCGCCAGCGTGTTCTATGCCACCGCCACAAATGGCGGAACGCTGGCCTATCAGAAGCTCGCGTCGACCCGCGCAAAGGCCGACAAGCTCGTTGACGATCGTTTAGCGGCGCCGCTCCGCACCGACGCCAACGACTTCATTTACGCGTGGGAATCGTCTGGCGACTATAATCCGTCGGCGGGACTGGAGCGCATCGCAGCCGCGGTACTCGTCATCAACGCCGCCGACGACGAGCGCAACCCGCCGGAAACCGGACTTACGGAGAACGCGCTCAAACGCGTCAAGAACGGCCGCCTGCACCTTATCCCTGCGAGCGACGAAACGCGCGGCCACGGCACCACTGGCATGGCGAGGTTCTACAAGCAGCAGCTTGAAAAGTTGCTTCAGACTGCACCGCGGCGCGCTATGTAGGTGCATGAAGCCCGAGATGGGTCATGACTGACAACACTCACTGTGAGGACAATAGGCCCGCTTTCGGGTGCAGCGCGACCAAAGCTCCTTTTTAGGGGGCATGTTGAACTTGTCTGTAGAGCCGTGATTCAACCCCCTAGCTGAAAGGGACTGAATCATGCGCGACGAACTCACCGACGATGAGTGGACTGCTGCCATCAGGCCGATGCTTCCCGACAAGCCGCGCGGCGTGCCAAGGTGAATGACCGTCGTGTCCTCAATGGCATCTTCCGGGTTTTGCGATCGGGGCGCCGTGGCGCGATCAATGAGCCCGCGCCTTGGCCAGGGCGCAGCGCCGTGCCCACTTGCCCGCGCGGCGCTACGCGCCTTTGCCTTCATCCGGCTCATAGAGCCGCTCGTAGAGATTCCGCAGGATACCGGCCGTGACGCCCCAGATGTAGCGCTCGCCGAACGGCATGGCGTAGTAGCGCCGGATCACGCCCTTCCAGTCGCGGCTGTGCAGCGCGTGGTTCTGCGCGTCCATCAGGAAGGCGAGCGGTACCTCGAAGGCGTCGTCGACCTCGGTGCGGTTGAGTGTCGTCTTGAAGGCGGGATCGACGCGCGCGAGCGTCGGCAGGATGCGGAAGCCCGAGAAGGTGAGATAGAGATCGAGATACCCGATCGGCTCGATCAGCGTGTTCTCGAGGCCGATCTCCTCATGCGCTTCGCGCAGCGCGGCCGCGACCGGCGTGATGTCGCCGGGATCGATCTTGCCGCCCGGGAACGCGATCTGCCCGGGATGGCTCGGCAGCGCGGCGGTGCGCAGCGTGAGCAGCACGGTCGGCTCGGGATGATCGACCACCGGCACCAGCACGGCGGCCGGACGCGTCGCCGCGACGCCGGCGCGCTGCCACAGTTCGGGATCGAGATCGAGGTCGCCGCGCTTGGCCGGCGCCGCGTGATCGGTGAGCGCCGCCGGCACGTCGAGCGTGAGCCTTGCGCGCGCGCGTTCAAAGAAGTCGGAGCTTTCGCGCGCACGCTGCATCAGGTCAGATCCTGGATCACGTCCGCCGGCGCCATGGCGTAGAACTCGCCGGCTGAAACCACGCCGAACATGCGCACGCCATCGACGTCGCGCTCCTCGCCGATATCGACCAGATCGAAGAACAGCGCGCGCTTGACCCGCGCCCATAGCTTGCTGCGGATGTGCAAGTAGGGCCGCAGGCCGCCCGTGCCCTCTTCCGGCGCGAAGCGCAGCACGTGCTCGCGCCCGCACGCGACCCACTCGTCGACATTGGTGCGGAAATGCAGCGTCTGGTCAGGGCCCTGCGCCTCGACCCGCAGTTCCACCGCCACGAACGGCACGTCATCGACCGTGATCCCGCACTTTTCGACCGGCGTAACCAGGAAGTAACGCTCGCCCTCCCGTTTGAGCACGGACGCAAACAGCTGCACCAGCGCCGGCCGGCCGATCGGGGTCTTGAGATAGTACCAGGTGCCATCGGCAGCGATGCGCATGTCGAGGTCGCCGCAGAACGGCGGGTTCCACAGGTGCACCGGCAGCGCGCCGCCTCCCCGCTTGACCTTTTCGGCCAGGGTGTCCAGCGAGGCCGTGGTCTGCCCTTCCTTCGCCATGGTTTGCCTGATAGTTGAGCTGTGCTTGGCCGTTTTCCACGCGATCGTGATCGCGCGCAAGCTTATCCACTGCTGTCTAATCAGCGAGGTTGGGATAAGAAAAGCGGCATATGTTCAAGCAACAAGGGCTCTGGGGCCCGTTTATCGGTGGGGCGAGAACGGCTAACCCGCACGGAGGCGGGATCGCACCCATTGGAAAACAGCGTAATCTACAGGCAGCTGACGAGAGTCGTGGGTTTTGCGCGAACCCCCGCTTGCGGGCGATGGCCCGAATGTTGCACGATTTTTGGTCAGCCCGGCCGCCAAATGGAGCCGGGTGGTACAGTGCCTCGATAACCAGAACGAACAAAAGCCGAGAAAAAACAAGAACTAGCACGCCTCAAGAACAGGAGCGAACAGATGGCGGTAGCGGGTGGTGAGACAATAGAGAAGCTCGACGACATGATCGTGCGCCAGGCGGAAGCGACCGGCGCACAGGTCGCCGCCGCCAGGGCCGCGATCGGCAAGGTGATTTTCGGCCAGGAGCGGGTCGTCGAGCAGGCGCTCATGACGATCTTGTCAGGCGGCCATGCGCTGCTGGTGGGTCTGCCCGGCCTCGCCAAGACCAAGCTGGTCGAGACCTTGGGCATCGTGCTCGGACTTGAGGCGCGCCGCATCCAGTTCACCCCCGACCTGATGCCGTCCGACATCGTGGGCAGCGAAGTGCTGGAAGAAGCGCCCGGCGGCAAGCGCAGCTTCCGCTTCATCCCGGGCCCGATCTTCGCCCAGCTTCTCATGGCGGACGAAATCAACCGCGCGAGCCCGCGCACCCAGTCGGCGCTCTTGCAGGCGATGCAGGAGTTGCACGTGAGCGTCGGCGGCAACCGGCACGACGTGCCGCGTCCCTTCCATGTGCTGGCGACGCAAAATCCGATCGAACAGGAAGGCACCTACCCGCTGCCGGAAGCGCAGCTCGACCGCTTCCTGATGCAGATCGACGTGCCCTATCCGGATCGCGACAGCGAACGCAAGATCGTGTTCGACACCACCGGGGCGGAAGAGAGCAAGCCGAAGCCGACGCTGACAGCGGACGAATTGATCGCCGCGCAGCGCCTGGTGCGTCGCCTGCCGGTCGGTGAATCGGTGGTGGATGCGATCCTCAACCTGGTGCGCTCGGCACGCCCTGACGCCGACACCGGCGACATCAGCAAGCTGATCTCCTGGGGGCCGAGCCCACGCGCCAGCCAAGCGCTGATGCTGGTGGCGCGTGCCCGCGCGCTGATCGACGGGCGGCTCTCGCCCTCGATCGACGACGTGATGGACATGGCGGAGCCGATCCTCAAGCACCGCATGGCGCTCACGTTCGCAGCACGCGCTGACGGCGAGACCGTGGAAGGCGTCATCGCCAAGCTCAAGAGCCGGCTTGGATAACCGAGATGGCGGTGAGGCGCGCCGACAAGAACGAGATCCGGGCCACCCAGCAGGCGAGCGGCACGGCCCGTGCGCTCGCCGAGTCTCTGCCGCGCCTGATCCTGGAGGCGCGCCGCATCGCGGCGACCGTCATTCATGGACTGCACGGCCGCAAGCGGGCCGGCCCCGGCGAGAACTTTTGGCAATATCGCCGCTTTCTATGGGGCGAGCCCGCGCGCCGCGTCGACTGGCGCCGCTCGGCGCGCGACGACCATCTCTACGTCCGCGAACAGGAGTGGGAGGCGGCGCATACGGTCTGGATCTGGCCGGACCGCTCGCCCTCGATGATGTTCACCTCGAAGCTCGCGCAGGAATCCAAGCTCAATCGCGCGCTGGTGGTTGCATTCGCGCTCGCCGAGGTCCTGGTGCACGCCGGCGAGCGGGTTGGCGTGCCGGGCCTGATGCGTCCGACCGGCAGCCGCAACGTGCTCGACAAGATCGCCAACGCGATCGTGCATGATCCGACCGAGCGGCCGAGCCTGCCGCATGCGTTCGCGCCGTCCTCGCTGTCGGAGATCGTGCTCATTTCCGATTTCTGGAGTCCGATGGCCGACATCCGCAAGACGATCGGACAGCTCTCTTCGACCGGCGCGCACGGCCACACGGTGCAGATCGTCGATCCGGCTGAGGAGACGTTTCCCTATTCGGGCCGCATCGAATTCGTCGAGCCGGAAGGCGCCGGCTCGATCACGGCCGGGCGCGCCGAGGCCTGGCGAGCGGATTACGAGGCGCTGGTGGCGCGCCATCGCGCCGAAATCCGCGCCGAGACCGACAAGATCGGCTGGAGCTTTGCGATCCACCGCACCGACCGGGCCGCGACCGAGCTTCTTCTGGCGCTGCACGCGCGCATGAGCGCGCCGCCGCCCGGCGCGATCGTCGGCGGCCGCGTCGCCATGGCGGCAGGGAGGCGCGCATGATGGGTCTTCCGCTCGGCTTTGCGCAGCCGCTGGTGCTGCTCGGGCTTCTGAGCATCCCGGTGCTGTGGTGGCTGTTGCGGCTCATCCCGCCGCAGCCGCGCCGCATCGATTTTCCGCCGACGCGGCTGCTGTTCGAGATCAAGCCCAAGGAAGAGACGCCGCAGAAGACGCCCTGGTGGCTCACGCTCCTGCGCCTCACGCTTGCCACGCTGGTGATCCTGGCGGCCGCCGGCCCGTTGTGGAACCCGCCGGTCGAGACCGCGTCGAGCCGGGTGCCGCTCGCGCTGATGATCGACGACGGCTTCGTCGCCGCCGGCTCATGGGATGCGCGCACGCGCATGGCCGAAGACCTGATTGCGCGCGCGGAGACCGACAATCGCGCGGTGGCGCTGATCCCGATGTCGGACCCAAGCCGCGACATCTCGTTTGAGACCGCGGGCGCCGCGCGCGTACGGCTCAAGCAGATGAAGCCGAAGCCGCATGCGATCGCGCGCGCCGACATGCTGGTGCCGCTCGGGCGCTTCTTCGAGGCGACCGCGAACGTCGAGGTGATATGGCTGTCCGACGGCGTCGACCTCGGGGGCGGCGAAGAATTCGTGGCGGCGCTCGCGCGCCTCGTCGGCGGACGCCCGATGACGGTGGTCACAGGTGGACTGCCGCCCGCATATGCGCTGACCGCCGCCGAGAACACCGCGGGCGCGCTCTCCGTCAAGGTCCTGCGCTCGGCCGCCGGCACGATGCAATCCGGCACCGTGCGCGGCCTCGACCTCAAGGGGCTGCCGCTCGGCGACGCGCCGTTCTCGTTCGGTCTCAACGACACCGAAACGGACGCTGAACTGACGCTGCCGGTGGAGATCAGGAACGATATCGCCCGCCTCGAAGTCAGCGGCGAGCGCTCTGCGGGTGCCGTTGCGCTACTCGACAAGCGCTGGCGACGCCGCAGCGTCGGGGTGGCAACCGGCGCCACCGTGGATACGGCGCAGCCGCTGCTTGCCGCGACCTACTACCTGTCGCGCGCGCTTGGTCCGTTTGCCGACGTGCGGCTCGCCGAGCGCGGCTCGCCCTCGCAGGCGGTCGAGCAGTTTCTTGAGCAGCGCGTGCCGATGATCATTCTCGCCGACGTCGGCAACATCTCCGACGCCAAGGAGGCCTTGACGCGGTGGATCGAGGACGGCGGCGTGCTGGTGCGTTTCGCCGGCCCGCGGCTCGCGGCCGCCGGCGACGACGATCTGGTGCCGGTGCGGCTGCGCCGCGGCGGTCGCGTGCTCGGCGGCGCGCTGAGCTGGGAGCAGCCGCAACAGCTCGCTGCGTTTGGGCGCGAAAGCCCGTTCTTCGGCATGCCGGTGCCCAACGACGTGACGGTGAGCCGGCAGGTGCTGGCGGAGCCTGATACGACGCTCAGCGATCGCACCTGGGCAACGCTGACCGACGGCACGCCGCTCGTGACCGCGCAGCGCCGCGGCAAGGGCGTCATCGTGCTGTTCCACGTGACTGCCGATACGCGCTGGTCCGACCTGCCGCTGTCGGGCGCCTTTGTGGAGATGCTCAAGCGGATCGTGTCGCTCTCAGGCTCGGTTGCGACCGCCGATCCCAATGCGCCGGGCAGCGGCCGTGCCGGCGCACGCGAGGTGGTGCCGCCGACGCGCATCCTCGACGGCTTCGGGGTGTTCGGGCCGCCGCCGCCGAATGCGCGGCCGGTGCCGGTTGGATTCACCGGGCGCGGCAGTGCCGAGAACCCGCCCGGCTTTTACGGGCCGCCGGAAGGCTTGCTCGCGGTCAATGCACTGGCGCCGGCCGACCGGCTTGCGCCGCTTGATATTTCCGCGCTCAATGCGCGCCAGGAGGCCTATCGGATGAGCGAACCGCAAGATCTGCGCGGGCCCGTGATGCTCGCGGCTTTGGGGCTGCTGGCGCTCGATGCCCTGGTGGTCTTCTGGCTCGCCGGCGGGATTGCGCGGCTTCTGCGCAGCCCGCGCCGACCGGCTACCGCGGCCGCCATTGCGGTTGCGATCCTCGGGATCGGGCTTCTCGGCACCACGAGCTCCTGGGCGCAAAATAGTAATGACGATGCCGCCATGAAGGCGACGCTGCAGACGCGGCTTGCCTATGTGATCTCGGGCGACGCCGAGGTCGACCGCGTCACCAAGGCGGGGCTGCATGGGCTCACGATGTTCCTGGCGCAACGCACGGCCCTCGAAGCCGGCGATCCGATCGGGATCGACCCCGCCGTCGACGAGCTTGCGTTTTATCCCTTGATCTACTGGTCGGTGGTGCCGAATGCGCAACGCCCCTCGCGCCAAGCGCTGGAGCACATCAACTCCTACATGAAGAAGGGCGGCACCGTGCTGTTCGACACCCGCGACGCGATCCAGGCGCCGCCCGGTCCCGACGGCGCCAATCGCTCGCCCGGAATGCTGGCGCTGCGCAATATTCTCAGCGCCCTCGACATCCCGGATCTTGAGCCCGTGCCGCGCGACCACGTGCTGACCAAGACATTCTACCTGCTCAAGGACTTCCCGGGCCGCTTCACCAGCGGCCAGCTCTGGGTCGAGGCGACCCCGGTCGAGAACGAGGACGAGCCCTCCAACCGCCCGGCGCGCGCCGGCGACGGCGTGTCCTCGATCATCATCACCTCGAACGATCTCGTGGGCGCCTGGGCCATCCGTCCCGACGGGCAGTCGATGCTGCCGATCGTGACCGGCGAGCCGCGGCAGCGCGAGTTCGCGTTCCGCGCCGGCGTCAACATCGTGATGTATACGCTCACCGGCAACTACAAGGCAGATCAGGTGCACATTCCGGCGCTGCTGGAGCGGCTGGGACAGTAAAGGGGCGAATAGCGAGTGGCGAATGGCGAGTAGCGAAACGAATAGAGAAGGACGTAGGCGCGCCTACCCCATTCGCTATTCACCTTTCGCTATTCACCGATCGCAGAGACAAGCAACAACAAGCAAAGGCTGCTGCCCGCCATGAACTTCGGCGTTTCATTCGCACCGTTGGTGCCCGACTATATCGTGTGGAGCGCGCTCGCGGTCGCGTGCGCGCTCGCCGTGATGCTGGTGCTCGCCAAGGCGCGCGGCGTGTGGGTGCGCATTGTCGCGATGGCGCTGTTCGTGCTGGCGCTCGCCAACCCCTCGCTCACACGTGAAGACCGCGATCCGCTCACCTCGGTTGCCGCCGTGGTGATCGACAAGAGCCCGAGCCAGGAATTCGGCGACCGCACCCAGCAGACCGAAGCCGTGCGCGCGCAACTCGCGGAGCGGCTGGGCAAGCTGCCCGGCGTCGAGGTGCGCTTCGTGGAAGCAGGCCAGTCCGACGGCGAGACCGACGGCACCCGGCTGTTCAACGCGCTGACCTCCACGCTTTCGGACGTTCCGCATGACCGGGTCGCCGGCGCCATCATCGTCACCGACGGCCGCGTGCACGACGTGCCGACCGACGCCGCCGCGCTCGGCTTCGACGCGCCGGTGCATGCGCTGATCACCGGCCACGCCAACGAGCGCGACCGGCGGGTCGTGCTGGTGACCACGCCGCGCTTCGGCATCGTCGGGCAGGCGCAGACCATCACCTACCGGGTCGAAGACCAGGGCGCCACCGCCGGTACCGCGCAGATCACCGTGCGCCGCGACGGCGAGACGATCGACACCCGCAACGTGCGGGTCGGGCAGCAGGTCAACGTCAACGTGACCATCCCGCACGCCGGCCCCAATATCATCGAGATCGAAGCCTCGGCCCTCGACAACGAGCTCACGCTCGTCAACAACCGCGCGGTGGTGTCGATCGACGGCGTGCGCGACAAGCTGCGCGTCCTGCTCGTCTCGGGCGAGCCGCATGGCGGCGAGCGCACCTGGCGCAACCTGCTCAAGTCCGACGCCTCGGTCGACCTCGTGCACTTCACCATCCTGCGGCCGCCGGAAAAGCAGGACGGCACGCCGATCAACGAGCTCTCGCTCATCGCCTTCCCGACCCGCGAGCTGTTCCAGCAGAAGATCAACGAGTTCCAGCTCATCATCTTCGACCGCTATGCGCGCCAGGGCGTGCTGCCGGTGCTCTACTTCGACAACATTTCGCGCTACGTGCGCTCAGGCGGCGCGGTGCTGATCGCGGCCGGCCCCGACTATGCGAGCCAGACGAGCCTCTGGCGCACCCCGCTTGCGAGCGTGCTGCCGGCCGAGCCGAACGGGCACACCACGGACGCGCCGTTCCGCGCGAGCCTCTCCGATCTCGGCAAGCGCCACCCAGTGACGCGTGGGCTCGAAGGCTCGGAGGAAACCCCGCCGCATTGGAGCCGCTGGTTCCGCCTGGTCGATGCGCGCGCCACCAAGGGCACCAACGTACTCGACGGGCCCGACGGCAAGCCGCTCTTGGTGCTTTCGCGCGAGGGCGAAGGCCGCGTCGCGCTTCTCCTCTCGGACCACATCTGGCTGTGGGCGCGCGGTTATGAGGGCGGCGGTCCGCATCTCGACCTGCTGCGCCGGCTCTCGCACTGGCTGATGAAGCAGCCCGACCTGGAAGAAGAGGCGCTGCGCATCCTGGTGCGCGGACGCGACATCACGGTGCAGCGCCAGACCATGGCCGACAGCGCTGATGAAGTCACGCTCACCTCGCCGTCCGGGAAGACGCGAACGCTGACGCTGACGGAGGCGATGCCGGGCGTATGGCGCTCGACCATCGAAGCCAATGAGCTCGGGCTCTGGCGCGCCAGCGACGGCAAGCTCACGGCGCTTGCCAATGTCGGCCCCGCCAATCCGCGCGAGTTCGCCGAAGTGACGTCGACGGCCGAAATGGTCGCGCCGCTTGTGAACGCCACCGGCGGCGCGGCGGTGCGGGTCGAGAACGGCTCGGGCGTGCACCTGCCGCGCATCCTCGGCATACGCGGCGATACGTTCCGGGGCGACGACTGGCTCGGCCTCCGGGTGCGCGAGGCGAGCGTGGTGCGCGGCATCGGCGTCCTGCCGGTGTTCGCCGGCATGATCGGGCTGCTGCTGCTGATCGGCATCCTGGCCGCGATGTGGACGCGCGAAGGCCGCTAGAGGCGGCCTTCGACGTTACGCGAAAGGCGCGCGTTCGCGGTCTACTGCAGCGCCTCTTCGACTGCGGCGATCAGGCCGCTGGTCGGGTTCTTGCGGCAATACTCGGTGAGCTTGGCGGTGTCGCTCTTCATCTTGTCGAAATCGACGATCGGCGGATCGTCCTCGTCGGTATAGAAGCCCGCCAGCCACATCAGCACCATGCTGATGGTGTGGTCGCCGCTGTCGAGAAACTCTTTGCAGGTGACGGCGGACAGATCGAGTTTCTGCGCCGAAGCGGGCGCTGCCGCGAGGAGCGACATGGCAACCAGGATGGCGCTGAAAGTTTTCACGGTCGGGGTTCCCTGATGGTGGTCCAGCGCAGAACGCTTACCGGTTCGGCCCGCGGCGGTCAAAGCGATTGTAAGTGATAATGCGCGAAACGATAGGTTCCCGGGGATCGGTCTCGCGATACCGGCGATTGGGCGGCAGCCTGAAATTCAATGTCTCGGTGGGTTATCTGTTTATGATTTATTTATTTTGCCGCCCGGGAACACGCGTTCTCCAACCGTTGCTTGAGCGTAAAGTTTCTCAAGGGCGCAGCAACATGCGGCAATTGCGCGACGAGCAATGCAGCAACATGGTGAGAAATAAGATGGCGCGTGGATATTCATCGGAGTGACGCTGGCGCCCTGCGGAACCAGAGCGAAACCGCTTTGAGTTGAATCGCTATTTCGCTCTAAGCGTTTGTTTGGTCGCATGATCTTATCCGAAAAGTCTGCACCTTTTCGGGATCATGCTTTAGGCGTCTTCCCACTCCGGCCGGATCGGTCCCGACACGCCCTCGAAGGCGCCTTCGACCAGTTCGCACACCAGGAGCCGCGCCGGGTCGACCGGGCCCGGCATCATCGCGCGTCCGCGCGGGATGCGCTTGAAGCCGCATTTGCCGTAGTAGGGCTCGTCGCCGACCAGCACGACCAGCCGGTGCCCCCTCTTCCTGGCTTCCTCAAGCGCGCGGTCGATCAGGACCTGCCCGATGCCGCGATCACGGAACGGCGGTTCGACGGTGAGCGGGCCGAGCAGCAAGGCCTTGGTCTCGCCGATGCGGATCGGGGTCAGCCGCACCGAGCCGACGAGCAGCGTGCCGACGCGAGCGGTGAACGACAGCTCGAGCGTGTGGCCCTGCCCCTCGCGGACGCGATAGGCGGTCTTGGCGTAGCGGCCGGGGCCGAAGGTGCGCTCGTGCAGCCGCTCGATTGAGAGCGCGTCGTCGGCGGTTTCCGGCAGGATTGTCAGCGAGAGATCGGTCATCGGTTCGTGGCCGGCCAGGGTCCTTGCCGGAGATTTGCCGGGGCGCCTCCCGGGGTGGCGGCCGTTGCGGGCCGGTCGCGCTTAGCATTTAGCGCGCCCGCGGTCTATTGCGGCTGCAAGGATGGTAAAGGCGTCGGCCCCTGCCGGGACCGCAGGGCGAGCTGCCAGCCCGGCCGGGCGGTGTGCAGCAGCGCCAGGACCACGAGCGCGGCGAACAGCAGATAGGACTGCGCCACGTTGAAAATCGTGTTGGCGAGCAGATTGACCGCCGGGAAGAAGTTGCTGATCACCACATAGCTCGCCGCGATCAGGATCAGGCGGGGGCGGTTGCCGATCGCGCTCGCGAACAGGACCGCGAAGATCGGCAGCAGGATGCCGTAGTGGTGCTCCCAGGCGATCGGCGAGGCCATGGTGATGCTCAGCGCCATGGTGCAGAAATCGAAGACCCGGTCCGGGTCGCCCTCGTTGCCGCGCCGGAACAGGGCCGGAAGCAGGATGAGCAACGATGTCGCCACCGTGCCCGCGTAGATCCAGAGGTTGAACGGCGGGAACCCGTTATCGTCGAACCCGAGGCTGTCGTAGTTGTCCGGGTCGATCAGCGTCATGATCCGGTTGAGGAGCCCGTTGAACGACTGGTTCGGGTAGTAGACCTCGCCGTGTTGCGACAGGAACCAGAACACCTGCAGATAGTCGACATTGTTGGTCCAGCCGAAGGCCGCGATCGAGGCCGCGAGACCGACCAGGCCAGTGGCCACGCACGCGAGCGTGAAGCGCCATTCGCGCCGCAGGAGAGCCCACAGCACGAACAGGCCGTAGTGCGGCTTGACCAGGCACATCAGGCCGATCAGCACGCCGCTCGACGCCTTCCGGCCAGTCGCCCAGCACACCAGGGCCACCGCGAAGATGCCGTTGAGCCAGATCTGGATCTGGCCGAGCGTGAACGCCTTCACGACCGGATAGAATGTCAGCGCAAACCCGACCACGATGATCGCGCGCGCCGCGATGAGCGCGGCGGAGGACGGCGTCCTCAGGGTCTGGCGCAATCCGCGCTCCAGCATGATCGCGGCTGAGACGGCAGACATCAGGATGAACAGCCAGCCGAGCACGTCGTTGAGCGAGGCCGGCTCGAAATCCGGACATTCGGTGGTGCGCACCAGATCGGGCCCGACCAGCCAGAGCATCCCGGCGATCGCGAACAGCGAGGACGGCGGATATTGAAACTTGAGCTTCTGGTTGAAAAAGATTTCCGTGTAGAGGGGCGTCGTGTGCGGCGACTGCGCGTACTTCAGCGCGAACGCCATGATCCCCCAGGAGTCGTCACAACCCTCCGCGTTGAGCACGTCGGATGTGTGGTTGAGCACCGTCTCGGAGTAATACACAGGCGAGACCAGCTTGAGCACGCCGTTGAGCGCGAACGCGTTGACGAGCAGAAACAGCGCCAGCCACCAGGTCAACGCCAGCGAGGCGCTGCCGCGCGAGCCGGCGACGGCGCCACCCGCAACGGCGACGCTCATGACGCCATTCTCCTGCGCCGACCGGACCTCATCCGAAGCTGCAGGGTGTCCTCCCGGGTCACGCCGCTATCCCGCAGCTAGCCTGCGACAGCCCGCCGCACCCGTCAATTGAAGTTTTCGTGGGTGTTTTGGTCCGGATCGGGCCATCCGAACCGGCGTCGAAACCCTGGTGGAACTCTCAAAGAGCCCCCCGTGAGCCCCCGGACGCGGCTCCTTGCGGGCTCATTGGCCGCGGGAAAATCGCGTCCCATTTCCCTATAAACATGCAGCCGCAAAGTGCAGGCGGTTGGGACACGCGTAAAGTCTCGCGCGTTCCCCGCGGAAGTTGCGACTGAACGAACCCGGGAGTGAGTGATGGGCCTTCTGGTCGACGGAGTCTGGCAGGACGAGGATCACGCGGTGCGCACCCGCGAGGGGCGTTTCGTGCGCCCCATCACGCCCTACCGCAACTGGATCACGCCAGACGGCAGCGCCGGACCCAGTGGCGAAGGCGGCTTTGCGGCCGCGCGCGGGCGCTATCACCTCTATGTCGCGCTCTCCTGCCCCTGGGCGCATCGCACCGTGATGATGCGGGTGCTCAAAGGCCTCGAAGACGTGGTGTCGATGTCGATCGTCGAACCGATCTACGGCCCGCACGGCTGGAAATTCGGCAGCAAGCCGGGCACAACGCCCGACACGGCCAACGGCAAGAGCGAGCTCGCCGAAGTCTATCTCCTGGCCAACCCCAACTTTACCGGCCGCGTCACTGTGCCGACGCTGTGGGACAAGGAGCGGCGCACCATCGTCAACAACGAATCGGCCGAGATCATCCGGATGTTCAACGCGGCATTCAATCGCTTCACCAATGTCACGACCGACTACTATCCGGAGCCGTTGCGGGACGAGATCGACCGAGTCAATAAGCTCGTCTACGAGAACATCAACAACGGGGTCTACCGTGCCGGCTTCGCAATCACGCAGGATGCCTATGACGAGGCGTTCGAGATGGTGTTCTCCGCGCTCGACCAGCTGGAGCAACGCCTCTCAGGCCAGCGCTATGTGGCGGGCGATGTGATCACCGAGGCGGACTGGCGGCTGTTTTCCACGCTCGTTCGCTTCGACGCGGTCTACTACAGCCACTTCAAATGCAACCTGCGGCGCATCATCGACTATCCAAACCTGTCGAACTATCTACGCGACCTCTACCAGCAGCCCGGCATCGCCGCGACCGTCAACATGGATCACATCAAGACCCACTATTACGGCAGCCAGCGCCACGTGAACCCTCGCGGCATCGTCCCGCGCGGGCCGTTGCTCGATTTCATGGCGCCGCACGACCGCGCAAGGTTCGCGCACTGACGCCGACAACCGGGAGGAACCGCCGCTCTTGTCATGCGCAACGTGACTCATGCGCGACGTGACGCTTCGCCGACCTCGGAAAAAGCCTTGGCGGCCAGCCGGCGGGCATGGGCCGAGAGATCGGCAGGCCAGGCTGACGTGAGTTCGACAAAGCGCCGCTCGTTTCCGGCGTAAAGAGCCCGCGCTGCCTCCTCGTAGTGCGGCAGGTTCCCGGCCATAGCCATCATGAAACGATCAGCAGCTTCTTGCGATCGACGAACCGCTCCGGCCTTCGACGTGCGAGCCGCCTCGACCAGCTTGCGCAAGGCCACAGAGGCCCCGCCCGGCTGAGCGCCGAGCCATTCCCAATGCCTGGGCAGGAGCGTCACTTCGCGCGCAATGACACCCAGCTTCGGGCGCCCGGGCCGGCGCGCCGTCGTGGCGCCGTCGCGATCGGGCTCGCTCAGCCTCGCTGCCACATCCCGATCGGAGCCGCGCAGGTCAAAGTCGATCTGCCTGCCGGTCTCGTCATCGAAGATCAGCACCGACGCTTCCGGCTCCCGCTCCAGCAGGGCCCTGACCGCCATCGCGACCTGCGGATAAGCGCCGGAGGCAACCTGCCGATCGCCTTCAAAGGCGGTGCAAAGAGAATTGAATCCGTCCACGCCAAGCTCCTATTTCAAACCTCCAACCAATAATACCCGGATAAAATTATCGACGCAATATACCCGGGTAAAATTATTCCCTGTCGGCGTGCCGGGCACAAATGAGCCCGCGCGACGGATGCCGCGCGGGCTGTTGTTGATCGACCGGTCCGTGCCGCCGAGCGCGGCCGGCGGGGACGTTATTGCGCGAAACAGTAGAACAGCCCATTGCCGCCGGTAGCGACGAGGTCAGGCTGGCTGCAGCTGCGCGACATGTGCGCAGACACCCAGGAGTGCTGATAGACCGTGTTGGCGATGCCTTCGCGATCGACGTGGCCCAGCATGGCGCTGCCGAAGGTGCTGCTCGTCCAGTTGTTGCAGGTCAGGTTGAGGTTGCCCGGAAAGGCGCGGCCTTCGAGGTCGGACCCGGTCAGCATGTCGTGCTGGTTGGGCGTGTCGCCGCGCATCTTCACGAGCTCGCCCTTCTCGTTGTAGGCGGTCGCCCGGCCGATCTTGTTGTTGGCGCTGTGCAGATCGGCCACGCTGGTGGCGATCACCACGCCTTTCGCGTTCTGCCAAGGTCCATTGCCGATGCGGTCGCGCGCGTTGACGGCGCCGCCCTGAGCGGCCTGGTTGGTGCTGAGATAAGCGCGCCAGGTCTTGCCGCCGGCGCCGACCGCCGCCGCAAGGCGCTGGCAGTGCGCATCGGCGCCCGCAAGGCCACCGAGATCGCCGCCCTTGCCGGGGCCGACGCTGGTGATGAAGAAAGTCATGTTGTTCTGCTGCGCCTGACCGCTTCCGCTCAAAGTCAGGGTCATGAGCGCGGCCGAAGCAAGCACGCTCAAACGCATCGCATTCTTCATTGGAGTCCTCCACGATGATCGGCTCGTTCGCGAGCCGTTGGGCCGTACCGTTATGGTGCGACATGGTTGCGACAGGTTGATGGGACGGCAGCAAGTCAAGGAGCGGACAGCGAGCGCTGTCCGTCGTCACGATCGGCGCGCACGCGCCGCGCTATTGCGGGAAGCAGTGAAACAAGCCACTGCGGCCGTTGGTGATGAGGTCGGGCTGACCGCAACTGCGCGACCGACCGACCTTCCCGTTCATTGCGATCCTCCCATCGAGCGCGGCTCCTTTCCGGGCCGCAGGCCGTACATTTCTGCGGCCTTGGCGCGAAGCTAGCATGAAACGTCGCGGGAAAGGGCCCGATAACGCGTTCTTGAGATCAACCGACGGACATGCCGGCGGGAGCTGCTACCAGCACTCGGTGACCGGCGCGCCTCCCATGACCTCAATGATGCGGGCGCGGGTCGCCGCGCTGGTATCGTCGGGCAATAAGTCGAGGTCAAAGAAGCCGTGCGCGATGATCTCGTGGTCAGGGACGGGCGCGGCGATCTGCCGAAAGTCCGCCACCACGAAGAGCACCACGTGGTCGCGGCGGGACACTCGCTCGTTGAAGAAGATGCCGTGCAGGCGGGGCGGCGCCGTCGGCTCGATGTTGGCCTCCTCGCGGAGCTCGCGGATGAGGGCGTCGATCACCGTCTCGCCTGTTTCAACCCCGCCGCCAGGCAGGTGCCAGCCGCGCACATAGCTGTGCTGCACCAGGAAAACGCGCCGATTCTCATCCACCACAAGCGCGCGCACGCCGAGCGTCAGTCCGCGCGCGAAGCGCCAATAGGCATGCAGCACGCGCCGCACCAGTGGTTCGAGCGCATCGCGAACGCGTATGAGCGCAACCTTCATGTGCGGCGACTTCCAAGCTGTGATTCGGGGGATCGACGCCAGGGCCAATGAAGCCAATCGCGCCGGGTTGTCAAAGGCGCTGTATTATAGTTTAGAGACTTTCTAATTATTTCCAGAGCTCACCTCCAGCGCCGCGAGGCTAATGTGAAGCGCTTCTCCGACCTCACCGAGCAGGAAGTTCTTGCGCTCGCCATCTCCAACGAAGAGGAGGACAGCCGCATCTATCGCGGTTTCGCCGAGGGCCTGCGCGAGCAGTACGCGGCATCCGCCAAGGTATTCGACGAAATGGCGGACGAGGAGGTACGCCACCGCAGCATGCTGTTCGATCTCTATCGGTCGAAGTTCGGCGACTACCTGCCGCTCATCCGCCGCCAGGACGTGAAGGGCTTCATCCAGAAGAAGCCGCTCTGGCTCGCGCGCCCGCTCGGGCTCCATGACGTGCGACGATATGCCGAGGACATGGAGTTCGAGGCGGCACAATTCTATCGCCGGGCGGCGGAGACGACACGCGATGCCTCGACCCGCCAGCTGCTGGTGGAACTCGCCGAGATCGAGGACCAGCACGAAGACCTTGCCCATCGCCTTGAGGAGCAAATTCTTACCAAATCCGCGCTCGACAAGGAGGACGAGACCGCCCGCCGCATCTTCCTGCTGCAATACGTGCAGCCCGGGCTTGCCGGCCTGATGGACGGATCGGTGTCGACGCTGGCGCCGCTGTTTGCGGCGGCGTTCGCCACCCACAACACCTGGGAGACCTTTCTGGTCGGGCTCGCGGCCTCCGTCGGCGCCGGCATATCGATGGGCTTCGCGGAGGCGCTCTCAGACGACGGATCGCTGACCGGTCGCGGCACGCCCTGGATCCGCGGTACCGTCTGCGGCCTGATGACCGCGCTCGGCGGCCTCGGCCACACCCTGCCCTATCTGATCCACGACTTCCGGGCCGCGACCGTTCTGGCCGTGATCGTGGTGGCCATCGAGCTCGCAGCCATCTCCTTCATCCGCTATCGCTATATGGACACGCCAATCCTGTCCGCCGCGTTTCAGGTCGTCGCGGGTGGAACGCTGGTCTTCCTCGCCGGCATACTCATCGGCAGTTCATAAGCGAGCCTTGACCCCGCATGATTGGAACGTTGTGAATGCCGAGCTTCGTGCTGGCGCACCTGTCCGACCCGCATCTTGCGCCGCCGTCCCCGAACCCGTTCGAGCTTCTGGGTAAGCGGATCGGCGGCTTCATCAACTGGCAGCGCCGGCGCCGGCACTTCCATCTGCCCGACGTGCTCGACCGCATCATCGCGGATCTCAAGTCGCAGACGGTCGATCACATCGCCGTCACCGGCGATCTCATCAATCTCTCGCTAGCGGCCGAATACGCACCCGCGCGCGCCTGGCTCGAACGGCTGGGCCGGCCGCAGGATGTCACGCTCGTGCCCGGCAACCACGACACCTATGTCTGGTCGAAGGCGCGCTATCCGGAGCGATATTGGGCCGACTACATGCGCGACGACGCTTTGTCCGCGGGTGCGACGCCGCAGTTTCCATTTGTACGCCGACGCGGCCCGCTCGCCCTGATCGGGGTAACGACGGCAGTCCCCACGCTGCCGTTTCGCGCAACCGGACGGCTTGGTGCGGCACAAATCGCACGCCTTGCCGACCTGCTCGACGAAACGCGGCGCGAGAATCTTTTTCGCGTCGTGCTGATCCATCATCCGCCGGTGACGCGGCCCGAGTGGCACGACCGCAGGCTGATCGACGGCGAGCCTTTCATTGCAATGCTCAAACAACATGGCGCTGAGCTGGTGCTGCACGGCCACGAGCATCTCGAGCTTGTACGCTGGCTCGAGACACCGCAGCAGAAAGTCGCCGCCGTTGGCGTGCCTTCTGCCTCGGCCACGGTCGGCTGGAAATACGATGCGGCGGCTTACAATCTCTATGTCATCGATGGCGAGGCCGGCGCCTGGCGCTGCGAGCTGATCGCGCGCGGTCTCGATCGCGACGGCACGCGTATCGTTGAGCGCAAGCGCGCGATAATCGTAGGTTGCTAGCGGGCGCATCACAACTCGTCTGCGCGATAGTGGCGTCGGCCGCTAGACTAGAGCCGCCGATTTGAAGTTCCTATGCCGACTGCGGCACGCACTGTTAGGAACTTCAAATCGGAAAGCGGCACTAAAATCATAGAGTTGCTAGTGCCCCTCTGTTTCCGAGGTTCGTATCAGAGGGTACAGCGATGACTCACGAACTTCGGAAACGGGGCACTAGGCTCTCACGCCCGTCGCATGGTATGGGGATGGTGTCAGCACTTGCGGATCTCGGGACATCGCCGTGACACAGGACCACGCCGCGCAGCCAAAGGATCCTACCGAGCAAGAAAAGACGCAAGCGAGCGCGCCCGCTTCCCCAAGCAACAGGCTCATCGCTCTCGGCCATTGCCTCAAGAGAAAGATCATCAAGTTTGTTTTCGATTGGCTCGCAACAGCAGTTGTTCTGTTATTGTTGGCCTTGGTGTTTGAGTATGTGCTCCCTAAGCCGACCGGGCTGGTGCATTTTCAAAAGCAACTAGAGACGTCAGCAAGCAATATCAATCCGATTGCTCTATTTGACTACGTGTTTGAATCGGCCGGCAATTTGTTTAGCCCGATTAGGGACGTATTTGATCAATTCTTCAGTGTTATAGGCGACCTTATCAAGTGGATGACCTCTGGGATTGAACACCTTGTATCCCAACCCGTCCTTCGATTTGTGCGTTTTCTGCTGACCATTGTTCTTTCGCCTGTTATCTTAATTGTTGGCATCGTCATGGTCTTCATTGCATTTTTGTTTTTCTTCGTTGCTGTGTTGCTATCACCAATCACACTTCCGCTTGGCATCATCATGAAAGGCGATGTTCTCGAAGCCATACTAGTGCTTGTTGTCTTTCTTCCATCTGTGGGACTGGTATTCAGGATCAGCACCCTTGGAACACTCTCAGAGCTGAATTTGGGGGAGCGAGCAGCGCTTATGTGGATCGGCACAATGGCGGCGCTCTGGGTCACGACCCTGTTCTATTTCTTTGTGCAACTGGCAATGCTGGGTACGGCTTTGGCCATCGGCAAACAGATCCCAGAGGCACCGACCGTGGCCGCCGGGTCAGGTATTGTAGCCTTCTGTTATCACTGCACGATCAAGACCGTCGATGATTCAGTCATCGGAGGCCTGGCCAACGCTTTGAAGAAGGCGACCAAAACCATGATCCGTCCCGGCTGATTGCGCTGCATGCTGACTCTAAGGTCGCTGGTTCAGCGGGGTCCAATATTCCACCCCGAATGGTCAGGAGCTTAGGCAGTCAATGGAGTCGCCCCGGGGTCAAACTCAACTCTAAGTGACCAAACGAGTCCGCTTGTTCGGGGATAGCGACAAAAGAATCCTGCAGCAGAGCGGGCCCCCGCTTCGCACCCTGCGGCTACGTTGCTTCAGCACCTGGACGAATTCGTCAGTGCGGCGCCGAAAGGATCGCCGCAATTACCAGCCCCGCAAGTCCCGCGAACACACCGAGAAAGAACGCCCCGATGGTGCGGCGGCGGCCGCGCGTGCGCTCGAGCCGCACCTCCCGATGCGGATCGACCAGCACGACGGTGTTGTTGACGAGGGCTCGTTCGCGCTCGATCAGGCGCTGCGCCACATACTTGGTGATCGCAGCGGTCAGCTCGCTCATGTTCATCGATTCAACGAGAACCTTGCGGCCGTAGCGCGTGTCCTGCACGAGCCGATACATCCGCTTGTCGCGGCTCATGGCGACGTGCGCAACTGCATCGAGCCACAGCCGCGGGTTTTCGCCGCGGCTGATGCCGCGATCGAAAAGATCCACGTCGGACGGGATGTCGGCAAAGATCGGATCGAGCGCCTCGTTGAGAAGCTCGAGCCTTGCCACCTCCGCATCGTGCAGTTCCACGACAACGCCGGTCCGCTCCGCCGCCTCGATGCGCGCATGACGCAGGGCGTCGCGCAGCCGATGCTCGGCTTCCACTGCTGAACCGGTAACCTGAGTCGTTCGTTCCAACATGGGGTGCTACCCTACCAATCGTGCTGCGCTGCGCAATGCCACCAGCAACGCGACCAGACCCACAGCTTCGCCCACCCGTGCCTTATGAATAGCATAAGCAGTTCAATTTGCGCGAGAAATGATGCCATAGGGACGGCCCCAGGACAGCCCGGCCTCGGTCAGCCCCCGTGGCCGATACTCGGCGCTGACGAAGCCCGGATAGCCGAGCCGGTCCAGCATCGCGAAGATCGCCGGGTAGTTCACCTCGCCTTCGTCGGGCTCATGGCGTGACGGCACGGCCGCGATCTGCACGTGGCCGACAAGCGGAAGCACCGCCTCGAAGCGGCGGATGAGATCGCCGCCCACGATCTGGGCGTGATAGAAATCGAACTGGATGCGGACGTTTGGGCGCCCGATTTTGGCAATAACGGCGGCGGCATGCTCGGCCCGGGTGAGAAAATAGTCCGGCCGATCGCGTGGATTGATGGGCTCGATCAGGATGGTGATCGCGCGCTCGGCCGCCGCCTCGGCCGCGCGCGCGAGATTGGCGACGAAGGCGCGTTCGGCCGCCGGACGATGCTCCGGCGGCACATGGCCGGCCAGCACATGGATCTGCCGGCCCCCGATCGCCACCACGTAGTCGAGCGCCTGGCGAAACAGCGCGGCAAAATCCTGTTCGCGCCCCGGCAGCGCCGCCAGCCCGAACTCCCCGGAAGGCTGATTGCCGGGTGGCGAGTTGATGCCCAGCATGGTGAGGCCGTGGCGCGCAAGCTCCGCCTTCACGGCTGAGGGAGCCTGATCATAGGGAAACTGTAGCTCGACCGCCGGAAAGCCAGCGGCAGCCGCCGCGGCGAAGCGCTCCAGGAAGGGGCGCTCGGTGAAAAGATACGCCAGGTTGGCGGCGAAGCGCGGCATCCTCTTCCCTTTCGGCCTTGCGGGCGCCTTCGGCCTTGCAGCCCCTTGGCGATCCGCGTAGCCACTCCGCTGCAGCGTAACACCGAAAAGCACCATGCGCGCCAACGACAGCTTCCATATCGCGGTGATCGCGGGCGACGGCATCGGTCCGGAGGTGATGGCGCCAGCGCTTGAGGTGCTGCGCCAGGTTGCGGCGGCGACCCCCGGCCTGGCTCTCCGCTTTAGCGAGGCGCCAGCAGGCGCCGCCCACTATCGCGCGACCGGCAGCGCGTTGCCCGACAGCACGGTCCGGCTGTGCGAGGAAGCCGACGCCATCCTGCTCGGCGCCTGCGGGCTGCCCGACATTCGTTACCCCGACAACACCGAGATCATGCCGCAGGTCGAGCTGCGCATGATCTTTGACCTCTATGCGGGCGTGCGGCCGTGCCGGCTCATTCCGTGCGTGCCGAGCCCGATCGTCGGCGCGGCCGAGCATGGCATCGATCTCGTGGTGATCCGCGAGTCGACCGAGGGCCTGTTCGCTTCCATGGGCAAGGGCGTGGTCACCGATACGGAGGCACGCGAGACGCTCGTGATCACGCGCAAGACCTGCGAGCGTCTGTTCGCGTTCGCGTTCCGCTATGCCGAGCGCCGGCGCGCGCGCGGCCAGCCCGGACGGCTCGCCTGCGTCGACAAGGCCAATGCATTCAAGGCCTATGCGTTCTTCCGAAAGTTGTTCGACGAATGCGCGACCCGCCATCCCGCGGTGACGACCGAGCGGCTCTATGTCGACGCCTGCTCGGCCATGCTGGTGCGGCGGCCGTGGGACTTCGACGTGCTGGTGATGGAGAACATGTTCGGCGACATCCTCTCCGACCTGACCGCCGGCCTGATTGGCGGCATGGGCATGGCGCCGTCCGCCGACATCGGCGATCGCCATGCCGTGTTCCAGCCCTGCCACGGCACGGCGCCCGACATCATGGGCCGCGGGCTCGCCAATCCAACCGCGATGATCCTGTCGGCCGCGCTGATGCTGGACTGGCTCGCCGACCGGCACAGCCATCCTCCCGCCGCCGCTGCCGCACGCGCGATCGACCAGGCGGTCGACCACGCCTTCGCGCAGGGCCTCAAGCCGTGCGAATTCGGCGGCCGCGACGGCACCGTCGCGGTCGCGGAAACGGTCGTCGGTGCGCTTCGCGCGCCGGCGTAATCGACGGTTCCTGTCTGCCCACTGAAGTGGTGGGACGCTTCCCATAACGCGCCCAATTTTCCGGCCCATCGACGGGCAGCATTTAGATAAGAATGGTAACATGATGGCTGATCACCTCTTCCTTCTATGGGACATCGCCCATCTTCCGTCCCATCCACCTAGTGGGACCGTTTGTGGTTGACGGCACCCCGCACCCTTGGTTCGCTTGCCGCAACGGATGCGCGCAAGCCGCAACCGAGGAACGAGGAAACGAGGCCAATTTCAACGCCGGCGCCCAACAATGAACGCACAAGAGCTGCTGCAGGAAATCTCCGACTATTGCCGCCACACCGGGCTCGCCGAATCCACTTTCGGCCGGCGCGCAGTCAACGACGGCAAGCTCACGACGCGGCTGCGCAACGGCGGTCGCATTACGACCGACACGCTCGACCGCATCCGCACCTTCATCGCTACCAATCGTACGAGCATGGGGGCGGGGCGGCCCGCGATCATCGAGCGGCCGCGCGAGGCGCAGCCCGCGCCAGGGCATTCACCAGTGCACTCGCTGGTGCCGGCCGCCGAGCCCGATCCGCAGCGCAACTTCCGTTTCTTCGACAACCGGCAGAAGTATCTCCTGTTCGTCAACACCTGCAGCGAAAAGTGGGTCGTAGCCAACCGGGTTACGCTCGAGCTTGCCAATATTCATCCGCGCCCGCCGGCCGTGCGCATGTTCGACGCCGGCGTCGGCGACGGCACCATCATGCTGCGGGTGCTGCGCGCGATGCACGACCGTTTTCCGCACATGCCGTTCTACGTTGTCGGCAAGGAGATCAGCCTCGAAGACGTGCGGCTCGCGCTGCAGAAGATGTCGGACCGCTTCTGCGAGCATCCGGCAACCGTGCTGGTCCTGACCAACCTCGCCTATGCGGACGCGCCCTGGCTCGCGGTCAAGTCGCTCAACGCGGCTTCCAGCATGGTCTGGCGCGAGGCGCCGCTGACCGGCGATTCCGCGCATCGCTTCGAGCAGCAGATCACCGACCTGGTACCATTCCTGGCACAGAACTGGAAGGCGGGCGTGAGCCCGAAGACCGGCAATCCGGTCTATGAGCGGCCGGTCGTGCTGGTGATCTATCGCGAGGACCACCGCTTTCTGCTCGACCCGATCATCCCGCGGCCGGGCGGCACCGTCGCCAACTATGATCTCGTCATCGCGTCGCAGCCCTATCGCGCGCGCGCCTCGCTCGAATTCAAGGCCGGACGCGTCATCGCGCCGCTCGCCAAGGCGCTCGGCCCGGGCGGACGCCTGATCGCCATTCATTCCCATGGCAATGACCCCGGCATGGAGATCATTCAGAAGGTCTGGCCCGGCGACAATCCGTTCATCCATGACCGTCACCAGGTTCTCAAGGTGGTGAAGCAGGAGCTCGGACCTGCCGGCCGCGATCTCAACTTCAATGCCTACGCGGACAACCGCTCGCTGTTCCGCTACGACATGCACACATTGCCCTCCGAGCTCTCCGGCTCGATCGGCACCTCGACGCTGTTCGCCGCCTGGAACGCCGCGATCTATGTGGCCCAGGTCGAGGACGACCGCCTCGGCGACGTGGTGTCGGACAGCCGCTACCTCGATGCGACGCGCGACGTGTTGCACGAGCGCGGCGGTCTCTGGTTCTACGATGAATCCTACGTGATCTCGCGCCGGCGCGACTGACCGTTACGCGCAGGGAGAGGACGAGCTGATGATGACGATGGCCGCGGCCAAAGCGAGACTGTGCGATCCGATCGAATCGATCGCGGAATTCGCGCAAGGTTTTTCGATCGAGGCTACGCGGCCGACGACCGATGAGATCGCGGTGCTCGGCGTGCTCGCGCCGCCCGGCACCCGCGTCTATGTGAGCGCGGTGCCGACACGGCCGCCGCAGGACGTGCTCGACAGCGCGATCAGGCTGCGCGCGGGCGGCTTCAATCCCGTCCCGCATATTGCGGTGCGCACGTTTGCAAGCGCCGCGGCGCTCGACCGCCATCTCGCGCGTCTCGCCGATGAGGCTGCTGTCGAGCGCGTCCTGGTCATCGCGGGCGACCGCGACCGCCCGGCCGGCGACTTCCGCAGCTCGCTTGAAGTGATCGACAGCGGCGCCCTGCGGCGCCACGGGATCGGCGAGATCGGCATCACGGGCTATCCGGAAGGCCATCCGCGGATTTCGCAACAGGATCTCGACCGCGCGCTCATGGACAAGATCGCCGCCGCCGAAGCGATCGGCATCAAGGTCCACATCGTGACGCAGTTCTGCTTCGACGCTGACGCGATCCTGCACTGGATAAGACGCCTGCGCGATTTCGGCCTGGAGCATCCGGTACGCGTCGGGCTCGCCGGCCCCACCAATCTTTCGGCGCTTCTTCGCTATGCGCACCGCTGCGGCGTGCGCGCCTCGATACAGGGACTGGCGCGGCAATCCGGCCTTGCGCGCCAGCTGTTCGCCATGACGGCGCCCGATGCTCTGGTGCAGGCGCTCGCGCAGGCACGCGCCGACCGCCACCTCGGCGTGGTCAAGCCGCATTTCTTCGCCTTCGGCGGGCTCGCAACAACCGCACGCTGGGCCGCCGCCGTGGCGGAGCGCCGGATCACGCTCCAGGCCGGACCGGGATTCCGGGTCGAACCTGCTGCAGGAATGGTCTAGGATGCTGGCCGGTTCAATCAGAACGGGCCCGCCTAATGCTTTTCGTCGTCCACGCTACCGACAAGCGCGATATCCTGCCGACTCGCGCGAAGTTCTACCGCGCGCATCGCATCCATCTCGATGAAGCCGACAAGCACAACGTTGATGTCGTGACGGCCGGGACGCTCGTGGCCGATGACGGCGAGACCCCGTGCGGCTCGATCTTCGTCATCGACGCCGAGGATCGCGCGTCGGTCGACGCGTTCACGCGCAGCGATCCCTATCACCTCAATGGCGTGTGGGGCACCGTTCAGATTCACGGTTACAACAAGAAGCGCGGGACGCCGATCGAATCGCGCCGGGGTTAGACGCCGCCGGCCGGCCGCCAGCCCGGTGTCTCTGATCGTCAGGCCGTCGTGGCAAAGCACTCCTGTCCAGAACTCACAACCCAACGCCTGCGTCTGCGGCGTTTCGCGCCGCGCGATGTCGACGGCTTGCACGCCTGCTTCGGCGACGTCGACGCGATGCGCTACTGGAATTTTCCCGCCTGCAAGAGCAAGGCCGAGACGGCGCGATGGGTGAAGATCCTGGCCCGGACATCAAGCCCGAACAGCTATCAGGCGTGGGCGATCACCCAGAAACGCGGCGACCGCTGCATCGGCATGGTCAACTACCATCATCGCGAGACGCATAACAAACGACTGGAGCTCGGCTATATCCTGGCGCGATCGCATTATGGGCAGGGGCTGATGACGGAAGCCCTGCGAGCGCTGTTGGCCTATTGCTTCGATGAGCTCGGTACCCATCGGATCGAGGCCATGATCAGCCCAGACAACCACGCCTCGATCCGCCTCGTCGAACGGCTCGGCTTTCGCCACGAAGGCGGACCGTTGCGCGACTATTGGCGGGTCGGGGACCACTACGCTAGCGTCCTGGTCTACGGGCTGGTCGAAGGCGACCACAAGCCCGACGCGACAGGCGATCCATCGTAAGCAAAAAAGTGGCGCTGCTGGAGGGCGGCGCCGCACGGATACCTGGAGTGACAAAGCTCCGCCTCAGAGCGGCGCCGGCGCAATCGGTTGCACATCGCTCGGTCCGGTCTTGACCGCGGGTCTCGTCCAGCGGATCTCGCCGCGCAGGTTGCTCGCGGCGGTGGCGGATTTGGAGAGCGTGATGGTGAAAGTCTGCTTCGCCATTGGCGTCATCGCGGGCGCTTGCCAGGTCGCCACGTTGGCCTTGGCCTTCTCATCCATCTTGACGCCCTGATACCCGGGACCGGTCGTGGCCACGACCTCGGTGTCGGCCGGAACGATCAGCCGCACGACCGGATCTTCCACAGTGGCGGCTTTGCCCGGCAGTCCGCCGTTCTCGACGTGAAGCGTATAGGTCACGCCGTTGGCGCCGGGCGCGCCCTTGCCGAGCCTCGCCACCACGCGCGCGCGCACCCCGAGTTCGCGCGCCCAATCATAAATCTTGCGCAGCTGAGCCTCCGAGATGCGCGCCGGGTTGAAATTGCCCATGCGCATGCGCCGCCTCAGCGTCTCCTCGAGGCGATGGGCGTGCTGCGGATAAGCGGTGGTGTGGTTGTAGACGAGACTCTTGAACCAGTCGAAATCCATGTCAACCGCGCCCATGTTCGCGCGCGGACCATTGAGCCGCGGCCCATGGCACTGCGCGCACCCAATCGAGAGCGCGGTAGCCTGGCCCGGATGGGCGTTGTTGGGAACGGGAAACCGCCATTTGCCCGGCTCCGTGACCGCCGGCAGGCCGCCGAAATAGGCCGCCAGGTTTGCGAGGTCGGCATCGCTGACCTGGCTTTCAACAAAGGCGGGCATGATCCCCCATGGCTTGCGCACCGCGTGCGCAAATTGCGCGGGCGTCAGGTGGCGGCCGGCGAGATCGGGGCCGAACGCGCCCTCGCCCTTCAAGCCATGGCAGTTGCGGCACTGCGTGTCGGGGCTTTCCCAGAGCGCCTTGCCGGCCTGGGCGTCCTGCGCCTGGGCGACAGCCTGGCCGAGCGGCAGCATGAGAAGTACGGCGAACAATCGCTTCATGAGTATTCCTCCCTGGACCGGCGCCTGTGTCGGCGCGCTGCGGCCGAAATGCAGTTTTACACGTCTGCTCTTCTTTCAAAAGCCGATCGAGATCGAGCGGAGTCAAGTCAAGGCGATCGCGCCCGCACAGCGCTTATTGCACCAGCGGGGCGTCCAAGAAGACCACACTGCGGTACCCCGCCCTTGCACTGACTAGTAGCCTCAAGCCAACAGCCTCGGCGCGCGCGGGTCAGTTTGGATGCTTATCCTCGCGCCAGATGCCGAGCGCTACCTGCGCCGGCTGGTCGGAGATCGAGAACAAGACCGACTCCTTGGTCGGGTGGTGCGAATAGCGCTTCCACGGCGGCACCACGAACACGTCGTTCGGCCCCCACTCCAGGACCTTGTCCTCGACCTTGGTCGTCCCGCCGCCTTCGGTGCAGACGAAAATGGTGCCGTCGGTCGCGCGATACTTGTCGCCCTTGAAGCCTTTCGGGAACAGCGCCAGATGGGCGCCCATCGTCGGCAGCACGGGGCCGCCGTTGATCGGGTTGGCATAGCGCACGCGCGCGCCGTGGCTCTTGTCGATATCGCCGGCCTTCTTGAGGCGATCGAGAATGGGCCGCGTGCGGGCATAAGTGTAGTTGATCACCGGGCTGCGCTTGAGCTCGACCGGAGCGCCGTCCGGCAGCACGCCGGAGCCATAGAACGCGAGCGAATCGCCGTCGCCACGCGTCGTGTTCTGCATCTTGTCCTTTTCGTCGAAGTAGTCGGCGAACGACGCCTCGTAGAAATTCACCGCCGGGAAGTCGAGCACGTCGAGCCACAGCATCGGCTTCTTGGACGGGTTGCCGTGATCGTGCGGCGCCCAGTTCGCCGTGATGACGAAGTCGCCCGGAGACATGAAGGCCCGCTCGCCCTCGACCGCCGTATAGGCGCCCTCGCCGTCAAGCACGAAGCGGATCGCCGACGAGACGTGGCGGTGCGCGGGCGCGACCTCGCCCGGCAATATCATCTGGATACCGGCAAAGAGCGTGTTGGTGGCCTTCGACTCCCCGCGCATCGCCGGGTTTTCCAGGATCAGCACCCGCCGCAGCGCCTCCTCGGCCGTGATCAGGCCGCCCGACTCCATCACCAACGATTTCACATCGTCGTAGTGCCAGACATGCGGCGCGCAGCGCGTCACCGGCTCCTTGGTGACGACCGAGCTCATCACCTTCCAAAGAGGCGCCATGTCCTGCTTGGAGATGCGTTGGTAAAACTCCTCGCGAGCCGCCTCGATGTTGTGCTTGGGGCCCGGTCTGCCGTTGGTCTTGCCGTCCTGCCGCTTGGCCGCGCTGGGCATGCCGCTCTCCTTTAGGTCCGGAACCTTCAGATTAGAATAGCCCAAAACTGGGAGATAGTACAGAATGAAACTATCTACCCGGGTCGGCATCGCAAGGGTCAATCAAGCCGCCGCAGAGCAGGTATTCTGAACACGTCGGCCTAGCTGAGCGAGATCGGGACTTCGAAGCAACCGGGGGACGCTATACGATGCCCGTGCGTGCGGCCGAGGCCCCAATGCGCCGCAAGCAAGACCCGAGAGAGGAATCCCAGGAGACCCCGGAATGGCGGACCGTGCGACATCGACGATTGCGCTGCGAGGCTGCAACGTCCGGCTGATGCGGGGTGGCTCCGGCCAACCGCTGCTCGTTCTCCATGGCGCCAGTGGCGCCGGCGCCTGGCTTCCGTTCATGGCGTCGCTCGCTGAGAAGTTCGACGTGATTGTTCCCGAGCATCCGGGCTTCGGCGATTCCAATACGCCCGACTGGCTCGATAACATCCACGACCTGGCCTACTTCTACCTCGACGTTCTTGATCATCTCAACCTGGAGCGGGTTCATCTCGTCGGGCTGTCGCTCGGAGGCTGGATCGCGGCCGAACTGGCTGTACGCGACACCCGACGGCTGGCTTCGCTCACGCTGGTCGGCTCGGCCGGCATTCACGTGCCAGGCGTCGAGCAGATCGACACCTTCCTGCGTACCGACGAGCAGCGCATCCGCGATTTCTTCTACGATCAGGCGCGCGCCGACGAGATGATCAAGCGGCTGCTGCAGCCTGAGCTCGAGGACGTAGCGATGAAGAACCGGATTGCGACCGCCAGGCTCACCTGGCAGCCGCGCGGTTACGATCCGCATCTCTACAAATGGCTGCACCGGATCGACGTGCCGACCCTGCTCCTGTGGGGCGCCAACGACCGGCTGTTTCCCAAGGACTATGCCTTTGCGTTCCAGAAGCTCATTCCCGGCTCCAAGGTCGTGATCATTCCCGAGTGTGGGCATGTGCCGAACGTCGAGAAGCCCGCCGCGTTCGTCTCCGAGCTTGAACATTTCATCGATGGCATGAGGGCCGCGGCATGAAGTTCTTCAACTTTCACCTGATGCCCTATCGCCACGCCGACCTCGATGCGATCGAGCGCAACGGATCGGCCTGGGTGACATTCTCGAATAGCCACTACGACCCTCACAAAGGCGCCGAGCTCTATCACGAATATCTCGACCAGATGGAGCTCGCCGACCGCCTCGGCTTCGACGGTGTGTGTCTCAACGAGCATCACCAGACCGCCTACGGCATGATGCCGATCCCGGGCGTGCTCGCGGGCGCGCTGGCGCGCAGCGTCAAGCGCGCCAAGCTCGCCGTGCTCGGCCGCGCGCTGCCGCTCCTCAACAATCCGCTGATGGTTGCCGAGGAATACGCCATGCTCGACAACCTCACGCGCGGCCGCTTCATTGCGGGTTTCGTGCGCGGCATCGGCGCCGAATATCACGCCATGGGCATCAACCCGGTGCAGTCGCAGGAGCGTTTCGCGGAAGCGCATGACATGATCGTGCGCGCCTGGACCGAGCCCGGGCCGTTTGCGTATACGGGCAAGCACTATCAGTTCAACTACGTGAACCCATGGCCGCGGCCTTATCAGAATCCCCATCCGCCGATCTGGATTCCCTCGCAGGGCTCGAGCAGCACCATCCGCTGGGCCGCCGCCATGCGCTACACCTACTGCCAGACGTTGAGCCCGATCGCGGCGGTGGCGCGTTTTTTTCAGATGTACCGCGACGAGGCGGAAAAGGCCGGCTACCAGGCGTCGCCCGATCAGCTCGCCTGGTCGAACACGATCTACGTCGCCGAGACCGACGAGAAAGCCATGCGCGAGGCGCGCCCGCATCTCGAGGCGCTGGTCAACCGCTTCCTGAAGATGCCGGTCGAGATGCTGCTGCCGCCGGGCTACAGCAACATCGAGTCGATGAAGCGCGTGCGCGCCGCCAAGGTGACGGGCAAGACGTCGTCGATCGAAGAGCTGGTCAAATCCGGCGTCGTCATCGTCGGCAGCCCCGACACGGTGCGCGAGAAGCTTGCCGAATACCAGGACCTTGCGGGCTTCAATACATCGCTGACCAAGACCCAGTTCGGAACGCTGCCCGACGACATGGCGCGCGCCAACATGACGGCCATCGCCGAGGAGATTCTGCCGCACTTTCGCGATCGCCTGCCGCAGGGAAAGCAGCCGGCGGCGGCGGAATAGTCGTCCTTCCCCGCATTTTGCTTACGCTCGATGCGGGCTACGAAACGAGAGACAAGGGAGGGAGCCATGTCGCTTCAACGCCGCCGATTTCTGCAGCTTGCGGGGATCACTGCCGCACTCCCCGCGGCCGTGCGCGTCGCCAATGCGCAGGCCTATCCGAGCCGGCCAATCCGCTGGATCGTCCCCTACCCGGCCGGCGGCTCGACCGATCTGATCGCGCGCCTCGTCGGCCAGTTCATGGCGGAGCGGATGGGCCAGCCCGTCGTCATCGAGAACCGGCCGGGCGGCGGCACCAATATCGCAACCCAGGCGGTGGTAAGCTCACCGCCGGATGGATACACGTTGCTGTTCACGGCATCGACCCACACGATCAACGTCTCGCTCTACCAGTCGCTGCCGTTCAACTTCCTGCGCGACATTACGATGGTCGCGGGCCTCGGCGAGCTGCCGCTGGTGCTGGAGGTCAACCCGGCGGTGCCGGCGAAGACGCTTAAGGAATTGATCGCGCACGCCAAAGCCAACCCGGGCAAGATCAACATCGCCTCGTTCGGAGCGGCCACCATCAGTCATCTTGCGATTGAGCTCATCAAGATGACGACCGGCGTCAACATGGTGCATGTGCCGTATCGCGGCGGCGCGGCGCTGATCACCGACCTCATTGGGGGGCAGGTGCAGGCCGCGGTCGACGCGCTGCCGAACTCGCTCCCGCACATCAAGAGCGGGGCCGTGCGCGCGCTGGCGCTGCTGCCCAAAGCGCGTTCCCCGGCCCTGCCCGACGTGCCGGTCGCCGGCGAGACCCTGCCGGGCTTCGAGGTGAGCACGTTCTCGGGCGTCGGCGTGCCAACCGGGACGCCACGCGAGATCATCGAGCGGCTCAACCGCGAGATCAACGCGGCGCTCGCCGATCCTGGCATCAAGGCGCGCTTCGGCGACGTCGGCGCGACACCGATCGTGTTCACGCCCGCGGAGGCCAAGGCGTTCGTGGCCGCCCAGACCGAGAAATGGGCCAAGGTCATCAAAAGCGCCGGCATCAAGCCGCAGTGATGTTACGCGCGTTCAGTAGTTATTGTCGTCCCCGCGAACGCGGGGACCCATACGCCGCAGCAGGGCGATGGTGGCAGGGCCAGTGATAATCGAAACTTTAGGGGTTATGGGTCCCCGCCTTCGCGGGGACGACAGAAAAACGTTGATGTAACGACTATCACGTGTTCACCGCGCCGCCGTCGACCGCGATGGTCTGCCCGGTGATGAAGTCACTGTCCGACGAAGCAAGGAAGACCAGCGCCCCAATGAGATCGCCCGGATGGGCATCGCGCTTGATGGCGCGGCGCTGAATCGCGTTGTCGCGCGAACTCTTGACATGGGTCGGGTTGTTTTCGATCACGCTGTCGGAGAGCGTAAAGCCCGGCGCGAGCGTATTCACGCAGATGCCGTCGGTCCCGACCGCACGCGAGAGCGAGCGCGTGAACGCGCTCACGGCGCCCTTGGACGTGACGTAGTGCATCAACTGCGGAATGCCGCGGAACACGGTGCCGGAGCCGATATTGATGATCTTGCCGTAGCGGCGCGCGCGCATGTGCGGCACCACATGCTTGGCCATCAGGAACGGGCCGCGCACGTTCACCGCCATCACGCGGTCCCAGACCGCGGTGTCGATCTCGGTGAACTCCTGCTCTTCCAGCGTTGAGTAGACCGCGGCGTTGTTGACCAGGATGTCGATCTTGCCGAAGCGCCCGATCGTGCTCGCGACCAGCGCCTTCACCTCATTCTCGTCGCTCACGTCGAAGGTCGTGCTGGCGGTGGCGTTGCGCCCGTACTTGG
Organism: uncultured Alphaproteobacteria bacterium; assembly: GCA_963753575.1. GTDB lineage: Bacteria > Pseudomonadota > Alphaproteobacteria > Rhizobiales > Xanthobacteraceae > VAZQ01. Next base: position 2,788,356 of record CAVWCR010000003.1, read on the forward strand.
CGGCAAGCTCGGCCGCGAACGCGCTGCCATCGGCCACGTCCGCGATCATCACCTGGGCGCCCTCGGCGGCAAGCGCCTCCGCGTAGTGGCGGCCGATACCCCTGGCACCCCCGGTGACGATCGCGCTGCGGCCCTCAAGCCTCGCCATGCTGCTTCCCGGTCTGCTTGCGCACGAACTTCTCGAACGCCTCCAGCTGAAGCTTGACCATGTCCTTGGTGCCCTGGTCGGTCAGCTCCAGTTTCTCGTCGAACTTCTTGGCCGAGAAATTCACGAACACTTCCGGCCGGATCAGGATCACCGCCTCGACCGAGGTCAGGCACTGGCGCAGGTGATAGTGCATGCGCGCACCGCCCAGAAGCCCGCCGGCGCAGGACTGGATCGCCACCGGCTTGCCCTTAAACGGGTCGTCCTTCATGCGCGAGGTCCAGTCGATCGCGTTCTTGAGGCCGCCCGGGATGGTCCAGTTGTACTCGGGCGAGACGATGATCGCGCCGTCGGCTGAGCGGATGGCATCGGCCCAGGCGATCACCGCCGCCGGAAAGCCCGCGCTCTGAATGTCGGCGTTGTAGACCGGGATATCGGCCCAGGCGGGCGCCGGTTTGATGCTGAGGCCCGCAGGCGCGAGCGACGGCAGCGCGCGCTGGAGCGCCGCATTGAACGAAGCCTTCCGCAGCGAGCCGCAGATCGTCACGATATTCAGAGCATCAGCCATGTCGTCCCTCTTACACTTTCAAAATTTCTAGCGCGGCCCCATGGCGCGCAACATCCTCGGCGGGGTCGCGCGCCAAGAAGCCGCATGTGACGCCGCATGTGTCATTGCTGCTGGATGTTGGCCTTCATCCGCACGGCGTTCCATTTCTTGATTTCCTCGGCGATGTGATCCTTGAGCTCGTCGGGCGTCGACGACTGCACCAGGGCGCCGACCTTGAGAATCTGCGCGCGCACAGCATCCGTCGCCAGCAGCTTGCGCATCGCGGTATTGGTGCGCTCGACAATTCCATCGGGCGTACCGGCCGGGAAGGCGAGCCCATACCAGCTGGTCACGTCGTAGCCGGGCAGGCCCGACTCGGCGAAAGTCGGAATGTCGGGGACGGTGGCAAACCGCTGCGGCGAGGTCACCGCGATGGCGCGCAACGTGCCGGACTGGAACTGCCCTTGCACGGTCTGAATGAACTCGATCACGACCTGTACCTCGCCCGCAATGAGCGAGGCGACGGCCGCAGGGGTCGAACGATAAGGAATGTGCTGCATCTCGATGCCGGCAAGCTGCTTCAGGTACTCGACGGCGAAATGCTGGGTGGTGCCGACGCCGGGGCTGCCGAAATTGAGCTTGCCCGGGTTGGCCTTGGCCTGGGCGATCACCTCTTTGAGCGTCTTGGCCGGGAAGCTCGGCGCCGTCACCAGCACGAGGCTCGCGGTCCCGACCTGCGACACCATCTGGAAGTCCTTGATCGGATCATAGCGCAGCGTCTTGTACATCGCGGCCGAGACCGCGTGCGCGTTGCTCATCATCAGCGCGGCGTAGCCATCCTTGGGTGCGCGCGCGACCGCTTCCGCCGCGGTGGTACCGCCTGCGCCCGGCCGGTTCTCGACCACGACCGGTTGGCGGAGCATTTCCGAAAGTGGCTGCGCCACAATGCGCGCCGCGATGTCGGTGCCGCCGCCGGCGCCGAAGCCGACCACGATGCGGATCGGCTGCTTCGGCCAGTCCTGCGCCGAGAGCGCCAGGGGCTGTGCGATGAACGCGACGGCTATGGCCGCAAGCACAGCTCTGATGACGAACGCCATATTGCTCCTCCCTGCGCGCAGATCACGTGGTGACCCCCGCTCGCGCGGAGGCCGCCATGCACCGTGCGCTGTTATTTTACTTTTCGTCCGCGATCGGATTGACCAGCACGCCGACGTTCTCGATGTCGACCTCGCAGGTGTCGCCACCCCTCATGAAGACGGGCGGCTTGCGCGCAAAACCGACGCCCGACGGCGTGCCGGTGATGATGATGTCGCCCGGCTCGAGCGTCATGCCCTGGGTGACGTAAACGAGGGTCTCGGCGACCGGGAACATCATGTTGTCGGTGTTGTCCGACTGCATGGTCTGGCCGTTGAGGCGGGTCTGGATCTTGAGGCCCTTGCCGCCGGGCGGAATCTCGTCGGCCGTCACCATCCAGGGGCCGAAGCCGCCGGTCGAGTCGAAGTTCTTGCCCATGGCCCACTGGGTGGTCTTGCGCTGGAATTCGCGCACCGAGCCTTCGTTGAAGCAGGAATAGCCGGCGATGCAGGAATAGGCATTGTCCATGGTGAGGTGCCGGGCTTTCTTGCCGATCACGACCACCATCTCAGCTTCGTAGTCGAGCGTATCGGAGACCTTCGGCCGCACGATCGGCTGCCCGTGCGGCACGAGCGAGGTCTGGCAGCGCATGAAGATCGTCGGAAACTTCGGAACGTTGTCGCGATTGAAGCCTTCCTTGACGTGCTCCAGGTAGTTCAGCCCAAGGCAGATGTTCTTGGGCGGGCGCGCGACCGGCAAACCGAGCTTGAGCCCCTGAAGCGGCTTGCGCGCGCTCGCGGGCGCCTTCTTGGCGAGGTCGGCGAGCGAGGTGAGATCGCCCCCCGTCTGCGCCAATACGTCGGCCAGGTTGGCCGGCAGCCGTGCGTCGACTGCCTGCAGGTCGATGACGTTCTCGCCCTCGACCACGCCTAGGCGCAGTCCTTCGTTGCTGTGAAACCCAAGGATTTTCATGGTGTTGACTTTCCAGATCGGCACAGGGCGTCGGAACGGCCGCGGCCCCCGGGCAGGTTCATATTGGATGTGGCCGGGCGCGTCTACACGCCGGCGCGCCCATCTCGCCGCAGGCCCATGCCAAGCGGGGCGCTTGAACCGCAATCAACCAGCGGCCATAGTTTTACACACTGTGAGATCGCCCGATACCAATGCCCATAGGATGACCACAGGACGAATTGAGCGATGCGGCCGTTGATCGAGCTCGACAGGGTCTGCAAGTCCTTCGACGGCGGGCGCACGCTCGCGGTGTCGGAGACGACGCTCGGCGTCAAGGCCGGCCAATTCGTCGCGCTGGTCGGCGCCTCTGGCTCCGGAAAGACGACTACGCTGAAATTCATCAACCGGCTGATCGAACCCGACAGCGGCACGGTCAGCATTGATGGCGAACCGGTCGGCGCGGTCGATGCCCCGACATTGCGCCGGCGCATCGGCTACGTCATCCAGGGCATCGGGCTCTTTCCGCATATGAGCGTCGGCGAGAACATCGCCATTACGCCGCAGCTCCTCGGATGGGCGCGCGACGAGATCGAGGCGCGCGTCAAGGAGCTCCTGGATCTGATCGAATTGCCACAGAGCTACGCGGCGCGACTGCCGGGCAAGCTTTCCGGTGGCCAGCAACAACGCGTCGGCGTGGCGCGCGCCATTGCGGCGCGGCCCAAGATCGTGCTGATGGATGAGCCGTTCGGCGCGCTCGACCCGATCACGCGCGATTCCGTGCGCTCAAGCTATCAATCCCTCCACCGACGGCTTGGGTTGACGACCATCATGGTGACGCACGATGTTCAGGAGGCGATGCTGCTGGCCGACCGGATCGCCGTCATGAGCGCCGGGCGCATCCTGGCCTACGATACGCCGCGCGCCCTGATGTCGATCGGGGCCGCCGAGGTCAAAGACCTGATGGCGATGCCGAAGCGCCAAGCCGAGCGCATTCGCGCTCTCACGGAGAGAGCTTCAAGCGGAGGCGACGCGCAAGAGGGTGCGCATGGATGAGCGGACCCTCAACGCCCTGAAGCTTCTGCCCGATTATCTGTCTCAACACGTGCTGCTCTGCCTGGTCGCGCTCGCGCTCGGGATCCTGATTGGCTTGCCGCTGGCGGTGCTCGCCGTGCGTCATCGCGGGGTCCGGGTGGCGGCGCTCGCAGTAGCAAGTCTCGTGCAGACCATTCCGGGCCTGGCGCTGCTGGCGCTGTTCTATCCCCTGCTGCTCGGGATCTCCGCGCTAACGAAGTCGCTGTTCGGCCTCAGCGTGCCGGCGCTCGGCTTCCTGCCTTCGGTGTTGGCACTGACGCTTTATGCGGTGCTGCCGGTGCTGCGAAACGCGATTGCGGGACTGGCAGGGCTCGATCCAGCCGTCATCGAAGCCGCCGATGCGGTCGGGATGACGCCAACCCAGCGCCTGCTGCGGATCGAGGCGCCGCTCGCCGCGCCCGTCGCCATGGCAGGTGTTCGCACCGCCGCGGTCTGGACCATCGGCGCCGCCACCCTCTCCACCTCCGTCGGCCAGACCAGCCTCGGCAACTACATCTTTTCAGGTTTGCAGACCGAGAACTGGATCTTCGTGCTGTTCGGCTGCGTGCTTGCCGCGCTACTCGCGCTCATCGTCGACCAGTTGCTCGGCCTGATCGAGACCGGCGCCACGCGGCGCGAGCCGATGTGCATCTATGCGGGTCTCGCCGGCATCGTGATCGGCGCCATTGTGGCTCTGACGCCGCTCGCAACAGCCATGCCGCGCCCGTATCTCATCGGCGCCAAGAACTTCAGCGAGCAGTTCATCCTCGCCGAGCTCATCTCGCAGCAGTTGGGGCGCGAGGGCGCGACCACCGAACGCCGCGGCGGATTGGGTTCAGCCATCATCTTCCGGGCGCTCGCGAGCGGTGACATCGATGTCTACGTCGACTACTCCGGAACGCTCTGGACGAACGTGATGGAGCGCCGAGACTCGCCGCCACGCGACGAGATGCTCAAAGAGCTGACGCGCTGGATGGCGGAGCGCTACAGCGTCAAGGTTCTAGGCGCCCTCGGCTTCGAGAACGCCTATGCGCTCGCCATGAAGCGCGAGCGCGCGGAGGCACTCGGCGTGCGCAGCATCGAGGATCTCGCGCACCACGCGCCGCAACTTTCGTTCGGAACCGATCTCGAATTCCTGAGCCGGCCGGAGTGGTCGGCGCTCAAGAACGCCTACGGGCTCAATTTCGCGGCGCAACGCTCCTACAGCCCGACCTTCATGTACCGGGCGCTGGAAGCGGGCGATGTGGACGTGATTTCCGCGTTCTCGAGCGACGGGCGCATTGCAGCCAACAATCTCGCGCTGCTGACCGACCCCAAGCGCGCCATACCGGCCTATGATGCGGTGCTGCTGATCTCGCCACGCCGGGCGAACGACCCGCTCCTTCTGCGCGCGCTGCAGCCGCTGATCGGAAAGATCATGCCACAGCGCATGCAAGAGGCAAACTACATGGTCGATCGCGACACCAACAAGGTCTCGCCGCAGGAGGCCGCCCGACTTCTGGCGCGCGCCATCGGCCTTGACCGCTGATCGAAAAATCAAGAGCGCCGCGCTTCAGCGGTCGGTCGCCGCCAGCGCATGGACCGAAAAATAGCCGTCGCTCCACGCCTCGAACTCGGGTCCAGCCGGCGCTCCGCGCCAGAAGCGCAAACGACTCGAGCGTATACTTGTAGCTGTTCTCGGTATGGATGGTCTCACCGGCGTCGAATTCGATCGCCTGCCCGGCGACCTTCACCTGCTGGCGATGATTGCTCACCAGATGCATTTCGACCCGGCGGCGTTCGCTGTTGTAGAAGGCACGGTGGCTGAAGGCATCGAGATCGAAGTCGGCGCCGAGCTCGCGGTTGATGCGTACGAGCAGGTTAAGGTTGAACTGCGCAGTGACGCCGGCAGCGTCGTCATAGGCAGCGTTGAGGATGGCAGCATCCTTCACCAGATCGACGCCGACGATAAGCGTCGACTGCCGGCCCAACATGCGGCGCGCATGACGCAGGAACGCTGCGGCGTCGTGTGGCTCGAAGTTGCCGATGGTCGAGCCCGGAAAGAAGCCCGCCCGCGCCAAGCCTGCGATTGCACTCGGCAGCCGGAACGGCTGAGTGAAGTCGGCCGCCACCGGCAGCACGCGCAGGCACGGCCAATCGTGCTGAAGCTGCCGAGCCTCCTGCTGAAGCATCTCGGCCGAGATGTCGACCGGCACATAGGCCTCGATCGTGGACGCGGCTTCGAGCAGGATGCGCACCTTGCGGGTCGAGCCGCTGCCGAATTCGATGAGTGCGGTCTTGGGTGGGAACACGCGCGCGATGTCGGCGGCATGCCTGCGCAAGATCGCCAGCTCGCGCCGCGTCGGATAGTACTCCTCAAGCTCGGTGATCTGCTCGAACAGCTGCGAGCCGCGCTCGTCATAGAAATACTTCGGCGCAAGCTGCTTTCGCTTGGCGCCGAGCCCGGACAGCACATCGCTCGCAAGCGGATCCTCCGCCCGCGGCCGCGCTCGCGCAACGTTTCCCTTGATCGTCATGTTGGCCCCTCCGGCGTTCGCGTTCGGCGTCAGGTCGTGTAGTCCGCGAGCCGCACGCTGCTGAATTGCCAACGCGCCGGCGGATAGAAGAAGTTGCGATAGCTCGCACGGGCGTGGCCCACAGGCGTGGCGTGCGAACTGCCGCGCAGCACCATCTGGTTGATCATGAACTTACCGTTGTACTCGCCGAGCGCGCCGGCCGCCGCGCGGTAACCGGGATAAGGCGAATAGGCGCTGCGCGTCCATTGCCATGCAATTCCGAACGCGTCGTCGAGCAGATCAGCCCGCGCCGCCACCTCCCATTCGGCTTCGCTCGGGAGGTCCTTGCCGGCCCAGCGCGCGAACGCATCGGCTTCGTAGTAGCTCACATGGGTAACCGGCGCGTCCGGCTCAACCGGCTTGAGGCCCGCAAGCGTGAACTGCTGCCAGACGCCGTCGGCCTTGCGCCAGTAGCCGGGCGCGTCCCAGCCTTCGGCCTCGGCCGTTGCCCAGCCGTCGGACAACCACAGCGAGGGCGTCGCGTAGCCGCCGTCGGCAATGAAGTCGAGCCACTGCGCGTTGGTGACGAGGCCGCGGGCGATGCGCACCGGACGCAAGAACTCTTGATGCGCCGGCCCCTCGTTGTCGAAACAGTAGCCCTCGCCGTCGAAACCGATGGAGTGGACACCCGCCGCCACTTCCACAAAGCCGCGCGCCGTCTTCTGCTGCCGCCGCGGCAGCCGCCAATCGAGGGCATAGGCCGGCGCGATCGGATTCTGCGCGAACACATGTAGGATGTCGGTGAGCAGCAGCTCCTGGTGCTGCTGCTCGTGGTGAACACCGATCTCCAGGATCCGCAGCACGTCCGCAAGCCGCGCATCCTCGGCGCCGGCGATTAGACGCTCGACCGCCGCGTCGACATGGGTACGGAACGCCGCAATCCGGCCGATGTCGGGACGCGTGAGCATGCCGCGGCGCGGGCGCGCATGACGCGGGCCGGCGGCGACGTAATAGGAATTGAACAGATAGGCGAACGCGTCGTCGAATACGCGATAGCCCGCCAGCTGCGGGACCAGCAGAAACCGCTCGAAGAACCACGTCGTGTGCGCACGATGCCATTTGGTCGGACTGGCATCCGGCATCGACTGCACGACCTGGTCTTCCGGACTGAGCAGAACGGCGCGGCGCTCAGTCTCCGCCCGCACGGTTCGGAAGGCCTTTATCCAGACCGAGCGTGTATCACCCGGCGCTGGTGCGGCGCTTAGGATGGTCGCGATGTTGCCATCGTGCAGATGACGGACGACGGGAGAGGAGGTCGTAGGCGGCATGCCCCATTCCAGGCTTGGGGTTGTGACTAGGACGAAGAACGGTGGGAGTTCGCGTCCGGTTCCTTAGTATACGGAACAGATAGGTGCGAGGTTTCTATACCCAAGTGCAATTTGGTCCAGCGGCGCGGTCCGCCCCGCCGATTTCGTAAAAAGACATTATATTACGGTCGCTTGCGAGGTGCCGATGCGGCTTCCGATGTGCCGGTTGATGCGACCAGGAGCCGCGGGGCGCTCACCTGACGGCATTGGCGCCAGCGGTAGCGACGACACCGTCCTGCTGCCCGGTACCACCACTCGCCCCAATCGCGCCGATCAGCTTGCCATCGACGACGATCGGGATACCGCCTTCCGACGCGATCGGGCGCGCCTCATTGGGGAAGCTCATGAACCCGGTGTTGCCGGCCGCAAACTGATCAGCGAACACCTTGCTGGGGCGGCGGAATAACGCGGATGTGCGCGCTTTGGCCTGCGCCAGCAGCGCCGAGGCGTTCTGGGTGCCGTCGGTCCGCTCAATATAGACCAGATAGCCACCCGGATCGACGACCGCGATGGCCATGCGCCAGCCGTTCTTCCTGGCCTCGGCCTGCGCGGCGGCGGCGGCCTCCTTGGCCTGTTCGAGCCCGATCGGAGCGCCATAGTCGGGCGGCGGCGGTGGCGGTGGCGGCGCCGGCTGCTGCGCGCGCGCGCTGGCGCCGAGCAGAAAAACGCCCGCTAGGGCCGAAACCAACCAACCGCATGTCCGCATCTTTCAAGGCTCCTCATGAAAGCCTCCCGCGAGCCTCATGCCGGCGGGCGTCATCATGTTGTCGAAAATCCCCTGCCGGATGCTCCCGGCGAACCGCCCGGCAGGATAGGCGAGATGCCGCAAGACCAGCAAGCCGAGCGGGAACTGGGCTTGGGACAACGTGTCCGGGCGCTTGCGGGCCCGCCCCTTCTCGGCAAACAATGGCCCAGACAACAACGGACCCTGAACAATGCGCCGATTTGGACTAGTGCCCCGAACCCGAAGTTCGCATGAGAGTGTCCCGCGAGTGTTTGCGAGCTTCGGAATCCTGACACTGGCCGCGGTGGCCTTGCTGCTGGCACTCGCGCCGGCCTTCGCCCAGCCGAACTGCCGGAACACCGGCAGTTTCGACCGCTGGCTCGCCGACTTCAAGCGCGAGGCGCTGGCGCAGGGCATCTCGCAGCGCGCGCTCAACGCCGCGGCACCCTACCTCGTGTACGAGCAACGCATCATCAATATCGACCGCGGCCAGCGTTTCTTCGCCCAGACCTTCCTGGACATGTCCACCAAGATGCTGCCGGGCGGGCGCCTCACGGGCGGCGCCAAGAAGATCAAGCAGCACAAGGCCCTGTTCGACCGCGAGCTGAAGGAGTTCGGCGTCCCGGCGCCGGTGATCACGGCGTTCTGGGGGCTTGAGAGCGACTTCGGCGCTGGCCAGGGCAAGGACCACTCGATCCGCTCGATCACCACGCTCGCCTATGACTGCCGGCGCTCGGACATGTTCAGGGGCCACCTGTTCAACGCGCTGCGCATCATCGAGCGCGGCGACCTCAGGCCCGAGGAGATGATCGGGTCCTGGGCCGGCGAGCTCGGCCAGACCCAGTTCATGCCGACCGAATACATGGAATACGCCATCGACTATGACGGCGATGGCCGCCGCAATCTGATCAAGAGCGTGCCGGACGTCATCGGCTCGACCGGCAAATATCTCGTCCATCTTGGCTGGCGGCGCGGCGAGCCCTGGCTGCAGGAGGTACGCGTTCCGTCCAACCTGAAATGGGAAGAGGCGGATCTCACCATCCAGCATCCGCGCTCGCAGTGGGCACGCTGGGGCGTGAAGCTCGCCAACGGAGGCGCGTTGCCGTCCGACAACCTGCCGGCTTCGCTGGTGCTGCCGATGGGACGCTTCGGCCCGGCGTTCCTCGCCTACGACAACTTCCAGGCCTATCTAAAGTGGAACGCCTCGCTGATGTACTCGCTGACGGCGGCTTACTATGCCACGAGGCTCGACGGCGCGCCCGCACTGCACCGCGGCAGTGCCGACATTCCCAAACTCTCAATCGACGAGAACCGCGAGCTGCAGACGCTGCTGCAACGGCGCGGCTATGACGTCGGCCGCATCGATGGCGTGCTCGGGCTCAAGACCCGCTCCGCGGTCCGCGAGATGCAGATCAAGCTTGGCATGCCGGCCAACTCATGGCCGACACCGGAACTGCTGCAACGGCTGCGCAGCTCGCGGTCGTAAGAGCGCGCAACCAAGCGCCAGGTCTTCCGCCGCTATAGCGGCGGGCTATCAATCCGATTAAGGACGCGTATTGCCATCGGCGCGCGCATGCCTAACATGCGCGAAGGGTTTTCCGATGGAAATGCATCAGGTCCGCTATTTCCTGGCGCTCTGCGAGGAACTCAATTTCACGCGCGCGGCCGCGCGGGTCAATGTCAGCCAGCCCTCGCTGACGCGCGCCATTAAGATGCTGGAGGCCGAGCTCGGCGGGCCGCTGTTCCGGCGCGAGCGCCAGCACACGCACTTGTCGGAGCTCGGCCGCACGGTGCGCCCCTATCTCGAGCAGATGCACCGGCGCGCCGAGGATGCCAAGCGTGAGGCGCAGGAATTCGTTCGCTTGCAGCGAACCCCGCTTCGCCTCGGTCTCATGTGCACGATCGCGCCCGGCTGTCTCGTGGAGCTGATGTCCGCCATTCGAACGCGCCATCCCGGCGTCGAGCTGCACATTCTCGACGCGGTCGCGACCGCGCTGCAAGAAAGGCTCATTGCCGGCGACCTCGACGTTGCGATCTATGCTTTGCCCGACCTCTCGACCGAGCGGCGCCTGCACTACCTGCCGCTCTACCGCGAGCAGTTCATGATCGTGACCGCGCCGGATCACCGCCTTTCCAAACAAAGCGCAATCCGCGTCCGCGATCTCGATGGCGAGCACTATCTGTTCCGCGTCAATTGCGAATACAACGGGGCGGCAGACACGATCTTCGACGAGCAGGGTGTGGACACGCCGACCGTTTACCAGAGCGAGCGCGACGATTGGATACTCGCGATGGCGGCCGCAGGGATCGGATTTGGATTCATGCCGGCGCTGTGCGTCGACCGCGCCAACGTCGTCGCTCGGCCGCAGGTCGAGCCGGAAATCTGGCGCGAGGTCGCGCTGGTAACCGTGCGAGGCAGACCGCATTCGCCCAGCGTCGGAGCGCTTGTGCGCGAAGCGATGCGAATGACGTGGATTGGCCAGCCTGCTCTTGCGGTCCAGGCCGCCCGCTCCATTCTCGACGAGGCTGACGTCGAGAGCGATGAGCCGCATTCCGCCGAATAACGTCGCGCGGCGGGATTGCGAAAAGCACAGCCCGGACGTCAACGCCGACCGGACTGTGCTCAACGGCCGAAACGGCGGCTTAGCGCTGCCGTCCCATAACGCAGCCTTCGATGAACATCATGACCGCCCTGGCTTCATACTCGTTGTCGTTGAGGCGATAGCCGCGCGACGCCGCCAGCGACTGGCACGCCGCAAAGCTGCGCGGATACTTGGCTTTCATTTGATCCATCATTTCCTTCGGGCTCCGTTGGGCGAAGGCATCGCCCGCGATGCTGACCGTGGCGAGAGCCGCGACGGCAAGAACAAGTGCGCGCATGTGTGATCTCCCTTGCAAGGTGTTCGCAGATTGTCTGCGATGCGTTGCTCCAGCGACCCACCGGGGCCGGATGGAATGAGCGGGAGTTTGCGGCCGGAACCGGGCAAGCGGAAATGCCGAGGCGATATTGAGTCGATAGCTGATCGCTATGACGGCGGCGCCGCCCATGGCGAATAGACATGGATGGGCCGGCGAGCAGATACTGTCGTATGAGCGTGGACGGCCGCGCTATTTCGCGGCCGGTACATCTAGCGCAGCGTGCACTCGGCTCACGATCGCGGGCGGCGTGCTGGCCAGGTCGCCGACCAGCTTCTGCACTTCCTCCCCGGTCATCGGCGAGACTTCGAGCTGGAGCTTGGCGGCCTCGGCCCGGAACGCCGGATCTTTCATGGTGGCGTCAAAGGCCCGTCGCAACGCCTCGACCCGCTCGGCCGGTACGCCGGGCGGCACGAAGAACGGCCGCGCATATTCGGTGCGCGCAAACAGAAGCCGCATCGCCAGCCGCTCGGTGTCGTTTCGAGCGAGACTCATCGCCAGCGGCACGCCGGGAAGCTCCGGATAAGGGGTGGAATTGTATTGCACGAGAATCTTGATCTTCTTCTCGTGGATCCATTCCGGCGTAAGTGCCTTGACCGAGGCCCAGCCGACGCCGGCATTGCCCTGAATCTCGCCGCGCTCGATCGCCAGGTTGATCTGCGGCGTGCCCTTGTAGCCGCGCACGATCTTGAACTTGTAGCCGAGGAGATCGTTCAGGAGCAGCGGGAAGTCGTTCATGGTGGTACCCACCGTAGTGGAGCCCACGAGGATTTCCCGTTTGGCAGCGTCGCGAATGTCTGAGATCGGCACCGTGTGCCAGACGAAGCCGACATAGGCCTCGCGGTTGATGCTGCCGAGCCATTGAAGTTTCGACGAATCGAACTGGGCACCCGCCTGCAGCATCGGCGCGGTCGGAATGCCGTTGAGCGGAACGCCGATGACGGTGCCGTCTTTCGGGCCGAGAGCGTAGAGCTGGTTGGTCATCACCATGCCGCCCGCCGCCGGCTGGTTCTGCACGATGATGGTCGGGTTGCCCGGGATGTGATGGATCATCTGATGCGCCACCGCGCGCGCGTAGAGGTCGTAACCGCCGCCGACCGACGAACCGACCACAAAGCGCAGCTGTTTGCCCTTGTAGAAGTCGGCAACGCTGTCGGCCGACGCCGAGGTGGCGGCGCAGAGGGTGGCGGCCGTCATGAACATTCCCACGTGCAGTCTCATCGCGTGCAGTCTCATCGCGTGTAGTCTCATCGTGTGTAGTCTCGTCGCGTGTATTCTCATAGCGTCACCCGCTCCTCCCGCTGCCCCGCGCAGGCGGAGCCTTTGGTCCATAGGCCGGCGATTATGCGCCCTCGCCCGCGCGAGAGCGACCGGACAAATTACCGCTCGTTACCGCCCTGCCCCGCTGCGCTCCAGCTTCAGCGAAAAACCCGGCTTGCTGACATGAATGAGGTTGCAGTCGGAGCGTTGCGTCAACTCGGTCATCAGCTTGACCAGCGGATGGCGCGCGGTGACGTAGGGCTTGGCCGGGCCGGCGGCGCGCATCGCCGCGATGTCCTCTTTGTTGAGGAGCCAGCGCAACAGCAATTCTTCTTCCGAGACCGTCGCCGCGTCGAGATCGCGCCGCATGTCCGCGATGGTCGGATGTTCGCGGCTCTGCGCCGTGATCTCCTTCGCTCGCGGCCGGTCGAGAATCCGCGCCCGCACCTCCTGATCCATGGCGGTGACCGCCTCCTCGCCGAAGTGGCCGAGCGCATAGCGGATGACCTGGTCGGTCACCTCCTTGTAGCGCTCGCCCACGATCACGTTGATCGCGGCCTGACTGCCGACGAACTGCGACAAGGGCGTCACCATGATCGGATAGCCGAACTCGACGCGCACGCGGCTCGTCTCCTCGAGCGCCTCCTCGAGCTGCGCCTCCTTGCCGACTTGCCGAAGCTGGTGGCCGAGATTGGAGATCATGCCGCCCGGCACTTGGTGCAGATAGGTCTCGTAGTCGTACTCGGCGGGCACGCCGAGCGGGAAACCTTCGCGCTTGGCGATGATGTTGAAGTGCTCGCTGACCGGGCGCAGCACATCCTCGTTGATTACAGGCTTGTAGCCAAGCGCGCGCAGATTGTGCGTGACGTTGAAGATCGAAGGCAACGCCGAGCCGTCGGCAAGCGGCGGCACGCCGGTGTTCACGATCCGGATGCCAAGCCGCACCGCTTCGAGCGCGACCAACGGGCCTAAGCCGGTGGTGCAATGGCTGTGCAGCTCGACCGGAATTCCGCCTGCGTTCTTGAGCACGACCGGCACCAGCGTGCGCACGCGCTCGGGCGTGAGCAGGCCGCCCGGATCCTTGAGGCAGAGCCGGAACGGCTTGAGCGTGACCGCCTGGCGGCAGCGCTCGGCATAATATTCGTCGGTGTGGACCGGCGAGACCGAGTAGATCAGGTTGACGATCGGATCGAGCCCGAACTGGCGCGCGACCTTGACCCGATAGGTCCAGCCCGGCAGGTCGTTCCAGGGCTCCGAGATGCGCGCCTGCCGGATGCCGTTCGCGGCCATGCGGCCAATGAACAGCTCATACATGCAGGGCGGATCGAATGCGAAAGTGTTGACGCGCCCGGCAATGAGCCGCATCGGCGTGTCGGGACAGAGCGCGCAGATCCGCTTGATGCGCTCCCACGGATCCTCACGCAATTCGCGCACGGCCTTCTTGATGTGCGAGCCGGAGAGCAGCTCGATCGCCAGGAAGCCAGCGTCATTCAGGTTCTTGGCGATCGGCAGCATCATGCCGGTCGACATGCGCTCGGCCCACAGGCTCTGGTGGCCGTCGCGGATGGTGGTGTCGACGAAGTGAACGTCTTCCATGGAGCGAGCCCTCAGACCTTGCCCTGCGGCCGCAGCAGGAACAGCGGCTGGCCGAATTCGATGAACTCGCCGTTCGACACCAGAATACGCTCGATTACACCCGTAATCTCGGTCTTGATGCTGGTGAATACCTTCATCACCTCGATCAGGCCGAGGGTCGCGCCGGCATCGACCTTGCTGCCGACCTCGACATAAGGCGGATCGGAGGGAGCCGGGGCGGAATAGAACTTGCCCACCATGGGTGCTGTCACCGGCACGAGGCCATCCGGGATGCCACTCGAAGCAAGCTTCGCCGCGGACTGCGGAGCGGGCGACGACGCCGATGACGCGGCTGCCGATGACATGGCTGCCGATGACATGGCTGATGAGAAGGATGACGCGGCAGCGGCGGCCGGAGGCTCCCCTCGCGTGCCGCCGGTACCGGCCGGCACGTAGCCACCCTTACTGACGGTGATCTTACGTTCGCCCTGCTCCAGTTGAAGGAAATCAAACTTCGATTGCTCGAACAACTTGAGGATTTCGAGCACGTCGTCTTCAGTCAGCTCCATCAACCGGTCTCCGGCAGGCGTCATCTTCCCAGGCTTTTGGCCATGGTTAGAGCATCGCGTGGGAGGCGGCAACCGCGGCGGGCGCAAGTGGAACTTCCTGCGCGTGCGCCTTGGTTAATCGGCGGATCGCGAGCCTGAAGGACCGTTCATCGGAAGCCGTTGAGTTGCTTATCAAAGTCCGGCCGCAATAGGGCGCTAGAGGGTGCCCCGATGGGCGGGCTGCCACGCGCATCTCATGATGCGCCACCAAATCCAGGAGGGGACCTTGCCATTCAATCTCATCAGAAAGCTGCAAGAGTATCGCTATGTCCTACTCGCCGGCACGCTGCTGTCGGCACTCGCCCTCCCGCAATGGAGTGTCGCGCTTGACGGCGCGCACAGCGCGGACGGCCGGATCATCGTAGCGCAGCGAGAAGATCCCAAGAACAAGGGCAAGCAGCCCAACAAGGGCCAGCCCGGCGGAAAGGGCGGACAAGGACAGGGTGGCCAAGGTGGAAAAGGCCAGCCCGGCCAAAAGCAAGGCACTCAGCAGTTCAACAAGGGCAGCGGCCCCGGCAGCACCAGTCCGCAGGGTGGCCAACAGAAGCAGTTTGGTAAGCAGGCGCCTAAGCAGTTTCAGCAGGGCGGCCAAGGCGGTGGGCAGCCGGGAGGTCCCGGAAAGCAGAAGCAATTCGGCAAGCAGGGGCCAGGCGGCACCGGACCGGGCCCCGGAAAGAGCAATCCCTCTCTGCAGAAGGAAATCAGCAAACAGGGCCCGGGCAATCAACCGGGCGGGCAGCTTGGCGGAAAGGGCGGGCTCGGAAAGGGCAATCCTGCACTGCAGAAGCAGTTCGGCAAGCAAGGGCCCGGCAATCAAGGTGGGCCCGGACAACCGGGCGGACCTGGAAAGGGCGCACCTGTTCCGAAGCAGTTCAGCAAGCAAGGGACGGGCGCCGGAGGAAAAGGCGGCAGTATCGAGCAGCTGCGATTGCAGCGAAAGAGGACGACCGACAAGAGCGGCAATACGTTCATTCACGAGCCCGGCAACCGCGTCATCGTGCGTCAAGGCGGGCGGACAATCATCACCTCCGACGAGAACGAGCGCTTCCGCCGCTTTGCGCCAAACGCCCGCGTCGAGCGGCGCGGTAATGAGACGTTCACGGTCTATGAGCGCCCGGGCGGCTTCCGGATCATCAACGTCACCGACGCCAATGGCCGGCTCATTCGCCGGATTCGCCGTGGTCCGGACGGTCGCGAGGTGATCCTGATCGACAACCGGCGCGGACCCGGCTTCGGAACCGGTCTTGCTGTCGGCTTGGCGGCGGGAGTCGGGGCTGCGTTGTTCCTCAACTTGAGACCGCCGGTCATCAACATTCCGCGCGAGCGCTACATCGTCGATCTTGACGCTGCGCCACCCGACCTGTTGTACGAGACCCTCGCGGCGCCGCCGCTGATAGCCATCGAGCGCCCCTATTCGCTCGATGAGATCCGCTACAATGCCGAGCTGCGCGACCGCATGCGCCGCATCGACATCACCACGATCACCTTCGATACCGGCTCCTGGGAGGTCACGCCCGACCAATACGACCGGCTCGCGGGTATCGCCGAAGCGATCCGTCGCCTGCTGCGGCGCCGCCCCGACGAGGTGATCATGATCGAAGGTCACACCGACGCCGTCGGCAACGACGAAGACAACCTATCGCTGTCCGACCGGCGCGCCGAGTCTGTCGCTGCGATCCTCACGCAATCGTTCGATATCCCGCCCGAGAACCTCGTGACCCAGGGCTACGGCGAACAATACCTGAAGGTTCCGACGCAGGACCCCAACCGGCTCAACCGCAGGGTTGCGGTGCGGCCGATCGGAGCGCTGTTGGCAGGGCACGGCTTCCGCAATTAGACGGGCGTGATACGATCTACGTCCTCGGCGCCGCAGGTCAGGTTCTCCTGACTTGCGGCGTTCGATTTTGCGGCGTTCGGTCTTGCCGCAACTCATCGCAGCTTGATGCCTGCGGTCTTGATCACCTTCTTCCAACGCTCGGCCTCGGTGCGCACGAAAGCGGCTGCCTCTCGCGGCGTGGAGCCGACCGGCTCATTGGCATTCTGGCGGAAGCGGGCGGCGATATCAGGCTGCTTGAGCCCTTCGGCAAAGTCAGCCTGCAGACGGTCGGCGATCCATTGCGGGGTCTTCGGCGGCAGAAAGACGCCGACCCAGGTCGACGACACGAAGCCCGGCAGCGTCTCGGCAATCGTCGGCACGTCCGGCAGCGAGGCCATGCGCTTGTCGGTCGCAACCGCCAGCATCTTCACCCGGCCGTCGCGGACCATTTGGAGCGAGCTGCCGAGATTGTCGAACATGATATCGACGTCGCCCGCGATCAGCGCCGGCAAAGCCAGGGAGGAGCCGCGATAGGGCACCATCACGAACTTGGTGCCCGTCACCATCTGGAACCACTCGGACGTGAGATGCGAGGTGGTGCCGACGCCTTGGGTCGCGGCGTTAATCTTGCCGGGGTTGGCTTTCGCATAGGCGATGAATTCAGCAACCGTCTTGGCCGGAACCTTCGGGCTCGCGATGAAGCCTGTGGGGATCGTCGCCAGGATCGTTACCGGCACGAACTCGGCAGGCTCGAAGTTGAGCTTCGGATAGAGGCTTTGGTTGACCGTCATCGGCGACGGCGCATTGACCAGGATCGTGTAGCCGTCCGGATCGGCCTTATAGGCCGCTTCCGTGCCGATGTTGCCGGCGGCGCCGGTGCGGTTGTCGATGACGATCGGCTGACCCCAGCGGCGCGTCAGCCATTCCTGCATGATGCGTGCGAGCGCATCGGTCGCGCCGCCCGCCGGATAGGGCACGATCATCCTGACCGTGCGTGTCGGATAATCCTGTGCCGCCGCAGCGCCCATCACCAATGCACCGACGACGACGCCGAGCAGAGCGGCACCCAACCGCAACTGCGTTCGGCCGCCTCGCCTCACATTACGTCTCCCATCACCACCTCGCCCTCGGCGGGCGGGCGCTCGTAGAATTCCGGATTCATCCGGCACGCGACGCCTTCGCGCTTGAGCGCCTCGGTAAACTCCTGACGGATGTAGGGATCCTCCTGGTGATAGGGGATCGCGCTGCCGCCCTTGTTCAGATCGATCGCGCCATAGTCCATGAGTTGCTCACCAGGACGACCCGGCCTGCGGGCGCGCTGGTTGTTCGGGCCGTGCCAGGCGGACACGCGCAGCCCCTCCTTGCCGACACCGAAATGCTGGTGGAACCAATCGCCCGCCATCGGCGCTGCCGAGACGAGGCCGACCGGCTCGTAGTCCTGGCGCAGGATCTTGTCGGCCTTGCCATCCTTCCAGGGCATGGTGCCGAGCGCCTCCGGCCACGTGTAGGTGTAGCCTTTGCCCTTGACGCACACGAGCACGGCGGCCGACTGATGCTTGTGGGCCTTGGAGTAGCGCCCGGTCTCGTGCTGCCCGATCCACACATAGAACCGGTTGTTGGCCATCTGTGGCTCCACGCGGCGGTAGCCGGGCGAGCGGCGGTTGTCGAGCGGCAGCTCAGTGTTGACGATGTCCGGCACGAAGTTGGTGCGGCGCATGGCGAGCCCGCGAATTGGATCGGGCTCGACGTCGTCGTTCGGCTTGAAGAAATCGTCCGCGCCCGAGAAGCGCTCGGTGAAGCTGTGCGGGCAATTGAAGATGAATTCCGGATTGTCGAGCAGGTTCATCACGTTCGGCGCCGAGGTCCCGCACAATATCAGTGCCGGCGAGCTTGCCGCATTGACGAAGCGATGAAACGCGTTGAGCGGGATCGCAAACAGCGAGCCTTTCTGCCATTCGAACGTGTGCCGCCTTGTCTGTCCTTCTTGCCAGACTTCGGTGGTGCCGCGGCCTTCCACGACCAGGCAGACCTTTTCGTAGAGGTGCCGCTCGATGTTGAGCGCGCCTGCGCCCGGCACCTCGACCACGTACATGCCCCACAGCCCCTCGGTGCCGAAGAGCTGGATATAGCTGCCGCGGCCGCCGAGCCGCTTCCAGGGCACCATGGGCAGGTCCTGCACGCGCCGCACGCCGATGCCGCGATAGATCGGAACGCCCTCCGACTCCATGAAGCTGTCGTAGGGCATCGGCTTGCGTAAGAACTTGCCGAAGCCCGCGTTCTCGCCGGCCTTGGGTTCGTGCCAGTGGACCTCATCGGTAGTGTCGTGCATGGGGTACCTCGGGATTGAATGAACGCGGCGAGTTCAGGCGGCGAGATTGTCGAACCGCTTCAGGTTCTCTTTCTGCTTGTCATTGCGCGGCGGCAGCTTGAACAAGCGCGCCGCCGTGCCGCCCAGGATATTATGCTTGGCCTTCTCCGACAGGAAAGGCAGATCCCACACCGTCGACGGCAGGTCGAAGTCCCAGTGCGGATAGTCGGAGGCGTACAAGAGATGGTTCTCAGCATCGATCATGCGGCAGGTGCATTCGAGCGCCGCCATGTCCTCACGCTCCATCGGCTGCGACGCATAATACATGTCGCGCATGTAGTCGCTGGGCCGCTTCTTCAGGAGCGGATATTCCGAGATCCGCAGCTTGAACTCATGGTCAAGGCGCTGCATCAGGAACGGAACCCAGGCAAGCCCGCCCTCGATCCAGATCACCGGCAGCTTCGGGAAGCGCTCGCCGAGGCCGTTGGTGACCCAGTTGGTGATATGGATGATGTTGTAGATCGGGAAGCCGAGCGCGTGCACGGAGGCGAAGCGGTTGAGGCTCTTGAACACCGGCTCGCCGACATTGACCGCTGAATGGAACGAGAGCGCAAGCCCCCTCTCCTCGATCGCGCGATAGACCTTCATGCAGGAATTGTGATGCACCGGCATCGAGCGCACCGACGACACCATGAAGCCGGTCACGTGCTTGCGGTCACCGAACGTCTCGACCTGACGCAGCGCCTCATCCGGATCCGAGAGCGGCAACGAAAGCATCGAATAGAGGCGCCCGTCCGACTCCGGCAGCGCGACCTCGGTGAGCCAGCGGTTGTAGGCCCAGCATAGCTCGATCTCCATCTCGACCGAGGGATGCATGCCGACCGCAAGCAACATGGTCGGGAACAGACAGGAATAGTCGATGCTCATCGCGTCCATCCAGCGATGGCCGAGCTCGACGTCGCGGAGCTTGCCGGGGCTGGTCTTTTCCGAGGAGCGCATCGGGTAGCGCGTGATACGACCGCCCATGTCCTGGAAGCTGACCTGGCTCGGCATCAGCGTCTGGCGACCTTTGGCGCGGCCGGCGAGGATCAGCTGGCGAAGAACCTCGTTCTCGATCAGCGGCAGAAAGTCGTCGAAGCACTCGTTCTCGTAGTGGTGCCCGTCCACATCGACGATCACGATATCGTCAAGGTTGCGCTGGACCGCCTGCTTGCGGGCGTGCGAGAGCAGCCGGCTGGTATTGAGCTCTTCAAGCGAGACGCGGCGGCCGCGATCAGCAAGGAGGTCCATGGCGTTTCCTCATAGTGTCTTTTGACCGGATGATGTTGAATAGACCGATTGTTGGCTTACCGCCCCGTGCCCCGAGCCGCAAGCTCACCTTCAGGGCTGGTTTGACAGTCTACCGCACGGTTGCCAAGCTTTTGAAGGCAATTTGCATCCACCCGAAGGAGTTAAGATGGCCTTGAACGTCCGCCGCATTGTCACCGGTCATGATCAGAACGGCCGCGCCGTCGTTACCGTCGACGAAATCTGCAAGAACGTGATCTCACGGCGCCCATCTCATGCGAGCTGCGTGGTCTGGTCGACTGGCGAATTTCCGACCGACAACGACGGCGAAGCCGACGGCGGGTCCCGACCGGTCGCCACCGTCGATCCGAACGGCACCGTGTTCCGCCTGGTCGAATACGGGCCGGGCGTGGCGCCGCGCAATCACCGCACCGAGTTCGATCGACTACGCGATCGTGATGTCGGGCGAGATCGACATGGACCTCGATGGCACCATGGTCCATCTCAAGGCGGGAGACGTGCTGGTGCAGCGCGGCACGATCCACAACTGGGCGAACCGCGGCACCGAGCCGTGCGTGGTGGCATTCGTGCTCGTCGCCGCCAAGCCGGTCGAGCGCGCCGGCAAGCTGCTGACCGCGACCAATTGACGGTAAGGGACCGTTTGGCGCCAATCCTCACCCGGCGATCAGCTTCTCGATCCGTTTGAGCTGGTCGGGTGGCGTCTTGGCAATCTGCTCGATCAGCTGCCGGATTTTCTCGCCACTGATCGGACTGACCTCAATGCCGACTTTCGCAGCTTCCGCAAGGTAGGCGGGATCCTTGTGGGTTGCCATGAAGGCGTCCTGCAGCGCCTTGGCGCGATCCGCCGGAATGTCGGGCGGTGCCGCGTACGGGCGCGACAGCGAATAGGGAATTTCGAGAATCTCGATCAGATTGCGATCGTCCGCATTCTTGGCGAGTTCGCGCGCCAACGGCACGTCCGGATAAGCAGGAAACCTTGTCGAGCGACCGAACACGACCAATACGCGCGCCAGGCCGTTCGGCTTGAGCCAGTCGGGCTTGTTGGCGCGAACGGACGACAACCCCACGGTGCGGCCTTCGACCTCCCCACGCTCGATGGCAAGAAACAGGACGCCGGAATCGGTGTAGCCGGGAATGACCTTGACGTTGAAGCCCAGCCATTCGCGCAGCAGGACCCCCATCGCGTCGCTCGAGGCACCTTCAGCCGTACTGCCAAGAACGATCGGCGGCCCGCCTGGACGGCGCGCCTCCTCTATGGACTTCACCTTGGCGTCGCGGCGCAGCATCAGAATATAGGCGTCGTTGGCGAGGCTCGAGGAGGATCCGAGCCAGGTGAATTTGAGCGGGTCGTATTGGATGTTCTGGTTGGTCTTGAGCTGGCCGATGAGCGCGATGTTGCGCGCGAATGTGCCGAACACGGTGCCGTCGCGCGGCGCAACGTTATAAATGTAGTTGGCGCCCCGCAGCGAGCCGGCGCCCGGCATGTTCTGGATGATGATGTTCGGATTGCCCGGGATGTGCCGGCCCATGTGGCGGGAGAGCACACGCGCGTAGACGTCATAGCCGCCACCGGTCCCGTAGCTCACGATCAGGTTGATCCGCTTGCCGCGGTAGAAATCCGCGACATCATCGGCGTGCGCTTGTGGCGCGACCAGCGCGAGGCTCGCCACGATCAGCCCACCCAGCATCCTGTGCATGTTCATCCTCCCGACCATCCCAACCTCACAATTCCGGACAACGTTGGCCCTGCGTAGCGCAGCCTCAACCCCTGCTCTCGGCAAACAGCTTCCTGAGATAGTCCAGGAGCTGCGGCGGCGCCTTTTCGACTTGCGCGAGCGCGGCCTCGACCTCGGCCGCCCCTATCGGACTCACGTCAATATTGAGGTGCGCGGCTTCCTCGAGATAGTGCGGGTCGCGATGGGTGGCGAGAAACGCCGCCTGCAGCGCCTTGGCGCGGGCATGCGGAACGCCCGGCGGCGCCGCAAACGGACGTGACAGCTTATAAGGCAGTTCGGTGAGCTCGATCAGGACACGTGCCCCTTCATTGCGCGCGAGCTCACGCGCCGTCGGCACATCGGGAAAATTCGGATGGCGGATTTCGCGCGCATACTGGACGAGAACATGAAAGCCGCTATTGGGCTTGAGCCAGTCAGGCTTGGTCGCCTTGATCGATGACAGATCGGTGATGCGGCCGTGCACCTCGCCACGCTCCATGGCGGCGAAGAGCGCACCACTGTCGGGATAGCCGACGACTCTCTTGACGTTGAGGCCGATCGTGTCGCGCAGAATGATCGGCACATCATTGCCGATCGCGCCTTCGGCGGTGCCGCCGAGTACCAGGGGCTCGCCGCCGACACGGCGCGCCTCCTCGATCGTCTTGACCGGAGCGTCGGTGCGCACAATCAGGATGTAGGCGTCGTTGGCAAAGCTCGATGAAGAGCCGAGCCAGACCAAACGGCGCGCATCGAACTGCGCATTGGCATTGGTTCCCAACATGCCGAGTAGCGGCATGTTGCGGGCGAAATGCGCAATCGTTGTGCCGTCGTGCGGTGCCACGTTGTAGAGATAGTTGACTGCGCGCAGGCTGCCGGCGCCCGGCATGTTCTGAACGACAACCTTCGGCCGGCCCGGAATATGTCGGCTGAGGTGTCGACCGAGCAGGCGCGCATACGCATCATAGCCGCCGCCCGGTCCGTAGCCGACGATGAGATTGATTTGCCGGCCTCGGTAGAAATCGGCAACCGGCTGGGCCCGCGTCTGCGAAGCGGCCAGCGCTGCCAAGACCAGCGCCACAGCCGCAACTCGAATACGCATCGTCAACTCCTGGCGGGCCACCCAAGCAGGACTCTACACCTCCGCTCCCGGCATTCAACCGCACGCATGGCTGCGGCGCAACATGACGCAGCTCAGCGGCCGCCTTTCTGCGCAGCCAGGAGCTTCTTCATGTAGTCGAGGAGATCTGGCGGCGCACCCGCGATATCGTCGATCGCGCGGAGCACTTCCTCAGCGCCGATCGGGCTCACGTCAACCTTAAGACGCGCCGCATCCTCGAGATAGAGCGGATCCTTGTGCACCGCCAGAAAGGCCTCTTGTAGCGCTCTTGCGCGATCCGCAGGTACGCCGGGCGGCGCCGCAAACGGACGCGACAACTGATAGGGCAGCTCGGCAAGGCTGATCAGGGCGCGGGCCCGGTCGTTGAGCGCAAGCTCGCGCGCCGTCGGAATGTCCGGGAATTGCTGATGACGCGTCCGCCTAGCGAATTGCAGCAGGATGCGCATGTTTCCGTCGGGGCTGAGCCAATCCGGACGGTTCGACCGCGTGGCTGAAAGCCCGATCAAGCGTCCGTCGAGCTCCTTGCGATCGACCGCGATGAAAATCGCGGCGCCGTCCGGATAACCGGCGATCAGCTTGATGTTCAGGCCGAGCGCGTCGCGCAGCAGGATCGGCACGTCGTTGCCGGTCGAGCCTTCGCCGGTGCCGCCGAGAATGAGCGGCGCGCCGCCCTTGCGCCGCGCGTCCGCAATCGAGGTGACAGCGGCATCCTTGCGCACGAACAGCATGTAGGCGTCGTTGGCGTAGCTCGAGGAGGAGCCTAGCCAGGTGAACTTGCGCGCGTCGAAACGCACGTTCGGATTACTTCCGATAATGCTGATGAGCGGCATGTCGCGCCCGAAGGTCGCGATCGCAGTGCCGTCTTTGGGCGCGGTGGTATAGAGGTGATTGACCGCGCGCAGGCTGCCGGCGCCCGGCATGTTCTGCACCACGATTGCCGGATTGCCCGGAATATGGCGGCCGAGATGACGCGCGAACAGCCGCCCATAGACGTCGTAGCCGCCACCGGTTCCATAGCCGACGATCAGGCTGATCTGCTTGCCGCGATAGAAATCGGCGACCGGGTCGGCGCGCGCATCCGCGACCGTAAACGTCAACGCGGCCAGCGCCGCCACAATCCTGAGCATGTCGTCCTCCCTGGCCATCCAGCCAACTATTGATTGTGTTGCAACGTAACCTCTTTGTATACTGGTCCATCGGCAGGACGGTGATCCTTCAATCGACAACACCGCCGCCACACAGGGAGGACCTCATGAAACGATGGCTCGCCGGGCTTTTTGTATTGCTGAGCCCGTCCGCGTTCGCGCAGTCAACGTCGGCGCCAGAACTTGCGTTCGAACTCGGTGCCGAATTTCATCAAGCTGCCGCCGGACATGCACCTGGGCGAAGCGTCGGGTGTTGCCGTCAACTCGAAGGGCAACATCTACGTCTATTCGCGTGGCGGCACCGTCGCCAACGCATTCGGTGCGACCGCCTCGCAGATCCTCGAGTTCGACCACGACGGCGGCTTTATCCGAGAGGTCGGCAAGAACCTCTACGCCTGGGCGTTCGCGCACACGGTGCGCGTCGACAAGGATGACAACATCTGGGCCACCGACAAGGGCTCGGACATGATCGTCAAGATGAATCCCGCCGGCCGAGTGCAGATGGTGTTCGGACGCAAGTCGGAAGCCTCCGACCACGAAGCGCATGCGCACCAACGCGTGAACCCGCCGCTGCCGGCAGTCGACGGGCGCTTCCGTCAGCCAACGGACGTGGCCTGGGACCGCGCCGGCAACGCTTATATCAGCGACGGCTACATCAACTCGCGCGTCGCCAAGGTCAGCAAGGACGGCGACTGGATCAAATCGTGGGGCAGCAAAGGCAAAGGTGACGGCCAGTTCGACACGCTGCACTCCATCGCCTCCGACGCCAACGACAACATCTACGTGGCCGACCGCGGCAACCGCCGCGTGCAGGTTTTCGACGCCGAGGGCAACTTCAAGCGCAAGTTCTCGATCGACATCCCGCCGCCCCCGGATGCGCGGCCGGCAATCGGCAACATGCCGAACCTGACCGACTACCTCACCAAGGGCGGCACCCAGACGCCGGGCGCACCCTGGGCGATCTGCATCACGCCGGGACCGAACCAGGTGATGTACATTTCCGACGCCTTCCCTGGCCGCCTCTACAAGCTGTCGCTCGACGGCAAGGTGCTCGGCTGGATGGGCAGGTCGGGCAAGCAGCTCAAGCAGTTCGGCTGGATCCACCAGATCGCCTGCCCGTCCGAGAACGAAGTCTACGTCGCCGAGATCCTGAACTGGCGCGTGCAGAAGCTCCTCATCCGCAGCGACCAGCGCGCCGCGCGCTGACGCACATCGATCCTGGCTTTGGCCACGGGCTCCTTCGGGAGCCCGTGGCTTTCATTGGCGATGGCTTGGCGTCGCATCAAATGCGAAGGGTTGGGCGTCATTCAATCGCAGGCGCTGCTCGCGCCACCACCCTAACGTCCCTTGCTGGCGGCTGCCGCCTTCGTCACCACGGCCTTCGGCGTCGCGTAGATCTTGCGCAGCAACTCGGCCACCTGCTCGCCGGTCGAGGGCTCGATCGCGAGATTCATCTTGGCGGCCTCGGCGCGCAGCTCCGGATCGTTCAGGGTGGCGTCGAAAGCGCGGCGCAGGACGTTGACGCGCTCCTCGCTCATTCCGGGCGGCGCGAAGAACGGCCGTCCCATCTTGAGCGGCGCCGCCCACAGCGACCAGATCTGACGCTGCTCCTCGGTCGTGGACAGGTCGAACACCGACGGCACGCCCGCGAGCTCAGGGACCTTGTCGAGGCCGATCTGCACCAGCATGCGCACCTTCTTGTCGCGCAGCCAGTCGGCATTGAGCGCCTGCAGCGTATCCCAGCTGATGCCGCAGCGGCCGTCGACCTCGCCGCGCTCCATCGCGATATGGGTCTCGGTCGCCGACTTGTAGCCCTCGACCACCTTGATCTTCATCCCGTTGAGCGCATTCAGCACGTTCGGATAGATCGAGTCGGTCGACGCCGGTCCGCTTGAGCCCACCACCATGCCGCGCGTGCGCAGGTCGTCGATCGAGCGCACCGGCGAGGCGTGCCAGGCCATGCACACGTTGGTCTCGTTGTTGGCGTTGCCGAGCCAGGCAATCTTGGCAACGTCGAAATGACCTTCGCCCATCAGCGGCCCGAACGGAACCCCACGCTGGATGGTGGCAATCGCGCTGCCGTCCTTGGGCGCCACGTTGGTCATGAACGCCATCAGCCGCCGGCCGCTGGCTCCGGGCATGTTCTGCACCACGACGTTCGGATTGCCGGGCAGATGCTTGCCGAGATGGCGCCCGACCAGCCGCGCATAGGCGTCATAGGGACCGCCGGCACCGGAGCCGACATAGAGGTTGACGTCCTTGCCGCGGAAGTCCTGGGCGGGCGCGGGCGAGACGATCGCTATCGCAATTGCGAGCCCGACCAACCTCTCCTTTGTCGTCCCCGCGCAGGCGGGGACCCATAACCACCGAGATTTCGGTGGCTCACAGGTCGTGCAACATCGCGAGGACACGGCGTATGGGTCCCAGCCTGCGCGGGGACGACGGCGGAGTTTGTTGAACGGCCAGCGCATTGCAGCCTCACACATCACAGCTTCACGCCTCACAGCTTCAACAGCTTCTTCGCGTTCTCGTAATAGACCTTGTTCTTCTCCTCAGGCGTCAGCCCGAGCTTGTTGATGAGATCGACGCCTTCCCGCTTGAGCACGAACAAGGGCGGTGAGTCGGTGCCGAAGACGAAGTGGTCGACGCCGACGGTGTCGATGGCACAGCGCGCGCCTGGCGGATGATAGCTGGTCGATTCAAGATACATCATCTTCAGATAGTGCAGCGGCTCGTGCTTGATCAGCATCGGTTCGTAGGAGCCGAGGAAGAACGCCTCCTCCTGCAGCCGATAGGCGTAGTTCATGCGGCCGATCATCTCGCAGATGCCGCCGCCGAGATGGGTGCCGACGAGCTTGAGCCTTGGAAATTTCTCGAACACGCCGCGCACGATCAGCCGCGCGATCGCGAGCGCCCCGTCCATCGGGCGCCCGATACTCGACGCCAGCCGATAGTCGCGCATGCGCTCCTCGCCGAAGCCGACCGACGGCGGATGGATGACCACCGGTACGTCGAGCTCCTGCGCGAGCGCAAAGAACGGCATCGCTTCGTCGTCGTCCGGGTACTTGCCTTGCAGGCTCGACGTGATCCAGGCGCCCTTGAGACCATCCTGTTTGATCGCACGCTCGAACTCGCGCAGGAATTCGTCGCCGCCGTAAGGCACGGTCGAGGCCATGCCGACAATTGCGCCATGATACTTGTTCTGACACTCGGCGTTGAAGCGGTTCTGGCGCTGGCAGCGCTCGAACTGCTGCTTGCGGTCCATGTCACGCAGATTGTGAATCGGGTTCGAGATCACCGTGATGTCGACCCCGCCGATCTTGGCGGCCTCGAGGGCGTTCTCGATCGTCGTCGGTGACGGCTTGTTGCGTGCCCCGATGTTCTTGTGAAACTGCGTGCCGGTAAAAGCTGCCATGTCTTCGGGCGGCAGCACATGGACGTGGAAGTCGATAATCATGGGGGCGTACCTCACCTTTCGTTTCTTGTGATGCTTGAGCGATAGAGGCTTAGCACTCTCTATCATCCCAGCGAAAGCGTACATTCAGGAAGCGCGAACTGCCGGGTCGCGCACAACCCTGCCGTTTGAGAACCGGCGACTATTGAAGGCCAGCGGGCATGGCCGCCCGCGAGGACGCTATGCTTCAATATGACCGGAATCCGCTTTAGTGCCGCCGATCTGTAGTTCCTACAACACTTGCGGCAAATCTCGGTTAGGAACTTCAGATCGAAAAACGGCACTAGAATCATCTAAAATCATAGAGTCGCTAGTGCCCCTTTGTTTCCGAAGTTCGTGTCAGAGGGTGCAGCGATGACTAAACGAACTTCGGAGGCGGGGCACTAGCGCGACGGCGCAATGACGATCTTCTGGTAGAGGTCCTGCCACTTCCGCGCCTGGTCGAGCATCTCGGCCGAGTCGATGAGCTCAAGCGGCCCCTTGGTGAAGGGCGAATCGATCTTCTTGCTCGGGGATACAAAACTGCGGCTTGCGAGCAGCGGTTGCGCCTCCCCGATCAGGAAGTCATAGAACAGCACCGCGGCGTGCGGGTGCGGCGCGTTGCGGGCAACGCCGGCCGCTGTCGGCCGGGCGACCAGAGGCGGAATGATAAACCAGTCGAGCGAGGCGCCCTTCTTCTTGATCTGCTCTGCCGAGAAACCATAAACCGTGAGCGCGAGCGGCACCTCGCCGGCCGCCACCAGGTTGGCGAGGAGCGTATGGCCCTTGCGCACCGACAGGCCGTTGCTCGCCACCAGGTTGCGGAACAGCTTCAGACCCTGCGCCTCGCCGAGGTTCAGCACGACCTGGGCGAACCAGTCGTAATCCTCGGCCTCGATGCCGAGCTTGCCCTTCCACTCCGGCTTAAGCAGATCCTCGAAGGTCTTGGGCAGGGACTCCTTTTTGACGAGGTTGGTGTTGAAGGCCTGTACGAAAGTGTTGAGATACACCGACGCCCATTCGCGATGCTTGGCAACCGATCCGGGAATCAGGTCGTTGAGGTAGGGCGACTTGACCTCCTGCAGGAGCCGCTCGCGATGCAGCGGCTCGAGCGCCGAGCTCGCGGCCGCCATGACATCGACCTCGTAACGCTGCCCCTTGGCCTCGTTAGCAATGCGCTGCAAGAGGCTCTCGGAATCGGCCCGCCAGACCTTAACCTTCACGCCGTATTTCTTGCCGAAAGCTGCCGTGAGCGCGGCGATATCCTCGACCGGAATCGAGGAATAGAACATCAGCTCGCCTTCCTTCTTGGCGCCCTCGATCAGCCGCTTCTCACGGTCGGGGCCGTCGTAGGAAGCGATGTCGGCCACCGGGCTTGCCTGCGCGAGCGCAACCGGTGCGCCGAACGGGATCAGCGCAACACACAGCAGAAACGCCGCAAGCGCGGCGCGAAGACGTTGCAATCCTGAATGGCTTTCCATCGCGTCCTCCGGCGCCAATGAATGAGCCGGCTGTTTGGTCGCCCGTGGCGGTCGCAACCTAGGCCGCAACATCCGCAAAGGCAATGCGACTGTTCGCTTCATGCTTGCTTCCGAGGCGCGCCTCCTACCTTCTTGAATCCATTTTGCCTCCCATGTGTCGCCACGATGCCGGCGCAGGAAACGTCTCGCCATGAATATCCGAACCTCGCCGCTGGTGCAGGGAGCGTCCGAAGGCCGACGGGGTACGTCCCTGATCGTGGCCTGGATCGTGGCCTTTGGCCTTGGCGTCGTTGTCGTTGAAATCGTGCTGGGACCTTTTTTCAGTGGTCTCCTCGGCTATCCCCGGGCCGGCATGCCAGTCTTCCTGTTGCTCTGGGTGTTCACCAGCAGCGGCACGATCCTTGTAATCGCGCTCTGGGTGATGCTGTGGGAGAGACGTTCATTTCTTTCCGTAGGCTTTCGAAGCCATCGCTGGGCCGTGCTCCTGATCGGAGGGTTCCTTGCCGGAATGGTGATCTTTTCCATTCCGACCCTGTTCCTCCTGCTCACCGGGCAACTCGCAAGCGGCGCATCCCATGGTGTGAAGACCTCGGGGTGGGCCGCATTGCCCACAGTGCTCGCTCTCACTCCGATCTGGCTTGTACAGAGTAGCGCCGAGGAGACGGTCATGCGCGGGTACCTTCTGCAGCGGCACGCCCTCAAGCTCCCGGCGGGGCTCGCGATCGGCATCGTTTCGGTCGTTTTTGCAGCCGCCCACAGGATCTCTGATCCGATCGCGCTGGCCAACACGGTGCTCTTCAGCGTGTTCGCCTGCTTCCTCGCGCTTGCCCAGGGATCGCTCTGGTCCGCCATCGGGGTTCACGCCGGATGGAACATGGCGCAAGGAAATATCTTCGGCATCCCTGTCAGCGGCTTCTCCCTAACCCATTCGATCTTCACGTTCGGCCCTACGGCCGGCGCGCCCGACTGGCTCACGGGAGGCGACTACGGCATCGAGGGCAGCGCTCCTGCCACCGTCGTCCTTTGCCTCGTCGGCGCGCTTGCCTACGTCTCGCTGCGCCGCGCCTGCGACCAGCGCGCCGTTGCCGCTTCCGCCACGGCGACCACGCCCGTAGATCCTAGCTCGCGGCACAACGATTAGGGCGAATTTCAAGTCGGTCGAAAACTCCCCTGGACCATGATGCAGTCGAGTTGAATCGGGATCATGGTCTCGCTTTTGGTTTGAGCATGATCTTTCCGAAAACCCAGTCCCACTTTTCGGGATCATGCTCTAAAGTGCGGCCGTTCATAAGATCAGGGGGACGGGGCGCCGAATGAAGATCACCAGTTTCGAGGAATTCCATGTCGATTGCGGGTGGGAGATCTACTCGTTTCTGAAGATCAGCACCGATGAAGGGCTCGTTGGCTGGTCGGAGTTCAAGGAGCACCGCCGCCCCGGCATCGCCGCGGCGATCCACGGCATGGGCGATCTGCTCATGGACCAGGACCCACGCGCGATCGGCCGCATCGACGCCGCACTCTATTCATTCACCCGCACGGTGCCGGGCGGGCTCAACCAGAACGCGGCCGGCGCAATCGTCAACGCCTGCCTCGACATCAAGGGCAAGGCGCTGGGTGTGCCGGTCTACGAGCTGTTCGGCGGCGCGGTGCGCGACCGCATCCCGGTCTACTGGTCGCGCTGCGGAGTGATCCGGGCGCGCTGCGCCGAATATTTCGACGGCAAGGTGATCGATCGGCCGGCGGTGCGCACGGTCGACGACCTCAAGGCCGCCGCCCGTGAGGCGAGCGAGCTTGGCTACAAGGCGATCAAGGCCAACCTCCTGGTGTTCGACAAGAACGGCGGGCGGCAGTTCACGCCGGGGTCCTCGCGCGGGCCGGGCCATCCCGAGCTCAACCTGCCCGAGGAGATGCTCGATGCGCTGATCGCGCAGCTTTCGGCGTTGCGCGAAGGCGCCGGCCCCAAGGTCCGCATCGCGGTCGACGTCAATTTCAACTATAAGGCCGAGGGCTTCCGCCGCATCGCCCGTAAGGTCGAGCCGTTCGACCTGATGTGGCTCGAAATGGACATGTACGAGCCCCACGCGCTCGCCCGCATCCGGCAGTCGACCACGACTCCGATCGCCTCGCTCGAGACCATTCTCGGCCGCCGCGCGCTCAAGCCCTATCTCGAAGCGCATTGCGCCGACGTGGCGATCATTGACCCACAGTATAACGGCGTGCCGGAGGCCGTCCGCATGGCCGCCATGTGCGACGCCTACGAGCTCAATGTGGCCTCGCATTATTTCAGCGGGCCTTTGTCCGCAATCATCTGCGCGCACTTTGCCGCCGTGATCCCCAATCTGCGCATCTCGGAATACGACGTCGACGAGGTGCCGTGGAAATCGAAGCTCCTCACCCATCCGCCTGTGATCGAGAACGGCGAGTTCGTGCTGCCGACCGGGCCGGGCTGGGGCACCGACGTGAACGAGGACGAGCTGCGCGCGCACGCGGCGAAGGTGTGACGATGTGATGAGGTGACATTTGTTGTCGTCCCGGCCGACCCCGGACCTGATCCGGGGGAGAGCCGGGACCCATACTCCCAGGACAATCGACAGGACACGGAGTATGGGTCCCCGCTTGCGCGCGCTTGCGCGGGGACGACACCGAGAGCTTTGTAGGTAACCGACATGATCATTGACTGGCATACCCATGTGCATTCACCAAGCGAGCAGGCGGCGCCGTTCTGGCGTGGCCAATGTCCGGCGACGATCGACAACGTGCTGCGGCTGCACGACGAGGTCGGCCTCGACGTCAGCGTGATCTCGAACTCCGGCCACTACTTGAACGCCTACAGCCGCGAGGAGGCGCTGCCCGCCATTCAGGAGGCTAACCAGTATCTCGCCGCGCTGCGCGACCAGCACAACGGCCGGATCGTGGCGCTCGCGGTCGCGATCCCGGGCGGCGGCGACGAGCACCTCCGCGAGCTCGAGCGCGCCGTCAAGGAAGACGACCTGCGCGGCGTACTGATCAGCTCGAGCCACCGCCGCGCCTATCCGGACGACGATGATGCGCGGCCGTTCTTCCGCCTCGCCTGCGATCTCGACATTCCGGTGTTCATGCATCCGCCATCGGTCGGTTTCGGCGAAGAGCGCATGAAGGAGTTTCGCCTCGCCTCCAGCGTCGGGAGACCTTTCGACTCTTGCCTCGCGCTGGCGCGACTGATCGTGCGCGGGGTGTTCGAGGAATTGCCCCAACTCAAGTTCGTGGCGAGCCATCTGGGCGGCGGGATCTGCGAGATCATCGGGCGCATGGATTACGCCTATGAGCTGCGCGACAACCCGCTCATCCTCGGGCCCTACGGGCCGCCGATCTACATCACCCGCAAGCCGAGCGAATACCTGCGCATGCTCTACTTCGACACCGTGAGCTACCACGCGCCGGCGGTCGAATGCGCGATCAAGACCGTCGGGGCCGATCGTTTGATCTTCGGCACCGATTCCCCGATGATGCTCGCGCTCAAAAAGCGCGGGCGCGACCTGATCGACCAGATTGAGCTCAGCGGCGCCGACAAAGCCAAGGTGCTCGGCGGCACCGCCAAGATGCTGCTCAAGCTTTAGGAGGATGTCATCATGAGAGCCGCCGTCGTTGGTGAAAAAGGCGCCGAAGTGCGCGCGGTGCCGAAGCCCGAGCCTGCGCCCAACGAGATCCTGATCAAGGTGCGCGCCTCAAGCCTCAACCGCGCCGACGTCGGCGTCGCGGCTGGCCATCAGCATGGCCGCGTCGGCGGCATCGGATCGCGCATCGGGCTCGAATGCGCGGGCGAGGTCGAGGCGATCGGGCGCGACGTCAAGGACTTCAAGCCCGGCGACCGCGTGATGGGCTCGGCGCCCGGCAGCTATGCGGAATATGTCGTGGCCGATCCGGGCCGCGTCGCCCGCATCCCGGCCAACAACATGACCTACGAGCAAGCGGCCTGCCTGCCGGTCGCGCTGCAAACCTTGCACAACGCGATCGTCACCGCCGGACGCTTCAAGCGCGGCGAGACGCTGCTCATCCAGGGCGCGAGCTCCGGCGTCGGCCTGATGGGGATGCAGATCGGCAAATTCATGGGCGCCTCGTTGGTGATGGGCACCTCCACCAATCCGGCGCGGCGGGCGCGGCTCAAAGAGTTCGGCTGCGACCTCGCCATCGACACCACCGATCCGAAATGGCCGGAGGCGGTGAAGAAGGCGACTGCCGACAAGGGCGTCGACCTGATCGTCGATATGGTGTCGGGCGGCGTCGCCAATGGGAACATGGAGGCGGCGGCGATCCTCGGCCGCATCGTCAATGTGGGCCGGCTCGGTGGCCAGAAGGGCGAGTTCAACTTCGACTTGCACGCGCTCAAGCGCATCGACTATATCGGCGTCACCAACCGCACTCGCACGCCGGAGGAGCTCAACGAGGTGACGCGCCGCATGCGCGCCGACCTGTGGCCAGCGGTCGAAGCCGGCACGCTATCGCTGCCGATCGACAAGACCTTCCCACTCGATAAGGTCGCCGAAGCGCTGGCGATGATGAAAGCCAACCAGCACTTCGGCAAGATCGTGCTCACGATGTGAGGTGTCACACCGCGCCGGCCCTCAGCTGACTTCCAATCGACACAGATGGAGGCGGCACATCCCAGGCGCGCGGGTCGCGCTTCCGCTGCCGGTCGGGCGCATCGCTCACCGCGACAGCGCCTTTCGGGCTCCTGACGTCGAGCGCGATGTCGCCGAACCAGCCGGCGGTGGCGCCCGTCGTCACCAGGCTGATCTCGATCCTTTCGGTCCCGCGCGGCACATCGGCCGCAATTGCGTGACGGGTCCAGCGCGCGGAACGCACCGGCGCACCCGACTGCACGACCTGTACGGCGTCCCCGCTCTTAGGCAGGAACCTGACGACGAGCTGCGCACCAGCACCAATCCGCGGCACCTCCGCCCGCATCGCCGCGCTGAACACCAGGCGCTGCCCGCGCCAACGACCGACCGGAAAACTTTGCGATAAGACGCCGTCGCCCCAGGCCAGCGTGGCATTGCTGCGCGCCATGCGCACGGCCCGACCGGTCTTCGGCGTTTCGTTCTCGACCGCTGTCACGGCGTAGGGGTGGCGGCTGTAGCTGATTGCGCGCCAGCCGTCCGGGCGCCCGGCGCCGCCGGCCAGCACCAGGTTGGTCGGCTCGTCGTGGGATCCGTTTCCGGGCTCGGGGTAGGTCAGGCTCGGGTTGCCGCGCGCCGCAGTGGTGCGGTCGACAAACAGCAGGATGTCGTATTTGTCGCGCGGGTTAGCCGCTTCCGAATAGTTGCTTTGATCACCGTAGAACACCGCACCGATCGAGCGCTGAGCGGGCTTGCTGGCCAGCCACTTCGCCACCGGGCCATCGGGCGGCACGTTGACAAGATCAAGCGCCAGGAGCGCAAGCCCGGTCGCCGCGAGCGCGGCGTCGACAAAGCCCTCGGGCGCCGGCCCGACGGTATGGCCGCGCAGCTTGCCCACATCGTCACGGGCTTGGAAGCTGCCCTGATTGAACGCGAAGCCAATCACCACCATCTCGTCGCCGAACGCGCGGTGCAGATGGCTCCCCATGTTGGTCAGCTCGATCACCTTGAAGACGACGGACGGCGAGCGCTGCACATGGCCGTTGTGGGCCCACAGCACCGCCTTCGATTGCGGGCCTTCGATGTCGAGCAGCGCACGCACATTCGCGGCCATGCAGGCGTCGCGGAAGCGCCATGACTTCGCGAAGCTCAAGCCCTCGGAATCCATCGCGTTGATGCGCGCGAACTGCTGCATCACGATCGCGCTCTGGCGCGCCAGATGCCACTCGGTTTCACTGGTCTTGCTGACCCAGAGGTCGCGCTGCGTTTCGAACGCATCGAGCAAAGTAGCAAGCTGTGCCGACACCTGCTCGCGCACGCTTTCCGGCATGACGCGCAGGTCGTCTGCCGCATAGGTGGAGACGAGCGGCGCCAGATTCTGCTCGCACACGTCGGCAAGATACGGCGCAACCCGCTGCAGGTAGGCGAGAAACGCCATCCCGGAAGCCGGGCTGCTCTGCATGTCGAAGCCGTAGAACTTGACCTTGCGCTCGTGCGTGACGTTCCAGCTTCGAACCCACTCGACGAGCGCGACCACCTCCTCGGTGTTCCAGGTCCAGAAGCCCATGCCGGCGACGACGTCGACGGCGTTGCCCTTGCCGTTGAGCACATAGTCGTTGACCGCAAGCGTCGCGCCATACTGGGCCTCGAAGCCGATCATGGTGAAGCCGAGCTGCGACACGCAGTACTCGATCATCCGGTGCTTGAGCTGAAAGAACTCGCGCGTGCCATGGGTCGCTTCGCCGAGCGAGACGACGCGAGCATTGCCGATGAGCGGCCGCAGCGCCTCGAGATCCTGCGATGAAGTTCCGGGCTCGGCGCTCGCGATCGGGATGGCATTGGCCTTCAGCCAGGTGATGACATCAGCGTTGGGCCGTGCGGCTGCGCTGGCACGGACGGCAAAAGCCGTCCCCACAACCGCGGTCGCCGCCGCAAGCGCGCTGCCACCCAACAACAGACCTCGACAATTCATCATGGTGTTCTCCATCGCTCGGGCGACCGGCATTCGGGAGAGCCGCGCCCGGCCCATCGGTGTATGGCTAACGGGTCGCGCGCTCTGTGATAGCCGTCACACAACGGACGGTTGGTCCGGCCAGGCGGGCCTGCGGGCGCAACGCCGCATTCCGGGAGTGGCGCAGCCGTAGTATAAGGACGACAACCAGGGTGGAGACGAGCCGATGGATAGGCGACAGGCGCTGCGACGTGCCGCGATGGTTAGTGCGGCCCTGATCTTCGCGCAGACGGGAGCCAACGCCGACCCGGTTGCCGACTTCTATCGCGGCAATACCATCAACCTCTTTGTCGGTTTTCCGCCGGGCGGCGGCTACGACCTCTACGCCCGCGTGTTCGCGCCGCATTTTGCACGCCATATTCCCGGCAATCCGCAGATCGTGATCAAAAACATGCTTGGCGGCTCCGGCATCCAGGCTGCCGGCTACATGACCAACATCACGCCGCAGGACGGCACCTCGCTCGGCATGTTTCTTGACGCGATCACGCTCGGCAAGGTCCTGGGCGGTCACGGCGACTTCGAGCCGGTCAAGCTCACCTGGATTGGCCGCATCGTCTCGACCGCCACCGTCTCGGTGGTGTGGCACACCTCGCCGGTACAGAGCATCGAGGAAGCCAAGAAGCGCCAACTCCTGATGGCCGGCACGGTGGCCTCGAACACCTCGAGCTTCATTCCGGCCGCGCTCAACGACCTGATCGGCACCAAGATCAAGGTCATCATGGGCTTCCGCGGCTCGCCCGACCAGGCGCTCGCGATGCTGCGCGGCGAAGTCAACGCCATCGGCGGCATGAGCTGGGAGGCGATCCAGACCAACCATCGCGACTGGATCAACGAGAAGAAGATCCGGATCCTCTACGCCCAGGGGGCGCACCGCATCAAGGAATTGCCGAACGACCCGGGGCTGCTCGACTTCGCGACCGATGAACGCTCGCGCAACATTCTAGGCCTTCTGGGCAGCGGTCCCGATATCGGACGCTCGATTGTTGCCGAGCCCGGCATTCCGCGCGAGCGCGCGGCCGCGCTGCGCGCAGCCTTCATGGCAACCACGCAGGATCCGGAACTGATCGCCGAGATCGCCAAGCGCAAACTCAAGCTTGAGCCTTTGAGCGGCGAAGAAGTCCAGAAGATGGTGGCGGCCTATGTCGCCACTCCCAAGGAACTGGTCGACCAGGCCAAGCGCTACATCGGGCCGGACCATTGAAACAGGTGTGATGCTGATTCCAAACGTGGGCCTGTCCGTTCATTCCCGCGCAAGCGGAAATCCAGAAGTCTTCGCAAAGACTCTGGGTCCCCGCTTGCGGAGACGAACGGCAAGATCAACCGAATGAGAATGAGAGGAACCATGCGACGTTCTTTGCTGGCTGCGGCCGCAGCCTTGTTGCTCGTCTCGCCTGCCGTGGCACAAGACAAAGTCAAGCTGCGCTACGGATTGATTGCCAACTCAGCCCGCAGCGTCTCCTCGCTCGCGCTCAAGGTTGCCCAGCGCAAGGGCTTCCTTGCGCGCGAGAACATTGAGCTCGAGGTGGTCGGGCTGCGCGGCGTTCAACATCAGGTCGAGGAGCTCGACAAGGGCACCGTCGACGTCAGCCACACCGCGACGCCCTATCTGATCCAGCTCGTGCTCAAGGGCTCGCCCTCGGTCGCGATCGTGGGCGGTCCCGCCAACACCATCTTCAGCATGATCGCGAAGCCCGAGATCAAGTCATATGACGACCTCAAGGGCAAGATGATCGGCATGTCGCTGCCGGTCGACACCATCTCGATCGCGAGCCGCCTGCTGCTCGCCAAGCATGGCCTCAAGGAGCCGGCCTTCCGCACCAAGCAGCTCGTCGGCACGCCGATCCGCGCCAAATGCCTGAGCGATGGTGAATGCGACGCGGTGCCGCTCGGGCAGCCGCACGACATCATATTCGCCAAGAAGGGTTACACCAAGCTCGGCGACTCGCTCGAAGTCATTCCGGTGCTGCAGTTCAACGTGATCGCGGCGCGGCGCGACTGGGCGGAGAAGCACAAGGCAGTCGCCACCGGTTTCGCACGCGCCTTCGGCAATGCCTACAAGTTCATGCGCGATCCGAAAAATCGCGACGAGGTCACGCACATCCTCATGGACACGACCGGAGCGCCAGAGGACGTCGCCCGCTCGATGCTCTCGTTCTACTACGAGCCCGACCGCGGCGTGATGCCCAAGCAGGCCGAGATCAGCATGGCCGGGCTGACCAAGGTGATCGAGCTCCTGGGCCAGACCGGCGCGCTCAAGGCGCCGCTGCCGTCAGCCGAGCGGTTCGTGGACCTGCAGTATCTCAAGGCGGCGGGAATGCAGTAACACTGACCCGTCGTCCCCGCGCAAGCGGGTACCCATAAACACCGGCGTTCATTGAACAAGTGCGGCGGTGCCCCAACCTCGTAGACACGGCGTGTGCGTCCACGCTTGCGCGGGGACGACACCGAATATGAGGCGAAGACGGCGATAAACGCATTAATAACCAAACCGTAAGGGGTACGCCACCGCGCAGGTCGCCATGGAAGCGCTTCGTTTACCGCCATGCGCTACGCTGGCGACGAGGGGTGTCATGGCGGTATCGATCGTTAACGGTTACTTTTGCGCCAGCTGCTGCGACGTCGCCAAGGCCAAGAAGGGTGAGGATCCGCATCCTGCCACCAATCCTGATGGGCCTTATGCTGACAAGAATGCCGATAAGAATGATCCATTACGGGCCAACGACCCCGCCGTGCTGTTTGGCGGCGCCTTGAGCACCCTAACCGCCGATGCGGCCCAACCGACTGACAGCACGTCTGCGACTGATCCTTCGACAGCGCCCCCCACAGGACAGGCGATCGACATTCTCGCGTAGGGGTGCGTTCCGGACCCTCCCATCACTGCCGCGCTCGACCCGGCAATCCATCGTTCCTGCAGGAAGATGGATGCGCGGGTCAATCAGGACAGTGTCAAGAGCTGCGCCGCTATTGCGCCATTCCGGCATTGACAACGGGTTGGGTGTCGCGCTCGCTGCGCAGCACGACCATCAGGTTGGAGACCAGCGCCGCGCGGCGGGTAACGTCAAGCTCGGCGATCTTCTTTCCTGACAGCATGTCGAGCGCCATTTCCACCATCCCGACCGCACCCTCGACCAGCGTCTTACGCGCCGCCACGACGGCCTGGGCCTGTTGGCGCCGAAGCATCGCGCCTGCGATCTCGGAGGCGTAGGCCAGGTGGGTGAAGCCGCATTCGTCCACGGTGATGCCAGCAACATGAAGCCGGTTGATCAATTCCGTCCGCAACTCCGACTTGACCTGGTCATTGTTGCCACG
The DNA here is from genome assembly GCA_963753575.1 of uncultured Alphaproteobacteria bacterium. GTDB lineage: Bacteria > Pseudomonadota > Alphaproteobacteria > Rhizobiales > Xanthobacteraceae > VAZQ01. The sequence goes on from CAVWCR010000003.1 coordinate 2,827,327, forward strand.
CAGCGTGACTTCCTGATGCTCGAAGTCGTCATAGGGATAGCGTGAGCCGATGGTGCGCACCGCTGCCTCGATCTGAACCTTGACGAACGCCTTATAGTCATCGACGTCGAACAGCGCCTGCGCGGTGTCGGTCACGCGCCAGACCACCTGCGCCGCCATTTCAATGGGGTTGCCGCGCAGATCGTTGACCTTGATCGTCTCTGAAATCATGTTGTTGGCGCGAGCCGAAAGCTTGCTCTTGCTCATCCAGGGCCAGACCCAACGCAGGCCGGTCGCACGGTCAGTGCCCTTGTAGCTTCCGAACAGCGTGATCACCGCGGCCTGGTTGGGCTGCAGCACATAGAACCCTTTCAGGATCAGAATAAACAGAAACGAGCACAGACCCACGACGACTGCCACAAGCCCCGGCGCGAGCCGGGAGAATACGACAAAGCCGATGGTGGCGGCCAAGATGAGAAGAAGCAGAAGCATGGAATAGCCGCTCGATGTCGAAGCCACATACTCTCGGCTCGACTTGAGCGACGGCGACGCGTTGCCGGTCATGGGGACTCCCGATGGTTTGTCATTAGCGATTGTTATCTGGACTGCGCAGGCACGCCGATCTTGCACAGCATGTCACCGGCAATCCTGGCACGGAGCCAGCGCCAGGTGTTGTGATCACGGTCACGAATTGTACGTTTGCCGAGCGGACGATCGTGAGGACGGCCGCCGATGTGCAGGGCTTAAACGCAGCAACCGTCGGTACAACCGTCGATTGACACTGAAAGCGCAACTTGTATCTTCCACGCGTGGCAGGCGGGCACTTCAAGCAGTCCCTGCAGTGGTGTGTTCGCGCACCGTCAGGGATCTCTGGGGCTACCCCAGGGAAGCTTCGTTTTCTCCGGCAACTGGCTGCATGATAGCCGGTAGGCGCTGCCTACACCTTATCATGCGTTACAAGACGGGTTGGAGTGCCCGCCTCGCCCTCTGCTGGTCGTGTACGACACCATGGATGCAAGGGAACGAGTTGCACGCAATCTCGCGGCGGCATTGCTTGCCGGAGCCTGGACATCGCGAGCGCTGCTCAGACGGGCGGAGAGCATCCTGGGCCGCCGGACACGCAAGTCGCAACGGGCTCTCATCGCGGAGTTGATCGAAGCGACACCTAATGCCTATCCGCCCTCGCCCGATTGGCTGGTGGCGTTCTTTCTGCAATCGCGCTCGTTCAGGCAGGCCAGCAGGAACCTGCAGCGCGTTGATGTCGTGCTCTCGCCGGCAAGATTTGCACCGATTGAGCGATTTGCCGGCATCACCGTGCCGAGACTCGCGGCCCCCGGCGACCTTGCCAAGTGGCTTGACGTTTCCATCGATCGACTCGATTGGCTGTCGGACAGCAAGCGGCAGCACGGGCAGACCGACATTCCGATCCTGCAGCACTATCGCTATTCGTTTGTGTCAAAGCGAACCGGCCCACCAAGACTGATCGAAGCTCCAAAGCCGAGGCTCATGGCGATCCAGCGGCGCATCCTGCATGAAATACTCGATCTCGTCCCGGCTCACGATTGCGTCCACGGCTTTGTCGCCGGCCGCTCCTGTCTCAGCGCCGCGCAAATGCATGCCGGCGAGCACATCGTCATCGCCGTCGACCTGAAGGACTTCTTTCTGAACACGCGATTGTCTCGGGTGCATGGCGTGTTCCGCAGTCTCGGCTATCCCTGGGCTGTCGCGCGCCACTTGACGAGCCTGTGCAGCTCGGCGACGCCGAGGTCGGTTTTCGCGCGATTGCCCGAAGCGCAACGGCACGACTGGCTGACGCAGAAAATCTACCAATCCCCGCATCTGCCCCAGGGCGCACCGACCTCCCCGGCATTGGCCAATCTCGCGGCTTGGCATCTCGATGTCCGTCTTGCCGCGCTGGCTCAAACTTTCGGTGCGCGCTACACCCGCTATGCGGACGATCTCGCCTTTTCAGGCGATCAGGAATTCTCCCTGAAGACGGCTCGCTTTCTGGCCGCCATCAAAAGCATCGCCAGTGATGAAGGCTTCGTCCTAAACGGCCGCAAAACCCGCATCATGCGTCGCGGCGGATGCCAGCGTGTGACCGGGATCGTAGTCAACGACCACGTCAACGTCGCGCGCACGGCCTTCGATGAGCTGAAGGCCACCCTGCACAATTGCACGAAGCGCGGGCCGGACGGAGAGAACCGCGCGGGCCTGCGCGATTTCCGCGCGCACCTGGATGGCCGCATTGCCTGGGTCGAAAACGTCAACCCACCGCGCGGCCAGCGTCTGCGGCGCATGTTCAATGAAATCAGATGGTAGCACGTCGCGACTGCTACCCGATCTCGACGTGCAGTTGTTCGCTCCCGCAGCCGGAACAGCTCACGCCGTCGGCGGCGTCCCCATGAAGTCGCGCTTGCCAAGCTCGAGGCCGGCGTGGCGCAGGAGGTCGTAGGCGGTCGTGCAGTGGAAGTAGAAGTTCGGCAGGATGAAGTTGAGCAGCAGATTCTGGCCGGTGAACTTGCGCTCGTTGGCGCCGAGCTTGATGACGATCTCCTTGTCCTCGGTACCGTCGATCTGGGCCGGCGTGAAGCTCTTGCAGAAGTCGATTGCCTTGGTGAGACGCGCCTTGAGCTCGGCGAACGTCGTCTCGGTATTGGGCATGTCCGGCATCGGCACGCCGGCCAGCGCACTGCAGCAACGCGCCGCGTGCGTCGAGGCCTGCTGCACCTGGCGCGAGTAGGGATACATGTCGGCGAAAAACCGCAGGTTGAAATAGTAATTGGGGTCGAGCTGCTTGGCCTCCACGTGCGCAACCACCTTGTCGATGACGCCGGACTGGGCGGTCAAATGCTGGACGAAGATCGGCACCGAAACCTTGTACATAGAGACAGTCATTGGCACGCGTCCTTTCCTCTTGCCTTCCTTGGGCTTGCCTGTTGGCGTTTTCCGGCCGGACAATAGCGACCTTCGCTGGCGGCTCATAGTCGTAGCGGCCGAAAGCCTCCCCCTGCCCTTTCGCATGACGCGCTGCCGGGATAGAGTTTTATCTCGACGACATCCCTTCCCCCACATCCGAGCCCACAGCAGGGAGCCGCATGAAGGCGATCGTGATCCATGAGTTTGGCCCGCCGGACGTGCTCAAATACGAGGACGTGCCGGACCCGCAACCGCAGGCGGGCGAGATCCGGATCAGGATCCATGCGGCGACCGTCAACCGCGTGCTCGACGTCAGCCTGCGCGCCGGCAAGGAGGCCCGCCGCAACCCGGTGCTGCCTCTCATCCCTGGGGTCGATTGCGCCGGCATCGTCGACGCGGTCGGGCCGGGCGTTACGCGCTGGAAGGTCGGCCAGCACGTGGCAGCCGCCGGCACCATGCCGCTGCAGCCGGTGCCGGAGGATTGCGAGGACTACGACGGCCCCGAAGGGATGATGGGCATCAGGCGCCCCGGCGGGTTTGCCGAGTTGGTCTGCGTGCCCGCCTGTGCGGTCGTGCCATTGCCTGAGGACATCGACTTCCATGACGCGGCCGTGGTGATGCGGCACTGCCCGACCGCCTGGAATCTCCTGTTCAACGTCGCGAAGCTTCAGCGCAGCGAGACCGTGCTGATCATGGGCGCCGGCGGCAACCTCGGCATGACCGGCATCCAGATCGCCAAGAACGTGATCGGCGCCAAGGTGATCGCCGCCGCCGGCGCCGATGACCGCGTCAAGCTGGGCCTCGAGCTCGGCGCCGACCATGGCATCAACTACAACACGCAGGACATCCGCGCCGAGGTGTTGCGGCTCACCGACGGAAAGGGCGTCAACGTGCTCTACGACAACATCGCCAACTCGAAGGTGCTGCCGCAGGCGTTCCTGGCGCTCGGTTTCCGCGGGAGGCTGGTCACCGCCGGCGCGCATGGCGGGCCGAACGTCACCATCAACTTCTCACACCTCTACCATAACCAGATCATGATCATTGGACGGCCGGGCAACCATCCGCCCGATCTGCCGAAATGCTTTGCGGCCGCGGTCGAAGGCAAGATCAAGCCGCAGATCGAGCGCATCATGCCGCTGACACAGGCGGTCGAGGCACATCGGCTGATGGAAACGGGCGAGGCCACGGGCAAGATCGTGCTCGACCCGACCATGAAGTAAGCACGCCGCCGCCGGGCTTGGTTGAGCGAACAGGAGTGGTGCCATGGACGGATTGGATCGAAGCGTGGGCAGCAGGACCATGCTGCGCGAGCAATGCTATGTGTGCTGGATGACGCCGACCGACACCCCGCCGCCCGCCGGCAAGTCGGCGGTGGACGTACGCACCGAGCATTTCGCCTATCTCCTTGAGCTGGAGCGCCGCGGCGTCCTGTTCGCGGCCGGCCCCTTCGTCGACGAGACCGGCACACGCCACGGCGCCGGCATGCTCATCATCCGCGCCGCAACCCGAGCGGAAGCGGAGGCGATTGCGTTCGCGGAACCCTACACCAAGGCTGGCATGCGCAAAACGATGCTCACGCCCTGGCAGCGCAACGAAGGCACGCTGAGCCTGCGGATACGCTTTTCCGACGGCGTCATCGAGGTCGACAACCGGACCTATGCGCTGGCGCCATCGGCGGCTCCCGGTTCGGCCTCCTGATAGGCTGTAACATTCCGCTCGCCTGTTACGAACCTGAAAATGTGGGAGTCCCCGACCACCGGGGTGTTCCAGGCTGTGTTTTCCTACCATTAAGCCGGGCTCTGGGCGGGTTCCGGAGCCGTGAACCTCAAGGAGAAACCGACGTCATGCTGAACAAACGTCACTTGTTGGCGGGACTTGTCCTGACGATCGCCATGGCGGTCAGCGCGCCGCTTTTCGCGCTCGAGAAAAAGCCGTTCGATGCCAAGGCCTTTGAGGCGGCGCAGGCGGCCGGCAAGCCGATCCTGGTCGAGATCACGGCGTCCTGGTGTCCGACGTGCAAGGCGCAGGCCCCGATCCTGGCCAAATTGGCGGGCCAGCCCAAGTTCAAGGACATGGTGCGCTTCAACATCGACTTCGATTCGCAGAAGGACCTGCTGCGCAAGTTCAATGTGCGAACGCAGAGCACGCTGATCGCCTTCAAGGGCAAGCAGGAGATGGCGCGTTCCACCGGCGACACCAACGCCGGCTCGATTGAGCGCTTGCTCGCCAAGGCGATTTGAGCCCGATGGGCAGCATTGCCCTTGCCTTCCTCGCGGGCGTCCTCTCGACGCTATCGCCCTGCGTGCTGCCGCTGTTGCCGATCGTCCTTGGCACAGCGGTGAGCGCGCACCGCGCCGGCCCCGTGGCGCTCGCTGCGGGACTGGCGCTGTCGTTCGTCATCGTTGGCGTATTCGTCGCCACCATTGGCTTTTCGATCGGGCTTGATGCGGGTGTATTCCGCACCGTCGCGGCGGTGCTCTTGATGGCGATCGGGATTGTGCTGCTGGTGCCGCGCTTCCAGGCCCAGTTCGCGTTGGCGGCCGGCCCCGTGAGCCAATGGACCGAACAGCGCTTCGGCGGATTTTCGGGCAACGGCCTCGGCGGCCAGTTCGGCGTCGGCCTTCTGCTCGGCGCGGTCTGGAGCCCGTGCGTCGGCCCCACCCTGGGCGCGGCCTCGCTCCTTGCCGCGCAGGGCAGCGACCTCGGCACCGTGGCGCTGACCATGCTGATGTTCGGGCTCGGCACGGCGCTGCCCCTGCTCCTTCTCGGCCTTCTCTCGCGTGAGACATTGCTGCGCTGGCGCGACCGATTGCACGCGGCCGGCAAGACCGGCAAGATCGCCATGGGCGTGATCCTGCTTGCGACCGGATTCCTAGTCATCAGCGGGCTCGACAAGGCGATCGAGACCGTCCTGGTCGAGCACTCGCCGGCTTGGCTGACCGAGCTGACCACGCGATACTGAAGCGCATACACAAACCAGGGGGGACGATGCTCGAGCTCTATCACGGCGGCCATACGACCTGCTCGCGCAAGTCGCGGCTGTGCCTGCGCGAAAAGAACCTCCCCTACAAGAGCCACTTTCTCAACCTGCGCGCCTTCGAGCAGCATTCGCCGGAGTACGTCGCGCTCAATCCCAACGGCGTCGTGCCGACGCTGGTCGACGATGGCGTACCGATCATCGACTCGATGCTGATCAACGAATATGTCGACGAGAAGTATGAAGGCATCAGGTTGCGGCCGTCGACGCCGCTCGGCAAGGCACGCATGCGGGTGTGGACCAAGCTCGCGAGCGACCACGGCCTCGCCGCCGTGGTGCCGCGCATCTGGCCCACGTTTAAGGCGCACACCGATAAGCTTTCAGCAAGCGAGCTTCAGCAGAAGATCGCCCGCGTGCCGCTCAAGGAGCGGCGCGACCGCTGGACCAAGGTCGTGCGCTCGGGCTTTGGCGAACAGGATGTCGACGCCGGCCGCGATGCCGCCAAGCTGATTGTCGGGACCATGGAAGCGCGGCTTGGCGACGGCCCGTGGCTGATGGGCGAGCAATACACGCTCGCGGATATCGATCTTATTCCGTTCGTGGACCGGATCGCGGAGTTCTACACGGACATCCTCAACGAGACGGCGACCCCGAAGGTCTCCGCCTGGCTCGCGCGCATGCGCGCACGGCCGGCGGTGCAGGCCGTCTGGGCGACCGACGAAGCGCCGGGTTCGCAGGCGGCGTAGATCATCGTTGGAATCTCTCTTGTCGTTCCCGCGAAAGCGGGGACCCAGCAGCCACCGAGCATTCGAAGTTTTGCTCGCCATGCCACATTGCGATGACACGGCGTATGGGTCCCCGCCTGCGCGCCGCCTGCGCGGGGACGACAACAAAATCAGATTCGCTGCCAACTCTATCGCCGAGACGTTATCCCCGGATCGCTTCGTACTTCGGCTGCTCGTTGGTCTGGTAGCCCTGGATCACGCGCTCGGAGCCGAAGCCCCAGTAGTTCCGCAGCGTCTCGGGCCCGTGCATCTTGGGATAGAGAGGAAACTCCTGATGCCACGGGCGCGGATCGAAATAGCCGAGATCCTCGTCCTTCATCTGATCCATCTCGGTGAAGATCTCCACCCGCACGAGGTCCGCGTTGCGGTGATAGGTCGCGACGTTGTGGCCGATGATGTGCCGGCCCGGCCCCCAGACCAGATGCACCTGGTTGTGCGCCAGATAGTCGACCGCCTTGTGGATCTCCGACCAGTCCACCACCTCGAACGCGATGTGATGCAGCTGCGGCTTCTCATCGATGATGAAGTTGAGGGTGTGATGATCGGTGTTGCAGCGCATAAACACGAAGAAGTCGCCGCGCCAATCCGACACCCGGAAGCCGAGCACCTCGGTGTAGAACTTGACGATCTGCTGCACGTCGAGCACCCGGTAGGCGACGTGGCCGAGCTTGAGGATGTTGAAGATGTTCGGCGTGTCGTCGCGCTTGGCGAACTTGTACTCGGCGTAGAGGTCGATCGGGGTGCCCTTGGGGTCTTCCAAGGTCACCGCCTCGGCGACGCCAGGCGACACATCTTTACGCCGCTCGGCCTTGATGCCCATCTTGCCGAGCTCCTTGACCACGTCGCCAAGGTCGGAGCCGGGCGCGATCTGGAATGATACCCGCTTGAGGTCGTTCGGCTTGCCCTTGACCAGTTCGATCGCCTCAAGGCCCTGCTTGCTGCCGAGGAACACCCGATCCTTGCTGCGTTCGATGACCGCCAGCCCGAGCAGGCGGCTGTAGTAGTCGACCATCGCCTCGATGTCCGGCGTCGCGATGGTGGCGTGCCCAAGGCGTTTTACTTTGATCATGACTCAAGTCTCCTCAACCAAAACGTTGTTGTGTTGTTGGCCCGTCACCTCCGCTGTCGTCCCCGCGAAAGCGGGGACGCAGTAACCAATGCCGTGCATCCCTTACGCCAACCGGTGCTCTCCCATCCCTTACGCCTGGTGCGCTCGCACCGCGATCTCGAACTCGCCGACCTGATCGCACTTGCCGCGCAAGACATCGCCGGGCTTGACCGGGCTCACACCCTGCGGCGTCCCGGTATAGAACACGTCGCCCGGATAGAGCGTGTAGAACGACGAGGCGAACTCGATCAGCCGACCGATATCGTAGATCAGGTCCTTGGTATCGGCAGTCTGCTTGAGCACGCCGTTGACGGTCAGCGTGATCGTGACGTCGTCCGGATTAGCGATCTCGTCGGCGGTGACGAACCAGGGGCCGAGCACCGAATAGCCGTCGATCGACTTGCGGAAGCTTCGATCCTCGCCGCCACGGCAGGTCATGTCGAGGCCGAGCGTGTAGCCCGCGATATACTCCTTCGCCTTGTCCTTCGGGATGTTGGTGCCCTGCTTGCCGATGACCGCGACGAGCTCGATCTCGTGCTCGTTGGTGCGGTCGAGGAAACGCAGCGGAATGCCCTCGGAAGGACCCACGATCGAGGAATTGGACTTGAGGAAGATGCCGGCCTTACCGATGTCTGGAGGCTGACGCTGCGTCGCCTCGCGCGGCAGGTCGGTGCGCGAGCGCATCTCCTCGATGTGCTTCTTGTAGTTGGTCGGCGCCGCCATGGTCTTCGACGGGCGCGCTACCGGCGAGAGCAGCTTGACCGACGAGAGTGGCTTGCCCGCGACCTTCTTCGCCATCTCCTCGATGCGCGAGCGCCAAGCCGGCAGCGCGGCGATCACGGCGTCGCCCTTCATGTCATAGCGGGCGGCCCGTCTGATCTCGTCCTGCGCGCCGGTCACGTCGTGCACCATGTCGCCGACCACGACACCGAGCCGGTCCTCGTCAAAGCGGCAAAGCTTCATCCTGTTCTCCCTGGGGATACGCCACTGTTTTCGTCTTCCAGGCCCTAGCTCGTAAGCCCGCCCGACAATCTTGGCAAGCCGACCGGCTATTGTCCCGGGCGACCGAGCGAAGCGAGGAAGAGCCGGGACACACCATCGGCGCTGATCTATACCCGCTCCAGAATATGAAATCCGCGCACGCGATCGAGCAGGAAGATCAGCCCACGCTCGTCCACGAACACGTCGTTGCTTGCCGTCCGCTTCGCCCCCGGCGCCGGGTCGGGCACGAAATGCGCGACCTCGCGCGGCGCCTGCGGGCGGCCGATGTCGATGATGCGCATGCCGTGGGCAAACCAGGCGGTCGGAACCTCGGTGCCGGTAATCTTCTCGATCGGCTGATGGCAGGCGGTGGCCGGCGGCTGCGGCGTGCCGTCGAGCGCCTCGATCTGGAAGCTCGCGATCGGTACCGGCCGCTCCTCCATGGTCACATCGACGATCCAGAGGAAGGCGGGCGGCCCCGGAAACAGATGGAAGACGTCCTCGTCGGCCACGACCAGAATCTTGCGGCCATTGATCTCGAACGGCACCGGCACCGCGCTATGGGTCGGGCACGGGAACGGCGGGCTCCAATCGAGGCCGGAGACGAGCTTCGGTTTCGCCATGTCGTCGATGTCGAGGATCACGAAGCCGCCCTGCCAGTAGCTGGTGTAAAGCCGGTTGCCGAGGCGGAGCGGATGGTGGCAGCGATGAAACGTACCCTTCCAGCCCGGCGTCTCGCCGCCCGCAACCCACTGCCCCGGCATCCACCAGCGGGAGACCTCCTGCGGCCGGGCCGGATCAGCCAAGTCGAAGATGCCCATGACGTTGCCGACATAGCCTTCGAAGGTCGGCGAGCCGTAGAGATAGCGGCCGTCGAAATCGAACCGGTGCATGCCGGTGCCGCTGGTCTGCCAGCGCGTGATCTCGCGCGGCTTTGACGGATCGCTCACGTCGTAGACCCCGAAGCCGCCGCGCCAGTCGGCCGGCGGCTGGCCCATGGCCTCGTGGTTCACCACCATGATGCCGTTTGCAACCCGCGCCTTGTGCGAGTGGGTTCCTCCGGGCATTGAAAGCTCGGCAAGGCCTTTGGGGTTTTTCGGGTCGCGCACGTCGATGATCGAGGTGCCGTGCGGGCTTTCCATGTGGCCCACATAGGCGATGCCCTTCTCGACCACGATCTGGCCGCCGCCCGCGCAGTCGAAATGGCCAACCTCGCGGACCCCCTTTGCCGAACTCATTCCCGTCCCCCCCTTGCTGAATGCTGGCGCGCTGTGCGCCCATTTCTTCGCTTGTTCGCTTATACGCCGTTTCGGTGCGCACCACATGTGCTTCATCCAAAACTTGCATACTTGCGGAACGGTCCCCTCCGGGCGCATGATTTGTTTCTGGAACGACCATAATCCAGATCGGGATTCGGCCACTGCACGGTTGATCCCCGGAAAAGCCCGCCAGCAGGGAGAGCAAACGTGGCCAAGCGCATCGAGCTCACCGTCAACGGAACCAAGCACACGATCGAGGCGGAGCCGGAGATGCCGCTCCTTTATGCCTTGCGTGACGACCTTGGGATGACCAACCCGCGCTTCGGTTGCGGGCTCGCGCAATGCGGCGCCTGCACGGTGCTGATCGACGGCGAGCCGACGCGCTCCTGCACAACACCCGTCAACTCTCTCGCCGGCAAGTCCATCACCACGCTCGCGGGCATCGGCAATGCCGACAAGCCGCACAAGGTGCAGGCCGCCTTCATCGCCGAGCAAGTGCCGCAGTGCGGCTACTGCCTCAACGGCTGGATCATGACCTCGGTGGCGCTGCTCGACAAGAATCCACGTCCAAGCGACGCGCAGATCCGCGAAGCGCTCACCGGCCTCAAGTGCCGCTGCGGCACCCACGCCAGCATTCTGCGCGCGGTCAAGCGCGCGGCCCAGGCTTGAGGGAGGCACCCATGACCATTCAACTCAATCGCCGTGAAGCGCTCGCCGGCACCGGTGCCCTCGTCGTTTCGATTGCGCTGCCGGGCGTGGCGACCGCCGCCACCCGGGCCTCGCGCCTGCCGCTCAAGCCCGACCAACTCGCGACCTACATCAGCGTGAACGCCGACGGCAGCGCGGTCGGCTGGATCGGCAAGGTCGACATGGGCCAGGGCACCGACATCGGCTGGGCCATCATGGTGGCGGAAGAGCTCGATCTCGCGCCCGAGCGCGTCAGCATCGTGCAGGGCCACACCGACGTCACCATCAACCAGGGCGGCGCTTCCGGCTCGACCGGAATCTGGCGCGGCGGCATCGCGCTGCGCAACGCCGCCGCCGAGGCGCGGCGCGTGCTGGTCGAGATGGCGGCCGAGCGGCTCGGCGTTCCAGCCGATCGCCTGACGGTCGCGAACGGCGTCGTCAGCGACAAGAGCGACGCCGGCAAGAAGGTCTCCTACGGCGAGCTCATCGGCGGAAAACATTTCGATGTGACGCTCGATTGGAACAAGCATTTCGGCAACACGCTCGCGGTCACCGGCAAGGGCAAGCCGAAATCGCATGTCGACTACAAGCTGGTCGGCAAGGGCGGCGTGCGCCGCCGCGACGTGCCGCTGAAGGTGCTCGGCACGCTCGAATACATGGTCGACGTAAAAGTCCCCGGCATGCTGCACGGGCGCATGATCCGTCCGCCGGTCGCAGGCGCCATGCCGACCGCGGTCGATGAGGCGTCGGTCAAGGACATTCCGGGCGTCAAGGTGGTCTGGAACAAGGGCTTCATTGGCGTGGTTGCGCCGAAGGAGTGGGACGCCATCCGGGCATCCGAAAAGCTCAAGGTTGCGTGGTCGGACGCCAAGCCCCCGTTCCCGAACCAGGAGGCAATCTACGAACACATCCGCAAGGCGCCGGTGGTGAAGCGCGACGTCGAGCAGAACGTCGGCGATGTGGATGCCGCCTTCGCCAAGGCCGCACGCGTCGTCGAGCGCAGCTACGAATGGCCGTTCCAATCGCACGCTGGCATGGCGCCGGCCTGCGGCGTCGCCGACGTACGCAACGGCGAAGCGACGATCTGGTCTGGAACCCAGAAGCCGCACTATGCGGCGCAGGGCGTCGCCAAGATGCTCAAACTGCCGGTCGACAAGGTGAAGTGCGTATCCATGACCGGCCCCGGCTCCTACGGCCGCAACGATGCCGGCGACGCCACCATGGACGCCGCCGTGCTCTCACAGGCGGTCGGCAAGCCGGTGCGCGTGCAGGGCATGCGCTACGAGGGCCACGGCTGGGATCCGAAGGCGCCGGCTTCCGTCCACGTCGTACGCGCCGCGCTCGACCAGGACAACAAGGTGATCGGCTGGCAGTTCGAGACCAAAGGCTTCTCGAAGCGCGATCTCTTCACCAATGAGAGCGACCCGGCCAATACGCTCGCTGGCCAGCTCTTGGGCGTGCCGCTCAAGCACACCGCGATCTTCGGGGCGCCTGGCGAATCTTATGTGTTCGACGCCAAGCGCAAGGCGTCGGAGACGATCCCGCCGCTGCTCGATCGCGCTTCTCCGCTGCGCACCTCGCACATGCGCGATCCCGCCGGCCCGCAGACGACGTTTGCGGCCGAGTCGTTCATGGACGAGCTTGCGCTCGCCACCAACACCGATCCGGTGGAGTTCCGTCTGCGCTACCTGAAAGATGCCCGCGACATCGCGGTGATCAAGGCGGCGGCCAAGAAGGCCGGCTGGAAGCCGCATGTCGGTCCCCGCAAGCAGCTCGTGGGCGATGTGTACGTCGGCCAGGGCATCGGCTACGCCATCCGCGGAGGCACCCGCGTCGCCATCGTGGCGGAGGTCGAGGTCAACCGCACGACCGGCAAGGTGTGGGCGCGCCGCTTCACGGTGGCGCACGATTGCGGACAGATCATCGCGCCTGATCTCCTGCGGCAATGCATCGAAGGCAACATCGTGCAGAGCTCCAGCCGCGCGCTCTGGGAAGAGGTGAAGTTCGACAACCAGAGCGTCACCAGCATCGACTGGAAGACCTATCCGATCCTCGACATGACGGAAGCGCCGGAGACGATCGACATCGTGCTGATTGACCATCCCGAGCGCGTGCCAACTGGCGCCGGCGAAGGCGCGACACGGCCGACCGCCGCCGCGATCGCCAACGCTATCTTCGACGCAACCGGCATCCGCTTGCGGCAGGCACCGTTCACGCCGGAGCGGCTGAAGGCCGGGCTGGCCTAAGCACGGGCGTGCTCCACACCACGGTGTCGTCCCCGACTGCGCGGGGGACGACGCTGAGTGCGTGGTGCGGTCGTTCGATCTCTCAGAACTTCACGCGGTCCGCGCCCTTGAGGCCCAGCATCTGCCGCGCCTCGGCGGGCGTCGCCACCTGATAGCCGAGCTCCTCGACGATGCGGCGGATCTTCGCCACCTGCTCGGCGTTGCTCGCGGCCAGCTTGCCGGACGCGATGTAGAGCGAATCCTCAAGCCCCACGCGAACGTTGCCGTTGAGCATAGTGGCGGTGGTGCAGAAATGGAACTGGTGCCTCCCGCCGGCCAGCACCGACCACAGATAATCGTTGCCGAACAGCCGGTCGGCGGTGCGCTTCATGAAAATGAGATTGTCCATGTCGGGGCCGATACCGCCCAGAATGCCGTAGATCAGCTGCAGGAACACCGGCGGCTTGAACAGGCCGCGATCGATGCAATGGGCGAGATTGTAAAGGTGCCCGGTGTCGTAGCACTCGTGTTCAAATTTCACTCCATGTCCTTCGCCCAGCAACTTGGCGATGCGCTCGATGTCGCGGAAGGTGTTACGGAAAATGTTCTGGTCGGAGTTGAGAAGGTAGCTTTCTTCCCAGTCGTATTTCCAATTCTTGTAGCGCCGCGCCATCGGATAGAGCGCGAAATTCATCGAGCCCATGTTGAGCGAGCACATCTCCGGCGAAAAGGTCTCAGCGGCCGCGATCCGGTCCTCCAGCGTCATGGTGACGCTGCCGCCGGTGGTGATGTTGATGACGGCGTCGCAACTCTGCTTGATGCGCGGCAGAAACTGCCGAAAAACGTCCGGGTCGGGTGACGGCCTTCCGTCCTTGGGGTCGCGCGCGTGCAGGTGCAGGATGGTGGCGCCGGCCTTGGCGGCATCGATCGACTGGGTGGCGATCTGGTCGGGCGTGATCGGCAGCGCATCCGACATGGTCGGCGTGTGGATCGAGCCCGTGATGGCACAGGTGATGACGACCTTGTTGGCGAGCTGGGGCATCGACGTCTCCTTTTAGTCAATCTTAGTTGGGCCGCCTGGCGGGGCGCCACGATCCGCGAGGATGACGCGCCGTTCAAGGGGAAAAAGCTGGAAGCCGAAGCGCTCGACCACCAGCCCCCAGAGCCCCTTCGGCGCCCAGAGCATGACCGCGATGGCGACCAGGCCCAGCATGATCAGGTAGATGGTACCCAGGTCGGCCAGAAACTGGCGCAGTAGAAAGAACACCAGCGTGCCGACGATCGGCCCCTCGATGCGGCCGATGCCGCCGATCACGGTGATGAAGATCACGAATGCGGTCCAGTCGTTGACGCTGAAGGCAGAGTCCGGCGAGACGCGCAGCTTCTGCAGAAAGATGAGCGCCCCCACCATGGCGGTGCCGAGCGCGGTGACGACGTAGACGATGAGCTTGACGCGCATGACGTTGACGCCGTTGCTTTCCGCGGCGAGCTCGTTGTCGCGTATCGCCCGCAGCGCCAGTCCGTAGCGCGAGCGCAGAAGGAGCACAATCAAGATGAGGATTGCGACCATGAGCGCGAGCGCGCTCCAATAGATCAGGAACTCGCGCATCTGACGGCTGCCGGCAATCGAGGTGACGACCGTGACCGGCAGGCTGGTGCCGGAGCCGCCGCCGAGCACCGACACCTGCGAGGCGAGCAAGCGAAAGACTTCGGCGACGATCCAGGTACCGATCGCGAAATAGTGCCCGCGCAGCCGAAAGATCAGCGCCGCGACCGGCAGCGACAGCAAGGCCGCGATCATGCCCGCAAGCGGGATCGCCACCAGCGCGGGCACGCCGAGCAGGATCGTGAACGCGAACAGGAGATAAGCACCGACCCCGACATAGGCCTGCTGGCCCACGGATACGAGCCCGGCATAGCCGGCGAGCAGGTTCCACAGGCTTGCGAGCGCAATATAAGCGTAAATCTCGGCCAGGAGCCGCAGGTCATCGCGCCCGCCCCAGAGTGGCGCGGCCGTGAGCGCGATCAGCGCGACCGCCAGGACCACGAGCGTTGCCCACGCCGAGCGGTCGGAGAAGCGAACGATCGTGCTCATCCCTGCACCTTGGGGAACAGGCCCTGTGGCCGCAGCGCCAGCACGGCCAGGAACGCGAGGTGGCCGGCGAGAATCTGCCAGCCGGGATCAAGCTTCGCGCCGATCGCCTGCGCGACCCCGAGCATGATCCCGCCTGCGAGCGTGCCCCACAAGCTGCCGAGCCCGCCGATGATCACCGCTTCGAACCCGAAGATCAGCCGCGCCGGCCCGATCGTCGGATCGAAATTGGCGCGCACGGCCAGCAGCACGCCCGCAACCGCGACGACCGCGAGCGAGAGCGCCATCGCAAGCGCGAAGACGTGGCGGTTATCGAGGCCCATGAGCTGCGCCACCGCGGGATCATCCGCGGTCGCCCGGAAGGCGCGACCAAGCGCGGTGCGATAGAAGATGAGCTGCAGAGCTCCGATCACGATCACGGCGAGCGCAAACTGAATGAGCGGCAGCACGCCGATATAGATGCCCTCGGCGATGCGTATGCTTGCGACCTCGATCGCGCCGGCTTGCAGCTTCTGGGGATCGGCCGTGAACAGCTCCTGCAACGCGTTCTGGATGATCACCGACAGCCCGAACGTCACCAGCAGCGGCGGCAGGAGGTCGCCGCCGAGCGTACGGTTGAGCACGAGCCACTGCAGTGCGTAGCCGATCGCCGCCATCAGCGGCACCACGACGAGCAGCGCAGTGAGCGGATGGAGCCCGAGCGAGTGCGTCGTCACCAGCGCGAGATAGGCGGCAAGCACGATGAGATCGCCATGCGCGATGTTGACCAGCCGCATCACGCCGAAGATCAGCGAGAGGCCGGCCGCGAACATGGCGTAGAGTCCGCCGACCAGCACGCCCTGCACGATGATGTTAATCCAATCGGTCATGGGCGCTCGCACATCGCCAAGTTCGCATCCCACGAGTTGCAACGGTGCGTGCCACACGGTTCCCTCCCCCCTTGCGGGGGAGGGACAGGGAGGGGGGTGGCGACAACGCACCGCGTGCGAAGGTGTTTACAGTCGCAAACTTGGCCATCACGAGAGTGCGACATCAAATCGAACGCAACCGCAATGCGTGCTGCGTACCCCTCTCCCTGTCCCTCCCCCGCAAGGGGGGAGGGAACGTTGTGGCAGCGGTGTTCGCGTCTGCGGCGCCACATTCGCGTGGCTCGCCCAACGAGGTACCCATACCCTGGCGCCTTCGCGGGGACGACAATCGAAAGGCTCTGCATAACTACACCCCGAAATACGCCGCAGAGATCGCCTCGCGCGTGAGGCCCGCCGTAGCGCCTTCGAGCGCGACGCGGCCCTCCTGCAGGCAGTAGACATGCGAGGCCGCTTTCAGCGCCTGCACGATGTCCTGCTCCACGATGATGAGAGAAAGCCCTTCGGCGAGCAGCGACGGCAGCCGCGCATAGATCTCGCGCACCACGATCGGAGCGAGACCGAGGCTGATCTCGTCGCAGAGCAGAAGCGTCGGGTTCGACATCAGGGCGCGGCCGATCGCGGCCATCTGCTGCTGGCCGCCGGAAAGCGCGGTGCTCGGCATGTGCCGGCGCTCCGCCAGCACTGGAAAGAGCTCGTAGATGCGCGCAAGGCTCCACGGCCCTGGCCGCCCGCCCTGCCCGCCGATGACAAGATTTTCCTCGACCGTGAGCGAGGCAAAGAGCCGCCGGCCCTCCGGCACCAGCGCGATGCCGCGCCGCGCCACAGCATATGCCGGCAAGTCGCCGATCGGCACGCCGTCGAAGACGATCGCGTCGCGTCGCGAGCGGATCAGGCCGGCGATGCACTTGAGCAGCGTGGTCTTGCCGGCGCCGTTCGCGCCGATGACGGCGACCGCCTGCCCGCGCGCGACCGTGATCGAGACTTCGAACAGCGCCTGGAAGTCGCCGTAATGAGCTTCGAGCGCGCGCACGGTGAGGAGTGCTTCAGGCATCGGCCGGCATCCCCATGTAGATGTCGGTCACCGCCGCGCTGCGGATGACCGCCTGCGGCTCGCCCTCGGCGATGAAACCACCGTTGTGCAGCACCACGAGACGATCAACGACGGCGAGCAGCGCATGTACGACATGCTCGATCCAGATGATCGACACACCTTCCCGCCGCACCGCCTTGATCAGGTCGACGAGCGCCACGCATTCGTGCTCGTTGAGCCCGCCCGCCACCTCATCGAGCAGAAGGACGCGCGGCGAGGTCGCGAGCGCGCGCGCAAGCTCGAGCCGCTTGCGGTCGATGAGCGTGAGCGCGCCGGCATAGCGGTTGGCCTTGTCGGCGAGACCGCAGCGGTCGAGCAGCTCCATGCAATGACCGTAGGCATCCCGCTCACGACCTCCTCCCCCGAAAGCGGCGGCAACCACGAGGTTCTCGAACACGGTCATGCCGCCGAAGGGCTGCGGGATCTGGAACGAGCGTGCGATGCCCAGCGCGCAGCGCCGCGGCGGCGACGCCCGCGTGATATCGGCGCCGTCAAGCAGAACGCGGCCGGCATCGGCCGCAACCGTGCCAGTCATGATGCCGAACAGCGTGGTCTTGCCAGCGCCGTTCGGCCCCAGGATACCGAGCGCCTCGCCGTCCGCGAGCGTGAGATCGAGCCCGTCGGCGATCACGACGGCGCCGAAGCGCTTGGAGATTTTGTCGAGGGCAAGGATGGACATGACGACAAACATCTCAGTCGCGTCGTCCCCGCGCAGGCGGGGACCCATACGCCGCAGTCAAGCGAACTTGGCTCGAACCGCATGATAACGGAAAAGCCGGTGGCTATGGGTCCCCGCCTGCGCGGGGACGACAACATTGGGCTCTTACGCTCGAAGCAGCTACGACAGCAGCTGCAGCTTGCCGCCGACCGGAATGTTCTTCGCGGTCTCGTTCTGGGTGATGACGAGATCGAACGCGTTGCCCTTGCGCTGCCACTGGCCGGAGACAAGCGGCGTCTTGGAGACGTTCTTGACCGGGGCGCCGGTCCAGTGCACCGGGCCGACAATTGAATTGTAGTTCGTCGCCGTGATCGCCTGCAGGATCGACTTCGGATCGCCGAGATTCTTGGCGCGCTTGAGCACGTCGATCGCCACCTCGAACAGCGCGTGCTTGAAGCCGATCGGCTGCGTCCAGGGCCGCTTCGTCGCGGCCGTGTAGGCATCGGTCAACTGGCGCGCGCTCTGGCCGGTCAAGCCGGACTTGAACGGATGGTTCGGCGTCCACCAGATCTCGGTGGTGAGCCCGTTGCCGCGGGCGCCGAGCGAGCTGATGACGGAGGGAAACAGCAGCGCCTTGCCGATGGTGACGATCTTCGGCTTGAAGCCCTGCTGCGCCGCCTGCGACCAGAAGGTCGCGAAGTCGGGCGGGATCATGTTGCCGGTGACGATCTCGGCGCCCGCGCTCTTGAACGCGGAAATCTGCGAAGTGAAGTCGTTGTTGACCGGCTGATAGCGGCCGGGATCGATGAGCTTGTAGCCCGCCGCCGCGAGCGGCTTCGGCAGGCCGCGCTCGGCGTCGCCCCAGGCGTTGCCATCGGCGTCATTGGGGAACAGACCACCGATGACCTTGTTGGTCGGCGCGCTGTTCCAGAGCGCCAGGAACGCCGCGATCACATCCTCAAGCCCCCAGAAGAAATGATAGGTCCAGGTGAAGCCCTTGGCGGGATCGCCCTTGCGGCCGAAGAAATAGGGCTGCCACGGGCAATCGGTGGTGACGCACGGAACCTCGTTCACCTCGGCTTGATCGGCGACCGGATTGGTGGTGTCGGGCGTGCTGGCCGCGACGATCAGATCGACCTTATCGCGCAGGATCAATTCGGCGGCGACCTCGGAGGCGCGCGAGGTGCTCGACTGGCTGTCCTTGGAGATGATCTGCACCGGATAGGTACGGCCGCCGTTGCGGATGCCTTTTTCGAGGAGCTTCTGGATCTGCTCCAGGATGAAGGGGTCGGCCTCTCCGAACGGCGCGATCGGACCGGTGCGCGGGCTCACGTGGCCGATCTTGATCACGCGCGACTGCGCATTGACCGGGATGACGTTGAGAATCGCGGGCGCAGCGAGAGCGCCGAGGCCGGCTTTAACCAGCGTGCGGCGGTTAACGGTTGACGAGCGATCCATCCGAGCCTCCCTCGTTCCTGACTCCAACGAGTATATCACGCGTCGTCGGCGCGCGCCTTCTTCAGATGCTGCACGACCTTGGCCCGCAGCGCGGCCTGCTCTTCGGGGCTCCACTTGCGGAAACCCTCGCCGGACTTGAAACCGAGCTTGCCGTCGGCCACGAGCTTTTCAAGATAGGGCGACGGGCCCGGCCGGCTTTCGATGTCGGGCAGCACGGTCTTGTGGATTGCGAGCGTGAGATCGGTGCCGACCAGATCGGCATTTTCGAGCGGGCCCAGCACCGCCAGCCGCCGGCCGAACGCCGCCTTGATGACCGTATCGACGGTCTCGGCGTCGCAGATGCCGCGCTCCACAAGGGAAACCGCCTCGCGCCACAGCGCATGTTGCAGGCGGTTGCCGATGAAGCCCGGCACGTCCTTCTTCACATGCGCGGGCTTCTTGCCGGCGTCGGCGTGCAGCGCCATCGTCCAGTCGATTGCCTGCGGCGAGGTCCACTCGGTGCCGATCACCTCGACCAGCGGCACCAGGTAAGGCGGGTTCCACCAGTGGGTACCGAGCGCGCGCTGGCGCTGCTTGAGGCCGCCCATGATCGCAGTGATCGGGATCACCGACGTATTGCTGGCGAGGATCGTGTCGGGCCGTGCGTGCGGCTCGATCTCGGCGAACAGTTTCTGCTTGAGCGGCAAATCCTCCGACACGGCCTCGACCACGTAGTCGGCCTCCCGCACGGTCTGGGCGAGATCGCCAAGCGGCGTCACGCGATCGATGGCCCTCTCGTCATCGCCGAGGTCGCGCAGGTTGGCGCTGATGCGCGCCTTCACGGTATCGAGGTTGGCGTGAAAAGAGTCCGTGATGGTGACGTGATGGCCGGCGAGCGCAAACACCTGCGCGATGCCGTGGCCCATCAGGCCGGCGCCAATGACGGCGATCTTGGCTTTGCTCATGTCATCATCTCGAGTCAGTCTTCGCCGCGTGCCCCCTCCCTATCCTCCCCCGCAAGCGGAGGAGGGATCAAAGTGTGGGGTCAGCCCGCCGTGTAGCCGCCATCGGCGTAGAGGATGTGGCCGGTGTAGAAGTCCGACGCCTTGGACGCGAGGAACAGGAGCGGCCCCGCGAGGTCGGACGGCTCGCCGAGGCGGCCTTTCGGCACGCGCGCGATGAAGCCCTTGCGCACGGCGGTCGAGCGCTCGTTGTCCTCATACATCCAGGCCGTCAGCGGCGAGCGGAAGACGGTCGGCGCGATGGCATTGACGGTGATGCCGGTGTCGCCCCACTCGCAGCCAAGCGCCTTGGTGATCCCGTCGATCGCCGACTTTGACGCGCAATAGGCGGTGTAGCCGGCGGGATGGCCGAGCAATCCGCGCGCCGACGACATGAACACCACCTTGCCGCCGCGGCCTTGCGCCAGCATCTGCTTGCCGGCGGCGCGCGCCATCAGCCAGGACTGGGTGACGTTCACGTCCATGACTTCCATGAACGTCTCAGGCGGCTGGTCGACGATCTTGGACACCTTGTTGATGCCCGAAGCGAGCACCAGGATGTCGACGCCGCCGAACCGCTTGACCGCGGCCTCGACGATCTTGTCGCAGTTCGCCGCCGAGTTCGGCCGCAGGTTGACGGTTTCGGTCTTGGCGTCGAGCGCATCGCATTCAGCGGACACCGTCTTGAGCGCGTCGACGCCGCCGGCGGCGAGCACCAGGTTGCAGCCGGCGCCGGCGAGCACCTTGGCGGCAAGCGCGCCAAATGCGCCGGAAGCGCCGGTCACGATCGCGGTCTTGCCGCGCACGTCGAACAGGGAGAGCGGACTTTTCAGAAAGTCTTCGGACATGACAAACTCTCCACGTTGTCATTCCGTCGCGCGCGCAAGCGCGCGGACCGGAATCCATAACCCCAGTCAGTGATTATGGATTCCGGGCTCGCCGCTGCGCGGCGCCCCGGAATGACAGGCTGATGGGCTGGCAGCCTCATTTCGTCACCGGCGCGACCGCGACCGCGATCGTGCAGACTTCGTTGCCGCGGTTGATGATCTCGCGCAACTCGTTCGGACCGATGACGCAGGAATCGTACTTCTTGAGCACGGTCTCCTTGCCGCCGACGATCACCGTCAGTTCTCCCGCCAGGACGATATAGACCTTCTCCGGCGGTGAAGCGTCGGGACCCGCGCCGCCGCCCGGAAGGAAATGCGAAATGCCGACCACCAGCGTCTGGGTGCCGCCGGCCTCGGCACCGAACAGGCGCAGCGACGAATAGCCACGATGATTGGGCGCCTCGTAGGGCTTGGCCTCGGAAAAGCGCTTGACCTGCATCAGAAACTCTCCCCCTTCTCGATCCGGAACTCCCCTTTCGGGTCCACCATCGCGACCAGCCGTACGATGCAGCCGTCGCCGCGCTCCCAGTTCCACGGGAAGAACGCGAAGGTGCAGCGCTTGCCGGTCACCTTGTCGAGCTCGCCGCCGACATTCTCGATGCCGAGAATGCCGTTCTTGAACAGGATACGGTGCACCGGCTCCCATTCCGGGAAATCGTCCTTCCAGTCGCGCCCGCCCGACCACTTCTTGTATTCCTCGGCCAGGTGCGGATGCAGCGGCCCGTTGCGCTGCGGCCCGATTGCGGTCGCAAGCGGATGGTCGTTGGCCTGGGTGTCGTGCCCGATAACCTTGACCTTCTTCTCGACGAACCACTCGCCCGCCGACTTCACGAAGCCCGGCGCGTAGCAGAAATAGTCCTCGCTGTCCTCGTACTTGTGGTGCCAGCCGGTGTTGACCAGCACGACATCGCGCGGGCGCACCACCTTGCCGGCGGCCTTCTCCAGGTCGTCATAGGTGATCGGCTCCCATTTCTCCTTGGGAATCGAGACCACGATGCCGGAGCCGAAGAAATGCGGCAGCGGCACCTCATCGATGAAGGGCGTGCCCTGTATCACGTGCGCGGGCGCGTCGATATGGGTGGTGTTGTGCATGGAGGTCGTGATGCGCTGCGACAGCACGCCCGACTTGGCGTGATAGTGGATGCGCTCGATCTTGACGTCCTCGAAATAGGGCCAGTTCGGCGACTGGTAACCGAAGCGATGCGACAGGTTATAGAACTCCAGTCCCATGCTGTTGTTGTGGTTTTCCTCGAAACTCACCCCGCGAATCGTCGTCGCCACGGAAGCCCCTCCTCTCGGCCAAGGAATGCTTGCGCATGCCTAGCATTGCGCCCGCCATTGCGGATATCCCTTTGTATCCAATATCGGATATAGGGTACAGAGCGCGGCAGACCGCAACGACCGAGTTCATACATGGTCAGGAAAATCGCCCTGGAAGAGCACTTCCTGTGTCCCGGTTTCGAGGACTACTGGAAGACCACCGTCGGCAATGTCGAGCCGAGCATTTATCGGCAGGTCCTGTCCAGCTTGCGGGACTTCGGCGAGCACCGGCTCGGCCTGATGGACGAGGCCGGGATCGAGCGCGCCGTTTTGTCGCTTGCCGGCCCCGGCGTGCAGATCGAAACCGGCACCGCGACCGCCTGTCGCAAGGCCAAGGAGTGCAACGACTTCCTGGCCAGGGAAATCCAGAAGCGGCCGGATCGCTATTCCGGCTTCGGGCATGTGCCGCTGCAGGACCCAGGCGTGGCCGCCGATGAGCTTGAACGTTGCGTCCGCGAGCTCGGTTTTTGCGGCGTGATGGTCAACGGCCACAGCAACGGGATCTATCTCGACGATCCGTCGCTCTATCCGTTCTGGGAGCGTGCGGAGGCGCTGAACGCGCCGGTCTATCTGCATCCCGCCGATCCGGTGACGCCGGCCCCGGTGCTGGAAGGGCATCCGGGGCTACGCCGCGCCACCTGGGAATGGACCTTCGAGACCGGATCGCATGCGCTGCGTCTCGTGTTCGGCGGCACCTTCGACCGCTTCCCGCGCGCCACCCTCGTGCTCGGGCACATGGGCGAGACGCTGCCGTTCCTGCTCTGGCGCCTCGACAGCCGCGCCAAGCTCTATGGCATCAAGTTCCCGAAACCGCCCTCGCAATACATCAAGGACAACATCGTGGTGACCACGTCCGGCATGTGCTCGGCGGAGCCGCTCACCTGCACCATCAGTGTGCTCGGGCACGAGCATGTGATGTTTGCCAGCGACTTTCCGTTCGAGGAGCAAACGGAAGCGGCCGAATTCATCGACGGCGCGCCGCTCGCCCCTGATGTGCGGGAAGACATTTGTTATAATAACGCAGCGAGCTTCTTCGGCTTGCGCACCACAAGGAAGGTCTCATGAGCACGGCGTCGGAACGCATCACCACCGCGATATCGGATCAGGAGCTTGAGCGGCGCTGGCAGGCGGCGCGCAAGGCGATGAGCGAGCACAAGATCGACGCGCTCGTGATGCAGAACGCCAACGACTGGCTCGGCGGCTACGTCAAGTGGTTCACCGATATCCCGGCGACCAACGGCTATCCCAAGACCGTGATCTTCCACGCCGCCGAGCCGATGACGCTGATCGAGATGGGCGGCTTCGGCGCGGTGCGCAAGCTCAAGGGCGAGGACAAAGTCCACCGCGGAATCGACGAGGTGATCGGCTCGCCCTCCTTCCTGGCCGTCAACTACACCGACAACTATCATGCCGACTGCGCCCTGCCGGTGCTCAAGAAGCGCGGCTACCGCACCATCGGGCTGGTCGGACCGGGCAGCATGCCGCATGCGTTCGTCACCCGGCTCAAGGAAGGCCTTTCGGGCGCGACCTTCGTCCACGCGACCGAATTCGTCGACCGCCTCAAGGCGATCAAGAGCTCGGAAGAGATCGGCCTGATCAAGCGTTGCTGCGAGATGCAGGATGCGATCTTTGCCAAGGTCGTCAGCACCATCAAGCCGGGCATGCGCGACATCGACGTGACCGCGCTGGCACAACACGAAGGCCAGGTGCGCGGCAGCGAGCAAGGCATTTTCCTCGGCTCTTCCGCTCCGGTCCGGCAGCCGGCCCGGTTTGCGCCGCGCCATTTCCAGGGCCGCACGCTGAAGGCGGGCGACCACCTCGTGCTGCTGATCGAGAACAACGGCCCCGGCGGCTACTTCGGCGAGATCGCCCGCACCATCGTGCTCGGCAAGGCTTCGAACGAGGTCATCGACGGCTTCGAGGCGATGCGGGAGGCGCAGGACTATACGCTCGCCATGATGAAGCCGGGCGCCTCCTGCCGCGACATCGCCGACGCCCACGACGCCTACATGAAGAAGCACGGCTTCCCGCCGGAGATTCGCCTCTACGCCCACAGCCAGGGCTACGACATGGTGGAGCGCCCGATGATCCGGGCCGACGAGACCATGCCGATCGAGGCCAACATGAATTTCGCCGTCCACCCTGGCTACGATACCGCCACCATGTGGTCGACAATCTGCGACAATTACATGGTCGAAGCCCATGGCGTCGGCCCCTGCATGCACAAGACTGAGAAGAAGGTTTTCGAGGTATAACAGGCGATCCACAGGCTCAGGTGTCGTCCCCGCGAACGCGGGGACATATTCGAGACGGTGGCGTTGATTGATTGCCATTCAAATCAAGAGACCCGTGGTTCTGGGTCCCCGCTGTCGCGGGGACGACAGACCGAGAGATGCAACAAACCGATAGACGCTTTCATGCACCGCCTGCTTATCCTGCTGACGCTTCCGAAAGAAGTGCGCGACTTCTACGCCGCGCGGCTGCGTCAGCGTTTCCCCCAGTTGCATATCGACATCGCTGACCATTTCTCCAAGGCGGCGCCGTTCATGCCGGAAGCCGACATCCTGGTGACGTTCGGACCGATGCTGCGCGACGAGACGCTGCACACGGCCGGCAAGCTCAAATGGATCCAGGCGCTCGGCACCGGCGTTGACGGCGTCATCGACCAGCCGTCACTGCGGAAGGAGGTGATCATCACCAACATCCGCGGCATCCACGGCGAGCCGGTGTCGGAAGCCGCCATCATGGGAATGCTGGCGCTCAGCCGCCGGCTGCCCGAGAGCGTGCGCTACCAGGACAAGCACAGCTGGACGCGCTGGGCGCCGCGGCTGATCGACGGCAAGACCGTCGGCATCTACGGGGTCGGCCTGATCGCGGAATCGCTGGCGCCGCGCTGCTCTGCGCTCGGCATGACCGTCATCGGCTTTACCTCCACCAAGCGCGACCTGCCCGGCTTCGACCACATGCGGCTGCGCAGCGAGCTGACCAAGGTCGCGGGCGAGCTCGACTATTTGGTCCTGCTCGTCCCCTATTCGGAGGAGACGCGCCACTGCATCGATGCGCGCGTCTTTGCCGCCATGAAGCCCTCGAGCTTTCTGGTCAATCTCGCCCGCGGCGGGATTGTCGACGAAGCCGCACTGATCGAGGCGCTTGAGTCGGGCAAGATCGCGGGCGCCGCGCTCGACGTGTTCCAGGAGGAGCCGCTACCGCCGGAACACCCGTTGTGGGCGACCAAGAACGTGATCATCACGCCGCACCTCGGCGGCTTCTGCGATGTTTACGCCGAGCGCGCGTTGCCCACGATCGAGCACAACATGGCATGCTTCCTGCGCGGCGACATCGACGACATGGTGAACATTGTGCGCAGGTAGACCGGGACGCATAACATGGGCCGGCGGTCAAAGATCACGACGATGGCGCGCAAACGTCCGCGCAAAGCTGCGCCTGACTTCGCGCCGCCGCCACCTCCCGACGCCTTCACAAGCACGCCGGCTTCGAAGACAGATGCGCAAGCTCAGACCAGCGGCTTTTCGCTGCACGACCTGTTCGCGCAGCAGGCGCGCACGATGCTCGATCGCACCGATCTCGACGAGGAGCAGAAGCAGAGTGTCCTCATCGCCATGAGCTGTCCGTGTTGCGGCGCCGGCGGGCTGTCGTTCACGGCGAAGCTGAAGCAGCGAAAATAGCGATCGCTGACCACCGACCTCTCCGTTGTCGTCCCCGCGCAGGCGGGGACCCATACGCCCTGACCGGGCGATGCGGCACGGTGGTCAGGATCGCTGGCGTCGGGGTTTATGGGTCCCCGCCTTCGCGGGGACGACGCCGAGGATGTTGCACGGCCCGACTATCGCTTCGGCAGGAACTCTTCCGTGACAAGCCGGCGGATGTCCTTGGGCTCGCTCGGCAGAAGCCCGAGATCGACGAAAGACCGGCTCAGGGTCGCGAGCGCCTTGTCGTCGAACTTGCCGTCGGTCGAGAACACCGGCATCAGCTTGTCGGAGGTGGGGCTTGCGATCCGTTCTGGCAGATTCAGCACCGCCATCGCCATCTTGACGGTTTCGGCCTTGTGCGCGCGCATGTACGCGATGGTGTCGAACCAGCCGGCATTGAAGCGGCGAACCGTATCGGGCTTGGCGGCGATCAGCTTGTTGGCGGCGTAAATGATATGCGTGTGGAAGTCCCGCACCAGGTCGCCGAAACCGAGAAGGATCTTGCCCTCGCCCGCCTGCTCGGCGCGCAGCGCAAAGGTGAGATCGGTCACCATGCCGTCGATCTGCCCGGTCTTTATCGAGGCGAGCGACGTGCGCGGCGGAGAGCTGACAAGCTCGATCCCGTGCGGCCCCCAGCCCTGCTGGCGCGACAACTCGATCGCAAGCCAGCCGGTGAGCGAACGCGCGGACGACACGCCGATCTTGCGCCCCTTGAGGTCAGCAGCCGTCTTGATGGCGTCACCGGGCCGCACCAGCAGCATGAGATAGACCGGCGGGCCGAACGGCATGGCGACACCCTTCACGGGCGCGCCCTTCTCCAACAGCGCCAGCTCCGGCCCGGCGCTGACTCCCATGTCGATGCTGTCGGCCGCGAGCGCCTGCTGCAGCCGCGCACCCCCACCGAAGGCGGTGATCTCAACATCGAGGCCATGCCGCTTGAAGATGCCCTGGCGTACCCCGACGTCGAGCGGCAGAAAGGCAAACGACACCGCGACCGCCTTGCCGACGCGAAGCTTCTCCTGCGCCGACGCCGGCGCGCCAGCAAGGAGCACGGTCGCCGTCAAGCAAGCCACTGCCACAACCGACCGACGATCCAGCTTCATCATGGTTCCGCTCCCGGATACGCGTTGTCTCGGCGGGCGACGCAGCGCTCAGCGCGCGCCGCCAACAGCGATCACGAGATTGCCGTAGGCATCGACCTCGCAGGCGTCGCCCGGCGTCAGCACGGTCGTCGAAGCGTGTTCCTCGATCAGCGCCGGCCCGTTGATCCTGTTTCCAGCAACGAGCATCGCCCGCCGCCAGGTCGCCGTCGACTGGAATCCGGTCCCGAAATAGACCGGCCGCTTGCCGCCAAATGCCGCAGCCGGCGGCTTGCGCGATCCGCTGCCGATCTTCGCCTGCGGAGGCTTGCGCATGGCGCCCGTGACCGTGGTGCGCAGGCTGACGATCTCGGCCTGCTCGTCGGGCGCCGAGGTGCCGTAGCGCAGCGCATGCTGGGCGTCGAACAGCCGCTTGATGGCGCCGCGATTGCGCTTGGCGAAAACGCCGAGCGGCAGGTCGACGGTGACGGCGTGCTCCTGCCCGACATAGCGCATGTCGGCCGCGCGCCGGATCGTGACTTTCTGAGCCTTCACGGAGGCGTCGCCGACCGCGCTTTTGCCCTCGTCCTCGAGCGTGCGGTAAATCGCCTCGATCTTGTCGAACGGCACCTCCTCGAGCCGCGACAGGAAGGTGCGCACGTAGTCGTAGCGCAGGTCCGAGAACAGCATGCCGAAGGCCGAGAATACGCCGGGCGCGCCCGGGATGATCACCCTGCGGATGCCGATCTCGCGTGCGACCTCGACCGCATGCAGCGGCCCGGCCCCACCATAGGCCACGAGCACGAAATTGCCGGCATCGAAGCCGCGCTCGGTGGTGACACCCTTGACCGCGTAGGACATCGCGGTCGCCGCGATGCGCAGGATGCCGTCGGCGACGGCCGTCGTATCCATGCCGAGCGGCTTCCCCACACGCGCGAGCGCTGTCTCCGCCGACTTGACGTCGAGTGGCATCTCGCCGCCGAGGAAACGATCGGCGCCGAGGCGGCCGAGCACCAGATTGGCGTCAGTAACGGTCGGCTCGCTGCCGCCGAGGCCGTAGCAGGCGGGCCCGGGCGCCGCGCCCGCGCTCAGCGGCCCCACGCGCAAACCGCCTTCGACCACGCGCGCAATCGAGCCGCCGCCGGTGCCGACCTCGAAAATATCCATCATGGCGATCTGCACCGGCAGCGCCTGGTCATAGCCGCCGATCAGCGCGGCGCCGGTGGTCAAAGGCTCGCCGTTGTAGATGACACCGGCCTTGGCGGTGGTGCCGCCCATGTCGAACGCGATGGCGTTGTCAATTCCGAGCGTGCGGCAGAGCGCCTGCGTGCCGATGACGCCGGCGGCGGGCCCCAACTCCAGCATGCGCACGCACTGGGTCTGCGCCTGCGCGGCCTCATAGAGGCCGCCCGTCGACTGCACGATCAGGAACGAGCCGGAAAAGCCAGACGCGCGGATATGCTCGTCGATCTCGCCCACATACTGGCGCACCTTCGGCCCCACATAGGCGTTGGCGGCGACCGTCGAGCAGCGCTCGAACTCGCGATATTCTTGCGAGAGCTCATGCGAGGCGGAGACGAACATCGCCGGATGGCGCTTCTCCAGGATCGCCTTGGCGCGCGCTTCGTGATCGGCGCGGGCATAGCAGTTGAGAAACAGGATCGCGCAGGCCTCGATGCCGAGCGCCGCAAGACGTTCGCCGAGCGCCACGATCTCGTCCTCGTCGAGCGGCCGCTCGATCTCGCCGTCGGCGAGCACGCGCTCCCTGACCTCGAAGCGCAGCGCGCGCTCGATCAGCGGCACATGCTTCCTAAAGAACAGGTTGTAGGCGTCCGGCCGGTTGATGCGACCGATCTCGTAGATGTCGCGGAAGCCTTCGGTGGTCAAGAGCGCGGTCTTGGCGCCGGTGCGCTCCAGGATCGTGTTGATCGCTACCGTCGAGCCATGCAGGAACAGCCCCGCTGAGCGGAAGTCGCTGCCGGCCTTCTCGACACCCGTGCCGATGCCGTCGACCAGGCGCTGCGGCGTCGACAGCGTCTTGCCGAAGCTGAGCGCCCCCGTGCGCTCGTCGAATGACGCGATGTCGGTGAAGGTGCCGCCGATGTCGGCAGCGAGGCGGATGTGGGAAGCTGATTTGGCTGTGCTCGATCGTCGCGTTGCGTCCATTGACCCGTCCATGACAAACTCTTGATCATGCTCAGTTAACCGCGCCGGTCAAGCTGACGATGCATTGCGTCAGTGTCTCGCATGCAGCAATGAGATCTGCGCTTCATTGGGTGGAGGGACGCCGATGAACATCTCGCATGTCATTACGCATATCATGAGAGGCCTGCTGTGCATGCTGGCGACGGTGAGTGCGGCCGGCAACGCCGGAGCGCAGGCTTGGCCGACGGCCAAACCAATCACGATCGTGGTGCCCGTCCCGCCGGGACCGGCGGTCGATTTCGTTGCCCGCCTGGTCGCCGACAAGCTCCACCACGCGCTCGGTCAGTCCGTGGTGGTGGAGAATCGCGGCGGCGCCAGCGGCACGATCGCATCGGGCATGGTCGCCCGCGCGGCGCCCGACGGTTACACGCTGATCGCCGCGACCTCAGGAACACACGTGAGCCCGGTTCATCTCATGAAGAACCTGCCCTACGACCCGGTCAAGGACTTCACCCCGATCATGGCTGCGGCCGAGCCGGTGACCGGCCTCGTCGTCAATGCCGACCTGCCGGTCAAGACCGTCCCGGAGCTCATCGCCTATGCCAAAGCAAATCCGGGCAAGCTGTCATACGGCAGCTCGGGGGTTGGATCGGTGTTTCATGTGATGGGCGAGCTCTTGAACCAGACTGCCGGCGTCAAGATCAGCCACATTCCCTATCGTGGCGTGGCGCTGGCCATGCAGGACGTCATCGCCGGCCACATCCCGATGATGTTCGTCTCGGTGTCGAGCGCGTCCGCCGCCATTCAGGATGGCAAGGCAAGGCTGCTCGCCGTCCTCGAGCCGACGCGCTACTCGAAGCTGCCGGATGTGCCGTCGATGAGCGAGTTCATTCCGGCGTTTCGCAAGCCGCCAACCTGGTTCAGCTTCTTCGGCCCGGCCCACATGCCGCCCGAGATCGTCGCACGGCTCAATGCCGAAATGGTCAAGGCGATCACGGCGCCCGATGCGCGCGCGAGGCTCGAAGGGGCCGATCTGAGGGTCATTGGCGGCCCGCCGGACCATCTGGCGAAGCTGCTCAAGGACGGCATCGACAGCTTCGGCGAGATCGTCAAGCAGATCGGCATCAAGCCGCAGTGAGGCGGCTCTGGCAACGGCGTCGCGTCACCGCCGCGCCCCAATAGGCGAAAAATGCCGGGTGGTGGCGGCCCCGACAACTATTTGCCGAGTCTGACGCAACATTTCTGCGGCGCAAAATCGCGTCAACCTGACCCGCAATTTCGTTCTAAGCGCTTGTTTAGCCGCATGATCTCGTCCGCAAGGCCTGAGCTTTTCGAAGCCACGCCTTCGCATTCCCACGAAATTCCCATGTGGCGCGTCGTTTGCTTGAAGGCACTTGGAGGCACTGCGCGAACAGGCGACCTAACACGAGGAGTGCGAATGTCATGTCTGTTTCATCGATAGGCGCATCGAGCGCCTATTCCTATCTGCAATCGCTGCTGCCGCCGCCGTCAGCAGACGGCAGCCAGGGGACTCAAGCGGCCGATCCAATCACCGAGCTGCTGCAAGCGTTCTATCCCAATGGCGGCGTGGGCCAATCGGATTCGGCCAACGGGGCAACTACCGACACGAACACGCCGGCCGGCCCGGCATTCAGCCCGGATACGATGACCGCGTTGATGTCTGTGCAGGAACAGCATTCGGGCGCCAAGCACGTCACGGCGGCTCGCGTCCAGGCGCTGTTTACGCAATTGGACGGCAACGGCGATGGCCAGGTGAGCAAGTCGGAATTCGAGAACGTCTTTGGCTCGAATGCCGATATGTCCAAGGTCGATGGCCTGTTCGACGCGCTCGACAGCAACGGCGATGGCTCCGTGAGCCAAGACGAGCTGAAATCGGCCGTCAGAGCCAGTCACGGCCATCACCACCATCATGTCGATGCAGGGCAAGGTGGCGGTGGCGGGATCTTTCAAGCCCTGACAACATCCAGCCTGCAGGGCGCCACCGCCAACTCGACATCGAGCCCGGACGGCTCCAGCACCACGACCATCAGCTATGCGGACGGATCGAAGATCTCGCTGACCTTGCCGCAGAGCTCGAATAGTTCGGGATCGCCGGACACTGGCTCGGGCAGCGATACCACCAACTTCTTGGAGCAACTCATTCGCCTGCAGGCGCAATGGCTCTCGGCGTCGGCGAGCGAGAGCGTGACTGCGAGCCAGACGTCGACAAATCTTTGATCCCGTAGCGGCGGCGCTCGGTTTGAGAATCAAGGCGCATCGGCGCCCGTGGGGGCTGGCGCCGATACACGGAATTGCCGGCGGCGATGGGTGAAGCCGACCTTGTCGCCGGGATTGAGCCCCTTGAGCAAATCCGCCGGCGCGACCGGTTAGCCCATTTGCGTGTCGCCCCGCATCGCCAGCACGAAGCGGCGCGCGGCGCCGGCGGGAGACGCACGATAGCCGCATCGAAGCTCAAGCTCCGGCGGCGAGATCGTCAACTTGAGCGCAACCAGCGTGCCCGCCGCAAGCTCGGCCGCGACCGTGCAGCGCGGCAGACAGGCGACGCCGGCGCCGTGGCGCACCATCTCCTTGACGGCGGCCAATTCCTGCATCTCCATCGCGATGTCGACGCGCTCGATTCCCATTGTCTTGAGCGCGGCGCTCACCAACTCGAAATAGCGCGATCCGCGCAAGCCGGTCACGAACGGGTAGTGGCCAGCGTCTGCAGGCGACACCTTCGCGCGCGTGGCCAGCGGATGCTGCGGCGACACGACCAAAGTGAGCGGCTCGTGCGCGAGCACCTCCGAGCGGACGCCGCCGATCGGCCCCGACGCCAGGAACAGCCCGAGATGGACCGCGCTGTTGCGGATAAGCTCGATCACCTCGTCGATCGTGCCGATGCGCGTCACCATCCGAACGCCCGGATGCTTGCGCGCGAAGGTGGTGAGCCGCCCCGGCAGAAACTGGGTGGCGATGTCGCGATGCACGCCGATCACGATCTCCTGCGCGTCGGCCTTGCGCATGCTGGCAAGCGCCTGCGTGGTCTCGGCGGATTTCTGCAGGACGTCGACCGCAAACGCATAGACCGCCTCCCCGGCCTTGGTAAGCTGCGGCTTGCTGCCGCGGTGGCGATGAAACAGCGGCTGGCCGATCTGCTGCTCGAGCGCCTTGATGTGGGCACCCACCGAGGGCTGGGCGATACCGAGCCGCGACGCCGCAAGGTTGAATCCGCCGAGATCGACGACGCTTTTGAACACGGTCAGGCGCCGGGGGCTTGCCGAAATCATTGCTTCGTCCGGGCGGCTCATCCGCCAACTTATAGCCAAATGACTTTATCTATTTAGCCGCAAATCCGGTTGCTTGGCTAGGCCCGGCAACCCAATCTGCCACCGAACAAAAAAGGAGGACGCCCAACGTGCTCGTCGTCGCCATCGACATCGGTGGAACGTTCACCGACCTCATCGGATTCGATGAGAAGTCGAATGCGTTCATCCAGGCCAAGAGCCTCACGACCCCGGCCCAGCTCGTGCAGGGCATCATCGACTGCCTCGACAAGAGCGGCATCAAGGCGGACGAGATCGACGAGCTGATCCACGGCTCGACCATTGCGATCAATACGCTGATCGAACGCAAAGGCGCCAAGACCGGCCTCGTGGTCACCCGCGGCACCCGCGACGTCTATATCATCGGCCGGGGCAACCGGCCCGAAGCCTATAACCTCCTGTTCCACAAGCACCGCCCGCTGGTGTCGCGCCGGCTCACCCGCGAAGTCGAGGAGCGCGTGCTAGCCTCCGGCGAAGTCCACACGCGGCTCGACCGCGCGAGCCTCAAGGACGCCTGCCAGGTGCTCGCCGACGAAGGCGTCGAGGCGGTCGCGGTCTGCTTCCTGCATTCCTACGTCAACCCCGAGCACGAGCGCGCGGCCGGCAAGGCGCTGCGCGACGCGCTGCCGGACGCCTACCTGTCGCTGTCGCACGACATCCTGCGCGAGTACCGCGAGTTCGAGCGCATGTCGACGACGGTGGTGAACGCCTATATCGGGCCCAAGGTCGGCGGCTATGTCAGTAGTCTCAAATCAAGCCTCGGTGGGGTCGGCTTTCGCGGCAACCTCTCGATCATGCGCTCGAACGGCGGCGTGATGACGCCGGAAGTTGCGACCGAGCGTCCGGTCGCCATGATGGAATCGGGCCCCGTGGGTGGCATCATCGCGTCGGCGCAGGTCGGCCTCGCGCTCGGACAGCAGAACGTCATTTCCTTCGACATGGGCGGCACCACCGCCAAGGCGAGCCTCATTCGCGACGGCGAGCCGACGCTCGCGCCCGGCTATTACGTCGGCGGCTATGCGGGCGGCCATCCGGTGATGCTGCCGATGATCGACGTCGTTGAAGTGGGCGCCGGCGGCGGCTCGATCGCCTGGATCGACGACATCGGCGCACTCAAGGTCGGTCCGCAGAGCGCGGGCGCCGATCCCGGGCCGATCTGCTACAAGGGCGGCGGCACCGAGCCCACCATTACGGATGCCAACGTGGTGCTCGGACGGCTCGACCCCGACAATTTCCTCGGCGGCACCATGAAGCTCGATGCCGATGGCGCCGCCCGCGGCATTGCCGAGAAGATCGCCAGGCCCCTCAAGATCGACACGGTTGCGGCCGCGCAGGCGATCGTCGAGATCGCGATCTCGAAGATGTCGCTCGCGGTGCGCGAAGTCTCGGTTGAAAAGGGCTACGACCCGCGCGACTTTGCGCTCGTCGCCTCCGGTGGCGCAGGCCCGCTGCACGTCATCGCGATTGCGCGCGAGCTGCATATCCCCACCGTGATCGTGCCGCTCTTCCCCTCGCACTTTTCCGCGCTCGGCATGCTGCTGGCCGACGAGCGCCACGACTTCATCCGCACCGCCTATTCCGACCTCGCCAACGTCGACTTTGCGAACCTCACCAAGATCCACGAGGAGATGCGCGGAGAGGCGCGCGCGAGCCTGCGCCACGCGAAGGGCGCCGAGGAGCAGATCGCGCTCGACCTGCGCTATGTCGGGCAGGAGTTCACATTGTCGGTGCCGGTCACGCTCGCGCAGCTCAAGGCCGGCAATCGCAAGGCGATCCGCCAGGCGTTCGATGCGCTCTACGAGCACCGCTACGCGCATCATTCGCCCGATGAGCCGGTCGAGATGGTCAACATGCGGCTTGGCATCATCGGCAAGCGCGCCAAGCTCGCCTTCCCACGGCTCGGCAAGGGACGCGCGGCCACTGCCGCGCGCCATCGCAGTGTCTATTTTGGCGACTCGAAGAAGCCGGTGCGCTGCCCGGTCTTTGAGCGCGACGCGCTCGCGTCCGGCGCGCGCGTCACCGGCCCGGCGATCGTGCAGGAGCTCGGCACCACGACTGTTCTCTTCAAGGGCGACGACTGCCGGGTGGCACCGTCCGGCGAGCTGATCATCAAGGTGGGAGGCGCGTGATGGCAAAGGCCAGCAAGAAGGCCGCGCGCAACGGCAGGCGTCCGTCGCTCGATCCGGTCACGCTGGAAGTGATCCGCAATGCGCTGCCGGCCGTCGCCAACGAGATGGCGGCCGATCTGCAGCGCACCTCCTACAACATGATGATCTACGAGGTGCGCGACTTCTGCACCGCCCTCATCGACACCGAGGGCCAACTCATCTCGCAGAACGTGGGCGGCGTCTCGCACTTCGTTGCCGACCTCGGCGTCATCATCGTCGACGGTATGAAGCGCTACGGCAGACAAGGCTTCGCGCCCGGCGACGTGATCATCACCAATCACCAGGCGGTCGCCGGCCAGCACCTCAACAACGTTGTCATTTACATGCCCTATTTCTACAAGGGCGAGCTCCTCATGTTCTCGATGGTGCGGGCGCACTGGATCGACGTCGGCGGCATGTCGACCGGCTTCGGTGCCGGACCGCAGGTCGCGGACCCTTGGCTCGAAGGCCTGCAGCTCGACCAGCTCAAGATCTACGAGAAGGGCACGCTCAACGAGACGCTCTATCGCGTGCTCAAGGACAACATTCGCTTCCCGGAGTCCTCGCTCGGCGACATGAAATCGCAGATGGCAGCCTGCCGGCTGGCGGCGCGCCGCATGGACGAGTTGTTCGACAAGTACGGCAAGGCAACCATCCTGGCCGCCATCGATCGCATCTTCGACGAGACCGAGACCAAGTGCCGCAACGTGGTGGCGCAGCTTCCTGACGGAGTTCTACGAGGCGGAAGCTGCCATGGACGACGACGGCGTCCTTAAGGGCGAGCCGGTGCCGATCCGGGTCAAGGTCACTGTCTCCAAAGGCGACATGACGATCGACCTGTCGGGCTGCTCGGCCGAGCGCCGCGCCGGCATCAATTCGCGTACGCTTGCGGGCGCGCGCGTCGCCTACAAGGCGCTGACCGGACCGCTCGAGCCGGTCAACGAAGGTTCGTTCCGCGCGCTCAAGGTGATCATCCCGGAAGGCAGCATCATGATGGCGCGCTTTCCGGCGCCGATGTCGGGCTGGAGCATCATCGTGCCCACGGTGGTCGACGCCATCGTGAAGGCGCTGGCACCCGCGATGCGCGACAAGGTGCCGGCCGGGCACCATGGATTGCTCGGCGGCGCGGTCGTGTTCTTCGGCGTGCACCCCAAGACCAAGCGCCGCTTCGTGGTGCAGAGCATCGAGGGCGGCGGCTGGGGCGGAAGACCCTACGAGGACGGCGAGCCCGCGACCGTGTCGGTGTGCCAGGGCGACGTGCGCAACGGCTCGATCGAAGGCATCGAGCTCAAGTGCCCGGTGCTGGTTGAGGGCCGCGCGCTGCGGCAAGACTCCTGCGGCGCCGGCAAGTTTCGCGGCGGGCTCGGCATCGACATGCACGTGCGCAACCTGGTCGAGGGCCGCTGGAACTTTGAGCAGGCGCGCCGGCGCGACTGTCCGCCCTGGGGACTTTGGGGCGGCAAGCCCGGCGAAGCCGGCGGCTACCTGTTGCGGCTCCCCGGCGAGAACGACTTCAAGCCCATGGTGGGCGCGCATATCCCGGTTCCGCTCAATGCGGAAGCGATCGTGCGCACCGGCGGCGGCGGCGGCTGGGGCAACCCGATCGAGCGCGATCCGGTGCTGGTCCGCAGCGACGTGCTGGAGGAACTGGTGTCCCGGGAGGCGGCGCTCGAGCACTACGGGGTCGTGCTCAGGGACGATTTGACGCTTGACGAGACCGCCACAAAACAGCGGCGAGACCGGCTAAGATCAGGACGGAGGGCGCAAGGCACCCCGACCAATTGAGCGTGCGGTGCGGTGCAAATGAGGGGAACGTCTATGCAGAGCACCACCCATCCGTTGTCGTCCCCGCGCAAGCGGGGACCCATACGCCGTGTCCTCGCGATTTGGCACGGCGAACGAAACTTTGAAAGACCGGTGGTTATGGGTCCCCGCCTGCGCGGGGACGACGGACTGAAAGGCCTTGCAGCTATATTCGGCTGCGCACTTGCTGCACTTTCAGTCTCGCTCGCACACGCCGAGACGTTGCGCGTCGGCAAGGCCGGCCGCCAGGCGTTCTCGTTCGTGCCGGTCGACGTCGGCGCCCGCACCGGCATTTTCAAGAAACACAACCTCGACCTTGAGATTTCGAGCTTCGGCGGCGACGCCCGCATCCAGCAGGCGATGGCGGCCGACGCGATCGATGTCGCGCTCGGCTCGGGCCCGGGCATGGCTTTCATCGTCAAAGGATCGCCGGTCAAAGGCATCGCCGCCATGGCGGGGCCGCCGCTCCTGTTCGCGCTGGTGGTGCGCAATGACGATTCGGTCAAGAGCCCGGACGACCTCAAGGGCCGCAAGGTCGGCGTCTCCACCGTCGGCTCGGTAACGAGCTGGATCATCAGCGAGGTGTCGCGCCAGAAAGGCTGGGGCTTTGACGGCATCACCCAGGTCGCGGTTGGCGCTGATGCAAGCCGCATCGCAGCGCTCAAGTCCAAGGCGATCGACGCGGCAATCGTCAACCTCGCGGTCGCGCTCAACTACGTGCAGCGCGGCGAAGGCAAGATCATCCTGCGCTTCAACAAGCTGTTGAAGGACTTTCATGTCCACGTGATCTTTGCAACCAACAAGGCGATCGCGAACCGCCCGGCAGCGCTGCGCAGCTTTATGGCAGGCTGGCTCGAGACCATCGCGTTCATGCGCGCCAACAAGGCCGAGACCGTCAAGATCGCCAAGGACATCATGCAGACTGACGACGCGACGACAGCGGCCATCTACGATGAGCTAATGCCGATGTTCTCGGACAACGGCCGCTTCGACCCGAAGGCGCTCGCTGTCCTTCGCCGCTCGTTTGTCGAGATGAAGACGCTGCCTACCGAACCGGATATGACGAAGCTCTACACCCAGGAATTTCTGCCGAAGAACTGATGAACGCCATGGATACCACCCAGACCTCTGTCGTCTCTGCGCAAGCGGAGCGCCATATTGCGAAGCCCGATGGGTCTTCGCGTTCGCGGGGACGATGGCGGAGGATGACGGCCGGCCTCGTCACGGGGGTTGCAATCGCAGCCGGTCTCCTCTCGGATGCTACCGCTGCCGAGACGTTGCGCGTCGGCAAGGCCGGACGCGAAGGGTTCTCGTTCGTCGCCGCCGACATCGGCGCCGACGCCGGTATCTATAAGAAGTATGGCATCGACATCCAAATCTCGGCCTTCGCGGGCGATGCGCGCGTGCAGCAGGCGATGACGGCCGACGGCATCGATGTCGGGCTCGGTTCCGGGCCCGGCCTCGCGTTCATCGTCAAGGGCTCGCCGGTCAAGGGCATCGCCGCGATGTCCGGACCGCCGCTCCTCTTCGCCCTGATGGTGCGCGCCGACAATTCGGTGCGGACCGTTGACGACCTGAAGGGACACGCGGTCGGCGTCTCCACCGTTGGCTCGGTGACGAGCTGGATCATCAGCGAGATCTCGCGCCGCAAGGGCTGGGGCACCGATGGCCTCAAACAAGTCCCGGTCGGCGACGACTCGAACCGCATCGCGGCGCTGCGCACGAAGTCGATCGACGCGGCAATCGTCAATCTCGCGGTGGCACTCAAGTTCGTGCAGAGCGGAGACGGCCGCATCCTGCTGCGCTTCAACGACCTGCTCAAGGACTTCCACACCCACGTGATCTACGCGACCGACAAGGCCATCGCGACCAAGCCTGACGCGCTACGCGCCTTCCTGAAGGGCTGGTTCGAGACCATCGCCTTCATGCGGGCCAACAAGGCCCAGACCGTCAAGATCGCCAAGCAGATCATGCAGACCGACGACGCGATGACGGCGGCCATCTATGACGAGCTGATGCCGATGTTCCTGGACGATGGCCACTTCAACCAGAAGGCGCTCGCTGTGCTGCGCCGCTCGTTTGTCGAGATGAAGACGCTGCCCACCGAACCGGATATGAGCAAGCTCTACACCGAAGCGTTTCTGCCGAAGAAGTAGCGTTAACAGTGATGCAGGAGGTAACGATGCGATCGTCTGCGCGCACGTTTTCCATGGTTGTGACACTGGTCTTGGCTGCCGCCCTGTCGGCGCCCGCCGCCGCCGCCGATCAGCTCCGCGTCGGCAAGGCGGTCGCCGAGGCGTTCTCGTTCGTGCCGGCCGACGTCGGCATCCGCACCGGCATCTTCAAGAAGCATAATGTCGAGCTGGAGCTGACCGCATTCGCGGGCGATGCCCGCATGCAGCAGGCGGCCGCCGCCGACTCGATCGACATTCTGCTCGGCTCCGGGCCCGCGATGGCATTCATCGTGAAGGGCTCGCCGATCAAAGGCGTCGCCGCCATGGCCGGACCACCGCTCCTCCTCGCGATCGTGGTGCGGCCGGACGGCCCTAAGACCATCGCCGAGCTCAAGGGCAAGACCGTTAGCGTCTCCACCGCCGGCTCGCTTACCTATTGGCTCGTCAGCGAGACCTCGCGCCGCCAAGGCTGGGGCCCGGACGGCATCAACATCGCCCCGATGGGCGCGATGCCCGGCCAGATCGCAGCGCTCAGGCGCGGCGATGTCGACGGCACGATCATGGACGTGGGCAACGCCTTCGAGCTCGAGAAGCGGGGCGAAGGCCGCATCCTGGTGCGCTTCACCGACATCAAGGACTTCCACATCCACGTGATCTTCGCGACCGACAAGGCGATCGCGACGAAGCCCGAGGCCGTGCGCAACTTCCTCAAGGGCTGGTTCGAGACCATAGCCTACATGCGCACCCACAAGGCCGAGACGGTCAGGATCGCGATGCGGGTCATGAACAAGGATGCGGAGATCAGCGGCCGCGTCTATGACGAGATCATGCCGATGTTCTCGGACACCGGCAAGTTCGATCCGGCGGCCCTTGCGACGCTTCGGAAATCATACGTCGCACTGAAGCTTCTGCCCACCGAGCCCGATATGTCGAAGCTCTATACCGAGGCTTTCCTGCCGAAATGACGGCGGCAGGCGCAAAGCGAAAAGACGTGCGGTGATAATGGCAGCAACTGACCTCGCGGTACGGGTTCGCAACGTCTCCCACCAGTTCGGCGAGGAGGGCAGCGCCCAATTCGTGCGCGCCATGCTGGAAACATCGCTCGACATTCACCGCGGCGAGCTGATGTGCCTGATCGGGCCGTCGGGCTGCGGCAAGAGCACACTGCTCAACGTGATCGGCGGGCTGCTCACGCCGACCAGCGGCCAGGTGCTGGTCGGCGACAAAGAGGTGCGTGGCCCGCTGCCGCATGAGATCGCCTATGTGTTCCAGGAGAACGCGCTGTTTCCCTGGAGCACCGTGATCGAGAACGTCAACCTCGGCATGATGTTCCAGGGCGTGCCGAAAGCCGCGCGCGAGCCGCGCGCGCGCGAATCGCTCGCGGCGGTCGGGCTGTCCGATTTTGCCGACCACTATCCCGGCCAGCTCTCCGGCGGCATGCGCCAGCGCGCCGCGCTTGCGCGCGCGCTCAGCCTCGAGACCGGCATTCTCCTGATGGACGAGCCGTTCGGCGCGCTCGACGAGCAGACCCGCATGGTGCTCGGCGAAGACCTCTCGGTGCTCCTTTCGCGCACCGGCAAGACCATCGTGTTCGTGACCCACAGCCTTGGCGAAGCGGTGTTTCTCGCCGATCGCGTCGCGGTGTTCTCGGCGCGGCCGGGCACCATCAAGGAAGTCATCAAGATCGACGAGCCGCATCCGCGCAAGCCCGACTTCATGACGTCGGACAAGTTCACGACGCTGCGCAACACGCTGTTCGCGCTGCTGCACGAGGAGATCCGCAAGGCCATGGAGCAATCGACCGCGAGCGAGCGGGCGGCGCGCGGCAAGGCCGGAGGGAGCGCATGAGCGCAGCGGGAAAGCGCGATCGCGGCGGGCTCGCGAGCCGCCTGGTCCAGGCCGGATTCGTTATTGCGCTTGTCGGCCTCTGGTATGTCGGCACGACCTACGGGCACATCAGCCCGATCCTGCTGCCCAATCCGGTGCAGGTCTATCACGAGCTGGTCGATGTGCTGTCGACCCTTGAGTTCGTAGAGGACCTGCGCGTGACCCTCACCGAGCTCCTGACCGCGTTCACGATCTCCGCGACGGCCGGCATCACGCTCGGCTATCTGATCAGCCGTTCGCAATATTCGATCAGGGTATTCGAGCCGCTGCTCGCCGGCATCTACTCGGTCCCGATCATTCTCTTTCTGCCGCTCTATATTCTGTTCTTCGGGCTCGGCCCGGCCTCCAAGATCGCGCTCGGCGTGACCACGAGCTTCTTCCCGATCATCCTCAACACGATCGCGGGCTTCGGCTATGTCGATCGCATCTTCGTCCTGTCGGCGCGCTCGATGGGGGCGTCCGACTATCAGTTGTTCCGCTTCGTGCTGCTGCCGGCGGCGTTCCCGATCATCCTGACCGGATTGCGCATCGGCTTCACGGTTGCGCTTCTCTCGATCCTCGGCAGCGAGACGATCGCGTCGCTTGCGGGTCTCGGCCACCGGATCGTGCATCTTGCCGAGGGCATGGATACTGCGCGCATGTTCGCCTACATCGCGTTCGCAGTCGCCATCGCGCTCACGCTCAACACCGTGACCTCGGGTCTCGAGGCGAAGGCGAGGCGGCGCTAGATGACCAGCACCGCGTACCCGGCGCGAACGTCCGATGCCGTCCCGTTCGGCCGACGCCTCAAACGCTGGTTCCTGGCGCGGCCCGGCGTCGCGCGGCTCGGCGTCATTGCGCTTCTCTTCATCGTCTGGGAAATCGCGGCACGCTACTTTGTCGACAAGATCTTCCTGAGCCCGCCCTCCGCCGTATTCACGCAGATCCAAACGGTGTTCGAAACCGCCGGCGTGCCCAATGCGCTGCGGGTGTCCGCCTATGAGATCGTGCTGGCGTTCGCCATGTCGGTCGTGATCGGGCTCGTGGTCGGGCTCGCGGTCGGGCTGCACCGCTTCAGCCACCGCAGCTTCATGCCGATCATCCTGCTCCTTTACGGCACGCCGCAGATCACCATCCTGCCCTTGTTCATCCTTTATTTTGGCATCGGCCCCGCCTGCAAGATCGCGTTTGGGGTGACCCACGGCATGTTCCCGATCATCGTGACCGTCGTCGCCGGGGTGCAGAACATCAAGCCGATCCTGCTCACCAGCGCCAAGTCGATGGGCGCGAGCCGCTGGCATATCTTCCGCTGGGTGATCTTCCCGCACATGATCCCGAGCTTCTTTTCCGGCATGCGGCTCGGCATGACCGGCGTTCTCCTCGGCGTGCTGCTCGCGGAGCTGTATGTGTCGACCGCCGGCATCGGCTATTTCACGACATTGTTCACGCAGAGCTTCAACCCGACCAAGCTCCTCGGCCTGATCTCGGTGCTCGCCGCGATGGCGATCCTGCTCAACGAGATCGTGCGCCGCGCCGAGATCCATTACAGCCGCTGGCGCTCGGACTGAGCGCCCGCCCCGCCATGACCCTATAGGAAGTGCAGAATGGCCAAGCTGAGACTGACCGTCGCCGCCGGCGACTACGACATCATCCGCCCGCTGAAAGAAGGGCTGGTGGAAGCCGCCGGCCTCGAGCTCATCTTCCTCACCGACATGGGGCCGCGCGAGCGGCACTGGCGGCTGGCGCGCAAGACCGAGTTCGACGTCTGCGAGGAGAACGTCGGCGCCTATTTCATCGCCCGCGACCAGCAGCACCCGATCACCGCAATCCCGGTCTTCCTGCATCGCCGCTTCCGGCACGGCTTCGTGTTCATCAACACGGCGGCCGGCATCAAGTCGCCGAAGGACCTGATCGGCAGAGAGA
The DNA here is from genome assembly GCA_963753575.1 of uncultured Alphaproteobacteria bacterium. Classification (GTDB taxonomy): domain Bacteria; phylum Pseudomonadota; class Alphaproteobacteria; order Rhizobiales; family Xanthobacteraceae; genus VAZQ01. The sequence continues at coordinate 2,869,771 of CAVWCR010000003.1, forward strand.
TCGGCGGCACCAACTTCATGCCGGCCGGCAACATCTGGATGCGCGGCACTCTGGAGGAACGTTATGGCGTCCCGCACCGGACGATCACCTGGGTGGTGGACCGCAGCGAGGACATTGCGTTTGACAAGCCTTCCGATCTGCGCATCGAAATGAAGAAGAGCGATAAATCGCTCAACGACATGCTGGCGGACGGCGACATTCCGGCGATGATCTCGCCCACCATCCCGCGCCCGTTCGTCATGGGTGACAAGCGGGTCGCGCGGCTGTTTCCCGACTACAAGCAGGTCGAGATCGACTACTACCGCGAGACCGGGATTTTTCCGATCATGCATGTGACCACGATCCGGCATGAGATCGTCGACAAATATCCCTGGGCGACCACCAATCTGGTCAAGGCATTGGAGGCGTCGAAGCAAATGGCCTATCGGCGCGTGCAGAACCCGCGCATGGTGCCGCTCGCCTGGGTGCGCACCGCGGTCGAGGAGCAGCAGGACATCCTCGGATCCGATCCGTGGCAGTACGGCCTCACCGACGCCAACCGCAAGAACCTCGAGACCATCCAGCGCTACGTGCACCAGCAGGGCATGGTCAGCAAGCTGCGCCCGCTGGAAGAGTTGTTCGACGACACTGACCTCGGCGATTCCGGCGGACTGGAGGAGGTTTAGCGTGCGGCCGCATTCAACGCGTACCCTCCGTTGTCGTCCCCGCGTAGGCGGGAACCCGGTAGACACTGTGGGCGCGGTTGACACTGCGGCGACACAGAGTGCGGCTCTGGAATACTGGGTCCCCGCGTTCGCGGGGACGACAGCAACATCTATTCGTGCCAGCGAAGCGCTGTCCCAATGAATGCCCACGAACGCCTCGCCGATATCTGCGCCCGCATGCGGGACGAGAAGCTCGACCTTCTCATCGGCATGCACGACGGCGCCCATTTCATCGAGAAGCCGAACCCCGTGATGGTGCTGGCTGGCTTCAAGTCGCTCGGCGCGAGCGCCGTGCTCCTGCAGCCGGACGGTGCGATGACGCTCGTCGTCACGCCGCCCTGGGACGCCGAGCGGGCGGCGCAGTGCTGCCCGGATGCGCACGTTTGCGGCGCCGATGATGTCGTCGATGGCGTGCTCGGGGAGCTCGGCAAACGCGCCGCCGGACGCGCCGCTGTCGCGACCGCGGGTCTGCGCTTTCTGCCTTATGACATCGCCAGCCGGTTGACGGCCGCACTCCCCACGCGTTCCGCCGACAAGCTCGTGTTCGATGCGGCACGCACCAAGACATCGGATGAGATCGCGAACGCGCGCGAAGCGACCCGCATTGCCGAGCGCGGCTATGAGCACCTGATCGAGATCGCGCGTCCGGGCATGAGCGAGGACGCGCTCGCGGTCGAGCTCAAGTGGTTCATGAAAACGCTCGGCGCCGAGGACAATTTCCTCCTCCTTTGCGCCGGGCCGCACAATCGCGCGGTGCAGCCGTCGAACGGCCGCAAGCTGCAGGCTGGCGATATCATCCTGGCCGAGATCACGCCGAGCTACCGCGGCCAGCTCGCGCAGATCTGCCGCACGGTCGTGGCCGGCAAGCCGTCCGACGAGCTCGCGCGCAAGTACGAGCTGGTGGTGCGCGCGATGGACGAAGGCATCAAGGCCGCCGTCCCCGGCGTCGCCATGGCGAACGTCTGCCGCGCCATCAACATGGTGCTCGAAGCGCAGGGCTACGGCGAATATTGCTATCCTCCGCACATCCGCCGGCGCGGACACGGCCTCGGCTTCGGCTCGGTGCGGCCGGGCGATGTCGCGCTCGACAACACCACCATGCTCGAGCCCGACATGGTGTTCATGATCCATCCGAACCAGTATCTGCCGGAGACCGGCTATCTTCTTTGCGGCGAGCCGGTGCTGCTGACCGCGCGCGGTGCCGAGCCGCTGACGCAGCAAAAGGCCGCGCTCGCCATGATCGCGGGCTAGATCAGGACCGATGCCGTGCTGACCTCGCACCCGACCCTGCTGATCGGCCCCTCCGACTGGGATGCCGACGTGATGCCGAGTGAGCAATTCGACCGGCGCATCGAGGCGCTGTGGCGCGCGTCTCCCGACGCGCCTTGCGCGATCGTCTACGGCAATCCGGCGCATCACGCCGAGCTTGCCTATCTCACCAACCTGGTGCCGAAGCTCGAGGCGGCGGTCGCAATCCTCGTGCGCAACGGCGCGCATGAGCTTCACCTCGGCGGCGGCCCCAACATGCTGGGCGCCGCAAAGCCGTTGACCTTCATCGAGAGCCTCAAGCCGCTGCGCGGCGGCCAGGCGATCGGGCAGCGCGCGGCCGAGACCCGGACCGGCTTCCCGGGCGTCCCGCTCATCATCGGCGGCGGCTATATGCCGATGGCGATGCACCAGGGCATCGACGAGACCCTGGGCGAGATCGCGCTTGATGCAACGGCGCATGTGTGGACGCTGATGCGGCGCACCACGTCGCACGAGCTTGATGCGATGCGCGAAAGCTGTTTTGCGCTCAACGGCGCCATGACCGCCATTGCCGACGCCGAAAAGGCGGGCGCAGGCATCACCGACGCGATCCTGGCCGGCGAGCGCGAAGCCAATACACGCGGCGCGCAGGACCTGCGCACGCTGTTCAGCCTCGACGGCGGCCGCACGCTGCAGCCGTTCAGTACAAGGATTGATACGCAAGTTGATCCGCTGCAGGTCTATGTCGCGGCGCGCCGCTTCAACTACTGGTCGGAAGGCTTTCTCATGGTGTCGGTCCGCCGACCGCCGGTCGCCGCGAAGGCGAAGGAGCTGCTGCGGCAGGCGCTCGCTGCCATCAAGGCCGGCGTCAAGACTGCCGATGTCGCGGAGCTCATCCGGGCGGCCGCCAAGCCGCATCGTCCGCATCCGGTGACCGAGCGCGCTCTCGCCAGCCGGATCGGGCTGGCGCTGGAAGAGCCGCCCTATACCGACGCCGGTACGACGTTCGAGGCCGGCGAGTTCTATTCGATCAGGGTCGGCATCACCAACGACATTGACGCCCACGCCATCGTGTCGGCCATGATCCGCATTCGCGACGACGGCTTCGACATGCTCTGGTCGGCCTAGCAAGAGATCCGGGAGGAGATAATGAAGCAACCAACCCGCAGGCTGTCGTTTCGCGGCTGCACCTGCTGCGTCCCCACGCCAACTCTGCCGCCCGCGCGGCATGTGCTCCCAAGGAGACCACATGCGGGCGGCGGTGCGCCAAGCGGCAGCCTGTTTGCGGCGGCTGCTGCGGGACCTTCCACGTCGGCGCAGGGCGGCTCCGGCACCGCGGCCGCGTCGAAGCCCTATCGCATCGACACCCACCACCACATCGCGCCGCCGAAATTCATCGACGAGATGCGCGCGCTCCTGCAGCCGCCGACGCTCGCCTGGACCATCGAGAAGTCGATCGAGGACATGGACAAGGCCGGCGTCGCCACCTCGATCACCTCGATCACCACGCCCGGCGTCTGGATCGGCGACGATGCGCAAGGCCGCCGCGTCGCGCGCGAGTGCAACGACTTTGCGGCGCGGCTCGCCGTCGACTATCCGGGACGTTTCGGCATGTTCGCGGCGCTGCCGCTCCCTGAGGTCGACGGCAGCCTGCGCGAGATCGAACACGGGCTCGACGTGCTCAAAGCCGATGGGATCTGCCTGTTCACCAGCTATCGCGACAAGTGGCTCGGAGACCCCGCGTTCGAGCCGGTGATGGCCGAGCTCAACCGGCGCAAGGCCCTGGTCTATACGCATCCGGAAGCGCCGGTCTGCTGCCGCGGCCTCATCCCGGGCATCAACGAGGCCGTGATCGAATACGGCACCGACACCGCGCGCGCGATCGCGCGGCTCCTGTTCAGCGGCACCGCCAGCCGCTACCCGGACATCCGCTGGATCTTCTCGCATGGCGGCGGCGTGCTGCCGATGCTGTACGAGCGCTTCGTGCGCGCCGGCCGGCTGCCGCAGAACGCACCGCAGGTGCCGAACGGCGTGATGCACGAACTGCTGCGCTTCTATTACGACGTGGCGCAGATTGCGCATCCGCCCGGCCTCTCGGCGCTTATGAAGATGGTGCCGATCTCACAGATCCTGTGGGGCACCGATTTTCCATTCCGCTTCGGGTGGGAATACAACAAGGGCCTCGGCGAGTACGGCTTCAGCGACGCCGACCTGCGCCGGATCGAGCGCGACAATGCGCTGACGCTGTTGCCGCGCTGGCGCTGACCCGTCCATCTGGTCGAAGGCGGCGGCGCCGTTGCAGCTTGCCCGGTCGCTCCCACTACGGTCGTGCGCAACCCGCTCCTGTCGTCTCCGCGCAGGCGGGGACCCACCGGCCTTTCCGTTATTCCGACGTCTCGCCACATCACCGCTGCTGCGGCGTATGGGTCCCCGCCTTCGCGGGGACGACAGCGGGGAGGTGCGTGCATGTGTGACCGTCATACTCGCCCGCGGCATTTCACCTGTTCACTTTTCAAACAGCTTGCGGCTTCCATCAGCACGCATCAGACAAATTGAGATCGTCCCCTGTTGCTTTGCTTGGGCGCGGGGGTTCGCCCGTCTTCCGCTTTCCTCACCGCCCCTCAATCGAGGGGGATGGCGCGCCGACAGGCGCAGTGCCCGGATTGCTCCGGGCGATGTCCGGCTGCGGCCGGACCATGGTGCACTGGCGGTGCACCCGCGCCTCTCGGCGCGCCAACGCGGCATCTTGGCTTATCGCCTTTGACGGTGGTCGGACCGGGCCGGCTCCATAGTGGCCGACGAGGCTGCCCGAGTACCGCCCGGGGACGGGGCTTGCGTCATTACCCCGCTCGCGGGTGCCGCTCCCGCTCCCCGCCTTGCGAACGCCTCCGGAAGGCGCCCCTCGAACACGGAACAGGATGGACGCTCCGTAGCATGACATTACGCAACGAACAACAATTATTTTCTCGTGGTGAAATTTCTTATGGTGAATAATGGGCTTGAATGACGCTCGTGGGAGACAATCCGCCACGCGAGCCCTAGCGCGCCGGCTGGACATCCAACATGGCGCAAGCCCGGTCATAGTCCGCTTGCGCGCGCTCCGCGTCGCCCATCTTGGCATAAGCGAGCGCGCGCTGCTGATAGGCCTCGGCGACGCCGGGCGCAAGCTTGATGACCTTGGTGAAATCGGCGACGGCCTTGCGCAAATCGCTCTTGCCCAGGTAGCTCTGGCCGCGCAGGAAGAGCGCGTTGGCATCCTTGGTCAGCTTGATGACCCGCGAAAAGTCGCTGATGGCGCCATCGTAGTTGCCGGTCGTATGCAGGGCGATGCCGCGATCCATCAATGCCTCGACGAACTTCGGCTGCAACCGAATGGCCTTGGTCTGATCGGAGATGCCGCGCCGAATATCTTGCATTCCGGCGAAGGCCTTGCCGCGCAGATGCAGCGCGGCGGCAAATTTCGGATCGATGTCGAGCGCCTGGCTGTAGCTCTCGATGGCCCGATAGAGATCACCGGCCTGGTGATAGGCGATACCATTGGCGAGATGCGGCTGCGCTCGCTTGCGCCGTCTCCTGGCGAGCATCGACAGCGGCATCATGCCGACAATGACGATCCCCACGCCCCACAGCGAGTGGCCCATCGCGTAGTCGAGCGTCGACAGTTGGTAGGGCGGCAGCGGCGAAGGCAGAAGGCGGCGCGCCTGCAGCGATTTGATGTTCGCCTGATCGAGCCGGAAAAAAGCCTTTTCGCCCCGCACGCCGAGCACATAGCCGTCGTCGGTTACGCTGTAGGGCAGCAGAAAGGAATGAAACGAGTATTTGAATCCGAGGTAGAGCGCCTCGCCCTTGGGACCCTTGACGTCGACATCTTGAATTTTGCCGAGGTGTTCCTGCGTGCCAAAGTAAAGCCTTGCAGCCTCAACGGGCGTCGCGCTGATGGCGAGCACGGAAGCCAGACCCATCGCTGCCATGCCGGCCTTCAGTGATACTTTCATGTTGGGCCGCCTCTCATCCGTCGTTCCAATTCCTTGGCCCTGGAGAGGAAAACTCAGCGCTCCCCTCCGGCGCGGCGGACGCGGCGCCACCCAGCCATCCAGCACCATCGCCACCCTCCGATTGAACCGGTTCCCAATGGCGAAATTCTGATATGATGAGGGCCGCAAAAAACCCCGAGGATATCCTATGAGAAAACTCGTTCTGGAGACCACCTCACCGTTCCAGGGTCTGGCCGAGCTCGTGGCCTATGAAGAGGGCCTGTTCGAGCAGGAAGGTATCCAGATCGAGTGGGCCGACCGCGACGAGGCCGGCGTCAAGACCGTCGATACCTCGCTCACCGACGTCAAGGGCGCCGACCCGTTCGTGAGCCACGGCACGCTGCTCGAGCAGGGCAAGGCCGACATGTATAATGCGTGCGAGTGGGGCAACTACTGCCGCGCCGGCGCGACCGGCGTTGGCAGCCGGCAGGTGGGGCGGCGCGCGATCGTGACCTATGCGGCGATCGTGGTGCGTCCGGAGTCTCCCGTCTACACGCCGCAGCAATTGGCCGGCCGCACGGTCGGGGTGCCGTTCTACGCCGGCACGCATTATCTCGCGCTGCACATGCTCGAAGGCTTCATGCCGCGCGAGGACATCAAGGTCTGCCGCGCGCCGTCGGGCTCGCGCAACCGCTTCAACCTGATGATGAAGGGCGAGCTCGAGGCGACGACGCTGACCGAGCCCTATCTCACGCTCGCCGAGAAGAAGGGCTGCCGGCTGATCTGCTCGGCCTTCTATCACGGCACGGAAGTGGCCTCCGACAAGGTCGATGCGGACACCTACGCGGCCTTCAACCGCGCAGTGCGCGAGGCGGTGCGCCGCATCAACGCCAACAAGGGCGCCTACCTGCGCTACTTCATCGACTACCACAAGGTGAAGGACCCGGAGATCGGCACGCTCAAGCCCGAGGACATCCGCGAAGGCCGCATCGTGCTGGTCGACCCGGCCCCGATCCCGGCCGACGAGCTGCAGCGCACCTACGACTGGGTGAAGAGCTGGGGCATGCTGGACGAGACCGAGTCGGCGCTCCAGCTCGTCAACATGAACGTGCAGACGCGCGCGCACGCGACCGCGCAGTAGCGCACTCGATCCTGCGAATGGCGCTCGACGACCCGCAGACACCGCCCGTCGTCGGCGCCCCGGTGCCGCGCCTGGAGGACGCCCCGCTGGTGATGGGTCGCGGGCTCTACGCGGCCGACGTCTCGTTTCCTTCGCAGCTTCACATGCGCATCGTGCGCTCGCCGGTCGCGCATGGGCGGATCGTGGCGATCGACACGACCGCGGCCAAAGCCAGCCCGGGCGTGGTGGCGGTGTGGACCATCGACGACATCGCCGAGCTGCCGCCGATCGACTTCCGCGACGACCGGGTCGAGCCGCTCATTCCCTATCGGCAGCCGCTGTTGGCACGCACCTGCGTGCGCTACGTGGGCGAGCCGGTCGCAGTCGTGTTCGCGGAGGATCGCTATCTGGCCGAGGACGCCGCCGAGCGCGTCGCGCTCGAGATCGAGGCGCTGGCGCCCATCCTCTCGACCGACGGTGCGCCGGGCGAATACGGCACCGGCCTCACCAACGAGCCGATGGTGATCGAGAAGGCCTATGGCGACATCGAGGGCGCGTTGCGCTCCGCGCATACGGTGGTGGCGCTTGATCTCTCGATCGGGCGGCACTCCGGCGTGCCGCTCGAGACCCGCGGCGCCATCGCACGCTACGACGCCGAGCATGACGTGCTGGAGCTGCACGGCGCCGCCAAGGTGCCGCACCGCAACCGCGAGCAGATCGCCAAGATCCTGTCGCGGCCGCTCTCGTCCGTGCATCTGTTCGAGGGCCATGTCGGCGGCGGCTTCGGGGTGCGCGGCGAGCTCTATCCCGAGGACGTGCTGGTTTGCGTGGGCGCGCTGCGGCTTGGCCGTCCGGTGAAGTGGATCGAGGACCGCCACGAGCATTTCGTCGCCACCAATCATTCGCGCCAGCAGCGCCACCATGTGCGCGCCGCGGTCGACGCCGACGGCCGCATTCTCGGCATCGACGACACCTTTTTCCACGACCAGGGCGCCTATGTGCGCACGCACGGCGCACGCGTGGTCGATCTCACCGCCGGCATGTTGCCCGGCCCCTACCGGGTGCCGAGCTATCGCGCGGCCGGGCACTATCGGCTCACCAACAAGACGCCGGCCGCGACCTATCGCTCGCCCGGCCGCTATGAAAGCACGTTCGTGCGCGAGCGGCTGATCGACGCGATCGCCGCGCGCCTGCGCCTCGACCCGATCGAGGTGCGCCGGCGCAATCTGATCGACAAGTCCGAGATGCCGTTCGAGCGGCCGCTGCATACGCTCGGCGACGAGGTGGTGCTCGATTCCGGCGACTATGCCGCGCTCCTCGCAAAGGCGCTCGACCAGTTCGGCTGGACAGCCCTGACCACGCGCCTTGAGGAGCGCCGGCGTGCCGGCGAAACGGTTGGCGCGGGGCTTGCCATGTTCGTGGAAAAAAGCGGCCTTGGCCCGCGCGATGCGGTTCGCATCGCGGTCGAGCCGTCGGGCGAGGTCGAGCTCGTCACCGGCGGGGCGTCGCTCGGCCAGGGCTTTGAGACCGTGATGGCGCAGATCTGCGCCGACGCGCTCGGCGTCGACTATCGGCGCGTGCGCGTGGTGCACGGGCAGACCAATCGGATCGCGCAAGGGATCGGCGCGCACGCGACCCGCGCGACCGTGATGACCGGCTCGGCGACGCACAACGCCGCGCGCAAGCTGCGCGCGCTCGCGCTGGAACACGCCGCGCCGCTGCTGCAAACGCCGGCCGAGGAGCTCACCATCGTCAAGGGACTGGTGCAGCGCAAGGACGAGCCGACCGGTCCGTCGCTCGACCTCAGTGAACTCGCGCGCCGGCGTGATGGCGGCCTGATGGTGGAAGGCGAGTTCGTCACCGCGCACATGACTTATCCTTACGGCGTCCACATCGCGGTCGTCGCCATCGATCGCGACACCGGCCACGTCAAGGTCGAGCGCTACGCGATCGCCTACGACGTCGGCCGCGCCATCAACCCGATGCTGGTCGAAGGTCAACTGGTCGGCGGCCTGGCGCAGGGGTTGGGCGGCGCGCTCACGGAGGAGTTCGTCTACGACGATCGCGGCGAGCCGCTCGCCACGACGTTCGCCGACTATCTGGTGCTCACCGCCCGCGAAGTGCCGGCGGTCGAGGTGCTGATCACCGAGGATGCGCCCGCCCCCGGCAATCCGCTCGGCATCAAGGGCGCGGGCGAAGGCGGCGTGAACGCGGTCGGCGCCGCGATCGCGGCCGCGATCGACGACGCCATCGGCCAGCCGGGCGCAGTGACACAGCTGCCGGTGACGCCGGCGCGGCTGCGGGCGCTGCTCAAGCATCGCGCGTGATGGCGCCCACCTGCTCTCTTGGCTTGAACGCCACTAGGGTCGGCGCCGCAAAAAATGACTTCGGCACTTGGTCCTGACAGCTTGATCTCTGACAGCTTGGGTAAAATGCTACATCAATTCCGCGCATGGATTGCCGCGTGAACAAATCGCCGGCGTCCCCCGATCGAGGGGCGCGGCGGCGTCATGGCACCCGTAATATGGAACAGAAAATCCTGAGACAGGGGGCGCCTTAGAGACCATTGGCAATGGAGACCTTGGCAATCATGCGATCAACTAGAAGAAAATGCACTGCAATGCGTGCCATCACCTCCGCCTGTCTGGTGATTGTGGGAGTGGGTGTTTCGGATCAGCTGTTCTATAGCGGTTCGTTCTTTCAAAGTGCTGGCGCCCAGCAAGTCCAGCAGGTCAGGCAAGCGCAGCAAACCAGGCGATCGCGGAAAAATCCAGCCGCCCGCCCAACGGAGGCCACGCCGCTCGAAGCCGGCTCTCCTACAGCGTCGTGCGACCAGCAATTCCCGAAAACCGACCTTGTTCTGCCGGGCCCAAAAGGCCCCATCAAGTTGGACAGTTGCTATCGAGGGCGCGAGCATTTCATTTGTAGCGTGAACGCAATTATTGCCGAATCGCAAAAACTCAGGTCGGAATACGATAAAATCGTCCAGATGAATTATCCAAGCTTCAAGGCCATCGATCCCGTCTGCAAGCTGTCGTCTGAAGGCGTTGCGACCGACATAAAGCTGGTCCGCGATTTTTTTCCACGGTTTAGAGCAGTCAACGCGGCTTTCGACCGACAGGCAAAATGCGCGGTCAGCATTGGACGCACGATCAAGGACCTCAATCTCTCAACCATGGCAAATGGCGCTGATATCGTCAGGTCCATGATGGAGGCAATTGATGGGGATATGAAAAGCGTTCCCGACGAACGGCAAAATTCTGCAGATCTTTCGGAAACGATCGAGTCCGCGCGGAAATCGCTCGATGCAATCGAGAAACTTCACGCAGCAATGTGCCCGACGCATAGCAAAGCCGGGTCTTGAGCTGGAACACGCGGTTCCGTTGCTCGTCACTGATGGGCTGGCACGCTATCATATTGCAATGATGCCTGCATGAGATAGTGCATTTGGACAAACGATCGTTTCTGCTTGAGTATCTTCAATGCGCCGCATGTTCCCGGTTCGCCTGCTTGCAACAATATTACCGACACTAACGATCGCCTGCGTGATCGCTATCAACGCCGCTCTCGCTTTCAACACCTACTACCTTGTCGACATCAAAGCGAAGAGCTCCAGAGTTATCGGTAAGTGGCAGTCGACAATACCAGGCCCCTTCGCCACGAATGCCTGGGTCAGGTCGCTTGACGGATTGTCTCCGCCGGTCGACGATCTGGTGATTTCCTACAAGAAGTTTTATCTTGGCTGGGTCTGTTGGCCGCACGACTGCGTGGGAAACCGCGTCGTGTTCTTGATTGCGCAGGACGGGTCTGAAGCCTACGGGATGCTACGGTCCAAAGCGCTGAAGGCCGACGATGTGTTCTTTGGCGCTCCAAGCGCCGAAAATAGGGAGCGCCTCAAAGACCATCTCGATAAATGATGCTACCCGCGCTTAGCTGATCGCTCGGCGTCGAAGATCGCCTGATATTCCGTGGTCAGTGTGCCTGCCGCTGCCGCCAGGACGTGGCACTTCGCGCGGGAATGGCTCTCGCGGCCAGGCAACCCGCACAGCCTGGGTGCCCGGAAGGGTGGCCGTACCAGGGCGCAACCGCACCGCGCACAGTATCCGCTTCGGGCCACGCAGGCATACAACCTCGCCATTTGCCGAACGCGTCGATCAAGTAATATGCAGCGGCCTGACACGTGAACTTAAAATGCTTGAGCGAGGATGGAATGGATTTCGAGCTGCCCGAGGAGCTGCGCCTTCTCAAGGACAACCTGCGCAAATTCGTCGATCGCGAATTGATCCCGCTCGAGCGCGCGGTCGTCAACGACATGGCGCAGCAGAAGGAGCTGCAGAAGCGGCTGCGTCCCAAGGTCGACGCGCTCGGGTTATGGCAATTCGACGTGCCGGAGGAGCTCGGCGGGCTCGGGCTCGGCATGCTGGCGAAGGTCATCGTCTGGAGCGAGGTCTCGCGCACCACCGCGCTACCCGCTCGCTACCTCACCATCTTCGGCTTCCCGGTGAGCCCGATCCTCTACACACTGGAAGGCGAGGCGCGCGAGCAATACCTCATGCCGGTGATCCGCGGCGAAAAGACCAGTTGCTTCGCCCAGACCGAGGCCGACGCCGGCTCCGATCCGGCCGCGATGCGCACGACCGCGGTGCGCGACGGCGACCATTACGTCATCAATGGCGTGAAGCGCTTCATCACCGGCGCGGACGACGCCGACTTCGCGCAGGTGTTCGCCGTCACCGATCCGCAGAAGCGGGCGCGTGGCGGCATCACCGGCTTCCTGGTCGACATGGATACGCCCGGCGTCAAGCTTGCGGCCTCGTATGACCTGATGGTCGACGACCGGCCCTGGGAGATCGTGTTCGACAACGTCCGGGTGCCGGTCTGGAAACGGATCGGCAACGAAGGCGACGGCTTCCGGCAGGCGCAGTCGTGGATCAATTCAGGCCGCATCCGGCACGGCGCGCGCAGCCTCGGCGTCATGGAGCGCTGCTTCGAGCTCGGCGCGGCCTACGCCAAACAGCGCAAGACCTTCGGCGCCTATCTCGCCGAGCGCCAGTCGGTGCAGTGGCCGCTGACCGAGATCTACATGGACGCGCACAAGCTTCGACTGATGCTCTACCACGCCGCCTGGCGCTCCGACCGTGGCGAGGACTGCCGCGAGGAAGCCTTCATGGTCAAAATCTTCGGCGACCAGCGCTCGTTCTGGGCCGCCGACCGCTGCTTGCAGATCCATGGCGGCATGGGGCTGTCAAAAGAACTGCCGATCGAGCGCTTCTTCCGCGACCAGCGCAGCATGATGATCACCGAAGGCGCCGTGGAGGTGCTGCGCATGGCGCTTGCGCGCATGATCCTGAACGTGAGGTAGGGCTGGAAGCGCGGCGAGGCTGCGTGGGCGCTCAAATCCCGACCGCGGCGCTCTCGAAGCGTGTGCGCTGCGCCTGGCGGATGTGCGCGCGCGCCGCCTCCTCGGCCCGGTCGGGATCGTGCTGCTCGATTGCCTCGACGATCTGCCGATGCTCTTCGTCTGACTCCGCGCGGCGGTTCGGCATCCGGAAGGTCGTGCTGTGCAGGAGCGCGAACGAATCGTGCAGCACGCTCAGCGTCTGCAACAGATACTGGTTGTGCGCCGCCTCGTAGATCGCCTGATGCAGGCGGCGATTGAGCGTCACCAGCGTCAGCGCGTCATGCCCGGCCTTGCAGAGCTCCTTCTGCAGCCGCCATAGGATCGCGATCTCCGGCGCGCTCGCGTGCTGGGCCGCAAATCGTGCCGCCGAGCCTTCGAGGATTTCCCGCATGGCATAAAGCTGCAGCACCTGATGCTGGCTGAGCGACGCGACGGTGAGCCCTCGCCCGGCGCCGAACGCCAGAAGCCCGCGCTGATGCAGCCGCTGCAGCGCCTCACGCACCGGCGTGCGGCTGACACCGAGATTGCGCGCGATCTCCTCCTCGCGCACGCGCTCGCCGACCGCGATGCGCCCATCCCAGATGGCGTCGCGCAGGCTCTCGTAGACGAAGTCCGCACGCGAGCCCGTGCGCAGCGCTTCGGCGTCGATGGCAGTCAGCGTTCGAGCGGGCATGGCGGGCTCCGGCCCCGGCTTGAGACACCGGATGCCCCTCTATTTACATCTGTATACAAAGGAATACAATTGGGCCTGCTTTCAGGCTAACGCATTATATTGCCGGCCCAATGTTGCCCGGCTGGCGCTATCTGCGCCTCGCCGCCGGCGTGCAAGGAGACCAGGATGGCCTTTGCCGACACCGCTTCCCAATCCGAAGTCAGCTACCGCGGCCTGCGCGAATGGCTCGATCGCGTCCAAGCCATGGGCGAGCTCCTGTGCGTCAACGGCGCCGATTGGAACACCGAGATGGGCAGCATCACCCAGATGCTGACCGAGAAGAGTAATGGCACTGCGCCCGCCATCCTGTTCGACGAGGTGCCGGGCTATCCCAAGGGCTTCCGCACCCTCTACGGCCATTTCTCCTCGATCAAGCGCGTCGCGCTGACCCTCGGCCTGCCGCTCAAGCAGGAGCGCAAGGTCGACATCGTGCAGCGCTATCACCATCGCATGGCGAACCTGAAGACGATCGCGCCGCGGTTCGTGAAGGATGGGCCGGTGCTGCAGAACGTGCTCGAAGGCGACGCAGTCGACGTGCTGAAGTTTCCGGTGCCGCTGCATCACGAGCAAGACAGGTCGCGCTATATCGGAACCGCCTGCTGCGTCATCACGCAAGATCCCGACGACGGCTGGTTCAACCTCGGCGCCTACCGCGCGCAAGTCTATGACCGCAACACGGTCGGCTGCCAGATCACCGAAGGCAAGCACGGCCGCATCCACCGCGACAAGCATTTCGAGCGCGGCAAGCCGATGAAGGTCGCGATCGTGTGCGGCCAGGACCCGCTCCTCTTCCTGCTCTCCTCGAGCCCGCTGCCGGCGATCAGCGAGCTCGACATCGCGGGCGGCCTGCGCGGCGAGCCGATCGATGTCATTCGCGGGCCCTACACCGGCTTCCCGATCCCGGCCGATGCCGAGATCGTGCTGGAAGGCGAGACCGTGCCGGGCGAGGTGAAGCGGGAAGGCCCGTTCGGCGAATGGATGGGCTACTACTCCGACGACACCCAGCCGCGCCCCTACGTGAACGTGAAGACCATCCTCTATCGCAACGATCCGATCCTGTGCTGCGCGCCGCAGCACAAGCCGGTCGACGAGACCGGGCTGCTCAAGGGCATCGCGGGCGCGGCCCAAATCTGGAACGCGCTCGACGCCTGCGGCGTGCCGGAAGTGCTCGGCGTCTGGAACCACGAGGCCGGCCCCGCGACGCGTTTCACCGTCATCCAGCTCCGCCAGCGCTACCCCGGCCACGCGCGCCAGGCGCTGCACGTCGCCGCCTCCTGCCAGGGCGGCGCCTACGCGGGCAAGTGGACCGTGGTGGTGGACGAGGATATCGACGCCGGCGAACTCGACCAGGTGCTATGGGCGATGTGCACGCGGTTTGATCCCAACGTCGACATCGACATCATCCAGAAGGCCTGGGCCTCCAAGCGCGACCCGCTGTTCCTGCCCGGCAATTTCAACAACCGCATTCTCATCGACGCCTGCATCCCCTACGACATGAAGCTCAAGGGCACGTTCCCGGTCACGGTCGACGTGAGCCAGGACCTGCGCGCCAAGCTCAAAGCCAAGTTCCCGCACATTTTCCCACCGATGTGAGCTGCCCTCCTGAGGAGTTGCGATCCCATGCGCCGTCCCCTCCCCTGTCAACTGCGCGCGCTTGTTGGCTGCGCGGTGGTCATGTTTGCAACGACGCTCTCGGCCCACGCCCAAAGCGTCGAGGAATTCTATAAGGGAAAGAGCATCACGCTTGCGATCGGCTTCGCCAGCGGCGGCGGCTACGACATCTACGCGCGACTGTTGTCGCGCCACATGAGCAAGCACATCCCCGGGCATCCCTCGATCGTGCCGCAGAACATGCCGGGCGCAGGAAGCTTGCGCGCCGCGCAGCATCTCTATTCCCTGGCGCCCAAGGATGGCACCGCCATCGCCACGTTCGGGCGGCAGATGGGCATTGCGCCGCTGCTTGGCACCAGCGCGCAATACGACGGCACCAAGTTCAACTGGATCGGCAGCATCACCAATGAAGTGTCGACCTGCGTCAGTTGGCATACCGCGACGGTCAAGACCTGGAACGACATGCTGGAAAAGACCATCACGCTCGGCGGCGACGGCCCGGGCGCCGATCCTGACGTCTTTGCGCTGCTCTATCGCAACATCTTCGACGCCAAGATCAAGCTCGTGAGCGGCTATCACGGCACGACGCCGATCATCCTGGCGATGGAGCGCGGCGAGGTCGACGGGCTGTGCGGCTATTCCTGGAGCACCATCCAGAGCAAGCACGGGCCATGGCTGCGGGACAAGAAGATCAACATTCTGGTCCAGGCCGCCCTGCAGAAGGACCCTGAGCTTGCCAGCGTGCCGCTCGTCCTCGACATGGCGAAGACCGACGAGCAGCGCCAGATCCTCAAGATATTCCTCACCAGCCAGGAGATCGCGCGCCCGTTCGCGGCGCCGCCGGGCGTGCCCGCCGATCGCGTCGCCGCGCTGCGGGCTGCGTTCGATGCCACCATGAAGGATGCGGAATTTCTGGCCGAGGCCAAGAAGCTCAATCTCGACGTCAATCCGCTCACCGGCACAAAGATTGCAAGCCTGCTGAAGGAGCTCTACGCCACGCCGAAGAGCGTCATTCAGAAGGCCGCACAGGCAGTCGCCAAGTAACCGAAGTGACCCGCCGAAGGCCTGAACAACAGGACAATGGAACAATGATTGACATGGTGCGTATCCGTCCGTTTGCGCTTGCCGCAGCGTTAAGCGCCCTCTTGCCCGCCGCGGTGCAGGCCCAGAGCGTCGAGGAATTCTACCGCGGCAAGACCATCAATCTCATCATCGGCTACAGCGTCGGCGGCGGCTACGATCTCTATGGCCGGCTGGTCTCCCGCCACATGGGCAAGCACATCCCGGGCCACCCTTCCATCGTGCCGCAGAACATGACCGGCGCCGGCAGTCTTCGCGCCGCGCAATACATCTATACGGTTGCGCCGAAGGACGGCACCGTGTTCGGAACCTTTGGCCGCACGATCGCGACCACGCCGCTGCTGACGCCCGCCACCGCCCAGTTCAACGGCACCAAGTTCACCTGGCTCGGCAGCGTCACCAACGAGGTCTCGTCCTGCGTCACCTGGCACACCTCGCCGGTCAAGACCTGGAACGATATCCTGACCAAAGAGGTCGCCTTCGGCGGCGAAGGACCCGGCGCCGACCCGGACGTCTACGCTCTTCTCTACAAGAACATCTTCGGCGCCAAGATCAAGCTTGTCACCGGCTATCACGGCACCAACGACGCGACGCTCGCGATGGAGCGCGGCGAAGTCGACGGGCTGTGCGGGCTGTCGTGGAGCACGCTGAAGGCGCGTCACCTGCAATGGATGAATGAGAAGAAGATCAACATCATCATCCAGGCCGCGCTACGCAAGCAGCCGGAGCTTGCCGACGTGCCGCTCGCCGGCGAGTTGACGCAGGACCGCGAGAAGCTGCAGATCCTCAAGCTGTTCCTGGCGAGCCAGGAGATCGCGCGTCCATTCGCGGCGCCGCCCGGCCTGCCGGCGGATCGCAAGGCGACGCTGGCCGCAGCCTTCGACAGCACGATGAAGGACCCGGAGTTCCTCGCCGAAGCGAAGAAGCTCAACATGGATGTCAACCCGCTCAACGCCAAGGGCGTCGACAATATCCTCGCCGACCTCTACGCCACCCCGAAAGCGATCCTTGAGAAAGCCGCCAAGGCGATCTCGAAATGAGTGGTTCGTACCTCTCCGCTGTCGTCCCCGCGAAGGCGGGGACCCATAATCCCCGATCCCTCGATGATTTCAACGTCGTGCCACGTCGAACTGACACGGCGTATGGGTCCCCGCCTTCGCGGGGACGACAAGAACTGCATAGACTGATTTCGAACCAAGAACTCCCGACTCGGGATGGCTCTTGCGGAGAACGCGCATGCTGATCGGTTCGCGCGTTCCCCGCATCGAGGACGAGCCGTTCCTGCGCGGCAAGGGCCGTTATATCGACGACGTTTCGGTGCCGGGCCTGCTGCACGCGGGCTTCGTGCGCAGCCCGCACGCGCACGCGACGATCCGCGGCGTCGACAAGACGGCGGCGCTCGCGCTGCCGGGCGTGTTCGCGGTCCTGACGCTGGACGATCTCGCGCCGGTGATGGCCAAGCGCCGCATGATGCGGCACTCCAATTCCGGCACGCCGCTCGACCACATGTGGTCCTACGCGCTCGCCGATGGCGAGGTGTCGTATGTGGGCGAGACCGTCGCGATCGTGATCGCCGACAACCGCTACCTGGCCGAAGACGCAGCCGCGCTGGTCGAGGTCGACTATGACTTGCTGCCACCCGTCGCCGACTGCCGCAAGGCGGTCGCGCCGGGGGCGCCGACGGTGCGGCGCGAGCTTTCGACCAATGTCGTTGCCATCTACAAGGTCAACTTCGGCGATCCGGCCGCAGCCTTCGAGAAGGCCGCGCATGTCTTTCACGAGAACCTCTGGCAGCATCGCGGCGCCGGTCATCCGATCGAGGGCCGCGGCATCCTGGCCGAGTTCCATACCGCCGACGATGCCATCACGGTATGGGCATCGACCCAGAAGTCGCACGACCTGTTCCAGTCGCTCACGGCGCTGCTCGATCTCGACGAGGCGCGGCTGCGCGTCAAGGCGCCCGACATTGGCGGCGGATTTGGCCCCAAGCTCTGCGTCTATTCGGAGGACATCGCGGTCGTCGCGGCGGCCAAGCTGACGCGGCGCTCGATCAAGTGGATCGAGGACCGGCGCGAGCACTTCACCAATGCGGCGCAGGAGCGCGACCAGTACTGGTCGATCAGCATCGCCGTTTCGGCCGAGGGCAAGGTGCTGGGCCTGCGCGGCACGCTGATCCACGACGTCGGCGCCTATGCGCTGCAGGACGTCAACATTCCTTATAATTCCGCGTCGATGATGAGCGGCCCCTATATCGTGCCGTCGCTGCAGATGGACGTGACGGTCGCGGCCACCAACAAGACGCCGGTCTCCTCGATCCGCGGCGCCGGCTATCCGCAGGCGGCGTTTGCGATGGAGCGGATGATGGACCGCGTCGCGCGCGAGCTCAAGCTCGACCGCGCGGAGCTGCGCCGGCGCAACCTGATCCCGACCGAGAAGATGCCCTACACCAAGCCGCTCAAGGCGCGTTCGGGCGCCGCCATGCAGTATGACAGCGGCGACTACCCGGCCTGCCAGGCGATCGTCCTTGAGGCCGCGCAGTGGAACGACTTCCCGGCGCGGCAAGAGGCCGCGCGGCGCGAGGGGCGCTACATCGGCATCGGGCTTGCGCACGGCATCAAGGGCACCGGCCGCGGCCCGTTCGAGTCGGGCTTGGTGCGGGTGTCGAACACCGGGCGCGTCACCGTGTTCACCGGCGCGGCCGCGATCGGCCAGGGCCTGCAGACCGCACTGGCGCAGATCACCGCGGACGAGCTCGGGCTGTCGGCTGACAAGATCAGCGTGGTCGCGGGCGACACCTCGGGCGTCGCGCTCGGGCTCGGCGCGTTTGCGAGCCGCCAGATGGTGACCGCCGGAAGCTCTGTCCTCCTCGCCGCGCGCGCGGTTGCCGGCAAGGCCAAGAAGCTCGCAAGCCACATTCTCGAAGCCGCCGAGCACGACCTCGAGCTCAAGGACGGCGAGGTACGCGTCGTCGGCGCGCCGCAGCTTTCGGTCAAGCTTGCCGAGCTCTCGCGCATCCTCAAGGGCGCGCCCGGCTACGGCTTCCCGCCCGGCGTCGAGCCCGGTCTCGACGCCAATGTCAACTGGCGCACCGATGCGCTCGCCTATGCCAACGCCTGCCATGTCGCCGAGGTCGAGGTCGATATCGAGACCGGCGGTGTACGCATATTGAAGTATTGCGCGCTGCAGGATTCCGGCACGCTGATCAATCCGATGATCGTCGGCGGACAGATGCAGGGCGGCGTCGCGCACGGCATCGGCAATGCGCTGTTCGAATGGATGGGCTACGACGACGACGCGCAGCCGGTCACCACCAACTTCGCGGATTACCTGATCCCGACCTCGACCGAGGTCCCGAACATGGCGACGCTGTTCAAGGAGACGCCCTCCCCGCTCAATCCGCTCGGCGCCAAGGGCGCGGGCGAGGTCTCGACCATCCCGACCGCGGCCGCGCTGATCTCCGCGATCGAGGACGCGCTTTCGCCGTTCAACGTGCGCATCGCGCAGACGCCGATCACGCCGCACAAGCTCGTGGAGCTGATGGCGGGCGCAACCTAGACTCGGCCTGTCAGTCTTGTCGTCCCCGCGCAGGCGGGGACGACAGCGGAGGGGCTAATTGATCTTGATATTCCGCGCGCGGATCACCGGCGTCCAGCGTTTCATCTCGGCTTCGATATGCGCGCGGAATTCTTGCGGCGTTGTGCCGAGCGGCTCCATGTAGAGCGTCTTGAGCTTCGCGCGAATGGCGCCATCCTTGAGCGCATCGGCAACCTCGCGCGCAACCGCAGCCACAACCGGCTCCGGCGTCTTGGCCGGCGCAATCAAGCCGATCCAGGCATTGGCCTCGACGTCGACACCGGCTTCCTTGAGCGTCGGCACGTCGGGCAACAGCGGCGAGCGCTTCGCCGACGTGACCGCCAGCATCTTGATCTTGCCGGTCTGCACCTGCGACGCAACCGAGGCCGCCGGCAGGCACACCATCTGCACATCGCCGCGGATGAGCGCGGTCATCGCCTGCGGCGACGACGCATAGGGGATGTGCACCAGCGTCGTGCCGCTGGCCATCGCAATAGCCTCCATGGCGAGATGGGAGAGCGAGCCATTGCCGATCGAGCCGAAGTTGAGCTTGCCGGGCTCGCGCTTGAGGAGCGCGATCAGCTCGCTGGTGCTGCCTGCCGCAACGTTCGCATTGATCGCCAGCACGCTCGGCTGATCGACGATGCGGCTGATCAGCGCGAGGTCGATGAACGGATTGTATGGCAGCTTGGAGAACAGAAGCGTGTTGAGCGCAAGCGGGCCGACAATGCTGAGCCCGATGGTCGAGCCGTCGGGCTCGGCTTTCGCGACCGCCTCGGTACCGAGGTTGCCGCTCGCGCCCGGCTTGTTCTCGATCACGAAGCTCTGCTTGAGCTTCGCCTGCATGCGGTCGGCAAGAAGCCGCGCCACGGTGTCGGGCGTGGCGCCGGCGCCGAACGGAACGATGATCCGCACCGGCTTGGTGGGCCAATTCTGTGCCGCGCCGGGCTCGATGCCGGCCAGCAACACCGCCAGAAGGGACAGCAGCAAGGTCTTCATGGCTCGATCTCCGATGGTCAGATCACATCACGTCCGAGATAGGCGCCGTTTGCTTCCAGCATGCGCTGTAGCCCGGCAACGTCCAGGTCCGCAACAGCCGCGTCGCGCGCCAACGCCACGTGCGCGGCAGCGCCGGCCGCCTCCCCCATGACGAAACAGGCGCCGCTCACGCGCGCCGCCGAATGGCCCGCATGCGTCATCGATGCACAGCGCCCGGCGACCAGGAGATTGCGCACGCGCTGCGGCAGCAGCATGCGATAGGGCAGATGATTGAAACCGCGGGATTGCGGTATCGGCGGCCAGGACCATTCCACGTCGCCCGCGACATGCTGCTCCAGCGGCCAGCCGTTGACGCCGATCGTGTCGGGAAAGCTCGCGCAGCCGATCACGTCCTCCCCACTCAGCTGATAGCGTCCGACGATCCGCCGCGTTTCGCGGATGCCGAGCTGCGGGGGCGTGTCGACGATATAGGCCTTGGCGAATCCAGGCACCTCTGCCTGCAGGAATTTCACGAACGCCTGCGCCTGCCGGCGGCCTTCGATCTCGCCATAGCTGAGCTCGGCCGCATCGGTGCCGTCGAGCGCGCGGCCGTTGCGGCTCGCCACCTGGGTGGCGTTGACGCGCCATTCGACCGGATTGCGCTGCGGACGGACGATGACGCCCTGACGGGCGAAGCGCATTCCTCGCTTTTGCGCCTCGCGCATCAGCTCAGGAATCGTGATCCATGCCTCGCCCGCGAGCGTGGGATCGACGCCGTTCACACGGAACATCATCGACGGGTAGAGCAGATTGCCAGCCGCGTCACCCAGCTCGAACGGGGCGCCGGCCCAGGCGGCGAGATCGCCGTCGCCGGAACAGTCGATGAACACGCGACCGCGTACCGCCTGCCGGCCCGATTTGGTTTCGACCATCAAGGCCGATATCGCGCCATCGGCCTCCGCCACGACGCCGGCGCCGAGCGCGTGAAAGAGCAGATCGACGCCACGGCTCGTGAGCAGATCGTCGGCGGCCGACTTGTACGCAGTGGCATCGTAAGCCTGCGCCTTGGTCTTGCCGAAGATCATATGCGGTGCGTTGAGGCCGCCGAGGCGATCGATCCGCCCCAACAGTTCGTCGGCGACGCCATGGACGACCTGGCGGATATCGCCATGTATGTTTGCGAACAGGCCACAGAAATTGGTAACGCCTGACGCTGTCCCCGCCCCGCCCAGAAAGCCGTATCGCTCGAGCAGAATGGTCTTGCGGCCATGCGCCGCCGCGGAAGCCGCCGCCGCAATGCCGGTGGGACCGCCGCCAAGGACGACAACCTCGTAGTCGCCGTAGACCGGAACGTTGCGCGCAGGCTCGTGAATGAACGGGGCTGTCAGCATGAGCGACATGAGATGAGCGACATAGAATGAGCGACCTGGAATGAGCGACTTGGGGGCGGGGTCAACCTCTCCGAGCATGTTAGCGCATGCGCGACGGTATATCGGTCACACTTCGTTAACCAGTGTGACGACGCTCCGCGCTCAGCGGCAAGCGAATGCCGCGATCTCGCCGTGAGTGAGGCAGGCACGACATCGATCATCACCCGTGAAGCAGCACGGATTACCAGTACGGCCGCTAAGGGTTGTCGTTATGCACGATCACGCCCGCACACGCCGGTAACATCGCGCCTAATTCGCCGTGGCAAGTGCACTTAGCGGTAGGTGAATGCTCACGGCTGGGATTGTCTGTGCGTCGTCGCAGTCGCGACCCATTGAGGCCAGATTTTACATCGAGATTCGCAACTCATGTTGCGGGGGTATTCAGCTTGCGGTGTTGGGCGGCACCGGCAGCGTACGAATGAAGTGCAGGGGTAATTGATGTCAAAGAAATTGACATTGGCCGTTCCGGCGATCCTCGCGGTATCGGTGGCCGCCGTGTCTTTTGGACTGACGTCGGGGAGCGCAGCCGACGGGTGCCTGAGCGCACCGAAAGGGACGGCGCCGGAGGGGCGCCATTGGTATTATCGCGTCGACCGCGCGAACGGGCGGCATTGCTGGTACCTGGGGGCCAAGGGCATGAAGGTCCGCCAGAGTTCTTCGCGGTCGTCGCCTCGCAAGCGAGCGGCACCGGCGCACAAGCCTGACACACCGGTCAAGGCGCGTGAGCCTGACGCACCGGTCAAGAAGTCCGTGGCACCGCCCGCGCCGGAGCCGGTCACGCGATCCGCAGAACCGGCTCCGCGGCCTGCGCACCACGCGTCCGCGCTGCCGAACGAGCTGCCGCCGACCAACGCGCCGGTCGCGACGCGCTTCTCCCAATTCTGGCCCAGCCTGCGCGCGCCGATCGATATCGCCCAGACTGCACCGGCCAACGGCAATGCCGACGCGAACGCCAATACCAACGCGAACGCCAATGCCGATGCCAATGCTAACAGCAACGCCGGTACCCATGATGCGCAACAGCCAGCACCCGCGGATGCGCAGGCTGGCATGCCGGCATCGCCGGTCGCGCCGGTATCACCGGCAACGCCTGCAGTGGCGGCCGCCCGCCCGGCTGCGCCGATCATCCGGACCGAGCAGATGCTTGCCATCATGGTCGGCGCGCTGTCGCTCGCCGGCCTGATCATGGCGTTCACCTACAAGCTTGCGAGCATCCGCCGACCGCAAGACTTTGCGGCTCGAGGGAGCATTGGCGCAAATAACGCGCGGGTGCAGTTGCAGCCGTTCGGGCATACCGGCGTGCTTCCCCGCCCGGCCACGCCGATCCATAAGCCCGTCATCACCAAACGCGGCGAGACCGCCAAGCGCAGCGAGATCGCCAAACGCATCGCCGATCATGATCGCAAATCGCACGAAGCCCGCAGGCTGCGCGAACTGCGTGAATTGCGCGAAGGTCTCGAAACACGGTTGGAGGAACTCCGGCACGCGCGGCGCCGCTCGGCCGCATGAACATGGCGTCACCATGGAGTCTAAACTCGGCAAACGCCGAGGAGTCTTGAAACGCCCATTGGGCGTCAACTGACGCCGGACGAAAAGGCTCCCCCCACTAGCCCCCTTTTCGCCCGGCAGGCCCCGCTTCGGCGGGGCTTTTTCTTTGATCATGGCCGTGCACGCAGAGCCGTGCTCACCGCCACGCGTCGATCGACACGGACTTGCGGTACTTGGCGCCCATGATGCGCCAATAGCCGTTGGTCTCGCCGCCGACCACCACAACGTTGATGTCGGCCTCGGGGAAATGATTGATCAGCTCGTCGTCCTTGGCCTTGAGCCAGGTCGCCATCGGCTCCTTGCCGAAGGTCGCCCACGGGTAGACGTAGTTCTGCACGAGCTGCAGATCCCAGTAGCGGCCGGCCGGCATCTGGGCATTCTCATGCACCCAGCGGATCAGCTTCTCCTTGGTGTCGAAACCGCCGCGATCGATGAACTGCCGCGCCGTGATCGGATCAAGGATCAGGCAGGGCGCGGAGTTGCCGTCGATGCCGGCGAGCATGTCGCGCACGTGCTCGCGCCAGTATTTCTCGCGTAGCCCCAGGCAGAACGTGGTCGAGCGGCAGCCGTAGAAGATGCTCACCGTGCTGTCGGTCGGCTTGTGGCCCTTCTGCACATGCAGCGGCTCCCAGGGGCTGCGCTCCTCGTTCTCCGCGAAGGTGATGTTGTTGTAGGTGTAGTTGTTGCCCTGCGAGCCCATGAAGGTGACGCCGGGCTCGGAGCCGCCCTGCAGATTCTGCGACAGCAGACCATAGGCGCGGCCGATGGTGGCGTTGGCGTGATTGTAGGGCCCCATCGCGCCGGTGCTGCAGTTCATGTTGATCTCGTGACGGATCGGGCCGTTCACCACCACCATCGCGGACGATGAACTGGAGGTCGAGCCGCGCGCGGTCACCTGCGAGGCCGCCAGCGCCAGGATGACCGGGAAGTATTCCGGCTTGGCGCCCGCCATCACGGCGTTCACCGCCACCTTCTCGACCGTATATTCCCAGGCGGCGCGGAACTCGGTCGGCTGCATGCGGCCGACCACCTCGTCGGGCTTGCGGCTCGTCGCCGCCAGCATGTCGGCGACGCGCTTCTCGGTCGGCAGAACGACCGGCAACCCGTCGGTCCACTTGTTGTCGAGGAACTGCTGCTGAAGGTTCTCTTCGGTATCGGGTTCAACCAGACGCGGCGTGGTACGCTCAAACACCGTCATGCTTATGCATTCAGCGCGGTCGTGAGCCCCGCGATGACCTCCTGCATGACCGGAACGCCGGTGATCGGATCCTTGCCGTACACATAGGCCTTGAGCTCTTCGGTGCTCTTGCCCATCACCGGCTGCGGCACGAACGCGCGCCGCGCCTCCGGCAACCCGGCCATCTTGGTGACGGAAGCCACCACGCGATCGAACTTGTCGGTGTGGAGCGCGACCGTGGGAACGCCATAGCGGGTCTCGAGCGTGATCGCGTGGGTGGCGACGCCCGGCGCGCAGGTGCTGCAATGGCCGACGCCGACGATCGCGGCATCGCCCTTCGCCTTGATCTCTTCCCAAGTCTTGGGATCGTCATGCTGATAGGTGGCCGAGAGCGAGATGATCTCGGTCTTGACCGCCGGCATATACTCCGCGAACCAGTTCTGCACCTGCTTCAGGAGCTCGATCGAATCGTCAAAGCGGCAATCCACCAGATAGACGGTCTTGCCGTTGAGGCTCTCGGGCCGCGGCGCCGAGGCCTTCTTGTTGATCTTCGGCGGGAACCCGACCGGGTTGAAGACGGTGATCCTTTCCTCGGCCGAGCCTGCAACCTTGGCGATTGATTCAGGGGCTGGCGTCGTGACGATCTTGTTCATGGCGTTGTCCTTGGGCGTTTGTATCCCCCGAATATACGACCCCCCATCGCCTCAGGACAAGCGTCAACGGCTCAGGACGACCGCGCTTTCACATAGCGAGCGGCCGCGACCGCCGCGGTCGCGCCATCGCCGGCCACCGCGGCAAGCTGCGCAACCGAATGCTTGCGGATGTCGCCGGCCGCAAAGATGCCGGCGACCGATGTGCGCATCATCGCGTCGGTCTCGACATGGCCGGCCGGGTCGAGCGCCAGGACGCCGCGCAGGAACGCCGTATTGGGCTCGGCGCCGACATAGATGAACAGCCCCTTGAGCTCCTGCGTACGTGTCGCTCCCGTTGCCACATCGCGCAGCCGCACGCCTGCGACCGCCTCCTCGCCCACGATCTCCTCGATCTCGGTGTTGAGCGCGATCGCGATCTTTGATCCCGCGCGCGCGACCAGCGCCTGCTGCGCTGTGAGCTTCGGCCCGCGATGAAACAGCGTGACCCGCGCGGCGTGCTCGGTCAGCACCAGCGCCTCGTCGAGCGCCGCGTCGCCGCCGCCCACGACGCCAACCTCCTGGCCCTTGAAGAACGGCCCGTCGCAGGAGGCGCAGTGCGACAGGCCGCGGCCGGCGAGGCGCTCCTCGCCCGCAATGCCGAGCGCGCGCGGCGAAGAGCCCGCCGCAATGATGACCGTGGGCGCGCTGAGCTCTTCCGCAGCGCCGCGCAAAATGTGCCGGTCGCCGGGCTCGAGAGCCGTGATCGTATCGAGCAGGAAGGCCGCACCGGCGGCCTCGGCCTGCTCGTGCAACAGCGGACCGAGCTCATGGCCGGCAATGCCCCGCGGGAAGCCGGGAAAATTCTCGATCCGCTCGGCATTGCTGATCTGGCCGCCGACGCCGAGCTGGTCGACGACCACAACCGTGAGCCCGTGGCGCGCCGCCACCATCGCGGCCGTTAAGCCGGCAACGCCGGCGCCCACGATGGCGAGATCAAACTCCTGCATGACGGACCGTGGACCTCATTCAAAGCGCAACCGGCGTCGATGCCAGCACCTGGCGCGATCCGAGATGCTCGCGCCAGAATGCAACGTATTTGCGCTCGCCGAAAGCCGGGATCACCCGCTGCGGATTGATGGCCTCGATCAGACGCAGGTTGTCGGAGGCGCGCGGATGCACGTTCCAGCGCTCGAAGCGGGCGCGGCCATTGTCGACGATCCGGCGCCCGGTCGTGCCGGCCGCGAGATGCCCGGTGAACAGAATGGTCGGCTCGCTCTGGTCCCGCCAGCGCTTGATCAGCGCGCCCGCAACGCCGACGTCACCGGAGCCGCCATGCGCCACCATGACGCCCTGTGGCTGCCCCTGCGCATCGAGCCGACGTGCGTCCCGGATCAGCCGTTTCAGCCGCGGAAGACTGCCGGGCCGCGCGGATTCGCAAGCGATCTGCGTGAGCATGGATGCGACCGAGCGCACCTGCTCGTCGATTGCCACGTCGAGGCCGGCTTCTAACAGCGCTAGGGCGATCTCGGGTCCGCGACCGTCAGGCGGCACCGGCAGCAGCGCGGGACCACGCATCAGGATTTCGAGGATGCGCCGATGCTGCGGCGCGATCGGCTCCTCGGCATCGCCATAGGAGCCATCGAAGATCATGGTCGCGGTCGGCGGCGGCATGTCGAATGCATAGAGCTGCGACTCGAGCGAATAGTCGCCCATGTAAATTAAGCCGTCGCCGACGGCGAGGCGCAGCCAGACCCCGCCCGGCGCATGCCCGTTCGCGCCGGTCTCGATCGTGATGCCGGCAACCTCGCAACGGCCGCGAATGGGAATCTCCCGCCCGGTGACACCCTTCAGGCGCGACAGCACCGGCACGGTCGCGTACACGTCGGGGCTCCCGATCCGGTCGAGGAGCCGCAACGCCCCCGCGTGATCCGCGTGGCCGTGGCTGAGCACGACTGCGTCGACGCGCCCGATGGCGTCGACCTCCGGCAGGCGGCCCGGCTCGGGACCCTCGCCGCAGTCGAGCAGCAGCCGGCGGCCGGCGGCTTCGACCACGAACGCGGCCGGCTCCTTCGGCCCCAGGCCCGACACTGCGATCAGCCGCGCGCTCATGTTCCGTTCCGAATGATCCAGCCGTCGCGCACCGCGACCGCGACGCTGGCGCCAACGGCGGGCGGCGCGCTCGCGTGCTCGACGCGCAGCTGCAGCGCGTTCGGGGCGTCGGGCTGGATGGTCAGCATCGTCGATGCCCCCTGATAAGCGGACGCAACAACACGGCCCTGGATGACACCCGTGGTCAGGCTGGTGAGCGCCAGGTTCTCCGCATGTAGGCAAAGGTTGCGGCGCTCGCCAGCCTCGCCCTGGCCGCGCACCGCGATCCGCACGCCCCACAGGTCGACCAGCATGCGCGGCCCTTCCCGGCCGATGATCTCGACCGGCACCACCATGCCCTGGCCGACGAAATGCGCCACCATCTCGGTCGCCGGCTCGCGGTAGAGCGACTGCGGGGCCGCCGCCTGCTCGATGCGCCCTTCATTCATCACCGCCACGCGGCTCGCCAGCGCCATCGCCTCGGCCTGATCATGCGTGACATAGATGAAGGTCGCGCCGATCTCGCGGTGGAAGCGGGCAAACTCCTGCTGCATCGCTTCGCGCAGATGGACGTCGAGATTGGCGAGCGGCTCATCGAGCAGCACCACGGCCGGCCGCATGGCGAGGCAGCGCGCAAGCGCGACGCGCTGGCGCTGGCCGCCGGACAATTCGTGCGGCCGGCGCTTGGCCATCGTTTCGAGACCCACCATGGCAAGCGCTGCCGCCACGCGCTGCTTGCGCTCGTTCGATACGACGCGCCGCACCCGCAGCGCGAACGCGATGTTCTCGGCAACGCTCATGTGCGGCCACAGCGCATAGGACTGGAACACCATGCCGATGCGGCGCTGCTCGGGCGGCAGCGCGAAGCCCGGCTGGCTGACGATCTCGTTCGCGAGCCGCACGACGCCGGCATTGGGCGTCTCGAAGCCGGCGACCAGCCGCAGAAGCGTGGTCTTGCCGCAGCCGGACGGCCCAAGCAGCGCGAAGAACTCGCCGTCCGCGACGGTGAGGCTGACGTTCTCGATGGCGCGCGCCGCGCCGAACTGCTTCGACACGCCTTCCAGGTTTACGCTCGCCACGGCACCATCCCTTCCGGCAGCCTCCGCCCGAGCACCATGGCGATCCCGGCGAGCACGAGTGTCACCATCACCGAAATGACCGCCACCGCCGCGGCCGCCGGCGAGTTGCCCTCGTATTGCAGGGCGAACACGATAACGCCGAGCGTCTCATGCCCGGTCGACCACAGGAGCGCGGAGACGGTGAGCTCGTTCAACGCGCTCATGAAGATCAGGAGCGCGCCCGCCATGACCGATGGCGCGACCGCCGGCAGGATCACGGCCCGCACTCGCGTCAGCACCGAGGCGCCGGCAAGCTGTGCGGCTTCATCGAGGTTCTTGTTGACGCCCTCCATCGCGGCGATCGTTGGCCGCAGCACCAGCGCCAGGAAGCGCGCGAGGTAAGCGATCAGGATGATCCCGATCGTGCCGTAGAGGCTGACGTGCAGGAGCGGCAGCGGCGGCAGAAAAACCAGGATGATGGCAATCGCGAGCACTGTGCCGGGGATGGCATAAGGCACCTGGGCCGCCCCATCGAGCAGGCGTGCGATCCGGCTCTGCCGCAACGTCGCGAGATAGGCGAGCGGCAAGGCAACGACAGCGCTGACAAGCGCTGTGGTGAACGCAAGCAGAAGGCTGTTCTCAAACGCCCGCAAAGTCGCATCCTGCTCCAGCACGGCAAATCGATAATTGGCGAGCGTCGCAGTATTGAGCCGCAGTGGCACACCCAGCGCCGGCGCCAGCGATGCCGCGATCAGCGCGATCAGCGGCATCACCGCGATGACAATGAGCATGATCCACAGCATCGACTCCACGTAAGCGCGGCCGCGCCCAAGCTGAAACGGCTCGACCGGGGCGCTCCCGGCCTGAATCTCGAACCCGCGCATCGCGACCGGCAGCAGGAGACCCGCTACCGCGAGCGCAGCCAAGCCCAGAGCGAGCGCCGCAACCTCGCCCAGCACGCGCGGGCCGAAGCCCTGCAGGTGCTGGTAGATGAGCGTCGTCAGCATGGTGTAGCGGCCGGGAATGCCGAGCAACGCCGGAATCCCGAAATTGCCGATTGACGTGACGAAGGCGAGCGCCGCACCCGCCAGGATCGCCGGCAGCGCCAGCGGCAGGATCACCGAGCGAGCGACCCGCAGCGGGTGGGCGCCGCCAAGCCGCGCCGCCTCGACCAGATCGCGCGGCAGATTGCGCAATCCGGCCCGTACCGCCAGGAACACGAAGGTTGAATGCTCGATGCCCATCACCAGCACGATGCCCCATTTGGAATAGAGCGGGTTGGTCTCGCCCGGAGCGGGCGCGAGCCCCAAGGGCGCGAGCATTGAGGATGACGTCAGCTCGATCCAGGCCAGCGCGGTGATCTGCGAGGGCACCAGGAGCGGTAGCAGCGCAACGAACGTGAGCGCGGCCTTGCCACGGATGTCGGTCAAGGCGAGCAGGAAGGCAACGACGACCCCGATCCCCAGCGAGACAAGCGTGGCCAGCGCGCTTACCTCGACGGTGTTGATCAGCGCCGTCTGCGCCGCCGGTGTACGCCATTCCTGCAGCAGGACGCCGAAGAGCTCGCCGCCCCGCCCCGGCAGCAGCGCTTCGTAGAACAGGCGCGCCAGCGGCAACGCCGTCAGCACCAGGACGTAGATTGCAAGGCCGGCGAGCACCAAGGCCTCGCGGCTCGATGATGCCGACCGACGCCTGGCGGTTGCGCCTACCGAATAGGCGCTAGCCACCGAACAGCTCCCTGAAACGTTGCTTGTTGGCCTCGTCGTCCGCGAGCATCTTTGCGAAGTCGCCCGGCATGATCTTCAGCGCGGAGACCGGCGGGTAGCCTTTCGGCGGCGGCAGGTCGGCAAAGATCGGGAAGTAGCCCTGGGCGACCGATTGACGCTGCGCCTCGAGCGACAACTGCCAATCGATGAATGCTCTTGCCGCCTCGATGTTGCGGCTCGTCTTGAGAATTGCGACCGGCTGGGTGATGGCCGAAACGCCTTCGCGCGGGAAGATGAAGTCGACCGGCGATCCCTTCGCCTTGGCGTTGAACGCCATGTACTCGATGACGATTCCATAGGCCTTCTCGCCGCGCGCCACTGCCTCGATCACGGCGCCGTTGCCCGGTCCGGCAATCGCCCCGTTGCGGGCGAGCGTCTCGAAATAATTCCAGCCGAACTCGCCCTGCTGCACCATGGTGCCGACGTGGATCACGGCCGCACCCGAATAGAGCGGATGCGCCAGGATGGTCTTGCCGGCCGCCGCTGCGGGAAGCAGGTCCCGCCACGAAGTCGGCGCGGTCTTGACCAGGTTGGTGTTGATCACGATTCCCGTGGTGATCAGCTTGGTGCCGAAGAAGGTCCGGTCAGGATCGATGAGCGTAGACGGCACCCGGTCGGCGGACGCTTCAGGGTAGCTCAAGAGCCGGCCATCGTTCTTGAGTTGCGTCATCGCGACCGCATCAGCGATCAGCACGACGTCGGCCTGCGGGCGTCCGGCGGCGAACTCGGCCTGCAGCTTGCTCATGACCTCTGTGGTGCCGGAACGGAACAGCTCAATCTTGACGTCGGGAAGACTTTTCCGAAAGGCTTCGACCACCCTGGCCATCTGGCCGCTCGGCTGCGACGTGTAGACCCGCAAGGTGCCTGACGGCGCCGCAGCAGCACCGTGCGCCATCCCCGCCACCAGCAGCCCGGCCAGCAGAGTCCTGTTCATGACCACTCCTCCGACGGCGGGCACCATAACATAAGATGCATTGGACGTTGGCCGGCCGGCCTTGGATGATCAGCCGAAACGCGCCAACGGCGCGGCCTGCCGCACCCCAGCACTTGCGGCCTGTATCACAGTCCGTCAAGGATACGAGCCGTCAGCCGGCATGGGTAACACAATGGGCAGCTTGACCAAGCATTCGATCCGCGGCGAAGGTCGATAGAACAATCCCAAGGAGACACTGAATGGCATCGTACTGGCCAACGCTGGGCCAATATGTCGAGGGCCTCGAACAAGCCGGCAAGCTCGTGCGCGTGACGGTGCCGATCAACAAGGACACCGAGTTGCACCCGCTGGTGAGGCTGCAGTTCCGCGGGCTGCCGGAGAGCCAGCGCAAGGCGTTTCTGTTCGAGAACGTGGTCGATGCGCACGGCCGCAAGTACGCCATCCCGGTCCTGGTGGGAGCGCTCGCCGGCTCGAAGGAGATCTACGCGCTCGGCATGCAATGCCGGCTCGAAGAGATCGAGACCGTCTGGAGCAACGCGCTGGCCAACCAGGTTCCGCCCGTCAAAGTCGACAACCCCGCCTGCCAGCAGGTCGTGATCACGGGCGACGAGCTCAAGCGTCCGGGCGGCGGACTGGGGCGGATTCCGATCCCGATCTCGACGCCCGGCTTCGATAACGCGCCCTATACAACGGCCGGGCACTGGGTCACCAAGGACCCGGAAACCGGGATGCACAATCTCGGCAACTACCGCGGCATGGTGAAGGCGGAAGACCGCATCGGCGTGCTGCTCGGCCGCCTCAACTGGGGCATGCGCTATCACATCGACCGCTGGCGCGAGCGCGGGGCAAAGCGCGTGCCGGCCGCAATCGTGATCGGCGCGCCACCGCACGTCACCTATGCGGCGGTGACCCGCATCCCGAACGACATGTGCGAATACGATGTCGCCGGCGGCATGATCCGCCGGCCGGTCGAGGTCGCACGCTGCGTCACCCAGGACCTGCTGGTGCCGGCGGAGGCCGAGATCATCATCGAGGGCGAGGTGCCGACCGACGTGATCGAGATGGAGGGCGCGTTCGGCGAGTTCCCCGGCTACATGGCGCAGCGCGACTACAGCTTCTTCATGGAGCTCACCGCGATCACGATGCGCAGGAAGCCGATCTATCTTTCGATCCTGAGCCAGATGCCGCCGAGCGAGAGCAGCAAGATGCGCAACATCGGCCGCGCCGCCGCTGGGCTGCGGCTGTTGCGTGCGGCCGGCATGGATAACGTGATCGAGGTCGAATACCTGGAATGCGCCGGCTCGAACGCGGTCGCGGTGGTGAAGCTCAAGAAGCGCGATCCCGACGACGGCAAGAAGGCGCTGCGGCTGCTGGCCGACAAGTTCATGGGCAAGATGCTGGTCGCGGTCGACGAGGACATCGACGTGCGCGACGCCGAGAATGTTCTCTGGGCGATCGCCTACCGGGCGCAGCCCTATAAGGACACCGAGGTGGTCGAGGCGCCGCCGTTCACGCTCGATCCGGCCGCCGTCCCGCCTGGCGCCTCGCGCGGCCTGGTCACCCGCGACAAGCCGCCCCGATCAACCGCGCTGCTCATCGATGCCACCATGCCCTGGGCCTATCCGCCGCTGTCGCTGCCCAAACGCGAGTTCATGGAGCACGCAGTCGAGATCTGGCAAAGTCTGCAGCTTCCGGCGCTGAACTTGAAGGTCCCGTGGTGGGGCTATTCGCTCGGCCACTGGACCGAGGAGGAAGATCAAGAGGCCGAGCTCGCAGTCCACGGGCGTCACTACGAAACCGGCGAGAAGCAGAAGCAGTCGCGCCGGCGTTTTGGCGAGTAAGAGCTGGTGAATAACATCAACTTTCGGAATGTTCGATGCACTCCTCATGGTCACGGCCGGGCTTGTCATGGCCATCCAGGTCTTTGGCAAGATGCGAATTGGGAAATAAAGACGTGGATGCCCGCGACAAGCGCGGGCATGACAAGTCAAAGACTGGGCCGATTGGCAAGCGGTCAGCGCTGCTCGAAGCGGCCCGACTGCGGGTCGAAGAACTTCTCTTCGATGTCTTTGTAAATGCGCGCCAGCCACTTCTCGGCGCGCTGGGCGCGATCGTGATAGTGGCTTACGTCGGACTCGAGTTCCCTGATCCGTTCTTCGGCGGCTCGTAGCTGCATCGACAGCTTGTGCGCGAGTTCCATGGCGCGGTCGCAATTGTTGTTGGCCGTATCGGCGGCCTGCTGCAGCAGCGAGATGATGGCTTGGCCCGACCGGTCCATCGGATCGCCTTCGTCCCTAACCTCTTCTCGCACCTCATCCCGCCCTTCGTTGCGAAACGACTTGCTCGGTGCGAACGGAATGACTTTCTTCGAGGATTCGGGCGTGCGGTCGCAACTCATCGTCAACTCCGGATGACGGAAACAGACCCATTGTAACGATGGACCTTGCGGACGTGGCGTACCTTGATACCGGCACTAAATTGCGTACGCCTGTGGCCGCCATGCCACTCCCGATCGGGTTGCATCCCACTGGCTTTCGCGTGGAAAGTCCTAGTCCTTGCAAAAGCTCAGAAAACGGTCTGGAGCGGGCAGCGCCCATGTTCACGAGGGCGGAAAAAATCAGCCGCAACGCGCCTCGCTCATCGGGATATTGCTCACTGCAGGACATTGCTCGCTGCCAGCGCGCCGGCCGCAGCTTTGTCATCACAGCATCATCACAAGGCCACCGCGACACACCACACGCCCGGCCGCCGGACGGCCTTCGCGCTATACGCAATCTCCACTTGTACTCGATGCCGGCATTCAATGCGACGACGGCTCCGGCGGCGTATCCAAATCGACGGCGCTCATCGCCTCGCAGCGCTCGGCCGCTTTGGCAAGCTGCTCATAGGCTGCAGCGAGCTCCAGATAACCCGGCCTCGATGAATGCACATCGCTCGCCATGGTTTGAAACTTCTTGGCTCGATTCCGGAAGAGTACTGATCGTGGCGTTTCTGTCGGCACAGTCCTGTTCCTTCTCGATTCCATCGTTATTGCGTAGCTTCGAGCCAAACGAGCCAGGGTCAATGCCTCGGCATTAACAATGCTGTGCAAGACGGCAATAAGCTGTGCACAACTCATGTCGTACTCAAAAACGACATCTCTCACTCGGATGACCAGACAATCACGCAGGGCGGAACTGTTACTTGTCGCTGTCAAGCGCAACGCGCAACGCGCACGATCTCGAGCAGATCGGCTCGGAATCACGAACACGAGTGATGACAGTTGATAAGCGTTCGCCGGAACGAGTCGATTCGCAAGCCGTCGACGAGCGCCGCACAGGCGACGACGGCGCCGTCATGACGTATCGACAGTTTGCAATCCAAAGGGAATGGTATCAGCGCCGATCGAGACTGCGCTCTGAACCGGCAGTTGACGCTTCGCCTACCGGTCGCCGCCGCGCACAGCGCGCTCGATCCAAGTAACGACGATCACGAGCCCGATGATTGGGAGCGCGATGATCAGCGGCCGCCATCAACTCTGATGAGCAATGGAAGGGCCCCGCTTCGGCGGGGCCCGCGTCCGTCAAGGACGTCAGCCGCCAAGGACATCAGCCGCCAAGGACATCAGCCGCCAAGGACATCAGCAGCCTCGGCAAATGCTCTTGAGCGACTCGGTGATCCGCTTTTCCCGCTCAAGCTCATCCTTCTGAATCTGGTTCCATTCCGCCGTGCCTCGCTTCGGCCATGGCCTGATCGCGGCGGCCCGCGCAATCGACCCCGTGGCCTCTCCATCGGAGGCGGGAACGACAGCCCGCACAGTCTGCCGCACGGCGGCGCGCGCCGGCGTCCGCTCGGTGGCGGTCGGCCGCTGCGGAATTTCGGCAAGGTTCACGTAATAGCCTGCCGAACAGCCACCAAGCATTGCGCACGTGCCGATCAAGACAGCCGCTAGTCCGGACCGAATCATCAGAGCCTCTTGTAACAGAGTACCCCAGGCATGACTCGGGCGCGCAAGCTTTCTCCTGCTTTTCCAGGGCTTTCCACCCGGAAAGCGGGGCTTGAAGCCGTTTGATCCCTCACCGGACCAAGAAAGCCGCCAGCGGAAGCAAGACGATGAACGGCAGCATGCCCCACCAGCCAAATGTCAGCATGAGCACGCCGATCACCACCCACATCACTCCCAGCAGCATCTCGATCAGAGAGATCATCTTGTTGCCACTGCGCCGGGCGAACTCGCAACGCTTGGCTTGCGTGGGGTTGCGCACGTGCAGGAGCGAGGTCGAAAGCGCACTCCCGGCACCACACAGAAGGACCGTGAACCCGAGCCAGGCGTCCAAATAGAACGCCACCCCGAGTGGCACGGCTGCCAGCAGCGCCGTTGGGACGAGCGCCGCCTGCAGCTTGGCCCAAATGACATCACGGCGTCGCACCGGTGCTGTTGCCAGGAGATCGGCGGCCTCCTCGGTCGAGATCGTGAGCCAGGCGAGCATGCCGGCAAGGTGGCCTGCCAGAAAGACCAGCCCAAGCCCCGCCATGGAGGACGCGCTGACGCCTTTATTCCACACCAGGACCATTACCGGCAGCCACATCACGAGCTGCATCGCCATCTGGCTGATCAGCCAGGGATCGCGGCGGATCAGCAGCCATTCCTTGCGCCGCATGAGGCTGATCAGCCCGCCGCCAGGCGTCAGCGCGCGGCTCGAGCGCATGCTCTTGGCGGCGCTGCCATTGGCCGCAATCGCATTGGCGATCAGCCGCTGCGCGAGGCCAAACGTCGTAACCATGAACAGCCCGGCACAGAGCGCGACCGCGGCAACCAGCGGCAGCGGCTCACCGAGCGCCGCACGCGCCGGCAGCCACACGACGTTGTCCGCGTTCGGTAAGAGCGCGATGAGGCCGGCCCAGCTCTCAAGGGCGGCGCCCGTCACGGAGCTCGGCAGAAGGTTGCGAATGTTCACCAGCAGCACGAAAGCGGCGCCCATGAAGCCGGCGAGAATCTGCGCCAACAAGCGGGTGCGGCGCGGGCCGAACAACCAGAACAGGCCTTGCGCCAGCAACACGCCGATCACGGTCGACGCAAGCGCGACGCAGGCAAGCGCCGGATAGGCGATCAGGAAACGCGGATAGCCGAACACCGCCAGGACGTTTGCGAACGGCAACGTCAACAGTCCGGCAATACAGAAAAGGTTCAAGGCCGTCGTCAACACGCGGACGAAAATCACCGCCTTCGGCTGGACCGGCGATGACAACAGAAGGTCCATGTCGGCGCGCTCATAGATGAGCTGAACGGTGCTGATCAGCGCCAACGGAGCCATCATCATCAGAAGGAACACGCCCGCACCGGTCACGGCCGCGAGTACGTCGGCGCGGGAAAGGGCGGGCATCTCCGCCAGCACGAACGGAAACGGCAAGGCGACGAGATGCATGAACACGAGCACGACGATCAGGACTGCCGCCGTGACCTTTGGGGTCATGCGCGCCGTCGACTGGCGCCAGTTGAGCCGCGCCTCATGGCGCAGCATCAATGCGATGGGTGCGGCGGCGTTCATGCGGCCTCCGCTTGCGGCCTGGTGACGAGATGCAGGAACACGTCTTCGAGGGTTGAGTCCTTGCGACCGGAACTGCTGCGCAGTTCGTCAAGGGTTCCTTCCGTCAGCAAGCGGCCGGACTGGATGATGCCCATACGATCGACCAGGCGCTCGGCCACGTCGAGAATGTGCGTCGTCAGAATGACGGTGCAGCCCGCCCGCGCGCGATCGATGAGCAGGTCCTTGACCTCGCGCGCGATCGCGGCATCAAGCCCGGTCAGCGGCTCGTCGAGGATCAAGAGCTTCGGATCGTGCAGGAGCGCGCCGGCCAGCGCCGCCTTCTGCTTCATGCCGCGCGAGAAGCCTTCGCAGCGCTCGTCGCGGTTCTCCCACAGCGCGAGACGCTCGAGCAGATCCTGACCCTCGCGCTCCACCGTCCTGGCATCCATGCCCCAAAGGCCGCCCATGAGGGCGAGGTATTCGATCGGCGTGAGCTTGTCATAGAGCAGCGGCTCGTCCGGCACCCAGGCGACCATCCGTTTCGCCGCCATCGGGTCGGTGAGCGCATTGACGCCGAAAATCTCGATCGAGCCGGCATCGGGCTTGAGCAGGCCGACGACCATACGCAGCGTCGTGGTCTTGCCGGCGCCGTTGGGGCCGAGCAGGCCGTAGAATTCGCCCACCCCGATGGTCAAGTCGAGGCCGTCGACCGCCGGCTTGGTAAAGGTCTTGGAAAGCCCGCGAATGCGAAGTGCGGCGTTGCTGGACATCGTCAAACTCCTTCACGGCAGCCCGGCGGGCCGATCGTTGCGCACGGACCCCTCGTTTGTCCGATTGGGCCAGCGCGCGGTTCATATTGCGGCCTGGATCGCACGAGATGGGGAGGTGGCGCTGTGACGACGGTCACAGGTTGGGCGGATATCGGGTCTTATTCGGAATCCGCCGCGGAGCCGAACCAACGTCTGTGACGCTGTCGGCCGCCTCTGCTTGGCACCTGAGGTCGGCAGCAATGCCGCCGTTTTCGGTTCTCTATCCGCGTCGCCGGCCTCTCCGCGGCGAGCCCGGAATCGTGCCAGCGAGGCATTGGTAGATGAACCAGTTGAGCCGATGCCGCTCGCCCCACGCCGCGCTCTCGCCGCGAGCGAGCGCGAGATCAAAGCAGCGCTGATAGGTTTCCGGCGTAACGGGAACACAGCCGAGGCCGTAGTGATGCTCACAGAAAAGCTGCTGGGCGGCACTCGATGTCGGAGATTGCATGATCGCAGCGACGGCCAGGATCATCGTCAGGATGAGTAGACGCATGGATACCTCCTCGCGGCTAGCTATGCCCCCTAAGTTAGTTACGAGCGCGGGCCCACGCCATACGCCGAAGATGCCGGCTTGGGCTCCAGCGCGACGGTAATCGTGGCGGGGAATGCCTCGCGGGCGGATTTCGCTTAAATTGCCAGCACGGAATGAGGGAGCAGTGCATGCCCAAGATCGACGTTGCCGCCGTGCCCGCAGGCAGGGGTTCGGGCTATCCGCCGCCGTTCGATGCGCCCTGTGCGGCACGGTCGCGGCAGCGCTTGGGCGAGGCCGGCGGGCTTCGCGATTTCGGCGTCAATCTGATGACCTTGCCGCCCGGCAGCTGGTCCAGCCAGCGCCACTGGCACAGCGACGAGGACGAGTTCGTCTATGTGCTCGAAGGCGAAGTGACGCTCATCGAAGACCGCGGCGAGACGGTGTTGCACGCAGGCGATTGTGCGGCGTTTCCGAAAGGAACCGGCAATGGCCACCACCTGATCAACAAATCCTCCGCGATGGCTGTTTATCTGGAGGTGGGCTCGCGCAACCCGCACGATCTCACCACCTGCTCCGATATCGATATGATGAGCTCCAACGCCGACGGCCGGTTCGTGCACAAGGATGGCACGCCCTATCCCAAGTCATAGCGGGGCGCAGCATGCTTTGCGGCAATTCGTGGTGAGGCGGCTTTGGCTCAGGCGCGATTTTGACTGACTGTCGGCGGATTGATCAACTCAATTCACTGTCTTCGGACGAGAGCGTCTGTCCTGGACGTTCGTGGTTCCGGAGCAAGTCGTCGATCCTGCGACGAATATCCGCCAATGCAGTCTCGGGGGTATCTTCTTTGGGACTGCGCTCGCCGTCCGTGCGTTTCGCATCCTCGAACTCGACGATCAGCGCGCGCTCGGCTCTGAGCAACGCCCGCAAATCGGCGCGGCGGCCTATGTCACCGCGGCCATGTTCGACTTCAGGCCTTTCGTCGGAGCCGAGAAAGGCCGCGATCTCGTCGAGCGTTGCGTCGGTCACCTGAGCGAGAGCAAACGTGTCGCCAGTGCGAACCAGCGAGAGACCTTTCAGTCTTGCCGCGTAGTGCAAGGCTCTCTCGCGCTCGTCGAATTCGTCGTTTGGCATTTGGGGCTGCTCGTTGGCACAGAGGAGGCGCTCGCCGCCGAAGATTGATTCGACACGCGAATGATGCGCGTACCGGGCTCGACTGTCATTGCAAGTCGGCTGCAAAATCAAAAAACGCACCTGGCAGTAGAGTTGGTAAAGGTCACATACTACCGAAAGGAATGATCGCATACCGCTGCCGGTATTCGATTGCGTTCCCTGCGATCAACAGTCGCGCAGGACATTCACCTTCTGCAGGACATTGACCTTCTTTTTGAATCAAACCGCGCAGGGTGCGGGAGCGGCGCGATCAATATTTCAACGGCGGCCTCAGTCGCCACAATAGCGATCGGCGTTCCAACCTGCGGCAGCTGGAAGAACTGGACGGACGAGTGGGGAATTGGATCCGCATGTTGGCGGTGCGCACGAAGGCCGAGGCATGCACATATTCCGCGAGCGTCCGCAGCGGCCCGCCCCGTTGATCCACACCTCCTGGACCGCCCAGCAGCCATTGGTTGATGCACAACCTGCCGCTATTGTATCGGGCATGGCGCCAGTCGAAACGATATCGGCTATTCTCGGTCATGAGGGCGAGCAAACCCTCATCCGAGAATTCTTTGGGGAATCGCTTGGCTACTTCGTCGAGGTCGGTGCAAACGACCCTGTTGCAGCGTCGCAGTCGTGGCACCTTGAACAACTCGGATAGTCGGGGGTTCTGATCGAGCCCCAACCAGAGCTGGCCGCTCGGCTCCGCTCCGAGAGAAAGGCAAGAGTTTTTGATGTTGCCTGTTCCTCGCCCGAGAATGCGGGCAGAGACATGCCGCTGCGCGTCGACGGGGCGTATTCATCGCTCAATCAGGAATTATCCGTGATCGGCCGTAAACCCAAGAGCGTGCTGTCGGTGCGAGTGCGCACTCTCGACGAGGTTCTGACCGAGGCCGGCGCGACGGCGCCGATCGACTTTGTCTCAATCGACGTCGAGGGCCACACCGTCGAGGTCTTGAAGGGCGCAGCCTTGTCCCGCTGGCGGCCGCGTCTCATGCTGATCGAGGACCATGTGACAAGTTTGGACATTCACCGCCACATGGTCAGGAACGGCTACCGCTGGATTCGGCGAACCGGCCTCAATAGCTGGTATGTCCCGCGCGAAGCCGCACCGGCAATCGGAGCGATCGGGCGACTCCAGTTCTTCCGCAAGTATTATCTCGGCACGCCAATCCGAGTTGCCCGCGATGCATTGCGTCGTGTTCGGGCCAAGTGGCGTCGGGTCGGGCGTGCCTCGTCGATCCCCGCTGACTGACGCACGCGTGATCCTGGAGCATGATCCCGAAAAGATCATGCGACCCAAACAAGCGTTGGAGCGAAATCGCGATGCAACGTCGAGCGACTTCGCTCGAGCCAAATGGACGCGGCAGCGGCCATTGCTGGTCACGCGTTTACCAATGATGTCCGTCCGACATAGGTCGAGAAGGCAGCCGAATTGGCCGCCAACGTATTCTCTCCTTCCTGAGTAAACATCATCAGGTGGGATAACGAGCGGGGGGTCTCGATCTGCAGCGCGTGGTGAGACCGAGTGCCTCAGTTCCGCTTCGTGGTGGCGGAAGCTAGTATGTCTGGCGGGCAATAGAATGAAAATGCGGGCTCACAGGGAAGGCGCAATAGAATGAGATACAACACGAGGAAGGCCATGCCACAAATACGAACCCTATTGGTCACGAGTGCGATCGCACTCCTCACGCTCACGGGGGCGTCGGCGGCGGGCGACTATCCGAGCAAGCCGGTGCGGATCATTATTCCGTTCTCGCCGGGCGGGCTCAATGACGTGACGGCCCGCATCGTCGCCACCCATCTGACCCAGCGGCTGGGCAAGCAGTTCATCGCCGAGAACAGGACTGGCGCTGGCGGCGTGGTCGGCACCGAACTCGCCACGCAGGCCCCCCCCGACGGCTACACGCTGACCGTCGTTTCAATCGCCAATGCGGTACACCCGGCGCTCTACAAGCTGCGCTACGATCCGCACAAAGCGCTCGACATGGTATCGATGTTCGTCACAAGCCCCAACACGCTCGCGGTCAATCCAAAGCTTCCGGCTAAATCCCTGAAGGAATTCATTGCGCTGGCGAAGTCGAAGCCTGGTGAAATTCTCTACGCCTCTGGCGGTGTCGGCGGCTCGCTGCATCTCGGCATGGAGCTGTTCAAGCTCATCACCCATACCGACATGCTGCACGTTCCGTTCAAGGGTGCGGGGCCCGCGCGCATCGATGTGATCGCCGGCAACACCCAGGCGATCATGGCCAGCGCATCGAGCCTGTCGGCGCAGGTCCGCTCCGGCCAGTTGCGCGGCCTTGCTGTTAGCGCGACTAAACGGCTGGTTGCCATGCCCGACGTTCCGACTTTCACCGAAGCCGGACTGCCGGAATACCAAGGCAGCAACTGGATCGGCTTCGCGGTGCCGGCCGGAACGCCCAAGCCGATCATCAACAAGCT
Organism: uncultured Alphaproteobacteria bacterium; assembly: GCA_963753575.1. Classification (GTDB taxonomy): domain Bacteria; phylum Pseudomonadota; class Alphaproteobacteria; order Rhizobiales; family Xanthobacteraceae; genus VAZQ01. The sequence continues at coordinate 2,911,193 of CAVWCR010000003.1, forward strand.
GCATAAGGAAATCGCGGCGATCCAAGATTTGCCCGAGATACATAAGCAGTTCATCAATCGCGGTGTCGAAATCGAAAAGATGGGCCCGACCGAGATGCAAGACTTCTACAATAAGGAGTTGGCGAAGTGGCCCGACATCGTCAAGAGGGCCGGCATCAAGCCGCAATGACGATGAAGCGCCTGTCATTCGGGAAAGCTGTGCAAGCCACAAAGCCGGCAAGTGAGACTCGATTAGTCTCGCTTGCCGCGTTTCGTGTACCTGCCAGGAAGCGAGCTGATCGGTACACACAATCGGCTTGGCCAACGATCAATTCAGCGGGATCCGCGGCAAAAGTAGCGCACCGGCATCAACGGAACGTGCAGCGTCGAGATCGGTCCGAGGCCCCCCAAACGAGTGAGGCCTATTGAACAGCGACGACTTATTCAATTGATGTGGTCCTCCAGCGAGATTGGGGAACTCCGCCGCGAGCAACCAGCAACCAGCACATGCAAACCGTGCAACATGCAAATTGAGATCCGAAACAACAAGGATGTCTGGTCTGGGTTGATGCTGATTGGCACCGGTGCGGCCGCCATCATCATCGCGCGCAACTACGCCTTCGGCAGCGCGCTGCACATGGGGCCCGGCTACTTCCCATCGGTGCTCGGCAGCATCCTGATCCTGTTCGGGCTCTATCTCGTCGCCAAGGGGTTGCGGTCGCCCGAGCCCATAGAAGGCAGTTGGTCGCTGCGTGCGCTGGTCGTGCTGCCGCTCTCGCTGGCGCTGTTCGGGCTGCTGATGGACCACGCCGGCTTCGTACCGGCGCTGGTCGTTCTGGTCGTGGGCTCGTCGGCGGCCGGCAAGGAGTTCAATCTGATCGAAGCTCTGCTGCTGGCGGCTGGCCTGACCTTTTGCGCCATCGCGCTGTTCATCTGGGGCATTGGCCTGCCGTTTCCGCTGATCGTCGGCTGGTAGGCGTTGCCATGGACCTATTTCATAACCTGGTCTTCGGCTTCGGCGTCGCGTTCTCGCTACAGAACCTCATGTACTGCGCGATCGGTGTCTCAGTCGGCACGCTGATCGGCGTCCTGCCTGGTATCGGCCCGCTTGCGACGATCGCGATGTTGCTGCCGATTACCTTCAACGTCGCCCCGGTGAGCGCGATGATCATGCTCGCCGGCATTTATTACGGCGCGCAATACGGCGGCTCGACCACCGCTATCCTGGTCAACTTGCCGGGCGAAACCTCGGCGGTGGTGACCTGCCTGGACGGCTATCAGATGGCGCGGCAAGGGCGCGCAGGCCCTGCACTGGCGATCGCGGCCATCGGCTCCTTCGTCGCCGGCACCTTCGGTACCATGCTGATCGCCATCGCCGGTCCGCCGCTCGCCGGGCTTGCGCTGCAATTCGGCGCACCGGAGTATTTCTCGCTCATGCTGATGGGCCTGGTCGCTGCCGCCGTGCTGGCGCAGGGCGATATGATCAAGTCGCTCTCCATGGTGGCCATGGGCCTGCTGCTCGGTATTGTAGGCACTGACGTCAATTCCGGCGCGCAGCGCTTCGTCTTCGGCGTCAACGAGCTGGCCGACGGCATCGGCTTCATCGTGCTCGCCGTCGGCGTATTCGCGATCGGCGAGATCGTCTCCAACCTTGGCGATCCCGAGGAACGCCGGATCTTTACCGACCAGGTGAAAAACCTGATGCCGACCAAGCAGGACCTCAAGCAATCCACCATGCCGATCATTCGCGGCACCTTGCTCGGCTCGTTCTTCGGCGTATTGCCCGGCACCGGGCCATCGATCGCGTCGTTCTCGTCCTACATTCTCGAAAAGAAGTTGGCGAAGGATCCCACGCGCTTCGGCAAGGGAGCGATCGAGGGCGTTGCCGGTCCGGAATCGGCCAACAACGCCGACGCCCAATGCAAATTCATCCCCATGCTGACGCTCGGGCTTCCAGCGAGCGGCGTAATGGCGCTGATGCTCGGTGCCCTCACCATTCAGGGTATCCAGCCCGGCCCCGAGGTCATGACAGCGCGGCCGGAACTTTTCTGGGGCCTGATCGCCAGCATGTGGATTGGCAACGCGCTCCTGGTCGTGCTCAATCTGCCGATGATTGGGGTGTGGGTGAAGCTTCTGAAGGTGCCCTATCGCCTGTTGTTCCCTGCCATCATGGCGTTCTCAGCGATCGGCGTTTACAGTGTCAACAACTCCTCGTTTGAGATCTACTTGACTGCGCTGTTCGGCATTGTCGGGGTGATCTGGTTGAGGCTCGGCTGCAGTCCGGCGCCGATGCTGCTCGGCTTCGTGCTCGGGCCGATGATGGAAGAGCATCTGCGCCGCGCCATGCTGATGTCGCGCGGCGACCCTTCCGTGTTCATCACGCGCCCGCTCAGCCTCGCGTTCATTATCGCAACCATCGGCATTCTTGTGGCGATGGTTGCGCCGGCCGTGCGGGCGCGCCGGGCCGAGATCGCCGAGTGAGGTGGGCGCAAGCCGCTCGCGCCACGTAAGAGAGAACCAAAACCAAAAGGTCGACCACAGCGTCAACAAGATGGCGTCCTCTCTCGCTACGGCACCTGGCGGGAACGCGCTCGCTCGGGCGATGCTCTACCCGACCAAGGCAACTCTTTGAAGAGAAACGACGCCAAGCGCTCGCCGTCAGCGCCGCGACGAGGAAACCGATCACGGTAGAGGACGAAGTCCGTGATCTACAAGCCCATCGTGACGATGAACAGGATAGCCGATGAAGTGCCAACCCACCGAGCAAGAGATCGACAAACTGGTCGACCTCGTAGCCCTTTCAAATAATCGGCTCGAGGCTCATCCCGAAGTGGTCCGCGATGGAGAGAGCTGTGAGGTAGAACCCAGGCTCAAAATGCGTCAATTTGCAAGCTAAGTTAAGAACCGAAGCGTGAGTAAAGGATGGCAAGTGTATGACCGCGAAGGCTCGCGAGTATCTCGAAGTGCACGGCTGGAAGATTTTTATCTTCTAGCGCACGTCCACTTTTGAGAGATGCTCGTGAGTTTTCAGCTGGAGACGTAACAAGCTGTCCATTCTTACACGCCGATCCATCCATGACTCGGTGTTGAAACACAAACGCACGTGCGACTACTGCCGCGTATCGAAGTGTAGGTCACGCTTCGACAAATCCTTGCAGGTCCAGATGATGGGGATATTGAGGCCGCTAGCAAATCCTGCCTCAAAGTAGACGCCCCCGCGAACCTTGCCTTCCTCGCATGTGAAGTCGGCCACCAAGAAGCGAGAACGACGGATTTCAGCAATTATCTCATCGTCGACCTTGTTGAGGTGGTGGTGTTGTTGATCCACTCGCCTAGGATCATATCCGGTGTCATAAATGGCCCTGTACAACCCGTTCTCGTAGGCTTCCTTCATGGATGGATCGAACCACATTGCAACGAACGCCTGCGATGATTGCACCTGTTTCGTCTGTAGCTCCTCGAAGCGCAGCCACCCATCCGCGCGCATGCTGTATAGGGTGTCTGAACCGGGTTTCGCCAGCAGACCCATTTCCCTCATCATCGTTAAGAGTGACCACGCTTCCTGGTCGGTCGCCGATTCCGTAAACGCCAGAAAGTCGTCAAACGTGTCTCGGCTTTCAGACATGGCTCTATCGAGCGCTACGTTGGTCCCGACTTTGGTCCGGGTGCCTATGAACAGCAATGCTTGATTCAGGCGCTCACTGAACGGCAGATTGCGGCTATGCTTTACGGCATCCAGTACATCACTGGTGATTTCAGGGACGGCGATTCCGGCCCTTCGCTGTGAGACAATCCAAGTAGTGAGGCGATTCTTTTCGGAACCGGTTAGCCCTCCCAACTCGATAACAGTAGAGCCGTCGATCTTGTATTCCCCGCCGGCGCGGCGCGAAACGATGTGTTCGTAGTCACCAAGCTTTGGCATCGCCTGCGCGGGGGTGCCCCAAATTAGACACTTGACTGCGTTCATTCATCGACTCGCTTTCTTCATTGTTTTTGCGCAAGAGAGGTTGTGTAGTAGTTCACAACCCAACTGCACGATGGCCATGCTACCGAGTGACGGGTATGCCCCTCTCGAAAATGGGCCTTGAGAAATAATGAGACGGTTGCGGGTCCCACTTTTCGCCAAGTGATTGATGCCCTTCAATAGTGGAGACCCGGCCCCGCTACCAACTTGTTCAACGCACGCCTCACGGCAGGATCGCAAACGCCCGCGCCGGAAAGCCGAGCCCCTTCTTCACCTTCGGCCAGGTCACGACGATCAGCGCGCCGGTCGGCGGCACCTTGTCGAGATTGGCCATCACCTCGATCTGGTAGTGGCCGTGCTGCAGGAGATAGGTCTCCGACTCCATCTTGTCGGTCGTGTCGGTGTCCATCGCCTCGTGGCCGGTCGCCGCGACGCCGCGCTGCTCGTAGAGGAACTTGACCGTCTCGAAGGCCCAGGCCGGAAACGGCTGGCGCTTGAATCGCTCCGGATTGCTGTCCCAGTCCTTGTACATGTCGGTGCGCAGCGCGACGAACGCACCCTTGGGCACGCGCCCGTGCCTCTTCTCCCAAGCCCGGAGATCGGCGAGCGAGAAGGCATGATTGGGATCCTTGGCGAGGAACGGCGTGTCGTCGAGCACGATCAGCGGCAGGATCGTCTGCTTCAACGCAATCTCGTCCATGGTGGCGCCGTTCTCGGCGAAATGCGCCGGCGGATCGACGTGCGTGCCGTACTGCCCGACCATCTGGTAATAGGTCGTGCGGAAGCCGTCCTTGGCGATGGTGTAGGGCTCGTTCGTCTTCGGATCGGCCATCGGCGTCATCTTGGCCTGGCCAAAGCCCGACCACACCGGCGTATCGGGGCCGAAGCTGTGGGTGAGGTCGACGAATTGCTTGCCCGCGATGATCTTGTAGGCGCGCGCGAGGTCGCTCTGGGCGCGGGCCGAGGGCGTGCCAATCACGACCAGAACCGCGACAACCGACAGGAGCCTCGGCCAGCGGGACAAAGACCTCATGGCATTCATTGTGGCCTCCTCATGCGGACAAAGCCGCTCGGTAGCGTATGCTCACTTTGAGTTCTATCATCCATGACCCGATGCGGACGATCGGTATTTCCCGCATAGCCGGTCTTCCAACCGTGGCTGCAGCCGCTGGCGCTGGCGTCCACCTCACTCGGTGGTCTCCGCGCGTCGCGCCCGCACGGCCGGCGCGACCATCGCAACGAGAATGCCGACGGTCGCGACAATGAACGCGAGGCGGATCGGGCCCGTGCTGAACACGGATGCGTCACCCGAAACACTCAGGCGATCGATCGCGAGGGCGGAACGTCGAACGATCAAAGTCTTTGGTTATGTTCGCAGAGGAGATGAACTTGTTGGAGACGCGCATTTGTGCCGTGACAGCACAAACTCGCGGCAGCAATTGCCGATATGAACGCTATTGTCCTGAGCAGACAAGTTCACCGTCTACGAATTATTGGTCTTGCGAGCCATCATGCGTAGCATGTTGTCGGGCAACGTTACTCATTTTGCGCAGGCTGATTTTCGGAATGTTCAACGCGTGTTTGGCATTAAGGATGACGATCGCTTCTCCCACGTTTACGTCATAGGAAAAACAGGAACGGGAAAATCTACATTGCTGGAAACAATGGCACTGCAGGACGTTCGCCGCGGTGCCGGGCTTGCTTTGATCGATCCTCATGGTGACCTGGTTGAACGCATAGCTCGCCAAATTCCCGAGTGGCGTAAGCAGGACGTGGTCTACCTGAACGCCTCCGATCCGCGCCAGCCTTTTGGTTACAATCCTCTGCGGCATGTACGCGAGGATAGGGTCGCACTCGCCGCCTCTGGATTCCTCGAAGTGTTCAAGAAGATGTGGCCGGACGCGTGGGGTGTCCGCATGGAGCACATTTTGCGGAATGTTCTCCTGGCACTTCTTGAGCAACCGGATGCGACGATGCATGACATCTTGCGGATATTCTCGGACAAGACATTTCGGACTGCGGTCGCAAAATCTCTGAAGAACCCAACGGTGAAAACGTTTTTCGAAAAAGAGTACGACCGTTACTCGTTCGGCTATCGAGCGGACGGTGTCGCCTCGATTCAAAACAAAGTCGGCGCGTTCCTGGCCGACCCTATCCTCAACCGCATCCTTACAACATCTAAGTCGGACATCCATGTCCGCAGGATCATGGATGAAGGGAAGGTGCTTCTCGTTAATCTGGCGAAGGGGCAGCTAGGCGAAGACAGCTCTTCTCTCTTGGGCGGCCTTTTGGTCACCACGATCGGACTGGCCGCGTATAGTCGGGCGGACACTCCCCAAGGACAACGGCGGGACTTCTTCGTGTATGTCGACGAGTTCCAAAGCTTCACGACGATGGCACTTGCCAACATGCTTTCGGAGCTGCGGAAATATCGGGTCGGTTTCACCATAGCTCACCAATACATTCATCAGCTTGACCCCGACATCCGCCATGCGGTCCTCGGCAATGCAGGGACGATCATTACGTTCAGGGTCGGGGCTGAAGACGCCCCGTACCTCGCCCGCGAGTTTGTCGGCCAGTTCGCTGAGGTCGACCTGGTCCAGCTCCCCAATTATTCGATCTACCTTAGGCTCATGATCGACGGCACGCCGTCGAAGCCATTCAGCGCCATAACGCTCTCACCGGGAGCGCACGACAGCGCTTACTTGAGTGCCCAATAAGTGCCCAGGAAAATTGCCGCTGCTCGTAAGTCATTGATTTGCTTGGTAGCGGGGGCCGGACTCGAACCGGCGACCTCCGGATTATGATTCCGCTGCTCTAACCAACTGAGCTACCCCGCCATCGGGGCCCCGGACGGGGCCCGCAAGCCGCTATAATATAGGAAACCGGGCGCTCAACGCGAGCACCCCCGATCAAGGAAGTGGCCTGATAGGGAATGTCGCGTACGGCTGTCAAGCCGAGGCCCGGCCAAGGCTCCAGCCAAGGAGCGCCGCCTTGGCTTTTTGAGCCATTTTCGGGGAGGAACCATGCTGGAAGGCCCGCCTGCGGTCTCGCTCACCTATCCGGATGCGCTCGTGCGCTCGCCGGTGCCGCCGCCGGGCGCGACGCTCGAGGAGAGCGTCCGGGTCCCGATGCGGGACGGCGCCAGGCTCGCGGTCGACGTCTACCGGCCGCAGCAGGGCGGCCGCCACCCGGCGCTCCTTTCGCTCTCCCCCTATTCGAAGGACATCCAGCAACAGCCACCGCACTGGAGCCATGCCATCGAGTTCAGGCGCGACCGGCTTCTACGTGCCCAAGGGCTATGTGCACGTGATCGCGCAGGCGCGCGGCGCCGGGCTCTCGCAGGGCCGCTGGTGCTTCCTCGATGCGCTCGAGCGCAGCGACGGCTACGACCTGGTCGAATGGATCGCGCAGCAGCCATGGTGCGACGGCAATGTCGGGATGATCGGCGATTCCTATTGGAGCTGGAGCCAGTACCACACCGCTGCGCTTCAGCCGCCGCACCTGCGCTGCATCTGCATCTGTGACGGCACGACCGACATCTATCGCGACTTGTGCTGGCAGGGCGGCGTCTACCACCACGCCTTCCTGAGCGCCTGGATTCATTATCACACCGCCATGATGGCGTGGCCCGGGTCGGTCGAGGGCAAGCTCGCGCCCATGAACCTCACCTATGAGCTCGCGCGCCGGCCCTACGACGGTCCCTGGTACTGGGAGCGCTCGGCACACGCCACGCTCGATCGCATCAAGGTGCCGGTGATGAGCATCGCGCCGCAGGGCGGCCAGTCGCACTTCCGCGGCCAGCTCTGGGGCTATCCGCAGATCGCGGCGCCGAAGAAGCTCCTGGTCGTGCCGCCGACCGGGTTCTGGTCGCATCTGCGCTATCTCACCAGCCGGCCGCTCAACACCCACATGCTGCGCTGGTTCGATCACTGGCTCAAAGGCATCGACAGCGGGCTCATGCAGGAGCCGGAGGTGGCGCTGTTCGATGCCGGCACCCGGCAATGGCGCTACGAGAACGAATATCCGCTCAAGCGCACGCAGTGGGCCAAGCTCCATCTGCGCGCCAACGCGACAGGCCCGGCGAGCGTGCCGCCCTTTGGGCTGCTTGACCATGCGCCGCCCGGCGACGAAGCGCCCGACCACTATCGCATGCCGGACTCCTACGCGCAGCTTACGGCTGGCAAACCCGTGCTCGCCTACAGCACGCCACCGCTCGCGCAGGACCTGCGCGTCGTCGGCCCGCTCGCGCTCACGCTCTTCGGCTCCTCAAGCGCGCCCGACACCGTGTGGTTCGTGAAAGTCTTTGACGTAGCGCCTTCCGGGGCGCCCGTGCAGGTCACCAAGGGCATTCTCAAGGCCTCGTTCCGTGCCATCGATGCGGCACGCTCGCGGCCCGGCCAGCCCTATCACCCGTTCAACAAGCAGGACCTGCTCGAGCCCGATCGGATCTATGAGTTCCAGATCGAGCTCTCGCCGCTCTGCCGCACCTTCAAGCAGGGCCATCGGCTCGAGCTGCAGATCGCCAGCGAAGATATCCACTACACCAACTTCCTGCGCCAGATCGACGTGCAGCTCCTGCCCTGGCCGGTCGAGAACACAGTCCATCACGACGCGCGCCACCCCTCGCATCTGCTCGTGCCGGTCATCCCCGACGCGCCCGAGCTGCGCCCGGTCGAGCCGCCGCTATGCGACATCGACTGGCCGGCGCCGCCCGGCATGTGGCTGCCGCACACCGACGAGTTTCCACTGCGGGATTAGTCCTACTGTGGCGGGCATTTTTGCGCCCTCTCCCCATAGCCCGCGAAGACGGGCGTGAACGCCCTTGCGCTGGAAGACGGCTACTCCGCGCTTCAACAGAACGGATTGGGTGAGGGGGCAAGCGTTCCCTTCACCCAACCGTAGTTGCTGAACTTCCAGCGATGCCCTCTCCCGCAAGTTACGCATCCGAAAACCTGCGCATCCGTCGTCCCCGCCGCCGGTGGCAGCCACGCCACAACGTCGCGAACTCCGTGGCTAGTCTTCATTCGATCGGATGACGACACGGATACTAACGTCGTGCTATGTGCCGGCATGCGATGGAACGACGGACTTTCGGTCCAGCGCTTGACCAGAAGCAAAGGCCGACACGGCGTCCGCGACTTTGCTTTGCTACAAAAATCACGCATCGCTCAAAGCTTTGAGATCACGCTTTCGGTAAACTATCAGCTTGCCACGGTGTACGTGGGCGGCGCCTTCAGAAGGATGAACAATATGAAGCGAACGATTGTGGTGGTGGCGACCACCCTAATTCTCACCGCCGGCCATGCTATGGCAGAGGGGCTCACTCCCCCTCGTCACGTGAACAGCTCGTCACTCGGCTTCATCCCGGTCTGCTACTGTACCTGCCTCGACAAACCATGCGAGGAATGCCTCAAGTGCCTTGATTATGGACCCGGGGATGCAGACAATCGTCCGCATGAAGTGGGCACAGCGCTATCCTACCACCTACGTGAACTGTCCGTTGCGAGGATCGGGCCCAACACCGCGCGCCCGAGGCAGTTCGAGCGGACAACGAATCGCTATTCGACCCCAATACCCCGTGTCACACCAAGCCCATGCGTTCCTGCTCTATAGCATCGTCCTTTGCCTTCCCGGGGCGATGTAGTGCCAGGCGCAATAACAAGCGCCAAAAGTTTGCGACGCAGTATGATTAGGCCGCGTCCGCGGTCGCGGTGTGCGGCGGCGACGCCGTTCCGGCCGCCACCCGCTCGAACCTGATCAGCGAGAACTGCCCGAGCGGCGGCATCGGGCGACGCTCGATGAGGCGCACCCCGCCATGCCGCTCGGACCAGCGCGCGAGGCGCTCCCAGCCGAATTCCGGACGCCAGCCGAGCCGCCGCGCGATCGGGGCAAACCCGCGTTCGAAGACGCGGCGGAAGCCTTCCTCGGCGCCCAGATGATTGACCAGGATGATCTCGCCGCCCGGCCGCGTGACGCGCGCGAACTCATCCAGCGACTTTTCGGGGTCCGGCACCGCGGTGATCACATATTGCGCCACCACCACGTCGAAATAGCCGTCCGCGAAGCCGAGCCGCTGCGCGTCCATCACGGCGATCGCCGCAACGTGGTCGAGCTTGTGCTCAAGCACGCGCTCGTGCGCCTTGCGCAGCATGGCCTCCGAATAGTCCACGCCCACGATGCTGTTGCCACGCGCGTAGTCCATCAGCGAGATGCCGGTGCCGATACCGACGTCGAGAATGCGCCCGCCGATGCGCTCGGCCGCCGCGATCGAGGCCTTGCGCCCGCGCTCGAACACCTTGCCGAACACAAGGTCGTAGACCGGCGCCCAGCGCGCATAGGCCTTCACGACCGTTGAACTGTCGATTTCGCCCGCCATCCCCGCACGCTCGAAAAGCCCCCGCGGGCTTCTTTGCTCCCTTTTTGAGTCTTGCCTAGACCCGGCTTGCGCTTGCCGGCTCGCGCACCGGCGCCTGTTCAGACGCCGACGCGGCGCTCTGGATGATGCCGCCGCCAAGCACCCGCGCCTGTCCGTCAGGCGCGTCGTAGAAGACGCAGGCCTGTCCCGGCGACACGCCGTCCTCGCCAGCGATCAGCTCGACCTCAATCCCGTGCGCACCGCGGCTGAGCCAGGCCGGCCGCGGCGGGCGGGTCGAGCGCACCCGCACGAACACCTCGTGCCAGCCTGCGCACAGCGTCTGTTCAATCGTGCCCTCGCCGATCCAGTTCACGTCGCGCAGCCGCATCCGGCTGGTGCGCAACGCCTCGCGTGGACCGACGATCACGCGCCGCGTCGCCGCGTCGAGCCGCACCACGTAAAGCGGATGGCCGGCCGCGATACCAATCCCGCGCCGCTGCCCGACCGTGAACCGGATGATGCCGTCATGGCGGCCGAGCACATTGCCGTTGAGGTCGACGATGTCGCCCGGCTCGGCCGCGCCCGGCCGCAAGCGCTCGATCACTTCGGTATAGCGGCCGGTCGGCACGAAGCAGATGTCCTGGCTGTCGTGCTTGTCGGCGACCGCGAGCCCGAACTGGCGCGCGAGCTCGCGCGTCTCGGCCTTGCTGCGCTCGCCGAGCGGAAAGCGCAGCACATCAAGCTGCGCACGCGTGGTCGCGAACAGGAAGTAGCTCTGGTCGCGCTCGGGATCGCGCGCCCGATAGAGCGCGCGTCCGCCCTCCGGCAACGGCCGCGACGCCACGTAATGGCCGGTGGCGAGCACCTTGGCGCCGAGGTCCTGCGCGGTCTCGAGCAGATCGCGGAACTTGATCGACTGATTGCACTCCACGCAAGGGACCGGTGTTTCGCCGGCCAGATAGCTGTCCGCAAAGCGATCGATCACCGCTTCCTTGAAGCGATGCTCATAATCGAGCACGTAGTGCGGAATGCCGATGCGCTCGGCCACCGCCCGCGCGTCATGGATGTCCTGGCCGGCGCAGCAAGCGCCTTTGCGATGCCTCGCCGCCCCGTGATCGTAAAGCTGCAGCGTCACGCCGACGACGTCGTAGCCCTCGGCCTTGAGCAGCGCGGCCGTGACCGATAAATCGACCCCGCCCGACATGGCAACAACCACGCGGGTCGCTTGCGGAGGCCCCTTAAGATCAAGCGAATTGAGCATCGCGCTCGCGGCGTTGTGGCCGCGCTCCTTGGCTATATCGGGTGCCGGGCAGGCTCCGGCGTGCTCCTATTATAGAGACTTGCCGGCGCGATCGCATCGTCGGGAAACTCCTGATGCGCCCCCGGAGCCCCCGGCAGTTCTTGCCGGCAGGACGGCACCTCATGCCGGGCGACAATCCCCGCCCCGATCCGCCGGCCGCCCACCAAGCCGTTGAAATCATGCAGTTACTTTCCGCATGCCGGCGTGGCCCACCAATTGCTGAGGAAGCGGCAGACGAATCCCATGAGGTGCACCGTGCCGCGCGTCGCGTCAGAACCGAGTGTTCTGCTAGCCCCCCACCACAATCCCGGCGCTCGCCACCGCTCGGCGGGGGGCGATTCCGGCGAGCCGTCGTCACACTTTGCGCAGCTGCTTGATTCGGCCGACACGCCGAAGGCCCCGGAGCGTAGCAACCGCGCTGGCCGGGCCTCGTCCACCGACGCGTCCGAGCAGCGACCCAGGCCGCCCGAAGGCCCTGACCGGACCAACGACCGCACCGCCGATGCGTCGGAAAGCCCATCGCCGGAGCCGACCGACGCGCAGCCGGCCGAGCAGACATCGGCCGGCGCCATTGCAAGCGACGTGCCCAAGGTGGAACACGCCAAAGACGACACCGAGCCTGTCGACGCTTCGACCGCCACCGTCGACAATACAGACACTACTAATGTCACGCTGCCGGCACCCGCACCCCCCGGAACGGTCGTGCCGGCCAGCGCCGAGCTCGTGCTGGCGACGCAAGGCGGCGGGGACGATGTGGCCATTGAGAGCGACGTGGCTACGTCAGTCCCCGCCAGCGCCGCCATTCCAAAGGTTCCGCTTCCCGAGCCACCGGTACCGAGCCCGGGCAATGAAGCGGCACCATCGGGTGAGGCAGCACAATCGCAAGCGCAGCCCACCGACGCGAATGAGGCGGTCGCGCCACTCGCCGAATTGCTCACCGGGGCAACCGGCACCGAGCAGACGACACCGCCCGATACGGGCAAGTTGCCTGCGGACGGCCGCGCGCCGGAGGTGCCGACGCCGACGGCGCAGCCCGACAAAGCGCTCGCCACAGACGCACAGGCGGCGCAAGGCGCGCAAATCGCTCAGGCCGAGCAAGACGGCAAAGACGCGCCGGGCGCGAAAACGACGACGACAGCCGCCGCGACGGACGCCGGCAAGCCGCGGCCCAAGGCGGGCCCGCAATCCGTTGAAGGCGATGAGTCTCAGTCAACCGCGACGACCTCTGCGGCCAACACCGACAAGCCCGCCGACGCTTCGGGACCCGAGTCCAAGGAGCACGCGGCCGATGAACCGCACCATCCGCACCAGCATGCCGATACGGGGAAGCCGGACGATCAGCAACCGCTCGGCCTTCAGGTCAGCGACGCCGCCCACAACGCCAAGCCCCCGTCCGACGCTGTGCATGTCGTCCTGCAGGCGCCGGATCAAGCCGGCGGCACGCTTGCACAGCCTGCAACGACCACCGCCCAGGCGACCACCGCAGCGACCCCTGATGCAGCCGTCCCGATCGCAGGCCTCGCGGTCGAGATTGCGTCGCGGGCGCAGGCGGGCAGCAACCACTTCGACATTCGCCTGGATCCGCCCGAGCTCGGCCGCATTGACGTGCGGCTCGACATCGACAGCAGCGGCCAGGTCACCTCGCGCCTCGTGGTCGATCGGGCCGAAACACTGGAGCACTTGCGGCGCGACGCCGGCGACCTCGAGCGCGCGTTGCAGCAGGCCGGACTGAAGACCAGCCAGGACGGCCTGCAGTTCTCGCTGCGCGACCAGGGCTTCGCCGGCCGCGATGGCAACAACCCTTCGCCCAATGCGGCACGACTTGTCGTGCCTGACCCTGATCTTGCGCCGCCCGTCGATGCGCTTGTGACCAGCTATGGCCGCATGGTGCGCACTGGCGGCATCGACATCAGCATCTGAGGATTGGCCATGACCACCAGTGTCATACCCGCGACCACGCCTTCGATCACCGCCGCGGTGACGAACAACAACAGCACCAGCTCGAGCACGTCATCAAGCTCCACCGGCGTTGACAACAGTACGCTGGCCGGCAATTTCCAAACCTTCCTGACGCTGCTGACCACGCAGCTGAAGAACCAGAATCCGCTCGATCCGCTCGACACCAACCAGTTCACCCAACAGCTGGTCCAGTTCGCGCAGGTCGAGCAGCAGCTCAAGCAGAACGAGCAGCTCACGACCCTTGTTTCGATCGAGAAGACTGCGCAATCCACCACCGCTCTCGCCTTCGTGGGTCAGAACGTCACGGTCGACGGTCAGACCGCGGCGCTGAAGAACGGATCCGCGACCTGGAGCTTCCAGGTGCCAAAGCCGATCTCCGCGAACGTCACCATCAAGAGTTCCACCGGGCAGACCGTCTATACTGGCAGCTTTACGATGAATGCCGGACCGCAAAGCTTCAACTGGGATGGCCGCGACGGCAACGGCACGCTCTGGCCGGACGGCAACTACACGCTGTCGATCACCGGCCAGGACGCGAGCGGCCAAACCGTTGCTGTCCCAACCGAAGTCGAGGGACTCGTCGATTCGGTGGACCTGACCCAGTCGCCGCCCGTCCTCTCGATGGGGGGACAGGACTATACGATCGACAAGATCAAGCGCGTGGTGCGCCCGGGCGCCTGACGAACCAGGCGGGGCCCCTCAAACGGCATGTCACACAGCGAAAGCATAGGCTCAGGGAAACATTAGAGGAGGCAATCGACCCCGCCGCTGGCGGTTATTTATTACCAGAAAATGAATATATACCTGTCCGTAGGTATTGCCGTGATGATCTGCCGCATAGGTCCTCCGCCCGGGAGGAGTGGGCCAGACTTTGCGCCACAATTTCCCATTTGATAAGATGTGCTTAGGTAAATTTTAAGCGCCGCCGAGTACTTTGAGGCGGAAGTAGACCAGTCGAGTGCGTGAGTGATTTCATGAATGAGCCCCTTCGTCCGAGGGCCAAGTATGTGATCGGGCCCGACGGAAGCCCGCTGACGATTGCGGACTTGCCGGCGCCGGGCACGAAACGCTGGGTCATTCGGCGCAAGGCCGAAGTTGTTGCAGCCGTGCGCGGCGGCCTGCTCTCGCTTGAGGAAGCCTGCGCCCGCTATACGCTGACGGTCGAAGAATTCCTGTCCTGGCAATACTCGATCGACCAGCACGGCCTGGCCGGTCTGCGCACGACGCGCATTCAGCAGTACCGCCAGTAGACGCACCACTCTCTATGATTGGGCGTCATCCACGCCGGCTCATCGAGCCGGCGTTACTGCATTGGGGCCCCTGATTCCAGCATGCGCTTCGGCCGATCGGCCGCGACCTTGCGGTCGCGCGGATGGAACGTCCTGCAGTTTTCGCAGGCGCGGCCGCATCCCGCACGGCCATCGCGTAGCAAATAAGCAACACTTGCGCATGACCATGCGCACAAATTCTCGCTCCCACCCCATCGGCGGGCGCGATCTTAACGATCTTAACCAGACAGTAACCATAGACCAGGCAATTCTTGCCGGGTGGAATGAGCGGGTCAGGAAACGTGCAAGACTTCGTCCAGTTCATCAGGTCACTCGGGGCATCGCGGATAGCCGCCATGGTCGCGGTGACGGTCGCGCTCGTTGGCTTCTTCGCCTTCATCATGATGCGCGTCACGGCGCCCCAGATGACGCCCTTGTTCACCGACCTCTCGTTCGAGGACTCGACCGCGATCGTCAAGGACCTCGAGCGCCAGGCCATCCCGTACGAGCTCAACTCCGACAACTCGATCGTGCTGGTGCCGAAGGATAAGGTCACCCGCCTGCGCATGAAGCTGGCGGAGGCCGGCCTGCCCAAGGGGGGTGGCATCGGCTACGAGATATTCGACAAGTCGGATGCGCTTGGCGCCACCAGTTTCGTTCAGAATATCAATCACCTGCGCGCGCTCGAAGGCGAGCTTTCACGCACCATCCGGGCGATCGACCGGGTGCAGAACGCGCGCGTGCATCTGGTGCTGCCGGAGCGGCCGCTGTTCTCGCGCGACAAGGCCGAAGCATCGGCCTCGATCGTGCTCAAGGTGCGCGGCATGCTGGAGCCGCAGCAGGTGCGCGCGATCCGCCACCTGGTTGCCTCCGCGGTCAACGGGCTCAAGCCGGAGCGGGTGTCGATCGTCGACGAGGCCGGGCGTCTGCTTGCCGACGGCGCCCGCACCGACGACGCCCTCGGCCTGACCGCCGACGAGCGGCAGGTCGCGTTCGAGCGCCGCCTGCGCCAGCACGTCGAGACGATCGTCACGTCGGTGGTCGGGCCCGGCCGCGCCCGCGTGCAGCTCACGGCCGATTTCGACTTCAACCGCGTCACGCAGACCTCGGAGAAGTTCGATCCGGAAGGCCGCGTCATGCGCTCGAGCCAGACGCGGGAGGAAACCGCCGCCACCAATGACGGCAAGGACGGCCAGGTCACGGTCGGCAACGAGCTGCCGGGCGGGCAGCGACCGCCAAACGAGGCCAACTCGACGCGCGAACAGAGCAAGAAATCCGAGGAAATCCTCAACTACGAGATCTCGCGCTCCACCAAGACCGAGGTGACCGAAGGCGGCCGCGTCAACCGCATCTCGGTCGCCGTGCTGGTCGACGGCTCCTATACCAAGAACGACAAGGGCGAGACCACCTACCAGCCGCGCGAGAAGGAGGAGATCGACCGCATCGCCGCGCTGGTGCGCACGGCCATCGGCTTCGACCAGAAGCGCGGCGACCAGGTCGAGGTCGTCAACCTGCGTTTTGCCGAAGTGCCGGCCAACATCATCCCTGAGCCGACGGGCTTGCTGTCGTTCCTGACCTTCACCAAGGAAGACGTGATGCACTGGATCGAGCTCGGCGTGATGTTCGTGCTCTCCATCATCGTCATGCTGCTGGTCGTGCGTCCGCTGGTCCGGCGCATTCTCGACGGTGACCCGGCGCCCTCGTCTGGCGCCAACATCGCGGCCGCGATCGCGGGCGGCGACGTGCAAGGCGCACTCGCAGCCGGCGCCACCGTACAAGACCTCAAGGCGGCGGCGACGCCGAGCCCGACCGCCAAGATGATCGATATCGCCCAGGTGCAGGGTCAGGTCCACGCCCAATCCGTGCAGAAGGTCGGCGAGCTCGCCGACAACAACCCGAACGAAACCATCTCGATCATTCGCACCTGGCTGCACGAGAACGCGGCCTGACGGTCATGGCACCCGCACGCGCTGACAACAGACGGAGCTGGCAGTGAGTGGCCCACACGACATCGCCAGCGTCGTCGCCACGCTCGCCAGCCGGCAAGGCGAACATGGCAGCGGCCGCAAGCTGAGCGGACCGGAGCGCGCCGCGGTGCTCATGCTCGCGCTCGGCGAGCAGCACGGCGCCAAGATCTGGACCCTGCTCGACGACGACGAGCTGCGCCAGCTCTCCATCATCATGTCGACGCTCGGGACCGTTGAGGCGTCGGAGGTCGAGAACCTGCTGCTTGAGTTCGTCTCGCGCATGTCGGCGTCCGGCGCCCTGATGGGCAACTACGACGCGACCGAGCGCCTGCTGCAGCAATACCTGCCGCCCGAGCGCGTCGGCGGCATCATGGACGAGATTCGCGGCCCGGCCGGCCGCAACATGTGGGAGAAGCTCTCCCACGTGCAGGAGGACGTGCTCGCCAACTACCTGAAGAACGAATACCCGCAGACGGTGGCGGTCGTGCTTTCCAAGCTCAGGGCCGAGCACGCGGCGCGCGTGCTGGCCATTCTGCCGGGAGAATTCTCGCTCGATGTGGTCAATCGCATGCTGCGGATGGAGGCGGTACAGAAGGAGGTGATCGAACGGGTCGAGCAGACGCTGCGCACCGAATTCATGTCGAGCCTCTCGCAGACCCGCCGGCGCGACGCCCACGAGCTGATGGCGGAGATCTTCAACAGCTTCGATCGGCAGACCGAGACGCGCTTCATGACCGCGCTCGAGGAAGACAACCGAGAGGCCGCCGAGCGCATCAAGAACCTGATGTTCACCTTCGACGACCTGGTAAAGCTCGACGCCGGCTCGGCGCAGACGCTGATGCGGCATGTCGACAAGGACAAGCTCGCGATCGCGCTCAAAGGCGCGACCGAGCCGGTGCGCGCGTTCTTCCTAGGCAACATGTCGACGCGCGCGGCCAAGATGCTGACCGACGACATGGGCGCCATGGGGCCGGTGCGGCTACGCGACGTCGACGATGCGCAGTCACAGCTCGTCAACCTGGCCAAGGATCTCGCCGCCAAGGGCGAGATCATGATCTCGAAGAGCCGTGGCGACGAAGAACTGGTCTATTGAGGCAACCGCGATGGTATCGGCAACCGCAAAATTTCTCTTCGACAACGACTTTGCTCCCGGCAGCCGCAACAACAAGCCGACGATCTCGCTCGCCGAGCACGCCGAGAAGGTCGCGGAGGCCGAGAAGGCGGCGCACGCGCGCGGCTTCGCCGAGGCGCAGACCAAGGCCGAACAGCGCGCCGCTTCCGCGCTCGAGCGCATCGCGACGCTGCTGCAGGCGCTCGACCGGAGCCTCGCCGCGGTGCACGCGCGGCTCGAGACCGAAGCCGTCGAGGTGGCGGTCGCGGTCGCCAAGAAGCTCGCCCCGACTCTGATCGCGCGCGAGCCGCTGGCGGAGATCTCCGCGCTCGCCGCCGACTGCTTCCGACACCTGGTCGCAAGCCCGCACGTGGTGGTGCGGGTGAGCGACACGCTGCATGCCGCCGCGCGCGAAGGGCTGGACGAGATCATCCGCCGGCTCGGGCTCGAGAGCCGCCTGGTGGTGCTGGGCGAGCCGGAAATCGCGCCGGGCGACTGCCGCATCGAATGGGCCGACGGCGGCATCAGCCGCGACACCACCGAGCTCACCGCGGCAATCGATCAGGCGGTCACCCGCTACATCAGCGCGCGGCTCCAAGCGGCGCCGAAGTCCGATATTCCCTGGAGATTTGAACGATGAGCGACGACGACAGCAAGCTCTCGCTGCCTGACCTGGAGAACGGCGACGGGTCCCTGCCCGTCGACGCCGGCGGGCTCTCATCCGAAGCGGACGTGCAAAATCGCACCGCGGCGGACCTCGAGGCGGTGTTCGACGTCCCGGTGAAGGTCTCGGCCGTGCTCGGGCGCGCGCATATGGACGTGGGCGAGCTGCTCAAGCTCGGCCCGGGCGCCGTGCTGGAGCTCGACCGCAAGGTTGGCGAGGCCATCGACATCTACGTCAACAACCGGCTGGTGGCGCGCGGCGAAGTCGTTCTGGTGGAAGACAAGCTCGGCATCACCATGACTGAAATCATCAAGGCGGAACGGTGAGCCGCGAATAGCAAATGGCGAGTAGCGAATAGCGAATAGCGAGGAGAAGAACTGCGATGAGCATCCGGTAGCGAGCCAATAGGGCAATCGTTCTATTCGCCACTCGCTACTCGCTATTCGCCGTTCCCTCTGGGCAACAAGAAGGGACCCTGAAAATGCGCCTCCTGATCATTGGAAGCCTGAACGGCCAGCTCACAACCGCGACCAAGCTCGCGATGGACAAGGGCGCCAGCGTCACCCACGCGTCGGACGTCGATCAGGCGCTCCATGTGCTGCGCTCCGGCCGCGGCGCCGACCTCCTGATGGTGGACGTGGCGCTCGACATCCGCGATCTGGTGCTGCGGCTCGAGGCCGAACGGATCGCGGTGCCGATTGTCGCCTGCGGCGTCAGCAGCGATGCGCGCGCGGCCGTGGCTGCCATCCATGCCGGCGCCAAGGAGTACATCCCGCTGCCGCCCGATCCGGAGCTGATCGCGGCCGTGCTGGCGGCCGTTTCGGACGACACGCGCGAGCTGGTCTACCGCGACGAGACCATGGCGCATGTGGTCAAGCTCGCCCAGCAGATCGCGCCGAGCGACGCATCCGTGCTGATCACCGGCGAATCCGGGACCGGCAAGGAGGTGCTGGCGCGCTACGTGCACGGGCGCTCGAACCGCGCGCGCGCGCCGTTCATCTCGGTCAACTGCGCGGCCATTCCGGAGAACCTTCTGGAATCGGAGTTGTTCGGCCATGAGAAAGGCGCCTTCACGGGCGCGGTCGCGCGCCGCATCGGCAAGTTCGAGGAGGCCACGGGCGGCACGCTGCTGCTCGACGAGATTTCCGAGATGGACCCGCGCTTGCAGGCGAAGCTCTTGCGCGCCATCCAGGAACGCGTCATCGACCGCGTTGGCGGGACCCGGCCGGTGCCGGTCGACATTCGCATCATCGCCACCTCCAACCGCAACCTGGTCGATGCCGTGCGCGACGGCAGCTTCCGCGAGGACCTGCTGTTCCGCCTCAATGTCGTGAACCTGAAGGTTCCGCCGCTGCGCGAGCGGCCCGCCGACGTGATCGAGCTCGCCCAGCACTTCATCAAGAAATACTCCCAGGCCAACGGCGTAATGGCGCGGCCGCTCTCGGCCGAGGCGCGGCGCACGCTGGTGCTCAACCGCTGGCGCGGCAACGTGCGCGAGCTCGAAAACACCATCCATCGTGCGGTGCTGCTTGCAACCGGCGACGAGATCGGCACCGACGGCATCCTCACCCCGGACGGCGCCCGGCTCGATCAAGCCAAGAATTCCCCGGCCGTCGCGCATGCCGCCATGGCGGCGGAGGCCGTGACCCGCGCGCTCGTCGGCCGCACCGTCGCCGACGTCGAGCGCGACCTCATCCTCGAAACGCTCAAGCACTGCTTCGGCAATCGCACCCACGCCGCCAACATTCTCGGGATTTCGATCCGCACGCTCCGCAACAAGCTGAACGAATACGCCGACGAAGGCGTGCCGATCCCGCCGCCCGGCAATGGCGAGGTCAAAGGGGCGGCGTGACCACGGCACCCTGCCCGGCCATCCGCGCGCCCCGCAAGATCCGCGGCCCGCGCGCACGCTTGGACTGACGGCGCCTCTCTCCCAGGGACGGCGACGCTCGACCGTCAGTGGCCGAACCACCATAGCGCCGCGCTGATCAAGAAGCTCAAGGCCACGCAGGTCGCAATCGGGACAAAATATGTCCCCTGCCTGCGCTCGCTCACGACATTGTCGGCGATCCGCCCGCGCTTGAGCCTGATCAGCATCGGCCACACCAGGCCCATCGCAACGGCAGCCAGCACCAGGATGACAACGAAGCGCGCCACATCGATTCCTTTCCGTGTCCCATGCTAGCTTACTTCATCTCCGATCAAGAGGTGAACTCCGCCATGGACAAATCCGAATTCAAGAGCGCCCTCATCGTCGGCGCCGGCGCCGGGCTGAGCGCCTCGCTGGCCCGCGCCTTTGCGCACGACGGCATCGCTATTGCGCTCGCGTCGCGCTCGACCGACGATCTGGCCGCGCTGGTGCGGGAGACCGGAGCCCGCGCCTTCCCGTGCGACGCCAGCAAGCGCTCCGACGTCGAGCGGCTGTTCGCCGAGCTCGACGCCGCGCCCGGCGCACCCGACATCGTGATCTACAACGCCAGCTTCCGCACCCGCGGACCGCTCATCGATCTCGATCCGACCGACGTGGAGCGAACGCTGGCGGTGACCGCCTTCGGTGCATTCCTGGTGGCCCAGCAGGCCGCACGCCGGATGCTGCCGAATGGCCACGGCGCGATCCTGTTCACCGGCGCATCCGCGGGCGTGAAGGGCTATCCGCAGTCGGCACCGTTCGCCATGGGCAAGTTCGCGCTGCGCGGGCTGGCGCAAAGCATGGCGCGCGAACTGCATCCGCAAGGCGTCCACGTCGCCCACATCGTGGTCGACGGCGGCATCAAGAGCGCGCGCCGCGCCGAGCCGCCCGACAAGCCCGCGAGCATGCTCGATCCCGACGCGATCGCGGCCACCTACCTGCACGTCATCCAGCAGCCGCGCAGCGCCTGGTCATCGGAGGTGGAGGTACGGCCGTGGGTGGAGAAATTCTGACACCGGCAAAGAGTACCGCGCAGACGGCGGCACCTGCGCACGCTGCAGCACCCACGCCGCAGGCGGACCGGTGCGCAACTGGGCGGCTGGCATCGTCGAAGAGAATATTCGCAATTTTCGGAAAACGCGTCGCGACAAAGCAGTGACGGCATTCGTCTGCGAACACACGTTGCGTCATTGAGGCCAATCAGCGGCAGCTTTGTGATCTCCGTACCACTCTACCTGATGCAACGATGCGCATGGTCTGCAACATGGCACCATGCGGTTGCGTGCATCGCTCTCAACAAACAAAAAGGGTCTTGCCGGTGCTCAGATGACGACATTGCGCGTTCGACATACAAGCACCATCGACTCGCCGGTATTGCTGTCAGGAATGGGCGACACTTGCCGATCGCGCATCGCGCGCAAGCCTTCGCAGAAGTATCGAAATTTTCGCAATAACTTCGTTGTCTGCGCATGCGCACGCACCTTGCTACCACATCAATGCCACACGAATCACTTAGCTTGGTTGTCTGAGAGCGATTGAGTTTGCAACCCTGCCGACCGATTTCGTGGTGTGTTGATGCGGTCGAACAGGACACCTCATCCGCTCAATTTTGTTGAGCGCGCGCGTGCCCATTGCGGGCAACTTGCAGGATTGGAATTGAATTCCAAGGTGGGGGAAATCACAAACATGGCTAAAGTCATTGTCGTCACCTCTGGCAAAGGCGGCGTCGGTAAGACGACGACGACCGCCGCGCTGGGCGCCGCACTCGCGCAAACTGGCCAGAAGGTCGCCGTCGTCGACTTCGACGTCGGACTGCGCAACCTCGACTTGGTGATGGGAGCAGAACGCCGCGTGGTGTTCGATCTCGTGAACGTCATCCAAGGCGTCGCGAAGCTGTCGCAAGCACTCATTCGCGACAAACGTATCGAGACCTTGTGGCTCCTGCCAGCCTCGCAGACCCGCGACAAGGACGCACTGACGGAGAACGGCGTCTCGTCCGTCGTCAGGGAGTTGCGCGCCAAGTTCGATTGGGTGATCTGCGACAGCCCGGCCGGCATCGAGCGCGGTGCCACCATGGCGATGCGATTCGCCGATGCCGCCGTCGTCGTGACCAATCCCGAGATATCATCGGTCCGCGATTCCGACCGCATGATCGGGCTTCTCGATTCCAAGACCGAGAAAGCGGAGCGAGGACAGCGGGTCGAGAAGCATATTCTCATCACCCGCTACGACCCGCAGCGCGCCACACGCGGCGAGATGCTCAATATCGACGATGTGGTCAACATCCTGTCGACCCCGCTCTTGGGCATCATTCCCGAAAGCGAGGAGGTTCTGCACGCCTCCAACGTCGGCTGCCCGGTTACGCTCAGCAATCCGGAGAGCGCGCCGGCACGCGCCTATTTCGATGCATCGTTGCGGCTGCGGGGCGAGGATGTGCCGATGAACATCCCCAGCGATCGCAAAGGTCTGCTGGACAAACTGTTCGGACGAAGAGCGGCATGATGTTTGGCAGGTTACGACCCCGAAGCACCGCTGCGGTCGCACGCGAGCGGCTGCAGATCCTGCTGTCGCACGAGCGGGTGGCGCGCGGTCAGTCCGACCTGCTTGCCATGCTGCGCGAGGAAATCCTAGCGGCAGTCGCCAAACACGTGATCATCGAGCGCGACAACATCCAGGTGAAGATGGACCGCGGCGAGACCGTCTCGGCGCTCGAGATCAATATCGAGATTCCTCATTCGCCGGGCATGCCGCTCGCCGCGAATTTCTAGTGCGTGATCCCAAAAGGGGGTACCGGTTTTCGGAAAGGGATCATGCTCAAGCCAAAAGCTGGACCCTGATCCCGAATTCAACTTGATCGGATCATGGTCCAGTGAGCGGTCCACGGGGGGTCGGGACCGCAGCCGCACCTGCCCTGCCCGCTTGGTGCCGGCGGACCTGATCTCCATGTCGAATTGTGCTTCGCATTCAATTCTTTCGCTGCCGGAAGGAGCCTGTGCTCAAGGAACAAGTCGCATGCCGGGGGACCAATTCAGCGTCTTGTACATGCAGCCGGGAGACCCCGCGCCGGACAGCGCCAGAGCCCGCCATCGCGTCGGCTCGCTGTTTCGCGATACGGTTTTCAATGCCCGCCTCGATCAGCTTGCCGGCTATCTGGTCCGAACGATGGGCATCACGCTGCCCGAGAACAGCCGGTTTCCATCGTGCTGGCATCAGTACATGCGCGAGTGCAAGATCGCAGACTTCATCGACACCATCACGGTCGTCTACCGCTATCTGTTCTGGCACATCAGTGAAGACACCGCCAACTGGTGGCGCGACATCGTGCGCAGGATCTTTGCGGAAGAGAATCTCGCCTATGAGATCGACGATGTCGGCGGCGTGCACCCGCGGATCGACAGCGAGTTTCAGCGCAACGTCGCGTCTGCCGTCGCCAGCCTCCGACCCGAGCGATATCAGAAGGTCCGCGAACTTATGGAGCGCGCCTCGGGTAATCTCAGCACCAATCCTCCAAACTACCGGCAAGCCTGGCGCGCCACCCTCTCGGCGATGGAAGTCCTGTTCGCGTTGATGTTTCCGCAGGCGCGCTTCACGGCGGAGGAGATCGACCGTCACCTCACGCCGCTGGTCGAGCGCGCCTACCAGGACGACCCTGCTTCGCAGAAGGCAGCGCTCAGGATGCTGACCTGCCTGCACGAGTGGGTGGAAGCCTCGCGCAGCTTCCGACACCATCCCGGCGGCGCGGACTGCTCGCAGCCGCCGCCGGACGTCGCGATCCTGTCGATCAGCTGCGGGGCGTCATTGCTGCGCTGGCTCGCGGGCCTTGGCGAATGCCGGGCGACGTGATGCAGCGCGCCGCGGACGAGATAATGCAGCCGCACCGGTCATACAGCATGCGCTAAGTCTAGTGCAGCGACGCCCGCGTCAGCCAGAATTGGGTGATCTGCCTTGCAGTCCCGACCGTAAGCTTCATGAAATCGGCTTGCGCCTCCGCAAGATTTTCCGACATCCTCGCCTGATTCTTCGGCCTGAGCGAGAGCACAGCTTGCGCGGTCGCCCATTTGAAGCCGGCCGCCCGGCACAGGATCACGGTCGGCTCGATGCGGTCGCTGTTGATCGCGCGGTCGACCACGTCGACCGAAAGCCCGGAGAGCAGCGAGAGCGCGGCGACTGCATCCTCGAACTGTCTCGTCTGTGTGAAGACGACGACTTCCGGCTCGCCCAGGCGGCCGGCCTGATGATCGATCAGGCATCGATAGATTGCGTTGGCGTAGTCGCGCTTGATGCCGGCGCCGCTGCCGGCGGCAAACTCTTCCGACACCTTGCTGATGGCGCGATTGACGTCCGCTTTCACGTCGGGCGGCGCGATCGCCAGCAAGCGCTTGCGCACGGTCTCGGTGGCCTGCACCAGCAGCGTGCAGAACAGGTGCGGCGGAATATCGGACCGCTGCACCAGCCGATCGGAAATCGCCTCATCGTCATTGGCGCGGCGGACGATGGTGCCGAAGCCGTGGTCGGAGAAGCTCGCGCCCGGGTTGGCAACAACGTTCCGCACCACGCTGTCGTCGCCGCGCTGAACCAGAACGTCGGTGACCGTTGCATCGACGAGCTCGCGGCCCGAGATGGCGAGCAGATGCGCCTGAACTCTTGGTTTCTGCAATGTCGACGAGATCCAACGGGCTCAGCCGCGGGGACTGAGCCAGCACCGGCCCCGCCACCGTGATCTCGTCGTCGCGTGCAAGGCGCTGAATCACGTTGAAGGGTGCGTTGGCGATGGGGGCGAGCCGTTCGCTGAGCTGGGCGCGGACCTTGGTCTCGATCGCCTCGGTCAGCATGGCCATGACATCGTCGAAGATCTGCGTGACCTGCTCGTTGAGATCGCCGGCCGACACAATGAAAAGGTCGGTGATGCGCCGCAACGTCTCGGCCCGTTGCTGGCTCGATCCCACTGTGAGGGCTTGTTCGAGCTCCTCGATCAGGGACTTGCGAGCGCTCTGTACTGCGGATTCCTTCATCGGAAATCTCCGGCCGAGCTTTGTAAAATTCAAATATAAGATTACGACCAGACCGTAAAATATTTCTCGATCTGACGCGCGTTTGCTGCTTCTCAAAGAGCAAAAAGCGTTAAAACTGCTCAACGTGTCTTCACGCGCGCGAGTTAACGCCCTTAAAGCATCAAGATTATTGTTGCGATTTTTGCCCCATAACCGAGACAATTCAGTACAATTCGGCCTATGTCCCGGCAACAACTGTCAGCGGACGGGAAAATCAAAATAGCTGTTCGGAAACGGCTCGTTCTCCAGCGTAAAGTGCCACCACTCCTTGTCATAGGAACGAAAGCCGCCGCGCGCCATCGCGGCCGCGAGCAGCGCCCGGTTCCCGCGCGCCGCCTCACCGACGCTGGTGTCGGCGGGCCACGACTTCGGGCTGAAGAAATCGAACGGCGTTCCCATGTCAGGGGCGGCAGCTCCGGGCGCCCGCGGCACCAGCGTGAGGTCGACGGTCGCGCCGCGCGAGTGGCCGGAGCGCCCGGCGATATAGCCAAGCCGGAACAGATCGCGCTTATCGACGTCCGGATAATAGTCGGCCTTGCGTGCCACGTCGGCGATGTCACGTGCCCAGCGGACGAAATGCGCGACCGCGCGCACCGGCCGATAGCAGTCGAACACCTTAAGGCCCAGCCCGCGCTCGGTCAGCTCCCGCTGCACGGAAGCGAGCGCGACAGCCGCCGGCCGCGCCAACAGGCAGCGCGGCGCTTCGTAGCCGTCGATCCGTGCGCCCACAAAATTATCGGTGCCGAAATAGCGCATCTCAACCACCAGCCCATCCACCATGGTGGCGGCATCGACGAACGCAGCCGGCATGGTCTGCGCGTGCGCCGACGATACGGCCAGGGCAATGAAGAGGGCAAAGGCGGCTTGCATGGCGAGGCGAACAATACGTAGCATGGCGGCGGTGGCAGCAATACCAACCGCTCATGGCAGCACGAAGGCTGGCAGCACGAAGGCTGGCAGCACGAAGGCTGGCAGCACGAAGGCTGGCCGCATGAGGGTGAGCCCGCTGGTGACACGGGCTTTTGCCGCCACCGACGTTCGCATGAATGGTCGCGTGCGGGTAAGCTCATCTGCCGGAGACGAACAATGATCCGTATGCTGATCCTGCTGAAGCGCGCTTTGATCGCATCGATGGTGCTCGCTGGCGCGTCCGCCGCCGCGCACGCCCAGGAAACGACTGTCCGGGTCGGCAACGCGCCCTCGATCGCCTCCGGCGCGCTCCTGATCGCGATCGAGCGCGGCTATTTCCGCGAGGCCGGCATCAAGGTCGAGATCAATCCGCTCGACAGCGCGTCGAACGCGATTGCGCTGCTCGCGCAGAACCGCTTCCAGATCATCGAGGGCGGGCTTGCCGCAGGCTACTTCAACGCGCTCGAGAAAAAGCTGCCGATCACCGTCGCGATGTCGCGAGTTCTCGACGCCGCTCGGCCACAACCTGATGCTGCGCGCCGATCTCAAGGACGAGATCAAGCAGATCAAGCAACTCAAAGGCCGGACCATCGCCACCAACGGGCCGGGCTCGGTGTCGACCTACGAGATCGGCAAGCTCCTGGAGACAGCCGGCCTGAGCGTCAAGGACGTCGAGATCAAGGTCATCCCGTTCGCACAATACGCGATCGCATTAAAAAACAAGGCAGTCGACGCCGCGCTCGCCATTCATCCATTCACGTCGCAGCTGCGTGACCTCGGCCTTGCGGTGCCGTTTGCGGCGTCTGACGACCTGATCGAGCCGCGTCCGATCACGATCTCGGTGAACATGATCAACACCGATTGGGCCAAGCGCAATCCCGATGTTGCCCGCAACTTCTACTTCGCGGCGCTGCGCGGCGCGCGCGACTACTGCCAGGCCTATCACGGCGGGGCAGTGCGCAAGGAGATGATCGACCTCTTGGTCAAGAGCGGGACCGAACGACGGCCCGACATGCTGCATCGCTACACCTGGCCCTCGCGCGACCCCACCGGGCGCGTCAACGTCGCCAGCATGCTTGACATGCAGGCGTGGTACGTCCGCAACCGGTTCGTCAGCGTGCAGTCGCCGGCCGCGCGCATTCTTGACCTGGGCTATGTGGAGGCCGTGGCGCAGAAGCTTGGACCCTTCGTGGTGGAAAACGCCGAGAGCAAGCTTCCAGGTTGTCGATAGGGACCGTTGAAGCCATTGATTTCATGAATAAACTTTTGCGAATCCAGGGCGCGGCCGCAATCCTGCAATCCGGGGTGACGCTCGCGCCAGAGTGTGCGAAACGTCCTGTCAGCAACCCTTGGAATCCTCTGGCCCGATCGCCTGTTGCCGCATGGACGCCGTCGTCGCCTCCCGCAGCCAGCTTGCCGCCGCGCTCGCGCGCGTGGCTGCTGGCGATCGCGCGGCGTTAAGGATCGTCTACCAGGACACCTCGGCGAAGCTTTTTGGCGTGTGCCTGCGTATCTTGAATGATCGGAGCGAGGCCGAGGACGTGCTGCAGGATGTCTATGTAACGGTTTGGCGCAAGGCGGGAACGTTCGATCCCGCCCGCGCCAGCCCGATCACCTGGCTGGTGGCGATCGCCCGCAACCGCGCCATCGATCGGCTGCGCTCGAGCGCGGTGAGCCGGCGCTCGGAGCCGATCGAAAGCGCGGAGGACGTGCGCGATGAATCCCCGGCGGCGCTCGACCTTGTTGTAGCGGCCGAGCAGCGGGAGCGGCTCAAGACCTGCCTGGGCGAGCTCGAGGAGCGCCAGGCGCAGGTGATCCGCTCGGCGTTTCTCGATGGCGTGACGTATGAGCAACTGGCCCAGCGCATGAGCGTGCCGCTCGGCACCATGAAGAGCTGGATCCGGCGCGGACTGATGAAGCTGAGAACCTGCCTGGAGCGATGAGCGAGACCGACCATGGCGGCGCGCACGAGGGCGGCGATGCGATCATCGCCGGCGAATACGTGCTCGGCGTGCTCGATGCGAGCGAGCGCAGCGCAGTCGCGCAGCGCATCGAGCGCGAGCCGGATTTCGCGCGCGAGGTCGCGTACTGGGAGGAGCGGCTGGGCGGGCTTTCAGCCGAGGTGAAGCCGGTGACACCGCCCGTGGCGACCTGGTCGCGCATCGAGGCGGCGATCGCCGCGCCCTCGGCGGCGCCCATGCGCGGCGGCGTGTGGCAGAGCCTCGCGTTCTGGCGCAGCTTCGCGATCGGGTCGGCGGCGCTGGCGGCGATCTGCCTCGCCGCACTGGCGTATCTCGGAACCACGATCGCGCCCGAGCGCACGCCGCTCCTCGCAACGCTCGGCCAGAAGAGCGGCCAGCCGGGCTTCGTGGCCGCGATCGGCTCCGGCGGCAGCATGGTGATCGTGCCGGCGTCGCTGTTGACCGCCGATCGCAAGTCGATGGAGCTGTGGCTGATCCCGGCGGCCGGCGGCCAGCCGCAGCCTCGATCGCTTGGACTGATCGCGCCCGGCCAGCCGGTGCGCATCACAGTGCCTGCTAGTCTCGTGCCGCTGATCACGCCCGACGCCTCGCTCGCGGTCTCGCTCGAAGAGCCGGGCGGATCGAAGACCGGAAAGCCCAGCAACGACATCATCGCGGTCGGCAAGCTCAGCAATCTGTAGCGCACGATCGGTGCTCCAAACTCCGTTCTCCTCCCCGACAGGGGGAGAGGGCCAGGACTTGCAGCCGGCGAGATCCGCATTGCCGAGGCGGTGCCTGCTGCAAACAGCCGCCGCAAAATGATTCGCGGGCCTGCATCCGTCCACTGCGCTCTCCCGTAACTCGTGCCGTGACCCGCTCACGGGACCGACACAAACCTCAACTGGAGATCGCTATGAAGTACGCTCGTATCATGCTTTCGACTGTCGCCGCCGCCGCGTTCGCGCTCAGCACCGTCGCCGCCACCCCGACGTTCGCGCGGAAGAAGGAGCAGACCGTCACGGTCGGCGGCGCTCCGATGTATCCGTCCAAGAACATCGTGCAGAACGCGGTCAACTCCAAGGACCACACCACGCTCGTCGCTGCCGTCAAGGCCGCGGGCCTGGTCGAGACGCTGCAGAGCCCCGGGCCGTTCACCGTGTTCGCGCCCACCAACGCAGCGTTCGCGAAGCTGCCGAAGGGCACCGTCGAGACGCTCTTGAAGCCCGAGATGAAGGAGAAGCTGGTCGCGGTTCTGACCTATCACGTCGTGCCCGGCCGCCTCTCCGCCAAGAACCTGATGGACGCCGCCAAGAAGGACGGCGGCCACCACAAGCTCAAGACCGTCGAGGGTGAAGAGCTGACCGTCGAGGCCAAGGGCAACACCCTCATGATCTGGGACGCCAAGGGTCACGTCTCCAAGGTGACGATCCAGAACGTGTTCCAGTCGAACGGCGTGATCCACGTGGTCGACACCGTGCTGCTGCCGAGCGGCTGATCGCGCTCCCGAGGGCCGGTCGGCGCAGCCCGCATCCCCCGTTGTCTGCCCGATCGCCCAGGCCCGCCGCTGCCGCGGCGGGCCTTTTTTGTGACAGGTCCCTGTATTTTCGGGATTTTCGCCCGCCCGAGGGGCGTCGTTAACCATCTGCTAACCATAGACCGGGCAAATTTTGCCGGGGGAGCACTTCCACCTTTCACGCGGCAAACCCGGGGCGGGCCTTGGACGCAGGCGCGGTTCCTCTGGCACGAGCAGGCGGCCTCTCGGCCGCGACGCAGACCTTTCATGCCCAGGATCGGGCGCGGCGGACATCGGCGGAAACGATGAGTGATGTAGCGGCAGGCGGCGGCAGCCAAGCGTTCGGCCTGTCAAAACTCAACGACATCGGCACGCTGCTCAAGCGCGGCGACATCGCGCTCGCGATCGGCGTGATGGCGATCCTGGTCGTCCTGATCCTGCCGCTGCCAGCCCCCCTGCTCGACATGGCGCTCGCGATCTCGATCATCCTGTCGGTGCTGATCCTGATGACGGCCCTGTTCATCCACACGCCGCTCGAGTTCTCGGCCTTTCCGACCGTGCTGCTGATCGCCACCATGCTGCGGCTGTCGCTCAATCTTGCCTCGACGCGCCTCATCCTGTCGCGCGGGCACGAGGGCACGACGGCCGCCGGGCACGTGATCGAGGCGTTCGGCAACTTCGTGATGAGCGGCAACTTCGTGATCGGCATCATCGTGTTCGCGATCCTGGTGATCGTGAATTTCGTGGTCATCACCAAAGGCTCCGGCCGCATCGCGGAAGTGGCCGCGCGTTTCCACCTCGACGCCATGCCGGGCAAGCAGATGGCGATCGACGCCGACCTCTCGGCCGGCCTGATCGACGAGACCGAAGCACGCAACCGGCGCAAGACGCTGGAGGCCGAATTCGAGTTTCTACGGCGCCATGGACGGCGCCTCCAAATTCGTGCGCGGCGACGCGGTCGCGGGCCTCTTGGTCGTGTTCATCAACGTCATCGGCGGCATGATCATCGGCATCGCCCAGCAGGGCCTGTCGTTCGCCGATGCGGCGCACAGCTACACGCTGCTCACCGTCGGCGACGGCCTGGTGACTCAAGTGCCGGCGCTGATCGTGTCGACCGCCGCCGGCCTCCTGGTCGCCAAGGCCGGCGTCGCCGGTGCCGCCGACAAGGCGCTGATCGGCCAGCTCTCCGGCTATCCGAAGGCGCTCGGCATGTCGGGCGCCGTGATGGGCGTGATGGCGCTTCTTCCCGGCATTCCGATGCTGCCGTTCCTTGCGCTCGCAGGCGGCGCCGGCGCGCTCGCCTACATGATCGACAAGCGGACCCAACGGAAAGTGGTCGCCGAGACCAAGCAGGCCGAGGCCACCAAGGCTGCCACGCCGGCCGAGGAGCCGATCTCGACCGCGCTCAAGATCGACGACCTCAAGATCGAGCTCGGCTATGCGCTGCTTCCGCTCGTCAACTCGCCCAACGGCGGCGATCGCCTCACCGAGCAGATCAAGGCGCTGCGGCGCTCGCTGGCGATCGAGATGGGCTTCGTGATGCCGGCGGTGCGCATCCTCGACAACGTGCAGATCGAGGCCAACACCTACATCATCAAGATCAAGGAGGTCGACGCCGGCACCGGCCGGATCTGGACGAACCAGTACATGGTCATGGATCCGGCGGGCGGCCAGGTGCAGTTGCCGGGCGTCCACACGCCGGAGCCGACCTTCGGGCTGCCGGCAACCTGGGTCGACGCCTCGCTCAAGGAAGAGGCGGCGATCAAGGGTTACACGGTGGTCGATTCTGCGACCGTCCTTTCCACGCATCTTACCGAGTTGATCAAGGCCAACGTGTCGGAGCTCCTCTCCTACGGAGAAGTGAGCAAGTTGCTCAAGGAGCTGCCGAAGGAACAGGCCGAGCTGATCAAGGACCTGGTGCCGTCGCGCATCACCATGTCGGGCATCCAGCGCGTGCTGCAGATCCTGCTCGCCGAGCGCGTCTCGATCCGCGACCTCGCGACCATTCTCGAAGGCATCGCGGACGCGCTCTCGTTCACCACCAATCCGGCGACGCTCGCCGAGCACGTGCGCGCACGCCTCGCCCGCCAGATCTGCGCGCAATACACGACCCCCAACGGCTATCTGCCGCTGATCGCGCTCTCGGCCAGCTGGGAGCAGGCGTTCGCCGAATCGATCGTCGGCCAGGGCGACGACAGGAACCTCGCGATGCAGCCCTCCCGCCTGACCGAGTTCATCACGCTCATTCGCGAGCGCTTCGAGGAAGCCGCCCGCGCCGGCGAGGCGCCCGTCCTTGTCACCTCGGCCGGCGCGCGGCCATTCGTGCGCGGCATCGTCGAGCGCTTCCGGGCGCAGACGCCGGTGCTCTCGCAGGCCGAGATCCACCCGCGCGCGAGGCTCAAGACGGTGGGGAGCATTTGAAAGGGGCGCGCTGGCTATTTTTGTATAAGTTATTGAAATAATTATATTTTTTAGTTTGGTTTCGTTTTGTCAAAAAGCTGCGACCGGCTCGCCCCGGTGCCGCGCAGGGGGCCAAACCGGCTTGATGTCATTGACTCAGAACACGTTTTCGCCGCGGTGGGTTCGTTTTGGCAAAAAAGTGCGACCTCTCTCTTTTATTGGCGTCCGTCAGGCCGTTTCACGTGCGTGCGGCGCTGACCGCACCAACGCAGGAGACCTGAAGCGCACGCGCGAGACGCAAGTGATATGCGCCCGCGGCGACTACACCTCCTGAGCGCGCTCCGAGACGAAGCAAATCAGGAATATACATATAGTGAAGATACCCTGAGTCAATATATATTTACTGGTGGAGAATCGCCACGAAGCCGTGATGTGCCGCTTCCGCAGCTGTCCACGGCGACGCCGGCGCTGGATGGCGATCCGATGAAGCCCAATCGGGATTACGGTCCCGGCTTCTTGCCGCCTGACCATGAACTTTTCCGAAGACCACCCCTCAACACCGGTTTTACTCTAATGAGATCAGCGCAGCAGCATCATTGCGGCCGCCATCAAGGCGATCATCCCCGCGGCCATGAGCGCAAGATGGACCGGTTTGCCAAGCATGTGACGCAGCAGGGCAAACCGGGCGCCCTCCGGCACCAACGGCATGCCGCAGGTCGGACACTTGCCCGGCATGCTCTGCCGCACCTGCGAATGCATCGGGCAGATGTAGGCCGTCGCGGTGGACGTTTCATCCATGAGGCTCCTCCCTTGAGTGTCAACCGAACCGCCGCCACTGTCTCAATCGCGGTGCCGGGACCACATGAACCGGCATGCGAACATCATGACCAGTAGATCCACCACCAGGACGGCCAAGCGTCCCACATGAAGCTCAGCAGGGATAGCACGATTGACAAGGACAACGGATGCCAGCCTCTATCCACCCGAAAGGATCGCGGCCTTCTTTTCCTCGTACTCGTCCCTCGGAATTTCGCCTCTTGCAAATCGTTCGCTGAGAATCTGCAGCGCCGAGTGACTTGAGCCCCGCCACGGCGGCTCCCAACGATGCGAACCGTGGCTTCCAAGCTGCCGAACGGTGAAGAAGATGGCGGCAAACACGACGATCATGAACAGCATCATGAGTGGGCAAATCCACCAATATCGCCAGCCGTATCCATCACCCCACATCCACCATGGCCATTGAGGAGGTTGGGGAGCCGTCGGTGGCTGCGTCTGAGCAAGCGCTCGCAGCGGCTGCATCATGACGATCAAGCACAAAACGCCGAGAAAGGCTGAAAGCCTCTGGTACATTTCTGCATCTCCCTTGTGAATGAATGGCGCAGGTCCAGGCCACGAGCGAAAGTTCGTCAGGCTTGCGGCTGTGGCATGGTTCGGGGGCGCCGTTCGGCCATGAACTGGTCAAACTCAGCTTTGTCCTTGGCCATGCGCAGCTGTGTCAGGAATTCCCGGAACTCGCGCTGCTCCTCTTCGAGACGCCGCAGCGTGGCCTCCCGATATTCGTCGAAGGCTCGGTTACCGCTCGCTGACGGCAGACGCTCCCGGTCCTGCGCCTCGCGGCCCGTATCGTCGTGCCAGTTGCCAAACCCAATTCCACAGCACCTCATTTTTCCGCTCCATAGCAGGCAAGCCGAGATGACGAGCCCCAACGGCCACCAAACGAAGAAGCCAAGGATCGCCAGCGCGATCCAGATCGGTCTTGGCCATTCATCGAGTCGTGCGGCAAAGGACGCCATCGGCCTTGCTCCCAAACATTGGTTCCAGATGCGATTGATCTATCGACAACCGCCGCGCATTCCACCTCCCATCATGAGCGCGCAAAGCGCGATCATGATGAGGGGAAAAAGCCACGCATATTCCATGGACGCTCACCTCCTCGTCTGTGACCTTAGACGGGAAGGCGCCCGGGAAAGTTACAAGGGACTTGAATCAGGGCCTGGCGCGTGAGCCGCCGATCGCTGGCGCAGGAGCACAGCAATCGGGGGACGTGGGCTTGCAGGACAGTTCGTTGCGGTAAAAATCGCACCGCGCTTCAATGATCTTGCGAAGCTCCTGGCGCGCCCGATGCAGCCTTACCTTGACGTTGCCATGGCTGATGCCGAGGGTCTGGGCGATCTCGTCGTCCGTCAGCCCGCCAAGCGCGCTGAGCATAAGGACGGTGCGAAGGGCGTCGGGAAGTTTCCCGATTTCGCCGCGGATGCAATCGCGCATGTCCTTGTGGGAGAGCTGCTGCTCGGGGGTTGGCCGACTATCCACATCCGCCGCGCCGATCGCCGGGGTGCGTGTGTCATTGTCGGAATCAGGGAGCGGGATAGTCAGCTTGGCGTCATGCGTCGACCGGCTGCGCAGCCAGTCGGAGGCGACGTTTGCTGCAATCCGGTGAAGCCAGGTCGAGAGCTCCGCATCGCCGCGGAAGGTCGGCAACGCTTTGGCTGCCTTGGCAAAGACCGCCTGGGTCAAATCCTCGGCGTCTTGCGGACCCACCATGCGTGCAAGGACACGCCGAACGCGCTCGTGGTTCGCATCATACAGGGTTCGAAATGGATCTGCGGCGTGCGTCATGGACCTCTCCTGAGCCCATGTCACTGTACAAGAAGCGCTCCACACCGTTTTTGCCGTAGATCAACTCGCCGGGGCGGAGGGATACCGGCAGTCGGGAGCAACGCCGAGGATCGCGCTTGCGATCCGCCAGCAAGGCACGTTGCTGCTGGAGAAGAAGTGATATCGCGCCACGACAAAGCTACATTGCACCTCTAGGTCGCTTGGCCATTGGCACGCTTGGTACGCATCGGACATATCGAAGTACCATCGTGCGGTTGCCGACTGGTGATGCCGCCATGCTCAAGGACGAGCTTTTTATCGAACTGTGCAAGGCGCTGGTGAGCGATTCTGAGATTATCAGCGGCGCGCCCTGGTCCGTGCTGGTGATGGTGGGCGAGGTCGAGCCCGGCAGCGCTTCGCTGTATGGCTACCGCTTCGATGCGCAAGGCGAGTGGAAAGCGGTCTCACCCAGCGGCGAAACGGCACTCGATATCCTGCCCCGACTGTGCGATGCCATGGCGGCCAACGACCCGGCGCGCACGCCGTGGGTTGCCTGCCTTGTCCGCATCGACGCGCAAGAGCCCGTCCACGCCGATTTCGAATATGACGATCCGACGCGCTGGCATCTCACCGCAGCCAATCACAGTCGCCTCGTTCAGGACTTTTCCAGGATCGCCACGCGGGGCATGACGCCCGGAGTTGACGCGTAAGCACGGCTGCGAAGGCGGAGACAACGCCGCAGCGTGAACGGCAGCGCAACGAGCGAGCAAAGATTTCGCCACCGTCTGCTGCCAGACCGGCCTGACTATTTGCCTTGTCGAAACCAGCTTCCACTATGCTGGATCATGGCGCTCGCCGGCGCCGCAGTCTAACCTTCACGCAATGACTGCGCATCAGCGGAGCCGCCGGACCGTCATCACGGCGTTGGGCATTGCCCAGATCCTGGGATGGGGCACGACGTTCTACTTTCCCGCCGTACTCGCCGCGCCGATCGCCGCCGACACCGGCTGGTCGCTGGCGTGGGTGGTCGGCGGCGCTTCCATAGGTTTGCTGGTGGCGGGCCTGATTTCGCCGCAGGTTGGCCGCCTGGTCGACCGCAAGGGCGGCCGGCCGGTGCTGGCCGCGAGCGCGCTGCTCTATGCTGTCGGCCTTGCCGGCATCGGGCTTGCGCCCGCGCTACCGCTTTATCTGCTGGCCTGGGTCGTGGTCGGTGCGGGAATGGGTTGCGGACTTTACGACGCGGCCTTCGCGGCGCTGGGCCGGCTCTATGGGCACGAGGCGCGCGGACCGATCACCAATCTGACGCTGTTCGGGGGATTTGCCAGCACCGTGTGCTGGCCGCTGAGCGCTTTCCTGGCAAGCACCTTCGGTTGGCGCGGCGCCTGCCTGATCTATGCGCTCATGCATCTCACCGTCTCGCTGCCGCTGCAGCTTGTGATGCCGGCAGGCCGGGCGCCCGATGCCGTCCCTGCGCCGGAAAGATCGGCGCCGGGCGAGATCCGCGCTCCGACGTCGGCTCGCGAAAAATCCATCGTCGTGCTGCTGGCACTGGTGATGACGCTCGCCGCCGGCATCGGGTCGATCATGGTCGTGCACCTGTTGATCTTCCTGCAGGCGAGAGGCGTGGAGCTCGCGATGGCGGTGACATTCGGGACGCTGTTCGGGCCGGCACAGGTCGGCGCGCGCGTTGTCGAGCGCGTTTTCGGACAGCACTATCATCCGATCTGGACGATGATCGTCTCTTGCGTGCTCATGTTCGTGGGCCTGCTGCTGTTACTCGTCTGGTTCCCCATCCTCGCCGTCGCGATCATTCTCTATGGCGCCGGCTACGGCATCTCCTGGATTGCGCGCGGCACGCTGCCGCTCGCGCTGTTCGGACCGCAGCGCTTTCCGATCCTGATCGGCCGGCTGGCATTTCCAAGCCTGATCGTGCAGGCGCTCGCACCCGCGGCCGGCGCGCTGCTGCTGGAGCACTATGGCGCCGATGCCACCATCGCAGTGCTGACTGCGTTTGCGGCCGTCAACGTGGCAGCGATCGGGATTCTCTGGCGGATGTGTCGTGCGGCCTGAAGTTACCTTGCCCGTTGACACAGCATCAGGGTCTGCGCGCTTCCCACGGGCTGCGGTAGTCCAGCATCTCCTGGTCGTTGTACCAGGACCGGGGCGCGCTCTCGGCCGCAGAGAGCTTTTTGCGCAATCCGGCGACTTCCTCTTCGAGCTTTTGAATCGAAAGGTCCGATTGCCTGAGCGCATCCTTCAGGCGGTCGACTTCGGGATTGGCGGCGGCGCTCTTTTCTTTGCCGCTTGACGTCTTCACGCCAATTACGCCGATCCGGCCGCTCAGCTGAAGGATGGCAGGACCATAGGCGATCATCAGCCCGGCAACGGCCAGCGCCGCAAGGACAAGCAGAAAACTCCGGAGACCTTTTCTTCGTCGCGGTTTGCTCGATGGCCGCCTGCGCGGAGGTTCAGGATTGAGAGACGTGATTTCCCTTTCCACGGCTGCCAGGAAACGCAACTCCGTGGGAGTCGTTGCGAGAGTCTTGCTGACTGGTCGATTGACTGACACGCGACACCTTTGCGGCTGCTGCCCTCGCGAAGCCGAAATGACGCCTAGGTATTATGATACGGCTCCTCTTCGTCGGCGCCCGATCAGCCGAGTGAGCACTATAGCCGAGAATGGCGTTCTGATTGAGCGATATTAGCCCGCCTGTTCAAGGTTCTGCACATCTTGGAAGCCCTAACCTGCATCGGCAGGGTTCCTTTTACCGGGCCCAGGTCTTGTGACGTCCAAGTCTTGTGACGTCCAGGTCTTGTGACGTCATGTCGGCAAGCATGCAAGCAAGGGTGATTGTAAGGCTTTCTCAACGAGCGTCTTGCTCAAGCAGTCGCTCAACAAGTCGCTCAAGGAGTGGCTTGGCCGAGTCCGGAACAACAAATGGATTGAGTGGTTTTGGACGAAGCTTGGCGCTCTTGCGGAGGAGCGGATAGGCGCGAGAGTTTGCGGGCGGCAGGTTGCCCGCGGCGAAATCGCTCTAAGCATTTGTTTGGTCGCATGATCTTATCCGAAAGGTCGGCAACTTTCGGGATCATGCCTTAGAAGCCTCCCGGCTGCGGAACACGCACGGCTGTCAATTCCGCCTCCAGATTCTTCGACCGGCGATCTGCGCCATCGTCAGGGGGTGTGTCAGCAGGGTGGTGAGGCGCCCCACCGCGCCATCCGGTTCGTGAAACACGCCAAGCTGACGAAGGATGGTCGCCCGGTCGTAATAAATGCGCTCGCCCGCCAGGCGATCGTCGTCGTCAAAGGTGTAGATCCCGCAAAGCGGAAATTCGACCTGGGCTCCAGTCGCCGGCAGCCCGCGCCAGGGGCCGAGGTGCCGACCGCGAATGACAACCTCGAGGATGACCGCGTCATCGCTGGCAAGGTTGCGCAGGACGTCGATCTGCAAACCCGGCAGCGCCTGCAGCAGGCCTTCGTAGAACACGCGCACCTGATCGCGTCCGATGTAGTGCGCTCCCCAAGGCTCATCATCGTAGCGGGCCGCCGCCCCGAAGGTTCCCATGATTTCTTCAAGGTCATGGTTGTTTTCAAATCTAACATGCTCCTCGACGAGCCTGGAACGGGCCGCGCGACGGTCGGTATTCTTGCCGGTCATGTCGATCTCACATTGTGCAGGGTCACTCACATTGTGCAGGGTCACGGGCGCAATGATCCGGTCAAATTGAATCGGCATCATGGTGGCGCAGCCGT
Organism: uncultured Alphaproteobacteria bacterium; assembly: GCA_963753575.1. GTDB lineage: Bacteria > Pseudomonadota > Alphaproteobacteria > Rhizobiales > Xanthobacteraceae > VAZQ01. The sequence continues at coordinate 2,949,858 of CAVWCR010000003.1, forward strand.
GGGCAATCGAGGACACGCCAACACCCAGGGCCGTCTTGATCGAGGAGACGAAGGTCTGACGGCAACGTCACCTGCTGCTACAATGCCGGCATGCGCCAGGCGTTGAGACGTCATCCGGACTCGCCATCACTCACTGCGATACACGTCCACATGGAGGTCGCGCGTCCGCGTGCCGGCAGTCTGGTGTTGTCCTATCTGGTGGCCGGCAACATAAGCGATCTACGCATACCGTCCCCAATGGCGGCTGCGCGTACCGATGAGCTTTGGCAGCACACTTGCTTCGAGGCATTCGTCCGGGCTTCGCCGGGTACCGCCTACTACGAATTCAACTTTGCGCCCTCGACCCAATGGGCGGCCTATCGGTTCAGCGGGCACCGCAGCGGGATGCGAGTTGCGAGCGAGATCAGCGCGCCGCGAATTGACGTGCAATCGAGCGCCGAGCTGTACAGGCTGCAAGCCACCCTGGAGCTTCATCAGTTGTCGGGCCTGCCACGTGACACCCCGTGGCGCCTCGGTCTCTCGGCCCTGATCGAGGACACCAACGGCCGCAAATCACATTGGGCGCTGACGCATCCACCGGGCAAGGCGGATTTCCATCATGCCGATTGCTTTGTGCATGAATTTTCCCCACCGTAGATACCCATGAAATTCGGCATCGATCGACTTGTCACCGAACCCGCCTTGCGCGCGCCACTCAGCGGCAAGCGTGTCGCATTGCTGGCGCACCCGGCCTCGGTCACCGAAGACCTCACGCATGCGCTCGATGCGCTCGCCGCCTGCGGTGACATAGAAGTCGTCGCCGCTTTCGGGCCGCAGCATGGACTGCGCGGCGACAAGCAGGACAACATGATCGAGTCGCCCAACGACAACGATCCAGTGCGTGGCATCCCGGTGTTCAGCCTGTATGGCGACGTGCGCAGGCCGACAGATGCGATGATGGAAGCATTCGATGTCATCCTCATCGATCTGCAGGATCTGGGCTGCCGCATCTATACGTTCATCACGACGCTGCGCTACATCCTGGAGGCGGCTTCGAAGCACCGCAAAGCCGTGTGGGTGCTGGATCGGCCCAATCCGGTTGGCCGGCCGGTCGAAGGCCTGACGCTGCGCGCCGGGTGGCAAAGCTTTGTTGGCGCCGGCCCCATGCCGATGCGGCACGGGCTCACGCTCGGCGAGCTGGGCGCGTGGTTCGTCCGGACGCTGAAGCTCGATGTCGACTATCGCGTCATCGAGATGCAAGGCTGGCGGCCCGATGCCGCGCCGGGTTTCGGCTGGCCGCTGGGCGAGCGCACTTGGATCAATCCCAGTCCCAACGCGCCGAACTTATGGATGGCGCGCGGCTACGCGGGCACAGTGATGCTCGAGGGCACCACGCTGTCGGAAGGGCGCGGCACCACCCGGCCACTCGAACTGTTCGGCGCTCCCGATATCGATGCGCGGGCAGTCATGAAGGAGATGAACTCCCTTGCACCGCAGTGGCTGCGCGGTTGCCGCCTGCGCGATTGCTGGTTCGAGCCCGCGTTTCACAAACATGTCGGCAAGCTCTGCAACGGCGTGCAGATCCACACGGAAGGTCCGGGCTACGATCACCAGGCGTTCAAGCCTTGGCGTGTTCAGGCGCTCGCCTTCAAGGCGATACGCCGCTTGTATCCGGACTATCCGTTGTGGCGCGATTTCGCTTACGAATACGAGCACGGCAAGCTCGCCATTGACGTGATCAACGGCAGTACACTTCTGCGTGAATGGGTCGACGAGCAGGCCGCAAACCCGCAGGACCTGGATGCGCTGGCGATGGCGGACGAGCAGGCTTGGCTGAATGAGCGGCAAGACCATCTGCGCTACTGAAGGTCGGCGGGCATACGCGCGTCCAACGTTTGCAGGTCAACTCACCTTTGCACGACTGATACAGGACTGACAGATACCGGCCATCTTCATGCCGCGATGATGGCACAAAGACACCCATCGGGGGGCCACAAACCAAGGAGAAGACGAATGCGTTTGAGACACGTAGTCTCGATACTGGCCGGTGCGTTGGTGCTCGCGGGCATGCTTGCGACAGACGTGTTCGCCCAGCGAGGCGAGCGAGGTGAGCGAGGTGGGCGAGGCGAGCGAGGCGGGCGAGCCGAATGGGTCGAGCTCGGTTGCCAGCAGGTCAATTTCGGGGTCGACCGAGACGTGGTGCGTGTTGGACGCCGGGAGGGTCGCTTTACGGCCATCCGTCTCTATGCGCGCGGCGGCGCCGTCGAGATGCTGGATCTCAAGGTGATCTACGCCAACGGTGCACCCGACGACATCCGGGTCCGCCACATCCTCGACCGCGGCGAGCGCACGCGTCCCCTCGATCTGCGTGGCCGGGAACGCTCCATCAACAGCATCCAGATGGTCTACCGCGCCCTGCCGAATCGCCGAGACCGCGCGCCCACGGTTTGCGTCGAAGGCCTGGCGAGGGGCAGGGACTGATGCCAGCGGCCTAAGCTCAACGCTCACGTGGACAGGTGATTTGACTCGGGGGGGCCGCTCGCAAGGCGGCCCTCAATCGTCGTCGTTCAAAGTCTCGTAGGCAAAGGTGCGGTCCACGTGCACGCCCCAACGCGAGCACAGCGCAGCACCGTGCCCGCCATGGGTGCAACAGCAAACAACGGTCGAAACGGTGGGCACGGCGCTGCGCTGTGCACTTGGCCAAGCTGCCCTCGTGGCCCGCGCCTTTGCCCACCCTACAGCGGTGATAGAGGTAGCCTGCCTCAATAATCCGCGTGCCCCGGCGTGCGTGGAAACGGGATCGCATCGCGCACGTTCGCAAGCCCGGTGACATAGGCGAGCGTGCGCTCGAAGCCGAGCCCGAAGCCCGCATGCGGCACGGTGCCGTAGCGGCGGAGATCGCGGTACCAAGCGTAGTGCTCTTTGTCGATGTTAAGCGACGTCATGCGGGCGTCGAGCACGTCGAGGCGCTCCTCGCGCTGGCTGCCGCCGATGATCTCGCCGATGCCGGGCGCGAGCACGTCCATGGCGGCCACCGTCTTGTCGTCGTCGTTGACGCGCATGTAGAACGCCTTGATGTCCTTGGGATAGTTCATCACGATCACGGGCTTCTTGGCGTGCTTCTCTATGGGTCTTTGAAGGCGGAACGGCCTAGGAATCTTCGAAGTGTTTGGCTAGCTCCTCAATGTTGGCGGGTGGCCAACCAGGCACTTCCATACCTAGATGAAGTCCCATTTGGGCCAAGACCTCTTTGATCTCATTCAGAGATTTACTTCCCATGTTGGGCATACGAAGCGCCTCGGCCTCGGTCTTCTGGACTAGATCACCGATGTAAACAATGTTGTCATCCCTCAATACAGACCCAGATCTTACGCCCAACTCAAGCTCAGTAACTTTCTTAAAGAATGCTGGATGGAATGGAATCTCGGCGAGCGCGTCCAACTGCTCCTTCAATTGCATTGCCTCGCCTCTGACATGTTCGTCCAATTCCGCTTTCTCCCAATCAGCGGCTCGAATTAATTCCCACGTATCAAGCACCGCATTGCGCAACTCAGTTCGAGTCAATTTCGTATTTGCTAATTTTGCGTGGCGCAGGTCCCAACCGGCCAAATCCTGGCCCGACAAGTCCAAATCGCTCAAATCCACATCTGATAGGTCACCAGCCAAAGGGTCAAGCTTTGCCGCATGTGCAAGCTCACCCAAATCTACAGACTTGCAGGACGCCACGGAGAGAATTGCTTGCGCCCAATCGTAGGGCTCTTTTGTGGCCTTCTCTTTCATTTCGCACCTATGTATACGCCTTGCAAATCTCGACGCGTGCGCCATCCAAATTCATGCCCTGCGATAGGAGATGTTTGCGAATGATTTGCTTTAGGAGTCGTTCCTTTTCCTTTGAGTAGGTGTACAAAGGAACTGGCTTCGCAATAAGCTCCATACACGCTAGAAAGTGATCGGAGGCGCGGGCCATTCCTTGTATTTATGCATGACCGGTTTCACCTTGTTTTTTAGACCTTCCCGCAGCTTATCCACCATCCATCCTGTACGGCTGAACATATACACATCAGCCAGCTGAATCATCCTAGAATAGTGAGACCGAGCAAAGTGATTGAATCGACGAAGCTTTCGATCTTGATTCCATAGGCCCAATATGTGCCTGTCAAACGATAAGTCAGAAAGCGGCTTATCATCTCTTTCATCTGATTGTCATCCTGGTCTCCAATCAGGATTGTGTGGCTCTTCAGTTCAAACATTAGGAGCTGAACACGCTCGCAGAAGAACATGAACGCTGGCTCGGCGGCGCCGATGTACTTCAGGCGATTGGAGATAATTTCGGCGAATACTCTCTTTACCGGGGCCATGCCGATGATATCAGTGAGCTTTAGGATTATTTCGATGCGCTTTTCGGCCGGAACCCCTTTGAAAGGTCCTTTGCCAGAATAGATGTAATTGCCATGAAACTCGGTTTTTGGACTCAACTCACGAGTCTTAAGCACCTCATTGGCGTAGTCGATGACCTCCTTTTCGATCTCCGATATTCGCCATCGGCACGCAGATTCCACCAACGAAATAGCTATTCTGCCCGTTGGCTGGTGTGGCCTTAACCTCATCGAAGTAAGTGACGTACACCACAGCCCCATTGACAAATAAGCTACAACGATAAACTCAATGAAAAGAGCCCAACTTAGGCGGCGCCAGTTGAGCGTTTGTATATACTCTCAATAATCCGCGTGCCCCGGCGTCCGCGGAAACGGGATCGCGTCGCGCACGTTCGCAAGCCCGGTGACATAGGCGAGCGTGCGCTCGAAGCCGAGCCCGAAGCCCGCGTGCGGCACCGTGCCGTAGCGGCGGAGATCGCGGTACCAAGCGTAGTGCTCTTTGTCGATGTTAAGCGACGTCATGCGGGCGTCGAGCACGTCGAGGCGCTCCTCGCGCTGGCTGCCGCCGATGATCTCGCCGATGCCGGGCGCGAGCACGTCCATGGCGGCCACCGTCTTGTCGTCGTCGTTGACGCGCATGTAGAACGCCTTGATGTCCTTGGGATAGTTCATCACGATCACGGGCTTCTTGGCGTGCTTCTCGGTGAGATAGCGCTCGTGCTCGGATTGCAGATCGACGCCCCACTTCACGGGGAACTCGAACTTCTCCTTGGCGCGCTCGAGAATCTTGATGGCCTCACCGTAGTCCATGCGCACGAACTCGGAGGAGACGATGCCGTTGAGCTTGGCGAGAAGCCCCTTCTCGACCCGCTCGTCGAAGAAGGCGAGATCGTCGGGCCGCTCGTCGAGCAGCGCCTGCAGCGCGAACTTGAGGAGCCCTTCCGCCAGCGTCGCATCGTCTGAGAGATCGGCGAACGCGATCTCGGGCTCGATCATCCAGAACTCGGCGAGATGCCGGCTGGTGTTGGAGTTCTCGGCGCGAAAGGTCGGCCCGAAGGTGTAGACCTTGGTGAGCGCGAGACAATAAGCCTCGACGTTGAGCTGTCCGGACACCGTGAGAAAGGCTTCACGGCCGAAGAAATCCTGCGTGAAGTCGACGCGTCCCTCCGGCGTGCGCGGCAGGTTGGCAAGATCAAGCGTCGAGACGCGAAACAGCGCGCCCGCCCCTTCGGCGTCGGAGGCGGTGATGATCGGGGTGTTGACCCAGACGAAGCCTTCACGGTCGAAGAAGCGATGGATCGCCAGCGCCAGCGTATGGCGCACCCGCGTCGCCGCCGCGATCACGTTGGTGCGCGGCCGCAGATGCGCGACCTCGCGCAGGAATTCCATGGTGTGCGGCTTGGGCTGGATCGGATAGGTGTCGGGATCGTCGACCCAGCCGATCACCTTGATGGCGCTCGCCTGCATCTCGAACGGCTGACCCTTGGCGGGCGACGGCACGATCGTGCCGGTCGCCTCGACCGCGCAGGCGGTGGTGAGCTTGAGGATCTCATCGGCATAGTTCGGCAGCGTGTTGGGCGCGACCACCTGCACCGGATGGAACGCCGAACCGTCCGAGACGTGCACGAACGAGATGCCGGCTTTCGAGTCGCGCCTTGTGCGCACCCAGCCCTTGACCGTGACAGGCGTATCCTTCGGCGCCTTCCCCGACAGGATGGCGCGCACATTGAGCTCTTGTCTGTCCATGCAGCAAGAGTGACAGAGGCGGAGCGGCCTTGTCCAGGGAGTGCCGTCGTCCCGCTGACCGGCCGCCGCGCGGCGACAGCGGCTACGGCGCCATCAGCGGCAATACACAATCGTGCACACCGGCACCGGGCTGCGGCGCTCACATCGGCGCAGAGCAATGTACTTGGCCCGGGCGATGCTGCGGCTCTGCCCAAAGGTCGTCACCCCGACCCCGGTCGCGCGGCAGACCCAAGCCGAGGCTTCCGATGTGCCACATGCCAGCACGGCGATCACGACCGCCAGCGTCGCGAGACTTGTTCTGATCGTTCCCGGGTCCATTCCCCGCTCCTCTTCAGAGTGCAAGATGCTTCGCCCCCGTTCACACAGCAAAGCACGGGTAAGGAGAGCGGTCGCAGTAGAATTCTACTCTTGTTGGCCGATCCCCGCTGACCACAGGCGGCCGCCGCGGTTCGCGCTTCTTGATTGACCCACGCTTTTGTTGCGCGGCCAGCGATGTACACGAACCTAGCGCGCCGGCATGGCCGCAGCGGCGGGCGCGATGTTCTGATTCATCCGGAACAGGTTTGCGGGATCATATTTGTTCTTGAGCGCCGCAAGCCGCGCCAGCTTCCCGGCGCCATAGGACGCGGTCAATCCGGCGCGCCCCTCCTCGCCGATGTAGTTGAGATAGGAAGCATTCGCCGTATAGGGACGCATCGCGTCGAAGAACTCGCGTGTCCAGGCAATGTTGCGCTCGGTCTTCGCCGGATCGGACCACGCGGAGGTCACCAGGAAATTGTAGGGGTAGCGGCGATGCCCGAAAGCGGTCGCGGCGTCCGGTACGCGCTGCATGGCGCCATCGCGGCCATAGTACTCAAGGACGACGACCGTGCGCCGCGAGGGCACGCGCGCAAAGAACTCGCTGACGACATCGATGGCCATAGCTGCGCAAGGGAGCAAGCGCCTTCTCGCCATCCTCGATCGGACCCGCGAATACGCCGCCGACTCCGATCACGGGCACGCCGCGCAGCGGCGGCGGGAAATTGGGATCGTCCGGGATGTGGAACAAGAGCGCGCCCTGCGTGAGCTCGTTGGGCGAGGTCTGCTCGAACTCGCGCCAATGACGCAGCACCTTTCTGGCAGCCTTGGCGGGATGCAGCACGACACCGGCCAGCACGGTTCCGGCCGGGTGCACCCGGAATTCGAACGAGGTCACGATGCCGAAATTGCCGCCGCCGCCGCGGATCGCCCAGAACAGATCGGTGTTCTGCGTTTCGCTTGCGCGCACGCGCTCGCCGTTGGCAAGGACGACCTGCGCCGAGATCAGGTTGTCGAGCGCCAAGCCGTGCTTGCGCAACAGCCATCCGAACCCGCCGCCGAGCGTGAGGCCCGAAACCCCTGTGATGGAGACGAACCCGCCGGTCGCCGCCAGGCCATGGGGCGCCAGCGCATCATTGACCTCGCCCCAGGTCGCGCCGGCCTCGGCGCGCACTCGCAGCAGCGCCGGGTCCACCTCGATCGCCTTCATGGGCGAGAGATCGATGACGACCCCGTCGTTGCAGACCGCATAGCCCGCGACATTGTGGCCGGCGCCGCGCACCGATACCGGCCCGTTCTGCTCGCGCGCAAGCTTGACCGCCTCGACCACGTCCTCCGGCCTGTGACACCGCGCGATCAGGCCCGGCCGGCGGTCGATCATGGCGTTGAAGACTTTGCGGGCCTCGTCATAACGCGGATCGCCAAGCGTGATCAGCTCACCGCGGAAATGCGACTCCATGTGCTTGAGAGCGCGGACTGCGATCATGGCGAATTCTCCATGCGCAAAAGAACACGATGCGCAAATGACCGAAGCGGACTGACGTTTCTCTATCGCCACCGTGCGGCAACTGTGTGATCGCGGCACTGCCGCAAACAACCTGCCGGTGACAATGCGGTGGACGACTTCGGTCCGCGTTGCTGGTTGAATGAGAAGATGACCAAAGGCGGCGGATTGGTTCCGCCGCACGCGCATGATCGGCCGCGTCATCCTGACGCGGCCGCCTGCACGGGCTCGATTGCGGTCGTTGCCGCACTGCAATCGTCGCGCCAGCGACTCAATTCAATATCGCGGCCATGTCCGCCTGCTTGCCGGTCGTGCCATGACCGCCGGCGATCAATGCGCCGGTGATGCCGTGTTTGCGCAGCCCCTCGCCGGCCGCGACCGACCAGGATGATCGCACCATATGCGGACGCGGCGAAACCAGATCGGTGATCCACACGATGTTCTCTTTCACGAGATGAGCGATCAGGAAGCCGTCCGCGTGCGGATTGGCAATGTTGTGCAGATTAATCTCGATCGTGTCGTCCTTGAGCGACATCGAGTCCTTGACCTCCTCGAAGCGCGCCGGCCGCATTTTGCGCTGCAGCGAATCCGGCGCGATCGAGCGCGGCGCCCGCACGACCTGCTCGAAGAACGCCCTGCTCTGGCTCGGCACGATGACCGTGACGCCTTCGGCCACATAGGCGCGCATGCCGCCAGAGTGGTCGTTGTGGTGATGGGTGAGCACCAGATACTTGATCGGCTTGCCCGGATACTTCGCCTTGGCCGCATCCATGACCCAGCGCGACTGGCCCTCGTCGACCGGCGCATCGAAGATGACGATGCCGTCCTTCATGGCGACGATCAGGTTGTTGGCCGAGCCGCCGACTACATGCTGCACGTTGGGCGCAAGCTCGGTCAATTTGAAGCTGCCGCCAGGAGCGTAATAGATCGCATCGCTGTCGACAAAGCGGCCCAGCATCAGCCGCCCGATCACCCATTGGTAGGGAACGTTCGCGGTGGCCGGCGGCTTCGCTTTCGCCTTGACCTCGTCGCTGACCGCAAAGGTTGCGGCCGCGATCGGTGCATTGAGCGTGACGTCCTTGTATCGCAGCTGCTGCACCTCGGTCCCGTTGATCCGGAACGACAGCGAATAGGCGATCTTGACGCCGCCGACCGGCTTCCAGTCCGCGAGAACGAGATCGTAGTTGGAATCGCCGAACAGATGATCGTCGTCGCGGGTACGCACCGCCGCCGGCAAATGCGTCTCGCGATCGAACAGAATGATGTAGGTCGTGCCGCCGTCCTTGACGGACACGGCCGGCAGCGAGCGCGCGTCGAGCTTCTGGTCCGGCATGGCGGCGAGGTTCTGCGGCGCCGCCGCGGCCTTGAGCAGCAGAAGCGGCGATGCGCGCCCGTGCTCGCGGTGATGGGTGGCGACACGAATTCCCGACATCGGGCGGGCTTGCCCGCCCTGCACCACGACCCCGAAAGTCGGAAACACGAGCTCGCTGAACTTGCCGCGTGAGGGCGTGGGCAGCCGCAGCTCACGATCCCAGTCGACCCGGACGGCGCGGCTCGCGAGGTCGGCCGTCACCGTGAAGGTCGACTCGCCGACGAAGCGCGGCTCGCCGATGGCCTTGTAGGCCTGGCCCGTCACCCACTGCTTGCCTTCGCCCCTGATGACGAGCGTCTTGACCGCGCGCAACGCCTCCGCACCGCCTTGCGCGGCCACGGCGCGTTGCACGAGCTCAATCGGCGTCGTCTGGGCGACCGCCAACTCGCTCTGACCGATGACGCAAAGCAGCGCAATGCAAAGCAGAGCGAATCTCATGGCATCCCTCCCTGTGACGCCCACGCTTGCGTGGTGCGTTATGATTATTGCGCCCCGAGCTTATTGTGCCGGGGATAACGCCGAGCCCGGGATCAGCCGGTTTCGCTGTCCGTGCGCTCGTGCTTGCCGGCGTTCCAACCGCCGCGGACGAGATATTTCTCGCCGATCTCGACCGGCTCCTCTTCGAGCGGCGTCGCCATGGTGTCGTTCCAGCGGTTGAGGAAGCCGAAGGCGGCGATCACGCCGACAATCTCGACCATCTGCTCTTCCGTCCAGTACTTGCGCATGGCCGCGAACATCTCATCGGTCACCGCGTTCGGCACCGAGCCGGCCGCGCGCGCGAAATCAAGCGTGACGCGCTCGGCCTCGCTGAACAGCGGGCTCGTCTCGTATTCCCAGATGGCGGCAACCTTCTGCTCGATCTCGCTGTTCGCCCGCGCGACGCCGGCGGTGTGCGCCATGCAGTACTGGCAGCCGGCGGCGCGGCTTGCCATGTGGCCGATCAGGCGCTTGAGGCCGAAGTCGACCTTGCTGGTGGCCGGATCATTGATGGCGGTCGTAAGCGCCGTCCAGGCCCGCACCATCGCGGGCTTGCGCTGCATGATCAGCATGCTGTTGGGCACGAAGCCCAGCCGCTTGCGGGACGCGTCGAACGCCTCCTTCAGTTCCGGAGCGGGCGGAAGCGGAGCAAGGCGCGGGGCCGGTTTCGTACGCTGATCCATGGCTGTCTCCTCGGCAGATTTGCTGGCGGCTTCCTGGAGGTTTCCAGGGCGGTCTCTTGAACGGTTTCTTGGGCGGTCTCTGTGGACGGTCTCTTGGCGGCGACGTCGGATACGCTGGACATTCTGTAACGCTCGATCCATTATGTCAACGCGCGCGCATGATACCGCGAGCACACCGACGTGGAGCTGGCACCCTCGAGCCGCCCACTCCGCCGACTTAAAGCTGCCGATATCGAAACGTTCATGGCGAGACCGATTACCTTCGACGAGACTGTCGCGCTCGACGCGGCGATCGACTGCTTCTGGCAGCGCGGCTACGAGGCAACCTCGGTGCGCAATCTCGCTGCCGCGATGGGCATCGCCGGCACCAGCCTCTACAACAGCTTCGGCAGCAAGCGCGCGTTGTTCGTGCAGGCGCTGGAGCGCTACCTCGACCGCATCGTGCGGCCGCGCTTCAAGCGTCTGCAGACGTCGCTGCCGCCGAAACGGGCGATCGGCGCGTTCTTCGCGGAGGTGATCGACTACTCCTTGAGCGACCGGTCACGCCGCGGCTGCCTGCTCGTCAACGCCGCCCTCGAAGTGGCTCCGCACGATCGCCGGCTGCGAGCGGAGATCGCGCGGCGCATGGACGAGGTTGAGGCCTTCTTTCACTGCTTGATCACGGCCGCGCAGCGCGACGGCAGCATCCCGCGCAACGTCAAGGCGCGCGACATCGCCCGGCTCCTGCTTGCGGTCCTGCTTGGTATCCGCGTTCTCGCCCGCTCGAAGCCGGATCGCGCGTTGCTCGAAGGCATCGCCAGGCCCGCGTTGGCGCTGCTCGACGGATGACGACCGGCCGGCAGCACCAGCCGCAACGTGACAGAAGGGAGGCCAGAATGACGCAAGCGACCAAACTCAAGGCTGGCGCGGAATTTCCGGCCTTGTCGGTGCCCAAGGTCGGCGGCGGCGACCTTGCGCTTGGCGGGCGCGACCGCTGGCACGCGGTCGTCGTCTATCGCGGCAAGCACTGCCCGCTGTGCCGCAGATATCTCAAGACGCTCGACGGCCTGCTCGATGATTTCAACAACGCCGACATCGGCGTCACAGTGGTGTCCGCCGACCCCAAGGAGAAGGCCGAGAGCATGGCCGCGGAAGAAGGCTGGCGCTTCCCGGTCGGCTACGACCTTTCGACCGACCAGATGCGCACGCTCGGGCTCTATATTTCCGACCCGCGCTCGCCGCAGGAAACCGACCGGCCGTTCGCAGAACCCGGCATCTTCGTGGTCAATGCCCAAGGCAAGGTGCAGGTCATCGACATCTCAAACGCGCCCTATGCGCGCCCCGACCTCGCGAGCCTGCTCAACGGCATCAAGGCGACGCGCGAGAAGAACAATCCGATCCGCGGCATGAAGGCATGATGAGCATGGCCGGCCGCCGTCCCCTGCCGGCAGCCGCGAGGGCGCAATTTTCTTTTGGAAGACACGCATGATCGAGCTCTATCACAACGACATGTCCACCTGCTCCCAGAAGGTGCGACTGGCGCTGGCCGAGAAAGGACTGGAGTGGACGAGCCAGCATCTCGATCTGCGCGCACGCGACCAGCAGCAGCCGGACTACCTCGCGCTCAATCCCAATGCGGTCGTTCCGACGCTCGTGCACAATGGCGCCGTCATCATCGAATCGACCATCATCAACGAATATCTCGACGACGTCTTTCCGGACCCGCCGCTCCACCCGGCGGATCCTGCCGGCAAGGCCGCCGTCCGGCTCTGGACCAAGCAGCTCGACGACGGCCTGCACGCCGACACCGGTGTGCTCAGCACCAGCATCGCGTTCCGCTATCAGAAGCTCGCCAAGGGCGCCGACGAGGTGGAGGCTCTGATCAACAACGTGCCCGATCCGGTAAAGCGGGCGCGCGTGCGCGAGAACATCTACCAGGGCTCGCAGTCGGAGCAGTTCCGGCAGTCGGTGCTGCGCTTCGACGCTTTGCTCACGCGCATGGAGGCCGCGCTTGGCGCCGGCCCCTGGCTGGCCGGCAACTCGCTCACGCTCGCCGACATCGCGTATACCCCCTACCTGACGCGCCTCGAACACCTGCAGCTCGCCGGCATGTGGGCACGCCGCCCGCGCCTTGCAGCCTGGTATGCGCGCATGACGGAACGTCGCAGCTACCGCGAGGCGATGACGGACTGGTTCAACCTGAAATACCTCGAGCTCATGACCGAGAAAGGCCGGCAGGAATGGCCGAGGGTCGAGGAAATCCTGGCCGGAGCGAAAGCGGCGGCCTGACCAGACAAACAGCGGCGCGATAGCGACAGGCAGCGCCAGTGGCGGAAACAACCAGGGCGGAAACAAAAGGGCCGATCCGATGAAGGGCATCTCCGAGATCCGCGAGCAGGGCTACAAGGATCCGCTGCTGGTCAAGGTAATGAATGAGCATGGCTTCGAGGAGCTGCCGCTCTACAAGCACCGCCCGCCCGAACAGAATGCGCAGCGCAAGCGCTGGTCCGACCTCGCCAAGTTCCGTGATGGAGAGGTCAATCCCGCCCCCACCGTGTTCCATGATCCCGCCAGCGCCGCGGCGGCGGTCAAGCGGTTCGCGCGCGCGATCGGCGCCGACGACGTCGGGATCGCGCGGCTCACGCCGATCATGGTCCGCAGTGGGCTCGACCTGCCGCACACGCATGTCGTCTGCATGATCGTCGCGGAGGACTATGCGGAGGCGCTCAAGGGACCGCGCGCGACCGAGCAGGAGGCGTGCGACACCTATGTGCGCTGCGCCGAGATCGCAACCCAGATGGCTGTGCACATCCGCTCGCTCGGCTATCCGGCGATCGCGCATCACAACGGCGCCTGCGACGTGCAGGCCATACCGGCGATGATCGACGCCGGCCTCGGCGAGCTCGGCAAGCACGGCAGCCTTGTGCATCCGCGCTTCGGCGCGAGCCACCGACCCGGCATCGTCACCACCACGATGCCGCTCGCGGTCGACGCGCCGCATATCTTCGGCGTGCAGGATACGTGTCTGAGCTGCAACCTCTGCAGCAACAATTGTCCGGGCGACGCCATTCCGCACCGTGCGTTCACGATCACGGAAGGCATCAGGCGCTGGGTCACCGACGTCGAGAAATGCTACGTCTACTCACGACTGCGCGCGGAGTATTGCCACATCTGCGTCGACGTATGCCCCTACGTGCACAAGGCCAACGGCGATCCGATCAAGCGCGACCTCTACAAGCGCTACACGGCGGCGCGCAAGAGGGCCGGCTACAAGACCCCGACCTGGTTCCAGGAGGAGGCGTAAGCCGGCAACGTCGCGGTACCCTACTGGGCCGGCACAAGGTCGCCGAAGAACGTGTAGCTTGCCTTCGGCCCAAGCATCGCCAGTGTCCAATGTGTAAAGTCGGCGGCGGTGGTGCAGCTGTTGCCATGCCCCTGCAGGATCAGGCTCAGGAGCTGGCCCGCCCCGACGCCGCCGGAGAAGATGCCGGTGCCGGTAGCCCGACCAGTCAGCTTCCATTCCTTGTAAAGCACGGGGCCCGAACCGCCCTCGACCGTCTGCGTGCGCGGGTCGACCTCGAACACCGACAACGTGACGGGGCGCGGCAGCGTGAGGGTTCCCGCCCTGCCCTCCTGATCGCGGAACGAAAACGTGAGGCGATTGTCTTGCCAGGCGGCCGAAAGCTGGTAGCGAGGCGCGGGCGTCGCGATCCCGCGCACATCGCTCGGGTCGGCTTCGCCGGTGAAGAGCCGCGCCTCGCCCGCAAACTGCAACTTGCTGATCTCGCCGAACTTGTAGGAATCGAGTCGCGAGGTGCCGACGTTGCGCTGCCCGACGTTGGTACAGCAGGCGCACGCAAGAGCGTCGCGCCAGAAGCCTAACAGGAGCAAAACGGAGAAAAACACAACGAACAGGGACGACCGCTTCATGACGGATTTCCGAACACCCAAGCACCGGGAACCATCGCGGCACAATGAGATCGACCACGCTCTTGTGCAAGCCCCCAACGGTCAGGCGGGCCGTTCATCGCCCCTGACCTGCGTGCGGTGCATGATGCGCCGGCTGTTCGGGTCGAAGGCATCGCGCCGGTGCATGGTGCAGCGATTGTCCCATAAGACAAGATCGCCCAGGCGCCAGACGTGCTCCCAGGTGAACTCGCGTTGGTTAACGACGCGCCACAATTCATCGAGCAAAGCCTCGGATTCGGCTAGCTCGAGTCCGACCAGGTAGGCGTTGCGGCGGCGGCCGAGATAGAGCATGCGGCGGCCGGTCGCCGGATGGGTGCACACCAGCGGATGCACGGCGCCGGGCGAGGTGCGCGGATCGTCGGTCGGCGTGATGCCTTGCCGCACATAACCGCCGCTGTTGTAGGTGCCGTCATGCTTGATCTTGAGGGAGGCGATACGATCCTTCAGGTGCTGCGGCAGCGCCTCGTAGACGCCGTACATGGTGCAGAACGAGGTGTTGCCACCAGTGGGCGGGATTTCGAGCGCATAGAGCATGCTCGCCTTCGGCGGCAGCTCGAGATACGACATGTCGGTGTGCCACACCGCTTCGCCGTCGCCGAGGCTGCCGATCGGCTCGCCGTTCACCTTGACGTTGGAGACGATGTAGATTTCCGGCAGCCCCTCGACGAAGCGGCGGCCGGTCTCCTGGACCGGCGCCCAGTCGAGTTCGCCGAGCCGGCGGCTGAAGGCGATCAGGTCCTGGTCGGTGAGCGTCTGGCCGCGAAACAGCAGCACCGAATGGTCATGCCAAGCCCGCATGATGCGCGCGAACGCGGCCTCGCTTAGATACCGAAGATCGACGCCCGTCACGGTCGCGCCGAGCGCGACGCCGGTCGCGATCACCGCGAGCGTGTCTTCGGCAATACGCTCCTGTGCGCTCAACGTCATCGCGTCCTCCGATGCGTGCCTGATGAAACAGAAATGCCCCGTCAGCATAGCGACGGTGGCACGGATAGTCGACCATCGCCTCCGATCGGCAACGGTAATCGACGACAGCTCTGCATTGAGCGCAAAGCCCGAAAGCGTCAGCGCCACTCGGGCGCCGAACTCGACTTCGCGGATGGCGCCCGGCAGACCTGCGTGACCTTCCGCCGGACGGCCTCGAGCCCGGTGAGCACGAATGCCGTCGGCGGCGTTGGCCCATGCCCGTCGATAACGCGAATCGAGAGCTGCCCGTTATCACGCAGCTGGTCCAGGAACTTGACGGCGTCCCCGCGATAGTGAGCACTGCGCCCGTCTTCCGCCACAGCCCATCGCTCCAGGATTTCGTCCTCGCCGTTCATCCGATATGCCACCCTGATGTCGTCGCCAATCGCGGCACGCCAACTCCCGGCCGTGCCGATCGATATCTCGGTGCGCTGCCCGCGACAGCCGATGGTCAGCGACGCGGGCGCGTTGCCTGTGCTCAAGCGCGACACCATGGTCGCGGCGACCTGTGGGCTGTAGTCGAGCGGCGACATCGTCTGGCTGACGATCCAGCTTCCGTCGCCCCGCGGGGCGGTAGGAACGGTCTCTGGCGCCAGCTCGCGCCAGAGCGTATCGAAACATTCCTGGCGCGCCGCACGCTCGTATCTGAAGCAGGACTTCACGCGCGCGACAGTGTCGTGGGCGGGCTGGCCGTAGCTCGCCTGGCTGATGCTCGAGAGCGCCAGGACCGCGAGCCCCCTGAACCTCACGGGCGCATCCCGACGCGCGCGGTATTGGCGTTCAGCCATTCCTGCGCGGCGTGAAAGCGCTCCAGGCCCGGAACCTTGGCGTTGAGATTGACGTCCTTCCATTTCGGGTCGAAGCCCCGCGTGTGCAGCCGCTGAATTCGGTCAAACAGATGGTCGACAAAGCGTGCGACGCGGCGATAGCGATCCGAGCTGGGCTGCCAATTATAGGCGGTGAGGATGGTGGGTGCGGCAATCGTTTCGATCTGCTCGCCTTCGCGGATCAGGTTGGGATAGTCCTTCGCGTCGAGCACCGACGGCAGGTAGTAGTCCTCGAACTTCCGACCATACTCGACCGGCAGGAACTTGAATCCTTCATCCCATTTACGTTTCAAGAACGCATCGATCGGCTTCGAGGTGATGAAGACCACGCCGGCGATCTCGCCGCGCCGCATCTGCTCGAGCGCCAGCGGATGCGGGATGAACGTCTGCTCGGCCTGGACACCCAGCCGGCTGAAGATGATCGGGCCGGTGAAGGCCGCCGCAGTGCCGCGAGTATTGAAGTTGACCTTCTTGCCTGCGAGATCGGCGAAGGAGCGGATCTCCGGCCGAACAAAGACATGCAGCTCGGAGGGAAACAGATTGAGAATGTAGACGATCCGCCGCCTGATATCCGGCAGCTGCTGCTTGTACTCCTCAAGCGAGTCGCTGCTGATGATCGCCATGTCGACGCCCCTGAGATACAGGAGATCGTTCAAATTCTCGGTCGGTCCGCGCGTCACGATCGGCAGCACATGCAGGTTCTCGCCGTCGTTGACGACCCGCGCCATCTCGGTCGCGAGCCGGATCGGCGCGCCTTCGAGCAAACCACCGGCGAGCCCGAGCGTCCATTCATTGATCCGGGCCTTCATCTGGATCTCGGCCGCGGGCGGGTTGGCCCGCGCCGGCGCCGCTTTCCGTTGCGCCTGAGCCTCGCCCGAGACAAACAGCGCCAACGTGGCGAAGACACATGAGAAGAACCTCGTCATGCACGTCATTGCGGCCTCCCTTGACTTGCGTTTTGGCATCCTGGCGCTGGTCGAGCCAACGCGGCAGCCCCGCTCCCGGCCGATGCAGCCGTCGGCGGGCTACTCGCGAGCCGCACAGCAACACGATCATGGCGCCCTCTTCAGCGACGCTGCCGCGCTTTGATTGCTCATCTCCGCCAGGCGTTCGATGCGGCGAGAGGCTTCGCTCGATCCCAACTCGAGGGCGCGCTGGTACCAGCTGCGCGCGACGCTTGGATCGGGCTCGAGCCCGAGCACCCCTTGTTCAGCCACGATCACAGGATCGAACGTCGCGCCGAGCATGAGCGCGGCTTGCGGATCGCCAGCCTCGGCGGCCGGCCGCAGGACCAACCGCGCCGCCGCAAAGTTCCCGTTCCTGATGAGCTCGAGCCCGCGATTGACCAGCGAGGACATCCGTTGCGGATCGAGCTTCACGCCGGTCTGTGCCAGCTGCGCGGTGTCGCGCCGATCGAGCTGCGGCTGCGCAAACTCGCGTGGCGGCTTCGCGACCCATTCAAATCGAGCAAACTGCGTGTCGACCGGGGCGTTGCGGTCGGGCGAGTGAAGCTTGATGACGGCATGCATGGTGCCGACGAAGGATGGCGGCGGGAGCACAAGAACGCCCGCAACGTCCTGCGCCGGAACACGCCAGCCGGCCGATCCGTTGGGCTCGCCGACCGAAAGCCGGCTGCCTTCGGTCAGGCCGGTCACGTGCAAGGTCTCTTCGCCCGCGCCAAACAGAACCGCACCCAGCGCCAAGGGCTCGTCCATCAAAGCCTGCTGGTCGTGGATACCAAGCAACACCGGAGCAGTCGGCCGTGACCTTTCGTCCGCCGGTGCCGCCTGTGACTTGAGCGCTGCGAGATGAATGTCGTTCGGGCGCGACATGATTTGATCGCGCGCGAGCAGGAACTCGACGACACCGAAGACGACGACCGCGGTCGAAGCCGCCAAAATGATGGTCTGCGCGACCAAGGCCAGTGGAGCTGCAGACCGTTGCGGCGCCTGGCGCGGCGGCTCCGGGATGAAGTCAGGGTCGACCGACAATCGGCGCCTCAGCTCGAGCAAGTCCGCATCGCCTTCGAACATGTCCGGTCTCGGAGGCGGCGACGCATTCTCGCCAGCTGCAGCGGCGCGCTGCTCGTTTGAGCTTTCTTCGCCAGCGTAAAGCCCCGCGACGTCACCTGCCCAATTCTCCGGGCCGGGCTCCTTGCGGGTCGCGCCCGCGCGCCTTCCTGACGGTGCCGAACTGGTTCGATCGCTGATGCCGCTTTCCGGCACTTTTTCCCTTGCCGCAGTCATTGTCGCCTCCCCTCGATGCCGTCAGCGCCTTGATGTCTCTCCCGTTCATCCGCGATGCGACGCGTCCTCCTTTCGGTTACTCACCGCTCGTATTGCTGATGTTCCGGACGAGAGGCCGGCAGATTGCGCACGCCACCCGCCAATGACGCTCTGTCGTACGGAGATGCAGGTGGCCATACCCCCCCGGCTGCACGCGCAGTTTGCGCAGCCAGGACCGGCGGCCCATGCGATTCACACACATCGGCTCCCCCGCTGCGCAACGTCATTTATTTGATTTTGCTAGTCGTTTGTTCGGGTCGGTCGTCTTAGTAGGACGTGGTTGCTTTCCCGATAAATACAATGTTCACGCGTAAAATTGTCGTGCTGATGATTTCAATGTGGTCATAGTGCGGCATGCATCACGTGTCTTTGTTCGCGGTTGTGGATAACAGATGACGCGTCGCTGATCGCAGCAACGAACTTCCTATCGCTTATAGCTGGCGCTTTTGCTTCCAGACTTTCATCGTGCGCCGGCACGAGGCAGGCTGACAGGCCGCGCCGGAGTCTCGCGCTCTCACTTCGCTTGTTGGCGCGAGGGATGTGGCAATCCAGGAAACCTGGTCGTCACTACTCCGCCGGCACTTGCGCGTAGCGTTCCGGCATTGCGGCCGGCGGCGCGAAGAAGATGAACATGTTGGCGACAATGATGGTCGCGACCAGGAAATAGAAGGTGGCGTGGAGCCCGTAGCGGTCGGCGATCAGTCCGCACACCAGCGGGCCGATGCTCGAGCCGACCGACTGGATCGCAAACAGCATGCCGATCGCCGAGCCGCCCATGTTGGGCGGCGTGGCATCAAGCAGCCACGCCTGCAGCACGGCGCGGATCGAGAAAAAGAAGAAGCCCAAGAACGCGATGAAGTACACGAACGCGTTCGACTGCCCGGCCATGATCATGAACACGATGATCACCGCGGTCACGCCCATGCTGCTCATAATGATCTGGCGGCGGCCCATCTTGTCGGAGAGGTGGCCGGAGATCGGGGAAGCGATAAAGCCCGCGATCTGCAGCGCCGCCATGGTGGCGCCAATCAAGAACGGCGAATAGTCCATCTCGCGCGCGAGGTAGAGCGGCAGAAACGTCATCAGCCCGCCGTGGGTCATGGAGCGGAACACCGAGCTCGCGCACAGGAAGATGAGCACACGGTTGGTCAAGAGCGTGCGGAAATCGCGCAGCACATCGATGGGCGAGCGCTTTGGGCGTGCGGCACCGGCGGAGGTAGCGCGCGGCTTCGAGCGCATGCCGCCGAGTAGCAGGAGCAACAAGACCGACATCGCGATGCCCGGGATGACATTGACGATCACCACCTGGCGCCAAGTCAGGTAAGCCAACAGCGCGCCAGCAACAAACGGCGCCACCGCGTCGCCAACGTTGCCGCCCATGCCGTGGATCGACACCGCCAGCCCCTTGCGATCCGGGAAACGCTGGGCGAGCAGCGGAATCGCGGTCGGATGCCAGAGGTTGTTGCCGATCCCGACCAGCGCAGCGCAGGTCAAGAGCAGCCAGTAATCATGGGAGAAGCCCATGAGCAGGTAGGGCGCGCCGATCCAGAACAGCGAGATCGCCATCAGGAGGCCCTTGCGGCCGACCGAGTCGACCAAAATGCCGCCCGGGATGTTGGAGATCGCGCCGCACATCGCCTGCGTGGTCAGAATCGACCCGATCTGTACGTAGGAGAGCCCCAGCTCGTTCCCGATCAGCGGCAGAAGAAGGTAAAATGTCGCAGGATACCAATGCGTTAGCGCGTGCCCCGTACTGATCAGCCAGACGTCGCGGAAGGATTTTTTGGGGGCCTGCCCGGAAGGAACCGCAAAATCTGTCATTTTCCAAAATCTGTCATTTTGAATGTGTTTTCTTAATCAGCCTGATTTTTCGCCAGTTGCGACCGTTTCTTACGCCGCCCGGGGGCCAAGTCAATCAACCACTGCCGCTTCAAGGTTCCGTGAACGGCAGCCCGGAACCATCCGGCAATCCCCGCGTTTACTCAGCATCTCCACGTCGCGTATCGGGTCGCCGCATCGGCAAGGTGCGGAAAAGGAAACTTTTCGTCTCACAGGATCGAAACCGGAAATGAACCTTAATACCGCTCGCAGCGACTAACCCGTGAAAGCCCTGGGGAGAGCCCCAAGGAGAGAGCCATGAACAACACGTCGATGTTCACCGCCGACCGCATGACCCACCTCAAGATCGTGGTGGTGTCGCTTGTTTGTGCGACTTTGGTGGCAGGCATTGGCGTGACCGCGCGCATGAGCGATGCGTCGAACGGGCGCCTGGAGGCGACCGTGATCAAGGCCGGCGCGCCGATGACCGCCTCAAGCGAGATGACCCGAGTGCGCTGAGTACCCTCGATTTTTCAGTCCCCCCCAAACTCGGCTCGGCGTGCCTTTCGGCGCGCCAAATTTTTTTGCCCTATTCCTCGAACTGGGTGCCGTGCGGGGCTGGCTGGGGCTCGGACGGAGCCGAGGGTTCGGCCAAACCAAAGACGGCTGCCGGCTGCAGCTGCGGCGGCAGGCGGTCGGGCGCCAACCGCCAGGCGGCGATCAGACTGCCAAGCCCGAATGCCACGAAGGTCATGAACAGGGCGGCGATCCGCCAGCCTGCGCCGCCCCGACGCTCCCGGCCGTACGCAAGATGGCGCGGCAGCTCGACCGGCGCCAACAGCGGACCGCCGCGCAGGAGCGTCTCGGGCGCAGGCCACACTTCCGGCTCGACCAGTTCGGCCTCCGGTTCTGCCTCGTGCGCCCCTTCCGGTTCCGTCTTCTCCTCGCCCGGATGCACAATCGCCTCGGCGGCCTCGGCCAATAGCGATTCAGCTTGCCCTTCTGGGTGCGCTTCGGCCGGCCCCTCGCCGCTCACCTGCGCCAACACTTCGTTAGGCTGCTCCGCAGCCGCGCCGGACGGCTCGACGGGCGTCTCTGCCGCCTGCCGCTTCTCCGCCTCCAGCACGATTCCCGCGAGTTGCTGCTCGGGTGTGAGCGGCTCGCGCTCCGGCGCACTCTCGGCCTTTGAGTCGGGCTCCGGCTTGGATTCCAGCTTGGATTCAAGCTTGGACTCCAGCTTGGGCTCCGGCACCGGAACCGGCCTGGGCTCCGGTTTGGGCTCCGGTTTGGGCTCTGGCTCGGGCTTCAGATTGGATTCCAGCTTGGGCTCAAACTTTCTTTCCAACGCGGGCTGTGGCGGCTCAGGCTTCGGCTCGGCGACGAGCGGCAGCGATGGCGCGCGAGGGAGCGAAACGATGCCGAGCCGGCCTCTGATGCGCTCCCAGATCCTCTCGTCCGGCTCGACTGGCTCCACCATCAGGTGCAACTCGCCAAGCCGACGCTCCCAGACACGCACCAGGTCGCGAAAGCCCTGATCGACGTCGATGAGAACGTTGGCGCGCGTGCGCTCATCCGGATCGAGCGTCCCGATCACGTACTCGGCCGCGAGCGCGCTGAGATCGTCCTCATTCAAAATGTCAGACATTGCTCGATCTCTGACAGGCTGCTTCGAAGAGAAGCCTTGAGCTGGTTGGCCGGGGTGTCGAGCTTGACCGCGAGCTGGTCGCGCCTGAAGGCCCCGTAATAGGCAAGCAGCAGCATGCGCTGGCGGTCCGGCTCAAGCCGCCCGATGCAGGTGAGCAGGCGCTTGAGCTCTTCGGTCATTTCGCGCCGGGGCAGCACGCCAGGACTTTCAGCATCCGCAATCTCAGGCTCGGCATCGGTCGAGGCCGCGTCGGAGCGGCGGGCGCGATCGATGGCGCGGCGGCGGGCGATCGCCACCATCCAGGCGAGCGGGCTGCCCAGATTCGGATCGTACCGGGAGCCCTCCTGCCAGATCTGCAGATAGCTTTCCTCCATCACGTCGGCGGCGAGATCGTGCCGCCGCAGGATGCGCAACACCACGCCATAGAGCTTAGCGGACGTCGCGGCATATAGCTGCTCGAAAGCAGCCGAATCGCGCTTGCCGGAGGCGGCAAGCAGCCGCGAAATATCAATCGACGACAGTACCGCCACGGATGGCCCCGTCCCTTGTGCCCGCCCCGGTCGATTATGGCCGCGGCGGGCGCCGTTCGTCGAGACGGGATTACCATGAATGGTGGCACGCAAAAGGCCGCAGCCGGGCCGCCGAGCTGGCAGGCCGGGTAATCCGGGGAAAACGTACCGCCGAATGGACGCGTCAGGCGCGGGCGGGGCTTCGCATCAGACCGATGGCGTCGAGGGCGGCCTGCTCGCGGGCAGCCTCTTCCTCGCGTTCGCGCATCTGGTCGCGCTCGTCGAGCAGTTCCACTTTCTTCATTTCCTCGAACGCTTCGCCGAGCATCGCCTTGGCTTCCTCAAGCTGGACGCGCAATTCGTCGGCGGAACGCTTGAGGTTGTCGCGCCGATTCATGGCGGCCTTGGCGTAGGTCGGATAAGCAAAGTGACCCGGATCATGGATCCCGGCTCGGTCCTGCTCGGTCTTGATCTCGCGCTCGAGGTCGACCGCCATGCGGTCGAACTCCGCGATCATGCCTTCGATCTGCGCAACCCGCCGGCGCTTCTCGTCAACCTGAAACTTCTTCAGACGGATGAGCGTCTCGCGTGACTTCATCGAACTCATACTCCCCCGAAGTCCCCCATGCCTGGGACAGCCATGCCTGGGACGGCGCCCGTTCCGCCAATTGCCATACCTGGCAACCACCGCGGTCCGAGCCATCCAGCACCTTGGCAGCACAACGTTATTTTTCGGTTTCCGGGGTCCGTAAAATTTGCTCAAGACGTTGATATCCCTGCGCGAGGCTGGTTGATTCGTCCTTGGCTTGGCCGAGAAACTCCTCCAGCGGCCGGTGCAACGCGATCGCCTCGTCGACTTCCGCGCTCGATCCGGCCCGGTAGGCGCCAAGCCGGATGAGCTCCTCCATGTCGGCATAAGTCGCCATCACCTGCCGGGCGTGGGTGAGCAATGGCAGGTAGGCCTGGTCGGCCGCCTTCGGCATGGTGCGGGACACCGAGCGCAGAATATTGATGGCGGGGTAGCGGCCACGTTCGGCGATCTGCCGCTCCATCACGATGTGTCCGTCGAGAATCGAGCGCACTGCGTCGGCGACCGGCTCATTGTGGTCGTCGCCCTCGACCAGCACCGTGAACAGGCCCGTGATGGTGCCCTGCCCGGTGCCCGGCCCGGCCCGTTCCAAGAGCCGCGGCAGCTCGGTGAAGACGGTCGGCGTAAAGCCCTTGGCGGTCGGCGGCTCGCCGGCCGAGAGCCCGATCTCGCGTTGCGCGATGGCGAAGCGGGTGACCGAGTCCATCAGCACCAGCACGTCCTTGTTGGCGTCGCGGAAGTATTCGGCGATCGCCAGGGTCAGATAGGCGGCCTGTCGGCGCATGAGGGCGGGCTCATCTGAGGTGGCGACCACCACCACCGAGCGTTTAAGCCCCTCCGGACCGAGGTCGTCCTGCAGGAATTCCTGCACCTCGCGGCCGCGCTCGCCAACCAAGCCGATGACCGACACGTGGGCCCCGACGTTGCGCGCCAGCATCGACAGCAGCACCGACTTGCCGACGCCGGAGCCCGCGAAAATGCCCATGCGCTGGCCGCGGCAACAGGTGAGAAAGGTGTTGATCGCGCGCACGCCCAGGTCGAGCGGAGCGCCGACACGTTTGCGCGCGTGTGCAGGTGGCGGCGCGTTGCGGAAAGGATAAGGCGCCGGGCCAGCCGGCAGCGGCCCCTTGCCGTCGATCGGCTCGCCCATGGCGTTGACGACCCGGCCGAGCCAGCCCGGCGAGGGCCGTACCGCCGCAGCGGCGGCCACCACGACGGCCCGGCAGCCGCGCCGCACCCCTTCAAGCGGCCCGAACGGCATCAGCAGCGCATTTGCCCCCGAGAAACCCACCACCTCGCAGGGAATAGAGGGTGCGTTGCCGGTCTCGATCACCACCCGGGCGCCGACCGACATGGCATGAATCGGCCCCGCCACCTCGACCATGAGGCCGCGCACGCCGATCACGCGGCCATAGATCGCCACGCCGTCGAGTTCGCCGATCTGGTCGGCCAGCGCCTTCATACCGCCGCTCCGCGCCCAATTACCTCAATTTTCACGGGCTTTAACGTCGTGTTTACCCGCGTCGTTAATCATTGCGTCACCGTCCGAGGGACTGTCAGGCACAGGAGTGCCCGGCCAGGACGGAGGCTGCGAGACTTATGAATCGGCTAACCCCAATTCTTAACGCGGAACATGAACTAGTACTTGGCTAAAAAACCACTCTGATGCAATATCTTAGAGCGATTCGCTAGGATTTGCACAGAGGTTTCCGGATAACGGGAATCAGGGTTTCGTTAACCATTGTTAGTTAGGTTATCGCGTCGGTTTGTCCCAATGCGTTTTCACGGGCCGCGGCCGCGGCGTGGCCGGCCAACGCCGACGCGGCGATGAAGGGGACTGGCATGCGCGTCTTGCTGATTGAGGATGACAGCGCCACAGCTCAATCTATTGAGCTGATGCTCAAATCCGAAAGTTTCAATGTGTACACAACGGATCTGGGCGAAGAGGGCGTCGATCTCGGCAAGCTCTACGACTATGACATTATTCTCTTGGATCTAAATCTTCCCGACATGTCGGGATACGAGGTGCTGCGTACCTTGCGCGTCTCCAAAGTGAAGACGCCCATACTGATTCTCTCCGGGCTTGCCGGCATCGAGGACAAGGTGCGCGGTCTAGGCTTCGGCGCCGACGACTACATGACCAAGCCGTTCCACAAGGACGAACTGGTCGCGCGTATTCACGCCATCGTGCGGCGCTCGAAAGGCCATGCGCAATCGGTGATCCAGACCGGCGATCTCGTCGTCAACCTCGATACCAAGACGGTCGAGGTCGCAGGCGCCCGCGTGCATCTGACCGGCAAGGAATATCAGATGCTGGAGCTGCTTTCGCTGCGCAAAGGCACGACGCTCACCAAGGAGATGTTCCTCAATCATCTCTACGGCGGCATGGACGAGCCCGAGCTCAAGATCATCGACGTGTTCATCTGCAAGCTGCGCAAGAAGCTCGCCAACGCCTCGAACGGCAAGAACTATATCGAGACCGTCTGGGGTCGCGGCTACGTGCTGCGCGAGCCGACCGACAGCGACGAAAAGATCTCGGCCTGACGTATTTGCGGGCGCCCGCGGCGCCCTCCCCTGCACGAACAATTTCGAACCCCGGCCCTTAAGGCCGGGGTTGTTCGTTGTGGTCCACTGACCGACAAGAAATTGGAGACGACAAACACTCGGGAGGCATTGGGACGATATGCGGGCGAAGCGATCACAGGGCCGCCGACAGCAGGCTTGCAGAAATCGAATTTCGTTAACGAAATTTGAGGAATTCCGGACCGCCGTTTAACCGGCCGCAAGGTTACCCGCCTAGGGTCGGGCGATGACCGCCGCCCTCGCCATCCGCAGCCTTTGCAAGCGCTTCGACCGCCCGGCGGTCGACGGCCTCGACCTCACGGTGCGCAGGGCTGAGTTCTACACGCTGCTCGGGCCGAACGGCGCCGGCAAGACCACGACGCTTCGCATGGTGGCCGGGCTCCTGCGCCCCGACGCCGGCACGATCCACATCCACGGCATCGACGCGCTCGCCGATCCGGTCGCCGCCAAGCGCTGCGTCGCCTGGATCTCGGACGAGCCGATGATCTACGACAAGCTCACACCGCTGGAATATCTCGAATTTGTCGCCGGGCTGTGGGGCATCGCGGCGCGCGAAGCGCAGGAGCGCGCGCACGACCTGATTGAGTGGCTTGGTCTCTCGACGCATGCCAACGCGCGCTGCGAGGGACTCTCCAAGGGCATGCGCCAGAAGGTGGCGCTCGTCGGCGCGCTGGTGCACGACCCGAGCGTGATCATTCTCGACGAGCCGCTCACCGGCCTCGACGCCGGCTCCGCCCGGCAGGTCAAGAGCGTGCTGCGCGAGCGCGTCGCCCAAGGCGGCACCGTGATCATGACTACGCATATTCTCGAGGTGGCCGAGCGCATGGCCGACCGCATCGGCGTGATCGCAGCCGGCCGCCTGATCGCCCAGGGCACGCTGGAGGAGTTGCGCGGACAGGCCGGCCGCGGCGCGGCAAGCCTCGAAGATACGTTCCTGGCTCTCGTCGCCGAACAGGCTGCGGCGGCGTAACGCGCGGCGGACACGGCGGCACTCATGAGCCATCCCGGCACGCTCGTCTGGTTTGCGCGCCACGAATCGCGGCTCGCGTGGCGCGACTGGCTCGCCATGATGACGGCCGGCGGGCGCTGGCGAAAGCGATCGGTGACGATCGTCGGCATCGTCTTCCTGCTCGCCATGCATCTCTTTGCGCTGTCGCTCGTCGGCCGCTTC
Organism: uncultured Alphaproteobacteria bacterium; assembly: GCA_963753575.1. GTDB lineage: Bacteria > Pseudomonadota > Alphaproteobacteria > Rhizobiales > Xanthobacteraceae > VAZQ01. Next base: position 2,976,633 of record CAVWCR010000003.1, read on the forward strand.
GCCGACGTGGCCGAGCCCGACAAGCATACCCTCGTCGTCCTCACCGGTTGCGCGCTGCTGTCGTGGTCGCTGATGGTGTCGCAGGCGCTGGAGTTGGTGACGCGCGCGTTCTACACTCGCTCCGACCTCGACCTGATCCTGTCGTCGCCGGTTGCTGCCCGCAAGGTGTTCGCGGTGCGCATGGCCACGATGGCGCTCTCGATCACCGCCATGGCGCTGGTCGTGGCGGCGCCCTTCATCAACGTGTTGGCGATCCGTGGCGGGCCGCGCTGGCTCTGCGCCTATGGCGCGGTGGTGGCGTTCGCGGCCGCCGCCGCAGCCGTCGCGCTCGTGCTCACCGTCGCGCTGTTCCGCAGCATCGGCCCGCAACGCACGCGCCTTATCGCCCAGATCGTGGCGGCCGTGATCGGCGCGGCCTTCGTGATCGGCCTGCAGGTCGTCGCCATCTTCTCGACCAACTCGATGCTGGTGAGCGGAGCGATGTCGCGCTACGCGGTGCTCGGATCGGACACTGCCGTGGCACTCGCGCCCGACGTCGAAAGTCTCCTGTGGTGGCCGGCGCGTGCGGCGCTGGGCGACGTCAGCGCGCTCATCGCCGTGCTGGTCGCGAGCCTCACCCTGCTCGCGGCCGCAATCCTGACTACCTCGCGCGGCTTCGCCGATCATGTCATCGCGGCGACCGGCGTTGCGCATGCGGCGCCACGACGCACCGTCGCGGCCCGCGCGTTCCGGCAGGCTTCGCCCAAGAGCATACTGCGGCGCAAGGAATGGACGCTGCTCAAGCGCGACCCGTGGCTGGTCTCGCAGTCGCTGATGCAACTCCTTTATCTGTTCCCGCCGGCGCTGCTCCTTTGGCGGAGCTGGGGGACGGGCGGCAACGCCGGCGCCCTGATCGTGCCGGTGCTGGTGATGGCGGCGGGGCAGCTTGCGGGCGGGCTCGCCTGGCTTGCGATCTCGGGCGAGGACGCGCCCGATCTGGTTGCAACCGCGCCGATCACGGCGCGACAGATTGTGCACGCCAAGGTCGAAGCGGTGCTGGGCGTCATCGCGCTTGTGTTCGGACCGTTCGTGCTTGCACTCACCTTCCTGTCCGCTTGGGTGGCGCTCGTCGCCGCAGCCGGCGTCTTGGTCGCGGCCGGCGCCGCCACCGCGATCCAGCTCTGGTTCCGCGCGCAGGCCAAGCGCAGCCACTTCCGGCGCCGGCAGACGTCGTCGCGCGTTGCAACTTTTGCGGAAGCGTTCTCCTCGATCGCCTGGGCGGCGACCGCCGCGCTCGCGGCGGCCGGCACACTTTTCGCGCTCGTGCCCGCCGCATTCGCGCTTCTCGTGCTTATGGGCGCGCGCCGGCTCTGCCCGCGCGCGGCGTAACGCCTCCGACATTGACGCTGCCCGCCGGCCGCCCGTAACCTGCTTGCAGGGTGGAAACGACACGGCAGGTGCGCATGGCTCTCATGTCACGGGCGATCTTCGCGTTCTTGGCGTTCTCGGCGTGCCTGGCGTTCGCGATCCTGGGCGCAGCGGTCCCGGCAGCCGCACAAGCGCCCGCCGATTTCTATCGCAGCCAGACCATCAAGCTCTATGTCAGCACCAGCCCGGGCGGCGGCTATGACTTGGTCTCGCGCATCTTCGTGCGATACTTCCCGAACCATATGCCGGGCCACCCCAACGTCATCGTGGTGAACATGCCGGGTGCCGCCGGCATCAGCATGACTAACTGGGCCTACAACGTGGCGCCGCGCGACGGCACTATCATCGGCATGGCGAACCTCACCATACCGATGAATCAAGTGATCATTCCGGATCAGGTGCGCTACGACGCCACCAAGCTCAACTGGATCGGCAACCTGGAACAGGCGACGCTCTCGCTGTTCACCTGGCACACGTCGAAGACCAAGACGATTGCGGACGCGAGGACGCGCCAGACCATCATGGGCGTGTCGTCGAAGACCTCGGTGCTCTACCAGATGCTGGCGCTGTCGAACCGGCTTCTCGGAACCAAGTTCAAGATCGTGCTCGGCTACGAGCGCAACCGCGTGATCTCGATCGAGCGCGGCGAGATCGAAGGCTCGGCCTCCACGCTGCAGAATTACGCCGGCATCGCACCGCACTGGAATCCCAAGCGCGACATCAACATCCTCACCGTGAACGCCGAAAAGCGGGTGGCCAAATATCCCGACGCGCCGACCATGATCGAACTCACCAACGATCCGGTGGCGCGCGAGATGCTGCTGTTCATGATGCTGCAATCGGCGACCGCGCGTGCGATCTTCACGCCGCCGGGCGTGCCTGCCGATCGGATCGGGGCGTTGCGGCGCGCCTTCGATGCGACCGCGAGCGATCCGGGCTTCCTCGCCGACATGGCGAAAGCCAGGATCGAGGTCGATCCGACGCGCGGCGAGGAGACCCAGGCTGCGGTCGCGCGCCTGATCGCCACCAAGCCGGAGATCGCCGCCAAGGTGCTCGCGGCGATCAAATAACAACACGTCCGCCGCGGACAGAAGCAGAGGCATTGACCATGTCGATCATCCCAACTCGTCAAGCCGTCATTGCAGCTCTTTGCGTGAGCCTCTTGCCCGCAGCGGCGCTGGCGCAGTCGGCCGCGGATTTCTATCGCGGCAATACGCTCAAGTTCAATCTCGCGTCCGAGCCGGGCGGCGGCTTCGACGTGATCGCGCGCGCTTTCGCCAAGTACTTTGCCAACTACGTGCCCGGCAAACCTACCATCGTGGTGTCGAACATGCCGGGGGGCGGCGGCACCATCCTCGCCAACTGGGCCTATAACATCGCGCCCAAAGACGGCTCCGTCATCGCCATGGGGCTTTCCACGCTGCCGATGAACCAGATCATCGCGCCCGGCCCGGTGCGCTACGACGCCAACAAGTTCAACTGGATCGGCAACCTGGAAAAAGCGACCGGCGTCATCCTCACCTGGCATACGTCGCAGACCAAGACGATGGAGGATGCGCGGCGGCGCGAGACCCCGATGGCGGGCACCGGCAAGAACTCGATCATCTATCAACTGCTGACGATGTCGAACAAGCTGCTCGACACCCGCTTCAAGGTCGTGCTCGGCTACAACACCGGCCGCGTGCTGGCGGTCGAGCGCGGCGAGGTCGACGGCACCGGCTCGACGCTGCAGAACATTCCGGCCATGGCGCCGCATTGGAGCGAGACGGATTACAATCTTCTTGCCATCAATGCGCCCGAGCGGATCGCCAAATACCCCGACGTGCCCACCATGGTGGAACTCGCCAAGACGCCGCGGGCACGCGCAATGCTGGAGTTCTGGATGTTCCAGTCGGCGACCGCGCGCGCGATATTCATGCCGCCAGACACCCCGCGCGAGCGCCTCGAGGCACTCCGCCGCGCCTTCGACCGTACCGTGCAAGATCCCGGTTTCGTCGCCGAGATGGCGAAGCTCGGAACCATGATCGAGCCGACCGGCGGCGAGGATGTTCAGGCTGCGGTCAAGACGCTTCTCTCCACCTCGCCCGAGGTGGCGGCGGCGATCCAGGAGGCGATCAAATAGTGCTCTTTCTTCTGTCGTCCCGGCCGAGCGCCGTAAGCGCGTTCACGCGCGTCTTCGACGCGCTATGGCGCGCGAGCCGGGACCCAGTATCCACCGCCACCCGATCGAGGCACCGCAACTCCAAACATCTCACAGTGATTACTGGGTCCTCGCTTGCGCGGGGACAACCAAAAATACGGGGAGGATTGATGCCTGACGAATTCAAGCCCATGCGCCGAGTGGTGACCGGCCACGACGCGCAGGGGCGCTCCTGCGTCCTCCACGACAGCGCAGCTCCGAACACGAAGCCCGACCCGGCGCGGCCGGGCGGCGGCATGACCGAGTTCTGGTGCTTCGACCAGATGCCGGTGAAACTCGCGGGCAATCGTGACGACGGCCAGCCGCCATTCACCAACGACCCGCCGCAGCACGGCACGTTCCTGCGCTTCGTGCGTTCGCTGCGCGTGCCGCCCGGCTACGACCCGGCCAAGGACCCGCACGCACTCCCGCTGCACGAGCCGATCGAGGACCCGGCCACCGGACGCGGCGACAAGGGCGGCCGCCAGGCCGGCCGCTCGGTCGTGCACAAGACCCGCTCGGTCGATTTCGGCTTCGTCGCCTCAGGCCACCGCACGCTCATTCTCGATCATCAGGAGCTGCCGCTACAGAAAGGCGACTGCGTGATCGAGCTCGGCAACTATCACGCCTGGAGCAATCCGACCGACGACAGCCTCATGGGCTACGTCATGATCGGGGCGACCTACGACTGAGCTCACTCTGCCCAGATCACTCCAGCCATCGAACAAGGACAACCGACATGGTGAAACCGATCCGGCGCGTCGTGGCCGGCAATGACGACCGCGGCGTCGCGGTCGCGCTCAGCGACGGCCCCTCCCCTGATGTCCGGCTCGACCCGGCGCGGCCCGGCTTCGCGTCGACCAGGCTGTGGGTGACGGAGGAGACGCCTGCACGTATGAAGGGCGTACGCGAGACGCTGCACCTGCCGCACACAATCGAGCCGCCGAAGAACGGCTCGGTCTGCCGCGTGGTCGAGTTTCCGCCGGAAGGCGCCTACATGAAACGGATCAGCGCCGCCGACGTGCAGTCCTACTTCGCCGCCATGGGTTCGCCGGGCGCTTCGACCGCCAAGGCCGGCGCGCCGCATCCCTACATGCAGCGCACCATGACGCTCGACTTCTGCTACGTGCTCGAAGGCGAGATCACGCTCGTGCTCGACACCGAGGAGGTGTATCTCAAGGAAGGCGACACCGTGATCCAGCGCGGCACCAGTCACGCCTGGAGCAACCGCTCCGACAAGCCCTGCATCGTCGTGTTCTCACAGCATGATGGAACGATGTGAGGAAACGCAGTTGCCCCTTCTGCAGTGAGCCCGTTGTTGTCGTCCCCGCGCAGGGACCCATACGCCGTGACGAAACGATGCGGCACGGCGTTGGAAAGACATGACAGCGGGTGGTTGTGGGTCCCCGCCTTCGCTGGGACGACACTGGAGAAACGCGGGGATGACAGCAAAGAGCCGGAACGATAGAGAGGAAAACGACAATGCCTGAACCAAGAAAGCTCCGCCGCGTCGTCACCGGCCACGATGCGCAGGGCCGCTCCTGCGTGATCTACGACAGCGACGCGCCCAACACGTTTCCGCGCGTCACCGGCACCTGCTTCAACGAGCTGTGGACGTTCGAACAGGTGCCAGTGCGGCTTTCAGGCACAGAGGATGGTGGCGCCGCCGGGCGGCCCTTCCAGCATTCGCCGCCCGCACATGGCGCGCATTGGCGCATCACCGACTCCCCCGCGACACGCGTCACCGCCGCCTCGCAGGAAGAGATCGCCAAGCTCAACGCTGCCAATGAGACCGGTGGCACGCAGCGCCAGCAAGGTGCGCGGATCGAAGGCATGCACCGCACCCCCTCGCTCGACTACGCGGTGCTGCTGCAGGGCGAGCGCCACCTGGTGCTGGAGGAGAGCGACGTCCTCCTCCACAAGGGCGACGTGGTGATCCAGCTTGGCAACTGGCACACTTGGCAGAACCGCTCGGGCGTGGCCACCTTGATGAGCTACGTAATGATCGGCGGGGAGTTCGCGGCCTGAAAGGCCACAGGTCACCTTTGTGTCAACCCTGCCGTATTAACGCCTTCAGGCATGTAACCTTTCCGCCGCTGCTGCGTAAAGCAGGGAGGGTCCCCCGGGTGGGCCTTGAGTCCCGTCGGAGGGTTGTCATGGAAATGCACCAGGTCAGGTACTTCCTGGCGGTGGCGGAAGAGCTGAACTTCACGCGTGCGTCCGAGAAGTGCAACGTCAGCCAGCCATCGCTGACCCGCGCCATCAAGCTCCTGGAAGAGGAGCTGGGCGGGCCGCTGTTTCACCGCGAGCGCGCCAACACGCATCTGTCGGAGCTCGGCCTGATGGTGCAGCCGCATCTGCAGGCCATGTATGACGAGTCGCACGCCACCAAGCGGCTGGCGCGGGATTTCGCGCAGATGAAGAAGACCGTGCTTCGGCTCGGCATCATGTGCACGATCGCACCGACGTTGCTGGTGGAGCTGATCGCCGCCATCCATGCCCGCTATCCGGGCGTGGAGCTGTCGATCGTCGACGCCGGCGCCAAGGAGCTCAATCGCCGGCTGCTTGCAGGCGAGCTGGAGATCGCGGTCTATTGCCTGCCCGACCAGATCAACGACGACGAGCGCATGCACATGATGCCGCTATTCCGCGAGCAGATGATGATCGTGCTGCCGGTCTCGCATCCGCTCGCCGAGAAGAACGCGATCCGGGCCAAAGACCTCAACGGCGCCAACTATCTCAACCGCGCCAATTGCGAGTTCAACGGCTACGCCGGCAAGTTCTTCGGCGAGGGCGTCGCGTGGAACATGGTCTACCGCAGCGAGCGCGACGACTGGATCATCGCCATGGTACGCTCCGGCCTCGGCTTCGCATTCATGCCTGAATATGCGGTCAACGATCCGGGCGTCGTGGCGCGGCCGCTGGTCGAGCCGAACTTCTGGCGTCAGGTCAATCTCGTCACCGTGCGCGGGCGGCCCTATTCGCCGGCGGTCGGCGCGCTGGTGCGTGAGGCGATGCGCATGCGCTGGCACGGCGAGCAGGCGATCGCGGTGCAGAACGCAGCCGCCTGAGCCCGCGTGATTATCCGAGCCCTTCCTTGCCGGGCTTCACGTTCGGATCCCACAGGTAGTGCAGGCTGCCGTTCATACGGATGGTCGTGACCTCGACCACAGCGGTACGGCCGCCCTTCACGTCCGCGATCGCCGCGCGCAGCGTGACGCTGAGATCTTCCGGCTTCTCGACCCGGTAGGCCTTGGCGCCGAGCGCAGTCGCCAGCGGGCAGATATCGACGCCCTGGTGGAAGCGCGCCACTGCGAGCTTGTGGCTCTTGCCACCGTCGGTGTCGGGAATCTTGCGATTGTTCTTGACGATCACCAGGATCGGCGCGTCGTTGCGGATCGACGTCTCGATATCCATCGCGGTCTCGTTGAAGGCCTCCTCCCCGATGAAGGCGGTGACGAGCTTGTCGGGATGCGCCTTCTTGGCGCCCATGGCGGCGCCGATCGACCAGCCCATGGCGCTCGCCACGCCGAAGCCCAGGAACGAGCGCGGCTGCGGCGCCATGTAGTGCTGCGAGGTGGTGCCGCGCACGGTGCCGGCGTCATGCAGAACGATGGTCTCGGCCGGATCGACCACCTGCGCAAACTCGCGGGTCACCCGGAACGGATTGATCGGGGTCGCATCGGAGGTGAACAGCGGCCCGCAGACTTTTTCCCACTCCACCTTGAGCGCATCGATCTCGTGCACACGGCGCTCGTCGCGCGTCCGGCGCGCGGCCGGCAGGCGCGCCTTGGCGGCTTCCACCATCTGCGCCAGCGCCACCTTGGCGTCGCCCAGCACCGCCACATCGGCCACGTGGTCGCGGTTGATCTCGGATGGGTCGACGTCGACCTGGATATGCCTGACGCGCTCGCTCGGGCGCACCACGGTGGCATGCTGCTTGAAGCCGCAGCCGATGGTGAGGATCACGTCGGCGGCTTCGGCGATCTTGGTCGCCGGCAGCGACGAATAGGACGCCCGCCCGTAGCCGCCGATGCCGAGCGCGAGCGCGTGATCTTCGGGGAACGCGCTCTTGCCATTGAGCGTGGTCGCGACCGGCAGGGTCAGCAGCTCGGCGAGCTCGACCAGCTCGGCAGACGCCTCCGAGAACAGCACACCCGCCCCGACATAGACGTAGGGCCGCTCGGCGCGGCCGAGCAGGTCGATTGCGGCATCGATCGCGGCGGGATCGGCGCCGCTGCGCACGCGCGGGCGCTGCGAAACCGGCACATATTCGAAATTGCCGACCTCCATCTTGGAGACGTCGAGCGGCATGCCGAGCACCACCGGCCCCGGCCGACCGGTGCGCAAGTGCATAAACGCGCGGCGGATGATCTCGCCGACCTTGGAGGGATCGTCGATCACCGCCGCCCACTTGCTGACCGGGCTGAACATCTCCAGGAACGGGATTTCCTTGGTGTACTTGCTGGCGGTGAGCGTGCGATCGACGTGGCCGCCGAAGAACAGCACCGGCACGGAGTTGGCCCACGAATTGACGAGGCCTCCCATCAGATTGGCGGCGGCGGGCCCCGCGTCGGTGAACACAACCGCAGGGTTGCCGCTCGCGCGCGCAAAACCATCACAGATGTCGAAGGCCACGCGCTCCTGGCGCGCATACATCAGCGAAATGTCGTCGGTCTCCGCCATGGCGTCGATCAGCTGCCAGATCGACTGCCCGGCGATGCCGGCAGCGAGCGTAACGCCCTCCGACACGAGTGCACGGCTGATGGCTTGAGCGACCTTCATGGGGAGCGTTCCTCGATTAATGTTATGGCCGGCGGGAGGCGCCACGATACGCCGGCAGGCGGCGCGTTTCCAGCCGCGAATGCCGGGTGGCTGCGGCGTCCCGCGTCAAACGAGGAACCATCACTGCGCGGCGGACGACTTTATCGCCGGCCGCTCACCGCTGCCACAAGCCGCGGCATGGCGCCGATTGCAGCCTTCTCGTTTCGCACATAGAGCCCGCGCCGGTCGGTAAGCGGCTTGAACTGATCAGTCAGACCCACCACGGTCTCGGCGGCGCCCAACACCAGATAGCCGTCGCGCTCGATCTGGCGCGCGATGCGGTCAAGCATCGCCGTCTTGGTCTCGTGCTCGAAATAGATGAGGACATTGCGGCAGAATACGACGTCGAATATGCCGAGCGGCCCCAGGTCCTGCAGCAGGTTGAACGACCGGAACTGGACCATGGCGCGGATCTCAGGCGCGATCTGCCAGCAGTCGCCGACCTGAGTGAAAAACTTGATCAGATATTGGATCGGCAGGCCGCGCTGCACTTCGAACTGGCTATAGACGCCGGCCTTGGCCTTCTCCAGCACCTCGTCCGAGATATCTGTAGCCAGGATGTCGACACGAAAGCCAGCGAGCTTGCTGCTCATCTCCTTGAGGATCATGGCCAGCGAATAAGGCTCCTGGCCGGTCGAGGAGGCGGCGCACCAAATGCGGATGCGCTTCTGATGGGCGCGGGCCTGCAACAACGCGGGAACCACCGTGTCGCGGAAATGATCGAACGGGATGCGGTCGCGGAAGAAGAAGGTCTCGTTGGTCATCATCGCCTCGACCACGTCCACGATCAGCGACTCCGCGTTCGGCCGCTTGAGGTGGTGCACGAGGATGGACAGATTGTCGATGTTCGCTCGGCGAGCGACCGGCATGAGCCGGCTCTCGACCAGATACTGCTTGTCGTCCGACAGGAGGAGCCCGGATCGTTCCTTCAGCAGCCGTCGCAGGTAGTCATATTCAAGCGGCGTCACGGCCGACTCCCCGAAAAGAGGCGAATGATCGAGGGCGCGATGCGATCGAGCGGTAGCACGCCGGAGCACAGCCCGGCATGTGTCACCGATCCCGGCATGCCCCAGACCACGCTGGTTGCTTCATCCTGTGCAATCACGGCGCCGCCGGCGGCCACGAGGTCGGCCGCACCATGGGTGCCGTCGCAGCCCATCCCGGTGAGCACGACCGCCAGGCATTTGGAGCCCCACACCTCCGCGGCCGACGTGAACAGGGGATCGACCGACGGCTTGCAGAAGTTGACGAGCGGCCCATCGTCGAGCGTGATCATCGCATCGCCATCACGCCGCACCACCCGCATGTGACGACCGCCGGGCGCAATGTAGATCTGACCGGCGCGCACCAGTTCGCCATCGACCGCTTCGCGCGACGGGCGCCCGCTCGACCGCGCCAAGTGCTCCGCGAAAATTGTCGTGAAGGTCGGCGGCATGTGCTGGACGATCAGGACCGGCGCGTCGTCGATCACTTGGTTGAGCCGGCTGACCACCGCGTTGAGCGCCTGCGGCCCGCCGGTCGAAGCGCCGATCAGGAGAACGCGCGGCGGAAGCGGCGGAAACGGACGCAGATTGACGACATCTTCGTCGGGTGCGAGATCCGGGCTCACGACATGCGCAAGCTCCACGCGCCGCCGCAGCGGGCGGCGGACGGGCGTCGGAGCGGGGGCCGCCACGACCGGTCGCGGCTCCACCGGACGCGCGCGGCGCATCCCAAGCGCGCGAATCTTGTCGATCAGGTCACGGCGGAACGTCGCCGAGGTCGTGATCTCGCGCGTGGTTTCCGGCTTCGGGATATAGTCGGCGGCACCGAGCGCAAGCGCCCGCAAGCTGATCTCGGCGTTGCGGCGGGTCAGCGTCGACGCCATGATCACGACCAGCTCGGGCTTGGCGGCTAGCAGATGCGGCAGCGCGGTGATCCCGTCGGTGTCGGGCATGTCGACGTCGAGAATGACGACGTCGGGATCGGCGGAGCCGATCTGCGCGATCGCATCGCGGCCGCTGCGCAACGCAGCGACCATCTCAAGCCCGGGCTCCGCTTCGATCCAGCGGACGATCAAGCCGCGCACGACCACGGCATCATCGACCACCATGACGCGGATAGCCCTTTGTCCAGCAGCTGGACGCGGCGAGGTACGGGCAACGGTGAGGCTCATCACGACACGCTAAAGTTGTGACACAATGCGACAGGACAGGTGCAGGCGCCGAAACACAGGAAGGAGCGAGCGAGTGCTAGATCAGCCCGACTTCCTGGAACTTCGCCTCGACGATTTCCTTGTCGAACGGCTTCATGATGTATTCGTTCGCACCCGCATGCAGCGCCCGAGCGATGTGCGCGACATCATTTTCGGTGGTGCAGAACACGACCTTGGGACGATCGCCGTGCGGCATCTTGCGCAGCGAGCGCAGGAACTCGTAGCCGTCCATTTTCGGCATGTTCCAGTCGAGCAGCACCGCATCCGGCATGTTGGTGCGGCAGACTTCGAGCGCCTGCTCGCCGTCCTCGGCTTCCGCGATCTCGAAGGCGAGACCCTCGAGAATGCGCCGCGCTACCTTGCGAATGACGCTCGAATCGTCAACGACCAAGCAGGTTTTCATCACTACCCTCTTTCTGGCGACCAACGCCGCCGTTCTGGTCCACTGTTCGTTTCCACCACCATTCGCCCTCTCATGCCGCCTCGGCATGAGAGCCAATTTCGAGAACCCGATCCACATCGAGCACCACCAGGAGGCTGCCCTCTAGCCGATGCACGCCCGCCGATACGCGCGTGAGCCGCGCGTCGAGGTTGACCGGATTGTCCTCGCGGCTTGCGGCTGACAGCTTGAGCACCTCGCCGATCGCATCGATCAATAGGCCGTAAAATTCGCCCTTGCTCTCGATGCCGATCGCCATGCGCTGCTTGCCCTCTTCGGGCGCCGCCAGTCCCAGCCGCCGTCGCATGTCGATCGCCGTGACGATGCGCCCGCGCAGATTGAGCATGCCGGCGAACTCGGGCGCGGCCAGCGGCACGCGCGTCAGCCGCTCGGGCATGAAAACGTCCTGCACGCCGGAGATCGGCAGCCCGAACAGCTGCCCGCCAATGGTGGCGGTGACATATTCGATGGTGTGCTCGTTCGTGTTCATCGTTGTCTCAAGCCGCGCGCTCCACGGCGGTCTGCTCCTTGAGCGCCGCAATCAAACCCTGGCGGTCGAACTTGGCGACGTAATCGTGTAATCCGACGCGGCGGCCGCGCTCGATCGCCTCCGGCGAAACCAGCGCCGAAAGCCCAATGACCGGAACACCTGCGGTGCGCGGATTGCTGCGCACCGCAGCAGCGAGGTCAAACCCATCCATGCCGGGCATCTCAAGGTCGGTCACCACAACGTCGAAGCGCTTGCCACCATCGAGCAGCGCCAACGCTTCTTCTCCGGACGCCGTGCAGGTGACGGTGTAGCCCGCTGCCTTGAGCACGGGGGCGAGCATGTTGCGAAAGAACGGCGCATCGTCGATCAGCAGCACGCGGATCTGCCGCCGGTCCGGCTGCACGCCCTTGAGGACCAGCCAGTCCTCGAAGGCCAGCGGAAGATAGTGCGCGATGTCGACGACCTCGGTCGCCTGACCTTTGACGACCGCCGATCCCAATACGCCCGGACGCTGGCTCGCAAGCTCGATGCGCAGGCGTTCCTCGACGATGTCGACGATCTCGTCGACGATAAGCCCCATCGAGCGCCCTTCGTCGGTGAAGACCAAGAGCGGCTGCACGCCGGTGCTCTTGACCCGCACATCCTCGCTGACCAGCACCAGAGGCATGAGCTGACCGCGGTATTGCACCATCAGGCGGCCGCCCGAGCCCTCAATGGTCTTGGCGTCGATCTCCTCCAGGCGCGTCACCAGCGACAGGTGAACGGCCTTCGGCTGCGGCGAGCCGGCGCGGAACACCAGCAGCAATTCGGTAGCCGCATCGTCGCTGCGCTGCTCGATCTCGCGGGCGTTCTCGGCGGCCTGCTGCGCTGCCGCCGTACTCCCGATCGCGTGCGCCAGCCCGTTCGGGTCGATGATCATGATCACCGAGCCGTCGCCCAGGATGGTATTGCCGCCGAACAGCGCGATATCGCGCAGCCGGCTGCACATCGGCTTGACTACGATCTCTTCGGTGTGAAACACGGCATCGACCACGACCCCGAAGGTCTGGTTGCCGACCTGCATGACGACGATGAAGGCGCTGCCCTTCTCGGCGACACCGTTCCCGATCTTGAGCATGCTCTTGAGCGTGACGAGCGGAAGCAGCTTGTTGCGCAGCCGCAGCACCGCCGCGTCCTTGATGCGCTCGATCCGATGTTCCGAGTTGGCGCGCACCCGCACCAGCTCGACCACCGCGAGCTGCGGGATCGCGAAACGATCGCCGCCCGCTTCCACGATCAGCGCCGACACGATGGCAAGCGTGAGCGGGATCTTGATCGAGAAGCTCGTGCCGCGGCCGGCCACCGACTTCACGTCGATCGTGCCCCCAATCTGATCGATGTTGGAACGCACGACGTCGAGGCCCACGCCGCGCCCCGACACGTTCGTCACTTTGCTGGCGGTCGAGAAGCCGGGGGCGAAGATGAACTTGAACGCCTGGGCATCCGATATCTTCTCGATCTCGCTCTCGGCGGCGAGCCCGCGCGCCAACGCCGTAGCCTTGATCCTTTGGGCGTCGAGGCCGCGGCCATCGTCGGCAATCTCGATGATGATGTGACCGCCTTCGTGCCAGGCCGACAGGCGGATCGTGCCTTTCTCCGGCTTGCCGGCGGCCGCCCGGGCGGCCGGGAACTCGATGCCGTGATCGGCCGAATTGCGCACCATGTGGGTGAGCGGATCCTTGATCAGGTCGAGCACCTGGCGGTCGAGCTCGGTCTCGGCACCATGCATCTCGAGCTCGATCGGCTTGCCAAGCTCGTTGGCAAGGTCACGCACGATCCGCGGCAGCTTCTGCCAAGCATTGCCGATCGGCTGCATGCGCGTCTTCATGACGCCTTCCTGCAGCTCGGCGGTCACGTTGGAGAGGCGCTGGAGCGGCGCCTTGAATTCGGAGTCCTCGTGGCGCCGGACGATCTCGAGCAGTTGATTGCGGGTCAGCACCAGCTCCGAGACCATGGTCATCAGGTGCTCGAGCGTATCGACGTGTACGCGGATCGATTGTTGGGCTGCGCGGCCGTCGCTTCCCTCCTCGGCCGGGCGAGCCGCTTCGTCCGGCTTCTTGGTCGCACTGGCAGCGGCAGGCTCGATGGCGGCGGGCGGCGGCGCCTCGCTGGCGGGCCGAGCGGGCTGTGGCGGCGATGGCGGCGCCGGCGCCGCGGACGGGGCGGCACCTGAGACCTGCTCGGCGGCCTGCTCGAGCTCGGAAATCAGGTCCTGGTCGTCGCCAACCTGCTCGGCTTGATTGCGCTCCAGCTCGTCGAGCAGAACCTTGATCCGGTCGATGGTCGCCAGGATAAGCGTGACGGATTCGCTGGTGACAGGAGCGCCGTCACGAAAATTGCCGATCAGCGCTTCAGCCGCATGGGTGAGCGCTTCGAGCCGCGGCAGATTGAGGAAGCCGCAGGTCCCCTTGATGGTGTGAACGAGGCGAAAGATCCGGCTCAGGATCTGGGCGTTGTTCGGCTCCTGCTCAAAGCGTACGAGCTCGACGTCGACGACGTCGATGCTTTCGTGCGTTTCGGTCAGGAAGTCCCGGAGTAGCTCGTCCATGACAAGGTACTTTTCAACGCCACAGCACCCCGCCTAGAGCACAGTCTCCGGCGGCGTACCCACTCTGTTGTGAAACGGTTTAATTTTAGTTGCGCAACTTCAAGTTTATTTTACGCATTAATCTCGTGGTAACACTTGGCGCTGCTTTCGGAACAAGCCCGTCGCAGAAAGGGCCCACCGGGCGCCCCCCGGACCGGGCCGACCGCCATTCTTCCCTTAAGTTCCGACGTTCAGGGCCGGACCCCGCGAACCGCGAGCGCACGCGCCACGAGGTGGATGGTCCCATCAGGCGTTACCGGCACCATCGCCTGCAGCCGACCGCGCAGCTTTGCCCGCGCCTGTTCGGTCAGCGCGGCGCAATAGGTCGGGGCCGGCCCCTGCCCGCCCAGGAACGGCGACCAGTAGTCCTCGAAATTCCTGAACGTGGTCGACACATCGAGGTTGCAACACACGGCTTGGTCGAGGCCAGAACTCGTTCCAGAGCTTGAGCAATGCAGCAGAACTGCAGATCGGAAAGCGGCGGCCCTCGTCCAAAGCATGCGCGCCGGGATCAAGCGCCGTGGCGGCGTCCCAGAACAACCGGAGCATCTGCATGTCACCGGCATAGTCCCACACATAAGCGGCCACCGTGCCACCCGGACGGACGACCCGCTTCATTTCGGCGACGGCCTTCGCCGGATCGGGCGTGAAGTTGAGGACGAGGCCGCAGACCGCGGCGTCGACGGCAGCGTCACTGAGCGGAATGGCGTGCGCGCTACCGGTCTGGAACCTCGCGCGCGCGTCTTTCATGCGGCTGTGTGCAGAGACGATGAAGCCTTCGGATGGATCAACTCCAACCACCGACGCAGGCGCGCCCTCTTCAACGATCACCTGCGTCACTGCCCCCGTCCCGCAGCCGAGGTCGAGCCAGCGTTGCGCGGACGGTAACGCGAGCCAAGCCAGGAACCTCTTGGCGACAAGGCGGCTCCAACGCCCGATGTAGGTGTCGTAAGGGTCGCTGACCGACCATTCGTCCTTGAGGCTGGGCTCCGCCATGAAATCCTCCTGCCGCGGACCACGGGCCACGGCCTCACAAAGGTGCGTTGAGGCCGCCTCGCCATACAAGTCTGTTTTTCGAACTGGCCGGCAACGCGATGCAGTGGTTGAATGCTCGTCATGGAGAAGCAGTACAAACAGTTCTGCCCGATCGCCAAGGCGTCTGAAGTGTTCGCGACGCGCTGGACGCCGCTCATTCTACGCGAGCTGATGGCTGACGTTCGCACCTTCAACGACATCCACCGCGGCGTGCCGCTGATCTCGCGCGCGGTGCTGGTCGCACGCCTGCGCGAGCTTGAGGACCACGGAATCATCGAACGGCGCAGCCGCGCCGAAGGCATGGGTCATGAATATTGGCTCACTCCCGCGGGCCACGCGTTTCGCGCGGTGGTAGGCGAGCTCGGGCGCTGGGGACTTGTGCATGCCCGCGACCGCATCAAGGCTGCCGATCTCGATCCGAGCCTCCTGATGTGGGGCTTTCGCAAACGCGCGGATGTCGGCGCGCTGCCGGACCGCCGCGTGGTCGTGCGTTTCGAGTTTTCCGGCGTACCGGCCAGCCGAACCAAGTTCCGCATCATGTGGCTCGTGTTCGAACGGCCGAGCGTTGACGTGTGTGCGAAGGATCCGGGCTTTGCGATCGACCTCGTGATGCGCGGCCGGATTGCGGATTTCGTGGCAGTCTATCTCGGCCACGCGCGCTGGCGCGATCTCGCGGGCAAGGCACTGTCGATCGAGGGCGACCGCCGCCTGGCGGAGAAAGTGCCTGGTTGGATCAGGCTCGACAAAGTCGTGGGACGGGACTTTCCGGTCGTCCGCCCCAACGCCAAGCCCCGATTGAAGAGCCGCAAAGCGCAGCGATCCGGCTAGTGTGGCGGTTCGGAAGTCCGCAAACGAGGGTGCCGCAGAATGATGCGAACTTCGGAATCGGGACACTAGCGCGGCGTCATCGCGTCGCCACCACGATCGTATCGGCTTCGGCCGAAAGGCCGACGCCGACGCCGCAGGCCCGCGCCAGCATGCCGGTATAGAACGGCTGGATTGCGTGCGCATCGACCGTGTCGTTCTCGGCTTGTCCCTCGAGCAGCAGCGGGATGTGCTGGGGGATGCGGGCGTTGAGCCCGGCCGACGTGATCCGGAAGCCGAGTGCTTCGCCTTCGCCCACGGGATCGACGGTCAGCGTGCCGCCGCGCGGGATCGTCTGCGTCGCGATCACCAGCATGTTCAGGAGCAGCTTGACGCGGTTTTTCGGCAGCAGCGCGCGCGGCACGTTCCAGGTGAGCTTGGTCTTTTCGTCTTCGATGAACCCGCGCGCCATGGTCTCGGCATCGCCGGTGTCGATCTGGGCGCCCGCGGAGCCGGCAGCCCCGAAGGCGATCCGGCAGAACTGCAGCCGCGCCGAGGCGGTGCGCGCGCTTTTCTTGATGAGATCCATCGCGAAGGCCTTGGTCTCCGCGTCGCCATCCTCCTCCAGCACCTCGAGCCCGTTGACGATGGCACCGGTCGGGCTGATCAGGTCGTGGCAGACCCGCGAGCACAGGAGCGCAGCAAGATCGAGCGGTTCGAGCGTAACGGGGACGGACATCAGGGTGCCTCCGGGGCGGTGAGCGAAAACTCCGGTGGAGCGCCGCTCCCGAATCACGAATCAACGGCATGGCGACGACGCGGGCGTGTGATACACCGCAGCCGCTCGCCCTGCCAAGGCGAGAGAGCGGGACAGCGCAATGCAAGCAAGTGACATCATCCAGGATCAGGGCCTGATCGACGAGCTCACCGGCATCGTCTCGAACGCAGCCGCCGCGATCCTCACGGCACGCGCGGGCGCGCTGGCGACCCGCAGCAAGGCCGACTCCTCGCCGGTGACCGCGGCCGACGAAGCCTCTGAAGCCGTCATCCTCGAAGGCCTTGCGCGGGCGCTGCCCGGCGTCCCGGTCGTGTCGGAGGAGGCCGGCGCACCCGCGGGACTTACGGGTGACACGTATCTTCTTGTCGATCCGCTTGACGGAACCCGGGAGCTGGTGGCCGGCCGCGACGAGTTCTGCATCAACGTGGCCCTGGTCTGCGCCGGCCGCCCCTGTCTCGGGATCATCGGCTCGCCGGTCATGGGGCTGATCTGGCGCACGACGGTGCGAGGCGCCGAGCGGCTGCGGCTTGCGCCGGGCGCCGCCGCGAGCGCGGCGACTGAAAGGCATGCGATCCGGCCGCGCCCCTGGCCGCCCTCAGGCGCCATCGCGGCCGTCAGCCGCTCGCATCTTGATGCCCGCACACAGGCGTTCCTGGCGCGGCTGCCGGCGACCGAGCGCCTTGCCAGCGGCTCGGCTCTCAAGCTCTGCCGGGTGGCCGAAGGCGCTGCCGACATCTATCCGCGGCTTGGACAGGTGCACCAATGGGACGTCGCTGCGGGCGACGCGATCGTGACGGCCGCAGGCGGCATGGTGTCAACGCCCGAAGGCACGCCCCTCCCCTACGACACCAAACGGGAGCGCTTCCTGGTCGACGGCTTTGTGGCCTGGGGCGACCCCACAGCGCCAGCCCGGCTCGGAATAGTCACGGCGCAAGCGTGAGCAGAACCGCGGGCCAGCTCTTTTCGGCCGCCTCAAGGACCTTCTTGGGGTCCGCCGCGAACGTGGCGCGCGCCTCCGCCGAATAGAAGAGATAAAGCCGGTCGCCCGAGACCAGCCACAACCGGGGATCGCCCGCCACCCCGACCCCGCGGACCACTGCGACCGGATCGTAGCCGCCGAATCGCGGCATGTAGACGCTCGGATCGGCCACAAAGGCGGCCCTGTTGCCGGCGTTGCGGAAGCGCCAGACCGCCCCCGCATGGGCGTACTCGAAGGCCCCTTTGCCCGGATCGGCCTCACCCTTGACGAAATAGGCCACCGGATCGTAGCCGTCGATCGCGAGCCCGGTATGCCAATCGACCACCACCCGCTCGGTGGCCGAGGCGCCGAGGGGGGGCACAACGACGGCCAGGGCCGCCGCCAGTGCGGCAAACAGAGCTATCCCCAGGTGCCGTGCTACGGCCATAGTATTGCCCATGATGTGGCGATTTGGTTGCGTTCGTGCCGCAAAGCTAGGCTATGTCCGGTGACGGAGCGGTTAAGATACGCAATGGAGTACACGATGCGCACGGTCCTGCGGGCCCTGGCTCTCGTCCTTGTCATCATCGGTTTCAGTACCGGCCCCCTGGCTGCGCAACAGCAGCAGCCCCCGAGCTATCAGTCTGACGATCTGGTAAACGCCGGGCACAAATTCTTTGGCGAAGTGTCGCGCGGTCTCGCGCAGATCATCGAGCACGCAATCAGCAATTGGGGACAGCCCAACGGCTACATCCTCGGCCAGGAAGCAAGCGGGGCCTTCGTGGCCGGACTGCGCTATGGCGAGGGCACGCTCTACACCAGGAACGCTGGCGACTTGCGCGTCTATTGGCAGGGCCCCTCGGTCGGCTTCGACATGGGCGGCGAGGGCGCACGCACCATGATGCTGGTGTACAATCTGCCGCGTACCAACGCAGTCTACCAGCGTTTTGGCGGCATTGACGGCTCGGCCTATTTCATCGGCGGGTTCGGCATGACCGCGCTCGCCGCCGACAACATCGTGGTGGTGCCGATCCGCTCCGGCGTGGGATTCCGGCTCGGCGCCAATGTCGGCTATCTGAAGTTCACGCCGTCGGCGACCTGGAACCCCTTCTGACCCGCGCCGGATACCGACAGAGCGCGGCGGTGCCGCATCGGCGCCGTCAGCGAGGCGGCTTTGGGTTGACGATACGCGGCCACGTGCGCGGGGCCGCTGCCTATGGTAGACGCAACGCACAGACGCTATGTCATACAGACGCTATGTCATGTCGTAGACACTTTATGGTCGGTCGTTCGGGAGGCCCCGCTTAATGATTGAGCCGATCATGTACATCGGGATCGGGTTCCTGGTCGCTGGCCTGCTGGTCATCGGCGTCATCCCGCTTGTGCATGCGCGCGCCGTGCGGCTCACCCGCAAGCGGCTCGAAGCTGTGACGCCGATGTCGATGGCGGAGATCCAGGCCGAGAAGGACCAACTGCGCGCCGAGTTTGCGATGACGACGCGCCGGCTCGAAATGAGCGTCGAGCAGATGAAGGCCAAGACCACCACGCAGCTGGCCGAGATCGGCAAGAAGAGCGAGGCGGTCGGAAGGCTCAGGCTCGAGCTCAACGAAAAGACCGAGGCGATGTACGCGCTCGAGGAGCGGGAGAAGCAGCTCAGCGAAGACCTCGCCCACACCCGCAAGGAGCTTGCCGAGCGCACCGCCGCGCTTGCAGCCACCGAGCAGTCGCTCGCGACCGGACAGGCGCAGATCGGCGAACTCACCGGCAGGTTCAACAACTCCTCGCAGACCGCCGACAGCCAGCGCGTCGAGCTGATCGCCTTGCGCGCCCAGGTCGAGGCGCTGCAAGGTCAAATCGAAAGCTTCGAGAGCGAGCTCAAGGAGCTCAAAGCGCGGCTCGGCACCAAGACCTCAGAGCTGGACACCGCGGAGCGTCTGCTGGTCGAGGAGCGCGGCCGCTCCGACGTGCTTGGCAACCGCATCAACGAGATCGAGCGCCAGCTCATCGCGCAGAACACCGAGGCCGAGATCCTCGAGCGCCGCGTGCAGGAGCTCAACGCGCGCGCCGACGAGCAAGGCCGCCTGCTGGGAGAGCACGAATACGCCGCCGACCGGCTGCGCGCCGAAGCGACCGCCACCGCCAGGAAGGAAACCGACGTCCGCGCGGAGTTTACCGAGCTTGGGAACCGCAGCCGCGCGACGATCGAGAGCCTGAACGCCGAAAAGACGCTGCTCGAAAGCCAGCTCAAGCAAGCGCTGGAAGATCGCGTCAAGCTCGAGCGCGACGTCGCGACGCTGCGGCGCGAATCCGAGACTGCGTTTGCGACCGAGCGCATGGAGAACAGCCTCATGCGCGAGCGCATCAGCGACGTTGCCGCCGAAGTGGCGCGCCTGACCAGCCTGATGGAAGGGCCGGGCAACCCGATCGAAACCATCCTCTCCGAGGGCGCCCACGCGGGCAAGGGCGCTACCGGCAGTGGCGCGAACGGCGGCAGCGAGAAAGGCTCCCTCACCGACCGCATCCGTGCGCTGCAGGACCGCCCCGGCGTGCCGCAGGCCAGCCGGGCTTGAGGCGTGTCTTAGCGGGCGTGACGCGTGTCTTGAGATGATTGATTCCTCGGTGTCGTCCCCGCGCAGGCGGGGACCCATAAACCCTGAGGATTCGTAAATAAGATGGCCGTACCTGATCGTGAGGGCACGGCGTATGGGTCCCCGCCTGCGCGGGGACGACAGTAACGAATGAGGCGTCGAGGCTGGCTTTAGCAATGCCAGGGCGGTTGCACTCGGGGCGGACCTGCCTTAAATCCTGCCCTCTGGTCGGGCGCTTAGCTCAGCGGGAGAGCGTTCCCTTCACACGGGAGAGGTCGCAGGTTCAATCCCTGCAGCGCCCACCATCTAAACCCTTATTTCATAACGGTTTCTTGCATTTCTTGACTGTCTCTAAAAGGTCCACTAAATCGGTGCTACAGAATGGTGCCTGTAAAGCCGATTGGAGTGGTCTGCCATGCGATATCTGTTCAAGCGCAAGGGTAGTGACAACTGGTACGTCCGCTTGCAGCCACCGGGACAGAAGCTTGTCGAGCGCAGTCTAGGCACATCCGACTTGAAGGCCGCAGAGCTTGCGGCGGCAGACATCATCAAGCAACACAAGGCAGTGATGTACCAACGCCGGCAAGCGCGCGTTGCCCGTGTTGTGCATGGGCCATGGGCTCACGAATTTGAGCCGGGCTTGCACACGCTCCCGGACGGCCGCACGCTGATAGCAACCGCAACGGACCTAACCTATTCCGATGGCACGCGGCGGCCGAATGGTGGCCCCATGATATACCTGACCGGCGCATCATTGTCGGCGGCGCGGGAGTTCAAGGCGTTTGATGACGCATGGGACGGCAAGATCGGGGAAGGTCCAGTTCCGATTGATCGTCCCAAGTTCGTTGCCGCGAAGAGCAGCGCGGATGACGCATTGATCGAAACCTACATCGCGCATGCGGGCCTCAATACAGTTCGCACGAAGCAAGCCCGCGCGTTATGGGCCACGTTCCGCAGTGTAATCGACAAGCCGCTAGCGAAGTGCACACGCGACGATGGTCGCGCGCTCGTGGCGCACTTGGAGGCCCAAACGAAGGGCATCAAGGCGGCGACATTGCGCCGCTACTTGGTGCCGCTCGTGGCGCTGATCAATCTGGCGATCGACGAAGGCAAGCACAATGGTATCAATCCGTTCGTTGGCGTCGTGGCGGATCGCAACGATTTCAACCGCCGCGTTCCATTCGATGATGCTGACATGAAGCTCATTCGTGCCAATCTGCACAAGCTCAACGAACACGATCAACTGTTAGTTCGCGTGCTGGCAACCATGGGCGTTCGGCGCGGGGAAGCATTCGCGATTGCGGGCGAGCAAGTCGAGAAAGGCGTTCGATTCTGCATGGTCGGCACCAAGACCGAGCAATCATTGCGCCGCGTGCCGTTCCCGACAGACTTGCTTGCGCATTTGCCAAAGAAGATCACAAAGCCATTGTTCACGGGTAGAATGGACAACGCTGGCAAACGTCTCAGCATGTGGTTGCGCGATATCGGTATCAGCAATCCACAAAAAGCACCGATGCATTCTTTCCGTCATCGGGCACAAGACAGGTTGCGCGCGGCGGGATGTCCAAGCGATATACGCGAAGAACTCCTTGGGCATGAACGCAAGACGGTTGCCGCAGGCTACGGCAAGGGTAGCCCGGTCCCGCTGTTGCGCAAATGGCTCGATCGGATAGGTTTTTGAATTGCGAGTGGCGACAAGGGCGAATTGTCGCCAACCAACGAAACCAAGAGGCCCGGCGCGATGGCCGGGCCTTGGCAATGGGCGTTACGTAACGCCCATTTAGGAATAGCGATGGCAGGCACGAACTAACAAAAAGTGTTTGATCGCGTTCGCTTCATCATCGCCCATTCCTTCAAGGTCGCAAATTTCATCCACGGATGCCAAGTCGGCAAGCACCACTTTGGCTTCCTTCGCCGGGATCACAATAGCCCAAGGATCGGCCGGCGTGACAAACGAGCGGTTCTCATGAGCGTGACCCGTTTCGATCACGTGAAGGTTGCCCTTCTTGTCCGCAGCCGCATGAAGCGCGGTTTGATAAGTTGCTGTGACGTTCATTGTTCAACGCTCCTGTCGCCCTCCCGTCCATGGCAGCACGATACCAGCATCGCGCCGGAATGCACCCGAAAGCTCCAATCGTTACTAATACTTAGACCTTTAGCTTAAATTTGAGCGCAGATTTGAATCGAGGTGTTGCGGATTCGAAAAGGCACGCGCCGAATTCAAATTCGCGAGCAATTGACCGCGGCAAGTCGAATGCCACCGCCTTCATTGTGCCTTTCGTGCGCCGACGCAGTTTTCTGGCTTCGTCCTCAACCGGGATGGCGTCTACTCGCTGCATCGCTGGTCGAAGATGATCTGGCGGGCCGCTACCTTTTGCGACAGGGGCCGACCCAAATGGCAAAATTGTCATCCGCTCGCGGCTGACGCAAAAGACCCAAGGTCTGCGCAAGATCGGAGATTTTCTCGAAGTTCGGGTTAGATGTGAACGAAGCCAACACGCCAATTTGGTAACGATCGCGCGCTATCAGCGCATCGTCAGCTGCTAATGAAACCGATGCCGCACCGCTCGCAACATCGAATAGCCTCTTGCGATAGGCAATCTCATCCGGCGGCATCGTGAAGCGATAATGAATTAGGTAAAGTGACCGCACCGCTATCGGATATGGATGGTTGTCGATCGTTGTGATCCACGTCGCGACGCTCTCGGGCGCAAGAACACCGCACTCTGAGGGCGTCAAGGAAACAATTTCTTTCGCGCGCTCGAAATTCGGCATATCAACTTTCAACGACGGCCACCCCCAATCAATACGAACCAGGTCGGGAAGTCGCTGATTCCAAAGCGCGGCTACAGGCAATGTGCAGAAACAAAGGGTCAGTCTCAACAATGGCTTCGTCGGCAATAGTTGCATTAGTAAAATTGCTAGCACTGCCGCCATGAGATGTAGTACCGGTACGGACCAGAAAACCCGGAATCCCAGGTTGCCAGTGACTTTCGCATATACTTGCCAAAGTAGTGGATTCACGAGCAGCAATGCGCAAATTGCAGTGTAGACAAACCAAAAGCGTCCACTAGGCATTCCCCTAACCACAATCCAGCCCAACGACATGCCCATGACCAGAGAAAGAGCGGCTACGTCAAAGCCCAACGTGAACCGAAGCTGATCGCCGGAAAGAGTGGTGCTAGACACCTCTGACGGAAACGCATTGCCTGTAATTAGGAGGGTTGCCCCAATGATCATAGGGTAGATGCTTGTTGCGTTGATAACCGCGAAGCGCGCGATAGTAGTCTTGTTCAAGCCCTGAGCGACGGCGGCGCTCACGGTAGTCAATCCGACTGTGAGCGGTGCCCCGTAGATCGCATTTGCTGTTAGACCGACCCCCGCAATTTGGAGTAATGCAACCATCAGGAAATCTAACGGGCGACCGCCGTGGACGGCTCGATAGCTACAGTACACAATCAAGGGCACAACAATCGTTACAAATTCCGCTTTGCCTTGGAAGAAGCGCGTCACACCATGAATACCCCAGCTGGCAAGAGTAGAGCCGGTAAGAAGTTGAAGAGCGAGCAGAAGAAAAAGAGCGCCAATCCAGTCATGTCGTACTGCCTCGTAACCAATTCGAGCAATCACCGCAACAAACAACACGACAAAGACGACCGAGACGATGCAATGCGCCACGAAAATTGTTGGCAGAGACAGAAGGTCGGCCACCATCGCGACCAGCAGTTCGAACGAGTGAACGCGATATGTCGGCAGAGCTATAGGACCCGGTCCGTGACCAAGCATTGTGTCGAAAGCAAGTAAAGGTGCACCGAAGCGCCGTGCGCCAACCGCCAGGTTAACGAAATTCGCGTCGTCGCCATCCGGTCTATGCGCAACGAGATAAAATATGATCGCAACTACAAATCCAGCGATCAGCATGACTTTTGGTTTGATCATCTGCAATTCAGAGATCGGCAATGATCTAGTTTTGAATGGCAGTAGCGCGACTGCAAGAGAAATGGAAATGATTGCAAGGAAAATTGCTGCACTTCCAGTCTTTATGAACGCTATCGATCCCGCCAATACGATTGCTATGACGCCCGCCAACACGAACTTAGTCACGTAACAGGTCTTTAGCTCAACACTGATGCCCCGGTCTAACGTAGTTGACCGTGGGAAGAAAAGCCGAACAAGCGCTACGGAAATCAGCGCAGCCAATCCAGCACCATACTTCAAATATTGGAAGGGAAGTTGAAAAAACACGACTGCTATCGCCGCAATTGACCAAACAGCGTACCAGGAAAAGGCAGTAAGAATAAGTTTTTCGAGATTTGACGGAAAGCGAGTGATGCATTCTTCCACAATCGATCCTCTGCCAATCAATATGCTTTTTCCGAACTCTTACCGCACTCGACAACATCCAAAGCGAAATTATCTTCCTGCGCTCCAATGCCGTCAACCTCGTCGAAGGGTTGCGCATCAATATCCGCAACGGGCTCGCCATCACCTTCAACAAGTACGCCGCTCACGTCGGCCATCGCGTCGTGTATCTGATCGCGCACCACATTGAAGACCGACGCGCCATCTTCAAGCGCGAGCGCGACGCATGCCGGGACCGTGCGGAAGCGTTGCCGAATCTGATCGTAATCCTCCCGCAGCATCGCGAGCGCATCGACTAGCGGCACCACTTCGGTTTGGACTTCGGCTAGCTTGGCTTCGCGAATGGACGCTTGCGCGCTGGCGAAGTCGTGGCGCGGATCGCCGGGCGTAAGCAAGGGCAAGGTATCGCGCTCGCCCGCTTCAAGCCAATCGTCGCCGTCTTCATCGGCCGGTCCCGGCTTCGGTCGCGGCCATTCCGCCGGGCTATCAGCCCTTAATTCCTCAAGCGTTCCCTCGATCGCGTCCGTCAAGGCCCTCTCGACAGTCTCACCAGGGACCGGCAAAGCGAACAAGGCTGGGATTCCCAAGAGCATCGATCGGACGGCTCCTTCTTCGTCTGACACCTTTTGTATTACATCGGCGGTGCGCACAAGCACGCCGCGCCGTAAGTCTGCCTCGATCCGGCGCATGGCCGCGGCGGCAGTGCGCTCGCGATGCCGCGGATCGGCCGGATGTAATACAGATGCTTTGGCGTTGCCTGCCCCTTCGTGATCCTCGATCCAAGCACGGGCCGCGTCCATGTCCATTACCAACTTGTCACCTTGCCGGCGGTGCGGGAGACCAGCGGCTAGGAGCCGTTTCAATTTGGTGCGGGAGATGCCAAGCTCCGCCGCGATAGAGCGTTGCGTGCGGGCCTTAGGAGCGCCGTGGATGCAATTCGAAGGTGTCTTGCTCATGATCCTAGCTCCTTGTCGCCACGCGGCGGCCATTTCCCAAGTTGGCGCAAGCCACGTTCCAGCAGCGCACGGAGCGCATCGGAGCGCGAGCACGGCGGGAATTCGTCGCGGGCGTGATCCTCGATCGTGTTGAGCAACAAGCTTGGCAACCGAAGGCAGACCGATCGCTCATAGGGTGACTTGGCTTTGCGCGGCATGTGATACACTCCAAATGTCATACGTCGATCAATGTTCGAATTGTAATACGGCGAGTTGTGATACGCGACCAACAAGTCGTTGATGGTGGGAGTTTGGAAACGAAAACGTATTACAGCTGAAAATGAATCGTGCTCCGAAATTGCCCGTGTAGGTTTTTCGGCGCGGAGGGACCCGCTCGTTTAAAAAGCTCAATGCGATCGTTTGTGTGCCAAGTGTGCCATCGTGTGCCATTCAATCTGTCACACGTAAGTTATGGGGGATGTCCCTCCCGATGTTGAACTAGAAGGAGCGGCGTTGCTCGCCTTGAGCCGGTAGGCTCGGGGTGTCGAATCCTCGAAAGGAAAGCAACGCCATGAAAACATCTACCATGATGACGAGTGCCATGCCGAACGCGCCTGTGGGTAAGGCGTGGGCAGAGGTGTCTGCGTCCTTCGATCGTTTCTGCCTGGCGGCCGGGCTGGAGACGCTGGGCGCGATGATGGAAGCGGACGCCGAGGAGGCCTGTGGGCCACGGCATTCACGCAGCGAGGACCGGCGCGGTCATCGCTGGGGGCGCACGGCGGGCAAGATCGGCTTCCACGCCGGCAAGGTTGCGATCGAGCGGCCTCGGGTCCGCGGGCTGGATGGGAAAGAACTGCCGCTGGCAAGCTGGGAGCGGGCGGTCGAGGAGGACTGGCTCGGCCGGTGGGCGATGAACCTGATGCTGATCAACGTGTCGACGCGCAAGTTCAGGCGTGCGGTACGATTGCCCGAGGGGGACGTTCCGGCGCCGGCGGGGAGCGGAGTATCGAAGTCGGCGGCGTCACGTCACTTCGTCGCGCTCTCGGCTGCACGCATGCAGGAGTGGATGGCTTCGGACCTGTCGAGGCTCGACCTTCTGGTGGTGCAGATCGACGGCATCCACATGACCGGCGACCTGGTGCTGGTGGCAGCGATCGGGATCGACGGCAACGGCGTGAAGCATCCGCTCGGGCTGATTGAGGGCGCGACCGAGAATGCGGCCGTGGTGCAGGCACTCATCGACAATCTCCTCGCGCGCGGGCTCGATCCGGCGATGCCGCGGTTGTTCATCATCGACGGATCGAAGGCGCTCTCGAAAGCGATCCGGCGCAGCTTTGGACGCGAGGCGCTGATTCAACGGTGCCAGATTCACAAGGCTCGCAACATCATGGAGCGGTTGCCGAAGCCGCTGCATGCCGCTGTCCGCCGGGTGCTGCGCCAAGCCTGGGAATTGGACGATGCCGAGAAGGCCGAAAAGTTGATCCGCAATCTCGCGCGACGGTTGGAACACGACGCTCCGGGCGTATCGGCGAGCATTCTGGAGGGCCTCGACGAAATCCTCACCGTCACGCGGCTCGGCCTGCCGAAGGAACTTCGTCGGGCGCTCGCCTGCACCAACATCGTTGAGAATGTCATGAGCACCGTGCGTCGCGTCTGCCGCAACGTCAAGCGATGGAGATCAGCCTCGATGGCGCTGCGCTGGACCGCGGCGGCGATGCAGGAAGCTGCCAAAGGCTTCCGACGATTGAAGGCGCACAAGCAACTTCCAACGCTTCGTGCCGCTCTCGAAGCACATCGAACGAAAAGCTCAACTCACGGCGTCCTTGCTCGCCAAGCTAACGCCGCGTAACGTCAACCTCGGCAGCGACCGCTTCGCAATGTTCAACAAAGAGCGGGACATCCCCAGTCTATGAATTTCTTTTGTTTTCTTTCTAGTGTGTCCAGTGTGCCACTATTTTGATTAAGTCAGTAAGAATCAGGAATCAGATAAGAGTGCAAAAATATATTTTAAGACGTGAACTGGCGACGCTGCCCGAACCGACTTGAATGCGAAAATGCCGGCACACCGGCACACTTAGCCCTTTCTCGTTATCAATCAATAGGTTGCGTGTGACTCAGATGTACTCCGTGTGCCATCGTGTGACGACACACGCATACGAAAGCCGAAGAAGCCGCGCACGATCTTGCCCTTACCTAGCTTCGGACGCGCGCCATGCCATCGCCGTCGCGCGTGATACACACCACGCGCTTGGAGCGCGGCTACCAAATCATTCTTGAAGTCGTCACAACTCCGCTTCTCCTTCGGGCCTAGTTCTTCATCGAACACCGCCCAATCGCTGTATACCTTGTAGACGGTCGAGAGCGGCACGTAATCGGCGGGATCGCCCGTCACGATAAGGTGGGTCTTGGCAAAGCGCAGCGCCGGAGACTGCGACAATGCAAGCTCCAGGGACGCGGCCCGGCCCTTGGCTCCGATCGTGAACTTGCCACGGTTGGCCCTTAGACGGCGCAAGCCAGCCAACGCCCAATTTGCAATGCCCGGAAGCTCACGCGCCAGCTTGGCCCGAAGCTCGCGATCCTCACGCCCTCGAAACGAGGATTCGAAGATCAGCAGCAATTCGCGGACTTCCAACGCGCCCGAATCGTCTAGAAACTTCGGATGCCTGTTAGCGGACAGTATGAGCTTGGCCGGGATTTTAGCGTTCACTATGCTCTTGTTCTTCCGGTTCACGCTCACTTCGTCATTGCCCGTGATGCACTTGATCCGCTCCAAGGCGGTACTGCGCTTTGATAGGTGTGCGTCGTGTGCGTCGGGAATGAAGATCACGCGCTTGTCTAGGGTGCCTTCTAGGCCGAAGTCGCTGCCAAGATCGTTGAGCGTGCGTGATGCGTGATGATCCTTCCCGACCAACTGTTGCAGCACAAAGGATATAGTGCCCTTGCCGCCGCGCGTTGCGCCGATCATCGCCAAGAGCACTTCGTAAGGCGTGCTCGCGGTCAGCATGTAGCCGGCAAACTCTTGCAAGGTTGGATGGAACGAAGGATCAAGCCACTCGCCTAGCTTTTCCAACCATAGCGGGCATTCCGAGTCGGCCTTGTAATTGAATTCAGGGAGCCCCGTCGCGAAGTATCGCCCGGTGTGCTTGTGAAGCTCGCTGCTCTCGAAATCCAAGATACCGTTTCGGAAGAGAATCAGATTGTTGGGCGACGGCGCATTGCCGGGCTCTTCGATCCATTGGAAGGGCCGTGAGCGCGTGAAGCGATCCAACTTGATCGCAGCCACCATGCCATAGATTCAATTTACGTCTAGTTGTAGTGATGGATCAGTCATGCGGATTTCGGCCGCAAGCTCTGACTCCGGAAGCTCGCGCCACACCTTTCCGCTTTCCAGCGTATAGATCACACCATCCGACACGATGATTTTGGTTGGTCGCTCCGCCAAGAATGAATCCGCGAGCTTGGAACTGTGTTGCTTGGGGTCGTACAGGATCGGTTTCGGCCAAATCGGAACATCGGTTATTTCGCCGCCCTCTAACCAACTATCTTCGCTAGGCTCTTCGGCTTCAAGCCATCGGTCATCGTCGGGAGGCGCGGCGAGGCTCAAGAGTCCGGGCGGATTCACGGCTGTTGAATACGCAAGATAGGTTTGGTGCCTGATCTCGACCGCTTCGAATGGCGGTTTGTTTATCGTCCGGATCAAGTCATAAGCAAGGTGTTCCGAGATTCCGAAGTCATAGAGACGCTTCGCGAGATGGAAGACAACGCCCTTGCCGCGCTTGTCGGCGGTCGCCGCGCCATACATGTCGCGGCAAGCCTTCTTTGCCTCTCGGATGTCGGGCGGGTTGTCCCAACCATGCTTTGGCCCAAAGCGAGGCTCGCAACCATCACTTGTTGGTTGAGCGTCTGCCACAGGTGGCCTATTTTCCGTCGTTGTCATCGTAATACGTTCTCTCAAATCCTGCCCGGCGGATTCGCTCCCGCCGGGCATTTCATTTTCAAAATCACTTTCGGCGCTTGCGTGCCCTGCCTTCAGTTGTGCGGCCATCCACGCGCGTCTTGCGCCAAAAATTCACGTCCTCCGCCGACCAAAATTTGACCGTGCCAATCGTCTCGATCGGCGGTGGAAAGTCCGGCTGCCTACTAAGAAAATAGGTGTGTGTCACGGTGCGATCGAGCCGCTCGGCAATGTCTTGAATTCGAAATTTACGCATGATCATCTCCTTATATAATCAATTGATGCTGTAAGTCCAACCAACGATCATCGCCCCATCAAAACGTAATGCAGCCGCGCGAGACATGCCGCGCTCGCATCCTCAAGGTGTCGTGTGCCGCACGTCGCGAGTTTGAGATGGTCGCGGCGCATCGCATCCATGCGCGCGTTGTGCTCGCGCGTGGCATCGTTGCGTGCCTCCAGCTTGTCTTCGGCCGCCTCGATCTTTGCGTCTAACTTGTCGGCGTACTTCCTCCGCTCGCTATAGGATCGGTAGGCGGCCCGGTACGCGACCATCGCTTCATGCTCTGCGGGACCGTCGCGCGACGCGTCAAGGAATTCAGAGAACCAAGCCAGTTGTGCTTCGGCTGATTTGTAAAGCTCCTTGACGATCTGGTGAGCCTTGGGGCCTACCTCCCAGTATTGCCGCGCGAGCGGGAATTCGAACTTGTCCAGTGCATCGGCCGCGCGGCGCTCCAGGTCGGATCGCTCCAGCTTGCCGACCCGCCCGCTGATGGCTTCGACGTTGTCTGCCAGATAATCGAGTTGGGAGGGCTGTGTTTTGACCCACTTCGTGCCTGCCACCTTCTTGCCGGGCTCTTGGCGCACGTCGATCTGCTCGCCAATCAGGGCGATAGCGAAGCCCGCCACGACCGCGCGGGGGTGTGGGGCGGCCTTGGGGTTTGGGCTGCCCCCATAGACCGTCGCGAGCCGGCGCATGATAGGAGGGCCGTACAACCGCGCTACGGCGGCCGTCAACGCGTCTATGTGCTCCTTGGGCTTGTGGATGGCGTCGAACACGTCAAGGTCCGGTGCCCAACCGCTTAGCCCCAGGATACGGCGTCCATTGGCTATGATCTGCATTGGGTCATCCTCCCGCGCGGCCGGACGTGGACGGCATGTGCTGACCCTTGACGCAATTTGCGCCAAGGGTCGGATCGGGGATGCTTACGGCCTAGGCCGTCAGCATCGGCCGGATGTTCCGTGCCTAGGCCCGGAGCATCCTTGCGTCTCTTCCTGCGGGGCTTCACGGCGATACGTGCAGCGCCCGCGGACACGGTGCCGAAGCTCCGCCGTCTCGCGCGCAATGCGGGCCTGGGTCCAGGCGTCGGAAAGAGCGGGATCGTCGTAGGGCATTGGCCGACTCACAAAACAGCGCGCGGCGTCGCCACGCGTGTGTGAGGCGTCGCCAGCGATTGAACTGTCTCGATTTGCGGCCTAGCGCTGGCGCGATATGAGCGGGCGGCAATTGCCCGGCGCTACATTGGGGCTCTACTTAGCCTCATCGGAAATGTCAACTCGACTCATTAACTTCCGCGACGCGCTTCCTCCCATTCAGCCATTATCTTTTGGCCTTCGGGACTTGCACCATCAATCACGCGCCGCTTGCTGCCATCCGGTTTGAGCCACGGGCCGGGCCGGAGCGGCTTGCCTTTGGCGTCCCGAACCAAATCGCCGTTCGCATCTAACTCTCGACGCCTCCAATACCATTGATAAGGATTGTTGGCGCGCCATTGCTTCCACTCCGGCGATTCATAGTCGTCATTCTTGGGAAGCAGGTGACAAGTGCCATGTTCGAATAAATGCTGATATTGTATGAAGTAGCTCTCACCGTTCGCGGCCGGATCGGGCTCCGCGGTCTGCGGCTTATTGTTCACGACGATCTTGAGTTCCCCGTCCTTCGTCATCACATTGACGCGGGGTACCAATGCATTGACGGCGGTGGCAAGCTGCTGCAGAGCGACGCCGAGATTAGATCGCTCGGGCTCCGCGATATCTGAGGCAACCTCCTGCAGCGTCTTGGCGCGCGAAAGCAGTTCGCCGGTCACATAGTCGAGCAACCGCACTAGGTGCTTTGCGGCGCTGGTCTGATCGCCATCGAGGTGGGACTTGAACACGTCGCCTCGAAACTTGTCCCGCTCCAGCTTCCGCGCCTTCTCAACCGCAGCCATCGGGGCGAGCTTGGAGATTGCTTTGAAGTGGTCGTGGACGAACATGGCGCGGATACCATTCTCTGATTGCCTCCACGCGTCATAGAGGTCGGGGCCGGCCGCTTCCTCGCTGGCATCGCCCGTCTTAACCTTCTTCGCCGGGCGCTCCTTGATCTCTCGACGCTTATGGTCGGAGACCATCGCCACGATCTCGGCTTCCGTAGGGACGTAGCCATTCTGCACTTGTTCGAAAATGGTACTTCTAATTAAGGGGCATATCCCTTTTCGGGACATGTGATCCAGGGCGCGGTCGCTCATCTTCAAAACGTCTGCACGCAGACGTTCTGAGACGATATCTCTCACAAATCGAGCAATCCGCGTCCGTCGCCGCGCCGTTGGGTTGGTCAGGCCACACTCGATAACAACCCACTGCTGAAACATGCGAGGGGGGACGGACTTGTTCTCTTTCACGGCAAGGATATGCATGCCAACTTCAACCGAGGATCGGGCGATCGTCGTGAGGAGCGTGCGAACCGCGGTGCCGCGATCCTTAAGCT
Source organism: uncultured Alphaproteobacteria bacterium (assembly GCA_963753575.1). Taxonomy (GTDB): domain Bacteria; phylum Pseudomonadota; class Alphaproteobacteria; order Rhizobiales; family Xanthobacteraceae; genus VAZQ01. Next base: position 3,008,950 of record CAVWCR010000003.1, read on the forward strand.
CGCCGGCTACCTGAGGCTCCAGCGGGGAATAATCAATATCGCTAAATACCAAATCGGTTTCCATGGCATCACCTACGCAATAGGTATGCCACTACACCCCGAGCGCGCCGGAGGGAACTGCTCGCTAAATTTAACTAGGTTAAGAATTAAGGGCCGAACTTGGTTACCTCGTTTGCCAGAACTGCCTGTAATCGTTGTCTGTATTCCTGTGTATTCCAGTTATAAGTTATTGATTTTGCTAGTGGTGCGTCCCTTCACACGGGAGAGGTCGCAGGTTCAATCCCTGCAGCGCCCACCAGTCTCATTACTGACGAGTCGTCGACGCAACGCCCGAGCGTGCCAGACGCGCCGCTCACACCAGCGCCGGCATCTCCTGCTTTGCGGCCGCGTTCACCGGATCGCGCAGATTGAAGATTCGCCTGACGTTATCGACGAAGAGCTTCTGCCGGTCGGCTTCCGACAGGTCGAGCTCATCGATCAGGGCCAACGCCTCCGCCGGCTCCCAGCAGGGATAGTCCGAGCCGTACATCACGTTGTCGATGCCGTAATAATCGATCGCAAACTTGATGCCGGCGGCGTGCGGCGACACCGTGTCGGTGCACATGCGCTTCACATAGTGGCTCATCGGCCGCGGTAGCTTCGCGCCCTTGGTATTTCTGTCCATGCGGCCGGACTGATAAGGCAGCGCGCCGCCGGTGTGCGAGAGCATGATCTTGAGGTTCGGGCAGCGCTCCATGATCCCCGAGAGGATCAGCCGCGCGGCGCCGACGCTTACTTCCATGACGCGGCCCAGGCTGAAATGCAGCGTGTTGTTATAGCCCGCGAGAATATTTTCGAAGATCGCGTCGGTCGGATGCAGGAACAGCGGAATGCCAAGCGCCTCGGCGCGCTCATAGAACGGCCAGAGCCGCTCCGCATCGATGAACGGATCGACGCCGACGCTGCCGGGCAGATTGGCGCCGAAGAGGCCAAGCTTGGTGATGGCGTGGTCGAGCACCTCGATGGCGACCTTCGTGTCCTTGAGCGGCACGGCGGCCGTGCCCCAGAACCGGCCGGGCAACCGGCGCTGCGCCGCCGCCATCTCCTCGTTCCACAACATGGCGGCGTCGCGGCCCGCCTCCGGCGCCAGCTCGGAAAAATAGACCGAGAGCGGACCGATGGTGCAGACGACATCGACCTGATGGCCCAGCCCGTCCATGTGCTCGAGCATGACATCGAGCGGCGCCCACGCCGGATGGTTATTGCGGATCTTCACCGAATAACCTTCCCGGATCATCCAGATGTAGCCCCCGTTGCCGTCGCGCTCGGCGCGCGGGTAGCCCTTGGCCTTGCAGGCCCAATCCAGCATCGAGCGCGGCCGCCAATGGAAATGGGAATCGATGATATGCATAGGGGCGGTCTCCTCGATTAAGTGCGCATTCGGGCTTCGTGAAAGCTCATACCGGCTTCGCCAAGGCCGCAGCCTTTTTTATCAGCTCCGGATCATAGTTGAAAGATTTCAAAATGAAATCCTCGAGCTCTTTACCTTCCAGGGGATCCAGGTTGAGCTTCATTCTTGCGAGCTCCGCGCGGTAGTCGGCAGCCTTGAGCATGGCCGCATAGGCGGCGCGCAACTCGGCCACCCGCTCCGCCGGCGTCTCGGGGGGCGCGACCAGGGAGCGGCCGACTTTCTCGGGCTGCGAAAAAAGCTCCAGCATCTTGCGCTGCTCATCATTGCGGCCGAGGTCCACGATGCGCGGCAAATCCGGGAGATCGGCGGCGTGATCGAGCCCGGTCTGCAACAGAAGGTTCACCTTCTTCTCGCGCAGCCAGTCCGCGTGCGCCACGCGGAGGACGATCCAAGGCATGCTGAGCGCATCGATCTCGCCGCGCTCCAAAGCGAGCGCGGCTTCGGACGTCCCCTGATGGCCCACGATGAGCTTGAACTTCACGCCGGTCAGCCTTTTCAGAATGGTCCATCGCATCTGCGAGGACAGACCAGTGGCGGACACTATCAGCTCATGCTTGAAGGCATCGTCGATCTTTTGGACGACATGGTCGGCCCGCGCAAAAAGCACGGCGTTGTTGCTGGTGACGCGGCCCAGCCAATTGAATCGCCTCACATCGGCCATCAGGCCTTTGGTCTGGAACAGCTGGGCGGCATGAATCGATTGCTCGATCATGCCGATTGTCAAACCGTCGCGCGGCGCCACGTTGTAGAGATGGTTCGCCGCCGTCAGGCCGCCGGCGCCGGGCATGTTCCGCACGACGACCGCGGCATGGCCCGGAAGGTGGCGCCCGATAAACCGGCCGACGAGCCGAGCCAGCCGGTCGGAGCCGCCGCCCGGGGGCTGGGAGACGATGAGCGTGAGCGTCTTGCCCTCATAGAAGTCCTTGCCAGCGCCCTCCTGCGCGACCGCTGCGGAGACACTCAGGAAAGCGCCGCCCAACGCGGCAAGAACGCGAAGAAGCTTCATGCCGCCTTCCTCCCATCATTCCAACAATTGATTCACACGGTCCCGCCGGGGATCAGCGAAACCTGGTCGGAAACCCGCCGGGCCAATCTCGCGGGCAGCCAATTTGCCACGGCCGCCGAGCGCAGGGCCACCATCGCATGGTTGCAGGATTAGTCAGCGCGGCCGCGCAATCCCGGTCCGTGCCGCCATAGTGCTGCCCGACGACCCGCATGACCGCACCGATGGAAAGGCAGAGGGCGTCGCCGCGTCACGCGCGGCGCACGCCCTATCTGCCCCCCGGAGCGCTAAAGCCCGAGGATCTGCTTGGTGTCCGCGAACAATTCGTCGACCGTGAAACGGCGCGCGATCAGCTTTTGCTCGGCGCACATGCCGATGATCACTTCGAGCGCTTTGCGGTTTTGCTCGATGCCGAAACGGATCGGATCCTCCGGCGTCCCGTCGGTCGGCAGCTTGGCGGCGCGCTTGCTCTCGAGCAGCAACCGGTAGATTTCCTTAACCACGTCCGGACGCGACTTCACGATCGTGTCGCGCACCACCGCCATGTGGTTGATCGGCACGCCGCCGTTCTTGGCCGCCCAGGCGCGCCCGACCGCCTCCGCGTCGGGAATGAAGTCTTCAACCGCGGATCCGGCAGCTTGTCACCCACGACGGCAGCGTCGAGCTCGCCCTCCAGAAGCATCTTGGCCATCTCCTTGCCGGCCGGAGCACGGGTGGCGGTGGGCGGATCCTTGTATTCAGCGACATGCGGATCCTCGAACGTGACCCACTTCACGCTGTCGAGGTCGACGCCATAGTCCCGCGCAAGAAAGCCTCGCACCCAGGTCGTCGTGGTGACCGAATAGGCACGGACGCCGACCCGCTTTCCGTTCAGGTCCTGCGGACGCAACGCTCCCTTTTCCGGATTGTAGGCGATGGTGTGGTGCTGGCCGCGCCCGACCATGGTCGCCGGCAGCAGCACGTAGGGCGTGCCAAAGTTCTTCGCCTGCAGATAAGTGACGATCGCGAGCTCGCTGAAGTCGAACTCCTTGTTGCGGACGAGGCGCTTGAAGGCGGTGTTCGGCACCTTGACGTCGGCGAACTCGAAATCGACGAGCGGCGAGGAGACCTCTCCCCGCTTCAGAGCGAGCGTGTTCTTGTAGTCGCCCAGCATCGACTTGAGCGTGATCTTGTCGGTCATTGGAATAGCCCTCAATCAGCCAGAGCGGGATACAGTGTCTGAGCGGTCTTGGCAAAAATCCAGTCCTGGTCGCTCTGCGGCAAACTGGTGAGCGAGCCTTTGGCAAGCGCAAGCAGATCAGCGAGCGAGCCCTCAGAGGCCGGATAGTTGGAGCCCCAGGCCAGCCGCTGGGCGCCGAAGGCGCCCACCAGTTTCGGGAAGAACGTTTCGGGACTGGCCTTCCCCTCCCGCGATCCGGTGAAGTTGCGCTGGGTGAGCTTCAAATGAACGCTGGGAAACTTGGCAAGGTCGAACAAGCTCTGCGCCAGCGCGTAGGGCGGCCCGTCGTTGAGCTGCGGACGAGCGCAGTGGTCGAGGATGATCTTCGCCTTGGGGAAGCGCTCGATCATCCGGATCATCTCGGGAAATGCCTTGGGCGACATCTGCAGGCAGACCGGGATGCCAAGGTCGCTCGCCGTCTGCCAGGCGGGATAGGACTTCGGATCGTCGAGCCAGGAAGCCTGGTCCGGCATCGTGCTGCCAATGGTGAACAGCCGCAGCCCGCTGAGCTTCCGCCCGACCCAGTAGCGGATGCGCTCGCTCGCGTCAGGCGCCAGCACGTCCACCGAGAACACGCCCGTGAAGCGGTCCGGATGCGCCGCGACGGCGTCGGCAACGTACGAGTTGTCATGGCCGTAACAGGTCGAGGCCTGCACGATGGCGGACTTCCCGACACCGGCATCGTCCATGGCCTTGAGCATCTGCTCGGTGCCCACCGGTCGCTTCTGCGACCAGTCCGACTGATGACCGCCGAGCGGTGCCAGCGGGTAGCGCTTGGTATCAGTGGCGATGATATGCGGGTGAATGTCGATTACACGCGTGGGCATCGAGCAGCGTTCTCCAGCAGGGTGCATGTTGCGGTGCAGCGGACAGCATCCTGGCTGCCGCCGCCGCGAGACCTTAGCGGCAGCGTCATCTCGCCACCCATTTGAAACCTGTGACCGACTATAAGTTCTTGCTAATCTCGACCGCAATGAGTTCCTCAGCAGTCCCGAGCTTCCGCCAGCTGCTCGTATTCGAGACCGTGGCGCGCACCGAGAACGTCAGCCGGGCCGCCGCCGCTATCCACGTATCGCAACCGGCGGTCACGCAGGCGATCGCTCAGCTCGAGGGCGAGGTCCGAGCCACGCTGTTCCGCAGGCGAAACACCGGTTGTTATCTGACGGAATCCGGAGAGATCCTGCAGCGCCGGACGGCGCGCCTGTTCGCGCAACTCGACCAGGCGCTGGCAGAATTGGGGATCGGTGTTTCGCGCACCGGGTCCTCTGATCTTCGCTCTGTCGAACGCAAGCTCAGCCGGCCGCAGATGCGGGCCCTCCTGGCGATCGCCGAGAACGGCTCGTTTGCGGCGGCGGCACGCGCGCTTGCCATGTCGGAGCCGTCGATCCATCGCGCCGCGCGCGAGCTCGAACGCGTCCTGCGCCGAGCCCTCTTCCAGCGCACAGCCCGCGGCCTGACAGCGACCAAGCCGGCGGCGGAGTTCGCCCGGCGGGTACGCCTGGCGGTGCACGAGCTCGCGTGCGCCGTCGAGGAGATCGAGGCGTCGCAAGGGCGCAACCGCGGCCGCATCGGGCTCGGCCTGCTGCCGCTCGCCGGCGCGTTCTTCGTTGCCCGCGCGTTGAAGGACTTCGGCGAAGCCTATCCGGAAACCTGCATCGAGGTGATCGACGGCAGCTTCGACTTCCTGATCGAAAAGCTGAGGTCTGGCGGGATCGATTTCATCATCGGGCCGGTGCGCGGTCTGGATCGCAGCCTGGGCGTGCTGGAGACGGTGCTGTTTGATGATGCCTATGCGCTCGTGGTGCGCCGCGGTCATCCGCTCACCCGCATGCACGACATTCGCCGCGAGGACTTGCTCAGCTATGACTGGGTGGCGCCGCCACCCGATACGCCACGCAGGGTGGTGTATGACGCGCTTTTCCGAGGTCTCAACCGCATGCCGCGCAGCACGCTGCAGACGAGCTCGCCCAACCTGACGCGCGCGATCCTGACCGAGACCGACTGCATTACCTTGGTCTCGCGCCACGAGAGCGGGGCCGAACAGGAGATGGGCTTTCTGACTGTCTTGCCCTTTGCAGTGCCGCACCGGGCCCGGCAGGTGCAGGTCACCACGCGCGTCGACTGGTTGCCGACGGCGGTGCAGGCACGGTTCCTTCAGGCGCTGCAAAATCAGGCCCGCGGCCCGGAGCGGGTACGGCGCCCATCGCGGCCCCGAGTGCCGGGCGCCACTCGCGCCACGGCAAGAATACCTTGAGCATCGCCCCTGTTGCGGCCAGCCGGATGTGTCCGGGGCAGCGCCCCCCGCTCCTTGCTTCAATCGGCCAAGGATGGATAGAGCGCCTGCGCGGTCCTGCCGAAGATCCAGTCCTGATCGGCGGCGCCGAGCGATGCAAAAGCCTTCCTTGCCATGGCAAGATTATCCTTCAGCGTACCGGCCGTGGCCGGAAAATTGGAGCCCCAGGCGATACGCCGGGCGCCGAACTCGGCGGCGAGCTTGCCAAAGAAGCTCTCAGGCGTGGCCTTGCCCCATTCGGCACGCATGTAGTTGAGCGGTGTCACCTTCAGAAAGACATTCGGATTGTCGGCGAACGCGAAGAAATCACGATCCGCCACGTAGGGCGGGCCATCAACGAGCTGCGGCCGCGCCAGGTGATCAAGGATGATCCGTACCTTCGGAAATCGCTGCATCAGCTCGCGCAGCTGCGGAAAGCCCTGCTGGGTCATCTGCATGCAGACCGGCAGCCCCGCCTCGCCGACAAATTCCCAGGACGGATAAGTACGCGGATCGGCGAACCAGGTCGCCTGCCCGGGCATGGTGCTGCCGGTGGTGAACAGGCGCAGGCCCGTCATCCCACGCTGCATCCAGTGCCGCATCCTGTCCACCGCATCGGAGGCCAGCACATCGACCGAGAACACGCCGGTGAAGCGCTTGGGATGGGCAGCCACCGCTTCGGCCACATAGGTGTTGTCGTAGCCGTAGGCGGTGGACGCATGCACGAGCGCAGCCTTGTCCACGCCCGCCTCGTCCATAGCGGCAACCATCATGGCGTAGGTGGTCGGCCGCTCGCGCGACCAGTCTGATTGCACGCCGCCAAGCGGTTTGAGCGGATAGCGCACCGTGTCGGTGGCGATCACATGCGGATGGATATCGACGATCGACGCCATGGAATTCTGTCTGGCTGGAGATGCTGGGACGGTTCAGGATGGATCGACAAACACCTCGTCGAGCGACATGCGGCGCGGGATGAGGCCTTGCTGGAGGCCGTAGGTCAGCATCGCCTCGATGCTGGCGGCATTGTCTTTCATCCCGTAGGGCAGCGGGTCGCCCACGATCGGCATCAGGCCGCGATACTTCTTGTCGTCCGCAGAATCCCCCTGCCCGCTCTTCAGCCTGTCCATATAAATGGCCTTGGCGGCCACGAAGGCATCGACCAGCGACTTCGCCACGTGCGGGTATTTCTCCAAGACCTCGGTCTTCACCACGACCGAGCCGTGGATCGGATAAATCCCGGTGCGCTTGAACCAGTCGGCCTCCACCTGTGGCGCATTCTCGAACATTTCCGGATAGGTTTCGGCGGAGGTTTGCTGCTGCCAGGCACCGGTCGGCGACCCGGCACGGCCAATCCCCGCGTTTCCGGTGAAGGCGGCCGAGATTTCGCCGCTCGCCATCATGCCGGCCAGCGACTTGCCTTCCGGCGCATGCACCACGTTCGGTGGCAGCTTCAGGCTGGTCACATGTTCCTCGTCATCGACCACCCAGGTCACCTTGGATGAGTCGAGCCCATATTCGTTGACGAAGATGCCCCGCGTCCATACGCCCGTGGTCACGGAATAAGCGCGCACGCCGACCTTCTTTCCCTCCAGGTCCTTTGGCGCGCGAATGCCGGAATCGGGCCGGTAGACGAAGCCGCCATGGTGGAAGCGCCGCATCAGGAACACCGGCAGCGCGATATAGGGCGCTCCCAGTCCGCGCGCGATCATGTAGGTCGTGGGCGCCATCTCGCAGACGTCGAACTCGAGATCGCGCACCATGCGGCGGAACGCGCCGATGATCGGGACGACCTCGACGAAATCGGGATCGACGCCTTCGATCTTGACCCGTCCGTCTTTGATCGCGGCGGTGTGACCGTACGTTGCGAGCGCAATCTTCAGCCGTGGCGTTGCTGCCATTCGTCACCTTACTTTACTTTTCGACGTGAGCGTCTTATGCGCCAGCGCGCCAGCGCGCCCGCTCGCGCAACGCAGCCTCGCGCACGCAGCATGGTCTGCGGTGGCGAAACCCTCATTGCTTGGGAATGCCGGCCTTCTCGATGACCTCGGCCCAGCGCTTGATGTCGCGCTCCATGCGCTCCTTCATGGCCTCGGGCGTGCTGCCTTTGGCGTTCAGTCCGAGCGCACCCGCCTTCCGACGCAACTCGGGATCGGCAAGCGCCGCGACGATGTCGCGGTTGAGAATGGTCAGAATGTCCTTCGGCAGGCCGGCAGGAGCGGACAGCGCATTCCAGCTGGTCACGACATAGCCCGGAAGCCCGCTCTCTTCCACGGTCGGCACGTTCGGCAGCAGTGGATTGCGCTCCTCATCAGCCGACGCGATGACGCGGATCTTGTTGTCCTGCAAGGGGCCCCTGAAGGCGGCGTAATAATCGAATGCCAGGTCGATATCGCCGCGCAACACGCCGGTGATCACGTCCGGCGTGACGCGGTAATTGACGATGGCGGCATCGATCCCGCTCATCAGCTTGAACAGATGCGCGGAAAGGTTTTGCGTGGAGCCTGGATTGACGGCGCCGAGGTTGAGCTTGCCCGGATGCTTCTTGCCGTAGTCGATCACCTCGGCGACGGTCTTGAAAGGCGCGTTGGGTCGGGTCACCAGCAGCATCTCGAAGGTGGCCACGATCGAGACCTGCGTGAAGTCTTTGAGAATGTCATAAGGGCGGGACTTGAACAGCGTCATGCCAATCGCCGTGCCGTTGCCGGTCACTGACATCGAATAGCCGTCCGAAGGCGATGCGAGCAGCGTCTGCTGGGCGATGACACCACCCGCGCCCGGGCGATTTTCGATGATGACCTGCTGGCCCCACTTCTCGCCCAGCTTTTGCCCAAGCAGCCGCATGGTGACGTCGGCCACGCCGCCAGCCCCATATGGCAGAATGAGGCGCACCGGCTTGGTCGGGAACTTCGTCTCAGCGTAAGCCGGAGCGCAAGCTGCCTGGTATAGAAGCAGGATCGCAAATCCGCTGACCAACGCTCCAAGACCCGTGCGCAATCGCGCGAATGGGCTGCATACGAACATGGCTTCCTCCCGGTCGGACGCTGTCGCCGTGCCGTTTCAACCAACGGGCCAGCGTCAGGGACTTGCTACTATTAAAGCCCGAGAGGCAGCACGGGCCGGTATCGTAACATCGGCCGCCGCTATAAGAGAAATGCAAGCCGGCTTGGGCACCGATAGGTCTGTGGTCCTGAAAGTTGGCCGCAACGATCAATGCGGAACATCTCCGACCCGCGACAACCTCGGCATTCCCCCGTCGCTGCTCGCGCTCGCTGTCAGCCCAGCCTGCAATCCTGCTATGAATCACCCATCGATCAAAGCCGCGCCGGCAACGGCAGGGAGGCGCAATGATATCGAGTGTGGCCGACTATTCGCAAATCATCACTGCGGCGATCGCCATTCTGGCGACGATCATCGCGGCGATTTCCATTCTCGAACAGCGCGGCATCGCGCGCAAGCGGGCTGCCATCGACTTCTTCCTCAAGACCCAGATGGATGACACCATGATCGAGCTCTACAACGACTTCCGGCGCATCGCGCCCGGGATCGCTGCGGTGCCCTCGATGGAAAGCTTCGTCATCACGGCGGACCACGCCCGCGTGCGCGCGTTCCTGAATGTCTGCGAGCTGATCGCGGTCGGCATCAACGAACGGGTCCTGAGCGAGCGCGTGTCCTATGCGTATTGGGGCGATGTGCTGCCCCGGAGCTACCAGGCCGCGGAGCCGCTGATCAAATACGTTCGCAAGCGGCCTGGCGAAGGCACGTCCTCGACCTATCGCGATCTGGAAAAAGTCTCGCAGGCGTGGGCGAAACGCAATGCGCGGCAACGTCCCGGCTAGCAGGACGCCCCGGAGGGCCAGTCTGAACTCGCCGCTTCGGCTGCGGCGTCAGCAGCAGTTGCTTCTATATGGGGCAACGGAACCGGGCGGCCTGCGCCGGGATCCGCCCGCCAGTCACGGTACTGTCACAACTTCTCTCTCATTCTAATTCGGTTGCCGCAAGGCATCGGCCGAAGAAACATGACGGCCACGCCAGAACGACGAATGCCGATCGTTGGTCGCGCAGGAGCAATTCATGACCAAAAGCCCAGCAGAGCTACGGAAGCAAGTCGAGGCCGACCTGGCCGACAGCCTCGATGAGGAATATGAGATGGAGCTCGACGACGACCTGCTCGACCGGCTGCTGTCGGAAACCGGCGACCACTCCAAAGACGAGGGCATGGATCGGAAGCTCTATTTCCGGGAGCTGTTCCGCCTGCAGGGTGAACTGGTCAAGCTGCAAGACTGGGTTGCCCACCACAAGCAGAAGATCGTGGTGATCTTCGAGGGCCGTGATGCCGCCGGCAAAGGCGGCGTGATCAAACGGATCACCCAGCGCCTCAATCCGCGCATCTGCCGCGTCGCCGCGCTGCCGGCGCCAAACGAGCGCGAGCGCACGCAATGGTATTTTCAACGTTACGCCACGCATCTGCCGGCAGGCGGAGAGATCGTGCTGTTCGACCGCAGCTGGTACAATCGTTCCGGCGTCGAGCGCGTGATGGGCTTTTGCAGCGAGAGCGACGTGCAGGAATTCTTCCGCTCCGTTCCCGACTTCGAGCGCATGCTGGTGCGATCGGGAATCTCGCTGATCAAGTACTGGTTCTCGATCACCGACGACGAGCAGCAATTCCGCTTCATGATGCGGATTCACGACCCGCTCAAGCAGTGGAAGCTCAGTCCGATGGACGTCGAATCCCGCAAGCGCTGGGAAAACTACACCAAGGCCAAGGAAGAGATGCTGGAGAAGACCCACATCGCGGAGGCGCCCTGGTGGATCATCGATGCGGTGGACAAGAAGCGAGCACGCCTCAACTGCATCAGCCACCTGCTGAGCCAAATTCCGTACGCGGAGGTCCTGCGCCCTCCGGTCGTCTTGCCGGAACGCGTGCGCAACCCTGACTATCACCGCGGCCCGATCCCGGAGGAGATGTACGTGCCCGCGGTCTACTGAACCGTCAGCGCTTGAGCACGCCGATGCGCCGCATGAGCAGGTAGACCAGGACGGAGGCGACGAACAGGAGCGCGACGACCCAGATAAACCCGTTGTCATCCTCGGCGAAGGGCAGGCCTTTGACATTCATGCCAAATACGCCCGCCACCAATGACGGCGGCAGCAGCAGCGCTGTCAGCACGGACAGAATATGGAGATGCTTGTTGGTCTCTTCCGCCATGATCGCTGAGATCTCGTCCTGCAGACGGTGACCGCGCTCGCGAATATCGAGGATGCTGTGATCAAGGCCGTCGAGGCGCGGCGCAAGCCGCTTGATGGCGAGACGGAGCTCGGGCTTCAGGGCCGCCAGATCCTGCCGCTCGAACCGATAGAACACGGCCCGCAGGCCGGCAAGATGCCGGTGCAACCGCACGCTGGTGCGGCGCACGCTGGCGAGCTTCTTCCGCTCGACGACATCCGCCCGATCCGCAAGAGCGTCCTCGACGCGATCGAGCTCATCCTCGAGCTCGCCGGCCATCCGGTCGATCCCGTCGGCAACCTGCTCGACGATCAGTTCGAGCAGCGACGCGACATGCGGCAGACGGCAGGCTCCTGTCTCGATTGCAGAGCGAGTCGAACTCGGCGGCCGCCAGGGCGTGGTGGCGCCCGCTGATCAGCATGCGGTCGATCAGGAGAAATCGTAGATACCCGACTTCATCGCTGACGCCGTCGATGCCGCGCACGTGATCGGCAAAAATGCCGTAGATCAAGGAATCGACCGCGTTGAGCTGCTGGTGGCGGTCCCGCGACAGCATGAGCGCGATCGCCGGCGCCGGCAGGTTGACCGTTTTCAACCAATCCAGCGCACGCTGATTGGCGAGATCGATATGCAGCCAGAGCCAGCCTTCATGGTGGGGTTCGATGGCGCGATCGACCGGCAGGGCCGCCGCCGTGCCGTCGATATTGAATCGAAAAGCCCAGACCAGCCCGGGTATCACACCGGGCGGGCTCCCCGACAGGGCGCGCTCGAGCCGGTGGTGGGATTGCGGCGACAGCGGCGCGTCCATGTCCGACCTCTAGGCTAGGCTTGCTCTGACGATTCCGAACATCCGTGACATTGAACTCAATGGCACCATTGTCACGGCCCGATAGGATCGTCGACTATCGGAAACGTGTCGCAGTGGGTGGAAGCCATGTCGGGCGGAAGTCATACTATGCAATGATTATACTATATCGACAAAAAACGCCGTTCTCTGCCCAATGCAATCGAGCCACCACGCGACAGCACACCACCGCTGCTTGACGCGCAGGCATCATGACAAGATGCCGCTTTGCCGCGGTGTAGCCGGGGTTACCAGTCGCGGCCTCGTCCGCAAGGTGCTGCGAGGTCAGCATTCCGATGTGTTCCGGGTTCGCGAGAGTTCACTCGAACACCACCTTCCATGGCTCGACGCTCAATGGACTGCCGGCCATCGCAACGGCGCCGACCTGTGGCGACGCCTCAAGGCACTTGGCTTCAGGGGCTCGGTTCGGGTTGTTACGGAATGGGCGACACGCCGTCGACGCGCCGAAAAGGCCGATGCGGCGAGCCTGCACCGCGTTCCGTCCGCCAGAACGATCGCACGGCTCATGACCACAGGCCGCGATACGCTGTCAAAGTCGGAGACCGTTACGATCGCGGCGATCGAAGGAGGTGTTCCTCTGCTGGTGGAGGCCCGAGAGGTCGTCGCCGCCTTCCACGTAATGATCCGCAAGAAAGCCCACGCGGACCTTGAGCCATGGCTCGAACGCGCTCGCGCCAGCCTCGTGGCCTCGTTCGCCAACGGCGTCACCAAGGACCGGGACGCGGTCAGCGCTAAATTGGCCGCCCGGAAAGGGCAGGCCGTTCTTGGCTGACATTTCCCCGCAAATCGCCGGGCCCGCGCAGGCCCGGCGTTTTCTTGAGAGGGCGGCCGCTCAATGTGATACACGAGGGCCGACACACGAGGGCCAACATGGACGCAGTCGCCGACAAGAAGAGCAAGACGTCAGCCGCGCTGGAGCGCGCCTACCCTGATCTGCACGATCACATCCGCACCCTCGATGCGGCCGGGCTCCTGGTCACCGTCGACCGGGAGATCAACAAGGACACCGAGATGCACCCCCTGGTGCGCTGGCAGTTCCGCGGCGGCATCGAGGAGAAGGACCGCAAGGCGTTCCTGTTCACCAATGTGGTCGACAGCAAGGGCCGCAAATACGACATCCCGGTCCTGGTCGGCGGGCTGGCGGCGAACCGCGAGATCTATCGCATTGGGCTCGGCTGCGCGTTCGAGGAGATGGACGCGCGCTGGGTGCAGGCCGTCAACAATCCGATCCCGCCGCGCCTCGTCGAGAACGCGCCCTGCCACGAGGTCGTCGTCACCGGCGCGACGCTGGACGAGCCGGGCAATGGCCTCGACGGCATTCCGCTGCCGATCTCCACGCCCGGCTGGGACGTCGCGCCCTACGCGACGCTCTCGCAATACATCACCAAGGACCCGGACTCCGGCGTCCAGAACATGGGCAACTACCGCGGCCACGTAAAGTCGCCGCGGCGGCTCGGCATGAACCCCTCACTGGAGCTGCGGCCCGGCATCTACAATCACTGGGAAAAGCTGCGCGCGCGCGGCTTCAAGAAACTCCCGACCGCGGTCGTTCTCGGCGCACCACCCTGCGTCACCTTTGCGTCGGTGCAGAAGATTCCCGAGCGGCTCGACGAGCTCCACGTTGCCGGCGCGCTGGTCGGCGCTCCGCTCAACGTCGTCAAGGCCAAGACCGTCGACCTCCTGGTGCCGGCGGAAGCCGAGATCGTCATCGAGGGCTTCATCGATACCGAGTATCTGGAGCCCGAGGCTCCGTTCGGGGAATCGCATGGCCACGTCAACCTGCAGGAATTCAACGCCTACATGGACGTGACTTGTATTACACGCCGGCGCGACGCGGTGCTCACCTCCATCATCTCGCAGGTGACGCCGAGCGAGTTGAGCCTGATCAAGCGCATCGGCATGGAGCCTTTGTTCCTCAACTTCCTCCAGAACACGCTCGGCATCAGAGGCGTGAAGCGCGTGTCGATGCACGAGCCATTGACCAACATGCGCAAGGTGCTTCTCCTCGTCATGGAACGCGACATGCCGACGACCGAGATCTGGCGCGCGCTCTATGGCGCCGCCATCCTGCACCGCGCCGCCGGCAAATACGTGATCGCGGTGAACGACGACATCGATCCCGAAAACGCCGACGCGATCTTGTGGGCGATGTCCTATCGCGCCAATCCGAACCTCGATTTCCATATCCTGCCGCATCGCGACCAGGGCCACGGCCCGCGCAGCAAGCGCAACGGAGGCGAGGACGCCTCGGTGCTGATCGATGCGACGCTGAAGGAGAACTTCCCGCCGATCTCGCTGCCCAAGCGCGAGTTCATGGAGCGCGCCAAGGTGATCTGGGAGGAGCTCGGGCTGCCCAAGCTCAAGCCCGAGTCGCCCTGGTTCGGCTACTCGCTCGGCGAATGGCCGGAGGAGATGGAGCAGGCGGCCGAGCGCGCGACGCGCGGCGACTACTTCGAGACCGGCATGCGGCTCGCCCAGCGCCGGCGCAAGGACGTGCGCATGAACACCGAAGTACGCAACGTCGACGAGTAGCCGTTCAATTCACCGACGCGACCGGCAGCCGCAGCACCTCGGGCGCCAGGCGCCCCACTGCGGCCAGCAGCGCATAAGACGTCACCACGCGGTCGCGCTGGGTCGCGGCCAGCGTCGATTGCGCGTTGATCACCTCCTGCTGGGCGTTGAGCACATCGATCGTCGTGCGCTGGCCGGCGCGCACCTCCTGCAGTATGCCGTCGAGCGCGGCGCGCGCCGCCTTGACCTGCGCCAGTGCCGCGTCGATCTGCCCCTTGGTCGCCGTGAGCTGGCCCCAGGCCTCCACCACGCCGGCGCGGACCTGGTCGCGGACGCGGTCGAGATCGAAGCGCTTCTGGCCGAGCACCTCCTTGGACTCGCGGATCGACGCATACTCGGCGCCGCCCTGATAGATCGGGACCGAGAGCGTCACAAAAGCGCTGGCGGAGAACTGGCGATCGATTTGGGGGATCGTTCCCCAGTTACGCTGGGCGCCGAGCTCGAGCTTGACGGTCGGATAGAGCGCGCCCGCGGCGATCTTGACCTGCACGGCCGCAACATCGATGCCGAACTGCGCGGCGACGACCGAAGGATTCTCCTTCAGCGCCAGCGCCACCGCCTCGTCCAGCTTTGGCGGCGACATGCGGTCGACAGTCGTGGCCGGCGCCAGCGTGTCGCTCTGCTCCTCGCCGATCACGCGCCGATAGGCCGCGCGCGAGGCATTGAACGCGGCTTCGGCGGCAAGCCGCTGCCAGCGGGCGCCCGCCAGACGCGATTCCGTCTGTGACACGTCGGTTGTCGTCACCTCCCGGACCCGCAGCCGCTGGCGTGTAAAGCGCAGCTGCTCTTCCAGCATCTCGACGTTGCGCAGCTGCAGTTGCGCGATCGCGCCGTCGCGCAGCACGTTCATATAGGCGGTGGCAGCATCGAGCAGGACTTGCTGCGCCATCATACGCAGCACTTCGCGTGCCGCCTGAACATTGCCTTCCGCCGCCTCGACCTGGTTCGGCGTGCGCATGCCGTCGAACAGGGTCTGCGACGCCGTCACGCCGACGCTGCCGCCGGTCAGCCGGTTGCGCTGGCGCGCGTCGACGCCCTGGATCTTGTTGTCCTGATATTGCGGGCCCGCGCTTGCCGTGGCCGCAATGCGAGGGCGATAGCCCGACAGCGCGATGTTGACCCGCTCATCGGTCTGGCGCACGAAGGCACGCTGCGCATTCAATTGCGGATTGTTCTGAAAGGCCTTCGAGAGGACCCCCGGCAGTGTCTCGGCGAGCGCACGACCGCTTACGGCGGCCGCACTCGTCATCGTGGCGACAACGGCGGCCCCCAGCACGCAAACAAGACGTCCCGGCATTCAATCCTCCCTGCCCCGTTTGCCAGCGGCCAGCACCGGTACGTCCTAGCGCCCCGCTTCCGAAGTTCATTAAGTCGTTGCGGCACCCCTGACACGAACTTCGGAAGCAAAGGGGCACTAGCAAGTCTCCCATTCTAGTGCCGCTTTTCGATCTGAAGTTTCTCAGCGAGTTTGCCGCGGGTGGTGTTTAGGAACTTCAGATCGGCCGCCCTGGTCCTGCCCCGGTCTATTGCACCACCAGCCGGATCGGCCGGATGTGCCGGGTATGGCGAATCTGCGAATGATCGAACACCGCCACGCGCATGCCCATGCCGGTGGCGATCGGGGAATCATATTTGCTTCCGGTATCGAGCCGCCGCGCGACCTCGAGCGCCCAGCGGCCGGCCGCCCAGCGCGCCGCACCGCGGATGTCGGCGCGATCGCCGCTGTATTGTCCCGCAATGATGACGCCAGGAATGAGCGCGTTAAGCGGAAACTGAGCATCGAGCTTGGGCGAGTACGGCACCGATTCCGCCTCGGTCATCGACCAGCGCGCGCCCTCGCTCTCACCGACGCTCGGCTCGAGGTCGACCCGTCCCATCGCGGCCCAGGTCGTCTGCCAATTTTTCGGCAGCCGCTTCGGCTGCACCGGGCGCTGATAGCCGCCGGGCCCGCGCGGCTCGAAGTTGTTGGCATAGTTGGCGGTTCCCGGGTCGGCGGCAAAGCCGCCCTTGTACGGGCTGCGACCCGCCCATTGGTCCTTGGTCGGTTCGGTCGGCGGTCCGAAATGACCGTCGTCGACGAAGCCCAGCAATCCCCCGCGAGTCGCCTTCCATTCCCACACGTCGACGAAGCTGCCGTCCATGGTGTAGTGCAGTCCACGCCCCGAGAACGTCGCGGGCTTGTCCGCGATCGGGGCGCGGCCGGCGTGAAAGGTGCGATCGCCGGCAATCAAAGGGGCGTTGTTGGCCAGCAGGACCGAGAACTTATCCTCGTGATAGTCGTGCTCGTCGCCGGTGTCGTAGTTACCCTGCAGGACATGCCAGCCGTCCGGCCGCTTGATCAGCGGAAGGTGCTTGAGCGAGCGCGTCGGATCGCTCCACACGAAGGAAAAATAGGCCATATGGCCGTCATGCACGGCGCGGATCTCAACCTCTGACTCGCCCGTTCCGTTGAAATTGGCGCCCTGGTTGGTGAGCACGATGACCGGGCGCGCGGTGCGCCAAACCGGATCGGAGAGGTCGCCGTCAAGGACCGGCGCTTCCGACGGGTCAATCTTCCGGACCTGCAACTCGTCGCGCATCATCGTACGGTCGACGACCGTCATCGCCGACATGGCAACAAGGCCGACCGCCATGGCCGCGACAAACGGGTGGGATTGAACCTTGACGTCCTGCCGTGGCATTCGCCGCACGTCACGGCGCGGTTCATCGCGCGCCTCGTGCGCGACCCGCTCCGGCCCGTGGTGTGGCTGCAGCGGGACCTCCGGACCAGCAAGCAGATCGAACGGATCGAAAGGCGGCGCGACCGGCGGCAGACGGCTCGGCCGAAAGATCCGGGCAAGCTGTCCGAGCCCGCCGATGCCCCAATGGGTCGCAACGTGCCCCACCGACGCCGCGATGAGAATCCACGTCCCCAATCGATGCAGTTCGACGGTCGCGCCGCCGTGCCCGAGATAGATCAGCCAGCCAGTCACCAGCTGAACCCCCATCATCAGCAGGATGACCCAGGTGAAGATGACGTTGATGGCAACCCAGCGGGCCTGACTGCCGCGGAAGAGCCCCATCAGTCGAACGCGATCGGGGCGAATCCGTCGCATCAGGCCGGCGCAACGCACGTAGACCACATACGCAAGCGCGAGGCCGAAGAGCGCGACCGCCACCGGCATGTGTGCGGTCCAAACCATTGTGTATGGCAAGACGCTGTCGAGCGCCCGCAGCCACCCAAAGTCGAACGGTGACACGGTCATGATCCGCAGGCCGGTGACCACGCATGTAACGAACAGCGCGACCAACGCCCAATGCAGAATAACAGTGCCAAAATCCGTCTTTGGAGACGCACGACGTCCCATCTCGACCCTCGTGTTCAGCGCGGTCGCTCGGCAAGGCCAGAAGTGAGTTTTGAATCGCTGACAGAGCGCTCGTTGACGTTCAGCGAGCTGCTATCTTTCCGAGCTTGGCGGACCATCCGCGGCATACGGAGACCAGTGGACCGCGGACACACGAGGGGAGCTGTTCAAGGAAAACGATCGAGCTGTTGAAAGCATGTACCGATACCCCCTACGCAGATTGCTGCAGCGGCCAACTTCCACGTGGCGCACGCCGCTCCACCATCATCTGAATGCTGTCTTGTCGGTCCCCCGTCCCACGAACGGAACGCAAACAGCAATTTATTCCATCGCGGTCTTTTGATTAACTATTGATTGTGGCCATTTGCAGATGTTGATGCGGTGCACACTTCGTAAATGAAAAAATCGCGCAGCAAAAACAATTCATCCATGTTTAGAACAAAGCAGCGTTTGCATGTCGCCGCAGTTTGGTGCGCCGCGTGGCAACATCATGGTGTCATTGCAAGCAGCACGGTAAGATAAGATTGCAAAGCTACTGACCTACCGGACAAGCAACAACGAATCGGATCGCGCGTTGACTGCATGCCATCCAAAATATCTGTCGTCGCTTGCCCGGATCTGATTACGCCTTGCGCGCCGTGAGATTGATCACCGCCGACATACCGCCGTGCGAGGTGCCTTCGTGCAGATCGAGCTCCTCTTCGACGATCGTCATGTCGCGAAAGCCGCGGAACTCCTCCTCCAGCATGGCGCGCGTATAGAGATTCTCGAGCTGCTTGGGTCCGCCGGTACCGTACTGCAACTGCTTGGGCGTGTAGCCCTGGATGATCAGCAGCCCGCCCGGCTTGAGCGCCTTGCGCATGCCCGCCCATTTGCGCGCCCGCTCGGCCGGCGTGCTGAACTGGGTGAAGATCTCGACCACGATGTCGAACGCCGCTTCCGGATAGTCCCAGTCATGCACATCGGCCTGCAGAAAGCGGACCACCACCGCGCGTTCTGTCGCCAAGGCCTGCGCCTTGCGCTGCGCCGACGGCGAGAAATCGATCGAGAGCACATCGAGCCCTTGTTCGGCCAGCCAGACCCCGTTGCGACCTTCGCCATCTGCGACTGCAAGTACCTTGCCGGATCGCCGTAACAGCGGCTTGCACGACGCCAGGAAATAGTTCGGCGCCCGGCCGAACACATAGTCCGGAACGCCGTAGCGACCTTCCCAGCGCTGATATTCATCCGAGTTCTGCTCCACGATAGTCCCTCTCTTTCATGTTAATCCGGCCCTTGTGACGCCCGGGCGCGGGGCCGTCAATGTGCGACCGGCCGCCGTTGTGGCGCTTCCAGGCCCCTTCAAAAAAATCCCGTCCCCCTCTGTCGGAGCGGCGCCCCTTCCCGCGTCCTTGAGGCATGTCATCGGCTTCTGCGGCATCAGCGCGGAGCAACGCAGGAGATGGCGAGACGCTCGCCGCCAAGGAGGGGTCCATGCAGTGCGTTTACCCGCTCACCGTCACATCGAATGGTGCAACCCGAACGTCCGAGCCAACGTCCGACTGCTTGCTGCTGGAAGCGACTGCAAACGGCGATAGGCAGGCCCTGCGCACGCTCTACGGGCGCCACCATACGCGGGTCTATCGCTTCCTCCTGCGCCTCGTGCATGACACGGCTACCGCGGAAGAGCTGCTGAGCGACGTGTTTCTGGATGCCTGGCGGAACGCCAGCCGCTTCGAGGGCCGCTCCCAGGTATCGACCTGGCTGATGGGGATCGCCCGCCACAAGGCGCTTGGCGCGCTCCGCCGCCGCTCCAGCGACACGCTCGACCTCCAGGCTGCAGAACATGTCGCGGATCCGGCGGACAGTCCCGACGTTACGCTCGCAAAAGACGAGACCGTTTCGCTCCTGCGCGCCTGCCTCGATGAATTGTCGGCGGCACACCGCGAAATCATCGATCTGGTCTACTACCACGGCAAGACCATCGAGGAGATCGCCACGCTCATCGGCGTGCCGACCGGCACGGTAAAGACCCGGATGTTCTACGCCCGCAAGCAACTGCGATTGGCCATCGCGGCTCGCGGCGAAACCGGCATCGCAGGTATCGGAGCGCTCCAATGAGTTTGCTTGCGCTGCAAAACGACCGAAATTGACCTTCTGTCCGCACGTACAAGTGATGTAGCTTAGCCATTGTCTGCGGGACACGCGCGGCATCGGCGGCAACACATCTGCCGCCGGCAAGCCTTGCAGTCGAACAGCAGCAGGGAGGAGCCACATGACAGGGAAGCGAATGCGTCCCGAGCCGGCCGCAGGCAATGGTATTCTCAATCGCCGCATCTTTCTCGAGGCAGCGCTCGCGGCCGGAGCCGCGGGCACGAGCCTCAGCAGCGCATCGGCCGAGCCGCTCGCCGTCCAGCCTTGGATGAAATCGCCGGGCGCGAACTTCGCACCCTACGGCCAGCCGTCCCGGTTCGAGAACAAGGTCGTGCGCAGCATTGGGCGGCCGGCGAACCCAGCCACGCTAGGGATAGGCACCGCGCGCACACCGCTGCATCTCCTTGACGGCATGATGACACCGTCCGGGCTGCACTTCGAGCGCAGCCATTCGGGCATTCCCGACATCGATCCGGATCAGCATCGGCTGGTGATCCACGGCCTGGTCAAGCAGCCGCTGGTGTTCACGCTCGAAGCGTTGGCGCGCTATCCGATGACGTCGCGCATCGCGTTCGTCGAATGCGCCGGCAACAGCGGCGTGCTCAATGCGCCGCAGGCGCGGCCGCTCAACGTGCCGGCGATCCACGGGCTCTTGAGTTGCTCGGAATGGACCGGCGTAAAGCTCTCGACGCTGCTCGACGAAGCCGGTGTCGATCCCTCCGCGCGCTGGGTGATCGCCGAAGGCGCCGATTCCGCCAGCATGAGCCGCAGCGTTCCGCTCGCCAAGGCCATGGGCGACGCGCTCGTGTGCCTCTACCAGAACGGCGAGCACGTGCGACCATCGAACGGCTACCCGTTGCGACTGCTGCTGCCGGGCTTCGAGGGCAACATGAACGTCAAGTGGCTGCGCCGGCTCAAGCTCACCGCCGCGCCCGCGATGGCCAAGGACGAGACTTCGAAATATACCGTGCTGCTCAAGGACGAGAAGGCCTGGCAGTTTGTGTTCCCGATGGAAGTGAAGTCGGTCATCACGCGGCCGTCGCCAGGCCTCTCGCTCAAAGGACCGGGCTTCTATGAGATCTCCGGCCTTGCCTGGTCGGGCAACGGCCGCATCCGCCAGGTCGAGGTCTCCGCCGACGGCGGAAAGAGCTGGGCGCCCGCGGCGCTTTCTGAGCCTAACCTGCCGAAGGCGCCGGTGCGCTTCCGCGCCGCGTGGCAATGGAACGGTGGCCCGGCCGTGTTGCAAAGCCGCGCCACCGACGACACCGGCATGGTGCAGCCGACGCGGGCGGCCTTCGCGGCCGAGCGCGGCCTGCGCGGCAACTACCACTACAACGCCATCCAGAGCTGGCGCATCGACGAGAAGGGGGAGGCCGCCAATGTCTATGCTTGAGCGCCTCGCCACCTGCGTCGCCATCATCGCCCTGCCGCTTGCCGCTTCGGCGCAGACCCCCAAGTTCGGGCAGCCGATTGCGCCTTCCGACATCGCGCCCTGGGACATCAGCATCGGGCCGGACGGCGCTGGACTGCCGCCCGGCCACGGAACCGCTGGGCAGGGCGAGGCTGTGTTCGCCGCCAAGTGCCAAGCCTGCCACGGCGAGAAAGGTGCCGGCCGACCGAACGACCGGCTGGTCGGCGGCAAGGGCTCGCTCGCGCCCGGCAAGGCGCCGGTCAAGACCGTGGGCAGCTACTGGCCTTACGCCACGACGCTGTTCGACTATATCCGCCGCGCGATGCCGTTCCAGGATTCGAAGTCGCTGACCAACGACGAGGTCTACGCGCTGTCGGCCTATATCCTTCACCTCAACGAGATCATTGGGAAGGATGACGTGCTTGACGCGCAGTCGCTGCCGAAGGTGAGAATGCCGAACCGCGACGGCTTCATCCCGTTCCCGCGCAGCCCCAAATAGCGCCACACATAGCATCACGAGTGGCATCGCGATCGTCGTGGCCGGATTTATTCCGGCCACGGCGGCTTTTGAATGCGCCTCCGATTGCTTCCTGACCGGTTGGGACCCATTGCCAAGTATGGCGCCGGGAGCGCCCCTCAACTATCCTTTGCCTTTGTGACCGGTGACGGCCGATCAAGGATTGGACCATGCGATTTGACCTCGTTCGCGTTGCGATCATGCTTGCGTTGCTGTCCGGCGGCCTGGCCGCACAGGAAATTCTGCGACCGGATGTGCCGGAAGGCGCGTCGCTTCCGGAATTCGCCCGCGAGCACCAGGCGTATTTCTCCAAGATCGGCACCGGGAAAGGAACCGGGTATCGCCAGTACAAGCGCGTCGAGGAGTTCATCAAGCCGCGCAATTTTCCCTCAGGCGATCCGCTCAACTTTACGGCTTTGACCTGGGCCCATCACTACCGAACGGCGCGCTCGCCGGAATTCCAGGCCAGCAAGGCTGCCGCGACAGCCGCCGGCGTCGTCGCCAATTGGCGGCCGGTCCGCCCCGCCGAGGAACCGCTAGGCATCGATACCGGTCGCATCAACGCACTCGCGTTCTCCCCGTCGGAGCCGACAACGGTCTACGCCGGAACGCCGGCCGGTGGGCTCTGGCGCACGCAGGACGATGGCTCCACCTGGGCGTCGCTCACCGATTCACTCCCGATGCTGGGCATCTCGGATATCGCGGTCGATCCGCTCAATCCACGCACGATCTATGTTCTCACCGGAGACGGCGAGGGCGACCCACGTGGCTCGCCGTCGATCGGCGTGCTCAAGAGCACCGACCACGGTGACAGCTGGCAGCCGACCGGTCTTGTCTGGAAGGTCCAGCAGGTCCACGCCGGCCACCGCCTGGCCATCCACCCGACGACGCCCGCGATCGTGCTCGCCGCAACGACGGCCGGACTGCTGCGCACAGCAGACGGGGGTGCGACCTGGGCCACGGCGGCGCCTGCCGCTCCGCGCAATCCATTCTGGGACGTGCTGTTTCATCCGAGCGATCCGTCCGTGGTCTATGCGGCTTCGCAGACCAACGTCTATCGCTCGACCGACACAGGCGCGACCTGGACAAAGCTCGAAGGCGGTCTGCCCTCCCCTTCCAATCGCGCCAGCACGCGCATTCGGCTGGCGGTGTCGCCGGCGGGTCCAGACACTCTATATGTACTTTACGCGACGCCGACTGGCTTCACGCTCGGGCTGTGGCGCTCGGATGATCGCGGCAACACTTTCACGCGGCGCTCCAACAGCAATTCGCCGCCATCGGCCGCCAATCCAACGCCGCCGTTCGATCTCACGAAGCCGAACATTCTGCATCAGGCTAACAACTTCAATGGCCGGCAGGCAGACTATGACTTGGCCATGGCGGTGTCATCGACCGACGTCAACCGCGTCGTTGTGGGTGGCCTCGACATCTGGCGCTCGGACGACGGCGGCAGAACCTGGACGCAGAAGAGCGACTGGCGGGTTCCGATGGGTTCCCACAACTACACCCACGCGGACGTACACGTGCTGGCCTATCGCGGCAATGTGCTTTTCACCGGAACCGACGGCGGCGTCTTTAGCACCGATGATGGCGGTGAACTCTGGATCAACAGCGCCGATTTCAACACGGGCGGCGGCATTCGCCAGATCTACTCGATCTGCATCACGCCGCAGGACCCCAACCTCGTGTACTACGGGTCGCAGGACAACGGGACCTGGAAGCTGCAGATCGACGGCCCGTTGACCAAGGTGGTGGGCGGCGACGGCATGGTCTGCCGGATCGATCCGAAGAATTCCGACACGGTCTACGCCAGCGTCTACTTCGGCTACATCATGAGGTCCGACGACGGCGGCCAGGAATTTAAACAGAACCGCCTGCCGCCTGCGTCCACCGGCGACGGCGCCTGGGTGACGCCTTACGTACTGGGCGTCGACAACTCCGATGACATCTACGCCTGCTTTGCCGATCTATGGCTCGGCCCGGACGCCGGCGCCGGAGATTGGCGAAATCTCAGTCGCGGCGCCCTCGGCGCCAGCAGAGAATGCGCGCAAGTGGCCATCGCGCCGTCGGCCCCGAAAACAATCTACGTCGCCAAGGCCGGCGACCACCGCTCATGGCGCAGGCCCGGCGAGGGAGCCTGGCCGCCCTTCCTCGGCGGCGGCGGCGTGTTCCGCTCGACCGACGGCGGCGCCAACTGGGAAACCATCACCGGCACGTTGCCTTTCGCGGAGGGCTACGTCACCGACCTGACTGTGAGCCCGAGCGATCCGCGCCGGGTCTGGGTGGCGTTTTCGGGCTACCGCGCCAACATCAAGGTGTTCGGAACGACCGATGGCGGCCGGACTTGGACCAATCTCTCCGCCGGTCTGCCGAACCTGCCGGTCAACACGATTGTGGCCCAGAACAACGCGACCCACGGCGTCTACATCGGTACCGATGCTGGAGTCTTCTATCGCGATGACCGCGCCGACCGTTGGCTCCCTTTCAGCGACGGCATGCCGACCGTCATCGTCTCCGCGCTGGCGCTCGACGAGACGCGCAAGCGCCTCTTTGCGGCTACCTACGGACGCGGCATCTGGCTGACCGACCTGCCGTGCCAGGAGAACTGTGCTGTGCCTACGCCCCAGCGCGGCGCCCAGTCATTGGCGCGACCGGTGCCGCAGCCCCGCGGCTATATCGGGCCTGCAGACGTATTCGAATAGGCCGCTTCTTCGAGCAGGATGATACAGGTCAGCGCCGGAAGCCGCGCCTACTTGAAATCGTCAGGACCGATCCACTTGGTGGAGCGCGCTTTCGCCATCATGTCCGCGTCCACGTGCGGCACGATCGTCTCATCAAACGCCTGCCGCACCAACCGGTATTCGTCCGCGCAGTTCTCGGCTCGGCTCGAGAGAAGATCACCCTGATCAACAAACGTCTTGAACGTCTGAGGCGCGCCGCCGTAGGCGATGCACAGCATGTTGTACATGCGCTGCCGGGGAACGCTCGAGCGCGCCGCAAAGTCGTATTGCCGCTCGTTTGCGACGATCTCATCGTCGTATCGCTTCCAGACGAAATAGCTGCCTTTGATCACCACGCGCGCGACATCCTCGCCGAACTGCAGCCCGATGAAGGCAGCTAGCTGATCGGCGGCATCCCCCTCGTCGCCGAGCCGCGGGATGTTCAGCATGTCGAAGATGGCGCGCGCCAACTCATGCAGGACGACGCCGATGAGCCCGCCGACGAGAATCTCCTGCCGCGTGCCGAACGCCGGCTTCGGCTGCAGCGACCCGAGGAAAGTGAACAGCTGGTAGCAGATGCTGATCGAGCGCTCGACGCTGGAGTAGAAGACCTCCGGACGCGGTGTCCCGGCCGGGCATTCCTTCATGATAAGCCGCAGCGTCTTGGGCCAGCGCACCGGAGCCAGGAACTGGCTCAGCTCCTCCAGCACGTGGCGCCGCTGCAATCGCTCGTACAGCGGCAGGAGCTTCGGATCGCGCGGCTCGTAGTAGTCGACCTTGATCTTGTCGTTGCGCAGGTCGGACTGCGCCGGCGCGCGCGCCGATGTCAGAACCATTGCAGCAACAACCATGGCTGCGCCCCCGATGCGCCGGATAAACCGGATGCGCTGTGACGAAGTGGCGTGGCGCATGGCGACTTCCTCAATTCTTGCTACGCCTGATGGCCTCAGTCGTTGAACTCGATCCATTTCACGACCTGAACCCGTCGCAACAGGTCCTGGTCGAGATGGGGACCGACCGTCGCGCTGAACGCCTCTCTGACCATGTTGTATTCGTCCGGACATCCGCGCGCCCGCACATTCGGCAGGTCGCCGGCGGCGGGCGACGGATCGGACGTTCGCTCGGCGGCCACGAAGCTTCCGAATGTCCTCCGATTGCCGCCATAGGCGATGCAGAGCGTCGTGTAGTAGCGCTGCGCGGTAACGCCACGCACGTCCGAGAGGTCCGGCCGCGCCAGCGCGCTGCCCGCCAGGAACCAGGCGGTGCCGACGATTGTATTCCAGGCGAGGTCGTACTTGCTGAACTGCAGGAGCACCAGCGCCGCGACGCGATCGGCCGCATCGTCCTGGCGGCCCCAGACCGGAACGTCGAACAGGTGGAACGCCGCCACCGCGACTTCGTGAATCAGAGCCTGCACCACGGGGCCGACGAGCGCGGCGTCCGGCTTCACCGGCGGGCGGCCTTGTGTCTGGATCAGATGGACCTGCGATGCCGGCGCCAGGCGCTCGATCTGATCGACGAATTCGTAGCAGACCACCACCGTCCCATCACGCCGATAGCGATAATAGGTGGTGCCGCACTCGTCGAATTTGACGACGAGCTTCTGGCCGTCCTTGAATTTCAACGGCGCCAGAAACTGGCGCAGCGTTTCAAGCACCTTGCGGGTCTTCAAGCGCTCGTAGATCGGTTCGAAGTTGGCGTTCTTGGGGCGCACATAGTTGATTTCGACCCGCGGGTTGAACAGGTCCGGCGGTGGGGGCGTCTGCGCAACGGCCGAGGCCGCACACGCCAGCAACGCCGCAATGGCAACCGGTGCGGTCGCGAGCGAGCACGTCATGGTTACCAACCTCACGGGACAAAGGCCAACAAGCCGCTCGGATATTACAGGGCGAACCACGTCGGTCAAACCGCGGTCGCTGCCGAGGGTGACGCTCGGTCCCTCATCTTATCAGCGGAAAGCGGACCTTCGCTTGCGGCGCCGTGCTTCATAGCCCAAGCCCAGACCGGCGCCCGCAAGCGCGCCCGCAATGATGAGCAGTGTGGTCGCGGCCTCGCCGATCGAGGCGGACAGCGGCCGCCCGGCGGTCCAGAAATGAATGAGCGCCACCACCA
The DNA here is from genome assembly GCA_963753575.1 of uncultured Alphaproteobacteria bacterium. GTDB lineage: Bacteria > Pseudomonadota > Alphaproteobacteria > Rhizobiales > Xanthobacteraceae > VAZQ01. The sequence goes on from CAVWCR010000003.1 coordinate 3,035,791, forward strand.
TCAGCAGCACCAAGGCGGCCAGTAACCCAATAGCGGCATAGCCGAGCCTCACGCCGAGCCCGCCCCTGTCGTCCCAGGGCCTTGCCGTATCCGCACCACCAAGCACTGCCGCCACGATGTTCTCGGTGTCATCGTCAAAGCTTTCGTGCCGCAGCGGCAGCGCGTTGCGGGCACTGAGCGCCCGGATGTCCTCCGGCAGCTGGTCGGGCCGCGGCATCGCTGCGCCGTCAACCAGAACCGGCAACACCAGGATGGGCCGCTCCAGTGCGGCGCGCACTTCCGCGCGAACGTAATCGTCAGCGTCCTGCAGGCGCGCGCGGCTCCCATCGGGGGTGATCCAGGTCTTGCCGATGAACACCAGCACGGCGTCACTGCGTTCGATTTCCGTAATGAGCTTGCGATCGAAGATCTCGCCGCCACTGATGGTGCTGACGTCGAAGAACACATCGGATTTCGAGAGCAGCCGGCACAGCCGGTCATAGACCCGGCCGGCGGCGGGCGCGCTGTCCTCGCGCCGATAGCTGATGAATACGCGCTTTCCCACGACGCCGGCCGTCAGTTGGCCCGGCCGAGCGCGGCAAGCACGCCCGCCTTTTCGAGATGCTGCCGGCCGGTCAGCCTGCTCTCGACCACGCGCACGGCAGTGCCGTCGCTTGCGAATTCGTAAACCAGCGCCGTGCAGTTGCCCGTGTAGGCGCGCTCGGCCAATTCGCGCGGCAGGACGTTGGCGCCCGAGCGCAACCATGCGCGTGCCTGCTGGCCGGTGATCCGCTCCGAGGACTGGTGGAACGGGGCATCCTGCAGCACGAAAACGATCACCCGGTAGCGCCCGGGATCAACATAGAACAAGCCGCGCAGAAACTGTGCGAGGCCGGCGGACGACTGCGCAGCTTGGCCGGCAGCCGGCCAGCGCTCGACGTCAGCGGCGGACGACCCATCGTCGTTGATGCGCTCAAGCCGCGTCACCAGCACCACACCATCGGCCGCGGTCGTAAAGAAGGAACGCTCGACGTAGCCCTTTGCGCTCCAGCGCCGCGATGATCGCCGTGACCACTTGGCCAATGGTGGCGCCGCTCTGGAACAGATTTCCCGGCAGCACATAGGACGCCGACGCTGTCGGCGGCGGCCATGGGAATTGCGGGATCGGCTCGCGTCGAGGTGGGGCACCGCCGGCCGTCCCAATGCCGGGACCGGCGCCCTCCTTGCCACCAAGCGTGCCGCCGCCGGGCGGCCCCTTCGGCACCGGAGGCTGCTTTGAGATAGGCACCGGCGTGGGTGGTGGAGGCGGACGCGACGGAATCTCGGCGGTTTCAACCGGCCTGGGAGGAGGCGGACGCCCTCCGGCGGTATTGACCGGGCTTGACGAGCGCGGCGGTGCCGCCAGCGACGTGAGCCAGACCGCCGCCCCACCCCCGAGAGCCAGAAACACAATTCCCGCCAACACGCGCAACCAGCGCGACCCTCGCGGAGCTTTCTTCTGCGCGTTCGGCATGACCGTCATCGAAGACACGTGTGGCGCAACGAGCCGACCAAGGGCTGGCGGACCCTGGAGTCTCTTTGATGCCGGCAACGAGTCAAGTACGCCAGACCGGCATCGCCACTTTCGCCATCAAATTGGGAGCAATGGAGCATCAGGCCCGGGCCCAAGCCGCCAGGCGCGGACTTCAGGAAAAGCGATGGCAACGACGCACCTTACATGCTCGGCTCTGTCGCGGCGCCGCAGTGGCGCCCGGCGTCGCGACCGCCAACGTCTCCAAGCCCTACAGCTCGGCCGCTTCGCCCCCGCCCTCCAATCGCGCAGGCTTTTGTCCGCCGGGCGGTCGAGAACCCGAAAATTCTGGCGGCGCGCTGGGGCCGCTACCTGTTTCTGCAGGGCAATCGGGATTTCGCCAAGGGAGCCAGCGCCCTTGCCCACCCCTGCGAACTTCGTCGTCATCATGCCCGCGGACGCCCCGCCCCCTTGTAACGGGAGGCGGGACGTTTTCTTGATTGTCGATTACGAGCGCTTGAACGAGTTGTAGACCTGCTTCAGGAAATTGACGCCCGCCTGCCCATTGGCAGCCCAGGTCTCGTTGAGATCCTTGAGCGGGTTCAAGGCCACCACTTCCGCTTCGCTCTTGCCTTCGCGGACCAGTTTCTGGACGCGCTCGCGCGCGGTCTTTACCATCGCGTTGTAGTCGGCGATGCTCTTCTTGTTCGCCAGCGAGCCGTGGCCGACCACGACTTTGGTGTTGTCGTTCACCAGCTTGAGCCAGGTGTTGGTCGCCCGGACCATGCCGCGGATGTCGCCACCATTGGCAAAATCGACCTGCTGGTAGCGATGATTGTTGTTCATGACATCGCCGGTGGCGAGCACGTTGGCGTCGGCGAAATAGACGTAGGTGTCGCCGTCGGTGTGGGCGTTGTTGGCGTGCGTCAGCTGTGCCTTGCGGCCGCCGACCTCGATCGTGATAGTGCCGCCGATATAGGTTTGCTTCGGCAGCGCCGCGGCCGGCCGAGGCGGCGTCTTGTTGCCGGATGTGCCGTTGGCGGTGCCGGCGGCGAGACGGACCCGGATGTTGTCCTGCGCGACCACGATGACGCCATCCTTCTGGAAGTTCTCATTCCCGCCGGTGTGGTCGCCGTGAAAGTGAGTGTTGATCAGATATTTGATCGGCAGCGGCGAGATCGCCTTGATGGCGGCTTTGATCTTGTCGGATAGCTGCGCGAACTGGCTATCGACCATGATGATGCCATCGGTGCCGACCGCAACCGTGATGTTGCCGCCGCGCCCTTCCAGCATGTAGGTCTTGTTGCCGAGATCCGTCGTCTTGATCTCGATCTTGCTCCAGTCGACCTGCTGTTGCGCGCTTGCAGTGCCCGCAAAAGAAACGGCAACGCCGGCAAGCGCCGCCAATACGATCTGCTTCATGGTTCTACCTCCCTATGGCGACCGGTCATCATCCGGTCTTTTCCGATTGGCCCCGGCTGTGGAGCGAGCCGAACAGTGCCACAACCACGTCGACTAAGAAACCGCTATCGCGGCGGGGCAAGTGATCGACGCCGGCGTGCCCGGCGGCAAGGCCTCCGGATTGACCTCCACGACTCCATCCTTGATCCGCACCGGATAGGTCTTGAGCCGCTCCGTGAATGGCGGCGGCGCACAGCCATCGGCAAGCCGATACTGATAGCCGTGCCACGGACAGGTCACGCAGCCGTCGATGATGCGCCCCTCCCCGATTGGGCCGTTCTGGTGAGCACACAGATTGGTGAGCGCACCAATCTCGGTTCCGTCGCGAAACACCGCAATGCGTTCGCCGCCCGGCGCCGCCACGATGCGCGCCCCCTTGTCCGGAATTGATGCGGGCGCGCCGACCGCGATCCAGCCGTCAGCAGTCATCGGGCTGCCGCGCTCGCGCTCGCGCCAGCCGGCCAGCAGGTGCAAGACGGTGACGAGGCCAAATCCGCCGAAGAGCATCGCCGGAATGAGCAAAGTGTACTCGTATTGCATGATGCCCAGCGCGACGTGCATCGCCACCAGGCCGTAGGCGACGTAGAGCGCCATGTGCAGCGCCTTCCAGACCCGCGGCGTCAGGAATGCGAGCCAGAAGTCGTGGCTTGTCGCCGCCATCACGAACAGCACGAGCAGCGCCGCAATGCCGATCGCCTTGAACTGGAAACCGATGAACTTGCCGTAATCGGCCCATGTCATCAGCTCGTTCAGCAGGTTCGGCAGCGTGCCTTGCACCAAGTACCATTCCAGCATGAACCAGACGTGCGTCGCCGAGATGACAAAGGTCAGCACGCCGAAATGCCGGCGATTGTAGAGGAGCGGCAGGAACCGGCGATCAAGCCGCGCCAGCGGGCCGATCGACAGGATCACGGTGAGCATCAGGAAGGCGCAAGCGCCGAAGGCGCGAATGCGCACGTCGATGGCGGCGGGCAGATCTTCGGGCGGCTCGATCCGGTAGGCGATTGCCATGAAGATGCCGATGAACACTGCCACGACGACCAGCAGGATCGCGTCGTAGACGATCTTGGCCCGGTTCCACTGGACCGCGCGGAAGCCTGCACTCATCGCACCACCTCGACCGGTGCGGCGACTTCCGGCGGCGGCCGCAGAACGAACGCCAGCACCACGCCAAGACCGACCGTCAGCGCCAGCACCGGCCAGAGCGCGCGATGCAGGGATCGTTGCGAGCGTCTCATGTCGCTTGTCTCATGGAGTATGGCGGCTGCCGAGCCAGCGCGACAGCACGAGCGGCCACAGCGCAATGGCACCCGGCACCAGCAGGATACGGGCGCCGATCGTCACTGGCGCGGGTTGCACGCGCGTGACGCCGACGCTGGCAAAAGCAAGCGCAGTCGCCAGCCCGATCGCAACATAGATGACCAGGATGCCAAACAGAATCGCGGCAATCGTGTCCATCGGCTCTCCTCGGGGCACGTCAAGTTCCCTCACCATAACACACGAGATCAAGAGCCGGTGATCGCGGCCGTCCTGCGTCGAATTTGCGATTGCGGCCCCCTGCCTTTTGTGGCCTTTTGTCCGCCCGTATCGGGCAAGCATCGGGAGCATCGCGAATGATTTGGCGCCTGGTCATCGGCGGAGTCTGCACAATCGGCTGCCTAGCCGTGGTTGCAACGCAGGCAACTGCACAACGGCGCCCGACGAATTATGACCAGACCGTCACCGGCAACGATCCGGTCGCGCGTTTCTTCGGCTTCAACGGCGGCTCGCCAATTGCGCGCACGACCGTGAGCTTTTCCGAGAATTATAGACCCGGCGCGATCGTGATCAGGTCCGGGGAACGGCGGCTCTATCTCGTGCTCGGCAACGGCCAGGCGCTTCGCTACGGCATCGGCGTCGGGCGTGTTAGATTCGGCTGGAGCGGCGTCAAGCGCATCAGCGCCAAGCGCGAATGGCCGGGCTGGACGCCGCCCGCGCAGATGCTCCGGCGCAGACCCGATCTGCCGCGCTACATGCCGGGCGGCCCCGAGAACGCGCTTGGCGCGCGTGCACTTTATCTCGGCTCCTCGCTCTACCGCATCCACGGCTCCAACGAGCCCGAGACCATCGGGCAGGCGGTGTCGTCAGGCTGCTTCCGGCTGACCAACGCGGACGTCATCGACCTCTACGAGCGGGTGCAGGTCGGCGCGACCGTGATCGTGCAGCAGTGACGGCTCAGTCGCTGGCGGCCCGCTCAAGCCCAAAGGCAACAGTACGTCCACCATGCGGGTGAGCCAGCTCTAACCCCTCGGGCAGGGGCCCCCTTTTATTGCATCGATCATCACTATAATCATCGGTGATGAGGCGCGCATGAATGTCCAAACGAACTTGCGCATGGACAAGCCAACGTTCCTTGCGTGGCTGCAGGAGCGCGAGGAACGATACGAGCTCGCGAATGGTCGCGTCATGATGATGACAGGCGGATCGCGCGGGCACGGGATCATCACCCGGCGCCTTGCCACGGCTTTGGAAAGGCGCCTCGACGCCAAGCAATGGTCGGTGCTGACGTCCGATTTCGGAGTCGATCTTGGTCAGGACACGGTTCGATATCCTGACGTCGTCGTGGATGTCGCGAGTGGGTCGCTCAAGGACCTGACTGCAACAGCCCCTGTACTGGTTGCGGAAATACTCTCCCCCTCCTCGGCGAGCTATGATCTCGGCGACAAGGCCGGCGAATGCCTGAAGCTGGTGAGCTTGCACGCCTACCTTGTACTCTCGCAGGATGAGCCAAAGGCCTGGGTTTGGTTTCGCGTTGCGTCGGGCTTTTCGCCAGGGCCGGCCGTGGTCGCCGGCCAGGACGGAACCATACGCATCGCTGCGCTCGGCCTCGATTTGGCGCTTTCAGAAATCTACGCGGGCATGCAGGCGAGCTGACATCTCAAAGGGCGCAGCCGCGCCCGCCTCTTCTCAGCGCTCCAATCCCTTGCCGCGCAGCTCCTCGAGATACTCCTGCCAGTTGGCGTCGTGATCGCGGCCGAGCCCGCGCAGATAATCCCAGCTGTAGATGCCGGTCGAGTGCGTGTCGTCGAAGGTCAGGCGCACCGCGTAATTGCCGACCGGTGTCACCTCCAGGATCGCGACGTTCTTCTTTCCCGCGACGGTCTTGCGCTCGGCCGGCGAGTGGCCTTGCACTTCGGCGCTCGGGCTGCGCACGCGCAAGTACTCGGCCGCAAGCGCGTAGGTCTCGCCATTGTCGAAGGCGATGGTCAACGTCCTGCGGTCCTTGTGCAGCCGCAGCTCGGTCGGCCATGGATCGGATGAGCCGTCTGCCATGAGGGTTCCCTGACGAAATCGGGCCCGGACAAGCGGGAGCTTGCCCGGGCCCTATGTATAGAGCGAAAGCGACGCTCAGCCGCCGGTCGCGCGGTGGCCGAGGCCGTGGTTGGCCTGCCGTTCCGCCGGCGGCTCGACATGGAAGTCGATCACGCAGACGCCGCCCTTCTTGAGCACGTCGACGCCCTTGGCGATCGCCGCGTTGGCGTCCGCCTGGGACGTCACCGGGCCGATGCCGACCGCGCCCTGTGCCTCCGCGAACTTCGCAATATTGGGCACCGGATCCTCCATCCGCAGGCCGATCCAGCGGTTCTTGACCTCGCGCCCGCGCGCGCGCGCCACGTGATCCTGATGCAGCTCGTCGTTGAAGTAGGAGCGATTGTTGTTGATGATCACCAGCAGCGGAATGCGGTGCTTCACGGCGCTCCAGATCGCGGTCGCTCCCATGCAGAAGTCGCCATCGCCGAGCATCGAGATGGCGTAGCGGCCGGGGAAGTGGTGATGCAGCGCGAGCGCGGAGCCGACCGAGATGCCGGGGCCCGAGCCAAGCCCGCCACCGCCATCCTTGCCCAGATAGGACATGCCGTTCTGCAGCGGCCAGATCTCGAACGGCCAGCCGCGGCCGAGCGTGCAGAAGGTGACGTTGTCGGGATCGTTGAACTGGTCGCGCAGCGTCTGGGCAATGTGCTCCATGGTCAGCGCGCCGTTGGCCTGCCTGGCCTTGGCCGGCACCTTCGCCTTCCAAGGATCCTTGCGGCCTTCGCCGAGCGCGACGTTGAGTTCGGCCACCACGACATCGCCGGTCGACGCCATCAGCACATCGACGGCCGGCAGCGCCTGATACTCCATGTTGGCGCCGGTGTGCAGGTTCTGATCCAGCGTCGCACTGATGACCTTGGCGGTTACGTTGCCGACGTTCTTGGCCTGGCGCAGCGCGCCGCCAAGATCCATCCAATCGAGCGCAAGAATCACATCCGCCTCGCACATCAGCGCACGCGCGTCGCCGCCGAGCACGTTGAACGGCTGCGTGTAATGCGCGGCGTGATCGGTCGGGAACATCGCGCCCTGCTTGAGATCGGTGAACACGCAGGCGCCGAGACGCTCCGCGAGCCTTATGCGCGGTCGCCAGAACTCGTCGCGGCGCGAGCCGCGGCCGAGCAGGATCAGCGGTTTCTTCGCATTGGAAAGAAGGGCCACGGCCTCATCGAGCGCGTCCTTGGACGGCCGCGGCGGCTTCGGGGGCAAGAAGCGCTTCACGTCCGGCCATTCCGGCTCCTTGTCGAGCTTGGTCTCCTGGAAGCCAGCATCAAGACAGATGTAGACGGGCGCGGTCGGCGCCGCGCGCGTGAGCTGATTGCCACGCACGAGCGACTCCACCAGCGAATCCGCCGACGTCGGCTGGTCGTCCCACTTGATGATCGAGCGGATATAGGCGCCCTGATCGCGCGAGGTGTGAATCCAGTCGATCCAGGGACGGCGTTTCTCGGCCGCGACCGGACCGGTCGCGCCCAGTACGATCATCGGCGCACGGTCACACCAGGCATTGAACAGGCCCATCATCCCGTGCAGCAGCCCGACATTACTATGCAGCACGCACGCCATCGGCTCGCCGGTGGCCTTGGCGTAGCCGTGCGCGATCGCGACCGAATGGTCCTCGTGCAAACACAGAATGATCCCCGGGTTTTCATTCCCAAGATGGTTTACGATGCTGTCGTGGAAGCCACGATAGCTCGCCCCTGGGTTGAGGCTGATAAAGGGAATGCCGAACCGGCGCAGCATCTGCGCAGGGATGTCGCTGCCCCAAGCGACCTTATCATCGGGCTTTCCCTCAATTCGATCCAGTTTCATTTCCTACCTCGTGATTTGACCCAGACAAACCGCGAACCCCGGTATTCCAACTGCCCTTGATCCCTGCCGACGGGTCGCTCGGGAAGCATATAGCTAACCCAACCTGTCCGGTGGCATTCCACGATCAAATGCCGTACGTCACTCCGCGCCCGCGTTTTCCTTCAAACAGCTTCCCCATTACGCAAACTTCTGCTTACATAACGGAAAAGAGGGGTTGGCTACCATGGATTAGCTCCTCCCACCAGTGGAGCTGACTTGCGCATGTCGAGCCCAGTGAGTACGGGAGGACGTAACTCACGACTAACAGCTGATTTCTTTTAGGTCCCTGGCTGCATGGTCCAACGACTGCTGCCCGTCGACCTGAGAGCATGTGCTTGCACACGTTGCAGGCGCATGTTTGGTGATGAGTGCGCAAGGTGAAACGATTGCGCATTAGTCTTCGACGCGTCGTTGGAATGAAACCGGGGATGGCTGAGACATGGATGCAGTAGCCGCCGAAATTGCCTTTATGGCGACTGCCGCGGGCAAGGCTTTCGTAATCTTGATGGATCCGGTGCGCCTGATGTACCTCGGCGCCGGATGCATCATGGGTCTGGTGCTGGGCATCGTGCCGGGCATCGGAGGCCTCGCCGGAACGGCGATGCTGCTACCCTTCACGTTCAACATGGACCCGTACACGGCGTTTGCGCTGTTGCTTGGTCTCGGCTCGACCACGGCGACGGGTGACCCGATTCCGGCGATCCTGTTCGGCGTGCCAGGCGGCGCCGCGTCGGCAGCGACCGTGCTCGACGGCTTTCCGATGGCGAAGAAGGGCGAGGCCGGGCGCGCGCTCAGCGCCGCCTACATGTCCTCGCTGATGGGCGGCGTGTTCGGCGCCTTCCTGATGGCGATCTCGATCCCGATCCTGCGCCCGGTCATGCTGTTCCTCGGTTCGCCGGAGCTCTTGGCGTTCTCGGTGCTCGGCATATCGATGGTGGCGGTGCTCTCCGGCAATGCACCGCTGCGCGGACTGACCGCGGGCTGCATCGGCATCATGATCGCGATGATCGGGACCGATCCGCAGTCGGGTACGCTGCGCTGGACCTTCGACAGCCTCTATCTCTGGGACGGCTTGCCGCTGACCCCGCTGCTGCTCGGCATATTTGCCCTGCCGGAGCTCTGCGACTTGCTGATTTCGCGTACCGCCATCGCGGCCGATACCAGCGTATCAAACATCTACAAAGGCCAACTGCAGGGCGTGAAGGATTGCTTCCAGCACTGGTGGCTGATCTTGCGCTGCTCCTGGATCGGCGGCGGCATCGGCTCGATCCCGGGCATCAGCGCCTCGGTGGTCGACTGGCTCGCCTATGGTCACGCGCTCAAGACCGAGAAAGGCGCGGCGCTGACCTTCGGCAAAGGCGACGTGCGCGGCGTCATCGCGTCGGAGAGCTCCAACAACGCCAAGGAAGGCGGCGCGCTGGTCCCGACCGTCGCGTTCGGCGTGCCGGGAAGCGCCACCATGGCGATCCTGCTCGGCGCCTTTCTGATCCACGGACTCGTTCCCGGTCCCGACATGCTGACCAAGAACCTCGACATCACCTACGCGATGGTGTGGTCGGTGGCCCTGGCCAACATCCTGGGCGCGGGCATGTGCTACGCATTCAGCCCGCAGTTTGCCAAACTTTCGATCCTGCGGTTCAGCCTGATCCTGCCAGCCGTGCTCGGCATCATCTACATCGGCGCGTTCGAAGCAACGCGCCAATGGGGCGACCTCTATTCGCTGCTCATTTTCGGCCTGTTCGGCTGGACCATGAAGCAGTTCAAGTGGCCGCGCCCGCCGCTCATCCTTGGCGTCGTGCTCGGCGACACCATCGAGCGCTACCTGTTCATCTCCGTCGAGCGCTACGGCGTGAGCTGGTTCGCCCGACCGGTGGTGGCCATTCTGTTCATCATCGCCATCATCGGCCTGGTGCGGCCGTTCCTGCAGGACGTGCGCCTGCACGGCGGTGCCGTGAAGATGGCGACGAGCTTCCAGGCCCCCAAGTTCAGTCCATCGCAGCTGTTCACGATGCTGGTCATCTCGGTGATCGCCACCGCGGTGTTCATGGCCACGAGCTGGGACTTCAGCGCCAAGATCGTGCCGGTCGTGATCGGAACGGTGGCGTTGCTGGCGTCTGGGCTGAGCCTGTTCAACGACATGTGCCGCAAGCCGGAAGACGGCTTAGAGAGCCTGGCCGACCAGACCATTCACGAAGTGGAGCGGACAATCGCCGCGGGCGCGGGTCCCGCCGATCAGAAGATCCACATGGATCTGACATCGGACACCGCGCATCTGCCGCTCAAAACCATCGTCACACGCGCCGCCCGGTTCTTCGGCTATCTGGTGACGTTCATGGGGGTCATGTCGGTCATCGGGCTCATTCCAACGGTCGGAATATTCGTGGTGTTCTTCATGCGCTACGAGAACAGTGAGCGGTGGACGCTGGTGATCACCTACGCGTTCGTGCTGGTGTCAGCGATCACGTTCGTGTTCGAGCATATCATGCACATCCCGTGGCCACCGACGCTGCTCGGGAGCTTGTTCCCGTTCTTCAAGATCATCCCGTCGATCTCGTGATGTGCCTTCGGTGGCGCGCCGCTGGCGTGTCACCGCGGCAAAAGGAGGAAGAGAATGGACGTATTGCAGATCGACCCCGTGGTATTTCTGGGAGAAGTTGCCGGACTGTTTGTCTGGATTTGCCTGGCGGCCGCCGTCTATGCGGCTGCGGAGAAGGCGCTCGGTGGTCCGGCCGAGCAGGAAAAGGCAACCAAGATGTAACGGCAGGCAAATCTGTCAGCCAAATCCGCAATGACAGAGGGCCGGCATGTCAATCGTGCCGGCCCTCTGTATTTTCTTGAAGAAGTTTTGGCGTGGCTATTCGGCCACCTGCATCGTCCCCGACGTGTGGATGGCGGTCTCGATCCCGGACAGATCCGGCAGACCGTAATGCAAGAGCATGGAGGGCTCGCTCGCCTCGATCGTGGCGCGCTCGCCGTCCTCGACGTAGACCGTCGTGTATTGCTTGAGCGGCTCGCCCGCGCAGGCGCCGGCACCCGAGAGCATCAGATAGACCCCGTGACCGACCGCCTCAAGGCGCGCCCCGGCGTCGAGCTTGAACAGGCCTGCCTGCGTGCGGCGCTCGGTCCACACCCCGAACAGCTTCTCTGACACGCCCTTCGCGCCCTTGACCGGCACCCAGTCGAAGTTCGCGGAATCCAACGAGATCGGCGCGGCGTAGCGACCCTTGGGATAGTGCATCTCGCGCCCGTGCACGTGCTCCCAGATCGCCTGGAAGGCATCCATGTTGCGCTTGCCGGGGACGCCCTCGCGGCGATGGAAGACCCCGTCCTTGAACTCGCCGAGCTTCTTGAGCTCCTCCATGCCGGCCTTCACCTCCCGCGGCAGCAGGTAGCCCGACCCGCTGGCGCCGCCGAACTGCAGCACTGCGCAATAAATGTCGGTCTTGTTGACCTGCGGGCCGTAGTGCACGCCCTCCGGGTAGTATCCGAGCATGCCGGCCTTGAGCGGGCCGTCCTGACCGTAGTCGGACTCGCCTTCGATCATGAAGCGGTATTGATCGAAGTTGTGTCGGTGCCGCGGACCGGAATAGTCGGTGCCGAGCCGGCTGAGCGAGAACTTGAAATTGCCTGGCGTGCCAGGCCTGCCTTCTACGATGGTACGGGCGTAGAAGGTGCCGCCGCGATGTTCGAGGCCCCGCACCTCCGGCGTGTGCTCAAGCTGTACGACTTTCATAAGAACGCTCCCTCCCATTCTTAAATCATGGCCATTTTACACTAGTGCCGCCGACTTTGAAGTTGGTTGAAGCTCAATGCCCGGAGATGATCGCCTGCGTGCGGTCCGCCACCGCCTTGGGCGTCGCCATGATCTGCGCCACGGCCCGCTGCACTTCTTCCCCGCTCATAGGATCGATCTCCGAGCCGACCCTCTTGGCGTCCGCCAGGAAATCCGCGTCCTTCATGGTTGCGTCGAACGCCCGGCGCAGCAGGCGCACGCGATCCTCGGGAACGCCCGGCGGCGCTGCCACCGGCCGCGTGATCGCGAGCGAGAGTGACATGAAGCGGGCGACCGGCTCGTCCGCGGCATGGCCGGCGACCAGATCGTTGAGCAGCGGCACCTGCGGCAGATCGCGATCCTTGCGCAGCCCGATCTGCACCAGAACATTGAACTTGTGGCCGCGCACCTCGGCCGGCGCACTGGCCTTGTAGCTGGCCCAGGTGTTGGCGCCGCGCCCGTCGAGCTCGCCGCGCGCCATCGCGAGGTTCATCTCGGCCCCGCCCTTGTAGCCGTAGATGATCTTGAAGCGGGTTCCGAACAGCGCGTTGAGCAGATTGGGTATCTGCACCGAGATCGAGCCGGCGCCGGTCGAGCCCATGGTGACATCGCGCCGCTTGGCGTCATCGAGCGACGCAATGCCGCTGGTGTGCCAGGTGACGGTCACGACGTTCGACTGGCTGAGATTGCCAACCCACTGGAAGGCCCGCAGCGAGACCTGCAGCCCCGGCTGACCGGTCGCCTCATGCACCAGCAGGCCCTGGCTCACCAGCGTAAGGAACGTGCCGTCCCGCGGCGCCACGCGGCCGGCGTGATTGAGCGCCAGGAGCCCGCCGGCGCCGGGCATGTTGATCACGACGATCGCCGGCCGGCCGGGGATGTGATGGGAAAAGTGCCGTGCCAGAAGGCGCAGATAGGTGTCGTAGCCGCCGCCTGGAGCGGTATGGGTCGACATCGAGATGGTCTTGCCGGCGTAGAAATCCGCGGCGGCAGCCGGCGCCACCTCGCCGAGAGCAGCGAGCAGGAGCGCGAGACGGATCATCGGCGTCGCTGACGGCATGGACCTCCCTGCCTTCGTGCAGGTGTCGAGCTTCATCTATAGACGCATCGCGCGCAGCCCGCCATGCGGCAGCTGGCCCCAAGTTCACTTACCAAGTTCACTGGCCCAAGGCTTGCCAATGCCGGGGAAATGTCGCACGAAACTTTCCGACCCCTCGACCGGGTCTACCACACGCGTCCAAGGCAGAAACCACATGGGAGCAGACGCCGCAGACATGTTCCGATCACCGGCAAGCGTGCTTGCGCCGTCCTCGGTCGCCATCGTCGGCGCCTCCGAGCGCGGCCAGTGGCAGGGGATGATCTATCGCAACCTACGCGACTACAAATATCCAGGTCGCGTCTTCCTGGTGAATCCCCGCCAGCAGGAGGTGTGGGGCGAGCGCTGCTTTCCGTCGCTGCGTGAGCTGCCCGAGCGCGTGGATCACGCGATGGTCATCGTGCCGGCGCCGGCGGTCGCGGGCGTGCTCGAGGATGCCGATGCGGCGGGCGTTGCCTCCGCCACGGTCTACGCCGCGGCCATGGGCGACGGCTACGATCCGGAATCGAAAAAGCGCGGCGCCTGGCTCAAGGATTTCATCAGCCGCAGCAAGATGCGCATCGCGGGCCCGAACTGCATGGGCGCGCATAGCTATCACGAGCGCCTGTTCGCCTATCCCAACACCGAGCTCGGCCAATTTTCGGCGGGCTCGGTCGGCGCCATCTTCCAGTCGGGCGGCACGCTGCAGTTCTGGCTGCGTACCGGCGCCGATCGCGGCTTGCGCTTCTCCTATGGCATCACCTCGGGCAACGAGGCCGACCTCGACCTTGCCGACTATCTCAACTTCCTGGTCGACGATCCGGACACGCACCAGATCGCGCTGTTCATCGAGGGCATTCGCCGCCCGCAAGCCTTCATGCAGGCGGCCGGACGCGCGCTTGCGGCCGGCAAGCCGATCACCGCCATCAAGACCGGCGCCACCGCTAAGTCGCGCTCGGCCGCGCAGTCCCACACCGGCGCGATCGGCGGCGACTATGCGGCCTATCTCGCGATGTGCGAGCGCTACGGCATCATCAACTGCCGCTCGCTCGACGACATGCTGGAGACGTGTCTCGCTTTCGACGCGCAGCGGCTGCCGAAGGGGCCGCGCATCGGCTTCGTGACTACCTCGGGCGGCACCGTCGATCTTCTGTACGACTACGCCGAAGCGGAAGGCGCGGTGATGCCCGACTATTCGCCGCAGACGCTGAAGCACCTGATGCCATTCATGCAGGAAGGCATCGAGCCCAAGAACCCGCTCGACCTCGGCATCCCGATGGGGCTCAAGCACGCCGCCGGCGTCTGCGAGGTGGTGGCCAAGGACCCCAACGTCGACATGATCGCCTGGGCCGCGATGCTGCCGAGCAAAGCCGGCGCCTGGGACGGCGTCGAGGCGCTGCAGGCGCTGGTGCGCAACACCGACAAGCCGATTCTCGGCTTCGGGCGCATGAGCTACCAGATGACGCCGGAAGCGGTGGAAGCGCAGAAGGCTGCGGGCTTTCCATTCGTGCAGGGGCTCGAGCAAACGCTGCGCGCCATGAATGCGCTCTGGTTCCACGCGGCGCGGCGCGGGCGCGAGACCCCAGCATTGCAGCAAGCACCCGCGAGCGACCTCTCGCCTGCAACGCTCGACGCGACGCTCGCGCGCTACGGCATCGCGCTGCCCAAGAGCCGCCAGGTCGCAACGCCGGCGGAGGCCGCAAGCGCGGCGGAGGCGATCGGCTTTCCGGTCGTGCTCAAGGTCCGCTCGCCCGACATCCTGCACAAGACCGAAGCCGGCGGCGTGGTGCTCGACCTGCGCAGCCGCGAAGCGGTGCTGACCGCGGCCGACGCGCTCATGGCGGCCGCCCGCGGGTTCCATCCGGGCGCCCGCATCGACGGCTTCCTGGTGCAGGAGATGGTCTCAGGCGTCGAGGCGATCGTCGGCGCGCGCAACGATGCGCTCTACGGGCCGCTCATTCTGGTGGGCGCGGGCGGCATCCTGGTCGAGCTCGCGCGCGACGCCGCGCTGCGTCTCCTGCCGGTAACCGACGAGGACGTGACCGCAATGATCGACAGCCTCAAGCTCAACAAGCTGCTCGCCGGCTTCCGCGGCCGGCCGCCGGCCGACCGCAAGGCGTTCGAAGCAACCGTGCGAGCGCTGGCACAATTTTATCTCGATCATCGGGCGAAGATCGAAGACATCGAGATCAATCCACTGATGGTGCGAGGAAACGGCGCGGTTGCGGTCGACGTGCGGGTCATCTGGCGCAAGGGGGATGCGTGATGGAATTCCAGCTTCCAGAAGAGCTCCGGATGTTCAAGGAGTCGCTGCGGCGCTTCGTCAACGCCGAGCTCATTCCGGTCGAGCGGCAGACCATCACGGCCGAGGGCGAAGAGATCAAGCCGGAGTTTCTGTCGCGCTTCCAAGAGCGCGCCAAGGACCTCGGCATCTGGATGATGGAGGTGCCGGAGGAGCACGGCGGACCCGGCCTCTCCCTGTTCCAGCGCGCCATCGTGGTCGAGGAGCTCTCCCGCACCATCGCGCTGCCCGCGCGCGGCGAGGGCATCACCGGGCCGTCGGTGCGCCACATCCTGTTCACGCTCACCGGCGAGCTCAAGGAGAAATATCTGCTGCCGGTGCTGCGCGGCGAGAAGAAGGTCGCGTTCGCGCAGACCGAGCCCGACGCCGGCTCCGACCCGGGCGGCATGCGCACGACCGCGGTGCGTGACGGCAACCACTACGTCATCAACGGCACCAAGCGCTTCATCACCGGCGCCAACAAGGCGCACTTCATGCAGCTGATGGCGGCGACCGACCGCTCCAAGGGTTCGCACGGCGGGATCTCCTGCTTCCTGGTCGACATGGACACGCCCGGCGTGAAGCTTGGCACCTCCTACCAGACCATGATGGGCGACCGGCCGTGGGAGATCATTCTCGACAACGTGCGCGTGCCCGCGACCCAGCTCATCGGCGAGGAAGGCAAGGGCTTCGGTCTGGCGCAAAAGTGGCTCGGCGCCGGCCGCATCAAGCACGGCGCGCGCGCGCTCGGTGTCGCCGAGCGCTGCCTCGAGATGGCGACCTCCTATGCCAAGCAGCGCTCGACGTTTGGCCGTCCCCTCGCCGACCGCCAGGCCATCCAGTGGAAGCTTGCCGACATGTATATCGAGCTGCAGGCGGCGCGCCTTCTGGTCTACAAGGCCGCGACCCGGCTCGATGCCGGCGAGGACGCGCGCGAGGACTGCTACGTCTGCAAGTACTACGCCGACGAGATGGCGTTCCGGGCCGCCGACGAGTGCATGCAGATCCACGGCGGCATCGCGCTCACGACCGATCTGCCGATCGAGAAGATGTGGCGGCAGCAGCGGAGCTACCGCATCACCGAGGGCGCGAGCGAAGTGATGAAGATGGTGATCGCCCGCCACGTGCTGAAGGTTTACGGATGATCCCTCCGGTCGTCATTCCGGGGCGCGCCGCAGGCGCGAGCCCGGAATCCATACCCACAGGCCGGGATTATGGATTCCGGGCCTGCGGGCTTCGCCCGCATCCCGGAATGACAGCGGGAGGTAACCGCCCGGACAAAGCACGAGGGGAATCATGATCAAAGTGCGGCGGATCTCGCACGCGACCTTCGAGACACCTGATCTCGACCAGCAGATCGACCACTACACCAAGGTCACCGGTCTGGTGGTGGCGGCGCGCGAGCGCGACCGTGTTCTGCTCAGCAGCAAGGTCGGCCAGCTGATGCTGCAGCTCAAGCGCGGCGAGCGCGCGCGCTGCGCCAAGCTCGCGTTCCAGGTGACGCCGTCCTCCGACTTCGGCGAGATCAGCCGCTGGCTCACGGCGCAAGGCGTCGCGAGCGAGGAGCGCAGCGACGACATTCCGGGCATGCCCAAGCTCCTCGCCTTCGAGGACATCAAGGGCACGACCATCGAGCTGATCTCGGAATGGCGCCACCTGACGCCCAGCCAGTCGACCGCCGGGGTCTCCCCGTTCAAGCTCGGCCACGTCGCCTTCGTGGTGCCGGACGTGCATGCGGTCGCGGACTTCTACCAGCGCATCATGGGCTTCCGGGTATCGGACTGGATCGAAGACATCTTCGTGTTCATGCGCTGCAACCCCGACCACCACACCGTGAACTTCGTCAGGGGCAAGCGCACCAGCATGCACCACATCGCATTTCAGCTGCGCGACTTCTCGCATCTGGAAAACGGCTGCGACGTGCTTTCGCAGAACCGCATCCCGATCATCTGGGGACCGCTGCGGCACGGCCCCGGCCACAACGTTTCGATCTACCACCGCAATCCCGATCAGCAGGTGATCGAATATTTCGCCGAGCTCGACCAGATTCTCGACGAGGAGCTTGGCTTCTTCGACCCGCGTCCCTGGCACGAGGACCAGCCGCAGCGGCCGAAGGTGTGGACGCGAGCCAACCGCTCGCAATCCGGCTGGGGCCCGCCACCCAGCCCCGACTGGCACATGAACCCGGATGAATAAGCCATGACCACGCTACGGCCGCTTTACTTCACCACGACCATCGCGGCCGCGCTGCTGGCCTTTGTGCCTGCCGCGAACGCGCAGGACTTCGTCGCCGACTTCTACAAGGGCAAGACGATCCGCTTCGTTATCGGCGCAATCTCGGGCGGCGGCAACGACGGCTACGCGCGGCTGGTCGCGCGGCACCTCGGCCAGCACATCCCTGGCCATCCGACCGTTCTTCCGGTCAACATGCCGGGCGCCAGCGGCCGCATCTCGGCGGCGCACATCTACACGGTGGCGGCCAAGGACGGCACCGCGATCGGCGCCACGACGCCAGGCGTCATCACCGATCCGCTGTGGGCAGGAGAAGCTGGCAAGAGCAAGTTCAACTATGACCCGCTGCGTCTCATCTACCTCGGCAGCGCGCAGATCGCGACCTACAACTGCTATGTGCGCTCCGACGCGCCTGTGAAGAAGTTCGAGGATGCGTTCACCACCGAGACGGTGCTGGGCGGCGCCCAGCAAGGCGGCTCGAACTCGCGACGCGCCGGTGCTGCTCAACAACGTGCTCGGCACCAGGTTTCGGGTAATCGCGGGCTATCCAGGCACGCGCGAGATCCTGGTGGCGATTGAGCGCGGTGAGCTGCAGGGCGTCTGCGGCATGGGCTGGGACGCGATGAACAGTCAACGGCCCGACTGGCTCCCCAAGGGCTTCATCCGGGTGCTGGTGCAGGAAAGCCTCGGCGGCACGGAGATGTTCAATCGCCTGGGCGTGCCGAAATCGATCGACTTCGCGAAGACACAAGAGCAGCGTGCCGTGATCGAACTCGCCTATGCGCAGCAAGCATTCGGGCGCCCTTACATCTTGCCGCCCGGGACGCCGCCAGAGCGGGTCGCGGCGCTGCGCCAGGCGTTCACGGCCGCAACGCACGATGCGGAGCTCCTGGCCGAGGCGAAGAAGATGCGGGTCGAGGTGCGGCCGCTCGCGGGCGAAGACATGCAGGCGCTGGTGTCGAAGATCTATGCCACGCCGCACGATGTCGTCGAGCGCACGCGCCAAGTGTTGATTTACAAGGCTCCGAACTGAAGTGCTACCGACGACGTCGCGCAGCGTTGACTCTCTGCGGTCGTCCCCGCGCAGGCGGGGACCCATACACCGCAGTAGGGCGATGTGGCAGGGCCAGTGATTGCCGAAACCTTAGTGGTTATGGGTCCCCGCCTGCGCGGGGACGACAGCGGCTTGTTGGTGCCAAGGAAACTTGAGCACGCTGGGTTCCCGCTTACGCGGGAACGAACGGGACGCGCGTGCCCGCCCTTACTTCACATCCAATATCTTCTTGGCGCGCGCGAGCACCTTGGGCGGCGTGTTGGCGATCATCTCGGAGAATTTCTGCGCCTCCTCGCCGGTCGAGGGGCTGATGTCCATGCGCGACTTCTTGGCATCGGCCAGGAACGCCGGGTCCTTCATAGTGGCATCGAAGGCGCGGCGCAGCGCCTCGACGCGCTCGGGCGGCGTACCGGGCGTCGTCACATAGGCGCGGCTGATCGGGATATCGGCGGAAAGAAACTGCAGCACCGCGCGGTCGTCGTCATTTTTGGCGAGCTCGATCATGGTCGGCACGTTGGCGAGCTCCGGGTGCCGCTTGAGCGCGATCTGGACCAGGATATAGATCTTCTTTTCCTTCAGCCAGTCGGGATGAGTCGCCTTCCAGGACGCCCAGGAGTTCGAGCCGCGCCCGCCCACTTCGCCGCGCTCCATGGCGATGTTGACGTTGTTGCCGCCCGGATAGCCCGACACGATCTTGAACTTGGTGCCGACGATCTCGTTCAGCGCCTTCGGGTAATAGACCGACGACGTCGCAGTGCCGGGCGCGCCGACGACCAGCGTCTTGGTCATCACATCCTGGATGGTCTTGATCCCGGTGGTATACCACGAGTTGATGACATTCGGGCTGTCGGTGGTGTTGCCGATCCAGAAGAACTTGCGGGTATCGAACTCGACGCTCGAGCCGCCGAGCGCCTGATAGGCCGACATGTTCTGCATGATCGCATGCAGCACAGTGCCGTCGTGCGGCGCCACGGTGGCGAGCCAATTGGCCGCCTGCACCCCGACCGCTCCCGGCATGTTGCGCGGGATGATGACCGGCTCGCCCGGAATGTGCTTGCCCATATGGCGGGCGATCAGGCGGGCGCGCAGGTCGTAGTCGCCGCCCGGCGCGGTCGCGATCACCATGCTGATCGACTTGCCATGGTAGAAATCGGCAACGGGGTCGGCCCACACGGACGTTGACGAGGCCAGCGCCATCAGGGCAAGGATGGTCACTCCAATGGCTGTTCTGACTGTATCCATTTCCGCTCCTCCCGGTGGCTCCGGCCTTGCGTGCGTCCGCTTTTTCGCGCGGACACGATCCCTATCAGGTTTCGGGGACGCCAAGAAGCCGTGCCGGGTGGACGGGTCGCCGCAGGCGCTGCCGGCCTGTGGCTGCGGGTTTGCGCCTGCGGGTGTGCAGCGTGGAGCCACCGCATGAACGGCGCGGCGCGCTACCGGCTGGGCGTCGACGTCGGCGGCACCCACACCGACCTGATGCTGCTCGACACGGCGAGCGGCACCTTGATGGTCGAGAAAGTCTCGAGCACGCCGAAGAACCCGGCGCTCGGCGTGCTTAACGGCGTTAACAAATTCATCGCCCGCGGCGTCGCGCCGGGCGACATCGAGTTCTTCGCGCACGGCACCACGATCACCACCAATGCGCTGCTGGAGATGCGCGGCGCCAAGGTCGGGCTCCTGATCACCAAGGGCTATCGCGCGGTGCAGGAGGTGCAGAACCAGGCGCGCGACGGCAACCTGTTTGATTACTTCTACGCCAAGCCGCAGCCCATTGCGCCGCAAAGCCTCACCAAGGAAATCCCGGAGCGCTCCGACTACCTGGGCAACGTGCTCGTTCCGCTCGACCACGCGGCGGTGCGTGACGCCGCGCGCGCGCTCAAGGCCTTGGGCGTTCAGTCGATCGCGGTCTCATACCTGTTCTCGTTCATGAACCCGGCACACGAGGAAACGACACGCCAGCTCATCCACGAGGAATTCCCGGGCGTGCATGTGTCGCTGTCGAGCGAAGTGCTGCCGCGCATCCGCGAATGGGCGCGCCTGTCGACCACGCTGCTCAACGCCTACCTCGAGCCCGTGCTGGTGCACTACATCGATCACCTCAACCGCGGCCTCGACGAAGCCAGCATCGGAACGCAACAACGCTTCCTGATGCAATCAAACGGCGGCGTGATGCCGTTCTCGGCCGCGATCGCGGGCGGGCGCACGGTGCACACGCTGTTCTCCGGTCCAGCCGCCGGCGCGCAGGCCGCCGCCTACCTCGCCGAGGAGGACGCACGCGCTGGCCTCGTCACCCTCGACATGGGCGGCACCTCGGCCGACATCGCCTTCATCGAGGGTGGCATCCCGTTGGAGACCACCGAAGGCGTGATCGCGCGCCGGCAAATCGACGTGCCCGCCCTCGACATGACCTCGATCTCCGCGGGCGGCGGCTCGATCGCCTGGGTCGACAACGGCGGATTTCTCAACGTCGGCCCGCAGAGCGCCGGCGCCGATCCCGGTCCCGCCTGCTACGGGCGCGGCGGCACGCGGCCGACTGTCACCGACGCTGACATCGTGTGCGGCTATCTCAACCCGGATTACTTCCTCGGCGGCGCGCAGACGCTCGATGTCGCGGCCGCGCACGCGGCACTCAAGCAGCACGTCGCCGATCCGCTCAAGATGGACGTGCGCGACGCCGCGACCGGCATCCAGCGCATCGTCGACATGCGCATGGCCGATGAAGTGCGCGTGTTCGCTGCCAAGCGCGGTGTCGATCTCTCCTCTTTCACACTGTTGCCGTTCGGCGGCGCCGGCGCGGTGCATGCGGCGGCGGTCGCGGCCGAGCTCGGCATGCGGCGCATCCTCGTCCCGCCGCGGCCGGGCGCGTTCTCGGCGCTGGGCCTGCTCTGCACCGACGTGGTGCACGACTACATCCGCTCGGAATTGCGGCCGCTCGATGCGGTCACGTCCGAGCATGCGGAAGGCATCTTCCACGAGCTCGAGACCAAGGCGCGCGAGGAGCTTGCGGCCGAGGGCATGGCAGCTGCGGCGGCGCGGTTCGTGCGCGAGCTTGACCTGCGCTACACCGGCCAGGGCTACGAATTGCGCACGCCGCTCGACGGCCTGTTCACGGATCGGCTGACTGCGCAATCGCTCAAAGCCGCACGCGAGCGCTTCGACGAGCGCCACGCGCAGATTCACGGGCATGCCGCCAGGGAACGGCCGGTCGAGGTCGTGAGCTATCGTGTGCGCGTGCGGGTCGCGGTGCCGAAATACGAGCCGCGGGCCGAGCCGCAACCGGCGCAGCCGGCCGCCGCCGTGCCGAAGGGCAAACGCTGCGTCCATCACGGCGCGGCACAGTCGGTCGAGGCGACGCTCTACGAGCGCGACCGGCTCGACATCGGCACCACCATCGCCGGCCCCGCCATCGTGGAACAGTTCGATTCGACCACGGTGATCCCGCAAGGCTGGAGCGCGCGCGTGGATGGATATCGCAATTTGATCTTGGAGCGGGTTGCGTGAACATCGACCCGCTCTCCACTTGTCATCCCGGACGGCCCGAAGGGCCGATCCGGGATCCATATCACCGAGGGCTGTGTTCTTCGCAATATGGATCCCGGCTCTCGCTCGCGCTCGGCCGGGATGACAGCAAGAATTGAGGCTTGTCTTCTGATGGACGCCATCACCATCCAGATCCTGCGCAACAAGATCGCGAGCCTGGTCGATGAGATGCACTATCATTTCTATCGCTCGGGCTACTCCACCATCATCCGCGAGTCGCGCGACTTCTCCTGCGTGATCCTCGACCGCGACGGCCGCCTGATCGTGGCCCCGCCGATGTTCTTTCATGCGCCGGTCTATCGCCACCTCGTCGGCCGCATCCTCGAGGTCTACGGCAAGGCCAATGCGATCAGTGAAGGCGACGTGTTCGTCTCCAACCATCCGTACGAGGGCGGCCTGCCGCACGTCTCCGACATGGCGTTCGTGGCACCCGTCTTTGCCGATGGCCGCATCGTGGCGTTCTCCGGCTCGATCGCCCACAAGGCCGACGTCGGCGGCGCCGTGCCGGGCTCGACCTCGGCCAATGCGACGGAGATGTATCACGAAGGCCTGTTGCTACCGCCGGTGAAGATCTGGGACGCCGGCCAACCCGCGCCCGACATCGAGCGTATCATCCTCACCAATAGCCGCCAGCCCGCGCTGATGCGCGGCGACATCCATGCGCAGATCGCCGTGACGCAGATGGGCGCCACCCGCGTCAAGGAGCTGTGCGGCCGCTTCGGCTCAACGACCGTGACCGATGCGTTTGCGGCGATCCTCAAGGGCTCCGCCGACGAGCTCAAGGCCGCAATCGCGAAGCTGCCGGAAGGCACGTCATCGGCGGAGGGCTTTCTCGACAGCGACGGCGTGGTGGTCGACAAGCCGATCAAGCTCGCGGTCACAATCGCGATCAAGGATGGCGTCGCGCATTTCGATTTTTCCGGCAGCGACCCGCAGGCGAAAGGGCCGGTCAACCTGCGGCCCTCGATGGTTGAGGCTTGCGTGTTCTATTGCCTGATCGGCAGCCTCGGTCCCAATCTGCATTTCAACGACGGCATGCGCGACGTGGTGCGCCTCACCTTTGCGCCGCGCACCATCACCAATGCCGACCCGCCCGCCCCGGTGTCGAGCTATCAGATGGTCAACCTCCTCCTGGTCGACGTGATCCTGGAGGCGCTCGCGCATTTCAACGCGAAGCGCGCGATCGCCCATTCGGGCGCCTCCAGCGCACTCTCGATCGCCTGGAGCAAGCCGCGGCCGGGGCAGACCAACATGCAGTACGAGATCGCCGGCTCTGCCTATGGCGGCGGCACGGGGCATGACGGTGCGACCGCGACCGCGACCCATCTCTCCAATCTGCATACGACGCCGATCGAGATTCTCGAATCGGAGTTTCCCTGCCGCATCACGCGCTTCGACCTCGTTCCGGATTCAGCTGGCGCCGGGCAATGGCGCGGCGGGCTTGCGATGCGGCGCGAGTATGAGCTTCTGGAAGACGCAACCGTCATCCGCCGATTCAACAAGACGCGCTTTCCGCCGAGCGGGCTGGCGGGCGGCCGCGACGGCGAGCGCGCCCGTTTCGTGGTGCGGCTCGGCACGCCGGAGCAGTTCGAGACCACGGCCTCCGCGCGCGTCGAGATGCGGGCAGGCGAGCGCTTCCTGTTGCAGAGCGCCGGCGGCGGCGGCTACGGCGATCCGCATGAGCGCGATCGCGCGGCCCTCACCCGCGACGTCGCCGAAGGAAATGTCTCGCCGCAAGCCGCGAAGTCGGATTACGGCAGGTAACTGCAATCGCCAGGCTGCAATCACCAGAGGGCCGCGAAGCTACGCGACCCGGTCCGGGTACATGTGCGCCCTCGCGGCGCGCCGATCCCGCCAGTCATCGGCCCTGACGAACCGAGCATCGGCGGCATCCACATCGCGCGGCGTCCAGTCGGCTATGGCGAGTGACGGCGAGGTCACCATTTCGCCGCTGCGCAGCTCGCTGCTTCCGAGCCAACCCGCCGCCCGTGACAAGAGAGTCGCCTGCTCGCGCTCTCCTCCGGCCGGCTCGAACGGATCGGAATAGCACTCGGCGCCGGCCTCGGCGGCCAAGCGGGTGATCGCCTCGACCATCGCAGGCGCCCCCGCGCTATAGACAATGTCGTCCGCCATCAGCGGCGGCATGTAGTCGAGCGGCGTTCCTTGCCGCACCGCGCCTGTCATCGCCTGTTGCTCGGAAACCACTGGGATGATCGTAACGTTCGGAAACAGCGCGATCCGGCACAGCGCCGGGATCATGTAAAGCGATTCGATCGTCCGCGATCCCGCGATCAGCACCAGTTCGCGCCGCGGCTGCTCGGTGATCGCCGCTTCGGCGATCGACCAGATCGGCGCAAAGCCGGTGCCGCCCGCGACCAGAACCAGCCGCTGCGAGGGAAACGGCCGCAGAAACGCCGATCCGAACGGGCCGGTCAGTTTGACGCGGTGGCCCACCCTGATCCTGCGTCCAAGCGCCGATGACACGCGTCCGTTCTTGATCTTGCGAATGTGGAAGCGCAAGAGGCTCTGATCGCACGGAAAGTCGAGCGGCGCCGTCGGGCTGAAGCATCGGGCCGGAAAGCCGCGAAACCGCAGCGAACAATATTGTCCCGGTAGATATTGCAACGGCCGCGAAAGCTCCAGGCACACTTCGACCACATCCGGCGCACGCGGAATCAGGTCGGCGACCCGGCCCGACAAGGTGACGACATCCGGCACATCCTCGACCTCGACCTTGAGATCGGAAACGATCCGGCACTGGCAGGCATGGACGGTTTCCGGATCGCTGCTGGCACCGCCGATATAGCGTCCCTCGACAACGCGCACCCGGCAGCTGCCGCAATATCCGCTGCGGCAATCATGCGGGATGTCGACGCCATTCATCAGGGCGGCGTCAAGCAGCAAGTCGCCGCGCAAGGCCGAAAACGTCTCGCCGTTGACCTCCACCGTACAAAGCTTGGACATCGATTCCATCTCTCCAAGTCAGATCGGATGCTGCGTGCGCCGGCCGCGGCGTCATTCCGACATAACCCGCACGCCGCGCGTACACACGAATCCCGGTAGGAGGTGCCCGGACTTATCCGGGCACCGCGTCGAGCCAGCGAAGCGAGGAGTTCCTCAGCCCCACATGTGCTCGAAATGATGCGATCCGTGATGATGGATCGCGGGCGCGGGCGCCGGCGCCTCGGAAACATCGGGCACCGCCGGGGCCTCGGCGGCCGCGACCTGAGCGGGCGCGTCAGCCGCCGCGCCGGCGTCCGCCACCGCAGGCGCACCGGCGGTGGACAGGACATCGGCCACCGTCAAGCCGTCAGCGTTGTACTCGCCGCCGGTGACCGGAACGTTGTTGCCGCCGACGTCGGCGGAATTTCCGTGCATCTGGTCGGCGGCCGCCGCAACCAGCGCCGCATTGCCGGTCTGCAGGCCCTCGATCATCTTGCTCACCTCGGCACCCAGCGTGCTGGTGTTGCCAAGCAACTCGTTATCGAAGCGCGCTTCGAAGATGCCACCTTGGGCGGAATCGAAATCGGTGACATATTTCTGAAACGCCTGCAGCTGGCCGATGAAGCTGTCGATCGCGCCCTGGTCGCCGGAACCCACAAGCTGCATTGCCTGCTGACCGAGCGAATTGGACTGAGCGATGAAGTTCGCCCAGAACGTCGTCTGCGCGTCGTTGTCCTGATACCGGGGCGTCGGATTGAGCGAATCCCCGAACGGCGTGAAGCCGGAGACACCACCCTGCACGGCCATGTTGGCCAGGTTGGTGTCGCCCTGAATGATATCGATGATGTCGAGGATATTGTCGTTGCTGGCGCGGCCCGCATCGGGGCTGACCCCTGCCTGTCCGATATACTGAAGCTCGAGCTCAAGCTGCCGGACCACCGCATCAGCATGCACGCCGCTCAAGCCGCCGAACAACATCGGGTTGTTCGCCTGCAAGTCCTGCAGACCGGTGATGAGCGCGTTGACGTCGCTGGTAATGATGTCCGCATTCGACGAATTGACGCCCCCGAGAATTCGGTTGGCGGCGTCGTTGAAGATGGCACCGAGTTCCGCGAGATTCGCGTGCGGCGCATCTGCCGCCGCAACGCCATCGAGCGTTGTGGGGGCGGCCAGAAATCCGTTCGCGCCATCCGCCGTCGCCAGCGCCTTCAGGTTTGCATCGCCATTCACGATGTTGAGCACATCGATGTGGCTGTCGTGCAATGCGGTCTCGGCCGCCGCGACGCTGCCGAAAGCGCCGCCGCCGTTGACGGAGGCGTCGGCGGCCGACGCCGCGGTCGCGATGTCGGTCAGGATACTCTGTACGTTGGTCAGCGTGTCGCCGGTAAATTGCCCGGCATTGATGCCAGCCTGCAGGCCGGCGCGCACAGTCTCGAGATCATTGAGATACCGAAACACGCTGCCGGGGCCTTGGCCGCCCTCCTCAACGACGTTCTGCCACAATCCTCCGACCAGGGCGCGCGTCGCGTCGTTGAAGACAGCGCCGAGCTGCGCAAAGTCCGAAGCACTGGATGCCGGCGGATCGGTCGGATCAGGTGTTCCCGGATCGGGCGTCCCCGGATCGGGCGTTCCCGGATCCTGCGGCTGCTGATGCTGTCCGTTGTGACCGCCGTGCCGGCCCCCATGCCTTGCCATCCATCTCTCCTATTTGCCGTGCTCGCTGGCTTGCATGCTCGCTGGCGTGCGTGCTTGCTGGCTTGCGCGCTTGCTGGATTCTTACATGCTCTACTTGCTCGCCCACTCATCGCGCACGTTGCGCGTCGAGTCCTTGTCACGCGTGATCGCAAATGTTCTGGGCTGAGGTCGGGCCAAATTGCGTAGCAACTTTGAGCGACGTGTGATCATTGATTGATGAAGGCACATCGATACCCGACGATGTGGCAATTCGTATGCGCGTCATGCCCTGGCAGTCGCTTTGACATTTCTTTTTTCAGCCACGTTGGCAGCGACGTACCTTAGCAGACGCGTACGCAGGCGACGCTCGAGCAGATTGTTGAGCGCGAAACGGTCGTCGACCACCACTGACCATTACTGACCATCACTGAACCACACATTGCCCGCCTCGCGTCGCAATGCTGTCGAAATTCAGGTTGGAATATCTCCACACCGGGTTTGTGGCGGCCGGCGCCTGATACTTGGTCGACGTTGCGTACTTGGTCGACGTTGCGGGGTGAGCGGGGATGTCGACTTCTACCTCCGATGATATCGTGACGCGCGAGCTGCGGGCGAGCGCGCGACGGCTTGGTGGTGTTGCTGTGTTCAGCGGCATCATCAATCTGCTCACGTTGTCCGGTTCGCTCTATATGTTGCAGGTCTACGACCGCGTGATCCCGGGCCGCAATCTCGCGACGCTGTTCGGGCTCTCGGCGCTCGTCCTCTTCGCCTACCTCTTGCAAGGATATTTCGATGCGTTGCGTGCGCGCATGCTGTCGCGCGTCGCCACCATCTTCGACGCCAGCCTGCAGCGCCATGTCCATCATGCGCTCGCTACCCTGCCGTTGCGCGGCGCCAAGCCGATGCTGGTGCAGCAGCCCATGCGCGACCTCGACCAATTGCGTCTGTTCCTCTCCGGCATGGGTCCGACCGCATTCCTCGACATGCCGTGGATTCCGATCTTTCTGATCGCGCTGTTCGTCTTCCATCCGCTGATCGGCACGATTGCGACGCTCGGGTGCGGCTCGATCGTGGCGATGACCATATTGACCGAGCGGCGATCCAAGGCGGCGGCCCAGGCGGCGGCCGAAACCAGCGCACAGCGCCAGGTGCTGGCCGACGCGGTGCGGCAGAACGCCGAGGTCGTGCGCGCGCTCGGGATGACGGGGCGGTTAGAAGCCCGCTGGACGCAGGTGAACGAGCGCTATCTGCAGGAGAATGTGGGCGTCATGGACGTCTACGCCGATCTTGGCTCCGCCGCCAAGGTGCTGCGCTACATCCTGCAGTCGACCGTGCTGGGCGCCGGCGCCTATCTGGTGGTGAACGAACAGGCGTCGGGCGGCATCATGATCGCCTCCTCGATCATGATGGGCCGGGCGCTGGCGCCGGTCGAGGTCGCGATCGCGCACTGGAAACAGCTCGCTGCCGCACGCCAGGGCCTTGGGCGATTGCGCGACATCCTCAAGGCGGTCGCGTTGCCGCCGCTGCCCGCCGTGGTGCTGCCGCGACCGTGCCGGGCGATCTCGACTGAGGGATTGACGGTCGTGGCGCCCGGCTCGGACCGGATTCTCGTCAGCGACGTGACCTTCGGGCTGCGGGCCGGCACCGGCATGGCGCTGCTGGGCGCGAGCGCCGCGGGGAAATCGACGCTTGCCAAGGCGCTTGTCGGCATTTGGCCCGCCCGCAACGGTGTGGTGCGGCTCGATGGCGCTACGCTCGACCAGTGGGGCATGGACGATCTCGGCCGGCATATCGGCTATCTGCCGCAGGATGTCGCGCTGTTCGATGGCACCATTGCGGAAAACATCGCGCGTTTCGACGAAACGGCCGGCTCCGACGCCGTGCTGCACGCCGCCCGCATCGCCTGCGCGCATGAGATGATCCTGCGCCTGCCCGAGGGCTATGCGACCCGCATCGGCGAGCGCGGCGTCTGCCTTTCGGGCGGACAGCGCCAGCGGATCGGGCTGGCGCGCGCCGTGTTCGGCGATCCGTTCCTGGTCGTGCTCGACGAACCCAATGCCAACCTCGATGCCGACGGCGAGAACGGCCTGATGAGCGCGATCGGCACGCTGCGCAAGCACGGCAGCATCGTGATCGTCGTCTCGCATCGCCCGAGCGCGCTGTCTTCGCTCGACATGGCCATGGTCCTCTATCAGGGCAAAGCCATTGCATTCGGTCAGCGCGAGGAGGTGTTCGCACGCGTCGCGCGCTCAGCCGCACAGGTTCCCTCCGCACATGTGCCCACCGCGCCGGTCTCGCCTGTGCTTGCCGCCGGAGCCAGGCCATGAGAACGCCTGAGAGCACGCGGGTCCACAGGACGGCCAATCAGGACGATCCCGAGCGACAATGGGAAGAAGTCGGCGTCGGCACCCAGGGCGCGGCGTTGATCCTCGAGCTGCGGCGACTGCAAGTCGCACTCGACCGGAACCTGCGTCCGTCGGCACCGCGACACGCCGAGGCGCCGCCGCCGCACCAACGGGCGCGTACCCCAAGCCGGAAGCGACCAGGGCGCTGGGGACACTTCGTCGGACGTTGCCTGGAGCAACTCGGCTTCGCCGGGCGTTCGCCCCCCCAGCACAAATATCCGCGCAAGGTCGTCCCACCTGCGCCAGCGCCGCGGCATCCTTCCGTGCGGCAGGCCCGCCCACAGCCGCGGTTACGGGAACCGGATTTGATCCAGGCCGCACCGGTGCGGCCAGCCAAGCCGCCGCCCGCCCCATCCATTCGCGCCGACCCGCCCGCGGCACTACGGCCGACGGCACCCGTACGGATCAAGCACCAGCCGCCGGCGAACCCACAGGTAGCGCGAGCCCCAACTCAGCTCGTCGCCGCCGCAAAACAAGTCACCACATTCGGTCGCTTCCTGTTCGAGCGCGCGCGCCCGGACGCAAATGATGAGACCGTGCGCGCATTGGGAACGCGCATGGATCGCTCCTTGAGCACCGAACTGCGCGCCGGTCTGCGCGTGCTCCTTTTCGCCGGCGGCATCCTGGGCGGATGGGCGACGCTGGTGCCGATGTCGGGGGCGGTGGTCGCGCCCGGCGTGCTGGTCGTCGAATCGACGGTCAAGAAGGTGCAGCATCCTTCAGGCGGGGTTGTCGCCGCCATCAAAGTGCACGACGGCAGTCACGTCGCGGCGGGCGATCTGCTGCTTCGCCTCGACGAGACGCAGGCGCGCGCCAACAATCAGATGCTGACAAAGCAGCTCGAGCAGGTGCAGATGCGGATCGCGCGGCTCGAAGCCGAGCGCGACGGCGCCAGCGACGTCCACTTGCCCCACGGCCTTTCCGAACGGACAGGCGACGACAGCATCGCCGAGCTTCTCGCCTCGGAGCGCTCGCTGTTCAAGGCCCGCGCCGTGACACGCAACAGCCAGAGGGAACTGTTGCGAAGCCATTCGCAGCAATTGGGCGAGCAGATCATCGGGCTCGACGCCCAGGCGAAATCCAAGACCGCCCAGATCGAGCTCATCTCCCGCGAGCTCACCGGCGTACAGGACCTCTACAACAAAGGGCTCTCGACGGTCACCCGGCTCGCCGGCCTGCAACGCGAGGCGGCCCGCCTCGAAGGCGAACGCGGGCAGATCACGTCTGCGATCGCCGAAGCAAGGTCGAAGATCAGCGAGACCGAGCTCCAGCTCCTGCGCGTCGACCAGGACTTCCGCGCCGAAGTGATGAAGGACCTGCGGGAGGCGCAAGACAAGGAAGGCGAGCTCGTCGAGCGCAGCGTCGCCGCCAACGACCTGTTGCAGCGCATAGACATCCGCGCTCCCGCCGCCGGCCTGGTGCATGAGCTCTCGGTCCACACCATCGGCGGCGTGATCGCGCCGGGCGAGCTGATCATGGAGATCGTCCCGGACGCGGACGACTTCGTGATCGAGGCGCGGCTGTCGCCCCAGGACATCGACCAGGTGAAGCAGGGACAGACCACCCACGTCCGGTTCTCGGCGTTCAATCAGCGCACGACACCGCAACTGGTGGGTAAGGTCTCCTACGTGTCGGCCGACCTGAGCCACGACAAGCAGACCAACGCGAGCTACTACACGGTCAGGGTGACGCTGCCGGCGAGCGAGCGCCACCGCATCGGCAACCTGCGGCTCCTATCCGGCATGCCGGCCGAAGTGTTCCTGCAGACCGGCAGCCGCACGCTCCTGAGCTATCTGTTCAAGCCGATCACCGACCAGCTGGCGCGCATGTTCAACGAGCGTTGAGGTTGTGCCCGCCTGCGGCGGCAATCCGCGCAGGCCTCGCGCGCTTGCTCCCGCTCCGGCACAAGGCTATGTCTCGCCCTCAGATGGGCGGGCGCAAGCCTTATGCGCCGCGCCGCCGGGAGGATAAGGAAACGGCATGTCGTTCTCGAGTTGGCGCGGCGTCGTGGGCATGGTCAACCCCACCATGCGGCCCGGGATGACCGAGGAGGTTTGCCGCCTCCTGCCCGAAGGCATCGGCCTGATCCCGCTGTTCCTCAACATCAGCCGCGGCACCGAGGACGAGTTCGAATCCATGATGCCGCACTACGAGAAGCTCATCGCGGTGCTGGCCGAGCAGAATTGCGACGTCATCCACCCCAACGGCGCGCCGCCGTTCATGGTGCACGGCTTCAAAGGCGAGGCCAAGATCGTCGCGGCCTGGGAGAAGAAGTACAAGACCCCGATCATGAGCGTGGCGCAGAACCACGTGCGCGCGCTCAAGGCCGTCAAGGCCACGAGCTTCGTCGGCGCCACCTATTTCCCGGACAAGCTCAACGCGATCTTCGGGCAGTATTTCACCGATGCGGGCTTCAAGGTGCGCGGCATGAAGGGGCTCGACGTGCCCTTCAACAAGGTGCAGGAGCTTTCGAGCGAGCAAATCTACGCCCACATCAAGAAGAGCTTCCTCAGCCAGAAGGGCGCCGACGCAATCTACATGCTCGGCTCCGGCTGGCGCACGCTGCCGATCATCGAGCTGCTCGAGCAGGACCTGCAGGTCCCGGTCGTGCATCCGGTCACCGCACGGGTGTGGGAATTCCAGAAGCGACTGAATGTCCGCGAGCCGCGCAGCGGCTTTGGGTATATGTTGCGTGAATTGCCCTAGCAGCGATCGACGATCGCGCCGCGAAGGTCCGAACACACAAAGGGAGAAACGTCCGATGAAGCCCGCCATTCTTGGCCTCGCCACGTTAGGATGCGGTCTCTGCATGGGAGCGATTGAGATGCAGCAAGCGGCGGCGCAAACGGTCGAGCAGTTCTACCGCGGCAAGACCGTGACCGTGCTGGTCGGCACCTCGCCCGGCGGCATCAACGGCATCACGGCCCGCTTCGCGGCCAGGCACCTCAGCCGCTTCATTCCAGGCAACCCGATCCTCAACGTGCAATTCACGCCGGGCGGCGGCGGCCTCGTCACCGCCAACCGCATCTACAACACCGCCGAGCGCGACGGCACCGTGCTCGCGAAGCTTGAGCGCGCCACCCCGCAGCTCGCGATCCTGGGCCACAAGCAGGTGCAGTTCGATCCGATGAAGCTCGCGTGGCTCGGCAGCCTATCGTCCTACGCCAACGATGCCTACCTGATGCTGATCAACGCCGACCATCCGGCCAAGAGCGTCAACGACATCAAGCCGGGCGGTTCGCAGAAGGTGACGCTCGGCGCCAACAACGCGGCTTCGAGCAATATGATCTTCGGCATGCTCGCCAAGCAGGCGCTGCACCTCAACGTCAACGTGGTGCGCGGCTATACCGGGGCCGCGCCCTTGTTCCTCGCCATGCAGCGCAAGGAAATCGACGGCCAGTTCGTCGGCATCAGCTCGGTCAAGACCGGCCAGCGCGACCTGTGGCAGAGGCGTGCGTTCCGAGTGCTGGTGCAGGCCGGCCGCACCACGCGCCATCCCGAGTTCCCCGACGTGCCGACCGCGCGTGAGGTCGCGCCCGATCCGGAGATGCTGTCCCTGATCGAGTTCGCCGAAATCCCGTTCTTTATGTCATTGCCGTTCGTCGCACCGCCCGGCGTGCCGGCCGATCGCGTCAAGGCGCTGCAGGACGCCTTCATGGCGATGTGCCGCGACAAGGCCGTGCTGGAGGAAGCCGGTAAGCTCGGCATCGACATGAGCCCAATCAACGCCGAGGAGATTCTCAAGCTGCTCGGCCGCATGGCGGCAACGCCGAAAGCGGTGATTGCGCACTACAATTCGCTTTCGGCGGAGAAATAGTAAAAACCGCGAATAGCGAGCGGCGAATAGGGAAGCGGCGCTTCTTGACTATTCGCTACTCGCTCTCGCTATTTCGCCATTCGCGCGCTGCGCCTCACACCGCTTCCAGGATCTTGTCCTGCTTGCGGAAGTGGTAGCGCGGCAGCTTGTCGAGGTCGGTACCGGTGACGCGGACCACCCAGGCCTTCTGCTTGTGCTCGGTGGAATGGATCATGTTCGGGCCGTAGGCACGGGTCTGGCCGAGGCCGATCCCGTATTTGCTCGTGGCCGTCAGCTCGTAATGGTCGTCGCTCGCCGCGTTGACACGCCGCCACTCGGTCATCTCGGTCACGTTCTTGGCGTTGCCGTAGATCGCCCATGAGCTGCCATGGCTGTGCGGCTTGCCCTTCTTGCCGCCTTCCTGCACATGCGCCAGCACGTAAAAATCGAGTTCCGGATCGTGATAGAGCACGCGCTTGCCGGGCGGCATCTCGTCGTTGAAGGTCTCGGTCACGAACTGCGGATTGAGGAGCAGTTGCGACAGGCGCTCGGCGACCTGAGGCAGCGCGTCCGCGAGCGGCTTCGCCTTCAGAAGCGCGTGGGCGTCGGAGCAGAAATTGTCGAGTGTATAGGCCATGGCGGCGTCTCCTTTCTCGTTGAGCGTCTTTTGAGAGATTAATCTACTCCCTTGCCCCGCCCGATATCAATCCCGCCTCGCGGTAGGCCGCCAGCGCGCCCGGATGGAGCGCGACACCGCCGAACGACAGCGCCGCCGGCCCCTGGGTGCGCAGCGGCTCGAACAATTCGCCAAGCCCCGCAAACAGCGGATTGCGGCGGCCAAGCTCGTCCAGCCCCGACAGGATCGCGGCCACCACCTCGCGCACGGTCGCTTCCGGGACGCGCGCGTGCGTCGCCAGGATGTTCACCACCGCCGGCTGTGGCACGTCCGCATCAAGCCCGCGGAAGGCGCCCTTGCGCATGGTCACCGGCCGATAGAATGACACCGCCTGCATCAGCCGATCGAGATCGCCCGCCGCATAGGGCAGCACCCGCACGTCGGCACGCTCGGCAAGCTCCGACATCACCTTGTTGGGGATCGGGCATTGAAACTGCGCATCGACCTCGCCTGCCGCCAGCGCATCGGCGCCGGCGGCAAAATCCAGATAGACCGGCGTGAAGTCGGAAAAGCTCAAGCCCAGCACGCCGAAGATGTTGTGCGCATGCTGCACCATGCCGCTGGTCTTCATGCCGACCGCGACCCGCTGGCCGCGCAGATCGGCGACCGCGCGGATCTCGGAAGGCGCGCGCACGATGAAGAACAGCGGGCCGGCATTCATCGGCGCCACCATACGGATGTCGATCGGCTGCGCGAACGGCGCCTCGCCGTTCCTGGCGCGGCCGATCCAGTTCGAGGCCATGAAGCCGAGCTCGATCGCGCCCGCATGCAGCCGGTTGGCGTTCTCGATGCTGGCCGAATTCGAATTCGAGCACCTCGACCGGGGCCAGCGCCGCGCACTGATCGAGCACAGCCTTGAGCGCGATGCCTTGACTATGGAAGGTGCCGTCCCGCTCGGCGGTGCCGATCCGAATGCCCATGCAATGTCAGCCTTTCCTGCCCGGTGTTCTTGCGCGCCGCCAACCTGGCGCCCTGTAGCAGACGCCGCCGGAAGCGTCGAGCCGAGCGCTACCGGCGGATGACCAAAGCGCGATGACCAAAGAGCAACGTCGCTCCGGTCCGAGCGACGTCGCACTACCCTCGTTCGCTAGTGGCCATGCATCGGCATCGGCATCGGCATCGGCATCGGCATCGGCCCGCTGGCGCCGATGCCTTCGACCTTGAATTCGACATCGACGGTGCCGGCCTTCTCGAAGCGCAGCTGCCCCTTCAGCTTGTCGCCCTGCTTGAACGGCGCGTGCAGGTTCATGAACATGATGTGATAACCGCCGGGCTTGAGCTCGACCTTCTGGCCGGGCCTGATCTCCAGTCCGCCCTTGACCTCGCGCATCTGCATCATGCCGCCTACCATCTTCATCTCATGCACCTCGAAGCGGCCGGCCTGCGGCAGCGAGCCGCCGAGCAGCCGGTCCGGCGTGGTGCCGGTATTGGTGATGGTCAGGTAACCGCCGCCGACCTTGGCGCCGCCGGGCGTGGCGCGCGCCCAGGGCTGCTCGATCCTCAGGGAGCCGACGGTATAGGTCTGTGCCGAAGCAGTGCCGGCGGTGGCGCCGAAGAACGTGCCAATAATAGAGAGTGCGAGGAGCGTCTTGTGAAGTTGGGACATAGCTAACCTCTCATATCTTGTTTCGGGTTCAACTCAGGGATGACCGAGTCCCTCATTGCGCTGGGTGCGACCAGCGCGGCGCCCTGCCTTGGGCGCCAGGATCAGAGAGCTCGGTGGAAACGTCGCTTCCGCTCAGACGCGCGACGGCGGTGCGCGCGCCCCGCCCGGCAGCCGGGCGAGCATGCCCAGGCGCGGCGCGGCAAGCGGCGGCGTCAATCGGGTTGACGCTTCGCCGCCGGGCACAGGAATGAGCGCCACGACGGGACCGCTGAGGGCCGGTCCGACACCCATGCAGAGGAGACAGCAATCCGCGCGATCGTGCTGCGTCGGTGCGGCTGGCCCGTGCGCCGACCTACTGGCCACACAGAGCACGCCGGTGATGCCGGCGACCTCGTGCCGCCCGACCATGGCCCCGACCACGAAGCTCGCGAGCAGCGCTTGCAGCGCCAGCGCATAGGCAGCGACGAGCGCGACCCCTGCCCTGCCGATCGTCCATCGCTGTGTCATGCCGAACAAGCGCCACCGCCCCGCGATCGAACCGTCCCTATGTTACACGAAATGGCTCGGTCAGAGGTAGGGGTTGCCGGAGCGTTGCTGTCACCGCGGCGGGCTCGCCGCGACCTCACCGGCCAGCGCCACATAGGTCAAGGCAGCGCCATCGCCCACAGGAGCAGCGCGATGCCGACGAACGCGATGTTCCAGACCAGCGAGCGAATGAGCGGCACGCCGAAAGCGTAGAGCGGCAGATAGGCGAGCCGCGCGAAGAAGTAGAGCGCGGCGCCCCAGTGCGTGCGCCAGTCATGAACGCCAACCAGATGCGCGGCCAGTACGGCCGCCGCGAAATAAGGAAACGTCTCGTTGAAATTTGCGAGCGCCCGAGCGAGCCGTCCAGCGACGCCGGCGAGCGCAGGCAAGACCTCGTCGCGTGCACTTGCGGTCCATCGGTAGCCGCGCTGCAGGCTCGCGGCATGCGAGGCGAGCGCGATCTGGGTGAAGCCAAGGACGACGCTGAGTGCCAGCATTGTAAGCTCGAAGGTCATGTTTGCGCTCCCGCAGAAGAGAACCGTCAGCGTTTCGGAATTGGCTTCCGGCGCGCGTCTGCGCCCTCAGGCCGCGCCCACAAGGGCAGGTAGTTCCGCGAGCAAGCGAACCTCGCGATCAGGCAAGCCCGGCAGCCGCTCACGCCGCTGTCCGTAGCGGTTGCACCAGACGACGCGCATGCCGAACGCCGACGCCGCATGGGCGTCCCAGGCGTTCGACGACTGGAACGCGATTGACGTAGCGGGCAAGCCGAGGCGATCGACCGCGAGCTGATACACTTTCGGATGCGGCTTGTAGACGCCGACCTCTTCGACCGAGAGAACAGCATCGATGAGGGCTTCGAGCTTCGCGGCTTTGACGGCGGCGTCGAGCATGCGGGGCGAGCCGTTGGAGAGGATCGCGACCTTCAGCCCGGCCGCCTTCAACCGATGGAGCACGTCCGCCACCTCCGGAAACGGATCGAGCGTCAGGTAGAGCGTCATCAGGCGATCGCGCAGCCCCGGCTGATCGATACGAAGCGTCGCGAGCGCAAAGTCGAGCGCATCGCCGGTGACCTGCCAGAAGTCGGTATGGCGTCCCTGCGCGGCCCGCAGCCAAGTGTATTGCAGCTGCTTGTCCCGCCACAGCGCCGTCAGGGCGTCGATGTCATCGCCCAAAACGTCGCGGCATCGTCGCGCCGCCGCCGCAAAATCAAACAGCGTGCCATAGGCATCGAAGACACAGGCCTCGATGCCGGGGAGCGCGGGGCCAGTCGTACTCTCAGTCGCATTCTCAGTCGTATTCTCTGTCGTAGTCATGGGCCGAGTATGCCAGGATCGCGCATCCGGCCAAAATCAAGGTGGTCAGGCGGACTG
Source organism: uncultured Alphaproteobacteria bacterium (assembly GCA_963753575.1). GTDB lineage: Bacteria > Pseudomonadota > Alphaproteobacteria > Rhizobiales > Xanthobacteraceae > VAZQ01. Next base: position 3,072,889 of record CAVWCR010000003.1, read on the forward strand.
GCGCGTGCGCTCGGATCGCCCGTGGTCCGGCGCAGCCGCCGGCCAATCGTAGTTGGGCAGGGTCAGCTTATCGACGAGATCACGCCCGAAGGTGAGCTTGGCAAGGCCCGGGATCGCGGTCGCTCTGATCACCTGATTGCGCAGGAACAGGCCCCACCGCGTCTTCGGCGCGAACGCCGAGGAGAAGCGCTCGGCGGCCTTCTGCTTGGTGCCGATAAAGTCCCGCAACAGCGTCTCGTAGTTGCGGAAGGCTTCCTCGTGCCGTCCATCCGCTCTGACGAGCTCGCCCGCCAGCACGTAGGCGGCGGTCATCGCGAGCGCCGACCCTTGTCCGGCCATCAGCGACACACAGAATGCCGCATCCCCGACCAGCGCCACGCGCCCCTTCGACCACGTGTCCATTCTGATCTGGCTGACGCGGTCGAAATAAAGCTCCTGGTTACCGTCGAGTTCGTTCAGAATCCGGGCGCATTCCCAACCGTCATGGCCAAACCGCTGACGCAGCATCGCCTTCTGCTGCGCCGGATCGTGTATGGCCGAGTCATCACGATCGGCGGTGAGGACAGCCAGGAACAACGTGCGATCCTCATGCAACGCGAAGCGCCCGAGCATCCGGCCCGGCTGACCGTGGACCACGTAGACGTCCTCATTGCGCGGGCGATAGCCTTTGACCTCGAACGCCGCGACCACATAGCCGAGCTGCTTCTCAAACCGATCCTGCGCCCCGAACACAAGCCTGCGAACGCCCGAGTGCAGCCCATCGGCGCCGATAACCAGATCGAAGGAGCGCTCGGCCGCGTGCTTGAACCGAACCTGCACGGAGTCCGTTCGCTCCGTCAGGCCGACGACCTCATCGCCGAAGATGACGTCAGTCGTATCTTTGATCGTCTCGAACAGCAGCCGCGACAGGTCGCTGCGCCCCAGCGTCACATAACGCCCGCCGGTCAGCTCACGGAAAACGTCGGTGCCGAAGCCGGCCACACGCTCGCCGCGGCCATCGACAATCCGCAGCTCGCGCATGTGATAGCCGATGCGGTTGATCTCACCCAGCAGCCCCATGCGTTCGGCCAGGTCGTAACCGAGCCCCCAGAAGTCGATCACGAAGCCGCCGGCGCGTAGCGCCGGCGCACGCTCGACCAGCGTCGGCTCGAAGCCGCCGGCCTTCAGCCAGTAGGCCAGCGCCGGACCGGCAATGCCTCCACCTGCGATGAGAACGGTCTTGCTCTGCATGCGGTCTGAATACACCACCGGGTTGTCCAAACTACGGACGTCTGCGGGGCGGACGGCGCGGCAAGTCGCCGCAGCGCCTCAGACCAAAAGAGCGGGGCCGCGCTCAAAAGCCCGGCAACCGCCGCGCCGACCGGGTCAGCGCTCTTCGGGTACCGGCTCGCCCTGGCAATCTGCGCCCTGCGGCGCAAGCGCAGCCTGGCGAGCCACCGGCAGACGCAAGCCGCGTTTCAGTCCTGCGCCACGCATGCCGCGGCGGCGCGCCGCTTTGCGCCAGTTGATCGCGATATAGGCCGCCGGCTTGTCGAGAAAGACGTATTCGTTGACATCATTCACCCACGACAGCGGCACGAGGTGATCGTAGCCCACGCCCTTTGCCGGCTCGGTCGTTATCCTGAGCATGTCGCTGCCTTCGAGGCCAAGCACGAAGCCGATCCGCCGATCGTCAACGGCGATAACGCCCATTCCCTTTCCGATCCGCGCCGCAATATACGCCTCACTGATCATGACACCCTCCTCCTCCCTGGTCTGCGGAAACGGCGGCCGGCTCGATGGGCCGCGAGAATTGTATGCTCGCCGCTTCCCGCTCGTGCCCCGCGGGAACTTCAGATCAGCGGTATTGGCGCGCTCCTCCCTCGATCTTGTGCGCAACCGCATGACAATAATGCTCAAGCACCGTCTGGGTCCGAATGAACGACCCGAGCAACGCCTCGGCCGCTGTAGTATCGCGGCAGGCACGCTCGAGCGCCGTGATCAAGATCAACTGCCTAGAGATCCGCTGCCTGCCCTCGGCGACGTGTCGCGCGGCGCGCGCAAGCTCGACGCTCGCAAGCTGGACGCTCGCAAGCTCAGTGCAGGGCGGAATGATCTTGCTGTCTGCCTTGGCCGGCCATTGCAGCGGCCCGCCTTTGTTTCCGACCACGATTTCCAATCGAAGTCGACCGCGCGCGACCTTCCGCGTGGGCACACCTTCTTGTGCACGTTCTTGTTCTTGTGCACGTTCTTGCGCCGTGATCATGACGCCGTCCCTTGGCCTCCCTGCGCACACCTATGGAACGTCCAGACCACCCGCGACGTTCCAATCGGGGACGCGATTTTCTTTCTTTTGGTTTGGCCGCCAAGCTCAGCGGCGGCAATCCTGTCGAAGTCTAACACCTTGGCCTGCGGTTCGCGATCTGTCTGTCGTCAGGACGACATCAAACTTGCATTACTTCCCGGGGCCGGAGCATGATCCCCGAAAAGTTGCAGTCTTTCGGATAAGATCATGCGACCAAACAAGCGCTTAGCGCGAAATCGCAATTCGACCTGGAACACCTTCGCTACAGCCGGCAGCCTCGTAACCGATTGCAATTCCTCGCTGATCAAACGGCCGGCGCCGGTAGCGGCCGGGACCGGCGTCAGGCCTGCAATTCAGCCAAGAGTTCCGCAAGCAGCTTCATGCCGGCGGCCCAGCCCCTGTCAATGCCGCCGATTGCGGCGGCGAAGCAGGCCAACTCGGCCTCGCTCGCCTCGTGCGGCACCCAGGTCAGGCGCACTTTGGTCTGGCCGCCCTGTTGCGCAAACGTCACCGTCGTCAGCAGCGCGCGCGGCCAGTCCGCCATCATCGGGTTGGAGACGATGTTCCAGTCCGCATCGGAAGACGAGTGCAGCCAGACCAGCCGCTGCGGCGGCATCACTTCGGTGTATTGCGCCCTTTGATAATTGGATTTTCCGCCCCGTTGCATTTCGATGAGCCACAGCCCGCCGGGTTTCAGCTCAAGCCGATGGATGATCGTCTCCACGTTCGGCCCGAACCAGCGCGGCAACAGCTTCGGATCGGTCCAGGTCTTCCACACCAGCTCACGCGGCGCATCAAACACCCGCTCCAACACATAGGTCGGCAACTCACTCATTGTTCGCGCCCTTTCGTGTCGGCCCTTTTCAACTCTTCCAGCAGGCTATCGAGCTGATCAAAGCTCGACGACCAGAACCGCCTGAACTCTTCGAGCCAACGCACCGCTGCCGCCATCGGCGCAGCCTTCAGCCGCGCCGGCCTGCGCTGCCTGTCGATTCCGCGCTCGATCAACCCGGCGCGCTCCAGCACCTTCAGATGCTTCGACACCGCCGGTTGGGTCATCCGAAACGGCGCCGCAAGCTCATTCACCGACGCCTCGCCGGCCGCGAGCCGCGACAGGATCGCCCGCCGGGTCGGATCGGCAAGCGCGGCAAAGACCGCGTCGAGAGACTGGGGCGCCAGTTCATAACCAATCAGTTCCATAACTATATAGTAATATACATGACTCGCCCCGTCAACCCACGCGGGGGGAACGCGATGGGGCGCTTCCTGGTGGACGCTGGAAAAAACCGGCTCCGGCGCGCAGATGATCAATGAGATGAACCGCTACGACCTTGCGATATTCGATTTCGATGGCACGCTCGCGGACAGCGCGGCGTGGTTTCGCTCGGTGATCAACCAGGTTGCGCAGCGCTATGGGTTTCGCCAGGTCAGCGACCAGGAGCTCGACGACCTCAGGGGGCAGCCGACCGCCGCGGTCATTCGCCACCTCGGGGTTCCGGCGTGGAAGATCCCGTTCATCGCGAACCACATGCGGCATCTGGTTGCCCGCGATGCCCACCAGATCAAGCTGTTTGAAGGCGTCGATGCGCTGCTCTCGTCCCTTTCTGAACGCGGCGTCGCGCTCGCGATCGTGAGCTCGAACTCGGAAGCCAACGTCCGTCGTATTCTGGGAAAGGACAATTCCAAGCGCATCGATCATTACGCCTGTGGTGCTTCCCTGTTCGGCAAGGCTTCGAAATTTCGGGCCATCATCAAGCGGCAGAAAGCCAGCGCGAACCGCACGATCGCAATCGGCGATGAAGTCCGCGATCTGGAAGCGGGTCGGAGGGCAGGCCTCGCCGTGGGCGCCGTCGGCTGGGGCTATGCGACGGTCGGACTCCTGCGCGCGCAGCGGCCGGATTATTTGTTTTGGTCGATGGACGATATTCGGCTAGCGATTGCGGGCTGAAGGGTTGGACTGTCACCGGGCATGAGCGGCAGAACAACGGTGCAAGATCATCACGACTATGTCGACAATGGTGTCGGCCTCGACGCAGAACGCTCATGAGCGACTGGCCCTTTGGCAATCTCACGCCGCTCTCCTACGACGTGATCGTGGCCGACCCGCCGTGGGACTTCAAGAACTACAGCGCCGCCGGCACCGCCAAGGGAGCGGACCCGCACCATAGCGTCATGGACCTTGATGCCATCAAGGCGCTGCCGGTCGGCCTGCTCGCGCGCGGCGACTGCCTGCTCCTGTTGTGGACCACCGGCTGGGCGATGGCGACCGGACAGGCGCAGGCGGTGGCGCAGGCGTGGGGCTTCGTGCCGCAGAGCGAGATGGTGTGGCGCAAGCTCACCGCCTCCGGCAAGCCGCGCATGGGGACCGGCTACCGTGTGCGCACGCTGCATGAGCCGATCCTGGTGGCGACCATCGGAAATCCCACGCACAAGCCGCTGCCCTCGCTGTTCGACGGCACCGCGCGCGAGCACTCGCGCAAGCCCGATGAATTCTACGATCTCACAACCGAGCACACGCCTTCAGCGGTGCACCGCGCCGATCTGTTCTCACGCGAGGCAAGAGCGGGCTTCGACGGCTGGGGCGATGAGTATGGGAAGTTTGATGCGGGCGGGGAGCGAGTCGGGGGATAAGGGAGCGCAGGTTCGCGGCTCGCGTTACCTCGATTTGCAAGCTCTGTGCACGCCAGGATGGCGGCCGAGGCTACTGCGCCGCCGGATGGATGAGCGCCAGCGACGCCCGGCCGTGTTCTCGATAGACGAAGAAATCGGAATCCAGTGTCAGCACGGCATGGCGTTCGTGGATTTCCGCCATCCGGACGAGGCATGCATCGGCCAGCAACATTGGCATGTCCTCGTATTTCCGCAGCAATGTCCGCAATGCACCGATATGTTCATCGATCTGGAATGCGATCCTGAGCGCACCGTGTGGACGAGTTCCAAGACAGCATCCTGCGCCTTTGGGTAACGCGAGAGCAGATACATCGTCTCTGCGAGAACCGGTTCGCAGGTAAGCAGAGCGCCTCAAGCTCTTCCAGGCGCGCGGCCACCCAACCATGGTGCCGTTCCGCCCGGTCGAAAAGGGCGACGAGCGGTCCGGTATCAACGATGGCGACGGTCATCGTGACCGAAGCCTGCGAGATGCTTGGGATTCGAAGCAAGATCGGGAACGCCGGAATCGATCATGCCGCGCGCGCGCTTCGTCAGCCCGGCAAGGCTTGAAGAACGACAATTCTTGCGGGTCGTTTCGAGGACGAGCCGCAGCCCCTCCTCCACCAGATCCTTGAGCTTGCGGCCGCGCAGCGCCGCCTCCGCCTTGGCGCGACGATAAAGCTCATCGGGAAGCTCGACGGTGGTCTTCATGCGTCTTTCCCGTAAAACCATAAACCCATATTTACAGTTTAGGACACGCCGGGCCGAGAATTAAGCCGCCGGTGCGGCGCGCTGACCGGTTCTCACGCGAGGCAAGAGAAGGCTTCGACGGCTGAAATACTTTCCTATATTGACAAATATTTCCGATTTCGATAAATAACTGCGGTCGCTGCCAAAGAGAACCGATGTGACTGACCCCTACCGGCCCAAAGGGCTTTCAAGCGCCGTCTTCTATCAGGATGCGAAGGCCGCCTATCGCTGGCTTGAAGCGGCGTTCGGGTTCGAGCCGCTCTTCGTCCTTCTCGACGCCGACGGCAATCTCGGTCATTCGGAGATGACCTTCGGGAATTCCGTCGTCATGGTCGGCAACGAGTGGAGCGCCGATCACAAGAGCCCGAAATCCGTCGGCGGCAAGAACACGCAGTCCGTCCACGTCCAGCTCGCGCAAGGCGAGGACATCGACGCTCATTGCGAACGCGCGCGCGAAGCGGGCGCGGAGATCGTGCAGGAGCCCGAGACCCAGTTCTACGGCGACCGCACCTATCGCGCCCGCGACCCGGAAGGCCATATCTGGACCTTCGGCGTCACCGAGAAACGGATGACGCCGGAAGAATGGGACAAGGCGAGCGGCCTCACCACCAAGAAGCGGCTCGATTGAACTCCCGCATCGACAAGACCTTCGCGGCGCTCGCCGACCCCCATCGCCGCCACGCGGTGGAACTGCTTGGCAAGCGGCCGCGCCGGGCGGGCGAACTCGCGGACGCGCTCGGCCTGCCGGCGCCGGCGATGAGCCGGCATCTGCGCCAATTGAAGCAGAGCGGGCTCGTTGAGGAGACCCATCCCGCGTTCGATGCGCGCGTTCGCATCTATGCGCTGAAGGATGGCGCCATGGCGGAATTGAAACGCTGGCTCGCCGAGACCGAAGCGATGTGGGCCGCGCAGCTTTCGGGCTTCAAGGCGCATGTCGAGAAGAAGCGAAAATGACGGCGGCGGTCATCGTCTCGATCCGGGTCGGCGCGACGCCTTTGCGGGCGTTTGAAGCCTTCACCGAGGAGATCGGCGAATGGTGGCGGCCGAACCCCTTGTTCGCGCTGACGCCGCGCGGCGACGGCCATCTTCGTTTCGAGCCGGGGGAAGGCGGGCGGCTCGTCGCAACGCTGGCGAACGGAAATGAGTTCGAGGTCGGCCGCATCACCGTCTGGAAGCCCGGCGAAAGGCTTGCACTCACCTGGCGCCAGGCGACATTCGCCCCCGGCCAGTCGACGCAGCTTGACGTGCGCTTCGAAGCGGTGGGGGACGAGACGCGCGTGACGGTCGAGCATCGCGGCTGGGACGAAATCCCGCAGGATCATGTCGCACGTCACGGCTTTGAGCTGATGCTGTTCCAGCGCCGACAGGCTGAACACTGGCGCGGGCTGCTTGCCGCTCTTGGCGCGAAATTGCGTGGCGGCGGGGAGTGAGCGAGCACGGCGACCGCTGAGAGCGCCCGCTGCGGACCGGCAGACAACGTCGAGCGGCGCCGGAATGCTGGCATCCAAAGCAGGCGATACGATCACTCTTCGCCGATCAGGTCGCGCCTGCGCAGCTCCAACGCCTCGGCATACCGGCGAAGGGTGTAAGCCTCGGTCAACAGGCCCAGGACACGGCGCTCTTCGCGCGAGTCGACGACCGCAAGCGCTTCTGCTTCCTTGCGGTCGAAGATTGCAACGGCGTGTCTGATGGTCATCTCGGGCATCAGGACATCGTCGACGTGGCGCAGGATCTTGCCGACGGACGTCGTTTCCGGCAATTCCGCCAAATGTGCCTCGGTCACGATCGCCATGCCGACATATCGTCCATCGGCATCGACGGCGATCACCTGGCTGGTCGATCCCAGAGCGAATTCTTCGCGGAACTTCTGCAGGGAAGTGTCGGCCAACACGGTCGGCACATCGCGACGCATCATTCTGTCGACGGTCAGATCGCGGATCCAGCCGACGTCCGCCGCACTGCGGATGGTCTCGCCACGCAAGTGGAATCGCCAGGTTGCAAACGAATAACCGAAGGTCTCGCGGGTCACCTGCGCGGAAATGATCACCGCGACCAGCACGGCCGTTGCCAGGCCAAAATCCTTGGTGGTCTCGAGCACAATGAAGATCATGGTGAGCGGTCCGCCGATCACGCTGACGGAGAGCGCGGCCATGCCGATCATGGCGTACAAGCTGGAATCGACATCGAGAGCGGGCCACATCATGCCGAGACCGGTGGCAAACAGGCTGCCGCCGAGCGCACCCAGCAGGAGCGAGGCGAAGAACAGGCCGCCGCGGAATCCGGAACCGAGCGATACAGCCGACGCGATTGTCTTGAGCGCGAACACCAGCGCCACTTCTTTGAGCGGGCGATCGAGCACACTGGCAAGATGCAGCGCGCCATGGCCTGAAGACATGATCTGGGGCGAGATCATCGCCAGCAAACCCACGACCAGCCCCCCGATCGCGGGACGGAGCATGGGGCGCACGCGCGCGCGAGCAAACAATGCCTCGCACAGCGCGACCGCGCGCATGAGCGCAATCCCGAACGCCGCCGCAAGCAGGCCGAGCACCCCGGCCAGAGCGAGATCGCGCCCGGTCAGAACTTGCGCACTGCCGACAAATATTCCGATGGGCGATGGGGCAAGCGAGTTGGCCACGAGATATCCTACCACGGCGGACGTTCCGACGGCTGCCAGGCTTGCGACCGAATAGCTGCCGATGACCAGCTCGAACGCGTAGAACGCTCCCGCCAATGGCGCGCCGAACGCCCCGGCAATCCCGCCGGCTGCTCCGCAGCCGACGAGCGTGCGCATGTCACCGCGGCGCAAGCGGAAGGCCCGGCCGATCCGCGAGGCAATGCCACTCGCAAGCTGCGTGTAGCCGGCCTCCAGGCCGACGGACGCGCCCACCCCGCTCGACCAGATCGTCTGCGCAGCCACGAGCAGGCTGCCACGCACAGACATGCGGCCGCCGTGCAGCGCATTGGCCTCAATGGGATCGACAACCCGGCCGGCTGACCGCCGTGCGATCAGCCTGTTTGCAACTCCCAACAGGAGCCCGCCGACCAGCGGGACCGAAAAAGCATAGAGCGGATTGATCGAGATGTGCGCCGAGAGCCGCTCCCCCGGTTCAAGCCCAAAGAACAGGGCGTGCAGCAGATCGACGCTCCGGCTCATGGCCGCGACGACCAGGCCGGCAATCAGACCGACGATCGAAGCAAGCACGACAAGGCTCGTCTCGCGCGCCCGCACAATGGCACGCAGACGGCGCGGAACTTCGAGGCTGATCATGAATGGCGCCCGGTTTGTTGGCCTGACAATGGCGCCGCCCCCGCGGCGGACAGAGGCGAAGCTCAGCCCGGCCACTTCACGGCGTGATTTTGATTGCGTTGTCAACCCATATGACGAGCGCTGGGCGCGAACGGTCGCGCTCGCCGGGCATAGATGGATGCGGCTAACGCGGAGCCGCGGAGGGCACAACAAATGTGCCCGCGCCGCCTGGACCATACGCTGGAGCGCACCGGGACCCGCAGGATGCTTGCTCATGGTGTTCGAGCTGCTAATTCGCACGACGCTGTTAGCGATCTTATTACAGTGTTGGATAACAACGACCTCGACCGGTTCATCAAAGGCTCTGACCAACTGATCGCCACGCTTTCCCATGTTGGCCGGATGCATTTCTCCTCGCACAGATGGCCCCTTAAAAATAAACGCTGCCAACTGGGGCTTGCCGTCGAGGGTCAGCCGACTTGTCGTCAAGTCTAACTTCTCGCCACCCCAATCTTTTGACACGAAGGGCTCGCCAACGATCTCAGCGAAGGCTCGCTTGACCCGATCTTCAGAAATCTCGAGCAGGGCATCGAGGTCTGACTTCTTCACATCCCTTCTGTTTTCGATTTTTGCGAAGTTATCAATTTGCTCTGGGTAGACACGAACTGATTGGGACCACGACGGCCGCAGCACCCCGCCAAGATCGCTTATCATGTCGCCAATGATGAAGGGGTGGACCTTAACGGACGGGCCGTTGAACTCGAACTGGCCAGCTACGAGGGCACGCTTCTTGCCCCTCAACAGCGTGACGGACGTTTGTGAAAAGAGGTGGCTGTTCGAGAGTTCACCCTACAATTCGTACTCACGATCTCCAAGCGGAATAGTGGCGGAGAAGGTCGCAGGCTTGGGCGTCTTGACCTGCTGTTCACACATGAGCGAATCCGACAACCCGCGAAAGGTGAAGACTCCCCAGATTGTGGCAATGGCGTTCTTGCCATCGAGGTCGCCTGCCGCCATCAAGCTCGCCAGGTTCGGGATATCGCCATGCTTCAAAATGTCATTCGCTAGCCTCGAGGCGTATCGCATCGCCTCCGCGCGTTCCCCAGAATTCCGATTAAGTGATTCCTGGGCGACCACGGGGATATCAGCGCCTGTCAGCGCCTCGAGCCTTCGCGCATTTAAATAGTACACGGAGAGTCGAAGGTCGTCGAAATCGGACATGCTCATGCTCTAGGGCGGCGTATATTAGTTTGGTTCACCCCGCTTCTAATCATTTAGTAAAGGCGCGGGGCAGTCGCCTAATGCGTGTCTGAATGCGGGCCTGCTACCGACGTTGCAATTTGCAGACTGATCGTCTGAATAGCATCGGCGAGACGATTACGCCCGTTCGTGCGCCCGACCTGACGCGCGGCGGCTATTTGGAGCAGGTTCGCGGCTACGCCCGTGACGCCCAAAACAATCCTCGACCTAGTCGGCTCCGATCTCCTGGTCCACCCTGAACGGCAAGGTCAGACGGTGCCCGTACGCCACCGTGCTGGACCCATTGCTTTTTGCTAGTGGAAGAAAGGGCGGCGAGCTGCTCTAATTAGTCGTCGTAATTTTTTCTGTGCTTACTGCGAAGGCGACTGAGGCCACACCGGACATGCGAATGTCGTATCGCGGGAACTTTTTATGTGTTCGCGGTCAACACGAAGGGTAGCCAGGGACTTGCTGTATCCTTTCTCAACTCCAATTGCCGCAGTAAATCCGTGAACCGATTTGGCACAGGCTCGTCTGGAAGCGGTACAGCAGCAGCACCCCGAAACATTGCTAGGTTACAGTAAACAAAGAGACAGTTCGGTTTAAAGAAAAATAGTTCGCGGTGGCGAGCAGATTGCCGCCCTTGTTGAACGCGAGTGAGGTGACGGTCAGTCCGTCTCCCGTTCCGTAAAACGGACCCGGCGCAGCGACTGGCTTCAATCCGCTAGACCGTACATCAAATAAGGAGACGTAAGCGGTAGCTGGCGCTTGATCGACCGGAGCATTGCCGATAGCGAGCAGGCCCCCATTCGGGGAGAACCTGGACGCAACGGGGCAAACACCGGGGATGAGCAAGAGATAATAGGGCAGTATCGGCTCCGGCACCGTAGGGAGATATTCTAACTTGGTGGGCGTTACTGCTGGACGAAGACCTAGAAGACCGGCAAAATATGCAAACAAGACAACTCCAATTTCACTATCTGAAGACGGATTAAATTCAACTGATGTTCCCGACGGCCATGGTGCTAATCCAGCATTCGACGGTGAAGTTGGTGATGCAAACGAGTTGTAGGGGGAAGGAACTGGAACGAAGGGAGCAGGAATAGCAAAGGGTGATCCGGAAAGAGGGGTCAATGTTCCAGAACCAACCGAAAATACAGATACGCTGTTGGCTCCATTACCACTAAAATCGGCATTCCCAGAGGCGAGCGATTTTCCGCTCGGACTAAATGCTACAGAGAGAGCGCCAGGCGCGATGACGGGCGCCGACCACGTTGTCAGCCCTGAAGAGCTGACAATGAAGGTAGAGATTGTGCCCTCACCGTTGGCGACAGCAAGCAGATCGCCCGGCCGATTGTATCTGGGATGGAAGGAGAGGGCACGAGGACTCTCAGCCATGACAAATGGGGAGCCGACCAACGGTTTCAGCCCCGACAAGCTTGTATCGAATGCCCAAAGGCTCTTACCGATGGGATCGGCCACCACGAGCACGTTCTCATTCGGGCTGAATGCTGCAGCACTTGGGGGGTGACCCGCTCCTCCGACAAAATACGGGCTTGCGATCATGTGTAAGCTCGGTGGCGAACTCGTTGGGTGAACACTGAATAGCGTAATCGTCCCATCTTCATTCGCAGCAATGAGCAGATCAGCCTCAGGATTAAATCTCCCGGAAAACACCACCGCGACAGTCCCTCCGTACGTATTGTTCGTTGCCGCTTTTGTTGGAACTGGAGAGTCCGGCGTAAGGACTAATGTTATCATTTGCAATTGCTCCAATCATTTAATTCAATTCGCGGTTTGCCAAGTTTTTAAACTTAATACACCCCGTCCAGGTGTCCAGTGATACTTTGATGGACGGCCACAAAGACATTTGGTGGCGGCGGAAGCACGCAGAAGTTTTTGCGGGGCCGTGAACCATTACTGGGCTCTGAAATGGATCACCGCAATTGGCAGCAACAAGAGTTGTGTAACTTTGTGATATGTTGAAATGCGGGATAACGGCTTTGCAGATTTTCTCGGTCAATCGCTCCTCTTGAAAAGAGAACCCGCAGGACCCCCCTAGCAACATATTTCGCGAAGGTGTTCTCATCTCATTGCAGAGACACCACGTCGCGGGTAAGTTTACCATGTACTATATCTCTCAGCTCACTTAATTCATTGGAGACGCGAACATGACGACGGCGAGTACAAGTTCAGGGCGGAAGCATGTCATGAAGGGAAAGCCTCTAGGCAAGCAATGGAAAGCAGTTGTCGAAGAAATCTTAATGAAAGACGGCGCCAAACAAGCTCGCGCACAATTGAAGGCGGGGGTGCAAGCCAGTGATGACTCAGTTGTAGTCCGCATTCCGATAACATTTTTTGTCAGGTTTCCGCGAAAGGGCAAGGTAATCACTGGTGACGGCGGCGTCGATTGCGCTTGCACACCTGGCAGCCCTGGAGGCGCTGATTGTATTTGCAGGGGCGCATGTGACTTTCCTGCTTGCTGCGATGGCCCAATCGTCGCGTGATCGCGTGGGGTTAAGTCCACATGCTGCTTTGAGGTCGTGCATAGGCCCGCCACATTGGCGGATGCCGTTCTGCTCGATATGAGGTGAAAAGGTGAAAAGGTGAAAAGGTGAAAACGTCCCTGCGCCTCAATCGTCCTGTAGACGATGTGCAGAGGCCACTGCTATCCGCAGTTCCAACGAGACCTGCGGTCCCCCTACGCCGATCTAGCCAGCCGCCGAATAGCAGGGTCTAAAGGTCACAAGGTGCCAGCATTGAACCGTGCTGACATCTCCCGATCGCTCGGCGTCCGCTCCTCCTCCAAGCAGCAGCGGAAAAGCGGACATCTCGGGAGGTCCGGGTCGGGCACAACCCGACATGGCGTCTACCGTTTTCTCTTTGCCAGAGGCTTCGCGACTTCGCGAGCACTCTCGATGAAATGCTGTGCCACGGGGCTCGGCGAGCGCAATCCTGCGCCGCCGAACCCACGGACTTTGCGCACCCACCGCGACGACATAGGGGTCATCAAAGAGAAATTCGAACTCTAGTCGCTCGTCTGCAATCGGACCGTATCTCCGTGCAATCAAGAGGTCGACGTTACGTTCGCTCAGTTCATGATACAGTTGCTCTGGCTCTGCGGTCACGAGATGAAAGACGACGCGCGGAAAGCACCGGGAGAGTCGATCGACAGCGGCAGAAACAAAGCTCGCGGCCAGAAGTGGGGGGCATCCGATCCGCATTTCTCCAGCCGTAGGGTCGGCGAGAAATTCGATATTCTTCACGCCCCGGCGCAGGTCATCGAATACGGCCACTCCACAATCGAGCAACGCGCGACCATACTCGGTCGGCTCGATCCCTTGCCGGTAGCGATCGAGCAGGCGCACACCGAGCGCATGTTCCAGCTCCGCGATTGATCTCGAAATGGCGGGCTGACAGGAGTTCAGGCGTACCGCGGCTTCCCCATGCTGCCGGCCTGCACCACGGTCATAAGGACGTGCAGGTCCTGCAGTTTCATCCGGCGTCCGATGCGATCGCTCACCTGCATGGCAGCACCCATAGCGATGTTGTTATGAGCTAATTAAAGAATAGCATTATGTTGTTATCGTCGCATTATCTATCTTCTGAGGCCAAAGGCTCGCGGGATAGCCGGCGACCCAAGACCGTACGTCTTGCAAGGTTTGGATCAGAGGAAAACGCCATGCCCCTTCAGCGCCGTCGATTTTTGCATCTGGCTGCCGGTATCGCCGCGTTGTCGGTGGTTTCGCGATCACGCTTGCAAACCCTGCCGCCCGGCCCATGTCCTCGAACTCTCGGACCGAGTACGCCTCACCCTGCGGCGTAGAACCTAGCATCTGAAACGCGAACATGGCCGAGAAGCGCGGAGACACTCGGTCTTCATTCAGCAAGAACTCGACGGCCACAACGCGCCCCCCGGAGACGAGAACTCCTGCGGGCCTTTCGAAGGAGGGTCACACAGCCATCTTGATCAAGTTGGTGGAGGAAGTTGGCCAGTATCACCAAATCGAACCCGCTGCCCCAATCGGTATCGAACGCACTTCCCCCTAACGTGTGGTAGCGCCCCGACACGCCCGCCCCGTCGGCGTTCTCTCGGGCAACTGACAGGACGGCGTGCCAGTCGACCGCCGTGATCTGCGCGTCCGCGACAGCTTGAGCAATCGCGATACCGAACATTCCGTGTCCGGCCGCGACGTCCAGCGCCTTGCGGGGAGAGAAGACTGCAAGTTCGGACGCGATTTTTGTCGCAAGGGGAACCCTGGACGGGCCCATCGCCCGCGCGAACTTTACCCAAATCGGATGATCCGGCGCATTGTTTGCCAACCCGAGCGAGCCGCCGTTTCGAACAAACGCTGCCGGATCGTCCAAGAAAAGGGCCATCATCTCGGGCGCGGCCAGATAGTCGACGACGCCACCCATCCACGAAGGTGCGCGCCGGTCCAAGAATGCCGCCGTAGATCGGGTGAGTCGGTAATGGTCGCCGTGCTTTTCTAGATGGCCACGGGTCGTGAGGTAATCGCAAAGTATGCGGACGCCACGAACCGCCGCTCCGGTTGCGCCGCGTGAGGCGGTGTTACCTTGTCACCTTGCTGCCGGCCGGCTCCAAAGCACGGCACGCTGGTCGGCGGATTTTGCCAAAGCCGAGAACGTTGACCACGTCGGCTTTTGTGAAGGGTTTCGGATGACGGCCCGTCATTGACGGAGTTGCGCGCACGGGGGCCGTCGTCCGAAAGCCTCCAGGGAAGGAACCCGCGGGACGTGAGGTGCTGGTGTGTGCGCGCTATGGCGATTTGATTGCGGCGAAGAGATTGGGCCGAAGACGCTGGGTGGCAGCACTCGGGTGATTTCGGCTGCCGGTGCAGCCGATCGGGTTCGATTAAGTCGTTCTCGGGAATGAACGCAGCGTGGAATGCGATGCCGCGCCCCTGTGTGGCCGAGCGTCGGCGTGGCCGGTCGATGACCAGTAAGGAACGCGCTCGGCGGTGCAGGTGCAGGACGTGGTGCTTGTGCTCATGAGGTGTCGATCCTGATTGCGACGAGAGGTTTGCTCGGCCGGTGGCGTGGTTGGCGGCCGGCTTGGAACGTCTCGATGATGGTCATGCGGCTGCCGCAGCAGGGGCATGGGTGGGCGAGCGGCTGCGCGGCCGGCTCGGTCTCGACCGCCTGCTCAGCCAGACCCAGGAGGTCGCGCGCCCGCGCGATGGTCTCGGCGCGATTGCTGCCGGCGAGGAGCCCGTAATGGCGGATGCGATGGAAGCCCTTGGGCAGGACATGGATGAGGAAGCGTCGGATGAACTCGTTCGCGTTGAGCGTCATCGTAGTGTAGCGGCCCGGTCCCTCGACGCGGTAGTTCTTGACCTTGAAGGTGACGTGCTGCTGGTCGATTGCGATCAGGCGGCGGTTCGAGATGGCGACGCGGTGGGTGTAGCGCGCCAGATAGGCGAGCACGGCCTTCGGGCCCGCGAACGGGCGTTTGGAATAGACGAACCAGCGCGTCTTGCGCAGCGGTGCGAGCAACGCAGCGAACGCCTTTGCATTGGCCAGATGCGCGTGGGTGCCGAAGAACTGCAGCCTGCCCGCCTGGTGTGCCGCCATAAGCCTCTCCAGCATCAAGCGCCGGAACAGCGTCGAGAGGACACGCACGGGCAGCAAGAAGTTGGGCTTGCATGCGATCCAACGTGCGCCATCCATGGAAAGCCCGCCGCCCGGCACGATCATATGCACGTGCGGATGGTGGGTCATTGCCGAGCCCCAGGTGTGCAACACTGAGGTGATGGCGATGCGCGCTCCGAGGTGCTTTCGGTCTGCCGCGATGGCGAGCATCGTCTCCGACGAGGCCTTGAACAGCAGATCGTAGATCACGGCCTTGTTCTGGTAGGCGATGTCGCCGATCGCCGCCGGCAGCGTGAACACGACGTGGAAGTAGGGCACTGGCAGCAGCTCGGCCTCGCGTGCCGCCAGCCACTCGCGTGCGGCCGCGCCCTGGCATTTCGGGCAATGCCGGTTGCGGCAGCTATTGTAAGCGATGGTCGTGTGGCCACAGGCGTCGTTCTCGCAACGCGCCACATGCCCGCCGAGAGCTGCCGTGCGGCAGCGCTCGATCGCGCTCATCACCTTCAACTGGCCGAGGCTGACGTGGCCACGGTTGGCGGCACGCCATGCGGCTCCGTGGTCGCGGAAGATGTCCGCGACCTCCAGCGCTGGACGAGCCATGGCCGCCGCGCGTTACGCGGGCGGGCCGTCCTTCGCCAAGGTCAGACGGTCGAGCGGGCTGGTGACGGTTCGCAGCAGGTTGGTGGCGACTTGGGCGTAGCGCGCGGTCGTATCGAGCTTCGCGTGTCCGAGCAGAACCTGGATGACCCGCACGTCGGTATGGCTCTCCAAGAGATGCGTTGCAAAGCTGTGCCGGAGCGTATGCGGAGAGATCCAGGCGCCGAGGCCGGCGACGTCGGCGGCCATGTGGCAGGCGCGGTTCAGCTGCCGCGTCGTGATGGGCAGGAACGGGTCGCGCCCCGGGAACAGCCAGCCCTGCGAGCGGCACTGCCGCCACCACGCTCGCAATACTTCGAGCAACTGCGGCGAGAGCATAGCGTGACGGTCCTTGCGACCCTTGCCCTGCTCGACCCGGATCAGCAAACGCTTGCTGTCGATATCGCAGACCTTCAGCGAGACCACTTCGGCCGCGCGCAGCCCAGCCCCGTAGGCAACACTCAGCGCCGCCTTGTACTTGAGGCCGGGGCCAGGCGCCGCCTCGATCAATCGCCCAACCTCCTCGGGGCTCAACACCCGCGGCAGCCGGCGCGGATAATGCACGCGCGTGAGCTGGGCCGCGAGGTTGGCGCGGCCGAGCGTGACCGTGAACAGGAAGCGCAACGCAACTGCCGAACTGTTCACGCTCGGCGGCTGCACGCCGGTCTCGGTCTGGTGAACCTGATAGCGGCGCAGGTCCTCGGCACTCGCCGTATCCGGCGAGCGGCCCAGGAACTTGGCAAAGGTCTCGATGTGGCGGATATAATCGTGTTGCGTCTTCGCGCCGAACTTGCGGACCGACATGTCCTCGATCATGCGACGACGCAACGGACTGATGGGCTTCTCGCTCATGGGGGGCTCCTGTCTTGAGGTTGGAGTGCTTGACCCCTCGATCCTCAAGACGGAGCGCCCCGCCTGTCACCGTACCTTGCGCACGGCGTCACTCCATCGACGCCACTAGCTCCGCCCTCGCGCGCAGCGCGCTCCCGCGCGAGCGGGTTCGTTCAATGGAGAACAGCGGACGGGGCGGCGACCGTTGCTTTAGTCGAGAACGACGAGAATGGTAGAGTCGAGATGTGACGCGGTGGCTGTAGGCTGAACATATCTGTTGCCGCCCCTTTCGGTCTGCCCTTAGTGGTTCAACCCTGACTCCGTTTCCACATCCCGCTCATCGAACCGGACAGGCAGATCTCCCGCATCCGGCTCTCGCACAAGACTTCACGCCTTCATCCACGGCACGTCGTGCCCAAGCCTACTCAGACGTACGAGCCCGAAGTGCCCGTAAAGATGCGAGAGTGGATATGTCCCGCCCTTGCGTCGCCTGACCTTATGCTTGATGCGAAACCACCGGCGCAACCGCACAGCGGTGTAGTTGTCGATCGCCCGATACGCTTTGCTGACGGTGCCAACTTGGAAGTAGTTTGCCCATCCTCGCAGCGTGCGGTTCAACTTGTCTACCAGCTCTGTGGTCTGTTGCCATGTCCCGGTTCGGACGGTCAGCGCGTGGATGTTTTCCACCGCATGTTTGATGCTCTTCTTTGATGGCCGGTACCCCAGGCGCGCCTGGCCGGTTCTCGCTGAATACATCCGCCCGAACGTGCAACCCAGGAAGTCGAACCTCTCTTCCGGTATCTTGCAGATGCGTGTCCACGGCGCACACCCAACAGCCGACATCATCGTCAGCGCTCCGACGCTCCGGGCTGCACGCTCGAATGCGTTCGGCCACTAAAGCGATCAGGCGCATCTACTGGGGTTTCATTGCACTTCCGGTCCAGCAGCGCAGCTAGATATTGCGAGCGACGCCGCTGGCCGAGCCGCCAGATTTCCGCTGTGCCCAAACGGAAGACCCACTGCAGCGGGGCGGCTCTATCATCACGCGGTGCCAAGAAAAGTCGCGCGAGAAACCGGGCTCGAGGTAACCAACCCTCAGTTTGTCTCGATTTCATCGGATCGCTCCCAAGCATTTTCTGTCGCCGCCAGACGGGTATGTCGATTCAGCTTGCGCGCGCTGTGTCCGCAATCTGAGTCGTGCCGTAAGGCCGCATGGACACGATGCACGAAGAAGACGATCGTTCAGGTGAGTGCCAGACTTAAGCCAAACTGTCCGCAGACCACGATTAGGTAAGTTGCAAAGCAAAGCTCAAGCCGCCGTTTGGATAAATGATGCGCGACGCGCGCCCCCAACCTCGCAGCGAGAAAGCTCGTCGGCATCAGCGTCAACACCGCCGCGATCGAGACGAATCCTGCGGAGAACGGCGGCAGACCCATCCGATCCCAACCAGCCACCATG
Organism: uncultured Alphaproteobacteria bacterium; assembly: GCA_963753575.1. Lineage (GTDB taxonomy): Bacteria > Pseudomonadota > Alphaproteobacteria > Rhizobiales > Xanthobacteraceae > VAZQ01. Next base: position 3,091,600 of record CAVWCR010000003.1, read on the forward strand.
TATCCAAGAGCTCCCGGGATGGAAACCATCACGCCCACTCCGGCTGACGTCGCGATAGATTCATGGATTGCGCGCCCATGGAACGTCATGATCATGTTTGATAGGATGCCGCCGCCAATTCCAATAAGCGACGCGGACAATCCGATGGTCAAACCATATGGCAGCCTGAGACGCCGAGGGACGTCTTGTCCGAGCGTCGGCAATCGATCGCGGAATATTAGCCGAACCGCCGTGAGCAGCGCGATCAACACGAACGCGGTCTTGAATACTGCCGCGGGCGCGTAGCGCGCCAGCATCGTGCCGCCGAGCACGCCGGCGATGATCGGAGCACTCCATAGTCTTAGCAAATCGAAATTTACCGCATTCGTTTTGCGATGGCTGGTGAATGATGCGATCGACGTCGGGATGATCAGCGCCAATGACGTCCCGGCGCAAAGGGGCATCCGCAACTCGTCAGGCACCCCAAGCATGACGAAGACCTCATAGAGGACGGGAACCACAACGGTCCCTCCTCCGACGCCGAACACACCCGCGAGGAAACCCGACAGGCCGCCGGCGACAACCAGTATCAGCGCCAGGAGGGTCAGATTACTCATCACGACTACCACCGTTTGCCCTTCAACGACGTTCAGCCGCTGTTGGACCTTGTTGGCATGAGGCCTCCGCTCTTCGAAAACGCAACTCCAGGCGACCGTTTGCGTCTTGGCGGGACGGTCTTGCGGCCTCTCCCGACTCTCGGGCGACCGTGCTGAGCGGCACGAAGGCAGGAAGAGGTCGCGAAGGACAGTATCAAGGGAGTGCGCGCGCTTTCCTCCTCCATTTGGAGGAGACGCGCTGCCAAATCGTCCGATGGTCGGGACGAGGCGCTTACGGGTCGCGCCAGGGACTTTCGAACGCGGCCACTAGCTTCACCAAGTCCGCTTGGCGGTTCGTGCCGGTCTTCTGGTAGACGTGCCGCAGATGCGAACGTACTGTGGTTTCCGAGATGCCGAGCTCCTCGGCCACGGTCGGGCCGCCGCCGATCTGGACGATGCCGAGTAGCACGCGCAGCTCCATGGCGGTCAGCTTGTAGGCTTTCGCGAGAGCGTTCGGGACCGAAGGGGCTTCGAGCGCGGCCTCGTGCACGAACACGGCGGCCACCGAATCGTAGGTGGTGCCGGCGCGCCTGCGTGCGCCCGCCGTGAGCGGAAGGACGTGCGCGACATAGCGCTGCCCGCCAGGTGCGACCATCGAAACCACCACGCCCTTGCTGCCGACGGCCGCGTCGCCGCCATCGGTCGCGGCGAAAACCTCCTTCAACGCCTGATCGGAGTCCTCGTCACGCGCCGTCAGCCGGCCGCCGCGGCTCAAGAGGATCGCGCCGTCGTCGAGCATAGCCTGCCCGCTGGTGTTGACGTACATGATGCGCCCGGCGCCATCGACCAGGAGAATTCCCGCCGCGAGCCCGTCCAGCGTATCGGCTAACGTCGCCGCTTCGCACGCGCGCAGGTCGATGACGTTTCCAATGAGGGCCGCGCGTCGGATATGAGGGACGATCAGGTCCATCCGCGAGATCGCGTGCTCGTCGACGAGCCCGTCGCGCTCATGACGGATGACCGTCACCGGAATGCAACTTCCTGAGGATTTGTCGAGGTGGCATCCGATGAAATCTACGAAGCCCTGCGGCTGCATCCACTCCTTGTAGAGACGCGTCTCGTGCATCTCAGCGAAGGAGAGAACATCGGACTGTTGGAATACCTGACCGACCGGGAACCCGTATGCGGCAGGAAACAGGGGATTTATCTTCGCGTAGGTCTCCATATAGAGTCGGGTAAAATGAGGGTCGTTGCCCCATTCGAAGAATTTCTTGGCCGCCTTGCCGATGACGTCCTGCCAGAAGATGTTTGCCTGACTGCCGCCGACGAAACCGCAGACCCCCTCGAGCGCGCGCCCCCACAGCGCCGGATCCAAGGCCGCGTCATAGATATCGCCGATCAATTGCGAGAGGCGTGCTTCTGACATGGTCCTGACTGAAATGTCAAACCCCGCGACCTCGGCATAAGGCCAATTGGAGGCGCCGCCACAGTCAAGGATGCGGGAAGCGGCCGAATAAGGCAAGAGCTGGATCAATCGCCGCAACCGCCACGACGGTCGCAATGGCGTTATCGGTCATCGATGCGGCCGTTCGCAAACGGCCATCTTCTTCGACATCGGCGTGCCGATCGCGTCCTCAGGTCGACGATCACGAAGTCCGCCTTAGCTGGGTGGTCCGCACGTCCGGGAAGTGGTCGGGGCGCATCGACAAAAAGCCTGAGGTCCGAGGTGGGTCCATAGGACTACGATTGGTCACCGGGACGGTGGTGGCTTACGATAGCGATGAGCCAGTGTGGTACGGCTGCCCTTTCCGTACCTAAATCGCCATCGAAAACTCTAAGCAGTTGAAACGTCAATGCGACTTCGCATGCGCCAAATGATCGCCGGTCTTTTGGCATGTGCAAGCGCTCGGATTGCCGCCAAATAGTTACCAGTGGTGAAGTATCAAAATTTGCCCCTACAAATTTTTCAGCCACGTCTTTCGGCGCGCGAGACGGGGGGCCTGTCCATGCTCCCCCGGGGGGCCTTTTTCAACCGCACGCAGGCTTAGCGCTGCTCAACGCGACTCAGTTGTGACGCTCGCAACCAAGCGAACGCAGAACCGAGAGCGGTGGTCATGAAGCGTGATCTCTACACGGAAGTATCCCAGCGCATCGTTTCCGAGTTAGAGCGAGGTGCCGCGCCTTGGGTCAAACCCTGGTCAGCTACCCCAGGCCAAAACGTGCCGCAAAACGCAGTGACGAACCGTCCGTATTCGGGGTGTAACGTGATCCTGCTGTGGCTCACGCGTAGTCGCGGCTGGGCAACGCCGCGTTTTCTTACATTCAAGCAAGCGATTGAGGCTGGCGGAAACGTACGGAAGGGTGAGCACGGCACCAAGGTCTTTTTCGTTAAACAGCTGCAGATCAAGGACAGTCCTGGCGAAGATAGCGAAACGCGTCTGGTCCCGATGTTGCGCGAATACACCGTTTTCAATGTGGACCAGTGCGACAACCTTCCCGATGGCGTGAAGTCCGGAAAGCCGATGCGCGTTCGCAATCCAGACACGCGAGACAGTCTGGCTGACGAATTTCTTAGCTGTATTGGCGCCGACATTCGCGAGGGCCATGGTGAGGCATACTACGTCCCAGGCCATGATTTCATTTCGATGCCTGCATTCGAGGCATTCAAAGGGGCCGATCATTTCTACAACGTGGCATTCCACGAATTGACCCATTGGACGGGTCACCGGTCGCGTTTAGATCGCGATCTGAAAAAGCGCTTCGACTCGCGCGCCTACGCGGCTGAGGAACTGGTTGCTGAACTTGGCGCGGCGTTTCTCTGCGCGGAATTTGGCTTTGATGGTGACGTCCGCAACGCGGGCTACATCGCGTCTTGGATCGACCTGTTGAAGGCAGACAAACGGGCGTTCTTTACCGCGTGCAGCAAGGCGTCCCAGGCCGCGAACTATCTGCGCGGCTTGGCACTCGCCGACCCTGCGGCAACCGCGGCGTGAGGTCATCCATGGCACGCGCCATTATCGCCGCGACGCGGCCGGCTTATGAGCCGCTGTACGATGTCGACCCGCATACGGGGCGGACCATCGAGGTGTTCTATGCTGACCAGACGCTTGCTCGATCGTTCGGGAATGGGTGCACAGGCTGGTTTTGGTGGACCTGCAAGGCGGGCTGCCTACCCGACCGCGAGCCGCGTGGTCCCTTCCCGACGAGCTTCAGGGCTTATCAGGCGGCCACAAGTGGGTGGAGATTTTGAACCCATCTCTGCGTCGTTGCTTCCATATTGCTTCCACGCGCGAACACCGTGGAAGCAACTATTGGAGCCCCGCGGAAACCTTCTTACCTTGCAATAGGTTGCTGGCGCGCCCGGAAGGATTCGAACCTCCGACCCCCAGATTCGTAGTTGTTGATGTCATACTAACTGGCGACAGCGCCAGTTAACCGAGCATCCGGAAAATGATTGCGCGGCCGTGACTTAGCCCAGAGGATTGCCCTGGGCTGCCGTCCGCTGTGGCACGCCCCGGTAACCTCGTGGGCTGCCGGCACCTGTTTAAAACCTGTTTCGGGAGACACGCCGATGCGCGGCACCCAACTCAAGCGCAACAGCCCGACGGTCGCGCGGCTGCCTATCGCGCTGACCGACAAGGCGGTGGCCCGGCTGCCGCTGACCACCTCCGGGCAATACGTCGTGCGCGATCGCGAGACCCCCGGCTTCTTCGTGGTCGTCGGCAAGACCGCCCGCACCTACACGGTGCAGGCCGACCTCCGGCGCAACCGGCGCCGGATCGGCGTCGTGCGCATGGCCCTGGGCCAGGACACCGAGATCAGCGCGAGCGATGCGCGCAAGCTCGCCAAGAAACACCTCTCCGACATCCAGAACGGAATCGACCCGCGAGAGCCGGGCCGCGCCAACCGACCGGGAGGCGCGACGGTCGCGGACGCGTGGACATTATATAAGGAGGCGTGCGAGAAGCGCGGCCGGTCGCCGACCACCATCGCTGGCTACCAGGACAAATACGATCGCCACCTCAAGCGCTGGCGCGACACGCCGCTGCGTTCGCTCGACCGCATGGAGGTCGCCGACGCGCACCGCAGGATAACGCGCGACCACGGGCCGTACACCGCCAACGGCGCGATGCGGCTGCTGCGCGCGATCCACAACCTCGCGCTCCGGACGGACCCGACGCTGCCGCCGAACCCGGTCGCCGCCGTCGTGTTCAACCGCGAGCGGCGCCGCAAGACCGGCATGGGCGTCGCGGAACTGCCTGCGTGGTGGGCGCAGCTCGGCAAGGTGCCGAACCCGGTGCGGCGCGAGATGCACCTGTTCACCCTGCTCTCCGGGCTGCGGCGCGACGACGTCCGCACGATGGAGCCGCGGCACATCGACGTGCGAAACCGCCGGATGCTCGTGCCGGACCCGAAGGGCGGCGAGGACCGCGCGTTCCACCTTCCGTTGTCGCGCGCGATGCTTCGGTGCCTCTGGCGCGCGCGCGAGGCGGGCCGCATGCTTTACCCGGCGCAGGCCCGGCGGTGGGTCTTCCCCTCGGGCGAGAGCGCGAGCGGCCACGTCGAGGAGGTCAAGGAGAAGAAGCTGGCGAAGACCGGTCACGCGCTGCGGCATTCCTTCCGAACGCTCGCGCATGCGGCCGGCGTCAACGAGCTCGACGTCAAAGTCTTGCTCAACCACAAGATCGACGCCGACGTGACCGACGGCTACCTGAACACGCCCGCGCTGGCCGCGCACATCATGGCGCAGCAGGAGAAGGTCTCGCGCTTGATGATCGAGAACATGATGCCGCGCGCCGCGGACCGGCGCGGGATGATGTGACGGGAACCCAGAATGCCGCCCGCCAAGAGACACCCGCACGGCGACGATCCGGCCGTTATAGAGATGCGTCGGCTAATCGCCCAGGGCGACGCCGACGCGTTGCAACAGATGATGGAGCGCACGACCGGCGAAGGTGATCGTTCCAAGGACGTCGTCGAGCTCGTCGAGGAATTCCGCGCGATCCAGGCGACCCTGCTGCGCGGCGACCTCAGCGCGGCAGAGCAGGACGGTCTGCGCCGCAGGAGCAAAATGCTTGCCAGAGTGGAGATACCCTACAAGCGAAACTACGGACGCGATCCCCTCGCGCTGGACGACGGCACGGTCGTGTCCTTCTCCGACGAAGTCACGGGACGGCTCGACAAGAGGCTGCACGGCGTCGCCATCGAATGGCTGCGCTCGCGAGGTCACCAGCCCGTTAGGATTAAGGCAGCGCGCGACGCGGGCCGTACGGAGTTCAGCGACTTCGTGCGCCGGGAGGCCCAACGCGCGGTCGACGCGCAGACCGCAGTGCCTTTAGAGTTCTTCAACGGCGGTGGGCTCCACCTCCAGCACCGCATCGAGTTCACGCCGCCGCATTCACCATCATTGAAGGCGCAGGACTAAACTGCTTGCGTTCGCGCCGGTAACTGTCCACGATAGCTAGCGCTAGGGCTTCGTTCCGCTGTTACGCGGCATACGCCGCGGTGCTACCTAGCTAGTCACCAGGGAACGATCTGCAGGCACCCATTCTCGTTGGGAAGCCGCGGTCGTTCTCGCGTCAGCTCAAGAAGCGCCGGACGATTGCGGTCTCCCGTAGGAGCACCGCGATGGCGAAGGCCAAGTCCGAAGGGCTGTCCCCGGGCAGCATCGAGTACATCATCCACAAGACGGCGGAGGAGACCGCACGCGAGACGCTCGCGGCGCTGGGCCCAACGCTACCGGTCGCCAAGGAGTGGCTGTCGCCCAGGGAAGCGGCGCTGTGGCTCGGCTGCCACGTCGTGCACCTCGGCAAGCTCCGCAGCGAGGGCCGGTCACCCCCTTACAAGAAGTTCGGCAAGTCGGTGCGCTACCCGGTCAAGGGGCTGCGGGAATTCATGGCGTCGCTTCCGCAAGGCGAGGACGCGGCATGACCAAAGAGAACCCGCCGCGGGTAGGAACCACGGCGGGAGCAGAGAAACGCAAAAGCGATAACGACGCGAACTCTGCCCCCGATCGATCCCGCCACGCAATCAGCAAAGAGATCGCTCGCGCCGCCACCGGCCCCCTCGGCGGCGGGAGCGCGCCGGCCGAGCGCAGAACGGCCGGCAACGGGCCGCGCGGTGCTTTCGTCCCTCCGTCGAACGCCGCGCGGCCCGACCCCGATCCAGAGCGCGGCGCAGCGGTCCCTCCGGGCTTCGGCGCGGGCAAGCCTTGGCGGCTGCGCACGGTCTCGTGGTTGGAGCGCGATCCGAATGGCGGCACCGAGCCGGTCGAGTACGCGGTGCTCGTCAAGCGGGGCATGCCGGTGCACGATCAACTGCACCGCGCCTACTGGGACAGCCGCGACGCGTGCGCGCGGCTCATCGCGACCTGCCGCGAGGCCGGTCAACCGCAGCCGCTCGACTACGCACTGGTGGATCGCGACGACCGCGTCGTCGGCGTCGGCGTGCTCGAAGAGGGCGACGACGCCGACGCGATGGCCTGGCTGGCCTGCATGTTCATGGAGATGAAGGCGCTGCGGATGGCAGTCTCGTTGCCCGGAGGAGCGTCATGAACGAGAGCGCAGGCAACGCGGCACCACAACACGAAGCCAAGGTCGCCCTGCGCAAGGGAGACTGGGACGACGCCGCCGCAAGATTTCTTCCGCGCTGCTTCCAGTCGCCGCTCCGGTACTACAACGGCGACCACTACCAATACAGCGACGGCGCCTACCGTCCGGTGTGCCTCGACACGATCAAGATGCACGCGCGCTACTTCCTCCAGAATGCGGTCCTCGAGAAGCTCGACGACAACGGCAGGCAGACGTTCGTGCCGTTCTGCCCAAAGATGAACGACGTCGCCGAGCTCGTCGGGGCGGCGACCCAGATGGTCACCGTGCCGAGCGAGAACTTAAAGCCACCAGTCTGGCTGCTGACGCCGGAGATGATCGCGCAACACGACCTGCCGCCCGCGGACGAGGTGGTGTCGTTCCCGAACGGCATCCTGCACCTGCCCACCCGCAGGTTCGTCGAGCCCTGCCCCCAACTGTTCACGACCTCGGCGCTCCGCTTCGACTACGAGCCGGACGCTAACCCGACCGCCACGCTCACCACCCTGGGCATCGCGACGGTGCGCAGGCTGGCCGCCGCTGGTTGCAACAAGAAGGTGATCGCGACGGAGCTTGGGCTGAGCGTCGGCGCCTTCTATCGCGTGCTGGAGAGGCAGGAGGACGCGCGCGAGGCCCTGGACATCGGCACGGGCCTGGAAGAAGCACACCTCGTCAACCTGCTGCGCATCGCGGCCGACAAGGGCAACGTGATCGCCGCGATGTTCTTACTTAAAACTCGGCATGGCTACCTTGAAGGCAGCGCGCCCACCACCGTCGTGCCGATCCAGATCACGCTGCCCGGAGCGCTGACCCCGCAGCAGTACGCGGAGCGCCTCGCCGCGCGCCAGGCCGCAGTGCCACCCGCCGATGCCGCGCTGATTGCGACCGACGTCACACCGTCTCCTGCTCCCGGGCAGAGCGACCCGAGCAAGGGAGGGAAGGTGCGATGACCTGGCTCACCCCAACTCCTTGGCAAGAGGACGTCCTTAGCGTGCCTGAAAGCGTCAGCCTCTTCATGGCCGGTGGTCGTGGCCCCGGCAAGACGACGGCAGCACAGTTCGACCAGGTGCGCCATTGCACGCTGTACAAGAAGGATGCCCGCTGCCTCGTCGTGCGGCCCACGCTGAAGAGCTTGATGGAGTTCGAGGACCAGCTGAGCCTCACGCTCGCCGCCGCGTTCGGCCAGCGCAACGTGAAGCCCAATCGCTCCGACCACATGTATCGCCTTGCCAACGGCGCCAGCGTCCTAGCCGCGCCGTTGGAGAGCGCCCTGGACTACAGCAAGCTTCAAGGATTGAGCTTCTCGCACATATTCGCGGACGAGGTCGGCGAGTACCCGACGCTCAAGTGGCTGAACCTGCTCAGGTCCAACCTGCGCGCGCCCGCGCACGTGCAGAAGCGGGTCATCTGGGCCGCGAACCCCGGCGGCCGTCAGCACGCGCAGCTGCAGCAGCGGCACGTGCAGCGCGCGGCTCCCTGGGCGGTCTACGAGGTGGACGGCCGCGAGTGGACGAATTGTTTTGGGACGCTGCGCGACAATCCCCACCTACCGCCCGACTACCAGGCCAACCTCTTCGCCGCGTGCGGCCGTGACCGCGAGCTGCTGCGCGCGTGGGCCGCGATGCGCGAGCTGCTCTTCAACTCGCACGAAAATAACGGACGCCCGGGGATGTGGGTGTCGGACCGCTGCACCAACTTCTGGGCCACCGTGCCCGTCGTGCCCCGTGATCCAGTGCGGCCGGAGGACCTCGACAGCAGCGCCGTGGATCACGCCGCTGACGCGGCGCGATACGCCGCAACGCACGAGCCGCGGATCACCACGTGGGCACCTAACTACTCGTTACTTTAGAGCGAAACGCCTTCGAGATTTGTGTGAGCACCACCAAACGCGAGCAACCAAAGGAGCGACCGAGATGACGGACAATAACAAGGGGCTGACCGAGGGTGCCCCGCCCCTCAACACGAAGGTGCCGGCGGACTGGCACGGCGACATGGTGCGGCTGCCGTACAAGGACGTGATGAGCGTCGATGGCACGGTAGGCTCCACGTTCCTCGCGAACGCGGGCAGCGCGATGGACGGTCTTTACAAAGAGTACGGCGACATGGTGGACGCGCAGACGGCAGCGATCAACGCCACGCCGCCCGAGTACGCGAAGCAGTACATGCCGAAGGGGTCCCCGTACCCGGCGATCATCCCGGACGAGGCGCTGAGGCTCGGCAAGGCGCTGGAGGCATCGTTCAACCGCGCGGCTGCTCGCTTCGACGGACACATCAAGGCGCTGCAGGTGTACCGCGACAAGATGCAGGATGCGCTGAAGGCGCGCACCGTGGACAAGAAGATGGATGAGCCTCCGGGCGTGGCGATGGCCTCCGAGGTGCGGGCGCTGGTCCGCTCGATGCCGAAGCCGGAGCGGCTGGGCTTCGTGGCTGGGCAGGTGCGCGAGCGTGACCGGCTCGTCGCATTGGCGGTCCTCAATGCTCCCGCGGTCCTCTCCGGGCTGACGAAAGAAGAGCACGGCATCCTGCGCACGCAGGTGAACAAAGAGTTCGCGCCGGTGGACAGCGACCAGGTCCGGGCCGCGGACGAGATACTGGCCAAGCTGGAGCGCGCGGCCAAGAGCTTCGCGGAGCACTACACGAGGCTCCGCCCGCCGATCGACAAGAAGCGCGTTGCGTCGAACGACGCCATCACCCGCCTCGAAAGAGGAGGGTGACATGGGGAGGGTCTTGGCCATGTACGACCGGCACAGGGACAACGAGCGGCTGGAGAATGAGTGCAAGCGGCTGCGGAAGGACCGCGATCGTCTGGAGCAGCGCGTCGCGATCCTGGAGGCGGACCTGCAGATTGCCCTGCAGGACCATCCCAAACCGCCCGAGCCCGAGCCGGACCCGGCGGAGGCACGCCGCAAGCGGGTCGGGGAGAAGGTCGAGGCGCAGGTGAAGAAGGACCTCCTGGACCCCGAGTGGCTGGAGCAGCAGCGCGTGATCGCTTGGGAGGAGTGGGAGCGGAGCCGCGAGTTCAGCCCGCATTGGTTCGCGATGAGGGGCTACAACTACAAGGGACCGCCCCCCAAACCAATCCCTGCCGAGGTCTGGCCACCAGACACCGGCCCGGAAACCTGGCTCCGGAAGATTTGGACGGAGCACGAGGAGGGCTACGAGGCTTACATCAACGGCGAGATCGAGCCCGAGCCCGAGGCGCCGCCCGACACATACCTCCACCGCCTCCTTGGGCAGCAGCCCCCCGACGCCGCGAAGAAGGCGACGCAGCCGTGAGCAGGATCGAAGACCTGAAGCGGCACGAGCGCCGCCGCAGGCAGCTGCTGCGGGAGCGATTGGAATTGCTCGCAGCCGAGCTTGAGGCGCGCGGCGGCACCGACGAGCTCGGAGCCACAACGCGGAAGATCATCGCAGAACTGCTCGGGCCGATAGCGACGGTCAGGCTGTGGGGCGACGACGCCTACGAGATGCGGGGCGCGCGCGAACCAGAACCAGCACGCCTGGGTGCTAAATTCGCCGCGTCCCCGCCACCACCGACGACCGACACCTACCTGCACCACCTCCTGGGCAACGTGCCCGACGACGAGGAAGGACAACGACGATGACCGACCGAGAGAACGAACACCAGCGCCGACGGCGAGAGCACATGGAGAAGGTGGCGCGCGTTGTATCGCCGCCCGAACCGAAACCGGCGCCCGACCCGCTCGACGGCGCGCACCTGCAGGAAGAGTTGAGGCGGCACCTGGCAAGTGATGGGGCCTCCCCGCTGCCGCCCGGAGTGTCGTCGACGCGGCGGTGACGCGCCGTCCGCGGACGTACCGGCGGCGCTCGACGGGCCCGGCGGGGGCGATCCCTGCCGGGCTAACGTCTTTTAGGGCGAGGCGTTTCTTGCAAGCCCATTAACTCCTCCTCGAGAATCGTCTTTTTGCAATACTATGCAATAAGTCGATTCGCAATAAGGAGGATAGTAAGCGTGGCGAAGGCCGTAATCAAATCAACCACCGGTGCGGTCATTACAGTCGAGGGCTCAGAAGCCGAGGTCTCCAGCATATTGGCGAACTTTGAACGAAGCGCTGCGGTCGGGCAGGCAAAGAGCGCCGTAACAAGGAGGGAAGACGAAAATGAAGTCACGAAGAAGCGGATGACTGCGTCTACCCTAATCATCGAATTGCGGGAGCACGGGTTTTTCGGGAAGCCGAAGTCGCTGTCTGAGATTTCCGCGGCGCTTGAGGAAAAGGGCTTCCTATGTCCGGTGACGACGCTTTCCGGCGTCGTTCTCGGCCTGGTCAAAAAGCAAGAACTACGCCGCAAAAAAATCGAAGGCCGGTGGGCATACGGCAGAGGAGGACGAGATGCGTGATAAAGAAATTGCCGGCGCCCTCGAAAAAATCAGAGCCATCCTCGATGAGGTGCTGATTCCCAAGAAGCGGCCTACTCGGAAGGGCGCGTCAGGAGGACCGAGCAAGTCTAGTTCTAGACCACCCAGGTCTTCCTCCGCACTCCCCGACCACCTTCAACGTTTGCGTGATGCGGGCTTCTTTAAGCAGCCCAAAACCGCGGTCGAGGCGCACGCAAAGCTCCAGCCGACCTACCACTGCGACGTCAATCGCGTTGCCATGGCGCTCTTGCGGCTTTGGAGGAAGCGGTTGCTGCGGAAGACATTCAAGGTGGTCGGAAAACGGAAGCAAGTGGCCTACGTCTGGTAGCTCTGTCATGCTCCATCAAATCGATGCCGGCCTAAAACAACATTTCGACGCCAAGCTCGTCGATGAACTTTTGGCTGCGCACCAGGACGCCAAGCATAGCTTCTACCTGGGCGGACTGCGGCTGAGCGCAGTGGAAGGCGGTCGAATTCTGCGAAGCAGCGTTTCGCATGCTACAGCAAATGACGACAGGCAAGTTCACGCCACTCGGCAAGACCCTCGATACAAAGAAAATTATCATCGATTTGGCAAACGTACCGGCGGTGGAGGCAGCTGACTCCATTCGGCTCCATATTCCACGAGCACTGCGGGTCGTCTACGACGTTCGAAACAGCCGAGACGCGGCACACCTAGCCGACGGCATCGACCCGAACCTGCAGGATGCGACGCTGGTCATTTCTAACCTAGACTGGGTGTTGGCGGAGTTCGTTCGCCTCTACCATGGAGTCAGTGCCGACGAGGCCCAGAAGCTTGTCGATGGACTAGTAACGCGCAAGGTGCCCGCCGTGGAAGACTTTGATGGCTTCCTAAAGGTTCTGCGACCTAGAGCTGGGCCCGGAGAGTACGTTCAACTTGTGCTCTACGAGCGAGCAACACAAGGAGCCACGATCGAGGAACTGCGTTCCTGGGTCAAACCGACCATGCGGACGAACCTTCGGAGGACACTCAATGGCCTCGTTCACGAAGACGCGTTCGTCCACGAGGGGAACGGGCGCTTCTTTATAACTAAGCGAGGTCGCGCCGAGGTCGAGCGCAGGAACTTGCATCAGGTGGAGTGATACGCCAAGCAGCCGTATACACCTGTTTAGACACCTGTTTACGGAAGCAGGTGACCATAGCTAAGTCCTGGCGCGCCCGGAAGGATTCGAACCTCCGACCCCCAAATTCGTAGTCTGGTGCTCTATCCAGCTGAGCTACGGGCGCTTCGCGCGTTGCGCGCTGCTTCCGGCCGATGGCGGAAACGGGCCGAATAGCTATAGGCTCAGGCGGTTGATGGCAAGGGCGCGGCCGCGCCGGGCGCGCGCGGCGGGATGGCGCGGCGACACGCGGCTTCGGCGCCATTTCACCCATGATTTCACCCCTTGCAAAATCCGCCCCGGCTCGCTACTTTACTTCTGGTAAATATGCGGCCGGATGAGGCACGTCATGGCAAGGCAAACCGCGACGAGCAGCGAAGCCACGCCCGCGCTGGCGCGCGCGCCGGGGAAAGCACGCAAGCGTCGTCGAGCGCGCGGGAGCTTATGCGGTTTTTGCCAAAACGAACCCACCGCGCGAATTTCATCAATGCCATGAGAAGGTTAGACCCGGAAATCCAAACCCTATCCGCACCTGTCGCGGTCGGCGCCTTGGCGCCTATCCATTGCAATCGAGATTTTGGCCAAAACGAACCCACCGGAGGCGTTTCGTCAATCGCGGCAGGTGGTTAGGCCCGAAAATCGGTTCGACATTTTCCGTACGTGTCGCGGCGAGACCAGCGGCGGCGCTCCCCCCGCTGTGATTTTTTGGCCAAAACGAACCCACCAGGAGAAATGATCAAGTTATGACAACAGGATAAGCTGGGTTTCGGCTACGCGCTGGCGCGCTCGTCGCGGCGCGCCTTGAGCTCGACCGCGCGGTCGGGGATCGTGAACCGGAAGGTCGCCCCGATGGTGCCGTCGACGAAGCCGATCTCGCCGCCATGGGCGCGTATCAGCTCGACCGCGATCGCCAGCCCGAGGCCGGCGCCGCCGGAGCGGTTCGAGCTCTGGAACGCCTCGAACAGATGCGCGCGCGCCTGCGGCGAGAGGCCGGGGCCGGTGTCGGAAACCTCGATCACCACCACGGCGCCTTCGCGCCGGCCGGTGACGCGAACCTGGTCGCGGCCGGGGTCGCGCGTGGCGCGGCTTTCGAGCGCCTGCAAGGCGTTGCGCGCGAGATTGACCAGCACGCGGTAGAGCTGATCGTAGTCGGCATCGACCATCAGGCCGCGCTCGACCGCATCGATCCAGCGCACCGGCCCGTCGGGCTCAAGGCCGAGCGTCTCGCGCACCTCCTCGACCAGCGGGTCGAACGGGATCATGCGGCGGTCGGGCGGCGGCTCCTGCGCGCGGCCGTAGGAGAGCGTCGACTCGCAGAACGCCACCGCGCGCTCGAGCGCGCGCACCAGCTTGGGCGCGAAGCGCTGCACATGCGGATCGGTGAGCCGCGCGATGCGGTCGGAAAAGAGCTGCGCGGTGGTGAGCAGGTTGCGCAGGTCGTGGTTGATCTTCGACACCGCCAGGCCAAGCGAGGCAAGCCGGCTTTTCTGCTGCAGCATCGAGGCGAGATCGCGCTGCATGGACGCAAGCTCGCGCTCGGCGGTGCCGACTTCGTCGTTGCGGCCCGACGCCGCAATCACGCTCGCGGGATTTTCCGGCGCGCCATGGAAGGCGATCATGTTGGCGGTGATCCGCCGCAGCGGCCGCACGAACAGGTAATGCAGCGTGAGGTAGACCAGCATCGCGGTGATGACGGAGATCAGCAGCGACACCATGAGGATGTTGAAGGAGTACTTCCACATCGCCGTGCGCAGCGGCACCTCGTCGATGATGATCTCGACGAACTCGCCGCCGCGCGGCGCCGGCCCGACCGCCAGGATCACGTCGTTGTCGGTGGAGACGAGCGTGTCGAAGGCGTCGACGATGGCGCTGTACCAGGGCACGCTGCGCACGTCGACTTCGTGATCGACGCTGTGCGGCATGTCGATGGCGGCGAGCAGGCGGCGCTGGTTGCCCTTCTTCATCGCGACCGCGCGCGCACCGATCGAATTGAGGATCTGCCGCGTCAGGTTTTCCGAGACCGCGCCCTCCGGCGCCGCGTCGAGCACGAGCGCGGCCGTATAGGCGGCCGCGAGCCGGTCGTTCAGCCAGGCCAGGCGAAAGTTCGCAACCGAAGGCACATAGATCAGCACTTCCGCGACCATCACGAACAGCGTCGTGAGGACGAGGAGCTTGCCGGAAAGCCCGAGGCGCGGAGCACGCCCCTTCGTTGCGGCCGTTGTCTGGTCCATCACGCTGCCCGCATACGCCGCCCTCAGCGGCTCAACAACCCCAAAATTCGCCGCGCCCAGGTCCGCTTGAAAGCAAGGGTCAGATAGGTCGTGGCGGCCCGTTTTCCAATATCGCTGAAAGTCGGATATGGCAGCAGGATACCAGCCAGGGCACGAATGTCGACGCCCTTTCCGACCGCGTGCGACCAGATGGCGATCATATCGCCGGCGCCCTCCCCCACGATGGTAACGCCGAGCACCCGGCCCCGGCGGCTGGTCACGACCTTGATATGCCCTTGCGCCGCGCGCTCGATGCGGGCGCGGTCGTTCTCCGCATAGGGCCAGCGCAGCACGCGAAAATCGAGCTTTCGGCGCTCGGCCTCGGCGTCGGTCAGGCCGACATGGGCGAGCTCGGGGTCGGTCATGATCAGGCGCGGCAGCGCGTCCGCCTCGACCCGCGCCGAGCGCCCGAACAGCGCGTTCTGCACGACCAGGCCGGCATGCTGGCGCGCGACATGGATGAAGGGCTGCGCGCCGGTCACGGCGCCGAGCGCGTAGATGTGGCGGTTGCTGGTGCGCAACCCCGGATTGACGATGATGCCTTGCGGCCCGAGCTTGACGCGCGCCTTGTCGAGCGCGAGCCCGTCCAAGTTGGGGCGCCGTCCGCAAGCGATCAGAAGGTGCGTGCCGGCGACAACGCCTTGCCCGTCGCCGAGCGTCACGCCGACGCCGTCTGATGTCTTTGCAACGCTCTCGATCGCGACGTTGCCGCGCACGGTTACGCCGTCGCGCGTCAGCGCATCGAGCACGACGCGCGCGCATTCGGCATCTTCCTGCGCGAGCGGCTCAGCGGGATCGAGCACTATGACGTCGGCGCCGAGCCTGCGGAACGCTTGCGCCAGCTCGAGCCCAACCGCGCTCGCGCCGATCACGACAAGACGCCGTGGAAACTCGGCAAGCCCGAGCAGGCCGTCGTCGGTGAGATAGGGCACCTCGGCAAGGCCGGAAATCTCCGGCAGCGCCGGCAGCGAACCGGTCGCGATCACGTAGCGTTGCGCCCGCACGTCGATCGCCTCACCGACAGCGAGCCGCCTTCGGTTGATGAATTGCGCGGCGCCCTCGATCACCCGCACGCCCATCCCGGCGAAGCGTTCCTTCGAACTGTCCATCGCCAGGCCTGCGACGACGCGCTCGAGGTGCGCACGCAGCTTGTCAAAGTCGACTGGCGCAGGCGACACCGTGAGGCCGAAGCCTTCGGCATCCGCGAGGCGATGCGCGGCGCGGGCGGCCGCGATCAGCACGCGCGACGGCACCGCGCTGGTCAGCCGCCGGCCGCCGAATTTGTCCTGCTCGACCAGAACGACCGACTTGCCCGCGAGCGCCGCGCCCGCCGCGGCATCGAGGCCGCCCGCGCCCGCGCCGATGACGCACAGATCGGGTTTGACGAGCTCCACGGTGCCTCCGTTGGCGGCAATCTCAGGAACGTTCCGGCCCGACGGTGGCGCGACGCCACAGCAGCCGCCGCGCCAGGACCGGCAGCAGCGCGAGCAGGCCAAGCGCGACGAGCGCCGCAAGCAACGTCGGCGTCAGCACGTTAGCCGGGTCGAAGTCGATCCGGCAATCGATCCCGCCAGCCGCGAGACAGGCGCGGTAGGCGGCCGCTTGCGGTGCGATCACGCTGTCGAGGCCGGCGCCGAGCAAAGCCAGGACGAAGCTGCCGGGCGTGCGGCCGAGCGCGGTCGCGGCCACGAAGATCGGCAGCCGTACCGCAAACAGCGCCGCCGTCAGGTTGGTGAACCACGATGGAACCGGCACCAGCCGCAGGAACATCACGTAGCAGAACGCGTCGGCGCGGAACCCGGCCGCAAAGCTTTCCGCCCGCGGGCCGACGCGGCGCAGGAGATGCGCTCCGAAAGCGCTGCGAGCGACCGCGAAGACGGCAGTCGCCCCGATGGTCGAGCCCACCATCGAGGCGGCACCGCCGGTAAAGGCGCCGAACAGGAACCCGCCGATCACCGCCAGAACCACACCCGCCGGCATCGCCAGCATGGCGCCGGCCGTATAGGTCGCGACGAAGGCGAGCACCGCCATGATCCGGTTATCGGCGATAAAGGCGTCGATCGCGGCGCTATGCCTGACCAGCGTGTCGAAGGACAATTCGCGGTGCCAGCCCATCGCGTAGGCGACAACCAGCAGCGCCAGCAGCAGGCCGAACGGCAGCAGCCGGAGCAGCACCCGGCGGGTGCGGCGGGCGGGGTCGGGACTAGTGCCCCGCTTCCGAAGTTCGTGATCCATTGCGGCAACCTCTGACACGAACTTCGGAAGCCAAGGGCACTAGCAACTCTATGATTCTAGTGCCGCATTTCGATTTGAAGTTCCTAGTAGAGTTTGAAGCAACCGTTGTAAAAGCTTCAAATCGGCGGCACTAGGCTCCTCGGGGAGGGACATGATCACCGTTCGGCAGCCCCTCTGCGCCGCCGGGGCGCCGGGCCGGCCCTTGTATATCCAAAGCCCCCGCGGGGTCGCCAGAGCGGCAATTTGGCCTAGTTTCGGGCCAAGACGGCTCTGCCTGAGGCCGCCTTGCATGGAAGGCGGCCCTCCCTTATAAGCCGCGGGACTTTAAACAGCGGCGCCCCCCGAGCATTTGGCGGTTTTCAGAGGCGAAAGCCCGCCATGACGGCACGCCATCGGCAGCCAACAACGCGGAGTAAAGACCCGTGAAGCGGACCTATCAACCGAGCAAGCTGGTGCGCAAGCGCCGTCACGGCTTCCGCACGCGCATGGCGACCGTCGGCGGTCGCAGAGTGCTCGCAAAGCGCCGCGCACAAGGCCGCAAGCGGCTCAGCGCCTGACCCACTCCATGCAGCGGCTGAGGCAGCGCGCCGACTTTCTGGCCGCCGCCCAAGGGGCCAAGGTGGCAACCGCAGCCTTCGTGTTGCAAGCGTGTGAACGAAAGGACGGCGGTCCGGCCCGGGTCGGCTTCACCGTGTCAAAGAAGGTCGGCAACGCGGTCGAGCGCAATCGCGTGCGGCGCCGGCTGCGGGAAATCGTAAGGCTTGAGGCCGCGTCTCGACTGCGGTCCGGCCATGATTATGTGTTGGTAGGACGACGTCCGGCGCTATCGCTGCCGTTCGAACGGATGTCCGAGGATTTCGACAAGGCGTTGCGGCGGCTGCGGGCTTCGAAATGAACGACCAGAAAAACACTATTCTGTTCATTGTGCTCTCCGCGATCATCCTGATCGGCTGGCAGCTTTGGTTCGGCCCGTCGATGCACAAGCCGGTGGCACCACCGCAGACCACGGCGCCCGGCACCGCGACACCAGGAACACCAACGCCTGGCACGCCGACGCCCGGCACACCAACGCCTGGCACACCGACGCCCGGCACGCCAACGCCCGGCACCCCGACTGCGCCTGGAACTCCGACACCGACCGAGCCGGCGGCCAAGCAGATGACCCGCGAGGAGGCACTGGCGCAGTCGCCGCGCGTCAAGATCGAGACGTCGGACCTGTCCGGCTCGGTTGCGCTCAAGGGTGGGCGTATCGACGACCTGTCGCTCATGAAATACCGCGAGACAGTCGATCCGAACTCGCCCCCGATCGTGCTGCTGGCGCCGGTGGGCAGCCCGCACCCGTTCTACGCCCAGGTCGGCTGGCTCGCATCGCCTGGCACGACCATCAAGCGGCCGGATGACACGACGCTGTGGACCCAGCAGGGCGCAGGCCCGCTCACCGTCGATCATCCCTTGCAGCTTGTCTACGACAATGGCGAGGGGCTGGAGTTCCGTCGGACCATCATGGTCGACGACAAATACATGTTCACCATTCGGGACGAGGTGACGAACAAGGGTTCGGCGTCGGTCGCACTGCATCCATTCGGGTTGATCTCACAACACGGCACGCCCAAGCTCGAAGGCTATCTGGTCAGTCACGAAGGCTTCGTCGGCTTGCTTAACGAAAAGGTGCAGGAAGAAAAATACGCCGACGTCGAGAAGAAGAAATCGATCGACTTCCAGAACACCCAGGGCTGGCTCGGTTTCACTGCCAAGTACTGGGCCGCCACCCTCATCCCCGACCCCACCGCCAAGCTCAGCGCGCGCTTCCAGTTCAGCCAGGCCGGCGCGATCAAGACCTATCTGGCCGACTATTTTCTCGAGACCATGACGGTCCCGCCGAGCGGGACTGCCACTGCGACCACGCATCTATTCGCCGGCGCCAAGGAAGTCGCGGTCATCGACCGCTACAACAATGCGCTCAAGCTTGATCGCTTCGACCATCTGATCGACTGGGGCTATTTCTACTTCATCACCAAGCCGCTCTTCCTGGCGATGGAGTGGATCTATCACCTCGTCGGCAACTTCGGCATCGCCATCCTGCTCATCACTGTCACCGTCAAGCTCATCTTCCTGCCGCTCGCCAACAAGTCCTACGCCTCGATGGCGAAGATGAAGGCGGTGCAGCCGGAAATGACGGCGATCCGCGAGCGTTACGCGGACGACAAGATGAAGCAGCAACAGGCGATGATGGAGCTCTACAAGAAGGAGAAGATCAATCCTGTCGCCGGCTGCCTGCCGATCGTGATCCAGATCCCGGTGTTCTTCGCGCTCTACAAGGTTTTGTTTATCACCATCGAGATGCGGCACGCGCCGTTCTTCGGCTGGATCAAGGACCTGTCGGCGCCCGATCCCACCACGGTGTTCAACCTGTTCGGGCTCATTCCGTGGGACCCCTCGCAAGCGCCGGTCGTCGGTCACTTCCTGATGATCGGCGTGTGGCCGCTCGTCATGGGCGTGACCATGTGGCTGCAGATGAAGCTCAACCCGCCGGCGCCCGACCCGACCCAGCAGATGATCTTCAACTGGATGCCGGTAATATTCACCTTCATGCTGTCGAGCTTCTCGGCGGGACTGGTGATCTACTGGGCATGGAACAATACGCTGTCGGTCGCCCAGCAATCATTCATCATGCACCGGCACGGCACCAAGATCCTGCTGTTCGACAACATCAAGGCGGTGTTCTGGAAGAAAAAGCCGCCGGAGTAGCGCGCAGGGTGGGCAAAGGTGCGCAATGCAGACGCAGACCTTTCCACGGCGCAGCGCCGGGCCCACGTGTTCTTGTGCGATCCGTTTCTTGTGCGACCTGTCTCCCGATGTGGGCACGGCGTACGGGTAGGCCTCTCATGCAGAGACGTAGTGCCTCCGCCTTTGTCCATACTGCAAAATTTGCATGGCTGATTTCACCCCCGACGAGATCGAAACAGGCCGCAAGCTGTTCGCGGGCGAGTGGCGCTTCGTTGCCGCCGCCAACGCGATCGCGGTGCTGCCGCCGATGCGCGGCATCGAGATCGCGTTCGCGGGGCGTTCCAACGTCGGCAAGTCAACCCTGATCAACGCGCTCACCGGGCGAAACGCGCTCGCGCGCACCTCCAACACGCCGGGCCGCACCCAGGAGCTGATCTTTTTCGCCGGCCCGTCGCATCCCATGCTGGTCGACATGCCGGGCTACGGCTACGCGGCAGCGGCCAAGAGCAAGATCAAGGCCTGGACCGCGCTCATTCATGACTTCCTCAAGGGCCGGGCCAATCTCGCCCGCGTCTACGTGCTCGTCGACGCGCGCCACGGCCTCAAGCCCGTCGACGACGGCGTGCTCAGGACCCTCGACCAGGCGGCGGTGAACTACCAGATCGTGCTGACCAAGGCCGACCAGGTGTCCGCTGAGGATCTCGACACTCGCTTCGCCGCCACCCAGGCGGCGCTCGCCAAGCATCCGGCGGCCTATCCGGAGGTGCTTGTAACTTCGGCCCGCAGCGGCGCCGGCATCGAGGACCTGCGTGCCGCAATCGTCCGGCTCGTGGCCGAGCGCAGCTAAGCGGGCCCCTTCCCCGCCCGCGCCGCGCCCGCTACAACGCAGCGCCGAGAGCAAACCGGACGAGCAGCCATGACCGTCTCCCCGCACGACATCGCCCGCATCCTGTCGGAGGCGCTGCCGCACATGCAGCGCTACGACGAAGAGACGGTGGTGGTGAAATACGGCGGCCACGCCATGGGCCAGGAGGCGATGGCGAAAAGCTTTGCGCGCGACGTCGTGCTCCTGGAGCAGACCGCCATCAACCCAGTGGTGGTGCACGGTGGCGGGCCGCAAATCGGCGACATGCTCAAGCGGCTCGGCATCGAGTCGCAATTCGCCGCGGGGCTGCGCATCACCGACGCCGCCACCATCGAGATCGTCGAGATGGTGCTCGCCGGCTCGATCAACAAGCAGATCGTGGGCTTCATCAACGAGGCCGGCGGCAAGGCGGTCGGGCTGTGCGGCAAGGACGGCAACATGGTCACCGCGCGCAAGATCAGCCGGACGGTCGCCGACCCCGGCTCCAACATCGAGAAGGTGGTGGACCTCGGCTTCGTGGGCGAGCCGGACAAAGTCGACATCACCGTGCTCACCCAGATTCTCGGCCGCGACCTCATTCCGGTGCTGGCGCCGCTTGCAACTTCCACCGAGGGAGTGACCTACAACGTCAACGCCGACACATTCGCGGGCGCGATCGCGGGCGCGCTCAAGGCCAAGCGCCTCCTCCTCCTCACCGACGTGGAAGGCGTGCTCGACAAGTCGAAGTCGCTGATCCGCGAGCTCTCCGCCGACGACGCGCGCCGGCTGATCGCCGACGGCACCATCTCGGGCGGCATGATCCCCAAAGTCGAGACCTGCCTCTATGCGCTCGACGCCGGCGTCGAGGGCGTCGTCATCCTCGACGGCCGAGTGCAGCACGCCGTGCTGCTCGAGCTTCTCACCGACCACGGCGCGGGCACGCTGATGATGCGGTGAGGCGGCCATGCCGCGCGCCACCGTCCTCATTCCCACGTATACCCATTACGCCACGCTTCCCTACGCGGTGAAATCCGTCCAGGATCAAGGTGTCGACGACATCGAGATTTTCATCGTCGGCGACGGAGTCAGCGATAAGGTGCGGGCCGCGGTGCGCGCGCTGCGGGATGGCGATTCGCGCATTCGCTTCTTTGATTTGCCGAAAGGGCCTCGCCGCGGCGAGCTCAACCGGGACCAGGCGCTGCGCGAGGCTCAGGGCCGCATCGTCTGCTACGCCTGCGACGACGATCTGTGGCTGCCGGGGCACCTGCAGGCGATGGAGGAGGCGCTCGCAGAGGCCGATTTCGTCGGGGCGATGCAGCTCGAGGTGACGCCGGATGATCGGATCCAAGCCTGGTATTTCGACCTTGGGGCGCCCGAGTTCACCGCGCCCTGGCTGACCTGGACGCCCAACCGGATCGGCCTCTGGACCAACGACGGCTTCGGTCTCTCCAACGGCGCCCACCGACGCGACGCCTATTTCCGGCTGCCGGTGGGCTGGTCGACCACGCCCGACGGGGTGCCGACCGACAATTTCATGTGGCACAAGTTCAAACGCGAACCATGGTGCCGCATGAAATCCATCCGCTTTCCCTTGACGCTGCACTTCGACACAGCGCCGCGGGTGGATTGGACGCAGGAGCAACGTGCCGAAGAGATCGCGCGCTGGAGCGCCGTCATCTCGGCTCCCGACGGCATGACGCGCATCATGCGCGGCCTGCTGGACGACCTGGGCGATCGGCTGCTGGCGCAGCATCGCAACGACCGCTGGAGCGCGCGCGGGCGGCGCTTTGGCGACCTTCTGGCATCGACCCGGCGCCGCGCGGCCGCGCCGCTATGGGGAGCGGCGAAGATGATGAAACGACTCTGGCGCGGCTAGTTGAACGCGACATTCCTATCGCGACATTCCTATATTGTGTGAGTGGCCGGACGTTACCTTAAGGCATGGCGATTCCAAAGACCTTCTCCTGCCCCGTTCCGGGCTACAGAAAAGCTGATAGACATGCATCCGTCGCCTCGCCCCTCCCCACGCGCCTTCGCCCACGTCGAGACCTGGGTGTTCGACCTCGACAACACGCTCTATCCGCATCACCTCAACCTTTGGCAGCAGGTGGACGAGCGCATTCGCGACTACATCGCCGAGTTCCTCAAGATCAACCATGAGGACGCATTCCGGCTGCAGAAGGACTATTACAAGCGCTACGGCACCTCGATGCGCGGGCTGATGACCGAGCACGACATGAAGCCGGACGACTTCCTCGATTTCGTACACCAGGTCGATCACTCTCCGCTCGAGCCCAATCCGGCGCTCGGCGCCGCGATCGAGAAGCTTGCCGGCCGCAAGCTCATCCTCACCAACGGCACCAGGCATCACGCCGAGGCTGTGCTGGCACGGCTCGGACTTGAGACACATTTCGACGACGTGTTCGACATCATCGCGGCCGAGCTCGAGCCCAAGCCTTCGGCACAGAACTACGAGCGCTTTCTCAAGATCCACAGCGTCGATGCTTCGCGCGCCGCCATGTTCGAGGATCTTGCCCGCAACCTCGCGGTGCCGCATGCGCTCGGCATGACCACGGTGCTGGTGGTGCCGGAGAATACCCGCGAGGTCTTCCGCGAGAGCTGGGAGCTCGAAGGCCGCGACGACCCGCACGTTGACCATGTGACCGACGACCTTGCGGCCTTCCTGGAAAAGATCGCGGCAACGCGTTAAAGAAGCCCCGGAAGAGACCCTCATGCGCCCGCGCAAAGACACCTCGATCGCCATCATCGGTGCCGGCATCGGCGGGCTCGCCGTCGCGGCAGCGCTGCGGCAAGCGGGCTTTGCGGCAACCGTGTACGAGCAGGCGGATGCCTTCGCGCGCGTCGGCGCCGGCATCCAGCAGAGCCCCAACGCCATGAAGGTGCATCGCGGGCTCGGCATCGAGGGACGGTTGCGCGACGTGGGGTTTGCGCCCACCTCTTCGCTCAACCGCGATGCGCTCAGCGGCAAGATCACCAACGACCACCCTTTGGGTCGCGCGGTCGAGGAGCGCTACGGCGCGCCCTACCTCACGCTCCATCGCGGCGACCTGCACGCGGCGCTCGCCGATATCGTGCCGGCACAAGCCGTCATTCGCGGCAAGAAGCTGATCGCTATCGCCGAAGACGGCGCGCGCGTTAGCCTCGCTTTCGCGGACGGCACCAAGGCCGAGGCCGATCTGGTGATCGGCGCGGAGGGCGCCCATTCGCTGGTACGCGAGCACGTGGCGGGCCCCGAGCAGCCGCGCTTCACCGGCCGGCTCGCCTACCGCACCACGTTCCCGGCGTCGCGATTGCATGGCGTCGACATCGGCACCGCGCGCACCAAGTGGTGGGGCAAGGACCGCCACATCGTGATCTATTATGTCACCGCCAAGCGCGACGAGGTCTACTTCACGACCAGCCAGCCCGAGAAGGCCGAGTGGATGACGCGTGAATCCTGGTCGACGAAAGGCGATCTCGCCGACCTGCGCGCAGCCTTCGCGCATTTCCATTCTGACATTCAGGCGGTGCTTGCCGCCGCGCCCGAGGTGCACAAGTGGGGCATCTACGAGCGCAACCCGCTGCCCGTCTGGAGCAAGGGGCGCGTCACGCTGCTGGGCGATGCCTGTCACCCGATGACACCCTACATGGCCTCGGGCGCCGCCATGGCGCTCGAAGACGCGGTGGTGCTGTCGCGCTGCCTCGCCGACGAAGACTTCGACAGCATCGAAGCGGCGCTGCGCACCTACGAAGCGATCCGCAAGCCGCGCGCCAGCGCGGTGCAGGCGGGCTCCAGCGCCAACACCTGGATGCGCCAGGAGACCAATCCCGATTGGCTCTACGGCTACGATGCCTGGCGCGTGCCGCTGCGCTCGGAGACCGCCGCGCTCGTCTCCACCTACTGGGAAGCCTGACCCCACATGTCCCCTACCGAATTGATCGCGGCGCTCGATCGCGCCTGCACGCGCCACGCCACGCCGCTTGGCGACGGCCATATCGTCTGGCGCAGCTGGGGTGACGGCATGCCGCTCGTGCTCCTGCACGGCGGCACCGGCAGCTGGATGCACTGGATCCGCAACGTCGAGGCGCTCTCACGCGATCTCAGGGTCATCGTTCCGGATCTTCCGGGCTCAGGCGAATCGGCTAGCCCGCAGCCGCCGTTTTCCGCCGAGAGCATCGCCGCGATGATGCTGCGGGGCCTCGATCAGATTATCGGGGCGCAGACCCACTTTGCGGTCGCCGGCTTTTCCATGGGCGGACTGATCGCCGGTTATCTCGCGCAGCAGGGCGGCGCCCGCGTCGACACGCTGGTGCTGGTCGGCTCGACCGGCACGGGCGGGACGCGCGCCCAGATGGAGCCGCTCAAGTCGTGGCGGCGGCTGTCGACCGACGAGGAGAAGCGCGCCATCCACCGCGTGAACCTCGGCATCTTGATGATCCACGACCCCGCCAAGATCGACGCGCTCGCGGTCGAGGTGCAATCGCGCAACGCCGCCGTGTCGCGGATCCGCGGCAAGCACGTGTCACATACCGGCACGCTCGCCAATTGCCTGCCCGGCTTCGCCGGACGCCTCGCCGGCATCTGGGGCGAACACGATGCGACCGCTGCGCCTTATCTGGCCGAGCGGCGCGAGCGCCTGCAGCACTTCCAGCCAGGCGCGCCCTTCGACATCATGCCGGGCGCCGGCCATTGGGTGCAGTACGAGGCGTACGACTCGGTCAATCGGCGGATGCGGGAATTGTTGAAGGGCAAAGCTTGATCAGCAACCCGCTCCGCTGTCGTCCCCGCGAAGGCGGGGACCCATACGCCGTGTCCGTCCAATGTGGCACAGCCTTTGAAAAATCGAATGCGCATTGGTTACGGGTCCCCGCCGTCGCGGGGACGACGGCAGAGAATGCTGAACGACTGGAATCCCACCCGCTTGACTCCATCTGCGCTTGCCTCGACAAACCGCCGACAAACTCCGGGAAGAACAGCCATGTCGCACGCCGAGCTTGCCAAGACCATCGATGACGCCTTCGAAAAGCGCGACGCGATCGGTCCGTCCACCAAGGGCGCCGTACGCGAGGCGGTTGCGGACGCGCTCGACCTCCTCGACCGCGGCAGCGCGCGCGTCGCCGAGCGCGGCGCGAACGGCCAGTGGTCGGTCAACCAGTGGCTCAAGAAGGCGGTGTTGCTCTCGTTCCGGCTCAACGACATGAGCGTGATCCCGGGCGGGCCCGGCAAGGCCGTCTGGTGGGACAAGGTCGCATCCAAGTTCGAGGGCTGGGACGAGGCGCGTTTCAAGGAGGCCGGCTTCCGCGCTGTGCCGGGCTGCGTGGTGCGCCATTCCGCCTATGTGGCGCCGGGCGTCGTGCTGATGCCCTCGTTCGTCAATCTCGGCGCCTACGTCGACAGCGGCACTATGATCGACACCTGGGCAACGGTCGGCTCCTGCGCGCAGATCGGCAAGAACTGCCACATCTCGGGCGGCGCCGGCATCGGCGGCGTGCTGGAGCCGCTGCAGGCCGGCCCCGTGATCGTGGAGGACAACTGCTTCATCGGCGCGCGCTCGGAAGTGGCCGAAGGCGTGATTGTGCGCGAGGGCTCGGTGCTCTCGATGGGCGTCTATCTCGGCGCCTCCACCCGGATTGTTGATCGCGAGACCGGCGCGACGTTTCAGGGCGAAGTGCCGCCCTATTCGGTGGTAGTGCCAGGCTCGATGCCGGGCAGGCCAGGCAAGGACGGCGCCACCTCGCCCAATCTCTATTGCGCCGTGATCGTCAAGCGCGTCGACGAAAAGACCCGCGCCAAGACCAGCATTAACGAATTACTGCGCGACTGACGCCGGTCGGATTGACCGGTTGCTCCGGTCGCCGCAAGCTCGTGGCGAATTCGCCGGGCACCGCAATGAATTGGGTTCATCTGTTCACGAGCTTGGAAGGCCGCATCACTCGGCAGCCGTTCTGGATTGCATGGGCGGTGCTCGTCGTCATCGAGATCGCCGTGGGAGCGGCGACCGAAGAAAGCCCGCGATTGAGCGCGGTGACGGACCTGCTGCTGATCTATCCCGAGTTCGCGGTCTGCGCCAAGCGCGGGCACGACCGCAATACGCCGACCTGGGTGATCGGCCTGTTCTTCGCGATCGGTGCCGTCTTCGACCTCTTGCAGCTCGGTGGATGGGTCACTCTCGCCGATCTGACGAAGCCCACGTCCCTCGTTCTGGCTTTCCTCATCCCCTATGGCGTTTTCGCGCTCGCTCTCATCATCGATCTCGGCTTCCGCCGCGGTACCATGGGCCCGAACCGCTACGGCCCCGATCCGCTGGCAGCCGGCGCATGATGGATGAGCCAAAAAAGGGCGGAATTGACGTTCACACGCCTGTTGCCGCGCGTCCGCATAACTCACGCGAAAATCATGAGATGACCGAAACGGTAAAATCGCCCGAGAGTCCGCCTGTGTCCTACGAGGCGCTCAATGCCACCCTTATCGTCGGGACGCTGCTGCGCCTGGAGCATCGGATCGCCGAGCGCTTTCCGGGCTCCAGCCTCGCCGCGGTGTGCCGCGACCTCATCGGTATGGCGGAGACGGCGCTGCAGCGCTCGATCGCAATCGCAGCGCCGAACTACGTGCTACGCGTCGGCATCTTTGCCGTGATCGCGGCGGGGTTAGCCGGACTGCTGTTCGTGGCCCTTAACGTCCATGTCGAGATGGCCACGGTCGAGATCTTTGGCGTATTCCAGGGCGTCGACGCGGCGATGAACATCGTTGTCCTTGCCGGAGCGATACTGTTCTTTCTCGTGTCACTGGAAATGCGCATCAAGCGCCAGCGCGCGCTCAGCGACTTGCACAGGTTCCGCTCGGTCGCGCATGTGATCGACATGCTTCAACTGGTCAAGGACCCGAGCACGATCCTGGGCGGCGACACACCCACCGCCTCCTCCCCCAAACGGACGATGAGCCGGTTCGAGCTTACCCGCTATCTCAACTATTGCAGCGAAATGCTGTCGCTGACCAACAAGCTGGCCGCGCTCTACGCGCAGCATCTGCCCGACCCGGTGATCATTGATGCCGTCAACGACATCGAGAATCTCACCAACAACCTGTGTAACAAGATCTGGCAGAAGATTACCATCCTGGATACCAGCCGTTTAGCGCCGTGAGCAGCAGCCCGGCCAAGGATGAGCGCGAATACAGATTGAGCGCGTTGCCGTAGCACTCCATAGTGCGCGTCGATGCGCGAGGAGGATATCCATGACCGAGCTTCCACCAGGCATCCGGCAACAGATCAACCGGAGCGGCGGCCTGTCGAACGACACGCGTGTGCTCCTGCTCTATGAGGCCAACAAGAAGACCGCGCTGGTCGCTTATCTGCTGTGGTTCTTTCTGGGTGTGTTCGGCGGGCACAACTTCTATCTCGAGCGTACTGGCGTGGCGGTCACGCAACTCATTCTAAGCATTACGCTGGTCGGGATGGCGATCACGATCTTCTGGGTGCTCGTCGATGCCTTCCTGATTCCCGGTTGGGTCAGGCGGCAGAACAACCTGTTGGCGGCGCAGCTTGGCGCTTAGCGCCTTGATGCGTCGAAATCGACGACCCGTCATGCGGCCGAGCAATGTTCGGGCGAATGATCCACTGAAAATGCGTTAATTGTCCTAAACCGAACCCGCCAGCGCTTTTCATCCGATCGTGCTTTGATAGACTCCTCCGCGCAAGACCATAAGGGGGACGACTATGGGCTTTACCGAAGCAATTTCATCCGGCTTTCGAAACTACGTGGGCTTCAGCGGTCGCGCGGCGCGATCCGAATACTGGTTCTGGGTACTCTTTGTCTTCCTTCTGCAGATCGTGGCTTGGCTGATCGACATGACGCTGTTCGGCTTCAACAAAACCGGGGTCAATCCGATCGAAGTCGTTGCGGGACTAGCGACGTTCCTGCCGGGCTTGGCGGTGTCAGTCCGCCGTCTGCACGACATCAACCGGAGCGGGTGGTGGATCTTGCTGGGACTTATTCCGATCATCGGATGGATCATTCTGATCGTCTGGGACTGCATGCGGGGCACGGTGGGCGCGAACCAACACGGCCCCGATCCGCTCGAAGGAAAAGTCTAGACGCACCGGCGCGTTGACGCCCGCAGGATCGGCCGCTAGAGCCATCTGGCATGGCCGCCGATCCGCTTACGCTTGCCTCAGAACTCCTGCGCTGCCCGTCGGTGACGCCGACGGAGGGCGGCGCGCTTGCGGTGCTGGAGCGCGTGCTTAAGGAAGCGGGCTTCACGGTGCACCGCCCGATCTTCGCGGAGCCCGGCACGCCTCCGGTCGAGAACCTCTACGCCCGCATCGGCACCGGGGCTCCGAACCTCGCATTCGCGGGCCACACCGATGTGGTGCCGCCTGGCGACGAAGCGACCTGGCGCCACCCGCCGTTCGCCGGCACGGTCGAGGCCGGCACGCTCTATGGCCGTGGCGCGGTCGACATGAAGGGCGCGATCGCCTGCGCGGTCGCAGCCAGCATCGATCATCTGGCGGCGCGCGGCGGCAAGTCGAATGGCTCGATCTCGTTTCTGATCACGGGTGACGAGGAAGGGGTCGCGGTCAACGGCACCGTGAAGCTGATGCAATGGGCGAAGGAGCGCGGCGAAACCTTTGACCACTGTCTCCTGGGCGAGCCCAGCAATGCGGCTGCGGTCGGCGACACCATCAAGGTCGGCCGCCGCGGCTCGCTTAATGGCACGCTCGTCGTCACCGGCAAGCAGGGCCACGTCGCCTATCCGGAGCGGGCCGATAACCCGGTGCGCGGTCTGGTGACGCTGATGTCGGCCCTGATGGCCGAGCCGCTGGATCACGGCTCGGCGAATTTCGGCGTTTCGAACCTGGAGTTCACCTCGATCGACATCGGCAACACGACCGTGAACCTGATCCCGGGCGAAGCAAGCGCGCGCTTCAACATCCGTTTCAACGACTGCCACAGCCAAACCTCGCTGCGCATGCTGATCGAGAAGCGCGCGCGCGCGACCGCTGACGAGCGCGTTCGATTTCACATCGACTGGCAGCCCTCGAACGCGGAGTCGTTCGTGACCAGCCCAGGCCCGTTCCTTGATCTCGTTGTCGGCGCTATTGCCGAAGTGACCGGGCGAACACCCATATTGTCGACGACCGGCGGCACGTCGGATGCGCGCTTCATCAAAAACTATTGCCCGGTCCTGGAGTTCGGCCTCGTCGGTCAGACCATGCATCAGGTCGACAAGTCCACGCCGCTCGCCGATCTCGCAACGCTGACAGCGGTCTACCGGCGGATTCTCGATCGCTATTTCGCTTGAGCTGTCGTCCGCGCGGACGCTGCCGCGTTCCGTCGCAAGACCATAGTCCGATTGAATTGAAGCGGAGCTTTTGCTTGAGCTTGATCTTTTCCGAAGACCGGTATCCACCCCAGATCATGTCCAGGGCAGGCTTTTTCGGGACTATGCCCGGCCGGCTTCAGTAGTCGACCCGCACCAGATAGAGCCCCTCAGGCGGGGCGACCGCCGCGCAGGCGGCGCGATCGCACGCCGCAAGCGCGGCGGAGAGATCGTCGGCGCTCCAACGGCCTTCGCCAACGGCGACGAGCGCGCCGACCATCGAGCGCACCTGCGTATGCAGGAATGAGCGCGCGGAGGCGAGCACGCGCACCTCCTCGCCGTCGCGCACGACGTCGAACTGATCGAGCGTCTTCACCGGCGACTTCGCCTGGCAATCGACGTGACGAAAGGTCGTGAAGTCGTGCTTGCCGACGAGGCGCTGCGCGGCCTCATGCATCGCTGCGGCATCGAGTGGCCGCGGCAGCCGCCACGCGCGCCCGCGATCGAGCGCAAGGTCGGCGCGGCGGTTGACGATGCGATAGCGATAGTGGCGCTTCACTGCCGAGAAGCGCGCATCGAACATGTCCGCCACCCTCTCGGCCGCCAGCACGACGATCGGCTGCGGCCGCAGATGAGCCGTGATGGCGTCGCGCACCGTGTCGGTATCCCAGTCCTTGGCGAGATCGATATGCGCCACCTGGCCGAGCGCGTGCACGCCCGCGTCAGTGCGCCCGGCGCCGCTGACCTTGACGCGCTCGCCGCAGAACGCTTCGACCGCCGTCATCAGCGAGCCCTGCACTGAGGGTCCCGACCCCTGCACCTGCCAGCCGACGAACGGCCCGCCGTCATATTCGATCGTCAGTTTGTAACGGGGCATGACTGTCAGCACGTGTCGAGAGCGGCAGGACCACGCAACCTATCACCTGCGGGCGCGCTCATGTCAGCCTTGTCCCGCGCGGGAGCGGCTGGCCACGCAGGAAGTCGTCCGCCTTCATGGCTTGCCGGCCGGCGCGCTGCAGCTCGAGGATGCGCACCGCGCCCTCGCCGCAGGCGACCGTGAGCGCGTCGTCGATGAGCGTGCCGGGCTCCGCGGAGCCCGGGGCCACGGTAGAGCGCAGAACCTTCAGTCGCACGGGCTTGCCATCCACCACAAGCTCGCACCAGGCGCCCGGAAACGGCGAGAGCCCGCGGATGTGGTCGTGCTCGGCTTGCGCCGGGCGCGACCAGTCGATGCGGGTTTCCGCGTTGCCGATCTTCGCCGCGTAGATGACGCCGTCTGCGGACTGTGGTGTGAGAGTGAGCGAGGAGCGCTCGAGCGCCGACAGCGCATTCACCATCAAATTCGCGCCCAGGCGCGAAAGCGCATCGTGAATCTGGCCGGCCGTCATGTCGGGCGGAATCGGCACACGCTGCGCCATCGCGATCGGACCGGCGTCGAGCCCCTCCTCCATCTTCATCACCATCACGCCGGTCTCGCGGTCGCCCGCCATGATGGCGCGGTTGATCGGAGCGGCACCGCGCCAGCGCGGGAGAAGCGACGCATGCAGGTTGAAGCAGCCGAGCGGCACGGCGTCGAGGATCGCCTTCGGCAGGATGAGGCCATAGGCGACCACCACCGCTGCATCGGCGCCGTGCGCCTTGAACGCGGCCGCCGCCTCCGGTGTGCGCAGTGTCGTGGGCGTGTGCACCGCAAGCCCAAAGCGCCGCGCCTCGCGCTCGACCGGCGTCGGCTTGGGCGCCATGCCGCGCCCGGCAGGCTTGGCGGCGCGCGTATAGACCGCGACCACGTCGTGGCCGCGCCCGACGATCTCGGCGAGCGTCGGCACCGCGAAGTCGGGCGTGCCCATGAAGATCAGGCGAAGGGGCATGGCGCGAACCCGATCTGGCTAGTGGGAAAATTCGAACGGATTAATCAGATCAAGTCCGAGATCGGCGAAATCAGCAATGTTTCGAGTCGCCAATGTGGCCCCTTGCGATCGCGCTATGGCCCCCACAAGGCCGTCCATCAATCCAATCGGGCGCCCTTTGCGCTGCCGATCGACCATCAATAACGAATACTCACGCGCGGCTGGGACATCAAAGTTCAGTATCCGGTTCCGAAACAAGTCGTTTTCGATCCGATCGATGCCCTGGCGCAAGTCGCTTTTGCGACGGCCGTCGTTAAGTCGTTCAAGACCGAAACGCAACTCGGCAAGAACGGGCGTGCAGAGATACAGCGCAGAGTGGTGCTGAGCATCGGTCCATGCCTTCACAGACATGCTTGGCCGTGGCCGCAGTCCCTCCGAAATAACATTTGTATCCAGCAAGATCATTCAAAATCAGGCGGCTTACGCGGTGCCCCCCCGATCTCGAAAAGCAAGTCGTCACCTCGATGCTCAGGCTTGATCAAGCTGAACAGTTCCGTGCCGAGCTTACGGCTCTTGGTTGGCTCCTGAAGTGCCTCTGCCAATAATGCTTTTGCCTCCTCGGACAGGCTGCGCCCGTGCATCCGCGCGCGCTCCTCGAGCTGTCGCTTCATGCGCTGCGTCACCTTGCGGATGAGCAAATCGGACATGGCAATCTCCATTTGATATCAGTGATATCACATCAAGCCAGAGAATGCAACCGGCGCGACAAGCTCGGTTCTACTCAGCCGCCGCGCGCTTGGCCGCCTTGGCGAATTTCTTGACGACGCGTTCGCGCTTGAGCCGCGAGATGTGATCGATGAACAGGACGCCGTTGAGATGGTCGATCTCGTGCTGCAGGCAAGTGGCGAGGAGCCCCTTCGCCTCCAGCACCTGCTCGCGGCCCTCCAGGTCGAGATACTTGACGTGAACCTGCGCGGGCCGCTCCACCTCTTCGTAGAATTCCGGAATCGACAGGCAGCCTTCCTCGTAGGTCGCCTTCTCGTCCGACGTCCAGAGGATTTCCGGATTGATGAAGACGAGCGGCTGCTGTTCCTCTTCCTTCTTCGACAGATCCATGGTCACGACCCGCCACGGCACCCCGACCTGGATGGCGGCAAGCCCGATGCCGGGCGCGTCATACATGGTCTCGAACATGTCGCCGACCAGAGCTTTGACATCCCGGTCAATCGCCTTGACCAGCTCGGAAACGAGCCGCAGCCGCCTGTCGGGCAGGATGATGATGTCGCGGACCGCCATGAGGGCGATGTAAGCGGCCCCGCCAAAACCGTCAATCCAGCCAATGAAGCGGGCTTGTCGCCGCTACTCCGCCGCTGCGGGGCCAAGAACGGCCCAAAAACCCCCTCAGGCCCTTGATTGATTGTTCACTTTTCGTTCCTATAGAGCGAATCGCTGTAGAGTGATGCCCATGACTGACACCTCTCTCCTGCTGCTCGCCGGCGTGGTCCTGACCGTGGGGCTTGCGGCGCTTGGGCTGTTTGCGACGCTCAGCATCCTGGGCCGGCGCGAGCGCGAGACGACAGAGCTCGCGGCGCTCGCCCGGCTGCAGGCCGACACCGCGGTGCGGATCGATGCGATGCGCGACATGCTCGCCGGCCGGCAGGCCGAGCTGCATCGCGCCGTCAACGAGCGGCTCGATTCGGTGACGCATCATCTCGGCCAGTCGATGACGACCACTCGGCAGCATACCGTCGACAGTCTCGCCAAGCTCAACGAGCGGCTTGCCGTCATCGACGGTGCCCAGAAGAACATCACCGATCTCGCCTCGCAGGTCACCTCGCTGCAGAGCGTGCTCTCCAACAAGCAGCAGCGCGGCGCCTTCGGCCAGGCGCGCATGGAGATCATCATCCAGGATGGGCTGCCGAAGGGCTGCTACGAGTTCCAGTTCACGCTCTCGAACCGCAGCCGGCCCGACTGCGCGATCTTCCTGCCCGACCAGCGGCCGCTGATCATCGACGCCAAGTTTCCGCTCGAAGCCGTGACCGCGCTGCGCCAGGCCAAATCCGAGGACGAGCGCCGGCAGGCGGCCGCGCGCATGCGCAGCGACATCGGCAAGCACGTCGCCGACATCGCGGCGAAATACCTGATCCCGGGCGAGACCCAGGACCTTGCGTTGATGTTCGTGCCTTCCGAATCGGTCTACGCCGAACTCAACGAGAGCTTCGACGATCTGCTGCAGAAGGCCTTCCGCTCGCGCGTCGTCATCGTGTCGCCCTCGCTCCTGATGCTGGCCGTGCATGTGATCCAGTCGATCCAGCGCGACGCCCGCATGCGCGAGGCCGCCGACCAGATCCACGCCGAGGTCGGCCACCTTATGGACGACCTCAAGCGGCTGCAGGAGCGCGTGCTCAAGCTGCAGCAACATTTCGGCCAGGCCAACGAGGATGTCCGCCAGATCCTGATCTCGGCCGAGAAGGTCGAGAAGCGCGGCACCCGCATCAAGGACGTCGAGTTCGACGACACCACCGAGCCTGCCCCGAACGTCATACCAGCACCGATCCCGCGCAAGCTCACCATGGGCGAGTAGCAGCCGCTGGCAAGGCGCCGCCAAATCGGCTAGGCCCTAGGCATGACGGTTGCCCCCGACGCCGCGCCGGACACCCCTACCGCCCCACACCGCTCGTTCGCCGACGCGCTCGCGGTCTATCTCAAGCCGCGCGTGCTGATCGTGCTGTTCCTCGGCTTCTCGTCCGGGCTTCCGCTGGCGCTGTCGGGCTCGACGTTGCTGGTCTGGATGCGCGAATCAGGCGTCGACCTTGGCACCATCGGGCTCTTTGCGCTTGTCGGCACGCCTTACACGATCAAGTTCCTTTGGGCGCCGTTGATCGATGCGCTCGACGCCCCGATCCTGTCCCGCCTGCTCGGCCGACGGCGCGGCTGGCTGGTGCTCTCGCAGCTTCTCTTGATGGCGGCGATCGTGTTGCTCGGCTTCTCCGACCCCGCAAGCGCGCCGGGAACTGTCGCCGTCTGCGCGCTCCTGGTGGCCGCAGCCTCCGCGACCCAAGACATCGTAGTCGACGCCTTCCGGGTCGAGAGCCTCGATCCAGATCAGCAGGCCGCCGGCATGGCCTCCTATGTCGCCGCCTACCGCATCGGCATGCTGGTCTCGACCGCGGGCGCGCTCTACCTGGTCAGCGGTTTCGAAGACTTCGGACTGGCGAAATCCGCCGCCTGGACCGCAGGCTATATCGCCATGGCGGGGTTGGTGGTGATCGGCATCGTGACGACGCTGATCGCAACCGAGCCTGAGAAATCCGCCGCGGCCGAACGCGAGCACAGCGGAAAATCGGCATTCGAGCGCGTATGGTCGACGGTCGTCGGCGCGTTCTGCGATTTCTTTTTCCGTGAGGGCATCGTCGTTGCCCTGATCGTGCTGCTCTTTGTGGTGCTGTTCAAGCTGACCGACGCCTTCTCCGGCATCATGATCGCGCCCTTTGTCATCGATCTTGGCTTTTCGCGCAACGAATATGCCACCATCATCAAGGGCGTCGGACTTGCCGCGACCTTGATTGGCGGATTCGCCGGCGGTTTCGTTGCGCGCAAGTATTCGCTGGCCACGAGCCTCTGGATCGGCGGCATCACGCAGTCGCTCGCGAACCTTGCCTTCTCCTGGCAGGCCGTGGTCGGGCGCGACCTTGCATGGCTCACCGCAGCCATCACGTTGGAGAACTTCACCAGTGCGATCGGCACGGTGATCTTTGTCGCCTATCTGTCAGCGCTGTGCCGCAATCCGCTGCACACGGCGATGCAATACGCACTGCTGACCGCGCTGGCCGCGGTCGGGCGGACGTTTCTCTCCGCCAAGGCGGGCGTGGTCGCCGAGGCAACCGGCTGGGTCTGGTTCTATGCGATCTGCGCCGTCATCGCGCTCCCGAGCTTCGTCTTGCTGGCGTGGCTGCAGCAGCGCGGGCATTTCAAGGCGCTGGAGAAGCCGGCGTAGACTTCGGTTGACGATTAGGGAAGCGCAATCGATCGAAACCTTTGCCGCAATCCGTAGGGTGGGCAAAGGCGCTGGCACTGCGCTTCGGCATGACAAGCGTATCGTGCGCCGTGCCCACCGTGCCTGATCGGTTCAGATTGCTGAGAACTCATGGTGGGCACGGCGCTATTCCAACGTATGTGGAAGCGGATGCGCCCGTAGCCCGCGCCTTTGCCCACCCTACAGCGACTAAAACGCCGTGCGTTGCCGGATCGCGGCCGCCAGCGTGCCCTCGTCGAGATAATCGAGCTCGCCGCCGACCGGCACCCCGTGCGCGAGCCGCGTCACCTTGACGTTGGCGTCATGCAGAAGGTCGGTGATGTAGTGGGCGGTGGTCTGGCCGTCGACCGTCGCATTGAGCGCCAGGATGATCTCGCCGACCGCCGGATCGTGCGCGCGTGCGATCAGCGCGTCGATGGTGAGGTCCTGCGGCCCGATGCCGTCGAGCGGCGAGAGCGTGCCGCCGAGCACGTGATAGCGCGCGTTGACCGCGTGCGCGCGCTCGAGCGCCCACAGATCGGCCACGTCCGCCACCACCACGATGATCGAGGGCTCGCGCCGCGGATCGGTGCACACCGTACAGGGACTGCGGGTGTCGATATTGCCGCACACGCTGCAGATCTCAATCTTCTCCAGCGCGGTCTGCAATGCGCCGGCAAGCGGCGCCATGATCTGCTCGCGCTTCTTGATCAGGAACAGCGCGGCGCGCCGCGCCGAGCGCGGGCCAAGCCCGGGCAGCCGCGCCAACAGCTGGATCAGGCGCTCGATCTCGGGTCCGGCGACGGCAGCAGGCATCAGGGCGGCGGCGTCTAGAACAACTTCAAGCCGGGCGGCAGCGGCAAGCCGCCGGCGACCGCCTGCATCTTTTCCTGCATCACGGCTTCCGCCTTGCGCCGCGCATCGGCGTGGGCGGTGACGATGAGGTCCTCGATGATCTCCTTGTCGGAGGGCTTGATCAACGACTCATCGATGCGCACGGTCTTCATCTCACCCTTGCCGGAGAGCGTGACCCGCACCATGCCGGCGCCCGAGACGCCTTCGACCTCGACACTGTCGAGTTCCGCCTGCATCGCCTCCATCTTGGACTTGAGCTCGGCGGCCTGCTTCATCAGGCCTAGAAAATCCGCCATCGTCACTCCTGCTCGCTATCAGTCGTCGTCGCGCTGGTCCGTTCCGTAGGCCGTGAGGTCGTCCACAGGCGGCGGCTCCTCGGGCATATCATCCTCGGGCTCGCCGGTCGCCAGCACGACGGGTTCTTCGGGCTGCCGGACGCCCACGATCTCGGCGCCAGGGAATCGCGCCAGCACCGCCTGCACCAGCGGATCGGCCTGCACGCCGGTCTTGAGCTCAGCCTGCCGCGCCTCGTTCTGCGCCTTGACGGTCGGCTGGCCTTCTTCGGCGGACACCACCACCATCCATCGCCGGTTGGTCCATTGCGAGAGCTTGCGCGCGAGATCGTTGACCAGCGTGTTGGCCGCGCTCTTCTCGAGCTTGATCTCAAGCCGGCCATCTTCGCAGCGCACGAGCCGCACGTCGCGTTCGAGCGCAGCCTTCACGCCAAGGTCGCGCCTTTGTGCCGCGAGCGTGATCAGCTCTTCGAAACGGCCAATGACCAGCGCCTGTGCTTCGGCCGACGGCGGCGCCGGTTGGCCGACTGGCTGCGTGGCTTGCGCCAGCGAAGACCGCGGCGGCATACGCATTTGATCCGATCGTGACGCCTCCGCGCGCGGTGCGCTAGCGAGCCGCGCCGACGCGCCGACAGATTGCGCCGACATGCCGCCATTGCCCTGACCGGTTCCTTGGCCATTCCCTTGGCCGCCGCCCTCGCCGCCCACGAGTGAACGGATCAGCTCGTCGGGCGTCGGCAGATCGGCCGCGTAGGCCATTCGCACCAGCACCATCTCAGCGGCCGCGAGCGGGCGGCCCGCCGCCTCGACCTCGGCCACGCCCTTGAGCAGCATCTGCCAGGCGCGCGAGAGGACGCGCAGCGACAGCCGTTCCGCAAAACCGCGCCCGCGTGTGCGCTCGATCTCGGCAATGGAAACGTCATCAGCGACCGCCGGCACGACTTTCAGGCGGGTCACGAAATGCGTGAACTCGGCAAGGTCGGCGAGCGCCACCGCCGGGTCGGCGCCGGTGTCATATTGCTCGCGCAATTCCTCGAGCGCGGCCGCCGCATCGCCCTTCATCACCGCCTCGAACAGGTCGATGGTGCGCGTGCGATCGGCAAGCCCCAGCATCTGGCGCACGTCCTCGGCGCGCACCGGGCCGGCCGCATGCGCGATCGCCTGGTCGAACAGCGAAAGGGAATCGCGTACCGAACCCTCCGACGCGCGCGCGATCAGCGCCAGCGCTTCCGGCTCGACCTTGATGGCTTCTTTGTCGGCAATGCCCGACAGGTGCTTGACCAGCACCGCGGCATCGACGCGGCGCAGATCGAAGCGCTGGCAGCGCGACAGCACGGTCACCGGCACCTTGCGGATCTCGGTGGTGGCGAAGATGAACTTGGCGTGCGGCGGCGGCTCTTCCAGCGTCTTGAGCAGCGCGTTGAAGCCTTGCGAGGTGACCATGTGCACCTCGTCGAGGATGTAGACCTTGGTGCGCGCGCTCACCGGCGCATAGCGGATCGCCTCTTTGATCTGGCGCATGTCGTCGACGCCGTTATGCGAGGCGGCATCCATCTCGAGCACGTCCATGTGCCGGCTGTCCATGATCGCCTGGCAGTGCACGCCGAGGACCGGCATCTTGATCGCTGGGCCTGTCACCGAGCCATCGGGCAGCTCGTAGTTGAGCGCGCGCGCAAGGATGCGCGCGGTCGTGGTCTTGCCGACGCCGCGGACGCCGGTGAGGATCCAGGCCTGCGGAATGCGTCCGGCCTCGAATGCATTCGAGATCGTGCGCACCATGGCGTCCTGGCCGATCAGGTCGTCGAACGTCGTCGGGCGATACTTGCGCGCCAGCACCCGGTAGGCGCCGGTCTGCGCCGCAGCTGGCGCGGCCTCGTTCGTCGTCGTTGGGCGCTTCGCCACGGCCTCACATCACCATTGCCGGATCGTTGCCGGAACATCGCCGGACCACTGGCGGGGGCCGGCCCGGAAAACCATCAATCCCGCAGGCAATGGACGTCAACCCCGCATCAGGACGTCCGTGAAATTCAGGGTGGGAGGCTGACGAGCGACCCGAACCGGAGCTCGTTAGGGCTGCTTCCTTCCGGACCTGACCCGGTTGGCGAGTGGCTCGTCCACCGCCAACCTCCCAGCCTCTATATCGGCGGAACGGACCGGGAATGCAAGCACCGGCTCAGGTGGCGGTTCCAACGTTCGCAAGCGGGGGCGCGGCAAAATTGTGCGAACTTCGGAATCGGGACACCACCGTGCTAGCTTGCCGTTCGCGCATCCATAGGGCCGGAACCAATGATCTTTTCCACCCCCTCGCCCGAGCCCTGGTCACTGCATCCGCAGCTCGCTCGCGACACGATCGAGTTCGGCGAACTGCCGCTCTCGCGCGTGCTCATCGTCAACGACGCCAACTGGCCTTGGCTGCTGCTCGTTCCGCGCCGCCCGGGCGTGAGCGACATCATCGATCTCGACGAGATCGAGCGGGCGCAGCTCATGACCGAGATCACGCGTGTCGCGCGCGCCCTCAAGGACGTGACCCAATGTGACAAGCTCAACGTGGCGGCGCTCGGCAATGTGGTGCCGCAGCTGCATGTCCATGTCATCGCGCGGCGCTCGGGCGACGCCGGCTGGCCGAAGCCGATCTGGGGGACGGCCCCAGCGCTGCCGCATGATCCGCGCGAGCTCGACCGCTTCACCGACGCGCTCCGGCGCAAGATCTGGATCGCGCCCGAAGGGAGTTGACCTTTGCGGCGGACCGATCCATCGGTAGCGAGGCAGAGAGACAACGCGAACGAAGGAACCGGGACATGACCTTCCGCATCGCAGTCGTGCAGCCGATCGCACACAGGCCGGGCGAAGACGAGGCGAACATCGTCGACGCTGTCGGCCACATCGAACGCGCGGCCGCGCAAGGCGCGCATTTCGTGTGCCTGCCGGAGACCTATCCGGGCCCGTGGCGGATGCCGGCGACGTTCGATCCGACCGCCGCGATGGTCGAGGCCGCGGCCCGCCATGGCGTACACGTCGTGTTCGGCACCATCGAGCCGATCGACGAGAAGGCTGCGACCGCGCACAATCTCATCTGCATGGCCTATCCGGACGGTCGCGCGCCCGCGCGTTATCGCCGGACGCATCCGAACGGCCCATGGATCTATACCGGCGGCACCGCCTGGGAATTCCAATATGTCCCGGGGCAACGAGTTTCCGGTGTTCGACACCGTGCACGGCAAGGTCGGCCTCGCCATGTGCAGCGAGGTCTACATGCCGGAAGTTACGCGCGCGCTGGCGCTGCGCGGGGCCGAAGTGATCTTCATGCCGGCCGGCAAGGACAAGCGGACGCTGTGGGCGACCTGGCGCACGCTGATCTGGGCCCGCGCAATCGAGAACCTCGCGCTCGTGGTCACGACGCAGAACCTGTTCACGCACGCCGAACGCGGCCTCGCCATGGTGGCGGCGCCGGAAGAGATCCTGTTCGAAAGCACCACCGCCGGGCTCAGCGTGGTCGACGTCAGCCTCGAGCGCGTGCGTTACCTGCGCGCGACCCGCGACATCGTGGGATCGTCCGACCACTGCGCCGCCAAGCAGGGGCTGCTGGGACCGCAATGGCAACGCCCGGAGCTTTACGGCTCGATCTACCCGCAGCCAATGCACGAAGCGGCGGAGTGATGGCGCCGCGTCACGACCTCGGCCCGAGACCGCGCCTCGGCTATTCGGCGGGCCGCGTCGATCGTGCCGCCGAGCGCCGGTCCGACGCGGCGGCGCTGCGCGCGCTCGAGGGCGACAGCCGCGCCCGCGCCTACGTGATCGGCGGCGAGCTCATCGTGCTCAGGAAAACCAGCACGGCGCTCGATCCGCTGTTTTCGTGTCCCGAGGCGCGCGCGCTCGATGGCACGGCGGAGACCGCGTTTCTCGGTCTCGTCGACGACGCCCCGCGCTTTGCAATCGCGATCGCACCGTCTGCGATTGCCGAGCTTAAAGCCAACGACGCCTTCGAGGTCACCGACCTGCGCTCGATCGCGGTGCGCGGCCTCATCGAGGCCGACCATCTTCCGCCGCTCGCGGAAGGCAAGGCGCTGCTCAACTGGCACGCGCGGCATCGTTTCTGTCCGAACTGCGGGGCCGCCACCCGTCCGGTCGAGGCCGGCTGGCGCCGCGACTGCCCCGCTTGCAATACCCAGCATTTCCCGCGCACCGACCCGGTCGCCATCATGCTGCCGGTGGCGGGCGATCGTTGCGTGCTCGGCCGCTCGCATCGCTTCCAGCCCGGCATGTGGTCGTGCCTTGCCGGCTATATCGAGCCGGGCGAAGCGATCGAGGACGCCGTGCGGCGCGAGACGCACGAGGAGGCCGGCATCGTGTGCGGGCGCGTCGCCTATTTCGCTTCGCAG
Organism: uncultured Alphaproteobacteria bacterium; assembly: GCA_963753575.1. GTDB lineage: Bacteria > Pseudomonadota > Alphaproteobacteria > Rhizobiales > Xanthobacteraceae > VAZQ01. The sequence goes on from CAVWCR010000003.1 coordinate 3,133,046, forward strand.
CCGTGGCCGTTCCCGACCTCGCTGATGATCGGCTGCCACGCCGAGGCGCTCAGCCATGACATCGCGATCGATCGCAACGAGCTCGCCGACGCGCGCTGGTTCGAGCGCGATGAAGTGGTGCTGATGCTCCAGCGGCGACATCCGGAGGGTTTCACCGCACCGGTGCCGGTCGCGATCGCCTACCACATCATCCGCGCCTGGGTGGAGGACGGCGTTGAGTTCGGATAGCGCGCGGCGGCCGGCGGTGCTGTGCGCCGGCATTGCGGTGGAAGATTTCATCTTCAAAGTCGACCGGTTTCCGCAGCCGGGCGAGAAGGCCTCGGCTTCCGCACTCATTGCGACGCCGGGTGGCTGCGCCGCCAATGCGGCGGTCGCAGTCGCCCGCCTCGGGGGCGAAGCGCGGTTCACAGGCCCGATCGGTACCGATGAGGCGAGCTCGCGGTTTCTCGAGGGGCTTGCGCGCACCGGCGTCGACGCCAGCCGCGTCGAGCGCGTCGACGGTGGCTCGATCTCGGTCTCCGGCATTTTCATCGATGGCGCCGGCGAAAAGCTGGTGGCGACGCGCCGTGGCGAAAAGCTCGCGGACGCACGCCCGCGGGACGCAGCCGCGTTAGTGGCCGGCGCCGACGTGATCATGGCCGACAACCGCTTTCCGGAATTCGTCCGGCCCATCCTGGAAACGGCCATGCGCCAGGGCATACCGACGTTGCTCGACGGTGACCGGGCGACCACACCTGACGACATGCTGTTCACGCTCGCCTCGCATCTCATCTTCTCCTCTGAAGCGCTGTGCGCCACCACCGGCCTCACCGATCTCGCGGCGGCGCTCGCCGTCATGGCCAAGCGCGTGCATGGCTTTCTCGCCGTCACCCATGGACCCGACGGCGTGTTGTGGCTGCAGGATGGGAACGTGCAGCACATGGCGGCGTTCCCGATCGAGGCCGTCGATACGCTCGGCGCCGGCGACGCCTTTCACGGCGCTTTCGCGCTGGCGCTGGCGGAAGGGCGCGACCCCGTCACTGCGATGCGCTTTGCGGCCGCCGCCGCAGCGCTCAAGTGCACGCGGTTCGGCGGCATTTCGGGCACCCCGATGCGGGCCGAGGTGGAGGCCTTCCTGGCCCAACCCAAGGGCTTGAAATAGAATTGTTTTCCATCTATACAGACCGAAATCGGCCTCGGTAGAAGATATTTCTATGCGGGCGCCGTCCTTTTGGATGATTGGTTCCAACTTGGCCGGACGCTAATGGATACCATCGACCGCAAGATCCTCACCCTCTTGCAGGATAATGCCTCCCTCTCGGTCGCCGAGATCGGCCACCGGGTCGGCCTCTCCTCGACTCCCTGCTGGAAGCGGATTCAGCGTCTTGAGAGCGACGGCGTGATCCAAAAGCGCGTGGCGCTCGTCGACCAGGACAAGCTCGGGCTCGGCGTCACCGTCTTCGTATCGATCGAGACCGGCGACCATTCGCAGGATTGGCTTGCGCGCTTTGCCGAAACGGTCGGCGCCATGCCGGAAGTGATGGAATTCTATCGGATGGCCGGCGACGTCGACTACATGCTGCGGGTCGTCGTGACCGACATCGCGGGCTACGATACGTTCTACAAGCGCCTGATCGCCTCGGTCCCGCTCAAGAACGTCACCTCGCGCTTCGCGATGGAACGCATCAAGTCGACGACCGCGCTGCCGATCCCCGAACGCACCGCACAGGCCCAGGGGAAGAGCTGAGGCCGCCCGTCGATCGCTTCTCAGGAGTTGACGCGCGTGACGGTTTCCGACAGCCGCGGCCGCATATAGAGCTGATCGTTCAGATTGAGCGTCCCGGTGATGACGTATCCGACATCCGGCGTGTAGGTGTAGGAGACTTCGCTCCAGATCAACGTCGTATTCGCGACGTTGAGCACCGCCGGCAACGACACCGTCGATCCGACCGTGCGGGCGGTTCCATTGAGCGTGTCGCTCCAGGCGATCTTGGCGGTGCCGTTGCCGTCGATCGTCACCGCCGAGAGCACGATCTTGAGCGGAGACAACTGGTACGGCGCCATCACTGCCGCGGACGCGTTGAGCAGGTTGGTCATTTCCGAGTTGTTGATGCTCGAGACCTGCGAGGCGAGGTCGGCCATCGTGCGGGTGGTCAGCGTCACCTTGCGGTCGATCGCTACGCCCTGCGTGACCTCGACAACGCCGAAATAAAGCGTGACCAGCAGCGGCAGCAGCATCGCGAACTCAACGGCCGAGATGCCGCGGCGATCCTGCGCGAAGGAAGCGATGCGCTGAAGGAGCATGGGACGAGACAGGAGCTTCATGGCGTGACACTCTGTTTGCTTCACGGAGTGGTGGCATAAGGTTCATTGCGGAACGCAGCCGTGGAGACCATGAGCCGCTTGCCTCCCGCCATGTTGTCAAGCCCAAGCAGCGAGACATAGACCGGCCACTGGTAGAACATCCGCACCACGACAATGTCGCCGGGACCGCCCGGAGTGTAGGTGGTGTTGTCGACGAAGTTGCCGTCCTGATCGACCGGCGACGGCATCGTGATGTTGGCAAACGAGGTGAACGTCTTCACGTCGAGATAGATGCCGTTCTGGCAGTCAAACAGACCATAGATCTTGGCACAGACCGCGTTCTTAAAGGCGGCCTTGTCGAAGCCTTGCTGCTGCGCCTGACCGGTCATGATGAGCCGTGCCGAATCGGAAACGGCCGTTTCCATCGCTTGACCGGCGAAGAATATGAGCGAGGTCTCCAGGATGGCAAAGATCAACGCCAGAAACGGCAGCGCTACGAAACCGAATTCGACCGCGGCTATGCCGGATTGCTCGCGAATAAAGCGGCGAACGACATGAGCGTGCGTCAGCCGGCGCGCACCCAGTGCAAGTTTGGTCCACATGACACTGACCATGGCGACAACATACCCGATGCTTTGGCGGCAACTGCACCGCGATAGTTGATCAATAGCGAAGAGGCGTTGTCGAATTGTTGTGGTAATGGCCGACAATGGCGCAGCACCAGGTAAGGTTTCGTTAACCAGGAATGAACGGGCCCGCGCCGGATCCGTTCGTTCGACAGACGGATTGTCGCGCACTACTTGTCGGACTTGGGCGGGTTGCCTTGCGCCATGCCGCTACGGGTCGCCGACTGGCCGACCACGTACTCAAAGTATTTTTCGCTGTCGCCGAGCGTAATCCGCGGCCCGCACACCGGCGCACAGCTGTAGCTCTCCCGGTTGCCTCCGCGATAGATAACGACGACGTCAGCCGCCGGCACGACCTCGATTGTCTTCTCCATCAGCACCACGCCGCCGCGGTCGAGCGCGATGATGTTGGTCAGGCCATAGCCCTTGCCGGTGATCACCATCAGGCCGCCCGCCTGAATCGCGGCGTCGGCGATCAATGGATTGCCGATCACGATGGTGGCAACTCTTTCGGGCAGCTTCACCAGCCTCGCCTGATCGAGGACGATCCCGATATCGGCCGCAGCCGCACCGGTCGGCGCTGCAAGCGGCGCGAGCGCCAGAGTACAGGCAACGACCAGAATGGAACGAGCGCACGCGGAACCGAGCGCCGGTCCGCGACCTTCGATGAAAAACGCCATCATACTCCCCCGCGCCTTACGCCTCGATCGACCAATACTCGGTCGCCGAATGGGCAGGTCACTGCCCTGAGTTGACTTGAAATAGGTGAATGAACCGCAAACGAACCGGCCATGGCTCTCACTGCTTGAACGGATGGATCATCTGGGCGCCGAAGTCGCCCGGGAAGGTCTGGTCGGCCACGCCATAGGATGCAGGCAGCGCTTCCTTCGGCAGATAGAAGGTGCCGAAGATGAGATCCAGGACCGGAAAAGTCGGCGCGAAGTTCTTCTCTCCGCCCTGATCGGCGGCGGTGTGGTGCCAGCGGTGAAAGACCGGGCCCGCGATGACATAGCGCAGCGGCCCGAGCGACCAGTTGAGATTGGCGTGGACGAAGGCCGAGTGCGCGATCGTGAACGGCCCCAGGATCACCAGCGCTTTCGGGGAGACCCCGAGGAGCAGCATCACCACATCGGCCGCGACACTGCCGAGCATGATGTTAACCGGATGGAAGCGCGCCGCCGAAATCCAATCGAGCTCCTTCGACGAATGATGGACCGCATGATATTTCCACAGGGTCGGACCATGAAAGAGCCGATGGCTCCAGTACATGATCAGGTCTGCCCCGACCAGGAAGATCGCCGCCTGCAGCCACAGCGGCAACGCAGCAAGCGGGCCGTGTCCATCCTGATAGAACGCGAGCAGATCGCTTTCGCCCGCAATTCCAAACAGCAGCGCGGCACCAAGAATCAGCAGCCCAATGCGCAGATAGCGCGCCAGCAACGGGACGAGGAACCAATAGCAAACGTCTGTCGCGAGGTCGCGCTTGCGCCACCAAGGCCGACCCGGGTTGCAAGCCCAGAAGAAGGTGAGGCCCGCGAAGACCAGTCCCATCACGATCGAAATCGGGAGGATCCCTACAAATGACATACCGAAATGGTGGATGACCGTGCTGAACCCCTCAAACATGACACGCAACCACTCTGCCCAACGCTTGACCTTCGACTGGTATCGAGGGAGTGCGGTTAAGATGCTGTGAAGGCTCGCACTATGCTGGGCCCCGAGGGTAATCGCAGGGGCCTGGCCGGTGCCCATTAGCCGCCGTCCTGATATCGCGCCACGTGCGGCAGCACACCTGCGCGATAAACAAGCCCTTTGGAGCCTCCCACGCCGCACTATTATTTAAGTACATCCGCACCAAAGTTTGTAATGTTAAGTCGTTTGTTCGTATAGCGGTTGCTCTTGGCAGGAATAATTCGTCGTTAACCACGGATTTCTACGAGAAGTGACTTATTAACTACATTGACTATTGAAAAGAGAAACTTTTCGATCCATTTTTTGGATTAACCAAGGCGCAAGGCACGCTTGGATACGGTCAGTCGTGGTCCGGTGCGGCTGGAGCGGTAACAGCCCGGGCGCCGCGGCCGACAGCTAGGCGGGGAACGGGTGGAGTTGCGAATGTCGATCCTGATGAGGTTTGCGAAGGACGAGTCGGGCGCGACCGCCGTCGAATATGGCCTCATTGCTGCAGGTATTTCCGTTTCCATCATCGCGGTCCTGCAAAGCCTCGGCACCAAGCTGGTGACGACCTTCACGTCGGTCTCAGGCGCCATCAAGTAGGCCCCGTCCGGTCCGCCGCGGCTCGGGGTCCGGCTGCCCGCCGGTCCATCTTGCGCGCCCCGACGTCCCCTCCCCCGGGTCCGGAATGGTGACCGCAATCGCGAAAAGTGGGGGGGGTTCGCAGTACCTTTTTTTCAGATTTCTCCCGTACAACCCGCAACGTGCAGGGCAACCTAACTTTGGACCACTGTGAGGAGTTCTATATGTCGAAGATCTTCGCGTTCCTTCGTGACGAGAGCGGCGCTACCGCCATCGAGTATGGCCTGATCGCGGCCGGCATCTCCGTCGTCATCATCACGGCGGTGCAGCTCGCCGGCAGCAACCTCAACACGACCTTCAACTCGATCGCCAACGCGGTTAAGTAAAGGTTTGCCGGAGGCGGCGGAAACCCGTCGCCAACGCGCTATCTGGGCGCCCGTCGCGGTTTTCGCTGGCGGGCGCTTCTTTTTTCGACGCCGCTAACTGAACGGCAAGAGACATCGATCCAGAATCCACCGGGGCGCTGCGCCCCGATGGACCGTATGGGGAAGGATCAAACATGGTCGCCAACACACTCGGATTGGTGCTGTTTCCGGCAATGATGGCGTTCGCCGCATCGAGCGATCTCCTGACCATGACGATCTCGAACCGCGTGTCGCTCATCCTGATCGCTGGCTTCTTCCTGCTCGCCCTCATCATCGGAATGAGCGGCAGCGCAATTCTCTGGCATATCGGCGCGGGCTTCCTGGTTCTGGCCATCGCCTTCGGCTGCTTTGCGATGGGATGGATCGGCGGCGGCGACGCCAAGCTCGCGGCGGCGACCGCCTTGTGGTTTGGTTTCGAGCACCTGCTGCCCTATCTTCTCTACGCATCGCTGTTCGGCGGCGCCTTGACGCTGCTGCTGCTTCAGTTCCGCATGCTGCCGCTGCCGCAATTCCTCGCCAACCACCAATGGGCGCAGCGTCTGCACAGCAAGGACGGCGGCGTACCCTATGGCATCGCGCTCGCAGCGGCCGCGCTCTTCATCTATCCGAACACGCTCTGGATGCAGGCTGTCGCGGCCTGACCGCGTCGGCGGCGCGAATACCAGGCGGCATGACTCGGGTGACCAACTATTAACTCGATTTGGATACGCCTCATTAACCATGCTTTGACGTTTAGCTGCTCAAATCACGCACGCACAGCCACGTTTCGGACGGGGCCCTCTTGTCGAGAGTTGCGCACCATCTCGGTCGCAGCGTGATTTGTGGAAAGTGAAGCGTCATGACACCCGCGCGTATCGTCGTACTCATCATCGCGCTAGCCGCCGGCGGCATTGCCGCCATGCTGGCTGGCCGATCGGAAGCTCCGAAGCAGGAGCTTGCGCCCGTCGCTCAACTTGAAACCGTCGACGTGCTCGTCGCCGGCAACGACATCGGTCTCGGCAGCACGGTATCGAGCCAGGACCTGCGCTGGCAGACGTGGCCGGCAGCATCAGCAAGCGCCCACTTCATCCGCAAAAGCGATTCTCCCGATGCCATCAATCAGCTCGCTGGCTCGATCGCCAGGCAACCATTCGCAAGCGGCGAGCCGATCCGCGAAGCCAAGCTGATCAGGGCCAAGGGCTCCGGCTACATGGCGGCCATTCTGCCCAAGGGCAAGCGGGCGATTTCCGTCGACATCGCCCCCGACACCAGCGTCGCCGGCTTCATCCTGCCGAACGACCACGTCGACATCATCCTGTCGCGTCGCGACAACAAGGAAGCCGACAAAGCTGCCGGCGCCGACGCCCATTCCGGCGAGATCATCCTCTCCAACATACGAGTCCTGGCGATCGACCAGACCGTCGAGGAGAAGAATGGGCAGCGCGTCGTCGTCGGCAAGACCGCGACGCTGGAGCTCTCTCCTCGTCAAGCCGAAATGCTTGCTCGCGCCAAACTGATGGGCGTCCTGACGCTCGCGCTGCGGAGCATCGTGGATTTCGACGCCGACAGCGAGGAGAAATCCGAGGCCCGCACCACGATCAATATCGTTCGTTTCGGCGTGAGCGCGACGATTTCGAAATAGCGCGACAATAAGGGGACCACCATGGCGAACTTGACGATGATCCGAACCACGCAGATCGCTGCCGTGATCCTGGCGTTCGGTTTCGTCGCCACCGAGCCGGCGCCCGCAACCGATCAGCAGATGCCCGTCATAAAGCTGGTTGCGGGCGATAGCAACTCGCGGTTCGTTTCCCTTGGCGTCGGCAAGTCTGTCGTGATCGATCTTCCTCGCGATATCAAGGATGTGCTGGTCGCCGATCCGACGATCGCCAATGCGGTCGTCCGTACTTCCCGGCGCGCCTATCTCATCGGCGTCAAGGTGGGACAGACCAACGTCTTCTTTTTCGATGGCGACGGCCAGCAGATCGGCGGGCTCGACATTGCGGTGACACGCGATCTCAACGGTCTGCGCGCGGCAATCAAACAGGCGCTGCCGCAGGCCGATATCCACGTCGAAGGGCTCGGCGGAGGCCTTGTGCTTTCCGGCAACGTCTCCAGTCCGATCGAGTCGCAGACCGCATTCGACATTGCCTCGCGGCTTGTCGACGATCCCAAGAAAGTCGTCAACAGCATCATCGTTCACGGACGCGACCAGGTCATGCTCAAGGTTACGGTCGCGGAAATGCAGCGCGATGTCATCAAGCAGCTCGGCATCGATCTCAATGGCAGCCTCGGCAGCGGCTCCACCGTCGTGAACTTCGCCAACGTCAACGCCTTCTCGGCGTTCGGCCAGGCCCTGAGCTCGAGCAACGTGATAGGCACCTGGAAGTCGGTCACCGCCACACTGCGCGCCATGGAGCGCGCCGGAATCATCCGCACCCTGGCCGAGCCGACCCTGACCGCGATCTCGGGGGAAAGCGCCTACTTCCTGGCCGGCGGGGAATTTCCGATCCCCGGAAACTACACCTGCGATCCGCAGACCCGAAGCTGCCAGATCCAGGTGCAATTCAAGAAATTCGGCGTCGGTCTCAATTTCACGCCGGTGGTGCTGTCCGAGGGTCGCATCAGCCTCAAGGTGATGAGCGAAGTGTCGGAGCTCTCGAATGAGAACTCGCTGACGCTGACCCAGTCGATCGGCAATGGCCAGACGCAGACCCTGACTATTCCGTCAATCCGGACCCGGCGCGCGGAAACGACGCTGGAGATTCCATCGGGTGGCTCGCTCGCCATGGCGGGCCTGATTCAGGATCAGACCAAGCAGCAGATCAACGGCATCCCCGGCCTGATGCAGTTGCCGGTTCTCGGCGCGCTGTTCAAGAGCCGCGACTTCGTCAATCGCTCAACCGAGCTTGCCGTGATCGTCACGCCCTATGTGGTGCGCGCGGTGGCCCAGAAGCAATTGTCGCGCCCAACCGATGGCTTCGCCGACCCGAGCGATCCCTCGACCGTGCTGCTCGGCCGGCTCAATCGGATCTACGGTGTCGCCGGCAAGGTCGATCACAAGCGTACCTACAGCGGCAACTATGGCTTCATTCTTGATTGAGCGCGCGTAACGGAGGCGATCCATGATTTCAATTCAAGCCTTGATCGCAAGGCAACGCAGCGTTCAGGCGCTGCGGCTCGCGCTGATCACAAGCTGCGCCCTTGCACTCGGTGGCTGCTACTCGGTGCGCCACGATCCCGGTGATGTCGTCACGGGTGGCGTCGCCAGCGATGTCCGCCAGCGCCACCCGATCGTCGTGAAGGAAGGCCCGCAAACGGTCGATCTCTTCATCGGCGAGAAGCGTGGCACACTGACGGGCGCTCAGCGCGCCGAAGTCCTGGCGTTCGCGCATGAATGGCGCCGCGAGGCGACCGGCGGCATCCTGATCGATGTGCCAACCGGCACCAGCAATGCGGGCGCCGCCGCAAATGCCGCGCATGAAGTTCGCTCGATCTTGTCGGCCGCCGGCGTGCCCCCGAACGCCGTGCAAGTGCGCAGCAACCGGCCGCGCAGCCCGGCCAGGCTTGCCACGCTACGGCTCCACTACCCGCGCGTGACGGCAGAGGCGGGCCCTTGCGGAATGTGGCCGCATGATCTCGGCCCAACCTACGACCGCGAGCATTTCGAGAACCGGCAATATTGGAACTTCGGCTGCTCCCAGCAGCACAACCTCGCTGCCATGATCGACAATCCGGCAGACCTGGTGCAGCCGCGCAGTGAGGTTCCGCCCTACAACGGCCGCCGCACGACCGCGCTCGACAAATACCACCGTGGCGAATCAACCGCGACGATCTACCCCGACGACAACAAAGGCAAGATCAGCACGATTGGCCAGTAACCATGAGCAATCATTTGATGTCACCGCCTGAAGGCGCAGAGTCCGCATCGGCCGAACATATTGCACCGGCGCCGCGCGTGTCGGTGCAGGCCTTCTGCGAGACCGTCGAGACCGCCGCCGCCGTTCAGGCGGCCGGCGAGGATCGACGGCTCGGCCGAGCACACCTCAAGGTCCAGATGGGCGGCATCGTGGCCGCCAACGAGGCCTACAGCACATCGCCGACGCCCAACGTGATCGTCATCGAGACCGAAGGCCGTGGCAACGATATCCTGACCGGGCTCGATCAACTCGCCAATGTGTGCGACTCCGGCACGCGGGTCGTCGTGATCGGCCGTCTCAACGACGTAATCCTCTATCGCGAGTTGATGCGCCGCGGCGTCAGCGACTATCTGATCAGCCCGGTTGGCACCATCGACATCGTCCGCGCGATCTGCGGGTTGTTCTCCTCACCCGATGCCAAGCCGGTCGGCCGCGTGATCGCAATCGTCGGAGCAAAAGGCGGCGTGGGGGCCTCGACTGTCGCGCACAACATCGCCTGGGCGGTGGCGCGCGACATCAAGCTCGATACGGTGGTGACCGATCTCGACCTTGGGTTCGGGACCGCCGGGCTCGACTACAACCAGGATCCTCCACAGGGCATCGCCGACGCGGTGTTTTCGCCGGATCGTATCGATACGGGCTTCATCGAGCGTCTGTTGTCAAAGTGCGCCGACCACCTGAGCCTTTTGGCGGCGCCGGCCACCCTCGAGAGGGTTTACGACTTCGGCGAGGAATCCTTCGAACTCGATTCTCGACACGCTGCGCGCGACCATACCTTGCATCGTGCTTGACGTGCCGCACCAATGGACGGCCTGGACAAAGCGCACGCTGATCGGGGCCGACGAAATCCTGATCGTCGCCGGCCCTGACCTCGCCAATCTGCGAAACGCCAAAAACCTTCTGGATCTCTTGAAGACATCGCGCCCGAACGATCGCCAGCCCTACTACTGCCTCAACCAGGTCGGGGTTCCGAAACGCCCCGAGATCACGGCTGCCGATTTCGCCAAAGCGCTCGACGCCGATCCGATCGCCACCATTTCGTTCGAGCCGCAGGTCTTCGGCACGGCCGCCAATAATGGCCAGATGATTGCGGAATTCGCCCCCGGTCATCGCGCGTCGCAAACGTTCCGTCAGCTCGCTCAGGCCCTGAGCGGCCGCGCCGAGATGAAGAAGACCAAGACCGGCCTGCTGTCGCCGATATTCGAAAAACTGCGCAAGCGGGCTTGACCAGCTCTGGAGGGTTAGTTGCGTGTTCGGAAAGCGTAGCACAGCCGACAATCGCGCCGCGCCTGCGGCAACAGCGCCGAGCCCACAGCCGGTCGCGGCTCCGCAGGCGCCGGCGCAGCCATCCGCGCCGCAGGCCGCTCCACGCCCGGACGCGCAAGTCCCCGGCGTCATCGAGGGCGGTCGCGCCCCGATGCCGTCCACCGGGCTCGGCGCCCAGCTGGTAGGAGCGCCACCCGCGGGCAATCGACAGGGCGGCGGTCTGCCCAACCAGCCGTCGCCGCCGCTCGTCCCGACCGCAACCGACTCGCGTCATTCTGAAGCCTATTACGAAACCAAGGGCACGATCTTCGGCGCCCTGATCGAGGCTATCGATCTCGCCCAGCTTGCCAAGCTCGACGCCGACTCGGCGCGCGAGGAAATTCGCGACATCATCAACGAAATCATCGCCATCAAGGCGATCGTGATGTCGATTTCCGAGCAGGAAGAGCTGCTCGACGACATCTGCAACGACGTCCTAGGTTATGGACCGCTGGAGCCGCTGCTCGCCCGCGACGACATCGCCGACATCATGGTGAACGGTGCAGGCACCACCTACATCGAAGTCAAGGGCAAGATCCAAAGGACCGGGATCCGGTTCCGCGACAACCAGCAGCTCCTGAACATCTGTCAGCGCATCGTCAGCCAGATCGGCCGACGCGTCGATGAATCGTCCCCGATCTGCGACGCGCGCCTGCCCGACGGCTCGCGCGTCAACGTCATCGTGCCGCCGCTCGCCATCGACGGCCCCGCCCTCACCATCCGAAAGTTCAAAAAGGACAAGCTGACCCTTTCCCAGCTGGTGAACTTCGGCAGTATCACGAAGGAGGGTGCGGACATTCTTCAGATCATCGGCCGCTGCCGCATCAACACCATCGTGTCCGGCGGTACCGGCTCCGGCAAGACCACGCTGCTCAATTGCCTAACGCAATTCATCGATAACGACGAGCGCATCATCACCTGCGAGGATGCCGCGGAGCTTCAGCTGCAGCAACCGCATACGGTTCGCCTCGAAACGCGACCGCCAAACCTTGAGGGCGAGGGCCAGATCACCATGCGTGACCTGGTGAGAAACTGCCTGCGTATGCGACCCGAACGCATCATCGTGGGCGAGGTGCGCGGACCGGAAGCATTCGACCTGCTGCAGGCCATGAACACCGGTCACGACGGATCGATGGGCACGCTCCACGCCAACAGCCCGCGTGAAGCGCTGTCACGCGTCGAATCGATGATCACGATGGGCGGCTATTCGCTGCCGTCGCGCACCATCCGCGAAATGATCTGCGGATCGGTCGACGTGATCGTGCAAGCGGCACGCCTACGCGACGGCTCCCGGCGCATCACCCATATCACGGAAGTGATGGGAATGGAGGGCGACGTCATCATCACGCAGGACATCTTCCTCTACGACATGGTCGGCGAGGATGCCAACGGCGACCTGATCGGTCGCCATCGCTCGACCGGGATCGGTCGCCCCCGGTTCTGGGATCGCGCCCGCTACTACGGCGAGGAGAAGCGCCTTGCCGCAGCCCTCGACGCCTCGGAAGCCGTCGGCAACCTGCAGCCCTGAGAAGACGCGTCATGAACAAGTTTTCGTTGTTCTTCCTGGTAAGCGTCGCGATCGGCGGCATTGTCTGGGTCTTCATCTATCCGCTGCTCTCGGGTGAGAAAAAAGCCGAGAAACGCAAGGAGACGGTGACCAAGGCCGCGCCCGTGAACCGCGCCGCCGTCGCCGCGCGCAACACGCAGCGTTCACGTCGCGAGCAGGTTGAAGGATCGCTTAAGGAACTCGAGGCCAGGCAGGCCAAGTCGCTGCTGCTGAGCGCGCGGATCAGCCAGGCCGGCCTGAGCTGGACGAAAACTCAGTTCGTGCTGATCAGCGTGGGCCTTGGCATCTTCACGTTCCTGATCTTTGTCGTGCTCGATGCCGGCCTGGTGGCAGCCCTCCCGGCCGGCTTCGCGGCAGGGTTCGGCCTTCCGCAGTGGGTCCTGCGCTTTCTCAAGCGCCGCCGGGAGGCGAGGTTCATCGCCGGCTTCCCGGATGCGATCGACATCATCGTGCGCGGCATCAAGGCCGGCCTGCCGTTGCTCGACAGCCTGAAGGTCATCAGCACGGACGCGTCCGAACCGTTGCGCAGCGAATTCAGGACCATACTCGACACGCAAGCCATCGGCATGTCGCTCGGCGAAGCCTGCACCAAGCTCTACGACCGCGTTCCGGTGGCGGAGGCGAACTTCTTCGGCATCGTGATCTCCATTCAGCAGAAGTCCGGCGGCAATCTGTCGGAAGCGCTCGGCAACCTGTCGAAGGTGCTGCGCGAGCGCAAGAAGATGAGGGCAAAAATCCAGGCGATGTCGATGGAAGCGAAGGCATCAGCCGCCATCATCGGATGCCTTCCGATCGCCGTGATGTTCCTCGTCTACCTCACGAGTCCTCACTACATCGAGCTCTTGTGGACGCACCCGACCGGGCGCGCAATGCTGGCCGCCAGCGCATTCTGGATGTCGATGGGCATCCTCGTCATGCGCAAAATGATCAACTTCGACTTCTGAAGCAGAACAATGATTGAAACCCTGATCGAGCAGATATCGAACCCCCGCGTCATGGCCATGTTGTTTGCCGCCGTCGCAGCGATCGCCACGGTATTTACGCTGGCGATGCCGCTTGTGGCGACCGATTCGCTGTCGAAGCGAATGAAGGCGGTCGCCCTTGAACGCGAGAAAATCCGCCAGCGCGAGCGCGAACGAATGGCGCGCGGCGACAAGGTCACGCTTAGACGCTCGCCCAAGCAATACATGCAGACGATCGTCAACCAGCTCAATCTCGGAAAGTGGGTGGGCCAGGAAGAGGCACGTGCGCTGCTCGTGCAAGCCGGTTATCGCGGCCAGGCCCCTTATATCACCTTTCTGTTCTTCCGGCTGGTGACGCCGGTCGTGATGCTGGCCGGAACGAGCTTCTACGTGTTCTTCGTTGCCAAGCTCAACCAGCCAATGTCGATCAAGGTCGGCATGTGCATCGCCGCGGCTTATCTGGGCATGTATCTGCCGATTCTGTCCGTGAAGAACAAGATCCAGAAGCGCCAGCTCTCGATCCGACGGGCATTTCCGGACGCGCTCGACCTGTTGCTGATCTGCGTGGAATCCGGAATGTCGATCGAAGCGGCATTCCGGAAGGTCGCGGCTGAAGTCGGCGTGCAGTCTATTCCGCTGGCCGAGGAGCTCACGCTGACGACGGCGGAGCTGTCCTATCTGCAGGAGCGCCGTCAGGCCTACGAAAACCTCGCCAAGCGCACCAATCTCGAAGGCGTGAAAGCGGTCTGCATGGCGTTGCAGCAAGCCGAGCGCTACGGCACGCCGCTCGGGCAGACGCTGCGCGTGATGGCGCAGGAAAACCGCGACATGCGCATGTCCGAGGCCGAGAAGAAAGCAGCCGGCCTGCCTCCGAAGCTGACGGTGCCGATGATCCTGTTCTTCCTGCCCGTCCTCTTCGTCGTCATCCTCGGCCCGGCCGGCATCAAGATCATGACGCTGCGATGATGGCCGGCGGCCCGCGCGGCTAGGGCATGATCCTGAAGGGTTGCAGACTTTTCAGATAGGATCATGTGACCAGACAAACGCTGAGAGCGAAGCCGCGATTCAATCTAAAGCGATTTCGCTGCAGGCCGGGTGAACCGGCCTCCGCAGCCGACATGGCTCCGCGGCCGACATGGCTCTGCCGAGATGGCGATGTCTGGAACAAGCGGCAAGAAAATTCTCGACTCGTAGACGCCCGGCAAGCCGAAACGTTCAAGGGTCGCGCAGGCACCTTCCGAGGTTCGCCTCAGCTGTGTCCCTTCCTCGACGCCGGCGACCGTGACGTCGGGAGCTTGAGCTGATTCTGCTGCGCCAGCATCTGACGCAAATAGGCGACATTGGCAGCGGCAAGCTCCGCCGGCAGATCGGCGCGCGCGATCGATTCCGCCTCGGCGAAGCGGCCCTGCAGCCCCACCACCAGCGCCAGGTTCTGCCGCACCCGCGGCTCGGCGCCCGGGCGCGAGGCGGCCCGGCGCAGCGTCATCTCAGCCCGCACCAGGTCCTTGGACAACGCATAGGACAGGCCCAGATTGGAGAGCACTGACGGCTCGTCGGGCACGATCTTGAGCGCTGTCGCGTAGTAACGCCGCGCCTCGTCGTGTCGGCCCATCTGGTCGAGCACGGCGCCCTGCACCGACAGGATGCGCCAATCCGGACGATCGGGCGTGTGCGCCCGGCTCAACACATCAAGCGCCTGCTGGTAGTTGCCGGCATCGGCCAGCGCCCTGCCATAGGCTCCGAGCAGTTGCATGTTCCTGGGATTCTTGAGCGCTGCCTGTTCCAGCACCGCGACCGCTTGCGAACGCCGACCGGAGGCGCGCAGCGCCTGCGCATAGTTGATGGCCGCGACTGGGTCCGTGGGATTGGCCCGGTGGCGCTCGCCCCAGGCCGAGACCATGCTGCGCGCCTCGGCCTCGTCGCGCGGCACTGCCGCCATGGCGGAGGTTGCTGGAGGCTCGCCCGTTTGGGTGGTCTTGCAGCCCGCCGTCAGCAGCCCGAGCGCAACGGCAAGCGACGCCGAGGCGAGAAGGTGCGCGGGTCTGGCGCGATACGAACGTGCTGATGCATGCATGGCTTTGGGATCGTCTCCAGGCGCCACCCGATACCGGCAGCAATAAAGCGTTAACCCTAACGGCTGGTTAACGGGGCTAGTGCCTCCGATTTGCAGTTCCCAAAGCGCTTGCGGCAAGTTCGGTCAGGAACTTCAAATCGAAAAATGGCATCGGATTCAGTGACTTGCCAGTACCCCTTTGCTTCCGAAGCTCGTGTCAGAGGGCGTTGCGACAGCTCACGAGCGTCGGAAGCGGGGCACTGGACCTCGGTTTCCCCGCATGGCATTCCCGTGCGGACCCATGGCCGCAATCCACCCCGCTTTTGCACCGCACGACGGCACTGGCGTGCCGGTGACGTTCGTTACCGCCGCCGGCTGGCCGGAAACGCGGGTGCGCCTCGACGCCCGTGGGCGGGCGTTTGCCGATTCGGCTGGATTTGAGCCGCGGCCCGGTCGCCACCTCCTCCTGCCAGGACCCGATGGCGCGCTCGCGGGCGTGCTGTTCGCGCTGGAGGACCCGAACGAGGCGCACCGGGATCTGTTCCGGCCGGGCGCGCTCGCCACCTTGCTGCCGCCCAGCACCTACCGGTTTGCCGACCAGCCCCACGACCCATGGCTCGGCGCATTGGCGTTTGCGCTCGGCACCTATCGCTTCGGGCGTTACCGGAAGCCGGACGGCAAGTCGATACGGCTCGAGGTGCCCGAAGGGCTTGACGCCGACGACCTGACGCGGGTGACCGAGGGCGTCTTCCTCGCCCGCGACCTCATCAACACGCCCGCAAACGACATGGGACCCGCCGAGCTTGAGGACGCCGTGCGCGCGCTCGCAACGCGCCACGGCGCGACCTGCAACGCGATCGTCGGCGAAGACCTGCTCAAGCAGAATTTCCCGCTCATCCACGCGGTGGGCCGCGCCGCCGACCGGGCGCCGCGCCTCATCGACATGACATGGGGCGAGCCCTCCCATCCCAAGATCACGCTCGTCGGTAAGGGGGTCTGTTTCGATACCGGCGGCCTCGACATCAAGCCCGACAGCGGCATGCTCAACATGAAGAAGGACATGGGCGGCGCCGCCTCGATGCTCGGCCTCGCCCACATGCTGATGTCGCGCCGGGCCAAGATCAGGCTGCGCGTGCTGATCCCGGCGGTCGAGAACGCGATATCCGGCTCCGCATTCCGCCCGCGCGATATCTATCGATCGCGCAAGGGCATCACCGTTGAAATCGGCAACACCGACGCCGAGGGCCGCTTGGTCCTGGCCGATGCATTTGCGCTGGCCGACGAGGAAGAGCCCGAGCTGATTGCCGACATGGCGACGCTCACCGGCGCCGCGCGGGTGGCGCTCGGCACCGAGGTGGTGCCGTTCTATACGGACGACGATACGCTCGCGGGCGAGCTTGCCCGGCATGCGCAGGCGCAGAACGATCCGCTCTGGCGGATGCCGCTGTGGCGACCCTACGATCAGCTGCTCGAATCGAAAGTCGCCGACGTCAATAACGTGTCGAGCGGCGGCTTTGCCGGATCGATCACCGCCGCGATGTTTCTGCGTCGCTTCGTGAGTGCCGCCAAGGCATGGCTCCATTGCGACATCTACGCCTGGAATCAGACGACGCGACCGGGCCACCCCGAAGGGGCCGAGTGCCAGGCTGCGCGCGCACTCTATGCACTGTTGACCGCTCGCTACGGCTGAGCAAGCACCGATGACCTCGTACGATCCGCGCATCACGCCGGCACGGCCCGATCTGGCGGCAAGCCATCTCGCCAGCAAGGTCACGGCCGCGCGTTTTGTCGATGGGCGTGTGCACGAGATTGCCGAGGCGCAGGCACCGCTGCGGCGCTCGCCGTCACCCGATGCCTCTCTCGAGACCGAGGCGCTCAAGGGCGAGCGCGTCGCCATCTATGACAGCAACGAGGAAGGCTGGTCCTGGGGCCAGCTCGAAACCGACGGATACGTCGGCTGGTTGCCGACGGCAACGCTACGCGATCCCGGCCGGCCGAAGACCCACCGGGTCGCGGTCCCACGCACGCTGGTGTTTCCGGGCCCCTCGATCAAGCTGCCGCCGCTCGAAGCGCTGTCGCTAGGGTGCCGGCTTGCGATCACGCGCGTCGACGGCGCGCTGGCGGTGACCGACACCAATGGCTTCGTGCCGGATTGCCATCTCAAGCCGCTCGACGTCCCCGAATCCGATTTCATCGCGGTCGCGGAGCAATTCCTCGGGGTACCCTATCTCTGGGGCGGCAAGACCAGCCTCGGGCTCGACTGCTCCGCATTGGTGCAGATCGCGCTCACGGCCTGCGGAATGTCCTGCCCGCGTGACAGCGACATGCAGGAGCGCGCGCTCGGCTCGGCGGTCGCCCCCGATATCGCGACGCTGCAGCGCGGTGACCTTGTGTTCTGGAAGGGGCACGTCGCGATTGCGCGCGACGCCACCACGCTCATCCACGCCAATGCGTTCCACATGGCGGTCGCGGTCGAGCCGGTCATGGACGCCATCGCGCGCATTCGCGCCACCGGCAGCGAAGTGACCGGCGTCCGGCGGGCCGCCACTTAATCGCAATAGCCAGACGGAACGCCCGCGCTTATTGCGCGACGACGTCCGCGGGCGCGGCTTCCAGATTGAAAGCGGCCGCGAACAGCGCGCGGGTGTAGTCGCTCTGCGGGCGGGCGAACAGATCGGCGGCATGCCCCTCCTCCACCACCTTGCCGTGCCGCATCACGATCAGGCGGCTCGCCAGCGCCGCCACCACCCGCAGGTCATGCGAGATGAACAGGTAGGTCAGGTTGAGCCGTTTCTGCAGGTCGCGCAGGAGATCGACCATCTGGGCCTGGATCAGCATGTCGAGCGCGCTCGTCGGCTCGTCGAGCACGATAAACGTCGGCTCCAGCACGATCGCGCGCGCGACCGCAATGCGCTGACGCTGACCGCCGGAAAACTCATGCGGATACCGGTACCGCAGCTCCGGGTCGAGCCCGACGTCGCGCAACGCGCGAATCACTTTCTGCTCGCGCTCCTCCTTCGACAGGTCCGGCTGATGGACCCACAGCCCCTCCTCGATGATGTCCGATATCGACATGCGCGGGCTGAGCGAGCCATAGGGGTCCTGGAACACGACCTGCATGTTGCGGCGGATTGGCCGCATCGCCTTGAAGTTCAGGCCCGCGATCGACTTGCCCAGGAACGCGATCGTCCCCTGCGAGGAAATGAGCCGCAGGATCGCGAGCCCCAGCGTGGTCTTGCCGGAGCCCAACTCGCCCACGATCCCCAGCGTCTCGCCGCGCCGCACCGCGATGCTGATGCCGTCGACGGCCTTGATGTGCCCGACCGTGTGCCGCAGCACGCCGCGCTTGATCGGGAACCAGACCTTGAGATCGTTGGCTTCGATTACGGTCGGGGCGTCGGGCATGACCGGCGCCGGATCGGGCCGCGGCTCAGCCGCCAGAAGCGCACGCGTATAGGGATGCTCGGGCGCGGTGAACACGCGCTCAACCGTGCCCTTCTCCACGATCTTGCCTTCCTTCATGACGCAGACCCGGTCGGCGAGCTTGCGCACGATGCCGAGGTCGTGGGTGATGAACAGCATCGCCATGCCGAGCCGGGTCTGGACGCTCTTGAGCAGCTTGAGAATCTGCGCCTGTACCGTGACATCGAGCGCGGTGGTCGGCTCGTCGGCGATCAGCAGGTCGGGCTCATTGGCGAGCGCCATGGCGATCATCACGCGCTGGCGCTGCCCGCCCGAAAGCTGGTGCGGATAGCTCTCCAGGCGGCCTTCCGGATTCGGAATCCCGACCTGGTTCAAGAGTTCCACGATCCGCGCGCGCGCCGGCGCGCCGGTGAGCCCCTGATGCAGCAGCAGGATCTCGCCGATCTGCTTTTCGATGGTATGGAGCGGATTGAGCGAGGTCATCGGCTCCTGGAAGATGATGGCGATGTTGTTGCCACGGACCTGGCGGATTTGCCGCTCGCTCATCCCGAGCAGATCCTCGCCCTTGAAGCGGACCGCGCCCGAAGGGTGATGCGCGGCCGGATACGGCAGAAGTTTCATCACCGACAGCGCCGTCACCGACTTGCCGGAGCCTGACTCGCCGACCAGCGCCACCGTCTCGCCCTCGGCGATGTCGAAGGAGATGCGGTCGACCGCCAGCGTGTCGCGCGCGCCCTGGCGAAAGCCGATCGAAAGATCCTCCACTTCAAGCAGTTTGGCGGGCATGCGCTCCTCGGTCACCGGAACGTCTTGCGCGGATCGAAGGCGTCGCGCACCGCCTCGCCGATGAAGATCAGGAGCGACAACATGATGGCGAGCGTGAAGAAGCCCGACATGCCGAGCCAGGGCGCCTGGATGTTGGCCTTGCCCTGCTTGAGCAGTTCGCCGAGCGATGCCGAGCCCGGCGGCAGGCCGAAGCCAAGGAAATCGAGCGAGGTGAGTGTCATCACCGAGCCCGAGAGGATGAACGGCAGGAACGTCATGGTCGCCACCATGGCGTTGGGCAGCAGATGCCGGAACATGATGACGGCATTCGAGACGCCGAGCGCGCGCGCGGCCTGAACATATTCGAAGTTGCGGCCGCGCAGGAACTCGGCACGCACCAGGCCGACCAACGCCACCCATGAAAACAACAGCAGGATTCCAAGCAGCACAAAGAAACTTGGCACCAAAACGGACGAAATGATCAACAGCAAATAAAGCGTCGGGACCGAGGTCCATATCTCGATGAAGCGCTGAAACAGGAGATCGACCCAGCCGCCGAAATAGCCCTGCACGGCGCCCGCCGCAACGCCGATCACCGAGGAAATGAGCGTGAGGATCAGCCCGAACAGCACGGAAATGCGGAAGCCATAGATCAGCCGCGCCACCACGTCGAAGCCCTGGTCGTCGGTGCCGAGCCAGTTATATTCAAGGTCATGGCAACCCGAGAGGCCCTTTCTCTTTACGACCGACTCGCACTCCTTTTCGGTCAGGAGCCACGTGGGCTTGGATGGCGCGGGCGTCGGCAGATCAAGGTTGTGAGTGTTGTAGGAATAACGAATCAGAGGCCACACCATGAAGCCGCCTGACTCGGCGACAAGCTTCTGCAGATAGGGATCGCGATAGTCGGCCGCCGTCTCGAAATCACCGCCGAAGGCCGTCTCCGGATAGGTGCGGAACACCGGAAAGAAGTATTTCCCATCATACTGGACGACGAAGGGCTTGTCGTTGGCGATGAACTCGGCGCCGAGCGACAGCACGAACAGCACCATGAAGATCCAGAACGAGACATAGCCGCGCCGGTTCGCCTTGAGGCTTTCCAGGCGGCGGCGATTGATCGGTGACAGCGCAAAGCGTCTCTTTGGCGGCGCCGCGGATTCCGGCGTAAAGGCGGTCGTGTCGGGGGGCTGGACGCTAATGCGGTCGTCCACGCTCACACCTCCCGCGTTTCGAAGTCGATACGCGGATCAACCCAGGTGTAGGTCAGATCCGAGATCAGATTCACCACCAGGCCGACCAGCGCGAAGATGTAGAGCGTCGCGAACACGACCGGGTAGTCGCGATTGAGCACGCTTTCGAAGCTGAGCAGACCGAGGCCGTCGAGCGAGAATATGGTCTCGATCAGGAGCGCGCCGGTGAAGAACGAATGCACGAAGGCGCCGGGAAAACCCGCAATCACGATCAGCATCGCGTTGCGGAAGACATGGCCATAGAGCACCTGGCGCTCGCTGTTGCCCTTGGCGCGGGCGGTCAGCACGTATTGCTTGCGGATCTCGTCGAGAAACGAATTTTTGGTCAAGAGCGTCATCGTCGCGAATGCGGCGAGCCCCATCGAGATAATGGGCAAGATCAGGTGCCAGAAATAGTCGAGGATATACGCCCCCCAGGACATGTTCGCTGCATCGTCCGAGTGCAGGCCGCGCAACGGAAAGCAACTGCAGCCGATATGGAACCCGTAGAAGTGACCGTTGATCGTAGGCCCGATCGCGAAGCTGTTGCCGCCGGCGAACAAGACGATGAGCAGGATCGCAAACAGGAAGCCCGGGATCGCATAGCCGATGATAATGACGCCCGACGTCAGGACGTCGAAGCGCGAGCCATCGTGCACCGCCTTGCGGATGCCGAGCGGGATCGAGATCAGGTAGGTAAGCAGCGTGAGCCACAGTCCGAGTGAGATCGAGACCGGCAGCTTTTCGCCGATCAGTTGCAGCACGCTCACGTCACGAAAGTAGCTCTTACCGAAATCGAAGCGGCTATAGTTCCAGAGCATCATGAGGAAGCGCTGGTAGGCCGGCTTGTCGAAGCCGAACTGCTTCTCCAACTGCTTGATGAACTCAGGATCGAGGCCCTGAGCGCCGCGATATTTCGACGATACGTCGTTGAGGCCGCCTCCGGGCTGGCCGCGGCTGCCGAAGTCGCCGCCGCTCGATCCGCCGGTCCGGGAGCCGGCGCCGGTATCAGCCCCGGACAGCACGGCAATGACGCGTTCCACCGGTCCGCCCGGCGCGAATTGCACTACCACGAAGGACACGAACATGATCCCGAACAATGTCGGAATCATCAGGAGCAAGCGCCGAACGATATAGGCGGTCATCTGCGGATCGGTTTCTTGTCGCCCGCCCGATCATACACGAGATTACTGATCACGTTGAAATTACTGATCACGCTGAACCCTCGCCGCCTTGGCGGGATCATACCACCAAGTCTCGGGAATGCCGCGCGAGTAGCGCGGTTTTGGCACCGTCGGCCGGCTGAACACATCCCAATAGGCGATCCAGTGCGACGCTTTGTACCAATGTGGGATCCAGTAACGGCCGGCGCGAAACACGCGATCAAGCGCTCTGCAAGCCACCGTGAGCGCGGCCCGGGTGTCGGCCGCGATGATGCGGTCGACCAGGGCATCGATCACCGGGTCGGCAATGCCGGCGAGGTTTTGCGAACCCTTGATGGCAGCGGCCTGCGAGGTGAAGTACGTGCGCAGCGAATCGCCGGGCGTGCTCGAGAAACTGAAGCGCTCGACCGTGATGTCGAATTCGAACGTCTCGGTGCGCCGCTTGTATTGGGCTGGATCGACGATACGAATTGATGCGTCGATGCCGAGCGTCGCGAGATTCTTGATCAACGCCATGTGGTGCGGCTGGAACGACAAATCGTCCAGCAGGAACTCGATGGTGATCTGCTCGCCCTTGGGCGTAAAGCGCTTGCCGTCGTGCACTGGAAAGCCCGCCTGCCGCAGGAGCGCGCTCGCCTTGCGCAGGAGCGCGCGGTCCTGCCCGGAGCCGTCGGAGACCGGTGGCACGAACGGCTCGCCGAATACCTCGTCCGGAACCCGGCCGCGGAACGGCTCGAGCAGCGCAAGCTCCTCCGGTCCGGGCTTGCCTTTCGCCATCATGTCGGAGTTCTGGAACATCGAGTGAGTGCGAAGGTATGACCCGTACATGATGTTCTTGTTGGTCCACTCGAAGTCGAAGGCGTAGTTCAGCGCCTCGCGCAGGCGCGGATCCTTGAACTTCTCGCGCCGCGTATTGAAGAACCAGCCCTGCGCGCCCGACGGCGTGTCGTCAGGCAGCACGTCGCGCTTGACGCGACCGTCCTTGAGCGCCGGAAAATCGTAGCGGGTCGCCCAGACGCGCGAAGTGAACTCTTCGCGGAACAGGTAGTTCTTGCCAATGAACCCTTCGAAGGCGACGTCTCGGTCCCGATAGAACTCATAGCGCAGGATGTCGAAATTGTTCAGCCCGCGCGACACCGGCAGGTCCGCGCCCCACCAGTCCTTGACCCGCTCGTATTCGATGTAGCGTCCGCCCTCAAACTTTCCGACCTTGTAGGGGCCGCTGCCGAGCGGCGCCTCCATGGTGTCCTCGTCGAACTCGCGCTTGCTGTAGTAGGCGCGCGAGAACACCGGCAGCTCGGCGACGAAAAGCGGCACGTCGCGCCCGCGCTTGGGCGCAAACCGCACCACCACCGTCGCGTCGTCAGCCGCTTCCGCGGCCACGACGTCGCGCATAAGCTGGGTGATGATCGGGTGGCCCTTCTGCTTAAGCAGGTTGAGCGAAAAAGCGACGTCGTGGGCGTCGAGCTTGCTGCCATCGTGGAACTTGGCCTCCGGCCGCAGCAGGAAACGGTAAGTCAGCCGATCGGGCGAAATGACGACTGCGCGTGCAACGAGCCCATACATGGCGTCCGGCTCGTCGAAGGCCCGAACCATCAGGCTCGCGAAGGTGCGCTCCATGCCGAGCGCAGCTTCACCCTTGAAGATGTAGCTATTGAGCGAGTTGAACGTATTGAAGTTCTGATTGAACTGCCTTGTCGCGCCGACCTGCGAGAACAGCCCGCCCTTGGGCGCGGCCGGATTGACGTATTCGAAATGCTTGAAATCGGCCGGATAGTTGAGATCGCCGAAGCTGGATATGCCGTGCCGCTCGACGTCGGCCTGGGCGGCGGTCGGCCGCACTACCAGTGTCGCGACCGCGCCAGCGCCTAGCGTCAACGCATGACGGCGGCTTAGAACACCCCTCCCTTGATCGGGCCGGGTCACGATCGCGCCCTCGTCTTGGCCGCCTTGTCGGCGTCCCACCACCAGATCGTGGGAAATGCCGAGCGGCCGTATTTGGGCATATCGGCAGGGTGGCCGAACCGGTCCCAACGCGCCGTGCGCTCCTTGCTATAGGTCCACTGCGGAACAACGTAGAAGTTCCACAGCAGCACCCGGTCGAGCGCGCGGGTGGCGGCCACCAGTTCGGCGCGGCTCTTGGCGAAGATGACGCGGTCGATCAGCGCATCGACCGCGGGATTCTTGATGCCGATGAAGTTGCGCGAGCCGGGCCGATCGGCCGCCGCCGAGCCCCAGTAGTCACGCTGCTCGTTGCCGGGGGACAACAACTCCGGCCAAGATTGAACGATGATGTCGAAGTCCCAAGTGCGCAGGCGGTTCTCATACTGGGCATCGTCCACTGTTCGAACCGTCACGGAGACACCAAGCCGCTCCAGCCCGGGCTTGTAGAACAGAATGATGCGCTCGAAGCTCGGGTCGTCGATCAGGATCTCGACGTTGAGCGCTTCGCTGCTTGCCGCGCGCATAAGCCTCTGGTTGCGGACCTCGAACCCCCCGTCGCGCAGGAGGCGCACGCCCTCGCGCAGGTTGGAGCGCAACTTCTCGGCGCTGCCGAACACCGGGTTGGTGTAAGGCGTCGTAAAAACTTCGGCTGGAACCTTATCGCGCACGGTTTCGAGAATCGCGAGCTCTTCCCCCGTCGGCAGGCCCGAACTGGCAAGCTCAGTCCCATCGAAATAGCTGGTAATGCGCCGGTATTGACCAAAGAACAGCTGTTTGTTGGCCTCATCGAAGTCGAACGCATAGTTGAACGCGCGCCGCAGTCGCGGATCCTGGAACTTCTCGCGCCGGAGATTGAAGGCGAAGGCCTGCATCACGCCCCGATCACGAACTGGAAATTCCTCCCGCTTGACGCGCCCTTCCTTGGCGGCGGGGAAATCGTAGCGGGTGGCCCAGAACAGCGCGCTGTTTTCGAGGCGCCAGTCGATGGCATCGCCCTTGAAGGCTTCGAGCGCGACCGTCGAATCGCGAAAATATTCGTATTTCAGTTCGTCGAAATTGTCGCGACCGACGTTGACGTTGAGGTCCTTGCCCCAATAGTCCTTCACGCGCTCATAAACGACGGTTCGGCCGGTCACGAATTCCTTGATACGATAGGGGCCGCTGCCGAGCGGCGGCTCGATCGTGGTTGCCCCGATATCGCGTTTCTTGCCGGAGGCGTCGGTTCCCTCCCACCAATGTTTCGGAAGAACAGTGAGCTGACCGACGATCTGCGGCAACTCGCGGTTGCCGGATTGGCTGAAGCTGAATTTGATCTCGCGCTCGCCGACTTTCTCGGCCTTGGTCACATTCCGGTAGTAGGCCGCCAATAGCGGATCGTGCTTCTTGACCGCGTCGAACGAAAAGATCACGTCCTCGGCCGTGACCGGCTTGCCGTCATGCCAGCGCGCCTGCGCGCGCAACCGGTAGGTCACCGAAGAGGCATCCGGCGGATGACTGACCGCTTCGGCGAGCAGACCATACTCGGTCGATACCTCGTCAAGCGACGACGCCATCAACAACTCGTAGATGTTGCCGATGCCGTAGCGCTCAAGCGAGCCGCGCACGCTGCCGACAGCGATGTTGAAATTGTCGAAGGTGCCGATCGCCAGCATGCGCACCGTGCCGCCCTTGGGCGCCTGCGCATTGACATAGTCGAAACGCTTGAAGCCAGCCGGATACTTGACGTCGCCGAACAGGGACAGGGCATGGCGCCATTCCGCGGTCTGGGCGTGCGCGGGCGGAGTGAACGGCAAGCCCTCGAGCGCGGGCGAGACAGCGGCAAACAGTCCGGTGTGAAGCAGGGATCGGCGGCTCAGCGGCACAAGGGGCCTCCAGTCAGGCGGGCCGGGCAGGTTTCAGCGCCCCACGCTTTGCAGAGATTATGTCTGTTTTTGGATAGATAGCCACCCATTCGCCGGGCACGATGGCGCGGGCCCTTCACATTCGCGTTGATGGCCACTGCGGCCGAACATTGTTCCGGCCGCCCGGCTGCGCTCTTCTGTGGCAAATTGCTCTGTGGCAAATCGCGTGGCTAGCGCGTCGTCACATCGCGCGGCGCCTGCGCCGCACGGGTCGCGCCCGGCAGCGACGCCCCCTTTGTCAGAGGCGCGGGATTGTCGGCCAAGCTGTTGAGATAGGCCAATAGATCAGCCCGCTCCGTCGCCCGTGTGATGCCGCCAAACGTCATGGCGGTGCCGGGGACCATGCTTCTCGGATTGGTGATGAAGTGGTTCAGGTCGGCAATCGTCCACCTACCCTTTTGTTGCTTCATGGCGGGCGTGTAGGTGAAGCCGGCGACGGACGCTTTGTCGCGTCCCACGACCCCCCAGAGCGGCGGTCCGACTAGCGTCCGCCCACCCTTGTCGAGGGTGTGACAGGCCGCGCACTTCTTCGCTGATTCAGCGCCGCGGGCCACGTCGGCCTTGGCCAGAAGCTCACCAAGCGGAACCTCAGGCGGGGCCGGGGTGGTCGGGGTATGCCCTCCGGGCGTGGTCGGCACATCGATTTCGAAGCCCGGCTTCTCAAGCTTGCCGGGCGAGAACACCGCGCCCGCAGCGATGTTTAGGGCGACGACGCCAAGGCACGTACCCAAAACAGCACCGAGAACCTTGTTCAGCTCAAAGGAATCCAGCACGGCCCGGTCTCCAACGCGAGGAAATGGGTGGATATTCGCCGCACAGATAACCGGTTTGCCTCGCTGGTGGCAACCCGTATAACCGGCATGCCCCCGACAGTTTTATGAGGGTTTCGGGCTCCTCGAGACCGATGGCCGACAGCGACATCCTCATTGTGATTCCGGCCCGGATGGCCGCAACCAGGCTCCCCGGCAAGCCGCTTGCCGATATCGCGGGCGAGCCGATGATCGTGCACGTGCTGCGGCGGGCGCAGGCGGCCGCCGTCGGCGACGTGGTGGTGGCAACCGACTCGGAGGCGGTCGCAGCTTGCGTCGAGAAAGCGGGCGGCCGTGCCCTGATGACGCGCGTCGACCATATCTCGGGCTCGGATCGGGTGTTCGAGGCACTTTCTGCCGCCGACCCCTCGGGGCAATGCCGCATTATCGTCAACGTCCAGGGCGACCTGCCGATGCTCGCCCCCACCGACATCCACGCAGCGCTGACCCCGCTTGCCGATCCGGCAGTCGACATCGCGACGCTGGCGGCCGAGATCGTCCGCCCGCAGGAGCGCGGCAATCCGAACGTGGTCAAGGTGGTGGGGGCGCCGCTCGGCCCCAAAAGGTTGCGCGCCCTCTATTTCACGCGTGCCCAAGCCCCGTGGGGAGAGGGGCCGCTCTATCACCATATCGGCCTTTACGCCTACCGCCGGCTGGCTTTGGAGCGGTTCGTCGCCTTGCCGCAGTCGGCGTTGGAGCAGCGCGAGAAGCTTGAACAGCTGCGCGCGCTCGAAGCCGGCATGCGCATCGACGTGGCCATTGTCGACACCGTACCACTTGGGGTCGACACACCGGAAGACCTCGCGCGTGCGCGCGGGCTGCTGGCGGCGGGCTGAGCCAGCGTCCGGCATCTGGCAACGCCCGCGCTGCGGAATCAAAGCCCCCTGCAACGCCATGATTCACGTGTGGTTTTGGCTTTGAAGTTCCTATAGAGCTTGCGCCCAACAATGGATAAGGAACGTCACCCTTACGCGTACCGGAGCGGTCATGATCACCAAAATCGTGTTCCAGGGAGAGCCCGGGGCGAACTCGCACCTCGCCATCCGCGAGGCCTATCCCGACTGTGAGGCAGTCCCCTGCCCCACGTTCGAAGACTGCTTCGCGGCGATCACGTCGGGCGACGCGGCGCTCGGCATGATCCCGATCGAGAACTCGGTCGCCGGCCGCGTCGCCGACATCCACCATCTGATGCCACACTCGGGGCTGCACATCGTCAGCGAGCATTTCATGCCGGTGCGCCACCAGCTGCTGGCGCCGAAGGGGGCGGCGCTCGCGGACATCAAGACGGTGGAGAGCCACGTCCACGCCCTCGGCCAGTGCCGTAAGGTGATCCGCAAGCTCGGCATCAAGCCGGTGGTCGCCGCCGATACGGCGGGCTCCGCACGCGAGATCGCATCCGCGGGCGACAAGACGCGCGCCGCCATCGCCTCGCGGCTCGCCGCCGAGATCTACGGGCTGTCGATCTTGGCCGAGAACATCGAGGACGAGTCGCACAACACTACGCGCTTCATCGTGCTCTCGCGCGAATCGAAATGGGCGGCGAGCGGCCCGGGCCCGGTAGTGACGACGTTCCTGTTCCGCGTCCGCAACGTCCCGGCCGCGCTCTACAAGGTGCTGGGCGGTTTCGCCACCAATGGCGTCAACATGACCAAGCTCGAAAGCTACATGATCGACGGCAACTTCTTCGCCACCCAGTTCTACGCCGACGTCGAGGGCCATCCGGAGGACCGCAAGCTCGTGCTCGCCTTCGAGGAGCTGTCGTTCTTTTCCAAGGAAATGAAGATCCTCGGCGTCTATCCGGCGCATGCCTTCCGCGCCACTTTCGAGGATGCAGCGGATTGAGCGAGCCTCGCATTCGCGCGGCCACCGCTGCCGATGCGCAAGAGATCGCCTGCGTCCACGTGCAAGCCTGGCGGGAGAGCTACCGCGACCTGATGCCCGCGGCGATGCTGGCGTCGCTCTCGGTCGAGCGCAGCGCCCGCATGTGGACCGACATTCTTGCGGGCGAGGCCATCGTTAAGATCGTCGAAGCGCCCTCGGGCATCGTGGGATTTGGCTCGGCCGGCGTCGCGCGCGACGCGCTCCTCGGCACCACCGGGGAGATCACCTCGATCTATCTCCTCGACCACGCCAAGCGCCGCGGCATCGGGCGTACGCTGCTCACGTCGCTGATGCGCGCGCTTGCGCGCGGCGGCCATGCCTCGGCCGGGCTCTGGGTTCTGATTGACAACCATGGCACCCGGCGCTTCTACGAGGCGCTCGGTGGCCAGCCCGGAGAAACGCACGTCATTCGTCGCGACGACGCTGACCTGCACGAGATCGCCTATGTGTGGAGCAACCTGGCGCGGTTTGCGGCGGCGGGTTAGCGCGGCCGCTGCTGCAATCACGTCCGCCAGGTCACCGCACCAAAGCGTTCGCGTATTTCTCGCAGAGCTGCCGCCAACGCCGCGCGTTCTCCCGCGCGAGCTCTGCGTAGGGCTCCGGCATGACATTGTACGGCGGCCGGATCGGCCCCGCCTTGCAATAGCCCGCAGCTTCGATCCGAATCTTTTCCATCTGAATGTTGTAGGTCGTGAACAGCTCGGGATCGCTCGTGAGCTCGGCAATCGGCTCCCGTGCCCAGGCCAGATCGGCGGCGATCTTCCGCAGCCCTTCGGCGTCGCTGGAGAGCAATGCACGCATCTGCGCCAGCACCGGCTCCGGCCCCATCGACGCCGCCGTCGACCAGCAGGCAGTCGTTGTCCTTGGGGAAAGCTCCGCAAACTTGCTCAGCGCCCCGTCGTGCGGCAGGAAATGGACGCGGCCCTTCGCGGCAGCAAGAGAATCGAGCAGCGCTTTCGGGCGCGAGTATTTGGCGGCCATCAGCGTGGGCGCCACATCGACCACGCGACTCCAGAACTCGGGTGAGAACGCGAAGCGGAAGGCACGCCCGTTCCCGTAGACCATGATCGCAACGCGCGGAAACGTCTCGGAGATGCCGCGGTAATAGGCTACGGCCATGTCGACCGTCAGCGGCTGCCACATCGGCAAACCCAGGAGAATGCCGTCGGCGCCACGCTCGGCGGCAAATCGCGTCCGCCGCACCACCTCATGGGTTCCGAGCGCGGTCGTTCCGATGAACGTGGGAATCCGCTTCTTGACCGTCGCCAGCACGCAGTCGACGAACGCCTCGTATTCCGGGCCCGTCACCGTGGCGCACTCGCCGGTCGTTCCCAGCACGATCAGCCCATTGACGCCGTCGTCGATGAGGCGATTGACGACGCGCTCCGTCTCGGCGAGGTCAACCGTATCGACGGCATCGCAACGATCGGCCCCATTCTTTGCCGGGGTCGGGATGATGGCGTAGACGCCGCGCAGATCAGACGGCTTCAGCATGGCTATGCCCCGATCGACAAAGCGACATAGACGAGGTTCTCTTTACCGGTGTTGTGCAGCCCGTGCACCGAGTTGCGCGGGTGCACCAGGAACTGTCCCGGCTCCACCGTTTCGCGCCGTCCATCTTCCATCGTGACCTCACCGGTCCCCGAGACGATGAACCAGGCATGATCCGTGGCCGGATGCAGGTGCACCTCTTGCGCCTGACCAGGGACCAAGGTCAGCACCACCGCGCGAAAATCATCGCCGACATACATTCGGCCCGAGCGCAGCTTCTCAGCATCGACGACGATGTGATCGGCAATCCGGAATATGCGCTCGGCAGGGTCGGTCTTGGGCCGATCGGTGTAGCGGCTGGCGACGACCTTCACATCCATCTCGGCGTTTCCTTTTCCGGCTGCGTGCGGAAGTTATGCGGAATTGTAGGTCCCGACCCGGTTGAGTCAACCAGTGCCCATGCCGCGCGCTGCTTTCCACGCCGCGAAGACCGTTCCGGCGCTTTCGACAATGCCATCGTGCCGCGCGCGCCATCCGAGCCGTTCGCGCGCCTTCTGCGAGGTGATGAACTCGTTCTGGTCAAACCAGGTGCTGATATTGTCGCCCTTGGTCGACCCTTCGAAGCGAATGTCGCCCTGGTAGCCCGCCGCATCGAGACAGGCGCGCATGACCTCGAGACTGCGCGGCCTGCGGTCATCGGCAAGGTGAAAGATCTCCCCTCGGACGATGCTATCGTCCGCCTCGACGACGCGGCGATACGCCTCGGCCAGGTCGGCGATGTGGATCCATGACCAGCCCTTTTCGCGATCACCGCGGAAGACCGCGTCGCCCTCCTCCGCCATCGCAAACCAATCGGCGCTGACGCTGTTGAAACCGTCGTTGCCGAACATGAAGCCCGGTCGCAGAACGACCGTGCTGACGCCCTTGAGGGCTAGCGCCTCGCGTTCGAGCCCGCGGCGGAAGGCGAGCGGGTGGTCGGGGTTCGGCTCGGTGCGCTCGTCCATGATGGCAACCGGGACCTTGCCGAAGATCGAGCATCCGGTCGTATAGATGAACCGCCGCACTGGCGTTCGGGGCGGCAGCCCCTGCAGGACGCCGAACAGCGCACGATCGGTGTCGAACGGGTGCTTCTTGTCCAGCATCGTGTGAATGACGACGTCGCTGCGCTCAAGCTCGCTGCGATACGCTTCGGTCTGACCGACATCACCGCAGATGAGCCTCACCTCCTGCATCCGCAGGATATTCAAACGCGGCTGCTGTGGATTTCGCACGATCCCCGTCACGGCGTGTCCGGTCGTGGCAAGCCGAAGGGCGCAATAGAAGCCCGCATAGCCGGATACCCCGGTCACGAAGACCCTCATCGATGATCTCCGTTGACGCGGACGCCAGCCCTCGCAACGGCGCTTTGACGCAGCCGCCGCGTGCGTACCCGACCCGCACGGCTCGGCTGGAATAAAGCAGCCACCATCGCGCGCTCCCCCAAATTCTCAGATAGAGAGTGAATCAGGTTTCGCCTGTGAGGTACAGACGCTAACATTTAGTGCCGGCGCACGATCGCGGCGCGGCGCACACACACCGGGAGCGAGACGTGGACGACTTGAAGTTCGGCGTGTTCGACCATCTCGATCGCGGTGGGCGTACCATCTCCGACCTCTACAACCAGCGCCTGCAGATCATTGAGCAATACGACCGCGCCGGCTTTTATGCCTATCATCTGGCGGAGCACCACTCGACGCCACTTGGCATGGCTCCCTCGCCAAACGTCTTTCTCTCCGCCGTGGCGCAGCGAACGAAGGCGCTACGCTTTGGCCCGCTGGTCTACCTGCTGCCGCTCTATCATCCGGTTCGCCTGGCCGAGGAAATCGCCATGCTCGATCAGATGAGCCATGGCCGGCTGGAGGTCGGCATCGGGCGCGGGCGATCGCCGATCGAGCTCATGCTTTACGGTATCGAGGCCGAGCAAGCGCAGGCTGTCTTCGATGAGGCGTTCGCGATCATGCAGATCGCATTCTCGCAAGACCGCATCGATTTTGCCGGCGCCCACTTCAACTTCCGCGACGTCCCCGTCGAGTTGCGACCGTTGCAGCAGCCCCATCCTCCGCTCTGGTACGGCATTGGTGCGCCGGAAAGCGCCGAGCAATTCGGCGAGCGGGGCTTCCACGGGGTCACGCTCGCCAAGCCTGCCGCCGCCGCCGAGATCACCCGGCGCTTCTATCAGGCCTCGGCACGCGCCGGCTGGCGCGGCCGACGCATGGGCATCTGTCGTTTCATCGTCGTCGGCGAGACCGATCGCGAGGCCGAGGAGCTTGCATCCCGGGCCTATCCGGTCTGGCATGCAAGCTTCTTCGAGCTGTTCCGGCGCTACGGTCAGAAGCCGGTGCAGATCTGGCCTGCGCGCTTCGAGGAGATGGCTGCGAATGGCCTGGCCTTCGCCGGATCGCCGCAGACGGTGGCGCAGGCCCTGTCTGCCCAGCTGCAGGCAGTCGGTTCGAACTACCTCGTCGGGCAGTTCGCTTTCGGCGACATGTCGCCCGCCGAGAGCATGAAATCGATTGAGCTCTTCGCCGCGAGCGTGATGCCCGAGCTCGTTCACGCACACCGCGCCGCACGGCAAGCGGCGGCCACAACGGGTTGAGCCGGCCGCGCACAACCGAGGCATCGAGAGGCGTTGCCGCTCTGGAGCGTCCCTTGCAGGCCTCATTTGGCGCCGTAAACTGAAGCGAGCCGAGAACTCGCCCGGGAGATATCGCCGATGAACGTCCTCGAACAAGCGCGTTACGGGATCGACTCGTACAAGGATTGGCTCAAGGCCGAGGGGCTGCGGGTCGTCGAGGGCTTGGCAATCGATTGCACCACAGTCGAAACCGCCGAATGGCCGCGCGTGGGCGCGCGCGCTGCGGCGCTCCACCTCGACGGGCGCGGCGACTTTTGCAACATGCTGCTTTACGAGCTGGGACCGGGAAAATCGACGCTCCCGCAGCGCCACCTGTTCGAGGAGGTGATCTACGTCGTCGAGGGAGGCGGAAGCACGCAACTTGAGCTGCCGAGCGGAGAGCGACGGAGCTTTGAGTGGGGACCCACGAGCCTTTTTGCGATCCCGCTCAACGCGAAATATCGCCACTTCAATGGCAGCGGTACCGAGCGCGCACTGCTGGTCAGCACCACCAACCTGCCGATGATGCTCAATCTCTTTCACAATGAGCGTTTCATTTTCGACAACGACTTCGACTTCGACGATCGCATCGGCAAGGAAGGGTACTTCGCGGGTGAGGGCGTGCTCAATCTCGTCCGCCAGGGGAACGATACCTGGGAGACAAATTTCATCCCCGATCTCCAGCGGATCGAGCTGCCCGATTTCTCCGACCGCGGCGCCGGCGGCGGCTGTCTGATATTCCTCCTGGCCGACAGCTCGATGCATGCGCACGTGTCCGAGATGCCGGCCGGCACTTACAAGAAAGCGCACCGCCATATCGCGGGCTATCACGTGATGTGCGTCGGCGGCAGCGGCTATTCGCTGATGTGGTATGAGGGCGATCGCGACTTCATGCGCATCGACTGGAAGAACGGCGTTGTATTTCCGCCCGCGAATCAGCAGTTCCACCAGCATTTCACCACCAGCGCGACGCCCGCCCGCTATCTTGCGACCGGCTTCGGCAGCCTGCGCTATCCCTTCACGCTGGCCCGCCGTCAGGAGATTCTCGGCGAGAAGGTCGCCTTTTCAACCAGCACCAAGGAAGGCGGCGATCAGATCGAGTACGAGGACCAGGACCCGAGAATTCATCCGATGTGGCTCGACGAGATCGCCAAATACGGACTGACGTCCAAAATGGATCGCTTCTTTCCGCGCTGAGCGCAGTCGGAACGCTACAGCGCATGTCCTGGTCATTTGCGTTCGAAGCACGGGCGAGCCGCGAATGCGGCCGGCTCCCTCTCCCCGTTGGGGAGAGGGGGTCCCGCCGTGCCGCAGTTAGAGTCCGTGCTCATCACGACGATCTGCGGCACCAACGGACGTGTACTATTTCGCTGTCCCGAAGCCCTGCCGCTTCAATTCGGCCTGGACGAACGCCAAGGTCTCGGGCGAGACCTTCGCCAGCTCGCGTACGAGTTTTTCAAGGTCTGCCTTGCTCGCCACCGGCGAATCCGGATCGATCTTTGTCATTTCAGCCTGATATGCGGGATCCTTGAGCGTGGCCTGGAAGGCTCTGACATAGGTCGCGACGATCGGGTCGGCAGTTCGAGGCGGCAAGGCGAGCCAGAACCCGATCTGGCTGACGTTCTCCCCATACTCGAAGGCCTTCTGCGCCAGCGGATCCTTGATCTTGCCCTTGACCAGTTCGGAAATGACCGGTGCGTTGCCAAGTTTCGGCCGCGGCTCCGGTTTGCCGTCCTTCACCGTGCCCGACTGGCTGACCACGGTAAAGTTGCCGGCCTTGAACAGATAGCCGATGTCCCTGATCGACCCGAACGAGGTCATGTCGATCTCGCCGCGTTCCATCGCCTGCCGAAGTTCGGAGGTCCGCGTGTAGCCGCGGACCCATTTGATGTTCCAACCCAGGAATGCCGCGCCCCAGAGCGCCTGATAGTTGCCGGTCCGCAACGTGGTGCCGACGACGCCGACGATGACGGGCTTCTGTGACTTGTCATGAAGGCGCTTGAGGGCTTCCTTCCTGATGAACAGTCCCTGGCTGGGAGCAGCCAGCCCGCCCACGTAGTTGAATGTCGTCGGAACGTACTTGGCCCGCGTCCGGATGACCGCATCCGGGTCGATCTGCGACTGCGCCCCGATCGTCACCGCAAGACCATTGGTATCTGCCTTGTTGGCCCAATCGTTGAGCGCAACCACGCCACCGGCGCCGAGCTGATTGAGGACAATCAGGGTGGGCTGTCCGGGCAGATGCCGCGAGAGATGACGTCCCAACGTGCGGCCAAAAAGATCAACGCCTCCGCCCGCTTCGAACCCGATGGTCATGTTGACCGTCTTGCCCGCGAACGACACGCCATCCTGCGCCGCTGCGGGCCCAGTCGACGAAGCCCATGCCACAACAGCGAGACAAGCGGGGCGAACACCAAGAGAAAGAAAAGAGGCCTTCATCGCGAGCCCTCCCGGCTGAGTTTATTTTCGTCGCGAGTCCGTCTGATTATCGGACGAGCTTGCGCGGTTTGTCGAGACAAGGCTCGCGGTCGCTCATGCGGCCTTATGTTGCGTCTGCTGCGTTGCCGCATCGGCGGCGCGCCGCATGAGGATGATCAAGAGAAGACAGCTCCGTCCATGCCACGGCAAGCGGCCACACGGAGCACGCGTATGGGAAGCAACCTCGCGTGATTTGCGACAGGCTTGATTCCCGCGCTCGTCAGTCCAGGATTGGCGCGCGTGCACGGCAAGTGACCGCATGGGCGTACTTTTCCCCCGCCCTCGTCCCCTCCCCCTGCACACCTTGCCCTGGCGCTTGCTGGCCAGAATTTGCTGCACTAGAGTCCTTCGCTCGCAGGAGCGCTATTCAAGACGCGGACATCGGATCATGAAGAAACGATCTCGCGCAGTTTCGATCGCCTGCAGCATCGGCCTGTTGGCGCTGACCATCGCCTGTGTTCATTCCTCGGCCCATGCTCAATCAGCCGATCTCGTTCTGTGCGACCGGATAGCCGCCGACCCCACCGATCCAGACAAGCCGAAGGGTGTCAGAGGCGTCACCAACATTGCGACGGCCGATGTCGCGACGGCCATCAAGTTTTGCCGGACCGCATCGGCATCGTCGCGCCGAGCGCTCTATCAGCTTGGCCGTGCCTACACAGCTAATCAGCAATTGGCGGAAGCCGCCGCCGCCTATCGCAAGGCAGCCGACCGCGGCAGCACGTCGGCCATGGTGGAGCTCGGCGTGATGTTCGGGACCGGGACTGGCATTCGCAAGGATGAAGCCCAGGCGCGCAAGCTGTTCGAGCGCGCGGCCGAGGCCGGCAACCCGCGCGGCATCACCAATCTCGCGCCCTCACGAAACAAAGCGGCGGTCGCTCGGATCCCGCCAGGTCCAGAGCCATGTTGGCGAGAGCGGCGGAGAAGAATTCCGCGGAGGCGCAGTATCAGCTCGGGCTCATGTTTGCGGATGGCGTCGGCGGACCGCAGGACGACGCGGCCGCGCGTGCGCTGTTTGAAAAGGCGGCCGCGCAGGACCATCCCGGAGCCTTGGAACGGATGGGCGAATTTGCACAAAAAGGGCGCGGCGGCCCCCAGGATTCGAGCGCGGCCAAGGCGTATTACGAGCGAGCCGCCGCGCTCGGCAATGAAGACGCCAAGGACGCGCTCAAGCGCTCACAGTGCCGTTGGGTGATCAAGGACAAGCGCGGAAAAGTGGTGACGCACCTTTGCTTCTAGCGGATTTTTCGCGCGTGCCTGAGCGGCACAATGGAGCGCGGGGCACGGACCTTGCCGCTCACGGCCATTTCGATCTCCGAGCGGCCGAGGCCGAGATCGTGCAGCGCGCGGTCATCTAGAGCGTTGAGCTCGCGTATGGCGCGTCGGCGCTCGCGCCGTTGCGCGCCGGCGAGCCAACCGGCCGCAATGGCGCGCGCCGCAAGCCGAAACGGGCTGCTCAGAAACTCACGCAGCGCCCGCGCGCGGGCCTCGCGCGCCCGCTCGATAGTCAAGGGCACAAGACGAAGGCGCTCATCGGGGGTCAACGGTCTTTGCACCAGGGTCCAAAGGTCGATGTGATCAGCTTCGCGCATGGCGTCGCTCCATTCGGATTGAGATCTTGGCGCGGGGTTTACGCCGCCCGATAAATCTCGTAAAATGAATAATAATGATGTTGTTGATCTCATAACGAGAACGATCCCAGAGAGAGAACGATGGATCTCGGTGATCTTCAGATCTTTCGCGCAGTGGTGCAGGCCGGCGGCGTGACGCGGGCGGCCGAGCGGCTCAATCGCGTGCAGTCGAACATCACGACGCGCGTGCGCCAGCTCGAAGCGGAGCTGGGCGTCGACCTCTTCATCCGCGAAGGCAAGCGCCTGCATCTCTCGCCGGCCGGACGCGTGCTGCTTGGCTATGCGGACCGCCTGCTCGACCTCGCCCAGGAGGCGCGCGAGGCGCTGCAGGACGACAAACCGCGCGGGCTCCTGCGGCTTGGCTCCATGGAGAGCACCGCCTCGGTGCGGCTGCCGGTGCCGATGAACGAATACCTTCAGCGCTATCCGGAGGTGTCGCTGGAGCTCACCACCGGCAATCCTGTCAAGCTGTCGGCTGCGCTCCTCAACGGCGACATCGACGCCGCAATCGCGGCCGAGCCGCTCGCCGACGTGCCGTTCGAAAAGGTGCCGCTCTACGACGAGGAGATGGTGATCGTCGCGGCCGCCGGCCACCCGCCGATCAAATCACCCAAGGACGCGAGCCCGAATACCGTGCTCGCCTTCGAGACCGGTTGCCCCTATCGCTTGCGGCTCGAGAACTGGTTCGCGCACGCGGGCGAGATGCCCGAGCGCATTGTCGAGATTTCGTCCTATCACGCGATGCTCGGCTGCGTGGTCGCCGGGATGGGGATCTCGCTGGTGGCGCGGATGGTGCTCTCGACCTTTCCGGAGGCGCAACTGTTGAGCCTGCATCGGCTGCCGCCGGGGCTCGACCGCGCCATGACCGTGCTGATGTGGCGCAAAGGCACGCTCTCGCCCAAGGTGCGCGCGCTGCGCGACGTTCTGATCTCACATGCGGGCGCGAACAAAGTCAAAGGCCGCCGACGAACGAACGGCAAGTGAGGTCACGACTTCGTGGCGATCGCTCAGATCCGCAGCGAAATCGACAACGGGCTAACCCTTGACCTGCAGCTCAACGATTTCCGGCCGGAGCTTTTGGCCGGACACGCGCACCCGCGCGATCGAGACCGGCAACTTGAACCGGCGGGGACCGGCACTACCCGGATTGAGAAACAGGACCCCCTCGCGCGTTTCAATTGAAGGCTGATGCGAGTGTCCATACACCACCGCGGCGTAACCAACGGGCCCCGGGTCCAGGTCGAGCTCCGCAATGTTGTGCAGCACGTGGAACAGAAGCCCGCCGGCCTCGACATGGGCCGTCGCCGGAAGGGCGTCCGCCCAGTGCGCTGTGTCGATGTTGCCGCGGATGACGAACGTGGGCGCAAGCTTGCGAAGCTCGTCGATTACGTCGGGCCCCCCGACGTCACCGGCGTGGATGATGAGGTCCGCCCCCTTGAGCGCAGCGACTGCCTCGGGTCGGAGCAGCCCGTGGGTATCAGAGATGACGCCAACGAGGATTTCATCTCCGGGCAAGTGATCCCTTCAAATTCCGCCCTGGCGCAAGCGCCTCAAGACACACTGCACAGCCTGGACCGACTGTGATCAGCTTGCGCATTCCTATTGCGCATTCATGTCACGCCTTTGTTCCGCACTGCGCGTCGATCACCACTTGGGCGGTACGGGCGAGCGCCAGGGTCAGTCCCTCGAACCCGCAGGTCTGGCTGCCCGCATAGGCGCCTTCCATCAACAGCATCAGGGAATCCGCCAGCGCATCAGGCGTCCGCGCGCCCGCGGCCTGCGCAAGCCCGCGCAAGCGCCGCTTGAGCTCGCGCTTGTTGAGGGCGACCACGCGCCGGGCGGGATGGGAGGGATCGCTCAACTCCGCAGCGATATTGACGAACGGGCAACCGCGATAACCCTTGCGGGACGTTCTCGCCTGCAGCTCCTCGAACAGGCCATAAAGCTGACGGCGCGGATCGGGCCCATGACGCTGCATGATCTGGTCCCACCAGGACCAGTACTGGCGGTTCCTCGCCTCGAGGTAGGCTGCGATCAGGTCGTCCTTGGACGCGAAGTTCCGATAGAGACTCATCTTGTTGACGCCAGCGTGCTCGATCACGGAATCGACGCCGACCGCGCGGACGCCGTCGCGATAGAACAGCTCGTCCACCGCCGCAAGAATACGCTCGCGCGCCTCCTTCGCCGGCATGGAGGTACGTCCTTCCGTCCGCCGCCTGGCAGCCTCCTTCACGGATTGGCGACCCATGAATTTCTCCTCTTGACTTTGTGACAGATCGGTACGCATCTGTCAAGATGTGACAGACCGGTCTGTCACATCTTGTCCCGGCTGGCGGCCGGGTCGAAGAAGAACGGGGTCAAAGAAGAAGGAGAACACCGATGTCCGTAGCTGAGCGAATTCGGCCGGCAATGTCCTGGCAAACCGTTGCCGTGATTGCGATTAGCGGCTGCCTGATCTCTGTCCTGTCCTTCGGCCCGCGCTCGGCGCTCGGATTCTTCCTGACGCCGCTATCGCAGGCCAACGGATGGGGCCGCGACGTCTTTGCATTCTCGCTCGCGCTGCAGAACCTGCTGTGGGGGATCGGGCAACCCTTCGCGGGCGCCATCGCCGACCGCTACGGCGCGGGCCGCGTCCTCTGCGGCGGCGCACTGCTCTATGCGGTTGGGCTCGCCGGCATGGCTTACGCGACGGCACCGGCGGCGCTCAACCTCACGGCCGGCGTGCTGATCGGTTTCGGCCTTGCCGGCGCCTCGCCGCTGGTCGTCATCGCGGCCTTCGGCAAGCTGCTGCCGGAGCGCTACCGCCCGCTCTCCTTCGGGGCCGGGACCGCGGCCGGATCGTTCGGCCAGTTCCTGTTCTCGCCGCTCGCCGTCGCCTTGATGGGTTTCTTCGGATGGCAGGAAGCGCTGACCATCATGGCGATGATGCTGCTCTTCGTTGCCCCGCTGTCGCTGGCGCTTGCTGCTCCCGCCACGCCACCGGCGAGCGAGCCGGCGGCTTCCGCGGCTCCGCAATCGCTCGCCCAGGCGCTCAAGCAGGCGCTCAGCCACCGCTCCTACGTCCTGCTGGTGCTCGGCTTCTTCACCTGCGGCTTCCAGCTCGCCTTCATCACCGTGCACATGCCGGCCTATCTGGTCGATCGCGGAATTTCCGCAGAGGTCGGCGGCTGGACCATCGCGGTGATCGGCCTCTTCAACATCATCGGCTCGCTCTATTCGGGCTGGCTGTCAGGCCGCATACCGAAGCGTTACATCCTGGCCGTCATCTACTTCCTGCGGGCGGCCGTCATCCTGGCGTTCATCTCCTTTCCGGTCACGCCGGTTACGGCGCTCGTGTTCGGCGCCAGCATGGGCCTTTTGTGGCTCTCGACCGTGCCGCCCACTTCCTCGCTGGTGCAGGTGATGTTCGGCACGCGATGGCTCGCGATGCTGGTCGGCTTCTCATTCTTCAGCCACCAGGTCGGCGGCTTTCTGGGCGTACTGATTGGCGGCATCGCGTTTGAGCGCACCGGCTCCTATGACGTGGTGTGGTGGCTCTCGATCCTGCTCGGTGTCTTGTCGGCGCTGATCAATCTGCCGATCGTCGAGAAGCCGGCGCCACGTGTGGCGGCAGCCGCCGCAGCGTAACGCTGCGCATCGGGCTGGCACGCGCCAGCCCGATGCATATGCTTAACATCCGCGCATTACAACGCAGTAACGTCGCAGATCCGAACGTTCCGCGTCACACTGACGACACGAACGCTACTACCCTTCCGCGCGCGTTGCACACGCGCCTCTCCAACGAGGGGCATCGGAAGGAGGCTCATATGCGTTCATTGATTGCCCTGTCGTTCTTGCTCACGTCTGCTGCAAGCGCCATGTCGGCCGACATTGCAGCGACCTCGCGCATCGACGCCGTCACGGTCTACCCTATCGGCGCCGAGGTAACGCAAATCGGCCAGGTGAAGATGGAGCGCGGCGAGCACGCGATCCTGTTCACCGATCTGCCCGCCCAAGCGATGCCTGGCTCGATTCGAGTCGAGGGCCGGACAACGGGCACGCTGCAGATCGGCTCGGTCGACACAAGGCGCGTATTCGTGCCGCGCACCGACCTCGCCGTCGCCGCCAGCGAGCGCAAGCAGATCGAGGATGCCATCGAGAGGCTCAAGGACGAGCGGGCGGTGCTGCAGGCCAGTGTTGAGGCGGCGCAGGCGCAGAAGGCGTTGATCAATAACCTGGCGCAGCTTCCGACGCGGCCGCCGGCGCCCAACGGCGCTGCGGCGCAGCCCGACGACTGGTCGCAGCTGTTCACCCTGATCGGCCAGCGCAGCGCCGAAGCGCAGAAGACCATCCTCGACGCGCAGATCAAGATCCGCGAGACCGACCGCCAGATCGCCGACCTCACCGGCAAGCTCAAAACGCTTGCGCCGGTGCAGGAGGAGCGCACCGAGGTCAAGGTGTTCGTCAACGCGGCCGACGCGCTCGATGCCGAGCTCACCATCCGTTATCAGGTGCGCACCGCGTCGTGGACGCCGTTCTATGACGCGCGCCTATCGACCGGCACCAGGGACCAGCCGCCCACGCTGCAGCTCGTGCGCCGCGCGTCGATCCAGCAGAAAACCGGCGAGAGCTGGGACGACGTTGCGCTTGCCTTGTCGACGGCACGGCCCGGCGCAGGCAGCGCCGCTCCCATTCTTAACCCAATGACCGTCGACTACGTTCCTGACGCACCGCCGTCGCCGCGCCGACCCGAGCCGTCGGGCGGGTTGGGCTACGCGGTCCCCATGGACCAGTTGGCCCAGGATGCCCGCGAGCGCGCCGACGGAAACAAGCGGGCGAACGAGATCCGCGCTGGCGACGTCAGCGCCCGAGTCGAGATGCAAGCGTTCCAGGCCGTCTACACCATTGCCGGCCGCGTTGCGGTGCCGTCGACCGGCGAGATGAAGCGCGTACAGATCGACGATATGGCGCTCGATCCCACCCTGACCGTGCGCACGGTCCCCAAGGCCGACCAGAAGGCGTACCTCTATGCCAAGCTGACGACTGCCCGCGGCACCCCCTTGCTGCCCGGGGCAGTGTCGCTGTTTCGCGATGCGACTTTCGTCGGCAACGGCCGGCTGCCGCTGCTAGCGCCGGGCGAGGAACATGAGCTCGGTTTCGGCGTCGACGACATGGTCCGCGTACGCCATGCAATCGTCGCGGACAAGCGTGGTGAAACGGGATTGATCACGACCTCGAAGACCGACTTGCGCAACTATCGCATCACCGTGAAGAACCTGCACCAGCGGCCGATCCAGCTGAGCGTGCTCGACCAGATCCCGGTGTCGCAGAACGATGCCATCAAGATCGAGCTGCAGGGCCGCGCGCAGCCGACGCGCCGCAACGTCGAGGACAAGCGCGGCATCCTGGCCTGGGACATGAAGCTTGAGCCCGACGAGGAGAAGGCGGTCGAGTTCGGCTATCGGGTCACCTGGCCTGCGGCCAAGCAGGTCATCTACCGGGCGGGCTCATAGGCCGAAGGTTTTCGGCAACGCGCAGCGTGATCCAACGGAGCTGGGTCGCTGCGGTCCAGACGTTCGTCCCCGCGCAAGCGGGAGCGTCGTGGGTCCCGGCTCTTCGTGAGATGAGACTTCTTTGGCGGCGCGTCCCCGCAACCGTGGAGACGGAAGATAATTCACGCTACCCCGTTTCCCGAAGTTCGTGAGCCGTTGCAGCACCCTCTGACACGAACTTCGGAAACAAAGGGGCACTAGCAACTCTATGATTCTAGTGCCGCTTTTCGATTTGAAGTTCCTAACCGTGTTTGCTGCATCCGTTGTAGGAACTTCAAATCGGCGGCACTAGATCGTCTGGTTGTATTCGCCGACTTCCTTGTGGGTGCGCAGCACCGCGTCGACCGCCTTGAACATGTCGCGCATGCGCGCTTCCGAGACCGGGCTCTCGACCACGACCACGAGCTCGGGCTTGTTCGACGACGCGCGCACCAGCCCCCAGGTGCCATCTTCGACCGTGACCCGCACGCCGTTGACGGTGACGAGATCGCGGATCGGCTGCCCGGCGACCTTGGCGCCCTTCTTCTGCTCCGCCTCGAAGTAAGCGACCACCTCGTCGACCACGCCGTACTTGGTCTCATCGGCACAGTGCGGCGACATGGTCGGCGACGACCAGGTCTTGGGCAGCGCGTTCTTCAGGTCGGCCATGCTCTTTCCCGGGTTGCGGTCGAGCATGTCGCAGACCGCGAGCGCGAAGATGAGCCCGTCGTCATAGCCGCGGCCGAGCGGCTTGTTGAAGAAGAAGTGGCCCGACTTTTCGAAGCCCGCGACCGCGCCGATCTCGTTCACCCGCCGCTTCATGTAGGAGTGGCCGGTCTTCCAGTAGTCGGTCTTGGCGCCCTGCTTCAGCAGCACCGGATCGGTCATGAACAGGCCGGTCGACTTCACATCGGCCACGAAGGTCGCGCCCTTCTGCAGCGCCGAGATA
Organism: uncultured Alphaproteobacteria bacterium; assembly: GCA_963753575.1. Taxonomy (GTDB): domain Bacteria; phylum Pseudomonadota; class Alphaproteobacteria; order Rhizobiales; family Xanthobacteraceae; genus VAZQ01. The sequence continues at coordinate 3,176,246 of CAVWCR010000003.1, forward strand.
TCGCGCGCCAGCATGACGCCGACCTTGTCGGCGAAGATCTCATCGCCTTCGTTGTCGACCACGCCGCAGCGGTCGCCATCGCCGTCGAAGCCAAGGCCGACGTCCGCCTTGTGCTCCAGCACGGCGTCGCGCATGGCATGCAGCATCTTCATGTCTTCGGTGTTGGGATTGTAGTGCGGAAAAGTGTGGTCGAGCTCGCAGTCGAGCGGCACCACCTCGCAGCCGACCGCCTCGAGCACGCGCGGCGCGAAGGCGCCAGCGGTGCCGTTGCCGCACGCGCACACCACTTTGAGCCGGCGCTTGAGCTTCGGACGCTTGGTGAGGTCGGCGATGTAGCGATCGGGGAAATTCTCGACGAACTCATAAGAACCGCCGCCGCGCAGGTCGAAGCGCGCGTCAAGCACGATGTCCTTGAGCCGCGTCATCTCGTCCGGCCCGAAGGTGAGCGGGCGGTTGGCGCCCATCTTGACGCCGGTCCAGCCGTTGTCGTTGTGCGAAGCCGTCACCATGGCGACGCACGGCACGTCGAGCTCGAACTGGGCGAAATAGGCCATCGGCGTCACCGCAAGCCCGATGTCATGCACCTTGCAGCCGGCCGCCATCAGGCCCGACACCAGCGAGTTCTTCACCGAGGCCGAATAGCCGCGGAAATCGTGGCCGGTGACGATATCCGTCTTGACGCCGAGCTCGCGGATCAGCGTGCCGAGCCCCATGCCGAGCGCTTGCACGCCCATCAGGTTGATCTCGCTGCCGAGAAGCCAGCGGGCGTCGTACTCGCGGAAGCCGGTCGGCTTCACCAGCGGCTCGGATTCATAGGCGTAGGTATTGGGAGTCAACGCGGGCTTGGGCTTGGGGAACATCTGGTCCTCGGCAGTCTCACCGGCATCGAGGACATAGCGCAGCGGGCGGCGGGTGTCATCACCCGCAAAGCCGCCACGACAAGCGTTACTGCTCCAGCATGAGCTGGCCGCGCTCATGCGACCAGCGCACGCGCGAGAGGAAGCGCATGCCAAGAAGGTTCACGTTGAGCATGCTGTCGGGAACGACCAGCGCGCGCAGGTCGCGCACCACGATATTGCCGACCTCCACCATGCCCAGCTCGACCCGCGCGGCACGGCCGACGCCATTCGCGGTGCTGATCCGGATAGAATAATCGCGTTCGCTCGGATGCAGCCCGAGCAGCGCCGCGTCGCTCGCCCGGATCGTGATCTCAGAAGCGCCGGTGTCGATCAGGAACGGAATGCGGCGGCCGTCGACGCGCGCGTCCACGGCAAAGTGTCCGCCCTCGCTTGCCCGCACCATGACACTGCGCGAATTGGCAGGTTGTGGAGCGGGCTGCGCTGACATTGCGCTGGCAGCCGGCGCGTGGCCGGCCCGATCGAGGTATTGGGCCCCGAGCACGCCAACACCCAGCAGCATGGCAGCGGAGAGGAGAATGCGGCCCATGACCCAGGATTCCCATTGATCGCGGGCTATCTTGGCCTGGCGCAACCCAATGGCGGCCTAACGGGCGGCCCGTGCGCTGATGGTTTTCGGCTGTTTAGTAACGCGCCGATGAACGTGCTCGCTAAAGTTTGGGCTATTGCCCGCGCGGCTTGGCGCGCCGCGTCGCCGGCGCGACGAGCGGATCGTCGGGCCAGGGGTGGCGCGGATAGCGGCCTTTCATCTCGGCTTTCACCGCCGCATAGCTGCCGCGCCAGAAGCCCGGCAGGTCGCGCGTCACCTGCACCGGGCTGTGCGCGGGCGAAAGGAGCTCGATCAGCAGCGGCACGCGTCCGCCCGCGATGGTGGGATGGCGGTCGAGACCAAACAGCTCCTGCACCCGGATCGCGAGCTTCGGGCCTTCCTCGGCCTCGTAGTCAATCGGCACCGACGACCCCGACGGAGCGGCGAAGTGCGTCGGCGCCTCGGCGTCGAGCCGGCGGCGCAGGTTCCAGGGGATCAAGCCGCGCACGGCCTCGCCGAACTCGTCAGGGGCAAGCCCGCCAAGCGCCGTCTTGCCGGCAAACAAGGACACCAGCCACTGCGGGTTAGCCGCCAGTCCTGCATCCGACAAGTCCGGCCACTCATCACCTTCTGCCCGTCGCAGGAACATCACGCGGTCGCGCCACTGCTGCAGGGACTTCGTCCACGGCAGCTTGTCGACGCCGGTGCGCACGATGCCTTCGGCCAGCATGCGAGACGTGTCGTCATCCGGCTCGACCTTTATCGGCCGCTCGGCCAGCGTAATGGCGCCGAGGCGGCGCAACTGCCGTCCACGCAAGCTCGCGCTCGGCGCATCAAACGCGATGTCGTCGCGGCGCTCGATGCGCTCGCCGAAATGCATCTCGATCTCAGAGAGCGTGAGCGCGGCCGCCAGCAGGATGCGCCCCTGCGCGGCGGTGCCGGCGATCTCGGCGACCGCGAGATAGGGCTCGCGCGCGAGCGCGGAAGCCGGATCGAGCGAAGCGCCGCGCCCATTGGCGAGCAAGAACGCGCCGCCCGCACCGCGGCTCCTGGCGATGCGGTCCGGATAGGCGAGCGCGAGCAGCACGCCGGGAGAGTTTGCGGCACCACCATCGCTGCCAGCACGGCCTGCCCCCTCCCCCCTTGCGGGGGAGGGGTGGGGAGAGGGGTGGCTGCGAGTTCGGTGCGTGTTGTCACCCCCCTCCCTGTCCCTCCCCCGCAAGGGGGGAGGGAACGCCGTGGCGCGGATCTTCACATCACCCACTTCCAAATTTGCCATCTCGGTCCAGCGCTTCGCCATCGCGCGCGCCTCCTGGGCGCGGCGCGAGCGGTCACGGCGAAGGCCGTCGAGGCGATGGGCGAGATCAACGTCGTTGCCGCCGAGCCCGCGCTCGGTGAGGAGAAGCGCGATGTCGGCGGCGAGCGCAGCATCGGCGCCCGCGTCCACCACCATGCGCGCAAGCCGCGGCGGCAACGGCAGCCGCCGCAGCCGCCGCCCCTCCTCGGTGATGTGCCCGTCGCGGTCGATCGCGCCCAGCTCGGTCAGCAGCGCCTTCGCCTCGTTGAGCGCCGCGCGCGGCGGCGGATCGAGGAAGGCGAGCGTTGAGGGATCGGCGACGCCCCAGTGCGCAAGGTCAAGCGCCAGGCTTGAAAGGTCGGCCGCGAGAATCTCCGGCGTGTTGGCAGGAGCGAGCGAAGCGGTCTGCGGCTCGTCCCACAGCCGGTAGCAGACGCCGGGCTCGGTGCGGCCGGCGCGGCCGCGGCGCTGATCGGCCGAGGCGCGCGATACACGCACGGTCTCGAGCCGCGTCAAGCCCACGTCCGGCTCGTAGCGCGGCACGCGCGCAAGCCCGCAATCGACCACGATGCGCACGCCCTCGATGGTGAGCGAAGTCTCCGCGATCGCGGTCGCCAGCACGACCTTGCGCCGGCCGGCGGGCGCCGGCGCAATGGCGCGGTCCTGCACGTCGGCGTCCAACGCGCCGAACAGCGCCACCACGTCAATTGCCGGATCGCTGATGCGCTCGCGCAGCAATGTCTCGGCGCGGCGGATCTCGCCGGCGCCCGGCAGAAACGCCAGCACCGAGCCCTTCTCCGCCCGCAGCGCCTCCACCACCGTGTCGGCAACCGCGCGCTCGATCGGCACGCGCGCATCGCGGCCGCGATAGCGCGTCTCGACCGCAAAAGCGCGGCCGTGGCTCTCGATCACGGGCGCGTCGCCCAGAAGCTTCGCCACCCGCGCGCCATCGATCGTGGCCGACATCACCAGAATGCGCAGATCATCGCGCAGCCCGGTCTGCACGTCGCGCGCCAGCGCCAAGCCGAGATCGGCGTCGAGCGACCGCTCGTGGAATTCGTCGAACAAAAGCGCCGCCACCCCCTCGAGCGCTGCGTCCTCCAGCACCATGCGGGTGAACACGCCCTCGGTCACGACCTCGATGCGGGTCTGACGCGACACCTTGGAGGCGAAACGCACGCGATAGCCGACCGTCGCACCGACCGCCTCGCGGAGGCTCGTCGCCATGCGGGCGGCGGCCGCACGAGCCGCGAGCCGCCGCGGCTCCAGCACGATGATCTTCCTGCCGGCCATCCACGGCTCGCGCGCGAGCACGAGCGGCACGCGTGTGGTCTTGCCGGCGCCTGGCGGGGCAACCAGCACCGCCGCATTGCCTTCGGCAAGCGCGCTCGCAAGCTGCGGCAGCGCGGCGTCGATCGGTAAGGTTTCTGCGAACTCCATGTGGTTAATGCGCGCTTAAAGAGGTCCCTGGCACTTTATTTGACTGGGTAAAGATGGGTGCAACTCCTTCTGGTGCATATGAGACAAAACCGAGCGAAAGCAGAAGGCCGATGAGCGCAATTGATACAACGAGTGGCGGGCGCGTCGACTGGGTCGACTACGCCAAGGGCTTCTGCATTGTCTTCGTGGTGATGATGCATTCGACGCTCGGCGTCGGAATCGCGGTCGGCCATGAGGGCTGGCTGCACAGCGTGGTCGCGTTTGCCAGGCCGTTTCGTATGCCGGATTTCTTCATGATCTCCGGCCTGTTCCTGGCGCGCGTCATCGACCGCGACTGGCTCACCTATCTCGATCGCAAGGTCGTGCATTTCGCCTACTTCTACCTGTTGTGGACCGCCATCCAGTTCACCGTGAAGGCGCCAGTGTTCGTCCACGAGTACGGACCGCTGAGCACGCTCTGGTTCTATGCACAATCGTTCATCGAGCCGTTCGGCACGCTCTGGTTCATCTACCTGCTGCCGATCTTCTTCGTGGTCACCAAGCTAGCGCACGCGCTACGGCTACCACCGTGGCCCATCTGGGTTGTGGCCGCCGCGCTCGAGATCGCGCCGATCGCCACCGGCTGGACCGTGATCGACGAGTTCGCGAGCCGCTTCGTGTACTTCTATACCGGCTATCTTTTCGCGCCGCACATCTTTGCGTTCACGCGGCAGGCGCAAACCTTGCCCGAGGCCGCGATTGCGCTCCTGGTCGCATGGGGGCTCGTCAACGGCGTTCTGGTGTTCAACGGCTACGCTCAGTTGCCCTTGGTGTCGCTCGTGCTCGGGCTTGCGGGTGCGGCAGCGGTGGTGGCGCTGGCTGCACTGATGGCGGTGAGCGACCTGTTCCGGCCGCTGCGCTATTGCGGCAGGAACTCGATCGTCATCTATCTCGCGTTCTTCCTGCCGATGGCGGCGAGCCGCGCCGTGCTGGTCAAGACCGGTTGGATCAGCGACGTCGGCACCCTCTCGGCGCTGGTGACGGTCGCGGGCGTTCTGGGCGCGCTCGCAATGTTCTGGGCCGCGCGGGCGGTCTCCCTCACCTTCCTGTTCGAGCGGCCGGGGCTATTCTGGCTCACGCCCAAGCCCGAGCCGAAGCTCGCGCTACAGCCGGCGCAGTAGGCCGAGTTATCCAGCGCCAGACCTGCAACCGTTGCCAAGGCGGGCGGGACGGACCACATTGGGTCCATCATGCCAGCGCCGAAAACCAAGTCCGCCTCGCACGACGTCGTCGCCACCCGCGCGCCCAAGAAGGGCGAGCATGTCTTCCTGGTCGACGGCTCGTCCTATATTTTCCGTGCCTATCACGCGCTGCCGCCGCTCACCCGCAAATCCGACGGGCTACAGGTCAATGCCGTGCTCGGCTTCTGCAACATGCTGTGGAAGCTCCTGCGCGACATGAAGCCGGAGGAGCGTCCGACCCACCTCGCGGTCGTGTTCGACAAGTCGGAGAAGACCTTCCGCACCGAGATGTACCCCGACTACAAGGCGCACCGGCCCGACCCGCCCGACGACCTGCGTCCGCAGTTCGGCCTCATCCGCGCTGCGGTACGCGCCTTCGACATCCCCTCAATCGAGCAGCAGGGCTTCGAGGCCGATGACCTGATCGCGACCTATGCCCGGCAGGGCTGCGAGGCTGGCGCCACCGTCACCATCGTGGCCTCCGACAAGGACATGATGCAGCTCGTGAACGATTGCGTCATCATGTATGACACGATGAAAGACAGGAAGATCGGCATACCGGAGGTGATCGAGAAGTTCGGCGTGCCGCCCGAGAAGGTGATCGAGGTGCAGGCGCTGATCGGCGATACCAGCGACAACGTGCCGGGCGTGCCCGGCATCGGGGTCAAGACCGCGGCGCAGCTCATCGGCGAATACGGCGACCTCGAAACCTTGCTCAAGCGCGCGGGCGAGATCAAACAGGAGAAGCGCCGCCAGAGCCTGATCGAGAACGCCGAGCAGGCGCGCCTGTCGAAACGCCTCGTCACCCTCGACGACCACGTCAAGCTCGACGTGCCGCTCGCCGACCTCGCGGTGCACGAGCCCGACTACAAGCGCCTCATCGGCTTCCTCAAGGCGATGGAATTCACCACACTCACGCGGCGTGTTGCCGAGTTTGCCGAGGTCGATGCCAGCGAGATCGAGGCCGACACATCCTCTTTGCTGGACAGGGCTGAAAAACGCTCGCCGTCTTCCGCGCCTCAGGTCGCAAAGGAAGCCAAGGGCGCCGCCAAGGGGCACGTAAGCACGCCTGACAAAGGCCAGCCGGTGCTCACCCCGCAGGCGCTTGCAGCTTCCCGGCTGGCGGCCGCCCACAACGGCAAGGTCGACCGTTCGCGCTACAAGATCGTGCGCGCGCTCGACGAGCTCAAGTCATGGATCACGCGCGCCATCGACCTCGGCGCCATTGCCATCGACACCGAGACCACGAGCCTCGACCCGATGCAGGCGACACTGTGCGGCTTCTCGCTCGCGCTCGCGCCAAACGAAGCCTGTTATGTGCCGCTCGCGCACCGGCAGGGCGGCGACGGCACCGGGCTATTCGCAGGCGAGGTCGTGCCCGGCCAGATCGCCGAGCGCGATGCGCTCAATGCCATCAAGCCGCTGCTGGAAGACCCCGGCGTCCTCAAGATCGGGCAGAACCTCAAGTTCGACTGGCAGATCTTTGCACTGCGCGGCATCACGATAGCACCGATCGACGACACTCTCTTGATGTCGTACGTGGTCGACGCCGGCCGCTCCGATCATGGTCTCGATCCGCTGTCAAAGCGCTATTTCGATCACACCACCATCGACTACAACGAGGTGACGAAGATCGGGAAATCCAGGACCGCCTTCCACGAGGTGCCGATCGAGAAGGCCGCTGAATATGCCGCCGAGGACGCCGACATGGCGCTGCGGCTGTGGCTCCTGCTCAGGGGGCGCGTCACCGCCGAGCATATGACCACGGTCTACGAGACGCTGGAGCGGCCGATGGTCGAGGTGCTCGGGCGTATGGAGCGGCGCGGCATTTCGATCGACCGGCAGGTGCTCTCGCGGCTCTCCGGCGAGTTTGGCCAGCGCGCCGGCGCGCTCGAAGCCGAGATCCAAGAGCTGGCCGGCGCGCCGCTCAATCCCGGCAGCCCCAAGCAGCTCGGCGACATCCTGTTCGGCAAGCTCGGATTGCCTGGCGGCACCAAGACCAAGACCGGCCAGTGGTCGACCGGCGCACGCGCGCTTGAGGATCTCGCCGAGCAAGGCCACCCGTTGCCGCAGAAGATTCTCGACTGGCGGCAGGTTGCCAAGCTGCGCTCGACCTACACCGACGCGCTGCCGAGCTACGTCAATCCCGACACCCATCGGGTGCACACGAGCTACGCACTCGCCTCCACCACCACCGGCCGCCTTTCCTCCTCCGAGCCGAACCTGCAGAACATTCCGATCCGCACCGAGGAAGGCCGCAAGATCAGGCGCGCCTTCGTGGCGGGCCCGGGCATGAAGCTCGCCTCCGCCGACTATTCGCAGATCGAGCTACGACTGCTCGCCGAGATCGCCGACATCGAGCCGCTCAGACAAGCCTTCCGCGACGGCCTCGACATTCACGCCATGACGGCATCGGAAATGTTCGGCGTACCGGTCAAGGGCATGCCGGGCGAGGTGCGCCGCCGCGCCAAGGCGATCAACTTCGGCATCATCTACGGCATCTCGGCCTTCGGGCTCGCCGCGCAGCTCGGCATCGCGCGCGAGGAAGCCGGCGCCTACATCAAGAAATATTTCGAGCGTTTCCCCGGCATCCGCGACTACATGGAAGAGACCAAGGCGTTCTGCAAGAAGAATGGCTATGTGCTCACGCTGTTCGGGAGGAAGTGCCACTACCCCGACATCAAGAATTCCAACGCCTCTATCCGCGCCTTCAACGAGCGCGCCGCCATCAATGCGCGGCTGCAGGGCACCGCCGCCGACATCATCCGCCGCGCCATGATCCGCATGGAAGCGGCGCTCGCCAAGAAGAAGCTCAGCGCCCAGATGCTGCTGCAGGTACACGACGAGCTGGTGTTCGAATTGCCGCAGGACGAAGTCGAAAAGACGCTGCCGGTGATCAAGACGGTGATGGAGGAGGCGCCGATGCCGGCACTCTCGCTGTCGGTGCCGCTCGCGGTCGAGGCCCGCGCCGCGCATAATTGGGACGAGGCGCATTGATGATGAAGCTGGGGCTGCGCCGAGCTGTTTCCGTCGCGCTCCTCGCAATCCCGGCCGGGTTGGCGCCCGGCGCCGCCCACGCCGCCGGCCTCGACGGCGCAAAGCTGTCCTGGCCGTGGGCGCTGCCGTTCATCGGCATCCTGGTCACCATCGCGACCGGGCCGCTGCTCTTCCCACGCATCTGGCACCATCATTACGGCAAGCTCGCCTTCGCGTGGGCGACACTGACGCTTGCCCCGATGGCGGCGCTTTACGGCGCGCCGACCGCGCTCGCCGCCCTGGTGCACGCGCTATTCGGCGAGTATCTCAGCTTCATCGTGCTCCTGTTCGCGCTCTATGTGGTCGCCGGCGGCATTCTGGTGACCGGAAACCTGCGCGGTACGCCGCTCGTCAACGCCGTCATCCTCGCCTTCGGAGCTGCGATCGCGAGCGTGGTCGGCACGACCGGCGCCGCCATGATTCTGGTGCGGCCGCTCATCCGCGCCAATGCGGCACGCCTCAACAACGTGCATGTGCTCGTGTTCTTCATCATCCTGGTCGCTAACGTGGGCGGCGCGCTCTCCCCGCTCGGCGATCCGCCGCTGTTCATGGGCTTCCTGCGCGGCGTCGATTTTTTCTGGACCACGGAGAATCTGCTGCTGCCGACCGCGCTGGTCGCCGGACTTGTACTTCTGGCGTTTGTCGCGCTCGATATCTGGCACTACCGCAAGGACCGCCTGATCACGACCGTCGGCGAAAGCGCGCCGCCGCTCGACCTGCGGATCCGCGGGACCGTCAACCTCCTGCTGATCGCCGCCATCATCGGTTCGATCCTGGGCGCGGCCTTGTGGAGGCCCGGCATCGCCTTCGATCTCTACGGCACCAAAGTGGAGCTGCAGAACGCGTTGCGCGACGGCGCGCTTCTCCTGGTCGCGGCGCTCTCGCTGATCCTCACGCCCGACGAGCATCGCGAGGCCAATGACTTCACCTGGGATCCGATCGCCGAGGTCGCAATCCTGTTCGCCGGCATCTTCACCTGCATCATTCCGGTGCTGGCAATCCTGCAGGCCGGCAACGGCGGCAGCTTTGCGTGGCTGCTCACCGCGGTCACCGCGCATGACGGCTCGCCGCACGAGGTCGCCTATTTCTGGCTCTCGGGAATTCTCTCCGCCTTCCTCGACAATGCCCCAACCTATCTGGTTTTCTTCGAGCTCGCCGGCGGCGACGCCCAGGCCCTCATGGGCCCGCTCGCCGCGACGCTTGCCGCGATCTCCATGGGCGCGGTCTACATGGGCGCCATGACCTATATCGGCAACGCGCCCAATCTCATGATCTACGCCATCGCGGTCGAGCGCGGCATCAAGATGCCGAGCTTCTTCGGCTATCTTGCCTGGTCCGTCTGCGTGCTGGTGCCGGTGCTGGCGCTCGTCACCGTCGTTTTCGTCTGGCAGCCTTAGCGCGCTTCGCCGCCTTCCTGGTGCGCGCAGGCTTGACGCGTGCAGGCTTGACGCGCGCAGATTGCGAGCGCGGCATCTCGAGCGGCAGCACCGCTATCGCCTCCACCTCAAGCAGCGCCGCCGGGCGTGCGAAGCTTGAGACCGCGATCGTGGTTGAGGCCGGCAGCGCCGCGGCGTTGAGATAGCGCGCGCGCACCTCGCGCAGCGCCGGCAGATCGGCGATGTCGGCGAGATAGCTGTTGATCTTCACGACGTCGGCGAACGTCGCCCCGGCTGCGGCCAGCGCCGCCTTGAGATTGGCGTACACCTGCTCCGCTTGCGCCCGGAAGTCGCGCTCGACCTTGCCGTCGCGGTCGGTGCCGAGCTGGCCGGAAATGTAGACCGTACGGCAGGCACCCGCGACCTCGACCACATGCGTATAGCTCGGCGGCTTGGCCAGCGTTTCCGGGTTGATAAAGCGCACTTCGGCCACGGCGTCCCTCCCCTTGCATGAAACGGCGATCCTAGCGGACCACGCGCCCCGGGTCGCAATCCCCTCTACGATCGTCGCACGGATGGGTCCCGTCCAAACGCGCTTATCGGTCATTTACCTTCTTTCGCTACGGTGCCGTCAGGGGTCGTTCCGAGGCTCTTCGGAGGAATTCCGCCTGTCTCTTCAGGATGGGCCCGCAACTTTTTCGGTCTGGCCGCGTTGCAACAACGCACACGACCAGAGACGGCGTGTGTGTATGGAGTCGGCCGTGAACCTTTCCCGTCGCAGCGGGCGCGCATGCGCTCTTGGTCTGATTGCCGGCGTGGCATGCGGTCTCGCGGCCCATCCGGCCTCGGCAGAAGGTCTGTTCGACTTCCTGTTCGGCGGGCAGCAGCGACAGGCGCCGCGGTCGGCCAACTCCTACGCCGACCCCAATCCGTTCGGCTCGCAGCCCGCGGAGCCGCGCGTGGAGGCCGGCCCCACCATCTCTTTCTGCGTACGGCTTTGCGATGGCGGCTACTTTCCGATCCAGCGCGTAAGCGGCTCCAACGCCGCGCAGGTCTGCAGCTCGTTCTGCCCGGCAGCGCGCACCAAGGTCTTTTCGGGCGGCGAGATCAACTATTCAACCGCGCAGGACGGCGCCCGCTACAAGGACCTGCCGAACGCGTTCGTCTATCGCGATCGAACCGTGGCGGACTGTACCTGCAATGGCAAAGACCCGTATGGTCTCGTCACCACCGATGCGAGCGCCGACCCGACGCTGCGGCCGGGCGACATCGTGGCGACCGAGCACGGTTTCGTAGCCTATAGCGGCGGCGGCCGCCGCAACGCAGAATTCACGCCGATCGGCTCCTACCGCGGCCTTTCCGCCGAGCTTCGCCATCAGCTCGCCGGCGCCAAGATCGAGCCTCGTGACGCCACCGCGCGGCCCGAGCCGGGTCTCCCAGCCGTGAGCGCCAAGAGCGCTCAGCTCGACAGATAGCCCAAGACTTCCTCGCCCAGCGAGAGCGAGGAGGTGAGCCCGGGCGATTCGATGCCGAACAGGTGGACGAGGCGCGGCGCGCCGTGCCGCTCTGGCGCATCGATCATGAAATCGGCCTGCGGCTCGCCGGGACCAGTGACCTTCGGCCTGATCCCGGAATAGTCCGGCACCAGCGAGTTGTCGGGAAGCCCCGGCCAGTATTCGCGTACGCGCGCGTAGAAGGCATCCGCGCGGCCGGGATCGACAGCGTAGTCTTCTTCATTGATCCACTCGACGTCCGGGCCGAAGCGCATGCGCCCGGCAAGATCGAGCACCACGTGCACGCCGAGCCCGCCCGGGATCGGCGGCGGATAGATCAGCCGCGAAAACACCGGCCGGCCCGAATAGGCGAAGTAGTTTCCCTTGGCGAGGAAGAGCCGCGGCACCCGCTCCTGCGGGTAGCCTTCGGTCGCCTGCGCGAGCTTCTGGGCGCCGAGCCCGGCCGCGTTGACCACGGCGTCGACCGTGATCGATTGCGGCTCGGCGCCGCCGAAGTGCGCCTGCCAGCGGTTGCCCGTGAGCAGCAGCCGCTCGATCGGCGTATTGAGCGCGACCATGCCGCCGTGATCCTCGAGGTCGCCGCGCAGCGCGCGCATGTAGGCGTGGCTGTCGATGATGCCGGTTTCCGGCGACAGCATCGCTGCCACGCAGTAAGCCGCCGGCTCGAGCTGCTTGGCGGTCGCCGCATCGACCAGTTCCACGTTCTCGCAGCCGTTGATCTGCGACTGCTTGAAGATCTGCTCGATCCGGGCGACCTCCTTGTCGTTGGTCGCCACCACCAGCTTGCCGCACTTGCGGTGCGGGACATTGTGCGAGGCACAATACGCATAGAGCATCCGGCGTGAGCGCGGGCAGTGGACCGCCCGTTTGGTGCCGGTCGGATAATACAGGCCGGCGTGAATGACCTCACTGTTGCGTGAGGACGTGACTGTGCCGATGGCGTTGGCGGCCTCCGCGACGACGACTTCATGCCCCTTGAGCGCGGCCGCGCGCGCGCATGCGAGCCCGACCACTCCCGCCCCGACTACCAGAACCTGCATGGAGACCTATCCGTAACGCCCCGCCACGACCGCGACATATCTTCCCCTGCGCCAACGCTTCCCCTGCGCCAACACGTCGCGTAGCGCGACCCTCATTCCACGGCAAGCCGATACCGGAACTTTCGGCTCCTGCCAAACTGCCATCCTAATTGATCTTAATCATTGTGATTGGCCGTGGGCGTCGGCGCAATGCAACCGCATTGGGGGGGTGAACCAAACGGTCGCCCGCGCGTTGTTCCAAAATGCATGCGTCGCGGGGGCGTTGTAGAGGGACACCCGATGTTCAAATCCAGCCTGCGTATTGGGGCAAGTCTGGCAGCGGTCTGCCTAGTCGTAGCGTCGGTGCTCGCGACCAGCGCCGATGCCCAGCGTCATCGAGGCGGTGGGGGTCGTGGCGGCGGCCATGCGGCGCCAGTGGCGCGCTCTGCCCCAGCGGCACGTTCGTTCCAGCGTTCGGCGCCGTCGTTCCGGCGCTCGGCGCCATCGATCCGCCGCGCCACCCCTTCTTTCCGACGTTCAGCGCCGTCGATCCGCCACGCGAGGTCATCCATCCGTCATGCCAGGCCCTCCATCCGCCGTTCCGCATCATCGCACCGCCGGCTCGCAACGCCGCGCAACCTGCGGCGCAGTCCCGTTCACGTGTCGCGCGGACGCGGCATCTCTTCCAAGCAGCGCAACGCGCTGCGTCAGAAGGGCGGGAAGACCCAGGGCATCGCGCGCCTGACACCCGGCAATCGCGCCCTAAGCAAACGGTCCGTGCGTGCTCCCAAGCGGCTCGGTAACCGCAATGCCGCCATTCGGCACTCGGTGCTGCGCAACCGCGCCTTCGCCGGACAACTCCGACACCGGTCAGATACCCGAGCGTTCGCGCGCGCCAATTTCCGCGGCCGTTTCGCCGGCAAGCACCTTGCCAGTCCGGATTGGGTCCGCTTCCACTGGCGCCACTTCCATAACCATATCTTCGTCATCGGTTGGATCGGCCCGGTATTCTGGCCCTACGCGTACGACGACTTCATCGACTACACGTTCTATCCCTACGGCTATGACACGTTCTGGCCGTACGCCTACGACGACGTCTATGTGAGCCTGTTCGGCCCCTACGCCTATGTGAACTCCACCTATGCCAGCGCCAAGGCCTACCGCACGCGCGGACGAGTGCAGCGAGTGCCGGCGGGCGGCGTCGCACAGGTTTGTACGACGGCGGCGTCCGGCCTGACGGATTGGCCGATCGAGCAGATCGCGGAAGCGGTCGAGCCCGACGACTCGCAGCAGGCCCTGCTGACGGACCTTAAGAACGCAACTGCAGAAGCCCTCGCGCTCTTGCAATCCGCCTGTCCGAGCGACCTTCCCAGCACACCCACCGGCCGGCTCGAAGCCATGCGCACGCGGATCGAGACCATGCTCAAAGCAATCACCATCGTGGGACCCGCGATGGATCGTTTCTACAACTCGCTCAGCGACGAGCAGAAGGCGCGCTTCAATGCGCTGCCGGAAGGGCAGACGGCCCGCCGCACGCGGGTGGCGGGCCCGGCCAATTTGAGCCACGGCTGCAGCAGCGAAGTCGCCGCCCGCGTGCCGATCGATCGCGTCCGGAAGGCCATCGACCCCACGCAGGAGCAGGCAGCAGCACTTAAGGAGCTCGACGAGGCTTCCCAACGGGCCGCCGACCTGCTCAAGGCGAATTGCCAGGCCGATCAAAGCCTCACACCGCCCGGCCGCATTGCCGAGATGGAAGGGCGGCTCAAGACCATGCTCAAGGCGCTCGATCTGGTGCAGCCGGCGCTCGAGCGCTTCTACAGCACGCTCAGCGATGAGCAGAAGGCGCGCTTCAACCGGCTGCCGCGCCAGGGCTGATTACTAAAGGGATACGACAAGGACACGATATGACAGGGACGGCCGCAAGGCCGTCCCTGCTGCTTTTGTCGGCATTCGGGTCGCGGAGCGCACGGCCCGCGGCAATTCACGGGACCCATCAGAATGATATTCCGAGCACTTCGACAATGTGCCGAGGGCGTCTATCCAGCTTGGCGGATCACTCGGATCGACTTGCCACCCTGGATCACCGTCATTGCAGAGACGACACCGTCGGGCGAGCGTTCGAACCGAATATCGAGATTGACCGCCTTCGCTTGAAATTCCGTATCCGAGACCGGGCTGATCCGGATGGGGGGCTCCTCGCGAAACTGGAGCGAGAGACCTTCGGTCGCCGATGACACCACGAAGACAAAGCCATGGTCATTGCGATAGGAGCCCGCGTACGCGGCACCCTCCGGCATCGCGACAGGCGCCAGGCGCTTCGCGGCGGCGGGCCAATCATACTCGCGGCCAACGGCCTTGAGGATTTCACGGGGCAGCGGCCAACCCTGTATCGAATTGATCATCGCCACGGCACCTTTGCCGCGCGCCGGAAACAGTTTCATCTCGGCCACAAAGCCTGCGTTGCCGCCCTGGTGGCCGAACCAGAAATCGTCATCCTTTCCGTAACAGAACCAGCCGAGCCCGACGAAATCCTGACCGGCCTTCTGGTCGGGCAGTTGCGGGCGCAGCATCGACGCCACGGTCTCGGGCTTGAGCGGGAGCATCGAAGGCTCTCCGCGCAAGACGCGCATGAGCGCCACCGCGAGCCGCGCGAGGTCGCCGGCCGTGGTCCAAAGCCCGGCTGCCGCCATTTCAGGATAGACGTGCCAGTCGCCTGCAAGGCGTACGCCATTCAAAGGATGAGCAGCGGCGGCCCGAGCGGCAACCTCGGCAGGCAGCGGCTGCTCGTAGGTGCTGTCGGCCATGCCGACCGGGTCAAGGATGAGCTCGCGCATCAGATCAGGGAACGGCCGCTTCATTACATCGGTGACAGCCAGCTGGGCGATCGTCGTGCCGCCGCCCGAATAACGGAACGCAAGGTTCGGCAGCGTATCGACGACCACCGCCGCAGTGTTCGCGGGCGGCACACCATCAAGAACCTGCGGCGGCGTCGGCAACGGCCCACCCGCGGCATAACCGGGAAATCCATGGACCGTCGTGCCGGCGGTATGGCTGAGCAGCTGGCGCAGCGTGATGCGCGGACGCCAATCGCCATTGGCCGGAACCTGCCATGAGGTCAGGTATCGGTTCACGTCGGTGTCGAGGTCGAAAACGCCGCGTTCGACCAACCGCATGACCGCAAGCGCGAAAACCGGTTTGCTGATCGACCCCGCCTGAAACGGGGTGTGGGCCGTGACTTCCTCAGCCCCATCGACGCGGCGCACCCCGAAGCCGCGCGCCCACGCGACTTCGAAATCATCGATGACGGCAATGCTGGCACCCGGCGTACGGCAATGCGCCATGCGGCTCGCAAGCGATTGGGCAGGCGTTTCTTGGACCGGGACGGCGGGCTCAGATCGCAAATCTACGAGCACACGCGTCATGCGCGCATCCGCGCTCATCGGCGAGCTCCGCGATTGCGAGGTCGCATCATCACCATCAACCAAAAAAGGGCGGCCCGATGGCCGCCCTTTCAAACACAGCGGCAATCGCCGTCTACTCCGCCGCGATGCGCACCTCGGGCGCAGCCGCTCGCACGTCCGGGTCGACGTGCTTTTCGTATTTGACGAAGTTCTCCTGGAACATGCGCACGAGCTTGCGCGCAGTTTCGTCGAAGGCGGCTTTGTCCTTCCAGGTCTTCATCGGGTAGAGGAGATGCGGCTCGACGCCCGGCACCGAGGTCGGCACCGCGAAGCCGAAGTATGGATCGGTGCGGTAGCTCGCGTTGCGCAAGCTTCCATCGAGCGCGCCGGTGACCAGCGCCCGCGTCGCCTTGATCGGCATGCGGCGACCGGTCCCGTAGATGCCGCCGGTCCAGCCCGAATTGACCAGCCAGCAGTCGACGTTGTGCTCGGCAATGAGCGTGCGCAGGAGGTTGCCATATTCGGCCGGCGGGCGCGGCAGGAACGGCGCCGCAAAGCAGGTCGAGAACTCCGGCTCGACGCCGACCAGACCCTTCTCGGTGCCGGCGACCTTGGCGGTGTAGCCGGAGAGGAAGTGATACATCGCCTGCGCGGGCGTGAGCTTGGCGATCGGCGGCATCACCCCGAAGGCATCGGCGGTCAGGAAGATGATGTTCTTGGGCTGTCCGGCGCGGCCGGTGCGCGAGGCCTTGGGCATGAAGTCGAGCGGATAGGCCGAGCGCGTGTTTTCGGTCTTCGTCTCGTCGTCGAAATTGCACACCCGCGTGACCGGATCGTACACGACGTTCTCGAGCACCGCGCCAAAGCGGTTGGTGGCAGCGAATATCTCGGGCTCCGCATCCTCCGACAGTCGGATGCACTTGGCGTAGCAGCCGCCCTCGAAGTTGAACACGCCGTCCGGGCCCCAGCCGTGCTCGTCGTCACCGATCAGGATGCGGTTGGGATCGGCCGACAGCGTGGTCTTGCCGGTGCCGGAGAGGCCGAAGAACAGCGCGACGTCGCCGTCGTGGCCAACGTTGGCGGAGCAGTGCATCGGCATCACGCCCTGCGCCGGCAGATAGAAGTTGAGCGCGGTGAACACCGATTTCTTGATCTCGCCCGCGTAGGACGAGTTGCCGATGAGGATGATCTTGCGCGTAAAGTCGATGGCGATGATGGTCTCGGAACGCACGCCATGACGCTTCGGGTCGGCCTTGAAGCTCGGCAGGTCCACGATGGTGAATTCAGGGACGAAGTCGTCGAGCTCCGGCGCTGTCGGTCGGATCAGCAGCTGGCGGATGAACAGCGAGTGCCAGGCGAGCTCGTTGAAGACCCGCGTCTTGATCCGGTACTTCGGATCGGCGCCGCCGTAGAGGTCCTGGGCGTAGAGAGTTCTTGCCGCGCGCATGCGCGATGAAGTCATCGTAGAGAAGCTGGAACTGCTCCGGCGTGATCTTCCGGTTGCCCTCCCACCACATCGACTTTTCGGTGAGCGCATCGCAGACCGTGTGCTTGTCCTTCGGGCTGCGGCCGGTGTGCACACCGGTCTCCGCACAGATCGGTCCGCCCTGCACGATGGCGGCTTCGCGCGCCGCGATCGAATGTTCATAGAGCTGGGGCGCGTCGAGATTCCAATGGACCGCAGAAAGCTCTTTGAAGCCGAACTTGTCGGCGCCATAGGCGCCATTCCTCACACCCGTCTCTTTCACACGAACCTCCGCTTACGCGCCTGACCCGCCGCTGGTGACCATCCCTGGGCACCGTGTCTCGGCACGGCTTGGCCTTAACTATAGCGCCCGTGTGGGATAGGCGCGAGCTATAGTGGGGATCGGGCGCGCTGCCAAGAGCTAGCGCGAGGCAGTGGTTTATGACGCACTGCATCTCACAAACCGACAGCAAACTGCCGCTTTTTGTTGCAGTGCAATGCCCGGTCAGCCCACGAGCCCCTTGCCGGCCAGCCACTTGTGGATGAGGTCGGCGACCTCGGCGTCATTCCTTTCCATCATGATGAAGTGCCAGTTTCCCCCGATGCCCACGTCCGGCAGGTTGACGATCTCGATGCTGCCACCCGCGGCCTTGGTACTGCACGTACATCTGCTCGACCAGACAGGTGCCGTTCGGATCGAGCTTCTGGGTCGCGCCCCCGATCGTGACCTCGCGCACTGGCTTGCCGCTCACGCCGAGGTGGAACGAGCCCACGTCGCGCAGCGTGATTGGTTCTTTGGTCTGCGCCATGGCGGTCGATCCTGCGAAGACAAGCAGCAGCGTGACGAGCAATCCTCGCTTGGAATCCTCCCTGTTGTGTTTTGCTGATCTTGACGCAAATCGCCCGCCGCCGCCACGGCCCCTCAAGCGTCAGGGTTGAGCCAGCCGCGATAGCGAACGATCAGGCCGGTCATCGGATGGCCGATCTCGACATGAAAGCGGAAGCGACCCGCCTCCTCGCATTCATAGGCATCGCTGCGCGGCCCGAGCCACAACGGCAAGGGGATACCGAACAGGCTCCAGCGCCGCAGCGTAAGCCGCAGCCGCTCGCCCTCGACCACGAGCGCCATCGCGACGGTCACCGGGCCGAAGCGCTCGCACAGCAGCCGCTCGTTGCGACCGCGCCCTTCCTCCTGCACGCTTTTGAAGATGCGGCCCGCAAAGTCGCGCAGCCAATGCTCGCGGCCACTTTCCACAATGAACGAAACTTTGACCGCAACATCCTCGCCCGCGGGTGGAAATCCGACGATTGAGCCGACGAGCCGTGAAAGCACGCTGCTGCCGCGCTGGACGGTTGCGACGCCCGTTGCGCTGAGATCGCGCTTGAGAGCGTGCATGACCTGCAGCGGCTGCGGCAGCGACGCATAGGCGTCGCCCAGGATGCGTTGATAGAGCGGCTCGCCCGGCGGCGGCGTCTGCCGCGTGCCGGTCGCGATCCGCCGCCGCGCGAACGCTGATTCGTAGTCCGCAAGCTCGACGTCGGCGACACCGGCGCGTGCGCCGGGCGCGGGCGGCCGCCCAGCCAGACAATGGCGCACGACCGCCTCCGCCGCCATCGAGGGAATGAACGGGCCATCGTCGCCTTCCGCGATCATGTGCCAGGAGCGCTTGAGGTGCACGCCGTCGCGGCGCGTGCCCTCAACCATCACGAACATGCCGCCGCGATGCTCGCCCCAGCCGAGCCGGCAGCGCGCGTGATGAATGAGCCTCGCGAACGGCTGGAGCGACGGCAGGAGCCGCAGCCGCACCAACCAAGCCGCGATATTGAGCCCGCGAAACCAGATGCCGGGTACCGTCCCCACACCCATCCAGACTGTGCGCAGGCCGGGCCAGAGCTCAGGCAGGAGCGCGAGGTCCGGCACCTCGACCAGCGAGAAGCGTCGCGAATAAAGCGGCAATCGGCCCGGCGGCGCGATCGTGAAGCGGCAGCTGTCGATCAATGCGTAGGCTGTCGTTTTGCGGCCATCGCGCAGGATCGCGACCGGCTTGCCGGCATAGCTCGCGATCGCCTGGATCACGTTGCGGCCGATAGTGGCGTGCGGCGACGGCGCGATCCCGCCCGCAATGGTCTCGACGCGCGCCATGCCATCGCTCAGCCGCCGCACCACCGCTGCCGTGAGCACCGGCGCGCTGCTCACGCCGGAGAGCACGAACACGCCGCGCGTCCGCGCCGCCTCGTCGAAGCGCGTTATGCCGCGCACGAAGTCAGCGCCATCTGAAAGGTCGAGATAATGGATGCTGAGCGCGATGGCGGCCTCCACCACCCGAAAGGGATTGTCGCCATAGACTTGGAACGGCCCGCTCGCGTCGACAATCAGATCGGGCGCGATCGCCCGCAGCTGCGGCTCGACCTCGCGTGCGCGATCAAACGCGGCCGGGATGGCCGTGGCGGCAACCGCACCGAGCGCATCGCAGAACGCTTGCGCCTTGGCACGCGAGCGGCCCGCGATCACGAGAGTGAGCCGCGGCTCGTCGGCAAGAAGCTGCGCCAGCCGGCCGCCGAAGGTGCCGTAGCCACCGAGGATGAGGATCTTTTGTACGACCGCCGTCATGCCAGAAATCGATCGCGAAAATGCTGGTCTGGCATGTAGCACGCGGCACGCTTGCCGAAGAAGCGCAGGCGGTTGCGGGCAATGAATTCATACATCCGATCCCGCCAGGGACGCGGGAAGACACGAAAAACCGCCACCAGCTTCCACGGCCAGCCGAGGCCCTCCGCCATGCGGATGCTACCTTCCGACTTGAACCAGGCGCGGCCGTCGGCGATCAGAATGTTGGTCTCGTAGTCCTCCGGGTCGAGCCCATAGTGCACATAGAGCGCACGGCCGAGCGGCGACTGCGCGCGCAGGAGCCGGTAGACGCCAAGATGATCGAAGCGCAGCACGAATTTGGCCCAGCCGGTACAGAGCGCGCAGTAGCCATCGAAGACGATGATCGGATGATCGTCTGAAAATGCCGGGACCGCCGGATCGCGTCGGTAGCTATATGGCTCGCGCCCGGCTGCCACGATGTTATTTCCCTTCGCGCCCCCTCACGCCGCCCGCGCCTTCTCGGCGAGCTCCTTGAGCGCGGCGCGCAGCGGACCCGGCGCGCGCACGCGCTGCGGGAACGGCAGCCGCAACGCCGTGCGCTCGAGCTGCAGCTCGAGCCCTTCCGGATCGCAGCCGACGCAGCGCCAGGCGCCGTCGCGGGCGCCGAGCAGCCTGGTGGCATAGAGCCGGCAAGTCTCGGCGTGATCGGCATTCATATGCGCCAGGATGTCGGGCTCAGCCGCCGTGAGCTCGGCGGCATCCTCGACCGGCGTGAGCACGTCCTCCGGACTGAGGTCGACGATGCGGCCGAAGCCCGCGACGAGGTGCGCACCCTTGAGCGCGACCCGGTAGAAGGCGAAATCGGCAAAGCCCGCGAACATCTCGGCCTCCGGCTGGCGGTCGAGATAGCGCCGGCGCTCATCCTTGTCGTCGCTGACGGCCGCCGTCCCCATCAGCATGACGCGGCCGCCCTGCAGGGGATCGCCCTCCCGGCGCTCGTCGATCATCAGCGATACCCGCGGGTCGGCCAGGATGTTCTTGGTGTGCACCGCCAGCCTAGAAATCAGCAGCAGCGGCGCGCCATCGGCCGCGGTCGCAATGTTGACCAGCGAACAATAGGGATCGCCTGTCCCCGGCATGAGGGTCGCCAGAGCCCCGCTGCGGCCCTCGCGCAGGAGCTTCTTGGCGGCGGCCTTGGGGTCGAACTCCGTCGTCATTGCCGCCTCCTGGTTAACCAAGCGGATCCGCCTTCAAGCCTGTCGAGTTTGACCGGGCTTGGCAACGACACCCTACAAAGCGGGCGGGCGAAGCGCTTTGCGTCGTCGCCACAATTCACGTATGGTAGTCAAAGCCTTTGACAAATCACGGGTTTGTCGAGGAATAGACACACTTCGGCCTAGCTTTCCGGGCTTCAAAGGTCCTGGGGCTACCGCCAGAACGGGGTTTTATGCCCACGATCGCCTTGGTTGACGATGACCGCAACATCCTGACTTCGGTTTCGATCGCTCTCGAAGCCGAGGGCTACCGGATCATGACCTATACGGACGGCGCTTCCGCGCTCGACGGCTTCAAGACTTCGCCTCCCGACCTCGCCATCCTGGACATCAAGATGCCGCGCATGGACGGGATGGAGACGCTGCGTCGCCTGCGGCAGAAATCCGACATGCCGGTGATCTTCCTCACCTCCAAGGATGAGGAGATCGACGAACTGTTCGGGCTCAAGATGGGCGCCGACGATTTCATCCGCAAGCCGTTCTCCCAGCGCCTCCTGGTCGAGCGCGTGAAGGCGGTGCTGCGCCGCACGGCCCCCAAGGATGGCGTCACCCCCAAGGAGGTCGATGCCCGCGCGCTCGAGCGCGGCCAGCTGCGCATGGATCCCGAGCGACACACGTGCACGTGGAAGAACGAGCCGGTTACGCTCACGGTCACCGAATTCCTGATCCTGCAGGCTCTTGCCACCCGGCCCGGCGTGGTGAAAAGCCGCAACGCCCTGATGGACGCCGCCTACGACGACCAAGTCTACGTCGACGACCGCACCATCGACAGCCACATCAAGCGCTTGCGCAAGAAATTCAAATCGGTCGATGACGATTTTGACATGATCGAAACGTTGTACGGTGTCGGCTATCGCTTCAAGGAAATCTGATGCCGCCTCGGTGGCAGCCGCACCGGTGACCTGAGGGCCCGCGGGCGCTACAATGCAGCGCTGGGCGCCGATTTGACGTTCCCATAACAGGTGGGGCAGATTCAGTCGGGAACTTGAAATCGACAGGCGGCACCAGAATCGTAGACTTGGTAGTGCCCCTTTGCTTCCGAAGTCCGTGTCAGGGGGGTGAGTTCGTGTCAGAGGGCGCTGCGGCCTATCACGAACTTCGGAAGCGGGGCACTAAAGGGGCACCCAATCCGGCAGGCCGATCTTGCTTGAAAGAACTTCGCAGCTGATCGACGACAGGATCGAGGCGGCAGCCGCGGAAGCCGGTTCGCGACCGGCTGCGGCCAGCCTGACGCGCCGCGCCTGGCGGTTTTTCGTCTGGCAGAGCTCATCGAGCCTCACCCGGCGCATTATCTTTCTCAATCTCGCGAGTCTCTGCCGCGCTCGTTCTGGGGATTCTCTACCTCTCGCAGTTCCGCGCCGGCCTGATCGACGCGCGCCGCGAGAGCCTTCTGGTTCAGGGCGAGATCATCGCGGCCGCGATTGCGGCCTCCTCCACCACTACCGACCCCGACAATACGCCGATCGATCTCGAGCGGCTGCTCGACCTGCAGGCCGGCGAGACCTACAAGCCGCACGACGAGAGCCAGCTCGATTTTCCGATCGATCCGGAGCGCGTCGCCCCGGTGCTGCGGCGGCTGGTGTCGCCGACCAACACGCGTGCGCGCATCTACGACCGCGACGGCACGCTCTTGCTCGACAGCCGCACCATCTATGACGTCATCCGCTTTGACCTGCCGCCGCCGGACGAGGAGCGGCCCAATTATTTCCAAAGGCGGCTCATGGCGCTCAAGCGCTGGATCGCCAAGGGCGACCTGCCGACCTATCGGGAGCTCGTCGGCAACGGCAAGGGCTACGACGAAGTCGGCCAGGCGCTCAACGACCTCAAGGCCAGCATGGTGCGCATCAACGAGCGCGCCGAAGTGATCGTCTCGGTGGCGGTGCCGGTGAAGCGCTCCCGCGCGGTGCGCGGCGCGCTGATGCTGCAGACGCAGGGCGCCGACATCGACGAGATCGTGACCGAGGAGCGGCTCGCCATCTTCAAGGTGTTCATGGTCGCCGCCGGCGTCATGGTGGTGCTCTCGTTCGTGCTCGCCGGCACGATCGGCGGACCGATGCGCCGGCTCGCCGAGAGCGCGCAGGTGGTGCGCCGGCGCGTGCGTTCGCGCGGCGAGATCGCGGACTACACCTATCGGCGCGATGAGATCGGCCACCTTTCGGGGTCATTGCGCAGCATGACCAGCGCGCTCTACCGGCGCATCGAGGCGATCGAGAGCTTCGCGGCCGATGTCGCGCACGAGCTCAAGAATCCGCTGACCTCGCTGCGCTCGGCGGTCGAGACGCTGCCGCTCGCCAAGAGCGAAGAAAGCCGCGCGCGCCTGCTCGAAGTCATCCAGCACGACGTGAAGCGGCTCGACCGGCTGATCTCCGACATCTCGGATGCGAGCCGCCTCGACGCCGAGATGCAGCGCCAGGACGCCGAACCGGTCGATCTCAAGAAGCTGCTCTCGACCGTGGTAAGCGTCGCCAACGACGTGCCGCGCGAAGACAAGACCAAGGTCACCCTGAAGTTCGAAGGCGGCACGAACTTTGCGGTGCTCGGCCACGATTCGCAACTCGGGCAGGTGATCAACAACCTGATCGACAACGCACGCTCGTTCTCGCCGCCCGGCGGCGCCGTCCGCGTCACCTGCCGCCGCATAAGAAAGGACATCGAGGTGGTGGTCGACGACGACGGACCAGGCATCTTTCCGGAGGCGATGGAGAAGATCTTCGACCGCTTCTACACCTACCGTCCGCACCAGGACTTCGGTCAGAATTCCGGGCTCGGGCTCTCGATCTCCAAGCAGATCATCGAGGCGCATGACGGCACCCTGTGGGCCGAGAACCGCGTCAGCGCCCACGGATCCGAGCCCGCGAAGGTGCGCGGCGCGCGCTTCACCGTACGGCTGCCGGCGGCGGCGTAATGGCTGAGCCCGCGACCGTGCACGCTTGCGCGGTGCTGGTCGGTGCGCACGCGCTGCTCATTCGCGGACCAGCCGGTTCCGGCAAGTCGCAGCTTGCGCTCAAGCTCGTGCAGGCGGCGCAGTCTGGTCTCCTGCCCTTCTGTCGCCTGATCGCCGACGACCGCGTCCAGCTCGAGCCGCATCATGGCCGGCTGTTGGCGCGCGCCCCCGACGCGCTGGCAGGAATGATCGAGGCGCGCGGCCTCGGCATTCGGCAGATGCCGCATGATTCGCTCGGCGTCGTCGGCACCGTGATCGATCTCGCGGCGCCCGACGCCGAGCGGCTGCCCGCCGGCAGCGAAATTGAGGTCGCGGGCATCACGCTGCCGCGACTAGCCGTCGCATCGGGGCAGGATTCCTGGCCCCTCGTGCTTACTTTTCTCCAAACATCGAAGGCCAGGGAGCGTGCATTAACGGAAAACTAATTATGCCTGGGGCCGAATTGGCCCATTGAAAGCCTTGCCCCAGGCCTGTAAACACCCCAGATACTGCAATGCAACATGACCCTAAAATCCGCGAAAAGGCCCTTGCGCGCGGACTCCGGATCGTGAAGATGACGGTCCTTTCGTGCGGCGCAAAGCGCCCGCGGGGAGTTCAATGATCGGTCTCGTTCTCGTCACCCACGGGCGGCTAGCCGTTGAGTTCCGCTCGGCGCTCGAACACGTGGTCGGGCCTCAACAGCAGATCGAAGCAGTAACCATCGGCCCCGACGACGACGTCGAGCAGCGCCGCAAGGACATTATCGAGGCGGTCAAGCGGGTCGACACCGGCGAGGGCGTCGCTATCCTGACCGACATGTTCGGCGGTACACCCTCCAACCTCGCGATTTCGGTGATGGGCCGGCCCCAGGTCGAGGTGCTTGCTGGTATTAACCTGCCGATGCTGGTCAAGCTGGCCAAGGTCCGCGACGAGTGCCCGTTGCAGGACGCCGTTTTGGCTGCGCAGGAGGCCGGCCGCAAATACGTCACCATCGCCAGCCGCGTCCTGAACGGAAAATGAGCGAACCGGGCGGCTCGGCAAGTGACCCCCAGGGGCCTGAGCCCGTCGTTTCACGAGTATTGGAGATCTGCAACAAGCGCGGCCTGCATGCCCGCGCGTCCGCCAAGTTCGTGATGACGGTCGAGCAGTTCGACGCCCAGGTGTGGGTCACCCGCGGCAACGAGCGGGTTGGCGGCACCTCGATCATGGGCCTGATGATGCTGGCGGCAGGGCCAGGAACCAGCATCCTGGTGGAGGCCACCGGGCCGCAGGCCGCCGAGGTCGTCGAGGCGCTGGCAGCCCTGGTTGACGGCCGGTTTACCGAGGGCGAGTAGCCCGCTTGTGACATAAAGAAATCTTTATATCTTTATTGCACTACTGGGCCGTGTTTGTTATAGCGCCGCCGAGGGCGCCGGCAGGCACCCGCTTCTTCCCCGCTCACACCACAGGAACCGACATGTCCGCATCTGCGAAAGGCGCCGCCGCTGATTACGTCGTCCAGGACATTGGCCTTGCCGAATGGGGCCGCAAGGAAATAGCCATCGCCGAGACCGAGATGCCCGGCCTGATGGCGACGCGCGATGAATATGGCCCCGAGCAGCCGCTGCGCGGCGCGCGCATCGCGGGCTCGCTGCACATGACGATCCAGACCGCGGTGCTGATCGAGACGCTGCGCGCGCTCGGCGCCGACGTGCGCTGGGCCTCCTGCAACATCTATTCGACGCAGGACCACGCCGCCGCCGCGATCGCGGCCGGCGGCACGCCGGTTTTCGCGGTCAAGGGCGAGAAGCTCACCGACTACTGGGATTATCAGCACCGCATCTTCGAATGGGCCGACGGCGGCACGCCCAACATGATCCTCGATGACGGCGGCGACGCGACGCTGCTGATCCATCTCGGCATCGAGGCGGCCAAGAACCCGGCCGTGCTCAACCATCCGACCAACGAGGAAGAGGAAATCCTGTTCGCCTCGATCAAGAAGCGGCTGAAGGACAAGCCCGGCTGGTACGAGCAGAACGGCAAGGCGATCCGCGGCGTCACCGAGGAAACCACGACCGGCGTGCATCGCCTTTACGACATGCAGAAGAAGGGCACGCTGCTCTGGCCCGCGATCAACGTCAATGACAGCGTGACCAAGTCGAAGTTCGACAACCTGTACGGCTGCCGCAAGTCGCTGGTCGACGGCATCCGCCGCGGCACCGACGTGATGATGGCCGGCAAGGTCGCGATGGTCGCGGGCTTCGGCGACGTCGGCAAGGGCTCGGCCGCGTCGCTGCGCCAAGCCGGCTGCCGCGTGATGGTGTCGGAGGTCGATCCGATCTGCGCGCTGCAGGCCGCGATGGAAGGCTACGAAGTGACCACGATGGAGGACGCTTCCTCGCGCGCCGACATCTTCGTGACCGCGACCGGCAACGTCGACGTCATCACCATCGAGCACATGCGCAAGATGAAGGATCGCGCGATCGTGGCCAACATCGGCCACTTCGACAGCGAGATCCAGGTGGCGGCGCTGCGCAACTACAAATGGGTGAACATCAAGCCGCAGGTCGACGAGATCGAGTTCCCGGGCGGCTCGCGCATCATCCTGCTGTCGGAAGGCCGGCTGGTGAACCTCGGCAACGCCATGGGGCATCCGAGCTTCGTGATGTCGTCGTCCTTCACCAACCAGACGCTGGCGCAGATCGAGCTGTTCACCAATCCGGGCAAGTACGAGAAGAAGGTCTACACGCTGCCCAAGCATCTCGACGAGAAGGTCGCGCGGCTGCATCTCGACAAGATCGGCGCCAAGCTCTCCAAGCTCAGCGACAAGCAGTCGAAATATATCGGCGTGCCGGGCGAGGGACCGTTCAAGCCGGATCATTACCGGTATTGATCCAGCTCACCTTGGAATTGACTTAACTCACGCCTTGCGCAGAGCCGTAGGGTGGGCAAAGGCGATGGCCGTGCATGCCCGCGTGGCGTAGCCTGTCGTACGCCGTGCCAGCGCCTTTGCCCGCCCTACGCGCTGGTCAGCGCAGGCGAGACGCCCGACCCGGCGCATGTTATCCCTTCCCGAAAGGGGGGAGCGTCATGGCTGCCGGGTCGTTCGATTATGCATCGCTGCTGCCGGCGGACCTGCCGCCGCCGGCCGCCAGATGGACGGGCGCGGCGCGCTATAACTTCATCGGCGGCAACAACGATCCCGCCCAGACCCCGGTCGAGGGACTGGTCGCCGCTGCAACAGCCGTGCTCAAGCGCGAGGGCGGAGCGCTTGCGAGCTATGGGGTGAGGAGCGGCCCGCAAGGCTACCGGCCGCTGCGCGAGTTTCTCGCCAACAAGCTCAAGCGCGACGCCGGCATGGCGTGCACAGCCGACGACATCCTCATCGTGTCGGGCTCGCTGCAGGCGCTCGACCTCGTCAACGGCGTGCTGCTTTCCCGCGGCGACACCGTCATCATCGAGCGGGACACCTACCAGGGCGCCATCAATCGACTGAAGCGGCGCGGCGTCGAGGCGGTCGGCATTCCGCTCGACCGTGACGGCATGCGCATCGATGCGCTGGCCTCTGCGCTCGCGGCGCTCAAGCAGCGCAGCATCAGGCCGAAGTACATCTACACCGTCCCGACCGTGCAGAACCCGACCGGCACGATCATGCCGATCGAGCGCCGGCGCGAGCTTCTGACGCTGGCGCAGGATTACGGCGTGCCGATCTTCGAGGACGACTGCTACGCCGATCTCATTTGGGACGGACAGCGGCCGCCGGCCATCCATGCGATCAGCGAGAGCGGCAACGTCATTCACGTGGGCTCGTTCTCGAAGTCGATCGCGCCGGCGCTGCGCGTGGGCTTCATCGTCGCGCCCTGGCAAATCCTGTCGCGCGTGCTCGCGCTCAAGACCGACGGCGGCACCGGCGCGCTCGAGCAGATGGTGCTCGCCGAATTCTGCGCAGCGCAGTTCGAGACCCACGTGCCAAACCTGCGGCGGGGACTGCGCGCCAAGCTCGAGGTGATGATGGCGGCGCTCAACGAGCAGTTCGGCACCGCGGCCGAGTTCGACGAGCCCAAGGGCGGCATCCTCCTCTGGGTCAAGCTGCCCGATCAGGTCGACACCATGAAGCTCAATGCGGCCGCGCTCGCAGCCGGCGTAGCGATCAATCCGGGGCCGGAATGGTCGGTCGACGCCGCCTACAGCAAGAGCCGCATGCGGCTCTGCTTCGCGAGCCCCACGGCTGACGACATCCGCGCCGGCATCGCGACACTCGCCGAAGTCTGCCGCAAGGAGTTCGGCGTGCCGGCGCGCATCGCCAATGTGGCGCAGCGCGGCTGAGCGCCGCCACCGCGTTCAGGCGCTTGCAACAACGTTCTCGCCGACCATGCTCGCCGCCACCGCCTCGGCAATCCGAATGCCATCGACGCCCGCGGACAGAATGCCGCCGGCGAAGCCTGCGCCCTCGCCGGCCGGATAAAGCCCGCGCGTGTTCACGCTCTGGAAGCTCTCGTCGCGGTGGATGCGGATCGGCGACGAGGTACGCGTCTCAACGCCCGTCAGCACCGCATCGGCGAGCGCAAAGCCCTTGATCTGCCGGTCGAAGGCGGGCAGCGCCTCGCGGATGGATTCGACCGCGAAGTCAGGCAGGCATAAGGCGAGATCGGTCGGCCGCACGCCGGGGCGATAGGAGGGCACCACCTCGCCCAGCGCGGTCAATTCCCTGCCCGCCAGGAAATCGCCGACGCGCTGCGCAGGCGCCGCATAGGTTCCGCCGCCGGCCGCGAACGCGCGCTCCTCGAACTGGCGTTGAAACGCCACGCCCGCGAGCGGATGTCCCGGATAGTCGGCCGGCGTGATGCCGACCACGATGCCCGCATTGGCGTTGCGCTCGTTGCGCGAGTACTGGCTCATGCCATTGGTGACGACGCGCCCGGGCTCGGAGGCCGCCGCCACCACGGTCCCGCCCGGGCACATGCAAAAACTGTAGACCGAGCGGCCATTGCTGCTGTGATGAACCAGCTTGTAGTCAGCCGCCCCCAACAGCGGATGCCCGGCGCGTTCGCCCCAGCGGCAGCGATCGATCAGGGATTGCGGATGCTCAATCCGCACACCGATTGAGAACGGCTTGGCCTCGATCGCCACGCCGCGATCGAACAGCATCTCAAACGTATCGCGCGCGCTGTGCCCGATCGCCAGGACGACATGGTCGGCCGCGATCCGCGTTCCATCATTCAGCACCACGCCGCGCACCTGCCGGCTGCCGTCCGCCTTCACGTCGATGTCGATATCCGCGACCTTGCTCTCAAACCGATATTCGCCGCCGAGCGCTTCGACGCTCGCGCGGATCTGCTCCACGATCGTCACCAGCCGGAACGTACCGATATGCGGCTTGGCGACGGTGAGGATCTCGGGCGGCGCGCCGGCCTTGACGAATTCGGTCAGCACCTTGCGGCCATAGTGATGCGGGTCCTTGATCTGGCTGTAGAGCTTGCCGTCGGAGAACGTGCCGGCGCCGCCTTCGCCGAACTGCACGTTCAATTCCGGATTCAGCACCGACCGTCGCCACAGGCCCCAGGTATCCTTGGTGCGTTCGCGCACGACCTTGCCCCGCTCCAGGATCAGCGGCCGGAAGCCCATCTGAGCCAGGACCAGCCCCGCCAACAGACCGCAGGGGCCGGTCCCGATCACGACCGGCCGCAACGCCAGCGGCTGCGGCGCGCGCGCCTTGAGCCGGTAGCTCTCGTCGGGCGTCGGCGCCACGTTGCGATCGCGCGCGAACCGCTTCAACAGGGCGGCTTCGTTGCGCACCGCGATGTCGAGCGTATAGGTGAGCGCGATGGCCGAGCGCTTGCGCGCGTCCACCGCGCGGCGATGGACGCAATAGCTGACGAGATCCTGCGGCTTGAGATTGAGCCGCCGGAGCACGGCGGCCTTGATCTCATCCTCCGCATGATCGAGGCGAAGCTTGAGTTCGGTCAGGCGCAGCATTCCTCGGGCAGGCTCCATCCTCGCGCGACGCGAGCGCGACCGCCTCCATTTGGGCCGCGCGCGTGCGCCTTGCTATACCCGAGGTCGGATTGCCGGCACCACGGCTAAGTGAAGGGCTGACGCTATGACTCTGACAGTTCGACGTTGTCATTCCGGGGCCCGAGCGCAGCGAGGGAGCCCGGAATCCAGCATTGACCGGGGATATGGATTCCGGGTCCGCGCCTTCGGCGCGTCCCGGAATGACGGCAACTGAATGAGGCGTCAGAAACGCAGGACCAATGACTAAAGCGACCGAGGCGTTCGATGTCATTGTCGTGGGCGCGGGCGCGGCAGGACTGATGTGCGCGCTGACGGCCGGCCAGCGCGGCCGCAAGGTCCTCCTCCTCGACCATGCCGACCAGGTGGGCGCCAAGATTCTGATCTCGGGCGGCGGGCGCTGCAATTTCACCAATCTGCATTGTGCGTCCGACCGGTTTCTGTCCGGCAATCCGGACTTCTGCCGCTCGGCGCTTCGCCGCTACACGCAAGACGATTTCATCGCGCTGGTCGAGCGCCATCGCATCCCCTATCACGAAAAGACGCTCGGGCAACTGTTCTGCGACGGCTCCGCGCGCGCAATCGTGGCCATGCTGCTCGCCGAATGCGCGCAGGGTGGCGTCGACGTCCGGGTCGGCCACGCCGTCACCGACTTGTCCGTTGCGGACGGCTTCCGCCTTACGACCAACAGCGGCTGCTTCACAGCCTCAGCGCTGGTGCTGGCGACCGGCGGCCTGTCGATTCCAAAGATGGGCGCGACCGGTTTTTCCCATGACGTGGCGCGGCGCTTCGGCCTGCACGTCGTCGAGCCGCTGCCGGCGCTGGTGCCGCTCAAGGCCACGCCGGACATGCTCGGCCTGCGAGAACTGCTCGCCGGCGTTTCGCTGGAGGCGATCGCGTCGTGCGCCGGACAGAGCTTCCGTGAAAACATCCTGTTCACGCATCGGGGCATGTCGGGTCCGGCGATCCTCCAAATCTCATCCTACTGGCGGCCGGGCGAAGCGATCACGCTCGATCTCGCGCCCGCGCACGATGCCACCGCTTTTCTGCTGGAGCGTAAGCAGGCGCGTCCCAAGGCAGAACCGAAGACCGTGCTCGCCGAAATCCTGCCGGCGCGCTTTGCGCAGGCGCTGGCGGAAGCCAGCCTGCCGGCGACCTCAATGGCCAACATTCCCGACCGCACGCTCGCATCCTTGGCGGCGCGCCTCAAGCGCTGGGAGGTTCGACCCACCGAGTCGGAGGGCTGGCCCAAGGCGGAAGTGACGCTCGGCGGGATCGACACCCGCGACCTGTCGTCGAAGACCATGGCGGCGCGCAACGTGCCAGGTCTCTATGCGATTGGCGAAGCGGTCGACGTCACCGGCTGGCTCGGCGGCTATAACTTCCAGTGGGCGTGGTCGAGCGGCTGGTGCGCCGGACAAGCCGTGCCGTAGCGAAAGCATCACCGGTTCGTGTCAGGCCGAAGTCAGCACCCTCACCTGCGCCAAACCAAGTGCCCGCAGCTTGCCGCCGTCAAAATAGACAAAGCGCAGCCGCTTGCGGCGCGAGACCATGCACGCGGGCAGCGGATCGAACCGCATGGTCTCCCCACCGAGGTGCGGCGTAAGCGCGCCGACGTCGGTGACGGCGTCGACCTCGACCCGCAGCAACGCGAGCTTCACGCCATCGCCCGCGACCGCCTCGAACGGAATGTGAGCAAGCCGCAGGAAGCTCGTTGGATCGCTCGCGCTGGCGAAGCCCTCGACGAACGCCGCCTCGACGAGGTCAAGATCGGGCTCGGCTTGTTGCGCCGGAACCTCTTGCGCGCCGTCGCGATGCGGCGTCTGCCACTGCGCCGGCCGGCCCGGGACCGGGCGGTTGTGATGATGATGGACGACGGCTGCCGAGCCGCCGCCATGATCGTGCTCAAAGTGACCGTGCTCAAAGTGATCGTGGTCCAACCCGCGGTGCATGACGCCTCCTCAATACGCGACTGGTTTATCGATCAGCGGCTTGTGGCTGCCGAGCTTGCCATGCGCCACCAATGAGCCGAGCGCCTCCACCACCACGCGCACGCCGACCAGTGCCGTGATGTCGGACGTGTCGTAAGGCGGTGAGACCTCGACCACTTCGAGCCCGCAGATGCCTTCGGCCGCGACCAGGCCGAGGATCTTCAGGGCTTCGCGCGGCAGGAAGCCGCCGGGCTCGGGCCAGCCCGTGCCGGGCACGAATCCGCAGTCGAGCGAATCGACATCAAACGAGATGTAGACCGCGTCGGCATCCTTCCAGGCGAGCTCGAGCGCGATCTCGGCCGACTTCTCCAACCCGAGCTTCTCGATGTCCTCGATGGTGAGCACGTTGGTGCCGCGCTTGCGCGCCTCCTGCACACCGGCGCGCGGCACCTGCCAGCCGCCGATGCCGAGCTGCACGAGGTTCGAGGCCGGCACGTTCGGCAGGTTCGTCGCCCAGTACCAGGGCGTGGTGTGCATGCGCTCGTCGAGGTCCTTCTCCTGGATGTCGATGTGGCGGTCGAAGTGAATGATGCCGATGCGCTTGGAGGTGCATTGCGCGATGCCGCGCACGCAGGGAAACCCGATCGAGTGGTCGCCGCCGAGCATCAGCGGCAGCGCGCCGGAGGAGGCGACGTGCGCCACGCCGCGCGTGATCTGGTCGAAGCTCTTTTCGAGATTTGCCGGGATCGTGAACACGTCGCCGGCGTCGCACAGCGTCATCTGCTCGCGCAGGTCGACGCCGAGCTCGTAGTTGTAAGGCGTGTAGAGTGCGGAGATGCGCCTGATGCCCTGCGGCCCGAAGCGCGTGCCGGGCCGGTAGGTCGTGCCGGAATCGAACGGAATGCCGAGCACGGCGGCGTCATACTTGCCGACGTCGCGCACGTTCTCGACATAGGGCGCCTTCAGGAAGGTGTTGATGCCGGCGAAGTGCGGCAGCTCGCCGCGCGCAAAGGTCGGGATACTCTTGTCGGTCAGGCAGTCCGCGCCCGGCAGCCCCATGTCGAGCGCCCATTGCTGCTCCCGGCGCCAGCCCTGCTCGGGGAGCTTTCCTTCGGCGTCGGCGGCTTTCCAGCCCTGCGTCGCCATCCGGTCGAAATCGGGGTGATGCCGCCGCGTTCGCTCGGGCGGCTGCCGCACGCCCGCCTTGCGCGAGCGCCGCTGTGGCAAACCGAAGATCATGTCGTCTCTCCCTGAACCATATTCGAATCTTGTGTTGCGGGCGAAGGCTTGAGGAAGCCGAGCACCGGCACCGGGCCCTCGCGCGTCAGATCGAGGTCGTAGGTGATGATCGCCCCGTATCGGCCCGGCGCCTGCGGATCATGGCGGGGCTTGTCGAAGGCGATGAGCCGCGTGCCGAGATTGAACGCCTCTTTGAGATCGTGCGTCACCATGATCACGGTCATCCCACAGTCGCGCCAGAGCGGCTTGATCAGCTGGTGCATCTGGGTGCGGGTGCCGGGATCGAGCGCGCCGAACGGCTCGTCGAGGAGAAGAACGCGCGGCTTGCGTGCGACGGCCTGCGCGATCGCGAGCCGCTGCTGCATGCCGCCCGAGAGCGCGCTTGGATATTTGTCGCGATGCGGCGTGAGGCCCACTTCCTCGATCAGCTTCTCGCTCTCGTCGATTGCGCTGCGACGCGCCGCGCCGGTGAGCCGCGAGAGCAGCGGGCTTCCCGCAAACTCGAACCCGACCAGAACATTGCCGAGCACGGTGAGATGCGGAAACACCGAGTAGCGCTGGAACACGACGCCGCGGTCGGGGCCGGGCTCCCCCGGCAGCGGCGTGCCGTCGAGCAGGATCGTGCCGCGCGTCGGCCGCTCCTGCCCGAGGATCATGCGCAGGAACGTGCTCTTGCCCGCGCCCGATGGGCCGACCACTGACAGGAAAGCGCCGGACGCAATCTCGAGATTGATCCGCTCGAGCACGATCTGCTCGCCATATTCGACCCAGACGTTGCGCACCGAGATCGCGCTCATCAGCCCCGCCCCTCGCCGTAGGCCCAGGCAAAGCCGCGGCGCGCGACCCACGACAAAGCGAAATCCATGAGATAGGCGAGAAGCGTGATCCAGGCGACGTAGGGCAGGATGACGTCCATCGACAGATAGCGCCGCACCAGGAAGATGCGGTAGCCGAGCCCGAGGTCGGCCGCGATCGCTTCCGCCGAAATGAGGAACAGGAATGTCGGCCCGAGCGAGAGCCGCAGCGCTTCGAGCAGGCGCGGCATGATCTGCGGCAGCACCACCCGGATCGCGATCTGCCAGGTCGAGGCGCCGAGCGATTGCGCCTTGATGAGCTGCTCCCGGGGCAGGTTGTCGACGGCGAGCGCGAGATCGCGCACCAGGAACGGCGCGATGCCGAACACGATCAGCACGACCTTCGACATTTCGCCGAGCCCGAACACGATGAACAGGATCGGCAGGATGGCCATCGGCGGAATCATCGAGAGCACCGCGATGAAGGTGCCGAGGCTCGCGCCCGCGACCGGCATCAGCCCGAGCGTCAGCCCGAACGCGAGGCCCGCGAGCGTCGCGATCGCAAGCCCCAGCAGCAGGCGCTGCATGCTGGCTGCAGTATCGGCCCATAACACGATCTCACCGGAGCGACGATCGGGCTCGAAAGCGAGCCGCTCGATCGACTCCACCATCTCGCTGACCGGAGGCAGCAGCTTGTCGTCGGGGTTGGCGGCGCGACGCTCCGCCGACCCGATCACGTAGACGATCGCGATCAGCACGAATGGGATCAAGGCCAGGAGCAGGCGGCCTCCGCGCCGAGGCGCGATGTTCATGACCCGGCGAATGGTACGACCCCGCTTTGGTGCTCCAGCGCGATGATGCCTCCAGTTGGGCAGAGCGGTGCCACAGCGTTCCCTCCCCCCTTGTGGGGGAGGGACAGGGAGGGGGGTCGCGGTAGATTCCGATTTCGGAACCACCCCCGCTCTACCGCCGTGCCCTCATTGCACCGCTCCCGCAAAGCGCAGCGACTCATTCGGCCGATTCCGTTTCAACGGCCATACTGTCGCGTCACAGCTTGCCGTCAGCCGCGAGCTTCATATACGTCGGATCGAAGCGCAGCTTCACGTTCTGCTTCGACCCAAGCGCGCGCGCCGGTATCGCAATGCCGATCGCGTCCTTCGACTTGACCTTCTCGCCCAGAAGATTGTGCTCGAAGCTGAAGGTGCGCACGAGGTCCATGATCTTCGGCATCTCCTGCCCGCTCATGAACGTCGCTGCTTCCTTTGGCGTATAGAACATCCTGGTGGTCTTGAGCTGGGCCTCGAACCCGGCAAGGTCGGTGCCGGAGAGCTTCGCCATCGCGGTCGCGCGCGGCCTTGCCCTTCTCACCCGTGTCCCGCATCAGCGCGATGGTCTCGTACCAGATGCCCACGAGCGCCTTGCCGAAATTGGGATTTTCTTTGAGGGTTTCGGTCTTGATCACGAGCAGGTCCTGAATCTCGCCCGGGATCTTGCTCGAGTTGAACACCTCAGTCGCGTTCGGCTCCGCCTTCACCTCCATGAGCTGGGGATTCCAGGTGACCACCGCGGTCGAGTTCGGGCGACTTGAAGGCGCCCACGATATCGGCGTCCGACGTGTTGACGATCTTGATGTCGCGCTCGCGCAGCTTGACGGTCGAAAGCGCCCGCGCCAGCAGGTAGTGCGACACGGACAATTCGACGATGTTGATCTTGCGGCCCTTGATGTCGGCGAGCGCCTTGCCGTTCTTGAGCACGATGCCGTCGTTGCCGTTGGAGAAGTCGCCCAGGATGATGGCTGAGGTGTCGACGCCGCCGGCGGCTGGAACCGTCAGCGCGTCCATGTTGGTGACGGTCACGCCGTCGAACTTGCCCGCGGTGTATTGGTTGATCGATTCGACGTAGTCGTTGATCTGCGTGACCTTGATGTTGATGCCGTATTTGTCGGCCCACTTCTTCACGATGCCGGCTTCCGCCGCATAGGGCCAGGGCATCCAGCCCACGTAGATCGTCCACGCGATATCGAAATCCTTCTTGGGCGCGGCCTCACCGGTCGCGCCCAAACTCACGGTCATCGCTGCTGCAGTCAGGAGGCTGATCAGAAATTGAGAGACGCGCGTCATGCCACACCTCGTTCGAATCCATCTGATTGGGTCGAGGATTGGCAAGACCGATCGACGCCAATCCTGGCGACCGAGGTCTCCCGGGCTTTTGTCCCGCCGTGCACCCGGACGGATGTCTCCCGCCCGAGCGGCAGCTCTCGGACCAGTCGCCCTGATGCAAGGCCGGAACCCTAGCCGCCAACTCTGGGGTCTTCAGCAGCAAGCCCCGTGCCAGCGAAAACAGCTGGTTTTTGCTCGCAGGGCTTGAAATTCCTGCCTAATCGCGCGGCAAGACGCCCAACCGGCAGGCATCCGTGACGCCGTGCTGCCCTTTGCCGCGATCAGTCGGGAACGAGTTCATTGCCGCTCAGGTCAACAAGACGATAACATGATCAAAAATAGCCACCTCCTGGAGGATCCGCCATGACACTTCCCCGCCGCAAATTCCTGCATCTGGCAACGGGCGCGCTCGCGCTGCCGGCCTTGGCGCGCTCGGCTTGGGCGCAGGCCTATCCGGCGCATCCGGTGCGCGTC
Organism: uncultured Alphaproteobacteria bacterium; assembly: GCA_963753575.1. Classification (GTDB taxonomy): domain Bacteria; phylum Pseudomonadota; class Alphaproteobacteria; order Rhizobiales; family Xanthobacteraceae; genus VAZQ01. The sequence continues at coordinate 3,212,835 of CAVWCR010000003.1, forward strand.
ATCGTGCCGGTGCCGCCCGGCGGTGCGCTCGACATCCTCGCGCGCCTGATGGGCCAGTGGCTGTCGGACCATCTGGGACAAACCTTCATCATCGAGAACCGGCCCGGCGGCGGTACCAATATCGGGATCGAGGCGGTCGTGCGCGCGCCGGCGGACGGCTATACCCTCCTGCTGATCCCCGGATCGGTGACCGCCAACGCCACGCTCTACCAGCATCTCGCCTTCAATTTCATGAGCGACATCATTCCGATTGCGATGATCAGCAGCCTGCCGCTGGTCATGGAAGTGAACACCTCGAACCCGGCCAAGACGGTGCCCGAGTTCATCGCCTGGGCGAAGGCCAATCGGGGCAAGGTCAGCATGGCCTCGGGCGGCACCGGCAGCACGTCGCATATTGGCGGCGAGCTGTTCAAACTGATGACCGGCATCGACATGCTGCATGTGCCCTATCGCGGCGGCGCGCCCGCGATTACCGACCTGATGGGCGGACAGGTGCAGGTCTATTTCAGCCCGCTGCCTGAATCGATCGCGTCGATCAAGGGCAGCAAGCTGCGCGCGCTGGCGGTCACCACCGCGAAACGCTCGGCCGCGCTGCCGGACGTGCCGACCATCGCCGAGTCCGTGCCCGGCTTCGAGGCCAGCACCTGGCAGGGCATCGGTGCGCCCAAAGGCACGCCGGCCGAGGTCGTCACGACGCTCAACAAGGAGATCAACGCGGCGCTTGCCGATCCCAAGATCAAGGCGCGCCTGGCCGAGCTTGGCAGCGTGCCGAGCCCGATGTCGCCTGACGCGTTCAAGAAATATATCGCCGAGGAAACCGTGAAATGGGCGAAGGTGATCCACGACGCCCACATTCCGCTGCAGTAGGCGTGAGCCGGCTCGCCGCCTTGCTCCGCATGCGAACACGAATCCTCGCTCGTGGCGTCGGGCCGCTGCATACAACCGGGCGTGAGGACCTGTTACGAATTCTCGAGCCCAATGGCCAAGATAAGAAGGAAAACAAGATCCAGGATTGTCGTGCCCGACGGCTGGCGCCTGGATCGCAAACCCTATACGTTGCACGGCCAAGGAAGCCGCTGAGCTATCAGAGAGCCACTCTGAAACGAGATCGTGCCGAATTTCGCGCATCCGACAAATGACAGCACTGGTGCCGCCGGCAGGCATGATTTCAACCTAGGAGATCAGCGTTCTTTCACATCGCGGGTGCCTCCGGCATCTGCATCCCGCACGTCCGCGCTTTCGGCAGGACGGCAAGACACGAAAGGCATTTCCGATGCCACCGCAGAACAACAATGGCGGCCGGGGCGGCCCCTGGGGTAGTGGGGCCAGACCCAGCTCCGATTTTGAGGATCTGGTCCGGCAGGGTCAGGATCGGCTGAAGCAGGTCCTGCCAACGGGCGGCCCGCGCAGCACGATCTTCTTTGCCATCATCGCTCTGGTCGGCCTGGGCGCATGGACGGCCTATTACACCGTGCCGAGCGACTCGGTCGCCGTCGTGCAGCGCTTCGGCAAGTTTCTCACGGATGTTCCGCCGGGACTGCATTTCAAACTGCCGCTCGGCATCGATGTCGCGACCATCGTTCCGGTCAAACGGCAGTTGAAGCAGGAGTTCGGGTTCGCGACCCCGGGCGCCACCGATCCGTTTCAGACCTCTCGCGACGGAAAGAAGGAAACCCAGATGGTGACGGGTGACCTGAACGCCGTCTTGGTGGAATGGGTGGTTCAATACCGCATCACGGATCCTGCCAAATTCCTGTTCGACGTTCGCGAACCGAGGCTGACGCTGCGCGATGTTTCCGAATCGGTCATGCGCGAGGTCGTCGGCGATCGCACCGTGGACGAGGTGATCACCATCGGCCGCCAGGGGATCGAAACGGAAGCGCTGACCAAGATGCAGGCGCTCTCGACCAAATACGCCATGGGGATCAGCATCGATCAGGTGCAACTGAAGAACATCAATCCGCCCGAACCGGTGCAGGCGTCGTTCAACGAGGTCAACCAGGCCCAGCAGGAGAAGGAAAAGCTGATCAACGAAGCCCGGCGCGAGTACAACAAGGTGATCCCGCTGGCCGAGGGCGAGAAGGATCAGCGGATCCGCGAAGCGGACGGCTACCGGCTCAAACGGATCAATGAAGCGGAGGGCGACGCTGCCCGGTTCAACGCCCTGTTGGCGGAATACGTGAAGGCCCCAGAGGTGACCCGCCGCCGCATCTATATCGAGACCCTGCAGGACGTCATGCCGGGCATACGCTCCAAGATCATTGTCGACGAAAAGACGCGCGGCATTCTGCCATTGCTGAATCTCGACACCCAGAAAGGAGCCCGGCCATGAGCAAGATCAGGCTGGTCGCCATCCTGGCGTTTCTTGGCATCGGCTCGTACTTGCTGATGAGCTCGATCTATACGGTAAGCGAGGTCCAGCAGGCGATTGTCACCCAGTTCGGCATGCCTGTCGGCGCGCCCGTGACCACCGCCGGTCTGAAGTTCAAGGTGCCCTTCATCCAGGACGTAAACCTGATCGACAAGCGTGTTCTCGAATGGGACGGCAGGACCTCCGATATGCCGACCAAGGACAAGCTCTACGTCTCGGTCGACCTTTTCGCTCGCTGGCGGATCGTCGATCCGCTCCAGTACTTTCTGCGGCTGCACGACGAACGCAGCGCCCAGTCCCGCCTGGACGATGTTCTGGGCAGCGAGACCCGAAACGCCGTCGCCAAGCATGAGCTGATCGAGATCGTCCGCACCACCAAGGATCGCGTGCCGCTGCGCGATGTCCTGGTGAGCGGCGGACGCGAGCAGGATGTGGGAACCTTGGTGCCGATCCAGAAGGGACGCAAATTGGTCGAGCAGGAGATCTTTACCGAGGGTGCCGAGAAAGTTCGCGTGTTTGGTATTGAACTGCTCGATATCCGGTTCAAGCGGATCAACTACAATGCAAGCGTGCAACCGAAGATCTACGATCGAATGATCAGCGAACGGCGACAGATCGCGGAACGCTTCCTGTCGGAAGGCAACGGCGAGGCGGCCAGAATTCGCGGCAATCGGGTGCGCGACCTCAACAAGATCCAGTCTGAAGCTTACCGTCAGGTCGAGGAGATCCGCGGCGTGGCGGATGCGAAAGCCACTGAAATCTACTCGAAGGCATATAACCAGAGCCGGGAAGCGGCGGACTTCTATGAGTTCACGCGGACCATGCAGGCCTACAAGTCCATCATCTCCGAAAACACGACCGTCGTCCTGTCGACCGACAGTGACCTGTTCAAATTCCTCAAGGGTGTGTCTCCAAAGGACGATGCTCTGGCCAAGGCACCGAAGGCAGCCGACGCCAACGCGCGGCCGCGCTAGGCAGGTGGCGTGCGGGCGGCCCTTCTGCGCAACGAACGGCTGCAACACGCCGCACGCGCTGATTGATTCTCGGATCGTCATTGCTGTGTGACGACGACCGGATAAAGCAGCCGTTCGCTGCATGAGCGCTTCGGGTCGGTCGCCAGAGGGTCCGGTGCGCGCCGAAAATCGCTCTATGTCCGCGATGCCCCGAAGGCGTCAATCGGCCCGCGACCAATAGCCTGGCGATATCCGTCAGCCGACCAGTATCGATGAGCGTCCCCCTGGAAATGCCAGGAAGACGTTGCGATTTACTGTCGGTATAGTGAACGGCCATTTTGGCCGGTGCGGGGTTATTCGTCGCGGCAATGTGAAGCATGCGACACGCTCTGAAAATTGAATACCATGATTGCTATCTCAACACAGTGAGCATGCTCGACACAGGGAGCATGAGCGCCTGTTGCTTCAATAGCCGCTGGACGTATGCATCGAAAGCCCCAGGAACAACAGCAAGATTGACCCCTTATGTTCGATCTTCCCGAGGCGCTGTGCAGCATCCGCTCTCTGCGTCTGCTTTGTATGTTGATCGTGGATTGATGCAGCGGTCGGGAATGTGAAGTTAGTTGCAAAGGAGGAAGCCACAGGACGGAAAGACCTTACAAAGGAGGACATTATGACATCGACGCGAATACCGGCGCTCGCAGCCGTGGCCCTCCCGGCCGCGATACTCGGCATGTTGATGATGCCGGCCGAAGCCCAACAGCTCGGCATCGGCAGCACGAAGTCGTCCGTCGTCAGCCAGATCACGGCCGTAATATCCAAGGTCGTCTCAGAAAACACCGGCTTGCAGATGCGGCCGCAAACGATGGGCGGAACGCAACAGTACATCCCGCTCGTCAATGCCGGCCAGCTCCAATTCGGCATCGGCAACATGTATCAGACAACGTCCGCCTATCTCGGCACCGGACTGTCCGAAGGACACAAGTACGACAATCTCCGTTTGGTTGCCACCTTGATGCCGTTCCGGGTTGGTCTTCTGGTCGCGAACAACAGCAGCATCAAGAGCGTTGCCGATCTCAAGGGCAAGCGTGTTCCCTATGGCCTGCGGGCAGCGCCGCTGTTCCGGTATTTCTTCGAGGGCTTCCTTGCCAATGGCAACCTGACCTACGCGGACGTGCAACAGGTGCCCGCCATCGGTCTGCGCCCGATGTGGGAGCTGTTCACGCAGGGCAAGGTGGATACCGTCATCTCGGCGTCCGGCGGCGGCCCGGTGCGAGAGATGAACACCAAGATCGCGGGCGGCATTCGCTATCTCAGCTTCGACACGACCGGCCCGAATGCCAAGAAGACGCTCGAGCTGTTGCACAACACCTATTACGACGAGGTCAAGCCCGGACGACCGTTCCCGGCGGTGAGGGCTCCTTCCAACCTGCTTGGTTACGATTTCACCTTGTGGGCCAACAAGTCCGTGTCCGATGACGTGGTCGGGAAGGTGGCCAAGGCGCTGCACGAGCACATCGACGAGCTCAAGGCGTCGAGTCCGGTCTGGGGCCGCTGGAATCCCAAACAGATCGCCAAGAGTCAGGACCCGGTTCCTTATCACCCAGGCGCGATCGCCTACTACAAGAGCGTCGGTCTCTGGAAAGAAGAGGCCGGGCACTAGCCTTGAAGGTCGGCCCGCCCCCGGATTGTCCGGGCGCGGGCCGCCTCCGCAGGGGCGCTACGTTACTTGGCTGGCGCATGGCGTCGCTTCCCTGCACGTCTTTCTCGGAAGGATGATGCTTCAGGAGCGCACCTATCCATGTCCGACAAAACCGCAGGCGACGTGACGGCAAACCGTGCGGCGCGCACGATCGATGCCGTCAGCATGATTTGCGGCACCTTGCTTTGCCTGATTGCCGTCTTCTTCGCGACCCAGCTGTCCATCACCCTCGGGTTCACGGTGTTCACCGAGCAGGGTCTTGCCACCATTCTGGCGCTGGCGCTCTGCCTCATCTTCATCCGGCTGCCGGCGCGTCGTGGCGTGCCGCGCACCGCCATCCCCTGGTACGACATCGCGGCGGCCGCGCTCGGGCTTGCTGCCGGAGGATGGCTTGCCATCCGCTATCCGACGCTCATCGATCAGGTCTTCTATCTCAAGACGGAAGCCTTCATTATCGGCATCGTGCTGCTGCCGCTGACCATCGAGGCGTTGCGCCGTACCGCTGGCTTGAGCTTCACATTCATCATCATCGCATTCCTGATCTACGCGCTGTTCGGCCATCTCGTTCCGGGCCGTTTGCAGGGACGGTCGCAGGACCTGACCGATCTTGTCCCGTATCTGACGATCGATCCCGTTGCCATGCTCGGCAGACCGATGACGATCATTTGCGGCATCGTCGTTATGTTCATCCTTTTCGGACAGCTGCTGCTGAAATCCGGCGCCTCCGAATGGTTCACCGACATCGCGGCTGCGCTGACCGGCCGCCGGCGCGGCGGCGCCGCCAAGATCGCGATCGTGGGTTCGAGTCTGTTCGGGATGATCTCCGGCAGCGCGGTGAGCAACGTTGCGACGACCGGCGTCATCACCATTCCGTTGATGCGGCAGAGCGGCTACGAGCCCAAGGTGGCGGGCGCGATCGAGGCGGTGTCCTCGACCGGCGGCCAGATCATGCCGCCTATCATGGGCGCGGCGGCGTTCCTGATGGCCGAGTTTCTTCAGATCAGCTACGCCGAAGTCGTGATCGCGGCCATCGTTCCGGCAGTGCTTTACTACGTGGCGGTGTTCATCTACGCCGACCTTGAAGCCGCGCGAAAGAACATCGCACCGCTGCCGTCCGACAAGATCCCCACGCTGATGCGTGCGTTGGCGGACGGCTGGTTCTTCCTGATTCCGATTGGCGTCCTGATCTATACCCTGTTCTGGCTGAACCGCACCCCGGAACAAAGCGCGCTCTGGGCCGCCGGCGCGGTCGTGCTGGTCAACTGGGTCTTTGGCTACAAGGACCGTCGCCTCGTACCGCGCGACCTGCTGCATGCCGTTCGCGACACCGGCATTGTGGTCGTGGACATCGTCATCATCGGCGCCATGGCGGGCATCATCATCGGCACCATCGACGTGACGGGACTTGGTTTCGGCCTGACATTCATTCTGGTGCAGCTCGGCCAGAACAGCCTGATCTTGCTCCTCATCTTCACGGCGATTGTCTGCATCGTCCTCGGAATGGGCATGCCGACCACCGCCATCTATCTGTTGGTGGCAACGCTCGCCGCTCCGCCGCTGATCAAGCTCGGCGTAAGCCCGCTCGCTGCGCACATGTTCGTCTTTTACTTCGGCCTCGTCTCGCTGATCACGCCGCCGGTCGCGATCGCAGCCTTCGTCGCCGCCAACATCGCGGGCTCGCAGCCATTGGAGACCGCGGTGCAGGCCGTGCGGCTGGGCTGGACCGCGTTGGTGGTGCCGTTCATGTTCGTGATGTCGCCAAACCTGATCATGCAGGGCGAGCCGTTCGACATCTTGCTGGCGGTCGTAACCGCCTTCATGGGCGTCTGGATCGCAACGGCCGGCGTGCTCGGCTACTTCATGCGGCCGCTGCCATTTGCGCTCCGCGGCGCCGCAATCGCGTCCGGCATTGCCCTGATGATTCCGAGACAAGCGTTCCCAAGTGCGAGCTATGTCGAATTCGCAGGATTTGTCATCGCCGCGGCGGTCGTATCCAGCGAATTCCTTGCAAGCCGCAAGCTCAAGTTGGCGAGCAGGCGGAGCGTATAGATAGCCCGAACGCGTCTTTCCAACCGGAAGCCCCCTGTTTGAGAGATCAATCAGGGGCAGACTGAGATTCATCGAGGTGACAGGTCGTAGAAGCGCATGGTCGATTCACTTTGCCGCAACAACTATGAGCCGACAACATAGGGCCGGTCGTAGACGATCGGTTCGATTGGCTCGCCCGCGTTGGTGATTGCGTGTTCACGAAACGTGTTCACGCCGGCCGGGATCACGGTCCCACGCTGCGCAACACCGAGGAAGATATGTTTGAGGGTCTTGTCGGATCGTTCGAACCAGTCGGGATCATCGAATGTGCCGCCATAGACGCCAACAACATCGCGAAATCGTTCAAAGCTGAGGTGAAGCTTCGTGCCGCACTTGCTGCAGAAATGCACATTGACGAGCTTGCCGCTTCCTTCCGAGCGATGACTGTAGGAGGCTGCAATCCCCTTGATGAGCCCGAAGTCGGCTTGCCGGAAGATCGGTTCCACAAGAAAAGCGGAGCCGGTTGCGCGCTGGCAGAACCGGCAGTGGCAAATGGTCAAGCGGATTGGCGGCGACGTGGTCTTGAACCGCAGGTTGCCGCAGAGGCAACCACCTTCTTGCGCCAGCATGTTCAATTTCCTCCTTGTGGATCGAGCTCTCGAACCCGGCTCGGCAATGCAAAACACTTGGGTGCACGACGATGGGAATTGCGGGCGAAGGCCGGCTCATTGAGCCCCGACCCTAACATACTGGAAGGGATCCGGATGAATTTGGGATGCTACTAGTTCGAAACTTACCACCCATCAGCGTTTGAATGTGTTGAGGCGGCAGTTCGACGCGTCTGTCGTGCGGCGCGTCGAGGCGCCATCCCAGGATGGCGAGCATCACCCGCCTTTCTCAGGACGCACCCGCGCGAGCGACCGCCTTGCCGATGACGGCCATGGCGTTATCCGGCGCGCTGTCACCGGTCCACGCAATATAATGATCGGGGCGGACCAGGATCAGTCGCGCCCTGTAGGCCTGACGCTCGCCGGCATCACTGTCGCGGACCACCGTCAGCGGCACGTCGAGCGACCGCGATGCCTGCTCGAACATCGCGACCGCGCGGTCCTCGGCACCGAATGCCAAGAGCGTGAATTCACGGCCCAGCGCCTCGAACACGTTGCGTCCATCCGACAAGTGTCGCGATGGCAGATGATGGCCGGGCCGGGCCTCGAACGTGTGCGTGCCGTGCGCGCTGCAGACGCTGCCTGGCGGGCCAAACACGATCGATGATCCCTCGCAGTGCGGGTCATAGGTCATCGCGCGCGCGGGGGTGAGGGTCTTGGTTCTCTCCCAGGCCCGTTCGAATTCCTCGCGATCGCGATCGGGGTCGTAACGCTCGAGAAAATCCCGATCGGTCCTGATGCGCCTGAGGATGAAATCCTCGGCGGTCTCCCGAAACACCGGTTGCCGCTCCTCGGTATAGGTTTGCAGCAGGGCATCGCTGCCCCAGCCGTTGAGACGCGCGGCGAGCTTCCAGCCGAGATTGGAGACGTCGTCGAGCCCGTTGTTGAGTCCATAGCCGCCGTACGGCGGGTGGCTGTGGGCGGCATCGCCCGCAATGAACACCCGACCGACCTGATATTGCGTGGCGATCGCGACCGCCATGTCCCAAAACCCGACATAGTCGAATTCGCACGCAAACTTGAAGCCGGCGGCATGCTGCATCAACCCGAGAAAGTCGTAGTTGTCCCTGGTCGTGTCCATCGGGACCGGCGCATGGAAGAAAAAGCCCCCTTCGGCATCGACCCGACCGAAGAACCGCCAATAGCCCTTGAGCTCCGGATCCATCGCACGATAGGTCGAGCGCGGCGGGAAGCGTTTGAGGCCTTCATGCAGCTCGCGTGACCGAATGACCGCCAGCACCATGAGCTGGTCAAAATCCTGGCGGTCGCGCTCGATGCCGGCTTGGGCGCGAACGGTCGAGTGGCTGCCGTCGCAGCCGACCGCATACTCCGCCTCGATGACTTCACGCTCCCCCCGTTGCGAAACGATGCCGACGCGGACTCCGGCATCGTCCTGCTCAACTGTCTCCGCCGTCCAGCCTTCCCGGCTGTGAACGTTGGCAAGCTCCGCCATCCGTGCTCTGAGAACGCTTTCGGTCAGATATTGCGGCACCCTCTCGCTGTTCTGAAAATAGTATGTGTTGACGACTTCACGAAAGGGCGGCGAGTACCAGTACTCGCTGCTCAGATTGAGATAAGCCGTCACACCGCTCAAGGAAAAGCCTGGGGGCAGAACGCGGACAGAGCGCACCTTGTCGGCGACGCCCCAGCGGTAGAAGTGTTCCATCGCACGCTGCGTAAGCCCCTGGCCTTTTGGAATCCGATGCGGCTGCGTGCGCCGCTCCACATTGGCGCATGAAATCCCGCGCTGGCCTAGCTCGATCGCCAGCGCCATGCCGACCGGCCCGCCTCCGATGATGGCCACTTGAAACCGTGTGTTCATGCGTCTCCTTGCGAGCCTCGATTGCGCGTCGAGGGCTTGCCAGCCCTCCTTTGCTTCCGACGTTCGTGTCAGAAGTCGCTGCCATGTATAACGAAATTCGGAAGCGGGACACTAGACATGACGATCGCCGTGGACCGTCGAAGCCGGTAAGCCAATGGCAAGCCGGGTTGCGTGGAACGGCGCTCGTGGCTAATCCGTTGGCATGGCTGATCCCGCTCTGAGTGTCGTCATCACCCTCTATAACAGCGCGACGACGAACGTATCGCGGCATCGCCGCAAACCGACGTTCAGCGCCGGATCCTGACGAAGCAAATTCACAAATTGGCTGACCATCACGTGCCAACAACCTCCGTCGTCGGCGCTTGTCGCGTCCGAGGGGGCTCCGGGAGCATCTGGCATGTCGTGGCGGCCGAGCCATCGCGTGTGAAGTCGGAACGGCTTGTGCCCCTAGGCACGGCTGGGCATAAAGCTGACATGGGCGCAAGCGGTGACGAGCAAAGTGCCGGCGGCTATTCCGTGGCTTACAGCTGCGATGACACCCAATTTCCTGTGTATGTTACCGCCGCGTTGGCGGCGATTTTTTTCGCGGCCGCTTGGACAACCGGTGCTGTGTACTGGCTGGCTCCCGCAGTAGCAGCGGCGGGCTTCAGCTACTACAACCTTCCCCTATTGGAGACCGACAGGCCGACGATCGGCGCCAATCAGTATGGCATCTTCATCCAGGCGTTCGGACTGATCCGGTGGCGAGCGATACAGCGCATCGATCTCGTTGCCATCGCCGAGCGCGCGATGACCGTCCATGAGCTGCAGATTGGCCTCAACGTACCTCTCAGCAGCGCTCTCGTCGCCGACTGGCGCAAGCAGCCGCTTTATCGCTCACTGATGCGCTTGCCATGGCGCATGGATCATACCGGTGTGGTGCGAGTCGACGTGGAGCCGTTCGACCAACCGCCGGATGAGATTCACCGAACCTTTCTGAGGATGTGGCGCTACTACCGGAGCTAGCCCTCTGGGCAACCTTACGCCAGCCAATCACGGCCAGGCGCCGGGTCACGTCCTCACGACCAGGCCGGCATAGGCATTCTCACGCAAGCCATAGGTCCAAGCGACCGCCTCCCGCGCCGTTCGCATGTTGGCGGGGACCTGCAGGAAAAAATGTCTGCGCGTACCGTCGGGCTCTGGCGTTGCGTTGACCACCTCGACGGCGGCCCAGGCGTCAGATGCCCACCAGACCTTGCGCCATAGAATTCCGGCGCCGTCCTCGGCGACGCGAACGGCGCCGCCAAGCGCCACATAGCGTTGCGGCGTCACGATTTCGATCATACAGCGGCGAACCTGAACGTCCGGCTCGCCATCGATCGCGGCAAGCGTAACGCTCTCCGGCTGCTCAATGATCCACTGCGGGACCTCGACACCCTTCCAGGTCCACACCGACCAGCCATCGGGATATTGCAGCGCCGGACCCTTTGCACTGTGCAGCCGGTCGCGGGCGTCGCCACACAAGAGATTGGGCCGCTCTGCAAGCCAGCAGGTGCGCTCATGAAGCTCCATCCAGCCTAGACTTCTCGCCAGCAGCCATAGCCCTACCAGGGGTTCGGTTTCGACCTGCAGGCCGAGGACGTTGCGGGCATAGTCGTACGTCCCGAGCCACGACAGATCGTGCTGGCCGACGACATTGGATCGAAATCCACCCTGAGCGAACAGGGGGCGCAGGTTCCAAGATAATGCGCGTGTCTGGCGGATGCGCTCCAGCAGGGATACGGAATCGCGCGCCAAGCCTCGCATGACCGCCTCAGCGGCAGACACGAGCAGCGCGTCCGCCGGGCTCACCACGCTGGCGATCGCGGCCTGCACGCGCTTGCTTATGCGCCGCCCGACCAGCGAGGCTGCCTGACGGTGAAGGCGATCGATGACGGCCGACTTGACGTTGGCGCCATCGGCCCGCGATATCCGCTGCGTCAGATGGGAAAGGGCGACGGGGCCTTCGCACCACACAAAGCGCACTGGCGGCTTCAACGCCGCCGCGCGGTAGGCGAGGCGCGCGCCTTCTTCGGCGGCGTCGCGGTCAGCAGGCTCGGTCGACCGCCAGATCGTCGTCCACCGGGCGCGAAAGGCGCGCAGCGCAGCCGTCTGCTCGGCCGTGAGCGTATTGTCCTTAGTCGGCAACGACGCGCGCGTCCCGCGGTTCGAGTTCGCGCTGGCGGCGAACACGATAGGTTCCGCGCGGTAAGGTCAGGGGCGCATGCTCGTCGTGGGTCAGTCGCGCATAAGGCGCGTCGACCAAGACATGTCCAACGTAAAGGCCGGCAGGTATGTCCCGCGCGAGGAGATCGTCGCGGAACATGGTCACGCGCTCCCAGATCGCGTGGCGGTGGCCGCTGGCCTCTCCTTCCGCCAGCACCAGCGCCGCGCCTTCGGCGTTCTGCACCGTCGTTCCCGATGGCGACATATCGGGCACTCGCTCAAGCAACAGGTCACCTTGTGCAAAGAGGTCCGTCATTAGCCATCTCCCTTGCGCCCAAGCACCCGTTGAGGTCTTGAGAGGGTGCTTGGCTTGTTTTCCACCCAATTTTCCAGCCGGTTTCAATCAACCGTCGGAAGCTGCTCCCATCAACAACATCATTGCACCGCTTCTCCGTGCAGCGCGAGATCGAGACCGTCGCGCTCCGTCTCCTCCGTCACGCGGAGGCCCACAAACATCTTGACCACGACGAGGATGATCAAGCTGGCGACGGCATCGTACACGATGACGACTGTCACGCCCACACACTGGTTGAAGAACTGACCGACATTGCCCTCCAGGACACCCGCCGTCCCGCCGTATTGTTCGACGGCGAAAACGCCGGTGAGCAGCGCTCCAACGATGCCGCCAACTGCGTGCACGCCGAAACAATCGAGCGCGTCGTCATAGCCGAACAGGCGCTTAAGCCCGGTGCATCCCCAGTAGCAGAAGACGCCCGCACCGATGCCGATGGCGAATGCGCCGATGGGTCCGACGAACCCGGAGGCGGGTGTTATAGCGACAAGGCCGGCCACGGCACCGGAGCAGATGCCGATGACCGTCGGCTTCCCGCGAAGCGCCCATTCCACCAGCATCCATGTGAAGGCAGCGACGGCCGTGGCGATCTGCGTCACCAGCATTGCCATGCCGGCCTGCGCGCCTGCGCTGACGGCGGACCCAGCGTTGAAGCCGAACCAGCCAACCCAAAGGAGAGAGGCGCCGATGAAAGTGAGCACCATGTTGTGCGCCGGTCCGGTCTCGTTGCGCTTGCCGAGCATGATGGCGCACACCAGGCCAGCCACGCCCGCGTTGATATGCACGACCGTACCGCCGGCAAAATCGAGCACCTTGACCCAGGCGGCGTCGTTTCCGGCGGCCAGGAAGCCATCAGGTCCCCAGACCCAATGCGCAATCGGCGCATAGACGAATATCGCCCACAGGCCGATGAACCACAGCATCGCGGAAAACTTCATGCGTTCGGCAAACGCGCCGGCGATGAGGGCAGGCGTAATGATGGCAAACGTCATCTGGAAGCAGATGTACACGGATTCCGGTATGGTCGCAGCCAGCGGATTGGGATTGCCGATGCCCCCCTTGCCGATGTCGCTTAGAATGTCCTTGAGAAGCAGCCGGTCCAGGCCGCCAACAAACGGCGTGCCGGCGCGGAACGCCAAGCTGTAAGTGAGAAGTGCGAAAAGGATCGTGACCAGGCAGGTGACGGCAAAGCTCGTCATCACCGTGTCGCCGACATTCTTCTTGCGCACCATGCCGCCATAGAACAGCCCGAGGCCGGGGACGGTCATCAGCAACACGAGCGCGACCGACGCCAGCATCCATGCGGTGTCGCCGGAATTCGGCGTGCACTTTTCCAGAACCTTGCCGCCGCAAGCGGGCGCAGCGTCCTGCGCGAACGCAACTTCACCGAACGCAAGACAGAGCAGCGTCGCTCCCACGAGAACGGCCAGGAACAGCACGAATCTGTAACGTATGTATGTCGCCGACCCCATTTGCCTCCCTCCGAGTTGCAAACATCGAGAGCTTATAGAGAGCTTGTACAGTCGCTTTACAGGTCTCTCCGGTGCGAATGCCAACGCCTCGCTCTACCGGCGAAACAAAAATCTTGCCGTCACACACTCATCCGGTTCTCGCAGTGTCTTGCATGGCCGCAACCAGTGCGTCCGCCTGCTCGGAGTAGGCCACAAGAACTGATCTTCGGCCCGAGGCTGATGGCGCATTCGGCGCCCCTTTTGCCGACCGAAGCAGTTGACCTCGGGCACGGTCATACCTTGCAGGCAGGCGGGCGTCAGGGCGCCGCGTGCTTGGTCGAGCTTGATGATGGCGGTCACGAGCTGCACGGATCACCTGCCTTTCCCTGATGCTTGGCCAGGGTTGGACAACGGCCGATTGCGAATTCGCGCGTCTACTTGCTAATCAAAATTCGTGCCACCGAACGGCCGCGGGCAAGATATTCAATTTGTGCATGGATTTCTGCACCTTAGTTGAAACATGGGGCTGCCTGCTCTGTTTGACGGCAATTCATGCACACGAAATAGGCAATAGAAGCGCGGCCAATGGCCCGAAGTGGCGGCCCCCGCAATTGTAGAACCGCGTTCAATGGGCGCGGCAAGTACGCATCTATGGAACCCGTCAAACGCTACGCTCACTTCGGCCAGCGAATTTCGCGGGATCAAAAAAGCTATGACGAAGGCCAATCATCGAGTGGCCGAGCCGAGATTATTTTTGCGCAATCATCTCGGCGCGATTATCTCGGCGCGCAATTCGCGGAACACGTGAGGTCGGCGCCCGCACCACCGACAAAGCTCAAAGTGAGTATAAGAAACCCGGTTCTCCCCCGATTGCTGGCATGCCAGCCGACGTCGACTTCAGGCATTTATGGCGGAGCCATAGCTTACTCGACGAGGTGGTGATGACTCGATGCAATTTCCGTTATTCACCATAAGAAAAATAATTGTTGATCCTGGACTGCTTTCACTCTATGTATAATTCATCCCGCTCCATCTCGAGGGGCGCCTTCCGGAGGCGTTCGTCAAGGCGGAAAGCGGGGGCGGCACCTGCGGGACGGCACTGAGACAAACCGGCCCGCTGGCGACGCTCGGAGCAACTCGGAACGATCGTCAGGACACGTCGTTCTGGCTGCTCGACCGAAGGCCGCTGATTGAAGGGCGCAGGCTGTTTGAGATGGCAACAGGATGCCGCGGGCGCAAAGCGCGATGACCACCCATACGCATCCACATTCTGCGTTCGCCGCTGTCGCAGATTTTTGCCAAAACGAACCCACCGCGCCGAAAACGCGCGCTCCATCAACGGCATGAAGCGACTTTTGGCGCTCGCTCCGCGCCCGGCCAGAGTGCGCAGGTCGAATGAAAGGTAGATTTTTGCCAAAACGAAGCCACCGGAGCAGAAACACGAGCTAGTTCAAATATATAACCCCGATTTCGGGGGTCTGTCAGCGTTCCGGAAAAGTCGCCGGGACGACGCGCGACGGCTGTGGCCAACACGCCCCCGATCTCAAAGCGCGGGTGCAAATGTTCTTGTCGCTGCGCACCGGCCGGTCCCGCGCAGCGGACGGCAGTTCGTCCCGCCCGCGGCGCGCGACCGCGCATTTTCCATGCTCGTTCCATGCTCGCATTTTTCTGATCGAAACCCCGTTCCCACGTCTCCCAAAAATGCTTTAGGGTCGCGCGTGCGCACATCACGCGCGGGGGCAGACCTTGCGACGCTGGACTATCGTTGTTGCCGCGCTCGCGGCTGCGATCACTGTATTGTTCGTCCGTGTTGTCGTCGTCGCGCGCGATTTTTCCACCGTGGTGACGGCCGCGCAATTCGATGCGCTGCGCGATGACCGTGTGGCGTTGCGCACCTTTCTGCGCCGCATGCCGAAGGGGGCGGACCTGCACGTCCACCTCAGCGGCGCGGTCTATGCGGAGCGCGTCATCGAGTGGGCGGTGCTCGATGGGCTGTGCGTGCGGCTATCCGACCTCGCACTCATAGCGCCGCCCTGCGCGCAGGGCGCCCTGCCGGCGAGCGACACCCAGAAGAACCAGGGCCTCTACGACCGGCTGGTCAATGCGCTGTCGATGCGTTTCTACACGCCGTCAGCGGCAGTGCCGTCGGGCCACGACCAGTTCTTCGCAACCTTCGCGCGGATCACGGTCGCACCGCACCGCGCCTTCGAGATGGTCGTGGACCAGCTCGTTCAGCATCAGATCGACGGCGAGCAATACGTAGAGCTGATGATGACCTTCCTGCCCGCCCGCGAGCGCGAGAGGCTCGCCAAGACGATCGAAGGCCAAACCGATTTCGCCGCCATGCTGGAAACGCTCAGCCGCAACGGCCTCGACCAGGTGGTCGAGAACATGCGCCGACAGGTCGCCGAGCTGACCACGCGCGTCGACGCGGCGCTGGCCTGCAACGGCGAGCAGACCAAGGCCGGCTGCGGCGTGAGCTACCGCTTCATCGCGCAGGTTGCCCGCAATCATCCGATCGAGGAGGTGTTCGTCCAGACCGCCGCCGCCGCCGCGCTCGTGCGCGCCGAGCCGCAGGTGGTCGCGCTCAATCTGGTGCAGCCCGAGGACTACCAGATCGCACGCCGCGACTATCGCACCCACATGAAGATCATCGAGTTTCTCGCCAAGGACGTACCGGTCGCGCTGCATGCCGGCGAGCTGTGGCTCGGCCTGGTGCCGCCGGAGGACCTTACATTTCACATCACCGACGCGGTAGCCGCCGGCGCGCGCCGCATCGGCCACGGTACCGCGCTCGCCTTCGAGCACGACGTTGGCGGGCTGATGCTTGCCATGCGCCGGCAATCGGTCGCGGTCGAGATCTGCCTCACCAGCAGCGATCTCGTGCTGGGCGTGCGCGGCCGCGACCATCCCCTGCCCGCTTATCTCGCGGCCGGCGTGCCGGTCGTGCTCACCACCGACGATCCCGGCGTCTCGCGCATCGACCTCACCCACGAATACGTGCGCGCTGCGCGCGAGCACCAGCTTGGTTACCGGACGCTGAAAGAGATCGCTCGCAATGGCCTCGTCTACTCGTTCCTCGGGCCCGAAGAAAAGCGCAAGGAACTCACGCGCTTCGACCAGGCAAGCGCCGAGTTCGAGCAGTCGGTGGCCGGCCGCCACTGGCAGTTCCAGCATGTGGTGGAGCTGGTGCGGGCCGCCGTGCGGCCGCTGCCGTAGGGGCGATTCCGCTGCCGCCCGAACGGCTTCCACACCGTGACCACCATCACTTTGCCGCATCGATCAGCGATGGTAGATATGGGGCATAGCAATTGGGCCGGATTCGGAGCCCCCAAATGTGTCGCTGGATCGCCTATCGCGGTGAGACTATCTCGCTCGAACACTACGTGACCGCCCCCGCCCACTCGCTGGTGGTGCAGAGCCTCAAGGCGCTGGAATCGACGGCCAGCACCAACGGGGATGGGTTCGGGATGGGGTGGTACGGCGAGCACCCGGAGCCGGGCCTCTATCGCGAGGTGCGCCCGGCGTGGTCGGACGAAAACCTGCGCTACCTGTGCCGTCACATCAAGTCACACCTTTACTTCGCACACGTGCGCGCCTCGACCGGCACGCCGATCACGCGGCCGAACTGCCATCCGTTTGCCTGCGGGCGCTGGATGTTCATGCACAACGGCCTGATCGGCAATTGGGCGCGGCTGCGCCGGCGGGTCGAGGAGATGATCCCCGACGCGTACTATGGCTCGCGTATCGGCACCACCGATTCGGAAGCCGTGTTCCTGGCGATCCTGGGCGCCGGCGGCGACCAGGATCCAGTGGGCGCGACCTCGCGTGTGGTCGCTGAATTGACCGATATGGTGAGCCGGGACGAAGCCAGCGAGCCCTTGCGGTTCACCGCCGCGCTCGCCAACGGCCAGGACCTCTACGCCTTCCGCTACGCCGCCAACGACAAGGCCAACACGCTCTACTACCGCGAGTTGGGCGAGGGCGTCGTCATCGTGTCCGAGCCGCTCGACGGCAAGCATGCGCAATGGAAGACGGTGCCGCCCGGCCACATGATCACCGCCATCGCCGGCAAGCCGGTCAAGCTCGAGCCGTTCCTCGCCGCGCAGCGTGTCGCCGCCGAGTGATTGACAAGCAGACATGACCGGCGTCCGATGCGGGCCGCCTAGTGCCCCGCTTCCGAAGTTCGTGAGTCTTAGCGGCAACCTCTTACACGAACTTCGGAAGCAAGGGGCACCAGCAACTCTATGATTCTATCGCCGCTTTTCGATTTGAAGTCCCTAACCGAGCTTGCCGCAAGCGTGATAGGAACTTCAAATCGGCGGCACCAGCCCCCTGGGAGGAATGTATTAATGGCACGTCCGTGGTTAACCGTTTGCGCCGCCTTCTTGCTTGTGAGCGCGGCAGGCGCGCCGGCCAATGCTCAATCGGTCGCCGAATTCTATCGTGGCAAGACTGTCAACGTCCTGATCGGGGTCGGGGTCGGCGGCGAATACGACCTGCAGGCGCGCCTCGTCGCCCGTCACATCGGCAAGCACATCCCGGGCAACCCGCTGGTCGTACCGCAGAACATGACCGGCGCCGGCGGCATCAAGATGGCCAACTTCCTGTACGCGCATGCGACCCGCGACGGCACCAACATCGGCATGCTCGGCAACAACTTTGCGGTGACGCAAGCGGTCGGCGGCAAGGGCGTGCAGTTCGACACCGCCAAGTTTCTCTGGCTCGGCTGCATGGCGCCGGTGGTCGAGACCATGGCGGTCTGGCACACCGCGGGCGTGAAGACGATCGACGACCTGCGCAGCAAACAGCTCGTCGCCGGCGCGTCCGGCAAGGGCGCGATCACCTACATCTACCCGTCGATGATGAACGAGTTTCTCGGCACCAAGTTCAAGATCGTCACCGGCTATCAGGGCGGCAACCAGATCAACCTCGCGATGGAGCGCGGCGAGGTGCAGGCGCGCAACAACACCTGGTCGAGCTGGAAGGCGACCAAATCGACGTGGGTGCGCGACAAGCTGATCACCATCGTGGTGCAGGCGGGCCCGCGCGCGAGCGATCTCGATGCGCCCTCGGTCGAGGAGCTTGCCAAGACGCCCGACGACCGCAAGGTCATCGAGTTGGTCACCTCCGGCACGCATCTCGGCCGCCCGATGGCGACGACGCCCGACGTGCCGGCCGATCGCCTCGCGGCGCTGCGCGCCGCCTATCGCGCCACCATGGCGGATCCGGAATTCCGCGCCGAGGCTACGAAGGCCGGCTTCGAGATTGCGCCGGTCTACGGGGAGGAGATGCAGAAGATCGTCGAGCGGATCATGAGCACGCCGAAGGCGATTACGACCCGCGCCAAGCACTTGGTGGAGTGAGGCCGACAATCAACCTATGGCGCCACAGGCCGACAAGTTCGTTCCAGCTATCGAGGTAGAGGTCGCGGCGAAATCGAAGGAAGATCGCGCGCGCCTGATCGCGGCACTGTCGGCGATATCGGCCGACGGCACGCTTTGTTTCGAGCACGATGACGAAACCGGGGATGTGAAGGTTCTCGGAGTGGACGAAGGCGCGCTTGGTCAAGCTCTCGAAGACCTTCAGCGGCTTCATCATGTCGACTTCAGCCTATCAGCGCCCAAGATCGCCTATCGCGAGACCATTACCAGGCCCGTCACCGTCGAGTATGAGCATCGGAAGCCGAAGGACCGTGCCCGCGAGTATGCCCGGATCAGGCTCGTCGTCGAGCCGCGCCCTGCAGAGCTTGGATACCTCCTGCACACTGAAGACCTCCAAGGTTCGCTTCCGCGGCACCATATCGACGCCATTGAGCGCGGGCTGAGCCAAGGCCTGAAAGCAGGCATTGTTGAAGGCTTCCCGGTGATTGCGCTCGCAGTCGTCGTAAGCGAGGGCGTGTGCCAGGACGAAGAATGCTCTGACGCTGCTTTCACGAGCGCAGCCCGCATGGCGGTGCAGGAGGCGCTCTGGGGTGGGCATTCAGTCATGCTAGAGCCCGTGATGGCTCTCGAAGTGACGACGCCCGTGCAGTTTGCCGACGCAATCATTCGCGATCTGAAAGCAAGGCGCGCTCACATGGCGAAGGGCGACAGCGGCTCGGCCGGAGACATAGGAGACGCAACGGTCGTGCGCGCGCTTGTGCCCGCCGCCACGATGTTCGGATATATGAGCGCACTGCGCGAATTGACGCACGGACATGCTAGCTACGCGATAAAGTTCGATCACTATGCTCAAGTACTGTCGTCCGACGACCCGCCATTCCGGCCCGCAGCCGCAATACGCGCGTAGATGCTGGAGCCAACGACATCGCGACAGCGCAAAACAAGCGTGCGAAATGAGCCTGCGCAACAAGAGTACGAAACAAGCGTGCGAGAGAGGAAACGAATGATGCTGAAAGTTACTCGCTTGCTGCCAGTTCTGTTGGCCGGCGCCGCGTGCGGCGCAATGCTCCTGGGCACCGCCATGCCGGCGCGTGCCCAGACGGTCGCCGACTTCTACCGCGGCAAGACCATCACGCTCCTGGTCGGAGTCGGCGCCGGCGGCGAGTACGACGTGCTCACGCGCCTGCTCGCGCGCCACATCACCCGCCACATCCCGGGCACGCCGAACGTGATCGTGCAGAACATGACGGGCGCGAGCGGACTCAAGATGACGAACTTCCTGGCCACGCAGGCGCCGCGCGACGGCACCCATATCGGCGTCGTGCAGAACACGCTGATTGCCGCGCAGGCCGTGGGTCTGCCGGGCATCCAGTTCGACGCCAGGCGTTTCCGCTGGCTCGGCGCGATCGCGCCGGTGGTCGAGACCATGGCGGTCTGGCACACGACCGGCGTCAAGACCGTCGAGGACGCCAAGAAGAAGGAGATCGTCGCCGGCAGCGTGGCGCGCGGCTCCATCACCCACGGCTTTCCCTCGCTGATGAACGAGCTGGTCGGCACCCGCTTCAAGATCGTCTCGGGCTACAACGGCGGCAACCAGATCAATCTCGCCATGGAGCGCGGCGAAGTCGAAGCCCGCAACAATTCGTGGTCGAGCTGGAAGGCGACCAAGCCGGCCTGGCTCAAGGAGAAGAAGATCACGATCATCGCTCAAGCGGGCCCGCGCGCTCCCGACCTCGACGCGCCGTCGCTCGAAGACATGGCGCGCAATGGCGACGAGCGGCGGATCATCGAGCTCGTCACCTCCGGCACCCAGTTCGGCCGGCCGTTCGCGATCACGCCCGAGACGCCCGAGGACCGCGTCAAGGCGCTGCGCGCGGCCTTCGTCGCCACCATGCAGGACAAGGGCTTCCGGGCCGAGGCCGAGGGGCTCCATTTCGAGGTGACGCCGGTCGCGGGCGAGGCGTTGGAGCGAATCGCTGCCCGGGTCATCGGCACGCCCAAGGCGCTTACCGCCCGGGCACGGCAGTTCCTGGAGTAGATCAAGGCCTTCCGGCATTACCGGGGCGGAGCCTTGCCGCCCTCACGGTCGAGTGTTATCTGCCGCCCATGACGGCAGCCCCCATCGATACCATCCGAAACTTCGCGATCATCGCGCATATCGACCACGGCAAGTCGACGCTCGCCGACCGGCTGATCCAGCTCACCGGCGGGCTCGACGAGCGCGAGATGGCGGGGCGCGAGCAAGTGCTCGATTCCATGGATATCGAGCAGGAACGCGGCATTACCATCAAGGCGCAGACCGTGCGGCTGACCTACAAGGCGCGCGACGGCAAGACCTATACGCTCAACCTGATCGACACCCCCGGCCACGTCGACTTCGCCTACGAGGTCAACCGCTCGCTCGCCGCCTGCGAGGGCTCCCTGCTCGTGGTCGACGCCTCGCAAGGGGTCGAGGCGCAGACGCTGGCCAACGTCTACCAGGCGCTCGACAATAACCACGAGGTCGTGCCGGTCCTCAACAAGGTCGACCTGCCGGCCGCCGAGCCCGAACAGGTGCGCAAGCAGATCGAGGACGTGATCGGGCTCGATGCCTCGGACGCGATCCTCATTTCGGCCAAGACCGGGCTGAACGTGCCCGAGGTGCTCGAAGGCATCGTCAAGCGCCTGCCGCCGCCCAAGGGCGATCGCTCGGCGACGCTGAAGGCGCTGCTGGTCGACAGCTGGTACGACAGCTATCTCGGCGTGGTGGTGCTTGTTCGCATCGTCGACGGCATACTCAAGAAGGGCCAGCGCGTGCGCATGATGGGCACCGGCGCCGCCTACGACGTCGATCGTGTCGGCGTGTTCACGCCCAAGATGATCGACACCGACGAGCTTGGGCCGGGCGAGATCGGTTTCCTCAACGCCTCGATCAAGGAGGTGGCCGACACCCGTGTCGGCGACACCATCACGGATGACAGGAAGCCGGTGTCGGAGATGCTTCCTGGTTTCCGCCCGGCCATCCCGGTCGTGTTCTGCGGGCTGTTTCCGGTCGACGCCGCCAACTTCGAGCAGTTGCGCGCCGCCATGGGGAAGCTGCGCCTCAACGACGCGAGCTTCACCTACGAGATGGAGACCTCGGCCGCGCTCGGCTTCGGCTTCCGCTGCGGCTTTCTCGGGCTCCTGCATCTCGAGATCATCCAGGAGCGGCTGGCGCGCGAGTTCAACCTCGACCTGATCGCGACCGCGCCGTCGGTGATCTACAAGATCAAGCTCAAGAACGGCAAAGCCATCGAGATCCACAATCCGGTCGACATGCCCGACCCGGTCTATATCGAGGAGATCGAGGAGCCGTGGATTCGCGCCACCATCATGACGCCGGATGAATATCTCGGCAGCGTGATCAAGCTCTGCCAGGACCGCCGCGGCAACCAGGTCGAGCTCACCTACGTGGGCAACCGCGCGATGGTCAAATACGACCTGCCGCTCAACGAGGTGGTGTTCGATTTCTACGACCGGCTCAAGTCGGTATCGAAGGGCTATGCATCGTTCGACTATCACCTCACCGACTACAAGCCGTCGGAGCTGGTGAAGCTGCAGATGCTGGTCAACGGCGACCCGGTCGACGCGCTTTCCATGCTGGTGCACAAGACGCGCGCAGAGCAGCGCGGCCGCGCCATGGCGGAGAAGCTCAAGGAGCTCATTCCGCCGCACATGTTCCAGGTGCCGATCCAGGCCGCCATCGGCGGCAAGGTAATCGCGCGCGAGACCGTGCGCGCCTTTAGGAAGGACGTGACCGCCAAGTGCTACGGCGGCGATGTCACGCGTAAACGAAAACTTCTGGAGAAGCAGAAGGAAGGCAAGAAGAAGATGCGCCAGTACGGCAAGGTCGACATCCCGCAGGAGGCGTTCATCGCCGCGCTCAAGGTGGATGTGTGAGGGCGTTGTCTTCTTAGACTGGTCAGCGTGTGCGGTATTCTCCGTTCATTCCCGCGCCAGCCGGAATCCAGCCAAGCAATATGAACGAAGACGCTTTCGCCGGGACGAACGGCGAATTTGAGTCAACTATCTGGAAGATGACTACCTATCGCGCCTTGATATTCGCCGCCCTGATCACCGGCCACCACTTTTCGATCTCGGCCTTCTGCAACGCGCCGAGCGCCTCGGGCGTCAGCTGCTCGGGCGGAAACAGCTCCTGACCCAGGTCAGCAAGCCGCTTGCGCACGGTCGGATCGGCGAGCGCGCTGCGCACCGCGGCGTTGAGCTTGCCGATCACGTCGCGCGGCGTGCCCTTGGGCGCCCACAGGCCGCGCCAGTTCGAAATGAAAAATCCGGGCAAGCCGGCCTCATCCATCGTCGGGATGTCGGGCGCGGCCGCAAGGCGGGCCTTGGCGGTGACCCCGAAGGCCTTGATGGTGCCGTTGCGCACGTGCGGCAGCGAGTTGGCCGAAGTGTCGAACATGAGGTCGATCTGTCCAGCGACCATGTCCCGGGTCGCCGGCGCCAGGCCGCGATAGGGCACGAACTGAAATCGCGTGCCGGTTTCCTTTTGAAAGAAGACGCCGACGACGTGACCGACGCCGCCCGGACCGGTGGTGCCGGCCGTGGCCTTGTCGGGGTTGGCGCGCAGCCAGGCGATCAGGTCCGTCAACTTGGCAGCCGGAAAGTCCTTCCTGCTCACAAGCACGATCAATTCGGTGGCGATGAGCGAGATCGGCTCGAAATCCTTCAACACGTCGTAATTCAGTGAATAGACGGCGCCGTTGAGGACATGCGTCGGCCAGTTGCCGGACACGATCGTATAGCCGTCGGGCGCCGAGCGCGCGACCCGGCCGGTGCCGATGCTGCCGGCAGCGCCGCTCACATTCTCAACCACGATCGTCTGGCCGAGCTGGGTGCGCATGTGGTCGGCCAGGATGCGCGCGATGGTATCGCCCGAACCGCCGGCCGCGAACGGAACCACGATCGTGATCGGCCGCGATGGGTAGGTCTGGGCGAACGCGCCGCTCGTTCCCAGCAACGAAGCGATGAACGCGACGGCCTGCGCAAATTTTCTCATTTCAGACTTCCATGAACTGTGGAATTGAGCCGCTATAGTACGACGCTTGGCGAGCCCAAGGACAGGGAAATAACAACGCCACCCGCATCCTACTGCGACCCGGCTCGGCTCGCCGTCTTATTCCGCCGCCTGCCCGCGCGCGAATCCTCTCGCCTCGTAGGCGGCGCCGGGCGCGAGCGCTGCCACCTCGCGCGGCCGCCATACCTTGACGACACCGAAGCATTCGGGGCTCTTGCGATACAGCCGGGCGATCGCCTGCAGGGTGCTGAAGCGGGTCTTGTGCTCTTCCTTCTCGACGCGCGGACATTCGGCCGGCAGATTGAGCAGCGCCTCCTCCCACATGACCATCGCGCGCAAATGGCGGGCGCGCCGATTGCTCAGCTGCTCGAAAGTGAGCGCGATGATGAAACGGTACTCCTGCATCGGCCGCCCGAGCGCGAGATCGATGGCATGCTCGTTCGTGCACTTCTCGCTCACCAGGCTGATCAGCGGCCCGTAGGTCGCCTTGTAGTCGTCCTCGCGCTCGAGCCGCACGCGGCGCGACTTGCCGTCCTGGACGATCTTCACGCTCGCCAGCATGCCGTCGATCCAGTCGCCCAGCCGGCTGCGCAATCGTCCGAACCATGACCTCCGCACCGGCGCCACTTTAGGGAACATGATCACCGGGTTCTCGTCGGTGGTCCGCCGGGCGGCGCGCCTGATCAGTTGCTGGCGATAGGCGTTGGGCCACACAAACCAGAGGCGCTGGTCCGCCACCAGGGTGTCGAACTTGAGCTCGTTGTCGGCGATCATGTTGAGGGTGACGTTGAGGATATCGCGATCATCGCCGCGCAGGTAGAAGAACCAGCCCTGCACGTAACGTCCTGCGATCGTCAACCCTTTGCTGCCGGCGCCGCCGAGCGAACGCACCAGCGCGGCGGTGAATACCGCGCCGAGATAGACCGCAAGCACGCCGAGGCCGAACAGCAGCCCATCCAGAATCTGGCTGGCATTCTCCGCGAGGTATTGGCGCATGAGCGACTCCCGCCGGCAGTAAAGACAATTCGCGCAGCGGCGACAAGCGCGGGAAAGCGCCGATCGACAAAGCTGCGCCTTTACGACGACTGCCGTGCGACACGCAACATCAGCCGCCGATCACCGCCACGCCCTGTATCTCGATCAGCATGCCCGGCCGCGCGAAATGTGACACCGTGATCAGCGCGCTTGCCGGATAGTTGCCGTCGGGGAAAAAACCCTTGCGCAGCTCTACGAACCTGTCGCCGTGACGCGGGTCGTTGATGAACACCGTCATGGTGACGAGGTTGGCGAGGCTGCCGCCGCAGCGCCCGAGCGTCTGGTCGATCAGGCCGAAGATCGCGCGCACCTGCGCTTCGAACTGCCCGGAAATGTCGTTGCCGGCCTCGTCGCGCGTCGCCGTCTGTCCCGCGAGCCAGGCGATTCGGCCGCCCTGCGTGATGACGGCGGGCGAGAACGCGCGCGAGGCCTGGAATTCGGTCTTCTCCAGATACTCAGCCATGATGGACCTCCTTGATGGCTCGCAGCCGGCCGTTGCCCTAAGGGAGCCGCCAGCCTGTTAAATCACCTATGAAGGTCGGACTTTATGACGGAAGCGGCAAAGACAACGTTCAAGTCTTCATGGGCTGTTAAGCGCGGCCTTTTAGCCTCCAGCGAGGCCAAGGCTCTTTGCCATGTCGGTATCAGCAGTCAACGAGCGCGCCCCCCACGAGCGGGCCGAAACCCACAAGCTCGTCGCCATCATCTGGGTGGCGACGATCGTAACCTATCTGGCCACCGGACTTAGCGGCGGTCTCTCGACCGACGACGCCATGCGGCTCGTCCAGGTGCGCGACTGGCTTGCCGGCCAGAGCTGGTTCGACCTGACGCAATATCGGCTCGCCCCGCCCGAGGGCGTGCTGATGCACTGGTCACGGCTGATCGACCTTCCGCTTGGAATTCTGATTCGCGCCGGCGAGCTGCTGCTGCCGGCGGCACGCGCCGAGCAGATCGCAACCACCGTCTGGCCGGCGAGCCTGCTCCTGGTCTTTCTCGCCGGCTGCGCGCGACTGGCGCGCGAGCTTGCGGGACATAAGGCCGTTCCGCTGGCGCTGATCTTTGCCGCCACGTCGGCATCGATCCTGGAGCACTTTCGTCCCGCCGCGATCGACCATCACAACGCACAGCTCGCGCTGCTGATCTGGTCGCTGGCGCTAACTGTCAAGGGATCCAACGCGCGCGAGGCAGCCATCGCAGGCGCCTGCTGCGCGCTCTCGATTGCGATCGGCCAAGACATCGCACCGGCGATACTGGCAGTCGCCGCCATGGTTGGCATTCGCTGGCTGGCGCTGGGCGAGCCCATCAAGCAGGTCACGGCGGCGTTTGCGCTCGCCTTCGCGTCCGAAATCATCGTGTTGTTCGCCGCGACGGTTGCGCCCGCGAGCTACCTGACGAAGTCGTGCGACGCGTTCTCGATCGTGCACGTTGCGACTGCAGCGATCGGCGGCGCCGGCCTCGCCCTCCTCACGACGCTGCGCCGCCTGAACTCGCCGATGCTTCGGCTCACCGGCATCGCTGCGCTCGGTGCGCTGATTGCGGGAATGATCGTGCTGGCGTTTCCGGCCTGCCTGAGCAGTCCCTACGTCGAAGTGGACAACCGGCTCGCAACGCTCTGGCTCAATCAGAACGCTGAAGCGCGCAGTTTCATCGCGATGCTTCGCGACCTGCCGCAGGACGTGCTGAGCTATTTCGGGCTGGTCATGGTCGGACTCGCGGCCGGCCTCAACCGATGCCTGCGCGAGCAAGGCGACACGCGCTGGGGCTGGCTGATCTGCGTCATGGTTCTGGCCGTGCTGGCCGCCATGGCGGCCTGGCAGGTGCGCAGCGCATCGGCCGCCAACGCCATCGCGGTCGCGCTCGTTCCCGCGGCGCTGGTGCGCATGTTCGCCGCCATGGACGAACGCGCAATATTCCTCGGCCTCGGACGCAGCACCTTGGCCGCAGCCTTGCTGGTGAGCCCGATAACGCTCGTGGCGATCGGCCACGGCGGCGCGCGCGCGCTCGAAGCCGCCGGCGGATGGCAACGGCCGGCGCTGGTGTCGGACGGAGCAGGCACGTGCCGCCGCCCTGCCGACTACGCGGCGCTGGCGCGGCTGCCGCGCGGCCTGGTGGTCGGCTTCGTTGATGCCGGCCCGCAAATCCTGATGGAGACGCCGCACGCCACGCTGGCGGCCCCCTATCACCGCAACATCAAGGGCAACGCCGCCATGTATGACGTATTCCTCGGTTCTCCCGATGAGGCTGCCAGGAAGCTCGCGTCCCGTGATGTCGTGTATATCGCATTTTGTCCGGGCGCACCCGAAGCCGGCATCTACGCAGCACGAGCGCCGGACGGCCTTGCCGCCGTCCTTGGCCGAGGCGAGGTGCCGCCGTTTCTCGAACAGGTTTTGCCCGGCGGAACCGATCTCGCAGTGTACCGCCCCAGACGATGACATCATCGTGTGTGACCAGAATCCGGGCCATGGTTGACTGGCGGGAAGCCTGACATATTCTCCGTTTCGACATCGCGTTGGTGTGCGTAGACGTTGCGGGGGCGGCGGACAGCAGGCAGGTGTCCATGGCGATCAAGACGCGACGGCCCGTAAGAAACTTCCAGTGCGCCGTCGTCCTGGCGCTTGTCACCGGCGCATCGGGCGCCGCATTGGCGCAGGACAAAGGCGTCCTCAATCCGCAACCCCTGCCGCCGCTCGCCCATCCGGACGATCCCAAAACGCCGGCCAGAGAGCTTTTCGGCCGCCGGATTTCCGCAGCACACATGAAATCGCGCACGATCGGCTTCTACGCCAAGGGCTGCCTCGCCGGCGCGGTAGCACTACCGATCAACGGCAAGACCTGGCAGGTGATGCGGCTCTCCCGCAACCGCAACTGGGGGCATCCCAAGCTGGTCGAGCTCTTGGAACGGCTGTCCAAAAAGGCCGCCAAGCTCGGCTGGCGCGGGCTGCTCGTGGGCGACATGTCGCAACCGCGCGGCGGGCCGATGCTGACCGGGCATGCCAGCCATCAGGTCGGGCTCGATGCCGACGTCTGGCTCACCCCGATGCCCGATCACGAATTGACGCGGCGCGAGCGCGAGGAAATGTCGGCCACCATGATCGTGCGGGAGGACCGCAAGGATGTCGATCCCAAGGTCTGGACGCCCGCCCACGGCGCGTTGATCAAAGCGGCCGCCGAGGAGCCGGAAGTCGAGCGCATTTTTGTCAATGCGGCGATCAAGAAGGCGCTCTGCCGCGAGGCGGGCCATGATCGCAAATGGCTGAGCAAAGTTCGGCAATACTGGGGGCACGACTATCACTTCCACATCCGCATCGGGTGTCCATCCGACAGCCCCGAGTGCAAGCACCAAGCGCCGGTGCCGGGCGGCGACGGCTGCGGCAAGGATCTCGACTGGTGGTTCCGCGATTCCGTGCTGCATCCGAAGCCCGCGCCGCCGTCGAAGACGCCGCCGAGACGCCATATCACCATGAAAGACCTGCCGCCCGCCTGCCGGCAGGTCCTGCTCGCGCCGTGAGACTTTGCCGGACTTCAGTGCGCGCGCAGGAATAGCGCGGCGAGGACAACGCCGCGCAGGACCAGGACGATCACCGCAATGAGGACCACAGTTCCCG
The DNA here is from genome assembly GCA_963753575.1 of uncultured Alphaproteobacteria bacterium. Classification (GTDB taxonomy): domain Bacteria; phylum Pseudomonadota; class Alphaproteobacteria; order Rhizobiales; family Xanthobacteraceae; genus VAZQ01. Next base: position 3,241,446 of record CAVWCR010000003.1, read on the forward strand.
CATAGGGCAATGCCTTGTCGCGCGGCACCCGCATGAGCGGCGGCAAGCCGAGCCACAGGAGATAGAAGCCATAAAGCCCCAGAATCGTCAGGAAGGTCAGGCCCGGCACGACCCGGAAGACGCTCGCAAGCCAATATGGCGTCAGAGAGTAGACCGTCAGCTTTAGTGCGCTGGAAAAGTCCTTCTGTGCACCGAATGTCTGCGCAAGCGCATCGACAATCAAAGCCACCACGAACACCAGCACGAACGTCATGACATAATTGGCAATCGCCCACAGCAGCCCGGACATGATCGGCGCGGGGCCGATCAGCGATGTTCCGATGAAGCCCGCGAACGCCGGGATGAGGGCGAGAATTGCCACATAGCGCGTGAACAGGAATGAGGCTTCGCCCGGCTCGCGCGCAATCACCGGCCATTCGGTCTGCGGCGTCAGCAATATGGCCTTCACCCGCTCAACCAGCTGTTCCATGACATCCCCTGATTCAGTTCACTTTCGCGTAAGACCTGCGCCCGATCAACGGCTGGGCGGCCCTGTTTCCCCATGTGATAAATGTATCCCCGCTCGCTTTGCGTTGAGCCGCAAGCCTTGCTAGGGTGTCGCTTGCGATCCGCGGCGCGCCGTCACGCGCTCCGCTGGCCCGGGACGGCGCTTCCGGATCGGTCGCTCCACCACAACATGGCGCTGCCGAACACGGCGCGGGTATCCGCGTCTGGTGGCGACAATCGTTAACGAGGCGCCGCTATGCCTATGCCCATCCTCGCGTTGTTTGCAGCATTAACCATTGGCTTATCCGTGCTGGCAGGCCCGAGCGTCTGACCGGAGGCAGGATGTTGGACCTCACACCTGAGGAATGGACCGCCATCCTCCTGTCGCTGCGTATCGCGATCGTGGCGACCGTGGTGGCATTGCCATTCGGGGTCGCGGCTGCCTGGCTGCTGGCGCGCAAGGACTTCTGGGGCAAGGCGCTCGTCGACGGCGTGATCCATCTCCCGCTGGTGTTGCCGCCGGTCGTCACCGGCTATCTGCTCCTGATCTCGTTCGGCCGGCGCGGCCCGATCGGAGCCTTCCTCTATGATCACCTTGGCATCGTGTTCTCGTTCCGCTGGACCGGAGCGGCGCTGGCCTGCGGTCTCATGGGATTTCCGCTGCTGGTGCGCCCGATCAGGCTTGCGATCGAAGCCATTGATCAACGGCTCGAACAAGCCGCTGCGACGCTCGGCGCCGACCGGCTGCGCGTGTTCGCGACCGTGACGCTGCCGCTCGCTCTGCCGGGATTGATCGCCGGCTTCGTGCTCTGCTTTGCCAAGGCGCTCGGCGAGTTCGGCGCCACCATCACGTTCGTCTCCAACATTCCGGGCGAGACGCAGACGATCTCGGCCGCGATCTATACATTCACGCAGATCCCCGGCGCCGATGCGGCAGCGGGACGTCTGGTGCTGGTCGCAATCGCGATCTCGCTTGTGGCGCTCGTGCTCTCGGAATGGCTGGCACGGCGGGCCGGCATGCGATTCCACGGAGAATGAACGATGCTCTTCGTGGATGCTGAAAAGCGCCTGGGCGAATTCACGATCGCGGTGCGCTTTGAGACCGCCGCCGGCGTCACCGCATTGTTCGGGCCTTCGGGTGCCGGCAAGACTACGCTGGTCAACATGATCGCCGGCTTGGTCACGCCCGACCGCGGCCGCATCGCAATCGCCGGCGACGTATTGTTCGATTCCAAGACGCGCATCAATGTGCCGACCCACAAGCGACGGATCGGTTACGTGTTCCAGGAAGGCCGCCTGTTCCCGCACCTCTCGGTCGCCTCGAACCTCGATTATGGCCGGCGCATGAGCGGCATTGCGCGCGATCCCACCGAGACGAAACGGATCGTCGATCTGCTCGATATCGGCCACCTGCTCGATCGCCGGCCCGGCAAGCTCTCCGGCGGCGAGCGCCAACGCATCGCCGTTTGCCGCGCGCTGCTGATGCGCCCGCGCCTGCTGCTGCTCGATGAGCCGCTCGCCGCGCTCGATGCGGCACGCAAGCGCGAGATCCTGCCTTATCTGGAACGACTGCGCGACGAGGTGCCGATGGTCTATGTGAGCCACCATGCCGGCGAACTCCGCCGCCTTGCCACCTCGGTGGTGCGGATCGAGGCCGGGCGCGTCAGCGCGGTCGGCGGCAAGGAGCTGCTCGAAGAGGCGGACGCCGACGCGGTGTGAGAACGCGCCGGGCGACTTGCGGGAGATTGGACAGAAGTCGCCCGGCGCCGACGCGGTGCGGGGGACGCCGCGTCAATCGATATGGTTCTCCGGTACGCGCGCTGAGCCTTGCACGGTCAGCGCCATGATTCTGAGATCACGCTCGAGCATCTTTGGATCGACGCCGTCCGCGCGCATCATGGCCTTGACGATAGAATCCGACAGGATTTCGGTGATGGTCGGCTCGCGGCCGTACCACGCTATCGATCTTTCGCTTCGGCACCCCAAGGCAAACATGCACAACTCCTTCTGTTATTCGGCAGCGACCCGGAACGGGATCACCTCCAACGCGGATTGATCCATCAGCGCGGGCGCCATAGTTGGCTCGTCGATCCGAACCCGGAACCAGAGCGCGTAGAGCGCCGGCACCACCAGCAGCGTCAACGCGGTGGCGACCAGCAGACCGCCCATGATGGTGATGGCCATCGGCCCCCAGAACGCGCTCTCGGCGAGCGGAATCATGCCGAGGATCGCAGCAAGCGCCGTCAGCGCCACCGGACGGGCGCGCCGCACGGTGGCGTCGATGATGGCGCGATAGCGGCCGCGGCCCGCCGCAATGTCGCGTTCGATCTGACCGACCAGGATGACAGTGTTGCGCATGATCATGCCGGCGAGCGCGATCAGGCCGAGCAGCGCCACGAAGCCGAACGGCCGGCCGGAAACCAGGAGCGCGCCGGTTGCGCCGATCAGCCCGAGCGGCGCGGTCACGAATACGAGCGCGAGCCGCGAGAAGCTCTGCAGCTGGATCATCAACAGCGACAGCATCACGATCGCCATGATCGGGAACACCGCCACCAGCGCGGCATTGGCCTTGGCGCTCTCCTCGATCGAGCCGCCGGTCTCGATCCGATAGCCGTAGGGCAGCGCATCCTTGATCGACTTGAGCTTGGGCAGCACCTCGTTGGTGACGTCCGGCGCCTGCACGTGATCGACAATATCGCCGCGCACGGTCAGCACGGTGTCACGATTGCGCCGCCACAGGATCGGCTCCTCGTAGTCGTAGTCGAGACGCGCGATCTGCGAGAGCGGCACCACGACGCCGTTGTGGCTGGTGATGGTGAGCGACGGCAAGCGGCCGAGCTCGAGGCGCTCATCCGCAACGGCGCGGGCGACCACGTCAATGTGCTCGATGCCCTCGCGATACTGGGTCACGGTGTAGCCGGTGAGCAGCGTCTGCAGCGTCTGGGCGACGTCCTGCGGCGTCAGGCCAAGCGCGCGGGCGCGGTCCTGATCGACGACCAGGCGGATCGATTTGACCTGCTCGCCCCAGTTGAGGTGCGGGTCGATGATCTTCGGATTCTCTGCCATCACGGCGCGCACCTGATCGGCGATGCCGCGGACTTTCATCGCATCTGGTCCGACCACGCGGAACTGCACCGGAAAGCCGACCGGCGGACCGAAGACAAATCGATCGACCCGGATGCGCGCCTCAGGAACGGCGCCATCGGCGATTGCGCGCTCAAGCCGCGCCTTGACGCGCTCGCGCGCGGCCAGATCCTTGGTGACGATCACGATCTGGGCAAAATTCGGATTGGGCAGCACCGGATTGAGCCCGAGCCAGAAGCGCGGCGAACCCTGCCCGACATAGCTCGTGTAAGTGACGATATCGGGATCGCCGGCCAGCAGGCGCTCGCCCTTCTTCGCGGCCGCATCGGTGACGCCGATCGCGGTGCCTTCCGGCAGACGCATCTCGAAGAACAGCTCGGTGCGCGTCGAGGTCGGAAAGAACTGTTGCTGTACGAAGCCAAAGCCGGCGATCGACACGCCGAACATCAGCACCGTGGCCGCAACCGCCGTACGCCGCCAGCGCAGCGCGAACGCGATCGCGCGGCGCAGCGTGCGGTAGACGCGCGTGTCGTAGATCGCCTCAGGATCGGCGTGGGTCTCCGCCTTGCGGAAATTGGGCAGCAGCTTGAAGCCGAGATAGGGAGTAAAGATCACGGCGACGAGCCATGAGGCGATGAGGGCGAGACCCACGACCCAAAAGATGCCGCCTGCATATTCGCCCGCGCTCGACTTGGCGAAGCCGACCGGCAGGAAGCCTGCGGCCGTCACTAGCGTGCCGGTGAGCATCGGAAAGGCGGTCGAGGTCCAGGCAAAGGTTGCGGCGCGCGCCCGGTCGAAGCCCTGCTCCATCTTCACCACCATCATCTCGATGGCGATGATCGCGTCGTCGACCAAGAGACCGAGCGCGATGATGAGCGCACCGAGCGTGATGCGGTGCAGGTCGAGGTTCCAGGCGTACATGACCGAAAACACGATCGCGAGCACCAGCGGTACCGAGAGCGCAACCACGATGCCGGTGCGCCAGCCGAGCGACAGGAAGCTCACGATCAGCACGATCGCGAGCGCCTCGACGAAGGTCTTGAAGAACTCCGAAACGGAAGCTTCGACGATCTGCGACTGGTTGGCGATCTGCGTCACGTCGATGCCGACCGGGAGCTCGGCGACGACCGCGGCCATCGCCCGCTTCAGGTTCTCCCCGAGCGCGATGATGTTGGCGCCTTCCTGCATCGACACGCCGAGCCCGAGCGCCGGCTTGCCGCCCTCGCGCACGATGAAGCTCGGCGGGTCCTGGTAGCCGCGCTTGACGGTCGCGATGTCGCCCAGCCGAAACGCCCGGCCGTTCGCCTCGACCGGCACCGCCGCAATGGCGTCGACGCCCGTGAACGCGCCGGTGACCCGCAGGTTGATGCGGTCGGCCGAGGTCTCGACCGAGCCGCCGGCGACAACGGCGTTCTGCTTGGCGGCGCTCTCGAAGATCTGCTGCGGCGTGATACCGAGCGTCGCGAGCTTGGCGTGGCTGAACTCGATGAAGATTTTCTGCGGCTGCTCACCGATGATGTCGACCTTGTTGACATCCGGCACGCGCAGAAGCCGCTGGCGGATATCCTCGGCGCGGGTCTTGAGCTCGGCGAGGCTCAGGCCGTCGGCGGTGAGCATATAGATCGACGAATAGACGTCGCCGTATTCGTCGTTGAAGTTGGGTCCCTTGATGCCCGCGGGCAGGTCGCCCTTGATGTCGTCGACCTTCTTGCGCACCTGGTACCAGAGGCCCTTGACCTTGGCGGGCGGCGTGGTGTCGCGCAGCGTGATCTGGATGAAAGAGATGCCGGGCTGCGAATAGCTCTCGATGCGGTCGAGATAAGGCAGCTCCTGCAGCTTCTTCTCGATCTTGTCGGCGACCTGGGTCTGCATCTCCGTGGCGGTGGCGCCCTGCCAGGAGACGTTCACCACCATGGTCTTGATGGTGAAGGAGGGGTCTTCGGCGCGGCCCAGCGCAAAGTACGAGTAGGCTCCGGCCGCGCCCACAATGATGATCATGAACAGCACAAGCGCGCGATGGGTGATGGCCCATTCGGAAAGGTTGAAGCGCATCATCACACAACTCCCGTTCGACCGATGAACTTGCTGCCTTAGTGCCGCCGATTTGAAGTTCCTATGACACTTGCGGTAAGCACGGTTAGGAACTTCAAATCGAAAAGCGGCACTAGAGTCATATTGTTGCTAGTGCCCCTTTTGCTTCCGAAGTTCGTGTCAGAGGTTGCCGCGATGACTCACGAACTTCGGAAGAGGGGCACTAGCCCCGTGGGATCAATTTGTGTCGATCGTCCGAACCTTCTGCCCGGCGACGAGCTTCTGCACGCCGAGCGTCACCACCTTGTCGCCGTTCTGCACACCGCCGGTCACCAGCGCCGCATCTTCGGTGAAGGAGGCGAGCGTCACCGGCTGCAGCGTCAGCCCACCGTCCGGAGCGACCACGTAGACCGACGGACCGGTGCCGCGATTGATGATGGCGGAGAGCGGCAGCTTGGCGACGTCGTCGGCGCTTGTGTGCGAGAGCGTCACGATCGCGGTCATGCCGAGCGCGACCGCATCATCGGGATCGGTGATCGAGAAGCGCGCCGCGTAGGTGCGGGTCGCGGCGTCGGCCTGCGGCGACAGCTCGCGCAGCTTGGCGGCGAACCGGCGCTTGGGGTCCGACCATAATCGGATCGTGGCAACCGACTTGCGCGCCTCGCCGAGCCAGGTTTCGGGCAGCGCGACCAGCGCTTCCTTCTCGCCCCGATGCGCGAGCCGCACCACGCCTTGTCCGATTGCGACCACCTGTCCGGGTTCGGCCAAGGTCGAGGTGATCACGCCGTCGGCGTCGGCCTTGAGCTCGGCATAGGCGAACTGGTTCCGAGCGAGATCGAGCGCGCGCTGCGCCCGTTCCAGCCGGCCTGCGGCTTCGTCTTTGGCGGCTTTCTTGCGATCGTAGTCGGCGACCGCTGCATAGCCGCGCTCGCGCAACGTGCGGTAGCGCAGCTCGTCGGCCGCGGTCTGGGCGACGCTCGACATCGCGGCCGACAGTTCGGCACGTGCGCTTTCCACCTGCAGCTTGAGGTCCTGCGAGTCGAGGCGCGCCACGACGTCGCCGGCCCGCACCCGGTCGCCAATGTTGACCAGCCGCTGGGTGATCTTGCCGGCAACGCGGAAGCCAAGATCGCTCTCGTAGCGCGCTCGCACGACACCGACGAACTCGCGGCTGACGTCTCCGGCTTGGAAAGCCACCCGCTGCACCTGCACCGGGCGCTCGGCCCTGGCGGCGGCGGAGTGCGCCTCGTCCTGGCAGGCGGCCAGGAGCGGGAGCAGAGAGAGAGCGAACAGCGGGCTCAGGCGGGACAGGGAGGCTTGCATGGCAGTCGTCCTTTTCTGATCACTGACTCGTGATGACTGACGAAAGTCGTATTTCGTCACGATTTAGGCATGCGAATACGCAGAGGGAGATCGACATGGGATCACCGGGGTCTGATGGCGTCGAGCAGGAAGCGCACGGACTCGCGGGCCTGGGTGTCGAGGTCTTGCCCCTCCTCCACGCAGGTTCCGATCAGCATCGGGTTGGTGAACGGCACCAGCGAGCGCATCAAGATCTCGGCGGTGTGGCGCGGATCGACCGTCTTGAATTCGCCGGCCTCGATCCCATCCCGCACGATCAGCTCGACCACTGTCCGCAATGCCTCCTTGTGGGCGCGGATAGTGTCCCAGCTGTGCTCGATGGCAGCCATGACCAGATCGTTGACGCGCTTCTCGGTGACCAGGTTCGCCTTATGATACGCGAGAATCTCGAGAATCAGCTGCTCCATGCGCTCCGACGCCGGCCCTTTCGCGCGCGCAACCGCCCAGGCCTTCTCCTCCACCGCCTTCAGGCAACGTTTGCAAATCGCTTCAACGATCGCATCCTTGGAGGGGAAGAAGCGGTAGACATTGGCCGGTGACATCCGCAACTCGGAGGCGATGTCCGCCACCGTGGTCTTGGCAAAGCCCAGCCGGAGAAAGAGCGCTTCCGCAGCCTCAGCGATTCGTGCCCGGGTATCATCGGGTCTGGCCTTGACGGTTGTGGCGGCGGGCGTGTTCATGGGCGATGCTCGGCTCCTCTGACGACTGATGAAATTGATAAATCGTCAGCATCCGAATGTCAACCCCTTTTCTGTGGGCCAAGGCGGTCCGGGGCGCCATCGGAGACTGAAACCTGACGAGGCATCGAAAACCGCTGCTGCCCAGACCATATTGGCCATGTTCCCACCCGAACGCATCGTCTGCCTGACCGAAGAGACCGTGGAGACGCTCTACCTCCTCGGCCAGGATCACCGCATCGTCGGCGTCTCCGGCTATGCGGTGCGGCCGGCCCGCGTGCGCAAGGAGAAGCCGCGCGTCTCTGCCTTCATCTCTGCCGACGTCGAGAAGATCCTGGCGCTCGAGCCCGATCTCGTTCTGACCTTCTCCGATCTACAGGCCGACATCGTCGCCGCGCTGATCAAACGCAATGTGGCCGTGCACGCCTTCAACCAGCGCGACATCGCCGGCATTCTGGCGATGATCCGCACACTCGGCGCGCTTACCGGCGCGCAGCCAGCCGCCGACACGCTTGCGCGCTCGCTCGAAACGCGCCTGGCCGAAGTGCACACTCGCACTGCAAACGGGCGACGCCCGCGCGTCTATTTCGAGGAATGGGATGATCCGATGATCTCCGGCATCCGCTGGGTCGCGGAGCTGATCGAGATCGCGGGCGGCAGTGAAGCATTTCCCGAGCGGTCACTCCGCAAGAACGCGCAGGACCGCATCGTATCGGCCGCGGACGTGATTGCGGCCTCCCCCGACATCATCGTGGGCTCCTGGTGCGGCAAGAAATTCGTGCCCGCGAAGGTCGCCGCGCGCGATGGCTTTGCGGACGTGCCGGCGGTGCGCACCGGCTGGCTGCGCGAGATCAAGTCGACGCTCATTCTGCAGCCGGGCCCGGCCGCGTTGACCGACGGGCTCGATGCTTTGGCTGCGATCATCGACGCGTGGCGCAAAGAAGACGATTGAGTTTGTAGGGTGGGCAAAGGCGCTGGCCTTGCTTCTCAACGAGCGAAAGCCTGGCGCGCGCCGTGCCCACCACGCGCGAAGCGGCTTGCATCATTGCCGCTGGTGGGCACGGCGCACGATAGACATTGCCCCATGGAAAGGCAGTGCCGGCGCCTTTGCCCACCCTACAACGCTACAACGCTCCGTCGACACTATTTCGCGTCGGCGTCCTCATTGAAATAGAAGTAGCCGATCTTGTTGTTGACCGAGCTCGCGTACCACATGCGTCCCTTCGAATCGACGAAGAACTCGCGCATCGAGATTTCCGAGTGCGGGTATGGATATTCGATCACCTCGCCGGTCTTGGGATCGAGACGTCCGAGCGTGTCCTGCTCGTGCGAGGAGTACCAGATCATCTGGTCACGATCGATGCCGATCGCGTAGGGGCTTGCCTCCGGTCCGGGCAGCGGGAATTCCTTGAACGTCTCGGTCTTGGGATCGAAACGGCCGATCTTGTTGCCGCGCCGCTCGGTGAACCAGACGATGCCATCATCGTCGACCTGGAGGCGCTGCGGCTTGCCCTTGGTGGGCGGATAGAACTTCGACATCACGCCGTCCTTGATGCGCGCGATCGGGCCATCGTCGCGGAAGGAGGTGAACCACTGCTCGCCGTCCTTGCCGACCACATTGCCGTAGGTTGCGCCGAGGTCGAAGTGCCTGAACTTCTCGGTCTTGGGATCAAACATGGAGATGGCAGGGCCGCCGCTCGCCCACACCAGCCCGCGCCCGTCGACCCGAATGGTGTGCGCGCTGGTGCGCTTACCATTGAACGGTTGGTTCTGATATTCGGTGATCTGCTTGGTGGCCGGATCGAGACGTCCGATGCGGCCGAGCGCCCATTCCGTGAACCAGATGCCGCCATCGACGCCTGGAACCGCCGAATGGATGCCGGCCTCTCTGGCGAAGCCGAGCGGGAACGACGTCTGCTGGCCATTCTTGGGGTCGAGCCGGACCACCGCGTTGCCGCGTCCATAGTAGGGGATCCACATCATCCCCTCCTTGTCCTCGACCGCGCTCCAGGGCCCCATGCCGTTGGGCGCCTCGAAGTCATATTCGACATACGCGATGTTCATGGCCTTTGGGCTGAAGGGCCGCACCAGCGACTTGTACTCCGGCATATCCTCGGGCGACGCCGGCTTCGGCGAATTCGGCCCGAAAGCAAGGGTGAAATAGGAAACCAGGCTTTCGAGCATCCCGTCGCTGAAGCGGCGGCCTTCCATCATCACGTCGCGCATATAATTGATGCGTACGCGCCAGCCGGCCTCATCCCACGTGCCGGTCGCCATTCGCTTCTGGAACGAGTGACAGGACTGGAAGCAGGTTGTGAAGAGTGCGTCCTTGTGGCTGAGATCGTGATCCTTGGTCTTGGGCAGGAGCTTGCGGCCCTGATAGGTGCTGAGATCGCTCCAGCGCACCTTGGACTTGGCGAGCGCAAAATCGAACGACGCTTTCTGGTCGACGGCGAGGCGAACGTCGCTGCGCGGCTCGCTCTTGTAGCCGATCGCGCTGATCTGCACCTTGTAGGTCGCGGGCGGCAGATTGCCGATGTGGTAGCGGCCCTGCGCATTCGACAGGACGCTGACCGTCATTTTGGTCTGCGGGTTCTCCGCCACCACGAAGGCGCCCATGAATGGCTTGCCGTCGGGACCGGTGACGCTGCCGGTGATCGTGGCTGCGGATGCCGCCGACGACAGCAGGGCCGTCAGCGTGAATGTAACAAGCGTCTTATTTACGAGATGCATGTCTCCTCCCGTCGGTCCACAATGCCGGGACCGCTCCAGCCTATGTTTAAGACTCGCACGGCGGCTGTTTCGCCGTCGGAATCCTTTCCAAACTATAGCCAAAGCGTGTGGCGAGGAAAACGTCCCATTTCGCCCGGAATGGTTAGCGGGCGGCCGCCAGCCGTGTAACCAGCTGGGTCAGATAGTCGAATGCCGCAACGAGAGCCGGGCCGCCGCAGAGCGTGAAACGTGCCGGCAGGATGATCCGCCGCGGCGGCGGATAGAGCGCCCGTAGAGCCGGGTGGGTGAGATAGAGGGCGCCTTGGCTGTTGGGTGTCTCGACCGGGCTTTCCATCACCAGATAGTCGGGACGAAGCGTGATGAGCTCTTCGAGCGGCACATAGCCGCCATAACCCGAAGGCGCGCCGGGCGGCGGCGTGAGGCCTGCCTCCCGCATAAGCGCTGCCGCAAGGCTTGTCGGGCCGACCGTATAGCCGCCCTGGGTGACCAGGAGGGCGGTCGCGGGCATCGCCTGCCGCGCCGCCGCAAGCCTCTGGCGGGCAGCCGCGATGTCGGACAAGAGCGCCGTCGCCCGCTCCGGATGGCCGAGCAGCTCTGCCACCTCCCGGATCTGCGTCAACGCGCCATCGACGTCGTTGACCAGACCAATCGTCGCCAGCCGAAAGCCAAGCGCCCGCAGCATGCGCTGCGTCAACGCGCGATCCCAGCTATAGCCGACCAGCACGAGATCAGGCTTGAGTGGGACCACGGTTTCGGCAGTCCAACCCGTGCGAGGAAACGCGCGTGCCTTCTCGGCCACCGTTGACAGCACAGGATCGCTGGCGCGGGGCGAGAGCGCCACGATCTGGCCAGGGTCGGCCAGCGCGATTGCGAGCTGGTCGGCGCAGACGTTGAACGACACCACGCGGCGCGGCCGTTCAGCAGCTAGCGTCGGCGAGGCACCAAACGCCAGGCCAAGGAAGGAGATTGCGATAAGGCGCAGCAACGCTCACTCGTCATTTCCACGGCGGACGCAGGCCCGCAAGGCCAGATCCATAATCACCAAACGATCGACCTGTCGAGACCATGGAGCCGGGTTCGCGGTTCCACTCAAGACCGGAAGCCTGTAGGAAGTCGGCCCGGAGACACGAATGCAAGCCAAGCCGACGTATTCACGCCTGATCGCGGGGCTTATTGGCATCATCATCGTGCTCGCGATCCTGTCCCTGATGGTCGGGCCGGCTGGACTGTCGCCGCGCGCCGCGCTGGCGGGCCTCTTCGACGGCGAAGGCGCGGCCGGCATCATCGTGCGCAGCATCCGCCTGCCGCGCACGCTGCTCGCGCTCCTGATCGGCGGGACATTCGGGCTCGCGGGCGCCGCGCTGCAAGGGCTGCTGCGCAATCCTTTGGCCGAGCCAGCGCTGTTCGGCGCGCCGCAGGCCGCATCCGTGGGCGCGTCGTTCGTCATTGCGTATGGGCTCGCGGGCGCGACCTCGTTCGCCGTACCGCTTGCCGGCATCGCGGGTGCTCTCGTGTCGATCGGCGGTCTGGTCGCGATTTCCGGCCGGCGCGCAAGCCTCACGGTGACGCTGCTTGCCGGCCTTGCGCTCGCGAGCTTCGCGGGCGCCGCGACCGCACTGGTCCTCAACCTCGCGCCCACACCCTATGCGGCGCTGGAGATTGCGTTCTGGCTCCTCGGCTCGCTCGAGGACCGCAGCGTCGATCATCTCATCATTGCAACACCGTTCTTCGTGGCGAGCTGGCTTCTGCTGGCGTTCAACGCGCGCACCTTCCGTGCGCTGACGCTCGGCGAAGAGGCTGCCGCCTCGCTTGGCGTCGACATCGACCGAACCCGGATCATGGTGGTGATCGGCGTCGCCCTTGGCGTCGGTGCGGCCGTTGCGGTCGCGGGCTCGATCGGTTTCATCGGGCTCGTCGCCCCGCATCTGGTCCGGCGCCGCGTCGGCTCCGACCCGACCCGCATCTGCCTGCCGGCGGCGCTGACGGGCTCGGCGCTCCTGATGGCGGCCGACGTCGCGGTGCGACTCATTCCCACCAATCCGAATGCCACCGCGGTCGAGCTCAAGCTCGGCGTGGTCACCGCGTTGATCGGCGTGCCGTTTTTCATCGCCATGATCTTCCGCGAGCGCCGCCTGCTCGCCGGAGCGCCGTCATGAGCAACGTCAAGCTGAGCGCGCAGGATGTCGTGGTCCGCCTCGCCGGCAATCTTGTGGTCGACGGCGCCACCTTCGACCTCAAGGCCGGCGAGCTCACCGTGCTCATCGGCCCCAACGGCGCCGGCAAGACCACGCTCGTGCGCGCGCTCGCGGGCCTCATCCCGGCCGAGGGCCGCATCGCCATCGAGAGCCGCTCGCTCGCCTCGCTCGCGCCGCGCGAACGGGCGCGCCGCATCGCCTATCTGCCGCAGGGTCACGTGTTTCACTGGCCAATGGCGGTCGCGGCCGTGGTGGCGCTCGGCCGGCATCCTTACGCCGACGCATTCTCGGGCCTCAGCGATGCCGACCGCGCCGCGGTCGAGCGCGCCCTCGTCGCCACCGCCACCGTGCCGTTCGCCGCACGCTCGGTCACGACATTGTCGGGCGGCGAGCGCGCCCGCGTCGCGCTCGCGCGCGCGCTTGCGAGCGAAGCACCAATCCTGATCACCGACGAGCCTACGGTGTCACTCGATCCACGCCACCAGCTGGTGGTGATGGAGCTTCTGGCGAAAGTCGCGCGCAGCGGCACCGCAGTGCTCGCGATCGTGCACGATCTTGTACTCGCTGCACGCTTTGCCGACCGGATCATGGTCATGGACCGCGGCCGGCTCGCCGCCCAGGGCGTTCCGCGCGAGGTGCTCACGCCAGCACGCATCGAGGCCGTGTTCGGGGTCGAGACCGACATCATCGATAGCGCCGTCGGACCAATCCCGGTGCTGCGCAGGCCGATTGACGGCAGGGGCACATAGCGAAGGCGTGCGCGAAGTCATCCGCACCTTCGCAGACCACAGCGATCACTCACCCAACGGCCGGCTTCACCGCAACCGCGCCCGCAGGCGGCGCCAGACCTTCCTCAGTCGCCCCCTGCGCGTCGGCGGCTGTTCTTCCAGCTCGTCCTCCGGGAGCCGCAGACCCACGCTGACGACGCGTCCGTCAGTCACCTGGTGCGCGACCAGCACGATTTCGCCCAGCGGCAGCGTGTCGCCCGCGTGCGACACGCGCCGCCCGTGCGTGGCAAAATGATCCGCGAGCGTGATGCCGGTTTCGCCGGGTGCGATCGACAGGCCATAGATCTCCGCAAGCTCGCCGAGCGTATGATCGCCGGTGACAAAGAAATCACCCAGGAGGAGCGGATCGGGCCGCGTGGGCGGCGGCGCATCGACGAAGAAGCGATCGAGCGCCTGCGCCTTCTCGGGCGGCGCCAGGAGATAGACATAGTCGCCCGGCCGCACCGGATCCGCCTCGGGCGGACTGAGAATCTTCTGCTCACGCACGATCAGCGTCGGCCGCGCCCAGGACGGCAGCAGTCCGCGCCGCAGGTAGGGACTGTTGGCGGATACCGGATAGCCGACGATCTCCTGCTCGAGCTGGCCCGGCAGGTCGAGCTCGACGCGTCGCGGCATGTGATCGTGGCGCGCAAACGCGACGTCCAGAAGATGCGCTGCTTTGGCGATGCTCCAGCCCTGGATCAGGAGCGAGGTGAGGACAACCACAAAGGCGATGTCGAAATAGAGCTCGGCCCGGGGCAGCTGCACCAGCAGCGGGATCGATGCCAGAAAAATGCCGACCGCCCCGCGCAGGCCGATCCAGGCGATGAACATCTTTTCCCGCCAGGGAAATTGAAACGGGGCAAGGCACAGGAATACGGCGACCGGCCGGGCCACGACCATCAAGGTCGCCGCCACGGCGAGCGCCGCGACAATGTGGTCGATGAGGCGCGTCGGCACGACCAGAAGCCCGAGCAGCACGAACATCGCGATCTGCGCCAGCCAGGTGATGGCATCGAGAAACGCGATCACGGTGTTGTGCGCCCGCGTGGCGCGGTTGCCCACCACGAGACCGGCGAGATAGACGGCGAGGAAGCCCGAGCCGTGCACGGCCGAAGTAAGTCCGAACACCACCAGGGCGCCGGTGGTGACGAACGGCGCATGCAAGCCTTGCGGGAGCCCGAGATGGTTCAGCACGAACACGATGGCGCGGCCGCCCAGAAAGCCGAACAGCGCCCCGACCAGAGCCTCGCGGGCGAGCCCGAGGGCGACGTGCTGCCAGGTCTCGTCGCCGATCAGCAGGAACTGAACCAGCACAATGGTGAGAAAGACCGCAAACGGATCGTTGCTGCCCGACTCGACCTCCAGCGTCGCGGCCACCCGTGGGCGTAGCCGCAGCCCTCGCGCGTGCAGCAGAAAGAATACGGCGGCAGCGTCGGTCGACGCCACCACCGCGCCCACCAGCATCGCCTCGATCCAGTTCAGGCCGAGCGTGAACTTGGCGACCGGGGCCGTGAGCGCCGCGGTGAGCACAACGCCGACGGTCGCGAGCGCGACCGCGGGGCCGAGCACGTTGCGGAAGGTCGCGAACCGGGTGCGCAGCCCGCCGTCGAACAGGATGAGCGCGAGCGCGACCGACCCCACGATGTAGGTCGAATGCACGTCGTCGAAGCGAATGCCGCCCGGCCCCGACTCGCCAGCCAGCATGCCAACGAGGAGGAACACGAACAGCAGCGGGGCGCCGAAGCGCATCGCGATGAGGCTCGACAGGATGCCGGTGAGCACCAGGAGCGCGCCAAGCAGGATGGCGATGCTGACGGCGTCGAGTTCGGCCATGGGGCGCGGCGATCCTTCTCGGTTCACGCGCACAGTGACACGACATTCGCGGCATACGCAAACCAAGCAACGCCGCGGGCCGCGTATGGCCTGACATCAATAGCTAGACTCGGGAAGTAAACGTCCCGTTCTTACGCCTCCGCTCCGGCGTATTTTCCGGCCGTGTGCGGGAACATCGCCTTGACGATCTTGAACTTGGAGATGTCGATCGTGCCGTCCATGTGGGGAAAGACCGCGGCGTCGCGCAGGAGCTTCTCGACGCCGAAATCCAGCATCATGCCGTTGCCGCCATGCAGCTCCACCGCATGGTGCGCGACCTTGAGGATCTCTTCGGAGGCGAACATCTTGGCCATGTTGCAGAGCGCGTCGGCGTCTGGCGCCTTGGCGTCGACGGCTTCGGCAGCGCGGCTTGTGAGCGCGCGGGTGGCCTCGATGCTGGTCGCCATTTCGGCAAGCCGCAGCGCCACCGCCTGATGCTTGATCAGAATGCGGCCGCCCTGCACGTAGTTCTGCACGTAGTCGGCCGTGACCTCGAACGCACGCACGCCCACCCCGAGATTCTTGGCCGCCTGGATGATCTTGCCTGGCTGGAAATAGACCCCGGCGCGGCCGAGCGCGTCGTTCTCGGCCAGGAGATGATCCTCCGGCACCCGCATGTCCTCGAACACCATCTCGCCGTTGTTCATGAATCGGCAGCCGAGCGTCTCGTTGCAGCGCGCGATGGTCAGCCCGGGCGTGTCGCGCGGCACCAGGAACGAGGAGGTGCCCTGCAGCATGCCGACCTTGGGATCGGTGTTGGCATAGACGACGAACAGGCCGGCGTCGTACCCGTTCGAGATGAACTGCTTGCGGCCGTTGATCACCCATTCGCGCCCGTCTTTCACCGCACGGGTGTGCATCGCAGCCTCCGGCACGTTATACGGCAGCCACCGGTCGGAGGCGCCGCGCGGCTCGGTCAGGCAGTGGGCGAGCAGGAATTGCGGGTCTTCGACGATGCGCGGAAACCAGCGCTCCTGCAGGTGGCGCGGCGCAAGGTTGCGCAGCAGGACAGAGACCTTCCAGATCTGCACCAGCTTGTCGGCCAGCCCCGAATCGCCACGCGCGATCTCCTCGGCGATGATCGCGAAGGTCTGGGTCTCGGTACCCTTGTCGAGCTCAATACCGCCGAACTCCTCCGGCACGCCCAGCGTGCGGATGCCCACCGCCTGGGCGCCCTCGAGCACTTCCGGCGCCAGACGCTCCTCCGGCACCATGCTCCATTCGCGCTGCCAGTTGCGGCGGATGAAAGGAGTCACGACCTTGTCGACAAAGTCCCGGCAGCTCTGCCGCATCATCCGCTGCTCTTCTGAAAGACCGGCCATGGCACTCTCCCCGTTCATGCGACGATGGCCGCACCTTATCCTCCGGCGGCGGTCGGGCTCAACCAAGTGGGCGCGTGGACACGCGAATCTCGGCCGCATGCTGGCCGCTTTGACGGCACTCCTGCAGCTTCGGTATGAAGCCGGGCGAGGGCAACCGCGGAACCAGGCACATGGATGATCTGAACGAACTCCTTGAGACGCTTTCCGCCGGCTGGGCGGCCGTGGCCGCGCAGATTGCAACGATTTGGGTCCCTATTCAGCTCGTGCTGATAGCGCTCGCGGCGCTCGCCGGCTGGGGCTCGGCGGCCTATGTGCGCAAGCGCATCGATCTTCCCGGGCTGACGGCCTCCTGGCCCGCCTACCTGCGAACCGCCGCGCGGGTCGCAATCGACAATCTTGGCATCATCGCGTCGATCGTGCTGCTGCTCATCATCAACGCCGCCATGCAGGCCGCAACGCTGCCGAGCCGATCCTACCTGATCGGCGTCGCCGCCAACCTGGCGACCGCCTGGGTGGCGATCGCGATCTTGGCAAGCCTCATCCACAACCAACTCGTCAACCGCCTGGTGTCGATCGCCGCCTGGTCGATCGCAGCGCTCAGTATCCTCGGCCTGCTCGGGCCGGTGCAGCGTGCGCTCGATTCCGCCGGCGTCGTGATCGGCGGCCTGCGCATCACGGCGCTGCTTGTGCTGAAGGCGACCGCGCTCATGCTGCTGGCGCTATGGGCCGCCTCCAGCGCAAGCAACTTTCTCGAGCGCCGGATCAGGAGCTATCCGGACCTGACGCCATCGATCCAGGTCTTGCTCGGCAAGCTCATTCGCGTCGCGCTGATCACGTTTGCAGTGCTGGTCGTGCTGAGCTCGGTCGGGATCGACTTCTCGGCGCTCGCGCTGTTCTCCGGCGCGGTCGGCGTCGGCATCGGCTTCGGCCTGCAGAAGATCGTCTCGAACCTGGTCAGCGGCATCATTCTGCTCGCCGACAAGTCGATCAAGCCGGGCGACGTCATCACGGTCGGCGACAGCTTCGGCTGGGTCGACACCATGGGGGCGCGCTATACCTCCGTGGTCTCCCACGATGGCCGCGAATACCTGATCCCGAACGAGGATTTCGTCACCCAGCGGGTGATCAACTGGTCGTATTCGAACGACCGGGTCCGGATCGACGTGCCGTTCGGGGTGAGCTATGCGAGCAATCCTCACCGCGTGTGCGAGCTCGCGCTCGCCGTGACCGGCAACGTGCCGCGCGTCCTGCAACAGCCAGCGCCGGTATGCCATCTCATGCGGTTTGGCGACTCCTCGCTCGACTTCTCGCTGCGGTTCTGGATTCACGACCCAGTCCAGGGCGTCAGCAACATGCGCAGCGCCGTCTTGCTGGCGCTCTGGGACGCGTTCAAGCGCGAGGGCATCGAGATCCCCTATCCGGTGCGCGATATGCGCCTGGACAAGACGGTGCGCGTGGTCATGGAGCAGATCGGCGAGCCGCATGCAACCGACCAACCGTCCGCTTGAAATGCGCAATGATGCTTCCAGCGATCATCCGTGCTAGTGCCGCCGATCTGAAGTTCCTACAACACTTGCGGCAAACTCGCTTAGGAACTTCAGATCGAAAAACGGCACTAGAATCATAGAGTTGCCAGTGCCCCTTTGTTTCCGAAGTTCGTGTCAGAGGGTGCAGCGATGACGCACGAACCTCGGAAACGGGGCACTAGGCCGCCTTGCGGCCCGCGAGAAACTCGCCCATGCGGTCGAGCGCCTTCAGGATATTCTCGGTCGAGTTGGCGTAGCTGAGCCGCACATAGCCCTCGCCCAGAATCCCGAAGTCGGGCCCGCCGATGATGGCAACGCCGGCGTCGTCCAGAAGCGCATTGGCGAGCGACTTCGCCTGCCACCCGGTGCCCTTGATGTTGGGAAACGCATAGAACGCGCCCTTCGGAGTCGCGCAGGTGACGCCCGGCAGCTTGTTGAGGCCAGCGACCACGACTTTGCGCCGCCGGTCGAACTCGGCGACCATCTTGTGCACCTCGTCCTGCGGACCCGTGAGCGCCGCAAGCCCGGCGTATTGCGCGGATGCGTTGACACAGGAATGCAGATTGACCGCGAGCTTGCGCGCATAGTCATAGAGCTTGCCTGGCCACACCGCATAGCCCAGCCGCCAGCCGGTCATCGCGTAGGTCTTCGACCAGCCATTGAGCAGAATGAGCCGGTCGCGGATCGACGGATAGCCAAGCAGACACACGTGGGTCTCCCCGTCGTAGACCATGTGATCGTAGATTTCGTCGGAGAGCACAGCCACATCGGGCCATTTCTCAAGACCCACGACGAGCTTGTCGACCTCGGTCTTGGGCGTCACGCCGCCAGTCGGATTGGCGGGCGAATTGACGATCAGGAGCCGCGTCCTCGGCGTGATCAGCGACAGCGTTTCCTCGGCCCAGAACGCAAAGCCGTTCTGCTCGCGGACTGGCACCGGGATCGGGTTGGCGCCGGTGAACTCGATCATCGAACGGTAGATCGGAAAGCCGGGGTCGGGATAGAGAATGTCGACGCCGGGCTCGCCGAACATCATGATCGCCATGAACATGGTGGGCTTGCCGCCGGGCTGAATCATCACCTCGTCGGGCGAGACCACGATCTTGAAGCGCTTGTTGAGATCGGCGGCGACAGCCTCGCGCAGCGGCGGAATCCCGGTCGCCGGCGTATAGCCGTGGTGACCGTCGCGCAACGCCTTCACGGCCGCCTCGACGATGAAATCGGGCGTGCGGAAATCCGGCTGGCCGATGCCGAGGTTGATGATGTCGCGGCCCTGCGCGATCAGCGCGTTGGCGCGCGCCAGCACCGCGAAGGCATTCTCCTCGCCGATGCGATCGAAAGCCGCAATGGTGCGAAGCATGGCGTCCCCTCGTCCTCATTGATTTCGCGCGGCACTTCAGCCCATCCTTGCCGCGAATGCAATTGGCCCGGAGTTCCACGATGCCGACGATCGCCGACAAGCGCCGCGCCTTCCGAAAGCTGCACGAGACCGGCTGTTTCGTGATCCCGAACCCCTGGGACATCGGCAGCACGCGCTATCTGCAGCACCTCGGATTCAAGGCGCTGGCGACGACCAGCGCGGGCTTCGCGTTCGCACGCGGCCTGGCGGATGGCGAAGTGCCGCGCGACACGATGCTCGCCCATATCCGTGAGATCGTGGAGGCAACCGACCTGCCAGTGAACGCCGATTTCGCCGATGGGTTTGGTCGCGATCCGGCAGGCGTCGCTGAGAGCGTCCAGCTCTGTGCGGAGACCGGCGTCGCCGGGCTTTCGGTCGAGGATTCAACAGGCGACGCCGCGCAGCCGCTCTACCACCTCGATGCCGCCATCGCCCGCATGCGCGCGGCACGCGCCGCGATCGACAAGGCCGGCGGCGACGTTCTCCTCGTTGGCCGCTGCGAATGCTTCCTGGTCGGGCGGCCGGACATTGCCGAGACCATCACGCGCCTCAAGGCCTATTCGGCCGCCGGCGCGGATTGCCTCTACGCGCCGGGCATTCGCTCGCGCGACGAGATCGCGGCAGTCGTCGAAGCGGTCGCGCCCAAGCCGGTCAACGTGATCCGCTCGACCGCTGCCGGCCTCAGCGTTGCCGAGCTTGCCGCGCTCGGCGTGCGCCGTATCAGCGTCGGCAGCGCGTTCGCGCGCACGGCCTGGGGCGTACTGATCAAGGCGGCGCGCGAAATCATGGCTGATGGTCGCTTCGACGCGCTGGCCGGCGCTGCGCCCAACGCCGAGCTCAACGACTTCTTCCGCAACGACCTCAAGCAACGAGGAGCATGACCGGCGGCGCTCAACCGGAATGGTCGTCGTCACGGCCGATCTGCAACTCCGCCATCCGCATCACCTCGAAGATGACCGCAACCGACCAGCCGATCAGGAGGAGCCCGTTGAGCGACGTGATCGGCCCGAGCAGACGCGCCTCGCCGAGCGCGACCGCATCGCCATATCCAAGTGCCGTGTAATTCTCGAATGCAAACTCGAACGCATCGGCGCCTTGGATGACGACGCCGGCAAGATTGTAATAGGCCGCCCAGACGGCGATCTCGATGACATGCGCCGCCATCAGGACGGTCATGGTCACCATGAGCAGCGCGCTGAGGCGCAGGAACAGCCCGAGATGATCAGTCCGCGTGGCGGTGTGCCGTGTGACGACCACGATTAGACTGGTCATCGCGGCGTGGATGCCAAAGTTGAAGAAACTGACCACGGCGCCGGCGAGCAGATTGGCAGGCATTACGATCGAATCACCTAGGCCCGCATGCCAGCCGGCGCGACTTGCGACGTCTTCAGTCCCATCGAATCGAGCGCGCGACGGACGAGGCCGGAGGCCTTTGCCTCCTCGATGAACTCCGTGACGGCGGCGAGCGCGGCCGGCTTGTTCTTGGCAACCGCGACCGCGGTCGTCGAATTGAGGAAGCCGCCGTCGAGCACCCGCGATCCGGGCAGCGCACTGACGAGCCCTCCCACCGCCTCGCGCGAGAGCGCGATCGCATCGACCTTGCCGGCGCGCATCAAGTTGACGCCCTCGTCTGGGCCCTTGACCGTCACGACTGTCGCGTTCGGCGCCGATCGCTGTGCGGCGCGGAAGGTCGCGGTCCCGTCGACGCCGGCCATGCGTACGCTCGCGTGATTGACCTCCTCGATCGCATTGATCGCCGAGCCGGGGGCCACCAGATAGGTGCTCTGCAAGAGGTGATAGGGCGCGCCGAAGTCGACCACCTTCTTGCGATCGTCGTCCACCGGCACAAAGGTCACGTCCCAGGCGCCGCTATTGGTCGCCGCGATGATCTTGCCCGAGGAGTCGTATTCCACCAGTTCGACCGGCACCTTGAGCTTCTGGGCGAGCCAGCTCCCGAGCTCAACCGGAACGCCGTACGGCTTGCCGGTCGCCGGATTGCGCACGCACCAGAGCGCGGACGCCGCAGGCCCAACCGCAATCGCAACCCGCAGCTTGCCGGTCGGCGCTAGTTCCTTGATCGCCTGATCCGCAATGCCGGTGGCCATGATGATACTCTCCGATGATGCGACGAACGAACCGATGCCCCCGCCTGCTAATAGGGGCTCGGCAACGGGGAGACAAGAAGCCCGCCCGGACAACCGAGCGTCTTAAGGGGTTCCCTCAAGTCCTGGGTCGGCCGGGACGACAGGCATGCGAATCGCGCAAACTCAAGCCATGCGTTTCTCTGTCCCGCTCGTTCCTGCCACGCTGGTCAAGCGCTACAAGCGCTTCCTCGCCGATGTGGTTCTTCCGTCGGGTGAAACGACAACGGTGCATTGCGCCAATCCGGGCTCGATGATCGGGCTCAACGTGCCGGGCGCGCGGGTGTGGCTGTCGAAGTCCGCCAACCCGAGCCGGAAGCTTCCCTGCAGCTGGGAGCTCATCGAGGTCGATCTCGGCGCCGGCATCGAATTCGTCGGCATCAACACCGCGCACCCCAATGCGCTCGCAGCCGAGGCGATCGCCGCAGGTGCGATTCCGGAGCTCAAAGGCTATGCCAGCACGCGGCGCGAAGTGAAATACGGCAACGGCTCGCGGGTTGATTTCCTGCTTGAAGACCCGGCCCGAGCACCCTGCTACGTCGAGGTCAAGAACGTCCACCTCATGCGCCGCCCCGGCCTGGCCGAATTCCCCGACGCAGTCACCAAGCGCGGCGCCAAGCACCTGTATGAACTCTCGGCCATGGTCGCCGCCGGCGCACGCGCTGTCATGCTGTACCTGGTGCAGATCGGCTCGGCCCGCACATTTGCGCTCGCCCGCGACATCGACCCGACCTATGGGCGGGCCTATGACGCCGCCCGCTCGGCCGGGGTCGAGATGGTGGCCCGGCGCTGCCGGGTCACCTGCGACGGAATCGAGGTGGCGGAGGCGATTCCGTTCGCTGATTAGCCGCCGGATGGCGCCACTCGTTGTGCTTGCTTCCGGCCAACCGTTGCTTACATTGCAGCCGGACAGCGGCACCCCGGCCGCCAGGAGGCGGCGCGGCCGCAGCCCTCATGAGCTATGTCGACGCGGCGCTGGCGCCGCAACGCAAGACTGGTCAGATCAAGCTGCACGGCGCGGCCGCCTTCGAGGGCATGCGCCGCGCGGGGCGGCTTGCCGCCGAATGCCTCGACATGCTGCATGGCGAGGTCCGGCCAGGGGTCTCGACCGAAAAGATCGACCGCCTCGTGTTCGAATTCGCGATGGACCATCGCGCGTTGCCCGCGACCCTGATGTACCGCGGCTATCGCAAATCCACCTGCACCTCGATCAACCACGTGGTCTGCCACGGCATCCCGAACGAGAAGCCGCTGCGCGAGGGCGATATCGTCAACATTGACGTCACGCTGATCCTGAACGGCTGGCATGGCGACTCCAGTCGCATGTACGCGGTGGGCGCAATCCCCCGTCGCGCCGAGCGGCTGATCGAAGTCACCTACGAGGCCATGATGCGCGGCATCGCGGTGATCCGGCCGGGCGCGACCACCGGCGACATCGGCACCGCGATCCAAACGTACGTCGAGGCGCAGCACATGAGCGTGGTGCGCGACTTCTGCGGCCACGGGGTTGGCCGCCTGTTCCACGACGAGCCCAACATCGTGCACGTCGGCCGGCCAGGCGAAGGCGTCGTGCTGCGGCCGGGCATGTTCTTCACGGTCGAACCGATGATCAACCTCGGCCGCCCGCACGTGAAGGTGCTTTCCGACGGCTGGACCGCGGTCACGCGCGACCGCTCGCTGTCGGCGCAGTTCGAGCACACGGTCGCGGTGACGCCGGATGGGGTCGAGATATTCACGCTGTCGCCACGCGGACTGGACCGGCCACACTTTGCGTCCGAAGGCCGCGGCTGATCCGACTGGGCGTGCGCTGCGGCGCTTTGGTCCAGCCTTGCGGGTGGATCGGTGCTAGCATTCAAACAGCAGTTCAACGCTTAAGCCCGCAGCGCGGGCCCGGAGACCCCATGGCAGATCACATGGCCAAGCAGCCGTCCCTCGCAGTCGTCGGCCTCTTCTCGCTCGTCATCGCCGCCGCCCCAACAGCGGCGCGGGCGCAATCGGTTGCCGAGTTCTATTCAGGCAAGACTGTCAGCATCATTGTCGGAGCCGGGGAAGGCGGCGCCTATTCGCTATACGGACAGCTTGCCGCCGAATATCTGCGCAAACTGCTGCCCGGAAATCCAACCGTCATCGTCCAGAGCATGCCGGGCGCGGGCGGCATCAAAGCCACGGACTATCTCGCAAACGTCGCTCCCAAGGACGGCACCGCGCTTGGCATGCTGCTCGACCTGGCGGCCGTCACGCAGGTGCTCGAGCCGCGCGCGGTCAAGTACGACCTTTCGAAGTTCTCGGTGATCGGCTCTTTTGTCACAGACAACCCGGTCGTGATGGTGCGGGCCGACACCGGTGTCCGGAACTTTGCGCAGTTCAAGAGCAAGTCCATCGTCGTGGGTGCATCGGGCAAAGGCTCGCAGACCTATATTCATCCCGCCCTTCTGAAGGAGATTCTGGGCGCCAACCTCAAGATCGTCACCGGCTATCGCGGCTCGGCCGACATCAGTCTCGCGCTCGAGCGCGGCGAAGTGCAGGCGCAATCCGCGACCTGGGTGAGCTGGCAGGCACGCCACGCCGATTGGATCAAGCGCAAGGAGATCATCCCGATCGTGCAGGTCGGACTCAAGAAAGAGGCCGACCTGCCCGACGTGCCGCTGATGATCGATCTGGCGACGACAGAGGCCGACCGGCAGGTGCTCGAGCTGATGTCGTCGGGTTCGCAGATCGGCCGCGCCCTTTTTGCCCCATCCGGCGTGCCGGCGGATCGCATCGCGGCGTTGCGGACCGCGTTCGACACCATGGTGAAGGAACGGGAATTCCTGGAGGCGGCGGCGAAGCGCAAGCTCGTTGTTGCGCCCACGCCCGGCCCTGAAGTTCAGATGATCATTCAGAAGGTGGTCGCATTTTCGCCGGCCGTGGTCGCACGCGCCCGTGCGGTCGCGGGCGCGAAGAACTGACGCGCGCTCTTTGGTGAGCCCGTTCTATCGGAAAAGCCACGGCATCACGGCGCGGTGACCTGCCTCGAACGCCTGAAACTCGGCCCCGTATTGCTGCGTCAGGGAAATATCATCGAGGCCTTCGAGCAGGCAACGCTTACGCAGCGGATGGATATCGAATCCATGTGCCCGTCCATCGGGACCAATGACGGTCTGCTGCGCCAGGTCCACCTTGATGGTCGCGCCGACTTGGGCGTGAAGCTGCCGGCGTAGCTCGGCGGCGGCCTCCGCGGGCAATCGAACCGGCAAGAGACCGTTCTTCAGGCAATTGCTCGTGAAGATGTCGCCGAAGCTCGGCGCGATGACCGCGCGGAAGCCGAACGCATGCAGCGCATAGACCGCGCTTTCGCGCGACGAGCCGCAGCCAAAGTTGCGCTCCGCCACGATGATGCGAGCGTGGCAATAGGGCTCGCGATTGAGGATGAAGTCGGCAATCTCGTGGCCTTGTGCATCGAACCGCCGATCATGAAACAGGATGCGTTCATAGCCCGGACCGCGCGGCACCTTGTTGAAGCGGGTCGGGCAAAGCTGATTGGTATCGACATTGACCTCGTCGATCGGCACCGCAACGGCCTCGAGCACGCGGAACGGCTCCATGCTCAACCTCGCTGCATCAGCGTGCGCACGTCGGTCAACCTGCCGGTGAGCGCCGCAGCGGCGGCCATCGCCGGGCTCATCAGATGCGTGCGTCCGTTCGGCCCCTGGCGGCCGCGGAAGTTCCGGTTGGAGGTCGAGGCGCAACGCTCGCCGGGCGCGAGCGCGTCACCGTTGAGCGCCGTGCATAGCGAGCAGCCGGCGTCGCGCCATTCGAACCCGGCGTCCGTGAAGATACGGTCGATGCCCTCAGCCTCGGCCTGGCGCTTCACCGGCGTGGAACCGGGCACGACGATGGCCGGAATTGCGGCCCTGCCCAGACGCGCGACATCGGCCGCCGCGCGCAAATCCTCGATCCGCGCATTGGTGCACGACCCGATGAACACGCGGTCGACCGCGATGTCGACAAGGCGCGTGCCGGGCGCAATGCCCATGTAGCCGAGTGCCGCCTCGATCTCGGCGCGCCTGTCCGCGCTCGCCGCCGAAAGGTCCGGTACCGCCCCCGTGATCGGCAACGCATGCTCGGGATTGGTGCCCCAGGTCACCATCGGGGCGATGTCGCGCGCGTCGAGATCGATGGGGCGATCGAATGACGCGTCCGGATCGGACGGCAGCGTCCGCCAGAACGCCAGCGCGGCGTCCCAGTCTTCTCCCTTCGGAGTAAACGGTCGGCCCTCGACATAGGCGTAGGTGGTTTCATCGGGCGCGATCATGCCCGCGCGCGCGCCGGCCTCGATCGACATGTTGCAGACCGTCATGCGCTGTTCCATCGACATCGCGCCGATGGTCGAGCCCGCATATTCGATGACGTGCTCGGCCGCACCGCCGATCCCGATCCGGCCGATGATCGCCAGAATGACATCCTTGGCCGCAACCCCGAACCCGAGCGGGCCGTCGATGCGAATGCGCATGGTCTTCGGCCGGCGCTGCCACAAGGTCTGGGTCGCGATCGTGTGCAGCACCTCCGAGGCGCCGATGCCGAACGACAGGTTGCCGAAAGCGCCGTGCGTGGACGTGTGCGAGTCGCCGCCCACGATCACCATGCCGGGCTGCGTGATCCCCTGCTCGGGACCAACGACATGCAGGATACCCTGGTGCGCGTCGTGCATGCCGAACAGCGCAATGCCGTGCGCAGCCGTATTCGTCTCCAGAAGCTCGACCATGCCGCGGATCTTCTCGTCGGCAATCCCCGCCGCGCCAAGCGCGCGGTTTGTCGTCGGCACGTAGTGATCGGAGCATGCGACGACCTGTTTCGGTCGCGCCACCGCAAGACCCCGCTCCTGCAGCATCTGGAACGCGTGGCGGGAGCCCTCGTGAATGAGGCAGCGATCGATGTAGAGCAGGGTCTCGCCACCTTCGGCGATCGCCACCACGTGGCGGTCCCAGATCTTCTCGAACATGGTGCGGGCGGCGGACATGCGGCGATTAAGCGGACGGGAGGCGCGAAAAGCAAGGTCCGCCAGTCAGGGAATAATAGAAAAACACATGCGAAAGTGGCGCGCCCGCCAAGCTTGACAGAGCCTAACCAATCCCGCGCGTTCTATCTGAACCGTTGGTTTGCCCACTTGGCGGCATAGTCGTAGAGATTCTTTGTGACGTTGGAATAGGACTGGCCGGTGACCTTGGAGCAGGCCTCGCACGGGGTCATGCCGTGCACAGAGCCCTCAACCACGATGTAATCCTTGTCCTTGCTGGCCGCGACTTCGTAGTGAATTTCGTTGTCGCGGATGAAATAGTGGCCACCCATCGCCATTATGAGAACCGGCACGCTGATCTGTTTCAGCGCGCAGGGCGTTGAATTG
The DNA here is from genome assembly GCA_963753575.1 of uncultured Alphaproteobacteria bacterium. Taxonomy (GTDB): domain Bacteria; phylum Pseudomonadota; class Alphaproteobacteria; order Rhizobiales; family Xanthobacteraceae; genus VAZQ01. The sequence continues at coordinate 3,268,427 of CAVWCR010000003.1, forward strand.
TTGCTCGTGCACCATTCGATGTCGTCGATCGAATCCTTGGCTCGGATCGCATTGGAGCTGAGGAAGGACGTGAGCGTCAGGAACATGGTGCCCCTCGACAGCGTCCTGTCGAGCTTAACGTTCGCAGTGATCGGGACGCGCACAGAGCGGATCACCTCCGTGACGATGGAGCCATCGTTTTTAAGCAGCTTGCGCGGCTCCTTCGTGCCGGGATGAACGCTCATCGAAAAGTCCATCAGACGGGCGCGGTCGCGATAGACGATGAATGGCGCATCATCGGTCGACTTACCTTTGCCTTGCCGGATCTCCTCTCGCATAGCGGGGGCCTTGTCGATGAGCCGGTTCATGCGCGCGGCCTGCGCCTTGAAATAGCGGCTCATGAATTCCTGACTATAGACCGACTGGCCACTCGGGTTGAACCCGTTCTTTGGATCGAAGGGATTGAGAGAGGAATCAATCTTCGTTGGATCGTCCTCATCAAGCACAGCCGGATTGAGGCTGCGCATGGAATTGACGGAGTTGCCCGGATGCGCATCCAGCAGCAGCAGGCCGTCCGCCTTGGGCAGATTGGCGAAATCGTCGGAACACTTCGTCAGCTTGTTAGGGCCATTGCAGTAGGAGACGCCCTGTTCGGCTGTCGCCTGATAGAAAGTCGTGGCAGGGTCGCCGCCCGAATGGCCGATCAGAATTACTTTCTGGATACCAGGCTGATTGCGAAGGAATTCAACACCCTGGCGGATGTCGAGTGCGACTCTTTCGAAGTTGACCTTGGCCTCGTTGTTATCTGAGCGCGGATTCATTCCGAGCACCATAAAGCCTCGCTTCGCGAGTTCGCGCGTCGCAATTAGGCTCATAAAATTGGCGGTGCGGTGGATCGTAAGGAATGCAATCGTCGGCGAGTTGCCGCTGTCGGGGGTATAAAGCGTCCCCTTCGTGGCCCTCGGGCTGAATTGAACATACCGCGGATTACTTTGCGCTGACGCATCTGACGCCGCCATTAAGAAGACCAGGCCGGCAACTGCGGCTGTGATCGTCTTCATTCCTTCCTCCCACTACAATGCAGCTTCGCCCCAGCACCCCTCACGGCAGCCCGCGCGGCAACGGAGCCATGCTTTAGTTCTATCGGCCGAGAATAGGCGCTTCAAGGCGGCCAGCGAGCGACGGCAATGGAATGGCCAAGAACATGATCAAATAACAAGAAGCAGCTGCGAAAGGAGCACTGCCCTGCCCTCCAGTGGCTTCAGTCCCATTGCAAAACGAGCGATTACCGGCATCCTGCAGCCGAGAGTAGTACAGGCGCGATCGATCATGGCCGGCAAGAAGCACGATCTGCAGGAGGCGGCCGCGGCCAAGCCGCCGCATTACCACGGCCACCGGGCGCGGCTGCGCCAGCGCTTTCTCGATGCCGGGAGCGAAGCCGTCAGCGATTACGAGCTCCTGGAGCTGATCCTGTTCCGCGCCATCCCGCAGCGTGACGTCAAGCCGCTCGCCAAGGAGCTGCTCAAGAAATTTGGCTCCTTTGCCGAGGTGATCGCAGCCCCCCGGCATCGGCTCGACGAGGTCAAGGGCCTGGGTGAGGCCGCCATTGCCGAGCTCAAGATCGTGCAGGCGGCGGCGAGCCGGCTCACGCGCGGGGCGGTCAGCAAGCGGGCGGTGCTGTCATCCTGGGCAAGCGTGCTCGACTATTGCCGCACCGCGCAGGCATTTGCTGAAAAAGAGGAGTTCCGCATCCTGTTCCTCGACAAGCGCAACGGCCTCATTGCCGACGAGGTGCAAGGCTCAGGCACCGTCGACCATACGCCGGTCTACCCGCGCGAAGTGGTCAAGCGTGCGCTCGAGCTCTCCGCCACCGCCATCATCCTGGTTCACAATCATCCCACTCGCAGTTTTCGATCACGTTTGCGCACGCTCAATCACTTGCAATCACTCGATTTTTCTTGATTGCAAATTGTTCGCTGAAGTACGTTTGGTGAAGGGAGCGGGAACGTAACCGTCCCCAATTGCAGCCCCTCGAACCATCCCCACTCGGGCTAAGACCGCGCATGGCAAGTCTCACTGACGCCGCGATACGCCGCGCTATCAAGGAGGTCGAACGGTCGCGCAAGCAGCGATCGCTCGCCGACGGCGAGGGCCGCGGCACAGGCCGCCTCGCCCTCATCATCAAGCCCATGCCAAAACGTGTGACCGCCGAGTGGATGGCACAGCAGTGGCGGGATGGCCGTCGCACGAAGGTGAAAATCGGTTCGTATCCGGCCACGACACTCGCGCTGGCCCGCCAAATCTTCGAGCGCGATTATGCCGGGATAATCCTGAAACGGCGGAGCATTAAGACCGCCGGAGATTCGCGGCCCGGCACCGTCGCGGATTTGTTCGAGGGGTACGTCCGGCATCTTAAGCACTCTGGGAAGTCGTCTTCGGCGGAAGTCGAGAAAGGGTTAAACAAGATCGCTAACACGCTTGGCCGTAATTGCTTGGCGCGCGAAATCATGCCCGAGGACGTGCTGGCGGTCATCCGGCCGATCTACGAACGCGGCGCGCGCGGCATGGCCGACCATGTGCGCAGCTACATCCGTTCCGCCTACTCGTGGGCAATAAAGTCAGAACACGACTATCGCTCCAACTCGCCGCGCCGCTTCAAGCTTGTCGTTAATCCGGCAGCCGGCATTCCCATGGAGCCGAGGGTCGTTGGCACAAACTGGCTCGACGAGGACGAATTCGTCCGCCTTTATCGTTGGCTCGAATGCCCAGACGCGCCCGTCCACCCGCCCTACACCCGCGCCGTTCGTATTCTCATGCTGACCGGGCAGCGTGTTGAGGAAATCGCGCGCCTCCACGTCGACCAGTGGGACTCAAAGGAGCGCATCATCGGCTGGTCGAAGACCAAGAATGGCACGTCACACGCAATTCCCGTCCCGCTTCTTGCTGCTGAGCTAATCGAAGGCATCGTGCCGAATGAGTACGGCTGGTTCTTCCCTTCCGCCATGGACCCGAAGCGGCCCGTCAGCCATGGCACGCTCTACTCGTTCATGTGGCGTCAACGGCAGCGCACCGTTATCCCTTTCGTCACGAATAGAGACCTGCGGCGGACCTGGAAAACGCTCGCTGGCAAGGCCGGGGTGTCGAAGGAAGTCCGCGACCGCATCCAGAACCACTCGCTTCAGGATGTCAGTTCAAAACATTACGATCGCTGGACATATATGCCTGAGAAGCGCGCGGCCATGCAGAAGTGGAACGAGTTTGTTGTGAACTTATTGATGCAAGCTCCTAATATAAAGGCGGCCTAGAAGGAAAGCCGATCCGTCCTCGACCAGGAAGCCTGACAAAACGCGAATGACGCAGCGGCGGCGCTGCTCAGCGTATAGGACTCGATCGATGACCGATTGAATCTGCGATCGGCTCTCATTCGTCCGCTACTGCTGACCTCCAACCAGACCGTTATGAGCGGCCTTACTGCCTTGGCCAAGTCAACAAAAATTGACGTTTTTCGCTTCGTTCGACGCGGTTCGTTCGCATCTGTTCACGGGGTTTCTGTGGTCGGTCTGTGGTCCGTTCTCGGCCGCTGATTTGCATCAAAGGATAGCCGGAGTTGAGATTGATCAAATAATTTTCGCCCGAGAGGCGCATGAATTGTTTTATGGAAACCCCCGTTGAAATCGATTTCCAAGGCATGAGCGCGAGCCCGACGCTCCGCGACAGTATCGTCAAGCACGTGGAAGAGCTTGAGCACCGCTTCAGTCGAGTGACGGCGTGTCGAGTTGTCCTGAAGGGGCCTGGCGGCCATCATCAGACCGGCGGGCTCTATGAGGTCAATATCCGGCTAGTGCTCCCCGACGGCCGCGAGGTCAATATCGGACGGACCCCGCAAGTGGACGAGCGGCACGCCGACCTAACATTTGCAATCAACGACGCCTTCAAGCGGGCGCGTAGACAGCTTCAGGACCAAGTCCGCAAGCTGCAGGGACAGGAGAAGACCCACGAGGGCCCGCCAACCGGAACCGTTGTGCGGCTCGATGAGCTGGGCGAGTTCGGCTTCCTGGAAACAAGCGATGGCCGCGAGATCTATTTCCATCGCAACAGCGTGCTCGACGGCTTTGAGCGCCTGTCGGTCGGTTCGCGGGTGAGCTTTGCAGAGGAGATGGGTGAAAAAGGCCCGCAGGCGAGCACCGTAAGGCTGCGTGGCAAGCACGGGCTGCACCCATGAATGGGGCGCGGCAGCCTCTGTCACTCGTAACGTAACGCCTCGATCGGATCGAGTTCGGGCAGCTTTGCGCGCCGGATAGTATCCGAAAAAGATGCCAACCGCCGCCGAGAACACGAAGCCGCCGACGATAGCGGTGACTGAGATCTGCGCCGGCCAGCCGGCCATGAGGGAGAGCGCCTCAGAGAAGCCGGCGCCCATGAGAATCCCCGCAATCCCGCCGGTCACACTGAGAATGACCGCCTCCGCCAGAAACTGAAGCAGGACATGCAGCCGGCGAGCCCCGATGGCCATGCGCAGCCCGATCTCGCGCGTTCGCTCCGTCACCGACACGAGCAGGATGTTCATGATCCCGATGCCGCCGACGACCAGCGATATCGAGGCGACCGCCGCGAGCAGGAGCGCCAGGATCCGGCTGCTGCTCTCGGCGGTCTCCGCGATCTGGCTCAGGTTTCGAACCGAGAAGTCGTTGGTGTCGCCCGGCTTGATCCGATGCCGGAGTGCAAGGATGTCGGTCACCTGTCTGATCGCGGGCTCGACCTGGCTCGGGCCGACGGCCTGGACGTAGATCTGGTTCACGAAGCCGGTCAGCCGACGCTGAAGGTTGTAGGGGTTGGGCGCCGGCGGATAGACCCAGTTCATCGGCGCCTGCTGCTGGCTCGGGGCGGCAACGCCGAGGACCTTGCGCTCCGCGGTCGTAAACGGAACCATGATGAGGTCGTCCTGATCCATTCCGAACGGCGTCTGGCCTTTGGAGGCCAGAACGCCGATCACGCGCAATGGGACGTTCCTCGCTTGAATCGTTGCGCCGATGGGATTTTCATTCTGATCAAATAGTTGCCGATAGACGGTCTGACCAAGGACCACGACAAGAGCCGCTGTGTCGTCGTCCTCCTCCGAAATGCCGCGCCCAGCGGCGATCTGCCAATTGGTGATGGGCGGATAATTGGGGCTTACGCCCTGAATACCGGTATTCCAATTCCGGTTGGCATACTGCGTCTGCCCCGACTGCCGGATAGTATAGCTGACGCTGCTGACAGCAGTCGCCTCGCGACGGATCGCCTCCGCATCCGAGACAGTCAGCGTCGAGGCGCTACCGAATCCACCGCGGACGCCGCCCATGCGGGCAGCACCCGGCACGACAACCACGAGGTTGGTTCCGAGGCTTTCGATCTGCTTGCGGACCGCCTGATTGGCGCCTTGGCCAACCGCCACCATGGCAATCAGCGCAGCCACGCCGATGAATACACCCAGCATCGTCAGGGCGGATCGCATCTTGTTGCGCGTGAGCGCCTGCAGAGCGGAAGCAGTCACCATCGTGGCGAATGCCCCGAACGCGGTTGAGCGCACGGCGGTACTGGCCCCCGGCGCCGGCCGACGGAGCAAGGCAGCGCCCGCTGCTCTTGCCTCGGGGGCGGTGTGCACGGCCACCATCGGCCTGTCCGCCCGAACGTCCGATATGATCCGGCCGTCACGCATGGTCACGACGCGATCGGCAAATGCCGCGATGTCGGATTCATGTGTGACCACGACGATGGTGACTCGCTGCTCGCGATTGAGCCAGCTGAGGGTCTCCATGATCTCATGTGACGTGCGCGTATCCAGGTTACCGGTCGGCTCGTCCGCAAGCAGCAGGCTGGGCGAATTGATGAGCGCGCGCGCGATCGCCACGCGCTGTTGCTCGCCGCCCGAGAGCTTGCCGGGCGTGTTGCGCTCGCGGCCAGCAAGGCCGAGCAGGGTCAACGCCGAGCGCGCGCGCTCCATGCGGGGCGTCCGGCCGGTGGGTCCGGAGTCCGCATAGAACAAGGGCAGTGCGATGTTCTCGATCGCGCTGGTGCGGGCAAGCAGGTTGAAGCTCTGAAACACGAAGCCCAGCCGTTCGCTCCGGATGCGCGCGAGTGCAGGCTCGTCGAGGCGGGCGACGTCGATGCCCTCCAAGTGGTAGCTGCCGCTCGACGGGCGATCGAGGCAGCCGAGGATCGCCATGAGCGTCGACTTGCCGGAGCCCGACGCCCCCATGATGGCGACGAACTCGCCCGGTTCAACCACAAGGCTAACGCCGCGCAGTGCCTGGATATCGACATCGCCGATGCGGAATGTCCGCGTGATGTTCTCAATTCTGATCAGGGGCTGCGGCACGGTTTCGATCCTCGGGGTGATGCCGGCAGCATCAGAATCGCAGCCGCGGCATGGCGGTCCTGCTGCCGGTGCCGGTTCGCTCGGCGATGACGACCTTGTCACCGGCTTTCAGCTCCCCGCTTTTGATCTCGGTAAAGCTGTCGTCCTGCAGACCCGTGACGACAGGAACCGCCACCGGCCCTTGCGCGCGCTCGACCCAAACCCGGGCCTGGTCGCTGGACCTGGCGGCGGCAAGGCCGCCAGGCGTGTAGCGCAAGGCCTGGTTCGGGACGCGGATTACGTCGTTACGTTCGTCGACGACGACACGGCACGTTGCTGTCATGCCGGGCTTGAGCGCGAGGTCCTGGTTGCCGACATTGACCACGACGTCATAAGTCACGACGTTCTGCACCGTCTGCGGCGATTGACGCACTTGGCTGACGGTTCCGCGGAAGACACGCCTGGCAAAGGCGTCGACCGTAAAGGTCGCCTTGTCGCCGACCTCGACGTTCCCGATGTCGCTTTCGCTCACGCTGGTGTCGACTGTCATCTTGGTCAGGTCGGTTGCGATCAGAAACAGCGTCGGCGTCTGAAAGCTGGCTGCGACGGTCTGGCCGATGGTCACGTTCCGGGAAACGACGGTACCGTCCACCGGAGAGATGATGCGGGTATAGTCGAGATTGACTTGCGCGGCATCGAGAGCGGCTTGGCGCTGCTGGATCGTGGCCTCGTCGAACGTGATTTGTGCCTGTGCCTGCTCGTAGGCGCTCTTAGCGCTGTCGAAGGCATCCTGCGAGATCGCGTTGGTCTGCACCAGCTTGGCCGCGCGATCGAAAGCGGACTTTGCGTAATTGAGCTGCGCCTTATCCTTTTCCAGTTGCGCCTTGGCAACCGCCAGGTTCGCCTTGGCCTGATCGACGACAGTCTGATACGGGCGGGGATCAATCTGAGCACAGACCTGTCCCTTCCTCACCTGGGTGTTGTAGTCGCAATGAAGTTGCTGGATGACGCCGGAAACATAAGTCCCGACGATGATGGTGAGCTCGGGGTTTACGACGCCGGTCGCCGTTACCGTGCGGGTGACCGCACCGCGCGTCGCCGGCGCGGTGGTGTATTGAACAGTGCCCTTGGCCGCGAACAGCCACCAGCCGCCGGCGATAACAACAGCCACAAGCAAGCTCAGAAGCCCGCCAATAAGCCAGTACTTGCGAGACCTGCGGGCAGGCGCTGCAGGCGTTGACGGTGGCGGAAACTGGGCGCTCTGGCCCTGATCGCGCCCCTGCGGCAATTCGGGCACTACACGCTCGTTCATTCTGCGTCCGTCAAACCTTACTGCCCGCCTTTATGCATAAATAACCGGTGGTGCCGCGTTACATATTGACCTGCGTCAACGAGTTAAATCCGGACCTCGCGCACATTTTACCGAACCTATACGTCGAGGCCGACATGAGCAGCCGAAATGCATTGGAGCATACCTTTGATGCATCGGCGCTCAAGCGGGAATTCCCGGGCTTGGCAGACGCGGACCTGCATTACCTGGATAATGCGGCAACCGCCCAGATGCCAGACGTTGTGTTGAGCGCTCTGCGTCGCTTCGAGTTGGAAGCGCGGGCCAATGTGCATGAAGTCGTTCAGGGGCGGGCGCGCGCCGCGACCGAGGCCTACCGCGAGGCCCGCGCCCGGGTGGCGCGTTTTCTCAATGCCAATTCGCCTGAAGAGGTGATTTTCAGCTACGGCGCGACATCTTCGATCAATGTGTTGGCCTATGCCTGGGGAACAATACTGAATGCCGGCGATGAAATCCTGCTGTCTATGCTGGAGCATCACAGCAATCTGGTTCCTTGGCAGGAGCTTGCCAAGCGGCGCGGAGTGGTCCTGCGTTTCCTGCCGATGACGGATGACGGCCGGCTCAACATTGATCGGCTGGAAGTAGAGCTCACCGGTCGCTGCCGTCTCGTCGCTCTCACGCATTGCTCGAATGTCACGGGTGCGCTGACCGATGTCGCTCGCGTGGTGGCAGCCGCGCGTGCGGTCAGCGCGAAGATCATGCTCGACGGCGCGCAGCGTGCCCCGCATGGGCCGTTGGATGTGCGCAAGCTCGACGTCGATTTCTATGCCTTTTCCGGCCACAAGACATATGGGCCGACGGGCATTGGCGTGCTGTGGGGCCGGCGGGAGCTGCTCGACGCAATGCCGCCGCTCATGACCGGCGGCCAAATGATCGACCTAGTCACGCCGGCAGACGCCACGTTTAGGCCGCCGCCTCGCCGATTTGAAGCCGCACGCCCCCGATCGCCCAGGCGATCGGCCTGGGGGCAGCATTGGATTGGATGCTGGGGCTCGACTGGCGCCGAACCAGGCACACGAGGAGCGCCTGACACGGCGGTTGATCGACGGGCTGATGAGACTTGCCGGTGTGCGGATCGTCGGCCCGCTAGATACCCGGGATCGCCGCGGTGTCATCGCGTTCGCGGTCGAGGGATTTTCCGCAGACGACGTTTGCCGCTTCCTGGATGAGCCAGGGCTTGCGCTGCGCGGCGGCTACCATTGCGCCCAGCCGCTGCTGCGGGCATTTGGGGTCGATGGCGCGGCTCGCGCGAGCTTGGCGCCATACAATATCGATGCCGACGTGGATGTCCTGCTCCAAGGGGTCGAGGACTTGCTGGGAAGCCGGTATCAAGGAGCCTCGCGTCGCCACGAGAAGCCGATGCGAGCGGGCTGAGCAGAAGTCAGCGAGGCTTCGCTTTCGCCCGCAGATAAGCCATCGCCCCGTCAAGCGTCACGAGCTTCGGGTAGTCGATCTCGGGGATGTCGACAGCGAGCCTACGATGCAGCGCGATGACGAAGTTCAGAAGATCCATGGAATCGATGTCGAGGGCTTCGCGCAGGTCCGCCGCCGGATCGATGGCGGCGAGGTCGGCTTCCGGCGCGATATTGCCAAGCTCTTCCAACAGGGCGGCGCGGATGTCGGGATCACTCATAGCTTGTCCGGCTCCTGTAACAGATGTCCGATCTCGGCCAGGAACAACGCCCCGGCATGGCCGTCGCTTACCCGATGGTCGGCCGAGAGCGTGATGGTGACGATGGAGCGCGGCCCGACGGCGCCGTCGATGACCCACGGGCGAACGACGACCTTGCCAATTCCGACAATCGCCACCTGCGGTGGATAGATGATCCCATAGAGCGTCGCGACGCCGCGCTCGCCCAGACTGGAGACCGTAATGGTCGGATCGGATAGCTCCGAGCCGCGGATGCGCCCGGCGCGCATGCGTTGCACGAGGTCGCGCATGCGGCTCATCAGCTCATCGAGCGTGAGCCGGTCGGTGTCATGCAGCGCCGGCGCCGCCAGTCCACCGCCTCGAATGGCGATCGCGACGCCGACGTGGACGGCTGCCGATGGCTCGAACGTGCCGTCCCGATAGAAACCGTTGAATGCCGGGAACCGGCGGGTGGCGAGCGCTGCGGCTTTGACCAGAAGCGCGCTGAGCAGGAGCCGGCTCTCCGGCGGCCGCGCCGCGTTGGTGCGCGTCAGCCACTGCTCGCAACCCGTGACGTCAACCTGGTGCTCGAGATAGTAGTGGGGAATCTCCCGCTTCGAGCGCGCCATGGCGGCCGCAATGGCCGTGCGCATGGCGCCAAGGTCGAGGCCGATCGCGCGCTTGGGTGCGCTCGGCGCCGCGGGCGGCCCAGCATGGCGTTCGACATCAGCGCGCAGAATTGCACCAGCGGTACCAGTGCCGGTGACGGACACGAGATCGATCCCGCGCTGCTCCGCCAGCCATCGTGCGGCGGGCGATGCTCGAATGCGGCCTGCAGCGCTTGCTGCCAGAGCAGCGGGCCGTGTGGGCAATACCGGCGGCGCTGCCGGAGTGATGCGAGGCGCGAGCGGCGGTACGGGCGGTACAGCCGTCGGTGCAGCCTTCGGCGCGCCGGCTTTCGGCTCATGCTCTGTTCGGATCCGGGCGAGCGGAGTGCCAACCGGCACCTTGGCGTTCACATCGACCAGAATCTGCTCGATCTCACCGGACTCGAAGGTCTCAATCTCGATCGCGCCCTTCTGCGTCTCCACGATCGCCACGATATCGCCGTGTTTGACCTTGTCGCCAGGCTTCACCAGCCACTCGACCAGCGTGCCCGCTTCCATGTCGGCGCCGAGCGAGGGCATCCGGAAATCGACCACGGGGCCTCCTCTACGCCCGTCCGAGCGCGGCCTTGGCGGCTGCCACAATCTTCGGCGCCTGCGGGATCGCTGCATTTTCGAGATGGCGCGGATAGGGAATCGGCACCTCCTCGCTGCACACGCGGCCGATCGGGCCATCGAGCTCCCAGAACGCCTGCTCGACGATCCGCATCCCGATTTCAGCGGAGAGGCTGCCGCTGCGCCAGCCTTCGTCCACGATCACGGCGCGGCGGGTCTTGCTCACCGACGCCATAATCGTTGCCTCATCGAGTGGCCGCAGGCTGCGCAGGTCTACGACTTCTGCATCGATGTTCTCGGCGGCAAGCACGGTGGCCGCCTCGAGTGTCTTCCACAGCGAGCCGCCATAAGTGATGAGCGTTATGTCGCGCCCGGCGCGCCGGACGGCGGCCTTGTCGATATCGACCGGGCCGGCATCCGCCGCGAGCTTTCCAGTCATGTTGTAAAGCATGACGTTCTCGAAGATGAGGACCGGGTCGGGATCCTCAAGCGCGGTCCACAACATCCCGCGCGCGTCTTCGAGCGTCGCGGGCGCCAGCACCTTGATGCCCGGGATGTGCGCATACCAGCCTTCCAGGCTGTGCGAATGCTGAGCGGCAAGCTGGCGCCCGGCTCCGGTTGCCATCCGAATGACCAGCGGCACGCCGAACTGGTTGCCCGACATGTGGCGCACCGTCGCCGCGGTGTTGAGAACCTGGTCGAGCGCCAGCAGGCTGAAATTGACCGTCATCAGCTCCACAATGGGACGCATGCCCGCCATCGCGGCGCCGATGCCGGCGCCGGTGAAGCCTGACTCCGACAGCGGCGTGTCGCGGATCCGCTCGGGGCCGAACTCCGCCAGCAGCCCCTTGCTCACCGCATAGCAACCGCCATAGCGGCCGACATCCTCGCCCATGAGAAAGACCCGATCGTCGCGGCGCATGGCGTCGCGGATCGCTTCGCGGACCGCCTCGCGATAGGTGAGCTCCGCCGCTATAGGTTCGGCGGCAGCTTTCGGCGGCGTGCGTTGCCGGCTCATCGTCCACCCCTGTCTTCATAGACGAAGCGGGTGAGCTCTTCGACCGGCTCCCAGGTCCCGGCTTCAGCGAAGGCGACAGCCTCCGCGATCTCGGACGCGACCGCCTCCTCGATGCGCACCAAGTCGTCGGCGTGAATCATGTGATTGGTCTCGAGCCAGGATCGAAACCGTGTGATCGGGCCACGCTGTCGCCAAGCCTCGATTTCGCCCTTGTCGCGGTAGAGCTGAGCATCGAACATGGAATGGGCGCGGAGGCGGTAGGTCCGGCATTCCAGAAAATAGGGCTTCCCGGTCTCACGCACCTGACGGACTGCGCGCCGCGCCGCCATCTCGACCGCAACCACATCCATGCCGTCGACCGCCTCCGAGCTGATCTGATAGCAGGAGGCCTTGCGTTGGATGTCCCTTTCCGACTCCGAGAGTGAGAGTGCGGTTCCCATGGCATAGAGATTGTTCTCGCATACGAACAGCACGGGCAGTCCCCAAAGTGCCGCGAGATTAAGGCTCTCGTGAAATTCGCCCTCGGCAACGGCGCCCTCACCAAAGAAGCAAGTCGTGACGACGTCTTTGCCCCGCATGTGATCGGCGAGCGCGAGCCCGACCGAGAGCGGAAGGCCGCCACCCACGATCGCGTTGCCCCCGTGGAAGTTGCTTGCCCGATCGAACAGGTGCATGGAGCCGCCACGACCCCGGCTGCAGCCTTCCTGCTTGCCGAGCATCTCGGCGAGCACTGTGGTCATCGGTACGCCGCGCACCAGCGCGTGCCCATGCTCGCGGTAGGTGGCGACGATCCGATCGCGCTGCTCGAGGATCGGGATGATGCCGACCGCGACCGCCTCCTCGCCGTCATAGAGGTGCAGGAAGCCGCGGATCTTCTCCTGCGTATAAAGCTCGGCGCACTTGTCCTCGAAGCGGCGGATGCGGATCATGTGTTTCAGCAGATCCAGCATATGCGCCCGCGACAAATGCGGCTTGTCGGCCAGCGTGGTCATTTCTCCTCGCTCTCGAGCGTCGAGATGTCGCCCTCCGGCAGCCCGAGTTCCCGCGCTTTCAAAAGCCGCCGCATGATCTTGCCGCTGCGCGTCTTCGGCAGATTCTTGCGAAATGCAATGTCCTTGGGCGCCACGGCCGGACCCAAGCGCTTGCGCGCATGGCCGAGCAACTCCTTGCGCAAGGCTTCGCTGGGCTCGACGCCATTCTTGAGTGCGACGAAGGCCTTCACGATCTCGCCCGCGACCGGGTCCGGAATGCCGATCACGCCCACCTCGGCGATGGCCGGGTGCTCCATCAACGCGCTTTCCACTTCGAACGGCCCGATCAGGTGGCCGGCGCTCTTGATGACATCGTCGGCGCGGCCGACAAACCAGTAGTAGCCTTCCTGGTCGCGCATCGCGAGATCGCCCGTCAGGTACCATCCCCCGACGAAGCACTTGCGATAGCGCTCCTCCTCGTTGAGATAGCCGCGCATCATCGATGGCCAGCCTGGACGCAGCGCCAGTTCGCCCTTCGCCATCGGCTCCGCAATCTCACGCACCGCTCCCCCATTTTGCCGCTCGACAATTCCAGCCGAGACGCCGGGGACAGGGCGGCCCATCGAGCCGGGCTTCACGTCCATCGATGAGTAATTGGAGATCATGATGCCGCCGGTTTCGGTCTGCCACCAGTTGTCGTGGAACGGCCTGCCGAAAGCCTCGACCGCCCAGACAACGGCTTCCGGGTTGAGCGGCTCGCCGACACTCGCCATGAAGCGAAGCCTCGACAGGTCGAAGCGCTTAGGCACCTCGGCGCCGATCTTCATGAGCATGCGGATCGCGGTCGGGGCCGTGTACCAGTTGGTGATCTTCTGGTTCTGCAGGATCCGGTACCAGCGTTCGGCGTCGAATTCGGCTTGATCGACAATCAAGGTCGCGCCGTTGGTGAGCGGCGAGATAATTCCGTAGGACGTGCCGGTCACCCATCCGGGGTCGGCGGTGCACCAGAAGATATCGTCCGGATGCAGATCGAGCGCGAGGCGGCCGGTGATGTGGTGCGCGACGACGGCTTCGTGCACATGCACCGCTCCTTTGGGCCGGCCGGTGGTGCCGCTGGTGAAGTGCAGCAAAGCCATGTCTTCGGGACCGGTCCAGGTGCCTGCAAAGGAGTCCGACGCTTCCGCCATGGCGGCCGTCAGATTGGTGGTGCCGGCCGACGGACTGTCCGAGCAGTCCGTCAGCAGCACGTGCTCGAGGCTCGCCAGCTCGGACCGCCAGGGCTCCACCTTGCGCCGATAGAAGGCCTCGGACGTGACCAGCACCTTGGCCGAGCCGATGCTCATGCGCGCCTTGATCGGCTCCGGCCCGAACGCCGAGAACAAAGGCGAGAAAACGCTGCCGTTCTTGAGCGTACCGAGGGCGGCGAAATAAAGCTCGGGAACGCGGCCGAGCAGCGAGAAGACTCGGTCGCCTTTCACGACGCCGCGATGCTTCAGGACATTGGCAAATTGATTGACCGCCGCGCCGAGCGCCACAAAAGTGAAGTCGAGAACCTCATCCTTGCGCCCAATCCAGCGGAGCGCCAGCTTGCTGCCACGGCCGGCGAGCACATGCCGGTCGACGGCCTCGTGCGCGATATTGAGCCCGCCGCCCGGCAACCCTTCGAGCAACGCTCTGGCCTGCGCCCACGAGAACGTCCGGACCTGCTCGTCGTAGTCCCGAAGGTTCGCGCCGATGCAGTCCTTAGGCTGCTTGCGAATTCGCTCCCATTCCATGGCTCGCCTTGGGCAAGAATGAGCTACCAAAATGGGCGATTAGGTTCGGCGGCACTTTGATCCGAGTCAAATTGATAGGAAACGACGACTGACTTGCACCTGCGTCGACGGGCTAAGGCCTGCTTTGCAAGAGCTGCCGTACGGAAAAAAGAGTATCGACAGCCAATCGGCATTGCGATCTAGCACGCGGTAGGCGGCACATCTGGTCCGTCTACTCCTTCGTTCAAGAGCGCGCCGGTCACCGGCTGGAAATGGATACTCGGGTAAAAAGTTCATGGTCTTGGAGATCGCGTTGTCGACGAACGGCTGCAAGCCAGCCTTCGGGTCTAGATAATTCCGGAGTTACGGAAATTGCTCAAGCGCACGGGGTCATAGCCTCGGGCCCGAACGAGTTTGATCCCGATCAAGGCCCGGCATGCCCCATCGGGCATTAATATAATTAGGTTTTTGTATCATGATCTCGTCGCCTCATGCTTTCGGACGTCACAACACCGCAGCGGCGCGCGAGGTGTCGGTCCTGCCTATGCGGCTCCTCGGAACGCTGCAGGTTCCGGAGGGCGCCCGTGCGGTTGTGGTGTTCGCACAAGGAAGCGGATCAAGCCGCCACAGCCCACGCAATGTTGTGGTCGCCAATGCGCTGAACGCGAGGGGAATGGCCACACTCCTGTTTGATCTGCTGACGCCGGCTGAAGAGGTCGATCGGGCGAATGTGTTCGACATTAGGCTCCTAGCAGAGCGCTTGATCGATGCCGTGCGATGGCTCAAGCAACAGCCGCTCGTCGCTGATCTTCCGCTCGGGCTGTTTGGCGCCAGCACCGGCGCCGCCGCAGCGATCGTCGCAGCCGTAAAGCTCGGCGATCGCGTGGGTGCCGTCGGCTCGCGCGGTGGCCGTCCCGATCTTGCTCACGATGCACTTGATCAACTTAGAACACCGACGCTGCTCATCGTCGGGGGCGACGACACGTCCGTCATTGCGATAAACGAGCGCGCATTGGAGCGTCTAGCGGGCCCGAAGGCGTTGGAAATCATCCCGGGCGCTAGCCACCTCTTGCCCGAGCCCGGGGCGCTCGAGGCTGTTATCCGGCACGCCGCCGAGTGGTTCGAGCGTTATATTGCGGCTGACGCACCGCAGCCAACCGAAAACGCACGAGGCTAGGAGCGCCATGCCTTTCAGGAACCGTTCGGATGCCGGCAGACAGCTCGCCCAGGCGCTGGTGCAATACCAAGACCAGCGGCCGGTCGTGCTGGCGCTGCCGCGAGGCGGCGTCCCGGTCGCAGCCGAAGTAGGGATCACTTCGTCATGGGAACGGTGCGCGCCATCCACTCCTATGCAGCGATCGCGTTCATCCTGGCCGTGATTGGGCGGATCTACTGGATGTTTGCCGGCAATCGCTTCGCGCGCTTCACCAAGCTTCTGCCGTTCTCGCTCCGGCGCCTGCGCAGCTTCGGGAACTCGTTCCTGTACTATTCCTTCCTGCGGCGGGAGCCGGACGAATATGCCGGCCACAATGCGCTCGCGGGCGCAAGCTACGCCGCGGTCTTTGTGGTCTACCTGCTCATGATCGCGACCGGTCTTGTGCTCTATTCGCTGCACGAGCCGGTCGGCTCGTTCCTGAAGTCGTTCGAGGTGCTGGCGCCCTGGTTTGGCGGGCTGCAGATGGCGCGGCTCATCCACCACATCGGAATGTGGGTGGTGCTGATCTTTGTCGTCGTCCATATCTATTTCGTGCTTCTGTCCCCGATCATCGAGCATATCCGAACTTTCGACTCGATCTTTTCCGGCTACAAGTTCCTGCCGCCGCGGAAAGGAACCTTCTCGTGAGCGACACGATCGAAGCTTCCGGCGAAACCAACGCGAGCGTCCTGGTGCTTGGGCTCGGCAACGTGCTGCTGGGCGATGATGGCGTGGGAGCGGCCGCGATCGCCGCCTCGAGCGCGACTATCGCATTCCAGCCAGTCCGGACGCTTCAGCAGCAGCAGGCCGGCGGCGACCAAGAGCAATAGGCCCGCGAGGACAAAATAGGGATGGCCATCGAGAACCAGCAGGCCACCGACGAACGCGGCTGGCAGCGATGGTATGGCCAACCGAGTGAATAGCCGCCAGTCAACGGCCCCATTGTGGTGGAGACGCCACGTCAAGCCATCAAGCCCGCCCCAGCCGGGTCTGCCAAAGCAGCGAAAGTTGCGCAGAAGACTAGAGGCACGGTCTACTGAGCGCAGGCTTGCGATTGAACCGATCTCCATTCAAGGCGAGAATGGCGCGTGGAAGTGCAAACGCTAACGGGCATAAACGACCCGGACTTTTGTGTCGGCGCCAAGAAGCTAAAGAAACCATTCCATTCGAGGATTTGACCGAACGCAAAATCAATTTGGTGGCTTTTGGGCTATCCATATATGCAAGACGTGCAGCTGCAGCAGCAGCTGAACCGGAGGCGGGACGCAGGTGACGCTCAAGAGACTGTCCATCTTAATTCCGCTCACGATGCTTCCGCTCGGAGTTCTGGCTGGGGTACCGGGCGTTCCGCGACCACACCCTCGCCGACATCGTGGCCTCGATCGCCGGCATTCCGTCCGTCAATCTCGCCCTCGCCTTCGCCTGCGCGGCAGCAAGCTATTTGTGCCTGACCGGCTTTGATACGCTGGCGGTACGCCATGTCGGACATTGGCTTCCCTACCACAAGATCGCCCTGACGTCGTTCGTCAGCCTTTCGATCGGCCACAATGTCGGCGTCGCCGTTCTTAGCAGCGGCACCCTGCGTTATCGCTTCTATTCCGGCTTCGGTCTTGGCGCGGTCGAGATCGGCGAGATTATCCTGTTCTGCGCTCTCTCTGTCGGGCTCGGTCTGATGTCGCTCGGCGGCCTCGTACTGGCGCTGTGGCCAGATTTCGGCCTCGGCACGATCGGCCTTGCTCCCGCTACCGCACGTGCCATCGGCATTCTTTGCCTCGCGCTTGCGTGCATGTATGTGCTGTTGGCCTGGCGGCTGCGCCGGCCGCTTTCCCTCCGCGGCCACGAGTTCCGCCTGCCGAATCCCCTAATTGCCACAGCACAGATTGCGGTTGGAACCGCGAACTTCGCCTTCGTAGCGGCGACCCTCCATCAGCTTCTCGCCGGCGCGACGGGATATCTTGAGACGGTCGCAGCCTATGTGCTGGGAAACGTCACCGCGCTGATGAGCCACATCCCCGGGGGTTTTGGCGTGCTCGAATTCGTGATTGCTTCGCTGGTGGCGCATGGCGACGTGGTCGGCGCCCTGGTCGCCTTCCGAATCGTCTACTTCCTGGTGCCGCTGGTGCTCGGCGGCACCTTGCTCGTCGCCGCGGAGTTCGCTCGCTGGCGAGCGGGCCGACGTCTCGACTCTCGCTCGCATCAGCGATGAATTGAAAGTGACCTGTGCTCCCTACTAAGATCGCGTGCCTAAAGCAGCTTCCGGCCTATCCATCCAACGGCTTCCAGGACCCGCTCGCGCAAGCCGCGATTCTCCCATTCCGCGAGCTGCACTTCCTCGGAGCGTTCCAAATCCTTGGAGAACGCGTCGCGCAATTCACATCCAAGCTTCTGGTCACGGGCGACCAGGACAAGCTCATGATTGGCGACGAGGCCCCAATGATCCAGGTTGGCGGATCCAATGATGGACCACTCGTCATCGATCGCGATGCTTTTCGCGTGCAGCTTTCGCGGCGGCAGATACTCGTAGACGCGAATGCCTGACTTCATCAGGCAAGCGTAGCTCGACCGGGTCAGCCAGCCGACGAATGGCGGGTCGCTGTTGCGAGGCACGAGCACCCGGACGTCAACCCCTCGCTTGGCAGCTCGCCGCAGAGCCCGCTCGACGCCGCTCCCGGGACAAAAGTAAGGGTTTGTTACATAGAGGCGGCGAGCGGCGCGTCCAATAAGCAGGGTATACAGACGGGCAATTTTGTTGTGGTAGAGCCCTGCTAAGCTTGGGCCCGCCAAAGGATCGGGCGCTGGCTCTTTCACCGCTCGTCGATTCTTGTGGGCTGTCTCCGGATGATCCCACGTCCAGTCGAACAGCGCCGCTGCCTGCTCCGCAAGCCCGTCCCTCAGCAGAACGTCGGTGTCGCGGGTCCTCTGTTCTCCGCACAAGATACGGGAGTTCTCCAAGATGATGTTGCTGCCGCCGAGGAACAGTTCCCGCTCGTCGATCACCAACATCTTTCGGTGATTTCTCTGAAAATAGTGGCTAGGGTGCCACCAAGTCCAAGGGTGATACCATTTAAGTTTGACGCCATGACTTATCATGTGTTCATGAAGCTCTAGGGACGCGCCGGTCGCGGCCCCGCGGGCATCGAAATGGAAGCGGACGTCCACCCCCGCGCGCGCTTTCTCTGCTAAAGCCTTCGCAAGTCGCCATCCGATTTCGTCAGCAGCAAAGATAAAGGTCTCCAGGCGAATGGTCCGCTGAGCATCTGCAATCGCTGCGAGCATGGCCTCGTATAGTTCGTCGCCTTCCGTAAACAGCCGGAAGAATGCCGTCTTGCCGTTCACGGCAAGCAGGAGATGTTCGCCCGAACTGGCCCCGCTCCGGCCATGCGTTCGATCGCTTGATTCGTGTTTAAGATACAATCCCGAACTCATATTTTATTATATAGCATATCTCCGCGTCAAAATTGACCTCGCTCAAAGGCCCCCAGCGAGGCATCTTGGGCGTCGGAGTGCGCCGATGCCGGGCCGGAAGGAGCGTGTGCATCCCCCTGCACCAATGCAGGCGGCCAGTTGGCGCAACCTGTGCGAACGCGAGACCGTCGTTCTTGCCGCCACTCCGCTATAAGGGGTCGTGGGAAGCCGACCGCCCTGGCAGAGACTGTAGTAACGCGTCAGCTCTCGCCTGTCGCCAAAGCCGGACCGCTGCTGAGTGCCGATGCTACGTATTATGACCTACAACGTACACCGATGCGTCGGCGCAGACGGGCGAGCAGAGCCACAGCGGATCGCTGAGGTGATCGCCAGTTGCGAGCCGGACATCGTGGCGCTCCAGGAACTCGATGTCGGGCGCATTCGGACCGGCAGTGTAGACCAGGCGCACGCCATCGCCCACCGTCTGGGAATGAGCTTTCACTTCCACCCAGCGCTCCAGGTCGAGGAAGAGCTCTATGGCGATGCCATCTTAACGACGCTCCCGATGCATCTGATGCAGGCTGGGCGCCTGCCTGGCGGCTCGATGTTCGAGCCTCGCGGCGCACTTTGGGCTGCGGTTCGGGCCGAAGAAGCCGAAATCCAGGTCATAAACACGCATCTGAGTTTGGCGGCCTTTGAGCGCTTGATGCAAGTTGACGCGCTGCTCGGCGCTGGCTGGCTTGGCCACCCCAACTGCAAGGATCCTGTTATCCTGTTGGGCGACTTTAACACGGTGCGCCAGTCGCGCGTTTATCGCCGATTATCGGCTCGACTGCGGGACGCCCAGCTTGGCCTGCATCATCGGCCGCGATGGACCTTTCCCGCTCGAATGCCGATGCTACGCATCGACCACATCTTTTCCAGCCGATCCGTCGACGTGCTCCGCGTGGAGGTGCCGCGAAGCCGGCTAATCCGTGGCGCGTCGGATCACCTGCCGCTTGTCATGGACTTCCGCATTCTCGACAGCAAATGAGGCGTCGTGGCTGCAGCCTCCGATCGGCCATATTGCGGGCCGCTTATGTAAGGATGGAGGTCGTGAACGCTGTTGACCCTCTCAGGGTGATCCTGCTCATTGGGACGGTTGTCACCCCGTAGTAATCTTCATCGCCGCCGAGGAGTGCTGCCAGTGGGACCCTCTATCAGCTTTCAGGAGACAGCCCACGCATGCAAAGCGTTCAAGGATTGACCGAACGCGAAGCGCAGGTCCGGCGCGAGCGGGGGGAAGACAACAATGTTGCGTTCGGTACAAGTCGCTCGTATTTCGACATTGCTCGTGCCAACATCGTCAACCTCTTCAACGGAATTCTCATTACAATCGGGACTTTGCTCGTCGCGCTCGGGCGGGTGAGCGATGCGCTGATCAGCATCGGCCCGCTCTTCCTCGCAAACGCAGTCATCCGGACAGGTCAAGAGGTCTACGCCAAACGCCAACTTGATCAGATCGCACTGGCCAGCCGTCCAGCTGTGACCGTCATTCGCGATGGGCAAGAGAAAACGATCGATCCGCCGGACCTAGTTCGCGGCGACATTCTGCATGTGCACGCTGGCGACCAGATCGTGGCGGACGGGATAGTGCTCGGCGAGGGCAGGCTTGAGATAGACGAGTCGCTTCTCACCGGGGAATCCGACCTGGTGTCCAAGCACGGCGGTGATTTCTTGCTCTCCGGTAGTTTCTGCGTCGCTGGTGACGCATTCTCCAAAGCAGAAAAGGTTGGCGCCCAGAGCTTCGCCAATCAACTGACGGCAGCCGCACGAAAGTTCGAGCTCGTAAGGACTCCGCTGCAGGTGAAAATCGATTTTGTTGTGCGTATTGTGATTCTTGTCGTCGCCATAATGAGCATTCTTATCCTTGTGGCTGGCGCGCTCGAGAAGCTGTCATTTGTCAGGCTCGTACAAATCTCTGCAGTCTTGACCGCGCAGGTGCCCTACGGGCTGTTCTTCATAACCATCGTAGCATACGCGCTGAGCGCCGTGTTGATAGCGAACCGGGTAGCAGTGGTGCAGCAGATCAATGCCATTGAATCCTTGAGTAATGTAGATGTCCTGTGCATGGACAAGACGGGTACGCTGACGACGAATTAGCTTATTTACCGAGGTCTGCGACCGCTGGAAGAACACTCCACAGACGAAGTCAAAGAACTGCTAGGCAGTTTCGTTCACAGTATCTCAGCACCCAACCGCACCAGCGACGCCATTGCAGCCGGTATCAGAGGCGAAAGGAGCATTCCCGTTGATGAGGTCGCTTTCGCGTCCTCACGGCAGTGGAGTGCTGTCTCTTTTGATGACACGGGTCGACAAGGGGTCTACGTACTTGGGGCGCTGGAGGCGCTCGCGCCCTTTCTGCCAGCCGAAGCGGTTGCCGAGGCTGCACCGCTTACCGCAAAGGTGAGGGAATGGTCGCAGGCCGGATTGCGGGTGCTGGTCTTCGCGCACAATCCTGGCCTCACCACTCTTCACGACAACGATGGTCAACTTCAATTGCCCCCTCTCATTCCTTTGGGTGTCATTAGCCTCGGCGATGAGCTCCGCCCTGACTCTCGCGAGACCATTGCCGAGTTCACCCAGCTCGGAATCCGAATCAAGCTGGTCTCGGGGGATGATCCACAAACCGTTGCCGCCCTGGCGAAGCAGGCTGGTTTGGCCGTGGATACGTTGCCTGTTTCCGGGCCCGAGCTGGATCGGATGGCCACAGAAGAATTCAACGAGACGTGCAGCGAACGCATGATCTTTGGGCGCATCGCCCCGCATCAGAAGGAACGGCTTATCGATGCTCTGATCGCTCAGGGCCACTATGTGGCCATGATCGGCGACGGCGTCAACGACGTGCTCGCGCTGAAGAAGGCACAACTGGGCATCGCAATGCGAACTGGCAGCGACGCCGCCCGCCACGTTGCCGACATCACGTTACTTGAGGATTCGTTTTCTGCTCTGCGCCCTGCCTTCCAGGAAGGCAAGCGTGTGGTCGCCGGGGTGCGGAGCGCCATGTGCCTATTCCTGACGCGCGTGAGTGTGGCGACAGTGGTCATAGTTGCGATTTCGATACTTGGGCTTGGTTTCCCCTTCGAGCCCGCGCATGTGGCGTTGACTTATCTCACGTCCGGAATTCCTTCGTTCTTCCTGATTTTGTGGGCGAAACCCGATACGAACCAGACCGAACTTCTGCAGTCATTGGTTCGGTTTGTCATGCCGGCAACGATACTAACCATGCTGATCGGCGTCGCTCTCTACGCCGGTTTCTACACCCTTGTGCTCAGGGGCGTTGAAAGCTATCAAATAACGCCTGAAGTGATAAAGCGCTTCGAAGAATTCACAGGCTCAATCCATAATGTCGATAATCAATTTGGTGCTGCAGCAGCGAGGATTGTGGCGCAGACCGCCCTTTCGATCTTTATCACCGTGACCGGCTTCCTGTTGATCCTATTTATCGAACCCCCTTTCAATTTCTTCACTGGCTGGGCAGAGCGAAGTACAGATAAGCGTCCGATGCTGGTAGCGCTCGTCCTCTTCGCAACTTTGATCACCATCGTAATGGCTCCCAGCTTGGCCCATTATTTTGCACTGTTCCCGTTGCGACCGGGCGCTGTGGGCGTCCTTGCCACGGCGGCACTCCTCTGGGTGCTGGCTCTGAGAGCCATCTGGCGGAATCACCTGTTTGAGCGGTTCCTGTTGATAGACGCGCGTGGCCGGTCATCCTGATATCCCGACAGCCACGCGCGAGAGGTTGAGCGACACTTTCAGCCGGCGCGCTGGCGACCAATCGCGTGGACGGACGAGTGGTTGGCCACCGCTTCAGCTTGGCTCGATCGATTCGTGTGATTCATTTGCCATTCGACCACACGCGGCCATTTACCGATGGCCCCTTTCGCCGGTCGATTCGGGTTGCATGAGATTGTCGCACTGGTCGGTGCTATCTCAAAAAAATGGAACCGGCTGGCGCGTTCTACGAGGTCGTGTAGTGCCGCCAGCCGTGTCCATCTGCTTGGCGGGAATCAGGGCTGCGGGCCTTCGATCGGCCTGCCACGATAGGGCCAATTCTTGTAGTCGACATCGACGCGACGATGGGGCGTAGTCATCACCTTCGCCGGATCGATCCACTCTGCCCACTTGAATCCCTCGATCACTTTCGCCTGGTAGCTCTCCTCCAGCGGGCGCTCGAGCACGTCATTGACGTGTTGCCATTGCTGGTAGCGCATCAGGTCGACCTGATAGGGCGTTGCGTTTCCCTGCATCTTCACCGCCAGTTTCAGCTTCGTGACCTCATCCATCGAAACCTTCGGTGTCCAGGTGATCAATTCCGGAAGGACGACCGGCTCACCAGGGATGTTGTTGATCCCCTTCTTCCACGTGGCCAGGACCGCCACCTTTGTGTCTTCGCGGTACAACAAAATGGCATGGCCGTAATCCTTGCTTTTGAAAAAGCCGAGGTTGCCATATTGCACACGGGCGCCGGTCAGGAACGCGACTGCGTCCGACCAGCACGGCGACGGCCCAGAGATGCCCCACAGCACGCTGCGATCTATGATTCCGTCTGGAAACAGGATCTTGAACGCGACCTTGGCGTTGTTCGCCGCGTGGATGGTTCCCTCGCAGTCATGCCCGTGGAACTTTATCATCTCCCGCAGCGTGACCGCGTAAGTATAGTCATAGTAGCGGCCCTCGGTGCCTTTAGTCGCCAGAATTTCAAACACCGGCGCGTACGGCTTATTCAGCATTGGAGCGTACCAGCTCGGCGAGCGGTCGACCGGGTCCACACCCGTCTCGATGAACATGTTTTTGCCCACGACGTATGTAGGCTCACCGCCGAAAGCTGGGACGCTGATGCATGCAACAGCAGCCGCGATCAGATAACCGACTTTGTTCATGTTGACCTCCTGGGGTGATTTTAGCTTCTGCGACACAGCGGCGTCGCTGAGGGTTGTGCGCACCAAAGAGCATTGGAGGTGCGCTGCCATTGACGTGCATCAACTTGTGGGAGACCGCTGATAATTAAGTATCGTCATCGGCGAGACCACTACGGTCGTGGCTACCACGCAATCCGGGTGGGTTTCGTTTCAGCGCTGGAAGCTCGGTGAGATGCAAGATCTCCCGCAAATGGTGCTCGACCTCGCATCTGGAGCCGCCATAGGGGGCGCGCTCGGGCTCACCGGCAGCGGTGGATCAATCCTGGCCGTGCCTGCGCTCGTCTATCTCGTCGGGCTGGACGTACATGCGGCGATCGGAACTTCGCTCGCCGTTGTCGGCGGGATCGCCGCCGAGGGGACTGTCGAACAGAGAGACAATGTCCGGTGGAAGGCCGGATTGTTGCTGGGCGCGTGCGGGATCGCGGGCAGCATTCCGGGTTCGTTGCTCTCCCCTTACTTTTCCGGCGCCACCCTGCTGCTGCTGTTCTCCGGCATCATGATCGTGGCCTCCATCAGCACGTTGCGTTCGCGTGACATTGAAGCCAAGCGCGACACGACGGCCCCGCTGTGGATCATCTTCCTGGCCGGTTTGAGCCTCGGGTTCTTGACCGGCTTCCTCGGTGTCGGTGGCGGGTTCCTGATCGTACCCACGATGGTGCTCGCCTTTGGCTGCTCGATGCAGACCGCAATCGCGACATCGCTCCTTGTCATCGCCTTCAACTCGTCTGTCGGGCTGGCCACACGATTTGCTACTGCCTCGATCGATTGGTTCGTCGTTGGCGCCTTCCTCGCTGGTGGAATTGCCGGCAACGTCGCCGCGTCGAAGCTGGTCCACCGGCTGGATCAGCGCCGCCTCAAGCGAATTTTCGCAATCTTCATTCTCGTCGTCGGTCTTTTCATCGCTGGCAGCGCGACCGGGGTTATCCCGGTTCGTATCAAGTGACGCCCGGACGACCCTTCCGCTCGCCGCTGTCGGGCGTCGGCGTGCTTGCGGCCTCGGACTGCTTCCCAAAGAGGCCCGACACCAGCCCGATCATTCCACCCATCGGATGCATGGACGCGGCCGATCCGATCCCCGCGCGCGTCTTCCCGCCGCGCAAAAGCCTGACGAGACCGGCAATCAAGACAACAGCGACGATCAGCACCATCGGCAGCGGTAAACGACCAAGCAGCGACATCCACTGCGACGGTGAGGCAACGTCGATGGCGACGTGCTGTTTGCGCAGCTCCGATATCAGCGTGGCGTCGCCGAACTCAGGGACATGGCTTGTGAAGGCATCTGACTCCGCCTTGTCCAAAGGCTGCTTGAAACGTCCGTTGATCTGCGTTCCCTGGAACGTGACACTTGCGACATTGCCGGCACTGAGCTGATCGAGAAATGTGCCGTAGGGAGTCGCGGCCGGACGACCGACATTCTCAACGACAAGAAACACGAGCAGCGCCACCAGCGCAATGCCGATAAACCACACCGGAGGTCGCATCCACCATGGCCGCGTACAATGAATTTTCACGGTGTCTGTCATCTTGCCCACCTTCTCAAGGGCGCCGGACATATCCGGCTATTGGAATTCAAGTAATGCGTGTGGTCCCGCATCTCATTGATGTGCGTCAAACCGAGAACGCTCCGGCAGAATGAGAAATTGCTTGTTATCCTATTCGACCTTGAACGCCGACGTAACCGGCAGCTTGATGCGGTCGAGGATCAAAGAGAATCCGGCCGCGGCGATGAGCACCGCCGCCACCAGCTGCCACCGCAGCGGCTCCATCAACAGCCCCGACAGCGCCAGTCCCGAGACGACGACGATACCACCGCCGACGATGCCAGAACCCAGTTGCTGGGCTTGGAGTCCCACATGTGGCGCCGCTCCCGCAGCACGTACAGCACGCCCTGATTTCCGAACACGAGCGCGATAAATGCCAGCGTTTGCAGCTCTCCGGCGCCGAGACCCAGCTGGAACTTTCCGATTGCCAGCACTGAAACAGAAAAAACGAGCTTGCATGCCGCGAGGACGACCGCGGCGGCGGTGATCCTGGGCATCCGCCTCGCCATTGGGGCGCTCGAAGGCAGAGTACTGCTGCAGTTCCTGGTTGAGGCCGTGGTGCTTTCCCTCTTTGGTGGGCTGATCGGCATTCTCCTAGGCCTTGGTCTCGCGTGGCTAGCAACAACCGGCCTCAAGGTTCCTTTCCTCATCGATCCGACAATTGTCCTGGTCGCATTCGGCTTCTCGGCCTTGGTCGGCGTCATCTTCGGTTACTTCCCGGCCCGTCGAGCCGCCCATCTCGATCCCATCGAGGCCTTGCGGCACGAGTAAGCCAACAAGCCCACGGGCAGAACCACCAGGTGCTGATTCGCACTGCGTCGGAGTGGATGGCTATTGATCTCCCTCAACGCCAAAAAGCGCGATATCCACTATCAATATCAGCGCTGAGGCTGGCCTTTCAAATCAGCCGTCATCTCAGCCTCGCCCTCCAAGAGGAACTTAATGCTCGAATATGATGTAGTCGCCAAACGAACGGATTCTCACGGCAGCGCAGCCCGTTGCAAGGACGCCGAGCTTATTCTCGACACCGATGTCAAGGGTCGTCCAGATGCCTTCAATCCCGCGGAATTGCTTCTCGCTGCGGTCGCGGCCTGCATGATCAAGGGCATCGAGCGGGTCGCTCCAATGATTCATTTTCGGTTCCGAGGCGTCGAGGTCAGCCTTCATGGCGTTCGTCAGGACAACCCGCCGTTCATGTCGTCAATTTCTTACGAGTTAATTGTCGATACCGACGAAGACGACCGGCGCCTCGATTTGCTGCATCAGAATGTCCGCAAGTATGGAACGATCTCCAATACCGTGGCGGCAGCGACAAAGCTTGAGGGCAAGATTGTGCGGTCCGGAACTGCTTGAACGCGAATATTTTGAGCTCGGTCGATGGCCGGCCACCATGACGACAAGCAAAGTCCGAATGTAGGACGCGCCCTCCTATGGGCAGTGGTTCTAAACACGACATATGTCATCGTAGAAGCATTCTTCAGCTTTTGGGTCGGATCACTCGCTCTGCTTGCCGATGCGCGCACAACCTGACGGATGTTTTTGGCCTGTTGATTGCGTGGGGCGCATTTGCGGTCGGGCGACGACGGCCGACGGAGCGGCACACCTACGGTCTCGGCCGAGTGACGATCTTCGCTGCTCTGCTGAACGGTGTCGCTTTACTGATCGGGGTCGGCGCACTTGTCCACGAAGCGATCGGGCGCATTTTTGCCCCCGTAAGCATATTGATTTACGATGATCTCTGAGGCGCCAGCGCACCGCCCAAACCCCCAAGAGCGGTCGCGGGGCAACGGTCGCGGGAACAAGACAGCCGCGCCTCGACAGCACCAAATCCTTAGCGACAACGCTCGAAACCTGCTCGGTACCATCTATATGCCGCAAGGCGAGTATATGCCGCAAGGCGAGATCATTGTCGATGCGGTTGTGATTTCCAGCGACAATAGGCGCAAAACACAAAAAGTATATGGGTCGATCGCTGCAACTGTGTTGACCTAGGTCAAATTCAATCTCGAACCACCGATGATGTGTTCTAAGCCACCAGAAGGGCACTGCTCTTGGCATTTGCCCCGTCGGTACCTACTTCTAACTGCGAAACGCCATCATTAATGAGGAGCGGGGAATGGTTACAGCGCGATTGCTGAGTGGTGCGTGCGTTGCCTTGATTCTGTTACAGGCCAAGCCGTCCTTCGCCGATGAGCGAGGCTTGTATCAAAAGGCTTCGTTTTACTTCGCCGCCCATGAGGACGATTGGCAGTTATTCATGAATCCAACGGCCTTCATGGACGTGACCGGCGCTAAGACCAAAGCCGTCTTCGTCCATATGACGGCGGGCGATGCGGGATTGGGGATCGGCAATGGAGGGAGAAAACATCCTTATTATCTGGCGCGAGAAAATGGGGCAGAAGCTGCGGTCCGCTTCATGGCCGACACGGACCTTCCAGTGGATCAATCGGCGTCGTTCGTAGTCTTGAATGGCCATCCGATCTACCGTGTGAGCTACCGAAACACAGTGAGCTATTTCTTGCGCGTCCCGGATGGGAATCCCGACGGCACCGGGTATGCGGAAACGGGCTATCAATCATTGAAGCGACTCGCCGCTGGACAGATCCCGACTCTTACTGCGATCGATGGATCGACAGTCTATCGCAAATGGGACGATTTGGTGTTGACCGTGCGTGCAATCTTGAACCATGAGCGTGTCCGGGCGCCGATGGTCCAGCTTAACGTCGCTGAAGTGGATACTCGGGTCAATTCAAATGACCACGCCGATCATCTCATGACTGCGAAGGCAGTTCTTGACGCCGCGAAGCCGTTATCTTGCGCCGCACGTGCGTATTACGTCGATTATGCAAGCTCTGAGCTGCCCGAGAATCTCAATCCCAAACAGAGAGACCTAGAGAGTTCAGTTTTTGCAGTTACTGCCGCCGCCATCCGGGCGCTCGATCACTACAACGCGTGGCATCACTATGATGAAGCATACATTGGTCGGAACTATTTCCGCCTTGAAAAAGGCACAGGACTTTGCGGAGCGGCGCCCGCGCTTCTGACTTCGCTTCGTTCCGTGTCCTCCCTGCAGCCGCAGGCTGATGGAAAGATCAACCGATCTCGGCCATAGCGGAATTCGTTTGATCGCGAGGCGCCCACGTTCCATGACGTCTCGCGATAACGGTCTACGAGAATACGGGATCAAGAGACTGCCACCACACCAGCTCATGCACCGGCGAGCATTGCTATGGCCTGGCAGAACCGTTCTCAGGCGAGGCAACAGAAGTTTGATTTACCTCAAGGCGCCTATCGCCGCTGCTGTTTAACAAAATGACGTACGCCCATCGAAAGAATTCGGTCTCTTGGATTTGCTAAACGGCGCGAGGGCGTCAGATCATGCGGCCATTTGTACTTGAGCGAGGCGGCGATGTCAGCACTTGTCGATAGCTTGAGCGACATCGTAGCGCCCAACTCGGCTTCACGACTCGATGTCGAAGCCGCAATTGCGGCACCGCGTCCCGCACCATCATTGGACTATCGGAGCGCCATCGGGTCGGAAGATCGGCCTCCCGTTGTGGCCGCGATCCCGGTCCCAGCCCAACACCGCGTCGTCTCCGTCGATGCGCTGCGCGGCTTTACGATCTTCTGGATTCTCGGGGGCGACGCGATCGCTTGGTCGCTCAAGGAAATGTCGGCTGGACAGGGCGGCGTAATAGCCGCCATAGGTAATTTCTTCGGCAATCAGCTGACGCACGTGGATTGGGAAGGATTTCGATTCTACGACTTCATTTTTCCGCTGCTTGTGTTTGTGACCGGCGTGTCAATTGTGCTGTCGCTGCCTAGCTTAATCGAGCGTAAAGGCAAAACTGCCGCGCATCTACGCGTCCTACGAAGGGCCATCCTGCTTTTCGGATTGGGGCTGATCTACTACGGCGGAGTGAGCCACAAGTGGCCGGATATCCGTTTGCTCGGAGTGCTCCAGCGTATCGCGCTCTGCTATCTGTTCGCGTCACTCCTGTTCCTAAACCTTCGGTTGCGGGGGTTGATCATTGTTTGTGCCTCCCTTCTTATCGGCTATTGGGCACTCATGACCTTCGTTCCGGTACCCGGAATCGGTGCCGGATCATTTAGACCCGATGCCAATCTGGCCTATTGGGTCGATGCGCACTTCTTGCCTGGCAGCTTTTGGGACAAGACCCAGGACCCGGAAGGGCTGCTCAGCACGGTGCCTGCGATCGCAACCTGCCTGTTGGGCGTATTCGCCGGGATGCTGCTAATGAATCAGCGTCTGCAGCCGAGTCAAAAGAGCCTGTGGTTGATCAGTGCCGGCGTGGTGATGATCGGCGGAGGCTCCCTCTGGAGCCTGCAGTTCCCGGTCGTCAAGTACCTCTGGACCTCCTCATTCGTGCTGGTCGCGGGAGGCTAC
This sequence comes from uncultured Alphaproteobacteria bacterium, assembly GCA_963753575.1. Lineage (GTDB taxonomy): Bacteria > Pseudomonadota > Alphaproteobacteria > Rhizobiales > Xanthobacteraceae > VAZQ01. Next base: position 3,298,194 of record CAVWCR010000003.1, read on the forward strand.
AGTGCGCTGCTGCTTGGCGTCTCGCACCAGCTTACCGACGTGTGGAGACAAACTAAATGGGCCATCATATTCGTATGGATCGGGGCAAATGCCATCACGCTGTACATGGTCAACAACGTCGTGGACTTCAATCGGCTCGCGCATCGGCTGGTGGGCGGGGATATCGGCGACTTCTTCAGTCAGCACCTGACCAAGGGCGCAGGACACTTTCTTGCCGCGGTCGTGGGACTCGCACTGGCGATCACCCTTGCTCGCTTCCTTTATCGCCGCAAAATTTTCATCCGCGTCTGACCTGTCCCTCGTCAGAGATTTTGGGACAGGATCTAGGAGAGGTTCTGGCGCATCGCGCCCGAAGACATCGGCCATGCTCTCGTGATAGCGGCGGTGGTTGGACGTGCGGGACAGCCGTCTCGACAACTACCCGCGGCACTTCAACGGCTGGAGGAAGCAGCGTCATGGCAACGTGCTCCTCATCAGCTGGCGCCGCACCAGAGGCTGCATCAGTGGTCTGAACCGCTACGAAAACCGGCGGGGGCCAGCGAATGCTTCTATCGACATGACGAGACCCTTCCGGCCAGGAGGAGGGATATGTCATGTGACTTAGGGAGTGACTTAGGAGGTGACTTAACCCGCCACGCTGGTAGAGCAGCTTGCGCACCGGCGGCTGCGGCTCGGCGATGAACTTTGCCCGCCAATTTGCCAAACGCCTGAGGGGTTTCGGCGCCTAATCTCACCAACACCGAAGCCTTCCAGAAGTCACGCCGCGAACACAATAAAATGAAAGTGAGATTTTCCCACACGAAGCGTATTCTCAGGCTCGACTGGCTTCGATTGAGAGGATTGAGCGGCGCCAGAGACGAGGGGCTGCTCACAGCTACCGCACAGAACCTTCGACGAGTCGCCAAACTCGTCCGCCGTACCCCAACCCTGGCCGCACCTTGCGCGGTGTAGGCATTGCCTCAGTACCCTGGTCTCAAGGTGTCAACACCGCGGCCACTTTTCAACATTCTACGCCGCCGTCGCCCACGCTGGCATCGATCTGAAGCACCAGTGGTTGCCTGTTTTATTCGTCCCGGATCTGCCTCCCGATAGCGGCATTGGTCCCAGCCTGCGCCTTTGTTTTTCGGCCCCGCCCTATGATGGCATGCATGAGGCTGGTTCGGCTCACCATCTCGATGACCTGATTGTCTTCCATAATTGGTAGATGGTTGATCCGGTGCTTCAGCATCAATTGAACGACCTCTTCGAGCGGCGTATCGCCCGGTGATGCTGCAGGATTTTGGTCATGATCTGGTTGACTTTTTGTTTGCCTGCATGAGGGCGATTTTCTCGGACGCGGTGAGATAGGTACTCAATGCCAGCGGTCACCTTGGCTAGAACTTCTGGTCGGTCCTGGTCGCCTTACAACCGAATACGTCCGTAGTCACGATTCCGACTAAAGTGCCTTTTGCATCAAGCACGGGTAATCCGCTGATCTGATTTTCGAGCATCAATTGCGCCGCACGCATGATAGGCACGCCGGCTTCAGCCGAGATCACGCCCCCCGTCATCACATCGTATGCCTTCATCACTTCTCTCCTTGAGCCGCAAATCTGAATCGTGACTCCACTGAACGCGAAGTACGTAATACGTCCCCGACCCACGGAAAGTTCGAACTTCCCCGGCCACGTAACGTCAATTCTTCTTACGCTGCGGCTGCTTCGCTTCTGCTGTCAGCGCAACCCGGGGATCGGACGTCGTCTTCGAGCGGCGACTTAGCGGCGAGCTCAGCCTCCGCCTGCAACCAGTGCTCAAGGGCCTTCCCCTCCGGACACCCCGCACGCAACCAAATGAAGTAGGCGCATTCGGCAGTCTCTGTGGCCCTGTCCATACTAGTCCTCCCTCGGTCGTTGGTTACCTTCCGTTCTCATATATCCGCCACCCGCGCGGCTCGGCAGGTGTCAGACTCGACCCCCTATCCGGCTGCCTCTAGGAGTTGCTCTTTCGCACCGCCATCCGCCCCCGCGGCATGAGGTGCAAGCTTTCGGTAGAGCGCAAAGTAGCGCTGGGCCGAAACGCTCCAACCGAAGTCCCGGCTCATAGCTTGTCGTTGCATCTTGCACCATGCGATGGGCCAATCGTAAAGCGCGAGCGCCCGGTCGAGCGATTCGATCATTGCGACTTGCCTTGCAAAGTGGCAGGATTACAAGGAGACATCACTACAGTTCATCGATTACTTTTTTCAGCAAAGTCCGAACATCTTCGGCGGCTTGCTTAAGGCGGGGATTGTCGACCGCTTGCATGGACGCGACAGGGTCGACGGCTGCGATTTCAGTCCGAGTGCTGTCAACTTCTTGCACGACGACGTTGCACGGCAACATTGTTCCGATCTTGTCTTCGAGTTGCAGGGCCTGATGCGCCAGCTTCGGGTTACACGCTCCCAAAATGCGATAGTTACGAAAGTCGGCGCCTATCTTCGCCTTCAAGGTCTGCTTGACATCAATGTCGGTGAGAATCCCAAAACCTTCGCGCTTGAGCGCTTCGGTCGCGAGCCGGATCGCCTCATCGACGGAAACCGGCAAGGTTTTGCTGAAGTAGTAGCTCATGGCGTTCTCATATAGCCCGGATACTGGCCAAGCCCGATCTGCCAGCGGTTAGCTGATATCTTGTTTTTTGCAGATATTCGTCGCGGTTGATTTCACTGCGGGCGTAGCGCTCTTCGAGCACATCAAGACCGAACGTGCGCCGCCCGGCGCTGGGTAGATGGATGCCCGGATGCGACCCAGAGCGGACGAGCCATACGATTGCCGCTATGATAAGCACCAGGATCACGAGCCAGATGATCATGCCGAACGGTCCATATCCGCCGTAGCCGCCCCAACCACCCATCATTCCCCACTCCGGTCGATAACCCCACATGGCTCAGCTCCCGCGTTCAGTATTTCCGAATTGGTCATGGCATCGCTGGCGCGAATGCAGCGGACAGAATGATGAACAACTTGCTCGCTTCAGAGAGCTAAGCGCAGCGGGAACCGCTTGGCGCAACCTCAGTCCGCGGTACTTTGAGCCATCGCCGGAGCCGATCCCATTGCTATGGCCGCCAACGCAAGTCGCTGCTGAGAAGCTTCAATCTGCTCATGATATCACTCCATTGTTAATCCTGAGGGTGTCGCCTCCTTTTAGATTCGCGGAGCAAAGGCGAAAAACATCTGCTAATTTGATATAAATTAAGCACCTAAGCGCTCGCCTCCTATTGATCTGGCTCAAAAGGAACGCGACCAAATGACCTGCTATGATAGGTGCAAGAAACGTATTCGAACTTTGGTCGTGCTTGCTTAACTCAAATCAATGCAGCGAAGTGCCTCGATTCTAGCGAACGTCACGCCCTTCGCATTGGGGCCATAACCGGAACAGTTGGCTCAATTGGTGATCTGATAGCCGATGTACCAAGAAAGCAGATAGGTCGTCGACGCGTTCTGACCAGAAGCCGTTCAGCATCAACCCCCACGAGGCAGTGGCCATCTGAGCCACCGCCTCAAACAGTTCGCGATCGAGCAATGCATGGAACGGATCGATGAACGCGTCCCGAGTCAGATGGCCTAAATGATTGCCTAGCAACCTGTCCGCTAATTAGACCAAAGGCGCATGCGTACTCCCATCAAGGCCCCGGCCCGCGAGCCGATCAGACCAGGCCGGATTCATATCAGCGACTTCCGACATGCAACGTCTCCCCAAAACGTAGCCAGTCCATACATTGGGTCACAATGCGAAGAACTCGCGTTGAGCATATGTCGTCCACTTTTGCCCTGATAGCGACATGATCGCGGACATCGCGACATTTCGCTTCAGGGCCAGAAGAAGGAGACGTCAGACAGACTTGCGAAAATCTCGATTTGGCTGCTGCCTTATGCTGGCTATCCGGCATACGAAGAGGTATATGTGGGCTATCACTGGCCATTCAGAATGGCGTCAGTGGCTGAGAGACGCTCCCGCGCTCCCGCCTCAAGAGCAGGAGCGCCCAATGGCGAAATCCGTCCGATTTCCCAATCGTTTGTTGGCATCGCTATCATCGGCAGACTTTGAACTGCTCGAGCCGCATCTTAAAACCATCGAATTGGTTCATGAGACAGTCCTCTTTGAGGCTGGCAGTCCAATCAGCCGTGTCTACTTTCCCCATAGCGGCATTATCTCTCTGGTCGTAAGCTTGAAGAGCGGCCAGACGATTGAAGTGGCGATGATTGGATGTGACAGCGTCGTGGGAGGTTCCTTGGCCCTTGGAAGCGGCTTCGCGCTGAACAAAGGCATCGTTCAAGCACCCGGCGCCGCATCGATCCTTGACGTGAATCGACTTCGGAAAGCCGCCGCAGCCAGCGTTGCCTTACGCGAAGCGCTGTTCCGACATGAACAGGCGATGGTAGCTCAAGCCCAGCAATCCGCGGCCTGTAATGCAACTCATTCCATCGAAGCCCGTATGGCACGTTGGCTGTTGCGCTCCCGCAACCTGCTGGTTGGCGACACCTTACCGCTGACTCAGGAATTTCTCGGACAGATGCTTGGTGTGCGGCGAACGAGTGTTTCGCTCGTCGCCAACACCCTTCAAAAGGCCGGGCTGATCAAATATTCCCGGGGGCACATTCAGATCACCGATTTGAAAGGACTAAAGAATGCGTCGTGCGAGTGCTACGCTGCAGCCAAAGCGGAAACCGACCGGCTGCTGAAGGGTAGCTAGAGCCATAAACCTTCCCGCAATAAAAGACATTGTACCAACAGCGACGAGCGAATTGTTAGAACAACTTTGATTTGGGTCAATGCACAAAAGTCGGTAGGCTGTCGATGTTAAACAATGCCAAAGCTTTATTCCATGCTCGATAAATGGTTGCCCGTTTCAATAGCGCCAGCGGACATTGATCTAGAAGTCTGTGTGATCGACCGTCATGGACTCCACGCACTTGTGTTTCCGATTCGCAAAAGCGGAACTGATTGGGTCGATGCCGCAACGAAAAAGCGCGTCGACATCCAACCGACCCATTGGCGAAAATGGGACGAGAACCGAAACGACAAGAACTAAGCTTCCTTTTTCGCAAGCTTCGGCATCGTCGCTACCTTTTGCTCCTCCTCGGCAAGAAGGCGAATTATCATCGCGCGCTTAGTCGGGTCGACTTCCGTCGTCAGCAATAATTTGAATCTTTCGATATTGGCTTTGACGATTTTATGCATAGCGACCTCCATTTCTCCCGCGATAGCAGAAAAGGAGACGGCCAGGTCGCGTGACCGTAGAAAATGAAACGCAACCAAGCGCCCACCTTCGGGGGGTGGGGGAGTAGATGGGACAGCGAAGGCGCGTTGAGCGATCCCATTGTATAGCGACCGGATCGCCAAAACATACTGCGCTCATGAAGGGAGAGAGTCCAGCGATATGTCGGGTGTCCGACATTCCAAAATAAGGACGGCAATTGTGACGCTTTGCAATGCCCACGTCTGAGATGGGTCCAAAATGCGAAGAAATCGACGCTTATATGCCTACCGCCGCGCCTCCTGGTCTCCCCTTCCTTAGACGCTTACCTTTCCCCTTCCGTAACCGTCCATTTCTGATAGTGGATCAGGCTGCGGCGCTTGACCGGGCGCCAGTTCCATGTATGGACGCTCCCCGGTGCGCAAGGGTTTTCTTCTTTGATGGCCGACAGGTCGGGTGCGGTCATGTATTCGGCCCGTTGATGCAGCCGATGGACGATTGCGGCCCTGATGAAATCCGCGAACCAACTCCCAATCAAGGCACCGCGCGTTATAGCGCTCGGAACTGGACGGGTCTGGTCGGTTCCCGGCACAACCGGTCTGCCATCAACTCACGATCGCCCCTGCAACCTCAGTAGTTCGTGCTCACGCGGCCCAGATAATCCGCGCGGTTTTATTCGCCATTGCAACTGCCGCGACCTTGGCTGGTCGACGAGATAAGAGATTCGCGAGCCAGCTTACCGACGGCGACTTACCGCGCGCGTATCGGATCAGCGCGCAGGATGAGACAACAAGCAGCTTTCGAATGTAGCTGTCGCCCCATTTGGTGATGCCTCCCAGGCGAGCCTTGCCGCCAGTCGAGCTCTGGCGTGGAACCAAGCCGAGCCAAGCCGCGAACTGACGCCCGTTTCGTACGCATCCGGTGAAGGCTACGGGGCCGTGCGGCGCGCTCGCTCAGGCCGCTTCAGCTACGCTGTGCTGCTGGCGCCAATTCCACGGCAGGAGCTCGTGGATGCGCCTGGCGGGATGATCCGGCAACCGCGCCAGCACGTCGGCGAGCCAGGCCTGGGGATCGACATTATTGAGCCTGGCGGTGGCGATCAGTGTGTAGATGGCTGCTGCGCGCCTGCCGCCTTCGTCGGAGCCCGCGAAGGTCCAGTTGCGGCGACCAACCGCCACGGGACGCAGCTCGCGCTCGGCGGCATTGTTCGACATGCACAGTCGCCGGTCGTCAAGGAAGCGAGTGAGTGCAGCCCAGCGCTTGAGGCTGTAATCGATGGCTTTGCCGGGCTCGCTGTTCTTGGAGACCCTTGCGCGCTGCTCGCGCAACCAAGCCTCCAGCGCGACGACGAGTGGGCGGCTGCGCTCGTGGCGAGTATCGACGCGTGCCTGCGGCGTCAGGCCGTTGATCTCGCGCTCGATTGCAAACAGGGCGTCGATGCGCGCGAAATAATTGGCTGGTGTGGATCCCTGCCGCGCGAGCCACCTCGGAAGCACTTGCGCCCGGCTCCAGCGCCGCCGCAACAATCCGCTCCTTCTCCGCCCGCGACCAACGGCGCCGACGCTGCACCGACGTGATCACCTCAACCATCTTGGTCATAGGAGTAGTCCTAGTGATAGTCCTAGGACTTGCCAGGAAACTTCAGCGGCGCAAGGCGGCCATCACCGGGTGCATACTCCGTTTCGGAACTGCTTGCCGTCGATCACGGACGCCGCAATGACCGACGCTGTTATCGGACCAACGCCGGGAATGCTCTCGAGCCTGAGGCTCGTCTTGCTGGATCGATGCCATTGGACAATCTGCTGATCCAGCTTGGTCAGCCGGCACGCGGCCTCCTTGAGTTGGCCAATGAGCGATAGCATTGCTTCCCTGGCAAGGCTCGGAATGCGGCTCTCTTCACTGCTCATGCACGTTATCAGTTCCGAAAGTTCTGTTCGGCCCTGAGGGGCAATGATGCCGAACTCGCCGAGGTGAGCGCATTGAGCGTTCTCTTCGTTGGCGGCGCGACCTACTACCCTTACGCCTACCTTTCGGCGCCCGAACCGGTCTGCGAGGAAGAAACAGAGGACGGCTGCATCCTCGAATGGCAGGAGGTCCCGACTTTTGAGGGGCCAAGAGTGTTTCAGTACGTAGCCTATTGCCCATGGCAATAGGAAGACGAGCCAGCTAACCAGCTCCTGCCGCCAAGTCCGCTTTACGTCGATTGCGACCGTGGCGACCCCGGGCCGGGGATTGTCGCGAAGGGGGCATCTCGTCTGTTGTCCACTTACAAGAAAGCTCAGGCCAAATCAGCCCGATCGATCAAGCGCTTCGGAATTCTTCACATGGCGTAATCGCGGGCGGCTGCTCCTCCTGAATGCACGAGGTCCGATAAGATCGGCCTCACCAAATGCGCGAAAGGAGAAGCAGCCATGGAACAGTATGTCGGACTGGACGTATCGATGGAAGAGACCAGCGTATGTGTTCTCGACCAAGCTGGCGACGCTGTCTTTGAAGGCAATGTGCCGTCACGCCCCGAGCCGATCGCAAAGATCTTGCGGCGCCGGGCACCGAGTGCGTGCTGGATTTCCAATCTCGATGCTGTGTGCCGGAGACTCGGTTCGAACCTGCATGAGACTGGTTCGAAATGCGCGCGTGCCCCAAATACCGCTGGCGTATTATGCCGGCACACACTAGAGACCTTGGTACGTGCTAGCGGTCTACGTTGCTGAGAACGTCCGTCCTCGCCGTGAACAGCTACGCGAACCAACGAGCCAACCATCCCGAAGATCTTCGTCGGCGGAGGCCATGTCGGTGGCCGTACCGAGACCTTCAACGCCTTCAATGCTGGGAGCAAACTTCTGCAAGAATTGCGGCGCCATCTTCAATCAGGCAGAGACCTGAACGCCTACTCATTTCTGCCGAACCCCCGATCGTTGGCGCCTCATGCGCCTTGCAAGGTGCGTGGAAGACACGCGATACCAACGGATTATGATCTCCAGCTTCTATTAGACGTTAGTTCTATTGCGCGGCTATCCACCGGGCAATCGGGGGCCACTGCTCCTTCAAGGTGTGAGCGCCCATGAACAGGCCTATATGACCGCCCGGCACGGTTTTCTGAATAATGCGATCCTTCGGCGTCCCGATATATTTGGCGGCATCCAGGACCTGCTCCGGGGTGGTAATGTCATCGTCCGCTCCAGCCAGCAAATATACCGGACACGTGATGTCGCGAAGATTGAGCGTCCGGCCGAGCCCGACAAATGTTCCCTTGGCAAGCCGGTTTTCCTTGAAGAGCTGAGTGATCACTTGGAGGTACCAGCGCCCTGGCAGATCGATCGGATTTTCGTACCAGCTCTCGAAGGTCTCCTCCTTGGCGAGATAGGCTGGTTCGTCGATATGCTCATACAGATCGATATGGTCCTGAATGTAGTGCTGCTCGGGGTGCATATTCTTCCAGCCTTGTAGCATAAACTTACCCTTCATCAGGCCGCCGCCGAGTGCCACTAGTTCCTCGTAAAACGAGGCGGGCGAATCATGCACCATGCGTTTGATCGAGCCGTTGCCGGCGTTTGTGTCGATCGGCGAACCGGCAAGCACGAGCGAGTTTACTTTGTCAGGAAAACGCGCGGCGATCATGGCCGACACCCAGCCGCCCTGACAAAGACCAACCAGATTTACCCGCCCTCCTAGATCGTCGATTGCGACGATGATTTCGGCGAGATAATTGTCGATCTCCAAATCCTTCATGTCTTCCGTAGCTGACTTCCAATCAGTCAGCACGACGTGGCCAATTCCGTTCGCCAAAAGCGTTTCCACCAAGCTCTGACCCTTGTGATAGTCCGCGATCATCGCCGTGTGGCCAGCGTGGGGCGCATCGATCAGAGTTGGAATGCCACCTTGCTTTCCGTAATCGCGCAGCATCATGGTCCGCAGATCGAGTCGGACTTGGTTTGCAGTCGCAAGGGTCGGTCTCAATTCGTCATGTATCTTGATCTCCTCCTCGACGAATTTTAGATTTTTTGCGTAAAGCTCGGTTCCTTCCTCCATCATTTTTGCCGCCATGGCCATCGGCCAGAACGCCGGCACGCCTGCGAGCGATAGTTCGGAGGACTTTACAGAGAGTTTCTTCGACATGGCTGTTCCACTCATAGCCGGATTTGGCCACCCACAGACAGATGTTTCCTGACCACTTTTCAATCATTGAACCGTCGCCGCTCGGCGACTAGGGAACGACGGTCACAGGTAGTGGCGCAAGACTAACAAGCTTTTGCGACACGCTGCCGAGCAACAACCCGCCGATGCGCCCGGTGCCGCGCTTGCCGACGACGATGACAACCACCTCTTTCTCCCGCGCGATATCGATGATTGTCTGAGCGACGTCGCCAGTGCGTGACTCCAATTGGATCGTGCTACTGCCAAGGCTCCGAGCACGATCTCTCGCCTTCGACAGAACTTCCGCTGACTCGGATACAAAAAGCTCTTTCAGCCAAGTTTGCTGCGCATTGGTAATGCGGCCGAACAAATTGTCCGGAAGTCCGCCGCCGATGACATTTACGATCAAAAGGTCGGCACCGTAGCTCTTCGCCAAATGTGTCGCGTAATCGACGGCCCGAAGCGCCCCATCGGATCCGTCTATCGCCACAAGGATGCGATTCATTGCCCATACCCTTCTGCGGCAACAAGACGCCGGTCCCGGGTTCTCTGAAGGCTAGATCTGCACGAGTACCACTTCGACACGGAAGTGTCTTTCAATTCGGCATGCGCCAAGGGTGGAGCCTGCGGGGTTCGCTGCCAACATTCGTGCACAATAGCCTCGCATTCTTTCTACGCTCACGCTGCGACATGCACTTCGACGCGCAGCAGGTGACGGGCTTGATACGTGGCCCGGTGATCCAACAGCCGATAGGCGCCGATCTTGATTGCGCTTGCCACGCCGAACGACACCAGCGTGTAGCCCCAGACCATAAGCGCTAACAACCATCCGGTGGGGGTCATAAACAACCCATAGACTACGACCAGCGTACCCACGAGCTGGGTCATCTCGCAGGGAACGACCAGCTTCCAGCTTGGCCAGGGACGCTCCCAGATCGGGCCCTTGTTGCGCGTGAGGTAGATCGTCATGTGGCCCGAAACCAGCAGTTTAAGAAAGATCAGCGCCTGAACGACAGGCGACGACAAAGCCAGATAGTCGCGAACGATCCAGTACAGGCCAAAGCTCTCGATCACGCCGTAAGTGCCGAGAGTAGAAGCAACGACAAGGACCTGCGTCATGTCCCAACGGACCGGCCGCAAGGCAATCGGCGCATTGTCGTAGGCGATCATCATGATCGGCAAGTCGTTGAGCAGCGCCAATAAGACGACCATGATTGCCGTGACTGGGTAAAAGTTGAAGATCAAAATGCTCGCCGTCATGAACAGCAGGAGACGCGTGGTCTCGGCGATACGGTAGATGGCGTAACCGTTCATGCGTTCGAAGATGCGGCGCGCCTCCCCGATCGCTGTGGCGATCACCGCGAGTCCTGGCGCCGTGAGCACGAGGTCGGCTGCGGCGCGCGCCGCGTCCGTCGCTCCGCTGACGGCAATGCCGACATCGGCCTGCTTCAATGCCGGCGCGTCATTGACACCATCGCCGGTCATGCCGACGATGTGACCGGCGCCCTGCAGCGCCTTGACAATCTTGAACTTATGCTCGGGAAACACGCGCGCGAAGCCGTCGGCCGCGACGATGCGCGCCAGTTGCTCCCCCTTGTCGTCTTGCCCAAATACGGTTTCGGCAACAACGATGTTTTGTCCAAGCTTAAGCTTGCCGGCAATCTCCTTGGCAATCGCCTCGTGATCTCCGGTCACCATCTTGATGCCGACGCCCATCTTTCGGATGATGGCGATGGTTTCGGCGCAGTCGTCCCGCGGCGGATCGAACAGCGGCAGCAGTCCGAGAAAACGCCATTTTCCGGATTCGTCTGTGCGCGCCACCGCAAGGGTTCGGAACCCTTTGGCCGCATCGTGGTCGACCAAAGTGCATATCGCCTGTCGCTGTTCGGAACTTGGCTCACAAAGGTCAACGATCACCTGCGGGGCGCCTTTGGCAACCTTAAATTGGTGGCCGTCCTGCACGATCTCCGCTTCCGCACGCTTGGCCACTGGATCGAAGGGATGGAAGGCCTTGACTGTATAATTGTCGAGCGTCTTGGCCGAGGGGAAGCCGGCAACTATCGCGGCATCGATGGCGTCTGGCGCATCGCGCCGCGATGCCAATGCAGCCGCCAGAATCAGATCGCGCCGGTCAACGCCCTGTGCAGGTTCTGGGTCACCTAAGGTCAGTTCGTTCTTGGTCAGAGTGCCGGTCTTGTCGCTGCAAAGTATGTTCATGCCTGCCATCTCTTCGATCGAGACCAGACGCGAGACGATTGCCTTGAGTTTTGCCAGCCGCTCGGCGCCGATCGCCATGGTGACGGACAGCACGGCCGGCAACGCGACCGGAATCGATGCGACCGTGAGAATAAGGGCAAATTGTATGGTTTCGACCAACGGGTCGCGCCGGAAAAGGGCGGCAAGCGCGATGACAAGAACCAAACCGATCGTCACCAGTATCAGGAAATTTCCGATGCGCAGCACCGCGCGCTGAAAGTGGGACACGGACGTGGCCTGCTGAACGAGACTGGCGGTCTTGCCGAAATAGGTCTTCATGCCGGTGGCGGTGATGACACCTGTCATCTCGCCCTGTTTCGCGATCGAGCCAGAATAGGCCTCGTCGCCGACCTTCTTGTCGACCGGCAGCGATTCACCCGTCAGTGCCGACTGGTCCACGCTGAGGTAGGAGCCGTCTACCAATTTCAGGTCGGCGGGAACGATATTACCCAGCTTCACCAGCACAACATCGCCTGGGACTAAGAGCCTAGCCTCGACGTCCCTCCAGGCACCGTCGCGGCGCACCAGGGCCTTCAGCGCCAAGCGCTGCTTTAGCAGGGCGATAGCGTTGTCGGCCTTGAACTCCTGCCAGAAGCCGACGCCAGCATTAATGAACAGCATCGCCAGGATGATGATGAGATCCGCCCAATGCTCGAGCACAGCCGAGAGCGCCGCCGCGATCTCGATCATCCAGGGAATCGGTCCCCAGAAGAAATGCCCGAGACGTTCGAGAACGCTGGTGCGATGTTCGTCGAGGGAGTTCTCGCCATATTGAGCGAGCCGCCGAGCCGCTTCCGCTTCAGTAAGACCAGCTGCTTCCTCGGCAATACTCGACGAGTTTCCAAACGTATTTATGTCCGCCTGGTTCCGATCTCGACGGACGCCACCGCTGTCGGTGCTGCGAGTCTGCTGGTGCTCATTCATGGACAGAACGCATTATTGCCGAGCGACACCATATCTCCGTAAAACTCTGCGGGGGGTGCCTACGCCGCCGCGGGCTTATTGCTTCGCCGCGCGGGCCTTAAGCGCGACCATAACGAGCGAAGAGCCGCCGAAAATCAAATCTATGCCCACGATCAGCCCGATCGCCCACGCCGCAGTCCCGGGAAGGCCTATAAAAATCAAACCTGCGAGGACCAGATCGACGATACCGGACGCCAACAGCCAGCCCCAGCTGTTGGACCCGTGACGTTGATGATCGATCGCCAACATGATCGACGCGATGCCGTCGACGATGAAAAAGGCCGTCAGCAGCAATGTCAGCGACAGAACGCCGCCGGCAGGCCACCAGATCAGCAGCCCGCCCACGACAATGGCCAGCACCGCGGAAACCAGCGACCACCAAAACCCAGGCACGTGACGGCCCATCAAGGTCGTGATCAGGCCGAAGCTTCCACCAACCAGAAACAGCCAACCCACAACAATCTCAACCGCAAAACTCGCAAGTGGTGGCACGACGACGGCAAGCATACCGAGGACGATGAGTACAAGCCCTTCGACGAAGTAAAATAGCCAGTGTTCATGGATCGATTTTACGATCGCTGTACGCAGGCTTTCAACGCTCGGTGGGATCGTTTGCATTGGCTGGGCCATGATTGTCTCCATCACTTGAAAATTACGGGGTTAGGAAAAATATGGGCCGACGCCCACCGTTCCTAATGCAGCGCCTCGATTGTCAGCGCGATGCCCTGGCCACCCCCGATACATAACGTTACGACGCCTCGGCTGATGCCGTCGCGCTTCATGGAATATAGCAGCCGTGTCGTCAGCACGGCGCCCGTCGCCCCGATCGGGTGGCCGTGCGCGATGGCGCCGCCTTCGACGTTCACGATGTCCTCGGACAAGCCCAGCTCCCGCGTCACTGCGATGGCGATCGCGGCGAAGGCCTCGTTGATCTCGATACGTTGGATATCGCTGATCTTCCAGTTTGCGCGTTCAAGCGCCTGCCGAACCGCAGGTATCGGGCCCAGCCCGAACATACCCGGTTCCACGGCGCCGACGCCGTAGGACACGAGCCGTGCCATCGGCTCAAGCCCGTGCTGATCGGCCCAGCCGCGCTCCGAGACAATCATCGCGGATGCTCCGCTGTTCAGCCCCGGCGCGTTTCCGGCCGTGATCGTTCCGTCCTTGCGAAAAGCCGGGCGGAGCTTGGCAAGGCTTTCTAGTGTCGTGTCCGGGCGGTTATGCTCATCCTCGTCGAAGACCTTCGGTCCTTTGCGCCCGTGCAATTCAACCGGCGCAATCTCGTCCTTGAACTTCCCTGCCGCCTGCGCGGCCGAAAATCTCTTCTGCGAGCGTTCGGCCCAACGGTCCTGCGCGTCCCGCGTGATCTGGTGCGATTTGACAAGATCCTCGGTATGCCAGCCGGAATGCTCACCCGAGAACGCATCGTTGAGGCCGTCACGCAGCATACTGTCGTAGATTTGAGCATCGCCCAGCCGGTAGCCCCATCGGCCGCCACCAACGAGGTAAGGCGCCATATCCATGTTCTCCATGCCGCCGGCCACTGCGCTGTCCAGCATCCCCAGCATGATCTCCTGCGCGGCCGAGGCGATGGCCTGGGCGCCGGAGCCGCACACTCGGTTGACGGTCATGGCGGGCACATCGACGGGGATCCCACCATTCACCGCTGACTGCCGGGCCGGGTTCATCTTGTTGCCGGCTTGGATCACGTTCCCCATCACGACGGTACCTACCTCCGATCCGCCGAGCTTGGACCGCGTCAGCACGGCGCGCACGACCGTCGCACCCAGCTCTGTAGCCGGCACCGCCTTGAGGCTCCCGTCGAATGTCCCGATCGCGGTCCGTACCGCATTGCACAGAACGATTTCATGATGATTCATACTCTTTACTCCCGATCACTGAACGCGTGGGACATGGGCACGACGACGTCGGTGGCATTCAGACCGCTGGCCTAACCTCTTCGATGATGTCGGCAAAGCCGACCGGGTTGCCAATATGACCACGACAGGTGAAATGGACACGAGCAAGCTACGAGAAGCGCAGAGATGTTCGCATAAGAATAACATCGAGCATTGTCTGTCATCGACGTTACTCCATTCGACGTCACGCCGGCGGCGCTGGTTCGGTGGATGACGGTTTGCTGCCGCCCTGCTGACCGAGTTCCATCGTTAGAGCCGTCAGTCCGGCGATGCCGCCGAGTTGCATGCTTTCGGCCGCGGTGCTGGGCACGATGACGATGGTTGAATTCTGCTTCAGTCCCTCATACAGCATATTCATCGCGCGCAAATGGAACGCGGTCGGATTGCCCGCATAAGTCTTCGCGGCCTCACCAAATTTCTCTGCGATCTGCCGCTCCGAGTTCGCCCAGGATGACGCGGGCCTGACGCTCGCGCTCGGCTTGCGCCTGCATCGACATGGCGTCTTCCAGCGCGGGCGGAATCAATACGTCCTTGACCTCCACTGAGATGACATTGATACCCCATGGCTCGGTCCGCACGTCGATGATCTTCTGCAGCTCGTTGCTGATCTTTTCCCGGCCTTCCAGCATATCCGAGAGCATGGTCTTCCCGATGACATCGCGCAGCGCCGTCTGTGCCGCCCAGTTAATGGCGCTTTGATAATCGGCAACATCGAGCGCCGCCTTCTGCGGATCGACGACCTTCCAGAACAGCACAGCATCGACATCCACCGGTACCGTATCTTTGGTGAGGGTCTTTTCCGCTTTGAACGCGCTCGTGATCACCCGGATGTCGATCCAATAGGCAATGGTGTCGATGATTGGCACAATTAAGAACAGTCCCGGTCCACGCAGTGCACGGAAGCGGCCGAGCCGCAAGACAACGGCTCTGTCCCACTGAGCTGCAATCTTGATGGCGAAGGAAACTACAATAGCGAGAACCAGGGCGACAATGATGAGCCAGTTGCTCTGCCAATTCGCTGAAATACCGTATAGCGCATAGCTGAGGGCTACGCCGATACCGAGTATGACTACGAAAACGAGCGTTGCAAATGAGTTGACCGGCCTCATGGGAGATACCTTTGCAATGAGAGATATGCCTCCCGCTCCCAAAAATGGATATCGGTCGTCAGGGTTGGAAGGTCCAGGTTACGTTCAACACGGAGAAGTGAGAGCGTCATTTCTGACCATGGTCTTTCGCGCGATTCATCTAAGCTGATTTTCTTCACCATCACCTTCACCACTTGCCACTATCCGCCCCCCGTTTTGTTGGGTGGCATTCGTGACGATCTAGTTCGTATCGTGCAGACAAGGTCGTAGAGGACTCCGTGTGGCGCAGCAGGACTTGCACATTCTCCGCCTCCTTCTCCATTCCTATCCAGCGTAACTTTCTGATCAGCTTCGCGAGTTCGCTCGATGTACGCTGCTCGGCGGAGACGTCAGGGTATCCTTCATTGTTCATTTCCATGGGTAGCCTCCCTGCTTTTGTTCTATAATAAATTTCAAAGCTGTTAGACGAGAGAGAGCAAGTCCGAATTCAGTCTTTCCATTGCATGACTTAATCGGGCTTAGAGGTGCGAGAGTGCCGTCCGCGACTTTTCAATTGTTTGAAATCAGCTCGCCACAACATATCAGACGAACTACGGGCTACCCCCATGACCATTGGGGCGCCAGCCGTTGGACAACAGACGTGCACCGGTCTCCGCCAGTTTCTGACTGTCGGCGAAGATGCGCTTGGCATCCTCGGCTGCCATTTCCATGTGCCGCTGGGCCCATTCCTGATAGGCTGTTGCCACCTCGGGCATTGAGCGAGCAGCCGTAAGTTTGGCGGCAAATTCGGATGCAAGGTTTGCTTCCGATTGCATCCGGTCGAACCAAGTCCGGTTCATGTCTTGGAGCTTTCCCAATTGCTCGGTCTGGATTGCCACAAGCTCTTCGAGATGCTTCTTTCCCATCGCGGACAAATCCGACGGGATGAAAGTTGCAGGTGATTCCTTCGCTTCATTGGCTTCGGATTCGTTTTGGGCCAAGGCACATCTCCATCATAGATTTTGAGAATGCAAGGCGAGGGGCGCTCGCCACGTTCGTTCATCGAGTTTTCTAGATTTCAGCGAATCGCGACCCACCCTCGTTGTCGTGCGACAGAGGGAGCCAAATTCGTGTCGGGTGTGGGTACATGACGCAATCCAACTCATGGATTGCAGTTAAACTAACCAATCGTTTGGGCTCAGTATTTGATTTAGGGCATTATTACGAAGGTTTAATGATTACGGGGAAGTTACACAGTGCCCCATGACAGTGCATCCAGTAGTCCGGCCATTGGAGCACAGGACAGGGACGCTGACCTACCTCGGCCGATGGGCGACAGGGAATTCAAACAAGCGCGCGCGTATGCCGCGCGATCACCCACTCTTCGTCAGTCGGCAGCGCCAAGATAGAAATGGCGCTATCGGTGCTATTGATGCGAGGGTGGCCCGTCGTATTGGCGGCATCGTCGAGTCTTGCACCAAGCCAAGTCGCTTGGCGGCAAACCCGCGCACGAATTTCAGACGCGTGCTCTCCAATACCGCCCGTAAATACCATCGCATCGATGCCACCCAGCGCCGCGACCAGCGAGCCGAGCTCACGAACGATCCTGTAGACGAACAGGTCGATCGCTTCGGCTGCGTGGACGTCCTGACTGGAAAGCAGATCTCGCATGTCGTCGCTAGCTCCCGACACGCCAAGCAACCCTGACTTCTCGTAAAGTAAAAGACTGATCTCTCTGGA
Organism: uncultured Alphaproteobacteria bacterium; assembly: GCA_963753575.1. Taxonomy (GTDB): domain Bacteria; phylum Pseudomonadota; class Alphaproteobacteria; order Rhizobiales; family Xanthobacteraceae; genus VAZQ01. The sequence goes on from CAVWCR010000003.1 coordinate 3,315,485, forward strand.
GCTCATGCGTTCGTGATCCAGCAGATACAGAATCACCCCAGGGTCGAGCGCTCCGCAACGGGTGCCCATCATCAGGCCGTCCAGCGCACTGAAGCCCATGGTCGTGGCGATGCTTCGCCGCCCAGCCATTGCACACATGCTCGCACCATGCCCGAGATGGGCTACGACCACCTTGCCGTTGGCTGTGGTCCCGAGATGATCCGGCAAGATGCTCGCTATGTACTCGTAAGATAGGCCGTGAAAGCCGTATCGCTTAACCCCTTTATCGGACAGGGTACGGGGTAGTGCGAATGTCGTGGCAACCGCTGGCTGCGTCGCATGGAAGGAAGTATCGAAGCACGCGACCTGCGGCAGCTCGGGGTGGAGCTTCGATAGCGCGCTGATCGCCGCCAAATTATGTGGTTGATGAATCGGCGCGAGGGGATTGAGCGCCTGGAGTTTTTCCATGACGTGCGGTGTGAGCTTCACCGGGCCGGTAAACTCTCGGCCGCCATGGACGACGCGATGCCCGGCCGCGGTCAGTTCAATTCCACCCGAATGCCCGCCGATCCACTTGAGTAGAGCGGACAGTGCGGCGTGATGGGTGGTGGAACCCACGATCGCCGTGTCCGCCACGGATTTTCCGCTGGCGTCGCGTGCATTCAGCCGGGCGGAGTGACCGATCCCCTCGATTTCGCCCTGATAGAGCGCGGCCCTGTCGCCCTCACGCTCCTTCGCAGGGTAGAGGGCGAATTTGATGCTCGACGAGCCTGCGTTGAGGATGAGAATGGCGGCGCTCACGTCCGGCCCCGACCGCGATGGACGAAGAGCTGCGCCAACGCGCAGGACACGGTACGCGCAAGCACATTGTCGGCCCGGCTTGTCAGCATGATCGGAACCCGCGCGCCAAGCACGATTCCGGCGGCGTCTGCGCCGGCAAGATAGATCAGTTGTTTCGCGACCATATTGCCGGCCTCAATGTCCGGCACGACCAGAATGTCGGCGTCGCCCGCGACCGGCGATACAATGTGCTTGGTTCGGGCCGCGGATTTTGAAACGGCGTTGTCAAACGCGAGCGGACCATCGACAATTCCCCCGTTGATCTGTCCCCGATCCGCCATCTTGCAAAGCGCCGCGGCCTCAATCGTGGACTTGATCTTGGGATAGACAGTTTCGACGGCGGAGAGGATGGCGACCTTCGGCTTTTCAAGACCGATGGCGTGGGCGAGGTCGATCGCATTCTGAACGATGTCGCGCTTGTCATCGAGATCGGGATAGATATTGACCGCCGCATCCGTGACCAGCAGCACTTTCGGATAATGCGGCACGTCGAGCACGAAGATGTGACTGATACGCCTCTCGGTGCGAAGGCCGGTGTCAGGATTGACCACCGCACCCATCACCTCGTCAGTATGCAGCGCACCTTTCATCAGCGCCTCGACCTTCCCGTCCCGGGCCAGCGCTACGGCGCGCGCCGCAGCGGCGTGACTATGGGGCACATCGACGAGTTCCAATCCGTCGAGGTTCCTTCCCGCTTGTTCGGCAGCTTTCCTGATCTTTGCCACTGGTCCCACAAGCACAGGCACGATGAGTCCTAGCTTGCCTGCCTCGATTGCGCCGATCAGCGAAAGGGCGTCGCAGGGGTGAACGACGGCGGTACGAATTGGAGGATTGTTTCGAGCTTCTTCAGTCAGTTCGGCAAACCGCTGGCCGCGTTCGTGCAGATGCACCTCCGGCAGCATTGCTCGCGGCCGATGCACCTTCTGCGTCGGCGCGATGACATCGGCTTCGCCGGTGATGACAATTTCGCCCGCCTCGTTGACACACTCGCAATCAAGGATGACCCGCTTCTCGTCGCGTATCTTTTCGCGCACTCTGACACGGACCGTAACCGTATCGCCAAGTCCAACCGGCTTCCGGAAGCTCAGCGACTGGTTCCGGTAGATCGTCCCTGGTCCCGGCAATTCGGTGCCCAGCACAGCCGAGATCAAGGCGCCGCCCCACATGCCATGCGCAATGACCTGATGAAAGAGGTCGGTCTTCGCAAAATCAGCGTCAACGTGGGCGGGATTGACATCGCCCGACATCACCGCGAACAGCTCGATGTCCTGCTTGCGCAGCGTGCGTGTGAGTTCCGCGGCGTCGCCGACCCTGATCTCATCAAAAGTCTTGTTCTCGATGAATTGCATCGCGGGCCTCACGCCATCACATGGTAGCCGGCGTCAACAAACGCAATATTGCCGGTGACACTGCGAGCCGCGTCGCTGACAAGGCCGGCCGCAATCGCTCCGACATCCTCGATCGTCACCAGTTGCCGTTCCGGCGCACGGGCGCGAGCCTGATCAATCAACTCATCAAAATGATCAATCCCGGATGCGGCGCGGGTTTGCAAGGGGCCCGGCGACAACGCATTAACACGAATCCCTTTCGGTCCAAGCTCGGCCGCGAGATAGCGCACGGTCGCCTCTAATGCAGCCTTCACGGGGCCCATCACGTTGTAGCGGTCGATAACCTTCTCCGCTCCGTAATAGCTGACCGTCAGCAGGCACCCGCCATGCGACATCAACGGCTCCGCGAGCCGGGCCATGCGGACGAAGGAATGGACCGAGACATCCATGGCCTGCGTGAAACCGCGCCTGGAGCAATCAACCAAGCGGCCATGCAGGTCGGCCTTTGGGCAATAGGCGATGGAATGCAGCAGGAAATCGAGCCGGCCCCATTCGCTGCGAATACGAGCGAACACCGCCTCAAGCGAACCGTCCTGCTCAACATCAAGCGGCATGACAATCTTGGCGCCGAGTTTCGCGGCAATCGGCCTCACGTACGGCTGCGCCTTCTGGTTGAGATACGTGACGGCCAGTTCTGCTCCGGAGTTTCGAAATGCACGCGCACAGCCTGCAGCGATCGACCGGTCGTTGGCGATGCCGACCACGAGCCCCCTTTTTCCGGCGAGACGAGCGATCTGTTGCGGCATGGCGTTACTCTTGAAACTCGCAAGTTCTGGGGGCTTCGCAGAACGGACCGTAACCGACGGCCGCGCCTGCGTTGTGGCCACTGTCCGTCAGCAGATAGGTCACGTCGGTGTCGGTCACGAGACTAATCTTGTGGGTAGAACGCAACGGCACGACGTGGTCGCGCGCGGTGCCGGCCGTGACGATCGGAGCACGAATGTCCGTGAGTGCGATCGGCTTATCGGCGGTCGGCCCTCGGTTACACCGCTATTCGAAAACAGGCGCTGCAGATACTCCGAATGCATGCGGAAAGGCATGCGGGTCGCATCGACGTTCCACGCCATGAGGCCCATAACCGCGGCGCGATCGCCCATCATGTACTCGCGGACCATGCGCAACCAAATCAGTTCATTGGAGCTCAACGTCCGAAAGGTGCCCGCCGTCCGGTTGCTATCGACAAAGTCCTGCTCCCAGACCGTGTCTCCAAGGAATGCAAGCTGGCTCTCGTTGATGAAGAGCACCAGTTCGCCCGCTTCGGTGAAATCGATCTGCCTGGCCGCCACTTCTCTCGCCGTACTCGCCGCCGATCTATTTGAAACGGCCATGGAGCACACTTCATTCAAGCGACATTTTTTTGATGTATAATGATATCATTGCGGAATTCATATGATTTAGGTCAATTGAAGCCATTGATGATTTTAACGCCTGTGGCAGCAGACCTTTCTATGGAGCCGCCAATCGAGAACAATGCGATTCACCGGCGCAAACGTCAACCGGTACCTCGACGAAACCAATCGGCGCACCGTATTTGGAAATCGCGCCGCATATCCAACCCTTCTGGTTGCGGGTCAACATCATTTTGACCGCGGGGTCTGCGGTACGATTGTTTCCTTTTTGATCTTTGCAAGGCTTTCCTTGGCGTGTGCAATGGCTATCTGTTGGTCGCCGCAGCTGAGATCACGAAGAGAGGCATCGCGTTCGGCTTTTGCAAACGCGCTGCCTTCAAGCGTCGCAACTTCCGACCAGGATGCCTCCATAGCGTTCGGCGATATTCCAAGACCGGCGCGATACATCTGGCCGAGCAGAATCGCTGCTCGACCATTGCCATGATAGGCCGCCTTCTCCAGATAGTTCTTGGCTTGTGGAAAATCCGGCGGCGCAAGGTCGCCGTGAAGATAGATTTCTCCAAGTCGTAGTTGAGCGGCGACGATATCCTGAGCGGCGGCTTTCTTGTAAAGCGCAACAGCTGGCCTTCAGCCGGCGACGATCAGCGGGCTTGAGAGTGATGGAAATTCCGGTTCGCATGCGCCGGACTCGCATGCGTCCAGTCCGCTGGGAATCCCCTCCGGGATTCAAATGTCAGATGCAATCCACTGGGGAGATCCGCAAGCTCTACGCCGCTAAGAACGGCAAACATGCGACGGCTGAATTCACGTTTCCCCGGTTTCTATGTCTGCAAAGGGCGAGTGATTGTCGTGCCGAACGACCTAAGGCTTAGCGATCAGCGTGAAGACGCAATCCTGGCGGCGCGATCTTCATCCCACCACCAGATCGTCGGAAAGGCGGCCAAGCCGTAGATCGGCATTTTGTCGGGTTTTCCGAAGCGGTCCCATCTTGCGGTCCGGACATTGCCATAGGTCCACTGCGGAACGACGTAGTGGTTCCATAAAAGGACCCGATCGAGCGCCCTGGTGGCCGCCACGAGTTCGTCGCGGCTTCTGGCGAACACGACGCGGTCGATCAGTGCGTCAACGGCGGGGTTTTTAATGCCGACATAGTTCTGCGAGCCCGCTGTGTCGGCGGCACGCGAACCCCAGTATTCGCGCTGCTCGTTTCCTGGTGACAACAACTCGGTCCAAGACGCGACGATAATGTCGAAATCCCATTGGCGCAGCCAGTTCTCGTATTGCACGTCGTCGACAGAGCGAACGGCCACATCGATTCCGAGGCGATCACCCACTCCGCTTCGTCAAGGAAGCGCGGCTTACCCAATTCCGCATAGACCTGCGAGCGGGCATGGCAACGCTCACACCCCGAAGGGATAGGTATCAGGCAGTCCCGCAAGCTCCGCGGTGCCGAACGGCGTGACGGCGCGGGTCTCATCGAACCAGATGTACTCATCGAATTGCTGCGGCAGGACCGCCTGAAAATAGTGGCTGGCGCGCTCGGTCTCCGGCCGGTAGATCACACCAATCGCTCGCTCAAGCTGCGGCTTGCCCAAGCCCTGCGCACCGGTCAGGTCGGTGCGATTGCGCAAGCCCAACGTAAAGCGGAGGTGCCCAGTCGCGTGGCACAATCGCTCATAGCTCTTCGGCAACGCCGGCTGAACTTTCTTGATCTCCATCGGCCCGTCCCAGTCGGATGCCGCCGCAACGGTGCCGCTATTGGTGCCGAAGCCAACCAGGTAGGCGCCGTCGCCGAATTCCTGTCGACACAAGTGACCGATATTATGCTCGCCCCGCGAGGCCATTTCGGTCGCAGCCGAATCTCCGACGTGAGAATTATGTGCCCATACGATCGCCTTGCTGGCAGTGCCGTAAAACGCCAGCAGGTTCTTCAGCGTCGTGAACATGTGCTCGTCGCGCAGGTTCCAGGACGCGCGCGAGCCATAATACATGACGCGATAATAGCGCTCCGCGTTGGCGACGAGGCGGGCATTCTGCACCGCATCAAAAAAGCGTTCGCCGTCTTGCTCGGCGTAGGCAACGCGCTTTTCCAATAAATCCTTGAGCGCGCGTACCACATATCGCTCGCAAGTCCTGTAGGAGCCGGTCAGCGCGGCGTGGCCATAGGTCGCCGGGTCGCCCTGCCACGGCGTCAGGCAACCATAGCGCTGGCGCGCAATCTTGGCGGCATCCGGGTCGACCTCGTCGAGATAACTCAGAACCGAGCGAATGGACACATACAGGCTGTAGAGATCGAGGCCGTGAAACGCCACCCGCGCCTCGGGTTTGATCGCGGCATTGTGCTCGCGCAGCCAGTTGACGAAATCACGCACCTCGTTGTTGCGCCACATCCAGGTCGGAAAGCGTGCAAATGCCGTCCATTCGGAAGGAGAATATTTGACATGCCGAACATAGCTGTCGACGCGCGCGGCATCCGGCCAATCGCCTTCGATGGCGATGAAGCGGAATCCCTTCTTGACGATCAATTCGCGCGAGATGAGCTCGCGCATTCGATAGAATTCCGAGGTGCCGTGGGTCGCCTCGCCGAGCAACACGACGCGCGCGTTGCCAATCCGTTCGAGCACCGGACCGAGATCGGCCGTATCGATCGAGCCGAACGGCTCGGCCGTGTCGGCGATCATCTTGGCCAGCCGTTCTTCACTGGTGGTGAGTGTCGGCCGCGCTTGGCGAATGCGAGTCGGCTCCGCCACCTCGGGCGCCCATCCTTCCTCGCCGAGCAACGGAACAAATCGCACATCGGCGAGGTCTTCACGCCGAAATTCGTTCTGTGCAATCCGCGTCACTCGCACCAGTTCTTGGACGCGCTGGTCCGCCCCGACCGGAATCACCAGCCGGCCGCCGACCTTCAGTTGCTCTTTTAGAGACTCGGGAATCGTGGGGCCGCCAGCGGCGACAATGATCGCGTCATAGGGCGCATGCGCCGGCCAACCGCGCGTCCCGTCGCCGTGCAGAACGTGGACATGGTCGTAACCAAGATCGGCCAGTGTCGTGGCAGCCTTCTCGGCCAACGGACCATGACGCTCGACGGTGTAGACGTCGGCGGCAATTTCGGAAAGGACCGCCGCCGCATAGCCCGAACCGGCCCCGATTTCGAGTACCTTTTCGCCGCCTCGGAGCGCCAATGCCTCGGTCATGAAGGCGACGATATAGGGCTGGGAGATCGTCTGCCCTTCTTCGATCGGCAGAGGGGAATCCTCATAGGCAAACTCCCGAAGCCGTTCAGGCAAGAACACCTCGCGAGGTACGGTGCGCATTGCGTCGAGCACCAGCTCGGACCGAACTCCGCGCGCGAAGATGGCATTTTCAACCATTTCCTTGCGAAGCTTGGAAAACTCCCGTTTCGAACGCTCGTCCATTGACTAAGATCCCACTGGTCCGGACAGTTGCGCTCGCCAGTTGCGCTCGCCAGTTGCGCCAATTGAATGGAATTCGCGCTACATCGCCATTTCTGGCGCAAGCGTCTGCTCCTTCTTGGTCTCCGGTATCTCGGTCATCGTGGCTTCCGTCAGCAGCAGCACGCAGGCGACCGATACCGCATTCTCCAGGGCGACCCGCACCACCTTGCTGGGATCGATGATTCCAGCCCCGACCAGATCAACGTATTCCTTGCGCCCAGCATCGAAGCCGTAATTGCCTTGGCCAGCGATCATGGGGGCCACGACCACTCCGCCGTCGACGACCGAGTTTTCTGCGATCTGACGGGTCGGCATTTCGAGCGCGCGTTTCGGAATTTGGACGCCCGTCCTTTCATCACAGTCGCACTTCCCCTCTTCCTGCTGCACGACCTCAATGCACCGCAGCAAAATCAAACCACCACCTGGCACGATACCCTCCACCACCGCCGCCTTGGTCGAGCTGACGGCGTCGTCGAGAGCCTCCTTTTTGGATTTCATTTCGGCTTCGGTGGGCGCCCCCACGCCGATAACGGCGACGCCGCCGGCAAGCTTGGCCAATCGTTCTTGCAGTTTCTCGCGGTCGTCGTCTTGCGACTTCCCTTGATGAAGGGCCAGGTTAATCCCTTCGCTGTGACCACAGGCACATTCGCAGGTACGAGTTTCCCTTTTTTCCTGGGCTGGCGTCGACCTCGTCATCTTCATTTTCTGCGAGCACTTTGCGCAAAATGGAATCCACGGATCCGCAACGTGGCCCCGCAACAGGTTCTTCACAGGCATGACGATTCCTTCCTGTAGAAGACCATGAGGCTAGGTCCTATGACCAAATGCCGTCCAAGCAAAATCGATCACCGCAATTTTCTGTGATCCCTGTTTTTGCTCGCTTTATTCAACGTTGCCCCAATCTTGGGGCACAGGTTGGAATTGACGTACTTTTTCTTAATCCGCGATTTCTTTTTGAAGGGCAGACGCCCTATTTGCGACCGAAGACAAGGCCATTTGTCCGGTACTGGACATTGTTCTTCTCCTGGCTCGTCTTCCTATTGCCACGGACAATAGGCTACGCACTGGTACACTCTTGGCCCCTCGATCGTCTCGACCTCCTGCCATTGCAGGATGCAGCCGTCCTCGGTTTCTCCCTCGCAGACTGGTTCGGGCGCCGAAAGGTAGGCGTAAGGGTAGTAAGAGGTGCCACCAATGAACAAAACGCTCAATGCGCTCAGCGCGCCTAAAGTTCTCCAGCGATTGCTATAACGCACGCGGTGCAAGCCACGCCATACGGTATAATTCCGGCCGCGGACAAGGGCTCTGCCCCTACCGCCGGTAGCGATCGCGCGGAATCCGGGTCCGCTCGAACGGCGGGTCGTCGGGCTACCCTCCTTTGGCGTAGCAACTCTCGGCGTTACGGTTCGTTTCGGAGTGACAACTCGCCTTGGTGTGACAACCCGTTTTGGAGTGGCCTGTCTCCTCGGAGTGGCCTGTCTCGGAGCGACCGTCCTCCTCTTCTGTTCCGTCTGGCTGGTTTGGGCAAGCTCGATCGCGCCCACAGCCGAACTGCCTTGCGCACGGCTGTGCGACGCGAAGCCAATCACGCTAGCGACTGCTAGGGCACCTGCCGCCAGTAATATCCGCTTAATTCTTGGATTCACGAACGCCTCCCGCAAACGCAACGACCGATGTAAAAAATCGATACATCTACAAGCAAGATGGCCGCCCCAATAACACCAGCAGGCTGTGAATGTTCTCTTCTCCAGTAACGTAACCTTACCTATCATCGCCCCGGCCGATTTGATCGACATCAAAGTGGCCAGCCAGCGTAGGGGCCTTGCGGTGCAGGAGCCGCTCCCTGTGACACCCTGTAAGCTTCATGGCGGTCGGATCGGGAAAAACACGACGTGGTGTCGCCCGCGAGCGCGCTTGTCCTCATCGTGTCCGCCGCATCTTTGGGCTTTCTTGCCCTTCTCGGCGCGATCGGAGCCAAAGCAGGCGGTGCAAACGTCCGGCGCGCCACGGCCCGAGTAACATTCTGGGGCGCGTTGGCTATGGCTCTGACTGCCGGAATTGGGAAACTCTTTGGAACGGTTGCCTGAAGCTTCGGCCCGACCCAAGATATCCAAAGGCGGGGGTCGTCAATGGCAAGTCCTCCGACATTCCAGGGAGGGATGACGTGCCGCTCTGGCAGAGATTGCTGATCACGCTCGTGACCATGTTGCTGACGAGCCTCATTGCCGGTCTGCTGTGGGGCTGCTCTTCAACGCGGCCATTCCGAGTTATCTGAGCGGGGTCGTTGGCGGAGCTACGGCAGTGCCGATGTGGGAACTCCTGAAAAGAATAGAAATCCGGTGACACCCGATGGCGCTGCGCATGCTCGAGATGGTGCTGCGGGAGAAGGACGGCGCGGGCGTCCGCGAGCTCCTGAACGAGTGCAAAGTGCTCGAACACCGGCAGATCCGGCTGGCGGACGGCGAAGTTCTAGTTCGCATCTTGTTGGATGCGGAACAGAGCGAAACGGTGATGGATCTGTTAGAGAAGCGCTACTCCGGTGGGGAGGGCAACCGGGTGGTGATTTTGCCGGTCGAGGCGACTTTGCCACGCGCCCAGGCGGAGCCAGAACCGGAACCGCAACCGGCTACGTCTGAGCCGCCGCCGCCCGAGGAAAAGCCGCCGGAGCGGATCGGCCGCGAGGAGTTGTACGAGGACATCAAAAATGGCGCGCGGCTATCGCGCGTCTACATGGCGATGGTGGCGCTGTCCACCTTGGTGGCGGCCATCGGCCTGAATCACAATAGCGTGGCCGTCATCATCGGGGCCATGGTGATTGCGCCCCTGCTCGGACCGAACGTGGCGTTGTCGCTCGGCATTACCTTGGGCGACCTGTCGCTGCTTCGGCAGGGGCTTGTGACGGCGCTGGCGGGGATTGTGGCGGCGTTGGCCTTGTCCGTGATCATCGGCGTGCTCTGGAGGTGGATCCGACATTGTCCGAAATGGCGTCGCGCACGCGGGTGGGTCTCGGCGACATCGTGGTGGCATTGGCGTCGGGCAGCGCCGGTGCGTTGGCGTTCACGACCGGCGTATCGGCGACGTTGATCGGCGTCATGGTGGCGGTGGCGTTGTTGCCGCCGCTGGTGACGTCCGGATTGCTGCTGGGCGGCGGGCACCCGGCCCTGGCGACCGGCGCGTTTTCGCTGTTTCTGGTGAACCTAATTTGCGTAAACCTTGCCGGCGTGACCACATTTCTGCTGCAAGGCATCAAGCCGACCAGTTGGTGGGAGAAGGATCGGGCCGTGAAAGCCACGCGCGTCGCCATTGCGCTGTCGGCGGTCCTGTTGGCGGTGTTAGTCGGCATGATCCTGCTGGTGCACAAGGGCTGAGGTTGGCCGGATAAAAAGCCCTAACGGTCATCGAGGAGCACGTAAACGACGGCGTTGCCTCGTCCGCCCGCCTCGCAAGCCGCCGAACCTCGCCGCTCGTATGGCCAGACCTCACCGCAATGGCTTGCCCCATGGCAAACGACCCTCCGTTTGCCAGGTTGAATTATTTGCAACCGATTTGGGAATCCCCAAGAGTTCAGCCGTCCTGAGGATTGGTATTAGCTCTGATGCTTCCGGCTAAGCATTGCAAGTTAGCGTGAGAATGCGTGCGATTTGCTTCGCTTTCGCGCTGACAGGATCAAGGCCACGCCGACCAAAGCCTGCTCGAACTCGTTAAGAAATAGTCATTTCGCAATTGGTATTCATCCGCACGCTCCCCTGAAAATACGTGTTGCAATCCCGACATTACTGATTCAGTCTTCGTTAAAGCTGACTTCATTGCCCAATGATGCCAGGAAAGCAGGCAAAAATACTATCACGCGACAACATTCGCGACCTTCTTGCCTTCGCCGCCCAGACTCGCTACCCGCGCCGCAATCGCGTCCTTGTGCTGTTATCAGTCAAGGCCGGCCTGCGCGCGGGCGAGATTGCCAAATTGACGTGGGACATGGTCGTCGATGCGACCGGCGACATTGGCACGTCGATTGAACTGCACGACTGGGCTGCGAAGAAGAACAGCGGTCGCATTATTCCCATTCACCCCGACTTACGCGCCGCCTTGAGCCAATGGCGCAAGATCACTGCGGGCGTAGGCCCTGTCATTCAGTCTGAGCGCAATCGACCAATGACGGCTGTCAGCATCGTCAATTGGTTCGCCATGGCCTATCGCGCCGTTGGCCTCGCCGGCTGCTCGTCCCATTCCGGCCGCCGCACGTTCATCACACGCGCCGCTCGCCTCGTCCATAAGGCTGGCGGCTCGTTGCGCGACGTCCAGTTGTTGGCTGGTCACCGATCTATCCAGACCACACAACGGTACATCGACGGCGACACGGATGCGCAGCGGCGGTTGGTGTCGCTGATCTGAAGCAGGCCTTGAACCAGGGAGGTTCGACTGACCACGTCTGATCTCACCCCTGCCCTGGCCCATGCAGTCGCCATCGTTGAACGCGTCTGCCAAATCGCCGGCCCACCTTCATTCATCACCGACCTGCGATCGGACCTGCGCCGCGCTGGCGTATTGGCAGCAATCGACGCCCATGACACCCCTGGTTTGTTCAATTGGCTGATGGTCATCTTGAGCTTTCAAGGGATCGCCGACCGCGTCGCCGAAGGCTTCATCAACCAACATGGCAACTTGACCTGGGCTGAGATTGAAGGCGCGATCGGCCGATCGCCGTCATGTCACAAGCTGGGCGGCTATTGGCTCTTTCATGGCTGCGCCTATCAGAAAGGCACGCAAACATGCGCCGACCCATACCACTTCCAAGCTTGCCCGTTGCCAAAGGCCAACCTGCGCAACGGCCGCCTGAACCAGCTGGCCTACAGTTTGTTCCTGTTTATTCGCGACATTGCCGACGGCGATTTGGTCGCTTGGCTCGATCACGAGCTCGCGGCGGCAGATGACCACGAGGCGTCCAACCGCCTTGCCGCCGTGCGCGACGCCATCGTCAAGCCCCTTACCGGGATTTACGGGGTTTCAGACAAGGTTGCAGCGATGGCAGCTTCAATGCTGCTCCTTGGCGGCGGTAGACGGCGGCCTGTATGGTCAAAGGTCGGCGCGACCTTTGTCGTGGTCGATACGCTCGTTCATAACTTCCTGCATCGCACCGGGATCTTGCGGCGATTCCATGCCGACCATCCGTACGGGCCGCAATGCTATCGGCCAGGCGGCTGCGCCGACGTGCTCGCCTCTATCGCCGCCGCAATCGATGCTCGGACGTTCAATCGCCAATTTCCACGTGTCTTTCCGCGCTTCATCCAGAGCGCGGTTTGGCGTTATAGCGCCCAAACGGGATTCGACGTCTGCAATGGCAATCGCGTCGACGACACGCGCCCCTGCCAAAATACGCATTGCCGCGTACGGCCAAAGTGCGATCGTATTGCGTTGAGTGAAATATGAATAAAATCACAGGCATTGACTTCTACTTTTAGGTGTATTAATATAATAATGCAGCTAATACATGTAATCTGATCGGCCTAGCCGATCGGCTCGCGGCCAACTTGGCCGGAGAAGTTTGGCTGCTGCGCAAAACCCCTGGGGCCCGTTTGGGCCCCTTTTGATTCAGGAGACATCGAATGCCCCAAAAACGAACTGCTCATGAGCAACCGACGGCAGCGACAGCTATCGTGCTGTTTGGCATTGGCGACGATGGCAAGCCGAGGGCCGCCCGCTTTACAAACGGCCACGCCGCGCTGGCCGCGAAGGCCGCCAAACAACTCCACCTTCAGATCGCGCGCGTCACCGACCCGAACCTGGCCACCTTAGCCGCTCGTCTGCCAGCCGGCCGCATTCACGGCAGCGGCCGAAGCATCGTGCCGTACGTCACCAGCGCCTTGTACGCCAAGCTTATCGAGGCAACCGGTTCATCAGCAGCAGAGGGCGCGGGCGCATCGTCTGGCGCCACTCCCAATAGCGGCAACCTGCCCGGAAGCTGGGATGAGATTGCGCCCGGTCACGTCGTCGTTGCCCAGGAGAGCCCGATTGACGGCTGGTACGACGCTCTTGTTCTAAGCCGGTCGAACGACATGCTGACGCTGCGCTGGCGTGACTATCCGGAAGACAAGAAGAAGTTCTCCCGGCATCGCCTGAGCGTCGCTCTGATGCATCCCATCGGGCCAGCCGGCGCTGGCCAAGTGAATCCCGGACCGGCAAAGCCACGTGCGACCTCCAAGGCCGCCGCGACAGAACCCTCGGCCAATGCAGATCACGGCTTGCCTGAGACGTGGGATGCGATCGACTGCGATCACTTGGTACTTGCCAAGGGATCAGACCCCTGGGCGGGCTGGTGGGAGGCTATCCCGATTGAGAAAAAGGACCATGTCTTCACGGTGCGTTGGCGCGACTATCCCCAATTGCCGACGATCGTGCGGCATCGCTACAGCCTAGCTCTCCTGTATCCCAACCGGTGAAAGAACGGGTCGAGAGCCAACGACGGCTCGCGACCCACCACCATCCTGCGCTGCGCCCACCCCCGCTCGCGTCGTCGCGAAGCGGCCGCCTAGCCATCAACGCCTCAGACTGCCGCTGCACGCCCCAGGGCTGCCAAAGGCCGTGCCTGGGCCTGGGTTCGCGCCGGCGCGGGCGATCACCCTTTCATCCAGATCCGAACAAGGACCAACCAATGACCAGCGATCCACAGCACATACGTGCGTTAAACGACCACTTTCGCCAACACTTGACCGGCGGCCACGTCGTCATCACGCCGGGGATTGCTGCGCTCGGCGCTGAGACCGTTCACAGGCTTTTCACGACCGTCGCTGTCTTCGACGATTTCTCACATGCCAATGATCCGTACGAGGAACATGACTTTGGATCGTTCGAAGCCGAAGGACAGACGATCTTCTTCAAGATCGATTACTACGACCGCAGTCTGACATACCATTCCCCCGATCCGGCTGACCCCACCGTCACCGAGCGCGTGATCACGATCATGCTCGCCAGCGAATACTAACGGCCAACCGCCCCGCCCTTGCCTTTGCGCGGCGGGACCAGAAGCTTGTCAGGCGTCGTCCCGAGCGCCTTGGCAAGCCGCGCCAGGACCCCGATGGTCAAGTTCCGCTGCTTGCGCTCGACTTGCGAAATGTAGGTGCGATCGAGGCCGGCCTCAAAGCCAAGGCCCTCTTGCGACAGCCCCGCCGCCTTTCGCGCTCGTCTTACATTTTCCGCCACCACCTCGATGACGGCCTTCTCGTTCTCGCCCATGCCGGCGAGCGGGCCGCAACGATGACTATAAGTCTACGGACTATGAGTTCTCGACAAGCCTAACCCCAGATGTAGACTATCGTCTACATTTCTCAAGGAGAAGTGACAATGGTTGAAGCTACAAACGAAAGAACATCATTGATCTGTCGATTACCTGGGTTGGTCTTCTTTAGCCTATGCGTGGTGTCGTCCGTTGCCGGCGCAATCGGCTTCTCGATCCTGGGCGTTGTCTTGGTCACGCTGGCCGGAATGCAGGATTCGAAAGTTGAAACGTCATTCCTGATCTTCATGACCATCGCAGGACTTGTGTTGCCTGTTGTGCTGTTGCGAAAGGCACGGAAGAACAGGTACCCATATGCGCGCGCTGCCGATCAGGCTCGTGAGCCTAACGGCGGCTTAGGCCTGATCGGCCCAACGCAATCCGAGCCCAGCCACGAGGCCGCCATTTGGTATTACAAAAAGAATGGTGCACAGCGCGGCCCGGTATCACTTGTCGACCTCAATTCCTTGCTGTCTGACGGCACACTGTTACCCGATTCAATGATTTGGCGTGATGGGCTGGCACAGTGGATTTCGATCAGCCAAATCGCGACGACGGTCGATCGGTCAGCCAGAAGAACATTCCTGGGCGACACAGCCAACAAGAGTTCTAAAGACGCTGGTGTATTTGCGGGCTCTAGAGAAGCCCCCGGCTCATCTGAACCAGGGACTACGTGGTACTACACGGAAGACGGCAAGCGCATCGGACCTGTTACAGAAGTCGCCCTTCGAACATTGCTACGGCGACGACGGATTTCTGCAGCCACGAGTGTCTGGCGTAAAGGCATGGCCGACTGGCAGCCGCTTTCGACGACGGAGCTGAAAAGTCTTTTTGGCACGGACTCGCCTCCTCCACTCGCCAAAAAGGACATTGCAGAAGGCTATGTTTGGGCGCTCGCACTGGCGCCCGTGTGGAGCACATTGCTACAATACTTATTGGCGGCCATTTATGTCTCAACGGCCTACAGTCAGCTTCTTTCAGGACAACCTTACTATTTTGGGATCTTGACTGAACGACTAGTAAGAGAAATGTGGTTCCTTGGCATTCTGGCCAATATGTCCATGGCTATTCTCGATTATAGGTCTTTGAAGGCCGCAGGCTGGGAATCTGACAGGCTCAACGGATGGCTGACGCTCCTAGTGCCATTTTACATCTACAAGCGTGATCAACTCCTTGAGGCAGGAATGACACGGTTCTGGGTGTGGATTGGTGCACTATTTGTCAGTTTGCTGCCGATTTGGTGATGGTTGTGGCGTCCGGTGACCTTCTGGTGATGCAACTGACCAAGCAAGCGCGAGATATGCAAATTCGCACAGACTTAGTCTGGTGCGAGCATGCCGGCTCTATGCGACCACGAGCAATGGCGGAGCGAGGAAATCAGACGGCAGTCCACCCGCGCAAGCTATGTCGACAATCTCGGTACTGACCAAGCGGTACCGCCCATTGCTATCGAAATGATATCACGGGGCCGCAAGCGAAGCCCCGGAGCCCGGATGGCTAAGCTTTAAGGCAAAAGGGCCGCATCTTGCGACGCGGCACCGTGGGCGAAGAGCGCGATGCGCTTAACTCATAGGCGCGTGATCAAGCAGTGCACGCGCATATCGCATTCATCTCCCGACAAATCAGCATCGACCCTGCGCCAGCCGGCGCACTAGTTTTCTGGATTTCAGCACGCGTTGTTTCATTTGCTTGTTCTTCGACAGGTGGCCCCCGAAAGCGCTGGAACGCCAACGAGGGCCTAACCCCAGAGCCACGAGGCGATATCTCATGGCAACCAAGGCTAAAAATAAGACTACCACGTCCTGCCGCCGCCGTCGCCGGATCACCGAACGGCAACAGCGGGTCATCGTCGAGCGGACAATGGGCGCTCTCCAGCTCCGTGACGCGATGAGGGAGATGGCCGCCGCCCGCCGGAGGTTTGATCGGCAGCACACGCCGGTCAGACGCATCGCCAGCAAGCTCGCGGCGTTCCTGATCGTCGCTGGCATCCTCGGCATCGTGATCGGCCACGCGATAACAGGAAGCTAATCATGCTGAAGCTTGTCATTATTCCCGCCGTCGTCTGCTTCATCATACTGCTGACATGCAATCTGGGGGCCCGCCGATGAGGCGGGCCTGTCATCGCCTGCCAGGACGCGCGCCTCCGCGCCTCCGTTTGCATGCTTTGGTCGACGGTGCGAAAGCTGATCTTCATCACAAAAAGGAGGTTCTCGGCTCAAGCCGCGCGTGCATTTGCGATCGGCGCAAGCGACATCGTCCATCGTCCAATCGAACTGAACTACCTTCTTTGCCAATGCTCTTCGGCGATCTAAATTCGCTGGCTGGCTGTACACCTCAGTTCCGCTTTGGGCACTGCTCAGATATTCGTACAAGGACCTCCCCCGGGCTGGGAGCGTCTATTTATTGCTAGATCAAATGAAACCATTGAAAAAATGCGCTTGAGTAATCAATCGCGATCATCCAGGCTTTCTAAAGTCTCCGCGTCGGCCGCAGGCCGTCCGCGGATTGGCCCTAGCAGAGACCGTTGCCATCCCTCCGAGAGACGACGAGACGACACATGAGCGCTTCCTTCAGGAAGATGAAACTTGGCGCCTTCCTTTACCCCTGCGGGCACCATCTGGCGGCGTGGCGGGATCCCGGCTCGGCTGTCGATGCCGGCATGAACTTTCCTCACTACGTCGAACTCGCGCAAATCGCCGAGCGAGGCTTGTTCGACATGTTATTTGTAGCTGACAACCTCACGGTATGGGAGGGCGAAGAGCGGTCGATCGGTCGCTTCTCGTACGTTGCATGGTTCGAGCCCATCACACTGATGTCCGCGCTTGCCGCGGTGACGAAGCGCATCGGTCTGGTCTGTACTCAATCGACGACTTACGACGAGCCGTTCCACATCGCCCGCAAGTTTGCGTCGCTTGACGTCATCAGCGGGGGTCGCGCGGGGTGGAATCTGGTGACCTCGGCCAAGGCGGCGGAGGCGTTGAATTTCGGTCGCGACGCGCATCCCGACAAGGATGTGCGCTACCGCCGGGCACGCGAGTTTGCGGAAGTGGTGTGTGGGCTATGGGACAGTTGGGAGCCGGACGCGTTCGTTCGTAACCGGCGTGACGGGCTTTTCTTCGATGCCAAGAAGCTCCATACCTTGAACCATTGCGGTGAGAACTTTCGCGTCAAAGGCCCGCTCAATGTAGGGCCGTCGCCGCAGGGACGACCCGTTATCGTGCAGGCCGGCGCGTCGGACGACGGTCGGGACCTCGCCGCAGAGACTGCCGACGTCATTTTCACGGCGCATTCCACGCTCGCGAGCGCGCAGTCGTTCTATGCCGACATCAAGTCAAGGATGCAGAAATACAGGCGCGACCCCGAGGACACCAAGATCATGCCCGGATTCTTCGTGACGGTGGGCCGGACGAACCAGGAAGCCAAGGACAAGTTCGAGCAATTGCAGGAGCTTATCCATCCCGAGGCCGGGCTGATGCTGTTGTCGAACTATCTGGGCATCAACCTCACCGATTACGATCCGGACGCACCGCTGCCGGAATTGCCCAAGAGCAAGACGATATCGAGTTCGAGCACAGCTGCTGGCCGATATCGCGAAACGCGAGAATCTCTCGATCAGACAGCTGTTTCAGCGCGTCGCGGGTGCGCGTGGTCATCAGCAGATCTATGGCACCGCATCGGAAGTCGTCGATAAGCTGGAGGAGTGGTTTACCCAAGGCGGCGCCGACGGCTTCAACATCATGCCGCCCGTCCTGCCGATCGGACTTACCGATTTCGTCGACATGGTGACGCCGGAGTTGCAGCGCCGGGGTCTGTTCCGGACCGCCTATGAAGGAAGCACGCTGCGGGAGAACCTCGGACTCAAGCCGCATGTGAACCGTTATGTGGCACAGAGGTCGGAACGGCAGCGCATCCCTGCCGAGTGATCTGCAGGCGTCCCGCGCTCAAGCTCTCAGGGCCGGTTTGTGCAGTTCCAGCCTTGGTAAATAGCATGGCTGGATATGGGGCTGGATGTTATCGTCATGGGCAAATCCAGGACTGGAAGCGCCATGCCGAAACGCCTTTTCCTCATCCCTTTTCTCGTCGCTCTCGCCCTGCCGCCCTCGATGGCGGCTTGGGCCCAAGAGGGCTTCTACCGCGGCAAGACGATCAGCATTGTGGTGGGATATGGCCCTGGCGGTGGATATGACAACGCCGCCCGCTTGCTGGCGCGGCATCTCGGCAAGCACATTCCGGGCAACCCGGCGATAGTCGTGCAAAACATGGCGGGCGCCGGCAGCTTGCGGGCCGCGAACTATGTCTTTGGACCGGCGCCACAGGACGGAACTGTCATCGCGAGTGTCAACCAAAGCCTGCCCCTGTTCGAGCTACTGGGCCGCAAGGGCATTAGCTTCGAGACCGCAAGGCTTGGATGGCTCGGCAGCATGCAGGCGTCGAACTCGGTGGTCGTCACCTGGAAGTCCTGGGGCATCACCACCATCGACGAAGCCAAGAAACGGGACGTGCCGCTTGGTGGCACCGGCGATCAGGCCGATTCCAATATCCATGCGGTTGCAATCAACAAGCTGCTGGGAACGAGATTCAGGGTAATCAACGGATATCAGGGCGCGCGCGAGGTTCACATCGCCATGGAACGCGGCGAGGTCGCAGGACGGGCGGGCGTTACCTGGTCGTCGCTGGTCGCCTACGACAAGGCCTGGATTACTGGAAACAAGATCAACGTCCTCGTGCAGCTTGGAGAAAAAGCAGAGCCCGATATCCCGAGAGTGCCACTGCTGCAGGAGCTCGTCGAATCGGCGCAGGACCGGCAGGTCGTGACCCTCCTTACTTTGCCCATCGTGCTCGGGTTCTCTCACTGGATGGGCCCTGGAGTTCCAGGAGAGCGGCTACGCGTCATGCGGGCCGCATACGACGCCACGATGCGGGATCGGGAATTCATCGAGGACGCCAAGCGTATCTCGCTCGACCTCACCTCAAAGAACAGCCAAGAAGTCGAAGTGCTGATCAAGCAGGCGGTCGCAACACCGAAGCCGGTTCTGCTGCGGCTCGCAAAGATGCTGGGTTGGGGTCACTGAGCCGGTTCGCTTGACGCTTTGCCGCAGCCACCGCCCACCTGCCGCACCGGAATTTCGGTGGCGAGTCGCGCGCTATTTTGCCAAGCTCAACAAAGGCGTCAATTAATGAGAAAACGAAAAAATGGACAATGTCACGCTCAAGCAGCTGCGCGCGTTTCTCGCGCTCGCCAAGGAGCGAAGCTTCACGCGGGCGGCGGGACAATTGAATGTGTCGCAGTCGGCGCTCACATTGCAGATCCGGGCACTCGAATCCGAGGTCGGCGTCAGGCTCTTCAACCGGTCAACCCGCTCGGTCGAATTGACGCCTCAGGGCGTCGGGTTTTTCCCAATGGTCGAACGGATCATGGAGCAGCTTTCGCTCGCACTGAGCAACGTTCAGACGACGGCAGACCGGGCGCGCGGATCGGTTGCGGTAGCGGCCGGCTCGTCCGTCATTTCACTCGTAATTGCTCCCTCAGTCGTCCGGCTGGAGGCGGCCTATCCTGGAATTTCCGTGCGGATCATCGAGCACGCGGGAAAGGATCTGGCCAGCCGTGTCATCAAGGGGGAGGCTGATTTCGGCATTGCGGCGCTTACGAGCCCGGCCGATTCACTTGACGCGCAACTCGTCCTCAAGGACAGGTTTGGCGTTCTGTGTGCGCGCCACCATCCGCTGTCGATGAGGACGGGCAGGCTGTGTTGGTCCAATCTCGCAGGGCACGCGTTCGTGGCGCTGGCGCGCGGGACCGATACCCGCGAAATGCTGGACAGCCATCCGGCCGTGCGACCGCATCTGCCGAATCCAATCTATGAGGTCGCAAGCCTGTCAGCGCTCTTTTCGCTCGTCGAAAGCGGCGCGGGATTCACGCTGCTGCCTGGCATTGCGGCTTGGCCGGCAATTCGCCACAACCTCATATTTCGGCCGATCTTCCGGCCTTCCATGGAACGCGCACTGTACTTCATTCACGATCGCAGGCGCAGCCTCACGCCTGCCGCGGGACAGCTCGCTGGCACGATCATTGACGAACTCAAGAAGCTCAAGAAGAAGCCAAAGCTCGACAGTCTTATGGAGATTGCGGGCGGCCTTGCGGACTTTCGGAGGCAGTTCGATGATCCGGGCGACGAGACGGCGAGCGCGCACCGCTAGTCCCATCGGCAATCGAAGTAGCCACCGCCTCGCGGCTTGACGTATCCTCTCGGGGCACGATGAGAGACGCCTATCTACTTTTCTCAATAGTTCATTTATTTTTTGAATTAGTGCGCGACAGCCTCGCTTGTTAGCTTAACCATCGGTGGGAGCCAGAAACGATACGACGAAGAACCGATAAGAAGTTCTTGGTTCATTCGAAGGCCGGTGCTCAATGCGGAGCGGCATGGTGGAGCGGCCGACGAGGATGATCAGCCGAACCATAACGCTGCACATTGACCACTGCAGGGCGATGTAACATGCAAGCCACCATTTCTCTCCTCGCGGCGGCGATGTTGATCGGAAGCTCGGTCGGCGCGGCGGCGGCAGACGACAGCTACTTTCACGGGAAGACGATCCGCATCATCGTCGGCGCAGAAGCTGGTGCCAGCTACGATATATATTCACGGCTCATCTCGCGGCATTTGAGAAACCATATCCCGGGCCAACCGGCGGTCGTGGTCCAAAATATGAATGCGGCAGGCGGCCTGGTTGCGGCCAATCATATTTACAATGTCGCCGACAAGGATGGGACCGTCGTCGGAACGTTTCAGCGTAACTCCATTCTTGATTCGACGATCGAAAATCCGAAGGCACGATTTCGAGCGGAGAAGTTCAATTGGCTGGGTACGCCGGCAAGCATGGATGATAACGCGTATCTTTTCATTATCCAGGCATCCTTACCCTATAGGACAGTTGAGGATCTGCGCCATGCCGACCCGCCGGTTCCCGTAGGGGTGGTCAACAGCCCCATTCACATTCTCAAGGTGGCGTTCGGGCTCAACGTCAAAATCATCGTTGGCTATGGCAAGAACGCGCTTGACCTTGCATTCGAGCGCGGGGAGGTTGGGGGCAACGGCATAACCTATGCCAACCTCATCTCACGCAAGCCAAACTGGATCAGCAAGAAGATGATACGTCCGATGATCCAATTCGGTAATTCGGAGCGACTCGCAGTGCTACCAGATGTGCCGACCGCGCAGGAACTGGCTCGCAATCCCGAAGAACTCGCGCTCGTCAAGTTGTCAGAGGCTCCGCTTCAAGTCGCCTATCCGATCGCGCTGCCGCCCGGCGTTCCGCCGGAGCGGGTTGCCGTTATGCGCAAGGCGTTCATGGACACGATGAACGACCCTGCGTTTCGAGACGAGGCGAACCGGATGAAACTTGACTATTCCCCCAAGGATCACCGGGTCATTGAAGCGGTCATCGGCGAACTCGCCAGGTCGCCCCGCTCGGCAATCGAGAGCTATCAAAAATTGTTTGGCGTCGGAATGAAGAAATGAGCGCACGGCTCTGATCTCAGTCCCCGGCTACACGCAACGTCTGGCCACCCGGCCTAATCGCGTTCACGACGGGTGCGGAATTCATCTTGTAGGACGGAATAGGCATGATCGATCGATGGAAGGCACGCATTGGCTGGATTACGCCGCGGGTCAACAGCGACACGGAAATCTATGATTTCTATCAGTGCTCACCGAAGGACGTGGTCCTCGTGGTCAACAGTCTGGCTGTCGTCGATTTAGCCCGAAAGGATGAGATCGAGGCTTCGTTTGCCCTCGTCGAGCGAGGCGTAAAGCACCTGAATTTGTCCGGCGTCGATTACATCGTGCAGAAGGGAGCACCGGTTCATCTCCATTTCGGAAATGAAGGGCACAACCGAATTCTGTCGCGTATGCGCGAGATTTCCAGGGCGCCGGTCACGACCAGCTCTCAAGCGTTGGCGGATGGGCTAAATCGTCTCGGTGCGAAGCAAATTCTCGTTATCTCGTCCTGGCGGGATGAATCGCCGCATTTGGCAGGAAATCTAAAGAATCACTTGGCATCGGAAGGCATCAAGGTTGCAGCGGTCGAGGGCATCGGACGGCAGTTGCAGTCCTACGAGAAGGGCCAGATGACGCCCACCGAGATATTCTCCAATGTCGTCTCGGTGGCGGGCAAGCACCCCACGGTGGATGCCATCTACATTCAGTCCGGCACCATGACGTCGGTGCCGATCATCGATGCGATGGAACAGAAGATCGGAAAGCCGGTGGTCAGCACGAACAGTGCAAGCATTTGGGGATCATTCCATCCCCTCGGCATCAAGGTCGGTCCCGGTTTCGGAGCGCTTTTGAGCAGCATCCAGTAGGTCCGCCAGGTGCGGCGTGTGTTCGTGACCCGGCTGAAGATCGCATTCGAAGCGGAGGCAGACCATGAATGAATCGCGCGTGCAGCAGTCCGTTGGACTAAGCCGCATGCTCGCGGACTTTGCCAGCACCTTTACGGGCCAAGCGGCGCCGGAGGTCGTGGTGCGGAACGCGAAGCTTGCGATTCTCGACTGCCTGGGTGTGTCCATTGCGGCGGTGGCTCAGGAGACTGGTCAGGCCACTTTGCGGTTCGCGCGCGAGAACGCCGGCGACGGCCAATGCACGATCTGGGGTGCCGGAAGGACGGTTGGACCGCGCGACGCGGCCTTCTGCAACGGAATCCTGTCGCATGCACTGGACTTTGACGACCGCAATCACTCGTCAACATTCACGCTTGCTGCCGCCATGGCCGTGGCTGAACAGGAAGATTTGACGGGTCGGCGCCTGCTTGAAGCCTTCATCGTCGGCCGTGAGGTCAGAAACAGCCTCGACACATTGTTTTCGGATCGCAACAGCGGCGTCGGGCCGGGCGCCAAAGGCTGGCACAGCAACGGCATCCTTGGCTCGATCGCGGCGGCTTGCGCGGCGGGCAATGCACTTCGCTTGAATGCGGAGCAAATGCTTGACGCTGTCGGCCTGGCAACGGGCTCATGTGGAGCTTTGACCCGCGACGGCGGAACCATGGCGAAGCCGTTTCGCACGGGGCATGCTGCGGCGACGGGATTGACATGTGTGCTGCTCGCGAAGAGCGGCTTCTCAGCTGATCACAGCGCTCTTGAGGGCCGCTTCGGGCTGCTCGATGCGCTGTCCCCGATTCCTGATTCCGCCCTGCAGACCTTGGGTAAGGAGCTCGGCCACAAGTTCCATCTGGAATCCGGTATCAAGGTGAAACCGCTGGCGTCCTGCACGGCGACGCACAGCACGACCGAGGCGATGTTTCGACTAAGGCAGAAGCACTCGGTGGAACCGCAATCGGTTGAATCCATTGAGTGTGACCTCAAGCCCTATCCTCTGGTGAGACAGCATCCCAAGCGCGGCATTGAAGGACGGTTCAGCATGCCGTTCTGTCTTGCCAACGTGCTGGTGTATGGCCGGCTCGACCCGGACGACTTTACTGACGAGCACGTCGCTCATCCAGTCGTCCAACTCCTAATGAGGAAGACAGCACACGTTCCCCGATCGGATCACCTGGTCGTTAAGCTTCGCGATGGCACAGCTCTCAGCGAAGCCTTGGCGCCACCGTCCAATTTCACCAGCATCGAAGATATTAGCTCCAAATTCCATCGATGTACCGACAGGACATTGACCCGTAGCCGCTCCGGCGAGGCGTTGGAGCTCTTGCACAAGCTTGAGCACGTGCTATCCGTGCGGCACTTGGGCCAGTTGCTGCGGAGCGACCGGAGAGAGTGCGAAGGGATCTGCAAGTAGCCGCTTAGCCAAGGAGAACTAGCGACATTTCTTGCAGCGTAACAAACGCACCGCGTGGCGGTACCCGTCGCAGCGCCTACTTAGTCTTTGAGCGCTCGTTCGCGACATGCGTGAACAAACACGCGCCATGTCGCCGGTCACGACTTCGGCATTCGCCTACACATTGGGCACGCCTTGCAATCACTTTACCACAATCGGGTGTTTCTTCGCGCCTCGCCGCGCGTACCACAACCTAACATTCAAATCCTTAAGGCATCTGGGTACATATCGGCCTCGTGGTGCGGAGGTCGTGTGGTGTCGTCTGATAGCCAGCAAAGACGGAAAACGAAAGTTGGGCGCATCGCAGCCAACGCCATTGATGCCGCGCGCGCCAAGGCGGACGCTGCCATTGAGCAGGCGCGCAAGGCGCACGCGCGGCTGTGGGTCGGCGGTATGGCGCCATTGGGCTACGACACCAAGGACCGGAAAATCACCGTCAATGAAGCCGAGGCCGATCGTGTCCGCAGCATCTTTCGCGGCTATCTCAAGCTCGGCAGCCTCAACCTGCTGATGGCGGACCTGCGCACACGAGGCCTTGTCACCAAGGTGCGGCCCCTTAAGACAGGCGAGACTGTCGGGGGCATCCCATTCGGGAATGGACGTGAGGTGCACTTGCTGCGAGTATAGATTACAAAATGCATGCAGGGGAGACGCGATGGAGATCGCGCCCGGGGATCGATGGCCTGTCGAGTCAGATATTTGAGCAGTGCGGGCATCCACCGGCGGGAGATTCCGGGTATCCCACTTCTCCATTTCGGGACCGATAGCGACCAATTCCGGGCTTCCGAACCAGCCCATGCGGCCGCCCAGCCTGTGAAAAACCGGAGCACTTTCCTGCCGATAGTCTCTGTATGCCTCCGCGCCGGTCAGGCCTTTGCCACACTTGGGGTGGTCCGTGGGATAAGGCGTCAGCAATCTTGCCGCCCTCAGCCTTGGATGTGTCTACACCTGAAGTACTCTTGTTGTTCGGAGGGACCTCATTTTTTGGAGCAGGGTTAGTTTTGATTTTCTTGTCGTCGCTGGCCATCGTCTTTCCTAACGCTGATTTGTCTGATCGAGTTAACCCGCCCACTGTGTTTCATCCGGCGGCGATTAGACCCGTGTGGTCAAAAATTGAAACGGCCGAGAACACGGTCCGTTATCCATCGCCAGTATAGCGGTTCCGGAGGCCAGTCCGGTACATAATGAACGCCATGGGGGGCGCGGTGTAAGGGGGACCGTTAATGGATTGGGCGCGCGTCCTGGCCTACTGAGGTGGATCAAGAGCTGCTGGCGCGGAACGAATATCTGGCCGCCGAAAACCGCATCCTGAAGGCCCAGCTGAAAGGACCGCTCAAGCTCTCGGACGCCGAGCGGTTCACCTCCGATCTTGTCGGCAAAATCGCTGGCGACGGTATCGCTCGCACACTCGGCAGATTGCAGATCGTTCGGCGGTATGACGACGGGCAAGTCCACGTTCCCAGAACATCGAAAATAGATCACCGGCATCGCCGGTTGCTGCGCCCGCGGCAACGCGAACAGGACCATTGCGACGAAATCGGCATCTTGCGAGCGCCGATGCACTCTGCCGGGCTGCCCTTCGCGCCCTTTGACGTCGCACCGTAAAACTTGACCAACATGGCGTAGTCGATGTCCCCACCGAACGCGCCATCGACCGCCTCAAGATAAGCCTTGTGGCCGTCGCTGGTCAGTTGGACGCGATTGGCGAGCCGATCCCGTAGGTCGTCCATGAAGGCGATTGCGTAGTCACTATCACGTCGGCGGGGCGCTTCTCGCCTTTGGGTCCCTTAGACATGACCCTTCCCTCGCGCCGCTTTGATGAGCCCAATCAATTGGGCCCTCAACACACGCCCAGTGATCTGATTAACCGAGTAGCCCTCTGCTTTCAGTTGCTTCCCAATGGCATCGACCGTGGCGAAGCTGCCCGACTTTGCCAGTTGAAATGCGCGTTCTAGGACCGTGACGGTTTGATCCATAACGCTAAACATAGCAGGGACTGCAGCCACGGGCGACGGCAAGTCAGGGGCGCCAAATTGCAAACTGATACCCCTTTGCCCACGCTCTGTCCCGGCAGTGACTGAGCGGCCAGAATCAAGGAGCGACGTCGGGGACTACCAGGCGCCGGCAGAGGACACGACCTGCAGATTGCAGCGGTGACGTGGTCGCTTTGCCCGCGATCCTCCAACCGCGCTTGCGGGAAGCGTTGCTGCAGGAACTCGCGCTTTGCTTCGAAGTTGCCGCGGGACGTGCGCTGCTCAACTGACCTCCTCCAAATTCCAGAAATTCTAAATCAAAAGAACGCCAGCGTCTCGATAGGCGTCGGGTCGCCAGATCGATGACTTGAATGCTGCCGGCGTCTTGGCAGCGACGAACAGCGAGTCCAAAAGGTTCAAGGCTTGCTAGGCAATTCATCATCGGAGGTTATTATTCCGAAGCGGAGCCGGCGATGGTCCTTACCTCCGATAATCCTAAGTTATCTGCATATGGAGCGACTGAGCGCTTGCGCAACTCGCAAATGGACCGAGCAGCGGCTCGCCCGCCTCGTCCAAGCGTATATCCGGCAATGTCGAGAAGAACATCGAGGTCGCGCTCGACATCGAGGAGATCGCTTGCGGAAGAGTCGAAAGCATCCAGTTGACCAACTCATTTTGGAGTAAGTACACTGAGGCACATGTGCTGAGGTCGGGGAACTTGATCGTGGCAATAGATTACGAAGAGATGGCGAAATCTCTTGAGGGAACGGGAGACTATCGGATCCTTCGTCGCTTTCGGCCACGCGATCAATATACGAACTTGCCGAAGGGCAAAGAGCACACTGGTGTAATACTTGATGTAGAGACGACGGGTCTGAACACCACCGCGGATGAGATCATTGAAATTGGAATGATCAAATTCTCTTACTCGCACAATGGTGTGATAGGAAAGGTTGTCGATACCTTTAGTGCGCTGAACGAGCCGAACATATTGATTCCGGCCGAAGTCGTGGAATTGACCGGAATCTCCCAAGAGGACGTTGCAGGCCAGCATATTGATGTGGAAGCGGTAGCGGCTTTTGTGTCAGACGCGAAGATCATTATTGCTCACAACGCAAAATTTGACCGACGATTTTGCGAGCGCCGTTGCGAGGTTTTCGAGAGTAGCGCATGGGGATGCTCTTCCAGCCAGGTCGAATGGCGCAAGAAGCACGGGTTTGAAAGTTCGCGACTCGATCACCTCCTGCGGGGTGTAGGATTGTTTCATGAGGGACACCGGGCCATCGACGACTGCTACGCGGTTTTGGAGATGTTGGATCATTCTGTAAAGACATTGAATAAACCCGCACTAGCGCTCCTATTGGAGGAGGCATGGCGAACAGTCGCCCGTGTATGGGCGGCAGGCGCACCGTATAGCGTGCGGGAAGAACTTAAGGCGCGAGGGTACAAATGGAATAACGGCATCGACGGTCGTGCAAGATCCTGGTATCGCGACGTTGAGAAAAATGCAAGCGAGGACGAAATCGATTGGCTGAAGAAGAACATCTTTGAGCGAGATGTCGATATTCGCGTGCAGATAATCGACCCCTTTAGTCGTTTTTCAGTTCGCGACTAGGTTTATCGCGAGAGGTTATTGTGGTGTTGAGATTGTCCTCTTGCCATCAACGACGAGAGACGGCTCACTGAATGACCTTTGCTATCTCTCGATAACGACAAAACGCGTTGGCCAGTTGCATATGCCGAGGCGTCCGGCATTCGGCCTCGAATACATGAGGCGAGCCAACGAGAATGCACACACATTTCGCGCGTGACGTTGCGACGTTAAGGCGGTTCTTGCTATAAAGAAATTCCATGCCTCGGGGCGCGTCAGCATGGCTCGAAGTCGTCATGGAATAGATTACAATCGGTGCTTCTTGTCCTTGAAATCGGTCCACCGTTCCAATTCTGGCTCCGGGAATACGCTCCTGAAGCGCGAAAACTTGAGCGTTATACGGAGCGATAATGAGGATATCGTCCAATCCGATCGCAGCCTCGCCCCCCTCCCGATCGACCCAGGTTGCCTTCGCACCGAGAATCTCCGTGACGAGATCACGGATTTGGTCAGCCTCCTCCAGGCACGAGCTCTGATTGCCCTCGTGAATGACGGGCATGTACATCAGCCCGGAGCCCGTGATCCGGCCGCCCGATTTGATTCTTTGTTGCTCCAATCCCGGACGCGAGCGCAGCCGGCCCTCATAGAATAATTCGGAGGTGAACGAGCATATTTCGGGGTGCAGGCGCCAAGTTTCTTCGAGGAAGAGACCGCGTTCTGGAGGAACGGTCGCGTGAATACCCAGGATATGGGCCAGAGCGGATACATCCGTGCCCTCCGGATGACTGCCTTGTATCGGCTGTTCAAGCTGTCGCGGATCACCCAACAGCACAATACTCTTCGCCGCTTGGGAGACGGCGAGCACGTTGGCGAGGGATATTTGCGCCGCCTCGTCGATAATCAGCAAATCAAGAGACTCGAACGCGTCTGGCCGTGCCCATAGCCACGCCGTTCCCGCCGCGACCTGATAGCTGCTTCCGATGCCTCCCAGGAGCGCCGCGTTATCGGTCGTGAATTGTAGTCCAGGGATATTGGCTTCCTTCTCGGTGACTTTTTGCATGCATCGAACTGTGATGCCGGCATCGCGTGCCGCTTCCAGAACTTCGTCGAGAACGTTGCGGATAACTTTGTGACTGTTGGCGGTAATGCCGATTTTCTTTCCCGATTTTGCTAGGGCGCAAATCATGCGCGCTCCGGTGTGCGTTTTTCCGGCACCCGGTGGACCCTGAATTGGGAGCACTGTGCTGTCGAGGTGCGGCGCGATCCGTATGGCGGCTGCCAGGCCCGGTTCGTCGGGCTCTCTCAGCTCGCGTCCGCCTAGCCGCGGCGCGACCAGCATCAAGAGGTCGCGTGCCGCTTGAAATGACCCTCGGCCTTCAATGCCGTTATCAGCCACATACTCCCCGATGCGCACGAGCGCTTCCGCGAGCACCTTTGAATCGACAACCTTGTGCGCATAAACGGCAACCGGATGAACACCCGCCGTATCCTGCCGCTTCTTGATATCGATCGTCCGGTCGTCGAACGATATCTCTTCAACCTTGCCGAATTTTTCGCCGCCGGTTTGGCGCAGGTCCTCGCCGCCCCGCAAGTCGGTTTCCTGCACCTGGAAGCTGTAGCGATGGATGGGGGCTTTCGCCGTGCCGCCAACGCTGGCAGAGAAAGCTAATCCCGACAACCCGGCGCGCTCCTCCAGCAAATCTTCAGCCGACAGGTTGCGCAAGCGAAAGTGCTCCCACCATACTGCTTTCTGTTCCCGCCGGTGCCAGTCGAGGATGTAGGCAAGCACCCAGCTCGCATGTTGCCCGGCAGTGCGCTGGGTAGGGTCGACCGGGACGTCATGGGTCAACCGGTTTACAAGAGCCTCAATCTTCTGCTGCCACGCCGACAGATCCTCGCCGGAATCGCCCGGCTTGGGTACAGGTCGCGCGATTGTCGTGCCACCCGCGATCAACGTCGCCCGCAACGTCTCCAGCCATTCACGCAACCGCCACGTGGAAAAGCAGTCGTCGCGGTTATAGCCCTGAACCGTAGCGCGGTCCTTCTCGTTGATGCTCGTAAGATCGTCCAATTCAAGGCACGCCTGCACTTTGGCAAGGGCAATATTGGCATTCGGCAGAAGCACCGTTCGCTCGAACGCGTAAAGTGGTTCGAGCTTCTTGATCGAATAGCTTTCGACGCTCGCCCGGATCCCGTGCCGGGCCACCGCATAGAGATCGACGAACAACTCGGATCGCAGCATGCGGTCGAGTTCATTCTCGCGCGTCACGTAACGGCCCATCAGTCGTTTGAGGGCGGAGGGCTCATAGGAGGCGTAATGATAGATGTGAAGGTCGGGATACGTCTTTAATCGGGCAATCACAAAATCCACGAACCGTTCGAAGGCCTGTTTCTCCTCTACCCGCGAGGTCGCCCAGTCCGCAACGTAGGTTAGCTCGTCGCCTTTATCCTTGACGGCGTAGCCAAACAAGAATTCAAGACCACCATCGCCAACGAACGGATCGGCTTCGAGATCAAAGAAAATATCTCCCGTCGAGGGCACTGGGAGACGGGTTAACCCAAATCCGGGATCCACCCCGAGTGCCTCGTAGACAACCTTGCCCTCGGCGCGACCGCGCATCTGCACCCGCGCCTGCTCGCGAACTTTCTCGTAGCTCTGCGTGGAACCACGATCCGGCTTCCATTGAACCGGCAACGGCATAAGGGCGAGGTCGGCAGTCGTCGCGACGTTGCGCCGCTGGAGTTCGCCGATTTGCGACTTGGAGATGCCCGCCACCAAGGAAAGATGGTTGTCTTTTCGGCGCTTGGCATCGCAGTAGGTTTGCCATCGGCAGATTTCGCAGTGCTCCTTTGGATCGGGATAGGTTTCCTCTTCGGCCGAAGCGACGGCGCGTTCGAGACTGGCCCGGACAAGGCGGTAGTATGCGGCAAAGTCCGCGACGCGATATTGCTCTGGCTCGTATTTCGACCCGGGTACGACCACGTGCGCAAATTCGGGGACGTGCCGCTGCGTGGTGTCAAGCAGATCGGAGTAGAGGCAGAGTTGGAGAACTGTGCCGCCTTTCGTCTCCCGCGCGAGTTTCGTATCGATGACCTCGTACGACCAGGCCCCAAGTTGGCTCGGCGTCTCGACGCGTTTTAGAACGTCGGCACGCCCGCTCCAGTGACCTGCGCGGAGCGCGCCCTGGACGATGATTTGAACTCCCGCCTTCATGACGTCGAGGGTGTGCTTCATAGAGGCTGGATCAACGCCGACACCATCGATCAGAGCAGTCTCATATCCCGCCGCCTTCAAATGATCGACAAAGCCCTGCTCGTGGCGGGAGCCGCGCTCCGCCAAAAGCTCAAGCAGGGGGTCCCAGCGGACAGGTTTCACCAATGCGCCGTCGGCAACGGCCAAATCGAGGCGTGTCAGGTGGCGGCAATTGAGATGCCCCACCAAATCCGATGCCGTCAGCAGTGTTGATCCCGCACTCCTCAGCATGATTGAAATTAGCAGGACGGCGAAACCCCGGCAACGATCCCGCGGATCCTCCCGCAGGTCGCGCGTCGCCTAATGACCGCGCCAAAACGACATGGCGAATTCCATTTCTTCGTTGCCGCAACTCGCACCGTGGCTCTTATAGCCGTGGGAAGTCGATCCAGATTCCGCTACTCCCGCCGTTGAACTTGCTGATGTCTCCGGCTGACCTCCCGGTCTGCTTCCGTGAATGGAACCGTCTTTACAGGCCGTACTCCGGCCTCGACGGCACGCTCGATGACCATTTCGCTTCCAGATGCCGCTAACAGCTCTTGCAACCGCGAGAATTCCGAGCACCAAATCGTTTCCATGTCTCGATCTCGACGCGAGTTGCGGGTCGCGGAAGGTCTTTCAGACCCGACGACCCGCACGTGTAAGCGAGATATGTCCGGCGACCCTCCCAGTTCGATCCCATAGTCGGTCGTATTTGGCTTTCGGATGACAATTTGGCCATTCTGCGCCCAAGCGGTCGACATCGCTTCGTGCACCTCATAGCCAAGGGCGGCAAGTCCGCCGAGTACTGCGCGTCGTCTCGCGGCAGCAGCGAGCTTTCCCGTCTCACTCTCGATGACCGCGTGCGCTCGCGCGACCAGATGCTCGGCTCCATCAAGCTTCGCCGACTGCAACATGGATGCGATTTGCACCTCCATCGCATGCGTCTCCGGCGTACCAAGGGTGCGGAGGCCCATCTGAACTTCACGCAACCTGTCTATCCGAATTTCGTCCGCGCGGCGACGGTGGGACCGCTCCGAAAGATCCAGGACGAGTGAATTTGTCAAGAGAGCTCGGCGCTCAGGCGAGACTTCGGCCGCTATAGCACTGGCTCGCGTCCTAAATGGCTGAACGATTTCCTCATCATCCAGCGTCTCGATCTCGGCCATGAGTGCGTCCAGACGGCTGTCGCGCTGATTGACGCTCGAACTGTGGACGGCAAGCCACTCCGGAAAACTCTGCGGTCGCTCATCCGAGCCCAAGCGCCCAGCGAACTCCAACTGCTCCTTTGATGGGCCAACTGCGCTTCGGTGCGCGGCGATGGTCGTATAGCTTTGAGTAAGTACAGCTTCCATCGCCAGGAGTTCGCGCTCCTCGGCAAGATTCGCGCGCGTCGCGACATTCCGAAGGGCAAGCGGCGCCTCCTGGCCCCCGGCTTCCATGGCGGAGATGATGGTCCTGGCCGCATCCGCGATACGCCGACCCTTTGAGCGCTTGACTTCGGCAGCAGCGATCGCGCGGGCACGAATTTTCTGCATCTCGGTTTTGAGAAATGTCACCGTCAAGGGCGCCTGTTTCTGAAGGTCCCCCCAGCGATCTTCCTCGAACAAACGTCTGAGTTGCTGGAGGCGCCCATCGACATCCGCGCTCAGCATATCGCCAGGCGAGTCACGCCGTCTCGCGCAGCGCCGGAACTCTGCTACGGCCTCTTCCGCATTCGCGATGTGTCGTCTACAGATTGCTTCGATTTCTTCGCGCGTTACGATTTTAACGACCTTCGGTCCGCTCATGTGAGACCTCCCGAAAGGGCACTCTGAATGACTGCCCGCAAGCGCATCCGTTCCTGCTCCGGCCGATGGTACCAGCCATGCGACGCGACGCGGTACACTATCGGTATTGCACGGGCCAGTACCCCGGGCCGCCAAATTTCACGTGATCGAGCATGTCTCAGCAACTCGTGCCGCGGGGCGTCGCATTCGATGCCAACACCAAAAAGACCCGTGTGATTATCTCGTAGGGCGAAGTCGAGCCCGAATGCGTCGCCATCATCGGATGGAACCGGATCGTGTCCAAGGCTGCGAATGAATGAGCCGACCGAGGCTACGAAGCCATCCTCTTGGCTGTTGCGGGAGCGCCTTCTGTGCTCAAAGCCGAAACGTTGCGTGGCTGCACGCGCAAGGTCCAACTCTCCGGACGAGATTTTGCAAGCGTAGTCCAGGTATGCCTGCAGGTAGTCGCGCGGTCTAGTCGGCGCCCGACCCGTAGTGAGCAGATCGGAGATGTCTCCAAGGGGCATCGACGTAAGGAGGATGATTTTCTCGCGAGCGCGCGTGACCGCCACATTCAGGCGCCGTTCGCCGCCAGATTGCCCAAGAACTCCAAAATTGCGGCGAAACAATCCGTGCTTGTCGCGTCCGAACGTCGTACTGAATATGATGATGTCGCGCTCGTCGCCTTGCACGTTCTCTACGTTTTTGACAAAAAAACCAACGTCTTCTCCATCTTTCGTCCGTTCGCGCTCTCGCTGATATGCCTTAAGGAAATTCGGATCCTGGATGGCCCGCTTTTCAATGGCGTCCTCCACCAAGTCCGCCTGCTTGCGATTGAAAGTCGCAACGCCCACCGTGGGCCGGCCTTCCGGCAGTACCGACCAAATCCCAGAGAGGACATCAACGACCTTTTTCGCCTCCGCCTTGTTGGTTTGGTGCTCATAAATACCGTCAACTCGAATCACTTCGATCGGCCTTGCTCGACGTATCTCGCCATCCGGATGCCGCGCCGGTACGCTCAGCGTTCGGTTGTAGAACGCCGCATTCGAGTACCCGATGAGTTCGCGGTACTTTGAACGATAGTGAACTTGCAAGGTCGCTGTCGGCAGCACGCCTCGGCCTAGCTGCAGCAGGTCAGGGCAGTCCTTTATCTCACGTCGATTCCACTTCTCCTCCCGAGCGATCCGTTCTGTGTCAGTGGCGGCGTCATCAAAGTCGTCGCTCTGGATCTCCTCGTCTTCGTCGCTGTCGATTCGAGTCGTAAAAAAGCTTGATGGCGGCATCTGCTTCTCGTCGCCGCTAATGACGACACGACTCGCTCGGAACAGTGTGGGGACTGCATGCTCGACAAGCATCTGCGAAGCTTCGTCGTAGACGACGAGGTCGAAGAGCCCCGCCTGACGAGGCAGAGCCCTACTCGCCACATCCGGATTCATCAGCCAGATCGGCCGAAGCATCATCAGTCCGATATGCGGTCCCATATCAAGGATTTCGCGCAGACGCTTCATGCGGGGCCCGCGTAAACGTGTGAGATCGTCCCAGGCGGTCTGTGTACCTAAGCGGGTCGGGTCGAAGTCCGCAGCCAAAAGCTGCCAATTCAGCCCCCGAAGCCGGTCGTCCAATTCGGCCAACGTTCCAATTTTTTGCTGGAGTTCTTCTTTCTCGGCGAGTAGCGCAGGCTGGGTCGTTTCGAGCCGCCCTTTCCAAGCTAGAAGCGCCTCGCGGTGTATGATATTTCTGACTTGGCCCTCCAAGGCGTCGGCTGGTAACGCCCGAAGATCCTGCTGTTGCTCCCGCAAAATCGAGAACACTGCCATCACGGCGGGATCGAGATCACGCGCGCGAGCACGAAAGCGTTGATATGATTGAAGCGTGCCGGCTGCGCAGATAATGTCAACGAGTTTCGATTCATTGGAACGTCCGTTGGCAATTCCCACCTCGCAACCAGCGATCCATTCGGGTTCGAACCATTGCGAAAGACGCGTCAAGGATACGCGACTAGTCTGCCGGGCAAGGTTGCGTCTGATCGCATCCTCGAAATCCCGCTGCAACTCCTCAAAAGATGCAGCAAATTCGGATTTTGCCATCCTCTCGGCGACGTGGGGACGAGGGCACGCTGCGGCAGCCACCACGGCCTCCTGCACCGCCCGAAGTAATCCGACCAGCAATTCTAATTCCCGTCGCAATGTCGGAAGTGTGGCCAAACTGCCGCACGGCACCCGGAGCTTGCTCCTTGCGTCATCAACGCTTGCGCGCAACGGTCGCAAGAGCATCTCGAGGGCGAGGGCATCCCGTAGTGACTTCATGCGTTCCGCTGTCGGCTCGTGGCCAAGTTCGAGCAGAAAGGAGCGAACGCGACGTCTGTGCCACCATCTTGTCAG
Source organism: uncultured Alphaproteobacteria bacterium (assembly GCA_963753575.1). Taxonomy (GTDB): domain Bacteria; phylum Pseudomonadota; class Alphaproteobacteria; order Rhizobiales; family Xanthobacteraceae; genus VAZQ01. The sequence continues at coordinate 3,350,542 of CAVWCR010000003.1, forward strand.
ATTAAGGCGCCCCATAAACGGCTTGAGTGTCGTCGCTTTCTTCGCAGCGCGTAGCCATTTCTTCAGCTTATTTTTCTTAAGGCCCGCTACTCCCCCAAAAAATCTTGGATCATGCCAGCGATCGTCCGCAGCGGACAAATCTTGCTTCGTTTTCTCCAGGCTCTGGACAATCAAATTGCCGATTGCGGGTCTCTCCTCGGAGCATTTGAAAAGATCGAACCAAGCGACCAAGCTCTGTCTTATCAGATCGGTCAAATTCAAGAATATTGGGCCGTAGCGATCGAGCCACGTGCGATATGGGTTGGAATCTTAGACTTCGAAAGAGGGAGACGTATTTGCAAGCACCTCTTGCCGCGCCTCCTCCGCTGCAGCGAAGGCGGACAGGTCCGAAAGGAAAGTGCGTCGAATGGCTTCGTCGACGGAAAAATGCCGCAACGCTTGGAGCGGACTGTGCTCGTGCCCAATTCAAGCCAGAGGCGGGCGAGTGATGAGCATATTTCCTCGATACGGATAACTTCGCCCCGGTCTACATCCGCAAATCGATGCCTTAGAGCAGGTACACCAATGATCGGCTCGAAGGCTTCCATGCCGATAAGTTCGCCCAAGAGGACGCGGTAACTTGAACCGCTTAATTCGTCGTCCGCATGCAATGCGGCGTGATGGCGGTCGATCTCTGCTTCCAAAGTCTCAATTCTGGCTGCTGCCGTCTGTCGTTTGCGCTTGAGCGCGGTCACGTGATCAGGAAGTGATCCCCGTACCTGAACCACTTGATCACGCAATGCCCGCACAATGGCTTCTCGGTCACGATTAATATCCACTACCGCGAACAGACGTCCGCCAAGCCCTTCGGCCTCAAGGCGTTTTTGGACAACTTTGAGCGCCGCCTGCTTCTGGCAGACAATCAGGATCTCTCGCCTCGTCCAATCGCGTCCGCGACCATGTTCACAATAGTCTGGCTTTTGCCCGTTCCAGGCGGACCCTCGACCAGAAGGCCGGGAGACATGCTCGCCCGCTGAACGGCCGTGTCCTGCGACGGGTCGCTGTCGACAATGAGGAACCGGTCAATCTCCCGACGCGGCGGTAGTAATGGGACAGTCGGTCCGTCTGGCGATATGCGAAGCGCGGCCTCAAGGCCAGTGCCGTCAGGCGATACATGCCGTAGCTGGCGGAGGTCTTCACTTATCGCTTGCCCAGTGAATTCAGCATTGAATAAAGCGGCACAGGGTGTGATTTCCCGCGCACCGGTAGAGATCTCAACGTTTTGATCCGGTATCGCAATAAGGGTGCGTCCTCGCGGTTTCGCAAGAGCACCGAAGATGTCCATAACGTCACCGACCCGGACAACCGGCCGTTCCAAGACCTCATGTCTGGCCTCACGCCATTCAGCATAAGCCTGCGGTCCCAGCAATCCCTCAAGCGCTGGGTTGAGCCGGATCTCTTCGCGCTCGCGATCGAATACCAGCGTGCTTCCTCCAGCGCCGGCTTGCACATCGAGTGCAACAGGCGAGAGCAGCACAGGTGCTATTCGAGGCTTCGCATTCGGGGACGAGAGGCGCGTATCGCGCACGAGCAAAAAAGGGAAGCCAAGATAGCGGCCGTCGATGCCAGTGTCCCGACGAAACATCGACGCATGACTCGCCAATCGTCGCAGCCGAGCTTCGAGCTGCTCATTGGAGACGAAGGCGTCCGGGTCCAGCGTGATTGGCAAATCGGTCCGCCCGATAATGTGGTTCAAGATGGCTTCGGCGGGGCGTCGCGAAGTTCCCAACTCAGCGAGATCGACACGTGGCGTCGTCTTGCCCAGTACGAAGCGGACGAGCGGACCGCGCTGAACGGAACCTGATACTCGCTTTTCAAAGTGCTGCAACAAGCTCGAGACATATTGCTGCTTGGGTGGTTCACGCCAATTTTCCTTTGGGACGGCCAGAAGAACGGCCGTGCGGGCGAGCGGCATCCTTCGTTCGACACGGAACAAATCCGCCGCTCATCAATTCGAGGAATCCCGCATCGTGCGAAATTGGAGATCCTCTCGTCGATTTCCGAGAAGATTTCCCGTCGGGGTCGCACGAGCGACTGTTGTGCTAGCGTACTGTCGAGTGGCACATCGGCGAGCTGGGCCTGTTCCTGCGCGGTATCGAGGAGCGCTGCCAGTGACGTGAATTGATGGTGTGCCGCCACAACGACAATGATGAGGTCTTCGTCGGATAAGCGCGGACGCTCCAGCAGTGAGGATAGGCCGGCGTGATCGGTTTCTGGATAAAGGTGGCGTAAGTCCGCTCGTTCAGCTTCCAGTCTGGCCCTCGAGGAGGCCAGAAGTGCAATCCTCAGCCTATCCTCGTCGAGGCCTATCTCAAGAAGTTGGGCCCGTTCGCGCACTCCCTCCGCTCGCACGCGCATTCTTACAAGCCAAAGCTCGCGCTCCATACGCTCCAAATGTCGCGAAACCTCCCCGGTGATGATCCCGTATCCGTCAACGGCGTTCTGCAGCAGCCACGCGGGGGTGACGATGTCGCCTTTCATCGTCAGCGGTGAGTTGGATTGAGCGCCATTAATGCAAGTGCGTGCCGGAAGTCTTCGGGAAGTTTCTCGTCGGAAACCAGCCGGCGAAAGCTAGCGACAATTGATCGATCCGTGTCGCGATCTTCCAGCCACGTAGCCACGGCACCACGCAGAGTTAGGTCGCGGGCAGCATCCCAATTTTGGGCGTCGGCCGCTGCAAGGGCAAACAATTCTGGGCGTCTGAATTGACGACCTGCAAGCGTTATAGTCGGGCCTGGAGGTTCTTTCTGTCCAACATTCGAATCGGCTAGGCTCTCGACCGCTTCGCCTGCAAGCCAAGAACGCACTTGGGGCCAGCACCATCTCTTCAGGGGGTCGCGGCTAGCAGTCCCCGCAACAATGGTCGCAGCTCAGGCTCAAGATCACTTGGTAAGTCAACTCCACGCGTCACCACATGGATAAGAAACGCCTTCTCGTTTACGCCCACAAAACAAGCGCCTGCAGTCGCCTGTTCCAGGACGATCATTCCGAGGCTCCACCAATCGGAGGTGGCGCAGACTGCGCCAACAATGCTTTCGGGTGCTGAGTACCGGGTAACCTTGAGTGCGGGCACAATTCTAGGTCGAAATCTGATAGTCGAGCGGACCCGAAATCGGTCACCATCAACTCTATGGTCTCGCGATTCCGCAACAATAATGTGCCGGACGAATGTCACGGTGCCGCAAACCAACTTCTGCAAACTCGGCGAGGGCGAGGCCGAGTTCCTCGACGATCCGGCGCAGCGCGTCGAGGTTGCGTGCCGCAAATTCGCCGGCCTCCTCCAGCGTTTCGCCAAGTATCAGCTCAACGACTTCGTATGCTCTCTCTTCAAAGCGGCCGGTCGCAATCAGTTCAGGAACATGGCCCCGAGGTAGCCGCCGAAGTATTTCATGCACGGCTGGATCCGGTTCGGCTCCGGGACGATACAGAGTAAGACGTGCATCGCGTCCCGTTTCCGGATATCGAACGACGAACCGTTCCCACGGCTCTGCCCCCACAGGTTCGCGCTGGAGCACATGCCATCCGTCGATGACGGTTTCTTCCGCCGGTGCAACGGCTGATCCGGGATCAGCCGCATCTGGGGTCGCACTGCTGGCCGGGTCGCCCCCGCATGTCAAACAGATTTCGTCGCCCTGGCCTAGGTCGTGACCGTTTACGCACCGGCGACCGAATTGAGCGGCTGCGGGCTGTGGGACCGGCGAGCTACCGGCGGGACAAAGCGGTTCATCTGCAAGGGCCCAATTACAAGGCCAGCCATTGAAGATGTTTTCACAATACAATTCAGAAACCGCTCGTTCGCTGCGACATTTCGGGCATAGGCGAACAAGAGCGGAGGGTTGCACGGTCATAACGCTACCGCTTGTCTTCCGTCGTTGTTACCTTATGCCCATCAGCCGACAGCAACCCAGCAAGTCGGCCGAAATCTCCGCGGCCCGGAATGCCAGCCAACCAGATCTCACCTGTTGCATCATCAAACATGATGTCGAGGTGCCGATCGGACGGACGGACTGCGCGATCGAATTGCTGAAACCGCTCCTTTCCGAGTGGCGTGAATGTCAAGAGGCGTTGGTTGTCGCTGCCGCGCAACGCTAGGGATTGCGCTGCACCAATCTCGAACGGGTCTGCAATCAGCGCGTCGATTAGACCTTCGAAGCAGTTCAGCTTTCCCGTCAAACTCTCGAACGAATATCCGGAATAGACCAGAACGTCGCCTCGATGCGCCTGTCGAATGTTCGTGAGAAGCTCATGCAGAGCGTCGACCTGATCAAATGGTTCCCCACCCGAGATCGTCACGCCGTCGGCCTGCATCAGCCAATGTCGAATCGCATTGAAGGTTTCGTCGACCGTTGTTACGCCGCGATCTGTTGCCCAGGTGTCGGACGAAATGCAGCCACGACAGCGGATTGAGCAGCCTTGGAACCAAATGCCGACGCGTGCACCTGGCCCGAGCGATCGGACTGGGTAATGAACTCGAGAGAGGGTAAGCTTCATGCAGCAGCTCCGGACGGAGACAAGTCGCTAAGATGCAATGTCGCGATCGATTCTCGTTCGATTCCTCTAATCTCGAAACGACCTCCGGGCTTGGCGTCCGCATCGAAGAGGGCCCGTGCTAAGGGATTAATAAGATTCGTCTCCACTCTGTTGCGAATTCCACGCCCGCCGTTGGACAAGTCCGAAAGACACAAGGTGTGCAGACGCTCGCGGGAGGATCGGTCGATCATGACTGTAATGCCCTGGCTGGCGAAGACATCGGCCAGTGCATCATCCACCATTCCAGCGAAGATCTGATCCGCAATTGCAGGCCGGATAAAATCAAACACAACGATGTTGTCGCCGATCCTATTCAAGATTTCGGGACGGTTGAGAACCGTTTTGAAGTAGCGTTCGATCTCCGCGCGGACTTTGGTCTGGACCTCCGGGAAAGCGTCATCAGATGACACGTTCGCGACGCGCGATCCATCGGATTCAACGCGATAAATGCCTAGATTTGATGTGAAGACAATTAGTGCTTCGGAAAAATAAACTCGATCACCGCGCCCGGAGGTCAGAACTCCGTCATCCAGAATCTGCAAGAACTTGTCCAGTATGCGGGGGTGGGCTTTTTCGATCTCGTCAAACAACAGAAGGCTAAAGGGCCTCTCCCGAATGGCATTTGTCAGTTCGCCCCCAACGTCGTATCCGAGATAGCCCGGTGGAGCGCCGATGAGACGTTGGTCGGAGTGCTCCGCGCTGAACTCGGACATGTCGAACCGGATGTACGCGCTCTCATCGCCAAACAGCAGGCTAGTGATCGTCTTTGCGAGTTCGGTCTTGCCGACTCCGGTCGGGCCCGCAAGGAATGCGACCCCCCGCGGCCGCCCTCCCCGTCGCGGTGCGCCTACGCCCGTAACCGCGCGTTTGATGATGTCGAGCATGTGGGTGACCGCGTGGTCCTGACCCTTCACACGGGTCTGCACAAAGCTCGCTGCTCCACGGACCTTCTTGCGGTCGATGCGAGCCCAGGGGTCTTCCGTGACGCCAACCTTGTACCGGCGCACTGCATCCCCAATCGACGAGAAACCTAAATTTTCCGTGCGACCGAGCTGCGCGATGGCGGTCATGTCGACGAGAAGCAAACCTTCGGTTTGATCAACAAAGGCGTCTGTGGCTTCGTCAGCGTCTTTCGGAGACGCGTCTCGGAAACCGACGAATCCCCGCAGCAACGAGCCGGCAAGCGCACGACGAGCGCGGGAGTCGGGTTTTGCGACGGGGACGTGTCGGATTCGCGGATTATCAATCAGGAGCCAGTCGGGTAGGTCCCCCTCCTTGTCAACAATCCACATGACGGTGTTGAAGAATGGCCGCGGAGGCGAACCATAAGGTCGCGGTCGGGTTTGCTGAGAGAGAACAAGCGCGCGAGTGAACGCCTGATGTTCTGGACCTGATAGGGCGTCGTTCCTCACGACCAGCCGCGACGCAAAATCTGCGACCAGGGCGATAGGCTCGCCCGCGCGTGTTACTAGTCGATGGACAGTTTCCGAAAATAGCTCAAGCCCTGCCGTCGCGGCTCCATTTGCGGGTTGTAGGCCCAACTGATCTTAGGATAGCGGAAGAGGCTTGCATATCCTCGCCGGGTCGTCCGATGATACGAAAGCCGGAGAGAGGGTCGTAGGCAATTACATGCGCGAAGCCGGCCGACTGAAGTTCAATCCCAAGTACTTCGAACAAGGGCAGCGTGGCGACTGAGCCCGCTGCTAGTTCGCACAGCTGAAGATCGCGCACATTTCCCGAAAGAACGAACTGAGGCTTCAAGGGAATAAAGCGCAGGACATCGCGGAGCCACCTCGGTCGTTCGTGAGCAGTAGCGCTCGTCAAGTCTTCCCCCCTGCGATGCACGAACCGTTTAGGGCAGGCGCAATCGTCGCGCTTAATTGTTTACGATGGAGTGCCTCTCGATTCCCACTGCCCTTGGGTCATTGCCACGTAGAGTAAGACAGCTCTACGACCGCCACAACCAAAAAGGGAGAAAACCGACCATCACGTTGATAGGCTTCAACTTCTCTAGCGCCACCTGCAGCCTTCAACGTGACGCGGCAGTCGAGGGATAAAGTGGACCAGGTCGGCTATTTTTGGCCAAGAAACGCGCTGACCAGAAGATGATCCAGCTCGGGCCAAATGAGCCATAAGATTGCTCACATTCCGCTCGACTTCGCCCGCACGCCAAGCATGTGTGGTGCCTAAGGAGGCACCCTATGAACGCTCCCATCGTTGAGGCCACTATCAAGGCGCATCTAACGGAAATGCGAGCGAAGCTCGAGAAAGGGCTTCGGATCGCCAAGGCGGCCGAGTCCTGCGCGGTCTCCGGGAGAGCCAGAAAGGGCATCGAAGTCGCCCTTGGCCTCGAAGAAATCGTTTACGAACTGAACACGCTCCTCAATGCGGCAGTCATGATCAGCCGGCTCGGCAAGTCCTAAGCTTCGCTTCCGACATTTGCTCCTCCCCGCCAGCGCCTTGCGGCCTCCGCGGGGGTTCGGCGGTGGCGGCGCGACGCTGCCACCAACCGAACGGAGATCTCATGTCAAAGTCTGCAAAGAAGCGAGTCACTGCGCCATCGACGAAACCTGCGGCTAGCGAAGACTGCTCAGTTAACAGCTGGCGTGACGAAGCGACCAAACAGCGATCGTGGCTCCAAGCAATCCCGTGTCATCGCGATGCTGCAATCACCCGCGGGCGCAACGATTGCCGCGATGATGAAGGCGACCGGCTGGCAGCAGCATTCGGTGCGCGGCTTCCTGGCTGGTGTGGTACGCAAACGCCTCAAGCTGAAGCTCGGCTCAAAGAAGGTCGATGGCGAGCGGACATACCGCATCACGGGCGGACAAAAAGATAAGCCCAGCAGTGCTCGAGCATCCAAGCGCCGATCGTCCTAGACCGACATGCCGCGCACCAAGATCGGTCCCGCTCAACCGGACCGCAAGACACTCGACGTCGAGATCCCGCGCCTGCGCGAGCTCGACGTCGCCGCTCTCCGGGCCCGCTGGCACACGGTGTTCGGGCGGCGCTCGCCCCCTCACCTGCCCCGCCACCTGTTGTTTCGCATCATGGCCTACCGCCTCCAGGCTGACCTCCTGGGTGACCTCGACACCGAGAGCCAGCGTCTGCTTGATCGCTCGGAATCCCCCGAGAAGGCCGGACAGCGTGCCGCACGCTTGGCCCGACATGCTGTCGATGCGAGGCCCGGCACGGTGCTGGGACGCGAATGGAACGGGCAGATGCAGCGGGTGACGGTGCTGGAGAATGGCTTTGCCTGGAAGGGTAAGACCTATCCGAGCCTCTCCAAGATTGCGCTGGCAATCACCGGCACTCGTTGGAACGGGCCACGATTTTTCGGCCTGCGGGACAAACCATCGAAGAAAGAGGCTTCCCGATGAAGCCCTCGAGGCCGGTTCGCTGCACGATCTATACCCGCGTGTCGACCGACCAGGGACTCGAGCAGGACTTCAACTCGCTCGATGCGCAGTACGATGCCTCGCAGGCCTACATTCGCAGCCAGGCCCATGCGGGCTGGATTCTTCTGAGAGGCAAATATGACGACGGCGGCTTCTCGGGTGGCGATACCGACCGCCCTGCCCTGCAGCGCCTACTGGATGACGTGCGGGCGGGCAAGGTCGACGTCATTGTCGTCTACAAGGTCGACCGCCTGACCCGTTCGCTGGCGGACTTTGCCAAGCTGGTCGAGCTGTTCGATCAGCATAAGGTGTCATTCGTCTCAGTCACGCAGCAGTTCAACACCACCACGTCCATGGGGCGGCTGACGTTGAATGTCCTGCTGTCGTTTGCCCAATTCGAGCGGGAAGTCACCCGGGAGATTCCACCTCCATGTCTGAACAGGACGACTTGGACCCGGAGAGTCGTGCCCAGCAGGATCAATCCCGCAACGCCGCATTCCACAGGCTTGGCGGAAGAATTGGGCGTCTTCGCATCCTCTCTATTGATGGAGGCGGCGTCCGCAGGATCGCTCCCGCCGCAGTGCTGGTGGGACTTGAGCGGCGTTACACCGGCGGACGTTCGATCCAACTAGCTTCAAGCTTATTGCAGGTACCTCGACAGGAGGCTTTCTCCTCCCGGGGCCTGGGTGCGGGATGCACAGCAGGCGGACGCCTTGACCTCCAGGTCACTTGCGGATGCGAGCTCCTCCCTCCCCTCGCAAATTCTCCGGCCGGCCGCCTGAAGCGGGTCTTCGGCGAGAAGAGGAATTATGCACGCAATGGTTTCTACGAAAACGAGCAGAAATCATCTGGGGTAAGGGTGCCGGGCGCTGCTACTACTGCAACGCTTCCTTGATCGGCGACCTCATGGCGGGCAATGAAGATGCTAACTTTGGCTTTACTGCGCATATCGTGGGGGAAAAGGAGACGAGCCCGCGTGGCGACCCGGCTCGGTCGCCGTTACTGGCCGACGATCCTGCCAATCTCATGCTCATGTGCTATCCGCATCACAAGCTTATCGATGTGGACGAATTTGCCAACTATCCGGAGCAGCGGCTCCTCGACATGAAGGCCGCCCATGAGGATCGCGTGAGCATCCTAACCGATGCCACTCCCGATCGCGCGTCCCACATGTTGCGCTATGGCGCGAAGATCGGAACGAACGGATCTCCGGTTTCGTTCAAGCGAGCTCGGCTTGCGATGGTGCCGCGCTGGTATCCTGCCAACGGGAAGTCGATCGGAATGGAGGTTCTTCGCGACGTCGCGACTGACGGGGAAGACAATTTCTGGCGGACCGAGCCCGAAAATCTCCGCCGGCAATTCAATACGATTTGCGCCCGCGCATAACTTCGCGCGAGATCATGCACCTGTCGGTATTCGCGCTCGGACCCATTCCGCTTCTTGTGCAGCTCGGCCATTTGCTCTGTTATCGTTCCCGCGCAAGTCTATCAGCTTCATCGCGAACCGACGCCGGGCTGGCCGTGGGCCGAGGATGGCCCCACGATTGATTTTCGGATTTGCAAGGCCGCCACGACGGCGAAGATTGTTGCCTTGAAGCTCGCGATTAGTGCCACGGTCAACGACGACCGTATTACTGCCGTGCTCGGAAACGACGTGCCTATCTGGTCGGTAACCGCGGCGGTGCCGCACAATGATGGAATGCGTCACGAAGCCGATCTGGGCGCTTTCCGCAGGATCATGCGAGGCCTCTACGATGAGATCAAAGCGAAGAATGGCGAGGACACGACGATCCACGTGTTCCCTGCCGTCCCGGTGTCGGTCGCGGTTGAACTAGGGCGCGTCAGAATGCCGAAATCCGACCTGCCGCTTCTTGTGTATGACAATATCCTTCGATGGGGATTCATCCCGCGGCTGGAGATCAAGTAGCAACACGCTTTGAGGTCTCTGGCTTCGGCGGATCGGAGCCGCTCGATGCAGCGGAATGGCGGCGACGCTTCAGCGTTCCGTACTATGGAATCTATCCAGGCCTGCGCGTCCACGCCCGTTGCTGCTGGTGCCGCACGAACACTCAGACAGCAAACTACTCACACTTGCGAGGGACGTTCTCGCGTTGACCAAAGTGAACTGGAATACGACGCAATTCGATCAAAAACTTCCTGCGCCGATTAAGGCAGCGCGGGAAGTGGACAGAGTACTCAAGCACATTGAATTTGGAACGGCGGTCTCTCCGGATTTTCGCAAGTACACGTAAGCGGGGTGCGGTATTCCGTTTGCGATTGGCAATCGGGATGTCACATTCGAACTGCGTCTCCGGCATTCGTGGTCTCCGTTTCCGGGAAACGGGTTTTTTGAGGCCAGAGACACAGCTCCTAATTGGCGGCCCAACAACTGGTGCGCTGTCTCTGCGACCACGTCCGAGCACAGAACCCCGCCAATTTGGGGCTATTCACGCGCTTTCAGGAATTCTCCGCAATTCGCGGACTGCCTGGTGGCGGAGGCAGTCGACCTCGAACCGGTCTCTCCCTGTTATTGGGGTCAAAACAGGGTGATTTTGAGAAAGAACAGCGAGCCAGATGGGCGCGACGAAGCACTTGCCCCGTTAGAATGGCCACTTCTGGAGAATCTAACATAAGCCAAAACAGGAAAGAACAGGGAGCGATCTTTGGAAAAAACAGTCGCCCCAGAGCTCGAAACAAGCCCGATCTATTTTGAATTGCCAGGCGGATAGCCCTGAACGGTGCGGACATATTCATACAGTAGCGCCCGTTCGAGGTGCCTGATAGGCGGCCGCAACCAGGACCTTGGTGTCATAAATGCGCTGATTGAAAATCAGATAAAACTTCGACGAGCGGAAAAGCCCGTACCGCTTGAGAAACTGCTCACGCCCGAGCTCGTTGAATTCGGCAATGGCCGTCCGCATCGCCTGAACATCAACGACTGCCAATCCGAGAGAAGTTCTGCCGCGCATGTCGAGTGCGTCCCGGTCACGAGAATGAAATGGCAGAGGCAGTCGCACCGCCTTGCTTTGGGTCGGCAAAACTATCATCCGCCCCCTTAAGGCTTCGGGCACAAATGGCCGATTGACCACGCCCTTGCCGAGAGCCGTTTTTCGGCTCTACCCCCTGCAGGGCCTTGGTTTTGGCCATGGGCTTGAAAGGTGTTGCTAACATCCTATGGAGTATCTACTCAGGGTATCCAATGCAACGATATCGCGCCACGTGGCCCTTTCCGTCCACCGGCGCAAATTTGCGAGTTGTCCCGCTACATAGGCCGCGCCGGACCTGGCCGGTCGGGCTCTAGACGCCGTGCTTCGAGCGCTTGCCGCGTACCAGCCCCGCAAGAAGACGGTTTGACGGCGCCAATTTTTGCAGACGCGTAACACAGCCGGCTCATGCAGAGATTTACTCATCGCGAACCAGAGCGCGTGCTCAATTAGAAGGCGCCGGTCCATGAAACTTCAGCGCAGTGGATTAAGCCACCGGACCTTGCGGGCCGACCCAGGTGCCAGGTGGCAAGGCCGGCAATTCGGCCGCTAAGCCATCGAGCATGCCCTGCACAAGTCTGTCCGCCAGCGCGCCGGACTTTTTCTTCGGGCCGACGAGCCCATCGGCCAGCAGCAGAGTGAGTCCATGCACGAGCGACCAGCAAGCCAGGATCGCGCCGGCAATCTTCCGTTCGTTGCGTGGGGTATGCGGGAAGGTGCGTCCCAGACCCCCCGCGACGATAACGCCGGCAAGCAGAGCCTTGGTCTTCTCGGCTTCGGCCAGTTCGATCGCGGGGCGGCTGCGATCCGGACCGCCCAGATAGCCTCCAAACATCAAGCTGTAGAGAGCCGGGTTTTCGACACCATGGTCGACATATGCGCGCAACATCGCGAACAACTGCTCGCGAGCATCGCTGAGTCCCGCGATTTCACGGGCCATGCGTTTCGTCAGCATCTCGAAGCCCGCCGCCGAGACGGCCGCCAATAATTCACGCTTGTCGGCAAAGTGCTTGTAAGGGGCGTTGTGGCTGACGCCCGCGCGGCGGGCGAGTTCGCGCAGCGAAAACTCAAGGCTCTGGGTTTCATGCAGGATTTCCAGAGCGGCATTGACGATCGCGCGGCGCAAATCGCCGTGGTGATAGGAACGCTCATCGGATTGAGGCTTGGGCATCGCTCGATAAACCGCTGAATTCTCGCCTATTTAGCGGCTGAAGTTGGCGATGTCAACATTCTGCATATCAGTCATTCGGAAGCCAATGTAGACATCGACAACATTCGAGGTTACAAAGTTGTCATCGTCAACATGCCTCCGTTAGTTGGAGCCCATCTGATCATCCCAGCGCAGACAATGTGCTCGCCCGGGACAAGGACACACAACAACGCGCAACGTTGAAGCAAGCAACTCAATCCAACAGCAAAGAATGGATCACTTCTATGAACAAGATGCTCGTTGCAGTTTTTGACCGCGAGGACGCGGCATTCGAGGGGCTGAGCGCCCTGAAAGATCTCCACCGTGACGGAGACATCAGTCTCTATTCGGCGGCGGTGATCGCCAAGGACAAGAACGGAAAGATCGAAGTCAAACAGGCAGCCGAATCCGGGCCGGTCGGCGCCGCGGTTGGGTTGCTCACGGGCAGCTTGATTGGAATCGTCGGCGGTCCCATCGGAATGGCGGTCGGTGCCTCGGTCGGCGGCTTGGCAGGCCTGGTCTTCGACGTGAGCAGGAGCGGGGTCGACATGACTTTCGTGGATGACGTCTCCAAGACCCTCACGGCCGGTAAGGTCGCCATCCTCGCGGAAATCGACGAGACCTGGACGACGCCGGTCGATACGCGACTGCAGAGGTTCAACGCGATCGCGTTCAGGCGGCTGCGCGGCGAAGTGGTCGCAGACCAGCTCGTGCGCGAAAGGGAGGCCCTTGAAGCGAATATGAAAGCGCTCAACGACGATCTCAAGCAAGCCGCCTCCGAGAACCGTGCGGCCATCCAGCAAGACATCGAGCGCGTGAGAAAGCAGATCAAGGCAATACAGGAACAGGCCAAGGGAAGGCTGGATCAGGCGAAGGCTGAAACCGAGGCGCGGGTGAAGGCGCTGCAAGATCAGGCGAAAACCGCGACCGGCCGAGCCAAGGCACGGATTGAAAAGCGCATTGCCGACGCTCAGGCGGACTTCGAAGTGCGTTCGAAGAAGCTCAGCCAAGCCTGGGCGCTGACCAAGGAAGCCCTCGCCGCATAGCGGGTGCGCGCAGGTCGATTTGGCTGCACCAACCTCCGGTGCTCGATTGCAGGGCCGTCCTGCTTCGAGCACCCGGCAAAACAGCCGAATGGCTGAAATCTTTGAAACTGACGCGATCGGCCAACAATAAGTGGTCAAGGTCAGCGTCGACTTTTGGGAGCCCGAAACATGCGGTCCTGCATTCTTTCTTCACGCTTTTGGTGGTGCTTGCCGGCTGCAAGCCAGAGGACATGCCGGTGGAAAGCCGGCTGGTCCGCACGCTCGTTGTCGATCCCAAACCCATCGGCGAAGACCGCCACGCGATCGGCGAGGTCAAGCCGCGTTACGAGAGCGATCTGTCGTTTCGCGTCGCCGGCAAGGTGCTCTCCCGGCGCGTGGATGTCGGAGCTTGGGTCAAGCAAGGCGACACGCTGGCGACGCTCGACACCCAGGACTATCAGAACCGCCTGCGCTCAGCGGAAGCGGAGTCAGCTCCGCCGAGGCGGCGCTCGTCGAGGCGCAGGGCACGGAGGCGCGCAAGGCAAAGCTATTGAAGGATGGCTGGACGCCGCAGGCGACCTATGACACCGCGCTGCACAATCTGCGTGCCGCCGAAGCCAGGCTCAAAGCCGCCAAGGCCAATCGCGATCTCACCCGCGACCAGCTCAATTACACCGAGCTCAAGGCCGATTTCGACGGCGTGATTACCGCCGTCGGCGCGGAAGCAGGCCAGAATGTGAATGCCGGCCAAATGGTGGTGAAGCTGGCGCGACCGGACGACAAGGACGGCGTCTTCAATATCGCCGAGACGGCCTTCACTGATATCAGCGAGCCGCACCCCGAAGTCGTTGTCTGGCCGCTGTCCAAGCCGGACCTGACGGTCGAAGGAGTGGTGCGGGAAATTTCTCCCGTCGCCGATCCGGCGACGCGCACCTACACTGTCAAAGTCACGCTGAAGAACCCGCCGCCGCAACTTCGCTTCGGCATGAGTATCGGTGGCCGCTTGAAAGGGCGTGCCGCTCTCGCGGTCGCGCTGCCCCTCTCCGCCCTCTTTGAAAAGAACGGTTCGCCGGCTGTTTGGGTGCTCGATCAGCAATCGAGCAGTCTCGCCCTGAGGCCCATCACGGTCGCGCGCTATGAGGCAAATACCGTCGTTGTCGCCAGCGGCCTGGCCAAAGGGGACATCGTCGTCACCGCGGGGGTGAATACGCTGACGGTCGGCCAAAAGGTCCGGCTTGCCGAAGCAAACTTGGCCGGGAGCGACAGCAAATGAAGACGTTCAACCTCTCCCGCTGGGCGCTGGAGCATAAGAGCTTTGTCGTCTACCTGATGCTGGTCGTCGCGCTCGCCGGCATCTTCGAATATCGCCGGCTCGGGCGTGACGAGGACCCGCCCTTCACCATCAAGACGATGGTGGTGAAGACGCTGTGGCCCGGGGCCACCACGCTGGAGACGATGCAGCAGGTCACGGACCGGATCGAGAAGAAGCTCGAGGAGCTGCCGAACATCGACTATCAGAAGAGTTACACCAAGCCGGGCGAGTCCGTGGTGTTCGTGTATCTGAAGGACTCCACCCGTGCCTCGGACGTGCCCGATCTCTGGTACCAGGTGCGAAAAAAAGTCGGCGACATCAAACAGACCTTGCCGCAGGGCGTGCAGGGTCCCTTCTTCAACGACGAGTTCGGCGATACCTACGCCCTGATCTTCGCGCTGACTTCGGATGGCTTCTCCCACCGCGAGCTGCGCGATTATGCCGAGCGCGTGCGAGCCGAGCTGCTCAGCGTTCCCGACGTTGCGAAGATCGACCTTCTCGGCACCCAGGACGAGAAAATCTATCTGGAGTTCTCGACCCAGCAGCTCGCCGCCATGGGGCTCGACATTTCCGAGCTGATACAGACGTTGCAGGCGCAAAACGCGATCCAGCCGAGCGGGACGGTCGACTCAGATGCAGAGAAGATCGCGATTCGCGTCTCGGGTCAGTTCACGTCCGAAGAGAGCCTGAAAGCCATCAATTTCCGTTTCAATGGCCGGTTTTTTCGGCTGAGCGACATTGCCAAGGTGCAACGAGGCTACGCTGACCCACAGCAGCCGATATTCCGATACAACGGCCGCTCCGCCATTGGCCTCGCCGTCTCGATGCGGAAGAACGGCGACGTCCTGGCATTCGGTGAGCATCTCAAAGAGCGCCTCGCCAAGGTGACGGCCGATCTGCCGGCCGGCATCGAATCCCACCTGGTGGCCAACCAGCCGGAGGTCGTTGAAGAGGCCGTCGGCGAGTTCATCAAGACCTTGATCGAAGCCATCGTCATCGTTTTGGCCGTGAGCTTCCTGTCGCTCGGCTGGCGCCCCGGCATCGTCGTCGCGATTGCGATTCCGCTGGTTCTTGCCATCACCTTCGTCGCCATGAAGCTTGCCGGAGTGAGCCTGCAGCGAATCTCGCTCGGCGCACTCATCATCGGGCTCGGGCTCCTGGTCGACGACGCGATGATCGCAGTGGAGATGATGATCAAGAAGCTCGAAGAGGGCTGCGACAAGGTCACCGCCGCAACATTTGCCTATACCTCCACCGCCTTCCCGATGCTGACCGGAACGCTCGTCACCATCGCAGGTTTCGTCCCCGTGGGCTTCGCAGCGAGCAGCGCCGGCGAGTATACCTTCACGCTGTTCGCGGTCGTCGGCATTGCATTGACGGCTTCCTGGTTCGTTGCCGTGCTGTTCACGCCGCTGACAGGCGTTTTCATCCTGCCCGACAAGATGAAAGGTCACGGCCATGAGCCGTCGCGCTTTGCCCGGGCGTTCCACACCGTGCTCGATCGCGTGCTGCATCTGAAGTACTGGGTGATCGGCGCGACCGTTGCGCTGTTCGTCGCCGCTCTCGCCGGCATGCAGTTCGTGCAGCAGCAGTTCTTCCCGAGCTCCGACCGCCCTGAACTGCTTGTTGACCTGACGCTCCCGCAAGGGTCCTCGATCAATGCAACGCGCAAGGTGGTTGATGATCTCGAGAAAATCCTGAAGACCGACCCCGACATCGAACATTGGTCGTTCTATATCGGCAGCGGCGCCATCCGCTTCTACCTGCCGCTCGACCAGCAGCTCGCGAACGACTTCTTCGCGCAAGGCGTCATTGTCACGAAAGGATTCAAGATTCGCCCGGCCGTGCAAAAGCGCATCCTCGCCGCATTGCAACGGCCCGAATTCGAGCAGGTGCAGCCGCGCGTCAGCCCTTTGGAGCTTGGGCCGCCGGTCGGCTGGCCGCTCAAGTTCCGCATCAGCGGTCCCGACCCGATGAAGGTCCGCGAGATCGCACAGAACTTCGCGTCACTGCTCGGCAAGACTCCAAATGCGCGAAATATCAACTTCGACTGGAACGAGCCGTCCAAGGTGGTCCGCGTCCAGGTCGACCAGGACCGGGCTCGGGCGCTGGGCATCAGTTCGCAAGCATTAAGTCAGACCATCAACGCCGTCTTGTCGGGCACGACCGTCACCCAGTTGCGCGATGATATCTATTTGATCGACATCGTCGCCCGCGCCATTCCCGACGAGCGCGCCAAGCTGGAGACCCTGCGCAGCCTGATGATCAACGTGCCTGGCGGGCGTTCGGTGCCGCTTGAGCAGGTCGCCAAGCTCTCCTACGGGATCGAACCGCCGCTGGTCTGGCGCCGGCATCGCCTGCCAACAATCACGGTGCAAGCCGATACGGCGCCGGGGCTGGAGGCAGCGACGGTTGTCAAAGCGCTCTCCTCCGAACTCGCCGCATTCAAGTCGAAGCTGCCGGCGGGTTATGACGTGGTTGTAGGCGGGACAGTCGAGGAGAGCGCCAAGGCGGAGGCCAGCATTTTCGCGGTCTTCCCGCTCATGATCCTGATCATGATCACGATCCTCATGGTGCAGCTGCAGAGCTTTCAGCGGCTGTTCCTTGTGCTTGCCACCGCACCGCTGGCTCTCATCGGTGTCGCCGCTGCGCTGCTTATCTCGCGCGCACCGATGGGATTCGTTGCGATCCTCGGCGTCGTCTCGCTGATCGGCATGGTGATCCGCAATTCGGTGATCCTGATCGACCAGATCGATACCGAAATTGCCGCGGGCCAGCACCCATGGAACGCGGTGATCGTGGCCACGGAGCATCGGCTGCGCCCGATCCTGCTGACCGCCGCCGCCGCCATTCTGGGCATGATTCCGATCGCGCCCACCGTGTTCTGGGGGCCGATGGCCTATGCGGTGATGGGCGGCCTCGTGGTCGCGACGCTGCTGACCCTGGTATTCCTGCCAGCGCTGTACGTTGCGTGGTTTCGGATCAAGCCGGCGGAAGCGACGAGTGCCTCGACGGGCGAATTTCTCAACGGCTGGAACGATGTGCCCGCTGCGCAACAGGCTGCGGAGTGAGTCATGAGTGCTTTGACCGTCTCAGGTGTGAATTGGCGTCCAACTTGGGCTCTGACTAAATTTTGATGAAGTGTGAGGGCCGGCTCTCGTTGGTTTCAGCAAGCAATTTACGTCATGCAGAAAGCTCTTCGTCCGTCAGCTTTGGTCCCGCCGGGCTTTGAGGTCGTGAGCGCCGTAGGTGATGCCGCCATGACCGTGATTACGGTCCTCCACGGTAGCAAGGCGAGCCCTTGTCCAGGGTGCGGAGCGCGCTCCGATCGTATCCACAGTCGATATCTTCGGCGCTTGACTGATTTGCCGCTGGCGGGGCGTCCGGTTCGGCTTGTCGTTGTGGCGCGTCGCTTCCACTGCGATGCAGCCTCGTGTGGTCGGCGCATTTTTGCCCAGCCACAGATACGGGCCGATCTCCATGGTGCAGGGGTCAAACATGATCCAGATCACGCACCCCCTTGCCTTTTGCTGCAGTCCGACGTTGATGTTGACACGACTCGTCTTGGCGCCGCGATAACTCGATTTGAGCTGGATGTGACGGATTATCCCGTTGCATTCGACCACGAGGTCGTATCCGCCAGCGTCAACCTCAGCCCTGAGCAATTCAACCCGTCGGGCGCCCCTCTGCCAAAGCGTGCGCGGCAATTCTCCAACGAACAGGTGTTCGATGATCTTTTCGCGCAGGCTCGAGTTCGCGGAATTGGCCGGATCAACGACGTTCGGTGGATCGCTATTATGCCAATCAGACTTGTCCATAGCTTTTCTCCAGCGATAAGGTGACGGCAATTCGCTTCCTGTGCGGGCGAAGTCCAGCAGATCCCGGGCAATCGCCCAAGTGAAGCAGAAGAGAGTTAATGAGTATCCCTTTTTGGGATAATCCGATGATCGGATCAGCCTGGCCGCAATGGCTACCGCGCGCGCGGCATGCTCAAATCCGTCCACAGCCCCGAACAGCTGGCCTTTCGCCGCCTCCTGGTCGAAGCGCGCAAGAGGGCCGGGCTTACTCAGGAGGAGCTGGCAAGACGGCTGAAGAAGCCCCAGTCCTTTATCGCGAAATATGTCTATGTTCGCGACGATAGTGACGACTATGTCTCTATTCGATGTGCAGGTCTCGAAGACAGCGTGAGCGCCATCGGCTCGCGCGTCGATGAGGACGTCGATCACTTTCGGTGCGAGCATCAATACGTCGAGGATCAACCGGAGTGGCTTGACGAGCACCCGGTCCTCCGCTTCCTGAATCTTACCGTGGATGCCGAGATGGCGATGGCGTTTGCGCTGGCGCCCCACGATTTGCGGCACCAATTGGCATCGCGGCGACAAGACGGCGTTTCGTCCCGCTTTCGCCGATCCGATTGCGCACCGCGTGCCCGGCCTCAGCCAAGATACCATCGCAGCTTACTTGCTCAGAAACTTTGTGAGTGCGGGCCCCGAGATTTTTGAAGTCTTGAAAGCCGACGCTCTGGCAAAGCAAGCGGCGGCGCGCGCGGTCATCGAGCAGGAGACGTCCCAGTATCGCCGCGCATTTGAGGAGCGATATGAGGACTAGCGCGCTCTCGGGTATCGGCTTTCGTGGATTGTCGCCTATACGGGAGACGATGGAAAGGTTTCCGAGAGCTAGCTTTGGCCCAACCTCGCTTTGACTTCGGTAACAATGGCGGACACGCGCGACGTCCAGCTTGGTCCCAGCACGGCGTTGAACCGCTGACAGAGCTCGCGGTGGTCGACTAGCTCAAGCCGCGCCGATGCCTTGGCAAACGTGACGGTCGGCTTGGTAAACGTGGAAGTGGTCACCAGCACACAGCGCGTCGCCCGGAATTGCCCAAGCGTCCCCATCAATGAACGTGCGACCGACACCGTCACGGTAGAACGGGTGCACTTGCACTCGATCAATATCCGTTCGATGGAGCCGCGGGCTTCTTTCGTGGCGACGATGTCATGCCCGCCATCTCGGGTCTGGCGGGTCACCTCTACCTTGTAGTCAGACATTACATAGAGCGCGGCCACGAGGAATTCGAAATCCCTCGGCCCGACGGTGTCCGCCAAATTATCTTCGGTGACAGGTTCAATATACTTGGCCCGAATAACGGCAACCGCGTCGGACAGGCCATGGCACCTGCCGTCCGGCAAGAGATAGTAGTGAGCAAGATTGTAGGCCTCGATCGCGTCGATGGCCGTGGCGGGGTGATGAGGAAGCAGATCAAGGATCCAGGTCATGCCCTCCCAGGTTTGGAGCTTTTGATTCATGAGCCGGCGGACATACTCGCTGCTTTCGTACACCTCCAGAAAGTCGTCCCGGCTCGTGAAGGATTCCATGCGCCCTTGATCAATGAAGAGGCTGCCGCCCTCCAGGAGGAAATGCCTGAGAAGGAACCTGATATCCTTGTCGCTGCGGTCCTTGATAGAAGCGATGTATTCGTCGCGATGGCGGTTGGTTGGTGGAGCACTGAGGCCGCTAACAACGCCCCGCAACCAGGAACGGCTTTGCGGAGGCCAGAGACAAAAGGCCAAAAAAGGCTGCGAGAAGTCCTCGGGACAGGAAGAGACCGCTACTTCCCCAACCATGAGGCCCGAAAACACGCGGGGATTCGGCGTTTCCGCCACGGGCCAAGAGACTTTGGTTGCCAGGCGAAGTGCGTGGTGGAGCTGAAAGGATTCGAACCAAGCTCCAACTGATTATCTTTTCAGCCTTTTGTCATGAGTGTTCATCGGCACCGAGGCGATCGGCGCCGTCGCCTGCGTGCGTAAAGACCTGCGCACGCGTTCAAGCCGCCAGATGCCTTGATGAACGCCTTCAGGCTTTGACCGCGGCGCTTGTGGCGGCGAGCGGCCTTCAAAACCCGCGCATACCGGCTGATTGCTTTCCGATCGATGGCTCCACCGGCGGTCGCTCGAATGACGATGGCGTACGCCGCTCGCGATCGTCTAATAGTAGTGCCTGCCATCTCCCGAGCACCTCGAACAAGGCGCTTGAGTCTTCCCGTTTGGCGATAGCGCCGCACAACACGAAAGACTTCCTGTAGATAGCCGTGAACGGCGTCGCGTTGGCGATTGCCTTGGACGTCGCCCCAAACGTCCGACAAGCGCTTGAGATCTTGACGGACGAGTGATCGCGGCGAAAACGCATGTTGCCGCCGACGGATAGTGAGTGGGCACGGCCTCCGGCCGGCGACACGTGAGGCAACGATGGTCGCTCCAGACGGTTGAGAAAGGTCGGAAGGCCGGCTGCCTATTCGTGAATGAGTCACTGGCGTTGCCGGATCGGGAGCAACTTTCTGGTTCGTGGCCGTACTGGCGGCTCGCCATTTCTCATAGTCGAAAGCTGCTCCATCCCGAACGAGGGCTGCGATGTAGGATTGGGTTCTCGGCGGTAATTCCATGGTTGACCTAGTAAGCCCCCAGCCTTGCTGCTTGTTCGAACTAAATTAGTATGTGCCAAATCTGAAAAGCCGCTGATACCGCGCGTTGTCGCCCCAGGCGACCATTGAAAGGCCAATTGCTCCAGATCCTCGCTGAGAGTTGGCCTCACAAGCTGCAACGCTCGTTCTTGATAACCGAGAAAATCTCTCTCGGGCATGGATGTCAAAACGCGTCTCCTTTCCCCCATCGCAGTGTGCACAATTACCCTCTAAGGCGTCAGCCAGGGAAAGCAACCGCCGCTGCCCTTGTTATCAATTCGAGTAGATGGCTTTCGTAAGCACGCTTTCCGCCATTCCTTCGGGGTAGATTAAGACTTTCTCTTTCTCAGCCTGCTCCGCCATTCGTTGCCTTGTTAAGAGCGACAAGATCGACGACGATGTAGCGAGGTTTTCCTGGGATGCCGCTAATCTTCCGCGCAACTGTAATCGTGTCATCTCGCTCTGTGGCCAGAATTCCATGCTGGGTCAGAACAGCTCGATGGGCCGCGGGGACGTCATTCAAGAAATTTGGCTTTATATAAATCTGCTGAGCTACACGAAATCCTTGCGCCTGCTGGCGCAGCTGAGCCTCATCTGTCGAAGCTTTACGCCCCTTTTTGACCGCGACGAGAGCCAAGCGGTCCAATTTCACCTTTAACATCCTCGCGACGCTTTCAACCTTGATAGCATCCGACTGCGCGGACACCAGTTGGCGTCTACTCTCGAGAGCCGCCGTCATGCATGTGTCAATCGCCCTCAAAGTACCTGATTTTCCCCACGGCAAGATACCGTAGTCGATGGCGAGGGCGGCAGCCGCGTACACAACCGCGAAATTGGTCCGGATTCGATTGTCAGAATTTCGACCCATCGGCGCCGAAGATTGCGTTTCAAACTCACGCAGGTAATGCCTCAATGTCGGGATTGCTTGGGCATCCTTCGTGTACTTCCGCAAAAAAGTATGCAACGCAAAGCCCTGATTGACAGCCGAGTGCTTGCGAATGCTGTCAACTACCCGCTTGCCCTGTTCGGGTGCCGAGCGGCGGCTCTCAGCCTTTAATGGCTGATCAAAAATTCCTTGAGATCCTGCGCTTGTCGCTGGAACGTCAATCAGGCGGACTTCCTCTCCCTCCAGGCGAGGCCTGCCTTCGCTCAGGGCCACGCTCCCAAGCGCGCGCTCACTAGAGCTCAGCACGATATTCCGGGACTCTCGGGCTGCTAGTCTGCTGCTTTTCTCATATCCTTTGTCCAAATTCCTAGGGCGGTTTCGACTGATTGCGAATGCCAACAGCCGCGCTTTATTGGCCAGCGACATCCTATCTGCGCCGTCTCCCGTCTCGTCCAATGGCACAACGTTATCACGGTGACCGACCATCAATTGCTCGACGGCGGCCTGGGAATTTGCCCAGCCCGGTAGCCCCCGCTCACCGAGCAAGCCCGATACGGACGCGGCAGCAATCAGACATGACGTCTTGCCTGTCGAGGTCTCGCTGTACAAGTTCAGGCCAAACGAATCCATTCGCAGTGGCCGCAGTACTGGAGCCGCGAAAGCCGCAGCAATGCACAAGCGAAGACGGGACGATTTCGTGGCCACTCTGGCGACCTTCTGCTTCCAAATTCGCAGAGAGCCACTGCCACGCGAAAGGCTGGGTACCTTTGCGCTAGTCTGTTCGTCGATAAAAACTGAACGTCGGCGCAATCTGCGCGAGCTGTATTCGCGGTCGAGTGTTACATAGATGCCGTCATGCCAGCCAGGAGCACCGACCAACAGGAATCGGCGCTTCGGAATGTTCGCGGCTAGCGCCTCGAGAATCGATTCGATGAAGTCCCGTCCGGCTTGGCCAGCGGTAGCCCTTATTCGCAAGGCGCTCGACAACCACATGGCGGTTTCGTGGCAGAAAGTCCGACAGACTAAAGGTCTCGGACAGACGCTCTTCGTCAAAATTGACGAAGCTAATTCTCGCGACTTTGGTTTTATCGGCCAGCCGTGTGCCGATGCCTTCGTAGCGCAGACCGGAGGCGACTAGGCGCCTGCTCCGCCGGTCAACGGCGAATACGCCGGCGCGTAACAATTCTATTTTTCGAAACCGCTTGCAGTTTCTTTTCATGGGAATATTGCTGATGAACTCGGTGCTCAGTGCTCAGTGTGCTCAGCTAAGAAATTAGTGAATCTAAAAACACATTGGAGATGATGAAATCTGGCTGTCACTAGAAACTAGTTGTGCTCAATCTCGTTGTCGTTTCGCCCCGATAAGCGCCTAAATGCCACCAGGATCGCAAAGAACAGCGTTTCGCGACAAAATTTCGATACGTTAACTGTTTCCTGCCTTCCTAGCACGCCTTGTTCTTTTTAAGACTTGATTTGTTGCAGTGTAATCCCGCCATCCTGAGCACTCACCCTAACTTTGCTTAAAAATAGGGCATCCAAAGGCTCGGTTCGATCCAGGGCAAGAAGCAGCTCAGGGAGATGCTTTCGATTTCTCCTGAGGAGATCGGGCAACTTGATCACCTTGTTTATGTATGGCAGGAAGCCCTCCTTTCTTATTTCCGTAACATCGACGGAACGTTCGTACGGCCTGGTGCGCGGTATGATGACTTTCAGCGTGTTTGCGATGTTTTTCGAATTGCTCGTCCACATGGCTAGATGCCAGTGTATCTGGATGTAATTTCCGCCACGACGACTTTCCCATCCCAAATCGACGCTGCCCAGCATCACCCGCTTAAAACCCTCTCGAGTGAGCGCATCCTTCAGCCATCGATTGGCCTTCTGAATATTGATAAGCGAAAATTGACCAGGCGTGTACGTTTTCCCGGTTGGAACGACGGTTACGAGCACCAGGTGCTTTCTAGCCTTCACGTCGGAGAGATCGTTTATCATCTTGTGCTGAGCATCTACCTTCGCTTTCTGGAAGGCCCGCGCACACTTGGTACAAGCCAGAGAACCGCAACGGCGCCTTGATCTGCAACTACTCATCTTGTCAGCCAAGCCAATGTAAGCACTAGCTAGTTTGCGGTCTCCCGTTCTCAATGCTCGGTCATGCGCTCGGAGCAGTATTTCGATGACTTCTCGGTGGCGCTCATTCGTGCGAGCGGCGCTGAACGATTCCCCTGGTGAGGGTAAAGCGTCGCCATACCAGATTTCGTTATTGATCACTGCCAAGTGAGCGCGGACATGACGGCGGAAGGTTAGCTGGCTGCGATATCGGCGGAGGCCACTCATGAAAGACAATCTGTAGCGCCGAAAGCGCACACACCTGTCGACTCCCGCATAGGACCGCCGATCTGCAGATGACTTCCAAGCAAACGAACTAGATCCGCTTGCGTCGTCTTCAAGGTAGTCAATTTGTAATTTTCGACATCCGCCATCTGTGAAACACCTGAGCACGTCCTCGACCTAGAGGCTTGGCCGCCGCTTGGTCCATTAAGCACGCTGCACTCATTAGATACGCCGTAAGGAAAAGTTCGGAGTTTTCTAGAGAGAGATGACTTTGACAACTACCATGCTAAAGCCTTGAGATAATGAGATGAAGAGCGCTATATCTCGATAAACTGAACTGTCTCTGCTTCTGGAATGGCGATCCGCTCCATTGTCGGTACGTCTTTTCGAAGAATCTCAGCCTCGTGTATGAGCTCCTTGAAGTGATCTTCATGCGTCATGAACCAATAAATCATTACCCTATCCAGTCCTGACCAGTCATCCTCTCCTAACAAATATCGGCTTAGGGCGACGAAAGCGGAAGCCGCGTGGACGACGGGCCTCGACGGCTTCCAAATCTTAGTCTTGAAGGTCGACGACGTATTACCTCTCATCCCAAGCTCAGGCATCGCAATCGTAGACATGTTCTCGATTGTTGGTCGAAATTGATTTACTCTCTCAAGTTTGAGGATTCTTGGGAGGGCGATCCAAATTGCGCTCACGAAGCGATGGGCCAACTTCCTCATTCCACGCTTCAACGTGCTTTCAAAGACTCTCTCTTGGTCACTAAAATACATTGGCTTGAGCTGCTGAAGTTCGGCGCCCCAGCTTGGGTCTAAATTGACACGAATAAGCAAACACCATCGTATCAGCGCCCGCTGAAATTTTTTTCTTTCTGTGATCTCGTCGCAATCAGGGTAAGCGAGGGCTGCAAAAAAAAGCCCCGCAACCTCATACACGGGCAAAGACTGAAGCTGAAGCCGAATGATTTCTTGGGCCATTATATTCCTCGGGTGTAAACAACAGTTGTCAAATTGGATCGATAGAAGACAACCGAAAGTCGTCCACGCATCTAATAAGTATAAACTAATGGTGGCGGCTGTTCACTGCAAGTCGCCGCGACATAGGGCTGCCGTCCTGGACGTGTGCCAATACACTACTAGTGTGAGCATCAGTGAGGAGTGAGAGAAACATGCCTTAGGTAAGCGACCCCTTCCCATGTTTGCAGACGCCCAGATCAAGAAAAATATCAGCCCTTGAGGATCTGAGGCCTGAAATATTCGAGGCCCTATGAGTCAAGATCGAAACTCGGTTACCATCCAGGTTTCCACTCAGCGAGCTACTTTAAGCTTTTCGCAGATTGAGCCCGGCTCACCACTGAGACTACCTGTGGCTGCCTCGCTTGCCTTCCCTGATGGCTCAATCTCAGCATCGGCGTACAGTGCGAAGCTGCGAAGGAATGGCTCGTGATCGAGCGCACTCTGGAAGGGACAGGATCTTAGAGCAAACCGAATGCATGAGGGGACTATGCTCGTCGACGCAAGGGAAGCCAATTCTGGCTGCGGCCCCCAAAAGCGCTCAGCCCGCAGTTAGCGGTAGCGACCAAAAACGAATTTCATCCACCTATAGTCATGGATCTTGTATGAACGACAGAAAATTTCTGACGCCTGAGGAAGTCTCGGAGCGCTATCGTGGCGAAATCTCGGTGGGGACGCTGCGGAACTGGCGAGCAATGCAAATCGGCCCTCCTTTCGTTAAGATTGGTAGAGCCGTTCTGTATCCCCTGGAGGAGCTTGATGCTTGGGATATGAAAAACATGGTGACCTGCCGTGCGTCAAACTAACTGGAGATGCACGAGAGTGACGTTGCATGATAATCACAATGGAGTACTTCTTACCGTCCCCTGTTGCCGACCCCAATCCAGATCGATCCACCGCAAAATCAAACAGCGTCAATGTGATAGATGGCTCAATCAGTTGATTCACAATCATCCCTCCGGCGACCCGACCCCCTCGCGCGCCGACATCGAAATGACCAAGGCCATCATCGACGTGGCCAAGTCGCTCGGGATCGCGGTGCATGACCACATCATCGTCGGCAAGCACGGGCACGCGAGCCTGAAGGGGTTGAGG
Source organism: uncultured Alphaproteobacteria bacterium (assembly GCA_963753575.1). Lineage (GTDB taxonomy): Bacteria > Pseudomonadota > Alphaproteobacteria > Rhizobiales > Xanthobacteraceae > VAZQ01. The sequence goes on from CAVWCR010000003.1 coordinate 3,376,800, forward strand.
CTGATGTGACTGGCCGGGATGGAAAGCCGGGCGCACGGCCGGCGCAGAAGCTCCCCGCTCGCACGGCGACGCGGGCTATGGCAAAGTGCCCGCGAGCGAGGCGACGCATGCGCTCTGGGCGCGGGCCTCGGCAAGTGGTTTTGACGGGAGGACACGATGGAGAAGCCCGGGCTGATCGTTGCACCGCTGACGCCGTTCGCGCCCAATCTCGAGGTGGACGAGCGCGCGCTGCGGCGCCAGATCGACTACGTGATCAAGGACTGCGGCGCCACCATGGTGGTCGCCACCGGCGTCGAGACCCAGGAATACACCTATCTCGGGCTCGACCAGCGCAAGGGGCTGATCCGCTCAACCATCGAGCTCGTCGACAAGCGCGTGCCGGTCATGGTCGGGGTCTCGCACGCGTCGTTCCGGACCGCGATCGAGCTCGCCAATTTCGCCAAGACGCTTGGCGCGGCGGCGGTTCAGCTGCTGGCCCCGCTGCGCCCGTTCGCGGGCCCGCCCACCCAGGCCGACCTGATCGCCTATTTCGAAGCGATCGGGCGCGAAACCGACCTTCCGATCACGCTCTACCTCAACCCGGGACCGGGCGCGGACGTGTCGATCCCCGACACGATCGCGCTCGCCAAGCTGCCGCGCGTGCAACTTATCAAGGAAAGCTCGCGCGACCTGGCACGGGTCTCCCGTCTCATCGTCGAGATCGACCGAGCCGGTCACGCGCGCTATTTCACGACCATGCAGATGCTGCTGGCCACGCTGCAGCTCGGCGGCTCCGGCGCCACCATGCCGCCGCCCGGATCGGAGATCGCGCGGCACGTGATCGATGCATTCGTCGCCCGCGACTACGAGCGCGCCGCCACCTTGCAGCTGCAGTTCGCGCTGTTCCCGTCCAAATGGATGCATCGAGGCCTTGCACCGGTGATGAAAGCGGCGCTCAACCTGATCGGCGTGCCGGTGGGCGAGCCGTACCCGCCCTATGCTTCGCTCACACGCGAGGAGACCGAGGCGCTGGCGGGGGTGCTGCGCACGACCGTCCTGGCGCACCGCTTTACCGCGACGGTCGCCGCATGAACATCACGTCACGCACGAGGGATCGATGACCCAGGCTCCCCCACCCACCACACCCTACGGCGCCCCGCTTTCGATCGCCGAAGCCAAGAAGGCCATGGCGGCGGCGGAGGCTGAAGCCGTCCGCAACGATTGGGGGGTCTCGATTGCCATCGTCAATTCGGGAGGAAATCTCCTGATGCTGCACCGGCTGGACAATGCGCAGCTGTCCTCGGTGCGGATCGCCGAAGCCAAGGCCCGCACCGCGGTCGAGTTCCGCCGCCCCACCAAAGTCCTCGAAGACGCGGTCGCCGGCGGCGGCGTCGGACTGCGGGTGTTGACGTTCGGGGCAAGCGTCGCGGAAGGCGGCGTGCCGATCGTCGCGGGCGGTAGGATCGTCGGCGGGATCGGCGTTTCCGGCGCGGCCTCCCAGCAGGACGCGCAAGTCGCAATGTCGGGCGCCGCCGCCGTCCAATAAAGCGCGCCCAGGCGCTTACCGCGTCACGTAACGCTCTCCCGCAATGGAGCGCCCGATATCAGGCAACCTTTGCATCGTCCTGCACGGGCTGCACACGGTCAAAGCAGAGATCGGCGGCCGGAACCGGCCGGCTGAACAGATATCCCTGGGCCAATTGGCATCCGGCCGTCCGCAGGAAGACGAACTGCCCCATCGTTTCGACGCCTTCGGCGGTGGTTTCGATGCCGAGATTTCGCCCGAGGCCGGCAACGGCGCAAACGATCGCGGCGCAATCGACGCGGCTGGTCATGCTCTGGATGAAGGACTGATCGATCTTGATCTCATCGATTGGGAACATCTGCAGATACTTGAGTGAGGAATAGCCAATCCCGAAGTCGTCGAGAACGATGGACACGCCGAGGTTCTTGATCTCGTGCAGGAGAGCCGGAATGTGCTCGCTGGCAAGCAGAACCGTCTCCGTGATCTCGAGCTTAAGACGTTGCGGCGGCAGGCCCGATTGCGTCAGCGCGCTACGCAGGACGTCGAGCAGGTCGCCGTGCTCGAATTGTGCAGGGGCAAGATTGACCGCGAGCTTGATGTGTGGCGGCCATGCAACCGCGTCGGCGCAAGCCCTTCGCAGGATCCGCTCGCCCAGCGGAACGATCAAGCCGCTCTCCTCTGCCACGTTGATGAATTGGCCCGGGCCCATGAGGCCCCTCTCCGGGTGGCGCCAGCGCACCAGCACTTCCACGCCGCAGCACTCCTGCCTTTCGACGTCGACGATCGTCTGATAGTGGAGCTCGAATTCGTCGCGGGCGATGGCCTTGCGCAAATCATCCTCGAGCTCCTGACGCTCCCGCGCCTCGGCCTCCATCGAGGTTTCGAACAGCCGAAATCTGTTTCCGCCTTCGGACTTGGCTTTGTAAAGGGCGAGATCGGCATTCTTGATCAAGGCGTCGACTTCGACGGCATCCTTGGGCGCAAAGGTAATGCCAATGCTGGTGCCAACCGTAACCCTGCGGCCATCGAGATCGTACGGCTCCGTGACGGTTGCAGTGATCCGGTCGGCGAGCTCCGTCGCACTATCAGGGCGATGCGTTCCCGTCCTGTGCAGAACAGCAAATTCGTCGCCACCGAACCTGGCCACGATATCGCCGTCGGACGCAACGTGCCGCAGTCGCTGGCCGACCAGCTTCAATAGCTCGTCGCCGACGGAATGACCGAGCGAGTCATTCACGTTCTTGAAGCGATCCAAATCAAGCATCAGTACCGAGAATTCATCGCCGCGATCGCGCATCTGCGCAAGCGCCTCGTTCGTCTTCTCCGCAAACAGCGACCGATTGGCAAGACCGGTCAGTGAATCGTAGCGCGCCATGTGAGCGAGCTCCGCTTCGGCACGCTTCTGCTTCGTGATGTCCTGGTGGATCTCGACCCAGCCCTCGTCATTCATCGATTGACGAGTGACGGAAATGGATCGTCCGTCACAGAGTCTTTCGATCTTACATGCATCAGGACACAGGACTTGCTCCGGAGAACTGATCGCCTGGCCCTGCGCATCCTCAGGCGCATTGCCCAACACGGCGCGCGCCTCAAGAATCGCGCGATAGTGAGTTCCGGACCGCGTCTGCTCCGGGCTCAGTCCATACATTTCGGCATATAGCATATTGCAGATAACGAGCCGCTGATGGGCATCGAACATGCACAAGCCCTGTGACATGTTGTTCAGGGCCGTATCAAGCTGAAGCGACTTCTGCGCCAGCGACGCTTCGGAGGTGCTCAATCGGCGAACCTGCCTGGTCGCCGCCAGCAGGAAGTAGATCGAGCACAGCAGCAGGATCGCGCTACCCAAACCGATTGCGGTGCTCCTGTTGCGCCAGGCCGCCAGCGCCGCGTTTTCCGTCACCGATATGTTGACGAAGAGCGGATACTCCGGCATGGCGCGCACCGAAACATACCAAATCTTGCCATCCGTTTGCGCCCGCACGCGAAAGCCGCGGCGCTGTCGCGACCATGCTTCCAGCCGATTTGCCTCGGCGGAAAGCCGTTTGCCGGCAAATTCCTGCCCCTGCGGGTAGCGCACCAGGATCGTTCCGTCCGACTTGAGCAGCGTGAACAGCAGGCTTTGGACCGAGTGAATGGATCCGTAGATGTCCTCGAAGTGACGCGTGTTTACGCCCGCAAATATGACCCCGATGAAATCCCCGCTGGCCGTCTCCAGCCGGCGTGCGAAGACGATGGTTCGGGTTCCATTGATCCGGTTCCGAATTGGGACCGAGGTCACCAATTGATCGATGGTGCGATCGCGTGCCTCCCGGAAATAGTCGCGGTCGGAAATGTTGACGGCCGGGGTTGGCCAACCTGCGCTCGAAACGACAAGGTTTCCATCCCGGCCCGCGATTGCAATATTGAACGCCTGCGGTAGTCGGTTTCGAAAGTCCGTCAGCAAATCATGAAATTCCTGGCGGCGAAAGGCGGTCCGAAGCTTTTCATCCGTGTCGATGTCGACGTCCTTGGTTGAGCGCTTGATATCGACGAGGACGGCGTCGATCGCTTGCAGAGAGCGCGACAATTGACCGGCGAGGATGGTTGCGATGTTGCCCGATTCCGTGACGGCCGCATCGATCGCATCGTTCCGCAGCTGGTAGATCGTCCAGCCGACCGCGCCGGCGGAGACGCCAAGCAGCAGGATGGCGGCCCACCAGAGCCGCCGCAGCGACATGATCTTGAAATCAGCGCCCGCCGCCGATCCGAACATCGACGCCGCAGGTGAAACTTCAGCAAGTATATTACGCACCCCGCCGGGCATCTGTGCGGACCATCTCAAGAACTGACGCTGCTGGCAGCCAGACCCTAGTCGATGGATACCGAATATCCGTTAAGCCGCAGGGTTAACCGCTCCCTAAGCCCGGAGCGCTCGCGGTCGAAACAGCGCCCGCCGGACACAACCGCGGGTCTGTCACTGAAAGAAATCCGCGACCGTGGGCGGACGCTCGGGCTGCGCGATTGGCCGGTTCCACCAACCGCCGCCGAGCGCCTGGAACAATGCCGCCGTATCGGCGAGACGGTCGGCCCTCGCCTGTACGAGGCTGATCAAGGCCTGCTGGTAGGTCTGCTGGGCATTGAGCAGGGCGAGGTAGTTGATGTCGCCGAGCTGCAGCCGCTGGCGCGTGATGTCGAGGCTGCGGGCGGCAGCACGTTCGGACGCAATCGCCTTGTCCACGGCCGTCGCGTCAGTCCTCAACGCAGTCAAGACATCCGCCACGTTCTGAAAGGCCACAATAACCGTACTGCGATACTGCGCTGCAGCCTGGTCAAACGCAGCACGAGCGGCAAGTTCCTGATGGAACAACGTACCGCCGCGAAAGAGCGGCTGCACCACGCCGCCGGCCAGCGTCCAGAAACCGGTATTCGGCGAGAAAAGCTTTGAGATATCGAATGCCGTGCTGCCGTCGTTGGCGCTGAGCGTGATGTTCGGCAGGCGATTGGCGATCGCCAGGCCGATCAGAGCGCTGGTCGAATGCACGTTCTCCTCGGCCGCGCGTATGTCCGGACGCTGCGAAACCAGGATTGAGGGCAACGTAACCGGCAAATCGCGCGGCAGGCGCAGCGATCCGAGTGTAAACTTCCAGCGCGGCTCTTGGCTTGGCAGACGGCCGATCAGGGCCGCGAGCAGGTGGCGCTGCTGCTCCAATTGCCGCTGCAGCGGCGGCAGGGCTTGCTCGATTTGCGCAAGCGCAGCCTCCTGCGCGACCACGTCGGCCTCGGCAATCTGGCCGAGCCCGCGCTGGCGCCGCAGCAGATCGAGGACGTCGCGCGCGATCTTGATGATCCTTCCCGTCGCCGCGATCTGGCCGCGCAACGACGCCTCCTGGATGACCGCAAGCACGATGTTGGTCGCCAACGTGATGTGCGTCGCCTCAAGCTGGTGGCGCTGCGATTCGGCTTGTGCCTCGAGCGATTCGACCGTTCGAAAGTTGGCGCCAAAAACGTCGGGCGTGTACGAAACGCTCACTTGGCCAGTAAAAATGTTGAAGGTATTCGGAACTTCCCCGGGGCTAGATGGGGCAACCTTCTGACGGGTGGCCGAGAAGCTGGCGTCGACGCTGGGGAGAAAGGCGCCCCGCTGGGCAGCGGTATTTTCGCGCGCGATCCGCAATGCGGCCTGGGCGGCCTGCAGGTCGGGGTTGTTCGCCAGCGCTTCTTCAATCAGAGCCTTGAGGCCCTTCGAGCGAAACAACGTCCACCATTCTCCTGGAATATCGCGCGCCGCGCGAAAACGTTGCGCCCCGCCGTCCGCCGCAGTGGTGCTCGAAGGCAGACGCCCGGGCGTATAGCTCGTAACAGGTGGAGCCTCAGGACGCTCGAAATCGGGCCCGACCGCGCAGCCTGATACCAGCGCTGCCCCAACCACGGCCACCAACGCACCGGCCCTAAACCGCGGCCAAAGCCGCGCGCCACCAACACAGCGCGAATTCGGCCAAGCGTGGACGCGAGATGGTCCGGCGGACATGACGTTGGGTGATCCGATACGACGCTGCGTTCAGACGACATGCAATCGTGGGGATTTCTGTCTTTTTCCACCACGCACGCAGCGACTCGATTCGCAGAGGATAGACGCTCCTACAACTCCGGACGAGCCGCAGGCAGCCTGCCCTGTGGATTAGAGGGAATGCCCTGGCGTGGCGCACCGACACCTGAGCAGCCTAATGGGCGACAATAGCCGGCTGGCCGTCTCGCGCGTGAGCCCGCTGCTCGACCCACCGTTCAATGACGAAATAGAAGGTCGGGATGATGAACAGGGTCAAGAACGTTGCTGGGATGAGCCCGCCGGCTACCACCGTAGCGACACTGCGCTGCACGTCGCTGCCGACGCCGGTCGCCATCGCGGCGGGCAGCATGCCGACGGTCGCGACCGCAGCCGTCATCAGCACGGGTCGCAGCCGCTCGCAAGCGCCGACCAGCACGGCTTCGCTCAGGGGAAGGCCGAGACCGCGAACGCGATTGAGGTTGGCCACCATGATCACCCCGTTCAAGACGGCGACGCCGAACAACGCGACAAAGCCCACAGCAGACGCGACATTCAGGGTCGTGTCGGTCGCATGCAGCGCGGCCAGCCCCCCCAAAGTCGCCAGCGGCACGACGCCCAGAATGAGAAGCGCCTGGCGCAGAATGCCGAATCCGGCGTACAGCAGGATAAGCATCAGCCCCAGAATCATCGCGGCGACCAGCCGGAAGCGCACCTCCGCGCGCTGTTGTTTCTCGAACTGGCCACTCCATTCGAGTCGATGCAATCTCGGATCGAGCGAGACCTTTTCGCTGATGGCCTTGTTGGCTTCCGCCACGAGCGAAGACAGCTCGCGATCATGAAAGTTGACCTTCACCGTAATATGACGGCGGTTCATTTCTCGCGTAATCGTGCTTTCGCCCATCTGCAGCTGGATGCGCGCGACCTGCGAAAGCGGAATAAGCGCGCCGTTGCTTGACGTCAGCAGCAGACTGCCAATCGCCTCGGCGCTGTTGCGCGTACTGGCGGGGAAACGAACGGTCGTGTCGAAGCGCCGCTCGCCGATGAACAGTTGACTGACAGCCCCGCCGCCTATCCCGATCTGGATCAGATCGGCAATGTCCGCCACATTGATGCCGTAGCGCGCGGCCGCCTCCCGATCGATCTTGATCACGATCTGCGGCAGCGGCGGCTGCTGCTCGATCGCTACGTCGCTGGTTCCGCGCAACGATGTGAGGATATCGACGATCTGCCGTCCAATACGGCGCAGCTCGTTGAAGTCGTCGCCGAATATCTTCAGCCCAATCTGACTGTGCGGATCGAACAGCTTGTCGGCAACGCTGTCGATAATCGGCTGGCTGAAGCTGAGTTCGAAGCCCGGAAGCTGGTGCAGCCGCTCATCCATACGGCGAATCAGATCTTTCTTGCTGACCCCCGATGGCCATTCTTCATAAGGCTTCAGGCCGACGCCCGCCTCGGTGTGCGACGGAGGCCAGGGATCAGTCCCGTCATCGTTGCGCCCGGTGTGGGTCACCACATAGGCCACTTCCGGAAACTCGCCGATCACCCGGCGCAGCTCGGCGGCCATCTCGCTGGCCTTTTCAAGCGAAAGCCCGGCCGGCATTTCGCCGTGCAGCCAGATCGAGCCCTCGTCAATGTCCGGCAGGAACTCGCGCCAGATGGTCAGGCTCAGTCCGACGACTGTTGCAGCCGCGCACACAACAAGCCCATAGGCGATCCGCGGTCGCGCCAGGGAGCCACGCAAGGCTCCACGATAGACCGCCTCGAGCCAGGACAGGACGGGATTTCGAAAGACGCGCTGAGGCCTGCGATAAGCAACATAGGCAATACCGGGGATCAGCAATAGCGTGAAAGCGAGCGCGCCGAATTGCGCAAATCCGACCGCATAAGCCATCGGGTAGAAGAGCTTGGCCTCGAGCCGCTGCAGCGCGAACAGCGGCAGATAGGCGGCGATGATGATCAGCGTTGCAAAGAAGATCGGCCGCGCCACCTGCGCCGCGGTCTCGCGCACGTCGGTCTCGGTCAGCGGCTCGTTTGGCTTGGCTTCGCGCCGGCGCAGGATCGCTTCGGTCATCACAATCGCGCCGTCTACGATGATCCCGAAGTCGATCGCACCAAGCGACATGAGATTGGCCGAGATATTCGTGAAGTGCATCAGGATGAACGCGACCATCATGGCGAACGGGATGGTGATCCCGACAATGAGCGCGCTGCGAGGGCTGCCGAGGAAAAGAATGAGAACGATGATGACGAGACCTATTCCCTGAAAAATCGTATGCGACACCTTGTCGACGGTCGCATTGATCAAGTCCGAGCGGTCGAGATAAGGGACCATCTGGATATCGTCGAGCTTCAGTCTCGCATTGAGCTCCGCGACCTTTGCGTGCACGCCTTCCATCACCTGCGCGGGGTTCTCCCCGCGCAGCAGCAGAACCACCCCTTCGACCACATCGCCCTTGGCGTCCTGCCCGAGCACGCCATGGCGCTCGAGGTTGCTCAGCCTGAGCCTGCCGAGATCGCGCAGAAAGATCGGCATGTCACGACGCTGGGCAACCACGATTTTGCCGAAATCATCGAGGTTCTGGACGAGCCCCAGGCCGCGAATGACATAGCCGAATTCGCCGCGCGTCAGAATGCTGCCGCCGGCATTTGCGCTGTTGGCATTGATGGCGTCGGTGACGCTCTTGAGCGACAGGTTGAAGCGCACAAGCTGTTGCGGATCGAGCTCAAGCTGAAACTGGGTCGTGATCCCGCCCCAGGTGGTGACATCCGCAACGCCCGGCACCTGCTTCAGCGCCGGCGCGATCACCCAGCGCTGGGTTTCGGAAAGATCGCGCAGCCCCTTGGTGTCCGACTGCAGCGTGTAGTAGTAGATCTGACCCGTCGGCGATGATAGCGGATCGAGGCCCGACTCGATGCCCGGGGGAAGCGTGACGTCCTGGATGCGCTCCTGAATGCGCTGTCGGGCCCAATAGCTTTCAATACCGTCACGGAACACCAGAGTGATCAGTGACAATCCGAACGTGCTCTTGGAGCGCATGACCAAGAGCCCCGGCGTGCCGTTCAATTCCCGCTCGAGCGGGATCGTGATTTGCTGCTCGACTTCCTCGGCGGCAAGTCCCGGCGCCTGCGTAACGACCTGCGCGCTGACGTCCGCTATATCGGGATAGGCTTCGACGGCAAGCTGCGTCCAAGAGTAATAGCCGAAGATGCCGACGAAGATACAGATCATCGCTACCACGAGGTGCTTCCTCAGTGCGTAGCTGACCAGCCAATCAATCATTGAGAAGGACCCCGCCCCTCACGACCGCACGGTCCCCGGCGGCAAGGCCGCTCTTCACAATCGCCATGTTGCCCTGCTGATAATTGATCTCGACAGAGCGCGGCGTGAAAGTCCACGGCGCCACTTCGACGAAGACCCGATCGCCGTCATCTTTCATCACCAAGGCGGTGGCCGGAACCGCCGGAGCCATCTGCGCTGGCGCGAAGAAACTCACGTTGGCGAACATATTGGGCTTCAAGCGTATGCCGGGATTCGGGAACGCTATGCGCACCTTGGTGCGCCGGGTGTCGGGGTCAAGAACGTCGCTGACAAAAAGGACTTCCCCTTTGAAGACTTCGCCCGGATACGCCGCAAAGGTCACCTCGACCGGCTGTCCTTTGGCGACCAGCGCAGTATCTTTTTCGGGAACATTGGCGGTCACCCAGACGGAGCTGAGATCCGCCACCGTCATCAGCGCAGCATTCGGATCGTTCCAAAATGTCCCGGCCGCCGCCCCGAGATCGATGACGCTGCCGGCGATCGGAGCCGTGATAGTCACGGCGCGCGACGGGTCGGTCGCTTCCGGATTGACTCCGATCTGCTTCAGCCGCGCATCGGCACGTTGGTGTTCCACGTCGGCGGTAACGTAGTCGGTCTCGGCCTGAAGCTGCTCCTTGGTGGCAGCCCCTCCGATCTTGGCCAGGTTGCGGGTCCGATCGCGATTCTGGCGGGCGAGTTCCAGCAACACTTTGGCGCGCTCGTGATCGGCGTAGGCGCTCCCTACGTCGGGGGAATCGAGGACGGCAAGCGCCTGTCCCGCCGTGACGCGCTCGCCCAGTTGCACCTTGAGCTGGGTGATGCGGCCGGCGAGCGGCGGCAAGATCTTGACCAGCCGGCTGGGATCAGCCTCGACCTCGGCCGGAAGCACCAGCGTGCGCCGAATTTCCTGCTCGGCGACGGTCTCGACGACGAGCTTGTCGCGCAGCGGCGAGCCTTCCGGAACGACGATCCGGTCGCCCTCCCGAATGAAGTGCGGACCGCTGGCAGGTCGAATCTGGGCGTGGGCCTTGCTCCCATAAGGCGGGATGACATACCGGTAGGCGCCGGTCGTCAGAACGACCGCGAGCCCGACCAGGACAAGCGCCACCAAACTGGATGCGATACCGCCCTCAGGAGGCGGGGCCTGCGGAGTATCGGGCGGAGAGGGGTCGCTCATCAGCAGTCCCAGAAGGACAAAGGAGAAGGTTGGCGCCAGCACGAAACGCCGAACTTAAGCGGCCGGGAACAACGCAAGAAGGGCCTCGGTTCTGCGGATCGCTGCACCCCCCTGGAGCACTCCGCGATTCGATTTCCACCCATCAAGTGTAAACCTCGGCCCGCGCAGGCCAAAAAAATAGTTTCCTGCCTGAGCGCAACGCCTGTCAACGGCCAATCGGCATAAAGCCAAGCCTTCGGCCTCAAACCTGGGCATTAACACTAAGGGAGGAAGGCTGCCGGCGCGGCTTCCGCACCCAAGACAGGCCATCCCATCAACTCTCCGTGTCGTCTGGATCGGCAGGAGCCGGCTCCTTCACATTGCGCAACAATCCGTCGACGATCGCGTGGAACGCCTCCCATGGCGCCTCGCGGTCGCTCTGGTTGCGCACGACCAGAGAATTGCCGGCATAAAACTTTTCGTAGAGCATGTGGCGACCGGCGAACTCGGTGCCGACCAGATCCCACGCGAGTTTGTAGAGTTTGTGGCGCTCCGCCGCCGCGATCGAGGGCGTCTTCCACCAGCGTTCAAACGTGCGGCGCAGCGTTGCATCCGTCATCACGTCGATCGAGGCCGGCATCAACAGCGGAATGCCGCCCAGGAGCGTGCGCAGAATATCGATAATTTCCGTATGATGCTCCTGGCACCAGTTGAGCGCGGCGTACATGATGCGCCGGTTGGGCGTCGCATAGCCTTTGGGCCACTCCTCCCACGCTTCGATCTGGCCCTGCACCAATCCGCCGATGGTCGCCTCGAGCGCCGCCAAGCGGCCGAGCGTCTCACGCACCGCCGGAATCTTGTCGATGCCGTTCGCTGCGCAGATGCGGCTCGCGACGCCGACGATCAGCCCGAGCTTCGACCAGAAGCGGATGTTGGAATGGTGGTTCTGATAGCAGTTCGCCGGCGTCTCGATGTAGATGCGCCGTGACATGGCGCCGTTGTCATGCAGGAACACGCGCTCCCACGGGATGCGGACGCGTTCGCAGACCAACACGCTGTCGGTCTCGTCAAAACGGTAGGACAAGGGGTAGTCGGCCTCCTGCGCGGCCTGCCGCGCATAGGGCTGGCGCGACCACAGCGAGACGCCGGGCGCATTGAGCGGCAGCGCCGCCGTAATGCTCTCCTTGCTGAACTTCTCGTCGAGCGGCGTGAGGTTGCCGATCCAGACCTCGTCGGCGAACACCGCGCCGGTCGCCAGCATCTTCATGCCGGACACGACGACGCCGGTGTCGTCCTCGGCGACAACCTGCAGGCTCGGGTCGTCGCGCTCTTGCCCTGGGAACAATTCGCGGGCGCGCAGGCCAGTCGGTGGCACCACGGCGAAACAGAGATAGAGATCCTCGCGGCGCGCATGCTCGTAGTAGCGGATCAGGTTGTCGCCGAAGCCCGCATGCAGCTTCTCAAGCACAGATGGATTCATCGCGAGCCCGGTGACGAGCCCGGCGACCTGTTCGGGCGAGCGGCCGATCAGCCCATAGGTGAAGTCCGCGCTGGCCTTGAGCGCGCGCATGCGGCGCGCGAGATCCTCACGCGTGCGGCCGCGCAGCCATTGCAGGGCATAGCGCTCGCCATTCTCTTCGAAGGAAAACAGATCATGCTTCGCCGGATCGGCCTTGAGATCGTATAGCGCAGCGATCGTATGGGCGCCGGCGCGGAATGCCGGATGTGTGGTGACATCATCGACCCGCTCGGCGCCGATATAGACGGCGCGGCCATCGCGCATGCGTTCAAGCTTTTGCCGGCCGGTCGCGAGCACGATTTCACTGTTTCATCAGCAGCAGCGGATCCGTCGAGAGCGGCACGCGCTCCCAGGTCGTGGGATCGCTTTCGGCAAACCGCCAGACACCGCTGCGGCCCGTGAGCAGGAGCTGCTCGCGGTCGAGCCGCCAGGTGGTGAGGCCGAAGCCTTTGATGCCCGCATCGCAACCAGGCTTCACCACGATCTTGAATGTGTTCTCGGCACCGCCGGAAACGTCCGAGAGCGTCAGCCGGCAGAGCGGCTTGTCCAGCTCGCGCACGATGTTCCATTCGCCGGTGATCTGCTCGGGGTTGCGTATCTCGGCTTTGAGCGCCGCCTGCGTCTGCATGAAGTAGAGGCCCTCGCCCCTGCGCTCGCCCTCGTACATGCCGCTCTCGACCTCGGTGAATTCAAGCACCGACCCGTTGTTGCCGTCGATCAGTCGCAACACGTCCTTGGGACCCAGCGTCCAGGCCACGATCTCGTTAAATCGCTCGATGCTGCAGGGCGGGTCGAACTCGAGCTTGAAGCCGCCTGGCGCGGGATCGGTGCTGAAGGTTACCGGGCAACGCTTGTCCCGCTCGGAATTGGAGATTTCCCAGGCGCCCACCAGCCCCTTGGCGGCCTCGCTCACCGGCGGCGTACTTGGCGCCTGGGCAAGGCTCGACGCCAGCGGCCAGGCCGCGAGCACCATGATCGCGAGAGATATCCCTTGCAACACGCTGTTAAGCTTGGCCGCCATAAATCAAGGCTACCACGCCGAGAATGGCGCCGTCATGGCGCTGCGGGCCGGGCGCCCGTCATTGATGCAATGTTTACGCACGCTGCTTCGGCGGCCATGGGGTCTCCGGCACCGGCGTAAGCGGCGGCTCGCCGGCCGCCCAGGCGATGAGATTGTCGACGACGAGCTGGTCCATCTGGGTCCGGGTGTAGACCGAGGCGGAGCCGAGGTGCGGAAACAGCACCACGTTTTCCATCGCGATCAGCTCCGGCGGCACCTCGGGCTCGCGCAGGTAGACGTCGAGCCCGGCCGACAGGATGGTCTTGTCCTGCAGCGCCTTGATGAGCGCTTCCTCGTCGACCACCGAGCCGCGCGCCATGTTGATGAGAATGCCGTCGGGCCCGAGCGCCTTGAGCACCTCGGCATTGATGAGATTGCGCGTCTCCGAACCACCCGGTGTAATGACCAGGAGAATGGTCACGTCGCGCGCCATGTCGAGAAGCTTCGGATAATGCCGGTAGCTCGCGCCCGCCGCCGGCCGCCGCGAGTGATAGACGACCGGAACCTTCATGGCGTCAAGCCGCCGTGCGATCGCCTGGCCGATCGCGCCCATGCCGACCATGCCGACGGTGCGGTTGCGCAGCGTCGCCTTGCTGAGCGGATAGGCGCGCTGCGGCCACTTGCCGGCGCGCAGGTGGCGCTCGGCCTGGGGAAACTCACGCGCCGTGCATAGAAGAAGCCCGATCGCGGTATCGGCGACCTCCTCGGCGAGCACCTGCGGCGTGTTGGTGATGGTGACGCCATGCGCGGCCGCCCACTGGACGTCGACATGGTCGTAGCCGACCCCGAAGGTGGCCACGATCTCGAGCCGCGGCAACTTCGCCATCAGCTCGCCGCCGATTGACTCGGACGTCACGCTCGAGGCGATGGCGCGCACGCGTGGCCCGACTTCGTTCAAGAAAGCGCCGACGTCCTTGGCATCGCCCAAACGGTGGAGCGTGAGCGACGCTAGGCCGTTCACGATCGTGGGCTTCGGCGGCCCGATCAGCAGGACCTCGACCTTGTCAGCAGCCATCAGCCTACACCAGCATCGTCACCGGAGTTTCGATCAAGCCCTTGAACGCAGCAACGAGCTCCGCGCCGAGCGCCCCGTCGACGACGCGATGGTCGCAGGACAGCGTAACCGTCATCACGCTCGCGAAGGCGACGCCGCCATCCGCGGTCTCGACCGCCTGCCGGCGCGCGGCGCCGACCGCCAGGATAGTCGCGTGCGGCGGATTGATGATGGCCGCGAACTCCCGCACCCCGTACATGCCGAGGTTAGAGATCGCCGACGAGCCGCCTTGATACTCATGCGGCTTGAGGCGGCGCGAGCGCGCGCGTTCGGCAAGCTCGCGCATCTCGGCAGAGATGGCGGTGATCGGCTTGGCGTCAGCCTGCCGGATGACCGGTGTGATCAGCCCGCCCTCGATCGCAACCGCGATGCCAATGTCGGAGTACCGAAAGCGCAGAATACGGTCGCCCGCCCAGGCCGCATTCGCCGCCGGCACACGCTGCAGCGCCACGGCCCAGGCCTTGATGACCAGATCGTTGACCGAGAGACGAAACGCGGGGTTGCCGTCCTTGTCCTTGGGCGCAGCCGCATTGGCCTCCTCGCGCATCACCAGCAAACGGCCGATCTCGACGTCGGCTGTCAGGTAGAAATGCGGGATGGTCTGCTTCGCCTGCTGGAGGCGGGCCGCGATGGTCTTGCGCATGCCGTCGAGCGGTACTTCCTCGAACGGTGTATCACGGTAGAGCGCGACCACCTCGCCCGTCCCGACGGTCGGCACCAGCGCACGTCCCGCACGCGAGGCTGTCTCGATGTCCTGCGCCACGATGCGGCCATGTGGTCCGGACCCGGTCACGCGCGAGAGGTCGATACCGGCTCCGGCTGCGAGCCGCCGCGCGAGCGGCGTTACCGCGGCGCTGCCGACGCGCGCCGGCCCATAGTTGCGCTCGGGAGTGCGCACTTCGAAGAACGGATCGAGCTTGGCTGGCGCCGTTGTCAGCGCCATTGGGGCCGCAGTAGCGGGCGACGCGCTCGGGCGCGGTGCCGGCGCATTCTGCTTGGGCGGCGGCGCGGCCGGCGTTGGCGCAGAGGCGGCAGCACCGCCTTCACCTGCGATCACCGCCACGATTGCGCCGACCGGCGCGACCTCGCCCACGCCGACACGGATTTCCGTCAGCACGCCGGTCGAGGTCGACGGCACCTCCATCGACACCTTGTCGGTCTCGATCTCGAACAGGTTGTCGCCCGGCTTCACGGCATCGCCGGCGGCCTTGAACCACTTGGTGATCTTGCCCTCCGCGACGGTCTCGCCGAGCTGCGGCATCAGTATGTTCATGAACAGTAATCCCTGCAGCTCACGTGATCCGCTCCCAGATGATGCGGGTGCTCCTCGCCTCGACCGGGCTGAGGATCAGGCGGTCACCGGCAAACTCGTAAGCGCGCACGACATCGCCGCCATCGCCGGGCTGCACGCTGGCATGCTTATGGTGCGTGACCGTGCCGGCGCGCTCATCGACCGAGTAGGTTCCGAAATAGGCGACGACCCCGGTCAGCGCCGCCTTGGCATCGTCCGGCGCAAGCTCTCCCCCGGCCGATCCTGCCGGCTTCTGAGGCGCGACATGGACGGCCATGTGGCCGGAAGGATCATAGAGGATGATCCCTTTCGGATTGGCCCCTCGCCCAGCATCGGGCTTACCATCGACGGTCGCGCCGACATAGCGCCAGGCACCGAGGAAGGGGCGCGCGACATCGCTTTCCGGACTCACTTGATCGCTCACCACAACACCGAGACATATTGCGTTTCCAGGAACTCCATCAGCCCTTCGTGCGCGCCCTCGCGGCCGATGCCAGACTGCTTCATGCCGCCGAACGGCGCCGCCGGGTCGGAGACGAGACCGCGGTTGAGCCCAATCATGCCGAAGTCGAGCTTTTCGGAGACCCGCATGCCGCGGCTCAAATCCTTGGTGTAGAGATAGGCGACGAGGCCATATTCGGTGTCGTTGGCGCGGCGGATGACTTCGTCCTCGGACTTGAAGGTCTGCAGCGATGCGACCGGGCCGAAGATTTCCTCGTTCAGCATCTTGGCATTGTCCGGCACATTGGCGAGCACAGTCGCGGGATAGAAGAAGCCCTTGCCGCCGGGCGTCTTGCCGCCGGTCAGGATCTTGGCGCCCTTCCCGACCGCGTCCTCGACCAGCTCCACGACCTTGTCGAGACCTTCCTTGTTGACCAGCGGCCCCAGGTTCACGCCATCGTCGAGGCCGTTGCCCATCTTGAGCGAGCCCATCTTGGCGGTGAGCTTCTTGGCAAATTCATCGTGGACCTTCTCGTGCACATAGAAGCGGTTCGCCGCCGTGCAGGCCTCGCCCATGTTACGCATCTTGGCGACCATGGCGCCGTCTATCGCCGCGTCGATGTCGGCATCCTCGAACACGATGAAGGGCGCGTTGCCGCCAAGCTCCATGGCAGGCTTGACCACGCAGTCGGCGGCTTCGTGCAGCAGCTTGCGACCGACTTCGGTCGAGCCGGTGAACGACACCACGCGCACGCGCGGGTCATGCAGCATCGCGCTGACGACCTTGCCGGACGAGCGCGACGGGATGACGTTGACGACGCCCGCCGGCACGCCCGCTTCCTCCAGGATCGGCATCAGCGCCAGCATGGTCAGCGGCGTATCCGAGGCGGGCTTGAGCACCACCGTGCAGCCGGCCGCGAGTGCCGGACCGATCTTGCGGGTCGCCATTGCGGCCGGGAAATTCCATGGCGTGACCAGCACCGCGATGCCCGCAGGCTTGTGCTGCACCACGACGCGCGCGCCCGACGACGGCGCGTTGTAGAGCTGCCCGAGATTGCGCACCGCCTCTTCGGCGTTCCAGCGGAAGAATTCGGCCGCATAGGCGACCTCGCCGCGCGAGTCGGACAGCGCCTTGCCGTTCTCGATCGTGATCAACTTCGCGAGCCGCTCGGCGTCGCGCGTGATCAGGTCGAATGCCTTGCGCAGGATCTCGCCGCGCTCGCGCGGCTTCTTGGCGGCCCAGCCCGCGAACGCAGCGCCCGCGGCATCGACCGCCGCCTTGGCGTCATCGACGGTTGCGCTTGCGACCGAGGCGATCTTGTTCTCGGTTGCCGGATCGAACACGTCAAAGCGGGCGCCGTCGGACGCCTTGCGCCATTGGCCACCGATCCAGAGGTCGGTCGGAACGTCGGCGAGGAGATTTTCGTACATGAGACTGGTCCTATGAGTGCCTTTCGGCTGTCGTCCCCGCGAAGGCGGGGACCCATAAACACAAGTCTCTGGAATATGGGTCCCCGCCTTCGCGGGGACGACGACCGAGTGAGCCTTTCTTCAATTAACTTTGCATCGACCGCCGCACCCGTTCCACGATGCGGTCCACCGTCGGCAGCGCGATGTCTTCCAGGATGTCAGCCGCCGGCAGCGGGATATGCGGCGTCGTGATCCGCACCGGCGGGCCGTCGAGCTCGTAGAATGCCTCATCGGCCACGATCGACACGATCTCGGCGCCCCAGCCGCACAGCCGCGGATTTTCCTCGACCGTGAACAGCCGGTGGGTGCGCGCGACCGAGCCGAGGATCGTCTGGGTGTCGAGCGGCACCAGGGAGCGCACATCGACAACTTCGCAATCGATGCCGTGTTCCGCGTTCAGCCGTTCCGCCGCTGCAAGCGCGCGCGGTACCATCAGGGCAAGGGCCAGGATGGTGGCATCCTTGCCGGGCCGCGCGATCGCGGCGGTGCCCAACCGATCGACGATCTCGCCGTCCGGAACCTCGCCCTTGGTCGCATAGAGCGACTTGTGCTCGAAGAAGATCACCGGATCCGGATCGCGCACCGCCGCCGCCATCAGCCCGATGACATCGCGGGGGTTCGAGGGCGCCACCACCTTGAGGCCCGGGATCATCATGCACCAGTTCTCGACGCTCTGGGAATGCTGGGCGCCGAAGCGCGAGCCTGCGCCGTTGCCGGTGCGCACCACTAGCGGGCACTTGAGCTGGCCGTTCGACATATAGCGGCTCTTGCTGAACTCGTTGGCGATGTAGTCAAAGCACACCGCGAAGAAGTCCGAGAACATGATCTCGGCGATCGGCTTCAGGCCGGTCATCGCCGCACCCATGGCGGCGCCCATGATCGCCTGCTCGGAGATCGGCGTGTCGCGCACCCGCAGCGGGCCGAACTGCTCGAACAGGCCGACCGTGGCCTTGAACACGCCGCCGGCCTTGGCCACGTCCTCGCCCAGGAACACGACGTCAGGGTCGCGCGCCATTTCCTGCGCAATGCCGCGTGCGACCGCGTCGCGATAGGTCAGTTCCGCCATGCGAAGCCCCCATCGGCGTAGACATCGGTCGTCAGGATATCGAGCGGCGGCATCGGCGCCGCCTTGCAGGCCTCGGTCGCCGCATCGACGATCTGCAGCACGTCGGTCTCGATCTTCGCGATCACGCCATCAGCAATCCCGAATTGCTTGAGCCGCTCACGGTAAAGCTTGACCGGATCGCGCTGCTTCCATTTTTCCAGTTCGCCTTCGGGGCGATACCTGGCGGGATCGGCGCGCGAGTGCCCGCTGTGACGATAAGTGAGGCACTCGATCAGCGACGGGCCACTGCCGGCACGCGCCTTCTCGTAGGCCGCCATGGCGGCACGGTAGACCTCGTCGGCATCGTTGCCATCAATGAGAATGCGCTCGAGCCCGTAGGCGACGGCGCGGTCGGCGGCCGGGTACTTGACTGCCGTAACGTCCCCGATCGGGGTGTATTCCATGTAGAGGTTGTTCTCGCAGACGAAGATCACCGGCAGCTTCCACACCACCGCGAAATTGAGCGCTTCGTGGAACGCGCCGATATTGGTGGTGCCGTCGCCGAAGAAGCAGACCGACACGTCCTTCTGGCCCTTGTATTGTGCCCGCCAGGCGGCGCCGCAGGCGATCGGCAGGTGCGCCCCGATGATGGCATAGGAGCCCATCACGCCGTGCTCGGTGGAGGTCAGATGCATCGATCCGCCCTTGCCGCGCATCAGTCCGTTATCGCGCTGCATCAGCTCGCCCAGCACCTTCTCCACCGGCACGCCGCGCGCGAGCGTGTGGGCATGCCCCCGGTAGGTACAGAAGGAGAGATCGCCGGGCTTCATGGCGCAGGCAAAGCCGGCCGCCACCGCTTCCTGCCCGAGCGACAGGTGGCTCGTGCCCTTGACCAGGTTCTGCAAGAACAGGTCGAAGGCGCGCTGCTCGGCCTGGCGCAACAGGACCTGCGTCCGGAACATGCGCAGCCGCATTTCCTCGCCGATGTCGTCGTTGAGGCCGGCCGCGGCCACCTTAGGGCTGGTGGCGCGATCCTCGATCTTTGCCATGACGTTCCTCGATAGTCCCTGCTGGGGTCGGGCGGACCTTAGAGCATTTTCGGGAAAAGTGGGACCCGGTTTTCCGCCAGAAAATGCCGCTGCGCAAGCAGGGTCCGCGCTCCCGCGCAAGCTTGTGCGACGCTCCCATTTTGGGCCGGGGAGCACCATGGGACGACGCCCCGTGCGGAAACCCGCCGCACCATCACGGACCCCTCGCCTGCGACCAAACGACCAAGGCCCGTTGCGACCTCAAACCTCGCGACTGACCGCGCTCTCGTGCCAGCGGCGCAGCAGGAGGTGAGACAACATCGACAATGCAAAGTAGATGACGATGCCGGCAACCGACAGCAGGACCAGCGCCGCAAACATGCGCGGGATGTTGAGCCGATAACCCGACTCGGAAATGCGGTAGGCAAGACCCGAGCCGGCACCGGCTGCACCCGCCGCAATCTCGGCGACCACCGCGCCGATCAGCGAGAGCCCGCCCGCGATCTTCATGCCAGCGAGAATGTAGGGCAGCGCGGCCGGCAGCTTCAGCCGCCACAGCACCTGGGTGCGCGAGGCACCGTAGAGGCGGAACAGATCGACCAAGTTATGATCGACCGAGTTGAGGCCGAGCGTCGTGTTGGCCAGCACTGGAAAGAACGCCACGATCCAGGCACACGCGAGCACGGCGCCCTGCTGCGGCAGATAAATGAGCAGAAGCGGCGCAATCGCGACCACCGGCGTCACCTGCAGGATCACCGCGTAAGGATAAAGCGAATATTCGACAAGACGCGAGAGATTGAACAACACCGCCAGCCCGACCCCGCCGACGAGAGCGAGCAGAAATCCTTCGAGCGTCGTCACCAGCGTCACCACCAGCAACTCGGAAAGGATCGGCAAATCGGATACGAGCGTCGAGAACACCAGGCCCGGCCCCGGCAGCACATAGGGCGGAATGCCCTTGAGACGCACCACCAGGTCCCAGATCAGGACGCCAAGGGCAAGCACCGCGATCGGAAGCACGATCCGCAGCGCGTCCTCACCCCGACCGCGCGACATGTTCGGTTCCGTGCTCATGGCTCACCACCGGCGGCCGCTGCGAGCGCCTCGGACACGCGGCGGCAGAGCGCGCCATATTCGGGGGAGGTGCGGAAACGCTGATCGCGCGGATAGGGAGCGTCGATCGCAAGCTCGGTGAAGACACGCCCCGGCCGCGGTGTCATCACCACGATCCGGCTCGACAGGTAGACGGACTCGAACACCGAATGGGTGACAAAGACGACGGTCTTGCGCAGGCTCGCCCATAGCGACAGCAGGTCGTCGTTGAGCTTGAAGCGGGTGATCTCGTCGAGCGCGGCAAACGGCTCGTCCATCAGGAGAAGCGCCGGCTCGGTCACAAGCGCGCGCGCAATCGACGCACGCATGCGCATGCCGCCCGACAACTCGCGTGGATAGACACCGGCAAAATCGGCGAGCCCGACCCGCGCCAGCGCCGCGTCAACGCGCGAAACCGCCGTGCCGGAATCGATACGCTGCAGGTCGAGCGGCAGCCGCACATTGGCCGCCACCGTCGCCCAAGGCATCAGGGTCGGCTCCTGGAACACGAACCCGATTTCCCGCGCGCTCTCGGACAACGCGGGGCGCGGCCACGTCACCGTCCCGCCGACCGGCTCGCTCAAGCCCGCGATGATGCGCAGCGCCGTCGATTTGCCGCAGCCCGACGGGCCAAGCAAAGACACGAACTCACCGGGCCAGACATCGAGATCGAGCCGATCGAGCGCCACCACACCATTTGCGTAGGTCTTGCCCACGCCGCGAAGCGAAACCGCGGAAGGTCCGGCAGGCGATGGCGAAGGTGTCGTGCGCACGCGCCGTCAGTTCTTCGGACGGAGCTCGATGCCCACCTTCTTGTTTACGAATTGCAAGGTGTAGGCCTTGCTGGGATCGACCGAGCGCTTGACGACCCCTGCGCGCACCATCTTGTCGTAGAAACTCTTCACACGCGCATCGGTCATGGCGCCGATCCCGAGCGTTCTGGCGTCACCGGAATCGACGATCCCATACTCCTTCATGCGGGCGACCGAATACGCCAGACGCTCATCGGTCATTTCTGGATTGTGCCGCTTGATAAGCGCATTTGCGGGCCGATTGTCGCCATAGAGATAGTTGTACCAGCCGATGATGGAGCCATCGACGAAGCGCTGCACCATCTCGGGCTTTTTCTCGACCAGGTCGAGCCGCGTCTCGATCAGGGTCGAATAGGTGTCGAAGCCCTGATCCGCCAACAGGAACATCTTCGGCTTGAAGCCCGCGATCTTTTCGATCGCGTAGGGTTCCGAGGTGACGTAGCCCTGCATGGCGCTGCGCTTATCGGCGAGGAACGGCTGCGGGTTGAAGGTGTAAGGCTTGACTTTCTTTTCGTCGAAACCGTAGTCAGCCTTCAGCCATTGGAAATAGCCTGCGATCCCCTCCTTGGAGATGAACAGCGTCAGCCGCTTGAGGTCCTCGAATTTCTCGATGCTCTGGTCGGGATGGGCCATCAGGACCTGCGGATCCTTCTGGAACATCGCCGCTACCGCAATCGTTGGAATGTTGTGCTCCACGGCATCGAACGACTGCAGCGTGTTCGCGCTCATGAACACGTCGATACGGC
Source organism: uncultured Alphaproteobacteria bacterium (assembly GCA_963753575.1). Classification (GTDB taxonomy): domain Bacteria; phylum Pseudomonadota; class Alphaproteobacteria; order Rhizobiales; family Xanthobacteraceae; genus VAZQ01. The sequence continues at coordinate 3,398,844 of CAVWCR010000003.1, forward strand.
CCACGGGCAACAGCAAACGGTTGTTCACGTTCGGGCCGCCCGGCAGGATGGTGACATCGAGGCCGTATTTGCGGTAGGTGCCATCGGCAAGAGCCTGGTAGAAGCCGCCGTGCTCCGCCTGCGCGACCCAGTTCGTGCCGAAGGCAACCTTTTGCAAGGGTTGCGCGCCGGCGCTCGCCGCCAGCAGCCATCCGAAACACGCCAGCGCAGCGCCGATCAACCGCAGGAAAGCCATCCTCGCCTCCTCGCTCATGGGACGGGTATAGTGGGTATTCGGGCAAATTGGGAGTAGTTCGACAGACGCATGCGTCAAGAGCAAGGACGACACCTCGGTGAGGCGCCGGCAATGTCCACGCACGCCCAACCCTACTGCTCGAAGCGCTCGATGAACCACTTGAGCAGGCGCATCCAGATCTCGTCCTTGCCGACCTGGTCCTCGATGCCGTGCTCGAGGTTGGGATTGTCGTTGACCTCCATCACCACGATGCCGCGATCGGTCTGCTTGAGATCGACCCCATAGAAGCCGTCACCGATCGGACGGGCGGCGCGTACCGCGATGTCGATGACCTCGGCGGGCGCCTGCTCGAGATCGAAAGCGCGGAAACCGCCCTCGTGCGAGGAGCCGTCGGGGCGATATTTCACCACCTGCCAGTGGCCGCGCGCCATCCGGTACTGGCAGACGAACAAGGGCTCGCCCGCGAGCACACCGACGCGCCAGTCGAACTCGGTCGGCAGGAACTTCTGCGCCAGCACGAGGTCGGTTTCCTCGAACAGCTCGTCGGCGATGCGGCGGCACTCCTCCGGCGTGTTCACCTTGTGGACCCCGCGCGAGAACGAGCCGTCCGGGATCTTGATCACCAGCGGCAGCCCAAGCTCATCCATCGCCTTGTTGAGGTCGCTACCCTCCTGCAGGATCACGGTCGGCGGCGTCGGGACCTGGTTGGAGCCCAAGAGCTCCATCAGGAACACCTTGTTGGTGCAGCGGATCATCGAAATCGGATCGTCGATGACCGGCATGCCCTCCTGCCAGGCGCGGCGCGCGAAGCGGTAGGTGTGGTTGTCGATCGAGGTGGTCTCGCGGATGAGCAGCCCGTCGTATTCGGCGAGCTCGGCCAGTTGCCGGCGAGTGATCGGCTCGACGTCGACCGACATCTTCTCCGCGATCCGGGCGAGGTGCTTGATTGACGCTGGCGAGGACGGCGCCATCTTCTCGTTCGGATCGTAGAGCACCGCAAGGTCATATTTTGCGACCGTGCGTGCCTTGGGATCGCGCCAGTCGCGCCGCGTGTGCTGATGCAGCGCCTCGCGGAGGAACTCGCCCTCACCGTTGACGAGCCGGTTGATATTGCGTGGCCGGATGCGCTCGATCGAAAGCCAGTCGCCAGGCTCGACAATGACTTCGAGCGCGGGGCAGCGGAACCAGTCGAACAGGATGCGGCCGAAGGATTCGAAGCGCTGGTCGCGGGCAATTCCAAAGCAGACCAGTAGTTTCAGCTCGCCATCTGGCTGCAGGTCGGCCCGACGGGCGCACCGGTTGAGCTCGTCCTCGAGTTCCGGCAGCGCATGTTCGTAGAGCTTGGCCTCGCGCAGCTCCAGCATGGTCTCGACCGTCGGCACCACCCGGTGACCGCGCGCTTCGGCCAGCAGGGAGGCGTAATAGCCCTTCGACTGGTACGCATAGGAGCGCGCCAGGTTGACGAGCTTGGGCCGCCCCATGTCGAACAGTCGCGGCCGCGCGAGATACTCGCTCGTCGTGATGACCTTGTGGGGGGTCTCGGCGTTGGGGAGATCCTTAGGCTGGTCAACCAGAATGACCCAGCCGGTCATGTGGAACCTTTCCGGATGACGGACGCCGGCCTGAGCAGCGCAATGCCCCAACGGGTCATGCGCGCGCGCGCGGATTGAATAACCGCTGCGGTCTCGGGCGTCGCCGCCACTCCATGATCATCGATGATGGTCGCCGAGTTCTGCACGAAGTCATGCCGCCGATCGCGGCCCTGTGGCAATTGCCCGGTGCGGTGCCGCCCCCCAGGCAAGAATAACGCCAAACGCGGCACGTCGCCACGTTTGCGGCATCGCCGGTCGCCATGAGAGCCGATTCGCTCGCCGGAGTCAGCGCCCTGGGGATATCACCAACAACGGCGTCAGCGCCTTGCGGAACCTCAGCGCGTCCCCGCCGTCATCATAGTATCGACGATGCCGGCCGAACTCCTGGTAGCCCTGCTTGCGGTAGCGCGCGATGGCAATGTGATTCCTCACATGAACTTCAAGCCGGATCGTACTGCAGCCGCGCCGCCGCCCCGCCCTTTCGGCCGCCTTGAGCAAGAGCACGGCGACGCCCTTCCCGATCATCGCAGGCACGACCGCGATCGAATAGAGCCGCGCCACCACCGAACCTGATCGAAACAACACGATCGCGGTACCGACCAGCCCCTGCCCCTCCGCTACGATAAGTTCCGCGGTCGGTGATGTCAGGAAATGCCGCAGACTGCGGCGCGACAGCCGGTCGGTCGCAAAAACCCGGTTCTCGAGCTCGATCAGCGCGTCAAGATCGCGGGTCTTGGCGGCTCGGATGCGGACCGGCGGCTTTTTGATCGGGCGTGGAGACATGGTTACCGGAAAGTCGGCGCATTAATACCGTCGATTTGAAGGGCCGGCAGCGGCTGCCACCCGCTGGTTACGAACTCCAAATCGAAAAGCGGCACTAGAATCATAGCTTTGCCAGCCCCCCTTTGCATCCGAAGGTCGCCTCGGGGGGCAGCTATGTATCACGAACTCCGGAAGCGGGGCACTTAGCAGGGACCCCACAATCCTCCGCAAGCGTCTCCTCGCCTTTGAACCCGCCCGGGACCGGCTGCGACTAATGTTCGAACGGCCGATGAGACGGCCAAGGGAAAAGGCCAAGACGCCCACCGTCGGGGAGATATCGAAAGAGACAAGGCAATTTCCGCACCTTCGCGGTGCGACCTGACTACTGGGGCTCCGCCTCAGGCCTGATAGTTGCGATCGGCGCGTGCGCCCCCATCCACCCCCGCGTCGGTCAAAGCGGCCCGCCCGGACTTGTCCGGGCGGGCTCGCTTTGTTTGGCCACCCACCGCCCTCCAATAAAGGCTTTGGAACGAAGGGGACTTCAGAGCTTCACGATCCCAGCGTGGTCTTGGATTTGAAGCTCCTATACGAGCTCGCCGGGCCAATGGTAGGAACGTCAATACACCCACGGGGACGATCCCGATGCAGCGCGTGACCATCACCATCGACGACGAGCTGATGATTGAGCTCGACCGCATCATTGCGGCCCGTGGCTATCAGAACCGCTCGGAAGCGATCCGCGACCTCGCCCGCGCCGGGATCCGGCAGGCGGCCGAGGCGATCGACAAGCAGCGAGACTGCGTGGCCGCGCTGGTCTACGTCTACGATCACAACGCGCGACAGCTGTCCAAGCGGTTGGCCGACACCTTCCACGACCACCATGAATTGTCCTTGGCCTCGATGCACGCGCATCTTGACCATGACAGCTGCATGGAGGTGACGATCCTGCGTGGCAAGGCCGACAAGGTGCAGCATTTCGCCGAGCACGTGATCGCCGAGCGCGGCGTGCGGCACGGCCGCATCGTGCTGGTGCCGACCGACGTGCTGATCAAGCCGCACACCCACGCCGACGGGTCCACGCACGAGCACAGCCACGGGCCTGCACGCAAGCGGCGCAGACGCGCCGCCTAGCCCGGCAGCACCTCGGCGAACGGGGCTTGCCGGAGCCCCTTTCTGTTTGGTACGAGAATTCCCAATAATCGTCTTACTCGGGTATGACGTTCCACCCGGAACGTCATGTCGCCCGGTTGGCGCAGGTGACGAGGTTTCATGTCCAGGGCGTGGTTGCGGCTTTTCGACGATGGCGCCACCCATCTCACTGCCAGAATCGCGGCGATCTATGCGCTGCTGATCGGGGCTAACGTGGCGGCTTGGGCCTGGGCCCTGATCACGTTCCGCGATCACCCAGTGCTGCTTGGCACCTGCGTTCTCGCCTACGGTTTCGGCCTGCGGCACGCGGTCGACGCCGACCACATCGCCGCCATCGACAACGTCACCCGCAAGCTCATGCAGGAGGGCAAGCGACCGGTGACGTCAGGGCTGTTCTTCTCGCTCGGCCATTCGACCGTGGTGATCCTGGCGACGGTCGGCGTAGCGCTCACGGCCGCAGCCTTCCAAGAGCAGTTGGAAGAGTTTCGCACCGTCGGCAGCATGATCGGCGTGTCGGTCTCTTCGGCCTTCCTGCTGATCATCGCGGCGATCAACGTCGTCATCCTGGTCAACGTCTACGGCGTCTTCCAGCGGGTCAAGAACGGCGGCTCCAACGCGGCCGAGGATCTCGACCTGTCGCTGGCCAAGGGCGGCCTGCTGGCGCGCATCTTCCATCGCCTGTTCCGCATGATCCGGCGGAGCTGGCACATGTATCCGCTTGGTTTCCTGTTCGGACTGGGCTTCGACACCGCAACCGAGATCGGGCTCCTCGGCATCGCGGCCGCGCAGGGCTCGAGCGGCCTGCCGATCTGGTCGATCCTGGTGTTCCCGGTGCTGTTCACGGCCGGCATGACGCTCCTTGACACCACCGACAGCGTGCTGATGACCGGCGCCTACGGCTGGGCCTTCGTCAAGCCGGTGCGCAAGCTCTACTACAACCTGACCATCACGTTCGCGTCGGTCGTGGTCGCCGTCCTGATCGGCGGCGTGCAGGCGCTCAATTTGATCGCCGGCAAGTTCGGGCTCACCGGCGGAATGTGGGACGCGGTGGGCGAACTCAACGACGTCTTCGGCGCGCTCGGCTTCGTGATCATCGGCATCTTCGTAGCCTGCTGGCTGGTGTCGATACTGGTCTATCGGCTCAAGGGCTACGACCGCATCGAGACCGCGCCGACCTCCGCTCAGTCGAATCCCGGCCTGGCCTGACGGTCACCCGGAATGACAATCGTCCAAGAACATCATACGCTAGTATGATGAATTATTGACATCGTCATACTCGCGGCCCTATCATTCGCGTCGGAATGGGGGCGTGATGGCTGGCTATTGGCGGGCTCGAACCGCGGCTCTAAGCGTCTTGCTGACGGCCTCGGCCGCAATGGGCGAAACCCAGTCGCCGCCGGTACAGAAGCTGCCGCCGATTGTAGTGACCGCATCGCGACCCAGGCCCAGGCCTCACCCGGCGCCTGTGCAGACTACGGCGCGCCCGGATGCAACCGCTCCGCGCCCCGGAGCAACCGCTCCGGAACCTGACGCAGGCGCCGCGAGCGAGCGCTTGATATCGCGCGAGCGGGTCAATGCGCAGCCGGCGCTACGGCCGGGCGAGGCCCTGGAAGCAACGCCCGGGCTGATCGTCACCCAGCACAGCGGCGAGGGCAAAGCCAACCAGTACTTCCTGCGCGGCTTCAACCTCGACCATGGGACTGATCTCGCCATCACGGTCGACGGCATGCCGGTCAACATGCGCACCCATGGCCACGGCCAAGGCTATGCCGACATCAACTTCCTGATTCCTGAGCTCATCCAGTCCATGCGCGTTCGCAAGGGGCCCTATTTCGCCGACGAAGGCGACTTCGCCTCCGCCGGCGCGCTGCATATCGACTATATCGACACGCTCAGCCCCGGCCTCTGGCAGGGCACGCTCGGCATGTTCGGCTATGGGCGGGCGCTGGCGGTGAAGTCATACCCGACCTGGACTGGCAATCTGCTGGTGGCGGCGGAAGCCACCGCCTATGACGGCCCGTGGGACGTGCCCGACCGCATGAAAAAGTGGAACGGCGTTCTCCGTTACACGACCGGCAGCGCTGAGGACGGCGTGTCGATCACCGGCATGGCCTACAAGAACAGCTGGACCTCGACCGATCAGATCGCGGAGCGCGCCGTCGACAAGGGCCTCATCAGCCGCTGGGGCACGCTCGATCCGACCGACGGCGGCAATTCCAGCCGGTACAGCCTGTCGACGCGGCTCAACAAGACCAACGAGCTCGGCGTCAGCCGGCTCGAGGCTTATGCGATCCGCAGCACGCTGACGCTCTACAACAACTTCACGTATTTCCTCGATGACCCGACCGACACGATCGGCGACCAGTTCAGCCAGGGCGACAAGCGCACGATCCTCGGCTTCCACGGCAATCACACCTTCAAGGGCCGGCTTGCAAGCTTCGACAGTGAGACGCGCGTCGGCGTGCAGGGCCGCTTCGACGACATCGACGTGGCTCTGACCAAGACCGTCGAACGCACCACCTATGCCGACATTCGCCGCGACAAGGTGCGCGAGGACAGCATCGGGGTCTATGCGCAGAACACGACACGATGGGGCGAGTGGCTGCGCACCATCGTGGGCGTCCGGCACGACACCTTCTGGGCGGACGTGACGAGCGACACGCCGGAGAATTCCGGCAACGCGCAGGCGTCGATCGCAAGCCCCAAGGTCGGCCTCGTCCTCGGGCCGTTCCGCAACAATGAGATCTTCGTCAACGCCGGCTACGGCTTCCACAGCAACGACGTGCGCGGCGTGACCATCATGGTCAATCCGCCCAACACGCCGGATGCCGGCATGCCGGCCGAGAAGGTGCCGTTCCTGGTGCGCGCCAAGGGCGCCGAGGTCGGCTGGCGCGCGCGGCCGGTCTCGGGCCTGGAAACGTCAGTCGCCCTGTTCGTGCTGGACTACGACTCGGAGCTTCTGTTCGTGGGTGACGCCGGCAACACCGAGGCGAGCCGCCCAAGCCGCCGCACCGGCGTCGAATGGACGACCTTCTACAAGCCCGTTCCTTGGCTTGCGCTCGAGCTCGAGATCGCGGCAACGCGTGCGCGCTTTACTGATTTCGATCCTGCCGGCAACCGCATTCCAGGGGCGCCCAACGTGGTCAGCTCGTTCGGCGTGACGTTCGGCCGGCAGGTCGGTTGGTACGGCGCCGTGAAGATGCGCTATTTCGGCCCACGCCCGCTGATCGAGGACGACAGCGTGCGCTCGGACTCGACCACGCTGGTCAATGCGCGGCTCGGCTATCGGTTCGACAACGGCATGCGGCTTCAGCTCGACGCTTACAACCTGTTCAACGTCAAGGCGCAGCAGATCACGTATTTCTACGAGTCGCGCCTGCCCCAGCTCGGCGAGGCCGTGGGCGTCGCCGACCGGCATTTTCATCCGGTCGAGCCGTTGTCAGTTCGCTTGACACTTGCCGGCCATTTCTGAAACGCGAAGATTTCGCCCGCGTCGCGATGCATGGGGATCTTCGAGGCCATCTCGCGCGCTATTGTGACCGCACCGTCAGCCCCAGCGTCAGCCAATGAGCATCTCGTCCGGTGACGTTGCGGCCGTAGATAAGATCGATGTCGACGGTTTCGATCGGAATATACCGAAGGCCGAGTTGCAGCCGCGGTTCGTGGACGGAGCGTGGGATTGACGGTGGTCGCTCGCCGTCCTGCAAATAGACCTCCCCCATCAATGAAAATTTTGGTCGAAAATCCCAGTCAAAACCAATGCCGCCGGTGACGTAGTTGACGTCGACGCGCCCGTCATAAATCCAGCCCGCATTCACATGGGTGCGGAAGTTGGGTCCGAACTTCAAGGTCACCGGCATGTTGACGAAAGCGATCGACCTGTGGAGCGTCAGATCACGCGAGATGCCGCCACTCAAGCTCCAGGCAAAGCGATCGTTGTCGATCGGGACAATCTTCGCCTGCCCGCCCACCGTGGTCGCCCATTCGTGGCCGGCACCGGTGCGCTGATAGACTGCTGCCAGTTCGACCGGGATCCCGATATCGACGACACACGCCGGCGACGTCACCGCGGTGAAATCACGGTTCGACGCGCGCGCCATCCAGGCCTCGTTCTGACACGACCCAGCCTTGCCGATGTCGGCGTCGTCAACGATGTAGGCGCCACCCGCAGCCTGGGCCCGCCCAGAGAATGACTGCAAAGCGCAAGCGATCGCGGCGGCAGCAATGTACGGGCCGCCCAGGCCCACAATTTTTCCAGATCGCATGCGCGCTCAAGACCCCTGGGGCATCGTGGATAGGGATATCCAGATGGCATGACAACGAATTATTGCAAATGCGAATTATTTGCAAATTGTTTCCAACGAAATCTTTGCCCGCGTCAGGCCCCCCTAATGAGCGGCGGTCGCGTCGGGCTGGACGGGGGCGCTGGGCGTCTCGTGGCCCGGGCTGGTGCCTGGCACGTAGGGCATGAAAATGCGCGCCAGCGTCGGGATCACGAGCAGGCTGCAGATCGGCGACAGCAGCATGCCGCCCACGATCACGCAGGCCAACGGCTGTTGGACCTGCGCACCGATGCTGGTCGAGAGCGCCGCCGGCACGAGGCCGATGCAGGCAGAGAGGCCGGTCATGAAGATTTGCCGCATCCGCGTCTGGGCAGCGCTGATGATGGCTTCATCGGTGCCGATGCCCTCGTCGAGATTCCGGCTGATGTAGGACATCAGCAGGATGCCATCCATCGACGAGACGCCGAACAGCGAAATGAACCCGATGGCCGCCGAGATGCTGAAATTCAGGCCCGCAATGGTGAGCCCCAGAATGCCGCCGGCGACCGCGAACGGAATCCCGGATAGCGCCAGCAGGCTCACCCGCACGGAGGAGAACAGGCTGTACAGCAGCATGAATATCAGGAGGAGGCTGAGCGGCACGATGACGGCGAGCCGCTTCTGCGCCTCCACCAGTGCGCCAAATTCACCCGACCATTCCAGCCGATAGCCCTCCGGCAGCCGCACCTTTTCGGCAACCCGCTGCTGCGCTTCGCCGACGGTCGAGCCGAGGTCGCGGCCCCGCACGCTGTACTTCAGCGGCACAAATCGCTGATTGTTCTCGCGGTAGATATAAGCCGCGCCGGTCTCCAGCTTGACCTCGCCGAGCTCGCCGAGCGCAATGTAGGCAGGCGGCGCCCGCGGATCGCTATTGGGCAACGCAACCGGGATCGAGCGGACGGCATCGATATTGCGCCGATATTCCTCCGCGAGCCGGACCGTGAGCGCGAAATTCATTTCGCCTTCGTAGACCCGCGTGACCTCCTGGCCGCCGACCGCCGCCTGCACCACGGAGTTGATGTCGCCGATCGAGAAGCCGTAGCGGGCAGCCTTGGCACGGTCGATCCGCACAACCAGGTTGGGCTGGCCGAGAAGGTTGAATACGCCCGGATCGGTCACCCCCGGCACCTCCGCTATCTCGGCTTTCACCGTTTTCGACAGGCGCGACAGCTCCGCCAGATCACGGCCGAAGATCTTCACCGAGTTCTCGCCCTTCACGCCGGAGACGGCCTCCTCGATATTGTCCTGGATGTACTGCGAGAAATTGAAATCGACGCCGACGAATTCGCGATCGAGCTGCTCGCTCATCTGCTTGACCAAGTCCTCCTTGGTCAGCCCCTTCGGCCATTCTTCGAACGGTTTCAGCGGCACGAAGAATTCCGCAACAAACGAGCCGTCCGGGTCGGTCGCATCTTCTCCGCGCCCCTGTTCGGAGACTACCGTGCGGACCGGCTCGTAGCTCTTGATGATGTTGCGCATGCGCGCGACGCTATCCATGCCGGCTTCGAGCGTGATCGTCGGGGGCAGCAGCGCCCGGATCCACAGGTTGCCCTCTTCGAGCTTGGGCAGAAACTCGGTGCCAAGACGAGCGCCCAGTGCGCCACAGATCACAAGGAATAAGACGCCAATCCCTGCCGCGATGCGGAAACGCCGGACGGCTAGCGGCAGCACAAAATCGTAGACCCGCCGGATTTGACGCACCAGCCAGGTCTCGACTTCGGTCACGCGCGCAGGCAGCAGGATCGCGGCCATGACCGGCGTGACCGTGAAGGTGGCGATCACCGCGCCGATCAGCGCATACGCATAGGTGCGCGACATCGGGCCGAAGATCTGGCCTTCCACGCCCTGCATGGTGAACAATGGCAGGAACGCCGCGATCGTAATGATCACCGAGAAGAAGATCGCCTTGTCGACCTCGATGGCGCCGGTCAGGATGCGGTGCAGCCGGTTCGTCGTGCCCTCCGCCCGCTCGTGCGTCTCCCCGTAGTGGGCCAGATGGCGATAGATGTTCTCCAGGATGATGACGGTAGCGTCCACGATGATGCCGAGATCGATCGCGCCCACCGACAGAAGATTGGCGGATTCGCCGCGCACCACCGTGATCATCACGGCCAGCAGCAGCGCCGCTGGTATCGTCGCCGATACGATCAAGGCGCAGCGCAGATTGCCCAGGAACACCCACTGAATCAGAAAGATCAGCGCAACGCCGAAAAACATGTTGTGCAGCACGGTGCGCACGGTGACGGCGACGAGGTCGCCGCGATCATAGAAAGTCTCGATTCTGACGCCTGGCGGCAGGCTGCCGTCGGTGTTGATACGGTGGATGGCCGCGCGCACCCGTGTGACCACGTCCATGGTGCGCTCGAGCTTTTGCATCAGGACGATGCCGAAGACGACATCGGTCTTCTCGTCACGCCCGGCCACGCCCAGTCGGGGCGTGAACCCGATCCGGACTTTCGCCACATCCGAGAGCAGCACCGGCACGCCGCCCTGCTGCGTCAGCACGATGTTGCCGATATCCTCCAACGACCCTATGACGCCAATGCCGCGCACGTTGACCGACTGTTCGCCCAGCGAGATGGTCCGCCCGCCCACATTGGAATTGCCGGCGGAAATCGCGTTCATGATCTGCGGCAGTGTGAGGCCGTAGGCCATCATCCGGTTCAGATCGATCTCAGCCTGAAACTCCTTGCTCTTGCCGCCAAGCGCCGAGATGTCGGCGACGCCAGGCACGATGCGCAACCGGCGCTCCACGACCCAATCCTGCAGGGTCTTGAGCTGAATGAGATCCATGCCGGGCGGACCTACCAGCTGGTAGCGGAAGATCTCGCTGATCCCACCAGCCGGCGAGATCACGGGCTGAACACCGCTCGGCAATTTGGCGTCCGTCAACCGATTGATCACCTGCTGGCGCACGAAATAGTAGTCGCGGCCATACTCGAACTGCAGGCGCAAGAACCCCAGTGCGAAGACCGTGTTGGAGCGGATATACTTGAGGCCCGGCGCGCTGGAGACCGCGATCTCCAGCGGGATGGTCACGTAACGCTCGACCTCTTCCGGCGACTGGCCCGGCCACTGGGCGATGATCTCGACAATGGGAGGCGCCGGATCGGGATAGGCCTCGATATTGAGGGCGTTGAAGGCGACGGCGCCGATGCCGATAAACACCGCGAACGCGGCCAGCACCAAGGGACGCCGCGACAGGCAAAACGCAATCAGATTACGCAGCATCGCCGGGCCAGGCTTGGTGCGGGATCATTGATCCGCTTCGTTCTGCACGAAGATGACGCCGCGGGAGACCACGCGCTCACCGGATTTGAGCCCATCGCGAATCTGCCGGCGCCCGTCCTGCTCGATCCCGACTTGGATTTTCCGACGCTGGAACACCATCGGTTCTCGTTCGACCCAGGCCAGGGCCTGTTCGCCTTGCCACATCACGGCCTCTGATGGGACCGCGGGCGCTTCCTCGCCCGCACTGGTCGCGATCTTGAAGCTGGCAAACATCTCCGACTTGAGAACGCTATCGGGGTTGGGGATTTCCGACCGAACGACGACGCGCCGCGTGGAAGCGTCAGAGGCGGCGCCGATCGCGATGACTTGTGCGTTGAAGATACGATCTGGGAGCGCCGTGACCCTGACTTCAAGTTCCTGGCCCACGCGGATGAACGGAATGTCGACCTCGGGAACATTGGCCTTCAGCCACATGGTCGAAAGATTGGCGACCGAGTAAAGCGCCTCGCCGGCATCGCTACGGACGTATTGGCCGGGCCCCACCTTGCGGGCGATCACCGTTCCCTCCAGCGGCGAATTGACGGTCACCAGCGGATTGATGATCCGTTCGCGCTCCAGCCGGTCGACCTCGGCCTGATCACGACCGATGAACACGCGCACACGATTGCGAGCAGCGTGCAACGTGCCTTCCGCCGTTTTCAAATCGGATTCGGCCCCCGCCTGATCATTGCGCGCCTGCTCGGCCTCGCGCACCGATGTTGCCTTGTCGGTGAGCAGTCTCGCCTGCCGCTCCGCCTGCCGTTGCGCGACCATCAAGTTTGATCGCGCCTTCTCAACCGCGTGCAACGCCGAGATCAAATCGGTCTGCGCTTGCACCACTTCGGGACTGTCGACCTCGAACAGAGGGTCACCAGGTTTGACCACATCGCCGATCTTGGCGATCACACGCGTCACGCGCCCGGAGAACGGCGTTAGCACGACGGTGCTGGCGTCTTCATTGAACGCAATCTGGCCGATCGCGAGCTTGTAGACACGGAACGCGCGGGGCTCGACCTGAACGACGCTGAGCTGGTGCATCTGATCTTGCGACACGCGAACGACGTCGGGGTCACGCACCGGCGGCTGGGCTGGCGTCACGGCGGACGCCGTCGGCCAACAGCCAGCCAGCACCACAGCACATAGGATTGCGGCGAGGGCACCGACACGCCCGTGCGGCGCATCGGCGGACACGGAAAGGCTGGCCGTCGGGGCGACAGGCGACGGGCGACACGGAAACGCTGTCATTGAAACTGTTCTCTGAACTTGGTCTCTCTCTTGGAGGCCAAACCCGCATCATTCCGGCGCTGCCAAGCCCATTCCATTTAGCAATTCACGTGCCACGGCACCGGCCCTCGTGAGGCCAATATCATTCAGTATTTCAATAGCTTAATGATGGTGCACTGCGGCACCGTTTAGCGGATCGGCAACTTTCCGCCAACCGACCCGGAATCATCGGCGGCGATCGGCCCATCCGGCGCAGTTCTGAAGCGTTGCCGGTCGATGCCGAGCCGCGCCATCTTCTCGCTCAGCGTTCGCCTCGGGATGTTGAGCCGCTCGATCACGGCACTGATCCTGCCGCCGGTCTCGGTGAGGCAGCGCTCGATCAGGGCACGCTCGAACGCTTCGACCTGCTGCGCCAACGAAAGGCGTTCTCCGCCGGCGTCGGGCTGCTGCTGCGGCAACAGCGGCCCGGGAAGGCCGAGCGCGTAACGCTCCGCGGCGTTGCGAAGCTCGCGCACGTTTCCCGGCCAGCCGTGAGTCATCAGCAGGCTCAAGACCGTCGACGACACCGGACGCGGTTCGCGCCCATGCGCCGTCGCCGCAGAAGCGGCAAAATACTCAAACAACAGCGGAACGTCCTCGGCGCGATCACGCAGCGGCGGAATTGTCAGCTCGGCGACCGACAGCCGGTAGTAGAGATCAGACCGGAACCGTCCGTCGCCGCCCGCCGTCCGCAGATCAACCTTGCTTGCCGCAATCGGACGAATGTCGACGGGAATGTTCCGGTTCGAGCCCAGACGCTCGATGATCCGCTCTTGCAGGGCGCGCAGCAGCTTCGTCTGCATTGACAGCGGCATACTGTCGATCTCATCGAGGAAGAGCGTCCCGCCGCTTGCGTGCTCGATCTTGCCGACGCGCGCCCGCGACGCACTGGTGAATGCGCCCGCCTCATGCCCGAAGAATTCGCTCTCGAACATGGTCTCCGGCACGGCGGCGCAATTCACGGCCACATAGTTGGCCTTATGCCGGCGGCCGAAATCATGGATGCAGCGCGCCACGAGGTCCTTGCCGACGCCGGTCTCGCCATAGAGGATGATGCTCACATCCGTGCCCGCGAGCTCGGCGACGGTGGCCCGCAGCCGCTCCGCCGCCGTCGATGTTCCGATAATGCGCGAACTGAGCGTCTGCTCGCCGACGGCACGCCGCAGCCGGCGGTTTTCGACCACGAGCTGGCGCTTCTCGCTGGCGCGGCGCACGACTTCGAGAAAGCGCTCGGGCGCAAATGGCTTCTCGATGAAGTCGTAGGCGCCAAGCCGCATCGCCTCTACCGCGGTCTCGACGTCGCCGTGCCCGGTGATGACGACCACCGGCAGCTCCGGATCGACCTGCTGTGCGCGGCGCAGCAGCTCCATCCCGTCCATCCCGTCCATTTTCAGATCGGTAACGAGGATCCCGGGAAAGTCCCCGTTCAAGACATTGAGCGCCGTGATGGCCTTCTCGTGAACGAGCATTTCGAAGCCCGCGAGCCCCAGCCATTGGGTCACCGCATGGCGCATCGAGGCTTCGTCGTCGACGAACAGGATGGGACCAGTCTCAGGCATGGATTGCCATTTCGGCCGCCGGATTTTGGCGAAGGTGACGTGGGAGTTCGACCGTCAGTTCCGCGCCCCCCTCCGGCAAGTTCCCGGCATGAATTTGCCCGCCGAAGTCCTGCACGATGCCATAGGAGATCGAAAGCCCCAGGCCAAGTCCTTTCCCTAACGCCTTGGTGGTGAAGAACGGATCGAAGATCTGATCGATCTGGCTCGCCGGAATGCCGGGCCCGTTGTCCGCCACCTTGATTGAAACACTGTTCTCCGTTGCCCGGGCCGTAATGACAATCCGCCCATCGTCTTTTTCGGCGACCGCATCCAGCGCATTGCGCACAAGATTGAGGATGACCTGCTCGAGCTGCACGGCGTGGCCGAGCACCCAAAGATTTGGCTCCACCTTCTTTTCCAGGACAACGCCGGCGGCCTTGATCTGGCTGTCGAGCAGGAACAGCGTCCCGTCGATTGCCCGATCGACCAACACCAGCTCGGGATGACCGGGCTCGCTCTTGCGGGCAAACGTCTTGAGATGCCCGGTGATCCGCGCCATGCGCTCGGCCAGATCCGTGATGAGGTCGAGATTGCTGACGACCTGTACGAGATCGCCGCGCCGCGCGAACACCTTCGCACTCGCCATGAAGGTGCGGATCGCGGCGAGCGGCTGGTTGATCTCGTGCGCGAGCGCCGCCGACATCTGCCCCAGCGCCGCGAGCTTGCCGGCCTGCACCAGCTCATTCTGGGTTGTGCGCAGCCGCGCCTCGGTTTGGCGATGCTCGTCGATCTCGGTCTGCAAAGAGGCATTGGACTCGCTGAGATCCCGGGTGCGCTCATCCACTTCCGCCTTGAGCCGCACGGCGCCGGCTTTCTCCGCGACATAGGCCCGATGCCGCTCGATGACATAGAGCACAAGGGAGATAATCAGCGCCGCAATGGCGCCCCCGATGATGGAGCCGTCGCGCTGGTCCTCGCGAACCGTCGCCAGATCGGTGAAACGATGGATGGTCCAGCCGTAGATCGGCAGATGCATCGTCTGATAGAGGTAGGTGACGCCTGGATCGGGCGCTTCGACCCGAATGATGGAATCCGAACCGCGGCGCTCCACGACCGCAAAGTCGATCGGCGGAGCCAGCACCCCCGGATAGCGTTTGGCGACCTCCGAGCCATCACCGGCCGACGGCGGCTTTTTCCCGATGGAACGATATTTGTAGGCGGGATCACTCGCCAGAAATACGACTCCGTCCGGATCGGTGACGAGCACGCGTTCAGCCGCCCGTTCCCATGCGGTCTCCAGCGCGTCGAATTCGATCCGAACGACCGCGATGCCGAGCAGCCGCGCGCCGGCCCGCACCGATTCCGCAAGATAGTAGCGCACGCGCTTGCTTTCCGGCTCGACGCCCAGATCGCTGCTGCGGCCGTTTTCGACCGCCTTGGTGAAATAGGACCGATCCGCAAGATTGCGGCCCACCAGCGTGTCCGGCGATCGCCAATTGTCGCTCGCCACGACGGTGCCGCTTGGATCGATCAGATAAAGCGCCCGCGTGTCGGCCTCGCGGCTTATTACCGCGAGCTTGCGACTGACCGCCTCCAGACGATCGGCGGCGCCTGGCGAGGCAAGCGCGCCGCGTACATCGGCATCGAGCGACAGCACGACCGGAAGATGGTCCTGGCGACCCACTTCGGCTGTAAGCGCATTGGCGACGAGCTGCACGCGCTGCTCGTTGACGGCCTGCAGGGACTTGAGCCCCGCTTCGCGCCAGATGTATTGCGTCGCGAACGCCGAAGCCCCGATGGCGGCCGCCGCGCCCAGAAACGCGTATAGCTGTTTCGGCCGAGTTCGCAGCATTGGTCGTTTCCTGGGCGATTCTGTTGCGCCAAACGCCCGCCGTCAATCGGCGGCCGGGCGCTCCAGTTGCGCAGCCTTAACGCTCATTGCCAACACGCGCGCGACATGCAACGCCTCGCGCCCGGCGCCATCTCTGATCTGCTGACGGCACGAGGTGCCGTCGGCCACGATGATCGTATCGGACGCGGCCTCACGCACGGCCGGCAGCAGCGACAGCTCGCCCATCTTGAGTGACACATCGATGGTGTCGGCGCCATACCCGAAAGAGCCGGCCATGCCGCAACAGCTCGATTCGATCGTGTCGACCACGAGCTCAGGCACCAGCCTGAGCGCCGCCGTGACTGAATCCATGACAGCGAAGGCTTTCTGGTGGCAATGGCCGTGCAGCAACGCGCGCTTTCCGACCGGGGCGAGCGGCAGCGTGTTGCTCATCTCGCGTGTCAGGAACTCCTCGAACAGGAGCGTGCGGGAAGCCAGCTGATGCGCCTCTTCGGTCTTGATCAGCGCCGGAATCTCATCCCGGAAGCCAATCAAGCAACTTGGCTCGAGCCCGACGACCGGAACGCCACGCGTCACGAACGGCGCAAAGGCGTCGATGCAGCGCGAGGCTTCGCGCCGCGCCTCCTCGACTGCGCCGATTGAGAGGAACGTGCGTCCACAACACAAGGGCCGGTCGTCTGGTTGCAACAGATGCACCCGGCAGCCGGCGACAGCCAATACGGTGAGCGCGGCCTTGATGTTCTCGGGTTCGAAATAGCGGCTGAACGTGTCCACAAACAGCACGACCTCGCGGCCATTCGCCGGCCCGATGGGGGATTGCGGCTCGCGGAACGGCGTGCGCCAGCGTGGCAGGCTGCGGCGGGCGCTGAAGCCAGCCAGGCGTTCCGACAGCCACGCCAGCCCCGGCACAAGGTCGCGCAGGTTGATGAGCCCGGACAAGCGGGCCGCGACCGGCGCATAGCGCGGCAGGTAACCCACAAGACGATCGTGCAGCGACGACACTCCGCGGGCGGCGCGCGCGGCCAGAACCTCGATCTTCATGCGCGCCATGTCGACGCCGGTCGGACATTCGCGCCGGCACGCCTTGCAGGAGACGCAGAGCTTCAACGTCTCGGCCATCGCGTCGGAGACGAGCGCATCGGGCCCGAGCTGGCCGGTGATGGCCAGCCGCAGCGCATTCGCGCGTCCGCGGGTGACGTCGCGCTCCTCGCGCGTGACGCGATAGCTCGGGCACATCACGCCGCCCGCGAGCGCGCGGCAGGCCCCGTTGTTGTTGCACATCTCGATCGCGCCCTGGAACCCGCCGCCTCTGCCCGGATAGGCCGACCAGTCGAGTTCGGCCGCCATCTCGTTGGCGCGATAGCCGGGTCCGTAGCGGAACAGAGTGCGGTCATCGAATTTCGGCGCGCGTACGACGCGGCCGGGATTGAACAGACCGCCGGGATCGAAGCGATCCTTCACCTCCTCGAAGGCGCGCACGAGCTGCGCCCCGAACATTGGTTCGTGAAATTCGGAGCGCACGATGCCGTCGCCGTGCTCGCCCGAGTGCGAGCCCTTGTAGTCGCGCACCAGCGCGAACGCCTCCTCGGCGATCGCGCGCATCGCTTTCACGTCTTTCTCAAGGCGCAGGTTGAGGACCGGGCGCACGTGCAGACAGCCGACGGACGCATGCGCGTACCAGGTGCCGCGCGTGCCATGCTTGTGGAAGATCGCCGTCAACTTGTCGGTGTAGTCGGCAAGATGCTCGAGCGGGACAGCGCAGTCCTCGACAAAGGAGATCGGCTTGCCGGCCTCCTTCATCGACATCATGACGTTGAGACCGGCCGCGCGCACCTCCCCGATCGCGGCTTGCAGCTTGGGTCCGAGCACTTCCACCACGCCGCCCCAGTGCCGGCCGCGCTTGTCGAAGGCGAGCCCCAGCGACCGCATCAGGTCGCTCAGTTGCAGGAGGCGGCGCAAGTTCTCGCCCTCTTCCTCCTCTCCGAACTCCACGAACAGGATCGCCTCGGGGTCGCCCCGCACGACGCTGGCGATCGTCGGCCGGAACATCTCGATCGCGCGCGCGAGCCCCAGCATCGTGAGGTCGATCAGCTCGACCGCAATCGGCCCGAGCTGGACGATGTGCTGGGCCGCCTCCATGGCAGCGCGAAAGCTGCCGAAATGGCAGGCCCCAATTATGCGCCGGCTGCCCAGCACCGGCGCGAGCTTGAGCTCGATCCGGTTGGAAAACCCGAGCGTGCCTTCGGAGCCGACCAGGATGTGGGCGAGATTGAGATCGTTCAACCCCGGCATGAGGGCATCGAGATTGTAGCCGCCGACCCGGCGCTGCACCTGCGGGAAGCGCTCCCTCACGGCATCGGCCTCGCGCGCGCCAAGCGCCAGGAGATCGCGCGCCAGCGGCTTCAGCGGGGAGGTCTCGGGGATGTCGGAAAGATCCGGATTGACCGTTCCGAAATGGGCCTGCGTGCCGTCGGCCAGCATGGCGTCGATCGACAGCACGTTCTCGCGCGTATTGCCGTAGCGCAGCGAGCGTGCGCCGCACGAATTGTTGGCCGTCATGCCGCCGATGGTGGCGCGCGAGGCGGTCGAGATGTCGACCGGGAACCACAAGCCATGCGGCCTGAGCAATCGGTTGAGCTCGTCCAGCACAATGCCAGGCTCGACCACGCAGCGGCGCGAAGCGACGTCGAGCTCGAGCAAACGATTGAGGTGCTTGGAGCAGTCGACGACGAGCGAGGTATTGACCGTCTGCCCGGCCTGCGAGGTGCCGCCGCCGCGCGCCAGCACGCTGACGCCCTCTTCCCGTGCAATCGCGATCGCCCGGTTGGCCTCTTCGATCGTGCGCGGCGCCACCACACCGAGCGGCACCACTTGATAATGCGATGCGTCGGTCGCATAGCGGCCGCGGCTGAAGCGATCGAACATGACGTCGCCGGCGAGCTCGGTTCTCAGCCGCCGCTCGAGCCCGGGAAGAACCGTTTCACGCATATCGGCGCGCTTCTCTAGGTTAGCCCCTTGTGTAGGGCGCGCGCTGGCGCTTCGTCAACGCGAACCCTACCCGGGTCCTCCTGGGCAATCACGATCGGACCTCTGGCACCGAGCGAGCACCGCGTTTCGCCGCAAGAAACAAGAATACGGTCCTGATGGACTTGAGCCATCAAGGGTCCAATTTCTTGAGGAATACGGGCCCGCCTCCTTGCGGAAAATGGAACAATGCGCGAGGCGCTCCCTGATGCGCCGCGCAAGGCGGACTGACGCTCCTCAAAGCATCAATTGCTTATGAGATTCGCCGTAATTGCGAGCAATCAATTTTCTCGGTTTGCGTCAACAAGTCATATTACCTGTTCTAAAATCACGACGTAGAGACTGCTATCCGATTAAGGGTGGAGTAGCGGTTAGGGCGTACCGGAGGGGCCATGTCGAAGCAGCTCATGCTGCCCACGAAGCAAGGCCCAGATGCGTTCCTGTTGCAGCATTCCAACCCGCATATCGCCGAAGCGCCAGTCAGCACGGGGCGCCGCGCGTTCTCATGGACACGCCCGCGCCAGCGGGACCCGTTCTTGCTGGCCGAAAATGGAACTTTGGGCCTCGGCGCGGTCTTCCGTCGAACTGTTTCGTTCTTGCAAGCGCTCACACCGTACGTAGGAGAAGTAAAATGCGCTGCATCAGGATCGCTGCGCTCGCCGCTCTATCGATGCTGGGACTTTGGTCCGGAGGATGGTCCGCTTCGGCGCAACAAATACCGAAATCTCTTCGACAGAGCGGCCCTGAATCCGAGATCAAGGCGCGCAAGAACGCCTGGACGGTTGGCATCGCCGGCGGAATTCTAGAAGGCACCTTTTTCCGCTTCGCCGAGGAGATGCGCAAGGTCGTCGACGACGGCGACGAAATGCGTGTGCTACCGGTCGTAACCCGCGGCGCCGCCTCGAATCTCGAGGATCTGCTGTACCTGCGCGGCATCGATGTCGCGGTCACCCAGTCGGACGTATTCGAGTATTTCCGCACGCAGCGCAAGATCACCAACCTCGACGAACGAGTCCACTACATCCTTCGTTTTCCCGTCGCAGAGGTAGCGGTGATCGCGCGAAACGGCATCAACACTCTGGCGGACCTGCGCGGCAAGAAAGTCGACTTCGGATTTCCCGGATCCTCGGGAAGCCTGACCTCGCCCATCATCTTCCAACGTCTCGGCATCAAGGTGCAGGAGACCAGGCTCCCCAACCCCTACAGCGTGGGCGCATACCAGAAGGTCGCCACGGGCGAAGTTGACGCCGCCGTGCGCGTCGTCAGCAAGCCGGTCAGGCACATCGCGCAAATTCCGCCCAATTCAGGCGTGCACTTGTTACCGATTCCTTTCACGAAGACCTTCGCCGACTTTTACACGGTTGGGGAGTTCACCAACGCGGACTATCCCAATCTGGTCCCGCCGGGACAGCGTGTCGATACGCTTGCCGTGCCGGTGGTGCTCGCGGTCTACAATTGGCCAAAGGGCAGCGAGCGATATCGCAAGGTCGAGCGCTTCGTCACCAGGCTGTTTGAGAATTGGGACAAGCTCCGCAAGCCGCCATTCCACACGAAGTGGCGTGACATCAACCTCGCGGCGACGGTGCCGGGCTGGAAGCGGTTTGCGCCCGCCGAGGAGCAGCTGGAACGGCTGTTCGGCAACAGCGCCGCGTCCGAGCAGGCGCTTGGCCGCGAGTTTCGATCGTTCGTGAGCGGTCGAGAGGGGCGGGCCGCCGCTCCGCCCAACCAGGCGGAACGGGAAGCGCTGTTTCGCGAGTTCTTGCAATGGCGCCAGCGCAGGGGCGCGCAGGCACATTGAAATCGACAAGCGGACAGAGGCCAAAGGGCCGTGGGCGCGAGGGACTGCTTCTGCGCGCAATGCGCAGCCGCCGCTGACCAGCGCATGGCTGACCAGCGCATGCATGAATAACGGGCCGCTTTTCTCAAACAACGGTCGTCCGATCGGCACGCGCAAGCTCAATAGAACTATTTGATTAGGGGCAAGTATTCCCCTATTGCCAAAGGTCTTGACTGACTCCCGCATTCGTCATTGATGGCGGCCAGCGAGGGCCGGCGGCTGCATGTCCGCCGGCCATCTCTGCCTGAAACGCCAGTCCGCCTGAAACGCCAGTCGACGCAAGACCATCCAGTCAACGCAAAACCATATAGAGACAACGCCAATGTCCAAGAATGCTTCTCGGCCCGTCGGCCGCCATTTCCTGCAGATTCCGGGGCCTACGCCGGTGCCGGACCGAATCCTGCGGGCGATGGACACCCCGATCATCGACCACCGGGGGCCGGAATTCCAAACCCTCTCCAAGCGCGTGCTTGAGGGCATCAAGACCATCTTCAAGACCACCAATCCGGTGATCATCTACACCGCGACTGGCACCGGCGCCTGGGAGGCCGCGCTCGTGAACACGCTCAATCCGGGCGACCGGGTGCTGATGGTGGAGACCGGCCAATTCGCCACCTTGTGGAAGAACATGGCGGGCAAGCTCGGCCTCAAGCCCGAATTCATCGCGACCGACTGGCGCGTCGGCGCCGACCCGAATGCGATCGAAGATGCGCTGCGCAAGGACAAGGCGCACGAGATCAAGGCAGTCTGCGTTCTTCACAACGAGACCGCAACCGGCTGCCTGTCGCCCGTCAAAGAGATCAGGAAAGCGATCGACGCCGCCGGGCACCCGGCGCTGTTCATGGTCGACACCATCTCATCGCTCGCCTCGACCGACTATCGTCATGACGAGTGGGGCGTCGACGTGACTGTCGGCGGCGCCCAGAAGGGACTGATGCTGCCGCCCGGCATGTCGTTTAACGCCGTGAGCGACAAGGCGCTCGCCGCCGCCAAGAGCTCCACGCTGCCGAGGTCGTTCTGGTCATGGGACGACATGCTCAACATGAACAAGATCGGCTTCTTCCCCTACACGCCGGCGACCCAGATGCTGCACGGCCTCGCTGCCGCGATCGACATGCTGCACGAGGAAGGCCTCGACAACGTGTTCGCGCGTCATGATCGGCTCGCCGAAGCGACGCGGCGCGCGGTGCGTGCCTGGGGGCTCGAGATCATGTGCCGCGATCCGAAATATTATTCGCCGACCATCACGGCGGTGCTCACGCCCGCCGGCCACGACGCCGACGCCTTCCGGGGCCTCGCGCTCGATCACTTCAATATTTCCTACGGCATGAGCTTCGGGAAGTTCGCCGGCAAGATGTTCCGCATCGGACACCTGGGCGACACCAACGACCTGATGCTGATGGGTGCGCTCGCGGGCACCGAGATGGCGCTGTCGCTCGCTGGCATCCCGCATCAGAAGGGCGGCGCGCAGGCGGCGATGGACTACCTCATCTCCGTCCATGGCGCGAGCGCCCGCGCGGCGGCGGAGTAGCGGCTCAAGGCGCCTCGGCGTAGGCGGTCTTGATCGCGCCGGCGAGACGCGCTCGATCCGGATAGCGGGCAACAAGTGCCGCCGTGACCGCCTCCACCGCCTGATCGACGCTGCGCCCGGCGTGCTTCTCCGCCGCCGTGCGGTCGCGGACCTCGGTCAGATAGGCGCGATAGCCCGTGATGAAGGCCGTGCCGTCACCGGTTGGTCCATGACTCGGCACCACCAGGACGGATTTGAGCGCCTCCAGCCGGTCGAGACTCGCGAGCCATTGACGAAGGCTCGAATAGGGGCTGGCGAAAGCCGGCTGCGCCTTCATGGCGAGATCGCCCGAGAACAAGATGCGGTCAGGCTCGACCCAGATGGCGACGTCGCCGCGGGTATGGTTGGGGCCCATCGCAAAGAGCCGTGCCTTCACGCCGCCGAGATCGAGCTCGTAGTCCCGCTCGAAGGTTATGTCCGCCTTTCGAAAATCTGCATCCTTAAGAAGCTCGGCGGTGATCGGTGAACGCGAGGCGAAGTTTTTCGCCAGCGCCAGCCCGAACTCGGCGATGTCCTTCTCCTGGTCGGTCGAGCGGATCATCTTGGCCGAGGCGGGGAACGCCTGGGCGCCGAGATCGTGCTCGGGATGAAAGTGGGTGACCACGATGTTGAGCGCCCGCGAGCCGGCAAGCTTTTGCGCCTCCGCCAGCACGGTTGCGCCGTTGCGCGGCCCGAGGCCGGTGTCGACCACCAGCACGGCA
The DNA here is from genome assembly GCA_963753575.1 of uncultured Alphaproteobacteria bacterium. Taxonomy (GTDB): domain Bacteria; phylum Pseudomonadota; class Alphaproteobacteria; order Rhizobiales; family Xanthobacteraceae; genus VAZQ01. Next base: position 3,421,959 of record CAVWCR010000003.1, read on the forward strand.
CGCTCGCCGACGATGATGCCGACATTGGGCACCATCGGAACGCTGTTGTCCGGGATGACATGAACGTGCGCGGAGACCTCGCGCATCCCTTCCGCCTTGATCAGCGGCGGCGGGCGCGTCTGCGCCGCAATCTGCTGCGCGCCCAGCGCGGCAAGAACCAACGCAATAGCCATCGCCTTAAGCAGCGTGCGCATGGTGCTTTCCTCCCGAGACGTTTGTTATTCCCCGACAATCTACTCCGAACCGCGGCGCAGGACGAGTGGCCACCGGTAGGGTACCTCGCCCACGCATCAAGACCCGGTGCCGAGATGCTGCCTGAAGAAATCGAGCGTCAGCGCCAGCGCCCGGTCGGCCTCCGGCTTGCTGTAGGTCTTGCCGCCATGGCGGGCGAAGGCGTGGTCCGCGCCGGGATATTTGTGAATGGTGACCAGCGGATTGGGTGACAGCCGCCGCTCCAGGAGATCATTGACCTCCGCCTGCACCCAGCGGTCGCGCATCGCCATGTGCAGCACGAACGGCCGGTGCAGATTCTTCACCTCGCGGATATTGTGCTCGATATAGGTGCCGTAATAGGCAACCGCGCAATCGATATCGGTGCGGCAGCACATGAGGTAGCAGAGCTTGCCGCCCAGACAGTAGCCGACGGCGCCAACCTTGCCGTTGCATTCTGTCAGCTCCTTGAGAAAGGCTCGCGTATCCTCCATGTCGCGCACCGCAAGGTCGTAGTCGAAATCGTAGTAGAGATCGAAGGCCTTCTTCACATCGTCGGGGTTGTGGTCGCTGAGCTCGACGCCCGGCTCCTGCCGCCAGAACAGGTCCGGCACCAGGCAGACAAAGCCTGCCTCGGCAAATTCATGCGCATGCTGGCGCATCGTGTCATTGACGCCCCAGATTTCCATGATGGCGATGATGGCGCCCGCCGGCGCGCGATCGGGGATCGCCAGATAGGCGCCCATGACGCCATCGCGCAGTTTCACCTTGATGGTTTGCGTCCTCATCGCATCGTCCCTTAAAGCTTCAGCAAAGCCCGCGCATTGCCCGAGAGAATTTGCTCGCGCTCGGCGGCGGAGATCTCGAGCGCCTCGACCGCGCGCAGCGTGTTGGCAATGAGCCCGCGCCCTTGTTCGGCGTCGAACGGCGCGTCGGTGGCGAACAGGCAGGATTGGGTGCCGAAGAAGGCATGTCCGCAGCGCGTGGGTGCCTCTTCGCCCAGCGCGGTGTCGGCATAGAGCATCTTGAAATAGTCAATCGGCGGCTTCTTGAGGCCGCACTCCTGCGCGACCGGGTTGATATCCGGCGTGCCGAAGAAGATCTGTTTGAAGCCGAGCTTAATCTTGCCGGCGAAATAGGGGATCATGCCGCCCATGTGGTGGCTGATGATCTTCAGCGTGGGCAGCTCATCGAAGATACCGGAAAAGATCAGCCGCGTCATGCAGGCTGTTGTCTCATAGGGCCATCCGAAGCTGAACCAGATCTCATCCGCCGAGGCTGTCTCGCTGGCATAGTCGGAAAATTGCGGGCCCCGCATCGGGTGCACCCAGACCGGCAGATCGTGCTCGACCATTTTCTTGAAGATCGGGCGGAACTCGGGCGCGCTCAGAGGCTTGCCGGCCACATTGGTGAAGACCTGGATGCCGCGGGCGCCAAGCTGCGTGATGGCGCGATCGATCTCGGCAAGCGAGGCATCGAGATTGTTCATGGGCAGCGAGGCGACGAACGATGGAAAGCGATCCGGATGGCTGCGACAAACCTCCGCCAGTGCATCGTTGGCCGCGCGAGCGAGCTCCGGCGATTGCGCAGGCGTCGCGATCAGTTCCAGCGGCGGGTTGGCGAGGCAGATGACCTGCTGCATGTCGCCGAACTGATCGAGCAGGCGCAGCCGCGCATCCACCTCGACGAGGGGCTTCAAGCGCGGAAAAGCCGTTACCGCAATATGATCGGGCGCGATCTTGGCCAGGCGCTCAAGGTACGCCTTCGGCATGAAGTGATTGAACACATCAATAACCACGCTCGCCCCCCGTTGGCCGCCAGCGGACCGCAAAGACCACGTTCTGCGGCAATTTCAATGATTGTATGCCGAAACTGTCCCTATATCATGCGCCAGCGAGGGCTGCGGCCCTTCCCGCCCAAGCCAAGAGATGTCTTTGGGCCCGCGCCCAGGCTTGGCGCCCAGACTTGGCGCCCAGACTTGGGCCGCCGCGCACTCACGTTGTGCTACTGTCAGTGCCATCTTGGGAGGAACGCTTCAATGCGGCGGCTCACATTCCTGCAGACTGTGCTGACCCTCGTTCTGGCTGCGCTCGGCCAGAACCCGGCGCTCGCGCAGAGCTACCCGACGAAACCAATCCGCGTCATCGTGCCATTCGCAGCCGGCGGCGCGGTCGACGTGCTGGCGCGCCTCATCACCGTCAAGATGTCGGAATTGGTCGGCCAGCCGGTCGTCATCGAAAATCGTGCGGGCGCCGGCGGCAATATCGCGGCCGACGCGGTCGCGAAATCGGCGCCCGACGGCTACACCATCCTGCAGAACACCAACGGCCAGGCGATCAGCCCCGCGCTTTACCGCTCGCTGCCGTTCGATCCGGTCAAGGACTTCATCCCGGTCACCCAGCTCGTCGCCTCGCAGCTCCTGCTGGTGGCGACGCCCTCGCTGCCGGCGAAATCGGTGAAAGAGCTGATCGCGCTCGCCAAGACGAAGCCCGGCAGCCTCAACTACGGCATGACCGGCATCGGCAATCCGCTGCACCTGACCATGGAGATGTTCAAGCATACAGCCGGCATCCAGCTGCAGGCGGTGCCCTACCGGGGTGATGCGCCGCTCAATACCGCGCTGATCGCCGGCGAGGTGCAGCTCGCGGTGGTGCCGTTCGCGACCGCCAAGCCCAATGTCGAGGCTGGGCGGTTGCGCGCGCTCGCAATTGCGGGCGACAAGCGCTCGCCGGCGCTGCCCAACGTGCCGACCATTGCGGAAAGCGGGCTGCCGGGGTTTGCGTCATCGAGCTGGCAGGGCTGGTTCGTGCCGGCGAATACGCCGCGCGAGATCGTCGCACGGATTCAGCAGGAGGCCGCCAAGGCGCTCAACGCGCCCGACGTGCGCGTAAGGCTTAAGGCAACCGCCAACGAGGTCGTCGCCAGCACGCCGGAGGCGTTCGCCGCGACCTTCAAGGCCGACCTGGTGAAGTTTGCCAAGGTGGTCAAGGACGCTAAAATTCCTCTGCAGGATTGAGGACACCATGTCGATCGACGCTTTCGGATATGTCGGGGTGCGCGCCAAATCGCTCGAGGATTGGGCCGGCTTCGGCGAAAAGTTCTTAGGCATGCAGCTCGTGGACAAGAGCCGCGGCATGCTGGCGTTCCGCATGGACGACCGCAAGCAGCGGCTCGTGGTCACCGAGGACGGCGGCGAGGGCGTCGCCTTCTTCGGCTGGGAAGTCGCCGACGCGGCGACCCTCGACCGCTTCGCGGCCCAGCTCGAGAGCCATGGCGTGGTGGTGACCCGCGGCACCCGCGCGCTCGCCGAAGAGCGCCGCGTGCAAGACCTGATCACGTTCTCCGATCCGCTCGGCAACCGGCTGGAGGTGTTCCACGGCGCCGAGTGCGCGAGCGAGCCGTTCAAGCCCGGCCGCAACATCTCGGGCTTTCGCACCGGGCCACTCGGCATGGGCCATGCGGTGCTGCACGTCAAAGACATCAACGACGCGATGCCGTTCTATCGCAACGTGCTCGGCTTCAAACTCAGCGACTACATGACCAAGCCGTTCAACGCCTATTTCTTCCACGCCAATCCGCGCCACCACTCGGTCGCCTTCATCGAGACCGGGCGCAACGCCGTGCATCATCTCATGGTCGAGCTCTACAACCTCGACGATGTCGGGCAAGGCTACGATCTCGCGCTCGGCGTCGAAGGCCGCATCGGCGTCACGCTCGGCCGGCACATCAACGACGAGGTGACCTCGTTCTATTCCAACAGTCCGTCGGGCTTCATGGTCGAATACGGCTGGGGCGGGCGCGTGATCGATACCGACAACTGGCAGACCCAGGAGGTGACCTGGGGCCCGAGCCTGTGGGGCCACGACCGCATGTGGATGCCGCCGGAAGGCCGCGTCGAGGCGCGCAAGATCCGCGTCGCCGCCGCCGCCACCGGCCTGCGCAAGCCGGTGAACGTGATCGACGGCAACTACGAGCGCATGCAGGGCGTCTGCCCATGGTGGGACAACACCCGGGCTGGCGAGGCCGCCGAATAGGCGCGGGAGGCGCTCCGATGCTGCGATGGCTACAAGCGACAGCGGTTCTGCTCGCCGCGCTCGCCATGGGCGTGAGTGACGCGCCGGCCCAGACCTACCCGAACAAGCCCATCCGCATCGTGGTGCCGTTCGCGGCCGGCGGCGCGGTCGATACGCTGGCGCGCATTATCAGCGCCAAGCTGCAGGAGGCGCTCGGCCAGCCCGTGATCGTGGAGAACCGCGCCGGCGCCGGCGGCGTGACCGGTTCCGATCTCGTCGCCAAGTCACCGCCCGACGGCTACACCATCCTACAGAACACCAACGGCCAGGCGATCAGCCCGGCGATCTACCGCTCGCTGCCGTTCGATCCGCTGAAGGACTTCATCCCGGTCACGCAGCTGGTCGCGACCTCGACCGTGCTGGTGGCCAATCCCAAGGTGCCGGCGAAATCCGTGAAGGAACTGATCGCACTCGCCAAGGCCAAGCCTGGCAAGCTCAACTATGGCATGACCGGGGTCGGCAACTCGCTGCACCTGACCATGGAGATGCTCAAGCGCGCCGCCGGCATCAACATCCAGGCGATACCTTATCGCGGCGATGCGCTGCTCAACCCGGCGCTGATCGCGGGCGAGGTCGATGTGGCGATCGTGCCGATCGGCACCATCGTGCCGCTGATCGAAGGCGGGCAACTGCGCGCGCTCGCGGTCAACAGCGCCAAGCGCTCGCCCGTGCTGCCAGACGTGCCGACCGTGTCCGAGGACATCCCGGGCTTCGAGGCGGCCGGCTGGCAGGGCTACTTCATGCCCGCGGGCACGCCGCGCGAGATCGTGGCACGCATCCAGCGCGAGGTCGCGCACGCGATCGCCCTGCCGGACACGCAGGCGCGCCTCAAAACCATGGGCAACGAGCCGGTCGCCTCGACGCCGGAGGAATTCGCCGCCAAGTTCCGCGCCGACGTGGCGAAATTCGAAAAGGTCGTACGCGAAGCAGGCATTCCCAAGCAGTGACGCTACGTCGCAAGCTCGGTGAAATGCAGCACCAGCGCGAAGGCGGTCATGCCGATCGCGATCGCTGCCATCGGCAGCAGCACCTCGACTGCTGCATTGCGCCCTTTGAGGTGGTCCTGCCAGGTATCGAAATCCCCCGCCGCCCACTCGCGGAACGACTTTGCGGCGCGGTCCTGCTTCCGCCCGTCCCGAGCCCGCTGACGGTAGACCATCAGGGCCAGCATCGACGGGATCGCCACCGCGATGAACAGGAAGCCGGTCACCACCGTTAGCAGGTAATCGGTTTCGCCGTCGTAGCCGAAACCCCAGATCGCCAGCACCAGCCACAGCGTGATCCCGACGAGCGCGACGTAGACGACCGGATGAAGGTCGCGCGAGCGACTCTGACTTTGATCATGATCGTTCATGGTTCCCTCCATGGCGGCCGAGGGACGATCAGATTGATCGCACGAACTCGAACTTGGTTACGTGGGCGTATGACCACAACCACCTGCGCGCTCACGTCTTCGAGACCGGCAAAAAAAGTTCCGCCGAACGCCGCGCCCCGGCGGTTCCAAGTTCCAACTGATAGACCGAAGCGTCGCCACGCCTCGCGGTCCGCACTCTACGCCGCGATCTTCACATACTCGAAGTCGCCCGGCTTGTTGTCGATGCCGACGCGCGGCGGCGCAATCCAGCTCGCAAACTGTCCGGGCTCGGTGACGGGCTTCATCAGGCTCTGGATGAACTCGCCGTCCTCCTTGGAGGGCAGCCACTCGTCCTTGTCGCGAGCCCAGGTGACGTCGTCGATAAGCGCGCCCTCGGGCGTCGCGTTGATGTTCTTGAACTCGCCGATCTGGCGGTGGAACGCCACATGCGGCAGCTCCAGCTTGTACTCTACGCCGGTGCGCTCGATGATCTTGTTCCAGCGATCGAGGCCGCGCTGGCAGTCGGCCGTGTAGTCGTCGCGCAGCCGCATGTTGATCGCGGTCAGCGCCGGCTCGTCCACCCGCTTGATCACGCCGTCGACCAGCTTGAGCACCGGATAGCTGGCATTCTCGAGCTTGTGGTCATCCGCGATCTTGGTCTCCTGGAAGCGGCCCTTGAGGCTCGCATTGAAGGAGTTGGCGGCGTTGGTGGAGACTTCCGAGCCGAACAGGTCGAGCGACAACGTGTAGTGCAGGTTGAGCTTCTTCTTCATGGTCGGCAGATCGATGACGCCGAGCGCGCGGATCTTCTCCACGTCGTTGGGATCCTCGATGCCGGCCGCCTTCATCGCCTCGCAGGTGCGTTGCAGCGTGCGCCCGATGCCGGTCTCGCCCACGAACATGTGGTGCGCCTCTTCGGTCAGCATGAAGCGGCATGTGCGCGAGAGCGGATCGAGGCCCGATTGTGCGAGGCTTTCGAGCTGCATCTTGCCATCGCGGTCGGTGAAGAAGGTGAACATGTGGAACGACAGCCAGTCCGGCGTCGCCTCGTTGAAGGCGCCCAGCATGCGTGGCTTGTCGGGATCGCCGGAGCGCCGCTGCAAGAGCTCTGCCGCCTCCTCACGGCCGTCGCGGCCGAAATATTTCTGTAAGAGATAAACCATGGCCCAGAGGTGGCGGCCCTCCTCGACATTGACCTGGAAGACGTTGCGCATGTCGTAAAGCGACGGCGCGGTCTTGCCGAGGTGGCGCTGCTGCTCGACCGAGGCCGGCTCGGTATCGCCCTGGATCACGATCAGGCGGCGCAGCATGGCGCGATACTCGCCCGGCACGTCCTGCCAGACCGGCTCGCCAAAATGGTGCCCGAATGGAATCTTGCGGTCCTCCTCGGCGGGCGCCAGCAGGATGCCCCAGCGGTACTCGGGCATCTTCACATAGTCGAACTTGGCCCAGCCCTTGGGATCGACCGACACCGCCGTGCGCAGATAGACGAGCGCTTCCTGGAAGCCGGTCGGCCCCATGTCCATCCACCAGTCGATATAGCCGGGATGCCAGCTCTCGAGCGCGCGCAGCACCTGGCGGTCTTCCACGAGATTGACGTTGTTCGGAATCTTGGTCGAGTAATCGACGGCCTGGATATTCATGACACTGTCCTCTCTTATTCTTTCACCAACCTCTCGGCTGTCATGCCCGCGCAAGCGGGCATCCAGTAATCACCGCGCGCTATCGGTGAGTACTGGGTCCCCGCTTGCGCGGGGACAACAATGCGTGTGGCGAGGTCATGCAACACATCACACCCTCTTGGTGTCGTAGACCGGCTTCTGCCCGGAGCCGTAGCGGCGCAACGCGCCCTCCTCGCCGACCGCGTTCGGACGCTGGAAGATCCAGTTCTGCCAGGCGGTCAGCCGCGCGAAGATTTTTGATTCCATTGTTTCCGGACCGCCGAAGCGCAGATTGGCCTCGAGCCCGGTGAGCCCATCGGGCGAGAAGCTCGCGCGCTCCTCCAGGAACACCCGCACCTCGTCGTCCCAGTCGATGTCGTCGAGCGCGAACGTGATGAGCCCAAGCGCCGCCGCGGCCTCGGCATCGAGCAACTTGCCGCACTCGGCCTTGGCGCGATCGAGGTCAGCCGGATTGGCGAGAAACCGGCTCGCCAGCCGCGACAACCCGTTCGACATCGGATAAACGCCGAAATTGACGTCGGCAAGCGCGAGCGCAGCCGGCGGCTTGTTGTCGCCGTCGCGGGTGCCGATCAGCATGTAGGAGCGGTCGGTCGCAAACGCGAGCTCGGCGAGCGTGCCCGCAAAGCAGGAGCCCGGCTCGATCAGCGCCACCAGCGTGCGCGAGGTGAGATCAACGCGCTTGAGCACCCGCTTCCACAGCGCCCTGATCTCGCGCGCGAGCCAATGCTCCTGGTTGGCGTCAAGAAAACGGTCGTAGGCGATGACCTGCTGCGGGTCGCCTGACGATTTGAAGATGATGGCCGCAGTGTCGAGCTCGTTGACCCGCAGGTCCAGGATCGCGTTGTCGAGCTCGCGCGCGAGCCGCAGCGGCCAGAACTGCGCGCCTTGCTCGACCATCGCCTCCGCAGAGGCAGGCGGCGGCGCTTCCGGCCCGCGCAGCGTGATGGTGGCGAGGCGGTCCGCAATCGCCACCGAGAGCGTGCTGTAGTCGGCGCCGGCCGCCGTGTGCGTGCGCTGGAGCGGCGCAAGCTTGATCCCCGTGGCGTCGGCCGGACGGCGCGAGCGCGCTGCGAATTCCTTGGCCCGCTCGGCGACCGTCGCGTCGAGCTGCGAGCCCGGCACCACCTCGTCAACCAGCCGCCAGTCAACGGCGCGCTTGCCCTTGATGCCTTCTTCAGTCGTGCAGAACACGTCAGCGAGATCGCGGCGCACTTTGCGCTTGTCGGTGACGCGGGTGAGCCCGCCCGTTCCCGGCAGCACCGCAAGCAGCGGCAGCTCCGGCAGCGACACCGCCGACGAGCCGTCGTCGACCAGCATGATGTGGTCGGTCGCAAGCGCAAGCTCATAGCCGCCACCCGCCGCCGTGCCGTTGATGACGCAGATGGTCTTGAGGTCGGAGGCCACGCTCGCGTCCTCGAGCCCATTGCGGGTCTCGTTGGTGAACTTGCAGAAGTTCACCTTGTGGGCATGGGTCGAGCCCGCCAGCATGCGGATATTGGCGCCAGCGCAGAACACCCGCGGCTTGGCGGAGCGGAGCAGGATCACCCGCACCTGCGGATGCTCGAAGCGCAGCCGCTCGATCGCATCGGCAAGCTCGATGTCGACACCGAGATCGTAGGAGTTGAGCTTGAGCTCATAGCCTTCGAACAGCGCGCCCTTTTCGTCCACATCCATCAGGAGCGTCGCAACGTCGCCGTCGACCTTGAGCTTCCAATGCCGGTAGCGCGACGGATCGGTCTCGAACTCGATCCGCATGCGGCCGTCGGTCATCTTGCGTTCAGCGTCGGCCATCTCACTCTCCCTAACGGCGTGCGCTGCCGGCGGCGGCGGACAATTCGCCCTCGTGGTGCTCGCGCAGCAGGCGATTGGTGAATTCCGATACGCTCGCGAGCAGAAGCTCGGGCACCTCGGAATGCGGCAAGTGCCGCACGCCCGGATAGAGCGCCACCTCGACCGGGCAGTAGCATTCCTGCTGCGCCGCCTCGATCTGGCGGTTCGTGCCGTACTGGTCGTTCTCGCCCTGCACGATCAGGATCGGAACCCGGATATAGGCAAGCGAGTCGGTGATGTCCCACTTGCGGAAATCAGGGTCGAGCCAGACATCGTTCCAGCCGTGGAACGCGTTGTCGACGTCGTCGTGCCAGCGCGCCAGCTTCTGCCGCAGATCAGTCGTTGCATAAAGCCCTTTGACGCGCGCGATCTCGGCGATCCCTAAGTCTTCGGGGAAAAAATGCGGCGCGATCAGCACGAGCCCACGCACCCGGTGGTCCTCGACCGAGCCCGCATAGATCGTGGCAATCGAGGCGCCATCGCTGTGGCCGAGCAGAAGCCCACGTTGGAAACCGATGGCGCCGAGCACTTGCGCGAGCACCTCGCGCGCTTCCTCATGCATAAATTCGACCGAGCGCGGCAGCTGCTGCGGCGTCGAACGTCCGTAGCCGGCGCGCGAATAGACAAACACCCCGGCGCCGGTCGCTGCCTGCAGCTTCTCCGGGAAGTCGCCCCATCGGCCGACGCAGCCGAGCCCCTCGTGCAGCATCACGATCGTGGGCGCCGCGTCGGGACGCGGGCCGATCATGCGGTACTCAAGCCGCATCGCGCCGAGCTCAAGCATGCCCTCATTGGCAAGCGTCATGCTCTGGTCCCTTTGCCATAGCGCGCCGCGATCTTCTCAAGCTTCACGAAGCTCTCCTCGACCGTGTCGCCCGAGGTGTCGAGCTCGGCCTCCGCCCGCGCATAGTCCGCGCGCCGTGCTTCCAGGATCGCGATGAGATCAGCCATCGCTTCGCGGTTCCTCGCCATCGGACGGAAATCGCCCTGCGCCATCACGCGGCGCATGTGCTCGTCGGGCCGTGCTTTAAGCCAGATGGTGTGGGTACGGCGAAGAAGCAACGCATAAGTCTCTGGATTGGCCACGATGCCGCCGGCGGTCGCGATCACCGCGCGCTCGTGGTCGCCGATGACGCGCTCGAGGCAGGCGCGCTCGTAGCGGCGAAACGTGGTGATGCCGGCGATCTCGATCAGGTCGGGAACGCTCGCACCATATTCGCGCTCGACCATCCGATTGAGCTCGATGAACGGAGCATCGAGCGCGACGGCAAGTTGCTCGCCAAGCGTCGACTTGCCGGCGCCGCGCAGGCCGACGAGCGCGATCCGCCGCGCCCGGTCGGTCGCGAGATCGGCCCGGCCCTCGATCAGGCCGGCAATGGCGGGAAGCTCGGATTGCGGCATGCGCCGCAGCACGTCCACGATGCGCTCAAGCGTCTCGCTGCGGCCGTCGGTGCGCGGCAGGAGGTCGATGATCGAGATGTCGAGCGCTTCCGCAATTGCCTTGAGCACGATCACCGAGGGGTTGCCCTGCCCGCCCTCGATCTGCGCCAGATAGCGCTCCGAGGTGCCCGACTGCTCGGCGAGCTGGCGACGCGTCATGCCACGCTTGGCGCGCGAGAGGCGCACGATTCCACCGATCGCAGCCGCAAAGGCGTCCGCACGCGGGTCGCCACGGCCCGCCTCCAACGCCTTTTCGCGCGGCCTTCGGTTCGACTTCCCGTCCGCCATCGGCCTCACTCACATGAATTATAGTGCATGAACTATAATTCATGTGATCCGGGGGGTCAATTCATTCCCCGCTCACCGACCAGGCTGCATGCCCCGTTCGACATAGACCTTCGCGGCCTCCGGCCCGGACAGATAGGCGACCAGCTCCTTGGCGGCGGTGGGCTCCTTGGCGCGCACCGCCACGAATGCGACCAGCCCGGTCCGTGTCGATATGTCCCGCGGTAGCGGCCCGACCACGTCGACACCCGGCTCGGTGATGATCTCGCTGATGAAGGTCAAGCCGATGTCGACCTCGCCTTTGGCAAGCATCGCCATGGCGCCTCGGCCGCCCTGGGCGATCTTGATCTTCGGCTTCATCTCCTCGGCAATGCCGAGCCGTGCCAGCGTCGCGTTGAAGCTCACGCCGGCGGCCGCGCCGCGCGCCGCGTTCGGATAGGCGATGGCCTTGGCACCGAGCAGCATGCGCTTCACCGCATCGGCGGTCGAGATGTCAGGCTTCGGCGCGCCGGCGCGGACCGCGACACCCACCGCCACTGTTGCCAGCGGCGTCTCGCTCGCGGCATCCACATGCCCCGAGGCGATCACCTCCGGCAACGGCGGTTGCACGACCGGCACGTCGAACGGATCGCCTTTGACGACACGCGCCTTGGTGCCGCCGCCCGAGCCGAACGTCGCCAGCACCTTGTGGCCGGTCCGGCGTTCGAATTCGGGGATCAACTGCACGATGGCGGCCCTGATGCCGCCGGGAGCAATGAGCGTGATCTCGGCGGCGCGGGTACTATTCACGCTCCCGACTACGGATGCGGCGGCGATCAACACAATGCAGTGACAATTCATAGTGCTCCTCCCGATGCCCGGCCTGTTGCGGCCGGTTATGTAGGACTGTCGCATCGATCGGCGGCCGGGCAAAGACCCGGCTCAACGGAAGTCGGTCGCCCACAGGCCCTTGAGCTTGGTGATGGCGGCGCTCGGCAGCGGACCCTGCGCGACCGCGGCGAGCGCTTCGTTGAGGTCGGCGATGCTGGAGATGCCGATGACACGGGTCGCGAGGTCGCGGTTGCCGAGCACGAACCGCAGCGCCGTCTGCGCCGGCGTGCCGTATTCGCTGCCGAGCAGCGCGTGGACGGCAGCCGCGCAACGCATCTCGTTGTCGAGGTCGGTGCCGGAGGTGAGAACAGCGAGCCGGTCCGGCCGCTTCGGGCTCGCGAGCGGGCCGCCCGCCCAGACCCGGATGTTCAATACGCCCATGTTCTGGCTCCAGCACGCCGACATGACGCCGGAGAAATCCTGCACGGTCCAGTTTTGCGGCGCGTGCGACCAGGCGGCGCTTGGATTGATTGCATTGTAGTAGACCTGCGCGCAGTCGAAGCGACCGCTGCCGATTACTTCCAGGCACGCCTGCGTATCGCCGGCGGCCGTGATGCCGGTGGCTTGGAACAGCCCTTGCTCCCTCAGCCGGTCGAAGATATCGGCAACGCCGCCGGAGCCGAGCACCTGATCGGGCGTGAGGCTCGGCCGGTCACCGACCGCCTCGCCGAGTTGATTGTGAAGCTGGAACAGCGCGATGCGGTCGGTGCGCAGCCGCTTGAGACTAGCCGTCAGGCTGCGCTCGATCGCACCGCGCAGGTCGCGCATGTCAGCGCGCTCGATCCGGACCTTGGTCGACACGTACGGCTGCGGCGAGAGCGCTTCGAGATGGCGGCCGATGGTCTCCTCGGAAGCGCCGTTGCCATAGAGTGCGGCGGTATCGATCCAGTTGATTCCGGCCGCGATCGCGCGCGTCAACGCGGTGATCCGCGTCGTCTCGTCGCCCTTGATCAGGATTCCGCCGGTAACGCCGCCCCCGAAAGCTATTTCAGAGATTTCAAGGCCGGTCCGACCCAGGAAGTTCTTTCGCATAACGATTTGTTATCACGTCCCAGTCAATTCCGCACGCAACTTGAAGCGTTAAATCTTGCCTGTAGCAGTTTTGGGTAGGTCGATCCTGAACTCGACCCAACGTGGATACTTGTAGCCCGCGAGCTTGGACTTGCAATGATCCTGCAGGGCGCGCGCCAATTCCTCGCAGGCGCGCTCCGGCGACTTGAGCACCACGAAGGCCTTCGGCTTGATCAATTGCTCCTCGTCGGGCCAGGCCACGACGGCCACCTCGAGCACGTCGGGATGGCTCTGCAGGGCGCCCTCGACCTCGAATGGCGACACATAGATGCCGCCGACCTTGAGCATGTCGTCGCGCCGCCCGCAGTAGACGTAATAGCCGTCTTCATCCTGCAGGTATTTGTCGCCCGAGCGCGTCCATTCGCCCAGAAATGTTGCGCGCGACTGCTCGCGGTTGTTCCAGTACATGATCGCGCTGGTGGGACCGTTCACCTGCAGCTCGCCCATCGTGCCCCTGCTCTTGATCACCTCGCCGTCGTCGTCCACGAGGCGCAGCGCATAGCCGGGCACCGGCTTGCCTGACGTCCCGTATTTCACGTCGCCCGGCCGGTTCGACAGAAAGATGTGCAGCATCTCGGTCGAACCAAGACCGTCCAGGATGTCGACGCCGTAGCGCTCCAACCAACGCCGCCCGACGTCGGGCGGCAGCGCTTCGCCAGCTGAGACACAACAGCGCATGCACAGTTCGTTCGACGTCGGCGCGGCCGGGCTCGCCAGGAACGCCGCATAGAAGGTCGGCACCGCAAAGAAAGCCGTGACCTTGTGCTGGCGCAGGATCTGCGCCACCGCATCTGGCGACGGCCGGTCCGGCAACAGCACAGTCGTTGCGCCGACCGAGAGCGGAAACGTCATCGCATTGCCGAGCCCATAGGCGAAGAACAGCTTGGCGACCGAATAGACCACGTCGTTCTCGGTCAGCCCCAGGATCGGCGCCGCATAGAGATCATTGGTGAGCTTGAGATCGGCATGAACGTGCACGGCGGCCTTCGGCTTGCCGGTCGAGCCCGAGGTGTAGAGCCAGAACGCGATATCGTCGCGCGTGGTCGGCGGCGGCCGATAGGCGTCGTTGTGCGCGATGCTCTGGAGCAGATCCTCGAGCCGCTGATGGCCATGCGGGTCCTGGCCGGAGACGATCACGCGCAGGCCGGTCACCGCGGCGATGAGGTTGGCAAATTTTGGATAGAGCTCCTGCGACACCACGAGCACGCGCGCACGGCTGTCCTCCAGCATGTAGCGGTAGTCGTCCTCGGTCATCAGGGTGTTGACCGGAACGGCGACGCGGCCGGCATAGAGGGAGCCGAGAAACGCCGTCGGCCAGTCGATGGTGTCGAGAAGGCACATCAGCACGCGCTCCTCGGGCCGCACTTGAAGCGCCTCCAGCACCTGCGCGAACGCTTCGGCACGCTCACGCAGCTGCCGATAGGTCCACGATCCGCGCGGGTCGATATAGGCGACCCGTTCGGACCGGCTGTCGCTCCGCTCAAAGATGTCGCGCGCGAAATTATAGGCCCGCGGAATGGCAGTCACCGCAGACAGCAGCCCCGTCTCGGCACTCATTGGCATCTCCCGGCATGGCCGAGCCATTATGGCGACCCGGAAAACCGCCGCAACACGGCCCTTTCGGGACGCGGCGAGGTCGCCCGTGACAGGCCGAGGGGGGAGGCGTAAAGGAGCGCGACGCCCTATACTTGCCTTACGATACTTGCCTCACGCCAGCGCCCCCTCGGGCGCCGCATCGTTCGCCAGGGAGACGCATCATGGACGACCGGGTCCGTCAAATCAGCGCCGAGGACATCAACCCCCGCTTCAACTGGGGCCGCGCGCTCCCTGCGCTCGGCATCATGGGGGTCGACTTCGAGGAACGCGTCGATTATCGCCGGCTGCACCGCTACCGGCTGAGCCGCGTGCGGCAGGCGCTGGAGGCTTCCGAGCTCGGCGCACTGCTCGTCTTCGACGTCAACAACATCCGCTACATCACCTCGACCAAGATCGGCGAATGGGAGCGCGACAAGCTCTCGCGCTGGGCGCTGCTGACGCGCACTGGCGAGCCGATCCTGTGGGACTTCGGCTCCGCCGCCGTGCATCACAAGCTCTATACGCCCTGGCTCAAGCCGGAGAACTGCAAGGCCGGGCTGATCGGCCTGCGCGGCACCGTCAATCCCGCCTTCGGGCTGATGAAGCGCCACGCCGAGGAGATCGCCTCACTCATTCGCGAGGCCGGCGTCGCCGACATGCCGATCGGCATCGACATCGTCGAGCCGCCGATGATGTTCGAACTGGAGAAGGCAGGGCTGAAGATCCACGACGGCCAGCAGGTGATGCTGGAGGCGCGCGAGATCAAATGCGCGGACGAGATCGCGCTGCTCAACCGCGCCGCCGCCATGGTGGACGGTGCCTATCACCTGATCCACGAGCAGTTGAAACCCGGCGTGCGCGAGAACGACATCGTCGCCAACGTCAATCAGTTCCTCTACCAGCACGGCTCCGACGACGTCGAGGCGATCAACGCGATCTCGGGCGAGCGCTGCAACCCGCATCCGCACAATTTCACCGACCGCATGATCCGCCCGGGCGACCAGGCGTTCTTCGACATCTTGCAGAGCTTCATGGGCTATCGCACCTGCTACTACCGGACCTTCAACGTCGGCCGCGCCACGCCCGCGCAGCACGACGCCTACAAGAAGGCGCGCGAGTGGCTCGATCTTGCGATCGACCTGATCAAGCCTGGTGTCTCCACCGATCGCATCTGCGGCGTGTGGCCGAAGGCGCCGGAGTTCGGCTTCCCGGATGAGATGTCGGCGTTCGGACTGCAGTTCGGGCACGGGCTTGGGCTCGCGCTGCACGAGCGGCCGATCATCTCGCGCGTGGTCTCGATCGATCATCCGACCGAGATCAAGGAGGGCATGGTGTTCGCGCTCGAGACCTACTGCCCGGCGACCGACGGCTACTCGGCCGCGCGCATCGAGGAGGAAGTGGTGGTGACCGACAAGGGCTGCCGCGTCATCACGCTGTTCCCGGCCGAGGAGCTGCCGATCAGCGCGAAATACTGAGGGCTGTCTCTTTTGCACCGCATTCTCGCGGTTAAAGCCGCGCAGCGTGACGCCTCCGGGAACCGGAACTTCCTGTCCGGCCCTGCGTTGATATCTCCGGGCTGAGTGAAACCAGCCGGCCGCCATCAGCCTCGTCAAGGCGCCTGACGCGGCACTTCCTCAACCTTGCAAGGGATAAGCATCATGAGATCAGCGTTGTCACACCATTGGCGCACGTCGTCGAAGGCAGCCGTCGGCGGCCTCCTATTCGGCCTCGTGCTGGCCATCCCGGCAACGCCCGTGGCTGCGCAAGGCACGCCGCAGCAGCGCGCCGCGTGCGAGCAGGACGCCTACCGGCTGTGCAACCAGTTCATCCCGGACGAAGATCGCACCGCGAATTGCCTGCGCCGCAACCGGCTGCGTCTCAGCCCGGCTTGCCGCACTCTTTTCAGTGGCAAGCGCGCTCGGCCGCGTTCCCGATCGCGCCGCTAGACCATTTTCCGATTGGATTGAACGCGCCTTGCGCGCGGAGCGCACCAGCCTGTCTCCGTCATCCTGAGGTGCCCGCGCATCACACGACGCGCATCTTGCAACTTGCGCCAACATGCGCGGGCCTCGAAGGGTGACGGAGGAATTGAAGCATTCGCGGCAAACGTGAGCAGGCCCAGCTTAATGGGGAAAATGCTCTAACGAGCGAATGATTCCAATTCGCGTGGCTCACGCCGTCCGTTCCTCGATCTTGAACAGCGTGAAATAGACCGCCGGGTTTGCGCCCTGCAACCCGCGGCGCGTCTCGACACCGACCACGAGCACCTCGACGATCTCGAACGTGCCGGCCTTGCTGCGCGCCGTGCCGGCCTTGGCGCCGCGCACATAGGCGACGGTCGCGACCGCGCAGGCGGTCGGGTCGTGCTGCTCGGCGTTGACGGTCCGGATCGCAACCTGCGCATCCTCGTCGAGCAGCGTGGCGACGCGCTGCGCCTGTTCGCGCGTGTCACAGATGACGCCGGTACCGGTCTCGATATCGTACGCCTGAGCCGGCGGGCAGAGCATGAGGATCGGAACCGCAAAGCCAAATGCAAGGCGAAGGGCGGGGATCATGCGAACCTCCATCATTTGCATGGAGATACGGACGCCCCCGCCTGCAGGTTGCGGCGCGACGCGAAGGGTATCGATAGCCTGCGCGTATCGCGGGCTTGTGAGCCCTCGCGCCAAACCGTTCAAAGCGTTTGATGGGTCGTATGATCCTGTCCGAAAAGTCTGCAACTTTTCGGGATTGTGCTCTACCGCGCTCAGCGCTCCTCGCTGTCGCAGCGCTCGCCGCCAGTTGCGGTCTCGGGCGCCGCCTCGACCAGGCGACTGATTTCACGCTCAAGCGCCTTGAGTGCGTTGAGCGCCGCCACGCTCAACGGAACCCGGTTCGGATATTCGTCAGGAAACTCCGCGAAATATCGACTGCCATCCAACATCCCATGCCTCCCCAATCCGGCGCTCCCGCGCGCCACAAATCATCTGCGACGAATCACATGCAACGAATCAGTCTAATAGGTCGGATGCAAGTGTGGCAGCAGTGCGCAGGCGCGCTGCATTATTTTGACTCTACCGTCATACCGTTTTGTCGGCGGGCCTTGCGGGCCATGTTCACGGCCGGCGAGAACAGCGCACGGCTATTTCGATTTCGGCTTCGACTTGTTGGAACGGGCCTTGCCGGCCGGCGCAGGCTGCACCGGCAGGTACTTCGCGATCACCGTACGATCGACCTGCGCCATCGCGCTCTCGGGCAGCCGTTGCCAAATCTCGTCCATGCCGAGCAATGGAATGCCGAGATAGCCGCGCACCGTCAGCGTCTGGTTGTCCGGGCTGAGCGTCATCTGGGCGCTGTAGACCTTGCCGTCGCGCGGATCGAGGATGCTGCCATCCTCATACTTCAATCCGGCGCGCTTCATGTCGCGCACGAAAGACAAGCCGAGCAACGGCACGTTGTGGCGGTCGTCGGTACAGCGCGAGCAGACCGGATTGGGATTGTCGTCTGGCCGCGGGAACAGTCTGGCGATCGCGCCCTCATAGACGCCGGCGCCGCGTTCCACGAACAGGAACCAGACAATCGGCTTGTTGAACTCGTCGAGCTTCTGCCAGAGCCCTACAACGGTGGGGTCCTGGGTCGCGGCCGGCAGCGGCGCCGCAATGACCAGCGCCGCCAGTCCTGTCACGCCCAACCATGTCAGTCGTTTGCTCAATGTCGATATCCTTTGGGCCATATCCTTCGGACCATGTCCTCTGGGCCATATCCTTTGGACCGAGCCCCCCGATCCCCAACGCAATCGCTCCGCAATATGGCCATTTCGCGGAGGCAACGCCAGCGGTCGATAGCCTTGGCGCGGCGGGGACTTATACCTCACCGCAACGTCATGGCGGCGGCCTCAAACGGAACATCTTCGCGGCGTTGGCCAGGCGCCGAGAAATCCGGCACAATTGTTCCAAGACGGTACAATGATTCGAAATCCGCGGCCCGGGGGGGCGGCCGATTTCGGACCATTCACGATGGCGCAGGGCATCGACGTGTCCCGATGCCCATACATCAGCCCGCCGGGCGGGGAGGCTGAATGTCAAGGACCAGTCTGGCGCTCAGCAATCTGCGCGGCTTCGTCATTCTGATCGTGTTGGCGTTCCATTCGACCCTGGCCTATCTCAACTCCCTGCCGGCGAAAGCAACCCGGTTCGATACGCCGCCCTATGGATGGGAAGCCTCGCCCATCATCGACAGCGAGCGCTGGCTGGGCTTCGACCTGTTCTGCGCCTGGCACGACATTTATCTGATGTCGCTCATGTATTTCCTGTCGGGCCTGTTCGTGTGGGGAAGCCTCACGCGCAAGGGCAGCCGCGCGTTCTTATTGGACCGGTTCCTGCGGCTTGGCCTTCCGCTGATCCCCGCGGTCTTCCTGCTGATGCCGATCGCGCTCTATCCGGCCTATCTCGCGACCACACCGGAGCCGAGCGTGTCCGAATACTGGCAGCAGTGGATGGCGCTGCCGTTCTGGCCGTGCGGACCGCAATGGTTTCTGTGGGAGCTTCTGGCCCTGAACATCGTTGCCGCAGCGCTTTATCGCTTTGTTCCCGGCGCCGGCGACGCCCTGCGGCGCTGGGCCGCCGTGGTTGGCAATCATCCGACGCGGTTCTTTCTGACCCTGGCGGCAGCCTCGGCGGCTGCTTACATCCCGTTGGTCCTCATCCATTCACCCTGGTCATGGTTTCAGTACGGCCCATTCGCATTCCAGTGGAGCCGCCCGCTCCATTACCTGGTCTACTTCTTCGCCGGCGCGGCGATCGGGATCCATGGTCTCGATCGCGGGCTGCTGGCGACGGATGGAATCCTGGCGCGGCGATGGCCGCTGTGGCTTGCGGTCGCTGCGGTGACGTTCCTGCTCTGGGTCGGCCCGACCACGCTCACCATGGGGATGGAAGATCCGCCGCTCGGCCTGCAGTTTGGCTCCGCATTGGGCTTCGTGCTCTGCTGTGCGGGCGGCAGCATGCTCGTGCTCGCACTGGCGCTGCATTTCGCCACGCGGCGCAGACGCATTTTCGACAGCCTGTCGGAGAACGCCTATGGCATGTACCTCGTACACTACGTGTTCATCGTCTGGTTGCAATACGCCATGCTGGGCGTGGCGCTGCCGGCAATCGTAAAGGCCACGATGGTATTCGCCGGCACGCTGATGCTGAGCTTCACCGCGACCGCGGCGCTGCGCAGCATCCCGCTCGGCTCGCGCCTGATCGGCAACGATGGCCGGGCGTTGGCCAAGGCCTCCTAGTGTTGGCGCCGACCGCATGATCGCCATGGCACAACCCTTCGCGATGTCGCTGGCTTTCAAGCTCGCGCGCCGAAACCTTTTCCACGACCGGCTCCGATTCATCGCCACCGTGATCGGGATCGTCTTCTCGATCGTGCTCGTCACCGTTCAGCTTGGCCTCTATCTGGGCTTCGGGCGCATGGTGACCACCATGGTCGACCACGCCTCCGGCGATCTCTGGATCATTCCGGCCGGCACCAAGAGCTTCGAGGACCCTTCCCCGCTCGATGATCGCAAGCGATTTGCGGCCCTGTCGATCGACGGCGTCGCCGACGTGACCGCCATCGTGATCGGTTTTGCCGAGTGGCGCCTGCCGAGCGGCGGCACGACGCCGGTATTCCTGATCGGCTCAGATGTGCGGGCCGCCGGGCTGCATCCCTGGGACGTGGTGGCCGGCAGTGCGGACGCGCTCGCGGTTCCCAACACGGTCGCGATCGACCAGACCTATTTCGATCGCCTCGGCGTGAAGGGCCTTGGCGCCACCGCCGAGATTCGCGATCAGAAGGTCGAGGTGGCGGCGGTGACGAGGGGCATCCGCTCGTTCACGACCACGCCCTATGTGTTCACCTCGCTCGACCGCGCGCGCGCCTACACCGGCACACCGGCGACCAAGGCGAACTTTCTGCTCCTCCATCTGGCGCCGAAAGCGGACATCGACAATGTGCGGGCAAGGCTAAAGGCGAAGCTGACCGACGTCGATGTGCTCACCCAGGCCGAGTTCCGCGACCGCAGCCGGAATTTCTGGCTGTTCGATACCGGCGCGGGCGCCGCGCTGTTTGCGGGCGCGCTCCTGGGCGTGATCGTCGGCACCGTCATCGTGGCGCAGACGCTCTATTCCAGCACCAAGGATCACATCAACGAGTTCGCGACGCTGCGCGCGATCGGGTCGTCCGGACGTTACATCCACCAGGTCATCATCTGGCAGGCGTTGCTCAACGCGGTCATCGGGTTCGCGATCGCGGCCTCGATCGGGTTCGTCATCGTCCATCTCACCGCCGAGTCGGCGCTGCCGATCCTGATGACACCCGGGCTGACGATCGGCCTGTTCGCGCTGACCGTGCTGATGTGCGTGACCTCCGCCATTTCCGCCATCATCAAGGTGATGCGCATCGATCCGGCCATGGTTTTCACGCGATGACCATTCACGCGATCGCAGTTCCCGAAATCACCAAGGCCGTGCTCGAGGCGGCCGATGTCGTCAAGGTGCTGGGCGTCGGAGCGGGCGAGGTGCGCGCGCTCAAGGGCGTGAGCCTGTCGCTTGCGCCCGGCGAGCTGACGCTGCTGATGGGACCGTCCGGCAGCGGCAAGACCACGCTCCTGTCTGTCCTCGGCTGCATGATGACTCCGACCGAAGGCATGGTCCGAGTCTGCGGCCATGCAACGAAAGAAGCCGGGCCGGAGGACTTGGCCAAGCTCAGGCGCGATCACATTGGATTTGTCTTTCAATCCTATCACCTGTTTCCGACGCTGACCGCGCTCGACAATGTCCGGCTGGCGCTCGACGTGCGTGGCGAGCATGGCGCGAGCGCCGTGTCGCGCGCGAAGGACGCGCTCGCAACCGTCGGGCTTGCCCACAAGGTCAATTCCTTTCCGCGTGAGCTCTCCGGCGGCGAGCAGCAGCGCGTCGCGATTGCGCGCGCAATCGTCGGCAACGCGCCGGTCATCCTGGCGGATGAGCCGACCGCTGCGCTCGACAGCAAGAACGGGCACGCCATCATGGAGGTGCTCGCGCAGATCGCCAAAGACCCAACGCGCGCGGTGTTGGTGGTCACACACGACCCGCGTATAGTGCCGTTCGCCAATCGCATCGTCCGCATCGAGGACGGCCTCATCGTCGGCGAAGAGCGCGGCGTGGGCGACGAGCACGTGAGCGAAAAGCTCACAAACGAAAAGATCGTTGACGAAAAGACCCTAAGCGAACAGCGAACGAGCGAAACGGTGGGCGAAGTGCGCGGCGTCGAAGTTCCACGCGGCGTCGCAGCCAAGCGCAAGCGAGTCCAGAGGTGAAGGTGAAGACTGTGTTGCTGAAGAAGACCCTGCTTTCCTTGGTTGGGAGCGCGCTGATGCTCGGCGTGAGTGCCACGGTGCTGGCGCCGCCCCTGTTCGCACAAGACAAGACGCGCACGACAAACGGGGAGGATTCCAAGCGATGGCAGGCGGTGGCGCCCGGCCGGGTCGAGCCATTGTCGGGAGAGATCAAAGTCGCGCCGCCCGTCGTCGCCCCGATCGCCGAAGTGCTGGTCAAGCCGACCGACAAGGTGTTCGCGGGCGAGCTCCTGATCCGCCTCAAGGACGAGGAAGTCCAGGCCCGGCTCGCGACCGCGGAAGCGCAGGTCGCGATGCGCCGGCGTGCGCGCAACGACGTGAGCGCATCAAACCGGGTGACCGAGCGGCGCCGTGCCGAGGACGCGGCTTCAGACGCGGAGCGCGACGTGGTGGAAGCGCGGGCCGCGCTCGACGCAGCGTCAATCGCTCGGCGCGCCGGCAAAGGCTCGGACGCCGACGTCGAGACGACCCGTGCCGCCTATAAGCGCGCGCAGGATCAGCTCAAGCAGGAGCGGGCCGACCTGCGCAAGCTCCTGTCCGACAACAACGTTCCGTTACCGGTCTCGGTCGACGGGCAGCTCAATATTGCGCGCACCGAGCTGGCAGCGGCAGAGGCAGCGGTCGAGAAATTGATGATCCGCGCCCCGATCGACGGCTCCGTTCTACAGATCAACGGCAAGGTGGGCGAGCTCGCGAGCCCCTCCTCGGCGCAGCCACTGTTGGTGGTCGGCAACGTTTCGGCGCTGCGTGTGCGCGCCGAGGTCGACGAGCGCGATTTCGGCGACATCAAGATCGGGCAGGCGGCCCTCGTGCGCACCAATGCGTTTCGGGGCCGCGAGATCGCGGGCACGGTCGCTTCGATCGCGCCGATCGTGGATGCGGCCCGCATCAGCCAGCGTGGGCAGCGCGGCATGACCGATGTCAACGTCGTGGAAGTGATGGTCGATCTTGCCGAGCCCGGCCCGCTGGCGGTCGGCATGAAGGTCGACGTCTATTTCCGCCCCGAGGGGGCTCCCGTCCCTTAGCTGGCGAATAGGGAGTAGCGAATAGCTGTTCGCTATTTTCCCACGATCCCCATCGCCTTCTCGAACGCCTTGCGCACCTCTGCGGGCTGGCCGGCGCAATGGCGGAAGCCATTGAGGCGGATCTTCAAGAGCGGATAGTTCTCGTGCTCCGCGAGCGTGATGCCTTCGGTGCTGGTCTTCTTGGTGATGTTGGGGAGCTCGATGCATTTCGCGACGTTCGAGTTGCGCAGGGTCGCCTTCGGCTCGGCGCCTTTCGCCACCGCATCGAGCTCGTCGAAGAAGCGCTTGCGCATCATGGCGATGCCGAGGTCGCTGGCGCTGAGGTTCTCCTTGCTGCGGTCGGCGATGATGCCCTGCCCGACCCAGGCGATGATGTCCTGGTTGATGACGTGGCTCGAGATCCAGCGGCCGCTATCGTCCTTGATCGGGCTCACCCAGGTCGGGACCTTGTCCTGCACGTAGGGCTCACGGCCCTTCGGCACCCGCATGAAGAACCAGCAGACGCTGAGCGTGTTCTCGTCGTCGATCGGCACGCGCCACTCGAAGTGATTGCCGAGATAGAAGCCGTTCGGCCACAGCGCCACGCGCCCGATGGTCCACACCGGATCGCCGTCGCGCTGGCCTTCGCGCACGCGCTTATAGATGAAGCCGTAGTCGAACTCCTCGAACACCAGCTTGAGGTGCTTGGCCGCATAGGGCGCGCTCTCGCCCTTGAGCCGCACGCTCCAGTTCTCGTGCATCCACTCGAAGTGCACCGGATCGCACGAGTTTTCCTGGCATTGGAACCAATTGCAGGGGATGTCCGAGATCACCACCTCGCGGAATCCGTTCTCCCAGGTGAACGGCTCCCACACCGGCAGCTCCGGCACCGGCTGCGGCCCCATATAGGCAAACAGCAGCCCGGCGCATTCCTTCACCGGATAGGCCTTGGTGGTGCAGCGCTTGCCGCGACCCGGGTTGACGACATCGTCATAGGGCTGCTCGACGACGCGGCCAGCCTCGTCCATCAGCCAGCCGTGATAATTGCAGCGGATGCCGGTCTCCTCGACCATGCCATACGAGAGGTCGGCGCGCCGGTGCGGACAATGGCGGTCGACGAGGCCGTAGCGGCCGCCGATGTCTTTGTAGAGCACGAGGTCCTCGCCCATGAGGCGGATCGGCTTGATCGGGTTTGCGTCGAGCTCGCTCGCGCCGCCGATCGGCATCCAGTAGCGCCGCAGGTACTCTCCCATCGGCGTACCGGGGCCGACCTGGGTCAGCATTTTGTTCTTCTCAGCGCTCAGCATGAACGTCTCCCATGTTGGCGGGAATGTTAGGGGAAGTACGCAAGCGACGGCAAGTCAGCCGCGCGGCAAGAGCTCGGGCGCGCGCACGTGCTCGGGCCGCACCCCGAGCCCGATCAGCCGGGCCGGGATGCGTTGCAGCATCGGGCAGCGGCCCACCAGGCGAACGGGCCAGGGCGCCGTCAGCGGCGCACGGCTCGCCAGCACGCGGCTCAGGATCTTGTTCTGGATCAGGACCTGCATGCGCTGCGTCGCCCGCGTCGGAAACGTGCGGCGCTGCTGCACCGCCGCCAAGTCTGCATCCGCCACGGAGCCTGACCGCAGCGGCGCCACCAGGCGGTTTGCGGCTGCGACCGCATCCTGGACCGCGAGGTTGATGCCGACGCCGCCGACCGGCGACATGGCGTGCGCCGCGTCGCCGATGCACAGAAGCCCGGGCCGGTGCCAGGTCTGCAACCGATCGACCTTGACGGTAAGAAGCTTCACGTCGTCCCAGCTCTTGAGCTCCTGCACGCGATCAACAAGCGGCGGCGCGACGTTGACGACGGCGGCGCGGAACGCCTCGATGCCCTTGCTCCGCAGCGCGTCGGCGGCTCCCTTGGGAATCACATAGGCGCATTGCCAATAGTCGCCGCGATCGATCATCACAAAGACCGTTCCGGCGACGATGCGGCCGAGCGGCTCGGCGCCGTCGCCCGGCCGGCGCGTGAGCCGCATCCAAAGCACGTCGATCGGTGCGCCAATATCGTCGATGCGCAGTCTGGCGCGCTCGCGCACCACCGAGTGGCGCCCGTCGGCACCGACGACCAGCGTGCTCCGGATCGCGAGCGGGCCGTTTGGCGTATTGGCGCGCACGCCCACGACGCGGCCATTCTCTTCGATCAGGTCGGTCACCTCCGCCTCCATGCGTAGATCGAATGTCGAATAGCGGCGGCCTTGTTCAGCCAGGAAGCTGAGGAAATCCCATTGCGGCATCAGCGCAATGAACTGGCAGCGCGTCGGCAGGTGCGAGAAGTCCGCGACCCTGACCGTGGTGTCGCCGATCACGCCCGACAGATGCCGGGCCTGCTGGTGCGGCAGCTTGAGGAATTCATCGAGCAACCCAAGCTCGTGGATCACTTCGAGCGTCGAGGGATGGATGGTGTCGCCGCGGAAGTCGCGCAGGAAGTCGGCGTGCTTCTCCAGCACCGTGACGGCGACGCCGCCGCGCGCCAGCAGATAGCCCAGCATCATGCCGGCTGGGCCGCCGCCCACGATGCAGCAGGTGGTGGTCAGCTCGGATGTCAGCTCTCAAGCCCCGTCGGCACGTTCTTGTTCTCGCTTTCAAGCTTCATGCCCGAAGCGAGCGCCATGGTCTCCATCATGGCGGCGAAATCCTTCTGCAAGTATTCGTCGGGATTCTTCTGCAGCATCGCGGTGCCAAAATGATTCTGCAGCACCTCGCGCGCGGCCGCCGTCACCGGCATCGGCACGTCCCATTCGCGCCCGAGGCCAAGCCCCAGATCCATGTCCTTGCGCAGAAGCTCCGGCGTGAAGGTCGTGGTCCAGTCGAGATTGACCAGCGCCGGCGACTTGTAGCGGGTGAACATCGAGCCCATGACGCTGTTGTTCATGAAGGCCAGGAACGCGTGCCGCGGCACGCCCATCTTGTTGGCCAAAAGCGTGATCTCGATCAGGTTCTCGATGACGACGCCGAGCATCACGTTGTGGGCGATCTTGCAGATGCGCGCGAGCTCGCCCTCGCCCACGTAGGACACGCCGGCCGGCGCGATCGCCTCCATCATCGGCATGACGGTCTTGCCGGCGGCCTCGGCACCGGAGATCACCGAGGAGAGCCGGCCGGCCTTGATCACCTTGGCGTTGCCCGAGATCGGCGCCGCCACGAAATCGGCGCCGAGCTCCTTGAGCTTTCCTCGGATCTCGGCGGAATCCTCGACCGCGATGGTGGAGCAGTCGACGAAGATCTTCGGCAGCGTGCCGTTGCGGCCGGTGACGACGCCGTCCTTGCCGAAATAGACCTCCTTGAGGTCCTTGCCGGTCGACACGATCGAGAACAGCACATCGACGCCGGCGAGATCGGAGAGCTTGTCGACCACCTTGCCGCCCTTGGCGGCGAGCGGCTCGGCCTTGGAGCGGGTCCGGTTCCAGATCGAGACGTCGTAACCGGCCTTGAGCAGGCGCTCCGCCATGGGCGACCCCATGCGGCCCATGCCGATCCAGCCGATCTTTTGGTCGTTCTTCGCCATTACGGTCTCCTCGCTGTCACGCTGCAAGCCACCTGCACGCAGGCAGTCATTATGACAGGCGGCCGTCCGCTTCAACAGCGCGAAGCAGGAGGGCGTGGATGCGCCCGCGGATGATGGTTGCGCCAGTGTCCGCAGTGCCCCGAAACCCGACGCAGGGCTTGAGCGGCAACGGGCCAGAGAACGAACCCGCTCGCGCGGGAGCGCGCTGCGCGCGAGGGCGGAGCTAGTGGCGTCGATGGAGTGACGCCGTGCGCAAGGTACGGTGACAGGCGGGGCGCTCCGTCTTGAGGATCGAGGGGTCAAGCACTCCAACCTCAAGACAGGAGCCCCCCATGAGCGAGAAGCCCATCAGTCCGTTGCGTCGTCGCATGATCGAGGACATGTCGGTCCGCAAGTTCGGCGCGAAGACGCAACACGATTATATCCGCCACATCGAGACCTTTGCCAAGTTCCTGGGCCGCTCGCCGGATACGGCGAGTGCCGAGGACCTGCGCCGCTATCAGGTTCACCAGACCGAGACCGGCGTGCAGCCGCCGAGCGTGAACAGTTCGGCAGTTGCGTTGCGCTTCCTGTTCACGGTCACGCTCGGCCGCGCCAACCTCGCGGCCCAGCTCACGCGCGTGCATTATCCGCGCCGGCTGCCGCGGGTGTTGAGCCCCGAGGAGGTTGGGCGATTGATCGAGGCGGCGCCTGGCCCCGGCCTCAAGTACAAGGCGGCGCTGAGTGTTGCCTACGGGGCTGGGCTGCGCGCGGCCGAAGTGGTCTCGCTGAAGGTCTGCGATATCGACAGCAAGCGTTTGCTGATCCGGGTCGAGCAGGGCAAGGGTCGCAAGGACCGTCACGCTATGCTCTCGCCGCAGTTGCTCGAAGTATTGCGAGCGTGGTGGCGGCAGTGCCGCTCGCAGGGCTGGCTGTTCCCGGGGCGCGACCCGTTCCTGCCCATCACGACGCGGCAGCTGAACCGCGCCTGCCACATGGCCGCCGACGTCGCCGGCCTCGGCGCCTGGATCTCTCCGCATACGCTCCGGCACAGCTTTGCAACGCATCTCTTGGAGAGCCATACCGACGTGCGGGTCATCCAGGTTCTGCTCGGACACGCGAAGCTCGATACGACCGCGCGCTACGCCCAAGTCGCCACCAACCTGCTGCGAACCGTCACCAGCCCGCTCGACCGTCTGACCTTGGCGAAGGACGGCCCGCCCGCGTAACGCGCGGCGGCCATGGCTCGTCCAGCGCTGGAGGTCGCGGACATCTTCCGCGACCACGGAGCCGCATGGCGTGCCGCCAACCGTGGCCACGTCAGCCTCGGCCAGTTGAAGGTGATGAGCGCGATCGAGCGCTGCCGCACGGCAGCTCTCGGCGGGCATGTGGCGCGTTGCGAGAACGACGCCTGTGGCCACACGACCATCGCTTACAATAGCTGCCGCAACCGGCATTGCCCGAAATGCCAGGGCGCGGCCGCACGCGAGTGGCTGGCGGCACGCGAGGCCGAGCTGCTGCCAGTGCCCTACTTCCACGTCGTGTTCACGCTGCCGGCGGCGATCGGCGACATCGCCTACCAGAACAAGGCCGTGATCTACGATCTGCTGTTCAAGGCCTCGTCGGAGACGATGCTCGCCATCGCGGCAGACCGAAAGCACCTCGGAGCGCGCATCGCCATCACCTCAGTGTTGCACACCTGGGGCTCGGCAATGACCCACCATCCGCACGTGCATATGATCGTGCCGGGCGGCGGGCTTTCCATGGATGGCGCACGTTGGATCGCATGCAAGCCCAACTTCTTGCTGCCCGTGCGTGTCCTCTCGACGCTGTTCCGGCGCTTGATGCTGGAGAGGCTTATGGCGGCACACCA
Organism: uncultured Alphaproteobacteria bacterium; assembly: GCA_963753575.1. Taxonomy (GTDB): domain Bacteria; phylum Pseudomonadota; class Alphaproteobacteria; order Rhizobiales; family Xanthobacteraceae; genus VAZQ01. Next base: position 3,450,103 of record CAVWCR010000003.1, read on the forward strand.
GGCGGGCAGGCTGCAGTTCTTCGGCACCCACGCGCATCTGGCCAATGCAAAGGCGTTCGCTGCGTTGCTCGCACCGCTGCGCAAGACGCGCTGGTTCGTCTATTCCAAACGCCCGTTCGCGGGCCCGAAGGCCGTGCTCGCCTATCTGGCGCGCTACACCCACCGCGTCGCCATCTCGAACCGCCGCCTGATCGCAATCGACCAGCAGCACGTCACCTTCAAGGTCAAGAACTACCGCGTCGAGGGACCGGGCCGCTACACTACGATGACGCTCAACGCGAACGAGTTCATCCGACGCTTCCTCATCCATGTCCTGCCCAAGGGCTTCCATCGCATCCGCCATTACGGGCTCCTCGCCGGCAGCAATCGCGCCGAGACCATCGCGCGGGCGCGCGACCTCCTGGGTCTGGCTGAGCAGGCGGTCGAGACCGAGCCGGCCGCGCAGCCGCTCGCCCACCCATGCCCCTGCTGCGGCAGCCGCATGACCATCATCGAGACGTTCCAAGCCGGCCGCCAACCACGCCACCGGCCGAGCAAACCTCTCGTCGCAATCAGGATCGACACCTCATGAGCACAAGCACCACGTCCTGCACCTGCACCGCCGAGCGCGTTCCTTACTGGTCATCGACCGGCCACGCCGACGCTCGGCCACACAGGGGCGCGGCATCGCATTCCACGCTGCGTTCATTCCCGAGAACGACTCAATCGAACCCGATCGGCTGCACCGGCAGCCGAAATCACCCGAGTGCTGCCACCCAGCGTCTTCGGCCCAATCTCTTCGCCGCAATCAAATCGCCATAGCGCGCACACACCAGCACCTCACGTCCCGCGGGTTCCTTCCCTGGAGGCTTTCGGACGACGGCCCCCGTGCGCGCAACTCCGTCAATGACGGGCCGTCATCCGAAACCCTTCACAGAAGCTGCCGTTCACTCGGGCCGCTTGTCTTCGTTGCCGCTCTTCGGCCAAAGCGTTCTTCAAACGGTTAAATCACCGTCAATCGCCTGTTTTGCCCCGGCGAACAGTTACGAATGACGCCGCAGGGCGAGAGCTATCAAGGGAAGCCCGAACAGCGACGGCAGGATCCAGAACGCGATATTCGGTAAACGGTCCCAGAGTGGCAAGTGGGGCCCGTTGTCCACGTAGAAGGCCGTCAACAACACAACATAGGAACTGCCCATGCCCGCAATATGGTGAGCGGCCCAGCCGCCCCATCGGACCTTTCGTGCGAAATATCCTATCGAGGCGGCCGCAAACGCAATCGCTCCCAGAATGAACAGGTCGTAGTCCCGGGACCATCGGAACATCGACATCACACTTGAGGAAAGAAAGACGACAAGCAGCGCCCAGTAGTAAGCCGTGCCGAAGGCCGGATGCCGTCCCGTCCTCTTCTTGCTGATCGCTGCGCCCGCCCCCGAGACGACGCAGGTCAATCCTGCCGCCACATGAACGGCAAGCAATGCAAGAAACGTCGGAGACGGGCGTTCTCCAACGAACTGGGTCAGAATATTGCCCAAGGTTGCCATGAGGCACAAAGCTCCGGCTGGTCAGCACCTTCTAGGAAGGTGTTTTGATGGTTCGCCGGCCCAGGAGATTCATGTGCGTCGTGCGTATCGTTGGCGCCTCGATCACACCACCGTCATCGGAGCGGAACCTTAGTGCGTCCTGCGGGCATTGCACGATGCAGGCCCCACATCTGATGCATCGGTCAGGATGGGCGATGTCGACCTTGCGGCGGCGGCCGTCCATCTTGAGCACATCGCGCGGACAAACCTGCACGCATTCCGCGGCGCCGGTGCAGCGGTCGGGCACGAGCTCGATGTGCGCGGGATTGAGATAGGCGTCGACGTAACTGTCGTGCCACGGCGTCGTGCCGGCGAGATCAATTGACAGCAGCCCCATCGCGACGAGACACGTGCCTGCGACCGCTTCAAGACGCCCAGTTGTAGCGGCGCCAAAAAAGAACAGTGCTCCCCAGCCCAATAGCGAGGCCGCAACGACAAAGCCGGTAAAGGTCAGAAAGCGGGCGCGGCCCTCTATGACAATCCTTGGGATGAGCGCGAACAGTCCGAACACCATGGCTGTCATGGCGATGGCGGCGGCCAAGGCGGTCATCCATCCGGTGAGGAACACAAGCAAGGGCACCGCAACAAACAACATGGGTACGCCCCACATCGCCGCCATCTCCAGCCGCTCCCATGCAGGAAAGCGCATGAACCGGTCACGCTTGTGCACGCGCGAACCTCGATCCAGGAAGGCGGGAATGTCCTCTAGACGTGCCGGCCCCCAACGGGCGGTGAACCCGGTCGCCTCGGTGACACGGCGCCGCTCGACCCCAGTCGCACAGAGCTGCGGCAAGATGATCTCGCGCTGATCGACCTTGTCCGCAAGGCCGGTCGCACGGATTGCAGAGATAATGCTGTGATGGGTGAAGTGCCCACCGCTCGCCGCACACCAAATATTGATACCCTTGCTGTCGGCGACCAAAAGCCAGAGGTCGCGCCCGCGGAGAGCATCGCGAAGGCGCCGCACCGTCAGGGTAAAATTGCCCGTGACGAGAACCGGTGATTTTCGCGTGGGCGATCCGATGCGGAACAACCCGGTCGCCGTGCGATGCGGCAGCATACGCAGGACAGTGTCACGCAGATAGGCGGGAATAGCGGCCGGCCTCATGACGGCCCCCTGAAGCCACGGGCAATGAAGAAGCTTCCCGACCACAGGCGCTCGACAACCACACTGGTGAATCCCGCGGAGCGAAGCCGTTCGCTGGGATCGCCCGTGGGCCTGGTCGTTGCTTGCGTGAGCAGAAAGGTCAGCGCCGCAACAGGCAGGCGACGTAACCAGTAGGCACAGCGCGCGAGGGCGCCTTCGGGCGCCGTCTCGTCGGCGATCACAACGATGCCGCCCGGCACGAGGCGAGACCGGGCGATCCGCAGCACATAGTCCATTTCGTCCGGCGACAACTCGCTCATCGCCAGACACGAGACGACCGCATCGAAGCTCTCCGGTGCGAAACGGTCTTCGATTTCCGCCGCACCCAGTTCGACGAATGCGACACGCCCCTCCGCGGGAACGGGTTTGTGACGCGCTACCTCCAACATGCCCGCGTCGATATCGATGCCGGTCACAATCGCGCCGCGCGCAGCACAGGCGAGCGACACGGCCCCGCTGCCACAGCCAATATCGAGAATACGCTTTCCCGGGGCCGCGGCCATGGCGGCGATGCGGTCGTAAACCTCTTGGATCCGTCCGACCGAAAGCATGAAGATACCGCGGTCGTAGCGCTCGGGCGAGGACTCCAGCACCTTCATCCAGACAAAGGTGCTCATCGCGGCCTGCCGCTCTTTCGGGTGGCTTTTTTGGCGGCCTTGCCGTCGAGGAAAGTTCCGACGACAAGCTCCGGCACTGCGTCAAGTGAAGGCCATGCGCCGCCGCTGCCCCAATACTGCACGTACATGAGCGCCAGCATGCCGGTGAAGATCAAAGCTTGCCGAGCGACAGGCTGATCGTCTCGGACATCTCCTGCGGTAATGCCTGCCGACAAGACGGTCTCGATCTTCTGAGTGAACGGCGCAAGGTGCTCGATGATCAGTGGATAGGTCCCAGGCCGGAAACTCATCACCTCCCGGATTACGACCTTGGTGAAAGCCTCCTCTTCCCGCAGCACGTTGACGTCCGCTCTGGCCAGCGCCAGCAGCCGCTGCCGGGTCGTTCCCCTATCTTTGGCCTTGGCGTAGTGCTCTACGGCGCGCCGTGCGCTTTCGGCGATCACCTCGCCGAACAGTTGTTCTTTGCTGTCGAAGTAGTTGTAGAACGTGCCCTTGGCGTAGCCTGCGGCGATCGCGATTGCGTCGACGCTCGCCCGCTCCAGTCCCTCGCGTGCAATGTGCTCGGCGCCGACTTCCAAAAGCCGGCGTCGGGTTTCTTCGCGGACCTTCGCACCAACACGAGGCATGGCGTCGCCTTAATATGGGTGACCAGTCACCCATATTAATCCCGGGACACGGGTATTGCAATGGTTCCGAATTCCACCAGCCCCAATGCCCATCAGCACGAGCCGAACCCATCATTTGGTCTGCGTCGGGATTACACAAAAGGCGTTCAATTGCCGTCTGGTCTTCAAGCGACCGGATGCAGCGCGGAACAGATATATGGGTCATTCGCGTCGCCGCCTCCGTGCGACAGCGCAGTCATCGTCCGAAAGCGGACTATGCCGGCTCCGATCCGTTGGTTCGGTTCGGAAAATCTGGCTACCGGTTCACGAGCCGCTCGAACAGCCGGCTTGCGGGCGCGGCGCCGAGCGTCACCACCAGGATGCGCACGACCTGAAAGCCGGTGATCAGCGCCGCATCGAGGCCGAGCACCTTGCCGGTAAGCGCCATCTCGGCGATGCCGGCGGGCGCCAGCGCCAGGAACATGGTGGGCACCGGCAGCGCCAGAGTGAGCGCATAGACCGCTGCCAGGAGGCCGGTCGCGATCAGCGCAAACGGCACCGTCACCAGCGACGACAACAAGAGGCGCAACAGCCGCGTGAGGAACTCGTGCCGATACTGGGTGCCGATCGACACCCCGATGATGACCTGCGCCACCACCAGGATCAGGTCGGGCACCCGCCCCTCGACCAGCCCCAGCGCACCGACGATCGCGACCGCCATGATCGAGCCGAGGAACCAGCAATTGGGCAGCCTGAACAGGCGCAGCGCCAGTCCACCGAGAAACGAAGCGCCCATTAGTGCGGCAACCGTCCACCACGACATCGCCTCTGGCCGCACCACCTCGTGATGCACGCCGTGCTCGGCGATGAGCGTTGCCAGAAACGGCGCGACGGTGACGCTGAGCCCGACCCGCATGGTCTGCAGCACCATGATGGGCAGCGGATCGGCGCCGATGCGCCCCGCGACGTTGGCCATCTCGATCACGCCGCCCGGCATGGCGGCGAGAAACGCGGTGCGGCTGTCGATCTTGACGAGCCGCATCAGGATGAACGCGCCGACGGCGCCGATCGTGACCGACAGGACGGCACCGACCGCGATCATCGGCAGCAGCTTGAAAATCGTGAGCATCAAGGCCGGCGTGAACGAGGTGCCGATCGCCGAGCCGGTCACGAACTGCCCGGCCGCACGCGCATGCCAGGCCGAGCGCACCGGCACGCCCGCAAGGCCGAGCCCGGCAGTCGTGAGCAGCGCCCCGGTCATGAACGGCAGCGGGAAGTGCAGCCACCTGGCCGCAAAGCCGCCCGCAAGCCCGACCGCCAGCGTCGCGATGAGCGCCACGCCGGTGCGCACGGCCGAGCCGCCCGCTGCGATCGGCGGCGTGCCTGCGACACTGGGTGCTTTCGCGGTGGCTTGGTCGGGGGAGGACATTCGCTTGTCGGATCGTCGTCGGCCGCTTTATCCTCGACTTTGCAGATGCAATCCAGTGGGAACGCGCGATGGCAGCCCTTCCGGAAACGCTCGAAGCGCCCTTCAAGGCCGCTGCGGTAGGCGAGAGCCAGCTGCGGGCGATCGCGCGCAACGCCTTTCCGTTCCTGGTGCTCGGCGCGCTGTGGGAGATGACCGCCCATTTCGGCGTGTTCCCACCCAAGCTGTTTCCTTCGCTCGAGACCATCGCCGCCGCATTCTACCGCCTCACCGTGTCGGGCATCCTGCCGCTCCATGTCGCCGAGACGCTGTTGCGGCTCGGTGCCGGCTTCGCGCTCGCCGCGGTCATCGGCTTGACGCTCGGCATTCTCATGGGGCGCTCGCGCCGCGTCGAGGACTACGCGCTGCCGCTGGTCAGCATCGGCGCGCCGATCCCGGGCATCGCCTACGCGCCGCTGTTCATGCTCTGGTTCAACCTCGGCAACACGTCGGCGATCCTGCTGGTCGGCTTCGTCTCGGCCTTCCCGATCATCTACAACACCTGGAGCGGCGTGAAGGCGGTCAAGGAAATCTGGGTGCGCTCGGCGCAGGTCATGGGCGCGGACGGCCAGCGCCTGTTCCGGAACGTGATCCTGCCGGGCGCGCTGCCTTACATCCTGACCGGCCTGCGGCTCGGCCTCGCGCAGGCCTGGCGCATCCTGGTGGTGGTCGAGCTGTTCGCGGCCGTGCCCTATGGCCTAGGCCTGCTCATCTTCGGGGCGCGCCAGTTTCTCGACACCGACGTGATGCTCGCCGGCATCGCGGTCATCGGCATCATCGGGCTTGCGCTGGAAAAGTTCGCGTTCCAGCAGCTTGAGCAAGCGACCGTCATCCGCTGGGGCATGATGACATCATGAGCTATGACATCATGAGCTCCGACCGCACACGCTCGATCCTGCGCGGAACCGCCACGGTCCTCATCGTCGCGGCAATCTACGAGGCAACCGCGCGCAGCGGCGTCTTCCCGCGTGCCCTGATGCCGACACTGGCCAAGGTCGCGAGCACGTTCGTCGACATGATGGCCGACGGCACGATGGAATGGCACGCGCTCTACACGCTCTACCGAATGCTGGCGGGCTTCGCGCTCGCCACCCTGGTGGGCCTGCCGCTCGGTATCCTGATGGGCCGCTACCGGGCGGTGGAAAATTTCTTCCTGCCGCTCGCGAGCGCGCTGATGCCGATCCCATCACTCGCCTGGGTGCCGGTGTTCATCCTGTGGTTCGGGCTCGGCGACAAGGTCACCATCCTGATCGTGTTCTATGCCGCCACGTTTCCGATGGTGCTGAGCGCTTGGTCGGGCATGCGCGCGGTCAACCAGCTCTGGCTGCGGGCGGCGGGCGCCATGGGGGCGGACGAGCAGGCCATGTTTTGGAAGGTCATCCTGCCGGGCGCCTCGCCGTTCATCATTACCGGGCTGCGGCAGGCCTTCCTGCGCTCCTGGATCGCGGTGGTCGGCGCCGAGATGATCGCGGCTTCCGACTGGGGGCTCGGCTGGGTGATTTACGACTCGCGGGAATTCCTTAACGTCGACGTGATGCTCGCCTCGGTCGCAGTGATCGGCCTGCTTGGCTTCACATTCGAGCGCCTGGTGTTCGGCACGCTCGAACGCGTGACGGTACAGCGCTGGGGCATGGTACGGGCGGCGGCGTAACAGGACCCCCGCCCCGCGCGAATAGATTGAAGGCGACGCCTGCCGTTGGCTTTGACGTGCATTCCCGGAATGTTCATGCCGCCTATTCTCCATAACAAACAGCCCGCCGCACCTTCGGTGTTCGAGCCGCAGGCGCTGCTGCGCGAGGCGCGGCGGCAGAAGGGGCTTTCGACCACCGACGTGCCAGCGGTCTGCATTCTCGACCCCGATGGCGACATCGTGCGAAGGCTCCGGCACCTGGGCCAGGCCCAGCCCTTCAAGCAATGGCCGTGCTATCACACGCATCTTGATGCGTTCAGCCTCGCGGGACGGACTGTCGGCATTCTGCCCTGCGCGGTCGGCGCGCCGTTTGCGGTGCTGGTCGCCGAAGAGTTGTTCGCCAGCGGCTGCCGGTTGCTCGTGAGCCTGACCTCGGCCGGGCAGATCACAGGGGTCAGGCCGCCGCCGTACTTCGTCATCATCGAGCGCGCATTGCGCGACGAAGGAACGAGCTACCACTATGCGGCGCCGGCCGAGTTTGCGGATGCTGATCCAGCCCTGGTGGCGGTCGCGTCGAAAGCTCTCACGTTGCGGGGATTGCCTGTTGCGGTCGGCGCCAGCTGGACCACGGATGCACCGTTTCGGGAGACGGCGGCCGCCGTCGCGGCGGCACGCGCCAAGGGCATCCTCGCCGTGGAGATGGAGGCGGCTGCACTCTATGCCTTCGCCCGTGCCCGCGGCTGTCAGGTCCTGTGCCTGGCACACGTCACCAACATGATGGGCCAGCAGGAAGAGGACTTCGAAAAGGGCGAGGCGAATGGGACCATCGATGCGCTCGCGGCGCTCGATGCGGTGGTGTCAGCGCTCACGACGCCCGGATAGACCGCCGGCAGCCGCGCGTCGTGCAAGCGCCGCGACGCGTGGAGCCCCGCGCGACCGTATATCACATCGACAAGATGTGTATGAGCCACATTGGCACCCCATTTCGGGGGCTGATGACACATGTCAATTCCGTAAAGCGATCTGCTTGTGCGCCTGCTCGCGTGTCCCCCGCGAGCCACGGATCGCACCGTCGGCGCGCTCGCTTGGCCAAGAAGCATAATTGAAGCACGAAGTCGTTTCGCGTCTGGGGGCAAGTATGAGTTCTTGTGCGTGTGCTGATGCGCGGCAGCATTTTGGTGCTGTTCGGTTTCGCCGCCATTGTGGTCATGACGATCCTGTTCAGTGCGCAGATGCGCTTTGATCGACAGGCCGAGTTGCAGATAAAGGGTATCGAGGAGCCGCGCACCACTGCGTCGATGACCGTGACGGCCGCCGCCGGTACATCCGCCGAGGCCAGCGAAGAGACGCAGCCGTTGCCCGCACAGGAAACCGAGCCGAACACTGATCCGCGGCTCATCGGCGAGGGTGAAGCCGAAGATGCGACGGCGAGCGCGAGGCTTACCCCCCTGACGCCTGCCCAGATTGCCGGGCTCATAGGCGTCACGCCCCCCCTTGAAACAAGCGCCCGGACTGCGCCGAAGGCCACGCCGGCGGAGGGGAAAAGCGCCGTCACGATCCCTATCGGCAAGTCCGAAAGCGCCTTCGATGCGTCGGCGGCCGATCGCCGGGTTGACGTGGTGCTGACGCGCCAGCCGGCGGATGGCGTCGCGGTCAACGATGTCGTCGTGCAGAATGCGCGCGTACTTGCGGTTGATCGCAGCGCCGACATCGAGGGTGGCGAGCACGCATCGACCAACGCGGTGACGCTCGAGGTCGATACCGAAGATGCGCAGAAGCTGATCTTGGCCACCAAGATCGGAGCCCTGTCGCTGATCCAGCGCGAGAGCGGCGATCGCAGCGTGCACGAGGCACGGCCGGTCAGCATCTCCGACCTGATCAAGGACGCGCCCCCTCCCGAGCAGGACGACGGCCGCTTTACCTTGGTCCGGATCAACCGCCCCGGCGCCGAGCCGACCGTTCACCGCGTTCCGAAAGAGCGCTGACGCCCACGCGTGCAGTCCCGTCGGCGGACGGCCTGATCTATTGCGGGGCTCGCGCCCGCTGAACCAGATCCCACGCGACATTGATCTGCTGCATGCGCAGCGTGCGGCGCTGGCGCTCGATGTCGTCCTGCGCGAGATCGGGATGCCAGACGCGCCGGTAAGCGGTTATGACCGTCTTGATGACATCGAGCGGTGTTCCCTCGCTCACGTTCAGAAAGCGCAGCGCATCCGCGACCGTCTCGGGCATCACATTGTCGCGCGTGTCGTCATCCAGCATCCGACCGAGATCGAAGCGAATCTTTTCGAGCAGGTCCAACGCATCCGGCCAGCGCCCCTCTTGCAGAGCATCCGCCAGGCGCCGGGATCTTATGCGCTCGTCGATCTGAGCGAGCGCTTCCTGCGCGGTGTCTACATCGCGAAACGCGATCGTGGCCCGATTGAGCGCAATCCGCACGTCGGCGGCCAGGCGGGCGAGATATTGCAGATTGCGCAAGTCGTGATCGGCCTTCATCCTGATCCGGATGACTTCCGTCAGCGCAGCATCGCGTCCAACCCATGCGTGTTCGAGCAGGGCCTGCTGCCCCTCCTTAACGACGTTGACGCGCGCCCGCAGCCCCATCGACGCGTAGGCCTCGTCGATCTGCCGGCCGACTTCGCCGATCTGATGGATAGCCTGCGCCGCGAACAGCAACTTGTCGTTGGCATGTTCATGCAGCGCGCGCTCAAGGTGGCGCCGAAGCGGCCCCCTCAACAGCCATGCACAGGCGAACGGCGCCAGCAGCGCGGTCGCCGCAACAACAATGCCGGCCGCGTACCAGAGATCGGGCACGCCGCTACGGGACGCAAATGCCGCGGTCTCAACCGCAGTGACCGCAAGCGCGGCCAACGCAGCGAACACGAGCGCCGGATAGGGCAGACGCAGCCACGCAGGCGGATCAGACGCGATCGTAAAGGCAATGCTGTCCTCCGACCCATCGAGGCGCAGCCGCTCGTGCACGTCCCGGTCGAACCTTAATTGACGGTCGATCCACCACGGGAGCGCCACGAAGAAGACACTTGCACCGACAAGAAGAGGCAGAACAATCGATAGCAGTGTCGCAATAGTAAGAAGGCGTACTGACATTTTGTGGATATACAGGACAAGATGAGATCGGCACTCCCGGCATCTTTTAATGATGATTGTTCATGGTTAGTCGCAGCAATCAAGACTGCGTGGTATGCCGCAACGTCGACGTATAGGCACGGCTGAAGATTCACCGAACAGTCGCCGGCCGTCCCGCAGAATTGTTAACCTTTGTGGCCGACGTTAACCATACCAATTTGTGATCAGCGTTGCGGCTATTGCAGTACCGCCGTCATATACCTTGGCGCGCCGCAGCGTATAATGAAACCAAGCTTGCCGGGGTAAGGTTAAATATCGACGTTAAAAATCGTCTTATCGTGCAGCACGCTGCAACGTTGTGCACTAGTCCGACAGTCAAGTGATCGTAATCTAGGAAACGAGCATGCTCGCCTCTCCATCCGGGCCTCACGTGATACTGCTCGGCAACCACAAAGGTGGCAGCGGCAAGTCGACTCTTGCGATGCACATCGCAATTGCTCTCATCAAGAACGGGCAACGCGTCACCTCGATCGATCTGGACTACGAGCAGCGTACACTCACGCGCTACTTCGAAAACAGGCGCGCTTCGTCGCAGTCCGAACACCATCCGCTCGATCTGCCCGACCACCATTGCGTCGATGACCTCCGGGAGCGCGGCATGCGCTGGAGCGACAACGATCGCATCGACGCCTTGTCCGAGATCCTCAGGAACTGCGATCAGGCCTGTGATTTCATCCTCATCGACACGCCCGGCGGCAGCAGCTCGCTGAACCTGTTTGCGCACGGGCTCGCCGATACGCTCATCACTCCGGTGAACGACAGCTTTCTCGATCTCGACGTCATCTTCAGCATGGGGCCGACGCCGGAGACGATGTTGAAGCCCTCGCGCTATGCGGAGACCGTCTCGCGCGCCTTCGAGGCGCGGCGCGCCATCAGCCAGCGCGACCCGGACTGGATCGTCGTGCGCAATCGCATTTCGCCGCTGACGTCACGCAATGAGCGCGGCGTGGTTGAAGCTCTCGACAAGCTCGCGCGCGGCGGCATGTTCCGCACCACCAGCGGCCTCGTCGAGCGGGTGGTGTACCGGGAGTTCTTTCCACTTGGCCTGACGACGTTCGATTCATTCGAAACGTCGCTTTTGGGGGTGAAGCCCAGCATGTCGCATGTGCTCGCGCGGCTGGAAGTCCGGCAGCTGATCTCGGCGCTCGGCCTCCCGATCAAGTCGAATGGGCTGGCGCCGGAAGGCGGGGAGCAAGATCATTTGGGTACCGCTGTCGACGGCGATCTGCGGCAGCTCGTTCAACCGGAACAATAGTTCGATGTACCATTAGTTCGATGTAAGCGTGGGGTGTCAGGCGTGGAAGGTAGCAAGAATATGGAACGGCAACGGGATCTTCTGGCTCAGGCGCGCGAGTTGGACGCGGCGGCCGCCGGCCTCGATCTCGTCGAGCGGACCGCCGAGCTGATCCGGGCCACCGAGGAACATGCCGCCGAGATGGTCGCCCGCGCCGAAGCGGCGGCGGCTCACCTGCAGGAGGAAATGCGGCTCGCCGAGCGCGTGCTGGAAGCGGCGGAGACACGGCGTCGCATTTCCGAGGGCGAGGTCAAGGAGCTGCGGAGCCGACTGGAAGAGGTCGACAAGGAATACCAGGAGCGCATCGATACCCTGACCGAGGACCTGCGCGACACCCAGGAGCGGGCGCTGCGGGCCGAGGAACGGGCCGCCGAAGCCGAGAGCGCGCTCGATCGCATCCAGAACGCGATGCAAGGCATCTTGAAGGTGCGCCCGTCCGGCGGCCAAGCTCCGGACAGTGAATAGCTGGCGGGCGCGCTCGGCGCAGCCTGCGCGGCGGCCGTCAATCGGCCGCCCTCTCTCCCACCTCCCGCCGAGATCTATCCGCGCCAGCGCGGGAACAGCGCCTGCGCGTTCTCCCGCGCGATCGCGCGCGTAAGCGCTTCCGGCAGGCCGAGCCGCGCCAGGCCTTCGGCTGCGGTCGCGATCGAGAAATACGGATAGTCGCTGCCGAACAGGATGTGCTCATCGGGCACGAGGCTGCGCATCGCCGCCATGTTCACCGGATAGGTGCCCTGGGCGATGTCGAAATAGAGCTTGCGGTACTCCGCCTCGACGCCGTTCGGGAAGATGGCGCGGAATTTCTCCCGGAAATCCGCGCGTGTGATCTGGGTGAAGCCCGCAAGCCGGCCGACCAGCATCGGCATGGTGCCGCCGTCGTGGGCGAAGATGAACTTTATGTCGGGAAGCTCGAGCATCACCTTGTTGAGCATCAGGCTCAGGATGGTGCGCGCGGTGTGCATCGGCCATTCGATCCAGGAGCCGACGACCGGCGGAGTCCAGTAGCTCAGGTTGGCGCAGCAGGGCGCGTCGGTCGGGTGGACGTAGACCACGGCCTTGCGCCGGTTGAGCTCACTCAGCACCGGGCGCAGCTTGGGATCGCCCAGCCACAGGTCACCGTAGCTGGTCACGAGGCCGATGCCGTCGGCCTTGAGCACGTCGAGCCCGTATTCGATCTCCTTCAGGCTTGCGTCGATGTCGGGCAGCGGCAGCGTCGCCAACAGCCCGAAACGGCCCTTATGGTCGCTGCCAAGCCGCGCCGCAAAGTCGTTGAAGATGCGCGCCTTGTCGGCCGGCGTGGCCGAGCCTGCCGAGGCGATGCCGGTCGCAACACCGTTACGATCGAGCTCCTCGATCGCGCGCGCGACCGTCCAGCTCTTCTGCGCCGGATTGCGCGAGACCGCGATCGCCTCGGGCGGGAACACATGAAAGTGCACGTCGATGCGGCCCTTGCCGGCAGCGGCCTGCGCATGCGCCGGCCGGTATGGCAGCAGGGCGCCGGCACCCGCCGCCGCCAGCGAACAGAGAAACCCGCGCCGGGTCGCGCGCGAACCGCATGTCACACATTGAAACGTCACACATTGACAAGTCATGACTGATCACTGGGGCTTGAGGTTGGAGTCCTTGATGATCCGCAGGAACTTCTCGCTCTCCGCCTTAACAAAGGCCGCGAACTGATCGACCGCCATCGGCTTCACGTCGGCGCCGGCATCGAGCAGCCGCGCCTTGACGTCCGGCTGCACCAGAATGCGGTTGAGCTCGGTGTTGAGCCGCTGCACGACCGCGGGCGGCGTGCCATGCGGCGCGAAGAAGCCCTGCCAGAGCGCGATGTCGAAACCCGCAATGCCGCTCGCCTCCGCCACCGTCGGCACGTCAGGCGCGGCGTCCGAGCGGTGGCTGGTCGAGACCGCAAGCAGCTTGAGGCTATGGGCCTTCACATGCAGGACCGCGGCTGGGAATCCGGAAAAGAACAGGTCGACATGCCCGCCCAGGAGATCGTTGAGCGCGGGACCGGCGCCGTTGTAAGGCACATGCGTCATGTTGCTCTTGGTGTTGCGCTTGAGCACCTCGCCCGCGAAGTGCCCGGGCGTCGCGGTGCCGGCCGATGCGAACGACAGGCCGCGCTTCTTGGAGTACTCAACCATCTCGGCGATGGTCGAATAGGGCGCCTTGCCGGGCACGACCAGCGCCAGCGGCACCACGGTCGCGAGCCCGATCGGGGTGAGGTCCTTGTCGGGATCGTAGCCGAGGTTCTTGTTCCAGTGCTGGTTGATCGCCATCTCGCCGGTCTGGCCGACGAGCAGCGTATGGCCGTCGGGCGCGGCCGCCGCGACCGCCTTCGAGCCGACCGCACCGCTGGCGCCGGGCCGGTTCTCCACCACCACCGTCTGCCCGAGCGCAGCCGCAAGCCTGTCAGAGACGACGCGCGCCACGATGTCGCCGGTACCGCCCGCCGCGTACGGCACCACGAGATGGATGGTCTTGGAGGGAAATGTCTGTGCCTCGGCCGGCGTGACTGCGAGCCCTATTACGCAGGCCAATACCGCAAAGATCCGAATGCCCATGATCCGCATGTCCATGGCCGCCTCCCCTGTCGACGGCCGTTCGTTGTGCGGCCGCGATCGCGATCATAACGGCTTCGGGCGCCGCAAGGCAGGTCTACGAACCGAAACCCATCAGCTTTCCTGAGCCTGGGTTCGCTGCATTCAACCCAATCTATGCCAAGAGCAGTATCCATGCGGCGCGCAGCGCCAGGACCAGGAGGACAAGCGATGCCGCTGCGAACAGCGCAAACCGGATCATCACCTTGTTGATCAGCGCCTGCACCAGGCTGTGGGCGGTGCGCAGGCCCACGTAGGCCCAGGCAAGGTAGGCGTTGAGGCCGGAGCCCGCGTCGAGCAGCGCCAGTGTCAGCGCCACCGCGTAGAACAGCGTTGGCTGCTCCAGCAGATTGTTGTAGTTGTCGGCTTTCCAACGCACCTCGGCCGGCAATTGCGCATGAAATTCTTCCGAGGGGCGATGCGGCTCGTAAACGACGCCATGCTTCTTCAGAGCCGGGATGCGGGTCGCATAGAGCCAGACGCACATCACCAGCGTCCAGAGCACGAGCGCAATCACGGGCGCAAGGATGGGGCTCGGCAACGGCTATTCTCCGCAGTATCGCAGGCAAGTCGCGCAGCTATTATTCACGCCAACCGAATGCTCGCAACGGATCGCACTTCGTTTCCTAAAAGCCATAGAGCCGCGCCGGATTGTCAATCATGACCGCCTGCGCGGCGCCGGCGTCGCCAAGCGCAGCGAGGAAATGATCGACCAGCGCCTCATAAGACAGCTCGCGATAGGGCAGCGACAGGTCGGGGCTGCCCTGCAGCGCATGCGGCGGCGTGTGTGGCCAGTCGCTGCCCCAGACGCAGCGAGTTGGCGCGGCCGCGACCAGTGCGGTAAGCCAATCGCGGTCGGGCCGCGTGCTCAGCGGATCATCACACACGCGATAAGGCGCCGAGAGCTTGATGAAGATGTTGGGGAGCCGCACGAGCTCGATCAGCCGGCGTCCCGTGTCGCTCGCCGGGGTCGCGTCGCCATAGAGCCCATAATGGTCGATGACGATGGGCGCGCGCGAGCCTGCAAACAAGTCGGCCGCGCCAATGAGCACATCGATGCCGGCGATCACTTCAACGTGCCATCCCATGCCGGCGGCGATATCCGCGATCGGCGTGAACATGCCGTCGATCTGGCGCAGCTCGCGTCCTGCCGCGGTGCTGTAGAGATTGAGCCGCAGCCCGCGCACGCCGCGGCGCGTAAAGTCCGCCAGCATCGCCACCGACGTGGCTGCCGGACCGATCACTGCGACGCCGCGCCCGTGTGGCCCCAGCGCATCGAGACCTTCGAGCAGCAGCGAATTGTCGCTGCCGTAGAAGCTTGCCTGCACGATCACGAAGCGTGTCACGCCGCGGGCAGCCCCGAGCGCCCGCAACGTCGCGAGCGGGGCTTCACCGGCCTGATAGGTTCGGGTCGGCAGCTGCGGATGGCGCTTGATGGGACCGACGATATGGACGTGGGTGTCGCAACGCATGGATGAGGCCTCAAGGTCCCATCATGGATTGGCTCATGAATGATGGGCTCATTGATGGCCGGGCTTGCTGACGCCGCACAGGTTATATACTACCGTGTCGGCGCTCCGCGGGCCTGGCCCCTCAATGCCGGCGGCTGTTGCGGCCCTTGCCGCTCTTGCGCCGCTTCGCTGCCTGCTGCTTGCTCCGTCGCTTCTGTGCGCGAAGCTCGAGCTTCTTCCGATGGCAGGCCGCGCACTTGCAGCCGTGCTCCTTGATGAAGGCGTTGAAATAGTCGCGGCCGTAATTGTAGGTGATCTCGTCGCCCGGATGGATGGTCCTGATCGCGTTGATATAGATCTTGTGCCTCTTGATGTCGGTTTCGGCGTTCGGTTTGCAGGAATGGTTAACGTAGCGGGCGATGTTCTTGCGGGTCGAGCCGTCGATGGTCCAGCGGTTGTTGATCTCGAACAGATAGCGGGTGTCGAGTTCGTCCGCGACCCGGTTGCGCAGCTTGCGCCCGGTATATTGGACGATGAAACTTCCTCGACGGATGAGCTTGGTTGCAAAGAGGCCTAAGCCTGTTTTCGAGCGACCGACCCGGAATGGCCGGCGCGACCCTGGCGACTTTCTGGACATGACGTTGCGCGATGCTTTCCCTGCTATGACCCCGCCCGCCGGCACCTTGGAGTTGCGCATGTTAGGTTGCCAACGGACCGCAGCGATGTTTGTTCTGTTGTTTGCCCGGTTAACGCTGCAAGAAGCAGGCCGATCGCGCGAGCAGGCCGCTCGCCTCGATACGCCAACAGGCGCTTAAGATGCCGTCGATGCAAACTCATGATGCCATCATCATTGGCGGGGGGCACAATGGCCTCACCTGCGCCGCCTATCTCGGCAAGGCTGGGCTCAACGTCAAGGTCCTTGAGCGGCGCAAGGTCGTTGGCGGTGCGGCAGTAACAGAAGAATTCCATCCAGGCTTCCGCAATTCGGTCGCCGCCTACACGGTGAGCCTGCTCAACCCGAAGGTGATCCGGGACCTGCGCCTGCATGACCATGGACTGACGATTGTCGAACGCCGCGCGCAAAATTTTCTTCCCTCTCCCGATGGACAATATCTTTTGGCCGCGGAGGGAGAGACCGAACGCCAAGTCGCCAAGTTCAGCTGCAGCGATGCCGAGCGGCTCACCGCCTTCAACGGCGCGCTCGACGCCAGCGCGGACGTGCTGCGCGATCTCGTGCTGCGCGCGCCCCCCAACCTCACGTCCGGGCTCAGCCTGCAAGGCATCGGCGAACTAATCAGGGCCGGCTCCCTTGGCAACCGGCTGCGCCGGCTGTCCACCGAAAATCTACGCGCGCTCTATGATCTCTTCACCAAGTCGGCCGGCGACTATCTCGATGGCTGGTTCGACGGCGAGCTGGTCAAGGCGCTGTTCGGCTTCGATGCGGTCGTGGGCAACTACGCCTCGCCCTACACGCCCGGCACCGCCTATGTGCTCCTGCACCACGCCTTCGGGGAGGTCAACGGCAAGCGCCGGGTCTGGGGCCATGCGATCGGCGGCATGGGGGCGATTACGCAGGCGATGGCCAAGGCCGCCGCCAGCCATGGCGTCGAGATCGAGACCGACGTTCCAGTGCGCGAAGTTCTGATCGAGCGCGACCGCGCCTGCGGGGTGGTCCTGCAAGACGGCCGCGAGATCCGCAGCCCGATCGTCGCCGCCAACGTCAACCCGCGCCTGCTCTACACCGCGATGGTCCCGGCGGGCGCGCTCGCCGCCGATGTGCTGCGCCGCATGCGTGCCTGGCGCTGCGGCTCCGGCACGTTCCGCATGAATGTCGCGCTTTCGGCGCTACCGAGCTTCACCGCATTGCCGGGCACGAACGTGGCCGACCACCACACCTCCGGCATCATCATGGCGCCGAGCCTCGCCTACATGGACCGCGCTTACAGCGATGCGCGCCAGCACGGCTGGAGCCGTGCGCCGATCATCGAGATGCTGATCCCCTCGACGCTCGATGACACGCTTGCGCCCAAGGGCGCGCATGTGGCGAGCCTGTTCTGCCAGCACGTCGCGCCCGAGCTGCCTGACGGCAGCTCCTGGCATGCGCATCGCGACACCGTCGCCGACCTGATGATCGACACGGTCGAGCGCTACGCGCCGGGCTTCAAGGCGAGCGTCATCGGCCGCCAGGCGCTGAGCCCACTCGATCTCGAGGAGACCTTCGGGCTCGTCGGCGGCGACATCTTCCACGGCGCGCTCACACTCGACCAATTGTTCTGGGCGCGGCCGATGCTCGGCCATGCCGACTACCGCAGCCCCATAGCGGGCCTTTATCACTGCGGCGCCGGCGCCCACCCGGGCGGCGGCGTGACCGGTGCGCCCGGTCACAATGCCGCACGCGCCATTCTCGCCGACCTGCGCTGGCGGCGGTGGCGGCGGGCGTAGCGGCGATTTCGCCGCCTTGGCATTGCGGCGACCGCCATGGCAGCATGATCGCGACGATGACGCGGCCCGAACCGGGAGGAGACCGCATGGCTCAGGAGCGCTCGATCGAAGAACGCCTTCGTGCGATCGAGGATCGGCTGGAGATTTACAATCTCATCGCCAGCCATCCGCCGAGCGCCGACACCGCGGCAAGCAGCCACATCCGGGCGATCTTCACCGACGATGGCGTCCTTGACCTCGGCGGCAGCAAGACTGCATCCGGCAACGTGCCGATCTCCGAGATGCCACAGCGCCCCGAGCATCAGGCCGCGATCCGCGGCGGGCTCGCGCATTTCGCCGGCCTGCCACACGTCACCATCGACGGCGACCGCGCGGTGGTCACTTCGTACTTACAGATCATCGCGCCCAATCACTCCGCCGAGCCGGTCGAGGTTCCGGCGCACGGGGTGTCGAAGGGCTATCGCATCCATCGCGTGGGCGCCAACCGTTGGGAGCTCGTGCGCACCGCGGACAGCTGGAAGATCAAGCGCCGCGCCTTTCGCTCGCTCGACGGCAGCGACGGCGCGCTCGACCTTCTGCGCCAGGCGCTTGCCGGCTAGTCATAACCGTCCCGCCGGAAGCACAGATGCCCCACATCGAAGTCTGCAACGTCTCGCTCGTCTATGACACGCCGGCCGGCAGCGTGACCGGCGTCGACAGCGTGAGCTTCGACATGGAGCAGTCGCAGTTTCTGTGCCTGGTCGGTCCCTCGGGCTGTGGCAAGACGACGCTACTCAACATCATCGCGGGCTTTCTCAATCCGACCGGCGGGGAGATCCGCATCGGCGGCCAGGCCGTCACCGGCTCCGGCACCGACCGCGGCATCGTGTTTCAGGATTTCGCGCAGTTGTTTCCCTGGCGCACCGCGCTCGGCAATGTCGCCTTCGGCCTCGAGATGAAGGGCGTCGGCAAGGCCGAGCGCGAGGAGATCGCGCTTGAGCAGCTGCGCCTGGTCAAGCTCGAGAAGTTTGCAAATTCATTCCCGCACCACCTGTCGGGCGGGATGCAGCAGCGGGTCGCGATCGCACGCGCGCTCGCCTACAACCCGTCCGTTCTGCTGATGGACGAGCCGTTCGCGGCGCTCGATGCGCTCACGCGCGACGCCATGCAGCGCCTGCTCGCCGACGTCTGGCGGGAGACGCGCAAGACCGTGATCTACGTGACGCACAACGTGGCGGAGGCGGTCTATCTCGCCGACCGCGTGATCGTGATGACGCCGCATCCCGGGCGGATCAAGATCGAGGTCCCGATCTCGCTCGCGCGGCCGCGCGATCCGCTCAGCGTGGCGTTCCTGGAGTGCCAGAAGGAATTGCTGCGTCACCTCGGCGAGCAGCCGCAGGAGCACTGAGCGCAAACCCGCACAGGCGCCCTGCGGGCGCCCGGCGCGGGCGGAAAATCGCACGGAAACAACGCCCTGCGAAAACAAAAGGCCGCATGGCCAGACCTGCGTTTGGATGATTTAATCGGATCGGCAGACCCCCAAAAAGGGATCCCAGGAGGAACATCATGACGAGTCGCTTCAACGGAATGACCCGCCGCGACTATCTCGCCGCGACCGGCGCCACCGCGCTCGCCCTCGGCGTCGGAGCCCATCCGGCGGCCGCCGATACCACGACCGTCCGCCAGGGCTACCAGACCAACATCTGGGGCATGCCGACCTATTATCTGCTCAAGTCCGGCGCGCTCGAGAAGCGCGGCCTCAAGATCGAAGAATTCGCGGTCGCCTCCGGCAATCTCACCATGCAGCAGATGGTGGCGCGCCAGGTCGACCTCGGCACCTATGCGGCGCAGTCCTTCATCATCGGCCACAACAAGGGCGGCCTCGTCGCCATCGCGCAGATCGAGAACGTCGGCAAGACCGCGCAGATCGTAACCCGCAAGGACCTCAACATCACCAAGGTCGCGGATCTCAAAGGTCACAAAGTCGCCAACCAGACCGGCTCCTCGATCGCCAACGTCTTCGTCGACATCATCGCGCCCAAGGCCGGTCTCAAGAAGGGCGACTTCCAGGAAGTCCGCATGAACGTCAACGACATGGTGGCGGCGCTCGCCGCCAAGACGGTCGACGCCATGGTCAACGTCGAGCCCTACAACGGGATCGCGGTCGCCGAAGGCATCGGCATCTCGATCATGGACTTCTCCAGCGTCGACCGGATGCCGGTGTTCATGGCGGCGACCCCCGACTTCGTCGAGAAGAACCCCAACACCGTGATCACCTACCTCAAGGCCTGGCAGGACGTCGCGCGCGACTTCAAGGACAACCCCGGCAAAGTGGCCGAGGTCATCCACTCGTTCTTCACCTCGAAGGGCTTCACGATGTCGAAGGACACGCTGGCGAAGGCGCTCGCCCGCGTCGAGGTGAGCCCGGGCTTTCCGCACAACCTCGAGCCCGATCTGCGCCGCGATGCCGAGGTGCTGCTGAGGCAAAAGAAGATCAGCGCCATCCCGGATTGGAAGAAGGCGCTGCGGCCGGACTTCTGGGCGAAGGCCTCGACGTAGGGCGAATGGCCTGAGTCCACGGACCTGGACGAGGGCCCCCCGAGGGACCGGCAGGCCGATCGGCCCCACCGCGCGACCCTGCTCCGCGCGCGCGAGACCCTTTCGCCGGTTTCATCGGCCGCCAAAACGCGCTAAGCACCCCCGCGTAGCAACCAAGGAGAGTGAGATGTCGGTGACTGACACCAGCCCGGTGCGGAGCACCTACGAACCGGTGTGCTGGAATTTCAAGCTGCTGGCCCAGCACGAGCTCGATGGCTTCGGGGGCATGGGCGAAGGCATGGCGGTGCAGATCGCGCCCGACGGCCGCCGCATCATCTGGCTCGCGCACGAAAGCGCGCCCAAGAACTTCACCGCCGTCGACGTCTCCGATCCGCGCAAGCCCAAGGTGGTGGTGCAGACCGACCTGCCGCAGCCCTTCATGCGCTCGAACTCGCTCGAGATCAGCGGCAACATGATGGCGGTCGCCTACCAGTGCCAGAAGGTCGGCCAGAAGCCGGCGGGCTTCGAGCTGTTCGACATCTCGGTGCCGGAGACGCCGAAATCCATTTCATTCGTCGACTGCGGCGGCGACTATTCGCGCGGCGTGCACCAGCTCTGGTTCTGCGACGGCGAATACGTGCACATGGCCTCGGGCGCGCCCGACTTCAAACCGACGCATCCGCTCGACGACCAGATCTATCGCTGCTTCGACGTGCGCAATCCCTCGAAGCCGACGGAAGTCGGCCGCTGGTGGCTGCCTGGCACGCGCGAAGGCGACAACGTGCCGCCGCCCGCGCGTCACGCCAAGCCGGCGCTCGACAAGGGCAACCGCGCCCACAACACCAACGTCTATCCGCAGCGGCCGGACCGGCTCTATCTCGCCTATATCGACGCCGGCATGTTCATCATGGACATCTCCGACAAGTCGAAGCCGAAGCCCATTTGCCGCTTCGATAACTCGCCGCCCTATACCGGCTTCACCCACACGGTGCTGCCGCTGTTCGAGCGCAATCTTCTGGTGATGACCGACGAGTCGACCGGCGACAACGCGGTCGACTGGCCGAAGCTGATCTGGATCCTCGACAACCGCGACGAGACCAACCCGATCCCGATCTCGACCTGCCCGCTGCCGTCGCCGGACGCCTACAAGGATCGCGGCGGCCGCTTCGGTGCCCACAACATCCATGAGAACACGCCCGGCCCGAACTCCTGGAAGTCCGAGGACACCGTCATCGGCACCTTCTTCAACGGGGGCTTGCGCGCCTATGACATCTCCAATCCCTACCAGCCGAAGGAGGTCGCGACCTTCGTGCCGCCAGCCCCGCGCATGACCAAGCTGAACTCGATCCAGCTCAACGACGTGTTCGTCGACGAGCGCGAGATCGTCTACACGGTCGACCGCTTCTCGGGCGGGCTCTACATCCTGGAGATGGATTTCTGAGCGTCGCGCGAGCGGCGCCCCTGTCGCGACAGGCGTCCCACCTTTGACAGCCGTGGCTTCGCACAGCGATGCCACGGCTTCTTCTTTTTTGTTTCTTCTTGTGGGGCCTAATTCAGCAGCTGCAGCTGCTGCAAAGTATTCGGCAGGCTCTTGTCGACGAGCTCGACGACGGCGCCCTTCAATCGCTGGTTTGAAGCTGCATCGAGCGAGGTGGGCCACCAGGACTGATCCACCTGCCGGTGCGGACCGTGCAGCACCGGCGTGGTCAACGGATTGAACGGCGCTTCTCCAGGCATCAGCCCGGTCGTGAAAGCCTTCGACGAGAACTCATGCGCATCGATGATGCTGACGGCATAAAGTGCGTAAAGATAGTATCTGTTCTCGGAGAATACGCCGCCGCTCGCTTCGAGCATGCCGAGCCCGGTGACGGCCTGGTTGGTCGCGCCCACTTGGCTGCCGCCGCGGGAGATGACGACATAGATATCGACGTTGGCCGGCGTGACCGCCTCCCGCACCATGGCGCCGACGCCACCCCGGTTCCGCGTCATGAACGGCGCCCGGCGATAGGTCACCGGCCGCACCTGGAAGCGCCGGCCGAGCAGCGCGCGCGCCTTGCCAGCAACGATCTCATCGATTCCCCAGGCGTCGACCGGAAATTCCTTCTCCTCATTGCCGAAGACCGTAATGCCGACCTTCCTGAGCTGGAACTTATCGACGAACGCCGAGATGACGCCGACACTGCCGATCCCCTTGAGGTCGGCCGGCACGCCCGAGATGGTACCAGCGCAGCCGCCGACCAAAAGGAGAGCGCACAGCAGCATGGCCTGCGCGGGTGCTGTCGCCCACATCGCCTTGGAGAATGTCACGCCCCTACTCCGCATCTTGCAAGCCGGGCCGGCCCCGCCTAGGACGGTCCCCAGGACGGCAGCCCGACGTGCAGAGCATGATATCTACAACCAGACGTCCAAAGTCCAGCGTGCGCGCGAGCCGTTCCCCATGACCGCGCTTGACCTGTTCACATCGCCTGAATCGGGCCCGTTCGGGCGGCGGCAGCGGCGCGCGCGCGGCGCCCGCATGCCGGTCACGGTCGTCACCGGCTTCCTGGGCGCCGGCAAGACCACGCTGGTGCGGCGCTTTCTCGCGACGCCGGAGGGACGCGCGACCGCCGTCATCATCAACGAGTATGGCGCCGTCGGCATCGACGATGCGCTGGTGCGCGGCACTGCCGACGAGGTGGCGCTGCTTGGCAACGGCTGCGTCTGCTGCATCACGCGCTCCGACCTGCAGATGGCGCTGCGCCGCCTGGTGATGGACCGCGAGCGCGGCGCGCTGCCGCCGTTCGAGCGCGTCCTGATCGAGACGTCGGGCCTCGCCGATCCCGGACCGATCCTGCAGACCTTCGCGACCGACCGCGCGCTCGGCGGCGAATTTTTCGTCGAGGTGGTGCTGACCGCGGTCGATGCCGTCAGCGGCATCGCCACGCTCGAATGGTCGGCGGAGGCGCGCAAGCAGGCGATCCTCGCCGACCGCATCGTCATTACCAAGACTGATCTCGCCGATGAGGACGCGCCGGCGCGCCTCACCGCGCATCTGCGCACCCTCAACAAGCAGGCGCCGATCGAGATCGCGGTCGACGGCGTGCTCGATCCGCGCTGCCTCACCGAGCCCACCGCCGCCGAGCGCTCGGGCTTCGTGGCGGAGGCGGAACATTCCGACGGCATCTTGAGCTTCGTCATCACCGAGGAGACGCCGCTCATCTGGGACGCCTTCGCGCGCACCATGGAGACCCTGATGGCGCTGCGCGGCAATGACCTCCTGCGCGTGAAAGGCTTTCTCAACGTTAAGGGCTGCCGCGGCCCGGTGCTGGTGCAAGTGGTGCAGCACCTCTCCCACCCGCCGGTCGAGCTTGCGACCTGGCCGGACGAAAGCCGCGCGAGCCGGGTGGTGTTCATCACCCGCAACATCCCGGAGACGAAGGTTCGCGACTTGTTCCAGGCCGTCCGCGCGCTCTCGCCGCGGGGCTGACACCCCTGTTTCCATCCCTCGCGGGCTGGTCTATTGTCTTTGGAATAATCCAAATCTTCGGTTACAGACTGCGGCCGGCGAAGGCCCCCTCCAACTCTTCTCAAAAGCGCCAATCAGGGAGATACGCACCCATGGCCAGGATAAACCTCGACGTGAACGGCAAGGTCCATACGATCGATGCCGATCCCGACATGCCGTTGCTCTATGCGCTGCGCAATGACATCGGGCTCAACAATCCGCATTTCGGCTGCGGGCTCGCGCAATGCGGCGCCTGCACGGTGCATCTCAACGGTCAGGCGATCCGCTCCTGCGTGACGCCGGTCTCCGCCGTCGGCAACGGCAAGGTGGTAACGCTTGCCGGCCTCGGCACGCCCGAGAAGCCGCATCCGATCCAGGCGGCCTATGTCGAGGAACAGGTGCCGCAGTGCGGCTACTGCATCAACGGCTGGGTCATGACGGCGGCCGCCTTCCTCAATAGCAAAAAGAAGCCAACCGAGGACGAGATCAAGAACGCGCTCACCGGCCTCAAGTGCCGCTGCGGGACGCACGTCAACATCCTGCGCGCGGTCAAGCGCGCGGCCGAGATGATGGGCTGAGGGAGACGAACATGACCAAGATGGAAAACAACATCTCCCGCCGCGCAATGCTCAGGGGCGCCGGCGCTCTCGTCGTCTCGATCGGCGCCCCGATCGGGCTCGACACCGTGCTCGGCATCAACGCCGCCTTTGCACAAGCGACCGGCAGCAAGCCGCCGCTGATGCCCGACCAGCTCTCCTCCTTTATCGCGGTCGGCGCCGACGGCAAGGTCTCGGCCTTCTTCGGCAAGATGGACATGGGCCAGGGCGTGTTCACCGCCATCGGCCAGATCGTGGCCGAAGAGCTCGACGTGCCGTTCAAGGCCGTCACGGTCTACATGGGCGACACCGCCACCAGCGTGAACCAGGGCGGCGCCTCGGGCTCCACCGGCATCCAGCTCGGCGGCAAGCAGATGCGCGTCGCCGCGGCCGAAGCGCGCCGCGTGCTGGTCGAGATGGCGGCAACGAAACTCAACCTGCCGGCCGATCAGCTCACCGTCACCGACGGCGTCGTGCACGCCAAGAGTGACGCTTCCAAGAAGGCCTCCTACGCCGAGCTCATCGGCGGGCGCTACTTCAACGTCCAGCTCGACTGGAACAAGAAGTGGGGCAATCCGCTCTATGCGCCCGGCAAGGCCAAGCCGAAGGATCCGAAGGACTACAAGATCGTCGGCAAGCCACTGCACCGCGACGACATCGCGCCGCTGGTCTACTGCCAGCAGGACTTCTGCACCGACGTGAAGCGGCCCGGCATGCTGCACGCCCGCATGATCCGTCCGCCGGTCGCAGGCGCGATGCCCGTGAAGGTCGACGAAAGCTCGATCAAGGACATCCCGGGCGCCAAGGTCTATCAGGAGAAGGGCTTCCTTGCGGTCTACGCCGAGAACGAGTGGAACGCGATCAAGGCGCAACAGAAGCTCAAGGTCGAATGGTCGGACACGAAGCCGCCGTTCGTCGACCAGAAGTCGCTCTATGATCACATCCGCAAGACGCCGGCGCGCAAGCACAAGGAAGAAGGCAAGCCGGCCGGCAATGTGGAAGAGGCGTTCCGCACCGCCGCGAAGGTGATCGAAGCCGAGTACGAATGGCCGTTCCAATCCCATGCCTGCATGGGCCCGGCCTGCGCGCTGGTCGAGATCAATGGCGACAAGGTGAGTGCCTGGACCGGCTCGCAGAAGCCGCACTTCGTGCAGCTTGGCATCTCGCGCACCCTCGACGTTCCGCTCGAGAAGGTGCACGTGAAGTGGGTCGTGGGTCCCGGCTCCTATGGCCGCAGCGACGCCGACGACGCCGCGATGGATGCCGCCGTGCTCGCGAAGGCGACCGGCAAGCCGGTGCGCGTGCAATACACGCGCGATCAGGGCACCGGCTGGGACCCGAAGGGCCCGGCCTCGATCCACCGCGCCCGCGCGGCGATCGACGCGGACGGCAAGGTCATCGCTTACGAGTTCGTGAGCAAGGGCTTCTCGCGCGTCGACGTCAACACCAACGGCAGCCAGCCGTTCGATACGCTGGCCGGCCAGCTGCGCGGCATCGCGCTCAAGTCGGGCGACAACTTCGGCGTCCCGGCGGAATCCTATGAGTTCGCCAACAAGAAGACCTACTGGGAGACGATCCCGCCGCTGCTCGACCGCGCCTCGCCGTTGCGCTCCTCGCATCTGCGCGACCCGGTCGGCCCGCAGATCCACTTCGCGAGCAAGTCGTTCATGGACGAGGTCGCGGCCTCGCTCAAGGTCGATCCGCTCGAGTTCCGGCTGCGCCACGTCAAGCACCCGCGCGACATCGCGGTGCTGAAAGCCGCCGCCGAGAAGGCCGGCTGGCAGTCGCGGCCCTCGCCGCGGCGCGACCAGACCGGCACCAAGGTGTCGGGCCGCGGCATTGCGTACGCGCAACGCAACGGCACCCGCGTCGCGATCGTGGCGGAGATCGACATCGACCGCACGACCGGCAAGATCTACGGCCGCAAGTTCACGATCGCGCACGATTGCGGCCTGATCATCAACCCGGACGGCCTCAAGCACGCGATCGAGGGCAACGTCATCCAGGGGCTCAGCCGCACGCTCTGGGAAGAGGTCAAGTTCGACACCAAGAACGTGACCAGCATCGACTGGGTCAGCTACCCGATCCTCGACATCGCGGAGACGCCGGCTGTGGTCGACGTCGTGCTGATCGACCACCCCAACCTGCCGGCCTCCGGCGCCGGCGAGCCCTCGATGCGGCCGCTGGCGGCCGCGGTCGCCAACGCGATCTACGACGCGACCGGCGTGCGCATCCGCCGCGTGCCGTTTACGCCCGACCTGGTGAAGCAGGCGATGTCGTAAGCGCACGGCGCAGACTGCAAGAAATGCGAAGAGGGCCGGCCCGCAAGGGCCGGCCCTTTTTTAAGGCGCGCGGTTTTCAGGCTTGAGAGCCGGATTGTCAGATTACGGACACGTGAATTGCCGTTGCGCCGGCTTCTCCACGTCCCCGACTGCGCTCGCAATGGCGTCGTCCAGGGACTCAGCCTCGCAGCTGAAATCCACGATGATGTGGCCCTTCTGAAACGACACAGTGGCGTCATCGCAACCCGCCTTGAGAAAGCGGGTCTCGAAGTCCTCCGCTTCAGGATCGAGGCCTGACGCGATAATGCAGAATTCATGCATTTTCATTTCTTAGCCTCCGCCCGCTGGCGACAATGGCAATTGATGGCGCGTAGCGCTGCCAACCGTGATTTGCCGATGCCCGAGAGCAGGATACTCGAATTCGTCCTGTTGACTTCAACTTATCCGGGCATTAGAACAAACAATGAACATGCGGGAGTTTGGGCCAATGTCTAACCAAAACGGCTTGCCGCTGGATGACGTTGGCCCTTGGACCAAGAACAAACACGAGCTACTCCGCAAATACATCGATATTTCACGAGCAGTCCGCCGCAAGTTCGTTCAAGGCGGTGGTGGTGCCACTTACATTGACCTTTATTGCGGGTCGGGGCGCGCGGTCATTCGCGATACAGGCGAGCTGGTTGACGGAAGCCCACTAGTGGCGTTCAAGTCCGCCCGCGACGGTGGCGTCGGATTTTCCAAGCTCTACATAGCAGACGCAGATGAGGAAAAATGTCGTGCTGCTGAGCGGAGAATTCTCAGTGCGGGAGGCGCGCCTATTGTTGAAGTCGGCCAGGCCGAGCAAACTGTAAGCAAGATCGCAAAACTCCTAAATCCGCATGGGTTACACTTCGCATTTCTTGATCCATACAATTTGGAGCAACTTCCATTTTCAGTCATCGAGACACTTGCAAGATTCAAACATATGGACATGCTGATCCATGTGAGCGCGCAAGACCTGCAGCGCAACATGGACAGTTATGCAATGTCCGGAGACGGGCCGCTGGATAGATTCGCCCCTGGCTGGAGGAGCACAGTGGATTTGAACCAGTCAAAGCAAGGTACGCGCGCAGATTTATAGTCGTCCGTGAAGAACGTTTCTAGCCGTTTGGATTAGGCGAAGCGTGGGGCCCATGGGGTGCACTGGAGCATCAGCAACAACAGGGCACGCAAAAGCTCGCCGAACGAGCGCAGGAGCAGGCTGAAGTTGAAGCCGGCGGCGGCGAGCACCGCGTTGACGCGGTCGCCGTCTCGGCCTTTGAGGTGATTGCGGGCCATTCGGTGATCGTCCTTGAGGTGGCCGATGATGGGTTCGACGGCGGCGCGCCGGCGCATCTCGCGACGGATGGCCTTGGTGACGCGCCGGACCTGACCGCTGATCCAGACCTTGAACCGGTCCGGATGGTTGTGGCCGCGATAGCCCTTGTCGCCGTGGATGCGGCGGACCGCAACGCCCGTGAGCTTTTCGAGATTGGCAATAATGGTGCCGAGCGTGTGGCCATCGTACGGGTTGCCGTGCAGCGCCTTGGCATGCAGCACGAACTGTCCTCCCTTGGGCACGGTGACCGGCGTCGTGATCGAGACCTTGCAGCCGAACTCGTAGGGTTTGCGCGCCTTGCCTTTGCCGATGCATTCGACCTCGGGTGCGTGCAACGAATAGACCTTCGGCCCGCGCTGGCGCTGCTCCTGATGACGGACACGCAGCGCGAGATCGAGCAGCGGGCCAAAGCGGTCTTCGAGCGCTGGGTTGCCTGCGATCTTGCGGCGGATGTCACGGATGATGCGCCCAAGCCGCGTGCGCAGGAATTTGAGCTCGCGCCGGGCGCGCCTGAACTGGTGGGCGTGGGTGTAGCGCCCCACCATGATGGCGGCGCGCTTGGCGACGCGCCGATAGCTCTGGCGTAGCTCGACGCCTTCGCGTTTTGACAGATCGACCAGCTTCTCGATTGCGTGGTGGGTCAGCCGCGCATCGGTCGGATGCGCAATCGCCTTCTCCTGTACGGTGGTGTCCACCACCACCCGTTCCAGATCCTTGGTCTCGATGGCGCCCGTGCGGTGCGCCACCGCAAGGCTCTCCTGCAGCAGCGCGGCGAGCTGCTCTTCACCGAGCCGCTGGCGCCAGCGGGTCAGCGACGAGCGATCAAATGGCAGCTCGTGCCGGAACACCACTTCCCCACAGAAGTATTGGTAATACGGGTTCTCCACCACCGATCGCACAGCGCCTCGTCGGAGAGGTTGTGCATGTGCTTGATGATGAACAGCCCGGCCACCAGTCGCGTCGGCAGCGGCGGCTGCCCCGGGCCCACGCGACAGACCGAGCCGAAGCGCCTCCCCACAAAATCCGAATCCATCTCTCCCGCGAGCCGCACCAGCGGGTGGCGAGGATTGATGATCGTCTCCAGTGACGGCTGAAACAGATTGTCCTGACGATCGTCGCGGGGCCGGCTCATCATTCTCCTCCGACAGCGAATCTCGCCGTCAAGGGAATCACGAGCCGACCAAACCTGGAATCAAAAACGCAAGAAAACCCACAGCCACACCCGGCTTTCTTGCAAAATCGAATACTTGCTCAGGTCAAATCAGCGAGATCAATCAAGCGCTTCCGAATTCTTCACGGACGACTTCATAGCGTATTGGGCATCCAAAATTGACGCCCTCGGCCTGCCGCCCTCCAAACATGCGCCGCTCATAACGGGCCCAATCAAGAACCAGCGGCTGTACTGGCTAGTGCTCGTCAGCCGCCACGAGCGGGCAAAAGAATTCTGGGATAAGGTTCGCATCCTGTCAGGACAGGGCGAACTTCCTTTTTGAACCTAAGTCAGAATAATCATGGCCACCTCCGACATCGAATGGACCGAAGCGACCTGGAACCCGCTCGCCGGCTGCACGATCGTCTCGCCCGGTTGCAGCAATTGCTACGCCATGCGGATGGCGGCGCGGCTGCAGGCCATGGGCATGGCGAAATACGCGGGCACGACGCGCAAATCCGGCCGCCGACATGTGTGGACCGGCAAGGTCAATGTCGACGAGAGCGCGCTGTCGGCGCCGCTCAACTGGAAGAAGCCGCAGCGCATCTTCGTGAACTCGATGTCCGATCTGTTTCAGGACAAGGCGGCTGAGCCATTCATCCGGCAGGTCTGGCAAGTGATGGGGCGCGCGCATTGGCATTCGTTCCAAGTTCTGACTAAGCGCCCCGAGCGCATGCTTGAGCTGCTGTCCAAGCCTGGCTTTGCCTTGCTCCCCAACGTGTGGCTCGGGACTTCGGTCGAGAACGAAGACTATCTTGACCGGCTCGATGTGCTGCGGCGCGTACCGGCGCGCGTCCGTTTCGTCTCGTTCGAGCCGCTGCTTGGACCGATCGTCGAGCCTGATCTTTCCGATATTCACTGGGTGATCGTTGGCGGCGAGTCCGGACCGCGCGCACGACCCATGGAGGCGTGGTGGGTCGAGGAATTGCGCGACGCCTGCCAGCGCCAGAGCGTCGCCTTCTTCTTCAAGCAATGGGGCGGCGCGCGCAAGAAAAGCACCGGCCGCCTGCTCGATGGGCGCGTGTGGGAGGACTATCCCAGAGGCATCGACGCGCCCACGTGACTCCCACAACCGATCAAGCCGCCGCTCTAGCGCAGCGCCAGGAGATGCCGCCAGGTGCGCGGCAGACGCAGGTATTTTGGCAATAGCGCCCGCTTCGGAATATCGAGCGGCGTGGCGAACGGCGCCCGCCCCGCCTTGCGAAAGGCGGCGGTGATCATCATGGTATCAAGCCCATCGAGATTGATCGCGCGGTCGTTGCCCCACTTGCGATTGAGCGCGGTTACGTAGTCCGGAACCTTCCCGGATTCGACCCGCGACATTCTGATGAACAGCGGGTCGTAACCATTGCGCAAGAACAGGTGAACGAAGAAGCGCGGGCTATAGTTGATGAGGCCGTGCCCCAGCATGAACAGCGGGACGTCGTGATACATCACCGCGCCCTTGCGGGCGAGGTCGTGCACCATCCTGAAAGCGTTGTCCTGGTTCGCAATGTGCTCGGTGGTGCCGGTATTGATGACGAGGTCGAACCGGCCGATCCAGTTCTGCGGAACGGCATCGCGATTGAGGTCGAGGGCGAGCGAGTCGTGCTCGCCGGTGAAGTCGATCGATGCATACTCAAAGCCGAGCGACTGCCAGAACAGCCGGGAAGACGGCGCCGCCTTGATGAAGTTTCCATCGCCGCTCGGAACGCCGAGTTGGACCCGGTCCTTGCCGAAAAGCGAGTAGACCTCCGAGAGAAGATCGTCGGCCGTCAGGAACGAGTTCGGCGAGCTGTTGCGCACCGATCTCGATGACGCGCGTGAAGCCGTCGATGGCTCCGCTGCGCTTGAGTTCGACAAGGTTGGCGAGGAATCCAAGACCGATACCCATAAGCCAGTCCAAAGGAGAGCGCGCAGATGCAGATTTTCGCGGGCTGGATCATACTCAGCATCGCCACGTCGGGGCAAGCCTGCACACCGGGCGCCGCCAAATGGATCAGGCGCGGCGACTATGAGTCACCGCAACGGCCCGCGCGGCTTGTTGCCCTGGTGCCGCCGATTTGAAGTTCCTGCACCACCCGCAGCAAACTCTGATAAGGAACTTCAAATCAAAAAGCGGCACTAGAATCATGGAGTTGCTAGTGCCCTTTCGTTTCCGAAGTTCGTGTCGGAGTGTGCTGAGGTGGATCACGAACTTCGGAAACAGGGCACTAGCTTCCAGACCGCGACTTGTCGTATTGCGCAGCGGCGGCACGAATTGCTTCAAGCGCGCTGGCAAACTCTTCTTCGCTCATCGGCGGCGACGGCTCCGCCGCGCCGGTGCCGGATGCCGGCGGCAGCAGCGAGGCGACGAGCTTGAGATAGTCGCAGGGCTGCCTCTTGCGCAGCGTCCTGATTCGGCGCGCGCCATGGCGCGCGAAATCGGCCTTGAGCACGCCGGCGAACGCCTTGCCGAGAGCGCTGTCGCCGCCTCCGGCGTCGAAAGGGCCGTTGCGGGCGGCGCGATTGAAGCGTCTGGCCATTGGTATGGCTCCCTTGGTGTGAGGATTGTGGTGATGATGCGAGCCCGGCAATCAGGCGGGCGGCGACTTGCGTGGCCAAAAAAAGCCAACGCCCGGCCGCCGAATGGCGCCGGGCGCAGCAGAACCACGATACGACCATCATAGCCGACGAAGTTTCACAAGGTCAATATATATTCACCTGAAAGAACTTGACATTTGGTGAATATTGGTCCATATGGCACGTATCCCGATCCGTCTTCGAGGGGCGTTTTCATGAGGCGTCTTGCGAGCGGGGACCGGGAGCGGCACCCGCGAGCGGGGTGATAACGCAGACCCCGTCCCCGGGCGGTACTCGGGCAGCCTCGTCGGCCACTATGGAGCCGGCCCGGTCCGACCACCGTCAAAGGCGATAAGCCAAGATGCCGCGTTGGCGCGCCGCAAGGCGCGGGGCGTGACGTCTCACGCCCAGGGCCCGGCGATCCGGGCTCGCCCGGAGACTTAACGCAACTCCGGGCCGGTCGGGAGCAATCCCGGCCACGCGCCTTGTCGGCGCGCCATCCCCCTCGAACAGGGGACGGAAGAAGAGAGCAAGACGGGCGAACCCCCGCGCCCAAGCAAAGCAACAGGGGACGCTCTCATTTTGGCAGGATCAGTTTGCTTCGGTGGCGGAGCTGATGAAGGCTCCAGGCTGTTTGAAAAGCAAGTGAAACGCCGCGGGCGCAGCATGACGGTCCCGTGCACGCGCCTCTCCGCTGTCGTCCCCGCGAAAGCGCGGATACGTGGGGCCGAACGGAAAGGGCGTAGCGCGCAGCGTTTTGACAAAACCAAACCAACTCAGAAATACAAGCAATTTCAATGATGTGTCTTTGCCCTCATCGGCTCTCGCCAACACGCGCGCAAAGACGCCTGCGCTTGCAGCGGCAGCGTCGCAGCCAAGCGGGGCCGGGCGGCCTTTCGCCCCACGGCGCCGCACCACGCTACCCGGGACAAAATCCCCCTTTGCGACCGCCGCGCAATCATGGTCTTTATCGCGCGCGCCACCCCTCCCCCATCTTCACCATGAGGCCTTGCCAGTGAAACAGGTTGAAGTCGCGGTGATCGGCACCGGCTGGTGCGGCGGCATCCGTTCGGAGACGCTGTCGCGCTCGGCGCTGGTCGACAAGCTGCATGTCTGCGAGATCCGCCCCGATCGGCTGGCCGAGATCAAGGCGCTCACCAACGCGGCGACCGCGACGCTCGACTACCAGGACATCATCAGGAACGAGGCGATCTCGGTGGTCTATATCTGCACCACGCCCGAGCAGACGCATTTCCCGATCGCGCGCGACTGCCTCAAGGCCGGCAAGCACGTGCTCCTGGAAAAGCCGATCGCGCTCGAACTGTGGGAGGCCGACGAATTGATCACGCTCGCGCGCCGCGGCGGAATCAAGTTCACCATCGGCTATTCGCAGCGCTTCAATCCGAAATTCGCCTTCGCCAAGAAGAAGATCACCGACGGCACGCTCGGCAAGGTCGTGTCCGTGATGGTGAGCCGGCATCTCTCGCGCAGCCTCGGCAAGAAGATCGCCAGCCGCGTCAAGCTCTCGCCGGTGGTGATGGAATCGACCCACGATCTCGACTTCGTGTTCTGGCTGTTGGAGCCGGCGAAGCCGGTCAAGGTCTACTCGCAGGGCTCCTATGGCTACATGCAGCCGGTGAACGGCTCCTACGATTGCATGTGGTCGATCGTCACCATGGACAACGGCATGGTGGTGACCATCGGCGGCGGCTGGAACCTGCCGCCGAGCTATCCCAACTTCTGCACCACCTGGGTCGAGATCACCGGCACCGAGGGCGCGCTGATGCTCGACGACACCCACCGCGAGCACTGGCTCAACACGGTCGCGGGCGGAACGATGTTTCCGATGTCGACCATGCCGGGCGAGCAGGTCGACCACGTGTTCGCCGGCCAGATGGGACCGGAGACGATCCATTTCCTGGAGTCATGCATGCTCGATCGGCCGGTGATGGTGACGCCGGAGAGCGCACGCACCGTGATGCAGACCTATCTCGCCGCCGACCTTTCCGCCGCGCGCGGCGAGCCGATTGATCTGCCGCTCAGCAACGAGACGCTATCGGCGATCTCCGAGATGACCGCAAAGAGCAAGCAATGAAGCGCAGCGCCAAAGGCATCGGGCTGGCGATCATCGGCGGCGGGCGCGTCGGCCTGTTTCGCGGCGAGGTGGCGGCGCGCCATCCGGCGGTCGAATGGATCGGGCTCGCCGAGAAGAATCCGAACCGCGCCGGCGAGGTCGCGCCCAAGATCGATGCTGATTTCGTCACGCAGGATCATCGCGAATTGCTGCGCCGGCCTGAAGTGACCTGCGCGATCATCGCGACCGACGAGCACCTGCACGTCGATCCGATCCTC
Source organism: uncultured Alphaproteobacteria bacterium (assembly GCA_963753575.1). Classification (GTDB taxonomy): domain Bacteria; phylum Pseudomonadota; class Alphaproteobacteria; order Rhizobiales; family Xanthobacteraceae; genus VAZQ01. The sequence continues at coordinate 3,484,402 of CAVWCR010000003.1, forward strand.
GCCGCAGTCGAGCGCGGCGTGCCGATGCTGATCGAGAAGCCGCTCGCGACCGATCTTGCGGAATCCGCGCGCGTGCTCAAGGCCATCACCGACGCCAAGCTCGATGCGGTCGTCGGCTATACCCAGCGCTTCCGCCGCAAATGGCTCGGCGCCAAGGAGAAGGTGCGCACCGGCGCGCTCGGCGATGTCACCCTCGTCACCTCGCGCGCGTTCATGAACCGGCTGGTCGCGATCGACAACTACAAGCGCACCGATGATCCGACCACGATCTCCCCGATGGTGATCTCGGGCACCCACGCGCTCGACATCGTGATGTGGTACATGGAGAAGAAGACGCCGGTCGAATGCTACGCGCGCTCGATCGACAAGGTCTTGGGTCCGACCTACCAGGGCATCGACGCTACCGCCGGCATGATCATGTTCGCGGACGGCAGCGTCTATCATCTCAACATTTCCTGGGCGCTGCCGGTGACCTGGCCGGGCGCCGTCTACAGCCTCGAAGTCGCGATCAACGGCACCGACGGTGTGCTCACCATCGACGACACCCACCGCGACATGGTGCTGGCAGTGTCGAAGCCGCAGCTCGAAGGCTACAATCCGGATACCAGCCGGCTGGTCGATTTCATGGGCAGCTATCCGCCCGGCGACATGGTGCTCGGCGAATTGCGCGGACCGATGCGGGAGGAGACGGACTCCTGGCTCAACCGGATGGCGCTTGGCGTGCCGACGCAAGCCTGCACGGCCGCGGAGGCGCACCGCAACCTGATGCTGACCAAGGCGCTCGACCTTTCGGCACGGCTTAAACGGCCGGTGAAACTGCCGCTGACGCCCGAGGAGGAGCGCGCCGCCGCCTGAAGCGTAAAGCCGCCTGAAGCGCAAATAAGCCGCATGCCGCGGCGGTCGCGGCCGCCGGCGCCCAATGATAGGTTAGCCAACCACTTTGCCACCCGGGAGCGAAAGCCGATGCAAAAGCCAACCCTGTCCCTCTGCGCCATCCTTGCTGCGACCGCAGCCTTGAGCGCGCCGGCGCAGGCCGACGATGTCGCCAAATTTTATGCCGGCAAGACCATCCAGATCGTGGTCGGCATCGCGGTGGGCTCCGGCTACGACGTGAACGCGCGGCTGCTCGCCCGCCACTTCGCCAAGCACATCCCGGGCAAGCCGACGATCGTGGTGCAGAACCAGCCGGGCGCCGGTTCCGCCATCATGACGAGCCAGCTCTATAACGTCGGCCCGTTCGACGGCACCGTGATCGGTGCGGCTTTCGGCGGCATGCCGACGCTGCCGCTGCTTTCGCCGAGCAACAAGATCCGCTTCGATCCGGTGAAGCTGCAGTGGGTCGGCAACACCAACCGCGAAACCCACGTCACCTATGTGTGGCACACCTCGCCGGTGCAGAGCCTCGAAGAGGTCAAGACCAAGCAGCTGATCGTGGGCGCGCAGGCGCCGGGCTCCTCGCAGTACGACTTCCCGCTGGTCGCGAACGCGCTGTTCGGCATGAAGTTCAAGGTCATTCCCGGCTACGGGAGCACGTCCAAGATCAACCTCGCGGTCGAGAGCGGCGAAGTGCAGGGCACGATCTCGGCCTGGACCACGCTAAAGACGCTGAGCTCGAAGTGGCTTAACGAAAAGAAGATCAAGGTGATCGCGCAATGGGCGCTGCGGCCGAACCCGGAGCTGCCGGGCGTGCCGAACGCGCTCGATCTTGCCAAGAGCCCCGCCGACGAAGCGGCGCTGCGGCTCGTGATGGCGCGGCTCGACGTCGGCCGGCCGTTCTTCGTGCCGCCGCGCGTGCCGGCCGATCGGGTGGCCGCGCTGCGCAAGGCGTTCGACGAGACCATGAAAGACCCAGCCTATCTGGCGGAAGCCAAGAAGCTGAGGATCGACGTCGATCCGCTCACCGGTCAGGAACTCGGCGCGCTGGTCGAGAAGGTCTCGAAGACGCCCGCTGATACGGTGAAGCGCGTGCGCACGGCGCTGGAGCAGAAGTAGCACCGGCGGGCAATTGCTCGGCGCTATCATTTCCCCGCAATGGGGATCCCGGCCGCCTTCACCAGCCCTGCGTTGGTCGTGATCTCATTGCGGATGTAGGCGTCGAACTGATCTGGCCGCATCAGCATCGACTCGGCGCCAAGCTTCGTCATGCTGTCGCGGACTTCCTTTGAGTTGAGCGCCTTCGCGGTCTCTTCATACAGCCGGTTCACGATCGCGCGCGGCGTCTTCGACGGCACGAAGCGGCGTCTTCGACGGCACGAACATGCCGACCCAGAAATTGTAGTCCGAGTTCGGCACACCAGCCTCGACCGTCGTCTGCAAGTCCGGCAGCGCTCCCGAACGCTTCGAGCTTCCCATGGCGAGCGCCAGCAGCTGCTTTTCCGCGATCATCGGCAGCACCGCGTTGATCGGGCAGAAGTAATAGTCGACGCGGCCGGTGATGACCTCGGTCAGCGCCTCCGGCGTCCCGCGGAACGGCACATGGACCACCTCGATGCCGGCACCGAGACGAAATCGCTCGGCGTTGAGCTGCGTCGCCGTCCCAACGCCCGCCGACGCATAGTTCATGGCGCCCGGTTTCGCCTTGGCGGCGCGCACCAGGTCCGGCACGGTTCGGATGTTCTTGGCGGGCGAGATCACCAGCACCTGCGGCAGCAGCGCCAGAGGCGTAATGCCGACGAGGTCGCGCACCGTATTGTAGGGCGTGTTCGGATAGGTCGTGGGCGTGATCGTGTAGGAGGACGAATGCACCAGGATCGTGTGGCCGTCCGGATCGGCCTTGGCGACGGCGCCGACCCCGATCGTTCCGCCGGCGCCGGGCCGGTTCTCGACCACGAAGGGCTGGCCGAGTTGTTCCGACAGGCGCTGCGTCACCGTCCGCGCCATGATGTCGGTGGCGCTGCCGGGCGTGAACGGCACGATGACCTGTACCCGTTTGGTGGGCCACGACTGCGCCAGCGCCGCGCTGGAAACGAGACATCCCGCCAGCGCGGCAACCCACATCCATCCTTGTCTCATGTTCTCTCCCTTTCGAGGATCCAGGCCGAATTCGGCGTTCGCTAGTGGAACAGTTCGACCGTCTTGCGGTATTCGCTCGGCGGAATTCCCAAGTTCTGGCGGAAGAAACGCGTGAAGTGGTGCGGCTCGGAAAATCCAAGCCGAGAGGCCACGGTATTGATGGTCATTCCCGCGCTGGTGAGTTGGCAGAAGGCGGATTCCATCCGCAGCGTATTGAAGAAAATCGCCGGCGAAACTGCCGTGCACTGCTTGAACAAGTAGAAGAAATGCGGACGCGACAAACGACTTTCCCGCGCCACGTCGTCGAATGAAAATCCGCCGCCAAGATTCCCCTGCATGAACCGGATCGCACGGCCAATACGCGGATCCGATGGTCTTGCGCGCTGGACTTCAAGACGGTCGCGCCAGGCCGAGAAGGCATGGAGGACGGACATCATGAGATCGAACAGCACGCCTTCCCATCTGAGCTGGGCGTCGGGATTGGTGTCGAACATCTCATCGATCAGCCGGTCAGCAAGCAAGCGAACATGGCGAGGAATTGGAACGCAGGAGCGAGGGAAAAATCCATGCAGGCCGGCAGCGCCCAGACGGCGATCGGTGGCAGCAAGCCAGTCGGGCTCGATGTACAGGGCCAACACTGTCGAGCGCTGGGTGCTCGCGTGAATCTTCGCGTGCGGCTCCCACGCATTGACGAGAACCACCGTGTCGCGGGTTAGCGGATGCAATCCGCCACCAACCTCGAACGCCGTGTCCTCGCCCCGCGCCTTGATCAGGACGTGGCATTGCGGATGGGCATGCGTGACCAGACTGTGGTCGGAGTCCAGCAAAGCGACGCGCCCGAAACGGCCTTGGAAGAACTTCAGCGCATTCGTCATGGCCGGCTGTTTGTCTGACGTCGCTTCCGACGTTGCTATGGTGGCAAGCGAAGTCGTAAGACCTTAGGAACTGGGGAGGATTATGAACCGCCTGCATTGCGCCCCACAATCGGGGACGTGTGATTTTCAGACTGTAGGGTAGGGTCCTGCGGCATAAGGCCCGTAATATCGATTTGGCAGTGGCTGTCGAGGTTGCCCATTGAAATCGCCCCCTTTTGAATATGCGCGCGCGACCTCAATCGAAGAGGCCTGCGCGCTGCTGCATCAGCATGGCGATACCGCGAAGGTCGTTGCAGGCGGACAAAGCCTGGTGCCCATGATGGCGTTCCGGCTGCTGCGCCCGAGTTGGCTGATCGACATCAACGAGATCGCGGCATTGAAATTCGTGGCCTTCGAGACGGATGCTGTGCGGACGGGCGCGTGCACCCGCCAATGCGTGATTGCGCGCGACGACGTGCTGGCGGCACGCGTGCCTTTGCTGCGGCAGGCGCTGGCCTTCGTCGGGCATGCGCAGACGCGCAATCGCGGAACGGTTGGCGGCAGCCTTGCGCACGCCGACCCATCGGCGGAACTGCCGCTGGTCGCGCAGATCCTGGAGGCGCGCCTGGTGCTGCGCGCGAAGGCGGGCACTCGGGCACTGCCTGCCGCAGCGTTCTTTGCCGGACCGATGATGACGAGCCTGCGGCCGGACGAATGTCTCGAAGAAATCCACTGGCCGGTCTGGCGCGAGCGCAAGACCGGCTCCGCCTTCGCCGAGATCAGCCGGCGCCATGGCGACTTCGCTATTGCGGCTGCCGCCGCTCAGGTCGCGGTCGATGATGACGGACACTGCACGCGCGTGACGTTCGGCGTCGGTGGCGCGACGCCGACGCCCGTTGCGTTTCCTGACTTGGCGCGCCGTCTCATCGGGCACCGTCTGGACAGAGCGAGCGCACGTTCGGTGGCGCAGGAGGCGACAGCGTTGCTCGCGCCCGAACCCGATACTCATGCGAGCGCCGCCTATCGGCGCCACTTGGCGGGCGTGCTCATGACGCGCGTGCTGCAGCAAGCCTATGACGCCGCAAGGTCCGCGCCATGAGTGAGGCGCTCTATCCCATCACGGTCGAGGTCAACGGCACGCAGCGCACCGGTCAGGTCACGGCGCGCACGTCGCTGGTCGACTGGCTGCGCGAGCATCTGCATCTTACCGGCACGCACATCGGCTGCGAGCACGGCATCTGCGGCGCCTGCTCGGTGATGCTCGACGGCGAGCCGGTCCGCTCCTGCCTGATGTATGCGGTTCAGGCGAACGGCCACCGGATCGTGACGGTCGAGGGCCTGCAGCAGCCGGACGGAGGTCTGAGCGTGCTGCAGGACAGTTTCTGCGAAACGCATGCGTTGCAATGCGGCTATTGCACGCCCGGCATGCTGATCGCGGCCCAGGCGCTGCTCGACGCCAATCCGCGCCCGACCGAAGAGCAGATTCGCGAGGCGATCGGCGGCAATCTCTGTCGCTGCACGGGTTATCAGCAGATCGTCGACGCCGTTGCGCTGGCGGCGCAGCGCATAGGGGCGATGCGCATGGGGGCGACATGACCACACGTCACGACGCCAGCGCCAACCGGTTTCGCTATATCGGCTCCAAGCGGCGAACCAAGGAAGACCCGCGCTTCGTCACCGGGCGTGGCCGCTATGCCGCCGACGTCGCGCTTCCTGGCCTCAAGCATGTCGCGCTCGTGGCCTCGCCGCATGCCTCCGCGCGCATCGTGTCGATCCGCGCCGACACGGCGCGCGCGCTGCCGGGCGTGCACTATGTGCTGACGGGCGAGGAGCTCTGCGCCGCAACCGAGCCACTGCCGATCGGCGTCGACGCCCCGAAAGTGACGCGCTGGGCGTTGGCGCGCGACCGCGTGCGATACGCCGGCGAGTGGGTCGCGGCCGTCGTGGCGGACAGCCGGGCGCTCGCCGAGGACGCTGCCGAGCTCATCGAGGTCGAATACGAGCCACTCCCGCACGTCACCGACCCGGAACAGGCGATGGCTGACGACAGCCCGCTGGTCCATCCCGCGCACGGCTCGAACGTCATCCTGCACCGCCATTTCGTCTGGGGTCCGGTGGAGGAGGAATTCGCCAGGGCGGAGCACAAGCTCGCGTTTCGCGCGATCTGGAATCGCAACGCGACGGTGCCGATCGAGACCTTCGCGGTCGCTGCGCAATGGAATCCAGCAACCGAGATCCTCGACATCTGGGCGTCGATCCAGATGCCGAAATATCCCGACCAGGTCGCCAAGGCGCTGCGGCTGCCTGGCAACGCCGTGCGCGTGCATTACGACGTTGACGTCGGCGGCAGCTATGGGGTCAAGCGCGGGCTCAAGCACACGGTGCTGGTCGGCTATCTCGCCAAGCGTCTCGGCCTGCCAGTGCGCCTGATCGAGGACCGGCTCGAGAACATGCGCGGCGGCGACATGCACGGGCCGGACCGCATCTTCGACATGACTGTCGCCTTCGACGGCGGCGGCACCATCCGCGCTCTCAAGATCAAGGCGGTCGACAACGTCGGCGCCTATGCGGGCCGCGCGCCGTTCCAGCTCGGCAAACCGGTCAGCGCGATCTGCGGGCCCTATCGGATCGAGGCGATCGCCTACGAGCCGGTCTCGGTGATGACCAACAAGACACCGCAGGAAGCGGTGCGCGGCTTCGGCCAATCACCGACCAACTTCGCGCTCGAGCGCACCATGGACCGCGTTGCGCAGTTCCTGAACATGGACCGGATCGCGTTGCGGCAGAAGAACCTGATCCGCAAGGACGAGTTCCCATACACGATCCCGAGCGGCTCGACCTACGATTCCGGTGATTATCACATGGTCCTCGACAAGGCGCTCGCCGCGATCGACTATCCGGCGCTTGTGCGCCGGCGCGACGCGGCGCGCCGATCGGGCCTGCTCGCCGGCATCGGCGTCTCGACCTGTCTCGAGCCGAGCGGCGGAAATTCCGCGTTCGAGCCGCTGCTCAATCCCAAGAATGAAACGACGACCTGGATGGATTCCTGCCTGGTACGCGTCGATCTCTCGGGCGCGATCACCGGCATCATGGGCACGTCGTCATCGGGGCAGGGCCACGAAACGCTGGTGTCTACCGTGGTCGGCGAGATTCTCGAGCGCGACCCGGCGCAAATCCGGGTGATCCATGCCGACTCGCTTAACGCACTGCCCTCGAACAGCCCGGTCGGCAGCCGCATGGCGATCATGCTCGGCGGCGCGGCGGCGGGCGCGGCGCGCCGGATCAAGGAAACGCTCATCGCGATCGCGGCACACAATCTCGAATGCGCCAAGGAGGACCTCGAATACCGCGACGGCAATGTCAGCCTGAAGGGCGTGCCGGAAAAAGCCATGAGCTGGGATCAACTGGTCGAGATCGCGCATCGCAAGTTTCATCAGATGCCGCTGGACATCGAGCCGGGGCTGCAGGCGAAATTCGTCTGGGAGGTGCCGACCGGCGGCGGCCTGCCAACGCCCGACGGCCGCGTCCAGATCTATCCGTGCTATGCGTTCGAGGCACACATCGTCTATGTCGAGATCGACCCGGAGACCGCCGCGCCCTGCATCAGGCAATATGTCTGCGGGCATGATTGCGGCGTCATGATCAACCCGGATATCGTGCACGGGATGACCTATGGCGGCATCGCGCACGGGATCGGCGCCGCGCTCTACGAGCAATTCACCTATGACGAGAATGGCCAGCTCACCAGCGGCACGTTCATGGACTACCTGATCCCGAGCGCGCTCGAAGTGCCGCCGATCAGTATCGTCGATCACTGTACGCCCTCGCCGCTGACCACCTTCGGACAGAAAGGCTCTGGCGAAGCCGGCTATCTCGGCGCGCCGGCAGCCGTGGCCAATGCAGTGAATGACGCACTCGCGCCGCTCGGCGTCGAGGTCAACACGCTGCCGATGTCCCATTTGGCGATCTGGGAGGCGCTCGGCAACGCTATGCGAGATGGCAAGTGAGCCCGACCTTGATCACGATCGACGCATTCTCGACGTCATGGCCGGGCTTGTCCCGGCCATCCACGACTTCACTAATGTAATGAAAGGAAGACGTGGATGCCCGCGACAAGCGCGGGCATGACGAGTATCAGTTCCACCGTCCTGGCCCAACAAGCGAGTTCTCCCGTGACGCAGCTCATCATCGACGTCCACGCGCATTTCGTTCCCAAATGTCTCTATGAGCGCTTCGATGCGACGGCTCAACAGTTCCCCGGCGTGCGGCTCATGCGCGGCGACAAGGGCGTGCGCATGCAGTTTCCGGGCACGGAGCCGACGCGGCCGGTGTCGCCGAAGCTTTCCGATCTCGCCGACCGCCGCGCCTGGATGGACCAGAACGGCATCGACCACCAGCTCATGGGCGGCTGGCTCGACATCTTCGGCTACGAGCTTCCTCCGCAGGAAGGTCTCGCCTGGAGCCGCTTCATCAACGATTGCATGTGGGACGAGCTGGGCGACGAGCCGCGATTCACGGCGCTTGCCACGGTGCCGCTGCAGGATGGCGCAATGGCCGCCGAGGTGCTCGGCGAGGCGATGGCCAAGGGCTTCGGCGGCGTAATGATCGGCACGCTGCCCAAAGGCACCGGCGGCAACCTCGACGATCCGTCGCTCGATCCGTTCTGGGCTGCGGCATCGAAGCTCGAGGCCGCGGTCTATCTGCACCCGATGTTCATCTGCGGCGAGCCGCGCCTCAACGACTATGACCTCGTCAACGCCATCGGGCGCGTGGCCGATACGTCGATCGCGGTATCGCGGTTGCTGTTCTCAGGCCACCTCCTGAAATTTGCCGGCCTCAAGTTCATTCTCTCGCACGGTGGCGCAGCCTTGCCATTCGCGCTCGGCCGGCTCGCGCGCAATCACCAGATCGCACAGGGCAAGTACGCCGATCCGCGCAAAGGCTTTGCGGCCATTTATTTCAATTCGGTCGTGTTCGACGCGGATTCGCTGGAGTACCTGGCGAAGAAGGCCGGCACCGACCGCCTTATGCTCGGCTCCGACATGCCGTTCCCGATCGGCGACCCCGAGCCGACGAAGGTCGTCAATGCGGCGCAATTTTCCGATGGCGACCGGGAAAAAATCCTCGGCGCCACGGCGCAGCGCGTGTTCCGTCTGCGGCCGGATTGCCTGTGCCACCGCGCTGATCCGAGCAAAGCCGCTGCGACCAGGTCATGAAACGCCGAAGAGCGCGAGCGCGTTATCGCGCAGCACCTTGGCCTTGTCGGTCTCTGTGATCGACAGGGCTTTGACCTGGCGCACGCATTCGCCGGTACCCATGTCGTAAGGGTAGTCGCTGCCCAGGAGCACGCGCGCGGACCCGACCGATGAGACCAGGAACTCAAGCTGCGGCCGCGCGTGCAAGATGGTGTCGTAGTAGAAGCGGTCGATCGACGGCTGCGGCGACTGCTTGATGTTGACCTTGGGCTCCGGTCGCACCTGCCAGCCAAGCACCCAGCGTCCGGCCTGATAGGGCACGAAGCCGCCGCCATGCACGAGCAACACCTTCAGCGCCGGATGGCGTTCGAGCACGCCGCCGAACACGAGACACGCCGCCGCGATGGTGGTGTCGAGCGGGTTGCCGATCAGGTTGGTGAGATAATAGGAGCGCAAGCGATCGGCACCCGCGACGTTGACCGGATGCACGATCATGAAGGCGCCGAGCGCGGCGGCTTCCGCCCACAACGGCTCGAACGCGGGGTCGTCGAGGTTCCGGCCGCGCGCGTTGGAGCCGATCATGGCGCCGCGCAGGCCGAGGGTACGCACTGCGCGGCGCAATTCCTCGGCGGCGAGCTGCGGCGCCTGCATCGGCAACGTGGCGATGCCGAGGAAGCGATCCGGGTGCGTCTTCACCAGCTTGGCGATCTGGTCGTTCTGCAGCGCCGCGCAGGCGGCCGCGAGCGCCGGCTCCTGGTCGTAGAAATAGGTCTGCGGCGTCGCCGAGAGCACCTGCACGTCCACTTCGGCAGCCGCCATGTCGGCAAAGCGCCGGTCGAGGTCGAAACCGCCGCGCGGGAACGGCCGGTACGGCGTTCCGGCAACCTCGAGCACGGCGAAATCAGAATCGATCGGCGTCAGCCGCGGCGCGATCTTGGGGGCCTCCTTCTGCAGCAGCCCCATGGTTTCCTCGGTCAGCACGTGGGTGTGAACGTCGATCGTACGCATGCTCTGCCTTTCGTTTCGTGCACCAAAGCCTGAGGGGTCGCTGCATCGTTACTCTTGGTCGCCGGTTCTTATGCTATAGCGGGGCCCGAAGGCTACAGGAGAAAACGAATGAAAACGGCATTGCTGGCGCTATTCGCCGTTGTCGCGACCCCGGCGCTGGCCCAACGGAACGCCGCGGATTTCTACCGCGGCAAGACGGTGCGCATCGTGGTCGGTGTCGGCGTCGGCTCGGGCTATGACATCAATGCACGCGCCATCGCCCGGCATCTGTCGGCCCACATTCCGGGCAACCCGACCGTGATCGTGCAAAACCAGCCCGGTGCCGGCAGTGCCACCATGACGAATGCGCTCTACAACACGGGCCCGTTCGACGGCACTGTCATCGGCGCGCCGTTCAACGGCTTGCCGACCACGCCGTTGCTGCAGCCGGCGGGCGTGCGCTTCGACCCGGTGAAGCTCCTCTGGGTCGGCAGCAGCAATCGCGAAACGCAGATCACCTACCTGTGGCACAGCGCGCCGGTCGAGAAATTCGAGGACATCCGCAACACCCGGATTGTCGTCGGCGCGCAGGCACCGGGCACGACGCAGTACGACTATCCGATGCTGGTGAATGCGCTGTTCGGTTTCAAGTTCAAGGTCATCACCGGCTATCAGAGCACGCCCAAGATCCATCTCGCGATGGAGAGCGGCGAAATCCAGGGCAACGCCGCCAGCAACTGGACCACGGTGCGCGCGCTCAATCCGCAGTGGATCACGGAGAAGAAGATCAAGATCCTTGCGCAGTGGGCGCTGCGCAAGAATCCCGAACTGGCGAGCGTGCCGATGGCGCTCGACCTCGCCAAGACCGACCCCGAGCGGCAGGCGATGCTCCTTCTGCTGGCGCGGCTCGAATACGGCCGGCCCTACTTCCTGCCGCCGGGCGTGCCGGCCGAGCGCGTCACCGCGCTGCGGCGCGCCTTCGACGCCACCATGAAGGACCAGGCGTTCCTGGCCGAGGCGGAGAAGCTCAAGCTCGACGTCGATCCGCTCACCGGCGAGCAGGTCGCCGCGCTGGTGGAGCAGGTGTCGCGCACCGCGCCCGCGACTGCCGCGCGCGTACGCAAGGCGCTCGAGGCGAAGTAGTATGTCTCGGTGTCGTCCCCGCGAAAGCGGGGACCCAGTAAACACAGGCGAAGTGATCAGGGCTGTGGAGCTGCAACATTCGATTCTGGGATACTGGGTCCCCGCCTTCGCGGGGACGACAGCAAGGAAAGCTAGCGTCCGCGCAGCGGCGTGACGCCCATCTCGCCCGCGAACCTGTCGAGCTCGCCGATCAGCTCGTGGGGCATCGGCACGCCGTTGGCGAGCCGGTCAGCGCGGCGCGACCGCCGCTCCTGCCCGGGCAGGCGCACGGCGTCGAAGCCCGGCAGCGGCTTTGAGGTGCGCAGATCGCGCAGATGGCGATCCATCTCGGCCTTGAATTCGTCGAGCGGCGTGAAGCGGGCGACATCGAGCGCGATGATGAAGTGCCCGGTGTTGGAAACATCGGTGTCGTTGTAGTTGAAGTCGAACACGTCACGGCCGAAAGCCGCGCCATTGAGCGGACCGGCCAAGAGCCCGAGCACGAGCGCGAGCCCGCTGCCCTTGTAGCCACCGATCGGCAGCAGCACGCCCTCGCCGCTCCGCGCCGGATCGGTGAGCGGCTGCCCATCCTTGGTCTTGACCATCCAGCCTTCCGGCAGCGGCTTTCCCTGCAGGCGATGCGACTTGATGGTGCCGTAGGAGACGACTGAGGTCGCGATATCGAGCACGATCGGCGCTTCCTCGCCCGCTGGGATCGCGACCGCGACCGGGTTGGTGCCGAGAAGCAACTCGACGCCGCCCCAGACCGGCATGTGATTGGCGCTCGCCACCACGCTGTAGATGCCGACCATGCTGTGCGGAAGCGGCAGCGCCGCATAGACGCCGGCGGCGCCCGCGTGGTTCGAATGATGCGCGCCGACCCAGCCGATGCCGCTCGCACGCGCAAGCTCGATCGCGGTCTCGGCCGCGCGCGCCATGACGAGGTGGCCCATGCCGTTATCGCCATCGACCAGCGCGGTCGCCGCCGCGGTCTGCTCGACCGTGATGTTTGGCCGCGGATTGATCCCGCCCGCGCGCAGGCGCTTGACGTATTGCGGCAGGCGGAAGATCCCGTGCGCATCGGCGCCGGTAAGATCGGCCTCGCACATCAGTTCGGCGACCTTGCCGGCATCGGCTGCCGGAAGCCCGGTCTTGACCAGCGCGTCCGCGATAAAGGCGCTGATCGCCCGCGCCGACACCTGTTCAGCCTTCATCACCTGGTCCATGCCGCTCACCCACCCGGTTCCCTGTCACAAATGTCGCACCAACGGCCTGGTCACTGCATAGCCGGCGGGACATTAAACCGCCTACCGCCGCCGATTTGAAGTTCCTACAACGGTCGCCGCAAACACGGTTAGGAACTTCAAATCGAAAAGCGGCGCTAAAATAATCATGGTGCTAGTGCCCCTTTGCTTCCGAAGTTCGTACCAGAGGACGCCGCGACGACCTACGAACTTCGGAAGCGGGGCACTAGCGGACGGCGCCGTTTTGGCTGTAAACGCACCCTTCACGAACCCTCCAAAAAAACCCGGAATTCGACATGGATGCAGAGACTGCCGTCAATCGCGCCCGGCGCGGGCCACGCATCGAAGACGACTATCTGGTGCGCGGCGCGGGCCGCTTCGTGGCCGATGCCGCGGAACCCGGGCAGGTCTATGCCGCCTTCGTGCGCTCGCCGCACGCCTGCGCCCATATCCGATCCGTCGAGATCGAGGAAGCCAGGCGCAGTCGCGGCGTGGTGGCAGTACTGACCGCCAGGGACATGGAAGCGGCCGGCGTGGGCAACGTGGGGCGTCACGCTCCGCTCTCCGGCCGCGGCGGCAAGAAGCTCATCATGCCGATCCGTCCCGCGCTCGCACGCGAGCGCGTCATGCATGTCGGTGAGCCGGTCGCGATAGTGATCGCCGAGACCGCGCTGGCGGCGCAGGACGCCGCCGAGCGCGTGGTGGTCGAGTACGACGAGATCAAGCCGGTGATCGACGTGCGCGACGCCGTCAAGCCGGACGCGCCGCAACTGTGGCCGGAAGCGCCCGGCAACATCGCGGTCGACTGGCCCGGCCTCGCAGGCGATCCCGAGGCCAATGCGCAGGCGGTCGACGAGATCATCCGCAACGCTCCGCATGTCGCGCGCGTCGCGGTCATGAACCAGCGCCTGGTCGTGGCCTCGATGGAGCCGCGCGGCCTGACCGCGCGCTACGACAAGGCCACCGACCGCTACACGGTGCGCGCCTGCTCGCAAAGCGCCGGCGCGCTGCGCGACAACATTCTCGGCATCATGAACTGGCCGAAGGAGCGCCTGCACGTCATCACCGAGGATGTCGGCGGCGCCTTCGGGCTGAAGACCGGCGCCTATCCGGAGTACATCGCGGTCATGGTCGGCGCCAAGGTCACCGGCCGCGCAGTACATTGGATGTCGACGCGCTCGGAGGCGTTTCTCTCCGACGGCCAGGCGCGCGATACCTTCAGCGAAGGCGAGCTTGCGCTCGATGCGAGGGGCAAGTTCCTCGCGCTGCGCATCCGCCATCTCGGCAACATGGGCGCCTATATCGGCTCGGTCGGCGCCAACATCCAGACGCTCAATTTCGCGCGCTGCCTGCCCGGCATGTACGACATTCCGAAGATCGACGTGGGCTCGCGCTGCGTGTTCACCAATACGGTGCCGACCTCGCCTTACCGCGGCGCCGGACGGCCGGAGGCGAACTACGTGCTGGAGAAGCTCGTCGACGAGGCGGCGCGCATCGCCGACATCGATCCGATCAAGCTGCGCCGGCGCAATCTGATCCGGCCCTCGGCCATGCCGTACAAGACGGCGGTCGGCACCACCTATGACTCCGGCGAGTTCGAAGCGATCCTCGACAAGGCGGTCGCGCTTGCGGACTATCCGGGCTTCAAGCAGCGCAAGCGTGAATCGGCGAAGCACGGCAAGTATCGCGGCATCGGCATCTCCTGCATGCTGGAGCACGCTGGCGGCATGCCGCTCGAAAGCGCCGCGCTGCTGTTTCCGGGCGGCGAGACCGCAGTGCTGGCGCTCAACGTGCAGTCGACCGGCCAGAGCCACGCCAACATCTTTCCTTACATCGCGGCCGAGAAACTGGGCATCCCGGTGGAGAAGATCAAGCATCGGCACGGCGACTCCGATCTCGAGCTGCCAGGCATGGCGTCGGTCGGCTCGCGCTCGGCGATGACGGCCGGCAGCGCAACGCTCAAGACCGTCGAGACCATGCTCGCCAAGGGCAAGGTGATTGCGGCCAACGTGCTCGAAGCCGCCGAGGGCGACATCGCCTACCGCGACGGAAACTTCGAAGTGGTGGGCACCGATCGGCGCATATCATTGTTCGATCTCGCGGCACGCGCCGCCGAGATGAAAGAGCGCGGCGAAATCGCCGAAAATCTTGATACCAAGGCGCAGACCGAAACGCCGCAGACCTTCCCCAACGGCTGTCACATCGCCGAAGTCGAGATCGATCCCGACACCGGCCACGTCACCATTGCGGCCTATACGGCGGTCGACGACTGCGGCAACGTGCTCGACCACACCATCGTCGAGGGCCAATTGCACGGCTCGCTCGCCTCCGGTCTCGGGCAGGCGCTCTTGGAGCAGACCGTCTACGACACCGACGGCGGGCAGCTCGTCACCGGCTCGTTCATGGACTATGCGATGCCGCGCGCCGAGGACATGCCGGCGCTGCGTGACGAATTGCATCCGGTGCCGGCGACCACCAACCCGCTCGGCGTGAAGGGCGTGGGCGAGGCGGCGACCACCGCCGCGATCGCGACCGTGATGAACGCGATCACGGACGCGATCCCGGGCGGAGCCGGCGCTGCGATCGAGATGCCGGCGACGCCGATGCGGGTGTGGGCGGCGTGCCAGAGCGCGAAGGCAGTCGATGTGGATTGAGAGCGGGGACTTTTGAGGACGGGAACTTTTGCCCGCCCAGGTCACCCGCATGTCGCGCGGGGACACTGGCGATCGGGCACAACCCCTGCGGGCAGGCCAAGCGTCTGCGCCGTTATCCGCTGAGGGTGATCTGGCGCGGCTGGTGAAAAGACCGCGAATCCCGCTTGCGACATCCGGCCGCAGACCCGATACTCGCCGCCGGCACTAAGGCCGCGCGATACCTCGTCCGCCGAAGGCAGGCAGCGCTGCCGATATTGCTTTTTGGAAATTCCGACCCGCCGCGAAGCCATTTGGGAGCGCGGCGAGTCGGACACAAACGTCTCAATCAAGTCTAGGGAGAAACGCATGCGACTTCGACATCTCTTCCTTTTGGCAACTGTCAGCTTCGCCGCCTTTCCGTTCGAGCATGGTCTGCAGTCGGGCGCGCTGGCGCAATCGGGCGCCGCGCTGACCGGCATTGTCACCTCGCAAGAGGAAGGCAACATGGAAGGCGTTCTGGTCAGCGCCAAGAAGGAAGGCTCCACAATCACCGTCACGGTCGTGACCGACGAGAAGGGCAACTTCAGCTTCCCGGCCGACCGGCTTTCGCCCGGCAAGTACACGATCACAACCCGCGCGGCCGGCTATACCCTGGTCGGGCCGAAGGCCGCTGAAGTGACGGCGGGCACGACTGCCAAAGCCGACATCAAGCTCGGCAAGGCCCGCAACATCGCCGCAACGCTTTCCAACGCCGAGTGGCTCAACAGCCTGCCAGGCACCGACCAGCAGAAGATGTTCATGATCAACTGCGTCGGCTGCCACACCCTGCAGCGCGTGCTCACGTCGAGCCATGACGCCGAGGAGTATGCGCAGGTGTTCAAGCGGATGGGCCGCTATTCGCCCGGCAGCTCGCCGGCGCACCCGCAACCGCTGCTGCCCGGACCGCGCGGCGAGCGTCCGCCGGTGGGAGGCAATGCCGCCAAAGCGGCCGCGACCTATCTCGCCAGCGTGACGATGGGCAATCCGGACGCAACCGAGTTCGGCTTTAAGACTCAGGCGCGTCCCAAGGGCCGTTCCACCAAAGTGCTCATCACCGAGTACGACCTGCCGCGCAAAGACGCGCAGCCGCATGACGTGATCGTCGATCGCGACGGGCAGGTCTGGTATTCAGACTTCGCCGCGCAGTTCGCCGGCACGCTCGATCCCAAGACCGGCAAGGCGACCGATATCCCGATCCCGGCGCTCAAGCCCGAGCAGCCGAAGGGCAATCTCGATATCGAGTTCGACCCGGCCCAGAACGTGTGGCTCTCGCTGATGTACCAGGCGGGCATCGCCAAGATCGATCGCAAGAGCCATCAGGTGACGATGTACCCGTTCCCGAAGGAGTGGCAGACACCCTCGACGCAGGCGTCGATGGTCTCGCCGCAGCACTCGGACGCGGACGGCAAGGTGTGGACCAACAACCAGGAGGACCACTACTCCTACCGGCTCGACGTCAAGACCGGCCAGTTCGAGAACCTGGGCAAGAACTTCGATCCGAGGGGCAAGCGCATCCGTGCCTACGGCATGCCGACCGACAAGGATAACAACGTCTATCAGCTCGAGTTCGGCGGCAACAGCATCGGCATCCGCAACGCCAAGACCAACCAGATCACCATCTACGAAACCCCGACCAAGGGCTCGAAGCCGCGCCGCGGCCGCGTCGACGAGCAGAACCGGTTGTGGTTTGCCGAATATGGTGCCAACGCGATCGGCTTCTTCGATCCGAAGACCGCCGAGATCAAGGAGTACAAGCTCCCGACCAAGTGGGGCATGCCCTACGACGTCGTGCCGACCAAGGACTCCTCGGAGGTGTGGACCGGCTCCATGCTGAACGACCTCGTGGCAAGGCTTGATACCAAGACCGGCCAGGTCACCGAGTACCTGCTGCCGCGCTCGACCAACATCCGGCGCGTCTTCGTCCAGGAGACCGGGCCGCGCCCGGTGCTCTGGGTCGGCAGCAACCACGGCGCCTCGATCGTGAGGGTCGAGCCGCTCGACTGACGGTCAGACCTGGAGCGAAATCGCTTCAAGTTAAATCGCGATTTCGCTCCAAGCGTTTGCGTGGTCGCCTATCCGAAAAGTCCGCAACTTTTCGGGGATGCTCTAACGGCTGATTTCCAAAACAGCCCCCTCGCTCCCGTGGCCTCCCAGGTCCAGGACGAGGGGGTTTAAATTCTGGGCGGGGGGGGCGCGACATCACGGCAGGGTCCGGCAGGCAGGCGACCGTTGTCCGGACGCAAGCCGGCATGGCATAGATGCCGGCAATTCATTTCGGGAGGAGACAATGCAACTCAAACTGCTCTCGCTGACCGCCAGCGTCAGCCTCGCCGCAACCCTCGCCGCATTCGGCAGCGCTCAGGCCCAAATCCTGACCGGAAAGGTGTCCTCGGCCCAGGAGCCGACCATGGAAGGCGTCCTGGTCAGCGTCAAAAAAGAGAGCTCGACCATCACCACCACGGTGGTGACCAACGACAAGGGCGAATACAGCTTCCCGAACGGCCGCATCGCGCCCGGCAAGTACGACATCAAGATCAGGGCTGCCGGCTACGTGCTCGACGGTCCGAAGGCGGTGGAGATTCCCGCAGGCGGCAACGCCAAGGCCGATCTCACGCTGAAGAAGACCAGAAACCTCGCTTCCCAGCTCTCCAACGGCGAATGGCTTGCGAGCCTGCCCGGCTCCGACAACGAGAAGCGGTTCCTGACCAACTGCACGGGCTGTCACACGCTCCAGCGCATCTTCAGTGCGCAGCACAACGCCGACGAGTGGAAGCAGGTGTTCATCCGGATGGGCCGCTATTATCCGGGCAGCACACCTGCGCGGCCGCAGGTGCTCGTGGCGGGCGGCCCCCGCAGCAATCGTCCGCGCGTCCCGCGCTCGCAGATGCAGTCGGCGGCCGACTATCTGGTCAGCGTCAGCCTGACCAATCCGGACGCCAAGGAATACAACCTCAAGACCCTGCCGCGCCCGAAGGGCGCCTCCACCAAGGTGATCATCACCGAGTACGACCTGCCGCGCAAAGAGGCGCTGCCGCACGACGTGATCGTCGATGCGGACGGCAAGGCCTGGTACTCCGATTTCGGCTCGCTGTTCATCGGCGAGCTCGATCCGAAGACCGGCAAGGTGACGGACTATCCGCTGCCGGTGGTGCGCGCCGAGCAGCCGAAGGGCACGCTCGATCTCGAGCTCGATCCCAACGGCAACATCTGGGTCGCGATGATGTATCAGGCCGGCGTCGCCAAGATCGACCGCAAGAGCAAGGAGCTCAAGGTCTATCCCTATCCGAAGGAATGGCTGGGCTTCACCACCCAGACCTCGATGGTGTCGCCGAACCATTCGAACGTCGACGGCAAGGTCTGGGCGAACAACCAGGAGACCCGCGAGTTCTACCGGCTCGACGTTAAGACCGGCCAATGGGAGAACGCCGGCAAATCGCTGGATCCCCGCGGCAAGCAGATCAGCGCCTACGGGATGCCGGTGGACAAGCAGAACAACGTGTATCTCCTGGAGTTCGGCGGGACCAGCATCGGCAAGCGCGACGCCAAGACCGGGCTCGTCACCATCTACCTGACGCCGACAAAGGGCTCGAAGCCGCGGCGCGGACGCATCGATGAGCAGAACCGGCTCTGGTTCGCCGAATACGGAGCCGGCGCGATCGCCATGTTCGATCCCAAGACTGAGAACATCAAGGAGTGGTCGACGCTCACCAAGTGGGACAACCCCTATGATGTCGTGCCGGCCAAGAACGGCGAGGTGTGGACCGGATCGATGCATACCGATCTGGTGACCCGGCTCGACACCAAGACCAACACCATGACGCAGTACCTGCTGCCGCGGAGCACCAATATCCGCCGTGTCTTCGTCGAAGAGACCGGCCCGCGGCCGGTGCTCTGGGTCGGCAGCAACCACGGCGCGTCGATCGTACGAGTTGAGCCGCTCGACTAAAAATAGTGCAAGACGTTCGGGCGAGGAGCGATGGCCAGACCGGGTTCTGGCCATCGCTTTTTTTGTGCACACCCCTGTCGGGCGAAGTCGGAAAATGCCAGGATTGCTTCTTCAATAAGGTGGTCGACGAGGTTCGACCCCATAGGGAGGATAACCATGAACTTGAAAGCGTTGCTGCTTGCAACGAGCGTATTCACCATCGCGGGCGCTCTCGGCGCACAGGCACAGACCCTGAGCGGCCAGGTCTCCTCGACCGAGGAGGGCGCAATGGAAGGCGTGCTGGTGAGCGCCAAGAAAGAAGGCTCGACCATCACCACCACGGTGGTCACCAATGACAAGGGCCAGTTCAGCTTCCCGGCCGGAAGGCTCGAGCCGGGCAAGTACACGATTTCGATTCGGGCGGCCGGCTACACGCTCGCGGGACCGAAGTCGGTCGATGTCGCCGCATCCGGCGCGACCGCGGACCTCAAGCTCAACAAGGCCAGGAACATCGTGCCGCAGCTCTCCAACGGCGAGTGGCTGCTCAGCGTCCCGGGCAGCGACCAGTTCAAGGCGTCGTTCCTGCTCGACTGCCAGGGCTGTCACACGCTCCAGCGCGTGTTCACCGCCGTGCACAACGCCGACGAATGGAAGCAGGTGTTCACCCGCATGGGCCGCTACGCGCCCGAAAGCGTGCCGGCGCATCCCCAGCTCATCGTGCAGGGCGGTCTGCGCAGCGAGCGTCCGCGCGTTGCTCCCAACATGATGCAGCAGGCGGCGGATTACCTGGCAAAGGTGAGCCTCTCGAACCCGGACCGGGAGGAATACAATTTCAAGACTTTCCCGCGTCCCAAAGGCAAGGCCACCAAGGTCGTGATCACCGAATACGATCTGCCGCGCAAGGAAGCGCAGCCGCATGACGTGGTAGTCGATGCCGACGGGCACGTCTGGCATAGCGACTTCGGCAACCAGATCGTCGGCGAGCTCGACCCCAAGACCGGCAAGGTCACAGACCACAAGCTCGAGTTGCTGCGGCCCGATCAGCCGAAGGGCTCGCTCGACATCGAGCTCGATCCCGACGGCAACCTCTGGGTCGGCATGTCGTATCAGGGCGGTGCGTCCAAGATCGACCGCAAGACCAAGAAGGTCACGACCTATGCCTTGAACAAGGAATGGCTCGACCTCACCACCCAGACCAACATGGTGACGCCAACCCACATGTACGTCGACAACAAGGTCTGGATGACCGATACGGCGACGCGCAATCTCTACCGGCTCGATATCAAGACCGAAAAGTGGGAGAATCTCGGAGTCTCCAAGCTCGCCAACCGGCGGATCAGCGGCTATGGGCTGCCCAGCGACAAGGACAACAACGTCTACATGCTGGAGTTCGGCGGCAACAGCATCGGCATGCGCAACGCCAAGAACCCCGACGAGGTGAAGATCTGGTCGACGACCGCCTCGCGCACGCGGCCGCGCCGTGGCCGGCTCGACGACCAGGGCCGCCTTTGGTTCGCCCAATATGCCGCCAACGCGATCGGCATGTTCGATCCGGCCACCGAGAAGATGAAGGAGTGGAAGCTGCCGAAGGCCTGGGGCAACCCTTACGACGTCGTGCCGAGCAAGGGCGGCGCCGAGGTGTGGACCGGGTCAATGTCGAATGACCATGTCTCGCGGCTCGACACCAAGAGCGGGGAGATCACCGAGTATCTGCTGCCGCGCTCGACCAACATCCGCCGCGTGTTCGTCGAGGAGACCGGCCCGCGGCCGGTGCTCTGGGTCGGCAACAACCACGGCGCCGCGATCATCAGGGTCGAGCCGCTGGAATAGGCGCACAGCAAGAATAAGACGAACGGGCGCGATGGCCGGGCATGTCCCGGCCATCTGCTTTGTGCATCGGATTTGTAGGGTGGGCAAAGGTGCGGTCCGCGCGCACAGCCCAGCCTACGTCACAGGTGCAGCACCGTGCCCACCGCCACCAAATGATGGTGGGCACGGCGCTTGGGTTGCGCTTATGGCAAGTCCTGTACGCGGGGCCGCGCCTTTGCCCACCCTTGCTGGCCGCGTCAAAATGAGCGGAGATTCGTGTCCCGGCCGAGCGAAGCGAGAGCAGGGACCCAGGGGCCACAAGCACTCACACACATATGGGTCCCGGCTCGCGCCACCCAAGTCGGCCATGGCCGACTTGGGCGTTCAAATGCTGATCTCGGATAAACTCGAGATCGGTGGCGCGTCCAGGACACGAGATAGTCACCCCTGCGAGATGAACTTGCGCGACAGGTAGGCATCAAGCCCCTCGATGCCGCCTTCGTGGCCGTAGCCGGATTCCTTGACGCCGCCGAACGGCGTTTCCGGCGTCGAGATTGCAACGCTGTTGACGCCCACCATGCCGGCTTGCAGCGCGTCGCCGATCAGGTTGGCGGTCTGCGCCGATGAGGTGAACGCATAGGCCGCGAGCCCGAATGGCAGCGAATTGGCGCGCTCGACCACCTCGTCGAAGCTCTTGAAGGCGACGACCGGCGCGACCGGCCCGAACGGCTCCTGCGTCATCAGCTTGGCGTCGTCCGGCAGATCGGTGACTACGGTCGGCTCGAAGAAGTAGCCCTGATTGCCGCGCCGCTTGCCGCCGGTGACGATCTTGCCGCCGCGGCTGTTGCAATCCTGCACGATCGCCTCCATCGCCTCGAGCCGGCGCGGATTGGCGAGCGGTCCCATGGTGACGCCAGCTTCGAGCCCATCGCCGACCTTGATGGCGTTGGCAAACTCGGTGAAGCGCTTGAGGAACCGGTCGTAGACCGGCTCCTGCACATAGAAGCGGGTCGGCGAGATGCAGACCTGGCCGGCGTTGCGATACTTGAAGGCGCCGATGGTGTCGGCGGTCTTCTCAGGGTCCGCGTCGGCGAACACCACGACCGGCGAATGGCCGCCGAGCTCCATGGTCGCGCGCTTCATGCCCTTGGCGGCGAGGCCGGCGAGATGCTTGCCCACCGGCACCGAGCCGGTGAACGACACTTTGCGCACGGCGTCGGCCGCGATCAGACGCGTGGAGACCTCGGACGGCACGCCAAAGACAAGATTGAGCACACCCGCCGGCAAGCCGGCGTCGGCGAAGCAGCGCACGAGCTCGACGCAGCTCCCGGGCGTTTCCTCCGACGCCTTGAGAATGAGCGAGCAGCCCGCCGCGAGCGCGCCGCCGATCTTGCGCGCCGGCGTGAGCGTCGGAAAATTCCACGGCGTGAACGCGATGCAGATGCCGACCGGCTCCTGGGTCACGAGCTGGCGCACGCCCTTGGCGCGGCCCGGCACGATGCGACCATAAGCGCGGCGGCCTTCCTCGGCGTACCATTCGATGATGTCGGCGGTGACCAGCACCTCGAGGCGTGCCTCGGCGATGACCTTGCCCTGCTCCTGGGTCATGACTTGGGCGACGGCGTCCGCCCGCTCGCGCACGAGGTTGGCGGCCTTGCGCAGGAGCTTGGCGCGGTCATAGGCCGAGGTCGCGCGCCAGACCGCGAAGCCTTTGGTCGCGGCCTCGAGCGCCTGATCGAGGTCGCCCGCGCTCGCATGCGGAAGCCGCGCCAGCGGCTTCTCGGTCGCCGGATTGACGACGTCCTCGCCCTTGCGGCCGCCGCCGTTGCGCCATTCGCCGCCAATGTAGAGCGCGAGATCGGGGTACATGGGAACCTCGTCGTTGCTGGGTGATCGTGAGGCAGCAGCCAGGCGAAATCGCTTCAGGCTGAAGCGCGATGTCGCTCTAAGCGCTTGTTGGGTCGCACGATCTTATCCGAAAAGTCTGCAACTTTTCGGGGTCATGCTCTAGCACCATTTCCCGCCTCGGTCATCGCCGACGGCGGCTACCTGATTTCGACCAGCTCGATCGCCTCGCGGCTGGGGCCTTCGATCATCACGGCGCGGGTATCGCCCAACCGATAGGGTTCCTGCAGGAAGGTGACGCCCTCGCGCTTGAGCTTTTCGACCCAGGTATCGAGATCGGTCACGCTGAGGCCGATGTGATCGTAGACATGCCCGCGCGTGCTTACCAAAGGCTCGCTTCCTTGCCGCGCATACCAGGTGAGCATCACGTCGCTGAACTCAACAGCGGCACGCGGCGTGCGAAAGAGCCCTTCGCGCTCGAGCGCAGGCCAGGTGGGATCGGGCCCGCGCGGCACCTGGCAGTTGGCCTCGGTCAGCGGCGTGCTGGCGGTGCGGCCGCGCACAGGCGGCGCATTGAGATGCTTCTGGTACCAGAGCTGCGCGCAGAACGGATGCTCCTGGAACATATGCACATGGTTCATGCGCTCGGCCGGGAAGTTGCCCAGAAATTCAATGATGGCGCCGTCGGGACCCTGCATGTAGGCAAAGCCGCGCGTGCGGGCCGGCTGCACGCCTTTGGCCTTGGCCTCGGCGATCTCGGCCTTGGTCAGCCCGAGCACCCCGGGCGAGCCCGGCCAGGTGTCGCTGGAGATCAGCACGCTGCCGCCTTCCTCCGAGGTGTAGAGCGGCAGGAGCTTCACGTCGGGTCGCGTTTTATAACTTTCGAGGCTCCTGCGCGAATCCACCGCATGCCAGCCGAAATGCCAGATCGCGGTCTGCGGAGACGTGGCGGGCGGCGTCGCCACCTTGTTGAAGAGGACGAGCACATTGGTGGGCGACGTGAGCGCCGGCAGTCCGCCCCAGCTCGATTTAGACGTCGTGGGGAA
This sequence comes from uncultured Alphaproteobacteria bacterium, assembly GCA_963753575.1. GTDB lineage: Bacteria > Pseudomonadota > Alphaproteobacteria > Rhizobiales > Xanthobacteraceae > VAZQ01. The sequence continues at coordinate 3,508,113 of CAVWCR010000003.1, forward strand.
TTGCCGGGTATAGAAATCGATCGCCGCGGCGGGCTCGACCGAGTTGAGATGGAGGTGATGGAAGCCGGGAGCCGGGAGCATGGCGGTCTGTCCTATGGCGGGAGATTGCTTCAGCACCATCAGCACCGCCACTAGCAGTGTCGTGAACGATCCGAATCTCATGACCGCCTCGATTCTTCATTTCGCCGGGCAGGTGCAGTAGCCGAACTTCTGCACAATGTCGCGTCCCGAGATGGTGTGGAACGCGAGCGTCTCCATCACGTGGTTCGCAACAAGATAGGCGCGCAGGCGCGCGTTGTAGGCGCTCATCAGGTGGCTCGTCGCCGACGCGCTGATGTTTCGTCGTCGATCATGGCCGGCGTGGAACAGGAGCCGCGCGCCGCGGTCGACGCAGACGTTCCTGATCCCGAGAAATAGCGTGCAGGCCGATTGGCAATGTCCTTCGATGCGAAACTGCTCGCCGCTCTGGTTATATTGGCGCACGATCGGATCGAACTGCTCGAACCAGCCGCCCTTGCCGTACGGGATGGACGATCCAATCGCCATGGCGGATGCCGATGTCGCCAGCAACAACGCAATGACACCGACCAGCCTCCGCATGGCGCTCTCCCCCGTTAAGACTTCGTCTTGATAGTCAGCAGCCCATCAGCCGCGCAACGCCTGCAGATCAATGCGATTGTCGTACAATCCATGCAACAGTGCCAGGGCGCCCTTGATGCGCGCATCGCTCCAGCCGCCATACCGGGCATTGAGGGCGAACTTATCCTCGATGTCCTGCCGGGTGAGCGGTTCGTGCGCACCGCCACGCATGTAGGGTTGGCGCTCCTCGATCACGCGGCCATCGTTGAGCAGGGCGCGGATATGGCCGGTGAAGTTCTTGGGATAGGGATTGTCGGGGTCAATCTCGTAGCGCACCTTGCCGGCGAGCGCGACCACGGCCGGATCGCGCACCGCGGCGTCGGCGAAATCACCCAAGCCCACGTTGGCGCGCAGGAAGCCCGCCGCGATGCAGTAGGGCGTCGAGAACTTGCCGGCATAGCCGTTGGCCGGCCGTTGCTTGGCGGCAAGTGGCTCCCACAATCGGTGGACGGTGCCTTCGCCCACCTCACACACCATCTCCTTGATGTCGTCAGCCTTGATCCCCTTGGCGGCCAGCCGGCGTGCGCAATCGATATAGGGGTGCGTCATGGTCCCGCACGGATAGGGCTTGAACGCCAGCGTCTCGGTCACCCAGCGCTCGCCGAAATCGCCCGTGATCGCGTCATAGTCGCCCTTGGTGGTGTTGGCGAAGCCATGGAAGAACCCGTGCACGCCCTCGAACACCGTGCGCGGGCCGAAGAAACCCGCGCGCCCGAGCAGCGCCGCGCGCAATCCGGATTGCGCGGCCCAACCCGGATGGAAGCGCTTGGTCCAGGCGCCTTCAGAGAGATACTCGATGATGCCGCTCGCCATCGAGCCGACGCTGCCGAATGCATCGACGAGCTGGCGCTGGGTCAACCCGAGCGCCGCGCCGATGCCGGCAGCGGCTCCCATGGCGCCGAAGATCGCGGTCGGATGAAAGCCGGCCTTGTGGGTGAGCGTCGGCGCAACGAGACTAAGCCGGCACATGGTCTCGACGCCAACCGCGATGCCAAGAAGCGCCGACGGACCGTCCGGCTTGTGCCGCTCGCAGGCCGCCAGCACGGCCGGCACGATCACAGCGCCGGCATGGACCGGACCGCCCTCGAAGGTGTCGTCGAAATCCTCGCCGTGGATCGCGGTGCCGTTCACGAAGGCGGCGCCGGCCGCGCTCATCGTGCGCCCGTGCCCGATCGCGGTGCAGGGCCCCTCGTCGTCCCAGGACGCGATCGCGGCCTTGACATAGTCTTCGTTACGCACCGTGACGCAGAGACCGACGACGTCGACCAGGAGGTCTTCGCATTTGCGGCGCACCGCGGGCGGGAGCTGCTTGACGTCGAGTGCAGCGATCTTGCCGGCCAGCACCTCGGCGACGGCCGTTTCCGGAAGCTTGTCGGCCATGTCATTGGTTCCGCAGCCGGCTCGCCACGCCAAGGCCGGGCACGCGATTGACCGCGATCACGACCGCAAAGGTGATCAGCAGCATGGCGATGCCGAGCACCGAAATGGCGCCGAGATCGCCCGATTCCTTGAGGTCAAAGATGAGCACCGAGATCACCTTGGTCTCCGAGGTGAACAGGATGACGGCGGCGGACAGTTCGCGCATCACGCCGACGAAGATGAAGCACCAGGTCGCGATCACGCTGGTGCGCAAGAGCGGCGCCGTGATGTCGCGCAATGCGCGCAGCCGCGTGGCGCCGAGGATGCGGCTGGCGTCCTCGAGATCGGCATGGACGGAACGGAACGCCGACTGCATCTGCTGGTAGGCTGCCGGCAGCGCGATGGTCACGAACGCGATCAACAGGATCCAGAGCGTGCCGTACAGCACGAACGGCGGCCGCGCGTAGCTCAGGAACAGCCCTACGCCAAGCACGATCCCGGGGATCGCGACCGGCGCGGTCGCCAGGAAGCCGAGCGCACGGTGGCCGGCAATCGCCTTGCGCGAGGTGACATAGCTGATCACCACCGCCAGGACGGTGCCGATGGTCGCCGCCAGGATGCCGAGAATGAAGGTGTTCTTTATCGCGAGCTTGGTGGCGGAGAGCTGGAAGAACACGAAATCGAAGTTGTAGAACGTGAAATTGTCAAACCAGATGAACTGCGATGCCACCCGCGAGAACGCCGCGTTGAACAGCGCCGCATAGGGCAGGAAGATCGGACACATCAGGACGACGAACACGAGCGCGAGCGCAACCCATCGCAACGCTCCGAGCTTCACGAGCCGCGGGTCACCCTGCTTGCCGGCGACCACCGAATAGCCGCGGCGGCCGAGCACCATGTGCTCGGCGCGCAGGAGCACGATAGTGAGCACCAGGAGCGGCAGCGAGGCCGCGGCCGCCAGCTCGAGCTTGGGCGGGAACTGGAACAGGCTCCAGATCTTGGTGGTCATGGTATGGAAGCCCGCCGGCAGCGCCAGGATCGCCGGCGAGCCGAACAACGTCATTGCCTGCAGGAAGGCGACCAGCGCGCCCGCCAGCAGCGCCGGCATGGCGAGCGGAATGGTGATGCGGCGGGCCGTCGTCCAGGTGCCGCCGCCGAGGATCGAGGAGGCGTCCTCGAGATCGCCCGGAATTCGATCGAGCGCATTGGCGACCAGCACGAACACGTAAGGAAACGTGTAGCAGGAGATCACGAAGATCAGGCCGGGCAGCGTATAGATGTTGAACAGATAGGTATCCATCTCGGCGCCGGTGAGCGCACGCCAGGCCTTGTTGATCAGTCCGGAGTTGGGCGCCGCCAATAGCTCCCAGGCGATCGCGCCCAGAAACGGCGGGGTGACGAAGGACGCCGTTACCAGCGCCCGCACGCCGCGGCCGAACGGCATATCGCTGCGCGCGACCAGCCAACCCATCGGCGCCGCGAAGGCGCAGCAGATCACGCTCGAGGAGATCGCGATGATGACGGTGGTGATCAGCGGGTCGACAAAGGTCGGATCGGTCGCGAGCCGCTCGAAGTTCTCAAGCGTAAAGGCGCCCGTGCTGTCGACGAAGCTGTAGTAGACCAGCCACGTCATCGGCAGGATGATGAGCACGCACAAGGCTACGGCGAACAAGATGAGGATCGGCCAGGACAGGTCGATCTTGTGCGTCGGCCGGACACTTTCGGCGGGCAAAGCGATGGTCATGCGATCTGCTGCGGCGATGCGACGTCGTTCATGCAGGTCCCAGTATACAGGTCATACAGGTCCCGCCATGCCGGTCCTTCGGAGCACCGTCACACTCCGAAAACCTTGGCATAGCGCGACTTGATCTCGTCGGCCGTCTTAAAGACGCCCTCGGGGTCCTCCTTCATCAGCTTGATGTCGGAGAGCTTGCGAATGCCCGGTTTGTCGACCGTCTGGTTATGGGGCGAATACTGCCGTGCCTGGTCGACGAGTATCTGCTGGGCTTCGCGCGAGTGCAGCCAGTTGAAGAACAGCCGCGCGGCGTTCGGATTGGGCGCTGCCTTGAAGATCGCGCTGGGGGCGGTCGCCAATGGCGTGCCCTCGGCCGGATAGACGATATCGACCGGCTGGCCTTTCTCCTTGGCCTGTATGACCAGATAGCCCGCACCGTCGATCATCACGGCGCGCTCGCCAAGCGCAATCTTCTTGGGCGTGTCGGTCGCCGACTGGACCTGCATGATGCGCTGCTTGGCGAGCTTCTCCAGATAGCCCCAGCCGAGGTCGCGCGCGATCTGGAAAGTCGCGTTCATGATCGTGCCGCTGTAGGCCGGATGAGCCTTGACCATCTTGCCGGCCCATTTCGGATCGAGCAGGTCGGCAAAGCTCTTTGGCGCCTCCGCGGCCTTGACCAGGTTGGTATTGTAGCCGAACGGCGAGACCAGAACGCGCGTCGTCACATGCAGGGCGTTCGGATCGTAGTAACGCTTGTCATAGTGCTTGGCGACATCCTCCGGCAGATAGGCCGCGAGCCAATCCTTGCGCTTCCAGACGATGCAATGCGACTGGTCAGCCGTGTTGACGACGTCGACCGCGTGGATGTTGCTTCGGTATTCCTGGTCGATGCGCTGAAACACCCGCTCGGCGCCGGAACGCTCGACACGCACCGAGATGCCCGGAAACTTCTTCTCGAAGGTCCGGCCGAAACGCTCCGCCAGTTGCAGGTCCATGGCGGTATAGAAGGCAAGCTTGCCCTCCTTCTTGGCCGCCTCGATAAGCGCCGGCGTGATCGGCTCGGCGGCCGGGGCTTGCGCCCGCAACGGTGAGGCAAACCCACTGGCGGCGATCACGGTCGTCGCCTTGAGCACATCGCGTCTGGAGAACTTCGATCCGATCATGTCAGCCTCCGATTCGTTTTCTCCCATGCGGCCCGGACCTGCCCGATGCCTTGCGCCCGGACAGGTCCTGTCGCGATAAAGGGTAAGCCCTCAGGAACGGCTTACACCCCGAATATCTTCGCGTAACGTGCCTTGATTTCCTCGCTCTGTTTTTCGACGGCCGCGGCATCTTCCTTCAAGGTCTTGAACGTGCCGAACGGCCGCCGTCCATCGGTCTCCTTGATCTGCGGATGCATCGACCGCAGCTTGCCGACATCGACGATCAGCTGCTGGCAATCCGTGGAGAAGCAGAACAGCTGGAACAGCCGCGCTGCGTTCGGGTTCGGCGCCGCCTTGAAGATCGCATTCGGCCCGACCACGAAGGGCGTGCCTTCGACCGGATAGACGATCTCGACCGGGCCCTTCTTGGCCTTGATCTGCAGCAAGTTGTATTCGTTGCCGTCGGCCATGACCGCGCGCTCGCCAAGCGCGAGCTTCTTGGGCGGATCGGAAGCCGACTGCACCTGCATGATTCTCTGCTTCGCGAGCTTCTCGAAATAGCCCCAGCCGATGTCGCGCACCATCTGCTGGGTGGCGGTCATGATCGTGCCGCTGTAGCCGGGGTGCGCCTTCACGATCTTGCCGGCCCATTTCGGATCGAGCAGGTCGGCGTAGCTCTTGGGCGCGTCTTCCTTCTTCACCAGATTGGTGTTGTAGCCGATGACGCACAGATTGACGCGGAAGGCCGCATGCTGGCCGTCCGGATCCTTGTGCTCGGGCTTGTAGTACTTGGCGACGTCCTCGGGCACGAACGGCTCAAGAATGCCCTGCCGCTTCCAGACGATGAAGTGGGCGGCGTCCGAGGAGTTGACCACGTCGACCGCATGGATGCGGCTTGCATATTCCTGGCTGATACGCTGGAACACGCGCTCGGCGCCGGTGCGCTCGACACGCACCGAAATGCCGGGATACTTCGCCTCGAAGGCCTTGGCGATCCGTTCGCCGATCGGCAGATCGATCGACGTGTAATAGATCACCTTGCCTTCCTTCTTGGCCGCCTCGATCAATGCCGGGGTAATGGCGGTCGCCGGCGGGGCGGCCGCGAGAACCCTGGCGGGCGTCACCAACGCGCCCGCCGCAACTGCGGACGATGCCTTGAGCACGTCACGCCTGGACCATGTCGGCTTCTTCATCGCGATCTCTCCCTTTCAGTCTCGTTCAGTCTCGCTCCAAAGGTCCGCCTTGCGGCGGCATCATCCACTGAGCACGCGGCATCGTTCGGCCGGCATGTCGAGCCACACCGAAGCGCCCTGCGGAATGTTCTCGGCCGCGGAGGCAACCACGCGCACCTGCGTGCCATCGGCAGTCTCGACCATGTAGTCGCGGTTCGCGCCCAGAAACACCTGCCGGGTCACGGTGCCGGGCACGAGGTTCTCGGTCACGTCGGGCTTGCTCGCCCACAGCCGCACCGCATGCTGGCGGACCGCAATCGCGCCTTCCGAGCCGGGCACGAGCTTGCCGCCGCTGCATCGCAAGGTACAGCCCGAAAATGACAGATGGTGAGCGTCGAGCGCCTGGCCCTTGACGACGTTGCTCGAGCCGATAAAGCGGGCGACGAATTCCGAGCGCGGCCGTTCATAGATCTCTTCGGGGGAGCCCGCCTGCTCGATCTTGCCCTGGTTCATCACCGCAATGATGTCGGCTGTCGTCATCGCTTCCGACTGGTCGTGCGTGACGTAGACGGTCGTATAGCGGTATTCGTCATGCAGCCGACGCACCTCGAAGCGCATTTCCTCGCGCAGATTGGCATCGAGGTTGCTCAGCGGCTCGTCGAGAAGAAGCGTCTCCGGGTCGACAATGAGCGCGCGCGCAAGCGCCACCCGCTGCTGCTGACCGCCGGACAGTTCGCCCGGGTAGCGGTCCGCAAGCTGTTCGAGGTGGGTGGTGGCAAGGATCGCTCTAAGCTTGGTCTTGATGGTGTCGCGGTCGATCTTGCGCAGCTGCAGCCCATAGGAGACGTTCTGTGCGACCGTCATGTGCGGCCACAGCGCATAGCTCTGGAAGATCATCGACATGTTGCGCCGCTCGGGCGGGACGGTGCGCGCCGGCGAGGACATGACCTGCTCGCCGACCCGGATTTCGCCGGCCGAGGGCTCGGCGAAGCCCGCGATCAGCCGCAACGTCGTCGTCTTGCCACAGCCCGAGGGGCCGAGCAGGCAGACCAGCCGGCCATGCTCGATGGTGAGCGACACGTCGTCGACCACCGCCAGCGCCCCGTAGCGCTTGGTCAGCCCTCGAAGTTCCACCGAAGCCACGCCTTTGCCTCCCTGACGCCCGGCCAACCGCGGCGCATCTTACATTGAACACCGAAAACGGCCGCCCTACTCCGTGACAGCTTGCCGCCTACCGGACCCCTTCCCGCCCCGCCATCCGCGGGCGACGCGTTGGAGAGCGCCGCCGGGCCGATTTCCATTCACGTGCCGGTGAACGCCGGTTTGCGCTTTTCCATGAAGGCCCGCCGGCCCTCGGTATAGTCGTTGCTCTTGAAGCACTGTTCTACCAGTTCGGCACAGCGCGCGAGGTTGCGCTTACTCTCGTCGCGCACCGTCTCGTTGGCGATGAACTTGGCGGTCTTTACGGTCAAAGGCGCATTGTTGGCGATCGTGTCGGCATAGTTCTTCACGTAGGCTTCGAGCTCGGCCTGCGGCACGACACGGTTAACGAGCCCCATGACGCGCGCCTCCTCGGCATCGAACTGGCGCGCCGTGAAAAAGATCTCCTTGGCGAAAGAGGGGCCGACGAGATCGGTGAGCCGCTTCACCCCTGGATAGGAGTAGCCGAGCCCGAGCTTCGCGGCCGGAATCCCGAAGCGCGAATTGTCGGAGCAGATGCGCAGGTCGCAGCAGACCGCGAGCCCCAGGCCGCCGCCAATGCAGTAGCCCCGGATCATCGCAATCGTCGGCTTGCCGAACTCGTAGATCGACTCGTTGGCCTTGGCGACGGTCGCGTTGTAGTGCTTGGTCGCGTCGACCGAAGCGCGTTCGCTCTCGAACTTGGAGATATCGGCGCCGGATACGAACGACTTGCCGCCAGCCCCGGTGATGACCACCACGCGCACGTCCTCGTCGTGCGCGAAATCATCGAGGATTTCGGCAGTGCGCGTCCACATCTCCAGCGACACCGCGTTGTGGCGCTCTGGGTTGTTGAAAATCACGTAGCCGACGTGCCCGTCCTTGCGTGAGAGCATCTTGTCGGTCTTGGTCTTATCGTCCATCGTTGATCTCCCACTAGATCGCGTTGGCCTTGCGCAAAGCTGCGATTTCGCTGGATTTAAATCCAAATTCCTTCAGCACCTGATCGGTATGTTCGCCGAGTTCCGGCGGCCAGGCCACCAGCTTGCTGGGCGTGCGCGACAACGAGATCGGCTGGCCGACAAGGCGCATCGCCTTGCCCTTCTTCTTGACCGGCTGCGCGATCTTGAGGTGCTCGACCTGCGGATCTGCAAACACCTGGTCGATCGAAAAGATCGGGCCGCACGGCACGCCCGCCTCGTTGAGCCGCTCGACCCAGTCGGCGCTCGTGCGCTTGATCGTGTGCTTCTCGATCTCGGCATTGAGCGCGTCACGGTTCTTCGAGCGCGCTGCTGCGTTGGCGTATTCAGGTCGCTCGATCAGACCCGGGTCGCCGAGCGCGTGGCAGAAGCGCTCCCAGATCTTCTGGCCGGTCGAGGCGATGTTGATGTGGCCGTCGGCGGTCTTGAACACGCCGGTCGGGATCGAGGTCGGATGATTGTTGCCGGCCTGCTTCGGCACCTCGCCTTTCACCAGCCAGCGAGCCGCCTGGAAGTCGAGCATGAAGATCTGCGCCTGCAGGAGCGAGGTGGTGATGTGCTGGCCCTTCTTCGACTTCTCACGCTCGAGCAAGGCGACCAGGATGCCGAGCGCGCAGAACAACCCGGCGCACAGGTCCGCGATCGGAATTCCGACGCGCACCGGTCCCTGCCCGGGCAGGCCGGTGATCGACATCAGCCCGCCCATGCCCTGCGCGATCTGATCGAACCCTGGCCGGTCGGCGTAGGGCCCATCCTGGCCGAAGCCGGAAATGCTGCCGAGAATGATCTTCGGGTTGATCTTGCTGAGATCCTTGTAGGCGATGCCGAGACGCTTCTTGACGTCGGGCCGGAAATTCTCAACCACCACGTCGGCCTTCTTCACCATGCGGCGGAAAGCGGCGAGCCCTTCCTTCGACTTCAGGTTCAACGTGATGCTGCGCTTGTTGCGTTGCAGGTTCTGAAAGTCCGGGCCCTCACGCGGGCCGCCCGGAGGTTCCCCAGAGGCGAGCCCCGGCGGCTGCTCGATCTTGATCACGTTTGCGCCCCAGTCGGCGAGCTGGCGCACGCAGGTCGGGCCCGACCGGACCTGGGTCAGGTCAAGAACGGTAAAACGTTCGAGCGCGCGCGAAGCCCGTGGAATCGACATATCTTGCACCTACCGAGGCGTTATTCGTGGCCCTGGCAGGCAGCGCCGGGCGGCCTGACATTCCCCGAAATTGCGTGTGTTGTCTACCGAGGAAAGGCACGCGGCATCGGGCCTTGTTGCGGCCGCAAGGCCGCTCACATACGTTTGTCTGTTCGCATTAAAGGGAGTCGAAACCGTGATCGCGCCCGCCTCGAAATTCACGCTACCGGCCGTCATCGCCGCGCTGCTCACCACCACACCGGCGCTCGCGCAGACGATGGCCGAGATCGCCGCCTACCAGGGCCCCGACCGCATGGCGCGCCTGATCGAGGGCGCCAAGAAAGAGGGCGTGGTGAGCGTCTACGGCTCGTCGGTCGCCGAAGACATGAGGCCGGTCTCGAACGCCTTCAAGGCCAAGTACGGCATCGACTTCCAGTATTGGCGCGCGAGCTCTGAGAACCTTGTGCAGCGCACGGTAACCGAAACCCGCGCCGGGCGCTGCCTGGTCGACGGCTTCGCGACGGTCGCGGCCGAGCTCGAGGCGCTGCATCGAGAGAAGCTCCTGCAAGCCGTCAAGACGCCGCTGACGGCGGAGCTCTTGCCGCTGGCGCTGCGGCCGCACGGCGAGTGGGTGGCAAACCGTCTCAATATCTTTTCAGCCGCCTACAACACCAACCTGGTGAAGAAGGACGACGTGCCGAAAAGCTACGAGGACCTCAAGGACCCGCGCTGGAAGGGCCGCCTCGCGGTCGAGGCAAACGACGGCGACTGGTTCGCCACCCTGGTGACCAAGATGGGGCGCGACCGCGGCGTGAAGCTGTTCCAGGACATTGTGCGCACGAACGGCGTGTCGGTGCGCAAGGGCCATACGCTCTTGTCGAACCTGGTGGTCGCCGGCGAGGTGCCGCTCGCGCTCACGGTCTACAGCTACAAACCGGAGCAGCAGAAGCGCGCGGGCGCGCCGATCGAGCCGCTCTATCTCGCGCCGGTGATCGCGCTTGCCTACGGCCCGGCCGTAGCGAAATGCGCACCGCATCCGCATGCCGCCATGCTGTTCAACGAGTTCATGCTTGGCGAAGCGCAGCAGATCTTCGCCAAGCGCAACATGGCGGTGACCAATCCAAAGATTCCCTCCTCGATGCCGCGCGGCATGGAGGTGACGGTGATCGATCCCGCCGACATGCTCGACAACCGGTCGAAGTGGGACGAGCTGTGGGCCGAGACAGTGACGAAGCTGAAGTGAGCCGCCCGGCGCGTTGCGCGGACCAGCCTTTGTAGCAGCCGTAGGGTGGGCAAAAGGCGAGAGCCCAACTTGCTTGCGCATTCACGTGCACATGCGCGGCGCCGTGCCCACGCGTGAAGCATCGATGATCGCCGCAGGAACGGTGGGCACGGCGCACGATGGGTCTGCCCTGTCGCACCGCATTGCCAGCGCCTTTGCCCACCCTACGAAGCCCCGAAACCCCGCTATCCCTTGTAGCCGCTCAAGTCCGTTTCGTAGTGCTCCGCGCAGCAGGGATCGTTTGCCTTGCCGTGAATGCGGCACCAAGAGCGGACCAGATAGTTGAACACATTGGTGTAGAGGTCCTGGCGGCTGCCGCGCTTGTTCTTGGCCGTCAGGTCCTCCCCTTCGGCGACGAATTTCGGTCCGCCCGCCCACTCGGCCATGAGCTGCACCCGGCAGGCGCGCTCGAGCTTGAGCGCGATCCACACCGCCTCCTCGATGCTGTGCCCGGCGGTGACGATGCCGTGGTTGCGCAAAATGAGTGCGCCGTGCTGGCCGAGGCAGCGCGCCACCGCCTTGCCGCGGTCCTGCGTGACAATGAGGTCGGATGTCTCCGAGAAGATCGGCAGCTGCTTGTAGAAGTAACCGGCCTCGTTGTTCACCGGCACGAGCTCGCGCCCGAGCGATGAGAACGCCACCGCGTGCGGGGCGTGGGTGTGAATGACGCACTGGATGTCCGAGCGCGCGCGCAGCACTTCCGAATGGATGAAGACCTCGTTGTGCCGCGGCATGGTGCCGCCGACCTTCTGGCCCTCCAGATCGACCGTGATGATGTTGTCGAGTGTCATCTCGTCGAGCCCGATGGTGGCCGGCTTCATCAGAAAGCGCCCGGAATCGTCCGGCAGCCGCACCGTGACGTGACCGGCGACGAAATCGCCCTGATCCTGGCTGGTCAGGACGCGGCCCGCATTGGTGAGTTTTCTCCTGAGCGCTTCGGTCATCTTGCCTCTCTCCTCAATTGCCTGCGGCGCTCGATCGACTTGCCGCGCCTCACCGAGTTTACTAGCCTTTCTGTACGGACGTGCGAAGTCGGGGTCACAGCAGAACATGGGCGCAGCCGCAATGGGGAGGAGCCTGCCAGCCTTGCTGGCGAGTACGTTGCTGATCGCAACCTGCGTGGTTGCATCCGGGCAAGAGCGCACGCGTGCAGAACAAGAGCGCACGCTCGCCGAGATCGCGTCCTACCAGGGGCCCGACCGCACGCAACGGCTGATCGAGGGCGCCAAGAAGGAAGGCAGCGTCAGCTATTACACGTCGCTTGTCGCATCCGACGCCAAGCCGGTGATCGAAGCCTTCAAGCGCAAATACGGCATCGAGGTTGAGCTCTGGCGCGGCAGCACCGAAGCCATCGTGCAGCGCGCGCTGGCCGAGAGCCGCGCCGGGCGCTGCCCGGCGGACGCCTTTCATTCAGGCCCGCCCGCGCTCGAGCCGCTGCACCGGGAAGGCCTGCTGCAGGCGGTGAAGTCGCCGCTCACCGCGACGGTAATTCCACAGGCGCTGCAGCCGCATGGCGAATATGTCGGCGTTTATCTCAACCTGTTTGCGGCCGCCTACAACACCAACCTGGTGCAGGCCGACGAAGTGCCCAAGACCTATGAGGACCTCAAGCATCCGCGCTGGAAGGGCCGCCTCGCCATCGAGGCCGACGATGTTCCCTGGTTCGCGGCGATCCTTGGCAAGATGGGCGAGGAGCGTGGGCTCAAGCTGTTCCGGGACATCGTGCGAACCAACGGCATGTCGGCGCGCAAGGGCCACACGCTGCTCGCCAACATGGTGGCAGCCGGCGAAGTTCCGCTGGCGCTGACGGTCTTCAGCTACAAGTCCGATCAGTTGCAGCGCTCCGGCGCGCCGGTGCGCACCTTCTATCTTCCGCCGGTGATCGCGCTCGCCACCAGCATTTCGGTCGCCCGCTGCGCTACCCATCCACATGCGGCCGTGCTGCTTTACGATTTTATGATCGGAGAGGCGCAGGAGATTCTCGCCAAGCGCAACCTCGTTCCCACCAACCCCAAGGTCAGGCCGCTGCCCGCCGGAATCGAGCTGACCTTCATGGACCCGTCACAAATGCTGGACCACGGCCGGAAATGGACCGAGCTATGGGAGCACACCATCACAAAGCCACAATAAGAAAATCCCGTTCGCCGCTTACAGTCTCGTCAGGTCACCGTAGCGTTTGAGCCGCATGCGCTTTATCGAGTATGCTGCGGTCGCTCGGGGCGTACGATTGGACAAACAGAAATGACCGCCTCCCTCTTCGCCAAGCTCAACCGCAGCCTGCTGGCGCTGCTGATCGCCGTCGCCGCGACCGCCGCGTTCGCGCAAGGCCGGCCACAGCGGCAAGCGCCGACGCAAGGCGAGCAGCAGCACACAGCGCCAGGCCAGAGCATCCTGCGGCTGCTGCCGCCTGAACTCGGTGAGCCAGAACACGATCGAGACCGCATCGGGCAAGATCGACTACACGGCCACGGCCGGAACGATCGCCCTGCTCGACCAGTCGGGCGAGCGGGTGGCGGCGATCTTCTACACCTCCTATGTGGTGAAAACCGCCGATCCGCGGAAGCGACCGATCACCTTCGCATTCAACGGCGGACCGGGCGCGGCCTCCGCCTACCTGCATCTCGGGCTGGTCGGGCCGCGAATCGTCAATTTCGGTTCTGCCAATCGTGATTCGGCATCGCTCCGCCTGCAGGACAACCCGGATACCTGGCTTCCGTTCACGGACTTGGTCTTGATCGATCCGGTGGGATCGGGCTGGAGCCGGGCGGCCAAGCCCGACGGCGGCAGCGCGTTCTGGAGCGTACGGCGTGACGCCGAAGCGATCGCCAAGATGATTGCGCTCTACCTGGCCAACAATCAGCGCGCGGGCTCGCCCAAGTATCTCCTGGGCGAGAGCTACGGCGGCTTCCGCGCCGCCAAAGTAGCGCGTACGCTCAAGCGCGAGCAGGGCGTGACCGTGTCCGGGATCGTGATGGTGTCACCGCTCATCGAAAGCGCGCTGATCTTCGGCGGCTCACGCTTCGCGCTCGGCGCCGCGCTGCAATTGCCTTCCCTTGCCGCCGCCGAGCTCGAACGCAAGGGCGCCTTCAGCAAAGAGCGGCTCGCGGAGGCAGAGCACTTCGCGCTTACCGACTATCTCACGACACTGGCGGGACCGGCGCCCAAGGGCGACGCTGCGCGCGCCTTCTACGCCCGCGTCGCCGATCTCACGGGCCTGCCCGTCGACCTGGTGACCCGATCGCGCGGCTTCATCCGTGACGCCTACATCAAGAACCTGCGCGCCGGCGAGGGCAAGATCGTCAGCCGCTATGACGCGACGTTTGCGGCCGACGATCCGTTTCCCGACCGGCTGACGACACGGGGGCCCGACCCGCTGCTCGACGGCCTCACGCGCGCCTATGGCGGCGCATTTGCGGCCTATGCCCGCGACGAGCTGGGCTTCAAGACCCCGATGACCTATATCCTCCTGGCATCCGACGTCCCCAACAAATGGGACTGGGGCGAAGGCGGCGGACGCGCGATGGCGAGCATCAGCGAAGACATCCGCGAGCTCCTCGCGCTCGATCCCTCCTTCCGGCTCATGATCGCGCACGGCTACAGCGACATGGTGACGCCCTATGCGGTGAGCCAATACGTGCTCGACCATCTCCCGCCGATCGGCGAGCCGGCACGCGCTGAGCTGCGGCGCTATCGCGGCGGGCACATGTTCTATATCGACAAGGAGTCGCGTCGCGCGTTCAGTGCCGACGCAAAAGCTTTCTACGACGGCGAGCCATGAGCGCGGCAGACGGTCAAGCCAGCGATGCTTCCGACGGGCGGGACCAGTTCATCCCGGTCCGCAAGAGCGACATCCTGGACGCGCTGGTGGACAACGGCCAACTCGCCAGCGAGCCGTCCAAGGCGGAATTTCGCCAGGTGTGCCGCATGCTTGGCGCCATCTATCACTACGAATATTTCGAGCAACTCGAAGAGCTGCGCCTGGGTTATTACTATTTCAACCCCGAGCTCGATCGGCATGCACGGATCAACACCGCCAATGTGGAACGCGCCTATGGCGATCTGATCGCGTCTTTCGCCGCGGTCCTCAAGGGCGCAAACTTCGTCGAAGTGTCGCATGAGGAGATCGAGCGTGCGCACCGCGAATCCGTGCTGGTGAGCGTGAAACTAAAGATGCCGGTCGATGATTTCCGCGAGGTCCGCTTCTTCCGTCGCGGCCATCACCAGGAAACATTCGAGCTCCGCCGACGGTTCGGCCTTCGCCGCCAGAACGTCGACGCGACTGTCTACGACGACGTCATCCTGCTGGTGGCGATGAAGCCGGACGGCGAGCCCAACGCGAAGCGGCAGAAAAAACGCACGGCGCGGCGCGCGATCAGGCCGGGCTCGGTGCTCATCAAGTACTTCCGCAACATCGCGAGTGCCGATCTCAACGCGCTGTACCCCAACGTCACGGTCGCGATGAGCCTGTTCGACAAGTTCTTCTTCAGCGTGCCGGCGCTGGCCGGAGGCATTCCGATCCTGCTCAAGCTCGCATCCACGGTGACCGTGCTGTTCCTGGTGGTCGGATTCTATCTCGGCGTCACTGCCGCCGTGGAGGAGGATCAGATGAAGAGCGCGCTTGCAGCGCTCAGCGGGCTCATAGCGCTCGGCGGCTTCCTCATGCAGCAATGGGTGAAGTACCAGCGCCAGTCGCTCAAGTATCAGAAGGAGCTGACCGACAACGTCTATTACCGCAACATCAACAACAATGCGGGCATCTTCGACTACATCATCGGCGCCGCCGAGGAGCAGGAATGCAAGGAGGCGTTTCTGGCCTACTATTTCCTCAGCACGGCTTCCTCGCCACTGACTGAGGATGAGCTCGACCAGCGCATCGAGAAATGGCTCAAGGATACCTTCTCGATCGACATCGATTTCGAAGTCGACGACGCGCTGGCAAAGCTCGATCGGCTTGAATTGCTCAGGCGCGACGGCGAGAAGCTCTCGGTGCCGCCGCCCGCGGACGCGCTGGTGCGGCTCGACTATCATTGGGACAACTATTTTCAGTACAACGTCCCGACCCAGCCGCCGGCGGCGGCCGCCAGCGCGTGAGCCGCTCGGGCATTTCCCGTTTGAGTCGACCCGCGCTCTACGCCGTCGCGCTGTATTCAAGAATATCGAAGCCGACATTGCGATCGACCAGATAGATTAGCCCGCGCTGGTCGAGCGCCACGTCGTTGCTCTGCGGCGCGCGCCGGCCGGTCACCGGCTCCGGGATGAAATGCCCGATCTCGCGCGGTGCCAGCGGGTCGGCCACGTCGATGATCCTTAAGCCCCCGCTAAACCAGACCGCATGTACGATGGTGCCGGACATGCGCTCGCAGAACTGATGCGCGCCGAAGCGCGCGCCGCCGACGCGGCTGAACGGTGAATCCAGCTCGCTGACCTGGAACTGGCCCATGGGCTTGATCGCAGCCGGATCGGTCACGTCGAAGGAGAGGATGCAGGCATGCGCCCGCCCCCGCCGCGCCGCCTCCTCGTCCGCGCTTTGCGCCTGGTCTTCCTCGTCGATCGCAAGCGCGATGCGGCGGCCCTTGATCGGATCCTTCAGCGGCATCACGGTGTGCGTCGGCTCCGGAAACAGCGGATGGTAGTTATAGGTGCCGAGCCCTTTCGGCTTCGACAGGTCGGTCACGTCCACGATCCAGAACCCGGCGTGCCAGCAACTCGCCCACATCTCGTTGCCGAAGCGCAGCGCATGGTGCAGCCGATGCTGTCGGCCTGGCCAGGTCGGGGTCTCGCCGCCCTCGACATGCTGCCCCGGCATCCACCAGCGGCCCACCTCAGAAGGGCGCTGCGGGTCGCCGATATCGTAGATGACCAGGATGTTGCCGACGTAGCCTGCCATCTCGGTCGAGATGTAGGCGTAGCGCTCGTCCATGTCGAAGCGATGGACCCCGATGCCGCCGGTGCGCTGATGCACGATCTCCCGCGGCCGCGACGGCGTCGACACGTCATAGATCTTGAAGCCGCCGTTGTGATAGCCGCGCTTGGCCTCCGCCTCGATCTCGGCCACGTCGGCCTCGGTTACGCGCAGTCGCACGGCCAGTTCGGCGTGGTTCGGCTCGCGCCCGAGCGCGGCCGCAAGCTCGCGCCGCACCCGTGGCAGCTCATCGGCCCGCCGCCCGATCGCAGTCGGGTTGCGCTCGTGGTTGACGATCATGATGTCGCCCGCGACCCGCACCTTGTGGCTGTGCGAAGTGTGATCGTCGAGCGTGACGGTCGCCACCACCCGCGGATTGCTCGGATCGGCAATGTCGATGATGGAGGTGCCGAGATGGTTCTTGTTCGGGATGTGCCCCACATAGGCATGCTGGCCCGCGACCGTCACCTGCCCGGCGCCGGGAAGATCGAGGTGCCCGAGGCGCCGCACATTGCGGGCGAGCGGCTGTCGTTCGACGATGTTCATGATCGCATTACTCCAGCGACGCGCCGGACGCCTTCACGATCGCGGTCCATTTCGGGATTTCGGCCTTGATATAGGCGGCGAACTCCTCGGGCGTACCGCCCATGATATCGACCCCGAGAGCGCCGAGCGACTTGCGCACCGCAGCGTCGGCAAGCGCAGTGGCCATGGCGCTGTGCAGCGTCGTGATCACCTCCTTCGGCACCCGCGCGGGCGCCACCAGGCCGTGCCAGGTGGTGGCCTCGAAGCCCTTGAGGCCAAGCTCGTCGACGGTGGGAAGATCGGGGAACAGCGCCGTGCGCTTGATCGTGGTGACCGCCAGCGCCCGTACCCTGCCGCTTTGAATGTGCGGCACCACCGACGCCGCGGTCGCAAACATCATCTGGGTGTGTCCGGCGATCAGGTCCTGCAGGGCGGGCGCCGCGCCCTTATAGGGCACGTGCACGATGTCGACCTTGGCCATGGACCGGAACAGCTCGGCGGAGAGATGCGCGGCCGCTCCGTGACCCGACGACGCATAGTTGACCTTGCCCGGATTGGCTTTGGCATAGGCGATCAGCTCCGCCATCGTGCGCGCCGGCACCTGCGGATTGACCACCAGGATATTGGCCTGCGAGCCGACGAGGCTGATCGGCGCGAAGTCGGCCTGCGCATTGTAGTTGATCTTCTTGTAGAGCGCCGCGTTGGTGGCGAGGATGCTGTTGTTGCCCATCAGGAGCACGTACCCGTCCGCGGGTGCGCGCGCGACCTGCTCGGCCGCGACGTTGCCGCCGGCGCCCGGCCGGTTCTCGATCACGAAGGGCTGGCCCAGGATCTGCTCGAGCTTCTTGCCGACGATGCGCGCCAGGACGTCGCTTGGACCTCCGGGCGGGAACGCGACTACGAGGTTGACCGGCCGCGCCGGGTAGCTCGCTGCCAAGGCCGCCGGCAGGGCCCAAGTGAGCACAAGAGTGAGTGCAAAAGTGAGTGCAAAAGTGAGCGCCGCCACGCCGGCAATCAGCGTCTTTGCCATTCTTGTCATCGCGTTCCTCCGCTTGTCGGCAGCGCCTCGGACGTGCCGATCGGTATCATGGGTATCTTAGGGTGCCTTGGCGACAGGAGCCACTGGGTTCGACGCGACCATTAACGACTGCCCGCTCGGCAGCCGGCGGCATTCAATTGTTCGCTGCGATCGAGGCCTTGAGCGTGGCCAGAACCTCCGGCGCCACGTCGGCGAGCGAGCGGAAGATCGCCTGCCCGCGCGCCACATCAACGAACGTGAACGGCACGCCGTTGCGCTTGATCGCGTCGTTGACGAATTCGGGATCGTGGGAGGCGCCCTCGAAGCCCGTCCGCAGCGCCGCGAGTCCAGCCGCCGGCGTCCCGCGCGGCGCGAAGCCGACGAATGTCATCTCGCCGGTCTGGTTGGTGAGCCAGTTGAGCGCGTCCCAGTTTGGCCCGGCGGGCATTCGGCCGTTCACCTGCTTGTAAAGATCGGGGAACGCCGGCATCTCGGTGACGTAGCGGCTCCTCTCGTAGCCACCGTTGCGATCGACCGGCACCAGGTAGGCGATCCCGATCCCTTGGCCGGACTTGATGAAAGCTGCGTTGCGGCTGCGGAAGGTCGAGATGCTGGTCGAGTGGAACTGCACCTCGCCGCGCTGCATCGCGAGAAACACATCGTTGCCGCCGCGATAGCCGATGACCATCCGGTGCTTCACGCCCAGCACCTGCAGCACAAGCTTGGGCAACAGACCGGAAATGTCGGTCTTGTTGAGCGCGCCCACGATGACGTTCTCGGCCTTCATGATGTCGCGCGGCTCTTTGATGCCGCCCGGCGCGGTGTCGGTGCGCGCATAGTTGACCCGGATGTCGCCGGTGCCGCCGAGATATTCGAACATCTCGTAGCGCGCGCGCAGCGCCTGGTCACCGAGCGCTTGCGCCAGCGGATCCCATGGGCCGTACAGGATCGTGAGCCCGTCGGGCGCCGCCCGCTCGTGCAGGTAGTTGGTAGCGGCTGAGCCGCCGGCGCCCGGCATGTTCTGCACCACGATCACCGGATGGCCGGGAATGTGCTTGCGCAGCTGCACCGCAAACGCGCGCGCCAGCGTGTCGACCGTGCCGCCGGGCGCGAGCCCGACCAGGATGGTGAGCCGTTTGCCTTCATAGAATTCGCTGGCCGGCGCGGACCGTGCCAGGGGCGGCAGAATGACGAGCGCACAACCGGCAAGCACTGACAGGAACTCGAGGCATCGCGCTCCCTCCCTAACGATGTGGGCCCGGCATCCGCCACCGGCTGCCCACGGTTGCGGGAGTATCCCACCTGACCTAAGGTCGCTTCAACCATCGTGGCCCCGGCACCCGCAGCGCCGGGCAACCGAACCGCAAGGGCCGCATCGCGGCAGGAGGACCCCATGGACGCACCCCTGAACGTCAACCGTGAAGACGTGATCGCAGGCCTCGGCGGCGAAGCAGCCGTCAAGCGCATGGACCATGACGCGCGCGCCGACGCGCTCGAGGAGTTCATGTCAGGCCGGCTCGACGCCGAAGTCGCCGCCCGCAAGCGCGGCAAGGCGCTGCCGACCGTCGCGGACCTCGCCGACAAAGTCGACCATCGCGGCTATCGCCGCGGCGCCGGCAAGCTCTTCATCCATGAGCGCAGCAACCAGAACCCGGACGAAGACGACAGCGGCAAGAAGGTGGTGAAGCTTCTGCCGATGCCCGAGAAGCCGACGCTGGTCGATTTCTTCAAGCTGCGCTTCCCGCCCGCCGCGCATCTTTTGCAGAGCGCGCGGCTTGCCACCAAGAACGGCCTCTCGGAGGAAATCATCCTGGCGTGCTTGCTGCACGACGCCGGCCAGTATCTCTGCCGCGCCGACCACGGCTACTGGGGTGCGCAGATCGTCGAGCCCTACGTGTCGGAGCGGGTCGCGTTCGCGATCAAGTATCACCAGGCGCTGCGGTTCTATCCCGACCCGTCGGTCGGCTACGAATATCCGGAGAACTACCTGATCACGTTTGGCTCCGACTATGTGCCGCTGCCGCATGTGCAGGCCGCCTACACCTACGCGCGCAATCACAAATGGTACATGGACGCGCGCATGGTCACCACCAACGACCTCTATTCCTTCGATCCCAACGTGCAGGTCGAGATCGAGGAGTTCACCGACGTCATCGGGCGCCATTTCAAGCAGCCGAAGGAAGGGCTGGGCAACGACAACACGCCGGTCAGCCACATGTGGCGCACCATGGTGATCCCGGACGCGCCGCTCTGATCTGGCGGCGCCAACTCTCGATCTGTCATGCCCGCGAAAGCGGGCATCCAGTAATCGCAGACTTCGAAATCTATCGCGCCGGCAACGCCACCGGACAGAGTCTCGCCCCGACCGCGTCGAGGATCAGCGCGTGCGCGCGGTCGGCGATATCCTCGATCGATGGCGTCGAGGCATACATGGCCTTCGCCTGCGCCAGGATCTCCTGCCGGGTCGGCAGGTGCGGCAGATGCACGCTCGCCAGCACGTCAGCGGCACGGCGCTGGGTGGCGGAAAGCTGCTCCTGCAGCGCCGCCAGATTGGCGCTCGCGAGCGCCGACGCGATGACGGCGGCAATGCGGTCGGCGTTGAAGGTTGCTGCCAGCTGTTGCGCCGCGCGATCGATCACGCGCGCGCCCAGGCGCTGTTCGTTGCGCAGCACCGCCTCCGGCGGGCGCTTGAGGTCCCAGACCACCCGCAGCCACGACAAGCCTTTCAGAATGTAGAAGGTCGGGTCGAACTCCCACCAGCGAAAGCCCTGCCGCACGCTGCTCTGGCAGGCGTGATGGTTGTTGTGCCAGCCCTCCCCCATGGTGGCCAGGGCCAGGAACCAGT
Organism: uncultured Alphaproteobacteria bacterium; assembly: GCA_963753575.1. Taxonomy (GTDB): domain Bacteria; phylum Pseudomonadota; class Alphaproteobacteria; order Rhizobiales; family Xanthobacteraceae; genus VAZQ01. Next base: position 3,529,017 of record CAVWCR010000003.1, read on the forward strand.
TGTTGCGGGAATCGTCGCCGGTGACATAGCGCTTGCGGCCATGCACGTGTGCGAGCGAGTTGATGCAGAACGTGGCGTGGTAGACGAGCACGGTGCTCCAGAAGAATCCCACCACCAGGCCCGGCCAACCGGCGATGAGCCAGCACAGCACGGCAAGCCCGACGGCGGGGACGAGCTCGAACCGGTGCAGCCACGTCAATTCCGGATAGCGCGCGAAATCGGCGATCTTAACGAGGTCGGTCTTGGCGTGCCGGCGGACGAAGATCCACCCGAGGTGGCTGTAGAGGAAGCCCTTGTGGCGCGGCGAGTGGATATCTTGCTCGGTGTCGGAATGCAGGTGGTGATGGCGGTGCTTGGCGGCCCACCACAGCACGCTCTTCTGGGCGGTGCTCTGCGCCAGCAGGGCCAGCACGAATTGGAATACCCGGCTGGTCGCGTAGGCGCGATGCGAAAAGTAGCGGTGATAGCCGGCGCCGATGGCGAACATGCGCACCCAGTAGAGCGTGATACCGATGACGACGGCCTGCCAGGTGATGCCGGTCCAGATCGCCGCCGCGCAGGCGAGGTGCACCAGCACAAATGGGATCGCGGACGGGTAGACGATGTCGCTGTGGACGTTGTCAGTGTGGGCATCATCGGTGTGGGCGGCGTCGCGCGCCGGGGATTTATTCCCGGCCGTGTCGGCGGCATCGAGCGGCATGAATGCGTTCTCCAAGCCAACGGGCGTAGTGCCAGGGGAACTTTCCTCAACTCGCTCACCGGACAATCGGCCGGCGATCCTGCTACCGGCACTGCCGAGCACGAGCCTGTACCCAAGCTTCATATCACGGCCGCGGGCGCGCCGCCATCAAAGCCGTTTATCGTCTCGCCGCACCCGCGATCCCCCAATCCCAACCTGCCATCTAAGAGCGAGCGCGCCGCCTTGCCAGTACGTCCGTGGTCAAGCCGGCGCGCCTGCGTCTTGGCTGGGCCTTTAGTCGGCCTTCAGGTTCTCGGCCGACGACTTTCCGGTCTTGCGGTTGGCCACAACTTCGAAGGTGACCTTCTGGCCTTCCTTCAGCTCATAAAGACCAGCGCGCTCGACGGCGCTGATGTGGACGAAGATGTCGTTGCCGCCGCTGTCGGGCTGGATGAATCCATAGCCCTTCTGCGTGTTGAACCACTTAACGGTTCCTTTATCCATAGAAGTTCTCTTTCATAGACGTGTCGATTAAGAGCCGTGCGCAATGCACGGGCTCCGGTTAACTCGAGATTTTGGGAAAGTCGTCAGTCAGGCGCGTGGTTCGCGGCAAGGCCAAGTCGTTCGGCCGAAACTCGATTGGCGCAGCATATAGCGACGGCCTGCAACCTCCGCAAGAGCCGCACACAGAAAAATTGTGGCGATCCCGGCAGGGCTCGAACCTGCGACCCCCGGTTTAGGAAGTCGCCCGCCAGCGTTTTCCTACGTACCGACCGGTCCGCCGCGTCCTGAAAATGCGAGGAAAATCGAGGTAGCTGCCCGCTTTTGTTCTGCCTTGTCCCGCTCCGTACCGGCCCGTATCGCGCTCATCCAAGTTTGGGTCCAGCCCATATGTGCGAACACCGACGCGCTTTCCAGCCGGGACGTTCGCTCGAATAGATGCCGCCTTAGAGACTAAGGAAGAACGGTCCGATATGATCAGGGCGGCTGTCGAGCGTTCGCACCCGCCACGAGTTTCAACCAAATAGCCAGCGCCAAAAACCCTTGCGCTCTCGGGCAGGCTGCGCCGGCTGATGCTCCTGGTCCGGTTTAGTCTCCACTTCGACATAGCTACCAAGACGAAGCAACGCCTTGGCCTTGGAGCTCGAAAGCGTCTGCTCTTTTCCGGACTCGATGTTGCGAACGGTCCTCAATCGAACTTGGTTCATCTAAGCACCTCCGTCTTACGGCCGGCCGTCGCTAATGGTCCTCGCTCTGGTGAGGCCTTGGTTTAAGGTATCCTCATCAGTACCTCGTCACGGACGGCGCCCGGTGCATACAGCTCACGTTGTCGAAGAGGACCTGCGAATTATTAGTCTGCTACCCTGCTTAGCATACAATGAATCCGCGCAGTCCCCCTCGCTTAGCTGTGGAAAGAGTTGGCTAAAGCAACTCATCGCAGATGGTGCCCCAAACCGGGCGGTCTTTCCTCTTTTTGGCGAAAGGCCCGCGGGCACGCTCGCACGCATCGATGCACCTTTGGGCCCGAAAGAAAAGCGCTCCGGCATAGTAAGGGCGGCTAGCGAATGCAAATTGATGCGCCGCGAAAAGTCTCCTCCGGCACGGACCCACAAGAACCGCAGAAAGCGCGGTCAAGGAGGCCTCTCCCTAGGTGCCTGCCTGAAACGCGCAGCGTGGGTACGAACCACAACGACACGCGCGCAGGCGCCATGCCGCACGACTTTTACTGGATGGAAGACCTGAAATTTGCCGTCGAGGTGTTTGACGGTGGCGGCAGCCTGATTGAGGTGCTGGGTCGCTTACACGATTGGATGCGGCTCAACCGGTGTATGCAGCCTGCCGAATGAAGTACCCCGACAAGAAAATCATGCTGTGCCAGGGCGGCCGGATCCTACAGCGAAGCGATCGGGATTCCGGTTTCGGCACTTGGCAATCACCCAACTTGTGACTTTCATCACATCCTCAAGTTCTGGATTCTGAGATGGTGGGTAATGGTGATGGAAACACCACATCGGGATGAACCAAGACTCACGGGGAGATAGGCCATGCGATGGAAGCTTGTAGCCGCCGCAGCCGTGGCACTGATCGCCGCCCTAACGGTAGCCATGTCCGAGCCGGGCTGTTATTTCATTGTCAAACCGGGAGACACGTCTTACGTGTGCCGCCGTTGATATTGCTGCGGCGCTGGCGACGCGCGGTCGGACAAGTTCTAGCGCTGCGCGCGCTGCACTGCGTGCGGCCACAAGGGTGCGACGCTGAAGCATCCAGGCTGGAAAAATGGCGAGGTCGAATGGGTGCCGCTTCCAGTTGATCAAGTGACGCCATGACCATGCACTGCAAACGCTGCGACGACACCGGATGGGTCTGCGAAACTCACGATGATCGGCCGTGGGATAGCGGCGCGAGCACGCGACCGCGGCCACTGCGGAACGCCGGGCATGCCTTGCCCTGACTGTAACGTCGGTGTTCCGCCGACGCTGCCCCCCGGGTTCCGTGCGGGCGAAAAATGCCAACCCCTCTCGGTTGGCGCCTGGGCAGCAAGAAAATCAGGAAGCGCCTAATAATTATGGCGATCCCGGCAGGACTTGAACCTGCGACCCCCGGTTTAGGAAACCGGTGCTCTATCCAGCTGAGCTACGGGACCGCTAAGGGATATCAATAACTTGGCAGAACGATGGAATTTATTTGCTCCCTTTTTGCTCCGCATCTATTTGCCCGCGGATTCTTCTTCATGCAACCCTTTCCTGTGTGGCCAAGTCTAATCCGGAGGTTGGACGGTCAGCCGGGTACAGGTCTTTCGCTTCCGCAGTACCCTTAGAAACGGACGCAAATCCTGTGGGCTGGTGCCGACGCAAAGGGCCGATTCTGTTGCAGAAGTGGTTTTCGGCGGCGGCCGAACGGTTATTCCGTCGTTCTGACTTGAACATTGACGGAACGTCCAACGACGCGTTGAGCAGCCATGATCAAGAGCAGATTTTCTATTTGTTCAATCTCGAAGAAGCCGTCCCGGACGACCATACGTCGCCTCATTATAAAACTCTTTGCTAGCGCTCTGGGAAAAGGCGAAGAGGGCCGCATTGCGCAGCGCGCCGATCCTATAACCTCCCACGGCGGATGCAGTGGTGAAGAAAGTTTAGTCCCGATTAGGTTTTTTTTGGAAGTGGCGGGAAGTTTGGACGTTTGGGAAACTGGTGGGGCCAGACGTTGGGCTTAGGCCAAGTATGGTTGGCTAGGAAGGTTTGGTAGACAAAGAGGCGGCTGATGAGGCGACGTTGGGTAGTCCTGAGTGCAGTGGTGTGGAGTTTGAGGGGGTGTCTTTTAAGATACTCTCTAAAAGATAGTTTTGCCATCGGTTCACCGCCTCTCGCATCTCCGGTAAATAGGCATACAAGTCGTAGGTTCCTTCCATCTCGGTGCGGGAGCTTACATGATTGACGGAGCTATGGGCGCAAGTTGGTGACGGCGCGCTTTTTTTGCGGCACTCCTCATTCAATCATGCTGCGATATGCGCTCAACCTCGGTGGTTACACCTGCAATGTGATTGATGAGCCGCTCCGCAATCTCGCGGGGCGTCGAGATTTTGCCATGCACGGTGCGGTAGGTGCGCCGCAAATCATGGAGCGTCCATCGCTCCTCCACGCCATCTCCGAACTCTTACTTGTACTTGCTCCAGCCCGATATCGGCCGCTCGTCCGACACCCTTGAGGGAAACAGGAGATCGGTTGAGTTGAGCCCCGGGATTTTTTCGAGGATGTCGGCCGTCATCTGCCCGTAGGGAAAGCAATGCTCCAGCGAGTTCTTGCAGACCCAGTCGGGCAGCGTGATGAGGCGCTCCTTTTCGTTAATCCAAGGCCAGCGCAGGTTGGCGATTTCGCCGCGGCGCTGGCCATTGAGGATAAGGAGCCGAACAATGTCGCCGTAGGGGTAACCCTGGGTCAGTGCGGCCTGCCAGACCTTTTTCAACTCCTCGGAATTGAGGATGCGCTTGCGTTTGTTGGCTAGCTTAACCTGGAGACCTTCCAGTGGTGAGTGGCGGATGTACCTTCGAGGTGGTCGCACGCACCATCGAAAGAACGTGCGCGCCACGGCCAGAGCGTGTTGGGCCTCGCTCTTGCCGAGTTCATCGGTGACTTCCGTGATGTCTTCGAAGGTCAGATCCGCGAGTTTCTCGTGTGCAAGCGCTTCTTTAAACTTATCGAGGAAGCGCGTGTAATCCGCTTGTGTGCGGGGTTTCTTGCCCTCGATAGCGACCTTGTAGAAGTCATAGGCCTCGATAAATTTCGCCTGTCCCTTAAGGAGCCGTTGGCTCCTCGGCAAGAAGACGCTTGGCCTCCTTCCGGGCATCGGCGAGTGAGACGCCATGTTCGCTATAGCGGCCAATCGTCGTGCGGAGCCGTTTGCGACCCCGGATGACGAACCAGGTTTTGCGATTTTTGCCAACCCGAAGACCGAAGGCCGGTGTAGTCTCGTCGTAGTAGGTGCCGGGGGCGCTAAGCCGCGACACCGCAATATCTGTGAGGTGTATGCGCGGCATTTTTTGCTCCGTTTTCGCTCCCACATCGTGCTGATAAGCCAGAGAGCATCTGGGGCTACTATAGCGGAGAAATCCCCATTTTATAAGGGTTTCTTGCGGTTATGGCGGGGCACGGCGGAGCACCGTGAGACTTGCAATTTTCGAATTAGGAAACCGGTGCTCTATCCAGCTGAGCTACGGGACCGCTCGCCCATAAATGGATGATGCGGCGCGCCTTGGCAACGACCTTCTGCCGCAGGTTGCGGGCGGCCGCGGGCGCCGACTCTGGTCTCAAGTCTGGCCTTGCGCAGCGTTCTTGGCCTACCATCAAGCGCAGAGCCGGGCCGATCTCATGCACAGTTGGCCGGCGTCCCCCATCAGGAGCCCCTCATTGTGACAAGCGAGCGGACCGCCAAACTGGCTGATAAGAATTTCTGGAACGAGCTGATCGCGCTGCGCGACCGCCAGCGCGAGCAGCGCAGCAAAGCCGTGCAGGTGGTGCGGCTCGCCGAGCTGCCGCTCGAGAGCAACGAGCAGGGCCTGATGCGCTGGTACCTGCACCCGGCGATCACCGACACGGTGCTCTCCACGCTCTCGATCTACCGGCAGGAGATCCCGCCCGGCAGCCGCTCCGGGCGGCTGAAATTCCAGGGCGGGCAGATCCTGTTCATCGTCGAGGGCCGCGGCCACACCATGCTCGACGGCGTCAAGCATGCCTGGGAGGCCGGCGACGTCGTCAACCTGCCATGCAAGCGCGACGGCATCGTGGTGCAGCACTTCAACGACGATCCGGCCTCGCCTGCCGTGTTCATGGCGGTCGAGCCCAATCTCTTCGCCGCCACCAGCGTCGATCGCGGCTGCGGATTCCACCAACTGGAGCAGTCGCCGGACTACCGGCGGCCGGCAGCGGAGTAAAAGCCATGGCCGAAATCGAACGCACGCGCGAGCGCGGACGCGGCACGATCCCGGAAACGCCCTACGAGATATTCATCCGCAGCCGGCGCGAATTTCTGGAACGCCAGGAGACCGGCCAGGTGGTGGTGAAACCGTCCGACCGCGAGTTCTACATCACGCGGCAGGGCCGGCTGATGTATCACCTCAATCCAGAGATTCATAAGAACACGCCGCTGCAGGACTGGCGCGTGTTCTCGCACGACCTGAAGACGCAATCCGGCAAACATCGCCACCAGGGCGGCCTCGTCATCTATGTGATCATCGGCCAGGGCTATTCGGTGGTCGACGGCGAGCGCATCGACTGGCAGGCCGGCGACCTCCTGCTGCTTCCGATCAAGCCGGGCGGCGTCGAGCATCAGCACTTCAACATCAATCCGGGCTCGGAGTGCCGCTGGATCGCATTCTCCTACATGCCGTTCTTCGATCACGTGGCATCGGAGTTCACCCAGACCGAGGTCTCGCCGCTGTTCAAGGCGCAAGGCTGATGCTGCGCAACAGAGAATATCTATCGTGTCCCGGCCGAGCGCCATGAGCGCGTTCCCGCGCGTCTTCGACGCGCTATGGCGCGAGAGCCGGGACCCATCTTGTTGCAAGTCACCAGAAACGGATGGGTCCCGGCTCTCGCTTCGCTCGTCCGGGACACGAAGAGCACCCTGCAAAGGACACGATGATGAAGACAGCCCTCGCCTTCCATATTGCCATCGCGATCTCGATCGCCACAACGACTGCGTCCGCGCAGACGCCGGAGGAGTTCTACCACGGCAGGACCATCAACCTTGTCATCCCGAATGCGCCGGGCGGCTCATTCGATCTCTATGCGCGGCTCGCCGCCAATCACCTCGGCCGCTTCATTCCCGGCCATCCGTCGATCGTGGCGCAGAACATGCCGGGCGCCGCCGGCATGTTGGCTGCGAACTACCTCGCGGGCGTGGCGCCGAAGGACGGTTCGGTGCTCGCGGTGCTCGTTCCCAACATTACGCTCGCGCAGATCCTGGGCGTGTCGTCGATCGCCTATGACACCCGCCGCTTCAACTGGATCGGGCGGATCATCGCCACCACCGCGACGCTGTTCACCTGGCACACCTCCGGCACCAAGACGCTCGCCGACCTCAAGACCCGCCAGACGCTCGTCGCCTCAACCGGCCCGCTGAGCCAGGCGGAGATCAACTCGACCATGCTCAACGGCGTGGTCGGCACCAAGTTCAAGCTCGTGCGCGGCTATCGCGGCAGCGGGGAAGCGGCGCTCGCGGTCGAGCGCGGCGAAGCCGACGGCACGCTGATGCCGTGGGAGTTCCTCAAGTCGGCGCATGCCGACTGGCTCCGCGACAAGAAGATTTCGATCGTGGCGCGTTACGTGCGCCGGCCGATCCCGGAAAGGCCGGACGTGCGCTCGGTCTACGACCTTGCCGAGACGACCGAACAGGCGAACGTGCTGCGGCTCTTCCTCGGCGCCGACGAGATGGGCCATCCGATCGCGATGCCGCCGGAGACGCCGCGCGATCGGGTCGATGCGGTGCGCAACGCCCTCACGATGATGGTCAAGGACCCCGAGTTCCTGGCCGACGCGAAGAAGCGCAAGCTCGATCTCCTGCCGGGCAGCCATGAAGAGCTGGAAAAGACGGTCGCTGACGCGTTTGCGGCCTCGCCCGCCGAGATCGCGATCGCGAAGAAGTACTACAAGCGGTGATGCTCACCCTTTGGGCGTCGTCCCCGCCTTCGCGTCGCCTTCGCGGGGACGACAGGAAAGAGAAAAACTGATCAGCCTCGTTTCCGTTATGGATATCCCGGGAACGTCCCGAACGAGCCGAAGCCCCAATAGGCGCGCAGCGTGTCGGCGGGCCACACCTTCGGCCGCTGCGGGAAATCCTCGTGCCAGGGCCGCGGCTCGAAATAGCCGAGCTCCTCGTCGCGCATGATGTCCATCTCGCAGAACAGCTCGACGCGCTGGTCGTCCGGATTGCGATGATAGGCCGCGACGTTGTGGCCGACGACATGGCGGATCGGACCCCAGACCAGCTGGATGCCGTTGCGGGCGAGAAAGTCCGAGGAGCGCTGCAGCTCCGCCATGTCGCGCACCTCGAACGCCATGTGATGCAGCCGCGCCTCCTCGTAGCGCACGAAGTTCACGGTGTGGTGGTCGACGCCGCAGCGCAGGAACGAAAATCGGTCGCCCATCCAGTCCGACACGCGAAAGCCGAGGATGTCGGTGTAGAAGCTCGTCACCTTCTGCACGTCGGGATGGCGCGATGCGAGATGGCCGAACTTCTGCGGCATGATGCCCTGCTCCACCGTATCGTGCTTGGCGAAGCGGTAGTCGGCATAGACCTCGATCAGCGTGCCCTTCGGATCGGTGAACGTGAGCGCTTGCGCGACGCCGGGCGAAATGTCGCCGCGCCGTTCGCTCGCGATCCCCGCTTGGTTGAGCGCCTTCTGCACGTCGGCAAGCTCGCTGCCGGGCGCGACCTGGAACGCGACACGCGTGAGATTGGCATTCTCGCCGCGCTCGACCGCGATCGCCTCCTCGCCGAACTTGGTCGCCAGGAAGACGCGATCCTTGTCACGCTCGACCACGGTGAGCCCGACGATCCGGGTCCAGTAGTCAACGATTCGCTCAAGGTCGGGCGTGTTGAACGTCGCGTGCCCGAGCCGCTTCACCCTTATCATCGCAACTGTCCCCCCCATCGCATTCCCCCGATACCACCCGCGGCAATTTGCCTGTGAACCGTGAGCTCCCGTTGATACGCGCGTGGACGCCAATCCGGCAACGTCCGCCACCGCGCGATCCAGGGATGCAGCAGGACATGGCCGCTCCTTCATACAACAGACGCATAAATGCCGTATTGTTGCCCTAGTCATTACCGGGTGTTCACTTGTGTGAGGTTGGCGTGCGAGTTGCGTGCGGAGTGATTGCGCTTTGCGCCACCATTGCGGGGGCGCACGCCCAGGATGTCAGGGCAGAAACCGCTTGTCGGTTCGAGGGCCTCGGCTCCGGCAGGGTCGCCAACGTCCTGGACGGACGCAGTTTCGTGCTCAAGGACGGGCGCGAAGTCCGCATTGCCGCCATCGAGGTTCCCCCCGTACCGGTAGCGAACCAGCCCACGACCGCGGGCGCCGCCGCCAAAGCAGCCCTTGAGGTGCTGCTGGCGGGCCAGATGGTCGAGCTCCAAGGCCCATTTCAATCCACCGACCGGTACGAACGCACCATTGCCTTTGTGCAGCGGGCCGGAACGAAGGAATTGGTCGGCCATACCATGCTGGCCCTGGGCCTTGCCCGGGTTGCGGCCCGGGTCGGGAACGCTGCCTGTGCGGCAGAACTCCTCTCACGAGAGCGTGTGGCCCGCACCGCCAAGCTTGGTCTCTGGGCCGATCCGAGGTATGGGGTAAGGGAGGCCGGGGACGGCCTCCAATTGCTGGCGGCACTGGGGCATTTCACGGTTGTGGAAGGTCGAGTCTTGTCGGTCCGCGAAAGCGGAGGCACGATATACTTGAATTTCGGACGACGGTGGTCCGACGCGCTCACGGTCACGATATCGAAACGGCAGGAGCGCATCTTCGCCGCGGCCGGGATTGGGCCCAGGCGGCTTGAGAATCATATGGTGCGCGTCCGAGGGTGGATCGAGGAGCGCAATGGTCCGAGGATCGAGGCGAGCCGACCAGAGCAGATTGAGGTTGCCGGACTGAACTGATGCAAGAGGTCAAAGGCAGGCAGGACAGGCAGACCCAGACGATCGGCGTAGGCCGCGCGTCGGTGCTTGCGCTCTGCTTTGTGCTTGGCGGATGCTTTATGGTCGGGGCACCGGTCGACCGCCGGGTCACACTGCCCGATCCGCCGAAGGACTCCGGCGCCCCGCCGCCGGCCGTGCGCGAGCATCAGCGCATCCTCTCGGCCTATGGCGGGACCTACGAAGACGAGCACCTGGAGGCCCTGGTCCGGCAGACGGTCGACAAACTGGTCGCCGCCTCGGAGCGGCCTGACCAGCGCTACCGAATTACCATCCTGAACTCGCCGGCGATCAACGCCTTCGCGTTGCCGAGCGGACAGCTTTACGTCACCCGCGGCCTGATCTCGCTCGCCAACGACACCTCCGAGCTTGCCTCCGTGCTTTCGCACGAGATGGCGCATGTGATTGCGCAGCACGCGACCATCCGCGAGGACAAGGCGCGCCAGGTGGCGCTGGTCACACGCGTGTTCGACAACCTCGGCAACGATCCGGAGACGACCGCGCTGGCGCTCGCCAAGTCGAAGATCGCGCTCGCAAGCTTCTCGCGCGCGCAGGAATTCGAAGCGGACGGGATCGGCGTCGGCATCGCGGCACGCGCCGGGTACGATCCCTATGGTGCGGTGCGGTTCCTCACCTCCATGGGCCGTAACTCCGAGCTCAAGCCGAATACGCGGGTGCAACTCGACCCGCGCGCTCCCGATTTCCTGTCGTCGCATCCGGCCACGCCGCAGCGCATCCGCAACGCGCAGTCCAATGCCCGGCAGTACAGCGCGCCTGGCGGCGGCGAGCGCGACCGCGAGGCCTATCTCGCCAGCATCGATGGCCTCATCTACGGCGAGGATCCGAGCGAGGGATTCGCGCGCGGACGCCGCTTCCTGCATCCCAAGCTCGGCTTCACGTTCCTGGCGCCAGTTGGCTTCACGCTCGACAACACCGCGCAGGCCATCCTGGGCGTCAAGGAAGGCGGCGGCCAGGCGTTGCGACTCGACGTGGTGCGTGTCCCGGCCGAGCAAAAGCTCTCCGAGTATCTGACGTCCGGCTGGATCGAGGGCATCGACCCGAGGTCGTTAGAGGATCTCGGCGTCAACGGCTTTCCGGCCGCAACGGCGATCGCCAAAGGCGACCAGTGGTCATTCCGAATCTATGCGGTCCGCTTCAGCACCGACGTCTATCGCTTCATTTTCGCGGCCAAGCGCATGACGCCGGACGTCGACAGGACCTTCCACGATTCAGTCGTGAGCTTCCGCCGCATGAGCCTGGCCGAGACGAGCTCTGCCAAGCCGCTGCGGCTGCGGGTGGTGACCGTCGGCGAGGGGGATACGGTCGAGACGATGGCCAACCGGATGGCGATTCATGACCGCCCGCTCGATCGCTTCCGCGTGCTCAACGGCCTGACGACCGCCGACCGGCTGAGGCCAGGCGACCGGGTCAAAATCGTGACGGAATAGCCCACGGCCGTTGGCGCCGTGCGAGGGCTGTCATGATCTGCCGGCGTTTCAATCGGCGCGAAAGCACAAGGAAGCACGGCAACTTGGCTATTCAGCCTGGGTGGCTCGCTCGGCACGCTTGACGATCGCCTTGGGCGTCGCAACCGCTTCGGCCACCAGCTTGGTGATGCTCTCTCCGGTCTGCGGCGTCACCTCGAATCCCATGGTCTCCGCCTCCTTCAGGAACGCCGGCTCCTTCATGGTGGCATCGAACGCGCGCCGCAGCGCCTCGACCCGATCGGCCGGCACGCCCGGGGGCGCCATCAGGGGCCGCCCCAGGCGCGTATTGCCGGAGAAGAAGGTCATCACCTGGCGCTGCTCGTCGGTCTTGAGGAATTCAAAGATCGTCGGTGCATCGAGCCACGTCACCCGATCGGGCTCCATGTTGAACAGAATGCGCATCTGCCCGGTCTCGACCCACTGCCGGCGCGCACCGACCGGTCCGCCCACGCTGTTGACGAAGCCGCCAACCTCGCCGCGCGTCACCGCCAGCACGACATCGCCGGGCGAGCGATAGCCCTGCACGATCTTGAGCTTCATGCCGAGCAGGTGCTTGAGAAGGAGCGCCGCCGCCGTCACGCCCTGCGCACCGCCGGGCGCCCCCACGATCAGCTCGCGCACAAACAGGTCCGACACCTTCTCAAAGCCCGACTTCGTCGACACGAACAATACGCGATGGTTGATCTCAGGACTGCCGAGCCAATTGAACCGCGCGGGATCATAGCGCACGTTGGCAAGCCCCATGACGGCCGCATCGGTCATGTTGCGCGAGACCATTCCGATCACCGTGCCGTCGCGGGCCGCCACGTTGTAGAGGTGGTTGGTCGCAATGATATGTCCCGCGCCCGGCATGTTCTCGACGATGAGCGACGGACTGCCGGGGATGTGACGCGTGATATGCCGCCCGATCAGGCGCGCCCAGCGGTCATACTCCTGCCCGGTGGCGGTTCCGACGATGAACTTGATCTGCTTGCCGCGATAGAACTCGGCAGGCGATTGCGCGAGCGCTGGCGCGAGCGACATCGAGAAGGCCAGCACAGTCAGTGCGGTCAGTGCGGACGATGCCGCTTGCATTCCAGGCTTTGTCATGCGGACACCGGGACAGTCTCGTGAACAAACGCCGCGACGCGCTCGAGCGCCGCGATCGATTGCGGCAGGTCGGGATGCTCGGTCGTGAAGTGGAGCGGCGCGTCGTAATACTCGAGCGCGATCCGGCCGCCCGCCCGGCGATAGCGGTCGGCGAACCGTTGCGCCTCGCTGCCGTCAAAACCCGAAGCGGGGTCACGATAGTCGTGGATCAGATCGTTGGCGCCCTGGATCCAGAGCGCCGGCGGCGTCGCAACCGCCTCGCCACGCTCCAGCGCCAGCAGCGGGCTGCCTTCACGCATGGCCGCTTCGCTGGTCCAGTACGCCATGCTGAGCCGCATGGTACGCGGCGGCCAGTCCGGCGGGTTCGGACCTTCGCTCAGCCGCCGCGCATTATGGTGCCGCCCGAGCGGATTGATCACGGGCCAGAACATCGCGACGCAACGCACGCCGGCGTCGACGTCGGGCGATTCGGGCGGCAAGGCAATCGCCGCGTAGCGCGAGTCGCGCGGCCGCATCGCGGTCAGCATCGCCAGATGGCCGCCGCTCGAGCTGCCGGAGATGCCGACGAGGTCAGGACGGGTCTTCATACGCTGCGCATGCGCCTTCACCCAGCGCACCGCATAGTTGATGTCCTGCAGCGACTTCGGATAGCCGCCGGCCCCCTGCCGGAAATCGAGCGCCGCCACCGCGATCCCGTTCGCGGCCAGCGCCTCGTGATGAATGCTGCCGCGCGTGCGGTCGTTCTCCGTCCACACGCCGCCGTGCAGCTCGATCATGGCTGGGAACGGACCGGTACCGTGCGGCCGATAGAGCCGTACGAACAGCGGCTGGTCACCGTGGCGGAGATATTCGACATCCTCGATATCGAAGGTGGACTGTTTCGCCTGCACGGCTTCGGTCAGCATCCTTGCTACTCCACTCGCGCGGCGCGCTCCGCGCGCTCGACGACCTCTGCCGGTGTTGCGGCGATGCCGGCGACAAGTGTTGCGATCCGCTCGCCGGTCAAGGGCGCGATCTCAAGCTTCATGGTCTGGGCTTCCTTCACCAGCTCGGGATCTTTCAGGGTCGCGGCAAGCGCATTGCGCAGCGCTGCGACCCGATCCGCCGGCACGCCGGGCGTGGTCATGATCGGACGGCCCAGGAGGACGTTGCCGGCGAAGAAGGTCATGACTTGGCGCTGCTCGTCGGTCTTGAGGAACTCGAAGATCGACGGCGCGCCCAGGCCGGGCACCGGATCGGGCTCGAAGTTGAACAGGACACGCATCTGCCCCGACACGACCCAGGGCCGGCGCGCGCCTGCCGGTCCGCCGATCGTATTGGCGAAGGCATCGACCTCGCGCCGCCCTGCCGCCAGCGCCATGTCGCCGGGCGAGCGATAGCCGGGAACGACCTTGAGCTTCATGCCCACGAGGTTCTTCAGCAGCATGGGCCCGACCGTGATGCCCTGCGCCTTCCCGGTCCCGCCGACGATCAGCTCGTGATCGAAGAGATCCGCCACCTTTTTGATGGCGGTCGCATTGTTGATGTAGAGGACGAGGTTGTTGACCTCGGGGCTGCCGAGCCAGTTGAACTTGACCGGATCGAACCGGACATTGGCCACCTTCATCACCGCGGCCGCCGGCATGCTGCGCGACATCATCCCGATCACGGTGCCGTCGCGCGGCGCCACGTTGTAGAGGTGATTGGTCGCAACCAGCGAGCCGGCGCCCGGCATGTTCTCCACGATGATCGTCGGGCTGCCGGGAATGTGACGGACCATGTGCCGCGCAAGCAGCCGCGCCCACGCGTCATAGTCGCCGCCCGGCGCGGTGCCGACCACGATCCGGATTTGCTTGCCGCTATAGAAGGCCTCGGGCGACTGCGCCTGCGCGGGCATCGCGCACGCGAGCACGGCCACCAGTACCGCCGCGGCGAGTTTCGGCATCGGCCCATCCTTGGCTATCGTTTCATATGTTGACGAAACGATAGCGCCATTCTGCGTGGCGGGATAGCCTGCGGCATTCTGCCCATCAGGCAAGCTTCGGAGGAACCATGGCTAAGATCCGTCACATCGTCTTCCACACCACCGACGTCGAGCGGTTGGTGAAATTCTATGTCGAAGTCATGGGACTGACGGTCAAGCACCGCGCCGAGAACGGCGGCGTCGCGCTCACCGATGGCTATCTCGACTTCTCGATCCACACCAACAAGATCGATGGCAAGCCGTCGGGCTTCAACCATTTCGGATTCGAGGTCGAGGACAACGACGAGGTCGCGGCGCGCTTCAAGGCCAAGGGCTACCGCCCGCCGCTCAAGCGACCCGGCGACCGGCTCTACGCCGAATACCGGGCGATCGATCCGGACGGCAACAATTTCGACATTTCGGTGAACGGCTACGAGTCGCTCCGCCCCGATCGCGACGGCACCAAGAAGGTGAAGGCGCCCGTCACTTGATCGCAGCGCCGGGCAACCCGCTGTCGCCACATTGGCGCGCGATCACGGCGCAGAGCGAGGACGCATGACCATCGGATTTATCGGGCTCGGCGCCATGGGAGCCGGCATCGTGCCGCGGCTGATGGCGGCGGGCCACACCGTTACCGGCTGGAACCGCAGCAAGGACAAGGCCGCGCCGCTTATCAAGGCCGGCATGCGTCTTGCCGAGAGCCCGCGCGCGGTCGCGGCCGCTTCCGAGATCGTGTTCTCGATCGTGACCGACGCCGCGGCGGTGCGTGCGATCGCGCTCGGTCCCGACGGCATCATCGCCGGACTCAAGGCGGGCAGCATCTATGTCGACATGAGCACGATCGCGCCGGATGTCAGCCGTGCGGTCGCTCATGAATTCGCCGCCAAGGGACTGGCCATGCTCGATGCACCGATCTCAGGGAGCCCGATCACGCTCGCGCAAGGCAACGCCTCGGTCATGGTCGGCGGTGACCGCAAAGCGTTTGAGCGGGTCGAGCCGGTGCTGCGCGCGATCGGCCCAAAGGTGACCTATATCGGCCAGAGCGGTCTGGCTGTGCAGATGAAGATCTCGGTCAATCTCCTGCTCATGGTCGAGGTGATTGCGTTCGGCGAAGCGGTGGCGCTTGCCGAGAAGGGCGGCGTTAAGCGCGAGACCGCAGTCGACGCGATCCTCAAGAGCGTCGCGGCCTCCCCTGTGCTCGGCTATCGCGGCCCCTTCATCCTGGAGGGCAAGATGCCGGCCGTGCCGCTCGCCGACGTGACGCTGCAGCAGAAGGACATGCTGCTCGCGCTCGAACAGGGCCGCAAGCTCGGCAGTCCGGTTCCGCTCGCGGCCGCCGCCAACGAGATGATGAATGCATGCCGCGGGCTTGGCATCGATCACAATGACTTTGTCGCCGCGCATGAAGTCTATCGCCGCCTCGGAGGACAATCATGACCTCGAAATCCGAACACTTCGCCTTCGCCTTGGGGAAGGCCCTGAAGAAGACGGTCGCGGCCGCCAAGGAGGCCAAGGAAGCTATGAGGCCCACCCCGCCGACGACCGCGCCGCAAGGCCCGTCGATGTATCGCACCAACATCCGCAACGTGCCGACGGTCGAGGGCCTGCCGCGCAAGGACGGCTGGGTCGACATGCAGGTGCAGTTTCTGATCGACAAGAAGTCGGCGGGCGCCAACCACGTCGTCGGCTGGACCGTGCTCAAGCCGGGCGCGCGCCACGAGCGCCATCGGCATCACAACTGCGACGAGTTCTTCATCGTGATCAAAGGGCGCGGACACATCTACAGCGATCTCGGTGAGGAGCCGTCGGTCGAGGGCGACGTGGTCTATTCGCCGCGCGGCTGCTGGCACGGCTTCAACAACACCTCGAACGAGGACGTGGTGCTGGCCTGGGGCTGGATGGGCGCGGGCTCGATCGAGGATTCCGGCTACGAGGTCGATCCGACAAGCCACCGCTGAGCGTCAAAGTTACGGAGCTGAATTGTTCATCCGTTCGCCCCCGCGAAAGCGGGGACCCAGAGCTGCACGCGCCATAGCAAACTGGATTCCCGCTTGCGCGGGAATGAACGGTGTGTGTGGAGCGCTCAACCTCTAATCTCTCGCTTTGGAAAGGCTCAAAACGAAGACATGAACCCTTCTGACGATCCGCGCATCGTGCGCGGCATGACTGCGCAGCTTGCGCTGCGGCGCCAGCGTCTCAACGCGGGCGACAAGCCGCTTGGCTGGAAGGTCGGCTTCGGCGCGCCCGCGGCGCTTCAGAAGTTCAAGATCAACGCTCCGCTCGTGGGCTTCCTCACCCAGAATGCGCGCGTTGCCGATGGCGGCACCGTCTCGCTCGCCGGCTGGACCAAGCCGGTAGCCGAGCCCGAGATCGCAGTCCACATCGGCCGCGACTTGCCAGCGGGCGCTGATCGCGTCACCGCGATCACCGCCATCGCCGGCATCTCACCCGCCATCGAGCTCGCCGACCTCAACGAGCCGCCCGAGGATCCCGAGCGCATCCTCAGCCACAATATCTACCAGCGCCATGTGGTGCTCGACAGCCTCTCGCCCGCGCGCGCCGGCGGCTCGGCTCAAGGCCTCACGTGCCGCATCTTAAGGCGCGGCGGTGAATTCGCGCGCACGAGCGAGCCGCAGGTCTACACCGGTACGTGGATCGAGATCGTGCGGCATGTCGCGGACGTGCTCGCCGCCTTCGGCGAGCGGCTGCGCGCGGGCGACATCATCATCACCGGCTCGGTGGTGCCGCCGATCATGATCGAGCCCGACGAAGATGGCCTCGCGTTTGCCCTTGACCCGGTCGGAACCATCTCCGTACGCTTCCGCTAACCACGAGGGTGTCATGCGTCCGTTCAACCGATTGGCTTGCGCGCTTGGCTTGGCATTTGTTGCGGCAACTGCCCACGCCCAGACCCCACCCCCACCCCAGATTTGGCCGCAGAAGACGGTGCGGTTCATCATTCCGTTGCCGCCCGGCAGCGGGATGGATCTCTCGGCGCGGCTGGTGGCGGAGCGGCTGACCGCCCGCTGGGGGCAGTCGGTCGTGGTCGAGAACCGCCAGGGTGCCGACGGCATCCCGGCCGTGACCGCGTTTCTGTCCGCCCGCGACAATCACACCTTCCTGTTCTCGTTCGGCGGCGTCGTGAGCTTCAATCACCTGCTGCACGATCGCCTGCCCTACGACCCCAAGGAGCTCGTTCCGCTCGCGCCGGTGATCGACAATTTCCTCGGCGTCTCCGCGAGCGCAACGCTGAAGGTCAACACCCTGGCCGAGCTGGTGGCCGCCGCGAAGGCGCAGCCCGGCAAGCTCAACTATGCGGCAACGCCGGGGCTGCCTGTTTTCGTGTTGCTCGCCCTGCAGAAATATGCCGGCATCGAGATGGCGAACGTGCCTTACCGCGACTTCGCACCGGCCTACCAGGACCTGACCACGGGCAGGCTGCACGTCGTCGGCACCGGCGTGCCGACACTCGTGCCGCACCATCGCGCCGGCACCGCCAAGATGCTGTTCGTGACCAACCGCGAGCGCTCGCCGCAGGCCACCGACGTGCCGACCGCGAGCGAGGCGGGATATCGCGATCTCACGTTCGAAGGCGTCTCGGGCATCTACGGCTGGCGCGGCATGCCGGCGGAGATCCGGCAACGCGTCGTTGCCGATGTCGCAACGATCGTGGCCGATCCGGCGTTCCGGGCCCGCGTGGTGAGCGTCGGCACGGTGCCGCGCATCGGCACGCCCGAACAATTCGCCGCCGCGATCGAGGAGCAGCGCGCCAAGATCGCAGCGATCCATGCAACGATTGGAAAGCGGTAGCGGTAGAATTTCAAGAGACGGACCAAGAGGTCCGCAAACACAAAGTGGGAGGAAGCGCCATGCGCCAGTTTACCTTGCGGATGACGGCCGTCGCGGTCGGCATCCTGGCGAGCCTGTTTGCGATGCCGTCGCAGCTACAGGCACAGTCACAGACACAGACACAGACACAGACACAGATCTGGCCGCAGCGGCCGGTCAGGTTCATCGTGCCGTTCGGCCCGGGCGCAGGCGCCGATATCGGGGCACGGCTGCTGGCGGAACGATTGCTGGCGCGCTGGGGCGGCAAGCCGGTCGTGATCGAGAACCGGCCGGGCGGCGACGGGCTGGTGGCGATCCAGGCTTTCCTCACGGCCAACGACGATCACACCTTCCTATTCTCGCCTTCCGGCAATTTCACGGTGCATCCGTTCCTGTACGAGAAGCTGCCGTATACGCCCGCCGACCTGGTGCCGATCGCGCGCGTCTCCAACACCATCCTGGGCGTCGGCGTGCCCGCCGCAATGAAAGTGCCCGACCTCAAGGCCTGGGTCGCGCGCGCGAAGGCGGAGCCCGGCAAGTTCAACGCCGCGGTGGTGCCGGGCATCACCGAGTTCATCTTCGACTACTTCGTGAAGACAACCGGCCTCTCGCTCACCAAGGTGCCGTATCGCAACATCGTGCAGGCCGCGACCGATGTGGGCGAAGGGCGCCTGCAGATCTACATGGCGTCCTACGCGATCCTGCAGCCGCAAACGCAAGCCGGCCGGATCAAGACCATCATCGTCAACGGACGCGAGCGCGCCGCGATCCTGCCCGACATTCCGACCGCGCGCGAGGCCGGCTTCCCGTCGCTCGAAGTGGAAGGCCTCGTCGGCCTGTTCGGCATCAAGACGCTGCCCAAGAACCTGATCGAGAAGATCGGCGCCGACATCGTGGCGGCCACCAAGGACCCGGCGGTGTCGGCGCGGCTCTCAGCGACCGCGCAGACCGTCAACCCCGGCATGCCCGCCGACTTCGCGGCCGCGATCCAGGGCCAGCGCGACCAGATCGCCAGGATCGCGCAGGAAATGGGCCTCAAGCCGAAGCTGAAGCAGTGACGCGCGCGGCCGCACCTCAAACAGGGTAAGCAGCCATACGCTTTCGTGTAGCACGGTATCACCTCTCCGTTCGTCCCCGCGCAAGCGGGGACCCAGTTCTTTCACAGGGACAAGTCATCCCACAGATCGCGCCATGTCGGGTTCGTCTTTCGATAAGCTGCAATTTCCAAGAGCGATTCCACTTCTTGATCTGACGTTCGCGCGTGAGCGCAGATTTGCGCGTTTCATGCTGCTCGTACCAGACCAGAATTTTGACCCCGTATTTGCTGGTGAATCCTGGCATGGCTCCAGTTCGATGCTCCCAAACCCGCCGGATGAGATCATCTGTCACGCCGGTGTACAGTGTTCCGTTCCGCCGGCTTGCAAGAATGTAAACGTAGAAGCTCATCGCATTTCAGCTCTGGGTCCCCGCTTGCGCGGGGACGAACGGAGAATGCTGATCCTACGGTGGACCAGCAACGCGGCGTTTGAAACCGCAAGCTTTTTGGTTTCGTTTTGTCAAAAAAGCGCTGCGACACGCTCCTTCGCCGCACCTTCGGCAGACCGCTCGGCCACGCTCAATCCGAGCGACCCTTTGATTCTCCTCATGTTTCACCCGTTGGGTTCGTCTTGGGAATTATAACCTTGACAAAGCAGACCCAACATATAGCGTCCCCGGCGCCCCTCGACTCTGGGGCTGGCGCGCCCGAAGTGACTAACGAAATGCTCAGTGCGGGGATGTGGGAATTGTCACTTTGCTGCGACCCCTCCGCCCCCGTTTCTTCCGTTTCCCTGGACGATTTGGCAGAGGTTTATATTGCCATGGAGCGAGTAGCTCCTGGGCGAAAGCATGCATGATCTCGGAAATGTTAGAGCGCTTCGCCTTCTCGTTGCGCAAAAATAGCAAGTACAAATGGATGCTGATCTTTTCGAGATCGGCCGACATTTGCGTTAGGATTGATACTGATATTGGTTGTTGGCGAAGTCGCTTTTTGTCCAGTGCAATGCGCCTATTGGTGACAACCCATTTCCCGCCGATATGCGTCGTTTCATAATGGACAATAAGGTTCCTCGCCTCGGTAATGAGGTTCAATTGTGCGAAAATGAATGCGAATTCCTCCTTGATCGCTTTTCTCGCTTTGGTTCCATCAAGAATTCGATTGATGAGTTTCGTTGCTGCATCGGCCCTCGTCCCCGAAAAGATTGCCTGGGCAATTGGTGGAGAGACCTTTGCGAAACTCCATAGAGTGCTAGAGATCACGTGTTCTATTTCTGCATACGCTTCGATAAAGCGGCCAAGTGCCTCCCAATAGCCAGCTTCTCTGGGTGGATGGTAATCAATCATGATATGGTTCCGGCATGGGTGACAAAAAGCGGCCTACGAAAATTGAACTAGAGCCTGATGCATGGTCGCGCTTCGAGCGCGCCGTTGATGTTGTGTCGAAAAGCCCGCCGCAGCATCGAACCAAAGACAAACCAAAATCTGGAACGGGTACCCGCAAACGAAAGCGCGTGAAGGGGGATACATAATGACCGACGCGGAGAAATCTAAGCTTATCGCTTTTTCACCACTCCCGACATCTCTGCTATTAGGTCTAAAAGTCGGTCCACGGCCTCTTGCATCTCCGCCGCCGCCAAATCGGATTTTGCCGGGTCTGTTCCAAAAGTTTGGTATTGCAGCGTTCTTCGAAGGTCTGCTTGCGAAGCTTCGATCATTTCTGGCGTAGCTCCAAGAAGCCCATAAATTACCTTGTATAACTGGCCGATCATATATTCGATCGCACTGAGTTGGGTCTCTAGTTTGATTGCCTTTTCATCCATGATTCAATGCCTTCCAGTTCAAGTTATTGGCTTGCGCGGCTGCCAGTAGCGCACAAACTTGGGACGCTTCAATCGCTTGTTATGCCAAGCTGCAATGCGCTTGGCTTGCAGTCTAATTGATGACGGCTTGGCCTTCTTTGCCGTTAGGCCGTCGATAAGTCAGGCGCTTGCCCTTGATGTCTGCCGCAAGCTTTTCGGCGCGCATCTCATCATCGATGCCGAGCTTGGCGCGATGCGAATAGCGGAAATCGAATTCGGCGAGATAGCGCTTCAAGTGCTGCTCGCTGACGTGGTGATAAGTCCCCATGATGCCGCGCTTGAGGATCGAGAAATAGCCTTCGACCGTATTGGTGTGAACGTCGCCGCGCACATATTCGCGCGCACTGTGATTGATGGTAGCGGTCGGGCGGTGCCTTGGCTTCACGGTGCGGTAGATTTTGGAATCGTCGGTGTAGAGCTTGGTCCTGTTCTGCAACTGCGCATCCAAAATCTTGCCGACGTTCTTGACGTTGACGGTCGGAATATGATGCGAGTGCGCCTTGCCACCGCGCTCGACAAGAGCAATCACAGGCTCTTTGCCGGCACCACCGAACGGTGACGGCAGACGCTTGTTGCGGTGCTTGTTCTTCTCGCGACCGCCAACATAAGTCTCGTCGATCTCGACAGTCTTGCCACCGCCGCCCATGACGGGCGGGATCGCGGGGCGCATCGCCTCACGCAAGCGGTGCATCATGAACCATGTGCTCTTGTAGCTGATCTTGAGCATGCGGTGGACTTGGTGGGCGCTGACACCCTTCTTTGAAGCGGTCATCAGGAACAACGCCGCCAGCCACTTGGTCAGCGGAATCTTGGAGCGCTCAAAGACGGTGCCGACCGTGACCGTGAACTGCTCGCGGCAAGCGTTGCACTGATAGACGCCGGGACGATGGGCCTTGCCTTCCAGTTTAGTCACGTTTTCGGACGTGGTGCCGCAGTGGGGGCAAACCGGGCCACTCGGCCAAACGCGAGCCTCAAGCCACTCGCGGGCTTTGGTCTCGTCTTGGAAGATTTGGTCCTGAAGAATGGCGGCGGTCATGGGTTTGCTCCCCTCTGACCGCAAATCTATGGGTAGTGATCTGCTTTGTCAAGGTGATAGCTCCCTTCGTCTTGGCCAAAATCTGCGACACGTCCTTTCTTCGTCCGCCTTTCTTCGTCCGCGATCCTGCGTATTTTCTGTAAGTGAAAATTGCTGCATTGTCAATGACGTTGACGGTGCAGAAATGCCCTTCCGGTGGCCATTATGCTTAGCCGCCGCCCGGATCGATTTCACAATTGGTTATATCCAATCACGCAGCGCCGGTCGCCTTGGCGATCACCGCATCGGCGCGCGCGGGCGCCACATTAGCGAGCCAGGCCACGTAACGATCGGGCCGCACCAGCATCAGCTTCGCTTCGTAGGCGGTGCGGCCATCGCGGTAACTGTCACGGACAACTTTCAGCGGCACGCCCCGCGCCTTGGCGGCGCGCTCGAAGTCCGCGACCGTCGCGTCATCGGCATCGAACGCGATCAGCGTGAACTCCGGCCCGAGCTCCTCGAACACGTTGCGTCCCGACGACAGATGCTGCGGCGGCAGGTGATGCCCGGCGCGCGCCTTGAAGGTGTGCGAGCCGTGCGCGCTGCTCAAACCACCCGGCGGCCCGAACACGATCGGCGAGCCTTCGTAGTGCGGCTCGTAAGCCGTGACGCGCGGCGCGGCGTGATCGGAATGCTCGTTCCAGGCGCGCTCGAACGCGGCGCGGTCGCGCTCCGGGCTATAGCGCTCGAAGAATTCCCGGTCCTTGCGGATGTAGGCCTCGATGAAATCGTCCGCGGTCTCCTTGAACACCGGCCGCCGCTCCTGCGTGTAGGAGTTGAGCAGCACGTCGCCGCCCCAGCCTTTGAGTGTCGCGGCGATCTTCCAGCCCAGATTGGCGACGTCATCGAGCCCGTTGTTGAGCCCATAGGCGCCGTAGGGCGGATGACTGTGCGCCGCATCGCCCGCGATGAACACGCGCTCGACCTGATATTGCTCCGCGACCGCGATGCGCAGATCCCAGAATCCCACGTAATCGAAATCGCACGCGAAGGGAAAGCCGGCGGCGCGCTTCAGCAGGCCGTGAAAGTCATAATTGTCGCGCGTGGTGTCGGCCGGCACCGGCGCGTGGAAGAACCAGCCTTCCTCGGCGTCGACGCGGCCGAAGAACTGCCAGTATCCCTTCAGGTCCGGATGCATCACGCGATAGGTCGAGCGCGGCGGGAAGCGCTTGAGCTTCTCGTTGAGCTCGCGCGAGCGAAACAAAGCGAGCACCATGAGCTGGTCGAAATCCGCGCCGGTGCGTTCGATTCCGATCTGCTGCCGCACGGTCGAATGGCCGCCGTCGCAACCCACGACGTAATCGGCCGTAATAGTCTCGCGCCCCGAGCCGCCCTGCTCGGCGATGGCGACGCGCACGCCGGCGTCATCCTGTTCGATGGTCTCCGCCGTCCAGCCGTAACGGCTCTCGACACCGGGAAGCCCGGACACGCGTTTGCGCATGACCATCTCGGTCTGGTACTGCGGCAGCCGCTCGTTGTTCTGGAAGTAGTAGGAGTTGACGATCTCGCGCAGCGGCGGCGCGTACCAGTAGTCGGTGGTAAGGCTCTCATACGCGATGATGCCGTTCATCGGATAGTCGGGCGGCAGCACGCGCGCGGCGCGCAGCTCATCCGCGATGCCCCAGAAGTAGAAGTGCTCGACCGAGCGCTGGGTGAGGTTCTGGCCCTTCGGGATGCGCTGCGGCTCGGTCCGGCGCTCGACGAGCACGCAGGAAATCCCACGCAACCCCAGATCGATCGCGAGCGCCATGCCGACCGGCCCCGCGCCCACGATCGCGACTTGAAAATGCTTGTTGGTCATCGGCCTCTCTCGTTCGCCCTCTCTTGGCATCGGGGCGCGGAAAAAGCGAGGGGGTTCACGGATTTCGCTAACGCTGCATCCGGGCTACAAACTGTGTTGATCGCTGACAACGCCGCGGCGGCGCTTTTGTCAACGGCCCCCGATCAAGGCATAGTGTCCCCAAGTCGTAGTAGTCTTAGGTCATGGTAGCCCCACCTCATGAAGATCCTCATACCTGTTGATGGCTCGCCCGCATCGATCCGCGCCGTCAAGTTCGCTATTGATCAAGTCAAGACCCGACCAGGAAGCAGCCTGGTTATTATGAACGTCCAGAATATTGCAACACTGAGCTCGGCGGACGGCATGGGGATCATGCCACCCGAATGGATCGAGCAGGAAGAGGCGAGCGCGGCCACGGAGGCGTTGCAAGATGCTGTCGCCGCCTGCCGCGAGGCAGGTGTTGCTTACGTGACCCGTTCGGAGCGGGGTGGCGTTGCGGCAGCGATCGACCGTGTGGCCCGTGAGGAACACGCCGAGCACATCGTCATGGGAACGAGAGGACTGGGCGGGGTCCGCGGCCTGCTCCTCGGCTCGGTGGCCACCCAGTTGCTGCATTTGACCGATGTGCCGGTGACACTTGTGAAGTAACAGTTCGTTCGGCGACAACTCAACATGCTTACAACAGAAACTGCGCTGCAAACGCAGGCGCCTCAACTCGAGCGTTGGCTTGAAGAACCGACGTCCCTTTCCGTTGGAGTTAGGACATGCTCTCGCTTCCTTGGGCGGCGCATGTTCCTTGTCGGCGAACCCGTGCCCACTGAGAGCATGATCCCGATGCAACCTGATCGGATCATCGTCCAGCGCAGCTTCGCTCAATCCACGCCCGGCAACCAGGTCGCCTCCGGCAGTGGTACGTAGAATACGTGCAGGAAAATGAAGTAAGCCACGACGCAGGCAACGAGCGGCACGACGACGGCGAGGCCGACGTTGTGAAGCGTCTTGTCCGGGGTCAGGTAGATCGACGCCAGCGACAGCATGAGGAAGCTGGACAGCCAGAACCCGAGGCCCTCGACCACCAGAATGTAAGCAAGCACGATGGCGCAGAACACGACAACGTCGATGAAGATGCCCCGGTCCTCGCGGGACGCGCGCAAGATGTCCGGGGCGCGCTTCATGACCGCCGCCAGCACGACGCGCGCCACCAGCACCGTGGCGACGATCAGAATCAGGTAGGTGAGCACCCGGGGGAAGAGCCAATTCCGCGTATCCGTGCCCAGCGCGGACAGTGACACCCCGCCGATGAAGAACAACACCAGCGCACTGACGAGGTCTCGGTCAACTACTCTGCGCACGCGGCTTCCTCCTCTAGATCGACGACGAGACTTCGACCGCCTTGTTCGTGCGTGCCTGCTTTCGTTCCTCCAATTGCGCCCACAGGATCCAGGCAAGCGAGATCACCGTGAGCACGATGAGCACGATGTCGACCGTGCTGCCAAAGAAGACCCTGCCGTATGACGTTGCGTCGGACAGGTACATCGACTGCACGAGCGCGGGCTCGACGATGGGGCCGAGGATCAGGCCCAGGCCGATCGGCCCGGGGTGGAAGTCCAGCTTGCCGACGAGGAAGGTGAACAACCCGAGCCCGAGCATGAGGTAGACGTCGAAGAGGTCGTTGCGGATTGCATAGGCCCCGATCACCGACAAGAACATGATCAGGGGAGCCAGCAGCCGTAACGGGATGCTCACCATCCGCGCCAGCCATCGCGAGAAAAAAGTACCGAGGATGAACGTCAACACCCCGGCCAGCATCAGCGACCAGCCGAACGAGTAAACGAGGGTTCCGTTGTTCTGGAAGAGGTCCGGGCCCGGGTTGAGACCGCGCAACATGAGTGCGCCGGCTATCACCGCCGCGGGCGCCGAACCCGGGATACCCAGTGTCACCAGCGGGATCATGGACGCGGGAGCACAGGCGTTGTTCGCGATCTCGGATGCGGTCACGCCGCGCAGGTCACCCTTGCCGTAGCGGCTCCTGTCCTTGCTCCAGCGCACCGCTTCGTTGTAGGAGAGCAATGCGGCTATTGGGCTCCCGGCACCGGGCAGGATTCCGACGAAGGTGCCGATCAGCGCCGAGCGCAGGAAGTGCACCGGCTGCATGATCACCTCCCAGATCGTCTGCATCGCCACACCGGGCTTGGGCCGATACTCGGCGACGTAATCCTTCCGGCGGCGCTCGCAGACCATCGACAGCACCTGCGGGACCGCAAAGACGCCGATGAGCGCGGCGACGAGGGAGACCCCGCCACGAAGCTCCGGGACACCGAAGGTGAAGCGCGAGACCGCGCCGGTCTGGCTGATCCCGACGGTGCTGATCAGCATGCCGATCGCGCCGCCAGCAATTCCCTTGAGCATCGACTTGCCTGCCAGGCTTCCGATGATGGTGAGCGCGAAGACACCGATCCAGAAGAACTCGGGCGGGCCGAAGCGAAGTGCAATCGATGTCAGCGGCCAAGCGAGCAAGAGGTAGAAGGCGGCACCAAATATAGTACCTAGCGCCGAGCTGAAGCAGGCGGCAACGATCGCCGCCTGGGCGCGGCCCTGCTGGGTCATCGGGTGGCCGTCGAAGGCGGTGGCCATCGCAGCCGGTGTCCCTGGGGTGTTCACGAGCACCGCCGGTATGGCGTCCGAAAACATGGCGCAGACGTAGAGGGCACCCAGCATCGCGATTCCGGCACCGGGTGGCAGGCTGAACGTGAACGGCACGAGCAGCGCCACGCCCATCGTGGCGGTAAGGCCGGGTAGCGCGCCCACCACCATGCCCGCCAGGACGCCCACCGTGAGCCAGAGCAAGAACTGAGGGGTAAGCGCCTGGATGAGGCCTTCGATCACCGGGAATCTCCTAACAGCAATGCCGCATCTGTTGTTCGGGCAACGCCACTGCGGGTTTGCGTTTGCACTCAGGCGTCAGGTTCGAGACGAAGGAGATACTCGAATTCATGTTCATGCAGCGGGTCTACCCTGCACTAGACCATGATCCGATCAGGTCGGATCGGGATCATGGTCTAGCTTTTTGTTTGAGCATGATCTTTTCCGAAAACCGGTTCGGGATCATGCTCCAATGCGCCGTGTGCAAGGGCAGACCGAGAGGTGTGC
Organism: uncultured Alphaproteobacteria bacterium; assembly: GCA_963753575.1. Lineage (GTDB taxonomy): Bacteria > Pseudomonadota > Alphaproteobacteria > Rhizobiales > Xanthobacteraceae > VAZQ01. The sequence continues at coordinate 3,556,133 of CAVWCR010000003.1, forward strand.
CGTCACTTGCTGCCGACTAGCGACAGAAGTTTCTCATCGCTCTCCACCGCCTTCACGTTGCTCAAGACGAATTCCTTCGCCTGTGCAGGGGTCTGAGACATCGGGGTGAGACCGCGCTGCTTGAGCGCGGTTTGCACGGCCGGATCGGAAACCACCTTCCTGATGGCGGCGTTGAGCACCTCGACGATGGCCGCCGGCGTTCCGGGCGCGGCCATGACGCCCCACGTGGTCGACGCGACGAAGCCTTTGTAGCCGAGTGACTCGAAGGTCGGGACGTCCGGCATCGCCGGCGAAGGGACTGAGCCAGCAATGCCGAGCGCACGTATCACGCCGGCATGCTTGACGGCGTGTGCCGATGCGAACTCGGCCGCGTCCACGTGTCCGCCCGCGAGGTAAGGAAGGATCTGCCCGACGCCTTTCGAGACCGGCACATAGGTGACCTTGATATCGAGCGCCTTGGAGATCTCCGCGACGGCCGACTTGCCGGTGACTCCGGTTCCCGCGATTGTCAGCTTGCCGGGATTGGCCTTGCCGTAGGCGACGAGGTCCTTGAGTGTCTTGAACTTGCTGTCCTTGGGGACGACGAGCGCGCCCGGTGCCGTCTCGGTCATCGAAATGTAGTTGAAGTCGGCCGGGTCGTAGCCGACGTCCTTCCCCTTGGAGGTGATGATGATGTTCGGCACCACCACGTTGGCGATCGTGTAGCCGTCCGGCTTCGAGGAGTGCAGGGCGAGGAAGCCGACCGCGCCACCGCCGCCGGTCTTGTACACGATGCGAATATTTACGCCGAGCGCCTGCTGCAGACCAGGTTCAAGTCGGCGCGCCTGGGCATCAGATCCACCGCCGGGCGCGTACGGAACGAGGAACGTGATATCATGCTTTGGATAGCTGGCCGCGCTGCTGGGGCCGCACGCGACAACAGCCATGGACAGAACCGCCGCCGAGACCAGCAAGCTGCCGGGCCGGTACTTAAATCGTCTCCGTCTCCTCATCATCATCGTCTCCTATCATTGCTTTTTTTCTGTCCCGGGTCGGGGACATCGCAGGGCCGCACGATCGGCCAGGCATGCAAAGAAGCCGCAGTGAGCTTCATGCGCGCGATAGGGCTCGGTCATCAACGACCGAACTCAGAGTGAAGCACATAAAGTCCGTTTGTCAGCCGCATCCGGACGTGTCACGGCGTCGCAGCAAGTCGACGATCAGGGAGAGGCGCTCCCCACTTCCGTGGGGAGTGTGCGGTGCGTGAGGAGCGTATAACTACGTCACGCTGCCGGGCGAGGTCTCATCCTCAAAAACTGTAATCGCGGGCGGCGCGCCGGAAAGCCCCAGCTCCTGCCAGCGCCCGACCACGCGCTCGTAGGCGTCCTTCGAGAGCTTGGTGCGCTTGGAGAAGCTGTTGTAGTAGCGATAGTCCATGCAGGCGTTGATCAGCGCCTTCGAGCCCCACGGCCTGATCTCGGGCGGGTTGAGACTCGGGTCGAGATAGGTGCTCCAGGTCTCGCGCAGGATGTCGATCGATTGCGCCGGCCGCGAGCGCGTCGCCATCGCCCACAGCACCTGGTGCACGTTGGTCGGGTCGATGTCGTCGTCGACCACGATCACGTATTTGCCGAAATAGGCGCCGGCGGTGCATTGCGCGGCGAGTGCCATCACCTGCGGGGCGTGGCCGGCATACATCTGCTGGATCGAGACGACCGTGATGCCCCAGCCGGCGGCTTCGGGAATCGACCACACGCCCTTGATGCCCGGCACGCCAAGCTTCTGCAGGTCGGCCCAGATGCCGGCCGAGCGCAGCGCCGCCCAGAACAGGCCGGCTTCGTTCGCCGCGCCGTCGGCCATCAGCGCGCAGGTGAGCGTCGGGTTGTCGCGATAGCGCACGCGCTCGACCCGCATGTAGGGCGTGGCGCCCGAAGGCCGCCCGTAATAGCCGGTGAACTCGCCGAACGGGCCTTCCGCGAAGGTCTCGTCCGGATAGAGGAAGCCTTCGAGCACGATCTCGGCGCGCGCCGGCAGCGGCAACCCGGTGAGATCGCTGGTGAACACATCAATGGGCGCGCCCGCGATGCCGGAATAATACTCATACTCGCATTCGGTCTTGGGCAGGCTCGTAGCCGCCACCAGGAACAAGAGCGGATCGATGCCGTAGCAGGCCGCGATCGGCATCGGCTTGCGTAGCTTCCACCACTTCTCGCGATCGATCGTCGCGTCCTTGCCGGGCGAGGTGTAGACGCCGACCTCGCGCGGCCCCTTGATCATCATGCGGTAGGTGCCGACGTTGATGCGGCCGGTCTCGGGATCCTTCGTGATGACGGCATCGCCGGTGCCGAGATAGAGCCCGCCATCGAGCGGCCACATGCGCTGCGCCGGGAACATGCGGATGTCGATCTTGTCGCCCTCGACGATGTTCTGGTTGCAGATCGCCTGCGCGGCGGGCACCTCGCGCGGCGGCAGCTTGCGGCCGAGCTTTTGCTGCAGCGCCTGCACGGCCTTGAGCGGATGATCGACCGGCTCCTCCCCGATCATCAGGCAGAAGCGCGAGATATTGCAGCCGATCATGTTGTAGAGCGCCTTGTGGCCGGGATGGCCCTTGATGTTCTCGAACAGGAGCGCGGGCGATTTGCCGCTGCCGACGAGGTAGGTGATGGTGGCGGCTTCGAGATCGGGATCGACTTCCGCCGTGATGCGCTTGAGCTCGCCGAGCGCCTCAACCTTCTCCAGCCAGAGATCGAGATCGCTCGCATTGGCGCCGCGGGCGATCGTTTTCGATTGGGCCTGCTCGGACGCAGCATCCTGGTTCGGGCTGATGGTGACGCTCGTGTCCATGGTTGCCTCCCGATGCTGTGTTGCGATCAGTCTAGTCGAACTCGTAGGGTGGGCAAAGGCGTGCTCAAGCGACCCAGGCCTTTCCACGCGCACAACACAGCGCCATGCCCACCGACGTCTTGCGCTGAGTGATGGTGGGCACGGCGCGGCGCGCCTTTGCCCACCCTACAGGTGCTGCGGCAATGAGCATCTGCCGTCGGACACAGAATTGCAGTAGACTTCGCGCCACGGGCCGCCGCCGCCCCAATTGAAAAAACAACCATTGCCGTTGCGCCAGGGAGGGATGCCATGATCAGCAGACGCCGCTTTCTATGCACCACCGCCGCCGGTCTTCTCGTTGCCGGCGATGCGTTGGCGCCAGCCTATCCCGTAAAGCCGATCCGGATGATCGTGCCGTTCCCGCCCGGCGGGCCGATCGACACCATGGCGCGGCTCATCGGCGATCAGATGTCGTCGGCACTCCATCAGAATGTGGTGATCGAAAACCGTCCGGGCGCCGGCGCCACCATCGGCTCGAAGGCAGTCGCGGGCGCGGAACCGGACGGCTACACGCTTCTGTTCGCGTCGTCCGGATCACTTGCGGTCACGCCGGCGCTGTACAAGAACGCGGGCTACGATCCGGTGAAGAGCTTCGCGCCAATCGCCGCGGTGTCGAGCGGCGTGCTGGTGCTCGCGGTCACGCCCTCGCTGCCGGTGAAGAATGTGAAGGAACTCGTCGCCTACGCCAAGGCCAATCCGGGCAAGCTCAACTATGGCTCCGGGCTCGGCACGCCGCCGCATGTGGCGTGGGGCCTGTTCAAGCTGCAGACCGGCACCGACATTCTGTACGTGCCCTACCAGGGGGCCGCGCCCGCGATCACCGATCTCCTGGCCGGGCGCAACCACATGATCATCGACGCGCCCGGCGTGCTGCTCGCGCATATCCGCGACAACAAACTGCGCGCGCTCGCGGTCACCGGCCCGACGCGCAACGCCAATCTGCCTGACGTGCCGACCATGGTCGAGAGCGGCTACCCCGACTTCCTGATGACATTCTGGACCGGCGTGGTGGCGCCGGCGGGCACGTCGCCAGCGATCGTGACCAAGCTCAACGAGGCGATCAACAAGGGCCTGCAGTCGGCGGCGCTGAAGGCGCGGCTTGCCAGCTTCCAGGTCGAGCCCAAGCCCGGCTCGCCGGCGGACTTCGCCGCCTTCATCGCGTCAGAATCGAAAAAGTGGGCCGAGGTGATCAAGGCCGCCGGCATCAAGATCGGGTGACGCTTACGGCAGGAGCAGCACCGACCCCGCGACCGTCCGCTCCTCGACCGCGCGATGCGCGCTCGCGGCGTCGGCGAGCGCATATGTCGCGCCGATCTCAATTCCGAGCGCGCCGTTGCGCACCAGCTCGAACAGCGCGGCGGCGGCCGCCCGCATCGCCGGCACATCGGCCGTGAGCCTTGAGAGCGCGGGACGCGAGACCGCGAGCGAGCCCTTCTTGGCCAGCAGCAGAAGATCGAGCGGCGGCGGGTGGCCCGACGCATTGCCGTAGTTGACCAGCATGCCGAACGGCCGCACGCAATCGAGCGAGGCCAGAAAGACATCCTTGCCAACGCCGTCGTAGACCGCCGCGACGCCCGCCGGCACAATGGCCTTCACGGCGACGACGAAATCGGTCTCGCGATAGAGGATCGCATGATCGCAGCCGTGCTGCTGCGCGATCTTGGCCTTCTCACGCGAGCCGACAGTGCCGATCACGGTCGCGCCAAGATGCTTCGCCCACTGGCACAGGATGAGGCCGACGCCGCCCGCCGCGCCGTGCACCAGGATCGTGTCGCCGGGCTTCGGCTTGTAGACCCGGTTGATGATCATCGAGGCGGTCAGGCCCTTGACCATCATGGCGGCCGCCTGCCGATCCGAGATCGCATCCGGCAGCTTGACGAGGCGCTCGGCCGGCACGTTGCGCTCGTCGGCGTAGGCGCCGGTGTCCTCGAAGAACTCGCCGCGCATGCCGGCATACGCCACGCGATCGCCTGGCCGCAGATCGGTGACGCCCGCGCCGACGCCGGCCACGACACCGGCGGCCTCGTTGCCGGGAATGAGCGGAAACCGCTGCGCTCGCGCGATGTAGAAACCGCCGCGGCGCACGTTGATGTCGGAGAAATTCACCCCGATCGCGCTCTGGCGCACGCGCGCCTCGCCTGCGCCCGGCGGCGGCAGCACGATATCCTCATAGCGCAGCACGTCAGGACCGCCATTGGTGTGAATGCGCACGGCTTTGGTCATGGGGCACTATGGGGGCGGCGACGGATCAGGCGCAAGCCGCTCCAGGGCTAGTGGCGCTGGGCTTTTCCGCTCGCCAAGATATGAAGCAATGACTCTCCTGTGTCGTCCCCGCGCAGGCGGGGACCCATACGCCGCAGCAACGACGATGTGGCAAGGACTGTGATAACGGAAACTTCAGTGGTTATGGGTCCCCGCCTGCGCGGGGACGACAGAGGCTGGGTTCGTGCACGCGCAGAGACGAACGGAGAAAACTACAACGGAGAAACTCAGAACTGCGCGGCGAGCTTCTGCAGGCCCATGACCTGAACGAGCTGGCGCACTTCGCCCTTCTGCTGCTCGCTGAACATCATGATGAGCGGGATTGCGGCCGACTTGAGCTGCTGCACTTCGGGGCCCTCGGCATCAATCGCAGCAAGCTTGCCGCCGTGCTTCTTCACCTTGTAGGCGATGCCGCGCAACGCCGCCTCGACCGCCGGCCAGTAGCGCTCCTGGTCGGGCGTCAGCTTCAGGCGCGCCTTGATGCTGGCGATCTGCGCGTCATTGAGAATGTGGTGGTTATCCGGCTTGGGGCGTGCGCGCGGCCGCGGCGTCGGCGCAACCGCGGTCTCGGCGCCAGCCGATGCAACTGCAGCCATACGGGTCGTCTCGGCCGAGTCCGCATAGGCGAGCACACTGCCCGGCAGCACCTGACGCGATTCCGTCGAGGCGAGCGCGAAGGTCGGATTGGGATTGAACAGGATCTGCTTCTGCTCTTGCCGCTTGGCGACGGCCGTCACGGCCGAAGCCTGCTTTGCGGGCGCGTTGGCCCAGGTGGCCGGAAAACGCAATGCGATGATTTGAGCAGGCGTGAGCTCTTTGCTCTGGGCTTCGCTCCACCCCACCAAAAGACCGGCAACGCTCGCACCGATCACGGCCCCGATGACTGCGAAACGATGGCGCGCACGCTGTTGCTGCGCGCTCAAGTCCACCCACTGCATGCTCGATTGTCCCCGAGTCTCCCGAATCGAGAGACATGTTGCCGGTAAACCACGGTCAAACTGTGACCGTCCCCTCTTTTCTATCCACTGAATTGGTAGAAACATGCTTAATATCGGAACATTTTACGAACGGAAACGGGAACTCGTCGGCGCAAGACGGCGGTGGCGGAGGCGGGCGGCCCACATGCTATAGGGCAGGCATGACGACTTCTTCCGGCATTGTCATCATCGGCGGCGGTATCGGCGGACTGGCGGCTGCGCTCGCGCTGATCCAACTCGGCTGCGAGGCCACGGTCTACGAGCAAGCTCCCGAGCTCAAGGAAGTCGGTGCCGGCATCCAGGTCGGAGCCAACGGCACGCGCGTCCTGCATGCGCTTGGGCTGAAAGAGGCGCTCGAAGCCGTACAGGTGCTGCCCTCCGGCAAGGAGGCGCGGCTGTGGAACACCGGCGAGCGCTGGACCACGTTTGATCTCGGCACCGTTTCGCGCGAGCGCTACGGCGCCCCGCACCTGATGCTCCACCGCGGCGACCTGCATGCGGCGCTCGCCGAAGCGATCCGCGCGCGCCGACCGGATGCGATCCGGCTAGGCCATCGCGTGAGCGGCCTCACGCAAGATGCAGAGCGTGTCACCGTCGCGTTCACCAACGGCGCCAAGGTCGCGGCGGGAATCGTGATCGGCGCCGACGGCATCCACTCGCCGGTGCGCGAAAGCCTGTTCGGAAAGGACGATCCGCAGTTCACCGGCGTCGTCGCCTGGCGCGGGCTGGTGCCGATGGAGCGGCTGCCGGCGCACATCTCGCGCACCGCGGCGACGAGTTGGCTCGGGCCCGGCGGCCATGTGCTGCACTATCCGGTGCGGCGCGGCGAACTGATGAACGCCGTGCTCTTTGTCGAGCGCTCAGACTGGCAGGTCGAAATCCTGGACCGTCGAAGGCACGGTCAGCGAGCTCGCCCATGATTTTCGCGGCTGGCACGCGGACGTGCACGCCATCATCCGCAACATCGAGCGGCCGTTCAAATGGGCGCTGAAGCTGCGCGAGCCGCTGCCGCGCTGGAGCCAAGGCCGCGTCACACTGCTCGGCGACGCCTGCCACCCGACGCTGCCCTATCTCGGCCAGGGCGCCGTGATGGCGCTCGAGGATGCCTATGTGCTGGCGGGCGCGCTCGCGCGTCACGCCGGCGATCCGGCGGCGGCGTTCGCGCAATACGAAGCGGCGCGGCGCGAGCGCACCGCCGCGGTGGTGCGGCGCTCCTCGCAGACGCGCGTGCTTGCGAACGACCGCGCGTTCGCGGACGCGGCGTCCGCCGCCGCGCATGTCGAGCGCGAATGGCGGCCCGAGCGCGTGTTCGAGCGCTACGACTGGGTGTATTCCTACGACGCCACCAAGGCGGTCGGGTGAGCGCTCTCGCTCACGTTCAAGCTAGAGCCGGATGACGCCGAGCCGCGCCGCATGCGCGACTGCGTCGGTGCGGCCGGTAGCATCGAGCTTGTCGATCACCGAGCCGACGTGGAACTTGGCGGTGTGCACCGAGATGCCGAGCGCGCGCGCAATCATCTTGTTGGACGCGCCTTCCGCCATCAGCTCAAGCACCTCGCGCTCGCGCGGCGTCAGCGCCGCCTCGGCGCGAGCTTGATGCCGGCAATGGTGCCGAACAGCTCGACGAGCCGTTCCCGCAGGAGCGGCTCGTCGACCTCGACCGCGACCACGATCGCTTCTGGCGCCTCATCGTTCATTCATGGCTCAATGCTGCGGCCTCTCACCGATGGTCAGCGTGACCTGCGCGGGCGCGCCTGCGCGCTTGAGCGAGAGGACCGCGGTGGTGCCGATGCTGTCGGGCCCGAGCGTGCGCCGCAGCGACCGGATGCTCTCGATCGGCCGGCCATCCCAGGCGGCGATCACGTCGCCCTGGGCGAGACCCGCAGCAGCGCCCGGGCCGTCGCGATCGACGCTCATCACAATGGCGCCGACGCCGCCGTCATCGAGCCGCACCGGCTGCAGGCCAAGGCCGAGATAGCCGCGCGCAATGCGGCCGTGCGTCTCGAGCTTCGCGGCCACCCGCTCGATCGTTGCCGACGGAATGACCAGTACGCGCCGGCGCGGCCCGAACACCGCCATGCCGATGCCGCGGCCCGCCGCATCGATGACGACACCGCCCTCGGCGAGGCGGCTGAGCGACAGATCAAGCTCGACGCGCGCATCGATCTCGCCGCCGCGCAGCGAGCGCCACTTCGGTCCCGCGAGTGACACGATGCCGAGCGCGGCGAGCGGCTCGCCCTCGCGCGAACCGACGACGAGCGCGAGAGCGCCAATCTTGACCGCGCCGGTGTCGAGGGCGACCGGCGCAGCCGGCGCACCGTCGACCCGCAGCAGCGCGACGTTGGTCGCGGGATCGCGGCCGGCGAGCGTGGCCTTGGCTGTCGCGCCGCCAGGCGACACGACGGTAATCTCACCCTCCTCGGCGAGCGCTTCATCGGCGGTGACGACGAGCCCTCCCCGCCACACGAACCCGCTTGCGCGCGAGCGATGCGAATGAACGGCGACGACGCCGGGCGCGGCCGCAGCGGTAATACGCTGCAATTCGGCGGACAGGGACGGCAGCGAGAAAGCTTCAGACATCGGGACCTCCTGGGAGCTCAGTTTTATGTCCCTCTCGTGTGCGCGCGGCGCTTGGCCGTGCCTATCGCCCGGGTGGGCAGGTCGGTGCCGGAAGGGCCGACCATGAACCGCGATCGGCACGCGCATTCCCGCCCCTGCACAAGTGGGCACGCGGCTTGGGCGGCAAAAGATCAAGGGAGGTGCAACGGTATCACCCTGCCCCAATCAAAAAGCCCGGCATTGCTGCCGGGCTTCTCGAAGGCTGTGCAGGCGAATTGGCTTGCAGCGATGCTTACGCGGCCTCGTCCTCGACCGCCTCGTCTTCCTCGGCGGGCTTGGCTGGACCACGGCGCGGGCCCTTGGCCAACGCTGCCTCGATTTCCTTGACCGCTTCGGTCTCGGTCACGCGCTGGACGGCTGCAATCTCGCGCGAGAGCCGGTCGAGCGCGGCTTCGTAGAGCTGACGCTCGGAGTAGGACTGTTCCGGCTGGCTCTCGGAGCGAAAGAGGTCGCGCACGACCTCGGCGATCGCCACGATGTCGCCGGAGTTGATCTTGGCCTCGTATTCCTGCGCACGACGCGACCACATTGTCCGCTTGATCCGGGCGCGGCCCTTGAGCGTTTCAAGCGCACGGCGCACGAGCGGCGGCTCGGCAAGCTTGCGCATGCCGACAGAGGCGATCTTCGCGGTCGGAACCCGCAGCGTCATCTTGTCCTTGATGAACGTGATGACGAACAGCTCCAGCTTGGCTCCCGCGATCTCCTGCTCCTCGATCGAGAGGATCTGACCAACGCCATGCGCCGGATAGACGATAAACTCGTTAGTCTTGAATCCCTGACGTTGAGTGGCCTTCTTGGTGGTCATTCCAGGAACTGCTCCTTCCACGTCCGGCTTGCGACGGACATTGGCTATGGGAGCCCGGCGGCGGACGGAACCGCGCACAGGCGCCCTCCGCCGAGGGGCGGCTTTCTTACTCCGCCTGGTCACAGCGGCGGCTTTCTTTGACCTATGACGCGTTCTTCCTGCCACGGCACGCAGCGTATAAACTCACGCCCCTCACTGACGATTTGCTTCCGGAATGACCCCAAAAATAAGGCTCCCCCACGGGGAGCGGCCTGAATTACGGGGCTTCCGTCTTTTTTTAATATATAGCACATTTTCCGCAAAAATCAAAGCTTTACGGCCACAAAAAACGGTATTTCTGTCATGCGGGCCAAATTAATTTTGGACCAGTTGGTTAATCCTCCCTGGCCCAAACGCATCAAGAAAATCACAAGGTGGATCAGTCCCCGGTCCCGGGGTTGGGAGAAAAATATTGCTCCTTGCCGGCCACGCCTTCCCAGGACTTGGAGTCGGCCGGGGGCGTCTTCTTGGTGGTGATGTTGGGCCAGACCTTGGCGAAGTCGGCGTTGACGGACAGCCACTTTTCGAGCCCCGGCTCGGTGTCCGGCTTGATCGCCTCGACCGGGCATTCCGGCTCGCACACACCGCAATCGATGCACTCGTCCGGGTGAATGACCAGCATGTTTTCACCCTCGTAGAAGCAGTCCACAGGACAAACTTCCACGCAGTCCATCAGCTTGCACTTGATGCAGCGTTCATCGACGATGTAGGTCATCACCAACTCCAGATCGGCCTAATGCCGCCGATTTGAAGTTCCTACAACAATTGAGGCGAGCTCGGTCAGGAACTTCAAATCGAAACCAGCGGCTGACTAGCGCAAGGCTTTCCCCCGGGCAAGAGACGACGGCCATTTCGGGCCATTGATTGCGTTTACGGGTAGGCGGCCCTCTTTCACACTTTCACGGCTCCTCCGTGAACCGGTGGATCGCGCGGCGCTCGCGCTTGGTCGGTCGGCCGGAGCCCGGCGCGCGCAGTGCGGGTTCTGCCGGCCGCTCAGGTGGCGGCGCGGTGAGATCCTCATAGAGCGCCCTCCCCGCCGCAGCGTCGCCACGCCGCTCCGCGAACCCCGCCACCTTGAGGACCCGAACCGCACGGTCGAGCGCGACCGTGATCACGTCGCCTGCCTTGACCGCATGGCTTGCGGCGGAAACGCGGGCGCCGTTCACCCGCACATGGCCGGATCCGGCAAGCGCGGCGGCAGCCGAGCGCGTGCGTACCACGCGCGCGTGCCACAACCACTTATCTATGCGCTGACGGTCCAACGGCAAACCTCAGACCGGGACAAACTTCATCCCCCCTCCTTGGCCTCGAGCTGGGCCTTGAGCGCCGCGAGCTTGGCGAACGGCGAATTCGGATCGGGCTCGCGCTCGCGCTCGCGTCGGTCACGCCCGTCGCGGCCCTTGATGTACTTGGCGCGCAACTCGGGATCGCGATCGGGCCGATCGGAACGCTCACGCTGCGGGCGATCGCCGCGTTGCGGCCGGCGCTGGTCGCGCTCAGGCCGATCGGGCCGGTTGGGACGCTCGGCGCGCTGCTCGGGACGCTGCGACGGCTCGCTGCGCACGGGTTGATCGGTGCGGTCGGGTCGCTCACCCTGGCCGTGCCGGCGACGGTGACGGCGATGGGGCTCGCGGGCGCCCTCTCCCGCCACCGCCGGAGCGCCTTCGGCAGCCGCCACGGCCGGCGCGCCCTCGGCGGGCGCCTCGTGGGGGCGTTGCGCATGATGAGGCCGCCGCGGCCGGCGCTGACCATCGTGCCGGCCACCGGGCCGCCATACCTCGACCAGATCGGGCTCCACCGGCTTGGCCTCGACCGCCGGTGTCTCGGCCGGCACAGTTTCGGTCGCAAGCGTCTCGGTCGCAGGCGTTTCGGTCGCGGGCGTCTCGGTCGTCGTTGTTTCGGTCGTCGTTGTTTCGGTCACAGGCGTTTCGGCGACCGGTGCGGCCTCCGCGACCGGCGGCTCGGGCGCGGATGCGACCGCAGGCTCTGCCGCGTCGCCGACAGGCGCCGAGGCCTCGGGCGCAGGCGCGGCATCGACAGGCTGGTCGGCTGCGGGCGTCGGGTCGGCCGGCACCGTCGGAGGCGCCTCGGTGCTGGAGCGACCGGTAGCGGCGGCCAGGTCGGCCATCGCCATCGCGATATCCGCCATCACCATTTCCACCGCAGCAGCCGGCGACGGTTCAGCGGCGGGCGCGGCGGCTTCAACGGGCGCAGCATCGGTCGCCGGCGCGGGAAGCGCCTCAGCCGCCACCGCCGGCGGCGCCGGCCGCGGGCGCATCTCCATGCGGTAGCCGAGCGAGCGCAGGATCGAGCCGAACTCCTCACCCGCGCAACCGGTGAGCGAGGTCATCGCGAGCGTGACCGTGAAGCCGCGGCCATCGAAGGAGGCAGCCGGTTTCGGCCCCGGCGAACCTTGGCGCCAGGCGAGCGCCGGGCGGATGATGTCGGCAAGCCGCTCCAGGATGTCGACACGCACCGCCCGCTCGCCGCACACGCGGTAGCCGGCGATCCGGTAGAGCGTACGGTCGATCTCCTTGTCGGCGAGAATCGAGGTGCGCCCGCTGGCGGCAAGCCGCTCGATCGCCTCGATGCCTTTGGTCTCCGGCCCGTCGTGCTTGAGCGTGTAGAGCTGCACCGCGAGCACGCGCGGCGCGGGCTTAAGCAGCAGCGGCAGGTAGATGTGATAGGCGCCGAAGCGCACGCCATATTTGCGCAAGGTGGCGCGCGCGGGCTGATCCAGGCCCTTCACGTCCTCGGCTACCTTCTGGCGCTCGAGCACGCCAAGCCCCTCGGCAAGCTGGAACGCGATGCCGCGCGCCATGCCGGTGATGTCCTCGGCGGCGGCGAGCTGGAACAGGGGGCCTAAGAACTTCTCGATGTGGGCCTTGAGCCAGAGGTCGAGCCGCGCCTGCACGGTGTCGCGCGACGCACCGGTCAGCTGCTCGTCGGCAACAATACGCACGCGCGGCTTGAGCGCCTCTTCGGCCGCCACGATCTTGCCGACCGGCTGGCCCTGCCAGCGGATCACGCCATCGGTCGCCAGCACGAACTGGTCGTCGGGCGCCTGTCCGAGCCGGCTTGCGCGCGCGTCGATCTCCACCGCCAGCACCTTCTGGGCGGCGCCCGCGAGCGTCTTGGCGTCGGTGCCGGCCGACGACGCTTCGGGCGTGAACGTAAAGCCATCGAGCCGGCCGATGACGTGGCCTTCGACCACCACTTCGCCCGACTTGCGGATGTCGGTCTCGAGCGCGGTATTCTCGCGCATGCGCCGCATCAGCACGCTGGTGCGGCGATCGACGAAACGCTCGGTCAGCCGCTCGTGCAGCGCATCCGACAGCTTGTCCTCGACCGCGCGCGTGAGCCCCTGCCAATGCTCCGGATCGGCGAGCCAGTCGAGCCGGTTGGCCGCGAACGTCCAGGTCCGGATGTGGGCGATGCGATTGGACAGCGTATCGATGTCGCCTTCGATGTTGTCGGCGAGATCAACCTGGCGGGCGAACCAGTCGACGGGAAGCTTCCCTTCCCGCATCAGGTAGCCAAACAGCGTCATCACCAGCTCGGCGTGCGCAGCCGGCGAGATCTTACGATAGTCGGGAACCTGGCAGACCTCCCACAGCCGCGCGATCGCTTCCGGCGTGGTCGCCATGTTACGCACGTCCTCGTCGCGCGCGGCGTGATCGAGCACCAGGATGTCTTCCGCCACCGGCGCGCGCGTGAGGCCGTTCTCCTTCGGGGTCTCCGCGAGCGAGGCCTGCAGCGCCCCGAGCGAGAAGAAATCGAGCGCGGTGTTGCGCCACTGCAGCGTCTGGATCGGCTCGAACGAATGGCTCTCGAGCGCCTGCGCGAGCTCGGTCTCGAACGGCGGGCAGCGGCCGGTGGTGCCGAAGGTGCCGTCGCGGCTCGCACGCCCGGCGCGACCGGCGATCTGGGCAAGCTCGGCCGGATTGAGGCGGCGGAACTGATAGCCGTCGAACTTGCGGTCGGACGCGAACGCGACGTGATCGACGTCGAGGTTGAGGCCCATGCCGATGGCGTCGGTGGCGACCAGGTATTCGACATCGCCGGACTGATAGAGCGCGACCTGGGCGTTGCGCGTGCGCGGCGAGAGCGAGCCCATCACCACAGCCGCGCCGCCGCGCTGGCGGCGGATCAGCTCGGCGATGGCGTAGACCTCGTCGGCCGAGAACGCGACGATGGCCGAGCGGCGCGGCAAGCGCGTGATCTTTTTCTCGCCCGCGAAGCTGAGCTGCGAAAGCCGCGGCCGCGTCAGCACATGCGCGCCGGGCAAAAGCCGCTCCACCATCGGCCGCACGGTGGCGGCGCCGAGCACCAGCGTCTCTTCGCGCCCGCGCCGGTTGAGCATGCGGTCGGTGAACACATGGCCGCGCTCGAGATCGGCGCCGAGCTGCACCTCGTCAACGGCGAGAAACGCGACGTCGAGATCGCGCGGCATCGCCTCGACCGTCGCGACCCAGAAGCGCGGGTTCGAAGGCTTGATCTTCTCCTCACCGGTGATCAGCGCCACCGCTTCCGCGCCAACCCGCTCGACGCACTTGTTGTAGACCTCGCGCGCCAGAAGGCGCAGCGGCAGCCCGATGATGCCGGTCGAATGGCCGAGCATGCGCTCGATCGCAAGGTGGGTCTTGCCGGTGTTGGTCGGTCCCAGCACGGCGGTGACGCCGGCGCCACGGGCGCGGGCGTCGCGATTGGTCGGGGATGAGAATGATATGGGCATCGATGATCGAACTCGACCTGGAAGCGTCTTGTGCTTCGCCGGGAGATGCTAGCGGGCGCGACTCGTTATGTTCAACGAGGGGGGTAAACGCCATGTGCCTGGTTTCATGTGCCTGGTTTCACGTCTGGTCTCTCCAAGGCTCACGTCGAGCCCGCGTGGTGGATGTGCGGTATCTCAATCGTTTCATCTACGATCCGATAGAAGACTTTGTAAGGGTTCGAGCGGAACACCCCGCGACGCTCGGAAACCTCTTCTGCGCTTTGTGGCCAAGATCTGATCCGCGTAAGAAGGATGCGTAGACGCGCCACACCCAAGGCGCCGCCGTCGGATAGTTCTGCATAGGATAGCTGATTATCTCGCTCAGGTCCTGAAGCGCTTCCTCAGTTGTCGGCGATCTTCATCGCCCACGAAATTTTGCACATGCGGCTTCGAACCGCTTCACTCGTTGCGAACTGACCAGCTTGACAGAGCTTTATGGCCTCGATCGTCCCCTTCCGGTTCTTCGGAGGTAGCTCGATAGGAACCTCATGCCGCGCCTGCAATTTCCAGCGCATAGGCAAGGAACCCTGCCCGGCCCGCCGCGAGCCCGCTTTTGATCCGTTCCATCCCTTCGTCCAGCATTCCGGCCATGGTTGGCCTCGCCTCGCACCCAAAATTCTACGTTCGTAACTGGCAGGTTAACACATAAGTCTCAGTCCCAAAACCACATGGGAATCATGCAGTTGAGAAAGCGGCTTTGATCCCGAAATTGGCATCCAACCAAGCCACCCCGCGTTGCCAACCCGCTGCATTGGCACGTGGTGCGGCGAATGCGTCTTGTACCACTTTGCAACAGGGACAAGTTGTGGATGTCCATGTGCTTAAGTTGTGGAACGAGTCTCGAACAAACAGCGCCCGAATCGGTGACTCGCCTGCTGTTCGTATTCGTTCACGGCGACATCTCGCGGCATCCTAACCGAGCGCCACAAGATCGGGTAGCCGAACATTTTGGTATCTTTGGGTGCTGTGCCGGAATTCGTTAAGTGCCGAGGCGGCCGGTTCAACGCGACCGAATGCCGTTGGCCGACGCGCGCTGCGGGTAAGGCGTTGTAATGAACTGCGTCGCCTGCAGGACCCCCACTCCAAACGGCGTCGGCACCGACGCCCGATAAGGCACCATGAGGCGGGTACCGGCGATCGGGGCAAGCCAGAGCTCGGCATCGCGCAGGTCTACGAGATACTTGATGACCGGTCGTGCCGGGATATGGCCGGCAACCGGCGAAAAATAGACCGCACAGACGACCACGGTACCCTGGTAGCCCTTTTCCGATTTGACCTTGTCGAGCCGTTTATAAGCGAGCTTCAGATCATAGCGCATGCGGCCGTCGAAGATCGCCAGCTTGCGACGGCAGGCCTCTGGCGAAAAAGTGTCGCCGTTGCCGGGAACCCGCATGATCGCGGCCGTCATCGGATCGGTCACGCCGCGGCGATGAGCATCGGTGACCGGGACCCGCTCCGGATTGGGGACGGACGGCGGCTCGGCCTCGTATTCCTTCACGGTGCCGCCGTTGAGCACCATGTGGACCTGGTCATATTTCTTGTCGGTCTTGATGCTCGATGCATAAGACGCCGCCAGCGGTTGACCGTTGGAGATGATTCCGCGCGCAGCGCTGGAGCCCTGTCCGCTCGCGAAGATCCGCATCAGGCCCACAGTCGATCCGCGCACTGAGGCGCTGTAATGACCGTCACGGACATCAATGGTCCAAGACCCGCGGCCGAACGGCACGCCGGCAAGCGACACGCCGTAATTAGCCTCAAGCTTGCCCTGGGCCTGTGCCCCACGGGCGGCATCAACCATGAAGGCAGCCGATACGGCCACCCCGAAAACGATCGTATATCGAGCAGCCTGATGTGCAGCCTGTTGTGACGTCACGAGCAAAGGTCCTTCCGCTCGCGGCTGAAATGAAGGAGCGCCGCGCCCGCCAATCCCGGGGGCCTCCGAGCAAGGACTGGTGGCCTCCCCCGCCGCCGCCTCGCGCGAATCCTACTTAACCGACTCTAACCTTTGCCCTGCCATCTTGGCTCGATCAAGGCAATTTCAAAGGGATAGGGCTACCGCGAGGGGCCGGCAGTTCCGGAGCCGGTGATCATCACGGGCCCTGCGGGGGGACAACCCTCGGGTTCCGCCGGAAAGCCCCCCCAAGGCGGCCCCTTCAGCCGCCCCCGGCCCCGTTCGCTTGACGCTTGCACCCCCCGCCACTATACGTCCGGCGATCTCCTTAAAGAGCCGAAGCGCCCCTTGACGGGCGCATTTCTACGCTCCCGATTGAAGAGGAACTCGCCATGTCGCGGCGATGCGAACTGACCGGCAAAGCGGCGCAGGTCGGGCACAAAGTGAGCCACTCGAACCGCAAGACCAAGCGGCGGTTTCTGCCCAACCTGCTCAACGTGACCGTGATGTCGGACGCGCTGGGCCGCTCCGTGAAGCTGCGGATCTCGGCCAATGCGCTCAAGACGATCGATCATCGGGGCGGACTCGACGCCTTCCTGATGAAGGCCAAGGACGCCGAGCTTTCGCCCCGCGTGCTCGATCTCAAGCGCCAGATCAGGAAGAAGGCGACGAGTAGCGAAGTCGCGACCAGCGAATAGGGGAAAACCCCGGTCGCTTGCTCACCGCCAGGTCGCGGCCTCACTAACGCACCCGCCAAAGGCGTATCGACGTTCACAGTCGCGTTGACGCAAGCCGAAAGAATGCGAGGTCGTTGGCAGCAAGTTTGCGCCACGGCGCTGCGGATCGCAGAACCCAGAAGATGGCCTCGAACACGGCGGTCGTTCACGCGCTGGATACCGCGCGATTTGCTCGGCAACATCGGCCTGATGCCTGGCTACCCATGAGCGGCGAGTTCGTGGCGGATGATTCGAGCCCCCGGTTCAGGAGCTTGAAGACGGCTTGACGACCAGTCCCAACATGCCCTGACGTTGTGCCTTTCCATAAGGTCTCTTGCAGACGCCGGCGGGCCGGGAAAACGCTTCCTGGGCACCCAGGATTCGCAACCGTCATCGCCGACGCGCGCGGTCAGGTGTGATCATCGTTGTCGCCTTTGTTGCATCCGGGGTCGCGGAGCGCGCAGTTGACATCCTCAGTCGGCATCACGTCTCGCCCGTCGCGGTCGGCAACGTCGCCGCCTACCCGCCCGGGCAGGTCTCAAGCCGAGGCCTATTGGGGCCGACGCGCGCCATCGATATGGTGAGCGGCAAGCAGCTGCCCCGCATCTGCTGATTGCATCCGGTCAACGCCGAGAAACCAATGAGCACCAAAGACGCGACTGGAAATCCACACCGTCTTTCTCAATCACGCATACCTGCGCCGGCCCATCCGCATCTGAGGCGGGAGCCGTTGCCCTGGCAGCAGCCGAAGCCGGTCGAGGAAGATCCTGAAGCGTCGCTGCGTGTGCAGGCCAGCCTACAGGCGCCGGGCTACCGCTTGGCCGATCAGGATATTGACTTCCTTCACCGCGATGACGTGCGCGGCGTACGGCTGCAGGTGGACTACCTCAAGGCCGAGCTCCTGCTTGAGGAGCACCGCATCCGGCACACCATCGTGGTGTTCGGCAGCACGCGAATCTGCGAGCCCGCTGTCGCGCGCCGCAAGGTCGAAGCACTGCGCACCGCACTGGCGGCCGATGCCGGCAACGCCGATTTGGCCCGCCGGTTAGCGATTGCCGAGCGGGTTGCAGCCAAGAGCCATTATTATGACCTGGCGCGCGAATTCGGACGGATCGTCGGCGACGCCAATCAGCGCCAGCCCGATCACACCGTCATCATGACCGGCGGGGGGCCTGGGATGATGGAGGCTGCCAACCGTGGAGCGTTCGATGCCGGCGCCAAATCCATCGGTCTCAACATCAGCCTCCCCCACGAACAATACCCTAATCCGTACGTCACCAGCGACCTATGCTTCAGATTCCATTATTTCGCTCTTCGAAAAATGCACTTTCTATTGCGGGCAAAGGCGCTGGTCGCATTTCCGGGAGGCTACGGCACGTTCGATGAATTGTTCGAGGTGCTTACGCTGATCCAGACGCGAAAAATCAAGCCGATCCCCGTGGTGCTGGTGGGCGAGAGCTATTGGCGGCGAGCAGTCGACATGGAATTTCTCGTCGATGAAGGTGTCATCGATCTGGAAGACCGCGAACTGTTCTGGTTCGCCGAAACCGCCCAGGACATTTGGGACGGCATCCTGCATTGGCATCGCGCCAGCGGCGAGCCCCTTCATCCCGCCGCGTGAAGGAGCATCATGGGCGCATCTCCTTCCCATCCTCGGTCCGTCGTTTTGTTGGAATTGCGCATTTTATAGAGGGCATCGTCGTGAGATTATCTTTCCATGGTGCCAATCGTAGCGTCACCGGCTCGTGTCACCTGATCGAGTGCGCTGGTCGGCGCGTTCTGATCGATTGTGGCATGTATCAAGGGAGCCGCGAGCTTGATGAGGAGAACGCCGAACCATTTGGTTTTGATCCCAGCGCCATCGATTACGTGCTGTTGACGCACGCGCATCTCGACCATTGCGGCCGCCTGCCGCTGCTGGTCAAGAGAGGATTTCACGGCGAAATCATCACGACCTCCGCCTCCCGGGAGCTGAGTTGGCTGGTGCTGCTGGACGCCGCCCACTTGCAAGAAGAAGAGGCTCGTCGCCGAGCCCGCAGGGCGACGCGCCATGGAAATCGGCACGCCAATAGTGCGCCGCTCTATTCGATCATCGATACGCTGAACACCTTTAGTTTCTTCGGACGCAATGTCGCCTACGGACAGCCGCTCGATCTTGCCGCCGGGCTGCGCGTCGCTTTTTTTGACGCCGGACATATCCTCGGCTCGGCCAGCATCTTCATGGAGCTGGAGGAAGGAACGCGCCACTGCAGCGTGCTGTTCTCGGGCGACCTCGGCAATTCGGGACGGCCGTTGCTGCGTGATCCTGCGACCCCGCCGCGGACGGATGTAGTGGTGATGGAGACGACGTATGGCAACCGATTGCATAAGCCGCTAGCGCCTTCGGTCGATGAACTCTATGAGGCAATCACGGACAATCTCAGGCGCGGGGGAAATGTTGTCATCCCTACCTTTGCCTTGGAACGCGCGCAGGAGCTGCTCTATTACCTGCGCGTGGGTATTGAACAGGGTCGATTGTCACGATCGCTTCAGGTATTTCTTGACTCCCCGATGGCGATTTCTGCCACCGAGATCTTTGAGCGTCACCCCGAGTGTTATGAGCCGAAGACCGCCGAACTGTTTCGCGAAGGACGCGATCCCTTACGCCTGCCCGGATTGCACTTTGTGCGGGAAACGGCCGAATCGATTGCGCTCAATAACATAGGGGGCGGCGCCATCATCATGGCCGGTTCGGGCATGTGCACGGGCGGGCGCGTGCGTCATCACCTCAAGCACAATCTTTGGCGCAACGATTCAACCATCATATTCGTCGGTTTCGCGGCGATTGGAACCCCCGCCCGCCAGATCATAGATGGCGCCAAGGAGGTGACCATTCTTGGCGAGCGGATTCCGGTGCGAGCCCGTATCCATACCATCAACGGTTTCTCGGCCCACGCCGACCAAGCCGAACTGCTCGCTTGGCACAAGCACGCCCATGCCCGCCGCACATTCCTCGTACACGGCGAAGAAAGCACCATGCGCGAGTTTGCGGCAAAGCTTACGGACACGCAGGTCGAAATGCCTACCCGCGGCGACACCGTCGAGTTTTAGGCAAGAGTGGGCAACCGAATTGGCCACCCAGCGTTGCGCCGCCCGCGCGCGCGTCGGCTGCCGCACGGTCCAAAGATGACAGAACCCGTCTGGCTAATGCGATGGACGGGGCCGAACCGCTGCTCGCGTCTCCCTCACGGCTCCGCCAACGTGAACTGCAGCAGCAGCGTGCGCTGCAGCGCGGAGAAATTGTCGTCCGAGATCAGGGTCAGTACAGTCTCGCCGCCCGGGCCGCGGTGGACGCTCAGCCCTTCCATATTGTCAATCGCGTAGCCGAGGTCGGCTTCGAGCAGCACCTGCCCGTCGACCAACGCAGCCGGCTGGACGTCGGCGAGCCTGATCCGGCGGATGCGGACGAACAGCCCCACGCTCCAGCTGAACTTGCGCTCGAGTACCAGCAGGTCGCCGGAGGGCAACAGCGCCGCGTCGCTGATGTCGAAATCGGCGCTGCGCTTGACCGTGAACGAGCCCGGACGCGGCCCGCCGATCTGGAACGCCAGGTTATTGCCCGCGCGGTCGAGGCCGCGCTCTGAGATGGCGATGAGCGTGCCCCCAAGCGGCAGGCCGCGGGGCACGAACACCATCGCCTCAAGGCCCTTGTTGTTGGGCAGGCCGCGCACCGCCGGTGGAACATTGATCGGCCGGGCGCGGGCCAGGAGGCCATCCTTGCCGAAATCGAGTTTGACGATGCGGTTGACGCGCTCGATACCGACATAAAGCGTACCGCCATCCTGCGCGATCAACTCCGTGTCATACCAGCCAATCGACGCGAGCGGGCGCCCGTTGAAGGCCAGTATCGGCGCCATCTGCGCATCCGCAATGCCGGCCGGGCGCGTGCCGTCGTAGACGATGCGCCCCTTAAGCCACCAGCCCTTGTCGCTCAGCGCGATGAAGCTCGATCCGTCCGGCTCCACCCGAATGGCGGAGAGGCCGCCGAACTGCTTGAACGGCGAAGTCAGAGCAATGCCGCCACGGAATTCGAGCAGACCGAACTGCCGGCGCGTAGGATCCACATGATAGAAGCCGTTGAGGCGCTCGGCCGAAATCTCGATTTGCGCCGGCGGATCGGGCGCACGCTGCGTCCAAGCGCTGCCGGGCAGCCCGAGAACCAGGAGGCCCAGCGCTAGCGCGCCAAATGCCCGCCGGTTGAGGCCGCAAGCGCGCGGTCGCGCTGCCGGCGAGCGCTGTGCGCTCACCTTCGTCAGCCTCTGCAAACGATGCGGAAGCATTCCGCCTCCACTCCGGCTGGCGCCCCGGGATGAATGGATGTTTCTGCCGCTTTCACGGCAAGCACGCACACGTCAAGCCACCACGACGAAAGAACGGACCAACGCCCCGATATCCTGAGCTCAAACGCACCAATATACTACGCCGGCCGCCGACCGGGCGGGTCGAGGAAGGTCGCGGACGCGCGCGACCAGCGATCGGGCCTGCGCACCGGCTTGTGGTCGGCTTCGGCCGCACTTGCCTGCTCGTCGAACAGCTCCGCGAGCTTGTCGGTCATGGCACCGCCCAGCTCCTCGGCATCCACGATGGTGACTGCACGGCGATAGTAGCGCGTGACGTCGTGGCCGATGCCGATCGCGATCAACTCGACCGGGGAGCGCGTCTCGATCTCTTCGATCACCCAGCGCAGGTGACGCTCGAGATAATTGCCGGGATTGACCGAGAGCGTGGAGTCGTCGACCGGCGCGCCATCGGAAATCATCATCAGGATGCGGCGCTGCTCGCTGCGCGCGAGCAAGCGCTTGTGCGCCCAGTCCAGCGCCTCACCGTCGATGTTCTCCTTCAGCAGGCCCTCGCGCATCATCAGGCCGAGGTTCTTGCGGGCGCGCCGCCAGGGCGCATCGGCCGACTTGTAGATGATGTGGCGCAGGTCGTTGAGGCGGCCCGGATTGCCGGGCTTGCCGGCCGCGAGCCAGGCCTCGCGCGACTGCCCGCCCTTCCAGGCGCGCGTGGTGAATCCTAAGATCTCGACCTTGACGCCGCAGCGCTCCAGCGTGCGCGCCAGGATGTCGGCGCAGGTCGCCGCCACCGTAATCGGCCGGCCGCGCATCGAGCCGGAATTGTCCAAGAGCAGCGTCACCACCGTATCGCGGAACTTGGTGTCCTTCTCGCGCTTGAACGACAGCGGATGGAGCGGGTCGATGATCACCCGCGCGAGCCGCGCCGGGTCGAGCAGCCCCTCTTCGAGGTCGAACTCCCAGGCGCGGTTCTGCTGCGCCATCAGGCGCCGCTGCAGCCGGTTGGCGAGCCGCGCCACCACGCCCTGCAGATGCGAGAGCTGCTTGTCGAGATAGCTGCGCAGCCGCTCGAGCTCCTCCGGCTCGCACAGGTCCTCGGCCGGCACGGTCTCGTCGAACTTGCCGATGAACGGATGATAGTCGGGACCGCGCGGCTCGTTGGCGCCATGCCGGCGCGGACGCCGCGGCTCGGCCGGCGCTTCGGCGTCGCCCATCTCGGCGTCGTCCGACATCTCAGCGGACAGCGCCTCGGAGGCTTCCGCAGTGCTGTCGGACATTTCCTCGCCGGAGACTTCGGCCTCGTCGACGCGCGCATCCGCGTCCTCGGACTGCTCGCCTTCGCCATCCTCGCCGGACTGGTCCTTGCGCTTGTCCTGATCGCCCTCGGCGCCTTCCTCGTCGTCGGCATCGGTCGAGCGGTCCTCGCCCATGTCGAGATCGTCAAGGAGATCATGCACCACGTCGCCGAAGCGAGCCTGGTTGTCGATCAGCTTCTCGAGCCGGTCGAGATTCTTGCCGGCGCGCGCCTCCAAGAGCGGACGCCAGAGATCGACCAGGCGGCGCGCTGCCGGCGGCGGCGTCATGCCGGTCAGCCGCTCGCGCACCAGCATGGCCAACGCCTCCTCGATGGGAGCGTCGGCACGATCGGAGATCTCGTCGAACTTGCCGCGATGGAAGCGGTCATCGATCATGGCAGAGAGGTTCTTGGCGACACCTGACATGCGGCGCGCCCCAATCGCCTCCACGCGCGCCTGCTCGACCGCCTCAAATACGGCACGCGCGGTCTGGCCGCCGGGCACCAGCTTCCTGTGCACACCGGGATCATGGCAGGCGAGCTTGAGCGCGATCGAGTTCGGCATGCCCACGCACGATCGCGGCCTCGCCCAGCGTGAGCTTGCGCGCCGGCTCCGGCAGCCGGGCCTTGCCGCCGACCATGCCGGGGCGCTCGGCCGCAAAGCCGACCTCGAGGTCGGACTTGCGCGCGATCGCCCGCATGCAGCCCGTCACCGCGCGCTTGAACGGCTCGGTCGGGCTTTCCTTGGCGGCCGGTTTCGGCTTGCTGTTGGAGGACATGGTCTCTCTGGCCAACGCTCGTGCGGCTGCCTCAACTCAACGCCACGTTCACCGAGCTTTCCGGCAGCTCGACGCCGAAGCAGCGCTGATAGAACTCGGCCACGATCGGCCGCTCGAGCTCGTCGCACTTGTTCAGGAAGGTAAGCCGGAAGGCGAAGCCGACGTCCTTGAAGATGTCGGCGTTCTCCGCCCAGGTGATCACCGTGCGCGGGCTCATGACGGTCGAGATGTCGCCGTTCATGAAGGCGTTGCGGGTAAGGTCGGCGACGCGCACCATCTTGTTGACGATGTCGCGGCCCGCATCGGTGCGGTAGTGACGCGCCTTGGCGAGCACGATCTCGACCTCGTTGTCGTGCGGCAGATAGTTCAGCGTGGTGACGATCGACCAGCGATCCATCTGCGCCTGGTTGATCTGCTGCGTGCCGTGATAGAGGCCCGAGGTGTCGCCGAGCCCGACCGTGTTGGCGGTCGCGAACAGCCGGAACGCCGGATGCGGCTTGATCACGCGGCTCTGGTCGAGCAGCGTCAGTCGGCCGGACAATTCAAGGACCCGCTGGATCACGAACATCACGTCCGGGCGGCCAGCATCATATTCGTCGAAGCAGAGCGCCACATTGTGTTGATAGGCCCACGGCAGGATGCCGTCGCGGAACTCGGTCACCTGCATGCCGTCGCGGATCACGATGGCGTCCTTGCCGATCAGGTCGATACGGCTGATGTGGCTGTCGAGGTTGACGCGCACGCACGGCCAATTGAGCCGCGCCGCCACCTGCTCGACGTGGGTCGACTTGCCGGTGCCGTGATAGCCCGAGATGATGACGCGACGGTTATGCGCAAAGCCGGCGAGGATCGCGAGCGTCGTGGGACGATCGAAGCGATAGTCGGGATCGACGTCAGGCACATGCGGATCGGACTCGGAGTAGGCCGGCACTTCCATGTCACTGTCGATGCCGAAGACCTGCCTGATCGAGACCTTCATGTCGGGAAGGCCGGCGATTTCTTCTGTAGCGACGGTCATTGATCCTCCGTGGTCTCGAAACACGCGAGACCCGACTTCAGTTCGAGTAATGCGGCTCGGAAAGCGCGCGACCTTACCAGAAACCGTTAAGGCTGCGAAACCCCCGCTCCGCTACACAATTCATATGCAATTTCAGCGGCTTGATTGCAATCCGGCGGCCCACAGAGCAGCCATGCCCCATGGTCCGCACCATGGCGCGCGGCGCGCCTTCCTGCAGGCTGTGGCCTGCTTCCTTCGCCGGGTCTGCTGCCTCAGCGGAAGCCGACGGACTTCAGATAGTTGTAGGCCTGGATGATTTCACGCAGCCGCTCCTCGGTCGAGCGGTCGCCGCCGTTGGCGTCCGGATGGTGGCGCTTCACCAGCATCTTGAAGCGCAGCTTGATCTCGGCCGTGGTCGCCCCCGGATCAAGCCCGAGGGCGTCGAGCGCCCGCCGCTCGGCATTGCGGATGACGCGGCTTTCGCGCCGGCGCAAGCGCTCGGCATCGGCCCGTGCGGCGTCCGCACCGAAATGGCGGAACAGATCAAGCGGGTCGTCGGCGTCGAAGTTGGGCTGGAAGCGTGCCGAATGGGATCGCGTGGCCGGCTTGCCACCGTTCATACCCATCTTCCAGGTCGGGCGATGGCCGACGACCGCATCCTTCTGAAAGCGGGCGATGTCGTCGTCACTCATCCCGGCGAAGAAATTGTAGGAGTGGTTGTACTCGCGCACATGGCCGAGGCAGAAGCGCCAGTATTCGTTCTCGCGGTTGCGGCCCTTGGGGGCGCGATGGGTCGCGGCCCCGTTGCAGCCCGGCCATTCACAGCACGGGTGCTCGGCGCGCAGCCGACGATCCTGGTCGGGCTTGACCCTTATGCGGTCGAAGAGGGGCGAGTTGCTGGACATGACCGATCATTATGCGGATGTTGGGCCGCAACCTTCAAGTCTTGACAAAACCGATTGTGCTTCCCGGAACCGTTGCAAACAGCCGTTTTTTTTGACCTCCGCGCCCATTGGCTCGACTGTGCACGGTTTCCACAAATATCGAATGTGGTCACGATCACCTTTTCTAACAAAAAAATGACCGTTTCCGCCGGTCCTGAAAATGCTCTAATTCGTACCATGGCTACCCGCGACGCCATTTTGCAGAAGCTCACCGCCACCTTCGCGCCGGCAAGCCTCGACGTGGTCGACAAATCCCACCGGCACGAGGGTCATGCCGGCCATCGCCCGGGCGGCGAGACCCATTTTCGAGTTTATATCGTGTCGGATGCCTTCCGCGGAAAGAGCCGCCTCGAGCGCCATCGCATGGTAAACGAAACGCTCGCTGCCGAGCTCAAGGGCGGCGTGCACGCACTCGCGATCCAAGCCTCTGCGCCCGGGGAGGGTGGGACCTGACAGAGCGCCATGGCGCTGCCATCTCCATCCGGCTCAGGACAGCATTGCGGGCGGCATCGCGTCGGAAGCGACGCTCGATCGCACCTGCCAGAACCGAATGATCCGCTGCGCCGCCGCGACCGACAGGTTCGCAAAATCCCTCTTGGCGGTCTCGAAGGCAGGTTCCGAGGTCGCGCTTTGAGCGGGGGTCAATCGAACGACCGCTTTCGTGGCCGGCCAGCCTAGCCCGGCGGCTTTGCACGGGATCAGCAACCCGTCGATGCGGTTGCCTTGCATCAGCCGGTCGATGAGCTCAATCGGCGCAGAGCACAGGAACGCCAGGGCCGCGGCGGTCTTTTCAAATTGGTCTGCTTTGGCGAATTCCAGAATGGTGGCTTCGTCCAGCCTGCCGTCGGCCTGCAAGAGCCTCACACATTCAAGCGCCTCGGCATAGTCGCGCCCGGGACACTGGGCTTGCAGCTCGCGCGCGACCTTGTTCAGGGTCTGCGCCACGTCGGCGGCGGCCTCCGGCTGCAAAGCCATGAGCCGCGTCTTCACGGTGGCCGTCGCCTTCGCGAGCAACTGGGCGAATAGTTGCGGTGGCAGGTCGGCGCGCCGCCCGGCCAGCTCCGCCAGTACGTCGTCGTGCTCGGCTCGCTTCACGAGCGTCGCGAAGCCGGTCTGCGAAAAGCGTGCGCCCGCGTTGACCGCGACGTTGCGAGTAACCTCATTGTTGCCGCGATCGACCAGAACGTCGGTCACGATCTCATCGATCTCGGTCCGCTGCGATATGGCGATCAGATGGTCCTGGCTCTTCGCGCTCGCAATTTCAACCAGGTCGGGCGGCGTCAACTGCTTCGAATCCTTCAGGATCGGCCCAGCGACAATGATCTCGTCGTGGTTGGCGAGATGCCGAATGACTCCGACCGGAGCGGTCTCGACCGGCGCCAGCCGCTCACCGAGCTCGGCCAGCGCCCGGCTCTCGATATGTCCGATCAAACGCAGGAGCACGTCATCGAACAGCCCGATCTGCTCGGAATCATATTGATCCGCCTGAACTCAGGAACAGGTCGGTGATACGCCGCAGCGTCGCAATTCGACGGCCGCTCGAGCCGGATTGGATCGCCTCATCCAGCTCCGAGATGAGGGAATGACTCATTCCCATGGGATGCCCCCTTCTGGGCGACCGCAATGAAAAGCTAGGCCTATGCGATGCGAGCCTTGGGGGCATCGCCTCCCGTGGCGCCTTCGGCACCGGGTCAGCTTATGGTTGCGGAGTTAGGAATGGGTAAACCCCGGCGGCCCCTTGCCGCGCGAGACTGCCGCCGGTTTCGCCTCCGGATGCCGATCCCGCGGACCGCCCAGAATCGGCCGCCAATCACCTGCTCAGGTCGGCAATTGGGTGGGCGGCACGCCACCGCTGACGCTCGATCGCACCTGCCAGAACCGCATAATCCGCTGCGCGGCGGCCACCGACAGATTGGTGAAATCCTTCTTGGCGGATTCGAACTCATCCTCCGACGTCGCAGTGTGAGCCGCGTTGAGCCGAATGATCGCCTTTGCGGTCGGCCAGCTCAGCCCGGCGGCCTTGCACGGGATCAAGAGCGCGTCCATGCGATTGCCCTGCATCAGGCGGTCGATGATTTCGATCGGCGCGGTGCAACGCAGCGACAACGACGCCATCGCCTCCTCGAAACGGTTCGAGCGCGCAAACTCGAGCACCGCCGCTTCGGTCAGCTTGCCCTCGCGGTTCAGGAGCCGCACGAGGTGCTGAGCTTCGGTATAGTCGCGCTGCTCGACCTTCAGGTCGCGCGTGACCTTGTTGAGCGTCCGCAACAGCTCTTCCGCCTCCTCCGGCCGCAACGAAGCCATGAGCTTGGCCCGCACGGTTTCCGTCGCCTTCGCGAGCAGCTGCTCGAACAGCTGCGGGGGAATGTCGGCGCGCTTGCCAGTCAGTTCCGCCAGCACTTCATCCTGTTCGGCCCGTTTGACGAGAGTTGCAAAACCGGTCTGCGAGAATCGCGCCCCGGCGTTATCCGCGACCTTGCGAGCGACTGCGCTATTGCCGCGGTCGACGAGGACGTCGGTGACCGTCTCATCAATCTCGGCGCGCTCCGATATCGCCAGCAAATGGTCCTGGCTCTGCTTGCGCGCGATCTCGACCAGGTCCGGCGACGACAGCCGTTTGGAATCTTTGAGTACCGGGCCGGCGACGGCAATCTCGTCGTGATTGGCAAGATGCCGGATCACGTCAATCGGCGCGGTCTCGATCGGCGCCAGCCGCTGGCCGAGTTCGGTCAGGGCCCGGCTCTCGATATGCCCGATCATGCGCATCAGCACGCCGTCGAACAGCTCGATCTGCGCGGGATCGTATTGGCCGGCGTGGCTCAGGAACAGGTCGGTGACGCGCCGCAGCGTCGCAATTCGCTTGTCGCTGGAGCTGGACTGGATCGCTGCATCCAACTCCATGATGAGCGACGGACTCGTTCCCATAGTGCCCCTTCGGGCGGTCGCAACATGAGGCCACGGACGACTTCAAGCGGCCAGAAAAGCTGAATTTCCGCCCACTTTTAGCACCCTACCATCGTACAATTGTGAGGTTAGAAATGCGTAAACCCCCGCGGGGGGTGCATCCCCCCGGTCAGGCGGCGATCGACGGCTTGCGGGAGAGCGGCGTGATACGCAACGCTGCGATGCGGTTCTTGTCGCGCCGCAAGACGCGAAACCGGAAGCCGTGAAAGGTAAAGGTCTGGCCGACCTCGGGGATCGAGCGCGCCTCATGGATCACCAGGCCCGCGATCGTGGTCGCCTCCGCGTCGGGCAAGCTCCAATCCATCACCCGGTTGAGGTCGCGGATCGGCACCCCGCCGTCGACATTGACCGAGCCGTCGGGCTGCGGGCGCACGCCTGGTACCGCCACGTCATGCTCATCCGTAATGTCGCCGACGATCTCCTCCAGGATGTCCTCGAGCGTCACCAGCCCCATCAGCTCGCCGTATTCGTCGACCACCAGCGCGAACGGCGTCTTGCGTCGGCGAAACGCCTTGATCTGCTCGGAGAGCGGCCGCACATCGGGCACGAACCAGGGCGGCCGTGCGATGCTCTTGACGTCGATCTTGCCGAGGTCGCCCTCGGCGTCGCGGATCGCGCGCAACAGGTCCTTGGCGTGCAGGATGCCGGTAATGTTGTCGGGCTTGCCGCTCCAGAGCGGAATGCGCGTGACCGGCTTGGCGAGCGCGGCTTTCACCACTTCCTCGGGCGCCAGATCGGCACACACCGTGATCATCTCGGTGCGGTGGATCATAACGTCGGAGATGACGAGGTCGCGCAGGTCGAGCAGCCCGCCGAACATGTCGCGGTCGCTCTTTCCGACGCTGCCCTCGCGATGCAACAGGTCGACGGTGCCGCGCAGTTCCTCGTGCGCGGACAGATAGGTGTGACCGACGCCAACCCGGAAGCCGACGAGACGCAGCACCCAGCGCACCAGCGCCTCGACGCCGACCAGCATTGGCCCGAGCAGGCGTACGAGCACCATGATCGGGCGTGCCACCAGGAGCGCCATGCGGTCGGGCGAATTGATCGCCACCGTCTTCGGCAGTACTTCGGTGAACACCACGACCAGGACCGTCATGATGATCGTCGCGTAGAGCACGCCGACGTCGCCGAACCACACGTAGAGAAGCCCGGTGGTCAGCGCGGAAGCCGCGATATTGGCGACGTTGTTGCCGGTCAGAATGGCGCCGATCATCCGCTCGCGCGTCTTTGCCAGGCGATTGACGACGCCCGCGAGGACGTTGCCGTTCTTCTCCAGCTGCAGCATGCGCGCGCGCGAAAAGGCGGTGAGCGCGGTCTCGCTGCCCGAAAAGAAGAACGACAGCGCAAGACAGATCACGATGACGGCGAGAGAGATCAAATCTTCGGTCAACATCGCTCGGCGAGCTTTTCCTCGAGGAATGAGCGCACTTCCGCGGCCTCGACATCAGGCGCTATGAAGGCGCCGCCGATGCCGCGCGCCAGGATGAAGGTCAGCTTGCCGCGCTTGACCTTCTTGTCCTGGCTGATCAGGTCCATCAGCCGGTCGGCATCCGGCAGGCCGCCGGCCACCTCGGATAGATGAGTGGGCAGGCCGACTGCCGCAAGATGGCGCTTGACGCGGTCGGCATCGGCGGCGGGCAAGAGCCCGCGCCGCGCCGAGAACGCAAACGCGCAGACCATGCCGAGCGCGATCGCTTCGCCATGCAGCAGACGATCCGAGAAGCCGGCGGCCGCCTCGAACGCATGCCCGAAGGTGTGGCCGAGATTGAGCAGCGCCCGCTCCCCGGTCTCGCGCTCGTCGCGCGCGACCGTCAATGCCTTGGCCCGGCAGCTGACCGCGATCGCGTGCTCGCGCGCGGGGCCGCCGGCGAAGATCTCGCGCCAGCTGGTTTCAAGCCAGGCGAAGAAGGCGGCATCGCCGATCAGGCCGTACTTGGCGACCTCGGCATAACCGGAGCGGAATTCGCGCGCCGGCAGCGTGTCGAGCAGCGCGGTGTCGGCGACGACCAGCACCGGCTGATGAAACGCGCCGACCAGGTTCTTGCCGTGGCGGGAATCGATCGCGGTCTTGCCGCCGACCGAGGAATCGACCTGCGAAAGCAGCGTCGTCGGCACCTGCACGTAGTCAAGACCGCGGCGGACCACCGCGGCCGCGAACCCGGCGAGATCGCCCACAACACCGCCGCCGAGCGCAACCACGAGATCGCCGCGCTCGATGCGCGCCTCGATCAGCGCCTCGCAAACGCGCTCGAACACCGGGAAGCTCTTGGAGCCCTCGCCCGGCGGCACGATCACGGGCGCGGCGGCACCGATGCCGTCGAGCGCGCCCTGCGCGGCCGGCAGGCAATGGCGCGCGACCGTTTCGTCGCTGACGATCACAATCCGGGCGCCCGGACGCAGCGCCGCGATGCGCTGGCCGAGCGAGGCCACCACGCCACGCCCGATCACGATATCGTAGCTGCGCGCGCCGAGCGCGACATTGACGATGATGGGCTCGCCGGCCCGCAGCGGCGCCGTCATGATGCGCACTCTCCTCCTGCGGTTCCTACGGTCAGCGGCTCTGCGCCCGCAACGCCGAGGTGGTCACCCAGCGCGCCGACCATCTCGTCGACGATCTTCTCGTGCACGACGTCACGCGACTGGACAGTCAGGTCTGCCAACGCGTAGGTCGGATAGCGCAGATTGATCAGCTCTCGCAACTTCGCTTCCGGATCGCCGGTCTTGAGCAGCGGACGATCATTGCGGCGCTTGATGCGCCGCATCAGCACATCGAAGTCAGCCTTCAGCCAGACCGAGATGCCCTTGGCCTTGATGGCGGCCCGGGTGTCCGCATTCATGAATGCGCCGCCGCCGGTCGCCAAGACCTGTGTGCCGCCGTCGAGCAGGCGGGCGATCACGCGTGCCTCGCCGGCTCGAAACTCGGGCTCGCCGCGAGTTCGAAAAGATATCCTCAATCGACATGCCGGCGGCAACCTCGATCTCGGCATCGGCGTCGACAAAGGGGACGTCGAGCCGCTGCGCGAGGCGCCGCCCGATCGAGGACTTGCCGGCGCCCATCATGCCGACGAGCACGATCGCACGCCCCTTGAGCGCAGCCACGATAGTGGCCTCCAGGGGCGCCGGACCGGCGATGTGCTGCGTGGCCCGATCGTTCATGTGCAAAACTCCGGAAATCGCGGCCACCGTTTCACAAACGTGATGCCGAAACAACCCGTGAGCCCTTATCATGGCGGCCGGAGCGCGGTCGTAGTTTCTCCATCCTTTGGTGCCAGTTTGGTTGCGGAATCAGGTGACGCCAAGCCGGGTTTCAAGCCAATTGTTCAAACCCAGTCTAGCATGCCAAGTCTATTCCGATTCCTGACCACCTTGGCCATCGTGGGCGGCTTGATCTACGGTGGAATGCTTGCGCTCGCCTATTGGGTCGATGTGAAGCCGCGTGAGATCACCGTGTCGGTTCCGCCCGACAAGTTCGCCAAACAACATTAACGCCCGGCCGCGATGGCCCGCCCAAGCCGACCATCAGACTCAATCGAGACCGAGCTGTTCCTGGACATGCTCGCAGCCGAGCGTGGCGCCGGCCCCAACACGCTGTCGGCCTACGCGCGCGACCTTGCCGATTTCTCAGAATATCTGACGACGAAGAAACGCACGATCGCGAGTGTCGCCACCGAGGACGTGCGCGGCTATCTGCGGCATCTGGCCAAGCGCGAATTTGCCGCGACCTCGGTCGCACGCAGGCTGTCGGCGATCCGCCAGCTCTATCGGTTTCTGTACGCGGAAGGGCGGCGCGCCGACGACCCGGCCGCAATCATCGAGGGACCCAAGCGCGGCCGCAAGCTCCCCAGGGTGCTCAGCATCGAGGAGGTCGATCGGCTGCTTGCCGCCGCGCACGACAGCCGCAAGCCCGAGCAGTCGAGCGGCGAGCAGATGCGCGCAGCGCGGCTCTACTGCCTGCTCGAGCTCGTCTACGCGACCGGGCTGCGCGTCTCCGAATTGGTCGCGCTGCCCGCCTCAGCAGCCGCGCGCAACGCCCGCATGCTGATCGTGCGCGGCAAGGGCGACAAGGAACGTCTCGTCCCGCTCAACGACGCCGCCAAGCGCGCCATGACGGACTATCGCGCGCTGATGACCAAGGCCAGCAACGACGCGCAGGCGAAGTGGCTGTTCCCGTCATCCGGCGAGAGCGGACATCTCACGCGCCAGCACTTCGCGCGCGAGCTCAAGGAGCTTGCGGTCGCGGCCGGCTTGCGCCCCAACAAGGTGAGCCCGCACGTGCTGCGCCATGCCTTCGCGAGCCATCTCTTGCACAACGGCGCCGACCTGCGCGTGGTGCAGACGCTGCTCGGCCACGCCGACATCTCGACCACCCAGATCTATACCCACGTGCTGGAAGACCGGCTCAAGAGCCTGGTGCGCGACCTGCATCCCTTGGGGGAGGACTGAATTCATCAAGGCTTGTAGGTCCGCCAATCGCTTGCCCGATGACGCGCGCCATCAAGGAATAGTCGGCCCCGTGGCTTGCCATGGACGCTTCGATCCAAAGGGCCCGATCCGCCGAAGATCGAGAGCGTGGCCTGCTTGCGCCGCCAGCTGCTTGAGAAATTGCGCGTGCGTTCGCCCGTTCCCTTCTCGAAACGGGTGCACATAATTCACGTCGCCCATAATAACACCGGCCTGTTGTGCGAAGTCGTCTGGGTTCAGGCCTTTCAAGAAGCCGGATTGGGTCAGGCGGCGATGGACATCGGCCATACCTGTGTGGATGTAGTGCCAGGAATAAGGTAAGGATCGACGTCGTCGTTCACTTGGCGTCGGCGGTTGCACGAGCCTGTGCCAGAATATATGCGCGACGTCGTTCGTGATCCCATCCCTCGCGTTCGAACATTTCGAACATGGCGATGTCTTCGCCATCGAGCGGGTTGCCCTCGATCTCCTGAAGGTGCATGGCCTCAAGGCGCCGCTCGCGCGCCGCGGCAACTTGCTCAGGAGAGAGATGATCTTTGACTTTCGTCATATTTCAAACATATGCGATTCTGCTCCAAAAGTCACGAATTTCAATCCGCTGCCGAGCACCGTCCCACGCTGGACATCGCTTCGAACACCGCGCAATAAAGGGGCAATCTAGCGCGGAGGAAACGTGATGGCAGACACCTGGAAGACAATTAAGGAATGGCCCGAGCTCATTCTCGACCGGCTCGAGGATGCAGGCGTAGCCCGCATCACCCTCAACCGGCCCGAGAAGCGCAATTGCTGGAACCGGGCGCTGTGCCACGCTTTCCTTGAATCGCTCGAGATCATCCGCGCCGACAAGGAGCTCAAGATCGTCATCACCCGGGGCGCCGGGAAGGTCTATTCGTCGGGGCTCGATCTCACCTTCCTGCGCGAGGTATCGAACGGCCCCATGCTCGACTGGGACCGCCCCAACCTGACGATCCAGATCGCCGAGGACATCCGCGCCTTCCCGCGCATCATGATCGCGCAGGTGCACGGCTATTGCCTCGGCGGCGCGCTCGGCATCATGAACTGCCACGACATCGTATTCGCGGCCGAGGATGCGCAGCTCGGCATGCCGGAAGTCCTGCGCGGCTCGTTCGGCCAGCTGGTGACCGCGACGCTCATGCATTCCGGCCTGCCGGTGAAGAAGCTCTCGCTGATCGCGCTCGGCGGCAAGAACATCTCCGGCAAGGAGGCCGACGCGCTCGGCATCATCAGCCAGGCGGTGCCGGCAGCCGAGCTCGAAGCGCACACGCTCGCGTTCGCGCGCGATCTCGCCTCGCGCCACCTCGCCCCGCTGGAACACCACAAGATCACCGTGCAGATGGGTCGCGATCTCTCACTCTCGCAGGCCATTCAGCTCGACCAGCTGGTCGGCCAGCGGCTGCGCCGCGTCATGGACCCGCTCGGCGACGTCGAGGGCTATCTCAAGTCACAGAAGGGCGGCGCCAACCTCAACTACAAGCGGCCGGATGTATCATGAGATTCTCGTTCCCTCCGTGTCGTCCCCGCGCAAGCGGGGACGACAGAAGCTGAGTGCGCGGGGACGACAGAGAACAAGGGCGAGGACAACATCAGACGTCTTTCACCGACCTCACCCACATATCCCAGGCGCGCTCGGGATTGATGCCCTTACCGCCGTTGACCTTCGCCAACTCCTGCGGATCGATGAAGGTCACAGGCCCTTCGAGGCTGCGCGCCTGCAGCTGCAGCCGCGCATTCACCTCGGTGTAGTAGGCACGGAACACGGCATATTTCACGTTCGCGCCCACCACCACATTGCCGTGCCCGCGCATCAGCGCGACCGCGTTGCCTCCGAGCGTGCGCGCCAGCGCCTCCCCGAGCGCCTTGGTGCGGACGAGCAGGTCGGTCATCCCCGCCGCCTCGCGGATCTCGAATACCGGCACCGCGGGCGGAATGAACGAGGCCATATGATAGACTGGCTGCATCGCGGTCTTGCTGATGCTGAACGGGATCACGGTCGGCGAGTGACTGTGCACGACAGCATGCACGTCCGGCCGCGCGCGATAGACCTCGCCGTGGATGAAGCGCTCCGAATACAGCTCGCAGCCGCGGTCCCCGACCGGGCGGGAGTCGCGGTCGTAGGCCATGATGTCGTCGGCGGTGACCAGCGCGGGTGCGAGCGCGCGGGCGAGAAAGAAGTGATCCGGCCGCTTCGGATCGCGCGCCGAGACATGGCCGTAGCCGTCAAGCACGCCGAGCGAATAGAGAATGCGGTTGGCCAGGACCAGATCGTCCAGAATCTGCGGGTCCACGGCGGCTTTGATGTCCGCCTCGCTCAAATTCATTGATCCCCTCCTTGCGCCTCAAACCTGTAGATCAAAGCAGCGCGGACGGCCAGCACCGGCGCCCATCCCTTGACTCGCGCCCGCCCAGAAGGCTCTTTGCCGCGGGCGCGGCGGCGCGCCGGTTCGATGCTATAAGAGGCCCATGCGAAGCTACCTCGACTTTGAGAAGCCGGTCGCCGAGATCGAGGCCAAGCTGGACGAATTGCGTGCCGTCGAGACGCCCGACAGCGCGGCCGCCATCGGCGAGGAAATCAGCCGGCTGGAGGCCAAGGCCGCCCAGACGCTGAAGGACCTCTATGCCGGGCTGACCCCCTGGCAGAAGACGCAGGTCGCGCGCCACCCCGAGCGGCCGCGCTGCCTCGACTACGTGCAGACCCTCATTACCGACTTCGTAGCCCTTGCGGGCGACCGCAAGTTCGGCGACGACGACGCCATCGTGGGCGGCTTCGGCCGCTTCCGCGGCGAGAGCATCTGCGTCATCGGCCACGAGAAGGGCTCGACCACCGAGGAGCGGCTCAAGCACAATTTCGGCATGGCGCGGCCGGAGGGCTACCGCAAGGCTACCCGGCTGATGCAGATGGCCGACCGCTTCAACATCCCGATCCTCTCGCTGGTCGACACCGAGGGCGCCTATCCGGGCATCGGCGCCGAGGAGCGCGGCCAGGCCGAGGCGATCGCGCGCTCGACCGAGACCTGCCTCGAGCTTGGCGTGCCCAATGTCGCGGTGATCATCGGGGTCGGCGGCTCCGGCGGCGCCATCGCGGTCGCGACCGCCAACCGCGTGCTGATGCTGGAGCACTCGTTCTACAGCGTCATCTCGCCGGAGGGCGCCGCCTCGATCCTGTGGCGCGACACCGCCAAGGCGCAGGAGGCGGCAACCAGCATGAAGATCACCGCCCAGGACCTCGCCCGCTTCGGCGTCATCGACCAGATCGTGACCGAGCCGGTCGGCGGCGCCCACCGCGACCCTGCGACCACCATCGTGGCAACCGGCGAGGCGATCGGCAACGCGTTCGACGAGCTCAAGGGGCTCGACCGCGACACCGTGCGCAAGCAACGGCGCGAGAAATTCCTGGCGATCGGCCGCACCATCATGTGACGGAGGTACTGGGACGCAGCACCCTCCGTTCGTTCCCGCGAAAGCGGGAACCCAGGAGCCACTTGCTACGATTATCGGTCGATCGCCCCTGGGTCCCCGCTTTCGCGGGGACGAACGGGTGGATTGATCCGAACGAGAGATGCACGAGATGATGAATTCCGTCAGCCGTCCCGCCGACCTGCCGCCGATCCGTGTGGAGCGCTGCGATGCCGCGCGGCGCGAGGGCGGCCTGATGCTGTTCAACGTGCGTGGCGACAGCGTGCGCGGCGACGGCGTGGCGGGAGGCGAGCGCAGCTACCGCGGCTTCCTCATCGGCATTGACCAGGCCGGTGCGCTGCGCTGCGTGCACGCGTCTGACCGGCCGGTGCAGGGCGTGCGGCATCTGCCGAACGGCAACCTCCTGGTCACCATCATCGACGGCCTCCTGTTGGAGATGACGCTTGCGGGCGACATCGTGCGGCAATGGTATGCGAGCGGGCGCTACCGCGACCGCGCACCGCCCGACGGCGCGATCCGGGTCGAGGCCGAGACCTTCCATCACGGCGTCAATCTCGGGCCCGACGGAAACTTTCTCCTCCTCAGCATGGAGATCCGCGCATTCGACGACTGGCCCGGCAGCGTGACCGACCCCGCCGCGACGCGCGGGCGCGCGCAGCTCGTCGGCGACATCGTGATGGAGGTCGCGCCCGACGGCACCAAGCGCAACGAGTGGCGCCTGCTCGACATGCTCGATCCCTATCGCATCACCTATGGCAGCCGCGACGGCTATTGGCGCAAGCGCGGCTATCCGGACACATGCGATTGGTGCCACGCCAACGGCACCTGCTATGTCGCGGCAGACGACTCGATCCTGGTGTCGCTGCGCACGCAGGACGCCATCATCACGTTCGACCGCAAGAGCGGCGCGCTACGCTGGATCCTCGGCCCGCATGGCAACTGGCGCAAGCCTTGGGCCGACAAGCTGCTGCGGCCGGTGGGCGACCTCAATTGGCAATTCCATCAGCACGACTGCTCGCTGACGCCTGCCGGCACCATTCTCTGCTTCGACAACGGCAACTTTCGCGCGCTGCCGTTTGAGCGCGCACTGCCGAACGAGGAGAACTTCAGCCGCGCCGTCGAATTCGCGGTCGACGAGGCAGCAGGAACGGTGCGGCAGGTCTGGAGCTACGGCGAGGCGCCCAGCGAGCGGCTGTTCGCGGGCTTCCAGGGCGGCGCCTATCGGCTGCCCAACAGGGGCAACAAGAAAGGCAATGAGACCGGCAACACCTTCATCACCTACGGCGGCATCTGCACGATCGCCGGTCAACCCGTCGACGAGCCCGACGGCGCCGACATCCGCGCGCGGCTCGTCGAGGTGACGCCGGAGAAGGACGTGGTGCTGGACGTGCGCATCGGCGGCGGAGCGGATGATCCGAAGGCGATGTCGGTGTTTCGGGCGGAGTGGGTCCCATAAAAAAGCCGACCGCCTCAGGTGAACCGCGGTGTCTTGCCGTCTCTGGTCGCGGTGATCGGTTCGCACTTATTGCCAGCGCAACTGGTGCAGCACGTTCCTCGAGACTTCCGGTGCCGTCTCCATACCTGCTCTTGTGCGAAGAGAATCGGTACTCTCCGCTTCGGGACATCGGTAAACCAAAGTAAGGCGGGCCTCGCATGGACGGATCGGCGCTGGTCCGAACGTTCCTGGTGTTCTTCGTCGGCGGGCTGTTGCTGACCACCGCCGCTATCAGCCTGTTCACGATTGGCGGCGCCGTCTGGCTGCATTGCCTTAACGACAATCCCCAACAGACCTGTGGCGACGCGTTGTTCTTCGCCGCGGCGTCGCCCTTCTACGGCCTCGGCATCGCGATTGGCTTGAATTTTCTGCCGCTTTTTGTGGGGGCGACATTGGCCGTCCTCGGCCGGGCGATCTTCCGCTCCGTGCCGCTGTGGTGCGTGTTGTTGATCCTGCCTGCCTGCGTGCTGGCCTATGTCGTACAGGGATCGTCGTGGTATCCGCACGAGGAAGCGCGCCCGTTGTCCGAGCGTCTGCTCGTGTTCTCGGCCTTCCAGCTGCCTTGCCTGCTGATCTGCTGGTGGTGGGACCGGCGCGCATGACAGGATCGCGCGTTGCGCTCGCAGCCGAGCCCATTCAGGCTGTATGAACTGGCCGGTGTGGACATCACGCCTTGATTCGCGAGTCGCATCAAAGACGTGGATGGCCGGGACGAGCCCGGCCATGACGCGGAGAGTGCATCTATCCACGTAACCAAAAATCGCGATCAAAGGAAACGCCCGGCTCATCTGAGCCGGGCGGGCATTGTCGTCGCAAACCTGAGGCCGCGCCCTACTTCGCCAGCGGATCAGGCCGCATCTGGAACTTCACGATCTTCGGCCGCTCGCCCTTGCCGATGCCTTCACCATGGAACGGCGTGCGGTTGCCGGTCGTCGCCCAGATGCCGCGACCCTTCCAGCCGCCGTTGGGATCGTCGATGCGACCATCGAAGGTCTTGGCGTAGAAGCCCATCGGATAAGGCACGACCAGGTTGACCATCTTGCCGTCCTTGAGCGCGATCAGCGACTCGTTCTCGTTGCCGGTGGCGAGCGGCGTGTCCTTGCCGAGCCCAAGCGTGTCGTGCTGGTCGACCCAGGTGTAGTAGCTCGCTTCCGCGGAGCCGGTGCCGGGATCGCCTGCAAGCTTCGGCCCCGGCAGCGGATAGAACGTCCAGCCCTCCGGGCAGTGCTTGCCGTCGCGGATCGTCGGCCCGTGCGTGACCTTGCACTTCCGGCGGTCGAAGGAGGCCATGTGGCCGCTCGCAAGCGGCACCCACACGACGTTGTTGGTGTCGATGTCCATGCCGCGCGGGCCATAGCCCGGCGCCGGCACCTCGTAGATTTCCGCGAGCGAGGTCTCGG
Organism: uncultured Alphaproteobacteria bacterium; assembly: GCA_963753575.1. Lineage (GTDB taxonomy): Bacteria > Pseudomonadota > Alphaproteobacteria > Rhizobiales > Xanthobacteraceae > VAZQ01. Next base: position 3,595,184 of record CAVWCR010000003.1, read on the forward strand.
ACGGATTGCCGCCCTTGGTCGGATCAAGCCGCACCACATAGCCCGGGAAGCCGAGCGAGGTGCCCCACACGGTGCCGTCGCGGCTCGGCGCGACGCCATAGAACGCGACGTTGACGCGGCGATCCTTGCTGGGATCGAACGCCTGATTGGGCTCGGTGTATTCGTCGCGCTTGCCGTTGCCGTTGGTGTCGAGGATGAACGGCGTCCAGCCCTGCGCCTTCACCTCGTCGCCGGTCTCCTCCAGCATCTTCACGTTGACCCAGCCGGCCGCGCCGCTCGCCGGCCCGCCCGCGCTCGCCCACAGCGTGTTGTTGGCGTCGAAGCCGAACTGCACGTGATGGGTCGGGAAGCAGGTGTTGACGGTGAGGAACTTCTGCGCCTTCGGATCATACATGGTGATCTGGCGGCCGGAGCTCGCGAGCGGAAACACCTTCGCGGACGGATGGTCGGAGCCCTTCTTGCAGAAATCCGGATTGGCCGGCGGACGGATGCGCGCCGCAAACCAGACCCGGCCCTTTTCGTCGTAATAGAGGCTGTGCGGCGTGGTCTGCGCGTCCCAGATCTTCTCCTCGCCGAAATAAGCCGAAGGCGCCATGAGGGGCTGATCGGCGCCGGGCGTCTTCGGATCGCGCACCGGCAGCTTCACCTCGAAGGCGATGTTCTTCACCGGATCGAGCACCGGCACCTTGTCGGTTGAATTTTCCGTCGCGCCGAAGATCAGGCCATTGGCATTGACGGTGGGGTTGCGCTTGTCGCTCGCCGTCGCGTCGTGCAGATACGCCTTGGCGTTCGACCAATCCCACACCGTGACAACCGCGTTGCGCTCGATGCCTTGCGGGCGTTGCGGCTTCGCGGCCGGCAGCTCGCCCTTGGCGACGCGGTCGGTCCAGTCGCCGAACATCTTGAGCGTGCCCTGCGTTCCCATCCGGTCGATGGTGCCGATCATGTTGCCGGCGGCCTGCCCCGATTGGATGCGCCGCGTCCAGGCCTCATGGCCGCTCTTGAATGGGCCGAATGCCGCCGGGATCGTGCGCGTCGCCTTGTTGCCGAGCTGATGGCAGGTGACGCAGCCGTTGGTCTTGACCAGGTTGAGATATTCGCTCTGCGACTTCATCGCCGGACTGAAGCCGTTGCCGCCCGGCCCGGTGCCGGGGAATTCGCTTTTGTCCGGCACCTTGATCATCGAGTACCAGTAGATCGCCGGATAATATTCGGCGGCCGCCTTGTCGTTCGGCGCCGGCACCGCTTTGAGGTTGAGCTGCTTGCCCGGCTCGCTGTCGACCTTGGGCGAGTCGACCAGGCCATAGCCGCGCACCCAGACCTTGTAGTGCGCCTTCGGCAGATCGGGGATGAGATAGCGGCCCTGATCGTCGGTGACGACCATCTTGGCCATCTTGGTGCCGAGCTCGGTGGTCTCCGCGATCACCCAGACGCCGGCTTCCGGCCCGTTCGGACCGCTGACCACGCCGCCAATGTCGTCGGTGTCAATCGCCACATTCACCTGGGCGCGAAGCTGCGCCGGCGCCAGCGCCAACGCCGCCGCAAAGCCAACGACGGCCGCGCTGAGATAAAGCTGCTCCTTCATGTGAGACTTCTCCTTCGTTTCCTCGCCACTCGTTATTTTCGTTTGTTGAACTAGTTTCGCTGTCGGGCGCGTTTCGCTCTTGAAGCACGTTCGCGCTGACGCGCAGGCCGCTCCCCAACGCTCCTAATGGAAGCGGGGCCCGCCATCGGCGAGCCCCGCTCTTATGCCTCAATTCGGCGTCACTGTCTGCGGCTGCAGACTGTCACGATCCGGTGAACTGGCGCGTCTTACTTCGCCAGCGGATCGGGACGCAGCTGGAAGTGCACCGCCATCGGCCGCATGCCCTTGCCACCCTCTTGCAGCCAGGGCGCACGATCACCGCTCGACACCCACAGGCCGCGGCCTTTCCAGCCGGCGTTGGGATCGTCAATGCGGCCGTCGAAGCCCTTGGCGTAGAAGCCGAGCGGATATGGCACCTTCAGCGAGACCATCTTGCCGTCCTTGCCGAGCGCCGCGACGCCATCCATCAGGTTGGCGGTCGACATCGGAATGTCCTCGCCGAGGCCGAACGTGTTGTGCTGGTCGACCCAGCTGTAGTAGCTCGACTCGACGCTGTTGTCGCCGATGCCCTCGAAGCCCGGGCCCGGATACTTGTAGAACGACCAGCCCTCGGGACAGTGATTGCCGGTCGCCTTCGGGCCGTTCAGCGGACCCTTGCACTTGCTTCGGTCGAAGCTGCCGATATGGCCGCTCGCCAGCGACACCCACACGACGCCCTTGGAGTCGATGTCGCCGCCGCGCACGCCGAAGCCCGGCGCCGGAACGTTGTAGACTTCGGCAAGCGCCGTCTCCGGAGGATTGGAGCCCGGATTGAGGCGCACGATCGAGCCGGGGTTGCCGCGCACCGTACCCCAGACCGTGCCGTCGACCTTGTTGACCATCACGGCGTAGAACACGCGCGCATAGCGCCGATCTTTCGCCGGATCCATCGGCTGGTTCGGCTCGGTGTATTCACCGCGCTTGCCGTCGCCGTTGGTGTCGAGGACCAGCGCCGTCCAGCCCTGCGACTTCGCCGCATCGCCGGTCTCGTCGAACATCTTGGTGTTGAGCCAGCCGACCACGCCGCCACCGCCGCCGCTCGAAGTCCACAGCGTGTTGTTGGCATCGGAGGCGAAGTTCAGGTGATGCGTCTGGAAGCACGTGTCGATGAAGGTGTACTTCATCGTCTTCGGATCGAGCATGGCAAGGCTGCGGTGCGTCTGCTCAAGCGGGAAGAGCTTGGCGGACGGATGGTTGGAGCCCTTCTTGCAGAAATCGGGATTCTTCGGGCCACGGATCGCCGCCGTCAGCCAGAAGCGACCCTTCGCGTCCACCATGGCGTTGTGGTTGTTGATCTTGGTGTCCCAGATCTTCTTCATGCCCCAATAGGGCGACGGGCCGAGCGCCTTGTCCATCGCGGCGTGACCCGGTCCAAGGCCTTCGGGCGTATTCGCGTCACGCACCGGCGCCTTGAAGAAGGTGACCTTGTTGGCCTTCGGATCGAGGATCGGGATCGTGTCGGTGGAATATTCCGGCGAGCCGAGGATCGGTCCGTAGCCATTGACGGTCGGGTTGCGCTTGTCGGTCGTAATCAGGTCGTGCAGGTAGCGATCCTGCTGGCCCATGTCCCAGGTCGTGACCACGACGTTGCGCTCGACGCCTTGCGGCCGCGTCGGCTTCTGTTTCGGCAGCTCGCCCTTCTCGACGCGCTCGGTCCAGTCGGCGAAGTACTTGATTGGCGAACCAGCGAGCTGTCCCGCCAGGATGTTGACCATCAACACGCCGGATTGACCGGACTGCGTGCGCCTCACCCACGCTTCGGCGTGCGAGGAGTACTCACCGAGCCCCTTCGGGAGCGTGCGGGTGGCCAGCTGGCCCAGCTGATGGCAGCCGACGCAGCCGTTGTTCTTCATCAGGTTGAGCCAGTCGGTCTGCTTGACCTTCTCCGGAATATCGCTCTTGCCGCCGAACTGATCGGCGCCCGGAATCTTCAGCATCGAGTACCAGTAGGCAGCCGGATAATATTGTGCGGCCGCTTTCTCGTCGGGCGCCTTCACGGCATGCAGGTTGAGCTGCTGGCCGGGCTGCGCATCCACCTTCTGCGAATCGACCAGGCCGTAGCCGCGTACCCACACCTTGTATTTCGCCTTCGGCAGGTCGGGCACCACGTAGCGACCCTGGTCGTCAGTCACCACCATTTTCGCATAGCGGGTAGCCAGATCGCGCGTCTCGGCAATGACCCACACGCCCGCTTCCGGCCCGTTTGCCCCCGTAACCACGCCGCCGATGTCATCGTTGTCGATCGCAACCGTGCTTTGGGCGCGCAGTTGTGCCGGGGCCGCAACCAGCGCAGCAAAGCCGACGGCCGCCACAGTGCTCAGCCAGAATCGCTTGGAAATGCTCATGAACAGGGCTCCTTCCGTTTCTTCCCTAGAACTTGATGATCCGATGCCTGGGCGTGCACGTTTGTGCCGCCCCTTCCCGTGGGCTTTAGCCATATTCGTGCACAGCCGGCCCATGAAAGCAATGGAGGAACGCACGAGGCCAGATTTACCCGTCCAACCTGGGGTTTAGAGAAGTTATCCACCGGCTGCCCCGATGTTTCCAAAGTCTGGGTCTAGGTTCGTCGAAGTCGGAGGGTCGGAAAAGTATCCAGGTAGGGTCCGGCCAGCGTTGAGTTGAGTTCAGGGTACCGCGTTAGCCATATTTACCTTTCGTTCACCAATCGCGTGCTCAAAGCGCTATCTGATGGCTCATATCGCCTTGCGATCGAGGCCCCTTGAGGATAACGATTGAGCATTGAAGGCCCCTGGGAAGGCCTCAGGCGGGGGAGTTTGGGGTTGATTCTTCGTCCTCTTGTGCGCCCATTGCTGGCGTCCGCGGCAATCGCCGCCACGCTGTTGCTTGCAGGCTGCGATACGGACAACCCCAACGGGGCGAGCCTGCGCTCGCTGCAGCCGCTCTCCGCACAGATGCTCTCCGAGATCGAGCAGAAGAACATGAGCAAGGAGTCGCCCATTCTGGTGCGGCTGTTCAAGGAAGAATCGGAGCTCGAGGTCTGGAAAGAAAATCGCGACGGCCAGTTCACGCTGCTCAAGACCTATCCGATCTGCCGCTGGTCGGGCGAGCTCGGGCCGAAGATCAAGGAAGGTGATCGCCAAGCGCCGGAAGGTTTCTACACCATCACGCCGAGCTTGATGAATCCCAACTCAAACTACTACCTCGCGATCAACATGGGCTTTCCGAACGCGTATGATCGGTCGCATGGGCGCACCGGCGCGTTCCTGATGATCCACGGCGATTGCTCCTCGCGCGGCTGCTACGCCATGACCGACGAGCAGATCGCGGAAATCTACGCGCTCGCGCGCGAATCGTTGTTCGGCGGTCAGCGCGCCTTCCAGATCCAGGCCTATCCGTTCCGGATGACGGCGCTCAACATGGCGAAACACCGCAACTCGCCGCATATGGCGTTCTGGCGGATGCTCAAGCAGGGCAACGATCATTTCGAGGTCACGCGGCACGAACCGAAGGTCGATGTCTGCGAGCGGCATTACGTCTTCGACGCCGAGACCAACGGAAAATTCACGCCGGCTGGCAAGTGCCCGGCGTATCACCTGAACAGCGACGTCGCCGCCGCGGTCACCGAAAAGCAGAAGAGCGACGATCGCCAGACGGCCGAGTACGTGCGCAAGGGCACACCGACCGTGCCGATCGTCACCAATACCGACGGCGGCATGCACCCGACCTTCCTGGCCGCCTTCCAGAAGCCCCATACGGACGCGTCCGGCATCATCCGCTCGCCGGGTGTCTCGTTGCCGGGCACGATTCCGGCACACGCCTCGCCGCCCCACGCGCCCGAGCCGGCGACCGGCAGCGTTGCCTATTCGCAGCCGTCCACGACGCACGTTGCAACGGCGCAGTCGGACAGCAATTCCAATTCAGGCAACTGGTTCGGCAGCCTGTTCGCATCAAGCGGTTCGGAACAGCAGAGTTCCGGTGGCGTGATCGATCGCATGTCGCGGCTCGTGGGATTGAAGGGATCGAACTCGGCAACCGAGCCGGTGCCGACACCGAAGCGGAGAGCCCCCGCGAAATCCACGCAGACCGCCGCCAAGACCAAGAGCGCGACCAGGAATACCGCCCATGCAGGCGCGATCCGCCCGGCCGCCAAGGCGCAGCCGCAGGAGGCCAAGTCGGAGGCCAAGCCAGAAGCCAAGCCTGAGACGCAAGAAGCCAAGGCCGCGCCTGAGCGCCGGCCGTCAGCCAGTGCCGGCCTGCTCAACGGCGCCCAGCCGACGGTGCCGACCGGATCATTCAACAATCGCTGGGGCGCGTTCCAGTAACCGCCGCTGGATCTTGCAAGCCTGATCACAACAGCCTGCAAGCGCCGACGGCCCCGCACACGGGGCCGCATTCTCAATCAGCAGATGTCGGCGAGCGAGAGCGAAATCGCCTTAGATTAAATCGTGATGTCGCTTTAAGCGTTTGTTGGTCGCGTGATCTTGTCCAAAGAGTCCACTCTTCGGGGTCATGCTGTAAGCGTTTGTTGGGTCGCATGACCTTATCCGAAAAGTCTGCAACTTTTCGGGGTCATGCTCTAAGCGTAGCGCCCGTGGCAGTGCTTGTATTTCTTGCCGGAACCGCACGGACAGACTTCGTTGCGGCCGACCTTGCCCCAGCTTGAGGGATCGCGCGGATTGCGCTCACGCGCGGTACCGTTGCCGTTGCCCGCGAAGGCCGGCACCAGCGGCGCATTGGCAAAAGCCATCTCGTCCTCGCCGGTGCTCGGATCGACCTTGTGGGCCTCCATGTAAGGCAGCTCTTCCGGCGGAGGCTGGGTGACGATCTCGATGCGCATGAGCTGTGCGGTGACCGCTTCGCGCAGGCTCTGGCTCATCGCCTCGAACAGGTTATACGATTCCGCCTTGTACTCATTGAGCGGGTCGCGCTGGCCGTAGCCGCGCAGCCCGATCACCTGGCGCAGATGGTCGAGCATCACGAGATGCTCGCGCCAGAGATGGTCAAGCATCTGCAAGAGCACGGTCTTCTCGACCTGCCGCATGATATCGGCGCCCCATTGGGCGACCTTGCTGGCCATGTGCTCGTCGGCGCGCCGCTCGATGCGCGTGAGCAGCTCCTCGTCGGCAATCCCCTCTTCCTTCGCCCAGGTCTCAACCGGCAGATCGAGGCCGAGCACGCGCTTGATCTCTTCCTTCAGGCCCGGCGTGTCCCATTGCTCCGGATAGGCATTCTCCGGCACATGCTTGGCGACGAGATCATCGATCACTGCATGCCGCATGTCGGTGATGATCTCGGCCGAGGTCTCCTCGCGCATCCATTCGATGCGCTGGTCGAAGATGACCTTGCGCTGGTCATTCATCACGTTGTCGAACTTGAGCAGGTTCTTGCGGATGTCGAAGTTGCGCGCTTCGACCTTCTGCTGTGCCTTCTCCAGCGCCTTGTTGACCCAGGAATGAACGATCGCCTCGTCCTCCTTCAGTCCGAACCGCTGCAGCATGCTGTCGAGCCGGTCGGAGCCGAAGATCCGCATGAGGTCGTCTTCGAGCGACAGGAAGAACTTGGAATGGCCGGGGTCGCCCTGGCGGCCGGAGCGGCCGCGCAGCTGGTTGTCGATGCGCCGGCTCTCGTGGCGCTCGGTGCCGAGCACGAACAGGCCGCCCGCGCCAAGCGCCTTGTCCTTAAGGCGCGCGATCTGGGCGCGGATATCGGCGATGCGTGCGTCGCGATCGCCGCCCTCGGGGACGTCCTTGAGCTCCTGGCGCACCCGCATGTCGAGGTTGCCGCCGAGCTGGATGTCGGTGCCGCGGCCGGCCATGTTGGTGGCGATGGTGACCGCGCCCGGCACGCCCGCTTGCGAGATGATGTAGGCCTCCTGCTCGTGGTAGCGCGCATTCAGGATGGCAAACACCTTGGATTTGGTGGCGCCTTCGTCGCCCGAATAGAGCGCCGCGAATGCGTTCGGATCCGAGAAATCGTGCTGCTCCCAGCCCTTCTGGCGCAGCATTTCGGCGAGCTGCTCTGATTTCTCGATCGACGTGGTGCCGACCAGCACCGGCTGGCCGCGCTGCTTGCAGTCGTCGATCAACGTCATGATGGCGCGGTATTTCTCCGCCGCCGTCCGATAGACCTCATCGTCGTCGTCGATGCGGATCATCGGCATGTTGGTCGGCACTTCCAGCACTTCGAGGTTGTAGATGTCGAGGAACTCGTCCGCCTCGGTGAGCGCCGTGCCGGTCATGCCGGCGAGCTTCTCGTACATGCGGAAGTAGTTCTGGAACGTAATCGAGGCGAGCGTCTGGTTCTCCGGCTGGATCGGCTGATGCTCCTTGGCCTCGAGCGCCTGGTGCAGACCTTCCGAATAGCGGCGGCCGGGCATCATGCGGCCGGTAAACTCGTCGATGATGACGACCTCGCCGTTGCGCACGATGTAGTCCTTGTCGCGCTGGAACAGCTTGTGGGCGCGCAGGCCCTGATTGACGTGGTGGACGGTCGAGACGTTCTCGACGTCGTAGAGATGCTCGCCCTTGAGCAGCCCGTCGGCACGCAGCGTCTGCTCCATCTTCTCCATGCCGGCTTCGGTCAGGGTGACGGTGCGCTGCTTCTCGTCGACCTCGAAATCGGTCTTGTCCAGCCTCGGGATGTAGGCGTCGATGGTGTTGTAGAACTCGGAGCGGTCGTCGAGCGGGCCGGAAATGATCAGCGGGGTTCTGGCTTCGTCGACCAGAATCGAGTCGACCTCGTCCACGATGGCGTAGATGTGCCCGCGCTGGACCATGTCCTCCATGCGGTACTTCATGTTGTCGCGCAGGTAGTCGAAGCCGAGCTCGTTGTTGGTGCCGTAGGTGACGTCGCAGTCGTAGGCCTGCTTGCGCTGCTCGTCGTCGAGACCGTGCACGATGATGCCGACCGAGAGCCCTAGGAACCCGTAGATCTGGCCCATCCACTCGGCGTCGCGCTTGGCCAGGTAGTCGTTGACGGTGACCACATGGACGCCGCGGCCGGCAAGGGCGTTGAGGTAGACCGGCAAGGTCGCGACCAGCGTCTTGCCTTCGCCGGTCTTCATCTCGGAAATTCGGCCTTCGTGCAGGATCATGCCGCCGATCAGCTGGACGTCGAAATGGCGCTGGCCGAGCGTCCGCTTGGCGGCCTCGCGGCAGGTTGCAAAGGCCGGCACCAGGATGTCGTCGAGCGTCTTGCCCTCGGCAAGCTGCTTCCTGAAGTCGTCGCTACACGCGCGCAGCGCCTCGTCGGACAGTTTCTCGAGCTCCTTCTCGAGCGCGTTGATCTTATCAACGCGCGGCTGATAGGTCTTGATGCGGCGCTCGTTGGACGAGCCGAAAAATTTACGGGCGAGCGCGCCGATCATCCTAGACAGTCCTTATGCCGGGGGGCCGAGCAGCCAAGCTACCAGATTTCGATCGTGCTGGCACGCCGGCGGCGGGAACAGGCGAATCTTGGACGCGGCTATGCATGTGCACGTTCATTTTCTGCTGTCGCGGCAGAAATACCGCGTCTTTTTGGGGTTCAATCGTGCAAATCGACGGCCTGTGGCCTGACCGGCCGGTTACTCGATCACATAGGAGTGGGTCACTTCCTTGTCAATTAGCGATAATGTGCCCCTGTTCCGGCCAAATCGACCGCTAGGACTGGCATTGCAAAGGGGGAGCGATTGCGCGACTGTCCGGGCGCTCCGCCGTGGGCGGTCGCCTAAGACCAAGGACCGCATTATGAATTTCTCGCCTCTCCCAGCCCCGCGCGCCAAGCTTGCGCCCGCCCGCCGGCCACGGCCCATGGTGGCGGCAATCGCCGTGCTGGCATTCATAACCCTGAGCGGGTGCTCCAAGGAGTCCTCGTCCCAGCCGGCGGCCACCGACCCGAATGACAAAGTGATCGCCCGCGTGAACGGCACCGAGATCAGGCAGAGCGATCTCGCGTTTGCGGAAGAGGATTTCGCAAACGAGCTACGCGGGGCGCCGCCCGACGTGAAGCGCGAGCAACTCATCACCTACCTGACCGACGTGATCCTGGTCTCACAGGCGGCCGACAAGCAGCACCTCGCCGACAGCGACGAGTTCAAGCGGCGACAGGCCTTCCTGCGCAACAAGCTTCTGATGGGAGCGCTGCTGCAGCAGCACTCGAAGGAAGCCGCGACCGAAGAGGAAATGCGCAAGGTCTACGACGACGCCATCAAGCAGATGAGCGCCGAAGAGGAAGTGCGCGCGCGCCACATCCTGGTCGAGACCGAGGACGAAGCCAAGGCTATCGTCGAACAGCTCAAGGGTGGCGCCGATTTCGCGACGCTTGCCAAGGAGAAATCCAAGGACCCCGGCTCGGCCGCCAAGGGCGGGGACCTCGACTTCATGACCAAGGCGCAGCTGGTGCCGGAATTTGCCGAAGTGGCGTTCAAGATGTTTCCGGGGCAGACCTCCAACCCGGTGAAGACGCAGTTCGGCTGGCACATCATCAAGTTGGAAGAGAAGCGCAACCGGCAGCCGCCCACATTCGAGCAGCTGAAGGACCGGATCGAGGCCTTTGTGATGCGCAAGGCCCAGACCGAACTGGTGACGAAACTGCGGGAGACCGCCAAGATCGAGCGGCTCGACAAGCCCGCCACCCCGGCCACGCCGGAACCTGCACCAGCGGCACCAGCGACACCAGCGCCGGCACCGGAGAAGAAGTAGGCCGGCGACGCTAGTGCCGCCGATTGAAGTTCCTGCCACGGATGCAGCAAGCCCGGTTGGGAACTTCAAATCGAAAAGCGGCACTGGAATCATACTGGAATCATACAGTTGCGAGGGCCCCTTTGCTTCCGAAGTTCGTGTCAGGGGGTCTGCGATGAGTCACTAACTTCGCAAGCGAAGCACGAGCAGGCGCTTGTCGCAGGCCGGCGCGTCTTCTAAGTAACGCGCCCGTAAGCAACGCCCACGAACAGCCGATGGCCGGGCAAGCCCGGCCATTTGCGCATGCAGTAGAGCTCATTTGGTCGAACCATGGCCCCTTCCGTTTCCCCGCTCGCGCCGAAAGCCGTCCCCCAGATGCCCGCCATCGAGGGCGCGCGGCTCGCCACTGCCGCCGCCGGCATCCGCTATCGGGATCGTACCGACGTGCTGCTGGTGCGGCTCGATCCGGGCACGGCGGTGGCCGGTGTCTTCACCAGGTCGAAATGCGCCTCGGCGCCGGTCGACTGGTGCCGGGACAATCTCAAGTCTCGCAGCGCGCGGGCTCTGGTGGTCAATTCCGGCAACGCCAACGCCTTTACCGGCAGAACCGGCCGCGAAGCCTGCCAATTCACCGCACGCCTCGCCGCCAAGGCGGTCGGCTGCCGCCCAGGCGAGGTGTTCCTGGCCTCGACCGGCGTGATCGGCGAACCGCTCGACGCCAAGGCGTTCGACGGCGTGATGGACGGGCTCGTCGCGCACGCCAGTGGCGACGGCTGGCTCGATGCCGCCAAGGCGATCATGACCACCGACACCTTCCCGAAGGTCGCCACCGCCCAAGCCCGCCTCGGCAAGGCGACAGTCACCATCAACGGCATCGCCAAGGGCGCCGGCATGATCGCGCCCGACATGGCGACCATGCTGTCATTTGTCTTCACCGACGCGCCGATCACCGCAACGGCGTTGCAGAGCCTGCTCAAGGACACGGTCGCCGACACCTTCAACGCGGTCACCATCGACGGCGATACCTCGACCTCCGACACGCTGCTGGCGTTCGCCACCGGCGCGGCCGCTGCGCACGGTTCGCCGCGCATCGGCAAGGCCGGCGACCCCCGCCTCAAGGACTTCCGCCGCGCCTTTGTGGCCGTACTCGCCGATCTTGCCGAGCAGGTTGCGCGCGACGGCGAAGGCGCGCGCAAGCTCGTTGAGATCGAGGTCGAAGGCGCGGTGTCGAAAACCTCGGCGCGCCGGATCGCGATGTCGATCGCCAACTCGCCGCTGGTCAAAACCGCGATCGCGGGCGAGGACGCCAATTGGGGCCGGGTCGTGATGGCGGTTGGGAAAGCCGGCGAGCCCGCCGATCGCGACAAGCTCGCGATCTGGTTCGGCGGCATTCGCGTGGCCTACAAAGGCATGCGCGACCCGGCCTACGACGAGGCCAAGGTATCGGCCGCCATGAAAGAGCAGAAGATTTCGCTCAAGGTCGCGCTCGGGCTCGGCCGCGGCCGCGACCGGGTGCTGACCTGCGACCTCACCAAAGAGTACGTGGCGATCAACGGCGACTATCGCAGTTGAGGCGCCGTCACGGCACGACGTTCACCAGGACGTGCACCCCGTACCTGGTGGGCCTCCCGGTCGATGTTTGGCCGCGGCGCGCGTAGGTGAAAGTATCCCTTCCGACATAGCCGCGGTGCGGCGTATAGATGACGCTCTGAATTTCGCCGACCTGCACTATGCCGTGTGCTGGCCGTTTCAAGAATTCGACGTTGTACATCGGACCCAGTGAGATAAAGGTGAGTTGGCACGGCGTGCCGGCTTTCACGACCCTCCGCTGGTAGACAATCTTCCTGTCGAACATCTGCACGCCTGGCCCGGCGCATCGGGCCGCTGCGTCGGCACTGCAGGCGATCAGCACAAGACAAGCCAGACCCAGCACTTTCGTCATCGACATCGACGTTCCTCCCCCCCCCCCGCTATGAAGATTTCTCGCTGTAACGCCGTGCTGCGATTATGGCGTGATGTTCGCGCGGATCCGCACGGTGCGTGTCACCGCGGCTCCGCCCGTGCTCTCGCCGGTGCGCGCATAGGTGAATGAATCGCTGCCGACATAGCCGGGTCGCGACCGGTACACGATCTGATTACTGCCATCGACACTTACCGTGCCGTGGGACGCGCGCTGCACGATATGGGCGCCGTAAGTCGGTCCCCGCGAGCGGCTGAGCTTGATTCCGCAGCGCGCCCCACTACTGACGGTCATGGCGCCGTCGACGGTCTGATTGTTGAACGTTGGAATGTACGGCACCGAGCAGCGGGCGCTCGCTTCGGTGCAACAGGCCACCAGCAGCAGACAGACGAGCCCCAGCCTCCTCGTGCTCATTCCCCGCCTCCCGATTGTAGAAATGGTGGCCGCAATTTTGCATTGTGACTATCATCGGGTGCAGGGCGCGGCAAGACCGTACCGCGTTGCCGCCGGCGGATGGACAAACCGATCGCCACCACGCATTTGATGGATCGGTTTCAAGTCCCATCCATCCCACTGTGGCTACCTGGACTCAGGCCGTGAGTGTCAGACTCATTCTCGTTTCCGCCTGCGCCCTCATCGATACGGATGGCCGCGTGCTCATCGCCGAGCGACCGGCAGGCCGGTCAATGGCTGGCCTATGGGAATTTCCCGGTGGCAAGGTCGAGGCGGGTGAGACGCCTGAGGCGACGCTGATCCGCGAGTTGAAGGAAGAGCTTGGGATCGTCGTCAAGGAAGCGTGTCTGGCACCGCTGACGTTCGCGAGCCACGCCTATCCGGACTTCCATCTTCTGATGCCGCTCTATGTCTGCCGGCGCTGGGACGGAACCGTGCAGCCACAGGAAGGCCAGAGGCTAGCCTGGGTCCGCGCGAACAAGCTGCGCGATTATCCGATGCCGCCGGCCGACCTGCCGCTTATCTCGCACCTGACGACGCTGTTGTGAAAGTTCGGATCGAGCAGGCCAACAACGCAGCGCACGCCTATTAGCCCTCCGGTCCCGCCTTCTCTCCGGCCGACTGCTCGCGCGTGCCAAGCGCATCCGCAAGCCGGGTCGCGGCCGAGCCCGGCTTGAGCGGCTGCTGCTGGCTTTCATGCGGCGCCCAGCCGGAGAGCCACAGGATTTCGAATGTCGCGCGCACGCGACCATCCGCATCCGCAAAGCGCGCACCGTAGATTTCCATGAGCCGCGCCAGCGTGGCGCGCTTGAGCGGCCGGCGGCGGCGCTCAACCAGCGCATTGGTTGCCCCCATGCGGCGCAGGTCGTGCATCAGCACCAACGGCGATGCATAGCGCACCGTGAGCCGGTCGACATCGGTCACTGGCAGCGCCAATCCCGCGCGCTGCAGCAGCGCGCCGGCATCGCGCAGATCGGCAAATGGGGCGACGCGCGGTGAGACGCCGCCTTCGATCTCGGCTTCCGCCGCCGCGAAGGATTGGCGCAGCTCGGTCAGCGTGTCGCCGCCCACGAGCGCCGCCAGGAACAATCCATCCGGCTTGAGGGCGCGCCTGATCTGAACGAGCGTGCCAGGCAGATCGTTGACGAACTGCAGCGACAGCGCCGACACCACGAGATCGAGCGAGGCGTCCTTGAACGGCAGCGCCTCCTCGTCTGCCGCGACCAGGAACGCCGCGTCGTTTTCCCTCGCGGCATCATGCGCGAGCGCGTCCGCGGCGATGATCGTCCCGACCTTGCCGCTTGCCGCCAGCACCCGCCGCAACGCATCGGTCGGCGTGCCGAGATCGAGCGCGAGATCAAACCGGCGCAGCACGGCGCCGAGGCGATCGCCAAAATCCTCCGCGACCCGCTCCAGCAAGAAGCCCGACGGCCCCAACGTTGCCGCCCGACGGCGGCGGCGGCGTAGCAGCGCGCGATCGAAAAGGATGGGGCTTTGAGCCATCGCGTCGTTCCGGTTCAGGCCCCCAGACACATTGAGGGCGCCGCGGAAGAGCGATACCGTTTTGGGATGGACGGGGAAACTGTCATGACGCCAGCGCGCGCCGGCCGGCTCAACCGGCTGGCGGGCGCGTTCCGTGCGGCGCTCGGCCTCGCCGTCGAGGTGGCACTGCCGCGGCTATGCGCCTCCTGCCGCGAACCGGTCGGCGGTGAGGGCCTCTGCCCGGCCTGCTGGTCCAAGCTTGCCTTCATCGCCCCACCTTACTGCGAGCGGCTCGGCATCCCGTTTCCGTACGACCCCGGTCCCGGTGTCCTCTCAATGGAGGCGATCGCCGATCCACCCGCCTACCAGCGGGCGCGCGCGGCGGTGCGCTTCGACGACGTGGCACGCGCGCTCGTGCACGCGCTCAAGTACGGCGACCGGCTCGACCTCGCGCCCATGATGGGACGTTGGATGGCGGCCGCGGGCAGTGCGCTTACCGCCGAGGCGGACGCGATCGTGCCGGTGCCGCTGCACTGGCGCCGGCAATGGGCCGGCCGCTTTAACCAATCGGCGCTGCTGTCGGATGCGATTGCCAAGGCGAGCGGCGTGCCGGTCGTCGACGGTGCGCTCAAGCGTGTGAAGGCGACACCGCAGCAGGTCGGGCTGTCCCAGTCCGCGCGCGCACTCAATGTGCAAGGTGCCTTCCAAGTGAGCAGCAAGGCCGCCGTCGAAGGCCGCCGCCTGATCTTGGTCGACGACGTGGTTACCACGGGCGCGACGGTCGATGCCTGTGCGCGCGCGCTGCTGCGCGCGGGCGCCGTCCAGGTGGACGTGCTGGCATTCGCCCGGGTTGTAGCGCCGGCGCGCCCTCCCATATAAATATAAGCTATCCGGCCCGAATCGGCCGGCATGAACGCACGGACGCGATTCGCGAAGCGATGGCACAGGTCGAGATCTACACCACCCGCTACTGCGGCTATTGCCATTCCGCCAAGGCTCTACTCACCCGCAAGGGGATCGCATTCGTGGAAATCGACGTCAGCGGCGACGCGACGGGCCGAAGCAAGATGATCGAGCGCGCGAACGGGCGCATGACCGTGCCGCAGATCTTCATCGGCTCGACGCACGTCGGCGGCTCTGATGAACTGCATGCGCTCAATCGTGCAGGCAAGCTCGATGCACTGCTCGCCGCCGAGGGCATATCGCCGACGTAAAGGGGCTTCCGTATGAATACCGCTGCGACATTCACCGTCGGTCTCGTGCAGATGCGCTCAAGCTTCACGCCCGCGGACAATCTTGACACCGCGGTCAAGCTGATCGGCGAAGCAAAAGCGAACGGCGCCGACTACGTGCAGACGCCGGAGATGACCAACATCATGGACATCCGGCGCGAGCGGCTGTTGGCCACGGTCGTGCCGGAAGAGAACGACGCGGGCCTGGCGCGCCTGCGCGAGCTCGCGCGCAAGCTCGGCATCTGGCTGCATGTCGGCTCGCTCGCCATCAAGGTCTCGCCCGACCGTGCCGCCAATCGCTCGTTCCTGATCGATCCAACCGGCGAGATCTCCGCGCGCTATGACAAGATTCACATGTTCGACGTCGATCTCGCGGGCGGCGAGAGCTATCGCGAATCGAACAGCTTCCGGCCCGGCGAGAGCGCCATCGCCAGCGACCTGCCTTGGGGCCGACTCGGATTGACGATCTGCTACGACCTGCGCTTTCCCTCGCTTTATCGGGCGCTGGCGGAAGCGGGCGCCTCCTTCATCGCGATCCCGGCCGCCTTCACCAAACAGACCGGCGAGGCGCATTGGCACATCCTGATCCGGGCGCGCGCCATCGAGAACGGCTGCTATGTGTTTGCGGCCGCCCAGGGCGGCCTGCACGAGAACCGGCGGTCCACCTTCGGGCATTCACTCGTCGTTGACCCTTGGGGGCGCATCATCGCCGAAGGTGGAACGGAGCCGGGCGTTGTGATGGCCAAGGTCGATCCAGCCGAAGTCGCCGCCGCGCGCGGGCGCGTCCCCTCGCTGCAGCACGGACGTCGATTCGAGATCGTGGAGCCGTTGGCAGAGCCGGTGCCGTTCAAGGCAATCGGAGGCGAACGATGATCCGATACGCGCTCGTCTGCGCCAAAGGCCACAGCTTTGAAAGCTGGTTCCCGAACTCGGCGGCCTACGACAAGCAGGCCAAGCGCGGGCTCGTGACCTGCCCGAGCTGCGGCAGCGACAAGGTCGAGAAGGCGATCATGGCGCCGAAGCTGTCCGGCACCCGGAAGCGCGGCGCGGCGGCTGCGCCGGTCGTTGAAGCCACCGAAGCCACCGAAGCCACCGAAGCGCCTGTTTCCAAGACAAGCACCGCGCCGGTCGCCATGGTGTCGCCGCAGGAAAGCGAGCTGCGGCAGAAGCTCAAGGAGCTGCGCGAGCATCTGACCAAGAACTCCGACTACGTCGGGCAGGAGTTCCCGGAAGAAGCCCGCAAGATGCACTATGGCGAGATCGATCACCGCTCGATCTACGGCGAGGCCTCGATCGAGGACGCCAAGTCGCTGCACGAGGAGGGAATCGAGTTTCATCCCCTGCCCGTGCTGCCGGACGATCGGAACTAGCGCTGTTACTGTTCGCTATCGATCGTGCACCCTAGCCTCTTCGTCATGGCCGGGCTTGTCCCAGCCATCCACGTCTTACCAGGGCGACCAAGACACAAGAAAGACGTGGATGCCCGGCACAAGAGTCTACACTCGGGCAGGCCGGACCCGGGTGCCGGGCATGACTGTGGAGAGATAGGTGCGTCAATCCAACTTCACTGATGCGCATGCTCACTCCACGTTGAGCTTGTCCAGCCGGAAGCTCAGCTCCTGCGCGGCGTAGATGGTGTGTTCGTCAGGGCAGGAGACTCCGTGCACCCAGTCCATCATGCCCGGCATCTTGCCGAACTTGCCCAGCGTACCGAGCACCTTGCCGCTCAAGTCCATCTTGAAGATGCGGCCGACGCTGCCGACATAGAGCACCTCGGCGCCGCCACGCGGCATGCAGAGCGACCACGGATTGCCGCCGGGATGCCATTCCTGCTTGAAGTTTCCATCAGTGTCGAACACCTGGATGCGGCCGTTCTGGCGGTCGGCGACGTAGAGGTTGTTCTGCCGGTCGATCACGATCGAGTGCGGCGTGTTGAACTCGCCTTGTCGGGTGCCGCGCTCGCCCCAGCTCTTCACCAGGTTGCCCGCCTTGTTGAACTTGGCGATGCGTGATTTGCCGTAGCCGTCTGAGACATAGATCATGCCGTCAGGCCCCCAGGTGACGTCGGTCGGCTGGTAGAAGTTGGCGGGCCCGGGGATCGCCCGCTCGATCACATGGGTCGCCCACGTCCACGGCTCCGGCCGCCGGCCGAGCACCATCTGGACGCGCTTCTGGGTGTCGAACTTGATGATCAGGTTGTTGCCGGCGTCGATGTACCAGAGATTGTCCTGCGGATCGACGCGTACGCTGTGCGGCCCCTCGAACGGCAGGCCCTCACCGATCGAGCGCACGAAACTGCCGTCCGGGTTGAATTCCAGGATCGGCTGCTTGCCCCGATGCAGGACGTAGATATGGCCCTTGGAATCGACGTCGACGCCGACCACTTCGGCCAGGTAGATCGTGGGCGGCAGCTTGAGGAAATTCTCGACTACCTTGAAGGGAATGGGCTTCGGTGCCGGACGCTCCTGCGCAACCGCTCCCGATGTCAGACCCACGGCCAATAACGCAACCAGGCTCCCTCGACGCATCACTTCCTCCCTGAGTTTGGTTTATGGCGGCAGGATCGGACCGCAGCAGCCGCAGGTCAATACGCCCAGACCGGCAACGCAACGTCGCCCCGGATTTCGCGTCGCTCAACTTGCGTGCAAGACCGCCTCAGCGTCATATCCATAGAGCCGCTCCTGTTCCGGCGGAAAAGTCGCTGACTCAGGGATTCGGTTCGTTCGCATGCGCGCGTTGCGATCCGCGATCGCGGCGGCATCAGTCATCTGATAGAGCTCCTCCTCGTGGCGGGAGAGCCCCTGCATCCAGGCCGTGCGCGGCTGCCGAAGCTGCACATAGCGCTCAAGCGCGGTGACCGGATCCTCACGACTTGCAGCGAGACAACCGGCGAGGACGTAAGCATCCTCGATGCTCTGCGCGGCGCCCTGGGCGTAGAACGGCATCATCGGATGGGCGGCGTCGCCCAACAGAACCACCCGCCCCACGCGCCAGTCCGGCAGCGGCTCGCGATCATACAGCGCCTGGCGAAGCACCCGCGGGGTCTCTGCAATGATTGTTCGGATGATGTCGTGCCAGCCGGCGTATTCCGCCAGCGCATCCTCGATGCGGCCCTCGGCCAGCCACGACTCCCGGGCCGGCTGTTCCGAGCGGCTGATGCCGATCCAGTTGAACGTGCGTCCCGCCGAGACGTAGTACTGGACGATGCTCCGGTTGGGCCCCATCCAGACGCCGGTCACCCGGCCGAGATCGAGATGGGTAACCCGCTCCGCCGGGACAAGCCCGCGCCAGGCGACGTTGCCGGTGTAGCGCGGCAGCTCCCGCCCGAACAGCTGCGCCCGCACGGTCGAATGGATTCCGTCCGCACCGATGAGGACGTCGCCGGTCGCCGTGCTGCCGTCGGCGAGCGTGATGGTGACGCCGTTGGCGTCCTGCTCGAAACGGTCGACATGTGCGCCCAGGCGAAAACCCTTGTCGCCGAGGCCGCCGAGGAGCACGTCGAGCAGATCAGCGCGGTGAGCGTGATAGTACGGCGCACCGAAATGCGCCTCCGCCCGCTCGCCGAGCGGCGTCCAATAGAGGCGGTCGCCATCATCCCAGGCCCGGTAGTCCCGTCCCTCCGGATAGACGCCGACACGTGCCAATGCGTCTCCGAGGCCGAGTGTCCGGAGAACGCGTGTGGCATTGGCACTGAGCTGAATGCCGGCGCCAACCTGGCTAAAGGCCTTCGCCTGCTCGAACAGAAGCGCCTCGATGCCACGTTGCCGAAGCGCCTGCGCCAGGGTGATGCCACCGATCCCGCCACCCGCGATCAGGACCTTGAGAGAACCGTGGGGCATGACTTCCTCTTGGACGATTTCAGACGTAAGCTTGAGGAACTCGTCGGATTGAAGGTTTGGTCATAAGCGCCTTCACGCGCGTCCTTCGACGCGCTATGGCAAAACCTATACACCTCCAAGGGCAAGGACGTGACTATGTCAATGATGAATTCCGTTCGCCTCATGCTGGGTGCCGCTATTGCTTGGGCCTTGATGTTCAGCGGCGGCACGGCCAACGCGCAAAACTATCCGTCCCGTGCGATCACGGTGATCATTCCGTTCGCGGGCGGCAGCGCCAGCGACGTCGTCAGCCGGATCATGTTCGACAAGATGTCAAAACTGATGGGCCAGCCGATTGTCGTCGAGAACCGTCCGGGCGCCGGCGGTAATATCGGCACTGCCATGGGGGCCAAGGCCGCGCCTGACGGCTACACCCTCATCGGCGGCGGCTCTGGCCCGGTCGCGGCCAACGTGTCACTCTACAAGTCGCTCGGGTACGACCCCGAAAAGGATCTGGAGATCATCTCGCCATTCGCCCGCTTCACCATCGTCATCGTCGCCAGCAAGAACCTCCCAGTCCATTCTCTCAAGGAATTGATCGGCTACGCCAAGAACCATCCCGGGCTCGGCTTTGGGTCGGTCGGCATCGGCAGCTCGCAGCATCTGGCGGGCGAGTATTTCAGCCAGGTGACAGGCGTGAAGATCGCGCATGTCCCCTATCGCAACATTGCGCAATATGGACCTGACCTGATCGAAGGACGGGTGCCGCTCGGCTTCCAGTGGTATCCCAACATCGCCGGAGCGCTGGGCGCGAAAGGCGCCATTCCGCTTGCGGTCGCCGGCGACCAACGGATAGCCGCGCTGCCCGACACGCCGACGACATCAGAAGCCGGTCTGCCGGAATACAAGGTCAGCGGCTGGTTCGCGCTCTTTGCTCCCGGCGGCACGCCAAGACCGATCGTTGAGAAGCTCAATAAGGTGCTGACAGAAGCGCTCAGCGATCCCGCCGTGCGCGCGGGCTTCGCGAAGGCCGGCGCCGAGACGATGGCGCTGCCGATCAGCGAAGCCAAGACATTCCACCACGCCGAAATCATCAAGTATCGCGACATCATCGCGAAGGCCGGCATCGAGAAGATCCAATAGCATCCGCTCGCGCTTGATGGAGGAGCAGGTCTTCATCGCCGGGGCCGGGCCGGTCGGCCTGGTCGCGGCAGCCAGTCTCGTTCAGCGCGGCGTGCCGGTGACGGTGTTCGAGGCGGGAGCGACACTGAGCGAGGAGTCGCGCGCCTCGACATTCCATCCGCCGACCATCGATATGCTGGACACGTTGGGTGTCGCCGCGCCGCTGGTTGCGCAAGGGTTGAAGGCGCCGCGCTTCCAGTATCGCTCCAGGAAGCACGGATTGCTGGGGGAGTTCGATTTCAGCGCCATTGCGGACGCCACACGCAATCCCTACCGGGTGCAATGCGAGCAGTCGAAGCTCACCCGCATTTTGCTCGACCAGCTCAGCGACCAGCCGAATTTTCAAATCGAGTTCGGCAGCGCCGTTCAGGGCGTCACCCAGGATGGCGATAGCATCGAGATCACCACGGAGCGCAACGGGCGCGAGGAGCGCCGCCGCGCACGCTGGCTCATCGGCGCCGATGGCGCCCGCAGCGACGTGCGGCGAGCGCTCGGCATCGAGTTTGAGGGGTTCACCTGGCCGGAGCGGTTTCTGGTCGTCAGCACGCCGTTCGACTTTGGCAAAATCATTCCGGGCCTAGTCGAGGTTTGCTACGTCGCCGATCCGCAGCGTTGGCACTTCCTGCTGCAAATTCCCGGGCTATGCCGCGTGATGTTTCCTGTTGCGTCGCACGAGAGCGACGAGCTGGCCCTGGACGCAGCCTTTGCGCAATCCCTGATGGCGACCGTGGTGCCCGGTCTCTCCGATTATGAGATCGCGCACCGCACGCTCTACCGGGTGCACCAGCGGGTCGCCAAGACCTTTGCGCTGGGGCGCGCGTTCCTGGTCGGCGATGCGGCCCATATCAACAATCCGCTGGGGGGCATGGGGATGAACGGCGGCATTCACGACGCGATCAATCTGACCGAACGGTTGGCGGACGTCTGGCATGAACGAAGTGACCCGGCTGAGCTGGAGCGCTTCGATCGCCAGCGCAGGCTGGTCACGCTCGAATACATCCAGACGCAATCGATCCAGAACAAGCGCAACCTCGAATCCGATGGCGAGGACTTTGGACGGGCGCTGCGGCACATCGCAGCCGATGATGCCCGCACTCACGATTATCTGCTGCGGGTCTCGATGATCGCCAGCCTGCGGCGCGCGAAAGAGTTGGGGTGACCGCGCGGTTGGCAGACCTCCGATCGCTGGCGAGCGCCCGCCCTGGCGCCCGCGTCAGTAGATCCAGACGAGCAGCGCCACGCCGGCCACGATCAGCACGACTCCGGCCGCCTCGCGCGCGGTCGTCTTCTGCTTGAACACGAAGGCCGAGATCGCCTGCGCGAACAGCACCTCGACCAAGGCAAGCGTGCGCACGCTCGCGGCGGTCGCGAGCGCAAAGGCCAGGAACCAGAATTGCGAGGCGAGCGCGCCCAGGAACCCTGCCAGCATCGAGGGCCGCCAATGCCGGAGGATCGCCCGCATCACGTCGGGCGCGCGCAGCCACAGATAAAGCGAGAGTAAGCCGACCTGGATCGCAAGCCCGACCACCATCGTGAAAGTCGCCGCCATGAGATAGTTCGGCAGGCCAAGGCTGAGGATCGCTCCGCGATAGCCGACCGCCGAGAGCGCGAACATGCCGCCGGCCGCAAGCCCGAGCAGCGTCGCCCGCAACCCAAGCGCGGCGCCGGGCTTGAGCGCCATGACGACGACGCCCACGGTGGCGATCAGGATCGCGGCCGCCATCGGCAGCGTCACGGTGTCGCCGAGGAACACGAGCCCGAACAGCGCGGCCTGCACCGGCTCGGTCTTGATGTAGGCATAGACCACCACGAACGAGCGGTCGTTCATCGCGGCGAGCATCAGCGCGGTCGCGGCAATCTGGGCGAGCGCGCCGTCGAGCACCCAGGGCCAGAACATGGCGGGCGGCCGCGGCAGCGCCGCGCCGCCCGCGATCATGACGGCCGCGAGAAACAACAGCGCGAACGGAAGGCCGAACAGAAAGCGCACATGCGTTGCTCCGGCCGTTCCAAGCGTCGTCGTGAGCCCGCGCTGGGTGGCGTTGCGGACGGTCTGGCTCGCCGCCGCGATCACCGTGAACAGCGCCCAGAGCCAGCTTGCGTCGGTCACGCTTACGTTCCCTCAAATTCGGCTGTCATGCCCCGCGAATGCGGGGCATCCAGTATCCACCGCCGTCACGCGTCACACACCGCATCGCCATGATCATGATCGGAGAGTACTGGATCGCCCGCCTTCGCGGGCGATGACAACAGAGAGGTCAGGCGGGCTTCTCGGCCGCGACCATGTAGTTCACGTCCATGTCGGTCGAGAGCTGCCAGCGGTCGGCAAGAATATTATAGATGACGCCGGTCTCGTCGGTGACGTTGAGGCCGCCCTTCTCAAGCGCGATCTCGAGCTCGTTCGGGGTGACGAACTTGTCCCACTGGTGGGTGCCGCGCGGCAGCCACCGAAGCACGTATTCGGCGCCCACGATGGCAAGCGCGAAGCTCTTCACGGTGCGATTGATGGTCGCCACCACCATCAGGCCGCCCGGCTTAACCATCTCGGCGCAGCGACCGACGAACAGGGTGAGGTCGGCGACATGCTCGACCACCTCCATGGCGAGCACGACATCGAAGCGCTCGCCGGCATCCGCGAGCGCCTCCGCCGTGGTGGCGCGGTAGTCGATCGACAACCCCTCGCGGATGGCGTGCACCTTGGCGGCCTCCACATTGGCGGCCGCCGGCTCGGCGCCCACAACCGCAGCGCCAAGGCGTGCGATTGGCTCACTCAGGATCCCGCCGCCGCAGCCGATATCAAGGAAGCGCAGCCCCGCCAGCCCGTCGAGGCGCTTGGGGTCACGTCCGAACCGCCGGCAGGCGGCCTCCTTGATGAAGCGGAGCCGCACCGGGTTGAACTTGTGCAGCATGCCCATCTTGCCGGCCGGGTCCCACCAGGTATCGGCCAACGCTGCAAAGCGGGCGACCTCCGCCGCATCGATCGTCGAACCGCCAATGGCCATCGCTCCAGTCTCCATTAAGGCGCGGTTGCAGCCGTCACATCCCGCCGTTATGTATACTCGCCTTTTCAGGCCGGGACCGCTCCGATCCGGCGTTGAGTTAAGAGAATAGCCCGTATGGCCCGCCTGGTAATGAAGTTTGGCGGCACCTCCGTTGCCGACATCGACCGCATCAAGAACGTGGCCAACCACGTCAAGCGCGAGGTCGACGCCGGCCATGATGTGGCGGTCGTCGTATCGGCGATGTCGGGCAAGACCAACGAGCTGGTGGGTTGGTGCCGCGCCGCCGCCCAGCTGCATGACGCCCGCGAATATGACGCGGTGGTGTCATCCGGCGAGCAGGTGACGGCAGGCCTGCTGGCGATCACGCTCACGGGCATGGGCATCAACGCGCGCTCCTGGCAAGGCTGGCAGCTCCCGATCCTGACCTCCAATGCTCATGGCTCCGCCCGCATCCTCGACATCAACGGCGCCGAGCTGATCAAGCGCTTCAAGGAGCGCAAGGAGGTGGCCGTCATCGCCGGCTTCCAGGGCGTGCACAAGGAAACCGGCCGCATCACCACGCTGGGCCGCGGCGGCTCCGACACGTCGGCGGTCGCGATCGCGGCCGCGATCGGGGCCGAGCGCTGCGACATCTACACCGATGTCGACGGCATCTACACCACCGACCCGCGCGTGGTACCGCGCGCCCGCCGCATGCCCAAGATCGCCTACGAGGAGATGCTGGAACTCGCTTCACTCGGCGCCAAGGTCATGCAGGTACGCTCGGTCGAGCTCGGGATGGTGCATAACGTGCGCATCTTCGTACGCTCGAGCTTCGAGAAGCCGGAGAACATCGATCCGCACGGGACGCCGCCCGGAACGCTGATATGCGGCGAGGAGGAGATCATGGAACAGCAGGTCGTGACCGGTATCGCCTTTTCCAAGGACGAGGCGCAGATCTCGGTCCGCCGCTTGCAGGACAAGCCGGGCATTGCCGCCGCGATCTTCGGGCCGCTCGCGGACGCCAACATCAACGTCGACATGATCGTGCAGAGCGTATCGGCCGACGGCAGGACCACCGACCTTACTTTTACGGTGCCGGCCGCCGACTACGAGCGCGCCGCCGACGTGCTCGCCAAGGCGCGGCCGGCGATCGGCTATGACCACCTGGACGGCTCGACCGACGTCGCCAAGGTGTCGGTGATCGGCATCGGTATGCGCAGCCACGCCGGCGTCGCCGCCACCGCTTTCCAGGCGCTCGCCGACCGCAAGATCAACATCCGGGCCATCACCACCTCGGAGATCAAGTTCTCGCTGCTGATCGACGCGGAGTACACGGAACTGGCGGTGCGCACCCTCCACAGCCTCTACAACCTCGACAAGGCCTAGGCCGGCACGGCGCTTGCTAGTTTGTGCTCTGATTGGCTATACGGCGCTGTGGTTGTAGCCGCGGCGGGCAGCCGGCGCCCGCGGACACGCCATCCTGATAGACTGACGCCAGGGCCGTGGCCCCGGCCCTATGTAGCCCGAGGAATCACGTCATGCGTGGCGCGCTCGGCGGTCCACGCGTGCTGTTGCGCCGGCTTCGCGAGGTGATGGCGGAGCCGGTCAGCGCGCAGGAACGCCTGGACAAGGTCGTGGTGCTGATCGCCGCCAATATGGTGGCGGAGGTCTGCTCCGTCTACGTGCTGCGCGTAGACGGCACGCTTGAGCTTTATGCGACCGAAGGCCTCAACAAGGAGGCCGTGCACCAGACCGTCCTGCGCCAGGACGAAGGCCTGGTCGGCCTCGTCTCCAGCGAAGCCAACCCGATCAATCTCTCGCAGGCTCAGGACCACCCGGCCTTCGCCTACCGGCCGGAGACCGGCGAGGAGATCTATCACTCGTTCCTGGGTGTGCCGATCCTGCGCGCCGGCAACACGCTCGGCGTGCTGGTGGTGCAGAACCGGGCGCGGCGCACCTATTCGGAGGAAGAAGAAGAGGCGCTGCAGACGACCGCAATGGTGCTCGCCGAGATGATCGCCTCAGGCGAGCTCTCGTCGATTGCGCGTCCCGGCGTGCCCGAGCCCGCCGCCCGCCGTCCGGTGCACATCACCGGGGCGCCGCTGAACGAGGGCATCGCGCTCGGCCACGTGGTGCTGCACGAGCCGCGCGTGGTCATCACCAACTTCATTGCCGATGATGTGCCAAAGGAGGTCAAGCGCCTGGAAGCGGCGATCGAGACCATGCGCTCGGCCCTCGACGTGCTGCTCGAGCGCGGCGAGGTGCCCGACCACGGCGAGCACCGCGACGTGCTCGAAGCCTACCGCATGTTTGCCTATGACCGCGGCTGGGTGCACCGGCTCGAAGAGGCGGTCCACACCGGCCTGACCGCCGAAGCCGCGGTCGAGCGCGTGCAGTCCGACACCCGCGCCCGCATGCTGCGCGCGAGCGACCCGTATCTGCGCGAGCGACTGCACGATCTCGACGAGCTGTCGAACCGACTGATGCATCAGCTCCTCGGCAAGGACTACACTCCGCCGCGCGACCGGCTGCCGGAGCACGCGATCATCGTGGCGCGCACCATCGGGCCGGCGGCGCTGCTCGAATACGACCGCAGGCGGCTGCGCGGCGTCGTGCTCGAAGAGGGCGGACCGACCTCGCATGTAGCGATCGTGGCACGCGCGCTCGGCATCGCGGCGGTCGGCGAAATTGAGAATGCCACCGGCCATGCCAATTCGGGCGACGCCATCATCGTTGACGGCTCGACCGGCGACGTACATGTGCGCCCCTCCCCCGACATGGAGGCCGCCTATATCGAGCGCGTGCGGCTGCGCGCGCGCCGCCAGCTGCAATACCTTGCGTTGCGCGACAAGCCATGCGTCACCAAGGATGGCGTGCCGATCGAGCTCCACATCAATGCCGGACTCGCGGTCGACCTGCCGCATATCGCGGAGACCGGCGCCGCCGGCATCGGCCTGTTCCGCACCGAGCTGCAGTTCATGGTGGCGGCGAGCTTTCCGCGTTCGGCCGAGCAGTTTTCGCTCTATCGGGCGGTGCTCGACGCCGCCGGCGACAAGCCAGTGACGTTCCGCACGCTCGATATCGGCGGCGACAAGGTCTTGCCCTACATGCGCAGCGTCGAAGAGGAGAACCCGGCGCTCGGCTGGCGCGCCATCAGGCTCGGGCTCGATCGGCCGGGCCTGTTGCGCGCCCAGGTCCGGGCGCTTCTGCGCGCCGGCGGCGGGCGCAATCTGCGCCTGATGTTCCCGATGATCGCGACGGTCGAGGAATTCGACGCGGCCAAGGCGCTGGTGGAGCGCGAGCTCACCCATCTGCGCCGCCACGGCCACAAGCTGCCCGAACGGGTCGAGGTCGGCACCATGGTCGAGGTGCCCTCGCTCCTCTACCAGCTCGATGAGCTTTTGGAGCGCGTCGACTTCTTGTCTGTCGGATCAAATGATCTCTTGCAGTTCTTTTACGCCGCCGACCGCAGCAACAAACGTGTCGCTGACCGGTTCGACGCGCTGTCGGCACCGATCCTGCGTGCGTTGCGCGACATCACCGCCAAGGCGGCCGCGCACGGCAAACCGGTCACACTCTGCGGCGAGCTCGCCTCGCAGCCGATCGGCGCACTCGCGCTCGTCGCTGTCGGCTATCGGGCGCTGTCGCTCGCGCCCACCGCGGTCGGGCCGGTCAAGGCCATGCTGCTCGAGCTCGACGCCGCCAAGGTCGCCGCCCTGATCAATCCGCTGCTCGACAGTCCGGCCGGGACGGTTTCTATCCGCGAGCAGCTCAAGGCCTTTGCGGCCGAACAGGGGCTACAGATCTGACCAGGCTGTTTTGCTCGACTGAGGCTATGCCGCTCGCCCCGACCATGCCAGCATCCTTGGCCAACATGTCGGGTCGTGTCATTGACATGCACCGCGACTTCATCCGATTTCATAGCGGCGCGAAGTAACGAACCCAGATCATGCTGCCGGAACAGAAACTCGATGCACTGCTTGCCCGTCACCGGGCGGTGGAGGCGGAACTTGCGACACAGGTGGCGCCGGACACCTATGTGAAGCTGTCGCGCGAATTCGCCGAGCTCGGGCCGATCGTCGAGGCGGTGAAAACCTATCGCGACGTGGTCGCCGAGATCGATGGCCTCAATGCGCTGATCGGCGATCCGGCAACCGACGCCGAGATGCGCACGATGGCGAGCGCGGAGAAGCCTTCGCTGGAAGAACGGCGCGTCCATCTCGAGCAGCGGATCAAGGTGGCGCTCCTGCCCAAGGACGCGATGGACGAGCGCAACGTGATTCTGGAAATCCGCGCCGGCACCGGCGGGGACGAGGCCGCGCTGTTCGCCGGCGACCTCTTCCGCATGTACGAGCGCTATGCCGCCAAGCAAGGCTGGAAGGTGGAGATGGTATCCGCGAGCGAAGGCTCGATGGGCGGCTACAAGGAAGTCATCGCCGAAATTCGCGGGCGCGGCGCCTTCGCCAAGCTCAAGTTCGAGTCGGGCGTGCACCGCGTACAGCGCGTGCCCGACACGGAGGGCTCCGGCCGCATTCACACATCGGCCGCCACCGTCGCGGTGCTGCCCGAGGCCGAGGACGTCGACATCGCCATCAACGAATCGGACCTCAAGATCGATACGCTGCGCGCGGGCGGCGCCGGCGGTCAGCACGTCAACAAGACCGAAGTCAGCGGTGCGCGTGACCCATATCCCGACCGGCATCGAAGTGAAGATGCAGGAGGATCGCTCGCAGCATCGGAATCGCGCCAAGGCCATGGCGGTGCTGCGGGCGCGGCTCTACGACCATGAGCGCCAGAAGCAGGATGCCGCCCGCGCCGCCAAGCGCCGCGGCCAAGTCGGCTCGGGCGATCGCTCCGAGCGCATTCGCACCTACAACTTCCCGCAAGGACGCGTCAGCGACCACCGCATCAACCTCACGCTCTACAAGCTCCCGCAAGTGATTGAAGGCGAGGCGCTCGGCGAGATCGTCGATGCGCTGGTTACGGAGCACCAGGCAGAGCTCCTGGCCGCGGAGGCGAGCGACGCCTGACCGCAAGCGGAGCAGGACGCGCAGGGGATCGAGGATCTGAATCGATGGCAGGCGAGACCATCGCGTCCGCCCGTAAGGCGCTAGCGCAGTCGTTCGCGGAGGCGTCGCTGGAGAACCCGGCGCTCGACGCGCGCATCCTCATCGGCCATGCGCTCAATCTCGATCCCGCGGGGCTGGTCAGTCAGGCATCGCGTCCCCTTACCCCGGCCGAGATCGCCAGGATCGCCACGCTGGTCCGGCGGCGGCTGGCGCGCGAGCCGGTCGCCCGCATCCTCGGCGTTAAGGAATTCTGGGGCCTGCCACTCCGGCTCAATGCCGAGACCCTGGTACCACGGCCGGAAACAGAGACCGTGGTAGAGGCGGCACTCGCAGCGCTCGGGCCGCGGCGCGAGCAGGCGCTGCGCATCGCCGACCTCGGTACCGGGTCGGGCGCATTGCTGCTGGCGCTGCTCAGTGAATGCCCGGCCGCCATCGGCGTCGGCACCGACCTGAGCCCGGCGGCGCTCGCCTGCGCCCGCGCCAATGCGCAAGCGCTCGGGTTCGCGGGGCGCGCCTGTTTTGTAGTCTGTGACTACGGCGTGACGCTGGCCGGCCCTTTCGATCTGGTGGTGTCCAATCCGCCTTACGTCCGCGCTGGCGAGATCGCAGCGCTTCCACCCGAGGTGCGCGCATTCGATCCTCGGCGTGCGCTCGACGGCGGCCCCGACGGGCTTCATGGTTACCGCGCGATTGCCGCCGACGCACATCGCCTCTTGGCGCCCGACGGCGTGATTGTTGTAGAACTTGGTTACGGCCGGGCTGACGCCGTAGTGCGGCTTTTCTCGGCAGCCGGGCTTGCCGTCGGAGGCCCGCGACCCGACCTTTCAGGTGTGGCACGCGCGCTATCCGCAAGTCCGACGCCATGAGTCTTCCTCAATCCAGGCACGCAAAAAATCGCTTGGATTGCGGCGCAAGACCGATTAGGGTCCCTTCAGGAATCGACCCGAGACGCACGGCCGCGCAGATTAGAGGCCCGTAGCGAAGCTCCGGAGTGCCACAGGCGCGAAGACGTGAAACAACCAGCCGGGTGACCCGGCCGACAGTTTCCCAACTCGGGTTCGAAATGCTTCATCGGTTAGGCGCCGTCCGCGATCGATCATCGACGTGGCTGCGCATGACGAGAGGTGGGCTACGCCGTAACTGACCCCAGCCAAGGGGCTGCTGCTTCGCGACAGCGCCGAATTTTGTTTTTGCGCCTGATCTCACGGGAGCGCGGTTCGATAGCCGCAACACCCGCGTGAGATCGGGGAAGTGCAGGTGAGGGCAGAAGGTGGCGCGTCAAGCTGCCGCTAAAGAGAGGACCAGCAACAGGCAAGTCATGAGAAACGGTCAAAACAAGCGCATGCGCGGCCGCAATCAACATCACGGCCATAGCGGTCATGGTCACAACCATGGTCACCGCAAAAATCACAATCCGATGTCGCGCGTTTACAAATCGAACGGACCCGACGTCAAGATTCGTGGCAACCCCTCTCACATCGCTGAAAAATACATTCAGCTCGCCCGCGACGCGCAGGCCTCCGGCGATCCCATTTCCGCGGAAAACTATTACCAGCACGCCGAGCATTACTACCGGCTGATCGCAGCGGCGCAGGAACAGTTCCGCCAGAACAATCCGCACCTCGCCCGCACCGAGGGTGACGGACCCGGCGGCGCACGCGACGAGGCGATGGACGACGACGACGACGGTGATCAGCAGCCGATCGTCGGCAATTCGCCGTTCGGTACGCGCGAGCCGCAGCCCTATCTGCCGCGGGATGCGCAGCCGTTTCCGCAGCAGCAACAGCCGCCGCAACAGCAGGCTCATGCGCCGCGCCAGCAACAGCCGGCGAACGACAGTGGTGGCGACATCGACCGGCTGCCGTCGTTCATTACCGGCGGCCAGCAGCCGCAGGCGCAGCAGGCGCAGCCGGGCTATCAAGGCTTTGCCCAGAACGGCCACGACGCGCAAGGCGATCGCTTCCCACTGCATCGTCGGCGCCGCCGCCATCGCGGTCCGCGCAATGAGTTGCAGGGCGGAGCGCGCGGCGACGATCGCGACGACGATCCACGCGGCGAATAGCGCCGCCTGCGGCTACACCAAAAATGCCCCGCACGAGCGGGGCATTTTTTTGGGAGCTACCCGCCCGGCGACGGCGCCAGCGCGGGCGCGAGCGAAGGTACCAGCCGGCTCTTCTCGCGCCTGCTGGGAATCGCGCGGTAGACCTGCTTGGTCGCCTCGACGATGTGCACCCCGGCAAACGGCGCCGAAATCGTTGCACCGGCCCGCTCCCAGGCGACCGCCGAGCGCATGAACCAGCCGCGCGCGACCGGCGGCATGTAAAGCGCTTCGGACCATCCGACCGGGGTAAACCAAGTGTCGCGCAAGAGGTGCGTGATCTGCGTACGCGAATACGGTCGGCCGTGACCGAAGGGCGTGGTGTCCATACGCGCCCAAACGCCACGCCGATTGGGCACCACC
The DNA here is from genome assembly GCA_963753575.1 of uncultured Alphaproteobacteria bacterium. GTDB lineage: Bacteria > Pseudomonadota > Alphaproteobacteria > Rhizobiales > Xanthobacteraceae > VAZQ01. Next base: position 3,626,067 of record CAVWCR010000003.1, read on the forward strand.
GCCAGAAGCCGCCCGCCGGCAGCCAGGACGCGCCACACTTCACGCAGCAGCGCGCCCGGATCGTGCGCCATTTCGAGCGCATGTACGAGCAACACGCGGTCGACCGCTGCGTCCGGCAGCGGCAGCTCGAGCTCGTCCACAAGCGCTGCGAGGGTGGGCCGCGTCGACGGCCATTTCAACACGCCCTGCGCGGCCGGCATGAACGCGAGGCAGCGCTCGGCCTCCTCACGGAAAAGCCCAAGGTAAGGGATTGCGTACCCAACTCCGACCACGCGCAGGCCGCGGGTATCGGCAAAGCGTGCCCTTATGCCGCGGCCGACGAAACGCCGCGCCACAACGCCCAGGCGCTGGGCATAGAAGTTGCGCAGATCGACGACGTCGTTTGACATGACGCCAAAATACCATGAAATCGGTTGCCAATCGGTGCCAGAACGCAACGGAGTAACTCATATGCCCGCCCAATCCTGCCTGTTCCTCTGCCTCAAGGACAATTTCGGCGTCTTCGTGCACGATTCGGAAACCAATGCCACCGCGGCGATCGATGCACCGGAAGCGGCCCCGGTCGAGGCGGCGCTCCAGCGCACCGGCTGGCACCTCACCGACATCCTGGTTACCCACCACCACCACGACCACACCGGCGGCATCGAGGAACTCAAGGCGCATTATAGCTGTCGCGTTGTCGCACCCGCCGCCGAAGCGAAGGGCATTCCGGCAGTCGATGAGACGGTGCGGGAGGGCGATCGCGTGCAGGTCGGCGGCATAGAGGCGCGCGTCATCGAAACGCCCGGCCACACCGCGGGCCACATCAGCTACTTCCTGCCCGACGACAAACTTGCCTTCGTGGGCGACACGCTGTTCTCGATCGGCTGCGGTCGCGTGATCGAAGGCAATGCTGAGATGATGTGGAACTCGCTGCTCAAGCTGCGGGCGCTGCCCGACGACACCCGCATTTTCTGCGGGCACGAATACACGCTTGCAAACATCCGCTTTGCAAAGACGATCGAGCCTGACAACACCCTGCTGGCGGCACGCGAACGGGAGGTAGCCCGCCTCATCGCAGAGAACAAGCCGACCATTCCCTCCTTCATGCGCGAGGAGAAGGCCGCGAACCCGTTCCTGCGCGCCGACGTTTCCGAGGTGGCGCAGGCCGTCGGCCTCGCCGGCAAGCCAGCCTGGCAGGTGTTTGCTGAAATCCGCGAGCGGAAGAATCAATTCTGATCGCTCATGCGCGGCGACATGGCCTTCACCCGCACTTCCGAGCAAAGCCTGCGGACATCAAAAGAGCAAACGCCGCACTACCGCTTGTTGTGCGTACCTTTGACCTTCTCACCGTCAAGCTTGGTAAAGGGCACGAACGGCACAGGCCGGCCGTGATAAATGTCGGAGCGCCGCACCGCGATCTGGCCGCCGGTCTCCTCCTTGGCCACCTTGAGGATGTGCTGCGCCCCGGGGGGACCGACCGGAATCACCATGATGCCGCCGGTCTTGAGCTGCTGGAGGAGTGGCGGAGGAATGTGGTCGATACCGCAGGTCACGATGATCTTGTCGAACGGAGCGGCTTCTTCCCAGCCGTAGTAGCCGTCGGCGTTCTTGGAATTGATCACCTTGAATTCGGTGTAGCCGCGCGCGATGAGCTCATCGTAGCGGCCGCGCGTGCGCTCCGCCAACGGCTTGATGATCTCGATCGTCCAGACCTTGTCGGTCAGGTTCGAGAGATAGGCCGACTGATAGCCGGAGCCGGTGCCGATCTCGAGCACCTTCTCGCCCATCTTGACGTCGATGGAACTCGTCATGCGCCCCACCACGCGCGGTCCCGTGATGGTCACGCCGTAGCCGATGTCGTGATAATTCACGTCGTAGATGACGGACCGGCTCGACGGCAGACAGAACTCGTCGCGCGGCGTCAGCAGGAACGCCCGCTTGTTTCGCGCCTCCCATAGGTCGCGGTCGCCCACCATGTTCTGGAAGCGCTCGAAGCGCGGGCGCAGATATTTCGGGTCTTCGCCGCGGTTCTCCTGCATCCACCGGACAAAAGCCGCGATGTTGTTCATCGGCGGCACCACGTCGTAACTGTAGGGCTTCGGAACCGTTGCATTCGCCCCGAGCGGCAGCGCTGCACTGGCTGCCGCCGCCCCCGATAGAGTCAGAAAGGTGCGTCGCTGCATGGCGCCTCGTTCGTTAGTCGCTCGCCCCACCCACCACCGCGGCGGGTTACCATCGATTCGAAAGAGTGTGCCAGGACTTTCGCTCAATCAAGACAGATTGTCGGCTTGAGAGGTTCGGCCTTGGTGGCCGTTCGCCGCATGGGCGAGGCGCACTTGTCGCCGATCGCAACAGCGCAGCAGGCACTCAAAAAGGCCCCGGCCGACGCAGTGGCCGGGGCCTTACTCCCAAGAGCTCCGCTGCCTACTCAGAACGGGAAATTGCAGCCATTCCGCTCCAGGCAGTAGAAGAACCTCCGGGTATTCCAGCCCCAGCGCTGACCGCACACGCGCCGCCAACGGGCGCAATAGCCCCATTGCACCGGCTGCAGCAGCGACTGACCAGTCGCCATCGACGCCAGCGCTTGGCTATTCGGACCGACCGTGACCGCGGATGCTGGAGCCGCGGCAGCAAGCAACAACATGAGGACACCCAGGGTTGCTATTCTGCAAATCATTCGCTCCCTCCACTGCGAACAGCCCCCATCCAGGCGCTATCTTATTTGTTTTACCTGACTGGACGATGAACGACGCGATCGCGAGTCGCAGCAATGGCTTGCGAGTCAACGCGTGACCAGCGCAACGCCAGCGGCCACCAGAATGGCGGCGATTCCCTTGGTGGCGAGTTCGCGCCAGGATAGGCTTTCGCGGCTAACACGGGGGAATAGCAGCGTGAGCCCGATCCCGAACGCGAACACAAACAGCGTGGTGGTCGAGCCGATCGCCTGAACGATCGAGAGCGGCGCAAATATCAGCGCATAGCGGTTGCCGAGGCCGCCGCCGAGGTTGATGAGTTCGTTGGAGCCGTTGATGGCCAGCAGCGCGACCGTGTTCGAGCGCAAGAGCCTGATGAATTGCGCCCGGTAGCGCGGGAGGCATAGAAAGCCGGCGCCGAACACCGCTTCGCCAGCGAACATCCAGAACGTGGTCGCCCAGAACTCGTGGCGCACTGCAAAGACTTTGAAGATCAGCGTAGAGAGCGACAACACGAAGCCGCAGGCCAGCATAGGGGCGGCAAGCTGCCAACGGATGCGCTCGCGCCGCCGCCCGCTGCGGACCGACACGGACAGCACGCCCGCGAGAATCAGAAGGCCGCCAAAAATCTGGGTCCCGGTGAGCGTCTCGCCCAGCACCACGTAGGCGAGCCCATAGCCGAACAACGGCGAGGCCTGGAAGAACGGCGCGACCACCGATGCGTCGTGCCCCTGCAGCGCCTGCAGGTAGAACAGGATCGCACCCATGTAGAGGATGCCGGAGAGCATCATCAGCGCGATGCTGATGGCGTCGCGCGCGAACACGGCGGGCTCGAACAGCGCAATCACCGGCATCAGCAGGAGGCCCACAAGCGCGGTGAACACGACGAGGACCGCGACATCGGTATCCTTGAAGTAGCGTTCGACCAGATACTTGTCCAAATGCGTCGAGATGGCCCACAGGACCGGGCCGGACAGTGCGAAGACAAGCCAGTTCATGAATTCCTTTGCGCGTTCGTTCACGGCCCGACTTTGACGAACGGGCGACAAACAGGCAGCCTATTCAGCCGTCGCCATCGGGACAACGCTGGCCCGCACAGCTGTTGGAACCTTCATGAAGCCGCTTTCCGCCTCCGACGTCATCCGCCTGCTCGACCTCAAGCCGCATCCCGAAGGCGGGCATTTCCGCGAAACGTTTCGCGACGCCCACGCCGTCGAGAGCGCTCGCGCGGCCTCGACCGCGATCTATTTTCTACTGGCGCGAGGCGAGCGCTCGCACTGGCACCGGGTCGATGCGGCCGAGGTCTGGCACCATTACGCGGGCGCGCCACTCACGCTTAAGATCGCAGCCCATGAGCGCGCGCCGATCGATCGCGTCTTGCTCGGGCCTGATCTTGCGGCCGGCGAGCAACCGCAGGCGGTCGTGCCCGCTGACGCCTGGCAGGCGGCCGAGAGCCTGGGTGACTGGACGCTATGCGGCTGCACGGTCGCACCGGGTTTTGAGTTTTCTGGCTTTGAGCTCGCGCCGAGCGGATGGACGCCGCGCTAATGCCCGGTTCCAAGGTCGTTCCGAAAGCTGACCGTTCGGCGCTCAACGCGGCCGCAGGTGATGCAGCGCCGGCAGCATCGCTGCGCCCGCCACGATCGCGATGGCGGATCCCAGAAGCTGAGTTAAAACCTCGTCCGTCAGTAGCTGATCGGACCCGATTGTGAGCGCGAGCGCATAGGCCCCAAACGTCGTGCCGGAAAACGCCGACCACCGGATCCAGTCGCCGACCTCATGCGCGGCCTTGCGCAGAACGAGCGCTTGCATGCCGCCGGCAGCCGCGCCGATGAAGGCGCCAAACATCATGCCGCCCACCGCAGTGCGCAGGATCGACGACACCGCAACATGTTCTCGCGAGGTGGTATCGGCGCCGAGCTCGAAGTACGCGACTATCGCGCCCACGGCGCACCCCATCAGGATGTGGAGGGCGTTCCAGGTCAATGGCGGAAAGCCCGGCAGCTTGCGTTGCAGAACGGCGCCGGTTCGAGCCGCGTAAATGGCAAATCCAATCGCCGCCGCCAGCACTTCGGCAGCGGCCAACATCGACTTTGCGACGACGCCGGCATCGGGATCGGGCAGGCCCAGCATCTGACGCAGGCCGAACGTGGCGATGCCCAACACGAACGACGCAACGGCGGCGGCCGCATTGGCCCTGATCCAATCGGCGCTCAGATCGTGCGGCGATTGGGCTAGATCAGCACTGGTGGGGAGCGACACGGCTGCTCTCGATTCGGTTCGGCACTGCTAGACCATGACCTGTCCGCCGTTCGCCGACAACGTCGAGCCGGTAATCAGGCTGGCGTCGTCGGAGGCGAGAAAGACCACGCAGCGCGCGATTTCCTCAGGCTCACCGAGTTGCCCGATCGGAATGAGCGGCAGGATGTTCTTTTCCAATACCTCCTTGGGCACCGCCTTGACCATCTCGGTGGCGATGTAGCCCGGGCAGATCGCATTGACGGTGATACCGGAGCGCGCGCTCTCCTGCGCCAGGGCTTTGGTAAAGCCGAGCTCGCCCGCCTTGGCGGCGGAATAGTTCGCCTGCCCCATCTGGCCCTTCTGGCCGTTGATCGACGAGATATTGATGATGCGCCCGAACTTGCGTTCGCGCATACCCTCGATGACAGGACGGCACATATTGAACAGCGAGTTGAGGTTGGTGTTGATGACCGCCGTCCACTGCTCGGGCTTCATGCGGTGAAACATGGTGTCGCGCGTGATGCCGGCGTTGTTGACCAGCACCTCGACCGGACCGAGCTCGGCCTCGACCTTCTTGAGGCCCTCGACGCAGGAGTCATAGGAGGAAACATCCCACTTGAAGACCGGAATGCCGGTCTCGGCCTTGAACTTCTGCGCCGCTTCGTCATTGCCGCCATAGTTGGCCGCTACGTTATAGCCGGCCCCCTTGAGCGCCTTCGAGATCGCCTCGCCGATCCCGCGCGTTCCTCCCGTCACCACTGCAACCCGCGCCATCACACGTCCCCTTCAGCGTCTCTTACTCTCCCGCGGGGGGCGCGCCCTGGCACGCAAACGCCCCCTCGACCCGTTGTCAGCCTACCGCTCAACGCACATCGCAATGCCCATGCCGCCGCCGATGCAGAGCGTGGCGAGGCCTTTCTTGGCGTTGCGCCGCTGCATCTCGTGCAGGAGCGTCACCAGCACGCGCGTACCCGATGCGCCGATCGGATGACCGATCGCGATCGCGCCGCCGTTGACGTTGACTTTCGAGGTATCCCAACCAAGATCCTTGTTCACCGCGCAAGCCTGCGCTGCGAACGCCTCATTCGCCTCGACCAGATCGAGATCCTCGATCTTCCAGCCGGCCTTCTTGAGGGCGGCGCGCGACGCCGGGATCGGGCCCGACCCCATGATCGCGGGATCGACGCCCGCATGCGCCCAGGAGACGATGCGCGCCAGCGGGGTCTTGCCGCGCTTCTGCGCTTCGCTCGCGCGCATCAGCACGACCGCCGCTGCGCCATCGTTGATGCCCGACGCATTGGCCGCGGTCACGGTGCCATCCTTGGCGAAAGCAGGACGCAGGCCCGCGATCTTGTCGAGCGTGGTGCCGTGCTTGGGATATTCGTCACTGTCGACCACGACGTCGCCCTTGCGGCTCTTCACCGTCACCGGCACGATCTCGTCCTTGAACCTGCCGGCCTTCTGCGCGGCCTCCGCCTTGTTCTGCGAAGCGACCGCGAATTCATCCTGCTGCGCCCGCGTGATCTGCCATTGCCGCGCGACGTTCTCGGCGGTGTTGCCCATGTGATAGCCGTTGAAGGCGTCCCATAGGCCGTCCTTGATCATCGAGTTGATCATCTCGAAGTTGCCCATCTTCACGCCGTTGCGAAGATGCTGGCAATGCGGGGCCATGCTCATCGATTCCTGGCCGCCCGCGACCACGATGTCGCTGTCGCCGTTGAGGATGGCCTGGTAGCCGAGCGCGACCGTGCGCAGGCCCGAGCCGCAGAGCTGATTGACCCCCCAGGCCGGGCTCTCGACCGGGATGCCGGCAGCGATCGAGGCCTGCCGGGCTGGATTCTGCCCCTGCCCCGCCGTCAGGATCTGCCCCATGATCACTTCGGATACCTCGGCGCCCGCAACGCCCGCGCGCTGGAGCGCCTCGGCGATCGCAACCTTGCCGAGGTCGTGGGCCGGCAGGCTGCCGAACGCGCCGTTGAACGCCCCAACCGGCGTACGCGCCGCCGATACAATGACGATATCGTCGCTCATGGTTATCAACTCCTCTGATCTCACTGCTGATCTGACCGCCCTATGGCTCGAGGCTAGGCGGCTAATTTGGCAGCCTCACGACCCCTGACAGCCCCGTCATCAACCATATGGGCTACCCATGGCCGCGGGCGGCTGATGTGTCAATTGGACCCAAGGCCGAGCAGACCTGCACCCTGGGAGGAAACCCGCCCTGGGTATCGGCCGATGCGACAAAACGGTGGCTTGGGCATCGAAAAGGGCTATGCTGGCGAGGACCGAGTGGCTGAAGAATTCATATGGCGATCAACGGACCTCTTGCGAACAGGCGGTGTGCCAGCCGGCAGCGCCCCGACAACGAGACCGGAACTCCCAGAGCGCTCGAGGACCTGGCCGTCGCAGACGCCATTGCGCGCTCGGCGCTCCAGCAGATCATTCGCGGGCAGGCGCGCCATGGCTAAGTCAGACGAACCCATCACGATCAAGAAATACGCCAACCGCCGGCTCTACAACACCGGCACCAGCGCCTACGTAACGCTGGAGGACCTCGCCGCGATGGTAAAGGCGGGCGAGGACTTTGTCGTCTACGACGCCAAGACCGGCGAGGACATCACCCGTTCGGTGCTCGCCCAGATCATCTTCGAGCAGGAGAACAAGGAAGGGCAGAACCTGCTGCCGATCAATTTCCTGCGCCAGCTCATCCGTTTCTACGGCGACTCAATGCAGATGCTGGTGCCGCGCTATCTCGAAGTGTCGCTCGAGTCGCTCACCCGCGAGCAGGAAAAGTTTCGCCAGCAGATGGCGCAGGCCTTCGGCGGCACGCCGTTCGGCGCGCTCGAAGAGCAGGCGCGGCGGAACATGGAGATGTTCGAGCGCGCGTTTGCGATGTTCGCGCCGTTCGGGCGGCGCGGCGGCCAGGGGGCGGCGGAGACGGAAAAGTCCCCTGCGAGCGGTGAGAGCGGCGAGATCGATGATCTCAAGCGCCAGATGGAAGAGATGCAGAAGCGGCTCGACCGGCTCAGCCAAAAAGACCAGAGCTAGTGCCTCTGATCTAAAGTTCCTACAACGCTTGTGGCAAACTCGGTTAGGAACTTCAGATCGAAAAGCGGCACTAGAATCATAGAGTTGCGAGTGCCCCCTTTGTTTTCCGAAGTTCGTGTCGGCTATGACAAACGAACTTCGGAAACGGGGCACTAAATAGTACCGCGGATCAACGCGCCAAGACCACCACGAGCGCGAAGCCGCTTGGCATCACGCCTGCGCAATGAACAAGCCGGCCGATCCGGTGGTTGCGAGGTCGGGCGCCTGCCGCCACGGCCGCTCCGTCGAGGCAAGCCCCACCAAGGCCCCCTGCAGATAGTCGCAACCCCATCCGGCAAGGATCGCGGCAGCGGCCTCGTCCTGCACCCATTCCGCCACGGTCTCTAGCCCGAGCCGGCGGGCCAGGTCGATCAGCGTGTGCACGAAGGCGCGATCATCCTCGGAGCGCGTAAGGTTCTGCACGAAGGCGCCGTCGATCTTGACCACGTCGACGACGAGCTTGCGCAGGTTGCGAAACGACGTGTAGCCGGCGCCGAAGTCGTCGATCGCGATGCGGCCACCGAGATCCTTTACGCGCGCCACAAAGCTGCGCATCTCGTCGACGTCGTGGATGGCCGCCGTCTCGGTGATCTCGACCGTCAGCCGCTCACCCACGCCGTCATGCGCATTCAACATGGCGACGAGCGCCGCCCACCAGTCGGGGTCGACGGCGGACGGCGCCGATACATTCAGGCTCGCCCGCAGCTCCGGCGCCTTGATCAGTTCCTCCAGAACCAGCTCGAGCACGCGGTGATCGAGCAGCCGCACAAGGCCCAGCCGCTCCGCGAGCGGCACCACCTCGTTCACCGCCAGCATGGTGCCGTCGCCGCGCTGCACCCGCATGAGGCATTCGTAGAAGGCGACTTGCCGAGGACCGATCGTGACGACCGGCTCGTAGGCGAGCGAAACACGCCGGTCGTTGAGCGCATTGATGATGGCGTCGGACGCCTGCACATTTTCCTTGCGCTGCGCCTCGCGCTCGGGATTCGGACGATAGACCGCAAACGAGCCACGCCGTCTTGTCTTGGCGGCGTCGAGCGCGTCCTGCGCGCGGGTGAGGACCTCGCGCACGCTACGGGCGTGCCGCGGCGCCGTGATGCCGCCGATCGTAACCGTGACCGCAACCGGCCCGGCGCTGGTGCGAACCACGTTGTCGCGCGTGCTGGCGAGCACCCGGTCGGCGGCAACCCGCAGGTCTTTCGGCGTGCAATTGTTCAGGATCAGGCCGAACTTGTTGCCGGAGTAGCGGCCGAGATGATCCTTGCCGCGCAATTGCGAACGGATGCGCTTGGCAACCGCCGCAATCACCTCGTCAGCGATGTCGAACCCATAGGCCCGGTTGATGCTGCCGAGGTTGTCGATCGCGGCGAGCAGAAAGCCGCAGGAGGAACGCAGCTTCGCCGCCTCTGCAATGTTTGCCTCGAGCGTCTCAGTGAGATGCCAGCGGTTCATCTCACCTGTCAGCGCGTCGAACCGCGACATGTAAGCGAGCCGCTCCTCGCGCGCGTGGCGCTCGTTGATGGCACGCAGCAAGCCGTGCGCCCACAGCGGCTTTCCATCCGCGCCGGCAAACCAGCGGCCGGTGTCCTCGACCCATAGTGGCGCGGGCGCGCCGGGCAATCGCAATGCATATTGCAGCTCATAGGCGACGCCCATCCCGTCGTCCCGGGCGCTCGAGCGCCGCACTGCGTCGACGCGCGAGGGCCCGCTGTTCGGTTCGACCAACTCCGCGAAGCCACACCCGCTGGCAGCCGCGGCATGGTCTTGGATCGCCAGCACGGCGCCGACGTTGGGCCCCCAGGTGATCGCATCGGTATCGAGGCGCCACACGTAAGCAACTTCGCCGACCGATGCGATGATGGCGTTGGGATCGATGGCAGGTTCGGACCCAGACAGGTCGCCGATAAGACAGGGTTCCTGCCCGTCGACATAGGCACGCGCGCCAGCGGTCCGATCCTGATTGGCCACAAACCACCCCACTGGACAGGCGAGCACCGCAGCAACAGCCGGCGAACGGGGCGGCCGGGGCGGCAAACGCGCAAGCAAGCTACTAGAAATCATTAAATTATTGGAAAACTGCCAATTTGACCTTGCGGCCACGGCGTTTTTGCCCCCACGCAATGGCACATCGCTTGCGATGCCTTGCTCAGGCGAGACCCAGGTGTCTCGTCGCGGGACACCCGAAGCGCCAAATGACGGATATCGCCAAGCTTCCCGCCCTGCCGGGCCTCGCGAGGCGCCCCGTCTCGGGACCGGCGCGCGGGCGCGATCAGGAGCCCGAGGCACCGTCTCGCAGCCTTGTGCCGCTCCCCGGCAGCGCGCGAAAGCGTGACGATCGCGGCCCGCGGCCGTCACCCGCTTTTCTCGCCCACCTGATCGCCACCGCCCTTAAGGAGCCGCAGACGCGGGCGCGCGCCCGGATTGCGCCAGCCGATGCGATTGCGCGTTACACAAGCGGGGAAAGCGCCGGCGTGCCGTCAGCAACCTGGGAGTGGTCGGCCTAGCAGGGCCGGCTCAGCCCGCCATTCTGCCTTCCGAGCCCTCGAACGCCACATCGCGCTGGGCGGTTCGGATGGTGATGGTAAAGCCGCCGACCACGTCAACGAAGCTCAGGGCGGTCAGGATCAGGAAGGTCGACGTCGCCGCCTTCCCCGCGACGATGAACTCGACGATCATCGCAATGAACAGGATAATCGACAGAACGTGATCCACAATCGCCTTGGAGGAGAACCGCGTCGACTTGAGGATCTCGATATAGAGCAGGAGCACGCCGAGCAGGACCAGGACGTCGCCCATGCTGACGTCCATGCGGTGGCCCGAGAGCAATGGCACAGTGAATACGGTCTGATGAAAGTCCAAATCCAGCAGGAACGCGACCATATTGTAGATCGCGAACGGAACGATCAGCATCGGGAAGGCGACCAGGTACATGAGAACGCTCGACTTTCGTGCGGCCAGCGCCATGTGTCAGCTCCCCCCGCGATGACGATGATGAATTAAGCCGAACCCAACCGGCGACAGATCACGCCTCCACTTTGGACTTGAGGACCTGGCGCCCCTTGTACATGCCGGTCTTCAGGTCGATGTGGTGCGGGCGGCGCAACTCGCCCGAATCCTTGTCCTCAACATAGGTCGGCCGCTTGAGCGCATCGGCTGACCGACGCATCCCGCGCCGTGACGGCGAGGTCTTTCGTTTGGGGACAGCCATCAGTGCACTCCTTAGGGCGGGTGATAGGCGAATGTCTCGGAAGGCCGGCCTTATAAAGGATCGGCGCCGGGAAGGCTAGTGCCGCTTCCAAAGTTCGTGAGCCGTAGCTGCGCCCCTGACACAAGCTTCGGAAACAAAGGGGCACTAGCAACTCTATGATTTTAGTGCCGCTTTTTGGTGCCCGGGCGACCGAGGCGCGCTAATCAGGAGCGCCCCCGCAGACAGGCCACATCGGCGCTGCGCGCGCGGGCTTCGTAAAGACCGGCCAGCCGGCGAACGGCCGGGCCAGGGGTCCGCGCGCTGCGCCGGTGCGGATTGGGCAGGATTGCCGCCAGCAGGGCAGCCTCCTGCGCGCTCAGTTCGCGCGCCGGCTTGCCGAACGCATAGCGCGCGCCAGCCTCTGCGCCGAATTGGTCGTTCGGGCCCAATTCCGCGATATTGAGGTAAATTTCGATAATTCGCCGCTTCGGCAGGACCAGGTCGATCCAGAGCGCCAGCGGGAATTCGAGCCCCTTGCGCACGTAGCTACGTCCGCTCCAGAGAAACAGGTTCTTGGCCACCTGCTGCGTGATGGTCGAGCCGCCACGGACGTCACTGAGGTCATCGGCATCCTCGAGGGCGTCACGGATTTCTTCAAAGTCCACGCCCCTATGTGAGCAGAAGCGGGCATCCTCCGAGGCAACGACGGTCGCCGGCAGGACCGGAGCGATCCGCGTGAGCGGGACCACCACGCGCGTCACCCGTGCGCCGATCGCCCAGCGCCACAGCATCAGGGTCGAGACCGGGTTGATGACGCGATAGAGCGGCACAACCAGGTAGGGCAACAGCAAAACGACCACAAGCACGGCGATCAGGAACCGGGCCAGGCGCCGAAGGGTATGGTGCGGGCGCCGCCTTTGGGTCTCGGAGGTCATCGTCGGAACATCCCTGCGCCGGCCCGGGATAGCATTGCGGCAGGCTGCCGGTCGCTGCTAAACCTTGCACGGCAGAAGCATTTTGGGCGCAGATCCGGGCGCCGGAACTTAGACTTAGGGAGGTTGATGGTGGCCAAGGACGTGCTCGTTTCCGAGGAGATGGCGAACAAGTTCAAGACCGAGAAGGATACGCCCTATCTGCGGTTCGTACGCGGCGAAGGCCTCGACATCATCGGCGCTCAATACGTCCCCGACCTCTGCACCGTCGATCTCAAGCCCTGGGCGCGGCGCGGCGAAGGCGCCAAGGGCGTGTTCATCAATCACGAGGCCTCGCGCACCTCCAACGACTGCTATGTCTGCGAGATCGCACCCGGCAAGAAGCTTGAGCCGCAGCATCATCTCTACGAGGAAATGATCATGATCCTCACCGGCCGTGGCTCGACCACGGTCTGGAACAACGCCGGCGCGCGCGTGACGTTTGAATGGAAGGCGGGCTCGATCTTCGCCGTTCCGCTCAACTGCTGGTACCAGCACTTCAACGGCTCTGGCCAGGAGGTAGTGCGGCTCGTTGGCGTCACCAACTTCCCGTCAGTGATGAACCTCTACGAGGAGCCCGAGTTCGTCTTCAACTTCGACTACGACTTCAAGAACCGCTTTTCCGGCGAGCCCGACTATTTCAGCGCCAAAGGCGAGCAGATCGGCTTCCTGCTGCAGACCAACTTCGTGGCGGACGCCATCAACCTGCCGCTGATCACCGCCAAGGAGCGCGGCGCCGGCGGCGGCCACATCCGCTTCAACATGGCCAAGGGTTCGATCGCGAGTCACATCTCGCAGTTCCCGGTCGGCACCTACAAGAAGGCGCATGCGCATGGACCCGGCGCCCACGTCATCGTGCTCACCGGCGAGGGCTACTCGCTGATGTGGCCGGAAGGCGAGGAGCCCAAGCGCTATGACTGGAAGTACGGCACCCTGATCGTGCCGCCCAATGCTTGGTTCCATCAGCACTTCAATTCCGGTCCGGTGCCCGCTCGCTATCTGGCATTCAAGCATTCTTCGCCGCGCAACAGCCAGGGCGTGCCGCTGTCCTGGATCAGCCGCCGGCTCGGCGGTAACCAGATCGACTATGCCGACGAGAAGCCGTTGGTGCGCCAGATGTTCTCCGACGCGCTCGCCAAGCACGGCCTCGCCCCGCGCATGGATGCGGTGTACGAGGCCGAACTGCCGAACCTGCCGCCGAAAGTGGCCTGAGGCGCAGACAACGCGGCGCGCTCCCGCAGGCCGAACGGGAGGAAATGCATGGACTTCGATCGCGTGCGGCGGATGGCCGTCATCCGCGTCGCCGGGCTTGCCGCCGTGCTGCTCGGTCTCGCCCTCGTTTCGCCGGCCTCCGCACAATCGGTCGCGGAGCTCGCGGCCTACGCCGGACCCGACCGCACGCAGCGGCTGATCGAGGGCGCGCGCAAGGAAAACGCGCTCATGATCTATTCGTCCATGACGGTGAAGGACATGGGCGCGTTGATCAGCGCTTTCCAGGCCAAATATGGCATCAAGGCGCAGCATTGGCGCGGCAGCTCCGAGGACATTCGCAACCGCATCACGCGCGAATATGCCGCCGGCCGCTATGACGCCGATCTCGCCGAGACCGCCGGCCCCGACATGGAAGCGATGGTGCGCGAGCAGGTGTTGCAGAAGGTCACGACGCCCGCCTCCAAGGAGCTGATCCCGCAGGCGACGTTTGCGCACGGCCAGTGGATCGCAACCCGGCTGTCGGTCTTTGCCGGCGCCTACAACACCAACATCATCAAGCCCAAGGACGTACCGAAGAGCTACGAGGACCTGCTCGACCCGCGCTTCAAGGGCAAGCTCGCGGTCGAGGCGGAGGACTCGAACTGGTTCATGTCGGTCGTCCTGCACATGGGCGAGGAGAAGGGTCTCAAACTGTTCCGCGACATCGTCGCCAGGAACGGCATGTCGGTTCGCAAGGGCCACACGCTCCTTGCCAATCTCGTTCCGACCGGCGAGGTGCCGCTCGCGCTCACCGTCTACAGCTATCGCGTGGAGCAGCTCAAGAAGGAGGGCGCGCCGGTCGAAATCGTGTACTTGCCGCCGCCGGTCGGTTTCCCGACTGGCATCGGCATGTTCCGTCACGCGCCGCATCCGCATGCCGCCCTGCTGTTCCAGGATTTCATCCTGACCGATGGGCAGACGATCCTTGCGAAACGCCAGGTCGTGCCGACCAACCCCAAGGTCAAGGCGCCACCCGACGGCTTGGTCTTTGTCGATCTGCCGCGCTACATGGACGAGGGTGAGAAGTGGACACGATTGTTCCGAGAGACTTTCACGGTCCACTGACGCGATGACAACGAGCACGGAGCACACCCACGGGCGTCCGCCAAAATTCGTCCGCATGGTCAAGGCGCGCCCGCGCCTGTTTATCGCCATCGCGATCGGGGCCGCGATTGCCGCGATCTTTGCGACCATCGCTCATTGGCGGCTCGCTTCCGCACTGTTGCTCGGCTGGGATCTTTGCGCCGGGCTTTACCTCGCCCTCGCGTTCCAGATCATGACCAAGGCCGACGTGCATCGCATGCGTCGGCAGGCGCGGCTCCAGGACGAGGGCCAGTTCGTCATATTGGTGCTGTCGGCGGCCGCTGCACTCGCGAGCCTGGTTGCGATCTTCGCGCTCCTTGGTAGCCAGAATGGCAGCGCGCGCAGCGCACCGGACCTCTTCCTCGCCACCATCACGATCTTGCTATCATGGGCGTTCACGCACACGATCTTCGCGCTGCATTATGCGCACGAGTACTACGATGAGAACAGCGGCAAGGGCGGCGGCATGCAATTTCCCGGCGACGAGCGAGAGCCCGACTATTGGGACTTCATGTATTTCTCATTCGTGATCGGCATGTGCGCACAAGTCTCCGACGTGACGGTCAGCTGCAAGCCGATCCGCCGCACCGTGTTGGGCCACAGCGTGATCTCGTTCGTATTCAATGCGGCGCTGCTCGCGCTCACGGTGAATATCGCGGCCAGCGCCATTTGAGCAGAAGCCCACGATGCTGGCGGGCTGGCGGGCGGGCCGCCAGCAATGATGGTTGAGGCCGCGCTCATCTTCGGGCATGAGGGTCCGGCATGACCGCGACCATCCAGATCCTGCTCGTGCTGCTGGCGGTGCTGGTCGCCGCCGCGCTGATCGCGCGCCGGCTCAACACCGCGCCTTCGATCGTGCTGGTGATCGCCGGCGTCATCCTGGCGCTCATTCCCGGCCTGCCGCGCATCGAGCTCGCGCCCGAGCTCGTGCTTTTGGTGATCCTGCCGCCCCTGATCTACTCCGCCGGCGTCTCCATGAGCTGGCGCGAGTTCCGCTTCAACCTGCGGCCGATCGCGCTCCTCGCCTTCGGCTGCGTTCTGTTCACGACCTGCGCGGTCGCGGCGGCGTCTCACTACCTGCTCGGCATGCCGTGGCCGGTCGGCTTCCTCATCGGCGCGATCGTGGCGCCGCCCGACGTGGTCGCGCCGCTCGCGATCGCACGCCGGCTCGGGCTGCCGCACCGGCTCCTGGTCGTGCTCGAAGGCGAAGGGCTCGCCAATGATGCGACCGCCCTCATCCTCTATCGTTTCGCGGTGGTCGCGATCTCAACCGGCGCATTCTCGTTCACCCAGGCGGCCGGTACTTTCGCGGCGATCGTGGTGGGCGAGATCATTTGGGGCATCGCCGTCGGCTGGCTCAGCCTGCGCATCCGCCGCTTTGCGCGCGAGCCGCGGGTCGAGATCGTGATGTCGCTGATGACGCCCTACATCGCCTATTGGGTGCCGGAACATCTCGGCGGCTCGGGCGTACTCGCCACCGTGGCGGCCGGGCTCTATGTGAGCTGGAACGGGCCACAGCTCATCTCATCGGCGACGAGGCTGCAAGGCGTGTTCTTCTGGGACCTGATCATCTACGTGATCGAGGGCTTCGTATTCCTGTTCACCGGCCTGCAGGCGCGTACCGTGCTCGACCGGACGCCGACGTTCTCGCTGCGCGAGCTCTTCGTCGCCGTTGTGGTCACGACTGCGATCGTGATCGCGGCCCGCTTCATCTGGGTGTTTCCTGCGACCTATCTGCCGCGCTGGCTGTGGCCGCCGCTGCGCAAGCGCGATCCCTCACCGCCCTGGAGCTGGATCTTTGTCCTCTCCTTCACGGGCGTCCGCGGCGTGGTGTCACTCGCGGCCGCGCTCGCGATCCCGCTCACGCTCGCGAGCGGGCAGCCGTTTCCGGACCGCGATCTGATCCTGTTCATCACGTTCGGGGTGATCATCTTCACGCTGGTGGGCCTCGGGCTGATGCTGCCGCCCGTGATCCGCTGGCTCGGGCTCGGGCATCATCGTGCAACCGAAGAGCAAGAGGAACGTGCCCGCGAGCTCACCGCCCGGCATGACGCCTTGAGTGCGGCGTTACACGAAGTCGAAGAGCGCGGCCGCGCCAACGGAATATCGGACGGGCTGCTGGCTTTGGCGCGGGCGCGCTATGATGCCCGCAGCCAGCAGGTACCGAGAAGTCTGGAAGAAGGCTGGGACAACGTCGCGCTCGGCGCGCGTTTGCGCATGGACCTGATCACGGCCGAGCGCGAGTACATCAACCGCCTCCTGCGCGAGGGCAAGATCACCGACGAGACCCGCCGCAAGATCGAGCGCGAGCTCGATCTCGAAGAAGCGACCATCGCCTGCAAGGAGGACAAGGAATAGGAGGGAGCCTTCGGCTTCGCGGCTAACTATGCCGTCGTCCCCGCGAAGGC
The DNA here is from genome assembly GCA_963753575.1 of uncultured Alphaproteobacteria bacterium. Classification (GTDB taxonomy): domain Bacteria; phylum Pseudomonadota; class Alphaproteobacteria; order Rhizobiales; family Xanthobacteraceae; genus VAZQ01. Next base: position 3,642,970 of record CAVWCR010000003.1, read on the forward strand.
GGGGACCCATGCGCCGTGTGCTTGCGACGTGCACCGCTAGCGTAAATTCCAATGCTCAGTGATTATGGGTCGCCGCCTTCGCGGGGACGACAACAAGATTCGCAGTACTAGCCAAAAGAGCAACGCCAGTACGCCATCACGACCCGCCTTATCGCTGTGCCAGCCAGCGCCGGAACCGCCACCAGTATTGCCGGGCGGTCGCGGCGATGAGCAACGCGCCGACCGCCAGCACGAAAATCGGCAGCCAGAACAGGATGGCGCCCAGTACCAGGGCCAGAATAACGGCAGCAACCAGCACGACCAGCGCGAGCGCGAGGAAAATAGTGAACGGCCCGGGCAGCGTCACATTGGCGCGGCGCATGCCCTCGCGATCGGCAACCCAGACAAAGATACCGGAATCCCGGCGGCCGCCGCTGCGGCCTGGCGGGATGATTTCGGGCTCGGAACGCGGGCGTTCAGGTCCCTGGTCGGAACTGGTCATGCCGGGACATGTAGGACGGCGGCGAGGAAACGCAATGCCGCCGAGACGCCCGCAGAGCCAACCGGGGATTCCGCCTAAGCCTTGCGCGTGGCGTCGACCCTGCGGATCAGGTCCTCGATGACCGGGCTCTTCGCGAACGGGGTGAAGCGAACCGGCGCAATGAAGGTGACTTCAGTCCCAAAGATGCTCGGCTTGCGCAGCATCAGCGTAACGCGTTGCGGATTGATGAGCGGCGAATAGCTGACATTCATGATGTTGGGCAGCGCAATGCGATCCTCGCGGCCGCCGTTCCTGATCAGGAGGCTCGTGCCATCATCCCAGACCTCGTCAACGAGATCGAAGACGAGCTTCTTCATGATCACATAACCGAACGCGGCCATAAAGATTGGCACGAGCAGAAAGATAAGGGATTGCCGCCGATCACCCAGACCAGCGATCAGCGCAACGACAATGAACACCGCGAGAAGCCCGAACCAGACGACCGGGAAGATACGCTTGTGGAGAAATGTGGTCTTTGACGAAATCCGGCGCATCGTGCGCCCCTACTCCGCCGCGGTGCGCCCCGCGCCGCCGTGGCCGTAACGCCGCTCGATGTAATCGATCACCATCTGCTTGAAGTCGGCCGCCACCGTCGGGCCGCGCAGCGTCACGGATTTCTTGCCGTCGATGAAGACCGGCGCCGCCGGCGTCTCGCCGGTGCCAGGGAGCGAGATGCCGATGTCGGCGTGCTTTGACTCGCCGGGGCCGTTGACGATGCAGCCCATCACCGCGACGTTGAGCGCCTCCACGCCCGGATAGCGCTTCTTCCATTCCGGCATCGATTCATGGATGAAGCCCTGGATGTCGCGGGCGAGCTCCTGGAACGTGGTCGAGGTGGTGCGCCCGCAGCCCGGGCACGCCGCGACCAGCGGCACGAAGGTGCGGAAGCCCATCGTCTGCAGCAATTCCTGCGCGACCTTGACCTCGAGCGTGCGGTCGCCGCCGGGCTCGGGCGTAAGCGAGATGCGGATGGTGTCGCCGATGCCTTGCTGCAGCAGCACGCCCATCGCGGCAGACGACGCCACGATGCCCTTCGAGCCCATGCCGGCTTCGGTCAGGCCGAGGTGGAGCGCATAGTCGGAACGCCGCGCAAGATCGATGTAGACCGCAATCAGATCCTGCACCGCAGAGACTTTCGCCGACAGGATGATACGGTCGCGGGCGAGCCCGATCTCCTCGGCGCGCTGCGCGGAGAGGAGCGCCGACTGGATCATCGCCTCGCGCGTCACCTCGCGCGCATCCTTGGGATCGTTGGAGCGCGAATTCTCGTCCATCAGGTGGGTAAGCAATTCCTGGTCGAGCGAGCCCCAGTTGGCGCCGATGCGCACCGGCTTGCCGTACTTGATCGCGGTCTCGACGATGGCGCCGAACTGGCGGTCCTTCTTTTCCTTGAAGCCGACATTGCCGGGATTGATGCGATACTTGTCGAGCGCTTCCGCGCAGGCCGGATGATCCGCCAGGAGCTTGTGGCCGATATAGTGGAAGTCGCCCACGATCGGCACGTTGACGCCCATCTTGGCGAGCCGTTCCTTGATGTGCGGAACTGCGGCGGCGGCCTCGTCGCGGTCGACCGTGATGCGCACGATCTCGGAACCCGCGCGCGCCAGCGCTGCCACCTGCGCGGCGGTGCCGGCAGCATCCGCCGTGTCGGTATTGGTCATCGACTGCACCACTACCGGCGCGCCGCCGCCGACCATGACGCCGCCGACGTCGACCGACACCGATTGACGCCGTTCCTGCGGACCTGCTTCGCTCATCGCTCAACCTCCTGTACCCACGAATGCCAGGGCATGTACCAGGGCACATGCCGGAGCAAGTGCCAGAGCCCATGGGCGGCGTCAACGTGAGTAACTGTCATCAGTCGCTGTCATGCGGCCGTCATGCGTTACCGCTGCAATGGGTGCAGATGCCGCTGATCTCGATCACCGGCGATTTCGGGGTAAAGCCGGCAGCGTGCGCGGCCGCTTTCAGCTTCGCGGCAACCTCCGCAGATGAGGCTTCCCCGACCGCGCCGCAGCGCTCGCAGATCAGGAACACCACAAGCTCGCCGGCCGCATGCGTATGCACGCAGGCGACGAACGCGTTGCGGCTCTCGATGCGGTGAACAAACCCGTTCTCGCGCAGGAACTCGAGCGCGCGATAGACCGTGATCGGGGCCGGCCGCGGGCCCTTCGGGGCGAGCCGCTCCATGATCTCGTAGGCGCCGAGCGGCTGGTGGCTCACCAGGAGCGCCGCCAGCACCTCGCGGCGGATGGGCGTGAGGCGCTGGCCACGTTCCACGCAACGCGCCTGCGCGACCGCCATGGCGTCGGTCGAGCAGCGGTCGTGATCGTGGCCGGGGGCGGGAAAAACCGCCTGCTCTCGCGCGGATTTGGTTCTGGCCATGGGGAACTTTACCCTTTATTGCGGCCGATAGGGGCATTGATGCGATGCAACAATTTTGCCATTGCAATGCAACAAGGTCGCCCCCACATTTCCGGTTCCGTTCGCCGATTCGGCGTTCCCCTGTCAGCAGCTTGGCCTGATGTGATGCTTCCATCGCGATTGAACAAGCTCTTTTCGACGGTCTGGCGGGCGCCCGGTCGGCCCCCGCGCCGACGCAAGCGCCTCAATCTCGCCCTGCAGGGGGGCGGCGCGCATGGCGCCTTCACCTGGGGGGTGCTGGACCAGTTCCTGGCCGACGGGCGCATCGCAATCGAAGGCATCTCCGGCACCTCGGCCGGCGCCGTCAATGCGGTGATGCTCGCAGACGGGCTCGCGCACGACGGCCCCGACGGCGCCCGCCAGCGCCTGTTCGAGTTCTGGCGCGCGGCGAGCCTCGGCGGCAACCTGCCCGACCTGCAACGCGCTGTGGTGGAACGGCTGTTCCCGCTGCTTCCGCAACGCACCTCGCTGCCCTGGTTCGGCGACCTCTCACGTTTTTTTTCGCCCTACGATCTCAACCCACTCAACATCAATCCGTTGAAAGACCTGATCGGGCGTTTCGTCGACTTCGATCGCATCCGCACCGGTGAGCGTGATCTGTTCATCACGGCCACCAATGTGTTGACCGGTGAGCCGCGCGTGTTTGCCCGCCATGAGGTCACGCCCGAGGTGGTGATGGCCTCGGCCTGCTTGCCGCTCCTGTTCCGCGCCGTCGAGATCGACGGCGTGCCCTATTGGGACGGCGGCTACAGCGGCAATCCCGTGGTGCTGCCGTTCCTGCGCTCGGGCACGACCGCGGACGTGCTGATCGTGCAGATCAACCCGCGCGAGCGCTCCAAGCTGCCGACCACAGCAGGCGAGATCATGAGCCGCGTGAACGAGATCACGTTCAACGCGCCGCTGATCGCCGAGCTGCGGGCGCTCGAACTGTCCGGCGCGCGCCGCGCCCGCCTGCATCGTATCGTCATGGACAATGCGCCCTTCGACCCGCGCAGCAAGCTCAAGGTCGACTTCGAGTTCTTCCTGTCGCTGCGCAAGCTCGGCCAGCGCGCCGCGCGGCGCTTCCTTGACGCCCATTTCAACGATATTGGACGGCGCAGTACCATCGATCTGCAGCTGCCCGTGGAGACCGAACCGGCATGACGAAGCCCCGACCGCCGTGTTGCCAGGCATCGCCCTGCCCGACCATGATGCGACCGTACCTCGGGCCGCCAAAGCCGTTCTCGGGGAGCTCGCTAACAAACAGGTGAGTGTCATGCTGAAAGGAAAAACCGCAGTCGTCACCGGCTCAACCTCCGGGATCGGGCTGGCCATCGCGCGCGCGATGGCACGCGAAGGCGCCAACGTGGTGATCAATGGATTTGGCGACAAGGCCGCGATCGAAACCGAGCGCAGCGGGATCGAAAAGGAATTTTCCGTCAAGGCGGTCTATTCGCCCGCCGACATGACCAAGCCGGCCGAGATCGCCGGGATGATCCGTACCGCCGAGTCATCACTCGGCTCAGTCGACGTGCTGGTCAACAACGCCGGCATCCAGTTCGTCTCGCCGATTGAGGAATTCCCGATCGAGAAGTGGGACGCGATCATCGCGATCAATCTCTCGGCCGCGTTCCATGCCATCCGTGCCGCCGTGCCCGGCATGAAGGCGCGCAAGTGGGGCCGCATCATCAGCACTGCGTCGGCGCATTCGCTGGTCGCCTCCCCGTTCAAGGCAGCCTACGTCACCGCCAAACACGGCCTCACCGGCCTCACCAAGGTGGTCGCGCTTGAGCTTGCAACCTTCGGCGTGACCGCCAACTGCATCAGCCCCGGCTATGTCTGGACGCCGCTGGTCGAGAAGCAGATTCCCGACACCATGAAGGCGCGCAACATGACCGAGGAGCAGGTCAAGCGCGACGTGCTGCTCGCGGCCCAGCCGACCAAGCAGTTCGTCACCGTCGACCAGGTCGCTTCGCTCGCGCTCTATCTCTGTTCGGACGCTGCCTCCCAGATCACCGGTGCGAACCTTTCGATCGACGGCGGCTGGACGGCGGAATAGCCGTGGCTGCCCGGGCACGCAAGAAGATCAACCTCGCGCTGCAGGGCGGCGGCGCGCACGGCGCCTTCACCTGGGGCGTGATCGAGGCCCTGATCGAGGATGCGCGGATCGAGGTCGAAGCCGTCTCCGGCACCTCGGCCGGCGCCATCAACGCCATCATGGTCGCGGATGGCATGGCGCGCGGCGGCCCGAAAGAGGCCTGCAAGCGGCTTGCCGATTTCTGGCGCGCCGCAAGCCTGGACGGCGGGCTGCCCGAGTTGCAGCGCGCCGTCATCGATCGCCTGTTCACGATCCTGCCGATGGAAGGCTGGCCCGTCCAAAGCTGGTTCGATGCGGTGTCGCGCTTCTGGTCGCCGTATGACCTCAATCCGCTCAACATCAATCCGCTCAAGGACGTGGTTGAGCACTTCGTCGACTTCGATGCGGTGCGCACATTTCCGGGGCCACCGCTGTTCGTATCGGCGACCAATGTCTACACTGGCCGTCTGCGCGTCTTTCCGCGCGACAAGCTCACCGCCGACGTGGTGATGGCATCGGCCTGCCTGCCGACGCTGTTCCACGCCGTCGAGATCGACGGGATCCCGTACTGGGACGGCGGCTATCTCGGCAATCCCGCGATCTTTCCGTTCTTCGACGCGAGCGAGACCGAGGACGTCCTGCTCGTTCAGATCAACCCGATCGAGCGCCGCACGACGCCGCGATCGCAGAACGAGATCCTCAACCGGATCAACGAAATCACCTTCAATTCATCGCTGATGTCGGAGGTGCGCGCGATCAATTTCGTGACGCGGCTGATCGATCAGGGCACGTTGCCGCGCGGCAAGGGGCCCGGACAATATCGCCGCATCAACCTGCACCGGATTGCGCTTGACGGCGTCTTCAACAATCTGACCGCCAGCTCTAAGCTCGATTCGGATTACGATTTTTTCCTCAAGCTGCGCGAAGGTGGAAAGCGCGCCGTGTGCGACTTTTTGCACAAGCATTTCCAGGACATCGGCCGCCGCAGCACGGTCGACCTTGCGGCCGAGAGCCACGCCGAACTGGCGTGAGCCCGAGGACAAGCGGAACCTCGCCGCCGCAGCATTGACGGCCTATAGTCTCGCGAGAGGAGGTGCACGGACCATGAGCGACCCGCCGTCCGTGGGGCTCACGTGCCGCGCCAACTAGGTTTGACCATGACCGAGCCGCTTGTCACCGCCGCCATCGGGACCACGCTGATCGAGATTCGAATAGCCGACATCACGACGCTCGAGATCGACGCCATTGTGAACGCCGCGAACCGCTCGCTGCTCGGCGGTGGCGGCGTCGATGGCGCCATTCATCGCGCGGCCGGTCCCGAACTCCAGGCCGAGTGCCGCACGCTCGGCGGCTGCGAGACCGGCTCGGCCAAGATCACCCGCGGCTATAAGCTCAAGGCCAGGCATGTCGTCCATGCGGTCGGGCCGGTGTGGGGCGGAGGCGACAAAGGCGAGGATGATCTGCTCGCGTCCTGCTATCGCACCGCACTGGCGCTCGCGGCCGAGCATCGCCTCTCGTCCATCGCCTATCCGGCGATCTCGACCGGCGTCTTTCGCTTTCCGCCCGATCGCGCCGCCCGCATCGCGGTCGGCACCGTGGCATCGGAGATCGCGACTGACGCACGCGGAATGGCCCGCGTCGTGTTCTGCTGCTTCTCCGAGGAATCGGCTAACCATCACCGGGATACGCTCGAAGCGATTGGGCTCGCGTGAGTGCCGCATCATCCTTTTGGTGGACGCACAGCCGCAACCTGCATGGTATTGCGAACTCAGAGGCCGCATTTGACGGCGCTATCCTCTTGAGGAAACAATGGTGCATATTGCTCATGGCTACAGCATTCTGACGGCTCTGATCGTCCTCGGCTCCATGGGCCGAACTGACACTGCCTATGCGCAGACCCCTCCAACCGTCACTACGGCACTAAAGGAGCAATACCGGCGCGCCCCGGCGCGCCCGATCGAGAACAAGGCACTGGCAGACCTTGGGCGCGCGCTCTTTTTCGACCCGATGCTTTCGGCGTCGGGAAAGACCGCCTGCGCAACCTGCCATCAACCTCATCTGGCATGGACGGTGCTGGAGGCTCGCAGTAAGGCCGACTCCGGAGCCCTGACCTCGCGCCGATCACAGACGCTTATCGGCCTTGGTCATGCGAGCGCAGCCCGGGTCGGCTGGGATGGCCGCAACCCGACATTGGAGGCCCAGGCCAAGTCGTCAGTCGCAACCGGCTCCATGTCGATGCGCGGCACGCCAACGCCGGTGCCGGTCAGCGTCATCGAACAGCGCTTCCGGGCAAACGAGAGCTATGTCGCCAAGTTTGCAGCCGCGCTGCCCGGGGCGACCATCGACATCGACACGATGACCCGCGCGGTCGCCGCATTCGAGCGGACGATCGAGCCCGAGGAAGCGCCGTTCGATCGATGGATCGCAGGCGATGAAGGCGCGATATCCGCCAGCGCCAAGCGCGGGTTCGAACTGTTCAACGGCAAGGGCTTGTGTTTGACGTGTCATCGCGGCTGGCGTTTCACGGACGACCAGTTTCATGACATCGGCACCTCGACCACAGACCGCGGGCGAGGAGCGGCGCTCAAAGATGACCCGATGATGCAATTCGCGTTCAAGACGCCAACGCTGCGGTCAGTCGCGCTGCGACCGCCCTACATGCACAACGGCTCATCAGCAACGCTCGAAGACGTGGTTCGCCACTACGAGAAAGGTGGAATTGATCGGCCGAGCCGCTCACCGCTGATGCGGCCAATCAAGCTCACTGATGAGGAACGGCGCGACCTGGTCGCCTTTATGGAAACGCTGGGCCCACCTGCCGGCAGCACGCCTGCCCGATAGGGGTTGCACGCGCTCGACGAGCGACGAGCCCGCATCGCGTCGAGGATCATGCCTTAGCAAACGCATCCGCCAGCACGGCGCAGCCGAGAAGGCCTGGCTCACTGCGGCGCATCAGCCAGGTCGGGATCGAGGCGAGCAGCGCCTGGTAGGGCGGATGCGCCTCGAAGGCAGCACGGAACGCCTGCGCATCAAGGAGCGCGCCGAACCGCGAGGCGACGCCGCCGGCGATGTAGACGCCGCCGACCGCTTTGAAGGTCAGCGCCAGCCCGCCCGCAAAGCGGCCAAGGAGCCGCACGAACAGGTGCACGCTCGCGAGCGCCGCCGGCTCGCCCGCGAGCGCGCCTGCGACCACCGCTTCGGGGGTCAGATGCTGCGATGTTGGATCGACCGCACGCATGAGCCGCGGCAGGCCCGGCCCCGACAGGATCGTTTCGGCGCTGACAATCCCATGCTCGCGGAAGAGCCGTGCAAAGACCTCGATCTCGTCCGGCAGCTGCGGGCCGAACGTGACGTGGCCGCCCTCGCTCGCGAGGACATGGGCGCCTCCATCGACTGGCACCAGCGCCGCGACGCCGAGCCCGGTACCGGGCCCGAATACAGCCTTGACGCCCACATGAGCGGGCCGCTCCGGGCCGAGGGCATGCACATCATCGGAGGCAAGACGCGTCAGCCCCCAGGCGATAGCCTCGAAGTCATTGACGATGCGCAGCTGCGCGAAGCCGAAGCGGCGCGCCAGTTCGCTACGCCGAAACCGCCAGGCGCGATTGGTGAGCGCGATCTCCTCGCCATCGATCGGCGCTGCGACTGCCAACACCGCTGCATGCGGGCGCGCGCCGCTCTCGTCGAGATAGCGCGTGATCGCAGCCTCGAGGCTGTCGAGCGCATCGTTCTCGAGGATCACAATGCGTTCGGGCCGGCCATCCGGACCCGCGATCGCAAAGCGACTGTTGGTGCCCCCGATATCGGCAAGCAGAACGGAGCGCTTCGAGGCAAGTTCGTGCATGAGAATTCCTCAGTACGACCGCGGCAGGCCGAGCACGTGCTCCGCCAGATAAGAGAGGATCAGGTTGGTCGAAATCGGCGCCACCTGGTAGAGCCGCGTCTCGCGGAACTTGCGTTCGATATCGAAGTCCTCGGCGAAGCCGAAGCCGCCGTGAGTTTGCACGCACATCTCCGCGGCCGCCCAGGAGGCGTCGGCCGCCAGGAGCTTCGCCATATTGGCCTCCGCGCCGCAGTCGCGCCCGGACTGAAAACGATGGGCGGCGTCGCGAACCATCAGCTCGGCCGCACGCATCTGCGCATAGGCGCGCGCGATCGGAAACTGCACACCCTGGTTCTGTCCGATCGGGCGGCCGAATACTTCGCGCTCCTTGGCGTAGGCGGTCGCCTTGGCGATGAACCATTTGGCGTCGCCGATACATTCGGCCGCGATGAGAATGCGTTCGGCGTTCATGCCGGTCAGGATATAGCGGAACCCTTCGCCCTCCTCGCCGATCAGATTCTCCTCCGGCACGCGCAGGTCGTCGAAGAAGATCTCGGTCGTGGCGTGGTTCATCATGGTGCGGATATCATTGATCCGGATGTTGGCGCCCTGGGCAAGCCGCATGTCGACGAGAAATACCGAGAGCCCGCCGGTGCGCGCCTTGGCCTCGCCGCGCGGCGTGGTGCGGGCAAGAAGCAGCATGAGGTCGGAATGCTCCGCGCGCGACGTCCACACCTTTTGGCCATTGATGATGAAGTGGTCGCCGTCGCGCACCGCGGTGGTGCGCAGCGCGAGCGTGTCGGAGCCCGAGGTCGGCTCGGTGACGCCGAAGGCCTGCAGCCGCAATTCACCGCTCGCAATGGCAGGCAGCCAGCGCGCCTTCTGGGCGTCGCTGCCGTGCCGCAGCAGCGTTCCCATGGTGTACATCTGCGCGTGGCAGGCGGCGCCATTGCAGCCGGACGCGTGGATCTCCTCCATGATGGCTGTGGCCTCAAGAAGCGTGAGGCCGCTTCCGCCAAATTGCTCCGGGATGAGCCCCGCCAGATAGCCGGCCTCGGTCAAGGCCGCCACGAACTCGGTCGGATAGCCGCGCTCGCGGTCGAGCTTGCGCCAGTATTCGCCCTGGAACTTGGCGCAGAGCGCGCGCACGGAGGCGCGGATCTGCGTGAGGTTGTCGGCGGAACTGGTGGTGGTCATCGGACGCTCCCATTGCGGCGCGATGACATCATATAGCGATTTCCGCGTGGCCGTTGTTGAGCGCGATCACGTCGCGCTCGACCACGCGGGCGCGGAAGCTCACCACGGCGCCATCGCGCCACATCTCGGTGCGGATGGTCTCGCCGGGAAAGACCGGCGCCGAGAAGCGCCCCGCGAGCGCCTTGAACCGCGTTGGATCATAGCCGCACAGGGTCTTGAGGATGGCGTGGCCCGCAACCCCGAAGGTCGCAAGCCCATGCAGGATCGGCCGTGGGAAGCCGGCCGCCTTGGCGACCGCCGGGTCGACATGCAGAGGGTTTGGGTCGCCGCTCAGCCGGTAGATCAGCGCCGTCTCCGGCCGCGTCGCAAGGTCGCAGACCTGATCGGGCGCGCGCTCCGGGATTGCGTGTGGGGCCAGCGCCTCGCGCGGCCGACCGCCGAAGCCGCCGTCGGCGCGGCAGAACGTGGTCTGGGTTGCGGTCGCGATCCGCTCGCCGGTCGCCTGGTCGACAACGACGCGCTCGGAATAGACCAGCGCGCCTTTACCCGGCCCCTTGTCGATGATCTCAGTGACACGGGTCTTGCCGACGATGGTTCCGCGCGGCGCGAGCGGCCGATGAAGCACGAGCCCTTGCTCACCGGCGACGAGCTTCACCCAGTCGATGCCGGTGTCGAGGTCGCGCGCCCAGAAACCGGGCCAGCCGAGCACCACCGCGAAGGTCGGCAGCAGCTTGATCGACTTTTCGTAGACGAACGGCAGTTCGTCAGCATTGAGCGGATCGTGCCCGAGCCCAAGGCCAAGCGCGTAGAGGATCGTGTCCTTCTCGGTGTAGGTCTGCACGACTTGCGGAATGTCGAGCGCGAGCAGCTTGTCGTAGATGATGGTCATGGATTTGCACAGTAGCAGTCGATGTCGTCCCCGCGAAGGCGGGGACCCATACGCCGCAGCCTCTTGATAGTGCAGTGGCTATGGGTCCCGGCTCGCGCGCTGACGCGCTTGGCCGAGACGACAGCAACAACTCACACCGGGTCCCAAGAGAACACGTCGCCGGAGCGCTCGAGCGGCGTCAACGATGGTCCGAAGGCGCCCTTGAGCTGTTCGTCGAGCTTCTCCGGCGTCCAGCCATCGGCACGATGGATGGAACGGATCGGGCGCGGCTGGTTGAACAGGAACACCTCGTTGTTGCGAACCGCAAAGATCTGCCCGCTGATGCCCTCGGCCCGTTCGGAAGCGAGATAGACCACGAGCGGCGCGATCTTCTCCGGCGTCATCTGTTGGAAGCGCTCGACGCGGCGCTTCTCTTCTTCGGTTTGCGCCGGAATCGAATCGATCATGCGGGTCCAGGCGAACGGCGCAATGCAGTTCGAGCGCACCGTGAAGCGCGCCATGTCGAGCGCGATCGCGCGCGACAAGCCCATGATGCCGAGCTTGGCCGCCATGTAGTTGGCCTGTCCGAAATTCCCGATCAGGCCGGAGGTCGAGGTCATGTGCACGTAGGCGCCGGAATTCTGCTCGCGGAAAGGCCCGGCGCAGGCGCGGCTCATGTTGAACGAGCCGTTGAGATGCACTGCGAGCACGTCCGACCAGTCCGACCAGCTCATCTTGTGAAAGATCACGTCGCGCAGGATGCCGGCATTGTTGACCAGGATGTCGACGCGGCCGAAGGCATCGAGCGCCGCCTTGACGATCGCGTCGGCGTTCTTCGGCTCAGTGATCGAGAGCGTCGAGGCGATCGCCTCGCCGCCCATCTGCTTGATCTCTGCGGCGACGCTGTCCGCCGGCCCAGCGTCGGTGCCGGCGCCCTGCAGGCTCGCCCCGATGTCGCAGACCACAACGCGCGCCCCCTCGCGCGCGAGCGCGAGCGCGATTGCGCGCCCGATGCCGCGCCCGCCGCCAGTGACGATGGCGACCTTGTTGGAAACGATGCCTGCAGTCATTTCTTGTCCTTATCCACCCGCTGTCATCCCAGCCAAGCGCCGCCAGGCGCGCGAGCCGGGATCCAGTAAACACCGCCCTGCATAGTTCGGTACGGGCGTGCCGGATCACATAGTTCCGTGTCTACTGGGTCCCCGCTTTCGCGGGGACGACAATAACTCAGTTCTCAGCCTTTGGCTCTCAGCCCCACACCTCGCCGGCGAGCTCCACGATCATCCGCAGCTTCGCCCACTGCTCCTCCTCGGCGAGCAGGTTGCCCTCCTCGGTCGAGGCGAAGCCACATTGCGGCGAGAGCGCAAGCTGATCGATATCGACGTATTTCGAGGCCTCCTCGATCCGACGCTTGAGCTCGTCGCGGCCTTCAAGCTCCCCGGTCTTGGTGGTGACGAGGCCGAGCACGACCGTCTTGCCCTTCGGCACCAACCGCAACGGCTCGAAGCCGCCGGCGCGCGCGGTGTCGAATTCCATGAAATAGCCGTGCACCTTGATGGTGTTGAACAGCGTCTCCGCCACCGGCTCGTAGCCGCCCGAGCCCATGAAGGTCGAGCGGAAGTTGCCGCGGCACAGATGCATGGTGATGGTCATGTCGGACGGGATATCCGACATCGCCGTGTTGATGAGGGCCGCAAAGGTCTCGCACAGCCGGTCGGGGTCGTCGCCGCGCTCCTTGACGGTCTGGCGATACGTCGCGTCACAGAGCATGGCGATGTAGACCTCATCGAGCTGCAGATAGCGGCAGCCCGCATCCGCGAACGCGCGCACCGCCTTGCGGTAGGCCTGGCCGAGATCGTCGAAGAACGCATCGAGCTTAGGATAGGCCGCCTCGCTTACGGCCTGGCGGCCGGTTCGGCCGTAGGCAGCCGACGGGGCCGGGATCGTGATCTTCGGCGTGCGGCTGGTGTGCGCCTGCACGAACTTGAAATGCTCGATCATGGCATGGCCGGAGAAACCGAGCTTGCCAACGACACGCGCGCCCTCGGCCCGCGTCTGCACGCCCGCGAACGCGATCCCCTGATCCATGACGTAGCGCTCAAAACCGTCGAGACCCCAGAGGAAATCGAGATGCCACCAGGAGCGGCGGAACTCGCCATCGGTGATCGACTGGAGCCCGACCGCTTCCTGCCTCTTGATCAGCGCCTCGATCTCGCGGTCCTCGATCGCCTTGAGCCCGGCGGCCGCGAGCTCACCCTTCTGGTGCCGCGCCCGCGCCTCCTTGAGCGCCGCGGTACGCAGCAGGCTGCCGACGTGATCGGCGCGGAACGGCGGTTTGGTACGCTGCATGAGCGCCTCCTGCCTGAGATCCACAATGGCCGTGCGGAGCGCGCCGCCACCGGCGGTGCCGATCATTTCCTTCCGCAGGGGCCGATCGCCTTCTCCTTGCACGGATCTTTCACGTGCTCAATCACGCCGATCTGCTTCTGATGCAGCTTGCCATCAGGGCCCATGACCACTTCGGAGAGATATTCGTTCATCACGATGTCGCGCGTCACCGGATCGATCATGATTGGTCCGCGCGGGCTGTCGAACCGCCAGCCCTTGAGCGCCGCCAGCGCCTTGTCGGTATCGATCTTGCCCTTGAGCGTCTGCACGACGTGAACGATCGCCGCCATGCCGTCGTAGCCGCCGACCGAGGTGAAGTCGGGCGTCGAATTGGCGCCGTACTCCTTCCTCCAGGCGGCGACGAAGCGCTTGTTCTCCGGATTGTCGAGGTCGGCGTTGTAGTGGTGCATGGTGACGATGCCGACGGCGGCTGCGCCCATGTCCTGCAGCTTGTTGTCGACCGTGACGTCGCCAGGGCCGATCAGCCTGATCCCGGCCGCCCGCAGCCCGAGCGCGCCATAGGTCTTGGCGACCGCTGCGGAGTGGTCACCGGACGGCACGAACACGAAAAACACGTCCGGCTTCTTGTCCTTGACGCGCTGGAAGAACGGCGTGAAATCCGGGACCGCGCCGGCGCCTCCCATGGGGATGTCATCGATCACCTTGCCGCCGTTCGCCTCGAAGCCGCGCTTGAAGGCGTCGCGGCTGTCCTTGCCGGGCGGGAAATCGCTGTACCCGATCGCCGCCGTCTTGGCGTGCAGCACCTTGGCGGCGGCTTCGCCGAGCGCGTGACCGGCGTGCCACATGCTGAAGGAGACGCGCACGTAGTAGGGCGACAGGTTCGGAATGAACGCCGTGCCGGCGTTCATGATGACGGCGAGCTTCTTGCCGGCGGTCACGATCGGTGCGGTGGCAATCGCGTTCGGCGAGTAGAGCCAGCCCGCAATAATGTCGGCGTTGTCCTGCGTAAGCAGTTCCTGGACCGCCACTTTGGCGTCGGCGCCGCCCGGGTTCTTCACGTCGCGTTTGATCAGCTTGATCGTGTAAGGCTTGACCTTGTCGGGGTTGAGCTTGAGGTAAAGCTCTAGGCCGCGGTCCATCTGCTGCGCGATCTCCGCCCCGATGCCCGTATAGGGCAGGCTCACGCCGACTTTCACCTCCTGGGCTTGCGCCACACCGCCGATGATGGTGGCCGCTGCTACTGCCAACATTCGCTTCATCGTGACCCTCCTCACGCTACCGAACATCCAAATCCACTCATCTTCATGCACAACAAGCCACTGACAGGCGATCACATCGCGCGTCAGCGGCCCCACACTTCTTCGGCCAGATCCACGATCATGCGCAGCTTCGCCCACTGTTCTTCCTCGGCCAGCAGGTTGCCCTCCTCGGTCGAGGCGAAGCCGCATTGCGGCGAGAGCGCGAGCTGGTCGATGTCGACGTATTTCGAGGCTTCCTCGATCCGCCGCTTGAGCTCATCGCGGCTTTCGAGCTCCCCGGTCTTGGTGGTGACGAGCCCGAGCACGACGGTCTTGCCTTTCGGCACGAACCGCAGCGGCTCGAAGCCGCCGGCGCGCGCGGTGTCGTACTCCATGAAATAGCCGTGCACCTTGATGGTATTGAACAGAATTTCGGCCACCGGCTCGTAGCCGCCCGAGGCAACGAAGGTCGAACGGAAATTGCCGCGGCACAGATGCATCGAGATCGTCATGTCGTCCGGAATGTCCGACATCGCGGCGTTGATCATTTCAGCATAGACCATCGGCAGCTTGTCCGGATCATCACCGCGGGCGGTGACCTGCTTGCGCAGCGCCGGGTCGCACAGATAAGTCAGGTTGACCTCGTCAAGCTGCAGGTAGCGGCAACCGGCGTCCGCGAAAGCGCGCACGGCCCGGCGATAGGTCGCGCCGAGGTCACGGTAGAAGTCGTCCATCGACGGATAAATGGATTCCGGCACCGCCTCGCGTCCGTAGCGGAAATGCAGCGTCGATGGCGACGGGATCGTCATCTTCGGCGTCCCTTTGGTGTGCGCCTGCACGAACTTGAAATGCTCGATCATCGGATGCGGCACGTGGCCGCCGAGCTTCTTGTTGATGCGCAAGAGGATCGGGCGCGGCTGCGCGCCCTGGAACTTGAACTTGCGCTCACCGACGTAGGATTCGACGCCGTCGAGCGCGACCAGAAAGTCGGTCTGCCAGGAGGCGCGGCGGTATTCCCCGTCGGTAATCGACTTGAGGCCAACCGCCTCCTGCTTCTTGATCAGCGCCTCGATCTCGCGATCCTCGACCGCCTTCAATTGCTCGGCCGTGATCTCGCCCTTCTCGCGCTTGCCGCGCGCCTCTTTGAGTGCCGCCGAGCGCAGCAGGCTGCCGACGTGATCGGCACGAAAGGGCGGCTTGGTTCGTTGCATTACAGCCTCGCTTCTGACTCGTGTTCTATTCCGAATGAGCCCACAACCTCTGCGTCATGCCCGGCCTTGTGCCGGGCATGACGCTAGTTCAAACCTCCTGCAAGCTCGTCCCGCACAATCGCGGCGCCTTCCGCCATCGCGCGCATCTTTCCGTAGGCGACCTCGCGGGGCAGATATTTCATGCCGCAGTCGGGCGCGACCACGATGCGCTCGGGCGGAACGACCGCAAGCGCCGCACGGATGCGCGCCGCCACCGTCTCGGCGCTCTCGACCGTCGGGTCGGAGAGATCGATGACGCCGAGGATGATGGTCTTCGACGGCAGCTCCTTGAGCACCGCAAGGTCGAGCCTGGGCTGCGCCGCCTCGATCGAGATCTGCCGCGCGGGCGAGCGCTCGAGCTCGGGCAGAAACGAATAGCCGGACGGCTTCTCCTTTACCATCTGGGCATAGCCGAAGCACAGATGCACCGCGGTGGTGCCGGAGACACCCTCAAGCGCGCGCTCGATCGCCTTGAGGCCATAGCGCTTGGCCTTCTCGGGCCGCGCCTGCATCCAAGGGTCGTCGAGCTGCACCACATCGGCGCCGGCTGCGAACAGGTCCTTGATCTCGGCGTTGAGCGCTACCGCATAGTCGAGCGCGAGCGCCTCCTCGTCGCGGTAGTGCTGGTCCTCGCACTGCTGCGCCATGGTGAACGGGCCCGGCACCGTCATCTTGATCTTGCGCTCAGTATTGGCGCGCAGGAACTGCGCATCGCGCACCTCGACCGGATGCCGGCGCCGGATCGGCCCCACCACCCGCGGGACGATCGCGAAGCCGCCGGTGCGGTTCGGGGTCTTGCCGGGATTGTCGATGTCGATGCCGTCAAGCGCGGTGGCGAAGCGGTTGGAATAGCTCTCGCGGCGCTGCTCGCCGTCGGTGATGATATCGAGGCCGGCGCGCTCCTGGTCGCGGATCGCGAGCAGCGTCGCGTCATCCTGCGCGGCTTCGAGCTGCTCGGGCGCAATGCGCCACAGCTCGCGCGCGCGCACCCGCGGCGGCATCTGCTTGGCGAGGCTCGCCCGGTCGATCAGCCAGTCTGGCTGCGGATAGGATCCGACCAGTGTGGTGGGGAGGAGCATGTTGACTCTCAATTGTCGTCCTCGTGCCTGTCAGTTGTCGTCCCCGCGAAAGCGGGGACGACACCGAGTAAATGGCACACCCGTCAGCCCCAAACTTCCTTCGACAATTCGACGATCATCCGCAGCTTCGCCCATTGCTCCTCCTCGGCCAGCACATTGCCTTCCTCGGTCGAGGCAAAGCCGCACTGCGGCGACAGGCAGAACTGATCAAGCGGCGCGAACTTGGCGGCCTCCTCGATGCGGCGCTTGACGTCGTCCTTCTTCTCCAGCGTGCCGCTCTTCGAGGTAATCAGCCCCAGCACCACCATCTTGTTGCCTTTCGGCACGAAGCGCAGCGGCTCGAAACCGCCGGCCCGATCGGTATCGTATTCGAGGAAATAGCCGTCGTAGTTGACCTCGTTGAACAGCCGCTCGGCGATCGGCTCATAGCCGCCTTCCGCAATCCAGGTGGAGCGGAAATTGCCGCGGCAGATGTGAGTCGTGATCGCCATGTCGGCGGGCTTGCCTTCGAGCGACTGGTTGAGCACGCGGGCGTAATTTTCTGCAAGCTTGTCGACGTTCAGGCCGCGCGCCTTGGCCTTGGCCATCTCGGCCTTCGAGCAGAGATAGGCCCAGGCGGTGTCGTCGAATTGCAGATAGCGGCAGCCGGCGTCATAGAACGCCCTCACTGCCTGCCTGTAAGTTCTGCCGAGATCGTCGAAGATCGCGTCGTAGTCCGCGTAGATTGTCTTGTCGACCGCATCGAGCCGGAAATGCAGCACGGCCGGGCTCGGGATCGTCATCTTCGCAACGACCTTGGTATGCGCCTTGAGAAACTTGAAGTGCTCCAGCATCGGGTGATTGGAGAAGCCGAGCTTGCTGACGATCCGGATGCCCTGCGACTTGGTCTGCACGCCCTGGAACTGAATACCGTGGTCGGACTCGTAGAGGTCGACGCCGTCGAGCATCCCGAAGAAGTCGAAGTGCCACCAGGAGCGGCGGTATTCGCCGTCGGTCGCAAGCTGCAGCCCGATCTCTTCCTGCTTCTTGATGATCTTTTCGATCTCGCGGTCCTCGACCGCCTTGAGCTCAGCAGCCGTGATCTCGCCCTTGTCGCGCTGGGCGCGCGCCTGGTGGATCGGCGCCGAGCGCAGGATCGAGCCGACGTGATCGGCGCGGAATGGGGGCTTGGTTCGTGACGTGGTAGCACTCATGGCGACACTCCCGGCGGGTTTCTTCGCCTTTGGGTAGCGCGGAACGACGCGGGAGGAAAGCGGGACAAATCGAGTCCGGTAGCAGATGGGCAAGTGCCCAACCTCGTGTCCCGGCCGAGCGAAGCGAGAGCCGGGACCCACATCACGGGTTCGGAAGTCTGGGTCCCGGTTCTCGCGCTTTCGCGCTCGGCCGGGACACGAAGCCGCTACGCGTGCGCCTTGCGCTGCGGGTCGATGATCTGCTCGAGCTTGCCGAGCACGTGCATGCAGGGCAGCACCTGCTGCAGGCTTGCGATCGGCTCGCGCTTGCCCTTGATGGCGGCGATGAACTCGCGGTCCTCGAGCTCGATGCCGTCCATCGATACGTCGACCTTGGACACGTCGATCTTGTTGTCCTTGCCGTCGCTCAAGTCGTCGTAGAACGCCTTGTAGGTGCCGTTGTCGCAAATGTAGCGGAAGAACGAGCCGAGCGGGCCGTCATTGTTGAACGACAGCGACAAAGTCAGGATCGCGCCCGACGGCACCCGGGCGACGATGCCCATGTCCATCGCGATGTTGAGCTGCGGATGGATCGGCCCCTGCACCGCATAGCAATCCGAGATGGTCTCGCCACACTGGTACTGGAACAGGTCGATGGTGTGGGCGGCGTGATGCCAGAGCAGATGATCGGTCCAGCTGCGCGGGTTGCCGGCCGCGTTGATGTTCTTTCGGCGGAAGAAATAGGTCTGCACGTCCATCTGCTGGATCTTGAGCTCGCCTTTGACGATCCGCTTGTGCACCCACTGGTGGCTCGGATTGAAGCGGCGCACGTGCCCGCCCATCGCGACCACGCCGGTCTCGTTGGCGATCTTCACCAGCGCCTCGGCATCCCCGACGCTGTCGGTGACCGGGATCTCGACCAGCACATGCTTGCCGGCGCGCATCACCTGCTCGCCCTGGCGGAAATGCATCTTGGTGGGCGTGGTCAGGATGACGGCGTCGGCACGCTTGATGCCTTCCGAGAGGTCGCCGGTGTAGTGCGGAATGCCGTACTTCTTGGCGACCTCGGCGGTCGCGTCCTGATTGCCGCCCACCAGCGAGCTCACCTCGACATCGGGGATGCGCTTGAGCGCATCGAGATGCTTCTGACCAAACGCACCCTGCCCGGCAACGCAAATCTTCATCGCTTACCTCTCCGAACTTCCACAACTTTGCGCGCGGCCGCGCGCTTGATCTTGCCGGCCGGCCGCTTGGCGGCAGCCTTGCGCCTGTTCTCCAGGATGATGTGGCCGACCGCGGTGTTGGACGCCGGCACGGTATAGAAGCGGTAGACCTCGTCGACCTTGTCGTCGAGCGCGCCGCGCATGATCAGCCACATCACCATCTCGATCCCTTCGGCGCCGGCCTCGCGCATGTATTCGAGATGCGGGATGCGCATAAGCTTCTTGGGATCCTTGGTGAGGTTGTCGAGGAACGCCTTGTCGAACTTGCTGTTGATCAGTCCGGCGCGGGGGCCAGAGATCTGGTGCGACATGCCGCCGGTACCGAACACCACGACTTTGAGGTCCTCCGGATAGGACTCGACCGCCTTGCGGATCGCGCGGCCGAGCATGAAGCAGCGATGCCCGGTCGGCGGCGGATAGAGCACCACGTTGACGGCGAGCGGAATGACCGGACACGGCCATTCCTTGGGCGAGCCGAACAGGAGGTTCATCGGCACGGTGAGCCCGTGGTCGACTTCCATCTTGTTGCAGATGGTGAGATCGAACTCGTCGAGGATCACCGACTGCGCGATGTGCGAGGCAAGCTCCGGGTGGCCCTTCACCACCGGCACCGGCCGCGGGCCCCAGCCTTCGTCGGCGGGCGGAAACTCCGCCGCGCAGCCGAGCGCGAAGGTCGGCACGATCTCGACCGAGAACGCCGAGGCGTGATCGTTGTAGACGATGATCGCCACGTCGGGCTTGGTCTCCGCCATCCACTTCTTGGATTTCTCGAAGCCCGAGAACACCCGCTTCCAGTACGGCTCTTCGGTCTGCTTGTTGTCGATCGCGGCGCCGATCGCCGGCACGTGCGACGACGCCACTCCTGCGACGATTCTAGCCACGTTTCGACCTCGTCTTGCTGGCTGACCTTGATTTCGATGGTTTCGACCTCGGCAATTTCGGCCTCGATGCTTTCGCGCCGGCGACGAACTTGCTGGGCTTGGCGCGGCCCGACTTGCTGCGATTGCCTTCAACCGAGCGACCGCCCGCGAGCATCATGGCGGCGTAATCCTCTTGCGTGGATCCCGTCATCACGGCGGCGAGATGGCGGAACGAATGACCATCGGTCGCGCCAAGCTTGGCGGTGAAATAGATATTGCCGCCGAGCTCCAGCATCCGGTTGTAGTCGCGCTTGAGGATGGCGTCGGCCTGCTCGGGCGTGAGCGGGAACTTCTTGAGATATTCCGCCTCGTTCGCCTTGAAGGCCTTGCGGTTGTTGTCCTTCATCAGCGACATGCAGAACATGTTGATGCCGTAGCCCTGGCGAGAGCGCTCCGCGTCGAACACGAAGGTGCCCGGGATGTCATCGTATTCCTGCGTTTTGCGAGCCATCGGCTCTCTCCATCCACGCCGTCGTTGCAGTTTGACATATATAGCTCACGCCGCGCTTGCAACGTAAGTCATCGCCGCAGCCAGCGCGGTCGTCCCCGTGAAAGCGGGGACGACACCAGAACCATTCTAACTCCAATAAAGCCGCATCGGGTTGTCGACCAGCAGCGCCTGCTGTAGCACCGCCGTGGGGGCGATCCTCGGGATGTGGTCCACCAGGAGGCCGTCGTCGGGGGCCTCCTTCTTCATGTTGGGGTGCGGCCAGTCGGTGCCCCAGATCACCCGGTCCGGGAATTCCTCGACCAGCGTGCGCCCGAACGGCACCACATCGTCATAAGGCGGGCCGGCGATGGTCATCCGCTCCGGGCAGGTCACCTTCACCCAGAAGTTCTTGTGGCGCTCCATCAGCCGGTGAAAGCGCTGGTTCTCCGGGTGGTCGACGCCCTTCTTCACATCGGGCGTGCCCATGTGGTCGACCACCACGGTGGTCGGCAACGCAGTAAAGAAGGACTCCAGTTCCGGCAGGTCGGGCATCTCGAAATAGACCACGATGTGCCAGCCGAGCGGCTTGATACGCTTGGCGATCCGCTCCAGGACCTCGCGCGGCGTGAAGTCAACCAGCCGCTTCACAAAGTTGAAGCGCACGCCTTTGACGCCGGCCTTGTCCATCCATTTGAGCTCGTCGTCGGTGACCTCCTCGCCCACGAACGCGATGCCCTTGGCCTTGCCGTTTGCAGCATCGAGCGCGTCCACCATCGCGCGGTTGTCCTTGCTGTGGCAGGAGGCCTGCACGATCACGTTCTTGTCGAAGCCGAGGAAGTCGCGCAGCGCGAACAGCTTTTCTTTCGGCGCATCGCAGGGCGTATATTTGCGCTCGGGCGCATAGGGAAACGTCGCCTCCGGACCGAACACATGGCAATGCCCATCGACCGCACCCGCCGGCGGCTTGTATTTCGGCTTCGACGGGTTGGGGTGGAACGGAATGTAACCTGGACTCATGGCCACGAGATGTTCTCCGCTTGAATTGGTCTAAACCCGCTCGATGGCGAGCGACACGCCCTGCCCGACCCCGACGCACATAGTGACGAGCGCGCGCTTGCCGCCGGTCGCCATCAGCTGATGGGTGGCCGTGAGCGCGAGCCGCGCGCCGGACATGCCAAGGGGATGGCCGAGCGCGATCGCACCGCCGTTCGGATTCACATGCGCGGCGTCGTCGGGCAGGCCGAGTTGCCGCAGGCAGGCTAGCGCCTGCGCGGCGAAGGCCTCATTGAGTTCGATCAAGTCGAAGTCGCTGATCTTAAGGCCGAGCCGTTCCATCAGCTTCCGGGTCGAGGGCACCGGGCCGATGCCCATGACCCGCGGGGCCACGCCGGCCGCCGCCATGCCGAGGATGCGCGCCTGCGGGGTGAGCCCATGCGCCTTTGCGGCCTGTTCCGAGGCGATGATCAGCGCGGCGGCGCCATCGTTGACGCCCGACGCGTTGCCGGCCGTGACGGTGCCAGGATTGCGCGCGAACGGCTTGAGCTTGGCGAGCCCTTCCATGGTCGTGTCGGGCCGCAAGTGCTCGTCCTTCGCCACCACGACCGGTCCGGCGCGCCCGCCCGGCGCCTCGACCGGCGCGATCTCAGCCGCGAGGAAATCCGCAACCTTGCTGGCGCGCTCCTGCGAGCGTAGCGCGAAGGCGTCCTGGTCCGCCCGCGCGATCTGGTACTCCTCGGCGACGTTCTCGGCGGTCTCCGCCATCTGGTCGACGCCGTATTGCTGCTTCATGCGCGGGTTGACGAAGCGCCAGCCGATGGTGGTGTCCTGCATCTCGGCCGCGCGGGAGAAGGCTTCACCTGCCTTGCCCATCACGAACGGCGCCCGCGTCATCGACTCGACGCCGCCCGCGAGCGCGAACGACATCTCGCCCGCCCGGATCGCCTGCGCGGCCATCCCCACTGCGTTGAGGCCCGACGCGCACAGCCGGTTCACGGTGACGCCCGGGATCGTGTCCGGCAGCCCGGCGAGGAGCAGCGCCATGCGGGCGACGTTGCGATTGTCCTCGCCGGCCTGGTTGGCGCAGCCGAGAAACACCTCGTCGAGCCGCGACCAGTCGACCTTGGGATGGCGCGCCATCAAGGCCTTGATCGGCACGGTCGCGAGATCGTCGGTGCGCACCTTGGCGAGTGCGCCGCCATAGCGGCCGATCGGCGTGCGCAGCCCATCACAGATGAAGGCTTCGGTCATGGCTCTATCCGTTCCAATCGCTCGGCGTCAGCCTCGCGCTCCTAGTGGTGTCGTCCCCGCGAAAGCGGGGACCCAGTATTCCTGGGCGCTTGATGCGATATTGGAGCACATCTGAGTGGTCAGTGTTTACTGGGTCCCCGCTTTCGCGGGGACGACATCAACAAACGTCGTGCCATTTTCATTTACCATCCTCAGGCCGTACCGTGCGCCTTCGCGGTGCGCGCATGCAGGTCGCGCAGCACAGCGAGCTCGTTCCCGGTCGGCTTCGGTGTCTCGATCAGCGTCGCCGCAAAGCGCACCGGCCAACCGGTCTGCGCCTTGATCTCCTCCTGTGTGACGCCCGGGTGGATCGAGATCACCGTCATTTCCTTGCTGACCGGATCGGGCTCGAAGATGCAGAGGTCGGTGATGAGCTTGGTCGGCCCCTTGGTCTTGAGGCCGAGGCGGGCGCGATGGTCGCCGCCTTCGCCGTGGCCCATGGAGGTGACAAAATCGAGCTTCGGCGCAAAGGCGCGCGGCGACTGGCTCATGATGATGAAGATCTCGCCGCAGGCGCTGGCGATCTCGGGCGCGCCGCCGCCGCCCGGGAGACGAACCTTGGGCTTGTTATAGTCGCCCACGACGGTGGTGTTGAGATTGGCGAAGCGGTCGATCTGCGCCCCGCCGAGGAAGCCCACCGTCATGCGCCCGCCCTGCAGCCAGTAGCGGAACATCTCGACCACCGTCGTCGTGGTGAGCGCGGTCTCACACAATTCGCCGTCGCCGATCGAGAGCGGCAGCACGTCGGGCTTGGTGCCGATGGTGCCGGACTCATAGATCAGCGTGATGTCGGGCGCGTGCGTGAGCCGCGCCAGGTTCGAGGCCGCCGACGGCATGCCGATGCCGACGAAGCAGACGTCGTTGTTGCGCAGCGCGCGCGCCGCCGCGATCGTCATCATCTCGTTCGGCTTGTAGTCGGCCATGGTCTGTGCGGCCCCCTAAGCGGCCTTTGCGCGCTGCACATGCTGAGCGAACACCTCCGGCCCCTGCTCCATGACGTTCGCCTTCATCCAGGCGAGGAAGGTCTCGCGCTCGCGCGCGATCTTGTCCCAGGAGATGTAAAAAGCGTTGTTACGCTTGTAATAGCCCTGCGCGTAGGAAGGATAGGCGCCACCCGGCACGGCCACAATGGCGCCGACCGTCCACCCCGGCAGGATCACGGCGTTGAAGCTGCGCGGCCCGAAGTCGTCGACGATCTCCTCGACAGTGACGATCGAGCGCTTGGCGGCGAGCACCACCTCCTTCTGCACCCCCACGATCCCTTCAAGCAATATATTGCCGGCGCGGTCGGCCTTCAGCGCATGGACCACCGCAACGTCGGGCCGGTGCGCCGGCACGGCGGCGAGCTGTTCACCGGTAAATGGACAGGTAATGTGCTTGATGTGCGGATTGACCTTGGGCAGGTCGACCCCGAGGTAACCGCGGAAGACAGCGCAAGGAAGCCCGGCCGCGCCCGCCTCGTAGGCGTTGGCCATGGCGGCGTGGGAATGCTCCTCGATCGCGAGCGGGCCCGGCCAGCCGTTCTCGACCGCGTCGCGAAAGCGATGCAGCGAGCCGACGCCCGGATTGCCGCCCCAGGAGAAGATAAGCTTCTCGGCGCAGCCCATGCCGATGAGCTGATCGTAAAGCAGGTCCGGCGTCATCTTGATCAGGGTCAGCCGCCGCCTTTGCTGGCGGATGACCTCATGGCCGGCCGCATACGGGATGAGATGGGTGAACCCCTCCATCGCCACGGTATCGCCGTCCCGGACGCACTCCTCCACCGCTTCGGCCAGGGACAGGAAACGCGGCATCGAGGGACAGCCCGGTCTTGAGAACGCTCGGGTTATTTACGGGCCATGCCGGGCGGGGTCAAATAGGGCTCGTCATGCGTGGCACTTGTGCCGGGTATGCGCGTCTTGCTACCTGCAACGAAGTCACCCCCGCCGGCCGCCACCACGCATCTGCCGAGAGCCCCCATGTTCAGCCACCGCCGCACCGTCCGCATCGAATGGGGCGACTGCGATCCGGCGGGAATCGTGTTCTATCCGCGCTATTTCGCGATGTTCGACCACTCGACGGTGCTGCTGCTCGAAGCCGCGCTCGGCCTCAACAAGCATGAACTCTACAAGGCTTACGACTTCGACGGCTATCCGATGGTCGAGACGCGGGCGCGCTTCCTCATGCCAACCCGCTACTGCGATGACGTCGTGATCGAGACGACCGTCAGCGAGGTGCGGCGCACGAGCTTCCATCTGCAACACCGCCTCACGAAAGATGGCGCGCTGGCGGTCGAAGGGTTCGAGTTGCGGGTCTGGATCGTGCGCGACCCGGAGCGGCCCGGCCGCTTCAAGCCGCAGCCGATCCCCCCCGAGATCGTTAAGCAGCTCTCTGCTACTGCCCCCGCTTGATGCCGAGCTTTGGCGCGACAGCGGCGAGCTTCCTGCGCTGCTCCTCGATCGAGGCGGCAAACTCAGCGGCCGTCCCGGGCTGACCAGCCGGCCGGTTGCGGCAGGCCCCCGACAAAGGCACTGATGGCGACGACCGCGTCGCCGCCCGGCCGGTTCTCCACCACGACCGGCTGGTCCAGGGCAGGCCGCTCGCCGATCGGCGCGCCCTGTCGCAGGGGCGGCGTAGGCGTGGACTCCGGCCAATCGACACGATAACAACGCGGCGATCCATTTGCCGCCCGTCCCCGGGCGGCCCACCCAAGCGCCGCCCCAGACCGCCGCGAGACGAGCGCCGCCAACCGGAGACCTGATCCATGCGCATCGACGCCTACACGCACTTCTTCCCGAAGAAATTCTTCGACAAGATGATGGAGGTCGCAGGCGACTATAAGGACATGGGCAAGCGTGTGCGCTCGCTACCGGCGCTCTACGACCTCGACGTCCGCAAGAAGATCGTCGACGGCCACAAGGACTACCAGCAGATCCTGTCCTACCCGCAGCCGCCGTTCGAAAGCCTTTGCAAGACGCCGGAGCAGATGGACGAGATGATCCGCCTGTGCAACGACGGCTTTGCCGAGCTGTGCGACAAGGAGAGGGATCACTTTCCGGGCTGGGTCGCGCAAGTGGCGCTTGGCGCTCCCGACGCGGGCGCGGCGGAAGCCGAACGCGCAATCAAGAACGGCGCGCTCGGCGTGCAGATCTACACCAATGTCGGCGGCAAGCCGATCGACCTGCCGCAATACCTGCCGTTCTGGAAAAAGATGAACGAGCTCGGCAAGCCGATCTGGATCCATCCCGCGCGCGGCGCCGAGACACCCGACTATCCGCTGGCGGAAAAGAAGTCCCTTTACGAAATCTGGTGGACGCTCGGCTGGTCGTACGAGACCGGCTGCGCGATGACGCGGCTCGTCTATTCCAAGATCATGGACAACTACCCCAATCTCAAGATCATCACCCACCACTTCGGCGGCATCATTCCGATGCTCGAAGGCCGGCTCGGGCCAGGCAACGACGTGATGGGCTCGCGCACCTCGGAGGAGGACTACGTCTCCTTGCGCAAGGGTCTCAAGAAGCGCCCGCTCGACTACTTCAAGCAGGACTTCTACGCCGACACCGCGGTGTTTGGGGGCGTGCCGGCGACCAAGTGCGGGCTTGAGTTCTACCAGCAAGACAAGGTCCTGTTCGCCTCCGACTGCCCGTTCGATCCCGAGGGCGGCACCATGTATCCGCGCGTGACGCTGCAGATCCTCGACTCGCTCAATATCCCGAAAGAGCAGCGTGAGATGATGGACTACAAGAACCTCGAGGCCGTCACCGGCGTTAAGCTGGTGAAGTAGCCTGCGCAGGAGCTGCTCGGCGTAATCGACGGCCTGCACGATGTGAGCACGCGCTGGCTCGTCACTCATGACGTGACGCGGGGCACTAGCAACTCTATGATTCTAGTGCAGCCTTTCGATCTGAAGTTCTAAGCGAGTTCGCCGCAAGCGTTGCAGGAACTTCAGATCGGCGGCACTAGTTCCAGGGCTCGCGCCGCCGCATCGCCACGGGGGGTTCGGGCATGGAGGTGGCCCATGGGTCGTGGAAGACGCGACGGCGCGATCGCTGCAATGTCAATGACGCGTGGCCCGGTTCAGCACCGGCGGAAATATCGAAAGATGTCAGGCGCGCCCATCCAGATGAAATCCTTACGCAAGCCGCCATGTGCGTTGATCCAGCCGCGGATGTCGGCCTGGTAGGCGGCCCAGAGCATCTGAGTGGCGTCCTGGCGCTTCGCCAGATGAAAGCCGAAGCGCGCGGCTGACATCACGCAGATCCTGTTGCGCGGGATATGGCCGAGCAGAATCGTGCACGCCGACTGGCATGGCCCAACGATGCGAACGCTGACGCCGCGGGCGGCAAGCCCGGCCCAGCGCGCATTATACTGCGCGACGCTGCCGCCATGATTGTCGTAGACGTCGATGGTTTCTGCCGCGGCGGGCACCGCTATGACGCAAATGAGCGCCGCTATAAGAGACCGGACGATAGTCATCGAGAGGTTCTTTCTGGTCGCTTGTGGATCAATCGCCGATGATTTTTGGACAACGGGACGCCGCAAGACGGGACGTCCTATCAGTTCGTTAAACATGCCCCTCATCAACATGCCTCCTCGTTGAGGGTGCCGCATCCCCGATCGGATGATGAGCCTTTTGAGTGCGGCACGGCAATCATCCGACCAACGGGTTGACGTAACCCGCCACCAGCTTGACGAGATCGGCCTGCCGATCGGAGCCGGTCTTGGCGAACAGGCGGCGCAAGTGCGTCTTGACGGTGCTCTCGGCAATGCCCATTGCCTTGGCGACCTCCGGCACGCCGCCGATCCGCACGATCGCCAGCAGAACGCGCAGTTCCATCCGTGTCAGCTTGTAGAGCCTGGCGATCACCTCCTGCGGAGAGGGGGCGTCCAGCGTGGCCTTCTGCACGAACACCGCGGCAACAGATGCGTAGGCAATGCCGGCCTGGCGCCGCGTACCGGAGGTCAGGGGCAGGACATGGGCGACGTAGCGCCCGCCATCGCGCGCCGAGAGCGGCACCGCGATGCCGCGCACGCCCACGGCTGCATCGCCGCTTTCCGCCATGCTGAAAATCTCGTACAGGGCCTGTTCTGCGCTTGCATCGCTGGGCATGAGTTTGCCGCCAGCCGCGCGCAGAAGCGTCCCCTCGACCAGCATGGCGCTACCGCTTGCGTTAGCGAGCACGATTCGCCCGTTGGCATCAACAAAGAACAGGCCGGCCCCCAGTCCATCGAGGGCGTCGCCGAATGTGGCGGCCTCCGCCCCCTTGCGATCGATCAGAGTGCCGATGAGCACCGCGCGACGCATGTGCGGCACGATCTGCCGCATGCGCTCCCGCGTTGCCTCGTCCACCATGCCGCTCTCTTTGTTGCGCAGAAAGCTCACATGCGCGAAGCTTGTCATCGACTTGTCGAGCAAGGCCTGCACCGAATCGACCCAGCCTTGCGGCTGCGCCCATTCCCGATAGAAGCGGCTTTCGACCAACTCGTCGTAGGGGACGAGATCCGTCGTGCTCGCCACCTCGCCGACCTCGCAGAGAAACATCGGTGTTATGGTCGGGTCGAGCTTTCCGTAGTGCTTGACATAGAGTTCCACATAGTGAGACGTGAGGCCGAATGTGTGGATCGCATCGGCAGACCGGTTCACCGTGTTCCGCCAGAGCAGCCCTCCGCCTTGACCGCCCACGAACTTCGCCGCTTTGCCCAACACGTCGATCCACAGCGAATTGTTCAGCGCTGCATTGTAGATATCGCCGATCAGCGAAGAAAGCTCATCTGAGTCCGACATGCTGCCTTCACGATGGGCAAGGCGCGGTGCGCTCGGCCTCGCTTGACAGGTGATCATGATGTACCAACCTGCGGACAACGGGTGGAAACGCGAAGACCCGATAACGCCCGGCGATCCACGATAAATTTTACTGTTCACTCTTGCCGTTGCGATTAACGCATGCGGGCGCCCAAGTCCTGACAGAGTTCTGAAAGAGCGATGACAGAAGTCTGAAATTTCCAGTAAAAGTTTCCGACTGCCCTCTGATTCAACTTAGCCGGAGGCTCTTCAATGATCCACGTTGCGGTCCATCGCGTATTCAGCTTCGACCGGTTTGCGCTCGATTTGGCGCGCGGAAGTCTGCATGCGGGCGGGCAGGAAATTGAATTGCGACCCAAGGCGTTTGAGGTGTTGAAATACCTGGTGGAGAATGCGGGGCGCCTGATCAACAAGGAGGAGCTTTCCGAAGCGGTATGGCCAAACGTGGTCGTGTCCGACAACTCGATCACGCAATGCATTCGAGAGCTGCGTAGCAAGCTCGGCGACAACAGTCGCACGCTGATCAAGACAGTGTCCCGCCGTGGATATCTGCTCGATGTCGTGGTCACGATGGAGGCGCCTGAGCGGGTATTGGAGGCGCCGCCGGCGATGCCGCCCGACCCGCCCCAGGCACGGACTGAAGAGTCTTTGCTGGTCGAGCCGGGCACGGCCCATAAGGGACCGGTGTGGGCTGCGGTCGCGACGATTCTCTTGGGCGTCGCCTGGTGGGTGATCTATTTTCTTGGCTGGTCGGTGTCGCTCACGAATCCGGCATTTGTCACTCACGCCAAGAACGCTCCCGCCGCACACCAACCGCAACCGAGTTTCAGGGACTGCGCGGATTGCCCGGCGATGGTCGCGCTGCCGGCCGGGGAGTTCATGATGGGCTCGCCCGAGAACGAGCGCGGGCGCCTCGACGCCGAAGGCGTGCCGCGCCGGGTGGTCATCCCGCGACGAGTTGCGATCGGAAAATTCGAGGTCACGGTCGCTCAGATCGCCGCCTTCACCGTGGAAACCGGAATGACCGTCGGCGGCTCCTGTCACGCAATCGTGAACCCCGAACACTCCTCACCGACCTGGAGCGGACCGGACGCGTCGCTGCAGCATCCCGGCTTCGACATCTCGGGATCGGATCCGGCCGTCTGCATCAGCTGGCATGAGGCGCAATCCTACGTGGCGTGGTTGCAGCGCCGAACCGGCAAGCCTTATCGGCTGCCAACCGAAGCCGAATGGGAATATGCCGCGCGCGCCGGCACGACGACCCGCTATAGCTTCGGCAACGACGAGACCGAGCTCTGCGCCTATGCGAGGTTTGCCGACCTTGGCTCGGAGTTCGGTTGGGGCGACGGCTGCCGAAGTGAGTTCGACGCCGCCGGGCCCGTTCCGGTCGGCAGCCTCAAACCCAATCCGTGGGGATTGTTCGACATGCACGGCAATGTCTGGGAATGGGCCGAGGATTGCTGGACTCCCAATCCACTGGAAATTCCGGTCGATGGATCCGCGTTCTCGCGCCCCGGGACCTGCGAGGTTGGCGTCGTTCGCGGCGGCAGCTTCGCGGCCGGATCCCGTCGGGTCAGATCGGCCATCCGGATTCCGGTGCGGACCGCGAAGCACCTTTACAATACGGGCTTGCGCGTTGCGCTGCCGCTGGACGACTGACCCCGGCCGGAAGGAGCTTAAAGAATCGGAGAAAATGCAGGCTATCGCCTGCACCAAGCTTCAACCACTTGCGATTAGCCTTGGCGCCTTAGTGCCCCGCTTCCGAAGTTCGTCAAGTCGTCGTTCCTACGCGAGTTTGCCGCGGGTGTTGTAGGAACTTCAGATCGGCGGCACGAGGCCGACGCTGATCCGGGTGAGCGATGCTTCATAACCTGCGCCCTCTGTTGCAGAACCTCATCGGGCCCCTGCTGGTGCTCATCGTGGTCGCGTTCGTGTTCGACCGCAGCGTGGACGACATGCGGCCGCTGATCATCGCGACGGTTGCCGCCCTGGCGGTCACCGCGTTTACCTACCTGCAGAAGCCGAACCCGCGGGTGCGCGAGGGTTGGCTCTACTTGACGCCGAGCGCGATGGAATGGTTCGCGCTCATCGGCTGCTTCGCGTTCACGGCGCTGCTGTTGTGGATCTACCACTTTGTCGGCTCGGCGCGCGCGGACGCCGCGACCCAGATGATGGTGCTCAAGTGGCTCATTGCCGTATTTGCGGCGGGCACCGGCATGGTGTTCTTCACGTCGTTTGCGTCTGAATTGCGCTGGAACGATCACGCGATCGAACAGCGCCGGCCGTTCCTCACCGCCAAGACGATGAAGTTCGCGGAGATCACCACCGGCGGCATCAACCCCTTGACGCAGTCCATCTGGATTGCAGCTTCGGACGGCACGGTCATCCGCTTCTCGCCCTATTCGAACGGCGCCGAAGCGCTGGCGCTGGCGATTTTTCAGCCGGAGCAAGATGCGCCGACGTTGTGACGGGCCGGCGGCGACTACAGTCCGAAGCAATCTTCGGGCATAGTTCGTGATTCCTTCTCATGTCGAGCTGACAGTGCAACTCGACCAAGTCATCGACGAGCTTCCCCACGGCTTTGATGCCATGCGCGCTGAAGCCTCGGCCGAAGGTTACCGGCACCTGGAGCGCCTCGCGCTCGATTGGGCGTCGGGCGCGATGCGCTTTGACGGCGAGGGCCAGGCGCTGCTGGCCGCTGATGCGCGAGGCACGCTGGCGGGCATTGGCGGGTTGACCATCGAACCGGTCGTGCCGAGCGCCTTTCGCAATGCGGCGCTTCTACGTGCGGCCGCCTTTCCGTCGGCAAGGTATCGGGCGCAGATTGGCTTTGGCCTTGATCGATCGGGCGCTCGCGCGCGGCGGGTTGGTCACCGTGAATGCCGGGAACATCGACGCGCCGGCGTTCTGGATACAGCTTGGCTTCACGCCGGACATGCGCGATGGGCATACGCACGTTCTTCGCCAGCAACTCTAGTGCCCCGCTTCCGAAATTCGTGAGACATCGCAGCAACCTCTGACATCAATTTCGGAAGCAAAGGGGCACTGGCAACTCTATGATTATAGTGCCGGCTTTCGATTTGAAGTTCCCAACCGAGTTTGCTTCAACTGCTGTAGGAACTTCAAATCGGCGGCACTAGCCGCACCGTGCCCAAGGCGCGGCGTGGCTAGTCCGGAGGGCGCAACAACGAAGCATATTGCGCCGCCGGCAGAGCCCATCTTTGACTTGACAGAAAAGGCTGCATTAATCAGCCCTCGGACCACAAGGTTTCAAGATTGCGCTACGTCCTGCAGGGCCTGATCTGCTTCCTGCTGCTGTTCGCGGCGGCCACATTCGTGCTCGGCGCCGACGCCAAGAGCGTGCAGTACGTCATTGCCGACGTCGCCGCGACGCTGGCGCTCAGCGGGCTGACCTACTTCCAGAAGCGGGTGCCGCAGGTTCGCGAAGGCTGGCTTTATCTCTCTCCAAGCGCGCTGGAGTGGTTTGCGCTGGCAAGCACGTTCGCGCTCACCGTGCTGTTCCTGTGGGTCTACTATTTTGTCGGCTCCGACCGCGAGGACGCCGACACGCAGATGTTCGCACTGCAGCTCCTCAGCGTGGGCTTCGGTGCCGGAACAGGATTCGTCTTCCTGGTGTCGTTTGCCAGCGAGGTGCGCTGGAACGGTGACTGCATCGAGCAGCGCCGGCCGTTGCGCGCGACCAAGAAGATCATATTGTCCGATATCGTCGCAAGCGGTCTCAACCAGTGGACCCATGCCATCTGGATCGCCGCGGCGGACGGAACCGTCATCCGATTCTCGTCCTACGCCAACGGCGCCGAGGCGCTGGCACGGGCCATATCCGCGCCGCAGGACGCCGTTGGATCGGATACGCACGAATAGATTTCGTGAACGGCGCCTGTAAGGCGCAACAGCGAAGCGTATTGCCCACTTCGACACCAACTGGCGGAATACGCCCCGCTATTGCGCACTCCGTGTGTTGTCTCGGGTCCACCAACCTTGCTGTCTTGCACAATATAGATATTTGTCTATATTACTCTCATGGCATCGCTGAAGCCGGTGGAATGGATCGGGTCCTTGCGCCAGGCCCTTCGGATCTTTCCCGGCGAGGTGCGCGAAGTCATGGGCGAGGCGCTCTACCGGGCACAGCAGGGGGGGCGAGCACCCTGCCGCCAAGGCGCTTAAAGGATTTGGCGGCCGCGGCGTACTGGAAATTGTGGACGACCATCGCGGAGATACCTATCGCGCCGTCTACACCGTCAGGTTCGCGAATGTGGTCTATGTGCTGCACGTGTTCCAGAAGAAGTCAAAGAAGGGGATTGCAACACCGCGGCACGAGATCGAAGTCATTCGGACACGATTGAAACGAGCGGAAGAGCACTATCGATCGTATTATAGAGTGAGGGCCGATCATGAGCAGCAAGATCTCGGTCCAGCGGGGGAGCGGCAACGTTTTTGCCGATCTCGGCTTCGACAATCCGGAAGAGATGCAATTGCGGGCCGACCTGGTGCAGCAGCTCCGCGAGATCATCAGGCGCCGGCGGCTGACGCAAGTCGCGGCGGCAAAGCTCTTGGGCATCACGCAGCCCGATTTGTCGGCACTCCTGCATGGCCGTTTGACGAAATACTCGCTGGGTCGCCTCTTGAAGTTCATGACCGTCCTCGACCGCGATGTGGAAATCGTGGTCAAGGCGAAGCCGCGTCACCGCTCGGCGCGGCTGACGGTGGCATTTGGGTGACAACAAGTCGTCGTTGCCTGTGGGTTGGCCGCCTGCCCCCATGAATCCCGCGCCCGCATCTGCTAGCGTCCCGCCCCCATGGATGCCGCCCGTCCGCTGACACCTCAAGGCTTTGAATCCGGCCCGCCCGCCGAGGGCGCTGCCCGCACGACGCCGGTGATGGAGCAGTACATCGAGATCAAGGCCGCCCATCCGGACTCGCTGCTGTTCTACCGGATGGGCGATTTCTACGAGC
Organism: uncultured Alphaproteobacteria bacterium; assembly: GCA_963753575.1. Taxonomy (GTDB): domain Bacteria; phylum Pseudomonadota; class Alphaproteobacteria; order Rhizobiales; family Xanthobacteraceae; genus VAZQ01. The sequence goes on from CAVWCR010000003.1 coordinate 3,676,564, forward strand.
TGTTCTTCGAGGACGCCGAGATCGCGGCGCGCGCGCTCGGCATCGTGCTGACCAAGCGCGGCAAGCACCTCGGCCGCGACATCCCGATGTGCGGCGTACCGATCCACCGCTCGGATGAATACCTGCACCGGCTGATCGCGCTCGGCCACCGCGTCGCCGTGTGTGAGCAGCTCGAGGATCCGGCAGAAGCGAAGAAGCGCGGCTCCAAGAGTGTCGTGAAGCGCGATGTCGTGCGGCTGGTGACGCCCGGCACGCTCACCGAGGACACGCTCCTTGACGCTCGCCGCAACAACTACCTGCTGGCGGTCGCGCGCGCGCGCACCGCGAGCGACGAGGACGGCCGCTTCGCGCTCGGCTGGATCGACATCTCGACCGGCGAATTCCGCATCGCCGAGTGCGAGCGCGCTTCGCTCGCGGCCGAGGTCGCACGGCTCGAGCCGGGCGAGATCATCGTCTCCGATACGCTCTATGGCGACGTCGAGCTTGCGCCGATGTGGCGCGCGCTGCCGGCCGTGACGCCGCTCACCCGCGACGTGTTCGATGGGGCGACCGCCGAGCGCAGGCTTGCGGCCTATTTCGGGGTTGCGACCAGCGCCGGCTTCGGCGCGTTCTCCCGGCTCGAGCTTGCGGCGGCGGCCGCCTGCGTCACCTACGTCGAGCGCACGCAGCTCGGCCGGCGCCCGCCGCTTTCGCCGCCGGTGCGCGAGCAGCAGGGCGCGACGCTTGCGATCGACCAGGCGACGCGCGCCAACCTCGAACTGATGCGCACGCTCTCGGGCGAACGGCGCGGGTCGCTCTTGGCGGCGATCGACCGAACCGTCACGGCGGCAGGCTCGCGCTTGCTCGCGCAACGGCTCTCCGCTCCGCTCACCGAACCGGCCACGATCGCACGGCGGCATGACGCGGTGGCGTTGTTCGTTGCAGACGGGGCGTTACGCGCGGAGGCGCGCGAGCGGCTCAATGCGGCACCCGATCTCGCGCGCGCGCTCGCGCGCCTCGTTGTGGGCCGCGGCGGCCCGCGCGACCTGGCGGCGATTCGCGACGGCGTTGCGGCGGCGAGCGACTTGGCCGATCGCCTGGCGACGCTCGGCGAGCTGCCGGCCGAGATTGCCGACATCAAAGCGGCGCTGCAGCGGCCCGATCCGGCGATCGCGGCGGAGCTTGCGGCCGCGCTCGACGATGAGCTTCCGCATCTCAAGCGCGACGGCGGCTTCGTGCGCGTGGGCTATGATGCCGCGCTCGACGAGGCGCGCGCGCTGCGCGACGACACGCGCCGCGTGATCGCGGCTCTGCAGGAGCGTTACGCCAGCTTGACCGGCGTGCGTTCGCTCAAGATCCGGCACAACAACGTGCTCGGCTATTTCGTCGACGTGACTGCGCAGAACGGCGAGAAGCTGATGAGCGCGCCGCTCAACGCGACCTTCATCCATCGCCAGACGCTCTCCGGCCAGGTGCGCTTCACCAGCACCGAATTGGGCGAGCTCGAAGCCAAGATCGCGAGCGCCGCCGATCGTGCGCTCGGCATCGAGCTTGCGAGTTTCGAGCGCCTCTCGGCGCTGGTCACTGAGGCAGCCGAGCCGATCAAGGACGCAGCCGTTGCGCTCGCCGCGCTCGATGTCGCGGCCGCGCTGGGAGAGCTCGCGGTCGCGCATGACTATACGCGGCCCGAGGTCGACAATTCGCTCGCCTTCACGATCGAGGGCGGGCGCCATCCGGTAGTCGAGGAGGCGCTTGCGACCGACGGCGGCCCGTTCGTTGCCAATGATTGCGATCTCTCACCGCCGCCGCTCGAAGCCGGCCGTATCTGGCTTCTCACCGGGCCGAACATGGCCGGCAAGTCGACGTTCCTGCGCCAGAACGCGCTGATCGCCATCATGGCGCAGATGGGCAGCTTCGTGCCGGCGCGGCGCGCCAGGATCGGCGTGGTCGACCGGCTGTTCTCGCGCGTCGGTGCGGCGGACGATCTCGCGCGCGGGCGCTCGACCTTCATGGTCGAGATGGTCGAGACCGCCGCGATCCTCAATCAAGCCGGCGAGCGCTCGCTCGTGATCCTGGACGAGATCGGGCGCGGCACCGCCACCTTCGACGGCCTCTCGATCGCCTGGGCTACCATCGAGCATCTGCATGAGAAGAACCGCTGCCGGGCGCTGTTCGCCACCCACTTTCATGAGCTCACCGCGCTCTCGGCCAAGCTGCCGCGCCTGTTCAACGCCACCGTGCGGGTGAAGGAGTGGCAGGGCGAGGTCGTGTTCCTGCACGAGGTCACGGCCGGCGCCGCCGATCGGAGCTATGGCATCCAGGTGGCCAAACTTGCGGGGCTACCTGCGAGCGTCATCGAGCGTGCCAAGGTGGTGCTGGCCAAGCTCGAGGCTGAGGACCGCTCCGCCCCGCGCGGCTTCGAGGACTTGCCGCTTTTTGCCGCAGCGCCGGCGCCCGCCGGCAGCCCCCTGGACAAGAGCCTCGACGCCGTACTAGCCGCGCTCGCTGCGCTTCACCCCGACGAGATGTCGCCGCGCGAGGCGCTGGAAGCGCTCTACGCGCTCAAGGCCAAGGCCACGGCAAACGAGGCATAGCCTCGGAAAAAAGGCATGTGATAAGCTAGAACATCATACCGGGCGCGCTTTGCACGCGCCCGCACAAGGGGAGCATCATGATCAAGTGGACCGCGCTTTCGCTCGGCGTGCTAATGGCGACCACCGCCGCCGAGGCTCAGACCTATCCGTCGAAGACCATCACCATCGTGGTCACCGCCGCCGCCGGCGGGGTGAGCGACGTGGTGGCGCGCGGGATCGGCCAGCGCTTGTCGCAGGCCTGGGGTCAGCAGGTCGTGATCGAGAACAAGGGCGGCGGCGCCCATATCATCGGGGCGCAGGCCGTGGCCAAGGCGCCGCCCGACGGCCACACGCTGCTGGTGGCGGAGGCCGGTACCTACGTGCTCAACCCGACGCTCTATTCCAAAGAGAAGCTTTCTTACGACACCGAGAAGGACATCGTCCCGATCACCGGCCTCGTTCGCATCAGCCAGGCGCTGATCGCCAACACTGGATTGCCGGCTCAGAACGTGCGCGAGCTCATCGATCTTGCCAACAAGAAACCGGGCGAGATCACCTACGGCACCGCCGGCGTCGGCTCCGCCCCGCACATGAACTTGATCAAGTTTGAGAACATGGCGAAAGTGAAGCTGCAGCCGATTCACTACCGCGGCGCGGCGCCCGCCCTCAACGACATCATCGCGGGCCACATCAACCTGATGTCGGTGAGCCTCAGCCTGGTGATCCAGCCGCACAAGCAGAAGCGGCTCAAGATTCTCGGCGTCGGCAGCGCCAAGCGGGTGAAGGAGCTGCCCGATGTCCCGACCACGTCGGAGACCGTGCCCGGCTACGAGGCCGGCACCTGGTTCGGGCTTGCCACGACGGGCGGCACGCCCAAAGAAATCGTGATGAAGATCAACGCCGAAGTGCAGAAAATCCTGAACGACCCGGCGTTCCAGCAGAAGTTCATGGCGCCGCAGCTGTTCGAGTCGATGGCGTCCTCGCCCGAGGAGTTCAAGAGCTTCATCAAGAGCGAGACCGCGAACTGGGCCAAGGTCATCCGCGAGCAGAAGCTGGAGATCAAGTAGCGCCACACCCTCCGATGTCGTCCCCGCGCAGGCGGGGACCCATACGCCGTGCGCTCGCGGTGTGACGCGACCCGTCAGGATATCGAAAGTGTGGTGGCTATGGGTCCCCGCTTGCGCCGGGACGAGAGCGGGCGCGCACCCTCACTTTCCCGGCAGAAACTCCTCCGTATAAAGCTTCGACATGTCGGGCTCGGTGGGGAGAATCTTCAGCTCCACGTAGGAGCGCCTGAGCACGGCCAGCGCCTTCGGGTTGAACTTGCCGTCGTCGGAGAACATCGGCATCAGCTCGTCATAGGCACGCTCGGCGATGCGGCGGTTGATGTTGCCGACCTGCATCGCCACCTCGACCGTCTTGGCCTTGTTCGCCCGCATGAAGGCGATCGAACTCGAACCAGCCCTTGAGAAACGAGCGGACCCCATCCGGCTTGGCGGCGATGATCTTGTTGGTGGCGAAGATCACGTGGATATGGAAGTCAGTCACCAGGTTGCCGAAGCGCAGGACAATCTTGCCGTCGCCGGCTTCTTCGAGCCGCAAGAGCGTCGCAATGTCGGCGACAAGGCCGTCGAGCTGCTTGGTCTTCATGGCGGCGATGAGACCCCGCGTCGGGCCGAGCGGCGTCACCGCGATCCCGTCCGGGCCCCAGCCCTTCTGACGTCCCAATTCGCGCACCAGCCAGGCAGTGAGCGAATTGACTGTCGTGACGCCAATCTTCCGGCCCTTGAGATCGTCGACCGTCTTGATCCCGCTGTCGGGCCGCACCGCGAGCGCCAGCAGCAGCGGACGGCCCGCCATCGCGGCGACCGCCTTGACCGGCGAGCCCTTGACGATCGCCGCCATCTCGGGCCCGGATCCGAGACCGAAATCGACGCCGTCGGCCGCCAGCGCCTGCTGCAGCCGCCCGCCGCCGCCGAGCGCCGAGCTTTGAATGTCGAGGCCGTATTTCTTGAACAGCCCGTTGCGCATGCCGACATCGAGCGGCACGAACGAGAACGCCTCCGGTACCGATTTGCCAACGCGGATCAGCGTCTGGGCAGTGGCGGGCGCGGCGAGGAGGAGCGCGCACACAACGAGCGCGGCGCGGCGGAAAGCGCAAGCACGGAGAACGCAAGAGCGGAGAACGCAAGACTTGGGTGTCATCGGCAGGCTCCCTTCCCAGGGCGCGATGCTATCGGATCGCGGAAGGGCTCAACAAGCGTGCAACTAGTCGCTCTTTATGCTTTACGTAATGCGTAAAGGTGCGCTAAGCTTACCACCATGATTGTGAGCTACCGGGACCGGAAGACCGCTCGGTTCGCGGCCGGCGACTTTGTCAGGGAGTTTTCCGGTTTCGCTCGCCAAGCTGAAGTCCGGCTCGACCGCCTCGATGCCGCGGTCAGTCTCAAGGACCTCGCTGCGCTCAGCGGAAACCGGCTGGAAGCCCTTAAAGGCGACCGCACTGGCCAATACAGCATCCGCATCAACGACCAGTGACGGATTTGCTTCGAGTGGCCAGCGGGCTCCCCCGGCCCGGTCAATGTCGAGATTACGGACTACCACTGAAGGAGGCACACATGGCCCGCACCCCGATCCACCCCGGCGAACATCTCGCCGACGAGCTCAAGGAACTGGACATTAGCGCGGCCGAACTGGCGCGGCAGATCGAGGTTCCGGTCAATCGCATCACCGAGATCATGAACGCACGGCGCGGAGTCACCGCCGACACCGCATTGCGGCTTGGCCACTGGTTCGGAACCAGCGCTGAATACTGGCTTAACCTGCAGAAGCTTTACGAGCTGCGCCTCGCACAGCAGGACATCGGCGATGGGCTCGCCAAGCTACCGAAGCTGAGCGACCGCAAGCGCAAGAGCACCTCAATTCATGGCTAACAAATCCCGCGAGGACAGCACGAACATTCTCAAGCTTAAGGACGATACGCTGGCGACCGTGCCCACCAAAATGACCGCCGGCTTGCGCTAGGCACGCACGGGAATGATCGATGACGCCTTTTCCGCACCCGCAAGACCTGGTGGTCCTTCAAACTGATGATTGGGTGATCAGCCACCGTGCGGACTGCGCCTTGCCAGGATATCTTATGGCCGGCGCTCGTACGTCGACGAGCGAGCTTTTCCAATTGCCGCCACGCGCCCTCAGCGAGCTCGGGACGCTGCTGGCAAGCGCACAACGAGCCCTGAATAAGATTCTAAATCCCGAGCATCTCTACATTGGCCAATACGGTCATATGACGGGATATTCAATTCATTTCCACGTCATACCCGTCTGCCGATGGGTAAAGCAAACCTTCTTCATGGACCCTCGTTACCGCATTTTGCAGCAACTGTCGGAAACCTCCTGCCCAGGGGAAACAGACGGAGCTGAGCTCACCCTGTTCATTTGGCGAGAATTTTGCGAAAGCCGGAAGCCACCCGCTATGTGCGGCCCCGATGTCAGCGAAGTTGTCAGAACTTTAAGAACACTGATGGCCGAAACTGGACTGCCTCCTGCCCGCTCTTCCTGAGCTTGCACAGCGGCTTGCCTGTTCGCTCATGCGTTCTCATGTATGAAGCGCTATGGACGGGGGGATCAGCCGCCATCCTCTGGTGCATCTACAATATTCTCTGCTCACCCGCGCTTGAGCGACACATCGACCGGGGGGCCGCTCTTGATGGTCTGGTAAACGACGCAATAGCGCTCCGTTAGCTTCAAGAGCTGATCGAGCTTCTCCTGCGGCGCGTCGCTATCGACGTCGAAGCGCAACCTGATCTGGGCAAAGCCGACCGGCGCGGTCTTGTCGACGCCGAGCGTGCCGCGGAAATCGAGATCGCCCTCGGCCGATACCGCCCCGGACTTGAGCGCAATGTCGAGCGCGGTCGCGACTGCCTTCAACGTCACGCCGGCGCAGGCGACCAGCGCCTCGAGCAGCATGTCGCCCGAACACAGCTCCATTCCCGAACCGCCGGTCGCCGGATGCAGGCCCGCCACCGCGAGCGCCCGCCCGGTCTCGACCTTGCAGGCGATGTTGGTGTCGTCGAGCGTACCCTTGGCCTTGAGCGTGATGTAGGCGGCCTTCGGGTCGCTCTTGTAGCGGTCCTTGAGCGACGCCTGCATGGCGCGCAACGCGGTAGCGTCCATTCCGATACTCCTGCAACCATTCTGCGGGCCGCCGCATATAACGGGCGCGCCGCCTCACCACCAGAGGCCGCAGCGTGGGCAAGCCACAAGGTCAAAATTGATGCTATTTTCATTCTATGTGAGCAATAAAATCAGGGAAGAAATAGAAAAGTCTTTCTATTTCTTCCGAGTCCCTAGATTGATATACTAACATACCCATATCCCCGGTCGCGGGCCGCTCCCCAACGACTCTTCCGTGACAGTGGAGGCCGGCTCCGGTAACGAAAGCCATGCTCAGTCCGCCCACACCAGCCGCCGCGCCAGCCGCCGTGCCCGCCCCGCCCGGCTTTCCCGAGATCTTCGACGCCACAGCGGTCGCGGCGAAGCTCGAACGGCTGCCGGCGCTGCATGCCGGGCACGAGCGCGAATTGCGCACCGCGGTCGCGCAGGAGCTCAAGGCGGCCCTGATGGCGGGGCGCGCCATCGTCGAGCGCATGCTGCTGCGCGATCGCCACGGGCGGCTCTGCGCCGAGCGGCTGTGCTTCATGCAGGACGAGATCATCCGCATCCTGTTCGAGTTCGCGCAGAAGCATCTCTATCCGGCCGACAATCCGTCGGAAGCCGAGCACATGGCGATCGTGGCGACCGGCGGTTATGGACGCGGCATCCTGGCGCCGGGATCCGACATCGATCTGTTATTCCTGCTTCCGTACAAGCAGACCGCCTGGAGCGAGTCGATCGCCGAGGCGATTCTCTATGCGCTCTGGGACATGGGGCTCAAGGTCGGCCACGCCACCCGTTCGGTGAACGAGTGCATCCGCCAGTCGAAGGCGGACATGACCATCCGCACGGCGATCCTGGAGGCGCGCTTCCTGCTCGGCGAGCGCAGGCTCTACGACGAGCTGATGATCCGCTTCGACCGCGAGGTCGTGCAGGGCACGGCGGCCGACTTCGTCGCCGCCAAACTCGCCGAGCGCGAGGAGCGCCACCGCCGCGCCGGGCAGTCGCGCTACCTGGTCGAGCCCAACGTCAAGGACGGCAAGGGCGGCTTGCGCGACCTGCACACGCTCTACTGGATCGCCAAATACGTCTACCGCGTGCACGAGCGCGAGGAATTGATCAAGCACGGCGTCTACGACCGACGCGAATACACGCGCTTTCGCCGCTGCGGCGATTTCCTGTGGGCGGTCCGCTGCAACATGCATTTCGTGACCGGGCGGGCGGAGGAGCGGCTCTCCTTCGACATCCAGCGCGACGTGGCGGTGCGGCTCGGCTACACCTCGCATCCGGGTCAGCGCGAGGTCGAGCGCTTCATGAAGCATTACTTCCTGGTCGCCAAGGACGTCGGCGACCTCACCGCGATCCTGTGCGCCGAGCTTGAAGACCGCCAGGCCAAGCCTGAACCGGTGCTCAGCCGCGTGATGGCGCGGTTCCGACCACGCACACGCCGCATCCTCTCCGAGACCGACGACTTCTCGATCGAGCATAACCGCATTCGCATCGTCGATCCGGACGTGTTCAAGCGCGACCCGGTCAATCTGATCCGCATCTTCCACCTCGCGCAAAAGCACAATCTGGCATTCCATCCAGACACGATGCGCGCGGTGACGCGCTCGCTCAAGCTGATCGACAGCAAGCTGCGCCACAACGAGGAGGCCAACCAGCTGTTTCTCGACATTCTCACGTCGAGAAACGACGCCGAAACCGTGCTGCGGCGCATGAACGAGGCCGGAGTGCTCGGCCAGTTCGTGCGCGCGTTCGGCCGCATCGTGGCGATGATGCAGTTCAACATGTACCACCACTATACGGTGGACGAGCATCTCCTGCGCTGCATCGGCATCCTGTCCGACATCGAAGCAGGCCGCTCCGAGGACACGCCGTTCGCGACCGACCTGATGCGCACGTTGCAGCCGCAGAGCCGCAAGATCCTCTATATGGCGATGTTCCTGCACGACATCGCCAAGGGCCGCATCGAGGACCACTCGATCGCGGGCGCACGGGTGGCGCGGCACCTCGGCCCGCGCATGGGATTTACGGCGGCCGAGACCGACACTGTCTCCTGGCTGATCGAGCGGCATCTTGTCATGTCGACGGTCGCGCAATCACGCGACCTTTCCGACCGGGTGACGATCCAGACCTTCGCCGACGTGGTGCAGTCGGTCGAGCGGCTCAAGCTCCTGACCATCCTGACCACCGCCGACATCAAGGGCGTCGGGCCGGGTGTCTGGAACGGCTGGAAGGCGCAGCTCATCCGCACGCTCTACTACGAGACCGAGCCGGCGCTCACCGGCGGCTTCTCCGAGGTCAACCGTGCGCAACGCGTCGCCGTGGCACAGGCCGAGCTCAAAGGCGCGCTCACCGACTGGTCGACCGCCGAGATCGACGCCTATCTGGCGCGTCACTATCCGGCCTACTGGCTCAAAGTGGATCTTCCACAGAAGATCGAGCACGCGCGTTTCGTGCGCAAGGCGGAGACCGCCGACCAGTCGCTCGCCACGACGGTCAGCTTCGACGCCACGCGCGGCGTGACCGAGCTCACCGTGTTCGCGCCCGATCATCCCTGGCTGCTCTCGATCATCGCGGGCGCCTGCGCGATGGCGGGCGCCAACATCGTGGACGCGCAGATCTTCACCACCACGGATGGGCGCGCGCTCGACACCATCGCGCTCACGCGCGAGTTCCAGCACGACGAGGACGAAGAGCGGCGCGCCGCGCGCGTCGCCGACTCGATCGAGAAGGCGTTGCGCGGCACGCTCAAGCTGCCCGACATGCTGGCCAATCGCCCGGCGCCAAAGGGCCGCATCCGCGCCTTCGCGATCGAACCGGACGTGACCATCAACAACAACTGGTCGAACCGCTACACCATGCTGGAGGTCACCGGGCTTGACCGGCCGGGCCTGTTGTTCGAGGTCACCACCACGCTCTCCAAGCTCAACCTCAACATCGCGTCGGCGCACGTGGCGACCTTCGGCGAGCGCGTCGTCGACGTGTTCTATGTGACCGATTTGCTGGGCGCCAAGATCACGGCGGCTACGCGGCAAGCGGCGATCAAGCGCGCGCTGTTGACGCTGCTCGGCACCGAGCAGCCGAAGCAGCCGGCGGCGGCAGCGGGCTGACGCGCCTCCGACTCAGGAAGCCGCCAGCACCTCCTGCAGCATGTCGTGGCACTCGGAGAGCCGCTCGCGCGCCAGCTCCGTTCCCCAGCAGCCCTGAATTTCCCGCAGGTCGCGGATCGCGACATCGATCGCGGTACGCAGATCGATCGCCAGCGCGGCTTCGCGCCCGACCTGGCGGTCGCTCAGCCGTATGATTTCAGCACTCAACGCGGCACCCCCCAAATCACTACGCAAAGGATGCGGGCACGCCCCTAACCAATCGTTACCACGAAGGGGAAGAAACGCCCAAAAAATGGGGTGATTCAGGGGTATCCGGGTAACCGTGCAGGGAGTGTGCAGGCGAACAGGCTCATATCCCGGCGAGCGAGAAGTGCCTGCAAAGCGCATGGTTCTCGGACACTGCGCGGCGACGTTGTCGGGGCTTTGTCGGTTAACTGGCTGGAAGTTGGTTGGGGCTATTGGCTCGCGTCGTCGTCCTTCTCTTCCTCAAGTTCTTCCTCAAGCAATGGCGCATTCTCGACAACCATCCTTCCTTCGGGTGCTGTCCTATACCGAACAATAGCGGGGAAACTCGCCCTTTCTCCATGCTCTTCGATAGAGCGCCAGCCTCAAATAGAACCCAGGGTGCCTCCATGTTTTGTGGTGTCATACAGATGATGCCAAAGTGCGTCTCCTCCAACTGCTTCGATATGTCGATGCTCCACCGGTCCCCCTTGTCGATGTTCTCCGCCGACATGTACGGCCGAACGGTCTGTATGACAGTCGGCAGCCAACCGTGTAGGGCCGTCGCAGCCGCCTTGCTCTGCTCTCCCGACCAACTGAGGAATACTTTCAAATCAGCCTCCCCCGAATATTAGATGCCCAATCCGATCGAGGTTCTCAGAGAAGTTGTAGAATGGCAACCGCGACAAGAGCAGCAACGCGAGTGCACAGAGGATAACGGCGACCGGCCATCTGACGGCGCTGATCGCCTCGCTGCCCCTCGCGGTTATCTTGATGGGCCACAGGGTGATGGTGAGTTCCGAGTCGATCTTCTTAGCGGTCACGGCGTGCATCCCTCAGCGGAGCATGGCACCAACCGTTTCAGATTCGGACGCACCTCACCAAGAGTCTATTTGTAAAAACTTTACTGATAGTCAATTGGCTAAACCCTTTGTGAATCGAAAGAGAAAATAGGGAAGAGCCGGGATGTCGTCTTCCTTCAGGTTTACTACGCGTCCGCCTGCAGCCTGGGGAGGCCTCTCACCATCGCGAACGGCGCAGGCCGAGCCGCTTCATGTAGGCGGCGATCTACTCCCGATCCGGCGCCGACAGCGCCCACGGCTGCCATCGCGCTCGGCTGCTATCGCTCAATCTGCGCCAGTCTTCCACGCAGAGCACGGCCCGCGTCGATCCGAGCAACCAATCCGGCACCGGGAAGAACGCGCGGGCGATGCGCATCTGCGCAAGCCGCCCCACGCCTTATTCAAGCAAGAAGAATTCTTGAATAGAGAGAGATATGCGCCGTGCCTGGACGTGCCGGCGCCCCTTCGCGCCTTACTGTGCGCCGGCGTCCTTGTGACAGGCTTCATCGACCGCCCAGCGCGGCAGGACACCGCTGTCAGACGCGAGATAAAAGTAGGACGGGGGCTCGAAGCGAGACTGCGCCGATCCGCGCGGCAGAAAGATCTTCTGGGCCTGATCCGAAAGCGGTGACATGAGGCCGGCCACGTTTCTTGATTGCTGCGCCGCGCCGCTCGGGTGATCAGGATGGTGACCCGGATAGGAATGAGAAACGTCGAACATGTTGTCCTCCCGATACGCTTCGTTCCCAACGAGCCAAAAGTAAATGGTCGGACGCTCGCCCTTAAGGGCGCGTCCGCGAGCGCGAAGCTGTTCAATGATCCTGCATCCGGGAGCCGGTGGGCGGAGCGAATGCGTTCGAGCGCGATGTAAAGCCGGAGCGCTCCCGTTGCAAGCCCCCGCGGCAGTCCGGAGCACACAATATCCCGCTGAACGATAAACCGAATTTTGGCGCGCGGAATTGTCGCACGCGCGCGCCTGCGAGAGCGCACCTTGAGTTGGAGGGTTTAACCATTTTCACCTGCGCCGGTTCTTGAACACCGAGAGCCGTCGGCCCGATCGACAGCCGTCAGCGGCCTGTCGTTATGTCGCGGCGAGTGCGCAAACCCGCGCCATTCTTGAGGACAAGATCACGCTTATCGACCGCAAAAGCAGAGCTGAAGGGAGACGCACATGTGGAGCACCTTCATCGCCACGGTCGTCGCGGCCGCGGTTGGTCTGAGCCTTTTGAATGTTGCCTTTGAGATGAGCAGGGTCAGGGACGCCCAGACGCTCGCCGGCAGCACCGATGGTGGCGCCCCTCCGCAGCGAGCCTCGGCTCCCGCGATTGAGGCGCCGCAAACATCCGATCCCGGCGCTTGATCTCTAACCAACCATCGGGAACCAACCATCAAGAACCAACCATCAAGCGCTGGCGGTCCGGTTTTGCTACGTCACCGCTTGACGTTCGGGCTTTCGCCAACGGCAGTGCAAACCAACGATCGGCGGCCGAGACCAATAGCACCGGGGACCAGCAGCAGAAGTCGTCCGCCGCTCACGGCTAACCAGGCCCGAACAGTTGGTTGCCGGCAGCATCCATTTTTCATTGCATTGCAACAACACACGCGCGCGAAATAAAGTTACCAAACTGCGCTGATCGGCCACGGCGTGGCGGTCCATGCCGCTTGTTATGATTTCTGACGGGCATCAAGCGACGGCGCCGTCCTTGCGGCTGCGCCGCGGGAGGTTGTTGTTATGGCGCAAACGAACATGGTGGAAACGGTCATGATGCAAACTCGTCGAACAATCGCGTCTCGAACAATCGCGTCCGCCGCCATCGCGCTTGCCGCCGCGACGGCACTGGCATCACCAGCAGCAGCCGATTCGGCCGCCGACTTCTACAAGGGCAAAACGATCGTCATCCTGATGGGGACCGGCCCCGGCGGCAGCTTCGACCTCTACGGCCACCTCATCGCCCAGTATTATTCGAAGCACATTCCGGGTCATCCCAGCTTCATCGTCGAGCATATGCCGGGCCACGGCGGCGCCAACGCGGCCAACCACGTCTATGGCGTGGCGGCGCAGGACGGCACAGAGATCCTGCTCTCGCACTCGATCCCGCTCGCCGAAAGGCTGGAAGGCGGTTCCGGCATCCAGTTCGAGTCGCGCAAGATGCACTGGCTCGGCGCCTATGACGCGATCTCGCAGTCGTTGACGCTGTGGCACACCGCACCCGCCAAGACGCTGGATGACCTCAAGACCAAAGACATGACGATCGGGGCGTTCAACAAGAACCACCTGACCTATCAATGGGCTGCGCTGACCAAGGACGTGCTCGGCAGCAAGTACAAGATCGTTGCCGGCTACCGCAGCGGCGCCGACTGCAACATCGCGATGGAGCGCGGCGAGATTGCCGGCTGGGTGGCGTCCTGGGAAAACATCATCGGCACGCGTCCGCAATGGATCAAAGAAAAGAAGGTCCGCATGCTGGTGCAATACACGCTGGAGCGGCAGCCGGACCTGCAGGACGTGCCCACGCTGCTCGAGCTCGCGCCGCCGGCCAAGCGCGACATCGTGGACTTCATCGTCGCCGGCACCCCGATCTCACGCGCCATGGCAGTCGGCCCCAAGGTCCCGGCCGATCGCGTGGCGGCGCTGCGCAAGGGTTTCGACGCGCTGATGAAGGACCCCGACTTCCTCGCCGAGGCCAAGAAGCGCAATCTCCACATCCATCCGCGCGACGCCAAGGCGACGCAGGCACTGGTGGACAAGATCATCGGCGCCTCGCCGGAGTTGGTGAACCGCGTCAAGAAGGCGATCGGCATGCAGACCCAGGCGAAGCTGTAGCGCGGCGCGCGAAGCGGCCTAAGTCTTCAACAGATATCAGTCTTTAGCGGACATTCAGTCTTTGGCAGACATCGAGCGCGGGTCCTCCTGACCCGCGCTTTTTTCAGTGACACTCGGATGAAGCTGCCCGGGAAGGCGTCCCTGGCGCAAGTCGAGAGCTGAGCGCGCCGCAGCTCGAGCGAAATCGCTTTGGGTTCAATCGCGATTTCGATTTCGCTCCACGCGTTTGTTTGTTCGCATGATCTTATCCGAAAAGTCTGCAGCTCTTCGGGATCATGCTCTAAACCAGCTCCAGCGCGGCGGCGCGTGCCTCTGGAACGACATCGTGATCGTAGAGCTGCTTGCGGAACTCGGCGTGAGCGGCGATCTCGGCGTCCCGGATATTCAGGTCGGCGTGGAACGAGTCATACCGCAGCCCGTTCTGGCGCGCGCCGGATTGAACCTTCGCGGTCCGTTCGCGCCGAAGTCGCTCATAGGCAAGCAGCCCCGCGAGCACCGTGGTGCGGTCCGTGTTCGCCAGGATGGTGGCAAGGGCCATGCCGTCCTCGATCGACTGGTTGGCGCCCTGCCCAAGATGCGGAAGCATCGCGTGTGCGGCGTCGCCGAGGAGCGTGAGTCGGCCCCGGGTCCATGACGGCAGCGGGTCGCGATCATAAAGCGCTGAGCGGAACGTGGTCTCGACCTGGCGCAGCAGATAGCCGATCTGCGGATCCCAGCCTTCGAATTCGCGGCGCAGCGCATCCGGGTCGCCCGAGGCCGACCATGATTCCTTCATCTCTTCGTCAGCGGGCACGAAGCCCACGAAATTGATGAGCGAGCCGGCGCGCAGCGGATAGACCAGGAAGTGCTTGCCCTTGCCGAGCCACATCAGCCAGCTTTCCGCCGGCCATTCCGGCACGAGCTCGGCCCGCACGACGCCGCGGTAGGTGACGGTGCCCGAGAACACGGGCTTGGATTCGGGATGGACGTGCTTGCGCAGCACGGAGTGAATGCCGTCCGCGCCGACCACAACGTCAGCTTCGGCGACGGCCCCGTTCTCGAAGGTCACGCGCGCGAGGTCGCCATGCCGCTCAAAGCCGGCGCACCGGTGTCCGGTGTGCACGACACCGGGCGGCAGCGCCTTGGCCAGCATCTCAACAAGATCTGCGCGATGCATGCCGTAGGTCGCATTCCAGCCCGAGGAGTCCGCGACCTGCACTCCCGCGATGACGGTGCCGTCGTGGTGGAAATATCGCGACTTGTTGCCAACCTTGGCACCCCACTTCTCGACCGCCGGTCCGAGCCCCACGCGCTGCAATTGGCGCACGCAGTTCGGCGTGATGTAGACGCCGGCCCCGACCTCTCCCAGCGCGGGCGCCTGCTCGTAGACCGACACCCGAAGCCCCTGCGCGACCAAAGCGTTCGCTGCGAACAATCCGCCGATTCCTCCTCCAACGATGACGACGTTGGGTCGCGACTGTGTCATGGGCCGTTCTCCCTCTGGTCATGCCAACAGTCGCAATTGATACTAAATTCCGCGCGCACCGTTTCTTGACCAAGGTCAATCCCCTCTTCGATCCGGCTGCCGCGAGCGCATCCGCTCAAAGCCGGAGCGAGCTCGGAAAACGCGTCACGGGGGTGCTTTGGCACGGTAGAGCAAAGAGCAAGATGCACACAACTGAAAGATCGTCAGCGAAACTGAAACAAACAGCGAGACCGCAAGCTCACGCCGCGCGCGTCCGCATGGCCCGCAGAAATGAGGAACAGAGAGGACATGAAAGCAGCGATGCGAAACGAGAGATGCGAAGAAACGGGAGACACCGTCGAATTTCACGCAGAAGTGAAAAAGGAGTATTTTACTTCTGGTGATTTATGGCCCATTGTGCGTGGCCTGATCCGCGACCGAGAAGCGCCTCGCTGAGGAATGTGGAGTCAGGAATGTTGGGTGAGGAATGGGTGAGGAATGGGTAAGGAATGGGTAAGGAATGTCAGGTGAGGAATGTCGAGAGCCGGCAGCCCGAAAGGCCTTCAACAACACACGGATGCGCGGGGCAGAGGGTTGTCGCAGATTTTTGCCAAAACGAACCCACCGCAGCTTAAAGCCTAACAAAATCAATTAGATAAGCCGGATTTTTGGCGCCGCCGCGGACGTCCGGTAGCTCCATCCTCCGCCGCCCCATGCGCAAACGCACAGCCTTGCCGCGAGCCAGTCTGTCCGTGGCCGCCGTGCGAATGCGTAAAGATCGTCAGTCGCCTCCCCGCCCCGCGATCGCGTGCGGACACACGGCCCGCACGTGATCCAACGGGACGGTTCGGAATGGCTGTCAGCGCAGCTGATCAGGCCTTCTTCGCTCTCTTGGCCTTCTTCTTGCTGGCGCTCCTCTTCTTGCCATGCTTCTTCGCGACCTTTTCGTCTCCACCCGGGCCCGAGTAGGTGAACAGCTGATGGCCCAGATCGTCAATCGCACGAACGATCGTACCAAACGGCACTTCCGGACCGGACTCCCTCTTGGCGACTTCCTTCTTGGCAGCGGCCTTCTTCGCCTTCTTGGCGGCCGCGTAGCTGTCCGTGGTCATGGTTGCGGCCAGCGGCGCGGACACCGCAAGAGCTGCCGCCAGCATCAGTGCAAACTTTCTCATGTTAACCCCCGAGCGTTCCTCGACCGGACTTCTTCCGGCCGAGGCGAGATTATTCGGGAACTTTTTCAGATGGAAGTGACTTGTTGAAATGGAAGTGAGTTGGCGCCCAACGCCACGCGGTACCGCAAATAATTTGCCGGTACTGATGCGCCGCCTTTCCACCAAGCGTCTTATGGTTAACGGCAGGCGCGGGAGCCGGTAACGGCACCTTAAAGCGCACTCCTTACGGTACCGACCGGGGACCAGTGCACGCGGGTTGAGATGGCGGGGGGACGGCGAAAGAGCGCAGAGCGAAGCGACGTGGAGCCGGCGCCGCGGCGCGCCGGCAAGCGCCGCCCGAAGCCGCTGCGCCGCCTGGTCTACTGGAGCCTCGTGCTCAGCCTGTGGCTGATCATCGGCGCCGCCGGCACCATGGTATGGGTGGCGATCAGCCTGCCGCCAATCCAGTCGCTCGAAATTCCCAAGCGCCCGCCGCAGATCGAGATCGTCGGACTCGACGGCAAGCCGCTCGCGACCCGCGGCGAGATGCACGGCGCGACCGTCACGCTCAAGGAGCTGCCGGCCTATCTGCCGCGCGCCTTCATCGCGATCGAGGACCGCCGTTTCTACAGCCATTTCGGCGTCGACCCGATCGGGCTCGTGCGCGCAGCCGCCGCCAACCTGCTGCATCGCGGCGTGGCGCAGGGCGGCTCGACCATCACCCAGCAGCTCGCCAAGAACCTGTTCCTCACGCAGGAACGCACGCTCTGGCGCAAGCTGCAGGAAGTGGTGCTGGCGCTCTGGCTCGAGCGCAAATTCTCCAAGACCGAGATCCTCGAGCTTTATCTCAACCGGGTCTATTTCGGCGCCGGCGCCTACGGCGTCGATGCTGCGGCGCAGCGCTACTTCGGCAAGAGCGCCAGGCAGGTGAGGATCGCGGAGGCCGCAATGCTCGCCGGCCTCGTGAAATCGCCGTCGCGGCTTGCGCCAAGCCGCAATCCGGACGGCGCCGAGCGGCGCGCCCAGACCGTGCTGATGGCGATGGTGGAGAACGGCTTCATCACCGAGACCATGGCCAAGACCGCGCTCGCGCAGCCTGCGCATGCCGTGAAGCCGGCCGGCGCCGGCACGGTCAACTACGTGGCCGACTGGATCATGGATGTGCTCGACGACCTCGTCGGCCATGTCGATCAGGATCTTGTGGTTGTCACGGCGATCGATCCGGCGCTGCAGGCCGCGGCCGAGAAGGCGCTGGTCGACGAGCTCGCGCAGCGCGGCACCAAGCTCGGCGTGGGCCAGGGCGCGATCGTGGCGATCAGCCCCGATGGCGCGGTGCGCGCGCTCGTCGGCGGCCGGAACTATGCCGAAAGCCAATACAATCGCGCGGTGGCGGCGAAACGCCAGCCGGGTTCCGCCTTCAAGCCGTTTGTCTATCTCACCGCGCTCGAGCGCGGATTGACACCCGATACCGTGCGCGAGGACAAGCCGATCGCGTTCAAGGGCTGGCGGCCGGAAAACTACCGACACGAATACTACGGACCGGTCACGCTCACGCAGGCGCTTGCGATGTCGCTCAACACGGTGTCGGTACGCCTCACGCAAGAGTTCGGCGCGACCGCGGTCGCCAAGACCGCCTATCGGCTCGGCATCGCCTCCAAGCTCGATCCCAATCCATCGCTCGCGCTCGGCACCTCGGAAGTCTCCGTGCTCGAGCTCGTCGCGGCCTATGCGCCGTTCGCCAACGGCGGCGACGCGATCGTGCCCTATGTGGTCGAGCGGGTGCGCACGGCGGCCGGCAAGACCCTCTATGTGCGCACGCCGCAAATCCTCGGCCGCATCATCGAGCCGCGCTACGTCGGGATGATGAACACCATGATGCGCGAGACGCTGCGCATCGGCACCGCCCGGCGCGCGCAGCTGCCGGGCTGGCCGGCGGCCGGCAAGACCGGCACCAGCCAGGATTTCCGCGATGCCTGGTTCGTCGGCTACACCGCTCATCTCATCACCGGCGTGTGGGTCGGCAACGACAATTCCTCGCCGACGAAAAGAGCGACCGGCGGCGGCCTGCCGGTCGAGATCTGGAGCCGCGTCATGAAGGTCGCGCACCAGGGCATCGCGGTCGCGGCGCTGCCGGGCATCAGCATGGGCTGGAGCAGCGGACCGCAGACCGCAAGCGCTGTGCCGCCGGCGGTCCCCAGTAGCCCGATGGCCGTGACAATTCGGCCAATAGGCGCGCCCGTTCCACCGGCGCCGATTGGCGGCCGCCCGACGCCGCCTCAGCAGCCGCAGAACGGCAGCATCGACAACTGGTTCATCGATCGATTGTTCGGGCGTCGCTGAGACTGCGCGAGCGCGCACGTGCGCGCGCAACTACCGTTCGACCAGCAGATACAAGCCAAAGCGCGCGCCAACAAAAATCGAGGCGATCGACAACGCCGATCCGACCGACAAAGTCGACAGGCCAGTGATGCCCTGACCGATCGTGCAGCCGAGCGCGGCGATGCCGCCGCATCCCATCAGAAACGCGCCGAGCACGTGGCGTTTCATTTCGCGCGCGTCATCGGGCGCCTCCCATCGGAACCGCCCGGTCGTCTTTGCAGCCACGAACGCGCCGACAATGACCCCGAGCACCGCTCCGACCGGGAAATCCGGCCGCAACCCGGATGCGAGCATGAGATAGAGCAGCGTCTCGCCGAGTGGCGCCACAAAACTGAACAATTCGATCCGGCGCGCTTCGAACGGATCGTAGCCGGCAATACCGGTCGCCCACCATCCGAGCACGACGATGAGGCCGATTGCGATCCCCGTCACGATGAACCGCGCGGAGCGCAGGAAAGGAAGATGCGCGGCGGCGGCGATGCCAATAGCGCCCGCCATCGCAAATGGCATCACACGGCCAACCGTGCCGCCAAGGCCGAGCAGGTCGGGAAGTCGTTGTGAGGTGGCGAGCTCGGTCGACAACGGATCGGTCAACCGAATCCGCGCGAGGCCAGTGACGCCGCGCATGGTCATCATGGCGGTGATCGCCATGATGAGGACAATCGGCACGGCCTTCAGGTCGCCGCCGCCGAGCCGCAGCAGCACGCCGAAGCCGCAAGTGCCGACGAGCGCCATCCCGAGCCCGAACAGGAATCCGCCGATGATCGCCCCGCCCCACTTGATGCGTCGACTGGTATAGATTGCGCGCGAAAGGTCGAGACCGGCAATCAGCTCCAGCACATGCACGCCGACGATGGCGACGGCGATCGCAAGAAGCCACGAACGCAGCCGGCGCGTGTCGTCGCCGTAAACCGCGTCCTCGATGGCGCTCAGCGTACAGAAGCGACCTGCCCGTGCGGCGAACCCCAGCGCCATCCCCAGCACGAGGCCGAGCAGGCTGCGGACAACGAAGGGCGGCAGATCGGGCATCACATGATCGGTACGTCGCACCGAAGGTTGAGCGCCCCGATCATCCGCGCGGCATCACCGGGAGCGCTTTGGCCGACAAAAGGCGGCGTGCAGCGCCTCGATCACGTCACGCACCTCGGAACGCGCGAGCGAGTAGTAGATATTCTTCCCGTCGCGTCGGGATTCAACCAGGTCATCGGCGCGCAGACGCGCCAACTGCTGCGACACGGCAGGTTGGTGAAGGTCGAGCGTCTGCTCGATCTCGGTCACCGATTTTTCACCCTCGACCAACATGCACAGAATGATCAACCGTGCTTCGTGCGATAGCGCCTTCAGGAATTCACTCGCCTCGTGAGCGTTGGCGATCATCTGGTCGATATCGAGATCGCGATTGCGGGTCTTGGCCGCAGCTTGCGGGCTCATAGGTGTCGTTGCTCCTGGCTCAATCGGCGCCGATCAAACCCAACGTAGATCAATCGATCGCGGCCTGCAAAGGCAATCGCTCGATCAGCCGGTCCAGCAGGCCCCAGAAGTTGGCCTCGCCCGGATAACCCTCGATCCGGCCCACCTCGCGGTCTTGCTCGACCAGAACGAAAGTGGGCGTATAGATAACGGGAGTCTCGAGCGCGATTTTCGGTCGCTCACGATCGAGATCGACCTTTCGCAGCGGCGCCCGTTGGCCGACATCGGTCTTCCCGTAGATCGGGCCGACGTCGCGATCCCAGGCCAGGCACCAAGGACAGCCCTGCCGCCGATACATCAAGAGCTCGGCGGCGGAAACAGACGAGAGCAGCATTGCCATGGCGGCGAGCACCAGGCTTGCGCAACCGACCCAACGCGTCAGTCGTCCAGGCGCGAGCGCGGCCGACGCGCCTCCACCATTGGCGGCAACGCGTGCGGCGCCACTGGGATAGCTGCGGCCTTCGGCTCGTGCGCTCATTTGTTGACCGGGCTGTCCGGGCTCATCAACAACGCAACCGCGTCCTTGATCTGCTCGATCGTCAGCACTTTGTTGGCGCCGAAGCGCGGCATCAGGGAACACGGGAAGGCGGCATGGGCGTTGTAGATTTTCTCATACACCGCCTTGGTGTCCGCGGCGCTGTATTTGCGCACCTTGCCATAGGCGAGCAGGCTCGGGCCAATGGTGCCGTAGCTGACTTCCGCCTTGGTCAGCTGATGGCAGGCGTAGCAATTGCCGCCATTGGGGCGACGGGGCGGATAGTCGGTAAATCGCAGGCCGTAGCCCGATTGCGCAAGCGCTTCGCCCTTTTTCCAGTCGCCGAGAAATTTGCCGTCGGCCGGATACACAATGGTGGCCTTCTCGCGCGCCTGGATCGCTTGGGCCATCGCGCTCGGAGGTGCGTTGCCGTGGGCGCTGCATTGCCGCATGGTCTCGTCGGGCACAAGGCGTGACTGCCAATCCGCAGGCGCGGTCGGAAACGCCGCTTTGATAGCCGCATCGACGCGCGCGGGATCGACGCTCTGCTGCGCCGAGGCCGATGGAGCGGCAGCCATGAGCACGACGCCGACGGCGGGCAGAATTCTGCGCATGATCATTCCTCCCTCAGCGCTTGATCGACGGGGCGGAGATCACGCCGCCCTCAGCCTTGCTGACCAGATAGGCAATAAGCGCCACGCTGGCATCGGAGCCGAACTGAAGCTCCGGCATGCGCATCTGCCAATAGCAATCATAGAGGCGATGCTGCATCGTCATCACATGGGTGGATGACACCCGGTACGCGGGCCATTCACCGATCACCTTGCGGGCGGCCTCCGGATTCGAAAGGAACGGCAGGGCCTGCAACCGGATGCGCCTGCCCTCGCCCGCGTGACAGGTCGTGCACGCAAAGTCGAACGGACCTGAGCGCCGCGTGAAGAGCGCCTCGCCGAGCGCCACCGCCGTCTTGGCCTTCGGATGATCCAGCTTGGCCGCAAACTTCATGCCCTGCGATTTCGTGGCCACGTAGGTTGCGATCGCGCCAAGCTCCTTCACGGGCCGGCCGCCCGATGGATGCGGCTTCTTCACGAGATCGGCCCGCTGGAAGCCTTGCAACTTCACCATGCACCAGAGCAGACGCGTCTCCAGATCCATGACGGCGTCCGCATCCGCGAAATAGCGCGGCAGCTCGGCGAAGGCTCCTTCGAGCTTGCCCGCGCCCAGGCCGAGATCGCACTGCTCCAGCGACACATTCTTGGGGCCGCGCGGCGTGCTCCACAGCGCCTCTCCGCGGTCGGCATCGAGCAGCCCGGGATTGCTCCAGGGATCTTCCTTGAGCATCTGGCGATATCGCTCGATCGCCTTTTCCGTATCCGTATCTTGTGCGCTCGCCGCAGTAACCAGCGCTACCACAGTAAGCAGGGCCGCAAGCAGCATTCGTTTTGGATTCACTTGATCGTCCTCCCGCTCGGGATGGGGCGCCGGTTCAGGCTTCTTGCGCGGCCCCGCTGGTCCGGTTCGGCACTCACAATACATGCATTTTTTTGAATGAGAAGATGAATTCGTCGACGCGCGACAAATTATCTCGTCATGCGCGAAACCTCATTGCAATTACGGAGAGGATCGTCTAACACTTACAAACAAATGCATATGTTATACGCCCCATGCGGCGCACGTTCTTGATCCCGGCTCGAGGCGCGAGACGTTTGATTGAACAGAGGAAACAGAGAGGGAGGAGAGCCGCAATGACATTGACCATCAATCGTCGGCAAGCCTTGACAACCGGCGCGGCTGCGGCCGCGATGACGGTTCTGGGCGCCGCGGCCGGACCGGCGCTGGCAGCCAATGATTCCGCCGAAGTGATCAAGAAGTTCACCGGCGGCAAGACACCCTCGGAAGGGCGCGTCAAGCTCGATCTGCCGGAGATCGCAGAAAACGGCAACACCGTGCCCATGATGGTCTCTGTGGAAAGCCCGATGACGGAACAATCCCACGTCACCGATGTGCTGGTCGTCACCGATGGCAATCCGCGTGCCGGCGTCGTCACCTTCCATTTCTCGCCCGCCAGCGGGGTCGCGGAAGCTAACATCCGCATTCGGCTTGCCACCACGCAGAACGTCATCGCCATCGCGAAGATGAATGATGGCTCGCTCTTTACGACCAGCAAGCAGGTGAAGGTCACGATCGGCGGCTGCGGCGGCTGACGTCACATCCGATCAGCGCCACGCGCCCATAGGGAGATTCAAATGGCCCAAGTCAGACCGCGCATCAAGCTCGACAAGAAGAACGCCAAGAAAGGCGAACTGGTCGAGGTCAAGGCTCTCGTCTCGCACATCATGGAAAGCGGTCAGCGCCGTGATTCCGCCGGAAAAATCATTCCGCGCAAGATCCTGAACAAGTTCATCTGCACGGTTGCCGGCAAGCAAGTGTTTTCCGCCGACTTCGAGGCGGCGGTCTCGGCCAACCCTTACATCCAGTTCAAATTCAGGGCGCAGGAATCAGGCCCGGTCGTGCTCACCTGGATCGACGACGACGGCTCCACCATCGTCGGCCAGGAAAGCATCACGGTCAGCTGAGCGCGCTGCATCGCCGGCGGCACCGGCGTGGTTCAAACCGTCCGCGTGGATTTCGCTTCGCTGTGGATTTCGCTTCGCTTCGGAAGACATGTTCGAAAGACATGGGTCGGAAGAGAAGACATGGTTCGGAAGATATGGGATGATTTCACGACGCGAACTGATCCAACTCGCCGCCGCAACGGCAGCCCTCGTGCCGGCCGGTTGGGCGCGAACCTTCGCGCAGCAACGGCTGACCGAAGCCGATCTGCTGGCCTTTAAGCCGCTCGGCAATGTCACGCTGGTGCATGTCACCGACCTGCACGGCCAGCTGCTGCCAATCTTCTTCCGGGAGCCTTCAACCAATCTCGGCGTCGGCAACGCCAAGGGCTCCGTTCCACACCTGACCGGACGTGCGCTGCTCGATCATTACGGGATTCCGGCGAACTCGTCGGCAGCCTACACGCTCACCGCTGACGACTTCGCGGCGCTTGCCAAGAGCTATGGGCGGGTCGGCGGCCTCGACCGCATCGCCACGATCCTCAAGGCAATCCGCGCCGAGCGCAACGAGCGCGTGCTGCTGCTCGATGGCGGCGATACCTGGCAGAACAGCTATACGTCGCTCGTCACTAAGGGCCAGGACATGGTCGACTGCATGGCGCTACTCAAGCCGGACGCCATGACCGGGCATTGGGAATTCACGCTCGGGGACGCGCGCGTCAAGGAACTCATCGACAAGCTTGGTTATCCTTTCCTGGCGCAGAACATCCGCGACACCGAGTGGGACGAGCCCGTCTTCAAGCCGTCGGTGACCTACGAGCGCGGCGGCGTCAAGGTCGCCATCATCGGCCAGGCGCTGCCCTATACGCCGATTGCCAATCCGCGCTGGATGATTCCGAACTGGTCGTTCGGCATTCGCGAATCCGATCTGAAGAAGCAGGTCGAGCTCGTCCGCCGCGAAGGCGCCCAGCTCGTGGTGCTGCTGTCGCACAACGGCTTCGACCTTGATCGCAAGCTGGCCGGACGCGTTCCCGGCATCGACATCATCCTGACGGCGCATACCCACGACGCGCTCCCCGAGGTGGTGAAGGTCGGCCGCACACTTTTGGTCGCGTCCGGCAGCCACGGCAAATTCGTCTCGCGCCTTGATCTCGATGTTCGCGACGGCCAGGTGAAGGACTATCGCTACAAGCTCATTCCGGTCTTTGCCGACGCCATCGCGCCCGACGCCGAGATGGCCGCGAAGATCCACGCGGTCCGCGCGCCGCACGCGCAAATGCTCCGCGAAACGATCGGTCGCACCGAGACGCTGCTCTATCGGCGCGGCAACTTCAACGGCACGCTCGACAACCTGATCTGCGACGCCATTCTGAGCGAACGCGACAGCGAGATCGCGCTCTCGCCCGGCTTCCGCTGGGGCTGCTCCTTGCTGCCGGGTCAGGACATCACGCGCGAAGACATCTACAACGCGACCGCGATGACCTATCCGGCGACCTATCGCACGACAATGCCGGGCGCGCGCCTCAAGGAAGTGCTCGAAGACGTCGCCGACAACATCTTCAATCCCGACCCCTACTACCAGCAAGGCGGCGACATGGTTCGCGTCGGCGGCCTGTCCTACACGATCGACATCAACAAGCCGGTCGGCCATCGTATTTCCGACTTGGCGTTGCGCGCGAGCGGACGGCCCTTGCAGGCCAACAAGGACTACGTGGTGGGCGGCTGGGCGAGCGTGAACCAGAACACCGAGGGGCCGCCGATCTGGGATGTGGTCATGCGCCACATCGAAAAGAAACGCGTGGTCGCGCCCAAGGAGGCCGACCACGTGCGTGTCCTTGGCGCGTAAATCGAATTGCCGCGGAGCCGCCATGCCGAACCAGAATGACAACGATCGAAGCCCGACGTCCCGGCGGGCCCTGCTGCGGGCCGGCTTGGCCGCGGGCGGCGCCATGGTGCTCGGGGATCGCGCAGTGGCTGCACCGCAAAGCGCGGGCAATCCCGCCAACCAGCCGCCGAACGTTCCAAGCTGGTCGCACCAGCTCGGCGACGGCGTTGCGGTTCGCAGCTACGGCAAGCCCTCCAAGCATGAAGCGGGCGTCATCCGCCGCGATGTCGAATGGCTCACCGCGTCACGCCAGAGCTCGGTGAGCTTCACGCCGATCCATGCGCTCGACGGCATGATCACGCCCAACGGCCTCTGCTTCGAGCGGCATCATTCCGGCATCGCCGAAGTCGACCCCGCCGACTATCGACTGATCCTGCACGGTCTTGTCGACCGGCCGCTGATTTTCACGCTCGACGACCTCAAGCGCATGCCGCGCGTCAATCGCGCCTATTTCTGCGAATGCGCGGCCAATTCCGGCATGGAGTGGCGCGGCGCCCAGCTCAACGGCTGCCAATACACCCACGGCATGGTGCACTGCGTGACGTATACGGGCGTGCCGCTGAAGACGCTGCTCGATGAGGCCGGCCTCAAGCCGACAGCGAAGTGGCTCCTCCTGGAGGGCGGTGATGCGGCGGCGATGACGCGCTCGCTGCCGCTTGAGAAAGCGCTCGCCGATGCGCTCGTCGCCTATCGCATGAATGGCGAGATGCTGCGGCCCGAGAACGGCTATCCGGTCCGCATGGTGCTTCCCGGCTGGGAGGCCAATATGTGGATCAAGTGGCTGCGGCGGATCGAGGTCGGCGACCAGCCCTGGTACCAGCGCGAAGAGACCTCGAAATACACCGACCTCTTGGAAAACGGCAAGGCACGGCGCTTTACATTTGTGATGGACGCAAAGTCCATCATCACCAATCCGAGCCCGCAGGCGCCGCTCAACCACAAATCCGGATTTACCGTGTTGTCCGGGCTGGCGTGGTCCGGGCGCGGCAAGATCGCGCGCGTCGACGTCTCGCTCGACGGCGGCCGCAACTGGCGGCCGACCCGGCTCGACGGCCCGGTATGGGACAAGGCGCTCACGCGCTTCTACTACGAGTTCGACTGGGACGGCCGCGAGCTGCTGCTGCAATCGCGCGCGATGGACGAGAGCGGCTATGTGCAGCCGAGCAAGACGGAGCTGCGCAAATATCGCGGCGTCAACTCGATCTATCACAACAATGGAATCCAGACCTGGTACCTGCACAAGAGCGGCGAGGTGGAGAATGTCGAAGTTTCCTAGAGCCGCCGCGGTTGTGACCCTGACGGCGTCGATTGCCATCGCGGCGAGCGCGATCCTGGCGGCGCCCGGATCCTTGTCGGCGCAGGCCCAGTCGAAGCAAATGGCTCACAAGCAACTCGACATCGGCCGCCTGGCGAAACCGGAAGAGATCGCCGGCTGGGACATCGACATTCGACCGGACGGCCACGGCCTCCCGCCCGGCAAGGGCACCGTCAAGGACGGTGAGGCGCTCTATATGGCGCAGTGCGCCGCCTGCCACGGCGAGTTCGGCGAAAGCGCGGGCCGCTGGCCGATCCTCAGCGGTGGCGACGGCTCTTTGGCAAGTCACGATCCGGTGAAATCGGTCGGGTCATACTGGCCTTATGCGACGACGCTGATGGACTACATCCGCCGCGCCATGCCGTTTGGCAACGCACAGTCGCTCAACAATGACCAGCTCTACGCTGTTACCGCCTATGTGCTCTATCTCAACGATATCATCAAGAGCGAGGACTTCGAGCTGAGCAGCAAGAACTTCCTCACCATCAAGCTACCTAACGAAGGCAATTTCTACGATGACGACCGCGAAGCCACAGAAAAGGCATTCTGGCGCAAGGACCCATGCATGACCAACTGTGCGCCCGGCGAAGCAAAAGTCATCGGACGCGCGCGCCTGATCGACGTCACGCCAGAGGGCAAAGGACCCAAGGTCGAATGACAATCAATCGAAAAGGGAAGGCCGCAACAATGCTCAATCGCCGAACGACATTAGGCCTCGTTGCAACGCTTTCGCTCGCGTTTCCGACCATGGCCGAGGCACAACAGAAGACCCATCGCCTGGCATTGCAGGTGAGCGACAACTCGTCCGATAAAATGAATGCCGTCCTGAACGTGGCGGCGAACGTGTCGCGTTACTATGATGAGCGCGGCGAAGAGGTTGAAATCGAGATCGTCGCCTTCAATGCGGGTCTGCACATGCTGCGCGCCGACACCTCCCCGGTCAAGGAGCGCATCGCCAACTTTCGCAAGAGCATGACCAACGTCAGCTTCAAGGCGTGCCATAACACGATGAGCGCGATGGAAAAGAAAGAAGGTCACCCAATCCCGCTGCTGCGGGATGTCGATATCGTGGATGCTGGCGTGACGCGGCTGATCGAGCTGAGCGAACGTGGCTGGACGATCGTGCGCCCATAGGGGCTCCGATCTCCCCAAGCATCCAACCGAGCCTATGCGGCCTGTGCCGATTTTCCGGCGCCGGTTTCGGCCTTCGGCACCGGCCGCGACGACGTGACAGGAGCTGGGCAGGCCCTGCCCAGCGCGCTCGCGAGGCTGGTGTGTCGGAAGGCAAATCCGCTCACGTCGGCCTTGTCCGGGATCACACGCTGGCCGCCGAGCAGAAGCTCCTTCGCGAAATCACCTGCCAGCCCGCGCAGCAACCAGGCCGGCACCCGCAGCAGTGCCGGGCGATGCAGCGCGCGCGCGAGCTCGGCCGCAAACGTCGCATTGGTCACCGGCGCCGGCGCGGTCGCATTGACGGCGCCGGTGAGCCGCGGCGTCGCAATCGCGTGCGCAATCAGCCGGATCAAGTCGTCGCGCTCGATCCAGCTCATCCACTGTGTCCCCGAGCCGATCGGGCCACCG
Source organism: uncultured Alphaproteobacteria bacterium (assembly GCA_963753575.1). Taxonomy (GTDB): domain Bacteria; phylum Pseudomonadota; class Alphaproteobacteria; order Rhizobiales; family Xanthobacteraceae; genus VAZQ01. The sequence continues at coordinate 3,704,530 of CAVWCR010000003.1, forward strand.
AAGCCGAACTCGAACGGCAGCAGCAGCCGCGCCAGCATGCCGCCCTCGATGCCGAGCACGAGCCCGATGCGCAGCCGCACCACCCGCGTGCCGAGCCGCTCCGCGCGCTTGGCGGCGCGCTCCCAGGCGTCGCAAACGCGGTGGCTGAAGCAGCGCTTGCCGCCGTCGAACTCGGTCAACTCCTCGTCCTGCCACAGGCCGTACCAGCCGATCGCCGAGCCGCTCACGAGCACCGCCGGCTTGCGCTCGAGCCGCGCGATCAGGCGCACCACGTGACGCGTCACGCGCAGCCGCGAAGCCAGGCATCGCGCAGCCCGAACAGCATGACTCCAACGGCGGCGAGCGTCACCATGATGGTGGCGAACCCGTACCAGGCCGGCACCAGCGCGTTCGGCAGCGCCGTCCAGTCGAGCAGCACCGGCACAAGCATGATCAGGATCGCCCCGTAGTTGAGCGCCAGCAGCGTATGGTTGACGCGCTCGCTCGCCGGCAATCTGCGCGTCATGTCCTCTTCGATGAAGTCGACGAGCGTCACCACGACTTCGGCCGCCAGCAGCGCAATCACCAGCATCGCCCATATTCCATGCGGCTCGCTCCAGCCGAGCGTCAGGAACAGCACCGCATAGATGACATTGCGCACGCCGTGCAGCACGAGCTCGCGCCGCTGCGAGCGCCGCCAGGCCAGCCGCTCGGTAAGCTCGTGGTGATAGAGAACGTCGAACGCGCCGAGCGCGAGCTGAATGGCGACCAGGCTCCACAACACCGGAGAATTCATGACATCACCTCACGGAACATCGCCATCTGGCGGATGAGCAGGCCGAGACGGGGATGAATGAGCTGCAGCGTAAAGCTGAAGCGCCCGTCCGGCAGCTCGGCATGGGTCACCACCGTGGCGCCCGGCGTGAGCCAGGTCGGCAGTCGCAACCGGCTTCCGAACAGATCGACGAAATAGTCCTTGCTGCGGAAGATCAGCGCGCCCGCGCGCGCTTCGACCGTGAGCGTCATCCCGACGCCGTAGCCGACATATTCCTCAAGCCCGGTCGCGCCCGCAAAGCGCTTGCAGGAATGCACCACCTGCGCGAAGCCGCCGCAGCGTCCATAAAGTCTCGTCCAGATCTGACCGTGGCTGGCGCGATCCTCGGTCACCGCCACCACCGCCGGAACATGCCGGTTGCGCACGAGCGGGAGCGGGCCGCCGATCAGGCGCGCGGCCTGCGCGAAGAGCCAGCCGGCGCGGCTCATCCGGGTCTCGAGCACCTCGCCGGCGTAGAGCACGGTCGCGCCGTTGGCGAGACGCTTGCTGAAGCGGCGCCGGATCGCGACCGGGAGCGAGGCCCACTCCTCCGCGCGCAACAACGCTCGAAAGCGCGTGTCGCCGCCGTCGTCATCAATCCTCGGTGCCGACGGACGGCCGGGAGGAGCTTCCAACGCACAGGCTTCGATGCGCATGGCACATGCCTATTTGCTTTTACCGAGCGGCAGCAAACCGATGATGCGCGTGCCGAGCCGCACCAGTGCCGCCAGCTTCGGCTTGGGCACGGTCAGCATCTGCGCATACCAGCGATCGAGACTCTCGATGAAGGCGAGCATGTCCTTGAGCCGCTTGCCGGCCACCGGATGCAGCGCGCGGTCGCGCTCGGCATCGGCCACGCAGGACCTGAGCGCATCGACCGCCGGATCGATCTCGCGCTCCTTGCGCATGGCGGCGATCCGCATGACGATTTCCCAGAGATCGGTCTCCGCCTCGAAATGCTCGCGCCGATCGCCCTTGATCGGGACGCGCCGGATCAGGTCCCAGGCCATGAGCTCGCGGATCGAGTTGGAGACATTGGAGCGGGCGAGCCCGAGCGTGCCCGCGATCTCGTCGGCGGTGAGCGGTTGCTCCGAGAGATAGAGCAGCGCGTGAATCTGGGCGACCGAGCGGTTGACGCCCCACTGCGAGCCCATGTCGCCCCAGTGCAAAATGAAGCGCTCGACGGCGGCGGGCAGCTTTGCGGTCTTTTCCGAATTTTCTGTCATAACAGAAATCTCGGAACAAAAAGAACGCATGTCAAGGGGGCCACGGGCACACGGACGCCCTGGCAGACGACTGCAATGGCGACGCTTAGCCCTGGTGCAGTTGCCGGCGCTGTACCGGTTGCGGCGAGCCGGGTTCCAGTCGTGCCCTGACACTCTCTATCGTCTGCTCAAGCAGCCGACTCAACGCCTGCAGGTCCTCGCTTGGCGGCACCCCGGTCTCGCGGGCATGACGTTCGATCGCCTCGGCGCTGGCGGCCACGCGTCGCGCGCCGACGTTGTGGCTCATCGACTTGAGCGCATGCGCGGCACGCGCCGACGCTTCGCGGTCACCTTCGTCCACGGCGCGCGCAAGTTCAGTACGAATGCGCGGGGCATTCTCGATGTAGAGATTGAAAATGCGCCGCACGAAATCGCCGCCGGTCGAGCCCGCGATCTCTTCCAGATCGTGCAATACGCCGGCATCCAACAATTGATCGCCCTCGGCGGCGATCGCTGCATCGGTCGCAACAGGTTCGATATCCATCGACCCGCAGGAGCCGACCCAATCTGGAAACAACCGTTGCAGGCAGGCGCCCAATTGGCCGAGCGTGAACGGCTTGTGGATGATGTCGTCCATGCCGGCATCACGCCAGGCACCGGCGGCCTTGCCGATGACGTGGGCTGTCAAAGCCACGATTGGCAGCCGTTCGCGCCCCTCGCGCTGTTCCTCCTCCCGGATGGCGCGCGCGGCCGCAAATCCATCGATATCCGGCATGCTGCCGTCCATCAGAATGACGTCGAAGGATTGGCCGCGGGCGGCGGCGATCGCCTGAGCGCCATTTTCAACCGTCTGCACCGACGCTCCGAGCCGCGCCAGCGCGGCCGAGGCGACCTCGCGATTGACGGCGCTGTCGTCCGCCACCAGGACCTTGAGTCCCGGAAACTGCATGGCGTCGCGCTCGCGGACGGCGGCTTCCGAGCGCGCGACCAGCGGGCCGCCAGAGACAATGCGTGCAAGCAGATCCTCCACATCGGCGCGCAGCAGCGGCCGCGTGAGGACGGCATCGGCAAGCCCATCCGCCACCAGCTGATCGGCCGACGCATCGCCGAAATCGGCGACTGCAATGATGATCGGCTTGCGATCGTGACGATCGAGCGGCGATATGCGCAGCCGCTCGGCGTCCGCGCAGATCAGCGCGGCGTCGGAATAGTCTCGGCCCGCCGCGCCGGTCACCACATAGCCGGAGGCGCCAAAATAGCGCGATGCCGTCGCGACGGTCGCCTCGCCTGTGAGATCGAGGACACAGAGGGGAGACGTTGGCCCGGGCTCAAGCCGCGGCCAATCGTGGGCGTTTGAGGCGGCATCGACCACGTCAAACGGAACCGTGACCGTGAACGTCGAGCCCTGCCCGGCCGTGCTGGCAACGTCGATCTCGCCGCCCCATGCGGCAACGAGCCTCTTGCAGATCGCAAGACCAAGGCCGGTGCCGCCATATTGCCGCGTTGTCGACTGGTCGGCCTGCGAAAAGGCATCGAAGATCGTCGCAACCTTGTCGGCCGGAATGCCGATCCCGCTGTCCTTCACCGCGATCGAGAGAACCCCCGGGCGTCCGGCGGCCGGGGCGACCTGCAGGTGCACGCAGCCCTGCTCGGTGAACTTGAGCGCATTGTTGATGAGGTTGCCGATGACCTGCGTCATGCGCACCGGGTCGCCGGTGATCATGCGCGGCGTCGTGGGGTCGACAAATGCCGCGAGATCGATGCCCTTGCTGCGGGCGCGCTCCGCGAACAGGGTGATCGTCGTATCGGCTTGTTGTGCCAGGTCGACCGGCACGGCCTCAAGCTCAAGCTTGCCGGCCTCGATCTTGGAGAAATCCAGGATGTCATTGATGATCGCGAGCAGGCTCTGGCCTGAATTCACGATCACATCCGCACAGCGGCGCTGCCGCGGCGGCATCTCCTCCTTCGCGAGCAGCTCCGCCATCACCATGATGCCGTTCATGGGCGTGCGGATTTCATGGCTCATGGTGGCGAGAAAATCGGACTTCGCCCGATTGGCCGCGTCGGCGGCATCACGCGCGTCACGCAGGTCGCGGGTGCGATCCGCGACGTCGCGTTCGAGATTGCGCCGGTGCGCTTCAAGCCGCGCGTCGCGCTCCTTGATGTCGCTCAGCATGGCGTTGAAGCCGTCGATCAGTTGACCGACCTCGCGGTCGCCGTCCGCTTGCAGGGCAATGTCGTAGCGGTGCTGCTCACGTACCTGCGCGGTCGCGGCGATGAGCCGCTGCAGGGGCTGCGCAATACCGCGCTGGAAGCGCCAGCCTACCGCAAGCCCGACGATCAGCGCCATCAACCCGCCGAAGGCGGTGATCGCGACCGATCCCAAGAGACGCGCCCACAGACCCTCGGTGCCGCCGATCAGGATCAATCGCCCGGCCGGCTCCCCGCCGTGGACGATCGGGGCGCTCACCAGCACGGTCCGACTGGTAAACAAAGCGAAAATGGACTCATCGCCGTCGAGAGTTACATCCCCAATAAGGCGCGGCGCACTGCCGAGCGTTGCGAGCGTGGCGCCTTCCGCCGTGCGGACCTCGGCATAGAGAATGCCCGGAACGTTGCCAATCGCCCGGATGGCAGCGAGCGCACCGGAGGCATCCCGGCTCGCGGCCGCATTGGCCGCCGCCGCCGAAAAGGCCTGCGCGGTGGCCTGCAACACCTCGCGCCGGCCATCGACGAATTGCAGAGACTCCTGCCAGACCGACACTGCGGCAGACACGATCATGCCGGTGCCGACAGCGGTGAGCACAACAGCCACCAGCCGCCGGCTCAACGGCAGTCGTTTGATCGCGGGAGGGGCAGGCGAGCGACCCATTGGTGAACAAAACACTAAAAAACTGAATAAGAGTTTACCACAGAGGCACACTGGCATTTAAAAGAATCCAGGGACAATTGAAATTCAAAATGAAGGGTCCCGTTAACATGACCGACACGCCACAGAAGTGGTGGTACGTATTCGACGAGCCGACTCGTATCCTCGTCGTCGACGACGACCCGATTCTGCGCGAATTCGCGAGCGTCTACCTCACGACTCCGAAGAGTGAAGTCGTGGCGGTGCCGGATGCCGCGACGGCGCTCGATGCCCTCTCGAAGGAAGCGTTCGACATCGCGATGATCGATATCGAGATGCCGGGCATGAACGGCTTCGAGCTGGTCGAGCACATCCGTGCGCACGCCAAGCTGCGCCGCTTGCCGATCGTGATGGTCACCGGCCGCGAGGACATTGTCTCGATCGACCGCGCCTATACCGCCGGCGCGACCTCATTTGCCACCAAGCCCGTCAACTGGCGTCAGCTCAGCCATCAATTGCGCTATGTCATTCGCGCGAGCCGAAGCCAGGCTGGCGACCAAAGCGCACAGCAGGACGCTGGCCAAGCCATCGGCACGTCCGCCGCATGGATGTCGGCCGGAACACGCCGGGAGTACGCGACCTCACTCGGATCCATCATCAATGCGGCGAAGCGGATCGCCAACGGCCGCGCGTCAAGCCACGAGGCCGCCCACGAGATCATCGCAGCGGCGGAGGCCCTGCTACTCAGGTCGCGGGTGACCAGCGATGACGGCGAGAGCCGCACATTGTCGTTCATTCAACCCGGACAGCAATCCTTGTCACGCGCAAGCTAGCGAAGGTCCTCTGATGCGTACACTCCCCTCAATCAAGGTTGCCAGCGGTAAGGTACTCACGGCGCTGTGCGCGCTCGTGCACAGCCGCTCGGGCAGCATTGCGACCATATTCGGCATCGTCGCGCCGATCCTGCTCATGGGCGCTGCGGCAGCCGTCGACTACGGCCTGTTCGAACACGAGCGGGTCCGATTGCAGGCGCAGGTCGATGCCGCCGCGATCGCGTCAGCGCGCGAGATGCAGATGGCAAAGGCGGATAGCGTAAAGATCGCCGCTGTGGCTGAAAACTTTGTGCACCACTCCGAGCCTGACGCGTCGGTACAGACGCGGGTGGACTCGCAGGCGATGTCGGTGACCGTTTCGGCGCAGAAGAAATATGATGCCAAGATGGGCGCCTTCTTCTGGAAGGAAGCTCCGAAGGTCGCGGCAACCGCCACCGCGCAGTTGAATGGCACCATGCCTCTCTGCCTGCTGGCGCTCGATCCAAAAGCGCCCGCCACCGTTTCTCTCGAGCAGTCGGCAATGATGACCGCGACCGGATGCATGATCTATTCCGATTCGAGGAACCCGACGGGCCTGCAGGCCAAGGGCAACGCAACCCTCACGGCCGGCCTCATCTGCACCTCTGGGGGCAAAGCCAAGGTATCCGGTGCCACGCTGAGCCCAGATCCGGTCACCGACTGCCCGCCAATGACGGATCCGCTGAGCGCACGCATTCCGCCATCGGACACCGCGTGCCGTTTTAACGAGACCGTCGTCAGCGGCGTGGTGCAAACCCTGCAGCCCGGTGTCTATCGCAAAGGTTTGAAGGTCACTGACGGCGCCGAGGTCACGCTCGCGAGCGGCGTCTACATCATCAAGGACGGGCCGCTGATCGTGGACAAGGGCGGCACGCTGGTGGGTGCCAATGTCGGCATCTATCTCACCGGCCCCTCCTCGAACCTGACATTTGCCGCCGACAGCACCATCAGCTTGTCCGCGCCCAAAGACGGCCCGCTCGCCGGCCTCCTGATCTTTGACGATCCGACCGGCGCGAGCGCCCCGGCGATACCGCCGTATGCATTGCCTATTCCGATCGTGGGAGGCTTGGTCGGAAATCTCCTCAAGGGGCCGCCGCGGGAACACAAGATTCTGAGCGACAACGCGCGCATGCTGCTCGGAACGATCTACATGCCCCAGGGCCGGCTCATCATCGACGCCAACAAGCCGATCGCCGACAAGTCGGCCTATACGGTGCTGGTTGTGCGCCGCATCGACCTGCATGCGGGCCCGAACCTCATTCTCAATTCGGACTACAGCGCGACCGACGTGCCGGTTCCGCCCGGAGTCGGGCCCCACGGCAGCAACGTGAAGCTGACGAACTGATCGTGTTGCGATCGTCAGGGGATCGAGCGCTCGCGCCGCCGCGCCGGCAGGCCGTAGCGATGTAGATCCGTGCCCCGCGAGTCGAGCCAGGCCTTGGCGCGCTCGTAACCGGGATGAAGCCGGCGTACCAGCCGCCAGAACTTGGGCGAGTGATTGAGCTCGACGAGATGCGCGACCTCGTGGGCGGCGAGATAGTCGAGCACGAAGGGCGGCGCCAGGATCAGCCGCCACGAATAGGAGAGCACGCCGGCCGATGAGCACGATCCCCAGCGGCTCGACTGGTCGCGCACCGAAATGTGTTTCACATCAACGCCGAGACTTGCGGCATGCCGGCGGCTCGCGGCTTCGAGGTCGCGCCGCGCCTCGCGCTTGAGGAAATCGGCAATGCGGCGGTCAAGATGGGGCGGATCGCCGGCAACGCAAAGCAGGCGCTCGCCGCCGGCGCCGGTCTCGGTCCAGACGGTTCCGCGCATGCCGCGACGGTGCACAATGCGATGCGGCACGCCGCGCAGCGGCACCTCGATGCCGTGCGTGAACGGCGCTGCCTTCGGCAGCCGCTTGAGCCGCGCCGCTATCCATCCGCCATGAGTCTGGGCGAAGTCGCGCGCTTCCTTGAGGCTCCCGCGCGGTGGGATCGTCAGCACCACATCACGTGTCGCAGTGTCGATGCGTAACGTGTAACGACGCGCGAGCCGGTGCCGTCGCAACTGCACCAGGAATACCGAGCGGTCGAAAATGATCTCGATCGCCGAGGGCTCGCTCGGACGGCGATAGAGCAAAGCGCGCCACATGGCCGATGGTCCATCCAGAAAATGCCTTGGTCGAAATAGTGCCATGGCCGCAATCCGCCGCAGCAAGCTCGCCGCGAAATTTAGGGGCTTCCCCAAGAACCAGGGTCTTGCCCAACGACGACACACAATATCTTGCGACTCACAAAACGTAAATCCGTCTTCATATCAATTTTCCGGCGGTGCTGAAGGACGGCCGGCTTGGTCACCTTTTGGCAACCTCTGCGGCAGGGTAATTTACGAAGCAAAATCAATAGCTTGTATGACTTTTGCTGGGCGCAAAACGGCGAATCAAGTGAGAAACCCCGTATTCACGGGCCTTCCCGGGCTGCAGCCCCATGGTTAACGGCTATTCGGCGGCCGAGCGGTGGGTGGCCCCATTCGTGCCCAGGCGAGCCACATTTGAGTGGGCGCTTGAATTGGCTGAGCTGGCGTTTGAACTGGCGCGGCTCCTCCCAGCGCCACCGGTCGAAAGCACGAAGTCCGCGATGCGGGGCGCAATTTCGGCACGGAAGCGTGAGCCGTTGAACACGCCATAGTGCCCCACGTCGGGCTGCAGCCAGTGCGCCTTACGCTCAGGCGGGATATTGGCGCACAGTCCGTGCGCAGCCTCAGTTTGGCCGACGCCGGAAATGTCGTCGTGCTCACCCTCGACTGTCATCAAAGCGACGCGGCGAATTGCAGCGGGTTCGATCCGGATACCGCGATGAGTCATCCGACCTTTCGGTAACGCATGCCGAATGAACACGGTCTCGACGGTCTGTAGATAGAACTCCGCGCACAGATCCATCACGGCGAGATATTCGTCATAGAACTCGCGATGCCTCTGCGCTGAATCGCCATCACCCTCGATCAAATGCTGGAACAGCTTGCGGTGCGCCTCCAGATGGCGGTCGAGATTCATGCTCACGAAACCATGGAGCTGGAGGAAGCCCGGATAGACATCGCGCATGAACCCCGGGTTGGGGAACGGCACTTTGGTGATCACATTACGGCGGAACCAATCGCCGCCACGCTGCTCGGCCAGGACATTCACGGCGGTCGGGTTTACGCGTGTGTCGATCGGACCACCCATCAGCACCATGGAATGGGGCACATAGGGATCGCCGTCGGCTTCCATGCGCGCCACTGCCGCCAGCACCGGCACCGAAGGCTGGCAAACCGCGATGACGTGACAGTCGCCACCCAACAGATGCAATATCGACACGAGGTAGTCGATGTAGTCGTCGAGATCGAACGTGCCCTGCGACAGCGGCACCATGCGGGCGTCGATCCATTCGGTGACGTAGACGTCGTGATTGGGCAGGAAGCCTTCGACCGTGCCGCGCAGAAGCGTCGGGAAATGACCCGACATCGGGGCCACGATCAGGAGCCGCGGCTGCGGACGGCGCGGCGGATGCTCAAACTCACGCTTGAAGTGCAGAAGGCGGCAGAACGGACGCTCCCACACCGTCGAAATCTGCACCGGCACACGTACGCCGCCGACCTGTGTCGACGCGACGTTCCAGGTCGGCTGGCCATAACGCCGTGTCGAACGCTCGAACAACTCGAACGCCGCCGAGGTGGCCTTCCCGAGCGGAGTATGGGCAAGCGGATTGGCCGGATTCTTGAAGAACAGCCGCCCCGCATCCGCGAAGGCGCGCGCTGGATTGAGCGCCGCGTGACTGAGCTCATAGAGCCAGTACGCAGGTGCCGCATACATGGGGCCATGCGTAGCCCCGGCGGCTGCGGCGCCGCCAAATTCGCCAATGGGCATCGACCCGGTCCTCAGCCCGTCATTGTGCGGTGCAGCAGCCTGTCTTCTTTCTGTCATGGCGTCAACCCTGACACATCGGCTTTACTAGCGTATTACCCGCAAATATGGGGTCAGGTGACCGACTTACCCACTATTAACCCTATTCACCGCTTTGCAGCAGGGAACCGATCCGCCTTGCGCTGCGCAGCAGCGCCAGGAAGATCACAATTGCGATTGCGAAATAGCCGGCATTGAGCGCGAACGCGGCGGCCATCAGGTCGGGGCGGAATTGCTGCTCGAGGATGAGCGCGCGCATGCCCTCGAACACGTAGGTCGGCGGCAGCGCCCAGGCGACCCAGCGCAGCCAGTCTGGCAACACGCTGACCGGATAGTAGACGCAGATCAGCGGCATGATCAGGAACATCATGGTCCAGGCCAGGCTCTCGGCGCCCATGCCGTTGCGCATCACCACGCCCGACACCACGATGCCGACCGACCAGCTGGTCAGGATCAGGTTCATAAAGAACGCCGCAAGCGCGAACCCGAGCCCATAGATGTTGAAGCCGAAGAACGCGATCGCCAGCAGCGTGACCGGCACCATCCCGATCGCGAGCCGCACGATGCTCATGGTCATCAGCGCTGCCACGAACTCGATCGGCCGCAGCGGACTGATCATCAGGTTGGCGAGGTTGCGCGACCACATCTCTTCAAGGAACGAGATCGAGAAGCCGAGCTGGCCACGGAACAGAATGTCCCACATCATCACGGCGCCGATGAATACGCCGCCGGCGCGGGCGAAGAAGCCGGAATTCTGGGCGATGTAGAACTGCAGGAACCCCCAGACCAGGAGCTGCACCGCCGGCCAGTAGATCAGTTCCAGCACGCGCGACCATGACGAGCGCAGGAGATAGAGATAGCGCAGCACCATGGCGCCGACGCGGTGCGGCGAGAGCGTCAATGCGGTCGCAAACGGCAGGCTCATTGGGCGGCCTCACGCGCGGCCTCGCCGCGTCCGCGCGCAACGTCGAGAAACACTTCCTCCAGCGTCTCGCGCCCGTAACGGGCCAAGAGACGCGCCGGCGTATCGTCGTCCTCGATACGGCCACGCTTCATAATGATGACGCGCTCGCACAGACGCTCGACCTCCGCCATGTTGTGGGACGCCAGCAGAATGGTCGCGCTGCGCTCGGCTCGATAACGTTCGAGGCGCGAGCGCACCCAGTCGGCGGTATCGGGATCAAGCGATGCGGTCGGCTCGTCGAGCAGGAGTACGTCAGGCGCATTGATCAGCGCCTTGGCGAGCGCCACGCGCGTCTTCTGGCCCGCCGAGAGCTTGCCGGTCGGGCGGTCCAGGAACTCTGTGAGATCGAGCTCGCGCGCGATCTGCGTGATGCGTTCGGGCAGGTTGGCGACCGCATAGAGCCGCCCGAATACCGCGAAGTTCTGCCGCACCGTGAGGCGATGCGGCATGTCGACATAGGGGCTTTCGAAATTCATCCGATGCAAGACCTGGTAGCGTTGCCGCGGCATTTCGGCGCCGAGCACCCGCGCTACGCCGGACGTCGGCATCACCAGCCCCAGAATCATCGCAATCGTCGTGGTCTTGCCGGCGCCATTGCCGCCGAGCAGCCCGGTCACGGAACCTGGCTGAAGCGCAAACGAGATTCCGTCGACCGCACGCGTGGTCTTGTAGACCTTCACGAGTTTCTCGACGGCGATCGCGGGTTGGACAGCAGCCATGGGCCGCAGATGTGACGCCACGGGCGGCCTTGCGCAAGCCCCGCTGCGGACGGATACCGCCGCCGCCTCCTTGCCGCGGGACAATCGACCACGGTTATGCATAACATGTCGGCAGGTAGATTCTCCCAATGTCCAGCGATCTTCACGAACATGCGGGCCGGCCGGGGCGCAGTGTGCGCCTCGATACCCTGGTGCGGCTACGCTGGGTCGCGGTGATCGGCCAGACGACGGCCGTGCTTGTAGTCTATTTCGGGCTCGACTTCGAACTGCCGATTTGGGCCTGTCTGGCCGTCATCGCGCTGGCCGCATGGCTCAACGTCGCGCTACGCGTGCGCTTCCGGGTCACGCAGCGCATCGAGCCGGACCGCGCGGCCTGGCTGCTCGCTTTTGACGTCGCCGAGATCGCGATCCTGCTGTTCCTGACCGGCGGCTTGCAAAACCCGTTCTCATTCCTCTTGCTCGGGCCGGTGCTGTTATCGGCGACCGCGCTGCCGCCGCGCATGATCGGTCGGCTCGGCGGCTTTGCGGCGTTCTGCGCAACCGTGCTGGCGTTCTACTACTATCCGCTGCCCTGGGATCCGGACGAGACCCTGCAGCTGCCCCCCATCTACATCGTGGGAGTGTGGCTCGCGACGCTGCTCGCGCTCGGCTTCATCGCCGTGCATGCGTGGCAACTCTCCGAGGAATCACGCCAGCTCGCCGATGCGCTTGCCGCCACCGAGCTCGTGCTGGCGCGCGAGCAGCACCTGTCCCAGATCGACGGGCTCGCGGCCGCAGCCGCACATGAGCTCGGCACGCCGCTTTCGACCATCACGGTGATCGCGACTGAGCTTGAACGAGCGATCGAGCCGGATTCGCTCTACGCGGACGACATCAGCCTCATTCGTGAGCAGGCGCAGCGCTGCCGCGCGATCCTCGCCAAGCTCACCGAGCTCTCCTCCAACGTCGAACCCTTCGACCGCATGCCGCTGTCGGCGCTGCTCGACGAGGCGGTGGCGCCCCATCGCAACTTCGGCATCACCATCAACGTGTCGATGGCGCCGCAGAGCGAGGCCGCCGAGCCGATTGGCGGACGCAATCCGGCCGTTCTCTATGGCCTCGGCAACCTGGTCGAAAACGCCGTCGACTTCGCCCGCGAGCGAGTCGAGGTGGCGGCAACCTGGAGCCGCGACGAAGTCGACGTCACTATTACCGACGACGGCCCGGGCTTCGCGCCTGAGATCATGGATCGCATCGGCGAACCCTACGTGACCAGCAAGCGCCGGCGCCGGTTCAACGTCGGCGGGGAGGTCGGCGGCGGCTTGGGTTTGGGCTTATTCATCGCCAAGACCTTGCTGGAGCGCTCGGGCGCTACGGTCACTTTCGCGAACCGGGCCTTCCCGGAGCGCGGCGCGATCGTGCGGGCACGCTGGAACCGTGGTGATTTCGAGCCGGTGGCCAATGCGCCGGTACCGGCCTGACCGCTACGAACCAAATCCTAGACACAGCTCAAACTATTGCGATTAATTGTATTTTCCAGTTTGCTCGGGACCAAGGGTTGCCCGCCCGGCCGCAACAGCATAAAATTGTCATAAACAAACCACCCCACGCCGGCTGCTCGCAGTCCGGTGATGGGATTAACTTCATTGTAAGAGGCGCCCAATGACCGCTATCATGACAACTGCAAGTGCCATGACAGACAAGCTCCCCCCGGTGTCCAGCGATCGCACGCTGCTGATCGTCGAGGACGACAAGTCGTTCCTGCAACGGCTTGCGCGTGCCATGGAGAGCCGTGGCTTCGCTGTGACAACCGCGGAATCCGTCGCCGAGGGTCTGCTCCATCTCGAGACGCAATCGCCCGCCTACGCCGTTGTCGACATGCGGCTTGGCGACGGCAACGGCCTCGACGTGATTTCGGCGCTCAAGCGCCGACGCCCGGATTCGCGCGCCATCATCCTCACCGGTTACGGCAACATCGCTACCGCGGTGAATGCCGTGAAGATCGGCGCGGTGGACTACCTCGCCAAGCCTGTTGATGCCGACGATGTCGTGCACGCGCTGTTGGCGTTCGAAGGCAAGCACGCCGAGCCGCCCGAGAACCCGATGTCGGCCGACCGCGTCCGCTGGGAACATATCCAGCGCATCTACGAGCTTTGCAGCCGCAACGTGTCGGAGACCGCGCGCCGGCTCAACATGCATCGGCGTACCCTGCAGCGGATCCTGGCGAAGCGGGCGCCGAAGTGAGGCCGAAGGCGCAGGTTGCGCCAGCGGCCTCTAGCATTCCCGGACCGGCGGATCGATGGGCGCTCCGGCAGCAACAGGTCAACGCGGTTCTGCCTGGGAAGTCCTGCTCGTTTTCCTGCGCCTCGGGTTGACCTCGTTCGGAGGGCCGGTCGCGCATCTCGGCTATTTCCGCGACGAGTTCGTGGTTCGCCGCCGATGGCTTGATGAAAAGGCGTACGCCGATCTGGTGGCGCTGTGCCAGTTCCTGCCCGGTCCGGCCTCGAGCCAGGTCGGGCTTGCGATCGGGCTCGCACGCGCCGGCTACGCCGGGACGCTCGCAGCCTGGTCGGGATTCACGCTGCCATCGGCGATCGCGCTGGTGCTGTTCGCCTATGGCGTCGGCGCGCTCGGGGACGCGGCCGGCTTCGGCTGGCTGCATGGCCTGAAGGTCGTCGCCGTCGCGGTGGTGGCGCAGGCGGTGCTCGGCATGATGCGCACGCTCGCGCCGGATCGCGCGCGCGCGACGCTGGCGGTGGTCGCGGCCGTGATCGTGCTGGCATTTCCTTCGGCGTTCGGGCAAGTCGGCGCGATCGTGCTCGGCGGCCTCGCCGGCGTGCTGTTCTTGCGCGGCGAGCCGCAGGGAGACCATGCGCCCCTGCCTCTAACCGTCAGTCGCGCGACCGGAGCGGTGTTTCTGGCGATCTTCTTCGTCCTGCTGATCGGCTTGCCGCTTGTGGCCACGGCAATCCCAAGCCAGACGATCCAACTGATCGATGCGTTCTACCGCGCAGGCTCGCTCGTCTTCGGCGGCGGCCATGTCGTGCTGCCGTTGTTGCAGGCGTCGGTGGTGCCGCCGGGCTGGGTCTCCAATGATGCCTTTCTGGCGGGCTACGGCGCAGCGCAAGCGGTGCCGGGACCGCTGTTCACGTTCACGGCTTATCTCGGCGCCGTGTCGGGCCCCTCGCCGAACGGCTGGATCGGCGCGACGGTTTGCCTCCTCGCCGTATTCCTGCCGTCGTTTCTGCTGGTCGTCGGCGCGCTGCCGTTCTGGGAGGAACTGCGGCGAAGGCCGGCCGCGCAAGCGGCATTGCGCGGCGTCAACGCGGCCGTGGTTGGGCTGTTGCTTGCCGCACTCTACAATCCGGTGTGGACCGCCGGCATCCTCGGCCCTGGCGATTTCGCGCTCGCGGTTGCCGCATTCCTGCTGCTGTTCATGTGGCAAGCGCCGCCGTGGCTGGTTGTGGTATTGAGCGCGCTCGGCGGCGCGCTGGTCGCGCTCGTGCCGCGGTAATGTAACGAATGCATATCACCGGTATCGAGCCGATCCACGTCTCCATCCCGTTTGAACATGGCGCGCCGAGACCTTCCGAAGGGCTGGGCGCGGGCGGCCGTTTCGACGCTCTGTTTGTCCGCGTCGATACCGACGCGGGCGTGACCGGCTGGGGCGAGGCGTTCGGGTACGCGGCCGGACCGGTGACGATGGCGGCGCTCACGCGCATCGTCGCCCCGCTCGCGATCGGCCGTGATCCCCAAGACATCGCGGCGCTGATGCGTGACCTCTGGTTTCGCACCAAGGGCATGTCGCGCAACGGGCCAGTCGCGTTCGCACTCTCGGGCCTCGACATCGCGCTCTGGGACATCACGGGCAAGGTCGCGGGTGCCCCGATCTGGCGTCTCCTGGGCGGCGCGGGCCGGCCTCGCGTCGAGGCCTACGCAAGCCTGATGCGGCTCGGCCCCGAGCACGTCGGCGCGGTCGCGGCCAAGGCGCTCGCGCGCGGCTATCGCCATATCAAGCTGCATGAGCATTCGGTCGAGGCGGTTGCGGCCGCACGCGCGGCCGTCGGCCCCGGCGTGCCAGTCATGCTCGACACCAATTGCTTCTGGCCGACGGTCGAGGCGGCGCGCGAGGCCGCACGGCGGATGCAGCCTTACGATCTCGCCTGGCTCGAGGAGCCGCTCTACCCGCCCGACGATTTCGAAGGCCTGGCGCGGCTGCGGCGCGAGACTCAAGTGCCGATCGCGGCCGGCGAGAACCTCGGCAATGTCATGGACGTGCGCCGCATCACCGACGCCAAGGCGGTCGACGTCGTACAGCCGAGCCTCGCCAAGATGGGCGGCATCAGCGAAGTCATGAAGGCCATCGCGGACGCCGAAGAACGCGGGACGCGAGTCGTGTTGCATGCGCCCTATAGCGGGCCGGCGCTGATCGCGGCCGTGCACGTGATCGCGGCGCAGAAGGACGACATGCTGTGCGAGCACCGTTATGGTGATCTGGCCGCCAGGCCGCTCGGCGACTGGACCGAAGCGCGCGACGGCTACCTGCGCGTGCCGGACGGGCCCGGGCTCGGCATCGAGGTCGATCTCGCGGTGATCGAGCGCTATCGGGTCACCTAGGCGTTGCCGCGTTCAAGCCACCGTCGCGTTCAAGCCATTGTTAAGCCGCCGCCTCTTTGCCTATGATGCGCGGCATCGATATCAAACACAGCATCCAAGAAGTGGGAGGAAGTTCATGGCCACGCCCCGTCAGGTGGGTAGCGCGCTCTTTGGTCTGGCGTTCTGTCTGGCGGCAACGTCGGCATCCGCACAGGATGAGAAAGCCTTCTTCGCCGGCAAGACCATGCGGATCGTGGTCGGCTCCGCGAGCGGCGGCGGCTACGACATCTATGCCCGCATGATCGCGACCTATCTCGCCAGAGTGCTGGGCACGACCGTGATCGTGGAGAACCAGCCCGGCGCCGGTGGTCTCATTGCGCTCAATCGCCTTTACGCGACGGCGCCGGACGGACTGACGCTGTCCTTTGCCAACGGCACGTCGGCAGCATTCGCGCAGCTCACCGAGCAGAAGGGTGCCCGCTTCGATCTTGCCAAGTTCGACTTTCTCGCCACCGTGGGTGCACCTCCCGGGCTCTGGCTGGTAGGCCCGAACTCGCCGATCAAGACGGTCAAGGACGCGGTCAATGCCAAGATGAAGTGGCGCTGGGCCGCGAGTGGGCCGGCCGACGGCCTCGGCAACGGCGCCGCCTTCACCTGCACGGCGCTGAGACTCCAGTGCCAGATTGTTCCCGGCTATGGCGGCAGCGCACCGGCTGCGCTCGCGGTGACCAAAGGCGAGATGGACGCGATCTACGTGCCGGAATCCTCGGCCAACAATTTCGTCAAGGCGAAGCAGAATGTGGCGCTCGCCACCATCGGGCGTAAGAAGTCGCGCTGGTTCCTCGACAAGCCGACGATCTTCGAGGCGGCCGAGCTCGACGCCGACCAGACCTGGCTGTTCGACTTCTTCACCGGCGTCGAGGAGATGGGCCGCATCTTGATCATGCCGCCCGGCGTGCCGAAGGCTCGCCTCGCCCACCTGCAGGCGGCAGTGAAGGAGACGCTGCACAATCCGCAGCTGATCGCCGAAGGTGAGCGCACCGAGCGCATCATCGAATATCTCGATCCGGAGAGCACACTCAAGAACGCGCAGAAGATCGTATCGAACGTGACGCCGGAGCAGAGGAAGCGCGTGCAGACCATCCTGGCGCGGAAATAGCAATGCGCTCTCTGGATGATTGGTTCAGACTTTCTGCGACGTCGTCCCCGCGAAGGCGGGGACCCATACGCCGTGCCCAAGCGATGTGGCACGGCATGAGTACAGCAGAAAGGTCGGTGATTATGGGTCCCCGCCTGCGCGGGGACGACAGCAAGAGAGCTAAACGCCCGCGTCAGCGCTCAGCCTCGTAAGGCCCTTCCGGATCGGCCAGCGCGGAGAGCCGCAGCGCGGCCGCGCGCGCGAACGCGAGCAGCATGGTCTTGCGGGTCGTGGCGTGCAGGCGATGCTCGGGCGCCGCGCACACGAGCTCGGCACCGAAGGCATCCGCCACGATCAGCCCGGTGTCGGGCGGGAAGATGTCGCACGGCACTTCGGTCGTGGTGGCGAAGAACAGCCGGTCGCAGTGCAGCCGGTAGTCCATCCATTTCTGGTCGGCGCGGAAGTCCGCGACCGACGACTTGATCTCGACGATCCAGAGCGTGCCGTCGGCGCCGAGCGCGACCAGATCGGCGCGCCGGCCGGACGGCAACGGCAGCTCACTCACCACTGAGTAGCCATGCGCATGCAAGAGCCGCGTGGTGCCGCGCGCAACCGCAAGCGCGGTCGCCGACTGGCGGCCGTCGATGGGCAGCGATGCGGCAAGCGAGCTCATGCTCATCGAATGCAGAATCCCAGGCAATGGAACTTCGATGCTCCGGTCAGAACGCACGCCACACCCCCGCACGCAGACACACAACGACCGGCGCTCATTCTGCCGCAGCCGCCCGCTCGGCGAAAGCCTGTGCAAGCGCCTCACGCGATGCTGCAAGAATACCGCGCTCCGTGATCAGCCCGGTCACGAGGCGCGCCGGCGTCACGTCGAAGCCATAGTTGGCGACGGGCGAGCCCGCCGGCACGAGGCGCACCGACACGATTTCGCCATTGGGGGCGAGCCCCGAGATCATCGAAACCTCCTCGGCCGCGCGCTCCTCGATCGGGATCTCGCGCACGCCGTCCGCCACGGTGAAATCGATGGTCGGTGACGGCAGCGCCACATAGAACGGCACGCCGTTGTCCCGCGCGGCGAGCGCCTTGAGATAGGTGCCGATCTTGTTGCAGACGTCGCCGTTCGCGGTCACCCGGTCGGTGCCGACGATCGCGAGATCGACTTGCCCGTGTTGCATCAGATGGCCGCCGGTGTTGTCGGGGATCACGGTGTGCGGGACGCCATGCTGGCCGAGTTCCCAGGTGGTCAGCGAAGCGCCCTGGTTGCGCGGCCGCGTCTCGTCGACCCAGACATGGACCGGCAGGCCCTGGTCGTGCGCCGCATAGATCGACGCGGTGGCGGTGCCGACGTCGACGGTCGCGAGCCAGCCGGCGTTGCAATGGGTGAGCACGTTGACGCGCTCGCCCGGCTTCTTCTTCGCAGCCGCGGCCTCGATCAGCTTGACTCCGTGGCGGCCGATCGCCTGGTTGATGGCGACGTCCTCGTCCGCGATCTCGGCAGCGCGGCGATAGGCCGCGGCAGCCCGCTCGCCACGCGGGCGGTTGCGCACCGCCGCCACCATCTCGTCCAGCGCCCATTTGAGATTGATCGCGGTCGGCCGAGTGGCCAAGAGCGCCGCATAGGCGTGCTCAAGTGCGTCATCGGAAGCGTCGGCGTTGAGCGCAAGCGCCATCCCATAGGCGGCCGCCGCCCCGATCAGCGGCGCCCCCCTCACCTGCATCGCAGCAATCGCGTGCGCGGCGTCTGCGAGCGTCGTCAGGCGTATTGTGACGAAGCGGTGCGGCAATCGGGTCTGATCGATGATTCCGACCGACCATCCGTCGGCTTCGAGCCAGATCGTGCGCGTGGGCTTTCCATCGACCTTCATGGCCGCCCTCTTAACGTCTTTCGCGGTGCCGCAAAAGCGCTGCCGTTGCGGCGGCGACACATACGAAATTTACCGCGAATCCGTCGATGGCCCGCCGCAATTGCGGCGTGAGCCGGTCGCGAATCCCACCGACCATCCAACGCCAGGGGCGCTCCGGAGGGAATACCATGCTTCGCCATACTGCACAGGCGGCTGCGCTTGCCTTCGCGCTTTCACCATCGGTTCTATCGGTTCTGGCCGCCACGCCGGCAACCGCAAGGCCGGTTGTGGAGGTCGCATTCGTGCTCGACACCACCGGCTCGATGGGGCCGCTGATCGAAGGCGCCAAACGCAAGATCTGGTCGATCGCCACCGCGATCATCGATTGCACCCCCGACGCCGATATCCGCATGGGCCTCGTCGCCTATCGCGACATCGGCGACAACTACGTCACCAAGACTTTCGACCTGACCACCGACATCCAGGGCCTCTACGGCGACCTGCTGCAGCTCAAGGCGAAGGACGGCGGCGACTGGCCGGAGAGCGTCAATGAAGCGCTCATGGTCGCGACCAACCAGCTCTCGTGGAGCTACGGACACAACACCACCCGCATCATGTTCCTGGTCGGTGACGCACCGCCTCACATGAACTATGCGCAGGATATGAAATATCCCGAGGTAATCCGGCTTGCGCGCCAGAAGGGCATCACCGTCAACACCGTTCAGGCCGGGCGCGCGCGCGACACCGAACGGGTTTGGCGGGAGATCGCCCAGATGGGCAGCGGCGAATACATGCCGATCCCGCAGGACGGCGGCCACGTGGTGGTGATCGAGACGCCCTATGATCGCGACATCATCGAGTTGCAGGTCCAGATCAACCGCACTGTGATTCCGTATGGCCCGCGCCACCAGCGCAAGCGCGTCGAGCAGCGACGCGACCAGTTCGGCTACGCGCCTCCCTCGGTCGCATCCGACATGGCGGGCTACATGTCCAAGCAGCGCGCGGGCAAGGCCAATGCGGAGGCGATCACCGGCGGCGGCGATCTTCTCGCCGACGTAAAGGCGGGCCGCAAGGCGTTGTCGTCGGTGAAGGACGAGGAGTTGCCGGACAACTTGCGCCGGATGTCGTCGGCCGAGCGGCAGGCCTATATCGATCGGCAGACGACGCAACGCTCGGCCCTCAACAACCACATGGCGGACCTCGTCAAGAAGCGCGACGCCTATGTGGCCGAGCAGCGCAAGAAGTCACCCGCCCGCACCGCCGACTCGTTCGACCGCGCGGTCGAGGGCACGCTGCGGACGCAGATCGTGCACTAGACATCCGTTTCCCTGTCGTGCCGCGAAAGCGGGCATCCAGTAGTCGCAAACGTCGAATTGGTCGTGGCGCCAGCGATTACTGGATCGTCCGATGGAGCCTGTCCTCGGGCCGGCCGAAGGCCGGACCCGGGGGCGGACGATGACAACGGAGGGTCATCGCTCATGCCGCCGGCACCAAATAGAGTTACCGCGGCGGCTTCATCGCCGCGTGGAGGCGCGCCAGAATGTCGGGCGGCGCCGCGTAGGCGCCGCGGATGATCGCCTCCACCTCGGAGCCCGCAACCGGATCGACCTCGATCTTCTCGCGCGCCGCATCGGCCCGGAACGCCGGATCGTTGACAGCGGCCGTCATGGCGGCGCGCAACGCCGCGACCCGCTCGGGCGGCGTCCCCGGCGGCGCCATGAACGCATAGCCCACGTCATAGGCGGAGAACTTGAGCTCGAGTAGACGGCGGTCCTGCGGCGTGCGGGTGAGGTCAAGGCTGAGCGGCACGCTCGCCGGAACACTTGGATTCTTCTTGAGGCCCATCTGGTAGAGGAGGCTGATCTTGCCTTCGCGCAGCCATTCTGCGTTCCGAGTTTTGATTCCGTACCACGCGATGTTGGCGCGCCCCTGCGTTTCGCCGCGCTGCATCGCGAGATCGATATCGGCGCCGCTCGCATAGCCGGTGACGACCCGATACTTGAAGCCGAGGAGGTGGCGCATCACGAAGGCGTCGGTGGCGCTGGTTGAGGCGACTGAGGCTGCGCCGACCACAAGCTCATGCGTGAGCAGATCTTGCGCCTTGCGCACCGGCGTCGCCGCGTTCCACGCGATCGCGACGCTCGCATAGCGCGCCGGCCCGCCGAGCCAGTTGAGCCGCAGCGGGTCATAGCCGCCGGTCTTGCCGGTGAACAGCGGATCGAACACCAGCGACGGCAGCACGATCCCGATGGTGGTGCCATCCTTGGGGGCGACCGACTGGATATGGTTGAGCACCTGCAGACCGCCGGCGCCACCCATGTTGCGCGGCACTACCGTCGGATTGCCGGGCACGTGCGTGCCAAGATGGCGGGCGACCGTGCGCGAGACCTGGTCAACGCCGCCGCCGACGCCCGAGCCGATCAAGAGAGTGAGTGTCTTGCCGCGGTAGAAGTCGGCAACGCCGTCGGCCCGGGCAGCGCCCGGACACGCCAACACGAGCATGCTCAGCCACATCCAGCGCATGGCAAGGCTCCTCCAGGCATCCTCCCCGCGC
This sequence comes from uncultured Alphaproteobacteria bacterium, assembly GCA_963753575.1. Taxonomy (GTDB): domain Bacteria; phylum Pseudomonadota; class Alphaproteobacteria; order Rhizobiales; family Xanthobacteraceae; genus VAZQ01. Next base: position 3,725,955 of record CAVWCR010000003.1, read on the forward strand.
ACTATAACCAATAGCGCCACGCAAAAGCGATGGTCAGCAGCGCGCCGACGCCCACGACCAGCGACCGCGCCACCGCATTCGGCAGGATGCGCGCGATCCGCACGCCCAGCATGGCGCCGATCGGTACGCCCGCCATCATGGCCAGCGCCTGCGGCCAGGCTACCAGCGCCTGGCTGGCGAAGAACGTGGCCACGACTGTTGTGTTGATGGACACGACCAGGTTCTTGGTGACGTTGGCGGTGCGATAGTCGCCGCCGGTCGCGACCGACACCACCCCGAGCACGAGCACGCCGAGGCCGGCACCGAAGTAGCCGCCATAGACCGATACCGGCAAGAGCCAGGCGATCATGCGGCTCCAGTTGTGACCACGCTCGCCGCGGGCCTCTGCGCGCTCACGCAGCCACGCGCTGATGCGTCCCGCAAAGGCAAACAGCACCGTGGCGAAGCCAAGGAGCAGCGGCACGAGTGCTGCGAACACCCGTTCGGGCGTGAACAGCAGCAGCAGCCCGCCCGCCATGGTGCCAGTCACCGAGGTGGCGACGAGGGCGAGGAACGAACGCCCAAGCGGCGGCAGCTGCGCGCGGTCAAAGAGCACGGCGAGGAAGTTGCCGGGGACCAGCGCCGCCATGTTGGTGGCGGTGGCAAACACCGGCGAAATCCCGGTCGCCAGCAACGCCGGAAAAGTGATGACCGCGGCGCCGCCCGCAAGCGTCGAGATCACGCCGCCCGCGATGCCGGCCAGGAACAGGAAGAGGCTGTGAAGGAGGTCCATTAGCGATAGATGTCTGAATTCGTGACCTCTCCGTCGTCATGCCTGGACTTGTTCCGGGCATCCACGTCTTTCACACAGCAAGCAAGACGTGGATGGCCGGGACGAGCCCGGCCATGACGACAGTGGTCTCCGCCAAGCACTAGCAAAACGCCTGGATGCCGGTTTGCGCGCGGCCGAGGATCAGCGCGTGAATGTCGTGGGTCCCCTCGTAGGTGTTGACCGTTTCGAGGTTCGACATCACGCGCATGACGTGGAACTCGTCGGCGATGCCGTTGCCGCCGTGCATGTCGCGCGCCATGCGGGCGATGTCGAGCGCTTTGCCGCAGTTGTTGCGCTTCATCAGCGAGACCGCGGGCGCGGACGCCCTCCCCGCTTCCATCAGCCGGCCAAGCCGCAGCGCGCCGTTGAGGCCGAGCGCGATCTCGGTCTGCATGTCGGCGAGCTTCTTCTGAATGAGCTGATTGGCGGCGAGCGGCCGGCCGAACTGTGTGCGGTCAAGCGAATATTGGCGAGCGCGGTGCCAGCAGAACTCGGCAGCGCCCATCGCGCCCCAGACAATGCCATAGCGCGCACTGTTGAGACAGCCAAACGGGCCCGAGAGCCCGGATGCGTTGGGCAGCAGGTTCTCTTCGGGCACCACCGCGCCGTCGAGCACGATCTCGCCGGTGATCGAGGTGCGCAGTGAGAGCTTGCCTTCGATCGTGGGTGTCGTGAAGCCCTTGGTGCCGCGCTCGATGAGAAAGCCGCGGATCTTGCCGTCGAGCTTGGCCCACACCAGCGCGAGGTCGGCGACCGGTGCGTTCGAGATCCACATCTTGTTGCCGGTCAGGCGGTAGCCGTCCGCGACCTTCTCGGCGCGCGTCGCCATCGAGGCCGGGTCGGAGCCGTGGTCGGGCTCGGTGAGGCCGAAGCAGCCGATGATCTCACCTTTGGCGAGCCGCGGCAGATATTTGCGCCGCTGCGCCTCGGTGCCGTAGTTGAAGATCGGGTACATCACGAGCGAGGACTGCACCGACATCATCGAGCGGTAGCCGGAATCGACCCGCTCGATCTCGCGCGCGATCAGCCCATAGGCGACGGCGCCGAGGCCCGAGCCGCCGTATTCCTCCGGCAGCGTGGCGCCCAGAAGCCCGAGCGCGCCCATGCCGGGGAAAATGTCGCGGTCGAAGCGCTCCTCGCGATAGGCCGAGATGACGCGCGGAAACAGCGTGTCCTGCGCATAGCCGCGGGCGCTGTCGCGCACCATGCGCTCCTCTTCGGTCAGTTCCCCTTCGAGGCCGAGCGGGTCCTGCCAGTCGAAGGCGTCGCCGGCCGCCGGTTTGGCAGGGCTCAATTCGCGCGTGATGTCGCCCTCGGCGCTCGCGGCTCTCGCCATGGTGGCTGCTCCTTCAAGGTCCCGGTCGCATCAGTATTCAGTATAGCGCTTTCGCCCGAAAGGCGACCCGCGCCATGACGCTTTGCCTTCCCGCGCCGCAGCCGCTATCTGACAGGCTCGGACCGTGGGGGACTGTTAGCGATGGTGGCTCCGCTTCAAGGCGTAAAAGTGCTTGATCTCACGCGGGTGCTGGCGGGCCCGACGTGCACCATGACGCTGGCGGACCTCGGGGCCGAGGTCTGGAAGATCGAGAACCCCGATGGCGGCGACGACACCCGCGGCTGGAGCCCGCCCTCGGTGCAAGGCATCTCCACCTACTATCTCAGCGTCAACCGCAACAAGAAAAGCGTCGCCATCGATCTGAAGACGCCGAGCGGGCGCGCCATCGTGTCGGAGCTTGCCGCCAAGGCCGATGTATTCGTCGAGAATTTTCGACCGGCGAGCCTTGCGGCGCTGGGCCTCTCCTACGATCGCTTGAGCGCGCTTAACCCGCGGCTCATCCATTGCTCGATCTCCGGCTATGGCCGCGATACGCCGTTTGCCGATCGCGCCGGCTATGACTTCGTCATGCAGGCCGAAACCGGCTTCATGTCGATCACGGGCGAGATCGACGGCGAGCCGATGCGGCTCGGCGTTGCCTTCGTCGATCTCGCGGCCGGCGCGAATGCCACGCAGGCGATCCTGGCCGCGCTGCTGGCGCGCCAGCAGACCGGCGTCGGGCAGTCGATCGACATCGCGCTGTTCGACAGCGGTCTGCATTTCCTGGCCAACGTGGCGGCCGGCTATCTCAACACCGGGAGCAATCCGACCCGGTTCGGCAACGCACATCCGAGCATCGTGCCCTACCAGCTGTTCGACACCGCTGACGGCGCCATTGCGCTCGCGGTCGGCAACGACCAGCAGTATCGGCGGCTGTGCAGCGACGTGCTCGGGCGCGACGCGCTCTGCTCCGACGAGCGCTATCGCACCAACGCGGGGCGCACCCGCAATCGCGACGTCCTCATTCCGCTGCTGCAAGCCGAGATCGGGCGTTTCGACACCAAGGCGCTGATGGCGAAGCTCAGGCAATATGGCATTCCGGCCGGCGAGGTCCGCACGGTGGCCGAAGCGTTCACGTCGGAGGAAGCGCGGGCGCGCGACGCCATCATGGCGGCGCCCGATCCACGGCTCGGCGAGGTGCGGATGGTGCGCTCACCGCTGCGGATGTCGGGTTCCCCGACCGCCGCGCCGGTCACGCCGCCCTCCCTCGGCCAGCACACCCGCGAGGTGCTGCGAACGCAGCTGGACTATTCCCCCGACCGGATCGCCGAATTGGAGCGGGAAGGCGCGATCGGGGGCGCAGAAAGCCCGGCAAAGGTATGATGCGCGAGCCGCATGGCGGCCAAGCGGCCCGCCCCCGCAGCGACGGCACCTTGCTCATCCGTTGCCGCTGCCGCTCCATTCGGCTATCTAAGCCCTGACGCGCCCGTAGCTCAGCTGGATAGAGCGCTGCCCTCCGAAGGCAGAGGTCACAAGTTCGAAATCTTGTCGGGCGCGCCAATGGTTTCAGTGACTTGGCCCCATTCAAGGCCACGCGAGCGAGGCGGACCAAAGATCGATCAAACATCGCTGAGGCCAGCGCTTCTAAGGCGTGCGAAGGCGCCGCGCCGGGCCGCGCGATGTTGCGGATGTTAGGGCGGCTGCAGCGGCCGGGAGGCAGAGTGCATGGCACGCCAGCCCTTCACCGTTTCGCTCGGGTGCTCGCCTTCCGCGGCGGCTTCTCGGCGCCGCCGCCACACCCTGTACCGCTTTGCAGAGTGACGCGTCGCATCCAGCGCGGCCGGAAATGACCGACGGGAATGCCTCCGGGCCGCGGCGTCGCCGCGGTTCGCGTCATCGGAGCTGGCCGGCACCCATCGTCAGCCCGGCGTCGGAACCGCCTCGTCGGCGATCGAGAGCGCAGCCCGACGCAGCCATACCGGGCCACAGGAAAATCTTGCGGAACAACATCTGGCGCTAGCTCGCGAAGGAGCCGCTGCGTTACTCGAGCGCGTCGCAGCTGCCGCGCCCCCCCGAAGCGCGCGCGAAAGAGCCGGTTGAAGTGCGAGATATCGGAAAACCCACCCTCCATCGCGATGTCGGAAATCCGGCGCTTGCTGCCGTCCGGGTCAGTCAGCAGAGCGAATGTCTTCTGCAACCGCAGTTCATTGACGCGTGCGGTGAACGATGTCCCCGACGCTTCCAACAGCCGCTGCAAATAGCGCGGAGAGACACCCAGCCGCCGCGCCACCGATTCCACGCGAAGTCCTGCTTCAGGGAACCTTTCGGCGATATGCGCGAGCGCCGCGGCGAGCCGGGCCGCCGCGACCGCGTTCAAGGCCCGTTCCTTGGTATCCCGATTGGCGCCGAGCGCGAGCGCGGTGAGATCATGAATATGACTGACCATGCTCCGGCGCACTGCCGGCGCTGCCAGGACTGCTTCGTTCCGAGTGAGAGCGAGATAGCGTATGAGCAGCCGCAAAGGTCCAACCGACCGCGGGATCGCGCGCATCACCGTGACATTGAGATCGCTGACGCGCGTCGCCAGCGCGGCGCGTGGGAAAACGAGGCCCTGGAATCGAACATTGTCATGTATCAATGCAGCAGGTTCGTCGTGAAGGAGCAAGAGGGCTTCACCGGGCCCCAGCGCGACTTCTCGACCGCCCTGGACCGCGCAGAGCCGACCTACCGAGGGCGTAAGCAAGACTATGTCGTCATCGCCATCGGCGACCATTTCTGATGATCGAGTAAGACAAGCGGGCGTGCTGGTGAATGATGTAATACGCACGCCGGGCATGGCTTGAACCGCGGCCTGACCTCGAAAGGGCTCCGCAGAACGAGGTTGAATGTCGGAGTGAACGACTTGTCGTATGAAAGCGTCGCGCCAAAATGGCAGACGTTTTTTCAGTGGGAGCCCATTTGTCGAGAACTCGAGCGACACCAAGGCGGATTGACCGAAGAGATCAGCAGTGGCGGGCATATGGCATACCATGGCAATTCGGCAACGCGAGATTAAACAGGATGCACGGAGTTCGCAATCCGCAATTCCCTCGAACCCTCGATAGCAAGAGGCTATCAGCCGGTGCCGTTTCAATGGTTCGCAAATTGCAAAGATTCGATGCGTTCTGCACCAAGACATCTCCCGACGTCCGCATAGACTGATTCCGCCGCTTCATCTTCTCATCGCCGCGTCGGTCTGTTCTTGACTTACGAGAACGAGGCGTCGAGTTCGGCCACTACGCTGCTCACGTTTCTGCGGGCGCTTTGATCCGCCGGTGAGACCACAGGTCTGGTCTCAGCAGAATCAAGGGGAACAGTCTTGAATTTTCACCGATTTCATCCGAATCTTGAGAAAAGCGCGCTCGATCGCGCTCATCAATTGCGCGCCGATTTTTTTCGGATGTGCTTTCGGTCGCTCGCGCGTTGGGGCGCACGCTGGTTTCGCCTCCGACCCGCAATCAATCGCGCTGGCACCGTCGCTTGTCAGGAGCGGCGAACCCCTGCGCGTCCCCGATGACGAACACGGATCGGCTCCTTTCCTACGCGCGCCGCGCTGGAGCTCAGTTGAGGAGATATTGGCGTCCGACCCTGTTCGTGCTCATCCCGTTTGCGGCCGGCTATTACCTTTCGTACCTGTTCCGCAACGTCAATGCATTGGTGGCGACGGGGCTGCGCAATGATTTTGCCCTCGATGCGTCCGTCCTCGGGCTGATGACGTCGATCTACTTTCTCGCCTTCGCCATGGCCCAGCTTCCGATAGGCGTCTTGCTCGACCGTTATGGACCGCGGCGAGTGCAAAGCGCTCTGCTGCTGGTAGCCGCCGCGGGGGCGGCCCTGTTCGCAGTCGGCGATCACCTCGGCCTGCTCGTGACGGGGCGCGCCTTGATCGGGTTTGGAGTTGCCGGCTCCTTGATCGCGGGCCTCAAGGCCGTCGTGCTCTGGTTTCCAAGGGAGCGAACCTCGTTCGTCAACGGTTGCTTCATCATGCTCGGGTCGATGGGCGCGATTTCCGCGACCTGGCCCGCCGAGTGGGTGATTTCGCAAGTCGGCTGGCGCGGCCTTTTCGAGGTCCTTGTGTTTGCGACGCTCGTGATCGCCCTCCTCATTTTCACAGTGGTGCCCGAGCCCCCATCCAGGCGTCCCAAGAGTACAGATGCTGCCATCAATCGGGCTGCGGACGATATATGCCGATATCCGGTTCTGGCGCGTGGCGCCCTTGTCGATGATGTGCATCAGCACCGCTTGGGCACTCCAAGGACTCTGGGCCGGTGCATGGCTCGCTGATATCGGCGGCATCGAGCGCCCGGCGATCGTTCGCCACCTTTTCGTGATAGCGGCCTCGCTCAGCGCCGGCGCCCTCGTCATGGGAGTGGCTGCCGACCGGCTGCGCAAGCGCGACATTCGGCTAGAAACAGCACTCTTCTTCACTGCATGCGTGTTGGTAGCCGCGGAAGCGACGCTCATTCTGGGGCTGCAGGTCAACTCCTATCTGCCCTGGGCCGTGATCGGCGCCGTAGGCGCGGCGACCGTGCTGAGTTACACGATCCTTGCCGATTATTTTCCGAAAGAACTCGCCGGCCGCGCCAATGCCGCCCTCAATATCCTTCACATAGGTGGCGCGTTCGTGCTCCAGGAGACCATGGGCTTGGTCATCGGTCATTGGACGAACATCGGGGGGCACTATCCGCCGATCGCATACAAGACAGCGCTTGCGCTTGCTACCGGTCTGCGGTTCGTCGCGATGATTTGGTTTTGGTGCTCGAAACCATCCCGGCAAAGTTCAGGGAATCAACCGCCGCAATCGTCGAAATCGGCGGAATGCGCTCCACGCCTGCAATTGTTCCGGAGGCGCTATCCGCACAGCCCCGAGATCAGGTTGCGCCCATAGGTCACGAACGCGCACGGACGGCCGTGCTCTTCACGCAGTGACTCTGACGGCCTGAACTGGCTGCGCGATCGCAGCCTAGTGCCCCGTTTCCGAAGTTCGTTAAGTCGTCGCTGCACCCTCTGACACGAACTTCGGAAACAAAGGGGCACTAGCACCTCTATGATTGTAGTGCCGCTTTTCGATCTGAAGTTCCTAACCGAGTTTGCCGCAGGTGTTGTAGGAACTTCAGATCGGCGGCACTAGCAATAGCGAGAATCGACGGGGCAGATACGTGCTTGCCCGGTCGGCTTTTTCGATCCCATTTGCCCGAGAGCGCACGCGCAGCGTAGAAAGGCGCGTTCCCAGAGGGCCACCTTAGGGACAGTTGGACGTGGGTCATCAGGTTCATTGTGCCCGATCGATATGGCCGTATTGCTCCCCGGCGTCTCGATATCGATTGCGTTGTGGCTGCTGATCATGCAGTCGTCGGCGCACGAGCCCGCGCGCTTTCCCGAGCAGGCCGCGGCGCCCCAGGCCAACATCTTCAACTACGGTGATATCGACAAGACCTGCACGCGCTGGACCGACGGTTGCCGCAACTGCAGCCGCGGCACGGGTCAAATGCCCGATTGCTCCAACATCGGCATCGCCTGTCAGCCGCGGGACAAGGTGACGTGCTTCGGACGGACGCCGGATGACCTCAAGAAATGACGACGCCGAGCATCAAGGATGCCAGCAGAGGCGTCGGGTCAGGCAGCGTCGCCAAGCGCGTCCGGCTTGCTGCCAGCGGCTTCGCTCTGCTCCGCCTGCTCTGACAGCGCCTCGTAGGCCGCTGCCAGTACCAGGAATTCCAGCGCGGGATCTTTTGAATCTGAAATCCTGCGCCAGAATGCGGAACTTCCGCGCTCTGTCCTTGAAAAGCATCGATCGCGGTATTTCGGCGGGCATCGCACGAATCTCCCCAATCCTGAAGCTGGGATCGAATCGGGAGAAACGGGCAGCGTCAATGACGTCGCATCAAACATCTGTGCAGAAGTCATGGCTTGGACTTTTCTTGTGCAGTTCATTGGGGAAAACGCCGCTTATCTCGTACCTCACCGCCTTTCACCATGCGCGGCAATCCACACGGATCAGCTGCGGCTTACGCCGGAACATGCGTGGGGCTTGCAAGACTTTGGGCCGGCGCGCGCAGTCTGGATGCGGACGCCTTGCGAACAGGCGTGCTTGCCTCGCGCCGGCGTCACTCGATCGAGATGTGTGCAGCCCGCACGATCGGCTCCCACCGAGCGGTTTCCTCGGCAATGAATGCCTCCATGTCGTCGGGCGTTCCTCCCCTCGGTTGAATGCCGAGGTCGTCGAAGAGCTTGCGTGCTCGCGCGCTCTTGAGAAATTCATTGGTGGCCGAATTGATCTTCTGGATCACGTCGCTCGACACTTTCGCGGGTGCCGCGATGCCAAACCAGGTTCCGGAGATGATATCGGCGATGCCCGTCTCACGCACGGTCGGCACGTTCGGAAGCGACGGCATGCGTGCCGCCGACGTGACCGCGAGCACCTTCAGCCCGCCAAGATGGGGAACGTAGGCCGGGAACGCCACGTCGATCTGTCCGCCCAGCACATCGGTCATCGCTTGCGCACCGCCGCGATACGTTATGTGTGTCACCTGCAGACCCGTGGCGCGCGCAAGCGAAACCGCGGTGATGTGCGCCATCGTCCCGACGCCGCTGTTTCCGAAAGTCAGCTTGTCCTTGCTTGCCTTGGCGTGAGCCACCAGTTCCTTGAGCGTTCCGACCTTCAGCCTGGGAGATACGACGACCGCCTGCGGCGTTATTCCGATCAAAACGATCGGAGAGAAATCCTTGACCGGGTCGAAGGGCAGTGACTTGTACGTAAGCTTGTTGACTGCCGCCGGCCCCGTCGTGGTGAAAAGAAGCGTATAGCCGTCGGGTTGCGCCTTGGCGACCGCCGCGGCCGCAAGATTGCCGGCCGCCCCGGCTCTGTTCTCGACAACGAACTGCTGACCGAGCCGCTCGCTCAGCTCCTTGGCAATCACGCGGGCGACCCCATCGGTCGAGCCGCCTGCGGAAAATGGCACGACGAGCGTCACGGGCCGCGTGGGCCAGGAATCGGCGGACCCGGTTGATGTCAGGGCCACAACAAGCAACGCGGCGGCGTGCACAACGACAAGTGCATGACGAAGGAGCGACATCGGCAACCTCGGTATTGACCAAGAAGGGTTAGCACTCAGCAAGCATGCGCGCCGATGGGCCTTGGCATTCACCCTGGCGCAGTTGACCGCAAAACCTTATCACGGCAGCCAACATCTTCGAGCGGATGGAACGCTCCGCGCCGTGCTAAATTGTCCCAGCAATCGCGGCGGCTATGGCGAAGTCCGCATCTCGGACTAGGCGGCCAAGAATGATGCGGACTTCTGAACCGTCGCATTAAGTTAGTGTGCAGTGTATTTGAAAAACAGGTGCGGCGACTCACTGACTAGGCGCGCCACGCGAACCGCGAGCTCCTTGTTTCGCGCTTCGCCAAATAGCGTGAGCAAATCCGTGGCGAGCGCCTTGTCCACTGCCGCATCCGACCGACCCGCCCCCTTCAAGAACCCGAGATAGGATGCCCCGATGCCAAACAGCCTGTAGTCGTAATGTTCCTCCAGGTGCTTCGCCACTTCGTACATCTCGAAGGGGTTCAGGTCATCGGAGAAATATCCGTTGGGGAAAGCACAAACCGCTTCGCAGGCGTGCGCAACTGGAACGATCTGAATGCAGATCGTGCTGTCGAGCATCGCGCCCGGATTGGCATTCAGGCTGAAGAAATCTCGACCCCGACGATCAGGGCCCCATGAGAGCTTGCCGCAGGCGTCCACGAACGTCATGTCTGCAACGTGCCTCATGACGTTCTGTCGGCGAATGAAGAACTCTGACTTTGTTGAGAGATATCCGAGATGTTCGCCATTCTTGAATGCAGTGGAATCGACCGATGACAAGTCGTGACCGTCCGTCCGGTCCAAATCGCAGGTCTCGATGGTGTGGGCCGACGCGTCGCAGGCCTGGTCGAAATCATCGAGCGTAGCGATGAGCTGTCGGCCAGGGTGCTCGACCGACTTTTCGCCGACAATGTCGACGAGCTCGCGCAGCGAAGTTGCGCCTTCGACGAGGTAACCATCGCACAACAGTCTGACCGGTGTCGCGATCTCGCCTTGCCTGAATGGCCTGACCACTGCGCGACGCATCGTCGGTTCGGTTTCGCGCTGTTCCAAGCCAAGCATCCGGCGCACCATTCATCATTTGTTCGAACAAGCTCGCGATCAAACGCTCCACGCGGGGTCGCTCCGGCTGCGACGCGGGATCAAATCATCTTGCAAGAATAATAAAGCGTTTCCATGAAGCCTATCAATGCGGCAACGCCGACTGCTTTCCGACCTGTCCCGCCCGATGGCCGGTCTCGTGCTGTTTTGGGGACCGGACGTGCGCCGCATTGGGTCATTCGAGGTGCGGTGATGCTCAACCGTCGCCGCCTCGGGTAATTAGGTACAGCCGCGCCCCTTGCGCTAGGAGCCTCTGCATGGCCCTGCCATGCATTTCTGCAGGCATCGGTTGATGCGATAAATATCGTGGCGGCAGTCCGGAGGGCCGAAGCGTATCAGTTCCAGCCGACCCGTGTGAAAAGCCGATCGATGAAGCTAGATACGCTTTGCGGGCGTCGATCGCACCCAGCGCGGCACCCCAGGCGAAGTAGGCTAAGGGTAGGCACGCAAGGCAAAACGTCAGGATTTTCAGGAGCATTTTCATCGCCGTCATTCCCTCTTCGGGATTGAGCCGGTTCCCTGGAATGCGCCCGCGGTATGCGATAATCGCGCTGGCGCGCCGACAGTTCAGCCCCTCACCGCTCATGCGGCTTCAGAATTCGTCCCTGCGGAAGTGACAGCCGCAGCGCGGCTCAACGTCGGAGACCGGTGTGCGGCAACGAGACCGGGGCGTCCCCGATTTTCGCATCTATAGTCGTCGGGGCCATGAGCGAAGCGCAGGATCAACAGCCGATGCGAGCGCCGCGCCGTCTTCCAGACCTGGGCGAATGCTGGCGGCATTTTCGCGCGATGGCGCTGGCGCTTGCCCTGCTGATCTGCCATGGGCCGGCATCGGCAGCCTCGATCGTGATCGCCTGCGGCTCCGTTGGCATCGAATTCGAACTGTGCCGCGAAGGCGCGCAAGCCTGGGCAGCGCGCAGCGGCCACACTGTCCGCTTCATATCGACACCCAATGACGCGAACGAGCGCCTGGCGCTGTTCCAGCAGCTCCTCGCCGCGCGTTCACCGGACATCGATGTCTTCCAGATCGACGTGGTGTGGCCCGGAATCCTCGCGCCTTATCTGCTCGACCTGACGCCGCATGTGCCGGCCGCAGAGATTGGTGAACATTTCCCGACACTGGTGACGAACGACCGGGTGAACGGCCGGCTGGTCGCACTGCCGTGGTTTGCGGATGCGGGCTTGCTCTACTATCGGCGCGATCTCTTGCAGAAGTACGGCGCGGCAGTGCCGAAAACCTGGCGTGAGCTGACCGCGACCGCCCGGATCATTGAGGCGCAGGAGCGCGCGGCCGATCGTGCGCGCATGTGGGGCTTCGTCTGGCAGGGTCGCGCCTACGAGGGCCTCACCTGCAACGCACTGGAATGGGTCCACAGCAACGGCGGCGGCACCATCGTGGACAGCACCGGCAAGGTGACGATCGACAATGCGAATGCGGCGCAAGCCTTGACGCTCGCGGCATCCTGGGTCGGCGTCATCACGCCGCCAGGCGTCCTCAACTATACGGAGGAGGAGGCGCGCGGCGTTTTCCAGGCCGGCGACGCAGTCTTCATGCGCAACTGGCCTTACGCCCTCGCGCTCGCAAACCGGCCTGACAGTTCGATCAAGGGCAAGGTCGGCGTCGCGCGGCTGCCGCGCGGCGAGCATGGAACCTCGAGCGCGACGCTGGGCGGCTCGCAGCTCGCGGTCTCGCGCTATTCGCGCGCGCCTGCGGCAGCGGTCGATCTCGTCCGCGCGCTCAACAGCGCCGAGGAACAGAAGCGACGCGCGATCAAGGCCGGGCTCAATCCCACAATCGAGCGGCTCTATCACGACCCCGAGCTCCTCGCGGCGTCGCCTTCGCTGACCGAGCTGCGCTCGATCCTGGCCGATGCCGTCGCCCGGCCCTCGACCGTGACCGGGCGCCGCTACAATCAAACGTCGAACGAATTCTGGAATGCCGTGCACGATGTGCTGGGCGGCCGCAAGAGCGCATCCGAAAGCCTCGCCGCGCTGGCGCAGCGGCTGCGCTTTCTGAGCCGCGGCGAGCAGTGGTGAACGCATCACACGATCAGGCGCGCTTGCGGCGGGCCAGGACGCAGCCCGCCTCGCCAGTCGCAGCACAGCGCAAGCGCGCCGCCATTGTGTTCATCCTACCCTTGATCGTCGCGCTCGGCGGCGTCGCCGGCTGGCCGCTTGCGCGCACGATCTATTTCGCCTTCACGGACGCCACGCTCGCAACCATCGAGACATCCCGCTTCGTGGGCATCGACAACTTCGCCTATCTGCTGCGCGATCCGGTCTGGTGGCACGCGATGCTGAATACGATCATCTTCGCGATCGTCTCGGTCGCCATCGAGACCGCACTGGGCCTCATGATCGCGCTGCTGCTCAATTCCGAGCTGCGGGCGCGTGGCTTGCTGCGCGCCGCAATCCTCGTGCCGTGGGCGGTTCCGACCATCGTCTCCGCGCAGCTCTGGCGCTGGATGTACAATGATCTCTACGGCGTCGTGAATGCGGTCCTGCTTTCGCTCGGCGTCATCGATACGCCGCAGGCCTGGACCGCCGATCCCAATCTCGCGCTCGGCGCCGTCATCGCGGTCGACGTCTGGAAGACGACGCCGTTCATGACGCTGCTCATTCTCGCGGCCCTGCAGATGCTGCCGCAGGATATCTACGAGGCCGCCCGCATCGACGGCGTCGGCGGCTTCCGGGTATTCTGGCGCATCACGTTGCCGCTGATCTGGCCGGCGCTGATGGTCGCGGTCATCTTCCGTATTCTCGACGCGCTGCGCGTCTTCGACCTGATCTACGTCCTGACGGCGAACAGCCGCGAGACCATGTCGATGTCGATCTATGCCCGGCAATACCTGATCGAATTTCAAGATGTCGGCCTCGGCTCGGCGGCCGCGAGCTTCCTGTTTGCGGTGATCGCGCTCACCGTGGCGGTGATGGTGACGGTGGGGCGCCTTCGCATCGGCAGCGCGGAGGCACGGTGATGCGAACGCTCAAGCGCAGGTTGACAGGCATTGCCCGCCTCGCCGCCGTCGCGCTCGTCGTGCTCTACTCGTTGTTTCCGTTCTACTGGGCGATCGTATCGTCGCTCAAGAGCGGCTCGGATCTCTTTGATGTCGCCCTGTTGCCGCTCCATCCGAGTTTCGACAACTATGTGGCGATGTTTCGCGAGCAGCCGTTTGCGTACAACATTCTCAATTCATTCCTGGTGGCCATCTCCACCGTCGCCGTCTCGCTGTCGCTTGCGCTTACCGCCGCCTACACGCTCGGCCGCGTGGCCTTTGTGGGCCGCTCCTTCCTGCTGATCGTCGTGCTCGGCGTGTCGATGTTCCCGCAGGTCGCCGTGCTGTCGGGCCTGTTCGAGCTGATCCGGGCGCTCGGCCTCTATAACAATCTCCTGGCGCTCACATTCTCCTACCTGATCTTCACCCTGCCCTTCACGACCTGGGTGCTCACGACCTTCATGCGCGAGTTGCCGCGCGACCTTGAAGAGGCCGCCATCATCGACGGCGCGACGCCCTGGACCGTTCTCACCCGGATCTTCCTGCCGCTGATGGGCCCGGCGCTGGCGGCGACCGGGCTTCTTGCTTTCATCGTGGCATGGAACGAGTTCCTGTTTGCGCTCACTTTCACGTTAACCGACGATGAGCGCACGGTGCCGGTCGCGATCGCGCTGATCACCGGCGCGAAGTCAATACGAATTGCCCTGGGGCAAGATCATGGCGGCGAGCGTGACCGTGACCGCGCCGCTGGTCATTCTCGTCCTGATCTTCCAGCGCCGCATCGTGTCGGGGCTGATGGCCGGCGCCGTCAAGGGATAGGCCATGGCGGACCTTGCCCTGCAGCATGTGAGCAAGCGGTTCGGGCGGCAGGCCGTCATCGACGACGTGTCGCTCAAGATCGGCGATCGTGCATTCGCGGTCCTGGTCGGGCCGTCTGGCTGCGGCAAGTCCACGCTGCTGCGGTTGATCGCCGGCCTTGAAGCGCCCAGCGCGGGCGAAATCCTGATCGATGGCGCATGCGTCAACGACCTGACGCCGCGCGAGCGCGGCATCGCCATGGTGTTCCAGTCCTATGCGCTCTATCCGCATATGACGGTGTACGACAACATGGCGTTCGGTCTCACCCAGACGTCCATGCAACGCAAGGAGATCAATGAGCGCGTGCGCAAGGCGGCCGAGCGGCTTCAGATCGATCATCTTCTCGAGCGCAAGCCGAAGGAGCTCTCCGGCGGCCAGCGCCAGCGCGTCGCAATCGGCCGCGCCATCGTGCGCGACCCGAAGGTGTTCCTGTTCGACGAGCCGTTGTCGAATCTCGATGCCAGCCTGCGCACCCAGATGCGGCTGGAGTTCATGCGGCTGCACCGCGAGCTTGGGACAACGATCGTCTATGTCACGCACGATCAGGCCGAGGCCATGACGCTCGCCAGCACCATCGTGGTGCTGCGCGAAGGTCGGGTCGAGCAGACCGGCGCTCCGCTCGATCTCTATGAGCGCCCGCGCAGCCGCTTTGTCGCCTCCTTCATCGGCAGCCCGAGCATGAACATGATCGACTGCCGGCTTGAGGCGGCGGACGCGAGCGGCGCACGCATTGTGCTGGCCGACGGGTTACGCCTCGTCATCCCGGTCGACGCGCGCAACGCCCAGGTCGGCGGCACGATGACGCTCGGCATCCGCCCCGAGCATCTGCGTGCCGGCAGCGGTGACGATACGCTTCGCGCGACGGTCGTCGCGGTCGAGCGGCTCGGCAACGAAAGCCTGGTGCACGCGAGACTGCAGACCGGCGAAATGCTCACCTGGCGAATGGTCGGCAGCGCCGACGCGAGCGCCGGTGACGCCGTGGCGCTGACCCTCGACCGGGCGCAGGCCCATTTGTTCGATCGTGCCGGCGAAGCGTGTCCGCGTACCGGGTAGGCCGCGCCCCAACGTACCCTGTCCAAGGCCCTTTTCGACGAGATCGAGAGCAAGCTCGTCTGACAATGACCACGAAACCACTTGGCGATCATCGCGAGCATGCTGCGGACACAACGCTGCACCAAGGCGCGGCCGCCCGCCGATGTCGACGGAGAATATTGTTAGCGCTATCCTCCCCTGGCAGGGATCGCATGTTCGAATTCTGCCAGACGGGCAGCCGGCCGCCGCATGGAATCGACGCTATCGAGATTTACGCAGGTCGATGAGACCATCGCCGCGCTCGATCCGCACGCCGAGATCGCGCGGCTCGAAGCCGAGATCGAGGAGCGATCCGAAGCGATCGAGCGCTGCCGCAAGGTCATCTTGATTTCGAAGACCGCCGCCTTGGGCGGCGCTCTCGCGATCGCGCTTTTGCTTGTCGGGATCATCAGGCCCGACGCGACCGTGCTGATGATTGCGATCGCGGCCGTCCTCGGCGGTGCCGTCGGGCTCGGCTCGACCACCACCACGGCCGGCCAGCTCGCGGCCGCTATCAAGGACGCCGAGGCGCGCCGCGCCCAGCTGATCGGCATGATCGACCTGACGGTGGTGGGAGACGGGCCTGGCTGATTGGCAAATCGCTGAACAGCGCCGGCACAAGCGCTACCACGCGAAGGCACAACAGGAAACATCCGGGCTGGTTCCAGGGCGTCTTGATGCCGCCACTCGCCGCGACGCCGCTTGACCGGAGGGCGACAATGCCTAGCTGTCTACGAAGCGGATCGGCCGATGCAGCGCTTGACCACTTCCGAGGTGGAAGGCCCCGCGGCAAAGACGCGCGCGTGCACGCGCGCGAACATGGAAACCCTGGCGTGAAAGGATCCTTGTCATGCGACTGAACGCCGCACGCGTGGAGCAAACGCTGAGCCAATTCGAGTCTCAGGTCATTCCGGACAGCCACCCCGCGATCGGACAGCTCAAGAATTTGTTCGGCGATCACACCTTCTTCCTGGCGGCCAACGGATTGAACATTCTGGAGCCATTGAAGGGCATCAATTCCGGCAAAGAGGCAGCCAAGGTTGTCAATCTCGCGGACTGGACCGACGAAAGCGGGACCAGCCTCGCGCCACACGAGCCTGAGGCAACCGAGGTAATCGTGGAGTTTGTCTCCAACGGCGGGCCAAGCACCACACACTGACAGTCGAGGGGCAGGCGGCGGAGCGTGCATGGCCGGGAAGCCAGCCGGCGGTGATTGCACTGGCGGCGGCCTGCCATCAAATCGGGACTGATGCTTGAGACGTCTGCGAGCTTGTCGGGATCGAGGATCCCGAGCATGGCTCGCGGATGATCTCGTGGCGGTGGCTTGTGGCGGATTTCATTGATTTAACAGACCTTTAGCGAGAGAGGAAGGAACGGCGCACATGCCTCAAGAGCCGCAAGAATCGTCATCGCTGATTTGATCGAGATTAAAGAACGCGGTCGCCGTTTTGCCTATTCGTTGTTGTGAACAAACGCCGGGGGGCGTCGTGAAGGGGAGCGTCGTGAAAATGTCACAGCCGGGCCACATGCGGGACAGCTCATGTCGGACATGACTTACGGAAATGATCCGCCCGCTGTTCCATCAGCAGATGGGGAAAGGCCCGCCTTTCGTCTGGTGACCGTTGGCGACTATGAGCCCCTCGTCGGCGGCGCGACGGTCGAACGCCTGGCCCAGAAGGCGGAGCGCCTGCGCGACGTGCACGTCGCCAATGTCAGCTCGACTTACTACGGCGGCGGCGTCGCCGAAATTCTTTCCTCGCTCACGTTGCTGATGAACACATCCGGGATTCGGACTGGATGGCGCGTCATCGAAGGCCGGCCGGACTTCTTCAGCATCACCAAGAGGATGCACAACGCGCTGCAAGGCGGCGACATCAACCTGACCGATCTGAAAATGAGCATCTATGAGGAGGTCGTCTACGAAAACGCCGTTCGCAACCACCTCGATCATGATCTGGTGATCGTCCACGACCCGCAGCCGCTGCCCATCATTCGACACTATCGCAGACGGGCGCCCTGGATCTGGCGCTGCCATGTCGATCTGTCCAATCCCAATGCCGAGCTGTGGTCCTATCTGACGCAGTTCATCGAAAGCTATGACGCCGTCGTCCTCTCGCTGCCAGAATACGCGCAAAAACTCGGCGTCCCGCAGCGTTTCATCATGCCGGCCATCAATCCGTTCTCGACGACGAACAAGGATTTGTCCGATGACGAAATAAAGGAGCGCCTGCAGCGCTACGACATTCCGACGGATCTGCCTTTGGTCGTGCAGGTATCGCGCTTCGACAAGTGGAAGGACCCGCAGGGCGTGATCGAAGCGTTCAAGATCGCGCGCAAGCAAGTCGACTGTACGCTGGTGCTGGTCGGCAACGTGGCGACTGACGATCCCGAGGGGCAGGACGTCTTCGAGTCGCTCTACGAATGCGCCGAGGAGCGCATCCGCATCCTGTCGGTCCAGGATTCGGCGCTTGTCAACGCGCTGCAGCGGCGCGCGGCCGTCGTGCTGCAGAAATCTGTTCGCGAGGGCTTCGGCCTCACCGTCACCGAGGCCATGTGGAAGGGCACGCCGGTGATTGGCGGCCGCGTCGGCGGAATCAAGCATCAGATCGAGGATGGCGTGAATGGCTTCCTGGTCGAAAATATCGCGCAAGCGGCGGAACGGATTGTCCAGCTTGTGAATGACAGCAAGTTGCGCGAGCGGTTGGGCAAGCACGCCAGGGAATCGGTGAGGAAACGCTTTTTGATGACTCGCTTGATGGAGGACTGGCTTGATCTGATCGGATCGTTCGAGCCGAGTTTCCGGCTCAAAGGCGCAGCCGCCGGGTAGCATCATATAGGAGTACGCCATGGCTGATCAGATTTCCCATGTCGTCTGGCTCGAGACAATCGGT
The DNA here is from genome assembly GCA_963753575.1 of uncultured Alphaproteobacteria bacterium. Lineage (GTDB taxonomy): Bacteria > Pseudomonadota > Alphaproteobacteria > Rhizobiales > Xanthobacteraceae > VAZQ01. The sequence goes on from CAVWCR010000003.1 coordinate 3,744,119, forward strand.
CGAGATGATGTCGCGCGCGTCGGCGGCAAGAACGCTTCACTCGGCGAGATGATTTGTCATCTCGGAGAGAAAGGCGTCCGCGTTCCGCCGGGATTTGCAACAACTGCGGACGCCTATTGGCATTTCATCGATGCGAACGGACTGAAGAGCATCATTGCGCAGGTGCTTGCCGAGCAGGCCGACGGCAAGATAACTCTCGCCGAAGCCGGCCAGTCGGTCCGCCGCGCCATCCTGCAAGCGCGGTGGCCGGACGAAACCGCCGCTGCCATCACCGAAGGCTATAACGAGCTCTGCCGCCGCGCCGGCATGGCGGATATTGATGTCGCGGTCCGCTCGAGCGCGACGGCGGAAGACCTGCCGGATGCCAGCTTTGCCGGTCAGCAGGAGACATTCCTCAATATCCACGGAGGATCCGAACTGCTCGACGCCTGTCGCCGTTGTTACGCGTCGCTCTTCACCGACCGCGCCATCAGCTACCGGCAAGCCAAGGGCTTCGACCACATGAAGGTCGCGCTTTCGGTCGGCGTGCAAAGAATGGTGCGTTCCGACCTCGGCGGCGCCGGCGTCGCTTTCACGATCGACACCGAAACGGGCTTCGACAGAGTGGCCTTGATCGACGCCGCCTGGGGGCTCGGGGAAAACGTCGTGCAAGGCGCAGTCGATCCCGACGAATATCAGGTGTTCAAGCCGCTGCTGTCGCAGCCGTCGCTCAAGCCGATCATCGACAAGCGGCTCGGGCGCAAGGCGCAGAAGATGATCTACGCCAAGCTTGGCGACCGCCCCACGCGCAATGTGCCGACCTCGAAGGCCGAGCGCGAGGCGTTCGTGCTGTCGGACGAGGAAATTCTCGCACTGGGTCGATGGCTCTGCGTGATCGAGGAGCACTATGGCCGGCCCATGGACATCGAGTGGGCAAAGGACGGCGTGAGCCGCGAGATGTTCATCGTGCAGGCTCGGCCCGAAACCGTGCAATCACGCCGGCTCGTCGGCGAGTACCGGTCGTACCGGATCAAATCCAAAGGCAGGAAGCTGGTCTCGGGCCTGAGCATCGGAGAGGCCGTCGTCACCGGGCGCGCCTGCCTGATCGAAAGCGTGCGCGACATTGACCGCTTCGTCGACGGCTCCATTCTGGTCACCCAGACAACCGACCCGGACTGGGTGCCGATCATGAAGCGAGCCGCCGCCATCATCACCGACCACGGCGGGCGGACGTCCCATGCCGCCATCGTCAGCCGTGAGCTGGGCTTGCCCGCGATCGTCGGGACCGGCAATGCCACGCACGTTCTCCATGACGAGCAGGAGATCACGGTGTCGTGCGCCGAAGGCGACGAAGGCTTCGTCTACGAGGGCTTCGCCGAATACGAAACCGAGGAATTGCACCTTGAGGGCATCCCGCCGACGCGCACAAAGGTCATGTTCAACCTTGCCAATCCGGCGGCCGCGTTCCGGTGGTGGCGAATACCCGCAGATGGCGTCGGGCTGGCGCGCATGGAATTCGTCGTGAGCAATCACATCAAGGTCCACCCGATGGCGCTCGTGCACCCCGACGCAGTCCGGAGCGAGGAGACAAGGCGAACGATCGACGAATTGACGCGCGGCTATGAAAGCAAGACCGACTACTTCGTCGATCGCCTGGCGAGCGGGCTCGCCCGCATCGCGGCCGCGCACCATCCGAAACCCGTGATCGTTCGCATGAGCGACTTCAAGACCAACGAGTATGCGGAGCTGATCGGCGGCCGGGACTTCGAGCCCAAAGAAGAGAACCCGATGCTCGGATTTCGCGGCGCCTCACGCTATTACTCACCGCGCTACCGCGAGGGTTTCGCGCTCGAGTGCCGGGCGATCAAGCGGTTGCGCGAAGCCATGGGATTTCGCAACGTCGTTGTGATGATACCGTTCTGCCGATCGATCAAGGAGGCCGACCGGGTGCTGGCGGTGATGGCGGAGAATGGGCTGAAGCGGGGCGAGGACGGACTTGAAATCTACGTCATGTGTGAAATTCCATCGAACGTCATTCTTGCCAAAGACTTTGCAAGCCGCTTCGATGGATTTTCGATCGGCAGCAATGACCTCACTCAGCTCACGCTGGGCGTGGATCGCGATTCAGAGGAACTGGCGGAACTCTTCGATGAGCAGGACCCTGCGGTAAAATGGATGATTCGTTGTGTCATCGAAGAGGCGCACAAGGCCGGAGCAAAAGTCGGGCTTTGCGGACAGGCGCCAAGCGATCATCCGGAATTTGCCGAGTTCCTGGTGGCCTGTGGGATCGATTCGATTTCCGTCAGTCCGGACAGCTTTATTGCGGTAAAGCGTCATGTGGCGGACGCGGAGCAGGTGCCGACTCGCGAGGCGCGCGCCCACGGCTGAAGGGCGCCTCGCATGAGTGAATTTCGTCAGGACCGAACCACCGGCGCCTGGGTCATCGTGGCGCCCGAGCGCGGCTTGCGTCCGCTGGCAATATCGCGAAAAGGTCGGGCACCAGAGCGCCCGCACCCATTCGATCCGAACTGCCCTTTTTGTCCGGGCCATGAGGCGCAATTGCCCGGCATTCTGGCCGAAGTTCCGGATCATGCGCCGCCTGGCTGGCAGCTGCGGATCGTCCCCAACAAATTCCCGGCGGTGCGACCGTCGCTCCCGCTCAGCTTGCAGATGAAAGGTCCTCACATGACGGTGGCCGGCCATGGCCATCACGAAGTGATCATTGAAAGCCCGCGACACGACGCCAACCCGGCCCTGCTGTCCGACGATCACATTCGGGCATTGGCATCGCTGTATCAGCGCCGCTTCTCCGAACTGTCAGCCCAGCCCGGCATCGAGACCGTCGTGTTGTTTCGCAACCACGGCGCCGCCGCCGGCGCTTCGCTGCCGCATCCCCATTCTCAGATCATCGCGCTTGCCATGACGCCGCCGCGATTGCGCGCGCTGGCGGATTGGATGCATCAATCCTGGCAGGACACAGGACGTTGCGTAACCTGCGATGAACTCGAGGTCGAGCGCGCTGACTGCCGGCGTGTCGTGGAGAGCACGCAGGATTTTCTGGCTGTCGTTCCGTTCGCCGCCTCCGTCCCGTTCGAGATCTGGATCGTACCCAGGCGTCACCAGGCGTCTTTCACAGACATGAGCGAGGCCGAGTGCGCGGATTTCGGTCAAATATTACGGAACGCATTGCGGCGACTTCGCTCGGCCTGCGGCGACCCGCCCTATAATTTTGCCGTGGAATCCTTCGGCTTCCTGGGTCGTGATGCGCCTGCGCCGCATGCGCATTGGCGACTGCGCATCGCGCCCGACCTCGTCACCTGGGGCGGCTTCGAGCTTGCCTCGGGCGTTCCGATCAATCCTTCCCAGCCGGAAGCGGATGCCGATCTGCTGCGCAAGGCGGCGCCCGACCAAACAAGTGACGCAACGCGACAGCTTTGAAGCTCCCCGGTAGCGCAACATCGCACCAAGGTCGTTTTCCCGCACTATGCTCGACCAGCATGACGTCCAATGACATCGCTCCGTGTGCAATGGGACCGCAACAGAATACAATCGATCGACGGATGATGGAGCACTGCATCGCCCTCTCCAAGGAATCGGGCAAAGCGGGGGAATATCCGTACGCTGCCGTCGTATGCCGGGACGGCGCGATCGTGGCGGAGTCCATCAACCGGGTCGCCCGCGACGGCGACGTGACCCGGCATGCCGAGGTGGTGGCAATCTCCCTGGCCCAAAAGACGCTCCATTCCGTCAGCCTGGATGACTGCGAGATCTACGTGAATGCCGAGCCCTGCGCATTCTGCTGCTACGCGATCCGGGAAAGCCGCATACGCCGCGTGGTGTTCGCCTTGAGCTCTCCCCACATGGGCGGCTTTTCCAAGTGGAACGTCCTCTGTGATCATGACATCTGCGATGCCATGCCCGAGGTGTTCGCGCCGCCGCCGGAAGTCGTGTCGGGCTTCATGGCGCAAGAGGCGGAGCAGGCGCTGGTCGAGTGGAACCCGCTGATTGCCGAGATCATCAAGCGGCGCGGCTTGTTTGGCGCAGCGCCGCGGGTGATCACCAACCAGCGCCGTTCTGCCGCACCGCCCGGCATGCGCGAGCGGGCCCTTCGCTTCCTGCGCCGGAACTTCTTCGACTATTTCGGGCGCCGCTCATAGTCCCGCCTTGCTGCAAGGCGTCAGCTCGGCGCGATGCGTGCGAGATTGTCCTTGAGCCAGCAGCCCGCCACGAGGGTCTTGGCGTCCGCGAAGCCGCCGCCCGCCAGCCGCGCCAGGAAATCGTCGAGCCGCCACGTCACCAGCTTGATGTCCTCCTGCTCGCTCGCAAGCCCGCCGCCCGCCGATGCGCGTGCATCATCCGAAACCAGCGCGCAGAACAGAAAGATACGCTCGCTCGATCCGCCCGGTGAGACGAAGAAATTGGCGATCGGCTCGATGCGCTCGACCGCAAACCCGGCCTCCTCGAGAATCTCGCGCCGGATCGCTTGCTCCGGCGTCTCGCCCTCGTCGATCATGCCGGCGACGATCGTGGCGAGCCAGCCGCCAGCCTTTTCGAGTGTCGGGTACATGAACTGCTCGACCAGATAGATCGTGCCCGCCTTCGCGTCGATCAGCAGCGCCGCGACGGAATCGCCGCGCTCGAAATTGAGCCGCCGCACCACCTCGCTCATGGTCCCGTCGTACCGCTCGAACCGCAGGCGCACTTCGTCAACCTTGAAGAAGTCGTCCAGGACGCGCTTGCGGCTGATGATCTCGACCTTTGGCATTGCGGCTCCTTCCTTCCGACATCTACCGCCAGTTTACCGCAGCAGGTCCGCCGCAGTATGGTGGTCGGCAAACCAGTGCCGCCGTTTTGAAGTTCCTACACCACCTGCAGCAAGTTCGTTTAGAAACTTCAATTCGAAAAGCGGCACTAGGATCATAGAGTTCCTAGTGCCCCTTTGTTTCCGAAGTTCGTGTGAGAGTGTGCTGAGACGTATCACGAACTTCGGAAACGGGGCACCAGGCACGGAAAGTGCCGACTGCAGACACGGGATGGGCACCAAGGGAGGACACCATGTTGACCCGCCGCGGATTTCTCGACGGCGCGCTCGGAGCCGGGCTCGCATTGACGGCGTCTCGCCAAGCCATCGCGCAGAGCGACCACGCGCAGCTTGAGCGCAACAAGGCGGTGGTGCGCCGCTTCAAGGAGTTGCAGGGCACCAAGGACGAGGCGCTGATCGCGCGCGAAGTGCTCGCCCCCAATTACAAACGCTGGCGTGGCGGCTTTGCGCATCTGGCCGCCAACGCGCAGGGTCAGGGCTTCCCGAGCGCGGGCTCCTATCTGCGCGGCGCCTTCCCGGACCGCAAGGACGAGATCGAAGACATCGTCGCCGAGGGCGATAGGGTCGGAATGCTGTTCCGTATCAAGGCCACGCACCAGGCGAACTTCAACGGCATCCCGGCGACCGGCAAGAAAATCGACGTGTACGAGGCGGGCGTGTTCCGCCTCGCCGGCGGCAAGGTCACCGAGGCGTGGTTCATGGCGGACGAGGCGGGGCTGCTCAAGCAGCTCGGCGCCAAGCTGCCGGCGCGCAAGGATGGCAAGCTCATCGCGCCGCCAGTGACCGGCGAGGGCGAGGACGCCGGCGAGGTAATCAAGCGGCTCGAGGCCGGCCCGCTCAACACGCCCGAGGGTCGCAACCGGCTCACGGTGGCGCGCTCCAAGGGCTCCGCCCCGCCGCGCAACCTGCGGGCGCCCGACTTCAAGCAGAGGCGCGTCGGCTTCAAGCACCTGCGCGACTACGGCAACGCCAAGGGCGTCGGCAAAGAAACCATCACCAAGTCGCTGCCGGATCGGCATGACCGCATCGACGGCTTCATCGCCGAGGGCGAGACCGTGTGGATGCGTTTCAAGGTGGCCGGAACGCAGAACGGCAAGCTCTACGGCCTGCCGCCGACCGGGCGGCGTGTCGAGGTGCCGGAGATCGGCATCATGCGCTTTGATGACGGCAAATGGAAAAGCGCCTGGTACTTCGCCGACGAGCTCGGGCTCATGCTGCAGCTCGGCGCGCTGCAAATGCTCGAGGTGTGATTCAGTCCTGATCGGGCTCGTGAGGCTCTGTCACGCGCGCCGTTCCTCAGCGCCGCGGAACATCGCGATCTGCCATACGCTTGCCCACCGATCGCGAACTGTCGCGCAGTCCGGCATCCGCATGTCAGCTCTCTTCGTACCACCGATTTGACGTTCCGCCATGGCTGTCTCACAGAGCGGGAGGCGATCTTGGCGCGCAAAGTGCGACCGGTCGATCGGAAGGCCGCCGGTACCTCTCAACCAATTGGCAAGGACCTGGGCGCACAGTGGCGTGACTCATCATCGTCACTCATCATGTTGTGCCTGCAGGCTTGTCATGGACCGGAAAGCTGAGCCGCCGTCACGCCGGGAGACCATCGTGGTCGGCGCGATCGCGGCCCTCCTCGGCCTCTATCTCGTCCTGGTCGCGCTCAGCCTGCTGCCGCCGCCGGGCCGACCGAACGGCCCGATGTGGGTGGTGCTGTTGGCCGGCCTCTGCTTTCTGCTCGGCGGTCTCGCGGTCCTGATCCCCGTTGTCGTCACCGGCGAGGTCCGCTCTGACGGCGAGCTGCCGGCCAGTGCACCCCCGTGGCTGCGGGTCTCGCAATATGTGTTCGGTCTCGCGCTCTTCACCTGCTTCGCCATGATCGGAACCTGGGTCGCGTTCGGGCCCGGCACCCGCTCCTTCAGCGTCAGCCTGCCTTTCCTCTCGTTTCGGGGCGGAGGCGAAATGATCGGACGGGCCGCGTTCGGCTTCGGCGCCCTCATCACCTGGCTTTGCCTGATCGTGCTCGCCGTCAGCGGCTGGCGCAAGTTCGTCAGGCGCGACAAGGCCTGAGCCTTCTTGCCGCAGGCAAATTCGCCACCCGCATATTCCAGGGGCGGCATGCCTGTGCACCAGGGGATCGTGCTAGAGACGGCCTCCGAGCGCGTTGCCGGTGGCCCGCGCCGAGAGGGCGCGCGTGACCGAAGCAGCAACCCGACCGCACCTGGCACGACGGGAGCACGTCCCGCTCGGGATTCTCTACATGGTCGGCGCCACGATCGTGTTCGCGGTCTCGAGCGCAACCTCAAAATGGCTCGTTAGCACCTATCCGGTCGGCGAAGTCTTGTTCACGCGCGCGGGCGTCTCGCTGATCGCGTGCGCGCTGTTCATCCTGCCGCAGACCGGGCTGGCGGTATTCCACACCCGGCGCCGCCGCGACCATGTGATGCGGTCGTTGTCGCAGACCGTATCGCAGACATTCCTGATCCTTGCCTTCAGCCTCATGCCGCTCGCGAGCGCGGTCGCCATCAACTTCTCGGCGCCCTTGTTCACCGCGCTGGTGGCGATCCTGCTGCTCAAGGAGAAAGTCGGGTTCGCGCGCTGGTTCGCGTTGATCGTGGGATTCATCGGCGTCCTGATCGTCACCAACCCGGGCGCCGATACATTCCAGATCGGCGCGATATTCGCGCTCGCGAACGCGATGATCTACGGCTCCGTCACGGCTGCCGTGCGCGGCATGACAGCGACCGAGTTCGGCCGAGACGTTGCTGATGTATCAGCTCCTGCTGATCACGGTGTTCTTTTCGTTGCTGCTGCCGTTCGGCGTCGCGCTGCCAAGCCTCGCAGACTTCGGACTCATACTGCTCAATGGCCTCACCAACGCGATCGGGCAATACTGGTGGACGCGGGCCCTGCACTTGGCGCCGGCGTCGGCGGTCACACCCTTTTTCTATCTCTCGCTCTTGTGGGCGGCGCTGCTCGGCTACCTGGTGTGGGGCGATCTGCCGACCGCCGGGCTCCTCGTCGGCTCCGCCGTCGTGGTCGGCTCGGGCCTGTTTCTGCTCTGGCGCGAGTCGGTCCGCGCCTAAACGAGGTGGCGTTGAGAGCGGCTCAAGACGTGCGCGCCGGCTCGGCGGTCAGCACGGCGTTCCGACGCGGTTCCGGGACGTAATGTTCGCCGGACCGCACCATCTGCCGTGGATTGATCAGGATCGAGAGCAGGCGGTCGCGCAATGCCGCCGGCGACGTCGGCTTCACCAGAAATTCGTGCACACCGAGATTTATCGCGGCACTCACGCGCGAATGCTGGGCGCCCGCGGTCAACATGATGATCGGCAGGAACGGCTTCGGAAACACGCCCGGTGACCGCACGATCCGCACCAGTTCCGGACCGCTGAGCACGGGCAGATCCCACTCGATGATCGCGACATCCGGGTTGGCCGTGCGGATCATGTCGAGCGCAGTGACCCCATCGGGCGATTCGTAGATCGTTTTCGCCCCGATGTTCATCAGCATGGTGCGCGTGAGCTTGCGCGCGTATTGGCTGCCGTCCACGATCAGGATGCCCAGATGCTCAATCACCTTGTCGAAATGCTTCGTGGACATGCCCAGTCGCCCAGTTTGAAGGTGGCCGGTTTGAATTCACCAATGCACGGGTACTACCGCTCAGGGCACTCACGTTCAGATAACGCCATCGTTCAACTTGTTTCTATCTCAAGAGGGCGGTCGATGAGCTCTTGCTCAAAAGGGGACAAATTTAACCAACCCCGGCACGGGAATTTAATCGCCTCCTGCTAACAGTGGGCGGTGGCGGGCCTTCGAAAACGGGCCTGTTCGGGGACATGAAAGTTCTGGGGGATTGCGTGTCATGAACGTCATCAAGGTCATCAATAGTGTCCGGGAATCGGTCCTGGTCGCGGTGTGCATCGCGATCCTGTGCCTCGCCGCACCGGCGCTGTCGCTCAAGGAGCTGAGGGCCGACTACGCCTGCCGCGCGCTGGTCGTTGATCCGGCTTCGGCGGCCAATCTGGAGCGGCCTTACGCGCTGCGTTATCGGTCGGCGCCCGTGCGCGTCTGCGTGCCCGACGACCGCGAGCCGAACGGGCGGATCGCCTGACCGGAAATATCGGCCTCTACTTCGGCCTCTACGAATGTGGCGGTTCAGAAGCCCGCATCATTTTTGCCGCGAGTCCGAGACGCTACCGCCACACTAGGTCAATGCCCTATTATCGCATTGACCCAGTAGCAGGTGCCCTTGTTGTGCACGAATGGGGCGCCCCAGTTGCTGTCCTGGGGCCTGCCTTTGGTCTTGAACTGGACTTTGAATTCCGCGATCTGCGCTCCGTCCGCGATTAGGAATTTCTTAACCCCGACCGAAGGAGTCCAACGGTAGACCGCCTCGGTCTTCTCATCGCGCACGCTGAACTCATATTGCTCGTGCGCGATCCGCAGGCTCTGGTCGCCAAGACCGTCGAAGGTTTCGCTCTGGCGCAGCAGAATGGCATTGCCGATATCGTTGAGCGAGTGCTCCCGCCAGTAGTTGTCGTCCTCCGGTGCGGAGATCAGCGGGACCACCAGGAAGTGCAGTGTCGCAGGGGTCTTGGCGGCCTCGGCGTCACAATCGGACATGGCCTTCGACAGCCAGGTAAAATCCTCTGGCCCGCTCGTTGTGCCCTGCCCCTGCCCCAGCCCTTGCCAGCGAAGCAGGACGATCCCCGCAACCGCCAGCACGGCCACAAGGGCGACCAGCGATCCTACGACCGCGACGGCCTTACGCCGCGCCCGATTGGGCGCGCCGCAGGCGCCGCAAGACGCCGCGAAGACGGGAACGGTGTTCCCGCAGGTCGGGCATTCAGTGGTGATCATTTCCAATTCCGTCGCACAGGTCTTAATTCAGCGAAATTGAGGCGGCAATTCAATCACCATTGGGGGGGCGGCGGTATTGTCGCAGGGAGCGAGCGTGCGCGGGTCCGTGAACGCGGCACGAATGCAACACCTGCCGGACTTGTCGAACCGTATCCATAGGGCAAGCAGCTACACCATGGCAAACGTCGTCCGAAACGCGTTGATTGCCGCGAGCCTCGCGCTGGCATGCGCAGGCGGCCCGGCCCGTGCGCAAAGTATCATCGAGGCGACCTACACCATCGCGGTCGCGCGCATCCCGGTCGGCGCCGCAAGCATGACGGCCCGCATTGGTCCTGGTGATTATGTCATCTCCATGAGCGGCCACACCGGCGGCCTGCTGGGGGTGCTGGCGCGCGGCGAGGGCGTCATGACCGCGACCGGCGCCGTCATTGACGGCCGTCTCTCGCCATCGCGCTACACCTCCAGGACCACCGCCGACGACGATACGCTCGCCGTGACGATGACGTTCCAGGACGGCAACGTGAAAGAGCTCGAAGCCTCACCGCCACCCGAAGCCGACCGGGTCCCGGTCACCGAAGAACACCGGCAGCATGTGGTCGATCCGCTCAGCGCGCTCGCCATCCCGATCGGCGACGGCGGGATGTCGCAAGCCGCGTGCGAGCATACGCTGGCCATCTTCGACGGCCGTCGCCGTTACGACCTCAAGCTCGCGTTCAAGCGCATGGTCGAGGTCAAGGCTGACAAAGGCTATGCGGGGTCGGCCGTGGAGTGCTCGGTCGCGGTCCAGCCGATCGCCGGTCACCGTCCATCGAGCCCGCTGCTGAAGCTGCTGACGGGCAGCCGCGCCATCGAGATGACATTCGCCCCGGTCGCAGGCACGACGGTGTTGGCGCCGTTTCGCTTCGCGATCATCAACCTGCTCGGCAACATCACGATGCAGGCGAGCCGCTTCGAAACCATGCCGTCGCAGCCCACGGGCCAGGCGCAATAAGCCACGCCTGGTTGCGCGATCGGCTGCCGTTGCAATTCTCACGAGTTGAACCCGGCCCGATCGAGCGGCAGTCCACAAGAGCCAGGTCCGGTCCGTGCGTTTGCGCTTGCGCCACGGCCCGACGCGGGCGCAAGCAAGTATACAAATTGATTCGCACCAACTCAGGCAAATTTCCATGGCTGATTTCAAAACCCACGTGGCGGTGGCCTCGACCGCAAGCGGAGTTCTGGCCATCGGCTGCCTGGTGGCCGGTGTCGCGACGCCAAAAGAAGTGGTGCTTTACTTTTGCGCCGGCACGATCGGCGGGGTGCTGCCGGATATCGACTCCGACCATACGATCCCGGTGCAGATCCTGTTCAGTGTCCTTGCTGTCATCCTCGCATTCATGAGTGTCTTCAACAAAGCCGACACCTATTCGGTGGTCGAGCTCTCGTGCATGTGGATTTTGGTCTACCTCTTTGTGCGCCATGTGCTCTACAAGATATTCGCCAAGTTCACGGTACATAGAGGCATCTTTCATTCGCAGCTCGCCGCCATCTTCTTTCTGTTCTTGAGCGCCGCGATGGCCTATCACCTGTTCGGCCTTGGATCGGTCAGCGCCTGGCTCCTCGGCTGCTTTGTGGCGCTTGGCTATATGATCCATCTGCTGCTCGACGAGATCTACAGCGTGGATATCACCGGCACCAGGATCAAGAAGTCCTTTGGCACGGCGCTCAAGTTTGCCAGCACGGCCGAGCTCAAGACCAGCTTGGCCCTGGGTGCTGCTACGGTGCTCTTGTTCTTCCTTGCAGCTCCGGCATTGAGTGACTTCCTGCACACGGTCGGAAATCACCAGACCTACGCAAGCCTCCAGGCGCGCTTCCTGCCAAAAGACCGCTGGTTCAATTTCCCGTACCCGCGACGCGTCGAAACTGCCGCCGGCCACGACAGCCGGACCGGCGACGACAACCTCACCACGGGCAGCATCGGGCCCAGCAAATAGCCGTGATGTCGCAATCGCAAGCGCCGCCGCTCAAGGCGGCGGCGCGCGCTCATGCGGTCCGCTTCAGCGCGTGACGATGTCCTCTTGGTCGGCGCCAGGAGCGCGACCAGCTCACGCTGCTCGCGCGCCGGCACCTTGAACTTCTTGAGCGCCTTGCCGAGGTCCTCAACCAGCGCGTTGAAGTGGCTCGACTTGATGCCCATGCCTGCATGCGCCGACTTCATGTCTTTGCCGGTATAGATGCAGGGCCCGCCCGACCCGACGCAGATCTGGTCGGCGAGCTGGCGGCGCAACCGCTCAATGTTGGCGCCGGCGAAGAACTTGTTGATGCGCTTGTCGGCCGCGATGTACTTGATGGCCTGGTCGACCACGGCCTGGATCGAGTCGTAGCCGCCAAGCCGCTGGTACAGCGTCGGTGATTGCGCGGCAGCGCCGCTGATCGAAGCCGAATAGGCAATGACTGCCGCTGCGGCGGCGGACAAGAGCGTGCGTCCAAACATGTCGTCCTCCGGGTTGATCGCTTGCACGCGCCCCCTGCCTGGGGACGCCGGGAGGCCCAAAGCCCCTCCGGAGGCAGCTACGAGACGTTCCTTGAAATGGATGCAAAGGTGGATTACGCGCGCGCCGGCCTTGCCGGCCAACCCGAATAGACTCAAGATGGCGACATGCGACGAATCCTGACGACCTTCTGCCTGTGCTGGCTGGCGTGGTGCGGGGCACCGCGCTCCAACACGCTGCCGCTCGCCTACGGCATGACGCCCGCGCAGGCTGAGCTCGCGCTTGGCGAGCCGCTGGTCTATCACTCCGGGCGGCGCGGCTCGGAAATCTACGTCGCCACCGGCGCAGCCGGCATCCCGGGCTTCTATCCGTCCGACGTCGCGATCGCGCTGCAGTTCCGCAATGGCCGCTTGACCGGCTGGAAGAAGGACTGGCAACTGCGTCGTCAGTTCTGAAGATTGCACGCCGCGTCCAATGGTTCCCCTCTCCGTTCTTGATCTTTCGCCGGTCGTCGCCGGTTCCTCCGGCGCGGTCTCGCTGCGCAACTCGCTCGATCTCGCCAGGCTCGCGGACCGCCTCGGCTACACCCGCTACTGGGTGGCCGAGCATCACAACCTGGCATCGGTCGCTAGCTCCGCGCCCGAGATCATGATCGGCCAGATCGCGGCGGCGACGACGCGCATCCGGGTCGGCTCGGGCGGCGTGATGCCGTCGGCCACCCTACCAGGGTATGTCACCGAACATGGCGACACTGTCGGAGCAGCATGGCTCTAAGCCACTGAGGAACTTGTAAGAACGCCATCTCTGTGTTTTCCTGTGTTTGTGGGACAACACAGGGACATACAGGACCGCCGGCCGTTGTACCGGCTGCATACCGCCCCCCACAGCAAGCGGCCCCCGCCACGACTGAGAACGCGAGCGAGGGCCTTCACCCGAGAGCCAAAGGAGGCAACCTATGGCACCCCGAGCTAACGACCAATCCTACCACGCCCCGCTACGACGTGCACCGGATCGCGGACGCCGCCCACCTGCTCGACGGCGTTCCACTCGATCGCGCCGCGGAATTCCTTGAGATCGACCCGCACGAACTGCGCTGGAGCATCGAGGAATTTGGCTACTGCTCCTCCGCGGATCTTCGTATGCTACGAGCACGTTCCGTTCTGGCGCGGCAATTCGTTCGGCATCTTCCTGACGGCGCTGACGGTCGCCGCCGTCTCGGCCACGGTCGCAATTGCGATCAGCGTTGCGCTGTGGTGACGCCATGGAACACTTGTTGTTCGTTGCCACGCACCGGCTGCGCGGCCAGCTGACGACGGCCGCTCTCTACGAACTCGACGTGGGCTTCAAAGTGGAGGTTGTCACAGCGCGTGGCAGCTGGAGCGCGGAGCGCTACACGGTCGAGGAGTGCGAGAGGTTCGTTCATTGCATCCAGTTCAAAGAGGTGACGCCATGAAGCCCAACGACATCGTCGAATTGCTGCGCTCGTTTCCCGAAAGCCCGCAATGGGTACTGGATCGCGACTGGTCACTGAAGGACGCCCGGAACGTGATGATTGAAAGGCGCCGAGTGTTCCCCGGCACGGCGCCGATGACGCGCGAGCAGCGGTTGGCAAGCGAGCTTAACGCACGACTGAAAGGATGGCGCTAATGGTGAAGCGAACACGGCGCAAGACACGCAAGGTGAAGGCGCGCAACCGGTCCCGCCCGCGACGCGGTCGCGCGCTTCGTGGAGAAGCACGGCGGCGACGACTGCGGCGACGCAGTCGCCAAGCGATTGGCCAAGCTGACGCGAACCAAGGAGGGCGCCGTCGATCGCGCCGCGCTCAAGCAGTTGGCGAGCCGCAACGACTGCTGGCAAGCGTCGTATTCCAACTTGAACAGCGGACTTCTCCGCATGACGATCAGCAACCGGCTCAGGGCGCTCGCGCGCAAGGGCGAAGTGAAGTGGGAGGCGTGAGATGACCCAACGACGCAGATTGACCGACACGTTCATCGCCTCGCTGCGCCCGCAGCCGGTGAGCGGCAGCCGCGAGCGCGCCCGCTACGAATTCTTCGATACCGAGGTGCGGCAGCTGAGCATCCGCATTTCGCATACCGGCGCCAAGACGTTTCTGCTGCGCGCGCGCTGGCCGGGCAACGGCAGCAACCACCCGGCGCAGCGGGCAGTGGGCGCGGCCGACATCGGGATCGCGGAGGCCCGCAAGCTCGCCCGTGCTTGGCTGAACCAAGTAGCGGACGGGCTCGACCCGGCCGACGACAAGCGGCGCCGACGCAAGGAGGAGAAGGTTCGACGCGAGGCCGAGCGCCGCGCCGCCGGCAACACGTTCGAGAACGCGACGGTGCTCTACTTCAAGTCGCCGGCACACCAGCGCAAGCGCAGCAGGGACCGGGTCGAGCAGCGGATCGGCAATCACCTGGTGCCGGTGTGGGGCGCGCGGCCGATCGGTGACGTCACTAAGCACGACGTGCGTGAACTGCTGACGGCGGTGGCCGAGCGCGCTCTTGAGAAGGGCGGGAGCGGGCGCTTTGCGCACTCGCTCGCCGACGACGGCAAGGCCCTGTTCGCGTTCGCAGCTGCGGAACGATCTGATCGAGCGCAGTCCATTCGAGGGGCTGCGGCGCGAGGACATGCTGCCGATCAAGCGCCGCGGCGAACGCACGCTCGACCCGCTCGAAATCCGGGCGCTGTGGGTCGCGGCGGGACGCATCGGCGTGTTCGGGCAAGTGTACCGGCTGCTGCTGCTCTCCGGGCTCCGTTTGCTTGAGGCGGCCGAGGCGCGCTGGCGCGAGTTCGACACCAAGGCGGCCGAGCCGTTCTGGGAAATTCCGGCCAGCCGCATGAAAGGAACCGCCGCGCACAGTGAAAAGCACACCGTTCCGCTGACGGCGCAGATGCTCGAACTGCTCGACGGCGTGAAGCGCTACAAGGGCGGCGACTGCCTGTTCAGCACGCAGGTCAAGAACGGAGCCGAGCCGATCACCGGCCACCCGCGCGGCGCCAAGATACTGCGACGGGAGATGCTGGTAGAACTGCGCAAGCTGAAGCCCGAATGTGCGGGGCTGTCCGATGCCAAGCTGCTGCCGCGGTTCGTGATGCAGGACATCCGGCGCTCAGCGAGAAGTGGACTGAGCATGTTGCGCGTGCCGGATGACGTGGCCGAGAGCGTGCTGGCTCACAAGCGCGTCGGCCTGCGGCGCATTTACGACAGGTACGATCGGTTTCGCGAGAAGCTCGCGGCGCTCGAAGCCTGGGGCCGGTACCTCAAGGGCGTGATCGAGCCGGCGCCCGGCGTCAACATAGTGCCGCTTAGGAGAACACGATGAGGCGGTACGTGGTTCGCTTCCGGGCTTACTACGAAGTGATCGACGTTGAAACCGGCAGGAGAGTGGGCGACGGCTTCTGGACGCGATCCGGCGCGCGGCTGCGTGCTCGTGTGCTGAACGCGCGCGAGCGCTTCATTGAGCGCGACGGCGCCGGGCTGATCGTGCGACGGCACCCGCTGGCGCATTCGACGCAACGGCTCAGTGGATTCGACTCGGCAAGTCAAGACTAAATAGCCGACCGATTCGACATAATGTCGCCCAACTGCCCGCCGAAAGGTGGGGCTTCGCGGCAAGGCCGCTCCTCCCCCAACAACAGCAGTGTTCTTTCCAAGCCGGAGTCCGTCGTGACTTCGACGCGGAGCACGACGGAACTCTAACGTTCCGGCGCGGAACACGTGTGTTCGTATCTTCACACAGGGTGTAGCTCGTGCTCGGATACGCGTCGGCACACAGCCGGCACCAACCCGTAGGAGAACAGCAATGACGATCAAGTATCTGACGCTCTACCGGTTCCGCGACCTGATGCGCGAAGGCATCGTCACGAGCCAGACCCAACTTAACCGCCTGGTGAAGGACGGCCGCTTCCCGCCGCCGACCTGGCAGGGACAGAACACGCGCACCTGGCCCGGCAGTTCGATCGCGTCCTACGTCCAACTGCTCGAACAGGGCAAGGATTGGCGCGACATGACCAAGCCGAAAGCGAAGACGGCGCGTGAGGCGCGCGCGGACGCCGCCTGACGAGAGATTGCCGCACCACGGGGAGTTTGCGGCGACCCGTGGTGCGGTGACGTTCCTGGATGGGACGAAGTGAACAACCGGCCGCACAGAAGGAGACGACCGATGCAAGATGACATCACGCCTGAGCGCCCCGCGCAAGGTATCGCGCCGGAGGAACTTGAGCGGCTGTATAACCTGCCGCCGTTCTTTTCAAAATTCAGCGGCAGCTATTACGACAACCCGGGACTGTGGGACGAGAGCTTTCGGCGGGCGCGGCCGGCAGTCGAGGCGCTGATGGCTGACGGCCTGGCGCTGACCGACATCGGGCGCCGGCCGCCACCAGTAATCCTCATGCGACGGCTAGTGCGCCGCTATCGCAGCAATCGCTGGTCGCGAACCAACAAGTGAGAGCTTCGCTGCGCCGACCATTGGCCCTTGGGCGCGGCGGATCACAGCACGGGCCAAGCACAGGAGAGACGAAAATGTCAATCAAACAACACTTTGGTGTCACGGCTACGACGTGCGACGCTTTGCGCAATCATTTCGCTGCACTGTTTAGGGAGTTGACCGGCATCGAGCAGGTCCCCGAAAAACTGTCCGGCGAACTTCGCCGTCGTAATGCCGCCGACCTAACCGACCTGTGCGAATTGATTGAGCGGCTTCAAAACAGGTTCATTCCGCTCGATCTATACCTAACGGCACACGTACCCGGTGTTGAGAGCGACGACATCATCATTACGGACGACGGCCGCGCCTATCGCTACGATCCGTCAGTTCCCATCCTTCGCACAAAGGCCGACGGCCCCGACGCTGGTAACGCCGAGGCCGCCTGACATCGTGACATTGCTTGCACAAGGGGGCCGGGCGCACGAGCCCAGTCCCACACCAGGGGATCACGACGACACGGCGGAGGCAAGTTGGAATGACCAGGAAGGCTTCTCGTAATTCAGCCGACATTGCGCCGCAGGCGCTGCAGAGGATGACGCTGCAGTGGATGCGCCAGCAAGGGTTTAAACCGGTGGCGCTCAGCCATCGCAGCAAGGCGGCGGTGTCGAACGACTACACCAAGCTCGATTATCAGCCGCCCGGTGACGAGTTCTGGCGCGACGGCCGCCACGGCATCGGCTGCGCGCTGGGACCGCAGCAAAGCGGGCCGGTCGATGGTGATCTTGACTGCGAGGAGGCGCGGTTTTTCGGCAAGCGCTGGTTGCTGCCGACGGTGATATTCGGTCGCGACGGCAGTCAGCAGTCGCACTACCTGTATCTGAGCAGCGACCCCAAGTTTCGAAACGCGATCTATGACGACCCCTGTCGTGTCAAGGACGCGCGCATCCTCGAATTGCGAGCCGATGGCGGCCACCAGACGGTGTTTCCCGGTTCGCTGCACCAGGACACGGGCGAACTCATACAGTGGACGCAGTGGCCGCCGCCCGAACTGGGAACGGTCAGCCGCGCAGAACTTGTTCAAATTGCCGGCAAGATCAGCGCCGCCACCGTCATCGTGCGCCACGTCTGGCTGAGTGGCTACCGCGATCAGCCGTGCATGCATATGGCCGGCGCGCTGCGGCGATGGGGCTGGTCGCTAGAGGAAACGATCGAGTTCATCAAGGCCTTGGACGACTATAACGACATACGTGAGGCGTCACGAATTCCGACCATCAGGTCAACTTATGCGAAGGCCGAGGCGGGCGAGCCGGTGACCGGGGCCAAGCGGCTGCGCGAACAACTGAAGAACGACGCGCTGGTTGACCGGCTCGAACAATGGCTGGACCGGCGCCCACCGAGCAACAAGCAGGGCTCTCAACAGCAACGCGATGCCTACCGGTCTCAGCCGCCGCTCGAAATCGAGATGGTGAAGTTGAGCGAAGTAAAGATGCGGCGGGTGGAATGGCTGTGGCCGGGGCTCATTCCGAAAAACAAGCTCACGCTGGTGGTAGGCGACCCGGGCGACGGCAAGACCCAGGCGGTGCTCGAATTCGTTTCAAGAGTGACGCGCGGCGCCGTGCCGCCGCTGAGCGAAGACGAGAAGTCGTTTTACGACCCGATGGACGTGATGATCCTGTGCACGGAAGACGCGCCAGACGACACCATCAAGCCGCGGCTGGAGGCGGTAGGAGCGGACACGAGCCGGGTGACGGTCATCACCGGAATGAAGGATGCGGAAGGCCGGCCGATACGCGGGCTGGATTTTACGCAAGACCTGGAGCAAGTGGAAAAGCTGCTCGACCAGCACCCGAATTGTGGATTGATCGTGGTCGACCCGATCACGGAAAACGTCGGCATCAAGACCGACGGCAACGCCAACGTCGGGGTGCGAGCGGCGCTGTCGCAGGTCAACCGACTGCTGCATAAGCGCAAGATTACGATGGTGGGTGTGAGCCACCTGGCAAAGACGAAACGGGGGAAAGTATCGACGGCGGCCATCGGCTCAATTGCGTTCTCGGCCGGCTGCCGGTCGCTGCTATATCTCTATCGTGAAATGACCGACCCGGACGACGGTGAGGAGCCGCAAGAGACCGGGAGGCGGATCGTGGCGGTGGCGAAATTCAACAACGCCAGCCCGGAACAGGCGCGGTCGTACGCGTTCCGCATCGAGGGAGTCGAAATCGATGGCGAGGATGGCGTGCCGATAGATACTTCGATGGTGGTGTGGGAGGAAAGCGTCGAGTCGAGAGCCGCTCACGGTTGGGACGGTGACGGCAAAGATAAGCAGACGCCGAGGCAAAAGGCGAAAGCAAAGATGCGGGCGCTGATGAAGAATGCGAACGGCGAGCCGTGCGATCGGCTGGCGGAAGAGATGCGCAAGGAGCTTTTTGCGACGGGGTTCAAAGAGCACACGTTTGAACGAGCTCGCAAAGAGTTGGGAATTGTGCCGTATCGCAAGGACGAGGACGGGCGTTATTGGTGGCCGCTACCGGCGAGTTGGGCTCTGCCAAACTTCTGAGGGGGGTCCAGGGATGGGGGGCCATCTCCCAGGAGCAGCAGATGGTGGGGACTCTAGGAGAGAGAGAGATTTTGAACTTCGTATTCCCGCGCGCGAGGGCATTCGGGGGGGGGGATAGTCCCACCATGCGCGCCTGGGGGTTGGCCCCCCTCCTTTCTCCCCCATGTCTTCGCGCGTATTCCAATGGTTTTGAGCCGTTCGTATTCCATACTTGTGGAGGCCCGTCCCGCGGGTTTTCCCTGCGTCCCCTGCGCTCGTCTGCGCATTTCGGTGCCACGGCGGTACGACAGGTAAGAGCGCACGAGGACGTCGGCATGACAGAGATGGGGCTCGCCCTACTTCCGTAGTACTGCCCGCTCCGACCCTCCGCGGGCCTGCGCGAACGAATAGCCCCGTGCCTGTTCCGGCCGGCCTTTCGCTTGTTTCCTGCGTCTGGCAGACGCATGGCGTGATCTCGTCATGATGTACTCAGAGCAGCTGGGCGAGCGCATCAAGGACGAGGCCATTAAGACGCGCCTGGGCGTCCTCGTGTCCCTCACTCTTGAGCTTGAGCGCCTCCAGAGCGAGCAAGTATGCGATCGTCCGCTCGATCCACATCGTTGGTGCATCTCGCACAAGAACAGCGCCATGCTGCAAGAGCTAGGTCTTGCTGCGCACTTGCTGCGCAATAAGGGCAACGCACAAGAGCCTGACAGCGTCGTCACGCATCTTGAGGAGGCGTCCTCTTGAAGCCTCTTTGCACGATGCGCCGCGCTCTCTCTGACCCCAAGGTGCTGGGAGGCGTGCTCGACGGCCCGTCCTGGGCTGCGTGGCGCACCCTCTTGATTGCGATGTGTGGTGAGGCTCTAAACGACGAGGAGCGCGCGCTGTTCACGCAGCTTACTGGTCGCGCCCAGGAGCCCTTGCATTTCGTCGAGGAGGCCGCGTTCGTCGTCGGCCGGCGTGGCGGCAAGAGCCGTGCAATGTCTGTTCTTGCGGCTTATCTCGCAGGGCTGTGCAATTACGAAGACATCATCGTGCCCGGCGAGCGCGCCATCCTGCTCGTCATCGCCCCTGACAAGCAGCAGGCAGGCATCATCGTGTCCTATTGTCGGGCTCTGTTCGAGCGCAAGGGCTGGGTGCCGCTCGTCGCTCGTTGCGATGATCAGTCGATCGATCTCACTTCCGGCGTCAGCATCCAGGTTCGTTGGGCGTCGTTTCGCCGTCTGCGCGGCCCGAGTTATATCGGCATCATCGCGGATGAAGCTGCGTTCTGGTACACTGAAGACGACGGCTCTCTCAACAGCGACACTGAAATCCTCAACGCGGTGCGTCCCGGTCTTGCAACCACCGGCGGCCCTCTGATCATTGCAAGCTCGCCGTACGCGCGGCGTGGCGAACTGTGGGAAGCGTATCGGCGCCATTTTGGTGCCAGCGGCGATCCGCTTATCCTCGTCGCCCAGGGCGCCAGCCGCGCGTTCAATCCCAGCCTCAAGCAGTCGGTCGTCGATCGCGCCTACGAACGCGACCCGGCCAGCGCCGACGCCGAGTTCGGGGGGCAGTTTAGGACTGACATTGAAGACTTCATCAACCGTGAAGCCGTTGACGCCTGTATCGACCGCGGCGTGTTCGAGCGGCCGCCCGTCGAGCGCATTGCTTATGTCGGCTTTGTCGACCCGGCCGGCGGCAGCGGCCAGGACTCGATGACGCTTGCCATCGCTCATCGCGGCAAGGATCGCGCCGCCATCCTTGATTGCTTGCGTGAAGTCAAGCCGCCGTTTTCGCCGGCCGAAGTCGTCAAGGATTTCGCCGCCGTGGCCAAGTCCTACCGCGTCTCAAGGCTGACCGGCGACCACTGGGGCGGCGAGTTCGTACGAGAGCCCTTCCGTCTCGCCGGCATTCGTTACGAGTTGAGTGACAAGACCAAGAGCGACCTGTACCGCGACAGTTTGCCGTTGTTGAACTCGGGTGCTGCTCGCCTCCTTGATAGTCAGCGGCTCATCAACCAGATCTGCTCGCTTGAACGGCGCACCGCGCGCGGCGGCAGGGATTCGATCGATCATAGACCCGGCGCTCACGATGACGTGGCTAACTCGGCGCTGGCGTCGCTCGTCCTGCTCAGTTCCGCCAGCTTCTACACGGCTGCACTCAACGTCGCAATTCCGGAACAGCCCCGCTGGACCAATGGTCAGCGGCTGCTTCGGACACAGACGATCTTTCGATGAAGGGGAGAGAGAAATGCACAACCGAAGATATGAAGTTGATGACGAAGACGATGACGACATCGTTCGCGACAAACAGTCCGTTCGCGTGCCGATCCTCGTTATGGATGCCCTTCAGCGTGAAATTCACGACCACCCCTCAACATTGGAGACTGTCATGTCAAACAACAGAGCACTCGACTACGCGGCGAGATGTCTGACCGGTGACTCCTCGTCGCAGATTGGCGAGGCCGCGCAAAGGCGGGTCGATGACGCCTATTCGGATTACGAAACCCGGCTCACGACCGCGTGGCGCAATCCGGGCTCCACCAGACCGGCCGCGGGTGTCAATGATGACCGGCGGAACATCAACGATGTCGAGGTCGCATATGCGACCCGCGAGCATCTTCTCACGAACGCGTGGCGCTCGCGATGAGCGGAACAGCCCGAATGGCCGCCACTCTCGACGAGCGTATTGCTGCCGCCTTTGAAGATGGTGTTGCGTCGGCCGATGTGGCCGGTCTGATCGAGGAGACCGAGGCGGCTGCGGACGCCGCCGGAAAGGCCTGCGAGGTGGCCCGCGAGAGCGCGCTCGACCCGAGACTGTCGGACGCCGGCGTGGCGGACGCTCGGCGCGAGATGGAGGATGCTGCCTTTCGGCGCGACCGCTTGCAGGAGGCGCTACGCCGGCTCGGCCAGCGACGGAAGAAGTTGTCCCGGCGGGAGCATCAGTCGCGACTTTGCGCCGACTACGACGCGGCTGCCGCTGAGCGTGACGCGCTCGCGGCCGAGTTGGCCGAAGTCTATCCACCGCTGGCCGAGAAGCTGGCCGACCTGATGGCCCGCATCGTTGTCAATGACGCCGTCATTGAGCGCATCAACCGCAAGGGCCTGCCGGACGATGCTACGCGGCTCCGAGAGGCTGAACTGGTGGCGCGCGGGCTGCAGGGCTTCTTCGCTGACGGGGCTCATGTGCCGCGGATCACGCAGCAGCTGCGGCTGCCGGCTTTCGAACAGTCGGGACAGGCACAGTATGCGTGGCCGAGACCGCAGAGGTGATGGAAATCGGGACCGTACTCATCCTGTCCGGGGCCATTCGTCGGACAGGCGGGCAAGTCGGTGAGTGCCCGGGTCAACAACCCCGACCGCCCGTGGCCGATCTCCGTCGGCGCGACGGGTTCGGCGGCCTTCCGGGCGACGGGCCTTATAAGCCGACCCCGGGGGCCGCCGACTGTCTCCGGTTGCTCACGTTTTGTCGGCATCTTCAAATTTAGTGTGTCACGCCG
The DNA here is from genome assembly GCA_963753575.1 of uncultured Alphaproteobacteria bacterium. Taxonomy (GTDB): domain Bacteria; phylum Pseudomonadota; class Alphaproteobacteria; order Rhizobiales; family Xanthobacteraceae; genus VAZQ01. The sequence continues at coordinate 3,766,701 of CAVWCR010000003.1, forward strand.
ATGGCCACCACGTTACGATGATCGCCAGAACTTCAACAGATTTGCACGCTTGAGCAGCCAATCCAGCCAGAAGCCGACAATGGTGCCGAGCGACTGCGTCAGGAAGATCAACCGAGCCTTCAGCGGTCCGTGCCTTCCAACCCAATGAGGGTATCGGCCCAGCAGGTTGTAGAAAACGTCTTCCGCTCGATCAGGCGGCAGTAGCCAGTCGATCAGAAAGCCGCTGGGTGAGGATGTCCGAGCAGCAGTCAAGTTGAGTAACGCGAACCCCAAGCCAGCGACCGCAAAACTCATAGCGATTACGCCATACGTGAAGGTCATTCAATCGGCAGGTGGCCTCTTGAACAAAGCCGAAGCATCCAAACTTGACGAGGCACAATAAGAACACCGACACACAAAACATCAAAGTGCAATAAACCGATAGCTTCCGCCGACTTGGCTTTTTGGACTTGCGCATTCTGGCCCCCTTACGCCCGAGTGCCTTCGGGTTCAGGCAAGTCGTGGAGACCAGCGCTGTCCGCAAGTGCCTGGACAGCACGCAGCGATGCAATCAGCGTAGTCCTGCCCTTCGCCGTAACCGTGTAGAGACGCGGAGCTCGCCCGCCGCGGCTTTCGTCTGGTACCCCCTTTCGCCATTTGACAAACTTCTTGTCGGTCAGCCTATCGAGGGTGGTGAAGATCGATCCGAATGCCTGTTCGCGCCCGAGCGCCTCTGACAGCGACGCCTGCACATCCCCAGCCGTGGCTTCGGGGCTGTGCTTGAGGACAGCGAGCAAGATCATTTCTTCAAGTTTCGGAAGCACGTGTCATCTCCCACAGCGACTCAAACTCACATTTGTAGAGTTAATGCGCGCGCCAGAGGTTTGTCAACGCTAAAGGCGCCAGGGGCGAGATTGGTCCCGCTGATGACAACGACATCGCTGCACCGTTCGCCAGCGGGCTCTTGCGAGCCCAGGCCTGATCGAAGCTAATCACCTTAAATGGAGGCTCCATGACAAACAGCACCTTCAAAATACCACCCCCTCCCGAGCCGACAGGCTGGGGGGAAGACGAACTCACCAAGTTTCTGGAGCACACTCGCCAGAACCAACGCGCGACGTTCGCGAACAAGCGCGATGCCATGGCCAAGCTGGTGAACATCGACGCACAGTTCGCGAAAGTCACCAAGGGTTGGCTCAATCCGCCGAGCGAGATCGCCGCGATGTTGTTCCTCAGGTGTGTCGGGGCATACCGGACGGCGTGTGGGCTCGCGATGTCGGGGCAAGCAGCCGAGACCTACGTGCAGTGTCGATCCGTGCTCGAATATGCCAGCTATGCAGTGCACATCAATCGCAATCCTCAGCTAGGGAAGGTCTGGTTGGATCGCCACGAGGATGAGGCCAGCCTGACGACGTCAAGGAGGGCATTTCAACACACGACGGTGTCTAAATCGGTGAAAGCTGCCAACCAGCACGCAGCAGCGCGCTTCGAGATGATCTACCAGCGTACGATCGATTTCGGCGGACACCCAAACGAGCGCGCTGTCACCAGCAACCTAACCATGACGGAGCAGCCGGATCGCCGAGAGGTGCTTGCGATCCTACTGCACCGCGATGGCGTACAGCTCGACGCGGCGCTGAAAACCACGGCTCAGTGTGGGATGATTGCGCTCGAGTTATTCGAGACGATTTACGGTCCCAAGTTCGAACTGCTCGGCATCAAGGCTGCGATGCTCGACCTTCGGCGGACAGGGATTTAGGCGGCGGCCCGCGTCATTGGACACGCAGCTAATCCTCTCGGATCGCCACCAGCCGATCCCGCACCTTGCGGCGAAGGGATCGCGATCCGCCGACCTGTCCGTAGCCGGCGCTCACGACCTTACGACGTTATTTCGATTGCATAACTTATATTACGCAACCAATAGTGTAAACGGCTGATTGAGGGCGCATGTTTTCCCCATTATTCACAGACGATATCTTGTTTGCATAGACAAGTTGACATCCGTTGAAACATTATTATAAATGTCCGTGTGCAGACGGACAATGATCATGACAACAGGCAATAGCCAAATCGATCTCCTCGCCTTCCTGGACTTTCTGTCCTCCAAGGGGTTGATGAACGCAGGGACTACCTCAGGCCGCAAGGCCGCGGTTAACACGCTGTTCAGTGTGCTCGATGAGACGGAGACCGCCGACGTCACGACGTTGGACATCGACCAAGTGGCGATGCGTCTCCTCACCAAGCGTGGCGCCGATTTCAAGCCGGACAGCGTGAGGGTCTATAAGTCGCGCGTTGCGAGTACGATTGAGGATTTCAAGAGGTACCGCGCTGACCCGTTGAAGTTCAAGGTTGGCTTCACGCCCAAGCCGACCACGCCAAAGGCGTCGGTTCAACCGAAGGAGGCTGCTGCTGGCGCAGCGCCGACGGCTTCGCATCAAGTCATTGAAACTTTTGTCAGTCCGTCCGAGATGGTGTTCCCGGTGCTAATCAGGCCGAATACCGTTGTGAAGATCATCGGACTGCCAGCCGATCTCACGAAGCAGGAGGCGGCACGCATCGCAAACGTCATCCACGCGCTCGCCAAGGTGGACGACTAGTGAACCGCCCCCTCCACAAGGGTCGGCGCGCGCTGCGCAGTCTTGCAGGGCCTCGCAGCACTACCGTCGCCGGGTACGGTCTCCACCCCCTATCCGGCGGCGGTTTACTTCAACTAGAGGTCTCGCGGTCGCGGGACAAGCCCCCCGCCCACATTCGCGCCGAGATATGAGCCAATGACCGACAGTGACTGGTTTGCGCGAAGAAGCGCTCTCGAAACCCTGATGGGTCACCGTGTGAGGGGTACCTTCAGCGGCATGGGCGGGAGCGGCGACGACACGATCGCGCGCCTGGCCAACGCTCTCTACGGAGTGCAGCAGAAGCGCCGCGTCTTCGTCAGCTATCACCACGGTGGAGATCGCAGCTACTACGAGATGTTCCGCAATACGCTGTGCGGTCAGTTCGACGTGGTTCACGATAACTCGCCGGATCGAGAGATCGACAGCGACGATGCCGAGTACGTGCTGCGTCGTCTTCGCGAGCACCACATCACCGGCAGCTCGTGCACCATCGTGCTCGTCGGGCAGGAGACCTGGGGCCGCAGATACGTCGATTGGGAGATCGAGGCCACGCTGGACAAGCAGCACGGTTTAATCGCCGTGCGATTGCCAAGCTTGTCGCCTCACTTCGCCATGCCTTGGCGTCTGTTCGACAATATTCAGTCGGGTTACGCGATCTGGGCCGACTGGGCACAGCTGATGCTGAACCCGATCAACCTGCGACATTTCATCGAACAGGCGAAAGCGAAGCCGAAATCGTTGATCAACAACGCCAGACCTCGTCGCTGTCGGAGCGAGTGAAGGCTGGCCGAGCATGTCTAGTCGACCAACCATCAAAACAGGAGAGTGGATCCTCGTCGGCTCGGTTAAAGCGGTCGTAGCAGTTGTAAGGGAGCCCGGAGATCCCTTTGGTGATTGCGAAGTCGTGTTCCGCCCTGACAAGCCCACAAATCAAGACGTCGAGTGGGTCGATGGTGAGTGGCGGTTCGCTAAGAGACCCGACAATGGCGGTTTGGCTGAGAAGTATCCCCGATTAAAGCAATATGTCGAAAAGGTAAAACGAGGGTGATGCAGGGCCGCGAGCCCGCTCGCCGAAGGACTAAAATCTGATAGGAAGCGCGTCCGGCATCAGACCGCGACGGAACGTTGAAATGACACAGCGCTACGATGTTTTGGGCTTCGGCTTGCTCGCGCTTGCCGTTGCACTGTTCGCCCTCACGGGCACGACCGACAACTTCTTCAATGAACAAAGTTGGCTGTTCAAGTGGCAATCGCTTCTTGGCTCGCTGCTGGGAGCAGCGGGGACCATCTTGGCCGGCTGGCTCGCTCTGCACGGTGTGAACCGCCAGATAGCGCACACCCAGAAACAACTCCTCAGATCACAAGAAGCAGCAAAGATCGCGGCGACCATCGCATTCACGCAGCCAGTGCACTCCGCTGCGCTTACCCTCTGTCTCGTAAGGATAGCTCACGCCAGAAGTTACCAGGGGAACATCGTCGGCCGGGCCGAAGCCGATCGGCTGGTCGAGCGGAGCATCGAGCAGCTGAAGGCTGCGCTCGAACACTTTTCTCTGAGAGAGGTTGCCTCCGATATGGATTCACTAAGCCGCGCACACTTTTTGGCTGTCATTGGGCGACTTTCGACTTTCGCCACGATCGCCACAAACCCAGCGAACCTGAGCCGCGAAGGCTTATTGAGACAACACATCCTCCTGCTCGAAGGAACATACCCGTACATTGCAGTTTTCAATGCGGACCTTGGCCGCAAGTTCGCCGAGGATGGCGAGATGGCGATTGCGAGCCCTGAAGCCAGCGCCGAACCCGGCGAAGTCAATCCTCCCGGATAGCGACCAACCGATCCCGCAGCGTCTCCGGGATCTCGTGCGCTTCGGCAACCTGCTCCTCGGCCGTCGCCGCGTCGGGAGCGAGCGTGAAGTCGATGAACTTGGCCGGCGTGGCGGTGATGAGGCTGACCCTCCATCGGATCAGCTCGCGCGGCTTGGTCTTCTTGGCTTTGGCCATGCACCACGACTCTCCGGTGCCGTTGGCCTGACGCACACCTACAAACGCCGCGCCTCTAATCTAGTGCATCCCTGGCCCGGCTTCGAGACCTAGTCGTCTGGCCTGGTTAACCGCTCAAGATGTCGCGGCTGGTCATGGCCAGCGACTTACGGTCCAATGCCTGCGGCTGGCGGGCGCCAACTCAAACGAGCGGAGCGCCCATGACGTACGGATACATTGAGGACCTGAAGTTCGCCGTCGAGGTGTTCGACGAGGGCGGCAACCTGCAGGAGGTGTTGGCCCGCTTGCACGACCTCGACGCGGCTCGAGCCACTTACAAGGCTTGCCGGATCAAATACCCGCAAAAGCTGTTGTACCTGTCGCACGGCGGCCGGATTTTGCGACGGAGCGATCGCGATTAGGCGTGGATGAGTTGAAGGCCCTGCTCGTCCCGTTCAAGGATGACGCGCTGACCATCTGGCCAGTCAACAGACAGAAGGTCGGCAACGTTCGGAACAAGGATCGCGAGGTGTCGGAGCCCGAGGTACTCGAGGCGCTGTCTGGAAGTTAATGCCGATGGCTGCCAAGCCAAGAACCTTTGAAGAAGTGGTCGCAGCCGCCGGCCCTGAAGAAATCGCGCGCCCGAACCGCGGCGAAAAGTACGATGAACCCAGCTTTCTATGTGATGCGAGTGTCCAAATGGCCAGGAAGGTATCCGATAACGACTTCCTCGTCCTCATCATCCCAGAAGAAATACACGCGCAAATCCCTCGCTGGATCGCGAGAAGTGCCCTTTTTCAAGTGCCACTCTAAAAACTCACGTCGTCCCTTGTATCTGACAAAATACTCCTCGCCTTGTTCGCCAGCGCGAGCTCCCGAAATTGATTTGGAAAACTCAACTCCTCGAGCTTTGATTTCATCTTCAAATTGTTTCCACGCTTCTCGGTTCCCTCTTTTGCTATCTACGTACTGATGGGCGAGCAACTTCACGAGATCGCACACCAATTCTAAATCATTGAATGTCGCAATCTTTAGGCCGCGTAGGGCTCGGGCATGTAGCTTCACACGGCCAGCGAACTGCCGCTCCGCCCACCAAGCAATGTCGCCATAATTTTTGGGTCGGGGCGCTGCTCCTTCCGTTGAGGGACTATGCTCTGCCTCAAGGAGACGAAGTCGAGCGGACAGCACCATCGCTCGCGATCTTTCTTGGTTTCGTTCATCCTCGACCTCCTTACGCGTCATTTCTTCCTGTACAGCCAAATCAAGAGCTTCCCTCGCTTGGGCTTCAGCTGCAACGCAACCGTCGCGGGCTGCCTTAAGTTGGCTCTGTAAGGTCAGCAATTGATTAGTGCTGCCACTAGCTTGCACTTGAGCAAGGCGCAAAGTTGCACTCGCGGAGCGGATTTGCGCAAACGTTGGAATGGATTGCGAACGTAATGCGCCAGAGACTGTCGTCATGAAAGCGTCCGATAAAATTGAGTGCTGAACACGCTCTAGGCTCGTTCGCGCGAGCGCGTGCCGAGTGTACAACGTATGCGTAAGCGGATCATCACCTTCTATCTGTGGCGTCGGTCTATAGATGCGAATACCGAGATCATACACAGAGAGATACGCCCCGAGTACGTCAGAGAGTTTGAAAGATGCGTTCGGGTAAATGCGTACAACGTGGGCAACGCCGCACAATCGTTCAGCAAACCTGTTAGGAGTTACGGTGCAGAAACCTTCGCCGTTCGCGCTTAACGTGACGATGTTGCGCACCCTTCTCGGGTTGCTTATCAGGGCGACTAGCCACTCAACCTCGTCCTCACTTTCAATGTCTATCGGCGCGCGAGAGAGTTTGATGCCATCACCGTACAAAATGTTTTGGGAAACCAAGTCGCGATATACGCGCGGCACCGCAGGATCGAAATGAAAGTCGAGATGTCGAGAGAAGCACCTCAACCTGCTGCCAAAAAAGAGCTTGCCTTCATTTTCGCCTACCGCTAGTTCGAGAGACCATGAACGACCAGGAACCTCAGAGTCTGGCTCGCTAAGTCTGCAGGCCCAGATGCGAAGTGTACTTGTGTAAATCCTTTCAGCAGAAAGCAATCCCGACTCGTGATCAAATGTCTCCAGCTGGAATATGTTCCTCGGCAGCCCTGGTACCTTTTCATTGAGGTAGGAAAAAATTGAGCCTTGTACGAGCGCTTCCCCCTCATCGCGGGCAGCTCGTACTTCTGCATCTATTGTTACAAAAAGCCTAGTTCGCTCTGTGTCAGACGAAGCCAGCATGATGGTAGACCCGCGTTGGACCGTGCTCGTTCTCAGGTCCGTGTGGATTGCCAAGCGGCTTGCCGCTGATCTGGCACGTAAATGGGCGCGCCGGACATTCATGCGGCGGGATCGCGCTCTCGATGGCTACTAGCTCACGAATCCACAGACGCACGCCATGCAGCCCAACGACGTCGTCATAGTGGCCTCGAATCAGTTGTGCTGACGCTCATTATAGCACCCTCGCCCACCCCTCCAGGCGCTGCGCCGGTGTCCTAACGCCCCCGCCTCCGATTGTCGCCCGTGCGCTCTCCGGATTGCCCCGCTATGTCGGGGCCTCCCGGCGCCCGCGAGCTTCTCGACAATTCGCTCCCGGCCTGTCCCCGACTACCGTCCGGAAGCTGGGCGCACACCTGCGCCTCGCTCGTTGTACCGGCTGCATACCGCCCTAATGCCACGTCGCACGAAGGCCCGTCCCACCGTCACTGACGAATGGCGTGATGCTGCCCAACCATGCGCCGCTGATGGTGGCGGAGCGCTTCAAGGTGCTCGAAGCGCTGTTTCCGGGCCGCATCGATCTCGGGCTCGGGCGCGCGCCCGGCACCGACCCGGTCACGTCATTTGCGCTGCGACGCCGGCAGGACACCGGCGATGATTTCCTGGAGCGCTTTCAGGAGCTGATCCTGTTCGAGCGGCGCGGATTTCCGCCAGGCCATCCGTTCGACGGCGTCTACGCGATGCCGAAGGACATCGCGCTGCCGCCGATCTGGCTCCTGGGCTCGAGCGGCTACAGCGCGCAGCTTGCCGCCATGGTGGGCATGGGCTTTGCGTTCGCGCACCATTTCTCCGACCTTGACGCGGTCGCCCCCATGCTCGGCTACCGCGAGCAGTTCCAGCCTTCGCTGACGCTCGCCCATCCCTATGCAATCCTCGGCTGCGCGGTCGTCTGCGCCGACAGCGAGGCCGAGGCGGAGCGCCTCGCCACCACCCTCGACCTCAACTGGGTGCGCCGCGCGCGCGGCGAGCATCTGCCGCTCGCCAGCCCGGAGGAGGCCGCAGCCTATCCGTATTCCCCGGTCGACCGCGAGCGCATCCGGGCGCGCCGCGCACGATTATTCGTGGGCACGCCGGAAAGCGTGCGGGACAAGCTCGCGCCGCTCATTACCGCCACCAAGGCGGACGAGCTGATGGTGACCACGATGATCTACGACCACGCGGCGCGCCGGCATTCCTACGAGCTTCTGGCGCAGGCCTTCGGGCTCGCCGCCGCCTGAAGGGGCCGGCCGGAGACAAGACGCCGCAGGTTGCTTTTGTTTGCACAGCAGCGTGAAATCGTGCAATCGAAAGCCGGTGCCGCCGATTTGAAGTTCCTACAACGGGAGCCGCAAACCCGGGTCAGGAACTTCAAATCGAAAAGCGGCACTAGAATCATAGCGTTGCTAGTGCCCCTTTGTTTCCGAAGTTCGTGTCAGAGAATGCAGCGATGACTTAACGAACTTCGGAAACGGGGCACTAGGCAGCGTTCCAGCCCCGCATTGTAACAGGAGGAAGACTTGGGCAAGCAATTCACGCTCACCGCCAACGACAACCACCAACTGGGCGCCTATCGCGCCGACCCCGCCGGCCCGTCCAAGGGTGGAGTCGTGGTCATTCAGGAGATTTTTGGCGTCAATCATCACATCCGCGCGGTCTGCGACCGGCTCGCGCAGGAAGGCTATACCGCGGTGGCGCCCGCGCTGTTCGACCGCACCGAGAAGGGCTTCGAGTGCGGCTACACGCCCGACGAGATCGCCGGCGCGCGCAAGTTCGTCGCCAATCCGAACTGGGACGCGATGCTGAAAGATACCCGGGCCGCGATCGATGAGCTCAAGAAGGAAGGCCCGGTCGCCATCATCGGCTTCTGCATGGGCGGCAGCATCGCCTTCCTGGCGGCGACACGGCTGAGCGGGCTCTCCGCGGCCATCGCCTACTACGGCGGCCAGATCGCCAAGTTCGCCGACGAGAAGCCGAAGGTCCCGATGCAGATGCATTTCGGCGAGAAGGACCAGGGCATCCCGATGACCGACGTCGCGATGATCAAAGGGAAGCGCACGGAAAGCGAGATCTTCACCTATCCGGACGCGCCGCATGGCTTCCATTGCGACGAGCGGGCGAGCTACACCGAAGCGGCCGCCAAGGCGGCGTGGCCGCGCGCGATCGACTTCCTGAAGAAGCATCTGAAGAAGTGAGGACCCGTGCGGGCCTCGATTCGCCGACCGGCTGAGCGAGGCCCGCGCGGCCGCTTTGATGATTGAAGATCCCGGATGATTGAAGATCCCGCGGCCGGAAACGTGTTTGCGGCGCTCGCGCTCGCCGGCTTCGCTGAAGAGATCACCAGCCTGCTCACCGTGCCCAACCTGCGCATTGAGCGCATCGTCTCGACCGGCCAGGCCAGCCCACCGGGATTCTGGTTCGACCAGGAATGGGACGAATGGGTCGTACTGCTGACGGGCGGCGCCGGCCTTCTGATCGAGGGGGAGACGGCAGCGCGCAATCTCAAGCCCGGCGACTACCTGCACATCCCGGCGCATAGGCGCCATCGCGTCGAATGGACCAACCGCGAGCAGCCGACCGTCTGGCTTGCCGTTCACTTTCGTTGAGCGGTCTTGCGCGACACCGCCGATGGCCGGTACGCAGCAACGAACCCAAAACGCACCAATGTCCTCGCCGTGAGCCTTTTGGCTCCCAAGCCCAAGCAGGCTCTCGTTTGCCGAACATCGCAAAGCGAGGGCTTCTGAAACCTCGCTCTGCGCATGTCAGGTCACTCGACTTTGAGACCTGCAAACTTGATAACCGCAGCCCACTTTACCGTTTCGTCGGCGATCAGCTTTCCAAACTCGCCGGGTGGGCCGGTGAGCGCAACACCACCCATCTGCGCGAGTCGTTCCTCGATCCCGGGGTCGGCGAGACCGATATTGATTGCCTTGTTGATCGTGTCGACGATTGGGGCGGGCGTATGCTTAGGGGCGCCGACACCCCACCAGTTGCTGGCTTCGTAGCCTGCAACAAACTCACCGACACTCGGGATGTGCGGAAGGACTTTCGAGCGTGCCGCGGTTGTGACGGCCAGAGCGCGCAGCTTGCCAGCCCTGATGTGTTCCAGCGACGACATCAGGTCGGGAAAAGCGACTTGAACCTGTCCGCCGATCAAATCGGCGAGCATCGGTCCGGCGCCACGATAGGGTATATGAGTGAGGGCCACTCCCGTCATCATCTTGAAAAGCTCACCCGAGGCATGAACCGAGCTCCCATAGCCAGCGGAGCCCATGTTGATCTTGCCGGGATTGGCCTTGGCATAGGCGATGAACTCGGAAACCGTCCTGGCCGGGACCGACGGGTGAACGACCATGACGTTCGGCACGCGGAGGATTCCGCCGATGGGTGCGATATCTTCTATGAAATTGTAGTTGAGCTTGCGGTAAAGGGTGGCGTTGATCGCCGCCCCGGGGCTGACCAAAAGCAGCGTATATCCATCCGGTGCTGCTTTCGCGACCGCCTCCATGGCAATATTGGCGCCGGCCCCCGGATGGTCTTCGACGACGAATTGCTGGGCGAAACGCTCCGACAGCCATTGACTGATCAGGCGCGCTGCTATGTCAGCCCCACCACCGGCGGCAAACCCGACGATGATCCGCACCGGCCGAGCGGGGTAGCGTTGCGCCCATGAGTTCACGCGGGGCTGCAGTGAGCGCGGCCGCGCTTGCAATGAGACGAAGAAATCGACGACGTGCAAGTTTCATGACCCCGCCTTCGGCGTCCCTCAAATGATGCCGCCACCCCATGCTTCGTCAGACTCAACTCGTGTGGCGGTTCAGCGGGCAATGATCGCTCGCGTGTGCGCCCCAAGCAACGCGCAAAAGTCCTGCGCATAGCGTGGCAGGAAGCGCCGCTTGTCCCAAAAAATCGAGAGCGGCTCCTGCAGCGGCTTACCCTCATAGGTTATTCGCAACGCCTTCAACGTGAAACGGTCAAGACGCACGTTGGATGGAACAATGGCCACGCCGTGCCCGGCCTCGGCCAGAGAAAGAAGCGTATGTGGTGAGCTGCATTCGAACCGGACCTCCGGTCGCACACGCGCAATACGACATGCCGCATCAAACGTCTTACGAAGCACGAAATTGGGATCCAACAGCAGCAGGGGGTAGGGGGCGAGATTTCGGACGTTGATGGAGGCTCTGCGGCCAAGATCGAACGGTGCGTGATATACGGCCGAGAAGGTAATGGGAAAAAGCGAGCGGCTTCCAAAATGGTCGCTGCCAAGCGAAGCCGGATCGCGCGCCAGGGTGCCTAGTTGAGCCTCTCCGCGCTCCACCTTGCTCAGCACTTCGTCGCCAATTCCCTCGATCAGCCTTACCTGCACGTTTGGATATTGTCGGGCATAGCGAGACAGGAATGCGGAGAACACGCCGTCGATCATCTGCGGCGACGCGGTCACCTTCAGAACTCCACTGTCCCCCCGTCGGAGTTGCTGGGCATGGTCGTTGAGTGAGTTCGCATATTCCAAGAGTCTTCGGCAGCTCCCGACGAACTCCTCACCCTCTCCTGTCAGGCTGAGGCGGCGACCCACGCGATTGAAAAGCTTGATCCCTAGCTCCTTTTCAAGATCGATGATCTGACGCGAGAGCGCAGGTTGAGAAGCGTGCAGCCTCAGCGCCGCTTTTGAGACGCTGCCCAGCTCGGCGACGGCTGTAAATGCTCGCAGACGCTTGAAATCCATGCGGTTGCTTATATCAAATTATAATGAGCATGTAGCACTATTATGCATTGGACATATGTTTCTGATGAGCTCAAACTGGAGCGAGCAAGAATAGTGGACGAACAAAGAATAATGGAAAAGCCTGCTGGCTTGAGCCCGCTTGTTCGGGCTTCTTGCTTACTCGGACGAAGGACGGCGAGCGAGGAGTAGGCTGGCTATCCGCCCAATGGGAGAGAGGCAATGATCAAGCACCTCGCGAAGCCATGAGAAACTCCGGCATCTGCCTTGCCGCGTTGGCGGCGCTGTCGATTTTCGCTACGACAGCCTCGGCGCAAACAAAATCCGGCGTCGATCGACTCTACATTCTCAATTGCGGCGAAGGTGTCGCGGGCGATATTTCTCGCTGGTCTCCCGGAGTGAATGTCGGCAAGTCGATGGATTTCGCCGATAATTGCTACTTGATACACCACACGCAGGGTTGGCTGCTCTGGGACACCGGCCTCGCTGACGCCATTGCCGCCATGCCCAACGGGCAAGCTCCCGCTGATCCGAGGGCTATCCACTGGCATCGGCCAAAAACGCTCGCAAGTCAGCTCGATGAGCTCGGCGTCAAGCCGACAGACATCAAATTCGTCGCGGTCTCCCACACGCACCCGGACCATATCGGCAATGTCGAATTGTTTCCGCAGACCATGTTGCTGGTGCAAAGAGCCGAGTATGACTGGCCCGGTCCGAAAAACACGCCTCGGTTCAAACCGGGGCACCCGGTCACAAAACTCGACGGAGATCACGACGTATTCGGCGACGGCAGCGTAACAATCATCTCGACGCCGGGCCACACGCCCGGTCACCAGTCGCTGCTGGTGAAGCTGCCGAAGACCGGCGCACTGGTGCTCTCGGGCGACGCCGCCCACTTCAAGAGCAACTGGGAGCATCGTCGCGTTCCATCAATCAACTTCGACAAGGACAAGACCTTGGCCTCAATGCAGCGCATCGCCGACATTCTGACGAAGGAGAAGGCGCAGCTCTGGATCAATCACGATAGGGCGCAGCGCGATAGCCTAAAGATGGCGCCCGGCTACTACGAATGAAAGCGCACCGCCGTGCGGACTCGCGGCAAAAATGATGCGGACTTCCGAACCGCCGCACTAATTTAGTGCCGCCGATCTGAAGTTCCTACAACACTTGCGGCAAACTCGCTTAGGAACTTCAAATCGAAACGGGGCACTAGAACCAGCGCTCCGTGACAATGATGGTGTCGCCCGGCCGCACGGGCGCCAGCGGCGGCACCGACTGGCGCACGACGCTGCCGCCGGCAACCGGCCGGTCGATCCGGATATCCCAGCGATAGGCACGCGGCGTGAAGCCGCCGGCAATCGCCACCGCCTTCTCGACCGTCATGTGCGGCACATAGGCATACTGGCCGGGCGCGGTCACCTCGCCGAGGATGAAGAACGGCCGATAGGTCTCGATCTCGATCGCGACGTGCGGCTCGCGCACAAAGCCCTGGCGCAGGCGGTCGGCAACCGCGCGCGCGAGTGCCGCGGTCGTGCGCCCGCGCGCCGGCACCGACTTGATCAGCGGCATGGTGATCGCGCCGCCGGCATCGACGACGTAGGAATTGCTCAGTCCATCCTGGCCGAACACCACGACCCGCAGCTTGTCGCCGGTATCGAGCGTATAGGGCTGCTCGTCCGCAAACGCCGCAGCCTGCACCGGCACCTGTGCGCGCGCCGCGGCCGCAGGCGGCATCGGCTTCGCATAGGCAAGGCTGTCGAGATCAGCCGCAGGCGTCGAGGCAGCCGGCGTCTGCGCGCCCGGCGGCGCCACAACGCCGGCGCACCCGCTGGCGCTGGCTGCGAGCAGCATGACAAAAAACAAACTGGCGGGCCGCATCGCCGATCCAAACCCAGAAGATACCGGTGGCTCGGCCCATTTACGCCCGATTATGGTTAACAAAACGAAAACCGCCGGCCCGTCGGGCGTCGCGCGCCGACTTTTCCTGCGGCAGTCCGGCTCCTTCGGCGGCTCCTTCGGCAACCCGGCCGCCGATCACCGATCGCTATTCGCAACTACTGCGCGGCGGCAACGCCCGTTCCGATCGGGCAGCTCACGCCGGTGCCGCCGAGCCCGCAATATCCCATCGGGTTCTTGGCCAGGTATTGCTGGTGATAGTCCTCGGCAAAATAGAACGTCGGCGCGTCGACGATCTCGGTCGTGATCGCGTCGAACCGGCGCGACTTGAGCGCCTTCTCGTACATCGCCTTGGCGGCCTCGGCAGCGCGACGTTGCGCGGCGTCATAGACGTAGATGCCGGAGCGATATTGCGTGCCGACGTCGTTGCCCTGACGCATGCCCTGGGTCGGATCGTGGTTCTCCCAGAACGTCTTGAGCAGTTGCTCGTAGGAGATCTTCTTCGGATCGTAGACGACCAGCACGACCTCGTTATGACCGGTGCGCCCGCTGCAGACCTCCTGGTAGGTCGGGTTGGGCGTGTGACCGCCCGTATAGCCGACCGCCGTGATGTAAATGCCGTCGCCCAGTTCCCAGAACTTGCGCTCGGCGCCCCAGAAGCAGCCCATGCCGAACACGGCGGTCGCATATCCCTCCGGGTAGGGTCCCTTGAGCGCATTGCCATTGATGAAATGCGTGCGCGCGGTGGGAATCGGGTCTGGGCGGCCGGGCAGCGCGGCGGCGGCGGAGGGCATTTCCAGCTTCTTGCGCAGGTTGAACATGGCGGGTTCTCCGATGATCGTCCCCTATATAGGCCTATCGCGGCACGCGCGCATCGGGCCTAAGCCTTCACATCTCGGTCAGCCGGCGAGGTGGCCCGTTCACGCACGGGCGAGGGGCACGCGGCGGGGAGCCTGCCGGCCTGTCAGCTAGCTGCGCGCATAGCCGATGAGCGGCTTCTTCTTGCGCCCAAGAAGGAGCAGGAGCGCCCCCAATAACGCCAGCACCAGCGCGACCGGGGCGTCGAGTGCCGTAATCGCCACCGGATCCCACAGCACCGGCGCGATCTGCTCGAGTGTCGGCTTGAGCTGCGCAAGGCTCGTCTCATGCACCATCACCCAGGCGTCCGACACCTTGCTGACATACCAGCGCTGGTCGGCGATCGACTTGGTGCCGTCATAGACCAGGAAGATGAAACCCAGGGCCAGGGACAGCAAACCGATAAAACGGAGCAGAAAACGGATCATGATCGCCACGCGCCGGATGTGAAGGTTACGATTACTCTCGCGCCCCGCTGGGTTCAATCGCGCCGGACTTCGGATACCTGCGTCATGCGCTCCGTCGGCACGGCGTGCAAACCGGCTCCCTCCGCCCCGCTGCGATCGGCCAGATTTGCTTGAAATTTGGTGGTTTTCAGACCGACCTCACATGGCCGACATGCCGGCAAGGACTGCATTCTCTTGCCGAAATCCGGTTCCCACTTTTCCACAAAATGCTCTAGGGTCAGAACCGGCCGTGGGGTTGCGGCCAGCCACCAAGGAGTTGCAATGTCGAATGGTTCCGGCGGGCGCGGACAGCGACCCGTGTTCACTGATCAAGAGGCGCTGCTGTTTCACAGCCAGGGCCGCCCCGGCAAGCTCGAAGTCGTCGCCACCAAGCCGATGGCGACCCAGCGCGACCTCTCCCTCGCCTACTCGCCCGGCGTCGCGGTGCCGGTGCTGGCGATTGCGGCAGATGAAAGCAAAGCCTTCGACTACACAACCAAGGGCAACTTCGTTGCGGTCATCACCAACGGCACCGCCATCCTGGGGCTCGGCAACCTCGGCGCGCTCGCCGCCAAGCCGGTGATGGAAGGCAAGGCGGTGCTGTTCAAGCGCTTCGCCGACATCGATTCGATCGACCTCGAAGTGAATTCCGAGGACCCAGACGAGATCATCAATTGCGTGAAGCTCCTCGGCAAGAGCTGGGGCGGCATCAACCTCGAGGACATCAAGGCGCCCGAGTGCTTCATCATCGAGCAACGCCTGCGCGAATTGCTCGACATCCCGGTCTTTCATGATGACCAGCACGGCACCGCCATCATCGCGGCCGCCGGGCTCCTCAATGCGCTCGATCTCACCGAGCGCGACGTCAAGACCACGCGGCTCGTTTGCAACGGCGCCGGCGCCGCGGGCATTGCCTGTCTGGAGCTCCTCAAGGCCGTTGGCTTCGCGCCCGAGAACCTGATCCTGTGCGACACCAAAGGCGTGATCTACCAGGGCCGCACCGAAGGCATGAACCAGTGGAAATCGGCCTACGCGGTGAAGACCAAGGCGCGCACGCTCGAGCAGGCGCTGATCGACGCCGACGTGTTCTTCGGCCTCTCCGCCAAGGGCGCGGTGACCCAGGACATGGTCAAGATGATGGCGCCGAGCCCGATTATTTTCGCCATGGCCAATCCGGATCCGGAAATCACCGTCGAGGAAGTCGCCGCCGTGCGCAACGACGCCATCATGGCGACCGGCCGGTCCGACTATCCGAACCAGGTCAACAATGTGCTGGGCTTTCCCTACATTTTCCGCGGCGCGCTCGACGTGCGGGCAACCACCATCAACATGGAGATGAAGATCGCGGCCGCCCACGCGCTCGCCCAACTCGCGCGCGAGGACGTGCCGGACGAAGTGGCCGCCGCCTATGGGACGCGGCCAAAGTACGGCCCCGACTACATCATCCCGGTGCCGTTCGACCCGCGGCTGATCTCGGCAATTCCCCCCGCGGTGGCCAAGGCCGCCATGGAAACCGGCGTCGCTCGCAAGCCAATCGTCGACATGGAGGCCTATAGCCAGCAGCTGCGCACGCGGCGCGATCCGGTCGCGGGTGTGCTCCAGCGCGTCTACGAACGTCTGCGGCGGCGCCCGCAGCGCGTCGTCTTCGCCGAGGGCGAGGAAGAACAAGTGATCCGCGCGGCGGCGAGCTTCGTGCAGCAAGGGCTCGGCACCGCTTTGCTGGTCGGCCGCGAGGATCGGGTGCGCGCAACTGCCGGCGTGCTTGGCGTCGAGCTCGGCGGCGGCATCGAGATCATCAATGCGGCGCTCTCCCAGCGCAATGCGATCTACGCGAACTATCTCTACGAACGGCTGCAACGCAAAGGCTACCTGCAGCGCGACTGCCATCGCCTGGTCAACCAGGATCGCAACCACTTTGCGGCCTGCATGGTGGCGCTTGGCGATGCCGACGCAATGGTCACGGGCGTCACGCGCAATTTCTCGGTCGCCCTCGAGGACGCCCGCCGCGTCATCGACACCAAGCCCGGGCACACCGTGATGGGCGTGTCGCTCGTGCTCGCGCGCGGCCGCACGGTGCTGGTCGCCGACACCGCGGTCAACGAATACACCAACGCCGAGCTGCTCGCCGACATCGCGATCGAGGCGGCCGGCGTCGCGCGAAGGCTCGGCAACGATCCGCGCATCGCGCTGCTCGCATTCTCGACCTTCGGGCACCCGCCCGGCGAGCGGGCCGAACATGTGCAGCGCGCCGTGCGCATCCTGGATCAACGCCGCGTCGATTTCGAATACGACGGCGACATGGCGGCCGACGTCGCGCTCAACATGGAACTGCGGCAGGCCTATCCGTTCTGCCGCCTGTCGGGGCCCGCCAACGTGCTGATCATGCCGGCGTTCCATTCGGCCTCGATCTCGACCAAGCTCTTGCAGGAAATGGGCGGCGCGACCGTCATCGGCCCGATCCTGGTCGGGCTCGACCGCGCGGTCCAGATCGTGCCGCTGTCAGCCAACGACAGCCAGCTCGTCAACATGGCGGCGCTCGCCGCGTTCATGGCGAGCGGCTAATAAGCTGGGCGAGGATGACAGACATCCGATCGCCTCCAGCCCAGACCATCAAGTCGCAGGACATCGCATGACCCCTCAGCTCCACGGCGTCATCGCCGCGATCGCCACCGCGGTCGACGAGGCCGGCGCGCCCGACTGCGCCCGTTCGACCGCGCTGGCGCGCCATCTGCTCGCCAATGGCTGCGACGGCCTCAACGTGCTCGGCACCACCGGCGAGGCCACCTCGTTTTCGCTCGAAGAGCGCAAGCGCGTGATGAGCGCCTATCGCGATGCCGGTTTGCCCATGGAGCGCCTGATGGTCGGCACCGGCGCCGCCTCGGTCGCCGACGCCGTAGCCCTGACGCGGCACGCCGCGGAGCTGGGTTTTGCGGGCGCGCTGGTGCTGCCGCCGTTCTACTATAAAGGTGTGCCGGACGACGGCCTGGTCGCGTACGTGGACACCATCATCCGAGCGACGGCCGACCACCCGATCCCGATCTATCTCTATCATTTCCCCGTCCAGTCCGGGCTTCCCTGGCATGTGGCCCTGGTCGGTCGGCTGCTCGGGATGTTTGGGGGCCGTATCGTCGGGCTCAAGGACTCCTCCGGCGACATGGCCTATGCGCGGGCGGCTGCCGCCCTCGCTCCCGACTTCAAGGTATTTCCCTCAACCGAGGCGGCGTTGCCGGAGGCCCGCACCGGCCGCTTCGCCGGCTGCATCTCGGCGACCGCCAACCTCAACGCCGATCTCTGCGCCCGCGCCTGGAAGAGCGGCGACGCCGTGGCCCTCGATGCGGCAGTCACCATCCGCAAGCTGTTCGACGGCAAACAGCTGGTGTCCGGCGTGAAGGCGACGCTCGCCCACATTCATAGCGACCCTGCCTGGGCGAGGGTAAAGCCGCCGCTCGCCGAATTTCCGGCCGCAGACCGCGCGAGCGCAACGGCCGGCTACGATGACGTGCGGGCGCAGCGGGCGGCCTGAGGCAGCGCAAGCGCTTTGACACCCCGGCGGGCCACCTTTATAAGCGGCGCAAATAAGCGGCGGGCCTTGCCCGCCGCTTTCCCGTCAGCATGAGAACCGGAATCGAGATACCGGATGGCCAATACCAGTTCAGCCCGCAAGGCGACCCGCCAGATCGCGCGGCGCACCCTCGTCAATAAGGCGCGCCGCTCGCGTCTGCGCACCGCCGTCGTCAAGATCGAGGAGGCCATCGCCTCCGGCGATCGCGGCCGCGCACAAACCGCGCTCCACGACGCCGAGCCCATCATTATGCGTGCCGCCCAGAAGGGCGTTATTCATAAGAACGCGGCGAGCCGTAAGGTTTCCCGCCTCGCTCATCGCGTCGCTAAGCTCGGCCAATAGCCAATCTGCGTCCAGCAGAACTGTTTTTATTGTCATCATGACGTGCTCGCTGGCGCTGGCGAGTAGCTCATGATCGTTTCTACTTGGGTATAGTGCTTTCTGTTGCAATTCTGTCACGCACGGCAATTAATATCATAGAAAGCGTGCTTCTAGGCCTCCGAAACCGTGTCAAGCCCCTTTGGCCCCCTGGGCTACGCCTGAATTCCGCGCACGAAAACGACAGTTGTCATAGAGATTTACCCTAATAGTCATCATCAGGACTTGGATTTGACCCGGTGGCCCGGCGTCGTAAGTGTGGCGGATAGGCG
Organism: uncultured Alphaproteobacteria bacterium; assembly: GCA_963753575.1. GTDB lineage: Bacteria > Pseudomonadota > Alphaproteobacteria > Rhizobiales > Xanthobacteraceae > VAZQ01. Next base: position 3,785,690 of record CAVWCR010000003.1, read on the forward strand.
GCCCTTTTGGGTCATCCTGATACCACCCCGTTTGGTAAATCACGTCTGAAAATCAATTGCTTAGGCGGCCTGGCCACAGCTCCGGGTGGCGGTAACGAGGCCGAATGGCGCCATGATCACTTAGGACGCCCGCCTTGTCTGCCGGGAGCCGCGTGCTATTTTTCGATCGCCCGCTGGGTTCCAGCGAAATTCAGTATAGTTTCTGTTTCGAGCACATACGGAGATGAGAAAGGTGAAGTGTTACCCGATCTCTCCACGCTTTGAAGCGCTCAATCGCGATCAGGAACTATATGGATTTTGATCAAAAGCTTTTCGACATCGCGTGAATGCTTCGCGGTGTTGGGGTGCAGCGATCGGAATACTTAGCGAAGGCTGAATGTGTGTGGCCAGCGTAGCGGCGGCAGCGTTGGTCAGTAAGGGGGCAAACATGATCACAGACATTAGGTTTCTTGACTCGCGCGCCAGCACGCTGTGCTCGCCACTTGGCCATCCTATGGGCCTCGCGCCTCCGGGCGTTTAGCGGGCGAACGGGAAAGGTCATTCCCCATGATCCCCCGCCCCCTCGCCCCCTCCTCGGTTCCTGTCCCCCGTCGCGTCGAACACGTTCGCGTGCCCGGCAGTATCCGAGTACAGCCATCATCCAACCCATACCTCAGGCCAGAAGCAACGCACCCAATGACGAATCCGGATCAGGAGCGATGGGCGCGCGTCAAGGAACGGCTGCGCACCGTCGTTGGAGAAAACGTATTTTCGAGCTGGTTTGCTCGCATGGAACTGGAAAGCAGCGAGGGCGAGACGGTTAGGCTGTCGGTCCCGACGCGCTTTCTGAAGAGCTGGGTCCAGTCGCATTACGCCGAAAAGCTGCTCGAGTGCTGGCAGTCGGAACAGTCCACGGTCCATCGGATCGAACTGACGGTACGCTCGGCGGTAATCCGAACGCTGCCGCCGAAGGTCAAGCCGGCCGAGACGGCGCCGTCACGCACGGAGTTTCGCGACCGAGCCTTTGGAGGTGAGACGCGTCCGGCACCGACGCCGATTTCCGCCGTGCACGATGCGCTCGGCGGCTCGCCGCTCGATCCGCGCCTGACTTTCGAGTCTTTCGTGGTCGGCCGCTCCAACACGCTTGCGCACGCAGCCGCCCGGCAGGTGTCGCAGGCGCGCGCCGGCGACCCCGTGATGTTCAACCCGCTCTACATCCATGCCGGCGTCGGGCTCGGCAAGACGCACTTGCTGCAATCCATCGCCTGGGCGGGCAATGCGGCGGCCGAGCGCAAGGTGCTCTATCTCACGGCCGAACGCTTCATGTACGGCTTCGTGACCGCGCTGCGAACGCAGAACGCGCTCGCCTTCAAGGACTCGCTGCGCACGATCGACGTCCTGGTGATCGACGACCTGCAGTTCCTGCAGGGCAAGTCGACGCAGATGGAGTTCTGCCACACGCTTAATGCGCTGATCGATGCCGGCCGTCAGGTCGTGATCGCTGCCGACCGGCCACCCTCCGATCTCGAAAGCCTGGACGAACGCGTGCGCTCGCGGCTCGCCGGTGGCCTCGTCGTCGAGATGGGCGGGCTCGGCGAAGAGCTGCGGCTCGAGATCCTCAAGGCGCGGGTCGCAGCGGCCAGGCATCATCATCCGGGCTTCGACGTGCCGTTGTCGGTGCTGGCGTTCATCGCCAAGTCCGTCACCCACAACGGACGCGATCTCGAAGGCGCGCTCAACCGCCTGCTCGCCAACAGCAAGCTCAACGGCCAGCCGATCACGCTGGAAATGGCCGAGCGCGAGGTGCGCGACCTGATCCGGCCGCAGGAGCCCAGGCGCGTCAAGATCGAGGAGATCCAGCGCATCGTGGCGCGGCAATACAACGTCAGCCGCGCCGACCTGTTGTCGTCGCGGCGCACCGCCAACGTGGTGCGCCCGCGCCAGGTGGCGATGTATCTCGCCAAGACCCTGACGCTGCGCTCATTGCCGGAAATAGGCCGGCGCTTCGGCGGCCGCGATCACACCACCGTCCTGCACGCGGTGCGAAAGATCGAGAATCTCGTGGGCAACGATAACGCGCTCGCCGAGGAGATCGAGATCCTGAAACGGCAGCTGCAGGAATAGGCTTTTCAGCCTGGCGCCGGCCCTTCGGCGTCCTGATCCTCGGTGCCGCCCCGGCCGCAGCCGGCGGGGCGGCCCGATCCGATTGGGATACCAGGGCAGTACTTCGCCTCGACACTTGCGAAATTCCCGCCAACACGCCACTTTCGTCCCCCCTGATGAGGAGCGGGCTGGGTATGAAGGTCACCGTCGAACGCGCAGCGCTGTTGAAGTCGCTCAGCCATGTTCACCGCGTGGTCGAACGACGCAACACCATCCCCATCCTGGCCAATGTCCTGGTCAAGGCCGAGCGCTCCAAGCTCTCCTTCAAGGCCACTGACCTCGATCTCGAAGAGACCGAGACCATTCCGGCCGAGGTCGGCCAGGGCGGAGCTACCACAGTACCGGCGCACATGTTCTATGAGATCGTGCGCAAATTGCCCGAGGGCGCGCAGATCGTGCTGGAGGCTTCGGGCGACCGCGCGGTCCTTGCGATCCGCGCCGGGCGCTCGCGCTTCACCCTGCAGACGCTGCCCGAGAGCGACTTTCCGGATCTCGCTGCCGGCGACATGACGCACAAGTTCAAGGTCTCCGCCCCCGATCTCAAGCGACTGATCGACAAGACCCAGTTCGCGATCTCGACCGAGGAGACGCGCTACTACCTCAACGGCATCTACCTGCACTCCGCCGGAACCAACAAGCTGCCGACGCTGCGCGCGGTCGCGACCGACGGCCACCGGCTTGCGCAGGTCGAATTGCCGCTGCCTGACGGTGCCTCCGGCATGCCCGGCATCATCGTGCCGCGCAAGACCGTCGGCGAGGTGCAGCGCCTGATCGAGAACAACGAAGCCGAGATCGGCGTCGAGCTTTCGCCCGGCAAGATCCGTTTCACGCTCGGCGACGTGATGCTCGTCTCCAAGCTGATCGACGGAACCTTTCCGGACTACAGCCGCGTCATTCCGACCGGCAACGACAAGGAGCTCGTGGTCGACAAGAAGGAGTTCGAGCAGGCGGTTGACCGGGTCTCCACCGTGTCGAGCGAGCGCGGACGCGCGGTCAAGCTGTCGCTGTCGAGCGGCCGGCTGATGCTCTCGGTGACCAATCCGGATTCCGGCAGCGCCACCGAGGAGGTCGAGGTCGAGTACGGCTCCGACCCGCTCGATATCGGTTTCAACTCGCGCTACCTGCTCGACATCGCGGCACAGATCGAAGGCGAAGCGGCCGTCCTCAAGCTTGCCGACCCGGGCTCGCCCACGCTGATCCAGGACCGCGATTCCAAGAATGCGCTCTACGTGCTGATGCCGATGCGGGTGTGAGCGCCTGCCCTGTAGTTTGGATGGAGCGAAGCGGCGCATGACCGCTGCCCGCATCCGCCGCCTGACGCTGACCAACTTCCGCAGCTATCGCGCGGCGCAGATCGAGGTCGGCGCCGGTCCGGTCGTGCTGGTGGGACCAAACGGCGCCGGCAAGACCAATCTGATCGAGGCGATCTCGTTGCTGGCGCCCGGGCGCGGGCTGCGGCGCGCGACACTGGCCGAGGTTGCCTTTGTGGAAGGCGACGGCTCGTGGGCGGTGGCGGCTGACGTCGAGGGCGCGCTCGGGCTGGCGGCGCTCGGCACCGGGATCGAGGCGCCGGCCGGCGAAGAGGCCACCGTCACACGCAAGTGCCGCATCGATCGCGAGCCGGTCTCCTCAGCCAGCGCATTTGCCGATCATCTGCGCGTGGTCTGGCTAGTGCCGGCCATGGATACGCTGTTCACCGGCCCTGCCTCCGAGCGCCGCCGCTTCCTCGATCGCCTCGCGCTCGCGGTCGACGCCGAGCATGCGAGCCGGGTCTCGGCGCTCGAGCGCGCGCTGCGCTCGCGCAACCGGCTCCTGGAAGAGCCGCGTCCCGATCCGCACTGGCTCGACGCCATCGAGCACGAGACGGCCGAGCTTGCGGTCGCGGTTGCGGCGCTGCGGGCAGAGACTGTCGCGCGGCTTGCGGCGGCGCTTGCGGCGCGGCGCGGTTCGCCGTTTCCCGCGGCCGAGATCGCGCTCGAGGGCTGGATGGAAAAGCTCCTGCCGCTGCATCCCGCGCGCGAGATCGAGGATCGCTACCGCGCGGTGCTGCGCGACAACCGCGCGCGCGACGCTGCCGCCGGCCGCACGCTCGATGGCCCCCATCTAACCGACGTTGCGGTCGCCTACGCGCCCAAGAACATCGCGGCCGCCGACGCCTCGACCGGCGAGCAGAAGGCGCTGCTGATCGGGCTTGTGCTCGCGCAAGCAAGCCTGATCGCCGAGATGTCGGGCTTGGCGCCGGTGCTCCTGCTCGACGAGGTCGTCGCCCATCTCGATCCGGGACGCCGCGCCGCGCTTTACGCCGAGCTCGAGACGCTTGGCGCGCAAGTATTCATGACCGGCGCCGATCCCGGCGCTTTCGCGGAGATCGAAGCGCGCGCGGAAATCTTCGACGTGTCGCCCGGGCGGGTTGCGCCCAGAGCAGGCTCGCAGGCACCAGCGCAAGCCTGAAAAAATGGCCCTGCCGGGAAGCCCGTTTGGGAGCTATTTTTGGCCCCAAAAAATACGCCCGCAAACCCTTGAAAAATCAAGTTATAACAATATCTTAAACACGTCACTTTGGCCTGTACGGCACCTCGTTTTCGTGGCACATCAAGTAGTTGATTCCCGCTGCGCCTAAGGCGCGCGCTTTCATTCAAAGGTCCCCATGGCAGAAGCAGCCCGTCAGCCGCTCGACCCGTCCGATTATGATGCGGAATCCATCAAGGTACTCAAAGGCCTTGATGCGGTCCGCAAGCGTCCGGGCATGTATATCGGCGACACCGATGATGGCTCGGGCCTGCACCACATGGTCTACGAGACGGTCGACAACGCCATCGACGAGGCGCTGGCGGGTTACGCCACCGCGGTCAGCGTGACGCTCAACGCAGACGGCTCGGTGACGGTGCGTGACGACGGCCGCGGCATCCCGACCGACATACACAAGGGCGAAGGCGTCTCCGCGGCCGAGGTCATCATGACCCACCTGCACGCCGGCGGGAAATTCGACCAGAATTCCTACAAGGTCTCCGGCGGCCTGCACGGCGTCGGCGTCTCGGTGGTGAACGCGCTCTCGAGCTGGCTCAAGCTGACCATCTGGCGCGACGGCAAGGAGCATTTCATGGAGTTCCGCGACGGCAATGCGGTGCAGCCGCTCGCGGTCGTGGGCGACGCCCAGGGCAAGCGCGGCACCGAGGTGAGCTTCCTGCCCTCGACCAAGACCTTCACCATGACCGAGTTCAACTTCGCGACGCTGGAGCACCGGCTGCGCGAGCTCGCCTTCCTCAATTCCGGCGTCACCATCACGCTCATCGACAATCGCCACGCGGTCGAGAAGCGCGAGGAGATGAAATACGAAGGCGGCGTCGAGGCCTTTGTCAAATATCTCGACCGCAACAAGACCGGCATCGTGCCGGCCCCGATCGTGCTCAAGACCGAGCGCGACGGCGTCACGGTGGAAGCCGCGCTCACCTGGAACGACGGCTATCACGAGACCGTGCTCTGCTTCACCAACAACATCCCGCAGCGCGACGGCGGCACGCATCTGGCCGGCTTTCGCGGCGCGCTCACCCGGCAGGTGACGGGCTATGCCGACAAGAACGGGGTCACGCAGAAGGAGAAGGTCGCGCTCACCGGTGACGATTGCCGCGAAGGGTTGACGGCCGTCCTCTCCTGCAAGGTGCCGGACCCGAAGTTCTCCTCGCAGACCAAGGACAAGCTCGTCTCCTCCGAGGTCCGCCCGGTGGTCGAAGGCATCGTCAACGAGGCGCTGCAATACTGGTTCGAGGAGCATCCCGCCGAGGCCAAGACTATCGTCGGCAAGGTGATCCAGGCTGCCGCCGCGCGCGAGGCCGCCCGCAAGGCGCGCGAGATGACACGCAAGAACGCGCTCGGCGTGGCATCACTCCCCGGCAAGCTCGCCGACTGCCAGGAGCGCGATCCGGCCAAGTCCGAGCTGTTCATCGTCGAGGGCGATTCCGCCGGCGGCAGCGCCAAGCAGGGCCGCAACCGCGAGTTCCAGGCGGTACTGCCGCTGCGCGGCAAGATCCTCAATGTCGAGCGCGTGCGCTTCGACAAGATGCTGTCGTCCGAGCAGATCGGCACGCTGATCACCGCGCTCGGAACCAGCGTCGGGCGCGACGAGTTCAACGTCGAGAAGCTGCGCTACCACAAGATCATCATCATGACGGACGCCGACGTTGACGGCGCCCATATCCGCACGTTGCTGTTGACCTTCTTCTACCGGCAGATGCCGGGCCTGATCGACGGCGGCCACCTCTTCATCGCACAGCCGCCACTCTACAAGGTGGCGCGCGGCAAGTCCGAGCAATACCTGAAGGACGAGCGTGCGCTCGAGGACTACCTGATCCAGATGGGCCTCGAAGAGGCCGTCCTTCGGCTCGCGTCCGGCGAGGACCGCGCCGGCGGCGACCTCCTCCGGCTCATCGAGGAGGCGCGCACGATCCGCGCCGTGCTCGCGGGTCTGCACAGCCGCTACAATCGCAAGGTGATCGAGCAAGCCGCGATCGCAGACGTGCTCACGCCGGCGATCTTCAACGACCGCGAGAAGGCGGATACCGCCGCCCAATACATCGCGCGCCGCCTCGACACGCTGGCGGATGAGACCGAGCGCGGCTGGCAGGGCCGTTTCGAGGAGGGCGACGGCTTCCACTTCGAGCGCATGGTGCGCGGCGTCAAAGAGGTTGCGATCATCGACCAGGCGCTGCTTGGCTCGGCCGAGGCGCGCAAGCTCGCCGAGCACGCGGCCTCGCTGCGGGAGATTTATCAAATGCCTGGCGCATTGCGGCGCAAGGATGAGGAAATCGCGATCCACGGCCCGATCGACCTGTTCGACGCGGTGATGGCGGCCGGCCGCAAGGGCCTCACGCTGCAGCGCTACAAGGGGCTGGGCGAGATGAACCCCGAGCAGCTCTGGGAGACCACGCTCGACGTGAACGCGCGCTCGCTCCTGCAGGTCAACGTCAAGGAGATCGACGAGGCCAACACGATCTTCGACGAGCTGATGGGTGACAACGTGCAGCCGCGCCGCATCTTCATCGAGCAGAATGCGCTGGCGGCGAGCGTCGATGTGTAAGGCAGCCCGGCGGTGATTACGCTTTACGCCTGGTCGACGTCGAACGGCCGCAAGGCCACGATCATGATCGAGGAGACCGGGCTGCCGCACGAGCTGCGGCCGGTCGACCTCCGCCGCAAGGAACAGCTCGCGCCCGACTATCTGAAGATCTCCCCCAATCACACCATCCCGGCCATCGTGGACCACGATGCGCCGGACGGACCGCGCGTCGTGTTCGAGAGCGGCGCCGTCTTGATCTATCTCGCCGAGAAGAGCGGGCAGCTGCTGGCGACATCCGGCCCCCGCCGCGACGAAGCGCTGGCCTGGCTGTTCTGGGCATCCAGCGGATTTTCGGCCGCGCACACGACCTGGCGCCACTTCGCGACCCGCGCGGAGCAGAAGGTCCCCGCCGAGATCGATCGCCTTGCCGGGGATATGGTGCGGATGCTCACGGTGCTGGAGCGCCGGTTAAGCGATGCGCCGTTTCTGGCGCGGGACTATTCGATCGCCGATATCGCCACCTTCACCCGCGCGCGGCAGGCGCTGCCGCAGTTCCGCAAGGAGACTGGTGCGCTGCTCGGACCAACGCCTGCGATCGACCGCTGGCTCGCGGCAATCGAGGCGCGCCCCGCGGTCAAGCGCGGGCTGGCAATTCCGAACGTCTCCTCTGAGATGTAGACAGGATTGACGTAAGTGTCCCCTCGGCGAACCGGCCTGCCATTTTTGACGAATCTTCCGTCCTACTTCACCACGTGCAAGCGGACGCCGGCACGCTTTTGCAGATAACCGATGACACTGAAGAGATTCTTCGCCTGCGGATTGCCACGCGGACCGAACATGCGGATCAGGCTCTTGGGCGGCGTATCGGTCGCTTTGCCTAGCTTCTCAAAACCAACCGTCGCCTTGATGTAGTCTCGCAAGATCGTCTTGCCGGTATCCACATCGCCGCTCAACATCGCGTCGACGCCCTCGCGCAGCAGAGCTTCGGCGAATTTCTTGTCGGCCTTGACGTGTCGCTGCACCAGCTCCTTAAAACTTTTTGTCTTTGCCATCTCGTCTTCCTTCAGCGCCGTACGCGCTTGCCCTGTTTGTAGGCCTGCCAGTAAACGTGTGCTGCGTCGATGTCGCGCTGCTGGCGCTTCTTGGTGCCGCCGGTCAGCAAGATGATCAACGAATCTCCATCTCGCCCGAAATAGACGCGGTAGCCTGGACCAAAATCGATCCGGAATTCGAGCACGCCTTCGCCAACGGACTTGACGTTGGAGAAATTGCCCTGTTCCAGTCGGGCAATCGCTCGCGTGACCTTGGCTCGCGCCACCGCCTCCAATTCCGCAAACCACATGTCGAACGGCTGCAGACCGCCGGAAGCCACATAGTATCGGATTTCGATCATGCGTATTGAAGAGTAACATAAATGTTACTCTTACGCAAGGCCCGCGGTCAAGCGCAGGCTGGCAATTCCGCCGAACGACGACTGAAGCTTGCTGCGGCGTTACCCTGCGCCGAGCGCGACCGCGACGTTGTAGGTCACCAGCGAAGCCAGATAGGCGAGCGTCAGCATGTACCCGAAGGTGACGGCCATCCACCGCCAGCTGCCGGTCTCGCGCCGGATGACGGCCAGCGTGGAGGCGCATTGCGGCGCGAAGATATACCACACCAGGACCGACAGCGCGGTGGCGAGGCTCCATTTGCTGGCGAGCGCCTGACCGATCTGTTCGGCTGCTTCCTTGCCGCCCTCGATGGCGTAGACGGTGCCGAGCGCGGCGACCGCGACTTCGCGCGCCGCCATGCCGGGGATCAGCGCGACGTTGATCTGCCAGTTGAACCCGACCGGCGCCAGGATCGGCTCGAGCGCATGCCCGAGCATGGCGGCCAGACTGTAGTCAATCGCCGGCCCCGGCGCGCCTGCCGGCGGTTGCGGAAACGACGCCAGGAACCAGATCACCACCATCATCGCGAAAATGGTCGTTCCGGCTCGCTTGAGAAACAGCTTCGCCCGCGTGAGCAGCCCGATGGCGACGCTGCGCAAGCGTGGCAGCTTGTAGTCGGGCAATTCGAGCATGAACGGCGGCGTGGGATGTTCGCGCCACACGAAGTGATTGGCGAGGAACGAGACGGTTAGCGCACTGAAGATGCCGGCGGCATAGAGGGCGAACATGACGAGGCCCTGCAGGCCGATCCAGCCCCAGAGCTCCCGCGCCGGGATGAACGCGGAGATGATCAGCGTATAGACCGGAATGCGCGCCGAGCAGGTCATCAGCGGCGCCACCAGAATCGTGGTCAACCGATCGCGCCGGCTGTCGATCACCCGGGTCGCCATGATGCCCGGAATGGCACAAGCAAAGCTCGACAGCAGGGGGATGAACGCGCGCCCGTGCAGCCCGGCGCTGCCCATGATGCGGTCCATCAGAAAGGCGGCGCGCGCCATGTATCCGAGGTCTTCCAACAGCAGGATGAACAGGAACAGGATCAGAATCTGCGGCAGGAACACGAGCACGCTGCCGACGCCGGAAATGACCCCGTTCTGAACGAAGCTTTGCAGGAGGCCCGCCGGCAGCACGTCGCGGGTGAGCACGCCGAGCTGATCGAAGCCCGCCGAAATGAGGTCCATGACCGGTTTCGCCCACGCGAACACCGCCTGGAACATCACGAACAGGACCGCCAGCAGAATGATGAGCCCCGCAACCGGATGCAGAAGCACGGCGTCCACCCGTCCGGTTACCGTATCGGGCCGCACCGGCTCACCCACCGCGGCGCGGATGATCCGGTCGGCTTCGCGTTGCGCAGCGCGCAACTCGCTCGCGGCCGGTGGCTTCCAGGTGTTGGCGGCGGTCGACTGCGCACCTTTTGCTGCCAGCTCGTCCATCCGTCGCAGCAGCTCGTCGGTGCCGCCGCGTCGCACCGCGATCGAGGTGACCACCGGAACGCCAAGCTCCGCCGCCAGCCGCTCGGTGTCGATCTTGACGCCGCGCCGGCTTGCGATGTCGAACATGTTCAGCACCAGCAGCAACGGCCGGCCAATGCGCTTGAGCTCGAGGACGAGGCGCAGCGCGAGCCGCAGATTGGTGGCGTCCGCGACGCAGATCACGAGGTCGGGCTGCTGCTCGCTGGCAATGCGCCCGAGAATGACATCGCGGGTGATCTCCTCGTCCGGGCTGCGGCCCCGCAACGAATACGTGCCCGGAAGATCGATCAGGTTGACGCTGTGGCCAGAGGGCGTCTGCAGCAGCCCAGCCTTGCGCTCGACCGTGACGCCCGGATAGTTCGCGACCTTTTGCCGGCTGCCCGTCAGCGCGTTGAACAACGCGGTCTTTCCGCTGTTGGGCGTTCCAACAAGGGCAAAATGCCAAGGACTGACCTCAGTCGCGACGCTCATGCGGGCGGATCCGATCGGGTCACCAGAATAGCCATCGCCTCGCGACGTCGAAGCGCAATCGTGGCGCTCTGGACGCGCACCGCAATCGGGTCGCCCCCGAACGGCCCCTCGTGCAGAACCTCAACCGCGGCTCCCTCGACGAAGCCCAGCTCGATCAGCCGGTTCTCAAGCTCTTCCTCGGGCAAGTCGGACATGCCGGCGCCAACCTGGATCATATGGATGCGGCCCCGGAATCCGCGATCGGCACGGCCCAGAGGAAAAGGGGGATCAACCTTCACCGTCACTCCCTTATTGTTGTTATTGCCGGCCAAGATAACCAGACGTCGAGCCTACCATTCGCTCGTTCGTTTGTGGCAATTCTATCGCTCCGTCAAGTCAACACTTACGGAGATTAAATAGTTTGGAATAGTTGTAATAAAGCCGCTAAATGGCGCGGTTGATCAGCTTGTTGGTTACTTCCGTGGAGCAACCGAGCGCCCGCCACGGGACGGCAGACAACGGAATACCGGCACAACGGGGTTAACTGGAGACACGATGCCTCACATCGACATCCGACCCGGCCTTGTGATTGCTTACCAGGACGACTGCTTCGCAGCGCCATGGTCGGCGCCGGAGACCGTGCTGCTCGTCCACGGCAATTGCGAATCCGTGCGGGCCTGGACCCAGTGGGTCCCGTATCTTGCCGGCCGCTACCGGGTTATCCGTATCGACATGCCGGGTTTCGGCAGCTCGACCGCGCCGGCCGACTATGGCTTCTCCGCACGCGAGCTCGCGGCCGACATCGCCCGCTTTCTCGACGCGCTCGGGATCAAGCGCTGCCACCTGATGGGCGCCAAGTATGGCGGCTCGATCGCGCTGCAGCTCGCGAGCGATCAGCCGCAGCGCTTTCTCTCCTTGTGCATCTTCGGATCGCCGGCGCGCGGGGTGGGCACCGGCAATGCCGACAAGATGCGGGCCAAGGGCGTCCGCCAGTGGGCGGCGGAGACGATGCGCTCGCGTCTGGGCGCGACCGCGTCGGACGCGCAGATGCGATGGTGGACCGAGCTGATGGGCGCGACCGACCAGCGCGCCGCGCTCGGCTCCTCGACCGCGCTCATCAGCATGAACCTCGACGACCGCCTGCCGCTGATCAAGGCCCCGACCCTGATCGTGACCACGCAGGAAAGCGGCCTGCAGGCGGTCGAGGCCGTGCGCGAATACGCGTCACGCATTCCCGATGCGCGCGTGATCGTGCTCGACGGCGACAGCTATCACATCGCGGCGGTGGAGCCCGATATCTGCGCCCGCCGCGCGCTCGCGTTCATGGCCGAGGTCGCGGCGCGCCGCTGAACCGGCCGCCCACGGGCGGGTGCGGGCGCAAACGCCGCGCGTCATCCTAATTCATCATCCCAATTCATCCAGGTCCGTTATTCACCATAAGAAAAATAGTTATTGACCCGAGCCGTCTTTCACCCTATGTATAAGCCATCCCGTTCCGTCTTCGAGGGCGCACTCATGAGGCGTCTTGAGAGCGGGGAGCGGGAGCGGCACCCGCGAGCGGGGTGATGACGCAAGCCCCGTCCCCGGGCGGTACTCGGGCAGCCTCGTCGGCCACTATGGAGCCGGCCCGGTCCGACCACCGTCAAAGGCGATAAGCCAAGATGCCGCGTTGGCGCGCCGCAAGGCGCGGGTGCACCGCAGTCGTGCACCATGGTCCGGCCGCAGCCGGACATCGCCCGGAGCAATCCGGGCACTGCGCCTTGTCGGCGCGCCATCTCCCTCGATTTGAGGGGGACGGAAAGAGAAGTAAGACGGGCGAACCCCCGCGCCCAAGCAAAGCAACAGGGGACGACCTCAATTTGTCTGATGCGCGCTGACTGACGAAGGCTCCGGGCTGTTTGAAAATTGAATAGGTGAAGCTGCGGTTTCGCAGCCTAACGGTCATGTGCACGGACCTCTCCGCTGTCGTCCCCGCGCAGGCGGGGACCCATACGCCGCAGCAGCGGTGATGTACGATGACTTCGGATTAACGGAAAGGCCGGTGGTTATGGGTCCCCGCCTGCGCGGGGACGACGGGAGCGGGTTGCGCACGACCGTAGCGGGAGCGACCGGGCAAGGGGAGAAGCGGCTTGGCGGGCCGCCCTCACACCGGCTGCGCGGTGCGGCGGATCATGCCGCGCTGCGGGTCGTAGCCGATCGTCGCCAGCAAAAAAAACAGCACGGTCGTGCTGCACACAACGAGGATCGCCACCGGCTCGACCATGCCGTAGAGCGCGAACCTGATCATCTCGACCGCATGCGTGAACGGATTGACGAGCGACACCCAGTAGATGAACTCGGAGCCGCCTTCCCGCAGCTTCCACAGCGGATAAAGCGCAGAGGAGAAGAAAAACATCGGGAACATCACGAAGTTCATCGCGCCCGCGAAATTCTCCACCTGCCGGATATAGACCGACAGGAACAGCCAGAGCGCGCCCAGCATCAGCCCGGACACGATCAAGGCCGGCAGCACCGTGAGCCAGCCCATCGGCTCGAAGGTGACGTCAAACGGGATGCAGACCAAAAGAAACACGTAGCAGGTGATGACCGAGAGCGCGGTGCCGGCCACAAGCTTGCAGGCGAGCAGCACCCAGCGCGGCAAGGGCGCGGTGAGCAGGAGCCGCATCACCCCCATCTCGCGATCGTACACCATCGAGAGCGAGGACTGCATGCCGTGAAACAGGAGGATGATGCCGAGAAGTCCCGGCACGATGTAGACCTGATAGGTGATGTAGGTCTTGTACGGCGGGATGATCGAGACGCCGAACACGTTGTAGAAGCCGGCGGCGAACACCGCGAGCCACATCAGGGGCCGCACCAGCGCCGACAGCAACCGTCCGCGCTGCTGCACGAATTTCACGATCTCGCGCATGGTGACCGCGCGCATGGCGCGGGCGACGTGGATAAGCTGCATGGCGCCCCTTCTGTTTCGTTCGGCTCCTCCTCCGTCGTCCCCGCGAAAGCGGAGACCACACTCCGTGGACTCGCGAAAGCCCTGTGGCTATGGGTCCTGGCTCGCGCGCTGACGCGCTTGGCCGGGACGACAACGGAGAGTCTATCTATTCAATCTACACGGCGTCTCCGGCTCATCGTCGCCAAGGGTATCGAGGTTGCTGGTGCGGTGCAGGAAGCCCTCGATCGGCGCGCTGGCGACCACCGCATAGGGCGAAGCAAGGAAGATCGCCTGCCGCAGCTGCTGATCCCAGCGCCGCACGCTGACCGCAAGGCCCTTGTAGCCGTCGAAGCTGTTGTCGCCGAGAATGAAGGCGCGCTGCTTCTGGAAGTCAGCCGAGCGTGTGCGCAGCGTCGCCTGCACCACCATCTTGACCGCGATCCACGCCGCCCAATCGGCGCTGTCCATGCGCCGGCCGCCGCTCGCCCGGTTGAAGCGCACGTTGATCTGCGGCCCGCCGTTGCGCTCCCAGGTCCAGTGCCAGGCGACCGGCTCAAGATCGATCGCGCCGACGACCGGCCGCGGCCGCACGGTCTGGTACGGCACCTGGCGGGCGAACTCGAAGGCGTCGTCGGCAATGAAGATGACGTCGTAGTCGGTTCGGCCGGCGGTGAGCAGCAGTGGGTTGTTCTGCTCGCGCTCGCGCGGGTCGGTGCCGACCTTGAACGGGCGGTTGGCGACGATGCGGGCGCCGAACTTCTTCACCGAGTGCTCGAACGCCTTGACGGTCATGGCGTCGGCCGGCAGCGGGCCCTGCAGCACGAGACTATCGCGCCACTTGCGCGAGACGAGATATTGCGTGAGGCCGTCCATACTCATGGCGAGGCTCGGCAGCGTGTGCACGATCTCGCGCGCGCAAAGGTCGCGACGCAGCCAGTCCTCGGGCGCGGTGGCGTTGAACAGCAGCACATCGCGCCCACGCACGGCGGCGGCGAGCGGCTTGAAGGCGTCGGCGGGCGCATCGATGATAAAGAAGTGGATGCCGCGCTCCTGCAGCGCCTTGGTCACGGCGGGCGCGACTTCCTCGGCCGATTTGACGGTGATGCGCTCGAGTGCAAAGCCGATCTTGAGCACGCGCGTGAGCGCCTGCGCCTCATCGATGCCGACCTGCGCGCCCGCGAACGGCGGCTCGCGCGGCTTGATGACGATGCGCTCATAGGCCTTGATCGGCTCATGGCGCGGATCGCCTGCGATGCCGACATAGCCGATGGTCACGCGCGGCTGGGGCGCGGGCGGCGTTTGCGCGAAGGCGGAGCCGACAACGCTCGCAACCAGCAGCGCACAAAGCGCCACGCACATGCGACGTAAGCTACTCATCGATGGCCACGCCCCACGGAATGCGCCCGACCGGGATCGAGACGGTGGCCTTGCGGCTGCGCACGTCGATCACCGTGATGTCGTCGCCGAAGCCGTTCGCGACGTAGAGCGTGCGCTCGTCGCGCGTGAGCGTGATGCCCCAGGATCGCTTGCCGACCAGGATATAGCCCGTGATCTTGCGCGTCGGCACGTCGACCACCGCCACATGCGCGGCATGGCCGAGCGTCACGAAGGCGGTCTTGCCGTCCTTGGTCATGACGAGACCGACCGGCGTGACGTCGCTCTTGCGCATGCCCGGCGGCAGGAACTCGATCTTGCCGGAAACCTCGAACTTCGTGCGATCGATAATGTAGACCTCGCCAGAGAGTTCGGCCGTGACCCACAGCTCCTTGCGGTCGGGCGTCGCCGCAAACCGTCGCGGCCGCGTGCCGACCACGACATCCTGCACCACGTGTCCGCCCTCGGCGTCGATCATGTGAACAAGATCGCCCACCTCCGAGGTGACATAGAGGGTCTTGCCATCCTCGCTGATGAACACGCCTTCGGGCTCGGCGCCGGTCGGCACCTCTTGCAGCGTGATGGCCTGATCCATGTCGATGATGGAGAGCGAGGAGCCTTCTTCGTTGGTCACGTAGATGCGCCGCTTGGCCTCGTCGATCGCGAAAGTCTCGGGGCTCGGCCCGGTCGGAATGCGGCCGATCACTTCGAGCTTGGCCACATCCAGGATGTCGATCACGTCGTCATCCCCGCACGCGACGTAGAGCTTGGTATGGTCGGCGCTGAAGTGCATGTCGCGCGGCCGGCGCGAGGTCTTGATATCCTTGATGACCTTGTGGGTCTTGGGATCGATCACGATCAGGTTGTTCGATTTCTCGTTGCTCACGAAGATGAGGCCGCTGCCCTTGGCGGCGGCCGGCGCGCCCGCAAGGACGGCGGCCGCAAACATGACCGCAAGGCTCAAGTGGCGACGATCGATCAACACAGGCGTTCCTCTCCGCTTGCGGATTACCCCAGTTGCTGCCAGCGTACGCCCGATCAAAGCGGCGGGGCAAGCCGAGCGCCGGAGGGCGTAAGAACGTGGCCGGCCCGTCTCGACGAAAGGCGAAACGCCGGTGGACGAACGCAAGCAACCCCCCGCTCTCCTCATTGACCAGGTGGTGAAGAGCTACGGCCCGGTGCGGGCGCTCGACGGCGTCAGCCTGACGGCAAATGCCGGCGAATTCATTGCCCTGCTCGGCCCGAACGGCGCCGGCAAGTCGACGCTGTTCCAGCTCCTCTCCGGGTTGTTCCTGCCGGACTCCGGACGCATCGAGGTGATGGGCCACGACATGTCGCGTGACCCGGTCCCGGCGCTGGCCGAGCTTGGCATCGTGTTCCAGCAGCCGACGCTCGACCTCGAGCTTTCGGTCACTGCGAACCTGCTGTTTCACGCCGGCCTGCATGGCATGCCACGCCCTGACGCCAAGGCGCGTATCGCCGACGAGCTGGTGCGGCTGGGTCTCGCCGAGCGCGCCGACGACAAGACCGCGAAACTCAGCGGCGGTAACCGACGGCGCGTGGAGCTCGCGCGCGCGCTGCTGCACAGGCCGCGCGTGCTCTTGATGGACGAGCCGACGGTCGGGCTCGATCCGGCAAGCCGCAGCGACCTGCTCAAGCTCCTGTTGACGATGCGAACGGAGCGCGCCGTCGCAATCCTGTGGGCGACGCATCTGTGCGACGAAGTCGCGGACGCCGACCGGGTGATCGTGCTCCACCGCGGCAAGGTGTTGGCGGACACGACGCCGAAAGCGCTAATGACATCCGCGGGCGCCACCACAATCGAGGAGGCCTTCCTGTCGATGACCGGCAACAATGCGAAGCCTGCCTGAGCGATTTAAGGCTTCGGCGGCAGCAGCGGGGCGGACATGGCGCGGAATTCCACCCGCGGTATCGCTTCGAGCGCGACGTCGAGCTCGACCTTGCCGCCGGACGACGTCTCGCCGCCGTCGGTCAGCTCGTTAGCCTTGGCGGCGGCCGACGAAGACGAGTCGCCTTCCATCATGTCCTCGGCCACGCCCTCCTGCGGATTCCCGGCCATGATCTCATCGCGTGCCTTGAGCGTGCGGTCGGCAAGCTTGACCGAATAGGGCAAGCGGTATGAGCGCGGCAGCCCGCTCGGCACGTTGTTGGTATCGACCTCCTCGACCCACAGGTAGATCGCGCCGCGGCTGCCGGCCTTGACGTCGGGCTCGACCACCCGCGTCCACAACAGCTGAAACTTCGGCGGCAGCGCGCCGGAGGCAGGCCAACCCAGCAAGCTCTTGCTGGCGAAGAACACCTCCACGAAAAACGCCGAGCTCACCACGATGGTGCTGGCCTTCACCCACCAGGCGAAGCGCGAAGAGAGCCCCATCGACAGCACGACCACGGCCAGCACCACGTAGGCCGCAGAAATCGCCAGCAGGGTCATGGTCATCGGTGGTGCCTCTGGATGCCGCGGGCCGCTACTTGCCGGTGCGACGAACGTTGCGCGTGAGCTGGATCAGCGACTTCTCACGGTGATTGGTGTCGATCACGCTGCCGTCGGCCGCCAGCCGGAAGCGCACCGCCGTCTTTTCCTCGCCCATGCGATTGAGCACGATGGTATCGTGCGAAATGACCTCGACCTGCGGATTGATCTTCTCGACCTTCACCACGGCCGGCACCGGTCCGCCGCGCGTGGCCAGGAAGTAGTGGACGTTGACCGTATATTCACCCGCCACGATGCCGCGAATGCTGATGGTCTCCTGCCGGAACGGGCTCGTCACTTTCCGGCCATCCACCGTGACGGTGTTGTTGGCGCTGCCGCGGTCGTCGCGATCGAGCACCATGAAGCCGCCTTCGCGCACGTGATACCAGACGATGTTGCCGAGCGGATCCTCGGCGTAGAGATCGATGTCGTCGGGATGCTCGTCCGGCCAGGTCATCGTGATGATGAACTCGGCCTTGGATTCGATCTTGCCTTCCTTGGCCTCCGGGTTCATCGCCAAGAGCGCGATGAAAAAGAGAAATGCGACGACCTGGAGCCCCTTGAACAGCATCACGCTGAAGGGATCGAACTTTTCGCGTGGATAGTTACCGAAGCTGTCCATCGTGCTCTCGTTCGAGAACGGAAACGACGAAGACCTCGGTAAGGTTGGTGGCGAGCCCGAAGACTCTCGCGGTCGCCTCGTCCAAGAGGTAGTACTGCATCTGCAGCAGCACGGACCCGATCAGGCCGGTCAGCGTCGTGTACATCGCGACCGCCATGCCGTCGCTCATCAGGCCCATGGAGTTCTTCACCGACACGTGGTCGGCGGCGTCGAGACCGGCAATCGGGGCGAGCATCAGGATGAAGCCCACGATGGTGCCAAGCAGCCCAAGCTTCATCAGCGCATCGCTGGCGAACGATCCGAGCTGATTGGGACCGCGCAGCGCGTCGGCAAGTCCGCGCAGCAGCAGAGTCTGGTCGATCCGGTGGTGGCCTTGCAGCTGAGACTTGAGAATGAGGTTGCGGATGTGATTGGTCACCTGGCCGGGTGGCAGGCGCGCGCCATCAGACGTCACCACGTTCGGCCCGGCGACATTGTACCCGCTGGTGCCACGGCTGACCAACGCGGCGATACGGTGGGCCGCATCGAGCTCGTGCGATATCACAACCGTACGCAGGAAGCAGTGAACGCAGGTGGCGAAATAGAGCGCCACGATGACCGAGGAGATGTAGGTCTTGTCGCTGGCGAGCATCATGCGGAACAGCCCGTAGTACCACGCCAGCACGAACGCAAAGATGCAGACCCCCGTAAACATCAGCCAGCGAAGGAGCGGCAGACGGTCGTTGGGGAAGTCGCTTTCCAGGGCCTCTACTGCCATATGGATTCTTCTCGGGCTCGCGGGCGGGGCTCGGTGCCGCCGGAATACTGGCGCAGGCGGGCTGCCTGTTCAAGATGGCGAGGGCGGTTGGACAAAAAATTCGTCACAATTTGGCAGCGTCGCCTTCTCCCCATCCGACATCAGGGCTAGGCTCATTCATCCTGGCAGGATCGAGACATGCGCAAGTTCGCTCTCATATTTCTCACGCTCGCCGCCACATCGTCGGTTGCGCTCGCAGCCGAGCGCCCGATGCGATTTTGGAATCTGACGCGCCACACGATCACCGAGTTCTATCTGGCGCCGGCCGGCACAACCAAGTGGGGCGCCGACCAATGCAAGAATGACCGCGACGGCACGGTCAACTCCGACGAGCGGCTGCGAATCACCGACACGCCTCCCGGCCTCTACGACGCCAAATTCAGCGACGTCTCCAAGCGCAGCTGCATTGTCCGCAATGTCAAGCTCGAAGCCGGCGAAATTTTCTCGATCGAGGAAAAACAACTGACGTCTTGCACTCAGTAGGTCCTGCGCTCAACGGTGAGAGAGCGGCAAGTGGGCAGAACCCCACGCCGGCAATCACGTACCCGGTTCTCGAAACGCAGCAGAACGTAACCAGTATTGCCGAGGTTCGCGCGAAAGTTTACGCTTGCCGGCAAGTCAACGGCGACCATGACCAAACTGGCGCTGATATGACGTATCAAGGCCGACCGTCCAAGCGGCGGCTATAGGGAGGCGTCTCATGAAATCAACAACCATTGCTGCATTGTGTTCGCTGCTGATGGCAAGCGCACTCGCTCCGGTGAGCGCTGCCGACATGACCTTCGAGCGCGCGCTCAACGTCGCCAAGGAGCCGCAGAACTGGCTGCTTCATCACGGCAACTACGAGGGCCACCGCTTTTCGCCGCTCAAGACCATCAACACCGGCAACGTCAAGGACCTGAAGATCGCGTTCAGCGTGGCGCTCGGCGGCATCGAGGGTGCCGGCACGCGCTATAAGCATGGCAATCTCGAAGGCACGCCCATCGTCGAGGACGGCATCATGTACGTGCCGGACGGCTGGGGCACGGTCTACGCCGTCGACGTGTCGAGCGGGAAGAAGGGCACCTTCAAATGGCGCATGGATCCCAAGACCAACAAGGCCTGGGCCGGCGACGTCGCCTGCTGCGGCGTCAATAACCGCGGCGTGGCGCTTTGGAAGGATAAGGTGATCTCGGTGACGCTCGACGGCCGCCTGATCGCCATCAACAAGGCCACCGGCGAAATCGCCTGGGAGCGCAAGGTCGCAGACCCGGCGCTGGGCGAAACGCTGACCGTGGCGCCGCTGATCGTCCGCGACGTGGCGATCGTCGGAGCCGCCGGCGGCGAATACGGCATCCGTGGCTATATCGACGGCACCGACCTCAACACCGGACAGCAGCTCTGGCGCACCCATACGATCCCGGGCGCCGGCGAGCCCGGCAACGAAACCTGGAAGGACGACAAGGAGCGCTGGAAGCACGGCGGCGGCTCGGTGTGGGAGACCGCAACCTATGATCCGGAAACCGACACTTTCTATCAGGGCATCGGCAACGCCGGCCCCGATTGGGACCCCGAATACCGACCAGGCGACAACAAATGGGCGGCGAGCGTGCTCGCGCTCTCACCAACTGACGGCAAGATCAAGTGGGGATACCAGTACACCCCGAACGACCCGTATGACTTCGATGAGATCTCCGAGCATCCGATCATCAACGCCAAGATCAATGGCGAGGATCGCAAGCTGGTCGTGCATCCGGCGCGCAACGGCTTCTACTACGTGCTCGACCGCGTGAACGGCTCCTTCGTTGCCGGCAAGCAATATGTCGACAAGCTGAACTGGACGACCGGCCTCGATCCCAAGACCGGACGGCCGCTCAACTACGACCCCACCAAAGACGTGCAGGAATATGCCGGCTACACCCACGGCTCACGGGCAAGGCCCGACGGCGACCAGCTCTGCCCGGCGCACTTCGGCGGCAAGAACTGGGAGCCGAGCGCTTACAATCCGGAGCTCGGCCTGCTCTACATTCCGTCGCGCGAAGGCTGCAACTACGTTTTCACGAAGGAGCAGAAGGATTTCGCGGATCAAGGCGGCACGCTCAAGCCGCGCGAGCGCTTCGCCGGCGGCGGCACACGGACCAAGGACCGCCAGCGCGGTGCCATCAAGGCGGTCGATCCGGTAACCGGGGAACTCAAGGGCCAGGCGCGGCTCGACTATCCGAACTTCGGCGGAACTCCTGGCGACTGGCGGCAATCTGATCTTCACCGGCCACCTGGACGGCACGTTCTCGGCCTACGACGCCAAGACCATGCAGGAGGTCTGGAGCGTCAACATCGGCACCGGCATCAACGCGCCGCCGATCACCTATGCGGTCAACGGCAAGCAGTATGTCGCCGTGCTGGTCGGTGCCCGCCAGCCTGCCGCAATCCTGTCGACCTCGCCCGAGCTCAAGCTCACCTCGACGGCGTCGATGCTGTTCGTGTTCGGGCTGTGATCGAGACGCGACGAAAGGTCTCTCCGGCGCGGCGATGCCGTCGCGCCGGCCTTGCGGTTGCGCTCATGCTCGCGAGTTTGCCGGCTTACGGGCAAACTCGAGCCGACCCGGGCGAAATTCGCGGTCTGCGGCTTGGGCTCGACGCGCGCACGATGAACGTCGACGGGTTCGGCGAGTTCGCCTGCGGCAGCAACGGCGGCCCGCCGCGCGAGCGGCTCGCCGACTGGTCGGAATTCGGAAAGTGCCAGCGTGAGGCCAGCGGCTTGCACGAAGTCTATGTCCGGTTCGATGACGAGAGCGAATACGTCGGAAAGGCGGTCGACGATCTGGTCACGCTCGGGCGAACCGGCACGCGAGTCGCCGGGCATCCAATCATCCTGTCGGTGTTGTTCGACCGCGGCGGCATCCTGCGCGGCATCCGCTTCATCACTGATCCGCGCGGCGATCCGGGCGCGCGCCGGATGGCACATCTCCTGCGCCTTGCGGTCATCAACCGCTACGATCCGGCCGGCTGGACCTGTACAGACATCCCGCCAGCGCCGGGCGAAACGCCGGTCGGCGGGATTTTCCTCAAGCAGCGCTGCGAGAAAACGACGGCCGAGCGCTACCTGATGGTCGAGGCGCATTTCCTGCGCAAGCCAGGCCAGAGCGACATCGATCCGGCGACCGGCGAATACACGCAAGGCCAATTCGAGAGCTGGACGAGATTCGAGCTGCTCGATCCGGCACTCAGGCGATGAGGCCCGCGAGGCCCGGCTGATGTCGTCCCGGGGATGACAATTGAGAGGCCTTCGTCTCCCTCACTTACCACTTCAATAACTTGCTTTCCTTTCACTCCCGTCGCCGGCCGTCCGGCATGATTGCGCCGCCAAACCTCGCGCCCTCGATGCGGGCATCGGTCAGGATGGCGTTGGTGAGGTTCGCGCCTTCGAAATTGGCGCCGCGCAGATCAGCCGAATTGAGATTGGCGCCGAACAAGTCGACCCCAGCAAGCTGCGCATCCCGAAGATCGGCGCCGCGCAGATCTGCTTCCGGCATGTCGCTCATGGAGAAGTCGGCGCCGCGCAGGTCGAGCTCCCGCAGGTTCTGGCCATGAAGCGCGGCAGCCCGGAGGTTTGCGCCGGCAAGCTTGGCGCCCGCAAGTCGCGCACCACGCAGGTCGGCACCGGGCAGCTTGGCTCCAACCAGATTGGCTTGGTTGAGCCGGGCGCGCCCGAGCTTGGCCGACTTCAAGTTGGCGCCGGCAAGGTTGGCGCTGCCGAGATCGGCTTCGAACAGCAGCGCTTCCTCCAAGTCGGCGCCCGCCAGGTTTGACCACTTGGCATCCACGACATTCAGGTTGGCGCCGATGAGCTTGGCGCCGGACAGATCCGCGTGCACCAGGCTCGCGCGGAACAGCGATGCAGCGGATAAGTTGGCGCCCTTCAAGCTGGCCTGATCAAGCCGGGTGCGTGCCAAGTTGCGAGACTGAAGATCACGCCCCGAAAGATCGCAACGGACGCAGGAGCGGATTGTGCCGGCCAGGAAATCGTCGACCTCGGCGGCGGGCGCGGCGAGCGTGCCGATCGCCAACGCGACAGGGACCAGCAGCCATCTGAGCCGATTGTGCATCTGCACATGACCTGTCTTGCCGGACGAGCAAGGTTCGCGTGATAGAGCGGCGCGGTCAAGGTTCTCGAATCGGAACCTGTATCGGGCAGCCTCCGTTCACCGTGCGGCGACCGAGCGCGCGCCCGATGACATTCGAGGCCCTATGTGGCGGCTTCCTCGGTCTCCGGCGGGAGCGTTCTCTCCAGCGGGCGACCATCGTCTCGCAGCACAACGTAAATCGCCGGGATGACCAGGACGGTGAGCAGTGTCGAGGACGCCAATCCGAACAGCAGCGAGATGGCGAGCCCCTGAAAGATCGGGTCGAGCATGATCGTGGCGGCGCCGATCATGGCCGCCAGTGCCGTCAGCAGGATCGGCTTGAAGCGCACCGCTCCCGCCTCGAGCAGCACTTCCCGCAGGCTGCGGCCTTCGCCGGCGCGGTGGCGAATGAAATCAACGAGCAGGATCGAGTTGCGCACGATGATGCCGGCGAGCGCGATGAAGCCGATCATCGATGTGGCGGTGAACGGCGCGGCGAACAGCCAGTGGCCGATCAGGATGCCGATCAGCGTCAGCGGGATCGGCGTGAGAATGACCAGCGGCAGCCGGAAACTGCCGAATTGGGCGACTACGAGGATGTAAATGGCGAGGATCGCCACCGCGAAGGCCGCGCCCATGTCGCGGAACGTCACATAGGTGATTTCCCATTCGCCGTCCCATAAGAGCGCCGGTTTCGATTCATCCCGCGGCTGGCCGTGCAGCCGGATGACCGGTTTCGGCAGCGAGCCCCAGTCATGCACTTCGATCCGGTTGGCAACCTCTATCATGCCGTAGATCGGCGCCTCGAAGGCACCCGCGAGCTCGGCCATCACCATGTCGGCGAAGCGTCCGTCGCGGCGGAAGATCACGGGCGAGCCCGCTTCCCGCGTCGCGCGAACGACCTCCCCGAGCACGACCACCGCCTTGCTGCCCGGAAGCGTGTTGGCCGGAACCGGCGTCGCGGCGAGCGCTTCGGTCCAGGCGAGGTCGCTCTTCGGCAGCCGGACCGAAATCTCGATCGGATTGCGACCTTCGCCGCGATGGGAATAGCCGATCGGAACGCCGCCCAGCAGCATCTGCAGCGTGTCGTAGACGTCCTTCTGTTCGACGCCGAAAAACTCCAGACGATCCTGGTCGATCGAAAGGCGCAGCCGCGGCCGCGGCTCGCCGATCGAATCATCGATGTCGACGATGAAGGGCACGGAGGCGAAGATCTTCTTGATCTCGGCGACGACGGCGCGGCGCGTGGTCGAATCCGGCCCATAGATCTCTGCCAGCAGCGTCGAAAGAACGGGCGGTCCGGGGGGAACCTCGACGACCTTGACCACGGTGCCCGCCGGCGGTGTGAGCGCCTTGAGCCGCTCGCGCAGCTCAAGCGCGATGACGTGACTGGCACGACTACGCTCGCCGCGCGGCGCCAGGTTCACCTGCAGCTCGCCCAGCTCGGGCGCCTCACGTGAATAGTAGTGGCGGACCAGTCCGTTGAAATTGAACGGCGCCGGCGTTCCGGCATAGGCCTGAATCGACCGCACCTCGGGCAGCTTTTGCGCAACCCCGGCGGCGGCCAGCAGCAGCCGTTCGGTGTCTTCGAGGCTCGCGCCCTCGGCCAAGTCGACCACCACGGCGATCTCCGACTTGTTGTCGAACGGCAGAAGCTTCACCGTCACCGCCTTGAGGATGAACAGCAGCATGACCAGAAGCGTCGCGACGCCGACCGCAATGAGGAAGGTCCAAGCCGATCGCCGGGTGCGGATCACCGGCCGCGCGATGCGCCGGTAGAGACGGCCGAGCCAGCCTTCCTCGTGGTGGGCGCCAACGCCGCTCACCGCCCGCGGCGCCAGCCGCAGCAGCAGCCATGGCGCGATGATCACGGCGACAAAGAACGAGAACAGCATGGCGGCCGACGCGTTGGCCGGGATCGGCGCCATGTAGGGTCCCATCAGGCCGGAGACAAACAGCATCGGCAGCAGCGCCGCCACCACGGTCAGCGTCGCCACGACCGTCGGATTGCCGACCTCGGCCACGGCCTCGACCGCGGCGGCGAGCCGCGAGCGGCCATCATTCATGGCCCAATGGCGGGCGATGTTCTCGACCACCACAATCGCGTCGTCGACCAGAATGCCGATGGCGAAGATGAGCGCGAACAAGCTGACGCGGTTGATGGTATAGCCCATCAGCTTGGCGGCGAAGAGCGTCAGCAGGATCGTGGTCGGAATGACGACGAGCGTCACCGCCGCTTCGCGCCAGCCAATCGCAAACGCGATCAGGACGACGATCGACAGGGTCGCAAGGGCGAGGTGGAACAGCAGCTCGTTCGCCTTGTCGTTCGCCGTCTCGCCGTAGTCGCGCGTTACCGCGGCCGTCAGATCGTCAGGGATCAGGCGCTCGTGCAATGTCTCGAGGCGCTCACGCAACGCCTCGGCCACCACGACCGCATTGGCGCCGGCGCGCTTGGCAAGCGCCAGACTGACTGCCGGCGTCGTGCTCCAGGTCGTGGTCGAAGTCGTGCTCCCCTGGCGATCGGATTGCGGCGCCAGGTTCCAGACCCGATGTTCCTGCGGGCTCGGACCGATCACGACCTTGGCGACATCGCGCACATAGACCGGCCGATTGTCGCGCGTCGTCACCAGAAGGAGCCCGATGTCAGGCACGCCCGCGAGCGTCTGCCCGGCGGCCGCGATGCGCGTGGCGCCGGCGTCACGAACCTGGCCGGCCTGGAAAGACCGATTGGCGTCGCGCACCTTGGCGACGAGTTGCTGCAAGGTGACCCCATAGAGCGCGAGCTTTTCGGGATCGGGCTCCACGCGGATCTGCTGCGGGTGCCCGCCGGAAATGTAGCTCAGGCCCACGTCGTCGACCTTGGTCAGCTCGGCGCGCAGCTTGTCCGCAACCTCGTAGAGATCCTTTTCGGTCCAGCGGGCCGCGGCCTCCGGCTTGGGCGACAACGTGACCACGACCACAGCGACATCGTTGATGCCGCGGCCGACGATCAGCGGCTCCGGAATGCCGACCGGAATGCGATCGTAGTTGGCGCGGATCTTCTCGTGGACCCGCAGGATCGCGTCCTCCGCCTTGGTCCCGACCAGGAAGCGCGCCGTCACCATCACGCGATCGTCCTGGGTCTGGCTGTAGGTATGCTCGACCCCGTCGATGCCCTTGATGATCGCCTCGAGTGGCTTGGTCACCAGTTCCACCGCATCGGGCGCTTTCAGCCCGTCGGCGCGCACCGTGATGTCGACCATCGGGACGCTGATCTGCGGTTCCTCCTCCCGCGGAATGACGAACAGCGCCACCAGGCCCACGGCCAAGGCCGCGAGCAGAAAGAGGGGCGTCAAGGGTGAGCGGATCGTCGCTTGGGTGAGGCGACCGGAGAGACCGAGGTTCACGGCTTGACCAGCTTGTCGCCGGCTTTCAGGCCGGACAGGATTTCAATGCCATCGGGAAGATCAGGCCGCGGCAATTCGCGGCCGCGCTGCACGGGCACTTCGATGTCAGCCGCGCCATCGCGATAAAGCTTCACATAGTCGACGCCAAATCGCGTGGTCAGGAAGCTTGCCGGGATGATGAAAGCCGAGCGCTCTCCTGCCGAGATCCAGACGCGGATACGCTCGCTGACGAAATAATCGCCGAGGCCATCCACGGCCGCATCGGCAACCACGCGTCCATCTTCGATCTGCGGGTAGACCAGCTTGATGGTCCCGAACCGCGGCCCCGAACCGCCGAGCTCCGCCGCATCGACGCGGATGGTGTCACCCGCCTTCAGAAAGCGCGCATGCCGTTCCGGCACCCGCAGCCGCAAGACAAAGTTCCGCTCCGCAATGCTGGCGACGGATTCACCTGACACGACAACGGCGCCGGTCGTCAACGGCACTCTCAGCACGCGCCCGGCGGCCGGCGCCAGCACGCGGCCTTCGGCGAGCTGCTGCCGAACCACCGCGCGTTCGGCATTGCGCGCGCGCAAGGCGTTGTCGGCAACGTTGAAGGCGGTCCGCACTTCGTCGAGCCGCGTGCGCGGGATTGCGCCGCGGCTGAACAGATCCTCGGCACGGGTCAGATCGCCCTGCGCCTGCGCGCGTTGCGCTTCGAGACCGGCAATCTGAGCATCAAGGGACTTCAGCTGCAGGACGAGCTTCTCATCGCCGACTGTTGCCAGGACCTGCTCCAGCTCGACGGAATCGCCTTCCTTGACCGAGAGCTCCACGATCGTGCCGCTGATGCGCGCTCGCGCCGGCACAATGCGCCTGCTTTCGACCGTGGCGAACACCGCCTTCTGGTCGGGCACGGTCGTGGCCGCGACGACAAGAGTGCCCTCGGCCGCTCTTGCCGGGTGAGCCAGGCCAAGGCACCAGATCGCCGCCATCATCGCAAAGCGCACGAATATCCTCCAGTCACGCAAGGCCTGAGCCGTCTCGGCACTAGTAGAAACGCCGGCAGGGCCTGGCATTGATCTAGTTCAATGTTGGCAGCGACGCCACCGGCCAAGTCGCTGCCCGCTATCGGGGGAGCGCGCTGGCCGCTAAGATGCCGGCCATAAACATCCAGCAGTGAGGAAACTTCCCATGGTGACCAGGGCACTTTCGGCGATTGTGCGCGGATCGCGTACATTGGGCAGCGCGGTGCGCTGCCATTTTTGGCAATGCCTGCTCCTGGCGGCCGGCCTTGCGCTCGTGCCCGCGTCAGCCATTGCCCAAGGCCGCACGCCACCGCCCGCCCAGCTCAAGCAGATCGCAAGCGATCTTTACTTCTTCTACGAATACAGCGGCTCCAATTCGATCTTCCTGGTCACCGACGAGGGCGTGCTCGTCATCGATACGCGCACCCATCCACGGCTTGGCCAGGAGCTCTTGGACGTGATCCGCAAGGTGACCGACAAACCGATCAAGTGGGTGGTCAACAGCCATTTCCACGGCGACCATCATTTCGGCAATGCGCCGTTCAAGGCCGCCGGCGCGACCTTCGTGGCGCAGGCCGAGACTGCGCGCATCATGCAGCACGTGCAGCCGAAGGAGACGGCGCGGCGCATCAACGGCTTCAAGGCGCGCGGCCTCGACCCGAACGAGGTGAAGCTCGTCCTGGCCGACGCGACATTCGACCACAACATGACGATCAGGCTCGGCGGGCGCGAGGTGAAGCTGATGTATCTCGGCCCCGGCCAGCAGGCGGGCGACACCTTCGTGGCGTTCCCGCATGCGCGCGCCCTGTTTACGCCGGGGGCGTTCGGCAAGCGCAGCATGCCGAACATGGCGTTCACGCCGTCGGTCGACAGCTGGATCAAGCTGCTTAACCAGGTCGCCGAGATGGACGTCGATCAGATTCTGCCCGCGCATGGCGACGTCGCGACCCGGGCCGACGTCAAGGAGCTCGCCGCCATGCTGGCCGACGAATACACCACCGTGAAGGCCGCCGTTGCCAAAGGCATGAGCCTCGACGAGGCGATCAAGACGCTGACATTCCCGCAATACAAGAACTGGCGGAACTACAACCGGCTCGCGGGCGAGATCCGCGCGCTCTACGAGCTGATCCAGACCGGCAAGCGCAGCTATCTGGATTAGCCGGCGCTGAAGCGCAACGAGCGCTTTAGGGTGGGCAAAGGCGCAAGCGGCGCCCTTCCGTGTCGGGCAAAGCCTCTCGTGCGCCGTGCCCACCACACAATCCTGATTATTTGCTCCGATCTGTCACGGTGGGCGCGGCGCACGACAGGTCTCCATTGTATGAAATGCAGTGTCACCGCCTTTGCCCACCCTACGAGCCCGGCGCCTTCGAATGCGCATGCGCGTAGTGCTGCCGCAAGACATCGACGCCATAGTCGTTGCCGTTCGGCGTGCGCACGATCGTGTGCACGTGGAACTTCGCCGGCTCGGGATTGGTGAGAAACACGCCAGAGTGATGATCAAACTCGATGAACGTCACAGGGCTCTGGATCCGATAGTAGAACGGGCTCACCTCTTCGAAGCCGCCGATCCAGCAGAACTGCGTCTCCCCGAGATGGCGCTCGATCTCGGCCATCCGAGCCTCACAAGGTCCTGGTGGCAGCGGCGCGATATAGGCTGCGACCAGGTCGAGCAGGTTACGCCGCTGCAGCGCCGACATCTCGCCGGCGCGCAGGCCCTCGAGCGGAACGATGCGATTGTCCTGATGTGCGCCCCCGAGGTGCAGATGGTCGGCGAAATGCCAACGTCCGGGAGGCAGGTCGCCGCCCATCATCGCGTGTGCCACGATGGCGGTCTGCTGTTGACCGGCGGAGAGCGAGCGCATCAGCGCCAAGCCGAGGCGCTCCTCATCCTCGAACAGACTGATGCCGGCGAAGGGGCCGGAATCCGCATAGGCGGGCTCCGCCCCCATGAAGGTCGGCGACAGCACCATCTGGCCACCGATCACCAGACAGCTCAGGCAGAGGTGGTGGCCGAACAATTGCCAGCCCCAAGGGTCGGTCGCGGATGGCGTCCCATAGAGACAGAATATGTAGCTCCACTCGCCGAGGATCGCGGGGCCGCCGACGAGATCGCCGAGAAAACGGTTGAGCCGCATCACGTTGCGCGAAACTTCAAAGCCCTTCGGGCTGAGGCTCGCGCGCAGAACGTTCATCACCGCCTGCCGCACGTCATCCGTCGTCTCGTCGAGACGCAGCCCGTAGTCCTCGACATAGTTCTCGGTATTCTGCCATTGCTGCCAGACCCTCGAATCAACCGGGAAGCACATGGCAGCGCGCTGTGCGCTGGTCAGGCGTTGCAATAACGCCGATGCTGCCTCGACCATCGCGGCGATTGGCGCGCCTGCCGGCACGAGCGAGAAGAGGTTTGGCCTGACATTGCCGTCGGCCGTGATGCCCTTGAAAGGCTCGGCGGCGAGCTTGGCCCAAGTCCCGAACAGTTCCTGCGCCCTCGGTGATTTGAGACGCGCCTGCGTGTGGGCGCGCGGCGTCGGTCCGGAAATTCGCGACTTGCCCGGCTCCGGAATGAACGACCTGAAGTCCTGACGGCTCATGCGAGGCTCCCTCCCGTGCTCACGGGTCCAACGTCCTGCGGCATGCGCGGGGCGTCAAGCCACTTCCTCCGATCGTAGGGCGGGCAAAGGCGCTCGCACTGCATTTCATGGAACTGAGACCTATCGTGCGCCGTGGTCCACCCCACAGCGCTGCGGCTCAAAACTTCCCGCGCAGCCCCGCATAGAAGGCGCGCGGCGCGCCGGGGCTGACGGTGCGCGGGTCGCTTAGCCCCAACAACGGGATCGCATCGGTTTCGACGAAAGTCCCGGACGTATAATAGCGCTGGTCGAACACATTGCGGACGAGACCGAAGACTTCGATCTCTTTGGAAAGCCGGTAGGTCGAGTGCAGATTGGCCACCCAATAACCCGGCAGCATGGCATTGAGATTGGATTCGTCGCCGACCAGGTACTGGCCGCTGACCGCAACGACATCGGCACCCACGGTCCAGCCGTCCTTTACGGTGTAGTCCACGCCTGCCTTGAAGCGGTGGCGCGGAACGCCTGGCAGGCGGCTGCCGGGCAGAACCGTGATCAATCCGTCGACCGCAAGCGGATTGAGCGGCGACGATAACGTCAGCGTATCCCGGAAAGTAGCGTCGACCAGGCTGTAGGTGGCGAACACCGTCCAGCGCCCCGAGCGATAGTTGGCGGAAGCTTCCAAGCCTTGCCGGCGGGTGGTGCCGGCATTCTGGAAGAAACCCCGGCCGGCGATATCGCTCGCGACCCGGATGATGTCGTCGGAGGAATCGGTGCTGAAGACGCCGAAGCTCCAGGCGAAGCGGCCGTCCTTTTTGCCAATGTCGACCGTGCCGCGAATGCCGGCTTCATAGGTTCGCGAGACCACCTGCTTCAGGGACGGATCGGAGACCAGAAAGTTATCGAGCAGGCACGGCCGCGCCGGGTCCGAGCACGCGAGCTCAACCGGCGTCGGCGCCCGATTGGCCTCCGAATAGCCGGCATAGACGGTCGTGTTCGGCGTCACTTTGTAGGTGGCGCCGATCACCGGGTTGAAGCGCGAGAATTGATGACTGCCGTTGAGATCGATGCCGAGCTGATCCGCGAGCCTGATCTGCGCCAGGTTGAACCGTCCACCCGCAGTCACCGACAGAGCCGATGTGATGTCGATCGTGTCGGTCGCGTAGAAGCCGTAGTAGGTGTTGCGGGTCTTGAGATCGACCGGCGCGACCGACCCATCCGGCTGCGAAATGATCACGCCTGTGCCGGTCACGAACAGGTCGTTGCCGATGGTGCCGAGCTCGCTCGACGCATTGAACCCCACGCGGCCGTGATCGAGGCTGGCGCCGACCACGAACTGGTTGTCGCGCCCGAACACCTTGTCGCTGTTGGTCGCCTGCAGCGTGCCGCCGACAGTCTGCGCCACCGTCCTGGTACGATCGATGGAGCCGGGAACCGCGCCGCCCAGAATGTCGGGTACCGGGCCGTTCTGGCCGTACAGAAGGGTCGTGTCGTCGCCGAAGCACAAAAAGCCCGGGAAGGTGCCAGGGTCACATGGTTCCACATCACTGGTATTGCCGTCGACGTGCTGCTGCCGGAAGCTGCGGATATAGGCGTTGCCCTTGATCGCCCAGCTGTCGCCGAGCTGATAGCTGCCGACCGCGTTGAGGAACGCGAGCTGGTTCTTGTAGGTCTGCGGCGTCGTGTAGATCGCGCTCCAGTTCCGATTGAGCAGCTCGATCGGCGTGGCGGCGGCCGCGCCGAAGCGGTTCGAAGCGCCCGTGAAGTTGAGATGGAATTCAGCGCCGTCGCCGCGCACGCCGACATCGGCGTAGACGCGGCGCAGCTCGGATGCCGAGCGCTGCCGCCGGCCGTTGTCGTTCAGAGCGTCGCCCGCAGCATAAAACGCGACATTGTCCTGCTGCACGCCGACTTGCGCGCCCACCGCGCGCCGCCCATAGGAGCCGACGACGCCCTCGACCTCGCGGCCCGTATAGTTGAACCCGTTCTTCATCTCGAGCGCGATCGCGCCGCCGAGCGCATTGAGACCGAAGATCGGATTGCTGGGATGAACATCGAGGCGGTTGATCGCGCGCTCGGGGATGAGATCCCAGTTCACCGTGTCGCCGAAGGCCTCGTTCACACGTACGCCGTTCTGATAGACCGCCATGCCTTGCGGCGTGCCGACGGTGGGTGAGGCCTGAAAGCCGCGGTACTGCACGTCGGGCTGGAACGGGTTGACCGCGGTGTCGTTGATGTACACGCCGGGGACCTGCCGCATCAGGGCATCCGGCACGCTCTGCGCCTTGGACTGATCGAAGTCCTGCGGCGTCAGCGTCTGCGTGTTGGATGGAACCTTGTCACGCTCGATCAAGCCCGGCTCTCGCGGCGGCGGCGCTACCGTTTCGCTGGCCGGAGCTGGAGCCGCGCGGGTCCGGCGGGTCCTGGCCGGAACCGGGGTCGTGCTGATGACCCGAATCTCGGGAAGCGGCGTCGGCTCCTGCGCGCGCGCGCCGTCCGTGAGCGCCACGAGGCTGGCGGACCCCGAGAGTGCAATCAAGAGTCCCCGATTGATCGAGCGTCTGCCCCCCGGCGCTCCGCCCATGCGTCCCACCCCCTGATCATTGTTGGCATATTCGGCAGCCGGACGCTCGCCGTCACGGTCCTTTTTTCCAAAGCCAACCGGGAAGTTTTGGCAATGAGGGCATCGGCCGGGCCGCGCCCGTCGGCTCATGCCGGCGTGGCCGACAGCAACTGCACCGCAATGCGCACCAGGTCGGGCAGATTGCGGGCGTCAAGCTTCTGCTTGAGCTGCGACGACATGTTGACCACGGTCTTGTAGCTGACGCCCAGCTCCTCCGCGATCTGGCCATAGGGCTTGCCTTGCGCAAGCAGCGACAACGTCTCCATCTCCCGCGGAGTCAGGTCCGACAGCCGGTCCCGACGCAGCCCGGTGTGCACCAGCGCCACCTGCATGGCCATGTCGGCGCTCAAATAGGGCGCGCCCGAGCGAACCTTCTCGAACGCCTTGATCAGTTCGTCCGGGGAGGCGTCCTTGAGCACATAGCCGTTGGCGCCGGCTTCGAGCGCGCGGGCGGCAATCATTGGGTCGCTGTGCATGCTGAACACAAGAATCCGCGTGCGCGGATTGTGTGCGCGGATGCGCTTGATCAGCGGCAGACCGCCCAGCCCCCGGCCCTGCATCGAGAGGTCGACGATCACCAATTGAGGGTGGCGGCGGCGATAGATGCGGTAACCCAATGCCACATCACCTGCCTCGAAAATCGCCTCGATTCCAGCGTCCTGCAGCATGCGACGCCAAGCCTGCAG
This sequence comes from uncultured Alphaproteobacteria bacterium, assembly GCA_963753575.1. Lineage (GTDB taxonomy): Bacteria > Pseudomonadota > Alphaproteobacteria > Rhizobiales > Xanthobacteraceae > VAZQ01. Next base: position 3,818,830 of record CAVWCR010000003.1, read on the forward strand.
GACGATCGGGTGGTCGTCGATGATCAGAACGCTATTCATGCGATCGCTTGCGGCGCCATTGCGTTGCCCGCACCATGTTGCGTAGCGCGCAGCGGGATCGCAACGCGCAGGCAGGTGCCGTTGGCGCTCTCAACCCCGTAGAAACCGCCGAGACCCTCCACGCGCTCCTTCATGCCCAGGCTGCCAAATCCCTTCGGCGCTGCCGGATCGATCCCGCGCCCATCATCGCGTACCGTGAGCTTGATGGACGCGTCGGCAGGGTCCGTCTCCGCAACCAGGTCGACATCCACGCGGGTCGCCTCCGCATGCCGGATCGCATTGGTCAGGCTCTCCTGCAGGCAGCGATAGAGCGTGAGATCGATCGAGTCGCCGTAGCTGCGATCGATCGCCTGCGCCGCAAATGTAAAGCGGATTTGCGGATACTGGCGCGCACGCTCGCTCACCAGCTCCGAAAGCACGTCCCGCAGAGGCAGTTGTCCGAGCGACATCGGCCGCAGCCGGTTCAACATGCCGCGGTTGATCGCCTGCAGATGATCCACGATCGCGAGCAGGTCATGAGCGCGCTCCTGCATGGCTGGCGCCGCATCGCCGGGGAGCGCCGCCGCCGCGTTCGCGATCGAGGTCGCATGCGCCTTGAGGCCGAACAGGCTGGGGCCGACTTCATCGTGCAGATCGAACGCCGTGCGCCGGCGCTCGTCATCCTGGGCGGTGATCAGGCGGCGGTTGAGGCTTTGATTTTCCGCCCGCATCGCTTCGAGCGCCTCGGCAAGTGCATTGAAGCGGTCCGTGATGATCGCAAGCTCGGCCGGCTGCGGCCGGTCAAGACGCACCTGATAGCGCCGATGCTCAAGCTCGGCCAGGCCGCCGGCCAGACCGTTGAGCGGCTCGAGCACACGCCCGACCGACACATACAGGATGCCAATCACAAGCAGCGTGACGCCGAGCCCGACAGAACCCAGTACCGACATGGTCTCCCATTTTTCGCCGATCTCGTCCTTGGGCTCGCTGACGACATCGACGGTGCCGATGCGTACCCCCTGAACGACGACCGGGACCACCCGTCGCTCGATCGGTGGCTCGATCAGCGCTGCAAACCAGGCCGGCGCTGGTGCCGAAAACAGCGAGAGTGGCCATGCCGGGGTCTCGGCGTTCGCGCCACCTCCCGCCTGCACGACCGCGGCGGGGCGAACCTCAAGCAGCCGGCCGGCAAAGTCCTTGACTTCGATCCGCACGTGCCGAACGCGGCGCAGTTGCGACGACAGGTCGGTCAGGAAGCGGCCGGCCGGGGCCTCGCGCTGGGCCAGCAAGACTGCCTCTTTCACCCACAGCTCGGCGAGTTCCATGGAGGCCGCGATTTCGACCCGTGTAGCGGTGCGCGCGTTGAGGATCGTGACCGCCCCCGCGATCGTGGCGGCAACCAGCTCAATGAATATGAAGAGGGTGAGCAGTTGGGCGCGAAGCGTCCGCCTCTGCCAGAATGCGCGCAGCGTGCTGCCACGAGCTGGTCGCGAGCGCGAGCCGATCGGTATCGTCCTGACGGTAATCGCCTCACGCATACCCGTGTCCTGGATTGCCGTGGCTGAACAACCCGCGAATTGTGCTACCATGATCGTTGACCTTTGGCGGCGAAACAAGTCGAAGGCAAACGAGGGAGGAATGCAATGAAGCCGAAGGCTGCTTTTCGGGCGACCCTTAAGACGATTTCTGGGTCGGTTCACGGGCCCCTTTCCGGGGCCATTTTCGGGACAATTCGGATGCTGCTGGCGGGCTGCGCCATGGCGGGCCTGCTTGGACAAGCCGCAGCCCAGACTCCGGTGGAGCACAGCTCGGAAGTCCGCATGCAGCTCGATTTCGTGGTGCCCGCACCCGCGCTTGCCAAGTTTCTCCCGGCAGGCTGGGAGCCCAACATCGCCGCCGCGGGCGCAGCCAAGGACTGCAATGTACGGATGATCTTCATCGACCGCGTCGATATCACCAAGCCGGACGGCAAGCCGGCCACACCCGGGTCGAACCAGCTTGTCTACCTCGCGGTTCCAATCAAGCAGTCCACCGGCAACACCAGGGGCCAGATGCTCATCTACGGCCTCACCGCCGATCCGAAGGACGCACCCGGACCACACGGGGTCTATGTCCATGCCAATACGCACCGCATGGAGCGCTCGACCAGTGTCGCTGACGGCAAGCCCACCCTGACCGAAGAGCATTGGCAGTTTGCGGCAGCAAGCGGCGAGCACATGGAAGTGCGTCTCAAATACGAACGCGCTGCCGCACGCAAGATCAGCAACGAGGTGAAGTTCTTCTCCTCGGTCAATCCGAGCTTCTACCAGATCTTCAAGATCGACCAGGGCCTCGACATCATGCGCAACGCAACGGTGCCGGTCCGCGATCGGGTGGCGGAATTCTCATACAAAGCCGGCGGGGGCAAGCTCGCGCCGTTGTTCGATGGCACCGAGCGCGTGGTGAGCATCGACGCGCTGCACTGGTATAACCGCGGCGTCTACCAGCCGTAACCTTCGATACTTGGGCATTCAACACTTGGGCATTCAACGAAGTCGAGGCAGGAGGAAATCCATGGGCAATAACCAGACACGAAAAATCCGTACGGCACTGCTCGCTGGCGGCGCCCTGCTGGCTGCATGGCCGGCGCTCGCGGCCGACGTGACGCCGGAGCGGCTCGCCAATCCTGACAAGGAGCCGCAGAACTGGCTGATGAACCACAGGACCTACGATGCGCAGCGCTTCTCGCCGCTCACGCGCGTCAACAAGGACAACGTCAAGAATCTCAAGCTCGCCTTCGCGGTTCCGATCGGTGGGACTGCGGTCAACGAGAACCTGCAGTCGACGCCGCTGGTCGAGGACGGCTACATGTACGTCGTCGACCAATGGGGCGTTGTCTACAAGATCGATGTTCGCTCCGGTGACATGGGCCGCATCCTCTGGCGCATGGACCCCGGCCAGGAGAAAGCGCCGCTCTCCAATCGCGGAGCGGCGCTATGGGGCAATTTCGTCGTCTCGATCGCCAACTACCCGGCGCGCGTCATTGCGACCGACAAGAACACCGGCAAGATCGTGTGGGAAACCAACGTGGCCGACGGCCAAGCCGATCTGCAGCTCACCGCGGCGCCGCTCGCCGTGAAAGACAAGATCATCGTGGGCGCCGCGGGCGGCGACCGCGGCGTGCGCGACTGGATCGCCGGGCTCGACGCCAAGACCGGCAAGGTCGCCTGGAAAAAGCACGTGGTCCCGGCGCCCGGCGAGCCCGGCAGCGAAACCTGGAAGGACAAGAACAATGCCTGGCAGACCGGCGGCGGCGCCATGTGGATCACGGGCAGCTACGACGTTGCCAGCAATCAGGTGCTCTGGGGCACCGGCAATCCAGTGCCGATGTTCGACCCGACCTACCGGCCGGGCGACAACCTCTACACCGACAGCCTGATCTCCTGGAATCCCGATAACGGCACGATGAACTGGTTCTTCCAGTACACGCCAGGCGATATGTGGGACTACGACGAGGCCGGCACCCACATCCTCATCGACGGTCAGCTCGCCGGCGAGAGCCGCAAGCTGGTCACCCACTCGGGCCGTAACGGCTTCCTCTACACCATGGAGCGCGCCAACGGTCAGACCGTCATGGCCAAACCGTACGTCGACAACATCCTTTGGACGAAGGGCATCGACCAGAAAACCGGCAAGCCGGTCGACTACGATCCCAAGCGCGACCTGCAGGTCTATTCCGGTCTGCAGAACCAGACGCTCGAGGATCGCACCAAGAAGCTGTGTCCGTCGATGTCGGGCGGCAACAATTATTGGCCGGCTGCCTACAGCCAGAAGACCAAGCTCATGTACATCCCGGCCATGAGCTCTTGCAACGAGGTGACGCTCGATCCAACCCTTTCCAATAAGGCCGGCGACTGGAAGGGAGCCAAGTTCCGCAACATCGAGCGCAATGAAAGCAACATGATCGCCGCCGATCCGCTCACGGGCGAGATCAAACACAAGGTACACATCCCCTACCCCAACAACAGCGGCGCGCTGGCGACCGCGGGCGGGCTGGTCTTCACCGGCTTCACCGACGGCACGTTCGTGGCCTATGACGACACCACGCTCGAACCACTCTGGAAGATCAACGTCGGCATCGGCTTCAATGCGCCGCCGATGACCTTCGAGGTCAACGGCAAGCAATACATCGCCGTTCTCTCCGGACTGAGCCGGATCTCCCTCCGGCGGCATTCGCACACGCCGGAGCTGCGGGAACAGCGCAACCAGACCATGCTGTTCGTGTTTGGGCTCTGACCGATCGTGGCGGCGGGAGCGGGAGAGTCCCGTTCCCCCCGCACCGCGGGTAGCAGCCCGCATTCTCTGCAGCCTCTGCATTCACCTCGACCAGCCCGCCTGAACCCGCTAAGTTGCCGACAAGCTCGCGCACAGCGCGGGCATACATGACAGTCCTTGGGAGGGAATCCATCATGACCACTCGCGCCATTCGTAATGCTCTGCTGGCAGCCAGCGTCCTGGCGGCCTCGCCGGCGCTCGCCGCCGACGTGACGCCGGAACGGCTCGCCAATCCGGACAAGGAGCCGCAGAACTGGCTGATGAACCATAGGAGCTACGATTCACAGCGGTTCTCGCCGCTGGCGCGCATCGACAAGGACACCGTCAGGAACCTCAAGCTGGCTTATGCGGTCGCGATCGGCGGCACCGCCATCAACGAAAACCTGCAGGCCACTCCGCTCGCGGAGGACGGATTTCTCTACGTCGTCGATGTGTGGGGCGTCGTCTACAAGATCGACGGGCGGTCCGGTGATATGGGGCGGATCGTATGGCGCATGGATCCCGGCCAGGAAAAGCCCCCCCTGTCGAACCGTGGCGTTGCGCTGTGGGGTAATCTCGTCATCAGCACAGCCAGCTACCCGGCCCGCGTCATCGGGACCAACAAGGATACCGGCAAGGTCGTCTGGGAGACCAACGTCGGCGACGGGCAGCCCGACCTGCAGCTCACCGCCGCGCCGCTGGCGGTCAAGGACAAGATCGTGGTCGGCGCCGCCGGCGGCGACCGTGGCGTGCGCGACTTCATCATCGGTCTCGATGCGGCGACCGGCAAAGTGGCGTGGAAGAAGTACACCATCCCTGCACCCGGCGAGCCCGGCAGCGAGACCTGGAAGGATAAGAACAACGCCTGGCAGACCGGCGGCGGCGCCATGTGGGTGACCGGCAGCTACGATGTCGCCAACAACCAGGTGATCTGGGGTACCGGCAATCCGGTGCCGATGTTCGACGCCACCTACCGGCCGGGCGACAACCTGTTTACCAATAGCGTGATCTCGTGGAATCCCGACGACGGAAAGATGAACTGGTACTTCCAGTACACGCCTGGCGACCACTGGGACTACGACGAGGCCGGCACCCACATCCTGATCGATGGGCAAGTCAATGGGCAGCCGCGCAAGCTGATCACGCACTCGGCCCGCAACGGCTTTCTCTACACGATGGAGCGGACGAACGGTCAGACGGTGCTCGCGAAGCCCTATCTCAGCAAGGTCAACTGGACCAACGGCATAGACCAAAAGACCGGCAAGCCGGTCGACTATGATCCCAGCAAGGACATCCAGGTCTATTCCAAGGCCGCCACGCCGATGCCGGGCGAGCTCACCAAGAAGATGTGCCCCTCCCCCTCAGGAGGCAACAACTTCTGGCCGTCCACCTACAGCCAGAAAACAAAGCTCATCTACATTCCGGCGCTCACGCCCTGCGCCACGCTGACGCAAGACGCGGCGCTGAGCAACAAGGCGGGTGACTGGAAGGGCGGCTCCTACAAGCGGGACGAGCGCTACGAGACCGACCTGTCCGCCATGGATCCGCTCACGGGCGAAGTCAAGGGAAGGGTGCATGTGCCCTTCCCCAACTACAGCGGCACCCTTTCGACCGCTGGCGGTCTCATCTTCACCGGTTTCACCGACGGCACCTTCGTGGCCTACGACGACACGACGTTGCAGCAGCTCTGGAAGATCAACGTCGGCACCGGGTTCAACGCCCCGCCCATGACCTTCGAAGTGAACGGCAAGCAATACGTCGCGATCCTGTCGGGGCTGAGCCGGATCGCCAGGAGCAAACACTCCTTGATTCCCGAGCTCAAGGAGCAGCGCAATCAAACGATGCTGTTCGTATTCGGGCTCTGACCGGCCGCATCGGTCGCTGACAGGGAGCCGGCCACAGGCTCCCTGTCTGTCTTGAACGTTGGACAAGGATTGGACGTGCATCGCAACGCAATATTGGGTGCAGCCGCGATTATCGCATTATCGGCTGGTCTGGCGTCAGCCCAGGACGTGTCATTTGGCCAGCGCCTGTTCCAGGAGAAGGCCGATTGCCAATTCTGCCACGGCCCCGAAGGCGACGGCCGCGGCGACCCGCGCTCGCCCGGAAAGGCGCCCGATCTGCACAAGACCATCCTCAAGCGCGAAAACTTGATCGAGGTGATTTCCTGCGGGCGCCCCGGGACCGAAATGCCGCATTTCGACAAGTACGCCTACGAGGACACGAAATGCTATGGTCTGTCGGTCGCCGATGTCGGCAAGGACATGCCGCCGCCGCCACATTCGACAAGTCTGACGCAGCGAGAAATTGCCGCCGTCGCCGACTATATTCTGGCGACGTTCGTGGGCAAGTGAAGGTTCCGACCATGCCGCTTCGGCCTGACATGGCCGCAATGAGCCTTGTGCTGGCAGTCGGCGTTTGCGTGCTGGCAGTTGCGGGCGCCCGCGCCGAGGGCGAGAGCGACTTCCTGGCCGGCCGCACCAAGACATGCGTGAAGTGTTCGCTGCCGGCTGCCCCGCTCAAGCGCAGGGATCTCTCTGGCGCCGACCTCACTGGCGCCAACCTCGCGGGCGCGGTCCTGCACCGGGCCAAGCTCATGCGCGCGAAGCTTGCGGGCGCCAATCTCACCAACGCCAACCTGAACAAGACCGACCTCAAGGCGGCTTCGTTTGAGCGGGCCAAGCTGGAAGAGGCGATGCTCTATGAGAGCGACGCCAGCGGCGCCAAATTCACGAGCGCCCTGCTCAAGGACGCCAAGATGCAACGATCGCGGCTGATCCGTGCGTCATTCGACGGCGCCATCATAGAGAGCGCCCTCCTGATCGGCGCGCGTCTTGATGACGCCTCTCTGCGCGGCGCCAACCTCAGCGCCGCCAACCTGGTGGAGGCAACCGCGCGCCGGGCCAACTTCGAGGGCGCCAACCTCAACAATGCCGGCCTGCTCGACGCCGTGCTGCGCGAAGCCAACTTCAAGGGCGCCAACCTCTCCGAGGCCGATCTGTTCGGCGCCGACCTCACCGGCGCCAATCTCGAAGACGCCGATCTCACCGAAGCGCGCCTCACCCGCGCCATCCTGACCGGCGCCAATCTCAAGGGCGCCAAGCTCAAAGGCGCGCTGATGCCCGACGGCAGCGTGCACGAGTAGCGTCATGTCTCGCTCGATGCGCACCATACTCTCCATCGTCATGCCCGCGCATACCGCGTCGAAGACGCGCGTGAACGCGCTTGTTGTCGCGGGCATCCACGTCTTTCTTGCCATAAGGAAGTCGTGGATGGCATCGGACCTCGGGCTTGCCCGAGTTCCGCGATTTCAAGTGCCGCAAGTCGGGTATACCCGACTTGCGGTGACAAGCCCGGCCATGACATCGTATCGATGTGTGATGCTGATCGTAGGTCTTTTGAGCATCAACGCCGCGGACATTGCCACCGCCCAGCAGCGACCGGTCCGGCTGGAGATCTGGGACCTCAAGCTTGGCACCCCGATCGACAAATTGCCGGACGAGTTCACCGACTACGCCTGCGGCACCGGCGGTGGCCCGCCCTCGATGGCGCTCAAAGGCTGGGGCGACTTCCGGCGCTGCAGACCGGAGCCGGACGGGCTGCGCGAAGTCTATTTCCGCTACGACGACGAGCTCGAGTATTGGGCGAAGGCCAACCAGTTCGAGACCGAGATCAGAAAGTTCTCCGGCACCAAGGTGTTCGATTTTCCGGTGGTGCTCTCTGCACGTTTCGACGAGCGCGGCATCATGAAGGGCATCCGGATCGTGAGTGATCCGCGCGACACCTCACGCGATCGCGAAGAGGCCTACCTGCTGCGCAACTTCCTCAACGCGCGCTACGGTCGCGAGGGCTGGGATTGCGTCGACCTGCCGCCCGAAGACGGCGAGACGCCGGTTTTCCGCACCTTCATCAAGCAACGCTGCAAGAAGACGGTCGAAGGCGGCGCGCTGGCGGAGCTCGACACCAACCATCTGCGCAAGAAGGGCCAGACCGAGATCGACCCCCATTCCGGCCGCCAGACCGAAGGCCAGTTCGAGAGTCTCGTGCGCTTCGAGCTGACGCTGCCGCGCTGAGGTCAGTCTCAGGCTTTGTAGGGTAGGCAAAGGCGATGGCACGGCTTTCTCTTCGAGGAAAGCCTATCGTACGCCGTGCCCACCATTCTGACCCGTTGTGCCGATCCTTCGCGGTGCGCACGGTGCTGCACGGTGCACGCGGAGAGATCGTGCACGTGGATCGCACCTTTGCCCACCCTACGAAGTCATCGCAGCGTCACAGCCCGAACACAAAGATCATCGTCGCGTTGCTGAAGTTCTTCATCTCCGGCGAGCGTGCGAGCTTGTTCTTGGCGTTGCGGTAAAGACCGGACGCAATAGCGATGTATTGCTTGCCGTTGACCGAATAGGTCATCGGCGGCGCATTGAAGCCGGTGCCCACATTGACGCGCCACAGTTCCTCCAACGACTGGTCGTCGAGCGCGAGGATCGTGCCGTCAAGGAGCGCGGTGACCACGATCCCGCCCGCGGTCGAGAGCGCGCCCGCGAAATTGGGATAGGGCAGGTCCTTGCGCATCTTCACCTCGCTGGTCGCGGGGTCGACCGCGACGATGCTGCTGGCAATGCGGCCGGCACTCTTGGTCGTGCCGCCAGCAAACTTGCCTCTCACATGCGCCGCGTAGTCGGGCGCAACGATCGCGCAGCCCTCGTTGCCGGGAATGTAGACGAGCTTGGTCTTGCGGCTGTAGGAGGCGGGCCAATAGTTGTTGCCGCCTGACGTGTCCGGACATATGCGGCGAGGGCGCTTGTCCGCGTTGACGTCCGGCCCTTCGGCATAGACTTGGTAGTCCTTGGTCGGATCGTAGTCGACCGGCTTGCCAGTTTTCTGGTCGATGCCCTTCGTCCAGGTGACCTCTTTCACGTACTGCACGGCCTTGATGAACTGACCGTTGGAGCGGTCGAAAGTGTAGTTGAAGCCGTTGCGGCCGGCGTGCGAGACGATCTTGCGATCCTCGCCGTTGACTTTGGTGTCGATCAGGATGTGGGTGCCGGTCTCGTCGTAGTCGCGGTTATCGTTGGGCGTGTACTGATGCCACCACGAGATCTTGCCGGTCGCCGCATCGAACGCGATCGCGCTCGACGTATAGAGATTGTCGCCGGGCCGGCGCTGCGCGTCGTAGCCCGGCACGGGATTGCCGGAGCCCCAGTAGGTCAGATTGTACTGCGGATCATAGGTGCCGGTGACGTAGAAGGCGCCGCCGCCGGTCTGCCAGGCGTTGTTCTTGTCCTTCCAGGTTTCGCTGCCGGGCTCGCCGGGCGCCGGGATCGAGTGGGTCTTCCAGAGCAGGTCGCCGGTCTTGGGGTCGAGCGCCGCGATCCAGCTGCGCACGCCACGGTCGCCGCCCGACGCGCCGATGATGATGCGATCTTTGAGCGCGAGCGGCGCCGCGGTGAAGAACATGTCGGGGCTGTCGCGCAGGTTCTTGTCCCACACAACCTTGCCGGTCTCCTTGTCGGTCGCGATCACGCGCGAGTTGATGGAGGCGACCGAGATCACAAGATTGTTCCAGAGCGCGACGCCGCGATTGCGATCGAGCTTTTGCTGACCAGGGTCCATCTTCCAGACAATGTGCCCCGCCTTACCGTCGCGGACGTCGATCTTGTAGACGACACCCCAGTGGTCGGACATGTACATGAACCCGTCTTCGACCAGCGGGGTTCCCTCCAGCGCCTCGTTACCGGCCGAGCCGCCGAGCGCGACTGCGAACAGAAGCCTCATGTTCTTGACGTTCGTCTTGTTGATCACCTCGAGCGGCGAGAACCGTTGCGCGCCGAAGTCGCGATGGTTCATGAGCCAGTTCTGCGGCTCCTTGTCGGGATTGAGCAGCCGCTCATAGGTCACGTCGGCGGCGCGCCCGGATGATACGCCCGCCAGCAGCGCGCAGGTGAACGTCACCAGAAAAGCGCTCGTTTTACCTGTCATGATTCCCTCCCATGAATTCTCGTGACGTTTGCAGACGAGATGACCGTCGCAAAAGGACGTTTCATCACAGCCCGAACACGAACAGCATCGTCGTATGCTTCGACAGCGTACGCGTCTCGGGCGAGTTGGCGAGCCGGCCGACCTGGTTGCGCGTGAGCCCGGTGGCGATTGCGATGTACTGCTTGCCGTTGACCTCGTAGGTGATCGGCGGCGCATTGATGCCGGTGCCGACGTTGAACGACCACAGCTCTTCCAGGGTCTCGTCGTCAAGCGCCAGGATCGTGCCGTCGAGCAGCGCGGTGAAAATCACGCCGCCAGCGGTCGCCAGCACGCCGGCCGCATCGCCATACGGCATGTCCTTGCGCTTCTTGATCTCGCCGGTCGACGGGTCGTAAACCACCAGGCCGCTGGTGACGCGGCCGTCATAGGAGAATCGACCGCCATCGAACTTGCCGCGCACGTGGCGGGTCTGATCGCGGGTCGCCGAGGTGCAGCCTTCGAGCTCCGGAATATAGAGGAGCTTGGTCTTGCGGCTGTAGGCCGCCGGCCAGAAATTGTTGCCGCCCGGCACGCCCGGGCAGAAGCTCGACTTCGCGCCGGTCAGCATCTTGGTGATCGGCTCGGCATAGGTCTGCAGATCCTTGTTCGGATCATAGTCGACCGGCTTACCGGTCTTCGGATCGATGCCCTTGGTCCAGGTCACCTTGGTCACGTATTGGGTGGCCTTGAGGAACTGGCCATTGAGCCGGTCGAAGCTGTAGGCAAAGCCGTTGCGCGCCGCGCGCACCACGATCTTGCGGTCTTCGCCCTTCACCTTGGTGTCGATCAGGATGTGGGTGCCGGTCTCGTCGTAGTCCATCGTATCGTTGGGCGTATACTGGTGATACCAGCGCAGCTTGCCGGTCGCCGCATCGATCGCGAGCGCGCTGTTGGTGTAGAGATTGTCGCCCGGCCGGTACGAGCTGTCGTATTTCGGCGACGGGTTGCCTGACCCCCAGTAGGTGACGTTGGTCTCTGGATCGTATGTACCGGTGACGTAGAAGGCGCCACCGCCGGTCCGCCAGGCGTTGTTCTTGTCCTTCCAGGTCTCGTGCCCCGGCTCGCCCGGCCCCGGAACGGTGTAGAAGCGCCACTTTTCGTCGCCAGTCTTGGCGTCGAGCGCGACCAGCCAATTGCGCACGCCCTGGTCGCCGCCGGAAGCACCGATGATGATCTCATCCTTCAGCGCCAGCGGCGCTGCGTTGAGCGTCATGTCGGGCTGGTCGTGCAGGTTCTTGTCCCAGACGACCTTGCCGGTGTCCTTGTCGGTCGCCACCACGCGGCCATCGTGGCTGGTCACCGAGATCACCAGATTGCCCCACAGCGCGGCGCCGCGATTGCGATCCATCTTGGCCTGGCCGGGGTCCATCTTCCACACGATCGGACCGCTCGTGCCGGAGCGCACGTCGATCTTGTAGAGCACGCCCCAGGCGTCGGTCATGTACATGAACCCGTCGTCGACGAGCGGCGTGGCGAGAAGATTCTCGTTGCCGCTTTTCTGGCCGAGCGCGACCGAGAACGCGAAGCGCAGGTTCTTGATGTTCGACTTGTTGATCCGCGCGAGCGTGGAATAGCGGTGTGCGCTGTAGTTTCCGTGATTCATGAGCCAGTTCTGCGGCTCCGGATGACGCAGGCGCTCGAACGTGACGTCGCCCGCCATCGCGGTGCCCGCAAGCAGCATGCAGCCCAGCACCGCGAGCGCGGCTGTGGATGTCCTCGTCATCGTCCCCTCCCTCTTTCCTCTTTATCGGTATCGTCCCCGCAAAGCCGGGACGACCAAGTTCAGCTAAACCGGCTTCTCGCCCAGGATCGTCACGCGCCGCATCAGCCGCCGCTCGTCCGGGCTGAAGTCGGTGCGCGCATGCAGCGTACAGCGGTTGTCCCACATCAGGATGTCGCCCACGCGCCAGACATGCTCGTAAATGAATTGCGGTTGCTCCTGATGGTCGAACAGAAAGTTGAGCAGCTCTTCGCTCTCCTGCGGCGACAATCCTTCGATGCGCCGCGTCATCAGGCGGTTGACGTAGAGCGCCTTGCGGCCCGTCTCCGGATGCGTGCGCACCACCGGATGCCAATAGGAGGGCGCACTTTCGGGAACCTCGGCGCCGCGGATGGTGGCGGCCGAATCATAGTCGTAGGCGTTGAGCGCCTTGCGTCCCTCGAGCCGACCCTTGACGTCGTCCGGCAGCGTCTCATAGGCCATGTAGGCGTTGGCAAACAGCGTATTGCCGCCCTTGCTCGGCACCTCGATGGCGTAAAGCATCGACGCCTTGGCGGGCCGTTCCTGGTGGCATTGATCGGTATGAAACTGCATCTCGCCGTCCGGCAGCGCGCCGATCGCCTTGCCGTCCTCGCGGATATTCGAGATCAGCATCACGGCTGGATTTTTCTGCACGAACTGCCCGGTGTGGATCTTCGCCGGCGGCCCGAAGCGCTCCGCGAAACGGACCTGATCGTCCTCGGTCAATTTCTGATTGCGCAGCAGAATCACGAGATGCTGATGCCAAGCGTCCAGCATCTGCTTGGCGCACACGTCATCGATCTCCTCGCGCAGATCGACCCCGACGATCTGGGCGCCGAGCGCCGACGATAGCGTCTGTACGCCAATAACGCGCTGCGCCTGCTTCACGCCTGGGTCAAGAGACCGCTGCGATTCCATCCCGATCTGGCCTTGGCTGTTCGACCCCTTCGGCGGTCGATTATATGGCCGAAAGACCAGCGATCAATCGGCCGCCAGCGCCGATGTGTCAATCAGCTCCGGCATGACATGGCAGGCGAACAGCTCGACCGATTGCTGGATCTCGGCTTCGCTGAGATCCCCGAACGCAAACTGGCCGACGCAATAATTGCTGCCGGTTGCGGAAAGCTCGTGCCGCAGGAACGCCGCTACGGTCGCGGGCGCACCCGCGACCCCCTGCCCGGCCTCCGCCAGGCCGTCGAAGGTTGGCGGGCGCGGATGGGTGGTCAGCCGGCCGTGCATGCGATGCAGAAACGTGAAGCTGTCGTGCCATTTCGGGTAGGCGCGGCGGGCGATCGCGAGCGCGGCCGCATCCGTATCGGCGACCACAATGAAGCGACCGAGCCCCATCAAGGGCAGCGGCTTCGTGCCCCACGCCTCGCTCCAAGCCGCCCGAAAAGTGTCGAACGAAGCACAGGTCGCTGCCACCGGATCGAGACTCACCACCTGCAGGCCCTTGCGGGCTGCGCGCGCCGCGCTTTCGGGCGCGTGCACGCCATACCAGACCGGCGGATGCGGCGTCTGGCAGGGCTTAAGCTCCATCGGCACGCTGTCGAAGTGGAAGAACCGGCCATGGAAGGTCAGGCTTGGCGCGGTCAATCCCTGCAGGATGAGCTCGAGCGCCTCGGCATAGACCGCCTGCGCCTCCTCGGGCTTCTGCCCGTAGTAGATGAGCTCAGCCGGCACCGAGCCGCGGCCGAACCCGATCTCGAGCCGCCCCCTGCTGATCTGGTCGAGCATGCAGATCTCTTCGATCATCCGCAGCGGATGGTAGAGCGGCAGCGCATAAACCAGCGGGCCGAAGCGCAGCCGCCGGGTGCGCTGTGCGACCGCGGCAAGGAACACGCTCGGGCTCGCCGCCATCCCGAGCGGCGTCGAATGGTGCTCCGCAATGTGATAGGCGTGGAAGCCGAGACGGTCATAGGTCGCCGCGATCGAGAGGCGCGACTCATAGTACTCGCGCAACGGCAGGTCGTTGCGATCGAGGTGATCGAATACGCCGAATTTCATCCGCAACCGCTCGTCTTATTCCGAACTCCGCCAATGCTTTGCCACGAGCCCACAGCGCCCGCAAGCTGATGCCATTCCTGTCGCAGCGGCCACGGCGGCTCCTCTTCCGGAGACGAGCTGCCCGGCCGGTGCGCGATCGACGCATCCGGTCGCAGGTTACTTGCACGGGCCCGCCGGCTGGGGCTAGGTGAATGCGAGGAACGCCACTGTTAAGGAGCACAGCATGCGCGAATTTCGACGGCGGGTGAGAACCGCGGCGGCGTTGGCGACGCTGGCCGCGACCGTGATCACGCCCTCGGGTGCCGGCGCCCAGGAGGAGTTCTACCGGGGCAAGACCATCGAGCTCGTCATCAGCACTGGCGTTGGCGGCGGGCTCGACGCCAATGCCCGGGTGGTCGCGCGCCATCTCGCCAACCATATTCCCGGCCAGCCCACGATCGTGCCGAAGAACATGCCCGGCGCCGGTCACATTCGGGCGGCCAACTATGTGTTCACCCAGGCGCCCAAGGACGGCACCACGATCGCCACCCTCATTCCGGTCTTCGTGATGGCGCAGGTGCTCGAACGCAGCCGAAGCATCCAGTTCAATGCCGCCCAATTCAACTGGCTCGGCTCGACATCATCGAGCAACAGCACGGTTTATGTTTGGCACACCTCGGGCATCAAATCGATCGAGGACGCCACCAGGCGCCAGGTGCTCATGGGCGGAACCGGCACCGGCTCCTATACGGTGATCTACCCGACCGTGATGAACAGCGTGATCGGCACCAAGTTCAAGCTCGTCACCGGCTACAAGAGCGCCACCGAAGTCGGGCTCGCGATGGAGCGCGGCGAAATTCAAGGCCGCGCCGGCAACAACTTCAACAGCCTCAAGGCCGAGAACGGCGAGTGGCTCAAGACCGGCAAGATCAACCTGATCGCGCAGATCGGTCTTGCGCGCGATCCCGAATTCCCAAACGTCCCGCTCATGACCGACTTTGCCAAGAATGACAACGATCGCCAAATCCTGCGATTGTTCTCGACCGACGTCGTGATCGGGCGCCCGTTCATCACCACGCCGGGCGTACCGGCGGAGCGGGTGGCGCTCCTGCGCAAGGCGTTCGACGCGATGCTGAAGGACCCCGCCTATATCGAGGACTCGAAAAAAGCCGGTCTCGACGTCTTGCCAACCGATGGCGTGACGATCCAGAAGGTCGTCAGCGGGCTTGTCGGCACACCCAAGGACATCATCGCCAAAGCGAAGCTCGCCATGGAGCTTAAGGACATCACCGAGCGACCCAAATGAAGAAACTGCATCTGACCATCGCCACCGAGGACTACGACCACTTCCGCGATTTCCGCAGCGGCGCCGTGCACGCGGAGGGCATCGAGCACACCTGGCTGATGCCCGAGCTGCACGAGATTTTTGCCCGCTTCACGTTCAACCGCGAATGGGACGTTTCCGAGCTCTCGTTTGCCAAGTTCTCGACCCAGGTGACGCGCAAGGATCCCGACATCATCGCGCTGCCGGTGGTCTGCTCGCGCCACTTCCGCTTCTCCGCTTTCTACGTGAACAAGAACAGCAAGATCGCAACGCCGGAAGATCTCAAGGGCAAGAAGGTCGGCTCGCCCGAATGGGCGCACACCGCGGCCGTCTATATGCGCGGCTGGCTCAATGACGAGCATGGCGTCAAGCTCACCGACGTGGACTGGTACCAGGCCGGCACCAACGAGCCAGGGCGCACCGAGAAGGTCGAGCTCTCCCTGCCGGCGGGCGTCAAGCTTACCCGCCGGGACGACACCACGCTGAGCGACATGGTAGCGAAAGGAGAGATCGATTGCGCGCTGGTGGCGCGGCCGCCCGACTGCTTCGTCAAGGGCCATCCCGACGTCGTGCGGCTTTTTCCCGATTATCTCGCCATGGAGGAGAAGTATTACGCGCGCACGAAGGTGTGGCCGATCATGCACGTGATCGCGGTGAAACGCTCGATCCTCGACCAGTATCCCTGGGTTGCGGGCAGTCTCTACAATGCCTTCAACGAATCCAAGAACCGCGCACTGTCGCGGATGTTCGAACAGTCGGTATCGCGCTATCCGCTGCCGTGGCTCACGACCTACGCGCGCCGCATGCGCGACATGTTCGACGGCGATCCGTTCCCGTTCGGGATCGAGGAGAACCGGCCGACCTTCGAGCAGTTCCTGCGCTACACGCACGAGCAGGGCATCGCCCACCGCCACGCCAAGGTTGAAGAGATTTTTCCGAAAGGCATGATGGTCGAGGTGCACACGTAGTGCTTCGGACGGGTCGATCCGTACTCATGGATTGCCGTTCTGCCCAATAACCTAGCGCCACCGCCAGCGGTATCGTTGTCGGTCTTGCAATTGCCATTCGTTGACGCCAGCGTGCGGCTCCATATTGCGCACACAAGCCCGTCCATCGCCGGAAACTCCATCGTACCGGACCATCAGGGAGCCTCGCCGTGCTTTCGCACCTCGGAGCGCCTTTCTTGTCCCCCACGCCGCTTGCCTCGCTGATTTCGGGCCTGCTCACGCTCGCGCTGGTCGCTGGCCTCTACAGCGTGTTCGACTGGCTCAGGGGCCGGCGCGAACCCGGCGAGCACTCCATTGCCGATCGCATTATCGATGGCCTGCGGGCGCTTGATCGCGTGCTGGTGCATGCCGGCTCCTGGCTGGTCGGCACGCGAATCGCGGATCCAGCGCTGCGACCGACCGTCGTCGTCCTGGTCTTTTCCGGCTTTGCGTTGGCGGGCGCACTTGCCCCATGGCCGTGGGGTCTCGTCGCCATTGCGGCCGGGATTTTTGCCATCCTCATCGTCTTCCGCCACTGGTCGCGCGACGAGGACGAGGTCTTCGCCGAGATTCCAGTCGACCAGAAGGACATCAGGATCAAGGGCGACCTTTCAGCAGAGGTCATGCTTGCCTGCGGTTTCCTCCTGGTGTTCGCGCCGGTCGCGTTTTCGCACCTCCAGGCCCACGGCTACGGATTCGAGCTCGCGCCCGACGCGGGGCCGTTCACGTTCTTGATCTTCAGCCTCGTCGAGTTATTCAAGGCCGGCGTTCTGCTCGAGCACTACGACCTGTTTGGCGATCGGATCGGCTACAATGAGATCACGGGAGTGACCAATCCGTCGGACTACGCCAAATGGGCGGTCCTGGCCTACAGGCTTTCGCTCATCCTGCTCATTCTCGCTGCCTTCAAGCGCTTGCTGGACATTGCGCGGCGCAGGGCCGAGGGTCTCGATCTGCGCCACGTCGAGGATGCACTGCGCGAGAAGAACGCTGTTGTCCACAAGGAGGCGGTCGCCGCCCTGAAAACGCTCGCGCTCGCTGGACGCGGCAACGCGCAGGTCCTGCTCGAGCGCATTCTTGCACCCTCCAAGTCCGATGACTGGAGCTTCAATCCGGATGTGCGTCTGGCAGCCGCCAGCGCGCTTCGGAAGTGCGCCGAACGGCGCGGAAGCATGGGCGCGCTCTATTCGGCGATTGAAGGCTATCGCCATTTGCTCGCGTACGAGATTACCCGCGCGGCGACGCCGGCCCAGTGGGCCTTGACCCAGAATGAGCTCGGCGACGCCCTGCAAACCCTTGGTGAGCGTGAGGGCAGCGGGGCGCGGTTGGCGGAAGCAGTCACCGCCTTCCGCGCAGCGCTCGAGGTCCACACCCGCGCCGCGATGCCGGCCCAATGGGCTACGACCCAGAACCACCTCGGCCTGGTGCTGCTGACCCTTGGCGAGCGCGAGGGCAGCTCGACGCGGCTGGTGGAAGCGGTTGCCGCCTGCCGCGCGGCACTCGAGGTCCAGACCCGCGATGAGACGCCGGCCGAATGGGCGATGACGCAGAACAACCTGGGCATTGCGCTGCAGACGCTCGGTGAGCGCGAAGGCAGCTCGACGCGGCTGACCGAGGCGATTGCGGCGTTTCGGGCGGCGCTCGAGGTCAGGACCCGCAAGGCGATGCCGGCAGATTGGGCGGCGATACAGAACAACCTCGGCGCCACGCTGCAAACGCTCGGCGAGCGCGACGGCAACTTGGCGCGGCTCAAGGACGCGGTTGCCGCCTATCGCGCGGCGCTGCAGGTGTTCGAAGAAGTCCAGGCCAACTCCTATATCGAGACGGCACGCCGCAATCTCGCCCGCGCCGAGGAGCGCTTGGCAGGAAACCGCGAGAAGCAGGCGGTGACTGCTTGAAGGCTGTTGCGATCGCAGGGCAGGTTGGTCTTGCGGCGCCCCGATAATCCAGGGCACAGGCACCCCGGCGCCCCCGCGACGCGTCATTCATGTTGACCGTGGCTGCGCCCAACCTACGATCTGGCGCAAGCTCAAGGACATGAACAGGGCGCCAAGGGAGATCCGATAATGCCGAAATGGTTGGACTTGTCACACACCGTCACCATGCGCACCATTGCCGCGAGCGCGTTTGCCGCCGCGCTCGCAGTCGGCCCTGTGCATGCCCAGGACTCTGTCGCCGATTTCTATCGTGGCAAGCAGATCAATCTCTATATCGGCTCAACCGCGGGTGGCGGCTACGACGCCTATGCGCGTCTCCTGGCACACAAGTTTGCCAGCCACATTCCCGGCAATCCGACGATCGTGGCGCAGAACATGCCGGGTGCCGGCAGCAACAAGCTCGCCGGTTTCATGTATGCGGTGGCGCCGAAGGACGGCACCGCGATCGGCGCGATCTTTTCCGGCGCCATCGTGCAGCCGCTGTTCGGCGAGCCGGTCAAGCATGATCCGAGCAAATTCATCTACGTCGGTAACGCCAACATCGAGGTGTTTCTCTGCCTGGCACGGACCGATGCGCCGGTGAAGACCTTCCGGGAGACGCTCGACAAGGAGCTCATCATCGGGGCGACCAACGGCGGCGGCTCGACCCGCGATTTTGCCGCCATGCTCGACAACATCCTGGGCACCAAGCTGCGGCTCGTGACCGGCTATCCCGGCAGCAACGAGATCGTCCTGGCGATCGAGCGCAACGAGGTGCAAGGCGTCTGCGGCGTCGGCTGGTCGAGCGTGTCGCAGCAGCGCGCTCGCCTCCTCGACAGCGGCCTGACGCACGTCATCGCGCAGCTCGCGAGCCACGGACATCGCGACCTGGACAAGATGGGCGTGCCGCTCGCCATCGACCTGGCCAAGACCGACGAAGACCGCAAGGTCATGGACCTGATCTACAGCCAGCTCATGTTCGGTCGCCCCTTCGTGCTGCCGCCGGGCGTACCCGCCGATCGCGTGGCGGCGCTGCGCAAGGCGTTTATGGAGACGTTCCACGATCATGACACGATCGCCGAAGCGGGCCGGATGAAGCTCGACATCGACGCGCTCTCGGGCGAAGAGGTGCAGGCCGAAGTCGCAAAAGCCTTCGCGGCGCCGCCCAACATCGTCCAGCGGGCGAAACAGTCGATGGTCTACAAGTCACGGTAACGCCGCACGACCCGCTTTGATGCCGTCGCCGAGCCCGGGGGCCACCACGCTGGAGACGATGCAGCAAGTCACGGACCGGATCGAGAAGAGGCTCGAGGAGCTGCCGAACATCGACTATCAAAGGAGTTACACCAAGCCGGGCGAGTCCGTGGTGTTCGTGTATCTGAAGGATTCCACCCGTGCCTCGGACGTCCCCGATCTCTGGTACCAGGTCCGAAAGAAAGTCAGCGACATCAAACAGACCTTGCCACAAGGCGTGCAGGGGCCCTTCTTCGACGACGAGTTCGGCGACACCTATGCCCTGATCTTCGCGCTGACTTCGGATGGCTTCTGCCACCGCGAGCTGCGCGATTACCGCCGCAACTTTTACCTATACCTCCACCGCCTTCCCGATGCTGACCGGAACGCTGGTCACCATCGCCGGCTTCGTCCCCGTCGGCTTCGCTGCAAGCAGTGCCGGCGAATATACCTTCACGCTGTTCGCTGTCGTCGCAATCGCGTTGATCGCTTCCTGGTTCAGTTCGCAAGCATTGAGCCAGACCATCAATGCGGTTTTGTCGGGCACGACGGTCACCCAGTTGCGCGATGACATCTATTTGATCGACATCGTCGCTCGCGCCATTCCCGAAGAGCGCGCCAAGCTAGAGACGCTGCGCAGCCTCATGATCAACGCACCTGGCGGACGCTCAGTACCGCTTGAGCAGGTCGCTAAGCTCTCTTAGGTGGGAAAGTTCGAACCATCACAAAGCTACAAGCAACCGTGATGCAACTCGCGACAAAGGCCGCGAGTGGCGATCAAGCGGCGATGAACAAGCTTCTCGTTTGGACAAACGAATTCGAAACCCGTGCTGCCGCCGCTCGGCCGAGCCAATTTCCGCTCAGTGAGGCAGACGTAGAAGTCATTCGAGAGACTTATGAGCGAATGAAAAAATGCGTGTCAGAGGGGAGCACGGAATAACATGGCGCCCTCCCCGGCCAACATGTACGCGGAGGTGCTCCGGCACGATCTGTGTGCGTTCATCCATCGATCATTCATAGAGCTCGAAGCTGGCAAGCGATTTCTTCCGAACTGGCACGTTGAAGTGCTGGCGGCAAAACTGGAGGAAGTCAGGCAAGGTCGCTGCAAGCGGCTCATTGTGAACATGCCCCCGCGTCATCTCAAATCCGACGCGATATCGATCGCCTTTCCAGCATGGGTGTTGGGGCACGACCCCACAAAGCAACTCCTGTCCGTAACCTACGCACAGGATCTTTCCGATAATCTTGCACGAAGGTCGCGGTCTCTCATGACGGGCCCGTTTTATCAGGCACTCTTCGACACCCGGATCTTGAGAGGGCGTGAGGCTGTTTCGGATTACGAAACGACTAAGGGCGGAAATCGCCTTTCAACATCGGTAGGCGGCGTCCTAACGGGACGAGGAGCCGATATCATCGTTATCGATGACCCCTTGAAAGCGGATGACGCGCTCTCCGAATCTCGGCGTACCTCCGTTAATGAGTGGTACGACAACACTCTGCGCAGCCGTCTCAACAGTCAGGAACGAGGAGCAATTATCATTGTGATGCAACGTCTACACGCTGACGACCTTGTTGCGCACGTTCAGGAACACGAGACTTGGGATGTACTGTCCTTCCCTGCCACTGCAGAAAAGGATGAGATGTACGATGTCCCAACACCCTACGGTCGCAGGCGAATACACCGAAAGACTGACGAAATCTTACAACCGACGCTTCTTTCGCCTACTCGTTTGGCAGACCTGCGTCGCGGGATGACTGAGTACAATTTCGTGGCTCAGTACCAACAAGACCCACAACCGCCCTCAGGAAACATCGTTAAGAAAAAATGGTTGAAGTTTTATGGGCCCGATGACAAGCCGGAACGGTTCGATCAGATAATCCAAAGCTGGGATACCGCCAACAAGGATACCGAACTTTCAAACTATAGCGTTTGCACTACTTGGGGGGTTAAGCGCCAGCACCTCTACCTACTCGATGTCTTTCGCCGCAAGGTCGATTTCCCAAGCCTCAAACGTGCCGTCCTCGAACTCGCGCGCCTTCATAAAGCGAAACTCGTCTTGGTCGAAGACAAGGCTTCTGGGACACAATTGATCCAAGAATTGCGTGCGGGGCATTTTTCACTCGTCAAAGAGGCGCCAGCCATGGACGGTGACAAAATCATGCGATTGCATTCGCAGACAGCAAAAATAGAGGGTCAGTTTGTCCTCTTCCCAAAGGAAGCACACTGGCTTGATACCTATTTAGCCGAGCTAATATCTTTTCCAAACTCGAAGTATGACGACCAAGTCGATTCCACGGTCTTTGCGCTGGCTTGGAGCACCTCATCAGGACGATCTCGATATAACTCTTACGCAGAGTGGTAAATCACTGCATCAGGCCGCGTCAATCGCGGCATGATTCTGCTTCACCGCAGTTACCGATCATTAGCTCCGCCAGTGGCCGCGAGATGGCAGCCCCGTTTGGTTGCGGGGGCGCAATTAAGCGCCGAAGTTGGACGCCGATTCACAGTCATAGCTACGCCGCGCTCATCCGCCGTTCAGTCCAGGAGTTCGATTGATCTGGCCTCAAGGCCTTTTTGACCCTGACCGACTTGCATCCGAACACGCTGACCTTCAGTCAGCCCGCTCAGCCCGGCACGGGTCAGGGCCGACGCGTGGACAAAGACATCCTTGCCCCCGTTGTCCTGACCGACAAAACCGAATCCCTTGTCGGCCTTGTACATCTTAACAGTACCAATACTTTCGCTGGTAGTGCCAACGACCTGCGAAGCAGTGGCAAGGCGGCGCGCCGCCGGGGCGCTCGGACGCGGAAAATTTGACCGAACTCCGGATGTACGGTCGTCAGAATTTTGATGGTCGTTATAACCGTCGCCGCCCCTAGGCTCGCGGTGGTAGTCTTTGTAACGGCCCATTCGACGCCCACTAGAATTCGCAACAGAAACGGAGTACCTCGTTCTCTCCGCAGACCAATCAAATAGGGCATCTTTCGGAGGTGCGCAATACGACAGTTCGCTCCGTAAACGCCGTCGCACGCATCCCGCAGCATGGCAACGAGTTCATCTCGATACCGCCGGTCCGTCGACTTGTACATTCTGTCGGCGGAAGTGGGCAGACAAATCATCAAACGTGAATCGGCTGATGCCCACGATCGGCACGGGTCGCGATCCAAATAACATGCCGCGCGCCGCGGCGCGATCCATTGGCACGTACCCTAACTTCATCCACGTCAAAACCCGTCTTGCGAAGTCGCCGAGTGAAATCCAAGTCTGGTCCCG
The DNA here is from genome assembly GCA_963753575.1 of uncultured Alphaproteobacteria bacterium. Lineage (GTDB taxonomy): Bacteria > Pseudomonadota > Alphaproteobacteria > Rhizobiales > Xanthobacteraceae > VAZQ01. The sequence goes on from CAVWCR010000003.1 coordinate 3,841,616, forward strand.
ACGACCATACCGCGAGTATGCCACCGGGACACAACGCCGTGCCAGCGGCGCGTAATCCCTCCATGTTATACAGCGCGTCATTGCCTTTGAGGGTCAGTCCCTCGGGACCGTTATCGACATCGAGCAAGATAGCGTCGAACATTGACCGGCCAGACCGGATCAAGTGGCCGACATCTGATTCGCGGATCCTTACGCGCGGATCCGTCAGGCTTGTACCGAAGACCTCCACCATCGAACCCCGGGCCCATGCCAAAACGGCCGGACCAGTTCGGCCACGACAATTCGGGCCTCTGGTCCGAGCACGGCAAGCGCGGCGCGAAGTGTGAAGCCCATACCCAACCCGCCGATCAATATCTGAGGCCGATTTCGGGCCTTAATTCGCTCGCAAGCAATTGTCGCGAGCGCCTGTTCGGAGCCGCTGATGCGGCTGTTCATCAGTTCGTTGTGGCCCAACCTGATCGAGAATTCTGTGCCACGCTGCATGAGACGGAGTTCACCGCTTCCGCCGGGATCGAGCAAGGACCAGGGGATCATTACTTCGCGTAACCTTGTGACCGAAGCCAATCGATGCGCCGGGTTCCATTCAGCCAATCATCAACATCGGCCTTGCTCTTCAGCCCTTTGATAACGCGATCATCAGCGTCGGGATACTGAGCAATAATCTGCCAATCGTCCTGGGCAATCCGCTGCATCTTGAAGGTAACACGTGCTTTGGCCATGCTTCGTTATGCGGTCGTTATGGTGGAAGTTCAAGTGTGCCAGGTAGGCCACATAACAAGTCCCGACCGAATTCGGCGCTTCGGTTCGAAACGGACCGACCGAGCCCACTCGGCGATACGTGGCATTCATGGTGCGAATTGGTCACGCAACATCTCAATTGTTGTCAGTGACTTCCGTGCGAACGGGTTCATGTCTACTTTGAGGGGCTCTTTTTGCGATACGTACCGGCTTCCTTTCGATCTCGCGCTTTGATTACACTGTCCTGGAATATGCACGCGATAGGGGCACTATTCGGTCATGGCATGGGACGACCAACTGACGGGGACAGCTAGGGATATAGCGGCTTCAGAACGTAGCCCACTTCGCGTTATGGCTGGACCGGGGACCGGAAAGTCGTTCGCGATGAAACGACGAGCCGCCAGACTTGTAGAAGGGGTGTCTCGGTCTCGATTTAGCCACAGCCGCGGAGCTCTCCGCCCTTGCCTATTCTCAATAGAGCTGGGCATGTTTGAGCTACTGACCTTTCCGAGGGCTGCCCGTGGTGAATTACACGACGCGCGTATTGATCGGTCATTGGCAGCTATGTTGCCTTGCTCTTCAAGTGCTCGCCGAGCGCATATTTCAGCTATCGATGTCGATGCCGACGAGGCCGCTGGACGTTTTTCGGGAGCGGATCAAGCGGAAGCCAGACACCACCGAGGTCGAGCGGCTTGTTCGGCAGAGGGTTGGACAAGACGTGTTCCGCGAGGTGCTTGAGCGTTATTGGCAAGGATGCTGTCCGGTCACCGGCATATCCGATCGCGCCCTCTTGCGCGTATCACATATACGGTCATGGGCCGTGTGCAACAGCGACGATCAGCGTCTTGACGTCTACAACGGGATCCTGCTGACCGCTCATGTCGATGCCGCCTTTTATGCGGCATTGATGACGTTCGACCCGAACGGCAGGCCACTGCTGTCGGAACTCCTGTCGCAGAAGGCCCGGGACATGTTGGTACGAGTGCTAGGCGACCGATCACTTCCGCTTACGGACCGCCATCGAGCCTACCTCGACCACCACAGGGCACGTTTCAAGAGTAGATAGAAGTCACCGGCGAGTGGGCATAACGGGGCCGATATTCGACACAGTCGCCCTACGAAGAACATTGCGCTTGGCTGCGCCGGTGGGCTGCGAGGGTTGCGCATAAATGCGCGGAGTAAACGTGAGATTTGCGCCTTATTGTGTCGGCACGTGGCGAAGTGGGATGCTGCTGGCTGGCTCGGGGGGCCGCGATCATAGTCTAACGCCCAATCAAAAAAGGCTTCGCCCTGCGTTTCTGAATTACTGAGCGGATTGATCGATCTTGATATTTGCAGCCTTGATGGCGCTACCCCACCGCTCGATCTCGGACCGCAACATCATGGAGGCCGCTTCCGGCGAGTCGTCAGGTACCGGTTCAACTCCGTTCGCGACCAGCATCTTTTGAATTTCAGCGGAGCGTAGGATTTCCACGACTTCCTTGTTCCACCGAGCGACAATGCCGGAAGCTATGCCGCCCGTGGTGAACAAGCCGAGCCAGGCACTCGCGACAAATCCTGGTACTCCCGATTCCGCGATGGTCGGAATATCCGGCGCGGACTGACTGCGCTTGCCATCGACGACCGCCAGGATGCGGACTTTGTTGGCGGCGGCCTGGGGCAGTAGTGTGGAGAGATCAGAAATGCCGGCCTGCACTTCGCCTGCGACGATCGCAAGCGTTGTCGGCTGAGTACCGCGATACGGCACGGCGACCATATCGATCCCCGTGCGCTGCTTAAGGAGCTCGCCGGCCAGGTGGAGCTGCGAGCCACGGCCCGATGTTGCGTAGCTGATCTTGCCCGGCCGCGCCTTCACGTAGTCAATGAATTCCTTGAGCGTGTGGACCGGAAGTGACGCTGGCACAGCCAGCGCTGAGGGTGTCAACACCGTGCGTGTGATTGCCGCGAGGTCCTTGACCGGATCGTAGGGAAGCTTGGTGAGATGCACGTTGATTGCCACGGCACCCGATGCCGCCATAACAGCCGTGTAGCCATCCTTGGGCGCTTTGGCGACATAGTCGACGCCGATCTGTCCGGTAGCGCCGGGCCTATTTTCGACCACGACTGGCTGCCCAAATCGTCCCTCAAGTTGCTTGGCGATCACTCGGGACACGAAATCGACTGCGCCACCAGGCGGAAATGGTGCAACGATCTTGACAGGACGCGTCGGAAAATCCTCAGCGGATGACGCCAAGCGCGTCAACACAAGCCCGATAAGGAGAGTAGCGCCACAGATAACCGTGTGCGCAGAGCGCCGCTCGCTTCTCCGTTGCATGCCGTTCCTCATATTGCTTCATGAAGAGGTGAGGTGCTGCTAACCGTTTGAAGCCATCACCTTCGGCGGCAGGTTCGTCAGCTCTGCTTCATAGATAGCATCCATATTCTGCTTCAATCCACGGCGCGCTAGCGCATCTGCGTACATTTGTCTCACAATCGGCTTCTCGTCTGCATAGTCAAGCTGCAGTCCACCCAGCCGCCTGCTGATCCAGGACAAGGGCACACCCTGCCCATTTCGTAGCGAGGGCGGCTTGAAGGCAAGGTAGCGGGCGGGGGTGGCACCGCAGTTAAAAAACTGATGATACCATCCGGCGGGCGGCACCATCAGCGTGCCATACTTCCAATCGTAGCGCTGGGGCTCTGATCCTTCAGGCCACATCAGCGCGTAGCCGTCGCCCTCCAGCATGATGACATGTGCGCCGGGACCATGCGCATGCGCCTTCTTGTAGGTGCCGACCGGGAACTGGGAGATGTGGCTCGCGAGCGAACCCTTGGCCATGTTAAAGCGGATGTGGCCGCCGCCGGCGCCGCGCTCCTTAGCGTTCATGAGCGGCAGGTTGATGGCGTCGGCGACGAAATTCGTCGTCAGCAAGAATCCGGTCTGCTCGCCTTTCGCGCTGAAATAGTCGGGCTCGTCCGAGAAGCGATCTCTGAACTCGTAGGTGTCGCCGAACACGAAGCCGACGTCGCCATAGAGGTTGAGCACTGTGGGGAGGTTGGTTACCGCCACGAACCGAACCGCATCTCGCCCCGAGCCGTTGAAGTGCTGATAATTGCAGTTCAGCGGAATGGCGAAGATCGAGCCCTTCTTCCACTCGAAGGTAATGCGCGCGCCGGAATCATTCCAGACCGTGGTGGAGCCGCGACCGGCGAGGATCATGATCATTTCCTCGAACATATGGTGCTGCGGCTCGAGCTTCTGGCCAGGCGGGATCTCGCAGACATAGCAGTCGGTCGAGGTCTTGGAGGCGTCATGATTAATGTACACGCCCTTCGAATTGCCGCCCCGCCGCTGCCACGGCTTCACGTCCACAGTGCATAGGTCAGGCACATATTGAGCACTGATGACATCGAGGCCCTCGCTGCGCACGAAGCGCAAGTAGGGTGTGTCCTTCTCGGCCCTGAACTTGTCCGCCATTTCCTTTGCGACCGCCACGTTCATGCCGATGCTATCCTTCGCAATTACCCATTTCCGTAGCACATTCATTACTGCAAGACGCGCTCATCATCTGGCGTTGGCGGGATTCGTCGCCTCCTGAGCGTCTCTGATGATGTCGGGTGGCAGGGCATAGGCACGCTTGATGATGTCAGCAACCTGTGGCCCGCTCAACTCCTCCACCGCGAGCTTCCGGCTCTTCGCCTCCGCCAGGAAGGCCGGATCATTGACCGCCTTGTGAAATGCGGCGCGCAGCGCAGTAACGCGCTCGCTTGGGACGCCGGGCGGCGCGACGATCGGGCGATCCATATCCTGCGGTGCTAGAATGAGTTCGAGGATGCGTTTTGTGCGATCATCCTTGACGAACTCGCCGATTGCCGGAGCGTCGGGTAAATCGTGACTGCGCTTCATCGTGATCTGGATCGGAACGAACACCTTCTTTTGCGAAAACCAGTCCGGTCGCGTCGACCTGATGCCGGTGACCAACCCTCCGCTGCAGCGGCCTTGCAACTCGCCGCGTTCCATTGCAATGAAAATGTCCCCTCCGCCCTGGTAGCCGGAGATCAACTTGATCTTTGTGCCGAACAACTTATTGAGCATGGCCGGCAGCGTCTCCATCTGGGAGCCGGCGCCGGTGGTTCCGACCAGGAACGGCTTCTCGAGCAGATCCTGCCACGATCTGATGTTTGACGTATGCCACGCCACGCACAGCGCCGGAGCGGAGTCGACGCTGCCAATCCAGTTCATCTTGCGCGGATCGAAGGTCGCTCCTTTGACGCCATAGAGCGGGGCAAACGACACGCTCGAATGCACAAGCCCAAGCGTGGTGCCGTCCTTCGGCGCAACCGTGTCGAGATATTGCATGGTCCGGATTCCGCCGGCACCCGGCATCGATTGAACAATGACGTGGGGCTGACCAGGGATGTGGGCACCAAGATAGGGAGCAAATACGCTGGCATAGGTCCAAATGCCTCCGCCCTGCTTTGCGCTTGAAATGAGACTGATCTGCTTGCCTCTGTAGAAGTCAGCGATGGGATCGCCAGCGGCCGGTTGGGCAACGGACAAGACCCCGAGGACCGTCAACGGAGCCAAAACCGAACAAATCATGGCGCTTCCTCACGTGTAGTCGGTGCCCGGACAGACGCGCTACACCTCTTGCGATGATTGATTCATATACAGATGGCGGCCCTGGTGGTCACCAGACAACCTAGGGACGCCACTATGGCACTGTGCGCCCTTGTACAAGGGGCTCAAAGGCCAAAGGAGCATTGTTTCACGGAATGAAACATGTTTACTTTGCTTTTGCACGAGGTGTTGAGACCTAGTCTCTAACAGAGAGGGCGAGGCCCAGCCCACCTGGAGGAAGAAACGACATGGCCGAAACCGAGAGGACGAGAACACGGGAGCGCGGGCCCCTGCCCGGCGCGCTCTACGAAACGTTTCTGAAGCGACTTGCGGAGTTTCACGACCGCCAGCAAGCCGGAAAAATTCATATTAAGAAATCGGACGTGATCGTCCAGATGTCGCGCCAGTCGCACGCGGAGTACTTTCTGGCGACCGACAGCCTTCCGACCGCCCTGCAAGATTGGCGCGTGTTCATCTCCAACATCAGGAAGCAGAGCGGCAAACATCGGCATCAGGGCGGCCTAATCATCTTCGTGCTAGAGGGTTCGGGCTGGACCATATGCGACGGCGAACGCCACGACTGGAGCAAGGGGGACATGATCCTTCTGCCGATTAAGCCAGGCGGCGTCGAGCACCAACACTTCAATCACGAGGGCGTTACCACCAAGTGGATCGCGTTCATCTACCTGCCGCAATGGCAGGAATCAGCCAGCGAGCTCGTACAGCTCGAGGTCCTGCAGGATTATCAGAAGAAATTTGGCAACCAACTCTAGTAACAGAGTTCGCACATGGCCGGTCGTCGCGAGGAACTGTCAAAGCGCAACTTATTCGACGAGCTGATGGAGCTTGGGGAAAGGCAGCGCGAGCGGAGCAAGGGCCTGTTCGTCGTCAAGGGCAGCGAGATCCCGATCGAATCAAATCGGCATGGGCTCATGCAGTGGTACATGCACCCCAACCTGACCGATGTCTCGCTGAACACCAAGCTGTTTTACGTGCAGCACATTCCGCCGGGAAGTAAGAGCGGACGACAGCATCATCCGGGTGGCAAGATATTCTATTTCTGGCAAGGTAAGGGCCACACTATCCTTGATGGCGTCAGATACTCCTGGGTCGCGGGTGAGTTGCTGCAACTGCCGCTGCGTCGGGAAGGCGTGACCTATCAGCACTTCAACGACAGCGACGACGAGACTGCATCGATCCTGGCCGTCGAGGCGAACTTCGTGGACGCATTAGGCCTGGACAAGGGCTCGCGATACGAGGAAATCGAGGACTCGCCGGACTACGTGAAGTAGCGCTCGTCATCGCAACGCCGGACCAAGAGGATGCACGACAGACGGCCCTCGATCAGGAGATTTGGAGCGATCGTCAACCGATCCCAATCGGAGCTGAACACATCGTCGCAGTGCATCGTGAGCATCGATGCGCAACTGATGTCGACAGCGGGACTCTCCGTGGGCGACATCGTATCGATCGAGACTGGACTGGGCCGCGAAACTGTTGCGAGAGTGGGGCGACCCATCGAGGCCGATACCGGCTCGCGGGCCATTCGGCTCGACCGCCTGCTGCGGCAATCCATCAAGGCCAAGCTCGACGAAGAAGTGAAAGTAAAGCGGGTCGAGCTTGGGCCCGCAACGTGCGTAGTTCTTTCGCCGCCGATCGACGTCTCGGAAGCGCATCACTTGTTGAAACACCTAAAGGAGAACTTCGTCGAGAACGCCTCACCAGTGATGGAGGGCTCGATCCTGTTCTCGACCTTTCATCATTCCAAGGCCGGAACGGTCTATCGGGTGGTTCGAATGCCGGATGGCCCTGGCATCATCACCGAGGCTACGAAAATTGAGATCGAGCAGCCGGACGAGGGGCACGACCGTCACGTCCTCGACATCACCTTCGAGGACGTCGGTGGGGTTGGCCCGGAAATCAAGCTGATCCGGGAACTCATCCAGCTCCCTCTGCAATGTCCTCACATCTATCGGCAGCTCGGAATACAGGCGCCGAAGGGCATCGTGCTCTACGGACCGCCGGGCTGTGGCAAGACCCACCTGACCAAAGCTATCGCTAACGAGATCGATGCCAACTTTTTCTATATTAACGGCCCTGCGTTGGTCGGGACATTGTACGGCGAGACCGAAGCCAACCTCCGGCGGATCTTTAACGAGGCGGCACATCACGCGCCGTCGGTCATCTTCATCGATGAGCTCGACGCGATTGCGCCCAACCGGGAGAATGTCGGCACGCAGACGGATGTCCGGGCGGTGACACAGCTTCTGTCGTTGTTGGACGGCCTCACCAAGGTGGAGGGCGTCATCTCGATCGGGACCACCAACCGGATCGACGCGCTGGACCCAGCAATGCGGCGGCCGGGCCGTTTCGACCGTGAGGTGTTCATTGATTCGCCCACCGCCGAAGGGCGGCTCGAGATTCTCCGTATCCACACGCGGGACATGCCGCTGTCGGCGGCATGCGCGGAGTGTCTGCCGGAGGTCGCGAACACGACGCATGGCTTCGTGGGCGCGGACATCATGGAGCTTTGCCGCGAAGCTGGCCTTAATGCGCTGCGCCGGACGACATCCCAGGTGCAGAACCATCTCGACGCATTCAACTTGCGGGCTGAAACAATCATCGTTGACGAGGAAGACTTCAAAAATGCCCTGTCTGCTATTCGCCCGTCGGCGATCAGGGAGTCCTTCGTCGCCGTTCCTGACGTCAAATGGGACGACATCGGCGGGCTGAGCTGGGTCAAGCGCGAGCTACAGGTCTTGATCGTGCGATCGTTGAAGCGGCCGGGCGAGCTGGAGAACGCCGGCATTGTTCCTCCGCGCGGCGTCCTGTTGCATGGGCCGTCCGGCACCGGCAAGACGATGATCGCCAAGGCGATCGCCAATGAGGCGGGCGTGAATTTCCTGGCCGTGGACGGCCCTGAGATCTTCGACAAGTGGCTGGGTGAATCGGAGGCCGCCGTTCGTCATATCTTCCGGGTCGCGCGGCAACTCTCGCCGTGCATCATCTTCTTCGATCAGCTCGATGCGCTGGTGCCCAGGCGCGGGGCCAACTCCGGGTCCCGGACTACCGAGCGCGTCGTGAGCCAGATCCTGTCGGAGCTCGACGGCATCAAGACCCTGTCAAATATCCTCGTCATTGGCGCCACCAATCGGCTAGACCTTGTGGACAGCTCGGTGCTGAGGCCGGGCCGGCTTGGCAAGAGAATATTCATCCCATTACCGGATGAAGCCAATCGCGCCGACATCCTGCGCATCTTTCTGAAGGACATCGCATTGGGCGCTGGCGAGAGTGTTCTGGAGCTGCGGAAGCATCTGGCTGCCGCCACCGAAGGATTCTCCGGCGCTGAATTAAAGGCGCTATGCGAGGAGTCGAAGTTACGCGCGTTCAGTGACGAGCAACCGCTATCCCGGCAGCATTTCGACCGAGTGATCGCACAGCTGCGCAATGTCACCGACATTGGACCCGATCCCCAGCCCCTTTGATCGAGAAAGAGCTCAGGATGATCTCGCGTTTCTTTTGCGCTGCGCCTCTGGTCGGGATCGCTTCCTTTTTTCTGCTGTCGGGGCCGCAGGGCGCATCCGCGGACGAATTCTACCGTGGCAAGACGATCAGCATCGTTGTTGGTTTTGGGCCGGGCGGCGGCTACGATCTTTATGCGCGGCTGATTGCCGGAACGATCGGCAAATACATCCCAGGGCAACCGAGCGTGATCGTGCAGAACATGGTGGGCGCCGGCAGCATTCGCGCCGCCAACCATGTCTACGTCCAGGCGCCAAAGGATGGAACCGTAATCGCCGCGGTCGTCCAGGACACGGCGACGTTCTATCTGCTCGGCCAGAGCGGGCTCCAGTACGATCCCAGCCGCTTCAACTGGCTGGGCGGCGTGGTTGCCTCCAACTCTACACTTTATGCGTGGCACGCGGCCGGCATCAACCGATGGGAAGATGCCCGTACCCAAGAGGTCATTCTCGGGACGACCGGAGCGGCGGCGGGCTCCTCGCTGGTGCCAAGAGCCATGAACGCGCTACTTGGAACCAGGTTCAAGCTCGTTCCCGGTTATTCCGGCACCAAGGCGATCCATTTGGCGCTCGAGCGCGGCGAGATGATGGGCGCGCAAAGCACCTGGGCCGGTCTCAACCTCAGCAACCCGGAGTGGATCGCCAAGAAGCTCGTGCGCCTGCTCGTTCAGACCGGTCCGAGAAAGGAGCCGGAGCTGCCCGATGTGCCGCTGCTCAAGGAGCTTCCGGAGACTGAACAAGGAAGGAAGGTCGCGTCGGTGGTCTCGCTCGCGGCAGGCATCGGCTACGCCCATTGGGTTGCTCCCGATGTGCCGCCCGAGCGGATCGCGATGTTGCGCCATGCCTACGCCGCCACGCTGCGAGACCCAGAATTTCTTGCGACGGCCGCAAAGCAGCGGCTGTTGATCCGCCCGAAGACTTGGCAAGAAGTCACGGCGCTGGTGCAGGCGGCTGCGGCGGTCCCCAAGCCGGTACTGGAAGAGACCGCGCGGCTGCTTGGAACCAAATGAGCATCCACTCTGAAAGGAAGGATATGTCGCCAGCACGCCAAACCTATGGTCCGACTCGAAGGGAAGTCTCCGCGCTCGGCGCCGCCAGTGTTCTCACCCTATTTGGTTTGACCGGCCGCGCCGACGCGGCCTATCCGGACCGGCCGGTGACCATGGTGGTCCCGTTCGCCGCCGGCGGGGCTATCGACATTGTTGCGCGCGCTCTCGGCGACTCGTTGGGGAGGAGCTTGCGGCAGAGCATCGTTATCGAGAACCGGCCGGGCGCAGGTGGCAATATCGGCGTGGCATTCGCGGCGCGCGCCAAGCCCGACGGTTATACAATGCTGATGGGGTCGAGTAGTTTTGCGATCAACCCGAGCCTCTATGCGCGTATTGCCTACGATCCATTTAAGGACTTCGTCCCGGTCGCCGATCTTGGCTTCTATCCTTGCGTAATCGTGACGCGCAACGACCTCGGCGTCAGGACGCTCGCCGATCTCGTTGTGCTGGCAAAAGCCCATCCGGGGAAGCTGAACTTCGCGACGCCCGGTACCGGTACAGTTCCGCACCTCGCCGCAGAGCTGCTCAAGCTGCGGGCCGGCATCGACATGGTTCACATCCCCTACCCCGGCGGCGGCCAGGCCGTGCAGTCGCTGATCAGTGGTACGGTGGAAGTCGCCTCGCTGGCCGCGCCGCAAGCCGTGCCGCAGGTGCAGGCCGGGAGGATCACCGGGCTTGCTCTGACCGGAAGCGAACGCGCGCCCGAGCTTCCCGACCTGCCGACCCTCGTGGAAGCTGGCCTCGCCGGAGCCGTGGCGCAAACTTGGCAAGGGCTATTCACGCCGACCGGCACGCCCGACGCGATCGTCGATCGCGTCGCGTTGGAGACGATCGCCGTGCTGCGGCAGCCCGAGGTTATCGAGCGGTTCCGGCAGGTCGGTCTCACCATCACCGGCAAGGGCCCTGACGCCTTACGCGCTCGGCTCGCCCAGGAGGTGCCGCGCTGGAAGGAAGTCATCGAGAAGGCAGGGATCAAAGCCAAATAGAGTGACGGGAGATGCCGTCCTTCAAGCCAGTCCGATCCGTCGTGCGCGCGCTGGAAGTGTTGTCTCTCATCAATCGCGATCGTGGCAGCTCGATCGCCGATCTGCATCGGGATATCGGACTTCCGAAACCGACGTTGGTCCGCCTGCTTGAGACACTATCCTCAGTCGGGTACGTGGCGAAGGATCGTGGCCGGAAGGAATATCGTGTCACCCATCTGGTGGAGCGACTAAGTGTCGGCTTTTACGGCAGTCCGCTCATCGTCGAGGGCGCTCGATCTGACGCACTCGACCTGACGCGTCGCCTCAAATGGCCAATTACGGTGGCTGTTTTCGATAACGACGCGATGGTCGTGCTGTACTCGACAGTACCCGAAAGTCCAATCGCACCCGGCCGGCCACCCGCCTTTTCGCGCTACCGGATGCTGACCCGCGCCCACGGCCGGGCCTTTCTAGCCTTTTGCTCCAAGGAGCAGCGCGAGCTCATCGTGGCAAGCCTACTCAAGTCCAAGCATCCCGAGGACCGACTCGGCAATTCGAACTCGCCCGCTAGTATTGCTCGCATCATCGCGGAGACGCGCAAGCAAGGGTATGCGTTTCGCGATCCCCGCGTCGAGCCAAGATTGTCGAGTTCCCTCTCGGTGCCGATCATGGCGAGTGGAGAAGCGATCGGCAGCCTGGGGCTCACGTACTACACATCCGCGATGACACGAGCGGAGGCGGCACGACGGTACGTGCCGGAGATGCAGAACGCGGCACGTTCGATCGAGAAACGGATCGAGGAGCTCAGCCGGCCGCGCCGGATCTCGTCCAAGAACAAAGAGGCGTGATGAAGGAAAGGCTGCCCTTCGGAAGCTGCGATTGTCACCTGCATGTGTTCGGGGACGCGGAACACTATCCACCATCGGCGAATGCCGCCTATCCGCCGCCGGCGGTACGGCTCGCCGATCTCGAGCAGCTTCACGCACAACTCGGCATCACCCGGGCGGTGCTGGTGCAGCCCACGATCTACGGAAGGGATCACCGACTTCTCGTGGATATGCTCCGAGGTCGGCCGCAGTATCGCGGTGTTGCCATCATCAACAACAGTGTCACGGACGAAGAACTGCTAAATCTCCACAACAGGGGTATACGGGCCGCGCGGTTCAGCCTGGGCGGTCCACTGGGTGGCATGAATTTGTCCGAGCTGGAGCGAAGCTTGCGCCGGGTTCAAGAGCTTGGCTGGCACGCCAAGTTCGGCGGCACCGCTCACGATTTCATTGCAAAACGCGACTGGCTTCGCGGATTGGAGTGCACAGCCGTCTTCGACCATCTCGCCGGGGCGAACCCGGCCGATGGACTTGTCGACGAGACGTTACGACTCATTGAGGACCTGGTGCGCAAAGGCAACTGGTGGATCCTCCTAGCGAATGCCGACCGACGATCGCTGGCCGCTCCGACCTGGGAAGATATGCTACCGATCGTGCGCAGCATGATCTCGATCGCGCCGAAACGCGCGATCTGGGGCACCGACTGGCCGCATGTCCTCTATGGCGAACGTGCGCTGCCGGGCGATGAAATGCTCGCGGCATTCTTGCTGCGCGCTTCGCCTGATCAGGCAATGCTCGCGGACGTTTTAGTGCACAATCCGGCGCGGCTCTACGGATTCTCCGATATACCCTGACGCGGCAGACGGTCGGGCTGTGTGCGGTCACCTGAAAACCAGACTCTTCACCACGATCGGCAGATAGGTGTCGCCCTCGGGGGGGAGGCCGATATCGAGATAGTCCATATTCCCGACCTCTATCTCATCCAGACAGACGAACGGCGGCCCGTCGGGCAGATGTTTGCGAAGCGTCTGCCCGATGGTGCGGGCCATGTTGTGGGAGAAGATCAGCACGACCTGCTCTCGCCGCGACCGGCGGCGGAATGCGGATGCGATGCCGTCGCAGATCATCCGAACCTTGCCGTAGCCGAAGCGCTCCGCCCCGCCGAAGAAGAGCGCAAGCGGCGCCTCTTCATCGTCATTGTCGAGGGCGGCCGCCGTAGCATCGGCCGCGCTTTGGAATGTAAGGTCGTTCCAGTTCAGTGGAACGGACACGACCGGCACATTGCTGATTGGCAGATCGGCTGACTCGGTTACGAAGACCGTTTCGCCACTGACCTGGAGTGTGAACTGACAGGCGCCGATGACAGTAGCGCGAATGCCTTCTTGGGGCTGACGCAGTTTCTCCGCGCCCATGAGGCGTTCCAGTTCAGTGCGCAACGCTCGGCCAAGGTGCGGCCCAAGGTCGCCCGGATCCGATTGGCCTCGTCCATAGAAAAATTCCGACACGCCACCCGAGCACACGAGCCAAAACGGCTGCGATGCCGCGGCTGGCGGATCAGTGACAAGCATCTGCCGTCCGAGCGGGCTCATCTCACTCAAGCCGAGGAAGCCAACGAGGATGCGCGACATCTTCGACGCAATGCGTTCGCATTGTTCGTCGGTGAGCCGCCGGCCTGGCGAGGCATCGATGCCAAGAGCTTTAGCGATCGCAAGACCCGCGGCCTCGGCGCGGATGACCGTGCCATCGGCATCCATTGCGATCAGGCGCGCACCTATGTTGATGGCCGCCGTATTCTCGACAATTCCGTTCGAAATCAAAGACCGCTTCGCCGTCCCTCCGCCGATGTCGAGATTGACCACCGGTCCTTGCATGAGGTGGCTTGCGTCCACGCTGCCGGATCCGTGCGCCGCCAGCAGCGCCTCGAAATGGTGCCCCGCGGTCGCGCAGACGAACCGCCCGCTGTCACTGGCGAGCGCTTCGGTGATCGCCCTGGCGTTCTGGCGGCGTGCAGCCTCGCCGGTGCATATCACCGCACCCGAGGTGATCAAATCGGGCGCAACGCCTGCTTCTCGGTAGCTTTCCTCGACGAATGCCCGAATGGCCAGATGATCAATTGTACCATTGGGAAGGAACGGCGTGAACATAATCGGCGATCGATAGACGACCTGCCGGCGCAGGACCTCCGGCTTGCGATGGAAGTGGGAGGCGAGCCGGCCGACCACCAGTTCGGAGATCGTCAGGTGTGTGGTGGACGATCCGACATCGATTCCGACGCTGGTATAGTGCGTTTCGTAGATGACGCCGCTATGGAGGTGGAACGCTGCATCTTCATGCATTAGTAGTTGGCGTCCTCGCCATGCTGGGTCAGAACGAGGCCAAGGTTTTCCATCGCGGGCCGCGTGTTGTGGGCAAGGATGCGGAGCGGCCTGTCTCCCGTGCCGAAATACTGGTGCCAAGCGAACACCGGAATGGCGAGCGTATCGCCCTGCTTCACGTTGTAGGTCTGGTCATCGATGATGACCTGCCCCTCACCGTCCAGAATGTAGTCAATCTCGTCGTAGAGATGACGATGCGACCCGGAGTGCTTACCCGGGGGCACCTCGGCGATGATCGTGCTCATCGCCTTCACGTGGAATCCGAGCCGCGCGTCGATTGCGTAGGCCATGTGGCCCATGAGGGTCGGCTCGAGCTTGATGTCTTCCTTCTTCTGCAGGACCTTGCCCTGACGCCGCCGATTTTCCTCGTGAAACGCGAACGACACCTGCTCGGCGTAGAATCGCTGCGCTTGCGTGTCGAGTTTGGTCTTTCTCAGAAAGTCGGGATCCTCAGTGCCTCCGGGCGCCAGCGCCTTCATCGCCTTGTCGCCCTGCTGCGCATAGACGAAATACTGCGGATAGCGCTCGTCCTCGTACACGGCCTGCCCCAGCCCCATCGACAGCGGCCCGGTCGTGGATGCGGCGTAATAGGCGTACTCGTCGCTGTTGTTGACGTGACGGTGCCACGCGAACATCGGCACGCACAGGATATCGCCGGCAGACCAGTCGTGTCGGATCCCGTCTATGATGCTGTAGCCGTGACCGGTCAGCCAATAGATCACTGCCTCGACGGTGTGGCGATGCCCCACGGTCTTCCACTTCTGTCCCTCTTCGCCGCCCGGGGGGAGTCGATTTTTCCAAAATCGGTGAGTGCGGTTGTTGAAGCCGAGACGTGGGTCAACGATAAAGACGGTCGTCTTGGAGTTGAGTAAAACCTGCTCATGCTCCTCCCGCAGAACGTGAATGGGCGATTCCTTGCGTCTGGTGTTTTCCTCCTGACCGAATCGGATCAATTGCATATACAATTCAACGTTTGCGACTTCGCTCGGTTTTTTTCGATCAATTTCCATTGTTTAACTCTCCAGAACCGCAGCTGTGTCGATCAGATCGAGCTACCGAGCGTCTCAAGGTCGAGCAGACCCCGAGGGACGCTCATACACCCTTCGGCGGTGCTTGTTACGCGGAGACCTTATCGGGGGCAGCGCGGAAGTAGTTACCTGAGTTGACCTTATTGATCACCTTCGCCGGGTCGAAGGTGACCCCGATCGGGTCACCACCGTCTTGCACGACCTTGATTTGTTGCTTGAGCAATCTGCGCAACATGGCAACACCTTTGTCGCTCATCGCCAAGTGCTCTCCGGAGTGAAGCGTAATTGGACCCTGCGAGACCATGGCCTCCCAATCTGTAGGGAATCGTTGATGCTCGTCTTCGGTCATCTCGGACCACATCTTGGACGATCCCATAGGCATTGGCCGGCTCACCTTGAGGAAAAGCTCCGCTCCGTCAACGTTCGGTGGAACACGCATCGCGTGGAAGAGGCAGTGATTGGTATCGTCGACCGGAACAAGCCAGCGGATATACTTCGTAGGTCCGCTCACGTTCAGTTGCTGATCGGGCACAAGGACGACATTCGGCATGAGCGTCGACGTGACGCGCTCGACCGATGAGCCGTCGCCTGTCTGGCGGTACGCGATGTAGTTCATTCCCAGTTCGGTGTGCTCGAACTTCACCTGCGGAAGAATAGCCGCCTCGGGCGTGTACTGGATTGCGCTGTGCCGCGCATGGAGCATCGGCACATGGAACGGGTCCATGATATTTTCGTAGTTCTGCAGCCAGTTGATCGGAATGGTTCTGATGGTGTCGTCGGCGCCGACACCGTAGCCGGTGTAAGCGTGGACGTAGATCGTCTCGCCGGGGGCCAGGTCTTCGAACACTTCCCAGCGCGACAGGAGCGGACGCTTCGCTGGCGGCCCCATGTAGGCGAACACGAGGCCGTAGCGCTCTTCCACCGGGTACCAAGGCTGCCGCACTCGGTCCTTCCGCAGGCCGCCCTCCGGCTCGCAGGGCTGGTCGATGCAACGTCCCTGCACGTCGAACTGCCAGCCGTGATAGCAGCAGCGGATGCCGTCCTCGTTGACCTTGCCGTAGTAGAGCGACGTGCCCCGGTGGGCGCAACGTGGCGTGAGAAGTCCGGGGCGCCCTCTGCCGTCCCTGAAGAGAATGAGATCTTCGCCAAGAATTCGAACCCTCGTGGGCCGCGCTTCGACCTTTGCGGAGAGCGCGATCGGCTGCCAGTAGCGGCGCATGAACTCACCACACGGCGTGCCGGGACCGACTTCGGTCAGCTCGGCATCGTGGTGGTGCGTCGGCCGGCCATAGGCGCTGCCGTCCGATTGCCTTGTGTTCTGAACGTTCATTCGAAACGCTCCTTCAGCGGCGGGTCCGAAAATGACAGACATCTCAGCGTGATGAATACTACTAGAAGCGGCAAGTGATGCCGGGGGAATTTGGGGGCATTTCACAATATGAAATCCAGTGAAGGATGCTGCCGGTCGCCAAGTTTGCGCTTCCTCATCGTGGTCATGGCCAGCGCGATCAACGCCGCAATCGTGCCTGCTGCCGCAGCAGGAGCTTTCGCTCATTGGCTTTGGCGATGAATTCCGGATCGCGCGTGGTGGCCTCGAAGGGGCACCATCCTCGCGCGCCGGTCTGGACGAGGAAAATTGAGCAGGTTCTTTTTCGAGCAGCTCGAGGCTCGAGACTTGCAGCCTCGCCCAGGTGGTGCCTCCCGACCCCACCATCTCACCGCGCTGTACGGCCAGATTGATCTCGGGAGTGCCGGGATAGCCTCGGCAACAGCTGTTGCCGGCATTCAGCTGCCGTGTGCAACATCTATGCGGATTTGGCAACTCTTGTCACGGACTGCCGTGACGGGTACTTTCCAGCAAGGCCTCAAGGGAGAACGCGCGCATGGCACGGGACAATGATCAAGCTTTGATGGAACGCCAGACGCTGCGACCCGATCAACTGCTCCCGATCAATATGGCTGTCGCCGACTACGACCGCACGCGTCCGCTAATCGACGGCCGAATCAAAGCCGCAGGCGTCGCGCTCAAGATCGACGCGCGCTACGTGGGTGATTTCTGCAACGAGCCTGTCTACGAGCAGTACGACGCTGCCGAAATGTCGTTCTCCTGGTATGTGACCGCGCGCAGCCAGGGCGAGCCTGTTGTGGCGATTCCAGTCTTCCCGCTGCGCATGCCGGTTCTTGCTTACATCTTCGTCCTCGCGGAGTCGCCTCTCTACGCGGTCAAACAATTGACCGGCGCCCGCATCGGGGTCCCGTCCTATCGCTACACCGTAAACCTTTGGCTGCGCGGCATCTTCCAGGATCACTACGGTCTAGAGGCCAGCCAGGTCACATGGGTGACATGCCAAGCGGATGAGGGCGCCGGCTACACGATCCCGAGCGGCATCAAAATCGAGATCGAGGAGAGCGCGAATGTCGAGCAGTTGCTCGAGCAGGGCAAGGTCGACGCCATTCTCGTTCCCAGAGTCCCGCAGTCCTATGTCGAAGACAGATCGAAGATGCGCCGGCTCTTCAAGGACACACAGGGCGAAATGCAAGAGTATTTCCGGAAGACCGGCATTTTGCCGATCACCCACACTGTTGTTCTGAGGGAGTCGCTCGCCAGGCAGGAGCCGTGGGTTTGCGAAAGCCTTGTGCGTGCCTTCATGGAGGCGCAGCGGCTCTGTGATCCGGCCTGCCTGTCTGATCCGAAGCTCGTTTCCTCAGCCGACGCGATCTTTCATCAGGAGAGCAATCGAGCCGTCTATGGCCTTAATTCCTGGGCCCACGGGGTGGAAGCGAACCGGCCGAACATCGAGACTTTCGTCCGTTACGCCCACGAGCAGGGTTACACAGCGCGGCGGTTGGCGATCGAGGAGCTGTTTCCGGCTAATGCCCTCTCGCTGTAGATCCAGCGCCTCCGCCCGCGATTGAGAACGACTAGCGTTTCGCAAGACTACGTAACAGATTTGCGCGGTCGCGCGCGCCAGCCATAAGGAAGTTGAGATCGGTTCCGCCGGCGATGAAATGGAAGCCAAAATCGATGAATTTCTTCGCAAGGCCGGGCTCATGGATTCCGGCCATGCCAGCATGCTTGCCGTGCCGATGGCAGGCTTTCGACACGACGCGGAATGCCCTTTCAACCCTCTGATCGCTGAATTTCCCGGGAATGCCCATTTCCGCGCACAGATCACCAATGCCGATGTGAAGTACGTCCACCCCGGGGACTGCCGCAATCGCGTCCGCATTCTCGATCGCCTCGGGTGATTCGAGCATGGTCACGAGTATTACCTCCTCGTCGACCTTCCGGATCACGTCTTCGGCAGGCAAATTCGCAAATGCGAGTTGTGGCTGCACCGATGCCAGTGAGCGCTTTCCGACGGGTGGAAACCGGCAATTCGAAACAATCGCGCGCGCCTCGTCCGCGGAATCCACGTGCGGCACCATGATTCCTTGCGCGCCCGCATCCAAGAGTTGTGATGCGTGATAGTGTTCCTTCCCGGGCACTCGGACGATCGCAGTAATGCCTACGGCAAGCGATGCATTCGCTATTTGTGCAGCCGTATCGAGATCGAGCGACGTGTGTTCCATGTCGATCGATATCCAGTCAAAGCCGCAGGTCTTGGCAATCGTCGAAACGTCGATGGTTCGGGCCTGACGCAGGACCATGCCGAGCGCAAGCTGACCGGCAGCAAGTTGGCGTTTGACACGATTCGGGTAGGCATTCATTCCGCATGGCTCTCTAGCGTGTGCGACAAATCATCATAGTTACTCCTGGACGATGATTTAAGCGGAAATCCCATTTCAAAGCGTGAAATGGTGCGGATTTTCGTTGGACCCTTGTTTCAGGCCACAACATCCTCTCTAGTTTCCTGGCGGCATTCCGATCGGCCGCTTTACAGTCATGGGTTGCGTAGGAAAGCTGGATCGTGGGGTTAACTGAGAAAAGGGACGTGTCAGCGTATCGCACGGCCGCACTACTGGCCTTCACGCTGCCCGTTGTCGGCCTCTCGTTGGCTCTCGATTCGCAACCCGGGCGCGCGCAATCCCTTGAGCAGTTCTATGCCGGACGCCAGCTCAAGCTGTTCGTCGGCGGGGGCGCCGGCGGTGGCTACGACTTTTACGGTCGCATGATTGGGCCATATCTGAGCAAGCATCTGCCCGGAAAACCCAAGATCGTAATTCAAGGTATGCCGGGCGCGGGCGGCATTGTTGCAGCAAATTACTTGTACAACCGCTCTCCCCGCGATGGTTCGGAGCTCGCAATCGTCGGGCGCGTCGTCAGCACCTATCCTCTGCTCAATCCGAAAGACTCGGCAGCGAAATACGACGCCCGGAAGTTCAACTGGATTGGAACGCCCGTGCAGGAGGTCGGTCTGCTGCTCGTGCGCGGGGCGTCTCCGGTCAATTCATTGAGGGACCTCAAGATACATCAGTTGACAGTAGCCGGTACGGCACCTTCCGCACCGCCGTCCCTCTACCCGACCCTAATGAACAAAGTGTTTGGAACGAAATTCAAGGTCGTCAGCGGCTACGCGAGCCTGCAGGAAGCATTGCTTGCGGTCGAGCGCGGCGAGGCAGACGGTTACGTCGCCAGCAGCGCGTCGGCGGCCCTACGCGACCGGATCGACCCATGGGTCAAGGAAGGCAAGATCAAGCTCGTCGCACAGATCGGTCTGTCCAAGGATCCGCGCAACGGCGATGTTCCGCTCATCCTCGAGCTTGCCGAGACCGCGATGGAACGGCAGCTGTTTGAGGTGATCCTGACGCAGCAGGTGATGGCATGGCCGTTCGTGGCTCCGCCTGAGCTTCCTGACGATCGAGTTCAGGGCGCTGCGTGCCGCATTCGATGCCGCAATGACAGATCCGGCGTTTCTAGCCGACGCCGCCAAGACGCGCACCGAGATCGATCCGGTCAGTGGACCAAAACTGCACGATTTGCTCGAGCAGATCTATGCAATGCCCAAGGAAATACTGGACCGACTTCACGCATTGAACAACAAGCCGTGAGCCGGGTGCGGTTTCATCAGGCGTGCCCGCATTGCCCGCTCGGAGGCGAGCTCACATGACGATCGACACGACCGGGGCAGGGAAGGAGTCGCTCAAAGCGGCGTGGGGCGACCTACGAGAATTTCTGCGGCAGGCGCATACGGCCGGCGAACTGTACACGGTCAAGGGGGCAGACCCGGAGCTTGAACTTGGAGCGATCTTTGAGCTCAGCCACGAGCACTTCTACCCGCCGGTGCTGTTGTTCGAAGAGATGAAGGGCTACGATCCATCGTTCCGCATTCTGTCGAACGTCCGCACGGCGCATTTCCTGGTCGGAGACATGAATTTGGAGACACTGCGGGAATTTCGCCGCCGCCCGAAGCAGAAGGCTGATCCAATTCCGCCGAGGCTCGTCAATACCGGTCCCGTTTTCGACGTCATCCGTGAGGGGAACGACCTCGATATCCTGAAATTTCCGGCTCCGCGTTGGCACGCGGAGGACGGCGGCCGCTACATCGGCACCGAATGCCTCGTGATCATGCGGGACCCGGACAGCGATTGGGTCAACCTGGGTACCTACCGTGTGATGGTGCACGATCGCAAGACACTCACCGTGTTCATAGAGCCCGGCAAGCAGGGCGACGTGATACGGCGAAAATACTGGGAGCGCGGCCGCGATTGTCCGATTGCAGTATCGGTGGGGCAGGCGCCGATCCTCGGCGCGCTGGCGGCGGCAGCCCTGCCTCCCGGTGTGTCGGAATACGCGGTCGCCGGCGCGCGAATTGGCCGGCCGATCGATGTCGTGCCGGGCAAGATGACGTCCTTGCCGCTGCCGGCGGACGCGGAGCTCGTGTTCGAGGGCATGATGCCTTCCCCGAGCATCGAGACCCAACCGGAAGGCCCATTCGGCGAGTGGCCTGGGTACTTTTCTTCGAATGGTCCGCAGCCCGTCGTGCGCGTGCAGGCGGTCTACCACCGACACGATCCCATCATCATCGGGCAAGGCGGCACGAAGCCCAACTATCCCGGGCGACAGGTCAAGATCGCAAGCTTGGCGGCGATGTGGGACGCGCTCGAAGCGGCTGGGGTGCCCGAGGTCCGGGGCGTCTGGAACCTCTTGGGCGGTGGCTATCGCTTCATCCAGGTGATCTCGATCAAGCAAATGCACGCGGGGCACGCCAAGATGGCGGGCCTCGTGGCGGCTGGATGTGGCGCCTCATACATGGCTCGCATCATCATCATCGTCGACGAGGATATCGATATCACGAATCCGGCGGAGGTAATGTGGGCGGTTTCCACGCGCTGGGACCCGCGGACGCAGACCGACATCATCGACAATTGTTGGACCGGACACATCGATCCAATCCTGCCGCCTGACAAGCGCGGGAAGCACGACATCACGCTCAGCCGCATCATCATCTACGCGGTCCGACCGTTCCATTGGAAAGACGAGTTTCCGGCTGTCAATGCCATCGGGCCCGACTACGCGGAAATCATTCGCCGGAAGTGGGGAGACTCCCTGCCCTTCCTGCGAACGGGCAAGGGGTGAGGCGCCAAATACTGGGCGGCAGATCATCGACGTCGGGTTGCAAGCTTCAAATCAAATGGTTCACGGGAGGACATCGATGTCGCAGAAGATCATTACGCTTCGGCTTGCGCTCGCAATCATCTGCTCCGGGCTGAGCTTGGGGGCGGCGCGCGCAATGGACCTCGAAAGTTTCTACAAGGGGAAAACTATCCAGGTCCTCAATGCGTTCGACCAGGGCGGACGTTATGGCGTGCTAGCACGCCTGGTCGCCACCCATCTTCCACGCTACCTTCCGGGCAGGCCGAACGGTGTTCCGCAGTTCATGCCGGGGGCAGCGGGCCTCCTGCAGACGAATTTTCTCTATAACGCCGCAGCCAAGGATGGGACCGTGATCGGTCTCCTCTATGACAGCATGCCCACCGCTCAGGTGCTCGAGCCCGCGAACGTGCGCTACGACGCGCGCCAGTTCGGTGTCCTCGGGTCGATCAACAAGGGCGAAGCAGGGGTTGCGGCGATCCTCAAGCGAACCGGCATCGCGACCGTCGAGGACGCGCGCAAAACTCCTTCCGTCTTTGGCGCGACCGGCAGCACAGGCGGCGCCTACGTTGTGCCGATGATTATGAATTGGCTGCTCGGGACGAAGATCAAAGTTATTCCGGGCTTCAAGACCACGGGCGACATCTTTCTCGCCATGGACCGGAGTGAAGTTGACGGCATCTACGGGGCGCTAGAAGCCGTACAGATCGCAAGGCCGCAATGGATATCGCAGCACGAGGTGAATTGGCTGGCGCAGCTCCACGACGTTCGGGCGCCGCAGCTTCCCGACGTACCGATGCTGCAGGAACTGGCGACGAACGATCGCGACCGGAATGCGCTCCAATTTCTGGCTCTCGCGCGCGCACCGGGCAAGATGTTCGTTGCCCCGCCCGGCGTGCCGGCAGACCGGCTGGCGGCGCTGCGCGCCGCCTTTGAGGCCATGGTGCAGGACGATGAATTCAAGGCCAATCTGGCTAAGAACAAGCAGGTGCTCGATCCTCGCAGCTGGCAGGACGGGACGCGCATCATTCGCGAGAGCATTGAGACCAAGTCAGAGATCATCGCCTACGTCAAAGAGCTGATGGGGACGAAGTAGCGGGATAGTACCAGGAGGAGACTGGACCGTGCCTCCACACCAATTGCCGGCTTGCCGCTCTGGGCCGATGCTTCAACCATTGGTAGCGTGTCTACGTTAAGTATCTTACTTCTGTGACCGATTGCTCACCAACTTCGCGCCGGTCTTGCGGAGGTCTTTTCGGGTCTCGTAATCAATTATCATCACGTTGTCCTGATTACCGGAGCGGTGGCCCATCAAGATCATGTGTCCCTGGCCCGTGTTCTCGAGCTGGTAGAACGAGCCTCCCGTAATAAGCGCGGCCATCCCAGGCTGGAGTATGGACGATGTGCCGTCGGGAAAGCGCATCGTGCATTCGCCCTCGAAGCAGGTGAACACCTGATCCTCGTTATGGCAGTGCATGTGGTCGTGATCGCCCGGGTTGGGGTAGTAGTGAACCCATGCATGAAGCTTGCGTGTGTTCATGACCACGGTACGTTTTTTCTCGCGCAGTGCAATTTCTTTAGGATCAATGATCTGAATTGCCATTGTGGTCTCCTGACAGGTTCTTCGGCTTTAGTCAGACCGGCCAACAATGGCCGTTGCTTCCAGTCATCCGCGGAAAAGTAGCTTCTAGGTTGGCCCGCGTCTAGTCCGTGTGTGCCCAACAGCTCCTTGATGTATTGCGCATCAATGCGCGAAGGTGACGCCAGAGATGCGCCGCGTTGCGCTGTAGTTGATTGGCGGATGCGTCGCTATGCGCCATTTGCAAGGGGTATTGCGGTTCGTTGCGGCGGTAGGGCGCATCAGAGCTTACCCGGGCGCACCAAAGCCAAGGGAAGTGCAATATAATAAGGGAGAAAATGTTGGCCTCTCAGCGGGCAATGCCGGTGCCGGTCAGCCATTTAGATCGAGCTTTCACTGCGGCTTCCCGCAAAAGGACGTCATACATCATCTGAAAGTCAGGAGAGCACATGATGCGTGACACCTGGGATTCGCTGTAGCCGGTCGTCTTAGCTATCTGCTTTTGGGTCTGCGCGGGATTTTCAAGAGCTGCGATCAAGATCGCAGTATGTCGGCGTTTGTGACTGGGATAGGGTCGCTTTGGCATAGTTGCATATGTGAATCGGCGTCCATTGGACGCCGATTCACACCGAAGATCATGGCTCACTTTGCTAAGTTGGGCGGAACGACGCTGCCTGGCTCTCCCGGAGAATTTGCCCGGCTTATTGCAGGCGAGACGGATAGGTGGCGTGAAGTCATCAAGCGCGCCGGCATCAAGGCAGCGTGACGGGGGTGCCGCGTGCGCAAAAGCGAACCTAAGATGACGCGAATGGCCCTGCACTCAAGCGTGCCGAGCGGGTCTTCGCAACCTTCGTCCGGGCCCCGTCAGGGAGGTCGCGGTCAACAGTGGTCTTCACTATGCCGGAATCCTGCTTGTCCCGCCTCGTTCGAGGTTACGGGTGTCAGCCACCGAGCACTTTGGTGCCAACGAGCAGTTATACTTGCGAGACCGACGAAACCTGGACCGGATCGATGTCAGGCCGGTCGAGACTGACACCTGTGTGTACCGAAAATCAGATTCGGCAATATCGGTGGTGAAGCCCGCCCAGGATCGGCCGTGCAGCGATGGATCCGACGCTCTCAGCCAACCGAGAACTCGGGCTGTCCTTGTTCAAAGAGCGATGCGTCCGCGATTTATTGTAATAGTGGGCATAGGATCGCAGGACGCGGCGTAAGTGCCCCTCTCCTACTGCGATAATATGGTCGGTGCATTCGCGACGGATTGATCCGATCAGCCTTTCGGCGACGCCGTTCTGCCACGGCGAACCCGGCGCAATCGGTTTGTCGCGGATGCCCATGGCCCGCGTTCGGCGCGTAACGGCGGCACCGTAGGCTTGGTCTCGATCACGGATGAGGTAGCGCGGAGCCTCATCCCAAGGGAATGCCTCGGTTAGCTGGCGTGCGATCCATTCCGCGGTTGGGTTCGCGGTGACATTGATCCAGACAAGCTCTCGGCGCCCCAACCGGACGATGACGAAGGCATAAAGCAGGCCGAAGCCAATGGTCGGGACAACGAACAAATCCATGGCAGCAATGTTTGGCGCGTGGTTCCGCAAAAAGGTGAGCCACCCCTGACTTAGTGGCCCGCGGCGCTCGACCATGTATTTCGCTACGCTCGACTGCGCGACCTCAAAGCCGAGCTTGAGCAATTCGCCATGAATGCGCGGCGCACCCCAAAGTGGGTTTCTCGATGCTCATCCGCCGGATGAGTGCTCGTAGGTCGGCGCCGATCTGCGGCCGGCCTCCAAGGGACCGGGATTTCCAGCGCCAGTACCGGCGGAAACCCGCACGGTGCCACCGGATGACAGTCTCGGGCCGAATGATCGTGATCGCCCTCAAGAGCGAAGGAAACCATCGATACAGCTGGACGAAAAACCAGCGATCGCCCATTGTAAACTGGACGCGACCTCGCGCCTTTCGCCGCAGCACAGCCAACTGCCGCCGGAGAACCGCGTTCTCCGCCTCAAGTCGGCTTTTCGACTTGAACGGCAAGGTGAGCAGCGCAAGTAAGAACCATAACAGCGCGACCATCGTCGTTGACGATAGGCAATTCTGTTCCTGAATCAACCCGGATGAAGTTTTCGGTACACACACGAGTTGATCCGGGTAACATTCCAGCCGGCATGGCGAATAAGACCACGCGGCATTTACTCCGCATTGATTTGCAGGCCCTTTGAAAATACGAAAAGCCCCAGGCTTTCGCCCGGGGCCCTCACTATCTCGTGCTCTATCGATTAGTAGGCCGGTCCGCTCGCATACCCGCCGAATCGGTAGTTCAGACCAAACTTGACGATGTGAATCTGCTGATCGATTTCGTATCCGAAGGTGTTGACGGGACCGACGACCCGAACGAATTTGCTGCCAAAGTCGAGATAATTGTATTCGACCTTCGCGGTCCAATTTCCGATGATCGCGTATTCAAGACCGCCGCCAATCGTCCAACCGGTTCGTGTCTGATCGGCGGTGTTCACTGAACCTTGGAATGTTTCGCTAAACTTGTCGCGCGCCCAAGCGCCGCCGCCTTTTACATACAGGAGAACGCGATCCCACGAGTAGCCGAAGCGACCTGTAACAGTCCCGATCCAGTCCACCTTCGACTCCTGGAAATCTCCGGCAAAGGGACTGTGACTGCCTTTGATGCCCGACCATGCCAAGTCGCCCTCGATTCCCAAGACCCAGGCGCCGGTCTGATAGTTGCAGCCAACCTGGCCGCCACCAATAACCCCGCTCACATCGTCTTGGCCGAAAGGTTCCGCCGGGATGACGGGGTCGCCATTATCCTCAGTGTGGAGCCAATCCTTCTTGCCCCAACCACCGCCGACGTGCGCACCAACGTAGCAGCCCGTCCAATAATAGCCGGCCACGACTGGCGCCTTGTAGACCGGCGCCTTCACGGGCATGTCGGCAGCCATCGCGGACCCCGCCGTGGCCAACGCCAAGAGCGCGAAACTTGAAGCTGCGACCTTCTTCATTGATGTCCCCTCGGTTTTCCCAAGCCTGCACAATATCCTACCTCCTGATTCCAGGTGTAACTTTTCGGCAACAATCAACAACAATTGCCAGCGCAGATCGCGGTCAAAATATCGCATATGGTCCACCAAGTGGGGCCGCCGACGCGCCACCCACCTCGCTGATTGCGCCGTCGATACTCTGCCCCGTCGCCCCTGGTTCGCGGCGTTCTCAGTCACTGGTTAGGGCCCTAAATCCCTCGACAAGACGCTGCTCAGCCACCGTTCCTATAAGCGCTCCGGGTCATTTTCTTCCGTCACACTGCACTGCTGGTGACGGACGGTCTACCCCCGGCAGCGGAAAGTCCGACCAACTCGGCGTGGATCGGCAGCTTATCCCCTGACAGCGTCCGTGGCGGCCGGGTGTCTGCCACGGTGAAAGAGGGCCAATCGCGTCATTTCGCGCCGCATCAAAGACATTTTTGTTGCTCACCTTGACGGCGTGGATCGGATGTCAGTTGGGTCAGCAGGCGACCCGATTTTTCAGAGCGATCGTTTGACGACCAATCAATTCGGCGTAGTCCGCGATCGGGAGAGGTCGACCCGTAAGATAACCCTGCACCTCATCGCAGCCCTCCTGCCCGAGGTACGCATGCTGTGCTTCAGTCTCGACCCCCTCCGCCAGGATCGGCAGGTTAAGGCTTTGGCCGAGACCGATAACTGCACGCACGATGGCCCTGGAGTGGTGGTTGTGCTCCAAGTCGTGAATAAAAACGCGATCGATCTTGATCTTGTCACAACGGAAGGAGTGCAGATACGACAAGGAAGAATATCCGGTTCCAAAATCGTCCATTGCAATCCTTATACCGAGGGACTTGAGGCGATGCAGGATCGATACCGCGCGCGAGAAGTCGTTGATCATGACGCTTTCCGTGATTTCGAGTTCAAGGCGGCTAGGTGCAAGGCCAGTTTCGAGCAAAATCGAATGGACGAGCCTCGGCAGGTCGCCGAGGCGAAACTGAATCGGAGATATATTGACCGCAATGGTCAGCGGCTGCAGCCAAGATGCGGCTTCGCGACAGGCTTCACGCAGAACCCATTCGCCCACCAGATTGATGAGATTGCTCTCCTCGGCAACAGGAATAAACGTGCCCGGTAAGATCAGGCCACGTTTTGGACATTGCCAGCGGACCAGCGCTTCAAACCCGATGGTTTGGCCTGATATTTTCATCTTCGGCTGATAGTGCAATAGCAGTTCGCCGCGATCGATGGCTAAGCGCAAATCCTCTTGCAGGTCGCGCCGTACGCGCAGCCGGGTGCCCATTTCTGGCTCGAAGAACAGCGCCGCCCCTCGGAATTCGGATTTGGCCCGATAAAGCGAGGCATCTGCGTTGATCATCAGCGCTTTTGCGTCGGTGCCGTCGGTCGGATAGATCGCAACCCCGATACTCATGCCCAATTTCAGTCGGTGACCTTCAATCTCGAAGTCCTCCACACAAGTGGCAAGCAAACGCTCAGCGAGCGCTGCGGCGGTGGTCGGTTGAGGGCCATCAGATGCGATCAACACGAACTCGTCACCGCCAACGCGTGCCAGAAACGCCTCGTCGGCAGCAGCTCGCAGACGACGGGCGACCTCACACAGCAGTGCATCGCCGATCAAATGCCCGTAACTGTCATTGGCCTCTTTGAAGTGGTCAAGATCGACGCTCAGAACGGCGAACCGTTCGCCGGTCGCCCCCGCGCGATCGAGCATGGCGCTCATAGTGTCGTTAAAGGTCGCCCGGTTGGGCAGGTCGGTCAGCGCATCATGATGCGCCATGTGGCTAATCTGTGCCTCCGCACGCCGACGCTCCGTGATGTCTTCGTGCGCTGACACCCAACCATGGCCCGGCGTCGACTGGTTAGTGATGGAGATGATCCGCCCGTCTGGAAGTTCGATTTCCTTGGTTTCGACTTTTCCATTGTTGTAACTCTTGGCCATATGCCGATCTGGATCACCTGTGAAGGAGCCGTCTGCGGTAACGAGCTTGGCGACGTACTTATCCGGGTCTCCTTTGAAGGTCCCGGCCACCTTGCGGAGGCGCAGAAGATCACTCAGCGTGCAGCCGGGTTTTACGGCTTCCGGCGACAGGTGGTACATCTGCAGGAAACGTTGATTATAGAGGACAAGTCGACCCTCCGGGTCGAACATCAGGATGCCATGGCGCATGTTGTTCAAGGCTGCATCAACCCTGGCTTCTGAAGTTGCGAGCCGACGAAATTGTTTGCTCAGAGCTTTGAGGAGGAATGCCAAACAGAACAGCACAAGTAATGTACCAAGACCGATGGTTATTGCCTGAATACGCCAGCTCGCCAGCGCCGCGGTTTCCGATACAGCGACATTGACGACAAGGGGATAGTCGCGCAACGGATGCACAGCTATCTGACGAGGTATCCCGTCGAAATAGCCTGGTGACCGATAGTATCCACCACCTTTCGAAACCAGCTCGTACCAAGGTGACGCCGCGGGCATCCTCGTGCCGCCGCGATCGTTCGCATCAGGGTAGCGCAAGATAACTGTGCCATCCTTGCGAAGGAATAGAAATGACTTATCGCCCAGCAAATCGATTGATCCATAGATATGTTGAAAATATTTCAGCCGAATACCAATTGTGATTGCGCCCAGGAATTCGTTATTGTCATCGTTCACGCGCTTATAAAAAAATAGGGTGGGTATGCCCTTGAAGCGATCAACCACTGGTTTGCTGATGTATATGCGCTGATCGTCATTGTTCTTAATATGCTGGAAATGTTCACGATCAGAAATATCCGTATGCGGCGTCGGCCACTGGTTAGTCGAATTCACGATCACGCCAGTCTTGTCCACTAGCGAAATAATTGCAACGTGAGATATGCGCGCCATGCGCTCCACTAACAGTTGATATGTGTCCTCCCCCTGTAGCAAACGACGAAAATCATTGGGAGTTCTGGCGCCCGAACTGTATATTCGTCCTTTCAGTTCGTTCAGTAAGAGTTCCACCAATTGAACCGAGCGATCGGTTTGCTCAGCAAGTATGGTGGCAACACTGCCGGCCTCCCTGGATGCGCTGTTGATC
Source organism: uncultured Alphaproteobacteria bacterium (assembly GCA_963753575.1). Classification (GTDB taxonomy): domain Bacteria; phylum Pseudomonadota; class Alphaproteobacteria; order Rhizobiales; family Xanthobacteraceae; genus VAZQ01. The sequence goes on from CAVWCR010000003.1 coordinate 3,870,912, forward strand.
GCCTCCGAGCGCAGCCAGAAAATAGTCAAACCGATTGCGAGCGCCGCCACGCAAGTCACGCTGCCAGCAACGACGATCAAAAGTCGAAACTGTGACTTGCCAGCGCCAATTGACATGAGCCTAAATCCGCTCGTTCGATATTTATTTCAATACTGAGCGACTGGCGTTGACGTTGTACTTTGCGGGCGCTAAATCATGTGGTTTTCATTAACGCGAGCCTAACTGGCGATCGACAACGGCAATTAACGCATATTACCAGACGGAGAGATTCATTAGCGATTAATGAAGTGCCCACGTTTTTTCGAGGTCACGCGAGGACCTTAACTTTGATAAGGCGCGCGACATTCTCATCTGCGCGGCGGGCATGATTCTCACTACGACTGGAAGGAGATCCGCGACCCTCCGGGATCAGCTTGCGTTCTGCCGTTTGTTGCAGTGCAAATTGAGCCACAGCGAGGACCGCTTCGGGTCAATCGCTACAGATCGGCAGGCACAGAAAATTGTCCTATGTCCGCAATGCTCCGTTTGCGACGGCGGGCCAGAAGAATGTGGCCTGTCGAGAAGGGCCACAAGGCGACATGGCATCATTTGCCGCCTGCCGGCGACTTGGCCACCTCGCGGACGCAATCGATAAACAACCGGGCCACAGGGGGGAGCGCGCGGTTCTTCAAAGTCACGATTGCAACCGGGTGTCGGGCGGTTGGCAATTCGATAGGCAGCGCCTTGATCAATGGTTGCTTTCCTTGAAACCTGAGCGTCGATCGAGGTCGCACCGAAAGATAGCGTCCGGTTGCCAAAAAACTCATGCGCACATGGAGGGACGTGACCGTTACTGTCGCCCGCGGCGGCTTCAGGCCATTGGTATGAAAGGCTTCGATGAGGGATGACCACAACGCACTATCGGATTTGTGCATAACCCATCGCTCGTTCAGCAGGCCGGCCAGCACAATCTTACGCCGTCGGGTCCAGGGATTGTCAGCGCCGGCAACGATCACAGTGGGATCCTCGTAGAGGATTTCCGAGTCGAAATCTTCGGCCACCGCTCCCGGGATTCGATGGATGACAAGATCGACACTGCGTTCACGCAGTTGGCGCGTGAGAACTTCTGTTTCGATGTGAAACGTGATGCGCGGATGCTTTTGCAGCAACCGCTCGACAGCGACCTGGACCAGTCCCGTCGCAACCCCGTCAGGACAGCCGATCCGCAGTTCTCCCACCGTCGGATCAGCCAGGAAGCCGATCTCATCGATGCCTTGTTTCAGTTCGTTGAAGACCGCAATGCCGCATTTGACCAGGGCGTCTCCATACTGCGTTGTCTCGACGCCCTGCGGGCTTCGATAGAGGAGCTGGACGCCTAAGGTGTGCTCCATATCGGCAATGGTCTTCGAGATCGCCGGTTGTGACGTGCCCAGTGTCTTTGCTGCCTTCGCCATGCTGCCGGTATGGACGACAGCGAGGATGACACGGAGCTCGCGCGTGCTGAGCCTGCGCACGGCTTGGTCGTTCCATTCCATTCCAAGACCCCTATATTTCAAAGTTATAGCCCTATCCCAAGATACGATTATGCACTTATATATCGCCCAGCTATCGTTCAAAAGCAGAGATGGTTGCGAGCCCGACAATGGAGATGGACCATGCATCGACGCGATGTCCTGAAGGCAGTCTTGGCAATCGGCGTTGGACTTGATCTTGTCTCGCTTGCGCACGCGCAATCGTATCCGACGCGGCCTATCACGATGGTGGTCCCGTATGCGGCAGGCGGGTCAGCGGACACACTCGGGCGCATTCTCGCCGAGGCCATGCGAACGTCGCTCGGTCAGCCCGTCATTGTGGAGAATGTGGCTGGTGCTTCCGGCACGATCGGCGTCGGCCGCGTCGCTCGGGCCGGTCCTGACGGGCACATGTTCGTCCTCGGCAACTTGGCCACACATGTTCTCAATGGCCCGATGTTTACGCTGCCATACGATCTGCAGAAGGATTTCCAGCCGGTTGCGCTGATTTCAAATGAGCCCTTTGTGATTGTCGCGAGAAAAACCATCTCGGCGAACGATCTCGCGGAATTCGTTATCTGGCTCAAGTCAAATCCGCACGCAACGCAAGGGACCAGCGGCGCCGGGGGCATTACGACAGTGGGGGGCCTCCTTTTCCAAAGAGAAACGGGCACGCGTTTCAGATCGGTGCCCTATCGCGGTGGCCAGGGCCCGGCCATGCAGGACCTGCTGGCGGGTCAAATCGACTTCATGATCGCCACGCCTCCCATTTGTCTGCCTTACGTTCGAACCGGCATGATCAAAGCCTATGCCGTTACATCGAAAATCCGGCTGGCGGCGGCGTCCGACATTCCGACAGTTGGCGAAGCGGGCCTACCAGGACTCCATGCTCTGAATTGGCAGGCGACATTTATGCCCAAGGCGACTCCCGGAGACGTTGTCGCCAGACTAAATGCCGCAATCGTCACGGCCTTGGCCGATCCGACCGCGCGAGGGCGAATCGCACATACCGGACAGGAGATTTTCCCCCGTGATCAGCAGACGCCGGACGCGCTGGCCGCGTTCCAAAGCGCCGAGATCGAGAGGTGGTGGCCGATCGTCCGGGCAGCGAAGATGCAGGTGGACTGAAAGCAGATCGCGGCTCCAAGCAGGAACTGGAAACGCCGCTTGCCGGCGGCGGAACTCATCCTACCTCAAGGGCCTTAGCTTCCGACACATCTTTCATCTGATGCCCGAGTTCGCCCGCCAGTCTTATTTCGCCGAGCACCGACAAGCAGCGAGAGTTCCCGGCTGGGAGCAAATAATCGCTGCGATCCTCTGACCGAGAGCTTCTCAACCAGCGTGTAGATATCCCGACAATGTCGCAGATGGGTCAGAGAACGAACCCGCTCGCGCGGGAGCGCGCTGCGCGCGAGGGCGGAGCTAGTGGCGTCGATGGAGTGACGCCGTGCGCAAGGTACGGTGACAGGCGGGGCGCTCCGTCTTGAGGATCGAGGGGTCAAGCACTCCAACCTCAAGACAGGAGCCCCCCATGAGCGAGAAGCCCATCAGTCCGTTGCGTCGTCGCATGATCGAGGACATGTCGGTCCGCAAGTTCGGCGCGAAGACGCAACACGATTATATCCGCCACATCGAGACCTTTGCCAAGTTCCTGGGCCGCTCGCCGGATACGGCGAGTGCCGAGGACCTGCGCCGCTATCAGGTTCACCAGACCGAGACCGGCGTGCAGCCGCCGAGCGTGAACAGTTCGGCAGTTGCGTTGCGCTTCCTGTTCACGGTCACGCTCGGCCGCGCCAACCTCGCGGCCCAGCTCACGCGCGTGCATTATCCGCGCCGGCTGCCGCGGGTGTTGAGCCCCGAGGAGGTTGGGCGATTGATCGAGGCGGCGCCTGGCCCCGGCCTCAAGTACAAGGCGGCGCTGAGTGTTGCCTACGGGGCTGGGCTGCGCGCGGCCGAAGTGGTCTCGCTGAAGGTCTGCGATATCGACAGCAAGCGTTTGCTGATCCGGGTCGAGCAGGGCAAGGGTCGCAAGGACCGTCACGCTATGCTCTCGCCGCAGTTGCTCGAAGTATTGCGAGCGTGGTGGCGGCAGTGCCGCTCGCAGGGCTGGCTGTTCCCGGGGCGCGACCCGTTCCTGCCCATCACGACGCGGCAGCTGAACCGCGCCTGCCACATGGCCGCCGACGTCGCCGGCCTCGGCGCCTGGATCTCTCCGCATACGCTCCGGCACAGCTTTGCAACGCATCTCTTGGAGAGCCATACCGACGTGCGGGTCATCCAGGTTCTGCTCGGACACGCGAAGCTCGATACGACCGCGCGCTACGCCCAAGTCGCCACCAACCTGCTGCGAACCGTCACCAGCCCGCTCGACCGTCTGACCTTGGCGAAGGACGGCCCGCCCGCGTAACGCGCGGCGGCCATGGCTCGTCCAGCGCTGGAGGTCGCGGACATCTTCCGCGACCACGGAGCCGCATGGCGTGCCGCCAACCGTGGCCACGTCAGCCTCGGCCAGTTGAAGGTGATGAGCGCGATCGAGCGCTGCCGCACGGCAGCTCTCGGCGGGCATGTGGCGCGTTGCGAGAACGACGCCTGTGGCCACACGACCATCGCTTACAATAGCTGCCGCAACCGGCATTGCCCGAAATGCCAGGGCGCGGCCGCACGCGAGTGGCTGGCGGCACGCGAGGCCGAGCTGCTGCCAGTGCCCTACTTCCACGTCGTGTTCACGCTGCCGGCGGCGATCGGCGACATCGCCTACCAGAACAAGGCCGTGATCTACGATCTGCTGTTCAAGGCCTCGTCGGAGACGATGCTCGCCATCGCGGCAGACCGAAAGCACCTCGGAGCGCGCATCGCCATCACCTCAGTGTTGCACACCTGGGGCTCGGCAATGACCCACCATCCGCACGTGCATATGATCGTGCCGGGCGGCGGGCTTTCCATGGATGGCGCACGTTGGATCGCATGCAAGCCCAACTTCTTGCTGCCCGTGCGTGTCCTCTCGACGCTGTTCCGGCGCTTGATGCTGGAGAGGCTTATGGCGGCACACCAGGCGGGCAGGCTGCAGTTCTTCGGCACCCACGCGCATCTGGCCAATGCAAAGGCGTTCGCTGCGTTGCTCGCACCGCTGCGCAAGACGCGCTGGTTCGTCTATTCCAAACGCCCGTTCGCGGGCCCGAAGGCCGTGCTCGCCTATCTGGCGCGCTACACCCACCGCGTCGCCATCTCGAACCGCCGCCTGATCGCAATCGACCAGCAGCACGTCACCTTCAAGGTCAAGAACTACCGCGTCGAGGGACCGGGCCGCTACACTACGATGACGCTCAACGCGAACGAGTTCATCCGACGCTTCCTCATCCATGTCCTGCCCAAGGGCTTCCATCGCATCCGCCATTACGGGCTCCTCGCCGGCAGCAATCGCGCCGAGACCATCGCGCGGGCGCGCGACCTCCTGGGTCTGGCTGAGCAGGCGGTCGAGACCGAGCCGGCCGCGCAGCCGCTCGCCCACCCATGCCCCTGCTGCGGCAGCCGCATGACCATCATCGAGACGTTCCAAGCCGGCCGCCAACCACGCCACCGGCCGAGCAAACCTCTCGTCGCAATCAGGATCGACACCTCATGAGCACAAGCACCACGTCCTGCACCTGCACCGCCGAGCGCGTTCCTTACTGGTCATCGACCGGCCACGCCGACGCTCGGCCACACAGGGGCGCGGCATCGCATTCCACGCTGCGTTCATTCCCGAGAACGACTCAATCGAACCCGATCGGCTGCACCGGCAGCCGAAATCACCCGAGTGCTGCCACCCAGCGTCTTCGGCCCAATCTCTTCGCCGCAATCAAATCGCCATAGCGCGCACACACCAGCACCTCACGTCCCGCGGGTTCCTTCCCTGGAGGCTTTCGGACGACGGCCCCCGTGCGCGCAACTCCGTCAATGACGGGCCGTCATCCGAAACCCTTCACAAAATCGACAAAACTCAGTGAGAGCATAAGACTTCCGCTTTCCGGCGGAATGCGTCCTCCAGTGGCAAGGTGAGAACGTCTAACGCGGGCAGTTTCGAACCCTGGGCGGGTGCCACCTTTCAACCTTGACCTTTCTCACAACCTCAGCGGCCGTGCCACCTACCGGCACTATGAACTTGTGCTCGGCGCGAACCTCGTCACCACTTTCGACGTTCTCATGGCCGTCAAGTCCATAGAGGGATTAGGTTCGCCCGCCACAGAAGATAAGTTGTCGGAGCTTGTCGAAAAGGTTATATTGCCTGCGGTCGCCCAAGCCGAACTAACCTTTGCAGCGGTCGCGGATGCGAGTCATTTGAGCATCGAGCCGACGACCACCGAGCTTGAACTGACCTTCGTGCATGTCCGCCGCATCTCAATCATGCTTGCTTCCCCCGCGTCTTTGATGCGGCCCGTTCCGGACGCAGCAGATCATGATTGAGCTCACAAACGGCTTCGATCGCTTCCTTCAGTTCTTGGTAATTGCTGAGCCAGCGGCGTACCTCGGCAACCCGCTCGCGGCGCACGCTGAACTGGCGCGTGCGTCCGCCCGGATAAGTCACCGTCAGAACAAACACCTGGTGCCCTTCGCCGCGCGCGCATTTCGGGCATCCATTGGTGTGTCGGACCGTGCGCTCCAACAGCGAGCCGCGAAGCAACTCGCCGGTGATCGGCAATTTGCTGATCAGCTTCTCGCGCGCTCGAAGGGTTCGATCACGAATCATTCATAAGAATGAATCAGCGGTGGCCGCCACCGTCAAACTTCAGTTCCGTCCGATCTCGCAGTTTTTCCCTCGCCAGCCGATTCTAGACAAACGTCAAAGTCGATCAATTTTGCGCCGGGAAGTAGCTAGCACCGCCAAAGGTAGCTCGGCACACTTCCCCATTGCCCCGCGCTAAGCTCGCCGTCGCAATTACCGGCCATCATATCGCCCGTGGGGCTGGTCCTAAGACTGCATCGCGCCCATCGCTCCAGTGGCTTGTACCAATATGTGAACTCAAGCCGGTCGCCTCCTACCACGATATCCTTAGTGCCGGCAACGAAGTTACTGTGCATGTAGTCCTTGGTTTCTATAACCGCCTTTCCGTCATGCATGACGACGCGCAGGAACGGTACGTTGGCGGAGCGGCGGCGCGAACCCCAGCACCATATCGCCTGCTGATCCGCGGCGGAGGTCATGCGCAAGCCGGTTTCTACTGCTGGCGCGTCGCCGACGGAGACTGTGACCCCTAAGGCAAGCAAAATGTATGTAAGGCGGCTCTGCATCTTAGGGCTTGTGAATGGTTCGTCGGACAAGCTCGCCAACGGTGACGAATGTATAGCCGCGCTGCTGATAGGCCGGTACCAGATCACGAACCGTCTCGGCAGTACCAAATCCGCGTCCATTGACATGCATGAGGATAATGGTTCCTGCCTGGACCCAGCGAATCGCGTCGCGTTCAAGTGCTGCGGCGCCGCGGTGTGGATCGGAGTTGCCAAGTCCGGCATCAGCGGCGACGATCAAGACGCCTTTCTGTTGAGCTATCTCGGGTAGGCTGGGAGGCAAATCGAGATAAGGCGGACGAAACAGAGGGGCGGGGTTTGCGCCTAGGCGCATCAGGGCTGCTCGCCCGTCCTCGATCTCTGACGCGATCTTCTCCGCGGAAGCGCCGATCAGCCGCGGATGGTGATGGCCGTGCAGTCCGATCTCGAAGAAAGGCGACCGCATCAGGCGACGGAAAGGCTCCAGATTCGCTTCAGCCCAGAGCCCGGAAACGAAGAACGAAGCCGGTATGCACTCGCACTCAAGGAAGTCGACCACGGACTCGGCAAACGACGGAATGTCACTGGTCGGGCAGGCATCAAAACTCAGCGCTAGTTCGTTGCTGTCGCGGGAACCGTGCACAAAAATCCCGTCTTGTATGCCACTCGCAAAACCATTTCCCGCAAGCAAGCTGGTCGGAATAGGTGCCTTTGTTTGTGCGCAAAGGCTACGGGAAGACAGCAAAGCGCAGGCACTTGCGCCGCACACAAAGTCTCGCCGATCAATTCGCTTCGTCACGTCGGTACCCAAAGACCGCAATCACACATTGGAGGACGGTCGCAGACATACGGAAAGCAAACTATCATAGCCACCGCTTCTATGCCATGTTGTTGCCGGTGGTGGGCTGCCGTTCGTATATTGGACGTATTGGCATCGCTTGTGACCGCGGTGACGATGGGGTGGGCATGAATCAATCCGATCTGCGTTGCCTGATGCGGCAGTATCGCTTTTATCGATACCCGTTGTCGGCCTTGGTGTTTTCTCTCGGTTTGCTGCTGTCCGCGACGGCCGCTTTCGCCTATAAGGGAGTCCTCATCGATGCCGAGACCAGGCAGCCGGTCGCTAACGCGAAAGTGGCGCTTGGCAGCAAGACTGTGACAACAGATGCGGATGGTGCATTTACGATCTTCGGCAAGACCAAGGTCATAAGAATTCGTGCCCACGGCTATCAGCGAACCCAGCGCGTGATTCGCGTGCCGCGCTCAAGGCCGCTTGAAATACAGCTGCGGCCGTTCTCGCCGCGCGCGGTCTTTGTGTCGCTCGCTACATTCGCCGACCGCGAGCAGCGGAGAAAATTGTTCGCACTGTTCAAGACGACCAGCATCAATGCGCTGGTGATTGACATCAAAAGCGAGAATGGCACCTTGCTGTGGGATGGCCCGCGTCGCGCAGCGGAGGTTGGGGCCGGACGGCGCCACGTGAGCACGACGATGATTAAGGCCGTCATACGTCGTCTTCATAGCCAAGGCATCTATGCCATCGCGCGGATCGTCGTGTTCAAAGATGATGTGATTGTGCGACGGCACCCCGAAGTTGCCCTCAGGGCCGAGGACGGCAGCTTGCTGCAAGAAAAGGACGGACATGCATGGGCCGATCCGCGGATTAACACCGTGTGGGATTTTAACGCCTCAATTGCTGTCAGTGCGGCGCGACTTGGGTTCGATGAAATCCAATTCGATTACATCCGCTTTCCCGTAGCAAAAACGCCGCCGCGGCTGTGTGCGACCGATTGCAGCGGGATTCGCCGCGCGGCAATCCGCGGCTTCCTGTCTCGGGCACGAGCGCGACTAGCAAAATTCAATGTGTTTATCGGGGCAGATGTCTTTGGCTATACCAGCTGGGATCCCGGCGACAACAATATCGGGCAGAAGCTCGAGGATATCGCTGCCGAAGTCGATTACATTTGCCCAATGCTCTATCCGTCATCATTCCGCAACGGAATCCCAGCTTCGCGGATGCCGCTCGACAGGCCTGATAAAATTGTCGAGTTGAGCCTGCGCCGGGCCCAACTCCGCACGGGGGTAGGTGCCGTCCGATTCAGGCCCTGGCTGCAGGCTTTTGACGACTTTAGCTTCGACAAACGATCCTTCGGCCGACTAGAGATCGGTCTGCAAACGATGGCGGCCGATGCTTCTGGAACCAACGGGTGGATGCTATGGCAGTCGCACAGCGTCTATGTCGCCGCGGATCTACCCTGAGCGCATGAGGAACGTGTTGCCTGGCGCCATTTGCCGCGCGCTTGTCGTCGCATCGATGGCGTTGCTATTGCTCGTCCGCACGCCGGCCGCTGAGCAGCTCTTCGGCCTACAGGCTTTTGCGCCGATCACGACTGCTGCGCAGACCGAAGTTGATGCTGGTCGGATTCCCGGGGCGGTGATCCTGATCGGGACTAGGCGACGCACGCTCTACCGGCAGGCGATCGGAAACCGTGTCCTGAAGCCAACACTAGAGCCGATGCGCACCGACACGATTTTTGATCTTGCTTCATTAACCAAGGTCGTGGCGACAACGCCGGCGATCATGCAACTCGTGCAACGGAAGAAACTTGCCCTTGATGCGCGGGTAGCACGCTACTGGCCAGCATTCGCCCGTAACGACAAGGGCGGGATAACAATTCGAAACTTGCTGACGCATTATTCAGGCCTTGCCGCCGATCTCGATCTCAGCAGCGAGTGGCATGGCTATGATACCGCCATGGCAATGATCCTTGCCTCCGAACCGCCGAAGACCATTACGAAGCGCTACCTTTACAGCGACATGAATTTCGAGGTCCTTGGCGAGTTGGTGCGTCGCGTTTCGGGCAAAATGCTCGATCGCTATACGGCGGACCATATCTTCACGCCGCTCGGCATGTCCGATACGCGCTTCCTGCCGCCCGATACCTTGCGCCCCCGCATCGCGCCTACCGAGGACAGTAATGGGCATTTCCATTGGGGCGAGGTGCACGACGCGACCGCGCGCTGGATGGGCGGAATTTCCGGACATGCCGGCTTGTTTTCAACCGCCGACGACCTCGCGACCTTTGCGCGGATGCTATTGAATGGGGGCGCTTGGCACGGTGCGCGCGTCCTCCGACCGCAAACTGTCAAGGAAATGGCTCGGCAGGCCTCACCCGCCGGTGCAACGCGAGTGCGGGGCCTCGGCTGGGACCTGGGCGGTCTCGACGGATATGCTAGCTTTCCCGCGGGCACATATGGCCATCTCGGCTTTACGGGCACGATGATCTGGGTCGATCCCACGGCCGGGGTCTTTGCGATCGTCCTTACCAACCGCGTCTATCCGGATGGTCGGGGTGACGCCGGTCCCTTGCGCAAAGCCGTCATTGCTACGGTCATGAGCGCGCTGAAGTTGCGGTCAAGAGACTAGTTTCGAAAACCGACCTCTCTCCGTACGGCAGCATATTCTTGGGCGAGGGTCACAAGGATTGCCTGGTAACGCGGATCGCCGCGCAGACTCTTGAAGAAATCCGAATTGTACCAGGCGTAATTTGGTGCGCCCATGCTCACGGCTTTGCTGAGCAGATCGATAGCCTGTTCCCTGTCACCCTGTATCGCGTAGAGCGTCGCCAGCTCGTCAAGAATGCCGAAAGTCTGCCGTTGATCGGCGATACGCTCCATCTGTTCGCGGGCGCGTGGTATCTCGCCTTTGGCGGTGTAGATCCAGGCGCGGATCTCGAACAGGCTCAGCGCACTCGGCTGCTGCTGCTCAAGTTTTTTCAGCACGCGCTCGGCCGCAACGAAATCCCTTAGCCACACATAGGTGAAAGCGATGAGCGTAAGTTGGTCAACGCCGCGTGCATTCTTTTCCGCAATTTCGTTTTCGGTGGCGCTATCGCGCAGCTTGCCCGCGAAGTAGTAGCACATCGCCTTGCGGATATGGACATTATTGGTGGGGTCGATTCTGGCGATAGTGTCGAGCGTGGCGAGGGCGCGATCGAAATCGCCCATATAGAACTCATATCGCGCGACGCTGGACAGGGCCGGGATATAATGCGGTCCGCCGCGAACGCTGGCGAAATATTCGCGCGCTGCATCGGCACGGCGGCCTTGTCCTTCGAGCGCGTAGGCAAGGGCGTAATGGCCCTCCGGCAGATCAGGCGCGATCTGCTGCGCCTTCCGCGCTTCAAAGGCAGCCTGCTCAAGCCAAACGTTATCGTTGGATAAATTCCACCAAAAATGATTGACATAGGATTCGGCCAGGGCGGCATGCGCCTCTGCGAATTGCGGATCGAGACCAATGGCGTTCTTCAATGCATCGATGGCGGCGGAATTATTTTCAGCGTTGAGCTCTAGCCCAAGCGCGAGCGCGTGGATGAAGAGCGTATAGGCCTTGGAGTTCTGGGTACCGATCGTCAACTTCGGGTCCACAAAGCGCAGCGCCCCCGTGATCTTGGGTACCATGCGCTCGATCAGTTCGCGAAATTCAGCTAGCAACGACTGAAAGGCCTCCGACCAGAGATAGCGGTCCTTGTTGGTATCAATGATGTTGATGTCGAGCTTCAACTGACCGCTCGTATGCGAAAAACTTCCCTCAACCAACGTTCCTACTTGGAGTGTCTTTGCGATATCGGCTGCGCTCATGTCCTTGAACTTCATCGCTGACCTAAACGGCACCACCGAAAGCGCGGTCATCCTGCCCAACTGCGAGTCAAGCGCGAGCGGCATTTCGTGGGCAAGATAGTCAATGGTAGTGTCGTTCTCCAGATTGCGGAACGGCAATACGGCGATGTGGTTAGGATCCATCGGTGTGCTCGCCTCAGTATATCGCCAGACGCCAAAACTAGCGGCCGCGACGATTGCGACGAGCGCGAATGCCGCGGCGGTGGCACGCACGCGGAAACCACGCTGGGTCCGAGCCTGGATTCCTGAAAACGGCATTAGAAACGACGAAAGTGATTTTTTCTGAATCAGTGCCGCCTTGACCGCGTCGGCTAGCGTCTTGAGATAAGAATTGATCGGCCGTTTGCGCGCGTCGAGCCAATGCAAGCTGCTAAGAAAATATTCCATCGATTTCGAGGGCAAGACGTCCTCGATGCGAAATGGAATGATCACCAGGCGCTTGGAGGTCGCGCGCTCGACTTCGTTCAAGACCTGCTGAGATTTGTCCGAGTTTGCCGAAAACACGATGACCATGATGCGGCTGACATTGATCGCGTCGATGATTGCTTCGCCATAGGGCTTGCCGGGAGGGACGTCGCGCGGAGCGATCCAGACGCTGACGCCGTTCTGCTCAAGAGTGTGGCAGACCGCATCGGCTATGGTCTGGTCAAGCGAGGAATAACTGACAAAGACGCTATGTCTCATAGCGACTTCTCCGTCGACCGAACGCGCTTAGTTGGCATATGCGAACAAGCCAAGGGGCACGCTTATCGCCTGCGTCGACGACGAGGGTTTCGCCTTCTATCATTGCCGATGGCACCAATGTTGGCAGACCCAACCGCCGGTTGAGGCAGCGGAAAGGTGCGGCCCGCTCAGGGTAGAGATTCGTCACGTCGTCCTCAACGACAGATGTTCCGCGGCGTGACAGGCAACCTTTACTGTCACATCTTGATGCAGGGGTCACTTCGACCAGAATCAACCATGGCCTTGCAAAAGTTCATGTCACGGCCTTGAGTTGCCGAGACTACCGATAATGACTTGGCGGCGGTGCTATGCCAAGAGTTTAGACGGCGCCGGCGCGTGGTACGCTCGCCCGATGGAAGCATGAGTACGTTCTCGAAGCCGTGCAGCGTCGGCTCGGATGCTGGAGCGGGCGAAGGAGGCCACGCGTTGCGGCAGGTACACCTACGTCGAGTGCGCGCGTTTCGCCGATGATCTAGTGATCTTGATCGATGCCTACGGGGACGGCCTCCACCGCGCTTGACGCCGGACCAGAACGCTGAGATCAACAAATGCACCTGACGGCGCCGTCACACTGGTCGCGATCGATCGGAACGGTGGTCGCGATCCGTCGGAACGAATGGTCACGATCGTCGGAACGCGCAGCGGCTGGAGTGTACTGTAAATCGGCGCGCAACTGGACACGATGACGTAATTGCGGTCAGCGCTCGCGGCTCGGAATGTCCGCTACTTCCAGCCCTCACGCAATGCAACGAATCGGAGGGCTATCGATGATAGCAATATGTCGGCTTGGACGTGTCGCAGCTGGAAACTTCGGTCTGTGTCGTCGATCAGGCGGGGCTGACAGTTTACGAAGGAAAAGCCAAGTCAAACCCAGGCACCTTGACTGAGCTGCTTCACAAGCGAGCACTACACGCAGAACGCATCGGGTTTGAGACCGGAGCGATGGCGAGTTGGCTTTGGCACGAACTCCGGCGCGTCGATCTTCCGGTGGTCTGCATCGATGCTCGTCACGCACATGCCGCACTCTCCGTTCGCATCAACAAGAGCGATCAGAATGACGCGAGGGGGCTTGCCGAACTGGTGAGAGTGGGCTGGTATCGCGAGGTCAAGGTTGTAAATCGGCATGAGGTCCCGACGCCGATCGGCGCCGGGGTCACATTTCCCGTTTTCACTTAATCAAGGCGTTAGAAGATGCTTGCCGGGCTACTGGGGGTCAAAGTTCGATCAGCATTTGCAATTATGCGCTAGGCCCATTTCCGCTGGGATTTTTGAGTGCCCAAAAAGTGCCCAGGCACAGTGCCAGTGCAGGATAAGTGATTGATTTTATTGGTAGCGGGGGCCGGACTCGAACCGGCGACCTCCGGAAAATCGCTCTGTGGGTCGAGTTCTCGCAAATGATGAGCCAGCGGCACTCGCGCGGCATTAGCAGCTGTTCTGCTCCGAGCGCTTCGGTCATTGCCGAAACCACATGAGCCTCAGTCGTCGTCGAGGCCCCGAAGCAGCTCCATCACACAGCGAAGCATATCTTCCAGCAACATGACAGTGCAAGGCGGTGGTGCCGATATGCCGAAGTCCCGAACCGAGTGGGGATGACAGCCTAGCTAACAAGAATGGTTAAATCAGCATTAATGTCAGCCCAGCAATAAAGACTGGTTCTTGAGATTATGCGTCAGTAATTCCACATTAGCATTGCGTTAGTGGGATAGTTGTACGAAGTGGGTGGTTGCCGCTTCTGTGTTCCTCTGTCGCGCTTAGCGTCGAGAATCGTGCGTCGCGCGGGTTCGTGGAGGTGCGTCCCACCGTTGCAATACGAAGTTCAATCGGTCCCCGCAGGGGCAGCGGTCGATCGGGTTGATGGCGGCCCCAAGGATTCCCTTGAGCTAGTGAGCGCCCCCCAGAAGCGCACTTGTTGGACATCAATGCTGAAGACACTGGATGAAGAACTCCGCTCTTAACCTGCGCGATCTCGCGACCCTGGTTGCAGATCCGAGTTCGTATATGTGCATGCTCATCAACAGCATGCTGCGCGCATTTGGCGCAAACAAAGCGGTCGACGCCCGCACTTCGGTCGAGGCCGTTGAGATTTTGACCGCGCGGAAGATCGACATCATACTCTGCGACAGCCTGCTGCCGCCGCACGGCGGCGTGAGACTTACGCAAGCCATTCGACGCAACGTCAACAGCCCAAACCGGACAGCCCCAATCCTCATCATGACCAGTGATACGCGTGAAAGCACCATCAAGGCCGCGCGCGACGCCGGCGCCAACATGGTCATCGCCAAGCCGATGTCGCCATCGAGCCTCTATGATCGCCTGAGCTGGATCACCTCTAACCCGCGTAATTTCATCGGTGCTTCGACCTATCTTGGCCCTGATCGCCGGTTCAAACTCGACGGCTTTCCGACCGGCGTTGGGCGACGCCGGGGTGACAAAAGCATCGATGTGTCCAAGGCTGCCGGCCAAACGCTAGAGCAAAGCGACATTGATAATCTCTTCGACAGCTCACGAATTGGGTGACCTAAATGTCAGGCAGTGGAGGAGCACGCGAGTTTCCCATCGAAACAGATTTTCAAAAGAAGGTACACAGACCTGGCGGGGTCACGCGTCATCAGGCTATTGGACGCGCCCAGGCTCAGATCGATGCGCTAGGGCAGGAGTTCAGCGAGTGGATGAAATGCGAACTCCATTACCTTGATACGGCGATCCAAAGGACCCGCGCCAATCCAACGGATCTGGCGTCTCTCGAAGATGCGTTTCGCAGTAGCCGCCAACTACGGGATGTCGGCACAACAATGGGCTACGAGCTCGTCACGTTCGTTGCCAGCAGTCTCTGTGAGATCCTCGAAGCCCTACGGGGGGGTGGCGCAGACTACGACAAGGGCCTGATCAACTGCCACCTCAACGCGCTGCACCTCGCCCGGCAGGACTCTTATAAGAATGTCAGCGCGAGCCAGGTGCCGGAGCTTTGCAACGGATTGCGCCGTGCTAAACGTTCCCTCAACCCCACAGGCCGCGCGGGAACCTGACGGCGACGCCTACTGTCTCCCCGTGCCACGACCTCCCCTTACCGTCCCGAAGACACCCCGGCCGCTGTGAGTTTGAACTGAAGCGATGATCAAGCTCGACAAGGCGCTTCGGTCTAGTCGTCAGCCAGCTTCGTGATCCGGTCCCACGCTGTTCGATCCTTTTGGCTACGTCGTCTGCACGTCCTGCTCGTTCGTGATGAGCGCGCCATGCAGCGGCGGGATCAGCTTCTTGGGATCGCGCTCGCGCAGCGTCTCGATGCTGATGTCCTCGACCATCAGGAGCTTGAGCCAGTCGAGCAACTCGGAGGTCGAGGGCCCGGACGCAGCCATCAGGCAACATGACCCATCAGGCTGATCGGTCGCCTGTCATCTCCTGACCCGCGCCGCTACCCAATGCTGGATTTTCGAAGGCAGCAGCAATGAGCCGCAGCCTTGATCGATTGGCGTCAGCCAATCCCGTCCTGCGGGAGACAAAAGGTTCCTGTGATCGCAAGATGGGTAAGACATCTGAGTGCTTGTAGATTTCCCACCCGTAGGTTTGATTCGGCGGCGTACCGCTAGATTTGATCTCGATTCGGAAAGTCGGCCTTCTCTCGTTCATGCTGATCTCCTATCCGCCATGTCGCCGTCGCGAACACAAAGCTGGTGAAATCTCTACTGATTGGCAGAAACTCAATCGATCATCGCCAACTGATCAACGGAATGCCGCTTTCACGGGCCTGCTGCTTTCCGGCGTCACCGTTACATCGACTGTCATACCGAGATAGCTCCCGGCGGCGCCCACATAACTGCCGACGATCGGAGATGCCTGACTGATATCCCGGGTCACGGCAACGCGAATTAAGTCGCCACTGTCGATCGTACCGTTCGTCGGATCGTAGGCGATCCAACCGGAGCCTGGGACATAAATGTCGGCCCATGCGTGGGTGGTGCCGGCGCCGATCGCAGCGGTGAAAGGGTTATAGAGATATCCCGATACAACGCGAGCTCCGAAGCCCAGGCAGCGGGCTGCTTCGATCAGGAGCACGGCGAAATCGCGACATGATCCAAAGCCCCGATTGAGCGTTTCGACGGGACTCTGCGTTCCCTCGGTTTCGCGGCTCTGATAGGAGATCCATTTGGCGACACCGTTGTTCAAGTCGGCGAGCAGCGCCAGTGTGTCGGTCGGGTTGCTGCGGATGAAGCCACGCGCCCATGACCCCAACCGATCGTCCGGATCAGGATATTGGCGATCGAGCATTCGACCCAGGTCGATGCGATCATCTGCGGAATAGACGAAAGGATAGCTGACCGCTTCCGGAGTGATCTGAAATACCGGGCGCTTTACCGTAAGCGTCTCCAGCCGCAGGTCGCTTTCAATCCGGAGTTCGGCCGTCGGTTCGGCGAACGACGCAATGGCAATAGAATTGCCGAAAACATCGTGAATCCATCGCATCGATGCCGACGGTGAGAGATTCAAATTGATTTGGATAAGACGAAGGTCGTGACTGTCCCGCGGTCGCAGCATCAGCCGATGGTCGCCCAGCCGAACAGGGCTGCTATAGCGGTAGATCGTCCTGTGTCGAACGTTGAGAACGGTCAAATGAATGCAGCCTCATCTTTTTGTGCGGCCGTGCCGCGGTGCTGATCCAGCTTGACAGGATGGTCGGTCATGGCGCGGCTGCGTCCCGATCTTGGGCTGCCTGGAGATCCGCGGGATCAATGGTGACCATCTCGGTCGATGATGCCGATTGAGCCGGTATGAAGATCATGGTTGCGACACGTCGATAGACCGGAAACGACACGCCCTCGATCAGATCTTCATCGGTCACGACCTGATAGTCACCTGCCGGGAGCATCCGGCCGATACCCTTCAGTAAAAAAGGCTTGCTGAAGACCACGGTCTTGCTGAGCGAGCGTGTGGTCATCCGGGCGAACCCGCGGCGCGCCGAGAATGCGGGTAGCCGGCGCTTTCGTATAGACGGCGAATTTCCTTGCTCGGGTATCTGATTTCGTCGACTTCGAGACAAATGCCGACAAGGAGCAGCGGCGGAAGGTCTTCGATTGCGTAACGGATGGCATCGGCGGCGCGAGCAAAGCGTTTGTACCCGAGCGGCTGACGCCGGGAGTTCCTACCTTTTGTCGAAAACAGCTCGGCCTGCGTGCTGAAGTCAAATAGCTCGGCCTCGGTGGCATAATCAAAGCTTGGCATGTTTTTCAAGAGACCATCTGGTTGGTGGAATAAGATCGGGATGTGTACGGCACGCCGCCGAGGCCGCCCTTCGCCATATCAATCAAGCCAACTGTCCGGGCATTCCGCAGATCGATGTGCCGGTCTTCCTCCTCGGCCAACAAGCCAAGCAATCGCTGTCCCTCAGCCCCGGTGAGCGCGGCGCACGCCTCCGAAATCCTTCCATTCTCTTGATCGCTCGTAAATCTCTCCGCGTTCATGGCGTCCGTTATCAAAGGTTGGGTAGCAGAAGTGGCACACTACGCTCTTATTTCAAGAAAAACACACTTTATGAGAAATAAAAAAGAAGAATTTTGCGAAATAAAAGATGGCAAAATACTTGCATACTATTTTTTGGTACTTAGCTACGGGTCGCGAAAGCTTTCTTATATTCTTTCACAAAGAGGAAATAACATGACGAATATCAATATTTCGGCCTCGAACGAACCCCAGAAGCCTGCGAATCCGGCTCAGCCGGCGACCCCACAGCAGCAGACGCAAGACAATCCGAAGCCTGTGAACGACAAGACCGGCAACCAGCAGAAGTAGGCCTTCGATCACGGATGAGCCCGGCCAACGCCGGGCTCTTCCATGCGGCGGCCGCCTTCGGTGGGCTCATGACGAAGGCGGCGAACTGCGGGCACCCGATTGCCCGTGACTTCTGCAATGGCTCGGTAGGGCTCAAACCGAGCACATCACTTCTGGTCTAACCCCAGGAACGGACGTATCGTGGCGTTGCAGCAAAACGTCGGCGCGGGCCACTGAGCTGACGACGGCGGCGCCTGTCAATCGGCGTTGGGTCCGGACGCCGATCGGCGTGGCTAATTTGTTGATTTTCCTGGTGTCGGGGGCAAACTTCGGCGCCTAATCACAGACGAACGCATAGAGCAGCCTGAAGCTGACAGTAGGGCCTATGAATATAGGCCTGCACGATGGGCCCCCATCAGTTCGCAACAGCCTGCATCAGCGTTGCAATCTTCATCGTCGCAAAATTGGAGAAAGTGTCAGATATCGCATAAGGCAATATGATCTGATCGCCGTGACGCATTGCGCCACAGGTATAAACGACGTTGGGAACATAACCCTCGCGTTCGGTAGGCTCCGGGCGAACCAGAGGTTCACGCGAACGCGCGAGCACCTTCGAGGGATCGCTCTTGTCGAGAAGAACAGCCCCGATCGAATATTTCCTGACCGCGCCGACGCCGTGTATCAACAACAGCCAACAGTCATCCAACTCGATGGGCGACCCACAATTGCCGATTTGAACGAACTCCCAAGGATATTCGGGCTGAAGGATGGATTGACCACCGTCCCACGTGTAGAGGTCGTCGGAATAGATCAGATAGAGGTTCTCGTTGTCCTGCCGTCCGATCATCGCATAGCGACCACCTATTTTACGCGGGAACAGCGCCATCCCCTTGTTGCGCGCCGACGAGCCGGCAAGCGGAGTCATCCGGAACGATTGGAAGTCTGTCGTTTCGAGCAACTCGGAACGGATCGCCCTGCCACTGTAGGCCGTATAGGTCGCGTAAAAGGTCCTTCGGGTTCCGTCATTGAATTCAACGAAACGAGCGTCCTCGATACCGTTCGCTTGGGCGTCGGTGATCGGAAAAATGACCCGCTCGCTCAGCTCTTCTTCCGGTCGGAAGGTCACTTCGACATCGTCACCATTATGTCTGGACGTCCGATGTCGAATTTTTGGGACCGACGCGAGACGCGCGGTTGGATCGACGGTTACGCTGCCATCCGCAGCGATGGTGCCCGACCGGAATGTCAGCGATGAGATATGTCCTTCGCCAACCGCGCGAAGGCTCAAGATGAAATCGGCAACCATTTTCTGGCGCGCCCGTCTGGTCGGGGTGCCGGACGATACTTGGATTGAACAAGGCCGACGCCTCGAACGAGTACTCGTGAAGAAAATAAGCACCTATCAGGCGGCGTTGCGTCTTGTTCAATTCAGCATGGGGCGCCAACGCTTGCTCCATATCTGTAGCGCGCGTCTCAAAGATATCGAGCAGATTCCTGTGACGACCTTCGAAATTATCCAGCACGTCTGTGAGTTGCCGCGTGGCGGATTCGGGATCGAGTCGAAGAACCCTGTCGACAATATGGTTGGCCCGGAGCTTGTCGGTTGGGTTGAGGTCTCGGGGTTCAGTCGCCGGCCTAAAGGGCCTGACGACCACTCTGGCTGGATCCGGACGAAGATGTAAGATCTGGCGATTCAAGAATTGGGATTGAGACAAGGAGGCTCCCTGGGGTTGCTCGAGGCGGCATCTTGCTGATGCCGCTCGGTTCAAATCTAGAAACAGCTCTCGTTCGGCTTCTCGTAACGGCCCGCTTGAACTGGCGCATCTCCTCAAGACCAAGAAGATACGATAGCACTGATTCCGCGCCATTGTTCTCATTGCGTCGATCCGGATGGAGGCCGTCCGAGCAACTGCCGGTATCGGGATCGATCAGCGCTGTCTGCAGGTCGTTTTCGCCTAGAAACCAATTCAATGCACGCATCCCCGCGGCCGGCCACTCCGCACCATCGTCCGCCCGCCACGCCGCGAAGCAGGCAGAAATAGTTGCGGCCGCTTCGACCGGCTGCTGGTCAAACATTTCTGGTTTCTCGCGGAACCTGCCGAAGCTCTTGGTTCCAACCGGCCTGAACGTCCCCGATGATGCAGTCTGAAGCGACATGAGCCAACGGAGCGATCGGAGGCCTTCCTTGACGTACAGCGGCGTGTGGGTCGTCAGGCCCGTCTGGATCAACGCCTGAGATAGGCGCGCATTGTCGTATGCGAGCACGTCTTCAAACCAGATCCAGTCTTTAGTCTCCGCTACACCAATCAGGCCGATCAACCTGTCAGCCAACAGTTTACGGAGGCCGTGGGCAACGACGTCTCCAGCGACCAGCGCGCAATAGACGTCCAACCCTAGGAGCGAGAACGCCCAGGCTCTCGGAGACGAGAACTCCTCTACGATCGGAAGTGCGGTCTTAAACAGCACCGCAGCCCATCTACGGCGGGATGGATTGACATCGGCGCGTGCGCATTCGGCCAAGGCCCAGAGCGTCCTGCCATGACTATCTTCCGACCCCAACTCTTCCAGCCATCGACGATCGTAGCTCATGAAATTTCGAAATCGACGGGTGTCCGGATTCCACGCGTGCTGGATGAACGCTGCAAATCGCGAAGTGATCGCGTCGGACAATTGAACTTCGCCACGGTCTGAAAGCGCGCTCGATAACAATAAAGCGCGGGCGTTGTCGTCAACGCAGTAGCCATGGAGGCGATCCGGCACCGAATAGACAGCGTGCTGGAGCATGCCCGTACTATCGCAAAACGAGAGGAAATGCTCGATCCGTATTTCGGGAATGTCGTGTCCCTTGCTTCTGGAGACAGCGGTCCCAATCGGTGGAGACATTTCAGATCGCGCGGGCTCACGCGCCGCCTCGCAGATTGCGAGATAGCGCTTGGCCGTTTGCTCCCATGTCATGGATCGGCCTGTGGCATAAGCCAGCTTGCGCATAACATCACGGCGAGCATCGTCCGTCAGAAGACCCGCGATCTCGCGGCCCACTGCTTTGACATCCCCAAAAGGAACCAGAATGCCGCGCCCATCATTCAGCAATTCCTGGGCGTGCCAGTAAGGTGTCGATACGACCGCCTTCCCCAGACCAAAGCTGTAGGCCAGGGTGCCCGATGTCATCTGAGATTCGTTCAGATAGGGCGTCACATAGACGTCGCACATTGAAATGAAGTCCAGCAGTGTGGCCTGGTTGACGAACTGGTTGAAGAAAATGACATGCTGCTCGATCCCGAGCTCCTTTACGCGCGCGATCAAGTCGTCGCGATACGCTTCGCCCTGCTGGCGTACGAGATTCGGATGGGTCGCGCCAAGTATGACATAGACCGCATTCGGGCAGGATTTGATGATTCTCGGCATGGCATCGATCACGGTCTCAATGCCTTTGCTAGGTGACAGGAGACCAAACGTGAGAATGACCATCTTTTCGCCGAAGCCTAGCTTCGCTTTGGCGTGGTGGGTTTCGAGGAAAGGACAGTCAGGTATTCCGTGCGGAATGACTTCGATCTTGCGATGAGGCACCTCATGAACGGAGCGGAGAAGTTCGCGACCTTTCTCCGCCATGACAACGATTTTCGACGAATGCGCGATAATCCGGCACATTGCATCACGTTGGGCGGGCGTCGGCTTAGATAGGACCGTGTGAAGCGTCGTAACAACCGGCATGTCGAGGCGCGACAAGAGCTCGATGATCTTGCTCCCAGCCTCGCCGCCAAAGATTCCGTATTCGTGTTGGAGGGAAACAACGTCGAATCGCGCATCGTTCAGGAACGCGGCCGCTCTGATGTAGTCGTCAATTCTTTCTTCACCAACCTGAAAGTGAACAACAGGCGGATAGTCGTAGCTACGAGCAGAATCGCTCATAGCGACGACGCAAGTCTGGATATCCGGCCGGGCTGTCGCGACCGCCAAATGAAGATCATGGGTAAAGGTGGCGATTCCGCAACGACGTGGAAGATGATTGCCGATGAACGCGACGCGCTGAATCGGCTTCATCGAGATGGCTCCAAACGTTTGTTCATTGGGATTGCCTTTCCTGCTGGCGGACAGAACGTAGGCACCTGCACCACCTGCGGCTCTGCTCCATCCATTGCGTCAGTCTGTCTGGCACGTTGAAGAAGGTCGGAAACCGGGTCACCGCCCGTGTACGCCACGAGGCCCATCGTGCCGCTTGGGCCAGCGTGAATGTCGACGCGGTCCAACTGTACGAAAATGGCATCGCCTATGCCGAGGCCAAATGATCCGGCGCGAGCGCTCCCGCCGAGAACGAGAAGCCAAGTCTCGCGTTCCGCATTTATGGACCAAGAGGAGTCAGCCGCAAGATTGATCCGTTCGAACACGAAGTGTGGATTGGAAACAAGGAGCGTCCGTTCGTCGGTGAACCAGCTTGGTTGCGCCCGCAATCCGGCCGGTCCAGCGTCCGCCACCGCGACAGCGCTTTCGATGTGGAGGTCACGTTGCCGACCGTGATCGAAGAGACGGAACGTTGCGTCGCTGCGCTGTTGAATTTCTGCAATCACGAGCCCCGCGCCGATCGCGTGAATCGTCCCCGCAGGCACGAAGATGACGTCCCCTGGCAACACAGCTCGCCACTCGACAAGATCCGCGATCGAGCCGTCGTCAACTGCCTCGCGTAGCTGTTGGGGAGTGAGACGCCGATTCAGCCCGAGAGCGACCTTGGCTTCAGGAGTCGCACTCAAGACGTACCAAGCCTCAGTCTTGCCGTTTGGCAGGCCGATCGAATGCGCAAACGCATCGTCCGGATGCACTTGAATGGAAAGCGGCTGGGTGGTGAACAGCAGCTTAAGCAAGAGCGAAGGATCGGCAGCCAACCTTCCGGGTCGCTCGTACAAGATTTCGCCGATTGGGACGCCCTCATGGCGTACGCTACACCAAGGATGTAAATCTGAAATACCCCAAGGCTTCGGCACGGCATACGCGCGCGCACGTTCAATTGCCACAGACTTTACCTTTCAACCGAAGCGAAGATTTCGATGTAGAGCGCCAGCGAAATCTTCGAACCACGAAAACCGGCCGTACGTAGACAGGCGTAAATGGCGAAGCGCCGGGTTGTAACAGCTGTGCGAGGTGCGAATAGGCTGAAAGTAAGGAGCGCAAGGCCCGCGGTCTCTGCCGCGCACTCGCCTATCACTCGCAGTGATCGATTTCTTCTTGACTTAAGGCTCCAAATTGGCCGCCTCTTTGGCCAATCGAAGCCCCCTCAACCGCGCGGTCTTTTCGCGGTCGGACTGAGCCTTTGCCTCATATTCCGTCGCAACCTTCCCGCGCTCCTGAACCCTCGACACCTTCTTGAACGCTGCCTCGGCCCGAGCGCGGTGGTTCGAAATAGAGATCAACGTAGCTCCTGTTCTGCGAGCGAATTGGCCCGCGTCGCCGTCGGCTGGTGTGCCTTGAATTAAGCCCCAAGGCTTGGAATTCGGCTCTCTCGCCCGCGAACCAGCAAATACATGATCTGCCGAACGGCTCTCAAGGATGGATCGCCGTCAACATGAGCAACGAAACGAACAACAATGCGCCTGCCGCTAAAGAGTAGTACGCTGTCTTCATAGCGACATCGGCAAGAACATAGCCTTTCGTCGCGACCTTCTCCTGCGGATCATCTGACAATCAAGCTACTCACAAGTAGTGGTCGCACGGTCGGAATTGCGATAGGAGACCGAAAAGCTTGATTTACGTTAGGCTATATTGGGCAGAGCGTCTGAGCAAAATTGACCACTCTCACCGACCAGGATGCGGATGCCGCGGCACGCATCGGGCGCAGCGATAGTACTTGTTGTTGGACAGCCTGCCCAAGATTGCTCACTTCGTTGCGGCGCACATTCAATGTCTGATGCCTAAGAACGCCGGCGCCCTCCACGCCCGCAGCCCACGGGGCCCTGCGCCTGGCACTCGAGGCAAAACGACATCATCGTGATGCGACGCACCATTACGAGAATCATAGATCACCTATATTTCACCTTTTATTTCAATAAGATATATCTATATGGCTTCCCGATTGTCAATTTATTGTGCGTTGCAATACAGACGGCGATACCCAGGTCGGCGGGGGGCCAACTTAGGCTTCAACAAGAAACGGAGATTCATCACACCATGAAGATACTCCTTGCCGTAACCCTGCTCACCGCCGCGGTCGCAACGCCGGCACTGGCCCAGACCACGCTCCGCACCCAGGATCAGTGGCGCGGCCCGTACGCTTACGGCCAGAACTATTCGGCTTATGCCTATGTCAATGGCCAGCGACGCCTGGACAACCGGGACGACGTGTATGACATCAGTGGCCACTACCTTGGATCGGACCCGGATTCATCGGTTCGCAGCCAGCTGGCGCACGATCCGAGACAAGGCGACTGACGACCAGCCGCGTGATCGATCGCGCACCTTGGAGCCCTGGGCGCAAGTGCCCGGGGCTCTTCGGCTAGAGCTACGCTTGAACAGCGCGAACGCCCGAATCTCTCACCAGACACCCGTCTTCTGCGTCTCGCGCGGATAGGCCGGCACAAGCCTTGGGCTGCTCCAGAGCCGGGATGAGCTGCACCGCCGACTTCCCCGCCCAATCCTCATGACGCACGGCGGGCATCAGGTTTGTGGCGATAGTCGCTCGCCGCGACTGGTCCAATCAAACTCACAGGTCTTGCACGCCCAATGATGATCGATGCGAGCAGGAAGATACGCGGACACAAATGGCCTAGCGACTGGCAGACAGCAGTTTGGGCAATACTCGTTACCGCGGCATCATCTTCGTCAAATTGCGAAGAAGCCTTGACGTAGCGCTTCCATTCTCGATCGGTGCGTCGATAAGACTCTGAAAGGATAGATAACGGTCATCTCAACAAATCTCTTCCCCAGGCTTCATTTAGAAGTGGGCATCCGGCGACCTGATTGCAAGAGATGGGACGCACTACCATGTTTGTCCAGATAATCACTCGTAGTACGACCTCGGGCGCAAAGATCCATGATACCATAGGCTTCGTTCTTCAGAGATTCGCCGTACAGGAGCCTGTGTGATAGCGAACAAACGCCGCCCGTCATTCGATCCGAAATCCTTTCTTGCCAAGGTCGGCCAGGGGCGGAGCATCGGCAAGTACCGTAAGGATCAGGTCCTCTTCTCGCAGGGCGACCCCGCCGACGCCGTCTTCTACATTCAGAAGGGCAAGGTGAGGGTCACCGCCGTATCGGAGCAAGGCAAGGAAGCCGTGGTCGCAATTCTTGGAGCGGATGAATTCTTCGGTGAGGGATGTCTTGCCGGGCAGGTGCAGCGCATAGCGAACGTCGCAGCCATGACGGACTCCGTGATCATGCGATTGGAAAAGACCGCCGTTATCAGCGTGATCCATCAAGAACCGGCGTTCTCCGAGATGTTCATTGCCCATCTTCTGGCTCGGACCATCCGCGTGGAAGCGGACCTCGTCGATCAGCTGTTCAATTCGAGTGAGAAACGCCTTGCTCGATTGCTCCTGCTGCTGGCAAACTTTGGCAAGGAAGTGAACCCAGAACCGATGATCGCAAAAATAAGCCAAGAGACGCTTGCGGAAATGATCGGAACGACACGGTCTCGCGTCAGTTTCTTTATGAACCGATTTCGAAAACTGGGCTTCATTAACTACAACGGAAGTATTGAAGTTCGCAGTTCATTGTTGAATGTCGTTCTGCACGATCAGCCGCGAATCAAGACTTAGATTTTTCTCCTCTTAGCGACGGGAACATTGCCGTTTGTTTCGACGCTCTTCTTGATGACCATCCATCCTTAAGAGCTTTCCGGCAGATCGCGCATGTCTCGCTTACGGGCAAGAAGGCTAAATTCCCTGCCTAAATGTCTAAATGTGGGCAAGGCCCCAGCACAATGCCACCACGACGATCACGACCATGGCGATCACACGGAGATATACGAACTTTTGTCGAGCAGGCGAACGCTGCCACATTTCAGCAATCATCTGGAATTCCGCCTTGAAACTGCAGTCGGCATAATTTTCAATCTACCCTGCTCGCTTGACTGCTCGGCGTCTGAGCAGAATTGATCACTTCATCACGTTACGGCTGCGGTGGTACACAATTCCCCGCCATGCTTTCGCAAACTGAAGCCGGGTGTTGCTCGCTGCAACAGAGGGCGCGCTCAACCTGAACAGTGACGATCAGTCCACGTATGAAAATAGTCGTCCGTGAAGAATTCGGAAGCGCTTGATTGATCTCGCTGATTTGACCTGAGCAAGTATTCGATTTTGCAAGAAAGCCGGGTGTGGCTGTGGGTTTTCTTGCGTTTTTGGATTCCAGGTTTGGTCGGCTCGTGATTCCCTTGACGGCGAGATTCGCTGTCGGAGGAGAATGATGAGCCGGCCCCGCGACGATCGTCAGGACAATCTGTTTCAGCCGTCACTGGAGACGATCATCAATCCTCGCCACCCGCTGGTGCGGCTCGCGGGAGAGATGGATTGGGATTTTGTGGGGAGGCGCTTCGGCTCGGTCTGTCGCGTGGGCCCGGGGCAGCCGCCGCTGCCGACGCGACTGGTGGCCGGGCTGTTCATCATCAAGCACATGCACAACCTCTCCGACGAGGCGCTGTGCGATCGGTGGGTGGAGAACCCGTATTACCAATACTTCTGTGGGGAAGTGGTGTTCCGGCACGAGCTGCCATTTGATCGCTCGTCGCTGACCCGCTGGCGCCAGCGGCTGGGTGAAGAGCAGCTCGCCGCGCTGCTGCAGGAGAGCCTTGCGGTGGCGCACCGCACGGGCGCCATCGAGACCAAGGATCTGGAACGGGTGGTGGTGGACACCACCGTACAGGAGAAGGCGATTGCGCATCCGACCGATGCGCGGCTGACCCACCACGCAATCGAGAAGCTGGTCGATCTGTCAAAACGCGAAGGCGTCGAGCTACGCCAGAGCTATCGGCGCGTCGCCAAGCGCGCCGCCATCATGGTGGGGCGCTACACCCACGCCCACCAGTTCAGGCGCGCCCGGCGCGAGCTCAAATTCCTGCGCACGCGGCTTGGGCGCATCATCCGTGACATCCGCCGCAAGATCGCAGGCAACCCAGCGCTCGAAGACCGCTTTGGCCCGCTGCTCGATCTCGCGCTGCGTGTCCGTCATCAGGAGCAGCGCCAGCGCGGGCCGAAGGTCTATTCGTTGCACGCACCCGAGGTCGAATGCATCGGCAAAGGCAAGGCGCGCAAACCCTACGAGTTCGGCTGCAAGGTCTCGATCACGACGCCGGTCACCGTGCCCAAGGGAGGACAGTTCGTGCTGCATGCCAAGGCGCTGCACGGCAACCCGTACGATGGCCACACGCTCGGCACCATTATTGCCAATCTCGAAAAGCTCACGGGCGTTGCGGTCCGCCGCATCCACGGCGACAAGGGCTATCGCGGCCACAACCATCCGGACCGGTTCAAGGTCTGGATCAGCGGTCAGGTCCGGCGCGTCACCAAGGCCATCCGTCGCGAGATGCGCCGGCGCGCCGCCGTCGAACCCATCATCGGCCACCTCAAGGACGATCACCGAATGGCCCGCAATCACCTCAAAGGCCGAGACGGCGACCGCGTCAACGCGGTGCTCGCCGCCGCCGGCTTCAACTTCAGCCTGCTCCTGCGCTGGTTCGGCGAGCTTTTGCGTGCCCTGTTGTTGCTGATGCTCCAGTGCACCCCATGGGCCCCACGCTTCGCCTAATCCAAACGGCTAGAAACGTTCTTCACGGACGACAAAATAACAATGCCGAAGCGTGTCTTAGATCTGCCGATCGTAGTTGACTAATTGCCAGATGGATAAAGAGTCAGCGTCTGAGCCCTCTGACATTGAAGTAATGGGCCAGGTCTTTGAGGCGGCTTGCACCCGCACTCGAGTTGCAGCGTAACGAGCCTTTACGGGGACTTGTGGCCCGTAAGGTGATCGAAAGCGCACGCACTGGTGCGCGTTCCGGCGGATTGCGACCACTGATTCCGATTGATTGCGACCAGGCGTTCCGATTGATCGCGACCACCCATTCCGGGCGATCGCGACCAGGCTGTGGACGGGTGTGACCGGCGCCGTTGGGTGATCTGCGAATCGGCATTGCCTCGGCTCCCATTGAGAGGGAGCGGGGCATGCCTGGAGCGAGATTACCCATGCGGAAGATACGCGACGTGCTGAGGCTGCGTGCCGGCGGCATGTCTAAACGCAAGATCGCGGCCAGCCTGTCGATCGGTACGACGGCGGCCGGCGATTGCGTTCGGCGCGCCAGGCGGGCCGGCTTGAGCTGGCCGCTGCCCGAGGAACTGAGCGATGAGGCGCTGGAACGGATACGGCTACAGCCGGTACTGCGAGCTTTACCGCGCCTGGGAGGGGCGCCTGTCGCCGACCATGAGACAAGCGCATGTCGCCGGCGAGCGGATGTTTGTGGACTACGCCGGCACGACCCTGGAGGTGGTGGACGGGACGACCGGCGAGGTGCGCGTCTGCCAGCTGTTCGTCGCCGCGCTCGGCGCATCCAACTACACCTATGCGGAAGCCACCTTCACGCAGCGTCTTGTTGACTGGATCGGCTCGCACGTGCGGGCCTTCGCGTTCTTCGACGGGGTCACGGCGCAGATCGTCTCCGACAATCTGAGGTCGGGCATCACCAAGGCGTGCTTCTACGAGCCGGCGGTCAACCGCACCTATGCGGAGATGGCGGCGCACTACGACACGGCCGTCGTTCCGGCGCGTCCCAGGAAGCCACGCGACAAAGCCAAGGTGGAAGTGGCGGTGCAGGTGGCGACGCGCTGGATCATCGCCAAGCTGCGCAATCGGCGCTTCTTCTCGCTCTTCGAGATCAACGCGGCCATCCGGGAGCTGGTCGCGCAACTCAACGCCCGCGTGACGCGGCATCTGGGACGGAGCCGGCGCGCGCTGTTCGATGAGCTTGAGCGCCCCGCGCTCAAGACGCTGCCGGTCGAGCCCTACCTCTACGCGGAATGGAAGGAATGCAGGGTCGGCCTCGATTACCACGTCGAAGTCGAGCGGCATTACTACTCCGTGCCGCACGCGCTGCTGCGCGAACCGGTATGGGCACGGATCGCAGAACGCACCATCGAGATCTTCCATCGCGGCCAGCGGATCGCGGCCCATATGCGATCGTCATCGAACCGGCGGCACACGACCGTGCGCGAGCACATGCCGTCGAGCCATCGGCGTTATGCCGACTGGACGCCGGAGCGGATCGCCCGGCAGGCCGGCGAGATCGGGCGCAATACCGCGACGCTGGTCGAGATCATCATGCGTGAGCGCTCTCACCCCGAGCAGGGCTTCCGCGCCTCGATCGGCATCATCCGGCTGGCCAAGAGCCATGGTGGCGACCGGCTGGAGGCGGCCTGCGGCCGGGCGCTGGAGATCGGCGCGCGCTCCTTCACGTCGGTCAATTCGATCCTGAAGAACAACCTCGAAGCCAAACGGCCCGCACCTGCCGCGGACGAGCCGTCGATTGCGCACCCCAACATCCGTGGCCCCCGGTACTTCCATTGAGGAGCACACAACCGATGCTGACCCATCCCACCCTCGACCAGCTCAAGGCGCTCAAGCTCGATGGCATGCGCGTCAACGCCTTCGGGCTGGCGGCGGGTTGGAAACTGTGCGCGAAGATGCGTCTGTCCGCCTTCACCCACATGATCTTTCGGGCGCGAAACTGGAAGCCCAGAAAGTCGAAGTGGATATCGGGGAAGTCGCCGCGCCGGTTCCGGCGCCATGGATCTCCCAATGCTCAAGGATAGCGCGCCCGCTCGCGTCGGTATGGATTGTGCGGGTAACCTGCTATGGTCGATGGTGACCGGTTTGGTCGATTCGGCAACGGGAGCCACGCAATGTCAAAAGAGCAGCGCGGAAATAAGGAAAGCAAAAAGCCGAAGGCAGCAAAGGCCAAAGCCACTGTGTCCGCCTACAAGTCGGCTCAGAGCCAGGGTGCTTCAACCGCTAGTCCATTCGCGCCCAAGAAGAAATAGGCCCCGCAACAGATAGACGGACAGAGCGACGGGCAGCGGTGGCGGTTGCGTGGGAGCGCGCCACCCGATCCGCGCGATAGCCAGTGGGAATGGGCCTGGCTAGACATTTAAGGCGGATCAAGGAACGGTGCAGCCGATCGATCGTGTCCTTGAGCTGGCCGAAGGCTTGTTTCAGTTCCTCGGCTTGCCCGCCACAATGCGGTAGATGCGATCACCGTCACCCTTCTCGGATTCGAGCGTGAGGCCAAGTTTCTTGCGCACGACGCCGGCAAAGAAGCCGCGGACGGAATGCTGCTGCCAGCCGGCCCCCTTCATGATGGTCACGCCTGCGGGTCGCCGTAGCAGGCCGAGCACTTTGTCCTGTTTAGGATTCGCCCATTGTTGACTCCTTGTCCCGCGATTAAAGAACTCACTCACGGGGTCCGTTGTCCCGTATGATGATCAAGCACGGTGGATGAGGTTGTCCATCCGACTTCCGACCTGGTCTGGCCGATTCCAGTCATTCAGCAGCGACATACCAAAGCGGAGTTCAAGACATTCAGCGGGTGGCGCATTACGCGCGCCATGATCGGCGGAGTCCGATGACTTTGTGTACCATTCCGGACCGCCATTGAGCATCGGAAGCTCGGCCAATTAAAGTCGAGAAAGTCTCAGCCAAGGAGCGATCGGTACAGCTCCAAATATCGATCGACCATGCGGTCTACCGTGAAGCGCGCGGACACCACCGCCCGGCAGGCGGCACGATCGATTTCGCCGATACGGCCAATCGCGTCCACGGCTGCATCGATGCTGTCGACCAGGAAGCCAGTCACGCCATGGTCGATCAGCTCGGGCATCGATCCGCGGTTGGAGGCGATGACCGGCGTGCCGCAGGCGAGCGCCTCGACGACCGATAGTCCGAACGGCTCGTCGAAGTTGATAAGGTGGAGCAGCGCGCGCGCGGAACCGAGGACTTTCGTGCGGGCCGCCCCACCCACCGAGCCGCGATAGATCACGGAACGGTCGTCGAGCGCGGGGGCGACTTGTTCGTTGTGATATTCCTGATCCTGGACGATGCCGGCCATAATCAGTCGCCGACCCGCTTGACGTGCCGCCGCAATCGCCTCGGCCGCCCCCTTGTCCGGGTGGATACGGCCGAAGAACAGCAGGTCCTCGCTGCCGTACGGGTCGTAGGGAAAGTCCTCCAGCCGGATGCCGTGATGGATCGTCGCCGCATAGCGTAGGTCCGCGTGGCGGTCGGCGGAACTGATCGCGACATAGTGGGCTCGATCCTCGTACACTTTGAAGGCGGGCAGGATGCGTTCCGAGGAGAAGCCGTGGATCGTCGTCACCACCGGCGTTTCCACCAGGCGCGAAAAAGCGAGCGGCACAAAATCGGCCTGGTTGTGAATGAGGTCGAACTCGCCCGCGCGTTCGAAGACATGGGCGACGTGGAGCATCTCCCACACCTTGGCGTCGATGGAGGGGTCTTCGGAATGGGGCGCCGGACAGACGCCCGCTAGCTTGCCCGCCGTCCGGCTATCCTGCGTGGCGAACAGGGTGACCTCGATGCCACGTGCCACCAGCGCCTCGGTCAACAAACTCGTCACCATTTCCCAAGGGCCGTAATGGCGCGGTGGCGTGCGCCAGGAGATCGGCGCCAGCATGGCGATACGCAAGCGACTGTCCTTTCCTTGCTTTCCACTAAGCAGTCGTCAGCATCACACCTTCGTCCGCCCGTAGCTGCAGGGCGCCGTCTTCGAACAGCGCCGCATCGTCGAGCGTAGACAAGAGCGGCCGGCAATCGCTTGCCCAGTCCGGCAACTCCAGGCGATGCGGCCGTTTCCCAAGGTTGAGCGCCACGATCAGCCGCTCCGCGCTGTGCCGGCGCTCATAGGCGAGCACGTTGCCCTCCGCGCCCAGCAGCGCGAAGTCGCCGATCGACAGCGCCAGGTGCGCGCACCTGACCGCCAGCAACCGACGATAGAGTGTCAGGATTGAATGAGGCTGCTGCGCCATCCGCGCGACGTTGCGCGTCGGCCAGTCGGCATTGAAAGGCAGCCATGGCTTGGCCGTGGTGAAGCCGGCATTTTCGCTCTCGTCCCACGGCATCGGCGTGCGAACCGGATCTCGGCCCAAGGCGAGCCCAGGCTCACGCAGCTCGCGCGGGTCCTGAACCTGGGCTGGCGGGATCGCGACATCGCTCAAACCCAGTTCGTCGCCGTAATAGAGAGTCGGCGTGCCGCGGAGCGTCAGCAGCAGCATCGCCGCGACGCGGGCCTGGGCTTGCCCACGCTTGGCGGCGACGCGCGGCCGGTCATGGTTGCCGAGCACCCAATTCGGCCAACCGCCCGGCGGAAGCGCCGCCTCATAGTCGTTGATCAGCGTCGCGAGCGCGCGCGCCTCCCACGGCGCATCGACGAGCTGGAAGTTGAAGGGCAGGTGCACCCCTGCCCGTTCCCGGCCGTAATAGTGCATGAGCCGATCGACCGGCAGGTAGATCTCGCCGATCAACACGCGTTCTCCCCGTCCCTTGGCGCCATGACTGTCGGCGATGGCGCGCATGTCAGCGGCAATCTCGTGCACCTCGGGCTGGTCGGTCGAATAGAGCTGAAGCACGCGGTGCATGTCGCCCATCGCTGGCTGATAGGCGGGGTTGGGCGGATTGTCCGGGAAGTCTGCCGCCTTGACCATGTGCCACAGTACGTCGATACGGAAGCCGTCCACGCCGCGGTCGAACCAGAAGCGCATCACGTCGTACATCGCCGCTTGTACGGCCGGATTACGCCAGTTGAGGTCCGCCTGCTCCTTCAGGAAGGCGTGGTAGTAGTATTGGCCGGTGGCCTCGTCCCACTCCCAAGCCGAGCCGCCGAAATCGCTAATCCAGTTGTTGGGCGGCCCACCATCCGGCGCGGGATCGCGCCAGATGTACCAGTCCCGTTTCGGGTTGTCGCGCGAGGAGCGGCTTTCGACAAACCAGGGGTGCCGATCGGACGTGTGGTTGGGCACAAAGTCGAGCAGGACCTTGAGCCCGCGCGCATGCGCCTGCGCAAGCAGATCATCGAAATCGGCGAGCGTGCCGAAGCGCGAATCGACGCCGCAATAATCGGCGACGTCATAGCCGAAATCGGCCATCGGCGAGGGGTAGATAGGCGAGATCCAAATTGCGTCGATGCCGAGGCCGATCAGATAGTCGAGCCGCCGCTCGATCCCCTTGAGGTCGCCTATGCCGTCGCCGTTCGTGTCCTGAAAGGAGCGTGGGTAGATCTGGTAGATCACGCCCGTCTGCCACCAGCGCGCGGTCATGCGAACAGGGCCTTGGGCATGTGGGTGATGCGGCAGGCAAGGTCTGCCTCGCCGCTCGCCACAATGTAATGATCGCCTGCGTCCGCCGCGCCGGTGGTGAAGACGACGGGTGTGGGCAGATACATCTGGTGTGCGATGGGGCGCGTCAGCTCCGGGTTCGCTTCGAGCACCGGTTTCTCGTCCTCGAGCCGCAGGATGCGGCTCGGATCGTCGAGGTCGAGCAGCGCCCAGAAGGTCCGGTAGACGCCCACAGTCTCCCGCGTCTCGACGCCATGGTACAATAGGAACCAGCCGCGGTCCGTTCGGATCGGCTGACTGCCGCCGCCCACCTTCATGCTGGACGTGGAACCCTTCCGCACACGGATACCAGGTTGGTCGAGCGGCTTCCAGTGTATGGCGTCGGGCGACTGGGCGAGGTTGATCGAAGGCCCGCCCGCATAGGGGCTTGCCTCGGGATAGGCGAAATAAACCTCGCCCAGCGGCCGCGTTAGCGCCATAAAGCGGCCGCCCACCTCACCCTCGAACAGGATCATGTCCTTGTTCTGGTGGTCAAGGACGATGCCCTTGAGCTCATAGTCGAGGCCATTGAGCGAGACGTGCAGCGTCGTGCAGTGACGCTCGGCACTCACTGAGCAGGTCGTCATGTACCAGACATTGTCGATCCTGCTGATCCGCGCATCCTCGACGCCATATTCCTGATAGGGAGCGGCGGGCTCGATCGCATGGTCGTAATGGACGCGCACGATCTCGCGCCCATCGGGCGTGAGCTCCACCGGCAGCAGCCAGGAAAGCGAGGTCAGCGCCAGAAGCCGGTGCGTGACGTGCTTGACGGAGAACTGACGTGGATCGGTCATGTTGACGCTGTCCAGCGAATGCCGATCGAGGACGTAGCCTTGAGGTGTCCAGCGGATCGCCCGGACGCACTGGCCTGCCACCGGCTCCTTCAGGGCCTCTGCCACGCGGACCATAAGCAACAGATTGCCGTTAGGCAGCCGCGCGAGGCCGGGGTTGAACGCTCCCATCACATAGGTCGCCTCCGCGATCGAGCGCCTGAGCGGCGATCGCGCGAGATCCACATCATCGGGCCGAAAGATCAGATAGTCGGTCTCTTGCCCCATCTCACCTGCACCTCGCTCCCCAGCGCACGCCCAAGCCTCCGGCCATAACACTTCCCACTCGATGGCTCGAGAGAATGGCGATTACGGACGCAACCTCTTGGTTGATCGCTCTACCACGGGAAGGCTCGTTCGGAATTCTCGCTGCTCTGGACATCGAATCCACATCGTCTATGAAGAATGATGTTCTTAAGAATGAGGCGATCAGAAAGTTTTTACACGGCCTGGGTCAGGGGGCGTTCGGCTCGAACGACCAATCCGCCGGCTGATGGAACGCGAAATCAGGCGGGATTTTCCTTCCGAAGATCGGCCGGCTCCTTGGTCCAATCTTCAGACAACCGTGCCGAAAACCTTCCCGATACCGGCGGTCAGAGCCATCGCCAACGCACCCCAGAAAGTTACTCGGGCTGTGGCACGCAGAATATTTGCGCCACCTGCTTTTGCCCCGATCGCACCCAGAAGAGCGAGAAAGCCCAAAGACGCAGCAGAAACGATGGGGACAAGTGCACTGGCGGGCGATACGACAACCATGAGCAAGGGCATGGCCGCACCCACGGAAAACATCACTGCTGATGTCAATGCGGCTTGCACGGGGCGCGCGGTGGTGATTTCCGAAATTCCAAGCTCATCGCGCGCGTGGGCCGTCAAGGCATCTTTCGCCATCAGCTGCTGAGCAACCTGCCGCGCAAGCGGCTGATCGACGCCGCGTTTGACGTAGATTTCAGCAAGCTCATCGAGCTCAAACTCAGCATTCTCACTCAGCTCCTTGCGTTCGCGCGCGAGATCAGCCTGTTCAGTGTCGGACTGTGAGCTGACGGACACATATTCGCCGGCGGCCATCGACATCGCACCAGCCACGAGTCCTGCGACACCCGCAATCAAGACATCGTTCTGCGCCGCGGCCGCCGCGGCAACACCGACGATCAAGCTTGCGGTCGAGATGATGCCATCGTTGGCTCCGAGCACCGCTGCCCTCAACCACCCGATGCGGTCGACAAGGTGGTTCTCCGGGTGCAGGCGAAGACGACTCATGAATTTTTCCTCATCACGCTTGTCCTCTCATTTATGAATGGACGACCTGAACATCATTCCCGAATTATGCCTAGAGCCAGCCTCTAAACAGAAATGTGCAGTGCATTTCGCCAATTCGCCTACGGCTTCTGCGGCTGCATCCGATCCGTCGCCTTGAAGTATTTTCTGGCGTAAGCGACGAGTTGCGCGTCGCTTGGATGATCGACAGTCTCAACTCCGACAATGACGCTCATCAGCTTGGGATCGTGGTGGTGAATGTGTTTGACCAGTTCGGTCTTTGCGTTGGCTGGTCCTGTAATGAGAACCGCACCGGCGTCTGCAATTGATTCGGCAGTTGCATGAAGATAGGCGTGATCCTCTGAGGCGTGCCCGCTCCCGATGGAGTTTGCCTTGTGATGGATGTGCCTGGTCGGGTGATCCGGGTGCAAAATGAGTCGTTCCACGTCCGTAGGGCTGAAATGGAACACGCGCGCTTCATGATGATCAATCCAAACCACTGCATGATAGTGATGCTCGCTCATGGCATAAATCCCTTGTGTTGCGGTCGAATGTTCATTCGTGATCCTGATCCCGGCCCATCGATGAATCAGTGTCGGGTGGGGCGGATCGCTGGCGCACGGATTGCAGCGTGTCGGCCAGCGCCCTTCGCAAGCCATGCATCTGATCCAGAAGGTTCAGAATTACGCCCACTCCCTCGTCATTGACACCTAGGTCCTGCATTAGATCTCGGATTAATTCCGCGCGCGCTAAGTCCGCCTCGGAAAACACCACCTCAGTCGCTGTTCCACAGGGGACCAACCACTCCTCCTCGATCCACACTTCCAGGGTTTCGCGATCGAGCTGCGCGCGATCAAGAAATTCCAGCTTGCTGATAATCATGGCTGCATATCCCGGCGCGGATCGTAGCTGGTTCCAGGTGCCCAGCTGGAGAGAAAGGCTTCCAACTCGGGGGTCGGCTCTGGCGGCAACATGACCTTGAGCTTGACCAGCTCGTCGCCATGGCCACCGCGCCGTGGAACGCCTTTTCCCTTCAAGCGGAGGACAGCACCGGTGTTCGACCCCTTCGGCACCGTCAGCAGGACGGGCCCCGAAGGTGTCGGTACTCTGATGCGCGCCCCCAGGACGGCTTCTGCAAGAGTGACCGGCAGGTCGATATGAATATCGTCGCCGTGGCCAGCGAAGAACCGATGAGGATTGATTGAAATTTCCACCAGCGCGTCGCCTGCTTCACCCTCCCCCTTGGATGGGGCTCCCTTTCCGCGCAGGCGCAGAATTTGTCGCTCTTGAATTCCGGACGGAATTGTTACGTCGAGAGATCCACCATTCGGTAATGTCAGGCGTTTGGTCGCGCCGTTGACCGCGTCGAGAAATTCAATCGAAAGGCGGTAGTGCAAGTCCGGCCCAGGCGCGCGCCTTGCTTCTCGAGCCTGCCGCCTGAATAACTCCGCCAAAATACCGTCCGCTTCGGCAAAATCCGCGAAGCCGGAATGGTTCTCGTAGGGATGGCCTGCGGGAGCCTCGCCTGCAAAATCCCTATAAAATCGTTGGCGCGGTCGTTTGGCTCCTGAAGCGTCGATCTCTCCGCTATCAAATCGTTGACGCTTGTCCGGATCCGAAAGGAGATCGTAGGCGCCCGCAACCTCTTTGAATCGCTCCTCCGACTCCTTATTTCCGGGATTGAGGTCCGGATTTCCGGGATTGAGGTCCGGGTGCAACTTCTTGGCCAAGCGCCGGTACGCCTTCCGAATATCTTCGGACGCGGCGGTGCGTGCGATTCCCAGAGTTTCGTATGGGTCTTTCACTGCCCCTCCGTTGAGACTGATATCGACAGTCGTCCCGTAGCAGACTTAAACGTCAGCCGCCTTGCGATCCCTCTGCCCTCTGGATTAGAGCGTGAGGCGTGATCCGTCGCTTCTTGTCGATAGGAACTATCATCCGCGTGCAACGCTGGTTCCCAGTCCAACGGCTTGCTTAGGGGCCGCAGTTCGTCAGGAGGCTCTCAATGTATACCCAATCATCGCTTTCCAGATACATTCTCAGTGGGGATCGTCGCCACTCTGTTGGTGACCGGTATGTTCGACAACCCACTTGGCCGCGATCGCGCTGGCGCTGCCGCGGGTCTAGGGAAGTCTCTCCGGTCATGGCGCCTACTCTTGCAGGTCAACGACAAGCGGAGCGGGCGGCGATGGCTTGCAGACGAATTGTGTATCCGCCTGCGGGCAGAGCGTCGCAACCGTGTCTGGTCTTGCGGCTTCGTCGAGGACCGCTCCCATGACGGCAAGCAGCACCGCATGCCGGCGTCGGCACCGAGCGTCAATATAGTCGGACCTTTTTGGGGGTAACGCATCCGTGGACGAACAACCCAATCTCGCCGCGCTCGACAAGCTCAAGACGCGCATCCAGGCATTGCGCGCCAAGACCATCGACAACGGCTGCACCGAAGACGAGGCGCTGTCCGCCGCCGCCAAAGTCGCCGAGCTGCTCGACCGCTACGACCTGTCGCTGACCGACGTCGAAATTCGCGAGGCGCCGTGCGAGCGGCGCGAGTATGGGACCCACCGCAAGAAGCGAATTCCACTCGACGACTGCATAGGCGCAGTTGCGAATTTCTGCGACTGCCGGGTCTGGCGCGAGAAGAACCAGGCCGGCGAGACCCGATACGTATTCTTCGGTCTTCGCTCGGATATCGAAGTCGCGCACTACCTGACCGAACTCATCGACACCGCCGTTCGGTCCGAGCTCGGCCGCTACAAGACCACATCTGAATATCAGCGGTTCCGGCACAAGGAGCGGCACATGGCGAACGCGTCATTTGCGCTGGGGATGGTCGCGTCCATCGCGGACAAACTGACAGCGATGAAGGCTGCGCGCGATAAGGTGAACTACGGCTCCGGGCGCGCTCTTGTCGTCCTCAAGGCGGCGATCGTCGATGCCGAGTTCGGGAAGCTCGACCTAAAGCTGCGGGTGCTGCGAGGCACAAGCCGCATCGTGTCGACGATGGCCTATGAAGCCGGTGGCGCCGCGGGAGCGTCGTTGGCCTTCAACCCCGGAATCCGGGAGACGTGACAACTCCTCACCTGCCTCTAAAAACCTTGCGAGATCACGCGAATCCCCAGTCCCGAAGGTCCAAGTCCCGCGTCCCCCCTTCCGCTAGGACAAACCTTGAAAGTAAATTTATATTTCTTTTCAAAGCATTAGCAGAATTGCGACGACTGCCCTGATGGTGAATTGGCAGTATCCCTTGAAGAGTGCCAGAAACAGACCAATTCAAGAAGAGCGAGGCTGTCATCTCGCAACTCGTAATGAGTCTCTCTGCTTTTCGTCAGAAAGCTTAACAGGAATAGATACTTAGGAGGATTGCTATGAAGTTTCGGCCGCTTCACGACCGCGTGGTGGTTACGCGCATCGACGCCGACGATAAGACCGCAGGTGGAATCATCATTCCGGATACCGCCAAAGAGAAGCCTTCCGAGGGAGAGGTGATCTCTGTCGGTCCGGGCGGCCGCGATGAGGCCGGGAAAATCATCCCCATCGACCTCAAGGTTGGCGACCGCGTGTTGTTCGGCAAATGGTCGGGCACGGAGGTCAAGATCGAGGGGGTCGAATATTTGATCATGAAAGAGAGCGACATCATGGGCGTGATCGAACAGACCGTCGCCCGCAAAAAGGCTGCCTAAGGGCTGTCGCATCCAACATAAGGGAGAACAAAAATGGCTGCTAAAGACGTAAAATTCGGCGTTGATGCGCGCGACAGGATGTTGCGCGGCGTCGACATTCTCGCCAATGCGGTTCGCGTGACGCTCGGTCCGAAGGGGCGCAATGTCGTGCTGGACAAGTCGTACGGCGCGCCGCGCATCACCAAGGACGGCGTCACCGTCGCTAAAGAGATCGAGCTCGAAGACAAGTTCGAGAATATGGGCGCGCAGATGGTGCGCGAGGTCGCTTCGAAGTCGTCCGACTTCGCCGGTGACGGCACTACGACCGCAACGGTTCTGGCGCAGACTATTGTGAAGGAAGGCTCGAAGGCCGTGGCCGCGGGTATGAACCCGATGGATCTCAAGCGCGGCATCGACCTCGCGGTTGAGGCGGTGGTCGAGGACCTGAAGAAGAACTCGAAGAAAGTCACCTCCAACGAAGAGATCGCCCAGGTTGGCACGATTTCCGCCAATGGCGATGTCGAGATCGGCAAGTTCCTCGCCGATGCGATGAAGAAAGTTGGCAACGAGGGCGTGATCACGGTCGAAGAGGCAAAGTCCTTGGAGACTGAGCTCGAAGTGGTCGAAGGCATGCAATTCGATCGCGGTTACATCTCTCCCTACTTCATCACCAACGCCGAAAAGATGCGCGTTGAGATGGATGACCCCTATATCCTAATCTACGAGAAGAAGCTTTCCGGCCTGCAGGAATTGCTGCCGCTGCTGGAAGCCGTAGTGCAGACCTCGAAGCCGCTCGTGATCGTGGCCGAGGAAGTTGAGGGCGAGGCGCTTGCCACGCTCGTCGTCAACAAGCTGCGCGGTGGCCTCAAAGTTGCGGCGGTGAAGGCTCCGGGCTTCGGCGATCGTCGCAAGGCGATGCTCGAAGACATCGCAATCCTGACTGGCGCTCAGGCGATCAGTGAGGATCTTGGCATCAAACTCGACAATGTTACTGTGAACATGCTCGGGCGCGCCAAGAAGGTGATTATCGAGAAGGAGAACACCACGATCGTCAACGGCGCCGGCAAGAAGGCCGACATCGAAGGGCGTATCTCACAGATCAAAGTGCAGATCGAGGAGACCACCTCGGACTACGATAAGGAGAAGCTGCAGGAGCGCCTCGCAAAGCTGGCGGGCGGCGTTGCAGTGATCCGCGTCGGTGGTGCGACCGAGGTCGAGGTGAAGGAGCGCAAGGATCGCGTCGATGACGCGATGCACGCGACCCGTGCCGCTGTCGAAGAAGGCATCCTGCCGGGCGGCGGTGTCGCCCTGTTGCGCGCCGGTGAAGTGCTTAAGAAGGTGCGCACGCATAACGACGACCAGAAGACTGGCGTTGATATCGTGCGCAAGGCACTCTCCTGGCCGGCCCGCCAGATCGCGATCAATGCGGGCGAGGATGGCTCCATCATCGTCGGCAAGATCCTGGAAAAGGATCAGTACGCGTTCGGCTTCGACGCCCAGAACGGCGAATACGGGAACCTCGTGACCAAAGGCATCATTGACCCGACCAAGGTTGTTCGGGCGGCCCTGCAGAATGCAGCGTCGATCGCCGGGCTTCTGATCACCACGGAAGCCATGGTCGCCGAAAGGCCGAAGAAGGACAGTGGGGCCCCGGCAATGCCCGGCGGTGGTATGGGCGGTATGGACTATTAAACCCACGCCCAACCGAAATGACGAAGGGCCCGGGATTCTTCCGGGCCTTTTTTCTTGTGTCGGAGCCACAGCAGATCGCCGCACCGGATGCCAAGGCGTGCCGCGACGACCGATCCGTCCTCTATCATCGCGTGCCAAGGCTGTTCGATGCGCTCGCACTCGCACGTGGCGACGGTCGTCATGCAAGGATGCTCAAGAGCCTGGCGCGCGTCGAGCTGCTGAACCAGCGCGTCTTGCGCCGCGGTGCGAGCAACGCCGCGAGCGCCTTTGCGTTGGCCAGATGCGCGTGGGTGCCGAAGAACTGCAGCCTGCCGGCGGCATGAGCGGCGGCGAGCTGCTCCAGCATGAGCCGCCGGAACAGCTTCGAGAGGACACGCACGGGCAGCAAGAAGTTGCGCTTGCAGGAGACCCAGCGTGAGCCATCCATGGCAAGCCCGCCGCCCGGCACGATCATGTGCACGTGCGGATGGTGCGTCATCGCCGAGCCCCAGGTGTGCAGCACGGCCGTGATGCCGATCCTGGCGCCGAGGTGTTTTGGATCGGCGGCGATGGTGAGCATCGTCTGCGCCGAGGCCTTGAACAGCAGATCGTAGATCACGGCCTTGTTCTGATAGGCGATGTCGCCGATCGCCGCCGGCAGCGTGAAGACGACGTGGAAGTAAGGTACCGGGAGCAACTCGGCCTCGCGCGCCGCCAGCCACTCGCGTGCGGCCGCGCCCTGGCACTTGGGACAATGCCGGTTGCGGCAGCTGTTGTAGGCGATGGTGGTGTGGCCACAGGCGTCGTTCTCGCAACGCGCCACATGCCCGCCGAGCGCCGCCGTGCGGCAGCGCTCGATCGCGCTCATCACCTTCAACTGGCCGAGGCTGACGTGGCCGCGGTTGGCGGCACGCCATGCGGCCCCGTGGTCGCGGAAGATGTCCGCGACCTCCAGCAATGGCCGGGTCATTCACCGCCGACGAGGCGGGACGCGATGCACACCCCGACGATACGCCCGAAAACACGACGAAATATATCGCTCTCGCGAAAGCGCTCGTTGCGAGCGCGCGAAAACGCCGAGTGATCGGGGATCTTGTCCTCGATGCCAAGGCCACAGTACCAACGATAGGCGAGATTGAGTCGGACCTCGCGGCACAGTGCGCGTTCTGAGCGAATAGCAAACACGTAGCCGATAATCAGCATCCGGATCATCAATAACGGATCAATCGAGGGGCGACCGATCGGAGAATAGTGCGGCGCCAAATCGATGCGCACCCAGTCGAGGTCTAGAAGCTCAGCAATCTGGCGGACCAGATGATCCTCCGGCACAACCTCCTCAAGATTGAACGAATAGAACAGTTGCCCTTGATCCTGGCTGCTCCCTCCCATCATCAACCGCCCCCGTCGACGTTCCCACACGACGGAATCACTGTTCGGCGGCCGCTTCAAATCAGTTTGCAACAAAATCGGCCAGGAGCAGACGTCGGTTCTGCCGAGCAATGTCGCCAGCATGACGTGACGGACCACCTTGACAGCTCCCTATCATTTTGTAGAATTTGTCCGGACATTCGAATATCCAAAATCTGGGGAGGAATATGGTCGCCGTCGCCAGGCCAGTGGGACCGCAGCGCTATCGGGAATCCTACGGCCGATATTTCGAGGATTTCGTCGTCGGCGACCTGTACGAGCATCGGCCGGGCCGGACGCTGACGGAATCCGACAACATCTGGTTTTCGCTGCTGACTAACAATCAGCATCCGCTGCACTCCGACGCGGCCTACGGTGCGAAATCGGAATTCGGTCAGTGCTTGATGGACAGCTGCATCACGCTGTCGGTCATAACCGGTCTTTCGGTCGCCGACGTCAGTGCCAAGGCGGTCGCGAACCTCGGCTGGAATAATGTCAAGCTGACGGCCGCGGTTTTTGCCGGCGACACGCTCTACGCGGAGTCGGAGGTCATCGCGAAGCGGGAATCCAAATCGCGCCCGACGCAAGGAATTGTCACCGTCAAGACGACCGGCAGGAAGGCCGACGGCACGCACTGCATCGAATTCGAGCGGACCCTGCTGATTCCAAAGCGCGGTCACGCGCTGGACGACAAGATCGACTACTGACGTGTCCGATCGCCAGTCCCCCTCGCTGATTTGCAAACTGGCCGGCTACGTGGTGCGCGAACGGACGTCCGAGCTTCCGTCCGAGGTGATCCACCACGCCAAGCGCGCGCTCATCGATTGGTATGCCTCGGCGCTGGCCGGCAGCGTGTGCCCGCCGACACAGCAGCTGGAACGCGCGCTGGCAGACGAACTCGACACCGGCCGGGCGGTCCTGGCGTGGGGGCGTCCCGCCACGATGCGCGCGGCCGCGCTTCTCAACGGCACCGCCTCGCATGCCGCCGAGGTCGACGACGTCTTTCGCGACGCGGTGTTTCATCCCGGCAGCCCGACCATCGGCGCCGCGCTCGCTGTCGCGCTCGCGCATGGCCGCAGCGGAGAGGATCTCCTGCGCGCCATCATCGCGGGCTACGAGATCTCCACCCGCATCGCCGCAACCGTGTTCAAGGCCCACTACCGCTATTGGCATCCGACCGGCACGGTGGGCGGTCTCGGGGCGGCAGCCGCGGCGTCGGTCCTGCTGCGTCTGTCTCGCGAGCAGACCATGCACGCGCTCGCGACCGCCGCGACGCTGGGCGCCGGCTTGCAGCAGGCCTTCCGCTCGGAGACGATGTCGAAGCCGCTGCATGCGGGACGTGCGGCCGACAATGGCGTGATGAGCGCACTCGCGGCCCAGCAGGATTGCACAGGCGCCCTCGACGTTCTCGAGGGGCCGGCTGGCTTCGGCGCCGCGATGGGCGGCGATCCGGACTGGGCGCCGGCGACCGCGGGCCTCGGCACCGAATACAATATCACGCGCATCACGGTGAAAAACCACTGTTGTTGCGGACAGGCCTTTGCGGCGATCGACGCCGCCCTGGCGCTGCGGGTGCTCCACCCGGTTTCGCTCGACGATGTTAGCCGCATCACGATTGCGACCTACGAGACCGCCCTCCGGGTTGCCGGGAACTACGACTTTCGCGGACCGTCCGAGGCGCGCTTCAGCATCCCTTATCTGGTCGCCCACGCGCTGTTGCACGGCAGCGTGCGGCTGGACGCGGCGGAGGATGCGGCCCGAAGCGAGCCCGCCGTGGCCGCGCTGGTTCGCCGAATCGAGCTGAGGCCGAGCCGGGAATTCGACCTGCTCTTCCCGACCCAGCGTTGCGCATCGATCGAGATGGAATGCGCCGATGGCCGTGTGTTGCGGCACACGCAGCACACGCGCAAAGGCGATCCGGACGATCCCCTGAGCGATGACGAGCTGGTCAGAAAATATCTCGAGCTAACTCAGCCTGTGATCGGCAAACGCGCGGCCGCCGCGTTGCTGGAGAGCCTGTGGTCGACCGACGCCCTTCCGGACCTTGCCGTGCTCTGGAAGGCCGTGCGCGCGGGACTCGGCGCTGGGAGCGCGCGTGCCCGTCACAACGCCTCACGAAACGCCTGCTCGACGCAGGC
This sequence comes from uncultured Alphaproteobacteria bacterium, assembly GCA_963753575.1. Taxonomy (GTDB): domain Bacteria; phylum Pseudomonadota; class Alphaproteobacteria; order Rhizobiales; family Xanthobacteraceae; genus VAZQ01. The sequence goes on from CAVWCR010000003.1 coordinate 3,915,124, forward strand.
GCAGGAAACAGCATGAACGACCCGAACATCGATCTCAGCCGGCGCCGACCGCAGTATCTCATGCTGGCGCAATCCCTGATCCGGGACATCGAAGCCGGGCGCTATCCAATCAGCAGCCTGCTGCCCACGGAAGCCCAGCTCTCCGAGCAGTTCGGGATGAGCCGGCATACGGTGCGGGAGGCGATAAGGCGGTTGCAGGAGGCCGGTCTCGTGACCAGGCAGCAGGGCGTCGGCACGCGCGTCAAGAACAAGAGCGCGGCATCCCGCTATGTCCATCGCGTCGGCTCGATCAGCGATCTCTTCCAATACGCGAGGGAGGTCAAGCTGAAGGTCACCGCCACCGCCGAGGTGGTCGCGGACAAGCGCCTTGCAGAGAGCCTCTGTTGCCGGCCGGGACAGCGATGGCTCAAGCTGGACGGCCTGCGATACGCCAAGAACAATCGGGATCCGATCTGCTTTACCGAGGTCTACATCAGCTATGAGTTCGCATCGATACGCGAGCACATCGGCGAGGCACAGCTGCCGATCTATCAGCTGATCGAAAGCCATTACGCCGAGCGCATCAAGGAAGTGCAGCAGCAGATCCGCGGATTGGCCATTCCGGCCAGGCTGTCGAGGATGCTCCGCGTCAGAGCCAGCGCGCCGGGCCTCTCCATAACACGGCACTACCTGTCGGAGCGCGACCGCATCGTCGAAGTCTCGTTCAACACCTATCCGGCGGACCGGTTCAGCTATTCGATGCGGCTGAGCCTCGATGTGGTTCGGGAGTGAACGATGTCGGAGCACGCTGTCTCAGCCTATCAGTGGTCGGCGGCCGATGAGGCGATCCGCACCAGGCGCGCCATTCGCGGCTTTCTGCCCGATCCGGTCTCGTTGGATGCCGTGAAGGAGCTGCTTGCGCTCGCGAGCCGCGCTCCCTCGGGCAGCAACATCCAGCCATGGAAGGTGCGCGTCGTGGCCGGCGAGGCCCGCCGGCAGCTGACCACCGCGATCCTGGGCTCCTTGGACGTGCCGGGCGCCGATCGTCCGAAGGCGGACTGGGACTACTACCCGGTCAGATGGCGCGAGCCTTATATCAGCCGCCGCCGGAAGATCGGGTGGGGCCTGTACGGCCTGTTGGGTATTGCCAAGGGCGACACCCAGGCCGCGGAAGAATTCCGCCGCCGCAACTACGATTTCTTCGGCGCGCCGGTCGGAATGATCTTCACGCTCGATGAGGACATGGTCATCGGGAGCTGGCTCGACCTCGGAATCTTTCTCGGCACGCTGACCGTGGCGGCGCGCGCGATCGGGCTCGATACCTGCCTGCAGCAGTCGTTCGCCGACGTTCACGCGGTGCTGCACGACAAGCTCGGCATTCCGGCCAGTGAAGTCATCGTGTGCGGCATGGCGCTCGGCTACGCGGATCCGTCCGCGGCGCAGAACAACCTCGTCACCGATCGAATTCCCGTCACGGAGTTCGCCTCTTTCGCCGGATTCACGGAGACGCGTTGAGATGCGGACGCTGCAGCAACGGCAGAGCGAGCCGGCAGCCGGCGCCGGCCAATCCCCGCAGACGTTGGAAGAGCGCCTGGCGGCCGTGATCGCAAGCTATGACGCCCAGGGCGACCACCGGACCGGAACCCTCGTCGACAGCACGTCGGCCGAATGGCTTGCGAGGCAGGTCAATGATGCCGGCGCCACGGCGGAGCTGGAGGACTTTCCGCTCCGCCGCGTCAATCCGAAGGCATGCTATCTGCTGCTCGAAGGCCGGCGGATCGACGCCCTGCCGATGTTCGATCATGCATTCACCGGGCCTGACGGAATCGAGGGGTCGTTCGGGCCCCTGGGCAGCGACGCCGACATCTGCCTGGCGACCGACGTCATGCTGCGTCCCGGTCCCGCCAAAGATCCTACCAAGACTGACACCACAGAGTTCATCGAGCAGGCACAGGCGCACGGCCACAAGGCCGCCGTCGTGGTGTCCTCGGGTGCCCGACCCGGCCTCTCGCTCTTGAACGCGCCCGCGTTCCGGAGCCCATCAGGCATTCCGGTGCTTCAGTTGTCGACCACCGAATCGGATTGGCTGCGCGAGCGCGTGCGCGCGGGCCTGCAGGCGAAATTGGTCGCTCAAGTCACCCTGACCGAGACCCAGGCCTTCAACGTGACCGCCCGGATCGCTGGGAGCGATCCCACGCTTGCGCCGCTCATCGTCACGACCCCGCGCAGCGGCTGGTGGCACTGCGCCAACGAGCGCGGCGGCGGCCTCGGATGCTGGCTGGCCACGATGCGGACGCTGGCGGCGGCGCATCCCGAGCGCGATTGCCACTTCGCGGCGTTCAGCGGTCACGAGCTCGGCCTGCTCGGCGGGGAAAGCTACGTCGCCGGCCAGCCGAAGGTGGTCAGACGGCTTTATCGTTGGATTCATTTCGGCGCCAACCTCGGCGCACCGGGCCGACCGCTCCTGGTGCAATCGTCCGACGACGGATTGCGGCGCTGGGCGGAGGAAATCCTGGCGCAGCACGACGTCGAGCTCGTGCCGCATGCCGGTCCGGCCGGCCGGCCGCGCGGGGAAGCCTCCCTTCCCCACCGCATGGGCATTCCGTTCATCGCGCCGATCTCGGAAAGCGACGTCTTTCACAACCCGTCGGACCGTTGGCCGGACGCAGTGGACATCTCTGCGGTGACCAAGGTGGCGCAGGCGTTTTCGTACATCGCTCTGCAAAGCGCGATGAATTCCGCGTAGAGGGGATCCGACATGAAGAGCTATCGTTATGTGGTGTTGGTCGTGCTCGCGATGTTCAGCATGCAAGCGTTTCCCGGGCCGGTGTCCGCTCAGGACGATTATCCGAGCGGAATCATCAAGCTGATCGTTGCGGCGCCTGTCGGCGGCGGGACCGACCAGATTGCACGACTGATCGGGACGAGTCTGCAAAGTCAAATGCACCGGACTGTCGTGGTCGAGTCGCGCCCGGGTGGATCAGGCGTCATCGCGGCTGACGTCGTCGCGCGAGCGCCGCCGGACGGCCTGACCCTGCTGGTCACCTTTGACGGCCACACGATCAGCGGCGCCACGAACAAGAAACTGTCCTACCAGGCGGTCGGCAGCTTCACCCCCATCACCCAGATCGCCTCGTCCGGGATCCTGCTGTCGACGAGCCCGTCGGCGCCGGCGAAGAATCTGCGCGACCTGATCGGCTGGGCCAAGGGCTACAAGGACAATCTCAACATCGGAACGCCCGGCGTGAGCAGCCCTGCGTTCGTCGCCGCGCGCGAGTTCGTGCGGCGCACCGGCATTCGCGCCGAGGTCGTCAACAATCGAGGCTCAGCCGCGACCATCTACGGCGTGCTGTCCAAGTCTTATCAGTTTGCGTTTGCAAGTCTCCAGGCCAGCATTCCGATGGTCCGAAATGGCGATCTGCGGGCCATGGCGGTCACCACCAAGAAACGCGTGTCCGCGCTGCCCGACGTTCCCAGTGTTGCGGAGGTTTTGCCGGGATACGATTTCGAAAGTTGGTACGGCATCATGGGACCGGCAGACCTGCCGAAACCCATCGTAGACCGCCTCCACGCGGAAATCGTCAAAGCCCTGAACACACCCAAGGTCCGCAAGTTCATGGGCCGCGAAGGTGCCGAGCCTGTCGGCAGCACGCCCGAAGAATTTCGCAGATTCCTTACCAACGACCTCGACAAGTATTCGAAACTTATGAAGTGAGAGCCGGGCAGCGCGCACCCGCCCGTGCGCCGCACCCCCACGTTCCGTCTCAGGAGAGCCGAGGTGACCTTATGAAGCCGCTCGCGGGGATGCGTATCCTGACGCTGGAACAGTTCGGCGCCGGACCTTACGGGACGATGTTTCTGGCCGATCTCGGCGCCGAGGTCATCAAGATCGAAAATGCGGCCACGCGCGGAGATCCATCGCGGCATGTCGGCCCGTACATGGTCGGCGAGGATAGCCAGTATTTTCAGACCTGGAACATGAGCAAACGAAGCGTTTGTCTCGACATCAAATCGGCCGAAGGCCGTCTCGCATTTGACCGGCTGGTGGTCGGCGCCGATGCGGTCGTCAACAATCTGAGGGGCGATCAGCCTGAAAGGCTGAAGATAGACTACGGTTCTCTCAAGGAGCTCAATCCGCGGATCGTCTGCCTACATATTTCAGGCTACGGCCGGGACAACAGCCGGAAGTCCTGGCCCGGATACGACTATCTGATGCAGGCGGAGACGGGGGTGATGGACCTGTCGGGCGAGCCGGACGGGCCACCCTGCCGGAGCGGGCCGTCGATGATCGACTACATGTCCGGAATCACCGGAATGGTTGGCCTCCTCAGCGGCATAATCAAGGCGCGCCAGAGTGGCATCGGTTGCGATGTCGACGTCAGCCTGTTCGACGTGGCTCTGCACCAGCTCGGTTACGCCGCGATCTGGTTCTTGAACGAAGGTGCAGCATCGCGCCGGCAGCCGCGCGGCGCGCATCTGTCGCTCACGCCCGTGCAGACGTTTCCGACCGCCGACGGCTGGATCTACGTCATGTGCATGACCCAGAAATTCTTCGTGGAGCTTTCCGGAAAGCTTGGCCGCGCGGATCTCGTCGCCGATGCGCGCTTCTGCGATCTGCCGGCGCGGCTCGAGCACAGGGAGACGCTCACGCAGGTGCTGGACGCCGAGTTCAAGAAGCGCCCGACCCGCGAATGGCTCACCATCCTGGCGTCGGTCGTGCCGGTGTCGCCGGTGCTCGAGCTGCACGAAGCGCTTAGCTCGCCGTTCGTGCGGGAAATCGGCATGCTGCAATCGATCCCGCATCCCCATCGGCCTGATTTCAAGGCACTGGCCAATCCGATCAAGGTCGACGGGCGGCGCATGTCGCAGACGGCCGCTCCGACTCTGGGCGCCGATGACGCTCATATTCTGGATTCGGGTGCGTTTCGTGGGCAAGAAGCCGAGACGCCGCTTCCAGGCAACGAGTTCCGCACGCTGCGATAATCGGGTGGCGTTACATAGCTTGTCAATCGGCACCCAATTTTGGCTCTGACTCAATTTTGATGAAGTGTGAGGGCCGGCTCTCGTTGGTTTCACAAAGGAATCAACGTCATGAAAAAAGCCCTTCGTCCGTCAGCTTTGGTCCCGCCGGGCTTTGAGGTCGTGAGCGCCGTAGGTGATGGCGCCATGACCGTGATTACGGTCCGCCACGGTAGCAAGGCGAGCCCTTGTCCAGGGTGCGGAGCGCGCTCCGATCGTATCCACTATCTTCGGCGCTTGACTGATTTGCCGCTGGCGGGGCGTCCGGTTCGGCTTGTCGTTGTGGCGCGTCGCTTCCACTGCGATGCAGCCTCGTGTGGTCGGCGCATTTTTACCGAACGCTTCAGTGACGGTGTGCTGGCGCCGTGGACGCGCCGGACTGGCCGGCTCGACTATGTCGTCCACCACCTTGGCCTTGTCCTGGGTGGCCGCCCGGCGGCAAGTTTCGCCCGGCGCCTGATGCTCCCCGTGAGCAATGACACTTTGCTTCGGGTTGTTCGCAGGCGTGGCTGCCCGGCCTTTACGCCGCCGACCGTGATCGGCATCGACGATTGGGCATGGCGCCGCAACCAGCGCTACGGGACGATCATCTGCGATCTCGAACGGCGGCGGCTAATCAGCCTCCTGCCCGACAGGGAGCCCGCCACCGCACAGGCCTGGCTCGCGGAGCAGCCACAGATCGCCATTGTGGCCCGCGACCGCGGCGGCGGCTACACGCTAGCGGCCGCGAAGGCGCTGCCGCACGCCACCCAGGTCGCCGATCGTTGGCACCTCATGGAAAACGCCAGCCACGCCTTCCTCGATGCGGTTCGCAAATCCATGCGCCAGGTTCGCGCCTCCATCGGTGCTGCAACCATCAATCCTGACCTGCTTACAGCCGCCGAGCGCATCCAATATGAAGGATACTTGCGGCGCGAGGATACCAATGCCGCCATCCTAAAGCAGGTTGAGACGGGCGCTTCCATCAAAGAGGTCGTGCGTCTTACCGGACACAGTCGCGGCCTCGTCCGCAAGGTACTGCGAGGTCAGCATTCCGATGTGTTCCGGGTTCGCGAGAGTTCACTCGAACACCACCTTCCATGGCTCGACGCTCAATGGACTGCCGGCCATCGCAACGGCGCCGAGCCGAATGATGACCCGTCTTAGATTGCGACCTAATTCTTCCGGAGGTCCAGGCGGCCCTCCTCGTGCCACTGCTCTCAGATCTTTTCCTCGAGCGAAGGAACGGCGAATCTCGGACGGGGTCTCCCATTCCGTGTCGAGCTTGAATAGTCCTATAGTCCAACGGATGCGAAAAAGGTGGGATCAATCGTGGCTGCCGCACCGACAAACGCGCTCGCTGAATTCGCTGCGGAATTGCAGTGCTCTGACCTGCCGGCAGCTGCTGTGGCGGCTGTTAAGCGGATGATCCTCGATTCTCTTGGCTGCGCGATTGCAGCGACCTCGCTGGGGGACGGCTGCCGCGAAACGGTCGAGGTAATGCGCGGCCTTGGCGGCAGGCCTGAGAGCACCATCATCGGCTTTGCCAACAAGGTGTCGGCGCCCAATGCGGCCTTCGCCAACGGCGCGCTAGTTCACGCATTAAATTACGACCCGATCGCCAGCGAGATCGGGCATCTGGGCGTGGTGTGTCTGGCCGCGCCGTTAGCGATGTCCGAAGCGGTCGGAGGGATTTCCGGCGCCGAATTCATGGCAGCGTCCGCAGCAGCCTGCGAGATTTCTGCACGGGTCACGAGGGCTATCACGCGTACCGGACGGCGGCCGAGCGAGAAATTTCTGTCCGGCCAGCTCTTGAGTTATTTCGGCGCTGCGGCGGGCGCAGGACGCGTGCTTGGCCTCGATGCTGCGCAGATGCGAAGCGCGCTCGGGCTTGCATTGATGCAGATGTCGGGATCGCGTCAGGTGGTGCTATCGGGTGATCCGCCAGCCAAGGCGATCTACGGTGCTTTTCCCAATCACGCCGGCGTGCTCGCAGCTCTCCTCAGTAAGCAGGGGCTCGGAGCGGACATTGACGTGTTTGGTGAGCCGGCAGGGCTCTATTCTATGATCTACGGTGGGACGTGCGACCTCGACGTCTTGGCGGCGGACCTGGGTTCTGAGTTTCTGTTGACCAAGGTGGATTTCAAACTGTCGCCGACGAGTGATCAGGTGGCCCCGTGCATCGAGGCCGCAGGCAACATCGGCACGCTAGACGCAGCGGCGATTCACAGGGTTGAGATTGCCGCACCGGGCAAGCTGCGTCCCTGGTGCGAGCCGCTCGACAAGCGCCGGCGGCCTGAAAATCCGGCTGCAGCCGCGAATAGCATTCCATTCATGGTCGCCAAATCGCTCGCGCACGGGCGGGTGAAACTCGAGGATATCACCTTCGAAGGTTTACGGGACGCGACCGCCCTCGCCATCGCGGACCGGACGGTCTGCCGCTTTGATGACTCGATGACAGCAACAATCATAAGCGTTCGCACCACCGACGGGCAGCAGCACCAGGCGACGGCCTTGCAAGGCCAGGGTCAGCCGGTGACTCAGGCACGATTGGCCGACAAGTTCCGCGACTGCTGTTACCATGCCGCCAAACCGATGCCGTCCGAAGCGGTCGAGGAGATCATCGGCATGGTCGACAAGCTTCCCGAACTCGACGATGTCGGCCATATTGCAGCGCTTGTGGCGCCCTGACGCCGGTTCGACGCCTCCAGCGACCGCCCACTTCGCCATGACCGCGCGGGCGCGGGCGACCAGGGCCGCCGGCGTGTTGTACAGCTCGGCAACCATGGCGCCGGCCCGTCCACCAGCCACAGGAGCAACAGCCGGAAGTCCCGACTTTCTCGGCGTCAGCCAGAAACTCGGGATCGTCCATCGTGGCGTCGAATGCCGCGCGCAACGCGTCAAGCCAATCGGGCGGAACGCTCTTCGAAACCACGTAGGGACGACCCAACTCGTCGGGCGACAACAGCAGGTTGAGGACGGAACGATCGGCTTCGCTCTTCACCAGATCGCCGATGAACGGAACATCAGCAGCCATCCCCGGGCACCGGCATCGGCGAGAAACGAACGAGCGCATTGATCTTCTTGTTGCTCGTCCAATCGGCCGGGAGACGCTCCAGGTGCCGGCAGTCTCCGTCCACCTCTCCACGCTCGATCGCAATCCGCAGCTCGCCGCTTCTGCGATATCCCATCACCATATGCACGGCAACGCGGAGCATGTTCTTGAGGAGGGCGGCATTGGTGAAGCTCGCGGTGCCCGGCGCTGCCCCACCCATGTTGAATTGAGCGCGCTGCTTGAGTTCTCCGAAGCTACGGATTCCCGTCCCGGCCCACGGATAGCAGGCGCGCAGATCGCGGTTGATGCTGCCAAGCCCGTCGGAGAGCTTGAAGCGAATCCGTTCGGCATTCAGCAGTGACTCTGAGAGCAATCCCGAATTGAAGGCAGCGATTACGCTTCCGTCCTGCGGCGCTCCGGAATCGATATATATATATATATTGCACGGACTTCAGACTTGCCGCCCCCGGCATGTTCTGGACCTGAATTTGCGGATTTCCCGGAATGTGCTGGCCGGATGTGGCGGGCAAGCAGGCGCGTATAAAGATCATGGGCGCCGCGGGGGCGAACCCCACGATCATGCGGACCGGACGGGTCTGATAGAACTGCTGCGCGAGGATTGCGCGCCGGCGGGCGCGCTCGCACCCACGGCACCGAGCAATGCCAGGACGACCGAGACGCGCCAGGCTGCACTCACGCTGCCTACCACTTGGCCGCGAGGTCGCCTGCGAGGGCTTCTCGCCACTCGGCCGCGATAGGAATGACCGCATCGTGGCCGCGAACGTTCCGGGAGGTCTTGGGATTGATACCCGGAGGATCCTCACCCCGTTCGACCGCATGGGTCGCCGCCAGCAGCATCCGGCGCATGGCGACGATGGCGGCGTCGGAGCCGACCAGGAGCTCCTTGCTGCGATCGACGATCGGCCCCATTCCTTCCTGCAACGCGATGTCCTGAGTGGCGATCCCGGTGATGCCTGTGAATGTTTTCATCTTCTGCAACTCGCGATCGATCATGTGATCATTCGACAGGTTGCGCTTGAGCTTGAACGTGCCCGGGATGAAATCGTCCTTTCCCCGTCCCGTCCGATTTTCCTCCCATTCGGCGAATTCAGGGGTAATCGGGACGGACTCGTCCGCACCGTAGATGAAGTTCCAGGTCACGGTCTGGTGGTCATCGATGGGCACCCAGAAATGACCGTCGATCTTGGCCACTTTTTTTCGGCGTCCGTGGTCATCGGAAATGTCGCCACGCAGCTGCTGAAACGGCATGATGTATTGATAAACTCGCACATACTGCTCGGAATTGCTGACGTTGCGGAAAGAAACGTAGGAGTATCCGAATTCCGTTGGAAAGAGCCGCAGCCTCGGCGCTCCATCGCGATTGCGAACTGTCGTGTTGTCACCCAGGACTTGATTGTGAAGGAATGACGAGTGTGCGGTGTCCAACCCGCCTTCCAAGGACTGCAGATAGTTGTTCGCCTGATAGTTCTTGGTCACGTTGCGATGCGTTTCAGGCGCGCGCATCCATTCAAAATCGGGCGGAGCAGGCTTGCGCTCCGGCGGCCCCATGTAGGCCCAGATGACCCCGCCTGCCTCGTATGTCGGATACGATTTGATATGAACGTTGCCACGAATCCGCGCGTTCTCCGGAACGCAGGGTAGATCGACGCATTGCCCGTCGACGTTGAATTTCCATCCGTGATAGACGCAGCGCAGACCGTTCTCTTCATTACGGCCGTAGAACAAAGGGGCGCGTCGGTGCGGACAATACGCATCAACCAGTCCAATTCTGCCATCGCTCGCGCGAAAGGCGATTAAATCTTCACCGAGCACAGTGGCGCGCACCGGGGGACCATCGTTCTCCTTGAGCTCCCAGGACAGCAATATCGGTTGCCAATATCTGCGCAACAAAGCACCCATCGGCGTCCCGGGACCAACGCGAACCAGCCGTTCGTTTTCTTCCGGTTTCAGCACGGTCTGTCCTCACAACTCAAAAGATCTGCTTCTGCAGTTCGCCCTTATGCCCTGCGAACCTACAGGAACTCTAACGATCGTTCAGCGCAGGTGTCAACAATTGCGAAGACCTGATGCGCCGTTTCACATGTAGCCCCTGGCGTGCACAAACAGATGACGTTAGCAGAATGTAGCCGCTGCGGCGGGCGCTATTCGGTCGTCATATAGGTCTTGGCGCGCTCGATCAACGGCCTCGGCATGGCGTAGAGCTGAGTGAAGATCTCGGCGATCTCGTCTCCGCTCGCAGTACTGACCGGAAGATTGAGCTTGCGCATCTCATCGAGAAAAGTCTGGCCGCTCATAGTCTGCATAAAGGCGTCGCGTAATGCCCTGACCCGGTCAGCAGGAACTCCCGGCGGGGCGGCGATGGGTTTGCCGAGTTCGTTCGGCCGGAAAATGATCTGTGCTACCTGCTTGTCTTCCGGCGCTGACAGCAGATCGTAGATGTTCTCGGCATCGCCGAATTCAGGTGCGTTCTTGCGACCGAACTGGATGAACATCTTGATGTTGCCGTCTTTGATATCATCTTTCAGCTGCACAAGCACGTTTGAGACGGCAATCCCGCACATGGCGCCGACTTCGCCTCTGCGCATCGCGAGTGTGATGTCCGCACTACCCTTGTAGCCCTGGACAATTCTGACGTTGGCGCCGAGCAGATGCTTGAGCACCAGCACCTGCTGGGTCGTCGTCGATGCTCGTCCGGACGAGCCGAACACGACCTCCTTCTTCTGAACATCGGAGAACCGTTCGATGCCGGCGCTCTTCCAGGCGCCACAGGCACCCGCATCGGCGTCCATCTTGCCAATCCATGTCAATTTGGTGGGGTCAAAGCGAGCCGCCGAATTGCCGAACAGCGCCTCAAGGGCGTTGAACGGCCCGAAAGTGGCCAGGGTCAAACCGTCGGGTGGGGCGACGTTGTATAGATAATTTGCAGCTGTCAGCCCACCGGCTCCCGGCATGTTCTGGGGAACGACGTTCGGATGCCCCGGCATGTGCTTCTGGAAGTGACGGGCGAGCGCCCTCGCGTAGGTGTCATAGCCTCCTCCCGGCCCAAAACCGATGACCAGGGTTATCGTCTTGCCGCTGTAGAATTGGGCGACCGCGTCGGAGGCTGTGGCCGGCGTTGTTGTACCCGTCGAGATGATCGTTGCGAGCAGTGCCGCTATGGCACACCAGAAACGTTGATGCATGGAACCTCCGGGTATCTTAAGGCCTGAGGCCACTTCCGGCAACGGCGGCGGCCATGATGCGCGCAGTCTCGTCGAAGTGTCGCCAGAGATTTGGATCGATTGGATTCGGTGCCCCGAAGTAACCGTCAGGGGTCAGGCGGCGCGGAGCGTCGCCGCCTTGACGCCAAGCTCGCAGATCATCAAGTGTCAACTGCGTAGGTGGAAGATCTTGCAAGGCCTGAAAGTCGACGGTCTCGGGAAAGTAGCGGACCATCGCAGCCGTTTCGTATTCGTCAGCGTGAACGCCGAGCACGCCAGTCACTTGAAACCGTTCAAGCTCGGGCTTGAAATCCCACGGCACCCAATAGGGCTCACGGCCAGACAAACCCAGTCGCTGAATAAGCTTCCAGCGGGCGGCCGCATACAGCCAGCGAACACATGTGCTTCCCCGCGCGTGCAACGTTTCAAGGACTTCGCGGATCATGATGTTGTGATCGAAGTCGCCATGGTGGCTCACTAGTAGAATCTCGGTGAAGCCGTTGGTCTGCAGCGAATCGATGACATCGATGAGCAGCTGTTTGGCCGTGTCCGGCCGAACATTGAAACTGCCCGGATAGTCCCCGAGCACGCCGGTGATGCCCCAGTAATAGGGCGGCGCAATCACTAGTTCCCTGCCCAGCTCGGCGCCATAGCTCCTCGTCAGGCGACACATCTGGGTGGCGATATACGCGTCCGTACCTGTCGGTAGATGCGGTCCGTGCGTTTCCATCACCCCGATCGGCAGCAGCACGCCGGCGCCCCGCCTGACCGCGGCTTCGATCTCGACCGCCGTCATTTCGGCCATCGTTCCCGAAAACAGCATGGTCGTTGGCATCAGGTCACTCCCTAGAGAGCACGGCGACTGATTGTTCTCTGCAATCTCTTGCTCTCAGGCGACCAGCAATTCATTGAGCACCTGATCTGTCGTCAAAACGTCGCCGAAGCTTTGATAGACGGTCGTGAAGCCGACATTGTGATCTTCCTCATAGCGCGCGGCATTGGCGTCCGAGACCATTACCACCTTGTAGTCCATCATCATGGCATCGCGCGCCGAGGTTTCGCAGCAAAAATTGGTAAGCATGCCGGTGATGACGACGTTCTTGATGCCGCGTCTTGCCAGCACGTCAGGCAGTTCGGAGTATTTGGGAACGAACGCGCTGAACCTGTTCTTGCTGACGATGCAGTCACCCGCGCGTACGTCCAGATCGGCATGCAGCGCATGACCATCCGCGCCTTCAGTCAAGTTGTCGCGGTGGCGGGAGCCCGCTTCCTTGGTGAAGAAATAATCGTGATAAAGCGGCCAGAGGCTCTGTCCGCCGCGCCCGGCGGTCATCTTCACCCAGGCGACCATCGCGCCCTTCGCCCGGAACCCCGCCGCCAGCCGATTGATGTTCGGAATGATATCGATGGCAGGCTGTACGTCGCTCACGTAGAACTTCTGCATATCGATGACGACCAGCGCCGTCTCGTCCGCCTTAAAGGACTCGAATACCCGCAGCCGCCCACGTTTGGTCAGGACCCGACTGATCACGTAGTCGGGCATCACGTAGGGCTTGTTCGCTCGATCAGACATGCCACACCTTATCGCGCGCCTTGCTCTGGATCAAACACCCGTTCATGTCGCTTGCAGGTTCCTAGCGATCACCGTCTGTCCAGGTACAATATCGTGCTTTCGCGGACAATATCAGCAGCACATGAGGCTAGTGTTTTTTGGCCCCATCCCGGACGCGGGCGACGCGCGTCTCAACCTCGCGGTCGACATTCGCACGGTCGGCGCGCGTAAACGCCAGATTCTCGACGAATTTCTGCCCCCCGACAAATACCGCATCGATATCCGCGTTGTTCACAGAGAACACGACCGTAGCGGCGGCATCGAACACCGGCGACGGTGGCGTGATGACCAGGAAGTCCGCGAATTTGCCGACGTCGAGTGAGCCAATCTTATCGGCGACACCCATCAGCTCGGCGCTGCCCAGCGTGGCCATGCGCAGGACGTCGATGGCCTGCATGATCGAAGCATGCCCATAGGTGGCCCGAATGACATAGAGACCCATGCGCATGTTTTCGAACGGATCAGCGATGTCGGCACTGGCCTCCCCGTCCACGCCCATGCCAATCCTCAATCCCGCCTTGAGGTATTTCGGGATATCGGCGATCCCAGAGCCGAGCCGGCCGTTGGACAGCGGCTGCCAGGACATCCCCGAGCCGGCCGCCGCCGTCCGCGCCACGATTTCGTCGTTGGTGTGGATGAAATGGCCAAAGAATTGGTTCGGCCCGAGCGTTTCCGCCTTGATGAAATTCTGGAAGTGGCTTTGCACCTCCCCCTTGCCAAGTCGACGTCCATCGTTCATCAGCCGATAGGCTTCGGAGAGAAAGTGTGCCTGATTGAGCGCTCCAAAGTCGTCCATCAGGCGCTTGTCAAATTTCACATACTCGAGCGAACCGCCATCGCCGCTGATGCCGACGCGCAGAAATCGTGGGTCGTCCACGTACGATTTCGCGAAATCGTAGTAGCGCACGAAGCTCTGGTATTGCTCCTCGACCGGCCGTGAGCGCTTCTGTGCGAAGGCGTGCACAAACCGCATGCCGGAATTGAGCAGGCCTCGCAGTTGCGGGACGTTGTATTCGCCGAAACGGGCGTTGTAGCCGAAATTGAAAACGCTGGTGACGCCATGTAGCAAATGGCCGAGCGCGCCGTGGAGCGTGAACCAGTAGAGATCGTCATCGGTGGTCGGTACGGAATAGACGTGCAAAGCCTTGCGCCATTCCCCGGTATTCAGATCGGCGCCAACACCGCGCAGCGCACTCTGGAAGAGGTGGCTGTGCGCCGAAACAAAGCCAGGAATCACGATCTTGCTGGTCGCGTCGAGCGTCTTTCGCGCCCTGACACCGGGAGGCGGCGAGCCGGCCGCGATTGCGGCAATCCTTCCGGTCGCATCGACCAGCATGTGGCCAACGAATGGCTCGCTCTCAACGGACCGCATTGTTAGAAAGGTGGCGTTGGTCACCAGCAGATTGGCATCCGCCGGCGGCGTTTCGCTCATCATTTCACCCCCCGATTCGCGTAGGACACCGGCCCTTCGCCGGCCGAAGCGGCACGCACTCTCAGCAGGCGTGCTGCGAAACCCAACTCTTGAGCAGCGTGTTGAACTCTCTCGGATACTCGCGATAGACGAAGTGCCCCGATTTGTTGAAAACGTGCATTTCCGCCCGCGGCTCCTTCTCCGCAATCGCCTTGAACAGCAATTGTCCACGTTCAATGTTGGCGGTCGGATCATTGAGAGCCCAGATAACCAGCGTCGGCTTCTGCATGCCGCGCGATTTGATCAGCTCGAAGGTTTCGACCTTTTCGCGCTGGAGATCGGCCGCATAGGACGACTTCGCAACGTTGACGAGTGCCTCCTTGTATTTTGCCGTGGCGGCGACGGCTGCAAGCGCACCGACCCAGTCGTCGGTGATATGCTCACTGCCGAACGAATAGCGCTGCAGCACCCAGCGCTGAGATTCCTTCGTAAGACCCGGCTTCGGAGCATCCGCCATGATTTCGTGCATCGGCGTCGTACCTGGCGCCAGAGTGCCGCTGTCGATAATTACGCAAGTCTTGACCATGTCGGGATAGTCGAGCGTGGCACGACAAGCGACATATCCGCCGCGCGAATGGCCCACGATGTGCACCGGCCCAAGGTCGAGCTTTTTGACAAAGTCGCGGACATGCTCTCCGACAACTCTCATCGTGTAGTCCTCGATGCGCTTCGGATTGTCCGTATGGCCCTGACCCAGACGGTCAACGGCAATAGCGCGCGCGAATTCCGCAAGTCCCTGAAAGTTCTCGCTCCAGTTCGCCGAACAATCCGAACTGAACGTTTCCCCGAAAAAACTGCCATGCAACAAAAGAAGCGCTTCACCCTGCCCCTTGTCGAAATAGCGCGTGCGAATTCCATTGACGTCCACGAATTTCTCTTCGCTGAGCGGCACCATAGACCTCCTCAAATCACTGGCGGTCGTTGTATCATTCAACAATTGAACGTCCCCACCGCAACTGTCAATCTCTTCATCGCCGGGATTTTAGCCGACGGAAACCCGCATGAGCATTGCTGTTTTGCGCGACAGGAAAATGATTTTTTGCTAGACGCACAGCACCATGGAGACTATTCGTTATGTGTTGGGCATTTGATTTCGCGGGACGCGCCTCCTTCTGCGCGAGGAAAACGAGCATGCACTCCTTGAGACGTTACACATTGGCGGCAGCGATCACGACTTTCGCGATGGCGACTGCCACGACGTCCATCGCACTGGCCGATCCGGTGGCGGACTTCTATCGCGATAAGTCCATCGACCTCTTGATCGGCTTCGGTCCGGGCGGCGGGTTCGACTCCTATGCGCGCCTGCTCGCACGTCACCTCGGCAATTTCATTCCCGGTAATCCGACCGTCGTTCCCCGCAACATGCCGGGCGGTGGAGGACTTGTCGCCGCCAACTACCTCTACAATGTCGCTCCGCGAGACGGGAGGTTCCTGGCGATATTCGGCCCATTCAACGCCATGGAGCCGCTGTTCGGAAATACGGCCGCGAAATTCGACCCTGCTCAGTTCACCTGGATCGGCAACATGAACCTGGAGGTCGAGGGCTGCGGCGCCTGGCGAACCTCCGGCATTCGCACGCTCGCGGACTTGCAGAGGAAGATGGCCCGGTTCGGATCGTCCGGAAAGGCATCGACGACTAACCGGTCCGCTTTGGCGTTACGCAGTCTGGTCGGCGCCAAGCTGGCGGTAATTCAGGGATATCGTGGAAGCCGCGAGATCAACATCGCGATGAAGCGCGGCGAAGTGGACGCCATGTGTGGCATCTCCGTCTCTTCCGCCATAGCTGAATGGCAGCAGGAAATAAAGAACGGCGACCTGAAGATCGTCGTGCAGCTCGGACGCAAGAAGCACCCGTTTTTCGGAGACGCTGCCGACATCTACGACCACATCAAAACTGAAAAGGACCGCGAAGTCGCGCAATTCATTTTCCTCCCGAACGAGTTCGGCCGTCCGATTGCAGCCCCGCCTGCGCTGCCGCCGGAGCGGGCCGCTGCTCTGCGCCAGGCATTCGCAAAGACCATGAAGGATCCCGCTTTCCTCGCCGACGCAAAAAAACTCAGCCTCTTGATCGATCCGGCGCCTGGGGAGGACATTGCCGCAATGTTCAGAACTCTTCAGCACCAACCCAAGGAAATCGCCGAACGGGCCAAAGCCATATTCAACGAGCAATAGTGCCGGGGCCGTTGGGCCCATAGACCGATCCCAGGCTTACCGACGAAATGCTCTTTCTTAGCGAGTTTCTGCCCGTCGCCCCAGGCAAGCCGCAAAGCCCGAAGCGCAGCCATTAATGCCGCCATGCTGCTTCGCGAATGATTCGGGCGACACGCCGCGTTTCTTGTAGCGACGAACAAGCGCAAGCCCGTGACCACTTGATGATCGTCTTCTCATCAATATTGTAGGGATCGGCAGTGGCCTTGATAACCACTGCAAACGGCTCAGCGTGAACCTTGATCCGCCCCGCTGCCCAAGCCTGCGTGCGACGAACAAGAGCTCGCTACCGTTGGTACATGTGCCACCTGAATACGAGCCGGTACACTCCACTGAGAAAGTCATAGATCGCATCGCGATCACGACTGCACTGAACATCCGCCCAGACGCGCTCCAGCTCTTCTAATTCATAATGCAGCGCCGATGAGGTCTGGAGTTCGCACCAGACATGGTCCGCCCCCTCCCCCGCGACGGCAAGGTCCAAATCCTCACGCGACCGTCAGCTGTTCTCCTGCAAGGTCGATCCAGAAGATGACCCGTCGCTGCACCCAGCTTATCAGTGCGTGCAGCCCGATCCCGATTGCCGAGAGCACGATCAGCACGGCGAATGTTCCCGCCAGATCGAAGTTGAAGTTCTTCTGGAGGATCAGGTAGCCAAGACCAGACTTTGCGCCAACGAACTCGCCGACGATCGCGCCGATCACTGAGAGGACGATCGCAACGTCGAGCCCGACGAAGATGTAAGGCAGCGCCTGGGGGAGGCGAACCATGCGAAACACCTGCCAGCGCGATGCCGTGTACGCGATCATCATTTCTACTTGTTCTTGAGGCGCCGCACGCAGTCCGGTGACGGTGCTTGCTATCAAAGGAAAGAATGCGATTGTGGCCGTGATCACCACCTTGGATGAAGGCCCAAACCCAAACCAGATCACGACGATGGGCGCGATGGCGACTTTTGGAATGGTCTGAAACGCAACGATGTACGGAGAGAGAATACGCTCGGCGAGAGGAAAAAGAGCAATGAAGAATCCCGTCACCAAGCCAGTGGCGGCGCCGAGGGCAAAGCCCGCCAGGATTTCGAACAATGTTACCAGCGTATGCCAGACGAGCTCTCCGCTTTTGAGGCTGGCCCAGAATGCTTCCGCCACGGCGCTCGGTGGCGGCAGGATGATGTTGGGGATGTCGAAACCGCGGACGACGACCTCCCATACGGTCACAAACGCGACGAACGTTACGAGCGACAGGACGATATATCCGATGGAAGCATGTAGCGTGTGGTCTGGTCGCGCGGTCATACGTCGAGGATCCCTTCGGCATTGAAATGCCTACGAATGGCTGCCACGTGCCGTCCGAATTCCGAAGTGTTGTGCATCACAAGCGTGCGCGGTCTTGGCAGGTCAACGTCGATGACGTCCACAATGCGTCCCGGACGAGGGGTCATGACGGCGACACGGTCCGCGAGGTAGACCGCTTCGGGTATGCTGTGCGTCACGAACAAGACGGTCTTCCTGCTACGGCTCCAGATTCGCTGCAGCTCCTCGTTCATTGACTCGCGCGTCATCGCGTCGAGTGCGCCGAACGGCTCGTCCATCAGTAGAAACGATGGATCGTGAATCAGCGCCCGGCATATTCCGACGCGCTGCTGCATACCGCCCGACAATTCAGAGGGATACTTGTCCTCAAAACCCGCTAGCCGGGTCATCTGGATTAGCTGCTGGGCGCGCGCGACGGATTCGCTTTCGTTCCGCTTCTGTATTTCGACTGGAACAAGAATGTTCTGCATCACGGTGCGCCACGGCAGAAGAACGGGCGCCTGGAATACCACGCCGATCTCCCGGCTCGGACCGCTCAATCTTTGACCCGCGACGTGAACTTCCCCCGCGGAAGCCTGGAGCACTCCTGACAAAATCTTGAGGAGCGTCGTCTTTCCGCAGCCGCTGGGGCCGACGATGCTGACGAACTCGTTTTCTGCGATTTCGAGATTGACGTCTTTGAGGGCCTGGATGGTCTTCCCGTCCCTCGACGTGTAAGCCCTCTCGAGGTTCGAGACTCTGACCAAGGGTGGCCTGTCCGGTAGCACAGCGTTCATAATAGAGCATCGGCCGCCATTAGCACCAATGCTCAGAATCTGCAGCCTTTCGCGCTGGCTTCGATCGCGCTGGCGTCGACTTCGTTTATCTTCTGGTAGTAGTCGGCAGCCTTCAGCCCGAGGGCGTCGGCCGGCATGCTTTTGTCGATCTGCTTGGATTCCGCCATGAAGCGGACGAGACGATCCCAGCTCGCGACATTGAAGTTGCCCCAGAGCCTATCGCTGCCGAACAGCTTACGACCATTGTCCCAGGACTGCCGCTGCGCCGACAAGAGGTTGAGCTCGGAGCGCAGTGCAGTGGCGTCGTCCATGCCGCTGGGTTTCGTTGAGGGATATTTGGCCCAGTGCAGCTTGACGGCGCATTCTGGATTGGCCCGTGTGAAGATCATTCCCTTGATGGCGCCGCGTGCGATGGCGACCGTCATCTCGGGATTCTTCTCGGCCGTATTGCGCATGACGCCCAGCGCATATTCCGGATAGGTGTTCCAGTCCTTTCCCACGATTTTTCGTAACTTTAGGCCGGCGTTTTCAAAGCCTGCGATCGCAGTGCCCCAATAGATCAGGCCCTGCACACGGCCCGATTTGATTGCCTGCACGGCAGTCGCGCCGAATCCCGTGGCGACATATTGGATGTCGCGCGCCGGATCCATTCCGTTCTGGTGCAGCAGGCCATTCAGGCTGACGATTGCGCCGGTGGCAAGATTAACAACGCCGATCGTCGCTCCTTTCAGATCCTTGACTGTCCTGATCGGGCTGCCCCTCTTGGACGACCAGGGCAAAATCCGAGGTTTGAAAGGTCATGGCGACGCGGACCGGCTGATTGCTCTTGATATTCGCCAGCACGATCGCATTCGCGCTTGCCGCGGCAAATTCGGCATTGCCGCCGACAAGCTGCTGCACGGCCTGCAGAGAGCCATCTGCGGTATGCAGATCGACGTCGTAACCTTCGTCGCGCCAATATCCGAGCGTGATTGGAAGCGTGAGCTGGGAGTACGTCACGTTAAGGACGGGTGTGGCAACGACAATATCGACTTTCTTCAGCGGCTTCTGCAGCGCCACGGAGATGCTCGCGCTGCCAAGCGCCGCAACCGATATCAAGATGCCCAGACTTGCAGTGATCGCACTGCATGACCGCAAGTGTTGTGCGACCTCCATAAATCCTCCAGTTGTCCACGCCTTTTGGGCCTAGCCAGCGTGCGCGGGTGATCTGGCTGCTAATTTATTGTACATGTTTTTTGCAGTTGGGAGCCGGCGTCGCAGGCACGTTATAAGAAATCTGCACAGGGAGTCAAAAAAAGACATGGCTGGTCGCCGCGAGGGAGCCAAACAATTATTTCTTGCAACGGTGTTGCCGCGAAGGAGCCAGCATGGCGCTTTATCTGAACAACGACGACCAGCGGTGTGCGATCAGCATCCCCGAAGCAATCGAGGCGATGGAACGGATGTTACGGCAATTCGCGTGCGGCGATGCGATCCGGCGGCCGCGCATCGATAATTTCCTGCCGACCATGCGCCCAGATGAATTCTTTTGTTTCAGCTCAATGGAAGGCGGCTCGCGCGCACCAGGCTACTACGCGCTGCGCATCAAGCCGGACATCATTAGTTGGCCGCGAGTCAACGGCAAGGTGCGGCAACAGAAGTATGCTACCCGGCCGGGCCTCTATGCCGGTCTTGTCCTGCTCTACAATACCGATAGCGCGGAGTTCCTCGCACTCCTTAACGATGGCCATGTTCAGCACGTGCGCGTGGCTGTCACCGCGGCCATCGGCGTCAAGTACATGGCGAGGCCCGACTCCAGGGTTCTGGGTGTCATCGGCTCCGGCGGCATGGCGCGCTACTTCGCGATGGCGATGAGTGCGGTGCGTCCGATCGAGCGCATCCAGGCGTACAGTCCCCATCGCGGACACCTCGAACGATACTGCGCCGAAATGATGGCAGAGCTTGGCTGCGAGGTCGCGCCTTGCCTCTCAGCCGGACAAGCTGTCGCAGACGCCGACATCGTCTCCCTTTGCACCAGCTCGCAGGAGCCGGTGATCGAACCGGAGCATATCCGGCCGGGAGTGCACGTTACGAATGTGTTGACCAACGAACTGTCGCCCGAGGCTTTTGCACGGATCGGAGTGGTCGGCCTGCTTGCTCGGCGTACCCCCATGTCTGCCGCCGGGTACGTGGACGACGACTTCGGCGGCATTCGCGGCAGTGCCATGGCTTACGTCGGCGGTCAGCCAGCCGAGCGCGACAGGGTTCCTGTCTATCCGAAAAATCCGGACCGCTATCCCAATGCGAAATACGTCGACTGCGTCGACTGGAAAACAGGCGAACCCTACCGTCGCGAACGGCCTGACGAGATTACGACCATTGCCACCAACTCCAACGGCGTGCTCGAGGGCGAGACAGGCCCGAGCTCGGGTTTTCAGGGACTGCAATTCGCGTCGGTCGCTGGCGCCATGTTCGAGAGCGCAAAACGAAAAGGCATCGGCAGCGAACTGCCAGCCGAGATGTTCTTGCAGGATATTCCGACCTGACGTTTCGCCGTCATCGGCATGCGTCCGCAGCGTCGATTGAGCGCGGGCCACGGCACTTGCGCCGACCGCCGTCTGGCATGCGTCTTGCTTCGTGAATGCTCGATGACAGCGCATGGTGCGATTCAGTCTTATAAGAAAACTGCACATGGGCTCTGAAAAAAGAAATGGCTTGCCAGCATTCGCAAGCCGAACAATTGCTCGCTTGCGAGAGCGTCACTCCAGGGGGAGATACACGATGGCGCGTGCGACGACTTTACTCCGTCTGACGCTGGTGGCGATGAGCGTGCATCTTTGCACGGCCGCCACGGCATCGGCCCAGTCCGCAAAAACTGAAATCGAGGCAATCGCGCTATACCAGGGCCCGGATCGACAGCAGAAGCTGTTGGAAGGCGCCAGGAAGGAAGGAAGCCTCAACCTATACACGTCGATGATCGCCGCGGACCAGAACGTATTGGCCGACGCCTTTGCGAAGAAATACGGCATCAAGCTGCAATACTGGCGGGCGAGCTCGGAAGCATTGCTGCAGCGACTCGTTGCGGAAGCCCGCGCTGGTCGCTTTGACGCGGACGTCGTCGACAACAACGCCACGCAGGTGGAGGCGCTGCGCCGCGAGCGCCTGCTGCAGAAGGTCGAGTCACCGCTGCATGCCAGACTTATCGGCGAAGCCGTGCCTGCCCACAAGGAATGGGTGGGCAATAGCATCGACCTGATTATTCAGAGCTACAACAGAAACCAGATCCAGCCCGCAGATCTGCCTCGGTCCTACCAGGACCTGCTCAATCCCAAATGGAAGGGGCGATTGGGCGTGGAAGCCACAGACCAGCATTGGTTCGCAGCCATTCTGGAAGAGCTCGGCCACGACGCGGGCATGGAATTGTTCAAGAAGATCGTCGACACGAACGGCATCTCAGTCCGCAATGGCCATTCGCTCCTTGCCAACATGGTCGCCTCGGGGGAAGTGCCGCTGGCGCTTACGGTCTACCAGTATCTGCCGGCCGCCATCAAAAGGAAGGGCGGGCCGATTGAGCCGTTCGTCATTTCGTCAGCGACCGGTGCGTTTCGCTCCATCGGCCTGCTCAAGAATGCGCGCCATCCTCACGTGGCGCTGCTCTACTACGACTTCCTGCTCAGCGCCGAAGGCCAGCAGATCCTGCTGAGCCGCTCGCGTGGCCCGACCAGCAAGGACATCGACTCGCCGTGGAAAAACATGCCGATCAAGTTCATCGATCCGGGCCGTGCGCTGGATGAAAACGACCAGTGGACGCGGGACTTTGAAGAAGCGGTGACCAAACGGGCGCAGAAATAGTGCGACGAATAGCGATCAGCCCCGCCGGCCGGCCCGTCAGGAGACTTCGGCAGGTTGAGGAGGTTGCATTTCGTTGCGGTGCAGGCCGTAGGCCTCGTGGAAGGTGTCGAGATCGATTACCTTGTTTTTCTGAGGGTCGCGGATCATGCCAATCGGTTCTTTGCCATCACGAACGGCGTCGATCTGATCCTTCAGGAGCTTGCGCAACATCGCAATCCCGCGGTCCGAGAACCCGAGATGTTCCTGTGAGCGGTCGGTGAGTGCGCCCTGCGATTCCCAAGCAAGCGCGTCCTGGGCCGTCACGATATTCATGTCGTGTTCGCCCTCTGGCGTCCTGAGTTCGCAATACTCAAACGGGACATCGTCCTGGTCGGGATTCGACCGCGTCGTGCGCGACGGTATGAAGTTCACCTGATATTGCAGGGTGTGCGTGTCGTCGATCGGAAGCCGTATCTGCATGTTGTGCAGGTAACCGAGCTTCGTTTCCTCCTCGGTGAAATGCTGCGCGTACCGGAAGCCCTGCTTGCGGACGGAATTGAGACTGAGCACGAGGCGCAGGGTCGTGGGGAACACGAGCGGGTGCTGTTCCAGCAGAGGAGGATCGCCGGGCCGGTGCCCAAGCGTCGTGCGTCGCTTTTGAATTCCGTATTCGAAGCGGAAGAACTCGTTCTTTTCCTCGTATTCGGGCTGCAGGCCCAAAGCGATAAATCGCTCTGCGCCGACCGGCATGTTGGGCGAGCCGACCGTGCCGTGCAGCCAGTAGAGATGCGCGGGGTCGACGGAGTTCTCCATCGCCTGCAGCCAGTTACAGTTGATGATCGATTCGACGATCACCGCACGCCTGCCATCTTCGCGTGCCAGCACGTCCCAGCGCGGCAGAAGCGGCGCCGGCGCCGGCCCCAGATACGCGAACAAAAGGCCGCCCAACATCTGAACAGGATACGCGGTGTGCTGGATGCGGTCCTTGTAGGTGCTGTTCGCGGGCTCTGCAGGCTGCTCGAGGCAGCGGCCCTCCGCATTGAACTTCCAGCCGTGATACGGGCAGCGGATACCCTGTGCATCGACCTTGCCGTAGGTAAACGAAGCCCGCCGGTGCGGGCAATGTTTCCCGACCAGCCCGTAGCTCGGATGGGATTGCCCCTCCGCCGGCAGCAAGCGGAACATGACCAGATCCTCGCCGAGGACTCTGACTTCCTTGATTGGCTTCTCCGCTGTCAATTCGCCAGCGGCGGACACCGGATGCCAGTAACGCCGTAGCAAGTCGCCCGCGGGCGTGCCCGGGCCAACTCGGGTCAGAAATTCATTTTGTTCCGGGGTCATGATGAGGTGACTCCTCTGGCCATTCCGAAAGCGATCGCCGACCCTGCAATTGTCTTTGATCTCGTCGTCGCGAACAGTTCTTTTTCTGGGGGGGGAATTGCTGAATTCTTATATTGATGTGCCGGCAAGTTGTTGCTTTTCTCGCCCCACCGGTCCGCAGAGTCCGAAGTCACGAGGCATGATCAGATGAGCAGTGCATCAAGCGGGTCCACCCCGAACGTATGCAACCAGTCCCTAATCCTGCGGGACCCCTATCTCGAATGGGTAGAGCGGGAGGGCATCCCGGTAGTCGAGGACTTTGGCGTCAACCTGTTCGAAGTCCAGACCGGACCTTGGGCGCGCATCGACGCGCTCGGGGCCGCCGTCCATCTGAAGGGGCGCGGCGATTTCATGTCGATGTTCGTGGTCGAGTTGGAACCGGGCGCCGCAACATCGCCCCAGCGCCACTTGTACGAGGAAACGGTCTACGTGCTGGCCGGAGGCGGAAACACAACGGTCGTGGCGGGCGACGGGAGGAAGTACAGTTTCGAGTGGGGCGTCGGCAGCCTGTTCGCCATCCCACTGAACGCAACCTACCAGCACTTCAACGGCAGCGGCATTGAAAACGCCCGCATGGTGTGCAGCACCACTGCGCCCGCGGCGCTCAATATGTACCATAGCGAAGCCTTTGTGTTCGACAACCCGTGGAACTTTCCCGAGCGCATGGGCAAGGAGAAATATTACAACGGCGACGGCGACTACACTCCGATCAGGGCGGGCCTCAACCTCTGGGAAACAAATTTCGTGCCCGACCTGACAGCGCTGAAGCTGACCGAATGGGGCGAGCGCGGCGCCGGCAGTACTAACATCAACCTGCTCATGGCCGATAGCGTCATGCATGTGCACACTTCGGAAATGCCGGTCGGAACCTATAAGAAAGCACACCGCCACGACCCGGGCGCGCATGTCATGTGCGTCACCGGCAAGGGGTACTCGCTGGGCTGGTACAAGGGCGAAAGCGACTTGATCCGTGTCGACTGGACCCACGGCGTGGTGTTCGCGCCGCCGAACAACATGTTTCATCAGCACTTCAATGCCGGTCCGAAGCCGGCGCGCTATCTCGCCACGATCTTCGGCAGCGTGCGCTACCCGTTCCTGGACAACAAACGCAAGCTGAACGAAGGCGGCGTGGACACCGACGTCAAGCTGGGCGGCAACCAGATCGAGTACGAAGACCAGTTCCCCCTGATCGCCGAGATGTTCGATCAGGCCGCGCGGGAGAACGGCTTCGAGGTCAAGATGTCGAAGTACAACATTCCCGGCATGCGCAAGTCATAGACGCTGCGCGTATCCGTTGAAGGATTCACCGCTTTAGTCCCGGCCGCCGGTCGGCCGGCAGCTGCACCTGATGCTGCATGTGAATTTCACGCCGCTCCGCAGCCGAACGGATGATGCCCAGGCACGCCTCCGTCGTGGCCTTGCCCCAGGGGCCATCGCTGTACTCGAGCGGCTCATCGCGCGCCCATGCGCGATACATCAGGTCGAGCTCGATTTCGGTATACATGCGCGGAGCGAACTTTTCCTCGTGCCACGTGTCCCGGCCGTAGACCATGATTCCCTCGGGGCTCTGGCGGATGGCGCCCCGCTCGCAGCTCACGACGGTCAGGCCGAAGAATTGATGTTTGCTGGCCGGCGCATCGGGGCCGGTCCGGCTGCGTGTCCCCCCGACGCGGGTAGCATCCTTGAAGGCGTATTCGTCGTCCTGCATGGCGAAGCTTCGGGTCTGTCGGTGCGCCCCGAGATTGGCTTGTCGGTCGCGAGGGCGCCCCTGCAGTCCGATTCCGAAGGTCAGTTCGGCGCTGTCGAAATGTCCATGCGCGTCGAAGACAACGGTGGCGGGCGTGCCGTCGTCAAATTCCAGGAAGGCCGCATAGGCGCCTTCGATGCGGCGCGCGGGATCGGCGAGAACGGTTGCGCCTCGGACGCTGCGCACCATACCGCCACCTAGCATCCGCACGATATCGACCTGGACCGTACCCTGGCGCAACACCAGATTTCCCTCCAGCGTGGTGGGATCGAGTTCGTCGCGGCTGCGGGGCCGGTATAGCCACTCGTTGTAATAACTGGAGGCAATCATGATCGGCCGTCCCAGCATGCCGCTGCGGATGATCTCGACCATTTTCAAGATAGCGGCGTCTAGACTTTGCGAATGGCCAATTAATAGCCGGACGCCATTGCGGTCCGCAGCGCGGATCATCGCGTCGCAATCGTCCAGCGTGAGTGCCATGGGTTTATCAGCGATGACCTGCTTGCCGTGCTCCGCGGCGACGATGGCGTGTTCGGCGTGAAGCATACTGGGGGTGAGGATATAAACGGCGTCGATGTCGGCCACCTTGCACAGGTCCTGTACACTGGCATAGGTTCGGCCGCCATTAAGTCTGGCGAACGCCTCTCGCGCTTCGGGCCGTGGGTCGGCTGCTGCGACGAGTTCGACGTTGGGATGGTTGGTCAGGCCTGGCGAGGCGGACAGCGCATTCACCGCGCCGGCACCCAGCCCGGCAAGCCCGATCCGCATCGCCCGCGTTGAATTTTTCGCACTCATTGAATGTCCTAAATAAGCGCTATTTCTTGTCGGCATTCGGCACTATGAGCTTCTCACAGCGCTAGAAAGGATTTGCAACGGGTAATACGACCCCGTATCGACGCTTGCAGCGCGGGGACGCCATCCGGCGGGGTCCTCAGCAGCTGAAACGTCGCGGACGGGCTGACCCTTGTCGCGCTCCAAACAGACGGAATATAGTCCCTTGATTTTCACGGAGCCGTTCGATCAGGCGCGACAAACCGGTGGAACTCGAATTCCGCATCGAACCCAACCTGCGCCATCTGCGGGCCTACCTCGCGGTCAGCGAAAGCGGCAGCGTCCAGCGGGCCTCCGAAAAACTGCACCTGACTCAATCGTCGCTGAGCCGCGCTGTGCAGCAGCTTGAGCGCCAGTTGGGTTTGAAGCTGTTCGAGCGGACACGGCGCGGGATGGTGCTTACCGGATTCGGCGCGATCTTGAGCCAGCGCGTGCGCCGGGCAATGATACATCTTGACACGCTAGAAAAGGAGCTCATTGCGGAACATGCGAAAGCCGGTGCGGTGCGTATTCCTTCTGGCATCAGCAACAAAGTCACGCGTCGACAGCTGTCTGCTTTTCTGATTATCGCGTCATCTCGTACCGAACGTGCTGCGGCGCAACAACTGGGCTTGTCCCAGCCCGCCATGACCCAGGCGCTGCGGGACCTTGAACGCCTAGTTGGCGAATCGCTGTTTGTGCGGTCGGCTCACGGAATGGTCGTGACGTCATTCGGCGAAATTCTTCTGCGACGTACAAAGCTGGTGTTTGCCGAAATCGCCGCCGCAGGCAATGACATCGCCGATCGGATTGGTGAAATTGCCGGCCGGATTGTGGTCGGTGTGCTCCCACAGGCCGGCGCCCCGCTGATCGCACGAGCGGTCAATCTGTTGCTCAAGGAACACCCGAGCGTACAGGTCGTCATGGTTGAGGGGACCTACCGCTCCTTGATCGACGAATTGCTGTGTGGCGATATAGATCTCATTGTCGGAGGACTGAACCACCCGCCGATCGGCGAAGTGGTGCAGCATTATCTTTTCGATGACGAACAGTCGCTCGTTGTCCGCAAAGGCCACGCTCTCACGTCCAGGGAAAAGCTATCATTGAAGGACCTGTCCGGTCTCGAATGGGTTGTGCCGCGACAGGGGACGCCAGCGCGCAGGCATTTCGACGAGATCGTCCAAGCTGCAGCGATCAACATCGGCGCCCACCCCGTGGAGTCCGACTCTCTGCTGACAAGACGGGCACTGCTGCTCGATAGTGACAGGGTGGCGCTATTCTCGCGTCGCCAGGTGCTGATCGAGGAAGCGGCGGGGCTGCTGGCAATCTTGCCTCTCAAGATCAACAAGACAGCCATTCCGGTGGGCATTCACTTGCGGGCCGATGCTCTACCTTCCGTCGGCGTCCAGACCTTGGTCGGACATCTTCGTGCGATCAGCGCCACTTTCGCTGGCCAGCCCCCAAACCAATTGTGACAGGACAACCTTGCATCATGGCTCACCATTATCTCAAGGCAAGCGTTGCCAACTGCCACTGGGGCTACTTCGACGCGACGCGTGCCCCAGCGCTGACCGTCAACAGCGGCGATTATGTTACGGTTGATACCGTGAGCGGTTCTCCTGCAGTGGTTCCATCGACCGGCTTTGATGTTCCGCCCGAGCTATTGGAGATCCATATGCAGACAGCAGATCATCCGATGGGCCCTCACATCCTGACTGGGCCGGTTGCGATCGAGGGCGCAAGGCCTGGCCACGTGCTCGAAGTGCGAATTCTGGAAGTCAATCTGCGCCAGAACTGGGGCTACAACGCCATCCGTCCGCTGGGGGGCACTTTGCCGGATGACTTTCCGGACATGCGGCTGATGCACATTCCGCTGGATCTCGCACGCAATATTGCAATGCTGCCGTGGGGCTTGCAGCTTCCGCTCAGGCCATTCTTCGGAATCCTCGGAGTTGCTCCTCCCTCGAACTGGGGCCGCATCACGTCGATCGTACCGCGCGCGCACGGGGGAAACATCGACAATAAGGAACTCGTCCCTGGCGCAACGCTGTACCTGCCCATTTTCGCCGAAGGCGGGTTATTCTCCTGCGGTGACGGACATGCTGCACAGGGCGACGGAGAAGTCTGCCTCACGGCCATAGAGACTGCGCTTCAGGGAACGTTTCAACTCATCGTGCGCGATGATATCGCTCTGAATTATCCGCGGGCGGAAACACCAACACACTATATTACGATGGGAATGGATCCGGACCTCGATCAGTGCGCGGTCGTGGCGCTGAGAGACATGCTCCGCCTGATTACGGAGAAAACAAATCTGTCTAAGGAAGAAGCCTACACATTGTGCAGCATCGCGGCCGATTTGCGCGTTACACAGACCGTAAATGGTTCCAAGGGCATACACGTCATGCTGGCCAAGGCCTTGGTGCAGGCCTGATCGGGCCCCTCAGGGCCAACGCAGCGAGCGAATAGAGACAGGAGGTCAGGCTCTCCGTCATGACGAGGCTGAACAGATCCGCATCCGGCAGAAGTGCTGCCGTTGCGAACACGGCCGTCAACCAGAAGGCCAGCGACATGCCAAGAATGAGCTCCGCCGCCAGGGCAACAACGAGCACTCCGACCGTCAGGAACGCCGCATGTACGATACGGACCGGGCGGGCATAAGCCTCGCATTCGGAATTGGGTCGCCGGACCGCATTGTTCTCCACAACGCAATCCACCGCCCAAGCAAAGCGCGGGTCGAGCTTCACGATTCCCGCGACGACCGCCGGATAAGCCGGCCCAAAAAAGCGTCCCGGCGGCGGGACGGATCGGATGCTGTCGACGTCGTCGAATACACCGTTGCTGAACACGCCGTGGTGCACGAGATCGTACGCAATGGTGAGTAGAAGGACTGGTCGAAGTCGCTGAGCCACTTCTGCGGGCGCAGCAGGATGGCGGTGGCCAGCGTGGCGAAAACGGCCAGTCCCAGGATGATCCTGCCGCCTCGCTCGCTCCATCCGCGTCGCATGACCGGATGTTGACACACTGGACGCGTACTCGCCATGACAAGGTGCTCGAGCCCGACTTGCCCCGAGGGCGATGGTGTCGCACCCGTCTGTTCATCGCCGAACCGAACCGCCATGCCGCCGGTCTCTGCTTCTCGCGAACTGCGCCATGAGGATTACCTGGGGACCGACCATCGCCCAGCATTCGATGGACTGCGCGGCCTCGGGTTCTTGCTAGTCATCACGGCCCATGTGCCGAGCGTGCGGCTGTTCGACTAGCCTTGAACAGTGCGGACATATTCAATGCAGCAGCGCCCGTTCGAGCTGCCTGAATCCGGGCTGTCCTTGTGACGACCATCGCACGCGGACAGTGTTAATTTTGACGAGCTTGTGACTGGAGCCGTTGTTGACGGTGGATCAGACTGCGACGAAACGACGGTCCAAATTCGACGCTATTCGCGTTCTTTTTTCTTGTGCTCATTATCTTTGCCGCCTTCATCCTTACCCTTGTGCTTTTTCTTGTCTCCGTCTGACTTGTCCTCGCTCTCCGCAATCCGTTCAATCGCCCCGACGATGTATCGTTCGCTGAACCCCGACACGATCGCGACCGTGAAAATAATGGTCGGACTGGTAGGGTCCCAATCAAAAAGGCGGATCGCCTTAGCGTTTAGAAACACAAACGAGATCAATGCCGCGGCCGCGCCGATAGCCGGCCGCATCCAGATTACGAATGACCCGATTTGTTGCGCTGGTAGTCGCGCAATCTGCCAACCTGATGTGCCCGATCGAAATGACGATAGAGAGAAGGTGACCTAACCACATTCGGAACCCTCGGTCCCATGAAATTCATGATTGAGAACGATCATAAGATCGTCGAGAATGACCCGATGTTCCGCATCCCACAAGCCAAATGACCCCGTCTTAAAATTGGCCAAAGCCAAGCTCAGGACATGAGCTACTATTATGAGGGACTTCTTCACCGTCTCCACGCTGTCCAATTCCACTTGGATGCCGCTGCAAACTTCGGCCACTGCGACCAGGTCAACACAGCTTCGATGGCTAATTTGGCCGATTCTCGATTGGATTGATTATCGAAAGGAGCTCGTGGCAATAGACTTCCGCCAGCTTTATCTCGTGCGGAGCCAGAACGATATCACGGTTATGAGCCGTCGGAGTCCTGACCTTTGCCAAATGAGTAAATCTTAATTCCAATAATCCTTGTTCCGCCCAAGTAGCTCTCGAAACAAGGCCCACTCGGCTGCAATAAACTCCCACAGCTCCATCGGGTAGGAATAGTCGATAAACGTAACGGATACCACGTGCCCAAAATTCTTCAGCTCTCTGTTCATCATCTCGACACAGCGCTGGATTATCTTGTCTATGTTCTTGTGACGGCTACGCACGGTATCCGTCCAGTTCGGCCCCAGCGCACGCAAATAAACGTTCAATATAAAGTTGCGCAATGAAATCTCCGTATCCTTCCAAAGACTGATCAGCGGCGAATCTCTGGCGCATTTGTCCAGATATGCCTGAAAGTGTTCCGACCAGGCAACGTACCGTCCATCCTGTCCGGAGCGCTGGATAAGACCGTATCGGAGCAGCCTTTCAAGGGCGCCAGGCTTGACCGAAACTCGCGGTCCCACAGCGATTTGCTGAAGCTGATCGAATAGGCCGTCTTCCTCCAGAATGCTTCGAATGTGTTCGTAGTAATCGAAAATGTGCCCGACCGACCGCTCTACACCGTCTGAGACCGAGCGGGTGTGCCAGGCTTTGCAAAGAACCATTTCGGCAACGTAGGGATGCCCTCCGCTGTAGAAAGGTAGTAATCCTCGATCTTCTTCGGAAACCACCCATCCTTGAGTGGACGACCGGTCAATCAGTTGCATCAATCCAGTCCGGTCCAGCGGGCCGAGATAGTGTTGTTCGCACACCCCATCGAGCGTCGAGACATTCGCAATGCTGTTCTCCAGGGCGCGCAGGGACCGTCGTGCCATGAAAACTCCGGAAAGCCCAGTGTCATACTGATGGTAGACTAGATCACGCAGTCTCTGAATGGTAAGCTGCGCATCAGAAAATCCTCTTATTGAGTCGAACTCGTCAATGAAAAGTTGGGTCTTCATGCCCGCCCTCGCTGCGGCGAGTAGCATCCTCTTGAAACAGCGGTAGGCTTCATAGCTGTCCACGATTTGTGTCGCAGCCAACTGCTGGACAGATTTATAGATCTTGGAATCCCGATCTGCGACCTCCGCTGCAAACTCATCGTTGATCGTTCGAAATAGCGTGAGTGAATTGGATAACGTTGACAGATCGATCCAGATTTTGCTTGTCGAGTTGCTGGTCTGTTTGAGCCGCGAATAGATTTCCTTAATCAGCGAGGTCTTCCCGATGCGCGGCACACCCACAACCGCGACACTTCCGCTATGCGCACTAAGGCGTGCGAAAATTTCCTCAAACGGGGCGCTGCGACCCACCATCCGCTCTCCGCCAACGACCTTTCCGAAGCCGGCATATGGATTTTCGAGCATTTCAACTAATCCTGCTACCAGCTATGATGCCATTGGTTCATTAACTCGAAGCCATTCCGCAAACAGCGCAACCTGAATCCTGTAGCGGCTGGAAGCGTCAATAGCGAGAACGTCCCGCTCTCTCAAGTCCTTGAGCAAGCCGGCACGATTTTCCGACGTCGGCAAGTCTTCAATCCGCGCGCCTCCACTCATTCGGGATGCATGCGCAATTCCCGTTAGCAAGGCCAAATAAGTATCGCGCGACGCTTCGGCGACAGATTCGCCGGCGGCAGTTATCAACGGATCGAAGCGCTCTACTGGAAGGAAGCTAGTACCCGTCGTTAGCTCTCGGGCCACCTGGTCCACGTCAGCCTCAGTCACAAAGACGCGCTTGCGCCGGTTAAGATGCCTCACCAAATGGTCACACATGATTTGCAAATAAAACGGGCTTCCGGCTGTGTATTCTATCAGTCGGTCGAGCGCACTGCCGCGATATCTACTTGATGTTGCGATCTGAATCGGACGTTGCGCAAGATCCACGGCTGCCGGAGCAGAAAGATAACTGATGCGCTCATCATGCGTGACTCCGAATTCGTTCGGAAACGCCTGTTTGAATTTTGGCATCGATCCTGACCGACAACAACAGCGCTGAACAGGCCAAGCTCCAACAGCGCCTTCCATTGCCGCATGAAAGACGGTGCGATGATCGATTCCTTGATGTATTCAAATAGATAGGTAAATTCATCGATCAGCAACACAACGCGGGGCTGTGACCACCCAGCGTTTTCAAGCGTGCTCAATATGGACCTGAGATACATTTGGAATGTCCGCACCGGCGTCAACTGCATCTCTTCAAGCGAAGGCTTGGCCGTGATTGGCAGCCCGATTGCTTCGATCTGCTCCTCGGTGGCGTCGATGCATTGCCGCACGAAACTTGTCTCGGCTTGGTAAACGTCCATCGTCCCGATGGTCAGAAGGACGCCCAGTTGCGGCTTTGCGAGCAGCTCTTTAAGTCGATATAGGACCGACGACTTGCCGGATCGCTTTTGGCCATAGAGCACAAAACATTGCCCAACGGGCCCGCTCGCAACTTGAATTCTGATCCGCTCGAGCAAATCGTTGCGTCCAAACAGCATCTTGGGGTCGCTGACTATTCTCCCGCCGGAGTAGGCCGCGTAAGGATTTTCGATCTCCTCGAACGCATCCGACGCCCCAATCGCTATCGGAAGTGAAAAGGTCTGTTCCTCGACTTTGTTGGCCGCCCGATTATGATATTTTGCAACTACTTGAATAGTGAACGCCTGCTCAGCGAGTTGTGTCGCTGACGGCCTTATTTTCACCTGTATCTCCCGGCGCCCCCCGCCGCGCAGCAGTTCCGGTGAGTGACACGCCTCAACCTGCTGAAGCCCATCATCGTCGGATGCTACCGTTAACCCGATCCCCTCGATCGGAGTGCTTCCGCGATCAGAGGTGAACTCTAATGAGAGGGTAATGACGTCATCCCGGTCTGAACGTAGTAGTCGTCCTTCAAGAGATTGCTAACGTTTAACGATGCCGTTGCACCGGAGCGGAAGCTGTCGAAGTCATCCACAATCACTCCGAGGAGTTTATCGGCGAGTGGCAAGACGGTTTCGATCGTCAGCCGCGTTGGTTCCTTCTTAATCGCATCGCTAAGCGCTTTCAATCCTCCTGTTACTCGCCCGTAGATCGCCTCTCGTTCAATGTAATCCGTCGGGTCCAGTATCTTGCCGCCTCGCTGGTCAGCTTGCTGAGCTGGTAGAGTAGTTCCTGATCGAGCTTGAAGCGCGTATTGGCCGCGCACTCGTTCAATGTTTCGGAGATTTGGCGCTATCTATCGCCTGTGACAGTCGGCACGCTAAGGGGTCGCAATACAATAAGCTCGGTCTGAATTCTTTCGACTTCTCTTCTTCGAAGCGAATTAATCGCTGCGCGGCTAGGAAACTGAGGTCTAAGATTATGATTTCGTCGGGCTTCCGTCTCGATGATATTCGCAGCGTATTCCGCTACGGCCGCGTAGTAGGGAAAATCATTCAAAAGGTGATTCCAGGCATTCTGGGCTCTTTCAAACAATTGAATGACTTGCTGCACGGGAATATGAACGCTCCTCCCAGACTCGGTCTTGGTAAGTTCCTCGGTCGAAAGGGGCGCGGCAAGATAGGTATTCATTAGGTATCGTGCGATATCGCCCGCCTGGTCGACGCCCAGCGCTAAGTGCGCCGCCTCGGACAAGAAGCAGCGCACGGAATTGGCCGCTAAATTGTCGTTCAAAGCCGCCTCGCCCATAAAGAAGAAGCAAGATCGGAGCGCTTCCTGGATCGACAGGTCGCCTGCCTCCAGCGGCGCCTTGGCGTGCATTGCTGCCAGCGTCTGATAGAGTTGTCCTTTCATGCGTGGTTGCCGGCCGCGGATAGCGCGCAATTGCCGGTCGATCTTCTGGAAATCGCTAGCATCGAACAAACCCCTGGCAATCGAGCGTTCGTCTGCCCCCTTGAAATCGCTAATCTGCATGAAAAAATTCGCGAATGAGGACAATCCTGACGTTACCGCGAGTCCCGCCAATTCTTGCAATTGCCGCGTATCGTCCGCGCTCAGCGTGCCAACAGCCTGGGCATTACGAACCTTCGCAATCAGATCGTTTACGGTAACATCATCGGGCGACAGCGCCCGAGCGATTTCGAGATATTTGAGCGCTTTGACAAACTCCAAAATAAGGGTAAAGCAAACACCTGCCTGCTTTGCAGGAGCAATACTTTCCCTTGTTCCGGGCGATGAAGAAGTTATAGAGCGTAACGTAGAGACTAGCAGCTTCCTTGTATTTGTTGGCCTTAATCAGCAGCGTGGCTTTCAGATTGTCGGCCGACCGCTTCAAATCGAATTCTTCACGGTGGTCATCCAAAAGCTTGATGCCTTCGAGCGGCCGGTTTTTTCGGCCCAGAAGCATCGCCAAGTCCTTGATGGCGCTTTGTCGATAACGCCCTCCTTGTTCGATTGTAGTCCGAAGCAAGTTTTCGGCCTGGTCCAGCTGACCACCGTGCTCGGCTTTCTTAGCTTCAGCGTAAGGACTCTCGCCTCTGGGAAGCAAAGGACCTTTGCGATAGGCCTTTGGCGAATGCGACCTGATCAACGAGCCACTTTGATTTGGCCGCAGCCTGATCGAACGAGCTTGATCGTATTTTGCCTTGATCGACCTCACGATAGGACGGACGGTGAAGTGCACTTTGTGTCCTACTAGGCCAGATTCCACAGCCTCGAGAAGATCAGGATCGGTAATGAAAGCAAACGCATAAAAAAGCGTTTCGCCTGTGACTTCGTTGATAAGGAATCCGCATGCCTTCTCAGGATATGCTGCCGTAATCCGACCGAACTCTTCAATTTTCGTGGCCGACTTGTTTGTCTCTAAAATCGGACTGGGCTTCTGTAGCGACCCAACGGAGAGGGGGGGCAACGATTGAAATGCCCGAGCTGCAGGAGCCAGGCGCTTTGCCTCCGCGACCTGTCCAGCCAACGCGGCCTTTGCTGCGACAGGATAGTTCTGTTTCAGTGCAAAACCAATGAGGGTATTGCCGAGCGATTTAAACTCGGTACCGGCCAGCTGTGCGGCGAACTCAGTGATGCCAACGACATCCTTTTCGGAAAGCCGCGCTAGTAATCGACCAAGGAGAAGGATGGAATTGTCTTGCCCCCCAAAAGCGCTGGTCTCTAAGGTTACGGCACGGCAAGCCATTTCAACGGCTTTGTCTATATCGTTCTTAGCCAGAGCCAGCCACGTCATCGCGACCGCGCCGCGCACCGAACCGAGAGCGATGGCATTGATCAACTGTGGTTCAGCAAGGTCGTAGGCCTTTGCAGCGACTGCGATTGAACCAGCGAGAAGGTATAAGTCCGGATGGCGAAGACGTTCGGCCAAGCGTCCGATCGGTCTTACGTCATCGATCACCCTGGCCATCTCACTCACTTTGACGGCGTATTCATACCTGTTTTTCCATCTGATCAGCTCAGCGCGGTCATCCTCTGCCAGATCACTGATTGAGAAGTCAGGACGAAGCGATAACACCTGGATCGGGCTCGCAAATATGTCGAATTGCGCCTCGTCAATCTCTTCTTTTGCTCCTTCACTTGCTTTCGCGGCCAGCGTCTCGGGTTGTGGCGGGGATTCATCTTCTGGTCGATCGTCTCGCATTACCGCTTGCGGCGCGGTGTCAGCCGTTACGTGACCTCCCGCTTGAGCAAGGGTGAAATTCACCAGGGAATCGGCTGAGACAAAGGTACTTTCCTTGGAATTTTGGATAAGAACCCCTTTGGGAGAAATTCTGCTGATTACCCCATGCTTCTCTCTAAGGTCGCCATCGGATCGCAAATAAAGCGTCGCCGCCATGCCCAGCTGCGCAAGGTCGCAAAACATATCGTAGACAGAATCGGACATTGTTCACGCCCCTGTTGCGGGCTCGCTGACATTAACCCCTTCCCGTCGGCCTGAGCACCGAAAGCCAAAGTACCGATCCATCATCCCGACGGCGAGATCTGTCGCGCCCAAAAGGGGCGCCCAGCATCCGAGGTGTCGCACCCTAGGCGTCGATCCTCTTCAGAGGTGGACGTAACTGCGTCTTGTAGAAGTGGCTATAGTAGGCGATCCAGCCGCGGATACACAGGTTGTGTGGCGCAACATTCGGTGACAAGTTTTGGCAGCAGGTTAGCTAGTGCGGTGGGATGAGCAAAGACGACCACGCCTCGCCGGTTCGTTCGATAATCAGAATGAAGGTTCTCGTCGTTGGGTGCCGTCCGCAATGCCCATTTTCGGCTGAATTTTCCAAAGATGGCTCCGATAGCCTTTCCGGATTCGGAAGCGAGTGAGGGCGCGGCCTTGGCTGAACGCCACCTTTCAAGGTCTTGGCGCGCCTGCGGATGTGAGGCCAACCTCTACCGACGTGCTTCGGCGGGGCTGCCGAATGTTCTGCCCTACGCCCTAACTCGTTGAATTGCTGTGGATTACCCTCCCTCTTGCTTCCACAGTGCTTCCAGACGCCGGTTCCAAACATAAGCGCAAAAATGGCAACGCCGCCAAGTCTTTGACTTGGCGGCGTTATTTGGTTGCGGGGATAGGATTTGAACCTATGACCTTCAGGTTATGAGCCTGACGAGCCATAGCTCAAGATGCTCAGGAACGGCCAAAACCAGCAATAAGATTATCCAGAAAGGACTGGCTTTCGTCTGCCAACAGAGCGGTAGTGTGGCCAGTTCCGAGCGACAGGCGCAGCTCCGGGATCCTGCCCCGCCGGCTTGATGGCCGAGGTGGGGCTTCGGTGG
This sequence comes from uncultured Alphaproteobacteria bacterium, assembly GCA_963753575.1. Taxonomy (GTDB): domain Bacteria; phylum Pseudomonadota; class Alphaproteobacteria; order Rhizobiales; family Xanthobacteraceae; genus VAZQ01. Next base: position 3,952,317 of record CAVWCR010000003.1, read on the forward strand.
TGGCGGCAGAGAACGCCGCCAAACCGAAGGAGATCCCGATGCCCAAGGCAAAATCAAAGCGCAAGATTGCATCACATTCATTGGCAAGAAGGCGGTCGGCCGCAACAGCAAAGCTCGAATTACCACCCACAAAGCCGCAAAGCCCAAGCCGCCCACGCAGTCCACAGCTCGATCAGCAGCCCCGATCATCATCCCAGCAGACAGGGCGCGACGAAAGCAAACAGGCTCGGATCATTGCGATGCTGCGAACGCCAGGCGGCGCAACCATCGATGCGATGGTTCATGCCTCGGGCTGGCAACAGCATTCGGTACGAGGCTTCCTCGCTGGCGTCGTTCGCAAGAGGCTCGGCCTCAATCTGATTTCTGAAGCCGGTGATAGCGGTCGCGTCTATCGGATCGATGATCGTCCGGTTGATACACAAACGAACAAAGCCGCCTGATACCATGCGACGGTCAAGCTCGGTCGCCCAAGACAAAAGCGACCGCCCATTGGACGAGGAGATCGCGCAACTGCGCGGTCTCGCGCTCAATGGTTTGCGGGCCCGCTGGCAGAGCATAACCGGCCGGCAGGCGCCCCCTCACCTGCCCCGGCATCTTCTGTTTGCAATGATTGCCTACCGTCTCCAGGCCGATGCATGGGGTGACCTCGATGCGGCGACCCTGCGGCTGCTGAAGAAGGTCGGATCTGCCCGATCTGACACCGAGGTCGCTCCGTTGACAGATGCATTCGACCAGAGGCGGCGCGGACTGTTGCCGGGCACGGTCGTCACTCGGGAATGGAACGGCCACATCCATCGCGTGATGGTCACGAAGGACGGCTTTGCCTGGGAAGGCAGCACCTACGACAGTCTGTCAAAGATCGCCTGTGCCATCACCGGGACCAGTTGGAATGGGCCGCGATTTTTCGGCTTGCGGGACAAAAGCCCGACCGAGGTGAAGCGATGATGGCCGCGAGCAAAGCCGTCCGCTGTGCGATCTATACACGGGTTTCGACGGATTCCGGCCTCGACCAGGAGTTCAACTCACTGGACGCCCAGTACGATGCGGCATCAGCCTATATCCGCAGCCAGGCTCACGCCCATTGGACGCTGGTGCGAACACGATATGACGACGGCGGATTCTCTGGCGGCTCCACCGACCGGCCTGCGCTGCAGCGCCTGCTGGCCGACGTGGCATCGCGCAGGGTCAATGTCATCGTGGTCTACAAGGTCGACCGGCTGACGCGGTCGCTGGCGGACTTTGCCAAGCTGGTTGAACTGTTCGATGCCCATGGCGTCTCGTTCGTCTCCGTGACCCAGCAGTTCAATACCACCACCTCGATGGGGCGACTGACGCTCAATGTCCTGCTGTCATTCGCCCAATTCGAGCGGGAGGTCACCTCGGAGCGCATTCGCGACAAGGTCGCAGCTTCCAAACGAAAAGGGCTCTGGGTCGGCGGGATGGTGCCGCTCGGCTACGAACTGAAGGATGGCAAACTCCTGATCGTGAAGGAGGAGGCCGAGCAAGTCCGCACGATATTCAAGCGATACCTGGAACTCGGCAGCGTCAATCGGCTGGTGGTCGACCTTCGAGAACGCGATTTCCGAACCAAGATCCGGAAGCTGTCGACGGGCGCCACGATAGGCGGCGTTGCATTTACGCAAGGACCGCTGTTTTACATGTTGCGCAATCGCTTCTATATCGGGGAAGTCCGCTACAAGAACGAGATTTTCCCTGGCCCGCAGCCCCCGATTCTGGATCGCGAGCTGTTTGAGGCGGTGCAGGCAAAGCTGACGGAGCAATGGTCTCACCGGACCGCGACACGAAACAAGTCAGCCGCGCTGTTGTCCGGGTTGCTGTTCGACGACGCCGGGCACCCCATGACTCCGACACACGCTACCAAGAACGGCGTCCGCTATCGGTATTACGTGTCTCAGCCTTATCTTCGCGGGCTGGCAAAGTCGGCTTCGAGCTCGGTCGGCCGGGTGCCCGCGGCGGACATCGAAGCCGCGGTGACCAAAGCGCTTGCATCGCATCTCGGCGATCGGAACCGGCACAAGGCGGATCAGAACCAAGTGGATCGCAGCACGATTGCGGCAAACGTCGCTCGAATCGAGGTCCGCAAGAACCAGTTGGCTATTCGGCTCAAATCGCCGGACGCGGATGGGGCTTCCGAGATCGACCGGGATACCGAACCCGATCAGCAGACATCAAATGGCGACACACAACGGGTCATTACTGCTGATCCCTTGGTGCAAGCCGCCATCGCGAAAGTTTCGCGAGATCCTGCTGCCACCGTCTATCCCACGTCACACAGTCCGCCCGATCAAGGCCGAGCGACGAACGGCCCTGCTCAAGGCCATCGCGCGGGGCCGAGGCTGGCTGGACGAGATCGTCTCGGGGGCGTCACAGGGTGTCGAGCAGATCGCTGCGCGGCACAAATGCAGCGTCCGTCACGTCAACATGACGATCTCAATGGCCTTCATCGCTCCGGCTCTCGTCAAGGCCGCGATTGAGGGCCGCCTTCCCCGCGGCATTGGCGTGGCGGCTTTGCGCGATGCGCCAGCAGAGTGGTCGCGCCAGTTCGAACGGCTGGGCCTGCCTCAACCAGACTGATCAAGGCCGCTCGGACCGAGATGGATCTGGTCGATCCGCTTGGTGCACGAGGACCGGGGACAGCTGTCCCCTTTTGCCTCCCAAGCGCATCCAGGTGGAGAGCGGCTCCCAGGAACGGGAATTTTGGGGGCAGAGACTGGCCGGCCAAATCGGCCGCATGGTCCCTGCAGAGACTGAAAGGCCAAAACCGACAGCACGAATGCCCGCTAAATGCGGGCACATCTCGCAGGTCTCTACAAATCCGAAAATGGCCAGAATGCGTGGTGGGCGCGACAGGGATCGAACCTGTGACCCCTACCATGTCAAGGTAGTGCTCTTCCGCTGAGCTACGCGCCCGGATTGGAACGGCTGGGGAACCTCATATCGGCTCGGCCGGTATGAGGCAAGATAGGCTTCGGACCCCAATTCTGGGCCTCCGGCCGCTTTCCGGGCCCTAGGCCGCCAGCATCTTGTGGACTTCGCTGACCAGTTCGCGCAGGTGCACCGGCTTGGACAGCACCTTGGCATTCTTCGGCGCCTTCGAATCCGAATTGAGCGCGACCGCGGCAAAGCCGGTGATAAACATGATCTTGATGTCTGGATCGAGTTCCGCGGCGCGGCGGGCGAGTTCGATCCCGTCCATTTCCGGCATCACGATGTCGGTGAGCAGGAGCTCGAACGGCTCCTCGCGCAGGCGCTGATAGGCCGACAGGCCGTTGTCGTAGGAGATGACCTCGTGGCCCGCATTCTGCAGCGCCTTGACGAGGAAGCGCCTCATGTCGGTATCGTCTTCGGCCAGGAGAATCTTTGACATCTATCGACTCATCGGCGATCGCCGCGGGCGACGCCACCCCTTCAATAGTCCCTCGCCTTCCATTAGCCGCATAGCGGGTAAACAACGGGTGAACCAAGACGAAGTTCTTGGCAGCCGGCCCGCCGCCGTGGACAATGTGGACAATAGCGTGTCTAGGGGCATATTGAAGCCAAAATAAGCCACACAAGTTGGCCTGGACGCCGCCGCCAAACGAGGCAATCCTATTGCCATGCACGACGCGAAAGACGAGCTCGACCCGCCCTTCGAGATTCTCGAGCCGAGCGAGTGGCGCGGTCCGGCCGTGTTCAATTCACCCCATAGCGGAAGCGTCTATCCGCGCGCCTTCCTGACGGCGTCGCGGCTCGACGTCGGGACATTGCGCCGCTCCGAGGATTCCTTCGTCGATCAGCTTGCCCTTGGGGTGGTCGCGCGCGGCTACCCGCTGATGCGAGCTCACTTTCCGCGCTGCTATATCGACGTGAACCGGGAGCCCTATGAGCTCGACCCGCGCATGTTCGAAGGCAGGCTTCCGTCCTTTGCCAATACCCGGTCGATGCGGGTTGCCGGCGGACTGGGTACCGTTGCACGGGTGGTGGGCGACGCGCAGGAGATCTACGGCCAGAGGCTTCCGGTCGACGACGCGATCAGGCGCATCGAGAGCCTGTACAAACCCTACCACCGCTCTCTCCGCCGCCTGTTCACGCGCGTCCATCGCGACTTCGGCGCGGCCGTCCTGATCGACTGCCATTCGATGCCGTCAGCGGCGGGAACGAAGGATGAGCGCCCGCGGGCCGACGTCGTGCTCGGCGACCGATACGGGACCAGCTGCGCGACCGTGGTCGTGGAAACGGTCGAGGCGACGCTGCGCGGCCTCGGCTATGTGGTGAGCCGTAACAAGCCCTATGCGGGCGGCTTCATCACCGAGCACTATGGAAATCCGGCGGTGGGGCTGCATGCTCTCCAGCTCGAGATCAATCGCGCACTCTATATGGATGAGCGGCGCTTCGAGAAGTCAGCCACTTTCGCCGGTGTCGCCTCCGACCTGGAGACGCTTGCTGCAGTGCTGGCCGAGATCCCGATCTACGAGCTGCGGCCCTATCGGGCCGCAGCCGAATAGCTGCTGGTTGGGCGCTATTCGTTGGGCTCAGGCCGCAAGGAAAATGGGCCGCTTGCGGGTGGCAAGCGGCCCAAAGTCTAGGGAGGAAACGCCAAGGAGGAGGCGGTATCGCAGGAAGAACCTAATGAGCGATACCGCACTGCAATAAACTAACAGTGCGCCGCACAAAGCGCAAGCCCCCATGTTTGCCTGCCCCGACGCCATCAACATTTGTGGGACAAACACAAGAAAATGGGCCGCTTGCCGATGGCAAGCGGCCCAAGTCTAGGGAGGAAACGCCCAAGGAGGGCAGCGGCAGCGGCTAAGCGCTACCGCACCGCAAAAGATGATCGCTTTGCTCCCAAAATGCAAGGGATGCTGACCTAATTTTCTATGCGAATCTGCACATGTGACCTTCTTGCAGCACTTGGCCGTTTCACATGTAACTATATGGCCATTAAGATTAGTTGCGTGATTTCAACAGTTTAATAAAAATGCTCGGCTCACGATACGACTTTGGACGAATCACGCAGACGGCGGGCGGCTAACCGTCGCAGAGGGGACTGCCCGAAAATGACGGCCATCGACTTCACGGCATTTGTAGACGAGCTCGCCTCCGTCGCAGGGGAGACCATCCTGCCTTTCTTCCGGACGGCGTTAAGCATCGACAACAAGGCCGGCCCCCACGGCTTCGACCCGGTCACGGCTGCCGACCGGGCCGCCGAAACCACCATGCGCGCCCTCATCCACCGAACTTTCCCTGGCCATGGCATCGTCGGGGAAGAATTCGGCTCGGAGCACCCCGAAGCGGAATACGTGTGGGTGCTCGACCCGATCGACGGCACCAAGTCCTTCATCTCCGGCATGCCGGCCTGGGGGACGCTGATTGCGCTGACCCGCAACGGCGCGCCGGTATTCGGCATGATGAACCAGCCCTTCATTCAGGAGCGGTTCAGCGGTGACGGCAGGGTGGCGCACTACCGAGGGCCGGCTGGCGAGCGCGACCTGCACACGCGGCCCTGCGGGCAGCTGTCGGAGGCAGTCGTGTACACCACCAGCCCGCTCCTGATGAACGAGAAGGACCGCGCGAGCTTTCGCAAAGTCGAGGAGGCAGCGCGGCTCTCGCGCTATGGCGGCGATTGCTATGCCTATTGCCTGCTGGCAGCCGGCCACATCGACCTCGTGATCGAGACCGGACTCCAGCCGTATGATGTGATCCCGCTGGTTCCGATCATCACGGGCGCCGGCGGCATCGTCACCACCTGGGAGAACGGGAAGCCCGAAGCGGGCGGACGGATCATCGCGGCCGGCGACAAGCGCACCCACGCTGCCGCCATTGAATTGCTGAACGGCTAGCTAATAGTGCCGCCGATTTGAAACTCCTACAGCCATTGCGGCAAACGCGATTGGGAACTTCAAATCGAAAGGCGGCACTAGAATCATGGAATTGCCAGTGTGGCTTTGGTTCAGAAGTCCGCATCTCGGACTCGCGGCACAGATGTTGCGGATTTCTGAACCGCCACACTAGCGAAATAAGGGCGAGCCCGGCACGAAAGCGTCAAACGCCGCCAGGACCTGGCCGCGAAAGCGGTCCTGCTCCATCAAGAGCTCGTGGCGCGCGCCCGGAACGATCAGGTGCGAGCCCGCCCGCAGCCGGATTGCAAACTCATCGATCGCGGGCGTGGAAACGACCTGATCCTGACCGGCCGCTATGATCAGCATTGGTTGCCGGATATTGAGCGGATAGCCCGGAACCGCGAATTCACGCATCGCTTTGAACGCCGAATCCGCCCAGCCGACCGTTGGCCAGCCAATCGACAGTTCGGGCCTAGCCTCCAGCACGGCGACATTGCGAGCATAGCGAACCGGATCCGACGTCAGCAGATTGCCGATGAACGGACGGTGCATCATCACCGTGGCGTCTCCTCCGGGCACGAAGGAAGCGCCAAGTCCTGCGAGCCGCATCAGTTTGACCGCAATACGGGTAGCGCGGGCGCGCCGCAGGCCAGGCAGCGCAATCATCGGCGCAAGCAAAACCATCCGATCGAAAGTTCGATTTCCCTGATGCGCCGCGCGAATAAGAATGCTCGCACCCATTGAGTGCGCCAGCGCGAAATGCGGTGGTGGACAATCCGGAAGCACGATCTCATTGATGAAGGTGTCGAGATCGACGGCGTAATTGTCAAAGCTGCGGACGTAGCCTTTGCGCGGGTTGCGCAGTCCGCGCTGTGACAGCCCCTGCCCGCGCCAGTCGAGCGTCGCCACCGCAAAGCCGCGCGCGCGCAGGTCGCGGACGGTCTCGAAGTATTTCTCGATGAACTCGGCACGGCCCTGGAACAGGCACACGGTGCCCTTGCGTCCGGGCGGCGGCGCCCAGCGGGCAAAACGCAGCTTGACGCCATCGGGAGTCGTGAGCATCCCGGAGACCACGTCCTCGGGCACCGGATTGGCGGGTACGGAAACGAGGGTCATGGCGAATTGGGGAGGGAGGGGCCCGTGTAGCCGCCTTATAGCAGTCCTCCCGACCGGCTCAACGAATGCAATCAGGCTGCATGATTGGGGCGGGAAAGCACCATCCAGACCTGCCCGGCGGCTGCCCGCGCGCCGCGCGTGAAACTTAAATTTTTCATTGAAAACAACGATTTAATGCCCCTTGCAGAGAGCAAAATGGCTCCCATATAAAAATCAGCGCAGGCCTCCTAAGGGCTGCGCGCAAACCGAGGTTTGGCCCAACGGGCGAACCTTCCGCATGTCGCTCACAAAGGAGGATATGCCATGCGAACGTTTGATCTTGCTCCCCTCTATCGCTCGACTGTCGGCTTTGACCGTCTGTTCTCGCTCTTCGACCAGGCTGGTCATGACGGCGCGCCCGGTTACCCGCCCTACAACATCGAGCGCACCGGCGATAACGAGTATCGCATTACTGTCGCGGTAGCCGGCTTCTCCGAGGCCGACCTCAAAATCGAGGCCAAGGAGAGCACTCTCACCATCCGCGGCGAGAAGCAGGCCAAGACCGAGCCGGTCAAGGGCGATGTTCTTTACCAGGGCATCGCAGCGCGCACGTTCGAGCGCGTGTTCCAGCTCGCCGACTTCGTGCAAGTGAAGGGCGCCTCGCTTGAGAACGGCCTCCTGCACGTCGACTTGGTTCGGGAGATTCCCGAGGCCAAGAAGCCGCGCCAGATCCCCATCATCGGGAACGGCAAGGTCGTCGAAGCCAAGGTCGAGGCCAAGGCGGCGTAACAAGGCGGCCTGACTGAGACTTAATGCGACTTGATCGAGGGAGCGCCCCGGATTCCGGGGCGCTTTCATTTTTTCGCAGCGCTCAGTCCAACGGAGCGACCGGAACCATCTGCGTTGGCGGCCGGGTACGCTTCGGCATCGGCGGCGCCTCCGGTACTTCTGCAGGCGTAGTGGCAGCAGCCGGCGGTGAAGCGGCCGGGGCCTGGGCGGGCGTCGATGCCTTCGCGGCCGGCGTCTCGTTTGCCGCCACCTGCGGTCGCGGCCGCGGAATTGGCGTGCGCCGGGTCTGACTCGGCAATACGGTAATTGATCCTGTGGCTGCCGGCGCGTTGGCGACTCGCTGGCTCGGTGCCGGCCGCGGCGGCAGCGGAGCGCGACCGACGCCAGGCGCCGAAGCATGTGAACCAAGCGTTCGCTCGGGAACGGCGGCCTCCTCTTGGTACTCAGGCGGCACAGCCGAAACCCGCGGGTTACTCGGTGGCACAGGCCCGCGATATTGGCGTAACGCGATGACCGGGCGCACGCTCATAATCATGCCCCGGTAGGCATCGACCACGACACGAACCTGGTTGCCATCGCGGCGGATCGCCGTCACCACGTATGTGCGCCCGCGCCGGAATGGCGCCCCGACCGTCGTGAGGCCGGCAGATCGTACCACACGCATGATCTGCCAAGGCGCCAGCCCGCCTTCATAATATCGAGGACCGTAGGAGTACCGCGGGCCGTAGAAGCTCGGACCGTTGAAATAAACTCCCTGGGCACTGGCGCTGCCCGCACCCGCAAGACCGAATGCCATAAGCCCAGCCAGAACTTTAAGCGGCTTCTTCATGGCATGCTCCCTGTTCGACGGTATCACGCTACGCCACCTCGGCGCGCGATCAATCGTCCCTGCCGAACCAAACATAGCCGGGATTGGGGCAGACCTTTGGCTGCGGTAGCCGGAGATTTACCAACATCCCCGATTCTTGGAAACGGGTAGAGGACCGTGTTTGCAACCGCAGCTGAAATCATCGGCTCCGATCTCGGCCTCGAGACCCAATGCGCGCTCGGAACGGACGAGCGCAATCCGGCAAAGCGCGCAAAGCTGCTCCAGGGCCTGCGCGCCAAGTGGCAGAGGCCACGCACCCCAAGCCAGCCAAGCGCATGATTCAGGCAAAGCCCGATGCATTTTTGTTCGATGCCGGCGATTGCGTCGTTCTAACATGCGTGGCACATCGAGCATTCCGATCGCGCGCTACCTCGGCGCCTAGTGCACCGTTTCCGAAGTTCGTGAATCGTCGCAAGCACCCTCTGACACGAACTTCGGAAACAAAGGGGTACTAGCAACTCTATGATTCTAGTGCCGCTTTTCGATTTGAAGTTCCTAATCGAGTTTGCTGCAAGTGGTGTAGGAACTTCAAATCGGCGGCACGAGCTACGACCGGGCAAGCGCAACGAATTGATCGACTTCCTCCGCCGTCGTGGCAAACGACGTGACCAGCCGCACGAGCACCCGCCCGCGCGGTAGATCATTCGCCAGCACCTGCGTCGTCCAGCGGTAAAATCTTGCTCCGGCCGCCTCAAGCCGATCACAAGTGACGTCAGGCAAGGCCGCGAACACCTCGTTAGCCTCGACCGGCCATGCGGTCGAGTGGCCTGCCGCCGCAAGGCCTTGGCCCAGCCGGTCCGCCATTGCGTTGGCGTGACGCGCCAGACGGAGCCAGAGGTCGTCGGCGAGATAGGCCTCCATCTGCACCGCCAGAAAGCGGTGCTTGGAGACGAGGTGGCCGGCGCGCTTGCGTCGCTCCTGCATGCCCGCGCCACGTGCCGGATCGAAGAACACGATCGCCTCCACGGCCAGCGCACCGCCCTTGGTCGCCCCGAACGACAGTGCATCGACGCCCGCCTTCCAGGTCGCTTCCGCCGGCGTCACACCAAGACGCGCCAGCGCATTGGCGAGCCTGGCGCCGTCCATGTGCACGCTCAGGCCGCGCGCATGCGCAATATTGGCCAGCTGCCGAATCTCGGGCGGCCGATAGATCGTACCCGCCTCAGTCGCCTGCGACAGCGAAAACATCGCCGGGCTGACGTGGTGCGGGCCGCCCCATTGCCCCTCGGCAAGCGCCGCTTCGAGCGTGCCGGACGCAATCTTGCAGCCCACTCCCGGAAGCCCGATCAGCTTGATCCCGCCGCCGAAGAATTCCGGCGCCCCGCATTCGTCGGTCGCGACGTGCGCCTCGACATGACACAGCACGGCGCCCCAGGGCGGCGTCAGATGAGCGATCGCCAGCGCATTGGCGGCCGTCCCGGTCGGTACCAAAAAGACCGCGACCTCATGCTCGAAAAGCGCGGCAAAGCGTTGCTCGACCCGCCTCGTCGCCGCGTCGTTGCCATAGGCAAGCGCCGTACCTTCATTTGCGGCCGCGATGGCGGCAAGCACTTCCGGCGCCACGGCCGCCGCGTTGTCACTCGCAAAATTCATGCGCCGAACATCCCTCCATCAGCATCCCAACCGGCGCCTAGTGCCGCCGATTTGAGGTTCCTACACCACCTACAGCAAGCTCGATCAGAAACTTCAGATCGAAAAGCGGCACTAGAATCATAGAGTTGCTGGTGCCCCTTGGTTTCCGAAGTTCGTGTCAGAGTGTGCTGCGACGTATCACGAACTTCGAAAACCAAGGGGCACTAGACTGGCAAGACAAGGTCGCGGGCCCGCCGGAAATTCCCGTGGCGACCGATCGGGACCGGAGGCCAATTTAGAGTTAGGCGAACTCTTGTCTCTGCGTTTAGAATTTCATATGGTGGATTAGGACAGCAATGCTGTCCAAAGTTGGCATTTGGCCTTCAACTTGCTCGGACGAGGATAGCCTGGCCGAGAGGCAGGGCAGCCGCGCGATGCGGGCAGACGCGACGGTCGTGCACGCGGGCGCCCGGAAAACGGGGCTGCGTTCGACACGATCGGCGAGCCCCCAAAGTGTGCGAGGGGATGGAGATTATGAGCGCGATGCGCCTCGACGATAAAGGCATCGGGCAGCCGCAGGCGCAAGGTCTTTACGATCCTGCGCTCGACAAGGATTCCTGCGGCGTCGGCTTCATCGCCGACATCAAGGGCCGCAAGTCGCACCAGATCGTCACGGACGCACTCTTGATCGTGCGCAACCTCGAGCATCGAGGCGCCGTCGGCGCCGACCCGCGTGCGGGCGATGGCGCCGGAATCCTGGTACAGATTCCGCACAAGTTCTTCCTCAAGGTCACCGACAGGCTCGGCTTCAAGCTGCCGAACCCGGGCGAATACGCCATCGGCACGCTGTTCATGCCGCGTGACCCTGACTGGCGGCAGGTCAACCGCGACATCTACGCGCAGACCATCAAGCGCATGGGCATGACGCTCTTGGGCTGGCGCGATGTGCCGACCGACAACTCCACGCTCGGTGAATTGGTCAAGCCGACCGAACCCGTGCATCAGCAGGTGTTCATCGGCCGCGGCAAGAAGAACATGAGCGAGGACGAGTTCGAGCGCCGGCTCTACATCCTGCGCAAGACGGTGTCGGCGGCCATCTACCGGCGTCATGAGCGGCGTCTGGCCGGCTATTACCCGGTGTCCTTGTCGTGTCGTACCACCGTCTATAAGGGAATGTTCCTCGCCGACCAGCTTGGCACCTACTATCCCGATCTGCACGACCCGGACTTCGAGAGCGCGCTCGCGCTCGTGCACCAGCGTTTCTCGACCAATACGTTCCCGACCTGGTCGCTCGCGCATCCCTACCGGATGATCGCGCACAACGGCGAGATCAACACGCTGCGCGGCAACAACAACTGGATGGCGGCGCGCCAGGCCTCGGTTTCGTCGGAGTTCTTTGGCGACGACATCGAGAAGCTGTGGCCGATTTCCTACGAGGGTCAGTCCGACACCGCCTGCTTCGACAACGCGCTCGAGTTCCTGGTGCAGGGCGGCTATTCGCTCGCACACGCCATGATGATGATGATCCCGGAGGCCTGGGCCGGCAATCCGCTGATGGACGAGGAGCGGCGCGCCTTCTACGAATACAACGCCGCGCTGATGGAGCCGTGGGACGGACCAGCCGCGATCGCGTTCACCAACGGCCGGCAGATCGGCGCCACGCTCGACCGCAACGGGTTGCGGCCGGCGCGCTATCTGGTCACCAGCGACGACCGCATCGTCATGGCGTCCGAGATGGGCGTGCTGCCGATCGCCGAAAAGGACATCGTGACCAAGTGGCGGCTGCAGCCCGGCAAGATGCTGCTCGTGGACCTCGACGAGGGCCGGCTCATCCCCGACGAAGAGCTCAAGGCCACGCTCGCCAAGAGCCACCCTTATCGGCAATGGCTCGACAACACCCAGATCGTGCTTGAAGACCTGCCGCCCGCGGCGGGCGAAGCCGCGCTGTCGAACCTGACGCTGCTCGATCGCCAGCAGGCCTTCGGCTACACCCAGGAAGACCTGCGCATCCTGATGACCCCGATGGGGATGCAGGGCGAGGAGGCGATCGGCTCGATGGGCAACGACGCGCCGATCTCGGCGCTCTCCGACCGGCCCAAGCTCCTCTTCACCTATTTCAAGCAGAACTTCGCGCAGGTGACCAACCCGCCGATCGATCCGATCCGCGAGGAACTGGTGATGAGCCTGGTCTCGATCATCGGGCCGCGCCCCAACCTGTTCGATCTCGAAGGCGTCTCGCGCACCAAGCGGCTGGAGGTGCGCCAGCCGATCCTGACCAACGACGACCTGGAGAAGATCCGCTCCATTTCCGACGTGGGGAACGGCCACTTCAAGTCGCGCTTCCTCGATACCACCTGGCCGGCCGAGCACGGCGCCGCCGGATTGAAAGATGCGCTCGACAAGCTCTGCGCCCGCGCCGAAGCCGCCGTGCGCGAGGGCATCAACATCATCATCCTGTCCGACCGGCGCGCCGGCGCGGAAGCGATCCCGATTCCATCGCTGCTCGCCTGCGCGGCCGTGCACCACCACCTGATCCGGCAGGGGCTGCGCACCTCGGTCGGTCTCGTGGTCGAGTCCGGCGAGCCGCGCGAAGTCCATCATTTCTGCTGCCTTGCCGGCTACGGCGCCGAAGCGATCAATCCCTACCTCGCCTTCGAGACGCTGATCACGATGAGGGCTCAGCTGCCCCAGCAGCTCGACGAGAAAGAGATCGTCAAGCGCTATATCAAGTCGATCGACAAGGGCATCCTCAAGGTGATGTCCAAGATGGGCATCTCCACCTACCAGTCCTATTGCGGCGCACAGATCTTCGATGCGGTCGGGCTCAAGTCCGATTTCGTCGCCGAGTATTTCACCGGCACGGCAACCCGCATCGAGGGTGTCGGCCTCGGGCAGATCGCCGAAGAATGCGTGCGTCGGCATCGCGACGCCTTTGGCGATTCGCCGATCTATCGCAACGCGCTCGACGTCGGCGGCGAGTACCAGTTCCGCGTGCGCGGCGAGGATCACGTCTGGACGGCGCAGACCGTGGGCACACTGCAGCACGCGGTGCGCGCCAACCTGCCGGACCAGTATCGGGTCTACGCCAAGGTCAGCAACGAGCAGACCGAGCGCCTGCTGACGATCCGCGGGCTGTTCCGCATCAAGTCCGCGGATGAAGACGGCCGCAAGCCGGTTCCGATCGAGGAGGTCGAGCCGGCCAAGGACATCGTCAAGCGGTTCGCAACCGGCGCCATGTCGTTCGGCTCGATCTCGCGCGAGGCGCACACCACGCTCGCCATCGCGATGAACCGCATCGGCGGCAAGTCGAACACGGGCGAAGGCGGCGAGGAGACCGACCGCTTCAAGCCGCTGCCGAACGGCAATTCCATGCGCTCGGCGATCAAGCAGGTCGCTTCGGGCCGGTTCGGCGTGACGACCGAGTACCTCGTCAACTCCGACATGATGCAGATCAAGATGGCGCAGGGCGCCAAGCCCGGCGAAGGCGGCCAGTTGCCCGGGCACAAGGTCGACCAGGTGATCGCCAAGGTGCGCCACTCGACGCCCGGCGTCGGCCTGATCTCGCCGCCTCCGCACCACGATATCTATTCTATCGAGGATCTGGCGCAGCTCATCTTCGACCTCAAGAACGTCAATCCCGCGGGCTGGGTCTCAGTGAAGCTGGTCTCCGAGGTCGGCGTCGGCACGGTCGCAGCCGGCGTGTCCAAGGCGCGCGCCGATCACGTCACCATCTCGGGCTACGAAGGCGGCACCGGCGCAAGCCCCCTCACCTCGATCAAGCACGCCGGATCGCCCTGGGAGATCGGGCTGGCAGAGACGCATCAGACCCTGGTCGCCAACCGTCTGCGCGGCCGCATCGCGGTGCAGGTCGACGGCGGCATCCGCACCGGGCGCGACGTCGTGGTCGGTGCGCTGCTCGGCGCCGACGAGTTCGGCTTCTCGACCGCGCCACTGATCGCGGCCGGCTGCATCATGATGCGCAAGTGCCACCTCAACACCTGCCCGGTCGGCGTCGCCACGCAAGACCCGATACTGCGCAAGCGCTTCGTCGGGCAGCCCGAGCACGTGGTCAATTTCTTCTTCTTCGTCGCCGAAGAGGTGCGCGAGATCATGGCCTCCATGGGCTTCCGCACCTTCGCGGAGATGATCGGCCAGCTGCAGATGCTCGACAAGCGGCAGGTGATCGAGCACTGGAAGGCCAAGGGTCTCGACTTCTCGCGTCTGTTCTTCAAGCCGGAAGCGCCCGCGGGCGTCGCCATCCACAATTGCGAGCCGCAGGACCACAAGATCCACGACATTCTCGACCGCAAGCTTATTGCGCAAGCACAGCCGGCGCTCAATCACGGCACCAAAGTGCAGATCACGAGCCGAATCGGCAATACCGACCGGACCGCCGGCGCGATGCTCTCCGGTGAAGTCGCCAAACGTTATGGCCACGAGGGCCTGCCGGCAGAGACCATCCGGGTGCAACTGACCGGCACCGCCGGCCAGAGCTTCGGAGCCTGGCTCACGCGCGGCATCACCTTCGAGCTCGAGGGCGACGCCAACGACTACGTTGGCAAGGGCCTCTCCGGCGGCCGCATCATCATCCGGCCCTCGCCCGAGGGCAAATTCGTGCCGGAGGAATCGATCATCGTCGGCAACACCGTGCTCTACGGCGCGATCGAGGGCGAATGCTACTTCCGCGGCGTCGCCGGCGAGCGCTTCGCGGTGCGCAATTCGGGCGCCATTGCGGTCATCGAAGGCGCCGGCGACCATTGCTGCGAATACATGACCGGCGGCATCGTAGTGGTGCTCGGCAAGACCGGCCGCAATTTCGCAGCCGGCATGTCGGGCGGCATCGCCTACGTGCTCGACGAAGACGGCACCTTCAAGTCGCGCTGCAACATGGCGATGGTCGAGCTCGAGCCGATGCCGAGCGAGGAAGACGTCGCCGAGCGCGTCTACCACCAGGACTTGGAAGGGCACGGCCAGGTCGAAATCCTGGAAGACATGACCCGATATGACGCCGAGCGGCTGCATTTTCTCATCAGCCGGCACGCGCGTCTCACCGGATCGGCGCGTGCCGCGCAGATCCTCGCTGACTGGAAAAAATACTGTTCCATGTTCCGTAAGGTGATGCCGCTCGAATACCGCCGCGCGCTCGCCGAGTTGGAGAAGGCGCGTACCATGCAGGCGGCCGAATAGCGTATGGGCAAGATTACCGGTTTTCTCGAATACGAGCGCCAGGACCGCGACTACGAGCCGGTCCAGGATCGCATCAAGCATTGGCACGAATTCGTGCTGCCGCTTGAGGAAACGGAGGTGCGGACCCAGGCCGCGCGCTGCATGGACTGTGGCATTCCGTTTTGCCACGGCACCGTCACCATCACGGGCGCGCCCACCGGCTGCCCGGTGAACAATCAGATTCCCGACTGGAACGATCTTATCTATCGCGGCAACTGGCAGGAGGCCGCCAGCAATCTCCACAGCACCAATAACTTTCCCGAGGTCACCGGCCGCGTCTGCCCGGCGCCGTGCGAGGCGTCGTGCACGCTGAACATCGACGACAACCCGGTCGCCATCAAGGCCATCGAATGCGCGATCGCAGATCGCGCCATCGGGCAGGGCTGGATCGTGCCGCAGCTGCCGGCGCGCAAGACCGGCAAGACGATCGCGGTGGTCGGCTCAGGGCCGGCTGGCATGGCCTGTGCGCAGCAACTGGCGCGCGCCGGCCACGAGGTGCACCTCTACGAGAAGCACGCCAAGGCCGGCGGCCTGATGCGATACGGCATCCCCGACTTCAAGATGGAAAAGCATTACATCGACCGCCGCGTCACCCAGATGGAGGCGGAAGGCGTCGTGTTCCACTACGGCGCCCACGTCGGCGTCAATCTCGCCATCGAGACGCTCGTCAGCGGCCATGACGCTGTCGTGCTGGCGGGCGGCTCCGAGAAGCCGCGCGATCTCCCGATCCCCGGCCGCGAGCTAGACGGCATCCATTTCGCCATGGACTTCCTGCCACAGCAGAACCGGCGCCTGAGTGGCGAGCCGCAGGCGCCCGGCGACGAACCGATCCTGGCGAAGGGCAAGCATGTGGTCGTGATCGGCGGCGGGGACACCGGCTCCGACTGTATCGGCACCTCGATCCGCCAGGGCGCGCTGTCGGTGACGAACTTCGAGATCATGCCGCGGCCGCCCGAGAAGGAGAACAAGCTCCTCACCTGGCCCGACTGGCCGTTGAAGCTGCGCATCTCGTCGAGCCATGAGGAAGGCGTCGAACGCGATTTCGCGGTCGGCACGGTGAACTTTTCCGGTGAGAACGGTCAGGTCAAGACGCTGCACTGCGCGCGCGTCGACAACAAGTTCAAGCCGATCCCCGGCACCGAGTTCGACGTGAAGGCCGAGCTTGTGTTGCTGGCCATGGGCTTCGTGCACCCGGTGCACGACGGAATGATCAGTACGCTCGGCCTCGAGCTCGACCCGCGCGGCAACATCAAGGCCGACATGGTCGCCTACCGCAGCTCAAACCTGAAGGTGTTCGCCTGCGGCGACATGCGGCGCGGCCAGTCGCTGGTGGTCTGGGCGATCCGCGAAGGGCGCCAGGCTGCGCACGCCGTCGACAAATCTCTGATGGGATCGACAACGCTGCCGCGCTAAATCCCGCAGATCGATTCGAGCGGCGCGTTACGCGGCCGAACGGATCATCGGGCTCGTGTCGCGCGTGCGCATCCAGTCGCGCGCCGCGCGCTGGGCAGCAGCAATTTCGTCCGCCGTCATCTCGGCAGCGATCTCGCGACGCAGCCGGATCGCATCCTTGTTGCCGTTCATGGCCGCAAGGTTGAACCACTTGTGCGCGCTCACGTAGTCGATCGGAACGCTGCGCCCGGTCGAATACATCATGCCCAGATCGAAGAATCGATCGGCACCGGTCGCGGTCGCTCCAAGCGCCGCCTGATCGCAGTCGTTGATCTCAAAACGAGCCATGTCGGCCTCCCCTTTCCACGCCCGTTCGTCCGATTGCGAACTTCACGCGGATCCCGCTCAGCCCCCCGGCCGAGCGCGCCAACTATCGGGAGAAAATTTAAATCGTGCTTTAACCGATGGCCTGAATCAAAACTGAATGGATCGAGCAGCCCGGTTCGGTATTACCCGCCGTTAAGCACAGAAACGCCGATAGAATCACGATTTCGCATCGGCGGTGAGGAGGCGCTAACCGTTGCGATTGGGACGGCGATAACCATCGATAGATAAGCGCTCACTACCCCGGCACCGATGCGATGAGCGACGCTCAGCGAAAGAACGGCAATACAGAGGCCGATGGCCTGATCGAGCCTGGCGGACGTGGCACACTATTCGGGACCGAGCGTCGCGGCCGCTTCGGCTCGCTCGCTTTGCCACCCGATGCCGCCGACGGCCGTCCCTTGGCCTCTCCGGACACGGCATGGCTCGGCGAGGACCGACGCTGCGGCGGCTGACTCGGCGCGGTCGCTACCGGCGTGGAATCCTCAGGTGGAGGCTCGGCCGCAACGTCGTTCCGCGGCCAACTGAAATCGTCGGCTCGCCCGCTCGGGGCCGGAATTGATTCGCCCTTCGTCAGCACCCGGGTCGCCACCGGGTCGGATGGAGCAGGCCGCGTCCGACCTCCGTCGAGGAGCTCGTTAGGCCCGGTGGTCAGGACCGTTAGCGGAATGACCGGACCAACAAGCGGCCGCTGTGCCGGGCCGCCAGGGCGCCCGCCCGGAATCGCCGGGGCCGGCTCCAAAGTGGTGGGCAGCGCCACCGGCAGCGCCCGATTGGCAATCGTCCGCTGAATTTCTCGCTCGACATAGTGAGCAAGCTTGCGGGCGCCGGCCTTGGTAAAATGGACGCCATCGCCGGAGCGCAGTCGGCGAGTCTGCCCCTCGAAATCCGGGCCGTGCGCGGCGAACTGGCCAGCACTGTCCACAAAGCCATCCCACACATCGACGTAGACGATCCCGGCCTTCTCGGCACGTTGCCGATAAAGCTCATTGAGATAGGTGGAGTCGGCGGACGCACGCGAGGAGCGCAGCGGCGGCAAGCCGACCCAGAACACCGGCACGCCTGCACTCTTCAGCGCCGTGATGGTTGCATCGATTCGTCGGACGTAGCTCGCTTCCCAGTATTCGGAGCGGAACTCGAACGGTCCGGTGCGGCCCGCTGATCCGCGCGGCGGCTCGGGCGCGGCAGGTTCTTCGGGCGCTGCCGTCTCTTCCTTCAACTCGGCATTCTGCTGCGCGGCGCTCTGCCGCGCCTGCAGCTCGAGATCAGCTGTCGTCGGCGGCTCGGATGATGCCGCCCGATGCTTGCCGGCGGCCGTGGAGCGCTTCGGCGCCGGCGCCGCCGCTTTCTCGCGAATCACCTGCCGATCATGAAGGCCGACCATCATCACGATGAACTTCGGCTTTTCAGCCGCAATGATCTCCTTCGCCACCTGCGCCCAATCAGTATCGTGCCGGAAGTCGTAGCGAATGAGACCCGAATAGGTGCGGTGCTTGCGAACGATCGCAATCTCGGGGGTCTCGGAGAATGCGTCTTCCAGGCCATAGGCAAGCCAATCAGCCATGCTGTCGCCCATGACCACGACCGGCATGGTCGCGGCCGGGTCGGGCTTGTTGCGCGCGGAAGGCGCGCGCGAATAATCCACAGGGGCTTCTTTTCGCACCGGCGGAGGGCTGCCGAACAAGCCTCCGAACGGGTTGAAGCTTGGTTGTGATCGTTGGGGGCGCGAGGGCCGTGAATTCCACGGTCCCCAGAACTGCGCGTCGGCGGGCGCCACCAGCGCGAAAGTCATGAACACCACAGCCGCGATCTTCGCAGCTGCGCGCAGAACGGTCCAAACGCGGAATGTGCCTCTTGGGTGCATCAACAACCGTTGAAATATCGCTCCGCCACGCCGACGAACACCACCGGCCCAAACGTCAATACTACGACAAAAATGTCAACTTGAAGATGGCCCGGTACTAACATACCGGAGATATTTACTGGGCCCGCAACTGGTCCAAGACCGTCGCCGAAGCAAAGCCGTCCGGGACAGCACCGACCGCGGCCTGAAAGGCGCGCAAAGCGTTGCGGCTCCTGGGGCCCAAGCGCCCGTCCGGCTCGCCAACATCATAGCCGCGCTGCGCCAGCAACTGCTGCAACTCGAAACGTTCCGTGCGCGAGAGCACCCGCTCATATCGAGGCCAAGGCTGCACGAACGGGCCGCCGCCACGCAGGCGATCGGCAAGATGCCCGATCGCAAGCGCATAGGCTTCCGCCGGGTTGTACCTCATGATCACCCTGAAATTCTGCAGCATCAGGAACGCGGGCCCCTGCGCACCGGCAGGAACCAGCAGATAGGCCTGGTCACCCCCGCGCGGGAACCACTTGCCGCCAACCCGACGGATACCGGCGCGTTCCCACTCGCGCAGCGTGTGGACGCGCGCACGGTCGGCGTAGAGATAATTGAAGCCGCGCGGCACCATGACCTCGTAGCCCCAGGTCTGGCCGGTGACCCAGCCGTCCTTTTTCAAGTTATTCGCGGTCGAAGCGATCAGATCGGAAACCGAGTTCGACAACGTCACGGCGGCCGTCGCCGTCGAAATCGACCGCATAGCGCTTGAACGACGTCGGCATGAATTGCGTGGGGCCGAACGCGCCCGCCCAGGAACCCTTGAGATGCTGCGGCCTCACGTCGCCGCGCGCGACGATCTCGAGCGCGGAAAGAAATTCCTCGCGGAAATAATCCTGGCGACGGCCGATGCAGGCCAGCGTCGCCGTCGAGCGCACCACCGAGCGATCGCCGATGGCCGTGCTGTAGTTGGATTCGACACCCCAGATAGCGGCGACGAAATATCGCTCGACCCCATAAGCCCGCTCAACCGCATCAAAGGTCGCGCGATACTGCTCCAGGAGCTTGCGTCCGGTTTCGATGCGCGCGTCGTTGACCAGGATGTCGAGATAGTCCCAGATCGACTTGGTGAATTCGGGTTGTGCATCCAAAAAATCCATGATGCGCAGATCCGGAGTGAGGCCCGCAACCTGGGCATCGAACACGGCGCGCGATACGCCGCGCCGTTCCGCGTGCGGCCACAGCCCTTCAAGACAGTTGCGGAAATTCGCCGCCGCGAACCGGATGGTGTCGGCCTGCATCAGCGGATGGCCGGAGGCGCCGGATTCGCCGCTCCACTCCGGCGTAGCCGGAACGGTAGCCGGTGACGGCACCGAGCCGGTCGGCGGATTCGACGAAAACAGGCTGCGGAGATCAAGACCCTGGGCCAGCGCCGTACCGGTCACCGTGAGGCCCATGGTGAGCGCACCCAGCCATTGCATGGATCGGGGAAGCATGGATCGGGAGAGTTTCGCCATGGTGGTCGATCCGTGTTGAATGCGCGGATAGTCCTCGCCTTCCTCTGGGGAAGATATATGGTGGCGAAAATGTTAATGACCGGTTGTGGCAGTGTGGCGGTTCAGAAGTCCGCAACGTCCAGGTCCGCATCTTGCCACCGCCAACCGCCCCCTTCACCTGACAATCACGCCATGAAATAAGCCTTTTTATGAAACCGATTCGCAAAGCTGTCTTCCCGGTCGCCGGGCTGGGAACCCGATTTCTGCCCGCCACCAAGGCCATGCCCAAGGAAATGCTGCCGGTGGTCGACCGCCCGGTGATCCAGCACGTCGTGGACGAAGCGCGGCAAGCCGGGATCGAGCATTTCATCTTTGTGACCGGGCGCAACAAAAGCGTCATCGAGGACCACTTCGACCGCCAGTTCGAACTTGAAATGACGCTGCGTGAGCGCCAGCGAAAGGCCGATCTCGACCTGCTGGCACAGGACCTGCCGGGGCCCGGAACCACGAGCTTCACGCGCCAGCAGGAGCCGCTCGGTCTGGGGCACGCCGTGTGGTGCGCCCGCGAATTGGTCGGCAACGAGCCGTTCGCGCTCCTGTTGCCCGACATGCTGATTCAGCACAAGCACGGCTGCCTCGCCCAGATGATCGACGCTTCACGCAACGCCGGCAAGAGCGCCAACGTGATCGCGGTCGAGGAAGTGCCGTCCGAACGCATCCACATGTACGGCGTCGTCGGGGTCGGCAAGAACAACGGCAAGCTGTTCGGCATCACCCAGATGGTGGAGAAGCCGCCGCGCGAGAAGGCGCCCTCCAATCTCATCATCACGGGCCGCTACATCCTGCAGCCGGAGATTTTCGGAATTCTGGCTTCCCAGAATCGCGGCGCCGGCGGCGAGATCCAGCTTACCGATGCGATGATCGAGCTCGCCAAGAAGCAGCCGTTCTATGGCTTGAAGTTCGAAGGCCAGAGCTTCGACTGCGGTTCCAAGATCGGCTTCCTTGCCGCCAACCTCGCCTATGCGCTCGCACGCCCCGATATCGCACCGGAGTTCCGCAAGGAGGCCGAGCGGCTGTTGGGCAGCAGCTAAGGCTACTGCATCCCGACAACGCCGCTAGCGCTGCAGCCGCACGCCCACCAGCACGACGTCCGCCTGGTAGTCGTTGCCGGGCTCGTTGGCGTGGCGCCATTCGTGCCGGTATTCGGACTTGAGCCACACCTCCCGCGTCAATTTGTAGGTCAGCAATCCTGCGACCGAATAGCGCTCGTCCGCGCGCGGCGAGCCGACGTAGTCGACGGTCGCGCCGGTGATCTTGAGCGTGGCGGCAAGCCAGCGCCGGAACGCATGGTCGACCTCGAGCGTAACCTCGCGCGTGAACGCGCCGGCAACACCGACCAGGATCGTCTCATCGACGCTGGTGCGCGCCGTGAGCTTCATGGTGGTGAGCGCGCTCGCCAGCCAGGTCAGCGAAGCGTCGAAGGTGAGCCCGCTGATCTTCGGCAGCGTCGGATCCTGGTAGCTGCGCTCGATCCAACCCAGCGCGACATCGCCGGTGAGCGTGCGCTCGAGCTCGAACGTGGTGCCACCCTTGACATAACGGCCATCGGAATCACGGCGCACGCCGCTGCGGTCGATCGCCAGATCGTGCGCACGCCGATCCGCGCCGATCTCGACAAATGACTTGATGCCGGGTGTGAGCTCGTAGCTCGCGCGCAGCTCGCCAAGATAGCGATTGTAGTCGCGGTCGACGTTGCTCGCGGTCGTGCCGTCGGTGAAGGTCGATTGCTGATAGACGGTCCGATCGACGCCGCCCTTGAGCGTCGCCTCAAAACGATTGAAGCGCTGACCGACGCCGGCACTGCCGCCGACGGTCGTGTAGATGGGCAGCTTGGAGAGACCGGCCTGGATGTTGGGGCTGCCGGGATTATCAGTGCCAATGAGCACGCGGCCTTCAAGATCGAGGCGCGTCAGCGGCGTCACATCGACGCGCCCGTTGACCTTGGCATCGAGGCTCGGCCGATCGAGGTCCGAGGCGTTTTCGTAAGTCGTGTAGCTGCCGCGCAGGTTCGCGGTCAGCTCGTGGCGCGACCAGTTGGAATTGAGCGTAAGCTCCGGCGCCACGACCGAATACCAGGAGCCCTTGCCGGCGGTGGAGCGCGCCGGATTGCTGTCGAAGCCGCCGGTCGCCTCCAGCGCCGGCCGCAGCATGAAGGCGCCAACCTGGACGCCGGTCGGCGCGAAAAAATCCTCTTCCGGGGACAGGCGACGCCGCATCGGCAGCGCGGGCGGATCGCCCACGGGGCCAACCGGATAGGCCGCTTGTGCGGACGGGGCGGCGCGCGGCTGCTGCGTCCGGTTCTGCTTGCGGCCCTGCTTGGGATTCTGAGCCGCGCTCGGCGTGAATGGCGGCGAGGCGGGTAAGCCATTGGCCGATTCTCCATCGGCCAATTCTTCAGCCACAGGCGTTCTTTGCGCCGACACCGTTGGAGTTCCGCGTCTCTGCTGGTCCTTTGGCCGATGCGTGTTGGCGGAATCGAAGCCGGTCGCACTAGCCCCACGCGCCGGCCGATAGCCGAAACCTTGGTCCGAAGGTTCCGCCCGCGTGGCCCGGCTGAAGCGCGGTGGATTGCGCGGATCGCCGTCGACCTGCGGGCGCATCAGGTAGGAGTCGAGCGCATCGGCGATCTGGGCCGCCGCCGCTGACGGCACCACAATCAGCGCCGCGAGCAAGGCGCCGAGCGGTCGCGGCCGTCGGCAAAGCACCTCGATACCCCCGGGCGAGCAAAAGCTTGGGACATACGCCCGCCCGTGCCGGGCAGGCCTTCAGTTAACAGAGTTAAAACGGATATGGTTAACGAGCGGTTGCCCGGTCCGGGTAGCCCTCGCCCGCAGGAAACCGTAGAATTGCGCCAGCCAGGGAGATCCCCCGCCGCCATGGTTCAGCCCCTCACTATGCGTCAGGTAGGCGACGAGCATAGCCTGATCGCGTCGGCGATCCGCACGCTCGAGGCCGAAGCGGGCGGCATCAGCGCCCTGATGGCAGCGATCCACGATGGACTCGGCGGGTCCTTCACGTCCGCCATCGATCTCATTCGCGGCGTCAGCGGGCGCGTCATCGTCACCGGCATGGGCAAGTCAGGCCACGTCGGTCGCAAGATTGCGGCCACCTTCGCCTCGACGGGGACGCCGGCCTTCTTCGTGCATCCGAGCGAGGCGAGCCACGGCGACCTCGGCATGATCACGCCTGACGACGTCATCATGGCGCTGTCCTGGTCGGGCGAGACTGCCGAGCTCAAGGACCTCACCAACTATTCGCGCCGGTTCAAGATCGGGCTGATCGCCGTCACCGCCTGTGCGGACAGTGCGCTGGCGCAGGCCGCCGACGTGGTGCTCGCGTTGCCGCCGGCGCGCGAGGCCTGCCCGCACAATCTCGCGCCCACGACCTCGACCCTGATGCAGCAGGCGCTCGGCGACGCGCTCGCGATTGCGCTGCTTGAGGCGCGCGGCTTCACCGCGCTCAAGTTCGCCGAGCTGCATCCGGGCGGCCGGCTCGGTGCGATGCTCAAGTTCGTGCGTGACATCATGCGCAGGGGTGACGCCATGCCGGTCGTCGCGCTCGGCACCCGCATGTCCGAAGCCCTGGTGGAGATGACCGCCAAGAGCCTCGGCTGTGTCATCATCACGGGCCCCGACGGCCGCCTGCAGGGGATCATCACGGACGGCGACCTGCGCCGTCACATGCGGCCCGATCTGCCCCAAACGCCGGTCGAGCAGATCATGACGCGCGGCCCGACGACGATCGGTCCGGATCAGCTCGCCTCCGAGGCGCTCGAAATACTGAACTCGTCCAAGAAGACGCAGCTGATCGTGATGCAAGACGACAAGCCGGTCGGCGTCGTTCACATCCACGATCTGCTGCGCGTCGGCGTCGCCTGATCCGTCAGGCTGCTTCCACCATCAGCTCGGCGCCCTCCGCGCGCGCGATCTTCACCCGGCTGCCTGCCGGACAATCGGGACCGCTCACGCGCCACACCGTGTCGTCGATGCGGACCGTTCCGAAGCCGTCCACGATCGGCTTGTCGAGCGTGAAGATGCGCCCGACATAGCCCTCCGCGCGGCGATTGAGGAACGGCCGGTCGACCGGCGCCTCGACCCTGCGCGAGAGACGCCGCCACGCCGGAATGGAGGCCACCGCAAATATCGCGAACGCGATGACCTGCGCCTGCCAGCCCCAGTCGACGGCAAGCGAGATGCCGCCGACCAGGAGCGCAGCAAGCCCCAGCCACATCATGAAGCTGCCGGGTGCGATGATCTCGACCAGGAACAGCACCGCAGCCGCGATGAACCAGTTCCAATAGCCGAGCGAGATGATCCAAGCCGCCAGATCGAAGTCCATGGCTGACCTCCCGTCAGGCCGAAATGCCCGGCACAGTCGGCCGCCGGGGCGGCGGTGCCTTGCCGTCACCGCTCCTCGGGTCGCCTCCGAAGGTCGCTTTGGCGATCTCGCCGATGCCGGCGAGCGAGCCGAGCACGTTCATCGCTTCGATCGGCAGCATCAACACTTTCTGGTTCGGCGACTCGGCGAGCAGGCTGAACGCCTTGAGGTACTTTTCGGCAATGAAGTAGTTGAGCGCCGCGATATCGCCGTTGGCCACCGCCACGCTCACCACCTCGGTCGCCTTCGCTTCCGCCTGCGCCAGACGCTCGCGGCCCTCGGCATCGCGGAACGCAGCCTCACGCCGGCCTTCCGCCTCGAGAATCTGCGACTGCTTGGCGCCTTCCGCCTTGAGGATCGCGGACTGGCGCTGCCCCTCGGCGGTGAGAATCTCCGCGCGCTTCTCGCGCTCGGCTTTCATCTGCCGTCCCATCGAAGCAACCAGATCGGCCGGCGGCACGATGTCCTTGATCTCGATGCGGTTCACCTTCACGCCCCAGGGCGAGACTGCGGCGTCGACGACGCGCAACAGCCGCTCGTTGATCTCGTCGCGATGCGACAGCACCTGGTCGAGATCCATGCCGCCCATGACCGAACGGATGTTGGTCATGGTCAGCGTTACGATCGCCATCTGCAGGCTGGCGACCTCGTAGCTCGCCTTGGCGGCGTCGAACACCTGGAAGAACGCAACGCCGTCAACGGTGACGGTGGCGTTGTCCTTGGTGATGATCTCCTGCTGCGGAATATCGATCACCTGCTCCATCATGTTCATCTTGCGGCCGATGCGGTCGAAGAACGGCATGATCAGATTGAGGCCGGGATGGAGCGTGCGCGTATAGCGGCCGAACCGCTCGACCGTCCAGTTGTAGCCCTGTGACACGGTCTTGACGCCTGCGAACAGGGTCAGGATGGCGAGGACGAGAACGACGATCGAAAAGACGTTGAAACCCATGGCAAGCCCCCTCCAGCGAGGCTCCGCGGATATGTGGGCGGCCCGCGACTTCCGCGCAAGTCGTTGAAATCATGCCGTTTTCGGCAGACTTCCACGTGTATTAGTCGATCCCGGCGGCGGCCGGGTTCAACGCGTCCAGCGAATCGGGAACTCACATCAGGGCAAGGTAAACGCCAGCACCTCGTTGGTCACGCCGGCCGAACCGGGGCGCAACGAGCCCGCGACGACATAGAGGTGACCGGCCGCCACGGCGGCGCCGGTGCCATGGCGACCGGCCGGCATCGGGGCCAGCGATTGCCAGCTCTTGGCCTTGGGATCATAGGCCTCGTTCTGGGAGAACGTATTGGGTGGAAGCTCGCCGCCGAGCACGATCACCAGATTCTTGTAGAGCGCCGCGGCAAGCCCGCTGCGCGCCGTCGGCAGCGGCGGCCCCTCGCTCCAGGTATTGCTTCCCGGATCGTAGACGTCATGCATGTCGGTCTTGTCGGTCGAGCTGCCGAAGCGGCCGCCGATGACGTGAATCCTGCCCTCGGCCGCCACCACGGCGGCGTGGTCGCGCGCCTTCGGCAACGGAGCGAGCTCCTTCCAGCTGAACGTCGCCGGATCGTAGACTTCGTGCGTCGACACCGTCCGACGCTCGGCGTTGCGGCCGCCGATCGCGTGCACCTTGCCATTGAGCACCGCCACGCCGACCGAGCCGCGGCCCGCCTTCATGCGCGGCAGGATGCGCCAAGTGTCGCTCGCGGGATCATATTCGTAGGCCGCGTTCTGCGCGTCGCGGTGCACCGACGCAAGGAACCCGCCGATCGCGTAGATCTTGCCGTTGGCGACCGCCGCGCCGATGTGATCGAGACCCCTGGGCAGCTTGGCGCGCGACCGCCACTTGTCGGTCGCCGGGTCATATTCCTGATGATAGGGCCCCGCCACGCCGAGCACGCTGCCACCAAGCACGTGAATCTTGCCGCCGACGGCCGCCAACGCGACTTCGTTGATGGCCGCCGGATAGGGCGCCTTGGTCGTCCATGATCCTTGCGCGAATGCAGGCCCGGCGCCGAGCACAGCGCAGAAGGCCACAAGCTGCATCGTGATCCAGGATCGATCACCCATCACATTCCTCGTCCGAATGGCGGGCCGGGCGCGCCGCGCCCGCCCCGCGCAACGTGCCGTCATGGCATGGTGAACACGATGGTCTGATCGGTCACCTCTCCGGAGCCGGGCTTCAGCGAGCCGGCGACGAGATAGACGCTGTCGCCGAGCACGGACGCTGCGGTCGCGTGCCGCCCGCTCGGCATCGGCGCCAGCGTGCGCCAAGAGTTGGTCTTGGGATCGAACGCCTCGTTCTCGGCATTGGTGGCCGTGGGCGGCTTCTCGCCGCCGAGCACCAGGAACAGACCCTTGTAGACCGTGCCGGCGAGCCCGCTGCGCGCCGTCGGCAGCGGCGGCCCCGAGGTCCAGGAATCGGTCTTCGGGTCATAGACGTCGTGCATGTCGGTGCGCGTGGTCGACGCTGCGAAACGGCCGCCGGCGAAATGAATTTTTCCCTCGAGCACGCCGGCGGCGGCGTGATCGCGCGCCTTCGGCAGCGGCGCGAGCATCTTCCAGCTGTTGGTCGCCGGGTCGTAGACTTCGTGCGTGGCGACCGTGACGTTGTTGTCGGGTGAGCGCCCGCCGATGGCGTGGATCTTGCCGTCGAGCGCCACCACGCCGACGGAGCCGCGCCCTGCCTTCATCGGGGCGAGAATGCGCCAGGTGTCGTTCGCCGGATCGTATTCGAACGCGGTGTTCTGCCCGTCCCGGTGCACGCCGCCGCCGACGAAGCCGCCGATCAAATAGATCTTGCCGTTGAGCACCGCCGAGCCGATGTGATCGAGCGCGCGCGGCACCGGCGCGCGCGGACGCCACTTGTCGGTCGTCGGATCGTATTCGACGTGGTAGGGGCCCGTGAAGCCGAGCACGCTGCCGCCCATGACGTGGAGCTTGCCGGCCACGCCCGCCACCGTGACTTCGTTGAGCCGCGCCGGCGCCGGCGCCTTCATCGACCAACTGCCTTGCGCATGCGCAGTCGACGGCCCCATGCCGCCCATCACGCCAAGCGCCACGCAGACGGTTGCGACTTGCGCAACCCGCCGTAATTGAAAACTCATCGTTTCTCTCCCCTTCGTTATGGGGTGGGCAAGCGCACCCACCATCGCAGGTCAGGCCGTGGCGCGTGGCGCGCCCGGTCCCTGCGGCTCAGGCACCGCCCCGACGTCAAACCCAGCCCTTGAGCTCGCGCAGCGCGATATGCCGGATGACCAGCATGCCCGGCTCACTGTCGTTAAGGCAAGGGATCGCAACGAAATTCTCGCCGCCATGACGCTTGAACACGTGGGCGTTTTCGACCGCGATCTCCTCCAGCGTCTCCAGGCAGTCAGCCGCAAAGCCGGGCATGATCACCGCGAGCTTCTTGACCCCGCGCTTGGCAAGCGCCTTGACGGTGTCGATGGTCGCAGGCTCAAGCCATTTGGCGCGCCCGAAGCGCGACTGGAACGTGAGCATCAGCTTGCTCTCGTCGAGCCCGAGCTTTTCGCGCAGCAGCCGCGTCGTCATCACGCAATGATCGAAATACGGGTCGCCCTTGTCGACGTAGGCCTGCGGTATGCCGTGGAAGGACGCGATGGTCATATCCGGCTCGAACGAAAGCCGCGCCAGCTCCGAGCGCAGGGTGGACGCCAGCGCATCAATGTAGATCGAGTCGTCGTAGTAGGGTGTCGCGATCCGCACCGTGGGCTGCCGGCGCAAATTCATCAGAACGCGGAAGACCTCGTCGCACACCGTCGCGTTGGTCGCGGCCGAATATTGCGGATAGAGCGGTATCACCAGCATGCGTTCGCAGCCCTGCGCGGCGAGCTCATTGATGCGCGACTCGATCGAGGGATTGCCGTAGCGCATCGCCCAGTCGACCATGATGTGATTGCCGAACAGGTTGAGCGTGTTGCCAAGCTTCTGCGCCTGCGAGCGCGTGTAGGTCTTGAGCGGCGATTCGTTGAGCTCGGTGTTCCAGATCTTCTGGTAGTCGCGCGCCTTGCTGCGCGGCCGGATCCGCAGGATGATGCCGTTGAGCGCGAGCCGCCAGGCGAGACCCTGGTTCTCGATGACGCGCGCGTCGGTGAGAAATTCCTTGAGATAGCGGCGAACGCCCGCCGCATCCGCCGTGTCGGGCGTACCGAGATTGACCAGAAGCACCGCGACCTTCGAGGTCGCCGGTCGCGGCGCCCGCTCGGTCGTGGCTGCGGGCGCGGGCGGCGACGTTGCCGGGGGCGGCATCGTGGGCGCCGCCGGCATCACGGGCGCTGGAGCGGTCGGAGCAACGGTGTCAGTCGGGTTTGCTGTATCACTCATTGGCGTCGTTCTGAGCCCTCGCCGTTAATACGTCGTCAATCATACGCCATCGTGCGGCAGCATGCATGCGCTGATCGCGGGAGAATCCGAAATCGCGGCCAGCCTCCATTACCAGCCTGAAAATAATCATGACGGCTGATAAAGAAGTCATCAGCCACTGTTACAGGCATAATACTGCCGCCATAACGCGAACAGCCATAACGCGAAGACATGCCATGCTCCTCACCCGCCGCCTGTTTGCCGCCATCGCTTTCGCCATCACTTTCGCCATCCTGCTGGCGGGCACGGCTTGCGCCGAAAGCGCGCGCGTCACCTTCATCCTGGTCAACGACATCTACCAGATGAGCGACGAGGCGATGCCGGACGGCAAGCGCCGCGGCGGTTTCGCCCGCCTTGCCGCCGTGGTGAAGGCCGAGCGCGCCAGGGTGGGCGCCAAGGTGGGCACCCCTGGCGGCCACGTGATCCTTGCGCATGGCGGCGATACGCTGTCGCCCTCGCTGATGTCGGGCATCGACAAGGGCGCGCACATCATGGCGCTCACCAACATGGTGGCGCCCGACATCTTCGCGCCCGGCAATCACGAATTCGACTTCGGCAAGGCGATCTTCCTGCAGCGCATGGCGGAGGCGAAGTTCCCGATCTACGCCGCCAACCTGCGCGGACCGGACGGAGCGCCGCTGCCAAACGTCAGGGATCGCGCCATCGTGACGCTTGACGGCGTGCGTATCGGGCTGACCGGCGCCACCTACGACGACAGCCCGCGCGTGTCGAGCCCGCAGGACCTGCGCTTTGCGCCGACGGTCGCGACCATCAAGGAGCAGGCCGACGCATTGCGGCGCGAGGGCGCCGACCTGGTGGTGGCGGTCGTGCATGCCGAGCGGCGGCAGGACTACGACATTGCGGCAACCCGCGCGGTCGATCTTCTGCTGAGCGGGCACAACCATGATCTCTTCATCAATTATGACGGCCGCACTGCGGCGGTCGAATCAAGCTACGATGCGCACTATGTCACCGCGATCGACGTCAGCATCGAGGTGAAAGTCACCGATGGCCGGCGCGTCACCACCTGGTGGCCGCAGTTCCGCGTGATCGACACCGCCGACGTGACGCCCGACCCCGAAGTCGCTGCCGCGGTCGCGGTCTACGAGCGCGAAATGAGCCGCGACCTCGACGTTCCGCTCGGCACGACCGCGATCGCGCTCGACAGCCGCACCGCCACCGTGCGCACGCGCGAGGCCGCGATCGGCAATATCGTTGCGGACGCGATGCGGGAGGCGGCGCACGCCGAGGTCGCGATCATGAACGGCGGCGGCATAAGGGGCGGCAAGCTCTACCCTGCGGGCGCGGCGCTGAGCCGCCGCGACGTGCTGGCCGAGCTGCCGTTCGGCAACCGCGCGGTGACGCTGGACATCAGCGGGCGCGCGCTCAAGGCCGCGATCGAGAACGGCCTCTCGCTGTTGCCGCGCGCGGCCGGTCGCTTTCCGCAGGTGTCCGGCCTCACCATCGAGGCCGATCTCGGCCGCCCGCCCGGCAGCCGCGTCACCTCGATCAAGGTCGGTAATGCGCCGCTCGAAGAGGAGCGCATGTATCGGGTCGCCACCAATGACTTTCTTGCCCGCGGCGGCGACGGCTACCGCATGTTTGCCGATGCGCACCCCCTCCTCGCCGACAGTGACGCGCCGCCGGTTTCGGGCGAACTGATCGACTACATCACGCGGACCGGCACGCTGCGCACCGGGATCGAGGGACGCGTTGTGGTGAAATAATACCTCATCGCTAGCCGACACATAAGCAATTGAAATATAACAGATTTCTTTGTTGGTTTCGTTTTGTCAAAAATCTGCGACACCCTTCGTTGGCCTCTCCGTTCTCCGGGCGCACGCCCGCCCGGCCGCGCACGCAGAGCCCAAAAAGCCAATGATGTTATTGACGCAACAAGCGTTTCCAGCGCGGTGGGTTCGTTTTGGCAGAATTCTGCGACACACCACTCCGCCGGCTCCTTCTCGCTTTCCTTTTCTCGTTTTTCTCGTTCCGCCATGCGCAACAATCCGCCGTCACGGGCCGCACCGAGAATGCCCGCTCGGCCCCGATCCAATTGCCAAACAGTCACCCGCGCTTGCGCCCGGACGACGCTTCTCGCCGACGCCCCGCTGGGAACGCGGCGATACAATCTTACAGTAACTTTCACAGATAGACAAATCGTATCGCCGTCACGCCATCGTGATCCGACCCTCCGGGACTGCCGCCACGGAAAATCCAGCGGTGCCACCGTGACGCACCAGCTTTGCCGCAAATTCGGCCAGCAGTGGCCTTACGCTCACTCCCGTTCCTGCCAAGGCCGCCGCAAGAGATGCAACACGAGACCGGCTTACAAGACCGGCTCACACGCAAACGAGCAGCCGGTGGGGACGGCCAGGTTAGGGGCCAAGTCAGGGGGAGTGTGCGTATGTCAGCCATCGGGCATGCGTTGGCGTTGCTGGTCGTGCTCGCGACAGCGCAGACCAGCGCGCACGCGCAGAATCTCGACCAGAACAAGTCCGGCGCCAAGTTGTTTGCCGCAACCTGCGCCGACTGCCATCGCAGCCCGCGCGGCCTGGCCAAGGGCCGCATGAGTCTGCTGCTGTCGCTCTATCTGCGCGAGCACTACACCAGCAGTTTCGGCTCCGCGCAGGTCATCAGCGCCTATCTGCAGTCGGCCGATGCGCCCCGCGCCCGGTCTCCATCGCGCGCGCGCAAATCGTCGCCGAGGACCACCAGCGCAGCCGCGAGCCCATCGGCGCTGCGTCCGCCGGCGAGGGTGCCGGGGCGTTAGCATCATTCGCGCACGCGCGCTCTGGACGCGCCATCAACCGATCCCCACACGCGAACGCCGCGTCTCGTACGCTCGCGGCTGCAAATACCAATGCGCTCAAGTGTTTGTCAGGGCCGCGGTCGCAGCCAGCCTGCGCACGCTGCGCAAATTTGGCCCGCGCGGGAAGCCACGCCCGGGAGATTGTGAGTCAGATCAAAGTCGATCATCGCGAAAGCCGGCTATAGTTATTGTCGTTGCGGTGGAGGCAATCATGCAGCGCGAATTGATCTACCACGTCCCGGTCGAGCGGTTGATGAAGCTTAGCCGTTCGACGGGCCGCAAGGTCTATCCGAGGGTGTGGTGGCTGGTGTGGCTTTGGGCGGCGCTCTTCGTCCCGGTGGTCGCCTTCTTGTACGCCTATGGCGACGAAATACACGACGTGGCGGAGGACGAGGGCATTCCGTTCGCCACCGAGCTGTTGTTCGTCCTCGCCGCCGTCATCTTCTTTGTGGGCCTGCGGCTGTTGCGTCGATATCAAGTGCGGCTGATGAAGAGCCGCGCCAACGTCGATCAGATCGTGCGCCTGACACAGGACGACGGCGGGCTCCACCTCGTCACCGACGCCATCGAGTTCTATCTGAAATGGCAGGGCCTGACCCAGATGCTGCTGGAGCGCGACGGCGTCGTGCTGTCGCAAGGCAACCTGTTCTTTCTCATTCCCGACAAGGCTTTCACGAGCGCCGACGAGCGCACGGCCTTCATCCGTGACATCTATGGACGCATGAGCGAGAGCGCGCGCGCCATCAGCGAAAGGCACCTGCGCGCCGTGCTGCGCGAGGCCGAGAAGAAAGCCGCGGCATAAGCCACAGTCGCGTAGCGTGCATTGCGGCGCGCGCAAAGTGTGCGTTCGTCAAATTCCTGCACTTCTCCTCGGCTATGCGTTGTCCAGCATGCATCGCGGCGGAGGCAACATGTTGCAGCGCGAGTTGAGCTACCAGGTTCCGTATAAGCGGCTGCGAAAGCTGATCCGGACGGTGCGCCGCAAGGCCTACCCCTCGCAATGGCTGGTCTGGCTGCTCCTGGCGCTGGTGCTCGCCGCCGTCTTCGGCGCCTCCGTGTTCGGCGAGAACCTGCGCCGCAGCCTGAAGGAGGCCGGGCTGCCCTATGACACGGATCTGCTGTTCTTCGCTGTTTTCGTGCTGCTGCTCGTGGGCCTGCTATGGCTGCGGCGATATCGGGTCCGCGAAGTGAAGCGCCGCGTGAACTTCGATCACCTCATTCGCTTGCGACAGGATGACGGCGGACTGCACATCATGACCGACGACATCGAGTACTATTTGAAATGGCAGGGCCTGAGCCAGCTGCTCTTGGAGCGCGACGGCGTGGTGGTCTCGCACGGCAACCTGTTCTTTCTCATTCCCGACAAAGCCTTCGCCAGCGCGGAGGAGCGGACAGACTTCATCCGCGACGTCTACGGCCGCCTGAAAGAGACCGCACGCGCGATCAGCGAAAAGCACGTGCAGGCGGCGCTTCGTGAGGGTGGGCAGCGCGCCTCGGCCTAGGCTACAGTCGTATCGCGTGCATTGTCAGACGCTTCAGCGGGCGTCCGCGCGCGAGGCGTCAAAATCTTGCGCCTCTTTGGTTATCTGTCGTCCAACCACGTTGCGGCGGAGGCGAGATGATGCAACGCGTGTTGAGCTACCAGGTCCCGTTCGAGCGGCTCACGAAGCTCAGCCGCTCGGCGAGCCGCAAGGCCTACCCGACCTTGCGGCGGCTGACCCTGCTGGTGCTCGTACTGTTCCTCGCCGCGGTTGCCGTCCTGGCCGGCTTCGGCGACAGGCTGAGCCCATGGCTGGAAGACGCCGGCATTCCCTACGGCGTCGAGCTCTTGTTCCTGGCCACATTCCTGGTGTTCTTTGTGAGCCTGTGGCTGTTGCGGCGATATCAGATCGGCCAGGCCAAGAGGCGCGTGAACTTCAACCAGGTTGTTCGGCTGACGCAGGACGATGGCGGGTTGCGCTTCGACACCAATGAGGCCGAGTTCTATTTCAGATGGCACGGCCTGAGCCAGCTGCTGCTGGAGCCCGACGGCGTCGTGGTGTCGCACGGCAACCTGTTCTTCCTGATCCCCAATACGGCCTTCACCAGCGCCGCGGAGCGCCTCGCGTTCATCCGCGAGGTCTATGGCCACCTGAACGAGAGCGCGCGCGCCATCAGCGAAAAACACGTACGGGCGGCGCTTCGTGCCGGTGGCCGCGTTTCCACGTAGGCCATCGAACAAATCGCCCGCATTGAGCGGCAAGCGAATTGCGGGGAAGAGGCGTGCAGCCCGGCCGCTCCCGGATTCCGCCGGCCCAGGCTACTACGCGCCTCGCCCTGCTGTTGCAAAATAGTCACGTCGAAAGAAAAACGACCATTGCCCCTGTTTATTGCCACGGTTGAGCCCCGGTTCGCCCTTCACTGGTGGGCTGTTCGTCGGGGATCGAGATGTTGGTTAGGGGTGACGGGTCGGGGTCCGTAGGCGTTGGCGCGAGCCGCGTGCTGTCGCACGCGGCCGCGCCCTCGCTGGGACTTCGCATCACGGCCATCGCCCTCACCGCTACGACGCTCGCCATCACCGTGCATTGGGCCGCCCGCGCCGAAGGGCAGGCCACATTCCTGGACCGCTGGTGGCCGGCCACCGAGACGCTCCGCACCGCACTCGCCCTTGCGGCCCAAGGGCGCGGGATCGACATGCACCCGCGGCAGGCGGCGCCAGCCGGTTATTCGCTCGCATCAGTAGAACCGGCCGCGAAAGTGGAGACAGTACTGCCCCCCAGGCGGG
The DNA here is from genome assembly GCA_963753575.1 of uncultured Alphaproteobacteria bacterium. Taxonomy (GTDB): domain Bacteria; phylum Pseudomonadota; class Alphaproteobacteria; order Rhizobiales; family Xanthobacteraceae; genus VAZQ01. Next base: position 3,987,195 of record CAVWCR010000003.1, read on the forward strand.
CATCCAGCCGCAGAGGCGCGGACGGCATCGCCAGCTATTACGGCAGCGGCTCGCGCACCGCGAGCGGCGAAAAGTTCAACACCCGCGCCTACACGGCCGCGCACCGCACGCTGCCGTTCGGGACGCGCGTGCGCGTCACCAACGTCTCCAACGGGCAATCCGTGATGGTTCGCATCAACGACCGCGGGCCCTTCATCAAAGGGCGCGTGATCGACGTCTCGCCGGCGGCGGCCGAAGAGCTCGGCATGGTCGGACGCGGCCTCGCCAAGGTGAAGCTCGACGTCGTGAAGTAGCGCGACCGCCGTTCACGGCAACGACGGCTCGGTGCCCTCCGGCAGCTGCATGTCGACGGCGGCGAGCAGCGCGGCGGCGGCCGCGTGGTTGCCCATCAGCACCACGAGATCGACGAGCTTGTGCGGCCCGAACTCCGCCTTGGCCCGCGCGAAGACCTCCGACGTCACCTTGTGGTCGCGCCAGAGCTGGCGCGCCAGCGTGATCACCAGCGCATCGGTCGGGTCGAGGCCCGCGGTGTCGCCGCGATGCTTGATCACCTCGATCGTCTGCTGCGGGACGCCTGCCTTGCCTGCCTCGACCTCGTGCAGCGACCACTGGAACTGGTTGTCGAACTCGCGCTCGGTGGCAAGCAGCGCGACCTCGCGCACGCGCGCGGGAATGCCCGCGTCAGTGCGCAGATAGTCGATGATGGCGCGCAGATGCGCATGCGCGCCGCGGCTGTAGAGGCTCACCCCCGCAGGCCCGCGCAGCCCCGCCACGTTGCCGCCGCGCGCAGCGCGGTCGTAGGTCGCCTGGCCGGCTTCGTCGAGCTCTTCACGTTTCAGCAGCGGCAGGCGAAAGCCGGAATTGGGATTGATGTCGGACGGCATGGCTGTCTTGGACTGTTGGTGGGCCTGGCTTGGAGGGTGGGTTGAGCGCAGCGAAACCCACCAAGGCATTGCGAAGCTCGCAACACTAATGGTGGGTTTCGCTGCGCTCAACCCATCCTACGGTCCACCGGGTACTCAGCGCTACTTGACCGCCCGCACCTCTACCGCGCCCAAGAGCCGCTCCACATCCTCGCGCCGTGCGAGCTCGGTGCCGTGCGCGAGCAGCGCCGCCGATCCGGCCGCGACCGCATAGCGGAACGCATCCTCGATGTCGTGGCCTGCGGCGAGCCGCATCACCATGGCCCCCAGGAAGCTGTCGCCGGCGCCGACGGTGCTTATGGGCTTGATCGGAACCGCGTTGGCGCGCAACACGAGGCTGCGCGTCACCAGCATGGCGCCGTAATGGCCGAGCGTGAGCGCCACCACCTCGGTGCGCCCCTCCTTCACCAGCGCGCGCGCGGCGGCGACGCAGTCGTCATCGCAGTCGAGCGCGCCGCCCGCGAGCTCGCGCATCTCGCGCAGGTTGGGCTTGATCAGGTAGACGCCGGCATCAAGCGCGCGCCGCAACGGCAGCCCGGAGGTGTCGACCACGACCTTGGCGCCGCTCCCGCGCATCGCCGCAACCACCTGGCCGTAGAAATCATTCGGCACGCCGCGCGCCAAGCTTCCGCTTGCCACCAGGAACCGCGGCTTCTCCTTGAGCGAGGCGAGCGCGTCGAGACAGGCGCGCCATTCGCTCTCCGAGAGCGCAGGGCCCGGCAGCACGAAGCGATATTGCGCGGAGGTCTCCACCTCGACGACGGCGAGATCTTCGCGCGTGTCACCGCGGATCGCAATCGCGAGGCTGCGGATGCCCTCCTGCTCGACCAGATGCTTGAGATGCTCCCCGATCGGGCCGCCCGCGGTGTAGACGGCGAGCACATCGGCGTCGAAGCGCTTGACCACGCGCGCCACGTTGATGCCGCCGCCGCCCGCATCGCGCTGCGCCGGTGCGCAGCGCAGCTTGTGCACCGGCCGCACCCGATCGACCGAGGTGGAAATATCGACCGCAGGATTGATGGTGAAGGTGACGATGTCTGGCATGGGGAGTTTGTGCTCGCGGCTCTAGCTGACGTGAACAGCGGTGTAATGATTGACCGTTCGTCCCCGCTTACGCTGGGACGAACGGAGAGGCCTGTGGCCCACCACCTGCCCGCTACTCCGCGGCCTTGAGATAGGCCGGCGCGCGGGCGCGGAACTGCGCCATCAGCGCCGCCTCGTCGGCCTTGGCAGGCTTGAGCGAGCGCGCCTTGATATGGCCGAAGCCGCGGATCTTTTCCGGGATCGCCGCGAGCCCGACTGCGAGATGGTGGTTCTCGGGCGTCAGCCGCTCGAGGATCTCAGCGAGCATCGCCTCGTAGTCGGCAACGAGGGCGCGTTCGGTGCGGCGCTCTTGCGTGTAGCCGAACGGATCGAGGGCGGTGCCGCGCAGGCCCTTCAGCCTCGCCAGCAGACGGAACGCGGTCAGCATCCAGGGCCCGAACGAGAGCTTCCTGGGCGCGCCGGTGCGTGCATCCTTGGGTGCGATCATGGGCGGCGCGAGGTGGAACTCGAAGCGCAGGTTCTCGCCCGAAAACGTCGCGCGCACCTGCCGCGCAAAGCCCTCGCCCGCGAACAGCCGCGCGACTTCGTATTCGTCCTTGTAGGCCATCAGCTTGAACAGATAGCGCGCGACCGCTTCTGCCAGGCCCTGCTTGCCGGGTGCGCGCGCGGCCTCCGCGGCCTTGGCCTTTTCGACCAGCGCACGGTAGCGCGCCGCATAGGCGGCGTTCTGGTAATCGGTCAGGAAGGCTGCGCGGCGCTTGATGATCTCGTCGAGCGACTGCGAAAGACGGCGCACATCGTCCACTTCCTCGGGGACGGCAAGCTTTTCCACCGCGGCGCGGTCGGCCGCGGCATAGCGGCCGAAGCGGAACGCCGCCTTGTTCATCTCGACGGCCTCGCCGTTGAGCTCGATCGCGCGCTCGATCGCTTCCGCCGAGAGCGGCAGCGCACCGATCTGGAAGGCGTAGCCGACCAGGAAGATGTTGGCGGAGACCGAGTTGCCCAGAAGCGCGCCGGCGATCCGCGTCGCGTCGATGAAATGGCACTTGTCGGCGCCGGCGGCACCCGCGATCGCGCGCTTAAGCCGCTCGCTCGGCAGCGTGAAGTCGACGTTGCGGGTGAAGTCACCGGGCAGGAACTCGGAGAGGTTCACCACCATGTCGGTCTGGCCGGGCTTGATGGCGGCGAGCACCTTCTTGCTGCCGGCAACCACGATATCGCCGCCGATGACCAGCTCGGCCGAGGCCGCGGCCACGCGGATCGCGTGGATGTCGTCGGGATCGTTGGCGATGCGCATGTGGCTGTAGACGGCGCCGCCCTTTTGCGCGAGGCCCGCCATGTCGATGACGCCGACGCCCTTGCCTTCGAGATGCGCCGCCATGCCGAGCACGCCCCCGATGGTGACGACGCCGGTGCCGCCGATGCCGGTGACGATCACGTCGTAGGTGCCGTCGATCCTGGGCAGGCGCGGCTCGGGCAGCGCCGGCACCGCCGCGTTGGCGGCCGCGCGGCGGGTCGGCAGCTTGGCGCCGTGCACGGTGACGAAGGACGGGCAGAAGCCGTTGACGCAGGAAAAGTCCTTGTTGCAGCTCGTCTGGTCGATTACGCGCTTGCGCCCGAACTCGGTCTCGAGCGGCTGCACCGACACGCAGTTCGAAACGAGGCCGCAATCGCCACAGCCCTCGCACACCAGCTCGTTGATGATCACGCGCTGGTCGGGATCAGGGAAGGTGCCGCGCTTCCTTCGCCTGCGCTTCTCGGCCGCGCAGGTCTGGTCGTAGATCAGCACGGTGCAGCCCGGGATCGCGGCCAACTCCTCCTGCAGGCGATTGAGCTCGTCGCGATGATGCACCGTGAGGCCATCGGGCCAGGCCTCGCCGGAGGCGTATTTGTGCGGCTCGTCGGTCACCACCACGACCCGCTTGGCGCCCTCGGCCGCGACCTGGCGGGCGACCTGCGGCACGGTGAGGCCGCCGTCGTTGGACTGGCCGCCGGTCATCGCCACCGCATCGTTGAACAGAATCTTGTAGGTGATGTTGACGCCTGCCGCGATCGCGGCGCGGATCGCCAAGTAGCCCGAGTGGTTGTAGGTGCCGTCACCAAGGTTCTGGAACACGTGGCCGCGCTTGGAGAACGGCGCTTCGCCGATCCAGTTGGCGCCCTCCGCGCCCATCTGGGTGAAGCCCGACGTGTTGCGGTCCATCCACTGCACCATGTAGTGGCAGCCGATGCCCGCATAGGCGCGCATGCCCTCCGGCACCACGGTCGAGGTGTTGTGCGGACAGCCGGAGCAGAAATAGGGAATGCGCTGCGCGACCTCCTGGATCTCGGCAAGCGCGTGCTGCGCATCTTTCAGCCGCGCCACCTCCGCCGCGATCCGCTCGTTGGGCCGGCGCTGCAAGATACGCTCGCCGATGCAAATCGCCACGTCGTTGGGATCAAGCGCGCCCTTGACCGGGAACAGCCAGTTGCCCTGCTCGTCCTTCTTGCCGATGCAGATCGGCTGGTTGGCGGTGCCGTAGAGCTCCTCGCGCACCTGCACTTCGAGCAGCGAGCGCTTCTCCTCGACCACGATGATGAGATCAAGCCCTTGCGAGAACTCCTTGAGCTCCTGCTGCGCGAGCGGCCACGGGCACGCCACCTTGAACAGGCGCACGCCGAGATCGTTGCACATCGCCTCGTCGATCGCGAGCTCGTCGAGCGCCTGGCGCACGTCGAGATAGCTCTTGCCGACCGTGATGATGCCGATCTTGGGGTCGCGTCCGCCGGTGGTGATGTAGCGGTTGAGCTTGTTGGCGCGCACGAACGCCAGCATGGCGTCGCGCTTGTAGTCGTAGAGGCGCGCCTCCTGGCCGAGAACGGTGTCATTGAGGCGGATGTTGAGCCCGCCCGGCGGCATCGCAAAATCGTCCGGGATGACGATCTTCACCCGGTCGAGGCTGCCGTCGACGACGGCGGTTGACTCGACCGTCTCGTGCATGCACTTGAGCGCCGCCCAGGTGCCGCAATAGCGCGACATCGCCCAGCCGATCAGGCCGTAATCGAGGAACTCCTGCACGCCCGCCGGATTCAGGATCGGGATCATCACGTCGACGAAGTGATATTCCGACTGGTGTGCGGTGGTCGAGGATTCCGCCGTGTGGTCGTCGCCCATGAGCGCGAGCACGCCGCCGTATTTCGAGGAGCCGGCGAAATTGGCGTGGCGGAAGACGTCGCCGCAGCGGTCGACGCCGGGGCCCTTGCCGTACCACAAGCCGAACACGCCATCGAACTTGCCCTCGCCGCGCAGCTCGGCCTGCTGCGTGCCCCAAAGCGCGGTGGCGGCGAGATCCTCGTTCAGGCCGGGCTGAAATACGATATCGGAGCGGTCGAGCCAGCGCTTGGCGCGCATGAACTGTTGATCGAGCCCACCCAGCGGCGAGCCGCGGTAGCCGGAGACATAGCCCGCGGTATTGAGCCCGGCGCGGCGGTCGAGCTCCTTTTGCATCAAGGTGAGGCGCACCAGGGCCTGGTAGCCGGTCGCGAAGATGCGGCTCTTGCTCAGGTCGAACTTGTCGTCGAGCGTGACGTTCGCAAGCGTCATCAGGCCTCCGCGCGCCTAGTGTGCCCTCGCGGCGGCGCTGCCGCCAGAGGCAAATGCGGACCCGCGACAGATATATGCAGCAATGGTGGATCAGCAATTCAAATGCTTGACAAGACTTGACGTTTTACCCCAGGGCCGATCGCCGCAAGGATTTGTCGCAAGGCCGCACGGCCGCGCATTTTGGCGCACTGCAGCACCTCTACGGGCCTAGTGCCCCCGTTTCCGAAGTTCGTTTAGTCTAACCGAGTTTGCGGCAGGTGTTGCTTCAGATCGGCTGCCCTAGTGCCCCCGCTTCCGAAATAGGCCAGAATGGGGAAGTGCGGCGGGAGGGAAGCGCACCATGACCAGCATGGCGGATCGGCTGATCAGCCCGATCTCGACGGCGGAGCTCGAGCGCCGCTGGAGCGCGGTGCGCGCCGCCATGGCGGAGCGCGGCATTGATGTGCTGGTCATGCAGAACTCCAACGAGTTCTCCGGCGGCTACGTCAAATGGTTCACCGACCTGCCGGCCGGCAACGGCACTATGACGACGGTGATCGTGCCGAAGGACGACCTAATGACGGTGGTGGCGCCCGGGCCGTTCGGGGTCGACGCGACGCCGCCCGCCGGCGACCCGGTGCGGCGCGGGGTCAAGCGCTTCCTCGCCTCGCCCAATTTCATGGGCGCCTCCTTCACCACCGCGCTCGACAGCGCCAATGTGGAAAAGGCGCTGGAAGAATTCTCCGGCGCCACCATCGGGCTGGTGGCGCAGGGCTCGATGGGGCATGCGCTCGCCGACCACCTCAAGCGCGGCAAGCTCGGCAACGCGACCTATGTCGACGCGACCGAGCTGGTCGACAACATCATGGTGATCAAGAGCGACGAGGAGATCGCGGCAATCCGCGCGACCGCGCTGCTGCAGGATCGCGCCATGCGCGCCGCCTTCGAGGCGGTGCGGCCCGGCATCCGCGACATTGAGGTCACCGCCGTGGCGGAATATTGCACGCGCCTCGCCGGTGCCGAATATGGGCTCCTCATGGGCGCGTCATCGCCGATCGGGCAAGCGGTGATGATCCAGCCGCGGCATCTGCAGAACCGCATCATCGAAGATGGCGACCAGTTCGTGCTGCTGGTCGAGACCACCGGACCGGGCGGCTTCTTCTGCGAGCTTGGCCGCACCTGCGTGCTCGGCAGGGCGACGCAAAGCATGAAGGATGAATTCGCGTTTGCGTTCGAGGCGCAGCAGTTCACCGCGTCAATGCTCAAGCCCGGCGCCTCATGCGCCGACGTCTGGAACGCCTACAACGATTTCATGGCCAAGCACGGCCGCCCGAAGGAGAACCGGCTCTATTGCCACGGCCAGGGCTATCACCTGGTCGAGCGCCCGCTCGTGCGTTTCGACGAAACCATGCCGCTCGCGGCGGGCATGAACATCGCGGTGCACCCGATGTATCATTCGAAAGACACTTACACCTGGATCTGCGACAACTTCCTGATCGGCGAGAACGGCGCCGAGCGGCTGCATACGTTTCCGCAGGAGATCGTGGAATTGGGGTGATTCTCCAGGGGATGAAGTTTGACCTCGGACACCAACTCGTAATCGATCCCTCCACGTCATGGCCGCGTGACAAGCACTTTTTCATCGCTGCACGGCACGCGCTGGTATGATGGACCGATCCCGTCCCGCACTGCAGCAAACCGCATCCTTATGGCTCATTTCGTCGGCCAAGACGTCGGGCCGAGACGTCGGGCAAAGACGTCGGACCAAGACACCAAGAATCTTAATGAGTTCTGGCGAACTGGAGCTTGCACGAATGCCGGGGCCGCTCTGCACCCCCAATGAACGACTCTCTTTTTCATGCGCTTGCTGCCGGCCGTACGGTGGCGTACGGCCCGCGCGACGATGCGCCGGTTGCCTCAAAATTGAAGTCATGTAATTAAAGCCATGCAATTGAAGCCATGTAGGCAACGTGTAAGATGCGGCAATGTGGCACCGCTGGATCGGCATTACCGGTTTGACTGGGATGCGGCCAGAGCGAATATTTCAGCTAGATAATGCGTCAACGGGAGTATGAGATGTTGGTAGTGGCTCATTGGACCCGACGCGCGCTGTTGGGTGTTGCGCTGGCGGTCATTCCACTCGCTGCGAATGCGCAGCAGGTCATCAAGCTCACGGCGATCGATGGCTACCCGCCCCGCGCGCTGTGGACCAAGTTGTTTATCGAATACTACATCCCCGAGGTCGACAAGCGCCTAGCCAAGGACGGAAAATACAAGATTTAATGGCAGCAGTCCTGGGGCGGTCAGATCGTTAAGCCGCGCGGAGTGCTCGACGGCATCAAGAACAAGCTCGGCGACATCGGCATCGTGACGACGGTGTTTCACGCCAGCAAGCTGCCGCTCAACAACATGCCGTATTACACCCCGTTTTCGAGCCGCAATCCCAAGCTCGTCTCCAAGGTGATCGACGATCTCGACGACAAGTTTCCCGAGTTCCAGAAGCAGTTCAGCGATCAGGGCCAAGTCCAGTTGACCGCCTATTCGTCGATCGACAACTACGGCTTCTTCTCCAAGAAGCCGATCCAGCATTTCTCCGAAATCAAAGGCATGAAGGTGGTCGCGGCAGGCCCGAACGCGCTCTACGTCAAGGCCGTCGGCGGCGTCACCGTGCTCGGCGACCTGACGACCCAATACAACATGATCAAGACCGGCATCGTCGACGCCACCGTGATCTGGCCGGAGGCCACCATCACCTTCAAGCTCGTCGAGGTCGCCCCGTATTACCTCGAAACCGACTTCGGCACCGGCGTGAACAAGTCGGTCACCATCAACAAAGAGGTCTGGGCAAGCCTTCCCGCCGAGGTCAAGAAAGTGCTGAAGGAGGTCGCGGGCGATTATCGTGACCGCATGGCGCAGGCCGCCATCGACCTTTCCGACAAATCCGTCAAGAAATTCATCGCCGACGGCGGCAAAGTCGTCAAAATGTCTATGGCGGAAAAGAAGCAGTGGGCCGACTTGATGCCCAACATCGCGATGAATCTTGCTGAGGATGTCGAAAAGCGCGACGGCTACCCCGCGAAAAAGATTCTTTCCGCCTACATGGATGCGCTTCGCGCAGGGGGCGAACATCCAGTCCGGGACTGGGACAAGAAGTAGATCGGCGACGACCGTTGCGGCCACGCCGCAGCCGCACGGTCTCCCCCCCACCAAGGCGCCAAAGTGACCGCCGAGCGCCCCCGCCCCTCTAACGCGATTGTCCGGCTGCTGAGCCTGTCAGTCGTTGTCCTCAACGCCATCGGCTCGTTCTGGGTGCTGTTGCTGGTGCTGCTGATCTGCGCCGATTCCTTCGGCCGCAGCCTGTTCAATCACCCGATCGACGGCGTCAACGAGCTCGTGGCGGTGTCGATGGCGGTGATCGTGTTCTGCCAGCTTCCCGACACCGTGCGGCTGGGCAAGCTCACGCGCTCGGACACGTTTCTGTCCGGGCTGCAATTCAGCAACAACATCGCCGCGCGTGCGGTCTGCGTCAGTCTCGACTTGCTCGGCGCGGCGGTGATGATCGCCATCATCATCGGGACGACGCCGCTGCTGATCGAGTTGATTGAGCGCGGCTATTACATGGGCGAACAGGGCATATTCACCCTGCCGGACTGGCCGCTGCGGGCCATGGTGGTGCTCGGCGGCGTCGCGTGCCTGCTCTGTTTCATTGTCCGTGCCGCCTCGCACTGGTGCGAGAGCGGCGCGCGAAGGGTTTAGGCGCGCCATGGAGCCCTTCGCCGTCGGCCTGATCTCGCTCATTGCGATCGTGGTGCTGATCTACGCCGGGTCTTATGTTGCCATCACGCTGTGCTGCGTCTCATTCCTCGGCGTGTGGTTCATCAAGGGCGACGCCACCATCGCGGTGCGGATGATGACGCTGTCGGTGACCGACGCCATCAAGAACTATGAATATGCCAGCATTCCAACTTTTGTGATGATGGGATTGATCGTCGGCAAGGCCGGATTCGGCGCCGACATCTATGAAGTCGCAAACCAGCTCTTCCGCCGGCTGCGCGGCGGGCTTGGCATCGCCACCGTCGCCGCCAATGCGGCGTTCGCCGCCGTGACCGGATCCTCGATCGCGGCCGCCTCGGTGTTCACGCGCGTGTCGGTGCCGCAGATGATCCGCTACGACTATTCGCGGCAATTCGCCGTCGGCGTGGTCGCAGGCAGCTCGGTGCTGGGAATGATCATTCCGCCGAGCGTGATGATGATCATCTATGCGTTTGTCGCCGAACAATCGGTCGGCGACATGTTCCTCGCCGGCGTAGTCCCCGGCCTGCTGCTGGCGGCGACATATATCTCCACCATTCTCGCCATGACCGTCTTGGCGCCGCAGTTCATCGGACCGGGCGCTTTTGTCACCCATACCGAGAAGGACGATCTCCTGTCGGCGCGGCAGATGATCCTCAAGATGACGCCGATCGTCATCCTGATCCTGACCGTTCTCGGCGGCATCTATTCCGGCTACTTTACGCCGTCGGAGGCCGGCGCAACCGGCGCGCTGTTCGCATTCGTGTTGTCGTTGCTGAAGCGACGGATGACATGGAAGGCATTCAAGGACGTTCTGATCGACTCCGGTCACATCACCGCAAATCTCCTCTTCCTGATTATTGCCGCATCCATGTACAGCCGGATGCTCGGGATCGCCGGCCTGCCGTTTCTCTTGAGTCAATGGCTCAATCACATCGACCTCGGCTTCTTCTGGTTGATGACGACATATGTCCTGCTCCTGCTTTTTCTCGGCACCATCATTGACACCGGTTCGATCATCCTGGTGTGCGTGCCGTTGTTCTTGCGTGCGATCGACGACATGGGATTGAGTCTGGTCTGGTTCGGCCTCGTGACGGTTGTTGGCGCCGAAATCGGCTTGCTGACGCCGCCGTTTGGGCTGTCGTGCTTTGTTATCAAGGCAGCCATCGACCGTGACGACATCAGTTTGAACGACATCTTTTACGGCGCGTTCCCGTTTGCGTTGGTCATGCTGCTGGTGCTGATCGTGCTGATCGCATTTCCGCAGATCACGCTCGTTATCCTGTAGGCGCCATTGGGCGGCGCCGCTGACTTCACGAAGCTCATCGCCGCACTGGGTTCCCGTTTGCGCGGGACGACAGCAACAATGTCAGCGAATAGCGCTACCGGATCTTGATGTTCGCCTTGGTGGCGACCTCTTTCCACTGCTTGAGCTCGTGTGCGATCACGGCGGCGTATTCCTCCGCGGTGCTGCCGACCGGATAGACCTGGTGCGCGAGCATTTTCTCGCGGAGATCGGGAAGCCTGGCGATCGCGATCAGCTCGGTCTCGAGCTTCTTGATGATCGGCTTGGGGGTGGCGGCGGGCGCCACCAGCCCTGCCAGAACTCGACCACCATGTCCTTGATGCCGGCCTCCGCCATGGTGGGCACGTTCGGATATTCCGGCAGGCGCTTCGCGGTCGTGACCGCGAGCGGGCGCACGCGGCCGTCCTGGATCGGGCCGGTCGCGGGCGCGGCATCGCAGAGCGACATCAGGATGTCGCCGCGGATGAGCGCGATCATGGCCAGCGAGTTGGCGCGATACGCGACGTACTGGAAGCTCGTGCCGGTGCGCTGCTCGAACAGCTTCTGCACCACCTGGAAGATCGGGCCCGACGCACCGGCGTTGGCCTTGTCCGGATGGGCCTTCGAATAGGCGATGAGCTCCTGCACGCTGTGAATTGGCGATGCCGCATTCACCGTCAACATCAGCGGAAACTGCGCGATCAGGGAGATCGGCGCAAAGTCGCGCTGGGTGTCATAGGAGAGGTTGGCCACCACCGCCGGATTGACCGTGAGCATGCCGATCGAGCCCATCAGCAGGGTGTGGCCGTCGGGTGCCGACTTGATCACATGCTGCGCCGCGATCGTCGAGTTGGCGCCGGGCTTGTTCTCGATGATCACCGTCTGCCCCAGCCGCTCCGAAAGCTTCTGGCCGACAAGGCGCGCCAGATAATCGGTGCCGCCACCGGCCGCATTGGCGACCACGATCGAGATGGTGCGGCTCGGGTAGGGTGCGTCCTGCGCCAAAGCGCCTGCGATGCCGACGCAAACGAGAGCGGCCGCGAAGGCCAGGCGGTGACGGGCGATCATCATGCTCCTCCCTGCGGGCTCAATTCCGGTCAGTGAGGCCGGATCGGGGGCGTGCCGTCAAGGCCGGATCGGGAACGACGACCGTATGCACAAGCGGCATCGGGCCGATGTCGGCCCGCGGCTGGTCCAGCGACCGCGGCTGATCTACAAATTGTAGCCGGCTGAAAACCGGAAGGAGCCCAAAACGGAACGAACCTGACCCATGGACGTCCGCACCGAACCCGGTCAGGTGAAATCCCTCACCCACGAGGAGGCGCGCCCTATTGTCATCGGCATGTTGCTGCCGGTGTTCATGGGCTCGCTCGACAACACCATCCTGGCGAGCGCGCTGCCGACGATCGGCCGCGAGTTCGGTGACGTCCATAACCTGCCCTGGCTGATCACCATCTATCTCCTGGCCTCGACCTCGGTCGTGCCGCTCTACGGCAAGATGTCGGACATCCACGGGCGGCGGTTCGCGTTGCGCATCGCGATCACGCTCTACATGCTGGGCTCGCTCGTCTGCGCATTCGCGCCCAACATGCTGGCGCTCATTCTCGGGCGCGCGCTGCATGGCCTCGGCGGCGGTGGGCTCGCCTCGACGGGCGCGATCGTTCTCGGCGACCTGGTCGCCCCCAAGCAGCGCGGGCGCTACTACGCCTATTTCGCCGTGGTCTACACCACGGCGGGTGCGTCGGGGCCTGCGCTCGGCGGATTTCTCTCCGACCATCTGCACTGGTCGGCGATCTTCTGGCTCAACATTCCGCTCGGGCTGGCGGCCGCGACCGTCACCACCATCCTGCTGCGGCGGCTGCCCCGGCACGAGCGCCCGCACCGGCTTGACGTGATCGGCGCGGTGCTGATCGTGACCGCCAGCGTCTCGTTCATGCTCGGCCTCAATCTCGGCGGCCGCAGCTATCCTTGGACGTCGCCCGCGATCCTCGCGCTGTTCGCGGCCGCGCTGGTGGTCGGGCTTGCGTTCGTGTGGCGGCTCCTCACCGCGCCCGAGCCGCTCATTCCGGTCGCGGTGCTGCGCAATCGCAGCGTACTCTGCTCCGTCTTCGCGCATTCGTTCGGCTGGGGCTCGATCATCGGGCTCAATATCTTTCTGCCCACCTACCTGCAGAGCGTCGTCGGCCTCTCGCCGACCGACGCGGGCCTGAGCCTGATGATGCTGATGATCTCGCTCAACGTCAGCGCCGGCATCAGCGGCGTGATGCTCGGGCGCATGCACCACTACAAGGCGATCCCGATCGCCGGCCTCGTGCTCGCGATCGTGTCGACCGCGGCGCTGGCCTGGTTCGTCGACCGCCTCACCCTCGTCTGGTTCGAAGTGCTGCTCACCTTGATCGGAGCCGGGTTCGGTCCGCTGCCCGGCCTCACCCAGGTCTCGGTGCAGAATTCCGTCGCGCGCCATCAACTCGGCATCTCGGTGGGCACCATGAACTTCACCCGCAACCTCCTCGCCACCATGCTGATCGCGACGTTCGGGGCGATCGTGGCCGCTTCCGTCGCGGCCAGCGGGGGCCATACCGGCGGCGCGCTCGGCGGCTCGATCGACGTCGCCGCCGCCGAGGCGTTCCGCCTGGTGTTCTTCGGCACCACCGGCACGCTCGCGGTGGCGCTGATCGCGGTGCTGCTGCTGGAGGAAAAGCCGCTGCAGACCGGCGTCGAAGATACGTAAGCACGATGGATGCGCACGCGAGCCCGAGCGAGGCGGCCTACCTCAGCCACAAGGAAACACGGCTGATCGTATGGGGCGTGCTGTTGCCCCTGTTCATGGGCTCGCTCGACAACACCATCCTGGCAAGCGCATTGCCGACCATCGGGCACGCCTTCGGCGAGGTGCGCGGCCTGCCCTGGCTGATCACCATCTATCTGCTTGCCGCCACCGCCGCGATGCCGCTCTACGGCAAGATCGCCGACATCCGCGGCCGCCGCTTCGCTCTCTACGTCGCGATCGCGCTGCACATGGCGGGCTCGCTGGTCTGTGCATTCGCGCCGACGATCTTCGTCCTCATCCTCGGCCGCGCGCTGCAAGGGCTCGGCGGCTCCGGCCTCTCGGCCGTTTCCGTGATCGTGCTCGGCGACGCCGCCGCCCCCAAGGACCGCGGGCGCTACTATGCCTATTTCTCGATCGTCTACACCACGGCGGGCGCCTGCGGCCCGGCGCTCGGCGGCTTCATTGCGGGCGAGCTGCACTGGTCGCTGATCTTCTGGCTCAATATCCCGCTCGGCCTCTGCGCGCTGTTCATCACATCGACCATCCTGCGCCGGCTGCCGCGCAACGAGCGCCCGCACCGCCTCGACGTGATCGGCGCGGTGCTGATCGTGACCGCCAGCGTGTCGTTCATGCTCGGACTCAATCTCGGCGGCCGCAGCTATCCGTGGCTATCGGCGCCGGTGCTCGCGCTGTTCGCGGGCGGGCTGGTCATCGGCGCAGGTTTCGTGTGGCGGCTTCTCACCGCGCCCGAGCCGCTCATACCGATCGCGATCCTGACCGATCCGATTGTGCGCTGGTCGGTGCTCGCCAACTCGTTCGGCTGGTCAGCCATCATCGGCCTCAACATCTTCCTGCCGATCTATCTGCAGAGCGTGATCGGGCTCTCGCCCGTCTGCGCCGGCTTGAGCCTGATGGTGCTGATGATGAGCCTCAACTCCAGCGCCGGACTCGCCGGCCAGGTGCTCGGCCGGGTCACCCACTACAAGATCCTGCCGATGGTGATGCTGGTGATGGCATTCGCCGCCGTGTTGATGCTGGCCATCTGGGCCGGCCGCCTCAGCATGCTGTCGTTCGAGCTGCTTCTGTTCCTGATCGGAGCGGGCTTCGGGCCGCTGCCGTCGCTCTGCATGGTCTCGATCCAGAACACGGTCGAGCGCCATCAGCTCGGCATTGCGGTCGGCACGCTCAACTTCTCGCGCAACCTGTTCGCCACCATGCTGATCGCGCTCCTCGGCGTCATCGTGCTGGCGGTCACCTCCTCGCTCGCGCCCGGCGGGGCGGGTGAATTCGGCGGTACGCTGTCGCCAGCCGCCACCGAAGCGGCGCAGGCGTTCCGGCGTGTGTTCTTTGTGGTGGCGGGCTGCCTCGCGATCGCGTTCGTGGCAATCGCGCTGGTCGAGGAGAAGCCGCTGCGGTCGAGCGCCGCAGAGGCCGGATAGTAAACAGCCGCGCACCGCTGACGGATTCGCCGAGCCCGGCCGTAGCTTGACATAGTTAAAGGCAGCGCCCGGATGGTTTTCTTACAGGTCAGGCGAGCATCAGCTTAATAAAGGTTACCGCTGTCTACAGGCCATGCGGTATCCAAATGCATTAAAGCGGCCAGACTACAGGAAGTTGGCATCTTCCAGCCGCGAAGCCGTCACATTGTACGTGCCCAGTGCAGGGGTGCCGACCGGAAACGGGCGCTCCACGGGGACAGGGACATGGGTATCTTTGGAAAGAAAGCCAATGGCATCGACAAGATCGGCTCGGAGGTGGAAGGGGACATCCGCGAACTGATCAGCCGCGATGTCATCGAGCAGCGACGCAATGTTCCCATCAGCGACGACAGCGAGACGGTCGTCAACAATCTCGGCCTGCTGTTGCAGCGCGTGTCGTTGACGTCGGTGCAGGAAATCGACGATCTCATCAACGAGCTCAAGGAGCTGCGCGATCATCTGCAGCACAACGGCGAGCGCATGGCGCGCGAGATCGTGGGCTACGCCAACCTGAGCCAGACCGCCATGCAATCGACCAAGATCTTGTCCGAAAGCCTGAGCCATCGCAAGAACGGCTCCTGAGGCGCCAGCAACGGCGAGCGATCAGCCAGTCGTTTCATCAATCGATCTTGATGCCGACCGACTTGATGACAGCGCTCCATTTGGCGATTTCCGATCTCAGGAGCTTGCCAAGCGCCTCGGGCGAAGAGCCCTTGGCTACATAGCCGTTCTTGGCCAACTTGCCTTTGATCCCCGGATCGCTGAGAGCCGTGTTGGTATCGGCGCTGATCTTGCGGATGATCTCGGGCGGCGTCTTGGCCGGAACGAACAGCGCCTGCCACGCTGTCACGTCGTAACCGGTTACGCCCGCCTCCGCGATGGTCGGAACATTGGGGGCCGCGTCGTCTCGCTGTGCTCCGGTGCTCGCCAGGACGCGGACCTGCCCCGAGCGCGAGTAGGACAGCAACGAGCCGCTGCCGAAGTAGCAGTCCACACGACCCGGTATCAGATCCGCAAAAGCGGGCGACGCGCCGCGATAGGGAACGTGCGTCATCTTCAGGCCGGCCATCTGCAGGAACAGCATCTCGGCCAGGAAAGGCGCGCTGCCGGTGCCGGGCGACGCCATCGTGAGCTTGCCGGGATTAGCCCTGACATGCTCGATGAACTCCTTGATCGTATGAGCGGGCGAGGAGTTCGGCACGAACATGAAATAGGCAAGCTGGGTGACGAGCGAGACCGGTTCAAAATCCGCAATCACATCGTAGCTCAGCGAGCGATAGAGGCTGGTATTCACCGCCAGCGACGCAGTGGCGAACAGAATTGTGTATCCGTCGGGCTCGGACCGTGCGGCAAGCTCGTTGCCGATATTGGTGCCGGCACCGCCCTTGTTCTCAACAAAGACCTGCTGCCCCCACATGTTCGAAAGCTTGTCGGCCAGCATGCGCGCCACGATATCGGTCGGGCCGCCGGCGGCGACCGGCACGATGAGACGCACGGGCTTGTCCGGATAGTTGAGCTTCGGTGTTTGCGCGCGCGCCTCGCGAAAGAGGAGGCCCGGCGCGACAGCCTGCGCGGTCGAGATCGCAATCAAATGACGACGGGTAAGCATCTCGTTTCTCCCGCTGTCTCGATCGCGGCACTCTATTCCTCAGCCGAAACCTCACATATTGGCGAATGGTCGCGCCCGCCGTGCGTCCCTCAGCCCGGAGCCAAGCTCCCGCAAGCCTCAGTGGGAATCGCACAGCAGCGCATGATCCCAAAGAGTTGCCGGCTGTTTGGAAAAGATCGTGCGACCAAACAAACGCTTAGAGCGAGATCGCCACGCAGTCCAAAGCGATTTCGTTGCCAAGAGGCCCGTTTCCGGCAGGCCGAGTGCGCTGCAGCGCAGCGAAGCCGCCCTGCGGCTATTTGCCCGTGTCGTCAAAGAATTGAACGGTTGCCATCGGATTTCGCATCGCAACGCAGAGGCGAATTGGCGCAAGCCTCCGAAACGACGGGGAACCCGGCAAGTGGGGGGCCTATCTGATCCGGTGCGTCGCGTTCTTGACCGTTCTTGAGTGATACCCCTCGGCGTAGCGGCTCAACATATAACCCCAGGACGCATTGCCGACCTTCGGGCTCATGCTTGGATCCAGTGGCAGCACAATATCTTCATTGACGCGCCAGAAGTAACGCAGCTCCGGCGGAGTATTGGAGTCGAGCTCGTACACCACCGCTTCCGGATATCCTCTGACGCCTTTGCGTTCCGTCCAACGTCCTTGCGTGACCATGCGGTCATCGTCATCAGAGACCGCCACCGAACCGAACCAATAGGTCGTGGGCCGGCTCGCGCGATCATGATACAGCACGAGCGCGATTTTCATCTTTTCGCAGTTCTTGAGGATGCAAGGAATTTGGCCTTGATAGACGGCCAGGATCGGATCGCCGCTCGCATTGAACTCGGGGTAAGGCGGTTGAAAGACCAGATCGTCGGGGGCCCAGTTGGACCAGGCGACGAGCGCCGCCAGCGACATCGCTGCGAAAATTACCAAAACGATGACTGATCGTGAGGCTTTCATGTCTGTCCCTGCGGCCGCTCGCAGATCACATGCGGTTACGTCACTTAAGTTCAGGCATGTAAGTTCAGGCATCAGCATCGGGCGTCGCCGTTCCGCTCGACACCTCTGACGACTAGATACTACGCAATACCCGTTATACGCTAGATGCGCTAGCCCATCCGCGCCGCAGCTATTGCCCCATGAGCGCGGCCCTCACGACAATGTCATGCCAGCGTCGGCTCCAGACTGCATTCGAGCTCAGTCTGCCCCGGCGAGCGGGTGAATCACGCACGATCGGGCCATCATCGCGGCGGCGCTCCGCTCAATGCCCCTTCGCGAAGACCGCATCGTAGTCCGATTGGCTGACGTTGGTAATTTCCCACCAATGCTTGTTGAGGTCCTGCAGCTTGAAAGAGCGGATGCCGGCGTGGTCTTCGACCGGTCCGATCGTCCTAATGCCATAGTTTGACTGTTGTTCGCGCGCGACCGCATGCGCCGCATCGACGTCGGCGGCACTCGGCACCGACAGCTTGAAGCGGTTCTGCGGGCCCTGCTCCTTGGCCTCGGAGTCCGGAACGCAAACACAGACCACCGACCACGGACCGCCTTTCCAAAGATATTGCGCCTCCGGCAGCGGGCGTACGACATCGATCCCTAAGAACTCGGTCAGAAACCGGCGGGTTGCCGCCATGTCGCTGCACTCGATGGTGCCGTGCGACAACAGCTCAGGCTGGACCAGTGAAGTACTCATGACAGATCACCTCTGCTTGCAATCGCTCAAGCGGTTTAATGCTGGTCGCCCTTCTCGCGCAGCGCCGTATAGAGCAGCTCCGGCGTGCGGTATTCGATCTCCCACCAGTTGCTGTCGCCGTCGACGAAATAGAAGGCGTAGGAGCCGTGGCGGAAGCGCGGCTTCTGCACACGGCCGAGACCGAAATCCTTCTGGCGCGCGTTGATCTTCTCAAACGCGGCGTCGACCGCGGCCTGGCTCGATATGAACACGCCCCAGTGGTTGAGCATCTCCTGCGGCGTCTCGATCGAGGATACCTCCCGCCTCGAGCACCCAGTAAGGCTTGCCGGCGAGCGGCCCGCCCGGCTGATGGCCGTTCTCTCGCACCAGCAGCACGCCCATCTCGGGCTCCACGCACTCGAGCCCCAAGAGCTCTTCGCACATGCGGCGGGTCCGCTTCAGGTCGGTGGTAACGAACGTGCCGGACACGAGCTGCGTCGGCCTGATGTGCGAGCCGGTCGCTGCCGCAACAATTGTGTCGGTCGTCATGGTCGGTCCTCCATCATCTGCAACCGTCGACAAATCCAGCTTTCTAAAGATCGAGGATGAGGGTCTCGCCCGGCATGGCGCGCGACACGCAAACCTGAATCGCATGTTCGCGCTGCTCGTCGGTCAGCACCTCGTCGCGGTGGTCGGCCTTGCCGCCAAGAAGCCCGACGCGGCAGGTGCCGCACACCCCTTCCGTGCACAACGTCTTGACCTTGATGCCGTTTGCCCTGAGCACCTGCAGGATCGATTGGCCGGCTGGCACCAGCAGGGTCTTGTCCGCCCGCGCGAGCCTGATCTCGAACGGCTGATCGGTGCTGCGCGGTGCGATGTCGGCCTCCGAGCCGCGAAACAGCTCGTAGTGGACGGTGCCCTTCGGCCAGTCACGCGCCGCCTCGCGCACCGCCCGGATCAGCCCCGCCGGTCCGCAGACGTAGACATGAGCGGCCGGCGGCCGGCTCGACAACAGCTTTGCCACATCGAGGCCGCGCGCGATGTCGCCGCCGTCGAGGTGGCTGTGAAGCCGCTCTCCCAGCAGCGCACGCAGCTCCGCCAGGTAGGCGGCGCGCGCTTCATCGCGCGCACAATAATGCAGCGCAAAGTTGGCGCTGTGCGCGATGAGGCGGTGCGCCATCGCCTTGAGCGGGGTGATGCCGATGCCGCCGGCGATCAGGATGTGGGTCTCGCCGGCTTCGTTGAGCGGGAAATTGTTGATCGGCGCAGACGACACCAGCCGGTCGCCTGCACGCAGATGGTCGTGCACCCAGACCGAGCCGCCACGGCTATCGGCTTCGCGCAAAATCGCGATCAGATAGCGATGCGTCTCGGCGGGATCATTGAGCAGCGAGTAGGATCGTTCCTGCCCGTTGCCAAGACAGACATCGATGTGAGCACCGGCCGTAAACGCCGGCAACGCGCCGCCATCCGGCAACGTGAGCTCGATCTGGCGGATCGAGGGCGTGACCGCGGCGATGCTGGCAACTTCGAGATTGAGCGTCACTTCCCTCTCCGGCGGCAGACCGGCCTCCGCCTGCACGCGGACGGGGCCGGACCGGACCGGACTAACGTTAGCCGCCTTCGCGTCCCGGCGCTACGGGACAGGCTTCGAGCGGTCGACCGCGGCGCCCCGCAGATATACTGCAGAGATCTTGCGGGAATTGGTGATGTCGTCGAGCGGATTGGCATTGAGCACGATGAAATCGGCGCTCTTGCCCGCTTCCAGCGTGCCGGCATCCGCGATCTTGAGAAGCTCGGCCCCGTTGCGTGTCGCCGCCACGATCACCTGCGCGGGGGTCATGCCGGCCAGCACCATGTCGAGCATCTCCTCGTGCGGACCCCAGGCCTTGTTACCGTCGGTTCCCATGGTGATGCGCACGCCCGCCGCGTTGAGCTTCTTCAGGTTGCGGGCCTGAATGCCGTGAAACGCCTGCACCTTCGGCCGGTCGGTATTGTCCTTTTCGAGCTTCGCGTAGGTGGCATCGGTGACCCCGGCGCGCAGCCAGCTCAGGTCGGTCTTCACGCCGCGATCCGGCAGGTTCGGAATGAGCACGATATTCGGACGCGCCTTGAACATCGCGACCGTTTCGTCGTCGATGTCCTTGTCGCGCACGCCGTGCGCGAAGATATCGAGATTGGCGCGCATCAGCCCCTTGGCGTCGTCCATGTTGAAGATGTGCGCCGCGGCCCGGATGCCGAGCTTGTGCGCCTCCTCGATGATGGCGGCATATTGCGCCGGGGTGACCTTCTGGACCTTGCCGTCCCGGTCATCGACCCAGAACTTGATGATATCGACCTTGCGAGCGACATTTTCACGAACCGCCTGGCGGCCTTCCTCCTCGCTGTTGATCTGGTAGGTCGGGCGCATCGGCTCGGGCCGGGTGATGCCGCGCCCGGCGCTGAGGAAACGCGCGGCGCCCGGAATGTTTTCAAAGCGCACCGGCAGCAGGTCGAGGTTGTCGGTGCCCAGGCTCATCGCGGCGCCGACGCCGAAATAGGCGCGCCGCTTGAGATCATTGATCAGCTTCTCGCGCGTGGCGCTGAGGTGAACGTGGGTGTCGATCAACATCGGCATCACGATCTTGCCGGCAAGACTCACGCGTGTCGCCCCATTGGGCGCCTTGATGTTGGCGGCAGGACCGGCCTGGGTGATGCGGCTGCCGTCCACGACCAGCGCGGCGTTGTCGACCACGCGTCCATCGCCCACGATCATGCGGGCGCCTTCGAACACCGTGACCTGCGCGCTCGCCGGACCGGCGATCAGCATGCCGACGGCTGCGGCGAGAACGAAACCACTGACTTGCTTACTCAATTGACGCATCGGATCCTCCCTGAAACGCTTCTCTCAAGATCATTCTTTGATTCTGGTTTCGAACACATCTGCGGACTGGCCGAGATACGCAAAGGGTGGGTCTCGCAGCGAAGCTCAACCCACCCCGACCGCTTCGCGGACCTTCCGCTCAGATGCCGAACAGGTCCTTCATGGTGCGCGTGGTGGTGGCGATCGATTGCGCGTTGGCGCGCTCCTCGGCCTTGTTCTTCGGGGTCGAGAAGCCATGGCCGGTGCCGCTGTAGAGCTCGAGCTGGAACGGGGTCTTGGCACCGCGCAGCTCGTCGACCACCTTGGTGACCTTCGGGAGCGGATAGTTCTTGTCCTCGGCGCCGTGCAGGATCAGGAACATACCCTTCACGTTCTTCGCCCAGCCTGCCGGATAGTTGCCGAACGAGCCGTGGATCGTGACATTCAAGGCGGTCGGGACGCCGGTCGAGACGAACTCGACGCCGACGGCGCCGCCGAAGCAGTAGCCGACCAGCGCGACCTTGGATGGATCGACCATCGGATTCTTGACCAGCACGTCGTAGCCCGCTTGGGTGCGCGCCTTGGTCAGCGCGGGATCTTTCCTGAAGATCGTGGTCTGCGCGCTCATTTCCTCGACCGTCTTCGGCAGGATGCCCTGACCGTAGCCGAAGATGTCGGTTGCGAACGCGACGTAGCCGAGCTTGGCCCAGAGCTCGGTCAACTCCTGCGTCTTCGGTGTCATACCCTCGCGGGCGTGGATCACGAACACGGCCGGGCGTCGGCCGGTGACCTTATCGTCATAGGCCATGTAGGCCTTGAGCTTCATATCGCCGTGGCTGTACTCGACCCACTCTTTCTTCATATCGGCCGACGCCGGGCCGGCGGCGAATACGACAGCAGCGGACAAAGCAAACGGAATCGTACGAAACATCGTCATTTGAGTCCTCCCTAGGCTAAAAATTTTTTGAAAGTCTCGCGCAGGGAAGTGAAGGAGTCCAGGGCCTTGCGAACAAATCGCAGATTGGCTTCCGGTCCCATGATCTGAATGCACCGCATCTGAATGCGCCGCACGATTGCTCTGCCAGCCTGATCGCGATCGAGTGTCCGCGACAGGCGTTCTCGAACATGCGCGCGATCAGGACATGGCCCGCTGCAGCGTGAATAGGTCATCACCACAAAGAATAGAGCGCTCCATTTTTGGGGATTGTTGCAGTTGCGGTACATGCATCTGGGGAAGAGCGTGGTACACACTTCAAACGTGCAATACACACTTTATGAATGCATTTTGATCTTTTACGCGAGTAATTTGCTCGCAACAGAGATCAATGCCAGCCCCAACACCCTCCTGAAATAAAGGTGACAAGAAATGCCGAGACTTTTCGCTGCAGCAATAGCGGTAACGGCGCTGACCTCCGTCGCAGCGGTCGCCGCCGATCTCCCTCCCGTGCGAAAGGCCCCAGGTATTGCCCCAGCAGCGTGTACGCAGTTCGGCGGCGGCTATATCGGGGTGCAAGGCGGATCCGTTACACATGACACCGGATGGACGGATCGGGACAACTGGGCGGACCGATTCAGCGTCGACATTGCGCTGGGCCACGTTGAGCGGAGCAAGACCGGCGGCGCGGTCGGCCCTCTCATCGGCTACAATTTGCAACGCGGCTGCACGGTATTCGGCATCGAGGCCGATTGGAGCTGGACGAGCGCCGGCAGCAAGAGAACCTATACCGGCAACGGCGATCCGACGGCGTTGGCGGTCAACTTGGACGACAAGGTGCGCTGGTTTGGGACAGTGCGGACTCGCACCGGGCTTGTGGTCGACAACTTGATGCTCTACGCGACCGGCGGCTTCGCGTTCGCCAATATCCGCAATTCTTGGCAAGTGGTCGATCAATCTACCTACACGGAGACCTTCACCGACAGCGGTACGCGCTGGGGCTGGACGGCCGGTGTTGGTACCGAGTGGGCGTGGACCAACAATCTGAGCATCAAGTCAGAAGTGCTCTACGTGCGGTTTGCGGAAAGGTCGACAACCGGGTTCAGCCCGTCGGCCGGTGCGAACTTCAATTTCGATCATCAGGACTCGCTTTGGGTCGCCCGCCTTGGGCTGAACTATCGCTGGGGTGGCCGGTAGTTAGTCGCCTGACAGCAGATTGATGCGGATCAAGATCGAGGGGCTCCGGTGACAAACCGGAGCCCCTCGATCTTGATCCGGCCTATTGGCCTGCCTCCCCCGTCCCCCAGCGCCAGAAATCGCGGCCTTCCGTGCGCATGTGTCGCGCCAGCACCATCTTGTGCACCTCGTCGGCGCCGTCGACCAATCGCGCCTGCCGCGCATAGCGGTAGATCCATTCGAGCACGGTATCCTTGGAATAGCCGCGCGCGCCGTTGAGCTGGATCGCGGTGTCGGCGGCATGATGCAGCGTGTCGGCGACGTGCACCTTGGCCATCGAGACTTCCTTGCGGGCGCGGTCGCCCTGATCGAGCAGCCAGGCCGCGTGCATCACCAGGAGGCGCCCGATCGCAATGCGGTGCGCGACCTCGCCGAGCTTGATCTGCACGCTCTCGCGGTCCGCGAGCTTGACGCCGAAGCCTTCACGCTCATTCACATAAGCCTGCGCGATCTCGCAGCAGCGCTTGGCGAGGCCGAGCCAGCGCATGCAATGCGTGAGGCGGGCCGGCCCGAGCCGGATCTGGGTGATGCGCAGCCCGTCGCCGATATTCATCAGCACGTTCTCCTCGGGCACCTCGAGGCCGTCGAAGATGAGCTCGCAGTGGCCGCCGTGCTCCTCAGGGCCCATGATCGGAATGCGCCGCACGATCTCGAAGCCGGGCTGGTCGCGATGAAACAGAAACGCCGTGAGGCCGCGGCGCGGATCGTCGGAGGTGCGCGCGACCAGGATGAAGTGATCGGCGGCGCCCGCACCGGTGATGAACCACTTGTGGCCGTGGATGACGAAGCGATCGCCCTTCTTCTCCGCGCGCGTGCGGATCATGCCTGGATCGGAGCCGCCACCGGGCGCGGGCTCGGTCATCGCAAAGGCCGAGCGCACTCGGCCTTCGACGATCGGCCGCAGCCATTTGTCCTTCTGCGCCGGCGTGCCGGCAAGCGCGAGCAGGTTCATGTTGCCGTCGTCAGGCGCCGCACAATTGAACGAGACCGGGCCGAAGATCGAGCGGTTGGCCTCCTCGTACATGGCGGCCCAGCCGACGATCGGCAGCCCCATGCCGCCGTAGTCATTCGGCGCCTGCGGCGCCCACAGCCCTTGAGTCTTCGCCTTCTGGCGGATGCGCTCGAGCAGATCGAGACGGATATTCTCGTGATCGTCATAGCTGTCGCGATCGGCCTCGACCGGCAGCACGTGCTCTTCCACGAACGCGCGTGTGCGCAGGCGGATGTCCTCGATCGCGGGGGGCAGCGTGAAATCCATGGCGAGACCTCTGACGTTGCGTCGTGACGATGGCGCAAGCATAGTGCGCAGGCTCCTCACACGCGAGGATCGATCGCTATGGACAATTTCACGCCGCTTTCAGTAGCTGTCGGCGGCGCGCTGAGTGGCGATGACCCTTGGCATGCACGCTGTCGTCCCCGCGCAGGCGGGGACCCAGAACCACTAGAGTTTATGTCATCACCGGCCCTGCCACGTCGTCCTACTGCGGCGTATGGGTCCCCGCCTGCGCGGGGACGACAGCGGAGAGTCATTGCTTCACGTCTTCGAAAGCGGGGACGAGCGGTGGATAGATGACGCAGCTCCATTCCTGGCGCGCACTCACGCGCGCTTCGGCTTCTTCTGCGATTGCGTATTCAGTGCCACGGCGGCGCGAATGAGCGCCTTCAACGCCCTTTCATTGATCTTGTCGCCCTCATGGATATCGATGGCGCGCCTGGTATTGCCTTCGAGGCTGGAGTTGAACAGGCCTGAGGGGTCCTCCAGCGAGGCGCCCTTGGCGAAGGTCATCTTCACGACGGCCTTGTACGTCTCACCGGTGCAGATGATCCCGTCATGCTCCCACACCGGAACGCCGCGCCACTTCCATGTCTCGACCACCTCGGGGTCGGCCTGCTTGATGAGACTGCGGACCCGGGCGAGCGTCTCGCCCCGCCAATCATTGAGCTCCTTGATTCTCGCATCGATCAGCCGAGAGGGAAAGTCGCTCCCCTTCGCTTCCTTCGAAACGCTCTTGGCCTTCTTCATGGTCGCGTCGCCTTCTTCTTAGTAGATTCTGCCGGGTCCGCCCCAAAACGCACAATGGCGACTTCCCGCTCACATCCGTTCGCCGGGCAACTGGCTCGCTTGCTTCACCCACGCGGCGAGCTGCGCTTCGTCGAGTTTATCGCCTTCATGGATGTCGAGGTAGCGCACGTCCTTTTGCTTGGACTCGCCGGGCGGGACCGGGCGCAGTGACTTGCCGCGGAAGAAAGCCACTTTGACGTACTTCGTGAAGACATGAAAACTGAGGAACCAGACCTGGTCCTCGACGCCATAGAAGGGCGAGTTCCATTTGACCGCCTTGCGCAGGCCGGGGACAGTGCGCACGATGAGCGCGTCGAGGCGGCGCCCGATGTCGCGCTTCCAGCCCGGCATCGCCGCGATATAGGCCTGCACGGGAGCGTCGCCATAGGCCTTCGCGATCTGAGGGTTGCCGCCGGCGAGGAGAACCGTGCCGGACCGCGATCGCGGTGCCGTCTTGCGCGGTTTGGCCGCCTTCACGGCGACCCGCTTGCTGGCGGCCTTCTTTGCGACCTTCGCCGGTGCATCCTTCATGACTCATTCATGCTATAGACCGTCACGCGTGCGCAAGCAGATCGGGCCGGTGCTGAGCGATGATGGCGTAGAGGTTGCCGATCGGCGCATCGATGCCGGTCGTGTCGATGACGAGCTTCTTCGATTTGGCGTCCGGGCTGTTGCCGCGCACGAACAGCCAGTTCCCTTTCCACTCAAGCGCCGTGATGTCGCGCCACGCGAGCTTGCCCCGCCCCCAGAACAGATGGCTCGCGATGCCCTGCGGGCCGGCCTCGACCTCGACGCGCGGCCTGAACCTCCTGATGAGCTGGACCAGCGACGCCGCCAGGCAAACTGCCCCACAGCCGAAGAAGAACGCGGAGCGCGCCCACGGCGGGAAGTCATTGAGAAAGGCCCCGCGCCCTCGCACACCGAAGTCCGGCGCCAGCGCCGCAAAGCCCATCCAGAAGAGGAGCGCCATTGCGGGCAGCAGAACATAAACCGCCCACATGCGCGGGCGGGAGCTTGCCACGAACTCGGACATGCCGTCTGACAGCATCGGACTCCCTCATGTTCAAGCGCACATACGATCCTTGTACGCATGCGTAGAGCGCGCGGATGCGCGCCGCGACGCGCAACATGCGAAGCGAAACGGCACTTTTTTTGGCAGGCTCTCGGACCGAACCGTGGCGGGTGTGATCCGCGGATACCGTCAACCGCGCATGACCACCACCTGCCCGCCATCCACCACGACGGTGGCACCGGTCATGAAGCGGCCGGCATCGGAGGCGAGCAGCAACAACACGCCATCGAGGTCGCGCGGCTCGCCAAAGCGGCCGAGCGGGATGTCCTTGAGGATCGCCGAGCCGCGTTCGCTGGCGAGATAGTCGCGGTTGAGATCGGTGACGATCCAGCCCGGCGCGATGGCGTTGACGCGGATGCTTTTGCTGGCGAGCTCGAGCCCAAGCGCCTTGGTGAGCTGGATGACGCCCGCCTTCGCCACCGCATAGGCCGCCACGCCTTTGGCGACGCCGAAGCCCAGGATCGAGGCGACGTTGACGATCGCGCCACTTTTCTCGGCCGCGATCAGCCGGCGCGCCGCCTCCTGCGACCAGTAGAGCACGGCGTCGAGATCGGTGGCGAGCACGCGCCGCCATTCGGCCTCGGGCAGTTCCACCGCGCGATCCGCGTGCACCACGCCGGCGTTGTTGACGAGGATGTCGACAGTGCCGAACTCGGCCTGCGCGCGATCGAAGGCGCGCGTCATCGCGGCCCGATCGAGCACGTTGGCTTGGATAGCGATCGCGCGGCCGCCGGACGCGGTGATGCTCGACCTGACTGTTTCAAGCCGCTCGCTCCGCCGCGCCACCAGCGCCACCGCGGCGCCTGCTTCCGCCAGCACCTCGGCAAAGCGCAGCCCGAGCCCGCTGGAGGCGCCGGTGACGAGCGCCACCTTTCCGGTAAGATCGAACAGCTCGGCCGCGGCCATCGGTGCTCTCAACTCCTTTGCTGACGCAATGGATACTGTCCGGCAGCAACCGCCAATAGCAAGAATCCTTATGACCGAACACGATCATCATCACGACCATGACCACGGCTCGGAGCTCAGCGAGACGCAATTGCGGGTGCGCGCGCTCGAAACCATCCTGACCGAGAAGGGCTACGTCGACCCGGCCGCGCTCGACGCCATCATCGAGGCCTACGAGACCCGCATCGGCCCGCGCAACGGCGCCAAGGTGGTCGCCAAGGCCTGGGTCGATCCGGCCTTCAAGGAAGCGCTTCTTAAGGACGCGACCAAGGCGATCGGCGCGCTCGGCATCATGGGCCGGGTCGGCGACCACCTGGTGGCGGTGGAGAACACCGAGCGCGTTCACAACATGATCGTCTGCACGCTTTGCTCCTGCTACCCGTGGGAAGTGCTCGGCCTGCCGCCGACCTGGTACAAGTCGGCGCCCTATCGCTCCCGCACCGTGATCGATCCGCGCGGCGTGCTGGCCGATTTCGGCGTCACGCTGCCGCCGACGACCGACATCCGGGTGTGGGATTCGACCGCCGAGACCCGCTTCCTGGTGCTGCCGATGCGGCCGCCCGGCACCGAAGGGTTCGGCGAGGGAAAGCTCGCAACGCTGGTGACGCGCAACTCCATGGTCGGCACCGGGCTTGCCAAACGGCCGGACCAGACATGAACGGCGTCCACGACATGGGCGGCATGGATGGCTTCGGCAAGGTCGAGCCCGAGCCCAATGAGCCGCCATTCCATTCGCGCTGGGAGGCGCGCGCGCTCGCGCTCAATCGCGCGATGAGCTACGCCAAAGTGTGGAACATCGATAAGTCACGTGCCGCAATCGAAGAGTTGCCGCCGCGCGACTATCTCACGCTCACCTACTATCAGAAGTGGGCGCTGCGGCTGGAGAAGCTGCTCATTGAGTTCGGCCTCGTGGGCACCGACGAGGTCGCGGCCGGACGGTCGCTGCGTCCAGGCAAGGCGCTGTCGCGCACGCTCAAGGCCGCTGACGTTGGCAACGCGCTCACGCGCGGCTCCTACGGGCGACCGACCAACACCACGCCGCGCTTTGCGGTCGGCGATCGCGTGCGCACCAGGAACCTCAATCCGGTGACCCATACGCGGCTGCCGCGCTATGCACGCAACCGCTTGGGCGTGATCGAATGCGTGCGCGGGTTTCACGTCTTCCCCGACACGGTCGCGCTTGGGCAAGACGAGAACCCGCAATGGCTCTATACCGTGCTGTTCGAGGGCCGCGAATTGTGGGGCGAGCGCGCCGATCCGACGCTCAAGGTCTCGATCGAGGCCTGGGAGCCCTATCTGGAGCCCGCATGATCGACCCTGCCGCCGCCCGCCGTGCCACCGACGCCGTGCCCAGCATTCCGCGCAATGCCGATGGGCCGGTGTTCCGTGAGCCGTGGGAGGCGCAGACGTTCGCGATGGCGCTGACGCTGCATGAGCGCGGCCTGTTCACCTGGACCGAATGGGCGGCAACGCTCGGCGAGGAAATCAAGCGCGCGCAGGCGTCCGGCGATCCCGACACCGGCGAGACCTATTACCGGCACTGGCTCAACACGCTCGAGCGGCTCGTCGCCGCCAAGGGCGTGACCGATGCGACGACGCTCGCGCGCTACCGCGACGCCTGGGATCACGCGGCCGACCGCACGCCGCATGGCAAGCCGATTGAGCTCAAGCCCGAGGATTTCGCGGGGTAGGCTGCCGTCCGATCCACCGAGAAAGCCTGCGTGTCCCGGGCGCAGCGCAGCGCGGCCAGAGTGTCGGAGATTGCGTACAGACCGGAATCCGCGGTGCGCTGCAGACCCGGGATCGTTCCAATCTCTGGAAAATGCCGTAGAGAAACGACACGCCGAGCAGCCCCCAGACCGCACTGCCGTCGGCCTTGGCGGCGCGAATGAGCCCGGAGAACTGCCGGTAGAACTCATTCTGCTTGGCGATGACCCAGGCAAAGATGCCGCCCGGCGGCGCAGGTGGCGGCCCTTTCGGCGCGCTCCCTCTCGGCACTCCGAACGGATTGCCTTGCGCCAAAACGACATCGAGCAGGCCTGCAATCAGCAGGATCGCCGCAACGTAAACGACAAGCGTGGCAGCCCGACAATTCATGCGCTCCCCGGCGCGCGCGTCACGGACACTTCACCAGGATCTTGTTGGCATACATGGCGCCCCAGTTGTTTGGATCCACCGGCGGCGTCTCGCTGCTCACCCCGCTCTCGCCCGCGCGCGACGTCGCGATCGTGCATTGCGCCGGCGCGCCGACCACCTTCACCGGGTCCTTATCGGCGAAATTGAAGTCGACGAAATAGGACGGATCGTAGATCTCGATCGCAAGCTCCTTCGCCTTCACCGGAGTCTTGAACGGCAGCGTGAAGTGCAGCGTCACGAGCTGGTCCTTGAACTCGGCGTAGTAGTCGGATGCCGGCTCCGCGAAGGCGGCCGCCTGGCCGTTCGCCTTGGCGAACGTGAAATAGCCGAAGTCTTTCAGCAACTCGATATTGGTCTTGGCGAGCGGCATCAGCTCTTCGCGGGTAAATTCACCCTTCTTGTTCAACTCGAGGCCCTGGGTGGCAAACACCGAGAACATGTCGTCGAAGGTCCAGGCGTGCCTGATGCCTTTCACCGTTCCATCCGGCGCGTAGATGAGCTCGCTCACCATGGTCACGAATACATGCGGGTGCGCGGCGGCCGTGCCGAGCGGCGCGAGCAGGGCAGCCATTGTGAAAAGTGCGATTCGCAGCGGATACGTGTGCATGTTGCGACTATAGCACCGAGTAGGCCGGAATGCAGGCCCGGCCAGTGCTCGCCGATCGGCAAAAATCTCTGAACATTGTGAATATTATAATGTCACACGCCGGCCGCGCCGCCATCCGCCCGCGAATCGTGCGCCGCTTCCATCGTGCCGTCGGGATGAAAAACGACCGCGCCCGCATGGCCGATCGCTTCGGCGAGCGACACATCGTGGCCGGCCGAGAGCAGCCGGTCGACGAGATTGCCATCGATGCGCGACTCGACCACCAGGTTGCTCTGCGTCAGCCCCCAGGTGCGCCCGACATACCAGCGCGCGCGCTCGATCGCTTCATCAAGCCGCTGGCGATAGAGCACATGACGCGTGAACAGGGCCGCCTGGATCTGCGGCTGCGCGTCGCCGCCCATGGTGCCGTAAGCCATCACGCGTCCGTCGCGCAGCACCGCAAGCGCGGCGCTGAGCGTATGCAGCGGCAGCCGGCCGGGCTCGAGCACGTTCAACGCGCCGCGATCGAGCGAGAAGCTTATGCCACGGTTCTGCATCAGTACTCCCGTTCGCGGCAGCACGACGCCGGAGCCGAACTCCCAATAGATCGATTGGATGTAGGAGACGACGAGCCCCGATGCATCGGCGGCGCCCATCCAGATCGTGTCACCGGCGCCCGCCTGCGCCTGCCAGGCGGAGGCCTTGCGGCCATCGATCGCCGCCGCCTCGGCGTCGAGAAACGCGTCGGCGAGATAGCGATCGAGCGGATGCGGCAGCCGCGCCGGATCGGTGATGACACGGTCGCGCACCGCGAGCGCGCGCTTGGTCGCCTCGATCAGGCCGTGGAGATGGTCGAAGCTCTCGGCCTCCTTGATGCCGAGTCGCTGGTAGAGCGCCAGAATGATGAGCGCGACGAGGCCGGGCGTCGGCGGCGGCGTGTTGTACAGAGTTCCGGCCGGCAACGCGACCGAGAGCGGCTCGGCCACCGTGCCGCGGCAGCGCTCGAGGTCGGCGCGCGTGACCGGGCTGCCGATGCGCTCAAGATCAGCCGCGATCTCGCGCCCGATGTCGCCGCGATAGAAATCATCGAGCCCGGCATTCGCAAGCTGATCGAGCGTCGCAGCAAGCGCCGCGGCGCGCAGCCGTGCCCCCTGCGCGGGCGACTTGCCATCGACGAGGAAAGTCTCGGCAAAGCCCGGCACCCTCATGAGCTCGTGCGCGGCGCCCGCGATGTTGAGCGCGAGGTGGTGGGACACCTCGACACCTTCCTGCGCATGCTTGACGGCAGCGGCGAGCAGATCGGTGAGCGGCAGGCGGCCGCCATGCGCCTTCGCGGCATCGAGCGCCAGCATCCAGCCCGCGATCGCGCCCGGAACGGTGAGCGCGGCGAGCGGCCCACGCGCCGGAATGGTGTCGTAGCCGGCATCGCGATAGAGCGCGGGCGTCGCGCGCGCGCCGGCTGCGCCCGCCGCCATCAGGGCGCGGATTTTTCCCGACGGCTCGCGCACGAGCCAGAAGCCGTCGCCGCCGAGATGGTTCATGTGTGGATAGACGACCGCGATGGTCGCTGCCATCGCCACCATGGCTTCGAGCGCATTGCCGCCCTCGGCCAGCACCGCGCGCCCGGCCTCGACGGCCGCGGCATGCGGCGCACAGGCGACGCCGCGGCGATGACCGGCAGTGTACAGGTCCACGTCCTGTCAGCCTTTCAGGCGCGGGAACAACGTGAGCGCATTGTCGCGCTCGATCCCGCGCAGCACATCAGGCGCGAAGGCGTCTTCCGCGAGCCCCTTGATCACGCCCGCCGACGGCGAATACGGAAAGTCGGAGCCGTAGAGCACATGGTTCGCCGGCAGGGTCTTCATTGTGGCCGCCATCGCGGCCGGGCTGAAGGCTCCGGCGGTGTCGACATAGAGCTTGCGCAGCGTCGCCGGCACGCCCTCCGGCACGTTCTCGCGCAGCGCCTTCATCGACTTGGTGAGGTCGTCGATGCGCGCCGCCAGCATCGGCATCGCGCCGCCGGCGTGCGAAAAGATGAAGCGGATGTCGGGCGACTTCGAGAACGTGCCGGAGAACATCAGGCTCGCGATCGTGCGAGTGGTGTCGAACGGCAGCTCATAGGCGTTGGTCGGCACGCCAGGCACCACCGCTCCGCAGCAATCCGCGACCAGCGGATGCACGAACACCACCGCCTTGCGCCGGTTGAGCTCCTCGAACACCGGCGCGAAGGCTTTGTCGCCGAGATAGCGGTTATTGTAGCTGGTGTAGACCGCGACCCCGTCGGCCTTGAGCACGTCAAACGCGTAGGCGATCTCCTTGAGCGAGCCGTCGACGTCGGGCGGCGCGATCAGCGCGAAGAAGCCGACGCGGCCGGGATGATCCTGCATGATCTTGGCGGTCGATTCATTCCACAGCCGCGAGATCTGGCGCGCGCCGTCATTGTCGCCGTACCAGGCGCCCGGGCCGGGCGTCGCCACCACCACCGACGCCACGCCGTGCGGATCCATGTCGCCCAGCATGGTTGCGGGCGTCCAGTTGCGGGCGGCGGGCGGCCCTCGCCGGGCCCAGCCGGGCTTGAGCTTCTCCTGCAACGCCCGCACCTGCGGCAGGAAGATATGGTGATGCACATCGATGCGGTGCGGCGCCTGCGCGATCGCGGGCGTCTTCGCCAGGACAGCACTCGCTGCGACAGCGGCAGCACCGCCCAGCAAGGCCCGGCGCGACACGGCGGACGGCGGGCAGCATTGGCATCCGGTAAAGCGATAGCGCATGGCGAGCCTCCCTGACGTTGCTTTTCCAAGGGAGTGTAGGGTGGGTTGAGCGTCAGCGAAACCCGCCATGACGTTTATGATGGGTTTCGCTGGCTCAGCCCGGCGTCGCCTCAACAAGCCCGCGGTCCTTGAGCAGCGCGTCGGGCGTCGGCAGCCGGCCGCGGAACGCCTTGTAGAGCTCGGCCGGATCGCGCGCGCCGCCCGCCGCATAGACATAGTCATGCAGGCTCTTGGCAGTCGCCGGATCGAAGATGTTGCCGGTCTCCTCGAAGGCCGCGAACGCATCGGCGTCGAGCACCTCCGACCACATGTAGCTGTAATAGGCCGACGCATAGCCGCCGCCGGAGAACAGATGCGCGAACTGCGTGGGCCGGTGCCGCATCACGATCTCGGCCGGCATGCCGATACGCGAGAGCGCCTTCTCCTCGAACGCGTTGACATCGAAATGCTCGACGCTTGGGAGAAGATGCAGGTCGAGATCGACCAGCGCGCAGGCGACGTATTCGACGGTCGCGAAGCCCTGGTTGAAGGTGCGCGCCGCAATGAGCCGCTTCATCAGATCGTCCGGGATCGCGCGGCCGGTGCGGTAATGCACCGCAAAGCGGCTCAGGATCTCCGGCTGCTCCAGCCAATGCTCGTAGAGCTGCGACGGCAGCTCTACCCAGTCGGTGAGCACGCTGGTGCCGGCCACCATCGGATAGGTGACGTCGGAGAGAAGCCCATGCAGCGCGTGGCCGAACTCATGAAACAGCGTGCGCGCATCGTCGAAGCTCAGAAGCGTCGGCTCGCTCGCGCCGCCCTTGGAGAAGTTCATCACATTGACGATCAGCGGGCGGATGTCGCCCACGAGCTTTTCCTGGTCGCGCAGCGAGGTCATCCAGGCGCCGCTGCGCTTGGACGAGCGCGCGAAATAGTCGCCGAAGAACACGCCGCGGTGGCGACCGTCGGCGTCGCGCACCTCCCAGGCTTCGACATCCGGATGCCAGCCCGCAATGTCGTGACGGCGCTCGAACGAAAGCCCGAACAGCTTGTAGGCGGTGTAGAACGCCGCCTCGACGACGTGATGGAGCTGGAAGTACGGCTTGATCTCGCTTTCTTCGATATCGCATTGGCGTTTGCGCAGCTTCTCGGCGTAGTAGCGCCAGTCCCAGGGCGCGAGCCTGAAATTGCCGCCCTCCTCCTGGATGAGCGCCTGCATGGCGTCGCGGTCGGCGAGCGCACGCGTGCGCGCAGGCTTCCAGACCCGTTCGAGCAGGTCGCGCACCGCCTGCGGGGTCTTGGCCATCGCATCATCGAGCCGGTAGTGCGAGAAGCTCTCGTAGCCAAGGAGCCGCGCGCGCTCGGCGCGCAGCGAAAGAATCTCGGCGATCACCGCCTTGTTGTCGGTCGTGCCGCCGCCGTCGCCGCGCGCGATCCAGGCGTGGAAGATCTTCTCACGCAAGTCGCGCCGCGCGGAGAACTGCAGGAACGGCTCGACGCTCGAGCGCGAGAGCGTGATCACATGCTTGCCGGCAAGCCCACGCTCATTGGCAGCCGCGCGCGCCGCCTGGCGCACGAAATCAGGCAGGCCCGCGAGGTCGTCCTCGCTATCGAGCACCAGCGTGTAGCCCTGTTCGTCGGCGAGCACGTTCTGGCTGAACGTGGTGCCGAGCGTCGCCAGCCGCTCGCCGATCTCGGCGAGGCGTTTGCGTGATGAGGCATCGAGCGCGGCGCCTGCGCGCTTGAACATCAGGTAGTAGCGCTCGAGCACGCGCGCCTGCTCGGGGTTGAGGCCGAGCGTGTCGCGGCTCTGCCAGAGCGTATCGATGCGGCGGAACAGCGGCTCGTTGAGCAGGATGCCGTTCCAGTGGCGGGCGCGGCGCGGCGAAATCTCGCGCTCGACCGCGAGCAGCGCATCATTGGTGTGGGCGCCGGCCAGAACGCCGAACACGCTCGCGAACTCGATCAAGCGGGCGGCCCGAGCGCTCCATAGCCTCGATGGCGTTCTGGAACGTCGGCGCCGCGGCCTCGCCCGCGATCGCAGCGATCTCGGCGTCATGGTTCGCGAAGCCGCGCTCGAACGCCGGGATGAAATGCTCCGGCCCGACGCGGCTGAACGGCGGGACCCCGAAGGGGCCGCCCCAGTCCTCGAGCAAGGGGTTTTCGGTTTGCGAAGTGGTCGTGGGCTGATCGTTCATCGGCCATATCTGGTGTGGCGGGTCAAAGTCGGCAAGGCGGCGACCGTGGACATTAGCAATCCTGCGTGCTCATTGCATTGAAATGTGACCGCAAGCTGGAGGACCCCATGAGCGCAATCACGCTGGATCAGGCCAACCGCATCATCACCGCCATCCTCAAGCGCGGGGCCGAGATCGATTGCCGGCCGCTGTCGGTGATCGTGGTCGAGCCGGGCTGCGTCGTTAAGGCATTCCAGAAGGAGGACGGCTCCTCCATGATCCGATTCCAAATGGCGTTAGGCAAAGCCTATGCGGCGCTGGCGATGGGGCGCTCATCCAAACTGGTACGCGTGCGCGCCGAGGAGAAGCCGATCTTCATGCGCTATCTGATCAGTGCCAGCGGCGAGCAGATGTTCCCCGAGGGCGGCGGGCTGCAGATCCGCAACGATGAGGGCGACGTGATCGGCGCAGTCGGGGTCACCGGCGACACGGAAGATTGCGACGAGGAACTCGCCGCGCACGGCATCCACACCGCCGGCCTCAAGACCGACGACGATTGCAAGGCGCTTGGCCGCAACGCCGGCATCAGGCTCACCAACAAGTAGGAATTCACCACACGCCCCGGCTGGCGCAAGGCCCTGGCAGCAGCCCCGCACGCGCCGTAAGAATTGTGCTATAAAGGCCGCCACAGCACGGAGACCACCATGCCCCGTCATGCCTCTTTCGTTCCGCACGGCGTCATCCCGGCGGTGCTGCTGCCATTCAACGACGACCTTTCGATCGACGAGAAGAGCTTCCGCAGCCACCTGCGCGACGTCGCGGCGACGCCCGGCATCTCGGCGATCACGCTGAACGCGCATTCGACCGAGGTCGCCTCCTGCACCTTCGAGGAGCAGCGCCGCGTTCTTGAGATCGCGCAGGACGAGATCGGCAGCAAGCTGCCAATCGTCAACGGGATATGGGCCGACGGCAGCCTGGAGGCCGCGCGCATCGCCCGCATGGCGGCGGACGGCGGCGCCTCGGCGCTGCTTGTGTTTCCGCCGGCGCCGTTCACGCTGCAGCAGTCGCCCGAGATGGCGCTCGCGCATTTCAAGCGCATCGCGGACGCGAGCGACCTGCCGATCATCGTGTTCCAGTATCCGCTCGCGACCGGCCAGGGCTATCCGCGCGACACGCTTCTTAAGATGTGCGACCAGGTGCCGACGATCCGCGCCATCAAGGATTGGGCCGGCAATGTACCGCAACACGAGATGCATATCCGCACGCTGCAGAGCCTGTCGCGGCCGGTGAACGTGCTCACCACGCATAGCGCGTGGCTGTTTTCCTCGCTGGTGCTCGGCTGCAACGGGCTGCTCTCGGGCTCGGGCAGCGTGATTGCCGACCTGCAGGCGCAACTGTTCCGCGCCGTCCAAGGCAACGACCTCGCCACCGCGAAGCGCCTCAATGACCGCATCCATCCGACCGCACGCGTGTTCTATGCGGAGCCGTGGGCCGACATGCACAACCGCATGAAGGAGGCGCTGGTGCTGCTCGGCCGGCTGCCGCGCGCGGTGGTACGCCCGCCGCTGGTCAAGCTCTCACGCGCCGAAATCGACCGCATCCGCGATGCGCTGATCGAGGCCGGCCTGCTCGGCGAGAAGGCAAAACGCGACGCGGCGTGATGTTGCTGACGTTGTAGGGTGGGCAAAGGCGGTGGCACTGCTTTTCCGCGTGGCAAGCTGTTCGTGCGCCGTGCCCACCGTGACAGATCGCTACAAATAATCAGGATCGTGTGGTGGGCACGGCGCTTCGCGCCTTTGCCCACCCTACGGCGCTTGGGGGGACGGCCACAGAGAGTGTGAGCGCGGCGCCTTGATCGCTCAGAGCTGCCGCCGACTGTCGGTCGCCACTTGCGGCGTCACACGGGAAGGCGGAGTTTCAATCATCTCCGCATGCACCACATAGCGCAGCGGACCTGACGTGCGCGCATTGAGCGGCCAGCAGGTCGCCAGCACCAAATGGCGGCCGGCCGCATGCGGATCGATGCCGGAGTGGTCGAAGCGCACCACCGATGAGCCGGTGACGCGAAAGCGGACGAGCTTGCCGTCGTGCCGCATGACTTCGATGTGATCGCCGACGCGCACGTCGCCCAGGAACGCAAAGTGCGTGTCGCGATGGGCCGCGTAAACCGTGGTGCCCTCTTCGCCGGCATCCGGCGTGCGCTCGAGATGACCGGGCCCGAACGCCATCGCCTGCCCGCTCGCGCCCTTGAGCACGATCGCGCTCTTGCCGAGCCGCGGCACCGAAACGCGCGCGACCGGCCAGGTGTCGGCCCAGGACCACGGCTTGACTGGCTTGCCGGTCACGAGCGTCTGCGCGAACGCGCGTTCGAGCAGGACCTGCGCCAGCGCGGCCTTGGCGTAGATCCAGACGCCCTGCCCAATCAGCACAAGCCCGGCCAGCGCCAGCACGACGATAGCCGCCATCGCGGCGGTCGAGCACCAGCGCGCCAGCCGCGCCAGCGGCTGCATGAAGAGGTCCTCGGTGATCGCGGATCGCATCGCTTGCATGCCCGTTCGGCACCCGAAGAGAGTGGCGCGCACGCAGCTGGGAAAGGCTGCGTGCGCGCTGGGAGGAGCCATCGGGGGATTTGGCCCCTTCCCCAACCTCCCCGGGGGGACGACGGGGAGGACTAAAGCGTTACCGCGCGCGCAAGCCCGCGAGGATGAAGCGGCGACGCCGGATCATCAGCAGGATTGCGCTCACGAGGCAGAGCAAGAACCCAAGGAGGATGCGGAGTTCCGCATCGGTCGCACCCTTCGGCAGCGTCGCGCTCGCTGGCGGAGGCGCGGCCCGGGACATCGCAACCCGGCTCTTGGCGACGGCCGCGTAGGCGACGCGCTGCGCCTTCTCGGCATCGGTGAGGTCGGCGCGGCGCTCGATCGGCGTGAGCGAACGATCGGCCGGCACGCCGTGAGCGGGACCGAACACCTTGTCGAACTCCCAGCCGGCCGGAAGATTGAGCGGGATCTCGGCGCGCGTGAGCGTTGCGCCCGCCGGACGGCTCGGGGTCTTGTCGACCGCGACAAGGCTCGTGAGCCGCGTCACCAGGTGATGATCGAGCGCGAGCGCTACGATGCGCTTGTCGGCTTCCTCCGGCGTGAGGGTGCGCAGGGTGCGCGCCACTTCGGCGTCGGCGATCTTGCGCCGCGCCCAGAGCTTGGAGAGCCCCGAGCCATCCGCGGCGTTCGCAAGCGGCAGCGTCACCACCCAGGGACGATCGCCGATCAGCCCCTTGATCTCGAGCGTGCCCGCGAGCGCGACCATACGGGCGGTGAGCGCCACCGGCTCACCGCGATACAGGTCGGGCAGAATGATCGGGGTGACGTCGGCGCCGCCGGCCGAGAAGGTCGCGGTCAGATTGGTGACGACCGGGCTTTCGAGCTTGTCGAACAGCGTGCGCATGCGGTCCTCGACCTGATCGGACGAGCCGATATGGGTGAAGGTGCCGCGCCCGAGCTCGGCCGCGCGCGTCATCAGGAAGGTGTTGGGAGCGGAGCCGATGCCCACCATGAAGATGCGCGAGCGCCCGCGCATCGCCGTAATGGCGTCGAACAGCTGCTGCTCGTTGCCGATCTCGCCGTCGGTAAGGAACACCACCTGACGCACAGCCTTGGAGTCACCGCTATGACGGTCGGACAGGGCTGCCTTCATGGGTGGCACCATCTCGGTGCCGCCGCGCGCCTCGAGTGCATCGACGAAGGCCTTGGCCTGCGCAACGTTGCGCGTATTGGCCGGCATGCTGTCGCCAAACAGCATGTCATAGGTGTTGTCGAAGCGGATCACGTTGAAACGGTCGGCCGGCTTGAGGCGGCCGAGCGCGTAGATCAGGCTCGCCTTCGCCTGCGCGATCGAGGTGCCGCCCATCGAGCCGGAGTTGTCGATCACGAACACGACCTCGCGCGGGCGCTTTTCCTCGGCCTGCGGTACCGGCGGCGGCATCACGAAGGCGAGCAGATAGTCGGCCGCGCCGACGTGCTCACGAAAGAGACCAACCGAAGGCGCCAAGCTGGAGGCAGGCGTCCAGGTCAGCTCGAAATCACGATCCGCCGGCACCGGGCCTTCGGCGAGCTTGATGACGCGCTTGTCGTCCGCCACCACGTCGATGTCGACCTTGTGGTGATGGCTCTTGATCATGCCGAGCGGAAAGCCGGCGTTGAGATGCACCGTGA
The DNA here is from genome assembly GCA_963753575.1 of uncultured Alphaproteobacteria bacterium. Taxonomy (GTDB): domain Bacteria; phylum Pseudomonadota; class Alphaproteobacteria; order Rhizobiales; family Xanthobacteraceae; genus VAZQ01. Next base: position 4,026,267 of record CAVWCR010000003.1, read on the forward strand.
TGCTGACCGGGTTGACCGGCTGGTTGACGCGCGGATCGAGCACCGGCGGCTCGATGCGATCGCGATCCGGCACCGGATCGACCACGTTGCCGAAACCGTTGCGATCAAGGTCGACCGTCTGCACCAGCGGCTTCGGGTTGTAACGCGGCGCAACGACCAACGGCAGGCGCAGCGAGAACACGCCGCCTGATTGGCGCACCGGCTCCTGGTACTCGATCTGCACCACGACGGTTTCGCCGGGCCCGATGTTGGCGACCGAATTGGTGAAGATGTTCGGCCGCTCCTGCTCCATGAGCGCGGTCTTCTTTCCGCTCGCCTTCGCCTGCTCGTAGAGCTCGCGCGCCTTCTTACGCTCCTCGATGTCGGCGACCACGATGCGATCCCCGATCACCATCTTGAGGGTGTCGACCGCGCTGCCTTCGGAGAGCGGATAGACGTAGACAGCCTCGACCCATCCGTCGGTCGGATTGTGGAAGATCTGCGTGACGCGGGCGCGCGTGGTCGGGCCGGACACCGTGACATCAATGTCGGTGCCGACGAGCGGCGCCTCGACAAAGCGGTCGCCCTCGCTCTTGAGCAGAAGCGAGCCCGAGCGCATCTCGGCGGGCGTCACAAACTTGGCAACGTTAGGCGATGCAGCGGCGTAGAGCCGCGGCACGACCGCGAAAAAAGCCGCAATTGCAACCAAAATCATCAGCAGCCGGTGCGGCAACCGTACCTCCGGCCGTGCGCGCCGCAGGTACCAAACGACGCCAAATTGTTGCTTGCTCTGCCGGACAGTCCAAATTGCCATGTTCGTGGCTTCCCGCTCCCGCATTTACCCCGTTCCCGCATCGCCTTGTGCGCCCGATCGACGCGGTGCGGTGAGCGTTTTGTTCGCTATTGTTCGGCACTCTTCGGCCAGGAAGCGCATTGCCGGGTGGCCTCTTGTGCGGAAATGTGATGATTTGTACGGGTTGGACCCATGGCCGTCATGAACCACGACCCATCACAGCTTTCCGACGAGCAGAGCCGCGCGGTTGCGGCGCTGGTTCGCGAGGAATTGGCGCGCCGCCGCATGTCGCGACAGCGGTTGGCCGACCAGGCCAAGATCAGCATCTCGACCCTGGAGAAGGCGCTCGCCGGCCGCCGGCCGTTCACGCTGACGACGACGATCCGGCTCGAAGAAGCGCTCGGTGTTGCGCTGCGCCCGCTGCACAGCAAGGTGGCGCCGGCGCCGTCGCACAATGGCGTGGCGCGCGGCGATCTCGGCTCCTACGCGCGGCCGGCAGTATCGTGGATCGAAGGCCGCTACCTGACCGTTCGCCCGTCATTCGGCGACAAGGATGCGATCTACGCCTACCAGACCGAGATCGCCTGGGATGAGCACCGCTCGAGCCTGATCTTTCGCGAATCGGAGCGGCTCGACGCCGAGTTTACCCACCATGGCGATGTCTCGGTGCCCAACCAGTCGGGCCACATCTATCTCGTGACCAACTCGCACGGCCAGTACCGGCTGATCATCCTGACCCGCCCGACTATCCGCGGGCAGATGCACGGTATCCTCACGACGCTGCAGGCCGGCCGCGGCGCGCAGCTCACGCCGGTTGCGGCCCCGATCGCGCTTGTGCCGGTGGACACGATGAAGCCACTGGAATTCGGCCGCATCGCCACCGGCCATCCATGCCACGAGACCTACCGCAAGGTGCTCAAGCGTACGATCGAAGAGCCGTTCGCGCTGTTCCTGCCAGCCTGAGCCTCGATCAAGACCCGCGCCGCGACGTGACCTTGTTCTCCGTATGACGAGACGATGCGCGATTCTCCATCTCGCGATAGGCGCTCTGTGCGATTGCGACCAGCTTGTCGTGCTCGGCGGGGCCGCTCACCACATAGCCGATGTCGCTTTCGACCCATAGCACGGAGGCGGCGTCGCCCGCCGCGTTGTAGCGCAGCGCCGTGCGCGGCGTGTTCGAGCGCGAGCAATAGAACGTGTAGCGCTCGCCCTTGGGCGTCTCATACATGAACAGCGCAGCCGGACCGTTCGGACCGGGCAGGAGCCGTCCGCCCAGGAGCTTGAGCGAATAGGCCTCCAGGTTGGGCGCACGCAGCGTCGTACCAACGCGGCGCGACAGCCACGGCAGCAAATGCTCCTCGCCGGCGCGCACTTCGATCGGATGCCGCACTTCCGCGACATAGAGCTTGTGCGCGGTGAGCGCCTCGGTGCTGAATTCTTCGAGCCCGGTATGCGGCGCTGCCGAAGCGCCATGCGCCACCCAGCCCACGACGCCGCCGATCACCGCGGCAACGAGGACGGCCGCCGCGATCATGCGCCAGCCGCGCCCGGCGGGCGGCGTCAGGCGATCGAGATCGAAGCGTGCAGGCACGGGTTCGTCCGCGACCGCACCATAGCGGGCGCGGATCGCCTCAGCCTGCGCGCGCCAGGCGGCCACATGCGCGGCGTCCTCGGGATGCGCGGCGAGCCAGGCCTCGACGGCCGGGCGGCGGTCGGACGGAAGCACGCCATCGACATAAGCGTGCAGCTCGTCCACTGTTACAGGCAAGTCACGATCGATCATGGTCTTGCTTCCCAGTTTATTTTATTCGGCGCAGCGCCGGGCGCTTGCCGTCGAGATAGTCCTTGATCTGCATACGCGCGCGCGCGAGGCGCGACATCACGGTTCCGATCGGCACGCCCTGCACTTCCGCTACCTCGCGGTAGCTCAGCCCTTCGAGCACGACCAGAAGCAGCGCGCTGCGCTGCTCGTCGACCAGCGTCGCCAGCGCCCGCTCGATATCACGGCCACCGGCCTCGGGCCCGGCCATGTCGGGCGCATCGTTGTCGTCGATCGCCGTCATCACCGGACGGCGCGCCAGCGCCCGCAGGCGGTTGCGGTTGAGATTGGTCAGGATGGTGAAGAGCCAGCTGCGCAGGTCACCACCATGGAACAGGTGCTCCGAGCGCAGCGCCCGCACCAGGGTGTCCTGCACCAGGTCGTCGGCGATCTCCGCGTCGCGCGTAAGCGCCCGCGCATAGCGCCGCAAGGCCGGAACCGATGCCTCGACGCCCTGCCGGAATTCACCCAATCGTCGCTCCGTCCGCTCGGTCCCGCGCCATTCTGCCTCGCACTTACCATCAGAACAAACACTGGACCGACCCGGCTATTCCGTGGGCGCGGGGGGCCCGCGGGGCGCGCGGGGGCGCCTGCTTGATGGGGGGAGGCCCCTATGCCATAGGAAGCGGCCGGTGGGCGGCCGGCGCAGCGAGGAAAGAATGGCGGAATCCTCGGGTCTGATGCGCGGCAAGCGTGGCCTGATCATGGGGGTCGCCAACAACCGGTCGATCGCCTGGGGCATCGCCCGGGCGTGCCATGCGCATGGCGCCGAATTGGCCTTCAGCTATCAGGGCGACGCGCTGCGCAAGCGGGTCGAGCCGCTCGCCGCCGAGGTCGGGGGTCTCGTCGCCGGCCATTGCGACGTGTCGGAGCCCGCAACCATCGACGCGGTTTTCGGCGAGGTCGCCAAGCACTGGGGCACGATCGACTTCCTGGTGCACGCGATCGCGTTCTCCGACAAGGAGCAACTGGTCGGGCGCTACGTCGACACGACGGCGGACAATTTCACGAATACGATGCTGATCAGCTGCTACTCGTTCACTGCGGTCGCCCAGCGCGCCGAGAAGCTGATGCCGAACGGCGGCTCGCTGCTCACGCTCACCTACTACGGCGCCGAGAAGTGGATGCCGCATTACAACGTGATGGGCGTCGCCAAGGCGGCCCTGGAAGCGTCCGTGCGCTACCTTGCGGCCGATCTCGGCGAGAAGGCCATTCGGGTGAACGCGATCTCGGCCGGCCCGGTCAAGACGCTGGCGGCGGCCGGCGTGAGCGACTTCCGCTATATCCTGCGGTGGTGCGAATTCAATACGCCGCTGCGCCGCAATGTCGGGGTCGATGAGATCGGCAATGCAGGGGTGTATTTCCTTTCCGATCTTTCGCGCGGTGTCACCGGCGAGGTGCACCATGTGGACGCCGGCTACCATATCCTCGGCATGAAACATCCCGATGCGCCCGACATCACGGTCGCCAAGGATTGACATCTGTCGCGCCGATGCCGCGCCCCATCCTTTATTATGTCCGCCACGGTCTGACCGACTGGAACATGCAGGGTCGGCTGCAGGGCCGGCATGACATCCCGCTCAACCCGCGCGGCCGCGAGCAGGCGGCAAGCTGCGGCGAAATCCTGTGCGATCTGTTCGCGCGCGACAACCGCGCGCCCTCCGACTTCGGCTACGTGTCGTCGCCGCTGATACGCGCGCGCGCCACCATGGACATCGTGCGCGCGAGGCTCGCGCTTGCGCCCGCGGGTTATGTGCTCGACGAGCGTCTTGCCGAGATCTCGTTCGGCGAGTGGGAGGGCCTCACTTATGAAGACGTGATTGCGCGCGACCGCGACATCGTCGAAACGCGCGAGCACAACAAGTGGCTGTTCCGGCCGCCGGGCGGCGAGACCTACGACGAGGTCGCCACGCGCGTCGGCGCCTGGTACGCCACCCTCGATCGCGACACGGTGGTCAGCGCCCATGGCGGCACCGCACGCGCCCTGATCGCCGTCCTCGGCGCCGCCACGCGCGAAGAAGCCGTGCATCACTCGATCGATCAGGGCGTGGTTTACGTGTTCGCGGAAGACGGCGTGACGCGGTATGGGTAAGCCCATCCAGTAAACTTAACCGCATTGCGTGCTTAGCCATGCCGACATTTGACCCCAGCGGGCCAGGGGGGTACCAAAACGCCAGCCGGTACAACCCATGTCATTCAACACCTTCGGCCACCTCTTCCGCGTCACCACCTTTGGCGAGAGCCACGGGCCGGCGATCGGCTGCGTGGTCGACGGCTGCCCGGCCGGCATCCCGCTGACCGAGGCCGACATCCAGCCCTATCTCGACAAGCGAAGGCCCGGCCAGTCGCGCTTCACCACCCAGCGCCAGGAGCCCGACCAGGTGCGGATCCTCTCCGGCGTGTTTGGCGACGAGACGACCGGCGCGCAGGTCACCACCGGCACGCCGATCGGGCTGATGATCGACAACCTTGACCAGCGCTCGAAGGACTACTCCGACATCAAGGACAAGTACCGGCCCGGCCACGCCGACTACACTTATGACGTCAAATACGGGCTGCGCGACTATCGCGGCGGCGGCCGCCAGTCGGCGCGCGAGACCGCGATGCGGGTTGCCGCCGGCGCGATCGCACGCAAGATCGTGCCCGGCATGACGGTGCGCGGCGCGCTCATCCAGATGGGGCCGGAGAGGATCGATCACGCGCGCTGGGACTGGAACGAGATCGACCGCAACCCGTTCTTCTGCCCGGACGCGCAGAAGGCCAAGTTCCTCGAAGGCTATCTCGACCAGGTCCGCAAGCGCGGCTCCTCGGTCGGCGCCGTGATCGAGGTGATCGCCGAGGGCGTGCCGCCGGGGCTGGGTGCGCCGGTCTACGGCAAGCTCGACGGCGACCTTGCGGCCGCCCTCATGGGCATCAATGCGGTCAAGGGCGTCGAGATCGGCGCCGGCATGGCGGCAGCCGCGCTCTCGGGCGAGGAGAACTCCGACGAGATCCGCATGGGCAACGACGGCAAGCCGGTGTTCCTCTCCAACAACGCCGGCGGCATCCTGGGCGGCATTTCGACCGGCCAGCCGGTGGTGGTGCGCTTCGCGGTCAAGCCGACGTCGTCGATCCTCACCCCGCGGCGCACCGTCGACCGCTATGGCAACGAGACCGAGATCAGCACCAAGGGCCGCCACGACCCGTGCGTGGGCATCCGCGCGGTGCCGATCGGCGAGGCCATGGTGGCGTGCGTGATCGCCGACCATTATCTGCGTCAACGCGCCCAAATGGGTGCAGGCCCGTCCTGGCCATTCAACCGGCCGGGCGGATAGGGAAGGCACTCCGTGGACGCTCAAATCCATCAGCGCGTTGAAACCGTCGCGGCCGCCTTCGCCAAGGGCGAGGTGGTCGTCGTCACCGACGACGACGACCGCGAGAACGAGGGCGACCTGTTCGTCGCCGCCTCGCTTTGCACGCCGGAGAAGATGGCATTCATCATCCGCCACACCTCCGGCATCGTGTGCGCGCCACTCGCTTCCGACGACGCCAAGCGTTTGCATCTCAATCCGATGGTTGCGCTCAATGACGCGCCGCTCGGCACCGCCTTCACGGTCTCGGTCGACGTCCGCCACGGCCTCACCACCGGCATCTCGGCCGAGGAGCGCAACAACTCGGTGCGTGCGCTTGCCAACCCCAACAGCGGCGCGGCCGATTTCGTGCGGCCCGGCCACGTCTTCCCGCTGGTCGCCAAGGACGGCGGCGTGCTTATGCGCTCGGGCCACACCGAGGCCTGCGTCGATCTTTGCCGGCTCGCCAACCTGCCGCCGGTCGGCGTGCTGGCCGAGCTGATGAACGACGACGGCACCGTGATGCGCGGCGCCGCCGTCAGCGCGTTCGCCGAACAGCACAAGCTCAAGCGCATCTCGATCGCCGACCTGATCGCCTACCGGCAGGCGCGCGACAAGCTGGTCAATCGCATCGGCGAATTCCCGGTCGAGAGCGAGATCGGCACACTACAAGGCTACGCGTATGTGACGCCGTTCGACGCCATCCATCACATGGCGTTCGTCTACGGCCGTATCGGCGACGGCAAGGGTGTGCTGGCGCGGCTGCACCGCGCCGACATCATCCGCGACGTGTTCGGCGGTGCCAATCCGGTGCATGCTTCGCTGCAGCGCTTCAAGAAAGACGGCCGTGGCGTGATCATCTTCCTGCGCGACGGTGCCGCCGGCGTGCCGACCCACGCCATCCCGCAGGCCGGAGCCACCAGTTCGGAAGAAGCGCGCTCGCGGCAGTGGCGCGAGGTCGGGCTCGGGGCGCAGATCCTGAAGGACCTCGGTATCTCCTCGATCCGCCTCCTCACCGGACGCCGACTCACCTATGTGGGGCTCGCGGGCTTCGGCATCGAGATCGTGTCGACCGAAAGCCTGAATTGATCGGACCCCGGGGCCGGAGGCGCGCTCATGCTGGTCGGCGTTCCCAAGGAAATCAAAGACCATGAGTATCGCGTCGGGCTCGTGCCCTCGACCGTGCGTGAGCTGACCAGCAAGGGCCATCAGGTGCTGGTCGAGACCAATGCGGGCGCGGGCGCGGGCCTGCCCGATGCCGACTATCTCGCGGCCGGCGCCGAGATCGCGCCCGGCCCTGATCCGATCTTCGCGCGCGCCGAAATGATCGTGAAAGTGAAGGAGCCGCTGCCGAACGAGCGCAAGAGGCTCAGGCAGGACCAGATCCTGTTCACCTATCTGCATCTCGCACCCGACCGGGCGCAGACCGAGGACCTGATCGCGGCGGGCGTGACCGCGATCGCGTACGAGACCGTCACCAGCCCGCAGGGCTCACTGCCACTGCTCACCCCGATGTCGGAGGTCGCCGGCCGCATGGCGCCGCATGTCGGTGCGCGCTGCCTGGAGAAGGAGAACGGCGGACGCGGCGTGCTGCTCGGTGGCGTACCGGGCGTGCCGCCCGCCGACGTCGTCATCCTCGGCGGCGGCGTCGCCGGCACCCATGCGGCGATCATCAGCGTCGGCATGGGCGCGACCGTCACCGTGGTCGACCGCAATCCGGAAGCGCTGCGGCGGATCGCCAACCAGCTCGGCGCCCGCGTGCGCACCGTGTTCTCGACCCTCGACGCGGTCGAAGCCGTGTGCCGGCGCGCCGATCTAGTGGTCGGCACCGTGCTGGTGCCGGGCGCCGCCGCGCCCAAGCTGATCACCGCCGCGACCGTCAAGGCGATGAAGCCGGGCTCGGTCATCGTCGACGTGGCGATCGACCAGGGCGGCTGCGCCGAGACCTCGCGTCCGACCACGCACTCGAACCCGACCTATGTGGTCGACGAAGTCGTGCACTATTGCGTCACCAACATGCCGGGCGCGGTCGCGCGCACCTCGACCTTCGCGCTCAACAACATGACGCTGCCGTTCGTGCTCAAGCTCGCGGAGGACGGCGCGCGCCGCGCGCTCGGCGAGGATCCGCATCTATGCAATGGGCTCAATGTGTACGACGGCATGGTCACGCATCGCGCGGTCGCCGACGCGCTGAAGATGAGATACACGCCGGCGGAGGCCGCGCTGCGGCTGTGACGGGCAGTCCAGGAACCTTTTTTGCTCGGCGCCGGCGCGTGGCAACCCACAAGACGGGTTGAGCGGAGCAAACCCGTCAATGCTCTAGCCAGAACGCGCACCCTGGATCACTGTGGCTTTCGCTGCGCCCAACCCACCCTGCACAGCGACGACACAGAGCCCTTTCCCCGCGGCCCGGCGCGTGGCAGCATCCAGGAATCATAACGACTGGAGGTACCGATGCGCGTTCGGCTCTCCGTTGCTGCGCTTGCGGCCCTGATCGCCGGCGTGATCGGCGTCACCGCCTGGACCGGCGGAATGGCGGCCCCGCGCGGGGCATTGCTCGCGGACAACCGGCCGAGCGCAATACCTGTGGACACGGAACTGGTGCTTGCGGTCGACGTCTCCTATTCGATGGACCCGGAGGAGCAGCACCTGCAGCGCGAGGGCTACATGACGGCTATCACCTCGCGCGAGTTCATGCAGGCGCTCAAAGGCGGCATGCACGCCAAGGTGGCGGTCACCTATTTCGAATGGGCCGGTCCGTTCGATCAGCGCATCGTCATGCCGTGGCGACTGATCGACGGACCGGAGACGGCCGATGGCGTCGCCAACGACATCGCGCGCGCGCCCTACCGCCGCGCTTCGCGCACCTCGATCTCGGGCGCGCTGCAGTTCGCCAAGCCGCTGTTCGACGCCTCCGGCTACCGCGGCATCCGTCGCGTCATCGACGTGTCGGGCGACGGCGCCAACAACTCAGGCCCCATCGTGACGCTCGCGCGCGATGACGTGCTCGCGGCCGGCATCACCATCAACGGGCTGCCGATCATGCTCAAGCGGCCCAACACTTTCACGATGGATATCGACAACCTCGACGTCTACTACGAGGACTGCGTGATCGGCGGCCCGGGTGCTTTCATTGTGCCGATCCACAACCAGGATCAGTTCAAGGAGGCGATCCGCACCAAGCTCGTGCTCGAGATCGCGAGCCGCGTGCCCAAGCAACCCATCGTGCCAGTGCAGGCTCGCGAGCCGCGAATCTCCTGCACGATCGGCGAACGGATGTGGCGCGAACGCTGGGGAAATTGAAACACGATTGCAACCCCGGCGGACGCCACGTGTCCCGTATGAGCCGTGCCACCACCGCCTTGCGAACCATCGCGTCGTCCATGACGCGCACTTGCTCTCGCATCTTCCTCGGAGGCTAGTGGTCCCAACAGCCGTGGCCGCGCCCCTTCAGCGCTCGAACCGGGCCACCAGCTCGACGTGGAATGAATAGCGGAACTGATCGACCGGTGTCGCGCGCGTGAGTCTGTAGCCGCCGTCGACCAGGATGCGGGCGTCGCGCGCAAACGTCGCCGGATCGCACGACACTGCGACCACGAGCGGCACGGCCGAAGCCGCGAGCGCGCGCGCCTGCGCCTCGGCACCCTGCCGCGGCGGATCAAACAGCACGCAGTCATGACGCTTGAGCTCGATCGCCACCAGCGGACGCCGGAACAGGTCGCGAGCCTCGGTCAGGACCGGCTTGAGCCCTGCCGTGGTGTCGGCCGCGCGCTTGAGTGCCGCGATCGCGGCGTCATCGCTGTCAATCGCCGTAACCCGCGCGCGCTCGGCAAGCCGCAGCGCGAACGGGCCGACGCCCGCGAACAGGTCGGCGATCCGCTCCGCGTCGCCACATCCTTCCGCAACCAGCCTTGCAAGCGCCGCTTCGCCGGCGGCGGTTGCCTGCAGGAAACATCCAGGCGGCAGCGCCACGCGGGCGCGGCCGATGGCAAGCGTCGGGTTCGCGCGCTGGGCGATGAGCTCGCCATGCCGCGTCAGGCGTGCGAGCTTCAGCCGCTCCGCGACCTGCGCGAGTTCAGCCGTACGTAAGGCCGGCAACGGCCCCGACCCGCGCACATCGACATCGAGACCGGTCTCGCTCGCGGTCACCTGGATGTCGAGCGGCTTGCGGGCAGGCTCGAGCGCCTCCGCCAGCGCCCACGCGGCCGCAACCGCGCCGTCAAGCGACGGCGCCAGAACCGGGCAGCGATCGATCGCCACCAGCTGGTGCGTGCGCAGCGCCGCAAAGCCGACCTCGAGCACGTCACGCTGACCGCGGCGTGCGTGGAACACCGCGCGGCGGCGGCCCTCGCCGTGCGCATCGATGAGGTCATCGACCGGAACATCAAGCCCGGCCCATGCCAACGCCTCGACCACGAGGCCGCGCTTCCAGTCGCGATAGCGTGTAGCCTCCCAGTGCTGCAGCGCGCAGCCCCCGCAGGTGCCGAAATGCGGGCAGATCGGCGCGATCCGCTCCGGGCTCGCGGCCTCGACCCGCACGAGGCGGCGGCGATCCGGATGGCCGGGCCAGGTGTCCACCTCCGCAGTCTCGCCCGGCAGCACGTAGGGCACGTAGATCGGTCCCGCCGGCGTATCCGCGATGCCGTCACCGCGCCGGCCGAGACGGACGATCTGCAAGCGCTCAACCATGGCGCCTGCGATAACGGGCGAGCGCCCTGGCGTCCAGGATCATCAGGGTGGCAGATAGCCACGCGACGCCAGCCGGTGGAACCGCCAGACCAGGAGCGTCGCGTAGACGCTGACCGCAATCGAGAACCCGATCCAGATGCCGATGGCGTCAAGCCCACCCGGGAACGCGAGCCCATAAGCGCCGGTGAAGCCGACCACCCAGAAGCTCACCGCCGCAAACAGCATCGGCACGCGGGTGTCGTTGAGCCCACGCAGCGCGCCGGCCGCGATTCCCTGCAGAGCATCGCTCACGAAGAAGGTTGCGCCGATGGCGAGCAGCATGCCGGCAAGCCGCGCCGTATCCGCGTCCGCGGCCCCATCGCCGCCCAGGAACAGGTGCGGAATCTCCTTGCGATACGCGACCGTCGCGAGCGTAATCACCGTCATGCAGGCGCCGCCCAATAGAATCGCGGTGAAGCCGGCGCGCCGGCTGGCGACCGGATCACGGCGGCCGACCGCATGCCCCACACGCACGGTGGCGGCCAGCGAAATGCCGAACGGCACCATGAAGAGAATCGAGGCGACTTGCAGCGCGATCTGATGCGCGGCGAGCGCGGAGGTGCCGATCCAGCCCACCAGGATCGCGGCCGAGGAGAACAGGCCCCATTCGAGCATGAAACCAATGGAAATCGGCAGCCCGATCAGCAGCAATTGGCCGAGCAGACGCCAGTCCGCGCGCCAGAAGCGCCCGAGCACTTGAAATTTCTTGAATGGGCGGCGCGCATAGCAGATCCAGATCGCGACCGCGCACATGCCGACATTCACGATCGTCGTTCCCATGCCGGCGCCCAGAAGATCGAGCTTTGGCAGACCGAAGCGGCCGTAAATGAGCGCATAGGCCAACAGCGCGTTGACCGGTATGGCGACGAGCGTGATCCAGAGCCCCGGCTCGGGACGATTGACCGCGCCCATGAAGTTGCGGATCGCAATGAAGCACCAGGCCGGGATGATCGACCAGGTGATCCCAAGCAGGTAGCGCGCGGCGAGCGCCGCAGTCTCCGGCGACTGGCCGGAGGCGACCAGGAGATCTTCGCCCCACAGCTGCGCGAGGTTGATCGGCACGCCCATCAGCACCGCGGCCCACAGCCCCATGCGCAGCGAACGGCGGACCATACGCGGCTCGCGCGCCCCATAGGCCTGCGCCGCAAGCGCCGCGACCGCCGACACCGGCCCCATGCCGAGCACGAAGCCGCAGAACAGGATCAGATGCGTGAGCGCGACCGCCGCCACCGCGCCCTCGCCGAGCCGGCCGATGAGCGCCAGATCGGTCGTCATCATGGCGATCTGGCCGAGCTGCGTGAGCGCAATCGGCCACGCGAGCTTGACGGTCTCAATCAGCTCGCTGCGCCAGATCGCGCGGCTCGTCGGCGGCTCCACCGCTATGGTTCCGGGCAGCAACATGGCGCGGCACCATAGCGGAGGCCGTGGCGGGAGGAAGGCAGATCAATAGAATGTTCAACTGAATGTCGCCCCGATCAGGAACTCGTGATTGCCATCGCGGCCCGCGATCGGCGATGGGATGACGCCCGCGACCCGCCACCCCTGCGCGGCCACGAAGCTCGCGAGGTCGTCGCAGACCGCGGCGTGGACCTGCGGGTCGCGCACCACGCCCTTCTTGAGATGGCGGCGGCCGGCCTCGAACTGCGGCTTGATCAGCGCGACCAGCCACGCCGGCGGCCGCACCAGGGCGAGCGCAGGCGGAAGCACAAGCTTGAGCGAGATGAAGCTCACGTCGACGGTGACGAAAGCGAGCGGCTCCTTGACCATTGCGGGCGTAAGGCGCCGCGCATCAAGTCCTTCGAGCGCGATCACCTCGGGGCGCGCCGCGACGCGCTCGTGCAGCTGGCCGTGACCGACATCGATCGCATAGACGCGCCGCGCGCCACGATCGATCAGGACCTCGATGAAGCCGCCGGTCGAGGCGCCGACGTCAAGACCGACGAGACCTTTCGGACCGAACACGAAATGGTCGAGCGCGGCCGCAAGCTTCACGCCGCCGCGCGACACCCAAGGATACGCCGGCGCAGCGCGCAATACGCAATCGAGCGCGAGCGGGTCCGAGGGCTTGCGGACCGGCGCATCATCGGCCGTCACCAGGCCGGCGGCGATCGCCGCCTGCGCCTTGGCACGGCTCTCGAACAGCCCACGCTCGACCAGCAGAAGGTCGGCGCGCTTGCGTGTATTCATGGCGCCCACTCATAATCCATGCCGCATCCATGCCGCCGGCAAACAGCATGGTAAAGATCGCCCTAACGCGGCGTGAACGATGCAGTAATCAGAAAAGTCTATCTGTTGGGGGCGCAAAACCGTCATCCGGGAACCCCGATGTCCACCACCTCGAACGACCGCCGCACGCGCTCGCGCCAGAAGAGCTTCCTGCAGGGGCGCCTGTATTTCAACAATCGCCGATCGAGCCTCGATTGCCTTGTGCGTGACTTCACCGAACAGGGCGCGAAGCTCAGGGTGTCCGACTCGGTCGCGATCCCGGAGGTCGTCGAGCTCCATATCCCGAACAAGGACGAGATCTACCGCGCGAAGGTGCAATGGCGAACGGGCTACGAGCTCGGCGTGACCTTCGATCACCATGAGGATGCGCCGTCGATCGTGCCAAGCGCGACGCCGGCCGACCTGCCGGAGCGCGTGCGCCGGCTCGAAACCGAAGTCGCTTCGCTCCATCGCAAGGTCAACGAGCTGCAGAACGAGCTGCTGCAACGCCAGGGTTCCGGTATCTAGTGCCGCCGATCTGAAGTTCCTACAACACTTGCGGCAAACTCGGTTAGGAACTTCAGATCAAAAAGCGGCACTAGAATCATAGAGTTACTAGTGCCCCTTTGTTTCCGAAGTTCGTGTCAGAGGGTGCAGCGATGACAAACGAACTTCGGAAACGGGGCACTAGGCCTTACCCGGAACAAAGCCTGCCGATCACACGTGCTGGCCGCCGTTGATGTGGATCTCGGCGCCATTCACGTAGGACGACGTCTCGGTGCACAACACATAGATGATCTTGGCCACCTCATCGGGGGTGCCGAGCCGGTGCATCGGAATCTGATGCGCCACGATATCTTCCGTGCCCGGTGACAGGATCGCGGTATCGATCTCGCCCGGCGCGATCGCGTTGACCCGGATGCCGAGCGCGCCGAAATCGGCGGCCATCTCGCGCGTGAGCGCGGCGAGCGCGGCTTTCGAGGTGCCGTAGGCGGCGCCCGCAAACGGATGCACGCGCGAGCCCGCGATCGAGGTGACGTTGACGACCGAGCCCTTCGCGGCCTTGAGCTCATTGACCAGGCCGCGCGCCAGCATGATCGGCGCAAAGAAGTTCACCCGGAACACGTGGTCCCAGACATCGACGGCGGTGTCGATCGAGGACAGGCGCTTACCGCCCTCGGCCTTGGGCGATATCGCCGCGTTGTTGACGAGCGCGTGCAGCTCGCCGTGATCGAGCCGCTCCTTGATCTCGTTGATGGCGGCGACCGTACGGGCGGGATCGGCAAGATCGACCTGGATGTGATCCTCCGGGCCCATTTCCCACGGGCAGTTCTCCGGGAACGCGTGGCGCGAGCAGGTGATGACGCGCCAGCCCGCGGCCGAAAAGCGTTTCACGGTGGCGTGCCCGATCCCGCGGCTTGCCCCGGTGAGGAGCAGCGTTCGGCGCGGTTGATTGTCGTGCGGCGTGGGCATCAGACGACCCTAGACTACATCCAGTTGCAAAGGGAAGTTCTTGCGTTGTCACTCATTGATCAAGTTATCGCTCTTTGAACGGGAAATCAGCGCATGGCTTTCCTCAACGCCCACCTCAAGGATAGAGCCTGGTCTTGACCCACGGCGCGCCCGGCGCGCTGCGGTGGAATTCAACGCGGTCGTGCAGACGATAAGGGCGATCCTGCCAGAATTCGATGACAAACGGTATCAGCCGATAACCCACCCAGTTGGGCGGACGCGGAATCGTGCCGACCGCGAACTTGGCCATCGTCACCGCGATCGCTTTTTCGAACGCCATGCGGCTTTCAAGCGGCGCGGACTGCCTGCTCGCCCAGGCGCCGATCTGCGCGAGCCGCGGCCGCGTCGCGAAATAGGCGTCGGCGACCGTATCGTCGACGATCTCGATCATGCCGCGCAGGCGCACTTGCCGATTGAGCGACTTCCAATGGAAGACCATGGCACCTTTTGGCGCATGGTCCAATTCCTGCCCCTTTTGGCTGTCGTGATTGCTGTAGAAGACGAACCCGCGCTCATCAAAATCCTTCAACAACACCATGCGGGCGTTGGGCATGCCTTGGGGGTCTACGGTGGCAAAGGTCATAGCTTCCGCGAGCGCGGGCTCGCTGCGCTTTGCTTCCTCAAACCAAGTGGCGAAAAGCCGCAACGGCTCCTCCGCCTCGGTGAAATCACCGCTCATTAACCTTTTCGGGTGTTGTATCGGAGTCGATTCGGACATCCTGGAGTACCGCTAGTGCCTGGTCCCTGGTTGTGGCCGTCTGGTTATAGAGGAACGCCCAGGGCGCGCCTACGGTGGCCGGTTGCCCAGGCGCCCGTGCTGGCGATGGCGCTGGCGACCGCGTGCGGAGGCTGCAGCCTCTCATACCAGCTCGATTCGCTGACCGGCTCCGAACAGACCAGTTCACTGCGCCCCACCCGCTCGCTCACGAATTTGCCACCCGAGCAGGACCTCGCTGTTGCCCGCGCCGCCATCAGCGAGTTCCTGGGTCGCGGCGGCAAGGACACCAGCACACCGTGGGAAAATCCGCTCACCGGCGCGCGCGGTACTATCACGCCGATTGCGTCAGCCTACAACCAGGACGGGGTCACCTGCCGCGACTTCCTCGCCAGCTACCTGCGTGATGGCGCCGAGTTATGGATGCAAGGCGAAGCCTGCCGCATCCCCCAGGGCAAGTGGGAGGTTCGCCACATGAAGCCCTGGAGCCGGACGTAGGCCGTCCGCACCAAGCCATCGCGTCCGACACGCTTGGCAACGCTTTCGCCCCCGAGCCGCATCACGGCAACCATGACAGTGCCCGTACGATGCCGCGGACAAGCGGGCGGGTGATCATCGGCTTCAGGAACTCGACGGCCGCCGCCTTGTCGAGTTCGCCCAGGGTGGGATAGGGCGCAATCATCTCGGCCACTTTCTGCAGCTTCAGGTTCTGTTCGATCGCAACCACCCACAGATGCGCAAGCTCCCCGGCATGCGCCCCCAGGATCGATGCGCCGAGCACGCGGCCGCGACGATCGGCGATCAGCTTGACCATGCCGTCGGCCTGCCGCTCCGCCTGGGCGCGATCATTTTCGGCGTAGGGCACACGCATGATCCGGACATCGTCACCGCGCTGCGCGCGCGCCTGCGCCTCCGTCAGACCCACCTGGGCAAGCTCAGGGTCGGTGTAGGTCACCCACGGGAGCGAGCGGTAGTCGAGCTTGGCCGGGAAGCGGAACAGCGCGTTTCGGATGATGATGCCGGCGTGATACGCGCACAGGTGCGAAAAGCGCGGCCCGTCGATGACATCGCCTGCCGCATAGACGCCGCGTGCGGTGGTCTGAAGATGCCGATCGACCACGACACCTTTCGCGTCGTATTCGATGCCGGCCGCCTGCAGATCGAGCCCGCCCGTCCTGGGCGTGCGCCCGGTCGCGACAAGCAGGTGCGAGCCACGCAGGCGCGATGACTGGCCGCCGCTCTCGACCACGACCGCGACGCCATCGCGGTCACGCGTCACCGACGTCGCCTCCGCGCCCCCGTAGATCGCGATCCCTTCTCCCGCCAGACGCTCCAGCAACGATCGGCAAAGCTCCGGATCGTCCTTCGGCATCGCCTTGTCGCGCTCGATGATGCTGACGGCGGCCCCCAGACGGCGATAGGCCTGCCCGATCTCGACACCGACCGGCCCGGCGCCCAGGATGATCAGGTGATCCGGCAGTGTGTCGTTGTCGAAGATCGTCTCGTTGGTGAAGAACCCCGTCTGCGCGAGGCCCGGGATCGGCGGCAGCGCCGGCTCCGACCCGGTCGCGATGACGATGCGCCGCGCGCCGATCTGCCGGCCGTCGACCACGATCGTGCGACGATCTTTGAAATGAGCGTCGCCTTTGATCACCGTCACGCCGAGCTGCTCGAGCCGCTCTGCCGAGTCATGCGGCGCAATGGCGTCGATGACCGAGCGCACGTGGGCGTGAACGCGCTTGAAATCGATCGAAGGCTGCGCGTCGATGCCGAAGGCCTTGGCGGTGCGGACGGCATGCGCCGCCTTGGCGGCCGCAAGCAAAGCCTTGGACGGCACGCAGCCGGTATTGAGGCATTCGCCGCCCATCCGATCGCGCTCAATGAGCACGACATCGACGCCCAGCCAGGCCGCTCCGATCGCAACTGAGAGGCCAGCGGCACCGCCGCCGATGACGCAAAGGTCGACCTTTCGATCAAGTCGCATGAGCGCGCTCCTGCCCCCAACCCTGAATGACATACCGACAGGGGCCTTCGATTTCATGATTCGGGGTCAAAAGGACGCATCGGGCTCCCGCCGCCTCCTGACGGACGCCGCCGTGACATGACGAACGATAGGCAGGCGTCTGCTATATCAGGGACGCAGTTCCGCGGCCCGGCGCAATCTCGTTCGCCTGCAGGCCATCACCGGAGGCCCGAATGATCTCCGTCATCATTCCCGTCCTCGACGAAGCGGAGAACCTTCCGCGGGTCTTCGCGGCCCTGGACGCGGAACAGACCCCGCACGAGGTAATCGTCGTCGACGGCGGCAGCCGTGACGGCACGGCGGAAGTCGCGAGGCGGCTCGGCGCGACGGTGCTGTCGTCCCCGCCCGGCCGCGGCAACCAGATTTGTCGCGGCGTGAGCGAGGCGAGCGGCGACGTCCTGTTCTTCCTGCATGCCGACAGCGTCCTCCCAGCCGACGCTTTGCGGCGCATTGCGGAAAAGCTGGCGGGCCGCCCCGAGCTCATCGGCGGCAATTTCCGCGTTGAGTTCGATGGCGAGACCCGCTTTAGCAGAGGTCTCACCCGCATGTACGGCTTCGTTCGATGGTTCGGGCTCTACTACGGAGACTTCAGGCATCTTTGTCCGGCGTTCGGTCTACGACGCCATCGGCGGCGTGCGCCCGATTCCCGTGATGGAAGACTATGATTTCGTGGCGCGCCTCGAGCGCCATGGAAAGACCTGCTGCATCGTGGAGGCGCCGCTCGTGACATCTTCGCGCCGATTTGAGGACCGGCGCGCCAGCGAAATCGTCTATGGATGGATCAAGATGCACGTCCTGCACTGGATCGGCATCGCTCCGGAGCGACTGGAACGAATCTACGCACGGCAGCGTCCCAGACGGGAGCGCGACCAGACCGACTCGTGAGCCGGAAAGCGCGCTCGCGCCGACGACGGACTATTCGTCTGTCACGTCGATCCAGACCCCGCAGGGATCGGCCAGCTGGTATTTGCCGGTCGCGCTTGCCGCGAACATCGCCTTGCGCACGTCCGACTCCTTGGCGCCGCCCATCGGCATCGGCGCCAGATAGCTGCAGCCGCCCACCACGTCCGCGATGGTTTGCTTGAGCGCGCCGATGCTCTCGACCTTGAACCCGAAGTGATCGGGTCCCGGACGCTTGATCGCCATGCCCTCGAACACCGGGATCGACCAGGGCATGAGCGAGAGCATCACGCGGCCATCGGTCAGGTGGTAGCCGGGCGCGGTGGTCGTCTTGTTCAGCGGCTCGAGCCCGAACACGTCCATATAGAAGTCGGCGCACTTCTCCGGATGGAGCGTCCGGATCGCATACTTGTTGATGTAGCGGTCGGGCATGCGGGCCTCGTCAGCGTCGGCCTGATCGGCGTAGACACCGTCGAGCTTGCTCTTCTTCTTCTCGGCGAGATCGAACACGTTGCCGTCCGGGTCATGCGCGCTGTAGGCCGCGAACGGCCGGGTCGAGGGCCGCTTGACGATGTTGGAGTCGGGAAACTTCTTGCGCGCCCGCTCCATGACGACCTCGACGTCGTCGACCGTCATGCCGAAGTGGTCGAGGCCACCCACGTAGCCGTCGCGTACCGGATTGATGTTGAGACCGACGTAGCCGTCGCCGACGTTTGCCCCGCTGATCGGCCGACTCTTGCGCGTCTGCGAAGCTTGCAGGCCGAACACCGCTTCGTAGAACCGCGCCATCATCGGCCAGTTCGGGCTGCAGATGGCGACGTGGTTGATCTGGGCAAACATGGGGTTTCGTCTCCCTGGCTGTTGACAATTTATGCGCCGCAGCGCGTCGGCAGGCAATGGCCCGGCGGATCGGCCCTTCTGGCTTCGCCACGCGGACGCCCCCGGCGGGTCTGCATACCGGTCGCGCCGACCTCGGCCTCGCGCGACGAATGAGAATTTGGCGTATGGTGCAAGGCGTTGCGCCAAGCCTCGTGGCTCCCCACATCGACGCTATGGTTTTGGGGCGCTGCCAGGTGCGATGGCAGCCCGAGGAGCCTGGAGGGCATTAACGAATGCGCGACCCCTATGACGTGCTGGGGGTGTCCAAGGGCGCGAGCGCCGCGGACATCAAGAGCGCGTTCCGCAAGCAGGCCAAGAAGCTTCACCCGGACGCCAACAAGCACGACCCCAAGGCAGCCAGCCGCTTCGCCGAGCTCAACGCCGCCTATGAGATCGTCGGCGATGCGGAGAAGCGCAAGGCGTTCGACCGCGGCGAGATCGACGCCGAGGGCAAGCCGCGCTTCCAGGGCTTCGAAGGTTTTGGGGCTGGCCGACCCGGCGGTGCCGCCGGCGAGAGCGTGTTCGAGACCTTCAGCTTCGGGCCCGGCGGCTTTCAGCGCTCGAGTGGCGGTCGCCCCGGCGGTCGCGGCTTCGGCGGCTTCGAGGACATCCTCAAGGACGTGTTCTCCGGCGCGCAAGGCGGACGTGGCGGCTTCGAGGAAGAAGAGTTCGCGCCTCCGCACGGCGGCGACATCTCGGCCGCGGTGACGATCACGCTTTCGGAAGCCGCCAAGGGCACCAAGCGCCGCGTGCAACTGCCGACCGGCAAGGAGGTCGAGGTCAAGATCCCGGCCGGGCTCGCCGAGGGCCAGCAGATCAGGCTCAAGGGCCAGGGCGTCGCCGGCCCGCGCGGGCGTCCCGGTGACGTGTTGATCACGGTGACGGTCGCGCCGCATCCGCAGTTCGAGCGCGATGGCGCCGACCTGCGGCTGGAGCTGCCGGTCACGCTCTATGAAGCCGTGCTCGGCGGCAAGGTGCGGGTGCCGACGCTCGACGGCGCGGTCGAGCTGGCGATCCCGCCCGGCACCAGCGCGGGCCGCACCTTCCGGCTGAAGGGCAAGGGGTTCCCCGCCAAGGAAGGCACCGGCGATCTCCTGGCGACGGTGCGCATCGCGCTGCCAGACGGGGGCGACGCCGAGCTCGAAGAGTTAATGCGCCGGTGGCGAGACAAGAAGCCCTACGACCCGCGCAAGGGCATAACTTAGCGTCAGCCAGATGCCGCTCGCACAGGCGCGCGAGCAGCGCTGGCCCCGGGAAATACGGCTTGATCGAGCCGCCAGTTTCGAGGACATTGCCTCCGCCAACAGGACCCGCACCATGAGCAGCCTCAGCAAGGATCGCAAGGTCGTCTGGATCCACGTGCTCACCGTCATGAGCGCGGCGATCCTGATCGGCGCCGAAGTCTTCGGAGCCGCTTTCGCAGGAAGCTGGGCGCTCTCCAATCTCATGGGTTTTGGTCCCACCGCCGCGCTCGTGCTCGACATCGTGTTCGTGCTGCTCGGCATCGTGGTGATGGTGCAATTCATCCGCGCCGCGCGGAAGATCGAGCCGTTCGTCACGCGCGGCTAGTGCCCCGTTTCCGAACTAACAGTGCTCGCTGCTGGTGGTGTAGGAACTTCAAATCGGCGGCACTCGTCGCTGCGCACCAAAAAAATTACCTTGTCGCAAAATTTTTCTTGCATGCGAAGGCAGATGCACCTATTTGCGCATTTGCCCAAATTCGCACGTGCCTGTGGCCGTGTGTCGGTTGGTGGGCATCCGGACAAGAGGCCGGACAGCCGCCCGGAGTGAGACCGCAAGTCCGCGGTCGCTTGAGCTCCGAAACCACTTAACCGGCAGCCGGAGGCGAAACCGGCGCACCCCGCTCTCCACGGGGGACGCGGCTTAAAGCAACGACGGAGCGGGCTTCTTGGTTGCTGCCGGCTTTCCACCAGCCGGCGCTGTCACCGTAGAGGCTTGTCCATCCTTGCCGGCCGTGCGGAGCGGGGTCTCCCCAATCCAATCCAAGGCAGTTGAGCGGGCTGAGAGTTCCTGAAGCCGGCGCGTCCCCATCGCGCGGCGGCTCAAGGGCTCAAGGCCGGCATCACATCGGGCGGCGCATCCGCCCGCTTGAGCCTATTGGGGAGAGCGCCATGACTGCGCGCATCCGCGAATTCCTTCGTAACCGCCGCGAGGATGGTCCGTGCCTCGTGGTCGACCTCGACCTCGTCCGCGACAACTACCTCGCCTTCGCCAAGGCGTTGCCCGACACGCGCGTGTTCTACGCCGTGAAGGCCAACCCGGCGCCCGAGGTGCTGGCGCTGCTCGCCCGGCTCGGCTCCTCGTTCGACACCGCCTCGGTCGCCGAGATCGAGATGGTGCTGGCGGCAGGCGCGAGCGCGGACCGCATCTCCTATGGCAACACCATCAAGAAGGAGCGCGACATCGCGCGCGCCCATGAGCTGGGCGTGCGGCTCTACGCGGTTGACTGCGCGGCCGAAGTCGAGAAGGTCGCACGCGCGGCGCCCGGCTCGCGCGTGTTCTGCCGCATCCTCTCCGACTGCGTCGGGGCGGAATGGCCGCTGTCGCGCAAGTTCGGCTGCGAGCCCGCCATGGCCGTGGACGTGCTGGAGCACGCGCACCGGCTCGGGCTCGAGGCCTACGGCGTGTCGTTCCACGTCGGCTCGCAGCAGCGCAACCCGCATGCCTGGGACCGGGCGCTGGCCTCGGCCGCCGCGGTATTCCGCGAGTGCGGCGAGCGCGGGCTTACGCTCTCGATGGTCAACCTGGGCGGGGGCTTCCCGACCAAGTACCTGAAGAACGTGCCGACGGTGAAGACTTACGGCTCGGCGATCTTCCGCGCGCTGCGCAAGCATTTCGGCAACCGCATCCCGGAGACCATCATCGAGCCGGGCCGCGGCATGGTCGGCAATGCCGGCGTGATCGAGAGCGAAGTCGTGCTCGTCTCGCGCAAGAGCAACGAGGACGACGTGCGCTGGGTCTACCTCGACATCGGCAAGTTCGGCGGGCTCGCCGAGACGATGGACGAGTTGATCCGGTACCCGATCCGCACGCCGCGCGACGGCGAGGAGACGAGCCCCTGCGTGCTCGCCGGGCCGACCTGCGACTCGGCCGACGTCATGTACGAGAAGCAGCCCTATGCGCTGCCGGTGAGCCTCGCCATCGGCGACAAGCTCCTGATCGAGGGCACCGGCGCCTATACGGCGACCTACGCCTCGGTGGCCTTCAACGGCTTCGCGCCGCTGAAGACCTACCACATCTGAGATCGCGGGAGCCGGCCCTGCCGGCTCCACCCATCACCTGATTTGGCCGGCCTTTCCGGCATGGGGATCACTATGATCACGATCCGTAGGGAGCTTGGCAAAGACGCGGCGGCGCGCGAGGCGCTGCTTGATCTCGGCTATGGCGATGTCCGCTTCGAAAAGGTCTCGCACCGCCTGCGCGAGGGCCGGCTGCCGGCGGCAGGGCTCTCGTTTATGGCCTGCGACCGCGGCCGTATCGTCGGCACCGTGCGGCTCTGGGACGTCGCGGCCGGCGACGGCCGGCCGGCGCTGCTGCTCGGCCCGCTGACGGTGCATCCAGACTATCGTTGCCGCGGCGTCGGCGGTGCGCTGATCAACCATGCGCTCGGGGCCGCTACCCGGCTTGGTCACCACGCCGTGCTGCTGGTCGGCGACGCTTCTTACTATGGCCGGTTCGGCTTCTCGAACGAGAAGACGGACGCCCTCCGGCTGCCCGGCCGCTATGACGCGCACCGGTTCCTGGCGCACGAGCTTGTGCCCGGCGCGCTCGACGGAGCCCAGGGCCTCGTCAGCGCTACCGGACGGGGGATCCCGCGGCCGGCAGCCGCTTCACGGCGCATGGCCGGCGGCGCGGTTGCACCGTTGCCGCAAGCCGCGTAACCACCCTTTCTTGTGACCTCGTAGATCGGAGGACAGTCGAATGAACCAAGTGCACGCCCGTTTCGACGGCCCCATTGTGATGATCGGCTTCGGCTCGATCGGCAAGGGCACGCTGCCGCTGATCGAGCGCCACATTGCGTTCGACCGCTCGAAGTTCGTGGTCATCGCCCCCGACGACGGCGACCGGCACCTGCTCGACGAGCGTCAGCTGCGCTTTCTCCATCTCGCGATCACCAAGGAGAACTACCGCGAGGTGCTGACCCCGCTCCTCACCGCGGGGCCGGGGCGCGCGCTGGTCGTCAACCTGTCGGTCGACACCTCGTCGGTCGACCTGATCGAGCTCGCCAAGGACCTCGACGCCTTCTACATCGACACCGTCGTCGAGCCGTGGCCGGGCCTCTACACCGACCGCAACCGCTCGATTTCGGAGCGCTCGAACTACGCGCTGCGCGAAAGCGTCCTCGACCTGCGCCGCCGCCGTCCCGGCGGGGTCACGGCCGTGAGCTGCTGCGGCGCCAACCCCGGCATGGTGTCCTGGATGGTCAAGCAGGCCGTCATCGACGTCGCGCGCGAGCTCAAGCTCGACTTTGCGGAGCCGGCCTTGCGCGACGACTGGGCGCGGTTGATGCAGAAGGTCGGCGTCAAGGGCATCCACATCGCCGAGCGCGACACCCAGCGCGCCCGCACTCCCAAGCCGCGCGGCAAGTTCGTCAACACCTGGTCGGTCGAGGGCTTCTGCTCGGAAGGCCTGCAGCCCTCCGAGCTGGGCTGGGGCACGCACGAGAAGACCATGCCGCCCAACGCCCGCCGGCACGACTTCGGTTGCGATGCCGCGATCTACCTGACCCGGCCCGGCGCCGGCACGCGGGTGCGCTCCTGGACCCCGACCGCGCAGGCGCAGCACGGCTTCCTGGTCACCCACAACGAGTCGATCTCGATTGCGGACTATTTCACGCTGCGGGAGGACGGCAAGGTCGTGTACCGGCCGACCTGCCACTACGCCTACCACCCGTGCGACGACGCCGTGCTGTCGCTGCACGAGATGGCGGGGGCGGCCTGGAAGCCGCAGCAGGAGTGGCACATCCTCTCCGAGGACGACATCGTCGACGGCATCGACGAGCTCGGCGTGCTGCTCTACGGCCACGCCAAGAACGCCTACTGGTACGGCTCCCAGCTCTCGATCGAGGAGACACGCCGGCTCGCGCCCTACCAGAACGCGACCGGGCTGCAGGTGACCTCGGCGGTGCTCGCCGGCATCGTGTGGATGCTGGAGAACCCCGAGCGCGGCATCGTGGAGGCGGATGAGATGGACTTCCGCCGCTGCCTGGAGATCCAGCGGCCTTACCTCGGGCCGGTGGTCGGCCACTACACCGACTGGACGCCGCTGCATGGACGCGGCGAGCTGTTTCCGGAGGACGTCGACCACAGCGACCCGTGGCAGTTCAAGAACGTGCTGGTCGCCTGACCGAACTGGTGCCCCGCTTCCGAAGTTCGTGATACGTCGCGACCCCCTCAAATCGGCGGCACTGGTGATGGGCGCAGACAATCTGCGCCCATCGCTTCAGCGCGCGGCGTGACGCTCCGTCGCACATCGATCGCGCCAAGAATTTTACACATTCGTAACAAACTCAGCGCGCGCGCATCATTGACGTCGCGGCGCGGTCAAAACGCTTGCGACTGAGAGCAAAATCGATTATTTTCTCGCTCGCCCAATTTCGCACGTGCCTGTGGCCGTGTGTCGATCGGTGGGCATCCGGACAAGAGGCCGGACAGCCGCCTAAGGAAGTGAACTCACTTCCTTGCTCATGCGATCGGCAGCCGGAGGCGAAACCGGCGCACCCCGCTCTCAACGGGGGACGCGGCTTAAAGCAACGACGGAACGGGCTTTTTTGGATCCCGGCGCGAATGCCGGTTGACTGAAAAGGCTTGTCCTTCTTTGCCGGCCGTGCGGAACGGGATCTCCCTCATCCGGACCAAGGCAGCAATCGACGTGGTGCCGCTGGGCTCGCAGGCGCGGGCTGCATGCATCACAGGAGGTTCACCTGGCGGCTGCGCCGCCGTTCCGGACTGGGGAGCAAGGTTGCGATGACTGCACGCATCCGCGAATTTCTCAAGCGTCGCAAGGAAGAAGGCCCGTGCCTCGTGCTCGACCTCGATGTCGTGCGCGAGAACTACCAGGCCTTCGCCAAGGCGCTGCCCGACAGCAAGGTCTTCTACGCCGTGAAGGCCAACCCGGCGCCCGAGATCCTCAAGCTGCTGGCCTCGATGGGCTGCTGCTTCGACGTCGCCTCGCTGCAGGAGACGCATGCGGCGCTCGCCGCCGGCGCGACGCCCGAGCGCATCTCCTACGGCAACACGATCAAGAAGGAGAGGGAGATTGCCACAGCCTTCGCACTCGGGGTCACGCTCTACGCGGTCGACTGCGAGGCCGAGGTCGAGAAGATCGCGCGCGCGGCTCCCGGCAGCCGGGTGATCTGCCGCATCCATTGTGACGGCACCGGCTCGGAATGGCCGCTCTCGCGCAAGTTCGGCTGCGAGCCGGAGTTTGCGAGCGACATCCTGGAGCTTGCCCACAGACGCGGGCTCATCGCCCACGGCATCTCGTTCCACGTCGGCTCCCAGCAGCACAATGTGGAGGCCTGGGACCGCGCGCTTGCCTCCGCGGCCGCGGTATTCCGTAGCTGCGCCGAGCGCGGCATCAACCTCGCCATGGTCAATCTCGGCGGCGGCTTCCCGGCGCGTTACGTGCGCAAGACCCCCAAGCTCGAATCCTACGGCAAGGCGATCTTCCGCGCGCTGCGCCGGCATTTCGGCAACCGCATCCCGGAGACCATCGTGGAGCCCGGCCGCGGCCTCGTCGGCAATGCCGGCGTGATCGAGGCCGAGGTGGTGCTGATCGCCAAGCGCAGCCCCGAGGACGAGCTGCGCTGGGTCTACCTCGACATCGGCAAGTTCCACGGGCTCGCCGAGACCATCGACAAATCGATCCGCTACCCGATCCGCACCCCGCGCGACCGTGACGAGACCGCGCCCTGCATCATCGCGGGCCCGACCTGCAATTCGGTCGACGTGCTCTATCAGAAGACCCCCTACCCGCTGCCGGTCTCGCTCGCCATCGGCGACAAGGTGATCATCGAGGCGGCCGGCGCCTATACGGCGACCTACTCCTCGGTCGGGTTCAACGGCTTTCCGCCACTGCGGCAGTACGTGATTTGACGGCCACTCAAAAGCGATAGTCGAATGCGAACGGGCGGCCTTGGCCGCTCGTTTTGCATTGGGCGGCCCCCCAGGAACGCCAGCTCACTCCCGCCACTCGACGTGCGCTTTGATGGCCTTGCGGGTATCGTCGATCCAGCCGTGCGGGCGTGCCTTCTCGATCATGGAGCTGAGCGCATCCTGCCAGCCCTGATCTTGCGCGACCTCCGGCCAGCGCCGCAGCGTCGACTCGAACACCCAGGCGGTGTCGGCATCCGCGAGTTCGATTGAGCCCGCGAGCGCCTGGCGCACGCGCTCGAGGTCCTCGCGGCGGCCATCGACCACCAGCTTGAAGGCGCGGAAGTTGTCGCGGTCCTCAAGCTGCAGGCCGTGTTCGAGCGACATCCTGAAAAACATGCGGCCCCCCGCGCCTCATCTCAGCCAAGGTCCACGACGCCCGCCGCGCCGTCCTCGGTCCCGAATGCGAGTTGCTTGCCATCGTGGCTCCAGGCGAGCGCCGTGACCGGCGCGTCGGCCGGCTTGCGGGCCAGCACTTCGGCGCCGTCATCGATACGCACAAGCAGAATGAGGCCGTCCGCATAGCCGGCCGCCACCACCGCCTGCTTGGGGTGGCACGCCACCGCCTCGACGTGCTGTTCGGTCGGCGCGAGCAGTTGCGGCGTCTTGCCCATCGGGCCTTCCTTGGACTGGAACGGCCACAGGATGACCTGGGTCGAGCCCGAAGTCGCGAGCGACTTGCCGTCGGCAGCCCAGCTGAACGAGCGCACGCGCGCGCTGTAGCCCTGCATGCGCATGTCCTTGCGGTCCGCGAGCCGCCAGCCGTGCAGCGCCGGCTCCTGCATGCCGGTCACCAGGAAGCGCCCGTCGGGGCTCACGGTGGCGGCAAGATGCGAGCCCTTCCAGTCGAGCCGCTCGGGCTCGGCCTTGGCGCTCGGGAACCAGAGCGTGGCGCCGCCATAGTGCGCGATCGCGAGCCGGAAGCCTTTCGGCAGGAATGCCAGCGCGCCAACGGTCGAGGGCACGTCGAGCGCCTGCTCGACGCCCTTGCCGCTGCGCACGACCGCGCTCTTGCCCGCCGACCAAGCGAGCGCGCCGGCGGGCCCCACCGCGACGTGATCGATCCAGCGATGCTTGGGATCGGCCGCGATTATGCTGCTCTCGCCACTCGCGTCGGTCGCCATGACCTTGCCGTCGTCGCCGCCGGTGATGATGCGGCGGCCGTCCGCCGCCGCTGACAGGATCGCACCGCCATGCACGGAAATGCGACGCTCCTCATCCTTGCGCGCGAGTACCAGCACCTCCTCGCCCAGCACGAACGCAGCCGTGTCACCGACGAAATGCACGTCGACGACCGGCGCGTCGACCTTCACGAGCCGCGTGCGCTCGACCACCGAGGGGATGTCGGCATGAGTGTCCGTCATGGCGTATTCACGGCCAGCAGTCTCTTGAACATCGCCGACTTGTCGAGCAGGACGCGACACCCGCCTGAGACGACCTGGGCTGTCCCCGCATCGACCGGGTCGATCTCCGCCCATGCCGGGCTGCAGAAAGTGAACTCGATCTCGCAGGGGAGCATCAATTGCAGATGGCGCGACCAGGCGACGCCGTATTCGGCATCGTGCCAATCGGCCACGCGCCCCGCTGGCCAGCGGATCTCATCGAGCCAGTCGCTCGTGCGGAAGGCTTGCGGCTCGGCCGCGAGGAGAATCAGGTCAATGTCGGAATCGCCGCTCGCCGTCCCGCGCGCCCAGGGGCCCGCCACCGCAAGACCAAGGATGTCCGATCGCCGCTCTGCCCACGCGACGACCGGGGCCACGATCTGATCGAAACGCGCAACATCGCCCATCAGGCCACGCAGCCTTCAAACCCCTGCCGGATCTTCTCCTCCGGCAGGTTGCGGCCGATGAACACCATGCGGCTCAAGCGTTTCTCGCCCTTCTTCCAGTCGCGCTGATGGTCACCGTCGAGGATCATGTGTACGCCCTGCAGCACGAAGCGCTTGTCATCGTCCTTGAGCGATAGGATGCCCTTGCAGCGCAGGATGCTCGGGCCTTCCTTCTGCACCAGGTCCTGCACCCAGGGAAAGAACTTGTCCGGGTCGAGCGGCTTCTCGGTCGCGAGCGAGAACGACTGCATGTCCTCGTCGTGATAGTGCTTGAGCCCGCCGCCATCGTGATCGTGCTTGTGATGGTGGTCGTGATCATGGTCATGGTCGTGCCCATGATCGTGTCCGTGATGATCATGATCGTGACCATGCTCATGGTGTTCGGCTTCGAGAAATTTCGGCTCGAGGTCGAGAATGCGGTCGAGGTCGAAGGCGTTGCGTCCCAGCACCTCGGGCAGCGGGATCTGGCAGCGCTCGGTGGTGTGCAGCCGGGCATAGGGATTGATGCCGCGGATGCGCGCCTCGACGTCGGCGAGCTCCTCGGGCTTCACGAGATCGGCCTTGTTGATCAGGATCACGTCCGCGAACGCGATCTGGTTCTTGGCTTCGGGCGCGTCCTTGAGCCGGTCCCTGAGCCACATGGCATCGGTCACGGTGACGACCGCATCGAGCTTGGTGCGGCGGCCGACGTTCTCGTCCACGAAAAAGGTCTGCGCCACCGGGGCCGGATCGGCGAGCCCGGTCGTCTCCACGATGATGGCGTCGAACTTGCCCCTGCGCCGCATCAGCCCGTCGATGATGCGCACGAGGTCGCCGCGCACGGTGCAGCAGATGCAGCCGTTGTTCATCTCGAACACTTCCTCGTCGGCGCCCACGACCAGCTCGTTGTCGATGCCGATCTCACCAAACTCGTTGACGATGACGGCGAACTTCTGCCCGTGCGGCTCGGACAGAATGCGGTTGAGCAACGTCGTCTTGCCGGCGCCGAGGTAACCGGTCAGCACCGTCACCGGAATCTTGTCTGACATGGATCGCTCCGTTTCGGCCCGTAACATAGGGTCGCGGACGAGGAATCCAAGCTGAAAGTGGCGGCAGCCTCCAGGCCGAGCGAGCGGGCGCCCCCAGCCGCCCAGTCCGGCGTCCTAAGGTGAGGATGCCCACATCCAGTCAGAGGAGCCCGCTGCCCTGGCGGCCTCTCTCGCAGCCCGCATCAGCCTGCCAGCGCCGCGATGACCTGCTTTACGTTGTGCCGCATCAGATCGAGGTAGGTCGGGGCATCGCCGCTCTTGGCCGTCAGCGCATCGGAATAGAGCTTGCCGCCGATGCGCGCGCCGGTCTCCTGCGCGATCCTCTGCATCAGGCGCGGGTCGCTGATGTTCTCGAGGAACAGTGCCGGGATCTTGAGCCGCCTGATCTGGGTGATGATGCGCGCCACGTCGCGCGCCGAAGGTTCCGCCTCCGTCGACACGCCCTGCGGCGCAATGAATTCCACCCCGTAGGCCTCTTGGAAATAGCCGAACGCGTCGTGGGTGCTGATGACCCGGCGCCGGTCGGCCGGAATCGCCGCAATGGCCTTCTTGATCTCGGCACCGAGCGCATCGAGCTTGGCCAGATAGGCGGCCGCATTCGCCTGATAGATGTCTCGCCCAGCGGGGTCGGCAGCGATCAGCGCATCACGGATATTGGCGACGTAGACCTTGACGTTCTCGGCCGACTGCCAAGCGTGCGGATCGACGTCGCTTGAGCCATGGCCGCCGGCCGCCGTGCGGACCGTGATGCCGTTGGTGGCAATGATGATCGGCGCCTTGCTACCGGATGCGCGCACCAGCCGGCTCATCCAGCCTTCGAACCCGAGCCCGTTGGTGATGACCACCTTGGCGTCAGCCACCTTGCGGGCGTCGGCAGGCGATGGCGCATAGACATGCGCGTCGCCATTGGGCCCGACCAGCGTCACTACCTCGACGCGGTTGCCGCCGACGTTCTTCACCAGGTCGCCGAGGATCGAGAACGTCGCCAGCACCCGGAGCCGTTCCTGCGCGGCGGCTGGCTGAGGTGCCGCCAGGACCGCAACAATCGCTGCAAGCAGATGTCGTCGCGTAAGCATCATGTTCCTCGTTGCGGCTCGAAGGGCCGCTCACGCTTCGAGATGCCGCTGCGGCAGCGCCTGACGGACCAGGCCGCCAACGTGTCCGAACAGGAGCGAGAGCACATAGAGCGCGCCCGCGACCAGAATGACGGCCGGGCCCGACGGCACGCCGGTGTGAAACGACACCAGGAGCCCGACATAGCCCGACACCGCGCCGCTCACCGCCGCAATGGCAATCATCAGCGTGATGTCGCGTGACCAGAACCGCCCGATCGCCGCCGGCAACATCATGATGCCGACCGCGAGCAGCGTGCCGAGCGCATGGAAGCCTGACACCAGGTTGACGACCACCAGCGCCAGAAACGCCAAGTGCGCCGGCGCGCCGGCGCGGCTGACCGAGCGCAGGAAGCCGGGATCGACGCATTCGATCACCAGCGGCCGGTAGATCAGCGCCAGCACCACCAGCGTGACCGTGGCGTTGATCGCGATCAGCAGCAGGGTCTGGTTGTCGAGCGCCAGCACCGAGCCGAACAGCACGTGCAGCAGGTCGATATTGGTGCCCTTGACCGACACGATGGTGACGCCGAGCCCGAGCGAGAGAAGATAGAAGGTCGCAAGCGCCGCATCCTCCTTGAGCTCGGTCACCCGCGCCACCAGTCCGCTGAGCAAGGCGACCAGGAAGCCCGCGACCAACCCGCCCGCCGTCATGGCGAACAGGCTGAGGCCCGAGAACAGAAAGCCGACCGCGGCGCCCGGCAGGATTGCGTGCGCCATGGCGTCGCCCACGAGGCTCATCCGACGCAGCATCAGAAAGACGCCGATCGGCCCCGCCCCGAACGCAAGCGCAAGGGTTCCCACCAGCGCCCGGCGCATGAACTCGAAATCGACGAACGGCGCGAACAGCAGGTCGTACATCACTTGTGTCCCAGCACTTGTGCTTCGGCGTGTCAGAGCGCCGGTTGCGGCTCAAGGCATTCGGCCGCGTGCTCGTCGAACGCCTCGCACATGCGGCGCGCGGTCGCGAGATTCTCGGCCGTGAGCACGTCCGGCGTCCTGCCCCAGGCGACCGGCTCGCGCGCGAGCAGCAGCGTCTCCGGAAAGTTCGCACGCACGAAGTCGATGTCGTGCAAGGCGGCGATCACGGTGCGCGCTTCGCCGTGCCAGCGTTTCACCAGATCGAACAGGTCGGCGGAGGTCTTGGCATCGACCGCATTGAACGGCTCATCCAGCACGATCACGCGTGCGTCCTGCAGCAGGAGGCGCGCAAACAGCATGCGCTGCATCTGGCCGCCCGAGAGCGTGCCGATGGCGCGATCCTCGAAACCGGTCAGGCCGACAGCCGCGATTGCCCGCTCGATGCGGTTGCGCGCACTGCGGCCGACACCGCCGAACAGCCCGGCATGCCGCCACAGCCCCATCGCCACCATGTCATACATGTTGATGGGAAAGCTGCGGTCGATCTCGGCCGCTTGCGGCAGGTACGCGATTTCCTGCACGCCGAGCCCGCCGCGCTCGATCGCGCCCGCGAGCGGGCGCAGCAGGCCCGCAATGCCTTTGAATAGCGTCGACTTGCCGGCACCGTTGGGACCGACCACCGCCATCAAGGCGCCGGACACGACCGTGCCGTCGAGATGATGCACGGCCGGATGGCGATCGTAGCCAAGCGTGAGATTGCGGAACTTGAGCGCGGCGGCCGTCATTGTGTCCTCACGACATGGCCCAGAGCACGGCGAGCCAGATCACCACGATCAAGACCGCCGCCACCATGAGCCGTTCCGTCAGAGCCATGCGCAGGATCGACGGCGCAATCGCCGCCGCCGGATGGCGGCCGCCCTCCGGATGGTGGTGGTGATGATGCGGGTGGGGAACAGGGGTCGGCATGACACTCCAAAATAGCGAACAAGCGGTCGGAAACCTGTTCCGAACCACCAGTTTGTAACAATATAACATTACTTCCCGGCCGGCGCCAGGGTGGGGGGAACCGGCCGTCACATGCCGATTTGCCGAGGATTTGCCAAGGGCGGCGGCCTGTGCTGGAGAGAGCCCGATGCGACGGCGCAGGAGGCCAGCATGAGCGAAGTCGTCTGCGTAGGCGAAGTCATGATCGAGCTCGCACGCGGCGGCGATGGCCGTTTTGCCATGGGCTGCGGCGGCGACACCTTCAACACGGCGGTCTATCTCGCGCGCGCGGGTCATCGTACCGCCTTTGCGACCGCGCTCGGCGACGACCCTTATTCCGATGGCGTGCTCGCGCTTGCGGCCGCCGAGGGCGTCGCGAGCGAGCTGGCGCTGCGCGTTCCCGGCCGGCTGCCCGGCCTCTATGTGGTCGATGCCGATGCGAACGGAAAGCGGCAGTTGTACTCTTGGCGCAGCGAAGCGCCCGCGCGTGATCTGTTCGAGCTTCCCGACTGGACGCGCGTCGTCGAAGGCTTGATGGGCGCGAAGCTCATCTATTTCTCCGGCATCACGCTGTCGCTCTATTCGAACACCGGGCTTGGCCGCTTTCTGGCCGTCGTCGAAATGGCGCGCCAGCAGGGCGTCAAGGTCGCCTTCGACGGCAACTTCCGGGCGCACGGCTGGCACGGCGACCTCAGCCGCACGCGCGCGGTGTTCATGGAGGCGCTCAAGCGCATCGACATCGCGCTGCCGACCTATGACGACGAAGCCGTGCTGTGGGGCGACCCGAGCCCGGAGGCGACGGTCGAGCGGCTGCAGGCCTTCGGCATCGGCGAGATCGTGGTGAAGAATGGCCCGAACAGCGCGCTGGTCGCTTCGGGCGGCCAAAGCGAGTTCGTGCCGGTACCGGAGGTGGTTGTGCCGGTCGACCCGATGGCGGCGGGCGACAGCTTCAACGCCGGCTATATCGGTGCGCGCCTGAGTGGCGCCGGCCCGAGCGTTGCGGCGGCGGCCGCCCATCGCCTCGCCGGCCAGGTGATCCGCCATCGCGGCGCCATCATGCCGCGGACCACAGAAGCGATGCATTGACGGTCGCGCGGAGCTTCCAGCCGAAGGGAACGGCCCTATGGTCGGACTCGTCCTTCTTCCCGGCATGGACGGAACCGCCGAGCCCCGCGCGGAATTCGTTGCAGCGCTTGGCGCCACAATCGAACACCAGGTGGTGTCGTATCCCGCAGACCCCGCGCTAGGATATGCGGAGCTTGAGACCCTGGCACGCGCGGCGCTTCCGGTAGATCGACCCTATGTGCTGCTCGGAGAATCGTTCTCCGGTCCGATCGCGATCTCCATCGCGGCCTCTTGCCCGCCGCAGCTCGTCGGGCTCGTCTTGTGCGCCACATTTGCGCGCAGTCCTCATCCTGTTCTCGGCTCGCTCCGATGGCTGCTACCGGTGGTCCCGTTCGAGCTTGCTCCCGTAAGGCTGGTGAGCGCCTTCCTGCTGGGACGTTTCGCATCGGCACACCTGCGTGACGCCTTGGAAGCCACGCTCGCCGAGGTTTCGATGGCGACGCTGAAGGCTCGTACCGACGCCGTTCTGCGCATTGACGTTCGGCCCGCGCTATCGAAAATCCGCGTGCCCGTGCTCTATCTGCGAGCCACGCAGGATCGCCTCGTTCCGCGCCGCTGTGCGGACGCCATTGCGGAGGCCGCCGCGCAAGCACGCATCATCGATATCGAAGCACCCCATACCATGCTGCAGATTGCGCCCGCCGCGGCCGCCGCCGCCGTCAGAGCGTTCATCGAGACGCTGGCCACAACGGGCACCAGGCGCTGAGCCTCACCCGAACAGATTCGCCTTAAAGTTGGCGCGGCGCACGACGCCGTCACGCGCCTCCTGGGCGAGACGCAGCACCCTCGCCACGTCGACGCCGACCAGGCTGCCGCGCCACTTCCGCACCTTGCCGGCGACGAACACCGTGTCGACATTCATCGGGTTCATCAGGTTGACGACGGCGCCCGGCACATTGTTGATCGGCCAGACGTTCACCCGGTCGGCCGCAAGCATCACGATGTCGGCCTCCTTGCCGGGCGTGAGCGTGCCGATTTTGCTGTCGAGAGTGAGGCAGCGGGCGCCCTCGATGGTGGCGAATTCGAGCACATCGCGGCAGGTCAGAAGCGGCGGTAGGTTCTGTTCGCCCTTGCGCGCGCGCTGCAGCACCATGAGCCGTTGCAGCGTGAACGCGCCGCGCATGATCGTGAACGGGTCCTGCGCCATGGTCACGTCGACATCGGAGGAAAGCGACGGCCGCAGGCCATGATCGAGCGCGTCCTGGACCGCAGGCATGCCGTGCCCCATCGCCATCTCGATCGGCACCGACAGCGAGACGTGGCCGCCGCTATCCTTGATCAGGCGCCAGGCCTCGCTGCTGAGTTGCGTGCAGTGGATGAATTCGTCGCCCGGCTTCAAGAGGCCGGCGCGGCCGAGCTCGATGAGCCTGCTCTGGGTCTTGTCGCTCACGCCGTGCGAGACCATGCGCACGCCGATCTCGCGCGCGATGGCGAACAGCCGCCGGTCGAGGCTCGCGCCCAACGCCAGCGTGAGCAGCTGATCGTCGGAGGTGAAATAGGTCTCGCGCAACCGGATGATGTCCTGCGGATAGCGCGTGCCAGCGCCGGCGCCGCGCGAATAGGCGTAGACCACACGCAGCCCCGATTCCTGCAACGCGCGGATGCCGGCATCGCTGTGCTCAGGCGTATGATTGACCTGCGAGGTGTCGACCGCCGCGGTCGTGCCCATGTCGATCATGCCGAGCGCGCTGATGAGCGTGCCGGCATAGACGTCGGAGGCGGTATAGGGCGCCGTGAGCTTGTCGGAGATGTCGCGGCGGTAGTCCGGATCGAGCAGCCCGTTGCTGAGAATGTTGCGCAGGATGCCTTGATAGAAGTGATGATGGCTGTCGATGAAGCCCGGCATCACGATCCGGTTGCCGGCGTCGACCACGACCGCGTCGCTTACCGCAATATTCGGCCGGACCTCGCGGATCGTGCGGTCCTCGATCAGCACATCGGCTTGCGCGAAGTCGCCGACCTGGCGGTCGAGCGAGAGCACGATGCCGCCCTTGATGAGGATGCGGCGTCCCGCCAGGAGCTGGGCCAGCGCAGGGTCGGCCGCGCCTTGGGCGTGCGCGTTGCCGCTGAAGCCGGACACACTGGCGCCGAGCGCCGCCAGGCCGGCGCCCGCTTTCAGGATTTCGCGCCGCGACGCAGTCGGCGTCATCTCGGAGTCATCTCCGTCAACCCGATCACGCATGACAGACCTCATCGTTTGAACCGACTTACGGCTTGCCGATCAGCATGGCGGCGAGCCCGGCCAGGATCGGCAGCGGGATCGACACCGCAGCGCGCAGCCAAACCACCCGCGGCGGCATCATATGGATTTCCCAGTTGATCAGCCGCTGGATCGTATAGAGCGACCAGGCCGTCGTATAGGCGATCACCTGCGGGGCGCCGGCGCCGCCCTTCAGCGCTGCCGCCCCGACCGCGAAGCCGACCACCGCACCGCCCGGCGTCGCCGCACCGCACAATGCCGCAATCGTAATGCCGAGGATGCCGGAACCTGGGCCGATCCAGGTGGTGATGAGATTCTGCGGCATGACCGCCGCGATGTAGCCGGAGCCGATCACGCCAATCAGCACGCGCGGGATCAGCACGACGAAATCGCGCAGACCTTCATACGCGCCCTCGCGGAACAGCGCCTTGCTGCGCATCGCGGCGGTGAATGCGAGCGCGGAGACCAGGACCCACAGCAGGACGCTGATGGCGAGACTGATGATGGTGATCAGGCCCACTGGTCGTCTCCCCAGCGTCGCGCGACCAGACGCGCCGCGGTGCGTGCCAGAACGCCCGCGATGATCGGCAGCGGCAGTGCAAGCACGATGCGCCAGCCGACGAACTCAGGGCCGAAGAATGGCAGTTCCCAGATCAGCGCGCGGTTGTAGCCGAGCAGGTTCCACGCCGTGATGAAGGCCACCGCGGTGCCGATATCGGCGCCAAGCAGCAGGAAAGCGCCCGCAACCGGATAGATCGTGAGCGGACCGCCGGGCAGCACCGCGCCCATCACCATCGCGACCAGGATGCCGACGAGGCCCAACTCGCCGCCGACGACCCGCGCCACCACCTCGCGCGGCAAGAGCCGCGTCACGAAGGCCGCGATTAGGCAGCCCGCCGCCATCTTGGGCAGCATGCCAGTGAACAGCCAGAGATCGTTGGTCAGAATCGCGCGGAACCTGTCGCTGCCGTCACGCAGGTACACGATGGTGCCGGATATGATCGAGGTAAGCGCGATGATCGCCGTCGACCACTCGAATGTCCTGACGCGGCGACGACGTTCGGCCATGAAGCTTGAGCAACGCGCGGTGCGGGTTTCGGGTGAATATCCTGGACGCTGCGGCGCGCCCGTTCAAGCGGAAAACCCGCATGGATACGATGTCCCCGGCTGATGCCGCCGGGCCATTGACCGCGCGCGCGGGCACAACTAAGACTGAAGTAAATGGGGATGGAGTCCCCCGGAACTGCCTGCAACGGCTGATGACTCCTGCCGCTCAGCATTGCGGTAGGAGTCCGTCTGCGACCCGCCGCGAGGTGGGTTTTTTATTGTTCGATCGCTGGTGCCGAAAAAGGCTCGGCCGGACGGCGGCAAGGACGGGACGATGACGAGCATCTGGGCCGTTGCGCCATGGGGGCAATTTCATTCACGAACGGATGATCGGCAGCCGCGCCGACCGGCCTGCGCACCTGGCATCTGGCCCAATGCTTGCTATCAAGTGGGGCAGAATCCTCCATAAGGGGCGACGAAAGCAATGGTGACCTATATCTGGATTGCGGTTGGCAGCGCCTTAGGAGGCACTGCGCGCTATTGGTGCTCTGGACTGGCAGCACGGCTGATTGGCGAGACCTTTCCGTGGGGGACGCTGATCGTAAACGTGATCGGTTCGTTTATTATCGGCTTCTTCGCCACGTTGACCGCACCGGATGGACGCATGTTTGTGGGAGCGACCGCACGCCAATTCGTGATGGTGGGGTTTTGTGGAGGTTTCACGACCTTTTCTTCGTTCAGCCTACAGACACTCAACCTGATGAACGATGGTGAATGGCTGCAGGTGGGTGTGAATATCGGCGCTTCGGTCGCGCTCTGCCTGCTCGCGGTCTGGATCGGTCACGTGCTCGCTGTGAGCGTCAACACAATGCGATGGGTGTAATCATGCAGATCCCCCGCGACGCCGTCCTGCTCCGCGTCTTCTTCGGTGAAAACGACAAGCACGGCCACCTTCCGCTTTACGAAGCTATCGTACTGAAGGCGCGCGAAATGAACCTTGCCGGCGCCACCGTCTTGCGCGGTCCGATGGGCTTTGGCCATTCGAGCCACATCCACACCACCAAGATTCTACGGCTCTCGCAGGACCTGCCGATTGTGATCGAGATCGTCGACTCGCAGGAGAAGATCGACGCGTTCCTCCCGACGCTGGACGGCATGATGTCAAGTGGGCTCGTGACGGTCGAGAAGGTTCAAGTCCTTCAATACGGGAGCAACGAACGCAAGTAGCTCCTCGGATCGGGCAACATCCAAGTCAGGTCCCGTGCGGCGCTCTCGCCCGGGACACGATGTGGGCGGCTTGCGAGCCACGTCAGCGCATCGCCACAAGACCGAGCTTGTCGAGCAGCCGCATATCGCGGTCGGGACCGGGATTGGGCGTGGTGAGAAGCTTCGGCCCGTAGAAGATCGAGTTCGCGCCGGCAAGAAAGCAAAGCGCCTGCGTCTCCTCGCTCATATCTTCACGGCCGGCAGAGAGCCGCACCACCGACCGCGGCATGGTGATGCGCGCGACCGCGATCGTGCGCACGAACTCGAGCGGGTCGAGCGCCCCACCTTGCGCCAGCGGCGTGCCCGCGACCTTGACCAGCAGGTTGATCGGCACCGATTCCGGATGCACCGGCAGGCCGGCGAGCGCCGCGATCATGCCGACGCGGTCCTCGCGCGCTTCGCCCATGCCGACGATGCCGCCGCAGCAAACATGCATGCCGGCATCGCGCACGTGGCCGAGCGT
Source organism: uncultured Alphaproteobacteria bacterium (assembly GCA_963753575.1). Taxonomy (GTDB): domain Bacteria; phylum Pseudomonadota; class Alphaproteobacteria; order Rhizobiales; family Xanthobacteraceae; genus VAZQ01. The sequence goes on from CAVWCR010000003.1 coordinate 4,064,238, forward strand.
GTCGAGTCGCTCCCGGTAGGTGCGCGTCGTGATGATCTCGCCGTAGAACTCCGGCGAGGTATCGAGGTTGTGATTGTAATAGTCGAGGCCGGCCGCCTTGAGCCGCCGCGCCTGCTCGGCGGTGAGCATGCCGAGCGTGGCGCAGGTCTCGAGCCCGAGCGCGCGCACGCCTTCGACCATCGCGCATACCTTGTCGAGGTCGCGATCCTTCGGCTCACGCCAGGCCGCGCCCATGCAGAAACGGCTCGCGCCCGCCGCACGCGCGGCACCCGCCTCCTTGAGCACGACCTCAAGGTCCATCAACTTCTCGGCCTTCACGCCGGTCTCGTATTGGGCGCTCTGCGGACAATAGGCGCAATCCTCCGGACAACCGCCGGTCTTGATCGAGAGCAAGGTGGAGATCTGCACCTCGGTCGGATCGAAGTACGCCCGATGCAGGCTCTGGGCGCGAAACACCAACTCCGGAAACGGCAGCCCGAACAGCGCCCGGATCTCCTCGCGCGTCCAGTCGTGGCGGATCGCGGCACCGGTCGGCGCGGCAGACGCTTCAAGGGCGGCAATGGTCATCGGCGGCTCCTGTCGCGCCCGCTATAGCATCGGGACGCCGTTCCGTTCCACCCGCGTTGCACGGCTGGTTTGCAGGAATTGGGGGCCTCACAGCCGCGCCTGCCGGCGGGCCTCAAAAGCCGCGTCGATTATGGATTGGCGACCCGTTCGCTTTTGCTGTTCGGACGCAGTCGCGGAAACAATGCACACTACGGCACAGTCGACCGGAATCCACCTTGACCCACATCAAGGCGCACGCCGCAACGCCTTCCGCTAAGTCGCATCGTTAGCAAACGATGCCACACGGGAGGTGAGACGCATGGCTGAGACTCTGCTCGGCAAGGCCGCCGAATTCAAGGATGGTGACCGCCGGATCATATTCGTCGGAGACAACGAGATCGGTGTGTTCCGCGAGGACGGCGAATTCTACGCCTACAGCAACTACTGCCTGCATCAGGGCGGGCCGGCCTGCGAGGGCCTGACCATTGCCAAGGTCGAAGAGGCGATCCTGCCCGACAAGACCTCGCGCGGGCTCTACTTCTCCGAGGACGAGATGCACTTCGTCTGCCCGTGGCACGGCTACGAGTACGACATGAAGACCGGCGAGTGCGTCTCCGACCGCAAGCTCAGGCTCAGGCGCTACAAGGTCGTGCAGAAGGGAGATGAGCTCTATGTCGTCTCCTAGAGCCGCCACGATCAGCCGGCCGGCCAAACGCCCGGCACCCCCAAAGCCCACGCAGCCCGCGTCCAACGATACGCTCTCGGCCGATGCCAAGCGCATCGCCGCCGAGATCGAACGCGCGCTCGCGCAGGGCCGGACTGACGCGCTCTCGCTCGATGCCCTGCAGGCCCTGATGGCAGCCGCCTGCAAGCACTACGCCGCGCAGGTCGAGGCCGGCCAGGAGGTGTTGCCGTTGCGTCCGCGGGCAACCGTCACGCCGACCGAGGTCATGACCACGGCAAGCGGACTGTTGCGCGCCGTCAACCTCGCCGTGTTCGAGCTCGGCATGTGGCAGAGCTGGACCGGCCGCTGATGCCCCGACCCCCACAGCGTTTCACTCAATTCCCCCATTCGAGGAGATCATCATGGAACTTACGGTCGAACGCGGTCGCCGCGTTTCGGTAGAAGAGCTCAATACGACCAAGCTGCTCGCGCATGCGCGCCAGCAGGCGGTGAAGCGCAAGCTGGATGACGTCCTCATCGTCGACTGCGACGCGCACCACTACGAGAACGAGAACTGGTCGGAAATCCTCCCCTTCATGGAAAACGACGTGATGCGCCAGGTCACGTTGTCGGGCCGCGCCAAGGGCCGCCACAATATCGTGCCGAGCCAGGCTGGATTTACCCAGGACATGGGCGGGCGCGTAACGCGCTATCCGCTGCGCTCCTCCGAGAAGACCGACGCGAGCCGCCTGCGCGACGTGCAGCTCGGCGAGCGCTGGATGGACGCGATGAGCGTCGACTATTCCTGCCTGTTCCCGACCGGCATGCTCAACATCGGGCTGCATCCGCAGAAGGAGATGGAGGTCGACCTGTGCTGGGCCTACAACCGCTGGCTCACCGAGAAGGTGCTGCCGGAATCGGGCGGACGGCTGTACTCGGCGCTATGTCTGCCGTTCTCCGATCCGGATGCCTGCCTGCGCCAGGTCGAGCACTTCGGCGGCCGCAAGGGCGTCTCAGGCTTCATGGTCACGACCGTGCGCAACCTGCAGGTCAACGACAACGCCTACATGAAGGTTTACCGGGCGATGGAGGAGCGCGGCCTGGCGCTGTCCTTCCACTCTGGGCCGAACTGGTCGGAGCCGGTGTTCCGCGCCTGCAACCGTTTCATCTCGGTGCATGCGCTCGGGTTCTCGTTCTACAACATCCTGCATTGCACCAACTGGGTGATCAATGGGGTCGGCGAGCGCTTCCCCAAGCTGCCGGTGATCTGGATCGAAGGCGGATTGGCCTGGATCCCGTTCCTGATGCAGCGGCTCGACAACGAATACATGATGCGCCCCTCGGAAGCGCCCACGCTCAAGAAGAAGCCGAGCGAATACATGCGCGACATGTACTACTCGTCGCAGCCGATCGAGATCCAGAACATGAAGGCGTTGCAGTGCACGTTCGAGATGATGGACGCCGAGAACCGGCTCCTTTACGCGTCTGACTATCCGCACTGGGACTTCGACCTGCCATCAACGATCTGGGATCTGCCGTTCCTGTCGGAGAAGGCCAAGCACAACATTCTGGGCGGCACCGCGGCGCGGCTCTTCAAGCTGCCGCCGCGTAATGAGCCGCAGAAGGAGAACCTGATCAAGTACGGCAATCTGGCCGCCTAAGAGTTTGAATGCCGACGCGCCGTCGCGGCGCCGCCTCAAGCCAGCGCAGCACGCCTGCGCTGGCTTTCTTGCACCTGCGGCGAGCCATTCAAATTGCTCTGCGCCGCCATGCGATGAAAGCGGCCACGTTCTTGATCTAGATCAAGTCCAGCTCCGGCCCGCGCCAACTAGTTTCATATTCAACTAATTTTATCGCGATGGAGAAACGCCATGGAAGACGCACGTGTAAGCGATATTCGAGGGCTCGAACTGGCGGTGCGCGATCTCGCGGCAAGCGTGGCGTTCTATTCCAAGCTCTGGGGCCTTGAAGAAGTCGCGCGCGAGCGCGGCACAGTCTACCTGCGGGCAACCGGTCCGGAGCATCATGCGCTCACGTTGCACGAGGGGCCGCGGATCGAGTTGCGCGCCGCCAACTATGCGGCGCCCGACAAGACCGCGGTTGATGCGCTCCATGCCAAGGCAATCGCGTTCGGTGCCGACGTCGAGGATGCGCCGCATGCGCTGCCGGCGGTGGCAGGCGGCGGCTACGGCTTCAGCTTCCGCACGCCTGACGGCATCAGGCAGACGATCAGCAGCGACGTCGCGCGCCACCCGGCAGAGCTCGCCGATCCCCGACGGCCGCGCAAATTCTCCCACGTCGTGTTTCGATCCGGCAGCTATCCAGAACTCGAGAGCTTCTTCCGCGACCTTCTCGGCTTCAGGCTGTCGGACCGCACCGACGGCATCGATTTCCTGCGCTGCACCAACGACCATCACAACGTCGCGCTCGGCAAGATCGCGGGGCCCGGCCTGCACCACATGGCGTTCGAGCTGCCCGACTTTGACGGCCTCATGGGCGCATCAGGCCGCCTGTCGATGAACGGCTATCCGGTCGAATGGGGCGTCGGCCGCCATGCCGGCCCGGGCAGCAACATCTTCAGCTTCTTCGTCGATCCCAACGGCATCGCCGCCGAGTTGACGACCGAGATGGAGCAGATCGACGAGGCGACCTATCCGCACCGCACGCCTGAGGAATGGCGCAACATGCCGATCAAGCCGTGCAGCTGGGGCATGGGCATGACGCGCTCCGAAAAGCTTCTGCGCGCGCGCACCGGCAAGATCATCGCCGAGCTCAATGAAAGCTGCACGGATGTGATCACCCGCAAGCTCGCGAGTTGAAGTCCCTCGGCCGCACAAACCAATCGCCAAGAGCGAGTAGCCCTCGACCCGGCAGCGTATTCCGCGCATGAGGTTCATCACGTTCCGGCTGGCGGGCTGCGCTTCCGCAACGCGACCAACCAGAAGAAGCCCGTCTCCGATCAAGCAAGACCGACGGGCTTGCGCCACACCCTCGGACGCATATGGGGCATCGGCCGCCCGGCCGATACGCCATGCGAAACAAAGTCACCTGAAGCCGGCCGTGCTCAACTGAGCTTCACGTCCCGCCAGAAGCCGACGCGGCCACCGGTCGCAATCTTGGACGTGCGCGGCGCCTCGTACACCCAGGCATTGCGGGCATGGCGCTCGCCGTCGATCACGACGTCGTAGAACTGCACGCCATGCGGACAGGCACGGTCTTTGTCGGTCCTGGGCACCTTCTCGAGCCATTCCATCTGCACCACCGACGGCGGGAAGTAGAAGTAGCCGTCGTTCTCGACGATGTCGTCGCTTTCGGCGATCACCGTACCGTTGAGAGTGGCTTTCATGGCTCGGGTCCAGTAGTTGTACGATCCGGATGCGATAAAGCGTAGTCCGCAATGCGTCCCGAGACAATGGAGACGGATTTCACGTTTTCTCAACTCGGGATACGCTTTTCCTCGACCTGATGGTACGCCATGTCCGACACACCGCCCGACCGCCTCTCCAACGACCCGAACAGCCCCTACTATGACGCCGACGTGCTGGCGCGCGACGTCGGCATTCGCTTCAAGGGCGCCGAAAAGACCAACGTCGAGGAATATTGCGTCAGCGAAGGCTGGATCCGAGTTGCAGCCGGCAAGGCCAAGGACCGCCACGGGAACCCGCTCCTGATCAAGCTCAGCGGTCCGGTGGAAGCCTATTTCCGGGAGAACAAATAAGCCCCTTGGCCGCGGCCAACAGGCACGATCCGGGTGGACGGCGGCGCATTTAGCCCTACATGCAGCAGAGTATGGATAGCGAACCGACTGTCGTCAGCCACTGCGTCTTCGACACCGCCCTCGGGGCCTGCGGCCTCGCGTGGAGCGCTCGCGGGCTCGTCGCCGTGCAGCTCCCCGGGCGTGATCGGGCCGCGACCGAACGGCGCCTGATCGCGAGGGCGCACAGCACGGCTGCGGCCGAACCGTCGCCATGGGTCGCGGCGCTGATCGCCGACATCACGCGTTATCTCGACGGTGAGCGCGTTGATTTCTCGACGGTGCCGGTCGATCTTGCAAGTCTCGATCCGTTCCGCCGCGAGTTGTACAGCGCGATGCGTGCGCTCGCCTGGGGCAGCACCACGACCTACGGCACGCTCGCGCGTGCGATCGGCCGCACGGAGCCTGCGGCCGCGCGCGATGTCGGCGAAGCGATGGGACGCAATCCCACGCCGATCGTCATTCCATGTCATCGCGTGCTCGCGGCCGGCAACAAGCTCGGCGGATTCTCTGCGCCTGGCGGCGCGGCCACAAAGGCGAAGCTGCTCGCGCTCGAAGGCGTGCATCTCGATGGCGGCGCCCCGCGCCTGCCGGGACTGTGAGGGAACATCCGGCCGGAATCCGCCAGGAAATACCCGAACGCCATGCAGCCTGGCTCGCTTCCCCCCTTCCGCTTCGCCACCCGCCCATATGCTGCTATATTTGGAGTAGTGTGTTCCGGATTGCGTCCGGCGCGGCGCTTGCCGCCACCAAGCGGCTTGCGCCGTGGAAACTAAGGCGGAGTGACACCCAGGAAACGAGCCATGAAAACGCTGGTTACCCGACGCCAGGCCTTGGCAGCAGCTTCTGCGCTCGCGTTTGCTCCATGGGCTGCCACCGCGGCCGAACCGGTCGGGATGCAGCTCATCCTCGCTGCCGATGTTTCGGGAAGCGTGAATGCGCATCGCTACCAGACCCAGCAAGACGGCTATTTCGATGCGCTGGGTGATTCCCGCATACTGAAAGTCGTTCGTGGGCTCGAGCCACCGGTCCTTGCCATCACCTTCATTGCATGGGCGCGCGAGCAGGAGGTCATGGTGCCCTGGATACGGGTTCACGACGCACAATCGATGGACCTGTTCCGCAATCGATTGAGAAATGCCAAACGTCCGCAGATCGGGATCAATACCTTCATCAGCCGGGCGCTTCTGTTCTGCGACACACGCTTCGACCAGGAGTTCACTGGCGGCCGCAAGGTCATCGATGTGTCCGGCGATGGCGGCGACAACCAAGGGATTGCCGGTCTTCGTACGGTTCGTGACGCGCTGGTCGCGAAGGGCGTTGTGATCAATGGGCTGCCTATCATTGTCAAGCCGCCCGAATTTATCTATCCGCCCCAACCTGCCGAAGGCCTCGACGTATACTATCGCAATCACGTCGTTGGCGGGGAAGCACACGTCACCATCGAATTGGTCGGCTTCGATAACTTCAAGCAAGCCATCCTGCAGAAGCTGCTGCTCGAGATCGGATGATCTTGGTTTCGGCGCAACCCTGCTCGACCCCGCATGCTGCTCTCCCGCGATCGGCTTTTGAAATCCCAGCATGCCCGGAGGATGCCTCGTCGCGGTGCTACCGATATACTCCGGATGTCCGCTTTTCACAGCGAGACAGGCGGACTTGATATTTTGACTCCGAGCTCTTCAATTCCTGACCCTGGCTGTGTAAGGACCCCTACGTCCGCGAAAACCCGCGGCCAGAAACAGATATGTTGAAACGTATCATGCAAGATGCCAGAAAGCCGGAATGGAGCTGAGCGACACAAATGAGCGTACGCCTAGCTCACAAGTGCTAGAGGGCCTCCTCGATCAAGCACCTGCGGACCACTTCACTCTTGAGTGGCTGATGTCGGCCTTGCATCAGCGCTCGTTCGGCATTGTCATGCTGTTTCTTGGCCTGCTCGCCATGGCCCCGATAGGCTCGACAGTGCCTGGCCTTGTGCTCGCGGTCGTGGCGGTGCAGATGATTGCGGGCCGTCCCGACCCTGTTTTTCCGCGTTTCATCACGGCCCGACGCCTGCCGACGCGCTATCTATTTCTCCTTTGCGGGCGCTCTATTCCTGCACTGCGATATCTTGAGAACGCTGTGCATCCGCGCTGGCCGACCACCTTCGAGGTGGCCAAGCGTTTTGTTGGCATAGCTATCCTCTTGTTGACTGGTATGCTGCTCCTTATCCCAGTGCCTTTGAGCAACATTGTGCCGGCGATTGTGATCGCACTGATCTCACTTGCGTATATCGAGGAAGACGGATTGCTGATTTGTTTCACCCTGCTTGCCGCTGTCGTCTTGATAGGCGCTGCGTCAGCGGCAATTTGGCAAGCCGTCGTCAGCGCCATCGCTATCATTCGCTTCTGGTAGCACGCTGAGCGGGCGGGCTGCGCTGGCCTCTTGCCCTGTCGCGGACAACAGAATGACGTGGAAATAATCCGACACCAGGGTCATTTGGTCATTGGCCCTGGTGGGGAATGCAAATTTGTGCGCAATCCCGACCAGGGTTCCACGTGGAAGGCTATCGCGATTTGGTCAGCCGCCTCTGCACCGGACGCACGTTCTTGCCGTGCATGTACGTCTCGAACACGATCGGTTCGTCGGCGCTGGCCGTCATGGGCTCAACTGCTACATGCCAGCTCACGCCTTCTGAACAAGGCGGTGTCGTCAACGACCCCATGTAACGGTAGACTTTCAGAGACTTTGGCAGCAGGCCGTTCGGGTTGAAAGTCATGCGGCCGATCTTGCCATCGTAATTGTCGCCCTTGGCTTCGCGAAGAATCTGCTCGAGCTCGTTATTGCTGTTGCCGTTCTTGAACAAAATTCCCAGAACAGCAAGTTTGTTTTCGTTGTCTCGATGAACGAAGTGCGCCTCGAAGGGAAATTGTTTTCCGCCGATCGTATGCTCGGACGGACTATGGAAATGCACCTGCACAAGCCGAAAGACATGCCCGCCAGAGGTCATCGTTGAACCTGGCGGAGCAGTGACCTCGACAGTGTGACTATTCGGCTTCAGCACCAGCCTCCCGGGCTTGTAGTCAGTTGTGATCGTGACATTTTCGACCGCATTCCCCGCAGGCAGATCGACCGGTGACTGCGCTTTGCCGATTGCGCAGGTTGGAAAGGCCGGCGGTTCCCCAGGGTTCTTGAGCGTCCCCCAGTTAGAGGGGCCGTCCGTACCGTGATAGCTCCAATGCGGATCCGCTCCCGCTGCAAGGGCTGGGTCGACAACAGCCATTTGCACTACGCCCAACATCACACCGGCGCCCAACAGCATTTTATAGTTGATCATGTCTGATCCCTTTCTGTTCAACCATGGTTTTTCTACTTTGAGGTGAGATCTGCCCAATTTGCATGGAAGGCCCGCGGCAGCCTGGACGGCGCCCCGATCGAATGCCTGGCCATCGGTCGCACACCAATCCGAGCAGCCAATGTGTGTCGTTTGATTGCGAGTGCGCGCGTGGCCAGCATTGACTCAGCGGGCCGAAGGTCCGCCGGTCAAACCAAACGCTGTTGATTGCTCCAATTGGTCGACTTATCGAGGGCTGCCTCATTCAAAGGCTTTTGCGTGCAGAGTCTCGCGCCCCGTTTCCGAAATTCGTGATACATCGCAGCACACTCTGACACGAACTTCGGAAACAGAGGGGCACTGGCAACTCTATGATTCTAGTGCCGCTTTTCGATTTGAAGTTCCTAATCGAGCTTGCTGCAGGTGGTGTAGGAACTTCAAATCGAAAAGCGGCACTAGTCCGCCCAGTCCACGATCAGGCGATGGTATCGACGGACGTTGGTGCTGACAAGCGATCATCCCAGACGGGCTGATTTGCCGCGACTCGATTGGCCGGCCTTGCGCGCAATGACGTTATCCAGAACAACCGTCGGTGACTCAAACCTACTCGAGCCAACCTGTTGCTCTCTTCAGCCGACGGGCGGCGAAAGCCCCAACGTTTGAAGCAGCCATGCGCTTAGCGCGCGATGATGCGTCGATGGCAACAAGTGGTTGGCGCCCTCGATCACCTGCAGGCTCGCGTTCGGCAAGCGCTCGGCCAGGATGGCAGCGATGCGACGGACCGGCAGCGGGCTCTTGTCGCCGGCGATGAGCCGCACCGGGAACGGGAGCGTGCGCAAAGCGGTCACGTCCGGATCGGCAAACACCGCTTCAAATTCGTGCACGATCTTGCTCGCGGCACGCCGCATGAGCGCGCGCGAGCCCTCGTCCATCGACTCCCAAGTGCCGGTGACCGACCAATAGTCGACGAAATGCCGCATTGCGGCTTCGGTGTCGCCCGCTGCGATGCGCTCGGCGAAATCGCGACTGAACGTCTCAGCCTCCGACCATGCCTGCGGATCGGCTCGCAGGACATCGAACGCAACCGGCTCGATCAGGGTGAGCGAGCGAATGCTGACGCGCCCCGCGCGCGCAAGCGCGAGCGCAACCACCCCGCCATAGGAATGCGCCACCACATGCGCACCACCCGGCTGATGCTCGATGAGCAGCTCGAGCAGCCGCAGCTCGTCGTCCAGGCGGAACGCGTGCCCGTCCGGCCAGGGATCGGTGCGGCCATAGCCGATGAGATCGGGTGCGATCAGCCGGAAGCGCGGCTTGAGCGCATTGATCACCGGCGTCCACATCGTCGACGAGCTGGCGGACCCATGCAGGAGGAGCACCGGCGTGCCTAGGCCAGCCATGAGCACCGCGTTGCGCAGAATTGGGCGTGAAGTGCTCATGCGGATCAATGTCGCGGCAGAGCGCTACTCTGCCGCCACCCGCGTCGCCTGATCGACCTTCTCCACCTTGGCGGCGCAATACTTGAATTCGGGAATCTTCCCGAACGGGTCGAGCGCCGGATTGGTGAGGAGGTTGGCGGCCGCCTCGACATAGGCGAACGGAATGAACACCACACCGTCTGGCACCGCATCGTCCTGGCGCGCCGCAAGCTCGACCGTGCCGCGGCGTGTGGAGACCCGGATCATGTCGCCGGCCTCGATCCCGAGCTTGCCGAGCGTGCCGCGCGACACCGCCGCGATCGCGCTTGGCTCGAGCGCATCGAGCGTCGAGGCGCGGCGCGTCATCGCGCCGGTGTGCCAATGCTCGAGCTGCCGGCCGGTGGTGAGGATGAACGGGTATTCGGCATCCGGCTGCTCGTCGGGTGGCGTGAGCTTGGCCGCGACGAGCTTGCCGAAGCCGCCCGGACGCGGGAAGCCCTTTTCAAAAACGACGTCGTGGCCGGGCTGATCGGGCGCGTCCGACGGATAGGTGACGGCGCTCTCGCGCTCCACGCGCTCCCACGAGATGTTGTCGAGCGACGGCATCAGCGACGCCATCTCGGTATAGATCTCGCTCGGATGCGCGTAGTTCCAGGGCAGCCCGATGCGTCGGCCGATCTCCTGAATCAGCCACCAGTCGAGCTTCGCCTCGCCCGGCAGCGGCAGCGCCTGCCGACCCATCTGCACTTGTCGGTTGGTGTTGGTGACGGTGCCGTCCTTCTCCGGCCAGGCCGAGGCCGGCAGCACCACGTCGGCATAGACAGCGGTCTCGGTGAGGAACAGGTCCTGCACCACCAGATGCTCGAGGTGTGCGAGCGCCTCGCGCGCGTGATTGAGGTCGGGGTCGGACATCGCCGGGTTCTCACCCATGATGTACATGCCCTTGATCACGTCGGCATGGATCGCGTCCATGATCTCGACCACTGTGAGGCCGCGCTTGGGATCGAGCTTGCTGCCCCAAGCCTCTTCGTACTTGGCGCGGATCTCGATGTTCTCGACCGACTTGTAGTCGGGAAAGAACATCGGAATGAGGCCCGCATCTGAGGCGCCCTGCACGTTGTTCTGGCCGCGCAGCGGATGCAGCCCCGTGCCCGGGCGGCCGATCTGGCCGGTGATCAGCGAGAGTGCGATCAGGCAGCGGGCGTTGTCGGTGCCGTGGGTGTGCTGCGACACGCCCATGCCCCAGAAGATGATCGCCGCCTTCGCGCGCGCGAACTTGCGCGCGACCGTGCGCAGCGTGTCCGCGTCGACGCCGCAGATTGGCGCCATCTCCTCGGGCGTGAAGTCCTTGATGCTTTCGGCGAATGGCGCGAAGCCCTCGACGTAGGTCTGGATGTACTGCTCGTCGTAGAGCTTCTCGGTGACGATCGTGTTGAGGATGCCGTTGAGCATTGCCACGTCGGTGCCGTTCTTGAACTGCAGCATGTGGGCGGCGTGGCGCTTGAGCGCCTGCCCGCGCGGGTCCATCACGATGAGCTGCGCGCCGCGCTTGGCCGCCTGCTTGAAGAAAGTGGCAGCGACCGGATGGTTCTCGGTCGGGTTCGCACCGATGACCACGATCACTTCGGAGTTCTTGCATTCGTTGAAGGTCGCCGACACGGCGCCGGAGCCGACGCCTTCCATCAGCGCCGCCACCGACGAGGCATGGCACAGTCGCGTGCAGTGATCGACGTTGTTGGTGCCAAAGCCGGTGCGCACCAGCTTCTGGAACAGATAAGCCTCCTCGTTCGAGCCCTTGGCCGAGCCGAAGCCCGCGAGCGCCTTCGAGCCGTCGCGGTCGCGGATCGTCCTGAGGCCTAAGGCGGCGCGCTCGAGCGCCTCATCCCACGTCGCCTCGCGGAAATGCGTCCACGGATTGGCCGGGTCAACCGTGTCGTGCGCGTGCTTCTTGACGCCCTCCTTGCGAATGAGCGGCTTGGTGAGCCGATGCGGATGGCTCACGTAATCGAAACCGAAGCGGCCCTTGACGCAGAGCCGGTTCTGGTTGGCCGGGCCGTTGCGGCCTGACACGGAGAGAAGCTTGTCGTCCTTGATGTGATAGGTGAGCTGGCAGCCGACGCCGCAATAGGGGCACACGCTATGCACCTCGCGGTCGGCCTTGCTGGTGAAGACGTTGCGCTCGTCGACCAGCGTTGCCGGCATCAGCGCGCCGGTCGGGCAGGCCTGCACGCATTCGCCGCAGGCGACGCAGGTCGAGGCGCCCATCGGGTCGTCGAAGTCGAACACGATCTTGGCGTGGTGGCCGCGGCCCGCCATGCCGATCACGTCGTTGACCTGCACTTCGCGGCAGGCGCGAACGCAGAGATTGCAATGGATGCAAGCGTCGAGATTGACCGCCATGGCGGGATGGCTGCGGTCGGACGCAGGCCGCGCATCACGCGGGAAGCGGCCTGGCTCGATCGTCTGGCGCTTGGCGATCTTCCAGAGCTCGGAGTCGGGATCATGCGCGATCTCAAGCGCCGGCTGGTCGGCGACAAGGAGCTCCGCCACCATGCGGCGCGCGGTCTTGGCACGCTCGGTCTGCGTCTTCACCTTCATGCCGGGCGTCGGCGTCCGGATGCAGCTTGCGGCGAGCACACGCTCGCCCTCGATCTCGACCATGCAGACGCGGCAGTTGCCGTCCGCGCGGTAGCCGGGCTTGGGCGTGTAGCACAGGTGCGGCAGCTTCACGCCGACCCGACGCCCAGCGCGGAAGATGGTCTCGCCCTCGCGGATGTCGACTTCGCGATCGTCGATGGTGAAGGTCTTCGGTTGGCCGGAGCCATTGGTGGTCATGTGCGCTCTCCGACTGCCGTGTACAGGCTTGGTTGGCCTGGCGGTGCCGCGAACTCCTCCCCTCCCCCTTGTGGGCAGGGGATGGGGGTGGGGATCGATCGCTTCTGTTCGCGTGCAGCCGACAAGATGGCCTCGCCCACAACCAGCGGCGTTTTCAACACATCGTTGTTCCAAAACCTCAGCACGCGATAGCCTTGCGATTGGAGCCATGCTGTGCGGCGTTGGTCATATTCGCGTTGAAGCTCTGCGTGCTGACCACCATCGATCTCCACGACAAGCTCTCCGGCGTACCAGACAAAATCGACAATGAACGCCCCAATAGGCGCTTGCCGCCGAAAATGAATACCCATCGGCTTCATTGAACGCAGCACGTACCAGAGTTTCCGTTCGGCATCAGTCGGCCGGCGGCGCAACGATTGCGCCTGATGCCTCGTCCGGGAATTGATCGCACTATGCGGCATAGACCAAATCCAGTTGTTAGAACCCCACCCCGGCGCCTTCGGCGCCACCCCTCCCCACAAGGGGGAGGGGTAGGCCGTGCTCGTTGAAAGTCACCAACTCCCCAGCGGCTGCTTCAGCTCCTCCGGGAAATATCTCAGCACGCTCACAAGCGGGTTGGGCGCAGCCTGGCCGAGCCCGCAGATCGAGGCGTCGCGCATCAGGCCGGCGAGTTCGCTCAACAGCGCCTCGTTCCACGGCCCCTGCGCCATCAGCTTCACGGCCTTCTCAGTGCCGACCCGACAGGGCGTGCACTGGCCGCAGCTCTCGTCCTCGAAGAACTTCATCAGGTTGAGCGCGACCGCTTTGATATCGTCCTGATCTGACAGGATCACCACCGCGTGCGACCCCACGAAACAGCCGTACGGCTCCAGCGTGCCGAAGTCGAGCGGGAGGTCCGCCATTGCGGCCGGCAGGATGCCGCCGGAGGCACCGCCTGGCAGATAGCCTTTGAAGGTGTGGCCCTCCTGCATGCCGCCGCAGAATTCGTCGATCAGCTCGCGCGCGGTGACGCCCGCCGGCGCCAGCACGACGCCCGGCTTGTTGACGCGGCCGGAGACCGAGAAGCTGCGGAAGCCCTTGCGCTCGCGGCGGCCATGCGACGTGAACCAGGCGGCACCCTTTTCCACGATGTCGCGCACCCAGTAGAGCGTCTCGACGTTTTGCTCGAGCGTCGGACGGCCGAACAGACCCACTTGCGCCACATAGGGCGGCCGATGCCGCGGCAGGCCGCGCTTGCCTTCGATCGATTCGATCATCGCGGATTCTTCGCCGCAGATGTAAGCGCCGGCGCCGCGACGTAGATGAAGTTTCGTATGCGGCGTAAGCCCTGCACGCTCGGCCTTGGCGATCTCCTGCTCTAACAGCAGCCGCACCTCCGAGTATTCGTCGCGGACGTAGAGATAGGTCTCCGGCGCCTCCACCACCCAGGCCGCGATCAGCATGCCTTCGATGAAGCGATGCGGATCGCGCTCCAGATAGTAGCGGTCCTTGAAGGTGCCGGGCTCGCCCTCGTCGGCATTGACGGCGAATAGGCGCGGCGCCGGTTCGGCGCGCACCAGCGACCACTTGCGGCCGGTCGGGAAGCCCGCACCGCCGAGCCCACGCAAGCCTGCGTCGCTGACGATCTTGATCAGGTCGTCACGCGTGCGCGAGCCGGCGAGACAGGCCTTGAGCAGCGCATAGCCGCCGTCGCGCAGGTAGGCGTCGAAGTCCTTCGGGGTCGGATAGGCATGCGCGTGTGCAGGCTTCGCGGCCGCAGCCGTAACCGTCTCGACCGTGGCTTTCATGACCTGGCTGTGGCCGACCGCACAAACTGGCGCATGGTCACAGGCGCCCATGCAGGGCGCGCGCACAACGCGCACCTCGCGCCCGAGCCTGGCGGGCAGATCGCGCAGCAGCGTCTCGGCGCCCGCCATCGCGCAGGAGAGTGAATCACACACCCGCACCGTGACCGGAGGCGGCGGCGCTTCGCCCTCCTTCACGACGTCGAAATGCGCGTAGAAGGTCGCGACCTCATACACTTCAGTCAGCGCCAGCCGCATCTCCTGCGCCAGCGCAGCCAGATGCGCGGCCGAGAGATGGCCATAGCGGTCCTGGATCAGGTGCAAATGCTCGATCAGCAGGTCGCGGCGGCGCTCGCGCTCGCCCAGCAGCGCGCGAACCTCCTCGAGCGCGCACGGATCGACCTGCCGGCCCTTGGGGGTGCGGCGCGGGCGACGAGCGCCATTTGTCTTGCGGTCGGTGAGAGTTATGCTGCTCATGAGGGCCCTTTTCCGGGCACATTGGGGCTGCCTCGCAGCGGCACAATCCCCTTGTCCTTATCTCGCGATTGAAAATTTCTATCGTCTGGATTATTTATATGTTTCATAAACTTAGGCCGATCCGGGATGCTCGACAAGCTGGAATATCTGATGGCGCTGGCGCGCGAGCGCCATTTCGGGCGCGCGGCCGAAACCTGCGGGGTGACGCAGCCCACGCTCTCGGCCGGCATTAAGCAGCTCGAAGAGACGCTCGGCGTGCTCCTGGTGCAGCGCGGCTCGCGCTTCATCGGGTTCACGCCGGAGGGCGAGCGCACGCTCGACTGGGCGCGACGGATCGTGGGCGATGCGCGCGCGATGCGGGAGGAGATAAAGACCCTGCAACACGGCCTGACCGGCCAGTTGCGCATCGCCGCAATCCCCACCACGCTCGCGATGGTGGCGGCGCTCACCACGCCATTCCGCGCCCGCCATCCCGACGTGCGTTTCACCATCCTGTCGCGCACCTCGATCGAGATCCTCACCCTGCTGGAAAACCTCGAGATCGACGCGGGCCTGACCTACATCGACAATGAGCCGCTGGGCCGCGTCAGCGCGGTGCCGCTTTATCACGAGCGCTACCAGCTCCTGACCGCGGCCGACGCGCCGCTCGGCGATCGCGAGCAGGTGACGTGGGCGGAAGTGTCGCAAGTGCCGCTCTGCCTGCTCACTCCCGACATGCAGAACCGGCGCATCATTGACGGGCTGTTGCGCTCGGCTGGCGGCGAGGCGCAGCCGATGCTGGAATCGGATTCGGTGATCGTTCTGTTTACGCACGTACGCACCGGACGCTGGGCGACCGTGATGCCGGCGCGGCTTGCCCAGACCCTCGGTCTGACCACAACGATCCGCGCCATCCCGATCGTCGAGCCGGAGGCGACGCACGCCGTCGGCCTGGTGGTGCCGGCGCGCGAGCCGATGACCCCGCTCAACGCCGCGCTGGTGGCGGAGGCGCGCCGGCTCGCCAAGACGCTGGGCGACCACTGACTGAGCCTTGATGACGCCGCAGTCGCCATCACATATCCTGCCTTGGATCGTGCGGGGGGCACTCCATGAACATTGCCAGCAGCAAGCGCCTGACCAATGAGGGCGCCAAGGCGATGTTGGCGGCCGCGATCGCGACGGCGCAGCAGGCTGGCGTTGCGGTGTCTATCGCGGTGACAGACGCGGGCGGACACCTGATCGTGCTCGAGCGCATGGAGGGCGGACGTTTCCATTCGGTCCATTCGGCCACGACGAAAGCCGTCTGCGCCGCCTCGAACAAGCGGCCGACTTCTGCCAAGGGCGCGGTCGGACAAGACCTCGACACCAACCATGCGCTAGGCCTTGCGCTTGCAGCGGGTCCGGAGCGCTGGACCGCCATGGAGGGCGGCTGCCCAGTGCTCGTCGAGGGAGAATGCATCGGCGGGGTCGGCGTCGCCGGCGCCGACTGGACGACCGACGAACGGATCGCCCGCGCTGCAGTCGAAGCAATCGGGGCACGCTGGGAATGATGGGCAACTAAAGACGTATTGTATGCACTCGATCAGCGCGAGTAGCGGATATTGAAGTACGAGGCATGCGCCTTTCGCCATCCAGCGAACGACGTAAGAATAAGCGATGCGCAAGAATAGGGAATAAGCGGAGACGATAGGCATGGCCAGCGATCCCGTACGGGTGGCATCGATCGGCATGGGATGGTGGTCGGACGTACTGGCCGACGCCGTCAAGCGATCAGGCAAGATCAATATCGTGTCCTGCTTCACCCGCTCCGAGGACAAGCGCAGCGCCTTTGCGGAAAAATATGGCTGCCGAACCTCGCCTAGTTATGAGGCAATCCTCGCCGACCCTGAGGTCGAAGCGATCATCAACACCACGCCCAACAGCGTACACCTGGAGACCACGCGGGCGGCGGCGGAGGCTGGCAAGCACGTCTTTCTCGACAAGCCAATCGCCAATTCAGTCTCCGAGGGGCTTGCCATTGCCGAGTGCGCCCGCAAGGGCCGCATCGTGCTCGCGCTTGGCTATCAGCGGCGGCGCGAAAGCCATTTCCGTTACGTGAAGCAACAGATCGACGCCGGCGTATTCGGCACGCTGGTCAATGCGGAGGCTAACATCAGCCGCGACCGGCTTGGCCAGTTTGACCTCACCTCATGGCGTTACCAGTCGGTCGGCATGCCTGGCGGCGTGATGCTGCAGATCGGCATCCACTACGCGGATGTACTTGAATACCTCATGGGCCCGATCAAAGCGGTCACCGGTCGGTCGGCCCAGCTGGTGCTGCCGGGCGACAACCCCGACGTCGCCAGCATGATCCTGGAACACGAGAACGGTGCGCTCTCTACGCTCAATGCGAGCTACGCGTCGGCGTCCGAATACTATTTAATGAATATCTATGGAAAAGAAGCGAGTGCATACTACGATATGTACCAGGGCTTAAGGTTGCTGAAGCGCGGCGAGAAGAAACCCGTAGACGTGCCCTGCCCGAAGAACGACACTTTAGTGGAGGAGCTTGAAGAGTTCGCCGCCGCGGTGCGTGGTAATGGCGCGCCGGAAATGGGCGGTGAGGCTGCGACCACATCCCTTGCGGTTATCCGCGCCGGCGTCGTGTCGGCACGCGAGGGACGGCGGGTCGAAGTTGCGGAAATCCTTGCCAAAGACTGATCGGAGGTCGTCATGATGGCAAACCTGACGGCGCGCGCTGTGTTCGCGTGCGCAATGTTGACTACGCTGGCCGGCCCGACGCTCGCGCAGGAACCGGCATTCCCCAAGAAAGGACCGATCGAGCTGACGGTTCTGTTTCCGGCGGGCTCGTCGGCCGACGTGGCCGCGCGCTTGCTGGCCGACGGCATGAGCAGGCAGCTCAGCGGCGCCAAGATTGTCGTGTTCAACCGCCCCGGCGCGGGCGGAGCGATCGGATATCGACACGTCGCTGGCCAGAAGCCTGATGGCTATTCGCTGGTCTGGAACTCGAACTCGATCTCGACCACGTACCATTCGGGCACGCTGGCCTTTGACTACAAGTCCTTCGACGCGGTGGCGCAGGTGCTGGTCGAATCGCCCGTCCTGGCCGTGCGCTCCAAGTCCAAGTTCAAGACCTTGGCCGACATCATCGCCGCCGCGAAAGCGAAGCCCAAGACCATCACCATCGCCAATTCGGGCAGCGGCAGTCACACTCACTTGACGTCGGTCGCCCTGTTCAAGGCGGCCGGCGTCGAAGTGGTCGACGTGCCATTCGGCGCCGCGCAGGTGATCCCGAACATCCTCGGCGGTCAGGTCGACGCCGGCGTGCAGCTGCCGGCCGCGCTTGCCGGCAACGTCAAGGCGGGGCAGATACGGCTGCTGGCGGCTATGACCGCCAAGCGCGATCCGGCGTTTCCCAACGTGCCCACCGCACGCGAGCAGAAGCTCGACGTGGCGCTTGAGCTTTGGCGCGGGATCGCCGTGCCCAAGGGCACGCCGAAGCCGGTGATCGCGGCCCTCGAAAGTGCGATCCGCAAGACGGTCGCGAGCAAGGAATTCGTTGAGGGCTGCAAGAAGCTCGGCGCGCGGCCGGCGTTCCTGTCGGCGTCCGAGTTCGGCAAGGTGGTCGCGAAAGAGGATGTCGAGATCGCCAAGCTCATGGCGATTCTCGGGATGAAGAAGACGTAAGGCGGCGAGTGGTCATTGGCGAATAGCGAGTAGGGTTCTTTTCCCTATTCGCTATTTTGCTGCTCGCTATTCGCGCTCTTTAGAACAGCCCGACGATCCTGCCGTCCGCGCCAATGTCGATCGAGTCGGCAGCCGGGACCCTGGGCAGGCCCGGCATGGTCATGATCTCTCCGCAGATCGCCACCACGAACTCGGCGCCGGCCGAGAGCCGCACCTCGCGCACGTTGACGATATGACCGTTCGGCGCGCCCTTGAGGTCGCCGTTGGTCGAGAAGCTGTATTGGGTCTTGGCGATGCAGACCGGCAGCTTGCCGTAGCCCATCTTCTCGAACGCATCGAGCTGGTCGCGCACCGGCTTATGCACGTCGATGTCCTCGGCGCGGTAGATCTCTTTGCAGATGGTGCGGATCTTCTCGATGAGCGGCATCTCGTCGGGATAAAGCAGCTTGAGCTTGCTCTCGCCGCCTTCCACCACCTTGACCACCGCACGCGCCACGTCGGCCGCACCCTTGCCACCCTCGGCCCAATGGTCGGCCATCAGCGCCTCAACGCCGAGCGCCTTGCACTTGTCCTTGACCAGCGCGATCTCGGCGTCGGTGTCGGCCGAGAAGCGGTTGATCGAGACCACCGGCACGATGCCGAACTTCTGCACGTTCTCGACATGGCGGGCGAGATTGGCCATGCCGGCTTCCAGCGCCTTGAGGTTCTCGGTCTTGAGGTCCTCCTTCTTGACGCCGCCATGCATCTTGAGCGCCCTTATGGTGGCGACCAGCACCGCGCAGTCGGGCGACAGCCCGGTCTTGCGGCACTTGATGTCGAGGAACTTCTCGCCGCCGAGGTCGGCGCCGAAACCCGCTTCCGTCACGACGTAGTCGCAGAGCTTGAGCGCGGTCGTGGTCGCCAGCACCGAATTGCAGCCGTGCGCGATGTTGGCGAACGGTCCGCCGTGGATGAATGCAGGCGTGCCCTCGAGCGTCTGCACCAGATTGGGCGAAAGCGCATCCTTGAGGAGCGCCGTCATCGGCCCGTGCCCCTTGAGATCGCCGGCGCGCACCGGCTTCCTATCGCGGGTATAGCCGATGATGATGTTCGACAGGCGCTTCTTGAGGTCTTCGAGGTCGCTCGCGAGGCAGAAGATCGCCATCACCTCCGAGGCGACTGTGATGTCGAAGCCGTCCTCGCGCGGGAAGCCGTTGGCGACACCGCCAAGCGAGGACACGATCGAGCGCAACGCGCGGTCGTTCATGTCCATGACGCGCCGCCAGGCCACGCGACGGCTGTCGAGGCCGAGCGCATTGCCCCAGTAGATATGGTTGTCGATCAGCGCCGAAAGCAGGTTGTGGGCGGTGCCGACGGCGTGGAAGTCGCCGGTGAAATGCAGGTTGATGTCTTCCATCGGCACGACCTGCGCATAGCCGCCGCCGGCCGCACCACCCTTGACGCCGAAGCACGGCCCGAGCGAAGGCTCGCGCAGGCACAGCATCGCCTTCTTGCCGATGTGATTGAGCGCATCGGTGAGGCCCACCGTCGTGGTGGTCTTGCCCTCGCCCGCCGGCGTCGGCGTGATCGCGGAGACGAGGACCAGCTTGCCGTTCGGCCGGCCCTGCAGCGACTTGATGAAGTCCATCGAGAGCTTGGCCTTGTAGTGACCATAGGGCTCGAGGTTCTCCGGCGCGATGCCGAGCCTTTCGCGCGCGATCTCCATGATCGGCCGCTTCTTGGCGGCCTGCGCGATCTCGATGTCGGACTTGGGGTTCGTGTGCTGCGAGGCAGCAGTTTGAGCCTTCATGGCGGTTGCAGGCGAAGGAGTCATGTGAGCCTCGTACCAGCGGTGAGTTTGACGTTGGTTGCAAATTCAGCGGCCGCGAGCTTGGGACCGTCGGCCTGCACGCGCAGAACCTTGAAGCGGCCGTCGGCGCAGACGACGGTGAAGCCGTCGGATTCCATCGCAGCGATCTCGCCCATCTTGCCGGCGATCCCTTTGGGATCCTTGGCCGGCAGTGGCTTGGCCTCGAAGATCTTCAGGGTCTTGCCGTCGAGCGTGGACCAGGCGCCCGGCGCCGGGCTGCAGCCGCGGATCAGGCGGTCGATCTGCTGCCACGGCTTGCCCCAATCGATATGGGCGTTGTCGGGACCGCAGCGGCCTTCGTAGGTGGCCTTCGAGTCGTCCTGCTTGATGCGCGGCGCCTTGCCGGCCTTCACCAGGTCGACCGCTTCGAGCATCGCGTCGACGCCCATCGGGAACAGCCGATCGAAATAGACCGAGCCGAGCGTGTCGGTGTCGGAGATCGGGGTCTTCTTCTGGATCAGCACGTCGCCGGTATCGAGCCCGTTGTCGGGCCAGAAGATCGACAGACCGGTTTCGGTCTCACCCTTGATGATTGGCCAGTTGATCGCGCTCGGTCCACGATAGGCCGGCAACAGCGAGGGGTGATACTGGATCGAGCCGTGGGTCGGGATGCTGAGGAACTCTTCCGGCACGAACAGGGTGACGAAGGCCATCACCTGCAGGTCGGGCTTGAGCGCGCGAAACTCCTCCCACACTTCGGGCTTGCGGTAGGAGGCAGGCTGGTAGACCGGAAGCTTCGCGGCGAGCGCAGCCTCCTTGAGCGGGTCAGGCTTCTGTCCAGGCTTCTCCGGCGCCACATAAGCGGCGACCACGTCCTCGCCGCGCTTGATGAGCGCCTCCAGCACGGCCTTGCCGAACGCCTGCTGGCCGTGAACCACGATACGCATTTGACTCCCCTCACCTTCGTTTCAGCGTCATGGCCGCGCAAGCGGGCATCCAGTAAACGCCGGTGATTACTGGGTCCCCGCCTGCGCGGGGACGACATCCTTTGCGATTTACGCCGCCGCGGCCTTCTTCTCCGGCGGCGTGATGGCGCCGGACGTCTTGATCTCGGCCAGTTCCTTGGCCGAAAAACCCAGCACCTTGGTCAGGATTTCCTCGGTATGCTCGCCCAGGAGCGGCGAGCGCTTGACCTCGGTGATCGAGTCCGACATCTTCACCGGGTTGCCGACGGTGAGATATTTGCCGCGCGTGGGATGATCGACCTCGACTACGGTGCCGGTCTTGCGCAGCAACTCCTCCGCCGCGATCTCCTTCATCGACAGGATCGGGCCGACCGGGATGTCGTGCTTGTTGCAGGTCTCCATGACATCGAACTTGTTCATGGTCATGGTCCACTGCTCGATGGTGTGGAAGATGTGCTTCAGGCGCGGCAGCCGCGCCGGCGGCGTCGCGTAGTCGGGATCGGTCTTCCAGTCGGGCTTGCCGATCAGGTCGCAGATCGCGCCCCACACTGGCGCCTGAGTGATGAAATAGATGTAGGCGTCGGGATCGGTCTCCCAGCCCTTGCACTTGAGAATCCAGCCGGGCTGGCCGCCGCCGGAATCGTTGCCGGCACGCGGCACCGCCTTTCCGAACGGGACGCCTTCGCCGTACTGGCTGTATTCGGCGAGGGGCCCATGGGTGAGCCGCTGCTGGTCGCGCAGCTTGACGCGCGCAAGATTGAGCACGCCGTCCTGCATGGCGCAGAGCACCTTCTGGCCGCGGCCGGTGCGGATGCGCTGATAGAGCGCCGACACGATGCCGAAGGCGAGATGCAGTCCGGTGCCGGAATCGCCGATCTGCGCGCCGGTGACGAGCGGCGGCCCCTCGCGGAAGCCGGTGGTCGAAGCAGCCCCGCCTGCGCACTGCGCGACGTTCTCGTAGACCTTGCAGTCCTCGTACGGGCCCGGGCCGAAGCCCTTCACGGAGGCGACGATCATGCGCGGGTTGGTCTTGTGGATGTGCTCCCAGGTGAGCCCCATGCGGTCGAGCGCGCCGGGCGCGAAGTTCTCCACCAGCACGTCGCAATGCTTGATCAGTCGGTCGAGGATCTCCTTGCCCTTCGGGTTCTTGCTGTCGATCGTGACCGAGCGCTTGTTGGCGTTGAGCATCGTGAAATAGAGGCTGTCGGCGCCCTTCACGTCGCGCAACTGCCCGCGGGTGATGTCACCGACGCCGGGCCGCTCGACCTTGATCACGTCGGCGCCCATATAGGCGAGCAGCTGTGTGCAGGTCGGCCCCGACTGCACGTGGGTAAAGTCGAGCACCTTGACGCCGTCGAGCGCCTTGCCGGCCTGCCCCCAGGGCTTCGTCGACGGCTTCGGCAGACCGTTCGAATCGGCCTTCGCAGCCGGCTTCGCTGCCTTGAACTTCACGACCTTCTTTGCAACCTTCTTCGCGACCTTCTTCCCGGCCGCCTTGGGTTTGGCTTTCGCTTTGGTCTTGGTCTTGACCTTTGCTGTCTTGCGCGTTGCCATTGCTATTCCCCTTATTTCTTCCGAAGGACGCTTTGCGGGTTGAGGTTGCCGATGCGACCACTCTCGCTACCCGCTGCCGGGTCGATCACGGCGTTGATGAGAGTGGGTTTTCCAGAATCCATGGCGGTGTCGACGGCGCGCTTGAGCTCGTCGGGCGTCGTGACATTCGCGCCGGCGCCGCCGAATGCTTCCATCATCTTGTCGTAGCGCGCGCCCTTGACGAAGACGGTCGTGGCAGGATCCGAACCACCGGCCGCATTGGCGTCGGTGCCGCGATAGATGCCGTTGTTGTTGAAGATCACGACGCAGACCGGCAGGCCGTAGCGGCAGATCGTCTCCACCTCCATGCCGGAGAATCCGAAAGCCGAGTCGCCTTCGACCGCAAGCACGGGCTTGCCGGTCTCCACCGCGGCCGCGATGGCAAAGCCCATGCCGATACCCATGACGCCCCAGGTGCCGACGTCGAGCCGCTTGCGCGGCTTGTAGATGTCGATGACGCCGCGCGCGAGATCGAGCGTGTTGGCGCCCTCGTTGACCAGGATGGCGTCCGGCCGTTCCTTGATCACGGTGCGCAACGCGCCGAGCGCGCCGTGGAAGTCCATCGGGGCCGAATTCTTCATCAGCCGTGGTGCCATCTTGGCGATGTTGTCTTCCTTCTTCGCCTTGACGGTGTTGACCCAATCAGCCGGCGGCGCCGGCCACTTGTCGCCCATACCCTCGAGCAGCGCCGAGACGCATGAGCCGATATCGCCAACGAGCGGCGCGACGATCTCGACGTTCGAGTCCATCTCCTTGGGCTCGATGTCGACCTGGATGAATTTCTTCGAGTGCGGCTCGCCCCAGGTCTTGCCCTTGCCGTGCGAAAGCAGCCAGTTGAGGCGCGCGCCGATCAGCATCACGATGTCGGAATCCTTCAGCACCGTCGAGCGCGCCGCGCCCGCGCACTGCGGATGCGTGTCGGGGAGCAGGCCTTTGGCCATGCTCATGGGCAGGAAGGGAACGCCGCTTTTCTCGACCAGCGCGCGAATCTGATCGTCGGCCTGCGCGTAGGCGGCGCCCTTGCCGAGAATGATCAGGGGGCGCTTGGCGCCCTTGAAGACGTCGAGCGCGCGCTTGACCGCGGCCGGCGCGGGAATTTGCGCCGGCGCCGGGTCGATGACCTTGACCAGTGACTTGGCGCCGGCCTCCGCGTCCATCACCTGCCCGAACAGCTTGGCCGGCAGATCGAGGTAGACGCCGCCCGGACGGCCGGACACCGCCGCGCGGATCGCGCGCGCGACCCCGATGCCGATGTCAGCCGCATGCAGCACCCGGAAGGCCGCCTTGCATAGCGGCTTGGCGATCGCGAGCTGGTCCATCTCCTCGTAGTCGCCCTGCTGCAGGTCGACGATCTCGCGCTCGGAGGAACCCGAGATCAGGATCATCGGGAAGCAGTTGGTGGTGGCATTGGCGAGCGCGGTGAGCCCGTTGAGAAAGCCGGGCGCCGACACCGTGAGGCAGACGCCAGGCTTCTTGTTCAGGAAGCCCGCGATGGCGGCGGCATTGCCGGCGTTCTGCTCGTGCCGGAACGAAATGACGCGGATGCCGGCGGCCTGCGCCATGCGGCCAAAGTCCGTGATCGGGATGCCGGGCACGCCATAGATCGTGTTGATGTCGTTGAGCTTGAGCGCGTCGATGACGAGGTGAAAGCCATCCGTCATCTCCCGCTCGGCGTCGGCTGGGGGCTTCAGCTTGGTTGCTGCATCGGACATCGTGCTCTCCCGTAATCCTGCCCGCGGCGATTTTGCTCGCGCGCTGCCGGTCAATCTCCGATTTCAGTCCAGATAGTCGGCATATTTGGCCACGTGCTCGGCGAGGCCGAGCGCGTGCGTGCGAACCAGATCCTCGGCGCGGGCGGTGTCGCGCGCCTCCAGCGCCTCGATGATGTGCATGTGGTCGCGGATCGACCGGTCGGCGCGATCCTTCTCGCCGATCGTCTTCATCCGGATCATTCGCATATGGGTGAACAGGTTCTCCGCGAGCGCGATCAGCACGCTGTTGCAGCTCATGCGGATGATGGTCTGGTGAAACTCGATGTTCACCTCCGAGTACTCGTCGAGCCGCGCGTGCAGCTCGCCGTTTTCAAACTTCGTGAACATGGTACGCAGCGAGGCGATATTCTCGTCGGTTGCGTTCTCGGTGATGAGCCGCGCCGCCATGCTCTCGAGCGCGGCCCAGGCGGTGATCATCTCGATCACCTCGCGCTTGGTCTTGCGCACGACATAGATGCCGCGCCGCGGTACCGAGCGCACGAAGCCCTCGCGCTCGAGCTGCGCCATCGCTTCGCGCACCGGCGTGCGACTGATGCCAAAGTCCTGCGCAAGCCGACGCTCGTCGAGGCGCACCTCGGAGCGCTGCCGATAGACGTCGAGCGAGACGATGACGTTCTTCAGCGCCGTATAGGCCCGGCTCTTGAAGCTCGCCGGAGCCACCATCGGTTCGACCGTGACTGGGTCGCCCTGGCCGGAGCCGTGCTCAAAAATCACGCGACGAGAGCCTTCATTTGCACTCATGAGAACCACCGGGATGAAGCTGGGATACAATATTCCAGATCGCTAAGCTGATGCAACTTCGCGGGCTCTTACTCCTCTGCGCTCTTGGTGAATAGATCAACCGGGCTACCCGGCGCTCAATGCGCGGGTTTTGGTCGCAGGCGGGTGAAGGCCGTCTGGATCACCGGCCA
This sequence comes from uncultured Alphaproteobacteria bacterium, assembly GCA_963753575.1. Lineage (GTDB taxonomy): Bacteria > Pseudomonadota > Alphaproteobacteria > Rhizobiales > Xanthobacteraceae > VAZQ01. The sequence goes on from CAVWCR010000003.1 coordinate 4,089,725, forward strand.
GAACAGGGCGATCAGGCCGAGCGCCATGATCGAGCTAACGAGCCCGTTCGACACGAATATCCCGAGGCTGCCCTGCGACGCCAGGAGCGATTGCCGGAACGCCTCCTCGGCCCTGTCGCCCAGCACGATCGCCAGCACCAGGGGCGCCAGTGGATAGTTGCACTTTTTCAGCACATAGCCGAGGACACCGAAGACCAGCATCAGCACCACGTCGAAGGTAGAGTTGTGCACCGTGTAGGCGCCAATGGCGCAGAACACCAGGATGATGGGCGCGATGATAGCGAACGGAATGCGCAGGATCGCGGCAAACAACGGCACGCAGGTAAGCACCACCAGGAGACCGACCACGTTGCCGAGATACATCGAGGCGATCAGGCTCCAGACGAATTCCTTCTGCTCGATGAACAGGAGCGGACCGGGCTGCAGCCCCCAGATCAGCAGCCCGCCGAGCAGCACCGCGGCGGTAGGCGAGCCCGGCACGCCGAGCGAGAGCATCGGCAGGAGGGCGGAGGTGCCGGCCGCGTGGGCGGCGGTCTCCGGCGCAATCACGCCCTCGATCTCGCCCTTGCCGAAGCGGTCACCGTTCTTGGATACACGCTTGGCGATGCCGTAGCTCATGAACGAAGCCGGCGTCGCACCCGCCGGGCTGATGCCCATCCAGCAGCCGATGACGCAGGAGCGCAGCGAGGTCACCCAGTAGCGCGGCAGCTCCAGCCAGGTATACAGCACAACCCTGGGATTAATGCCGGCCGAGCCACCCTTGAAGCTCAGCCCCTCCTCGATAGTCAGCAGGATCTCGCCGATCCCGAACAGGCCGATGACCGCGATCAGAAAATCGAAGCCGGTGATGAGGTCGGTGAGCCCGAAGGTGAGCCGCAACTGGCCTGTCACGCTGTCGAGGCCGACGGCCGCGAGCGCAAAGCCCATCATCATCGACACAACGGTCTTGGCCGGAGGTTCCTTGCTCATGCCGACGAAGCTGCAGAACGCCAGAAAGTAGACGCTGAACTTCTCGGCCGACCCGAACTGCAGCGCGAACTTGGCGACCAGCGGAGCCACCAGCGTGATCACGATGACGGCGAACAACGCGCCCACAAAGGACGACGTGAACGCGGCAGTGAGCGCCTCGCCGGCGCGGCCCTGCTGCGCCATCGGATGGCCGTCGAAGGTGGTCGCCACCGACCACGGCTCGCCCGGTATGTTGAACAGAACTGATGTGATGGCGCCGCCGAAGAGCGCACCCCAGTAGATGCATGAGAGCATGATGATCGCCGACGTGGGCGACATCGAAAACGTCAGCGGCAGGAGGATTGCAACTCCGTTGGCGCCCCCGAGCCCCGGCAGCACGCCGATGATGACGCCGAGCACGATCCCGACCAGCATCACCATGATGTTGAACGGCTGGAGAACGACGGCAAATCCGTGAAACAGGTTGAGGACGTCTTCCATCTGTCGTTAGGCCCGCCGCGCGGCTCCTTCTCGCGTCCGTTCTGCTGCGCTCATGTCAGTAACCCAGCGCGTTTTCGAGCGGTCCTTTCGGGAGGGAGACGACAAACCACTCCTCGAAAATCAGGAAAGTCACGAGCGGCACGCCGATCGCGATCGGCACCACCATCACCAGGCTGTAGCGACCGAGCCAAATCATGAAGAGCGCGATCAGGAGCGCCGAGGAGACGTAGATGCCGATGATCGGGACCAGCGCGACATAGATAGCGGTCGGAACCGCAACCGACAGCACCTGAAACAACTGCCGCCAATCGGCGAACAAGCCGCTGGCCCCTGCCATCCAGGCCTGGGCCAGGTTGATGGCGCTGGCAACCAGGATGACGAGGCCGACATAGAACGGAAAGAACCCGGCCTTCGGGCCTTCTGCGCCCCAGTCAATGCCAGCCTGCAGGCTGCCGATGATGACGATGATCGCGAAGGCAATCGTTGCCAGGGCGACGCCGATCTCTACGGTTCGATGCGCCGGCCCATAGCCCTGCGACTGTTCACTCATCGGCCGTCATCCCTGGACTTGTCACCTGGAGTCCTGCGCTCACTTAGGGTCCTCCGCGCGGGGCCGAACCGGCGCCCGCGCTACCGATTTCTTCCTTGGCTTTTCTTCCCTGGCGGCCAGTTTCTTACTTGGCAGCCAGGAACCCGGCTGCCTCCATCAAGGTCTGGTGCCGGGCTGCCTCCTTCTCAAGCCACTTTCCGAAGTCCGCCCCAACCATGAAGCTCTGGTTGAATGCGCCTTCCTTCATCAAGCTCGCCCACTCGGGAGTGGCGCGCACTTTCTTGAGCAGCTCCACGTAGTAGTCAACTTGATCCTTGGTAACACCCGGGACCGTGAAGATGCCGCGCAGCATCAGGTATTCGACGTCGAGGCCCTGGCTCTTGCAGGTCTTGACGTCGGCCCAAGTCTTGCCGGGAGCGAGCTGATCCTTGTAGGGAAGCGGCGTGCCATCGAACACGCAAAGCGGCCGTAGCTTGCTGCCTTTCCATTGTGCCACGGCCTCGATCGGATTGTTGACCGTGGAATTGATGTGATTGCCGACAAGCTGCACCGCGACCGCACCGCCGCCCCGGAACGGGATATAGGTGAACTTCGCGCCGGTGATCTTTTCGATCGCCACGGTGATGATCTGGTCTTCCTGCTTGGAACCGGTGCCGCCCATCTTGAACTTGCCGGGCTCTTTCTTGACGGCGTCGATATACTCTTTGACGCTCTTGTAGGGCGTGTCGGCGTTGACCCAGAGGATGAATTCATCGAGCGCCATCATGCCGACGGGCGTGAGGTCCTTCCAGTTGAAGGGAATGCCGGTCGCCAGCGGCGTGGTGAACAGGTTGGACAGCGTGATGATGATCTTGTGCGGATTGCCGCGCGAGTTCTTGACGTCGAGGAAGCCGACGCCGCCCGCGCCTTCCCCCTTGTTGATCACGACCAGCGACTGCTTCATCAGTTTGTGCTTGGTCACGATACCCTGAATGGTGCGAGCCATCGTATCGGCGCCGCCGCCGGTGCCGGCCGGCACGATGAACTCAACCGGTCGGGTCGGCTCCCAGGCAGCGCTCGCCGGCGCACCAACGAGCATCGCGGCCGTAACGCCGAGCACCGCACGAATGCCATGACTGATAGCTTGGGCCGAAGTGGTCATCGTTGCCTCCAAGTGTTCCACCCTGGGATGGGTTTGATGCGTATCAAACGTCTGTCCTCCTTTGAACAAACAACCGAGAGCCGCAATGAAGTCCGAGCAGGACGCTTGTTCAGCTGCAATGTTCGTTCGCTGAAAGAGGCAAGAATGCAGGTGCAACGTGTGGCACCTGATATACCAGCCAATCTTGTGTCACAATGAGCAAAAAGACGAATGCGCGAGGGCGACGCGGCATCATGCTGCGATGCAGCAAAATTATTGCAATGCAGCACAACATTCGCCGGTTGTCAGTGAATGGCGCGCCGAGGAAAACCGGGATACCGCATTTTGCAGCGCAGCAGAGCCGCCACAAACTTGAGCTGAAGCCAGTCAGCCGGCGCCGCCGATCTGGTGTTCCTACACCAGCTGCTGCAATTTCGTTGCGAACCTCAAATCGAACAGCGGCGCCGGGATCGTAGAACTGATCGCAGAGCTCTAGCGGCGCGCGATGCCGCTGCCCTTGACCACCACGATCTGGGTGCGGCCGCCGGTGATCCCGAAGTCGTCGTCGTTGATGAGCGCGAGCGAACCGTCGCCGAGGAGCGCCATGCCTTCGGTCTTGCCGACCATGTCCTTGTAATCGGTGCTGTCGAAGCGAAGCGTCTTCGACACCGGCTTGATGCCAGCCGCCGACAGGTCGGTCTGCTCGAGCGTCGGACTGGTGGCGATGTCGTCCCACTTGGTCCCGGAAATATTGGTCGCACCGCTGAGATCGACCTCGTGCAGCTTGGTGGTCTGCTCGGTGCGCTCGAGCACGATCACGCGATCGGTGCCGATCGCCATCATCTCGCTGATGCGCGGATCGTTCTGTTTTTTCGACGGATCGCGCCGGAAGCTCATCGGGTCGTCGAGCGTGTAGACATATTCGCCGACGATCTGCATGGTCGCGCGCTCGATCTTGAACAGGCGCGTGTTCTTGGCCTTGCGATAGGCGGCCCCGTCCGGATTGGCGAGCGGGTTCTGCAGCAGCGTGTAGAAGAAGCGCTCATCGGGCGAGACCCCGAGCGTCTCGATGCCGCGGTTGATCGCGCGCTTCACCAGGATCGCCGGCAGCGTACCTTTGACGTCGTAATGCGCGCCGGCGAATTCGCCCTCCGTGCCCTTGGGCACATGCCGCACGATCAAGCGCCCGTCAGCGCCAAAGTGCGCCAGCGACGGTCCGTTCTCTTCGCCGACCCAGAACGTGCCATCGGACAGGCGCACGATCAACTCGGCGTCGATGCCGTTGAGATCATAAGGGAGCTGCTTGCCCTTGCCGTCGAGCCCGGTGTCGGTCGCCGCGGTCTTGAGCGGATTGAGCAGCCCGCTCATCGGCCTGCCGTCGCGGTCCTTCAAGGTGATCACGTCGGTGACCCGGAAGCCGTTCTCCATGATCAGCACGCGATAGATCGAGGGCGCGTAGGACGGCGTCGGGTAGACGCGGCCGCGCTTGACCTGCTTACAGGCGGCAAGCTCGACGCCGGCGATCTTCTTCATATCCGAGCAGGCGATGTTGGGACCACGGTCGCCGAGCGTCCAGATCATGTTCGCCGGATCGTTGGGATGACGGAAGGCGGCGCTGCCGATGCCGACCGTGAGATTCAGCGTCTTGCCGCCTTCGAAGGCGTAGGGGCCGATCTGCAGCAGCGTGTCGTCGCTATTGAGAAAGCGCGCCTCGGCCGCGGCCAGAGGACCGGTCGCCAGCGTGGCAAAGGCGGTGGCAAGCAAGGCGATTTTGGCGGCGCGCATTGATCCCTCATCCCAAAATTGAGGTCCGGATATTGGGCCGGCGTCCATGACAATCGGATGACAAGACGCCGGTCAGTGGACAAGGCGCGGGAGCACCATTAGCCTTCCTATTGTCGTATCTCACAGAAAAGGCCCCGCCCGTGACGCTTCCGGAGAAAATGTACGGCTACCGCGCCCGCATCGGTTACACCTCGCCCCCGCTTACAACCGAAGTCTTCCCTTATGAGTTCTACAAGATCGTGCCCGAGGGCGTGACGCTCGTGGTCACCTCGCTCGCGATCGTGGTGCGCAGCAAGGACGAGGTCGACCAGTCCTACGACATCAGCATGAAGGCGGCGCGCGAGATGGCGGCGGCGGGCTGCGATATCGTGGTTCTGGGCGGCGTGCCGATCAACCTCTCGCGCGGCACCAAGAACGCCGAGCAGATGATCGCCGACCTCGAAGCCGAGCTCGGCGTGAAGGTCTCATCCAGCGCCGCCGCGCAGGCGCGCGCCGCCAAGGCGCTCGGCTGCAAGAAGGTGGTGGTGGCGCAGCCCTACGCCCATTCCGACACCGACCGCATCGCGAGCTATGCGCTGCACTTCGGCTGCGAGGTCCTGGGCGCGACCGGCTGGGGCAGCCCCTTCAACCAGATCGGGCGCATCCCGCAGCACGCCGCGATCGAGCTCGGCCGCAAGCTGATGCGCGAACATCCCGGCGCCGACACGATCCTGTTGCCGTCGCCGCATTGGCCGACCGCGTTCGCGATCGACCCACTCGAGAAAGAGTTCGGCGTCAACGTAATGACGGCGCACCAGGCGATCGTGTGGGACGCGCTGCGCCGCTGCGGCGTCAGCGACAAGATCCAAGGCTTCGGGCGGCTGTTCCGGGAGTTTTGATGCGCGTGCCGGATTTCATCCGGCTTCCAGAGACTATCGTCCCGGCGCAGGCGGGACCCAATAATCACCGTCGGCCGTTATTCGGGGAGGAAGACTAAGATGAGAAGGACACTTCACGCCTTCATAGGGGCGTTTGCGCTTGCCTGTTGTTACTCCGCCCTCCCCGCTTCCGCCCAGGAGCCGCTCACGCCGCTCAAGGTCGGCATGTCGGACGCGGTCAACACCGTGCTGCCGCTCTGGATGGCGCAGGCCGGCGGCTTCTTCGCCGCCAACGGGCTTAAGGTTGAGCTCGTCAACACGCGCGGTGGCAGCCGCGGCGCGCGCGAGCTGCAGGCCGGCAATCTGGATATCATGCGGGTCGGGCTTTCGTCCGTGGTGCAGGCCAACCGCGCCGGCGGCGATCTGCGCCTTGTCGCCTCGATGAGCAACGTGATCCGGTTCACATTCTTCTCGGCAGCAGGCGTGAAGACCGCGGCCGATCTCAAAGGCGGCATCGTGGGCGTCAGCAGCTTCGGCTCCGAGAGCGATTCCACCGTCACGCTGGCGCTCGAGCGCCTCGGGCTCAGCCGCGCCGACATCACCCGCAAGGAATACGGCGGCTCGACGCGCAGGCTCACCGCGCTCAAGGCAGGCGAGATCAAGGCCACCGCCATCAACGAGCCGACCGCGAGCCTCGCGCGCGAACAGGGCGTCAACGTGATGGTCGATCTCGTGGCCGAGCAGATCCCCTGGCTGTTCTCAGGCGTCGTGATCAGGCGCGGCGACCTCAAGGATCGCCCGGGCGTGATCGTGCGCTTCCTCAAGGCCGCGATCGAGGGCAACTACCTCGCGCTCACCAATGAGAAGCTCGCCAAGGAGGTGCTGGCAAAGGAGCTCAAGCTCAAGGACGCCAAGATCGTCGACATCAGCTACACCGACTTCAGGCTGCAGACGCCGCACAACATGGAGCCCTCGATCAAGGGCGCCGAGAACGTGATCGCGCGCATTGGCGGCACGGGCAGCACGAAGCTTGTAGACTACATGGACCTGGCGCTGGTCGATGGCCTGCGACGCGAAGGCTTCTTTGCCGCGATGGAACGTAAGTACGGGACGCGGTAACCTAGCAATCTGTCGCCCCCGACGCTGAGAGTGTGGAGACGCTTGATGACGATCAGCCGCAAAATTGCTCTTTCGCTCGCCTGTGCCGCCATGGCGACGCTCCTGCAATCACCCGCCTCCGCCCAATCGGTCGAGGAGTTCTACAAGGGCCGGCAGATCAACATGCTGATCGGCGGCGGCGCGGGCGGCGGCTATGACGTCTACTATCGCGCGCTCGCGCGTCATCTCGGCAAGCACATCCCCGGCCAGCCGGCGATCATTCCACGCAACCAGCCGGCGGCGTCGGGGCTTGCGGCCGCGGCCGCGCTCTACACCACCGTCGACAAGGACGGCTTGACCATCGGAGCGTTCCCCAACAACGTGCCGATGGACCCGCTGTTCGGCAATCCGGGTGCACGCTACGACGCGCTCAAGTTCAACTGGCTGGGCTCGATCGGCAAATTGCAGAACGTGTGCGCAACCTGGCACACGAGTCCGATCAAGACCATCGCGCAGGCGCAGGCGCGCGAGGTCGTGGTGGCGGCGGCCGCGGCGCCGACCAACACCGCGATCATGCCGCGCGTGCTCAATGCGCTGATCGGCACCAAGTTCAAGCCGGTCATAGGCTACGATCCCGGCGCCGGCCTCACCATGGCGATCGAGCGCGGCGAGGCCGAAGGCATCTGCGGGCTGTCGTGGTCGACCATGAAGGCGTCGCGCCCGCATTGGATCACGAACAAGCTTCTCAACGTGATCGTGCAGATGGGCCTCGATAAGCTCCCCGAGCTGCCGACGGTGCCGTCCGCGCTCGACCAGGTGACCGACCCGGTCAAGAAGCAGGTGCTGACCTTGATCCTGGTCCGGCAGGAGCCGGGCCGACCGGTGGCGGCGCCGCCCGGCGTGCCGGCCGATCGCGTCGCCGCGCTGCGGCGCGCCTTCGACCTCACCATGAAGGACCCGGAATTCGTCGCCGAAGCGCAGAAGCTGCATCTCGAGATCGAGCCGCTCACCGCCGCCGAGCTCAACAAGCTCCTGGCCGACGCCTACGGCACGCCCAAGCCGATCGTCGAGCAGGCGGCCGCATTGCTCAAGCCGGCAGCGAAATAGCGAGACGGCAGCTCGCCGCCCGACCATGATCCGATCAAGTTGAATCAGGATCATGGTCGAGCTTTTTGTTTGAGCATGATCTTTCCGAAAACCGGTTCCCAACCCCGACCAAGTCGGGGGCAGGCTTTTTCGGGATCATGCTCTTGCGTCACACGCCGGCTACTCCCGCCTGGACGTTCTTGGCGAGCAGCGTGCACGCCTGGGGATCGCTCCCGGAGCGCCGCAGCAGCCGGACAAACATGTCATGCGCGAGCGCAATGCGCTTGCGTCCGTTGTGTTGAAAGACCGCGAAATTGCACACCGGTGCAAAGACCGTTTGAAACAGCACGCTTTCCGCAGCCGGGTCGAGCTCCATGAGCTGATCAACGGAGCATTGCAGCGTCGCCCACGCCTGCCATTCCGGCAACAGATCGAGCGCTTCTTCCTGCGTCGTCCGCTCGCGATAGTCCTTGCATCGGGACTCGATATCGCCAAACAGCCGACGACGAACCTGCGAAACCGCCTGCTCCAAAGCCGCCTGCTCCATGAGCGAGCCTTGCTGCGCCGCGCGTGCAAGGCAAGGGTTGTCCTCGATCAGCGGCATCAACAGGTCGATGAGGTCGTGGCGAAAATCGGCTAAGACCGCGACGGCGTCGCCGCGGCCGCCAAGCGCGCCGAAGCGCTGCTCGACCTTGTCGCGCATGGTGTCAAGCTGGCGGTTGACGGCCTCGACGGAGCGGGCGAGCGCCTCGCCGTCGTGGCCGCCTTCCCCGATCGCACGCGCCAGAGCGCCAAGCGCCGCTGGCAGGTCTGCGACCGACGCCGGCGCCTGCGGTTGCGCCGATCGCCGCAACGGCACGGCAAGCGCACGGCGAAAGATCGGAAAAGTGGCGCGCCGCCGCGGCGCCAGCAAAAAGCACAGCCAGAGCCGCCAGGCATCCCATGCCTTGGGATCGCCGGTCAGCCGCTCGGCGATCAGGGCCATGCTGTACGACCAGCGCAATCGGCCCGTGCCGCGCCGGCCCAGGCGGATAACCATCTGCCAGTTCCCGACCAGCGCCGCGTCGACGACCAGCCAGTCGCGTGCGATGGCGCGCGCCGTGCGTGAAATGAGGCGCGGGTTCATCCCGTCAGCCAACAAGAGCAGGCTGCGCGCCGGATCACCTTCCTGACGCAGCGCCGCCAGCAGTCCCGCCGCGACCACACCGGCACCCTGGATCGGTTGCGCGCGAGCGAGCTTCTGCTCGAGCCACTTGACGGCTTCGTTCGGCGCACCCTTTCGCGCCAGCGCCAAGGCGCCAAAGATCACGCCGCCGGCCACGTTTTCCTTGGCGAAGCCAAGCGGCCAGCACAGCCTGACCGTCCAATAGGCGAGACGCGGCATGCGCAGCGGCAGAACAATCGATCGCAGGATGACCGTCGGCGTCCAGATCGGAACGCAAGCAATCGCGAGCAACACGAAGCTCAGGGCGGCGTTCGGGGTGGCCACCTGCAACAAGGGGATCGTGATGAAGAACAGGCCAATCTTCGCTGCCCACACCAAGGTGATCTTCGGCAACTTGATCGAGCCGGACAGCACCCGGATGATAAAGATGGCAAGGAAGATGCCTGCTATCGAGCCCACGATGCGGACCAGCCGAGTGCATGCGCGGCTTCCTCCCATGCACCTGGGGTGTGGCTCGACGCTGGCCCGCTCGCGGGCACAACAGTCGCCCAGAGCTCGTGGAGCACGCGGCGCCTCGGATCCCGCAACGCAGCCAACGCCTGCCTCACCTGGTCGGCATCGCGCATCGCCGGCCCGAGCGGCGTCTGGTAGGTGCCGGCGGCCGCGCTTTCGACCGCCAGCAGGGCCAGCAGGCGCTGGCCGGCGCGCTCAACCTCCGGCGGCGTTGCGTCGATCGGGACTTCGAGCACGAAGAACGGATTACTCCGCCAGACCGCAAGCGGATCACGCATTGTCATCGCATTCTCAGTCCGGAGCCGTGACCGAGCTTCCGATCGTCGTGATCGACCGGGGCGAGACGCCATAGCTCACGGACGATCCGTTCGAGCTTCTCTTTGTCGCGCTGCCGGATCGCTTCCCGCCCTTGCGCAACGAGCTCGGTGGCGCGTCGAAAATCCGTGCTCTCTCCCACGCGCGCCGCGTAATGCTCGAATTCCCACTCCCACACTCCCGGCTGCCGAAAATACGCGGCCAGCCCCAGCCGCTCGATGACCGCGAGCTGCCTTTCGACCTCATCGGAATCCCGCGCCACGAACGCGCGTTTGCAGGCCTGATACGTCTCGGTCATCGTCGAGCGCTCGGCCGCGTCGCCGTAGCCCGCGACCCAGCTGAGCGATATTGCGAACCTTTCCTCGATTTTCCGCCCGAGCTCCGGCCAGGCCTGCTCGGCCTCGATCTCGGCAAGCAGCGCGTCAAAGTCCGAGAGCGCGCGGCGCGCCTGCTCGCCAGCATCGAGATCACCGCCACGGGCGGCCATTATGTTGCGCTCGGCCTCATCAAGGCTCGGAATAGCAGCGGAGAGCCGCGACGCGTTCTTGCCGGAACGGTCGAGAAAGGCGGCACGCGAGAGGTCGGCCGCGCGCGTGCGCAGCTTCGTCAACGCGTCGGCGAGTGTCTCGAGCGACACCTGCGGCGTCATCAGCACCGCCACCTGGTCGAAGATCTGATCAATGCCGGAGACGCGCGCCTGCGCGCGCAGCTGGCCGCCGCGATCGAGCTCGAGCGTCAGCTCGACCTCGGAGCCGACCGGCAGGGGCGCCGTCAGCGCCGTGCTTGGAATCTCGAGCGTGCCGACCAAGCGGCACAGATGCGCCCAGGCAAACTCGCCTTGCACGATCGGGACCTTGAGCACATGGCCGTCGGTCCCCGGGTGGACGGTCTCGACCGTGTGAAGCATGAAGGTCCGGCGGATCGGCAACGGAGAGCCGCGGTTGAAATAGACCTGAACGCGGTCGTTCGCGAGCGCCACGCCGACCGAGCGCGACAGCGGCGGGTCGCCAAGCGTGATGCCGTGGGTGATCGCGAAGCTTGCAGGCTGCAACGCCACGGCCTGGCCGCTGTCATCGAGGCCCTGCACCTCGAAGGAGGTGTTCCGGCGCGGCAACAGCCGCACCATCACGGTGAACGTGCCATCCGCATCACAGGGCGTCGGGTCGCTCTGCCACTCGCCGTCGGACCGCGTGATCCTGACCTGCTTGATCGTATGCGACGGCTCGATCAGCTTGCCAACCACGAACGGCGAGAGGTCCGACGTCATGGCAGGAAATTGCAGCCAGACTCTTGGCGCGGTCGACGGCGGTGCCTTGGGGGCCGGACGGCCGTCGAGCGCGACGGTGCCGGCGAACAGGGCCGCGCCCTGGGCGACCAGCGTCATCGGATCGAGACCTTCGCCGAACTCGGCGCCGAGCACGGCACGGACCCGATCCCGCAACAGCGGCGTCACGGTCGGACCGCCGACCAGCACCACACGTTCGAGGGCGCCTTCGCCGATGCCGTGCGTCGCCAGCAAGCGCGCGCAGATCGCGAGCGAGCGGTCGACCAGCGACCCGATCGCCGCTTCGTATTCGGGGCGGGAGACGATCAAATCGACGTCGACGACCTGTCCATCGACATCCAGGCCGGCAACAAAGATCGGAGCCTCGGCTGCACGCGTCAGCTCGATCTTGGCTTCCTCGGCCGCCAGCTGGAGTTGGCGTAACGCCCGAGCATGCCGGGAATTGGCACGATCAATGACAATGCCATCGGCCGAAAGTCTTGCCAGGGCCAGGTCCGTGAGAGCACGATCGAAGTCGCGCCCGCCGAGGAAGTTGTCGCCATCGTGCCCGACGACGCAGAGCAGGCCTTCACGCGTCTCGAGCAGAGATACGTCGAAGGTGCCGCCACCCAAGTCGTAGACCAGCCACGGCCCATTGCTGCCGCCCTGCGTCCAGCCGGCCGCAATCGCCGATGCGACCGGCTCCTGAATGAGCTCAACGCGTTCGAATCCGGCGCGAAGCGCCGCGTCGGAAGCGGCCGCAGTCTGATGCAGCTCAAACAGCGCAGGAACCGAGACGACGGCACGCTCCGGCACGACACCGAGCTGATCGGCGACGTCCTGCCGCAATGATTTGAGCACTTCGGCCGAGAGCTCCTCCGGCCGCCTCGATGTTCCGCTTGCCGGAAATTCCAGCCGATGCGTGGTGCCCATCAGGCGCTTGAATTCGCTGTGGGTGTTCGCCGGGTCCGCGTCCAGGAAACGTCGAGCGCGTGCCCCCACGGTGACATTGCCGCGGGCATCGACCCGGACAACGCTTGGCGTCAGGACGTTGCCCAGGCTGTTGCGAATGAGGGTCACCTCTTCGCCGTCAAATACCGCAACGGTCGAATTGGTCGTACCGAGATCGATGCCAACGTAGAGTGGCGACTTTGTCATGGTATCGTCGTTTCCGCTCAACAAATGCACATTCGATACAGCCAATCTCACCGAATGCAAGTTTGCAGGATTGCCGGCCGCTGCCGTGTAGGCTATGGCCGAATCTGCTGCGGAACGAAGATGTCAGGATTGAGGTACAGGATGCAGGGCATCAGGGCGAGCTTAGTCGGTGCGCCTTTGCGGCCACATTTGCGCCCGCGGCATGCTGGCGATTGTCAGTTGACCTGTCGGGCCACCGCCCGGTTGGCACCCTCCCGGGTCCGTAATACATACGTCTACGCAATAATACATACTTCTACGCAATCATGGCTCCACTGACGCAATCCATTATCGACACGCGGCGCGCCCAGATGTTTCCGACACTGGAGGCGCATGAGATCGAGCGCGTGCGCCGGTTCGGCGAGGTCCGCTCCTACGCGGCGGGCGATGCGCTCGCGCGCGTCGGCGAGGTCGGCGACGGGCTGATGGTCATCCTGGCCGGCAAGGTCGACATCACCCAGCACGGCGAGCTCGGCCGCCGCGAGCTGATCGTCACCCACGAGGCGGGCGCGTTCATGGGCGAGCTGGCGCAGCTCGCCGGCCGGCCCGCGCTGGTCGACGCGAACGCGCAGGGCCCGGTCGAGGCCCTGATCATCGCACCGGATCGCCTGCGTGCGCTCCTGATCGCGGAGGCGGAGCTCGGCGAGCGCATCATGCGCGCGCTTATCCTGCGGCGCGTCGGCCTGATCGAGACCGGCGGCGGCGGACCGGTGATCGTCGGTCGGCCCGAGAACGGCGACGTGCTCCGGCTCGAAGGCTTCCTCCGCCGCAATGGTCATCCGCATCTGCGGCTTGATCCCGAGGACGACGCCGAGGCGAAGGCGCTGATCGAGCGCTTCCATGTCGATCCGGCTCAGCTGCCGATCGTGCTGTGTCCGAACGGGCAGCTGTTGCGCAATCCGGGCGAGGCCGAGCTTGCCCGCTGCATCGGGCTTGTCGGGCCGATCGATCCGGATCGCATCTATGACGTGGCGATCGTGGGAGCGGGGCCGGCCGGGCTCGCGGCCGCGGTCTACGCCGGATCGGAAGGGCTTGCCGCGCTGGTTCTCGACTGCCGCGCCTTCGGCGGCCAGGCCGGCGCCTCGGCCCGGATCGAGAACTATCTCGGCTTCCCGACCGGCATCACCGGCATGGCGCTGATGGGTCGCGCCTACACGCAGGCGCAGAAGTTCGGCACCGAGATGGCGATCCCGACCGAGGCGCGCGGCCTGCAATGCGAACTCCGGCCGCTTCGTGCTGCAACTGTCGAACGGCGAACGGGCAAGCGCCCGCTCGGTCGTCATCGCCAGCGGGGCCCGCTACCGGCGCCTCGGCGTCGCCAACCTCGATGCGTTCGAGAGCGCGAGCGTGCACTATTGGGCTTCGCCGATCGAGGGCAAGCTCTGCTCCGGACAGGAGGTGGCGCTCGTCGGCGCCGGCAATTCGGCCGGCCAGGCCACGGTCTATCTGGCGTCGCAGGCGAAGAAGGTCTGGCTCATCGCGCGCGGAAAAGACCTCGGCGCGAGCATGTCGCGCTATCTCGTCGATCGCATCGGCGGGCTTGCCAACGTCGAGGTGGTGACGCAGGCGGAGGTCAGCGGGCTTGACGGTCGAGACGGCATGCTGGAGCAGATCCGCTGGCGCCGACGCGGCGAGAGCGAGGAGATGCGTCGCCCGATCCGCCACCTGTTCCTCTTCATCGGCGCCGAGCCCAACACCGATTGGCTGGCGCAGTCCGGCCTTGCGCTCGATGGCAAGGGATTCGTGCTGACCGGCGCGGACGCCGGCGCCGGCCGACGGCCGCTGGAGACGAGCCGCCGCGGCGTATTCGCGATCGGCGATGTGCGCGCAGGCTCGATCAAGCGGGTGGCGGCTTCGGTCGGCGAGGGCGCGCAGGTGGTGGCGACGCTGCATGCTCATCTGGCGGCGCAGTAGCAGCCGGCGGGGACGCAGCCGCGCGAGGCCAGCCGTTTGCCTTCGCCAGCGGCTTTGCGACCTCGCACGCGCAGTCGATGAAAAGCCGCGCGACCGGGCTCAGTGTCCGATGCTTCAACGTGACGATCCCGACGGGTCTGGGTTGAATGGGAAGGTCGATCGGTAGGATCTTGAGCGACAATCGCTTGCCGCAGAATTGCAGCATGGAGCCGGGCAGAATACCAAGGTAGCGCCCGGTTGCGACCAAGCTGACGTGAAGTTGGGTCGACAATGCCACCACGCTCGATCGGGGCGGATAGTCCAAGCCGTTGTCTCGGAAGGCGTTTAGGAACTGGGAACCGGCCAGGTTCTCGGCGGGAGGCAATGACCACAATTCATCCTTAAGATCGGCGAGCCTTATGTTTCGACGTCGAACCCATTTGTTTTGCTGTCCCGCCACGACGAAGGCCTGCTCTTTGAAAAGAACTTCGGCCTTCATGTCTTCTTCCGCAAACGGGCTCTGAATTCGGCCAACTGCGAACTCGATCGTGCGTCCGCGCAAATAGGTGCCTTGCAATTTGCTGGGATCGTCCTGCATGACACGCAGGACAAGCCGGGGAAATCGGCGCGTGAGGCGGTCGATGACGGCCGACACGAACCCTGCGGTCATGGCTTCGGTGCAGCCGATGCGCAATTCACCCGACGTAGGGTCGCTCAGATATTCAATTTCCCCGACACCCAATCGCAGATCATCGAATATGGCATTGCCCCATTTACGCAGTGCGCTGCCGTAAAGGGTCGGCTCGACGCCCTGGGAGGTGCGGTCGAAGAGACGCACGCCGAGCGTATGCTCCATATCGGCGACGGCCTTCGACACGCCCGATTGCGTCAGATTGAGGTGCATTGCCGCCCTCGCCATGCTGCCAAATTCCATGACCGACAGAAGCAGACGCAAGTCCCGCAGCTTGAGCCGATGGCTGACGCGATCGTACAGGTTCATGTGGCTACCCATGACTGCTTGTCATATGGATAGCACAGATGAGCACTTCCCGTCATATCGCCTGCCCGTATGCTTGATCACGCCTGCGATGGATGTACGCCGGGCCCACGGACTGGAGCAGCGCCATGTTCAAGCATTCTCAGTGGATTGGAATTGGCTCATTCTGTCTCCTCGTCGCATCATCCGTCGTCGGAACGCGCGCACATGCGGAAAGCTATCCATCGAAGGCCGTAAAGATCATCAATCCGGCGCCAGCGGGAAACGGCCCGGATGTCATCGGGCGCATTGTCGCCGAGCATCTCAGCCAAGCGTGGCGGCAACCCGTCCTGACCATCAATCGCCCCGGCGCCGGAGGGCTGCTGGCCGCGCAAGCGGCCGTTGCCGCGGAGCGGGACGGATACACTCTCTATCAGACCAACTCGTCGAGCATGCTTGTGTTGCCGGTCACGCAAAAATTGTCGTTTGACTTTGAGCGCGACCTGAACTCCAATCGGCTTGATCGGTGAAGAGCCATTCTTGATCGCGGCTTCGCCATCGCTCGGAGTCAGTACTTTGTCCGAGCTGATCGCACTGGCGCGGCAGAAGCGTCCTGGAGAAATCCTGTATGCGGCTTCCGGTCGGGGCTCGATGCCAAATCTTGTGGGCGACTTGTTTCGCATGAGAGCCGGAGTTGATCTGACCTTCGTTCCCTATCCGAGCAACGCCCAGGCCCTCGCCGAACTCATCGCCGGACGGATTTCGATGGTCGTCCACCCTCTGTCGAGCCTGTCCGGGGCGATTGAAGGAGGCACGATCAAGCTCCTGGCGACCACGTCGGCGCAGCGGCTGCCAAATCTGCCGAACCTGCCGACTGTTGCAGAATCGATTCCCGGGTTTGCCGGGTTCGGCTGGTTTGCCTTGATGGCGCCGGCCGGAACGCCAATGACGAGCGTTGAAAAGGTGAGCCAGGATTTGCGCGCGGTGCTCGGGCAGCCAGAAGTTCGCAAGCGAGTCGAAAAGCTCGGAACCTTTGTGCGTCCCCTGTCGCCAACGGAAACCGCCACCTTTATCCGCAATGAGCAGGCATTGTGGGCGCCGATCGCGAAGAAAATGGCGTCGCATTGAGGTTGCGCGGAGAAGCAGCCGCTCGATCCCACCAATTTGGTCAGGTCATGGACATGTTGCCCGGACAGCCAAGCCGCACCCTGCTGCGTTCGGCAATGAGGCGGGCCGCCCATCAGCTCCTGGACGATCCTCTTATCTTGAACGACCCCGTTGTCGTCGGATTGGTGCCAGAAGCGTCGGAACAGGCGTGTCGCGACACACTCGATGATCCGGGCGCGCCGGAACCGAAGCTCTTCCGGCTCTTGTTCGCGATGAGGAGTCGATTTGCCGAGGACCGATTGGCTCAAGCCGCCGAGCGCGATGTGCGTCAGTATGTGATGGTCGGTGCGGGTCTCGATACCTTTCCCTGGCGGCAGCCCGACTTCGCCAAGGCCATGCAGATTTTTGCCGTCGATCACCCTGCGAGCCTGGCTTGGACCCAAGCACGGCTGCGAGAGCAAAGGTTTATCAGGCCATCGAACCTGACTTATGTGCCGGTGGATCTTGAAGATCGTCGACTTGGCGAGCAATTGGCAGCCTGCGGATTCAATCCTCAGGTGTCGAGTTTTTGCTCAGCGCTCGGGGTCATACAGTACCTGGATCGTAACGCGATCGATGCGCTGTTCAAGTTCGTTTCAACGCTGAACGCCGGTAGCGAGATCGTTTTCTCGTTCGCGCCGCCAGACGACGAATTGAACGGCGACGACCTGGATGCAGCCACCGCCAGTGTGGCGCGCACCGCGGCCCTCGGCGAGCCCTGGAAAAGCCGCCTGCGTGCGAACGATCTTGTTGAGCGGCTCACCCAATTTGGGTTTCGTGATATCTACCATCTGACTCCGGACCTTGCTCAGCAGCGCTACTTCGGCCCAAGGCACATCCTCCTGCGGCCGCCAAGCTGGGAACAGCTTATCGCGGCGGTTGTCTGATGACCGATGAAGCGGATGGGTCTTCACCCTCGACCCCGCACAAACGGGAGGCTGCAGGGACCGCCCGGCCCGTTATTATCCATCAGTGAAATTTTCCTTGACAGTGAATTTGTCGCCGCTCTAGGGTGGCCATGCCGATCCATCTCTTCCTCCTCGATTGAAGGGGGGAGGAAAGAGGAAGACGGGCGAACCCCCGCGCCCAAGCAAATGAACAGGGGACGGTCTTACTCCGACTCGATAAGTGCGGGGCTGACGAAGGCTGTGAACAGGTAGGCGAAGCAAGAGAATGATTGCACAGAGACGAACAGGTAGGGAGCGCGCGCGGGCACCCATGTCGCAGCATTTTTTGCAAAACGAAACCAACGCAAAAATACTCGCGACTTCAATCATGTTCGCGAACCTCACCGCTTTGCCCACACAGCGCGCGCGGGCCGCATCATTTTTGCCAAAACGAACCCACCGGAGCTAAAACTTGTTTTAATGCAAAGACTTAAGGCCGATTTTCACCCTACGCGGACAGCTGATAACGCCGCGTCGTGATGTGAAACGCCGTGCTCACGACGAGCATAAAGCACATCCACAGCACCCCCATGGCGGCGAGCTCGGTGATCTGGCCGTTCTGCCACAGATCGAACAGCGTCACGGCGATCAGCTCGGTACCGGGCCCGACCAGTAGAAGCGGCAGCGACACCGACTGCACGGTGAGCAGAAACACGAACAGCCAGCAGCTGATCATCGCTGGCGCGATCAGCGGCAGCACCACGCGCACGAAGGTGAAGGCGCGGCCGGCGCCCGAGGTGGTGGCGGCGTCCTCGAGATCGACGTGGATTTGCAGCACGCCCGCATACGCATAGCGCATGCCATAGGGCAGGTAGCGCACCGCCGACGCGATGATGACGGAGAGGAGCGTGCCGTAGAGCGGCAGCGGCAGATTCACAAAGACGTGCAGGAAGGCGACGCTCATCACAATCGCCGGGAATACGAGCGGCGCCATCGCGATCTGATCAAGCAGCCAGGCACCCGGATAGCGCCGCACCGCGAGCCAGGCGCACAGCGCCGTGAACGGCACAACCAGCGTCGCGGTCGCGAAGCCGAGCACGACCGTATTGGCGATCGCAGCCCGGAACGTGCCGGGTGCCAGGATGGTATCGTAGTTCTCAAGCGACAGGCGGCCGAACGCGTCCCACGTCACACCCTCGTAGAACGGCTGCAGCGACGTGAAGATGAGGATCAGGACCGGGAGCAAGATCGCCAGGATGAAGATCGTGAGCAGGATCGCCGCGGTGAGATAGCGCCAGCGGCCGAGATCGATGAGGCGCGGCCGATAGCCCTTGCCGGTGATGGTCTGGAACTGATGGGCGTTGCGCGACAGGCGATTGTGCCAGGCGAGCAGCAGCACGACGATCAGCAGCAGGGACACCGAATAGGCGCCCGACTCGCCGTAGTCGATGGCGCCGACGGACTTTGAGCTTTGATAGATGTTGGTGGTCAGCACCGTGACATTGCCGGCCAGGCCAACCAGCGCCGGCACTTCGAACGACTCGAACGCCCGGATGCCGATCAGAAGCATGAGCGCGAGCACGCCCGGCAACCCGAGACGCAGCGTGATCGAGCGGAAGGTCTTGAGCGGATTCGCGCCCGCCATCAGGGCCGCCTCTTCAAAGGAGGCGTCGGTCGAGCGCAGCACCGCCGACATCAGGAGAAATGTGAGCGGCGCAAAGCCCACGCCCTCGACCAGGATCATGCCCCACAGCGAATAGACGTTGAGCGCCGGGCCGTCGCCTCCAAACACGGTCGCGATCAGCGCGTTCAGCGGCCCGGTGCGCCCGAGCAGCAGGAGCCATGCCACCGTATAGAGCACGTGCGGGATGCCGAGCGAGATCACGGCGCCAAGAAACACATAGCGGCGGCCGGGCGTGTTGGTGCGCTCGACGATCAGCCCCTGCACGACGCCGAGCACGATCGCCACCGACGCGGAGCCGATGGAATAGATGACGGTGTTCCAGAGGCTCGACGCGAAATACGGACTGGTGAAGAGCTCGTGATAAAACCGCAGCGTGAACTGATCGAACGAGCCGTCCGGCCGCGTGCTGTAGAGGCTCGTGATGATAAGATAGAGCGTCGGCGGCAGGATCAGGATCAACAGGACCGCGGCCAGCACGGCGACGAGCGGCGAAAGCCGCCAGCGTTCACGCCAGCTCTGCGTACGGGCCGCCGTCGTCAACGTGCTCGTTTCGTCCAGAACGGCCAACACCCCTCCCCGCGTCTCGTATCGCTGTCGCGCAATTTGATCGGCGTCATCATCCGCGAAAGCAGTCGATCACGTAAACCCCAAAATGCCCCGCGGCGCCCTTCCGCACGTCTGCAGCGAGTGCTAGCCTTCCCGTCAATCGCCGGTTTACGGGCGAAACATCAGGGAGGAAGCTATGACAAGACTGGCAAGTCTGACTGCAAGTCTGATTGCGGCACTTTGGCTCATGTTGGGGCTCGCAGCGGAGCCCGTCGCGGCGCAGCCTTTCACGCCCAACGCGATGGGCGTGACCATGGGTCACTGGCATCTCAGCTCACAAGATATCCAAGCCAACAAGAAAATCTTCGTCGCGATGGGCGGCACCGCTGTGAAAGCGGGAGCGTTCGAGATCGTGCGCTTTCCCGGCGTCATCGTGATGCTCAATCTGCGCGAGCCGGCGCCGATCAGCGGCGGCACCGATGGCTCGGTGGTGAACCATGTCGGCTTCACGGTGCAGAACGTGCAGGAGCAGGTCGCGAAGTGGAAGGCGGCGGGCGTGCCGGTGCAGCCAGGTAGAGACAACCGGCTCGATCAGGCCTTTGTCACGACGCCCGACGGCCTGCGCATCGAGATTCTGGAGAACAAGAGCCAGAGGTATCCGATCCAGCACGAGCACGTTCACTTCTTCTTCCCGGAGGCCGCGATCCCGCAGGCGCAGGCGTGGTACGGCAAGATCTTCGGCGCCAAGCCGGCGGTGCGCAACAACAGCCCGGTCGCCAACCTGCCGGGCACGCAACTGCGATTCAACAAGGCGGCCAAGCCGCTCGTCACCACCAAGGGCCGCATCCTTGACCACATCGGCTTCGACGTCGTCGACCTGAAAACCTTCATCGCCAAGCTCGAGGCTGAAGGAATCAAGCTCAACCGGCCCTACACATCAACCGGCCCCGGAGGCGCGGCGCTCGCATTCATCACCGATCCGTGGGGCACCTACATCGAGCTCAATCAGCGCGCCAACCCGGCGTATATTAATTAGAGCCTGAGCGCGACTCGCTGTCGTCTCCGCGCAAGCGGGGACCCAGTAAACACTGACCAAGCGAATTGTATGCCGGGCCTTGCAAATAGTGCCCCGGAGTACTGGGTCCCCGCTTACGCGGGGACGACAAGGAAGGACTCTCTTACCGAAACAGCGTCCGGTAGATCTCCTCGGAACTGTCGGTGTATTTCACGAGCTTTTCGGGACCGATGAAATTCTCAGGCACGCCGGCGCTTTTCGGCACCACCGGCGTCAGCATCGGCGCCGGCGGTACCGCCGGATCGGCTGGGAAATAGTTGGCGCCGCGCAGAATCTCCTGCCCTTCCTTGGACAGGATGAAATCGATCAGCAGCAGCGCGGCGTGCGGATGCTTCGCCCCTTTCGCCACGCCCATGGTGGCGGCGGTCGAGGCCACCGGATCGAGCAGCTTCGCGTTCACCGGCGCGCCCTTGGCTTTGCTGATCAACGGATGATGGGCAAAGATGTTGAGCGCGATCGCGTACTCGCCGGCAACCACGCGATCGACCAGCGTGCGCGCAGAGCCTGCGCCGAAGTTGATGATCTTCTGATCCTTGAGCTTGTTGAAATAGGCGCGCGCCTTCTCCTCGCCCCAGGCAAGCCGCAGATTGGTGATGAACAACGGCGTGCCGCTTGCGCTGCCGATGCGCCACGACATCTTGCCCTTCCACTGCGGGTCGAGCAGATCCTCATAGGACTTCGGCACCTTGTTCTCGGGCACGAGCCGGGTGTTGTAGGCGATGCTGTAGTAGGAGAGCCGCGTCGGCGTCCACATATTGTCGGAATCGCTGTAGAGCGCCGGGTAGGCCTTCATCACCGGCGTCGTGTAGGGCACCAGCAGCCCGGCGTTCACCGCAAGCTCGCCGACGCCGGTGCCTTCCAACACGTCGCCGACGACGTTGCCGGCGCGCACCTCGGCCGAGACCTTCTGGGCGATTTCTTCGGAAGGGGCCCGCCAATAGGTCATCTTGATGAACGGATACTTCTTGCCGAACTTGGCGGTGAGCGGCCGCAGCGCCTGGTTCACGATCATGGCGGAATAGAAGACGACTTGACCTTCCTTCTTGGCGCCTTCGATCAGCTTCTGCTCACGGTCGGGCCCGTTGTACTTGAAGATATCCTGGGCGGATGCCGATCCGGCGCAAAGCACCGTCGCGAGGGCCACGATCACGGCGCGGCGTAGGAATTGGTTGCTCATGCGTGTCCTCCCGTGGCTCTCGTTTCGATCAGCGCATCTGCAATGCGCACGCCTTGTCCGCGCGCGCAGACGAAGACCGGATTGAGGTCGATCGCCGCATATTGCCCGTCGGTTGCGGCGACGAAGTCGCCGAAGCGAACGCAGCAATCGACCAACGCCTCGACGTCACGTGGCGACGCGCCGCGAAAGCCGTCAAGAAGCTTCGCGACCTTGAGGCTGCCGATCGCGGCCGCCGCCTCCTCGGCCGTGAATGGCGGCAGCAGCACCGCGGCGTCCTTGAACACTTCGACCGTGACACCACCGGCGCCGCACACCACCAGCGGGCCGAAGGTCTCATCATAGGTCATGCCGAGGATGAACTCGACGCCGTCTGCAACCATTTCCTGCACCAGGATGCCATCAATTGTCGCACCCGGGCAGTTGCGCCGCGCGTTATCGAACACTTTGCGTGCCGCGGCTTCAACCTCTGCGGACGTGCGGGCGCCGAGATGCACGCCGCCGATGTCGGACTTGTGCGGGATGTCAGGCGACTGGATCTTCAGCGCCACCGCGCTGCCGATCTTGGCTGCGATGTGCGCGGCGTCGGCGGGATCGCGCGCGAGCGCCTCGCGCGTGACCGGCAGCCCGGCCGCGCCCAATATCTCCTTGCTCTGCGCCTCGGTGAGCACGCGGCCTGGCGGCGGCACCGCAACCTGCACGGGCGGCGACGCGCGGCGGCGCTCGGCGCTGCGGCGGAACGCCGCGTAGTCGATCAGCTGGCGCACCGCCTTGAGACCGCGCTCGAGGTCCTCGATCAGCGGCAGGCCGTTCGACTGCGCATAGCCGCGCCAATGCCGCGTGAGACTGTTGGACATGAAGGAGACCACCATCAGCGGCTTGCGCGCGCCTTTGGCGGCCGCCGCCAGGCGGTCGACCAGTTCCTGATGCGAATCCCAGCCGTCGCCGCGCATGCCGAGCACGAGCCCGATGAGATCGATGCCGTCGTCCTCCAGCATCGCCTGCACGACTGAAGAGATATTGCCGTCGCGGCGCAGGCGCGGCAGACCGACGGTGTCGAGCGGATTGCCGAAGGCACGCTCGACCCCAAGGATGTTCTGGATGCGGGAGTTGGTCGCCTGCGCGATCGGCGGGAAGTTCAAGCCGGCCGCCTCACCGAGGTCGCCGATCAGCGAGGTCGCGCCGCCCGACACCGTCATCATCACGACGCGGTCGCCCTGCGGCAGTGGTGCGAGATCAAGCAGCGCCGCAGTCTCGATGAGGGCATCGATCGAGTTCGACCAGCGCCACGCCGTTCTGGCGGAACAGCGCCGCGAACGCCTCGTGGCGGCCGGCGAGCGTGCCGGTATGGGCGAGCGTCGCGCGCTGGCCGAATTCGCTCCGCCCGAGCTTAAGCACGACCAGCGGCTTCTTGCGCGCGGCGCGCTCGACCACTGCACGAAAACGTCGTCCGTTCTTGGCGCCCTCCATGATGCAGGCGATCACGCGCGTTGCCGGATCGTCGGCCAGGAATTCGATGTAGTCGGCCATTTCCAGCACCGCCTCGTTGCCGCTGGAAATGAGGTAGTTGGCGCCAATGCCGCGGTTGGTGGCGAGTTCCGCGAACGAATTCATCAGCCCGCCGCTCTGCGAGACGAGCGAGATGCCGCCTGCCGCCGCTGTGCCTGGAATGTCCGCCATGGTGGCGGCGAAGCGATAGGCGAGGCTCGCGATGCCCATGCAGTTGGGGCCCGCCAGCGCGATATTGGCGGAGCGCGCAAGCGCGACGAGACGCGCCTGGCGCTCGCGGCCTTCGTCGTTGGCGGCGTCCGCAAAACCCTCCGACACCACGTAGACGCCGCGCACGCCGAGCGCCGCCGCCTCACTGACGACATCGAGCACCGCGGGAGCCGGCACCGCCACCACCACGCAGTCCGGCAGCTGCGGCAGATCGCGCAACGACGCGTAGCAACGATGTCCGCCGATCTCGGTCGCGTTCGGATTGACCGGCCAGGTCGGCACCGCAAAGCCGAAGCGCTTGCCGGACCTGAGGATGTTGGCACCCGCGCCGCCCTTGGCCGACACGCCCACGAGCGCGATCGCGCGCGGCTTGAGCAGCGCCTCGACCGGCAGCGCGGGAAGCGATTGGTGCATCAGCCCCTCCGCCGTCGCCCCCGCGCAGGCGGGGGCCCATACGCCGTGTCATAGCGGTGGGGCAATGCCGGGCAAAGACAGCCAAGTTGGTGGTTATGGGTCCCCGCCTCCGCGGGGACGACAGCAGAAAGAATCGTGAGCATCACTCCACGATCCGGAACCGCGGCAGCGTGAAGCCTTCGGCCGGATGGTCTTCGTAGACCACCTCGACCTTCTGGCCGACGTCGTAGACATCCTTCGGAGTCTTCGCGCCGACCAGCGTCGAGGAGATGAGTGGGCCCTCGTCGAGCTCGATCAGCGCATAGACGTAGGGCAACTCATCCTTGAAGGCCGGGTGAAACGCCATGTGGTGGCGATTGAAGGCGAAGATCTTGCCGCGACCGCTCGAACTCGACCCATTCCATGTTGGCCGCGAACGGCTCGTTATCGTGATTGATGCAATAGGCCTTGGGCCAGTATGACGCGCCGCAGGTCTTGCAGCGCCAGACCATGAACTTGTGCTGCTTGAGGCCTTCGTAGAAATCCTCGTTGTCCTTGTCGATGTTGGGAAGCGGCTTCTGCCAGGGCTCGTTCGAGACGATGACGTTGGATTCGCTCACTGGTGCCTCCCGAGCAGCGTGCTGGTATGGATCGAGCACATGCCGGGGGAAACCAGTTCCCCGCCGTGGCCCGTGGTCAGGACGACGTTGCAGTCCTTGATCTGGTGCTCGCCCGCCTCGCCGCGCAATTGCCGGATCGATTCCGCCATGCCAGTGAGATCGCCGAGGTGATAACAGGAGAGCAAGCCACCGCCGGTGTTGACCGGGATGCTGCCGCCTGGAGCGATGGCACCGGACTCGACGAACGGCCCGCCCTCGCCTTTCTTGCAGAAGCCGTAGTCCTCGAGCTGGAACAGAACTTCGGCGGTGAAGCAGTCGTAGAACTGGCAACAATCGACATCGTCGAGCGTGAGCGCGGCCTGTCCGAACGCCTGGTCGCGTGCACGCGGCACCGCCATGTGGGTGAAGTTCTTCTTCTCCCACCAGAGATCAGCCGACACTTCGCCGAAACCCTGGCCGAGCACATAGACCGGCGGCTTGGGCCGATCCTTGGCGCGGTTGGCGGTGGTGAGTATGAACGCGATGCCGCCGTCGGAGACGAGGCTGATGTCGAGGAGGTGATAGGGATCGGCCAGGATCGGCGAGCTCTGATGATCCTCAATGGTCATCGGCCGGCTATACATCTTGGCCTCTGGATTCTTGCAGGCCCAGGTCCGCTCGGCGACCGAGATCGCGCCGAGCTGTCGGCTGGTGGTGCCGTAGACCGCCATGTGACGCGCCGCCATCCAGGAGTGATGGCTCACCGCGCGCAGGTCGCCCAGGCACTTGCCCCAGTAGCCGGCCTTCTCGGAATGCGCCATGCCGCGATGGCCCTGCTTGCGCGACTCCTGCGCCTGAGACCAGTCGGTGACCGCGCCCATGAGGCAAACATATTTCGCGATGCCGCGGTCGAGGAACGACAGCGCGGTGGCGATGCCGAGGCCCGCGAGCGCGCCGCCGCGGCCGACCACGAAGTAGAAGCAGTTGTTGAGGCCGAGCATGCGCGAATAGGCGTCGACATAGCTCGCGCGATCGCCGCCGCCGCCGGTGCGGCGCAAGTCGATGGCGCCATCGATGTCCTTCGGCGTGAGGCCGGCGTCCTTGATCGCAAGCCGCGCGGCTTCCGACGCGACCATGCGCTCGGAGCGATCCGGCTGCTGGCCGGCCACGACGCCGAGCCCGATGATGGCGTATTGTCCTGATGACGGGTGTTTGGGCACAGCTCTTCTTTCCTTCTAGTTACGACACGACTCTCCTCCTGTCGTCCCCGCGCAGGCGGAACCACCGACTTCTCGATTTACATCGGTCGTGCCACATCGCGAGGACACGGCGCATGGGTCCCCGCCTTCGCGGGGACGACAGAAGGAAAGACATCGGGGACGACAGCAAGGAAAACATCATGCAGTCTTCGCTAGTTGCTCTGTCTTCTGGATCAATCGCACGCCTGATCCCGGCCCCGCGGGCAGCGTGAGCACGCCGTTCGCAACCTCGAGGCCCTCAAACGGATCGTCGAGCAGCCGGTCGAACTCGCCGAGCTCGCACGCATACTCGATGCCCGGCATCGCGCAGGCGAAATGCAGCGCCTGCGCCGACAACAGTCGGCTGCCAACGGCGGCGCCCAGGCGATATTCAATGTGCGCAGCCTCGCACAGCCGCGCGGCCGCCAGCGTATTGCGCAAACCGCCGAGCTTCGGGATTTTCAGGCTCACCGCATCGACCGCGCGGCGAGAGACGAGATCGAAGATCTCGCGCAGCGAGCCCGCTGCCTCGTCCGCCTCCACCGTCACCGGCACGGTCCGCGTGACCAGCGCCAGGCCCTCGACATCATCCGCATCGACTGGCTGTTCGCACAGATCGATCCGATGCTCGGCCATGCGGTTGAGCGCCGCGATCGCGTCCTTCGGTGTGTACGACTGATTGGCGTCGATGGTGAGATGCACATCGTCGCCGACCTGTTTGCGGATGGCAGCGACCCGGGCCACATCTTCCTCGACCTCGCCGTGCACTTTGATCTTCAGGTAGCGGTAGCCCTTGTCGACGAGCTTCTGGGCGGCGGCGGCCATCTCGGCCGGGGTCTTGATCGCAAGGATGCGCAGGATCGGAAGTGAGTTCGCGCACCTGGCCGCCGAACAGCGCATTGAGCGGAATGCCGAGCGCGCGCGCGATCAACTCATACAACGCGCAGTCGACCGCGGCCTTCGCCTGCGGCGCGCCGCGCAAGGCCCGATCGAGCTCGATCAGGATCGCCTCGATGTTGTGGGCGTCCTTGCCGACCACCAGCGGACGAAAGAGTTCCAGCTCGGCCGCAAGCGTATCCTTGGTCGAGCCCATGTGCGGGGTGGCCGAGGCATAGCCGAAGCCCTCGTGGCCGTCGTCGGTTGCGAGGCGCAACACGTGCCCGTCGGTGACCGGGCTCGCCCCGAGCGCGAACCGCCAGGTCGGGTCTTCCTTGCGCATCGTGCAAGACGTGACGTCGAAATCGCGGATCATCATCGCGCGGTCCTCCCAAAGCTCATTGGGCTTGTTGGTCTTTGCTTAGCAGGAAGTTTCGCGCGGCCCAAGAGGCGCGGCGCATCGCCACAGAGCGGTGAAATGCCTTCGCGTTCCGCGACCGCACACCCTCGTCCCGCAGGCGGGAACAAGGGGCGACGGCACTCGCGGAACGCGAACGATCTGCGCCGCTACATCTTGATCCCGGCCGCCCTGATGATCGGGCCCCATTTTGCCACTTCGGCCGCGATGAAGGCTTTGAGCTCCTCCGGCGTGCCGCCGACCGGGTGCATATCGAGCGCCTCAAACTGCTCCTGCCCGAGCGGGCTCTTCAGGTAGTGGTTGATCTCGGTATTGAGCTTGGCCACCACGTCGCGCGGCGTGCCGGCCGGCGCCATAATGGCGTACCAGGCGACAGCCTCGAAGCCGGGAAGCCCGGACTCGTTGATGGTCGGGACCTCGGGCAGTTGCTTCGAGCGCTCAAGCGTGGTGACCACGAGGCCGCGCACCGCTCCATCCTTCACGGCGCCAAGGAGGGCGGGCACGTAGCTCGCGGTCAGGTCGATCTGCCCGCTGATCAGATCACCGATGACATTGCTGCCGCCGCGATAGGGCACGTAGGTCATCTGTACGCCGACCTGCCGCTGGAGAAGCTCCATGGTGAGGTGCGCCTGCGAGCCGACGCCCGGTGTGCCGACGTTGATCTTGCCGGGATTGGCCTTGGCATGCGCGATCAGCGCTTTGAGAGTGGTGGGCGGAAATTTCGGCGACGCCGCGATCAGGAGCGGCGATTTCGCCAGCAGCACGACCGGCGTGAAAGCCTTGTCCGCGTCGAACAGCATCGACTTGTACATGAACCGGTTGGTCACCAGCGCACCCGGCGACCCGAACAGCAGCGTATAGCCGTCGGGCTCGGCCTTGGCGGCTGCCGCGGCCCCGATGTTTCCGTTCGCGCCGACGCGATTGTCGACCACGATCTGCTGACCGAGTTTGGGAGAGATCGCAGCCGCGAGCCGCCGCGCCGGCAGATCGAGCGCACCGCCCGCCGCAAAGGGCACGATCAGCGTGATCGGACGCGTCGGCCAGCTTTGCGCGGCCGCCGGCGTCGACGTGGTTGCAAGCGCGAGAGCGAGGGCGAAAAAAAGCGTTCTCATGACGTGCCACCTTCGGCGCGAAGAATGATTTTCTCTCTAGTTACGATAGCTCGGGTCGATCCCGTCGAGCATCTTGAGCAGCGCCGGCCAGCCGTTGGCCCGGCCATCGTAGCCGCCCTCGAATTGCCCGGCCGCGTGCTCCATGAGATTGGGCGAGAGCTTGATCAGCTTGGCGCCGGTCGACATCGCAGCAATCTGGGTCTGGCAGCTCTTCTCGAGGTTGCGCATCAGGAAGAAGGCACGCGCCACGGTCGGGCCGCAGGTCAACAGGCCGTGGTTGCGCAGGATCAAGGCATTGTGCTTGCCGAGAGCGCCTACCAGCCGCTCGCGCTCATCGAGGTTATCGGCCACGCCTTCGTAGTCGTGATAGCCGATGCGGTTGTAGAAGCGCATCGATTTCTGGGTGAGCGGAAGCAGCCCCTCCTCCGTGCTGGCGACCGCCATGCCGGCAACCGTATGGGTGTGCAGCACGCATTTGGCGTCGGGCCGCGCCGCATGCACGGCGGAATGAATGACGAAGCCAGCCGGGTTGATCGTGTATTGCGTGTCCTGGACGATGTTGCCATCGAGATCGACCTTGACCAGGTCCGACGCCGTAATCTGCTCGAACAGCACGCCATAGGGATTGAGCAGGAAATGTTCTTCCGCGCCCGGCACACGCGCCGAGATGTGGGTCGCGAACATGTCGTCCATGTCGTAGTGCGCGACGAGCCGATAACAGGCGGCGAGATCGACGCGCACTCGGCGCTCCTCCTCGCTGATCGCGCTCGTGGCTGGTGCTGTGCGCGAAATCACGACGGGCTTGGTGGCCATGACGTTTCCTTCCTTCCCTTCGACGACCGGCTTAGTTGGCAACTTTGTCTTCTGTCGTCCCCGCGAAGGCGGGGACCCATACTCCGTTTCTTAGCAGTATCAAGATCGTTATGAGAATACGACTCCGACCGGGGCTATGGGTCCCCGCCTTCGCGGGGACGACACTGCATCACACTCCGTAGAACTCCTCCGGTTCCACTACCGCGGCATTGGTCAACCCACGGATCGCGGCGCGCACCAGAATGAGCCGCGTCTCCTCGGTGGAGGCGCCGATGTGCGGGGTTGCCAGCATGTTGGGGTGGCGCAGGAGGCGGTCGTTCTGGGCGGGCTCGATCGCGAACACGTCGAAGCAGGCCGCGGTGAGCGCGCCGCTGTCGAGCCGCTCAAGCAGCGCATCCTCGTCCACGATGCCGCCCCGGCAGGTGTTGATCAAAAGGCAATCCGGCCGCAGCCTGCTCAAGACCGCGCGCGAATAAAGCCCGAGCGTCTGCCTGGTCTTCGGCAGGTGGAGCGTAAGCACCTCCGAGCGCGCAAGCAGCTCGTCGAACGACACCGGCGTGACGTTCCACTGCTTATAGAAATCCGCATAGTCCTTGATGTCGCAGGCGATGATCTGGCAGTTGAACGGCTGCAGCAGCCGCACGACCTCTTTGCCGATGTTGCCGCAGCCGTGGATGCCGACCACACGTCCGGTAAGGAAGCGGCCGTTGCGCAGCGCCGGGCGCTCGCCCGCCCGCATTGCGACGTTGAGTGGCATCACCCAGCGCAGCCCCATCAACATGAAGCCAAGCGCGAGCTCGGACACCGCGAGCTTGTTGACCCCCCAGGTGTAGCCGAAGCGCACGCCGTGCCGCTTCATCGCCTGGAAATCAAAGCTCTCGCAGCCATTGCCGTATTTGCTGATGGTCTTGAGATTGGGCAGCGCGGTGAGCACGCGCTCGGTTACCGGCTCGAAGCCGATGATGGCGGCATCGCAATCCGCGAGAAATTCGATCAGCTCGTCCTCTTTGAGCCGATGGCCGGCGTCGTGAAACTTCGCCTCCGGGTAGACGTTGAGCACCTCCTGCCGCATGGCCGGATGCCGGTTGACGTGATCGGCGACGATCCCCAATCGATTGAACGCTGTCATGTGCTGGCTTGCTGTCCCTTGGCTGTCAGTCGGGATCGCGGGCGCCCTGGATGCGCTCGGCGTACATGGCGGGGGTGAGCCCGAACAATCCCCAGCGGGTGCAGTGCGCGAGCAGGAACGGGTGCGTGCCCCATTCGTAGAGCTGGCGGATGTCGCCCTCGAGCAGCGCCTTGCGCTCGGCGTCGGTGAACGGCCAGTCCGCGATTGCGGCGGCCGGGTCGCGCTTCACGGCTTCGCGAAACGCCACGTCGTGAAACACGCGGTGGCAGAGCTTATTGATCTGATAGGCACTCATCGTTTCAGTTCCAGCGCCAGGCCGCGTAGGCATGCCCGTCCTTCTCGTCATGGTCCGCAATGTAATGCGGCTTCTCCTTGCCGATCACGCCAAGCGTCACGATCCAGTTGAGCAGCTCGCCGCCGATATTGCCGGCCTTCCACATCCGCTCCGGCGTCGCCTCCTCGATCAGCTCGTCGAAGCAGGCCTCCTTGATGCGCGCGTGCACATGCTTCGACCAGGCGATGTCGGGCACGCTGTTGCGCTTGCCGAGGTCGATCTTCGGCCCGCCGATCTCGAGCGAGAAGCTGCCGGTGCCGAGAACCGCAACCCGCAGCTTGCCCGGCAGGCTGTCGATGGCGCCGCGCACCACGCGCCCGAGCGCATAGCAGCGATGCGCGCTCGGCAGCGGCTTGACGAACGTATTGACCCAGATCGGGACCACCGGGGTCGGAATCCCATCCGTGAGATAGTGGAGCGGCACCGTCATGGCGTGGTCGATGCCGAATTCCTGGGTGACCGCGAAATCGAAGCCCTCGTGGATGCCGACCCGGCGCACGTGCTCGGCCAGCGCGCCATGAACCTTGATGTCGTAGCTCGGCATCTTGGTCTGATCGTTGGGGCCGAAGGTGGTCTCGGCAACGCCGATCGCGAAGGTCGGGAAGTTGTTCAGGAAGAACGTGTTGAAGTGATCGTTGGCGATCACCACGATCGCGTCCGGGCGCGCCGCATCGAGATGCGCCTTCACCTCGCGGTAGAGCCGCGCGGTCTCATGCGCGGCATCCTTGGCGATCTGGGAGGGATAGTGGGGCGAATGGGGGACGCCGATGCCGGCAACGAGTTCGGCCATGACTGCTCCAAATGACTGCCCCAAGGGCTTTTTCTTGGCGGTGCTTCAGGGGACCCCGTTTTCCCGCCGAACATGCCCGAACGCAAGAGAGGAGCTGCGGCAAAAGCCCCGCCGGACAAGGCGCCTCCTGATCCGCTATGGTTGTGTGTTGTCGGCCGGGCGACGTCCGGCGGTGGACGGGGAGACGCAGGATGACCATGCCCCTTCGCATGCCGTCCGACCGTGGAACCGAGCTGATCGAGCGGGCGCATGCGCTTGCGCCGCTGATCGCGGGCGCGGCCGAGGCAATCGAGACCGAGCGAGCAATCCCTGAGCCGGTGCTTGCTGCGCTGCACGAGGCGCGGCTGTTCCGGATGCTGCTGCCGCGGTCCTGTGACGGCGAGGAGGTCGAGCCCGCGACCTTCTTCCAGGTCATGGAGCAGATCGCAAAGGCGGACGCGAGCGTCGGCTGGTGCGTGAGCCAGGGCTCGGGCGTCTCGATGGCAGCAGCCTACCTCGAACCCCAGGTGGCGCGCGAACTGTTCGGCGATGCACGCGCCGTGGTTGCCACCGGCGCCCCCTCCGCCAGCGCCAAGGCGATCACGGTCGACGGCGGCTACCGGGTGAGCGGGCACTGGCGGTTCGCGAGCGGCAGCAGGCACTCGCAGTGGCTCGGCGGGCACTCGACCGTCTGTGAGCGCGATGGCCGTCCGCGCCTCGGCCCCGACGGCAAGCCGCTCGCGCAGCGCACCATGCTGTTTCCCAAGTCGAGTGCGCGCGTGACCGACGTCTGGCAGGTGATGGGGCTGCGCGGGACCGGCAGCGACGACTACGCGGTCGAAGACCTGTTCGTGCCGGAGGCCTACAGCTTCACCCGTGAAGACGACGCCGACCGGCGCGAGCTTGGCCCGCTCTATCGCTTCTCGATCTTCAACATGTTCGGGATGGGCTTCTGCGGCGTGGCGCTCGGAATTGCGCGCACCGTGCTCGACGATTTCATCGATCTCGCCAAGGGCAAGACCATCTACCACTCGCCGGTCCTGCTGCGCGACAACAACACCGTTCAGGGTCAGATCGGGCTCGCCGAAGCGCGTCTGGGCGCGGCGCGCAGCTATGTGCTCGACAGCTACAAGCATTTCTTCGAGCACGCGGCACGCGGCCAGAACCTCACCCAAGAGCAGCGCGTCGCCGCCCGCGGCGTCACCTGCTATGCCATCCAGCAGGCGCGCGAGGTGGTCGACTTCGCCTATCACGCCGCCGGTGCGACAGCCATTTTTGAGAGCAATCCGTTCGAGCGGCGCTTTCGCGACCTGCACACCGTGACCCAGCAGAGCCAGGGACACTTCAACAACTTCGAAGTCTTCGGGCAGTCGCTCCTTGGCTTGACACCCTCGCGCCGGCTGTGACGCAGTTGACTTAAACCTTGATCTGTCGTCCTGAGGCATGAGCGCGCGGCGAGGGCCGCGCGCTCATTGCCGGAACGAGAAACTAGAGGGAGGGGACATGGTCCGGGTCGCATTCATCATCGGCGACTATCCGCCGGAGGAGCGCCGCCTGCGCGAAGAGGTGGCCAAGAGCTTCTCGTCGTCGGAGGTCGAGGTCGGGATCCTCTCGGTCAAGCCGTCACCATTTGGGGGTCTATCACCGGCCGAGATCCAGCTAGTGGCGCCCTATTTCCATGCCGCCTACCTGCAGGCGGAGCGCGAAGGCTATGACGCGGCGGTGCCGCTCGGCACGCTCGATCTCGGGGTCGATGGCGGCCGCTCGCTCGTCGACATTCCCATCGTTGGACCATGCGAAGCGATGTTCCACATCGCGGCCCAGCTCGGCGAACGCTTCGGCATCATCTGCTACCACGAGTCTGTCATTCCACGGCAGATCACCCAGACCCGCTACTACGGCATGGAGCCCTGGATCGCCGGTCGGCGCGCCTCCGGCTTCAAGCTCAAGGACATCGGCGCCAACAAGAACACGATGATCGACAACTTCCTCGCCGCCGGCCGCTCCCTGGTCGAACAGGATGGCGCCGACGTCATCATCGTGCACGGCATCACCCAGTGCCCGGTGCACATGAAGCCAGACTGGGTGAGCAAGGAGCTGGGCGTGCCGGTGGTCGAAGGGATCGGGGCGCCGATCCGCATGGCCGCGATGCTCGCCGGCCTCGGCCTCAAGCACAGCCGCAAGCGCTGGCCGAAATCCAACGCCCGGCCGAACGTGTAGGCGCCAGGCCCCGTTTACCTAGACGAACTCGATGTCCCGAGACGGCGCGACTGTTGTCGGTGTCAGGCTCTTCGGCAGCTCATGCCGCGGTCCGTTAGGATGCTCGGCCTCGGCCGGCTCGTCGTGCCGCTTGAACGGGCGATTGCCAGAGAGCCGTCGCAGCAGCACGTAGAACACCGGCGTGAGGAAGATGCCGAACATGGTGACGCCAATCATGCCGGCGAACACCGCCACGCCCATGGCCTGGCGCATCTCGGCGCCGGCGCCGGTCGAAGTGACGAGCGGCACCACGCCCATGATGAAGGCGAACGACGTCATCAGGATGGGGCGCAGGCGCAGGCGGCTTGCTTCGATCGCCGCCTGCACGGGCGTTCGTCCGTCGAATTCCAGTTCGCGCGCGAACTCGACGATCAGGATGGCGTTCTTGGCGGAGAGGCCGACCAGCACGATCAGGCCGATCTGCGTGAAGATGTTGTTGTCGCCGCCGAAGAGCCAGACGCCGGTGATGGCCGCAAGCAGCCCCATCGGCACGATCATGATGATCGACAATGGCAGCACGAGACTCTCGTAAAGCGCGGCGAGCACCAGGAACACCAGAAGGAGGGCAAGCGGGTACACCAGCAGCCCCGAATTGCCGGCGAGGATTTCCTGGTAGGTCAGCTCCGTCCATTCATAGCTGAAGCCCCGGGGCAGCGCCTCGGCGGCGACGCGCGCGACGGCGGCCTGCGCTTGGCCGGTCGAGTAGCCGGGCGCCGGCGCGCCATTGATGTCGGCTGAAAGAAAGCCGTTGTAGCGCATGGCGCGCTCGGGGCCAGAGCTCTGCTTCACCCGCAGCAGCGCGGCGAGCGGCACCATTTCGCCGCTGCTCGAGCGCACCTTGAGCTGCCCGACATCGTCGGCGCGGGCGCGGAACGGCGCATCGGCTTGCATGCGCACCGAATAGACCCGCCCGAACTTGTTGAAGTCGTTGACGTAGACCGAGCCGAGATAGATCTGCAGCGTCTCGAATACGTCGGTCACCGCAACGCCAAGCTGCCGCGCCTTGGTGCGGTCGATGTCGGCATAGAGCTGCGGAACGTTGATCTGGAAGCCCGAGAACACACGGGCGAGCTCGGGGGCCTGCGCGGCCCGGGCGAGGAAGGCCTTGACTGCCTCATTGAGCGCCGCATAGCCACGGCCGGCACGGTCTTCAATCTGCAGCTTGAAGCCGCCGATTGTGCCGAGCCCCATGACCGGGGGCGGCGGGAAGATGGCGATGAACGCTTCTTCGATGGCGGCAAACTTCTTATTCAGTTGCATCGCGATCGCCTGGCCGCTCAGGTCCGCGCGCTTGCGCTCCGCGAACGGCTTCAAGGTCACGAACACGATGCCGGCGTTCGAGCTGTTGGTGAAACCGCTGATCGAGAGGCCAGGAAACGCGACCGCGCTCTCGACACCGGGGTGCTTGAGCGCGATGTCGCTCATGCGGCGGATGACGTCCTCGGTGCGGTCGAGCGTGGCACCGTCGGGCAACTGGGCGAAGCTCACCAGGTACTGCTTGTCCTGGCCCGGCACGAAGCCGCCGGGCACGACCTTGAACAGGCCATAGGCCAGCCCGATCAGGACGAGGTAGACGCCCATCACGAGCGCCTTGCGCGAGGTGACTGCCTTGACGCCGCTGCTATAGGCCGCTGCGCTGCGCCCGAAGCCGCGGTTGAAGCCGCGGAACAGCCAGCCAAACAAGCGATCGAGCACGCGCGTCAGGATGTCCTTGGGGGCGTCGTGCGACTTGAGCAGGACGGCCGCGAGCGCCGGCGACAGCGTGAGGGAATTGATCGCGGAGATGACGGTCGAGATCGAGATCGTCAGCGCGAACTGTTTGTAGAACTGGCCGGTCAGGCCGCTGATGAAAGCGAGCGGAACGAACACGGCCACCAGCACCAGCGCGATCGCGATGATCGGGCCGGACACTTCTCGCATTGCGCGATGGGTCGCCCGGCGCGGCGAAAGCCCCGCCTCGATGTTGCGCTCGACGTTCTCCACCACCACGATGGCGTCATCGACCACAATGCCGATTGCGAGCACCAGCCCGAACAGAGTGAGTGCGTTGATCGAGAAGCCCAAAACATACATCACCGCAAAGGTGCCGATGGTCGAGACCGGCACCGCGATCAGGGGAATGATCGACGCCCGCCAAGTCTGCAGGAACAGGATCACCACCAGCACGACCAGCGCCACCGCCTCGAGCAACGTGTGCACCACCGCCTCGATCGAAGCGCGCACGAATTGCGTGGGATCGTAGACGATCTGGAAGTCCACGCCCTCGGGCATGTTGTTCTTGAGCTCGGCCATCGTGGCGCGCACATTGTCGGAGATCGCAATCGCGTTCGAGGCTGGCGCCTGGAACACGCCGATGGCGACCGCTGGCTTGTTGTCAAGCAGCGAGCGGAGCGCGTATTCGGACGCGCCCAGCTCGATGCGCGCGATGTCGCGCAGACGGGTCACCTCCCCGTTCGATCCACTTTTGACGACGATGTCGCCGAACTCCTCCTCGCTCTGCAGCCGCCCCTGGGCGTTGATCGAGAGCTGCAGGTCGACGCCCGGCAGGCCGGGCGAGGCGCCGACGATGCCGGCCGCCGCCTGCACGTTCTGCGCCCGGATCTCGTTCAACACGTCGCTGGCGGAAAGGCCGCGCTCGGCGGCCTTCTGCGGATCGAGCCAGACCCGCATCGAATAATCGCCCGCGCCCCACATCAGCACCTGGCCGACGCCGTCGATACGCGCCAACCGGTCCTTGACGTTGAGGAGCGCATAGTTGCGCAAATAGGTCATGTCGTAGCGGCCGTTCGGCGAGAGCAGGTGGACCACCATGGTGAGGTCCGGCGAGCTCTTGACCGTGGTGACGCCGAGACGGCGCACCTCCTCCGGCAGCCGCGGTTCCGCCTGCGCGACTCGGTTCTGCACGAGCTGCGTGGCCTTGTCGGGATCGGTGCCAAGCTTGAACACAACGGTCAGCGTCAAGAGGCCGTCGGTCGTGGCTTGGCTGCTCATATAAAGCATGCCTTCGACGCCGTTGACCTGCTCCTCGATCGGCGCCGCCACGGTCTCGGCGATCACCTTGGGATTGGCGCCAGGATACTGCGCTCGCACGACCACTGACGGCGGCACGACTTCGGGATATTCCGAGATCGGCATCTGGCGCAACGCCAGCAGCCCGGCGACGAAGGTGAGCACCGACAACACGCCCGCAAAGATCGGGCGATCGATGAAGAACCTGGAAATGTTCATGTGACGCCCCCGTCGGGCTTATCTGCTTAGCGCTCGGCGCCAGCCGCTGTCGGCGACGCCTGCGCCTGGTCACTGCCGGTCATCGACACGAGCTTCGGAGCAAGCAGCGCGCCCGGGCGGACACGCTGCAAGCCGTTCACCACGATGCGCTCGCCGGCGCCGAGGCCGCTGGTGACGCGGCGCAGGCCGTCGACGAACACACCCAGCTTCACTTCGCGGTAGGCCGCCTTGTTGTCGGCTCCCACCACCATGACGTATTTCTTGTTCTGGTCAGTGCCGATCGCGCGTTCGTTGACCAGGATCGCCGGTTCGGTCTTGGCCTGGCCCATGCGCAGGCGCGCGAACTGGCCCGGGATCAGGCCGCCGTCCGCATTGCCGAAGACCGCCCGCACCCGCACCGTTCCGCTCTTGGCGTCGACCTGGTTGTCGATCAGCTGCAGATGGCCTTCGAAGGGTGTCTCGCTGCTCGTGGCGGTGACCATCTGCACCGGAATGCGGTCGACCTTGGTGTGGGCATTGGCGCCGAGCGACTTGAGCGCGCGCGCGACCACTTCTTCGTCCGCGTTGAAGCTCGCATAGATCGGATCAAGCGAAACGAGCGTGGTGAGGACCGGGGCGGTCGGTCCCGCCGCCACCAGATTGCCGACGGTGATCTCGAGCTTGCCGATGCGTCCTGCGACCGGCGCACGCACCTGCGTGTAATCGAGGTTGAGCTGCGCCGCCTGCAGCGCGGCCCGGGCGGCCCGCAGGTTGCCTTCGGCCTCGCGATAGGCGCCGACGCGCTGGTCGACACTGCTTTCAGAAATCGCGCCGGAGTTCGCCTGCTGCAGCCGCAGGGCACGGTCCTGGTCCTTCTGAGCGAGCGTCAGCCGCGCCTCGGCAGCGAGAACCTGCGCCTTCGAGCGCTCCACCTCGGCCGCGTAAGGCTCAGGATCGATCGTGATCAGCAGATCGCCCTCCTTGACGATCGATCCCTCGCGGAAATGAACCGCCTTGATGGCGCCCGCCACCCGCGAGCGAACCTCCACCCGCTCAACCGCCTCGAGCCGGCCGGAGAACTCATCCCACAGGGCGATGTCGCGTTGCTCGACGACTGCGACCGAGACCGGAACGGCCGCCGGCTCCGCCTGCGAGGGGGTATTCGAGCGGGTTTCGCTGCTCGGCACAGCGACGAGCACCGCCACACCAATCGCCGCTGCGGCCAAGGCCGCGCCACCGCCCAAAAGGCGGTTGCGAAGGGATAGATTTTTCATTGATTTTTCTCCGTCGCCACTTATGTATCGATCGATACACAATGTAGACGCTGGACGGATGCTGTCAAGCGATTTATATAGTGGTCGATAAAAAAATAGAAAGACCCAACGCCGTGGCAATGGGACGCCCAAGAGAGTTCGATTTGGACAAGGCCCTCGACCAGGCCTTGGGGGTATTCTGGCGTAACGGCTACGAGGGCTCCTCCATTGCGGACCTGACCGAGGCGATGGGCATCAATCCGCCAAGCCTCTATGCCGCCTTTGGCAACAAGGAAGGCCTGTTCCACAAGGTGGTCGACCGCTACGTCGAGCGATACGCGGGCTTCTGGGACGTGGCTCAGGCGGCGCCGACGGCGCGCGGGATGGTCGAGCACCTGCTGCACGCCAGCGCCGACTTCCTCACCGAAGAGCACAATCCGCGCGGCTGCCTGTTCGTGCGCGGCGCGATGGCGTGCAGCGAGGCTGCCAACAAGATCCGCAATAAGCTGGTCACGCGCCGCGCCACCGGCGAACTGATGCTGCGGGAGCGCCTGCAGTGTGCCATCGGCGCCGGAGAAATCGCACCCGAGTTCGATCCCGCCGACTACGCCCGCTACATCATGACGGTGCTGGAGGGCATGTCGGTGCAGGCGGCCGGCGGCGCGAGCCGTGCGGACCTGCACAAGGTCGCCGACCTGACGCTGCGCACCTGGCCGGGGGCCGAGAGCAGACAACAGACGACGGATGTCCAATAACGGGCCAGGTCGCGGCCATTCCCGTCCTGCGGCCCCCGTCCCTCTCCCGGGCTCATGCGACATAACCTCGCTCGCCCGGGCTGCCACAATCCTCTATTGTTTCCCATAAATCGATCAAATGACCTTGAGGGAGACGCACGTGCAGCACCACTGGATATCGTCAACCAGCGCGACCATTTCCGGCCTGATCAGTCTTTGTCTGTGGGCAGCGCCTGCCGCCGCGCAGGCCCCGAGCTGGGCGCCCGCTGATCTGTTGGCCGCCGCCAAGGCCGAAGGCGGCACCATGACGGTCTACGGCTCGATGAACGAGCGTGAGGCGCTACCCTATTACAAGATATTCACGGACGCGACCGGCATCAAAGTCGTCTACGTCCGCGCTTCCGATACCGCATTGTTCTCGCGCATCCTGATCGAGCATCGCGCCCGTCAGCGCACCTGGGATCTCGTCGTCACCACGCCGGTAAACCGGCTGCCTGACGAGGTGCTGCAGCAGTTCGAGCCGGCAGAGGCGAAGAACACCATTGCGCAATCGCACGGAGCCAACAAGCGCTGGTACGGTGTCTACGCCAACTACAATACGCCGGCCTACAACACCAACCTGGTGAAGAAGGAAGACCTGCCCAAGACCTATGAGGATTTCCTGAAGCACAAGGAGTGGGCCGGCAAGGTCGCAATCGACAAGGGCGATACCGAGTGGCTGAGCGCGATCTTCGAATATTACGGCGAGCAGCGCGGGCGAAAGCTTGCCCAGGATCTCGCCACGACGCTCAAGCCGGTGCTCACCGAAGGCCATCTCCTGCTCGCGCGCTCGGTCGGCGCCGGCGAATATGCGGTCGCGCTGAACAACTACACGAACCTCACAATCAACGTGAAGCTTGGCGGCGCGCCCAGCGATTTCTGGGTACTCGATCCGGTCGCGCTCATCTTCGGCTCGGTCGGCATCAACTCGCAGGCGCCGCATCCCAAGACCGCGCTGCTTGCAACCAATTTCGTGCTGAGCAAGCAGGCGCAGACGTTTCTCACCAAGTTCGGCCGGCTGCCCACGCGGCCTGATGTCGAGACCAATCCGCCCGGCGTGACGAAGATGCTGCACCAGAAAAAGGTGCTGCCGGCCGTCTTCTCCGCCAATGAGCAGAAAAAGTGGAACTCGGTCTTCAACGAGATATTCCGACCGCGGTGATGGAATTGGCGCACCGCGCTCGCATTGCCCTGATCGTTGCGGCTTGCGGCTTCTGGCTTGCCGCTTCGCTGATGCCGGCGTGCGCCGAAAGCGCACACCCCTGGATGGTGCCCGACCTGCTGGCGGTGGCGCGTTCCGAAGGCAATGCCCTCGTCATCTATGCCTCGATGAACGAGCAGGAGGCCCTTCCGTTTTGGAAAGTCTTCGAAGACGCCACCGGCATCAAGGTGACCTTTGTCCGGATGTCGGATTCGGCGATCATGGCCCGCATCGCGATCGAGCACCGCGCGCGCCAGCGAACCTGGGACCTCGTCGCCAGCACCCCGGTCTACCGGCTCGGCAACGACATCCTGGCGCCGTTCGATCCGCCAGAGGCGAAGGCGCTCATCCCGCAAGCGCGCGATCCGAACCGCCGCTGGTATGGCATCTACGGCAACTACCATGCACCGGCCTACAACACCAATCTGGTCAAGCCGTCGGAGCTGCCCAAGACCTACGAGGAGTTTCTCGATCGTCGCCAATGGGCCGGCAAGGTCATCATCGACTCGACCGATGGCGACTGGCTGGCCGGGATTGTCATGCACTATGGCACCGAGCGCGGCCTCAAGCTCATGCGCGACATCGTGGCGGCGCTGCGGCCGGTGGTGATCGACGGCCATCTCAATCTGGCCCGCGCCGTGGGCGCCGGCGAATATGCGGTAGCGCTCACCAATTTCGTGCCGCTCACGATCAACGTGAAGCTCTCCGGCGGTCCGACCGATTTCTGGCCGCTCGATCCGGTCTCGCTGGTGTTCGGCATGATCGGCATCAACACGCAGGCGCAACATCCCAAGACGGCACTGCTCGCGGCCAACTTCATGCTCAGCGAGGAGGGCCAGACGTTCCTGACCAAGAAGGGCCGGTTGCCGTCGCGCATCGGCGTGCCCACCAATCCACCCGGCGTCATGGACATCTTGCGGCAGAAGAAGATCGTCGTCCCGATGTCATCGAGCGAAGACAAGCGCAAGATGCAACAGACGTTCAACGCGATCTTCCGGCCGCGATGAGGACTGTGGACGCGAATAGCGGGCAGCAAATTGAAAAAGGCTGACCGACCTTCGCCACCAAAACACTCTTTGATCGCAATCAGGCGGTGTGCTCATACATTCGCCGTGTCCACTTAGCCTGCGACAGCGGCGCGAAAGCAGACATTGCCGGAGGTCCGCGTCGGGCCAACAACGACCGATTGCACTGCGAAAAAATAGCAAGCTTTTTCATCGTCGCGCTGCACTACCGACCGCGATTTCCTGCCTTGGCGCTTTTCCGGCGCTGGCCGTCAGAACGCATGGATAGTCTGTGCATTCCGGAGTCCCAAATCCTGCACAATCAGCAACATGGTCGGCAAGCTATGGGGGAAGAAGCGCCACGGACATTCGTCGATGTAGTTTAACATCGCCGCCGATTCGTACTGGATTGCAAGTGACGAATCGCCCTTGCTTTCGACATCTTCAAGAGAGCCCGCGCCGTGTGCTCGGCGCGGGTTTTTTGTTTTGTCCATCTGACGCGTCCGCGGCGGCGGTTAGTTGCCCAGCGTGTCGTGAAGGAAGTCAACCATCGCGATCCAGGCGCGCTTCGCCGAGCGTTCGTTGTAAGCAGAGGCCTTGGTGGTGTCGTTGCCTGCGGTCGGGATTGTGAAGGAATGCCTCGTCTGGCTATAGGTGACGTAGGTCATATCGACGCCGGCGTTCTTCATCTCTTCATTGAAGTTCGCGATCTGCTTCGGCGGCGTCACTGGATCGTCCGCGCCGTGCAGCACCAGCACCTTGCCCTTGATGTTTTTGGCGTCGTCGGGCGTCGGATTCGCGAGCGTGCCATGCAGCGATACGATACCCTTCACATCAGCGCCCTGGCGTCCGAGTTCGAGAGCGGCCGCGCCGCCGAAGCAATAGCCGATTGTCGCGACCATCGAGGCGTTGACATTCTTTTCCTCAAGCAGCCGGTCAAGCCCGGCCTTGGCGCGGGCCCGCAACATCGTGCGTTCGCCCATGTACTTGCCCATTTCGGCCCCAGCTTCCTTGCCTGCATTTGGCCGGATGCCCTTGCCATAGATATCGGCGACCATAACGACATACCCGAGCTTAGCGAGTTTGCGCGCCACGTCCCGTTCAAACTCGGAAGGTCCGGTATATGTCGGAAAAACGAGAATACCTGCGCGCTTACCCTTCGCCGCGTCGTCCCAGGCGATATAACCCTCAAGGGTCACGCTGGCTTGCTTGTAGTCAAAAGACGTGGTGCGCACCTCGGCGTTGGCGCCGGCGGAAAGACCCGCGGCGATCAGTCCGGCGGCAATGGCCGCGACAAACTTGAATCTCATGCTTACCCTCCCTCGAATGCTATTATTTCCTGCACCGGCCAAGTTGCATCAACTCGCGCGGGTTGGCAACTTGGTCCCATTCGCACGCCGATCCGCCGCCCCCGCTCGCCCTGCTGCCCCCCGCGCCACCACCGGCCACGCCACGCCACGCCACCGAGCAGCGTGATGAAATGGCGGCGGCGGATCATTCAATAACTTCACCCAGAACACCGAGAAATTGCCGCCGCCGCATGTCCTCCCCCAGGATCGGAAGACAGCATCGTAACGGCTCAAACGAGTGCCTTAATAGGGGCTGAACCGACTTCGCTGCTGCAAAATAGAATACTGGCCAATGACCGCGAGCATGTGTCGTCCGCTTTTAGAGGGACAGCGACCGAGATGCCCTGAGAAGCTTCAGTTCGTATCTTCACCGGGCTTGCACCTTGGTCGAGCGGAATTTCAATATGATCCAGAACTGTCGACGCGCCGCGATCCGCTACGACAAGTTCGCAGCCAACGACCTCGCGTTCGTCCAGCCTGCATCCAAATTGCTGTGGCTGCGCGTTGATAACTCCACGACCTGGTCTGTGCTTCTTCCTACTGCTTGAGCTTGTCCTTGAGCCAGCCCGCGATCATCTCCAGGATCTCGCGCTCCGGCATGCCGGGCGTGCGGCCCATGTGGTGGCCGTCGGGATAGATGCGCGCTTCCTTCGGGCTGCCGTGCTCCATCAGGAAATAGATATCCTGCACCGGTGCCTGATCGTCGAGCTTGCCGTTAACGCCGAGAATG
This sequence comes from uncultured Alphaproteobacteria bacterium, assembly GCA_963753575.1. Lineage (GTDB taxonomy): Bacteria > Pseudomonadota > Alphaproteobacteria > Rhizobiales > Xanthobacteraceae > VAZQ01. The sequence continues at coordinate 4,132,681 of CAVWCR010000003.1, forward strand.
GGCGCGGACGACTGGTCGACAAGCCCAAGCTCCTTGAGCGAGAGCGCGGGTGCAGCTTGCAGGAACTCCTCCATGGCCGACGTTCCCATCGCCTGCCCACGCGCTTCGAGCAGGCTCGCCGCACCGAACAGGTAGGTCGCCCCGCCGGTGGTGAACGCGGGCACCAGCCAGTCGCGCTGAAAGCCGTAATGCGCGTTGCCGCCGTGGAACACCGCGCCGCGCAGCCGCGTGCGCTCGACGTAGGCCATGCGGGCCGCCCAGTAGGCGCCGAAGCTTCCACCCCACGCGCCGAGACGAGAACCGTCGACATCGGTGCGCTGCGTCAGGTGATCGATCCACACCGAAAAGGTGCGCTCGGCGTTCGCCGCGCCGTAGCGCACGGGACTTTCCCCGGAGCCCGGCATATCGATGGTTAACGTGGCGAGGCCTTGGCCGTGCAGCGCCGCGCATTGGCGCAGGCGGTCCTCCTTCCAGCCGTCGACTCCGCCCCACTGCATGACGATCGGCGGCCTCGTGAGGCCGCGCGGGATCTGCAGGTAGCCGACCAGCGTCTTGTCCTCGAACGGTATCTCCACGATCTGCAAAGGCGGATCGAAGTGTGCCGCCGCCTTCCGGAACAGGCGCAGCGAGTGCCGGTAGGCCTCCTTCTTGCCGAGCGAGTTGGCAACCGGGTAGCGGCCGATGCGGCAATATTCGAACGCGAGGGTGTAGGTCTCGGCCAGTTCCGCCCCGCCCGCGCCCTGGCGGGCGCGCTCATCACCCCTTGCTTCGTGCGCCAGCCCGACCTTGCACCACGCCTGTGCCCATTGATCGCGATCGAGGCTCATGAGCGAGTTAACGATCGCTTCGGCCTCCTCGCGGCGGATACCTTCGAGCGGATTGAAGCGTCCGGCGCGCCGTATGACCTCGGCCTTGACCTCATCCAGCGAGCGCTGCTGGGTGCCAGCCTTGGGGGGCTCGGCCGAAATACCGGCGGTGATCGATGCTTGTGTCATCGTGGCGGCTCCTCCCTGAATGGCCGATTATCGCGCAAGGCCTCCTCGCTCGCCAATGCGCCGATGCGGGCTCCTTGTTCTCGTCACGGTGGCGTGCGCCAGGGAGACGCGGTATGAGATCGCCGCACGACAAGGCAAAGCTTTCCCGGAATGTTCGGCGACCCCATCATCATTCCGCTCGCGGCGTGGCTGGTCGTCGCCGCGCTCTCCTGCTTTGGCGTTTATATCACCCAACGCGCCCGTCCCCAGGTCACCGTAGACCAGGTCGAGCCAGCTGTGCTGATCATTCCGATACGCGGGATACCGGCGCAACTGCACGAGCTGTGGCAGGGCATCTGCGCTCAATCCTATCGGCCGGCGCGCGTCCTCTTTGCGGTCGAAAGCACCGCCGACCCGGCGCACGTGGCATTGCAGTCGCTCCGAGGTGGCCCGCCGGTCGAGGTCGTCATTGCGGGTGTGACCCGCGAGCGCGGCCAGAAAATCCACAACATGCTGGCCGCGCTCGCCCGACTAGAGCCGAACGACGCCATCGTGGTGTTTGCGGACTGCGACATCGTGCCGACCACCGACTGGCTGGCGCGCCTCGTTCGCGAGCTCGACAGCAGGCGATTTGACATGGCGTCCGGTTACCGCTGGCTGACGCCAACCGACGAGCGGTGGTCGACCGCCTTCGTGTGCATCGTCAACTCGTCGATCGCCTCGGTGCCGCGGGACTCCAAGTGGGCCAACGCCTGGGGCGGATCGATGGCGCTGCGCCGCCATACCATCGAGGCGCTTGACCTCGGCAGGCTGTGGGAGCGCGCGATCTCCGACGACCTGACGATCTCGCGCGCGGTGCGCGCGATGGGCGGCAAGGTGCGCAGCCCACGCGATGCGCTCGTTCCGGCACCGGCGTCGTACAGCTGGAGAGATGCCATCGCGTTCGGACGACGCCAGTATCTGTTCACGCGCATGCATGCGCCCCGGCTCTGGATCGTGGCAGCCGCCGCGACTACGATTCCGCTCGCGGGTTGGGCGATCGCACTGCCGCTGGCACTTGCGGGCAGCAAGCTCGCGATCGGCTCAATCGCGGCAGCTTACATGCTCGACTACACGCGCGCGCGGTTGCGCGAGCGCATCCCGCGCAAGCTTTGGGGCATCGAGAGCACCCCGCGCATCAAGTGGTTGGATCGCTGGGCGACGCCTGCGTGGCTCGCCCTGCATGCGCTGGTGATCTGGTCGACGCTGTTCGGTCATACCATCCATTGGTCCGGCCGCACCTACCGGATCGATTCCAAGCAACGGCTGGAGCAGACCAAGCCCTGACCGTGACCTCATGTTTGCCGCTGCGCCACCATGAGCAACCCGGCGCCCTCATCGGTCGTCTGCGGCGTCTTGCGCAGCGCATGCAGCAGACGCCCGCCGACGAGACCGATCAGGGCCGCGGCGTGCCACGAAATCTGGTTGCGATAGTAGACGTCACGGCAACGCAGGGGCGAGCAGCGCTCCATCCAGTAAAGGAGCGAGTCGCAATCCCCCCACGGCACGTTGTCGATGCTGATGACCGCAGCGCCATGCCGCTCGGCGAGCGCCGTGAGCGCAGCGCGCGTCCACCAGCTCAGGTGATGCGGCGGCGCATTCACCGGATTGTTGGGCAAGCGCGTGAACGCGGACGGCACATGCGGAACGCCGACAATCAATAGTCCGCCGACCTTGGCGGCGCGCACCATGTCGGCGAACAGCTCGCCCGGCGTTTGCAAGTGCTCGAGCACCTGGAAGGCGCAGACCGCGTCATAACCGCCGGCGTGTGCAGCAAGATGCGCGCGCAACGTTTCGTCGCGCACGTCGGCAATACCGCTGCCAGCGGCAAAATGCGGATCGAGACCGGTATAGGTCGCATGCGCAATGACGCGGCGAAACTCCGCAAAGCCACACCCGACGTCAAGGACGTGCGCGCCCGGCGCGATACTGCGGGCGGCGAGCTCGAACTCGCGGCGGATGCAGTCGCGCGCCCAGAGCTTGCGCTCGATCGCTCGGGCATAAAACTGGGTGTAGAACGTATGGTCACCTTCGACCATCGGATCGAAGAAGTGCAGGCCGGTCGGCGATTCCCATAGCCCGAACCGCTCGACCCGACCGAGGCTCGAGCGCGCGTCGACGCGCAGGCCATACCGCCACAGGTCGATCAGGAACCGTGGCCTGATCCACTGGACGAGCCTTGCCGCGGGCTCACCGGTCACGGGGCACAACGGGTTGCTCATCGCGGCTCGGACGCCCGCAGCTCATCGGCGATCGGCCCGTTGAGCACCTCTTCAAGCCGCGCCAGGATCCGCCCCGCGGTCGCGGCGTCGAACACCCGGTGATCCCAGGTGATCGGCACTTTCAGCGCCCCGTCATCATTGAGCGACCCGTAACCGTAGCTGATGAAGCTCGTCCACACCGAGCGCGGCTGCAGCACTTCGATGCCCGCCTCGGGGATCGCCGACATCCCGAATGTTCCAAACTGGTTGGCGCGCAGGCGCCCGATATTCAGTGCAAGCCACCACAACAGCCGGCGCAGCGGCCATGGCAATCGCGCCACCGCGAAAGCCCGCCGGAAATGCCGCAGCTCGTTGATCGGCGTATCACGCACGTGCCTGATCCTGCGGCCGATCTCGGCGAGCGAAAGCGCCGCCGGATCTTTTACCAGGCAGCCGACGAGATAGCGCTCGCCTGCGTGCTCCCGTTCAATGGTGATGCTCGCGACGCTTGTCGGGTACTCGTAGAAGTGCGGGACCGGGAGCTTGAGATAGACCCGGCGCAGCTCGGGAAACTCATTGGCCGCGATGGCGTAGGCCTTGGTGACGATGGCCGACCACGGCACCTGCCGGCCGCCGGCGTTGCGTGCGGCCACCACCGGGGCGAGCGCGAGCTTGCGCTGCACCACGACGCTCGGCACACCCAACGCGAAATGCATCGCGTCGGCCATCATGCGCCGAGGCAGCGAAAGTGGAAACCAACGGCCGCGCACAGGACCCTCCGTCGCGGGGTCTATAGCACGGCATAAGCCGCGCGGCGCACGCGGGAACCGCCTTTTCTGCAACGCGTTAACTCTTCCACTATCGTCATCACCGATGCACCGCCGACAGCAACGAACCCGCTGTAGGTCCACCGGGGATGGTCTCTCTGCGTGTGTGCCGCGACGCTGATGGGCTGCAGATGGTGGCTCGATCGGGTGTAGGCAGCGTCTACAAGAGCGCGCCATCGTCAGGCCGCGCGCGATCGTTGCACTTGGCGCGACGGCCGCGCGAAGCCTGTTCGGGCGCGTGATCACGATCAGCAAGGTCCGCGGTGAACGCCTGCAACTCGCCGATCAAACGGCGGTCTTCGTACCATCCACCCATCAGCCTTGCTGAGAATCGAGGATGCGTCAGCCAAGCGGCGGCAATTTACCGCGTTGGTCGTCGACTTGCGCCAGGCAGCCAAGTCGATCGCGGGCGAGACGGGCTGAATCAGGCAAGCTTTCCCGGTGGCCCCGTCCCCGATATGTCACAGCCGCTCGATGCGTTGTGCTGCCTCGTCAATGATTGCGGCGACCTCGTGCGGCGTCTCTTTCCGCACACCCTCGCCGCTGAGGCGATGCCGCAAAACTGCGCGAAGGTTGTCCAGAGCGCGACGAACCGGCGCGCTATCCGTTTGATTACGCGTCGCCGCGAGATCAGCAAGGCGGGTGAACAGCGCGTCCACCTTCGCCGCATTGGCGGCGAGATCGGCCCCGCCTGCTTGTGTGATCGCAAACGCCTTTCGGGAGTTCTCCAACTCGGTCCCTTCGATGTGGCCCAAGTCCTGGAGCATCGACAGTGCAGGATAGACGACGCCGGGGCTGGGGACGTAGGCGCCGCCTGTCAGATCCTCGATCGCGCGAATGAGGTCATAGCCGTGCCGTGGCTCGTCCGAGATGAGCTTGAGCAGGACAAGCCGCAGTTCGCCTGAATCGAAGATACGCCGGCGGCCGTGACCTTCCCCCCGCTCCTCCCCCCAGCCGGAGCCGAAGCGCCGGCGGTGGCCGTGTCCGAATCCATGCTTCCGTGGACCGAACCGCCGTTCGTGGTGGTGGCCTTCGTGAACAAAACGCATTCCTTCATACCTTTCCTTTATTGAAGATATGATAAGATATATCTTAACATATCGGAATGTCAAGGCCCATCGGTCGATCTACCGGAGTTTCCAAGCAATCTGGCTGGGCTGAAGGCCCGCCGAGCCAATGGGCCTTAGCGCCGAAGGCCCCCTGGACCCGACGCGCCATGTGGGCGCCGCAGGCGAGAACCTGAGAGGCGATTGAACTCGGGGTCTGCGCTAACCCAACGATTTGGGCTCTTTGGGCTCTACGTGCCGCCGGACACGTGGACCTTGCGCTGAGTTCGAACGGTGCGGCCCGGGATTACACGTCCAATCCAAACTCGTCATAGGTGCTGTAGCGGCGCGAGTTGCTGATGTCGTGGCTCAGGCTGATGCTGTGGGTCGGGCAGTCGTCCTCGCACAAATAGCAGACCTGGCAATCGCGCGGATAAGCGACGACCGGCTTGGCGGTTGCGGCATCCATGCGGATGACATCGGCCGGGCAGGCGAGGACGCACAGGCTGCAGCCGGTGCAGGTATCCAAATTGATCGCCAGCTTGCCGTCGGCAGGTTCGTTCATGAGTTCACCAAGGCCGCGTGTTCGCCGCGAATGATTGCGCCAATCGGGCCGAGGGTGGTTTCGTCGGGCGCCGCAGGCGTGAATTTCGCACCCTCGGTTGGGAAGTCCTGGCGGTCGAAGACAACCTTGCCTTTACCGTCCAACGTGGCGCCGTGCCAGCAGAACCAGGATGGATCAGTCATCGGGAAATCTTCGCGGAAGAATTGCTCGCGGCTTTCGGTGCGATCGAGCGCCGAGCGATAGACCACGCCGGAGCAGGTGGCGACGTTGCGGGCCTCGTGCAGCTTGACGAGATCATGCAGGTCGGTCGCCCGGCTGGAGCGCGTCGCCTCCGATACGTCCTCGGTGATCTGCAACATCCGCGTGAGCTTCCCGGCATTCAGGATCATTCCGTCGACGACGCTCGCTTCGAGCCGCGCCAGATCGTCGTGCAAGTCATCGGATGTCTTGCCCGCCGCCGGTTGGTGCAGCGGGGCAAGAGCTTGTTCCCGCAGCATGACCAGGAGATCGCTCTTGATCACCGGATGCTGGCACTCCCGGCTCTCCATCGCCGCCGTGTCGCCGGCATGCCAGCCGGACACCTTGCAGAACGCGGTCGGCGAGCCGGCGCTGGCGTGCGTACCGGTCGCATCGTTCTTGGCGACCGAGCCGGCCGCGAGCAGGCCGCAGAGGTTGGTGCGGGCGCCAAGGTCGACTTGAAGTCCGCTCCGACCGCTCGCCCACAAGCCCCAGGTGGGCTCGATCGGCAGCGGATTGGTCTTGGGGTCGGGAACATGATCGGTCAGCAAGATCGAGCCGCCGCGGTGCAGCTTGGCGATGTCGGTCCAATAGGATTCGTCGACGTGCCGCAGATCGACAAAGACCGGCCCGCGTCCGTCAACGATCTCCTTGGCGAAAGCCGCCACCACGTGGGAGAGTTCGCTGCGTTCGAGCCGCACGGGATCATATTGCTGCATAAAGCGTTCGCCGCGCGCATTGATCAGACGAGCGCCGTGGGCGACGGCGACGTTGTAGCTCGGAAAATCGAACTTCTTCATCAGCACGTTGAACGTGCCGCCGAAGGTGAACTCCATGTCGACCAGCCGACCGCCGGCGCGAAATGCCATCGCGGCGCCGTCGCCGCAGTCGTTATCGACGCGATGCGTTCCCTTCATCGCGATCATGCCGGTCGCGACGATCGTCCGCTTGGCCTTCAGGACGACGAAGCGTCCGGTGTAGACATCAAAGCCGACCGCGCCGGCAATTCCCGTGCGCGTCGGCCATTCACCGTCGGCAGTCAGGAGTTCGGTGACGAACAGCCGGTCGACAATGCGCGCACCGCGCGCCGTGATCTGGCGCCGAAGCTCGCGCATCGCGACCTTCGGCTGGTACTGCATGCCGCGAACATTGACCATGCCGCGGCTGGCAAACCGGCGGATCGATCCATCGCCGTTGCGCGAGATCGGTACGTTCCAGCGGACGTAATCCTTGATGCGCTCGCGTTGCCCTTCGAGCAATTGATAGGTCCAGCGCTGGTCGCACATATAGCTTCCGCGGACGATGAACTCCTCCGCCCAGACGTCGAGATCGTCGGTATCGAACGGACAGGTGGTGATGCCGCCGGACATGGTGGAGGCGCCGCTGCGGCTGACATAGGCCTTGTCGACGAGCGTGACAGTGGCCTTCAAGTCAGCGGCGCGCAGCGCCGCCCAGCAGCCGGCAAACCCTCCGCCGATGACCAGGACATCCGTCTCAAGGATGTCCATGCCCGCCGTTCCATCCATCAAAACCTCCAGCTCGCGGTCGGCTTAGCTTGGTCGCTGTTTGGGAATGCCGGCCCTAATGACATTTCGTGCTCACTGTTGTCCTGGCGTCTCGCCCACGACCTTGTTGCGAAGGAGCCCGATGCCGGTGATCTCGATCTCCAGCGTGTCGCCGATCTTGAGGTTGTGCGGCTTGTCGTCGGTCCCAAGCCAGACCACGTCACCAGGACTGAGCGTGTTGTACTTTGAGATTTCGCTCACAACGGTGGCGGGATCGAAGATCATGTTGCTGGTATCGAATGCGTGAACCTGACGGCCGTTGAGGCGAACCTCGGTGCCCATGCCGCGCATGTCCGTGCTCTGCAGGATGAATGGCCCCATCGGCTTGAACGTGTCGCAGTTCTTGGCCCGGATATTGGTCGGGTCGCTCCGTTGCCACGTCCGCTCGCTGACGTCGTTGCCGATCGTCCACCCGAAGATCAGATCCTGGGCCTGCTGCGGGGTCACGTTGCGGCCGGTCTTCCCGATGACCGCGACAAGCTCGGCCTCATATTGAAACTCGTCCGTGGAATCGGCCGGCTTCACGATGTCCGCGCCATGCGCAATCAAGGCGCTGTTGGCGCGATAGCCGACACGTGGGCGGTCGTAGTAGATGGGCTTTCGTCCCGCGGCCTGCGCCATCTTCTCGATGTGGTCGCGGTAGTTCGAGCCGATGGCGTAAAACGTGCCGGGCACCACCGGCACCAGCAGCTGAGCGTCGCGAAGCGGGACGGTCTTTGACGACTTGACGAAGCGGTCGAATGGTGTGCCCTCCACGATCGTGATCGTCTCTGCCTCGACGATACCAAAGCGCGGGCCATCCGGAGTCTGGACGCGACACCACTTCATGACGGATCCCCTTCGCGGTGCCCCTATCGACGCAGCAGGTGCTTGTCGCGAACGCGGGGGTCCTGCCCGCGTACCGGATTGTCGATCGCTTCCTCCAGCGAGCTCGCTGGCCTCCATTCCGATCGAGGGCGCACAATGTCGTCGCTGCCGACCTTGTCGAGGCCCCAGAAGAGCTCAAGCTGATGGCCGTCGGGGTCCGTGAACTCGACCGCGATCTGCCCGCCCGCGCGCCGCCGTCCGTGAAAGTCGATCGTGACGTTGTTCTTCTCCAGATGTTCTCGTACCCGCAGAAGGTCGTCGAGCGACGCCACTTCAAACGCCAGGTGGTGCAGCTCGATATTCTCCGCGCTGCCAGACATCGCGCCGACCAGGCCTACGCCGTGATGGTCGGCGTTGAAGCGCATGAACACCATGCCGCCCGGCACCATGTCCGGCTCGTAGATGTCCGAAATCTTGAAACCAAGCACCTGCGTGTAGAACTTCACGGAGCGCTCAAGGTCACGGCAATTCAGGACGACGTGACCAATCTTGGTGATCGAGAACGGTATGCCGGCCGCAGGCGATAGTGCCTGGAGCCGCTCGGTGATTGTCTTGGTGCTCACGCGATCCTCCCAAAGCATTCAAGATGTCTTTCTGGGTTGGTGTCCGGAATTGGTCAGATTACCGCGCAAGCGCTTCAAGGTTGCAAGCACCTGCTCAATCTCGTCATGCTTGACCCCACGCATTGCGCGCGCGTCGACCTGAAGCGCAAGCGCGGTGGCTCTCGTGCGGAGCTTCCGCCCGGCGGCTGTCAAGAAGACGCTGTAGATCCGTCGGTCCTTCCGGGTCCGTCGGCGCTCGACCAGCCCGGCCGCTTCAAGCGCTTTCAACACGGCGACGATCGCCGCGGGATTGTGTTCGATGCGCCGGCCAAGCTCGGCCTGGCTAAGCCCGTCGGCCTCCCACAGGCTGCGCAGCGCAAACCACATGCTCAACGTCAAGCCGAGCGGCGCGAGGTTCTGCGACAAAGCGCGCGCGAACGCACGATAGGTCTCGCGCAGCGCTGTACCGATGTGCCGGTCGGCTGAAAACACCGGCGTGAAGCCGGAGGTCTTCAAATCCAGGGCCTTCCGCTTCTGTTGCGGCAAGCGGCCAGCTCCCTCGCCGGGCTCGGACAGCCGATACGCTCGGGAGGAGAGCGTGGGCTTTGGCGACATGAGCGGAGCTCCGAATAGGGCCGATAATCAAGGCCTTCCTGAGCATTACGTTAATAAATAAACGAGTCAAGTAACAGCGTTTCGGCGGCTCAAAGCGGGAGCCCTTCCGTCTCGCCAACCAGAGATAGCCAAGCCCGCTACCGCCCCGGCTCGTCAGCTCATCGCCTGGGTGAACCACTCTTCCGGCGGCTGATGGCCCAAGCCCCGCCGGCGCGCCTCGTTCAGGATAAGCTGACCCACCGCCGCATATTGCGCGCCGCATCCGGTGCTGTTCAGGAAAAACGTGCGTTGCTGCGCGTTCGATCGCCCGGGCACACGCCCGCAGACCAGGTCTCCCAGATCCGGGAATGAGTTCCAATCGAGATCGCTCGGCGGGTGATCGTGCATGGTGAAGCCGAATCGCTGTTCCATTGCGGCGAAATCGGTCGAGACGTGTTCGACCTCCTTGGCGCGGGTGTGGAAGATCACGCGATCGAGCTCGTTGAAGCAATCCGGCATTGCCTCATCGCGCTGAAGACAGCTCAGGTGCATGCCGGGCTTGAGCCAAGAGGCGGGGAAGAACGGAACGCGGCTGTTGGTGGCCGTAACGACGATATCGGCGTCTGATAGCGCCTCCTCGGGAGATTGCGCGGGGACGATCTCGACATCGAGCTCCCGTTCATACGCACGGGCGAATCCATTGGCTTCGCCCGGCGTGGGCGTGTAGACGCGGACGCGTCTGATAGAACGGACCTCGAGCAAGCCTCGGATCTGCGGCCCGGCTTGGCCGCCGGCCCCGAACAGCGCCACGGTTTGCGAGTCCTCGCGCGCGAGATACCTGGCGCCGATCGCATTGATGGCGCCCACCGAATACTGCTGCAGCACCCCGTCCTGGAGGATGGCGTCGAGTTGTCCCGTCGCGCTGTCAAACAGGAACACAAGGCCAATGTATCTCTTTCCCGCCGGAGTCGGGATCTTGATGCGCCGCCGCTGATCGCCGACGACCGGAAACGCCACCACGTCCGAGGTCACACGGATCGAGCCGACGTTCCATCGGGGTATCGAGCCGTCTAGAGTCTTGAGCTGGTAGGCGGAGGGAACATCGTCACGGCCGCCCGCGGAGGGCGTGAACAGGTCTGTTCGTCCGCGATAGACGGCACTGCCGCGGCCCAAGTCACCGTAGAGAACCTGGAGCGTCTCGATCGTGTCTCGCATCGTGAGCACGTTTGCCACGTCTTCGTTGCTAAGGACAAGCGTCACAATGGGACTTCCCTTGGTTGGTTGAGCAGCCGCACACAAACCATCCGGCTCATGACGCGACGGTCGGGCCTCGTTCTATTTATTTTCCATAGCGGCAGATGCCTCCGCTCCCAGCACAGCGTCTCGCAAAGCCCGAATGACGTCTTTCGGGGTCTTCGACAAGCGAGCCAACATGGCCTGGATCCGCTCGCCGCCGACGGGCGACACTTCCAACTGCTGGGCCTTCGCTGCCGCAATGAATTCAGGATCGCGGGTCGCGTCCATGAATGCCTTGCGCAGCGCGTCGACTCTCTCGGCGGGCACGTCTGGCGGCGCCGCGAATGGCCGGGCCATCGTCTGGATTGAAAGAATGAGATCGAGCATCTGGCGCTGCTGCTCTGTCTTCGCGAGGTCGGTTACGAGAGGGACATCGGGCAGATCGGGATGCTTCTCCTCGGCGAACTGAAGCAAGACATTGATTTTCTTGTCGCGGATCCACTCCGATCTGGTGCTGACTATCGAAGACCACGACCAATTGCATCGACCCTGGACCTCGCCGCGTTCGAGCGCCAGGAGAACATCGTTGCCGCCCGGGTATCCCCTGACCTGCTTGAGCTTGGCACCGAACAACGAGTTCAGCAAATTCGCGTGGTAGATGGCCGTTGACCCAAGAACAACCTTACGGGTCAGAAACTTGTCGAGGGTGTCGATGCCGCTGGTGTGCCAGGTGACGCACAAGCTGGTGTCGATATTGGCGCTTCCAATCCAGTTGAGCTTGGTCGCCACGAACTTGGCCGCAGGATTGGACCAGATGGCATGCAGTGCCGCAGCGCGATCGAAGGTACCAATGGCGGTACCGTCCTTAGGAAGCGAGCGATAGAGCTGGTTAGCCAGAACCAGACCGTTGGCACCGGGCATATTGACGACCGTCACTGACGGCTGGCCCGGGATGTGATTGCCGATGAATCGCGCAATTGCCCTTCCATAAAGGTCCGTGCCGCCCCCCGATGACGAGCCGACATAGACGGTCAGTCTTTTGCCTCGGTAAAACTCCTCTAACGGCTGGGCAAGAGACTGCCCTGGAAGGTACATCGCCGAAGTGACGATGATGAGAAATCGCCTCATCAAGAGCCGTTTCATTGGCCACCTCCCTCTGCCATCCTCATCGGCAATTCAGCGAGACCTCGCGCCAACACGGCCTCTGCCGGCGCTCATGCACCGAAGCCATGGAGCCGTGCCGGGTTGCGAACGAGCACCTGCTCAATAAGGTCTTGGTCGTGGTCGACGTACCGGTAGAGCAATTCGACCAGCTCAGCGTCGTTAGGCATCCGGCTCTTGCGCCAGCGAACATGCGGCCAATCCGAGCCCCATATCATCCGGTCCGGGGCCGCCTCCACATAGGCCGCGCCAAACGGCACGGCGTCGTCCCAGCGTTCGGTCATGCTCGAGAGCCGGCTGCCGTTGGAGAGCATCAGCCACCAGCCATGGTTCTTGAGCCGGTCGACGAGCCACCGAAACGTCGGCGAGTTCAGGCCTGCCGAGAAGTCGACGTGTCCCATATGATCGACGACGAAAGTCAGATCCTTGACCGTGCCGAGCATCTCGGCGTACTCGAGGATGTGGGGGCCCGCGACATGAAGCCTCGCGTGCCAGCCGATCTCTTTCGCGCGCGCCATCGAGCGCAGAAGCACTGCTGGAGATTGCTGCTCGTTGTAATATCGCCCGATGTTAAAGCGGGCCCCGCACACGCCAAGCGCGTTGAGCTTGCTCAGCTCGGCGTCGCTGACGTTATCCTTGATGATTGCGATCGCGCGGATGTTGTCGCGCTCATCGATGCCTGAGAGGGTATCGATCAGCAGACGATGATCGGTGTCATAGGGCATGGCTGGACAATGACGCCGCGCGCGAAGCCGAGCTTCCGCAGGAACTCCACGCATGTCCTGGAACGTGGCGTGGGGCGGATCATAGAGCGCGCCCTGCTTTGGTGGATATCTCCCGACGTCATCGAAGATGTGGAACTGACAGTCGCAGCTCAAGGGCGGAGGCGGGGGCGAGGGAGATCGCGTGTCCCGGGCCCACTCCAGATATCGTGTCTGTACATCGCCATCCATGACGAGACGTGCTCCGCGCCCAGGGCAGCGGGCATCGTGCCCCTGTGGGGCATTGCCGACCACTAATATTTTGTCGTCAGCCCATAAACGAGGCGAATGGCCTGGGCCTGGCTGCCTTGACGTTCAGGGCGCGCGCCTGGCGCTCATCGCCTTGCTTGCAGGGCGCCGCCCCTTGCACACTTCTTCAAGGATGCGGATGAAGGATTTCATGGCTGGTGATATCGGCTCAGTCTCGCGACGAACAATGCCGATGGGTCTCAGCATCAAAGGCAACTCGATCTCGATGGCTTTGAGGAGTCCTTTAGACAGTTCCTTCTCAACCCCCAGCTTGGCCATCATGCCGATATGATCGCTGATCATGATGATAGACCTCAAAACTGCCGGATTGCGGCTTTCGAAACGCGCGCGCGGAAGCGCCAGTCCGGCTTGCTCGAAATAGAGCCTGAGGCGCCGCTGGCTCCATGTATCGCTGTCGGCGAAAACCCACTTTTGATCGAGCAGATCATGAGGCTTGACCTTTCGACGCTTCGCCAGCGGATGGTCGGGACGCATGATGAGGACCAGCTTGTCGTCGAACAGCCACTGCTTCGACAGCCCTTCTTTCGGCAGCTCGTTGTAGAGCATCGCCACAACGAGGTTGAATCTCCCGTCCAACAGGTCGGTGAACAATTCCTTGTTCTGCCCAACGACGCGGACCTGCAGCTTGGGGCGCTCCTGGGAAAGCCTGACCAGCACCTTGGGAAGAAGCTCCGTCACGATCAATGGCGGGCCGGCCACGGTGATGATGCCCTCGGTGCCATTGCGAAGCGACGCAATCTGACTTTCCGCCTCGGCCATGCCGACGCAAGCCGCTTTCGCGTAACCCCTGAGACTGTCGGCATAGAACGTCGGCTTCATTCCCCGGGCTTCTCGATCGAAAAGTCGAACGCCAAGCTGCTCCTCGAGCCGTTGGATGCTCTTCGTCAATGCAGGCTGGGAAATATTCAGGCGCTGGGCAGCTTTTCCGAGGCTTCCCTCCTCCATGACTGACTGCCAACATGTTGCGCAGATGGCGGATGTCCATCAGGGTGATTTGATTGCTTTCGGAGCCTTCGTCGAAGGCAAGGACATGGCAGCCTAATGAGGCGGTCTTGAAAGTGTCAAGCGCACGCTCAGAAAACGCGTCACGTCTCCCAATCTTGTCCGCAGCGGATGGGAGCTGCCGCTCGGAGGCCCTCTCGGATGGCCAAGCCGTTGGACCAAGTCGCTCAGCCCTAGCGTCTGGTTATGGCATGAGGACAAATCGATATTTCATCATTATCGACCCGACGGCTAGGGTGGACCTGATCGCGCAAAGACCCGACACATCTCCAAGCCCTCAGGAGGAGACCATGGAAAAGACGATGGCGGATGCCATAATCCCGCCCGGCCGTATCCAGAACAACAATGCAACGCCGACTTTGGAGCGCGCTGTCGCCTCCTACCCTGCCCGGCGCCGCTACAAGCCATACATCCAGACGCCGCCACGGATCGACGGTGTCAGGGGCATGATCGACATCCACTGTCATGCCGAGCATGGTCAGCAGGACGCGCTGGCGGTCGCCAAGCTCGCGTCGGAAAACGGCATGTACGGCATTCTCTACAAGTCGATCGGCAAGGAAGACAAGCGCTCTGCCGGACCAATGGATGACGTGCGGAGCCTCCTGGAAGAGCTTGACCGCTGGTCTAACGAAACCGGCATTGCTCCCATCAAGGCCTGGGGCGGCTACGCGCTTTGTCGCGACGGTAAGCCACCAGGCCGGGAGAAAGTGACGACTCAGATCAAGGCCGGCGTGTCGTCCTTCTGGCTGGCATTGGCCAATCACGCCAATACGTACTTTATCGTCGGCGGAAAGACCAGACGTTGGGATCCGACGGCGGATCCCAAGGCGCATTCGGATCCGCTCCCCTGGGAACTGGCGCTGAAGTGCGGGCACTATGCGCTCGACGAGAAGGGCCGGCTGAAGCCCGAGTACGAGGAGGCCGTCCGGGTGGTCGCGGACAATGACCGCGCGCTTTCGTTCGGGCACTCAACGCACCAGGAGATATTCGCGCTCGCCGAGCTTGTCGACAAGCTCAACTTCAAGCGCGCCTTCATCGACCATCCGTTCAGCCCGTTCGTCAACATCACGGTTGAGCAGATGAAGGACTTGTCGAAGATCGGCATTCACTTCAACTTCACTTACGACGAGCTGTCGCCGATGCTGGGTGTTGACCCCGGCAAGATGTATGAGACGATCCGGTCGGTGAGTGTCGAGCACTTCACGCTTTCCAGCGACGCCGGTGATACCGTCTTCCCGAATTCCGTGGAAGCCATGCGACAGATCAGCGGATACATGAAGGCATTCGGCATCACGCAGGATGAGATTGAAACCTTGTGCATGACGAATCCCGCGTTCATCGTGGGGGCCGACCCTGTGGGGGCGTTGCAGCGAGGCCGAGAACTGCAGGCTGCCTGAACAACGGTAGTCTTGCCTTAAGTGTACCCAGGGTCGTTCGCAGTCGGCGCCATCGCCGGCTGCGCCCGCACAGAACCGGCGCGGGCGCTCACGAAGGAGAGTAGGGAGGGGTCATGCCAAGGAAGATGAGTGCTCATGCGCCCGCTGCGATGTTGTGCACTCTGATGTTGTGCACTCTGATGTCGTCTCTGGCCGCTGCCCAGGTTTGGCCTTCACGCCCCATCACCATGATTGTTCCCTTCGGTGCCGGAGGATCGATCGATATTCCGGCGCGACGGCTGGCCGCCGAGTTGTCGCTCAAGCTTGGGCAGCAGATCGTCGTCGAGAACCGGTCCGGTGCCAACGGAAATATCGGTGGCACCTATGTCGCGAAATCCAGCCCGGATGGCTATACGCTGATGTTCGCCCCGCCCGGCGTGCTTGCGACCAATCGCTTCATGTACAAGAATATGCCCTTCGATTCCGATCGGGCGTTTGCTCCCATCATTTTGCTGGCGAAATCGCCGTTGGTTCTGGTGGCGCATCCAAAGGTGCCGGTTAGCAATCTTCAAGAGCTGGTCGCTTACGCCAAGGCCAACCAGGGCAAGCTCTCCGTAGGCACGCCTGGGATCGGCTCGCAAGGACATCTGACGATGGAACTGCTGCAGAAAAGCGGCGGCACCCATATGGGCTATGTTCCCTACCGCGGGGCCGCGGGATCCAGCGCGGATGTCATCGCCGGCCAGATCGATCTGAGCATCAATTTCACGCCTGCAATGATCGGACCGATTCGGAACGGATCGCTGCGCGGCCTGGCGGTGACGACCCTGCAGCGCTCGAAGCAATTGCCGGATATCCCGACAGTGAGCGAATCCGGGTTTCCTGGGTTCGAGGCGGTCGCGTACTACAGCGTCGTTGCGCCCGCGGGCACGCCGCCGGAGATCATCCAGAGGCTCAACAAGCTCATCAATGACTACATCAAGAGCGATATTGGAAAGCAGCACCTCGATGCGGGAGACATGCAAGCGGCCGGCGGATCGCCGGAAGACTTGCAAAGGTTCATTGCCGGGGAAGTTGCGAAATGGGGGCCGATCATCAAGTCGGCGGGCATTGCCATGTAAGTTGTCGGCCATCCCATGTCTTCAAGGCAGGATGCCGCGCGCTAACGTGAAGCGTAAACTCGCTGGTCGCCAAACTACTGGCTAAGCTTGGCTCGAGAGTACTCACCGCGGGCGTACTGCAATCAGGCCCATCCGCGCCTGCTTTGCAGAGGGTGCG
Organism: uncultured Alphaproteobacteria bacterium; assembly: GCA_963753575.1. Taxonomy (GTDB): domain Bacteria; phylum Pseudomonadota; class Alphaproteobacteria; order Rhizobiales; family Xanthobacteraceae; genus VAZQ01. The sequence goes on from CAVWCR010000003.1 coordinate 4,149,222, forward strand.
CCACTGCGACGCGTCGCCCTGTTGTCGCGCTCTGTTGTCGCGCCTCGCATTATCAAAGAATTGCAGTCAGGTTGATTGTGGAATCAACGGTTGCGCTCAACATGCTTTTCTTCCACGATTCCACGAACCAATTGCGGAGGAAAGGTCGTGCGCATGGGCTGCCGTATTTTCCTGGCTATCGCTTCGGTCCTCCTGGCTGTTACTGCTGCAGCAGCTGATCCAGTTTCCGATTTCTACCGCGGCAAGCAAATTCGATTTGTGATCCGTGCTGCGCCGGGAGGCAACTACGACCGCTATATGCGCCTACTGGCCCACTATATGGTCGGCTACCTGCCGGGCTCTCCCGAAGCTATCCCGGTGAACATGCCCGGCGGCGGCGGCCTCACTGCTCTGAACTACACAATAAACGTAGCACCGCACGACGGCACCGTGCTCACCATGGTGACGTCCACCGCGCCGATGGATCAGGTGCTCGGCAACATAAAGGCGTCGAACTTCGACCTCCGGTCGCTCCAGTGGATCGGCAATATGAGCGATGAAAACTATTTTCTGGTGACGAGTCGCGAGTCCGGCATTCGAACGTTGGAAGACGCAAGAAAGCGTGAGGTTCGGCTCGCAGCTGCCGGTGCGGGCGACACCCAGCAGACATTGATCGCGATTTGCAACAGCCTGCTCGGTACGAAGTTCAAGAGCATTCTCGGCTATCGGACCGGCGCGGAGATGAATCTTGCGGTCGAGCGCCGCGAAGCGGACGGCCGATCGACAACAAACCTTCCAGCCCTGTTTGCCACGCGCCCGAATGGGGCCGCAGCCTTTCACGCGTTTCTCCAAGCTGGGCTGGACAAGTCTCCTGATTTTCCAAATGTCCCGCTGATGCGAGACCTCTCGCACAATCCCGATCAGAAGATTGTCTTTGACTTCTTTTCGCGCGCGGTGAGTCCCGGTCGGCCCGTAGCAACCAATAGTCAGGTGCCGGCCGATCGGGTTGCGGCGCTGCGCCAGGCGTTTGACCGAGCCATGAAAGACCCGCAGCTTCTCGAAGAGGCCAAGCGTCAAAAGCTCGATATCAGTCCTTGGCCTGGGCAAAAGCTGCAGGAGGTGGTGGCGGGCATCTTGGATACGCCTTCGACCGATATTCACCACATTCAGCAGGCGATCAAGGGTGGCAATCCCGAGCCAAGAAAAGTAAAGTAATCGCCAGTATCGACATGGGGGTCTTTTGGTCGTTAAGCAGGTGGCAGGCGCATGCTCGGTGAAGTCGAGATAGCTCCATTGCTGGGACCTGACAGTAGCTTCGTGCCTGGGAGCGAAGATTACGTGTCGAGTCGTGACGCCCTGCAGATCCTGCAGGTCAAACGACAAACACTCTATTCCTATGTGAGTCGCGGACTGATCCGCCGCAGGGCAAAGCCGGGGCATCGAACAAGCTATTACAATCGCGAAGACATCCATCGGCTCAAGTCGCGCAGCTTGGCGCGGTCTGGCCACGGCCCGGCGGCCGCCAGTGCGATGTATTGGGGCGAACCGGTTCTCCAGACATCGATCACGGAGATTACGCCCGCGGGCCCGCGCTATCGAGAATTCCTGGCCGTCAATTTGGCGAACAACAATCGATGCTTCGAGTCGGTTTCCGAATATCTGTGGACCGGCATTTTGAGTTCCGACGAGGTGCGTTGGAACATGGAGTTGACGCCAGAGTTGCTGTCGACCGAGCTCGGCAAGATCGGGCCATCGGACTTCCATCACATCTTGACGCAATCAATCGTATTGCTGGCCAAAACATGGAGTTGCGATCGGCGCCTCCATGATCGGTCGTGTCCCGCCAGCACTGTTCTGCATGTCATGGCAGGCGCCTTCGGTTTCCTAGGTCCCCAAAGGGCATATATCAGCATCGGCAACGGTGAGACCATCGCGCAGGGACTTGCACGCGTGCTGGGCATCGAGGCGTCCTTACAAAACGTTCAGGCGTTGAATGCGGCGCTCGTCCTCATGGCCGACCACGAGTTGACGACCCCGACATTTGTTGCACGGATTTCCGCTTCGGCGGGATGCGATCTGCAGACATGTATTCTGGCGGGACTGCAGGTGCATTTCGGCTCGGAATTCGGCTTATGTTGCGATCGCCTGGAGGCGCTTTTTGATCCGCGTTCTCGCACGATCAAATCAGGCCCTGTGGTGCGCTCCCCTACATCGCGGCGATCGACTCCCGGGTTCGACAATCCGCTCTATGCCCACGGCGATCCGCGTGCGAATTTTCTGCTTGAGGTCGCTTCCAAGCTCAATGACAAGCGCGAGTGCGTATCGAAAGCCTTGCAGGTGATCACGACCCATTTCCCGACAGTCAAGAGCAGGCTTAATTTGTGCGAAGCGCTGGTCGTGCTGTGCCGGACTTTGGGTTTGCCGAACCAGGCTGCCGGGGGCTTGATCGCCTTGGCGCGCTCTGCCGGATGCATTGCTCACGTTCTGGAGCAACGGGCACAGAACTCGATCATTCGGCCTCGCGGAAAGTTCGTTCCGTCCTCCGTCTGCAAGCCTTGAACGACCGCAGTCCGGGCCTCGGCAAGTTCACCGGGACTCTCGCGATCGGTTCCGAAGCGCCGCGACAATTGACTCTGCAATCAACCTGCCGCATCGCAGTTGACCGTAACGATGAGAGATTGCAACGTGTGGATCATCACTCCAGTCGCGGCTCTCCAGAAGGAAACGATCCGTGCGAATGAAGCCCGCCCTGACTCTCGACGACGCCATCAAGATGGCCGCAGCAAGCAAGGCCGCCGGCGCAAGAATAGGCCGCGAGCCCACCATCGCAGTTGTGGATGCCGGCGGGCACATTCTCTATCTTGAGCGTCCCGACGACAACGGCGTGAACACGGCCGAGTTGGCCATACTCAAGGCGCGCACGGCGGCGCTTCGAGGCCGCCCCAGCGCCGCCTTCGCGGCACGCGTTCAGGAGAAGGTAGGATTTCTGATGATGCCGGACCTCCTGGGTGTGGAGGGCGGCATCCCAATTCATCACGAGAAAACTTGCATCGGGGCGATCGGAGTGTCGGGCATCGACCAGGACGACGAACCGGTCGCCAAGGCAGGCGCGGCAGCGTACGGAAAATAGCCGCCGTACAAGGAGTTGATCCTACAATCGACCTTGAAGGCACCTGCGCGTTCTCATACGCATGTCGCACACTCTCCGACTTACCTTGATGCTAGCATGTATAGTACTGATCATCACCCGATCTCACAATGACCGCGCAACACGTCGAGGATCTCGTCACAGCCTACAAGATCCTCCTCAACGAGGACGTGCTTGACAGCTTCGGTCACGTTAGCGTGCGGTCCGCCACTGACGCCGGCCGCTTCCACATGCCATACGCGCTCCCGCCCTCTTTGGTCCGGTTTGAGGACGTCATTGAATACAAGGTGAGCGATAGCGAGCCCGTTAGCCCAGCGGGCCGGAAGGTCAATGGGGAGCGATACATCCACGGCGAGATCTATAAGGCGCGAGCCGACGTACAGGCGGTGATCCACTCCCATTCGCAAGCGGTCATTCCATTCAGCGTCGCCGGCGTCGCGCTGCGTCCCGTCATTGCTCAAGCCGGCTTCTTGCCGCTGGAGACGCCGAACTTCGAGATCCGAGAGGCACGCGGCAATGAGCGCGGCATGCAGATTACCAGCATGGCGCGCGGCGCCGCGCTCGCAAAAGCGCTCGGCAATGCGCCAGTCGCGCTCATGCGCGGCCACGGCAATGTCGTGGTCGGCGCTTCGGTCAAGCAGGCAACGGTCTATGCCGTCTACGCGGACATCAATGCGCGGATGCAGGCAGCAGCGCTGGCGCTGAAGAGCCCGATCGTTCTGATGAACGAGCCAGAGCTTTTTGACCCTTCCGAGTTCGACATCAATCGTCCGTGGGAGCACTACCGGCAAAAGCTCATGCGGGCCGACGAACGAACGAACATCGATCGGACGCAATTCGGCTTGCAGCAAAATCAGCGCAGTTAACGAGGATATCTGGGAGGCACCTTATGGTTCGAGTTGCGTTCATCGTCGGCGACTATCCTTCGGAAGAGAGCACGCGTCGCGAAGAAGTGGCTCTCTCCTATTCGAACTCCGAGGTCCAGGTGGGCATCGTACGGGCGCCCATCACACCATATTTCTATGGCATGACCCAATGCGAAATGACTTTGGTTGCACCGACAGTCATCGAGGCGTTCCACCGGGCGGAAAAGGAGGGTTACCAGGCGGCGGTTCCGCTCGGGTTCCTCGACCTCGGGCTCGATGGCGGGCGCGCCGCGGTCGATATTCCCGTCATTGCGCCGTTCGAATGTTCCCTGCATCTCGCGTCGTTGCTGGGCGATCGCTTCGGTCTCGTCTGCTATCACGAGAATCAATTCGGCAATCTTTCCATGCTGCTTAACCGCTACGGCATGGCGCAAAAGGTAGTCGGAATAGAAGCATCCGGATTTGACCTCCCTGATATCGCCGCCAACCGCGACGCCATGATTGCGAACTTCATCAAGGCGGCACGCAAGCTGATCGACGAGGATCGCGCCGAAGTCATCATCCCGACCGGAATTACTCAGTGTCCCGTGCAAATGAAACCACAATGGTTGCGCGATCAGCTCGGAGTTCCCATCGTGGAGGGGATCGGCGCGCCGTTGCGGCTGGCGGGCATGTTTGCCGATCTCGGCATGACCCACAGTCGAAAGCGATGGCACAAATCCCCAACCTACGCGAACAAGTGACCGGCCTATGCTGGGCGACCTCATCGTACGAAACTCGAAGCTGCGGCGAGACGAGCCGGCGATCATTTTCGAGGGGCGCACGATTACCCATGGCGAATTTGCGGCGCGGGCGCTCCGGCTTGTTCGCGCGTTGCATCGCCTTGGCCTTGGCGTCGGCGATCGGATCGCAATTCTCGCACAGAACTGCCCCGAGTATCTGGAAGTCTATGCGGCCGGCGAACTGGCCGGCTGGGCGACTGTAACCATCAACTACCGATTGGCGGAACCGGAAGTCGCCTACATCCTTGCGGACAGCAAGCCTAAAGCCATTATCTGCGAAGCCTCGTTGCTCGATCGCCTAAGCGAAACGACAAGGCGGACGTTGGAGCACATAATCACATTCGGCGGCGACGGACCTGACATAGACTATGAGACAGCGCTCGCGGCGGAAGAGCCGATCGCTGCGAACACCGATCTCGCGCCTGAGACGATTGCCTATCTGATCTATACCAGTGGGACTACGGGACGGCCCAAAGGGGTCATGTTGTCCCACGGCGGACAACTTTGGTCGGCCTATGTCTCCGCGATCGATATGGGCGTCCGCCCGACCGATCGCGTTGCGGTGGCTATGCCGCTCTATCACATTGGGGCCAAGAACACTTTCCTCACGCGATCGGTGCACGGTTGCACAGTGATCCTGCATCGCTCCTTCCGCGTCGAGCCGTTTTTCAGGAGCTTGCAGGAGCACCAGGTGACGGAAACCTTGCTGGCGCCGACCATGCTGAGCGACCTCCTTGACGCCTATCCGGATGCGCGCCGTGCTCTGCCCTCGCTGGCAAAGATCTTCTATTCGGCGGCGCCCATGCCTGAAGCCATCCTACGACGCGCCATGAAGGCGCTCGGACCCATCTTCGCTCAGGTCTATGGCATGACGGAATCGGGCGGACCGGGCTGCATTCTGCACCCGCATCAGCACGTTCTGGAAGGGCCCCCAGCAGTCACGCGCCGGCTCAACTCCGCTGGCCAGCCCATGACCGGCTGCGATGTGCGGGTGCGTCGACCAGATGGCAGCGATTGCTCCACAGGCGAGCGCGGCGAGATCGTGATCAAGAGTGACGGTCTCATGCGAGGCTATTGGCGGAACGATGCCGCTACACGCGAAGCACTGCGGAACGGATTTCTGCACACGGGCGACATAGGCGAGGTCGATGATGCCGGGTTTGTGTATGTGGTGGACCGGCTCAAGGACATGATCGTTTCAGGCGGGGAGAATATCTATTCCCGGGAAATCGAGAATGCGCTGGCAAGTCACCCCGCGGTACTGGAGGCGGCCGTGGTCGGAGGCCCGGACGATCGTTGGGGCGAGGCAGTTGTAGCATTCGTTGTACGTCGCTCGGGCGAAAGGGTCGTCACCGAAGACCTTATTGCTCATTGCGTCAAATCGATCGCCTCCTACAAGCGCCCGCGCGAAATCAGGTTTGTGGAGAGCCTGCCCAAGCTTCCCAATGGGAAGGTCGAGAAATACAAATTGCGCGAACCCCTGTGGGGAGGTCGCGCACGCGCGATATGAACGCATCATGTTGAAACGCAGCATAGAGCGCCCATGACGTATCCTACTTTGCAGATCGAGAGAACAAACGGCGTCGCTCTGGTCGTGTTGAACCGGCCAGACAAGAAAAACGCCATGAATCCTCAAATGCACGAGGACATGACGAATGCGCTGGAAGAGCTTCGCTACGATGATGACGCGCGCGTCCTGGTGATCACCGGCGCGGGAGATTCCTTTTGTGCCGGCATGGACCTCAAGGAGGTGTTTCACGCGCTCAAGGATCAACCCGCACGCTACGACAAGGTCGTTCGGATGGCCACCGAATGGCGCGGGAGAACTCTAAGGCACTATCCAAAGCCGACGATTGCGATGGTCAACGGCTATTGCTTCGGCGGGGCTTTCTCAATTCTTGAAGGATGCGACCTTGCCATTGCGGCCGACGAAGCCACATTCGGGCTTTCGGAGATCAACTTCAAAGGCTTTCCCGGAGGCGCGGTGAGCAAATCGCTCGCCAATCTGCTGCGCCCGCGAGATGCACTCTTCTACGCGCTTACCGGGCGCAGATTCGGCGGCAAGGTCGCTGCCGAAATTGGGCTGGTCAATTTCTCCGTGCCGCTCGCCAGCCTCAAGATCGAAGCAATGGCAGTCGCTCAGGATATCGCGGGCAAGGACCCCAGCGCGCTCAAGGCTACCAAGGACAGCTACCGCTTCTCGCTGGAAATGACCTGGGAAGCGTCGATGAACTATACGGACGCCAAGGAAGACGAACTTGCCGCACATCAAGCCGCCCGGAATTGGAAAGACGAGGGCATCGGAGACTTCTTGGCCGGCAAATTCAAGCCCGGGCTTGGCGGGCACGAGACCATAAAGAAGTAGCCAGACAGAACGGAAACGTCCGATGACCCGAGTGACCTATGGCCTTGATGAGACCATCCGCGCGTACCTGCTCGCGAACCAGCCGCCGGAGCACCCGCTATTGGCAGAGCTGCGCGAGGTTACCGCCACGATGACGCGATCGCGCATGCAGATTTCACCAGAGCAGGGACATTTCCTCGCATTTCTCGTTCGCCTGATCGGGGCTCGCCAAGTCCTCGAGGTTGGCACCTTCACCGGCTACAGTTCGCTCTGTATAGCGCTTGCGATGCCAGCCTATGGGCGAATCGTGGCTTGCGACGTAAGCGCGGAGTGGACCGATGTCGCGAAGCGCTTTTGGAAGAAGGCCGGGCTCGCAGACATGTTTGATCTTCGTCTCGGCAGCGCCGTCGATACACTGCAAGCATTGATCGACAAGCGAAAGGAATTCGATTTCGTCTTCATTGACGCCAACAAGGAGGACTACGACGCCTACTACGAAGCCTCTTTGCGGCTCGTGCGGCCGGGAGGTCTCATCGCCATCGACAACACCTTGCGTGATGGTCGTGTTGCCGACCCAGACGAGAAGCAGCCGAGCGTCGCTGTCGTACGCGACCTCAATGCCAAAATCGCCAAGGATGAACGCGGCGACCGCGTTCTCCTGACCGTCGGAGACGGAATGATGCTCGTGCGCCGTCGCTAGCGACTGCGTTTTGCAAGTCGCGCTAGTTCGGCTGGATCCCGGCTTCCTGCACGATCACCTTCCAGCGGGGAATCTCCTTGCGCAGGAAGTCCGAGAATTCGCCGGGAGGCATATCAAGCGGATCAATGCCCATTTGGGCGAGACGCTTTCGCAGCCCCTCCTCCTTGAGCGCGCGCGAGACCCCATTGTAAATCTTGAGAATGACGTCTCGTGGGGTCCGCGCTGGAGCCACAAGTCCCACCCAGGCCACGATGTTGAAGCCCTGCAGCCCCGCTTCGCTCATGGTTGGTATGTCCGGTGCAATTCCGGCCCGCCGCGGCCCCGTCGTCGCCAATCCGCGCAGCTTGCCACCGCGTACCAGCGGCATTGCAGGAACGATGTCGCTGAAGGTCATCGGAACTTCGTTGGCCACGGCTGCTGTGAGGCTGGGTACGCCGCCCCGATAGGGAACGTGCGTAACCTCGACACCCGCCCGCTTGTTGAACTGTGCCAAGGAGAGGTGGGCTGTGGTGCCTTGACCGGAAGTCCCTGCAGACAGTTCGCCAGGCTTTTTGCTTTTCACGTAAGCGATCAACTCTTGAAGAGTTGTGGCGGGTACTGAAGGGTGGGTCACCAGGATGATTGAGTTTTCACCCGCGACCGTGATGGTTGCAAAATCCCGAGCCGGATCGTAGTTCAGGCTCTTCTGCAGCCAGACATTGGTCGTCAGCGGCGAGTTGGTCGAGATCAAGAGCGTATATCCATCAGGCGCGGCCTTGGCCACCGCCTCCGCTCCGATGCTCCCGCCGGCCCCCGGTCGATTCTCGATGACCACGGGCTGTTTCCAGGCCGCAGTCAGCCGTTCGCCCAGCGCGCGAGCCAGAATATCGACTGTGCCCCCTGGCGTATACGGAACGACGATCCGGATCGGTCTTTCCGGATAGTCGGCGAGCGCCGGTGGGCTGAGAACGAATGCTGCCAGCGCGCCATAGAAAAAGCTACGCAAATTCATTTAGTCGTCTCCCTGGCTCGCGATCCAAGCTTTGGCTTCTTCAATCAAACGTTCAATTGCGGCCTCTGCCGGACTGGCCGGCGTAAGGCCTTCTTCCTCCGTCCGCACTCGCTGATCCAGTTCGCTCCACGTCTCGCGTAGCATGTCAAAGTCAAACGTCGTGGGCGACAATCTCTTCCCAAGAATGATATCGGTGATTTCGCTCTGGTCAACGGAGACATCGAGGCCGGTTTCCGCTTTGATCATGGCATTGAGATCAGGGGCGGCCTCTCCCAGGTGATGACTTCGCACAAGCGCACCAAGCAGCTTGTGACCGGTACGAAACGGCACGCCGAAATCGTAGACAAGCCGGTCGTGCGCTTCGCTCGAGCCCGCATAGTCGAGCGTGGCCTTTTGCTTCATCTGTTCCAGATTGAACCGTCCGCCCTGCACAACATCGGACATGTAATTGGTCCAAGCGACAATATCGGTCGCCATGCCGTAGAGACTTGCCGACTGATAGACGGGCTCGGATCCTTCCGACGGGTTGATCGAAGCCGCCATCTCACCTGCAAGCCGCGTCACCGCAATGGTGGCTCCGCCAATGACCGACTGGAGTCCAAACGGCACCTTGGCATGGGGCAAGGCGCTGCTTCCCCCCGCATGTTCGTCCGCAAGCGCAAGCAGCGCGAACTCGGGCGTCATCCAAATCCGCATGTCCTGAGCGAGCCGAGCCAGGTCCACAGCGATCATGCACAAAACAAAGAACGGCTCCGTGAACTGGCTGTGTACCCAAATCCCATCGCGGCGCAGCTTCGCCCTTCGTGTAAATCCAAGCCGTCTGCACACCCGATCGTACAGTTCGCGCACGACCGCCCGCCCGCCGAACACCGAGGGGCCTTTGTCCAGCCGCTCATCGACCTGCGCAAGCCTCTGCAGGTGCGGTTCAAAAACAGCCGCCCACGACAACAAATATTCGCCCAGCGTCGTGAAGCCGGAGTGCTGCAGATGATGATAATTGGGAGCGATCGCTTCCAAAGCCGGCTTGGCCTGATTCAACAGTGCCCGCAGCATACCGACAACGGTCCGCCTTTCCTCATGCAGGGTTTGCCGGAAAAACATTCGCGGCAGATAGCAGCGCAGGCTTTCGCCGCGGTTGCGACCGAGGTGAAGCCACGCGGCATCGGCGCGCCCGACCCTCTCCTGAATCCATGCCTCGCGCTGCGCCACGATATCGGCAGGAGGTTTCGTTGTGTCCAGATGAGGCAGTTCCCCGAGCAGATCGATCAGCGCTTGCAGAAGATGTCGCGCGTGATCCGACGGCGTACAACCGAGCTCTGCAGCCGAGAGCACATAGGCTATGTCGCTCGCCACCATGTAACGAGACGTGTATCGGCTTGCCCGCGATTCAGGTTCGTTGACCGCTCGCACATAGCTTGGCGCCTTGCTTCCGGAGAGGCGGCCAGTCGGCCCCGAGGATGCATTTGACACGACAGCAGCCTTCCTACGTTATGCCCGTGGTACGTGCGGCCGCCCGACAATCCAGATCGTGGGAAGTTCGACAACGAACGGATGAGGAGCAAATTGTAAGCGGCGGGTCGCTGCCCGCTCAAGGTTGATTGCGCAATCGACGATTGAAACATGCCCTTCTGTCTTGCAGATTTTGGCAATGATCGCTCTTAACATGGCTAAGCGACCACACTTCCGTGCTGATACCGTTGGGAGCTTGCTTCGCCCACCGGCTGTTCATAGGGCGCGAACAGATTTCGCAGCAGGGACAATTGATGCGGCCCGGTTGCGCGCGATTGAAGATGCGGCGATCCGCGAAGTGGTGCGCATGCAGGAGGACGTTGGACTTCCTGTGGTCACTGACGGTGAGTTTCGGCGGGAGAACTGGTACGCAGATTTCATCGGCAAGCTTGGCGGGGTGATCATCACCGCCGGTTTCGGACAGGGATTTGCGCAACACGCCGGCCGGCCGACGCATGTGCCCAAACGCGTGCAAACCATCGGCAAGGTGTCAGCGCCTGAGCCGATTCTGCTCGAGGACTATCATTTCCTGGCTTCCGTGACATCGCGCCCCGCGAAAATCACCCTGCCGTCGCCCACACGACTGCATTTTCATGGCGGTCGCCTTGCCGTTTCCGAGGCGGCTTACCCCGATATTGAAGAATTCTTTGCGGACGTCTCTTCGGTCTATCGCAACGAGATCGCGACGTTGGAAAAGGCAGGCTGTCGCTACATTCAGATCGATGATCCGCTGATGAGCTACTTCCTGAGTCCGGCTCTGCGACAGGAGGTGATTGACGAGGGTGACGATCCCGACCGTCGGCTTGCACGCTATGTCCGCTTGGTCAACGAATGTATTCAGTATCGTGGCCCGGAAACGACCATTGGAATCCATATCTGCCGAGGAAATGCTCGCAGCTCGTGGATTGCTCAGGGCGCCTATGATGGAATTGCGGAAGCGTGTTTTTCCGGCTTGGCGGTCGATCGATTTCTGCTGGAGTTTGATGACGCCCGCTCCGGCGGCTTCCAACCGCTTCGATTTATTCCCAAAGGCAAGCAGGTCGTCCTCGGCCTGATCACCACCAAACGACCCGACCTCGAGAACAAATCAGAGATCATGCGGCGCATTGACGAAGCAGGGCAATTCGTCGATGCGGATCAACTTGCGATCAGCCCGCAGTGCGGATTTGCGAGCATCGTCGAGGGCAACCTCATTACGCCGGACGATGAGCTGGCGAAGCTTCGTCTGGTGGTGGAGATAGCACGCGAAGTTTGGGGCGGGCTTTGATCCGGTGGCGTCACCCATACACGGCAACGCCGCCAAGTCATTGACTTGGCCGCGTTATTTGGTTGCGGGGAGAGGATTTGAACCTCTGACCCCGGAAGGCGCCTTTCGCCAGCATTGCAGCGGGAGTTGTCATGGGTTTGGCAATCTTGGGGACGTCGCGCATTTATGAGGTGTCATGTGCACCGGACACGAGGTGTCCGGTCTTGATTTCTTGCGGCAGATTTACCGCCAATCTCGTTCACTGATCTTTCCGCACAACACCGGCGTGCCGAGCGATGGGATCATTCCTATTTGCCGTGCAGCCGGCATTGCGCCAATCAGTATGATTGGTGCGGTCCAATTACAGTGTGACCCCTCGTTTGGAACAAGGTCGCTCCCGTCACTGAGAGTGGTTACTCAGGGGTAGAGGTCCGTTTGTCTTTTGCGGTGCGTTTTCCTGCCCCGCCAATGCGAGGGCCACGACTGGATTCATGCTGTCCACCATCGATGTCGGAATTAGGATCGTAGCCCCACGCTCCTTGGTCGTCTCATAGATGATATTCATGGCTCGCAGTTGCAGGGCCGTCGGATGATCGGCATAGGTCATGGCTGCTTCGACAAACTTGCCCGCAATCGCAGCCTCGGCCGATCCAAGGATCACACGGGCTTGCTTTTCCCGTTCGGCCTGGGCCTGCCGGGACATGGCGTCCTGCAATGCGACTGGGATTGCCACATCGCGGATCTCGACCGATTTCACTGAGATACCCCAGTCAGCGGTCTTGCGGCTAATCTCGCCGCGCAGGAGCTCGTCTGCGGCATTGCGTTCCGATAGCAGCGCCGCGAGCATCGACGAGCCGATCATTTCGCGAAGTGACGTCTGGGCGACTCGATCGATGGCTTCGCGGTAATTGGTGATATTCAGCGCCGCCTTTTGCGCATCATGAACAAACCAAAAGATGATCGCGTCGACGTTCACCGGAACGGTGTCTTTCGTCAGCGCCTCCTCAGCGCTGAAGGCCGTGGTCTGAATGCGTTCGTCGATGACAGCCACCACGTTGTCGATAACCGGAATGATCAGGAAGAGTCCTGCCCCCTTGACGCCGCGCAATTTTCCCGCGCGCAGGATGACAAATTTTTCCCATGTGTTCGCCATCTTCAGCGCAGACGCGACGACGATCGCGGCGATGACGAAGGGAATGCCCCAATAGATATGCCCCATCGCGCCCAATCCGGCGCCTACGGCGGCGACTGCGATGGTGAGAAATAAAGTGATGGGATTTATGGTCGCGGCTCCCTGCTCAAGCGGGTCACCCCGCCAATTTACATAGTACTCTTCGAGGCGATATCAACTGACCAATATTGCTCACAAGCGTCCTTCGCGCGCGGATCGATACGCTCCCTGCAGGGAAAGCACCCCAAAAGTCCTACCCGGCCTATCCGGCATCGTCGGATGCCTGCTCGGCAACGCGGAGACCATGGCGCGATCGCGATCAGGAGGCCGGCGATCGAGGCGACGTCCGCAATGTGGCGCGGACCAGCGCAGCCGGCTATCGCCCGCGCTGGGGTAAGCCTCCCTCTTACTCCCTCGGAATGATCACCGTGTCGATGACATGGACGACGCCATTCGAAGTCTCGATATCGGCTTTAACGACCTTTGCATTGTCAACGGCTACGCCAGCGGTCGCATCAAGTGACGCCTGGGTTCCCTCGACCGTCTTCGCTGTCATTTTCTTTCCCGCAAGGTTTTGGACATCACCTTCCCGGGAACAACATGATAAGGTTAGGATTACGAGCTAGGCCTTGTTCTCGGGCTTGAGAAGGCTTCCGACTGTTCCAGTAGGAAGCTTCGCGAACGCGGTGTCGTTCGGCGCAGACACGAGGGCGCGAGCATAGAGAATGGGCTCCTGCACGTCGACGTCCTGCGCGAGATTCCGGAGGCGATGAAGCCTCGGGTTATTCCGATCGTAGCTTTCAGTAAGACTGTGGAGGTCAGGCCCACCAAGGTCGCGGCTTGAGACCCTGACCGGACGAATTTTGGGAGCGCTCCGGTTTCCGGGGCGCTTTCGCTCGTGCACCGAGCATTAGCGACAACTTGAAGGTGAAGCAGATGGATGACCTATTGCAACCTGGCTTCTGAACCACTTGTGAAATATTGCGAGCCCCTGCACCTGAGGATATTGGCTTGCGAGCCATCAGCAAGTAACGGTCGCTCAAGTCAATTCGGAGCGCTATTTCCAGAGTTAGGGTTGAAAAGGAAAAGAGAGGAGCCCCCCATGAGTGACCCCGCGCCAGCGCTTCCGACACGACGACGGAAGGTCGCACACCCGCATTGCGCCATCTGCGGTGAGGCAACGCGCGAGCCGATCGTGTTCGGCATGGTCCGACCATCGCTGGCCAATGGGCTTACTACCGCATACCCCAACCTAACGGCCGATGATGTGATCTGCCGCAAACACCTTACCGAGCAGCGCACGCGCTATGTCGAGCACTTGCTCGAGCGCGAGCGAGGCGAGCTCTCGGCACTCGAGCGCCAGGTCGTCGAAAGCTTGGCTCGGGAAGAAACAGTTGCCCGTGACGTGGAAGCGGCGTGGGAGATAGAACGCACGTTCGGCGAGCGAGTTTCCGACTTGGTCGCCGATTTCGGCGGCAGCTGGCATTTCATCATCAGCTTTTTCGTCATCCTTCTTGTTTGGATCGGCTTCAATGTGTGGGCGGTGAACCGGGCGGTCTTCGATCCCTACCCGTTCATCCTGCTTAACCTGGTCCTTTCCTGCATCGCGGCGATTCAAGCACCGATCATCATGATGAGCCAAAAGCGGCAGGAAGCAAAGGACCGGCTACGCTCCGAAAACGACTTCCGAGTCAACCTGAAGGCCGAGTTCGAGATCCGCCACCTGCATGAGAAGCTAGACCATCTGATCAACCGGCAGTGGGAGCGACTTGCGGAGATCCAGCAGATCCAACTTGAGATCATGGAGGACCTCCCCTCACGCAAGCGCTGACGCGCATCGGCAAGCTTTCATCGTGATGTTCGCAGGAGGTCGGCGTGAATTTCATTGATCTCTGGTTACTGCCGCCGATTCTGGATCTTGTTATGCGGCAGCACCAACTCGAAAGATATCGCCGCGCCGTGGTGGGCGCCGCTACCGGTCGGGTGCTCGAGGTCGGTGTCGGATCGGGGCCGAAGGCAGAAGCAAATGAGTGAAGACTTGTGATTTGCGGCCAGTGCGGTCTAATCAATCACTTGCCGGTTGCGTTCGGTCATCAGCGCCAAACGCGAAGCGGCGCGATGTGCGCCACTCGGGCAATGGGTGCGCGTCGCCTCTGCCCGTGATCACCTGCGGCGCTTGCTGAGGGATCTGCTGTGGGGACTTGCTTGGCCCAAACAGCGATCCATGGTTCGTTGTAGCGCGGCCCAAACGGGATCAGGTGCATGAAAGACCCTTACGAAACTCTCGGTGTCGATCGATCCGCGACCGACAAGGAAATCAAGGACGCATTCAAAACACTTGCAAGAAAGTTCCATCCCGATCTGCATCCAGACGACAAGGAGGCCGAGGCGAAGTTTAAGGACCTATCGGCTGCTAACGACCTTCTCAAAGATAAGGAGAAGCGCCGGAGGTTTGATGCAGGCGAGATCGATGCCAGCGGAGCGGAGCGGCCGCAGGAACGGTTCTACCGCGACTTCGCCGACGGCCCCGCCTATGCCTCGCACGCAGCGCAAGATGGATTTGCCAACAACGAGGAACTGGAAGAATTTCTGGCACGAGCGTTCGCAGGCGGGGGACGTCGGTCGCAAGGCAAGTTTCGAGCGCGAGGCCAGGATGTGAGCTATGTGCTTCCGGTCGGATTTCTGGAAGTAGCCAATGGCGCGTCTCGCACGATTACTCTCCCGGAAGGCAAGACGCTGCAAGTGACAATCCCCGAGGGTGCCGAGGACCGTCAGATGCTGCGGCTAAAGGAACAGGGATTGCCGGGATTCGACGGTGGGCCGGCGGGCGATGCCTATGTCGAGCTGCATGTCGAGCCGCATGCGTTCTTTAATCGAAAGGACGACAATATTCATGTCGAAGTCCCCGTCACCCTGAAGGAGGCGGTGCTGGGCGCGCGCATTGAAGTGCCGACCATCGGCGGCCCAGTGACGGTGACTGTCCCGGCCGGGTCGAATACCGGCACCACACTACGACTACGCGACAGGGGAATCCGCAACCGCAAGTCCGGGCAACGCGGACATCAACTGATTACCCTGAAGGTCGTTTTGCCTGAAACCGAGGAGCCGGAGTTAGTCGCGTTTCTGGAGACGTGGCAGCCGAGAACTCAGCAGGACCCGCGCAAGGAGATGCTGCCATGATGCGTGTCGAGGACCTTGTCGCGGCGATCTCCGCTCTGCAACGCAGTGATCTTGAGGCCTGGATCCGCGATGAATTGGTCGTGCCGCAACAGAAGGCGGAAACGCTGCTTTTTTCAGACATGGAATGCGCGCGGGTCCGCCTCATCTGCACGCTCCACTACGAACTTGAGATTGATGCAGGCGCGCTGCCCGTGGTGTTGTCGCTTCTCGATCAGCTTTACGATACCCGGCAGCGTCTCATGTCACTGACCGCCGCCGTGGCGGCGCAGAGCCAAGCTGTCCAAGCGGCGATTATCGCTGCGATGGAGCCGAATGCCGGGTCTTCGGAGGCAGATGAATCATAGCGTCGCACAAGGCTAAATCCAATCCAAGTCGGCACGTTGGCGAGAATATCATACGGGAATGGATGTCGCTTCCGAAGAACAAGCGAGAGAACGAAGAGCATGCCGTGGCCTTCACCAAGAAGGCGATGGAGCGGATCCCCTCCAGTGGCGATCCCTATCGGCGGATAATGGGGTGGCTGCTACCCCGAACCGGCAAGCCGTGACCATAGCGGGGACGTATGAGCAGCATTTTGAGGCTGCTAAGCGCTATCTCTTTTTCACGGGAATACGAAGCTGCGATGTCCGGCAAGGCTCCGGCCATTGCAGGTCCGGTCTGCGCCACGTGGTCGACACACCCTCGACCCGGTCCAGGATTTAGCATCCCGACCCTTTGTCGTGACGGTGACGACCCTTCTGGCGGCTATGCAACACCATGGCCGCCCCTGATGTGTCGGAGAGACCGGAGATGAAGTTGCAGGCATTAAGCCTCGATCAGATCAAGGCGCCGCTGCTGAGCTACTGTCGGCAACATCAAGCGACATGCGCCTTTGTTGACACAGTGTTGACACGACCAAATCGCCAACGCTGACCAGGCGCAATAACGCCACCAAGTCATTGACTTGGCGGCGTTATTTGGTTGCGGGGAGAGGATTTGAACCTCTGACCTTCAGGTTATGAGCCTGACGAGCTACCGGGCTGCTCCACCCCGCGTTAATTCTTGCATCTGGGTCCGCGCCGGAGTCTTGCCCCGGACTTGATCCAGGGCCGGGGCCACGTTCCCGCGGAAACAGGGGGCGCGGGGCCACCCGCGCGACAGGGGGTATGTAGCAATCGATTCCGCGCTTGGGAAGAGCGCTGGGAATTTTTGTCGGGGTTGCCCCGGGGCTGCCGATGACCCAGGAAACCCGCGTTTCCTGAGGCTTTCCTCGTAACCTTCCCGGCGCCTGCGGATTGGCGTAGCGTAGGGTGCCAAGCCGGTAACCATGATTGAAGTCACGTTCGGCGCGCTGCGGGCGATGCTCACATCAGACGCCGGAGACCATCGCGGCTCAAGGAAGCGTTGCAGCGAAAGAAATGCCCCCGGGCGGCAGGCGCAATCCTGCGCTCACCCCTTCGGCGGCAGCGTCTCGAGCTCCTTGCGGTAGTGCTCCTCCATCCGCGACGAAAGCCCGTTGCGGGCGAGCGCGTCGGTGAACATTCGCCGCACGCCCGGATCCTCGTCGGCATAGTCGAGCTGGTCACCGCCAATCCGCCGGCTCATGAAGCAGAGCAGAACGCCCTGGGAGTTGCGCGGTGAGCCCGCATATTTGAAGGCGAGATAGCGCGCCGGCGTCGAGCCGGTGTTGAAATGCTGATGAAAGGTTGCGTTCGGCGGCACGATCATCGTGCCCACCTCCCAGTCATAGCGGACCGGGTCGCCCCAGCCGTCCGGCCACATCAACGAATAACCCTCGCCGCTGAGAATGATCACATGCGCACCAGGCGCATGCGCATGCGCCTTCTTGTAGGTCGCAACCGGGAACTGCGAGATGTGGGAGGTGAGCGAGCATTTGGCGAGGCTGAAGCGGACGTGACCGCCGCCCGCACCGCGCACCTCGGCGAGCGGCAGCGGCAGGTTGACCGCGTCAGGGATGAAATTGGTGGTGAGCGTCCAGCCGTCGAGCTCCTTGCCGGCCGCGAAATAATCCGGCTCGCCGTTGAAGCGGCCTTTGAAGTCGCGCTGAT
Organism: uncultured Alphaproteobacteria bacterium; assembly: GCA_963753575.1. GTDB lineage: Bacteria > Pseudomonadota > Alphaproteobacteria > Rhizobiales > Xanthobacteraceae > VAZQ01. The sequence continues at coordinate 4,167,186 of CAVWCR010000003.1, forward strand.
GGCCGAAGACGAAATCGATATCCTCGTAAAGATTGATCACCACCGGGGCGTTGGTCACCGACACGTAGCGTGCCGGCGCCTGCCCCGAGCCGTTGAAGTGCTGATGCCAGCAGTTGAGCGGGATACCGAAGATCGAGCCGGCCTTCCATTCGAAGGTCACACGCGCGCCGGCGTCGTTCCAGACCGTGGTCGAGCCGCGTCCGTCCAGGATGAAGATCATCTCCTCGAACAGCTGGCGCTGCGGATTGAGCTTGCCGGCCGGCGGGATCTCGCAGACGTAACAGTCGTTGCCGGTGCGCGAGCCGTCGTGGTTGAAGAACACGCCTTTGCCGCCGCGGCGCGCCCAGGGCTTGAGCTCGACCGTGCGCAGGTTGCGCACGTAGTGGGAGCTGAGCATGTCGAGCCCCTCGCCGCGCACCCAGCGCAGATAGGGCGTATCCTTCTCGGTCTTGAACTTCTGCGCCAGGTCGTCGGACACGACCGTGTCCGCCCGCTGTGCCGAATGGTCGCTCATTTGTCTTGCGCTCATTTTTCCTGCTCCATGATGGCGCGCAGCCCTTGAACCACGTCAGCCGACATACTCAGATCATCCGCGATGATCTTCAAGACCTCGTCGGCCGGTATCGGATCGACCTCAAAACCACGGCGGGCCGCCTCGGCGATGAACTCCCGATCCTTCACCATCTGGGCGAACGCCTGCCGCAGGATGGCAACGCGCTCCGACGGCACGCCGGGCGGCGCCATGATCGCGCGCCCGATCTCGGAGGCACTGGCGGCAAGCCGCATGATGCTCTTGCCGCGTGTGTCCGGCGCAAGCTCGACCACGGTCGGGGCATCGGGCGCCTTGGGGCTGCGCGCGAGCCCGATCGTGAAGAAAAACCGCGCGAGCTTCTTCTTAAGCCAGCCCTTGTGGTTGACGTATTCAAACGAAGCAGAGCCGGAGCCGTGGATCTCGCCGCGCTCGATCGCGAGCCCCATGTCGGCTGCCGACTTGTAACCCTTGACGATATTGAACCGGGTGCCGGCCAGATGATTGAGCGCGGCCGGCAGCATGGCGCCCGGCCCCGACGGTCCGACCGCGCCCAGGATAAGCTCGCGGTGCCGCGCCTCCTCCACCGTCTGCGCGGGCGCCGTGTGCCAGACCACGCCGTAGGTGACGAAGGCGCCCACCCGCCCGATCCAGTTATACTCCGCCGGATTGAAGCGCGCCGACGCGTTGAGCACCTTGTGCTGCACAATCGAGGGCTGGGTGATCGCCACCACGGTGCCGTCGCGCGGGGCGACGTTGTACATGTATTCGGCAACGCGCAGCCCCGAGGCGCCCGGCATGTTCTGCACCACGATGGTCGGATTGCCGGGAATGAAGCGTGCCAGGAATTGCGCCGTGAGCCGGGCGCTCAGATCGAATCCGCCGCCCTCACCGGAACCGACCAGAAGATTGATCGTCTTGCCACGATAGAAATCGGATTGAGCGGCCGCGGGAGAAGCGAGCCCAAACGCTGCTCCAACCAGAAGCCACGACAGTCTCATCGCGCTCATAGGCGTCCCCGCTTTTTTTCGTTGCGCCCCAGAGGGCGAGTCTGAACCTGCCGCAGAGCGCAAGTCTAAAGCAATGCGGCAATTTGTGAATGGCGAGGAGACGCTGCTACTGAGACTGGCTTACGCCGGCGTTCCAGTCCTTAGGGTAGAGTGACAGCGTGCCACTGGTGAACGCGCGCGCGTCATAGTGGCGCAACTCACGCTCGAAACTGATGGGGTTCGGCGTCCGCCCTCCAGCTTCGTCGAGGGTCACGGTGAATCGGTAGGCTTGGGTCTCGCGGATGATCTGCGGCGGCTTTTCACCCTCGCCGCGGGTATAGAACTGCACGGTCTCGGTCCGGCTTGAATAGCCCGTCAGCACGATAGGGGCAAAGGGCTGATAGGCCCCGCTGCGCGTGCGCTCCATCGTCCAGCGTCCGAAATTGGCGGCGTAGAAGCGCTTAGTCTGATTGGTCTTCGGGTCGGTCACCGCCAAATCAAGCGAAAGCACAGTGCCGGCGCGCGCCCCTTCATTGGCGATCGTGACCGGAACGATGATCACCTCGAAATTGGAGTTCTGATACGGCGACGAATATTCGATCACCGGCGGCACGAACACCCGCAGATCGGATTGCTTCAGCCTGCTTTCCCACAGGCTGTAGGCCGAGAACGTCAAGGCGACCGCCGAGAACGACGTCGTCACCCAGGCCCTGCCCCGACCGCGCTTGCCCTCGGCGGGCTCCGGCTCGGAATTGCCCTGCTCCTCTGTCACCCCTTCCTCTCCCCACTTAGTGCTCAATTTGCGTGATGCCGTCCGCGGCCGGCAGTGGCGGGGAGAATTGCGGCGGGCCTGAGGCGCTAACACCTGGTGGATAAGATCCGCTCTTGCAGGTTGGCGCCCACCGAACTAATTTTGGCCTTGGTCGATTGGCGGCCACCCGTCCGCGGAAAGGGCGCAGCCTACACTACCGATACCAATCGAAACCTTTTCCTGCCCGTCGGCGGACACCGGGCAATCAAGGAAAGGGTTCATCATGCCCGCGCCACAAGCGCCCCACCGGATATTGCCGGCCGATCCATCCCGCGAACATCTGCGCAAGCAGGCCAAACGGCTCGCCAAGGCGCACGACATGAAACTGGCGACCGCGCAGCGGCAGCTCGCTCGAGAATACGGATATCCAACCTGGGCAGCGCTGATGCAGGCCGTCGACGGTGCCACCCGTGCATCGCCTGGTAGCCCACTCTCCCTCGCCGCTGCGCGCGCAGACGAGGCGACGGTACGCGAATTGCTAGCGCGCGGCGATCCGGTCAACGGCCTCAACAGTGAAGTCAACACGCCGCTGTGGCATGTCTGCGCAAGCGACACACCGGCGGAACGTCGCATTGCCGTTACGGAACTCCTGTTGGCGGCTGGTGCCTCGCCGCGCCAGACCGGCGAGAACCAAACGACCCCATTGCACCAGGCCGCGCGCTGTGGACCGGTCGCGCTGGTCGAATTGCTCATCCGCCATGGCGCACTCAGTTGGCAACCCGACCGACGCGGCAAGACGGCGCTCGACTATGCGCGCAAAGGCAGCGCCCCCGACCGCGAGCACATCGTCGAGCTGCTCGATCGTCCCGCGATCCGCGCTTTCGCGAAGCGGTCAAAGCGATCCATTGGGGCGACGTGGAATCGTTGTGCCGGCTGCTGGATCGCCATCCTGCGCTGCTACACGAACGTGCGATTGAGCCCGATTGCTATCCGCAGGATTATTTTCGCGATCCCAAGCTGTTCTGGTTCATCGCCAACAATCCGAAGCTTATGCGCAAGGTGCCGGCCAACATTGTCGACATCGGCCGTGCGATGATCGTGCGCGGAGTCGAGAAAGCTGACCTCGACTGCACACTCGAGCTTGTCATGAGCAGCGGCTCGCTTGAGGGCCGGCAGGCGGGGCTGATCACGCTCCTCATCGAGGCCGGCGCGAATGCCACACCACAGGCTATCCGCGTCGCGCTTGCACACTGGGAACTGGAGCCGATCCTGATGCTACTGGCTCGCGGCATGGCGATGACGGCCCCGATGGCGGCAGCGCTCGGCCGCACCGAAGCACTCGTGTCGCTGCTCGCCAAGGCACCGCCTGAGGAGTGCCAGGAGGCGCTCGGCATGGCGGTCATCAACCGGCAGATCGAAGCTGCACGCCTATGCCTCGACGCCGGCGCCGATCCCAATCGCTTGCTGCCGGTGCACTCGCACTCGATGCCGCTGCACCAGGCGGCACTCAATGGCGACATCGAGCTGATGAAGCTTCTGGTCGCGCACGGCGCCCGCCTCGACATCCGCGACACGCTGTGGGACGGCACGCCGCTCGGCTGGGCCATGCACAACAAGCAAGCCGAAGCGGAGGCGTATCTGCGATCGCTGCAACAGGGGTCCGCTTGACGGCTGGGGGCGGCGGATCAACCCGCCCGTCTACGCAAACCGCTCGCGCGACCGCGCTTTCGCCTTCATGGCCTCCACCTCGCGGTTGCGGGGTGGGCTTGCGGTCTCGAGCGACGCCAGGAGCCTGTGCGCAACGGCCGTGACATCCTCGACCGCCCGGTTGAACGCGGCCGCATTTGCCTTCGAGGGCTCGGTGAACCCGCTCAGCTTGCGGACGAACTGCAGCGCGGATGCGCGAATCTCGTCCTCGCTCGCGGGCGGCTCGAAATTGAACAGCGTGCGGATATTCCGGCACATGATGTTGCTCCGTACTAAATTAGTGTCCCGATTCCGAAGTTCGCATGATTTTGCGGCACACTCGTTTGCGAACTTCGGAAACGGGGCACTAGTGTGGCTTTGGTTCAGAACTCCGCATCCCAAACTCGCGACATTAATCATGCGGACTTCTGAACCGCCACACTAGCGGATTTCTAGAATTCGTACCGCGGCCTATAATGTAGGACAGAACTCGTGTGATGCCAGCCGCCACGCGGAAGCTACTGGCCGTAGCGGGAACACGAGCTCGCCATGCAGGAGCCATCGTGCCTTCGTCGAACGTCCAGAAAGTGGCCATCGCGGTCAACGACGCCATTTCGGTGTCGGGCTTGTTGCTGGCGCCGTCACGAGCCCGGGCCTGCTACGTGCTGGCGCACGGCGCCGGCGCGGGCATGACACATCCGTTCATGGCCGCAGTCGCGACCGAGCTCGGTGAACGCGGCATCGCGACGCTGCGCTACCAGTTCCCCTACATGGAGCAGGGAGGCCGGCGCCCCGACCCGCCCAAGCTTGCGCACGCTGCCGTTCGCGCCGCCGTGGCCGAGGCGTCACGCCGGTTGCCCGGAGTTCCATTGATCGCCGGCGGAAAGTCGTTCGGCGGACGGATGACGTCGCAGGCGCAGGCTTCTTCACCGCTCGCGGGCGTTCTTGGCCTCGCGTTTCTCGGCTTCCCGCTGCATCCAGCCGGGCGCCCATCACAGGAGCGCGGCAAGCATTTGTTCGATGTGCTTATCCCGATGCTGTTCCTGCAAGGCACACGCGATACGCTGGCGATGTTGGATCAGATCAAGCCGCTGGCCCGAGCCCTCGGCGATCGCGCGACCCTCAAGCTCTATGAGAACGCGGACCACTCGTTTCACGTGCCCGCACGCTCCGGCCGGACCGACGCGCAGGTGCGCACTGACGTGCTGTATGCGGTCGCGAGCTGGATCGATGAGGTGATAGACCGAACCACACTGCGGTAGGCCTATAAAGTGGCCGCCAGACAACAAGACCCCCTTGAAAGTGGTCAAAAAACCGGGCTTCTGTCCAAGTTGATCGGCAAGCGTTCGCCTGCACTCTTTGTCATAAAACTGTCACATGAGCGAAAAGCCCTTTCTCCAGCCGGACTTGGCGGTTGATGAGGCTTTGCGCGCCATAGCCCGGTCAATCCTCGCCGACGCGCGGACCGCGATCGAAGACCCCGTGCGCTCGAGCGCGCAGGCCGTACACGACTTCCGTCGGCAGATGAAACGCTGGCGCGCCCTCTTGCGGCTGCTCAGGCCATTTCTCGGTGCGGACGGCGAGCAATTGCGCGTCGAAGCGCGCGACCTCGCCCGCGCGCTTGGCGGTGCGCGCGACGCGCAATCGGCACTGGATGCGTTTGCCGATCTTGACAGTTCCGGACTTGGCTTTTCCCAGCGCTCGCTCGCGACAGTGCGCAGCCGGATCGACGAAGTAAGACACGCGGCGGAGACGACGACCTTGACCGCCGACATGCGGCTACGCCTTGGTCAGCTGCTCGATCATGCGCTCGCTTCCGTCGAGGTCTGGCCGTTGCACACGCTGACATTCGCCGACGTCGCCAAACGGCTTACCAACGGCTATCGCGCCGCGCGCGAGGCCCAACCGGACCACTGGGCAGATGCCGACGGCCCAGAGCTGCACGAGCTGCGCAAGCGCCTCGTCACTCACCGCTATCAGATGGACATCATCGTGCCGCTCTGGCGGCGTTTCGGCAAGATGTGGATCGGCGAGGCTCAACGGCTGCGCGATCGGCTCGGCAGCCACCAGGATTTGCTCGTGCTCATGCGCATGACCGAGCCTGGTCAGCCGCTGGCGCGCTGGCGCGCGCGCCTTGCGCCTGCAATCGATCGGCGCGCGGCCAAACATGTGCGCGCGGCGAGCCGCATCGCCCGCCGTCTGTTCGTCGACAAGCCGAAAGCATTCCGGCGCAGGCTCGAGGCCATGTGGGAGACTGATGGCTGACGTCACGCGCGATCGCGTGCGGGCCCGATAAAGGCAGAGACCTCGCTGGCGACCGACGCCACTACGTCCTTCCACGGTTGCGCGCTCTGCTGCCGTCGCACTGCAACGCGCGGATACCAGGGGCTGGTGTCGCGGTCGTGAAACCAGTACCAGATACGCGCGTGGCCGTGCGGCACCATCACCCAGGTGGAACGGCCGAGCGCGCCGGCCAGATGCGCCGTGGTGTTGCTCACCGTCACGACCGCATCGCAAGCGCTCATCAGCGCCGCCAGCCCGTCGAGATCGTTGGTGTTATCGATGTCGGAGAGGCGCTCGACCACAAGCCCGAGAGAGCGCGCAAGCGCCGCACGCTCCTCGCTGGTGTCGCCATATTGCAGATCGACAAAGCGGCAGCGAAGCCGGAGCAGCGCTTCCAAATCCGCAAGCCTCGCGCTCTTTGATGCGCCGCCGACCGGCGCCTTGCTGATCCAGGAGAGCCCGACGATGGGGCGATCATCCTGAGCCAAACGCTGCCGCAGCGCCTGCGTGCGCGCCGGATCAGCAACCAGGTAGCCGCGCTCGCGGCGTGGAAAATCCTCAAAGCTCTTACGCAGGAAGCGGCCGAGGCTTCCGATCGGCTCCTGGGCGTCGACCCGGCCCATGTAGAGCGCCGTCTGGCATCCGATCACTTGCGCACCTGGAAATGATCTCGCGAACAGCGTCGCAAGCCGCGGCTCGACTTCAAGCACCAACGAGGGCGTGCGCGCGATAACTTCCGGGAGCATGCTGGCGTGCAGGATCTCGTCGCCCAGCCCCTGCTCGCCCCATACCAAGAGCGTGCCATCGACACGTCCACCGTTCCAGCGTGGCGGCGCATAGCCGCGCGGTACCAGGCCCTTGGCGCCAGCCCAGCGATTTTCATAAAGCGGCCAGCCTTCCTCGAAGCGTCCGAGCCCGAGGCAGATCAGGCTCTTGTTCCACTTGGCCGCGACCGCGTCGGGCTTGAGCGCGATGATCCGATCGAGCGTTGCGATCGCTTCCTCGAAGCGCTCAAGATCGATCAGAAGGTCGGCCAGCACCGTAAGCGCATCGGGATCGTCAGGCCCTGACGCAACTGCACGCTCACAGCTCGTGAGCGCTTCCGCGGAACGGCGCAGCTTGCGCAACAGCACACTGCGAGTGACAAGGGCGCCGACATGGTCGGGCGCGAGCGCGAGCGCACGCTCCGCGCTCGCCAAGGCGTCCTGCAACTGCCCCAGCCGATCAAGCGCGTTGGCGCGATTGTTGAGCGCATCGACATAGTCCGGATTGATCGCCAACGCCCGATCGTAGCTTGCAGCAGCCTCGGCGTGGCGCTCAAGTTGCGCAAGTGCATTGCCGCGGTTGTAGTGCGCCTGCGCAAAGTCGGGGGCGAGCGCGACGGCACGCGCAAAGCTCTCGGCCGCCTCGGCGCTACGCCCGAGGTCGACGAGCGCGGCACCGCGATTGCACCAGTCCGCGACCGAACCCGGATCAAGCGCAAGCGCACGGTCGAAGCTTTCGATCGCATCCGCAAGCCGGCCAAGCGCGACGAGCGTGTCGGCGCGGCTGCCGTGGGCGTCAGTGGCGCCGAGTGC
>CAVWCR010000003.1:4185000-5010067 GCA_963753575.1 uncultured Alphaproteobacteria bacterium
GGCCGCGTGCTGGAAGGCGCGCAGCTCGCAGCGTTCGAGCACGAGCGCGACCGGCTCGACAACATGATGAGCCGGCCGGCAACCGCGAGCCGGTCCTCACCGCGGATGGCGCAGAGCAGCACGAGATAAGATCAGCCGCTCGCGCGCACCGGACACCGCCAAGCTCAAAGAAAGACCGCAATCCGATTGGGGCAAATCGGATCGCGGTTTTGCTTTTTTGAGCATGATCTTTTCCGAAGGCCGGCTTCCACCTTCCGGTATCATGCACGAGAAGCGAGACCCATCAGCCGATCCAGATTGCCTGGAGGATGGTTATGCCGCATCACTTCTTTTTCTTCTTCTCGCCCTTCTTCTCAAGGACCTTCAGGTCGGGCTTCGACTTGCTCGCCTCCGCCAGACGCGTCACGAGTTCCTTGGGCGCAGCATAGGTGCGCCTGAGCGTCTCCTGCATCTCTTCGCCGCTCGAAGGATTAATCTCCAGACCCTGCTTGGCGGCATCCGCGAGCAGATCCTTGTCCTTTACCGCCTGATCGAATGCACGTCGAAGCGCATTGACGCGATCGGCGGGAACGCCATCGGAGACGAAATAAGGCCGACCGAGCTGGAAGGAGGTGAACTGCAGCTCGAGCAGCTTCTTCTGATCGGCGGTCTCGGCGAGATCCATGATCAGCGGCGCGTCGTGAATATCAGGGTGCTTGTGCAGGCCGAGTTGGAACAGGATTTTCAGCTCACCCGATTCCACCCAGTCCTTGTAATGCGGCTTGAGACTGGTCCAGGTAAAGGTGCCGCGGCCGTCGACCTCGCCACGCATCATGGCAAGATTCATCTCGCTACCGCCCGGGAAGCCGGCGATGACCTTGAACTTGTACCCAAGAATGTTGCGCAGGATGTAGGGCACGGTAACGCTTTCGGTGCCGATCCCGGTGCCGGCGACGATCAGCTCCTTGGTCTTGAGATCCTGCCAGGTCTTCACGCCGGACCGGCGCGTCGCCACCGTCACGCTGGTGTCGGCGTTGGCGCTGCCGATCCACTGCAGCTTCACCGGATCGAACTTGGCATGCGAGGCGTCGCCGAGGAGCGGCTCGAACGGAACGCCGCGCTGCGGCGCACCGATGTGGAGCCCGTCCTTCGGGCTCACGTTGGCCACGAAATTGGTCATCACGATGCCGCCGCCGCCCGGCATGTTCTTCACAAGCACCTGTGGGTGGCCGGGAATGTAGCGACCGATGTACTTGGCGATCAGGCGCGCGTTGAGGTCATAGCCGCCGCCCGGCGAGAGCCCCACGTAGAAGGTGACCTTCTTGTCCTTGTAGAACTCGGCAGGCGTCTCGGCGACGGCCGGATACACCACCATGGCGGCGACGATTCCGGCAACGATACTGATGAAGCGCTTGGCATGATGGCTGGACATGGCGTTCTCCTTCGCCATGCATGCTAGCCTTCATCCAGTCGACTCACAAAGGGACCAAAATGCCGCGGCCGGCGCATCGCGCCGGCCGTAATCCTCAACAAATGATCCTCTCTTGTGAGGTCCCGGGCCTTAAGCCGCTGCCGCGAGCTTGCCGTTGAAGGCGAGCCCCTGCTTGCCGGCAGAGATGACAACCCGGTCGCCATCCTTGACCTGACCCGCCAGGATCTGCTCGGCGAGCGGATCCTGCACCGACTTCTGGATCACGCGCTTGAGCGGCCGCGCCCCGTAGGCGGGGTCCCAGCCCTTGTCGGCCAGCCACTCACGCGCCGAAGGCTCGAGCTCGATCGCAATCTTGCGGTCCTCGAGCAGCTTACCGATCCGCCGCATCTGGATGTCGACGATCTTGCTCATCTCGTTGCGCTTGAGACGATGGAACAGGATGATTTCGTCGACCCGGTTGAGGAATTCCGGCCGGAAGCTCGCCCGCACCACCGCCATGACCTGATCCTTGACCGCGTCGGTGTCTTCGCCTTCGGGCTGGTCCACCAGGAACTGCGAGCCGAGATTCGAGGTCATCACAATGAGCGTATTGCGGAAGTCAACGGTGTGGCCCTGACCGTCGGTCAGGCGCCCGTCGTCGAGCACCTGCAACAGCACATTGAACACGTCCGGATGCGCCTTCTCGATCTCGTCGAACAGCACGACCTGATAAGGCCTTCGCCGCACGGCTTCGGTCAGCGCGCCGCCTTCCTCGTAACCGACATAGCCGGGCGGGGCGCCGATCAGGCGCGCGACCGAGTGCTTCTCCATGTACTCCGACATGTCGATACGGATCAGCGCCGATTCGTCGTCGAACAGGAATTCGGCCAGCGCCTTGGTGAGCTCGGTCTTGCCGACGCCGGTCGGCCCGAGGAACATGAACGACCCAATCGGGCGGTGCGGGTCCTGCAGGCCCGCGCGCGCGCGCCGGACCGCGGTCGACACCGCCTTGACGGCTTCGGCCTGGCCGATGACGCGCTTGCCGATCTGCTGCTCCATGCGCAGGAGCTTCTCCTTCTCGCCTTCGAGCATCCGGTCGACCGGCACGCCGGTCCAGCGCGAGACGACCTGCGCAACGTGATCGGCGGTCACCGCCTCCTCGACCATCGCGCCCTTGCCGTCGGCGGTCTCGATGCTCTTGAGCTTCTTCTCCAGCTCCGGGATGCGGCCGTAGGCCAATTCGCCGGCGCGCTGGTACTCACCTTTACGTTGCGCATTGGCGAGCTCGACCCGCAACTGGTCGAGCTCGGCCTTGAGCTTCTGCGCACCGGAGAGCTTCTCCTTCTCCGATTTCCAGCGCGCGGTCAGGTCGGCCGACTGCTTCTCCAGCGCGGCCAGCTCTTTTTCGAGATTCTTCAGGCGCTGCTTGGAACCAACGTCGCTCTCCTTTTTGAGCGCCTCCTGCTCGATCTTGAGCCGGACGATCTCGCGGTCCAGCGAGTTCAAGCTCCTCCGGCTTGGAATCGACCTGCATCTTGAGGCGTGCGGCCGCCTCGTCCACGAGATCGATGGCCTTGTCGGGCAGGAACCGGTCGGTGATGTAGCGGTGCGACAGCGTCGCAGCGGCCACGATCGCGCCGTCGGTGATACGCACGCCGTGGTGCTGTTCGTACTTGTCCTTGAGCCCACGCAGGATGGAAATCGTGTCCTCGACGGTGGGCTCATCGACAAAGATCGGCTGAAAGCGTCGCGCCAGCGCCGCGTCCTTTTCGACGTGCTTCTTGTATTCGTCGAGCGTGGTCGCGCCGATGCAATGCAATTCGCCGCGCGCGAGCGCCGGCTTGAGCAGGTTGGAGGCGTCCATCGCCCCGTCGGCCTTGCCGGCGCCCACGATGGTATGCATCTCGTCGATAAACAGGATGTAGGCGCCGGCCGCGGCCGTCACCTCCTGCAGCACCGCCTTTAGGCGCTCTTCAAACTCGCCGCGATATTTGGCGCCGGCGATGAGCGCGCCCATGTCGAGCGCGAGCAGCTTCTTGTCGTGCAGGCTCTCGGGCACGTCGCCGTTGACGATGCGCTGCGCAAGCCCCTCCACGATCGCGGTCTTGCCGACGCCAGGCTCGCCGATCAGCACCGGGTTGTTCTTGGTGCGGCGCGACAGCACCTGAACGGTGCGGCGGATTTCCTCGTCGCGGCCGATCACCGGATCGATCTTGCCGTCGCGCGCCGCCTGGGTGAGATCGCGGGAATATTTCTTGAGCGCGTCATAGGCGTTCTCGGCCGAGGCGCTGTCGGCGGTACGCCCCTTGCGCAACGCTTCGATCGCAGCGTTGAGGTTCTGCGCCGTGACGCCGGCCTGGGCCAGAATGCGTCCGGCCTCGCTTTCCTTCTCGAGCGCAAGCGCCAGCAGGAGCCGCTCGACCGTGACATAGCTGTCGCCGGCCTTTTCGGCGATCTTCTCGGCCTGATCGAACACGCGTGCGAGCGCCGGGTCGAGATAGACCTGTCCGGCCCCACCGCCCGATACCTTGGGCCGCCTGGCGAGCGCCGCCTCGACCGCGGTCAGCGCCTCGCGCGAACGGCCGCCCGAACGGTCGATCAGACCGGCCGCGAGCCCCTCGGGGTCGTCGAGCAGGACCTTCAACAGATGGTCGGGGGAAAACTGCTGATGCCCCTCACGCTGGGCCAGCGACTGCGCAGACTGAACGAAACCGCGGGCGCGGTCCGTCAATTTTTCGACATTCATCCCTCACTCCCTCAGCCTGCTCGCAGCGCCCTGTCGGCACGCCCGGAGCATCTCATTGGGCCACAAGACATGTAGGAGCGGCACCCCCGGCGCGGAAGGGTTCCTACACAAATTCACGTCGGACGCTTGACGCAAGCTTCCAGGCGGCGCGGGCGACCCGGTTCGCGCCGCACCGATCCCGCTTGGCGCCTGACAGAATCGGCCCCTGACAGAATTGGCGCCTAACGGAACTTGCTCACCGCCGTCGCGTTGCGGCAAAGAACCTCGACGTTATAGGCGGCCATAGGGTCGCTGATCGGCTTGCCAAAAAAGACCCCCCCGACCTTCACTTTGGGGGACGAGAGCTGCAGCAGACGCCTGCAGTTCTTTTTCTGCGCGACGCACTCGTCGTTGTACGACATCACCGAGCGGATGCTGCGCAGCAACGACACGAAGCCGAAATTGAACGCCTCCGGGCCCGGTTTGGCGTCCTTCTCCGCGAAGCGGTCGTGCCCCATACCGATATTGTGCCCGATCTCATGGACGGCGCTGTAGTTTTGGGTTGCGCATTGGTAGTCGCTGACCGAGAAGGCATTTTGCGGGCGCAGCGACAGGTTGAGCCAGCCGACGCCGCAGCCATTGTTGGGCTTGGCCTTGATCAGCAGGTGGACGACATCGGCCTTGTAGGTGTCGCGTAGCGCGTGGATCGGTCGGAACAACGTGTCACGCCGATCGGTGAGCCGGTCGAGGTCCTTCCCCATCTTTTCAGCCTCGACGTAGTTGATTTCCTGCGCGTGCGCGAGCTCGGTTACCACCGAGAAGTTGCCGCCGAGCCGCTTCGCGCCATAACCGGTCCGCAGCTGCTGCATCATCAGTTCGATGTCAGCGCGAATGTTTGGCGTGCTGGCCGCAACAGCCTTGGTGTAGAGGAACATGATGCGGATCGGACCGAACGTCTTCGGCTGTTGTCCCGGCGCCGGATTGACGTCGCATAGCTCGGTGTCGCGGACGGCGCGCTCGGGCGTCGGCTCGGCCAGGATCTTGGGCTCGAGCTCATCCGGCAGGTTCTCGGTCTTGACCTCGGCCACCACGTGCATGGCGCCCGACCCGACCGGCTGGATGCGATAACGTCCCGAACTCTAGTTCGACCTCGCCGGTCACCCGTCCATTCTCGACCACGAGGTTGCACCGCTCGTCGTCGCGACCGCCAGCCGGTGCGCCAGCCAGCACAACCATGTTCTGCCGCCGCGACACCGGGCTCAGCAGGCAGGTGACGGAATTGCCATTCGGCAATGCGATCTGCAGGCGACGCGTCGCGCCCGAGCGCGCCCGAAGATTGCTGGTGGTGCCAAGCGCAAGCGAAAAGCGGGCGACCGCGCCGACGGTCTCGGGCCGCATGCCCTGCACATCGTTGCCGCGGGTCGCGGCCGGCGTGGCGCCGAACAGGCTCATCGTTCTCGGCGATTTTCTCTGCGCAGCCGCTTCGGTGCAGCCACCCACCAACAGCAACGCAAGCGCCAACTGAAGACTATGCACCCTCGGCATCGTTCAAGTCCATGCGGTCAATTTCACCCGACCGCATGTTAGCCTGAAGGCGTTGAAGGTGTCACGTTGGCAGCATTCCGCTCGCCGCTTACCGCGGGGGCTGCTTCGGCGGGTTCTCGTTCGGAAACTGTTCGGTCTTGACCTCGACGATCGCGTGCGCCGAGCCATCGCCGAGCGGCTGGATTCGATACCGGCCGGAGGCCAGTTCGACCTCGCCGGTAACCTGTCCGTTGTTGACCACGAGATTGCAGCTTTCGCCTGGGCCGCCGCCCTCCGGGGTCCCGGTGAGCAACAGCATGCCGCCCGGGCGCCGTTCGGTACGGAACGCGCAGGTGACCGAGCCGCCACCCGGCAGCGCGATCTGCATCCGCCGTGTCGTACTGCTGTGCGCCATCAGGCCGCTGGAGGCGTCGTCGGACAGCGAGAAGTAGGCAACCCTGCCGACCGTCTCCGGGCGCATTCCCTTTATTTCACCCTTAGGCGTGGCGGTCGGGGCGGCGCCGAACAGGCTCATCGTCACGGAGGGTCTCCCTTGCGCCATGGCCTGGCTGATACCGCCGGCCGTTATCATGACGAGCAAGATCTGCAGGCTTGAAGTGTTGCGCACGGAACCGTCCTGAATTGGCAAAGCCGCCCAACGCGCTGCATGATAGGTCGCGCGAGCCCGCAAGTCATGCTTGGCAAAATTAAATCGTGGTCATGTTCGGTCCGGCGAAGGTTAATGCCATCTACCGCTATCCGGTGAAAGGGCTTTCGCCCGAGCCGCTTAAGCGCGCAGAGCTTACACCGCGCGAAACGCTGCCCGCCGATCGCCTCTATGCCATCGAGAACGGGCCTTCGGGCTTCGATCCACAGGCGCCGCAGCACCAGCCGAAGGTGCGCTATCTGATGCTGATGCGAAACGAGCGGCTGGCAACGCTGCACACCCAATTCGATGACGTCAGCCACACGCTCGCCATCAAGGCCGACGACCGCGAAGCCGCCCGCGGCGATCTGCGCACGCCCGAAGGCCGCCAACGCATCGAAGCGTTTTTTGCGCAATTCTGCGCCGACGAGCTGCGCGGGCCGCCGAAGGTCCTGCACGCCCAGGGCCACAGCTTTTCCGACGTCGCGCGCAAGGTCGTCTCGATCATCAATCTCGCCTCCGTGTCAGCGCTTGAGACAGCGATCGGAGCGCCGGTCAATCCGCTGCGCTTCCGGGGCAATCTCTACGTCGACGGCTGGCCCGCGTGGGGCGAGTTCGACCTTGTCGGCAAGGAGATCGCCATTGGTGAGGGCGCGCGGCTCAAGATCGTGAAACGGATCGTGCGCTGCGCGGCGACCAACGTCGATCCCGATACCGGCGCACGCGACCTTGCCATTCCGGATACGCTTCTGCGGACGTTCGGCCATGCCGACTGCGGTGTCTATGGCGAAGTGATCGGGGCCGGCGAGATCACGGTCGGGGACGCGTTACGCGCCTGAGGAGTGAATCGATGACAATGTTTCGGATGTGGAGCGCAATCGCCTTGCTCTTCTTCCTGGCGCTTGCGGCGACACGTGCCGCTGCCGATCCGGCGCTCGACGCGCTCGTCGCTGCCTATCCGGATCATCTTGCGCGTTACGAGGGCAACGACCTGATCTGGAAGGACGGCACCCGCATGCCGATCGCGGACGGGCGCGCCGACAAGACGTTCGAACAACTCCTTGATCATCCCGACATCAAAGACCAGTTCGCATTCCGTTATCCGCTCGGACCTGACGTGAAGCCACCCGGCATCAACGAGGACCCCGGCCGCATCCGCTTCGAGCCGTTCTTTCTCAAGATGTATGGCGACTGCCGCAAGGGCGAGGTCGGCAGGCGGCTCAAGCCGGTCGCATGGCTGCGCGGCCGGCTCAGCGTCACCACGGTCAACCATGTCGATACCAGGCTTGCGGCCATCGTGAAGGAACTGGGAACGCTGCCGCCGGGCATGATCAAGTACCTGGTGCCGTCGGCCGGAACCTATAACTGCCGCGTCATCCGCAACACCGCCCGGCTGTCAGTGCATGCCTTCGCAGCCGCCATCGATATCAATGACAAGCAGGCGGATTATTGGGAGTTCCTCAAGAACCGGAACGGCGCTTTTTCCTGGCGCAACCGCGTGCCGGGCGCGATTGGAGAAATTTTCGAGCGGCACGGATTCATCTGGGGCGCCAAGTGGTTCCATGTCGACAGCATGCACTTCGAATACCGGCCGGAACTGATCGCGTTGGCAAAGCAGGGCTGGCCTGAGCGGGGCGCTGGGCAGAGGCATTGAATTCCCTCCCGCAAACCCTATGTGGAGAACAAGGCGAGCCGGGCGATCCCCATCCCCCCCGATGCCCCCGTCGCCCGGCGATTGGCCTGGAACCCCAAGCGGCGAAAGCCCTTGGGGTTCTGCCTTTGAATCTGCTGCGGAAATCGTTTCAGGCAGATCGGCCGGACTGGCGGCTGAGCAGGAATACCGCTTGCTCACCCACGAGGTTCCAGAACCACCAGGGTGCGTTGAAGCGCAGCGCGCGCCCCCAGGCGTTGAGCGCCACCGCTCTTTCGATCTTGGCGCCAGCCACGTCGCAGAGATGGCGGAAGTCCTTGATCGTGCAGAAGTGAATGTTGGGTGTGTCCCACCAGCTATAGGGCAGATTGTCGGTCTGCGGCATATGGCCGCCAACGCCCACTTGCAGCCTGATCTTCCAGTGCCCAAAGTTCGGAAAGGACACAATTGCGTGACGGCCGATGCGCAGCATGTGCTCGAGCACGACGCGCGGCTGGCGCGTCGCCTGCAGCGTCTGCGACAGAATTACATAGTCGAAGGCATCGTCCGGATAATCGGCGAGGTCGGTGTCGGCGTCGCCCTGGATCACGGCGAGCCCCTTGGCGACGCCCTCGTTGACGCCTTCGCGTGACAGCTCGATGCCACGCCCATCAACATCGCGTGTCTCGGCCAAAAGCCGCAACAGCTCGCCGTCGCCACAGCCGACGTCGAGCACCCTGGCGCCGCGCTCGACCATCTCGGCGACCAACAGCAGGTCGACGCGCGCACCGCCTGGAAGGCGCGCGGCTTCCGCCATTGTCAGGTCCTGCTTGAGCCGTTTGAGCATGGGCGGCTTGCGATCCTTGTCCGTTGCAGCGGCCTTACCGCCGCGCGAATTCGAGCCCGCGGGATTTGGCGGCGCCTTCGAGAAAGCCGCGCACGATTGCAAACAGCTCCGGCTCCTCGAGCAGGAAGGCGTCGTGCCCCTTGTCGGTGACGATCTCGGCGAACGAGACGCGCGCGCGGCCGGCGTTGAGCGCATGCACGATGGCGCGCGAATCCGAGGTCGGAAACAGCCAATCCGAGGTGAACGAGATCACGCAGAACCGCGTCGGCGTATCCTTGAAGGCATTGGCGAGCACGCCGTCGAAGTCGGCCGCGATATCGAAGTAGTCCATCGCGCGCGTGAGATAGAGATAGGAATTGGCGTCGAAGCGCTCCACGAAGGTAATGCCCTGGTGACGCAGATAGCTCTCGACCTGGAAATCCGCGTCGAATGAAAACGTCGGATTATCGCGGTCCTGAAAACGACGGCCGAATTTGCGGTGCAGCGCAGCATCGGAAAGATAGGTGATGTGCGCACCCATGCGCGCGACCGCAAGCCCGCGACGCGGATTGGTGCCTTCGGCGAAATAGCGACCCTGGCGCCAGTCGGGATCGGCCATCACGGCCTGGCGGCCGACCTCGTGGAAGGCGATGTTCTGCGCCGAATGACGCGTCGCGGCCGCAATCGGCAGCGCGGCGAACACGCGCTGCGGATAGCTCACCGCCCACTGAAGCACCTGCATGCCGCCGAGCGAGCCGCCCGCGACTGCGAACAAACTGCCGATCCCGAGGTGGTCAAGCAGCATGGCCTGGGCCCGCACCATGTCGCGCACGGTGATGACCGGAAAATCGAGACCCCAGGGCATGCCGGTCTTGGGATTGGTCGAGGCCGGTCCCGAACTCCCCATGCAGCCGCCGATGACGTTCGCGCAGATGATGAAGTAGCGCTCGGTATCGATCGGCCGGCCCGGCCCGACCATTGTCTCCCACCAGCCGGGCTTGTGCGTCAGGGGATGGACGTTGGCAACGTGCTGGTCGCCGGTGAGCGCGTGGCAGACCAGTATGGCGTTGGTGCGCTCGGCGTTAAGGCTTCCGTAGGTCTGATAGGCAATCTGGAACGGGCTGAGATCGACGCCGGCGTCGAGCTTGAGCGGCTTGTCGGCCCCAAAGCGCACGACCAGCGAATGTGGATCGTCCGTCTCGCGGGCGCGGTCGACGGGTTCAAGCGTGGCGCTGGTCTCAACCATGGTCATCCTGCCCGCAAGCGTAACACAGAAAGTTGCGGCTTGGGCTTAAGGCCGACGCGTAGATAGGCCGCCCCCTCGTTAAGTCAATGTTTTCTTTGCTTTGTCAGGCCGTCACCCGTATCTATGCCGCATCTTTTGAGAGTGTTTCTCATGGTCAAGACGCCCCGATCAAAACCGCCATCGCTCGCCGATCTGCGGCAGGAGATCGACCGTATCGACGAAGCGATGCACCGGCTCTTGATGGAGCGCGGCGAGATCATCGATCGTCTTATCACTGTCAAGAAAACGCAGGAATCAGGCTCGGCATTCCGCCCGGCACGCGAGGCCGACATGATGCGCCGCCTGGTCGAACGCCATCGCGGCATCCTTCCGCTCGACACCGTCGAGGGCATCTGGCGCGTCATCATCTCGACCTTCACATTCGTGCAGGCGCCGTTCTCGGTACACGCCGATCTCTCCGCCGGCGATGCGCTGATGCGCGATTCGGCACGCTTCCACTTCGGCTTCACGGCGCCGTTCGTGGCCCACATGGGTGCCGCCGCGGTGGTTGAAGCAGTCTCCAGCTCAAACGGCGACCTTGGCCTGGTGCCGGCCTTTGCGGTCGCAGGCGCCTGGTGGAACGCGCTCGAATTCGATAGCGCGCCCAAGATCATCGCGCGGCTCCCATTCGTCGAGCGCGCCGATCACCCGGCCGCGCTGCCGGTCTTCGTCATCTCGCGCGCCGCCACCGACGCCATGGCGAACGAAGTCGAGGTCTGGAGCGTTCGTGTGGCCGGCTGGAGCGCAAACGCCGCGCAGGCGATCGGCCCGCTCGCCGAGGTGATTGCAGTGCCCGACAAGGCCTTTGACGGCGCCGCTCTGCTGGTCTCCGTGCCGCAAGGCGGTCGCATCCAGGCCGTTGCCAAGGCCCTGATCAGGGCCGGCGCCTCGGTGCGCGCCACGGCCCTCGTCGGCAGCCACGCGACCCGCTATAGGGTCCCGGCCGACTGAGCCTCCCGCCGGGGGCTAGAGCCGGCAGTGTCGCCGCCGTTAACGAACCGAAGTGGAGCTATCGATGTCCGCCCCTCGCCCGCAACCGCGACCTGGCGTGCTCGATATCGACCCTTATGTGCCGGGCAAGAGCGCGGCGCCCGGCGTCGCACGGGTGTTCAAGCTGTCCTCGAACGAGACGCCGCTCGGGCCAAGCCCGCAGGCAATCGCGGCCTACCGCGCGGTGGCCGAACACCTGGAGGATTATCCGGATGGCTCGGCGGCCGCCCTGCGCGTGGCGATCGGACGCGCCTTCGGGCTCGACCCGGCGCGCATCGTGTGCGGCGCGGGCTCCGACGATCTTCTCAACCTGATCGCGGACGCCTACCTGCGCGACGGCGACGAGGCGATCCACACCACGCATGGCTTTTTGGTCTACCCGATCGCAACACTGGGCTCTGGCGCAAAGCCGGTGGTGGCGCCGGAGAAGAACTTCACGGCCGACGTCGACGCCATCCTGGCCAAGGTCACCGAGCGCACCAAAGTGGTGTTCCTCGCCAATCCCAATAATCCGACCGGCACCTATGTGCCGTTCGACGAGGTGAAGCGGCTGCACAGAGGGCTACCGCCGCATGTGCTCTTGGTACTCGATGCGGCTTATGCGGAATACGTTCGCCGCAACGACTACGAGGCCGGGATCGAGCTCGTGGCCACCTCTGAGAACGTCGTAATGTGCCGCACCTTCTCGAAGATCTACGGACTTGCCGCGTTGCGGCTCGGCTGGATGTACGGACCGGCGCACGTCATCGACGCCATCAACCGCATCCGCGGGCCGTTCAACGTGAATGCGCCCGCGATTGCGGCAGGCGTGGCGGCGATGGGTGATGCCGCGCATGTCGAGAGGGCGCTCGCCCACAACGACAAGTGGCTCGCTTGGCTGACCGACGAAATCCGCAAGCTCGGGCTCGAGGTGACGCCGAGCATCGCGAATTTCATTCTGATTCACTTCACCGACACGAAAGGCAGAACGGCCGAGGACGCCGACGAATTCCTGACCAGGCGCGGCCTCATTCTGCGCCGGGTCAAGGCCTATCACCTGCCCAACGCGCTGCGCATGAGCATCGGCAGCGAGGAGGCAAACCGACTGGTGGTCGCGGCGCTGGCGGAGTTTTTGGGGAAGCAGTCGTGACGCTCAAGGCTCCGCTCTTCAATCGTCTCGCGTTGATCGGCGTCGGGCTCATTGGCTCCTCGATCGCGCGCGCGGCGCGCGCGCAGGGCGCGGTGCGCTCGATCGTGGCGACCGCGCGCTCGGCGCCAACGCGCCGGCGCGTCGCCGAGCTCGGGCTCGCCGACCAGGTGGTCGAGAGCAACGTCGCAGCAGTCGACGGCGCCGATCTCGTGATCGTGTGCGTTCCGGTCGGCGCCTGCGGTGAGGTCGCCAAGGAGATCGGCCCGCACCTGATAGCGGGCGCGACTGTTTCCGATGTCGGTTCGGTCAAGGGCTCGATCCTGCGCGACATGGCGCCCCACCTGCCGCCGAACGTCCACTTCGTGCCCGCGCACCCGGTGGCCGGGACGGAATACTCGGGCCCCGATGCGGGCTTTGCGGAGCTGTTCGTCAACCGCTGGTGCATTCTCACACCGCCCGCGAACGCGGACCTCAACGCGGTCGAGCGGCTGGCCGCGTTCTGGCGCGCGCTCGGCGCCAACGTGGAGACGATGACGGCCGAGCATCACGACCTGGTGCTGGCAGTGACGAGCCACCTGCCCCATCTCATCGCTTACACGATCGTCGGCACCGCCGACGAATTGTCACAGGTCACGCGCTCCGAGGTGCTGCAGTTCTCCGCCGGCGGCTTTCGCGACTTCACCCGCATCGCGGCCTCCGACCCGACCATGTGGCGCGACGTTTTCCTTGCCAACAAGGACGCGGTCCTGGAAATGCTCGGCCGCTTCAATGAAGACATTTCGGCACTGACGCGCGCGATAAGGCGCGGCGACGGCGGCGCGCTGTTCGACCACTTCACGCGCACCCGCGCGATCCGGCGCGGGATCGTGGCAATCGGCCAGGATTCGCCCTCGCCCGATTTTGGCCGTCCGCACCCCGACCTGCCGCACACGCCGCTGCCAAAGCCCTACAGCGCCGAGGGCGAATGAGTCATGTTCAAGCGGCGCGCATCATGGCTGGTGCTGGGCGCAGTGCTGCTGGCATGCGTGGCGGGCGCCGCCTTGCTGCTCTGGGGCGTGCCCGACGTCCTGCAGGCACAGACCTGCCGCGAGCCGGTGCCGCTTCGCTTAGAGGTCGCCGGCAAGATCGAGCGCAGCGAGCTTGGCTTCACCCAGGGCTTCGAGGTCCACGACGGCCAGCTCTACGAAAGCACTGGCCGTGTCGCCGGCACGACGCGGATCAACGTGATCTCGCTTGGCGGCCAAGCGCCTGGTCAAGTGCGCACGCTG
This sequence comes from uncultured Alphaproteobacteria bacterium, assembly GCA_963753575.1. GTDB lineage: Bacteria > Pseudomonadota > Alphaproteobacteria > Rhizobiales > Xanthobacteraceae > VAZQ01. Next base: position 4,198,414 of record CAVWCR010000003.1, read on the forward strand.
ACCGATCTCGGCACCACCGTGTTCGGCGAGGGGCTCACCATCCTCAACGACGAGATCTACCAGCTCACCTGGCAGGATCATCAGGTCTTCGTCTACGACCTCGCCGCCAAGCGCAAACGCGTGATGCGCAATCCGCGCGAAGGCTGGGGCCTGACCAACGACGGCAAGAGCCTGATCTTCAGCGACGGCGGCCCTTCGTTCTACTACGTCGATCCGCAAACCTTCGCGGTGCATCGCACCGTCAAGCTCCGCTCGAACCGCCCGGGTGACATTCTGGGTCTCAACGAGCTCGAGCTCGTCCGCGACCGCCTCTACGGCAACATCTTCACGACCTGGAGCATCGTGCGCATCGATCCGGCGAGCGGATGCATCGATGCGATCGCAGACATGCGCGGGCTGCGCGACAAGATGTCGGCGGACGAGAAGGCGCAGATTGCGACCGACAGCGGCAACTACGTCCTCAACGGCATTGCGCACGACCGCGCCACCGGGATGTTCTACCTGACCGGCAAGCGCTGGAAGTCGATCTACAGCGGGCGCTTCGTGGAAGGTGGGCGCTGATCACACGATTTCGTGGCTGACTTTTCCGTTGTCATCGTCCGCGAAAGCGGACGATCCAGTAAGCGCTACCGTTGCGATATATATCAACGTTCGTGATTACTGGATGCCCGCCTGCGCGGGCTGCTTTAATCAAAACAGCGGCGGCACGTGGCCGACCGGGATCGGCCCCAGCAGAATCTGCCCGTCGTTGAAGCGCAGCGGCAAGGTCGTGGCCGGCTTGCCTTCGAGCATGGTCTGCTTCCCCATGGCACGCAGGCCGACGATGACGCCCGGCGCGGCGTTCTGGCGGGCAATCTGCCCGAGCCCTGGAACAATCCGGTCCAGCGCCGTGATAGCCGAGCCGATCTTTCCGCGTGACATAGCACGATCAAGGTCGACCCCAAGCGACGCCACGATGCTCTCAAGGCCCACGATCGTCACCTGGATCTGCCCATCGAGGCCGCCGCGATCGGTCAGGCCGAGTGTGCCAGCGCTGACCGCGATCGACTCGCCCTGCTGAACCCGCGCCCTGATGATCTCGATGCGTCCACCGCGCGATTGGATTTCCCTGAAACGGACCGGCCAGGGTTTTGGCGCGAAGTTGGCGAGACCATAGAGCCTGGCGGTCACATCGGCGTTGATCGGCTGCGTGGTGAACGAGTGCAGCTCGGGTGCGATCGCCGACGTCAGGCGCAGCACCAGCTCGATCACCGGATCGGCATTCACGGCGCCTTCGGCGATGCGTCCGTGGAGCTCGATGCGATCGGCCTTCAGCACGGGCGTGGCGCCGCCGACGCGGTCGACCTTCGGGTTGTCGAAGACGATCGAAACGCGCTCCGGCGCCTTAGGGGTGCCGCGCACGCTCGACTGCCCGAGCGTCCAATTGGCCACGTAGCTCGGCGGCTGGCCTGGTGCGGCCACACTCATCGGACCGGTAACCTCGGTGATCAGCAGCGTCGGCTGATAGACCTGCGAAACGACCACGAGGTCGCTCGCCTTGAGCGCGACCGGCGGCTTGCTGCGACTGAGCTCGACCGCCGGTTTGACGCAGCGCACCTCGATGCGGAACGGGAAGCCGCCGACGGTCTGCCGCTCGCAGTCGTAGACTCGCCCGACCCTGGCCTCGCGTTCGCGCCAGCCCGCGATGGTCCGCTCTGCCACCCCGACGGCGAGAAACCAAAGGCCGCTCCACACAATCGCGAGCCCGACCACCAGCAAGAGCGGCACGAATACCGGCCACAAACGGCGGCGGGGAGCAAATTCAGGTTGGCGCATCGCTCGTGCTCCTCGACCCACCCGTGGCAGGTGCCTCGCCCCAGTCCATTCCGAAGCCCTAGATTGCGGCGTTTCCGAGGACAAGTCCTCTTGTGCGGCGCCGCTTGGTCCAGGCCTTCACAAATTACGCCGATGTTGGCTATGAACCCGGCATGAGCCCGCCGATTGATCCAGCCAGCGACCTCTGGGTGTTCGGCTATGGCTCGCTGATGTGGCGGCCGGGCTTTGCGTTCCTGGAACGCGTCGAGGCCAGGCTGATCGGCGCCCACCGGGCGCTGTGCGTCTATTCGTTCTTCCATCGTGGAACGGCCGAGCGGCCCGGGCTGGTGCTTGGTCTCGACCACGGCGGCGCCTGCCGCGGCATCGCCTATCGGGTGGCAGCCGCCGAACGCGCCGAGACGATCGCGTATCTGCGCTCACGCGAGCAGGTCACCATGGTGTACCGCGAGTGCACCCGGCGCGTGTGGCTCAAGGGCGATCCAGAACGGCCGGTGAGCGCGCTCTGCTACATGGTGGATCGCGGCCATGCGCAATATGCCGGACGGCTCTCGCTCGATCAGCAGCTTCATCATGTGCGCCAGGGTCACGGGCATTCGGGCGCCAACCGCGACTACGTGATCGCCACGGTCGCCGCGCTGGAATCGCTGGGGCTGCGCGAGGGCAACCTCCATCTCCTGGCGGAGCGGCTGAAGGGAACCCACGAGCCGACAATCACCGCGCCCTCAAGCTGAGGGCGCAAGCGATGCGTTCCTGACGCCGTTGCGGGCAAGCTCGCGCTCGCCCTCCGCGACGAGGCGCGCGGTCGCGGCTTCGATCCCCTGCTCCAGCTTGCCGGCGAAGTCCGTCTTGTCGAGGCCGGGCGCGATCGGATCGAGCACCTCGACGATGACGGTTCCGGGATAGCGGCGGAACGAACGGCGCGGCCAGAACAGCCCGGAATTGAGCGCGATCGGCAGACATGTCACGCCCATCTCGGCGTAGAGATGGACGACGCCGTATTTGTAGCTCGGCTCCGCGCCAGGCGCGCGCCGCGTGCCTTCCGGAAAAATGACGATCTGTCGGTTGCGGGCAAGCTCCACGCGCGCGATCACGCTGAGCTCAGCGAGGGCCTGCGAACGCTTGCCGCGATTGACCGGGATCATCCCGCCTTTCCATGAGTACCAGCCGAAGAAGGGAATCCACATCAGCTCGCGCTTGAGAATGAATGCCGGGTCGGCAAACAGTGGAAACAGGGCAAACGTCTCCCACAGCGACTGATGCTTGGAGGCGACAATGAGCGCGCCCGGTGGAATTTTGTCCAGGCCGCGGAATTCGACCTTGATGCCGCACACGCCGCGCAGCAACCACATGTTGGTGCGCGCCCAGAATTTCACAACGCCGATGATCGCGCCGCGCGGCATCACCAGCGTGGGGATGGCCGCGAGCATCTGGACGATAAGGTTCAGATAGAACAGCAGATTGAAGATGATCGAACGGACAAGCACGGACACGAGCGCAACCTGATGGTGATCTTGCCGCTGAACACGTACGACGCTTACGTCTGCCGACCGGCGCCCGGATCGAGCCGCATGCGCGCCTGTGCGACGATATACTTCAAATATTCGGAAAGCAGCAACCGCATGATCGTCTCGTTCGCCCACCACGGCTCCGCCCGCAGACGCTCGGAGACCACCGGAAACGGAATGAGCTCGGCGCCCGGCAGCTGATGGGCGATTTCCGCCATCGCGCGTGGCATATGATAGTTCGATGTCACCACGATGAGGGAGCGAAACTCGCGCCGCATGGCCCATCGGCTGATTTCGATGGCGTTGCCCAACGTATTGAGCGAGCGGTCGAAATCGACGCAGCAGCGGACCCAGGGGGTAAAATCGGGTTTGAGACGTGAAATTTCCGCCGGCGTCGTCGACCGGTTGGCGCCGCTGATCAGCAGGCGCTGCCCGCGGCGGGCAGCCAGGAGCCCGATGGCGTCATTGATGCGCGAGGCGCCTCCTGTGAGGACCACGATGCCGTCGGCCGTCCGGGTCAGTTCGACCTCGCCCGCGGGCACCCGCCCGGCAAACCAGAAAAACCCGAGCACCAGCGCGAGCAGGGCGCCGACGCAGATCAGGGTCGTGACCGAGGCGATGGCCCGTAATGCACTCACCGGACGGGATCGTTCGCGCATGATAGCCCCGTCGGGCGCTGTATTGTCGAGCTTCGACCCGACCGCCGTCATCGCATGACCCACCTTCGCGCGCCATACTAGCGTAGATTTCGGCGGCCCGATGACCGCGCGCCCTAGTACCCCGTTTCCGAAGGTCGTGTCAGAGGGTGCCGCAGAATGATACGAACTTCGGAATCGGGACACCAGGATAGGTCAGCAGGCAATGGTTACTCAAAGGTTTCAAGCGTGCGGTTGACGGTGCGCCGCGACGCAATCGCGGTCACGAACGCGATCAGCATGATCTGCAGGAGCACCGCGATATAACCGAAAATCCCGATCGAAAAGGTGCCGAACAGGGCCGAAAACTGGTCACCGGCGGCGGTGCCGAGGAAGCGGCCGTTCAGAAGCTCCATCAAGCCGAACAGAGCCAAGGCACAGCCACCCCCGATGATGCCACCCTGCAGGCCGAGACCGAGGAAGCGGCGCTGAAAATGCTGGGCGATGAAGGTGTTCTTGGCGCCGATCAGGTGGAGCACCTCGACCACGGTCCGGTTGGTGGCAATGGCGCCCCGGGTCGCAAACGTGACCGACAGCACGGTGGCGGCGAGCACGAGGGCGAGCACGGCGAGCCCTCCGAGGAACGCCGCGCGCCCCATCGCGCGCATACGCTCGACGAAGCCGCGATGGTCGTCGAGGCTCGCGCTCGCGATCTGCTCGGTCAGAAGGTGCCCAAGCTGCGCGAAGTCGGGCGTTGCGCCGCCCGCGATACGCACCGCGATGATTTGCGGTATCGGCAGATCGTCGATGAGCAGGCCGCTGCCGAGCCAGGGCTCGAGCAGCCGCGCCGAATCCTCCCGGGAATAGATCCTGACATCCGCAACGCCTGGAAAGCGGCGCGCGATCTCGGCCGCCTTGGCCACGTCGGCGTCAAGGTCGCGGTTGGAGACGGGGCGAACCTGGACGGTGACTTCACGCGCCACCTCCGACTGCCAGTCGACCGCCGCTGCCCGCACCAGGACGACCCCGCCGGTCGTGACCGAAGCGAGGAACGTCATGATCGCCACGATCGCAACCAGCGCGCGGCCGGCGATCGTGCCCTTGGGCACGATCGGCGTCTCGAAGCTTGGCAGCCCGCCGGGCATGGGCGCTACGACATTTTCATTCGTAGACATGCAATCGCCCTTCGTGCAGCACCAGCCGGCGCGCGTCGTATTGATCCATCAGCGCGATGTCGTGAGTGGCGATGACAATCGACGTGCCCGATTTGTTAAGCTCGACAAACAGCCGCAAGAGCCGCTGCGCCAGGTTCGGATCGACGTTGCCGGTCGGCTCGTCGGCGAGCAGGAGCTGCGGCCGCGCGATCACCGCGCGCGCGATCGCGGCGCGCTGTTTTTCCCCGCCCGAGAGCACTGGCGGCAGCGCCCACATGCGCTCGCCCAGACCGACCCATTGCAGAAGCTCCACGACCTCGTCGCGATAGGTGTCCTCCTCTTGGCCGACGACGCGCAACGGCAGCGCGACGTTTTCGTACGTGGTCATGTGATCGATCAGACGGAAATCCTGGAAGACGACGCCGATGCGTCGTCGCAATGTCGCCATAGCGTCTCTGCCGAGCGTGGCGATGTCATGGCCGAACAGCGTGATCAGCCCGCGCGTCGGGCGCAGCGCCAGGAACAAGAGGCGCATGAGCGAGGTCTTGCCGGCGCCCGAGGGCCCGGTCAGGAACTGGAATGAGTGCGGCTCGATGCTGAAGCTGAGGTCGCGCAAGACCTCAGGCCCCAGCCCATAGCGCAAGCCGACGTTTTCGAACCGGACCACGTGCCTCTCCGAAGGACCGCCGCGTGGTGCGCCGGTCCGTCCGCCCCCCGATTCTTTCCTTATATAGCAGCGCCGCGCACCCAGAGTTGGTTTGGCCCAGCCAATCCAGTGGCCTTTTCAGCGCAGGCCCCACCTCGCGGCGCCGCCTGCCCGCCGCTGCCGACGCCGCCGGGCAACCCTTGGTTTCCGCTCCATTAACGAACCTCCTGCTAGCGTGCCACGGAGCCCTGTCAGGCACGATTTGCCGATGCTGATCACTTGCACGAACTGCGCAACGTCCTATGAGGTCTCCGCCGCCTCGCTGGGGCCCACGGGGCGCTCGGTGCGTTGCGCGCGCTGCCAACACACGTGGTTTGCGGCCAATACCGAGGCGATGGCGGACGTCGCCCAGGCCCATCGCGCCGACCTGGCCTGGATTGCCGAGACGCCGCCGGGCGGCGGCCCGCCGCAGGCTGAGGCCCCGCCGGACGCCGGTTTCGACCCCAACGTGTGGCCCGACGCCGCGGCCGACTCTGCCCAAGCTCAATCCACCCAAGCCGACTCGGCTCAGGGCGCGTCTGCCCCGCCAGCAAGCGCCGACGCGCCGATGCCAGCCGAGCCGTCGGAGGCGACGCCCGCGAGCGAGGCTGATGCGCCGCAACCCTTCTACGTCAACGACGCGCCCCCGCTCGCGCCTACCGAACTGCCCCCCATGCCGGCAGCGGAGTTGCCGGCGCACGAGGACATCGAATTGGTCGCGGCGCGCCGCGACCACCGCCAAGCCGCGCAGCGGCGACGCTGGCAACGCTCCGTCTGGACGAGCGCGATCCTGGGGCTCGGAGTGATCAATCTGATGCTGTTCGGCTGGCGCGCCGATGTGGTGCGCTTGATGCCGCAGACCGCCTCGCTGTTCGCGGCGATCGGCCTGCCGGTGAACCTGCGCGGGCTGGTCTTCACCAACGTCACCACCGGACGGGAAACCCACGAAGGCGTCGAGGTGCTGGTGGTCGAGGGCGATATCGTCAACAACACCACGCGCGCGGTCGAAGTGCCACGTCTGCGCTTTGCGGTCCACAACCCGATGGGCCACGAGCTCTACAGCTGGACCGCACTGCCCAACCGCAATGCGCTGCGGCCCGGCGAGTTGCTGCCGTTCAGCACGCGCCTGGCTTCGCCGCCGCGCGACAGCGACCGCGTCGAGGTTCGCTTCTTCAACCGGCGCGATCTCGTCGCCGAAACTCCATGAGGTGCCATGGCGCGCATTCTGATCGCCGAAGATGACGAAGGGCTGCGTGTGCTCATCGCGCGCGCGCTCACGCTCGACGGCCACGAGGTCATCACCGCCCACGATGGCGCCGAAGCGCTTGAGCTCATCACCCGCACGCGCGGCGCATTCGAGCTGCTCCTGACCGACATCCGCATGCCGGTGATGGACGGCATCGCGCTGGCGCTCGCCACCGCGCGTGATCATCCGCAGGTTACGATCCTGCTGATGACCGGCTATGCCGACCAGCGCGAGCGCGCCAGCGGGCTCGAGGCGCTGATTCATGACGTCATCAGCAAGCCGTTCTCGCTCGGCACGATCCGCGGCGCCGTCAACGATGCGCTGGCTGCCTGCCGCGCACGGGTGCATTGAATAGACGCGGGCCGCGCTCTTGGCGCGGCCCGTATCACGACGCCGGCTGGCCGGCTGATCAGTAGAAGTCCTTCAACAGCCGCTCGATATACTCAAGCTCGATCTGCGGGCGGAAGTTCTCGCCGAAGCGGCGGCGCAGCTCTTCCAGAATTCGCCGCGCGCGTTGTACGTCGATCTCGCCCGGCACCTTGACCGTGACGTCGTCGCCGTAGTCGCGGCCGCGCAGCGGCCGGCCCAGCGGGTCGGTCTGCTGATTGGCACGCGACTGGCCGAGCCGCCCCGGCCGACCGGGACCAGGGCCCTGCCCCATCATGCCCTGCTGCTGCATCTGCTGCGCCAGGTTCTGGGCGCCGCGCCGCAGCGCTTCGAGCGCACGGCCCTGCGAATTCACGGCGCTGTCGGCATTGCCCTGGCCGAGCTGGCCTCGCGCATCGCCCATGGCCTCGCCGGCCTGGCCGAGCTGCCGGCCCATGCCCTGCTGGCCTTGTTGACCCTGCTGGCCCTGCTGGCCCTGCTGGCCCTGCTGGCCCTGCTGGCCCTGCTGACCAAAGCCGCGCTTGTTCAATTCCTCGATCAGCTTGTTGAGCTGGTCGCGCAGCGCCTGCTGTTCCTGAGCGAGGTCGCCCATGCCGTTCTGGTCGCCTTGTTGGCCTCGTTGGCCTTGTTGACCCTGCTGGCCTTGTTGACCCCGCTGGCCACGCTGACCCCGTTGCCCTTGCCGGCGCTGATCCTGACCCTCCTGGAAGGTGCGGTCACGCAGCTGCTGCTGCCGTTGGATCAGTTCGCCCAGCTGATTGAGCTGGTTCATCATGTCGTCGTCGCCTTGCTGCATCTGGCCGGGCTGTGCCATCTGCAGATTGTCGAGCATCGACTGCAATTCCTGCAGCAGCTGGCGGGCGGCGTCCTTGGCACCGGAGCGCGCCATCTGCTCCAGGCGGTCGATCATGTTCTTGAGGTCCTGCGGCCGCAGCTGGCGCATATTGGGATCGAGCGGACGGGCAAGCTGCTGCGGGTTGCGCCGTGCCTGCTCGGCCAGCGCCTGCAGGAACTTGTCGAGCGCCGCTCGCAACTGGTCGGTGAGCCGCTTGATCTCCTCGTCGGTCGCGCCGCGTTCGAGCGCCTGGCGGAGCGCTTCCTGCGCCTGCCGCAACGCGGCTTCGGCGTCCGACATGTTGCCGTCTTCGAGCGTAACCGCCATGTCCCACATGCGGGCGACTACACCACGCAGCTGGTCGTCGGTCTTGGCATGCGCGAGCTGCCAGAAGATCGAGCGCAGACCAAGATAGATGTTGGTCTCGATGTTGAACCGCTCGGGCGCCAGCGTGAGCGCGTCGAGCGCGGTCAGCACCAGCGCCTGCGCATCGCCGTCAAGCGCCAAGTTGCGGCGCTGCTCGATCAGGGCGCGCGCGATCGGCTTCGTGAAAGGCCGCTCGGGAAGGCGCAATTCGAACGGAGCACTTGAGCCTTCATTGCCGGCCTCGTCGCGCGCGGTCAGCGTCATGACGGCATCGACGCCGGCCCACGGATGCTCGGTGAGGTCCTTGGTGGTCTGGCCAACGCCGTTCTTGGTGCGTGCCTGCGGCAGCACTAGCGTCATGTCGGGCGCTTCGAACAGGCTCCGCGGCGGCGCACCGTTGGTACCCTTATGGCTCTCCTTGAGCTTGAAATGGGCCTGCGCGCCCACGACCCCATAGTCGTCTTCGAGCTTGTACGTCAGCTGCAGAGAGCCGCGCGCCTGCCCCTCGGGATCCTTGGCGAGTGAAATCTTCGGCGCATGGTCCGGCACGGCGGTGAACCGCCAGACCACGTCGTTCGCCACTACGCTGCGCAGCGTGACGGTGCCGCCCTCTTTGATGACCAGACGGCGCTCGTCGGTGCCCTTGTCTCGAGCTGCCTTGTCGCGAATCGCGACCGGCTGCGTGCCGCCCTTCGCAGGCTTCTCCTCCTCGGACTTGGCCTCCGCGACGCCACCCGTCATCCCGACGTCGAGTTCGACATCCCCGCTCGCCCGGATGACCAGCACGCTGCCGGCCGGCACCGTGACGGTCCCGGCAGCCGATTGCGGCATCGGCTCGCCCGGCCGCATGGCGGCCAGAACGACCGGAGGCTTGCCGGTGTAGTTCGGCGGGTTCACCCAGGCATCGATGCGGAAATTGGCCGGCGCGATCACGCCCTGCCAGTTGAACGCCGCATTGATCCGCCGCAGGTGATCATTGCCCGCGATGAAGAAGGTTGCGATGACGGCCACCAGCACCAGCGCGCGGATCGCATAAGGGTCGCGCACCGCCAGCCGCGGCTCCGGTCGCCCGGCCCTTAGCGTCTTGGCCGCCCGCAGCGTCCGTTCGATGTGGGTGCGCCACAACGCGATGGCAAACGAATCCTCCTTGTCGGCCGCCAGCTCGTCAGAGATCGTGGTGGCGGGTCGATGCGGCAGACGGCTGTTGCGATCGAGCCGTCGCAGCCCGTCGGTGCGGTTCGGTAGCCGCACCATCAGGAGCGGCGCAAACGCGGCAGCCGTGAGCAGGAAGAACAGGCCGATCCCGATGGCGCGGCCGAGCGGCGGCAGCATCAGCCAGATGCCGAGCCAGGAAACCGCCAGGAACAGACCGACCACGGTTGCGACGCTGGCGAGCGCCGGCCATAGCCGCTCCCAGAAGATCGACCACCGGGCCCGGCCCAAAGCCCGAGCCAATAACGCGTCACCACCTGGTTGATTTAGATCAGTTGCTGCGCGGTCCAACGGGCGATCGGTCAAGCGTGTCTCCCATCAAGGGAATCTGCCCCAACAGTTAATCTTAGCATGCAATATGCCCGCCGCCAGCCGGCAAAAGGAAGGCGCGCACTGATCAATTTGACGGCATCGCTCAGGCCAAGGGCAGCGCCCGGGACCGGCCGCAGGTGCGTGGTCGGAGCTGCAGTCAGCATTGGAATCTCAGGTGCTTTTGGTTTCGTTTTGTCAAAAAGCTGGGGCCCGTCTGTCTCGCGGTCGGTCGCGCGTTTCGTAGCCCGCGGACGGGGGCAAAAGCGTTCCATGTCTTTGATGCAGCGGGAATTTTCGACGCGGTGCGTTCGTTTTGGCAAAAAATCTGTGAGATGAGCTTCTTTGAATTTTTGTATTCGTGAGCACGCTTTATCCGGCCGCCCCCGGTCGTGCGCCAACCCTCTCCCGTCGTCCCCGCGCACGCAGGCGGGGACCCAAAACCACCGGGCTCTCCGCTGTTCCGACGTCATCGCCACATCACGGCCGCTGCGGCGTATGGGTCCCCGCCTGCGCGGGGACGACAGCGGAGAGGTGCGTGCACGTGTGACCGTCATGCTCGCCCGCGGCATTTCACCTGCTCACTTTTCAAACAGCCTGCGGCCTTCAATGAGGTCGCATAAGTCATGTCGCATAAAGGCATGTCGCATACGTCAAACTAAGATCGTCCCCTGTTCTTTGCTTGGGCGCGGGGGTTCGCCCGTCTTGCTTCTCTTTCGTCCCCCTCACGTCGAGGGGGATGGCGCGCCGACAAGGCGCAGTGCCCGGATTGCTCCGGGCGATGTCCGGCGGCGGCCGGACCATGGTGCACGACTGCGGTGCACCCGCGCCTCTCGGCGCGCCAACGCGGCATCTTGGCTTATCGCCTTTGACGGTGGTCGGACCGGGCCGGCTCCATAGTGGCCGACGAGGCTGCCCGAGTACCGCCCGGGGACGGGGCTTGCGTCATCACCCCGCTCGCGGGTGCCGCTCCCGGTCCTCGCCTGGCGAACGCCTCCGGAAGGCGCCCCTCGAACACGGAACGGGATAGGCACAATATAGGTGAATTTCACCCATACAGCCAATCATGCAACGAGACCTGACGAAATCGTGACGAATTGCACAGCGGCTGCAATTCAGCGGCAGGCTAATTTCACAAATAGTGAGAGCGCATTTTCCGGCTGGTCAGAGCCGCCGCCCATCCCGCCGCGGCCGTCACAACCACTTTGGCAACCGATCGAGCGCAATGATCTGGTCGATCTCCACGCGTGGCCGCACCAGCGCCCACTCGGCGTCGCGCACCAAAATTTCAGGTACGAGCGGACGCGAATTGTAGGTGCCGGCCTGCACCGCCCCGTAGGCACCGGCCGTCATCACCGCCAGAAGGTCGCCCGGCTGCGGCTCGGGCAGATCGCGACCGAGCGCCAGGAAATCGCCCAACTCGCAGACCGGCCCGACCACGTCGGCGACGATGCGGCGCATGCCGGCGCCGCTCTGGCGCACCGGCATGATCTCGTGATGCGCCTCATAGAGCGTCGGGCGCACCAGATCGTTCATGGCCGCATCGACGATCACGAAGGTCTTGGCCTCGCCGCGCTTGAGATAGAGCACGCGCGTGACGAGGATGCCGGCGTTGCCGACCAGGAGCCGCCCGGGCTCGAAGATCAGCGTGCAGCCGAGATTCTTGGTGGCACGCTTGACCATCGCCGCATAGGCGTCCGGATGCGGCGGCGGCTCGTTGTCCTCGCGATAGGGAATGCCGAGCCCGCCGCCGAGATCGACATGCGCGATGGTGTGGCCGTCGGCGCGCAGCTCGCGCACGAACTCGGACAACAGCACGAACGCATTGTCGAACGGCGCGAGATCGGTGATCTGGCTGCCGATGTGCATGTCGACGCCGGTGACCTTGAGGCCCGGCAGCTTCGCCGCATGGGCATAGACGTCGCGCGCGCGGCTGAGCGGAATGCCGAACTTGTTCTCCGACTTGCCGGTCGCGATCTTGTGGTGGGTCTTGGCGTCGACGTCGGGATTGACCCGTACCGACACATTGGCGACACGCCCCTTGCCGGCCGCGATCGACGAGAGCAGCGCGAGTTCGCCTTCCGACTCCACGTTGATGCAGAGGATGCCCTCATCGACCGCGAGCGCGAGCTCGCGCGCGGTCTTGCCGATGCCGGAGAACATGATCTTGTCGGGCGCGATGCCGGCCGCGCGCGCCCGCTTGAGCTCGCCTTCCGACACCACGTCGGCGCCGGCGCCGAGCGCGGCCAGCGTCCTGATCACAGCCTGGTTCGAGTTCGCCTTCATGGCGTAGCAGACGAGCGCGGGCACGTCCGCGAAAGCGCCGGCGAAGACCCGGTAATGGCGCTCCAAGGTGGCGGTCGAATAGCAGTAGAACGGCGTTCCAACCGTGTCCGCGAGTGTCAGCAGATCGACCGCCTCGGCGTGCATGGCGCCGTTGCGATAGGCGAAGTGATGCATGGCTTAAGTTCCGGGCGGCTCGCGTCAGAAAGATTCGGCGGTTGTTACTGCGCCCTCTCCCCTTGCGGGAGAGGGCAACACGGGAAATTCAACAACTGCGGTCGGGTGAGGGGATGTGCTTTACCCCCTTCGCCCAATCCGTTTTGTTGAACCGCAGAGTAGCCCTCTCCCGCAAGGGGAGAGGGCACAATAACACCCGCCTCAGCGCGAGGCGCCACGATGTTTCCCTCATCTCTGACGCAATGATGAATGGCAGCGTGAGCGCCGCGCCGCCCACCCCGCAGGCCGGCAAATGCCGAAGGCTCAGTCGACGAGCCAATCCAGGAAAAACGGCTTCTTCGGTCCGGTCCGAGGCGCCACTGCCTTGCCGTCCGGACCCACCCCGGAGGAGCCCTGCTTGCTGGTATCGGTGTTGTTCGGCCCCGAAACCGCAGCCGACGGCGGCAGGTCGAGCCCGCTCTTGCGCCCGCAGCCCGCCAATCCAAGCGCCGCGATCAGCGCGCCGATGGCGGCGATCCGCGCATATTTCAGATCGGATCGAATGGTCACACCCACCCCCTCATCAACCCCATCATAGCAGATCAACCGTCCGAGGCGAGAGCATGACCGAATCCGTCCACCGGGTCACTTCTCTTTCCGGTCTTTCCGGCCCTTTTTGGGGGCAAGCTGCTTGAGCCAGCGGCCCGCCTCCCTCCGAACGTTCTTCGGAGCGGTACCCCCGTAGCTGACACGGCTCTTCACCGAGCTTTCGGCCGAAAGCACCCCCAGCGCGTCCGCGCTGATGCGCGGCTCGACCGCCTGCATCTCGGCAAGCGGCAGCTCATGCAGCGGCAGGTTCCTGGCTGCCGCCGCCGCCACGATCCGGCCGGTGACATGGTGAGCGTCGCGGAACGGCATCTTGAGCGTGCGCACCAGCCAGTCGGCGAGATCGGTCGCGGTCGCGTAGCCGGCGCCCGCGGCTTCTCGCATGCGCGCTTCGTCGGGCTGCATGTCGCGCACCATCCCGGTCATCGCGGCGAGCGACAAAAGCAGCGCGGAGAGCGCATCGATGGCGCCTTCCTTGTCCTCCTGCATGTCCTTCTGATAGGCGAGCGGCAGCCCCTTCATCACCATGAGCAAGGCCTGCAGCGCGCCCGCGATGCGGCCGACCTTGGCGCGCACCAACTCGGCGGCGTCCGGGTTGCGCTTCTGCGGCATGATCGAGGAGCCGGTCGTGAACCGGTCCGATAGCCGGATGAGACCGGATAGCGGCGAGCACCAGATCACGATCTCCTCGGCAAAACGCGAGAGATGCACGGCCGCAATGGCCGAAGCCGCCAGCGTCTCCAGCACAAAGTCGCGATCGGAAACCGCATCGAGCGAGTTCGCCATCGCCCGATCGAAGCCGAGCGCCGCGGAAGTCTGCTTGCGGTCGATCGGAAACGACGTGCCGGCGAGGGCGGCGGCGCCGAGCGGGCTTTCATTGAGGCGCACGCGCGCATCCGCGAAGCGGCCGCGATCGCGCGCCGCCATCTCGACATAGGCGAGGAGATGGTGCCCGAAGGTGACGGGCTGCGCGGTCTGCAGATGGGTGAAGCCCGGCATCACGGTTGCGGCATGCGCCAGGGCCTTTTCGGCCAGCGCGCGCTGATAGGCCGCGAGCGCCTCGTCGATCGCGTCGATCATGGCGCGCACGTAGAGCCTGAAGTCGGTCGCCACCTGATCGTTGCGCGAGCGCGCGGTGTGCAGCCGCCCGGCCGCAGGCCCGATCAGCTCAGCCAGCCGGCTCTCGACGTTCATATGGATGTCTTCGAGCGCTCGCTTGAACGTGAACTTGCCGCTCTCGATTTCTGCCAGGATCGTGTCTAGACCCTTGGCGATGGCGGCCGCATCGCTGTTGGTGAGGACGCCTTGCTTGGCCAGCATGGCCGCGTGGGCCTTGCTGGCAGCGATGTCCTGCCGGTAGAGGTGCCGGTCGAAATCGATGGAGGCGTTGATCTCCTCCATAATGGCGTCGGGGTGTTCGCTGAAGCGCCCACCCCACATCTTGTTGCTCATGACCTGACTTTCATGACCTGACCTGCCGAGGTTTAACCCCACCGATGACCGGAACCGAAAACGCAGCAAAAGGCCATGCCAAGAGGCGGCTCGCCGTGGTCGCGGCCGGCAGCCTCGCCGGCGTCGCCATCGGGCTCGCGGCGGTATACGGGATCACCTCGTTCCTAGGCAATCGGGGCGGCGCCCCGGAGTGCCGGGCGGCGGTGGAAACGGCCAAGCGGGTCGCACCTCTGGCGCACGGCCAGGTCGCCGGCGTCGTGATGGCGAGCCGGCCCTTGAAGATCCCCAACCTCGTCTTCCGGGATGCCGGCGGCGGCGAGCGGCGGCTTGCCCAGTGGCAGGGCCGCACCGTGCTTCTTAACCTTTGGGCCACCTGGTGCGTCCCCTGCCGCAAGGAGATGCCGGCGCTCGACGCATTGCAGGCCAAGCTCGGCGGGCCGCCGTTCGAAGTTGTCCCAATCAACATCGACACCCGCAACCCCGACAAGCCGCGCAACTGGCTCAAGGAGGTTGGCGTCACGCACCTCGGCTACTACGCCGACACGAGCGCCAGAGTATTCCAGGATCTCAAGCTCGTCGGCCGCGCCATCGGGATGCCAACGACGCTGCTGGTCGACCCGGCCGGCTGCGAGATCGGCACGCTCTCGGGCCCGGCCGAGTGGGCGAGCGAGGATGCGCTCAAGCTCGTGCGCGCGGCGATCGGAAGCTAGTGCCCCGTTTCCGAAGTTCGTGGCTACGAGCGCGCCGGTGGCGCGCGCCGTTTACACCGAAATGTCAAGATTGCCGCCGACGCCCGCCGCCACATTGGCGAGCCGATCGATGTTGGCCTGTCCGGCCTCGAGCAACTGCACCACCGACTGGGCGGCGTCGGCGTTCATGCGCATCATCTTGGCAGCGACCGCAAGCTGCGCCTGCCCGGCGCGGGCCGAGACAAAGGCGGAAGCGAGGTCGGCAGGGTCCATGGTTCGCGATGTTTCGGCAGTCAGCGGTCACTAAGCGCTGGTATCCAGCGCGTTCACGGCGGCTGAATTTGCCGCAGCCTTGGCGGCCACCGCATCCTGGACGCGCTTGTTCGCAATCTGGGCTATGATCGTGCTCATTCCCTGCGAAAAATTCGCCTGCGCGCCGTACAGAGAGGATGCGCCCGCGCCGACTTGATCCAGGAATCGCTGGTTTGCCTGTGCTGATTTATAGCGCTGGATCTGGAGCGACACGTACGGCGAATACCGTCCATACGGCGAATAATAGCGTCCGTTGATAAACGCCATGGGGCGTCCCCTCTTCACCTCGGATCATTTGACTGGATAACAGTTAACATGTGGTTGCGGGCCGGGCCGGCGCCGGGGTGGCGGTACGCTCTCTTGACAGCCCGCTGATCTGCGACCATACTTAACTGTATGGTTAAGTATCAAGCCCCCACTCTCGATCGAACCTTCGGGGCGCTCGCCGACCCGACCCGGCGCGCCCTGCTGGGGCAGCTGAGCCAACAGGAAAGCGTCTCGGTCAGCGAGCTGGCGCGCCCGTTCGCGATGTCGCTGCCCGCGATCATGAAGCACCTCGACGTGCTCTCGGACGCCGGACTGATCGTGCGCAACAAGACCGGACGCACGGTCGCCTGTTCGCTCAACGCCGATCCGATGCAGGCCGCGATGAACTGGCTCAATCACTACCAGCGCTTCTGGTCCGAGCAACTCGACCGTCTTGCAGCCTTTGTGGAGGAGGAGTCATGCCCAGCCAATCCAGCGTCGCCGCCGCCAAGCCGAGCCTCGTCCTCAAGCGCCGCATCAACGCGCCGCCGGCCAAGGTCTACGAAGCCTGGACCGACCCGGCGAAGCTAGCGCGCTGGTTCGGGCCGCATCAGGTCGAGCGCGTTGAGGCCGAGACCGACGTGCGCGTCGGTGGGCGCTATCGCGTGATCGCCCACACCACGGGCGGCGAGGTGCACGAGGTCTCCGGCATCTACCGCGAGGTGGTGGCGAACCAGAAGCTCGTGTTCACCTGGGCGTGGCGTTCGACGCCGGAACGGGAATCGCTCGTCACGATCAAGCTCAAGCCCGATGGCGCCGGAGCGCTGCTGACGCTGACGCACGCGCAGTTCTTCGACGAGCCCGCGCGCGAGCGCCACGAGTCGGGCTGGACCCAAGCGCTGGACAAGCTCGCGGCACTGTTTGCCTGAGCACGAATTCTCGCAATCACGCGCGCCCATTACATCAGCTCCCGTTGTCAACAAGGTCGTCAACAGCAGTGAAGGAGTCCGATCATGAAGCTCTACGGTTTTCCGCCCTCTCCCAACACGTGGAAAGTGCGCGCGGTCGCGCATCAGCTCGGGATCACGCTTGATCTTGTGTTCGTCGATCTCGCCAAAGGTCAGCAGCGCACGCCGGACTATCTTGCGCTCAATCCGACCGGGCGCACGCCGACGCTCGTCGACGGCGATCTCAAGCTCTGGGAATCGACCGCGATCATGCAATATCTCGCAAGCCAGAAGCCCAATCCGCTCTGGCCCGACAGCCCGCGCAGACGCGCCGACATCATGCGCTGGCAGAGCTGGCAATTGCAGCACTGGAGCACGGAGGCGTGCGCGCCCCTGATCTTCCAGCGGCTGGTCAAAACACTCATGAGTCTCGGCGCGCCCGACCCGGCGATCGTCGAGAAGGCAATCGAGTCGTTCCAGCGCGAGGCCGCGGTGCTCGACGCGCAGCTCGCCAGGCAGCCTTACCTGGTTGGCGGGGAACTCACGCTCGCCGACTTCTCGGTGGTGGCGCCGCTCGCCTATAGCAAGGAAGCGCAATTCCCGATCGAGCCCTACCGCCACATCCGGGACTGGTCCGGGCGCGTCCTGGGGTTGCCGGCCTGGCGCGAGACCGCGCCGCAGCCCGCCGCAGCCGCTGCGTAAGATTGATCCGTAAGATTGGCTATGCCGGTGTCGGTCCCGCGTCGATCGACGACGCCCGCCTCCCCGCTCAGCGGGTCGGCACCGGCTTTTCCCCGCGGTAGTCGTAGAAGCCGCGCTGGGTCTTGCGGCCGAGCCAGCCGGCCTCGACGTATTTCACCAAGAGCGGACAGGGCCGGTACTTGGAATCCGCGAGCCCGTCGTGCAGCACCTGCATGACCGAGAGGCAGGTATCGAGCCCGATGAAATCGGCAAGCTCCAGCGGGCCCATCGGATGATGGGCGCCGAGCCGCATCGCGGTGTCGATCGCCTCGACATTGCCGACGCCTTCATAGAGCGTGTAGATCGCCTCGTTGATCATCGGCATCAGCACGCGATTGACGATGAAGGCGGGAAAATCCTCCGCCACCGCGATGGTCTTGCCGACCTTGCTGACGAATTGCTTGGTGGCCTCGAAGGTCGGATCGGCGGTGGCGATGCCGCGGATAAGCTCGACCAGCTCCATCAACGGCACCGGATTCATGAAATGGATGCCGATGAAGCGCTCCGGCCGGTCGGTCGAGGATGCCAGCCGCGTGATCGAGATCGACGATGTATTGGAGCCGATGATGGCGTCGGGCTTGAGCGAGGCGCAGAGCTTGCCGAAGATGGCGCGCTTGACCTCTTCCTTCTCGGTCGCCGCCTCGATCACCAGATCGCATTCGCCGAAGTCGTCGTAGCTGTTGGCCGCCGCGATGCGCTTGAGCGCGCCCTGGCGCTCTTCCTCGCTGATGGTCTTCTTGCGGACCTGCCGCGCCATATTGCCATTGATGGTGGCGATGCCGGCCTTGATGCGGTCGGTGTCGATGTCGTTGAGCTTCACGTCGAAACCCGCGAGCGCGCACACATGCGCGATACCGCTGCCCATTTGACCAGCGCCGATCACGCCGACTTTCTTGATGCTCAGTGCCATGTTGTCCGTCTAGACCTGCCCCCCGGGGCGCGCAAAGACGCGCGCTCCGCCCTCGTGCCGCCGATGTTTTACGCCGATCCGCCGCGCGACGCCACCGGGGCGTCGTTATGCTCTTAACCGCTATTTGCCGAGCTTGCCCAATTCTTGAGCCAGTTCCGGCAGCGCCTGGTAGAGGTCGGCGACCAGGCCATAGTCCGCAACCTGGAAGATCGGCGCCTCTTCGTCCTTGTTGATGGCCACGATCACCTTGGAGTCCTTCATGCCGGCGAGATGCTGGATCGCGCCCGAAATGCCGACCGCAACGTAGAGATCGGGCGCCACCACCTTGCCGGTCTGGCCGACCTGCCAGTCGTTGGGTGCATAGCCGGCATCGACCGCCGCGCGCGAGGCGCCGACCGCCGCGCCGAGCTTGTCGGCGACCGGCTCGATATATTTGGTGAAGTTCTCCCGGCTTTGCATGGCGCGGCCGCCCGAGATGATGATCTTGGCAGACGTGAGTTCCGGGCGGTCCGATTTCGAGAGCTCCTCGCCCACGAACGCGGACACACCGGGATCAGCCGCGGCCGATGCCGGCTCGATCGGCGCCGAGCCGCCGCCCTCGGGCGTCGGCTGGAAGGTCGCGGTGCGCACCGTGATGACTTTCTTCTTGTCGATCGAGCGCACCTGCTGCACGGCGTTGCCGGCATAGATCAGCCGCTCGAAGGTGTCGGGCGCAATCACCTTGACGATGTCGGAAATCTGCATGACGTCGAGCAGCGCCGCGACCCGTGGCAGCACGTTCTTGCCGGTCGTGGTCGCGGCCGCCACGATCGCGTCGTAGCCGGGCGCGAGCGCGACGATCAGCGCCGCCAGCGGCTCCGCCAGCATATGCTCATAGGCCGCGCCGTCGGCGATGAGCACCTTGCCGACGCCGTCGAGCTTGGCGGCCGCTTCGGCGACGCCGTGGGCGTCCTTGCCGGCGACCAGCACATGCACCTCGCCGCCCAGCCCCTTGGCGGCGGTGAGCGCCTTGTTGGTCGCGTCCTTGAGCGACTTGTTGTCGTGCTCGGCCAACAGCAGCGTGGTCATCAGATCACCCCCGCCTCGTTCTTGAGCTTGTCGACGAGCTCGGCGACGGTCTTGACCTTGACGCCGGACTTGCGGGTCGGCGGCTCCAGCGTCTTGAGCACTTCGAGCCGCGGCGTCACGTCGACGCCGTAGGACTCCGGCGTCTTCTCGTCGATCGGCTTCTTCTTCGCCTTCATGATGTTGGGCAGGCTCGCGTAGCGCGGCTCGTTGAGGCGCAGATCAGTGGTGACGATCGCCGGCCCCTTGAGCTTGATGGTCTGCAGGCCGCCGTCGACCTCGCGCGTGACCAGGACGGCCTCGCCCTCGATCACCAGCTTGGAGGCGAAGGTGCCTTGCGGCCAGCCGGTGAGCGCGGCCAGCATCTGGCCGGTCTGGTTGCAGTCGTCGTCGATCGCCTGCTTGCCCATGATGACGAGGCCGGGCTTCTCCTCATCCACGATCGCCTTGAGGATCTTGGCCACCGCGAGCGGCTCGGTGGGCTTGTCGGTCTTCACCAGGATGCCGCGGTCGGCCCCCATCGCGAGGGCGTTGCGGATGGTCTCGGTCGCCTGCTGTGGTCCGACCGAGACGCAGATCACCTCGGTCGCCTGGCCCTTCTCCTTGAGCCGCAGCGCCTCTTCGACCGCGATCTCGTCGAAAGGGTTCATCGACATCTTCACGTTGGCGAGCTCGACGCCCGAATTGTCGCTCTTGACGCGGATCTTGATGTCCTTGTCGACCACCCGTTTGACGGGCACCAGGATTTTCATGGGATGCTCTCGCGACGCGGGAGGGATGAGTTGCCGGCAAGCTAATGGCGCGGGCAATCGGGGTCAATGTCGGGGCGCGCCCGGCAGATGAGAAGCGTCGGGCATCGGCTCGGGGGGGCCGGCCGGAAGGCCCCCACCGCGAATGCACTCGAACAACCGCACATCCGCCGGCCGCAGCAGCAGGAGCAGGAGCGCACCCGCCAGCATGCCGCCGAAGTGGCACCAATAGGCGACCTCGCTCGCCGACGTGGAGTCGAGGCTCAGGATCTGCATGATGATGAACGCGGCGACCACCCAATAGGCGCTCAGCCGCAGCGGGACGATCGTCACCAGCACCGTGATGCGGGCGCACGGGCGCAGCATCACGTAGGCAATGACGACGCCCGCGACCGCGCCCGACGCGCCGATCAGCGGGACGTCCGAACGCATGTCGGAAGCGATATAGGCAAGCCCGGAAAGCGCGCCGCACCCAAGGTAGAAGATCAGGAAGCGAAGGCGGCCGAGCGCCTCCTCGACGTTGTCGCCGAACACCCAGAGAAAGATCATGTTGCCGAGCAGATGGCCCCAGTCGGCGTGCAGGAACAAGTAGGTGAACAGGGTGAGCACCGGCATCAGCAGGTCCGGCATCACGCTGTTGCCAAGGAAAGCCGCCGGCGTCAGGGCGAAACGCGCCAACAGCCCGTCGGGAACGTGGACGACGCCGATCTCGGCGAGAAAGACCAGAAAGTTGAGTGCGATCAGCCCCCAGGTGACGAGCGGACGGTGCGGCAGGCTGAGCGGGTTGTCGTCGTAGAGCGGCACGACCATGGAACCATGCCCTCTAGCGATTTTGGCCCGGCATCCACAGCACGTCGGCGGAGCCCCTGTCGTTCATGCTGCGGCTGGCGACGAACAGAAAATCGGACAGCCGATTGACGTATTTGAGCGCCGCCGCGGTGACGCTTTCGCCCGGCTTGTCATTGAGCGCGACCATGATGCGCTCGGCGCGCCGGCAGACGGTGCGGGCGAGATGGAGATAGGCGGCGGCGGGGCTGCCGCCCGGCAGGATGAACGACTTGAGCGGCGTAAGCTCGGCGTTGAGGCGATCGATCTCGCCCTCGAGCCAGCTCACCTGCGCGTCGGTCACGGTGAGACGCGCGCCGCCCGGCCCTTTGCCCCCCTCGGACGGCATGCAGAGGTCCGCCTCGACGTCGAACAGGTCGTTCTGGATGCGCGCGAGCACGGCGTCGAACGCCTTGTCGCTCACGTGCAGGCGCGCCACCCCGATCACCGCGTTGACCTCATCGAGCGTGCCATAGGCCTCGATGCGCAGATCATACTTCTTGCGTCGCTCGCCGGTGCCGAGCGCGGTGGTGCCGTCATCGCCGCTGCGGGTATAGATGCGGTTGAGGACAACCATTCCTCAGCGTCCCATTGCCCAGATCGTGATCATGATGATGATGATCGCCACGAACTGCAGCAGCACGCGCAGCCGCATCAGCTTCTGCGACGTATGGGGCGAGCCGCCGCGCATCATGTTGACGAGGCCTAGGACCAGCACGATCGCGACCGCGATGATGGCGATCGGAACGAGGGCATGAGAGAAGAATTGGGCCATGGCAGTGTCTTAGCACCGGAAGCCGGGCGAAACCATGCCGGCGAACTCTGGTTTTGCCCCGTGCCTTGTTGTGATGTGATGCCCCGCCCTGGAGAATGCAATGAGCAACGCCCCGCCCCAATGGACCCCTCGCACGCTGGCCGCGCAGGCGCTGGGCGTGGTCGACCCCCTCACCATGGCGGTAGTTCCGCCGCTGCATGTCGCCACCACCTTCATCCGCGACCCGGACAACCAGTACCGCTCGGGCTATGCCTACGGCCGGCCCGACAACGCCACCGTGCGCCATACCGAAGCCGTGATCGCGGCGCTCGAAGGGGCGCATGAGGCGCTGCTATTCGGTTCCGGCATGGCGGCCGCGACCAGCGTGGTGCTGGCGCTGCCGCCCGGCGCCCACATCGTCGCCTCGCAAGTGATGTACTGGGCGTTTCGGCGCTGGCTGATGACGGAGACGCCGCGTTTCGACTACGCGGTCGACTTCGTCGACACCACCGACCCCGATGCCGTACGCGCTGCGCTCAAGCGCGAGACCGCGCTGATCTACGTGGAGACGCCCGGCAATCCGCTCTGGCCGATCAGTGACATCGCGGCGATCGCCACCATCGCGCACAGGGCCAACGCCATGCTGGCGGTCGATTCTACCTGCGCGACGCCGGTGTTCACGCAGCCGCTGCGGCTCGGCGCCGACATCGTGATGCATTCGGCCTCGAAATATCTCAACGGCCATTCCGACGTGATCGCGGGCGCGCTCGCGGCCGCGCGCGCGTCCGACCTGTGGGAGCGCATCAAGTCAATCCGCATCCAGCATGGCGCGATCCTCGGGCCGTTCGAAGCCTGGCTGCTGCAGCGCGGGCTGCGCACGCTCGACGTGCGCGTGCGCACGCAGGCCGCAAGCGCGGCCGTGCTTGCGGAACGGCTCTCGCGGCATCCGCAGGTCGCAAGCGTGCTTTATCCGGGCCTGCCAAACCATCCGGGCCACAAGGTCGCGGCGCGCCAGATGGCGGGCTTCGGCGCCATGTTGTCGATCCGCCCCAAGGGTGGCAAGGAGGGTGGCGACGCCGCCGCCATTGCAACAGCAGCAAAGGTCGCGCTGTGGAAGCGCGCCACCTCACTCGGCGGCGTCGAAAGCCTGATCGAGCACCGCGGCTCGGTCGAAGGCCCGCCCTGCCCGAGCGATCTGCTGCGCTTGTCGGTCGGGCTCGAAGACCCTGACGATCTCTGCAACGACCTCGACCAGGCGCTGCGCGCCGCACACGGAGCGTCCGCATGAGCGGCAAGATTCTGGTGCTGGGCGCCGCCGGGCGGATCGGCTACGCGGCCGCCGAGGCATTTCGCGCGGCCGGCTGGAAAGTCACGAGCCTGGTGCGGCCGGGCGCCGCGCATCGTGCGCCGCACGGCACCAGGATCGTCGAGACCATCGACCGCCGCGACGCCAACGAGGCGGCGCGCGGCATGGACGTGGTGCTGCACGCGCTCAATCCGCCGTTCAAGAGCTGGCGCCGCATGACGCTGCCGCACGCCTATGCGGCGATCGAGGCGGCAGAGAGCGCGGGCGCCACGCTGATGTTCCCGGGCAACGTCTACAACTACGGCACCGGCATGCCGAGCGTCATCGATGAAGAGACCCCGATGCAGCCGACCACGCCCAAGGGCAAGATCCGGGTGGAGATCGAGCAGCGCATGCAGGAAGCCGCCGACCGCGGCATGCGCACCATCATCCTGCGCGCCGGCGACTTCTACGGCAGCGGGCGCGGCTCCTGGTTCGACCTGGTGATCGCCAAACAGCTTGCGCGCAAGGAAGTCACCTATCCGGGCCCGCTCGATGTCGTGCACGAATGGGCCTACGTGCCTGATCTGGCCGCCGCGATGGTCCGCCTCGCCGAGAAGCGCGAGCAGCTCGGAATGTTCGAGACGTTCGGGTTTCCGGGCCACGCGGTGACCGGGCGCGCGCTCGTCGACGCGCTTGCCAAGGCGACGGGGCGCGACGGCCGCGATTTCAAGGTGCGAAGCATGCAGTGGTGGATGATCAAGGTGCTGTCGCCGTTCTTCGCGCTGCCGCGTGAGTTGTCGGAGCTCGACTATCTCTGGAAGGTCCCGCACCGGATCGCGGGCGACAAGCTTGAACGCACGATCGGCAAGGTGCCGCACACGCCGTTCGAGACGGCAGTCAAGCGGGCGTTGCGGGAGCTAGGGGCGGCGGGGTGAAATCACAAGGTTTGCTGGCTTTTGGTCTGCGAGCCTACATGGATCATGGCTGCCTTGGTGCAAGCCGGCCGCGATCGTACTATTAGGGGCTCATGACGAGAGCCCAAGCCCCTGCCATCATCACAGCCAAGCCTGCGTCCCTTGACGACGAGCGCGTGCTGACGGTCGCCGGAATCGTGCAGTCCATGGACCGCGGATGCGTTGCCGCGCGCGCTCACCGCAAGCGAGCTCGCTCTCGTTGAACAGGCCAAGGAAGACTTCAAAGCCGGGCGCTCATATTCGCTCGACGAAGCCCACGCGCTGACCGATGAAGCCCTCGCCAAGCGTGGGGTTGCTCCCTCGCGAACATGAGAACCGTCAGGTTCTCGAAGACAGCCCTCGACCAGCTCAATGCGCTCCTTGCCTAAGGCATCGAGCGGTTCGGTGTGCGCGTCGTCGCCGCACGACGGACGCCATGACGAGACGGCGCGTCGCACTGACACGCCGCGTGCCCGCGCCTATGCTCGGCCGATCGCGGTGAGACATGGCCAGGATCACGATCTCCTATCGCCGGGACGATTCGATGGACATCACCGGTCGGATTTTCGACCGGCTGAGCAGCCATTACGGGCGGGAGGCCATCTTTCGCGACATCGACAACATCCCGCCGGGCATCGACTTCCGCCAGCACATCCGCGCGAGCATCAATGAAAGCGACGTGCTGATGGTGGTCGTGGGACCGCGCTGGCTCGGTGACGACCAGCATGGCCGTCCGCGGATTCATTCCGAGAGCGATTTCGTGCGGGTCGAGGTCGAAGCCGCGCTCGACCGGCGCATCCCGGTCATCCCGCTCCTGGTCGGCGACGCGAAAATGCCGGAGCCGGACCGGCTTCCCGTGAGCCTGCGCGACTTTGCCTATCGCAACGCCGTCGAGATCGATTCCGGACGTGACTTCGACCATCACATGAATGGTCTCATCCGCGCCACGGACAAGATCGTCCTCGCGGCTGCGCCGGCGGACACGCCAGGCACACCCCCACCAAAGCCCGCGCCTGCCGGTCCCGCGCCGCAGAGCAACTTTCTGCCGATGGTCGGCGGCGTGATGACGGTGCTCGGCCTCATGCACGCGGGCTGGTTTACCTCCAATCTGTTGACGTCCTGGGCGAACGGTGCCCTGCCGCAGATGTTCGGGCAGGTGTGGACCTATGCCGACATGAGCTTCGGCTTCGGCGGGCTGGCCATCGGGGTCGGCACGCTGCGCGGCGCCAGCTGGGCGCGCGCCGCTGGCCTCATCCTATGTTTGCTGGCCGCGTCTTCGAACTTTCTCTGGCTCATCGACTCCTACGACAAGCCCCTGCCGCGCCTCATGCTGATCGGCACCAGCCTCACGCTGCTTCTGGCCGTGGTGGGCGCCTATCTGCTGCTGTTCCGCTGGCCGCCGTCGCCCGAGTCAAAGAACTAGACAATTGCCTGCGGACCGAAATCGTGACACTTGTGCGCGCCTTCGCACTCAAGGACACGCCCGATGATCGTCGATTTCCAGCACCACTTCACACCGCGCGAGCTGATCAAGGAGGATCCGGGCGACCGGCTGATCCTGCACTACGACGCGCAGGGGGCGCCGAGCTACACCATCCATAAGCTCCTCTATGATCTCGACGAGCACGTGCACATGATGGACGAGGCCGGCATCGACGCGGCCTGGCTCACCAGCGCGCAAGGCATGTGCGCCGATCTCGAGACCTCGCGCTTTGTCAACGACAAGGCCAAGAAGGCCGAGCGCGACTATCCGGGCCGCTTCATCGGCGCCGCGCATACGCATCCGCACGGCGGGCCCGAGGCCATGAAGGAGCTTAACCGCTGCAAGCACGAGCTCGGCTTCGAGGGCGTGGTGATCACCTCGGAGACCGACGGGCTCTTCCTCGACAATCCCAAATACGAGCCGTTTTGGGCCGAGGCCGAGAAGCTCGGCCTGTTCGTGTTCGTGCATCCGGCGCTCAAGCTCAACTATTCGCAGCAGTTCGACGGCTTCGACACCGCGCGCTCGGTCGGGCGCGAGTTCTCGCTGATCATGTCGACCATCCGGCTGATCAATTCCGGCGTGTTCGACCGCCACCCGAACCTCACCGTGCACATGGCGCACCTCTCGGGCGGCATCGCTTCCATGCTGGGGCGCATCCGCAGCTACCAGGACAAGGACTTCTGGGGCACCAAGGGCAATCCCCGCCACGGCATGAACCCAAAGAATGACTTCGACTACTATCTCAACCACAACATGGTGTTCGACACCGCGGGCTTTGCGGGCGCGATCTCCTCGGTGAAGACCGCGCTGGTCGAGATTCCCTCCGCCCGCATCGTGTTCGCGACCGACTATCCGCAGGAGATCCGCGCGCGCGAGGCGGTGCGCGATTTCGTGCGCGACATCCGCGCGCTCGGCAAGGACGGCGAGGCGATCCTCTCCGGCAATGTCGGGAAGCTCCTGAAGACGCCAGCGAAGGCAGCGTAATTCTCTCCCCTGTCATTCCGGGCTCGCCGCTTCGCGGCGCCCCGGAATGACAAAGAGAACTCGGAGACCCTCTCAAGCCGTCAGGTGCTTCTCGATCTCATCCACCGTCAGTTTGACCAGATCCTTGTCGACCTCGGCGCGGAGCGCGTTGCGCAAGCCGGGCGTGTAGACCTTGCGCAGCATGCCGAGCGCGCGCGGCGGCGCGACCATGATCACGGCCTTGGTCTTGCCGGCGTGCAACTCGGCATCCAAGTGGCCGACGAGACTGTGCAGGAACGTCTGCTCCGACTGGTCGTGCCAGTCGGTCTGCTCCACGGCGCTGCGCCGGCCACCGGAACTGATCGAGCGGCCGGGCGCGTCGGTGCCCTGCTCACTTGTCCTCAAGTCCGGCTGCTCGCGGACCTCCCTGGTCTTGAGGTTGAGGAATTTCTCGTCGCCGGCATTTTCCAGCACCAGCGCCTTCTTGCCGTCGCACACGACGACCCAGTCGCCTTGTTGGACCTTCAACTTGGACATCCGAAATCTCCTTCGCAGCGTGCCACCACCATGACGCGGCCCCGTGGCCGAACCTTGACCAGGATCAACGCCGCGAAGGCCGCTTCAGTTGCGCCCCTCAAGCAGGCGGCGCGCAATCACCTCCGCCTGGATCTCGGCGGCGCCTTCGAAGATCGAGAGGATGCGCGCGTCGCACAGGAGCCGCGACACCGGGAACTCCAGCGCGAAGCCGTTGCCGCCATGAATCTGCACCGCGTTGTCGGCGGCGGCCCAGGCGACGCGCGCAGCCAGAAGCTTCGCCATTCCGGCTTCGAGGTCGCAGCGCCGGCCCTGGTCCTTCCGCCGCGCCGCGAAATATGTGAGCTGCCGCGCCATCATGATCTCGGCCGCCATCATGGCGAGCTTGTCGGCGACGCGCGGAAACTTGATGATCGGCTCGCCGAACTGCCGGCGCGCAAGCGCATAGCGCAAGCCCTCGTCGAGCGCGGCCTGCGCGACCCCGACCGCACGCGCCGCCGTCTGGATGCGCGACGACTCGAACGTCGCCATCAGCTGCCTGAAGCCCTGCCCCTCGACACCGCCGAGGAGGCCCGCGGCCGGCACCGCGAAGCCATCGAACGCGATCTCGTATTCCTTCATGCCGCGATAGCCGAGCACCTCGATCTCGGTGCCCGACATGCCGGGCGCCGGAAACGGCGCATCGTCCGTGCCGCGCGGCTTTTCGGCGAGCAGGATGGAGAGGCCGCGATGGCTCATGTCGCTCGGGTCGGTGCGCACCAGGAGCGTCATCAGGTCGGCGCGCGCCGCATGCGTAATCCAGGTCTTGGCTCCATGGACCTTGTAGACGTCGCCCTCGCGCACCGCGCGCGTTTTGAGCGCGACGAGGTCGGAGCCGGCGTCGGGCTCGGTGAACACCGCGGTCGGCAGCACCTCGCCGCTGGCAATCTTCGGCAGCCAACACCGCTGTTGCTCTTGCGTGCCGCCCGAAAGGATAAGGTCGGCCGCGATCTCCGAACGGGTGCCGAGCGAGCCCACACCGATGTAGCCGCGCGCGAGCTCCTCGCCCACAACGCACATCGCCTCCTTGCCGAGACCCATGCCGCCGAACGCATGCGGGATGGTGAGCCCGAACACGCCGAGCGCGCGCATCTGCGCGATGACGTCGAGCGGGATCAGATCGTTGCGCAGATGCCAGGCCTGCGCGTGCGGTGCGACTTCGCTGGCGGAGAACCTTCGCACCTGGTGGCGGATCGCCTGCAGGGTCTCGTCGAGATTGCGATCGCCGATCGTCGCGGCGGGATGTTCGCTCAGCAACGCCACCAGGCGCGCGCGATGCGCCTCGGTGCCGCGCGTCAACGCCGCAAGCGGCTCGGCGATCCGTTCGGCGACCGCCGACGGGGACAGCCCGAGATCATGCGGTCGCACGATCTCGCCCTGGCTCATGGGGATCCCGCCGGCGATCTGCGCCAGATATTCCCCGATGCCGATCGCGATCACGCATTCCTCGATCTCGCGCAGGCCCCCTTCGGCCTGCATCCGATCCGCATAGGCCGCGAGCTGCCGGATTGCCTCCACATAGGTCGCGAGCCAGGCGAGCCCATGCAGGGCGCGCTGTCCGGATCGGCGATCCATGGCACCGGCGACGCGAGGCTGCACCACCGCGATGGTGTCGCCCAGCACGGTCTCGGCCGCCTGCGCGGCCGCATGTGCCTGCGCGATCAAATCGGGCGGTTGGGCCGTGGGCGGCATTTCGGCACCTCCAGCGGGCGGCCAGACGGACGCGACCGGGAGCACGGCCCGCGAGCGCATTTTACAAATCATTTCCGCGGGTTGTGATTCGTAACTTCTTTAACCATTTGGTGCACTCTTGCCCGAGAACTATGCCGCGGCAAAGCCGGCTCCGATAGGCACCGACGCTCATGAGCGATCGCCAGAACCTGTCGTGTTGCGGGCCACGCCGCTGCAGCCATTCGTTTGTTGCCGCAGCTCGCGACGATTGAGGCACCATGACCGCGCTCTCGCCCCGACGCCGACCCGCCATATCCTTTGCTGGAATGCCGACCATGTTCCATTCGCTCATCCAATTGATCGCCTCGGTTTCCGTGCGCACCCGCATCATCGGGCTCGCGCTCATCCCGGTCCTGGGTTTTGTGGCCAATGGCGGGACGTTCATCAGCGGGCAGACGGAGGTGAACGGCGCCTTTGAGAACGCCGCGACCGCGGCGGCGCTCGCCGACGCCAGCCAGGACTTCAAGGTCGCGCTCGCCCAGCTGCAGATTGCGGCCAAGGACTACGTGGCGCAACCATCCGACCAGCGGATGAAGGACTTCGAGGCCATCCAGACGTTGACGACGAAAAACTTCAACCGGATCGCGGTGGCCGCGAACAATATGCAGCAGGGCGATATCGCCCAGATTCGACAGAAGCTCGGCGAGCTTCGGCTCAACTTCGAATATCTCGTCGATGAACAGAAATCGCTGGGATATTCCGACGCACAGGGCACCCGGAAGACGCTGGAAGAAGCCGCCGCGCAGGTGGAAAAACTGATCAACGAGGGAATGGCGGTACTGTCGGACTCCGAGCGCGACTGGCTGATGCTGGCGCTGCTCACGATGCGGCGCTACGAGGCGCAATATCGATACGACCGCGATCCGGAAACCTGGGAGCTGTTTTTCAAGGCCTATCGGGGCTTCGAGGAAAAACTCAATGCGCTCCTGGTCGATCAGGACGTCAAGGCCAAGCTGGGCGATCTCGTGAAGGGATACTCCTCGACGCTCGCGCAATGGAACCGGCAATCCCAGAACATCCAGAAATCGCTCGCCGACATCATGGAGTCGAGTCAGCAGCTCATTCCGCATGCCAACACATTGAACTCCGCGGCGGACAAGCGTGCCGAGGCGGCCGCGGCGGCGCTCGCGAAGTCGCAGACGCATACCCGCAACGTCATCATCGGGGTCGGCGCTGCGGCGGTGCTGATCGGGCTCGTCTTCAGCTGGTGGATCGGCCGCAGCATCACGCGTCCGCTCAACGGGCTGACGGCTGCCATGACGCGGCTCGCCGCCGGCGACACCAGCGCGCGCATTCCGGCGACCGAGGCCAAGGATGAGCTCGGCGCGATGGCACGCACCGTCATCGTATTCCGCGACACCATGATCGAGCGCGAGCGGCTGGCTGCCAGCGAGACCGCCACCCACCGCGAGCGCGAAAGCCGCGCCGAAGCAATCGCCGCCACCATCACACGCTTCGAGGCGTCGGCCGAACAGGCGCTCAACAAGGTGCGCGAAGCCGCCGGCCGGCTCGAGGTCACCTCCACCCAGCTGCACAGCGCCGCCGACCAAGTCTCGGCCGAATCGCGCACCGCCGAGGAGCGCGTCGGCATCGCCTCCGGCAACGTCACGGCGGCCGCCAGCGCGGTCGAAGAGCTGGCCATGTCGATCGGCGACATTGCGAGCCAGGCCAACCGCTCGACCGAGGTCGCCACCCGCGCCGTCAAGGATGCGAGCCGCACCGTGCGCACGATGTCGGAGCTCGGCGAGGCCGCGACCCACATCGGCGAAGTGGTGGGGCTGATCCAGGCGATCGCCGGCCAGACCAACCTCTTGGCGCTCAACGCCACCATCGAGGCGGCGCGCGCGGGCGATGCCGGCAAGGGCTTCGCGGTGGTGGCCTCCGAGGTCAAGTCGCTCGCCGGCCAGACCGCCAAGGCCACCGAGGAGATCGCCGGCCAGGTCGGCGCCATTCAGTCTGCGGTCGCCGACGCCGCCCAGGCGATCGAGCAGGTCAACACCATCATCGAGGAAATCTCCACCATCGCCTCCACGGTCGCGGTGACGGTCGAGGAACAGAACCGCGCCGTCGCCTCGATCAGCGAAGGCGTCAGTCGCGCCTCCTCGGAAGCGCGTACCGGCGCCGAGGCCATGAGCCGCGTCGCCGGCAGCTCCAGCGACGCCCGCGCCACCGCCGCCGACGTCAAATCACTGGCCGACACGCTCTCGGACGAGGCCGAAAGCCTCAATTCCGAGGTCCGTCGCTTCCTCAACGAGGTCGCAGCCGCATAGGCCGACGGCAAGCCCGCGAGCCTCTATTCGAGCACGGCCAATTCTGGAATGATGAATTCCGGGATCGGTATCTTTGGCGTGAACCGATGGAGTGCGATATT
Source organism: uncultured Alphaproteobacteria bacterium (assembly GCA_963753575.1). Taxonomy (GTDB): domain Bacteria; phylum Pseudomonadota; class Alphaproteobacteria; order Rhizobiales; family Xanthobacteraceae; genus VAZQ01. The sequence goes on from CAVWCR010000003.1 coordinate 4,229,660, forward strand.
GGGCTTTCTTCGCCGATGCGGCCGTGCCGCGCTCGACGCATATTTCTGCTTCCTCGCCAACGACGGCTGGGCGACCGCCAGCCACATCGCGCTGTCCACCCTGATGGCGCTATTTCCGTTCGTGATCCTGGTGACGGCGCTGGCCGCAACCTTCCTGGGCTCCAAGGAGCTCGCCGACGAAGTCGCCAAGCTGCTGCTTGAAACCTGGCCGCGCGAAGTCGCGGGCCCGATCTCGTCCGAAATCCACAATGTGCTGACCCAGACGCGCGGCGACGTCCTCACCATCGGCGTGGCGCTTGCGGTCTACTTCGCGTCGAGCGGCATTGAGAGCCTGCGCATCGGCCTCAACCGCGCTTACGGCGTGGCAGAGACGCGTAACTGGCTGCTGCTGCGCATCGAATCGATCGCCTATGTGCTGGTCGGGGCGGTGGCGCTGCTGGCGCTTGCGTTCCTGATCGTGCTTGGCCCGCTGATCTTCGCGACCGCCGTCAAGTTCGCGCCCTGGCTGAGGCCGCTGGAATGGAATTTCACCGTTGCGCGCTATTCGATCGCGAGCCTTGCCCTCGTCATCGCGCTTCTGGTCGCGCACAAATGGCTGCCGAAAGGCCGGCGGCCGTTACGCAACATCCTGCCCGGCATTCTGGCCACGCTCGTGCTTTGGCTCGCTGCCGGCATCGTGTTCGGCCGCTACCTCGCCGAGTTCGCCTCTACCTACGTGACCTACTACGCAGGCTTGGCGTCGGCGATGATCGCCCTGGTCTTTCTCTACCTGACCGCCTCGATCTTCGTTTATGGCGGCGAGCTCAACGCTGCCTTCGACCGGCTGCGCACCGCCCGATCGTGATCAAGAGGCCGGTCGGCGGCCGACCGGCGACAGCAAAGAATCTGGAGACAAGTCGCGATGCTGCCGGGACAGCCGACATGAGAGTTGGCTAACGTTCCGTCAGTCGAGTCGGAGCCGCCGGCCACCGAGGCCCGCTCGTCGATGGTCGGGAGAGGTATCATGGATCTCACAAGCCTCATCATTTTCCTGTTGGTCGGCCTGATCGCGGGCTGGCTCGCCGGCAAGCTCATCAGGGGCGGCGGCTACGGGCTCCTCGGCGACATGGTGATCGGCGTGCTCGGCGCCATCATCGGCGGATTCCTGCTGCCGAAGGTCGGACTGGGCCACCTGATCACGGTGCCTCTCCTCAACGCCATCGTGGTGGCCACCATCGGCGCTGTGATCCTGCTGCTGGCGCTGCGCATCCTCAAGCACTGAACCGCCATCTCGCTCGCCGGATCAACCCGCCAGCGCCCGCGCCAGCGCGCTCGGGCTCAAGGGTTTCGGCAGATAATCGTCCATGCCGGCGGCCCCCGCGCGCGCCGCCTCCTCGGCGCTGCTGCGGCCGGATATGCCGATCACCCGCAGGCGTGGTCCGCCGCGCGAGCGAATGCGGCGCGTTGCCTCAAGCCCGTCGATTCCGGGCAGCGTCACGTCCATCAGCAGCGCGTCATAGCCTTTGCCCGCGATCGCGTCGACCGCCGCCTCGCCGCTGCCGACGAAGTCGGCGCGATGGCCGAGCTCGGTGAGGATCGTGTTGAGCACGACCCGGCCATAGGGGTTGTCCTCGACGCACAGGACGTGGAGCGGCCGGAACGGCGCGGTGTCGGCCGAAGCAAGATCGGCGTCGCTGTCGAGGCTCGACGGGGTGACGAGATCGACGGTGGCGCTGAAGCGAAACGCGCTGCCGGCGCCCGCCTCGCTCTTGACGGTCAGGTCACCGCGCATCGCCTTGGCGATGCGCTTGACGTAGGCAAGGCCGAGGCCGGCGCCACCGTAGCGCCGCGCGATCGCCGCGTTGGCCTGCGCAAACGGCTTGAACAGCCGCCTGATCTCGGCAGCCGTGAGCCCGATGCCGCTATCGGTCACCGCAAAGACGAGCCGCGTGCGCGTGCGCCCGACCCGCTGGGCGGAGACGTCGAGCCGCACGCTGCCGCGGTCGGTGAACTTCACCGCATTGTCGATGAGATTTTCGATCGCGCCGCGCAGCCGCAACGGATCGCCGATCACGCGCTCGGGCAGATCCGGTGCGATCGCGGTCTGCGAGGCGAGATCTTTGGCGCCGGCGCGGGCGGCGAGCGATGCGCCCAGCGCTTCGGCAAGCTGACGCGGCCGGAACGCGGTGCGGCGAAGCGCGAGGCCCTTGTGGTCGGCGCGCGCCGCATCAACGATCAGCGAGGCGAGCATGGCGAGATGCTCGGCGGTGCCCTTGATCGCGGTCGCCCAGCCGCGCTCGCGCTCGTCGAGATCGGAGGTCGCCAACAGCTCGCTGAGCGCCAGGATGCCGGTCAACGGCGTGCGGATGTCGTGCGCGAGCGCCGCGAGCGTCGCCTCGACCACGGCTGCGGACGCACCTCGCCGCCGCCGCGGCTTGCGCGTTGCCCGGGGGCGTCTTGAAGATTTCGTCCGCTTGCGCATGTCGTCCCGTCGCCGCGCACATTGCCACGGCGCCAGCCGCGGGCACAGGGGCCACAGCGGCATTCCCTAAGGAATGCCAACCATCCGACGGATGTCGGCGGCCGTTGTGCCGCTCTGCCGCAAGGCCCGCAACGCGGTCGCCCGGGTCGATTTCGAGAGCTTGCGGCCCTCAGGGTCGAGCAGCAGGCGATGGTGGTGATAGATCGGGGCCGGCAGGCCGAGCAGAGCCTGCAAGAGGCGGTGAACACTGGTCGCCCAGAACAGGTCCGCTCCCCGCACCACGTCGGTCACGCCTTGGCGCGCATCGTCGACCACGACCGCGAGATGATAGCTCGTCGGTGTCTCCTTGCGCGCCAGTACGACGTCGCCCCACGCTGCCGGCGCCGCCGCGACCATGCCGGTCTCGCCGGCCGGACCCGCGCCGGTTTCGCGCCAGTAGAGCGCGCCGGCGCGCGCCAGTGACGCCGCCATGTCGAGCCGGAGCGCATAGGGCTCGCCGGCCTCGATCCGGCGCCGCTGCTCCGCGGGCGGTAAGGCCCTGCCGGGATAAAGCGGAGCGCCATCGGGATCACGCGGCCAAGGGTCGCGTGCCGGCCCGTTCGCCCCGCGCGCGGCGACGAGCGCCGCAATCTCGGCGCGGCTTTCAAAGCTCGCATAGACGAGGCCTTGCGCCTCGAGCCGCCTGAGCGCCGCGCGGTAGTCCTCAAAATGATCGCTCTGGCGGCGAACGGGCTCCTCCCAGGCGATGCCGAGCCAGGCCAGGTCCTCGTAGATTGCCGCTTCGTATTCGGGGCGGCAGCGCGTTCGGTCGATGTCCTCGATGCGCAGCAGGAGCCGCCCGCCCGCCGCCCGCGCCATATCGAAATTGATCAGCGCGGACAGCGCATGGCCGAGATGCAGATAGCCGTTCGGGCTCGGCGCAAAGCGGAAGATCGGCGTGGACATGGAGGTTTCTAGGACGCAGGGGCGTCAGTTGTCATGCGGTCGCCCCAAAGGGGAATGGCAAAGACCTGAAAAAACTGCAGAATAAGGCCGCAAGCAGCGAAGGGATGCCATGCGATATTCCCGCCACGACGCCAAGGCCTACGCCCGCGCAAACCTCAAGGGGATCTGGGCGGCCGCGCTCACGCCGTTCCGGCCGAACGGCACGATCGACGAGGCTGGCTTCCGCCGCAACCTGCGGCACTGGGTCGATGATCTCGGCATCGACGGCGTGTTCGTGAGCGGCAAGCAGGGTGAGTTCTTCTCGATGTCGCTTGCCGAGCGCAAGCGCACCTTCGCGATCGCGGTCGACGAGATCGGCGGCGAGCGCACCATCCTGTCGTGCTCCGACCAGAACCTCGACACCGTGATCGAGCTTGCCGGATACGCGCAGGCGATCGGCTCCGACTACATCGTGGTGCACGCGCCGGTGCTGCACTTTCTCACTGAGCAAGATGATACGCTGCTTGGCTACTATCGCGCGGTCAGCGAGGCAGTCGACCTCGGCGTCGCGCTCTGGAGCCATCCCGACTCGGGCTACCTGATGAGCCCGGAGCTGTGCGCGCGGGTCGCAGACCTTCCCAATATCGTGGCTATCAAGTACAGCGTGCCGCGCGAGATGTACGCAAGGCTCACGCGGCTTGCGGGCGACAAGCTGATCGTGAGCACGGCCTCGGAAGACGAGTGGCTCGACAATATCATCGAGCTCGACTGGCAGCTCTATCTCTGCTCGTCGCCGCCCTATCTCTACCAGACCAGGACCGACCGCCGCATGCGCGAATACACCGACCTTGCGCTGCGTGGCGAGCACACCCGCGCCAGGGCGGTGCGCGACAGCCTCAACCCGGTGCGCGAGGCGTTCAAGCGCTCCCGCCCGCCGGGGAAGTTCCACGCGCATTCGAAATACTGGCAGGACCTGCTCGGACAATGCGGCGGCGCGGTGCGTCGCCCCATGCTCGAGCTCACCGACGCCGAACGGGATGCCACGCGACGTGCGTTTGAGAGTTGCGGGCTCAAGCTTGCCGGCGTGCGCTCGTCAGCGGCGTAGTTTAGCGTCATGCCCGCGCACAGCGCGTTGAAGACGCGCGTAAACGCGCTGATGTCGCGGGTATCCACGTCTTCCTTCGCTTTCGTGCAGCAAGCAAGACGTGGATGGCCGGGACAAGCCCGGCCATGACGCGGAGAGACAAAGGATAGCTTGGGAGAGTGCCATGGCAACCGGACGGCTGCATGCCTTCAACTTCCAGAAATGGATCGGCGAGAACCAGCACCTGTTGCAGCCGCCGGTCGGCAACAAGAAAGTGTTCGAAGACGGCGACATGACCGTGCAGGTGGTCGGCGGGCCGAACGCCCGCACCGACTATCACGACGATCCGGTCGAGGAGTTCTTCTACCAGCTCAAGGGCGACATGGTGCTCAAGGTCATCGAGAACGGCGCGTTCTATGACGTGCCGATCCGCGAGGGCGATGTCTTCCTGCTGCCCCCGCATGTGCGCCACTCGCCGCAGCGGCCGCAGCCGGGATCGGTCGGTCTCGTGGTCGAAGCGGCGCGACCCAATGAGGTCGACGGCTTCGAATGGTACTGCTTCGAGTGCGGCGCGCTGGTGCATCGGGTCGAGGTCACGGTCAGGCATCTGGTGAAAGACCTGCCGCCGCTCTATGAGGCGTTCTACGCCGATGCCAAGGCGCGCACCTGCACGATCTGCGGCACGCTGCATCCCGGCCGCACGCCACCGGCGGGATGGGTGAAGCTCTGAACATGCTGCGAAAAGCGCAGCACAGCGCGGGCGAGTGGCTGGCCTTGGTGAAGGCGGCGGAGCGCGACGGCGCGTTCTTCCAAGCTTACGACACGGCGCGGCAGGGACTTGCGGAACACCCCGACGATCTGCCGCTGCGGCACCGGGCGGTGCTGGCGCTGGCGCGCTCCGGTGCGACCATGCAGGCGCAAGCCTTGTATCGCGAGCTTGGCCTCGAAGGCCGACAGGAAACGGATATTCCCGAGCTCGAAGCGCGCCTCCTGAAGGACGTGGCGCTGGCAACGCCCGCCGGGCCGGAGCGGGTGCGGCTTCTGCTCGCGGCCGCCAAAAAGTATGATGCCGTCTACCGACGAACCGGCAACTACTACCCGGGCATCAACGTCGCGAACCTGCTGCTGCTGGCCGGGCAGCCGGAGCCGGCGGCCGCAATCGCGAGGCGGATCACCGCCGAGTTGCGCGCAATGCCCAAGCCTTCGGGGGAAGAGCTGTTCTGGGTGACGGCGACACTGATCGAAGCGCATGTCATCTGCGGCGACCTTGCGGCGGCGCGCCGTGCCCTGCCGGGCGCCCGCGCCGCGAGCGAGGGCGACCACGCCCGGCTCTCGTCGGCTGCACGCTCGATCCATAACGTCTGCCTGGCGAAGGGCCTGCCGGTCGACTGGCTGCAGACCCTCGCGCCGCCGACCGTGATCCATTATGCGGGGCACATCATCGCCGCGCCCGGAATGGCGGGCCGTTTCCCGGCCACCGCCGAGAGCGCCGTCACGGCCCGCATCGCCGCGCTGCTTGCGGAACGCGACGTCGGCTTCGGCTACGGCTCGCTTGCATCGGGCGCCGACATCCTGTTCGCCGAAGCGCTTCTGGCACGCGGCGCACAGCTGCATGTGCTGCTGCCGTTCCGCCGCGACGAATTCATCGAGGAGTCAGTGCGACCATCGGGCAAACGATGGGTCAGCCGCTTCGAGGCATGCCTCGCCGGCGCAAGGTCGGTCCGCTACGCCACCGAGGATGAATATCTCGGCGACGACACGCTCTATGTCTATTGCAGCCGTCTCGCCATGGGACTGGCGGTGCTCGCCAGCCAGCATCTGTTTGCACCGATCGAGCAGTTCGCGGTCTGGGACGGAACGCCGACCCATGGCACGGCCGGCACCGCAACCGATGTCGTAGTCTGGCGTGACAGCGGTCGGCCGCAGACGATCATTCCGGTCGCGCCCGACCAATCCCGGCGCTCGCGCGAGCCGCCGCCGCGCCGGCCTGGCGCAAACCGGCGCAGCGCCCGCGCCATGCTGTTTGGCGACCTGAAAGGCTTCAGCAGACTGACCGACCGCGAGCTTCCGATCTACGTCAAGAGCGTCCTTGGCACGATCGAGCAGGTGCGCGACACGCATCGCCACGAGGTTCTGCTCGCCAATACCTGGGGCGACGGCTTGTTCCTGGTGTTCCGGCGCGCGCACGACGCTGCGCAATGCGCTCTGGATCTGCAGACGGCGCTGTCGCGGCTCGATTTTGCAGCGCTCGGTCTTTCTGCGCCGTTGTCGCTGCGGATCGGCGGCCATCTCGGCCCGGTCTATGAGACGCTTGATCCGGTGCTCGGCCACAAGAATTTCTTCGGCGCCCACGTCACCCGTGCGGCCCATATCGAGCCGGTCACGCCAGCTGGCTGCGTCTACGTGACCGAGACCTTTGCGGCGGCGCTGGCGCTCGAGCATAGCCGCGAGTTCGCATGCGACTATGTCGGCATAACCCAGGCCGCCAAGGAATATGGCGCGCTGCGGATGTTTCTGCTGCGGCCGCGCAAAGACTCATCGGAACAGGGCGACCGGTACGCCATCGCCGTATAGGGCGGCGCCCATCGGGCTCGGGTGACGGCGCGACCATCTGCGTGTATCAGTGCACCGATGCCTGCTCGTCTCCGCACCGAAGCCGATCTCGACGCCGCGCTCGCTGCGCTCGTCGATCTCGACCCGCGCTTTGCGCAGGCGCTCGCGCGCGCCGGCCGGCCGCCGCTGCGCAAGCGGCCGGACGGTTTCGCGGGGCTGGCCGCAATCGTGGTCGCACAGCAGCTGTCCACCGCCAGCGCCGGCGCGATCTGGGGGCGTCTCAAGGCAGCGCTCGACCCGCTCGACCACAGCGCGGTGCTGCGGACGCGGCCCGCAAAGCTTGCGCGCCTCGGGCTCTCGGCGCCGAAGATCCGTACCCTCAAGGCCATCGCGCGCGCGGTCGCGGATGGCGCGATCGACCTGCCGAGTCTGGCCCGCGCACCGGCCGACGATGCCCACCGGGCGCTGACCGCAATCCACGGCATTGGGCCGTGGACTGCCGACATCTATCTGTTGTTCTGCCTCGGGCATGCGGACGCCTGGCCGGCGGGCGATCTCGCCTTGCAGGAGGCGGCGCGGCTGATGCTCGGGCTCGCGGAGCGTCCGAGCGCCAAGGAGATGGGACCGCTCGCGGAACCGTGGCGGCCCTGGCGGGGCGCCGCGGCCTGCGTGCTCTGGGCCTATTATCGGGCGGCGAAGCAGCGCGAAGGCGCGCCCACCCAATCCCCTCGCCCACCCGCGCCGGCGATCACGACCAACAGGAGACGCCATGGCGGCAGAGCTCGACGGACCGCGGCTTGAGCCGCGCGCAGGCGGCGCCGCGCGCCAGCTCGTGGTGTTCCTGCATGGCTACGGGGCCGATGGCAACGACCTCATCGATATCGGGCGCGCCTGGCAGGGATTGCTGCCGCAGGCGGCGTTCGTCTCCCCGCACGCGCCCGAGCCCTGCGGCCAGGCGCCGACCGGCCGGCAATGGTTCGATCTCACGTTTCGTGATCCGAACGAGCGCTGGGTCGGCGCCAACAAGGCGGCGCCGGTGCTTGAACGCTTTCTCGACGCCGAGCTTGCGCGCCACGGCCTGCCGCCCTCCGCGCTGGCGCTCGTCGGCTTCAGCCAGGGCACCATGATGGCGCTGCACGTCGGGCTGCGCCGCGCGGTCGCGCCGCTCGCGATCGTCGGCTATTCCGGGCTGCTGGTGGTGCCGCCCGACATCAAGCCGGAAGCCTTCGCGGCCGAGATCAAGTCGCGCCCGCCGGTCCTGCTGGTGCACGGCGACAGCGACGATCTCATTCCGCCGCAGGCCTTGTTTCATGCCTCGAGCGGGCTCGCCGCGCTGGAGGTGCCAGTGCAGTGGCATCTCTCTACCGGAGTCGGCCACGGCATCGACCAGGAAGGGCTGCGCCACGGCGGCGAATTTCTCCAGCGCGCGTTCATGCGGCCGGCGTAATACGAATCTCAGGAGAAGATAATAGGGGTGGCCGCATTCTCCGCGCATTCCCGCGCGGAGCGAACGCCTGCTTGAACGCACGACAGGCTCGCCTTACGGGGTGCTGCTCCAGTGCCAGCGCACGTCGCCGCACATCCGGCGCGTCTCGATCTCGCAGAACTGGCGGAACACGCGCCTGATGAAGCCGCGCAACTCGTCGTCGAGCCGGACCGGCAGGCCGATCGACTGGGTGCGCTGGAAGCGCGCAAACGAGAATGACTGTTGATTGACCAGCGTCCTCACCGATGAGGTCAGGAGCGGAATTTCCAGCGACACGTGGATCGGGCTCTCGTTCGGGAACGCGCCAAAATAAGGCACGCCGCTGGCGACGCTCTGATTGCGCACCGGCAACAGCGCGACCTCCGGAAACCAGCGCTGCAGGATCGAATAGGCGGCCGCCGATTTCTCGTCCGGATCAATCAGGAACAGTATCACCGGCTCGATGCCGCGGCGATTGGCCTCTTCCAGAATGCCGATCTTGTGGGCGATGACGAAGAAATCCCGAAACATGCGGTGGCTGACGTCCACCACCTTGGCGGCGTGCTTCTCGCCGATCAGGCGGTCGAAGAACGCCATCTGGCCGCGCATGCTGCCGAGCTCGACCGCAGTCGTGACGTCCGGCAGATAGTCGGACAGCTGCGGGGTCTCGTCGGCAAGGTCGAACGACGCGACCGGCCGATCATGCGCGAAATAGAACTCGGCCAGGAGCCGCGCCAGCATGGTCTTGCCGACGCCGCGGCGTGGCGAACACACAATGTAGAGTGGGCCCGTCCCGCCGCTGGTATCGCGACGCGTACGGACGTCGTAGTCACTCTCGTCGCTTTCATCAAAAGATAGAATCGACATAAAGCCCCCCGCTCACCCGGCCACAGCCGTCACTCGGCGTGCAAAGGTCGGCGCACCGCCACCCCCGGCGGTCCGCCGAGACGGCGCGTTCAGGAGGCGGCGGCTTCCGCGATTTTCATCAGCCGCGGCTTGCCGGCCATTTCAGCCGACTCCTTGACGCCCACGAGGTCGAGGAACCTCACTCGATCGTATTCGGCAAAGACACTTTCAAGCCAGTGCCGCACATAACCGCGCAGCACGAACGAGTGGTTGGCGGGCAGACCGTTTGCGCCCTTATTGGCGACGAAGCTGGTGAACGGGGCCGCCACCAGCTCGACCTGCTCGTAGGCCATTTCGCTCAGCTGCGGGATGGTGACGTCCACCGCGTCCTTGAACTGCTTGAAATAGCTGTTGTAGGTCGCCTGGTCCCATTCGAAGAAGCTCGTATTGTTGATGAAGTTCTTCACCAGGAAGTACTTGGCGTCCGTGAGGTAGTGCGACGTCTCCGCGATCTCGTCGAGAGATGCGATCGAGGAGCCGAGAATGTGGAACAGCGCAAAGGTCAACTGGCCTTTGCGACCCGCATCCAGGAACCCGATGTTGCGCAGCGCATTGAGCGTCGACGACATGATGCCGGCACGCACGTCGATCAGCGTGACCGCGGCGCCGGAACTCTCCAGCGTGTCGAAGATCTTCATCTGATCCGGCACCGCCGTGACGTCGACCACTTCGGTGATGTCGGGATGGAAGCGCTTGAGCGTGCCGCGCGGCCATTCGGTGTCGAAGGCACGAGTTGGGATCCGGCGCGCAGTGAGATAGTCGAGCAGCGTTCGCGATACGGTCGTCTTGCCGACCCCACCCTTGTCTGCGCCGACCAGAACGACGACGGGCTTAACCATTTGGTACTCCCCCAGGAACGCAACAGAACTGGATGCACTAAGCTTCTGCTAATGCACCGGACAAAAACATGGCAAAATCAAAGCAAAGATATGGAATTTACGTTGTTCGTTATCCATCAATAGGTTACGGCAGTGCAGCAAAAATTGAATACGGCGCTCAGTTACCGCAAATGTTGTAATGCCGGTGTTTCGCCACCGCCAATCGCAGGCGCGCAGACCTCATACGATACCTTTGTGGCAAACGGCGACGGCTCGCCGCATCGGCCGCGAACGGCGCCACGACGCGGGGCGCCCGCTCCCGGCGATGTCGCCAATGAAATCAATCGGGTGGCACGATTTCGCGTGCGCGAGCAAATCTTAGTACGGGCGAGCAGATCGCCGGCCGATCAATTCGCGCAATCTCTCATCAAGGCCGAGCGCCGAACGCCGAAATGAGATTGGCACTAGTGCCGCCGATCTGAAGTTCCTACAGCACCTGCGGCAAACTCGGCTAGGAACTTCAGATCGAACAGCGGCACTAGAATCATAGAGTTGCTAGTGCCCCTTTGTTTCCGAAGTTCGTGTCAGGGGGTGCAGCGATGACTCACGAACTTCGGAAACGGGGCACTAGTGCCGCCGATCTGAAGTCCTACAGCACCTGCGGCAAACTCGGTTAGGAACTTCAGATCGAATCATAGAGTTGCCAGTGCCCCTTTGCTTTCGAAGTTCGTGTCAAGGGGCGCTGCGACGACTCACGAACTTCGGGGCACTGGATGGCCGCATCTGAAGGATCACGAACCAGTCCTTGTGGTTCAAGGAGCAGCGTCCCTTCGCAGCCGCATCGGTGTCACCTGCGCGCGCCGTGTCGCAATCCTTGTCGCCTTGATTCATCGAAAATTTCAGGCCGTTGGCCGTCAGGTTCATGCGACGCTGGGTGACCGACTGAAAGACATTGCCGCCCACTGTGTAGACTTTCTTGGCATCCTTATCGACATGCGTGACCACGTCGCAGTGAGAAACCTTGATTGATTTGCACGCTTCATTCGGGCGATCGCCAAAGCCGAGCAGATTCTGAATTCGAGCGGGCGGGCAGCCCTTCGCACGATTTCTGGCGGTGATAGCAGATCAAATCGCCGCGCCGCGGCGTGGTCTCATAGGCCGAACAGGCGCGGTAGATCGCCGATGTGGGACTTCCTTGCTCCTCCGCGATGCTGGCCTGGAAAGCCTGACGGATGTAGTCAACGTGGCTTGGGCTATAGGCGAATTGCGCTGAGGTCTTGGCCGCCGTTGCGCCGATGGCTGTGTGCACGACATACGATATGAAGACGGCCGACCATGGCCGATCCGAGATGGCGCTGCGAATGACGCTTTCCTTTGCGGCCCTGCGAAGCTCGACGTTTTCGATCTGGTCGATCGCGCCGAACAGGCTGCGCAACGGATTGGAATGCCGCTCGCCGGAACTATCGGGCTCGCGCGCCTCAATGGCGCCGTCGATTGAGATCACGCGCAGAAAGCTCAAGTTGATCCGATGCGCCTCCGAAAGGACTGACAAGTAGCGCCAGACGTTCCACCACCCGATCTTGTGCAGCGGAACGGTGCTGCTCTGTCCGGGGTCTTCTTCGTTCTCTGTTTCGGTCAGACCGAACTTGTAGAGCCGGCCGGTCTGGTCGACCTCGTGGCCACCCCAGAGCCGATGCTCATGTTCGGCGGTCGCCGCAATCTTCTCAGCGGCAGGCTCGATCTTGTCGACCGTTTTCACATTCGAGGTCGCGTTGCACAGGTCTTGAACGTGTTTCCAGAAGGCGTCGTGGGACGACGCTGGGCCGGCGGCCGCCGAAGCCGCCCCTGCCAAGGCCAAGCACGACATCGCCACAACGCGAATACACCTGCGCATTGTTCCTCCTCACTGGCTTGCGTTCGGCAAGCTGGCCCGGTCGCGCGTCAGCTTCCGGCATCTTTCACAAACGGGACGAGCTTATGGATTCGGCAGCCCGCGCTGATGCGCAAGGACGAATTCGATTGCCTCAAGGCCGGCACGGCACGCAAGCTGGCGCGCTGGAGCAAACGCAGAAAGGACCAATAGTTGCGGGATGGTGCCCCTGGCCGGACTCGAACCAGCACGATGTCGCCACCAACAGATTTTGAGTTTGCCGCGTCTACCAATTCCGCCACAGGGGCAAGGCGGCGCGGATCATAGCGGCCCATGGCGGGGGGTCAACGGCCGCAATATATGAGGAAACGCGCCCGAGGCCCGCGCGTCGCGGACCCCACAGGAGGGTCTATGGTGGGGGTCGCTGGCAGGTCCGTTAAGGAGTTGGGTCGAGGTTCACGCCTTGGTCTCGAAAAGTTGCCTGGTTTTCGGTCTATGATCGTGCCAACAGGGCGCGCGGAGCGAGCAAGCGAGCAGACGAGCAGAGGTGCCGCGAGGGATTTCGATCTCCGCGGCAGGACGTCAGGCGAATGAACCAGCGAGCGAGCCGGCGGCGATGTCGATGACCGAAACCACAACCGGGGCAACCGAGAGCTGGGGCAACCTGGCGCGCACCCGGCCGATTGCGGCCGCAGCGATGGCGGTCGCGGCCGGCGGCATCGCCACCATCCTGGGCGCCTGGTTCTTTCAGTATGGGCTCGGCCTCAAGCCCTGTCCGCTCTGCCTAGAGCAGCGCTACGCCTATTACTTCGCGATCCCGCTCGCCGCGCTGGTGATCCTGGGTGAATCGGTCGGCTCCAAGCGCAAGGTGCTGATCGCGGCGCTCGCCATGATCGCGCTTGGCATGCTGTGGAACGCCACGCTCGGCGTCTACCATTCCGGCGTCGAATGGAAATTGTGGGCGGGCCCGCGCGACTGCTCGGGCGCGCTCGAAGGGCTTGGCTCGGCGGGCGATCTCTTGAAGCGGCTGGAGCACACCAACGTCGTGCGCTGCGACGAGGCGGCCTGGCGGTTCCTCGGGCTGTCGCTTGCGGGCTACAACGTGCTGATCTCGCTCGCGCTCGCGGCCGTCGCGATCTGGGGCGTGGTGACGGCGCGCCGCATGCCGTCACACGCGGACGCGGACTGACCGCGACGGCGCTTTTCCCGATTACGGATCGAGCTCGGTATCCCAATAGAGGTAGTCGAGCCAGCTATCGTGCAGATAGTTGGGCGGGAACCGCCGGCCGTTCCGATGCAGCTGGTGCACCGAGGGCTGGAACGGCATCTGCGACGGCCACATTCTGGCTTCGGACATGGTCAGGTTGCCCTTGCGCAGATTGCACGGCGAGCAGGCCGCCACCACGTTGATCCAGGTGGTCTGGCCGCCGCGCGAGCGCGGCACCAGGTGGTCGAACGTCAGGTCGTCGCGCTGGCCGCAATACTGGCAGGAGAACTTGTCGCGCAGGAACACGTTGAACCGCGTGAACGCCGGCTGCGTGGCGGGCTTCACGAAGGTCTTAAGCGACACCACGCTCGGCAGCTTCATTTCGAGGCTGGGGCTGTGCACCGAGCGGTCGTAGTTGGCAACGATGTTCACCCGCTCAAGGAACACGGCCTTGATGGTGTCCTGCCAGGACCACAGCGACAGCGGGTAGTAGCTCAGCGGACGAAAATCCGCGTTGAGCACCAGGGCCGGCCATCCCGACGGTGATACGTGGCCGTTCACGATTACGCTCCTCAACCTCCTTCATGCTGCGATGCAGCGACACCACTATTAATCTAGGGCAGCGTGACAGGAATGTGAAGCACACCCTGCCCGCGCCCGCAGGCTTGTGGAACAGGGTCCGGAAGGCCCGGATCAGGCCGCAGTGCCGGTGAGTTCCGCCCGCGCGGCCGCCGAACGGCGGTCGAGCCGCAGCGTCAGGCAGAACGCGCTGCCGCCGCTGCGCAGGAACGAATCAAGCGGCGTTGCGATCACCCGATAGCCGCGCTCGGCGAGCCGGCCGCGCAGGTCGTCGCTACAGCCCGACAGCACCAGCGTGTTGCCGAGACTGACCGCATTGGCGGCCAGCCTGCTGGCGTCTTCGTCGGCGACCTCGACACGCTGATCGGCCGCCACGCGCTCGCGGATCGCGGCAAGGCCTTCGGGCGTGAACGCCTCCGGCACGACCATCACCTCGCCGCCCGGCAGCGGGCAGAGCGCCGTGTCCATGTGATAGAAGCGCGGGTCGGCAAGCTTGAGCGCGATCACGTCGACGCCGAACTCCTCCGCCACGGCATGCCGGGCGGCTTCGTCGGAGCGCGGCCCGTAGCCCATCCAGAAATGGTTGCGGGTCTGGTCCCATACGCAATCGCCGGCGCCTTCGAGCGCCACACCGTCCGGCAGCGTGCGCACGGCCGCGATCAGGCCGCGACCCTGCAGCTTGCGAAACGCCGCCGCGAAATGCGGCTCCTCGGCGCGGCGCTCGGCATGGCGGAAGCGCGCCAGCAGCGCCTTGCCGTCAAGCACCACCGCCGCGTTGGCGGTGAACACGAGATCGGGCAGGCCCGGCACCGACGGCACCAGGTCGATCTGCGCGCCAGCGGCAAGCAACACGCGATGCAGCGCCGCCCACTCCCGCCGCGCCGCCGCCGCGAGCAAGCGATCGTCGCGGGCCCAGCTCGACGGGTCCATCCACGGATTGATGGTGTAGCTGACCGCGAAATACTTCGGCCGGCACATCAGGATATGCGCGTTGGCTTGCGTCGTCATCGCCGTCTCCTCAGGCAGCAACGGGGCGGCGCGGCGCACGCGCCAATTCGCGCAAGACCTCGTCGAAGCGGTCGAGCGCCCAGTCGAGATCTTCGCGCGTGATGACGAGCGGCGGCGCGAGCCGCACCACGGTGTCGTGGGTCTCCTTCGAGAGCACGCCCTTGGCCATCAGCCGCTCGCAGGCGATGCGTGCGCTTGCGATCTCGGGGTCGATCTCGGCGCCGACCCAGAGGCCGCGACCACGCACGGCCTTGAGCGCCGGGCTCTTGATCGCATGCAGGCGCGCGAGCATGTGGGCGCCGAGCGCACGGCTGCGCTCGACCAGCCCTTCGTCGCGAATGACGTGCAGCGCCTCGAGCCCGACCGCGGCGGCGAGCGGATTGCCGCCAAAGGTCGAGCCGTGCGATCCTGGCGTGAACACGTCCATGACTGCGCGCCGGCCGACGAAGGCCGACACCGGCAGCACGCCGCCGCCAAGCGCCTTGCCGACAATAAGGCCGTCCGGGCGCACGTTCTCATGGTTGCAGGCAAACCACGCGCCGGTGCGGCCGAGCCCCGACTGCACCTCGTCGACGATGAGCAGCACGCCATGGCGGTCGCACAGCGCGCGCACACCGGCGAGGAAGCCCTTGGGCGGCACGATGATGCCGGCCTCGCCCTGGATCGGCTCGATCAGCACGGCCGCCGTATCAGGCGTGATCGCGCGCTCGATGGCGGCGAGATCGCCGAACGGAACCGGCCGGAAGCCCGGCGTGAACGGACCGAAGCCGTCGCGATAGTCGGGTTCCGACGAGAAGCCCACGATGGTCGTGGTGCGGCCGTGGAAGTTGCCCTGTGCCACGATGATCTCGGCGCGGTCGCGGCGCACGCCCTTGACGCGGTACGCCCAGCGGCGCGCCGCCTTGATGGCGGTCTCGACCGCCTCGGCGCCGGTGTTCATCGGCAGCGCGGCATCGAGCCCACTGACGCGGCAAAGCTCTTCGAGAAACGGCCCAAGCTGGTCGCTGTAATAGGCACGCGAAGGTACCGCGAGCCGGCGCGCCTGGGCGTTGAGCGCAGCGAGGATGCGCGGATGAGCATGGCCGAGGCTCACCGCCGAATAGGCGCTCATCATGTCAACGTAGCGGCGCCCGTCGGTGTCCCACAGATGGGAGCCTTCGCCGCGGGTGAGCACGACCGGCAGCGGCGCATAGTTGTGTGCGCTGACGCGATTTTCGAGGGCGATGAAGTCCATGGCCTCACTCCACTGCGAATCAATCCGAGCGCAATTGTGCCGGAAAAACCGCAACAAGTTCCGTGGAAGTGAGATATGCCGACGTCCAATACCGCGGTTGAGAGCAGCCGCCACGGCGGATTTGGCGGTCGTGCCGCAAACGCTAAGCGTTCGTTTAACGCGTCGTCGTCGCTAGCCTTGGCGCTAGTGCCGCCGATTTGAAGTTCCTGTACCACCTGCAGCAAGCTCGATCAGGAACTTCAAATCGAAAAGCGGCACTAGAATCATGGAGTTGCTAGTGCCCCTTTGTTTCCGAAGTTCGTGTCAGAGTGCGCTGCGAGGTATCACGAACTTCGGAAACGGGGCACTAGCCTTGGCGTGGTCGCGGCGGAAACTTGGCGACGATCTCGATCTCCTGGCCGTCGCGCTTGATGCTCATGGGCAGCCAGGTGCCGGGTGCCTGCCGGCCGACGACGTCGACGAGATCGCCGGGGCTGCGCATCGGAAGGCCGGCTGCCTTCACCACGTGATCGCCAGCCTGCAGGCCGGCGGCTTCCGCCACGCTGTTGCGCACCACGCGATTGATGCGCGGCGCGCCATCACCCTGCGCCAGCTCGACGCCCAATCGCGGGCGCTCCGGCATCGGCGCTTCATCGGCGCCGGACGGCAATGTGAACAGCGCATCCGCATAGGACTTGCCGACGCGCTCGCAGGCGCTGTCGACCGAGACCGGGATGAGCGACGTCACGCCCGTCACGCCAAGATCTTTCAGCTGATGCGGCACACCGTAGCCATGCGCGACATGACCGCTGCCCAGCACGCCCACGACGGTCGCGTTGGGGAACTTGCGCTTGGCGTCGGCGAGCCCCTGCGCCATCGCGCGATCCCAGGTCTGCTGCGCCGCGACGAAACGCTTGAACTCCGGCCGCTTCATCACCGCCGCAAGCTCCGCCTCGTCAGGATCGCTCGGCTGCGACTGCGGATCGCCGCCACCCGGCGGCATGCTCCGCTTCATCAGTTGGACGGCGGCGAGCTCGCGCAGATAGGCCTCGCTCGCCGGCGCCGGATCGGTAAGGCCCTCGCGCGCCTCCGGCGGTACCGCCGCCCAGCCCTCGCGGCCGACGCGCGACACGAGGCTGCGCTCGACATTGAGCGCGACCATCGGGATGTGGTTGAGACGGGCGAACTGAAACAGCGGCATGTAGAGCGCTGAATCGTAGCCCCAGACCTTGCTCCACTCCGCCTGATTGAGAAATGCATCGGCAGTGAGCTTGCCGGCGATCCAATCATCGAGCACGCCCTGCAGGCGGCGCGGAAACGACTCGAAGCCAAGCACCATGTTGTCGGTGCGGCCGCGCAGCATCGCCACCGTCTGCTGCTGCCAGAAGTGATGGTCGGGGCTGGTGTGGGATTCGCCGAGCAGCAGCACGGCGCCGCGCGCCGCGAGGTCGCGCACCAGCGCCTTGCCATCGATGGCATTGCCGGAGGGGCCGTCGATCCAATTCCCGTAAGTCGCGCAGGCCTTATCGGTCTGTGCGCGCGAGGGCGCACCACAGAGGCTGACGCCCGCGACGAGGAGCGCCGCAAACGTCGCGACGCGCACCGCACCCGCGCGCCGGCGACGCGCGCATAGGCCTTCGAGATTCATCCCTTGGTGCTCCGGCTGTTGCGCGCTCTAGCAACGACGATGATGCTGCCGGCGCGGGCCCTGCTCTGCTAGCAGGCCATTGTGGGGCTTGCGGACGGGTCTGCGCAACCAGCGCGACCGGGGAAGGCGACGCCGGGCGCGGCGGCGGCGGGCCGGATTCTGCAGCCAGGAAATTGATATCGCTGCGCTTTTCTCTCCGGTGGGTTCGTTTTGGCCAAAATTCTCTGCGTTGGGTTTGGTGGTGGCCGCGTCTTGGCGGGAAGCTCTGCGGGAAGCTGAGGCGTCGAAGGCCCGGATGGCGAATTTGCGGCGCGAGCGCGCGCCGTTCGTGCCGAAACAGGCTTGCGAGCCGCCGGGTCAACGCGCTCCAGCCGAGCCCGCTGTCGTAGAGGTCCCGCCGCGCCAGCCGCGCGTGCAGCATCCTGATCTGCGCCCGCGCGATCGACATCGCGCATGCGCGGCTCTCGGCGTCCGAGCGCGTGCCCATGATCGCTTGCGCCAAGTCCGCCGCCGCACTCAGCAACGCAGGATCCTCGAACGAGCGGCTGGTCAGGCCGTGGCGGCGGGCGTTCTGCGCGGAGCGCGCCTTGCCGGCCGCCGTGCGCGGGCCGGTGGAGCGCCGCGCATTGCGGCGATTGGCAGCGCGCTTTGCTGCGCTGATCTTGCGGCGCCGACGCAGCCGGGCCTTCCTGGCAGCCGATGTGATCACCGTGAATAAACCATAACTTTTACTTCTCGTATAATCACAGTAAGTAAATAATATCGTCGCCTGCGGCGTGCAAGGGGGGCGGCGCGGAATGTGCAAATCGCGGGGCGGAATGCAAATCGCAGGTCAGATTGCGCCGCGCTTGGGCCAGCGAGCGCGCTTGGACCGACGAGCGCGCTTGGGCCAGCGAGATGGACTCTCAGACCAGCAAATACTTGATCGTCGTCTCAAGCAGGGCCGGGTCGCTATTCCAGTCACCGTAGGTTTCCCACGAAGCCTGCGCAATCGTCCGGTTGTTGGCAGCGCACCAGGCGTGGATAGCATCGTGGGCGCCACCCAATCGATCGTAAGGACCGACATGAATTGTCTTCGCAACTTCACCGGCCGGAGTCTCGATACATCGGACGTCGCCCGCCGCCTCGAACCGACGCGCCACCTGGACACCGAAGTCGATGTTCATCGCTTCGTTCCGATGCTCCGGGTGGTGATAGAGAAACAAGTTATGCCCCGGGCTCAAATCGCCATTCGCCCTCAAGAACGCCCACACCTGATCGAGCGCTGGCTTCCATGCTTGGGCGATACCGCCGATTGGCACTCTGACCCGGACCGCCGCCACCAGCTCCGGCTGCACGGTTAAACCACAACGGCATATTTCATTCCGGCGTTGTCCTCATGTCATCGCGCGAATGTATCACGCGTGTGAGGCAATGACCTTTGGCACGACCCGCCCAGACGGCTACTTCCGAAAGCTTCTCCCTGGCGTTCGTCCTGTCGATGACCTGTCGGATCACGCGAAGCAGCCGATCGAACATCTGAAAGCACAAGGCCGGGCGGAACAAGGTAGCAGTCGGCCGTACGCGCATCCCTGCTCGATCCCTCTTTGGCCATCTTTTCGGGCCTGGTCAGAGACTTACCGATTGCGCTCCAAGGCGAACGTCCGGCTCGCGGAAATGCCCCGAGAGCCAACCAGCGGCGCCCGGCTGCTTGAAAATTGGCCCCACCATCCCCAATTAACAAACGATCGGTTCACAAATATCGGTGAAGCTGGCAGGTGCTGCCACGACGATTGAACCGACGCGCTCCACAAAAGTGAGCATTTCCGGCTGGGCCTTAGTCTCCCACAAGCGCGTACAACCATCGTTGGGGCGATCGGTCGCCCCGCGATGGGCTGCGGCTGCCTTGCGGCTCAATGGACGTTACCGGGATTGGCAAGTCACTGCGGGAAGCATTTCAACCTGCCGTTAACGAGGAGAGAGCCATGCAGAATGGCCAAAACAAGAACATGAATACGCGCTACTCAAGACCGCCCGGACCCCGTGTTGACCGCTCAAACCGGCGGCCGTCGAATTCGTCCCGCCCCGAGCAGAAAAACCCTCACGACGCGCGACGAAACTACGAGCGATATCTGGCGCTGGCGCAGGCTGAAGCCCAAATCGGCAATTCGATCGGAGCTGAGAATTACTATCAGTACGCCGAACACTATTTCAGGTTAATGGCCTCGGATCGGGGGACGACATAGCCAGTGTCGTCACCCTTCGATGCCACAATTCGTTAGGAGAATTCAGATGTTGGGCGCATACTGCTGCGATGGACCATATTGGCAGCCTGGAAGTTCGCGTTGAGAGGCGCGGGAATAAGTATGTCTGGGAGCTACACCGCGAGGGTGTGGCGCAACCGGTGAAGTTCTCCGCGCCGATCTATTCTTCAGAAGCGGCGGCCAGAACCTCCGGAGACGAAGTACGAAGGGATCATCTGGCTCGGTTGGCGGCCCGATCGGCGAAAAGGACGTCGGTAAGAAAAGCGCTTCCCTAGTGCCGCCGATTTGAAGTTCCTACAACACGAGCGGCAAACGGTTAGGAACTTCAAATCGAAAAGCGGCACTAGAATCATCTAAAATCATAGAGTTGCTAGTGCCCCTTGGTTTCCGAAGTTGGTGTCAGAGGGTGCCGCAACGACTTAACGAACTTCGGAAACGGGGCACTAGAGCACGACCCCGAAAAGCGCAGACTTTTCGGACAATGTCATGCGATCAAACAAAAGCTTAGAGCGAAATCGCGCTTCAATCTGAAACAATTTCGCTCCAATCGGCAGCTCGCTCAAGCGGCTGCGTTGACAGATGCGGACTTCTGAACGGCGACACTAGGCGCCGCATCGATCGAAATCGGGCAAATCAAGTCCGTCCGTCTACAAGCAATGCGATGAAACGGTCGGGCCGAAGGGCGCCTACCGATCCAGGGAGGTTGCCATGTCGAATGCACTCAAAGGGATGGTCGCGGGCTTGGTCGCGACACTCGTTCTGTCTGGGCTCATGCTCATCAACAGCGCGACCGGGTTCATGCCGGAGATTAATATTATCCGCTGGCTGACCGCGCTTGGAACGCTCAGTGTCCCGGCGGCGTGGATGGACCATTTCATCGTCGGCGTGATTGTCTGGGGCCTGCTCTTTGCCGTCTATGACGGTGCAGCGAGCGGCCCGCAGCCCTGGCTGAAGGGCATCATCTTCGGTGTATTTTCGTGGCTGATGATGATGGTCATGTTCATGCCCTTGGCGGGCGCCGGGTTCTTTGGCGCAAATATCGATACCTCGACGCATATCGGGCTGCTGGCTGTGAATCTCATGTTTGGAGCAATCCTGGGCGTGACCTACGGTTTTCTTGGGATCGTGGCTCCGATCAAGATCGCCGTGGGTCCGGTGGAGGTCGTTCCCGTAACGGAAGCCGAGAGATTGCGCTTGAGCAGCCCCGATTACAGCTTCAATGACGATCTGCCAACGAGCAGCCCATCGGGCCGGACGGTGGCGATCATCTTCGGCAGCGTTGTGGGGTTCCTGGTGCTTGTGGTGCTCATCGTGGAATTTCGTTCAATTCTTGGATTTTGAGATTCGCCTGCAATCCGCCGATCCAATGTGATGTCGGGATCCGGCGCTGACCGGCGATTTCACGATGTCCGCTTTTCCGCGGCGGAAGAAAGCGCGCATCAGCTCTTCGATGCGTCCAGCATTCCGTCCGGCGGTGGGTAGTCGTCGAGCACGACGGCCATGACGCTCTGCTCGCCTTGCAGGTAGGCCTTGGCGACCCGATGGGCGCCGTCGAGCACATCGCCCGACTTGGTCATGATGATGGGGTAGCTCAAATCTGCATCGAAGATATCGCGGGCGCGCTCGGCCACCCTGCGGACCGTGGGCTCGACATTCTTCGGGCCGCCAAACCAGACGACCGCGTCAAGGAGATTGAGCTCTTCGATCGCGACGGAGATTTTCGGCTTGCCCATGGCGGCTGCCCAGATCGTGCGCATGCTCCAATACGGCGTGCGGCCATCCGGGCGCGTGTCCGCGTAAAGAATTCTATCAGCAGGCTTCGTCATCTCGCTGCCAGAGATCTCGCTGCAAAAGCCGGCGCCATTGTAAGCCCTGCAACTCCGACGGTGGTCTGGTGCGGATCACGCTCAAATGGGGGACGCAAGATGCGGGCGGTTGAGCGACAAGTGAAAGTTTGCGATAGCACAGCACAGGTGCTCCGGAGAAGAGCAGGAGAGCCGCGCGCGCCGCTTGACCTTTTCGATTGCGGGCGCCGATAGCGACAGGAGAGTGCTATGGCCAATAACCCGACTTGTCCGAAGTGCGCAGGGAGCATGGAGCAGGGCGTCATTCCGGACATGGGTTATGGAAAAGTATGGGTCAGCAGCTGGCAGCAGAGCAGCGAAAAAGGGCTCCTTGGGGGACTGAAGATCTGGAAGAAGGAGCGCATCGAGATTGCGGCTTACAGGTGCGTAAAGTGCGGCTACTTGGAGAGCTATGCCAAGGGCTAAATAATTCACGATTGTTGACCCGGCCGATCGCGGCCGCCCGCTCAGCCTTCCCCGCCCTTGCGCGCAAGCAGCCCCTCCGGATAGCCCGTAAAGCGTCGGATCGGGCGCAGCGCCACGTGGCTGACGATGCGCGCGACGCCGAGCCTGGGATCATCGATCAGCCGCGTGGTGAGCGCCTCGTAGGCGGCAAGGTCGGCGCAGACGAAGCGCGCCAGATAGTCGAGGGCGCCGCTCACCTCCCAGCACTCGACGACTTCCTCGATGCTGGCGAGCCTTTTCTCCAGATCGTTCTGGTGGGCATGCTTTTCGAGAATGATCTCGGCAAAGACCGTGATCGGTTTCGACAGCCGGCCGATATCGATCAGGGCCTGGTAGCCGATGATGATGCCGGAGGCTTCGAGCCGGCGCACGCGCTCAAGGCACGCGCGCGCGGAGAGCCCCGCGGCTGCCGACAGCTTCTGGATCGACTGGCGCCCGTCGCGCTGGAGCGCGGCCAGGATCTTGACGTCGATCCGGTCGAGCGCGGGAGATCGCTTGGCGGGCATTGAAACCTTCAGTCGAGCGAATCGTCGTTGACCGCCACAGTATAGTTGAGGCCGAGCCGGCCGCCGTCCGCATACACAGTCTGGCCGGTGACATAGCCGGCATCGTCGGAAGCCAGGAACGCCGCAATCGCCGCAATTTCGTCCGGCTCGCCGATGCGCCCCAAAGGCGTGCGCGCGAGCAGACGCCGTTTCGCCTCCCGGTCGGTCGCGACCGACTTGAGGATGTCGGTCATGATCGAGCCCGGCCCGATGGCGTTGACCCTGATACCGTGCGGCGCGAGCGAGAGCGCCATCACCTTGGTGAGCTGCGCGAGGCCGCCCTTCGACACGCAATAGGGCGTTTGATTGGGGATGGCGAGCACGGCGTTGACCGAGCTCATGTTGATGATGGCGCCCGGCGGCCGGCCGGCCTTGACCTCATCGACCATGCGCCGCGCCGCCGCCTGGCCGACGAGAAACGCGCCTTTGAGGTTGACTCGCAGCACGCGGTCGAAGTCGGCTTCCTTGAGGTCGAGGAAGTCGGCCGCGTGCACGATGCCGGCGTTGTTGACCAGGATGTCGAGCGCGCCGAACGCGGCGCAGGCGAACGCGACGAGGTCTTGCGCCTGCTGTGCGTCACCGACGTCAGTCGCCTTGAAGCGGCAAGCCCCGCCGAGCGCGCGAGCGGCCGCCTCGCCGGCCGCTGCGTCCACATCCGCGATCACGACCTTGGCGCCTTCCGCCACATAGCGCTTGGCGATAGCCTGCCCGATGCCGTGCGCGCCGCCGGTGACAATCGCGACCTTGCCGTCAAGTTTCATGGCGTGCTCCGCGTTCGAAAGCCGACGCGCATGGGCCTACATTAATGTGCCCTTGCGGGAGAGGGCTACTCAGAGTTCCAGCGCGGTAGGGTGGCAAAGGCGCCGGCACGGCTTTTCCGTGTTGGCAATACCTATCGTGCGCCGTGCCCACCGAAGGTCACGCGGCTCGATGCAGTTGGTGGGCACCGCGCACGAGAGTCTTTCATTCTTGTTGAGCGACGTGCCAGCGCCTTTGCCCACCCTACGGCGTTGCGTAATTGTCCTCAGCGCTGCGGCGCGCCGCTCACGACCTTCCATTTCTGGATGCGCTTGCCTTCGAACACCTCGGTGGTGAAGACATTGCCGTGCGAGTCGACCGCGACGTTGTGCACGCCGAAGAACTGGCCGGCCATGTGGCCGAAACGGCCATAGGTCCCGACCACCTCGCCGTCGGAGCGGCGCACGACCCGCATCTGGTTGTTGCCGCCATCGACCATGATCAGGAAGCTCTGCTCCTTGTCGGGCCACAGATAAAGGTCCCACACCGAGCCGTTCAGCGTCTGCGGCAGATAGATCCATTCGCGCACGAAGGTGCCGTCCTTGTGGAACACCTGCAGCCGGTCGTTGGTGCGGTCGCAGACATAAACGAGGCCGTCGTTCGCCACCTTCACGCAGTGCACCGGGTTGTTGAAGGTCTGCGACGGCGGCGCCTTCGGGTCGTAGGCGTGGCCGCCCGGAGCGCTCGAGGTCGGATTGGCCTCATCGGCCGGCCGCTTGCCATAGGCGCCCCAGTGCCGCTTGTAGGCGCCGCTGGTGGCGTCGAACACGATCACGCGGTGATTGCCGTAGCCGTCCGCGACGTAGAGCTCGTTGGCGGCGGCATCGATCCAGAAGTCGGCGGGCTGGCCGAGCTGGGTCGGGTCGTTGTCGCCCTTGCGCGGACCGGGCTTGCCAATCTGTTTCACGAACTTGCCGGCGCGGGTGAACTTGAGGAGGAAGCCGTCCTCCTTGTGGTTGCCGCCGAACCAGACGTAGTCCTTGTCGACGCGGATGCCGTGCTCCTGCTTCGGCCAGTCATAGCCCTCGCCCGGCCCGCCCCAGGCCTGCACCACGTTGCCTTCCGGATCGAACTCGATCACCGGCGGGGCCGGCACGCAGCAGACCGCCCGCGGCGGCTTCTGGGCGGCGGCGGCTTCAAGCCGCCCCAGGCTGCGCGGGCGCTGCATGATCCAGACGTGATCGCGCTCATCGACCGCGACGCCGGCGACCTGGCCGAGCGTCCAGTTGTGGGGCAGCGGCTTCGGCCAGAACGGGTCGACCTGGAACTTCGGCACATCGGCCGCCATCGCAATGGTGGAGAAGGCGGAGAGCAGCACGCCCGCGCCGAGGGCCAATATCTTCTTCATGTCGTTCCTCCGTGACAAACTGAATGGAATTGCGCGGCGATCAAAGGCTCGCGAGCGCGCGATCGAAGTAGGAGAGGTCGAGATATTTGTCGGGCGCCGGCGGCTTGCCGCCCCAGGTGCCGAGGATATCGGCGCGCAGCTTCAAGGCGTTCTTGAAACCCGCCATGTCGAACTTGCCGTCGGGCGCGAAGCCGCCTTGGGCGACCACGAACGTGAGCGACTCGGTCGCGATGTCGCTTGGCAGCTTGAGGCGCTCCGACAGAATGCCGGCCATCGCGGCCTTGTTGGCCGGATTGAGCGCCCAGCGGATGCCCTCGATGTTGGCCTGGATGTAACGCGTGAGCACGTCGGCATTGGCGCGGCCCCAGGACCGCAGCACCCAGCCGCCGTCCGACTGATAGGGCCCGATCACGCTGACGGCCGAGCCGAAATCCTTCAGGCCCGCGCGTAGCGCCTGCATGGTGAACGGCGGATTGAGCATCGAGGCGGCGTAGGTCTTGTCCTTGGTCATCGCCCGATAGCGAAAGATGCTCGCGCCGACCGGCTTCGCCTCATACTCGTTGCGCTTGATCCCCTTCAGGTCCAGCATCTTGTAGAGAAGGAGCGCAAACGCGGTGTCGACCGCGTCCACGGCCATGACCTTGCCGCGCAGATCCTCGTAGCTCTTGATCTCAGGCTGCACGAACAGATTGTTGAAGCCGTTGTTGCCGCCCATGAAGATGAAAAGGTCGACTTTGGCGTTCTCGACCTGCGCCACCGCGTTGTCGACGCCGGCGTGCGCGATCTGATAGCGCCCGGCTGCCAGCCCCTGGCGCAGCTCGGCCGAGTTCGGCGTGTTGATGAGCTCGACCGCAAGCCCGCGCTTGGCGTAGAAGCCCTGTGTCAGCGCCGCGAATTGCGCCAGGTTCGAGAGCCCTGGAAACACGATGACCTTGAGCGGCGTCTGCGCCGAGGCGATCGTTGTGGGCGTGGCCAGTGCGCTCGCCGCCGCGCCGATCATGGCCTGCCGTCTGGTGCTGCGGATCATGCTGTTCCTCCCGAAAGGCTTGTTATGGGCGCCAGTGTAACACCGGGGCGCCGCCGGTCCATCGGGCGATTTACGCCGGCTCGCCGCTGCCAAAGGCGGCTTCCAGCTCGCGGCGCGTGCGCACCGCAAGCTCGTCGGGATCGAGCGCCGCGTCTTGCCGGGTGAGGCGGCCGCCTGCCGCGACGTCACGGGTGAGCCGGACATTGTGCGCAAGGCCGAGCGGCAGCAGGCCATCCGCAAGCGAGCGCTCGGCCGGGCACTGCCATCCCCACACGCAGAAGCCGCCCTCGCCGTCGAGCACTTCGCCGGCGCGCAACGGCCGCTTGGCGACCGCGACCACGTCGGAGCGCCAGGCGCTCGGCGCACCGGTCGGCTCCTGCCGCAGCGCCGCCGAGGCGACCGAGATGCCGAGCTCGAGCCCGATCATGTGGATCGGCCGGTAGAGCGCCGCAAAGCGGCCGCTGCGATCCGGCAGCATGTGATATTCGCGAAAGCACGCGCGCGTGTATTCGCTGTCGGCTTCGATCACCACGTAGGTGCCGAGCGCGAGGTGGTGCGGAACGTCGTGGCCGTTGCGATCGACCGACGAGACGACCTCGGTGACGCCGGCTTTCTCGAGCGTGCCGCCCGCGGTGCGCGGCTTGCACACATCGGCAAGCTCGAACCGGCTCGCCGGCGGAAACGCGAGGCCCTCGCTCTGCGGCAAGAGGCCGGTGGCGTTGCACACGGCCGTCATCTCGATCGCGGACTTGCTGCCGTCGATGAAGCTGTTGAACATCTTGGGATTGATCGAGGCGCGGTCTTCGATGTGCAGATATTTGTCGAGGATGTCCCACACCGTGTCGGGCGTGGAGCCATGATAGTGCGGCTCGTAGCGGGTGCCCTTGCCGGCCGCCACCACCTTGAAACCGCAGGCGCGCGCCCAGTCGACGTGCTCGCAGATAAGCGCCGGCTGATCGCCCCAGGCGAGGCTGTAGACGACGCCCGCGGCCCTGGCCTTGGCGGCGAGCAATGGCCCAACCAGCGCATCGGCCTCGACCGTGACCATGACGACATGCTTGCCGTGCGCGATCGCGCCGAGCGCATGCCGGATGCCGGCGGCCGGCACGCCAGTCGCCTCCACGATCACCTCGATGCCGGGACAAGCCAGCACGGCGTCGGCATCAGCGGTGACGTGAGTGCCCTGCCGCTTGAGCGCATCGTCAGGCGACGCCGCCGCGAAGGCCGCCTCGTCCCAGCCGGCGGCACGCAATTGGTTGCGCGCGCGGCCGACATCGAGATCAACGAGCGCCACCACGTGCAGGCCGCGGGTCGCGCGCGCCTGTGCAAGGAACATGGTGCCGAACTTGCCCGCCCCGATCACGCCCACGGTCACGGGCTGGCCCTGGGCCTCGCGCGCGAGCAGCATGGAGTAGAGGTTCACGGGCGCCTCGGGTCATGCGTCCGGCCATCGCCGGCGACCCTCAATCCTTACTGGCAGGACGCGCCGATCACAAAGGTCTCGATCTTGCACGCGCCTTCGGGCGGCGGCCGGCCCGACAGCCAAACCCAGGTCGGGCACTTCTGCGCCGTGTTGACATCGAGAACTCTTGCCGACGCCGTAGCCCTTGGAGCGGCACAGCGCATTGGCGGCTTCCGCGCAATCAGGAGCGCCGTTCGGCGCTACCGTGCAGCGCACGCGGCCGCGCACCACCTTGGCGCCCGGCCAGCCGAGGAACACATTGGACGCCTGGTCGGCCACATCGGCCGCCCCTTTCGCAGCCCCCTTGGCGACGTCCTTGGCAGCATCCTTGGCCGCGTCGGTGGTGCCCTTGATCTGTTGATCGATCTTGGTCTTGGACTCGTCGAGAAAGCGCTCGATGGCATCGAAAAAGCCCGGACGCGCGAGCGGCGGCGGCTCGGCCGGAGGCGGCGCGGTCTGGACTTCATCCTGAGCATGATCCTGCGCATGCGCCAGCGCGCCGACCAGCAGCGCGAGCATGCAGCCCGCGAGCGTAGCGGTCACGCGTGTGGCGTTGCGATATCCGCTCATGGAACTCTGCGCACCCCGTCGCATACAGGCAAAACTGGCATTTTGGCGTGGCGAAAATGAGGTTTTTCGCGCCTGCCCGGACGGAGGGATTTCCGTTTCACTGTCAAGGACATGCGCCGTTCCGCACGGGCGCGCCTGCTCCGACAAGGTAAAAAACGCGGCAATAATGAATAACAATCGCGTGCACCCTGACGGCGGCCGGCCCGAA
Organism: uncultured Alphaproteobacteria bacterium; assembly: GCA_963753575.1. Lineage (GTDB taxonomy): Bacteria > Pseudomonadota > Alphaproteobacteria > Rhizobiales > Xanthobacteraceae > VAZQ01. The sequence continues at coordinate 4,257,906 of CAVWCR010000003.1, forward strand.
TGGACGCTTGGCCCGAATGGACGGTTGGCCCGAATGGACGGTTGGCCCGAATGGACGGTTGGCCCGAATGGACGGTTGGCCCCGTCATCGGAGAGTCCTGATTGCGATGTACAACAAGATGACGATCGCGGCGGCCGCGGACGCAATGAGCCCGAGCCGCTTCTCGATGAACTCGCGGATCGGCTCGCCGTAGCGCCGTAGCAACCAGGCAAACACCGCGAAGCGGATGCCCCGCGCCGCGATCGCCGAAGCGATGAACAGCCACAGATTGACCGTTGCGGCGCCCGACAGAATGGTCACGACCTTCATGGGCGGCAGGTGCGCCAGGCCCGAGGTGATCAGCATCAGCAGGATCGCGTCGCGGCTTGACGACGAGCGCAGCGCCTCGAACGCATCGAGACTGCCATAAAATTCGAGGAGCGGGCGCGCGACCAGCTCGTAGGCGTAGTAGCCAAGGAACCAGCCGAAGATGCCGCCGAGAACCGAGCCGACCGTCGCTACGATGGCGTACCGGTAGGCGCGCTCAGGGCGCGCCAGACCCATCGGCACAAACAGCACTTCCGCCGGGATGAAAAAAACCGAGCTTTCGACGAATGCGATGATCCACAGCCACAACTCCGCGCTCTTGCGCGCGGACAGCGACAGCGTCCAGTCATAGAGCTTTCTCAGCATGGCGGGTTGGCTTAGCGGCCGCGGGCGGGAATGTCTATGCGCCGGGCGCCACGCTGATCAGCGCCGCTTGGGCAGGCGCCGGCTTTCGAGCGCCACCACCTGGCGACGCGACTGCGGTGTTTCGACGAGGTGCTTGTCAACGGGCTGCTTGTCGCTGAGCGGCTTGCCAAGCAGGCGTTTCGGCAGCTTCTCGGCAATGCCCATGAGCTGCTCGCGCCGGTCCATCTCCGCCCACACGTCGTTCGGATCGATGCCGGCGGCGACCCAGAGCACGACCAGATTGTACATCAGGTCGGCGCTCTCCTTGATGACCGCGTCGGTGTTGCCATGCATGGCATCGATGACGACTTCGACCGCTTCCTCGGCCAGCTTCTTGGCCATCTTGTCGCGCCCGGCGCGCCACAGCCGCGCCGTCCGGGAGGTGGCCGGATCGCCATGTCGGGCGGCCAGAACGGCCGCGTATAGCCGGTCGAGCGAATCAGTCATGCCCGACCATAACGCGATCCTAAATAAAGTGTGTTAACTCCATCACACTTTTTTGGGCTGCCTCCGTTACCGCCAGCCGGCCATGCCGGGACGCAAATAGCCGGCACCGCCTGGAGAGACGACGCCGGCCAACACCACTCACTGGCTTATTCGCACTAGCTTGCCCGCACTAGCTTGCCCGCACTGGCTTGCTCGCACTGGCTTGCTCGCCGTACCGATGCTGGTTAACGCCGGAGAGCGTCCGGCGGGACCGGGGTCCGCACCCAGCCACTGCGCCCCTACGTCGTGTGCGGCAGGGTATCCTCGGGGAGCCACAGCTTTTCGTCGCCGCCGAGCGAGATGGTCAAACCGCTCGACACGTCGGCCTTCGGGCGCTCGTCCGCGAGCGCGCTTCCCATCACCATATAGTGGATGGACTCGGCGATGTTGGTGACATGGTCGCCCATGCGCTCGAGGTTCTTGATGCAAAACAGCAGGTGCACGCCGAAGGTCATGGTGAGGGGATTTTCCGTCATGTGGGCGAGCAGCTCGCGGAACAGGCTGGTGCACAGCCGGTCGACCTCCTGGTCGCGCGTCCAGACATCGACCGCGGTCGGAACGTCGCGGCGCGCGAAACTGTCGAGGACATTGCGCAGCTGGGTGAGCATGAGGGTCGCCATGTGACTGATGCCGCGCATCTGTCGGCGCGGCGCGTCCTGCTCACTGATGGCGATGATGCGCTTGCTGATGTTCTTCGCCAGGTCGCCGATGCGCTCGATCTCGTTGGCGATGCGGACAATCCCGACGACCTGTCGCAGGTCCTTGGCGACCGGCTGGCGCTTGGCGATGACATCGACCGCGCGCTCGTCGATGGCGCGCTGCATCACGTCGATGGTAACATCGGCGGCGACCACTCGCCGCGCGCGCCCACTATCGCGATGCGTCAACGCCTCGATCACTTCGGCAATCTGTCGCTCGGCGTAACCGCCCATTTCCGCGATCGTACAAGCGAGCTCCTGCAAGTCGGAGTCGAAGCCTTTCGCTGACCGTCTGGCGAGAAACATGCATTCGACCCGAGTTGCTCTTATTCTTTCTCAAGCGTGCGTCCGTTTTTCTTTATGATGAATCGATGACCGCCTGATGACGACCGCGGCCGCGCCTGCTTCTCTGCCGCAGCCACATCCGCCCGAGTTATCCACAGGCTCTGAAAATTTCTCTGGACTCATTTCGCGCAGCTAAGGCAAATCAACCCGCGTTATGGAGCGGCCTCTCTGTTAGCCGTGACGCTGAATTTGTGACGCTGACAGTTCGTGACCGCTTCAATGTCGCACCTGCACACGCTCGTTCTGTCGACAGACATTGGGCTGATGACCAGAGGAGTTCGTCGTGGCTGATATCTTCGTGCAATGTCCGCGCACCGGTGCCGGGGTTTCAACCGGACTGAAGACGGAGTGGGTCCTGTTGCACAGCCTCCCGCGCATACCCATACCGTTTCGCTGCCCGGCCTGCGGTCAAATGCATAAGTGGCGGCCGCAAGATGCCTGGATCGTCCCGCCGTACCAGGCCCCCTCGGCAGGTTTGGCGCAACGCGCCGGGACCGCCGATGTCGAAGCATGAGCGCGACCATCGGCAAGGCAAAAAACCTTGTCGGGCGCAAGGACCGTCCTGATCATGCCGTCCTGATCATATAGCCCGATCGCAAAGCGACGCATGGCCTTTGCGGGCTGTAAGTTCCGCCCCCGCCGGGTGTTGCGGGCCCGACCCGATGTCGGCGATGTGACCCCCAATTCTTCGATTTCGATCCAGTCTTCAATTTTCGATCAATTCTTCGATTTCGGTCGAGTCTTCGATATCGATCAAGTCTTCGATTTCGATATCGCGCTGTCTTTCGATATCTTGGCGTCATGGCCAACGCGATCTCGCCCATGACCGACCTGAGTACCACATCGGTTGCTGCCGCATCGAAGCGCCAGCTGACGGCACGCGCCCTGTTGCTCGGCGAACGCATCGACGTTGCGGGACTGGAGCGCAGCGACGTCATTTCGACGACGCCGCTGGCATTCCGGGTCGGACGGGACGGCTATGCGGTCCTGTTCCGCTACGGTGCCCTGGTCCTGTTCGGATTGTCGGTGCTTGAGGAAGACGAGCTCATCCGCGGCGTCAAGCCGCGCGTTGCCGGTCCGCTCCCGCGCCCCGAAGACGAAAGTGTCATCATCGAGATCACGCCGGAACGCGACGATCAGATCGCGCCGGGTGGTCCGATCTCGGTGCGCGACCTCTCGCCGCCCCGTCTACTCGTCATTGCCGATGTGCTCGCCAAGAACGTGGCGCTGCCGCGCGACGAGCGCGAGGTGAGCAAAGTCATCGAGGTGGTCGAGCCGTTTGCTACGACGCTCGCGCGCACCGGACGCTCACCCTCGAACCGGCGCCAAATCCTGCGCACGATCGGGCAAGCCCTGTCGGTGCATCACCGGATGTCGGGGCGGATCGAGATCGAGGAGAAACCCGACATTCTGTGGGACCACCCGCAACTCGATCGGCTGCATGCGCGGCTCGCCGACGAATACGAGCTCAAGGAGCGGGCGCTGGGGCTTTCACGAAAACTTTCGGTGATCGACGAAACCTCCCACGCGCTTACCGACATCATCGATGCCGAGCGCAGCGTGCGGCTTGAAATGACAATCGTTGCGCTGATCGTCTTCGAGGTATTGATGACGCTCTACGATCTGTTCGTGCGCTCCGCCAAATGACTCCCCGGCCCTGCTGCCGCTGTGGCCCGGCAGGCACATCGGGCGAGAAAGTCATCTGATTTCCCAGCGACACACTGTTATTAACAACATCTTGGGGCTCAACTCGAACACGCCCCAACATCTCTTTGCTCAAGAATTGAGCAAACGTGGACCGGCCCGATCATCCCGGGTGACCACGGCTGGAGCCGCGTCTATAATGTTAACCGTATACCATCGACTTCACCATTTTCCGCAGTGGGGCGGATCAAACCAGGACACCGTCATGCCAGAGCTGAGCAGCTACAAGGTGCACGCCAAGAAGTACCGGACGCTCGCGCGCGGCTATGCCGCGCTTCGATCAAGACTTGCCGAACCGGTGCAAGGCGCCACCGAAGCCTACGAGCAAATGGCAGCGCGGGCCGAGCAGGGTGCTCGCACCGAGGATCAGCGAGGCACAACATCGCCGAGCGAGTAGCCGGCAGCCCCCGTCACTTCGACGGTACGCGACGCCGCCGAACGGGTGGATACCGACGCGGCGCCGATTGGGATGCAACTCAAGCGACATCAAACTAGATTCGACATCAAACCAGATTCGACAGCGCGCTCATCCGTCGATCGGCAGGCCAAGCGCGATGCAGCCGGCGAGCCGGCGCTGCTGATAGGCCGGCAACGGGTGGAAACGCGCGCCCTGCACGTCACGGAACAGCCGCTCGAGACGGCTGCGGCGGTGATAGCTCATGCCACCTGCTACTTCGAGCGCAAGATCGACCGTCTTGCGCGCGCCGCGTTCGACCAGCGAACGATAGGTGAAGATCGTGCTGGTGGTCGCCGGGCCAGGCTCGGCAAACTCGGAAAAAGCCACCAGGCTATCGAGCGCGATGCGGGTTGCGGCGAGCTCGGTGTCGAGCGCACCAACGAGCTCGATCACCACGCCATTGCGCCGCTTCGCGGCGGCGGCGACCGCGAGATCGCGGGCAGCCTCCGCGATGCCGGCATAGACCGCGTAGACCAGCGGAAAAGCGACCATCGAAATGATGTGCAGAAGCGGGTGCCACACACCGGGCCTGCGCCGCGCTCCGATGGCGGCGTCCGGCACGAACACGTCGTCAAGCACGACATCATGCGAGCCGGTGCCGCGCATGCCGAGCGTATCCCACGTATTCTCGATCGAGACGCCAGCCGCGCTCATCGGCACGCCGAATTGCAGCATGGTCGGACCGTCGGGCGCATCCTGGTCGATGGCGCCGGTCATGAACAGGTTGGCGGACGGCGCCCCGCTCGCGAAGATCTTACGCGCGTGAACCTTGTAGCCGCCCTCGACCTTGACGGCCTTGCCGGAGCCGGCGAGCCAATCGGAGCCGCCAGACGATAGGAGCTGAATGCGCTCGGCCGCGACCCGCTTGAGCAGGCCGTCGACGGGCGCGTTCTGGTGGCGCCACCGCCAGGCCGCGGCGGCGACCGCATGGGTGTGCATCGCCAACGCCAGCGCGGTCGAGCCGCAATAGTGGGCGAGCGTGCGCAGCATGTCGGCGAGCTCCGCCCGCGTGAGCCCCGCGCCGCCCAGTTCCGCCGGCACGCCAAGCTCCAGGAAACCACGCTCGCGCAGCAATGCCAGGTTGGCGCCAACGAATTCGTTGGCCTCGTCGCAGCGGCGGCCCTCCTCGGCCAGCCGGGGACCGATTTCGGCGAGGACGTCGCGCCAGCCTGAACGCACCAGCGGCGACTTCACGTGGATCGACATGGGATGCTCCTCTGATCGATATGGTCTATCCTTGCAGCCGGCATCCCAAGTTCGCCCAGACCGGCTGCAACGATCGGGCCCGGTTATCCTTGGTTCGCGAAACCCGGACAATGACCGAAACGCCGCCTTCATTTGCCGATACGCCGGCCCGCGCCACCCCCGCAGGCGGGCCCGATGTGCTGTCGGAAATGCTGCGCGCCGTGCGGCTGAGCGGGTCGGTGTTCCTCAACGGGCTGTTCACAGCGCCGTTCGGCGTGATCAGCCCGAAGCGCTGGGACGGGGCTACGCCGATTGCGCACCTGCGCCACATCAGCATCTTCCATATGCTGGTGAAGGGCCGCTGCACGTTTCAGCTTGCGACCGGCGAGCGCGGCGAGATCAAGGCCGGCGACATGCTGCTGCTCCCGTTTGCGGATCAACACACGTTCTGGCATGGCGATCCCCCCGAAATCGCCTTCGCGCCCGACATCGTCTGTCCGGGCCCGATCGAGGGTGTCTGGACCGTCCGCTATGGCGGCGGCGGCGAGGAAACCCGGCTGGTCTGCGGCTATCTCGAATCCGCCGAATGCCTGTTCACGCCGATCTTCCGCACGCTGCCCAAGCTGCTCGTCGATCACACCGGCGACGACAAGATCGGCGCCATGATCGCATCGACCGTGCGCGAGATCGTGACGCTGGTCGACGCCGCGACGCCGAGCAGCCAGCTGATGCTCGGGCGCCTGATGGAACTGCTCTTTGTCGAAGTGCTGCGGCGGCACGTGGCACGGCTGCCGGCCGCCTCAACGGGGTGGCTCGCGGCACTCAACGACCCGGTTGTGGGGCGCGCGCTCAAGCTCGTGCACGCCGCGCCGGCGCGGCGCTGGACCGCCGACGATCTTGCGCGTGAAGCCGGCTCCTCGCGTACCGTGCTGGCCGAGCGGTTCAATGCGCTTCTGGGCAAGCCGCCGATCGAATACGTGACGAGCTGGCGTATCCAGCTCGCGGCTGAACGCCTGCGCGGCACGCCGGAGAGCATCGCCAGCATCGGGGCCGATGTCGGCTATGAGTTCGGAAGCTGCCTTCAACCGCGCGTTCAAGCGCGTGACCGGCGTGACACCGGGCCGCTGGCGCGATGAGGCGAGCGGCGCGGCGACGGCGTGAGCTAGTCAGAGCAAGTCATCTCTGTCGCGCCCGCAAATCAACCTTCTGTCGCCCCCGCGAAAGCAGGGACGACAGAAAGATAGGTCGCAGGGTGGGCAAAGGCGGCGGCAATGCGCTCCCGGCAAGCAAAGTCTATCGTGCGCCGTGCCCACCATTCCTGATTGATTGCCAGAACCGATCTGCAACGGCGGGCACGGCGCTGCGCTTGCGCAATTGGAAAGCAGGTGCATGCAGACCGCGCCTTTGCCCACCCTACGGCTGACTTGTTCTTCTTGTCGTTTCCACGCAAGCGGGAACGACACGGCGAGAGCCATCACCAAAAGATATTCACTCCTCCGCCGCCAGCAGGCTCGCGTTGCCGCCGGCGGCCGCGGTGTTGATCGTGACCACCTGCTCGGTGACGAAGCGGCGCAGATAGTTGGGGCCGCCAGCCTTCGGGCCGGTGCCGGAGAGGCCGGTGCCGCCGAACGGCTGGGTGCCGACCACGGCGCCGATCATGTTGCGGTTGACGTAGACGTTGCCGTGCGCAAGCCGCGCCGCGATCTCCTCGACGGTCGTGTCGATACGGGAATGGATGCCGAGCGTGAGCGCGTAGCCGTTGCCGGCAATCTCGTCGATGAGCGCATCCAGCGCGTCGGCGCGCCAGCGCACCACGTGCAGGATCGGGCCGAACACCTCCTCCTTGAGGTCGCGGGCGTGGTCGAGCGTGATGATCGCGGGCGGCACATAGGTGCCGGCTTGCGGCAGCGCACGCGCCTCGTCCCAACGGAAGCGCACGCGGCCTTCGCGCTGCTTTGCGGCGATCCAACGATCGAGGCGGTCTTTCGCTTCCGCATCGATCACCGGCCCGACATGGGTGGAAGGATCGCGCGGATCGCCAAGCTGCAATTGCCGCGCGGCGCCCGCGATCATCTCGACGATGCGATCGGCCACGTCCTCCTGCACGCAGAGCAGCCGCAGCGCCGAGCAACGCTGGCCGGCCGAGCGGAAGGCGGAGGCCACCACGTCGTCGGCCACCTGCTCGGGCAGCGCGGTGGCGTCGACGATCATGGGGTTGATGCCGCCGGTCTCCGCAATCAGCGGGGCGATCGGCGTATCCTTGGCGGCAAGCGCGCGATTGATCGCGCGCGCAACTTCGGTCGAGCCCGTGAAGGCGACACCGGCCACGCGTTCGTCGGCAACCAGCGCGGCGCCGACCTTGCCGTCGCCCGGCACGAGCGCCAGCGCACCCGCCGGCACGCCGGCCGCATGCAGAATGCGCACGCATTCAGCCGCCACGAGCGGCGTCTGCTCGGCCGGCTTCGCCACCACGGCATTGCCGGAAACGAGCGCGGCTGAGACCTGGCCGAGGAAGATCGACAGCGGAAAGTTCCACGGGCTGATGCAAACGAACACGCCGCGGCCGCGGCAGCGCAGCTCGTTGCTCTCGCCGGTCGGCCCCGGCATCGGCTCCGGCGCGAGCGAAAGCCGCGCTTGCGCCGCGTAGTAGCGGCAGAAGTCGACCGCCTCGCGATGTTCGGCGAGCGCATCATCGAGCGTCTTGCCGCCCTCGCTTTGCATCAGCGCAATGAGACGGCCGCGCCGCTGTTCCAGCAGATCACTCGCGCGCTCGAGCGCCGCCGCGCGTTCATCGACCGGCGTCGCCTGCCATTGCGGGAAGGCCGCCTGCGCGGCCGCCATCGCGGCGCGCGCAACCGCATCGTCGCCTTCCTGCACGCGACCGACCTCGCGGCCGTCGATCGGCGACAGCACCGGCCGCGCGCTGCCGGCACGCACGGCGCCGTCGATGATGGGCGCAGCATCTGCCGGCGCATCGGCGCGCCGGACCTCGGCCACAAATTCCGCAAGGCTTGCGCGGTCGCCGAACTCGACGCCGGCCGAATTTCGCCGCTCGGCGCCATAGAGATCGCGCGGCAGCGGAATCTTCGGATGACGCGCGTGCGCTATGTCGCCGATCCAGCTCTGCGGGCGCCGCAAAATAGTCTCGACCGGGACCGATGGATCGGCCGCGACCGCCACGAACGACGAATTCGCCCCGTTCTCCAAAAGCCTGCGCACCAGATAGGCCAAAAGATCGCGGTGGCCGCCGACCGGCGCATAGACCCGCACCGCGGCCGTCGACAACTCGCGTCTGAGAGTCTCGTAGAGCACCTCGCCCATGCCGTGCAGGCGCTGGAACTCGTAGCCGTCGATGCCGCCCGCATCCTCGATCACGCTTGCGACCGTGAGCGCGTTGTGGGTGGCGAATTGCGGATAGAGCTGCGGCCGCGCCGCCAGAAGCTTGCGGGTGCAATGCAGATAGCTGAGGTCGGTCATCGCCTTGCGGGTGAACACCGGATAGTCGGGGAGACCACGCTCCTGCGCCCGCTTGACCTCGCTGTCCCAATAGGCGCCTTTGACCAGCCGCACCATGAGGCGCCGTCCGAGCGCGCGCGCCTCTTCGGCGAGCCAGTCGATCACCGCGCTCGCGCGCTTCTGATAGGCCTGCACCGCAAGCCCGAAGCCCTCCCAGCCGCGCAGCGAGGAGTTGGCAAGCACCGCCGCGATGACATCGAGGGTAAGCTCCAGCCGGTCGGCCTCCTCGGCATCAATGGTGAAATTGAGGTCGTGGTCGCGCGCCTTGCGGGCCAGTTCGAGCAGCTTGGGCACCAGCTCGGCCAGCACTCGCGTCCGCGAGACCGCCTCGAAGCGCGGGTGCAGCGCGGAAAGCTTGACCGAGATGCCTGGCCGGTTGGGCAGTGCGCCATCGCCCGCCGACGCCCCGATCGCCGCAATGGCAGCCGCATAAGCGTCAAGATAGCGCCCAGCGTCGGCCGCGGTGCGGGCGCCTTCGCCGAGCATATCGAAGGAATACCGGAGCTCGCGATGGCGGCCGGCCCGATCGAGCGCCTCATCGATGGTCTGCCCCAGGACGAAATGAGAACCCAAAAGCCGCATCGCCTGCCGGGTCGCTGTGCGCACGGCCGGCAAGCCCAGGCGCTTGATCAGGCTTTCGAGGATGGTGTCGGGGGTCTCGCCGGGCTGAATGATGCGGGCGGTGATTCCCAGCGTCCACGCAGAGGCCGAGACCAGGAAGGCGTTCGAGCGCACCTCATGCGTCGACCAGTCGCCGGTGGCGAGCTTGTCTTCGATCAGGCGGTCGGCGGTGGCGGCATCAGGCACTCGCAACAGCGCCTCCGCCAGCACCATCAGGGCGAGCCCCTCCTTGGTGGACAGCGAATAGGCATGCAGGAAATCCTCGATGCCACCCAGCCCCCCGACCTGCGCCCTGATGCCCTCGATCAACCGGGCGGCGCGCGCGTCGATGCGGTGCTCGGCCGCCGCCGCACGTGGCGTCTCAGCCAGCAGTTGGGCCGCTACCGTCTCGTCGGGCGGTGCATAAGGTGCGCTGAACGGACGTTCAGATCGGGTAACCATAACGGCACTCCGGCGCAGCGATGCCTATTCTACCAGCATGCGGACCTCGCCTTGGCAGAAAATTACTCAACGAGCGTGTCTTCGTTGCAATGATGGAAACTAATATGCATCTGCGACGCCATCTGGGCTTGCGCTTTGCATGATCATGTACTTTTCTGAACCACAATGCAGGCCGGGGCGACGACTGTGTAAGGACAATAGAGGCAGACGACCCATGTCGACCATGAGCCATCTCCTCAGGCGCGGTCGACTCGCTGCGGCGATTGCGACAGCCCTGCTGGTCGGCGCCGCCTCCGCGCAGGCGCAAATTCCGTTGCGATTGTCGCTCGACTGGCGGCTTGAAGGGCCGGCGGCGATGTTCCTGGTCCCGCAGGAACGCGGTTATTACCGACACGAAGGGCTCGACGTCGTCATCGACGAAGGAACGTCCGTGCTCGACCCGATCACCCGCGTCGCGTCCGGCAGCCACGACATCGGCTTTGCCGACATCAACGCGCTGATCAGGTATCGAGACCAGAACCCGAGCGCGGCCGTAAAAGCTGTGTTCATGGTTTACAACAAGCCACCGTTCGCGATCATCTCGCGCAAGAGCCGTGACGTCACCGAGCCCAAGGACCTGATAGGCAAGAAACTGGGCGTTCCGCTGCACGGCTCGACCCCCAGTGTGTGGCCGCTGTTCGCCAAGCTCAACGAGATCGATGTGACCAAGGTGGCAACCGAGAAGATCGGAATTCCGGTGCGCGCACCAATGCTTGCCGCCGGGCAGATCGATGCGGTGCTGGGCTATTCGTTCCGGGTCTACGTCAACCTGAAGGACCGTGGCGTGCCGGTCGAGGACATCGTGCTGCTGCAGATGGCGAATTACGGCCTGAAGCTCTATGGCAACGCCATTATCGTGAACACCAAGTTCGCGGCGGAAAAGCCGGAAGCGCTCGCCGGATTCTTGCGCGCTACCGTGCGCGGAATGCGGGAAACGATCAGGAACCCGGGAGCGGCCGTCGATGTCCTGCTCAAGCGGGATGAATCCGCCAAGAAGGAAGTCGAGCTCGAGCGCCTGCGCATGGCGATTCGCGACAACCTGATTACCCGCGAGGTGAAGGCCAACGGCCTCGGGGCGGTCGACAATGCGCGCCTTGAGGAGGCGATCGACCAGCTGGCGTTGACCCAAGCCTTCAAGGTCAAGCCGAAGCCCGAAGACGTGTTCGACAGTTCTTTCCTGCCCCCGCTGGTGGAGCGCCGCGCGAATTAGCGCATGATCCCGAAGAGTCTCAGGCTTTTCGGATAAGATTACGCACCGGGGTGGCCGGCTGAACCCTCAACCCAGCGCATGGCGCTGTTGCGCTATGGCCCGTGAACGGTTCAGGCCCACGCGCCTGGCGACCAGCAGCGCCACCACGAGCGCGGCGGCAAGCCCCACCGGCGCCTTGACCAACGGAAAGCTCAGAATGAGACCGCCCGCCATCGCAAGCCCGGGCAGCTCGCCCGGAACGGGGCCGTCCTTTGCACTGGCGCGCAGCAGGAACGCCATCGCGACCGCCAGCACGACCAGGTCGTAGAGAAACACGTAAGGCGTAGCCAGAAGCGCACCGGTCGCAAGCGCGGCCGCCTTGAGATCAAATGATGCCCTGCTGCGCCACAAGGCGACGAGCGACACCGCCACGGCGCCGGCCAGCATCCCCTGCATGGCCCAGGCGAACGCGCTCGGTGCTCCCGCCATGCGCACCAGACCGTAGAGGCTCTGCAGCTTGGCCCAATCCGCCCGCCCCTGCTCGAGCGTGGATTGCGATGCGCTCGACAGGCTGTGCAGGAACGCCACCCAGGTGTCGAGGCCGAATGCGGCCCACGCCGCCAGCGCCAGCAGCGCAACGACGACCGCCGCTGACGCGAAGGCGCGCCAATAGCCGCCAGCCACCAGAACAATCGGCAGCAGGATGCCGAGATGCGGCTTGAACGAAAGCAGCCCGACCAGGCATCCGGCCATGATGGGGTTGCGCTGCATCAGCAGCAGCGCTCCACCCAGCAGTGCGGCGCTGGCGAATCCATTCTGGCCCACCGCGGCGTTGGCGAGGAGGCCCGGATAGGCGCACGCGAGCAGAATGCCGAGCCGGTGGCCGACGATCGCGCGGATCACCGCCACATAGGCCGGAAAAGTGAGGGCGAGCCAGGTGGCGCAAGCCGCCACATGGGGCAGCAGCGCGAGCAGCGCGGCCACGAACAGGTAGGCTGGCGGATAGACCCAGGGAAACTCTCCGGCAAAGCCATGACCGACGGCCGCCACCTCGGCGGCCTTGTGCAGCGCCACGTCGTAAACGGCGGCGGGTTCGCCGGCGAGCACCTGCCGGCCGGCCGCCCAGACGTTGACGAAGTCGGTCGCGATCGCCTGGCCGGTCGGATCAAGCAGCCAGGTTCCCTTGATGAACGCCGCCGCCAGAAAAACCGCCTGCCCGACGCCGAGCGCAAGGCACCCAAGCGCGAACGGACGCGCGAGCTGCCACTGAGATTGCGACGATAGCGTAGCGGCGGTCATGTCGGGCTGCCCTTAGCTGTTGACCCGACCGCGCTCGCTCGGATCAAGATCGCCATGGGCGTCAGCCGGCGTTGGCGGCGCGCTTGACCCGCTCGGGCACCAGACGCTCGCTCTGCAGCGCTTCCCGGATGCCGGAGGAACCCGCCTCGTGATACTCGGCGTCCTCGTTGACATCCCAGACATTGTAGAAACGCTCGCCCGCCAGGATGTTTCGCGCCGTCAGCATGGCGGTCATCATGGCGTGATCCTGGTTGTTATACTTGTGCATCCCGTTGCGCCCGACGAGATGCAGCGTCGGATAGCTGAGCTCGAGATCGCGCCGGACCATGGCCACGTTGTCGCGGTAGTCTTCGTCGTAGACCGGATAGGCCTTGGGCTGGCGCACCACGCAGGCGTCGACCACGTCGATCGCCTCGGCAAGGCCGATGTGGGCGATCTCGCGCTTGGCGAGCGCAATGAGGTCTTGGTCCGCCGAATTCCAAAGATCGTCGCCGTCGAAGCAGAAATACTCAAGCCCGAGGCAGTTCATGCCTTCCGGCGCCATCTCGGGCGACCAGGAGCGGAAGTTCTGCACGCGACCGACCTTGACCGCAGGATCGTGGATATAGATCCAGTTGTCCGGGAACATGTCCGGCTTCTTCACCATCAGCGCCACGGTGAGGAAATCGCGGTAGCGCAGCGCGCGGGCGTGGAAGATCGAGATCGGCAGCGGCGCGATCCTTTCAACGAGCTCGCGCACCGGCGCCGAGGAGACGACATGGCGGGCGGTGTAGGTCTCGTCGCGGCCGTCGACGGTCTTGACCTCGATGTTCCAGATCCGGCGACCGGCATCGTAAGAAAGCCGGCGCAGCTCGCGTCCCATCAGGATCCGGCCGCCGCGCGCTTCGATCTGGCGCGTCGCCGCCTCCCACATCATGCCGGGACCCTTGCGCGGGTACTGAAAGCTCTCGATCAACGTCTTGACGACCGGCTCGCCGTCGCGACGGGCGCGGCCGGCGGGCCTCACCGTGCGCGCGAGCGCGTTCATGACCGCAACGCCGAGATTGAGCCCCTTGATGCGCTGGGCCGCCCAGTCCGCCGAGATCTCGTCGCACGACATCCCCCACACCTTCTCGGTGTAGGTCTTGAAGAAGATCGAGAACAGCCGCTCGCCGAACTGGTTACGCACCCATTGATGGAAGGTGCGGGGGTCCTTGATCGGACGCAGCTTGGCGTACGCATAGGACAACATGCAGGCCGCGCTGGTGACGAGCCCGAGATTGGCGAGCGCCTGGGCGGCGCTCAGCGGATAGGAGTAGAACTTGCCGCCGTAGAAGATGCGCGACAGCCGCGGCCGTTCGATGAAATCGTCGGGCAGGATCTCCTGCCACAGGTCGACCACTTCCTTCGACTTCGAGAAGAAGCGATGGCCGCCGACGTCGAACAGGAAATCCTTGTAGCGCACGGTGCGGCTGATGCCGCCGACGTAGACCGGATCCTTTTCGATGACCAGAACGGACGGCTCCTGCTTGCTCAGGCAATAGGCGGCCGTGAGGCCCGCCGGGCCCGCGCCGACGATGAAGACCTCGACATGGTTGGTCATGGGAGTTGTCATGAGCGTACGAAGCCTGAGGAGCTGGGGGATGAATCGGTGGCACCCTCCGCGAGAGGGCGCGGCGCGAAGGCAAACAGCCGATGGCCGTTGTATGAGATCAACGCACCGACAGCGGCGCCGATGATGATCGCGAGCTGCGGCAGCCGCGCCAGCACGGTCAGGACGAGGACGACGAAGACCGCGTAGCTTGTTCCTTGCGCGACCGTGGTCACGACCGCGTAACGCACGGCCTCCTCGGTCAGCGAGCGACCGCTGCGATCGAAGGTGAAGACGCGGTTGAGCCGCCAGGTCAGGACGGTCGCTGCAATCAGCGCCAGCAGCCCGGCCGCGATTGCCGGAACGCCGAGCATCCAGGCGATGGTGAAGAGCGCGATGTCGGCTCCGAGGCCGATGCCGCCCACCGCGAGGAACCGCAATGGCCGCGGCAGCAGCGCTGCAAGCGCCCGGATCCGCTCATTGAGCGTGGGCATGCGCAGCGCTTCGTCCAAGCCGCGTATGTGAACAAGCATCCTGCGTACGCCCCACACCATTCCACCGGCGATCCGGGTCCCGGCAGACCCGAACGCGCAAGCTTTCCATCGCAGGAATTCGTTAAACGGCGGCTTTGGCGGGCCAGAGCACGCGGGCGGAATCCAAATACGGTTAAGGGTTCCGAAAGGCTCCGATCGCAATCTTAGGTAGCAGAGCCCTCTGCTCTACATCCTTCCGATCGGACCGAACATGTCGCCCCGCCCCGCACCCTCGGCTGCCCCAAACTACAACCTAGAGCTGTTCTTTAGGCTTGCACTCGCAATCGGCCTCACCCTTGTCGGGCTGGAGCTCGCGTACCTGTTCTATTCGCCCTTGCCGTATGGCCCCATGGGCTATGTGGTCGGCCGCGATTTCGTGAACACATGGGTCGGAGGACGGCTCGCGCTCACCGGCGATCCCGGCACACATCTCGGGTTTTTTGCCTACAACGGACTGCTCAAGGAGATCTTTGGTCCGGACTATCCGCCGCACATCTGGTCCTATCCGCCGCATCTCTTGCTGTTCACGTGGCCGCTCGGCCTCTTGCCCTACATCGCCGCCTACGTCGTCTATGTGACGGTGGGATTGCTGGTGTATCTCGCGGTCGTATCCGACGGCGACCGCCGCGCCGATCACCTGCTGCTGCTCGCTCTCGCTCCGGCGACGATCATCAACATCTGGTGCGGCCAGGTCGGCTTCTTTGTCGCGGCGCTGCTCGTCGGCGGGCTCATCCAGCTCGACCGCCGCCCAATCCTCGCCGGTGCGCTGTTCGGCCTGCTCAGCATCAAGCCGCATCTCGGGCTGCTGCTGCCCCTGATGCTCGTGTTGACGAGACGCTGGCGTGTGATCGCGGCCGCCGCTGCGACGATCGCAGTACTGTGTGCTGCGACCACCCTCGTGTTCGGGACCAAGGTGTGGACCGCCTACCTCAACGACGCAATGCCGGTGCAGTCCCGCGTGCTGCTTGCCGACATCGACCACTGGATGATGCACGTGCCGACCGCGTTCATAAACGCGAGGATCGCGGGCTTTTCGGTCGCGACCGCAATCGTGGCGCAGGCGCTCCTCGCCTCGATCGCCACCGCGGGCGTGGCGTGGACATTCTGGCGGCGGCGGGATCCCGTGCTGTCGAACGCGCTGTTCCTGACCGCCACCTTCGCGGTCACGCCCTATGTCTTCAACTACGACATGACCACCCTTGGCTTCGTCATCGTCAAGCTCGTGGATCGGACCGACAACGAGCCGTGGGACTATCGGCTCATGCTCGCCGTCTGGGCGACACCAGTCCTGACGGTAGCCCTCAGCATGAACAGCATCCCGGTATCCTGCGTGCCGATCGCCGCGCTCGGCGGGAGGCTGTCGTGGCGCCTGTGGAAGGCCGAGCGGGAGGCTCCGCAATCTTTGGAAAACCTTTCTGTGCGATCTCAAGCCAACGGCTGACTGATGCACCATGGCTGCCCGATCGGACGGACACGATGACCCCGACCACCCATTTGGAACTCCCGGCACTGCAAGACTCCAACGCGGACTTGTTCTTCAAGCTCGCGCTTGCGTCCGGCATCGTGGTCGCCGGACTGGAGATCGGGTATCTCTTATACTCGCCGTTGCCATACGATCCGGTGGGCTATGTCATCGGCCGCGACTTCGCCAATACCTGGCTCGGGGCACGGCTCGCGCTCACCGGCGATCCCGGTGCGCACTTCGGATATCTCACCTACAACGCGGCCCTGAAAGAGATCTTCGGCCAGGGCTATCCGATCCACATCTGGTCCTATCCGCCGCATTTTCTGCTGTTCACGTGGCCGCTCGCGCTCTTGCCCTATATGGCGGCTTACGCGATCTATTCGGTGCTGGGGCTCATCGTGTATCTCGCGGTCGTTTCCGACGGCGACCGCCGCGCCGATCATCTGCTGCTGCTTGCGCTTGCTCCGGCGACGATCGTCAACATCTGGTGCGGGCAGGTCGGCTTCTTTGTGGCGGCGCTGCTCGTCGGCGGGCTGATCCAGCTCGACCGCCGCCCGATCCTCGCCGGCGTCCTGTTCGGTCTGCTCACCATCAAGCCGCATCTCGGGCTGCTGCTGCCCCTGATGCTCTTGCTGACGGGACGCTGGCGCACGATCGCGGCCGCCACCGCGACGATCGCGCTCTTGGTCGCGGCCGCAAGCCTCGCATTCGGGCCCAAGGTGTGGATCGCCTACGTCAACGATGCGATGCCGGTGCAGTCCCACGTGTTCCTGCGGAGTTTTGAACACTGGATGGTGCACGTGCCCACCGCCTTCATGAACGCAAGGATCGCGGGGCTTTCGGTGGAAGCCGGCATCATCGCCCAGGTCCCGCTGTCGCTCGCCGCGATCGCGGGCGTGGTCTGGACATTCTGGCGGCGCCGGGATCCCGGCCTCTCGAACGCGCTGCTCGTCACCGCTACCTTTGTGGTCACGCCCTATGTCTTCAACTACGACATGGTCGTGTTCGGCTTCGTGGCCATCACCCTCATCAACCGGACCGACAACGCGGCATGGGACTACGGGCTCATGCTCGCCGTATGGGCGATTCCGTTCCTGACGGTCCCCTTGGGAATGGCCGGAATTCCGGTGTCCTGCCTGCCGGCCGCCGCACTTGGCGCGCGGCTGCTGTGGCGGATCGCGAAGGCTGAGGTCACAGCCCGAGAAGAGGCCGTGGCGGGAATAATCAAAACTCCGCAACCATTGGCTGCGCAAATCAATCAGGGCGTGTCGCTATAGATCGCCCGGTTTGCGAACGATTAACCCAAGACCTTAAGCGGAAATTCGGCTGCGGCACCTCATAATTCAGGATCACAAACCACAAACAGCCATCCAGGTGGTCCTGGCGTGATGACCGAGACAACTCCGCCCGTTCAACCTGGAAGCACGACAGCGCCGTCCCAGCGGACGGATCACGTCAGCAAACTATCCGGTCACTTGCGACAGCTTTGGTGGGCCGCCTTCGTCCTGCTCGGAGTTTCCGCGACCGCAGTCGGATGGACGATCTGGGAGCTGAGATCCGACGCTTTCCAGGCCGCCATCGCGGAATCGGGCAATATCGCGACGGTGCTGGCCGGCCAGCTCTCTCGATCCATCCAGGGCATCGACGCCGTGCTGGTCGAGACCAAGCGCTCGACCAAGGACCTCGACATCGATACGCCGCAGAGCTTTCGCATCGCGTTCAACCGCCGCGCCATGCGGGAAGCCCTGCTCGAGCAGCTCAGCCGCCTGCCGCAAGCCTTCAATATTGCGATCGCGGACGCGCGCGGGCAGGTCACGGTGACCACGGCCGCCTGGCCGACGCCCAAGATCAACGTCGCTGACCGAGACTATTTCCGCGATGCGCGCACGCGCACCGACGGGCGGATCAGCACATCGGTTCCGATTCACAACCGGATCGACGGGCAACGGACGATCGTGTTCGCGCGGCGGCTGGAAAGTCTGGCCGGTGAATTTGTCGGCATCATCTATTGCAGCGTCAACACCGCCTACTTTGAAAACATCTACGGCTCCATTCAGTCGGTTCACAGCCATCGGTTCACGCTGCGGAAATGGGACGGGACAATTCTTGCAAGCCATCCCGATTCCCCCGATCTCGCCGGCAAGAAGGATGACGCCGGCCCCCAGTGGCATGAGGCGGTCGCGAACGACGGCGGCGGCTACAGCGCTCCCGCGGACGCCGACGGCGGCACGAACTTCGTGTCGGTCCGCACCGTGCCGGAGTATCCGTTCGTGGTGGACATCTCGGTGACGGACCGCGCGGCGCTGCGCGGCTGGCACCAGCGTGCGGCTACCATTGGCCTGGGAAGCGCGGCATTGCTGCTCTGCTCGATCTACCTGCTCGTTGCGGTCACGCGGCAGGTGCGCCGCTTGAGCAATTCGGAAGCCTCGCTGGCGCAGAAGTCGCAGCAGCTCGACGCAGCGCTCAACAACATGTCGCAGGGCTTGACCATGTTCGACGAGCGGCAGCAGCTGATCGTCTGCAACAGGCAGTACACCGAGCTCTACAATCTGACGCCGGAACAGGCCAAACCCGGTACACCGTTCCAGACGATACTCGACGCCCGTGTCGCGTCCGGCAGAGTTCCAGAAGATGCCGTAGGCTTCATCACGAGGAGCATGAGACAAGCCCGCGAGCGTCGCTCGTCATGCACGGTCAGCAAGCTGCGCGATGGTCGGATTGTCTCGATCACCCATCAATCAACCAGCGACGGCGGCTGGGTTGCGGTCCACCAGGACATTACGGCGCAAAAGCGGGCCGAAGCGGAGCTCGCCCATATGGCGCGCTACGACAGCCTGACCGGTCTCGCCAATCGGTCGCTGTTCATGGAGCGTGCCAACGCAGCCATCGAGGGATTGCGGACGGACGGAAAGCAATTCGCCGTCCTGATGCTCGACCTCGATCGGTTCAAGACCGTGAACGACTCTCTCGGACATGCGGTTGGCGATTCGCTGTTGAAGATCGTCGCCCACCGATTGCGCGAAGCAATCCCCGATGTCGGGACCATCGCAAGGCTGGGCGGTGACGAATTCGCCATCCTGAAGACGCTGGAGGATGGTTCGAAGGAGGCCGCAATGACACTGGCTTCCAAGATTTCTCACGGTCATCACCGAGCCCTATGACTTCGAGGGCCGACAATTCACGATCGAGACCAGCGTCGGCATCACCTTCGCGCCGCAGGACGGGACCAACGCGGACGCGCTGTTGAAAAACGCCGACCTCGCGCTCTACCGGGCGAAATCCTTAGGCGGAAAGCGATATTGTCTGTTCGAGCCCGCCATGGAGGAGAAAGCGCGCGAGCGCCGCGAGCTCGAGGAGGACATGCGCAGGGCTATATCGCGCGATGAGTTCGAGCTGCACTACCAGACGATTGTCGATGCCGGCGAGATCAACGCCTGTGGCGCCGAGGCGCTGGTACGCTGGCGGCACCCCGAACGCGGCCTCATACCGCCCGACCAGTTCATCTCGCTCGCGGAAGAAAGCGGCCTGATCGTTCCGCTGGGCGAGTGGATCCTGCGCAAGGCCTGCGCCGACGCGATGAAGTGGCCGTCGCACCTCAAGCTCGCGGTCAACATGTCACCCGCTCAGTTCAAGCAGACCAATCTGCCGGACATCCTGAGATCAACGCTCGACGAGTGCGGGCTCCTGCCCAGCCGTCTGGAAATCGAAATCACCGAGACCGTGTTGCTCGACAAGAACGAGGACCATCTGGCCGTGCTGCACGAGATCAAGAATCTCGGCGTGTCCATCGTTCTCGATGATTTCGGGGTTGGATACTCGTCGATGCGGTATCTGCAGATGTTCCCATTCGACAAGATCAAGATCGACAGGTCGTTCATTCAAAGCATGACGAGCCACTCCGACAGCGCCGCGATCGTGTGCGCGATCACGGGCCTTGGACGCGCGCTCGATATCGAGACCGCGGCGGAAGGCGTCGAAACGACCGAACAGCTCACGTTCCTGCGCAGTGCGGGATGCCAGTTGGCACAGGGTTACCTGTTCAGCCGGCCGGTTCCGCTCTCCCAGCTCACCTTCGCGCGTCCCGCCAAGCTGCAGGACGGCGCTCAGGCTGCCTGACGCCATCATCTGAAGCCATCATATTGAGCGGCGCATGTCCTTGTCGGAAAACCGGTTCCTAGAACTGCGTAAAGCCTTTCGACTTCATGACGGCCGAGGCCTCCGGCGAGGCCAGAAAGGCGATCAGCGCCTTGCCCGCATCCTGCTGCTCGCTCGCCGCCATCACGCCAGCCGCATAGATCGTGTAGTACTGGATTTCCGCGGGCAGCGGCCCGACCAGCTCAAGCCGGGGATCTTGCACGATCTCGGTGATCTGGTTGAGCCCGAAATCGGCGCCGCCGCTCGCCACGAAATCGCGCAGCGGCTTCGAGGGCTTCGTCAGCTTGATCTTCGGCCTGATCGAGCCGGTAATGTCGAGTGACGTCATGAGGCGCCCGACATAGTTGGCGGCCGTGCCGCCCATCTTGGGATCGGAGTAGCTGATAGCCTTCGCGTTCATCACCGAGCGCACGAACGCGTCACGGGTGCTGATGTCGGGCTTCGGGTCGCCCTTGCGCACGAATACGCCGACGCCGACCCTCGCGATCTCGACCTTGCTTCCGGCCGTGAACTTGCCGATCTTCATCAACTCGTCAGCGAACTTGCTGCCCACGAGGGCGACGTCGGTCGTGATCTCGCCCTTCTTGAGCTTGTCCACCAGCGCAAGCGCCGGTGAATAGCCGACCGTGACCTTGTGGCCGGATGCCTTTTCGAATTGCGGGATCAGCTCTCGCAGCGAGCTGGAGACCGCGCCAGGCGACATCAACTTGATCTCCGCCGCGCTCGCGTGGTTCGCCGAAACGAACCCACCCAGCACAAATGCCGCCGCCAACGAAAACGCTCGATACATGAGACTTACCCCTCGGTTCAACGAATTGCGGACGCCAACGATCGCATCGACCAGCGGCCATGGATGCCGCTCGCCAGCGGCATACCCGGAACCCTACCGTCAGCTTCGCGCCTTTGGAAGAGATAGGGTTAATACATGGTTAAGCCCGAGCCGGCGGCTCAGTGTCCGCCGAGCGGCTCAAAGCCACCCGCTTTCCAGGCATCGTGCGCATCGGACAGCATGGTCAGAAACGCAGTCGCGGCGGCCGGCTCTGCGCTGTTCACATGCAGAGCGCCCGCGAACGTGATGTAGTTCTGCAGCTCGCTTGGCAGCGCGCCCGCGAGTGCGGCGCCCGGGACCGGCAGGATCTCGCTGATGTTGAACAGCCCGATCTCAGCATCGCCCTTTGCCACCGCGGCCACGCCGCCGCCAACCGCGTACATCAGCTTCACCTTCGGCCTCACGGCATCCGCAATGCCCATCCGCTCGATCATTTTCGCGATATGGGCTCCGGTGAACCCGCCCCCCTTGGGGTCGGGATGCACAATCGAGTGCGCCGCGAGCAACATCTTGCGAACCGCCTCGACGGTCGAGACGTCCGGCAACGGCGAACCCTGACGGACCGCGACCCCGATGCCGACCCGCGCCAGCGTAACTCGAGTGTCGGGACGCAACTTTCCCCCTTTTTCCAGGGCGGCGATCACCGGCGCCGGCATCACCACAAGATCGGGCTTCTCCGCTCCGTTCAT
Source organism: uncultured Alphaproteobacteria bacterium (assembly GCA_963753575.1). Taxonomy (GTDB): domain Bacteria; phylum Pseudomonadota; class Alphaproteobacteria; order Rhizobiales; family Xanthobacteraceae; genus VAZQ01. Next base: position 4,279,838 of record CAVWCR010000003.1, read on the forward strand.
CCTCTCCCTGATGGCGCGGAGATTTCCGGCCACGATCACCAGCCGATGACCGGTCTTTTCGGTGAATGCCTGGGACAGGCCTTTCTGGATTGCTGCCGGCGCGCCCGACGTGAACACGCGGACATCGGCCGCCGTCGACGGCCCTGTTGCAAGCGCGAGAACCGCAATCACCAGCCAGGATGACACGAGAACGGAACGAGCAGAAAAACGCTTCATGGTATTTCCTTGATCGCTTGAAACGGTCCCACCGAGCGGTCCATGGTTCCCATACCACGTCCCGCTTCGGTAAAAATTCGAATTTTGGTGATCGCGTGGGCGCCCGCGCATGCCGGGGGCACGCAATCCTGACGCATGATCCTGATCAACTCGATCGCATCACAGCCTCGTGTGGCGGTTCAGAACTCCGCATCATTTTTGCCGCTTAGTCCGAGATGCGACCTTCGGAATCGGGACACTAGCCCGCAATCGACGCCCGGATTGTCTCCACAGTTCCGCCGGCCGGCTCCTCGCCGGGCTCCAACGGCTCGTTGCGGAGATCCTCGAGATAATCGGCCAGTTCCTCGATCTCCTTGGAGACCGTGCCCTCGCGCACATAGATACCGCAATAGAGCGCCGGCAACTTCGGGAGCGGCGGGCCATCCCAGACCACAAGCCCTTTCTTCGACGCTCGCCCACGCGGCATCGCCATCACGCCGAAACCGGCCTGCACCGCCGCAGCGAGGCTTACCAGGCTACGCGAGGTGTAAACGAACTCGCAACTGCGGCCGGCTTGGCGGAGCGTCGCAACCGCGACGCGCTGGGACGCGCAGTCCTCGCCATAGCACACGAGCGGGATTGGCCCCTTCGGATCGAGCTTGGTCGCGGGGCTTGCGACCCAGATCGCCTCGCGCATCCAGGAATGGCGCGGCTCGATCGCGGGCGGCTGGTCGGTCACAGCCATCGCCACATCGAGATCGCCTTGCGCCAGATCGCGCAGCAGCTGCTCGGAGGATGCGCTGCTCACGATGAAGTTGATCGTGGGCCAGCGCAACCGAAAGCGGGCAAGCTTTTCCGGAACGCGCGAACCCGCATAGTCGCCCGGGATGCCGACGCGCAGGGTCTTCGACATCCGCCCCCCGGTTGTTGACCGGAGGATGTCGTCGTTGATCATCAGCAACCTGCGGGCCTGATTGACGACGAATTCGCCGCGCGGGGTCAGGATCACACCGGGCGCCCGCTTGTCGAGCAGATCGTAGCCCAGCAGGGATTGCAAACGCTTGATTTGGGCACTGACCGCGGGCTGAGTAACCCCCAGGGCTTTGGCGGCCTTGGTGAAGCTGCTCAGCTCGACGACGGTCGTCAGAGTCCGCAAAAGATCGGTCGGAATGTTCAACATTGCGCTCACGCCGTTCTAGTCAATCGGTCCCGGCTGCACCAGCAACCACTGTCCGGGCGCCTCGGTCAACACCAAGCGGCCGGATGATTTCCGTTGGCTGCGTCGAATTCAAGCAGCTTTGGCTGGCAATCGCTATAACGTATTACATTTTGCTAGCAACTACTCAATCCAGCAGTCCAGACAATACTAAAATCCTTCCCTTTTCTGTAGTTGTAGAATGTCCTTTCTCCACCTGTTTAGCGCGGCGGCGCGTTGCGGGTGGTGACCATTCCGTTAGAGTGGCTCTGAGGGGCGTACCAAATCACCATGAAGATTCTGCGTCTCTACATTCGCGTGCTTGCGCTGCTTGGGCCGGAGGCGCGCCTGGGATGGGCGCTCGCGGTTGCCAACGTCGCGCTGGCCGGCGCCCAGTTCATCGAACCGGTATTGTTCGGCCACATCGTCGATACCTTGGCCAATGGGCAGGGTGGGACTCGGCAGGTATCATGGTCCGACCTGATCCCATTGGTCGGCGCCTGGATCGGCTTCGGGCTCTTCATCATCGTTGCCAGCACGATCGTCGCCCTGCATGCCGACCGGCTTGCCCACCGCCATCGGCAGAAAGTCCGAACCGACTACTTCGAGCATGTGCTGCAGCTACCGCTGAACTATCACACCGGCACCCATTCGGGCCGGCTGGTGAAGATCATGCTCACCGGCACCACCACGCTGTGGAGCCTGTGGCTTTCGTTCTTCCGCGATCACCTGACGGGCCTCGTGTCGCTCATCGTGCTGATGCCGATGACGCTGTTCATCAACTGGCGGTTCGGCTTGCTGCTGATGGCGCTTTGCATCGTCTTCGCAGTCCTGATCGCGTTCGTCCTGCATCGCACCGAAAAGCTGCAGGGACAGGTTGAAGGCCACTATTCCGACATGGCCGAGCGTACCAGCGACACGCTGGGCAATATCGCGCTGATCCAGAGCTACGCCCGGATCGAGACCGAGGTGTCGCAGATGCGCAACGTCGGCGACAAGCTGCTCAACGCCCAGATGCCGGTGCTCTCCTGGTGGGCGCTGGCCGCCGTCCTGACCCGCGCGTCCACGACGCTGACCATGCTGGCGATTCTGATCGTCGGCGTCTTTCTCTACCTGTCGAACCTCTCCACCGTCGGCGAGATCGTCATGTTCATGAGCTTTGCCACGATGCTGATCGGCAGGCTCGAATCCGTGGTGCACTTCGCCAACGCCATGGTGATGGATGCCCCGCAGCTGCGGGAATACTTCGACGTGCTCGACACCATCCCGTCGGTGCGTGACCGGCCTGACGCCGTCGACCCGGGCCGTCTGCACGGGCTCGTGGAGTTTCGAGACGTCACCTATTCGTACGACGGCAAGCGCCCCGCGGTCGAAGACCTGACCTTCACGGCGCTGCCCGGGCAGACGATCGCGCTCGTGGGTGCCACCGGTGCCGGCAAGTCGACGGCGCTTGCGCTCTTGCACCGCGTGTTTGATCCGCAGTCGGGCGTGATCAAGATCGACGGCATGGACGTCCGCGCCCTCACGCTGTCGGGGCTGCGGCGCAACATCGGCGTCGTGTTTCAGGAAGCGCTGGTCTTCAACAGATCGATCGAGGAGAACCTGCAGGTCGGCAAGCCGGATGCCACCGAAGAGGAGATGCGCGAGGCCTGCCAGCGCGCGCAGGCGCTGGAGATCATCGAACGCAGCCCCGAGCGTTTCAAGACGCAGGCGGGCGAACGCGGGCGCCTCCTGTCGGGCGGCGAGCGCCAGCGCATCTCGATCGCGCGCGCGCTGCTCAAGAACCCGCCCATCCTGATCCTTGACGAGGCCACGAGCGCGCTCGATGCGCTGACCGAAGCGAAGGTGCAGGCGGCGCTCGACGAGGTCATGAAGGGGCGTACTACATTCGTGATCGCGCACCGGCTCGCCACCATCCGCAACGCCACCCGCATTCTCGTGTTCGATGGCGGCCGCGTCATCGAATCCGGCGGCTTCGACGAACTCGTGCGCCAAGGCGGCCGCTTCGCCGAGCTCGCCCGCACCCAGTTCATGGTGGCCGAAACCGCAAAGCCACCGACGGAGCTGACGGAGTTGGCCGGAACCTAGGAAAGAATCTTTTGCTGCAGGTCGAGAGGTCGGGTCTGTCTCCGATCAGAAGCGCGGCTTTTCGCGGCAGCGCCGCTCAGTCCGGCTCGAACTCGTCCTTGTAGTCGATCTTGAGCGCGGGATTCTGCTCCGCCTTGCGCAGCAAGCAGTTGCCGACGACCAGGAGCTCGATCTCGTTGCCCATGAAGCAGCGGAAGGCATCCTCGGGCGTACAAACGATCGGCTCGCTGCGCACGTTGAAGCTCGTGTTCACCAGCACGCCGCAGCCGGTCTTCTGCTTGAAGCGCGAGATCAGCGCGTGGAAACGCGGATTGGTGTCGGCGTGCACGGTCTGCACGCGCGCCGAATAATCGACGTGGGTGACCGCCGGAATATCCGAGCGCACGACATTGAGCTTGTCGATGCCGAAGAGCTGCTCCTCCTCGTTGCTCATCCGCCGCCGCCGCGCCTGCTTCACATCGGCGACCAGCAGCATGTAGGGCGAATCAGCATCGAGCTCGAACCAGTCGGCGACGTCCTCGCGCAGGACAGCGGGCGCAAACGGCCGGAAGCTCTCGCGATACTTCACTCGCAGATTGAGGGTCTTCTGCATGGCGGGCGAGCGCGGGTCGCCGAGCACCGAGCGGGCGCCGAGCGCGCGCGGCCCGAACTCCATGCGCCCCTGCATCCATCCGACCGCTTCGCCATCAGCGAGCGATACTGCGGTCCTCTCGATCACGTCATCGTCGGAGACGACGGCGAAATGCGCGCCCGCGTCCTTGAGCCGACGCTCGACGTCGCTTTGCGCATAGGCGGGGCCGAGCAACGCGCCCTGCATCAGGTCATGCTTGCCGTCGGCGTTGCGCTCCTTGCCCAGGAACTGGTGCCAGGCCGCGAGCGCGGCACCAACCGCACCGCCCGCGTCGCCTGCCGCCGGCTGCACCCAGATGTTCTTGAACGCACCGTCGCGCAGGATCTTGCCGTTGGCGACGCAATTGAGCGCGACGCCGCCGGCGAGGCACAGATTGTCGAGGCCGTGCTCACGCGCGAGCGAGCGCGCAAGCCGCAGCATCGCCTCCTCGGTCACCTTCTGGATCGAAGCTGCGATGTCCATGTGGAACGGCGTCAGCAGCTCCGTCTTCCAGTCCCGCACCTTGGCGCCGAACAGGTTGGCGAACTTCTGGCTCGTCATGGTGAGCCCGGTGCAATAGTTGAAGTAGCCCTGATCGAGCCGGAAAGTGCCGTCCTCCTTGAGGTCGATCAGATTGTCGAGAATGAGGTCGACATATTTCGGCTGGCCATAGGGCGCGAGCCCCATCAGCTTGTATTCGCCCGAATTGACCTTGAAGCCGGTGTAGTAGGTGAAAGCGGAATAGAGCAGCCCGAGCGAGTGCGGAAAATGCAGCTCGTTGACAATCGACAGATCCTTGCCGCGGCCGACCGCGGACGAGGTCGTGCACCATTCGCCGACGCCGTCCAGCGTGAGCACCGCCGCCTCCTGAAACGGCGAGGCATAGAACGCGCTCGCCGCGTGGCTCATATGGTGCTCGGTGAACAAGAGCTTGTTCTGCCAGTCGAAGTCGGGCGCGAAGGTCTGCAGCTCGCGGCGAATGATGTCCTTCTGGAACAGCTTCTCGCGCAGCCAGAGCGGGATCGCCATCGCGAACGATTGATAGCCGCGCGGCGCAAAGCCCACGTAGGTCTCCAAGAGCCGCTCGAACTTCAGGAACGGCTTCTCGTAGAACACCACGTAGTCGACGTCATCGAGCGTGCAGCCGTCCTCCTCGAGGCAATACGCGATGGCGTGCGCAGGAAAGCGCGCGTCCTGCTTCTTGCGCGTGAAGCGCTCCTCCTGCGCGGCTGCCGCGATGCGGCCGTCGACGACGAGCGCGGCGGCGCTGTCGTGATAGAACGCGGATATGCCGAGAATGCGCACGGGCTCAGAACAGCGTGTAGATGAACGGCGCCACGGCCGAGCCCTGGGCCAGGATGATCAAGCCGCCGAAGATCAGGAGCATGAACAGGATCGGCGCCAGCCAATACTTCTTGCGCACCCGCATGAACGCCCACAGCTCGGAAAAAATCGACATGATGTGACCTGATTACCTAGAACTGGTTCTTCATCGTTTCGGCTTCCGGCCGTGCCGGCGCGCGCTTGATCCAATAGCTGCGCAGATCGGGCCGCCGCTTGAGCGACAAGACGTCCTTGCCGCGCAGCCGCATCAACCATCCAGTCGGCGTGACCGCCGCGAAGAATACGGCGCCCATCACCAGCGGGCTCACGATCTTGTGTAGCAGGCGTCCCAAAGCGAGCCACAGCCGGTTGAGCGGATGCAGCAGCTGCGGGCGAGCCATCGCCACGATGGCGAAAGCCGCCGCCGCCGCCAGCGCCCACCAGCGCGGCGGCAACCCATGCCACAGGCGCCAGCCGCCGATGACGCAAAAAACCGCCGCAAACACCAGACCGAAGCTCCGGTCGGAGCTTTCCGGCGCGGGCTCGCGCTCGATTTGTGGTTCCAGAACGGTCGCCATGGTTTCCCTATGCCCTCAATGCTGACCCTAACCAGAACCAAGCTGCGGAGGCAATCATGGGGCGGTGCGTCACCGTTGCTTGCGGTCGGCCGGCCAGTCGCCGAGAGCGGCGATCACCGCCGCCGCCACGACCGCATGCCCGTGCGCGTTCCAATGTCCGTCGGCCGGATGCTCGAATGGCCGGTGATCCGCCGCATAGGCGGCGATGAAAAGCGGCTGGGTGTCGATCACCTTGAAGCCGCGCTCGCTCGCCTGGGCGATCAATCGGGCACGCATCTGTCCGAAATAGCTCATCCGCACGGCCGCCAGCGTGGCCGGGTCGTAGATCTGGGGACGCGGGCTGTCGACCACAATGATGATGTCGCGCGGCGCGAGGCAGGCCGCACCCGGAAGCGTATCGAGAAACCAATCGATGACCTGCTTTCCTTCCGCGATGGTTGCCGGGGTTGCTTGCGTGTCGGTGTGCCCGACATAGCGGGGCATCCGCTGAGGCTGCGCCTGCGCCGGCCTGATGCCGAGCTCCAAGATCACATAGGTGATGCCGACATTGCGCATCAGGTAGAGCGCCAGCGCACTGCGGCGCAGGACGCGCTCGGCCAGGCCGGGCGGCGGCAAAGGAGTGAGCTTGTACTCAAAGCCGCCGGCGGGCGTCGGGTAGAGATTGAACAACCCGTTGCGGCGGCGATGCGCATAGATGCTCTCGTCGAAGTCATTCCCCACGACGTTGACGACCATCCGCGCCGGCCGATAGACCGCGCAAGCGTGCCGCGCATAGGCGACGTATTGGCTGAGCGGCGCGCCGGACTGCGCAAACGCATAGGCGCGCCCGCGATCGCCGAGCGCGGCCTGCAGACGGCCGGTCAGGCTCTGTGCAAACGACACCCGCAGCGCTTCGATGAAACTGTCGCCGACGACCGCAACGAGTGGCCGCGGGTCCGTCGTCACATAATCATAGTCGGCCAGGAACCCCTGCGCATTCGAGCGCCCGCGAACGACGTTATCCATCGTCCAACCGATCGACCACGTGTAAGGCCGGTTCGCCACATAGCGTTGGATCGGGTTGTCGGCGGTCGGCGCCTCGACCGGCGGCGCGGTCGCGACCGGCAGGAAACGCAACACGAGCTCGGCTGCCCCCAGCGTCAGCGCCACGCTCGCGGCAACCGTCAGCAGATTGAGCGAGAACGCCTTCAGCCGCAACACTCCGGCGTCCTCCGCTCAGCGGATCCGTTCCAGAATGCTGACGTAATTGGCGACTGCCGCTCCGCCCATGTTGAAAAGGCCACCGAGCCGCGCGTCCTTCACCTGGAAATCGCCGGCGGTGCCGGTGAGCTGCATCGCCGCCAAGGCGTGCATCGACACGCCGGTCGCGCCGATCGGATGGCCCTTGGCCTTGAGCCCGCCTGACGGATTGACCGGCAAGCGGCCGCTCATCTCGGTCAGACCGTCCTTGATCGCGCTCGCGCCCCTGCCCTCCGGCACCAGGCCCATGGCTTCGTACTCGATCAGCTCGGCGATGGTGAAGCAGTCGTGGGTCTCGACAAACGACAGGTCGCCGAGCGCAACGCCGGCTGAGGCGAGCGCGCGTTGCCAGGCGAGCGCACAGCCCTCGAACTTGAGAATGTCGCGTTTGGCCATCGGCAGGAAATCCTGCACGTGCGCGGCAGCGCGCACGGCGACGGCCTTGCCCATGGCGTTCGCCGTCTCCTCGTCGGCCAGCACCACGGCGGCTGCGCCGTCGGAGACGAGCGAGCAATCGGTGCGCTTGAGCGGGCCGGCAACGAACGGATTCTTCTCGCTCTCGCGCCGGCAGAAATCGTAGCCGAGATCCTTGCGCATCTGCGCCAACGGGTTGCCGACGCCGTTCCTGTGGTTCTTGGCCGCGATCCGCGCCAGCGCATCGGACTGGTCGCCATATTTCTGGAAATAGAGCGCGGCGATCCGGCCGAAGATGCCAGCGAAGCCGCCTTCGATCTCGGCTTCGTCGCGCACGTAGGAGGCCTTGAGCAGGTTCTTGCCGATCTCGACGACCGGCGTCGTGGTCATCTGCTCGACCCCGACGATCAGCGCAAAACGCGCGCTCTTGGCCGCGATCGCCTTGAGGCCCTGATGGACCGCGGCCGAGCCGGTCGCACAGGCGTTCTCGACCCGCGTGGCGCGCTTGAAACGCAAATCGGGGGAAGCCTGCAGCACCAGCGCGGCGGTGAAATCCTGCGGCGAAAATCCCGCATTGAAATGGCCGAGCACGATCTCGTCGACTTCGGCCGGCGCGATGCCGGCATCCGCCAGCGCGTCGGTCGCAACGCGCACGATCAGGCTCTCGACGCTTTCACCCTCGAGCTTGCCGAAGCGGGTATGGGCCCATCCGATGATGCAGGCAGTCATGATGACCTCCAGACCGTCTCGTATACTATATAGAGGCCGCCGGAATAGGGGTTGCCGGATGGAAACGGGCGCCGCGCGGCCTTCTTCGCCAGCCCGTGCTGCGCGAACGGATCAAGCGCATAGCCTGCGAACAGCAGTCCCGACGGCCGGCGCCAACCGGTCGAAGGCGGAACCCGCGGTGGCGGCTTCGTCGAGCCGGGTTCCCCAATGACGCGTCAGGCCATTTCGATCACATCGTGTCGCGCGGGCAACACTGCTCCATGCTGTTCAAATTTGGGATGTTTTCCGCCTATTGAACAATATGGCGGCTGATTCGAGCAATGTTCCGTTTTGCATTGGGTGCCGCTTGGGTTTAGATAGCTGGCTAATCCTTTGTGGGACCGGAGCGATTACCGAGGCCCGCTCTAGAGATCGGACCGCGCAGTTGATGTTCTTGCATCAGTCGGCCAGCACTCGGACGCTGCTTTTCGCATTCGCCGCCATGGTGGTGGCCAGTCTCGCTGCCCCACGCGCGGCAGCCGAGGCGCTGATCCTGGTCGACGTCGACAGCGGCAAGGTCCTGCACGCCGAGAATGCCACGGTGCCGTGGTATCCGGCCTCGATCACCAAGATCATGACCACCTACGCGACGTTGCGCGCCGTCAAGGAAGGCCGGATCACCCTCGACAAGCTCTTGACGGTTTCCCACAACGCGGCAGCGCAGTCCCCCGTCAAGATGGGTTTCAAGCCCGGAACCACGTTGACGGTCGACAACACCATCAAGATGCTGATGGTGAAGTCGGCGAACGACATGGCGGTCGTGCTTGCGGAGGGTGTGGCCGGTTCGATCGAGAACTTCGCCGACGTGATGAACCGCCATGCTCAGCGTCTCGGCATGACGCAGTCGCACTTCGTCAATCCCAATGGTCTGCCGGCGGATCAGCAGATCACCTCGGCGCGCGACATGGCGATCCTGGCGCGCGCAGCGATCAAGGAATTCCCGGAATATGACTATTATTGGCACCTGCCGGGCATCCGCATCGGTAAGAAGGTTCTACGCAACTACAATACGCTGATTGGACGCTACCCGGGTGCCGACGGCATGAAGACCGGCTTCATCTGCGCCTCCGGTTTCAACCTGGTGGCGACCGCGACCCGCGACGGCAAGCGGCTGATCGCCGTCGTGTTGGGCGCCTCGTCATCGGCCGGACGCGCCATCAAGGCCGCGCAACTACTGGAGCGCGGCTTCGGCTCCAACGCGCTGGCATGGCTGACGCCCTCGCTCGGGACCGTCGAGGCGCTCAAGCCCGTCAACGTCGACCCGCCCAATCTGCGCGAAGAGATGTGCGGCAAGCACCGCAAGCGGCAGGCCAGCGAGGACGAGGACGATTCGGGCGCGATCGCGAGCCTGTCGTCCGGATCGGCCTATTCGGTCTTCCTCTCGGCGTTACGCGCACCCGAAGGCAAGCACCAACTGCTGCAGGACGACCACCTGGGCGAGCCGGTGGTGGTCTATACCGGCCCCGCCAGGACGCTCGCCGCGACCAATCCTAAGAGCGCAAACACGGGCGCCAAGACCAGAGGCGCGACCGCAAAGACGGGTGCCGCCGCGCTTGTTGCCAGCCCGGGTTCCGCAGTACCGACGCCGCGATCGCGGCCAAGGGTGGCGCGATCGAGCGCCGTCCAATCGACGGCGACCCAGGCTGCGCCGAGGCCGGCGACGGCCAAGAAGAACGCGACCAAGAAAGACGCCAAGAAGAAACAATAAGGCGCAGACGGCTTGCAGACACCCGCCGAGCCTATTCCGCTGACCGTACTGACCGGCTTCCTGGGCGCCGGCAAGACCACGCTTCTCAACCGCCTGCTGCAGGACGAAGCGCTCGCCGGCACGGTCGTCATCGTCAACGAGTTCGGCGAGATCGGGCTCGATCATCTCCTGGTGCGGACCATCGACGACAACATGGTGCTGCTGCAGAGCGGCTGCCTGTGCTGCACGCTGCGCGGCGATCTGGTTTCGGCGCTCGAGAGCCTGTTGCGCGATCTCGACAACGGCCGCATCACGTTCCGTCGCGTGATCCTGGAGACGACCGGCCTTGCCGATCCGGCACCGGTGCTGCAGACCGCGATGGCGCACCCTTATCTGGTGATGCGCTATCGGATCGACGGTGTCATCGCGGTGGTCGACGCGATCAACGGCGCCGCGACCCTCGACGACAACATCGAGTCGCTCAAACAGGTCGCGGTCGCCGACCGGATCGTACTCACCAAGAGCGATCTCGCCGACACCGACGAGCGCCGCCGCGCCAAGGAGGCGCTGCTCTCGCGCCTTGCCGCCCTCAATCCGGCGGCCCCGATCCTCGATGCGGCGGCCGGCGAGGCCACGGCCACGCGGCTGCTCGAATGCGGCCTCTACAATCCAGACCAGAAGATCCCGGACGTGAAGCGCTGGCTGGCCGAGGAGGCCTATACGGCAGCGCATGACCACGCGCAGGCACATCACCACGACCCCAATCGTCACGACGAGCGTATCCGCGCCTTCACGCTCGCGACCGACACGCCGATCCCGGCCGCAACCTTCGAGATGTTTATCGATCTCGTCCGCTCGCTGCACGGCCCCAAGCTCCTGCGTCTCAAGGGTATTGTGAAGATCGCCGAAGAGCCGGATCGCCCGCTGGTAATCCACGGCGTCCAGCACGTGATGCATCCGCCGGCCCATCTCGAACGATGGCCCGACGCCGACGAGCGCACCCGGATCGTGGTGATCACCCGCGACCTCGCCCCCGAGGCGGTCACAAAGCTGTTCGACGCCTTCCTTGAGCGGCGTGCGCCCGATACGCCCGACCGCGCGGCGCTCCTCGACAATCCGCTCATTCCGTTCGGCGGCATCGATCGTTGATCCTGCGGACGAATGGCGCCGGCTCTTGCCTCCGAGGGCCGGCTGCCCGATGCTGCCGCCAGTGAGGGCTTGTGAGTCGCGTCCACCGTGCTGACGGGAACGCCATGGGAACGATCGAGCGGCTCACAGCCGATCTAAGCTGTCTGCGCGGGGCGTTGCGAACGCTGCGTATGACGACGCACATCGCCCGCAACCCGACCCGTATCTTTCCCAATGTGGTGGACGAATTGGCGGAGCGGCACGGCGAGGCGCCGGCGCTCCTTTCCGAGCGCGAGCGCTTCAGCTACCGCGATCTGGCGGAGCGCTCGAACCGCTACGCCCGTTGGGCGCTGGCGCAGGGCCTCGGCAAAGGCGACACCGTCTGCCTGCTGATGCCCAATCGGCCGGAGTTCCTGGCGCTGTGGCTCGGCGTCAACCGGATGGGCGGCGTGGTCGCGCTGCTCAATACCAACCTGACCGGGCACGCGCTTGCGCACTGCATCAACGTCGTCACGCCCAAGCACATCATCGTGGCGGCGGAGCTGCTCGCGGCGCTCATGACCGCGCAGGCCCATCTCACGGTCAAGCCGACGTGGTGGCTGCACGGCGACGATGCGAACGCAAGCTTCGCCCGGCTCGACCGCGAGATCGAGGGTTTTTCGGGCGACAAGCTGACCGGTCACGAGCAGCGCCAGCTCACGATCGAAGACCGCGCGTTGTTCATCTACACGTCGGGCACCACCGGCCTGCCCAAGGCCGCCAACATGAACCACTACCGCGTCATGCTCGCCAGCCACGCCTTCGCGGGCGTCATGGACACGCGCGCGGACGACTGCATGTACGACTGTCTGCCGATGTACCACACCGCCGGCGGCCTGCTGGCGACCGGAGCCGTGCTCATCAAAGGCGGCTCGGTGGTGCTGCGCGAGAAGTTTTCCGCGCGCGAGTTCTGGGACGACATCGTGCGCTGGGACTGCACGCTGGTGCAATATATCGGCGAGCTGTGCCGCTATCTGGTCAATTCCCCGCCGCATCCGAAGGAGCGCGCCCACCACCTGCGCCTCGTCTGCGGCAACGGGCTGCGACCTGACATCTGGCGCGAATTCAAGGAGCGCTTCCGGATTCCCCAGATCATCGAGTTCTACGCCGCCACTGAAGGCAACGTCACGATCTTCAACTTCGAAGGCAAGGAAGGCGCAGTCGGGCGCATTCCTTGGTACCTGGCCCATCGCTTTCCGACCAAGGTCGTGCGCTTCGATGTCGAGCGCCAGCAGCCGGTGCGCAACCAGGACGGCTTCTGCATCGAATGCGATCCCGACGAGCCGGGCGAGGTCATCGGCAAGATCCTCAAGGACGCGTCCAAGCCTGGCGCGCGCTTTGAAGGCTACGCGATGGACCAGGAGACCGAGAAGAAGGTCCTGCACGACGTCTTCGCCAAGGGCGACATCTGGTTCCGCACCGGCGATCTGATGCGCAAGGACGAAAACGGCTACTTCTACTTCGTCGACCGCATCGGCGACACCTTCCGCTGGAAGGGCGAGAACGTGTCGACCACCGAAGTGGAGGAAGCGATCGGCGCATTCGACGGAGCGCTTGCGGCCAGCGTCTACGGGGTCCGCGTACCCGGCCGCGACGGCAGCGCCGGCATGGCGGCGATCGTCACTCAGCCGGCCTTCAACCTGGCCGCCTTTCGCGACCATCTCATGCAAAGGCTGCCTGACTATGCGCGGCCGGTGTTCCTGCGACTGCGCACCAACATCGAGATGACGTCGACGTTCAAGACCAAGAAGATCGATCTCGTGCAAGAGGGCTTCGATCCGCGCACGATTGATGACCCGATCTACCTCAATGACCCCACCGCGAAGGCATTCGTGCGCATCGACACGGGGCTCTACGAGCGGATCGTCAGCGGGCAAGTCCGGCTATGAGCGCAAACGCCGAGATCATTGGGGCGACCGATGTCCTCGCTTTCTGGCGCGCGGTCGGGCCCGATAAATGGTTCAAGAAGGATCCGGCATTGGACGCCGAGATCACGCAGCGCTTTTCCGCACTCTGGGGCGAGGCTACGGCCGGCCGGCTGGCGCCATGGGAGGAAGAAGCCGAAGCCGCGCTCGCGCTCATCATCGTGCTCGACCAGTTTCCGCGCAACATGTTCCGCGGCGAGGCGCGCGCCTTCGCGACCGACGCAATCGCACGGACGGTGGCCGAGCGCGCGATCGCGCGCGGCTTCGATCAGGCGGTCCCTGCATCGGAGCGGCTGTTTTTCTATCTTCCGTTCGAGCACTCGGAAAATTCGTCCGACCAGGAGCGCGCCGTCGCGCTGGTCCGGGCGATCGGCGACGCAGAGCTCACACGCTGGGCGCAGATGCACGCGGACGTCGTCCGGCGCTTCGGCCGCTTCCCCCATCGCAATTCGGCGCTCGGCCGCATCAGCACGCGCGAGGAGCAGGCGTTCCTCGACGCGGGCGGCTTCGCAGGTTGAGCGCGACCATACGAGGAGTTGACCCATGGATACCAGCAGCGCAAGAGTGATGGCCGCTCCGAGATCGGTGTTGGCCGGCGGCGGGATGACCGAACTAGTGCTCCAAGACGTCCGGCTGCTTGCCGGTGAACGCGAGATTCTCAAGGGTGTGACGCTCAGCGTCCCGAATGGGAAGGCGGTGGCGCTGGTCGGTCCCTCCGGCGGTGGCAAGACCTCGCTGTTGCGCGCCGTGGCGGGGCTGGCCGAGCCGCAGGAAGGCGTCATCCGTATCGGCGCGCGAACCGTGTTTGATGCGGCTGGCAGCCATGCGGTGCCGACCCAGCGACGAGGCATCGGATACGCCTTCCCGTCGGACTCACTGCTGCAGCAGCGCACCGTGTTCGAGAACCTTGCGTTCTCCGCCCGCTTCGGCGCATCCGGCGCCGAAGACATCCGGCGCTGCGTTCACAAGGCACTCGAACAGACCGGCGTTCTCGAACTCGCCACCCGGTTGCCACCGCAGCTCTCCGCCGACGAACGTGGACGCGTCGCGCTCGCCCGCGCGCTCTTGCGCGATCCGCCCGTTCTGCTGCTCGACGATCCGCTCGGCATGCTTGAAGGCACCGCGCGCACCGAGGCCCGCGGCTGGCTCCGGCAGCTCATCGCCCGCGTCGGCGCCTGTACGATCCTGGCGACGCGCGATCCAGTCGAGGCCATGGCGATCGCCGACCACGTGGTGGTGATCAACGACGGCGCCATCGAGCAGGAAGGCCCGCCGCTGGAGGTCTATAGCGAGCCCGCAACCGTGTTCGCCGCCGAGTACATGGCGCAAAGCAATCGTCTGCCAGGCACGCTGATTGAAAATGCCGGCACGCGCGCCTGCATCGACGTGATGGGGTGCCAGATCGCCGGCATCACCCAGACGCGCGCGCCACTCGGGTCGCAAGCGCTCGGCCTCATTCGCGTCGAGCGCACCCGCATCGGCGGCGGGCCGGGACCGAACCGGCTGCCCATGACGGTTGTGACCCAGATGTACGTCGGTGAACGCTGGGAGGTTGTCTTCAGGCAGGACGAGCTGATCGTTCACGCCTATACGTCGGCGCCGCTGCGGCACGAATCCTACCACGTGGAATTTCCCCCTGACGACCTGTGGGTGTTTTAACCCGCGCGTCGAGCAGTCGTGATTCGCCCAACCGATTCTTAACGCTTCCTTGCTAAGGCTGCGGTTCCTCGCCCTTGCCGCCGCAATGGGCGCGTGGAGGCATTCTTGGCGCTAACCGACTCTCAACCAGCTGGGCTGACGTCCGCATGGATGCGGGCATGGTCGCGGCTGACGGCGCGGCTCGGCGGCGGCGAACTGATGCTGGTGCAACGGCTCGCCGGCACCGTCTTCCTGATCCGCGTCGTGAGCGCGCTGTTGGCCTATGGCTCGCAGGTTCTGTTCGCGCGCTGGATGGGCAGCTTCGAATTCGGCATCTACGTCTATGTCTGGACCTGGGTGCTGCTGATCGGACAGTCGCTCGATCTCGGCCTCGCCACCGCGGCGCAACGGTTCATCCCCGAGTATCGCGAGCAGAAACGCTTCGATCACCTGCGCGGCTATATCGTCGGCAGCCGCTTTGTCGCGGTCGGGGTCGCGATCCTGGTCGCCGCATTGTGCGCCGGTCTCGTGCGCCTGCTGCAGCCATGGCTCGACGACTACACGGTCATTCCGCTCTATCTCGCGTGCGCAGCACTGCCCGCCTACGCGCTGTCGAATGTGCAAGACGGCATTTCGCGCTCCTATGACTGGGTCGCGCTCGGGATCGTGCCGACCTATATCGTACGCCAGCTCGTGCTCACCGCCATGATGGCGGCGGCCTACTTCGCCGGCTTCCCGCTCGACGCCGTAACCGCGATGGTGCTTGCCTGTCTCGCGCTGTGGCTGCCGCCGCTCGGGCAGCTCGTCATCTTGAAGCGACGGCTCGAGAGCCACATCGAAGCGGGACCGAAGACCTACGACTTCAAGCTCTGGATCGGCACCGCGCTGCCGATCTTGCTGGCGGAAGGCTTCTATCTGCTGCTCGCGCACGCGGACGTGCTGATGCTGCAGCAATTCCGGCCGCCGAATGAAGTCGCTGTCTACTACGCCGCGGTGAAGACGCTGGCCTTCGTGAGCTTCATCGGCTTCTCGATCGCGGCGACCACGGCACACCGATGCAGCGCTTACCAAGCCGCCGGCGATCGCCAGGGCCTCAACGACTTTCTGGCCCTAGTCATCCGCTGGACCTTCTGGCCCTCGCTCGCCGTCACGCTGCTGCTGCTCGCCTTTGGGCGCCCACTGCTCAGCCTGTTCGGACCGAATTTCGGCGACGGCCATCACCTGATGTTCATCCTCGCGGTCGGCCTCGTCTCGCGCGCTGCGATCGGGCCGATGGAGCGCTTCCTCAACATGCTGGGAGAGCAGCGCGCCTGCGCGCTGGTCTATGCGTCGGCGTTCGGCATCAATGTCGTGCTGTGCCTCCTCCTGATCCCGCATTTCGGTGCCATCGGTGCCGCGGTCTCGATCGCGACGGCGCTGATCTTTGAAACGGTTTCGCTCGCGTTCGTCGCCCGGCGCCGGCTGGGGCTTGAGGTTTTCATCTGGGGCCGGCGTTTCTGCGTCGGAGGATAGCGGTGCACGGCACGATCGAAACCGCTTTCGAGGTTGAGTGGCGGCCGTTGGCGGAGCTCGCTCCGATTTCCGACGCGTGGCGTGCGCTCGCCGCGTGCGCGCTCGTGCCGAATATCTTTTACGAACCCGCCTTCGCGCGCGCCGCAGAGCCGGTGTTCGGACGCGGCGTCGGCGTCGATCTGGTCTGGTCGCGCGGCCCTTCGCCACGGCTGCGCGGGTTGTTTCCGGCGCGGATCGAACACCACCGCTACGGGCTGCCGTGGCCGGTGCTGGTCGGCTGGACCCATCCCTACGCGCCGCTCGGTGCGCCGCTGGTCGACCGCGAGGCCGGCGCGGCTGTGATCAGCGCCTGGCTCGATCACCTTGCGCGGCGGTCGCATCGGCGGACCCTGCTGCTGTCCATGTTTCCGGACACGGGGCCGCTCGCGACCGCGTTCGAGGCAGCGCTGGCTCGTCGCGGCGGCGCAAGCGTGGCGCTCGGGCGCCATGAGCGCGCACTCCTGGCCCCCTCCGGCGACCGTGCGGATTATGTCGAGCGCGCGCTGCCACACAAGAAGCTCAAGGAGCTGCGCCGCCAGCTGCGCCGGCTCGGCGACGAGGGTGTTGTTGCGACCGACATCGCTCGCGATCCACCCTCGATCGCGCAAGCGCTCGCCGACTTTTTCACGCTTGAAGCAGCGGGCTGGAAAGGCCGCGCCGGGACCGCCGCACAACACGATCCCGCGACCAGGACCTTCATGGAGGCCGCCGTCCCCGCGCTCGCCGCCGAAGGCAAGGCCGAGATCGCGCGGCTCTCGCTCGACGGCCACGCCATCGCGGCGCTGATCGTGCTGCGCAGTGGCGATACGGGCTGGTGCTGGAAGATCGCCTATGACGAGAGCCGCGCACGCGCCTCGCCCGGCGTCCAGCTCATGCTGCACGTGACCAAGGAGCTGCTCGGCGAGCCGGGCCTCGCGGGCGTCGATTCCTGCGCGCAGCCTGATCACCCGATGATCGATCGCCTGTGGCACGAGCGGCTGCCGATCGCAGACCGCCTCGTGCGCATCGGACCGCGTGGCGGCGCGACCTTTGCGCTCGCCCGCGCGCTCGAAGCCTCACGCCGCGGGGCGATCATGGCGGTCAAGGGCGCCCGCGGCCTCCTGCGGCGTTAATCGGTCTTCCTTCTTAGAATTCCCGACCCCACGCGAGGACGGAATGGCGCTCCTGCGTTTGGCGGGCTTTGCAGGGGCGGCGCCAGCCTCTAAGCAGGGAGGACCTCAACCGGTGCCGCGCGAAAACAATCGATGACCGAAGAGTTCCGTTCCGCCGGCCGCCGCGACATCGACTGGGCATTGCTCGCACCGCTTCTCGTCCACGTCATCATCACGCAGGCCGTGGTGCTCGTGGTGCGCGTCACGATATCGTACCGAACCCTTGAGCTCGGCCTGCCGGCGGCATGGCTCGGCATCATTTCGGCGAGCTTCGCCATCCTGCCGATCTTCACCGCGCTACGGATTGGCCGCTACATCGACCGCGGCCATGATGCGCATGCGGCCTGGATCGGCAGCGCCTTGACGCTCGCGGCCTGCGTCGCGCTGTGGGCATGGCCGGGATCGGCGGTCCATCTCCTCCTCTTCACCATTCTGCTCGGCACCGGCCACATGTTCCTGATGGCCGCCCAGCAGATGCTGACGGTGCGCAGCGCCAGGGCACGTGCACGCGAGGTCGCATTCGGACACTACATGGTCGCGGTGGCGCTCGGGCAGGGGCTGGGGCCCTTCCTGGTCGGATGGGTCGGCGGCCAAGTCACGGTGCCGGCCACCGGGCCTTTGTTCGCGCTCGGGGTCGTGATCGGCGGACTCTGCTTTGCGGTTTCGCTTGTCATCCGGCCGGCACCGCCTGCCGCAAGGGCCGGCGAGACGCCCGCAGTCCCGCTCATCGACCTGCTGCAGCGGCCGGGCATGTTCGCGGTGCTCATGTCCAGCGTGGTGACGGTCACGGCCGGCGATCTGCTGGTGATCTACCTGCCGCTCATTGGCGCCGAGCGCGGCATCGACGCAAGCAACATCGGCCTGTTGCTGACCGTCCGCTCGGCCGCCGCGCTGGTGGCGCGGATCTTCTACGCACGCCTGATTCAGGCCATGGGCCGGTTGCCGCTCACGCTTGTCAGCACGTTCGTGGGCGCGGCCGCCTTCGTGCTGATGGCGGTGCCATCTCTGCCCGTCATGTATGCGGCCTCAGCCATCATCGGCGTCGGTCTCGGCATTGCGGCGACGCTGACCATCTCGGGCATCGTCGCGGTCGCGCCACCCGAAGCACGCGGCACCGCCATGATGCTGCGCATCACCGGCAATCGCCTCGGCCTGGTGTTCATGCCGGCGATTGCCGGCGCTGTCGCGGCTGCGACCGGGGTGGTTGGCATCTTGGTGATGACGGCCGGCAGCCTCACCGCCTGCGCGCTCGGCATGGGGGCCGGCAAATGGCGCCGTTGACCGTTCACACTCTGTTAATGAATTCAAATAGTTAAGCACTACGCCAAGTTTCTTGCAGCAAACTCTTGATCACATCGATGGCACAGCCTAAATCGTCGGCCGCTGGCGCTGAGGCGCCGAGCACTCCACGCGCGCAAGAGGATGCCCATGCAACGCAAACGCCCTGGCGGGCGCTATGACGGCGCGATCGATCTCGACGCGTTGCTCGATCCGGCGCGCGCGTTCGCGCATCCCGTCGACGTGGTCCGCGATCCCGACCTGACCCTGACAGAAAAACGCGCCATCCTTGCATCATGGGCGACACGCGCCTGTGCGGTTGAAGCGGTGCCCGCGCTGCGCCGTCCACCGGGCCTCACTCCGGTGCCCTACGACGACATCGTGGATGCCCTGCGCACGCTCGACCGGAGGACCGGCCCGTTCCGGCCGCGGCCGCACTATCGGAGCGTGCTCGAACAGCGCATTCCCGGCGTCTTCGGTCGCGATACCCGCGACGACGACCGCGACCAGTCGTTGCACTAAGCGCGGCGCGCTGCCGCACCCCACGTATTCGCAACTGCTCTCATCCTTCCGTTGTGACGCTCGGCCGGTATAACATCGCGACTCTCAGATCGTGATTGGTCTGATGGCAACGATGGGAGGACGGCATGCGGGGCTTTGTGCCGACGACAGCGTGGCTGGTGCTCGTGCTTGCGGGGTCGCCGGCCGGCGCCCAAGATTCCGTCACCTTCAAAGGCAAGACGATCACCCTGATCGTCGGCTCGCAGGCCGGCGGCGGCACCGACGCCACCGGCCGTTTGATCGCTCCGTTCCTCAGCAAATACCTGCCCGGCAATCCCTCCGTCATCGTGCAGAACATGCCGGGCGCTGACGGCATCGTGGCGCTCAACTATTTCGTCCAGCAGGTGAAGCCGGACGGCCTCACGGCCACGACCGGCGACAGCCCGCAGATCGATCCGATCCGCTATCGCGCGCCGCAGTCGCACTACGATCCGACCAAGTTCGCATTCGTGGGTGGCGCCGGGCGCGGCGGCTCCATGATCGTCATAAACAGCGCCGCCGAGAAGCGCCTCTATGACAAGAGCGCCGCGCCGGTGACCATCGGGGTGGCGAGCAACGTGCCGCGCTCTGGTCAGGCGATCGCGGTGTGGGGCATCGGCTTTCTCGGCTGGAACGCGAAGTGGATCGTCGGCTATCGCGGCACCAGGGCCCTGATGCTGTCGATGCAGCAGGGCGAGATCGACATGACCGCCACCAGCAACACCTTCGCGCTCAAGAACGTCATCGACAGCGGCAAGTTCAAGGTGCTGGTGCAGAGCGGCGGGCTGCAAGACGGCAAGCTCGTGCCGCGCCCGGAATTTCCCAACGCGCCGCTCTTGTCGAACCTCCTGCATGGCAAGCTCGACCCGCTCGCCAAGAAGTCGTTCGACTATTGGCGCGGCGTGCTGCTCGCCGACAAATGGCTCGGCCTGCCGCCCCGCACCCCGAGGGCAATCGTCGAGGCCTACCGCAAGGCCTATCGCGCCATGGCGGTCGATCCGGAATTCCTCAAGCAGGGTCGCCGCATCAGCGAAGTGTTCACGCCGATGAACGACGACGAGATCCGCTCGCTGGTACAGGCGGGCGCCGACGCTCCGCGCGAAGCCATCGAGTTCCTCGATACGCTGCTGCGCCGGCAGGGCATCGTCCTGTAGGCTGCGCGACGCTACGGCGCGAGGTAGGTTGACAGATAGTTGAGGATGAGCGTGCGCTCCTGCGGGGTCACGACCAGCCCGAAACGCGTCATGTCTTCGAGTGTCCGTCTCCAGCCCTCGCGGGTTCGCCCAACCGTGCTGAAGAGGGTGCCCAGATCATGACAGCTGCCACAGTTGCGGGCCACAAGCTCCCGGTTGGGCCCCTCCGGCAGCCGCGGATCGATCTGCGCATCTGCGGTGTGCACGCTCGCAATGACCGCGACGAGAGCGGCGATCCACCCAATCTTCATTGTGCAATTTCCCTCGAGCAATTTCGCCGGCGTGCAGAGGACATCGCAGCCGGCTGCGTGCGTGACGCGGCGCGCCGCCGGGCCCGGGATCCCTCCCTTTGCTCCGGGCGGCGCAAATCATGGCTGCTCTCCGGTCTCGCGGCAAGACAGTCGCGCGCACAGACCGACATGTGCAGGTATCAGGTCCGATCACGGGTTCCGGCACAACGCGATTCTAGCGTGCCACCACGCGCGCGATCGCTCACGTGATCGTCCCGCACGCGAGTGGTCTCTCGCCAGCGCTCAATGGTTGGCCTTGATGTAGTTCGCCACAAATTCCCGGATCTCCGGCCGTACCGTAAGCGCAGTGCGCACCTGCTCGTTGGTGTCGGCCCCCGCCTCGTAATCGGGCACGTAGCCGATCGTCTTTTTGGCGTCCTCCGCAAAGGCCTTGTCGTTTTCAAGTTCAAGGAGCGCCTTGCGCAGCGCGGCGACCGCTTCCGGCGGCGAATGGGGCGGCAGCGCGAACAGCCGCTGCATCGTGCCGTTCAAGGTAATGAGAGCGAGATAGGCTTCCCATTTCTCGCCCGACGGCATCTTGCCTTTCACGCGCCGATAGAACTCCTGGTAGGGCTCGATCGGCAGGCCCTCGACCTGCTTCGAGCGCCGGAACGTCTTGCCGTCCCAGCTCGGATCGAAATAGAGCGGGATCACGGTGCCGGCCTTCACCAGTGTCGGCTCGACCGCGGCGCGATAGCCCGGCGTCGTGTCCGCATACAATTGGATTTCGCTCCGCTGCAGCGCGAGCCGGGCGCGCTCGCCGCTGCGATAACCGGTGACGTGACGGAACGGCACGCCCAGCATGTCGAGCGTGAGACGGATCCCGAGATCGCGACCGGTGGTCGCCGCGATGCCGCCCGAGACCAACCCTTTCGCCTTGAGGATGTCGGCCGGCTGCTTGATGCCCGGCGGCACGTCGGTGCGCACGTAGTAGACCGCAGTGCCGCTCTGGTAGCCGATGAACTCATAGGACTTGAAGTCGACGCGGAAACTCTGCGGCTGGCTTGCGTAGTTCCAGGCCGTCGCGGTGATGTAGCCCATGGTGGTGCCGTCACGCGGCGCGACTTCACCGAGGTAATGCGTGCCGTTGGCACCACCGCCGCCGGCGACATTCTGCACGATCAGGCCAGGCTCGCCCTCGATATGCCTGGCAAAGTGCCGTGCAAAGACGCGCCCTTCGATGTCGGTCGCGGAGCCGGCGTCGAAATTGATGAGCAGCGTGAGGCGCTTGCCTTTGTAAAAGGGCTGCTGGGCGGCCGCCGATGATGCCAGGGCACTGATGCCGAGGCCGACGACGATGGCAAGGCGGCAGGGCTGGAGCATCGGAACCTCCATCGCTAGCCCCTTACCTTAGCGGGCGGCGCAGGGGATCGACATGGCAAAACTGTCGCGGTGAGGACGGTAGTCCGACGCGTTCACTTCTTTTGCGCGCTCTTGATGTACTCACCCACAAACGCACGTATCTCGGGCGATGCCACCAGCATCGCCCGCACCCGGGACGCAATATCGGGCCCGGTCTCGTAGTCGGGCGCGAATCCGATGGTTTTGATCAATTCCGCAACAAATTCCTTGTCCTGGTCGAGGCGTGCGACCGCCGTGCGCAGCGCCGCCGCAGCCTCAGGCGGCGAGCCGGGCGGCAGCGTGACCAGCCGTTGCAAGGTCGAATTAACTTGGTGAATAGTTCGGAAAGCCTCCCATTTCGGTCCCGACGGCATTCCCCCCTTCACTTGGCGATAGAGCGTGATGAAGGACGGGATCGCGAGCCCTTTCAGCGACGCCGCCGCGCGCGAGGAATCGCCCTCCCCGCCGGTGTCGTACCAGACCGGGATCACCTCGCCGTTCCTGACCAGCGTCGGCTCGACCGCCGTGCGATAGGTCGGAGGCGAATCCGAGAACATGTGGATCTCGCCGCGCTGGAGCGCGAGCCGTGCCTGCATGCTGCTGCGATAGCCCGTGACGTAGCGATAGGACACACCCAGCATGTCGAGCCCGAGCCGCAGCCGAACGTCCTTCGGGTTGTCGGCGGCGAGCCCGCCCACAACCAGGCCTTGCGCCTTCACGATGTCGGCCGGCACCTTCACGCCGGGCGTCACGTCGGTGCGCATGAAATGGATGGTGGTGCCGGACTGGTAGGCGATGAACTCGAAGCTTTTCAGATCGATTCGCCAGCGTTCCGGTTTGCTTACGAAGTTCCAGGCGGTGCCGCTGAAATAGCCGAGCATGGTGCCGTCGCGCGGGCCGACCTCGCCCAGAAACGTGG
Source organism: uncultured Alphaproteobacteria bacterium (assembly GCA_963753575.1). GTDB lineage: Bacteria > Pseudomonadota > Alphaproteobacteria > Rhizobiales > Xanthobacteraceae > VAZQ01. Next base: position 4,302,928 of record CAVWCR010000003.1, read on the forward strand.
GCCCGACCACGCCGCCGGCGCCTTCCTTGTTCTGGACGATGACGGCAGGCTCACCCGCGATGTGGCGGCCGAGAAATCTTGCAAACAGCCGGCCCTCGATGTCGGTCGGCCCGCCGGTCGCCGAGCCGATCAGGAGGGTCAGCGTCTTGCCCTTGTAGAAGGGCTCCTCTGCATGCGCGACCGGCGATAGCAGGGCGGCGGTAGCGACGAGGCAGGTGGCACGCAGGAGCATCGCAAGCGTTTCCTCAAACGTTTTCTCAAAGCGTTTTCTCAAAGCGTCCCCTCAAGACGTTTCCTCAAAACGGTCCGTCAAAACGGTCCCTTGAAACGTTCCCTTGGGTCGTTTGAGCTTGCTAAGGTATACGCCAAAGCGCCACGGGGCCATGGTGCGTTTCGACGCGAGGCTTGGGCGCCGGGGCGCAATGAGTACCGGCATGGCAAGGATTTCGCGGCTCAAGACGACGCTCGACAAGGACAATACCGGGCTCATCCTGTTCGATGCGCTGCATGGCTATCTGCATCCGGACGATCCGAAGAAACAGGCGTTTCTCGCTGAACACAACATCCTCGCCAACCTGCAGCGCCTCCTGACCGCCGCGCGACGGGCCGGGCTCACGACGTTCTATCCCTCCGGCGCGCATGCGCCTGACGGCTCCGACGTGGTCGAGCGGCTGACTGACACCGACATGGAGCTACGTCCGATCGGCGAGAAGCCGATCGTGCCGCACATCCGCAAAGATTCCAAGGATGCCGAGATCGCGGCCGAGCTTGCGCCCGCGCCCGGCGATGTGATGGTGCCGAAGAATCGCTGGAGCTCGTTCTTTCAGACCAACCTCGAGCTACAGCTGCGCGTGCGCGGGATCGATACTATCGTGATCGCCGGCGGCTCGACCGACGTCGGCATTGCGGCCACCGTTTACGCGGCGCGCGACCGCGACCTCGGCATCGTGGTGGTGCGCGACGCCTGCTACTCTATGCGCGGCAACAACAACGACTTCTTCATGGAGCGCGTGTTCCCGCGCATGGGCCGGGTGATAACGGTCGATGTAGCCGTGAAGCTGATGCGAGCACAGTGAGCCGAGCCAGCCGAGCCACTCATGACATATTATACGATCAAATAATCGACAGCCCGCGCGACAAATGTGGCGCATGTGACGTGCTGGCCCCGGTTCAGCCACGTTGGCGAAATAGTCAGCGTTACCGGGGTGTTCCATTGGATCACGAAGCGCTCAGGAGGCAGACATGACAGGGAGTATGCCAGAACAAGTTTCGGGCCTGGTGACGGAAGCCACGTCAGGCAGGACATTTCGTCGCTGGTATACGCTGATCAGAGTGGCGGTGATTGCCGTGCCGGTCGTCGGGGCGACGCCGACCGCTCTCAACCTCTACCAGGCCTGGAAGCATGGCATCCCCTACTCTCAGGTCTCACACAAATTGCACCAATACGATCTCTGGGTGAAGAACGGCAGCTGCAACATTGAATATAAGGAAATCAGCGCCGCTCGGGATGCAAAGGTCAATATCGGGGCCTGTCCGAGCACAGGCGACATCTCAATCCAGGTTTCGCTGACCGGCGGAAAGTCGATCTTCGAGTGGATCGATTTCAATGAGCTGCAACAGATGAACACGGCGCAGAATTATCTGACGATGCCCGCGTTCGCTGCCGAGGTGCCAGCATCTCCGACACCTGTCGCCGGCACCCGCGTTGCCGAGGCAAGCAGCCGCGTCGTATGCCAAGGCTGGGAAAGCGCAGCGAAGCTCATTCGCATCGTCAATGAGGGCGGGCGCTGCTTCAAGGAGACGATCGCCGCCTTCAGCGGCCGAGCCGAAGCGCGCGTCGAAGTGCCGTGCACAACCACCTGTCCGCAGAAGAAATCCCCCTGACGGTGCGAAGCTTGCGATGATGGTGCGAAACTTGCGCTTGAGGCGGCCAGGGCCCGGCGACCATCGACGGTTCCGCCGGCGGTTATTTCATTCTCGCAGCGCCCGGCCAATCTGAGGGCCGCGCTTCCCCATCGGCAGGGCCGTCGTCAACCAGCGCGGCCCTGGCTGCCCCCGATCGAATACTGGGAACTCCAGTGCTGCGGCCATTCTCCGCGGCTGGAAAAGGCCGCGGCCGGCGTGCCGGGCTGATCAATTTGGCGTATGTTGCGCAAGATGAACCATTGAAATCTCGCGAAAGGATGCTGCGGCACAACGGCTCCGCACAACCAAGGGCCGAAGCATTGAGCGATGCGCGTCCTGGCGCGCAGGCTTTCTGACAGGAGAGAACCAAGATGACCATCGCGGCACGCCACGCGGACATCAGCACACAGGACATCGTCTGCGACAACGGGATGCCGGCGTTCTTCGCGCATCCGACTGGCGGCGGCCCGTTCCCCACCGTCGTGCTGATGCACGAGCGCTACGGCCTGGTGAAGCATACGCGCGACCAGGCGATGCGCTCGGCGCGCGACGGCTTCGCGGTGCTGGCGCCGAACTTCTTCTTCCGCCATCCCGACCAGCACGTGCTCAACGCCGGCGACAGCCGCTACGACATGACCGATCCGGAGTCGGTCGAACTGATGAAGGTGGCGCTCCTCGCCATGAAGAAGCAGAAGGTCGCGGACCCGAGCCGCGTCGCAGTCTGCGGCTACTGCCAGACCGGCCGGCATCCGCTGGTGTTCGCCGCCGAGGTCCCGATCAGCGCCGCCGTAGTGTGGTACGGCGCCGCCAGCAAGCGCGAATGGGAGGCCAACAAGCTGCAGCCGAAGCCGCTGGTCGACATCATCGCGGCGCTGTCCTGCCCGGTGTTCGGCGCCTTTGGCGAGACTGATCACATCATCTCGCTCGACGACGTGCGGCGCTTCCGCGACAGCCTCGAAGCGCACAAGAAGAGCTACGACATCCACGTCTATAAGGACGCTCCGCACGGCTGGCTCAACGACACCATGCCGGGCCGCTATCGCAGGCCGCAGGCCGACGCCGGCTGGGCGGCGCAACAGCGCTTCCTGACCGAAGTGTTCGGCGGCGGCTACGACCCCGACACGATCCGCTGGCGCTTCGAATGCGAACTCGAGCCCCAACTACGATTTCTCCAAGAACGTGCGGCTGGAGTAGCCGCTGTGTTGTTGCCGCACACACCCGTGCTGGCTTTGCGAAGGCCGGTGCCACAACGTTCCCTCCCCCCTTGCGGGGGAGGGACAGGGAGGGGGGTGACCGCACACGCCGAGTCTGCAGCCACCCCCCTCCCCACCCCTGCCCCACAAGAAGGGAGGGAGGAGTCTGCGGCTCGCCCGCTCCATCACAGGAAGCTAGGCGCACGTGGCACCTTCGCCAGGATGGTGATTTCCTTCACCACTCTTGTTTTCCTCGCCACCCCCGCGCGGGCCGACGACATCGCCGACTTCTACCGCGGCAAGACCGTCACGCTCACGGTGGGCGCGGGCGCGGGCGGCGGCTATGACACGCTCGCGCGCACGGTGGCGCGGTTCCTGAACCTGCACCTGCCCGGCCATCCGATCATCGTGGTGCGCAACATGGCGGGCGCGGGCGGCGTGACAGCCGCCAACATCTTGTTCAACGGCGCCGACAAGGACGGCACCCATATCGGCCTCCTGCAGAGCAACACGCCGTTCGAGCCGCTCATTCGCGCCCGCAATACGCACTTTGACGCGACCCGCTTCAACTGGCTCGGCACCCCGAGCGTCGAGACCGGGCTGTTCGTGGTCGCAGCCACAGTGCCGGTCAACACGCTTGCGGATGCGCGCACACACGAGATCACGGTCGGAGCGGCCGGCGTGAACTCGACAGCCGCCTTCCACGCACGCCTGTTCGCCGACGTGTTCGGCGTGAAGCTCAAGATCAAGAGCGGCTACCTGGGCCAGACCGAAGCCTTCTTCGCGATCGAGCGCGGCGAGCTTGAAGGCTACACCAGCGTCGTCTATTCGGCCCTGCAGGCCACCAAGGCCGACTGGCTGCCGCAGAAAAAGATCAAGCCGATCGCCTACTACGGGCCGGAAAAGCGCTCCGAGTTCGCGGGCGTCGCCTATGCGCGCGACGTGGCCGCGAGCGAAGACGACCGCATCCTGCTCGACGCCGCCTTTGCGCCGCTCGCGCTCGGCCGCCCGCTCGTCATGCCGCCGGGCGTGCCGGCCGATCGGCTCGCCGCCATGCGCAAGGCACTGACGGAGACGTTCGCGGATCCGGGCTTCATCGCCGAGAGCGAGCGGCTGGCGCTCGGCCCGAACGAGCCGCAGAGCGGAGACGCCCTGCAGGCGGTCGTCGCACGCACTTACGCCGCGCCGCAACGCGTGCTTGAGCGGCTGCGCAGGCTGCACACGGTGCCACGGTGAGCGGCTATCTTGGCGGTGGCGTCGCGCTGATCACCGGCGGCGGCGGCGAGATCGGCGGCGAGATCGCAAAACGCTTTGCGGCTGCGGGCGCGGCAGTCGCGCTGGCGGACGTGCGTCGCGAGGCCGCCGACACGATGGCGCGTGATATCAAAGCAGCCGGCGGAAGCGCGCTCGCGATCGCGGCCGATGTGTCGCGCGCGGACGATGCGCAACAGGCGGTTGCGCGCACGGTCGCAGCCTTCGGCAAGCTCACCACGCTCGTCAACGTCGCCGCGACGGTCACGCCGGACGGCACGGTCGAGAGCCTGACGCTGGCGGACTGGAACAACGCGCTCGCGGTCAACCTCACGGGCGCCTTTCTGATGTGCAAATATGCGGTGCCCGAGCTGCGCAAGGCCGGCGGCGGCACCATCATCAACATTGCCTCCCAGCTCGGGCAGATCGGCATCGCGGGCCGCTCGCCCTATTCGACCAGCAAGGCCGCGCTGATCCAGTTCACCAAGTGCCTCGCGATCGATCACGCCCGCGACCGCATCCGCGCCAACTCGCTGTCGCCCGGCGGCGTCGACACCGCGCGCATCCTGCGCCGGTTCGACAGCCGCGAAGCCGCCAACCGGGCGCGCGGCCCGGCCTATCTTTTGGGCCGCCCCGGCCGCGCCCAGGAGATTGCGGCGGGCGCGCTGTTTCTGGCATCGGAGGAATCCTCCTTCATGACGGGGGCAGATTTGCTGCTCGATGGCGGCTATCTTGCCTTCAAGGGTACGGTCGAGCCCCAACAACCAAGGTGAAGTCATGCCGAGAATGTCCATTGCCGCGGTCGTCGCCACGCTCGCTGTCGGAGCGCATCCGGCGGCGGCGCAATCTGTCGCCGACTTCTACCGCGGCAAGACCGTCATCGTGGTGGTCTCGACCTCGACCGGCGGCGGCTATGACGCCATGGCGCGCGCGATCGCCCGCCGCATCGGCCAGCACGTGCCCGGCAACCCGGCCGTGGTGGTGCGCAACATGCCGGGCGCCGGCGGCATCACGGCGGTGAACTGGCTCTACAACGCGGCCGAGAAAGACGGCAGCGTTATCGGCCTGGTGCAGAACGGCACGCCGCTCGAGCCGCTGTTTGGCACCAAGGAGGCGCGCTACGACGCCACCAAGTTCAACTGGCTCGGCACACCGAGCTACGAGGTCAGCATGGTGCTGCTCTGGCATACCGTGCCGGTGAACACGGTCGAGGACCTCAAGAGCCGCGAGACCAACGTGGGGGCGTCCGGCGCCAACTCGACGCCCGCGTTCTACACGCGCCTGCTCAATGCGACGCTCGGCACCAAGATGAAGCTGATCAACGGCTATCCGGGCCAGAACGACGCCTTCCTGGCGATGGAGCGCGGCGAGCTCGATGGCTATCCGAGCGTGTTCTACTCGGCGCTCACCTCGACGCGGCCGAACTGGTTGCGCGACAAGCTCGCCAAGCCGATCGTGCAGTACGGGCCGCAGCGCCTGAAAGAACTGCCAAACGTGCCGTTCGCGCCCGATCTTCTCAGCAATGCCGACGACAAGCTCATGATGCAGGCGGCGTTCGCCCCGCAGGCGCTGGGTCGCCCGCTCTTGCTGCCGCCGAGTGTGCCGGCCGACCGCGTCGCCGCCATGCGCAAGGCGCTCGCCGACACCTTCACCGACCCCGAGTTCAAGGCCGACGCCGCCAAGATCGGCCTGATCGTGAACGCGCCGCAGACCGGCGAGCAGCTGCAGAAGGTGATCGTGGACGCCTATGCGACACCCTCGCGCGTCGTCGAGCGGCTGCGCAAGCTCAACCACCTGCAATAAGACTTCCAATAGAGCCAGAGACAGTAAATCCCATGTTGCAGACCACACAGACCGGCAAGCCGGCCGCCGTCCCGTCCCGCGATGAGATTCTGCGCCGCGCGCAGGCGCTGGTGCCGGTGGTGCAGGAGCGCGCCGCAGGTTGCGAAGCGCAGCGCCGCTGCCCGGACGAGACAATAAAGGACTATCTCGACAACGATCTCCTGCGCATCTGCCAGCCCGCGCGTTACGGCGGCTTCGAGCTCGGCTACGACGTGCTGTGCGAAGTGAGCCAGACGCTCGCGCGCGGCTGCGGCGCGCAGGGCTGGGTGCACATGGTGCTCGCCGACAATATCCTCAAGCTCGCCTCCTATTCGGCGCAGGCGCAGGAGGAGGTGTGGGGCAAGGATACGACCGCCAAGCTCTCGAACTGCGTGACCCCGGTCGGCACCGGCAAGCCGGTCGAGGGCGGCGTCATCTGGTCCGGCCGCCATACGTTTTCGAGCGGCGTCGACCACGCCCAGTGGGTGATGGCCGCCGGCACCATCGACCATGGCGACCGCAAGCAGGGGTGCTCGGTGCTGGTGCCGCGGAGCGACATCACCATCATCGATGACTGGCACGTCATCGGGCTTGCGGGTACCGGCAGCAAGACCTTCGAGATCAAGCAGGCGTTCGTTCCCGCCCACCGCATCCTCGACAAGAAGGCGGCTGACGAGGGCAACGCGCCGGGCGCGAAGCTTTACGCGGCGCCCTGCTTTCATCTGCCGCGCGGCGGCCCTTCGATCGCGAGCTTCGCTGCGGTGACGGTCGGCATCGCGGAAGGCTGTCTCGAGGAATACTACAAATACACGCGGCCGCGGAAATCGCGCGGGACGCCGGTCGCGGCGCTCGCGGGCACGCAGATCACGGCCGCGACCGCGGCGGCCGAGATCGAGGCGGCGGCGCGCATGTATCTCGGCTCATTGCGCGAGGCGATGGAGATCCTCGAGCGCGGCGAGCCGTTCACCAAGCACCATCAGGTGCAAGGCAAGCGCAACATGGCGTATGCGGCAACGCTCTCGATCCATGCGGTGCAGAGGCTCTACAACGACGCCGGCGGGCGCGTGCTCTATGCCGACAACGAGTTGCAGCGCAAATTCCGCGACGCGCATGCGGCCGCCGCGCACCATTCGCTCAACTGGTTCACCGCCGCCGAGGAGTATGGCCGTTACGTGCTCGGCGCGTGACATGGCTGAACAGGCGTACGATTACATCGTCGTCGGCGCGGGCTCGGCCGGCTGCGTGGTCGCAAGCCGGCTGAGCGAGCGCGCGGGCAACCGCGTGCTGCTGATCGAGGCCGGCGAGGACCATCCGCCCGGCCATGAGCCGGCGGAATTGCTCGACAGCTTCGCAGCGACCGCACATGCCAATCCGCGCTTCACCTGGCCGGGGCTCACCGCGGCGTTCGGCCCGCGGCCCGGCAATACGCCCGACCGGCGGCCGCGAAGGCGCTATACGCAAGGGCGCACGGTCGGCGGCACCTCCTCGATCAACGGCATGGTGGCGGTGCGCGGCCTGCCTTCCGACTACGACGAGTGGGCGCGCCGCGGCGCCACCGGCTGGGACTGGAACGGCGTCCTGCCCTACTTCTGCAAGCTCGAAAGCGACCAGGATTTCGACGGACCGCTGCACGGCAAGAGCGGGCCGGTCCCGCTGCGGCGGATCGCGAGCGGCTGGCCGCGCTTCGTCTGCGGCGTGTTCGCGGCGGTGGAGGACCAGGGCTGGAACTACGTCCACGACCAGAACGGCATTTTCGAGGACGGCTATTTCCCGATCGCGATCTCCAACATCCACGATCATCGCGTCTCCGCCGCCATGGCGTATCTCACGCCCGCCGTGCGGCGGCGGCCGAACCTCAAAATCATGAGCGAGACGCGCGCCGAGCGGCTCCTGTTCGACGGCACACGCGTCACCGGCGCGCGCGTCGTACGGCATGGCCAGGCAAGCGACATCCGCGCGCGCGAGACCATCGTGAGCATGGGCGCGCTGCATTCACCGCTCTTACTGATGCGCTCCGGCATCGGGCCGGCGGCCGAACTCTCCGCGCTCGGCATCGCGGTCGTCGCCGACCGCGGCGGCGTTGGCAAGCACCTGATGGAACATCCCGGCGTCAACTTCGGCTGCTATCTCAAGCGCGACGCGCGGCTGCCCGCCGGCATGCGCCGGCAGATGTTCGCGGGCCTGCGCTTTTCCTCCGGCGTCGAGGGCTGCCCGGCCGGCGACATGTACATCATCCCGACCAACAAGGCGGCCTGGCATGCGATCGGGCATCGGCTTGGCCTCATTATGATGTGGGTCAACCGTTCATACTCGACCGGCGAGGTGCGGCTCACTTCGCGCGACCCCGCCGCCAAGCCCGTGATCGATTTCAACATGGGCTCGGACTGGCGCGACATGGAGCGGCTGGTCCTCGGCGTGCGCACGATGATCAAGCTGCAGGCGCATCCGGCGATCCGCGCGACGGTCGAGGAGATTTTCCCGGTCAGCTACAGCGACCGCGCCCGCAAATACGCGGTGCACAGCCGCTCGCACGCGCTGCAGACGTTGGTCGGAGGCACCCTGATGGATGCCTCCCCGCCGCTGCGCCGCCTGATGATCCGTACGCTCATAGCGGATGGCCCCTCGATCGACGACCTGGCGGACGAAGAGACCATGAAGGACTGGATCCGCTCGACCGTGCTCGGCCACTGGCACGCCACTTCGACCTGCCGCATGGGCGCGCCCGATGACGCGGGCGCAGTCACAGACCCGTCCGCGCGCGTCCATGGGGTCGCGGGGCTGCGCGTGTGCGATGCCTCGATCATGCCGCTGGTGCCATGCGCCAACACCAACATTCCGACCATCATGGTGGGCGAGAAGGTGGCCGCGACGATATTGGCGGAGTGACAGCGACAGGGAGTGACGGTTATTTCGTCCTCGTCCGCACGGAGGCCGAGGCCGCGGCCGCTGACGGCCTTGCCGCCGTGACCGCATGGTAGGCATCGACGAGACCGGCGCCGTAGTCACGCTCGTGCCCCTTGGGGCCGATCGGCTTGGCGGTACGGGTCAGGATGCGGCGGACGTCGGCGGGCTTGAGAGACGGATTGCGCTCGAGCAGCAGCGCCACCACACCGCTCACCTGCGCAGCCGCGACCGAGGTACCGGTGGTGAACTGATAGGTTCCGCCCGTGCTGGGCGCCAGAATGTCGACGCCGGGCGCCGCCACCGTGATGTAGCTGCCGCGATTGGCGCCCGAGAATACCTTGTCGTCGACGTCGGTCGCGGTCACCGCGATCACGTTCGGGTCAGCCGCCGGATAGAGCGGCGGCGACTGCGGGCCGGCGTTGCCGGCTGCCGCGACCATCACCACGCCCTTTCTGGCGACGCGCGCGATCGCGTCGCGCAGCCGCGGATCGGCGGGGCCCGCGAAGCTCATGTTGATGACGCGGGCGCCGTGTGCGACCGCCCAGTCGAGCCCCCTGATGATGTTGAACGTGGTGCCGTCCGCGCTCGATGACCGCGCACTGAAAGCACGCACGGTGAGGAGCCCCACGCGCGGGGCGATGCCGAGCATGGTGCGATGCGCCACGATCGCGCCCGCCATGCCGGTGCCATGCGAATGCGGGGTCGTGTCGGCGGCAGCGTCGAGATTGTCCACGACCGCGCCCGCGATGTCGGGATGCGCGGCGTCGACGCCGGAATCGATCACGGCGACCAGCACACGGTTGCCGGTTGCGAGCCGATGCGCCTCGGTCAGGCCGAGCTTCTCAGGCGCGTATTGATCGCCGTTCAGGAGCGCGACTGTGGGCCCGGCCAGTTCCTGGGCAAGCTCGTAGACATAGAGCGGCTGCGCGCCCGCGATCACCCGCTCCCGGGCCAGGCCGCGGATCATGTCCGCCACCGTGCCGCCGCCGTCGAGGCGCCAGCGATGCAGCGTGCGTCCGGTGAGCCGGACCGCCCGGGTCTCGAGCCGGGTCATGTGATGGCGCGCCGCAATCGCATTCATCGTCGCCGCCGACACGTTCGACGGAATGTCGAGCATGAGCTCGTTCTTTACGAAACGGGTCTCGCCGATCGGCGGCAAGTCGAAGCCCCTGCGCAGCGCCTGGGTCGTCGGCCCGCGCCTGCTGCCCTGGTTTCCTTGGCTGCCCTGATTGCCCGGCGGATTCTGCCCAGGTGGCTGCTGCGAGGTGAGTTGATCGGGCGGCGGGTTCGGCGGAGGCTGCAGAGACGGAGGCGGATCCGGTTTGTTGAACACGTGGTTCCCGATCATCCAGCCCACGATGGCGACGGCGATGCCGCCGACCACGTACCAGATGACCTTCTTGCCGTCGCCGGACCCTGAGGGCGCGGGGCCCTGGTCTCGCGAAGGAGGACCGTTTGGGGAGATTTGAGCGTGTGCACCGTCGGCCACGCCGGCAACAGCCAAGACCGCCGCCAGCAACAGGCGGATGAGCGTCGTCCTGATCATCTCCGGACTGCGTCCCCAGCCACGCAAACAGCGCCCCGGCTCTTTGCCGCCCCCGGCAAGCCGCGACTTTGTGACTGCTGCCACAAGCCGATGGCGAAACTGTGTTGACCTATCACAGTGCGGCCCTACCCCACAATTATTCGGGCTGAATTACCCCGGCTCACCGAATTACGTACCGCGCGGACGGTCCGGCGCCGCCAGCACCAACGCCCAGAATACCTTGTACTTTGAGTGCGGCGAGTAGGCCGCGGCAATGCCCATGCTGGTGGCACCCGGGAGCAGCATGTTCTTACGGTGCGACGGAGAATCACGCCAACCCGAGAATGCCTGCGCCAGCGTGTGGTAGCCGGCTCCGATATTCTCGGCGCCAATCCGAGCATCGTAGCCGGAGGACCGCAGCCGTTGGCTGAAACCGCCGAGCACATTGTGGTCGAGCTTGTCGCGCGCCGCCATGGCGCGGGCCTGGGCCTCTGCGACCTTCATGAGCTGTGGGTCGATGCGAACAGGCGACAGCCCATTGTTGGTGCGGTAGCCCGATATCATGGAGGCCGCCATGGCGGCGTCGACCTTCGCGTCCGCGGACGCCAAGCTGCTGTAGAAACTAGGGTCTCCCGCAGGCGGATCGCGATCGCCGGCGCAGGCGGCAAGCCCGAACAGGGCGGCTGCGCCCAAGGCAACTGCGCCTAAGCGGCCTCCAAAGACTCGCACACCCGACCTCAGAATCCCCATCCGCCCATACCCCAAATAAGACCGGCGAACCTAACCCACAGTTTGCGCAATGGAAATAAGCGATGACGTTTTACGGGATCAGGTTACCGGAGGGAATGCGATTTCCACGATTTCCATGACTGCACACCCTGTCCTCGCCGAGAATGGTTAAGGAGAAGCGATGCGACCACGCGGGCCCCTGGCGGGACGCGCCTTGTGCCACTACGATCCGGGCCGATTTCCGGAAGGCCATTCCAAAGAGAGAAAACGAGGAGGAGCGATGTCTGACCAGTCGGCAGCGGCACGGACGCCGGGCGCCAAGCGTGCTGGGGCAGGCGAATATCTATTCGACCTTGCCCGCGTGAACCACATCAAGGGCGGACCGGATTATTCGTCGGTCGAAGGCGGCGTGGTCGAAGGCGACCGGATGATCGTCGCGCTCATGCGCATGCCGGCCGGCACCGGCGCGGTCGCGCATTCGCATCCGAACGAGCAGTGGATCTACATCCTGGAAGGCACCTTCCGCGCCAAGATCGGCGACACCGAGTTGGTCGCCAAGCCGGGATCGGTCGTCTACGTGCCGTCGAACGTGATCCATTCCGCCGAGGCGACACCGGAGGCGGATGTCGTGTTCTTCACCGTCAAAGACGCTTCGCACAGCCTGCACGGAACGAAAGCGGCGTGACTTTCATGCACCAGAGCAAGGGGAGGATAACATGAGACGATTGAGTGTGACGTTGCTGGCGGCTGCGGGCCTTGCGCTCGCGCTCGGTCCGGCTCAGGCGCAGGATCACTTTCCGTCGAAGCCAGTCAAGGTGATCGTGCCGTATGCGCCCGGCGGCGCCACCGACATCGTCGCCCGCATCGTGACCGAACAGATGCGCCAGGGACTCGGACAGTCGTTCGTGGTCGAAAACAAGCCGGGCGCCTTCGGCATCCTGGCGATCGAGGAAATGGCGCGCTCGCGGCCGGACGGCTACACGCTGCAGGTCGGCAACGTGACTACCAACGCGATCTCGCCCGTGATCGCCGCCAGCAAGTTCAAGATCAACTACGATCGCGACGTCGCGCCGGTGACCAACCTGATCGACGTGCCGGCTTTCCTGGTGGTGACGACGACCAATTTCGCCATCAAGGACGTCAAGGGGCTCATCGACTACGCCAAGAAGAACCCCGACAAGCTGCGCTACGGGACGGTCGGCGCCGGCAGCTATCCGCACTACGACATGGCCTATTTCGCCAAGCGGGCGGGCGATCTGAAGATGGTGGCAATCCACAACAAGGCGGGCGCCTCGGGCGTGATCAACGACATGATCACCGGCGACACCCAGGCCGCGTTCCTTAACGTCGCCTCGACCGCCGCCCAGATCCGCGCCGGCAAGCTCAAGCCGATCGCAATCGTCAATCACCAGCGGCTTGCGGACTATCCGGACGTGCCCACGATGGCAGAAGTCGGATTCCCAGACGTCGGCACCATCGCGTGGAACGCGATGTTCGCACCCGCGGCGACCCCCAAACCGGTGCTCGAAGCACTGCACAAGGCCGCCGTCGACGCACTTGCGGCGCCGGCTGCCAAGCAGGCGCTGACCAAGCAGCACTTCAACATCGTGCCGTCGAAGTCGGTGGAAGAAGCCAAGACCTGGCTCGCCGGCCAGATTGCGGCCTGGCGCAAGATCACCTCCGAGGTCAAGATCGAAAAGGCAGAGTAATTTCCATTCGCGTGCATCGCCCGGGGGCGAAACGCAGACACGGCGTTGCCGTTGCGGCGGTCCGTGCCACAAGGTTCCCTCCCCCCTTGTGGGGGAGGGACAGGGAGAGGGGCCGCGGCGCATACCACACGCCGTTGTTAGCGAACAGCAGCGCCACCGGGCGAAGCGTCTTCGCATCACGATGACTCGTGCGGAGACATTGCTCTGGCGCTACATCAAGGCGCGCCACCTCGACGGACTCTCATTTCGTCGGCAGGTTCCCATGCGAAGATACATCGCCGACTTTGTTAGTCATTCGCATCGCCTAATTGTTGAGCTCGATGGCGAAAGCCACGATTTCGAATCCAGAATTCAGTCTGACGCGGAACGCGACGCCTGGTTTGTTTCACAAGGATACACGGTGCTCCGATTCACCAATGAACAGATTTTGACGAACCTCGAGGGTGTCGTGGACACGATCCGCACCGAGGCTGCGTCACGACTCGGCATACCCCCTTCCCTGTCCCTCCCCCACAAGGGGGGAGGGACCCCCAAAACAAACGACCGAGCTAGCGGGACAGTGACCCATCGAGACCTGAGCCCGTTCGAATGACCATCGACACCCCCAAGACAACCCCGCAGCACCATCTTTTCCGCCTGCTCGCGCGCAAGAACGTGCTGGCCGGCCTGATGTTCATCGGCGTCGCGGCGCTCGGTCTGTGGGTCTCGCGCGACTATCCGATCGGCACCGCGCTGCGCATGGGCACCGGTTATGTGCCGCGCCTGTTGTGCTGGATCCTGATGGGTCTCGGCGCCGCCATCCTGCTGCAGGGGCTGCGTGAGAAGGACGCGCCGACCGAGCACCTCACATGGACGCAGCTTCTGCCGGTCGCCGTGGTGACGGCAAGCCTGATCGCGTTCGCGCTTGCGATCGAGCAGCTCGGTCTCGTGCTGTCGATTCTTCTCCTCGTCGGCATCGGCGCAGTCGCGGCGCGCGACATAAAATTCTGGGAAGCGCTCGCGGCCGCGCTCGTGCTCATTGTGATGGCCTGGGCGATCTTCGTCCTCGGGCTCGGATTGGCGATCCCGGTTTGGCCGGAGTGGTGATGGAGCTGTTCAACCATCTCGCGACCGGCTTTGGCGTTGCGATGACGCCCGCGAACCTCGGCTTCGCGCTGGTCGGCGCGCTGATCGGAACGCTGATCGGGGTGCTGCCTGGCATCGGGCCGATCGCCACCATCGCGATGCTGTTGCCGCTCACCTTCCATCTCGAGCCGGTGTCGGGCCTGATCATGCTCGCCGGCATTTTCTACGGCGCCCAATACGGCGGCTCGACCACCGCCATCCTGGTCAACCTGCCGGGCGAGACCTCCTCGGTCGTCACCTGCCTCGACGGCCACCAGATGGCGCGCCAAGGCAAGGCCGGCTCCGCGCTCGCGATCGCGGCGCTCGGCTCGTTCTTCGCTGGCACGGTCTCGACTTTCATCATCGCGGCGTTTGCCCCGCCGCTCGCGCGGGTCGGCCAATCCTTCGGCGCCCCCGAATATTTCTCCTTGATGGCGCTCGGCCTGATCGCAGCCGTGGTGCTGGCGCACGGCTCGGTGCTCAAGGCGATCGCCATGATCATCCTCGGCCTCTTGCTCGGGCTCGTCGGCACCGACGGACAGACCGCCGGCGAGCGTTTCACCTTCGACATCACCGAGCTTTCCGACGGCATCGATTTCGCCGTGCTGGCGATCGGCGTCTTCGGGGTAGGCGAGGTCATCGCCAACCTGACCCGCGGCGAAGAAAGCCGCTCGGTGATGAGCACGACCATCACACGGCTTTGGCCAACGCGGGAGGATTTTCGTCGGGCTTGGCCGGCTGTGCTTCGCGGCACCGCCCTCGGCTCGATCCTGGGCGTGCTGCCCGGCGGCGGTGCCACGCTTTCCTCATTCGCCGCCTATGTGCTGGAGAAGAAGGTGGCAAGCGATCCCTCCCGCTTCGGCCGCGGCGCGGTCGAGGGCGTAGCGGGGCCTGAATTGGCCAACAATGCCGGCGCACAGACCTCGTTCATCCCGATGCTGACGCTTGGCATCCCGGGTAACGCCGTGATGGCGCTGATGATCGGGGCGATGACGATCCACGGCATTCAGCCGGGCCCGCAGGTGATGACCGAGCGCCCGACCCTGTTCTGGGGCATGGTCGCCTCGATGTGGATCGGCAATCTGATGCTGCTCGTCATCAATCTGCCGCTGATCGGAATCTGGGTACAACTGCTCAAGGTCCCCTACCGGTTCCTCTATCTTTCGATCCTCCTGTTCTGCGCCATCGGGGTCTACACCATCGGCAACAGCTCCTTCTCGGTGCTGGTCGCGGCGTTCTTCGGCGTGTTCGGCTTCATCCTGATGCGGCTCGAATGCGAGCCGGCGCCGATGATCCTCGGCTTCGTGCTCGGCCCGCTGATGGAGGACAATCTGCGGCGCGCGATGCGGATCTCGGGCGGCGACCCGATGATCTTCGTCAACCGGCCGATCAGTCTCGGCCTCTTGATCGCTGCGACGATCCTGCTCGTAATCGTCGCCCTGCCGGCCATCCGCCGCGGGCGTGAGGAGGCTTTCCAGGAGAGCTGAGACGATACGACCGCAACTAATCCGCGCGATATGCAACCAAAGATTGCTCCTTGTGGTTGCGATATTATTAACGTTGGAACAAGGTATTTTGCCTAGGCTGGCCGGCACATCAAATCATATTGCCAGTAGCTGAGATGTTTAGCGTTGCCGACCATCTGATCACGCAGCATGACGTTCGCCTTGTCCTGGCGGCAGCGCTCGTATGCTTTTTCGCAAGCCTCATCGCCGTGCACCTGTTCCGCCGTGCCCAGGCCACGGGTGGACGCACGCGCGGCCTCTGGATCGCGACGGCGGGCGCCGCCACCGGGTTCGGGATCTGGGCAACGCACTTCGTGGCCATGCTGGCGTACACGCCGGATTTTCCGGTTGCCTACGCGGTCCTGCCGACGGGGCTTTCGCTGCTGGTTGCCGTTGTCGTCACATCGCTCGGTCTTGCGATTGCGATTACCGCCAGCGCGCCATGGGCCGCGCCGGTCGGTGGTGCAATCGTGGCAGGCGGGGCCGCCGCCATGCACTATCTCGGCATGCAGGCACTCGAGCTGCCGGGCCAGATCAGCTGGTCCATGGGCCCCGTGGTCGTCTCCATCCTGGTCGGAGCCGTCCTCGCCATCGCGGCGCTGATGCTGGCGCTCCGCCGGGAAACGACGGTTACGACGCTTGGCACAGGAATCCTGCTGGCGCTCGCGATCGTATCCCTCCACTTCATCGCCATTGGAGCGGTCGAGATTACGCCCGACCAAACTCGCACGATCAGCGACCATTCGCTGTCGCCGACATGGCTTGCGACGGTGATCGCCGGTCTTGCCGCTGTGGTGCTGGGCATGAGCCTGGTTGGCGCGTTCGCCGACCGTCGGTTCAGCGAGACCAACGCCCAGCTCCGGGCGGCGCTCAACAACATGCCGCAAGGCCTGTGCATGTTCGACGGCGCCGCGCGGCTGGTCATTTGCAACGAGCAATACCTGGATGTGTACGGCCTCACCCGCGAGCAGACGGCCCCGGGCATCTCGCTGCGCCAACTGCTCGAACATCGGCGCTCGATTGGCACTTTCTCTCAGGACATCGACACGTACGTCGCCGCCGCCCAGCGCCGCGTGGCTGAAGGAAGTGTCTTTAACAACGTCATCGAAGTCAGAGGACGCGTGATCTCGATTTCGAACCGGCCGATCGTCGGCGGCGGCTGGGTAGCAACGCATGAGGACATCACCGAGCAGCGCCAGCGGGCCCGGCAACTCGATCGCGCCGCCGAACAGGAAGCGCGCCGTGCCGTGATCGAAACCGCCATCACGACATTCCGCGATCGCATCGAGACCACGCTCAGCACTGTCGGCGAGCACGCCAGCGCGCTCAGCCAGACAGCAAACACCTTGTTTGCGGCCTCGCGCCGTACGTCGGAGCGCGCCGAAGGCGCCGTCCACGCGTCGAACGAGGCGTCAGACAACGTCGAGGTCGCCGCCGCGGCCGCCGAGGAGATGTCGTCCTCGATCGAGGAGATCAGCCGTCAACTCAGCCAGACCAACGACCTGGTCAGCAACACGGTGAGCGAAGCCAGAGCCACCAATGAGCAGATCGGCGGACTTGCGACGGCCGCCCAGAAGATCGGTGACGTGGTCAAGCTGATCCAAAGCGTCGCCGGACAGACCAACCTTCTGGCGCTCAACGCCACCATCGAGGCCGCTCGCGCCGGCGAGGCCGGGCGCGGCTTCGCCGTGGTCGCCTCAGAAGTGAAGTCGCTCGCGATCCAGACCGCCCGAGCGACCGACGAGATCTCCGAGCAGATTTCCGCCGTGCAAACCTCGACCCGGGCCGCCGTCGAGGCGATCGGCCGGATCGCCGAACGCATGAACGAGGTCAGCCAATATACGTCGGCGGCGGCCGCATCGGTCCAGCAACAGAATGCGGCGACCGGCGATATTTCACAGAATGTCATCAGCGCGACGCGCGGGACGAAGCAGATCGTCACGGTTCTCGCCGACGTCGCCGGCGCCGCTACCGAGACGCATCAATCGGCCGAAACCGTGCTCACGGCGTCCGAAGCGGTCGCGGCCGCGGCGGGCAAGCTGCGCACCGAGGTGGAAGACTTTCTGCAGAAGGTCGCGGTCTAGTGCCCCGTTTCCGAAGTCCGTGATACGTCGCAGCACGTTCTGACACGAACTTCGGAAACAAAGGGGCACTAGCAACTCTATGATTTTAGCGCTGCTTTTCGATTTGAAGTTCCTAATCGAGCTTGCTGCAGGTAGTGTAGGAACTTCAAATCGGCGGCACTAGGCAGAAAGCAGTCGCCCGGTGCAGCTCAGGAGAAAATCTCGCTGAAGCGGCGCTTGATGCGCTGCGTTTCCCGCTCGATGTAATCGGTATCGACCGGGATGATCTTCAGACTCTTGAGCTCCGGCGAGCCGGCCGGCGGCACAATGTCGATACGTGCCGAGTAGCCGCCATCAGCGGGGAAGATCTTCTGGGCGTCATCGCCGATCATGAACTCCGCAAACAGCTTCGCGGCATTCGGGTGCGGCGACCCCTTCACCACCGACGTCGGCGACGGGACGACGAAGACGCCATCGCTCGGATAGAGCGTTTTGATCGGATGGCCACCGCGCTTGAGATCGGCGGCGTAGGAGTCGAGCGCGCCGACCGCGATCAGCCGCTCGCCGCGCTTGAGCATGTCGGAGACCTGCTGGTTGCCCTGCACGATCATGATGTCGTTGGCGCGCAGCTTTTCGTAGAAGGACCAGCCGCGCTCTTTCGCGATCATGCCAACGACCGACACCTGCAGCGAGGTGAAGGACGGATCGGTCATCACCAGCTTGCCCTTGTATGTGGCGTTGATGAGGTCGCTCCAGGTCTTTGGCTCATCGGCGGCCACGACGCGGTCGGTCCGATAATAGTGAGTCATCAGGTTGAGCCTTTGACCCACGAAGGGGCCGTCGGCGGCCTTCGCCGCATCCGGAACCTTGTCAAAGTTCTTCGGCTTGAAGAGGACGAAGTAGCCCTTCTTGTTCAGCGCATTGGCGGCGGCAGGCTCGGAATGCGTGAGCACGTCCGCACCAACGCGGCGGCCCGCCATCTCCTGCTGGAAACGACGCAGGATGGCCGAGCCGCCGGAGCGGAACAGTTCGACCTCGATGCCGGTCTTTTGCTTGAACAGCGCCGAAATCTTCTGCGCCTGCTCGATCGGCGTCGAGGTGTACCAGCTCACCTTGCCCTCGGCCTTCGCCTTGGCAACATCGACGGCTTCTTGCGCATTCGCGGGAGCGACCGCGAAGAAGACAGCGGCGCACAGCACCCGTTTGAGCCTAAGCATGACAAGTTCCTCCCGTTTTCGCACCCGTCATGGCTTGTCCCGGCCATCACGCAGCCAAGTTCAAGCGGCCTGCGCAAGCCTGCCGCAAGCGCGGACATGACGGCGAGTATTAGTGCTCACCTCGATAGATTGGTTCCGGCTGCGTGAAGAAGCTCAGCAGGATGTGTTTGACCAGCGCGTGATTCTTCTGCTGCAGCGAGGCGTGCGCGATGCCCGGCATGACGGCGAACTGCTTGTCGGGGTTGGGCAGCTTCTCGAAGAACTTGATCAAGTCTTCGAAGCTCGCGATGCCATCATACTGGCCGCGCATGATGATGGTCGCGGCCTTGATCTTCTCCGGATTACAGACGGGAAGATGCGCGCACATGTCCACGTAGGTGCCGGTCGGCACCGAATTGTCGAGCTTGAGGATCGCGTCCGCAAACGCCTCAACCACGTCATTATCGGCGGTGCCGGGATGGTCGCGGTTGAAGATCGAATGCACGAAGGCGCGGTCGATCGGCCGGCGGTTCTTGGTCTGGTATTCGGGTAGCCGCTTGCGGCGGTCGGCGAGCGTCGGCGAGCCCTCGCCGGTCCACACCGTCGCGTCCAGCGCCAGGCGGCCGACCATCTCGGGATGGCGCTCGGCAAACAGCGCCGCACGCAGCGCGCCCGACGAAATGCCGTACACCAGAAGCGGACGCTTGCCGCGCAGGCTCTGGATGTAGGTTGCGGCCGCAAAGCAATCGTCGGCGCCGTACGAGATCGGAGCGTTGTTGTCGCGCGTCTTCGTTGAGCGGCCGTAGCCTTCCATGTCGACGCACCAGGTGTCAAAGCCGCGCGCCGCGAAGAAATCCATGGTCGAGAACTCAGGACGGCCCGGGACCTGCAGATCGAAAGTTGGTTGCGAGGCCATCGAGGAGCCGTGCACGAACAGGATCGTGCCTTGGGTCTTGGCCGGATCGCCGGCATATTTCTCCCACAGGAAGAGCCGCACGTCGCTGCCCCTGTTGGTCCAGTGCTCCTCGGCCCGGATGGTGTCGCTCGGCATGATCGGCTTGTTCATCGTCTGGCTCCGATGGCTATGACTGCGCGGACTCGCCGGTACGGCGGAACACGCTGCAGGATTTCGCGTCGACCTCGACCGCCACGTCCGCGCCGACCTCGAAGCGCTCGAGCGGGTGGGTCTGCACCCGCAGCACTTGGCCTGACGACAGCGACGCGTAGTATTCGCTGATATTGCCGAGGAAGACGTGGTTGATGATCTTGGCGCGCGCGCCGCCGGCGGTCGGCGCGCCGAGCCGGATGTTCTCGGGGCGGATTGATACGTCCACGTTTTCGCCCGCCGTCGCACCACCGAGCGCGCCGGTCTCGATCGTCAGATCGTCCGCAAGCTCGACGGTGCCCGAACCGTTGCGCACGTCGCGGACCTTGCCGGGCAGGAGATTCACGAGCCCCATGAAATCGGCCACGGTGCGGTTGGCGGGCTGGGTATAGACCTCGAGCGGCGTTCCGTATTGCTGCACCTTTCCGAGTTGCATCACCGCAATCCGGTCGGACAGCGCCAGCGCCTCAGCCTGATCGTGAGTGACATACACGAACGTGATGCCGGTGCGCCGCTGTAGCTCCTTGAGCTCGGTGCGCATGCGCTCGCGCAGCTTGGCGTCGAGGTTGGAGAGCGGCTCGTCGAGCAGCAGAATTTCCGGTTCGACCACCAGCGAGCGCGCGAGCGCAACGCGCTGCTGCTGGCCGCCCGAGAGCTCATTGGGGTAGCGCTGCTCAAGGCCCGCCAGATTCACCAGCGCCAGCGTATCGGACACCCTCTTTTTTGCCTCGGCGGCCGGCACCTTGCGCAGCTTGAGGCCGAAGACGACATTCTCGTAGACGGTCTTGTGCGGCCAGATCGCATAGTTCTGAAACACCATACCCATGCCGCGCCCCTCCGGCGGCACCACCGCGGACGGCGACGAGACGACCCGGCCGTCAACCTCGATCGTGCCCTCGTCAGGAATGATGTAGCCAGCGATCAGGCGCAGCGTCGTAGTCTTGCCGCAGCCAGACGGGCCGAGCAACGTCACGAACGAATTGTCTTCGATGTTGAGACTGATATCGGAGACCGCGGCAACCTCGGCATTGGCACCAAAGTTCTTCGACAAACCACGGATCGTGATGCCCGCCATTACTCCACCCTGCTGAACTGGTTTCTTGTGCGCTTGATGCGTTCGTTGCTGATTTCGTCAGTTGCTAATCGGCGTAGTCTCGCGCGAGGACATCGAGCGTCCGCCGATCCGATAGGCGAGCAAGATCGCCACGCCGATGATCGTCATGTTGACCATGGCGAGCGCGGCAACCGGCTCGATATAGCCGGTCTCGTAGAGATTGTAGACCGCGACCGCGAGCGTGATCGAGCTCGAGGAGAACAACAGGATCGACGCGCTCAACTCCTGGATCACCGGCACGAACACCAGGAGCCAGCCGGCGAACAGGCCGGGCCGGATGAGCGGAAGCGTCACCTCCCGCATGGTGGTGGTCCAGGTGGCGCCGAGGATTTGCGCGCTCTCTTCCAGCGACGGGTCGATCTGGCGCAGCGATGCGTTGGCGGCGCGCACGCCGAGCGGCAGGTAGCGTCCCACATAGGCAAGGAGCAGGATCGTCAACGTGCCGTAGAGCGCGACCGGCATGGCGAGCCAGAACTGGATCAGCGCCACGGCCATCACGATCCCCGGCAGGCCGAGCGGAATGAGCGAGGCGTAGTCGAGCACTTTGCGGCCGGGAATGCGGGTGCGCAGGTCGATCCAGCCCATCACCACGCCGAGGAAGACGGCGAGCGTCGCCGCCACCGTCGCCAGCATGAGGCTGTTGAGGATCGCGCGCTGGGTGACGTTGTACTCGAGCAGAATGAACTTATAGTTGGCGAGGGTAAGATTCTTCCAGAACTCCAGCCCCCATGATTTCGAGAACGACACCGCGATCAGCGTCGTGTAGGGGGCGAGGATGGAGATCACGAAAATGATCACCGCGAAGCCGAGCAGCACCCAGCGGAAGATGCCAAGCTCCATCAGTTGCGGACGCGAGCCTTTGCCGGCGAGCGTGACATAGGAGCGCTTGGCGAGGAACGAGCGCTGCAGATAGAGCGCCGCCACGGTCAGAATCACGAACACCAGCGACAGCGCGGAGGCAAGCCCATACTCGGGTGGATAGTCGAACAAGGCGTAGATGCGCGTCGGCAGTGTCACGATGCGGCCCGGCAGCCCGATGATCGCCTGCGAGCCGAACAGCGCGATGGCATTCACAAACGACAGCAACGTTCCTGAGAGCACCGCGGGCGCCACCAAAGGCCCCGTGATCGTAAACGCGGTGCGCAGCTTGGAGGCGCCGAGGATCTGCGCCGCCTCCTCGTAGGAGGCGTCGACCGATTGCAAGGCGCTCGACGCGAGCAGGAAGACAAACGGGAAGGTATGCATCACCGTCACGATGACGAGGCCCTTCATCGAGAAGATGTTGAACGTGAGCCACGGCAATCCGAGCACGTCGCGCATCAGCACGTTGATCAGCCCGGCGTTCGGGCTGAACAGATAGGTGAACGCGATCGCGGTGAGGAACGGGGGCAGGAGGTAAGAGAGCGTGGCGGTCGCCTGGATGAACTTCTTGGCCGGAACGTCGGTGCGGCTTACCGCCCAGGCCAGGACGAGACCGATGATGAGGCTGAACAGGCCGGTCCAAGCGCCGAGGATCAGGGAGTTCAAAAGTGCGTTAACGTAAAGCCGACCCGAGAGCACTTCGGCAAAATGGTCAAGGCTGAGGCCCTGCTCGCCGCGCAGGCTGCCGTAGAGCAGCCACAGCAGCGGCAGCACCACCAGAACAATCAGCGCCACGATGGCGCCCGCCATCACGACATGCTCGAGCCGTACACGGCGGACGGGCGGCCGAGCTGCTGGGCCTGAACCCAGCGCCGTACTCATGACATCGGTGGACATCCCGGACCTCTGCTCGCGCTCGCCTTGTCTCCTAGATCATTAGCCCTTGGGACACCAGATGGTCCGGAGACCCTGCGGCAACCGGCGCCCGCCGGGCCGGGCCGCGGCCGTTGTGGCACTATGGGTGGGTTCCACCCGGGATACCAGCCGGCGGCTCGCCGGCGCCGCTCTTTCAGAGGGAACGCTGATGCCGAACTCCATGCTGCCGCGCGAACGCTGCGACTATTCGGCCATTGTCGACCGGCCAGTGCTTCGACTGCCGGGCGGGGCGCGGCTCGTGCTGTGGACCATCGTCAACTACGAGGTGTGGGACATCGCCAAGCCGATGGCGCGGCAAGTGCTGCCGGCGCCGACCGGCCAGCCGCTCATCCCCGACGTGCCCAACTGGAGCTGGCACGAATACGGGATGCGAGTCGGTGCCTGGCGGTTCTTCGACCTGTTCGCACGGCTCGGCATCCGGCCAACGCTCGCAGTGAATGCGCGTGTGTGCGAGGACTATCCACGCGTTGCCGAACAGGCCAAGCGCGACGGCTGGGAGTTCATGGGCCACTCCTACCAGCAAGGGCCGATCCACCAGGAGCCGGATCAAGCCGCGATGATCGAACGCTCGCTCTCGACTATCGAGCGTTTCACCGGAACGCGCCCCGTCGGCTGGCTCGGGCCCGGCCTGACGCAAACGCTGGACACGCCGGAGCTGCTCGTCTCAGCCGGTATCAAGTACATCGGCGACTGGGTCTACGACGATGAGCCGACCACGATCCGCACTGCCAATGGATCGCTGGTCACGCTCCCCTATTCGGTCGAGCTCAATGACATTCCGATGATGATCGTCCAGCACCACGAGGGCGAGTATCTGCTGCAGCGGGCAATCGACCAGTTCGACCGGCTCTACATGGAGGGCAAGAGCCGCGCCAAGATCATGGCGCTCGCCATCCACCCCTACATCAGCGGCCAGCCACACCGAATCAAATACCTCGAAGCGATCTACGATTACGCCGCGCGATTCGATGGAGTGCTGCATTGGAACGGGCTTGAGATCCTCGACTGGTATCAGTCGGCGACGCGCTGAAGGCGCCCGTCGGGCGGCAAAAGCTATTGTTCCCGTTATGGAATTTGGCGCGGCGGAAGACTTGCCGCCGCCCGCGTCGGATAGAAACCCACAGCCTTTCCTTAATTTAAGTGGTCCGGCGCAATCGGGCTGATAGTTTGCGCCCACTGTCGTCGCGTTCGAGGGCTGGCAAGTAGCGTCGGGCTACGCCCCGAGTGGTCCCATCAGCGCGTTCTACGGGTTCGCTCAATGGCTGGGAGAATGAAAGCGTGCGCTGCGCGCGCGGGAATCCGTCGCTTTCGCCGGATTTTCGCGGCTCCGGTGGGATTTTGTCTCGTGCTGACGCTCGCAGGATGCATCACCGTCGACCGGCCTGACGTTGCGGTAGAGATTCCGAACGCCTATCGGGCCGCGCCCGGCGCACCTTCTTATGCGCCGCCCAAGCTCGACTGGTGGCACGCCTTCCGGTCGAAGGAACTCACCGATTTGATCGAGGAAGCGCACGCCGCGAACTTCGACATCGCGGTAGCAGTCGCCCGCATCGCGCAGGCCGATGCCGCCAGCAAGATCGCGGGCGCGCCGCTCCTCCCCAATGTCGGCTTGAGCGCGAGCACCACGCGCACGCGCTCCTCGCAAGCGAGCGGGAGCAGCGGCAGCGGTGGAGGCGGTTCCGAGCGCGTCTCCTACAATACGGCGCTCAACGCCAGCTATGAGCTCGATTTCTGGGGCAAGAACCGCGCCACATCGGAGGCCGCCCAGGAGAACGCCATCGCGGCCCGCTTCGAACACGACACCGTCACGGTGAGCACCGTGGTGAGTGTCGCCACCGCCTATTTCCTGGTCCTGTCCTCGCAGGAGCGGTTGCGAATTGCGCGGCAAAATGTCGACTCCGCAAACCGTGTCCTCACCCTCGTCAGGCAGCGGTTCGACGCCGGCACCGCCTCGGCGCTGGAAGTCGCCCAGCAGGAAACGCTGGTGGCCAACCAGCGCGCCGCCATTCCACCGCTCGATCAAACGCTGCGGCAGAATGTGGCGGCCCTCGCACTCCTGGTCGGCCGCGCGCCGGCTTACGTCAAGGTGCGCGGTGGCGGTCTGTTTCGGCTCGGAATTCCGCGGGTGACGCCGGGTCTGCCCTCGGAGCTGCTGATCCAGCGGCCGGACATTCGCGCCTCCGAAGCGCAACTCGCCTCCGCCGACGCTAGCGTGGCGGCGGCCCGCGCCGCCTTCTTCCCGAGCATCACGCTGACCGGGCAATATGGCGTTGCCAGTACGGCATTGAAGAACCTGTTCACGCCGCAGGCGATTTTCTACCAGATCGCCGCCGGCCTGGCGCAGCCGGTGTTCGACGGGTTCAGGCTCGAAGGCGAGCTGGAACAGGCAAGGGGCCGCCAGCTCGAGTTGCTCAATACCTACCGCAAGACCATCGTTTCCGCGTTCGTGGATGTGGAACAGGCGCTCATTGCGATCGCTGACGCGGCCGAACGGGAACGGTTGCAACGGCAGGTCGCGGCAAGTTCTCGGCAGGCCTTCAGCATCGCCGAGACGCGGCTGCGCGAAGGCACCGTCGATCTGACCACCGTCCTGGTGACCCAGCAGGCCCTGTTTACAGCGCAGGATAACCTGGCCGAGGCACGCCTGGCCCGCCTACAGGCCGTACTGAGCTTATTTCAAGCCCTGGGCGGGAGCTGGATGTCGCCGCCGAAAAATGGCGCTATAAAAGCTCCGTGATAACCCGCATAAATGCCTTGTGATGACCCGCGTCGGACGAATAGCGTTTGCCTTCGTCAGCCTGATCCTGGTGGCGGGCATCGTCTACTATTGGGCACCCTGGCAGCCCACCACGCAACAGGTCGCCAAGAAGGGCAAGGGCGGCAAGGGTAAGAGGTTCGGCGGCGGCAATACCGGCGAGCCCGTGCCGGTGCTGGCGGCCGCGGCCCGCCTTGCCGACGTGCCGGTCTATCTCGATGGCGTGGGTACCGCCAAAGCGCTCAACACCGTCACGGTCCGTCCGCAGGTGGACGGCAAGCTTATCTCCCTGTCCTTCGTCGAGGGCCAGGACGTTCCCAAGGGCTTCGTGCTGGCCAAGATCGATCCCGCCACCTACCAGGCGCTCTACGATCAGGCGGTGGCCAAGAAAGCGCAGGACGAGGCTACGCTGGCCAATGCCAAGCTCGACCTCGAGCGCTACATGAAGCTGTTGGCCACCAACGCGGTCAACAAGCAGCAGGTCGATACTCAGCGCGCGCTCGTCGCGCAGCTCGCGGCGCAGGTCAACGCCGACCAGGCCGCGATCGACAACACGCGCACGATCCTCTCCTATACGGACGTGGTCGCGCCGATCGCGGGTCGCACCGGGATCCGGATGGTCGACGAAGGCAACATCGTGCGCGCCTCCGACGCCACCGGCATCGTGG
Source organism: uncultured Alphaproteobacteria bacterium (assembly GCA_963753575.1). Lineage (GTDB taxonomy): Bacteria > Pseudomonadota > Alphaproteobacteria > Rhizobiales > Xanthobacteraceae > VAZQ01. The sequence goes on from CAVWCR010000003.1 coordinate 4,329,272, forward strand.
TCATTGCCCAGATCAAACCGATCACTGTGCTGTTCAACCTGCCACAGCAGGAGCTCCCACAACTCACGCGCGGGATGAGCGAAGGCCCCCTGCCGGTCGATGCGCTCGGCCAGACCGGACATCCGATCGACAAAGGCAAGGTGCTGGTGATCGACAACCAGGTCGATCAGACAACCGGCACCGTGAAGCTCAAAGCCGAGTTTCCCAACGCGAAGCTGCAGCTCTGGCCGGGCCAGTTCGTCAACGTGCGGCTTCTGATCGAGACCCTGAACCAGATCGTCGTCATTCCCACCGCGGCAGTGCAACGCGGCCCCGACGGCACCTATGTGTACATCGTCAAGAGCGACAAAACCGTGACGGTGCGGCTGGTCAAGGTGAAGCAGCAGGATGACCAGCAGGCTGCGATCGAGGAAGGGGTGAGCGCGGGCGATGTCGTCGTCACCAGCGGCTTCGGCCGGCTCCGGGAGGGTGAAAAGGTGGCCGTCGACAGCGCGCAGGGCGGCGGCCAGGTCGACCAGAGCAAAGGCAAGGGCAAGGGTAAGGGCAAAGGAAAACGCGTTTCGAAAGAGTAGCAGCTCGTCATGAGCGTTTCGTCGCCCTTCATCCATCGCCCGATCGCCACCTCACTGCTCGGCGTTGCCGTTCTGCTTGGGGGCGCCTTGGGCTATCTGCGGCTGCCGATCTCCTCGCTGCCGCAAGTCGACTTTCCGACCATCCAGGTGACCACGCAGCTGCCGGGCGCCAGCCCCGACACCATGGCGGCGCTGGTGACGGCACCGCTCGAGCGCAATTTCGGCCAGATTCCGTCCCTGCAGCTGATGACCTCGTCGAGCTCCTTCGGGATCAGCCAAGTTACGCTGCAGTTCGACCTCAACCGCGACATCGACGCGGCCGCTCAGGACGTCCAGGCCGCCATCAATTCCGCCAACTCGTCGCTGCCGCGGACGCTGCTCTACCCGCCGGTCTATTCGAAGGTGAACCCGGCCGACGCGCCGATCGTGACGCTGGCGCTGACCTCGCCAACCATCTCGCTGCGCCAGCTCAGCGACCTTGCCGACACGGTGATGATACAACGGCTGAGCGAGCTCAGCGGCGTCGGCCGCGTCACCATCCAGGGCGGCATCCGGCCCGCTGTCCGCGTCCAGGTCGATCTGGCCAGGCTCGCGAACTACGGCCTCAGCATGGAGGACGTGCGCACCGCGATCGTCGCCGCCAACTCGGCCGGCGCCAAAGGCTCGCTCGATGGCGCGCACCAGTCCTACACCATCGCCGGCAACGATCAGATCATGCAGGCGGACGCCTATCGCACCATCGTGATCGCCTACCGCAACAGCGCGCCGGTGATGCTCAAGGATGTCGCCCAGATCGTCGACGGTTTGGAGAACAACAAGGTCGGCGGCTGGTACCAGGGCAAGCCCGCGATCATCGCCGACATCCAGCGCCAGCCTGGCGCCAACGTGATCGAGGCCGTCCAGCGCATTCAGCAAGAGCTCCCGCGGCTGCAGCGGGTGTTCCCGGCCGACGCGACGCTCACCGTCGTGCACGACGCCACCCGCACGATCCGGGCGTCCGTGCACGACGTGCAGTTCACCCTGATGCTGAGCGTCGCGCTCGTAATCCTGGTCGTGCTGATCTTCCTGCGCACCGTCCGCGCCACCATCATCGCGGGCGTGGCGCTGCCGCTGTCGCTGGTGGCCACGTTCGGGATCATGTGGTTTTGCGGCTTCTCGCTCGACAACCTGTCGCTGATGGCCTTGACCATCGGCACCGGATTCGTGGTCGACGACGCGATCGTGATGATCGAGAACATCGTGCGTCACATGGAGGATGGCCAGGACCCGTTCGAGGCCGCGCTCGAAGGCGCGAGCGAAATCGGCTTCACCGTGATCTCGCTGACGGTCTCGCTGATCGCGGTGTTCATACCGCTCCTGTTCATGAGCGGTATCGTGGGCCGCATGTTCCGCGAGTTCGCGCTCACGCTCACCATCGCGGTGGTGACATCGGCGGTCGTCTCGCTGACCCTCACCCCGATGATGTGCAGCCGGATGCTCAGGCACGGCGTCGGTGCGCAGGGCAACGCGGTGACCCGCTCGTTCAATCGCCTGATCGACTGGGTGATCGAGATCTATCGGCGCAGCCTCGAGTGGGTGCTGCGCCACGAGAGCCTGACGCTGATCGCAACCTTCGGCACGCTGGCAGCCACCGTTTGGCTCTACGTGATCGTTCCGAAAGGGTTCCTGCCGCTGCAGGACACCGGCCTCATCATCGGCGTGATGGAAGGCGGCGAGGAGGTCTCGTTCGTCGAGATGCAGCGACTGCGCGACGCGGTCGAGACCGCAATCCGCAAGGATCCCGACGTGAGCGGCGTGGTCTCGGTGATCGGCGTCACCCCGCTCAATGCCACCCCCAACGCCGGGCGGCTCGCCGTCACGTTGCGTGCGCGCGACCAGCGCAAGGAAACAGTCGCGCCGATCATCGCGCGGCTCAAGCGCCTGGTCGCGCCGATACCCGGCGTCACGGTGTATTTCCAGCCGGTGCAGGAAATCCAGATCTCGACGCGGGTAAGCCGCGCCCAGTTCCAGTACACCATGACCGGTGCCGACGCCAAGGAGGTTGGCACTTGGGCCAAGCGGCTGGCTGAGCAGTTGCAAGGCTCGAGCGTGCTGCGCGACGTCGCATCCGAGGCTCAGGACGACGGCCTGCGGATGAACATCGTGGTCGACCGCGAGGTCGCCGGCCGCCTTGGCGTCTCGCTGCAGACGGTCAACGACATTCTCAACAACGCGTTCGGGCAGCGGCAGATCGCCACGATCTATGCCCAGTCCAACCAGTATCGCATCGTGCTGGAGGCGATGCCGCAATACCAGCTCGATCCTTCATCCCTGTCGAAGCTCTACGTTCCAGGCACCGGCGGCGCGCAGGTGCCGCTGTCGGCGTTTGCGCGCTTCGAACGAACGACTGCTCCGCTCGTGATTTCCCACCAGGAGCAGTTTCCCTCGGTCACGATCAGCTTCAATCTTGCGCCCGAGGCCGCACTCAGTGATGCGGTCGAGGCGATCACCACGGCCGAACGCGAGATCGGCATTCCCAGCTCGGTCATCGGCAGCTATTCGGGCGACGCTGCCGAGTTCGCCAAATCGCTGGAGAACGAGCCGTGGCTGATCCTCGCGGCTGCGATCACGATCTACATCGTGCTCGGCGTGCTCTACGAGAGCTTCATCCATCCGCTCACGATTCTCTCGACGTTGCCCTCCGCCGGCGTCGGCGCGCTCCTGGCCCTGATGCTGTTCCGGCAGGACCTATCGATCATCGCGCTGATCGGCATCGTGCTGCTCATGGGCATCGTGAAGAAGAACGCGATCATGATGATCGACTTTGCGCTGGAGGCGGAGCGCGGCGAAGGTCTCGCGCCGCGGGACGCGATCGTGAAGGCGTGCCTGCTGCGCTTCCGTCCGATCATGATGACGACGCTCGCGGCCCTGTTCGGTGCGATCCCGCTGGCGGTCGAGGGCGGCACCGGCTCCGAGCTGCGCAATCCGTTGGGCATCACTATCGTCGGCGGCCTGCTCTTGAGCCAGCTGCTGACGCTCTACACCACGCCGGTCATCTACCTGCAGCTCGAACGCCTGCGGCAGCGGCTGGTCGGGAGCCATCGCCGCGAGGTGCAGCAGGAGCTCGACCTGCCGCTGCGGCCGGAGCCCTCGCAGCGGCCGGCGGAGTGAAACGATGAACATCAGCGAACCCGCGATCCGCCGGCCGGTTGGCACTACGCTGCTCGCCATCGGGCTCTTTCTGGTGGGGGCGGTGGCCTACGCGTTCCTGCCGGTCGCGACCATGCCCACGGTCGACTTTCCGACCATCCGGGTGAGCGCCAGCCGGCCAGGCGCCGACCCCGAGATCATGGCGGCGACGGTCGCGGCGCCGCTCGAGCGGCGCCTCGGCGAAATTCCGGGTCTCACGGAGATGACGTCACGCAGCTCGCTCGGAACGAGCCGCATCCTGCTTCAGTTCGACCTCAACCGCAGCATCGACGGCGCCGCCCGTGACGTACAGGCCGCCATCAATGCGGCGCAGAGCAATTTGCCGAACGACCTGCCATCGCAGCCGTCATTCCGCAAATCCAATCCGAACGCCGTGCCGATCATGATTCTCGCGCTCACCTCGCGCACGAAGCCGGCGAGCCTGCTCTACGACGTTGCCGACACCGTCGTTGCCCAGCGCCTGTCCCAGGTCGACGGCGTCGCGGAAGTCAGCGTCAATGGTGCCGAGCAGCCGGCCATCCGGGTGCGCGTCAATCCGATCGCGCTCGCCTCCATGGGGCTCTCGATGGAGGACGTGCGGACCGCGATCGCCAACGGCAATTCGCAAGGCCCGCTTGGCGTCTTCGACGGCAAGGGACGCGCCGTCACCATCGGCACCAACGATCAGCTCCGGATCGCATCGGAATACGATCCGCTGGTGGTGCGCACCGCCAACGGAACAGTGGTACGTCTCTCCTCCATCGCGTCGATCGAGCCTGGGGTGCGCAACAGCCGCTCCTTTGGCTGGTACAATCGACAGCCCTCGGTGCTCCTGGTGCTCACCAAGGCGCTCGATTCAAACGTGATCGACACGGCCAACCGGGTCCGCGCGATCATTCCGGATATCAAGCGCTTCATCCCCGCCGATATCGATATCACGGTGGTTTCCGACCGCACCCAGACGATCCGCGCGAGCGTCGCCGATATGCAGCTCACCCTGCTGGCGGCCATCGTGCTGGTCATGATCGTGGTGTTTCTGTTCTTGCGGCGAGCCGCCAGCACCATGGCGGCCGGCATCACCGTGCCGCTGGCGCTTGCCGGCACCTGCGCCATGATGTGGTGCGTAGGATTTTCCATCGACAACCTCTCGCTGCTCGCGCTCGCTTGCTCGGTCGGGTTCGTGGTCGATGACGCGATTGTCATGATCGAGAACTGCTTCCGCAACCTGGAAAAGGGCATGCCGCCAATAAAGGCGGCGCTCGAAGGCGCGCGTCAGATCGGCTTCACGGTGGTCGCGATCAGCATCTCGCTGATCGCCGCCTTCATTCCGCTCCTGTTCATGAGCGGCGTGGTCGGACGCATCTTCCGCGAGTTCTCGGTCACGCTCGCTTTCGCGGTCGCCGTCTCCACCGTGGTGTCGTTGACGCTCACGCCGATGATCTGCGCGCATTTCGTCCGCAAGCCGCCGAGCAAGACCGCCACGCGCCTCGACCGGGCGGTCGAGCAGATTACGGGCTGGCTTGCAGCCCAATACGAGCGCAGCCTCACTGTGGTGCTGCGGCATCGCGCCCTCACTCTTGTCGCCCTGGTTGGCGTGCTGGCGCTGACCAGCGTGCTCTACGTCAAGACCTCCAAGAGCTATTTCCCCTATGACGACACCGGGCTGATCTATGGCGGCACGGTCGCGGCAACCGACACGTCGTTCGAGACCATGTTCGAGTTGCAACAGAAAGCCGCCGAGATCGTATTGGCCGATCCGGCCGTGGCCGGCGTCGGATCGTCGATCGGGCAGTCGTCCTACAATGCCTCGTCCAATCGTGGACAGTTCTTCATCAACCTCAAGCCGCCGTCCGAGCGCAACGTCACCTCCTGGCAGGTGATCGACCGGCTGCGACCGCAACTTCAAAAGATTCCGGGCCTGAACACCTTTTTCTTTGTGCCGCAGGACGTGCGGACCGGCGCGCGCAGCAGCGATAGCGCGTATCAATATACGATCTGGGGACCCGACTATCAGGAACTGGCACAGTGGGCGCCGCAGCTCTACGACAAGCTGCGCACGTTGCCGGAGCTGGTCGATGTCTCGACCGACCGCGAACGCAGCGGACTGCAGGTCAATGTCCTCGCCAATCGCATCGCGGCCGCCCGGCTCGGCGTGCGCATCCAGGATATCGACACCGCGCTCAACAACGCATTCGGGCAGCGCCAGATCTCCGTGCTCTACAGCCCGCGCAACCAGTACCGCGTCGTTCTCGAGATCGACCCGCAGTTCCAGCGCGATCCCAGCGACCTTTCCCGCGTCTATGTCCCCGGCGCCAACGGCGTGCAGGTTCCGCTCGCCGCCGTGACCACGATCCGGCGCGGCCTGCAGCCCCTCCTGATCAACCACCAGGGTCAGTATCCCTCGGCCACTATCAGCTTCGGCCTGCCCGAGGGCGCGTCCGTTGACGAAGCCACGGCCGCGGTCGACAAGGCGGTCGCCGAGTTGCACATCCCCGAAACGCTGCACGCGGAATTCCAAGGCGACGCCCGCGCCTATCGGCAGTCGATCGGCACGCAGCCGCTCCTGATCGTGGCGGCATTGCTCGCGGTCTATATCGTTCTCGGCGTGCTCTACGAAAGCCTGGCGCACCCGCTCACGATCATCTCGACGCTGCCGTCGGCCGGGCTCGGCGCGCTCCTGGCGCTGCAAATCTTCCGTACCGATCTGTCGCTGATCGCGTTCATCGGGATCATCCTCCTGATCGGCATCGTCAAGAAGAACGGGATCATGATGGTCGACTTTGCGCTCGAAGGCGAGCGCAAGCACGGGCTACCGCCCGATCAGGCGATCTTCGAAGCCTGCCGCGAGCGATTCCGGCCAATCATGATGACCACGATGGCGGCATTCCTCGGAGCGCTGCCGCTGGTGATCGGCAGTGGGCCGGGCTCGGAGCTGCGCCGGCCGCTCGGCATCACCATCGTGGGCGGGCTCTTGGTATCGCAGGCGCTGACGCTGTACACCACGCCAGTCATCTACCTGCTGCTCGACCGGCTGCATCAGCGGCTCCGCGGCAAGAGCCGCCCACATCGCGAGCCCGGCACGCTGCTCAAGAACGCGGTGCGGGCGTTCAAGTCGTAGAGCATGATCCCCGAAAAAGCCTGCCCTGGACATGATCCGGGGTGGGAACCGGTTTTCGCAAAAGATCATGCTCAAACAAAGAGCCAGACCATGATCCCGATTCAACTTGGTCTAGGGTCAGGTTCGGACCAGGCGGCTTTGGGACTTATCGCCCCTGCTTGATCACGATCTCCTCGTAGATCTTCTGCCACTTCTCGCCCTGATCGAGGATCTGCGCCGGATCGATGACGTTGAACGCCACGTCGAGCGGCGCCACCTTCATGTTGGTGGGGGTGAAGTCGCGGGCAAGTAGAACGCGTTGCGCGTCCGAGAGCATGAAGTCGAGGAACAGCACGGCCGCGTGCGGATGCGGCGGACGGCGCAGGATGCCGGTGCCGAGGAAGCGCGCGAAACCGGGCGGCAGCACGTACCAATCGAGCGGCGCGCCGCTACGTTTGAGTTGCTTGGCCTTGTAATGATAGAGCGTCAGCGCGAACGGCACCTCGCCGGAGACCACCAGGTTGGCCAGGAGCGTGTGGCCCTTGCGCACGGAAAATCCGTTGGTCCGCGCGATGTCGCGGAAGAGCTTGACCGCCTTCTCCTCGCCCATGGTGTTGGCCAGCGCCCCGAACCATACCGAATCGTCGGCCTCGATGCCGAGCTTGCCCTTCCACTTGGGATCGAGCAGGTCCTCGTAGGTCTTCGGCAGATCCTGCTTGCGGATCAAATTGGTGTTGTAGCCCGCCGCAATGACGTTGAGCCGGTCGCCGACCCATTCGCGGTGCGGGCGCAGTGCCGCCGGCGCGATATCGGCAAGATGCGGTGACTTGACCTCGACCAGAAGCTTCTCGCGATGCAGCAATTCCATCTCGGCAGCGCTCGTCTCGATGGCGTCGACCTCGTAACGCCCACCGCGATATTCCACCAGGGTGCGCTGCAGGATGCTCTCCGAGCTCGCGCGCCAGAACTGCAGCTTGACGCCGTATTTCTTCTCGAAGGCGGCCGTGAGCGCTTTCTGGTCGCCAACCGTGACCGAGGAGTAGACCGTGACGCCGCCTTCCTTCTTGGCGCCGGCGATCAGACGTTCGGTTCGGTCAGCGCCCGCGTAGGTCGCGAGCTCCTTGAGTGTGGGCGAGACCTCTTGCGCCAGCGCCGGCGCAACGGCGAACGGCACCAGGAGGCAAACTGACATTATGGCGCTGCGAAGCATCGGCTCCTCCCTGGCAATGGCGCGGTCGCGACGGACCGTCATTGTTGGAAGCATGAAACAGCGCCTGTCCCAATGCAAGCACACGCGCCTGCGTCAAAAAGCAAACCGGCGCCGATCGTGGCGATCGGCGCCGGCCAAAACGGTTCGATGTCTGCGTCTTTACGCCGACTTGGCGAGCTTCGGCGGCAGGTCGGGCAACTCCTGCGCGTAGGCCTGGTCCATGCGCGGGGTGAGCCCGCGCTTGGCCAGCTCATCGGCGAACATCGTTCGCACGACCGGCTCCTCGTCGGCGTAGTCGATCTGGTCGCCGCCAATGCGCCGGCTGATCCAGGCCTTCGGCACCCCTTGCGCGTTGCGGATCGACACCACCTCGTGCTTGAGCGCGAGATAGCGCGCCGGCGTGGTGCCTGAGTTGAAGTGCTGGTGGAACCACATGTTGGGCGGCACGATCAGGGTGCCGACCTCCCAGTCGTAGCGCTTGGGCTCCTCGCCCTCCGGCCACATCAGCGAATAGCCCTCGCCCGAGAGGATGATCACGTAGGCGCCCGGACCGTGCGCGTGGCCCTTCTTGTAGGTGCCGACCGGGAACTGCGAGATGTGGCTGTTCATCGAGCCCTTGGCCATGCTGAAGCGGATATGGCCGCCGCCGGCGCCGCGCTCCTTGGCGCTGATCAGCGGCAGGTTGATCGCATCCGCCACGAAGTTGGTCTGCAGCAGCAGGCCCCTCTGCTCGCCCTTGGCGCTGAAGTAGTCCGGCTCGCCGTTGAAACGATTCTTGAAGTCGTGATCGCAGCCGAAGACGAAGTCGAGGTCTTCGTAGAGGTTGATCACCGGCGGCGCGTTGGTGACGCCGACGTAGCGCGCCACCTGCGTGCCCGAGCCGTTGAAGTGCTGATGCCAGGCATTGAGCGGGATCGCGAACAGGGAGCCCGCCTTCCACTCGAAGGTGATGCGCTTGCCTTCGTTGTTCCACACCGTGGTCGAACCGCGGCCCTCCAGAATGAGGATCATCTCCTCATAGAGCTGCCGGTGCGGCTCGAGCGTCTTGCCGGGCGGGATCTCCATCACATAGCTGTCGTTGGAGACGCGCGAGGCATCATGATTGACGAACACGGCATTGCCGCCGCGCCGGGCCCAGGGCTTGACGTCGACCGTACGCAGGTTGCGCACGTAGAGGGCAGGAATGATGTCGAGACCCTCGTCCTTAATCCAACGGGTGTATGGCGTCTCCTTTTCGGTTGCAAATTTTTTCGCCAGGTCTTCCGAGGCGAGGGCTTCCTTTGCCATGCGTTGCTCCTTCCAGATCTTCGTCTTCCAGGTTTTCGTCTACCAAATCTTCACGACGCCGGCGCTAGTTGGGCCGGCTCGCGGTCGCACTCGTGTTCGCGGTCTTCGGCGGCATGTCGGACGGAATGGCGACGCATTTGTCCGCCTTCATGCGCACGTAGATCGGGTCACCGGTCGGCGTCCGCAGCGAAGGATGCGCCCGCGCCTGTAGCACAACATCGCCCACCTTGACCTGAAAATCCAGATACTCGCCGAGGAAATCCTTATGGTGAACCGTGGCGCGGATGACGTTCTCGTCTTCCGCCGCCGTCGGCTGCTGTTCCGACAGCTCGACGTCCTCGGGACGCACCGAGACGATGACGGTCTTGTTCTTAGCCACGCCGTCGCCCGCATGCGCCCTGATGTCGCCCATCGCCGAACTGACCAGGCAACGCCCGCCGCCCTCGACCGAGGTTACGGTACCGCCGATGAAGTTCGTGGTCCCCACGAAATCGGCCACAAACTGGCTGTTCGGCGTTTCATAGATCTGCCGGGGCGTGCCGACCTGCATGATGAAGCCGTTGCTCATCACCGCGATCTCGTGCGAGAGCGCCAGCGCCTCGCTCTGATCGTGGGTGACATAGACGGTCGTCAGGCTGAGCTCGCGCTGCAGGCGCTTGAGCTCGGTGCGCATGCGGTCGCGCAGCTTAGCGTCGAGGTTGGACAGCGGCTCATCAAGCAGCAGAAGCTGCGGCTCCATGACCAGCGCGCGCGCAAGCGCCAAGCGCTGCTGCTGGCCGCCTGAAAGCTTGGTGGCCTCGCGATCGACCAGATGGTCGAGTTGCACGGCGGCGAGCACGCGCATCACCCGCTCGCGCATCTCAGGCTTGTTGAGCTTGCGGACCTCGAGCGGGAACGCGACGTTCTGGAATACGTTCATGTGGGGCCAGATCGCGTAAGACTGGAACACCATGCCGAAATTGCGCTTGTTGGGCGCCAAGAAGATGCGCCGGCTCGACGAATAGACAACGCGACCGGCGACCTCGATCTCGCCCGAAGTCGGCCGTTCCAGGCCGGCGATCGAGCGCAGCGTCGTGGTCTTGCCACATCCGGAGGGGCCGAGCAGCGTGAACAGCTTGCCCTCCGGAACCTCGAACGAGACGTCCTGCGCGGCTTTAACCACGGTCCCGTTATCGCCCGCGTACTCGGTGAACAGCGACTTTACCTTCAGCACGGCCGTCCCCTCTAGCTCTCGGAAATTCCGAATCGTCTGCCCAGGAGCTGGGCGACCATCACCAGGCAGAACAACAGGATGATGAGCATGACGCCGAGCGCGGAGAGCTCGACGTATTGTCCGTTCTGCCATAGCTCCCAGATCATGATCGACACCACCTCGGTGCCCGGACTGTAAAGCAGGATCGAGCTCGACAATTCGCGGATCGAGACGATCAGCACATAGATCCAGCCGGCGAGCAGCCCGGGCTTGAGCAGCGGCAGCACCACCCGCCGGAACGTCAACGCCCAGGAAGCCCCGCTCATGGCAGCCGATTCCTCGAGCTCCTTGTGGATCTGCAGCATCGAGGTCGAAACGTAGCGCGTGCCGTAGGGCAGGAAGCGCGTCAGATAGGCGATCAGCATGATCCAGATCGTGCCGTACACGCCGATGTCGATGTAAAGGTAGCAGATCATGATCGCCAGGCCGAGCACGAGCCCCGGGAAGACGAGCGGCATCGAGGCCAGGTTGTCGAGCAGCCAGCGACCCGGGACTTTCGTGCGCACAATCACCCAGGAAATGATCGCGCCGACCAGCATCACGGTGGTGGCGGTCGTGATCGACAGGAATAGGCTGTTGCGCACCGTCGACCAGAACTGCGGGAAGTCGAGAACCGTGCGGTAGGAATCGAGCGTGATGTGGCTGAGCGCAGCCCACGATGGCGGGCTGTAGAAGCGCTGCAGCGACGACCACACCAGCACCAGGAATGGCAGCAGCACGATCACGATGAAATACAGGATGAACAGCGACGCGGTGAAATAGCGCCAGCCGCCGAGATCGACGGTGCGCGGGCGGAAGCCCTTGCCGGTGACGGTCGAGAACCGTGAGCCGTGATAGGCAAGCCGCGACTGCAGATAGATGCCGACGCCGGTGATCATCAGCAGCGTGATCGCGTAGGCGGCGGCGAGCCCAACCTGGCTCGGGTACTGGTGGATCGCCTGGTAGATCGCCGAGGTGTAGACCTGGATGCCGACCGGCAGGCCGAGCAGCGCCGGCACCTCGAACGATTCGAGCGCGCGCACCAGGAGGATCAACAGCGCCCCGGCGGCCGCCGGCCAAGCGAGCTTGAGCGTGATCTTCCAGGCTATCTGCAGGATCGAGGCCCCGCTCATCAGCGCTGATTCCTCAAGCGAAGGGTCCATCGAGCGGAAGGCCGCCGTCATCAGCAGGAAGGCCATCGGGGAATAGTGCAGGCCCTCCACCCAGATCATCCCGGGCAGGGTGTAGATGTTGATGAAGACGTAGTCGGTGTGGAACAGCCCCTGGAGCCAGACGTTCAGGATGCCGATTTTCGGGCTCCCCAGCAGAATCCACGACACCACGAACAGGATGCCGGGGATCACCAGCGGAATGAGCGACAGTGCGAAGAACAAGCGCTTGAACGGCGTGTTGGTGCGCTCGTTCATCCAGGCAAGCGCGGTGCCGAGGCAGAGCGAGAAGGCCGCCGTGCCGGTCGCAAACTGCACCGAGTTGAAGAACAACCGAAAGGTCTCGGCGCTGAAGTAGGCGGTCTCGAAATTCTCCAGCGTAAAGACCGCGGGCCGGCTCGCGGTCTGCGGAGTGAGGAAGCTCTGCCACAGCAGGAAGATCAGCGGAACGAGCGAGAGCCAGACCACCAAGGCGATTGGCACGCCGATGAGGATCCACTTCGAATCCAGCCGTTGCCAGAATGCGACGTTGGCATCCGGCAGACGAGGGGCGCGGGTCGTCAGTTCAGCCATGGTGTCCGGGAGAAACCGCCCCCGTCTCAGCTCCGATCGCGCGACGCGGCGTGACTATGGGACGCGCTGTGATGATCGTGATCGTGGTGATGGTCGTGGCCATGATGATGATGGCCGTGGCTATGATCGTGACTGTGGTCGTGGTGATGGATGCGCTGATGCGGCCGGCCGCTCTGCGGTCCTTCGCTGAAGACCAGCGACTTGATGGTCACCGGCACGGTGTAGGACGGCATGCGGATGCGGCCGAGATCGATATAGTCGAAGTCGCGCAGCATCACCCCGTCAATCGCCAGGATCTCGCTCTCGACCAGCAGCTCCTCGCGCAGGATTGCGCCCAGCGTCTGCGCGATGTCGCCGTCCAGCATGATGTAGACCGGCTTCCGGCGCTCGATCGTGTTGGCGAGCCCGTGCCGGATACCCTCCGCAAAGGCGGCAACGCGCTCATAGGAGGGCGGCCCCTGCCAGCGCAGCGCCAGCGCCACCTCGCCCTCGCCTTCGACCAGGTCAAAGGCGGTGAAATGCTGCCGGATCGCTTTCGTCAGCTCCGCCGGATCGATGATGTCGGTGCACTCGTAGTTCGGCTGCAGCACCTGCAGGTTCCGCCGCGGCAGGAGCTCGCCCGGCTTGGAGATGTAGCTGGTGTTGCCGGAGAGCTGGACGCTGTATTCGGAGGCGCCGAGCGCGGTCGCGCGGATGCACTCGCCGGCCGGCAGCAGCGGCCACGGCAGCGCGCCAGCGTCGATCTTGCGCCGGATGGCCTGCCCGAGGCGCAGCCCCATGTCGCCGAAGTCTCGGGTCTCGCGGCCATAGACGTATTCGCCGACGCCGCCCGAGAACATCATGCCGTCGATGCGACCGAAATCCAGGATCGGATCGGTGAGATAGAGATGCTCGATGGCGGGCGGCATCGGCCGCTGCGTGAGCGCCGCCACGACCTCATCCGCCATCACGTCGGCGACCTTGTCGAGCAGCTTCGGATCGATCACGTCACCCTTGTGCCAGTCGAAGCCGGCCTGCCGCGCATGATAGCGCCCGGCCGGATCGAGCCGCACGATCGTGTCTTTGTCGTCGACGACCTGCAGGCGGCCGCCCACATGGACCGCCGCGGTCGCGATCACGTGGCCCTTCTCGACCACCGAGAGCTTGGTGGTGCCGCCGCCGATGTCGATGTTGAGAACGCGCTTGTCCTCATCATGCGAGATACGGGAGGCGCCCGAGCCGTAGGCGGCCAGCATCGATTCCATGTGATGGCCGGCGGTGGCGCACACGAACTCGCCGCCCTGCTCTGACAGGATGCGCGCAATGGCGGCGGCATTCTCGCGGCGGAGCGCCTCGCCGGTGAGGATCACGGCTCCGGTGTCGATCTGGTCGGGATGCAGCTTTGCGTTTGCATAGGCCTCATCGATGATCGCTCCAAGCGCAGCTTCGTCGATCAACTCCTCGCTCTGATAGGGCGTGAGCGCATTTGGCGACTGATAGAGCGTCTCGCGCGAGACCACGTAGTAGCGGCTGGTGAGATCCTCGCCGTAGCGGCGCAGGTTGATGCGCGAGAAGATGACCTGCGTGCCGGCCGAGCCGATGTCGATGCCGACGCTCACCAGCGTGACGTGATCCTGCAGCCAGATCGGGTTCTGCTCCAGCGGGCCGTCTTCATCGAACTCGAAATGGTCGTGGTCGTGGTCGGAATATTCGTCGTGCTCGTGCACGATATTCTCGCCGTAGAGATGGTCCGTGAGGCTGTGTCCCCCTTGTGGTTTCTTGTCTTCGGCATCAGCCATCAGCATTCACTCCATGTGCGCCCGGCCCATATACTTCCGCCTGGTGGCCGGGCAGCCCCAGGCATGCCGACGGACCCATTCGGCACAGCCAGGCACGTTCGGGCGGAAGGTGACCGGATCGGGTTCGCTCGCCGGGAGCCCTACCGATCCGCAAGTCCTTTCAATAGGATCGCGCCGAAACGCGGCGCCCAAGACGTTTGGTTTCCACCCGGACCGGCAGCCTTGGGCACGATCATCCTTTATTGGACATTCATATAAGCCAGGGGGGATTGTGGTCAAATTTCCCGTTTCCCCATGGTCAACCGTGACCCCGGAAGCCGCCGAGGCTGCCTGGACAGGCTTGATTGACAGCGCTTGGACGCGGGGTAGTGTCCCCGACCAGCAGAAAAGGACGTCAGACCGTGACCAGTGAAACCCCCAATAAACCATCCGAGGAAATGACCGCCGAGGCCTATCTGGCCCGGCTTGGCGAGCGCGGCATCGACTATGTGTTCGCCAATGCGGGCACCGATTTCGCCCCGATCGTGGAGGCGATCAGCCGCCATGGGGGCAATGGCACCAAGTTTCCGCGCTTCATCACGGTCCCGCACGAGAACGTCGCGATGGCGATGGCGCACGGCTATTACCGCACCTGCGGCAAGCCGGCAGCCGTCATGGTGCATGTCACCGTCGGCACCGCCAACGCGATCTGCGGCCTGATGAACGCCGCCCGCGACAACATTCCGCTGCTGCTCGCCGCCGGCCGCACCCCGATCACCGAGACCGGCCACGTTGCCTCCCGCAACCGCTCGATCCACTGGGGCCAGGAGTCGTTCGACCAGGGCGGCATGGTGCGCGAGTTCGTGAAATGGGACTACGAGCTGCGTGCCGGCCAGCCGGCCGACGCCGTGGTCGACCGTGCCCTCGACATCGCGATGACCGAGCCGCGCGGGCCGGTCTACCTGACCCTGCCGCGCGAGGTGCTGGCCAATCCGGCCACGCATGCACGGCGCAATACCGTGCGCCCGCTTGGCGTGGCCTCGCCGGAGCCGGCGCGCCACACCATCGAGGAAGCCGCGAGCCTGATCGCCAAGGCGGAATTTCCGTTGATCGTCACCTCGACGGTCGGACGCGACCCGAACGCGGTAACCGAGCTCGCCGCGCTCGCGGACGAGTTCGCGCTTCCAGTAGTGCAGACCGAGGCGCGCGATTTCAACCTGCCGACCGATCACCCGATGCACCTCGGTTTCGAGGCCAAGCCTTGGATCGCCAAGGCTGATGTGGTCGTGGTGCTCGACTGCGTGGTGCCGTGGATTCCCTCGCACGGCGGCGGACCGCGGCGGGACGCCAAGATCATCCACATCTCGAGCGATCCGCTCGCCACGCGCTTTCCGTTCCGGGAAGTGGAAGCAGATCTGCTGATCGCGGGCGACCCCTGCGCGGCGCTTCGCCTGCTGCGCGAGTGCCTCGCCGCCAGCCCCAAGGCCAAGAACGGCGCCGCCGAAGGCCGGCGCAAGACCGTGGCGGCCGCACAACAAGACATCGAGGCCCGCCGCCACAAGCTGATCGAGCAGGTCAAGGACCAGTCGCCCGTGCACCTTGCCTGGCTCGCCCATTGCCTCAACGAGGTGAAGACGGAGGACGCGATCGTGATCAGCGAGCTCGGCGTGCCGCTGCCGCAGCTCACCATGACCAAGCCGCGCTCCTATATGGGCAACCTCGTGTCCGGCGGGCTGGGCTTCGGCCTCGGCGCGGGGCTCGGCGCCAAGCTTGCGGCACCCGAGCGCGAGGTGATCGTCACGGTCGGCGACGGCTCCTACATGTTCGGCAACCCGCTGCCGTACCACTATGTGGGCCGCGCCGAGAACCTGCCCACGCTTACGATCGTGGCCAACAACATGATGTGGGGCGCGGTGCGCCAATCGACGCTCGACGTCTATCCGGACGGCAAGGCCTCCAAGGCGAACGCGATGCCGCTCACCGAGCTCAAGCCATCGCCCGACTTCGAGAAGGTGGTGGAGACCTGCGGCGGCTATGGCGAGAAGGTTGAAACCGCGGCCCAGGTGATGCCGGCGCTCAAGCGCGCGCTCGACAAGGTGCGCTCCGGCACGCCGGCGACACTGAACGTGATGACGCAGATGCGGCGCTGATCGTTCGCGAAGGGCGACCGAACAGCCGCCCCTCAATTCTTTGGCACGTTACGCATAAAATCGTTGATGAACGCGCGCATCTCCGGCGTCGCGTGCAGCATGGAGCGCACCTTGTTGCTCATGTCGGGCCCGGTCGGATAGTCGGGCACGAACTTGATCTGCTTGAGCGTCTCGGCCGCAAATTCCTTGTCGTGGTTGAGGCCTTCGATTGCCTTGCTGAGCGCAGCATAAGCGGCATGCGGCGCGCCCGGCGGCAACACGATCAGGCGCTGCAGGGTGGAATTGATCTCGAACAGAGTCTTGTAGGCCTCCCAGAGCTGGCCAGACGGCGGCCTACCCTTCACCTTCTTGTAGAGCTGAGGAAACGACGGGATCGACAGCCCCGCCATCTGCTTCTGCGGCGGCGGCGGATCCGACGTGTCGACCTCGTCCCACCAGACCGGGATCGCAATCCCGGTCTTCACCAATTGCGGCTCGACCACCGAGCGATAGCTCGGGGGCGATTCCGAGAACATGTTGATCTCGCCGCGCTGGAGCGCGAGCCGCGCGGGCGGGCTCGAGCGATAGCCGGTGACATATTTGTACGGCGGCACGCCCAGCATATCGAGCCCCATGCGCAGTCGCAGGTCCTTCGACGTGTCGAGGCTCAGACCGCCGGCGATGAGGCCATGTGCCTTCACGATGTCGGTTGGCTGCTTCATGCCGGGCGGCACGTCGGTACGCACGAAGTGCACCGTCGTGCCGGGCTGATAGGCGATGAACTCGTAGCTCTTGAAATCGACGCGAAACCGCCCCGGCTCGCTCACGTAGATCCACGAGGTGCCGCTCAGGTAACCCATGTAGGTGCCGTCCTTGGGCGCGACCTCGCCCAGGTAGGTGGCGCCGACCACGCCGCCGGCGCCGTCCATGTTCTGCACCACGATATTGGGCTGGCCGTCGATGTGCTTGGCCAGATGCTTCGCGAACAGGCGGCCTTCGATGTCGGTCGGACCGCCGGCCGCGAAATTGATCAGGATGGTGAGCCGTTTGCCCTTGTAAAACGGCTCATCAGCGCAGGCCGCTGTCGCACCCAATGCGATGCCCACACCAATCCCGAGCAGAACGGCACGCCTGTGAATCGGGCTCATGGATCCCTCCAGTCTGTTTGCTCAAGCATGATCTTTTCCGAAAACCAGTTCCCACTTTTCGGGATCATGCTCCTAGCGTTTCGGAACCTTGCGCATGTAGTCATTGATGTAGCTCCGCATCTCGGGCGACGCGACCAGCATGGCGCGGACCTGCTGGCTCATGTCGGGTGCGGTCTCGTATTCGGGAATGAACTCCATCACCTTCATCAACTCGGCGGCGAACTCCTTGTCGTCGGCAAGCCGGGTGATCGCCTTGCTGATCGCATCGTAGGCCGGGCGCGGCGCACCAGGCGGCAGCACAACGAGCCGCAGCATCGCGTTGTTCATCTCGAACAGAGTCTTGTACGCTGTCCAGAGCTCTCCGGACGGCGCGGCGCCCTTGATCTTCTTGTAGAGCTGCGGGAACGACGGGATGGTGAGCCCTTCGAGCTGCTTCGAAGCCGGCGGCGGATCGGCGATCTCATCGTAGAATACCGGGATCGCGATGCCGGGCTTGACCAATTGCGGCACCACCACCGAGCGGTAGCTCGGCGGCGACTCGGAGAACATGTGGATCTCGCCGCGCGCCAGCGCGAGCCGCGCCGGCGGGCTCGAGCGATAGCCGGTGACGTACTTGTAGGGCACGCCCAGCATGTCGAGCCCCATGCGCAGCCGCAGGTCCTTCGAAGTGTCGGCGCTCAGGCCGCCGGCAATCAGGCCTTTCGCCTTCACGATGTCGGTCGGCTGCTTCATGCCGGGCGGCACATCGGTGCGCACGAAATGGATCGTGGTGCTGGCCTGGCGGGCGACGAACTCGTAGCTCCTGAAATCCACCCGCCAGCGCGCCGGGTCGCTGGCATAGATCCACGCGGCGCCGGTGAGCGCGCCCACCACCGTGCCATCCTTGGGCGCGATCTCGCCCAGATATTTCGCGCCGATCAGGCCGCCGGCGCCATCCATGTTCTGCACGATGAGAGTGGGCTGGCCGTCGATATGCCTGACCAGGTATTTCGCGAAGATGCGGCCTTCGATGTCGGCCGGCCCGCCGGCCGCGAAATTGATCAGCATGGTGAGCCGCTTGCCCTTGTAGAACGGCTCCTCGGCATGGACGCCCGACGCAGCGGCTGAGAACAATAGGACCGCATAGGCTCCCAGCGCGACGGCTTGCACGCGGACGGGGCGCATGGGAGTCCTCCACCTTTATTTGCCCCAACGATACCTGCCAAGCAGGGGCATCCACAAGGCGGCGAAACGGCGCGAGCACTCAATGACAAACCCACCGAGCAGTGGCACGCACACGACCTGGGGTCGCATCCGGCACTGGCTCGGGCGCACGCCGGTACAGACTTTCATCCTGTGTCCGGTTGCAGTGATCGCGGTCGAGCTTATCCTCAACCGCGGCCGGCTTGCGATCGTGCCCTGGGGCGTGCCGATGATGGCCTGGGGCTATCTGCAATATTTGTTGGTCGGACGCTTCCGCCTGCCGCGCGCCGGCGGCAGTCCCGGCATGGACGTGCCGCCGCAGCGCATCATCGCGAGCGGCCCCTATCGCTACACGCGCAACCCGATGTATCTCGGCCACCTCATCTTCCTCAGTGGCGTTGCGATCACGTTCTGGTCGTGGTTCGCGCTGATCGTGCTTGCTGGACGCGCAGTCTGGTTCCACCGCCGCATACTGCATGACGAGGCGCGACTCGAGAAAATATTCGGCAGCGACTATGTGGCGTATCGGGCGAGCGTGAAGCGGTGGATACCGGGAATTTGGTAGAGGCCGAATAGCGAACAAGCCAGCAGTCCTTTTTCTACTCGCTACTCGCTACTCGCTACTCGCTACTCACGACTTCCCGCCCTTCTTCACATAGTTTGCGATGATGCCTTGATCTCGGGTAGCACGGTCAGTCCTTCGCGCACTTGCCGGTTGGTGTCCGGCCCGGTCGTGTATTCGGGCACGAAGCCGATCACCTTGCGCGCTTCCGCGGCATAAGCCTTGTCCTCATTGAGCCGCGCGACCGCAGCCGAGAGCGCATCGACCGCCGCGCGCGGGGAGCCGGGCGGCAGCGCCAGGATGCGCAACATCGAGCCGCTGATGGTCCTGATCGTATGAAAGGCATCCGGAGGGCGCCTTGCCTTTGATCGTCCGATAGAACTCGTGGTAGGGCGCGATGCCGAGATCCGCCACCTGTTTCGACGCAACGAGCTTGTCGCCGTCGTTCTCGGGATCATGCCAGACCGGAATCGCCAAACCGTCCTTCACGATGCCCGGATGCACGATGCTGCGATAGCTCGGAGGTGATTCCGAATAGAAGTTGATCTCGCCCTGTTGCAGCGCAAGCCGCGCCGTAGCGCTGCTGCGATAGCTGGTGACATGCTTGTGCGGCACGCCGAGGAGTTCGAGGCCAAGCCGGATCAGCAGGTCCTTGGCATTGTCGGGGCCGAGCCCGCCCGAGACCAGGCCCTTCGCCTTAACGAGGTCGGTCGCCACCTTGAGACCGGGCGCAACATCCGTGCGCACGTAATAGACGGTCGTGCTGCGCTGGTAGCCGATGAACTCGTAGGTCTTGAAACCCACCCGGAAGCGTCCAGGGTCGTTGGCCCAACGCCACGCCATGCCGGTGAGGTGGCCCATCATGGTGCCGTCCCGCGGCGCGATCTCGCCGAGATAGGTGGTCCCGATCAGCCCGGCGGCGCCATCGATGTTCTGCGCAATGACCGCCGGATTGCCGTCGATGAGCCTGCCGATGTGCCGGGCGAAAATGCGCGCCTCGATGTCGGCCGGACCACCGGCGCCGTAGTTGATCATCACGGTGAGCCGCTTGCCCTTGTAGAACGGCTCGTCAGCCAGCGCGCCGGTCGCGACCAGCACCACCATGAATGCAAAACCGCTCGCAAGGGCGCGCATGCGTCTTCCTCCCGTTGTTGTCATGCGACGATACCAGCAACGGCGGAGCCGACAAGTGAACCGGCCGCGCAACTGCGCCGCAGCCCCATAGCCTATCCGCGGCCGGGCGCGTTGCGGTAAGCTTCGAGACAAACAAACAAGACAGGGAGGATGCCATGCGCATCGGGTCGAGAGGCATTCCGGCATGAGACGGTCGATTCCGGTTCTCATGTTAGCGGCCGCTCTCGTTGCCGGCCCCGCGTACGCGCAGCCGTTTCCGCTCGGCAAGCCGGTATCGATCCACGTTGGCGCGGACGCCGGCGGCACCAATGACCTCGTCATGCGGCTGGTGGCGCGGCACATCGGCAAGTATCTGCCGGGCCAGCCGTCCGTGATCCCGCGCAACACGCCCGGCGCCGGCGGCAAGCGGCTTGCGACTTTTCTCTACAATTCGGCGGCGCGCGACGGCACCGAGATCGGCGTGATTCCGCGCTCTGTGCTCGTCGATCAATTGCTGCCCGACCCGTCGTCGCCGTTCCAGATGCACGAGATGACCTGGATCGGGACGCCGACCAGCACCACCGATACCTGCATCGTCTGGCACAAGGCGCGCGTGCAGAGCCTCGAAGACCTGCAGACGCATGAACTGGTCATTGCAGGGACCGGCAACGAGATCACGCTGGTGACGATGCTGCGGCGGCTGACCGGCGGCAAGATTCGTGTCGTGGCCGGTTATCCGGGCGGCGGCGCCATGAACATCGCGCTCGAGCGCGGCGAGGCCGACGGCCGCTGCGGGATCAGCTGGGAAGCCCTCAAGAGCAACAATTCCGCATGGTTGCGCGAGCGCAAGGTGAAGGTGCTGGTCCAGAATGCGCGCATGCGCAATCCGGAGCTGCCCGACGTGCCGCTGATCACCGATCTCGCCAAGAGCGCCATTGATCGGGCCGCGCTGGCAATTCTGCAAGTGCCGCAGGCCTTCGGCTTCCCGTTCCTCGCGCCGCCCGGCTTGCAGCCCGACGTCAGCCTGATGCTGCGTGACGCATTCGTGCAGACCATGAAAGACCCGGAGGTGATCAAGGAAGCCCAGCGCATCAGACTTGAGCTGCGGCCCGTGCGCGGCGAGGAGCTGCAGCGCCTGATCGTGGAAGCCCACAACGCCTCGCCCGAAACGGTCGCGCGCGCTCGGGCGCTGATCGCGCCCCACTAAAACGTCGAATTGAATTGAGAGGTAGGGCATGACCCAATCGATCATTCTCAGACATGCGGTTGTCGGCGCGCTCGTTGGCCTGCTAGCCGGCCCGGCCCTGGCAGAGCCGGCCGCAGCACCGTTTCCCGCGGGCAAGCCGATTTCGATTCATGTCGGGACCAGTCCGGGCGGCACCAACGACCTGCTGATGCGGATGGTCGCCCGCCACATCGGCAAGTACCTGCCCGGCCACCCCAACGTGGTCCCGCGCAACACGCCGGGCGCGGGCGGCAAGCGCCTTGCCTCGCTGCTCTACAATACGGCACCGCGCGATGGCACCGAGCTCGGCGTGATCCAGCGCTCGGTCACGACCGACCCGTTGCTGGTCGACCCCACGCTGCCATTCCGCATGCAGGAGCTGACCTGGATCGGGACGCCGACCGGCACGACCGACACCTGCATCGTCTGGCACAAATCGCGCGTGCAGAGCCTTGCGGACCTACAGACGACCGAGCTGATCCTGGCGGGAACCGGCAACGAGACCACGCAGGTCTCGATCCTGCAGCGTCTGACCGGCGGAAAGATCCGCGTCGTGCTCGGCTATCCAGGAGGCGCGGCCATGAACGTCGCGCTCGAGCGCGGCGAGGCCGACGGGCGCTGCGCGATCAGCTGGGAAGCGCTCAAATCCAACTACCCAGCATGGCTGCGCGACCGCAAGGTCAAGGTGCTCGCCCAATACGCGCTCGTCCGCAATCCGGAATTGCCCGACGTGCCGCTGATTTCCGATCTCGCCAAGACGGCGATCGATCGCAACGCGCTCGCGGTCATCCTGCTGCCGCAGGCATTCGGCTTCCCGTTCGTGGCGCCGCCCGGTCTGCTGCCCGAGGTGAGCGAGCTGTTGCGCAATGCCTTTGCGCAGACCATGCGCGATCCGCAGCTGATCGAGGAAGCGCAGAAGATCAAGATGGAGCTGCATCCAGTGCGCGGCGAGGAGCTCCAGCGCCTGATCCGCGAGGCGCACGCAGCCGCTCCGGAAACGATCGCGCGCGCCCGCGCGCTGATCGCACCGAATTAACAACCATCACACAGACAGCGCGCAATAACCGTCATCCTGAGGTGCCCGAGCCTTAAGCGCGTCCACGCGCGTCTTCGACGCGCTATGGTGAGGGCCTCGAAGAATGAACGGCCCCCTGTCGATCGGCGCGAGCTTGCGCGCCCAGAACCCGCCGGAACAGCCCGCCGCCGTGTTGGCAAGGGCTGACAATCGGAAGCGTCCGTGGCACAACGCCACCAGGACGATCGGAGGACGGTACCGTGCTCGAAAAAGGCCAACCGCAACGCTTCAATGCTTACAACGCGCCACACGAGGACCTGCGCGAGTTCATCAAGCGCGCGGAGGAAGCGGGCGAGATCGTGCGCATCAAGGGCGCCGACTGGAAGCTCGAAATGGGCACGCTCGGCGAGATCGTGAACCATATGCGGCCGGAACCGCCCGCACTCCTGTTCGAGGATGTGCCCGGATACCCCAAGGGCATGCGGCTCATCTCGGGCGCTACCAACTCATCGAAGCGGCTTGCGATCACGCTGGGCTTGCCGGTGCCGTCCTGCCCGCTCGACGTGGTGCGCGCCTATCGCGACCGCATGAAGGAGCACCGCCCGATCCCGCCCAAGACCGTCGCGAGAGGCGCGGTGTTCGAGAACATCGACCGTGACGATCAGGTGGACCTGCTCAAATTCCCGGTGCCGTTCCTGCACGAGCTCGACGGCGGCCGCTTCATCGGCACCGACGACATCGTGATCATGCGCGATCCGGAGGAGAACTGGATCAACTGCGCCACCTATCGCGTGATGGTGCAGGACAGGAACCACGTCTTGATCTGGATCTCGCCCGGCAAGCACGGCCGGCAGATCCGCGAGAAATACTTCAAGGCCGGCAAGCCCTGCCCGGTGCTGATCTCGTGCGGGCACGATCCGCTGTTGTTCCTCGCCGGCGGCAACGAATTGAAGTTCGGCCTGTCCGAATACGACTATGCGGGCGGCCATCGCGGCGAGCCCTACGAGATCGTGCCGAGCGAGCTTTATGGCCTGCCGATGCCGGCGCATGCCGAGCTCGTGCTCGAAGGCGACATGGTCGAGGGCGTGACCGCCCAGGAAGGACCGTTCGGCGAGTTCACCGGCTATTACGCCTCGAGCCCGAGCGAGCAGCCGATCATGAACGTCAAGCGCGTCTACTGGCGCAACGACCCGATCATCTCGATCGCCTCGCCGATGCGGCCGCCGTCCGACTTCTCATTCTCGAAGTGCGTCATGAAGGCCGGCATGATCTGGGACGAGGTCGAGCGCGCCGGCCTTTCGGGCGTCGCCGGCGTCTGGGTGCACGAGTTCGGCGGCGCGCGCATGTTCAATGTGATCTCGATCAAGCAGGCCTATCCGGGCCACGCGCGGCAGGCGGGCTTCCTGGCGGCAAGCTGCCAGTCGGGCTCGTACCTCGGCCGCTTCGTGGTGGTGGTGGACGAGGATGTCGATCCTTCAGACCTGTTCGACGTGATGTGGGCGATCTGCACCCGCTGCGACCCCGCGCAGGACATCGAGACCTTCCGCCGCGCCTGGTCGGGCCCGCTCGATCCGATCCTCGACAAGGCGTCATCCACTAACTCGCGCGCCGTAATCGACGCCTGCCGGCCGTTCGAGCGGCTCAAGGATTTCCCCAAGGTCGCGCAAGCGTCACCTGAGCTGCGCAGGCAGGTGGCGGAGAAGTTTGCGGACGTGCTGAAGAAGATCGGGGCTGCGTAGGGTGGGCAAAGGTGCGATCCACGCCCACGGCCTCACCACCGCCACAGCACAGCACCCACCATGGCGGATCGGTGCGACACGAACGAAGATGGTGGGCACGGCGCGCGTCAACGGCCGCATACGCACACGGCACACCGAGCTATCCCGCGACCACGATGCCCTTCACACCAGCGCGGTCGATCGCCTGCTGCACGAAGCCTGACGCTTTCACATCCTCTGCGTACTGGCGGGCATAGTCGCGGGCGGCCGGTGGGCGGCCCTTGGCAATCCCGATTGCGATCGGAACGTTGAAGTAGCTGCCGGGCAGCACGCGCGAACCGGCAAGGCCGGCTTGTGCCGCCACCAGCATCGGGACGACGTGGCTGAAGGCCTCGGCAGCTCCGGCGGACAGCAGGTCGATCGCCTCCTTCGGATTCTCCGGCGGCACCGCGATCATCGTCGCCTGCGCGATGGTCTTCTTCAGGTGCGCCTCCTGGGCGCTGCGCGCCGGCACCAGAATGCGCACGCCAGCGCGGTCAATGTCCGCGATGCGCGCAATCGCGGACGACGACGGGACGAGATAGCTCGTCTCGATGTCGAGGACGACCGGTCCGAAATCAATCGCCTGCGCGCGATCCGCCGTCACGCCGACGAAAGTCACGTCGCCTGCGCCGCTGCGGAACGCGTCGACGAGCGCCGGCGCAGTGCCGCATCCGATCAGGTCCACCGGCACGCCAAGGCGGTGCGCGAGCCCCCCAGCGAGGTCGGGGATGATCCCATGAAGGATACCGGCACGCTCGACGGCGAAAAACGGCAACGTCCACACCGCGACGCGCAGTCGGCCTGTTGGCGCCAACGCCTGCGCAATTGTTTGCGCCGGCAAGCTACGTCACCATCGCGGCCGCCTTGTGGGCATCGGCTGTCGACATCGACTCGTCTATTTCATCGCCGCGCCGGCCTTTCGGGCCAGTTCGGGTGTCGTATTGCGGTATACCTCCGACACAAGGTTTTCGATCGTCTCGCCGGAGACCGGATTGATCTCGAATTTTGCCTTTGCGGCCTCGGCCAGGAAGTCCTTGTCGGCCATCGTATCCATGAAAGCCTTGCGCAACATGGCAACACGCGCCGGCGGCACGCCGGGCGGCACCGCGAACGGTCGGCCCATGACTTGCCGGCCGAATATGAGCTTGAGGATGTTGCGCTGCTCGTCGGTCTTGGCCAGATCCATGACCAGCGGCACGTTAGGCAGGTCGACATGCTTGCTGAGCGAGTATTGCATCAGCAGATTGACCTTCTTCTCGTCGATCCAGAACTTTCTGGTCGCCTTGACGGTCGACCAGGGAATGCTGCAACGTCCCTGCACCTCGCCGCGCTCCATGGCAAGATTGATATCATTGCCGCCCGGATAGCCGGGCACCATCTTGAACTTGGCGCCGAACAGGTTGTTGAGGATCGCTGGATACTGATAGGTGTCGTCGGCGACGCCGCCCGTGCCGACGACGAGCTGCGTCTTCTGCGCATCCTCGAACGTCTTCACGCCGGACGTATACCAGGCGACGCAGACGCTGACCTCGTTGTTGGCGCTGCCGATGTAGTTGAACTTGATGCCGTCATATTGGGCGCTCTTGTTCCCCAGCAGCGGCTCGAACGCCATGGCGCGAGCCACCGCCCCGATCACGGTGCCGTCCTTCGGGCCGACGTTGTAGAGCCAGTTGGCAAGCCGCATGCCGCCGCCGCCCGGCATGTTCTGCGGCACGATGGTCGGATGGCCGGGAAGGTGCTTGCCGAGATGGCGGGCCACCATCCGGGCATAGAGGTCGTAGCCGCCGCCCACACTGACGTTGACGTAAAGCTCGATGGACTTGCCCCGGTAGAAGTCCGCTGGCGACTGCGCCAATGCGGTCGACGCCGGCAGCGCCGCCAACAGCGCCACGGCCATGCCACGAGCAAGGTGTCCCATCATCGTCTCTCCCTTCCGCCTATTTCGTCAGCGCGCCCGCCTTGGCGGCAAGTTCGGGCGGCGTCTTGAGAACTTCGCTTACGAGCTTCTCGATCTCTTCGCCGGAAACCGGCCTGATCTCGAACTTCCCCTTCTTGGCCTCGGCCAGGAACTCCTGGTCGGCCATCGTATCCATGAACGCCTTCTGCAAAGCCCGCAGCCGATCCGGCGGAATTCCGGGCGGCCCTTGGAACGGCCGGCCCATCACCTGGCGGGCGAAGATCAGCCTGAACATCGCCCGCTGCTCGTCGGTCGTCGCCCGATCCATGATCAGCGGAACGTCCGGCAGCTCGGCGTGCTTGGCGAGCGAGAACTGCATGAGCAGGTTGATCTTCTTTTCGGTCACCCAGGACATGCGGGTTGTCCGCACCGCCGACCACGACCACCCGCAGCGTCCCGCCACCTCGCCGCGCTCCATCGCGATGCTCACGTCATTACCGCCCGGATAACCGGTGATGATCTTCATCCTGGTGCCGAGCACGTTGTTGACGAAGCGCGGGAACTGGTAGGTGTCGTCGCCGGTGCCGGTCGAGCCGACGGTCATCTCCTTCGTGAACAGTTCGTCGAAGCGCGTAATGCCCGACGCGTGCCACGACACACAGACTGCGACTTCATTGTTGGCGCTGCCGATCCAGGTAAATTTGCTGGCATCGTATTGGGCGCCCTTGTTGCCGAGCATCCGCTCGAAAGCGACGCTGCGGCTGGTTGCGCCGAGCGCCGTGCCGTCTCGGGGCGCGGCATTGTAAAGGAAGTTGGCAAGCCGCAGGCCGCCTGCGCCCTCCATGTTCTTCGGCACCACGGTCGGATGCCCGGGGATATGCTTGCCGATGTGGCGGGCCACCATGCGCGCGTAGAGGTCGTAGGCACCGCCGGCGCTGTAGGCGATATAGAGATCGATGGTCCGGCCCCGGAAAAACTCCGTCGGAGCCTGGGCCAGGCTGCCGGATGCCAGCACAACAGTGAACGCCGCAGCCGCGAGGCCGCGTATGGCCGGATCCCTGGGCACCCCGTGCCTCCCTGTGCTTGCACCTTATGGCCTTAAGCCCGCCATTGTAGCGAGCCGCACGTCCTATGGAAGGCATGACGCTTGGCGGCCCGGGCGTGGCGATTGCGCGCACCGCGGCAATCGCTTATGACCAGCAAGGATTTTCGCGGCCCTTCAGGCGCGAGCGATTGCGGAGGAGCTAAGGCATGACAGGCGTGATCGAGGCCCCGGGCATGGGCCACAACCAGCCCGACCCGCTGGAAATGGAGAAGAAGAACCAGAAGTGGGATCGCTGGGCCAAGAAGCGAACCTTCGTGCGCGCGCTGGAAGGCACCTACAGCCACCTCTACAAGACCCTGAAAGAGGAAAAGCGCGTCTACTCCGCGCAGGACGTGCCCTGGAAGGGCGGGCCGCAAATGTTCGGCAAGAGCGTGATCAGCCCGCAAGCGACCTCGATCATCCAGTCGATCGAATCCCACATCGAGGCCTACGCGCCCAAGACCGGCGGCCAGAAGCACGGCCACCTCAACAGTGCGGTGTTCTACGTGCTCAAGGGTCACGGCTATGACGTCCACGACGGCCGCAAGATTCCCTGGAAGGCCGGCGACGTGATGCTGGTCGAGAACGGCTGCGTACATCAGCACTTCAACGACTCCGAAACGGAGGAGTGCATCCACCTCGTGTTCAAGGCCAAGCCGCTGTTCCTGTTCATGCACCTCCTGCTGCAGAAGATGGTGGAGTGGCCGCCTGATCTCGATCCGGCGCTCGGGCCCTACTCACCCCCCACGGATCTCTAAAGGCGCGAGGAACGGCGCATGAGCGCGATCGAAGACAAGCAACACGCCCTCTCGGGCAGCCAGACCTGCAACTGGCGGGCGGAAGAGATCGTCAAATCGCTGGAGTTCCGCAAGGAATACGCGACCCGCCCGAACGTCATCCCGGCCGAGGAGATGCCCTGGGAGCGCTCTCCCGACGGGCTGATCAAGCATCTCATCCACCGCAACATGAACACGCCCGAGCTGTGCGTTGAGGCCTACATGTTGTTCCTCAAGGACGGCGAGCGCTCCGGCAAGCACCGCCACATGTGGGAAGAGCTGGCGTTCGTGGTGGAGGGCGAGGGTTACGATTTGCACTGGGACATGATGTTCGATTGCCAGGACAAGTTCATCTGGGAATGGGACGTCGAGCCCAAGAAATTTACATGGAAGCAGGGCGACTACATCTACGTGCCGCCCTACACCAACCATCAGAGCTTCGCGACCAAAGACTCCCGCATCATCGTGATGAGCAACCGCATCATCAAGGATATGGGTTTCGACTGGCACGATCAGCTGGAGAACGCGCCCGGCTTCTGAAGCGGCCGAGCACGCCCGCCTTCACACTTGGTTAGCCATGGAAACAGGCGCTGCAAGCGCAGCGTTAGCGTGCGCGTGACGCGAGCGGTATAATGCGCTCGCGAGGCATGGTTGCAGCCTGCGCAAGATGGAGATCCTTTGATGCGCCTTAAGTCGTTCGTTCGCACGCTTGCGATCGCGGTACTCGCCTTCCTCCCTGTTTCAATCGGCCACGCCCAGAGCCCGGCCGATTTCTACAAGGGCAAGACCGTCGACCTCATGATCGGCTACAGCGTGGGCGGCGGTTACGATGTATACGCCCGGCTGATCGCACGCTACCTGGGCAGGCACATCCCCGGCAATCCGACCGTGACCCCGAAGAACATGGAGGGCGCCGGCAGCCTGCGGCTGGCCAACTGGCTCTACAACGTGGCGCCCAAGACCGGCCTTGTGATCGGCACAATCGGGCGCGGCACCGGCTTCGATCCAATGCTCGGCAGCAAGAACGCGCAGTTCGACGGCACCAAGTTCAACTGGATCGGCAGCGCCAACAACGAGGTGAGCGTCTGCGTGGTGTGGAACGGCCGCGGCAAGGCGACCAAGTTTGAGGACCTGCTGACCAAGGAGCTGAACGTAGGCGGCACTGGCGCGGCCGCCGACACCGACCAGTTCCCGCGCATTATCAACGGCGTCCTCGGGACCAAGATGAAGATCATCACCGGCTATCCGGGCGGCAACGACGTCAACCTGGCGATGGAGCGCGGCGAAGTCGACGGCCGCTGCGGCTGGTCGTGGTCGAGCGTGAAATCCACGCGGGCGAATTGGGTTGGTGACAAGAAAATCACCATCCTGATGCAGCTTGCGCTCGCCAAGCATCCCGACCTGCCGGACGTCCCGCTCATCGTCGATCTCGCGAAATCCGATGAGCAGCGGCAGATCCTCAAGCTGATCTTCGCGCGGCAGCCGCTCGGCCGACCCTTCCTGGCACCGCCCGGCGTTCCGGCGGATCGCGTCGAAGCGCTACGCAAGGCCTTCATGGACACGATGGCGGACAAGGAATTCCTGGCCGAGGCCGAAAAGGCAAAGCTCGAAATCACGCCAATCGCAGGCGAAGCGGTCCAGCAGCTGGTGACCGAGGTCTACCAGACGCCCGCCGCGGTCGCCCGCAAGGCCTCGGCCATCCTGCGTTAATCAAGCGATCCGGGGACGCCCCGGCGCGGAGGGCCGTGCGCGTCTCTTGACGCGCCGGCCGACCCATGACTGTTAGGGTGAACCATTTTTGGTACCGGGGTTTCAGCAGAGGGCGACAGAATTCCCATGGACGCGAAGGTTAAGAACTACACCGGCTGGCAGTCCGACGTCATCGTCGACATGATCAAGCGCTACGGATTTCCCTTCATCACCCTCAATCCAGGCGCGAGCTTCCGGGGCTTGCACGACTCGCTCGTCAACTACGGCAACAACGAGCCGCCGATGATGCTGTGCAACCACGAGGAAATCGCGGTGCAGATCGCGCACGGCTATGCCAAGGCGACCGGCAAGCCGGCCGCCGTCATCCTGCACGACCTCGTGGGGCTGCTGCACGCCTGCATGGCGATCTACTACGCCTATCTCGACCGGGTGCCGCTCTTCATCATGGGGGCGACCGGCCCGATGGACGAAGCCAAGCGCCGCCCGCACATCGACTGGACCCACACCGCGCTGGTGCAGGGCAACGCGGTCCGCGACTACACCAAGTGGGACTATCAGCCGACCTCGATCCATGGCGTGCCAGAGAGCTTCGCACGCGCCTACTCGATCATGATGACCGAGCCGAAGGGCCCGATCTACATGTGCTACGACGCCGCCATGCAGGAAGCGCCGATGACCGACAAGGTCACGTTGCCGCCTGAATTCGCGACCCAGGTGCCGGCCCCGATGGCGCCCGATCCGCGCGCGATCGAGGCGATCGCCGACAAGCTCATCAAAGCCGAGCATCCGATGCTGCTCGCCGAATATGCCGGCCGGCGTCCGAACGGCTTCAACAACATCGTTGAGCTCGCCGAGACCACCGGTGCGGCGGTGTGGGACGTCAACAACGCGCTCAACTTCCCGAACAAGCATCCGCTCTGCCTGAGTATGGACAAAGCTTCGCTCAAGCACACCGACCTCGTGCTCGGGCTCGATCTCAAGGACTGGGAGAAGCAGCTCACCGAGCTCAACAGCATGACGCGACAGCTAGAGCCGCTGGTGGCGCCGAACTGCGATTATGTCGAGATCGGCTTCGCCGAGGTCGGCATCAGCAAGTGGGCGATGGACTACTGCCGCATGCAGCCGTGCTCGGTGCGTGCGCTCGGTGATACCGAGCTCGGCATCCCGGAGCTGATCCGCATCTGCAAGGAGCGGATCGCAAAGGACGCTAGCCTCAAGAAGAAGATCGAGGACCGCAAGGTCGCGATCGGCAAGCGCCACGACGAGGTCTGGGCCAAGTGGCAGCAGGACGCCAAGAAGAATTGGGACGCCTCGCCGATCACCTTCCAGCGGCTCGCATCGGAAGTGTGGGAGGTGATCAAGAACGAAGACTGGGTGCTCACCGCCAACAACCTCAAGCATGAAGTGCGCAAGATCTGGGATTTCGATAGGCCGTACCGGCACCCGGGCGTGGAGCTCGGCACCTCGACCCAGATCGGCATCTCGCTCGGCGTGGCGATGGCCTGCAAGGAGAAGGGCCGCCTCGCGGTCAACATCCAGCCGGACGGCGAC
Organism: uncultured Alphaproteobacteria bacterium; assembly: GCA_963753575.1. Classification (GTDB taxonomy): domain Bacteria; phylum Pseudomonadota; class Alphaproteobacteria; order Rhizobiales; family Xanthobacteraceae; genus VAZQ01. The sequence continues at coordinate 4,360,488 of CAVWCR010000003.1, forward strand.
CTGATGTTCGACGCCGGCGCGCTCTGGATCGCGGCCAAGTACCAGATCCCGATGCTGGTCGTGATGCACAACAACCGCGCCTACTACAACGACTGGGCGCACCAGATCCGCATGGCGAAACTCCGCGGCACCGACGAGGCCAAGGCCCATATCGGCATGGACCTGTTCGGCCCCGAGCCTGACTTCGCCGCGCTCGCGCGCTCCATGGGCTGCTACGGCGAGGGCCCGATCGACAATCCGAAAGACATCCGCCCGGCGCTCGAGTGCGCACTCGCGGAGGTGAAGAAGGGAAAACTGGCGCTGGTCGATACCATCACGCAGCACCGGTGAGGCCGAGGACCCTTGCGGTTCGTGTGCCCGCGCAATGAGCACCAGAGACGACGATCCGCCGAAGAAACTGCCGCCTCATCACAGCCAGGTCCGCTCGATGATGGCCAACTCAAACAGCATCCGCTACGTTGCTTTTCGGACCCTCGCCGAAGCGCGTGAGCATCCGGATGGTGCCGTGGTTTTCGAGGGCGACTACGGCGGCACTATCTACCTGACGACGCCGGCGCGTCTGGTCGCATGCGACGACCTCATTCTCCAGGCCCTACTTTCAGACATTGACAAGATGTGCTGGTCCGATCCGGCCGGCGCCAGGGTTGTATATGAGCATTTCCCTGTCGGATCGGGCGTAGCCGGAGGCTTGGGCGGTGGCCGCGTCGTCGAAGGGCTCTGGCTACATCCCAGGCTAGTGGCACTTGGCCTGCACGAAGAGATCCAGACGGTGTTGGCCGGCCGGCTAACACGTATCAGTACTGCGGGCCGTCGGTGGTCCCGGGGTTCGCACCGCCATTGAAGCAATCTCCGCACATCCCCACGAAAGCGAGAACCGAGGCCCGAGTTCGGCCAAGAACCGAGTTCCCGCTTCCGTGAGCGGAAATTGAGAGGCGATTTAATCTCATCTCACTAGCACACCGGCTCCATGCCCTTGCGCTCAAAGAGCGGTCGCGCTGCAGCCGAAGTCAGCATCGCCACCAGCTGTCGGGCGGCCTGCGGCTCCTGCGCGCTCACGAACATGCCGGCCGAGAATACGGTCACCTTCTGCAGTTCTGCCGGTAGCGGGCCAACGACCTCGATCCCCGGTACCGGCAGAAGCTCGCTGATCTGCTGCACGCCGATGTCGGCGTCGCCCTTGGCAACCACCTCGCCAACCGGGACGCCGAGCGGCGGGATAATGGTCTTCGCCTTAACCGCTTCGGTCAGGCCGAGCCGCTCCAGCACGGTCGGGAAATAGACCCCGCTGATGCCGGTCTTCGAAAAGGAGATCGCGCGCGCCGCAAGCAGCGTCTGTTTCAGTGCTGCAGCCGACCCGATATCGGGCTTTGGTGCGCCCTGGCGCACTGCGATGCCGATAGCCGAACGTGCGAGATCGGCGCGGCTGCCGGCCACGATCTTGCCCTGCCGGATCAAGCCGTCGATCGCCTCGTCGGTGAGGATCGCCAGGTCGCCGGTCGCGCCTCTGGTGATCTCGTCCATCAGCATGTTGGTCGATGCCCAGGTGATGACAGGTGTCACGCCGCGCGCGCGTTCGAACTCCGGCAGGAGGTCGAGCACCACCGCTTTGACGCCGTTGGAAAACAGCCCTCTCATCCGCCGCGCGTCCCGCTAATCCGTCTGGATCACGACCCGGCCGTTCTCGACCATGGTCTTGTAGGTCTTCATCGGCACCATGCAGGGCGGCGCCGCCACCTCGCCGGTCTTGATGTTGAACTGGCCGTTGTGGAAGTTGCACTCGACCACCTCGCCCTCGATGTAGCCTTCCGAGAGCGAGCCCGGCCCGTGCGTGCAGAGGTCGTCCATCACGAAGTATTCGCCATCGACGTTGAACACGGCCAGCACCAGATCACCGGTTTCGACCTTGAGCGCGTTGCCGGGTGTGATCTCCGCGGCGCTGCACAGATCAATGCGTTGTGGCATGGACTCCTCGTGTTGACTTTGCCGAGCGTTGACGTTGTGGGGTGGCGATGTTATCAATCCTGGAACGTTGTTCCGTATAGAAGAACGCGGAAAGCTGCACAAGTCGCTTCCCTTCAAGCGCGGCGATTTCCTACCATATACAATTGGAACTGGCTCGCAGAGTTCGACAGCCCCCGGAGGTCTCCGATGCTCAGAAAAGAACAGAACGACCTGGTGACGCAGACCGGCCCCGACACGCCGATGGGCCAGTTGTTCCGCTGCTATTGGCTGCCCGCTCTGATGGCTGACGAGCTGCCGGAGAACGAGTGTCCGCCGGTGCGGGTGAAGATCCTGTCGGAGCGGCTGCTCGCGTTCCGCGATACCGACGGCCGCTATGGACTGATCGACGAGTTCTGCGCCCATCGCGGCGTATCGCTCTGGTTCGGCCGCAACGAGGAGCACGGGTTGCGCTGCCCCTATCACGGCTGGAAATATGACGTGACCGGCCAGTGCACGGACGTGCCATCCGAGCCTGTAGAATCCGGATACTGCAGCAAGGTCAAGCTCAAGTCCTACCCGCTGGTGAAGCGCGGCCCGGTGCTGTGGACCTATATGGGCCCGCCCGACCAGCAGCCGCCGCTGCCGGAGTGGGAGTTTGCCATCGTTCCGGCCGAGCAGACCTTCATTTCCAAGCGCTTCCAGGAATCCAACTGGCTGCAGGCGATGGAAGGCGGCATCGACTCAAGCCACGTCTCGTTCCTGCACCGCGGCGACCTGCACTCCGATCCGCTCTTCAAGGGCGCCAAGGGCAACGAGTACAACCTCGCCGACATGAAGCCGCACTTCGAGGTCGTCGAGCAGCCGGGCGGCCTCTACATCGGGGCCCGCCGCAACGCCGAGAACGGCAACTACTACTGGCGCATCACGCCCTGGGTGATGCCGACCTTCACCATGATCCCGCCGCGCGCCGACCATCCGATCCACGGCCATTTCTGGATCCCGATCGACGACGAGAGCTGCTGGGCCTGGACCTACGATTTCCATCCGACCCGCCCGCTCGCCAAGCGCGAGGTCGACGCCATGAAGGACGGCGCCGGCGTGCACTGCAAATATGTGCCTGGCACGTTCCGCCCGCTCGCCAACAAGGACAACGACTACCTGATGGACCGCGCCGCCCAGAAGGCCGGCAAGACCTATAGTGGCGTCGCCGGCTTCGCCAGCCAGGATGCTTCGCTGCAGGAGAGCATGGGACCGATCTGCGATCGCACCAAGGAGAACCTGGTCTCCACCGACAACGGCATCATCATGGCGAGGCATCGCCTGATGCGCGCCGCCAAGGCGCTGATCGAGAAGGGCACCATTCCGCCTGGCGTCGATCCCGTGCATCACCGCGTGCGCTCGGTCTCGGTCGTGCTGCCGCCCGACCAGGCGTTCAAGGACGCCGCCAAGGAGGCGCTCACCTCGCGGCCGGGCGTCGCGCACGCGACGGTCTGATCCAGGACCATATTGAGAGCGAACGAGGAGCACGCCATGCAGACCGAAAGCGCGCGGATGACCACCGCCGAAGAGGCGCGGTATCGGATCAATTATCCGAATTCCTCGCCGCGCGCCGTCAAGGTGGTCGCCCTCGATGGTCCGAGCGAGGCAGTGGTCAAGCGCCTGGCGCAAGGCACCTGGCAGCGGGCGACGTTCTTCACCGCCCCCAAAGTCGAGGGCTCGCCCAAGAGCGGCGATCGCTCGTCCCTGAAGGCGTGGCTCTCCGACCTCGCCGGGCGCACCAAGGACCTGATGGACGAGATCGCTACCGCCGACCTGATCGTGATGGTGGCAAGCGCGGGCACCAGCGCGGAAGCCGCCGCCGTGATCGCGGAAGCGTGCGACGCCCGCAAGGTGATGACGACTGCGCTGATCATCGGCAGCACGGCCAAATCCGACGACGAGCTTTCGAAGACGCTGGCGAGCCTGCGGCCACACGCCTCCATGCTGGTGATCGCCAGCCACGACGACTACATCGACGCGATGCTGGTGGCGTTGCGAGCATAGGCTCTTTCTTGTCGTCCCCGCGCGCAAGCGGGGACCCATACGCCGAGTGCCGGCGATGGAATACGGCTGTCGATGAAATAGACCACCAGTAGTTATGGATCCCCGCCTGCGCGCCTGCGCGGGGACGACAGCGGATAGGTTGGCGACAAATCTTAGAGCTACATCGCTGCCCGCGCCCGATAACCCAGCCGCGCCGAGACAAGATCGGCAGCTGCGATCACATGCGGGACGATCGTTGTCACGACCCGCTTCGACATCCGCGTCTCCGGCCCGGCGATGCCCACCGCCGCCACCACAGCGCCCGTGTCGTCGCGGATCGGCGCCGCAATGCAGACCATGCCAAGCTCGCTCTCCTCGTTCTCGACCGCGCAGCCGCGCTGGCGCACGGCCGCAAGCGCCTTGAGAAACTTGTCAGCGGACGTGATGGTCCTGGGCGTGCGCGGCACGAGCCCGGCCGCGATCACCGCGTCGATCACCGTCTGCGGCTGGAACGCCAGGATCGCCTGCCCCTCGGCGGTGCAATGCGCCGGCTTGCGCACGCCGAGATCGGAGCGCATGCGGATCGCATGCGTGCTTTCAAGGTTGTAGACGTACATGATCTCGCCGCCATCCAGGATCGCAAGATGCACACTCTCGTTGATCTTCTCGCGCAGATCGTAGAGGAACGGGCGCGCCTCGTTGGACACCTCCATGCGCCGGCGCACCAGCGCCCCCAGCCGGAACAGCGCAACCCCGAGGCGATACTTGCCGGTGCCGCGGTCCTGCTCGAGCATTCCCTCCGACACCAGCGTGACCGCAAGCCGATGCGCCGTGCTCTTGGCGATCCGGAGCCGGCGCGCCAGATCGCTGATGCCGATCTCGACCTCGTCCTCCGAAAAGGCCTTGAGCAGCCGGATCGCGGTCGCAACCGAGGACAGCCGCTCGCGGGCTTCGGACTTGGCTCGTCTAGCCATGGCGTGAGAGCCTTGCGGGATGCGGCGTGACGCTGGCGTTTCGGCGCGCGCCACGCTAGAAAAACGAAGAAAAAGGAGCGTTCCGCTGTGCGGACCGACGTTCCAATCTAGGCGTGCCCGCGCCGCCGTGTCAATCTTGCGCTCGCAACTGAAGGCGCCAACAGGAGACGCAATGAGTGATGTCCGCAAGATCGTCATCGTCGGCTGCGGACCGGCGGCGGTCAGCGCCGCGATGGCGGCCCGCAATCAGGATAAGACCGCCGAGGTCCTGATGCTCAGCGACGAGCACTGCGAACCCTATGAGAAACCGCCGCTGTCGAAGGCGGTGCTGACCGGCAAGGCGATGCCGCAGGACGCGCCGATCGCAGGTCCCGCGGGCATCGCCAGCAAGGGCATCACGCTCAAGTTCGGTGCGCGCGTGACGGACGTCGATCGCGCCGCGAAAACCGTGACGACGGAAACGGGCGAGCGGATCCCCTACGACGCACTCATTCTCGCAACCGGCTCGATCAACCGCGTGCTGCCGCTGTTTCCGGCGGGCCAGAAGGGCATCCATTATCTGCGCACCGAAGCCGAGGCGCTTGCGCTCAAGGCCGAGCTTGGGCGCGGCAAATCACTGCTGGTGGTCGGCGGCGGCGTCGTCGGTCTCGAGATTGCCTCCTCGGCCGCGGAGGTTGGCGTCAAGACCACCGTGATGGAAATTGCGCCGCGCATCCTCGCGCGCGTGTGCGATGAAGAGACCTCTGCGATCATTCACGAGCGCCACCGCCGCGGCGGCGTCGACATTCGCCTCGTCACCGCAGCGACCGCGCTGCGTCCGCTGCCGGAAGGCGGCTTCGAGATCGATACGAACACGGGCGTCGCCATCACGGCGGATTTGATTGTGGTAGGGGTCGGCATCATTCCGGAGGATCGCCTGGCAAAAACCGTCGGGCTCGCCGTGCAAGACGGCATCATGGTCGACGACCATTGCCGCACGTCCGATCCCGCAATCTTCGCAGCGGGCGATTGCACCCGTTTCCACGGCCCGGACGGGCCGGTGCGGCTTGAGAACTGGCGGCACGCGCAGCAGCACGGCTCGGTCGCGGGCCGCAATGCCGCCGGCGGCGACCAAGCCTACACCATGCTGCCGTCGTACTGGTCGGAGCAATACGACATGTATATCCAGGGCATGGGCTGGCCGATCGCGCAGCCAAGCCAGCGCGTGCGCCGGAAGCTCGGCGAGAATGCGACACTGCTGTTCGAGCTTGACGGTTCGCGCATCGCGTATGTTCTCGGCATCAACGCGCAGCGCGAGATGGGCCCGGCGCGCCGGCTGATCGAGCAGCGCGTGCCGGTCGATCCTGCCGAGCTTGCGGATCCAGCAAAACCGCTCAACGCCATGCTCAAGGCGAAGGCCTGAACACAGGGAACAAACTCTTATGACAAACGGAACCAAGGAGCGCATCGGCATCGTCGGCGCCGGCCGCATGGGCCACGCGATGCTCAAGCATCTGGTCAAGCACGGCTACAGCGTCACCGCCTGCGACGTCAGCGCGGACGCGCTCAAGAACGCGCGTGGGGCCGGCGCCGCCACCGCCGAATCGCCGGCTGCGCTCGCCAAGGCGTGCGATTTCGTCATTCTGGGCGTCGGCTATACGGACGAGGTCCGCGCTGTCGTGTATGGCGACGGCGGCCTCCTCGCCAACCTGGCGAAGGGTGCGATCATCGCGGTGTCGTCGACCACCTCGCCCGCGGTGGTGCAGGAGATCGACGCCGCCGCCAAGCCGAAAGGCATCGGCGTGCTCGACGCCCCGATCTGCCGCGGCCGCTTTGCGGCCGATGAAGGCACGCTGCTCGCGCTCGTCGGCGGCGCGCCCGACGTGGTCGAGCGTGGCCGCGCGGTCTATGGCTGTTTCTGCTCGGACTATGCGCACCTCGGCAATGTCGGCCATGGCCAAGTCGGTAAGACCATGAACAACCTGCTCCTCTGGATCAGCGCCGTCGGGCTGATCGAAGCTGGAAGGCTCGCCGAAACCACCGGCATCGATCTCGTCAAGCTGCGCGACGCGCTGATGATGAGCTCGGGCAATTCGGATGCGCTCAAGGAATGGGACATGATCTCGTTCACCTGGGCGCTCAAGGACATGCAGGTCGTGGCCGAGATGACTGACAAGGCCGGCCTGTCGCTGCCGGTCACCGGCGCGGTCAAGGAACTGGTCAAGGAGGCGCGCCGCATCAAGGCGACCAACCCGCCGAATTGGACCGGCAAGGGACCGACGAAGTACAGCTGAGGCCGCTGCGTTGCGCGCGAGCGTAGGGGACCTACGTTCCCGTCTGGTCCATCGCCATGGTGCCGCCGTCGACGAACATGTTCTCGCCGATCACGAAGGAGGAATCGTCGCTGGCCAGAAACAGGATCGCCTTCGCGGCCTCCTCGGGCCGGCCAGCACGCTTGAGCATGTTCATCACCGGCCGGCTCGGATCGAACTCGTCGCGCCCGACCGGCGAGCCGATCTTGTTCGGCACGATCGCGTTGACGCGGATGTTGTAGGGAGCAAGCTGCACCGCGATGGTGCGGGTGAAGTTGGCGATCGCAGCCTTGGCGGCCGAATAGGCGGTGGCGCGCGGGCGGCCCTGCCAGCCAGAGGTCGAGCCGACATTGACGATCTTGCCGCCGGTGCCCTGCGCGATCATCTGCTGCGCCACGTGCTTCGACATCAGGAACTGGCTCTTGAGGGTGACGGTCATCACCTTGTCCCAGTCTTCCTCGGTGATCTCGAGCAGGCTCTTGTTGTCGGAGATCGCCACGTTGTTGACCAGGATGTCGATGTGGCCGAAGCGGCCGACCACCGCCTTAACCATGGCGGTCACGTCGGCGCCCTTGGAGACGTCGGTCACGAACAGCTCCGCGTCGCCGCCCTGAGCCTTGATGGCGTCGACGGTGTGCTGGCCGCGCGTCCCGTCGAGATCGACCACCGCGATCTTGGCGCCCTCGGCGGCAAACAGCTTGGCGACTTCCTCGCCGATATTGCGGCCGGCACCGGTAACGATCGCGACCTGGTCCTTGAGCTTCATGTTGTCCAATCCCCATCGAGCGTTAACCCGGGTCAATACATGGCGCACCCGCCCCGGGCAAGAACCGCAACCCTCGCGGGCCCGGCGCGGGCGTGATAGGAAGGCCGTCCGGAAAGACACCATGACCGCGCCGCTCAAGACCGTCGAAGCCGCCGCCGAAACCGTCATGCCCGAGATTGGGCGGCGGGCACGCGCCGCCGCGCGGGCGCTGGCGCGCGCGCCGACGGCGCAGAAGGACGCGGCGCTTGATGCGATCGCACAGGCGGTCCGCGCTCGCAGGGCTGAGATCCTGGCGGCCAACGCGGACGACCTCGCGGCCGCCAAGGCCGCGGGCGCGACCGCGGCGTTCCTCGACCGGCTCGCGCTCGACGACAGGCGCGTCGCCGCCATGGCGGACGGCATCGACGTCGTGCGCGCGCTCGCCGACCCGGTCGGCAAAGTCACCGAACAATGGACGCGGCCGAACGGCATGACCATCGAACGCGTACGCGTACCGCTCGGCGTGGTCGGCATCATTTATGAGAGTCGGCCGAACGTCACGGCGGATGCCGCTGCGCTCTGTCTCAAGGCCGGCAACGCCGCAATCCTGCGCGGCGGCTCCGAGAGCCAGCGCTCCAACGCGGCAATTCACACCGCAATCATCCAAGGGCTGGAAGCGGCCGGCTTGCCGGCGGCGACCATTGCGCTGGTGCCGACCCGCGACCGCGCTGCCGTCGGCATGATGCTCGCCGGCCTTGGCGGCAGTATCGACATCATCGTGCCGCGCGGCGGCAAGGACCTGGTCGCGCGCGTGCAGGCGGAAGCGCGCGTGCCGGTGTTCGCGCATCTCGAAGGCATCTGCCATGTCTACGTCGACAAGGCGGCTTCGCTCGACATGGCCAAGGCGATCGTGCTCAACGCCAAGATGCGCCGCACCGGCGTGTGCGGCGCCGCCGAGACGCTGCTGGTCGACCGCGCTGCGGCCGCGACGCACCTCAAGCCGCTTGTCGCCATGCTGATCGACGCCGGCTGTGAGGTGCGCGGCGATCAGGCGGTGCAGGCTGCCGATGTGCGCGCCAAGCCCGCACGTGAGGAGGACTGGTCGACCGAATATCTCGACGCAGTGATGTCGGCCAAGGTGGTGGACGGCGTCGACGCCGCGATCGAGCACATCGAGCGCTACGGCTCGCACCACACCGATTCGATCGTGACCGAAGACAAGGCCACCGCCGAGAAGTTCCTCGACGGAGTCGATTCGGCGATCGTGCTGCATAACGCCTCCACCCAATTCGCCGACGGCGGCGAGTTCGGCTTCGGGGCCGAGATCGGGATCGCGACCGGCCGCTTCCACGCCCGTGGACCAGTCGGCGTCGAGCAACTCACGACCTTCAAGTACCGCGTACGCGGCTCGGGCCAGACGAGGCCGTGACCGTTCTACCCCCCCACGCCCCCGGCATGACGATCGGTTTGTTCGGCGGCACCTTCGATCCGCCGCATCAGGCGCATCGCGCCGCCTGCCTGATCGCGATGCGACGGCTCGGTCTCGACCGGGTGTGGTGGCTGGTGACGCCGGGCAATCCGCTCAAGGACACCCGCGGCCTGAGCCCGCTGGCAACTCGGCTTGCGGCCGCCCGCGCGCTCGCCCATCATCCGCGCATCGACGTGAGCGGCTTCGAGGCCAAGATCGGCGCGCGCTTCACTTACGATGCAGTTCGCTATCTCAGGGCACGCTGCCCCGGTGTGCGCTTCGTCTGGATCATGGGCGCCGACAATCTGCGCAGCTTCCACCGTTGGCAGAAATGGCGCGGAATCGCCGCCATGGTGCCGATCGCGGTCGTCGACCGCCTTGGGCCAAGTCTTTATGCCACCGCCGGGATCGCCGGCCAGGCGCTGGCGCGTTTCCGGCTGCCGGAACACGCCGCCGTCACGCTGGCGCGGCGGCAACCGCCGGCCTGGATATACCTCCACGGGCTGAAGTCGCCCCTGTCGTCCACGGCGCTGCGAGCGCAACGCCGGCAGTCATGACAACGACATCAAGTTGCGACAAAAAAATCAAATCGCGGAACGGCGAGCAGTTGAAACCGTTAACCCAGCGTGCCTATCTTAGTGATGCGTCCAGCTTCGCCGGGGCGCGGTGATGCAGTGAAAGGAAGTGAAAGGAAAGGCAAGCCCCTGTCCACACCTGCAATCTCCAGGGTTGGCGCGCGTCGCGCCCCCCACGCGGTTTCCAAGGTGCGACCTGACACCGAGGAAATCCTTCGCTTGGTCCTCGCCCGCGTCGACGACATGAAGGCCGAGGATACTGTCACCATCGATCTCACCGGCAAAAGTGCGCTCGCCGACTTTCTGGTTGTGACCTCCGGACGGTCGAACCGGCAAGTGGGCGCGATCGCCGATCACTTGATCGAAGACCTGCACAAGGCCGGCGTCCGCGACGTGCGCGTCGAGGGTATGCCGCATTGCGACTGGGTCCTGATCGACGCCGGTGACATCATCGTTCATGTGTTCCGGCCCGAAGTGCGCGCCTTTTATCAACTCGAGAAGATGTGGGCGCGCCCACAGGGGCGGCAGGCAAGCTGACCGCTCTTCAAATTGGCCGCACGAGTGCTGTGCGTGCCGTAAGCAATTTCGGATCGGCTGCACGAGTGCGGCCCGCGTCATGCGTATTGTGATCGCCGCCGTCGGCCGGCTGAAACAGGGGCCGGAACGGGACTTGGCTGAGCGTTACCGCAAGCGCGCGGCAGATGCCGGCCGCGGGGTTGGGCTGCCGACCATCGAGATCGTCGAAATCCGCGAGAGCCGCGCCGACAACGCCGAACGGCGCATGCTCGAGGAATCGATCGCCATCGCCAACGTGCTGCCCGAGCGTGCCATGACGGTGATGCTGGATGAGCGCGGCAAGAGCCTGACCAGCGCCACGTTCGCCGGGCACCTGCAGACTTGGCGGGCAGAGAACCGACCGGCCGTGGCGTTCATCATCGGAGGAGCCGACGGCCTGGCGGCCTCGCTGCGCGACAGGGCCCAATTCACCCTTTCTTTCGGGGCGGCCACCTGGCCGCACCAGCTGGTCCGAATCATGCTGCTCGAACAGATTTACCGCGCCATTACGCTGTTGGCAGGACACCCATATCACCGTTCGTAAGTTTCACCTGTTCGTGACTTCCGGCGCGCCCCTTAGTCTTAATCCCGTACCAATCCGCGTTAACCCTTGGCGCTGGTCCCGATCTTGCTTAAAATTGGATTGATGAGCCCACTGATGCGGCATGTCCGGAAGGTCCGTCGCCCGGTATTCCTGGGGACAGCAGGACTCTTGTCGCTTGGGCTGGCAACCGCGTTAGCCCAATCGCAGCGCCAGCCGGGCGAAGTCCCGTATTTGAACTATGCGCCGGCGACCTTACCCAACACTCCGCGGACGCAGTCTTCTCCCCGTCCGCAGTTGCGCCCCTCGAAGGTGCCCACCGGGCGGGAATCAAGCTCGCTCGACGCGCTCAAGCAGCACGATCAGGAGCTTACGTCGATCCGCGATCAGCAGCAGCGGGTGCTCGAAAACGAGGCAAGGCTCAAGCACGAGATCGAGGCAATCGGCAACGATCGGCGCAAGTTCAACACCCAGCTGATCGAATCGGCGACCCGCGTGCGCAATGTCGAGGCCGAGATCATCCACACCACTGAACGTCTCAAGCCGCTCGACGAGCGCGAACAGGAGATCCGCGCCTCGCTCGAGGCACGGCGGGGCAAGATCGGGGAGGTGCTGGCCGCGCTGCAACGCATTGGGCGCCAACCACCGCCGGTCATTCTGGGACGTCCCGAAGACGCCCTGGAGTTGCTGCGAACCGCGATCCTGCTCGGCGCCGTGTTGCCGGACATGCGGCATGAGATGGAACTGCTGCAGGCGTCGCTTGCCGAATTGGAACGCCTGCGCAAGGAAATCAAAGAAGAACGAGAGCGGCTCGATCGCGATCTCAAGATGCTCGCCGACGAGGGCCTGCGGCTGACGATGCTCACCGAGCAACGCCAGCGCAAGCAAAAGGAAATCGAGAAGACGCTGGCTACCGAACGCGAGCACGCGCACGAACTCGGACGTAAGGCCAACAGCCTGCAGGAGCTGATCAGCGGCCTTGAGCGCAACCTGGATGGCGCGACTCGCACGGCCCGGATCGCCGCCCGGGCCAATGAAGAAAAAAAGGCGTTGGATAGCGGGCGGGTCACGGCCGCTCTGAAGGACCCCGGCCGCTTGGCTCCCGCCATTGCTTTCGCGTCGGCCAAGAGGCACCTGCCGCTGCCCGTGAACGGCGTAAAAATCAGGGAATTTGGGGCTTCGGACGGGCTCGGCGGCGTCGAAAAGGGGCTATCGATTGCGACCCGCCACGGCAGCCAGGTGACCGCCCCATGCGACGGCTGGGTGGTCTATTCCGGTCCGTTCCGCAATTACGGCCAACTCTTGATCCTAAATGCCGGCGACGGGTATCATGTGCTACTGGCCGGGATGGAACGGATATCTGTCGATCTGGGGCAATTCGTGGTGACGGGTGAACCCGTCGCAGTGATGGGCAGCCGGGCGCAAGCCGCGGCGACCATCGCGGCCGGTTCTGGACAACCGGTGCTGTACGTTGAGTTCCGAAAGGACGGGACCCCCGTCGATCCAGGCCCATGGTGGGCGGCAAGCGAAGGCGAAAAGGTTCGCGGATGATGCGCAAGACTTCTCTGATCCTCCTTGGTGCAGCGGCAGGCGCGGCTCTGACGCTGGTCACCACCCAGCCCCGAATCGTGTTCGATGGATCGAGCGCGAAGGCGGCAGCGGCCGACACCTACCGGCAACTCAGCCTGTTCGGCGATGTGTTCGAGCGCGTGCGCGCCGACTACGTCGAGAAGCCCGACGACAGCAAGCTGGTCGAAACAGCGATCAACGGCATGCTGGCCGGGCTCGATCCGCACTCAAGCTACATGGACGCCAAGAGCTTCCGCGACATGCAGGTGCAGACGCGCGGCGAGTTCGGCGGCCTGGGCATCGAAGTCACCATGGAAGATGGTCTGATCAAGGTGGTGGCGCCGATCGATGAAACTCCGGCGGCCAAGGCCGGCGTGATGGCGAACGACATCATCAGCCACCTCGACGATGAGCCGGTGCAGGGTCTCACCCTCAACCAGGCGGTCGAGAAGATGCGCGGCCCGGTCAACACCAAGATCAAGCTCAAGATTATCCGCAAGGGCGCCGACAAGCCGATCGAGATTTCGATCACGCGCGATATCATCCGGGTACGCTCGGTGCGCTCGAACATGCAGGGCGACGACGTCGTCTATGTCCGCATCACCCAGTTCAACGAGCAGACCACCGAAGGCATGCGGAAGGCGATCACCGACCTGTCCAATCAGGCCGGCGACAAGCTCAAGGGCTTCGTCGTCGACCTGCGCAACAACCCGGGTGGCCTGCTCGATCAGGCGATCTCGGTGTCCGACACCTTCCTGGAGCGCGGCGAGATTGTCTCCACCCGCGGCCGCAATGCCGAGGAGACCCAGCGCTTCAACGCGCGGGCCGGCGACCTCACCAAGGGCAAGCCGGTCATCGTGCTGGTCAATGGCGGCTCGGCCTCCGCTTCCGAGATCGTGGCCGGCGCGTTGCAGGACCACAAGCGCGCGACCATCGTCGGCACGCGCTCGTTCGGCAAGGGCTCGGTGCAGACCATCATTCCGCTCGGCTCCGGCAATGGCGCGCTGCGGCTGACCACGGCGCGCTACTTCACGCCGTCCGGCCGTTCGATCCAGGCCAAGGGCATCACCCCCGACATCGAGGTCATGCAGGACGTTCCCGAGGACCTCAAGGCGCGCACCGATACGCGCGGCGAATCATCCTTGCGTGGCCACCTCAAGGGCGACGGCAAGGAGGAGACCGGCTCGCAGTCCTACGTCCCGCCGGATCCGAAGAACGACAAGGCGCTCAATACCGCCCTGGATCTGGTCCGCGGCGTGCAGAAGAATTCCGCATTCCCGCCGAACCCGCGCTCGGCCATTCCGAACTGAGCCAAACGGCGGATTACAATCCTACAAGGGCGGCCTTCGGGCCGCCCCGTTGTTTTTTTGGGCCCACCTCGGCCGCTCCGGTAAACGGAGAGTTAACGACTCAGGCTGTTAGCTTGGGGGGTGATTCGCGAGGAACCCTCCTGTGGCTGCGGATGACCTGACCGCTCCGCTCGGACAGAACAAGCCGAGCAAACGCCGATTCGCCCTGTCGATCGGCATCCCCCATCTCCTGGCCGGGGTGCTGGGCCTGCCTATCGTCGTCTTCATGGTCTGGACGGTCATGAAGGACGATCCCTACGGGGGCGAGCCGATCGTCATTGTCACGGCCAATCAGCGGGCCGGGGCCGCTACCCCTAACGATCCCGCCGCCCAGCCCGGCGGCACGTCGGCTTCAGCCGAGAAGACCAGGCCGAACCGTTACGACGGGCCCACCAAAGGCGAGCAGCCGGCGATGGCCGAGCCGCCGCCCGGCAGCAAAACCGTCAACATCATCGATGGCAGCAGCGGCAAGCGTCAGCAGGTCGTGGTCGCGGGCGGGCCGGATGATGGCAAGGCCAAGCCGCCCGACGAGCAACTAAGCGAGCGCTCCCGCCACGGCCCGTTGCCGAAAGTGGCACAGGATGGCACGCGCCCGGCCGACGTCTTTGCCCAGCCGGTCAAGGCCCCGCCGGGCAAAGCCGATGCCCCGCGCATCGCCATCGTGATCAATGGGCTCGGCATCAGCGCCACCAACACCGGCGATGCTCTCAAGCGGCTGCCCGGACCGGTGACCTTGGCGTTCATGCCCTACGGAGCGGACATCGAGCGGCAGGCGATGCTGGCCCGCAGTAGCGGACATGAGGTGCTGCTGCAGATTCCCATGGAGCCGTTCGACTATCCGGACAGCGACCCGGGACCGCAAACGCTGCTCACGTCGCTCGACGCCGGCCAGAACGTCGACCGGATGCATTCATTGATGGCGCGCGTGCGCGGCTATGTCGGCATCTCGAATTTCATGGGGGCGCGCTTCAGCGCCTCCGAGCAGGCGCTTGCGCCGGTGCTGAAGGAAGCCGCCAAGCGCGGCCTGATCTACTTCGACGACGGGTCCGCGGCGCGCAGCCTCGCAAGCCAGATCGCGGGCGCCAGCAACCTTCCCTTTGCCAAATCCGACGTGACTATCGACGCCGTGCCGACAGCAGCCGACATCGACAAGGCGCTCGCAAAACTTGAAGCGATGGCGCACGAGCGCGGCAGCGCCGTCGGTACGGCCAGCGCATTGCCGGTATCGATCGACCGCATCGTTCGCTGGGCGAAGGCGGCGGAAGGCCGCGGCATCCTGTTGGTGCCGATCACCGCCGTGGTGGCCAAAGCGAGGTCGAGCTGACGCGCTGACGGTGACTTGACGACGCCCGCCTTCTGTTCTCTGTGATCCGCTGTCTGTACTGGTCGGCGGTTGCCATGCCTCCCTTCGAATCTCTGCCCTACCGACCCTGCGTCGGCATCGTGGTGTTCAACAGCGCCGGACGCGTGTTCGTGGGCAAGCGTCGGGATGGTCCTGAGCACGTCGACGCCACGCATGCCTGGCAGATGCCACAAGGCGGTGTCGATCCGGGCGAGGATCCGTGGCCGGCCGCATTGCGTGAGCTGCGCGAAGAGACCAGCATCCATTCGGTGGACAAGCTGGGCGAGGTCGCGGACTGGCTCAGCTACGACATCCCACGCGCGATCGTGGGTCAGGCCTGGAAAGGCAAATATCGCGGGCAGACGCAGAAATGGTTCGCGGTGCGGTTCAACGGCGACGACAGCGAGATCAATATCGATCAACCCGACGGACATGAGCCGGAATTCACGGCCTGGCGCTGGGAACGCCTGGAGCGCTTGCCGACGCTGATCATCCCGTTCAAGCGCAAGGTCTACGAGCGGGTGGTGCAAGAGTTTGCAGAATTCGCGGGAGAATAAGGCGGCAACCCTTAACCGAGCGCCGCCTGCAGCGCCTTGAGCTGCTCCACCCGATGGGTGAACTTGTCGCGTTGCCAATCCTCCTTGGCGTCCGCGACGTCTTCCTCGGCGTCCTTGATCTCGCCCGCGAGCACTGAACGGTCGAAATCCTCAAGCGGCACCGCCATGTCGGCCAATACCGTGAGCCCCTCCGGATTGACTTCGGCGAAGCCGCCGTTGACCACCACCTTGAGCGCGCCACCCTCGCGGTAGAGCGTGAGAATGCCCGGCCGCACCGTGGTGACAAACGGCGCATGGCCTGCGAGAACACCGAAGTCGCCCTCGGCGCCCGGCACGTCGACCTGGTCGACATCGCCGGAGAACAACAGCTTCTCGGGCGAGACGAGATCGAAGCGGAAACTGGCCATCGGTTACGCCGCCTCCGCCGCCAGCCGCTTGCCCTTCTCGACCGCCTCTTCGATGGTGCCGACCATGTAGAAGGCGGCCTCCGGCAGATGGTCGTATTTGCCCTCGACCAGGCCCTTGAAGCCCCGGATGGTGTCGGCGAGGTCAACGAGCTTGCCGGGCGAGCCGGTAAACACTTCGGCGACGTGGAACGGCTGCGACAAGAAGCGCTCAATCTTGCGCGCGCGCGCTACCGTCGTCTTGTCCTCTTCCGACAATTCGTCCATGCCCAGAATCGCGATGATGTCCTGCAGCGCCTTGTAACGCTGCAGCACCTGCTGCACTTGCCGGGCCACCGCGTAGTGCTCCTCGCCGACGATGATCGGCGACAGCATGCGCGAAGTGGAATCGAGCGGGTCCACCGCCGGGTAGATGCCCTTGGCCGCGATATCGCGCGACAGCACCGTAGTGGCGTCAAGGTGCGCGAACGAGGTCGCGGGCGCCGGATCGGTCAGGTCGTCGGCCGGCACGTAGATCGCCTGCACCGAAGTGACCGAGCCCTTGGTGGTCGTTGTGATGCGCTCTTGCAGAGCACCCATGTCGGTGGCAAGCGTCGGCTGATAGCCCACTGCCGAGGGGATGCGCCCGAGCAGCGCCGACACTTCCGAGCCGGCCTGGGTGAAGCGGAAGATGTTGTCGACGAAGAACAGCACGTCCTGACCCTGGTCGCGGAAATATTCAGCGACCGTGAGCCCGGAGAGGCCGACGCGCGCCCGCGCGCCCGGCGGCTCGTTCATCTGGCCATAGACCAGCGCGCACTTGGAGCCCGCAGCCGAGCCGTTGTTCTTCTTCGGGTCCACGTTGACCTCGGACTCGATCATCTCGTGATAGAGGTCGTTGCCCTCGCGCGTACGCTCGCCGACGCCGGCGAACACCGAATAGCCGCCGTGCGCCTTCGCGACGTTGTTGATCAGCTCCATGATCAGCACGGTCTTGCCGACGCCGGCGCCGCCGAACAGGCCGATCTTGCCGCCCTTGGCATAGGGCGCGAGCAGGTCGACGACCTTGATGCCAGTGGGGAGGATCTCCGCCTCGGTGGACTGCTCGGTGTATGCCGGCGCGGGCTGATGGATCGCCCGCCTCTCCTTGGTCTTCACCGGGCCGGCCTCGTCAACCGGCTCACCGATCACGTTGATGATGCGCCCGAGCGTCTCGTCGCCGACCGGGACCATGATCGGCTGCCCGGTGTCGGTGACTTCCTGACCGCGGACCAGGCCTTCGCTGGTGTCCATCGCGATGGTGCGCACCGTCGACTCGCCGAGATGCTGTGCCACTTCGAGCACCAGGCGATTGCCGCCGTTCGTGGTTTCGAGCGCGTTCAAGATCGCCGGCAGGTCACCATCGAACTGCACGTCGACGACGGCGCCGATGACCTGGGTGATCTTTCCGACTGCGTTGGTGGGGGTGGCCATTGGTCTTCCTCTCGCGAAAATGTCACAACGCTTCGGCGCCGGAGATGATCTCGATCAGCTCCTTGGTGATCATGGCCTGGCGCGTGCGGTTGTAGGTCAGCGTCTGCTTGCGGATCATTTCGCCTGCGTTGCGGGTGGCGTTGTCCATGGCGCTCATCTGGGCGCCATAGAAGGAGGCGGCGTTCTCGAGCAGCGCGCGGAAAATCTGCACCGCGATGTTGCGCGGCAGGAGCTCGGCGAGGATCTCCTCCTCTTCCGGCTCGTACTCGTAGGCCGCCGTGGCGCCATTGCTGGATGCAGACTCGAACACCGGCGGGATGATCTGCTGCGCGGTCGGGATCTGCGCGATCACCGACCTGAAGCGCGAGAAGAACAGCGTGCAGACGTCGAACGCGCCTTGCTCATAGAGCCGCGTGATCTGCTCGGCGATCGCTTCGGCATTGGTGAAGCCGATGGTCCGCACCGACCGCAGCTCGACATGCTCGACGATGTTGCGCTCGTATTGGCGGCGCAGCTGCTCGTAGCCCTTCTTGCCGACGCAGAATATCTTGACCTCCTTGCCGTCGGCCAATAGCCGGCTCACGTGCTCGCGCGCGAGCCGCACGATCGCCGAATTGAACGGGCCGCACAACCCGCGCTCGGCCGTGCAGACGAGGAGGAGATGCACCCGGTCGCTGCCGGTGCCGCGCAAGAGCGCCGGCGCAGAATCGAGCCCGGCCACCGAGGTCGCGATGTTGCGCAGCACGGCGTCCATGCGCTCCGCGTAGGGTCGTGCCGCCTCGGCCGCCGCCTGCGCGCGCCGCAGCTTCGATACCGCGACCATCTGCATCGCCTTGGTGATCTTCTGCGTCGCCTTGGTGGCGGCGATGCGGACCCGCATGTCCTTGAGGGAGGCCATTGCCTTCGTGCAATCCTGTTAAGCGAACGTCTTGGCGTGGCCGTCGACAACGCCCTTGAGCTTGGCCGCGGTTGCGTCCGAGAGGTCGCCGGTCTTGCGGATGTCTTCGAGAATGTCGGCGTTCTTGCTGCGCAGCAGCGTCAACAGACCTTCCTCGAACGCGCGCACCCGGTTGACCGGCAGCGGATCGAGATAGCCGTTGACGCCAGCGTAGATGACGACGACCTGCTCCTCCATCTTGAGCGGCGAGAACTGCGGCTGCTTGAGGAGCTCGGTCAGGCGCGCGCCGCGGTTGAGCAGGCGCTGCGTGGTGGCGTCGAGGTCGGAGCCGAACTGGGCGAACGCCGCCATCTCGCGGTACTGCGCCAGCTCACCCTTGATCCGGCCGGCGACCTTCTTCATCGCCTTGGTTTGCGCGGAGGAGCCCACCCGCGACACCGAGAGGCCGACGTTCACAGCCGGGCGGATGCCCTGATAGAACAGGTCGGTTTCCAGGAAGATTTGGCCGTCGGTGATCGAGATCACGTTGGTCGGGATGTAGGCCGACACGTCGTTCGCCTGCGTCTCGATGATCGGCAGCGCGGTGAGCGAGCCGGCCTTGTTGGCGTCGTTCATCTTGGCGGCGCGCTCGAGCAGACGGGAATGCAGGTAGAACACGTCGCCCGGATAGGCCTCGCGGCCGGGCGGGCGGCGCAGCAGCAGCGACATCTGGCGGTAGCTCACGGCCTGCTTCGACAGGTCGTCGTAGATGATGACGGCGTGCATGCCGTTGTCGCGGAAGTACTCGCCCATGGTGCAGCCGGAGAACGGCGCCAGGAACTGCATGGGCGCCGGATCGGACGCAGTGGCTGCGATGATGATCGAGTAGTCAAGCGCGCCCTGCTCTTCCAGCACCTTCACGAACTGCGCCACGGTCGAGCGCTTCTGCCCGACCGCCACATAGACGCAGTAGAGCTTGATCTTTTCGTCCGGCTGCGCGTTGAGCGGCTTCTGGTTGAGGATGGTATCGAGCGCGATCGCGGTCTTGCCGGTCTGGCGGTCGCCGATGATCAGCTCGCGCTGGCCGCGCCCGATCGGGATCAGCGCATCGACCGCCTTGAGCCCGGTCGCCATCGGCTCGTGCACCGACTTGCGCGGAATGATGCCGGGCGCTTTCACGTCGACGCGGCGGCGCTCGGTGGCCTTGATGGCGCCCTTGCCGTCGATCGGGTTGCCGAGCGCGTCGACCACGCGGCCGAGCATCTCCTTGCCCACCGGTACGTCCACGATCGCGCGCGTGCGCTTGACGGTCTGGCCTTCCTTGATCTCGCGGTCATTGCCGAAGATCACGATGCCGACGTTGTCGGTCTCGAGGTTGAGCGCCATGCCGCGCACGCCGTTCTCGAACTCGACCATCTCGCCGGCTTGCACGTTGTCGAGGCCGTAGGCGCGCGCGATGCCGTCACCGACCGAAAGCACCTGGCCGACTTCCGACACTTCGGCTTCCTGGCCGAAATTCTTGATCTGCTCCTTCAGGATCGCGGAAATTTCAGCGGCGCGAATGTCCATCAGGAGACCTCTTTCATCGCATGTTTGATCGAATTGAGCTTGGTGCGGAGCGAGCTGTCGACCATGCGGCTGCCGAGCTTGACGATAAGCCCGCCGATGATCGACGGATCAACTTTCACGTCGACCTGCACGTCCTTCTTGGTAAGCGAGTTGAGCGCGCCCTTGATGGCGGCAAGCTGCTGATCGCTGGGCTGTTCCGCGAGCGTGACCTCGGCGCTCACCTCGTCCTTGTGCCGGGCCACCAGGGCGCGGAAACCCTTGGCCATGTCCTGCACGGCGAACAGCCGACGGTTTGACGCCACCACTTGGACAAAGCGCCCGGCCAAGCCGCCGATGCCGGCCTTTTCGAGCACGGCCGTCATCGCGCGCGTCTGCGTCTCGGCGGTAAACACCGGGCTGCGCACGAGGCGGCGCAGATCGTCGCTTTCGGCAATGAGCGCATCGAAACTGTCGAGGTCGGCCTTGACGGCGTCGAGGGAGCGCTCTTCGAGCGCCAGCTCGAACAGCGCTGCCGCATAGCGGCCCGCCATGCCTGATACGATGGAATTGTCGCGTGCCACGCTTGAGGCTCTGAATTGGCAATCCTCAGGCTCGGCACCGTCTACGACGGTGGGCCCCAAGCCCTTGAAATGCAAGTGGGACTTCGAATTCCAACGAGGATTCGCGAAACGCTCGGAACCCCCCGAAAATCGCGCGGTTTGCTAACACACCGACCTCTGCGGTGCAACATTGCGGTCCCGACACGATCGCGACTCCAGGCGGCGCATGCGCTGACCGCAGAGCCGAGACAGTGATCGTCCGTCGCGTTGACCAGCACCCCACTCAGTCCGCACAGTGTCCGCCGTCGAGGGAGGGGGGCTGTCCATGCGCGCACTGGGCTTGATGATCATTGCGCTCGCGGCCGCGCTGGCGCTGTCAGGCTGCTACGAGGGTGCACAGGGGCCGGCAGGTCCCACTGGGCCGCAGGGCGAAGTTGGCCCGCAGGGTCCCACAGGCGCCCCTGGCAGAGCCGGCCCGGCAGGCCCACCCGGACCCGCAGGACCAGTGGGACCACGCGGCGAAGCCGGCGCAGCAGGTCCTCCTGGCACGCCCGGTATCGTGGGCACACCCGGCGAGACCGGACCAACCGGACCGATCGGTCCCAAAGGCGACAAGGGCGACAAGGGGGACCGGGGAGAAAAGGGAGACCGCGGCGATGATGGCAAGATCGGACCAGCCGGTGTCGCCGGTGCGCGCGGTGAGCCGGGACCGCCTGGGCCGGCCGGCCCCACGGGGGACAAAGGAGACAAGGGGGACAAGGGCGGTCGCGGTGAGGCCGGTTTAGCCGGGCCACCTGGATCGCCTGGACCTGCCGGTCCGCCGGGTGCAGCCGCCAACCTGCGATCGTTCGACGTAGGCGGCGAAACATCCGGTTGCGAGGCCAATGAACGCCTGGTGTCAGCAATCTGCCGCGGCGGCGCTGGCACGCCGGTGCTGGAGGGCAACATCGTGCGTTGCGCCGGCGCAACCGGGATCGTCGGGCTCTGTATGCGACGCTAATTCGTGTGGCGGTTCAGAACTCCGCATCATTTTTTGCTGCGGGTCCGAATCGGGACACTACCCCGTTTCCGAAGTTCGTTAAGTCATCGCTGCACCCTCTGACACGAACTTCGGAAACAAAGGGGCACTAAGCAACTCTATGATTCTAGTGCCGCTTTTCGATCTGAAGTTCCTAAACGAGTTTGCCGCAAGTGTTGTAGGAACTTCAGATCGGCGGCACTAGCGCGAGCGCTCATGGCGGTTCGCACGCTCTCGCCGCAGCCGCCATGCATTCATTTCGCCTGGCCGTTGCGGCCGCGCCTTGGGGTTGGTCTCCGGCCCGGTGGCATCTCCTTGAAGTAGAACCGGCCAAACTCCGCGCGTGTGATTGCGGCCGCGAAACGGGAACGCCCGGAGCGTTCCCGCGCATCGGCCGCAGCGGGCGGCGCAGATATTTCAGCCGGGATGACCTCGCCGGCCTCCTCGGCCCGCAGTCTGGCCCGCCAGCGCAAGGCGTCTTCGTGTTCCCGGGCAAGCTCTTCCGGCGTACGCCGACGCAGGGGTCGGCGAATATCGCGTGCTTTCACTCTCTCTTCTCCTCGTCGGTTGCAACCGACAGCCGCCACGATGGCGGCCGCGCCAGCGCAGTCCCGCGCGCGCGCGCGTAGGGCCACGGTCTGGCGACGAGGGGAAAAGCGGGCTAAGGCCCGAGGTGTCCGAATTGGTTCGGCATGGCGCTTCGATGCTCCGCGACGGCGGCGAAATTCGGGCAACGCTCCGCCGCAACCCGGCATCCGCGCGCCTGGCTCACGAGGCGCTCGTAATCTGAACCGACATTCGATAGGCACGGCGTCTCAACAAGAGCGCGTCGCGGCCAAACTCGAGCATCGTCCATGCCACCGCCGTCTGCCGCCGCATCGTCCACCGCGCAACTTGTGCGGCTCCTCGCACTTCTCTGGCTCGCCGGCACCGCGACGCGGGTAACGATTCTCGCCATTCCACCGGTGCTTCCGCTCATTCGCGACGAGCTTCGCATGACCGAGGCCCAGATCGGATTTCTGGTCGGGCTTCCGGTCCTGATGTTCGCGCTCGCCGCCATTCCCGGCTCGCTGCTGATCGCGCGGCTGGGCACCGGCCTGACGCTCGTTGCCGGCATCGCCATCACGGCGATTGCCGGCGCGGCGCGCGGCGGCGCCGGTGACATCTGGCAACTTGCGGCCGCGACCGTGCTGATGGGGCTTGGCATCGCAATCGTCCAGCCGACGCTGCCGGCGATCGTGCGCGAATGGCTGCCGCGCCGCGTCGGGCTCGGCACCGCCGTCTACGCCAACGGCATGCTGACTGCCGTGATGCTCGCCCCGACGCTCACCATCCCGCTCGTTCTGCCGCTCGTCGGCGGAAGCTGGCGCCTCGACCTCGTGCTCTGGTCGATGCCGGTGCTTGCGACCGCGCTGTTATTCGCACTGCTGCGGCCGCGCCCTGTCACGCAACCGGCGACCGTTGTGCTAGCCGCAGCGCGCTGGTGGCCGGATTGGGGAAAGCCGCTGACTTGGCTCTTGGGCTTCACCTTCGGCAGCAACAACGCAGCCTACTATGGCGCCAATGCCTTCCTGCCGGATTTTCTCGAAACCCAGGGCCGCGCCGACCTGATTGGGCCGGCGCTGGGGGCGCTCAACGCCGCACAGTTCGCAGCCTCGCTCGTTCTGCTCGTCACCGCGGACCGCCTGCTTCGGCGTGCACTGCCCTACCTGGTGTTCGGTCCACTCACCCTCGTGGCATTCGCCGGCATGGCGCTGACCAGCGGCTATTGGATCGTGACCTTCGCGGCCGTAATGGGGTTTAGCTCCGCAATCACCTTCGCGGTGATCATCGCGCAGCCGCCGCTCCTCAGCCCGCCGGGCGATGCGCACCGCACCGCGGCCGGCATGTTTACCATCAGCTATAGCTGCGCGGTTGTCATCCCGACCTTGAGCGGTGCGCTGTGGGACCTTACCTCAGTGCCCTGGACGGCATTCGTGCCGCTTGGGCTGTGCGCCGTCACCCTGACCGTCTTCGGCGTTGTGCTCAGCCGCTACCACCGCGCCAGTGCCGTTAACCGCGCGGAACCGCCGCCGTAGAGACTCACTGATTAGACGAAATCAAAACTGATCTGCTTTACTTTCGTCCTCCGCTCGCGGCAGGTTGAAGCAAAGAAAGAATGAATGGATATCGACCATGCCGAATACTTTCATAGAAGCGGTCGTGATCCTGCTTCGGGAGGGCCTGGAGGCTCTGCTGGTGATCGCAGCGCTCGCGGCCTACCTGGCCAAGTCGGGTGCGCAGGACCGCCTGCCGGCGCTCTACGCGGGCGCCGTGGCGGCCATCGGAGCGAGCCTCATCGCGGCCTGGGTCTTCGCGGTCTTCAACAATGGCGCGCACAGCGACCTCATGGAGGCGGCGGTCATCCTGGCGGCCGCGGCCTTGATGCTCTACGTCAGCGGCTGGCTGATGGTGCGGCAGGACCCGCGCGCCTGGCAGGCTTACCTGCATGACCGCGCCGGCGCTGCGCTTGCCCAGCGCACCGGCTTCGCAGTCGCGATGCTCGCCTTCCTGGCGGTGTTTCGCGAAGGCGCCGAAACCGTTCTGTTCGTCAATGCGCTCGCCAAGACCGCCGGTGGATGGAGCCTGTCATTGGTGGCGGGGCTCGTCGCCGGCGCGATCGGGCTCGTGGTTCTGTTCGTCTTCATCAACGCGCTGGCGCGCCGCCTGCCGTTGCGGCCGCTGTTCATCGTGACCTCGGCATTCCTGTTCGTGATGGCGCTGCGCTTCATCGGCGCAGCCATCCAGGAACTGCAGGAACAGCTCATCGTGCCCTACGATCCCGTCACCGGCGCGTCCTGGCTGATGGAGCTCGGGTTCAATCCGACCTGGGAGGCGCTCGCTGCGCAAGGCGCCGTGGTCGTTCTTGCGGTCGCGACCTTCGTGATATGGCGGCGCACGACCTCACGCTCTGCCACGGTCCACCCGGATGGCGCCCGTCCTGTCAGCGGATGACGCTCGCCCCTACGCCTGCGCAAACTCGGGCATGATCTCGCTTGCGAACGTGCGCAGCGTGTCGGTCGAGCCGGTCGAGTTGATCAGCAGCACGTATTCGACACCGCCGTCCTCGAGCTGACGCAGCTGCGCGATGATCTCCTCCGGCGCCCCGATCAACGCCGCATTCTCGGCCGCCAGGTCCGCGTCGGCAAAGCTCTGGGCGTTCTGGTAGCGCTCGGCGCCAGGGCCACGCGCGAGCGCCCCGATCGCGGAGAGCGTCCGGCGGCGGAGCGCGAAGGCGTTGCGGCGCTCCTCCTCGCTGCGCACGACCTGCACGGCACGCGTGACGCCGATGCGCATGCCGTCGAAACACTGTCCCTGCTGCTCGATCTCGGCGCGATAGGTCGCCACCCGCTCGATCGTGAGCTCGATCGGCGCGATCTGGTCGAGCAGCAGATTGTAGCCTTCGCGTCCGGCGCGGCGGATCCCTTCGGGACTTCCCGCCCCCATCCAGAACGGCGGGTGCGGCTGTTGTACCGGCCGGGGCTCGACCACGATGTCGCGGAAGTTCCAGTGCTTGCCCTGATGCGTGAACCGGCCCGAGGCGGTCCACGCTTTGCGCAGGATATCCATGCACTCGTCGAAGCGCTCGGTCGCCTCCGCCTTCGGGATGCAGAAGCTCTCGAACTCACTGTCGCGGTAGCCCTTGCCGACCCCGAAATCAAAGCGGCCGCTGGAGAGCAGATCGAGCGTGGCGACCTGCTCGGCCAGCAGCACCGGATTGTGCCAGGGCAGCACCACCACGGCGGTGCCGAGCCGCATGCGCTTGGTGCAGCCGGCGATGAAGCTCAACAGGTTCAGCGAGGCCGATACCTGGCTGTTGCCTGTGAAATGGTGCTCGACGACGAACAGGCTCTCATAGCCGAGCTCCTCGGCGCAGAGCACGTAGTCGATGAATTTCCCGTAGTTCTGGCTGTCGGAACTGGCCTCGCCGCCCGACTTGGCCCCGCCAAAAAGTCCGAACTTCATCGGCAACTCCGGTACCTGACACGGAGCCTTGTCGCACGGCTGCATTGTGGCCTCAACCGGCACGCGCACCCTGGACGCGTCTGCCTCCCGCGCTGGAACGTCTGTTGTCAGCACGTCAAAGCACGGTAGAAGAGACGCCCATCCGGCCGATCGGGCCGCCCCTCCGCACCGTCCCGGCCTGCCATGACTCCACCTGAAGGCGCTCCACCCGAAGGCACTCCACCCGGAAGCGCGACTGCACCCGATAGAAAGACCGATCGATCCAGACACGCGTCCGGCTCCACGGATACAGCCAAGGCCCGGATCTTTCTGGTCGTGCTTTGCCTCGGCTGGGGCACGACCTGGCCGATGATGCGGATCGCGCTCACCGAAATCCCGCCCTTCAGCATGCGAGTCGCGAGCCTCACGCTCGGCGTCGTCACGTTGACCTTGCTCGCGCTTCTGCAAGGCCGCAGCCTGCGCCTGCCCAACTTGCGGACCTGGGGCCATCTGTGCGCCGCTTCGTTCTTCAACATCATTGCATTCAGCATCTTCACGCCGTTTGCGCAGCTCAGCGCCGAGACCTCGCGCGTGGCGATCGTGGTCTACACCATGCCGATCTGGGCGAGCCTCATGGCGCGCCCGGTGCTGGGCGAGCGGCTGACGACGACGCGCGCGACCGCGCTCGCCCTGTGCATCGGCGGCATGGCAGTGCTGATCTATCCGCTGGCGACACTCGGCATACCGACTGGAATCCTGCTCGCGATCGGCGCGGCGGTCAGCTGGGCCGCCGGCACCGTCTATCTCAAATGGGCGAAGATCGACAGCGACCCGATGATGGCGGCGATCTGGCAACTGTTGATCGGAGCGATCGCGGTCGGGGCGACGCTCCCGCTGGTCGAGGGATCGCTGCATCTCGCCCAGGCCCACCGCGGCGCTATCCTGGCGCTGATCTTCAGCGGCATGATCGGCTCCGGCATCGCCTATTTCCTCTGGTTCGACATTGTGCGGCGGCTGCCCGCTACCATTGCGTCGCTCGGCGTCCTGAGCTCGCCGGTCATCGGCGTCATCTCTTCGATGCTTATTCTGGGGGAACGGCCCACACTCACCGACATCATCGGCTTCGCGCTGATCTTCGTCGCGTCGGCAACCGTTCTGCTGCGCCCACAGGACATGGCACGCGCGGCGTCCGAGGAGACCTGACGCGTCAGCCGAGAACGGGTGCGCATTTCAGGCGCAAAGGCCCAATAATAGTAAGCTTGCTTATAATAAGGTGAGTTACTACATCGCTCCTGAACGGGAGTATGACAGTGACCACCAAGCGAGAAATTGCTTTTTCAATCAATGACGTAGCCCGTCTCCTGCGGACGCACGCGGACCAGAAGGCCGCCCGCTTTGGCCTGAACAGGGCCAAATGGGCTGTCCTTGCCCGGCTCGACCGGTACGAGGGCCTCAAGCAGAACGAGCTCGCCGAGATGCTCGATCTGCAGCCGATCAGCCTGACCCGGCTCCTCGACGGGCTGAGCGAAAACGGGCTCATCGAACGGCGTTCCTGTCCCGATGATCGCCGCGCCAACCGTCTGTTTCTGACGCCCGCGGCGCGGCCGCTGCTCGAGCGCCTGAGCAATCTCGGGGAGGAATTGATGAGTACGGCGCTCGCCGGGCTTGATCAGTCGGAAACGACTGCGCTGCTGGCGAGCCTCAGGGCGATCAAAGAGAACCTGCGACAGGCCGTGCAAAAGAAAACAGAAAAGTTGGAACGGCATCATGGCTGACGCTGCAATCAATCTGCCTCTGAAACAAAGCAACGCAGTGACGCCCCCGCCCAAGTCGTCGTTCACCGACGTCTTGAAGCGGCATGCGCGCATGATCCTGCTCGTGGTCATTCCGGCGTTGGCGATCGTGGTGGGTGGCGGTCTCTATCTCGCCGGCGGTCGCTACATCAGCACCGACAACGCCTACGTGGGCGCCGAAAAGGTGCTCATCACGCCCGACATCTCCGGCAAGGTCAGCCGCGTGGTGGTGCGGGAAGGTCAGCACGTCCAGGCGGGCGACCTTCTGTTCAATATCGATCCGCAACCGTTCGAGCTGGCCGTGCGCCAGGCGAAGAGCAAGCTGGCGACCGCCGTCACCGACCTCGCCAACCTGAAGAGCAACTACCAGTCCCTGAAGCAACTTGTGGAACTGGGACAAGAAGCGGTCGAGATCAAGCGCCGCGATGTCGAACGCAAGACCGCGCTCGCCGCACGTCAGACCTCGACCCAGGTCGATGTCGACAATGCCAAAGCAGCGCTGCTGACCACGGAGCTGCAGCTGCAGTTGGGCCGTCAGCAGCTCAGTAGCACGCTCAACCAGTTGCTCGGACGGCCAGACCTTCCGGTCGAGGAGTTCCCGGCCTACCAGCAGGCAAAGGCCGCACTCGACCAGGCACAGCGCGATCTCGACCACGCCGCGATCAAGGCGCCGATCACCGGCACCGCAACCCAGGTGGACAATATTCAGCTCGGTCGCTTTGTAACGGCCGGCACGCCCGTGTTCAGCGTGATCGATGACAAGAAGCCGTGGGTCGACGCCAATCTGAAGGAAACCGACATCACACATCTGGCGATCAACCAGAAAGTCGAGATCGATGTCGATTCCTTTCCCGATCATCCCCTGCACGGCCACGTCGCAACGGTGAGCCCGGGAACCGGTGCGCAGTTCGCAATCCTGCCGCCCCAGAACGCCATCGGCAATTGGGTGAAGGTCGTGCAGCGCGTGCCCGTACGCATCGTGTTTGACCCCGGCGAAGATGTCTCGCGCCTGCGCGCCGGCATGAGCGTTACCGTATCGATCGACACCGGCCGGCGGCGCACGCTCGCCTCCTTGTTTGGCGCAAGCCCAAGCGTTGCGATGGAAGCCCGGCCGTGACGGACCAAGCGCTTCCAAGCGCAGGGATGCGCCGGACGATGGTGACGGTCTGCGCCATGAGCGCGACCATCATGCAGGCTCTCGACACGACCATCGCCAATGTCGCGTTGCCGTACATGCAAGGGAGCCTTTCGGCTTCACTCGATCAGATCAACTGGGTTCTGACCTCGTATATCGTCGCGTCCGCGATCATGACGGCGCCGATCGGATGGGTGGCCGAACGCTACGGGCGCAAGCGCTTGTTCATCATATGCGCGGCCGGCTTCACCGCAGCCTCGATGTTGTGCGGCCTTGCCCAGAACATCGAGCAGATCGTCCTGTTCCGCCTTCTGCAGGGAGCATTCGGAGCGGCGCTCGTGCCCCTCTCGCAATCCGTCATGCTCGATTCCTATTCGGCAGAGGAGCGTGGCTCCGCCATGGCCATCTGGGGCATCGGCGTGATGCTTGGCCCGATCATGGGCCCGACGCTGGGCGCCTGGCTGACCGATAACTAAAGCTGGCACTGGGTCTTCTTCATCAATCTGCCGGTCGGGATCTTCACCGTGATCGGGCTGATGATCTTCATGCAAGAGACCGAGACGCAAGAGACCAGATCGTTCGATTGGTTCGGCTTCGTCGCGCTTGCGGTGGGCATCGGCTCGTTGCAATTGATGCTGGACCGCGGCGAGCAGCTCGGCTGGTTCGAGTTCCTCCGAGATCATCGCCGAAGCGATCGTATCGGCGGCAGGCTTCTATTTCTTCCTGGCGCATTCCTTCACGACCACGACACCGTTCGTGCGGCTCGAGCTGTTTCGCGATCGCAACTTCGTCGCGGGCTGCCTGTTCATGGTCGTCATAGGCGTGGTGCTGTTCGGCACCATGGCGCTGGTTACGCCGTTCATGCAGAACGTGGTCGGGTACCCGATCCTGACAGCGGGCTTCCTGCTCGCGGGCCGCGGCGTCGGC
This sequence comes from uncultured Alphaproteobacteria bacterium, assembly GCA_963753575.1. Lineage (GTDB taxonomy): Bacteria > Pseudomonadota > Alphaproteobacteria > Rhizobiales > Xanthobacteraceae > VAZQ01. The sequence goes on from CAVWCR010000003.1 coordinate 4,390,115, forward strand.
ACGCTTATTGCCATGATATTCGTCGGCAAGCTGCTCAAGATCGTTGAAGCCCGCTATATCGTGCTTGCCGGCCTGATCCTGGCCAGCGTTACGCTCTATCAAATGGTCGGATTTACCGACCAGACGCCCTCGCGCACGATTGTTGTCGCCAGCGTCCTGCAAGGCGTCGGCCTCGGGCTCGTCTTTGTGCCTTTGAGCACGGTCGCATTTGCTTCGTTGCCCGGCCACTTGCGCACCGACGGGACCGCGATCCTGACACTGGTCCGAAATGTCGGCAGCTCGATCGGCATATCGCTGGTGATCGCCCAGCTCACCAACATGACGACGCGCATGCATGCCCATCTGGCCGAATTCATCACGCCGTTCAACAATGCCCTGCAGGCGCCAGATGTCTCCTCGCTGCTCAACGGGGCAACCGACATGGGCCGGGCGTTGCTCGAGCGGCTCATCAGCCAGCAGGCCGCGATCATCGGCTATGCGAACGACTTCAAGCTTCTCATGTTTCTCACGCTCGCCACGCTCCCGTTCGTATTCCTGATCGGATCGTCGCGCGCCCGGCGTGGACAAAGCGACGAGATCGCAACACACGAGCTGTGAGCGCGCGAGAGGCGCGGCTACGGGAAGCTCAGGCCGCGAAGGCCCAATAGTTCCGGCTTTTTGAGCCATCAATGGTGGCCGGTTCGCCGGCGGCATGCGGCTCAAGGCGGCGCTGATCGTTAAAGGCTCGGCAACTCTTTGGCAGACCAGGAAATCGCTCCACGAAACTGTCACGAGAATCAGCTATCGTGCGTCCGCATGTCGAGCCATGAGTTGGCAAATCGATGAGGCTCACGACGTATCCAAGATCGGGATACCGCTCGTCGCTGCTTGCCGCCGGCCTCCTTGCTTCCCCCCATCAGAAAATCGAGCACTCCGCGCCACGACGCGACGTGCTTGTGCACCCATCATTCCGCTTGCTCCAACAGGGGAGACTGACTTTGGGTAAGCACTTCGGCAACAAGCACTTCAGCAACAAGCAGCTCAATAAGAAGCGCCGGCGCACCGCTCGGCCGTTCGAGACAGCTGAGATCATAGAATTCCAAGGTTCCAAGTTCGAGATCGAACGCGCTCTGCCGCCGATCAAGCCGCTCAACCGAAAGCAGTCGACCTACCTTGATGCGCTTCGCAGCAGCCCGCAGGTCGTCGTCCTCGGGCCGGCCGGAACCGGGAAGACCTGGATTGCCGCCACCTACGCGGCCGATCTCTTCCGCAGCGGGTGCATCGACAAGATCATCCTGACCAGGCCGAACGTGCCATGCGGACGTTCGCTCGGTTATTTCCCCGGCACGCTGGAAAACAAGTTTGCGCACTGGGCTGCGCCGGTGGTGGATGCGATCAGTGACCGGATCGGCAAGGCCGTTTACGAGATCGCGCTCAAGAAGGGCGATATCGAATTGGTGCCCTTTGAAGTCATGCGCGGCCGGTCATGGAAGAATGCCTTTGTGCTGCTCGACGAGGCCCAGAACACCACGCCGGCTGAGATCAAGACATTTCTGACTCGAATCGGCGAGAACTGCACGGTGGTAATCAACGGTGACGTCAGCCAGTGCGACCTCGACCAGGCCAGCGGCCTGAGCAAGGTCCTGCACCTGGTCAAGTCGCAGATGTTGCCGGTGCCGGTGGTCGAGTTCGCGCGAGAGGACATCGTTCGCTCGGGCGTCTGTGGCATGTGGGTGCGCGCCTTCGAAACGGCGAATCTCTAGACAACAACGTCCGGTTTCTCGCCCCTACAAAAAGCTCTGCGGGTCGACGTCGACTTCCAGCTTGAGCTTGCCTTTCGGCTTCGGCGCCGCCGCGAGCCAGTCGCGCAGATAGGCCGAGAGATCGAACGCGCGCGGCGACTTGACCAGGAGCCGGAAGCGATAGCGGCCGCGCACCAGCGCGAGCGGCGCTTCCGCCGGCCCGAGCACGCGCACGGCTTCCTCGCGCGGCGCCGCAGCCGCGAGCCGGCGCGCGAACCCTTCCGTGTCGTGCTTGTCGCCGCCCGAGACGATGAGGCTCGCCAGCCGTCCGAACGGCGGATAAAGCGTCTTCTCGCGCAGCTCGATCTCGCTTGCATAGAACGCATCGCGGTCGGCTGCGATCAGCGCGCGCATCACCGGGTGCTCCGGCTGGTGGGTCTGCAAATAGCCTATGCCGCGGCCCTCCTCGCGGCCGGCGCGCCCAACCACCTGGTGTAGCAGCTGGAACGTGCGTTCGGCCGCGCGCGGGTCGCCGTTGCTGAGCCCCAAATCGGCGTCGACGATCCCGACCAGATTGAGCTTGGGAAAGTGGTGGCCCTTCGCAACCAGCTGCGTGCCGATCACGATATCAACGAGGCCCTGCTCGATCTCAGCAAGCTCCTCACGCATGCGCTCGACGCTGGCGATCAGATCGGATGACAGCACCAGCGCGCGCGCATCCGGAAACAGCGCCGCCACCTCCTCTTCGAGCCGCTCGACGCCCGGCCCGCAAGCGACGAGGCTCGCGGCCGCCTCGCACCTCGGGCACTTGTCCGGCGGCGGCATCGAGAAGCCGCAATGGTGACAGACAAGCCGGCGCTTGAAGCGGTGATCGACGAGCCAGGCGTCGCAGTTCTGACAGGCGAAACGGTGGCCGCAGTTGCGGCAGAGCGTGAGCGGCGCATAGCCGCGGCGATTGAGAAACAGCAGCGCCTGCTCGCCGCGCTCGAGCGCGGTCTTGACCGCCTCGGCAAGCCGCGGCGCGATGAAACGCCCGCGCGGCGGTCCTTCGCGCCGCAGATCGATGGCCTCGATCTGCGGCAGATGCGCGCCGCCGAAACGCTCGGGCAGATGCAGCCGACGGTAACGCCCGCGCCGCGCGTTCACCTCGGTTTCGACCGACGGCGTCGCGGAAGCGAGCACGACCGGGATCTTGGCGACACTGGCGCGCACGACCGCCATGTCGCGGGCGTGGTAGTGCACGCCGTCCTCCTGCTTGTAGGCGGGGTCGTGCTCTTCATCCACGACGATGAGGCCAAGCTCGGCATAAGGCAGGAACAGCGCCGAGCGCGCGCCCACCACCACATTCGCTTCACCGGCCGCAACCGCCGCCCAGGTGCGCGCCCGCAGCCGCGGCGATAGCTGCGAATGCCACTCGGCCGGCCGCACGCCAAAGCGCTCGGCGAAACGGTCGAGGAACTGCGCGGTGAGTGCAATCTCAGGCAGCAGCACCAGCGCCTGCCGGCCTCGCCGCACGCATTCGGCAATCGCCTCGAAATAGACCTGCGTCTTGCCGGAACCGGTGACACCATCGATCAGCGTGCACGAGAAGCCGCCCTCCGCGACGCTCGCGCGCAATCCGACGGCCGCCGTCTGCTGCGTCGGCGCAAGCTCGGCCTGCGCGTAATCAGGATCGGGCGCGCGCGCGACCGGCTCGGGCGGAAGCACCACGGTCTCGAGTGTGCCTTCATCGATGAGCCCGTCGATCACGCCGACCGACACGCCCGCCTCCTCGGCCGTCTCGCTTTTGGCGCGGATGAGGCCGTCGGCGAGCAGCGTCAGCACCCGCGCCCGCGCGGGCGTCCGGCGCTTGGGCGCCGGCCCCGCCAGCCGCACACCGATGCGCTCGCGCGCCGGGCCGAGATGCTCGCCCATGCGCAGCCCCATGCGCAGCACCATCCCGCGCGGGCTCAGCGTGTAATTCGAGACCCAATCGACAAACCGGCGCAGTTCGTCCTTGAGCGGCGGAACCTCAAGCTTGCTGTCGATGTCCTTGAGGCGATTATGAAGCCTGGGATTGGGCGCCGGATTGTCCGCCCATACCACCGCGGTCGCGGCCCGCGCCCCAAGCGGCACCGACACGACGTCGCCGGGCGCGAGCACCATGTCGTCCGGCACCCGGTAGGAATAGGCCTGGTCGAGAGCGACCGGCACCAGGACATCGACGACACGCTTTGCCATAGACTGCGACGGTAATTCGTTCGCCCCTTAAGGAAGGGTAAGGTGGCGGGTGCGATTATGCATCCAAATTAGTGCCGATGGCGGCACGTCGCCCTGGTGCAAGCCCATGCCGGAACCGGACCTGCAGCTCCCCTTCGCGGCACCCGACGTGGCGGCGCAGGTTGGGCACTGGCTCGCCTACCTCGGCGCCGAGCGGCGCATGTCGCCCAAGACAGTCGAGGCCTACGCGCGCGACGTCGAGCAGTTCCTTGCCTTCCTGGCCGAGCATCGCGGCGGACGCATCACGCTTGCAACGCTGGTCAAGCTTGCGCCCCAGGACGTGCGCGCCTTCATGGCGGCGCGTCGTGCCGACGGCATCAGCGGACGTTCGCTGATGCGCACGCTCGCGGGCGTGCGCTCCTTCGCGCGTTACCTCGAGCGCAACGGCAAGGGCCGCGTGGCAGCGCTCGGCGCGGTGCGGGCGCCAAAGGTTGCCAAGACGCTGCCGAAGCCGCTTGCGGTGGCGGCCGCCAAACAGATCACCGACGCCGACCTGCGCGCGGGCGAAGAGCGCGAGACCTGGGTGCTGGCGCGCGACGCCGCGGTGCTCGGATTGCTTTACGGCTCCGGCTTGCGCATTTCCGAAGCGCTCGGGCTCACGCGCGGCGACGTCCCGGAGCCAGGCAAAGGCGATGCCATTACGGTCACCGGCAAAGGCAACAAGCGGCGCATGGTGCCAGTGCTGCGACGGGTGCTCGAGCTCATTGCCGACTATGTCCAGGCCTGTCCCTACAATCTGCCCTTGAACGGCGCGTTGTTCGTGGGCGCGCAGGGCCGCCCGCTTTCTCCGCGCATCGTCCAGCTTGCGATGGCAAGCCTGCGCGGCGCGCTCGGCCTGCCGGAGACCGCCACCCCGCATGCGCTGCGCCATTCCTTCGCCACGCATCTCCTCGCGCGCGGCGGCGACCTGCGGGCGATCCAGGAGCTGCTCGGCCACGCCTCGCTCTCGACCACGCAGGTTTATACCGCCGTCGATACCGAGCGGCTGCTCGAGGTCTACCGCAACACCCATCCGCGCGCATGACAAGGCGGTGACAGCAAGGCTCCCAAGGTCCTTGCGCGTTCCTTGCAAGCCCCTTGCGAACGCCGGCCAGTTCACTACATCGTCTCGGCCGACGACGAGGGAGGATGGTCATGAGCCACGGTACGCACGCGGTCCAGCACGAGGTCGAGCACCACATCGAACATCAGGAGCACGGACACGGGCACGGCGACGGCCATGAGAAGAAGCCGGCGGACAATCCAAACAGGAAGATAGCGCTCCTGATCTCGGTAATTGCGCTGTTCCTGGCGTTTTCCGAAACGTTGGGCAAGAGCGCACAGACCATCGGCATCGAGCTCAACATCAAGGCCTCGGATACCTGGAATTTCTTTCAGGCCAAGACCATTCGGCAGACCTCCTTACGCACCGCTGCCGAGGCGATGGCGTTGCAGATCGCAGGCGTGCCCGACCAGCCTGGCAAGGCCGCGATGGAAAAGCAGATCGCGGCTTGGCGGGCGACTGTCGCGCGCTACGAATCCGATCCGAAGGAGAAGGACGGTCGCAAGGAGCTGCGGGCGCAGGCGGAACAATACGAGCGCGGCCGCGACCTCGCTTTGGCCCGTTATCACAACTACGAATTTGCTTCCGCCGCCTTTCAGATCGGCATCGTGCTGGCGTCGGCGGCCGTGATCACCGGAATGATCGTGCTCGTCTATGCGGCAGCCGGCGTCGGCGCAATCGGGCTGGTCTTCGCCGCCCTGGGGCTGTTCGCGCCGAATGCACCGCACGATGCGTGGCATTGGGTGGAGCACCTGTTCGCGGCCAGCGGCGTGCACTGACTATTCAAGAGCCTGTCGCCCCGCGTTCAGGGTGCTGAACCCTCACCCTGCATGCGGCGGCGAATGCGCGTGAGGAGCTTGATCGTGCGGCCGGCCCGCTTGGGCGCAAATACACGCGCGGTGCGCCTGATGCGTTCCTTGATCGGATCGACCAGGCCGTGTGCCCAGGCGAGCCAGACGATCACGTGCTGGTAGAGCCAACGGACCCAGGAAAGCTGCAACAGCTTCGGCCGCGTCAAGTCGAAGATGAAGGCAGTGACGCCAAGGCTCACCACCTTGGCAAGCCCGAGCACGGCGAGCGCACCCAGCCAGAAGCCGCGCGCCAGCATCCACAAGCCAAGGAACTTGAGCGGCAGCAGCAGCAAGACCGGTATCAGAAACACCAAGAGCGTCGGATAGGGCGGCAGCCGCTCGATCGCGGTAGCGACCTTGGTCTTGAACGGTGACCACGGGATGCGCGCCACCACCCAGGCGACGAGCGGCGCAAGATGCTCCCACAGCCACGCCTCGAACAGGAAGACGAAGGCGAGCAGGATCAGGAACGGGCGGAACAGGCGGCGCATCATCCTTCAGTCGCTGCGGCACGCGCGGCCCCTTCAGGAGATGCCTGCGTGATCGCCCGTCAGTCTACCCCTTTGGGGCCCCAGCGTCTCGGCTCTGGAAGCGGTCAAGTAGCGGACTTCTTGGTCAGCGCATACACGGCGGCCACCAGGATGCCGATCCCGAGGCAGAGCAGTTTCGTCATCTTGAGCATCGGGTAGATGAGGCCCCATTTGTGATGGTCGACGACCCACCACACCCCGGAGCCGACCAGGCCTGCGAGCACCAAGACCCCGACGGAAAGCGCCGCGATGGCCCACGGTCTCATCCGGCGATCCGGGGACTGGTCAAACGGATCGAATGTCTGCCTGAAGCGCTCGAGGCGCCCGTCCAGACGCTCGATAAATGCGGCCCAGCGCGATTGCGGCTGCGCAAGCATGACCTATGCCCTCCTCTCGCTCGGCCACTCCGGATATTGGTCGCGCCCTGGCGAGGTCGCGTTCATGTCCGGCCGCCATGGATGTCGGAGAGCCTGGACGAGCGCCTGATGACCGTCTATGACGACGGTCACAGGTGGTCGATCACATATGGATCGATCGCTTGCCGACCGCGAGCGCGGCCTCCTTGACCGCTTCACTCAGCGTCGGGTGGGCGTGGCAGGTGCGCGCGATGTCTTCGGCTGCGGCGCCGAACTCCATCGCCACCGCGGCCTCCGCGATCATGTTGCCGGCATCGGGCCCCACGATGTGGACGCCGAGCACGCGGTCGGTCGTGGCATCCGCCAGGATCTTCACAAATCCCTCGGTCTGCACATTGACCTTGGCGCGGCCGTTGGCGGTGAATGGAAATTTTCCGGCATTGTAGGCAACGCCAGCCGCCTTCAATTCCTCTTCGGATTTTCCGACCGTGGCGATCTCCGGATAGGTATAGACCACGTTGGGAATCACGTCGTAGTTCACGTGCCCAGCCTGGCCCGCGATGATTTCCGCAACCGCCACGCCCTCGTCTTCGGCCTTGTGCGCGAGCATCGGGCCCACAATCACGTCGCCGATCGCATAGATGCCCGCCACGTTGGTGGCGAAATGCGCATCGACGGCAATGCGGCCGCGGTTGTCTTTCTTGACGCCGGCCTCATCGAGGCCAAGCCCGGCGCTGTAGGGCACGCGCCCGACCGAGACCAGGACGACATCCGCCTCGACCGTTTCGGCCGCGCCACCGGACGCCGGCTCAACCTTGGCCTTGAGCCGTCTGCCCGAAGTGTCGACCGCCGTGACCTTCGACGACAGCTTGAACGAGACGCCTTGTTTCTCGAGGATGCGCTGGAACTGCCGGCATACCTCGTTGTCCATGCCGGGCAGGATGCGATCGAGAAACTCGACCACCACGACCTCAGACCCGAGCCGCCGCCACACCGAGCCGAGCTCGAGCCCGATCACGCCGGCGCCGATGACCAGCAGCCGCTGCGGCACCTTGTCGAGCACGAGCGCGCCGGTCGACGACACCACACGTTTCTCGTCGATCGTGATGCCTGGAAGTCGCGTCACATCCGAGCCGGTCGCGATCACGATGGACTTGGTGTCGAGGGTCTGCGTCTTGCCGTCGGCACCTTTGACCTCGACCTTGCCGGCAGCCGCGATGCGGCCGGCGCCCTGGAACGTATCGACCTTGTTCTTCTTGAACAGGAAGGCGACGCCCTTGACGTTGCCGTCGACGCCCTCGTCCTTGAATTTCATCATCGCGGCAAGATCGAGCTTCGGTGCTCCTACCTGGATACCCATATGGGCGAACGCCTTGCCGGCCTCCTCATAGAGCTCGGAGGCATGCAGCAACGCCTTGGAGGGGATGCAGCCGACGTTGAGGCAGGTCCCGCCGAAGGTCTTGTCCTTCTCAATCACCGCGGTCCTGAGCCCGAGCTGCGCGGCCCTTATCGCGCACACATAGCCGCCAGGACCGGAGCCGATGACGACGAGATCGTAGGTCGCGCTAGCCATATGTTTCGTCCTGGCGTTGCCCGTGTGAAGCCAATATGGAACGTTATCCCCGAGTCATCCCCGCATTGCATCTCATGCGAGGTCCGGCGCTAAGATGAGGATTGATCAAGTGAATTATCTCGGCGCGGCGAACCATCACGATCAGTTATCCACAGAGCGATACCATCGAGGCGTTTCGCGGCCGCTGTTGCCCGAATGCTACTGCCCTTCCCATCCTACCCAACTAGGATCAGCATAGTTAATGGGCCCTGGCCGCAGCGCTGTGCTGCTGGCAAGGGGGGGTGGTACGTGTCCAGTCATGTTGCGTCGTCGAGTCGGATTGTGGCCGGTCAGTCGCCTAGCTGGGCGCTGATGCTGGCGCTTGTCGCGCTCATGACGGGGGCCATTGCGCTCGGCGGCTGCGCCACTGTTCCGGTGACGGAAGCCCAAGCGAAATCCAAGGTTCACAAGCGGTCCACGGCTTACGCGAAGGTGCGGGGACCCGCCGCCAAGCGCGTTGTCCTGCGGGAGCCGATTCCGCTGCCAGACCGCGCGCTGCTCAAGCGCCAACTCGAGCCGGACTGCGGATTCCGCGGACCGGTGAGCAGCCCGATGACGGCCGAGGAAATCCGCCAGAAGCTCGACTACGAGCAGCAGTGCTACCGGCAGGCCGAATCCAACGTTCGGGGACGGCTGAATACGCTGCAGGACGCGGTCATGGAAACGATCGAGGCGGTCGAGACCGCCGAGCGCCGGTAATCGCACACGCACAGCATCGACGGTCGCGGTCATAAATCCAGCACCAGCCGCGCCGGGTCCTCCAGGCATTCTTTCACGCGCACCAGGAATGTCACGGCTTCGCGGCCGTCGACAATGCGGTGGTCGTAGGAGAGCGCGAGATACATCATCGGACGAATTTCGATCTTGCCCGCGATGGCCACCGGCCGCTCCTGGATCTTGTGCATGCCCAGGATGCCGGATTGCGGCGCGTTGAGGATCGGCGTCGACATCAGCGAGCCATAGATGCCGCCGTTGGTGATCGTGAAGGTGCCGCCCTGCATCTCCTCGATCTTGAGCGCGCCGTCGCGCGCGCGGCGGCCGAAATCGCCGATCGTCTTCTCGATCTCGGCAAGCGACAGACGCTCAGCCTCGCGCACGACCGGAACGACGAGACCCTTGTCGGTGCCGACCGCGACGCCGATGTGATAATAGTTCTTATAGATGATGTCGGCGCCGTCGATCTCCGCGTTGACGGCGGGGATGTCCTTGAGCGCCTGCACGCAGGCGCGCACGAAGAAGCCCATGAAGCCGAGCTTCACGCCGTGCTTCTTCTCGAAGGCATCGCGATACTGGCTGCGCAGCGCCATCACGTGCGTCATGTCGACCTCGTTGAAGGTCGTCAGCATCGCGGCGGTGTTCTGCGCATCCTTGAGCCGGCGCGCGATGGTGGCGCGCAGCCGCGTCATCTTCACGCGCTCCTCGCGCGCTGCGTCATCGAGGCTCGAAGGCGCCCGCACCTGCAAGGCTGCTGCCGGCTGCGCGACCGGCGTGGGCTGAGCGGCAGCGCGCTCGATCGCGGCCAGCATGTCGCCCTTGGTCACCCGTCCATCCCGGCCGGAGGCCGCCACTGACGAAACGTCGATCCCGCTCTCGGTTGCAAGCTTGCGCACCGAGGGCGGCACTGGCATCTCGGCCTTGGCCGCCACCTCCGGCTTGGAAACCTTCGGCTCCGCGGCGGGGGCTGGCGTTGCCGCCCTTGCGGGCGCGCCGGCGCCGTCCTTGATCTGCCCGAGCAGCGCGCCGACCGCGACCGTCTCGCCGTCCTTGACGGCGATCTCCGAGAGCACGCCGGCAGCCGGCGCCGGCACCTCGATCGTCACCTTGTCGGTCTCGAGCTCGACCAGCGGCTCATCGACCGCGACCGGATCGCCGGCCTTCTTGAACCACTTGCCGATCGTCGCCTCGGTCACCGATTCGCCCAGCGTGGGCACCCGGATGTCAGTCATGATCGCTCTTCCCTGCCGCCTGGTCTGTCATCATCGCCGACTGCGCGCTTGTCGGCGCTCATGCGAGCGCGTCTTCGAGCAGCGACTTGAGCTGCGCGAGGTGCTTCGACATCTGGCCGACCGCGGTCGCCGCCGCCGCCGGACGCCCGGCATAGCCGATCCGCTTGCTGGCGGCACCGATCTGTTCGAGCACCCATTCGAGATAAGGCTCCAAGAAGTGATAGGCGCCCATGTTGCGCGGCTCTTCCTGGCACCAGGTGAACTGCGCCTGCTTGAAGCGGCCGAGCTCATGCACGAGCGCGCGCAGCGGCACAGGATAGAGCTGCTCGACCCGCAGCAGATAGATGTCGTCGATGCCGCGCTTCTCGCGCTCCTCGTAGAGATCGTAATAGACCTTGCCGGAGCACAGCACCACGCGCCGGATCTTGTTGTCGGGCACGAGCTTGAGCTTCTCGTCGAGCTGCAGCTGCGCGTCGTCCCACAACAGGCGATGGAAGAACGTCTCCGGCCCCATTTCCTCCAGCCGCGACACCGCACGGCGGTGGCGCAGCAGCGACTTGGGCGTCATCAGGATCAGGGGCTTGCGGATATCGCGCTTGAGCTGCCGGCGCAGGACGTGGAAGTAATTTGCCGGCGTCGTGCAGTTGGCGACCTGCATGTTGTCTTCGGCGCACATCTGCAGGAAGCGCTCGAGCCTGGCCGAGGAATGCTCCGGACCCTGCCCCTCGTAGCCGTGCGGCAGCAGGCACACGAGGCCCGACATGCGCAGCCACTTGCGCTCACCCGATGAGATGAACTGGTCGAATATGACCTGGGCGCCGTTGGCGAAGTCGCCGAACTGAGCTTCCCACAGCGTCAGCGCATTCGGCTCGGACAGCGAGTAGCCGTATTCGAACCCGAGCACGGCCTCTTCCGACAGCATCGAGTTGATCACCTCGAAGCGCGCCTGATCGTCGCGGATGGAATTGAAGACGATGTGCCGGTTCTCGTTCTCCTGATCGACCAGCACCGCGTGGCGCTGCGAGAAGGTGCCACGCTCGAAGTCCTGGCCGGACAGCCTGACCGGGTGGCCTTCGAGCAGCAGCGAGCAGAACGCCAGCGCCTCCGCGCTCGCCCAGTCGATGCCTTCGCCGCTCTCGACCGCCTTGCGCCGGTTGTCGAGGAAGCGCTGGATGGTGCGGTGGACGTGGAAGTCCTTGGGAACCGCCGTGATCTTCTGACCGATGTCCTTGAGGGTCGCGAGCGCGACGCCGGTGTTGCCGCGCCGGGGATCTTCGTAGTCGCGCGACGCCTTGATGTCGGCCCAGCGGCCATCGAGCCAATCGGCGTTGTTGGCCTTGTAGCTCTGGCCCGCCTCGAATTCGATGTCGAGCCGCGTGCGCCAGTCGGCGCGCATCTTCTCGACCTCGCCCTCGGTCACGACGCCTTCGCTGACGAGCTTCTTGGCGTAGATTTCGAGCGTGCCCGGATGCGAGCGGATCGCCTTGTACATCAACGGCTGCGTGAACGACGGCTCGTCGCCCTCGTTATGGCCGAAACGGCGGTAGCAGAACATGTCGATGACGACCGGCTTCTGAAACTTCTGCCGGAACTCGGTCGCCACCTTGGCGGCATACACCACCGCCTCCGGGTCGTCGCCGTTGGCGTGGAAGATCGGCGCCTCGATCATCTTGGCAACGTCGGACGGATAGGGCGAGGAGCGCGAGTAGCGCGGATAGGTGGTGAAGCCGATCTGGTTGTTGACGATGAAGTGAACGGAGCCGCCAGTGCGGTGGCCGCGCAGCCCCGACAGGCCGAAACATTCGGCGATGACGCCCTGGCCGGCGAAGGCCGCGTCGCCGGAAATGAGCAGCGGCATCACCATCTCGCGATGCTCGGGCGTGGCGCCATGCTGGTCCTGCTTCGCGCGCACCTTGCCGAGCACGACCGGATTGACGATCTCGAGATGGGAGGGGTTGGCGGTGAGCGAGAGGTGCACCCGGTTGCCGTCGAACTCGCGGTCGGAAGAGGCGCCGAGGTGATATTTGACGTCGCCCGAACCCTCGACCTGGTCGGAGGTCGCGGAGCCACCCTTGAACTCGTGGAAGATGATCCGATGCGGCTTGGCCATCACCTGCGCCAGCACGTTGAGCCGGCCGCGATGGGCCATGCCGAGCACGATCTCTTTGACGCCGAGCGCGCCGCCGCGCTTGATGATCTGCTCGAGCGCCGGGATCATCAATTCGCCGCCGTCGAGCCCGAACCGCTTGGTGCCGGTGAACTTGAGGTCGCAGAATTTCTCGAAGCCTTCCGCCTCGATCAGCTTGTTGAGGATCGCGCGCTTTCCTTCGCGCGTGAAGCTGATCTCCTTGTCGGGCCCTTCGATGCGCTCCTGCAGCCAGCCCTTCTGGGCGGGATCGGACACATGCATGAACTCGACGCCGAGCGTCTGGCAGTAGGTACGCCGCACGATCGCGAGAATCTGGCGGAGCGTGGCGAACTGGAGCCCGAGCACGCGATCGATGAAGATCTGGCGGTCCATGTCGGCCTCGGTGAAGCCGTAGGAGCGCGGATCAAGCTCCGTCTCGTTCTTGGGCGGCTCAAGCCCGAGCGGATCGAGGTTGGCATGGAAATGGCCGCGCGCCCGGTAGGCACGGATCAGCATCAGGGCGCGGATCGAGTCGCGCGTCGCCTGCTGGACCTCGGCGTCCGTAAGCTCGACCCCGCCCGCCTGCGCCCTCGCCTTGACCTTCTCGCCAACCACCTTCTCGACTTCGCGCCAGTCGCCGTCGAGCGCGGCAGTGAGGTCGCTGCGCGCCGGCTGTGGCCAGTTGCGGTTACGCCAAGAGGGGCCTCGGGCCATCTTGGCGGCGTCTCCCCCTTCTTCCTTGAGGCTTTGGAAGAAGGCCTGCCACTGCGCATCCACCGAGGCCGGATCGGCCAGATAGCGCGCCTCCAGGTCTTCGACATAGGCGGCATTGCCGCCATAAAGGAACGAGGTAAGGGCGAAAGCAGCGTTGGCGTCCTGGCGGGACATGCGCAAGATCCTGATGGGTTACAATGGTTGACGGGCCCGGAGGGTGGTTCCAGGCGAATCTCGACCGGTATTAACTAGCATTATTTGTGCCGGACGGGCGCCAGAACAAGGCGAAAGCAATGAAATCAAAATCACTTTTTCGTCGCCAATATCTTCGGACGAACGAAATCGGTTTGTGATCAGAGACTTGAATGGTGCCCGCGGCGAGACGGAAGGCGATTTTTTGTTTTCGGAGGAGCGGCGACCCTGGGTTGTCACCACGCCTAGCGGCGCAGCACCTCGACCAGTGTCTTGCCGAGCCGCGCGGGTGATGGCGAAACCTTGATGCCGGCCGCCTCCATGGCGGCAATCTTGGATCCGGCGTCGCCCTTGCCGCCCGAGATGATGGCGCCGGCGTGCCCCATGCGGCGACCGGGCGGGGCGGTGCGCCCGGCGATGAAGCCCACGATCGGCTTCTTGCGCCCGCGCTTGGCCTCGTCTTTCAGGAACTGCGCGGCGTCTTCCTCGGCCGAGCCGCCGATCTCGCCAATCATGATGATCAACTCGGTCGCCTTGTCGGCGAGCAGCATCTCCAGCACCTCGATGAACTCGGTGCCCTTCACCGGGTCGCCCCCGATGCCCACGGCTGTCGTCTGGCCAAGCCCCTCGCGCGTGGTCTGGAACACGGCTTCGTAGGTGAGCGTGCCCGAGCGCGACACGATGCCGACCGTGCCGGGCTTGAAGATCGAGGCCGGCATGATGCCGATCTTGCACGCGCCGGCCGTCATCACGCCCGGGCAGTTGGGCCCGATCAGCCGCGACTTCGACCCGCACAGCGAGCGCTTCACCTTCACCATGTCGGCGACCGGGATGCCTTCCGTGATGCAGATGATGAGCGGCACTTCCGCCTCGATCGCCTCCGCGATGGCGTCGGCGGCGCCCGCGGGCGGCACATAGATCACGCTCGCGTCACACTGCGTTTTCGCGCGTGCCTCCGCGACGGTGTCGAACACCGGCAGGCCGAGATGGCTCGAGCCGCCTTTGCCGGGCGAGGTGCCACCGACCATCTTGGTGCCGTAGGCGATCGCCTGCTCGGAATGGAACGTGCCGTTCTTGCCGGTGAAGCCCTGGCAGATGACGCGGGTGTTCTTGTCGATCAGGATCGGCATCAGACCCTTGCCCCCTTCACGGCCTTGACGATCTTCTGCGCGGCGTCGTCGAGATCGTCGGCCGGCGTCACGTCGAGGTTAGACTTGGCGAGGATGTCCTTGCCCTCCTTCACATTGGTGCCTTCGAGCCGCACCACCAGCGGCACCCGCAGCCCCACCTCGCGCACCGCGTCGACCACGCCAGCCGCGATCACGTCACATTTCATGATGCCGCCGAAGATGTTGACCAGGATCCCCTGCACCTTGGGATCGGAGGTGATGATCTTGAACGCGGCCGCCACCTTCTCCTTGCTGGCGCTGCCGCCGACGTCGAGGAAGTTCGCCGGCTCCTCGCCATAGAGCTTGATGATGTCCATGGTGGCCATCGCGAGGCCGGCGCCGTTGACCATGCAGCCGATGGTGCCGTCGAGCGCCACGTAGTTGAGATCGTATTTCGAGGCCTCGATCTCCTTCGCGTCCTCCTCGCTCTCGTCGCGCAGCGCCGCGATATCGGGATGGCGGAACAACGCGTTGTCGTCGAATCCGATCTTGGCATCGAGGCAGATGAGCTTGGCGTCCTTGGTGACCACCAGCGGATTGACTTCGAGGAGGCTCATGTCCTTCTCGGTGAAGGCCCGATAGAGCCCGGTGAGCATCTTGCTCATCTGCTTTTGCAGATCGGCGGTGAGCCCGAGCGCCTTTGCGACGCGCAGCACATGGTGCGGGCAGATGTTGGTGGCCGGATCGACCGTGATGGTGACGATCTTCTCGGGCGTATCGTGCGCGACCTTTTCAATGTCCATGCCGCCTTCGGTCGAGACCACGATCGCCACCCGCGAGGTCACGCGGTCGACCAGCATCGACAGGTAGAACTCCTTGGCGATCGCGGAGCCTTCCTCGATGTAGAGGCGGTTGACTTCCTTGCCTTGCGGTCCGGTCTGGTGGGTGACCAGCGTCGAGCCAAGAAGCCGCGTCGCCTCTTTCTTCACGTCATCGACCGACTTGACCACCTTGACGCCACCGGCCTTGCCGCGGCCGCCAGCATGGATCTGCGCCTTGACGACGACGACCGGCGTGGCGAGATCGGTCGCCGCCTTGGCCGCTTCTGCAACCGAAAACGCCGGAAAGCCGCGCGGCGTCGGCACCCCGAACTCGCGCAGTACCGCCTTGGCCTGATATTCGTGGATGTTCATCGCCGCCCCTGCGGTTTCGATGCGTCTGCCGACGCCTACTTGCTCCCGAGATTGGGCGCGATCGTCTTGCAGGCGTCGACCAGCGTCGCCACCGCCTGCACCGACTTGTCGAACATGGTGCGCTCGGCGCCGTTGAGCTGGATGTCGACGATGCGCTCGATCCCCTTGGCGCCGATCACCGCCGGAACGCCGACGTAGAGGTCCTTGATGCCGTATTCGCCGTTGAGGTAGGCGGCGCATGGCATCACGCGTTTTTTGTCCTTGAGATAGCTTTCCGCCATCGCGATCGCGGAGGCTGCCGGCGCATAGAAGGCCGAGCCGGTCTTGAGCAGGTTGACGATCTCGGCGCCGCCGTCGCGCGTGCGCTGCACGATGGCGTCAAGCCGCGCCTGCGTGGTCCATTTCATCTTGACGAGATCGGGCAGCGGAATGCCGGCGACGGTGGAATAGCGGATCAGCGGCACCATGCTGTCGCCATGTCCGCCAAGCACGAAGGCGGTGACATCCTCGACCGAAACATTGAACTCGTCGGCGAGGAAATAGCGAAAGCGCGCGGAATCGAGCACGCCCGCCATGCCGACCACCATCGGCTTGGGCAGGCCGCACGCCTTCTGCAGCGCCCACACCATGGCGTCGAGCGGATTGGTGATGCAGATCACGAACGCGTTGGGGGCGTATTTCTTGATGCCGGAGCCGACCTGCTCCATCACCTTGAGATTGATGCCGAGGAGGTCGTCGCGGCTCATGCCCGGCTTGCGCGGCACGCCGGCGGTGACGATGCACACGCTCGCGCCCTCGATCGCCTCGTAGGAATTGGTGCCGGTGAAGCCGGCGTCGAAGCCGTCAACCGGCGAGGACTCGGCGAGATCGAGCGACTTGCCCTGGGGAATGCCTTCCGCGATGTCGAACAGAACGACGTCGCCGAGCTCCTTGAGGCCGATCAGGTGGGCCAGCGTGCCGCCGATCTGGCCGGCACCGATCAATGCAACTTTGGGACGCGCCATGAGCGAAAAAACCTCGGATTTGGGCGGCGGGGTGAGGCGAGCGGCCGCTCCTGCCGCCGATTTGAAGCTCCTACACCAGTTCCGGCAAATTCGGATAGGAGCTTCAAATCGAAAAGCGGCACTAGAACCACAGACTTTCCAGTGCCCCCTTTGCTTCCGAAGTTCGTGTCAGGGTGTGCTGCGACGATGCACGAACTTCGGAAGCGGGGCACTAGGTGCGTCATAGACCCTTTCGGGGCCGCCGTTCAAGACGCTGGCTCGTAGACCTCCTGGGAAACGCGCATCGCCCCGGCTAACATTCATCCAGGAACGATATCAACAAGAGGGCGGGGAGATGTCACGCACGCGCATTGCAGTAGCCGGACTGTTGGCCGTCGGGCTTGGTCTCGGATTTGGCCTCGGATTTGGCTCTGCCGCCGCCCAGGGCTACCCCGACAAGGTCATCAAGCTCGTGGTGCCGTTCGTGCCCGGCTCACCGGTCGACGTCCTGGGACGGGTCGTCAGTCAGCATCTGGGCACGCGGCTCGGCCAGAGCGTGATCGTGGACAATCGGCCGGGAGGCGGCACCAGCACCGCCACCAAGGCAGTCGCCGGCGCTCCGGCCGATGGCTACACGCTGTTGATGTCGGGCCAGACGCTCGCCTATCTCGGCCTGTTCTATCCCGATCTCGGCTTCGATCCGCTCAAGGCATTCACGCCGGTGGCAACGCTCGCCGGCTGGTCGCATGTCATGGTGGTGGCGCCGGCAGTGCCGGCGCGCTCGGTGGCGGAACTCGTGGCCTATGCCAAAGCCAATCCGGGCAAGCTCACGCTCGGCTTCGGTCTCGGCACCTCGCCGCAGATCCTCGGCGAGTATTTCAAGGTCGTCGCCGGCCTCGACATCGTGAGCGTGCCTTATCGAGGCGGCGAGCAGGTGCGTGTCGACCTGTTGGGCGGCCGCATTCACGTGAATTTCGCGCCGGTGTCGAACGTGCTCGCGATGATCAAGCAGGGGAAAATTCGCCCGCTCGCCGTCACCGGGGCGACGCGTGATCCCAACCTGCCCGACATTCCGACCATGGCCGAGAGCGGCTATCCGCAGGTCGGCTTCCATCCGGACGTCTGGCAGGCGTTCGTGGCGCCGGCCGCAACGCCCGCCGCCGTCATCAACAAGCTCAATGCCGAGGTCAACGAGACGCTGCGATCGCCCAACGTGAAGGCCAATCTCGATCGACTGGGGTTCAGTCCGATGATCAAGTCGCCGCAGGAATTCGCAGCGTTCCTGGCCGTGCAGGCGCAAAAATGGCCGCCCGTGATCAAGGCCGCCAACATTCAACCGCGATGATTGGCGAGCGCGCGCCGCGCGCGCGTTGCCTTACTTGACGCCGCTGGCAACCGACGAAAAGGTGGTGTTCAGAGGCGAGCCAATGGAATTGACGGCCGCGACGATCGCGACCGCGATGCCGCCTCCGATGATGGCGTATTCGATCGCGGTGGCACCGCGCTCGCAACGCAGAAAGCTCCTGAACAAACTCATCGTCGGCCCCTTCATCATTTCGTGCGTCTCGTTCAATTCCCGGACCTGTCGCCACGGCCAGCGGCCAACTACAATGCCGCCATCGTCCACGGATGAGCAGCCGCGTCACCCTCGCACCAGGAAATGAATTTTGAGTTGTCAGACTGCCACGCAATTTACGGATCATTTTATCAAATTGGCAACCATCCGGATCGCGTCCGGGCGGACGCGCCGTGCTACGTCTCCACGATGCCCTCTGCGCCCGCGCTCGCCTGCGAGTCGCGCTGCCCGTGCGGCAAGGCGAGATACGCCTGCGATCGCATCTCGATCAGGCGCGAGGCGGTGCGCTTGAATTCCTGCGCCTCGAAGCCTTCGGTCGCGCGATAGAGCGCATCGGGCTCGGCAGCAGCGGAAGCAATGAGCTTCACGGAATTATCATAGAGGGCGTCGACCAGAATGATGAAGCGCTTGGCGGCATTGCGGTTGTCGAAGTCCATCACCGGGATGCGGTCGAGCAGCAGGGTATGGAACGCGTGCGCGATCGTGAGATAGTCCGCCGCCGCGAGCGGCTCTTCGCACAGCTCCCGAAACGAGAAGCGCGCCACTCCCATGGCGGCGCGCGGCACGCGCAACGTACGTCCCTTCACCGCCAGCGCGACCTCGGTGCCGGGCTGGCCGCCGGTGAGTCGCTGCCAGGACTGATCGAGCGCCACGTCGAGAGAGGAATCGCGGGCGGCAACGCGCGCCCCAATGCCGTTCAGCACATGCCAGACCGGCTGGTCGGCAAGCTTCTCGAGTCGGAAATCAGTGCGCGCCGAAAGCTCCGTCACCTCCATGTATTGCTCGATCAGCGCGATGAACGGCAGGAACAACGCACGATTGAGACCGTCCTTGTAGAGCTCGCCGGGCGCAACGTTGGAGGTCGCCACCATCACGATGCCGAGCTCGAACAGCCGCGCGAACAGCCGGCCGAGGATCATGGCATCCGCAATGTCGGTGACATGAAACTCGTCGAAGCAGAGAAGCCACGTCTCCTCGGCGATTGCGGCTGCCGTGAGCCGGATCGGATCTTCTCCGCTGATCGCGCCAAGCTTGATCTGGTTGCGAAACTCGCGCACCCGGTCGTGCACATCGCTCATGAACTCGTGGAAATGCGCGCGGCGCTTGCGCTTGATGGCGCTCAGCGCGAAGAACAGGTCCATCAGCATGGTCTTGCCGCGGCCGACGTCGCCGAACAGGTAGAGGCCGCGGATCGGCTCCTCCCGGCGCTGGCGCGCGCCAAACAGCCAGCCGAGCGAGGACGACTTGCGCGCCAGCCGTTGCTCGCGCAACCGCAACTCCAGCCCGGCCAAGATTTCAAGCACTTCTTCCTGCGCGAAATCGCGCTCGATTTCGCCTGAGGCGGCCAACACCGCGTATTGCGCTTTGATATCGGGAGGCATTCGGAAACTGGGCACCAGACGGAAGGGTGATGGCGAGGCCGGCTTTCGCCGGAGGGCACGTCATCTGACGTTTGACAGTGAGCGTCGATCTACAACTGACATTAAGCGTCGATCTACAACGTGATCGCGCCCATGCCTATTGCTTATGCGCCGCGACAATCAACAGGATTGGTCAAGCCGGTATCTGGTATGCCAGCCATGCGCCTTGTTTGCCACTTTTTTTATCAACTTTTTGACTTGGTGAATCGAAGCGAACGTCATATCGCTGCCTTGAGGCGCGCATATTGCGTCGCGCCATCACTGACAAAGCAAATAGGTCCCGATGAACGAACCCCTTCCCGATGGCGGTGTCATCCGCAAGATATGGACAGCCGAACTTGACCGCTACCGTGAGCACTTGTTGCGCCTCGATCCAACGAGCCGCCGCAATCGCTTTGGCGGCAACGTATCCGACGAGTTTTTGATCAATTATGCCGATCTGACATCCGGCCTTGATACTGTCATCCATGGCTTCTTCGTGAACGGGACAATGCGCGGCGCCGCCGAGCTGCGGCCGATCGGGGCCCCGGTCGTGCGCGAGGCGGAAGCCGCCTTCAGCATCGAGAGGCCGTGGCAGAGCCATGGCGTCGGCTCGGCACTGCTCGCGCGCACGCTGCTGACTGCGCGCAACCGCGGCATTACCTTCCTGCACATGGCGTGCCTCGCCGACAATGAGCGCATGCAACAGCTCGCCCGCAAATTCGATGCCGAGCTCAGCTTCGACTTCGGCAGCGTCGTCGGCGAGGTCGTGGCGCCATACCCGACACCGCTGTCGGTGGCGCGCGAAATCATGGCCGACAGCCACGGCTTTGCCACCGCGCTGTTGGACGTGCAGGCGCGGCTGCTGCGTCCGGCCTGACCGCCGGATCGAGCGTGCAATCACGCCGCCAGCCGGTAGGCCGCTTCCACGATGTAAGGTCCGCCGCCCACCGAGGCGCGCGAGGAGAACAGCACGAAACGCGTGACCCGGAACGACAGCGGCTGCAGGAACGCGCGCGTCGCCAGATAGTCGGCGACCTGGCGGCTCGACGAATCGCGCAGCCGCGCGAGCGTCACATGCGGCGTGTACTTGCGGCCCTCAGGCTCGAGCCCGACCCGCTGCATCAGCCGCTCGTGCTCGGCCTGCAGCTCCATCAGGGCTGCGGTCTGCGCCAGCGTCGCCACCACCGCCCGCGGCCGCCGCCCGCCGAATGCGGACAGGCCGTCAAATCGAAGCTCCAGCACCGGCCGCCTGACCTTGCCCAGCAGAGAGGCGACCTCGTGCGCCAGCGCGTCATCGACGTCGCCGATGAAGCGCAGCGTCAGATGGTAGTTCTCGGGATCGATCCAGCGCGCGCCCGGCAGCCCACCACGCAAGCTTGCGAGCGCCTCCGTCACGGAGGCCGGGAGTTCGAGACCGGTGAAGATGCGCAGCATGGCACGAAGCAATGGTACGAAAGCAATGGCACGATTGGTCCGCATCGACATGTGTCAGATACGGGTGTTGAAATCAACCTCCGCGCTGAGGGCGCACCCGCGCCAATAGCTCCTCGACCTTCGGCAGGATGCGCCCGACGATCACGTCGACGCCGGCTGCGGTCGGGTGCAGCCCGTCGCGCTGATTGAGCTTCGCCTCACCGGCAACGCCGTCGAGAAAAAACGGATAGAGCAGCACGTGATACTTCGCCGCGATCTCCGGATAGATCGTCTCGAACCCGTTGACATAGTCGATGCCGAGATTAGGGAGCGCCCGCATGCCGGCGAGAAGCACCGCGATGCGGCGCTCGGTGAGCCGGTGCACGATGCCGTCAAGCGCGCGCTGTGTCACCGTGGGGGCGATCCCGCGCAGCATGTCGTTGGCGCCAAGCTCTACGATCACCGCATCAGTGCCATCGGGGACCGACCAGTCGAGCCGCGCCAGCCCGCCGGTGGCGGTGTCGCCCGAGACCCCCGCATTGGCGATCTCGACCGCGTAGCCCTTCTCCCGCAAGGCCCGTTCGAGCCGGGCCGGAAACGCCGCGCTCGCCGGCAGATTGAAGCCCGCGGAGAGCGAATCCCCGAGCGCCACGATCCGCACGGGCGGCTTTTCGGCCGCAACGGCGACCTGCGGCTGCAGGAGCCATGCGGCCGCCACCACCATGGCCGCCATCACCATGATGGTCTGGACCAGCATTGTCTGGACCAGCGCGTCCGGCACCCCATATGAGCGAGGCTGCTTTCGCCTCGCGCCCATACCCAAGCGACGGAACCACCGCATGAACGACACCTCAGGCCTGCAGCGCGCAGCCGCTCCCGCGATTGCGCTTGCCGGCGTCAACCTGTCGCTCGGGCGGGGCGCTGCGCGGGTCCACATTCTCAAAAACATCGACCTGAATATAGGCTGTGGCGAGGCGGTTGGTATGGTGGGCCCCTCGGGCTCGGGGAAATCGACCCTGCTGATGGTCATGGCGGGCCTCGAACGGCCGGACTCCGGCACCGTCGTGGTTGCTGGTGAGACGCTGGGCGCCCTCGATGAGGATGCGCTGGCGCGCTTTCGCGGCCGCCATGTCGGCATTGTATTTCAGTCGTTCCACCTCATTCCGACCATGACGGCGCTCGAGAACGTCGCGGTGCCGCTCGAGCTCGTAGGCGTGCCCGACGCGATCGAGCGCGCCACACGCGAGCTGGCGGCAGTCGGCCTGTCCGAGCGTCGTCACCACTATCCGGCGCAACTGTCGGGCGGCGAGCAGCAGCGCGTGGCGCTCGCGCGCGCGCTGGCGCCCAATCCGGCGATCCTGATCGCGGACGAGCCCACCGGCAATCTCGACGAAACAACCGGCGCCGAGATCATCGGCCTGATGTTCAAGGGCCGCGCCGAGCGTGGCACCACGTTGGTGCTGGTGACGCACGACGCCGGCCTTGCCGCGCGCTGCGACCGCGTCGTGCGTTTGCGCTCCGGCCGGATTGAACAACCGTCCGCGCGCGCTGCGGTGAGCGCATGACGTCCGCCTCCTTTGCCGCCCCGGCGCTGCCGTTGCGCCTTGCACTGCGCGAGCTGCGCGCGGGGCTGCGCGGCTTCTACGTGTTCATCGCCTGTATCGCGCTCGGCGTGATGGCGATCGCGGGCGTGGGCTCGCTCGCTTCCAGCCTCGCGGACGGGCTGGCGCGCGAGGGCCGCGTCATCCTGGGTGGCGACCTGTCGTTCAATCTCAGTCAGCGCGAGGTCACCGCGCCCGAACGCTCATTCCTGGAGGCGCACGGACGCGTGTCGGCCGCCGCCAACATGCGCGCCATGGCGCGCACGGACGACGGCCGCACCGCGCTGGTCGAGCTCAAGGCGGTCGACGATGCCTATCCGCTGTTCGGCGCGGTGTCGCTCGAGCCCGCGCAGGCGCTGCCGGCGGCGCTGGCGCCGGCAAATGGCGTCTTCGGCGCCGCCGTCGATCGTACGCTCTTGGCGCGGCTCGACCTTGCGGTGGGCGCGCGCGTACGCATCGGCGCCGCGACGTTCGAGCTGCGCGCCATTTTGCGGTCCGAGCCCGACAAGCTCGCCGGCGGCATCGGCTTCGGGCCACGGCTTCTTGTCAGCGAGGCCGCGCTGCGCGCGACCGGGCTGTTGCAGCCCGGCAGCCTGGTACGCTGGCGCTATCGCGTGCGGCTCCCCGACCAAGATGCCGACGAGGCGGCGGTGCGCCGGGTCGAGGCGGACGCACAAGCGAGCGAGCCGGACGCCGGCTGGGAAATCCGCAGCCGCACCAATGCGTCGCCTGCACTCGAGCGCAACGTCGAGCGCTTCACCCAATTCCTGACCCTGGTGGGGCTGACCGCGCTGCTTGTCGGCGGCGTCGGGGTCGCCAATGCGGTCAAAGGCCACCTCGATCGCAAGCGCGAGGTGATTGCCACGCTCAAGTCACTCGGCGCCACCGGGCGCGAAGTGTTCACGATCTATCTCACGCAGACCATGCTGCTCGCCGGCATCGGCGCGCTACCTGGGCTTGTGGTCGGGGCAGCGCTGCCGTTTGCGATCAGCTGGAGCTTTGGCGCCATCATTCCGCTGCCGCTTGCGCCCGCGCTGCACCCGGCCGACCTGGCGCTCGCACTGGCCTACGGGCTGGTGACCGCGCTTGTGTTTGCGCTATGGCCGCTCGGGCGCGCGCATGACGTCTCGGTCTCCGCGTTGTTCCGCGACGAGGTCACACCGGAGCGGCGGCGACCGCGACTGCCCTATATCGCGGCAACGGCGCTTGCTGCTGCAACGCTGGCGACGCTCGCCATCATGCTCGCCTACGATCGGCGCATCGCGGCGGTCTTCGTGGCTGCCGCCGTCGGCGTATTCGTGATGCTGCGCCTGGTGGCAAGCCTCGTCATGCTGGTCGCGCGCCACGCCCCGCACGCCCGCTCGACCATGCTGCGACTGGCGATCGCCAACATCCACCGCCCGGGCGCACTCACGGTGAGCGTCGTGCTGTCGCTCGGGCTCGGGCTGGCGCTGCTCGTCACCGTGATAGAGATCGAAGGCAACCTGCGGCAACAGTTCATGGCGGCGCTGCCCGAGAAGGCGCCGGCATTCTTTTTCCTCGACATCCAATCGGCCGACGCCGAGCGCTTCGACGCCTTCATCCACGAGCATGCACCGCACGCGACGCTCGAGCGCGTGCCGATGCTGCGCGGCCGCATCGTGTCGGCCAACGGCATCGCGGCCGAGGATCTCAAGCCGCCGCCGAGCGCCGCCTGGGTGCTGCAGAGCGACCGCGGCCTCACCTACACGGACGAGGTGCCGGCCGGCTCGCGCCTCGCCGAAGGCGAATGGTGGAAGCCCGGCTACCAGGGCCCGCCGCTCGTCTCGTTCGAGCAGAAGATCGCGGAAGGTCTCGGGCTCAAGATCGGCGATCCGGTTGTCGTCAATGTGCTCGGCCGCAGAATCACGGCGCGCATCGCCAATCTGCGCACGCTCGACTGGCAAAGCCTCGGCATCAACTTCGTCATGGTGTTCTCACCCAACACGTTCCGCGGCGCACCGGTGACCCATATCGCCACCATCACCTATCCGGGCGGCAGCACCGCCGAGGACGAAGTCGCGCTGCTCAAAGCTGCGGCAGCCGCCTTTCCTTCCGTAACCGCGGTCCGGGTACGCGAAGCGATCGAGGCCTTCGGGGGGATCGTGTCCAACCTGGTGCTGGCGATCCGCGGCGCGAGCGCCCTCACCTTGGTGATGGCCGTGCTGGTGCTCGGCGGCGCGCTCGCGGCCGGGCACCGCCACCGGGTCTATGACGCTGTCGTTCTACGGACCCTCGGGGCGACCCGCGGCCAGCTGATCCTCGCTTATGGCCTGGAATACCTGCTGATCGGCACCGCCACGGCCGTATTCGGCGTCGCGGCCGGCTCGCTGGCGGCCGCCATGGTCACGACGAAACTGATGAACCTGCCTTTCGTCTGGCTGCCCGGGCCGGCGGCAGTCGCGGCACTCGCGTCGGTAGCAGCAACAGTCGTCCTCGGGCTTGCGGGCACCTTCACGGTGCTGGGCCAGAAGCCGGCCCCCGTATTGCGATCTCTGTAAAAGGCCCTGCCGCCGTCGTAGGCGAGAATGGGCGGACGGACGGTATGTGGGCGCATTTTGTCACATTGCGTTTTGGCGTTTTGGTAACCCGCCAGGGACTAAAATCAGGACGGAAAGGCCGATTTCC
Organism: uncultured Alphaproteobacteria bacterium; assembly: GCA_963753575.1. Taxonomy (GTDB): domain Bacteria; phylum Pseudomonadota; class Alphaproteobacteria; order Rhizobiales; family Xanthobacteraceae; genus VAZQ01. The sequence goes on from CAVWCR010000003.1 coordinate 4,415,390, forward strand.
CAACCATTAACAAAACCGCTCCGGGGCTCTGGCGCGACGGCCAAACCAACACTAAATTCACCGCATGTGGCTTGCGCCCGGGATATTGGCGCGTGCCGAGCAGCCGGCCTACCGCCGGTTCAGAGAGAGGGAACTTCCATGTCGGACTTCGACCGGAACTACGCGGCCACGCGCGGCGTCGGTACGGACCGTGCGGTTGCTATCGATGAAGGCCTGCGGGCCTATATGCTCCGCGTTTACAACACCATGGCCATCGGCGTGGCGCTGACCGGCGTCGCCGCATGGCTCGCATTCCAGATGGCCGGCGGCGACGCGATCGTGATCTCCGGGCGCGGCATCTCCGGTCTGACCGACTTCGGCCGGCTGATCTTCAGCACGCCAGGCCAGCTCCTCCTGTTCTTCGGAACGCTCGGACTGGTGTTCTTCATCAGCTGGCGCATCGATCGGCTTAGCGTTGGCACCGCGCTGACGCTGTTCCTGGCTTACGCAGGGCTGCTCGGCGTGATGCTGTCGACGATCTTTGCAGTCTACACAGGTCAATCGATCACGCGGGTGTTCTTCATCTCGGCGGCCTCCTTCGGAGCGCTCAGCCTCTATGGCTACACAACCCAGCGAGACCTGTCGGCGCTGGGCGCGTTCCTGTTCATGGGCCTGATCGGACTGATCCTGGCCGTGCTGGTCAACATGTTCTTCCAGAGCTCGATGATGAGCTTCATCATCTCCTGCATCGGCGTGCTGATCTTCGCGGGCCTGACCGCCTATGACACGCAGAAGGTCAAGGAGATCTATGACGTGCAGGACGACGGCACGGTCGTCGGCCGCAAGGCCGTGATGGGCGCGCTGACGCTCTATCTCGACTTCATCAACCTGTTCCTGTTCCTGCTGCGCCTGCTCGGCGACCGCCGCTGAGTATCACGGCAGCCAATGTTGCAGCGCCCCGGCCCAAGGCCGGGGCGCTTTGTTTTTGCGCGCCGACAGACATCGGACGATCGTAGGGTTATCATTGTCCGCTTCCATCGTCCGTCTCTGCATTGCCTGGTGCCCGACGTTCCAATCCGCCTCGCCCGGTCCGCCGACATCGCCGCGATCTCGATCGCGCTGCATGAAGCAGCCGGCTTCCGGCGGATCGGAACGTTCGATGCGGTCGGATTCAAATTTGGCCGCTGGCTCGACAGCGTGCTGATGCAACGGCCGCTCGGCAAGGGCGCAGCGGCAGAACCATAGCCTTCAGCCCACGACTGCGAGCGACCGGTCGATCGAGCGCAGCACGCGGTCGAGCTCGGGTCCGCGGCGCACGATCAGGCCGGTGGCGGAGATCACGCTGTAGGCGCCCTGGCGGCGCGCCAGTCGCGGATTCTTCTCGATGCGGTAGATCGGCACTTCGGAGCTGCGGCGGAAGACGGAGAAGACGGCACGGTCCTTGAGGAAATCGATCGCGTAGTCGCGCCATTCGCCGGCCGCAACCTTGCGGCCGTACAGCCCGAGCAGCCGATCAAGCTCGCGCCGACTGAACGTCACCCGCTGTACGGGGGCGAGGGCCGCAGCTGCCTCGCCCCCGTGAAACTGGCTGGGTTCGATGTCGCCTGTACCAACCGCCATTGGCGCCTCCCTTTTTGTCACCTGACCGCGTCACCTGACTGTCACAACATAATGATTGCGCCAGACGCGTGCGTCGGCAAGAGGCTCGCCAAAATACCTTTCTGTCCAAAGCTGCCTTGGTGCGACATTTCGCGCCATACGGTAGTAACGCTGCCGCTCACGTGTTCGTCAATGGAATCATAATGCGGCCTGAATTCCGACAAGCGGGGGTCAACCTGGGTTGCAATATGCAGCCCTGTTGCCTCAGGGCTCGGTCTGCTTTCGAGCGACGGATTCCTCAGCCCCCCAGCCCCCCGGAGCTTGGATCGGACCGGGCCCAAGAGGCAGCTAATATTCAATCCCCAAATGGCTTCAGGGCCGGCGCAAGCCGGCCCTTTTTTTGGGCATGGACTGTCTCACACGCGACCGCAACACCCATGCATTGCCTCGCTACCGGGCAGAGACTAGGTTCCTGATCGAGAAAGGCAGGAGCGCACGATGGCCCGAGATTTCGAAGACCACTGCTGGACGGACATTATCGATCCTGACACCCTGCAGATCTATCAGGCCTATCACCGCAAGATTTACGTCGGCGAAAACCCGGCGATCCTGGCGATCGACCTCTACAACAAGGCCTATCTGGGCGGAAACCGACCGGTCAAAGAGGTTGACCGCGAGTTCTCGGGCTCCTGCGGCGAGCATGCCTGGAAGGCCCTTCCCCCCACCCAACGGCTGTTCGCGGCGGCGCGCCGCGCCGGCGTGCCGGTGATCTACACCACGCGCCACGTCGACACCCGCGGCGTGCAATCAACCAACCGCAACCTCAAGAAGCTCGCCGACGACGTCTATGACATCAAGGCGGAGGTGGCGCCGGAGCCGGGCGAGCTTGTGATCTACAAGGAGCGCGCTTCCGGATTCTTCGGCACGCCGCTGATCGCGCACCTGCAGATGATGAAGATCGACAGCCTGATCATTTGCGGCGAGAGCACGTCGGGCTGCGTGCGCGCCTCGACCGTCGACGCCTATTCGTACGGCTTCCACAACGTCGTGGTGGAGGAATGCACCTACGACCGCTCGCCGATCTGCCACAAGGTCAACCTCTTCGACCTGCACCACAAATATGCGGACGTCATGCACGTCGAAGAGGTGCTGGCGCATCTCGACGGGCTGGCGCAAGTCCGCAAGGTCGCTTGACGGAACGCCCGGCTGCCGCGAGACCGCGTGAAATAACGGCGCGCCTGCGCCGATCAGTGGACCGAGGCCTGCGCCGCGCCGAGGATGAGGCCCGGCCGCTCATAGGTGCCGCTCTGTACGAGCACCGCCGCGGTGGTGATGCCGGCGCCGTTGATCTCCTGCAGCGGCGCGCTCCAGGTCTTGCCATCGGCGGTGGCAAGCCGGTGCCACTTGCGCGCCACGTTGTGATACGTGATCGACTTGCCCTTGTTCTCGCCGCGCTTGATCGCAACGGTCACCGCCTTGGCGAGGCTCACGACCCACACCTCCGCCGCCGGCGCGTGGCCGTTGTCCGCGAGCGCGGCCGTAAGGCGTCCGCCGGCGATCGACAAGGTGACGGGCAATGAGAGCGCCGCAGGATTCTGCCGGCTCTTGGCGATCATTCGCTCGATCGCGGCGCGGTCGCTGCCGAGGGCGTGGAAGCTGCCGTTAACCACCACCTGCGGCGTATAGAGTTCGCGGTCGGCCCGCACCTTCGAATAGGCGCGCTGACGGGCCGTGTTGCGAGGATCGGCCAGGGTGTCCCTCCAGCCCAGATAGTCCCAATAGTCGATTGGCAGACTCATCGACACAATCGAGGGGTCTTTTGCGAACTCCCCCATCAGCCGGTCGGCCGCCGGGCACGAGGAACAGCCCTGACTGGTAAACAGCTCGATCACGGCCCGGGTTTGGGCATGGGCGACAGACAACGCGGCCGCCGAGGCACAAGCCACAACCGCCACATAGGCGAGGCTACGACCAAACATCCTGGCCCTCCATGCCCCCCAGAGCCTCCGCGTTCCGCCCGCTACATATGCTGTTTAGTAGCCCGCGCGATCACCTGCCACTCACTTCGCAGTGAGGGCGCTGGTGGCTGCCGTCAGGCAGCCACCAGTTGCCTTAACACATAGTGCAGGATGCCGCCGTGCTTGAAGTAGTCAAGCTCGTCAACGGTATCGATGCGGCAGATCAGCGGCACCCGCCGCAGCCCGCCATCGGCGGCGACGATCTCCGCCATCATCTTCTGGCGTGGCTTGATCTCGCCATGCAACCCCCGGATGGTGACCTGTTCGTCGCCCTTGAGGCCGAGCGTCTGCCAGGAGGTGCCTTCCTCGAAGCAGAGCGGCAGAACGCCCATGCCGATCAGGTTGGAGCGGTGAATGCGCTCGAATGACTGGCAAATGACGGCGCGGATGCCAATCAGGTTGGCGCCCTTGGCGGCCCAGTCGCGCGATGAGCCGGAGCCGTATTCCTTGCCGGCGAATACAACCAGCGGCACCTTGTCCTTCTTGTAGCGCATGGCCGCATCGTAGATCGTCATGCGCTCACGCGACGGATAGTGGATGGTCATACCGCCCTCGACGCCGGGCAGCATCTGATTCTTCAGCCGGATGTTGGCGAAGGTGCCGCGCATCATCACTTCGTGATTGCCGCGCCGCGTCCCGTACTGGTTGAAGTCGGCCGGCTTGACCTTGTGGTCGATCAGGTACTTGCCGGCCGGCAAGTCGAGCTTGATCGATCCCGCCGGCGAGATGTGGTCGGTGGTGATCGAATCAAGCAGCAGCGCCAAGACGCGCGCATCCACCATGTCGTTGAGCGGCGCCGGATACCGGCCCATGCCGGCGAAATACGGCGGATTCTGCACGTAGGTGGACTTCTTGTCCCAGTCGTAGGTCAAGCCGCCCTTGACGCTGATCTTGCGCCAGAGCGAGTCGCCTTTGAACACGTCGGCGTATTTCTTGGTATAGATCTGCTTGTTGATAGTCTTGCGGACCAGCGAGTTGATCTCGCGGCTGGTCGGCCAGATGTCCTTCAGGAAGACCTTCTTGCCCTTCTTGTCGAGGCCGAGCGGTTGCTTGACCAGGTCGGCATACATTGAGCCCGCGAGCGCATAAGCCACCACGAGCGGCGGCGAAGCAAGATAGTTGGCGCGCACGTCGGCATTGATGCGGCCTTCGAAGTTGCGGTTGCCCGAGAGCACCGCCGCCGCCACGATGTCCTTGTCGTTGATGGTCTTGGAAATCTCAGGTGCGAGCGGTCCGGAATTGCCGATGCAGGTGGTGCAGCCGAAGCCGACCAGATTGTAGCCGAGCTTGTCGAGGTCCTTCTGCAAGCCCGACTTCTCGAGATACTCGGCGACCACTTGCGAGCCCGGCGCCAGCGAGGTCTTGACCCAGGGCTTGACGGTGAGCCCCTTGGCCGCCGCCTTGCGCGCCAGAAGCCCCGCCCCCATCATCACGCTTGGATTCGAGGTGTTGGTGCAGGACGTGATCGCGGCGATCACCACGTCGCCGTGACCGAGGTCGTAGTTGCGGCCTTCGACCGCGAAACGCTTCGACGAGCCGGCCTTGGCGAAATCCTTGTCGAGCGGCGCCGTCGCGATCGACGGATGCAATTCGAAAACGTCCTTGCCGCCGCCGTCCCCGGCCTTGTTGAACTCCTTGGCCATCGAGGTCGTGAACCCGCTCTTGACGTCCTTGAGCGCGATCCGATCCTGCGGCCGCTTGGGGCCGGCGAGCGAAGGCTCGACCGAGGAGAGCTCGAGCTTGAGCACGTCGGTGAAGATCGGATCGGGCGTCGACTTGGTCCGGTACATGCCCTGCGCCTTGGCATAGGCAGCGACGAGCGCAATGCGCTCGGCGCTGCGGCCGGTGTCGCGCAGATACGTCATGGTATCGTCGTCGACCGGGAAGAAGCCGCAGGTCGCGCCGTATTCCGGCGACATGTTGCCGATGGTGGCGCGGTCCGCGATCGTGAGACCGGAAAGGCCTGGGCCAAAGAACTCGACGAACTTGCCGACCACGCCGCGCTTGCGCAGCATCTGGGTGACCGTGAGCACGAGGTCGGTCGCGGTCACGCCTTCCTTCAGCTTGCCGGTGAGCTTGACGCCAATCACTTCCGGCAGCAGCATCGAATAGGGCTGCCCCAGCATCGCGGCTTCCGCCTCGATGCCGCCGACGCCCCAGCCCAGCACGGCCAACCCGTTGACCATGGTGGTGTGCGAATCGGTGCCGACCAGCGTGTCCGGATAGGCGACATCCATGGTGGCGGCCTTGCCGTCGACCTTGAGGGTGTCCTTGCGAGTCCACACCGTCTGCGACAGATATTCGAGATTGACCTGGTGGCAGATGCCGGTGCCGGGGGGCACCACGCGGAAATTGTCAAACGACTTCTGCGACCACTTCAGGAACTGATAGCGCTCCTGGTTTTGCCGATATTCCTCTTCGACGTTCTTCTTGAACGCACCGGCATCGCCAAAGAAATTGACCGCGACCGAGTGGTCGATGACGAGATCGACCGGCACCAGCGGATTGATCTTCTTGGCATCGCCGCCGAGCGCCTTCATGGCGTCGCGCATCGCCGCGAGATCAACGACCGCAGGCACGCCGGTGAAATCCTGCATCAGCACGCGCGCCGGCCGAAACGCGATCTCACGCTCGGAGGTCTTGGTCTTGATCCATTGCGCGACCGCTTGCAGGTCTTCCTTGGTGACGCTGCGTCCGTCTTCGTTGCGCAAGAGATTCTCGAGCAGCACCTTCATGGAGAACGGCAGACGCGAAATACCTTTGAGCCCGTTCTTCTCGGCGGCCGCGAGGCTGTAGAACGCGTAGGTCTTGCTGCCGACCTTGAGAGATTTGCAGCAACGGAAGGAGTCAAGCGAGGCCATGTTAGTCGTTTCCCATCCGACCGGAGGGCGCCCGATTCCGGTATTATCCTACCGGTGTCGCCCCAGTGTCGCCGGTCGCGACGTCCGCGTTTTCGAGGTGAACGCAGATAGTTGGGGCTTATAGGGTCTTTTTTTGTGCCGTTCCAGATAATCGACACTCCTCAACAACATGGATAGGAAATTCACCGACCTTTCTTACCGTGCAATAGGCAGAGTCTATGGGCTCGCGGAGGTTGCTGGGGGGTCGGGGGGCCAGTGCCGCCGATTTGAAGTTCTCAATGCCGCTCGCGGCAAGCGCTGCTAGGAACTTCAATTCGGAAAGCGGCACTAGAATCATAGAGTTGCTAGTGCCCTCTTGCTTCCGAAGTTCGTGTTAGAGGTTGCCGCTACGACTCAACGAACTTCGCAAGCGGGGCACTTGTCCGGATGGATCTGATGCGGCTTGAGGCAGCTGACCTCGCCTGTATCCGCGGGGGCCGGCAGGTCTTTTCGGGCGTCGGTTTCGCGGTGGCAGCCGGCGAGGCGCTCACCGTCACCGGGCCCAACGGGGCTGGCAAATCGACGTTGTTGCGGCTCCTGGCCGGGCTGCTGTGGCCGCTTAGCGGAACCTTCAGCCTCGAGGGTGGCGACCCGGAGTTGACCGTGGCCGAGCAGGCCCACTATCTCGGCCACCAGGACGCTCTCAAGCCTGCCCTTACGGTGACCGAAAACCTGGATTTCTGGCTGCGTTTCCTGAGCGGGCAGGAGGCCGATGTGACACCCGCGCTTGCGGCCGTCGGTCTCGACGGCATCGCGGGGTTGCCGGCAGGCTATCTCTCGGCCGGACAGCGCCGGCGGCTCTCGATCGCCCGCCTGATCGCGGTCAAGCGCCCGCTCTGGCTGCTCGATGAGCCTGCGTCCGCCCTCGACACCGCCGCGCAGGCGACGCTTGCGGGGCTGATGCGCGCGCATCTCAGTGCCGGCGGCCTGATCGTTGCCGCGGTGCACGGCCCGATCGGGCTCGATCGAGCGGCGGAGTTGAGCCTGGGGGGCGTCCGATGACCGCGCTCGCGGCGCTGCTGGTTCGCGACATGCGGCTCGCCGTACGGATCGGCGGCAGCGCGCTGATTGGCGTCCTGTTCTTCCTGCTGGTGGTCGCGATCGTACCTTTCGCGATCGGCCCGGATCTCGCGCTGCTCGCGCGCATCGGACCGGCGATCCTCTGGCTTGGCGCGCTGCTCGCGAGCCTCCTGGGGCTCGACCGGCTGATTGGCGCCGACTACGAGGACGGCTCGCTCGACCTCATCCTTTCAGCCCGCACCCCGCTTGAGCTCGCGGTTGCCACCAAGGCGGTGGCCCATTGGCTCACCACCGGGCTGCCGCTCGTGGCCGCGACGCCGCTTCTGGGGCTTCTGCTGAACCTCGACCCGAAGGCGACCGGCGCGGTGGCGCTCACGCTCCTCGCCGGCACACCCGCGCTGACCTTTATCGGGCTGGTCGGGGCTGCGCTCACGGTTGCGCTGCGGCGCGGCGGGCTTCTGCTCGCGGTGCTGATCCTGCCGCTGACCATCCCGGTCCTGATTTTCGGGGTGGCGGCTTCGAACGCCGCTATCGTGGGACCGGTCCCGTTCGGGACACCGTTCACGATTTTGTGTGCGCTGACGCTGATGAGCGCCGTCGTCGGCCCGGTCGCGGCCGCCGCCGCGCTCCGGCAGGGCCTCGACTGACTCCACCCGGGCAGGCACATTGCGCCACCCTCATTGCGTTTCTAATGTAGAGCGATGCCACTCATCGACCTTGCCAATCCGTCCCGTTTCCTGGCGCTGTCCGGGCGGCTGCTGCCATGGCTGTCGGCCGCGACGCTGCTCGCCTTCGCGTTCGGGATCGCCCAGGTGATCGGCGCGCCCGACGACTACCAGCAGGGCGCGACCGCCAAGATCATGTATATCCACGTGCCATCGGCCTGGCTCTCGATGTTCATCTGGACGACGATGAGCGTCGCGGCGCTTGGCACGCTGGTGTGGCGCCATCCACTCGCCGACGTCGCCGCCAAGGCGGCCGCGCCGATCGGCGCCGCTTTGACGCTGCAGTGCCTCGTCACCGGCATGCTCTGGGGCCGGCCGATGTGGGGCACCTACTGGGTCTGGGACGGGCGGCTCACCTCGGTGCTGGTGCTGTTCCTGATGTATCTCGGCGTGCTCGCGCTCTGGCGCACGATCGAGGAGCCCGCGCGCGCCGCCCGCGCGGTGGCCATCCTCACGCTCGTTGGCTTGATCAACCTGCCGATCATCAAGTTCTCGGTCGACTGGTGGAGCACGCTGCACCAGCCGGCGTCGGTGTTCCGCATGGGCGGTCCCACCATTCACCCGTCCATCCTGGTTCCGCTGCTGGTGATGGCGGTTGCCTTCTTGCTCCTGTTTCTCACGCTGCATCTTGCCGCCATGCGCAACGAGATCATGCGGCGGCGCGTGCGCACCCTGATGCTGATGCAGGCGGACGCGGCGGTCGGGCGTTGATTAAGATGGATCTCGGTCCGCACGCGGCCTTCATCGTTGGCGCCTACGCGGTCGCCCTCCTGATTGTCGCCGCATTGATCGCGTGGGTTCTCATCGACAATCGGCGGCAGCGGCGGAATCTGTCCGACCTCGAAGCGCGCGGCATCACGCGTCGTTCCGAGCGCGCGAGCGAGAAGCGGCCAAGCGAGAAGGCCAAGTGAGACACGGCAAAGTGAGACGGCCATGAGCGTGACGGCGAACGACGACACGAACAAGGCAGACGGGACTAACTCAGGCAGCCGCCGGCGCGGCATCCTGGCGTTCATTCCGCTCGTCGTCTTCCTCGGCTTGGCGGGGCTATTCCTCATCCGGCTTGGCGCCGGCGATGCTTCGCGCATCCCGTCCGCCCTGATCGGGCATCCAGCGCCCGTGACTGTGCTACCGGGTGTGGCCGGCCTCGAACGCGACGGCAAGCCGGTCCCCGGCCTCAACGCCGAGACCTTCAAGGGCGGGGTCACGGTGCTCAACGTCTGGGCGTCGTGGTGCGTGCCCTGCCGCGATGAGGCGCCGCTTCTGGTCACGCTTGCGCGCGACCAGCGCGTCCGCATCGTCGGCATCAACTACAAGGACTCGCCCGAGAATGCGCGGCGCTTCCTTGCCCGCTACGGCAATCCGTACGCCGCCAGCGGCGCCGATGGCAGCGGCCGCGCCTCGATCGAATGGGGCGTCTACGGCGTGCCGGAAACCTTCGTTGTCGGGCGCGACGGCCACATCGCCTATAAGCTGATCGGGCCGATCGAGCCGGTCAATCTGGAGAAGACGCTCAAGCCCGAGATCGAGAAGGCGCTGGCGGCGCCGGCATCGTGATCATCAGCGCTCTTTCGCCTCCGCCGGCTCGTCAACGGCGTATTTGGTCAAGAGCGGATACTGCAACGCCGCGAACACGAAGGTCAGCGGCAACACGCCGAACACCTTGAAAGCCACCCAGACGTCAGTCGACTGCGTGCGCCAGACCGCCTCGTTGAGCACCGCGAGCACGAAGAAGAACAGCGCCCAGCGCACGGTGAGCTTGCGCCAGCCCTCCGCGGTGAGGTTGAACACCGAATCGAAAACCATGCCAAGCAGCGGCTTGCCGAAGGCGAGCCCGCCCAGGAGCACGGTGCCGAACAAGACGTAGATGATGGTCGGCTTGAGCTTGATGAACAATTCATCCTGCAGGATGAGCGTCGCGCCGCCGAACACCACCACCACGATGGCGGTGACAAGGGGCATCACCGGCAGGTGCCGAGTCATGGCGTAGCTGATCGCAAGCGCGAGCAGCACCGCCGGGATGAATACTGCGGTCGCGGTGAAGATACCGGCGTGCGGACCGGCAATGAGCTTCGCCGGCAGAAACGGGGCGAGCAGCGGCGCGAACAGCGCCGGGCGCGTGTTGGCGAGAAAGAACAGGAGCAGAGGCCCGAGATCGAGCGCGAGCTTGAGCCCGGGAGAAAGCTTTGGCTTTTCGGTCATGCGTTGATTCTTGCACCGTCTAGGTTTGTCACTCAACTACTTCCGGTTACTCCGCACCCGCAATGGCGCGCGCGAAATCGGCCGCCGCGAACGGGGCGAGGTCCTCGACCCCCTCGCCTACCCCGATGAAATGTACCGGCAGGCGGTATTTCTCAGCGATCGCGACCAGAATGCCGCCGCGCGCAGTGCCGTCGAGCTTGGTCATCGCGAGCCCGGTGACGCCCGCGGTCTTGAGAAACACCTCGACTTGCGACAGCGCGTTCTGACCGACCGTCGCGTCGAGCACGAGCAGCACCGCATGCGGGGCCGCGGCGTCAACCTTCTTCATCACCCGCACGATCTTCTCAAGCTCGTCCATCAGCTCGGTTCGGTTCTGCAGGCGGCCGGCGGTATCGACAAGCAGCACGTCGGCGCCCTGCGTGCGCGCCGCCTGCAACGCATCGAACGCGAGCCCGGCCGCGTCCGCGCCTTGTTCGCGCGCAATCACCGGCGCGCCCACGCGCGCGCCCCAGATCTTGAGCTGCTCGATCGCGGCCGCCCGGAAAGTATCGCCGGCCGCCAGCATCACCGACTTGCCGTCGGCTCGGAAGCGCGCCGCAAGCTTGCCGATGGTCGTGGTCTTGCCCGAGCCGTTGACGCCGACCACCAGGATCACGAACGGCTTGGCGCCCCCGACCGTCAGCGGCTTGGCGACGGGGCTGAGCACCTTCTCGACCTCGGCAATGAGCGCCGCCTTTGCCTCGTCGAGGTTGCGGTAGCGCCCCTCGCCCATCGTGATCGCCAACCGGGCCGAGACGTCGACGCCGAGGTCGGCGCGAATGAGCGTCTCCTCGATCTCCACGATCCGTTCGGGCGAAAGCGGACCGCGCATCACGAGGTCGGAGATCGCCTGGCCGATCGAGCCGGAGGTGCGCTTGAGCCCGCCGGTGAGGCGGCCCCACCACGAGCCGGTCTTCTGGGTGCTGTCATTCATGTCGGGGGCCGTGATAGCGGTTTCGTCGATGAACGCAAAGCTCGACCCCGAAGAGATGGTGGCCCGGCTCCTCTACCGCGATGGGCTGATGCTGGTGATCGACAAACCGGCAGGCATCGCGGTCCACCGCGGCCCCAAGGGCGGCGAAAGCCTGGAGGACCATTTCGGAGCGCTGCGCTTCGGGCTGCCGCGCGCGCCGGCGCTCGCCCACCGGCTCGATCGCGAGACCTCGGGTTGCCTGGTGCTCGGCCGCCATCGCAAGGCGCTCGCCACGCTCGGGCGGCTGTTCAAGAACGGAGCCATCGGCAAGTGCTACTGGGCGGTGGTGGAAGGCGGCCCGGCCGAAGACGAGGGCGTGATCGACCTGCCGCTTGGCCGCCGCGACGAAAGCCGCGGCTGGTGGATGAAACCCGATCCGGCAGGACAGCCGGCGGTGACCAAGTGGAAGGTCATGGGGCGCGCCCACACCGCTGCCGCGTCTCATGAGCACCTCACCTGGCTCGCGCTCGAACCCGTCACCGGCCGCACCCATCAGCTGCGCGTGCATTGCGCCGCGCAAGGCTTTCCGATCGTCGGCGATACCATCTATGGCAACTCGCCGCGCCTCGGCGGCCCGCCGCTGCACCTTCATTCACGCGAGATCGTGGTGCCGCTCTACAAGAACCGCGACCCGATCAAGGTGACGGCGCCGGTGCCGCTCGCGTTGCAGGTTCGCCTCTACGCCTGCGGCTGGCAGGGCGAGGTGTTCACGCTGGTGTAGGGCCTTTTGTTGCCAGTCCCGCCAGTTAGCGTACCCGCAAACTCTCGGTTGTCGTCCCCGCGAAGCGCCCTGCCCTTTCGATATGGCACCACAGTGAGACACTGAGAGCCCTGTGTTTATGGGTCCCCGCCTTGGCGGGGACGACAATGGAGAGGCCGTGCGGGAACGACAGCGGAGAGCGAACTAATAGATCGTCGCCTTCAGCCGCTCGGGCGCGGTGCGATCGTGCTCGGGGCCGCCGAGCTTGCCGTCGGTGAGATCGGCCAGGATGGTGCCGGCGCTCGGCAGGCTCTTGCGCTCGACGTGGCGCGAGGCGTCCCACAGCTTCGAGCGCACGATCGCCTTGGCGCACTGATAGAACACGCTCTCGACCGACACGACGAGCACCGAGCGCGGCGCCTTGCCGTCGACCAGGAAGCTTTGCGTCAGCTTGGGGTCGGTCGAGATCGCGGCGCGACCGGTGACCCTGATGGTCTCGCCGCAGCCCGGGATCAGGAAGAGCAGCGCAACGCGCGGATCGGCGAGAATGTTGCGCAGCGTATCGATGCGGTTGTTGCCGCGCCGGTCGGGAATGAGCAGCGTCTTCTCGTCGGCAACGCGCACGAAGCCCGGCGCATCGCCGCGCGGCGAGCAGTCGAGCCCGCCCGGCCCAGCGGAGGCGAGCGCGAAGAACGGCGCCGCCTCGATGAAAGCGCGATAGGGCGCTGTGATGTGGTCGGTCTCCTTGGCGAGCGAAGGGCCATGCGGCTCGCCATAGAGGCGCTCAAGCGCGTCGATCGAGGTGACGAGGTGGTTGTCGGCCATTGAGCGGGCTCCGGTTGCGCCGGGCACTCTAACACGCGGCGTTAGCCCGCCAACAGATGTCGGCCGTCGTGACCGGCGATACACACATCAAGGACAACGCCCGCCTCCGCCGGCGCCGCCAGCCGCACTGGCGTGAAGTGCTCGGTGCGCCCGCTTTCGCGCGTCTCGACCAGCACGCTGCGGCGCGCGCCCACTTCGCGATCGAGATGGCGCGCGAGCGCCGCCGCACCCTTCTGGCGCAGCCGCGCGGCGCGCTCCTTCACAACCCCGCGCGCGACCTGCGGCATGCGCTCAGCCGGCGTGCCGGGCCGCGGCGAGAATGGAAACACATGCAGATGGGTCAAACCGCAGTCGTCGACGAGGTCGAGTGAGCGCGTGAACATCGCCTCGGTCTCGGTCGGAAAGCCCGCGATGATGTCGGCACCGAACACGACGTCGGGGCGCAGCCGCCGCACCTGGTCGCAAAATGTGATCGCGTCGGCGCGCAGATGCCGTCGCTTCATGCGCTTGAGGATCAAGTCGTCGCCCGCCTGCAGCGACAGATGCAGGTGCGGCATCAGCCGCGGCTCGCTAGCGAGCGCATCGAGGAGATCGCGGTCGGCCTCGACCGAATCGATGGAAGAGAGCCGCAGCCGCGGCAGTTCCGGCACGTGCTTGAGAATTTGTTTCACCAGCGTGCCGAGACGCGGCGCGCCCGGCAGATGTTCGCCATAGCTGGTGAGATCGACGCCGGTCAGCACCACCTCGCGGTAGCCGCGCTCGGCAAGCATGCGCACCTGCGCCACCACCTCGCCCATCGGCACCGAACGCGAATTGCCGCGGCCAAAAGGAATAATGCAGAAAGTGCAGCGATGGTCGCAGCCGTTCTGCACCTGCACGATCGCACGCGTGCGGCCCTCGAAGCCGTCGATCAGATGCGGTGCGGTCTCCTGCGCCGCCATGATGTCGTTGACGAGGATCTTCTCCTCGGCCGCGAGGCCGAACACGCCGGCCGCAAACGCGCGCTGCGTCTCGCACCAGGCCGCGCCTTCGAGCTTCTCGCCATTGCCGAGCACGCGATCGACCTCGCGCATCGCGGCAAACGTCGCGGGCTCGGTCTGCGCCGCGCAGCCCGTGACCACGATGCGCGCGTTCGGCCGCTCACGCGAAACCTTGCGGATCGCCTGGCGCGCCTGCCGCACCGCTTCAGCAGTGACCGCGCAGGTGTTGACCACGACCGTATCGACAACGCCCGCCGCCTGCGCCTCACGCCTGATCGCTTCCAACTCGTAGGCGTTGAGCCGGCAGCCGAAGGTCATCACCTCGACGGTCATCTCACGGACTCGTGTCCCGGGCGCAGCTCCGCGCGGCCCGCGTGTTATCGTGGAACTGAGGCGCGGCAACCCGCGGTGCGCTGCCGACCCGGGACCGTTGCGATCTCTGGCGGTCCCGGATCTGCGGTGCACCACGAGCGCCATCTCCGTCACGGGCCGCGTTGCTATTGTTCATGCGCTCGCGCTGCACCGCGTCCGGGACACGCATCACGCCGCTCCGGCCTTGAACAACGCCGGGTCGAAGCGGCCCTCGAATTCGTATTCCACCGGGCCGGTCATCAGCACGTGGTCGTCGCGCTCGCGCCACTCGATCGCGAGGTCGCCGCCCGGCAGCGTCACCGTTACCTTGCGCGCGCTGCGCCGCAGGCGCGCCGCCGCGACCGCGACCGCGCAGGCGGCCGAGCCGCAGGCCTTGGTGAGGCCGGCGCCGCGCTCCCAGGTGCGCACCGTGATGTGGTCGCGCGACACAATATGCGCGAGCGAGATGTTGGCGCGCTCGGGAAAGATCGGGTGATGCTCGAGCATCGGCCCGATCTTGCCGAGATCGTAGGCGTTGACGTCGTCGACCCAGAACACCGCGTGCGGGTTGCCCATGTTGACGGCCGAGGGCGTATGCAGGATCGGCTGATCGATCGGCCCGATCTGCAGCTCGATCGCGCGGGTGTCGCGGAAGTCCTCGGCGAGCGGAATCTCGTTCCAGGCAAAGCGCGGCCTGCCCATGTCGACGGTCGAGACCAGCGGCTGATCGCCCTTCCAGCAATTGATGATGCCGGCGCGGGTCTCGAAAGTGAGCGTTGACTTGCCGGTCTCCTTGAACAGAAGTTCGGCGACGCAGCGCATGCCGTTGCCGCACGCGCCCGCCTCCGAGCCGTCGTTGTTGAGGATGCGCACATAGGCGTCGGTGCCGGTGGCGCGCGGCGCATAGAGCGCCATGAGCTGATCGTAGGGAACGCCTTGCGCGGCCGCGCGCGCCTCCTCGGCGCTCACGGCGCCCTTGTCTTGGCGCATGTCGACCACCACGATCTCGTTGCCGAGGCCGTTCATCTTGACAAAGGCGTGGTTGGCGAGCGCGCTCATGATGTGCCGCTTATATGGGCAACAGCATGCCCTTGGAAAGTGGCGGTAGGCCGTTACGCTGCCCGTATTTCCACCGGTCCGCTGGCTTCCCGTCATGCTAGAATGCGCGGAGCCGCAATGCGGCGCGGCGCGCGGGGACGGCATCATGAAGGGGTTTGCGATGTGGCGCCTTGTCCTTGTTCTTGCCATTGCGGCAGCGTTCGGCGCACCAGCCGGCGTGTTGGCGCAATCCTCGATCCAGACCCAGCCGATCGACCCGTTCGGCCAGGAGGTGACGCTTGCCGAGCGGCCGATCGTCTATGCGGCCGGCACCGGCGAATGGGACAGCGCGCTTGAGACGCTGAAGGAATCCTTCAAGACCGTGCAGGACTATCTCGACAAGTCGGGCCTCAAGGCTTCGGGTCCGGCGATGACGATCTACACCGCCATGGATGACGCCACCTTCAACTTCCAGGCGGCGATCCCGCTCGCAGCGCCGCCTGAATCAAAACCACCCCGCGCCATCAGCGTCGGCACCTCGCCGGCCGGCAAGATGCTCAAGTTCGTGCACCGCGGCTCGTTCGAAAACATGGCGCAGACCTACGACACGATCTCCCATTACGTGGACGAGAAGCAGATCCCGACCAAGGAGCTGCTGATCGAGGAATACGTCGCCGATCTCCTGACCGCGCCCGCCGACAAGCTCGTGATCAATATCTTCGTGCCGTTGAAGTAGGTCGGGCGCACTCGTTGATCAGCGTGATTTTTGCCGACCTGCCCGATGTCCGCCCCGCTGCGCGCCGCCACCGAAAGCCATCAAGACAAGGCCTAGAGCAAGGCCGATGATCTGGATCCCAGTACGGGCCGTCATCATTGTGGCCTCCTCTCGCCTATTGCTTGCAAAATCCTGCGGCTGTGCAGTGTCGCCGCAAATGCCAAAAGCGGAATGAGGGCAAAAATGAGCCAGGCTGTCCATTCGCCGCGAACCGCGGAATTTACGCCTGACATGAGGGAAACGCCGGCGAGGAACGACATCATGGCGACGACGAGGATGCTGCCTACTATCGTATCTCTGGTACTGGGCATTGATCTAATTCCCGTTCTGGTTTCTCTCTCTTCTCGCTCAAGGCGAGGCGTCGCGCCGTGATGACCATCACAGTTTGAGCGTCCGCAAGAACCGAGACGCCTCATACCAACGCGCGAAGACGCTGACTCATTCAGCGCCCTCGTCCGGGTTCCTACTGCGAGACCATCCATTTCAAACTTCAGAAGATCTTCTTTTTCTATCGCTGCGGCCTGCCCAATCGAAGAGTCAGACATTGCGGGAATTGGTATTACACACAACGTCTCAAGAACCAGGGCGTATAACGCCGAGCGGCGCTTTCGCGAGGTCGTCCCAGATTAACGCGCGTCCGTGCCGTCTGAAATCGAGACTGGATTTCGGCTGAGAGAATGGGATTTTGTAGGCCAACAGCAGCGGTCTTGCGATGTCCGAGTTGAGTCCGCTTGTCCTCCGATAGCGGCATCGATGCAGACATCGCGGTAGGTCAGAGTCGGGTCAAGCAACGACATCGAAAACAGATGCGCACAACGACGACGGTCATGTCCGCCAGCGCCCCGCGCTCGATCGCCGGCGCGCTCGACAGAGTCTGGCGCGCCGCAATCCGGCGCGCCAGACCTGCGCCTGCTATTTCTTCGCCTTCTTCGGCTTGATGTTGAGCTCCTTCTTGACAAGGTCGACCACTGGCTTCGGCGTATCCAGGATTTCCTTGACGGTCTTTTCCATCTCCTCGCCCGAGATCGGATCGAGATCGAGCTTCCAGGCCTTGGCCTGGGCAAGGATTTCCGGGTCCTTCATGCCTTCTTCGAAGGCGACGCGCAGCGCCTTGGCGCGGTCGGGAGGAATGCCGGGCGTGCCGACCAGCGAGCGGCCAAGCTGGGAAGCTGCACCGATCAGGATCAAGGCCCTCTTGTAATCCGGATTGGTGGTCAGACTCTGCACCAGCGGCACGTTCTCGAAGCCCTTCGCCGGCTTCGCTCCGATCTGCACCAGGTGAGCGATCTTGTGTTCCTCCACCCAGTGCG
Organism: uncultured Alphaproteobacteria bacterium; assembly: GCA_963753575.1. GTDB lineage: Bacteria > Pseudomonadota > Alphaproteobacteria > Rhizobiales > Xanthobacteraceae > VAZQ01. The sequence goes on from CAVWCR010000003.1 coordinate 4,432,824, forward strand.
GCTGGGTAATCGCCCAGCTGATGATGGTGCCGCCGCGACCGTGGATCTCGCCGCGCTCCATCGCGACGTTCTCCTCGTTCACGCTCTTGAAGCCCATGATGATCTTGAACTTGGTCCCGAGCAGCTTGTTCATCAGGGCAGGCAGTTGATACTGGTAGGAACCGGCGCCGGTGGAGCCGAGCACCACCTCCTTCTTCATCGCGTCCTGGATGGTCAATGCCGGCGACGTCGGGCGCCACACAGTGAGCGAGGAGTTGAGCGGCACGAACTGGCCGATCATCAGGAACTTCCGGAGGTCGTACTGGTTGCCGGTCACGCCCAACACTTGGTTCTGCGGTGAGCTGGCGTGCATGGAGAGCAACACCGTGCCATCCTTGGCCGCGACCTTGTCGAGATAGGCGGCCGCCAATGCGCCGCCCGCGCCGGTCATCAGCTGGGTAATGACCTTCGGGTGACCCGGGAGGTGCTTCTCCATGATCTTGGCGCCGAGCCGTCCGTAGAAGTCGTAGGTGCCGCCAGGACCGATCGGCACGATCACGGTCACGGTCTTGTCCTTGTAGAAATCGGCTACGGGGTCGGCCTGGGCGACATCCGATAGGGTTAAAAGTGCGAGCACAGCGGCCAGGCATGCCGATCTCAGGGCGATGGACGTCATGTTTCCTCCGTTGTCGGTGGCTGCCGGCCAATGGTGTGGCGGCAGTGGGAGCCGGAGCGGGCCGGCCCCGCTGTCCTTGTCCGCAGTAAGTTTCGCGGGTTTTGGGGGTCGAGTGCAATGGGACGAATGGGCTCACCGCCGCGAGATCAAGCTGGCAGAACCGGTGGATGAGCAATGGACCTCAATGAGCCATGGACCTCCGCCGGTCGGCACGGCATTCGATGCACGCGTCGTCGAGGCCTCTCGTGCAAGCGGACTCCAACCTCCGCGTGCATGGGTCCATTATGAAGGCTTCAATATGAGAACCAAGCGGCGGCGGATGGGCGCTTTCTCGCGGTCGTTCCTGCCCACATTTTCCCGCCGAACACCTGTCGATTGAGATGTTGCCCGTCGAACTCCCGACGACACATCGGCCGAGCATGATCATCATGCTCAAGAACCGAACGCCGAGCCCGTTGGCGCAGCGCCGATCACCGAGAACGGCCGCGATTCGAAGACCGTCTGACGTCCGGGTCACTCGGAAAGGCTACCAATGAGCAAGATGATTCCGCAGAGTGGGCGCCGTCCACCACATCAGACTCGCAAAGGCCCCCAATGAGCACAACGAGTCCGCAGTACTTCAGTTAGCGGAACTCGTGGGGGCTGCTTGCCCCTTCCGGGCAGGCCAACCAGCCGTAAGCAACTGCAGCAAATCGATGCCCGCGTCTTGACGATGTTCGCCTGGCCGCGCTGCGGTCCGGCGAGTGACGCATTGGTGAACAAAGCACTAAAGAACTGAATAAAATTTCATCACAGGCCAGAACCGGGATTTAGAAGAATCCAGCGACAATTGAAACCCGAATAGAAGGTGCGCGTTAACATGACCGATACCGCACAGAAGTGTTGGTACGTCTTTGATGAGCCGACCCGCATCCTCGTCGTCGACGATGATCCGATTTTTCGAGAATTCGCCAGCGTCCATCTGGCGACGCCGATGAGCGTAGTCGTGTTGGCGCCGGATGCCGCGACGGCGCTCGATGTCCTCTCGAAGGAAGCGTTTGACACCGCGATGATCGATATCGAAATGCCGGGCATGGATGGCTTCGAGCTGGTCGAGCGTATCCGCGCGCAGGACAATCTGCGCGGCCTGCCGCTCATGATGGTCACCGGGAGAGAGGACATCGTCTCGATCGACCGCGCCTACACCTTGGGTGCGACATCGTTCGTCACCAAGCCCGTCAACTGGCGCCAGCTCAGCCATCAATTGCGCTACATCATCCGGGCAACCAGAAACCCGGCGGAGGCACCGCATAGGCAGGACGATCGCGGCCACTCGACCAACACGTCCGCCGCCTGGATGTCCGCCGGAGCGCGTCGCGAGTTTGCGACCTCTCTGGGCTCCATCATCAATTCGGCAAAACGCATCGCTAACGGCCGCGCGCCGAGCAGCGAGGCGGCCCACGAGATCATGGTCGCGGCGGAAGCCCTGCTGCTCAAATCTCTTAAGACCGGAGATGCAAGCGAGAACGGCACCCTGACGTTCTTGCCGTCAGCCCAACACGCGTTGCTGCGCGCGAGCTAACGGAAGCACTTCCCGGTGGGTAGACGTCTTTTCATTCATGCAGCTGGCGGCAGGGCGCTCACGGCGCTGCGCGCGCTGGCGCGCAGCAATGCGGGCAGCATTGCGACCATATTCGGACTGACCTTGCCGGTTCTTATGATCGCCGCAGGGGCGGCGGTCGACTACACGCTCGCGGCATCGACCCGCACCAAGATGCAAAGTCGTGCCGACGCGGCGGCATTGCAGTCGGTTCGAGAGTTCCAACTCGCTCGCGCGGATTCGGGCAGGATCACCGCGATCGCCAACAATGTCGTCAATAGCTCAATCCAGGATGTGACGACGGAGGTCAAGGTCGATCTTCAGGCCATGACGGTTCAAGTCGACATCCAGAAACAATATACCCCCGTCTTCCGCTTTTGGTCTGGCACGCAATTGCGCGTCAGCGCCAAAGCCAAGATGAACGGCTCGATGCCGCTATGCCTGCTCGGGCTCAATCCTTCAGCTCCCGACGCGATCAATCTGGATCAGTCGGCTTTGCTGACAGCGCCCGGCTGCCTGGTGCAAGCGAACTCCACTAACAAAAAGGGCCTGGAATCGATGCATAGTGCCACGCTGACCGCTGGCATGATCTGCACCGCCGGCGGCAAAAGTCAGACCAGGAACGCCAACTTTTCTCCCGCTCCGATCACCGATTGCCCGGTCTTGCAGGATCCCCTGAAAGCCCGCGCCGCGCCGGCCATCGGGGGCTGCAGCTACACCAACGTGGTGGTCGACGGGATCGCTACCACGCTCCAGCCCGGCGTCTATTGCGGCGGCCTGAAGCTGACGAACGGCGCCATGGTCAAGCTCTCGGGCGGAATCTTTGTCATCAAGGACGGGCCATTGACGGTCGACGGTGGCGCATCCATAGCCGGCACCGAGGTGGCAATCTATCTCTCGGGCAGCACGGCCAATCTCACATTTGATGCGGACACGACCGTCGACCTCTCCGCCCCATCGGATGGCCCACTCGCCGGCATATTGATTTACGATGATCCCTCGGGCGCCAGTGCCCCCGCCAAAACCCCCAAGAGCGGTCGCGGGGCAAACGGTCGTGGAAATAAGACAGCTGCGCCGCGACAACACCAAATCCTTAGCGACAACGCCCGAAACCTGCTCGGCACCATCTACATGCCGCAAGGCGAGATCATTATCGATGCCACCCAGCCGATCGCGGACAAATCTGCCTACACCGTCCTCATTGTCAATCAGCTCCATCTCTACTCCGGACCGAACCTGATTCTGAACACGGACTACAGCGCAACGACTGTCCCCGTACCGATGGGCGTCGGTCCCTTCGCGGCCAAGGTATTCCTTACCAACTGACAAAGAGCCTTAGGCACATAGCGTGCCGGGCGTTCACTGGACGCATTGCTGCATCGCAGCGAACCGACCCTGGGGGCTCATTCCCGATCGTTCCACTGCAAGATCCGCCCGCCCTGACGCAGCATTGTCAGCTTGTCGGGGTATTTCCTTTGGCAGCGCCATAAGATGCTTTTGGGATGTTTTGCCGCATCCAGATCATGCAAAAGGCCCAGCATCTCAATCAGGCTGCCACCAGCGTCAAACATCTCAACGGCAAACTTCAGATTTTCCATCCAATAGTAGCGTGCGGCAAGGAGCCTCAGCGCGTGTCGGTTGTGGTTCGGCGCCAACCGCAGGACTATGGTTGGAATAGATGACCGCTCGGGTTGAGCGGGATGGCGGGTGAGAAGCTCACCGATGCGCGAACAGCAAGAACGGCCGCCATGCGCTGGTCGGTTTGCTGCGGCAGTCGGTGTTTGATCGTCTCGCCGGATATCAGGACGTGAACGACGCCGAACATCTGCGCTGGCAACAATCCCCGTGGGAATGGGCGACACTCCCGCGCGCGGTTGGAAGGAAACGAGCGCCGCTCCATACTGCGGCGCGCCAAAGAGGGAGCAATGCCCATGACCATGTCACGCCGCACCATGTCACGCCGCCAATTCGGAACCGCTGCCGCCGGGGCCGCCCTCGCCATGACCTATGGCAAGCCCGGCTGGGCGCAATCGCCGATCGTCATCAAGTTCAGCCATGTCGTGGCAAACAACACCCCGAAGGGGAAAGGCTCGCTGAAGTTCAAGGAACTCGCCGAGAAATATACGGGCGGCAAGGTCAAGATTGAGGTCTATCCGAACTCGCAGCTCTTCAAGGACAAGGAAGAGATGGACGCGCTGCAACTCGGCTCGGTGCAGATGCTCGCGCCCTCGACCGCGAAGTTCGCCCCGCTCGGCGCCAAGGAGTTCGAGGCGCTCGATCTGCCGTGGCTGTTCAAGGACGACGCGCAGTACGCCAAGGTGATGAAGGGTGAGGTCGGCAAGTGGCTGTTCAAGAAACTCGGGGCCAAGGGCATCCTCGGCCTCGAATACTGGGACAATGGCTTCCACATGGTGTCGTCGAACCGGCCGCTGCTGATGCCGACGGACTTTCAGGGTCTCAAGATCCGCATCTCCGGCTCGAAGATCGCCGACCGATATTTGCGGCTGATGGGCTCGATCCCGCAGATAATGGCGTTCTCGGAAGTCTATCAGGCGCTGCAAACCGGCGTTGTGGACGGCTGCGAAAACACGCCGTCGAATTACCTGACGCAGAAATTCCACGAGGTGCAAAAGCACATCACCGTTTCCAATCACGCGCACCTTCAGTATGCGGTGATCGTGAACAGCAAGTTCTGGGGCGGGCTGCCTGCCGATATCCGCGGACAGCTCGACAAGGCGATGGACGAAGCGACCGACTACACCAACTCGATCGCGAACCAGGAAAACGCGGATGCGCTGAAGGAAATCAAGGCCTCCGGCAAAACCACGCTGCACACGCTCTCGGCCGACCAGCAGAAGGCCTGGCGCGCCGCGATGGCACCGACCTATCAGTGGGCCAAGGGCCGTGTCGGCAGCGAGGTTCTCGACGTGCTTTCCAAGGCGACCAAAGTGTAGCAGAGCCGATCGCATGAACATGTAACCGAGCCGGCCGGGGGATCCATTCCCGGCCGCTTTCATGTAGTCGGCGAGCGTTCTGGCGGGATTTCACCGTGTTGGGTCGCGCACTCGATCATCTGGAAGAGTGGCTGATCGCGACGCTGATTGCGGCCGCTACGGCGCTGATTTTCGTCGCCGTCCTGCATCGCTACGGTACCGGCGCCGCGATCGACATTTCGAAATGGGCCACCGCGCACGGCCTCACGGCCCTCGCGTCCGCGCTGCTTGCGGTATTCGGCTGGCTTAGTTCATGGGACTTGTCCTGGGCGCAGGAACTTTGCATCTACATGTTCATCTGGATGGCGAAGTTCGGCGCCGCTTATGGCGTGCGGACCGGCATCCATGTCGGCGTCGATGTATTCGTCAACATGCTCGCGCCGGGCTCGCGCAAGCGGGTGATTCTGTTCGGCCTGTTGTGCGGTGCGCTGTTCACAGCGACGGTCGGCGCTTTCGGCGGCGCCTTCGTCTGGAAGGTCTACCACACCGGTATCCAGTCGAACGATCTTGAGGTGAAAATGTGGATCGTCTTTTCGGCGATTCCACTCGGCTCCGGGCTTATGTGCTTCCGTTTCCTACAGGTCGCCTGGTGGTTCTACCGGACCGGCGAACTGCCGCATCACGACGCCGCCCACGTCGAGGGCATTGAGGAAGACGCCCTTGCTGCCGCCACGATCGAAGACGATCTGCACCCTGCGCCCGTGCCGGCAGCCGGCGGCAGGAAAGAGACGACTGCGCTCGGCCTGATCATCATCCTGGTTCCGCTGTTGATCGTTGCGGTTTGCTTCGCGCACCAAGCGGGCCTCGTCGCGTTGCCTCAGGGTCTGCGCGCCTTGATCCTGTTCGCGCTGCTGATCGCGCTGATGTTCACCGGCATGCCGGTGTCGATCGCGCTGGGCCTGACTGTTCTCACCTTCATGTTCACGCTGACCGAGGTTCCGACCGAGTCGGTGGCGCTCAAGCTGTTCACCGGGATCGAGAGCTTCGAGATCATGGCGGTCCCGTTCTTCATCCTGGCGGGCAGTTTCCTCACCCATGGCGGCGTGGCGAGACGGATGATCACGTTTGCGACCTCGCTCGTCGGTCACTGGTATGGCGGGCTTGGACTGGCGGGTGTCGTTGCCTGCGCGCTGTTCGCCGCGGTGTCGGGCTCCTCGCCTGCGACCGTGGTGGCGATAGGCTCGGTCATTCTGCCCGCGATGGTCGCGCAAGGATTTCCGAAGCGCTTCGGTGCCGGCATCATCGCCACGTCGGGCGCGCTCGGCATCCTCATCCCTCCATCGATCGTGATGGTGCTGTATGCGGTCGCGACCAATTCGTCGATCGGCAAGTTGTTTATTGCCGGCATCGTCCCGGGTTTCGTGCTCGCCGCGATGCTCGGCGGGACGACCTTCTACCGCGCCTGGCACAATAACTATCCGCGCATACCCAAGGCCGCGTTCAAGGAGCGCTTCGTCGCGTTCCGTGAGTCGATCTGGGGCCTGCTGCTGATCGTGATCGTGATGGGCGGAATCTACACAGGCCTGTTCACACCGACCGAGGCCGCCGCGATGAGCGCGGTCTACGCCTTCGTCATCGCCGTGTTCGTCTACAAGGACCTGAAGCTGAGCGACGTTCCGCGTGTCCTGCTCTCGTCCGCCAACCTGAGCGCGATGCTGCTCTACATCATCACCAACGCGATCCTGTTCTCGTTCCTGCTCACCTACGAGAACATTCCTCAAACGCTCGCCCAATGGATCACCGACATGGGGCTCGGCCGGATCACGTTCCTGCTGGTGGTCAACATTATGCTGTTGCTCGCCGGCAACGTGATGGAGCCGTCATCGATCACGCTGATCATGGCGCCGATCCTGTTTCCGGTCGCGATCAAGCTGGGGATCGATCCGATCCACTTCGGCATCTTGATGACGGTCAACATGGAGGTCGGGCTCTGTCACCCGCCGGTCGGCCTCAACCTCTACGTGACCTCTGGCATCGCCAAGATGGGAATCACCGAACTCACCGTCGCGGTCTGGCCGTGGCTCGCGACCATGCTGGTGTTCCTAGCCATCGTCACCTACTGGCCGGAAATGACGCTGTTCCTGCCGCGGCTGCTGGGAATGATGTGACCCGCGTGGCGCGTGGGCGACCAAAACGTCATCATTCCTCGACCGTCGGGATGCCGTGCCGGCGGGCTGCACCTCGCCCTTCATCAGGAGCGAGAGCGGCCCTAGTGCCCCGTTTCCGAAGTTCGTTGAGTCATCGCTGCACCCTCTGACACGAACTTCGGAAATGGCGCACTAGGCTAACTGGTCCGAGCCGCCATGAAATAAGAAAATCCCGGGACTTGATCCCGGGATTTGTTGCGTACCTCGTGCTGACGGATCGATCAGAACTTGTAGTTCAGTCCAACCTTGCCCATGACAAATTCGTGCGAGAAGCGAAGGTTATATGTGCTGTTGTCGTTGTAGTTGGTCGATCCTAGGTCGACATAAAGCACTTCAGCTTTGACCGTCCAGTGCGGCAAAATCATTCGCTCGACACCGACTCCGCCAGTCCAGCCGACTTGTGTATGACTGTTCTGATTTGGACTGCTGCCGTCGAAAGAAATCCCGCTCTTCACGCCGCCAAACGCAAGGCCGCCGGTCGCATAGAGCAGCGTGGCGCCGTTCGTCCCGGCGGTGATGCCGACACGTCCGCGCACGGTCGCGATCCAATCGACTTGAGTGTGGTAGTTATAATCGTCGTCTTCGAATCCTACGATGTCGGTCCGTGACCGGAAGAAGGTCGCGTCACCTTCGATTCCGTAGACGAGGTTTTGATCCTGCCAGTTGCAGCCGATCTGGCCGCCGCCGCCACCAGTTGTCTGACTTTGCGACCCGCCGACACCATCGCCGAAATCAGTATCGATACCTGACAGGCCGCTCCGATAACTCACCACGGCTCCATGGCCGCCAAGATAGCAGCCAGCCCAGCTCCATGCCGGCTGCACCATGCGAGGAGCCTTTAGCGGCATATCCGCCGCCGCCGCCGCTCCCGCCAGCACGAGAAGTGAAACCGTCCCCAGCAAAACTCTCTTCATGTTGTTTCTCCAAAGCCCGCGACAGCGGTCACTATTGAGACGTACGGCCGCTGAGCGGCCGCATGTGCGCGACCATAAGCTCGGGAGTGATTTGCAAGAACAAAAAAAGCTCAGGGCGGTAGATTGTTGCCGAATGTGACCGACAAGGCACAGCTTGTACTGAGACTAGTGAGTTGAGATATTTATATCCTGATCAATGTCACCCCAATTCAGCCCAATGCAAAGGCGAAAGTTCTTAGACAATTGCCTTGTTGCTGCGTTCAAGTACGGCATATACAGCCTCGCGCTCCAATTTACCCATTTCGTTCCTCGGTAACTTATCCACAGTCACAATTTTCGCCGGAATAAGCATTGAGCTCAAACGCCCCTGACAATAGGCTTGGAGGGCCTTCTGATCGATCGATTTTCCGACGACGGCGGCCCAGACCCGTTCCATCCCAAGATCATCCTTCATGGCGACTACGGCGGCGTCTTCGATTCCTGGAAATCCGGTCAGGACAGCCTCGATTGATTCCGGTCGAGCCTTGTCTCCCGCGATATTCATTGTGGCTTGGCTGCGCCCGGTAATCACCAGCAGTCCATCCTCGGTCAGGTATCCCACGTCACCGGGATAGAAGCAGCCGTCTCGGAACGCAGAACCAAGGCCGTCGGACCCGCCCAAATACCCACTTACAGTGTAAGGGCCACGGATTCGAACGGCTCCCTCGGCTCCAGTCGCAACGGCATGCCCGTCCTCGCCAACAACTTCGACCGCCACGTCCGGTATAACGTAGCCCACAGCTCCTTCAGCATCTGCTATCGCATGAGCCGGAGCGGTCGCCACCATGCTGGTTTCCGTGGCGCCATAGGCTGCGATGATATTTGTGCAGAATCGCGCCCGCGCTCGCTCCGACAAGGATCGAGGCAAATGGCTGCCGCCCACGATCGCCAATTCGAAGCGCGAATGCGCTCCTTTGTTCAATTCGTAAAATTTGGTGTAGCCGGCGAGTGAGGCTGGCGATCCAAGAAGCGCCTGAACTTTGTAGAGATCGAAGGTCTGGATCGTCGTGTCCATGTCGCCCCCGCCGCAAAACAGAGTTCCACCCTTCCAGAGCATATAAATGAGAAATTGGATCCCCAGCGAAGCTCCAAAGGAAAAATCGGTGTGCAGCCGCATCGATTGCGACAACTGATTGCCCATCATGTAGTGATGACGGGCAATTCGTTGCGCCATCATTTTATGAGTAATGCCCACGGCTTTCGGCTCGCCAGTGGTGCCCGACGTCAGAATGATTCGACAAAGGTCGTCTTCACTGCCGCCGTAGTACCGTCGATCCTCGAGCCGCTTACCATCTCCCGCCATCCAACCGCGATCAACGATCACAATCTTTTTGCCCGGCGCGATACCAGGAAAGGGGCGATCGGTTATTATTGCCTCCACATCTATTGCGCTCGCGATCTGGGTTGCGCGACCTTGGAAAGTTACCGCACCAATCCGCATCAAACCGAGCGTAATAGCGGCATCGAGGATCCGATCTTCGATCATGACAGCAATGACGCTGCCTCGTTTTAGCCCTAACGAAATAGCTTTTTGTCCGACGTTATTGATGGCCTGCTGCAAACGGCCGTAACTGATTAAGCTCATGTTCTGGCCCGGCGCAGAGATCGCCGGCGCGAGTGGAATCGATTTGCAGTGAAAAAGAATAGGGTCGACAACGTTCATTTGGGCACTCCTCAATTCAATTGCGCGCCGCCATGGTGGTCGAGCGCACCATTGGCACGCTCGACCACCCCCGTCCGCAATGCAGTACATTAACCGGGCTGCGTGAGTGATGTCAGGCGTGATGTCTGCTATGGGACTCTTAACTCATCACGGCCTCGCTGATATCGCGTTTGGGTCAAGGCCGGCAATTCTCAGACCGAGCACATTTTCTTTCAGTCTCCCCCCAGAAGCGGCGGTCGCAGTGGGCCTTGCGGAATTTTCGGTCGGGCCAATGAACGAACCCGCTTGCGCGCGAAGGTGCGGCAGGGGAGCCCGCGGCAAGGCCTCGCCGATTTAACGAGTTGATTGAACAAGGATGACGAGACGGAGGCTGGGTCTTGAGGATCGAGCCTGCCGTCGTGCGCTGTTAGAGCAGGCACGCAGGCCTCTGGTGATGGGCTACGGTGAGCCTCCCAGTCTGTTTGCGGCGAGCAAATCACCCGGCCTGAATCGTCTGGCCCTAATCACCTGGCCCTAATCACCTGGCCCAAATCTCCGGCCCAAATCATCTGGCCTGAATCATCTGGCCCGAACGCCGAAAGTGGCTGTACTATGGGCGCCTGCGACGACTTGTGAAGTCGCGGCGGCGGTGCGATGCTCCGCCAAAGCAATGTTCGCCAAAGCAATGGCTGTGAGGAGACGACCAATGGTTTCGGGCCAAAATCCCAACTGTCTGACGCGCGCCGCCGCGATGTTCGCGGGCCTTGCATCGATCGCAACGGTAGCGTTGTGGACCCCACTCGCCCTCGCCGACCCGATCCCACCCGGCTGGCAGGCGTCCAATCTGGAAGTGCTCGGCTTCACCGGACTCAACGGCCGTCCGGGAGCGTTCAAGCTCGGCATCAAGCACGCCAGCAATGACCACTGGTATCTCTTCGCCGGGCACACCTTCGACCAGGGCTGGAGCATCATCGACGTCACCGATCCCAAGAACCCGCGCTACGTGAAATTCATCCCGTATGGGACACCGACCAAGGAAGTCCTGACCGCGCAGCTCACGCTGCACGGCGACATCATGATCACCGCCATCGACAAGAAGTCGAAGCCCGACCCGACGCTGATCATCTGGAACATCAGCGATCCGGAAAACCCCAAGCGGGTGGGGCAATGGCGCGGCGCCGAGGGCGGCTCGCATCGGAATTCCTATCCGGGCGGGAAATACGCCTATCTCTCCGCTTTCATGCCCGGCTACCAGGGGCGCGGACATGAACTCGTGATCCTCGACATCAGCGACGTCGCCGCGCCGAAGGTCGCCGGAGTTTGGGCGCAGCCCGGGCAGAAAGTGGGCGAGACCTTGCCGACCCCCGCGCCCGGCTTCCACGGACCAGCCAACATCAGTCCCGACGGCAAGATGGCATCGATGGGCTACACGCCCGACATCATCAATCTCGACATCTCCGACGTGAGCCATCCGAAGCTGATCGGTCGCCTCACCATGGTGCCGCCCTTCATGTATGCGGGCAACCAGTCGGTCCACACGGTCTTGCCGCTCTGGGACCGCAAGCTGCTCTACGCCAGCTCGGAGGCCAGCAAGTGGGGTTGCGACAAGAGCCCGATGAATTGGGCGGCGATGATCGACAACAAGGACCCCTCAAAGCCACGGCTGATGTCGATCTTCCCGCCGCCGCGGCCGCCAAAGGGTGCTCCCTACAAGAGCTTCTGCGACAAGGAGGGACGTTTCGGCCCCCACAATACGGTGATGGAGCAGCACAATCCCGACGTCCATCCGGTCGGCGACGTCCTGTACATCACCTGGTTCAACGCCGGCCTGCGGGTATTCGATGTGAGCGATCCCTACATGCCGACTGAGGTGGGCTGGTTCCTGCCAGCCGAGAATCCGCACGCGAAGTCGCACGGTGGCGGAGGGCCTCACGACGCCCCGAACAACTGGTCGGAGGAAGTCGCACAGGACGCGCGCGGCTATATCTACGTCGTCGACGACAAATGGGGCATCTGGATCCTGCGCGATCCGCACCACAAATAGCGCTAACGGCCGGCCCCGCGCTGCGCGGCCGGCCGAACGCGGGTTCGCGCTACGGCGCGTTGGCAAGCGGCCACAGCCCGGTCTTCCGCAGGAAAGCTTCCACCGCGCCATCAAACGCCGCCGGGTCCTCGATGCAGCAGGCATGCCCGGAGCCGGGAAGCACGACGTGAGTGGCGCCCGCAATGCGCGAAGCGGTGTCGCGGCCGCGCTCGAGCGAAATGTCGTGCGCGCCGTTGATCACCAGCGTCGGCACCGTCATGCCGGCCAAGCGCCCGCGCATGTCGCAGGCCTCGCGCGCGCGGAAGATCTGCGCGATGCAGGCGCCGGACAAAGGCTGCGTCTGCTCGGTGAAGAGATCGAGCACCCAGCGCCCGAGCAGCGTGTCGCCGAAGCCGGGTGCCACCAGTTCGCGGATGTGTCCGCGCTGGTAACCCTTGAGATCGGCCGAGGTATAGCCCGCGACCCGATCCGCGATGTTGGCGCCGCCTTTGCTGGAGCCGCCGACCAGGATCACGGCCGCGGCGAGTTCGGGCCGGTCGAGGCCGATCAAGAGCGCGATGCCGGAGCCGACGCTCACGCCGAGCACGATCGCGCGGGTGACGCCCTCCTGCGCGCAGACGGCGAGCACATCGTCCGCCATGTCGGCGAGCGTGAACCGCGTGTCGGGCTTGTCGGAGCGGCCATAGCCGCGCAAGTCGGGCGCGATCAGCCGGAAGTGCTGTGAGAAGCGTGCGAGCTGGTAGGTGAACAGCCGGTGGTCGAACGGGTTGGCGTGGACGAGGACCATCGGCGGCCCCTCGCCCGCCACCACGTAGTGGATGCGCACGCCCTTGTTGCTGGCGTAGGGCACGCGCGGCTCGCTACTGCGTGCCGGTGAGGCCGGCCTTGCGCACCACCGGCTTCCAGCGCGCAATCTCTGACTTGACGAACTGCTGCAGCGCCTCGACCGACGTGTTCTCCATCATCAGCATGCCGTCGCCGAGAAAGCGCTCCTTGAGCTCGGGCAAGAGCGCCTTCATCTCGGCGTGCAGCTTCTCGACGATCGGCCGCGGCGTCTTGCCGGGCGCGACCAGCATCTGCCAGGAGGCCGCATCGAAGCCCGGGACCGTGTCGGCAACCGGCGGGATGTCGGGGAACTTGGCGAGCCTAGTCTTGGTCGAGATCGCGATCGCGCGCACGCGGCCGGTCTGGATGACGCCGACCGCGGGCGGAATGTCGACGAAGGTGAGCGGCAGGTGCCCGCCCACGACGTCGTTCACCAGCGGGCCCGAGCCGCGATAGGGCACGTGCGCCATCTCGATGCCGGTCATGCTGCGGAAGAGCTCAGCGTAGAGATGATGCGGCGTGCCGGGCCCGGCCGAGCCATAGGAGAACTTGCCGGGGTTCGCCTTCGCGAGCCGGATCAGGTCGGCGACCGAGTGGATCGGCTGCGACGGGTTGACGATCAGCACGAACGGCGTCTGCGCCACGAGCGCGATCGGAATGAAATCGACCGCCGGATCGTAGGGCAGATGCTTATAGATCGAGACGCTCATCGCGAGCGTCGGGCTCGGCGCCATGAGGAGCGTATAGCCGTCGGGCGCCGCGCGGGCGGCAGCCGCCGCCCCGAGCGTCGAGCCGGCGCCGGGCTTGTTCTCGATCAGGAACGGCTTGCCGAGCCGCTGCTCGAGCTTCGCCGCCAGCATGCGCGCGATGATGTCGGTACCGCCGCCGGCCGCGAACGGCACGATGATCGTCACCGGACGGATGGGGTAATCCTGGGCGCGGCCGGTCGCGGATGCGACCATCGCCAGGACGAGGCCCGCGATCGCCGCACGGACGAAGAGTTTGAAACGCATACTTTTCCTCCTTGTTAGTGCTTGCCCGTTCCGGTCGCGCCCGCCTGCTCGACCACCTTGGCCCAGCGCGCGATCTCCGAGCGCACGAATGTCTTGAGCTCGGCGGGCGGCGGCGTCACCACCGCGATGTGGCCGCGGCCGTTGATGTCGCGATTGACCGCCGGGTCGCTCACGATCGCGTTGAGCTCGGCGTTGAGCTTGTCGACGATCGCGGGCGGCGTCTTGGCGGGGGCAACGATCATCTGCCAGGCGGCAGCCTCGTAGCCCGCAACGCCCACCTCGGCCAGCGTCGGAATATCCGACGCAACCGGCGAGCGCTTGGCGGTCGAGACGCCAAGCGCGCGCACCTTGCCGGCCTTGATCAGCGGCAGGGCGCCCAGGAGATCGGAGAACATCACCGAGACGTGGCCGGCCGCGACGTCCTGCAGGCCCGCCGCATTGCCCTTGTAGGGGATCGGCGTCATCGCGACGTTGCCGATTGCATGCCTGAGCAGCACCGCGAACAGATTGGCGGCCGAGCCCGGTCCGGTCGACACGTAGTCGAGCCCGCCGATCTTGGTCTTCGAGAGCTTCACCAGGTCGGTGATCGAGCGCACCGTCAGCCCCGCATTGACAATGAGGACGAAGGGCACGCGCGAGACCAGGCCGACCGGCGCGAAGTCCTTTTCGGGATCGTAAGGCAGCGACTTGAACACGCTGACGTTGATCGCCATCGTGGTCGAGGTCGTCATCAGGAGCGTGTGGCCATCGGGCTCGGCCTTGGCGACCGCGGTCGCCGCAATCAAGGTCGCGCCGCCGGGCCGGTTCTCGACAATGAAGGGCTGCTTGAGCCGCTGCTCGAGCTTCTGGCCGAGGAGCCGCGTGAGCCAGTCGGTCGAGCCGCCGGCCGGGAACGGCACCACCAGAGTGACGGTCTTGCTCGGGTAGGTCTGGGCCTGGGCGCCCGGCGCGAGCATCAGGCCGGCAACGAGCGCGGCAGCAAGCGCGGCCGCGAGGCGTAGGCTCATGGCGGGTCCCCCCTTGTTGATCGAGCGTCAATTGACAGACCCTAGCGCAGGCCGCCAGGCCCGATAAGGCCCCCGGCCTGGCGCCACGTTGACACGGCGGCGCCTCGCCGCCATAAGCATCGCGGCGGTTGCCTTGCGGGCGCCGCCAAAACCCTTAACCGACTGAAAACCTTAACCGACTGAAAGAAGCCGGTCCGGACCCTACCGAGCACCGGAGTATTCGAACACGAGGACCAAAACGATGTTCGCAGTCATCAAGACCGGCGGGAAGCAATACCGCGTCGCCGCCGACGACATGCTCAAGGTCGAAAAGATCAACGGCGAGCCGGGTGAGATCGTCCAGTTCGGCGAGGTGCTGGTGGTGGGCGGCGACGCCGTCACCTTGGGCGCCCCGACCGTGGCGGGCGCTTCCGTCGCCGCCGAGGTGGTGGAACAGGGCCGCGGGCCGAAGGTGATCGCCTTCAAAAAGCGGCGCCGCAAGAACTCGCGTCGTAAGCGCGGCCATCGCCAGGAGTTCACGCTGGTGCGAATCACCGAGATCCTGACCGAGGGCGCCAAGCCCTCCAAGACCGCGAAGCCCAAGCGCGAGCGCAAACCCGCCAAGGAAACCGCGGAAGGCCAGGAAGCCGCCGCGACCAAATAGGCCCCTGAGCTCAGCGCTTAGGAAAATCACCTGAGAAGGTGATGATTTCGTCACAAATTCGGGTTAGATAACCTGACCTAAAGGAATTGATGTCATGGCACACAAGAAGGCAGGCGGTTCTTCGCGCAACGGCCGCGATTCGAACAGCCAGCGGCTGGGCTTGAAGCTGTTCGGCGGCGAACAGGCGATTGCCGGCAACATTATTGCGCGCCAGCGCGGCACCAAGTGGCACCCGGGCGCGAACGTCGGCCTCGGCAAGGACCACACCCTGTTCGCGCTGGTCGACGGTCGGGTCGAGTTCCGCACCAAGGCCAAAGGCCGCGTCTACGTATCGGTGCAACCGATGTCGCAGGCAGCGGCCGAATAGACGGTGGACTAAATCGGGTCCGCCGGCATCAGTCGATCCGGCGGAACCGCAGCGGGTTCCTTGAGGGGAGACGGGATGCCGGCTCCCCATTTCAATTTGCGAGCGCAGGTCCTGCGCCGCGCAACAGGAGCCCGCGATGACACTTTCACAGCGGCAGCCCAAGGTCCGGGAGCAGGACACCCGGGGCCCGATCGCCCCCGTTCTCGAAACCGCGCGACTCACGCTGCGCGCGCCGCGCCCGGCCGACGCCAAGGCGATCGCGGCGCTCGCCAATGACCGGCGCATCGCCGAGAACACTGCCACCATGCCGTACCCCTACAGGCTCGCGGACGCCGAGGATTTCATTCGCCGCCTGGGCGACGGCAGCACCGAGACCGCGTTCGCGATCACGCTCGCAGACAATACGCCGATCGGCATATGCGGCCTCAAGCCGGCCCGCAGCGGGGCGCCCGAGATCGGCTACTGGCTGGGCGTGCCGTATTGGGGCAAGGGCTACGCCACCGAGGCCGTGCGGGCGCTCATCGACCACGCGTTCGAGGACTTAAGGCTCGAGCGGCTCGAGGCCGACGCGCGGGTGTCGAATCCGGCCTCGCGTCGCATACTGGAAAAATGCGGCTTCCAATGGAGCGGCGTGATGCTGCGGCGCGTCCGCGCCATTGCGTCCGCGGCGCCGGTCGACCGCTTCCGGCTCGACCGCGGGCTGTGGGCCTCGCTCAAGTGGGGCACAAGCAGGCGGGTGGCGTGAGCGCGCCATCCGCGGCGACCGCGACCGGAACGTGCGCGCCCTGGCTGGAAGCGAGCGAGTCGCCCTCAACCCACCGCTCGGTTGGCCTGGACTGACGCTTCCTCCACGATGACACAATTGCGGCCGGCTCGCTTCGCGGCATACATGGCCTGGTCGGCGCTGCGAATGAGGTCCGCGCTTGTCACCTTGGGTCTGAGCTCCGCAACCCCGATGGAAACCGTGATACGGGCGAGCGGAACGTCGGTGACGCGCGCCTTCATTTGCGCGCTCTCGATCGCCATACGAATGCGCTCGGCGATCAACCTCCCGATTGCAGGCGACTTGTTATACAGAATGACTCCGAACTCCTCGCCGCCGTAGCGCGCAACCTCGCCGTCACGCACGCTGCTCTTGAGGCGCGATGCCACCAGGCGCAGGACGTCGTCCCCGATCAGATGGCCATACTGGTCATTGAACTGCTTGAAATGGTCGATATCCACGAGCAGAAGCGTCAGCGGCGCCTCATTCTCCTGCGCTTTCGCAATCGACTTTTCGAGAGTCTCGTCGAAGTACTGCCGGTTTCCAATCAGCGTGAGCGGGTCGGTCATGCTTTCGACCCGGATCTGCTCGATCTCGCTCTTGAGCTTTTCGGACCGGCTTTTCGATACCTCGAGCTGTTCCTTGAGCACGTTATTCTCGCGCTCCATGCTCTTGGTTGCGCGGATCAATTGCTGCAGAATGACTTTGATTTCCCCCTCGCTCTCCACCTTCTCGACGGCCGTTGCGTTTTCATGCAGCTCCCCGTCATAGCGCTCCACGGACGAGGCGGCCGCATTGATCATCCAGACGACCTCGGCGACTTCGTCGGTGAGCTTGCTGGCTACGGTGTTGAGATGGCTGGTGGTGCGCGCGGACAAGATGTGCAGCGAGAACAGGCGGCTTAGATCGCTGTCCGTCAGCTTGCCCTGGCAACGCAGCAATTCGTCAACGTCGTCGTTGAGCTTCTGGTTTTGCCCGGTGGCGTAGGTGTACCAAAACTCAAAGCTCTGGGGATCGGCCGGCAACCCCTGTTCGACGATCTTGCTGAGTGCGATGGCGGCGAACGCAAGCGTACGATGGTTTACCTGTTCCGAGCCCATGGTTAATGAAATCTTTCCCTGCGGCAGCCGCTCGGTGGCGCCTAGTCGAATGGTTACGCTTTACCCATTTGCCATGCTGCCAGGGAATGGTGAAAAAGTTCCAAAAGCACACTGGTTGAATGCAGAATTGTTTGCACCACCACCGGGTTGCGCCGATCACGTGCCCCCTCGATCGCCACACTCGATCGCCACAATGGCGTCGCCGCGCAAGCCGATCGCGTGAGCCGAAAGCGCTCGTTTTCTGAGATTTCTTCTTACCGGGATCGCAGCGGGCAACTCGGCCGCACGACGCCCCCTGATCAGCCGACGGCCCGGCCCTCGCTGCTGTCCGCCGCGGGGATGTCCTCCAGCACGACACAGTTGCGCCCCTTGCGCTTGGCGGCATAGAGCGCCTCGTCGGCATTGCGAATGAGATCCTCCATCGACACCCGTGGCCGCAGCTCGGCCACCCCGATCGAAACCGTGATCTTGCCGACGGGCGTGCCGGTCGAGCGCACCTTCATTTCGGCGCTCTCGACCGCCATACGAATGCGCTCGGCAATCAGCTTTCCGATCGCAAGCGACTTGTTGTACAGCACAACACCGAATTCTTCGCCGCCATAACGGGCGATCTCGCCGTCGCGCACGCTGCTCTTCAGCCGCGCCGCCACCAGCCGCAGGACATCGTCACCCATCAGGTGACCGAATTCGTCATTGACCCGTTTGAAATGATCGATGTCCACGAAAAGCAGCGTCAGTGGAAGATCGTTTTCATTGGCTTTTGCGATCGCCTTGACAAGGGAGTCGTCGAAGTATTGCCGGTTTCCAATCTGAGTGAGGGCATCGGTCAGACTTTCACTTCGAACGATCTCAATCTCCTGCTTGAGCCGCTCGGACCGGCCCTTTGACGCCTGCAGCTGCTCTTTGAGCGCGCAATTTTCGCGCTCGATGCTTTTCGTCGCCCTGATCAACCCTTCGACCACCGTGCTGAGGCCCTCCCCGCCTCCCGCGGCGTCCACTGCGGCAGCACTCTCGCGCAGCGTCTCGTCATAACGTCCCACGGACGCGACCGCTTCATTGATCATCCGGACGACTTGCCCGACTTCGTCGGTGAGCTTGCTCGCAACCAAATCGAGCTGGGTCGTGGTGCGTGCGGAGGATGCGTCGGCGGAGGACACGTGGTTGGCGTGCAGATGACTGATGTCGCGCTCGGTCAGCGTGCCGTGACGGCGCAACGTCTCGTCGATCTCGTCCTTCAGTTTCTGGTTTTGGCCGGCCGCATAGGCGTACCAGAGCTCGAAGCTCAGCGGATCGGCGGGCAACTCCAGCTCGAGAATCTTTTCCAGAGCAATGGCCGCAAATGCGATCGTGCGATGATGGTTTCCCGAGCCCATGGCTGGAATCATTCCCTCATACAGCAATCGTACGAACGGGGGGCGGGCGCTACGCGTCGGGCTTTGCTGAATTATCGGGTTAAATCGTGAAAAAGTTGCAAAGCGCGCAAAACAAGGTTTACGCTTTCTAAATGCGCTCGAGAGCCTGATCCTGCTGCAGACTTGCTGTTAGGCGAGCGCTATCGGGCACGGTTGCCCGGCCCTGCCATCGAACGGACTGAACCGCCGCGCGCCCAGCGACGCGCACGACAGCAAAGCTGCGGCTATCGCCGCGCCGCGCCGCCGGGCTCCTTGCCGACCGGTTCGACCTTCGCCTGCTCGGATGCCGATCGGGCTTGCCTGATGCGTTCGGCCTCGACCGCGGGCAACAAGGCGACCCTCTCGCCGAGCGCCTTGAGCAGCAACGCAGATTGCTCGGTAAGCGCGACCATGCTGCGGCTCATTTCCGCTAGATAGAGATCGAGCGTCTCCTCGCCCTTCAGCGGCCTGTCGGAGCCTTCACCCTGGCCGGTCAATGTCTTGCCGATTGTCATGACATCACGTCTCTGCCTGGTTTCGGGTCGACCATGCCGGCCCCGTATCACCTTCGACTAGCGCCAGGTCGCGACGGCCACGTTCACCGGCGTACGGCCCCAAGCGCCGCGGTCCAGATGATTCCTTAACCATCACCGCGGGACGGCGAACGCGGGGGCCACAGGCCGGACGGATAGTGTCGCCAAGAATTCGACGCCCGCCAGTCGAACCTCCTGCGAGGGTAAACGAGCCGCCTTTGGCACATCTAGAACTCCTTCCAGTCCGGATCGGCGCTGACCGCGGCGGCGAGCGTCGCTTGCATGCGCCTGACTGGCCCGCCGCCGGCGGCAACCCGCTGACGTGGCGGCGTCGACGCGCCTTGCGGCCTGGCCATGATCTGCGGCCGTTGTGCGGGCCTCGCGGCCCGAGCCGATCCGGCGCCGACCGGCTCGTCCGTTTGCGCCTCCGCCTCGTCGCCGACGCGGAAGAACGCGACCTGCTCGCTCATCACCCGCGCCTGCTCGTCAAGTGTCTTCGCAGTCGCCGCATTCTCTTCCACGAGCGCCGAATTTTGCTGCGTTACCTCGTCCATTTGCGTGAGCGCCTTGTTGACCTGCTCGATGCCCGTCGCCTGCTCGATGCTGGCGGTCGCGATATCGGCCACGATCTCAGCCACCTTGTTGATCAACTCGACGATCTCGGCAAGCGCAGTGCCCGCTTTGTTGACGAGATCGACGCCGCCTTGTACCTGGCTGTTGCTGCTGGTGATCAGGTCCTTGATATCCTTCGCGGCCTGCGACGAGCGTTGGGCTAGAC
Organism: uncultured Alphaproteobacteria bacterium; assembly: GCA_963753575.1. Taxonomy (GTDB): domain Bacteria; phylum Pseudomonadota; class Alphaproteobacteria; order Rhizobiales; family Xanthobacteraceae; genus VAZQ01. The sequence continues at coordinate 4,453,257 of CAVWCR010000003.1, forward strand.
TGCGCACTTCCGAGGCCACCACCGCGAAGCCGCGTCCCGCTTCGCCCGCGCGTGCGGCCTCGACCGCGGCGTTGAGCGCCAGGAGATTGGTCTGCCGCGCGATCTCGTCGATCACGCCGATGATGTCGGAAATCTTGCGCGATGAGCCCTCGATCTGTCCCATGGCCTCGACCGCCTTGGCGACCACCTCGCCGCCGCGGTTGGCGACCGTACGGGCGCTGGCGGCCGACTGGTTGGCCTGCTGGGCATTCTCGGCATTCTTCTTCACGGTCGAGGAAATCTCCTCCATCGAGGCCGACGTCTCCTCGAGACTGGCCGCCTGCTCCTCGGTGCGCTGCGAGAGGTCGGTCGTGCTGGTCGAGATCTCGGCGGAGGCGTTGGTTACCTCGCGGGTCGCCGCCTTGATGTCGGCCACGGTCGAGCTGATCCGGTCCGCCATCGCATTGGCGTCGGCCTTCAGCTGCCCGAACATGCCCTGATAGTCGGCATTGATGCGACGGCGGAAGTCGCCCTCCGACATGGCGCCGAACATGCCGACCATGTCCTCCATGACCTTCGCCACATTCTCGCACAGCGAATTCATCGCTTCAGTCAGCATGAGCATGAAGCCTTGCTTGCCCGCGGTCGGGACGCGTTTGGAGAAATCGCCCGCGACCGCGGCCTGGATGAGATCATTCACTTGGACCTCGATCGCCTTTTGGGCAGTCTCGTCCCTCCATTCCACGCATGTGCCGACGCGCGTGCAATTCTCATCGTAGACCGGCGCCGCAGACAGATGAAATTTCACGCTGCCGACCGCGATATGGGTCTCAATCGGGCTGGTGAGCCCATCCAACAGCTTGCGCTGATGCTGCGGGTTCTTATGGAACATGTCCATATTGGCGCCGATCAGCTTGCTGGCGTTGAACTGCGGCAACGCTTTGCGCAGCTCGGCTTCAGCATCGCGCAGAGTCTTCTGCAAGGACGTGTTCATGTAGATGATGTCGTACTTGTCATCAGCGATCATCACGTTTAACTCGACCAAATCGAGCGCAGCACGGACCCGGTAGTTGATGGCCTTCTGAGCGATCGATTGCTTAAACACTTCGGTCGCCCTGGCGATGTCACCGATTTCGTCATTGCGATTGGTGTATGGCACGTCGACGATACGGTCGTTGGTGAGGTCGACCAGCACGGCTGTGATCTTGCAAATCGGCATTGCGATCGTGCGGGCGCTGAGGAATACGATAAGGACGGCTGCGCCCAGACCCGCGGCCAACAGCGCCCACTCGATCCTCGTCAGAAACGTAATGCCGCCGAGCACCTCATGCAATTCCTGCGCCAACATCGCCTGCTGATGGGTCTTGAGACCGCCCGCGCGGGTGCCGTCGGCCTGCTTGGTGCCGTCGATCAGATCGAGAATCTTCTGCGCGCGTGGCGCCGCCTCAGTCGCCAGGATATGAACCGGAGTGTTCCATTGCTGGGAGGCGCGGATTGTGAACATCTGTTCGGGCAGCGGCGCAAACTCCGCGCGCACCTTCGTGATGGTCTCGAATGAGGCCCTCTGGGTCGATGTCAGCAGCTGCTTCTGGCTGTCCAAGACTGCAATCGCGCCTTGAAATTTCTGCCAGGGAGCAGCAAAGGCCTGCCGATCATTCGTGTCGCCCGAAAGCAGGTACATGCGAATGTCCCCCATTGCCGCGGAGAAATTGCCGCGTGCATCAGCCATCGCTTTGAGCAGACGTTTGCGCTCGGCGCTGGCCTCCAGGCGTTCTTCTTCGTTGATCATCCTGGTGAGCTCGGACAGCACCAACCGCGCCCTCGGCTCCGCTTCGCTCCTAAGCAGCTTGGTCGCCGGAAAGGCATCGGACGAAAATGCAATCGCCTCGACCTTGTCCTGCGCAGCGCGGAATTCGACGAAGAGCTCTTTCGCTTGCGCCCATTTGCGCTTGTTCTCGGGGTTGTTGAAGCGCTCAGCCAGCTTGTCAATTGAGGCGACGGTCTCATCCATCTCCTTCCACATTGCGGTTCGATCAAGCTTGCCTTGCGGATTGCCAGTCAAGAGATAGCCGCGCAGCGTCGCGAGCGTGGAATAGAGATTACCGACAAGCTGCGTGCTCTGGATCGCGACCGGAGTCTGCAGATTGGCCATGCGGTCGACGTCGTTAGCGACACCGCTAAGCATGTAGGACGGGATACCGACCGCGACGGCCAGGATGGCAGCAAGAGCGGCAAATCCCATGACCAGGCGACCAGTGATTCGGAGGCTGAGTGCAGACATGGCGAACGTCCTGTGTTGAGAACCTTGAGGAGAAGCCGGATGTGACGATGCGGACTCGATCGGCCGATGTTGTTCGATGTCAGATGGGCGGGGTAGGAAGATCCAGGGGATCGATCAGCGCGATCGTGGCGCCTTCAACGGTGAGAAGATCGACTGAAACGTCGACGCTCGCCGATCGAATGACCCGCCGCTCCGGTTGGATCGTCGCCAGGTCCATCGAAACGATGTCGGGGACCTGATCACCAAGCAGGCCGATCGGCCCCGCCCCGCTCTGCACGATGATGACCACGTGCCTCGGCGTGATCCTGCTCGACCCGTCGCGGCGCAAGTCGATGATCGGGACCGTCTCGCCGTGCAGCTTGAGGGCTGCAGGCGCGTCTTGCGACCGTCCCGGCGCCAGCGCGACGTCCGATACGCTCTTGATCTCGCTCACCATCATGATGTCGACGCCGTATCGCTCGTCGCCAATTGTGAAGGTGATCAATTGAACGGGGCGGATTGGACCGGCCGCAGCGCGCTGCCACTTTCGTGGCTGGGGCGTTTTGTGGGCGGCGATCGGCGATGCGAGTTGTGCTCTAGGCATGGCTGGATTGCGAACGCATTGGGTTACCTACCGGCGGCCAGCAGTGCCGGGTTGTGCGCGTCGCCGGCGGAACCTTCACCGTAAGAAAATAGTTCTTGACTTCACCAACAGCATACTTACCGTAAGGCCATCCCGTTCCGTGTTCGAGGGGCGCCTTCCGGAGGCGTTCGCCAGGCGGGGAGCGGGAGCGGCACCCGCGAGCGGGGTGATGACGCAAGCCCCGTCCCCGGGCGGTACTCGGGCAGCCTCGTCGGCCACTATGGAGCCGGCCCGGTCCGACCACCGTCAAAGGCGATAAGCCAAGATGCCGTGTTGGCGCGCCGAGAGGCGCGGGTGCACCGCTGTACACACCACAGTCGTGCACCATGGTCCGGCCGCTGCCGGACATCGCCCGGAGCAATCCGGGCACTGCGCCTTGTCGGCGCGCCATCCCCCTCGATTGAGGGGCGGTGAGGAAAGCGGAAGACGGGCGAACCCCCGCGCCCAAGCAAAGAACAGGGGACGGTCTCAGTTTGACTTATGCGACATGACTTATGCGACATGACTTATGCGACCTCATTGAAGGCCGCAGGCTGTTTGAAAAGTGAGCAGGTGAAAGGCCGCGGGCAGCATGACGGGTCACACATGCACCCACCTCTCCGCTGTCGTCCCCGCGCAGTCGGGGACCCATACGCCGCAGCAGCGGTAATGTGGCGAGACGTCGGAATAACGGAAAGGCCGGTGGTTATGGGTCTCCTGCCTGCGCGGGACGACGGGAGAGAGTTGGCGCACGACCGCAGACAATCCGTGTCGCGGATTTTTTGCCAAAACGAACCCACCGCGCCGAAATCGCGTGCTGGATCAAAAGCATGAGGTGCTTTTTGGCTGTCGGCACGACGCATGGGAACACGCTGCATGGGAATACGTGTCGCAGCCATTTTGACAAAACGAAACCAACGGCCAAATGACCGCGATTTCAAACGCTTGGATAAAGAACTGCCAGACGGCTCGGGGGCGCGCTATAGTCCTGGCACGCCCGAACGACCAGGAGGAAGCCTATGGCCTATGATCTCGACCAGTTCATCGCCGACTGCCGCACAAACCTCTCCCGTGACCCCGGCCCTGCGGGACGCGAGAAGGTGCGCGCCGATCTCGAGCGCCTGCTGTCGAACGCAGACTTCGTGCGCGAATACTGCGGCGAGGACGTGCCGCGCGGGCTCAAGCTTCTCTACGAGGACAAGGCGCTCGGCTTCCAGGTGCTCGCCCACATCAACGACAAGGCGCGGGTGTCGCCGCCGCATGACCACGGCGCCTCGTGGGCGATCTACGGCCAGGCCGCCCTCTACACCGAGATGACCGAGTGGGAGCGCGAGGACGATGGCACCGATCCCAAGCGCGCCAAGCTCAAGCCCGCGAAAAAGTACCGGCTCACGCCAGGCCACGCCGGCATCTATCAAGACGGCCAGATCCACTCGATCGACTATCCGGACAATGCGCGCTTCGTGCGCGTGACCGGCACCAACCTCGACAGGATCGCACGCATCAGCATCGACCTGAAAACCGGCGAGGTGCACCAGATGGCGCCGCAGCAGGCAACGTGACCCGCCACTGACTTCGTCATGCCCGGCCGTGTGATGCATACGCTTGATCCGCAAACCCTCAAATCGATGCTTACCGACGGCACGGAGCTTGCGCTGGTCGACGTGCGCGAGGAGCTGACGTTCTCGGAGCGCCATCTGTTGTGGGCGCGCTCGATCCCGTTGAGCCGCCTTGAGCTCCGTTTCACGCGGCTCGTGCCTCGCCGTGCGACCCGCATCGTGCTCGTTGACGACAACGACGGACTTGCCGAGCGCGCGGCCAAAATCCTGGGCGCAGCCGGCTACAGCGACATCGGATGCCTCAAGGGCGGCGTCGACGCCTGGGCGAGCGCGGGCTACGAAGTGTTCTCCGGCGTCAATGTGCCCAGCAAGGCGTTTGGCGAATTCGTCGAGCATGAAAGCGGCACGCCGAGCATCAGCGCCGATGAGCTCAACGCGATGATGCGCGCCGACACCGACATGGTCGTGCTCGACAGCCGCCCGTTCGACGAATATCACCGCGTCTCGATCCCGACCGCGACCAGCGTGCCGGGCGCCGAGCTCGTTCTGCGCGTGCACGATCTTGCGCCCTCGCCCGCGACCACGGTGGTGGTCAACTGCGCCGGCCGCACCCGCAGCATCATCGGGGCGCAGTCGCTGATCAACGCCGGCGTCCCCAACAAGGTGGTGGCGCTGCGCAACGGCACCATGGGCTGGAGCCTCGCCGGGCTCACCTGCGAGAGCGGCAAGGACAGGCGCGCAAACGCGGTCACCGCCCAAGGCCTCGCGAGCGCCAAGGCCGCCGCCGAACGCGTCGCGCGACGCTTCGGGGTCGAAGCCATCGACCGCGCGACGCTCGAGCGCTGGCGCGCAGAGTCGCACGAGCGCACGCTCTATTTGTTCGACGTGCGCGACCCGAGAGAATACGCCGCCGGCCACGTCGCCGGCGCCGTCTCGGCGCCGGGTGGGCAACTCGTGCAGGCGACCGATCAATATGTCGGCACGCTCGGCGCGCGCATCGTGCTCATTGATGACGCCGAGGTGCGCGCCGTCATGACCGCGTCATGGCTCAAGCAGATGGGCGTGCGCGACGTCTATGTTTTGGCGCAGCGCGGCACCGAGACCACGCCGCCGGCGTTCCCGGTCCTCGGTACGCCTGCGCCCACGCAGGCGCAAATTGACAGCGCCGCGCTCGCCACGTTGCTCGAACGCGGCGAGGCGACCGTCATCGATCTCGCACCGAGCCCGCAGTACCGCAAAGGCCACATTCCGGGCGCCTGGTTTGCGATCCGCTCGCGGCTCAAGCAGGCGCTGGCCAAGATAGAGTTGCACGGCACGCTCGTTCTGACTTCCGAGGACGGCATGCTCGCGCGCCTCGCGGTCGCCGATCTGGCGGCGCTCACCAAGCACGAGGTTCGCTGTCTCGCCGGCGGCACTGCGGCGTGGCATTCAGCCGGACAACCGCTGTCGCAGGACATGCATATGGGAGACGAGGCAGTCGACGTCTGGCTCAAGCCCTATGAGCGCGGCGGCGACATCAAGGGCGCGATGAGCGAGTACCTGAGCTGGGAAGTCGACCTGATCGAGCGCATCGCCCGCGATGGCTCGTGTCGCTTCGCGATCGCGCCCGATCAGCAGGCATGAGCGCGATGGAACTTACAGCGATCGTTAAGAAAGTTCGTGCAGAAAAAAATTGCGACCAAACGTCAGTTGACATTGGCGCGGACGATCACCACGATCTAATGACGCGGACGTAACCTGCACCTTGTGTGCGAGCCTCTTGCGGACCAACCCCAGCGGCTCCAACCGCTTGTGGCTCATGCGTCCCGGAATGGAGGTGCCATGCCCCCGGGCTACTTTGGCCGCGATAATCGCTGCGGCAGCGTTTGGGCTTCAGCGTAGCGGCAACCCACAAACGGCACCGTCGGGAGCGGCCTATCGGGCCGCATCAGTGAGGCATGGCCCATCTTGGCCCCTCCCGGCGCCAGTGCCTCTTAACTTTTGAAATGAATTCTTGAGCGGCGCGCGTTTGAGCCCTCGCGTTTGTGTGCGGGCGAACGCATATTGCGCGCATGAAATTCCTCGACGAGGCCAAGGTCTACATTCGCTCCGGCGACGGCGGCAACGGCTGCGTGTCGTTCCGGCGCGAAAAGTTCATCGAGTTCGGCGGGCCGAACGGCGGCGACGGCGGCAAGGGCGGCGACGTGGTGGCGCTCGCGGTCGAGGGGCTCAACACGCTGATCGACTATCGCTATCAGCAGCACCACACCGCCAAGAACGGCCGCGGCGGCATGGGCAAGGATCGCCATGGCGCCAACGGCGGCGACCTGGTCATGAAGGTGCCGGTCGGCACCCAGATCTACGAGGAGGACGGCGAGACGCTGCTCGCCGATCTCACCGAAACGGGCCAGCGCGCGGTGCTCGCCAAGGGCGGCAACGGCGGCTTCGGCAATGCGCATTTCAAGAGTTCGACCAACCGCGCACCGCGTCACGCCAATCCGGGTCAGCCGGGCGAGGAGCGCACCATCCGGCTGCGCCTCAAGCTGATTGCGGACGCGGGCATTGTCGGCCTGCCGAACGCCGGCAAGTCGACCTTCCTCGCCGCAGTGAGCGCGGCGCGCCCGAAGATCGCCGACTATCCATTCACCACGCTGCATCCGCAGCTCGGCGTGGTCGGGATCGACGGCCGCGAGTTCGTGCTCGCCGACATTCCCGGGCTGATCGAAGGCGCGCATGAAGGCTTGGGGCTTGGCGACCGTTTTCTCGGCCATGTCGAGCGCTGCCGCGTAATCCTGCATCTCGTCGACGGCACCGGCGAGCACGCAGGCCTTGCCTACAAGACCGTGCGCACGGAGCTCGAAGCCTATGGCGGCGGGCTTGCCGACAAGGCCGAGGTGGTGGCGCTCAACAAGGCGGACGCGCTCACGCCGGAAATGCTCAAGCAGCAGGTCGCCCGCCTCAAGCGCGCGGCCGGGCGCGCGCCGCTCGTGGTCTCGGCGGCGACCGGAGAAGGCGTGCCCGAAGTGCTGCGAGCGCTCGTCAAGGTGATCGACAAGGCGCGGCCGGACGGCGGGAAGCCGTCGCGGGCATCGGAAGAAGCCTGGCAGCCATGAAAGGTGCCTCCAATCCGCCCTCCACGAGCGGTGCCGATGTGATAGAGCGAACCGGCTCTCACAGTCACAAGCCTGCAACGATGCAAACCCCAAGCCTCAGCGATTTCCGCCGCGTCGTGGTGAAGGTCGGCTCCTCGCTGATCGTCGGGACCTCGCGCGTCAACGAGGACTGGCTCGCCTCGCTGGCCGAGGACATCGCGCGGCTGCATGCCGACAAGCGCGACGTGCTGGTGGTCTCCTCGGGCGCGATCGCGCTCGGCCGCGCGGTGCTGAAGTTGCCGAAGGGACCGCTCAAGCTCGAGGACAGCCAGGCCGCCGCCGCGGTCGGCCAGATCGCACTCGCGCGCACGTGGTCGGAGGCGCTGTCGCGCCACGGCATCACGGCGGGCCAAGTTCTGGTGACCCTGCAGGACACCGAGGAGCGCCGCCGCTATCTCAACGCCCGCTCGACCATCGAGCGGCTCCTGGAATGGCGTGCGGTGCCGGTGATCAACGAGAACGACACCGTCGCGACCAACGAGATCCGCTACGGCGACAACGACCGCCTCGCCGCGCGCGTCGCCACCATGGCGGGCGCGGACCTCCTGGTGCTCCTCTCCGACATCGACGGCCTCTACGACGCGCCGCCTAGCGCCAGCAAGGACGCCAAACACATTCCCGTGGTCGCGCGCATCACCGGCGAGATCGAGGCGATGGCGGGCGCCGCCGGCTCCGAGCTCTCGCGCGGCGGCATGCAGACCAAGATCGAGGCCGGCAAGATCGCGACACAGGCGGGCACCCACATGGTGATCGCCTCGGGCCGCATCGCGCATCCGCTCAAGGCGATCGCGGAGGGCGCGCGCGCGACCTGGTTTCTCACTGCCGCCAATCCGGTTACGGCGCGCAAGAAATGGATCGCCGGCTCGCTGGAGCCGAAAGGCATTCTGACGATCGACGCCGGCGCAGTGACCGCGCTCAAGAGCGGTCGCAGTCTGTTGCCGGCGGGCGTTATCAGAGTCGATGGCGCGTTCGCGCGCGGCGACGCGGTGATCATCCGCGGGCCGGACGGCGTCGAGATCGGCCGCGGCCTTGTGGCCTATGACGCCGCCGATGCGGAGAAGATCAAGGGCCGCTCGTCCGCCGATATTCTGTCGATCCTCGGCTACGGCGGCCGCGCTGAGATGGTGCACCGCGACCATCTCGTGGTGGGGCGAACGTGATTGGTCACGGAAAGACCCCGGCAGCCGACTGGGCGCCGGGGTCTCGCGCCGGAGGGTGAGGGAATGGGGGGCTCGAACGCCGCCCGGCGCCTACAGATCAGACATCACGCGACTGACACTGGCGGTTCAGTTGGAGCGCGATGCCGGCTTACGACGTGGCTTTGGCGGCAAGTCGGGGGCCGTCTTGGGCGCGAGATCTGGTGGCAGCAGAATCTGCCGCCCATCCGGAAATTCCAGATAGCGCAGGTGGACGTGCCCACCCTGACCCTCGATGACGTAACGGGTACCGACTGGAAACCTGCTCGGCAGACAACTCACTTTGGAGCTGATGCTCATGGGCCTTTCCTTGTCTCGGAACTGGCCCCCCAATCACCGATAAATTACCGCCAGAAAGAGACGGTTCCGAGACACCTTTGTGAGAGGCTCGAATTTTTGTGGGCAACTGTGGATAACCCCATTCCTGTGGGGTTTTGGGCCTCGTCAGGCCCCGAGCCCGTTCTGCTCAGCCAGGTCCTTGAGCGAGGTCTCCGGCCGGGCGCCCAGATGCTGGATGACTTCGGCCGCCGCCAGCGCTCCGAGTCGCGCTGCGGCACGGTAGTCGGAGCCGCGCGCCAGCCCGACCAGGAAGCCGGCCGCGAACAGGTCGCCGGCGCCAGTGGCGTCGACGACGCGCTCGACCGGCAGCGCCTTCACCGCATCGGTCTCCTCGCGCGTGACGATCAGGCAGCCCTTCTCGCTGCGGGTGACAACACCGAGGCGCGCATCGGCGCGCAGGGCATTGACCGCAGTATCGAAGTCGGCGGTCTCGTAGAGGCTGTGCAGCTCGCGCTCATTGGCGAAGATCAGATCGACGGTGCCCTTGCGGATGAGGTCGAGAAACTCGGCGCGATAACGATCGACACAAAAGGCATCCGACAAGGTCAGCGCGACGAGCCGGCCGGCCTCGTGCGCGATCCCGGCCGCCTTGACGAAAGCTTCTTTGGCGTGCGGCGGATCCCACAGGTAACCTTCCAGATACGTGATCTCGGCAGCCGCGATCATGTCGGCGTCGATGTCGTTGGGATGCAGGTCCTGCGCGGCGCCCAGGAACGTGTTCATGGTGCGCTCGCCATCGGGCGTGACCAGCACGTAGCAGCACCCGGTCGACGGCCCTGCGGAGGCGGGCGCCGTTTCGAACGCGACCCCGGCGGCGCGAATGTCGTGCGCGAACACGCGGCCGAGCTCGTCGTCCCTCACCTTGCCCACGAACGCCGCGCGGGCGCCGAGGCTTGCGACGCCCACCGTGGTGTTGGCGGCCGAGCCGCCCGAAATCTCCACCGCCGGCCCCATCGCGTCGTAGATCGATTTCGCGCGCGCCTGGTCGATCAGCTGCATGCCGCCCTTGTGCATCTTCTGTTTGATCAGGAAATCGTCCTCGGTGCGCGCGAGCACATCGACGATTGCGTTGCCGATGCCGAGAACGTCGAAGCGGGTGGCGGGCATGGGATCTCCGGGGCGGGAATGGCGCGCGCACTATACTCAGCCGCCCTGCCGGCGCAATTGCACCAGGGCGGCGATCTTTCGGAGGCCGCGTCATGACGCTGGCGCGCGACGTCACCGCGGTCGGCGGCGCGACGCTGCTGTCGCGGCTCCTCGGCTTCGTGCGCGACATGCTGATCGCGGCCGCGCTCGGCGCCGGCGCCCTCTCAGATGCCTATTTTGCCGCGCTCGCGCTACCCAACCTGTTCCGCCGGCTGCTGGCGGAAGGCGCGCTGAACGCGGCGTTCGTGCCGGTATGGCTGCGCGTCCGTCACCAGCGCGGCAGCGAGGGCGCGCGGCGGTTCGGCGAAACCGTCCTGGGCATGATGATGCTTGGCCTCGGCGTGATCGCGCTCATTGCCGTGGCGTTTGCGCCTGAGGTCGTACGCGCCATCGCGCCCGGCTTTGCGCCTGGCAGCGAGCGCTTCGTCCTTGCGGTCGACTTCGCGCGGCTGGCGCTGCCTTACCTCGCGATTGCGGGCGTCGTGGCGGTCGCCGCCGCAACGCTCAATGCCGAGGGCCGCATGGGCGCAGTCGCACTCGGCGTCGTGATCTTCAACGTCGTGCTGATCGCCGCAATCGCGGCGCTGCTCACCTCTGGCGTGACGGCGACGCGCACGACCGGTCTCGTTCTGGCGGGCGCGGTCGTGTTGGCAGGCGTCGCGCAATTGCTGCTGGTCGGCGGCGCGCTCCTGCGCATGCCGTCCGCGCCGCGGCGTCCACGCATCGGCTCCTCGCCGGACGCTCGCGCGTTCTTCGTCCTGGCCATCCCGGGACTGATCGCGGCCGGCATTCCGCAGCTCAAATTGATGGCGGGCAGCATCGTGGCGTCGCCTTCGGAAGCCGCGGTGTCGTGGCTCTACTACGCGTATCGTCTCTATGAGCTGCCGCTCGGCGTGGTGTCGGTCGCGATCGCGGCCGCGATCGGGCCGGCGGTCGCCGCGAGCCTGCGCACCGCTGACGCGAGCGCAATGGCGCGCGCCCAGGCGCGCGCCTTCGAGACCGCGCTTGGTCTTGCACTCCCGGCCGCGCTGGCGCTGGGGCTGTTGGCAGGCGAGATTGTGGGCGTGCTGTTCGAGCGCGGCGCGTTCGGCGCACACGATACCGCTGCGGTCGCGGCCGCGCTCGCCGCGATCTGCGCGGGCCTGCCCGGCCATGCGCTCGAAAAAGCGCTCGGCGCGGTATCGTTCGCGCATGAGGATACGCGCACCCCGATGCTGGCGGCGCTGGTTGGGCTCGCGGCGGCGATCGCCGGGGCGCTGATCCTTTTCCCACTGCTTGGACACGTCGGTGTCGCGGCCGCAATTGCGATCTCGGACTGGCTGGGCGCGGGGCTGTTGGGCGTCGTGCTGGCGCGGCGCGGATGGCTCGCCGCTGATGCGGGGCTCGGCGCGCGACTGGCCCGCATCGTCGTGGCGACCGCCGTCATGGGGCTCGTTCTCATCGCCCTGAAATGGGCGCTTGCCGCAGAGCTCGCGGGCTCCGCGACCTGGCGCGCCATCGCGCTGGCTGCGCTGGTGACGGCCGGGCTCGCAGCCTATACGGCAGCCTTGCAGTTCCTCGGTGTCGTGCGGCTAGTGCCCCGCTTCCGAAGTTCGTGATACGCCGCAGCAATCTCTGACACGAGCTTCAGAAGCAAAGGGGCGCTAGCAACTTTATGATTCTAGTGCCGCTTTTCGATTTGAAGTTCCTAACCGCGTTTGCCGCATCTGTTGTAGGAACTTCAAATCGGCGGCACTAGGCGTGCTCGTTGCCGCCGTTCGCGGACGGGTCTGACTGCCCTTGCCCACGGCGGAGCGCCGTGGCATGCACGCCGCGAACTCAAGGACAAGAACCATGGCGTTCAAGCATCTAGTGTTTTCCGGCGTGCAGCCGACCGGCAATCTGCACCTCGGCAATTATCTCGGCGCGATCATGAAGTTCGTCGAGCTGCAGCAGAGCCACGACTGCATCTATTGCGTGGTCGACCTGCACGCCATCACGACTTGGCAGGACCCGGCCGAGCTGCCGCGCGCCATCCGCGAGGTGACGGCCGCCTTCATCGCGGCCGGCATCGACCCGAAGACCCACATCGTGTTCAACCAGAGCCAGGTCGCCGAGCATGCCGAGCTCGCCTGGATCTTCAACTGCGTCGCCCGCATGGGCTGGCTCAACCGCATGACGCAGTTCAAGGAGAAGGCCGGCAAGGACCGCGAGAATGCTTCGGTCGGCTTGTTCTCCTATCCGACCCTGATGGCGGCCGACATCCTGGTCTACCGCGCGACGCATGTGCCGGTCGGCGACGACCAGAAGCAGCACCTCGAGCTCTCGCGCGACATCGCCCAGAAATTCAACAACGACTTCGGCGACGCAATCCAGCGGCACGGCTTTGGCGATGCCTTCTTCCCGCAGCCCGAGCCGCTCATTCAGGGGCCGGCGACCCGCGTGATGTCGCTGCGCGACGGCACCAAGAAGATGTCGAAGTCGGATCCATCGGATCAGTCGCGCATCAACCTGACCGACGACGCCAACTCGATTGCGCTCAAGATTCGCCGGGCCAAGACCGATCCGCATCCGCTGCCGCATGACGAAAAGGAGCTTGAGCAGCGGCCGGAGGCCGACAACCTCGTCGGCATCTACGCGGCGCTCGCCGGCACCACCAAGGCCCGTGTGCTCAACGAACATGGCGGCGCGCAGTTCTCCGCCTTCAAGAACGCGCTGGTCGAGCACCTGGTCGCGAAGCTCGCGCCGCTCAATGCCGAGATGCGACGCCTCAATGACAATCCGGCCTACATCGATTCGGTGCTGGCCGACGGCGCCGCCCGCGCCCAGAAGCTCGCGGCCGAAACCATGAGGGCGGTCAAGGACATCGTGGGATTCGTCCGACGGTGACCAAATATGGCTGGGCGGTCCCGGACTTGTCCGGCCGGCAAGCGTCGTGGCATGCTTGCCGGGCAACGCGCAGTGCCCCGCTTCCGAAAAGTTTCATGATCCTTTGCAACACCTCCATGGCACGACCTTCGGGAGCAAAGGGGGCACTGGCAAGTCTATGATTCTAGCGCCGCTTTTCGATTTGAAGTTCCTGGCCGAGTGTGCTGCAAGCGCTGTGGAAACCTCAAATCGGCGGCACCAGCACGGCCGCAAACCGGCCCGGGGAGGCTATGAGCACTAGGCGGCGCAGCTACGAATTGGGCCATTCGCCGAAATTCCTGGTCGTCATCGACGACACCCCGGAATGCGACCGCGCGCTCTATTTCGCGAGCCGCCGGGCGCTGCGCATCGGCGCCACCGTGGTCATGCTGCGGGTCATCGAGACAGCGGACCGCAATCAGCAGTGGCTTGGGGTGGCCGACATCATGCGGGCGGAGGCGCACGAGGAGGCGAGCGCCATCCTCGAGCGCCATGCGGCACGATCGAGCAGCATCACCGGCACCCAGCCGGAACGCGTGGTCCGGGAGGGCGACAAGGTCGACGAAATGCTCAAGCTGATCGACCAGGACGAGGATATCGCGGCCCTGATACTCGCTGCCGGCACTGCCAACGAGGGCCCCGGCCCGCTGGTGTCGAGCTTCACCAAGAGCGCCGGTACGTTCCCGATCCCGGTCGCGATCGTGCCCGGCCACCTCAGCGACGAAGACCTTGATTCGATGACCTAGTGCCGCCGATTTGAAGGTCCTACCCCACCTGCAGCAAGCTCGATTAGGAACTTCAAATCGTAAAGCGGCACTGGAATCATAGAGTTGCCAGTGTCCCTTTGTTTCCGAAGGTCGTGTCAGAGGTTGCTGCGAGGTATCACGAACTTCGGAAACGGGGCACTAGGACGCCAATTGGCGGCCTGACCCTAGCCGGACGCATGCCTGGGGATTGGCACAGTCCCGCCGGAGTGAACTTCCTTTAGGCTCTCCCAGTGACTAGATTGGGGGTAACCCATTATCAGCGGCGCGGGACCTGAGCCGCGCCAGGGAGCCGACCATGTTCATCCAGACCGAGCCGACGCCAAATCCCGCCGCGCTCAAGTTTCTGCCGGGCCGAGCGGTCCTGCCGCACGGGACGCTCGATATCCGCGACAAGGAGGCGGCCGCGCAATCGCCACTCGCCGAGCGACTGTTTGAAGTTGCGGGCGTGAGCGGCGTCTTTTTCGGGTCCGACTTCATCTCGGTCACGAAGGCGAGCGGCGAATGGCAACAGCTCAAGCCGGCGATCCTCGGCGCCATCATGGAGCATTTCATGTCGGGCGCGCCGCTCCTGCGTGGCGAGGCCGGCGCAGCGCCCGCCGCCGGGGACGACGAATTCTTCAACGCCGAGGATGCCGAGACGGTCGCCACCATCAAGGAACTGCTCGAGACCCGCGTGCGCCCCGCCGTTGAAAATGACGGCGGCGACATCACGTTCCGCGGCTTCAAGGACGGCATCGTGTTCCTCGACATGAAGGGCGCCTGTGCGGGCTGTCCATCGTCGACCGCGACATTGCGCCACGGCATCCAGAACCTCCTGCGCCACTACGTGCCGGACGTGATCGAGGTGCGGCCGATGTAGCTGCGTAGGTGAGGCGGCGCTCCCATGCTTCCGCCTCCTGCTGCTCCTTCCGGCCGTCCTGACCATGCGCGTCCTCGCGATCGATACCGCCCTTGATGCTTGCTCGGCCGCCGTGCTCGACACCGACCGCCAAGCGATCGCCGCAAGCGAGACGCTGACCATGCGGCGCGGCCATGCCGAAGCGGTGATGCCGTTGATTGCGCGCGTCATGGACCGGGCTGCGATCGAGTTCAGGGAGCTTGATCGGATCGCTGTCACCATCGGGCCCGGGAGCTTCACGGGACTGCGGGTTGGGATATCGGCGGCGCGCGGCATTGCGCTTGCGGCCGGCAAGCCCGCGATCGGCCTCACGACGCTCGCCGCCTTCGCGGCGCCCCACATCGCGGAGGATGACACACTGCCGGTCGTGGCAGCGATCGATGCCAGGCACGACCACGTCTACCTGCAGGTCTTCGGCTCTCGCGGCCGCACCCTGGTGGCGCCCAAGGTCGCATCGTTGCGTGAGGCCGTGCGGGCCGCGCTCTCAGGCCCGGCGCGCATCGTCGGCTCCGCCGCCAGCTTGATCGCGGCGGCGTGGCCGAAAGCGGAGCCGCCGCCCGCGACCGTCGATCAGCGGGGAGCGCCCGACATCAGCTGGATCGCGCGGCTCGCCGCCGCCGCTGCCGACAGCGCCGGATCGCCCAAGCCGCTCTATCTGCGCGCTCCCGATGCGCAGCCGCAGGATGCCGCCCGCCTGCCCCGCCGATGATGCAATTCCTCAACCGTTTGTTCGCGCGCCGCGAAGCGACCCTATCGGAGGCCCGGCCCCGCGACGCCGCCGCAATCGCAGCTCTGCATGGCAAGTCGTTCCATCGCGGATGGAGCGAAAGCGAGATCGAGAGCCTTCTGGTCGACCGCAGCGTCGTCGCGCATCGAGCGATGGCGAGAACGAGCCTTGTCGGCTTCATCCTGTCGCGCATCGCCGCTGACGAGGCCGAGATCCTGTCGGTCGCCGTTGCGCCGGCCCGCCGCGGCAAGGGGCTCTCACGCCAGATGCTCGATCTGCATTTGCGCCGCCTCGCCGGTATTGGCGTGCGTGCGGTATTTCTCGAGGTCGACGAGGACAACGTTCCGGCGCGTCGGCTCTATGCGCGCGCCGGATTTCGCGACGTCGGCCGCCGCGAAGCCTATTATCAGGACCGAACTGGCCGCAGCGCGGCTGCGCTTGTTCTGCGGCGGGACTTGTAGTCGCATTTGTGATATGCGGTTGCCGAGGAGAAAGTCCGGTGCCCGAGACCAAGTCGAAAGACATTGAAGCGTTGTGCGCGGCGAAAGGCATGCGCATGACGGAGCAGCGCCGCGTCATCGCCCGCGTGCTGGCGTCGGCCGACGATCACCCGGACGTGGAGGAGCTCTATCGGCGCTGTTCCGCAATCGATGATCGCATTTCGATCTCGACCGTCTACCGCACCGTGAAGCTGTTCGAGGATGCGGGGATCATCGAGCGCCACGAATTTCGCGATGGGCGCGCCCGCTACGAGCAAATCCCCGAGACTCACCACGACCATCTCATCAACCTGCGCACCGGCGATGTGATTGAGTTCCAGTCGGAGGAGATCGAGCGCCTGCAGGCGGAGATTGCCCGACGGCTGGGCTACAAGCTCGTCGACCACCGGCTCGAGCTCTATGCGGTGCCGCTCGACGACAAGACCCGGCGGTAAGCGGCCCTGGGGTAGCTTCCACACGGCACAATTACGCTCTTCCCTTCGAGAGTCGGGAGTCCTAGGGTTGCGGCAAAAGCCGCCACATCGGGAGGAGCCCAATGAAACGCAGCGCGTGGATCGTAGCGATGGCGCTTGCCGCCTCGCTGCAGGGCGCGATCGCGCAGCCCGACCAACCTCTCGATGACAAGCAGCTGTTGGGGCGAAACCTGTTCGCCCAATCCTGCGTGGTCTGCCACGTGAAAGTCCAGCTCACGACGCTGGGGGTCTATGGCCCGGCCCTGTCCAGGATGTCGTTGGGCGGGCAAGAAGACGTCATGCGTGAACTGATCAGCAACGGCACGCCGAACATGCCGGGCTTCAAGTATCATTTTCGTCCCGATCAAATCGACGCCATCGTCGCCTACCTCAAGACCTTGCCGGCACCGGCACCCGCGCGGGCCGCACCCACGGCTGCCAATCCGCACTGAGCGAACGAGATCAGGAGAACCGCAATGACCCGCCAACGAACCGTTGCGAACCTCGCCGCCACCACCGCTGTCGGCCTGGCCCTCCTCGCTATTGTCCCGGCCGCCGAAGCCGCCGACGTCGTGCTGAGCGGATCGATCAAGTCGGCCGCCGGCGAGACCGTGGGCGGTGTGACGGTCTCGGCCAAGGCCGAGGGTGCGACCATCACGACGACGGTCTTCACCGACGAGACCGGCGCTTATTATTTCCCGCCCATGGCGGCGGGCAAATACAAGGTCTGGGCGCAGGCGCTGAGCTTCGAGACCGCCAAGAGCAACCTCGATCTTGCCGCCACGAAGAACCAGGATTTCGTGCTCAAGCCGATGACCGATTTCGAGGCGCAGGTGCGGCAACTGCCCGGCGACCTGATCCTCGCCGGCCTGCCGGAAGAGACCAATGACGACAAGCGCATGAAGCGCATCTTCCGCAACAATTGCACGAGTTGCCACACGCCGAGCTACACGCTCCAGCACCGCTTCGACGAGAGCGGCTGGAACGCGATCGTCCAGACGATGAAATCGATCAACGTCTACGGCCTCTATCGGCCGAACACGCCACCCAATCCGGTGCTCAATTTCCATCAGAAGGAGCTTGCCGCATATCTCGCTCGCGCGCGCGGACCGAAACAGGGCGGCTTCAAGATCACGACCCGATCGCGCCCATCCGGCGAGGCGGCGCGCGTGGTCTACAAGGAATACGACGTGCCGCTCAATCCAGACGTCCAGCTTCCTTCGCGCATCCCGCCGGTCAACGGCAGCGACTGGTCGATGGGAACGACCTCGCGCGGCGGCTCGCTGCCGCACGATGCCGCAGCCGATCTCGACGGCAATCTCTGGTTCGCGGCGGTGACGCAGAACAAGACCATGACGGTCGGCCGCATCAACGCCAAGACCGGCGAGCTCAAGCCGTACAAGATCAACGCGCCGAACGGCAACGCCGCCAACGCGCATGGGCTCATCCGCGATGCGAAGGGCGTCATCTGGTTCAACGCGCATGTCCGGCGCGGCGCGCTTGCCAAAATCGACCCCAAGACCGAGAAGATCTCGGTCTACATCCCGCCAAGCGGCATGTCGCAGATCGACGGCCCGGTGACGCTCGACTACGACGGCACCGGCGGGATCTGGGCCGGCACGCTCGACGGTGTGCTGCGCTTCGACCCGGCCGAAGAGAAGTTCACCGAGTTCAAGTCAGTCACCCCGAAGACCGCCAAGGGCGGTCGAGGCGCCACCTACGGCATCGCGGGCGACCGCGACGGCAATGTGTGGTGGACCCAGATGGCATTCGACATCATCGCCAAGAGCGACATCAAGACCGGCAAGTCGATGGAGTGGAAGCTGCCGCCCGTGAAAGAGGAGATGGCCATCGTCACCCCGGCCGACCTCAAATTCTATGACACCTACGCGCCCAAGGACATCGGCACGCCTTTCCCGTGGTCGCAAGGGCCGCGCCGGATCGGCATCGACCGCGCCGCCGGCGTGCTCTGGGTCGCGAATTCCTGGGGTGGCAGCCTCACGCGCGTCGACACCAAGTCCGGCGCGATGAGCTTCGTGCCGTTCCCGAATCCGACCGCGCACCAGCCCTATGCGACGATCGTGGACAAGAACCACAACGTCTGGGCTCCGATGTGGACCACCGATCAGATCGCGAAATACGATCCGACGGCGTCCAAGTGGACGGTTTATGACCTGCCCACGCGCGGGACCGAGGTGCGCATCGCATCGCTGCGCGACCTTCCAGGCGGCAAGCTCGAAGTCGTGTTCTGCTATCCGCGCTCGAGCAAGGTCGTGGCGATGACGTTCCGCAGCGAGGCCGATCTCGCGGAACTCAAGCGGCAGGCCCGGTAGGCGGGCGGCCCATCTATCGCGATGGCCGTTATTCCCTTTTCGGGCAAAAGCCGCTAAGAGTAAGGGCCGCGCGGGGATGCCGCGCACGACAAATTTAATTTGGATGTCAGTGACTTATATGGTCGCCAGCCCGGCATGAGCGGAGCCCGCAAGGTCTATATCAAGTCGTTTGGCTGCCAGATGAACGTCTACGACTCGCATCGTATGGCGGACACGCTCGCGCCCGAAGGGTTTGCCGAGACCGCAGCGCCTGAGGACGCCGACCTGGTCATCCTCAACACCTGCCATATCCGCGAGAAGGCGGCCGAGAAGGTCTATTCCGAGCTCGGCCGCATCCGCCTGATCAAGCAGGCGGCCGCGCGCGAGGGGCGTCAGGTCACCGTCGCGGTCGCCGGCTGCGTCGCCCAGGCCGAGGGCGCCGAGATCATCCGCCGCGCGCCCACGGTCGACCTCGTGGTCGGACCGCAGAGCTACCACCGCCTGCCCACCCTGCTGGCGCAGGTCGAGCGCGGCGAGCGCGCGATCGATACCGAATTTCCGGTCGAGGACAAGTTCGGCACGCTGCCCGCACCGAGCCGGCATGCCATACGCCGGCGCGGCGTGTCGGCGTTCGTGACCGTGCAGGAAGGCTGCGACAAGTTCTGCACCTTCTGCGTGGTGCCGTACACGCGTGGCGCTGAAACATCGCGGCCGGTCGCCCAGATCGTTGCCGAAGCCGAGCGGCTCGCCGAAGCCGGCGTGCGCGAGATCACGCTCATCGGCCAGAACGTCAATGCGTACCACGGCGAAGGCCCGGCCGGCCGCGCCTTTACGCTCGGGCGGCTGCTCCAGCGGATCGCCGAGGTGCCGGGCATCGCGCGGCTGCGCTACACCACCAGCCATCCGGGCGACATGGAGCCAAGCCTGATCGCAGCGCACCGCGACTTGCCGGCGCTGATGCCCTACCTGCACCTGCCGGTGCAGTCGGGCTCCAACCGCATCCTTGCCGCCATGAACCGGCGTCACACCCGCGCCGACTACCTCGACGCGATCGCGCGCGTGCGGGCCGCGCAACCCGCGATCGCGTTCTCGTCGGATTTCATCGTCGGCTTCCCGGGTGAAAGCGAGGACGACTTTCGTGCCACGCTCGCGCTGATCGATGAGGTCGGATACGCGGGCGCGTTCTCCTTCAAGTATTCGGCGCGGCCCGGTACGCCGGCAGCCGAGATGGCCGACCAGATCTCCGAGGCGGTCAAGGCCGCGCGCTTGCAGCGCTTGCAGCACGCGATCGATCGCCGCCAGGCCGATTTCAACGCGCGCTGCCTGGGCCGCACCTTCTACGTTCTGTTCGAAAAGCCGGGCCGGCACGCCGGCCAGATCGTCGGCCGTTCGCCCTACCTGCAGCCGGTGCAGGTCTTGGCCGATCCGGCGATGATCGGCGCGATCGCGCCGGTGGCGATCACCGAGGTCGGCCCCAACAGCCTGTTCGGCACGCTCGCGCGGGTCGTGCCGGCGCCTGAGCCAGTTCTCATGCAGGCGGGAGGCTAGAGGTCGTTGCGCACCACGGGCTCCGACAAGGGATCGCTTCTGCGCACCGACGCGGTCGGGGAAAACACTGCGACGCATGTCGCGCTCACCTTCGACGACAACCGGCTCGCCTCGCTCTTGTTCGGCCAATACGGACAGAACCTGGCGCTGATCGAGCGCCGGCTCGGCGTCGTCGCCGAGCAGCGCGGCAATCATGTCGACATCGAAGGATCGCGCGATGCCTGCGAGCAGGCGCGCCGCGTGCTCGACGGCCTCTACGCGCGGCTCAAGCGCGGCGACGAGCTCGTGTCCGGCGATGTCGAAGGCGCGATCCGACTGGCGATCGCGCAGGGCTCGCTGTTCGACTACGACCCGGCGTCGGCGCGCCCGAACTTTGAAGAGATCAACCTGCGCAAGCGGCCGGTGCGCGCGCGTACCGCCGCGCAGGACGCCTACATCCGCGCGCTGCGGCGCCATCATCTGGTGTTCGGCACGGGCCCGGCCGGCACCGGCAAGACCTGGCTCGCGGTGGCCCACGCGGTGCAGCTGTTCGAGCGCAAGGAGGTCGATCGCATCGTGCTCACGCGGCCTGCCGTCGAGGCGGGCGAGCGGCTGGGCTTCCTGCCGGGCGACATGCGCGAGAAGGTCGATCCTTATCTGCGGCCGATCTACGACGCGCTCTATGACCTGATGGACGCCCGCATCGTCGAGCGCGCCATGCAGACCGGTGAGTTCGAGGTTGCGCCACTCGCCTTCATGCGCGGTCGCACGCTGTCCAATGCGGTCGTGATCCTGGATGAGGCGCAGAACACCACCACGATGCAAATGAAGATGTTTCTCACCCGTCTCGGCGAGAACAGCCGCATGATCGTCACCGGCGATCCGAGCCAGGTCGACCTGCCGCAAGGCCAGACGTCCGGGCTGACCGAGGCGACCCGCCTGCTCGACGGCGTCGAGGGCATCGGTCACGTCGTGTTCACAGCCGAAGACGTCATCCGCCACGAGCTGGTGGCGCGGATCGTTCAGGCCTATGACCAGGCCGCGCTCAAATCCATAAGGTCTCGCGAGGGGACGGAATGAGCCGCCCGCGCGGCGCCCGACCGGTACCCGCCATCGACATCCTGGTCGAATCCTCGTTCTGGAGGCGCAGGCGCGGCGTACGGCCCCTGCTGCGCCGGACGATCACGGAGGCCGCCGCCGCGCTGTCAACAAGCGGGGTCGAGCTTGCTATTGTGCTCACCAATGATTCGGCCATTCGCAAGCTCAACCGGACGTGGCGGGGCAAGGACGAGCCGACCAACGTACTTGCCTTTCCGGCCCAGAAAGCGAGCCCCCATTGCCTCATCGGCGACATCGTCATCGCTTATGAAACGCTGGCGCGCGAGGCCAAGGCGGAGCGCAAGCCGTTCTCCCATCACCTCGCCCACCTGGCGGTGCATGGATTCCTGCATCTGTGCGGGCATGACCACGAGACGAACGATGAGGCTGCCGCCATGGAGCGGCTGGAAGTCGCCGTTCTGGCCCGGCTTGGCGTGCCCGACCCCTACATTGCGCATAGCCGCCGCGGCTGACATCTAATGGCCATGCCCAACTCCGATCACGCACCCCCCACGGATTCGGCCGCCCCGACAGAGGAGCCCCGCAACCTGCCGATCGCGGTGCCACGCCCGAGCCTGGTGGCGCGCGAGGGGGGCGACAGCTGGCTCGCGCGGGCGTTGCGGGCGCTGTTCGGCTGGAAGCCCGGATCGATCCGCGCCGACCTGCGGACGGTGTTGGAAGCGGGCGCGGGCGAGTCCGGCTTCTCGCCCAAAGAAAGCGCCATGCTGAGCAACATCCTCGGCCTGCGCGAGCGGCGGGTGGCGGATGTGATGATCCCGCGCGCCGACATTATCGCGGTGCAGAAGGACATCGCGCTCGGCGACCTGTTGAAGGTGTTCGCGACGCAGGCGCACTCGCGGCTGGTGGTCTATGACGACAAGCTCGACGACGCCATCGGGATGGTGCACATCCGCGATCTGATCGCGCTGATGACCGCGCGCGCGGAGGCCGCCGCACAGACCGATGGCAAGCGCAAACAGCAGCAGGAATCGGCCGGCCTCGACCTCAAGGCGATCGACCTTTCGATGTCGCTTTCCGCCGCCAATCTCGTACGCGAGCTGCTGTTCGCGCCGCCATCGATGCCGGTCCTCGACCTGCTCGCCAAGATGCAGGCGACCCGCATCCATCTCGCGCTCGTGGTCGATGAATACGGCGGCAGCGATGGCGTCGTCTCCATGGAGGACATTGTCGAGCAGATCGTCGGGGAGATCGGCGACGAGCACGATGAAGACCTGGCGCCCGGCGTGGTTCGCCAGGCTGACGGCTCCTACCTCGCCAACGCGCGCGCCAGCCTTGAAGACGTGACCGCGATCGTGGGACCGGAGTTCGACGTGGGCGAAATCGCCCAAGAGGTCGATACGCTCGGCGGCTACATCGCGACCCGCATCGGACGTGTGCCGGTGCGCGGCGAGGTCGTGCCCGGTCCAGGGCGCTACGAGATCGAGGTGCTCGATGCCGACCCTCGCCGCGTGAAGCGGCTCAAGATCTACCTCGGCCTCGATCGCCCAAACGGGAGCGAGGCCGCGCGCCCCGTCGGTGCTGCATCGTCCGAGCTGCCGGTCACGCGCGACCAGTCAGTCAAGCTGTCGCCGGACACTCCTCCCTCCAAGGCTTCCCATCAGCCGTGACCCTCGCCCACTTCGCCCATTCGATCATGCTCACATGGGGATGGCGGCGCATCCTGATCGCGTTCGCGGCGGGCGCCATCACCACGCTGGCGCTGCCTCCGTTCTTCGCATGGCCGGTGCCGTTCCTGACCTTTCCGGTGCTGGTTTGGCTCCTCGATGGCGCCGCCGGCGGCGCCCGAAGCGCGATGCGGTCTGCCGCGGTCGTCGGCTGGTGGTTCGGCTTCGGCTATTTCCTCGCCGGCCTCTACTGGATCGGCCACGCCTTCCTGGTCGATGCCAGGACCTTCGGATGGCTGATGCCGTTCGCGGTCGTGCTGATGCCGGCGGGGCTGGCGCTGTTTACGGCGCTTGGCCTGGCACTGGCGCGGCTGCTTTGGAGCAAGGGCGCGGCGCGCGTGCTGGCGCTCGCGGTTGCGCTCACGGTCGCGGAATGGCTGCGCGGCAATGTGCTGACCGGCTTTCCCTGGAACGCTTTCGGCTATGCGCTCGCCACACCTTTGCCGCTGGCGCAGACCGGCGCGCTGATCGGCCTCTGGGGTCTGACGTTTATCGCGATCGCGGTCTACGCTTCTCCCGCCGTACTTGCGGACGATCCGGTTGAGAACAGGCGACGCTGGCTCGCGCCAGCGCTGAGTGTGCTCGTGCTCGCGGCGATGGCCGGCTACGGCGGCGTACACCTGTGGCAGGTGCCCACGACCTTCGTCGACGATGTGCGGCTGCGCATCATGCAGCCCAACCTGCAAGAGGACCAAAAGTTCAAATATTCCCAGAAGCAAGCGGTGATGAGCCGCTACATCACGCTGTCGGGGCGCCGCAGCGGTCCGGAGGCGACCGGCCTCGACCATGTCACGCACTTGATCTGGCCGGAATCGGCATTCCCGTTCTTCCTCACGCGCGAAGCCGACGCGCTGGCGCAGATCGCGGCTTTGCTGCCGGAAGGCACCGTGCTGATCACTGGCGCGGTACGCGCGCCCGAGAATGCACCGAACGTGGCGATCAAGCGTGCCTACAATTCGATCTATGTCATCGACCACGACGGCTCGGTGCTGTCAGTTTATGACAAGGTGCACCTCGTTCCGTTCGGCGAGTATCTGCCGTTCCAGGATTTCCTGGAGCGGCTCGGGTTCGTGCAACTCACCAAGGTGGCGGGCGGATTCATCCCGGGCGATCGGCGCCGGATTCTCAGCATTCCACGCGCGCCCAACGTGGTGCCTCTCGTATGCTATGAGATCATTTTTCCGGGCGCGATCGTTCCTGCGGGCGATCGCGCCGGTTGGATGATCAATCTCACAAACGATGGCTGGTTCGGGATAAGCCCGGGGCCCTATCAGCATCTCCAGCAGGCGCGCATGCGCGCTATCGAAGAAGGCCTGCCGGTGGTGCGCGCCGCCAACACCGGCATATCCGCGGTGATCGACCCGCTCGGCCGCATCGTCCGCTCGCTGCCACTTGGCAGCGAAGGGGTGCTTGATGCGTCGCTTCCACAACCTGTTGCCACAACTTTCTATGCGCATTTCGGCAACCTGCCGGCGGTGTTGCTGGTTGCAATTGCATTCGTCGTCGTGCTGCGCCGACGTGCGATCGACCGCTAATGTGAGCGGCGAATAGGCAACGCCTATATATCCTAAAAGTACGTATATTAGACTAGATACTATCTATGCTTGTATTGAATAACACGACTTTTTCGCGTTAATGGCCCATCTACCATACAAATAAGGTTTGCGTTCCGTATCACAAAGTTCAACATTACGCGGAACCGCAGACGCATAGGAGATCGTTATGGCAAAGAAGGCTCCCAACCCTATCGACAAGCATGTGGGGAGCCGGGTTCGAATGCGGCGGATGATGCTCTCAATGAGCCAAGAAAAGCTGGGAGACGCGCTCGGGCTGACCTTCCAACAGGTTCAGAAGTACGAGAAGGGCACGAACCGGATCGGCGCCAGCCGGTTGCAGCAGATTTCGCAAATCCTGCAAGTTCCGGTTGCCTTCTTTTTCGAAGGCGCTCCCTCGCTCAACCCACAACTAGACGGCATGAAAGATGCGCCCTCTCCTGCCTACGTCTCCGACTTTCTGGCGACCTCCGAGGGTCTCGCCCTGACCAAGGCCTTCACGCGCATCAAGGAGCCGAAGCTGCGCCGCCGGATTGTCGACCTGGTCGAAGAAATTGCCGAAGAGGGCGACTGCCCCTGACACATTGCGGGGTTGCCTGCCGATCCGCGGCGCTTTCGACGGCGTGGGGTCTATTCGCGAATCGACTCTGTACTCTGCCCACACGGACTACACCCAAGCGGATCAATCCCTGCCCACATCTTGACCGCGCGGGGGTACACTGCAAGAAACACGCCCGACCGGCCGCCAGGGTCCAGCAGGGGAGTGTCCCAAGGTGTCACGCGCCAACTATCTCTTCACCAGCGAATCCGTATCCGAGGGCCATCCCGACAAGGTCTGCGATCAGATCTCGGACGCGATCCTCGATGCTTTCATCGCCAATGACGTCAAGCTTGGCATTGCCGACGAGAGCAAGGTGAACACGCG
Source organism: uncultured Alphaproteobacteria bacterium (assembly GCA_963753575.1). GTDB lineage: Bacteria > Pseudomonadota > Alphaproteobacteria > Rhizobiales > Xanthobacteraceae > VAZQ01. The sequence goes on from CAVWCR010000003.1 coordinate 4,478,819, forward strand.
GCTGGGCTGCGAAACGCTTTGCACCACCAACAAGATTGTCATCGCGGGCGAGGGGCGCGGCCAGGCGCCGCTGTTCCATAAGTACGGCGACAAGGCCCACATCAACCGCGACATGATTGTGCAGATCGCTCGCGACGTGGTCAAAGACATCGGCTACGACCAGGAAGGCTTCTCTCATTACGGCGCCGACGTCGAAGTCCTGCTGCACGGCCAGTCACCCGACATCGCCATGGGCGTTGACGCGAAGAAGAAGAAGAACGGCGAGGAGGAAGGCGCCGGCGACCAGGGCATGATGTTCGGCTTCGCCTGCACCGAGAGCGAGGTCTACGAGAAGAACTCGTTCATGCCGGCGCCCATCTATTTCGCGCACAAGATTCTCAAAGTGCTGGCCGACAAGCGCCGCAGCGGCCAGATCTTCGACCTGCAGCCCGACGCCAAGAGCCAAGTCACCGTCAAATACGTCGACGGCAAGCCGATCGGCTGCACCAAGGTCGTGGTGTCTACTCAGCACAACGAGGCGACCCGCAACGGCAAGAAGTACACGCCCGGCATGGTCAGGGAACTCATCGCCGACGCCGTCAAATCGGCGCTGCCGGAGGGTTGGATGCCGAAGAAGTCGTCCGACTTCCTGGTCAATCCGACGGGCAACTTTGTGGTCGGCGGCCCCGACGGCGACTGCGGACTGACCGGCCGCAAGATCATCGTCGACACCTACGGCGGCTATGCACCGCATGGCGGCGGCGCCTTCTCGGGCAAGGATCCCACCAAGGTCGACCGCTCGGCCGCCTATGCGGCACGCTATCTTGCCAAGAATGTCGTCGCGGCCGGATTGGCCGAGCGCTGCACGATCCAGATCGCCTATGCGATCGGTGTCGCCGATCCGATGTCGCTTCTGGTCGACACTCACGGCACCGGCGCGGTCGACGAGGCCAAGCTGCACAAGGTGCTGCTCGAGACCTTCCCGCTGCGGCCGACCAGCATTCGCCGCAGCCTCAAGCTCAACCGGCCGATCTATCGCCGCACCGCGGCCTACGGCCATTTCGGCCGCGCCCCGGACAAGGACGGCGGCTTCTCCTGGGAGAGGACCGACCTCGCCGATGCGCTCAAGCGCGCGCTGCGATGATCCTCGCAAACGCGCCTTCTTCGGACGGCGCAAAGGCCATCGGCTGAAGCCGCAGCAGGCCGCCCTGTTCGATACGCTATTGCCGCGCCTGGCGCTCGACCTCGACACGGGCGCCCCTGCGCTCGCCAGCTTGTTTGATAGCGCTGCGCACGACATCCGGCTCGAGATCGGCTTCGGCGGCGGCGAACACCTGATCGCGGAAGCCGAACGCCATCCGCAATCCGGCTTCATCGGTATCGAGCCGTTCGAGAACGGCATGGCCAAGGCCTTGGCCGCGATCGCAGCCCGCGGCCTTGCCAACATCAGGCTGCATTTCGGCGACGCTGTTCACGTGCTCGATTGGCTGCCGCCAGGCTCGATCGCGCGCCTCGACCTCATCTATCCGGATCCGTGGCCGAAGCGGCGGCATTGGAAGCGACGTTTCGTCCAGGATGCGACCGTCGGCGCCATCGCGCGCGTGCTGGCGCCGGACGGCCTGTTTCGCTTCGTCACCGACTGGCCCGACTACGCCGCATGGACACTGCTACATCTGATGCGCTCGCGCGATTTCGAATGGACCGCCGCACGGGCCGACGACTGGCGCGAGCCCTGGCCGGGATTCACCTCGACGCGTTATGAAGCCAAAGCCAAGAGCGCGGGCCGGATGCCCTGCTACCTCGTCTTCCGGCGTCGATGATTGCCAGAACATGATCCCGACAGTGGGAACCGGCTTTCGGAAAAAGATAAAGAGATCATGCCCAAACAAAAGAGCCAGACCATGATCCCGATTCAACTTGATCGGATCATGGTCTAGCGGATTTCGGGCGCGGCCGTTGTGCGCGCCTGCCAGAAGCGCATCACCCGCTGCGCCGTCGAGGGCGACAGCCGCTCGAAGTTGGCAAATGCGTTGTCGAGCGCGGTGCTCGAGGTCTTGATATGGGGGCGCGACTGGATGACGGCGCGCGCCGTCGGCCACCCCCAACTCGCCGCCTTGCACAAGATAAGAATGGGATCAGGCCGGTCTCCGCCCATCAGCCGATCGACCACGTCGATCGGCACGGCACAAAGCAGCTCGATCGATGCGACGGTTTCCTCGTAGCGGCCGGACTTGGCGAACTCCACCAGTTGTGCCTCGTTGAGCTTGCCGTGTTTGCGCAGTTCCGCCACCACGCGCTGTGCGGCGCGGTAGTCCCGCGGACGAGACCTGCTCTCGACCTCGTCGGAGACCTTCTCAAGCACGCGCTTGATCTCGGCGAGCGTTGCGACATCGGCTGACGCCAGCAGCCGCTGCCTCACCACATCCGTCGCCTTCATGAGCAGTTGCCGGAAGAGCTTCGGCGGAATGTCGGGCCGCAGCCCAACTCCTTCCGCCAGGACTGCGTCTTGTTCCGCCTGGCCGACCAGAGCGGCAAAGCTGCCGTCGGATAGCCGCGCCGTGCGATTTTGGGCAACGCTGCGCGCCACCTCGCGATCGCCGCGCTTTACCAGCACATCGGTCACCGGCTCCGCAATGTCGGTCCGGGTCGAGATGGCCAAGAGATGAGCCTGGCTCTTGGTCTCGGCGACGCCAATGAGATCGGATTCCTTCAGTCGCCGCGATTGCCGCAAGACCGGCCCGGCAACCGAGATCTCCTCGTCATTGGCAAGCTTGCGCACGACCTGCACGGGCGCGTTGCTCATCGGCGCCAGCCGGGCGGAGAGCTCGGCCCGCGCCTTGGTCTCGATCTCCTCGATCAGGCAGCTCAGCACATTGTCGAAAAGCCCGACGACGTCCTCGCTGAAGCCGTCTGACCCGTCGATGAACAAGGCGGTAATGCGCTCAAGCATGACGGCGCGCCGCTCGGGCGAGCCGTGCTGAAGGGCGTCCTCCAATTCCGGAATGATCGAGGCAGGAAGGGCCATTCTAAGGAAACTCGTTACGCCGGCGCACAAGGCAAATAGACTGCGTCAATTTGCAGGTTAGAAGGGTATTCTGAACGAAGGGTTAGCCCCAAATGCAGGGCCCGGGCGGGGCCCGGCGGCCCTTGCGCGGCCGGGCAAAATCGCTATATTTACGGCATCCGCTTATGGACATCTCATTACGGTCGGATGTGATCCGAACGGCTTTTGAGAGTGGGTTCCCCCGGGGGCCCGCTCTTTTTTGTTAGGCGTGTGCCGGCCCGCCTCGAACTGGCCGGAACCTGGGGTCTAGGACTGAAACTGAAAGAGAGTTAACCGGCTGCGTACCGGAGCATGATGCAGAGCACCGATACCGGGACAGAATCCGAGCCCCGCCTGATTGTAGAGCAGGGCGCGGCCGCACGGGTGGCAGCGATCGCCGAGCCCGTGTTGGTCGGACTCGGCTTCCGCCTCGTGCGGGTGAAAATCTCCGGCTTGTCCGGCTGCACCGTGCAGATCATGGCCGAGCGGCCGGACGGGACCCTGACGATTGACGACTGCGAGGCGATCTCGCGCGCGCTCTCGCCGGTACTTGACGTCGCCGATCCGATCGATCGCGCCTACCGGCTGGAGATTTCCTCGCCCGGCATGGACCGGCCGCTGGTGCGGAAGTCGGACTTCGATCGCCACGCCGGCAGCGCGATCAAGGTCGAGATGGCGGTGCTGTTCGACGGTCGCCGTCGTTTCCGCGGCGTGCTCATCGGCACCGAGGGCGACTCCGCGCGGCTTCGCCGCGACGACGCGACCGCGGGCGAGGCGAGCGAGGTGCTGCTGCCGATCGGCGAGATGGCGGAGGCCAAGGTTACGCTCGACGACGCGCTCATTGCGCAATCGCTCAAGCGCAGCAAGACGCAGCAGCGCGAGGCGTCCGAAGAGCCCGGCGCGCGCAAGCGCAAACCCTGGCGCGACACGCGCCGCAACCGCGCGGACCATCCGCGCACCGGACAATTCCGGCCGGACGGCAATGGCCGCCCGGCCCAGCATAAAGGAGACTGATCGATGGCCGTCAGCGCCAACCGGCTCGAGCTGTTGCAGATCGCCGATGCGGTCGCCCGCGAGAAGGCGATCGACCGCGGCATCGTGATCGCCGCCATGGAGGACGCCATCCAGAAAGCCGCACGCTCGCGCTACGGCAGCGAGACCGAGGTGCGCGCCGAGATCAATCCGAAAACCGGCGAGATGCGGCTCTCGCGTCTGATGCTGGTGGTGGATCAGGTCGAAAACGACTCGACCCAAATCGCGGTCGAGGACGCCAAAAAGCGCAATCCGGCGGCGCAGGTCGGCGACTATATCTCGGAAGCCTTGCCGCCCCTGGAATATGGCCGCATTGCCGCGCAATCCGCCAAGCAGGTGATCGTGCAGAAAGTGCGCGAGGCCGAGCGCGACCGGCAGTATCAGGAATACAAGGACCGCATCGGCGACATCGTCAACGGCATCGTCAAGCGGGTGGAATACGGCAACGTGGTGGTCGATCTCGGCCGCGGCGAGGCGATCGTGCGGCGCGACGAAATGCTGCCGCGCGAGACCTTCCGCAACGGCGACCGTATTCGCGCCTTCATCTACGACGTGCGGCGCGAGCCGCGCGGGCCGCAGATCTTCCTCTCGCGCACGCACCCGCAATTCATGGCCAAGCTGTTCGCGCAGGAAGTGCCGGAAATCTACGACGGCATCGTCGAGGTCAGGGCGGTCGCGCGCGATCCCGGCTCGCGCGCCAAGATCGCGGTGATCTCGCGCGATTCCTCGGTCGACCCGGTCGGCGCCTGCGTCGGCATGCGCGGCTCGCGCGTGCAGGCGGTCGTCAACGAGCTGCAGGGCGAAAAGATCGACATCATTCCGTGGACCGCCGACCCGGCCAACTTCGTGGTCAACGCGCTTGCACCCGCCGAGGTCGCCAAGGTGGTGCTCGACGAGGAGCGGCATCGCATGGAAGTCGTGGTGCCCGACCAGCAGCTCTCGCTCGCGATCGGCCGGCGTGGCCAGAACGTGCGGCTGGCCTCGCAGCTCACCGGCTGGGACATCGACATTGTTACGGAGCAGGAAGAGTCGGAGCACCGGCAGGCGGAGTTCGAGAAACGCACGAAGCTGTTCATTGAAGCGCTCAACGTCGACGAGGTGGTCGGCCAGCTCCTGGCCTCTGAAGGCTTCAAGTCGGTGGAAGAGCTCGTGATGGTCGACGAGAAGGAAATCGCCGGCATCGAGGGCTTCGACGAGGAGACCGCGCGGGAGCTGCAAGCGCGCGCGCAGGAATTCCTCGACAAGGAAGAAGGCGAGCTCGACGCCAAGCGCCAGGAGCTGGGCGTCGAAGACGCGCTCAGGGATGTTCCCGGCATCACCACCAGAATGCTCGTGCACCTGGGCGAGGACGGCATCAAGACGGTCGAGGACCTGGCCGGCTGTGTGACCGACGACCTCGTCGGCTGGAGCGAGCGCAAGGACGGTGAGACCGTGAAGCACGCCGGCATCCTCGCCGACTTCGAGCTCACGCGCGAGGAAGCCGAAGCCCTGATCATGCAGGCCCGCGTCAAAGTGGGCTGGATCAAGGAAGAAGATCTTGCGCCACCGCCCGCGCCGGCCGAGGAAGCAGCAGCAACCGAGGCCAGCGAGGCGCAGGCCTGAAACACTTAGGATTCGCATGCAGCCGCAACCGCACGATGATGGTCTAGACCAGGGCCCGCGCCGGATCCCGCCCGGCAGCGAGCGGTTCTGCGCGGCGACCGGTGCGGTAACGCCGGTCGCCGACATGATCCGTTTTGTCGTGGCGCCGGACGGCTCGGTCGTGCCTGATCTCAAGCGCCGGCTTCCCGGTCGCGGTATTTGGATCACGGCAACGCGCCCCGCCCTGCGCAGTGCGCTTGCGAAGAAAGCCTTTGCCCGCAGCTTCAAGCGCGAGGTGCGGGTGGCGCCGGACATCGTCGAATCGACCGAACGGCTGCTCGAGCGCGCCGCGCTTGATGCACTCGCGATGGCTCACAAGGCCCGCCGCACGGTCACCGGCTTTGCCAAGGTCGAGGCAGCGCTCGCGCGCCAGGATCGGGTCATAGGTCTGATCCATGCGGCCGATGCCGCCAATGACGGCGTCCGCAAGCTTGAGGCCGCCCTGCGGCAGCGGGATGACGCCGAAAACATCGCTATCATCGACACTTTTGCCATTGCGCAATTGGATTTGGCATTTGGTCGCTCAAATGTGGTACATGCTGCCCTGGCTGCGGGCCCCGAAAGCGAGACATTTCTGACGCGCTGGGTGCGCCTCAGAGGCTTCCGGACTGGTGTGATTAACCGCCCTGAAAACCCCGGGAATTGGGAACGGAATGGCTGAAACGACGGAAAAGACTGGCGAAAAGAAGTTGAGCGTCGGCTCGACCAAGACGCTGTCGCTGAAAGCGCGCGGCGTCGAGCAGAGCGTCGTGCGCCAGAATTTCAGCCACGGCCGCACCAAGCAGGTGCTGGTCGAGAAGGTGAAGACCCGCGCGCCCGTGGGCAAGGGCAAGGTCGAGCCCGCTGTGGCCCCGGCGCCGAGCCCCAGCAAGCGGCCGGGCGCACCCAGCGCCAAGAGCCCGGCCCAGACAGCCGCTCCCGCCAAGCCGTCGGGCCTGGTGCTCAAGACCCTGACCGCGGAGGAGCAGCAGGCGCGCGTTCACGCGCTGGCCGACGCCCGTCTCAAGGACGCGGAAGAGCGCAAGATCGCCGAAGAGCAGGCGCGCATCCGCGAGATGCGCGACGCCATCGAGCGCACCGAACGGGAAGCCGCCGAGGCGCGCAAGCGCGAAGAGGATGATCGTCGCCGACACGAGGAAGAAACCAAGCGCAGGGCCGAGCAGGAAGCCAAGAAGCGCTTTGGGGGTGGCGAAGAAGAGGCCAAGCCGAAGCTGACGGTCGGAGCGCTCGCCCGCACGCAGATCAGCGAGCCCGAAGAGGACGAGTCTCCGCGTCCGCGCCGCCCGGGCAGCCCCGCGCGTCCCGCCGCTCCGGCCAAGGTGGCGCGACCTGCTGGCGGCGAGAAGCGCCGTCCACGGCTCACCCTCGTAACCGCTCTCCAAGCCGACGAAGTGCGCGAGCATTCCAAGGCCTCGTTCGTGCGCCGGACCAAGCGGCGGATGAAGGACCTCAACGCGAGCGAGCCGAAAGACAAGCTCATCCGCGAAGTGACGATTCCGGAGTTCATCACCATCCAGGAGCTCGCCAACCGCATGGCGGAACCGGCGCGCACCGTCATCGCAATGCTGATGAAGCAGGGCCAGATGCTCAAGATCACGGACGTGATCGACGCCGACTCGGCGCAGCTCATCGCCGAAGAGCTCGGCCACAACGTCAAGCGCGTCGCCGAATCCGACGTGGAAGAAGGATTGTTCGACACCGCTGACGACCCTGCCACGCTGGTGCCGCGGCCTCCGGTCGTCACCATCATGGGCCACGTCGACCACGGCAAGACCTCGCTGCTCGACGCCATCCGCTCGACCCAGGTGGCGGCAGGCGAGGCCGGTGGCATTACCCAGCACATCGGCGCCTATCAGGTCACTTCGCCCTCACACGGCAAGATCACGTTCATCGATACGCCCGGCCACGCCGCCTTCACCGCCATGCGGGCGCGCGGCGCCAAGGTTACCGACATCGTGGTACTCGTGGTCGCGGCCGACGACGGCGTGATGCCGCAGACGGTCGAGGCGATCCAGCACGCCAAGGCGGCGAAAGTGCCGATGATCGTCGCCATCAACAAGATCGACAAGCCGGACGCCAAGCCCGAGCGGGTGCGCACGGAGCTGCTGCAGCACGAGATCCAGGTCGAAACGCTCGGCGGCGAGGTGCTCGACGTCGAAGTATCGGCGATCAAGAAGCTCAATCTCGAGCGCCTGCTCGAGACCATCGGGCTGCAGGCCGAAATTCTCGAGCTCAAAGCCAATCCGCTGCGCCCCGCCGAAGGCACCGTGATCGAGGCCAAGCTCGACCGCGGCCGCGGACCGGTCGCGACCGTGCTGGTTCAGCGCGGCACGCTCAAGCCCGGCGACATCGTGGTGGCGGGCGCCGAGTGGGGCCGCGTGCGCGCGCTCGTCTCCGACACCGGCATCCCGGTGATCGCGGCCGGGCCGTCGACGCCGGTCGAGGTGCTCGGCTTCAACGGCACGCCCGAGGCCGGCGACCGCTTGGCAGTGGTCGAAAACGAAGCGCGCGCCCGCGAGGTCACGGACTACCGCGCCCGCCAGAAGCGCGAGAAGTCGTCAGCACGCGCCTCGGGCGTGCGCGGCTCGCTCGAGCAGATGATGGCGCAGGTGAAGACCGCGGGCCGCAAGGAGTTTCCGCTGGTGATCAAGGGCGACGTGCAGGGCTCGGTCGAGGCGATCATCGGATCGCTCGAGAAGCTCGGGACGTCGGAAGTCGGGGCCCGCGTCATCTTGGCAGGCGTCGGCGGCATCACCGAGTCGGACGTGCGGCTCGCCGAGACCTCGAATGCGGCCATCATCGGCTTCAACGTGCGCGCCAACAAGGAAGCACGCGAGAGCGCGGAGCGCGCCGGCACCGAGATCCGCTACTACAACATCATCTACAACCTCGTGGATGACGTGAAGCAGGCGATGTCTGGCCTGCTGACGCCGACACGGCGCGAGACCATGCTCGGCAACGCCACCATCCTGGAGATCTTCAAGGTGTCCAAGGTCGGCAACATCGCCGGCTGCCGCGTGACCGACGGCACCGTGGAACGCGGCGCCAACGTGCGGCTCATTCGCGACAGCGTGGTGGTGCACGAAGGCAAGCTCAGCCAGCTCAAGCGCTTCAAGGATGATGCGCGCGAGGTGACCGCCGGCCAGGAATGCGGCATGGCCTTCGAAAACTACCAGGACATGAAGGTCGGCGACGTGATCGAGTGCTACCGGGTCGAGACGATCCAGCGCTCGCTGTAACCCCCGTCATGGCCGGGCTTTTTTCCCGGCCATCCACATCCGGTCTCACGCCGATCAATCGAGGACGTGGCTGCCCAGGCAGGCAAGTTTACGCAGCCTGCGCAAGCTTGAATGCGAACGCGGGCATGACGACAACCATCGTGGCATATTTTTGAGAATGGCGCGCCATCATCAGAATGATCGCCATGGCGGAACGTCCCAGCGCCAGTTGCGCGTGGGCGAGCTGGTGCGTCATGCGCTAGCCGACATGCTCATCCGCGGCGAGGTGCATGACCCGGTGCTCGAAGGCCACATGATCACCGTGCCGGAGGTCCGCATGAGCGCCGACCTGCGGCTTGCTACCATCTACGTGATGCCGCTCGGCGGGCGCGAACAGGCTGAGGTGCTGGCCGCGCTCGAGCGCAACAAGAAGTTCCTGCGCGGCGAGATCGGGCATCGCGTCAACTTGAAATTTGCGCCCGAGCTCCGCTTCCAGATCGACGAGCGATTCGACGAAGCCGAGCGGATCGAGAAGCTGTTGCGAACGCCCGCGGTCCAGCGCGACCTTAACAAGCCGGACGACGAGAATGAATGAGCACATGACGTCGCCGACCGGCAGCGAACCGCAGCAGCAGCGCAAGCGCGAGAAGCGCGACATCAACGGCTGGCTCGTGCTCGACAAGCCGGTCGGCATGACCTCGACCCATGCGGTAAGCGTGGCAAAACGTCTCTACAGCGCCAGGCGCGCGGGTCATGCCGGCACGCTCGACCCGCTCGCTTCGGGCCTGTTGCCGATCGCGCTGGGCGAAGCGACCAAGACCGTCCCGTTCGTGATGGATGGGCGAAAGGTCTATCAATTCACCGTGCGCTGGGGCGAGGAGCGCGACACCGACGACGCCGAAGGGCGCGTGACCGAAAGCAGCGCGGCGCGACCGACCGCCGCCGACGTTCGGACGCTCATCCCGGGCTTCTCCGGCACGATCGCGCAGGTGCCGCCGCGCTTCTCGGCCATCAAGATCGACGGCGAGCGCGCCTACGACCTGGCGCGCGAGGGCGAGGTGGTCGAACTCGAAGCCCGCCCGGTCGAGATCCACCGGCTCGAGCTTGTCGAGATGCCCGATCCCGACCACGCGGTGCTCAGCGCCGAATGCGGCAAAGGCACCTATGTGCGTGCGCTCGCCCGCGACATGGGACGCGCGCTCGGCTGTTTCGGCCACGTCTCGGCGTTGCGACGCACCGGCGTCGGCCCGTTTCGCGAGGACCATGCAATCGACCTCGATCGGCTGCAGGCGGCAGCGGGCGACGCCGCGGCGCTGGCCGCCATGTTGCAACCGGTCGCCGCCGGCCTCACAAGCTTGCCGGCGCTCAGCGTCAGCCGCGCGGACGCAGCGCGGCTGGCGCGCGGGCAGGCCGTACTGCTGCGCGGGCGCGACGCCCCGATCGTGCAAGGTTTTGTCGCGGTCTCCACGCAAGGCGACCTGATCGCGCTCGCGGAGGCGGCCGAAGGCGAGCTGCGGCCGCGCCGCATCTTCAACCTCAACCCGCAGGCGCGCTGACGGGGACCGATTTTGACCGCGGCCCGAGGCCGTCCAGCAGCCGTCGAAAGGCAAAATCCCCTTTTATTTTCAAGACTTATGCCATTCTACCTTGACCAGACCGGCGGCTTCCTATATCTCGCCGATGCGCGGGCATGTGACCCGCGCCATATCATTATGGCGACCGCGCTGGACGACATCCCGGCCCGGCCGCCGACCGTAGCATCAGACGAGAAAAGGAAGACCCGATGTCGATTACTGCCGAACGCAAGGCGGAAGTCATCAAGACCTATGCGACCAAGACCGGCGACACGGGATCGCCGGAGGTGCAAGTGGCCGTTCTTTCGGAACGCATCAACAATCTCACCGAGCACTTCAAGAGCCACGTCAAGGACAATCATTCCCGACGCGGGCTGCTCAAGCTCGTATCTCAGCGTCGCCAGTTGCTTGACTATCTCGCCCGCGCCGACGAGGCGCGTTACAAGTCGTTGATCGAGCGGCTGGGAATTCGCCGCTAACGTTTTGCGCGCGGCCGGAGGCCGCACGCCGCCATGAGCGGATGAAAAGGCGTCGGATGCAAGACAGTCATCAGATGCGCGAATGTCATTCGCTCTTATCGTCCGGCAGCGAGGCCGCTGCCGATTTCTGCGGCGGAGCGAATGATCGCCCGTCCGTCAACCGGAAAGGCCCGAGGGCCATGGCAGGATCGCTGGATGCTGATGCGGTGCGCGATTGGGCGCGCGTCAGCCTCTCGCCGTCTTGCTCATGGCTTTCGCCGTTTCCGCGAAACCGTGAGAGACCAAAGAAATGTTCGATATCCATCGCGTTGAGCTCGACTGGGGAGGGCGCAAGCTCGTCCTAGAGACCGGCAAGATCGCCCGCCAGGCCGACGGCGCCGTCGTCGCCACCTATGGCGAGAGTAAGCTGCTCGCGACCGTGGTCGCCTCCAAGGAGCCGAAGGAAGGCATCGACTTCCTGCCGCTCACCTGCAATTACTTCGAGAAGTTCTACGCGGCTGGCCGCATCCCCGGCGGCTATTTCAAGCGCGAAGGCCGCCCCACCGAGCGTGAGACGCTCATTTCCCGCCTCATCGACCGTCCGATCCGTCCGCTGTTCGCGGACGGCTGGCGCTGCGACACCCAGGTCATCATACACGTGCTGTCGCACGATCTCGAGAACGATCCCGACATCCTGGCGATGGTCGCCGCCTCAGCAGCGCTCACGCTCTCGGGCGCACCGTTCATGGGCCCGATCGGGGCTGCGCGCGTCGGCTTCATCAACAGCGAATACGTGCTCAACCCGCAGCTCGACGAGATGCAGGAAAGCCAGCTCGACCTGGTGGTCGCCGGCACCCAGGACGCCGTCCTGATGGTCGAATCCGAAGCCAAGGAGCTCTCCGAAGAGATCATGCTCGGCGCCGTGATGTTCGGCCACCGCCACTTCCAGCCGGTGATCGACGCCATCATCAAGCTCGCCGAGAAGGCCGCCAAGGAGCCGCGCGAGCTTACCGTCGCCGACACCGCCGCGCTTGAGAAGGAGATGCTCGGGCTGGTCGAGAAGGACCTGCGCGCAGCCTACGCCATCCCCGACAAGATGGCGCGCCACAAGGCGGTCGACACCGCCAAGGCGAAGGTGATCGCGCATTTCCTGCCGGAAGGCGTCGAGAACCCGACCTACTCCAAACAGAAAGTCGGGTCCGTCTTCAAGGAGATCGAAGCCAAGATCGTGCGCTGGAACATTCTCGACACCGGCCGGCGCATCGACGGCCGCGACGTCAAGACCGTGCGCCCGATCGTGTCGGAAGTCGGCATATTGCCGCGCGCCCACGGCTCGGCGCTGTTCACCCGCGGCGAGACCCAGGCGCTGGTGATCGCCACGCTCGGCACCGGCGAGGATGAGCAATACGTCGACGCGCTGCCGGGGACCTACAAGGAGACGTTCCTGCTGCACTACAATTTCCCGCCGTTCTCGGTCGGCGAGACCGGCCGGCTCGGCGCTCCCGGCCGCCGCGAGGTCGGCCATGGCAAGCTCGCCTGGCGCGCGATCCGTCCCATGCTGCCGGCACACCACGATTTCCCCTATACCATCCGGGTCGTCTCGGAGATCACCGAGTCGAACGGCTCGTCCTCGATGGCGACCGTGTGCGGCTCTTCGCTTGCCCTGATGGACGCCGGCGTGCCGCTCAAGCGGCCGACCGCCGGCATCGCGATGGGGCTGATCCTGGAGGACAAGCGTTTCGCCGTCCTCTCCGACATCCTGGGCGACGAGGACCACCTCGGCGACATGGACTTCAAGGTCGCCGGCACCGACCAGGGCGTCACATCGCTGCAGATGGACATCAAGATCGCCGGGATCACCGAGGAGATCATGTGCGTCGCGCTTGATCAGGCAAAGGATGGCCGCATCCACATCCTGGGCGAAATGGCGCAGGCGCTGACCGCGGCGCGCGGCGAGCTCGGCGCCTACGCGCCGCGCATCGAGACCTTCAAGATCCCGACCGACAAGATCCGCGAAGTGATCGGCACGGGCGGCAAGGTGATCCGCGAGATCGTGGAGAAGACCGGCGCCAAGATCGACATCTCCGACGACGGCACCGTGAAGGTTGCATCCGCCAATGGCGACGCCATGAAGGCGGCGATCAACTGGATCAAGTCGATCGCATCGGAGCCGGAGGTCGGGCACATCTACGACGGCACGGTCGTCAAGGTGATGGACTTCGGCGCCTTCGTGAACTTCTTCGGCGCCAAGGACGGCCTCGTCCACATCAGCCAGCTGGCGCCGCGCCGGGTGCAGAAGGTCACCGACGTGATCAAGGAGGGCGACAAGGTCAAGGTCAAGCTCCTGGGTTTCGACGACCGCGGCAAGACCCGGCTGTCCATGAAGGTCGTCGATCAGACGACCGGCGAGGACCTCGAGGCCAAGCAGAAAGCCGAGGGCGATCAGGGCGAACAGCGCCAGGAAATGGTCGGCGGCGAATAGCCTTTCATCAAACATCGTCCCGGCTCCTGGGTCGGAAGCCGGGACGAGCGCTTGCTCTTCGCCTCAGCTGTTTGTGTGCGGGCCAACCAGGAAGAATGTCTTGGTCTCGCCAAGCCCTTTGATGTCGGTCGCGCCGCGTTCCTCGAACAGAAAGTGATCGGCCGTAAGGTTGCGGAACGCCTCGCTCACCTGGATGCGGCCGGGCTCCCCGTAGGACTCCATGCGCGAGGCGGTGTTCACCGCGTCGCCCCAGATGTCGTAGGAGAAGCGGGTATCGCCAATAACGCCGGCGGTCGCCGGCCCGCAATGGATGCCCACCCGCAGTCTGAGTTTGCGCCCACCGAGCGGGGACTGCTGGCCGATCAACTCCATCAACGCCAGCGCCATGTGCCCGATCGCAGCCGCGCCTTCGGCCTGCCGCCCGTCGAAGCCGGCCGCCACCATATAGCTGTCACCGATGGTCTTGATCTTATCGGTTCCATGGCGTTGGCAGAGCGTATCGCACGCCCGCACCAGGCGATCGAGGAACTCGACCACCTGTTCGGGCGCCAGATTGTGCGCCGCTTCGGTGAACCCTGCCAGATCGGCGAACATCACGCTGAGCATCTCGATGCGGTCGGCGATACGGTCCTCGCCCGACTTGAGCCGCTCGGCGATCGGCCGCGGCATCAGAGTCTCAACCAGCGCCTCCGAGAGCGCATGCTGATCCTTCAGCTCATCTTCAGCGCGCCGCAGCGCTGTCAACGCATAGAAGAGAATCGCGGCATTGATCGCGATCGCGTTCACCATCGCCTGCGTCGACAAATTGTCGCGAAAATTCTCGTCAGCAGTAAGGATCGGCCCCTCGACCGGCGCAAAGTTGAGCGCGAGCAGCAGTGCCGCGAGAAAGAGGACGAAGAACAATAGAAAAAGTCGCCAGTGTTGCACGCCGACCAGGAGCAGCAAGCCGCTCGGCGCGATCGTGTAATAGACTTGCAGGTCGCTCGCGAGACCAAACGACCAGACGACGAAGGTATGCCCGCACAGGATCAGGAGGGCCAACACGATCGCTGCCACGTTTTCGCCGTAGCGATGCAGCCGCGGGATCAACAGCGGCAGCATGATCATTAAAACGTTATAGATGTTGATGACGATCAGTCCCCAAAAGTCATGCAGGGCGTTGATCACGAGGTGATTGAGCGTGTCGCCGACCACCACGAACGCGACCATGTTGACGCAGCGCTGACGCCTGACGATGTCCAGGTCACTCGACACGATGCCGAGAGAGAGAAGCCGGTCGAGCCACCGGGGCAACTGCAAGCCCTGTTTTCGGGGCTGGCCGACGAGATCGCGAAGTCGCGTCATGGCGATTGAAACCTGCTGCAATCTGGCACGGCTGCTTCGGGCCTCGGGCCATAGGGCCTGAATCAGCCCACCCTATGACGCCGGCTGCGGCTCGCAAATACCCCAGGCCCCTGGCCATCCCCCAATCGGGGGATGTTTACCAATCCGCAATGTAGCGCGATGGGCCATCGTCTGCCGGTTGTGTAAACCCGCACGGCAGATGAAAGCGTCGCAGCAGCGCCTGGGGCGGGTTTACCCCGTTGTGAAGCGTAAGGATACACCACATCCGGGATGTCATACGGTATGCTGAGCGACACCCCGCGCGAGATCAACGATGTCGAAATCACCGCCCGCCCCCCGCAACCTCCTGACCGCGCTCCCGACCGGAATGCTCTCGGGACTGTTCGCCAAAGCCCGTCTCACCACGCTCGCGGCCGACCAGGTTCTGTTCCTCAGTGGCGACGAGGGCGACGGCTGCTATCGGGTCGATGATGGCCTGCTCAAGGTCAACGTGGTGGCGCCGACCGGCGGCGAACGTATCCTCGCCGTGCTCGGCCCGGGAGCGATGGTGGGCGAGCTTTCCATGATCAGCGGAGCGCCACGCTCGGCCTCGGTGACCGCGATCCGCGAATCCAAGCTGAGCTTCGTCAGCCGGGCCACCTTCGACGCCTTCGCGCGCGACAACCCGGAACTCTACAAGCATGTGATGCAGCTGCTGGCGACCCGCCTGATCGACACCAATATGGCGCTGGCCGCGACCACGTTCTTGTCGCTGCAGGGCCGGGTCGCGCGCGCGCTCCTCAGCCTCGCCGATGGCTTCGGCCATGACGTAGGCGGCGGCCGCATCCTGGTGCGCCAGAAGATCACGCAGAGCGACCTCGCCGCGATGGCGGGCATCGCGCGCGAGAACGTAAGCCGCATCCTCAAGGAATGGACGCGCCGTTCGCACGTCTCGCGGCTCGCCGGCTATTATTGTTTGGAGAACAAGGCCGCGCTCCAGCGCGAGGCCGAACTATAGAACACGGCAACCGCTAAATTAGCGTCCGGATTCCGAAGTTCGCATCATTCTACGGCAGCCTCGTTTGCGAGCTTCGGAATCGAAGGACACTGGCAACTTTGTCCGAAAACCGGTTTCCACTCTTCGGAATTAAGCTCTAGGCCTTGGCGCGCCGCCGTTTAGCGGGCCTTGCGGGATCCATGCCGAGCGTCTCGGTCACGAGTTGACCGAGCGCAATGAAGTCGGCCTTGCGCGGTGACGTCTGACGCCAGGCGAGACCGATGGTGCGGCCGGGTTGCGGAGGTGCCAATCGCAGGAGCTTGATCCGCTCGTTGCGCACTTCGACATCGACCGCAACCTGCGGCACCAGCGTCACGCCATAGCCGTTAGCGACCATCTGCATGACGGTCGCAAGACTCGTCGCGCCGAGCCCCATTACGCCGCGATGCATCGCGTTCCCACAATACGCGAGCGCCTGGTCGCGCAGGCAATGGCCCTCCTCGAGCAGGATCAGGCGCTCCTGATCGATATGGTCGGCGCTCACGAGCGCATCCTCCGGTCGCGGATCGTCGGCCGGCACCGCGAGCAGGAATGGATCGTCGAACAGGGGCATGGCCTCGAATTCGGGTTCCGCGAGCGGCAGGGCGAGCATCACGACATCGAGCGCACCATTCGAAAGCTCGTCGAGCAGAACCTTGGTCTGAGTTTCGCGCAGTTCAACCTGCAGATCCGGGCAGCGCCGCTGCAGCGCCGGCAGGATCCGCGGCAGCAGGTAAGGCGCAATGGTGGGGATCACGCCCAGCCGCAGTCGCCCCGTAAGCGGCCGCCCGTGGTGGCGGGCAAACTCAACGAGGTCGCGGGTTTCGGCCAGCATGCGGCCGCCGCGCCGGGCCACTTCGACGCCGATGTCGGTCAGGACGACGTCGCCCGGCCGGCGCTCCACCAATTCGATCCCGAGGAATTTTTCCAGCTCGCGGATCTGCATGGACAGCGCCGGCTGAGTGACCGAACAGGCTTCGGCCGCCTTGCCGAAATGCCGGTGCTCGGCGAGCGCGACAAGATATCGAAGCTGCCTCAAGGTGACCATAGTGATAAGATATTCTTATCGATACCCTTAGGCAATACGATTGGACCTTATCTGACCAAGCGCCTACGCTTCATTTGGCGGCGCGCTGAGACGCCGGGCCACAAAAAGGAGGAACAGATGGCAGGAGAACCGACCCTCACGACGTCTGGTGGTAAACTCGTCAGCGACAATCAGAATTTTATGACGGCCGGACCGGCGCTGCTGCTGCCAGACGCCGGGGTCTGAGGCGTCAACGGTGAGTTCGTCATCACCGCCAACATCTCGACATAGATCAAGGCGAAGGCGCTGCAGAAGGGCGACAAAACGCCGGCGATCAACCGCCTCTCGACGACGGCAACAACCCCCCGAATTCAGGGTAGTTCCACACGGAACAACGTGAAAAAAATTACCGAACACAAACGGAGAAGAACATGGACGCAAAGACTGACGAAAGCGCGGGCAAGTGCCCGGTCATGCACACGACTGCCAGATCCAATCGTGACTGGTGGCCAAGCCAGCTGGACCTTCAGATTCTCCACCAGAACTCCGCCCTGTCCAATCCGATGGGCGAGGCGTTCGACTACGCCAAGGAATTCAAGAGCCTCGACCTCAATGCCGTGGTCAAGGACCTGCATGCCTTGATGACGGACTCGCAGGAGTGGTGGCCGGCCGACTTTGGCCACTACGGCGGGTTGATGATCCGTATGGCGTGGCACCTCGCAGGCACGTATCGCATCGGCGACGGCCGCGGCGGCGCCGGCGCTGGCCAACAGCGCTTCGCGCCGCTCAACAGTTGGCCGGACAACGCCAATCTCGACAAGGCGCGCCGGCTCTTGTGGCCGATCAAGCAGAAATACGGCCGGAAGATCTCCTGGTCCGACCTGATGATCCTTGCCGGCAACGTCGCCCTCGACTCGATGGGCTTCAAGACCTTCGGTTTCGGCGGCGGGCGCGCGGATGTTTGGGAGCCCGCCGAGGACATCTACTGGGGGTCCGAAGCCAAGTGGCTGGCGGACGAGCGCTACAGCGGCGACCGTGATCTGCAGAATCCGCTCGCTGCCGTGCAGATGGGTCTCATCTACGTCAATCCGGAAGGGCCGAACGGCAATCCGGATCCGGTCGCTGCGGCGCGCGATATCCGCGAGACGTTCGCGCGCATGGCGATGAACGACGAGGAGACCGTCGCGCTGATCGCCGGCGGACACACCTTCGGCAAAGCTCACGGGGCTGGCGAAGCGACACTGGTGGGCCCGGAGCCCGAAGCGGCCCCAATCGAGGCGCAGGGCTTGGGCTGGGCCAGCAAATACGGCTCCGGCAAAGGCAGCGACGCGATCACCGGCGGCCCGGAAGTCACCTGGACGCAGACGCCGACGAAATGGAGCAACCACTTCTTCGAGAACCTGTTCAATAACGAATGGGAACTGACCAAGAGCCCGGCCGGTGCGCAGCAGTGGAAGGCGAAAGGCGGCGCCGCCACGATCCCGGACGCCTTCGACAAGTCGAAGAAGCATGCACCGACCATGCTGACGACGGACCTCTCGCTGCGGCTCGACCCTGCCTACGAAAAGATCTCGCGGCGCTTCTACGAGCATCCGGATCAGTTCGCAGACGCGTTTGCCCGGGCGTGGTACAAGCTCACGCACCGCGACATGGGCCCGATCGCGCGCTATCTCGGCCCGCTCGTTCCGAAGGAGACCCTGATTTGGCAGGACCCGATCCCCGCGGTGAATCATCCGCTGATCGGGGAGCAGGACATTGCGGCTCTGAAGGCGAAGATCCTTGCGTCTGGCCTCACCGTTTCCCAGCTGGTCTCGACGGCTTGGGCGTCGGCCTCGACGTTCCGCGGCTCCGACAAGCGCGGTGGCGCGAACGGCGCGCGCATTCGCCTTGCACCGCAGAAGGACTGGGAGGCGAACCAGCCGGCTCAACTGGCGACGGTCCTTCAGAAGCTCGAAGCGATCCAGAAGGAGTTCAACGCTTCGCAGTCCGGCGGAAAGAAAGTCTCGCTCGCCGACCTGATCGTTATCGGCGGCGGCGCGGCAATCGAGAAAGCCGCGAAGGACGCCGGGCACGATGTGAAAGTCCCCTTCACGCCCGGGCGCACGGACGCCTCGCAGGAGCAGACGGACGTCGACTCCTTCGCCCCGCTCCAACCGGTCGCCGACGGCTTCCGCAACTACTACCTCAGCAAGCACATCATGTCGCCCGAGGAGGCCTTGGTCGACAAGGCGCAATTGCTGACGCTGACGGCGCCTGAGATGACGGTCCTCGTCGGCGGCCTGCGCGTGCTCGGCGCCAATGCCGGGAAGTCTGCGCACGGCGTCTTCACCAAGCGGCCCGAGACGCTGACGAACGACTTCTTCGTCAATCTGCTCGACATGGGCACGCAATGGCAGGCGTCTGCTGGGGCCGACGGCGTGTACGAAGGGCGCGACCGCAAGACGAACGGGGCCAAGTGGACCGGCACCCGTGTCGACCTGATCTTCGGTTCGCACTCGCAGCTGCGGGCGCTTGCGGAAGTCTATGCCTGCGCGGACTCGAAGGAGAAATTTGTAAAAGACTTCGTGGCTGCCTGGAACAAGGTGATGAACCTCGATCGCTTCGACCTCGCCTGACCTCTGCGGAAAGCTTTCGAGGGTTTCTGAAGGGGCGCTGACTTTGGAAGGGGCGCTGACTTGGCCCCATTAACCGGCTCGGCCGGGGCGCATGGCCCCGGCCGTTTCATTGAAGGACTGCCGCCGCCTCATCCCCATCGCCAATTGATCCATATCGCGGCGAGCAGAGCGAGCGCGATCAGCCCGGTCCCGATTCTCAGCCACGACTTCCGGATCCAGATGTCGCGCATGACGCTCTATTGCGCCGCATCCTTGGCGGTCGGTTCGCCATTGGCGTCATCGCCGTTTCTGAGCGCGCTGGGCTGCGGCATGGTGATGATGTTGTAGCCGGAATCGACAAACTCGATGTTGCCAGTGACACCGGTCGACAGGTCGGACAGCAGATAGACGGCCGCGCCGCCGATCTCGTCCAGCGTCACGCCGCGCCGCAGTGGCGAATGCCGTTGCTGAAAGGCGAACATCTGCCGCGCTTCTCCGATGCCGGCGCCCGCGAGCGTGCGGATCGGCCCGGCCGAGATGGCATTGACGCGGATCGCCGATGGCCCGAAGTCGACCGCGAGATAGCGCACCGAGGCTTCCAGCGCGGCCTTCGCAACCCCCATAACGTTGTAGTTCGGCATGGCGCGCTGGCCACCGTTGTAGGTGAGCGTCACCATGGCGCCGCCCGCAGGCATCAGCGCCGCGGCGCGCTTGGCGACCTCGGTGAAGGAGAAGCAGGAGATCACCATCGTGCGGATGAAGTTCTCGCGCGTGGTGTCGGCATAGCGGCCCTTGAGCTCGTTCTTGTCGGAGAACGCGACCGCATGGACCAGGAAGTCGAGCGAGCCCCACTTCTCGGCCAGCGTGGAGAACACCGCATCCACCGTATCGATCTGCTCGACGTCACACGGCAGCACGAGCGAGGACCCGACCGACTCGGCCAGCGGCTTCACACGACGGCCGAGCGCGTCACCCTGATAAGTAAATGCCAGCGCCGCCCCGTGCTCGGCAAGCATGCGAGCAATACCCCAGGCGATCGAGTGGTCGTTCGCGACCCCCATCACCAGCCCGCGCTTGCCCTGCATTACCCCCGGCATATGGTCACCCGTTTACAGATCGTGTTTTATCGTCCCAGCCTGCTGTGCCGGGCACCGACCGCTCGCTCCTGCCCCTCATCGCGCGCTCACGCATCGAGCCGCTTGAACACGACCGACGCATTGGTGCCGCCAAACCCGAACGAGTTCGACAACACGCAGCCGAGCGTGACGCCGTCGCGCCGCTCGCGCGCGATCGGCATGTCCGCGAAAGCCGGATCGAGATTCTCGATGTTGGCGCTCTCGCAAATGAAGCCATTGTTCATCATCAGGAGCGAGTAGATCGCCTCCTGGGCGCCGGCGGCGCCGAGCGAATGACCGGTGAGCGATTTGGTCGCCGAGATCGGCGGGCACTTGTCGCCGAACACCTCGCGGATCGCCTCGATCTCCTTGATGTCGCCGATCGGCGTCGAGGTGGCGTGCGGATTGATGTAATCGATCGGCACCTGCACGTCCTTGAGCGCCATGCGCATGCAGCGCGCCGCGCCCTCGCCTGAAGGGGCCACCATGTCATGCCCGTCCGAGGTCGCGCCATAGCCGACGATCTCTGCGTAGATGCGGGCGCCGCGCGCCTTGGCGTGTTCGAGCTCTTCGAGCACCAGCACGCCGGCGCCACCCGCGATCACAAAGCCGTCGCGATCGACGTCATAGGCGCGCGACGCTTTGTCGGGCGTCTGGTTGAATTTCGACGACATCGCTCCCATGGCATCGAACAGAACGGACAGCGTCCAATCGAGCTCCTCGCAGCCGCCCGCGAAGATCAGATCCTGCTTGCCCATCTGGATCGTCTCCATCGCATTGCCGATGCAATGGTTGGAGGTGGCGCAGGCCGACGAGATCGAATAGTTGACGCCTTTGATCTTGAACCAGGTGGCGAGCGTCGCGGAGGCGGTCGAGCTCATGGCCTTCGGCACCGCGAACGGCCCCACGCGCTTGGGTCCCTTGCTGCGCGCGATGTCGGCAGATTCGACGATAGAGCGGGTCGACGGCCCGCCCGACCCCATGATGATGCCCGTCATTTCGTGAGAAATGTCGCCCTCACCGAGCCCGGCGTCGCGGATCGCCTGCTCCATGGCAACGTGATTCCAAGCGGTACCGCCGCCGTGGAAACGCATGGCGCGCCGATCGACGACCTCCTGGGCATCGAGCGTGGGCGCGCCGTGCACCTGGCAGCGGAAACCGAGCTCGGCGTATTTGTCGGCACGCACGACGCCCGACTTCGCCTCGCGCAAGCTCGCCAGAACTTCCTGGGTATTGTTCCCAATGGATGAGACGATGCCCATCCCGGTGACGACGACCCGTCTCATCCCCGCCTCATCCGATCAAAGAACGGCGCGCCGTCAGGCCACGCTTGGCTGCATCGCTTCTTCGTTGCGGAACAGGCCGACCTTGAGGTCGATCGCCCGATAGATGATCGACCCATCGGCCTTGAGCCAACCATCGGCGATACCAAGGACAAGCTTGGAGCGCACCACGCGTTTGATATCGATGCCGTAGATGACTTCCTTGACGTTGGGCAGAACCTGTCCGGAGAACTTGATCTCGCCAATGCCAAGCGCGCGCCCTTTGCCAGGCGAACCAAGCCAGCCTAGGAAAAATCCGAGCATCTGCCAGAGTGCATCGATACCGAGACAGCCGGGCATGACCGGATCGCCCTTGAAGTGGCAGGGGAAGAACCAAAGATCGGGCTTGAGGTCGAGCACGGCCCGCACCAAGCCCTTGCCGTATTCGCCGCCCTTTTCGGCGATCTCGGAAATCCGGTCGAACATCAACATGGGCGGCAATGGCAGCTGCGGGCCCTCGCCAAACAGCTCGCCGCGACCGCAAGCCAACAGGTCTTCGTAGTTGAAGCTAGTGCGCCGATTCTCCATCGAAATCCCATCGTTGGCACCAGGCCTCGCCCGGCCTCTGGCGCAGCACTCCTAACATAGCCGAGCCGGTCGACAAAACCAGCTTATCCCCCGCCAATACCGCCTCTGTGCCGACCTCGGAAGCAAGCGAGAGCGAGGACCGCAAGCCCGACTGCGGCACCAATTGATACCCAGGGAGTGCCGGCAACATTCTGATTCGATGCCTGTTTTAGGCCCTGGCGCGACGGCCCAAACGGGCCGGGGCGAAGCCCAATTTGGAATTGCCACAACGTAATTGCGAAGCAGTTGCATCTTTGGAGAAACATGTTACAAATGCAACAATTCAACGGGCTAGAAGTACGGCCGTGAAGGGCCATGCTCTTGAGGTGTGTGTCATGACCCCCTTGCGCACCACGGTGTTCACGAACATCGTCGATCCGGCGATCGAGACGTCACGGCCAGCACCTCGTACGGCACGGACTGGTTGCCCCTGGCATGACGTGAAGGCGATGCTGCGGCACGTCGGCTTGCGGCCAACCCGTCAGCGCATGGCGCTCGGCTGGATTCTGTTCGGCAAGGGCGACCGGCACATCACGGCGGAGATGCTCTACGAGGAGGCCGCCAAGGCCAAGGTGCCGGTGTCGCTGGCGACCGTCTACAACACGCTGCATCAATTCACGGACGTCGGCCTCCTGCGGCAGGTCGCGGTCGACGGCTCGAAGACCTATTTCGACACCAACAATACCCAGCACCATCATTTCTTCATCGAGGGCGAGAACGCCCTTCTCGACATCCCGGACTCCGGGGTGATTGTCGGCGAAGCCCCGATGCCGCCCGAGGGCTACGAGATCGCGCGTATCGACGTTGTGGTGCGCCTGCGTCGCAAGGACCGCTGAGCGACGCTTTCTCCTGCCGATCCGGTTATGGCGCCGCAACAGCAGCGGCAACAGGCCGTTTGCGCTTTCATTCCGCGAGACGTGATCGAGCCTGCCCGACATCATGTGGGCATCGGCACCCGCAATATCCCCTTTTGCCTAGTGTGATCCGGACTGGGGTGCGCGTGGTGAAAGCGCCACGCTATTTCCGTCGAGCTGCAAACGCGCAAGTCGCTCACGCTCGAAAAAAGCAACGGCAAAATTCAGCGCCATCACGACAGCGATACATGAGGAATGTCTGCGCGAGCACCGGCAGTTGTTCAATCACGAATGACTTGAGAACGCGGAAGAACGCAGAGCGACTAGTGCCCCGTTTCCGAAGTTCGTTAAGTCATCGCTGCACCCTCTGACACGAACTTCGGAAGCGAGGCGCTAGTCCACCTTTTCGTTCGGATAGACACCCCAGAGGCGGTCCTGCGCCACGTAGCCGTCAAAGCCGGTTCCGACGATGCGGCACCATTTCCCATCGCAGTGCTTGACGCTGCCAAGCACACCCGACTGCAATCGCGCGATCACGTCGGCCTCGGCATCGGGCTTGGCCAGAAGCGGAACCAAGGTGCCCTTCTCTTTCGCGGTCACCAGCGCGGTGCGGCGACCGGAGAGCATGGAGTGATAGACCCAGCCTTCCGCGCCTTCCCAGTCGCGGATGCGGCGCCAGTTTTCCGACTCGGCCGTGATCTCGACCGGCAGGCCGGCGCGGGTATAGACCCAGGCCACCTCATGATCGCGGGTCGGGCCGCTTCGCACATTGACCCGGTCAGGCTTGATGCTCACGAACCGTGGAACCGGCAGCCCGCTGCGGGAACCGGTGGCAAGCACGCCGGCCGCGTGTGCGGCGCCGGCCGCGAGCACCACAACGGAAAGGATCATGCCGATGATCGGCGCGCGACGTCTTGTCTGAAAGCCTAGGCGGCGGATGGAAACCTGTCTCATACTGCTACGCGAGAACCCCTGGCCACCGTGGCGGCGCTTTGTTCTGACCGAGCCATCTGGTACAGAGTTCCGGTCAGACCCCGTCTAACTGGCGAGGCAGTGTCGGGCGGCGCGGTTAATGAGGCCTGAACAGATCGCAAAAAGCCGGCGAGGGATGTCGTTTTGCCACGCTCCGAGTGAGAGACATGGCTAAAGCCAACAGGAAGCCGCTGGTCGTCGTCACCCGCAAGTTGCCGGACAGGGTCGAGACCCGCATGCGCGAGTTGTTCGACGCGCAGCTCAACCTTGACGACAAGCCGATGAGCCAGGCCGACCTCGCCGAGGCGATGAAGAACGCCGATGTCCTGGTTCCGACTATCACCGACCGGATCGACGCCGCTGTGCTTGGCAAGACCGGCGAGGCGCTCAAGCTGATCGCCAATTTCGGAACCGGTGTCGACAATATCGACGTGAAGGCCGCGCATCAGCGCGGCATCACGGTGACCAACACGCCGGGCGTGCTGACCGAGGACACCGCCGACATGACCATGGCGCTGATCCTGGCGGTGCCGCGGCGGCTCGCCGAAGGGCTCGAGGTGCTCGAGCACGGCAAATGGGAAGGCTGGTCACCGACCTGGATGCTCGGCCATCGCATCTGGGGCAAGCGCCTTGGCATCATCGGCATGGGGCGCATCGGCCAAGCGGTGGCGCGCCGCGCCCGCGCCTTCGGCATGTCGATCCACTATCACAACCGCCGCCGCGTCGCGCCGCAGATCGAGGCAGAGCTGGGCGCAACCTATTGGGAGAGCCTCGACCAGATGCTCGCCCGCATGGACATCGTCTCGGTCAACTGTCCGCATACGCCGGCGACCTATCACCTTCTGTCGGCGCGGCGGCTCAAGCTGATGCGGCCCGACGCCTTTATCGTCAACACGGCACGCGGCGAGGTGATCGACGAGAACGCCCTCTGTCGCCTGATCACCGACGGCGAGATTGCGGGCGCCGGCCTCGACGTGTTCGAGCACGCGCCGGCCGTCAATCCCAAGCTTCTCAAGCTCGCACGCGCCGGCAAGGTCGTAGTGCTGCCGCACATGGGCTCGGCTACGATCGAAGGGCGCATCGAGATGGGTGAAAAGGTCATCGTCAACATCCGGACCTTCCTGGACGGCCACAAGCCGCCCGACCGGGTATTGCCATCGATGCTTTGAAGTCATTGTAAATTTATCGTATCCATTACTAGATTACCCTAGAGCCGCCAATTTGAAGTGCCTGTGGCGGAGCGCTAGCGGCGTATCGGCAGGGCAGCAGCTCAGCGGAGAACACCGATGAACGCACGGATCGTGGGCGCCGCTACCGCGCTCCTGTTCAGTAGCGGACTTCTTCTCGCCGCGCCGGCAGGCCGGCTCGCACCGAAAGAGATCCAGGCGCTGTTCTTCAACGGCAAGCCGTTCACCGCCTCGACGCCCTCCAAAGTCAGGTTCAGGATGATTTTCACGCCCGACGGCACGATGACGCGCGAGCCCATGAGCAAGTCAGGCTCCAAGAGCCAGGGCACCTGGAAGCTTTCCGCCGACGGCTTCTGCTCGACCTGGAAGGGGTCGCGGCAGAACTGCTATCGCGTGCATGCGAACGGCAACAACAGATGGGCGATCGTCGCCAGCACCCAGGCGGTCGCCTACTGGTCGAAATGACGCGCTCAAGTGACGCGCTCATAGGTGCAGCGATAGATCCTTGATCGTCGCGCGCTCGCCTGAGAGCGGATTGGCCGGATCCCAGCCGTAGCGCAGCGATTCAAAACGCATCGCGCGCGCATCGAACATGATCAAGCGCCCGACCAGGCTGTCGCCGAAGCCCACGATCTCGCGGATCACTTCGAGCGCCATCATGGACCCAAGCACGCCCGCCATGGCGCCGAGCACGCCCGCTTCCGCGCAGGCCGGCACCGAGCCGGGCGGCGGCGGTCCCGGAAACAGGCAGCGATAGGTCGGGTTGGGCCTGCCGTCCGCGGCGCGCTCATGCGCGCGCACCGTCGTGAGCGTGCCGTCGAACGTGCCCATGGCGGCGGTGACGAGCGGCTTCTCGGCGAGGTAGCAGGCGTCGGACACGAGATAGCGGGTCGGGAAATTGTCGGAGCCGTCGGCCACCAGGTCATAACGCCCGATCAGCTCGAGCGCATTCGCGGCCGAGAGCCGCGCCCCGTGCGGCTCGACCGCGACGTGCGGGTTGATGCGACCGATTGCCGCCGTCGCGCTCTCGACCTTGGGCACGCCCACGTCGGGCGTGCCATGGATCACCTGCCGCTGCAGGTTCGAGAGCGACACCTCGTCATCGTCGACGATGCCGAGCGTGCCGACGCCGGCTGCCGCAAGGTAGAGCAGCGCTGGCGAGCCGAGCCCACCGGCACCAACCACCAGCACACGCGCGCGCTTGAGCGCGGCCTGGCCGGGCCCGCCGACCTCGTGCAGCACAATGTGACGGGCGTAACGTTCGAGTTCTTCGGGACTGAGCATGCTGTGCGTTATAGCAATGATCACGTTTGCCTCGCCACAATCATCGGATAGGCTGGCCGCGAGGGGCCTAAGCGGTGACGTGACATAAGCGGTGGCAGGAGCTTGCATGCGTTTCGCAGCTGTCGCGCTCTTGGCCTTGTGTATCGCATTGCCGGCGCCATCTCTCATCCCCTTGCTGACGCAGCCGGATGCGGCGTCGGCGCAGACCATCCAGATCGCCGCGGCCAAGAGGGGCAAGTCGACCCACAAGAAGGGCAGGCCCAAAGGCAACCCCAAGAAAGGCAATCCCAAGAAAGGCAACCCGAAGGAGGCCGGCAGCAATGCCGGCCTGCCGCTCACGGATCGCGTCGGCATCCAGTTCGATCTCGCCTTCACCGGACACTTCAACGGCCTGATCAACGGCGAATTCAACGAGCGCACGATCACGGCCATCAAGGCGTTCCAGAAGGCGAGCGGATACCGCGAGACCGGCGCGCTGACGCCACCCGAGCGCGCGCAGCTCGCCACACAGTCAAAAGAAGTGCAGGAGCGCCTCGGCTGGACCATGGTCGAAGACCGGGCGACCGGCGCCCAGCTCGGACTTCCGCTGAAGCAGGTGCCGAAGGTCGTGCGCGGCCGCAGTGGCACGAAGTGGTCGTCCGCGCAGGGACAGGTGCAGATCGAGACCTTCCGGATCAGAGAGCCCGGCACGACGCTCGCCACCGTGGTCGAGCAGCAACGGCGCGAGCCGCCGGGCCGCAAGCTCGATGTCAATGTCGTACGCGACGACTATTTCATCCTGTCTGGCCTGCAGGGCCTCAAGAAATTCTACGTGCGCGCTCAGATCCGCGACCTCGAGGTGCGCGGCCTCACGATCCTCTATGACCAGGCAACAGAAGGCATCATGGATCCGGTGACGGTCGTGATGGGAAGCGCGTTTGCGCCGTTTTCCGGCACCGGCCTGACCGAGCTGATGGGCCCGACGCGCCGCAAGATCGAATATGGCACCGGCATCGTGGTGACCCCCGATGGCCACATCCTCACCGACCGCCTGCTGGTCGAGGGCTGCAGCGTGATCGAGGTAGGCGGGCTTGGCGATGCCAACCGCGTGACCGAGGATCCCGCCAACGGCATCGCGCTGCTGCGCGTATTCGGCGCTCCCGACCTGACGCCGGCCGCGATCGTGCATGAAAGCGCCAAGGGGTCCGATCTCACGCTCGTCGGCATCGCCGATCCGAAGCTGCAGGCCGGCGGCCACGCGGTGACGACGGCGGCCGCCAAGCTCAACGGCGACGGCGTGCAACCCTCGCCGCAGCTCGGTTTTGCGGGCGCCGCCGCGCTCGATGCGCGCGGCCGCTTCTTCGGCATGGTGACGCTCAAGACCCCGCTGATGGCGGGCTCGGCCTCGCTACCGCAAGCCAACGTCGTGACGGTCGACACCATCCGGCGCTTCCTCGACGCCCAATATATCACGCCAGCGACCGGCGACGCCGGTGTCGCCGCCGCAAAGGCCGCGATCGTGCGCGTGACCTGCGTGCGCAGGTGAGCGAATAATTCGCTAGTCTCTCACTTGTTCTCAAACTTCGCCGCACGCTTCTCGACGAACGCCGCCATGCCTTCCTTCTGGTCATGCGTGGCGAACAGCATGTGGAACACGCGGCGTTCGTAGCGGATGCCTTCCGCTTGCGATGTCTCGAATGCGCGATTGACCGTCTCCTTGGCGGCGATCAGCGCCGGCAATGACATCGCGGCGATGGTCTCGGCGACCTTCATCGCCTCCTCCATCAAGCTCGCAGCCGGAACCACGCGCG
The DNA here is from genome assembly GCA_963753575.1 of uncultured Alphaproteobacteria bacterium. GTDB lineage: Bacteria > Pseudomonadota > Alphaproteobacteria > Rhizobiales > Xanthobacteraceae > VAZQ01. The sequence continues at coordinate 4,507,317 of CAVWCR010000003.1, forward strand.
CCACGAGGCCGGCCCGCTCGGCCTCCACCGCGTCCATCATCCGGCCGGTGAGGATCAAATCCATCGCCTTGGCCTTGCCGACCGCATGCGTCAGGCGTTGCGTACCGCCGATGCCCGGAATGACCCCGAGCTTGATCTCGGGCTGGCCGAACTTCGCGGTGTCGGCCGCGATCACGACGTCGCATTGCATGACGAGCTCGCAGCCGCCGCCGAGCGCGAAGCCCGCCACAGCCGCGACGACCGGCTTGCGCGCCTTGGCGGTCGCGTGCCAGGCGCCCGCGAAATCGCCCATGAACATGTCGACCGCCGATTTCTCCGCCATCTCCTTGATGTCGGCACCGGCCGCAAACGCCTTCTCGGAGCCGGTCAGCAAGATACAGCCGATGCCGTCGTCGGCATCGAAGGCCGCGATCGCGCGCGCGAGCTCCGCATTGAGCGCGGAATTGAGTGCGTTGAGCGCCTGCGGCCGGTTGAGTCTGATCACGCCCACACGTCCGCGCGTTTCGACGACGATAGTCTCGTAGCTCATGGGTTCACTCTCAATCTCGCCATCCGCGGCGATCATTGCTGCGCCCTCTCCGCTTGCGGGAGAGGGCAGCGCTTGACGATCAACAAACACCGTCGGGTGAGGGGTGGCAGATCCCCCTCACCCAATCCGTTGTGTTGAAGCGCGAAGCCGCCCTCTCCCGCGAGGGGAGAGGGCACAATAACGACCGCCGAGGGTCCTGCTCAAATAACGCATATTCCCCGTCGCCGCCAACGTGGCATAAGATGACCGGACAGGGAGGAAGACAACATGAATCACGGCACCCTTGCGCTCGTCTCGATCTGCGCGGCCACGCTCGTCGCGGGCGGCATCCTGTCTTTTCTGGCGGCCCGGCCCGCCCACGCCGCCGACGAGGAACCGCCGCTCAACCTCGCGCGCGACGGCTTCTTCTCGGTCGGCGGCAAGCTCACCACCATCAACGGCAAGCACTACGTAGTCGGCCAGATGTATGTCGAGATGCGCATTCCGCAGAAGCAGACGCATCCCTATCCGATCGTCATGGTGCACGGCGGCACCCGCTCCGGCACGACGTTTACGGGCACGCCCGACGGCCGCGAAAGCTGGGCGCAGTATTTCGCGCGCCGCGGCTACGCCGTCTATGTCGTCGATCAGCCCGGCCGTGGCCGCTCCGGCTACGTGGCCGAAGTCTACGGCCCGCCGCGGCTTGCCACTGCCGACAGCGCGCAGACCCGATACCTGCAGCAGGAGAAGCACAAGCTGTGGCCGCAGGCGCATCTGCACACCCAGTGGCCCGGCAACGGCGAGCCCGACGATCCGGTCACGTTGCAGATGGTGGGCAGCTTCCTGCCCGAGATCGCCTTCGACAAACAACAAGCCATCTCGCGCGACGCCATGGTGGCGCTGCTCGACAAGATCGGTCCCGCGATCGTACTGGTGCATTCGCAGGCCGGTCCGATCGGCTGGGCGACCGCGGATGCGCGGCCAGACCTGGTGAAAGCGGTGGTGGCGGTCGAGCCGAACGGGCCGCCGGTGCACGGGCTGCAGTTCGTCGGCGCACCCGATTGGTTCAAGGAAGGCGGCGTCACGCTGCCCTACGGAATCGCGGGCGTTCCGCTGAAATACGATCCGCCCGTGAAGGACGCCTCCGAGCTCAAATGGGTCAAGGAGGAGAAGGCGGACGGGCCGGGGCTCGCGATCTGCTGGAAGCAGGCGGAGCCGGCGCGCAAGCTCGTCAACCTCAAGATGCCGATCGTGATGGTGATGAGCGAAGCCTCCTATCACGCGCCCTACGACCACTGCACGGTCAAGTTCATGCGGCAGGCCGGCGTGAAGCTTGACTACATCAAGCTCGCCGACCTCGGCATCAAGGGCAACAGCCACGTGATGATGCAGGAGAAAAACAACAAGGAGATCGCCGCGGTGATCTACGGGTGGCTGGAGAAGTCGGTGGCGGCCGCGAAGTAGCGTCGCTCCGGCCTGTACTCCCTTTTTCCGCTCCCCATGCATCCCTACTTTCGCCAGGGAAATGCGCATCATATCGTTGACGCAGCGCGTGTTTTCGGCGCGGTGGGTTCGTTTTGGCAAAAAGGTGCGACAGGCGTTCGCCCGTGTGGCCGCACGCTGTTTTCCGTTCGCCCCCGCGAAAGCGGGGCCCGGAGGCCACGCGCTCTGATCTCTCTCTCTCTCGTCGTCCCCGCGCAGACGCGCGCAGGCGGGGGGACGACAGCGGAGAGGTGCGTGCACGTGATCATTATGCTGCGCCCGCGGCGTCTCACCCGTTCACTTTGCTCACCTGTTCACTTTTCAAACAGCCCGCGGCCTTCAATGAGGTCGCATAAGTCATCAAGTCACAATGAGATCGTCCCCAGTTCTTTGCTTGGGCGCGGGGGTTCGCCCGTCTTCCGCTTTCCTCACCGCCCCTCAATCGAGGGGGATGGCGCGCCGACAAGGCGCAGTGCCCGGATTGCTCCGGGCGATGTCCGGCTGCGGCCGGACCATGGTGCACGACTGTGGTGTGTACAGCGGTGCACCCGCGCCTCTCGGCGCGCCAACGCGGCATCTTGGCTTATCGCCTTTGACGGTGGTCGGACCGGGCCGGCTCCATAGTGGCCGACGAGGCTGCCCGAGTACCGCCCGAGTACCGCCCGAGTACCGCCCGGGGACGGGGCTTGCGTGATCACCCCGCTCGCGGGTGCCGCTCCCGGTCCCCGCCTTGCGAACGCCTCCGGAAGGCGCCCCTCGAACACGGAACGGGATGCGGGATGCCTAGCACTTATTTACAATCAGTGCAATGATTATTCTCCTTTAGTGAAGTTTTTTATGGTGAATAACGCACGCAACTGATACGGGCGGCAGTCTTTGCGCCCGCCCTCACGCCGCCTTGGCGAAACCGTCCAGGACGGACTTCTCAAAAGCGAGCAGCTTCTGCACGCTCGAGCGCTGCTTCATGCGCTCGAAATGCGCCGAGCAGCTCGCAAAGCCGGAGGGGTCGACGCCCAATTGCAAACCGCGCCGGACGACCCAGAAGAAATGCGCGTCGGCGGCGGTGAAGTGGTCGAAGAAGTATTCGCGCCCCGCCAGCATGCCGTCGGCGATCTTATAGTTCTCGAACAGGATCGCCTTGGCCAGGCGGCTCACGCTCTCCTCGCTGCCCGGCACGTCGCACACCTTGGCCGGCGAATTGATGCGGGAGAGATAGGGGTGCATGCCGGACGCGCACCACGCCAAAATCGAGATCGCCTGCAGCTCCTGCCATGGATCGGAGGGCAACAGCTTCGTCTGCGGGAAATTGCGCGCGATCCAGGTCTGAATCGCGACGTTCTCGCTAAGCGTCCTTCCGTCGACGACGAGCAGCGGCACCTTGTGCTTGGGATTGATCTTCAGGTAGTCGGCCGACATCTGCTGGCCTCTGCGAAAATTGAGCGGCCGCACCTCGAATGGCGCATTCGCTTCCGTGAGCGTGACGTAGGGAACAAGCGAGCACGCGTTAGGCGCGTAGTAGAGAACGATATCCATGGCAGTCTCCCAGGGGCACACCAATTCGCGCAGCGCGGCGAACTGAAAAACGATCACCCGGAACCGGCCACCCAACAGGCGGGTCGACGCCGTCGATCGGCCGCAAGCCTACATCGGCCCGGGGCGGCGGCGGAAGGGGCGCCCGCTCGCGCAAGCGCGGCACGCAGAAGCAATCCGTGCGCGGGAAAAGAACAATTGCATGCCAGGGCCCGGTTTCGCGCCAAACGTGACCGCCATCACAGAGCCCGGGCGCGCTGACTTCTAGTGTCGCCGATCTGAAGTTCCTACAACACTTGCGGCAAACTCGGTTAGGAACTTCAGATCGAAAAGCGACACTAGAATCATAGAGTTGCTAGTGCCCCTTGGTTTCCGAAGTTCGTGTCAGAGGGTGCAGCGATGACAAACGAACTTCGGAAACGGGGCACTAGGATGCTCCCAGATCGGGGCAATGCCGCTCCGTCGCACCGATGACCTCTAGGAGGCAGGCCATGTCCGTCCCGACCATCGCGCTTGCAGGCGACGTCGTCATCTGCACCGGAATGTCCCTCTGCAGCTTATCCATCGCCCTCGCCGGCAGCCTGTTTACCGGCGCACTCGCCATCGCGGTAGGCATGGACATCGTGCATGCGAAACGGCACAACTCAAAGGCCTTGATCCGCCCCGATGCGACCACAAGACCAAACACGGCATAAAGCGAGCCGACGCAAAAAGGCCGCGCGTTGCAAAGCGCGGCCTGAATGTTCGCAAAATCTGGAATGTTCGGTGGAAGCGCGTCACCACTTGTAGTTCAGGCCGGCGCGCGCAATGACCGCCGTGTTGGTGTAACGACCGACATATCCGGGACCGAAGAAGCCCTGCACCGTGGAGCGTCCGAGATCGACATAGAGCGCTTCCGCCTTTGCGGTCCAGTTCGGCGTGAACATGTGCTCGATGCCGCCGCCTGCAGTCCAGCCGGTCTTGGTCTGATGATCGTCAGGGAATCCGCCCATCATATTGGGCGCCTGGTTGTTGACCCGCCCGGCCGCAAACCCGCCGGTCGCGTAGATCATCGTGGGCGGCGTGATGGTGAACCCGAGGCGACCGCGAACTGTCGCCAACGACGACAATTTGGACAAGAAGGGATTGGCCCCCGGGAAGAACACAAAGCTCGCGGACCCGCCCGCATCGACCCAATTCCAATCCGCCTCGACGCCCAACACCAGGTGCTGAAGCTGCCAGTTGACGCCGACCTGGCCGCCGAAGGTGCCGCCGGATGAATTGAGGGTCGAGAAATCGTCGCTGGGCGCCGTGTCCGAGGTATGCGCCTTGGCCCGGTGCCAGACGCCGCCGCCATTGATGCCGAGATAGAAGCCGGTCCAGGACCACGCCGGTACTGCGATCGGCGCCTTGTAGGTCGGCGCAGGGCGGGTCGGCAGATCAGCCGCCAAAGCTCCGAATGACAAGGCCCCAAATGACAAGGCCAGCACCGACACGGATGCAAGCAGAGAACGTTTCATTGCAAAGGCCCCTTCCGCCGCCGCGATGGGAATCGGCTATCATTTTACCCCAACTCTGACTTGAGTCCCAGGGACGCGGTATCATTTTCCGACGGTGTGGCCGGTATGCATCTGCGATTTGCGCAAGACCCTGGAAAATCGTCCAAATCAGACGGTTAGGGCCCTGACCAGCGCGTTCCGATCGATTTTTCCAGTTTCGTTACGGGCAATGACGGCAACCGCCACGAACCGCGCGGGGACGAACTCGACCGGCAGCAATTTCTGGCAATGCGCCCGCAAGCCCGCCTCATCGGCTTGCGAGCGCCACACCACGGCGGCGCAAACCCGCTCGATGCCGAGGTTGTCAGCCATGCCAGCCACGCCGGCCTGCGCGACCGCCGGAAACGACATCAGCACGTGCTCGATGCGCTCCGGATTGACCTTGTCGCCCCCCACGTTGAGCACGGCCGTTTCCCGCCCCGACAGAGCCAGCATTCCACCCGCGGTCACCAGGCCGAGGTCGCCCGGGTAGAACCAGCCGTCCTTGAACGCCTTCGCCGAGGTTTCCGGATCACCCATATAGCCGCCGACGCATAGCGAGCCGCGAATGCGGATGTGCCCCACTTCACCGGCGGGCAGCGGACGGCCGGCGTCATCGGCGGCCTCGACCGTGTAGGCCGGGGCCACAAGACCAACGCCGCCGCGGATCGACGTCGCAACCTTCGCTGGCGCCACCGCGACTATGCCGGCTTCCGTGGAGCCGTAGCCGTAGTGCAGGTTGCTGCACAGCGCCGCCCGGATGCGGTCGGACAGCGCCGGAGAGAGCAGGCTGCCTCCCATGTAGATCGCTTGCAAGCCACTCATGAACGGCGGCGCCTGCTCGTAGTGCTCTGCAAACTCCGCGACCGCCGCCGGCGCCGCGATCACGCCCTGCACCTTGTAGAGCCCGAACGCCTGCATGGTCTCGATCGGCTCGGTTCCGCGAAAGACCACCATGCCGCCATGCGCCAGAACGTACATCACGGCGAAATACCCGAACGCGGTCGCGAGCCCCGGATCGACGAACACCCGCGAGCAATCGGACATCGCAACGCCGAGCACCCAACCATAGTGATGGACCCTGGCGAGGATCATCCGCTCGCTGAAACCGACGGCTTTGGCATCGCCGGTCGTTCCCGACGTGAGCGCGATCCGGTGCAGGTCGTCATCCCGGCCGTCACCGCGCGGCGCATCCTCGAGCGGAGTTCCATCACCCATCGTCCAGGTCGAAATCGGCGATGATGACACGGCTCACGGCGCCGAACGCCATTGGGGCTTCGCTGATCACGGCTGCGAACTGGAGCTCCTTCGGCAGGCTGGGACTGCGCGCCGACAGCGTCACAACGCCGATCCGCGCGAGCCCGAGAATGAAGGCAAGGTGCAGGATCGGATCCCGTACCAGGATCGCGACCACATCACCGCGCGCAAGCCCGAGCGCGCGGGCGCGTCGGCTGATGTTGTGAATGAAGCGCTCCAGCCGGGCGTAGCTGACAACGTTCAAATCGGAACCGGGAGCGCACAAAGCCGGCGCCGGCGGCCGCTGTCGGCACTGGTACAGGATGAGATCGGCGATGTTCATCGCCCGCAAACCTACATCGCCTCCCGGCGGTCGCGGAAGGGGCGCGCGATGTCGTCGCGACGGCCGCCGCCCCTGAAATCGACGAGCATGGGGAAAGAACCGAAAGCCCCGCCCCGTACTTCCGGGGCTCATGCGCCTTGATTCAATTCGTCCCAACCGTGATCGCCATCACAGAGCCCGCTCACGGCAGCTCCTAGGGTGTCGCCAGATTGGAGCGTCCTGCTCCATCGCACAAATGCACCTCAGGAGAACTCAAAATGTACACCGCAATCTTCGCGATCGGGTCCGCGCTCATCGCCTATGTGGGCATGAAGGTCTACGGGACAACGGCCGTCATGGCTGGCGGCTTCGTCGCCGCCGCGGTGGCCATCGGCATGGCCGCGGATTTCATGCGCGCAAAACAGCGCGCAGCCGTCGAGTAAACCGTTCGAGCGGGATCAAAGCTTTTCGCTTTGGTCTGGCTTGGTTTCGGCCGACGGCTCGACATTTCCCGGTCGGACGTCGGCCGATTTCATCTCACATCTCGCGTGCGTTCTCCCAGTAGGGGGTCGAGTCGGCGTGGTGGGCGACTATCCGCCATTCGCCGCCTTCCTTGCGGAACACGCTGGTCTCGCGCACGCGCACACGCGCGGTCTTTCCGCCCGGATACCGCAGCGTGCCTTGCGTGAAGTGGACGGCCGTCGCCATGTTGCCGCTGACCACGACACGAATATCTTCGCCCTTCGCCTTGCCCCCGATGCTCATGGCGGCTTGCGCCTTCCAGTCGTCGTAGGTCGCCTTCCAGCCGATCTGAAAGTTGCCTTCGGGCCCCAGGTAAAAGACATCATCGGCGTGGGAATAGATTTCCGCGAGCGGCTCCGGGTCGCCGCTGAGCATCGCATTCAACGCCACGAACCATTGATCGACCGCTGCGCGTACTGCCTGCTGTTCATTCATGAAGCCCCTGCCCCTCGGCTCGATGTTCGCTCATTGCGGAGGGGTGATTCTCCGCGCGTTCGAGCATGGCCGCATTGTGGCACAGTGAGCAAAATCCTATGGCGTCATCAAAATTGATGATGACGACAATGCCATTGCTGCGCTCGTCGCTACCGCTGACACACCGGGCAGAAGAAAGTCGAGCGCCCGGTCTGCACGATGCGCTTGATGGTGCCGGTGCAGCCCGGCGACGGGCAGCGCTCGCCTTCGCGGTCGTAGACGCGGAAATTGTGCTGAAAGAGTCCGAGCTCGCCGTTGGTCTGTTTATGGTCGCGCAGCGAAGAGCCGCCGGCCTTGATCGCATCCTGCAGTACCGCCTTGATCGCTTCCACCAGCCGTTCGGCGCGCTCGTTGGGCGCGCCCGCGCGCGTCGCAATCGTCGAGGCGCGGCGTTTCGGTGACAGATGAGCGCGATGCAGCGCCTCGCACACATAGATGTTGCCCAGCCCTGCGACCACGCGCTGGTCGGAGAGCGCGGCCTTGAGCGAGGTCTTCTTGCCCCTACAAGCTTGCGCCAGCATGGCGGCATCGAACGCATTGCCGAGCGGCTCCGGCCCGAGCGCGCGCAGGAGCGGCTCCTCGTCGAGCGCTATTCGCGGCACGAGCTTCATCGAGCCGAACCGGCGCGGATCGTTGAACGCGATATGCGCGCCGTTCGACATCTCAAACACGACATGGTCGTGTGCGGTCGATTTCGAGCGCTCGTGATAGTAGGCGCCGGGCGTCTTTTCGCCGCGCGCCTGCGTAACCCGGAACGAGCCCGACATGCCGAGATGCATCACGAGCACGTCGCCGGAGGAGAGATCGGCAAGCAGATATTTGGCGCGCCGGCCAAGCCCGGTGACGGTCTGGCCTTCGAGCCGCTTTGCGAAATCCTTTGGCAGCGGCCAGCGCAGGTCGCCGCGGCGCGCCTCGACATGCGCAAAGCGCGCGCCCTCCATGACGGGCTGAAGCCCCCGCCGGACGGTCTCGACTTCAGGCAATTCGGGCATGATTAACCGGTCTCCGGGCGAGACATAGCGCCTCTTCCCGCCGCGCGCTATGGTCCGGCCTTGCAAGGACTGGTGCCCATGAGCGGCGAAGAGACCCATTTCGGCTATCGGCAGATACCGCTTGCGGGCAAGCAGGCACTGGTCGACGACGTGTTCCACAGCGTTGCGGCGCGCTACGACCTGATGAACGACCTGATGTCGGGCGGCCTGCATCGCGCCTGGAAGGACGTGCTGGCGAACACCGTCAACCCGCCGAAGGGCAATCGGCCGTTTACCCTCCTCGATGTCGCGGGCGGCACCGGCGACGTCGCGTTCCGGATCGCGCAGGCGGGCGGCGCCGGCACGCGCGTCACCGTGCTCGACATCAACGCCGACATGCTTGGCGTGGGGCGCGCGCGCGCGATCGATCAGGGCTACGACGATGTGGTGACCTTTGTGGACGGCAACGCCGAGGCGCTGCCGTTTCCCGACCGCGCGTTCGACGCGGTGACGATCGCGTTCGGCATCCGCAACGTGCCGCGCATCGAGCAGGCGCTGAAGGAGGCCTATCGCGTGTGTCGGATCGGCGGCCGCTTTCTTTGCCTTGAATTCTCCTCGGTCGACGTCCCCGGGCTCGACGCGCTCTACGACCTTTATTCCTGCAACGTGATCCCGGCGCTCGGGCGCGCAGTGACGGGCGATGGCGAGGCCTATCGCTATCTCGTCGAATCGATCCGCCGCTTCCCGCACCCGGAGGCGTTTGCCGACATGATGCGGACCGCCGGCTTCGCCCGCGTCGGCTTCGAGTGCATGGCCGGCGGCATCGTGGCGCTGCATTCGGGCTGGCGGCTGTGAGCTCAGCGTGATCGCCGCCCTCGCCCATCTCGCCCGCCTCAGCCGCGCCGGCTTCGTGTTCGCGCGCGAGGGCGTGCTCGGCCTGATCGATCCCAAGCCGCTGCCGATGCCGGCGCGCGTGACGCTCAAGCTCGCGCGGCTGATCGAAAAGCCCACGACCGGCGCGGCGACGGCACGGCTCTCGACCGCGCTCACCAAGCTCGGCCCGACTTACGTAAAGCTCGGCCAGTTCCTGGCAACACGGCCGGATGTGGTGGGGGTCGCGCTCGCGCGCGACCTCGAGACGCTGCAGGACCGGATGGCGCCGTTCCCGCAAGCGGACGCCGAGCGCGCGGTCGCGGCCGCGCTCGACAAGCCGCTCGCGAACGTCTTCAAATCGTTCGGCCCGCCGGTCGCGGCGGCCTCGATCGCACAGGTGCACCGCGCCGCGACCGCGGCGCTGGACGGCGAGCACGCGGTCGCCGTCAAGGTACTGCGGCCGCACGTCGAGCAGCGCTTCAAGGTCGACCTCGAGGCGTTTGCGTTCGCGGCGCGCAACGCCGAAGCGTTGTCTACCGAGGCACAGCGGCTGCGCCTGGTCGAGGTGGTGGAGACGCTGCGCCGCTCGGTCGTGCTCGAGATGGACCTGCGGCTCGAAGCCGCCGCGCTCTCGGAAATGGCCGAGAACACCAAGAACGATCCCGACTTCCGGGTGCCCTCCGTCGACTGGGAGCGCACCGCGCGTGACGTGCTCACGCTTGACTGGATCGAGGGTACGCCGCTCACCGACCGCGCCATGCTCGCCGCCAAGGGTTTCGACCTGCCGAAGCTTGCGCGCGCGGTGATCCAGACCTTCCTGCGCCACGCGCTGCGCGACGGCTTCTTCCACGCCGACATGCACCAGGGCAACCTGTTCGTCGACGACGCCAGCAACCTGGTCACGGTCGACTTCGGCATCATGGGAAGGCTCGGGCCGAAGGAGCGGCGCTTCCTGGCCGAGATTCTCTACGGCTTCATCACCCGCAACTATCAGCGCACCGCGGAAGTACACTTCGAGGCAGGCTACGTGCCGCGCCACCATTCGGTCGAGAGCTTCGCGCAGGCGATCCGCGCGATCGGCGAGCCGATCCACAACCGTACCGCCGAAGACATCTCGATGGCGAAGCTCCTGATGCTGTTGTTCGAGGTCACCGGCTTGTTCGACATGCGCACCCGGCCCGAGCTGCTGCTGCTGCAGAAGACCATGGTGGTGGTCGAGGGGGTCGCGCGCTCGCTCGATCCCAAGCTCGACATGTGGACGACCGCCGAGCCCGTGGTGCGCGAATGGATCGAGCGCCATTTCGGTCCCGCCGGCCGGCTCCAAGGCGCCGCCGAGGGCGCCGCGGAAGTGGGCCGGTTCCTGGGCGAGGTGCCGCAGCTTCTCTCGCGCGGGGCCGACCTGCTGGAGCAACTCGACACCATCACCCGCGACGGCCTAGTGCTGGCACCCGAGACGATCGAAGCGATCGGCCGCGCCGAGGCGCGCCGCAACCGCTGGACAACTGCAGCGCTGTGGGCGATCGCGGCCTTGCTCGCCGTGCTGGTCGTGCTGCGCTGGTAACGCGGCTGCAAGACTTCGTTAACCGCAATTTTCACTTGCAATCGTACTTGATTTGTTCTCAATATGCGGGCCCGATTCTGGGACGAACGCGGCGTTCACTGACAGGCGTTTACTGACAGGCGTTTACGGAAAAACGTGTCGTGAGCAAGATTGTCCCCTTGGAGAACTGCCAGGAAATCGAGGTCTGGTGGCACCACGATGAGGACGGGGCCGACCCGGACGTCAAGCCGAGCGCGCCTCCTCCCGCCGCAACGCTATTGCCCGCGACCACCGTCCTCCGATCGCCCAGGTTCCGCAGCCGCCCAGCCGCGCCTCCGCGCTACCATCCGGGTGCGGTCTTCGACGCCGCTCCCACGCGCCGCGGCATCGGCCGCATCTTCCTCGCGCTCGTGCTCGCCCTGGTGGCGGTCGGGCTCGCGATCGTCGGGCTCACCGTCAACACACGCTTTGCGGCGTCGTTCGGCCAGACCGCAGAAGCCGCCGCACTCCTTGCCGCGGTCGGGCTCACCATCGATCTCCTCGCCATCGTGCTGCCGAGCGCGGCCGCCCAGCTCTGGCGCGACCGCCACGTCATGTCGGCCGGTGCCGCCTGGGCGATCTGGCTGATCGCGCTCGGCATGACGCTGTTGGCCGCGATCGGGTTTGCGGCCACCAATATCGGCGACGGCGTCGCCGGGCGCAGCAAGCTGGCGGCGGAAGCAAGCGCGCTCAAGACCGACATCGCGCGGCTGCGGAGCGAGCGCGCCGGCATCACGGACGGCCGCGCGGTCGCAACCATCGAGGCTGAGATCCAGCGCGCACAGCCGGCGGCCGCCGCGGTTTGGCGGCAGACCGCGGGCTGCAGCAACGTGACGCTCGCGGCCTCGGGCGCGGCCTGCGCCGAGGTGCTCAAGCTGCGCGAAGCGCTCGGCGTGGCAAAGCGGCGCGATGCGCTCGACACCGAATTGCGCGCCGTCGAGGCACGGCTGGCGCCGCTGCCCGCCATCACGAGCGGCGACCCGCAGGCCACCATGGCGGCCGATATCCTGGCCTGGATCACCGCCGGCCGCGTGCAACTGACGCCGCACGACATTCATCGCATGCGCATCACCGGGCTCACCATCATCCCGGCGCTCTCCGGCATCATCTTCATGTTCGCGACGACGCTCATGCGGGTGGGACGGCGGCGCGAGCCAGCCTGACCGAAATCACCTTGCCTGCGCGGGCCGCAGGAACGCCACCACCTCCGGCATATGCTGCTCCATCCAGGTCGCGATCGCGTCCTGTTTCCTGTGGTAGAGGAGCCCGACCGCGATGACGGCGACACCGATCGCCGAGAGCGCGAAGGGAAACAGCATCGAGTTCTTGAACACCGAGTGGGACAGATAGCCGAGATAGCCGGCGACGCCGAGCGTGCCGAACACCGCATAGACCCGCCGCATCAGCACGACCGAGAGAAACACTAGGCCGACGTTGAGCAGGCAATAGAGCGCCTTGGCGATTTCGCTGTCGCTGCTCTTGAAGCTCAAACCGCCCCAGAACGTGATCATGCCGAACAGGTGCAGCCAGAACGCGAAGTCACCGGCGCCGCGGCGCCGATCGACCAGCCAGGCGACGACCAGCACACCGAGCCCGAACCACATCGACACCGCGCGCCGGTCATCCCAGGTAAACGAGGAGCTGCCGACGATCCAGGGCGTCAAGTCCATGGACATGAACCAGAGCGCGAACGCGATGATCATCATGATGAAGGGAAACGGATAGAAACGCAGCGCGATCACGGCCGCCACGATCGCGGCGACTTCCATGAACACCCAGCTGCCTTTGATCCAGACGTAGAAGTCATGCACGGTGCCGGGCCGCCCGAACTGGCCCCACATGCCGTAGGCTTCCTGGATGCCGAAGACCGCGAGCGGCGCCATCGAGACCGCGATCGCGATCAGGAGCCCGCCCGGGATGTGCAGGTTGCGCACGTACCACAGGTGATGGCCCGCAACCGTGAACAGCATGGCGTAGATGACCGCGGTTGCGGTGAGCGCCGGCCCACCCATGGCGGAAAATGCGAGCGTCGAAAACAGCCCCATCGCGCTCATGACAATGAGCGCGCCCGCGTACCAGAGGAGGTGCGCGAGATCGAATTGCGGCGCCGTGGTCGCCGCAACCGCCGGCACGGAAGACTTGCGCGTTCCCAGAAAGTCGAGAAGTCGGCTCAATCCATTGGCATCGAGCGCGCCGGCCGCCACGGCCGCGCGCAAGTCGTGTTCCGAAAATTGCATCAATTCCTCCGGCTGGCCTTCGGCGGGCTTGGCGATCCTCGGATGATCCATCCGGGCTGATTCTGCCGCCCCGTGTCGTTGTCGCTTGCGGCCGCAATCAGGTTCATGGGCCGCAGCCGCGACTCGCCCCGTTCCCCTGTTAAACTTCAGTAAGGTAAATTGCCGGAACCCAAACCACCCCCCGTCAGCGCGGCTTGATGCCGAGCTTGGCAATAAGCGGCGGCCACTTCTTGAACTCGACGTCGAGCAGCGCCTTGAAATCCGCCGCTCCCTTTGGGCCCGCGACACCGGAGGCCGCCAGCTGCGTCCTGACTTCCTCCGAGTGCAGCACGCTCAACACCTGGCTCTCGATCGTGCGGCTGACCTCGGCGGGAAGCCCGGCGGGGGCAAGCAGCCCGTACCACTGCGGCATCACCAGATCCGGAAAGCCAAGCTCGACGGTGGTGGGTACATCCGGCAGCCGGTCGGAGCGCTCGGTGTCGAAGGTCGCAAGCGCCCGCGCGGTCTTCGCCTCCACATAGGGCAGCACGGCGATCACCGACGTGGTGATGGCGTCGATATGTCCGCCAATGAGATTGTTGAGCGCGGGCCCGAGCCCGCGGTACGGAACGTGGGTCATGCTGATGCCGGCGGCATGATTGAGGAGCTCGCCGGAAATGTGCGGGCTCGTGCCCGGCCCGGGCGACCCGAAGGTGAGCTTCTCGCCACGCTTTGCGAGCGCGATCAGCTCGGCGAGCGAATGCACGTTGAGGCTCGCGCGCACGATCAGCGCCGATTTGACCGAGCCGACCAGCACCAAGGGCTCGAACGCGGTTGGCACATGATAGGGCAGGCTCGTGTGCAGCGACGGACTGATCACGATATTGCCGGACGGGCTGAACAGGAGCGTGTGCCCGTCGGGCGGCGCCTTGGCAACCGTGCCCATACCCACGATGCCGCCGGCGCCGCCGATATTCTCCACGATGATGGTATCGGCGGGCCGCAGCCTGCTCCAGCCGTTGACGATAATGCGCGCGATCGGATCGAGCGCGCCGCCCGGCGCATACGGAATGACGACCCGGATGGTATCGGCGCGCGTGGGCGTGGCCGCCAGGCAGAACGCAGCGGCAACCATTGCAAACCAGCGCATCAGCGTTTCCCCCGCCCGTCTCATGTTTGGTTCGCTCCCTCGCCCTCCATCCAGCCGCATCGGCGGATGATGGATGGCCCAGCCAAGGCTCGCAACGATGGAGGTGATGATTGCATTGATTGCAATGCAATCATATGTCATGGTGGCGCCCCGGCAGGAGCCTCGCATGGCCAGCATCACCATCCGGCAGCTCGACGAAAGCCTCAAGAAGCAATTGCGGCTGCGGGCCGCCAGCCACGGCCGTTCGATGGAGGACGAAGTTCGCACCATCCTGCGCGCGGCGGCCGCAAGCCCAGCCGAGGACGCGCCGGCGCGGCCCGTGCGGCGGCAGGAGGCGCCAGCGCCAGCGGACATGGCGAAGCCGATCACGTCTGCCGCCCACGGACACATTCTCCTGATCGTCGGCGGCGGGATCGCGGCCTACAAGTCGCTCGATCTTATCCGGCGGCTGCGCGAGCGCGGCTTGAGCGTGCGCTGCATTCTCACCGCCGCCGCGCAGGAGTTCATCACGCCGCTGTCGGCCGGCGCGCTTTCGGGCGAGCGCGTTTTTACCGACCTGTTCGATCCGGCAAGCGAGTTCGACGTCGGGCATATCCGGCTCGCGCGCAACGCCGACCTGGTCGTGGTGGCGCCTGCTACCGCCGATCTCATGGCCAAGATGGCGGGCGGCCACGCCGATGATCTGGCGAGCGCCGTGCTCTTGGCAACCGACCAGCCGATCTTGATCGCGCCCGCGATGAACCCGGTGATGTGGGCGCACGGCGCGACCCAGCGCAACCTCGCGCGTTTGATCGAGGATGGCGTCGCGACGGTCGGGCCGAATACGGGCGAGATGGCCGAGCAGGGCGAAGCCGGCGTCGGCCGCATGGCGGAGCCGCTCGACATCGTGGCGGCCGCGGAAGCGCTGCTGGGCAGGACAGGCGAGCGGCCGCTCGCGGGCAAGCGCATCATCGTCACGTCCGGACCGACGCACGAGCCGATCGATCCGGTGCGCTACATCGCCAACCGCTCGTCTGGACGGCAAGGCCACGCCATCGCGGCAGCCGCCGCGGACGCGGGCGCCGAAGTCGTGCTGGTGTCCGGCCCGGTCAACGTGCCGGATCCCCCCGGCGTCAAGATCGTGAAGGTCGAGACCGCGCGCGAGATGTTCGAAGCGGTCGAAGCCGCAATGCCCGCGGACTGTGCGGTGTTTGCCGCCGCGGTCGCCGACTGGCGCGTCGCCGCGCCCGGTCGCGAGAAGATCAAGAAGCAGAAAGGCAAGGCGCCGTCGCCGCTGACGCTCATCGAGAACCCGGACATCCTCGCCACGATCGCGCACCGCAAGACGCAGCGTCCGCCGCTGGTCATCGGCTTTGCGGCCGAGACCGAGAACGTGATTGCCAATGCCAAAGCCAAGCTCGCCCGCAAGGGTTCCGATTGGATCGTCGCTAACGACGTGTCGCCGGAAACCGGCATCATGGGCGGCGAGATCAACAGCGTGCACCTCGTCACGCCCGAGGGCGTCGAGTCGTGGCCGCCGCAGTCCAAGGACCACGTCGCACACGCACTAGTAGTACGAATTACAGCCGCGCTGGCAGGAGATGGATTGTGGAGAAAATCGAAGTCGAGGTGATGCGGCTGCCGCACGCGGCCGATCTGCCGATGCCAGAATATCAAAGCGAACTGGCGGCCGGCCTCGACCTGTTAGCGGCAGTTCCCCTTGATTCACCGACTGTCCTTGCACCAGGCGGACGTGCTCTGATCCCGACTGGACTCTGCATCGCACTGCCCGCGGGAACGGAAGGACAAGTGCGGCCGCGCTCCGGGCTGGCCGTTCGACATGGCGTCACTGTGCTTAACGCTCCAGGCACGGTTGATGCCGACTACCGCGGAGAGGTACAGATTCTCCTTGTAAATCACGGCTCGGAGCCATTTACGGTCAATAGGGGTATGCGCGTAGCGCAACTTATCATTGTAAGAATATTGCAAGCAAAGATTTGCGAATCTGCAAAACTTCGTGCAACAATACGTGGGCCCGGGGGGTTCGGAAGTACGGGCGAATAGAGCCTGAAAGGTAGGAACACTGAGCCGAGGCGGCGTGTTTCGCCGCCAAAGCGACCCACGCAACTATTTCACATTTCGGATTTGCGCATCATGCCACTCTTGCCACGCAAAGGCATCTTGGCCATCGCGGCCGTCATCGACATCGCGCTCAACGCGCGCGGTCGACCGGTGGCCGCAAAATCGCTCGCCAATCGACACCGGCTGCCGCCACGCCATCTCGAGCCAGTGCTGCAAGCGCTGGTCCGACACGGCATCCTGAAGGGCGTGCGCGGACCGCGCGGAGGTTACGAGCTTGCACGCGACCAGCACCGCATCAGTGCCGACGACATCCTGAGGGCGGCCGGCACCGTGGACGAAACAGACGACATGCCGATCAACGGTTCGGCGCTGCTCGTGCAGGTCGTCGCGCCCGCGCTGGCGGAGGCTGAGCGATCCTTTTCCATAACGCTCGGGCATATCAGCGTCGAGGATCTGGTGCATTCGGCCGAAGGGTTACGCAAGACCGCAGCCGAGTGATCGGTGGCGCGAGATCACGTCGATTGATCACCGTCGATTGATCAACCTCGATCAGCGATGCCTGCCGGTGACGCTGTCCCACCAGGGGCAGACGCCGGGCATGAGCTGGTAGTTGCCTTCCATCACTTGCACCGGCCGGCGCATGCCCTGCTCGGCGTTCGCAAGCCGCAGCTTGCGCGCGGCCGCTTGGTGCTCCGGCGAGAGCCATTTGCGATCGTGGCCCCACATGCTCGGCCCTTCCTTGCGCTCGAACGCATGCCAGCTCTCGGGATCGATCGAGCGCGCGCCCCAGCCGTACTCCACCATGAATCCGGATGGCGTGAAGGTATAGAACGACGTAATGAAATCCGAGGTATGGCGGCCGAGGCTCGTCGCCACCTGGTCGTTGCCCAGCGCGATGTCGTAGCCCTGCCCCATGTCGTCGAACGAGAACACCTCCATCATGATATGGTGCACGGCCGTCTTGCCGGTCTTGATGAAAGCGAGGCTGTGGTGGCGCGGATTGACGTGCAGGAAGCGCGCCTCGAACGGATGCGAATAGTAGTCGGTGAGCCGGAAGCCGAGAAGGTCGCGGTAAAACGGCATCACGCGGTCGATTTGCTCGACGCTCTCGACGTTGAATACGACGTGGCCCAGGCCCAATGGCCCGGTGCGGAAGCCCGAAATCGGCCGGCCCGGCGTGAACGGCTCGGATGCCGTCTCGGCGCCATGGACGATTTCCAGCCGGTTGCCGAGCGGATCACTGGTGACGATCAAGTCCTTCACGAACCGTTCGTCGGCGAGCGCGCGTGTGCCGCGCGCGACCGCAATGCCCGCGGTCTCAAGCTTAGCCGCAAGCGCATCGAGCGCGGCGGCGTCCGCCACCTCCCAGCCGAACACGTCGATGCCTTCGCCGCCGTCGGCATTGACGATGATCCGCTGCTTGCGGTCGTCCATGCGGAACGCGAGCGTCGAGCGGCTGCGGTCGACGCGCTGCAGGCCAAGAAGGCCGGGCCCGAAACTCGCCCACTCGCCAAGGTCCTTGGCGCGGGCAATCACGTAGGCAAGAGCATCGACACGCATATTGACCTTCCGGGTTACGCGTTCCCGGCCTGCTTCTCGATCTGCGCCTTCAGCCGCGGATAGACCTTGAACGCGTTGCCTTCGAACACCTTCTGCTTGTCGGCGGCCGACAGGTTCGAAGTCCCGTCGACATAGCGCTTGGTGTCGTCGAAGTAGTGCCCGCTCTTGGGATCGATACCCTTCACGGCGCCGACCATTTCAGACGCAAACAGGATGTTATCGACCGGCACCACCTTGGTGAGGAGATCGATGCCGGGCTGGTGATACACGCAAGTGTCGAAGAAGATGTTGTTGCCCATGATCTCGGCGAGCTCGGGCTTCTTGTTGTCGAGCGCGATACCGCGGAAGCGTCCCCAATGGTACGGCACCGCACCGCCGCCATGCGGAATGATCAGCTTGAGCTTGGGGAAATCCTTGAAGACGTCGGACAGGATGAGCTGCATCACCGCCATGGTGTCGGCGTTGAGGTAGTACGAGCCGGTGGTGTGCTGCGCCGGATTGCAGCAGCCCGAGACGTGGATCATGGCCGGCACGTCGAGCTCGATCATCTTCTCATAGAAAGGATACCACCACTTGTCGGTGAGCGGCGGCGCGTTGAAATAGCCACCCGATGGATCGGGGTTGAGATTGCAGCCGACGAAGCCCAGCTCCTTGACGCAACGCTCGAGCTCCTTGATCGAGGAGGTCGGGGATTCGCCTTGCGTCTGCGGCAGCTGGCACACGCCAATGAAGTTCTTCGGGAACAGCGAGCAGACGCGATGGATCAGGTCGTTGCAGATCTGCGTCCATTCCTGGCTGACGGCGAAATCGCCGATGTGGTGGCCCATGCCGGAGGCGCGCGGCGAAAAGATCGTGAGATCGGTGCCGCGCTCGCGCTGGAACTTGAGCTGCGCGCCCTCGATGCTGGCGCGGATCTCGTCGTCCGACATCTTGAGGCCGGCGCGCGGGGGCAGCGGGGTCTTGTTCTTGACCGCCTCGGTCTGGTCCTTGCGGAAGCGGTGCAGGTCCCTGGGTTCGGTCGTGTAATGGCCGTGACAATCGATGATCATGATACCCTTCGCCGAGACTGGTGGGCGTAAGCCCTTTTGGGAGTGAAGCGTAAGAGAACGCCGGATCGCGGCCCCTATCGGACCGGGATGCTACGAACCGGCCTTCCCCATTGTCAAACCTTGATATTCCGCGCAAACAGTCGCCCGCCCGGGCTTCCGGGGAGCGCGTTCAGCAAAAGCGGGTCCCGGTTTTGCGTCCGAACGCGCTCTAACTTATAGAGAGAGCGCTTTCCGGGCGGCTGACCGGCTTCCACCCAAGCCTAAGCGCGCGGAGGCTGGCGTTGTCTATAGTCGCGGCGCATCCGCGCCAAGGGGGATTGAGTAATGGCCGAACTACCGCGTCTCAATAACGTGATCAAAGCGCTTGAATCCGGCAAACCGACCTTCACCTCGTTCTGCCAGGCCGACCCCGAGACCGCGATCGCGATGGCGACCGCCAAGTACGACGGCATCGTGTACGAGATGGAGCACAATCCCTGGGACGTCCGGGCGCTGCGCGATAGCCTGCAATACATGCTCAACCGCGGCCAGATCGCCCGCTCGGGCTCGGTGGCGCCGGCCGTAACCCCGATAGTCCGCATCCCGCCGAACGGCGCCGAGAAGGCGCAGTTCCAGGCCAAGCAGGCGCTCGACCTCGGCGCATACGGGATCGTGTGGCCGCACATCTCGACGGTCGAGGAAGCCTATAACGCGGTCGCGGCCTGCCGCTATCCGCGCCTCAAGGACAAGCCGCTCTACGAGCCGCAGGGCATCCGCGGCGACGGGCCGACGCAGGCCGTGCGCTACTGGGGCATCTCGCAGCAGGAATATTACGAGCGCGCCGACGTCTGGCCGCTCAACCCCAAGGGCGAGATCTTCGTGATCCTGATGATGGAGGACACCCGCGGCATCGACAATCTCGACCGTATCCTGAAGGAGGTGCCGGGCATCGGCGCCTGCCTGATCGGCGAGGGTGATCTCTCGCAGGAGCTCGGCTATCCGCGGCAATACGAGCACCCCGAGGTACTCAAGTGGATGGCGCGCGTGGTCGACACCTGCAAGAAGAACAACGTGGTGGTCGGTCACCCGCATGTCGATTCCAACAATGTCGAACGCATCCTCAACGAGGGCTATCGGTTCCTGATGGCGGCGCCGGTGCGCAGTTATGCGGCGCTCGACAAGGGGCTGAAGCTCGCCGGAAGGGCCTGAACGAGCAAAGGACAAAGTTGCGAACAGGGAGGCGGGGAGCAATTGCCGGGAGTCTCGCCCTCGTCCACCATTCGCTGTTCCCAATTCGCCATTCGCACAGGACTTCGCACGTGCGACTGAACGTCTACCGATGGCGCAAGCTGTTGCTCTACACGGCGGGACCAGTGGCGTTCCTCACGCTGCGGCACCTGCCGCTGTGGACCAAGTTCCGCAAGATCCCGGGCGGCTATCAGACGCGCACATGGTTCAAGCGAGCCGTCGTGCTGTCAGGATCCTATGAGGGATCGCAGCGCCCGTCCAAAGACCTCGACCTGCTACCGAACGCAAACCAGTAGCAACCCGAGCGCTCCCGACCACGCTTGCGCACGGACGTGCGTCGATCGCCCGTCTACTTGACCTTGATTCCCGTCAGTCGCACGGCTTCGGCCCACTTGGGCGCCTCCTCGGCGATCATCGCGGCGAACTCCTCCGGCGTCGAAATGAGCGGCTCGATGCCGAGCTTGTCGAGAGAGGCGCGCATCTCCGCCGAGCGCAGCCCGTCATTGACCGTGGCATTGAGCTTGGCGATGACGGCAGCCGGCGTGCCGGCCGGCGCGACGACGCCGAACAGCGTGTCGTAGGGCTTATCCATGTAGCCCAGCTCCAGCATGGTCGGGACGTCGGGCAGATCGTCCCAGCGGGCGGCGCTGGTCACCGCAAGCGCGCGCAGCTTGCCGGCCTTGATATGCGGCAGCAGCACCGACTTGCCATTGATGGTCATGTGGATCTGGCCGGCGATCAGATCGGCGATCATCGGCGCGCCGCCCCGATACGGAATGTGCACGATGTCGGTGCCCGACTTGATCTTGAACATCTCGGTGGTGAAGTGCGGGCCGATGCCGATGGCGTTGCCATAGTTGAGCTTGCCGGGGTTGGCCTTGGCGTAGGCGACCAGCTCCTGGATCGTCTTCACCGGCAGAGCGGGACCCGCCACCATGACAAGCTTGTCGATCACCGCGGAGGCGACCGGCGCAAACGCCTTCATGGGATCGTAGTCGAGCTTGTAAAGCACCGGATGGGTGCCGAAGGTGCTGAGCGACCCGATCATGAGGGTGTAGCCGTCGGGCGCCGCGGCCGCCACCTGCTTGGCCGCGATGCTGCCGCCGGCGCCGCCCACGTTCTCGACAATCACGGATTGGCCAAGACCGAGCTGCAGGCGCTGCGCCACCAGCCGCGCGGTCGTGTCGGTCGCGCCGCCGGCCGGAAACGGCACCACCAGCTTGATCGGCTTCACCGGATAGGTCTGGGCCTGCGCCACACCGGCCGTTCCAAACACCGCCACTGCGACCAGCAGCGCACGCACACCCGTCATCGCGTTCTCCATTCGCATAGCCTTACGGTTCGATCTTGATACCCGTGACCCGCACGACCTCGGCCCACCGCGGCCCCTCCTGCGCAATGAAGGCGGCGAACTCGGCCGGGGTCGTGATCTTCGGCTCGATGCCGAGCCGGGCGAAGCTCGCGCGCATCTCGGGTGAGCGCAACGCCTCGTTCATGGCCGTGTTGAGCTTCATGATCACCGCGGCCGGCGTACCGGCCGGCGCGACAATTCCGAACAAGGTGTCGTAGGGCGCATCCATGAAGCCGGATTCAACCAGCGTCGGAACCGCCGGCAGCTCTGGCCAGCGCTGCGCGGCCGTAACCGCAAGCGCGCGCACCTTGCCGGTCTGCACCAACGGCAGCAGGACCGACTTGCCGCTCATCATCAGGTGAACGCGACCGCCGACAACATCGGCGATGATCGGCGCGCTGCCCCGGTAGGGAATGTGGACAATGTCCACCCCGGCCTTTCGCTTGAACAGCTCCATCAGGAAGTGCGGACCGATGCCGATCGCGGCCCCATAATTGAGCTCGCCCGGATTGGCCTTGGCGTAGCGCACCAGTTCCTGCACCGTCTTGGCCGGCAGCGCCCGTCCGCCTACCATCAACTGCTTGTCGATCACCACCGTGGCGACCGGCACGAATGCCTTAGCGGGGTCGTAGTCGAGTTTGTAGAGGACCGGCGCGGTCCCGAACGTGTTGGCGACCGCGATCATCAGCAGCGTGTAGCCATCCGGATTGGCGGCCACCACCTGCTTGGCGCCGATCGTGCCGCCGGCGCCGGCCTGGTTCTCGACAATGACCGACTGTCCGATCTTGGCGGAGAGACCCTGTGCCGCGATGCGGGCGGCGGTGTCGGTCGGGCCGCCTGCCGGAAAAGGTGCAATCAGGCGGATCGGCTTCTCCGGAAACGACTGCGCGGCAGCGGTGCTGGCCACGCCGATTGCCACCATGGCGGAAAGGACAAATCGGGCGCAGATCATGCAGGCCTCCCTGGAGTCGTTTGCACCAGCATATCACCGCTCCGCCCGGTTCCGTACCCCGCGACACATTGAACGACGGATCAGCAGCTTAACGTTGGTGCGTTCACGATCTGGACTCTACAGATCGGACACGCTTGGGGGTAAAGTCGAGTGATTCGTGAGATCAAAGTGCCGAGGGCGCCTCGCGCGCCAGCGGCGGGCTTTCAACCGGCGGCAACGCTCGCCGGCCTGATGCGGTGGGGCAAGCGGGTATGCCGGACTCGATCCGGAGGACCGGCGGGAGCTTTCGAGCTCGACCGCCTCAGAACAGATTATTCCGCGCAGCTTTCGCGGCCGCATTATCCGTTCTTGGACCTGGCGTCCTCTATGCCCAGGGAGTCGCGGATAAGGCGCCGTTACGCGGCTCGGCACCTGCGAGCGCCGCGCTCGATTCCGTCTTTGCCATGCTCGACCAGTTCGACCGGCACGAGCTGATCGCGCTTACGCTCACGTTCGGGATTCTCTGCTTCGCGGTGGTCACGTCGATCATGCTGGTGCGCACCAGCCGCCGGCTCGCGGAGACCGAGGCCGCCGCCCGCGACGGCATCATGGCGGCGCGCGCCGAGACCGATCGCGTCAACGCTTTGCTGCGCTCCGACCCGCAGGTTCTCGTCGCCTGGGCGGCGGCGGCCGACAAGCCCGAGATCATTGGCGATACGTCGCTTGTCACAGGCGACGCCGCCTCCCACCGCCTCTTGAGCTTCGGCGCCTGGCTCGAGCCGGAGGAGGCGCACACCATGGACCGGCTGGTCGCGCAGCTGCGCGCGCGCGGCGAGGGCTTCGCCACCACCGTGACGACACGCAACGGCCGGCCGATCGAGGCGGAAGGTCATGTGATCGGCGGGCGCGCGATCCTGCGCCTGAAGGACATCGGGGGGATCAAGCGCGATCTTGCAGAGCTGATGGGGCGTTTCCACAAGCAGATGGAAGAGACCGAGGCGCTGCGCACGCTGTTCGAACAGCTGCCGTTCCCGATCTGGGCGCGTGACGAAGCCGGCAAGCTCATCGCCGCCAATCTGGCCTATGCGCGCGCGGTCGACGCCCGCGACAATATGGAGGCGATCAACCGCGGCATCGAGCTGTTCGACCGCGCGGCGCGCGAGGAGATTTTCCGCGCGCACGAGGCGGCCAAGCCCTACGCCGGGCGGCTGCCCGCGATCGTCGCCGGCTCGCGCCGGACCTTCGACGTGTTCACCTTCCCGGCCCGCTGCGGCAGCGCCGGCATCGGCATCGAGGTCAGTGAAATCGAGGCCATGCGGGCCGAGCTCAAGCACATGTCGCAGGCGCATCGCCGCACGCTCGACCAGTTGCCGACCGGGGTTGCGATCTTCGGCTCCGACCAGAAGCTGAGCTTCTACAACGCCGCCTACCGTTCGCTTTGGGACCTCGACGCGGCCTTTCTCGACAACGGGCCGACCGACGGCGCCGTGCTCGAGCAGCTGCGGGCCGAGCGCAAATTGCCCGAGGAGCAGGACTTCCGGCAGTGGAAGGTGCAGTTGCACGAAGCCTATCGCGCACTCGAGCCGCGCGAGTTCACCTGGCACCTGCCGGACGGCCGCACGCTGCGCGTCGTGACTACGCCCAACCCGGAAGGCGGCGTCATCTACCTGTTCCACGACAACACCAAGCGCCTCGATCTCGAACGACGCTACGACGCCATGCTGAAAGTGCAGGGCGAGACCCTCGACAACCTCACCGAAGCGGTCGCGGTGTTCGGCAGCGACGGACGGCTGCGGCTGTTCAACCCGGCCTTCGCCCGCATGTGGAAGCTCGACCCGGCCGCGCTGAGGGAACGCCCGCACATCGAGGCGGTGATCGCCTGGTGCCATGCGCTCTCCGGTGACAACGCCATCTGGCAGGCGTTGCGCACCACCGTCACGGCCATCGACAATCGCGATCAGGTGACCGGCCGCATCGAGCGGCGCGACGGCAGCGCCGCCGACTGTTCGACCATGCCGCTGCCGGACGGCGCCACGCTCGTGACCTTCCAGGACGTCACCGACTCGGTCAACGTCGAGCGCGCGCTGCGCGAGCGCAACGAGGCGCTGGAGGAAGCCGACAAGCTGAAGATCGACTTCGTGCACCACGTGTCCTACGAGCTGCGCTCGCCGCTCACCAACATCATCGGCTTCTCGCATTTCCTCGGCGATCCGGTGACCGGCCCGCTCACCGAGAAGCAGCGCGAGTACCTCGGCTATATCCAGGTCTCGACCAATGCGCTGCTGGCGATCATCAACAACATCCTCGACCTGGCCACCATCGACGCCGGCGCCATGAAGCTCAACCTCGGCGCGGTCGACATCCGCCAGACCATGGAAGCGGCCGCCGAAGGGGTGCAGGACCGGCTCGGGCAGAACGGCATCGCGCTCAAGATCCGTGCCGCCCCCGACATCGGCAGCTTCGTGGCGGACGAGCGCCGCCTGCGCCAGGCGCTGTTCAATCTCCTGGCCAACGCAATAGGCTTTTCGCCGGCGGGCGAGACCGTTACGCTCGCGGCCCAAAGGCTCAAGGATGCCGTAATATTCTCGGTCACAGACCATGGACCCGGCATCCCGCCCGACGTGAAGGACAAGGTATTCGATTGGTTCGAAACCCACTCCCTCGGCTCGCGTCATCGCGGCACCGGCCTCGGCCTGTCGCTGGTGCGCTCCTTTGTGGAGTTGCACGGGGGCTCGGTGACGCTCGATTCCGCGGTCGGACGCGGCACGACCGTCACCTGCGTGTTTCCGCTTGGCGAGGCGGGCGAGCGCTCGGCAGCGTAGGCCGGGATTGCGATCACCGCCGGCGCGGGCGGAGAGCGGTGCCGCGATGTCCATGCTGCTGACGACCGGCGGATCGAGCTTCTCGGTGGTGTTGCCCGACCAGGAGGCCACCCGCCGGCTGATGATCGACATCGCCGCCGCGCTCATGCCCAGCGACTGGATGACGCTCTCGGGCGATCTCGGGGCCGGCAAGACGACGTTCGTGCGCGCGCTCATCCGTTATCTGGCGGGCGACGAAACCATCGAGGTGCCGAGCCCGACCTTCACCCTGATGCAGACCTACGAGCTGCCGAAGTTTCCGCTCGTGCATGTCGATCTTTATCGGTTGTCGGGCGCGGCCGAGCTCACCGAGCTTGGGTTCGACGATCTGCCCGAAGACGCCGTCGTGATGATCGAATGGCCGGACCGCGCGGCCGACATCCTGCCGAGGGACCGGCTCGACATCGCGCTCACGCTT
Source organism: uncultured Alphaproteobacteria bacterium (assembly GCA_963753575.1). GTDB lineage: Bacteria > Pseudomonadota > Alphaproteobacteria > Rhizobiales > Xanthobacteraceae > VAZQ01. The sequence continues at coordinate 4,533,155 of CAVWCR010000003.1, forward strand.
GCCCCCAAGCTCAAGCTCGAATTCCGCCACGCCCGCGTGACCGGCTACGGCAGCTTCGCGCCGCGCGTCGAGCGGATCGCGACGGTCCGGCAGTTCATCGCCGAGAGCGGCATGAGCGAAGCGATGCGCCACCGCATGACCGGCGATGCCTCGACCCGCATCTACGACCGGCTGCAGCTCGGCGGCAAGCGCCACATCCTGATGAATTCGCCGCGCCGCCCGGACGGCCCGCCGGTGCGCGACAACAAGCCCTACAGCGCCATCGCGCATCTTGCCGAGAGCGTGACGCCGTTCGTCGCGATCGCGAAGGGCCTGCGCGAGCAGGGATTGTCCGCGCCCGAAATTCTCCATGCCGATCTCGAGCAGGGCCTGCTGCTGATCGAGGACCTCGGCGACGAGCGCGTGGTCGGGGGCGATCCGCCGGCGCCGATCGTCGAGCGCTACGAGGCGGCGGTCGACGTTCTGGTGTCGCTGCACGGGCGCGAGCTGCCGGACACGCTGCCGGTGGCGCCGCATCTCGAATATCAGATTCCCCGTTACGACCTGGAGGCGTTCCTGATCGAGGCGGAACTCCTGATCGACTGGTATCTGCCGCGGTTTCGCGCCTCGGTCGACGAGGACGAACGCGCCGCGTTCCGCACGCTGTGGAGCGAGGCGCTTGCGCCCGCGATCGACGAGACGCCGACCTGGGTGTTGCGCGACTATCACTCGCCCAACCTGCTGTGGCTGCCCAATCGGAGCGAGCTGCGGCGCGTCGGTCTCCTTGACTTCCAGGACGCCCTGATGGGCCCATCCGGCTACGACCTCGCCTCGCTGCTGCAGGATGCCCGCATCGACGTGCCGGAGGAGACCGAGCTGGCGCTCCTTGGCCACTATGTCCGCCAACGCCGCACCGACAGCCCGGAGTTCGACGGCCCAACCTTCATCAAGAGCTACGTCGCGCTCGCGGCGCAGCGCGCCAGCAAGATTCTCGGGATCTTCGCCCGCCTCGACGCTCGCGACGGAAAGCCGCAATATTTGCGACACATGCCGCGGGTATGGGGCTATCTGCAGCGCTCGCTCGCACACCCATCGCAAACGGCGCTCAATGGGTGGTATAGCCAGCATGTTCCCGCGTTGAAGACGATTTGATTGGGGTGGGGGGCATTTTTGATTTCTCTGCACGGCAGGTCTGCACAACTGAAGACGGCGCAACTGAAGACTGCACCACGCGTCGCCATGGTTCTGGCTGCCGGTCTCGGCACCCGCATGCGCCCGCACAATGGCCAGGTACCCAAGCCGCTGGTCACGGTGGCCGGCAAGGCGCTGATCGACTACGTGCTGGATCGGCTTGCCGCGGCCGGCGTCGAGCGTTCAGTCGTGAACGTCCACCACATGGCAGACCAGATCGAACGTCACCTGGCGACGCGCCAGCGGCCACACATCACGATCTCGGACGAGCGCGCCGAGCTGCTGGGGACCGGCGGCGGCGTGGTCAACGCGCTGCCCGCGCTTGGCGACGGCCCGTTCTTCCATGTCAATTCCGATACGATCTGGATCGACGGCGTGGCGTCCAACCTGAATCGGCTTGCCGGCGCCTTCGATCCCGCCCGCATGGACGGGCTGCTGCTGCTGGCAGCGGCCGCGACCAGCATCGGCTATAGCGGCCGCGGCGATTTCATGATGGCACCGGACGGGCTGCTCGCCCGCCGCGGCGAGCGCGACGTCGTGCCGTTCGTCTATGCGGGCGCGGCAATTTTCGCGCCGGCTTTCTTTGCCGGCGTGCCGGCCGGGCCCTCCTCGATGTCGCCGTTGTTTGACCGCGCGATCGCGGCCGAACGGCTGTTCGGCCTGCGGCTCGAAGGCGTGTGGATGCATGTCGGCACGCCCGAAGCGGTCAAGGCAGCGGAAGCCGCGATCGTCGCCAGCGCGGCTTGAGGCTCACTTTCGACTTTCAGCGGCAACTCCGCATTGGCAGGGCGGGAATCGCGTAAGATCGGACCATGTCCGCTGGTAATCCCCACGTCTTCACCATCCCGGCGTCGGCGCCGTTCGTGCCGACGCTCGTCGGTGCGCTCATTGACGGCACGCTCGGCTTCCCGCCGGCGCGCGATCCGCTGGCGCTGGCGGACGCGACGCTCTACCTGCCGACGCGGCGCGCCTGCCGGCTAGTGCGCGACCGCTTCCTCGATATCACGGGCGGTCGCGCCGCGATCCTGCCGCGCATCGTTCCACTCGGCGACATCGACGAGGACGATATCGCGTTCGCGCAAGCCGCGGCGACCGACGCCGCGGCGCTCGAGCTGCCGCCCGCGATCGGCGGCCTCGAGCGCCGCCTCCTGCTTGCCGAGCTCGTGACCCGCTGGGCGCAATCGCCGGCGCTGCGCGGCGACGGGCAGGCTCCGCTGGTCGTCACCGGACCGGCCGCTGCGCTCGCGCTCGCGGACGATCTCGCGCGCCTGATGGACGACCTGACGACGCGCCAAGTGCCATGGGAGCGGCTCGACGAGCTGGTGCCGGACCGCTTCGACCAATACTGGCAGCTCACCATGCAATTCCTGCAGATCGCGCGCGAGGCCTGGCCCGCAATCCTGGCCGAGCACGGCGCGATCGAACCGGCGGCGCGGCGTGACCTGCTGATCGCGGCCGAGGCCAAGCGGTTCGCCGCCAAGAGTGACGGGCCTGTGATCGCGGCCGGCTCCACCGGATCGATGCCGGCAACCGCCGAGCTGATCGCCACCATCGCCAAGCTGCCGCATGGCGCGGTGGTGCTGCCCGGCCTCGATACCGCGCTCGATGAGCCCTCCTGGGAGCTGATCGCACGGGACGGCGACGGACAATCGGCGCATGGCCATCCGCAATTCGCCATGCAGGCGCTGCTCAGCCGCATCGGGATCAAGCGCGAGGCGGTCGCACGGCTCGCGCCATCCGACGGCGGCAGCCGCGAGCGGCTCGTCTCCGAAGCGTTCCGACCGGCTGCGGCCACCCATCTGTGGCGCGAGCGCGTCGGCGACACGACTTTCACCGCGCATGCCGACGGCGCGCTCGACGGCGTGTCCGCCATCGAGGCCGCGAACCCCGAAGAGGAGGCGCTCGCGATCGCCATCGCGTTGCGCGAGGCGGTCGAGGAGCCGCGCAAGACCGCCGCGCTGGTGACGCCGGACCGCGCGCTGGCGCGGCGCGTGCTCGCCGCGCTCGCGCGCTGGGGAATCGCGGTCGAGGACTCCGGCGGCGATGCGCTCGCCGACACGCCGGCAGGCGTGTTCGCGCGGCTCGCCGCCAAGGCGACGATCGAAGGCTTCCTGCCGGTCACGCTGCTCGCTTTGCTCAAGCACCCGCTCATGCGGCTGGGCGCGCCCGAAGGGGCGCACGCGCGCGCCGTCGCGGCGCTCGAACGCGCGGTGTTGCGGGGCCCGCGGCCGCGGCGCGGCACTGACGGTCTCTGCCATGCGCTTGCCGCCTTCCGCACCGAGCTCGACAAGTTCAGGCGCCACGAGCGCTGCGACCTGCATCCCTCCGATCCGCGCGTGAGCATTGTGGACGAGGATCTGCAGGCGGCCGACAACCTGCTGATCGAGCTTCTCTCCGCGGTCGCGCCGCTCGAATGCCTGCGCGACGGCCCGCATGCGCTCGCCGAGCTGGCCGAACGGCACAGCCGCGTGATCACGCTGCTCTCCGACGACGGCAGCGGCGCGCCCGCAGCCTTTGCGGGCCCGGATGGAACCGCGCTCGCTGCAGCGCTCTCGGAGCTTGCTGCCAGCCCGCCGGCCGAGCATCTGGGCGTCAGGCTCGCCAACTACACTGAGACGTTCGAGACCGTGATCGGCGAGCGCAAGGTGCCGGATCGGCCGCAGACCGGCGCCCGCGTGCGCGTGCTCGGTGTGCTGGAAGCGCGCCTCACCACGTTCGACCGGGTCGTGCTCGGCGGTCTCAACGAGGGGAGCTGGCCGCCTGATGCGAGAAGCGATGCCTGGCTCAGCCGGCCGATGCGTCACGCGCTCGGCCTCGATCTGCCGGAACGGCGCATCTCACTTTCCGCACATGACTTCGCCCAGCTCGTCGGCGCGCGCGAGGTGATCTTGAGCCGCGCCACCAAGGCGGAAGGCACACCGACCGTCGCCTCGCGTTTTCTGCAGCGGCTGGCCACGCTCGCGGGCAAGAAGCACTGGGACAGTGTCAAGGCACGCGGCGATCGCTACGTTTCCTGGGCGCGCGTGCTCGACCGGCCGGAGAGCATCGTGCCGATCGCCAAGCCGACGCCGCGGCCGCCGCGAGCGGCGCGCCCGCTCGCGTTCTCGGTCACCGACATTGAGCACTGGCTGCGCGACCCTTACACCATCTACGCCAAATACATCCTGGGGCTGCGCGAGCTTGACGCCATCGATCTCGAGCCTGGCGCGGCCGACCGCGGCAGCATCATCCATGGCGCGCTCAGCGAGTTCACCAAGTCGTTCGCAGGCGCGCTGCCCCAAGACCCCCTCGGAGAGCTGATCGCCATCGGTCACAAGCATTTCCGGGCGATAGAAGACTTTCCGGAGGCGAAGGCGTTCTGGTGGCCGCGCTTCCAGCGCATCGCGCGCTGGTTTGCAAGCTGGGAACGCACGCGCCGCATCGATGTCAAAACACTCGCGGCCGAGACCTCAGGTCAGATCGCCATCGGGCTCGGCGAGCGCACGATGACGTTGCGCACGCGTGCCGACCGGATCGAGCAGCGTCTCGACGGCAGCTACGCGATCCTCGACTACAAGACCGGCCAGGTACCGACCGAGAAACAGGTGCGCGTCGGCATCTCGCCCCAGCTCACGCTCGAAGCCGCGATCCTGCGCCAGGGAGGCTTTGCTGATCTGCCGGCGGGAGCGGTCGCAGAGCTTGTCTATGTGTCGCTCAAGGGCGGCCTCATTGCAGGCGAAGCGCGGCCGATCGACTTCAAGGAAGGCGACGCCAACACCTATGCCGACCGCGCGCTGATGCGCCTCAAGGTCCTCGCCACCCGCTTCGAGAGCGAGACGCAGCCCTACCTGCCGCTCGTCCTCTCGATGTGGAAAACGCGCTACGGCACCTACGATCACCTCGCCCGCGTCAAGGAATGGTCGCTCGGCGGCGAAGAGGACGAGCTCGGCGGCCAATGATCAAGACCCCGCAACAAAACGAGAGTGACAGGCGCGTCTTATCGCCCTCGGCCAGTCCGCTTCTGCATGTCCTTGGCCACCCGCGAGCGCTTGGCAAATCGTGCAGAATCGGCCTCCTGATCCGACACCGCGATCGGCAACAAGAGATCAATGGGCACGCCAAGCGCCTGAGCGATTTTCTGATGCAGCGCGACTGGACCCTTGCGCTTTCCCGCCTCGAGGTCGGAGAGATAGCCCTGAGTGATTCCGATCGCCACGGCAAGCTCAGCCTGCGTCATGGCGCGCCAGTCGCGCAACACACGAATGGGATTCTCGCGCTCCGCCAACCGATCAACGACAGCCTTCGGCACCAGGACCTCGCGCCCAGCTACGATCTTCTCGCGCGCACCGCGCACAAGACGGGCCGTGCCAATATCCTCATCAGCAACCAGCTTGGCGAGCCTCTCGTATTCGCTCTTAGGAAGGATGGCGAGCTCCTCGCCGCCCGCGGTCTTGATGAACTGGACCTTTGTCATGATTCCCTCTCGGTCATAGATCTCACGGCGATGCCCAGCGGCCACGACGACGATCGTATTGCCCTCGACATCGAAGATGATGCGCCAGTCGCCCACGCGCAGTCGGGACCCGGCACGCCCCTTGAGTTGCTTTACGTCGCCTTGACCGGTCCGTGCGAAGGTCAACAGCTTGGCGTTGAGCCGTCGGCGAACGTCTGCCGAGAGATCGAGCCACTGGCGTGTCGCCGCAGCCGTGAAGACGATCTCCATTGCATCTGTATAGCTAATTGCTATATCGGCGTCAAGCTCGGTATTGCATATTGCAATAATGGGGAACCGATGTGACCGAACGGCGCGTCATCCCCGATATCGTGCTGCGGCGGCAGATCGAAGCGTCGGACCCGACGGCGTCGGCCTGGGTCTCGGCCAACGCGGGCTCAGGCAAGACCCACGTGCTGGCGCAGCGCGTGATCAGGCTGCTCCTTTCCGGCGTCAGACCCGAGCAGAATTCTCTGCATCACGTTCACCAAGGCGGCCGCCGCCAATATGGCGAAGCGCGTGTTCGATACGCTTGCCAAATGGACCTCGCTCGACGACGCGGAGCTTGACCGGGCCATCATGGAGATCACCAGCCTTGAGCCGGGCGCGTCGCTGCGCGCGCGGGCGCGAAGGCTGTTTGCGCTGGCGCTGGAGACGCCGGGCGGCCTCAAGGTGCAGACCATCCACGCGTTCTGCACCCGGCTGCTGCATCAGTTTCCGTTCGAGGCCAATGTCGCGGCGCGCTTCGAGGTGCTGGACGGGGCCGCGGAAGCACAGCTTCTCGACCAGGTCCGCCTCGGCGCGCTGCTTGAGGCCGCGGCCGAGCCTGAGGGGCCTCTCGGCAAGGCGCTGTCGGTTGCCATTTCGATGGCCGCCGACCAGACGCTCAAGGAGGTGATCGGCGAAGCGATCCGCAAACGCGAGCTGATCGACGCCTGGATCGCCCAGGACGGCGGCATCGCGGACGCCATCGCGGGCCTCTGCGGCGTGCTCGGCATCGACCGCAGCGACACGCTGGAGCAGGTCGATGCCGAGACGGTCGATGGTCCCTTCTTGCCGTTCGCCGAATGGGAAGCGGTCGCGCACGCACTCGACGACGGCTCGAAGACTGACCGTGACCAAGCGACGCGGCTGCGAGCGGCAGCACGGGCGGAAGGCGAGGATCGCGCCAATATCTATCGCGAGATATTCATCTCCACCACGACAAATAGGCCGCGTGAGCGGCTGCTCACCAAGACAATTGAACGCGAAAATTCCGATTTGTCCGCCCGACTTCGTGCGGAGCAAGAACGCGTACTCGCTCTGTTCGAGCGCCGCAAGGCGGTCGCCTGCCGCGAACGCACAGCCGCGATGCTCGTGCTCGCGAACCGGGTCATCCGCCGCTATGACGACGAGAAGGCGCGCCGCGGCCTGCTCGACTACGACGACCTGATCGAACACACGCTTGCTCTCCTGGAACGGGTCGAGTCGGCCTGGGTGCACTACAAGCTCGATCTCGGCATCGACCATGTGCTGATCGACGAGGCGCAGGACACAAGCCCGCGGCAATGGCGGATCATCGAGGCGCTGACCGGCGAATTCTTCGTCGGCGCCGGCGCGCGTTCGGTCACCCGCACGATCTTTGCGGTCGGCGACGAGAAGCAATCGATCTTCTCGTTTCAGGGCGCGGCGCCGCGCGAATTCGACGCCATGCGGCGCACCTTCGAACGGCTGTGCCGCGCCGTCGAGCAGGAGCTGCAGTACATTCCGTTCCGCCATTCGTTCCGCTCCGGTCCCACCCTGCTCGAAGCGGTCGACACCGTGTTCGCGCAGCCTCACGCCTACGCGGGGCTTTCCGCCGACAACGTCAAGACCGTGCACGAAGCGCTGCCCGACGCGGCACCCGGGATCGTGGAGGTCTGGGACGCCATCAAGCCCGACGAGAAGCGCGAGATCGAAGCCTGGGACGCGCCGTTCGACGACGTCACCGAAACAAGTCCGCAGGCCCGCCTGGCGCAGAAGATCGCCCGCAACATCAAGCTCTGGATCAGCCAGGGCGCGAAGGCCGGCGACGTCCTGGTGCTGGTGCGTCAGCGCGGGCTGCTGTTCGAGGCCATCATCCGGGCGCTCAAGGACGAGGACGTCGATGTCGCGGGCGCCGACCGGCTGGTGCTGACCGAGCACATCGCGGTGATGGACCTGATGGTACTCGCAGACGCGCTGCTGCTGCCGGACGACGACCTCGCGCTCGCGACCGTGCTCAAGAGCCCGCTGTTCGGCCTTGGCGAAGACGATCTGTTCGAGATCGCGTGGCAGCGCGAAGGCTCGCTGCGCGGTGCGCTGCGCCGCAAGGACGACGCCAAATTCAGCGACGCCGCGCAGCGGCTCGACCGCTATGCCGCCTGGGCACAACGGGAGACCCCGTTCGGCTTTTTCGCACGCGTGCTGGGGCCTGAGGACGGCCGGCGGCATTTCCTTAAGCGGCTCGGGCCCGAAGCCAACGACGCCATCGACGAATTTCTCAACCTCGCGCTTGACTATGAGCGGCGTGAGGCGCCGTCGTTGCAAGGCTTCATCGCTTGGCTGCGCACCGCGCAGGCCGACGTGAAGCGCGACATGGAGATCGCGCGCGACGAAGTGCGGGTGATGACGGTGCATGGCGCCAAGGGCCTCGAAGCACGAATCGTGGTGCTGGCCGACAGCACAACCCCGCCAGCCGGGCCGCCGCAACGCCAGCCGCGGCTCCTGGTCATGCCGGGCGCGCCCGATCGGCTGGTCTGGGCCGCCGCCAAGGCAACCGATACGGCGGCCGTCGCCGACGCCCGCGAGCGCATGCGTACGGAAGCCGAAAACGAATATCGCCGTCTGCTTTACGTCGCGATGACCCGCGCCATCGAGCGGCTCGTCGTCTGCGGCCACGACGGCGAGCGCAAGCGCCCACAAGGCTGCTGGTACGACCTGGTGCTCGATGCATTGAAAGACGTCGCAGCTCGCGAGCCGGCTCCCGATGGCGATGGCGAGCTGTGGCTTTATCGCAAGACGCCGCTCGCCGCCGCGCCGGAGCAGCCATCGCTTCCGGAGCAACGCGCGATCGAATTACCGGACTGGCTTAACGCCAACGCGGTCGCAGAGCCGCAAGCGCTGGTGCCGCTGTCGCCGTCGACCGCCTATGACGATGCGACTGTCGTGCGCGGCTTCGGAACCGGCGCCGAACGCGCCAAGGCGTTGGCGCGCGGCACGCATGCCCATCGACTGCTGCAGGCGCTGCCCGGCATCGCGCCATCCGCGCGCGTCGAGGCGGCGCGGCGATATCTGCAAGGCGCCCGCGAGCTCGACGATGCAGAACGCGGGCAGATCACCGAACAAGTGCAACGTGTGCTTGACGACCCGCGCTTTGCCGAGCTGTTCCGGCCGGGTAGCCGCGCCGAAGTTCCGATCGTGGGCCGCATCGCGACGCCGACGAGGACGATTGCGGTGTCGGGCCAGGTCGATCGACTGGTGGTGACCGAGACCGAGATCCTGGTCGCGGACTACAAGACCAATCGCCCGGCGCCGACCCGAATCGAGGATGTGCCGCCGGCCTATATCCGACAGCTTGCGCTCTACCGGGCGGCACTTGTGGAGCTCTATCCCGGGCGCCCGGTCCGGGCCGCGGTGGTATGGACCGATGTGCCTGATCTCATGGAGGTTTCAGCAGCCCTCATGGACCGCGAAATGGCAGCGTTGCGGGACGCGTGATCTTGACGATGGGCGGGGCCGTTCCTACTTTGGCATTCTCGTGCGGCGCCCTGCCGCGACCCATAATAACGAGGTGACCCATGGCGGTCGGCAAGGTGTCGGACGCAACATTCGAATCCGAGGTATTGAAGGCCAATGGCCCGGTGGTGGTCGATTTCTGGGCGGAATGGTGCGGCCCTTGCCGCATGATCGCGCCTGCGCTTGAGGAGATCTCGGGCTCGCTCGGCGACAAGGTCAAGATCGTCAAGCTCAACGTCGATGAGAGCCCGGCGACCGCGACCAAGTACGGCATCCAGTCGATCCCGACCCTGATGATCTTCAAGAACGGGCAGATGGCCGCACGCCAGATCGGCGCCGCGCCCAAGCAGAAGCTTGAACAGTGGATCACCGCCGCGGTGTGAGGCACTGATCGCAATCTGTGTCCGACGGCCGGTCGAGAGGTCGGCCGTTTTGTTTTGCGCTCAACTCGGCGGCGTGCCGTTGGCGGCGAGAGCCTCGCCAGCGAGATAGAGCGAGCCGGTGATCAGCACGCGCGGCGGCGGATCGAGGCCCAGCTCCACTACAGCGGCCAGCGCATTCGCGATGTCGGTTGCCTCCTGCGCCGGGATCGTCACCGCACGCGCGGCGGCCGCAACCGCTTCCGCCGGCAACGACTTGTCCTGATTTGGAATCGGCACCGCGATGACACGGCGGGCGAGACCCGCGAAGTGTCGCAGGAACGCGGAGCAGTCCTTGGTCGCCAGCATCCCGATGACGAGTACCAGCGGGCGCGAGACCCGCTCCTCGAGATCGGCAAGCGCATTGGCGATGGCACGACCGCCATCAGCGTTGTGACCGCCATCGAGCCAGAGCTCGCATCCGGAAGGCAGCAGCGTTGGCAATCGCCCTTGCGAAAGGCGCTGCATGCGCGCCGGCCAGTCGGCCTTGGCGATCCCGTTCTCGAACGCAGAGGGCGGCAGCCGCAGTCCGTCCGCCGCCCGCAGGGCCGAAATCGCAACGCCCGCATTGTCGAATTGATGCCGGCCATAGAGCTTGGGCGCCGGCAGGTCGAGAAGGCCGACCTCATCCTGGTAGACGAGGCGGCCGCGCTCCTCGGTCGCCGTCCAATCCTCTCCGGCAATTTTGGTCGGAGATTGCAGGCGTGCGGCCTGGCGTTCGATTACGGCGAGCGCCTCGCGCGGTTGCGTCGCCACGATCACAGGCACGCCCCGCTTGAGAATGCCGGCCTTCTCGGCCGCGACCTGCGCAACGCTCTCGCCCAGAAACTCGGCGTGATCAAGCGAGACCGGAGTGATCACGCTGGCGAGCGGCTTTTCGATTACGTTGGTCGCATCGAGTCGGCCGCCGAGCCCGACCTCTAGCAGCAGCACATCGGCCGGATGACGCGCAAACAATAAAAAGGCCGCGGCGGTCTCGATCTCGAACACGGTAATCGGGTCCGACCCATTGGCCGCTTCGCATTCGCTGAGCGCGGCGGCAAGCGCCTCGTCCGTCACCAGAACGCCGCCGCCCGCGGCCCCAAGCCGGAACCGCTCATTGAAGCGCACAAGGTGCGGCGAGGTATAGACGTGCACGCGGCGGCCGTCGGCCTCGAGGATCGCGCGCATGAAGGCGACGGTCGAGCCTTTGCCGTTCGTGCCCGCGACATGGATGACCGGCGGCAATTGCTGCTCCGGATGACCGAGCGCAGCGAGCAGACGCCACATGCGCTCGAGCGACAAATCGATCCGCTTCGGATGAAGCGTCAGCAATCGCGCGACAATGGGATCAACCGGGTTCATGGCGCGCTACATTAGTCGATAAACCCGAACGCGCCGATGACGCCTTCGCGCAATTCGCCGGTTCAGTTAAAATCCGGAATAGCTGCCTTCACGTTGCGCATATCGTCGTCGGCAACCGCAGCGGCCCGCGGACTTCAGTCCGCTCCCGCCGAACAAAGCGCTCAAGCGTTCTCCGGTACCGGCGTGCTCTCGATCACCATCGGTTCGGGCTCCGGCGCAGGCACTGCAGCAGGCGACTTGGTCAAGAGCCGGCACAGATTGGACAGCGTGGCCCGCAGCTCATGCCGGTGGACGACCATGTCCACCATGCCGTGCTCCTTGAGATACTCCGCGCGCTGGAATCCCTCCGGCAGCTTCTCGCGAATGGTCTGCTCGATCACGCGCGGGCCCGCAAAGCCAACGAGCGCACCCGGCTCCGCGATGTGCACGTCGCCCAGCATGGCGTAGGACGCAGTGACGCCGCCCGTGGTCGGATTGGTCAGCACGACGATATAGGGCTTGCCGGCTTCGCGCAGCATCTGCACCGCGACCGTCGTGCGCGGCAATTGCATGAGGGAGAGAATTCCCTCCTGCATGCGTGCGCCGCCGGAAGCCGCGAACATGATGAAGGGCGTGCCCTTGGCGACCGCCGTGTCGAGGCCCTTGATCACCGCTTCGCCCGCCGCCATGCCGAGCGAGCCGCCCATGAAGTCGAAGTCCTGCACCGCGATCACGACCGGCAAGCCGTCGAGCCGGCCGAAACCGAGCTTGATCGCGTCCGTGGTGCTGGTCTTGCTGCGGGCGTCGCGCAGGCGATCGGAATACCGACGCTCGTCACGGAATTTCAGCGGATCGACCGGCACCTCCGGCACCGCGATATCGAACCAGGTCTCGCCATCGAACATCGACTTCAGGCGCGCGGTCGCGCCCATGCGCATGTGATAGTCGGAACCCGGAATGACAAAATAATTTGCCTCCACGTCTTTGTAGAACACGAGCTGCCCGGTCTCCGGGCACTTGATCCACAGGTTCTCCGGCGTCTCGCGACGATTGAGAAAGCTGCGGATCTTTGGCCGGACGACGTTGGAAATCCAGTTCATGGAACCTTCCGCGGTTACGTGTCATCCCAATGTAAATGTAACAATGGGCGGGCGCAAAAACACCCTCCTGCATGGCCGGAGGGGATAACTGGGGAGAACCTCAAGTCGAGCCTAATGCGCGCCGCGCACCCCGTCGGCGATCGCCGAGACAAGATCGGTCACCGCCTTGACGCTCTTGCGGGTGGCCTTGCCATTCTTGTCGAGGCTTGCCTTGAGCGCATCGATCAGGGCGGAGCCCACCACGACGCCATCGGCCCCCTTGGCGATGGCGCGTGCGTGCGCAGCCGTGCGCACGCCGAAACCAACCGCGACCGGCAACTTCGTGTGGCGCTTGATGCGGGTGACGGCGCCCGTGACCTTGCTGGCGTCCGGCACTGCAGTGCCGGTGATGCCGGTGATCGAGACGTAGTAGACGAAGCCCGATGTGTTGGCGAGTACGGTAGGGAGCCGCCGGTCATCGGTGGTCGGGGTCGCAAGCCGGATGAAGTTGAGACCCGCCTTGAGCGCCGGCAGGCACAGCTCCTCGTCCTCCTCGGGCGGCAGGTCGACCACGATCAGCCCGTCGACGCCCGCCGCCTTCGCATCTTCCAGGAACCGCTCGACACCGAAGACGTAGATCGGATTGTAGTAGCCCATGAGCACGATCGGCGTCGCGTCGTCCGACTTGCGGAAGGCACGCACCATCGCGAGCGTCTTCTTCAGTGTCTGCCCGGCCTTGAGTGCGCGCTGCGACGAGGCTTGGATCGCCGGGCCGTCCGCCATCGGATCGGTGAATGGCATGCCGAGCTCGATCACGTCGGCGCCCGCCTTCGGCAGCGCCTTGATGAGCGCAAGCGACGTCTCGCCGTCGGGATCGCCGGCGGTGAGGAAAGTTACCAGCGCGGCACGGCCCTGCGCCTTCAACTCGGCGAAGCGGGTGTCGATGCGGGTTGTCATGGATGCGTACTGGTCTTCACTCGGGTCATCGCTTGCGCCGCTCATCCCGCATGGCGGCGAGGCGGACATTCATGGTGCCGATCATCAGGACGATGATCGAACCGATGAACTGCACCCACTCCTTCTTTTCCAAGGGAGGCCCCTCGCCGAGCAGCCGCACTTTCAGGAAATAAAGGATGAAGGCGGTCGATACGATCACCAAAAGCCAACCCGTGACTTTCTGCCGATCGAACACGGTCAACTCCCACCGCACAGCACCGTAGTGTGGGCAAAGGCGTTGGCACAGCGCTGCAACGAGGAAGGTCTCTCGTGCGCTGTGCCCACCGAGGATGGCGCGGCTCGCATCGATGCCGTTGGTGGGCACGGCGCACGAGAGGCTTCCGCGTGGAGAACACGCAGAGGCAGCGCCTTTGCCCACCCTACGACCGCAAGCACACTCATCCGCCGTGCCGCTCCAGATAGGCCGCAACGCTGGCGAGGTCCTTGTCGCCCCGTCCCGACAGGTTGACCACCATGAGATGATCCTTCGGTTTCTTCGGCGCCAGGTCGCTGACGCGCGCCAGCGCATGCGCGGGCTCGAGCGCCGGAATGATGCCTTCGAGCCGCGAGCAGAGCTCAAACGCCGCCAGCGCCTCCTTGTCGGTCGCCGACAGGTATTGGATGCGGCCGACGTCGTGCAGCCAGGCATGCTCGGGACCGATACCGGGATAATCGAGCCCGGCCGAGATCGAATGCGCCTCCTTGATCTGCCCGTCGCCGTCCATCAGGAGATAGGTGCGGTTGCCGTGCAGCACGCCAGGCTTGCCGCCCGCGAGCGAAGCTGCATGCCGGCCCGACTTGAGGCCATGCCCGGCCGCCTCGACGCCATAGATCTGGATCTCCATGTCGTCGAGGAACGGAAAGAACAGCCCCATGGCGTTCGAGCCGCCGCCGATGCAGGCGATCAGCAAATCCGGCAGCCGGCCTTCGGCCTTGAGCATCTGGGCGCGCACCTCTTCGCCGATCACCGACTGGAAGTCGCGCACCATCATCGGGTAAGGATGCGGACCCGCGACAGTACCGATGCAGTAGAACGTATTGGTGACGTTGCTGACCCAGTCGCGCAACGCTTCGTTCATCGCATCCTTGAGTGTCTTGGAGCCCGACTCCACCGCCCGCACGGTCGCGCCCAAAGCCTTCATGCGCAACACGTTCGGCTGCTGCCGCTCGACATCGACCGAGCCCATGTAGACGATGCATTCGAGCCCGAACTTCGCACACAGGGTGGCGGTCGCCACGCCATGCATGCCGGCGCCGGTCTCCGCGATGATGCGCGGCTTGCCCATGCGGCGCGCCAGCATGATCTGGCCGAGCACGTTGTTCACCTTGTGCGCGCCGGTGTGATTGAGATCCTCACGCTTGAGATACACCTTGGCACCACCGAGATGCCTGGTCAGGCGCTCGGCGAAATAGAGCGGCGACGGCCGGCCCACATAGTCCGCCAAGTAGCCGTCCATCTCCTTGCGGAACGCCGGATCGGTCTTGGCCGCCGCGTAGGCCTGCTCAAGCTCCAGGATCAGCGGCATCAGCGTCTCGGCGACGAAGCGGCCGCCGTAATGACCAAAGTGCCCGCGCTCGTCGGGACCGCTCCGGAACGAATTGGGTTTGCTCTGCACTGTCATGGGCCGCTCGCGACCTTGCGCTCGCCGGCCTTGGCGGCGTTGCGGGCGGCGCGCACGAACGCGCGGATCTTGTCGGGGTCCTTCTCGCCCGGCGCGCGCTCGACGCCCGACGACACGTCGACCGCCGGAGCGTTCGTGATCCGCAGCGCCTCGGCAACGTTGCTGGCGTCGAGACCGCCGGAGAGCATGAACGGAACGCCCGGTTTGATCCCCTGCAAGAGTTGCCAGTCGAAGCTCTTGCCGAGACCGCCTGGCCGGGTCGCTTCGCGCGGCGCGCGCGCATCGAACAGCAGGCGGTCGGCCACATTGGCGTAGAGGCGAACGGGCGCAAGATCCATGCGCTCGGCAATTGGCAGCGCCTTGATGACCGGCCGCCCGAAACGGGTCCGCACCACCACCACGCGCTCCGGGGTTTCCTTGCCGTGAAGCTGCAGCATGTCGGGCGCCAGCGCCTCAATCGCGGACGCAAGCCACTCATCGGAGGCATTGACCGCCAGCGCCACCTTGAGGGCGCGCCCGCGTACCCGCGCGCCGAGCGCGCGGGCGGCCTCGAAGCCGAGGTGGCGCGGCGACGGCGGGAAGAACACGAAGCCGACGGCGTCCGCACCCGCCTCGATCGCCGCGTCGAGCGACTCCGGCGTACTAAGGCCGCAGATCTTGATCAATAATGGCATGGGTCCTGGTCTCGCCGCCGCGTTCTACAACGCCCGTCGGTTTTTGTCTTGCGCAGCCTTCAGGCAGCCGGCGGAATGGTGAGCCGCGGCGCGTCGATCACCGGCGGCCGCTCGAGGGCCGCACCCCGCCGCCTGAGCGCATCGACCTCGCCGCGCAGCGCCCGCGCCTCGGCCTCAAAATGGCGGGCCCGCCACCGCCACCTGCCCTGTCCGAGCCAGGTCGCCACGCCCCCGAGGATGACGCCCCCCACCACCAGGGCCAGGATCAGGGCGAACAGCGGCAGCGCCACCGACAGCATCGGATGGATCTGATCAAATGGATCAAAGGAAACGGCGACGGTCTGCCGGTTGGAGACCGCAAAGATCACGATGATGATCGCGAGCGGCACAAGAATAAGCGCCGAGATGACCTTGCGGATCATGATCCTGCTTCCTCGCTCCCTCGCCGCGTCAGTCCTGACACGGGCGTGGACGGCATCGGAACCCGGACTATCCGCCCCGTCAGCGAATTTCGCCCCAGGGGGCGGCCCCCGCCCCAATGGGTCAGCGCGCTACCCGTGCTGCGCCTGCCCCGGCTGGGCCGACTCGATCGGCCGATTGAGGCGCTCGCGCATTTCCTTGCCGGTCTTGAAGAACGGCACCGACTTCTTCTCGACCGACACATGGGCGCCGGTACGCGGGTTTCGGCCGGTGCGCGCCGGGCGGTTCTTGACCGAAAAGGCGCCAAAACCGCGCAGCTCCACGCGATCGCCGCGCGCCATGGCGGCGACAATCTCGCCAAGGATCGCGTTGACGATGTTTTCGACGTCGCGCTGATAGAGGTGTGGGTTCTGTGAAGCGATGCGCTGCACCAGCTCGGATTTGATCATCGTGCTCCCGTCCCCTGCCTCGCGTCCGCCGACCGCCGCCGCCAGACGATGCCCGCTCAGATCAAACTCCCTCGCGCATTCCCGCGCAAGTCTTTACGGGGATGAAACGGAGGAGAGGATCGACTCACTCAGAAAACACACACTAGTGCCGCCGATCTGAAGTTCCTACAACACTTGCGGCAAACTTGGTTAGGAACTTCAGATCGAAAAGCGGCTCTAGAATCATAGAGTTGCTAGTGCCCCTTTGTTTCCGAAGTTCGTGTCAGAGGGTGCAGCGATAACTTAACGAACTTCGGAAACGGGGCACTAGTTCGAGCCCTGAGGGTGCCAAAGGGCCAGCAGACCGTCAAGGTTGAGACGCTCAATCGCCTGGACCGCGCTCCACTCTTCGATGCGGCGCGCGAACGATCCCAACCCCAGCGCATCGAGCGCGACGATCGCGGCGGTGTGCAGGAACGGCAGATCGCTGAAGCGGTCGCGCAGCCTGAAATCGCGCACCGGGGTCTTGGGGTCGACGTTCTTTTCCTTGGCCAGCCACGCAATGGCGGTCCGCTCATCGCCCAGCTCGTCGACCAGTTTGAGGCCGACACCCTGGCGGCCGGTGAATACCCGCCCGTCTGCAACCCGCTCCAGCATCGCATCGTCAAGCCCGCGCCGGGTTTTCACCAGATTGCGGAACCAGGCGTAGGAATCCATCACGATGGCCTCAATGGCGGCACGCGCCTCGGGACTGGTCGGCTCGAAACCGTTGGGCGCGGCCTTGAGCGGAGACGACTTGATCTCCTCCACCTTGATGCCGAGCGTCTTGAGCGCATCGCTGAAATTCGGAAATTGGAATATGACGCCGATCGAGCCCACCAGCGAGGTCTCCCCCGCCACGATGTGATCGGACCCGAGTGCGGCGATGTAGCCGCCCGACGCCGCCAGACCATCGACCACGACCACGGTGGGCTTCTCATCCT
The DNA here is from genome assembly GCA_963753575.1 of uncultured Alphaproteobacteria bacterium. GTDB lineage: Bacteria > Pseudomonadota > Alphaproteobacteria > Rhizobiales > Xanthobacteraceae > VAZQ01. Next base: position 4,550,475 of record CAVWCR010000003.1, read on the forward strand.
TCAACCGCATCAGCGAGTCATGCAGTTCCTCGGACCCCGAGGTCGTCCCGCCCGGGCTATTGATATGGACGATCACAGCCTTCGCCTGCGACTTCGCCAGCCGATCGAGCGCCTCGACACGCTGGCGGTCTGTCCGGATCAGACCCGTAATGGTGATGCGCGCGATCGATGCCCCGGTCGCCCCAGCCAGGAAGGAGCCCGCAGCACGCACGGCCACGCCTGCCGCGATGATGGCGCAGATCGCGAACAGCACGGCAAACACCCGCCAGAACGTCAGCTTGCGCCGCATCCGGCGGCGATCAACGATGAAGTCGGCGTCGAGCGACATTGCTTGTCTCCCTTGCGATCGGCGGCACTAGGCCCGTCAGGACGATCAATCACGCCGATGATCCGGCCGCATTGTGGCAAGACGCCGACGCGGCGCGGCACCCGGCCGCGCCGCGTCGGAATGTTCTAGTCTTTCTTCTCAGCCGGCTTCTCGCTCGCCCGCTTGAGCGCAGTGCCGAGAATATCGCCGAGCGTCGCGCCCGAGTCGGAGGAGCCGTACTGGGCGATCGCCTCCTTCTCCTCGGCGACTTCGAGCGCCTTGATCGACACCTGCACCTTGTGGGCGCGGCGGTCGAACTGGATGATGCGCGCATCGACCTTCTCGCCGACGGCAAAACGCTCCGGCCGCTGCTCGCCGCGATCGCGTGCAAGCTCCGCGCGCTTGATGAAGGTGGTGAGGTCGGTGCCGACGATCTTCACGTCGATGCCGGCTTCCTTCACCTCGATGACCTCGCAGGTGATGACCGAGCCCTTCTTGAGGTCGCCCGCGGTGTCCATCGGATCGCCCTCGAGCTGCTTGACGCCGAGCGAGATGCGCTCCTTCTCGACGTCGACATCGAGCACCTTGGCGCGCACCCTGTCGCCCTTCTTGTACTCTTCGATCACCTGCTCGCCCGGCCGTTTCCAGTCGAGGTCGGATAGATGCACCATGCCATCGACGTCGCCGTCGAGGCCGAGGAACAGGCCGAACTCGGTCTTGTTCTTGACTTCGCCTTCGATGGTCGAGCCGGCCGGATATTTCTCGACAAACAGCTCCCATGGATTGCGCATGGTCTGCTTGAGGCCGAGCGAGATACGGCGCTTGACCGGATCGACCTCGAGGATCTGCACGTCGACCTCCTGCGAGGTCGACACGATCTTGCCGGGGTGAACATTCTTCTTGGTCCACGACATCTCGGATACGTGAATAAGTCCCTCGATGCCGGGCTCGAGCTCCACGAAGGCGCCGTAGTCGGTGATGTTGGTGACACGGCCCTTGAAGCGTGCGCCGATCGGATACTTCGCCTCGATGCCCTGCCAGGGATCATCCTGCAGCTGCTTCATGCCGAGCGAGATGCGGTGGGTCTCGTGGTTGATCTTGATGATCTTGACCTTCACCTGCTGCCCGATGTTGAGCACCTCGGTGGGATGATTGACGCGCCGCCAGGCGATGTCGGTGACGTGCAGCAGGCCGTCGATGCCGCCGAGATCCACGAAGGCGCCGTAGTCGGTGATGTTCTTGACCACGCCGTCGATGACCTGGCCCTCTTCGAGGTTCTGCACCAGCTCCTGGCGCTGCTCGGCGCGCGTCTCTTCCAGCACGGTGCGGCGCGAGACCACGATGTTGCCGCGCCGGCGGTCCATCTTGAGGATCTGGAACGGCTGCGGCTGGTTCATCAAAGGCGACACGTCGCGGATCGGCCGGATGTCGACCTGCGAGCGCGGCAGGAACGCAACCGCGCCGTCGAGATCGACCGTGAAGCCGCCCTTGACCTGGTTGAAGATGATGCCCTGGACCTTCTCGTTGCTGTTGAAGGCCTTCTCGAGCTTGCCCCAGCTTTCCTCGCGGCGCGCCTTGTCGCGCGAGAGCACCGCCTCGCCGAGCGCATTCTCGACCCGCTCCAGATAGACCTCAACCGTATCGCCGACCTTGAGATCGTTCTGCCGGCCCGGGCCGGAAAACTCCCGCAGCGGGACGCGGCCCTCGGTCTTGGCACCGACGTCGATGACGGCGAGATCCTTCTCGATCCCGACAATCGTCCCCTTAACGACGGACCCTTCCTGCAGGCTGCCCTGGATGAACGATTCCTCGAGCAGTTTGGCAAAATCCTCACGCGTCGGTGTGGCAATACTGGCAGTGGCCATGAACACTCCTGTTGGCGGTTGTGGCTGCTCGCCACGCGTGCCGCCTGGACGCAGGCGACGACGGTCCCTGCGTACGGCAGCCCGGCGCGGCGACCAGGCGATCGAAGCGATGATTCAGGTCCGGATACGCACCACCAGGAAGCGGACGGAGCAGGCTAGGTCCTCCACAACAAAAGCGCGGTCAGCCGCGCTCTTGGCCTGCTCGGACGGCTTCGACAATGTCGATGGCGGCCCGGAATGCGGGGGATATAGCGGAAGAGGCCCAGGCCGGCAAGGGAAACGGTACCGGCCGGCTGCGATGCCGCGGCCGGCCGGCGGGTCGTCATTTCCGGGGCCGGGACTGAAGCTGGGGCAGCCAGAGCGCCCCGGCAGAGCGCCACGAAATGCGGCACTAGAATCATAGAGTTGGCAGTGCCCCTTTTGCTTCCGAAGTTCGTGTCAGAGTGTGTTGCGGTGGATCACGAACTTCGGAAACGGGGCACCACCGCGGGGGGCAAGGATTGCCTCGCCCGCTCGACGATATCGATGGCGGCGCGCACGACCGCATCGATATCGAGCTGCGTGGTGTCGAGCAGGTGCGCGTCCGTCGCCGGCCTGAGCGGCGCAGCCGCGCGCAGCATGTCGCGCTCGTCACGGCGGCGGATGTCGGCCAGCACTTCGGCTTCACTCACAGAGCCGCCCGAGTTCGCGATCTCGGCCGCCCGCCGCTGCGCCCGCACCTCCGCGGTGGCATCGACATAGATCTTCACGTCGGCATCCGGAAAGATCACGGTGCCGATGTCGCGCCCGTCAAGCACGGCGCCGGGCGGCGCCCGCCCGAAATCGCGCTGGAACGCAACGAGCGCCGCTCGCACCTCCGGCAGCGCCGAGACGATCGAGGCGGCCTCACCGATGGCGTGGCTCTTGAGCACCTTCTCGTCGAAGGCATCGGGATCGAGGGCGCGCGCGGCAGCGACCGCCCGTTCCAGGTCGTCGAGCGGGTGGCGCTCATCGAGCAGCGCCTTGGCGACCGCCCGGTAGATCAGCCCGGTGTCGAGATGGCGCAGCCCATAGTGAGCGGCGAGCCGCTTGCCAAGCGTACCCTTGCCCGAGGCGGCCGGTCCGTCGATGGCGATGATCATGAGTATTCGGCGCCCAAGCCCCGCATCATCGGCACGAAGCTCGGGAAGCTCGTGGCGATGAACGAGGTATCGTCGACACCGACCGGCTTCTCGCTCGCGAGCCCCATGACCAGGAACGCCATGGCGATGCGGTGATCCATATGAGTGGCGACCTGGCCGCCACCCAAGGCGCGGCACTTGCCATGCACGATCAGGTCGTCGCCTTCGATCTCGACCGCGACGCCGCTCGCCCGCAACCCTTCCGCGACCGCCGCAAGCCGATCGGACTCCTTGACCCGCAGCTCCTTGAGGCCGCGCATGCGTGTCGTGCCTTCCGCGAAGGCGGCCGCGACCGCCAGGATCGGATATTCGTCGATCATCGAAGGCGCGCGCTCAGCCGGCACGTCGACGCCCCTGAGGGCGGTCGCCCGCACGCAAAAGTCGGCCAGCTCCTCGCCGAGGTCGCTGCGGACATTGAGCGCCTCGATAGTGGCGCCCATCTCGCGCAGCGTCGTGATCAACCCGGTGCGCAGCGGGTTGGTCATGACATCGGTCAGCATCACCTCGGAGCCCGGCACGATCAGCGCCGCCACCATCGGAAAGGCGGCCGATGACGGATCGGCCGGCACCACGACCGGGGCCGGCACCAGCTCGGGCTCGCCGGCAAGCGTGATGCGGCGACCGTGTGCACCTTCCGGCTCGACCTTGACCTCCGCGCCGAAGTGAACGAGCAGCTTTTCGGTATGGTCGCGGCTCGCCTCGCTCTCGATCACGGTGGTGGCGCCCGGCGCCGCGAGCCCGGCGAGCAGCACCGCCGACTTGATCTGCGCGGACGGAACCGGGGTGCGGTATTCAATCGGTATCGGGTCGCGGGCGCCCTGCAACGTCACCGGCAGCCGGCCGCCCTCCGTCTCGCTCACCACGTGGGCGCCGACGAGCGCCACCGGGTCGAGGATGCGCTTCATGGGACGCTTGCGCAGCGACGCGTCGCCGTCGAAGGTGGCGCTGATCGGGCAGCCCGCCACCACCCCCATCACCAGGCGGCAGCCGGTAGCGGAATTGCCGAAGTCGAGCACCCCGGCGGGCTCGCGAAAGCCGCCCACTCCGACCCCATGCACCCGCCATTCGCCGGCGCCCAGCCGCTCCACGGTCGCGCCCAAAGCCACCATCGCCTTGCCGGTATTGAGCACATCCTCGCCCTCGAGCAGGCCGGAAATCCGCGTCTCACCCACCGCCAATGCGCCGAAGATCAGGGCGCGGTGCGAGATCGACTTGTCGCCCGGGACGCGCACGCGCCCCTTGAGCGCGCCGGAGCGGCGGGCGGCGAGCGGGGCGGATTTGGCGTGCGACACGGTGGTTTCGATCCTGCGAGAATGCGGGTTCACTAGCATGGGCGGCCGGGAGCGTCATCCCGGCCCCGAAGCCCAGACGCCCCTCAGGCACGCACAGGACCCCAGTCCGGGCCCCTTTCCCGCTATTGACAGGGACTGTGCGACTCGCCAAGTGAAGCACCTCATTTTAGGCCCCGACCAAGGAACCCGGACCGTGGCGAAACTCGAACTCGGCACCAAGCGCCTCTGTAGCGGCTGCGGTGGGAAGTTCTACGACCTTAACAAGGATCCGATCGTTTGCCCGAAGTGTCACACCGTGATGCCGCTGGCGGCGCTGACCGCCCGGTCGCGGCCGGAGCCGGTGGCTGCGCCCCGCCCGGTGGCCGCGCGCCCGGAAGAGGCCGTCGTGCCGGAGACTCAGGACGCGGAATTCGTCTCGCTCGAGGACGCAGACGCCGAGGCGCAGGGCAAGAAGGGCGACGTGGTCGACGGGGCGGACGACGATATCGAGATCGATGAGAGCCTCGATGATGCGGCTCTCATCGAGGAACAGGAAGAGACCGACGACGACGTCACCGATATCATCGGCGACCGCGAGGACGAAGAGGAGCCTTGAGACCGGACGGCCAAGCGGTCTAGCTTGGTCATGCCTGATGTTTCGCGGCACGGAGGTCCCGACACCCGTGTCCACTGATGGGGCCATAGCTCAGTTGGGAGAGCGCTTGAATGGCATTCAAGAGGTCAGGGGTTCGAACTCCCCTTGGCTCCACCATCTAGTTAGTTGATTGTAAAACATATTTCCCTGAATCCATTTCAATGGCCTTACGTCGAGGCCGATACGGTGACCACATGGTGACCAAGAGGAACTGATCTCGTCGGAAGCTGAGTATCTGGCCATTGAGACACGAGCGGGTGTAACGAGACCGCCCTTGCTGAGACACGGATCCATCCGAGTTACCCGCAGCATCGATGATCACACGAAGCACGTCGGTGTCTTATCTTGTTGCTGACATGTGGTACGCCAGCCTCTCCTCACCCAATCATGGTCATCAAATCCCGGGCCCCCCTTCAGACTGTCAAGGCGGTTGTTTCCCGTCCGGTCGATGGTTCGAACCTCATTCCCGGGGAGCCACGCTTGAGGCCCGTCCGACGGGGCTTCGCGACACATCGCGACCAGAACAAACCAAGTCGACGTCAGCCCACAGATAGTCGCGGGGACACGCGGGGGACACGGCCCGAAGGTCAACGAACGAACCCGCTCGCGAGGAGCGCGCTGCGCGCGAGGGGGCGGAGCCTGTGGGGCGGCTGGAGTGAACCGGTGATCGGGGTACGGTGACAGGCGGGATGCTCCGTCTTGAGGATCGAGGGGTCAAGCACTCCAACCTCAAGACAGGAGCCCCCCATGAGCGATAAGCCCATCAGCCCGTTGCGCCGTCGCATGATCGTGGACATGTCGGTCCGCAAGTTCGGTGAGAAGACGCAACACGATTATATCCGCCACATCGAGAACTTACCAGGTTCCTGGGCCGCTCGCCCGATACGGCCACCGCCGAGGACCTGCGCCGCTATCAGGTTCACCAGACCGAGACCGGCGTGCAGCCGCCGAGCGTGAACAGTTCGACGGTCGCGTTGCGCTTCCTGTCCACGGGCTGCGCCAAGCGAGCGAACCGAAGCCGATTACAGCGGCAGCGGCGAGCAACAAACATTGTAAGCGACGCATAGTCAGCCCCCAAATCTGCTATCGCCTCTAATAACCTGAGATAAGCGGCGCTATATCTGGCTTATCTGCACAGATGATTTTCAAATGTGCTATTTGCGCAACATTGAGCCAGCCGACTGTTAGATCAAGCTAAAATCAAATATGCGCGGCGCTTTCAGCTTCCACCGGTGCTGCATAGGGCCTACCGGCAGTGCAGCAATTTCCCTCGGCAATTGTCGCTCATGGGTCATTTTTCATGTGTCATTTTTCACCATCGCCGGAAGCAGTTGACGACGGTCGGTCTACCCCAATGAGCGGAAAGTCGGCCCAACTCCGTGAGAGTCGGCAGCTTATCCCCTGACAGCGTCCGTGGCGACTGGGTGCCGACGACGGGGAGGAGGGCCAGAAATAGAAATTCATCGGCTTATTGTGGCGCCTTGCCCTTACAGCAACGACGCAAACCAGCAATGTACTACGCTGAATTTGGAGCAATCTGCCGGATGCCTGCGCCAGAGCTCGTCTGGAAGCACTCACCCTGAAGGGGCAACGCCATCCATGGAGGAGACGAGCGCATCCAGGAATGCACTTCAATCTCGAGGGATTTTGGATCATCCAAAGTCCCGCCCGTGAGGAGATAAACGTCTGGCATACGTTCAATCGTTAGAGCTACCGTCGTCGCGCACTTTGGACAGAAATGAAGTCGCAGCCACCGGTCGTTTTCATCGGAGCGATGCTCGTATGATCCCATCTGATCGCCAATAAATTCAAGGCTCTTGTCATTGTACCAAACATGGACGCTCAAGGCGCCGCCCGTGCGACGCTGGCAAAATGTACAATGGCATGCGGTCACGCGTTTAGGAGATCCTTTGGCGCGATACCGCACAGAACCGCAAAGGCATCCACCCTCTCGAACGTCATTCATGTAACTCCTCCGAGCGTCGCGGTGTGAAGCACGCCTTATGCTGCCACTCGGACGAGGCGCCAACAAGACCACTTCACCTACGTGGATATTCCTGAAGAGCTGAGGCGAGCACTCTCCGACGTTACGTAAGTCGTGCGCTTTCCTTCCCGCCCCGAAGACGACTTTAAAAATGACTTCCGGGCGGGTTCACCCCCGGCAGCGGAAAGTCCGGCCAACTCGGCGTGGATCGGCAGCTTACCCTCTGACAGCGTCTGTGGCGGCTGGGTGCCGACGACGGGGGAATAGGGCCAGGAGCAGACCTCAGGTTTCCAGGACCTGCCTGGGGAACAAACTTTCCACCGTAGTTTGGCTATTGAGAAGGCCTTGATCGTGTGAATATTCGATGAAGCGCTCCAGGTTTTTGTAGTTTGCTTTGAGTCCGATTGGCCATGGGTCCGCGCCCAACAGCCTGCGCTCTTCTTCAAAATAGTGCCGCCCCCAAACGAGTTGCGACCAAGCGGGATCTTCAAAATAGGTCGTGCTGATCTCTTTAGCTTGCGCGTAACAGTCCATGATCGCCTTAAGCAGCCAAGACTCTCGGATGACTAGGTCATTGCTCAATGTCATGATGTGCATGATCGGGCAATGGCCGTATTTCTTGAAGTAGCGCAATTCCTCTGCCCTTGTATCTTTGAAGAGCCGGCGCGCCTTCCTTTTGCCGGTCAGCACCGAGAGCGGCGGGTGCGGAAAGAAAAGGGCATCGATTTCTCCCCGCTCCAAGAGTTCGCCCAGATCTTCGCGCTTATCGAGTGGCTGTATGAAGACGCCCTTCTTATGCTCGAACTCGATCTTTTCTTTGGTGGTGACAAACCATTTGACGTCTTGCCAAGGCAAACCGTACTCGAACTTCAGATCGCCTTTGGCCAGCAAAGACAGAGTGGTCTGGAACGAACTGATCGCAACTTTTTTTCCGGCCAGGTCCTTCGGGTGCTCGATACCGGAATCCGGGTGCACAAACATTTGGCTCGCGCTGAACAAACGGCGAGGGAAAATCGGAATCCCGATAATATCCATCCCTCGCTCCTTTGCCATCAGGAACGACGACATCGAGAACTCGCAGATATCGAATTCCTTGTCGTCCAGCATTCGCTTGTGTCGATCTGTGCCGTCGCGAAGGGTCACGCTTTGGCCGACCTGCAACACTCGAAATTGAACATTCTCGGGTGTAACACGGTATTGTCGAAGAACGGAAAGTGCCGGTCGTAGCGCTCGAGCGCGATCGTCAATTGCATGGGTCAATCCTTTTGCTGGAACAACGCGCCTGCCATCAATCCTTTGACTCGAACCTGCTGACTTAGCGCGGATCTGTTTCAATCAGAACACGTTCAGCCTATCCATCTGGCGAAAGTATATTCGCCTGCGTCAGCCCCACTCACATGCCGTACTTGAGGCGCAATTGAGCAAGATACGCGCGATCTGCATCAGAGGTTGCCATAACAGCCGTAACCAACGCTTTGGTGTCGGCGGCCGACATCATTTCATAGTCGGGATCAAGTGCGACCTTGGCCTTGTTCTGAAACTCGGGATCGGCTTGCATGCGGGTAAATGCGTCACGATAAGCCGCGGCGTAGGCGGCGGGTGTATCGGGCGGCAGGGCATAGAACTTGCCAATGGCGGCAGCCTTAAGCCAGCGCTCTAGCGCGGACAATGCCACACCATGGATCTTGTAGGCCAGTTGCTCAGAGATTAGCGGAACATCTTTGAACGTGCGGCGGTGTACGAACTTGCCGTCGGAATACAATCCGATTTGCGATACGCCCGCATATCTCCCCCCGGCGACCATCGGGCCAAGAACGTTGATGGCGCCCGTGTCCATCATTTCGGCCTCGCCGCGCAAGACCGCAAGGTGAACCTCCTGGCTGCCTTTGTATCCCGTGACGCTGCGCACATTCCAACCCAGGAACTCCTTGCCCCAAATCGTGAATAGGGCACCCGGGCGTGCCACGCCGACCTGCGCCATGATGACGGGATCGGCGGAAGCGCTGGTCAGGCGCGGGATCGCTGATTTTGCCGCGATCAAAACGGTGCCTGGATTTTGCACGCTGCCGATGAACTCAAACGCTGCCGGGTCATATTTTGCAGCGGGATTTTTCTCGGCCGCGGCGATGACTTGCGAACCCGAGCCGGCAATGAAGGTCGTGCCATCGGCAGTAACCTGGTGCACGAGGTAATTGTTGGCAACGATTCCATTAGCCCCTGGCATATTGATGACTATGACGGTCGGACTCCCGGGCAGATATCTGGCGAGAAAAGCCGCTACCAGACGCGCGCTCGTGTCGGCACCTCCGCCCGAGGCTTGGCCAAGGATCATCCTGACCGTCTTGCCGGCAAAGTTGGCCTCCTGCGCGAATGAGAGATCACTCGATCCGCCCGCAAGATAGAGTGCAAGTGAGACGAGTAAGACGGACCGGCGCATGCTTTCCGAGGTCCTGCCTTCTTTATTGTTAAGCATTTTTCACTCCATGGTGCTCTGCCGGCTTGCTCCCGCGCTGAACTACCGTGAAAAGCTCCAGTTCTGCAGACGCATGGGGTCTTTCAACAGCTCCACCGGCGTCCCCAGAAAGTCGTGCTTAACCAGCGGCACGCCGCAATGGCGAAGAATGTCGTAAGCGGTTGTGCAATGAAAATAAAAATGAGGAAGGACACGATTGAGCAGCAGCAGCCGAGCAGGCAGCCTGCGACCGTTGAAATCCAGAATTTTGTCGTCCGTGCCGTCGATCTGTTCCGGTCTGAGGCCGCTGAGATAGTCGATTGTCCTCGCGATCAAGGCCCTCAATTCTGAGAAGTTGCGCTCGTTGTTCGGCTGATCGAGGGGAGGCCGGTCCGCGAGTGCGCCACAAATCCGAATGGCGTGGCTGCAACATTGCTGGACCTGTAAGGCAAATGGATACATGTCGGGGTACAGCCGCATGTTGATCAGAAAGCTCTCATCGATATTCTTCGCTTTGACATGCACCTCCGCTTTGCTGATGACCTCGGCCAAGGCACTGAGAAATTGTACGAACACGGGTACCGAGACCGTGTACATCGAAACAGTCATGGCCTGTCATTTCCCGCGACATGATCCGCCGGCCCAAATCGTAACACCCGCCGTTTCGTAATATCAATACTGCGGCAGGCGCTCACATGCATGCCTGCGGATCGCACCTCCGCCGCTGGCGCTTTCGCCGCAAATAGTGCTAGCACGACGGGGAGCCTTGGATGATGCTGGCCTACCGCGTATCCAAGTCGAGGCGGCGCAACTCGTGGGAGGGAAGTCAGATGAAAGCCACCATGCGATACATTGTTTTTCAGACCGATACCCCGTCGGATCTGGCGGATTTCTATCGGCGTCACCTCGGAATGGAAGAACTGGGCCGCTCCAACCAAGGAGATGTGTCCGCGACCGACGGCTTTTTCAACGTTACCTTTCTGAAGCGGCGTCCGGAACTGCATGAATCGCGGAGTGCTCCCGGTCTTCACCATTTCGGGTTTCAGGTCGACAGTCTTGAAGAGACGCTCGAGCGCTATCGCGCCCTGATGCCGAACATGCCCATCATCAAAGAAAAGGGCGGGCTTCATTTTGGCGACGTGCGCGTGTTCGATCCGGAAGGAATGCCGATCAGTCTGTCGGAAAAGCCGTTCGGCGTCGACGAGGTGCAGGAGCGGCTGCCACGCATTCGGCACGTGGCCTGCAACGCACTATGGCCGGAAGGCATTCTTAATTTTTACATGCTGCTGTTCGGATTCCGTGAGCTCCAAGCCAGCCGAGAGCGGCGCACAGAAGGCCGTCTCAATCGGTTTTGCGGTGATGGCTTCACGAATATCGCGATCCATCCTTTTTATAACGAATCGGAAGGCCATGAGCCCTGGTATGGCGTGAACCACATTGGCTTCCTAGTCTCCGACGTCTTGAGGTCCGTCGACCAACTTTCAGGCGAAATCCCGGTGAGCAAACGCCCGGATTCGAGGCCGTATGCGGAATATCGCTTGAATGATCCAGAGGGAAACAAGTTCGATCTCGGTCAGACAAAGGGTTGGGAAGTCGATGTCGATAAATGGGCGCGGGCAGCTTAGACTCTGCACGACTACTACCTTCTCACCGAGATGCCATCGGGCATCGCCTCCGCGCCGGAGCAGCCGGAACGCACCTCGATTGGTTTGCTTATTCGCAGGGCGCCGAGGTCCGCTAATGGGCCAGATTCGGACATCAACCAGTGCCTTTTGAATCGGATGAAGCGGCGTCGCCCGCGCATCTCAGTGAACTAACGCGCGACAATTCCAGGCGCTACGGGTTCGAGGAGAACCTCGACGAGTAATCGGCGATGGTCCACTATGGTCCTCCAAACCAACATGACGTGGTCGAGCCGTTGATCCAGGGACGTTCAAGGTGTCTGGCAACATTTTGAATTGCCCGGTGGGGAGGACCGGATGGCAGACAGCAAATTCGTTCGCTGGCTTGGCGATATTTGCGTCACTGCGCTTGATGACGGTTATGACGATCTGCCCCTCGCGGTGGTGGTGAATATTGACGAGGCTGGCGCTACGGCGCTCGCCGAATTGTGGTCAGACAGTCTTCTGCACCCGGTGTTTAACGCTTATCTGATCGAAACTGGCGGCAGGCGGCTACTGATCGACGCCGGCGCCGGGGTTCATATGGGGCCGAACGCCGGAAAGATGCTCGGGAACCTCGCACAAGTTGGGGTCGAGCCGGGCGATGTCGATGCGATCATCCTCACGCATTGCCACCCCGACCATATTCTCGGCATTGTCGACAAAGACTGGAACGCCGTCTTCCCGAATGCCGAGCTGATTGTGCCGAAGCTTGACGAACAGTTCTGGCTGCGCACCGATCCTTTGACGATTGAAAATGAATATCAGCGGTTCGAAGCAGGACGAGCCCAAAAGGCCGCTGCTCCCTACATTGGGCGGACGCGCACAATTTCCGGCGGTGAGGTGGCTCCTGGCATTACCATGGTGCCGCTGCCGGGTCATACGCCCGGTCACAGCGGCTACGTGGTCGAAGGCGGCGGCAAGAAGCTGTTCCTGTGGGGCGATATCGTGCATCTGCCCACCTTCCAGCCGGCTTGGCCCGATGCAAACCTCATCTTCGACGTTGATCTGCCGCGGACACGCGAAACACGGAAATAGACCTTTGAGCGTATAATTGCAGACCGGCTGGAGATTGGTGGCGGCCATTTGCTCGCACCGGGCTTCGCGAGGGTCGAGCGCGCTGGCATGGTTTACCGGATCATACCATCAGACGAGTAGTATGGCTCAGAAATCCCGGCCGAATAAGAGCAAATCGTACAGCGCGCTGATAGGACCGTTTCGGGTCTTGGTCGCGTACAAACGTTTCGACACGGGGCCACCGCCGTTATCGGGAAACTATTCGGCACCGTTGTCTAAAGATCAGAGTCACCCGACCAATACAGAAACAAGACTCAACGATGGATATGGCCACATGCATTCTCCTCCCTTCCGAGGCGGCGCGCGCCGGCGCATCTCTGGCGCACGAGGGTTTGATCCTGGGATAGGACTTAAGGCCAGATTGTCCTAGCGAAGCTAGGGACTACCTGACGGTTTTGCTAAAAGGAGGACAAATCTATGCGCGCCCCAGACCCGGCCGTGACATTTGTTCTGATTCTCGTCATCGGCATTGTTGCCGGGATTCTCTTCGACCGGCTGGCCGGCCCGTCCTGGCTTGCCCGCCAGTTCGCCGGCTCGACCCGCGGAATCATCACGAGTGCCCTAGTCGGTGTTGCCGGTGCTTTCGTCGGCTATCACATCGCCGTGCTGCTTGCGCTCGGCGGCGGGCTGGTGACGTCGGTCATTGCGGCAGCGGCCGGCGCTGCTGTGGTGCTGTTCGCTTGGCGGATGGCTAAGTAACAAAGCACGTCCCCGGCTCGCTTTGGGTGAGGAGACGGCACACTTTGCGACGCGCTCTACGCGGGCTAATCGCTCACTAACAGGAGGAAGGTAGTGGAAAGCGCGATATTTCGGAGTTGGTTGGCGGAGCGAGGGTGTCGCTTCGACCATCATGAACATCATGACCGTGGCGAGGGTCATGTCATGGTGACCGTGCATCGAGAAGGGCGGACATCGCAGGTGCCTCTTGGTGGTTCGCGCAAGGACCTCGATCCGCGTGACGCGCGTCGGGTATGCGAGGAACTCGGCCTCGATTGGTCCGAGCTGCCTGGGCCTAAGAGCCGAGTGTGAGGCCGACAGCTACGGGACACCGTCGCGGGGGTACCTTCGTCGCGACTTCTTCGACCCCTTCGGCTGGCGACAGTCTTATGTTGCCGCCACGCTAACCAGCGACGTGATGTCGGGTGTGGGCCATTGAACGAACCCGCTCGCGCGGGAGCGCGCTGCGCGCGAGGGCGGAGCTAGTGGCGTCGATGGAGTGACGCCGTGCGCAAGGTACGGTGACAGGCGGGGCGCTCCGTCTTGAGGATCGAGGGGTCAAGCACTCCAACCTCAAGACAGGAGCCCCCCATGAGCGAGAAGCCCATCAGTCCGTTGCGTCGTCGCATGATCGAGGACATGTCGGTCCGCAAGTTCGGCGCGAAGACGCAACACGATTATATCCGCCACATCGAGACCTTTGCCAAGTTCCTGGGCCGCTCGCCGGATACGGCGAGTGCCGAGGACCTGCGCCGCTATCAGGTTCACCAGACCGAGACCGGCGTGCAGCCGCCGAGCGTGAACAGTTCGGCAGTTGCGTTGCGCTTCCTGTTCACGGTCACGCTCGGCCGCGCCAACCTCGCGGCCCAGCTCACGCGCGTGCATTATCCGCGCCGGCTGCCGCGGGTGTTGAGCCCCGAGGAGGTTGGGCGATTGATCGAGGCGGCGCCTGGCCCCGGCCTCAAGTACAAGGCGGCGCTGAGTGTTGCCTACGGGGCTGGGCTGCGCGCGGCCGAAGTGGTCTCGCTGAAGGTCTGCGATATCGACAGCAAGCGTTTGCTGATCCGGGTCGAGCAGGGCAAGGGTCGCAAGGACCGTCACGCTATGCTCTCGCCGCAGTTGCTCGAAGTATTGCGAGCGTGGTGGCGGCAGTGCCGCTCGCAGGGCTGGCTGTTCCCGGGGCGCGACCCGTTCCTGCCCATCACGACGCGGCAGCTGAACCGCGCCTGCCACATGGCCGCCGACGTCGCCGGCCTCGGCGCCTGGATCTCTCCGCATACGCTCCGGCACAGCTTTGCAACGCATCTCTTGGAGAGCCATACCGACGTGCGGGTCATCCAGGTTCTGCTCGGACACGCGAAGCTCGATACGACCGCGCGCTACGCCCAAGTCGCCACCAACCTGCTGCGAACCGTCACCAGCCCGCTCGACCGTCTGACCTTGGCGAAGGACGGCCCGCCCGCGTAACGCGCGGCGGCCATGGCTCGTCCAGCGCTGGAGGTCGCGGACATCTTCCGCGACCACGGAGCCGCATGGCGTGCCGCCAACCGTGGCCACGTCAGCCTCGGCCAGTTGAAGGTGATGAGCGCGATCGAGCGCTGCCGCACGGCAGCTCTCGGCGGGCATGTGGCGCGTTGCGAGAACGACGCCTGTGGCCACACGACCATCGCTTACAATAGCTGCCGCAACCGGCATTGCCCGAAATGCCAGGGCGCGGCCGCACGCGAGTGGCTGGCGGCACGCGAGGCCGAGCTGCTGCCAGTGCCCTACTTCCACGTCGTGTTCACGCTGCCGGCGGCGATCGGCGACATCGCCTACCAGAACAAGGCCGTGATCTACGATCTGCTGTTCAAGGCCTCGTCGGAGACGATGCTCGCCATCGCGGCAGACCGAAAGCACCTCGGAGCGCGCATCGCCATCACCTCAGTGTTGCACACCTGGGGCTCGGCAATGACCCACCATCCGCACGTGCATATGATCGTGCCGGGCGGCGGGCTTTCCATGGATGGCGCACGTTGGATCGCATGCAAGCCCAACTTCTTGCTGCCCGTGCGTGTCCTCTCGACGCTGTTCCGGCGCTTGATGCTGGAGAGGCTTATGGCGGCACACCAGGCGGGCAGGCTGCAGTTCTTCGGCACCCACGCGCATCTGGCCAATGCAAAGGCGTTCGCTGCGTTGCTCGCACCGCTGCGCAAGACGCGCTGGTTCGTCTATTCCAAACGCCCGTTCGCGGGCCCGAAGGCCGTGCTCGCCTATCTGGCGCGCTACACCCACCGCGTCGCCATCTCGAACCGCCGCCTGATCGCAATCGACCAGCAGCACGTCACCTTCAAGGTCAAGAACTACCGCGTCGAGGGACCGGGCCGCTACACTACGATGACGCTCAACGCGAACGAGTTCATCCGACGCTTCCTCATCCATGTCCTGCCCAAGGGCTTCCATCGCATCCGCCATTACGGGCTCCTCGCCGGCAGCAATCGCGCCGAGACCATCGCGCGGGCGCGCGACCTCCTGGGTCTGGCTGAGCAGGCGGTCGAGACCGAGCCGGCCGCGCAGCCGCTCGCCCACCCATGCCCCTGCTGCGGCAGCCGCATGACCATCATCGAGACGTTCCAAGCCGGCCGCCAACCACGCCACCGGCCGAGCAAACCTCTCGTCGCAATCAGGATCGACACCTCATGAGCACAAGCACCACGTCCTGCACCTGCACCGCCGAGCGCGTTCCTTACTGGTCATCGACCGGCCACGCCGACGCTCGGCCACACAGGGGCGCGGCATCGCATTCCACGCTGCGTTCATTCCCGAGAACAACTCAATCGAACCCGATCGGCTGCACCGGCAGCCGAAATCACCCGAGTGCTGCCACCCAGCGTCTTCGGCCCAATCTCTTCGCCGCAATCAAATCGCCATAGCGCGCACACACCAGCACCTCACGTCCCGCGGGTTCCTTCCCTGGAGGCTTTCGGACGACGGCCCCCGTGCGCGCAACTCCGTCAATGACGGGCCGTCATCCGAAACCCTTCACATAGCCCGACATCGCATCTACCATTTTCTTCGTGCCAAGGGCTTCGCAATTTCGCGGGCGGTCTCGATGAAAAGCTGCGAGACGGGGCTGAGCGTGCGGTTCTTCAGCCTGATAATTCCGACCGGCGCGCGCGTGTGTTGCAGCTTGACGGGCAGGACCGTGATCTTCGATTTCTCGGAAAATCTCAACGCCGAGGTCTGTAACGTAAGAAAGCGCCCGGTCGCTGCGAGATTGAGCCGCGCTCCGGGCTGAGTAGCGAAGACCGCTATGCGAGGATAGCCGAGACCGCTGGCACGGAAGACTTCCAGATAAGCCGGCCCCATTATGCCTTCAGGCGGCGGCAACACCCACGGTTCATTGACCAGCTCAGCAAGGGCGATGCGGCGCTTGCGGGCCCACGGGCTTCGGGAGCCCGCCATGACGACCAATGAAGGATCGTAGAGAATCTCGAATTCAAGTTCCTTGTCGCTCAGGCGCCCCCCTTTCCGTGCAATCAGGAAATCGACGTTACGCTCGCTCAGTTCACGATAGAGCGTATCTGGTTCGTCAGACGTGACGAGATGAAACACAATTCGCGGATAGCGCCGGGAGAGCCGTTCGATGACGGCAGTCACGAAGCTTTCGCCGGTATAGATGGTGCTTCCGATCCGGACCTCGCCGGCGCCAGGGTCGGCGAGAAGCTCGATCTTCTTCACGCCCAGGCGCAAGTCATCGAATACGGCCGTGCCGCAGTCGAGCAGCGCGCGACCGTATTCGGTCGGCGCGATTCCCTGGCGGTGCCGATCGAGCAGGCGCACGCCGAACGCACGCTCCAGTTCCGCGATCGCCCGCGAAATGTTGGGCTGGGTTGTGTTAAGGCGCTGCGCCGCCTTGCCCATGGTCCCGGCCTGCACGACGGTCATGAGGACGTGCAGGTCTTGCAGCTTCAGCCGGCGCCCGATGCGGTCGATCAACTGCATGTGATGCCCCATTTCCGATTTGAGATGACGTCATCACACAATAGCATTTTGCGCTTATGCCCACATCACCTATCGTCCGCCGCCAAGGCGCGTCGTGTGCGCTGAATTCGCTCGCGGGGCCGTGCTGCTGGAATCGTCAGCTGCCGCCGGGTCGCGGCTCGCGAGCGCGCAACATCATCTGGAAACTCGTCTTGCGAGGATTATCATGGTTCTTTTAAAGCATCTTTTAGCTGCCGCCTGCATGGCGAGCGTTGCACTCTGGAACGCCCCGTCAAAAGCCGCCGATCTTTTGGTGTTCAGTGACGGCCCGCTCCGAGGTGTACTGGAGCGGATCGTTGATGACTTTCAGAGCATCACAGGTGACAAGGTGCAGGTGTTGTTTGGCACTGCGCCCGCTTTGCGAGCGAAGCTGAAGGGTGGAGAACAGCCGGATGTCCTGATTACGCTGGCAACGGAAATCGATGAGATGGAGAAGCATGAGCAGCTTGCGGCGGCGATGCGCGAGGTCGCCCGCATCAAGCTGGGACTGGCCGTCCGGCATGACGCGCCCAAGCCAGACATTGCCACGCTGCACGCTTTTGAACAGACGCTGCTGCACGCCGATTCGATCATCCACAACAGCCTTGCTTCTGGGCTTCTATTTGCGAAGCAGCTTGAACGTATCGGCATTGCCGAGCAGGTGAAATCCAAGATTGTCGTCATCAAAGGCAATGCGCAGCTTGCCGAGCTCGCAAAGCGCAAAGGCAACGATGTCGCGGCCGGACAATTGACGCAGCTAGTCGCCAGCAAAGATGTGCAGTTTGTCGGTGCATTGCCGCAGGAAGCGCAAGCAGAGACGATCTACTCCGCCGGTGCGCTTTCGACGTCTAAATCGCTGCCTGCTGCACGGGCCTTCGTGACGTATCTGGCCGGGGCGAAAGCTGCTGCAGCATTCCAAGCGGCAGGAGCTCGATAATCGCCAAAATCCGTCGGGCGCAAAGCCGAAACCGATGTTTTGGTATTCGCATGTTCAGCAGGTCCTAACGACGCGCGCCGCCTCGGTTGAGATCATAGCGATCGCCGGTCGCCGTTCATTCGCGAGCGTTAGGGCAGCAGTGGCCGCGATGTCCGGACCGGGTCGTGTGTCACGAGTAACGCCGGTCCAAACGGCGGTGCGCAACTGTACGAGAGATGAAGGAAGGCCCTTCGAGATCGGCAGTCAGGTGTTGATCTCAAACCACTGCAAGCTGCTGTCGTCAAAAGTGATGGTGGTGAGCGTTGCAGCTAACGTTGGGACCAATCCCAGCAGGTAAGGTTGAGAGAGGCGAGCGCAAGCGAACCGTCGATGAAGTGTCGAAAGCGGATTAGACGATGTCAAAACCGGGGGGTGACGCTTCCTCCGGGATCAACTCGGGGGAAGCCTGAAGCCAACCCGAGTGGCATCCGGCATGTAGGCGGCGCGAAGCTCAACCAGGCTCTTGTACGGAACGTGAGAACCTGTCGCTCCGATGCAAAGGGAGAAGTCGCAAGCGGCCAAAACCGCGAGGACGAGAGTACCGATGCGGAGCACAGGGACGGAGCAGCTCGTAGTAGGGATGAAGGCTCTGTAATGGAGCTGGACCGAAGGGGCTGCGTTGTTCAGCCGAGGCCACGGGCCAACTGACGCCATCTGGCAACGGGAGGAGCCCGTGGACGAGGCAAAGCCGTTCGACATCCCCAAACGGGAAGTCTGGAAAGCCTTCAAGGAGGTGAAGGCCAACCAGGGAGCGGCTGGAGTAGACGGACAGTCGATTGCGGACTTCGAGGCTGATCTCTCAAACAACCTCTACAAGCTCTGGAATCGGCTGTCGTCAGGGAGCTACTTTCCTTTGCCGGCGCGGCGGGTCGATATTCCGAAAGCGAATGGCGGCACACGCCCGTTGGGCATTCCAACGGTCGCCGACCGCGTTGCCCAGGAGGTCGCCCGTCGCTACCTGGAGCCGCGTTTGGAGCCGGTGTTTCACACCGATTTCTATGGCTACAGGCCCGGCAAATCGGCGATCGACGCCGTGCGCCAAGCTCGTCAGCGCTGTTGGCGCTACGACTGGGTGCTCGATCTCGACGTAAAAGCCTATTTCGACGGCATCGATTGGGAGCTGATGCTCAGGGCGGTCCGTCGTCATACGAACCAACCGTGGGTGCTGCTCTATATCGAGCGCTGGCTGAAGGCTCCGGTCCAGTAGGAAGATGGCAGCATCGTGCGGCGAATGTCGGGAACTCCTCAGAGGTCGTAAGCCCCATCCTGGCGAATCTCTTTCTGCACTATGCGTTCGACATGTGGATGGCGAGAACCTTTCCTCACATCCCGTTCGAGCGCTACGCGGATGACGCTACCAGCCGCCCACCAGTCCATGCCTTCATCACGTAGTCGACGACCCGAGCGGTGTCAGTCTCGACTGGCCTGACATCGATCCGGTCCAGGTTTCGTCGGTCTCGCAAGTATAACTGCCCGTTGGCACCAAAGTGCTCGATGGCTGACACCGGTAACCTCGAACGAGGCGGGACAAGCAGGATTCCGGCATAGTGAAGACCACTGTTGACCGCGACCTCCCTGACGGGGCCCGGACGAAGGTTGCGAAGACCTGATCGATTTCACCGGTGCATGTGCTATCAGGCTTCATTGTTCAACTCCGTTATACCTACTCGCATGTCGTGTGCTGCTTCGGCCCCAGCCGTGATTCGACCCACCGATCGAGATCAACGACGTCGTAGAGAGGGAAGCGACCCCACTTTCGGTATGCTGGGCCGCCGCCGATGACAGCAAGTTTGGCGAGCGTTTGGGGACTGAGGGGAATTCCCCAGGTATTCTCCACGTAGGCCGCCGCTGGCTTGCGCCGAAGCAGTCTTGCCTTGGGATGAGGGCCAGAACCACCAGTATCGTGGCGAGGACCAGAAAAATGAATGATCGCGGCTGCGTCTTACGCCATCGGCGTTAGAAAGATCTTGCGGCTAATGTCATTCGAGCAAACAAACGCTTGGCAGGCCGCTGAAAAACTCTCCCGATGTCATTCCGGGGCCGGCCGAAGGCCGGAGCCCGGAATCCGTAGCCCCTGTATTTCCTCAACAATCAAAGCAGGGGTTGTGGATTCCGGCCCTCGCGGAGCCTGTCATCGGGCCGCGCTACGCGCGGACCCGTTGGCTCGGCCGGAATGACATCCGAGAATTTTTCAGCAACCTGTTAGAGCGCAGTCGCACTCAACTTGAAGCGACTTCGCCCCAAAGGCCGATCAGCCGGAATTTCCGCCGAGGTGTCGGCATGGCGCACGACGACGGCAGCGGGCGGTAAACTGACCGCATGCCGCGCCCTCCACCTCTCAGCCGAGAAGATCGATCACGAATGCTGCGATTGCGAACAACGCTCTCGCAGCGTTAGCCATTCTCGTCCTTTGGACAATTCTCTTTCAACGCGGCCATCCTGGTATTTGGCACTCTATTTGAGTGCCGTAGGCGCGCATTGGCGAGATTGGCTTCGCCGATCTGATCAGCGGCGATGCCCGAGCGGTATCTCCAACTGCCATGCCTTCTGGCGCAGCGCTTCCGCCGTGCGTTTTGTCAGCCTTGCGATCTTTATAACGGGTGTCTTGGCTTTTGAGTGCGCCTTAAGTTCCCGAATGTCGTCCTTTGACCAAGCGCGTCTCATTCTCCGCATCTTCTTCTTCGCCATAGCTCGTCGCTCCTAATAATCAGGACACGTCGTCTAACACGGCTTTGGCGATTTACAAGCAACTTGCACGATACGACACGCAAGTGTGCGTGTTGGCATTCCAAAAATACCCGGTACTCCTAACGAACCTTGTGGCAAGTGGATCACATTCCGGGAAAATGAGACATGCGGCCCGACAGCATCAGGCAACTGCAAACGAGGCCACTAACAGCAATTATAAGATAGAAATGCCAGCAAAGCGCATTATCTCCACAACGCTGGTGTGATTCTTTTCCGGAATCTAACGAAAGGGCGCCGCGTCTAACCTGCGTCTCTGATTTTGTTCAAAGGCGGAATACCACCGGCACGCTTCTGTTCCGGGCTTGTTCGCTGCGGTAACGGCGCTATCTCACTAACCGGGAATAGCGCCTGCGTTTCGTTGATGGCGGCAAGCGTCGGCAGGCTCGCCTCGTTACCGAGATGCTGGATCGAATAGGCCGACGCAGCCCGGGCAAACCGGAAATGCTCCTCCCAATCGGCGGCGGAAGTGGTCAAGAAGGAATACATATAAGCACCATGAAAGATGTCGCCCGCCCCGTTGGTGTCGATCACCAGCTCCGCCGGCACCTTCAGGGCCGGCATCACCCTTTCCTCCCCGGCCTCGTCGTACCAGAGGAGGCCGTGCTCGCCCATCGTGACGCCGCCGATGCGGCAGCCGCGCGCGCGCAGGTACTGCAGCATCTCGGCAGGTGAGAGATGCATCTGCTCGCACAGGCGTTCCGCCACCACCGCCACGTCGATGAAGGCGAGCAGTTCGTGCGTGTTCGAGCGCAGCCCTCCGCCGTCGAGCGAGGTGAGCTTGCCGGCCTCACGGCAGAGCTTGGCATAATGGATTGCCGCATCCGGCTGGTGCCCGTCGACGTGCAGCGCCCGGCAGCCGGCAAGGTTGAGCGCCGGAACCGGATGCACATAGTGGTCGTCGCGGCACCGCACGATGGCACGCTGCCCGCCCTTCGGCATGATGAAGGACAGCGAGGATTCCCTGACCTTGCGGTGATGAACGGAAATCCCGTACTTCGCCGCCATGTCCACGAACATGCGGCCGAGCCAATCGTCGGCGACCGAGGCGAGCAGATCCGGCACCACCCCAAGCTTGGCGCAGCAGAAGGCGGCCGTGACCGCATTCCCGCCAAACGAGACGGCGTAGTCCCGCGCCACCGATTTCTCGTCCCCGATGGGCAGCTCGTCCGCCAGGAAGGTCACGTCGATATAGCTTTGACCGATAAAGAGCGCCTGCATGCGAATGCCTCGATTGCAAAGCCCATACGACCTTGCTGCATCCACCGACGAAGGCAACCTTGCGATGCCGGTGTGGTTCCTGGATCAGAAGTCCCTGCCCAGGCCTGCTGCCGCCACAACAGCAATCCGTGAACAAACTGAACACCGTAGTATGGCGGTTCAGGGATTATAGCAGCTCAGGGGCCCGCCAGAGCCGGCGGGACGTCGCGCCCGCCGGGGCATTAACCTCAAGCCCTCACCAAACCCTCGCGTGCGCCTGCGTGGCGCCGCGCCGCACTGTTCGGGCGGCCACCAGCTCTGTAGAATGGTCATCATAATAGACGGGCGAGGCCCGCCACGGAGATAATAGCCAATGCTGAACAAGTCCAAGCCAATCGCTGTCGCTATGACGGCACCACTCACTCTTTCGCTCACCCTGTTGGCGCTGGCGCCGGCCGCCGCCGAAGGGCCGAGCCTCGCTGGCAAGAGCGTGACCATGATCATCGGGTTCGGGCCGGGCGGCGGCTATGATGCCTGGGGCCGCGCGCTCGCCCGCCACCTCGGCAAGCACCTGCCTGGCAATCCGAATGTGGTGCCGCAGAACATGCCGGGCGGCGGCAGCTTCAATGCCGCGAACCACATCTACACTGTCGCGCCCAAGGACGGCACCGTGCTCGGCATCATTGCCCGCGATGCGGCGCTCGGGCCGCTCACCGGAGCCCCCGGCGCCCGCTTCGACCCGCTCAAGATTTCCTGGATCGGCACGCCGACGCTTGAGACCAATATCTGCATCGCGATGGCGCGGGCGAAGGTGAAGAATTTCAAGGACCTTCAGCAGAACGAGTTGATCATCGGCAACACCGGCGTCGGGACGGGCACCTACACGTACCCAAAGGCGCTCAATGGGATCCTTGGAACGAAGTTCAAGCTGATCTCCGGCTTCCCCTCGTCCACCAACGTGCTCCTGGCGATGGAGCGCAACGAGGTCGATGGCATCTGCGAGAGCCTGGACAGCGTGGTCAACAAGAAGCCCGACTGGATCAAGACCAAGAAGATCAACGTGCTCTTCTACGGCGGCGCCAAGCCGACGATGGATCTCCATGGCGCTCCCTACATCATCGATCAGGCGCGCAACGCCCAGGAGCGGCAGGAGATCGAATTTCTTTACGCCGGCCAGGGCATCGGGCGGCCGTTCGTGGCACCGCCAAACCTGCCGCCGGCCGTTCTCAAGATGCTGCGTGACGCATTCAACGCTACCATGAAGGACAAGGACTTCATTACCGACGCCACCCGGCAGAAGCTCGATGTCGACCCGGAAAGCGGCGAGCACCTCGAGGCGCTGATCAAGAAGATCTACGCCACGCCCAAGGACGTGGTGAACAAGGTCGGCCAGCTGATCAAGTAGCGAACGTCCTGTCCGAAAGAGATGCCTGGCCTCCGGCGACAGCGCCGGAGGCCATATTGTTTCTACTCTTGCGGGAACGCCTATCGCGCGACGTCGCAGGCGTGTCGCTACAATCGATAGCGCGCGACCGCGGCTCCGTCCCAGACCAATCCGTTGCCGGGTTGCTCTGGGATCACCGCATGGCCGTCGACGATGCACAGCGGCTCCTGCAGCAGCCGGTCGGCCCAGTCCACATATTCGAGGAAGTGACGGGTCGGTGTCGCCGACAAAAGATGTGCGCTGACTTCCGGGAACAGATGCGACGACATCTTGATGCGATGGGAGGCCGCCAATGCGGCGGCGCGCCGCCAACCGGTGATGCCGCCGATGCGCTCGAGGTCGGGCATCACGTAGCCGGCCGCGCCCGCCGCCAATGCCGTCTCCATTGCGGCCGGCAATGAAAAATTCTCGCCGATCTGAATCGGCGTTGTCAGCGCGCGCGCCAGCGACGCACACCCGGTGTAGTCGTCGTGACGGATCGGCTCTTCGAGCCAATAGATGTTCTCCGCATCGAGCGCGCGGCCGCGCTCAAGCGCGTCAGCGACAGAGAGGACCTGGTTGTAATCGACCATCAGGACAACGTTCTCGCCGATGCGCTGGCGGACCGCGTGCACAGCCGCCAGATCCTCCTTGAGCGTCGAATAGCCGAGCCGCAGTTTCACGGCGCGAAACCCGCCAGCGATAAGCTTCTCCGCCTCGTCCGCAACCTCGCCTGGCGACATGAGCCCCAGCCCGCAGCTGTTGTAGGCGAGGATCGGCTGCGCCTTGCCGCCGATCAAAGCCGTCAGCGGGACGCCGGCCGCGATCGCAAGCGCGTCCCACGCCGCCACGTCGAGACCCGCCATTGCCATGCGCACAACGCCCTGCACTCCGATCAGCATGAAACGTTTGGCGAGCTTGCCCCAGAGCTCCTCCGGCAAGACACGATCACCCGCCACCATGCCGCCGATCCCTTCCAGCATCGCCGCCATCGCGGGCACGACGGCGCGCAAATAACAGAACAGATAGGCGCGGCCGGTAATCCCCTCTTCGGTTTCAAGATCGATCAGGAGGAACGGCGCCTTTGTGATCCGCGCCTGGCTGGTGCCGAGCGCATAGGTCATGGGCACCTCGACGCCGACGCTGCGCACGGCGCGGATCGTCAGCTGCGGCAGCTTCGGATCGGTGGTCATGGTGGCAACTTAACGGCGCGCGAGGCTGGCGGACAGTCCGCAAGCGACGCATGATGCCTTGATAGGGGAGTATCCATGCAGGGCAAGGTCACGCTGGAAGATCATTTTGCGATCGAGGAAACGCTGGGCGACTCGCAGCCGTTCGGCGCCCATGTCTGGCCCGAGTTGCGCTACCGCCTCATCGACTTCCACGAACAGCGGCTGCGTCTGATGGACCAGGCCGACATCGAGATCATGGTGGTTTCGCTCAACGCGCCCGCCGTCCAGGCCATTCCCAACATCAAGCAGGCAGCCGACTGCGCGCGGCACGCCAACGACATCCTGGCCGCCGAGGTCGCCAAGCGCCCGGACCGCTTTGCCGGCATCGCGGCGCTCGCCATGCAGGATCCCGAAATCGCGGCGCACGAGCTTGAGCGCTGCGTCAACGAGCTCGGCTTCAGGGCTGCGCTCGTCAACGGCTTCTCGCAAATCGAGCGGCCCGACAGCGCGGTCTACTACGACTTGCCGCAGTACCGTCCGTTCTGGGCCGTGGTCGAGCGGCTACACGTGCCGTTCTATCTGCATCCGCGCAATCCGCTCCCCGGCAGCATCCCGGGTTACGAGGGGCACGCGTGGCTCAACGGACCGACCTGGGCGTTCGCGGCCGAGACCGCGGTGCATGCGTTGCGGCTGATCGGCAGCGGGCTGTTTGACGCCCACCCGAACCTGCAGATCATTCTCGGCCATCTCGGCGAGGGGTTGCCGTACTTCCTGTGGCGCATCGACAACCGCAACGTTTGGATGCAAGCGCCGCACAAATACGCAGCGCACCGTCGCGTGGCCGATTACATGCACGCCAATTTTCATATCACGACGTCCGGACACTACAGCACGCCCGCGCTGATCGATGCCATCGCCGAGATGGGTACGGATCGCGTGATGTTCTCGGTCGACTATCCGTTCGAAGACATCAGCGACGCGGCGTCCTGGTTCGACAGCGTCCCCATGAGCGACGCCGACCGCCGCAAGGTCGGACGCACTAACGCGCTCAAGCTGTTCGGGCTGCCAGGCGCATGAACCTATGAGGCGCGCCCGGCCCCGTGCAGAATGAGCGCATCACGCACCGCGCGATGCAACGGCGTCGGCACGCCGACCTCAGCGCCGAGATCGACGACGCCACCCGAAAGCCACTGCAACTCCAACGGCCGGCCCTGCTCAAGGTCGTGATGCATCGAGGCGGTCATGTCGGGATGCAGGGTGTCTGCGAAGGCGAGCCTTTGCTCGGCAAAATTCTCCGGGATCGCCACGCCGTGGGCGCGGCCGACAGCGACCACCTCGCGCATGAGATCGAGAAAGAATTGGCGCGTCAGCGGATTCGATCGCACCGGCCCGAGCGGCTTGCGGGTCGAGGCCGTCACCGCCGCCATGCCGGCAAGGAAGACGAACTTCTGCCAGATCTCGCTGCGCACGTCGGGGCTGATCTCGGCATTGATGCCGCCGCGCTCGCAGGCAGCGAGAAACGCCTCGGCGCGCTGCGAGCGCCGGCCGTCATACTCGCCGAAGACGAGGCGCTGCATCGGCCCTTTCTGAGCAATGACGCCGGGCCGGCTGATATTCGTACCGACATACGCGACCCCGCCCATGATCGCGTCCGCGCCGACGACCGGGCGCAGCATGTCGTCCTTTTGCACGCCGTTCTGGAACGAGATGAGCGCCGTCTCGGCACCCATGATCGGCACGAGCGAGCGCGCCGCCGCCTCGGTGTCCCAAAGCTTGACCCCGAACATGATGAGGTCGACGACCCCGATGGAGGCGGGATCGTCCGTCACCTTGACCTGAGGCAGGCTGAACGACTCGTCCGTGCTTTCGATCGCGAGCCCGCGCTCGCGCATGGCCGCAAGGTGTGCGCCGCGCGCGATGAAGGTCACGTCAGCGCCGCCGCGCGCCAGCCGGGCGCCGAAGAAGCCCCCGACCCCACCCGAGCCCATGACCGCAATCCGCACCGCCTTCTCCCCGGCTCTAGGATCCGCGACAGGCTAGTGCCGCCGATCTGAAGTTCCTACAACACTGGCGGCAAACTTCGGAATCGAAGGACACTAGCAACTCATTGATCCAGTGTGGCTTTGGTTCAGAACTCCGCATCTCGGACTAAGCGGCCAAGAATCAAGAACGATGCGGACTTCTGAACCACCACACTGGCATAGTTAACCCTTTCTTCACGGCCGGCGCCGCCGCCTAGGGCCGCAGCGGCCAGATAACCCTTAGGCAAGCAGCCGCCTGGACCATTCTTGAACCCACTGTGGATACTCCCCATATTGGATTTGATCGGTTGGCGGCCAAGCTTGATGGCCTATCCGCAGCCGGTCGGAGGGGGTGCCGCAAGGGCCCCGTCAAAGTCGCTTCGATGAGGGCTTTGAAACCATGTCTCGAGTTCCGTCGCTATCCAGCCCGTTCCTGCTCGGCTTCGATGAGATCGAGCGTGCGCTCGACCGCGTTGCCAAGGGCTCGGACGGCTATCCGCCCTACAACATCGAACGGATCGCCCGGGAGAACGGCAAGCCGGAGCGCCTGCGCATCACGCTGGCGGTTGCCGGGTTCACGCGCGATCAGCTCGACGTGACGCTGGAGGAAAGCCAGCTCGTCATTCGGGGGCGGCAGCAGGACGACAAGACCCGGCAGTACCTTCACCGCGGCATCGCGGCGCGCCAATTCCAGCGCACCTTCGTGCTGGCGGACGGAATGGAGGTATTGGGCGCGGACTTGAAGAGCGGGCTGCTGTCGATCGATCTGGCCAGGCCAGAGCCTGAGCGGATCGTCAAATCAATCAGCATCACCGACCGCGATTGAACTCACCAACAGGACTCGACCTGTAGAACTTAGAAAGGAGTTGAGGGCCATGAACGCTAGCAGCAACAACACCAACCTCACTTTCGGCAGGATCTCGCCGGAAGCGCTGGCGGTGCTCGGCGGCGGCCGCATCGCCTATGTCAAGACGATCCGCGCCGAGGACGTGCAGAAGCAGTTTCCGGAGGCGCCGCAGCTCGCGCCCGGCACGCTGCTCTACGCCCTGCATGCCGCGGATGGAACGCCGATCATGCTCACCGACAGCCGCGAGGCCGCGATCGCCAACGCCTGGAGCCAGGAGCTCGAGACGGTCAGCGTACACTGATCGGCGGCTTTGGCCGGACAAATAACAACAAATAACAAACAGCGTAATGACGGACGCACGCTCCACGTCATGGCCGGGCTTGTCCCGGCCATCCACGTCTTTGATTCGAGTCGCGAGTTAGAGCGTGGATGCCCGCGCGGGCAAGTTTACGAAGCCTGCGCAAGCTTGGCTGCAAGCGCAGGCATGACGAGCCAAACATTGTGCGCATTGGTAACAAAGGGTGCTATGCGGCGCTCGCGGACGGCAGCGCCAGCACCGAATAGAGCGCTTCAATGTCACGCGAATCACGAAGCTTGTGCGCGACCTCCGGGTCGCGCAGAAGCCTGGCTACGCGCGCCAGCGCCTTGAGATGATCGGCGCCGGCGCCTTCCGGCGCAAGCAACAGGAATACCAAGTCAACCGCCTGCCCGTCGAGCGCTTCGAAATCGATGGGGCGTTCCAGCCGCGCGAACACGCCGAACAGCTTGGTGAGCTTTGGCAGCTTGCCATGCGGAATAGCGATGCCGCTGCCAACGCCGGTGGAACCCAACTTCTCGCGCTGCAAGAGCGTCTCGAAGATGGTGCGCTCATTCTGGCCGGACAGTTCGGCGGCCTTGGCAGCAAGTTCCTGCAAGGCCTGCTTCTTGCCGTTGACCTTGAGCGCCGGAAGGATCGCGTTGGGCGCGACGAGATCGTTGAGCGGCATGGAACGTTTCCAGAATCCGATAACTCAAGCGGGCGCCCGTCGAAGGCGGCGGACCATAAGGAGCCACTGTCGGGCCGTCAATGGGAGTAAAGAGCGCATTTGGGATACCGCTAATGCAGTTGCGCGCGTCAGCACGGCAGGCGCTCTGAGGGACCAGCCGGGCCGACGTTCGCTGTCCCCATGAATTGCGGTGGCATATCGGTCTCCTCTCCCACACGGCGGCGACATCGCCGCGCCCCGCCGTACCGTCATTCGACGGGCGGCTCCCGGCGTACAGTTTGATGATCCTTAAGGCGACGCTTGTAGCGGCGCAACCGCTTCTCCATGCGCACGGCCGCCTGCTCGGCGCTCGCATAGGCGTCTGCCGCCAGCGCCTCGGCCTCGAACACAACGCCCAAATCAAGGTGAACGACACACTCCGTATGGAAGCCGAAGCCCTCCTTCTCGACGGTCACGTGACCCGAATAGCCGCCATCGAAATATTTTGCAGTCGCCTCCACGATGCGCTCGTTGATGCGGGTGCGTAGGGCCTCACCCACGTCGATATTCTTACCCGAGATGCGAAAAGGCATGATCACCTCTACCGTGCATTTGCACCTGGGCGGCAACGACCGGACGGTCGCACCACCCTCTTTGCACATAGGGTCAAGACCAAGCGTCCGCCAGATGTTAACGGACCGACCCGCACAGCGGCTGGGTCACGAAGCCGCACCCATTGGAATTTGCTTTTCGCGCCGCCGCTGCACCGACGACGGAATGCGCATGGCTTCACGATACTTCGCAACTGTTCTGCGCGCGATGTCGATCCCCGCCTCGCGCAGCTTTTCCACAATGGTGTCGTCGGACAATACGTCCTGCGCGCTTTCGGCTTCGATCAGCTGTTTGATCCGGTGCCGAACAGCCTCGGCGGAATGCGCCTCACCGCCGTTCGAGGCTGCAATCGCGGACGTGAAGAAATACTTGAGCTCGAAGATACCGCGATTGGTCGCCATGTACTTGTTGGCGGTGACGCGCGACACGGTCAATTCGTGCATCTCGATCGCATCGGCGACTGTCTTGAGATTCAAAGGTCGCAAATGCTGCACGCCGCGCGCAAAGAAGGCGTCCTGCTGGCGCACGATTTCCTTGGCGACCTTGAGGATGGTCTTGGCGCGCTGATCGAGCGCGCGCACGAGCCAGGTCGCGGTCTGCAGGCAATCGGCAAGATACGTCTTGTCCTTGTCACTCTTGGCCGTGCCGGCAATCTCTGAATAGTAAGTTTGATTCAGCAGCACCTTGGGCAGCGTATCGGAGTTGAGCTCCACAATGTAACCGCCATCCGGTCCCGGTCGCACGTACACGTCCGGCACGATCGGCTGCACCAGCGTAGAACCGAAAGCGAGGCCCGGCTTCGGATTGAGACGCCGAACCTCGGCGATCATGTCGTTGAGATCGTCTTCGCTGACGTCGCAGATCTTGCGCAATGCAGGGAGATCGCGCCTGGCCAAGAGGTCCAGATGCTTCACCAGCATCTGCATGGCGGGATCGAACCGATCGCGCTCCTTGAGCTGAATCGAAAGACACTCGGTGAGATTGCGCGCGCACACGCCGAGCGGCTCGAAGCCTTGCAGGATCGTCAGCACAGACTCGACTTCCGCCAATGGCGCGCCGAGCTTCTCGGCAACTTCGGCGAGGTCGCCGGTCAGATAGCCGGCCTCGTCGACGAGATCGATCAGGTGACGGCCGATCATGCGCCGCACGGGATCGGCGACCGCCAGAGTGAGTTGCTCGGCAAGATGATCGACCAGTGTGGTTTCGGCCGAGACAAACGCTTCGAGATTGTAGTCGCTGTCGGGGTGGCCACCCGCTCCAACGCCCGCCCATTCCGAATAGCCGGCCTGGTTGTCAGGGCCCGGGCGGGGACCGTCGGCCGCATCGTCGATGTCGGCAGTCGCGCCCTCGGGCAAATCCTGTTCGTCAGCGCCTCGGCCTTCGTCCGACCAGTCCGAATCGGGCTTCGACTGCGCCTCCTGCTCGGCCGAGCCCGGCGCATCCGCCTCGTCGCTGCTGTGCTCGAGCAGTGGGTTCTTTTCGAGCTCGTTTTCGACGTAGGCTGCAAGGTCGAGATTGGACAGCTGTAGCAGCTTGATCGCCTGCATCAGCTGCGGCGTCATCACGAGCGCGTGGCTCTGTCGGATCTCGAGTCGTTGCGTCAGCGCCATATTGCAATGCACAATTGGTCCGGTTCTTGCTTATACCCTTCCGGCGTCCGTGTACACCGATTCCCGCGCAAGGTCCTTAACGCGGCTGGAAAACCGGTGCAGGAGACCGCCCCATCCCAGGAATATTATTGCAATATGAAGAGCTTCTGAGGGAACGACTGGTCCGGCTGGACGGATCGCCTCACATTCGGAATTCCTCGCCCAGATAGAGACGGCGAACCTCAGGGTCGTTCACGATGTCGAGTGCGCGACCCTCGCGCAGCACCTCACCCGAATAAATGATGTAGGCACGATCGGTCAGAGCCAGCGTTTCCCGGACATTATGGTCGGTGATCAATACGCCGATACCGCGATTGGTCAGGTGGCGCACCAGCGTCTTGATATCACCCACGGCGATCGGGTCGATACCCGCGAACGGCTCGTCGAGCAGCATGTAGTTCGGTCGCGTCGCCAGCGCCCTGGCAATCTCGCAGCGGCGGCGCTCGCCGCCCGAGAGCGCAATGGTCGGGCTCTTGCGCAGCTTGGTGAGGCCGAATTCCGCCAATAGGGCATCGAGATCGGCCTCACGCCGGCGCCGGTTTGGCTCGGTCACCTCGAGCACCGCCCGAATGTTATCTTCCACGTTCAGCCCGCGGAAAATCGACGCTTCCTGAGGCAGATAGCCGATGCCGAGCCGGGCGCGCTGGTACATCGGCAGCCGCGTCACGTCGTGGCCGTCAAGCTCGATGCGGCCGCGGTCGGGCTTGATCAGCCCGGTGATCATGTAGAACACGGTGGTCTTGCCGGCGCCGTTCGGCCCGAGCAGGCCGACCGCCTCGCCACGCCGCACATAGAGGCTCGTACCCCGGACCACCTTGCGACCGCCGAAACTCTTTTCGAGGCCGTGGGTCGCCAGATAGGCCTCCCGCGGCTGCTGCCGCACGGTCCTTTCCTCGCGGCTGCGCGGCGCGGGTGCGGCCGCGGGACGAGGCGGGGCATGGGCGCCGCTATCGGGAACCCGGACCTCCCTCGCCACCGCATCCGGGCGCTGAGACATGACGGGGGGGTCATCCCGCCGCCGCGGCGGAGCGGCGGCCGTTGGGTGCGGACGCGCGGCCACATCATCGGGAACCGGGGATGGCCGTGCCGGAGGCTTGCGGCCAGGCAGATTCACGGCCTCGGGGCGGGCGGCCGTGATCTTCCCGCCCAGAGACCGCAGGTCGATGTTCCAGAACCCGGAGGCTGGACCCACTTTTCGCCGCACCGTGCCTCCGAAGATCGACAGGTACTTGCCCGCGTCGGCCGCGAAATCATGCGGCCCGGTCAGCTAATGAACCACCGTCAAGAGGCCGTCTCAAGGCATGAACTGAATGGAACGGTGCGTCAATTCTTGCGCGTCCGCCGTGTCGGGTGGCCTGGGCCCGGAGTCTGATCCGATTTGCTCTTGGGGTTGAACATGCCCTCGACGCGACCGCCCTCCATCCTCGAGACCCCGTCCGTGAGGTTGACCACGAGGCGCTCGCCGCGCAGGACATCCTCCCCTTTGGTCACGACGACTTTCCCGGTGAGCGTCACCGTGTTGGTCCGCATGTCGAAGTCGCCGCGGTCGCCGGTGGCAACCTGGTCCTTCTGTGTGACCACCACTTTGCCAAGCGCCTCCATGCGACGGATCTGGCCGCCGCTTGGGCCCGCCTGCGCAGAGCCTTTACCGTCCTTGCCGGCCCCTTGCTCATAAAAGACCCGCAAGGTCTTGCAGCGCATGTCGGTGTCGCCTTGAACCACATGGACGTCGCCGCTGAAGGTGGCGACCTTGTCCTTGTCGCGCACCTCAAGCGCGGCGGCCTCGATCTTGACCGGCTGGTTGCGGTTGGTCGAAAAACCTTGCAGCGCATTGGGCGGCCCGTTTTCCGCCAAAGCCTCGGCGCCGATCATCACCGCAGTCGCCACCATGATTGCCACCGCCACGACAGCAAATAGTTTCGCGGTTCCACGCACCAGCGTCATCGCGCCACCACCTTGTTGTCGGATCGCTCACGCTCCGGCGTCAGCACCATGGTTACGCCGCCTTCAAATCGAATCACCTCGCCCGAATTAAGCACCTCCAGCCGATTTGCATTGATGGTTCCTTGTCGCATCGAAACCTCGACCGGCTTCTCCGACACGATGTGATTGGTGCGGACGTTGACCACGGCCTCGCTGAGACGCGCCTTGTAGTTGGGGGAGTCGACCAGGATGTTGTCCTGCAGCGTCAGCCGGTCGGCCTTGCTCTCGAACAAGCCGGTGTTCGCGGTCAATTCGAACGGGCCGGAGTCCTTGAACTCGATGGTGGCGCGCAGGTCCTGCAGCTGCACCGTGTCCGGCTTGGTGACGTCCTGGGTGGCTGCCTTTGCGGTCACGACGTAAGGTCGGCGATCCTGGGTGAAGCCGGCGAGCCGAGGCTGCCGCATCGTGATCGAAGTGCCTGACACGACCAGACTGCCGATACTGCCCGGCAGCCTCACAAGCTGACTCAGCGGATCGAGCACGTACACCATCAGGACGGTCGCAACGACCCCGAGCGTGATCCCAGTCGGGATCACCACCCGCAACAGGCGCACCAGCCGGCTGTGACGAATCGCGGCGCGGAACACACGCGTGTTATCCGCGCGACCCCGCGACGCATAAGCGCGCGGGTCGCGATTGTCAGCCTGTGACGCGATGGTCAAGCAATGCACCCCCGCAGCCTGGAAAGAATCAGGCGGCCTCTATGACGGCTTTGGAATTCTAGCAAATCCAGAGCCAAGGTCGCCCATAAATGTGGCCCCCCCGCGGCATATTATTTCGCGGACAAGCCCTTGGGTGGATTACCGTTCACCATTCAGGAATGGGAAAAAATATCCTCCGCCGCCCAGCCCGCCAGGTCGAGCCGGACCCGGTCCGGCAGGAACCGGAAGCAGGCCGTGGCGAGCTCGGTACGCCCTTCCCGCGCCAGCATGGCGTCGAGCTTGGCCTTGAGGGCATGCAGGTGCAGGACATCGGAGGCCGCATAGGCGACCTGGGCGTCTGTGAGCTCGCCCGCCCCCCAGTCGGAGAGCTGCTGCTGCTTCGACAGGTCGACGCCCAGCAGTTCCTTAACCAAGTCCTTGAGGCCGTGCTTGTCGGTATAGGTGCGGGCCAGCCGCGACGCGATCTTGGTGCAGTAGACCGGCCCCGCCATCACGCCGAGCGCCTGGTAGAGCATCCCGATATCAAAGCGGCCGAAGTGGAAGATCTTGAGAACACTCGTGTTCGCCAGAAGCCTGGCCAGATTGGGCGCGCTCGGCCGGCCCGGCGGCATCTGCACCACGTCGGCTGAGCCGTCGCCGGGAGAAAGCTGCACGACGCAGAGCCGATCGCGGTGCGGGTCAAGCCCCATGGTCTCGGTGTCGATCGCGACGGCGCCGGTCTGATAGCGGGCAAGATCGGGCAGGTCGCCTCGATGCAGGCGGATGGTCATTGCGGCTCCCGATCCGGTGCTGATGTGGTGCGCAGGAGAGGGAAGCCGATAGCATCGTTCATTCAAAGGCTTCCCGTGAGGTGAGGGCACATATCACCCCTTTAACGGCAAAGAGAATATTCACAAGTGCCCTCACCGATGCAACCCGCCTGCAAGTTACTAGCTCGACTACCAACAAAGCGCGGGCGTTTGCGCGCCTCGAATGCCGATCTTTCGACGCCGACCCGAGCATTGAACGTTTCCGCGCTGGCGCGCGATCTCGGCCCGGAGCACAATCCGCCGACGTTTGCGCCGGGGGTGGACGCCGAGGTGAGTCGAAGTCCTGCCGGCGGACCAGCTTCGCGGGAGCCGAGGGTGGCCAGGGGTGGCCGCACTGCTGACCACCATTGCGCTTGCAATCGGCGCGCTTGCGCTCGCCATTAACGGCCAGACTAGAGCGAAATGAAATTCCCCAAAAATGGTAGGACGCTGTCCGACTGCCGTGTCGCCCCAAACCATGACCGCGACTTAAGTTAAAATTCGGCTGTATCGTCTTTCGACTACTTTGCTAACGTTGTATGCCGCCTGGTCGCCGCTGATGCGATGGCTGAATGGGCGTTGGCGAGGCGCCGCTTCTTCGGCAGCACGAGGACCTCGTGCTCGCGCCTGACGCGCTCACCGATGCCGTCATCCTTTTCAACCGGCCGACCGGCGCGCGACCGCTGGCATCGAAGCTCCCGCGTCAAAGCCTGTGAGGCCCTGCGCCCGCGACAGCAGCACCCTCGGGTGCGGACGAAATCCTGAGCGTTGTTCAGTTCGGCCCTGGGCCAGGACCGACCGTCGAGTTGCAGCCGGTCGATTAGGTTGCCCTTTGGAGGCTTCTGGATAGGATTGCGGAGGCCAAGGACGGGAAGGAGATCGACGTGAATGAACCTGAGGCGACAAAGCAAGCGTCCGGCTCGCGCCCGAGATCGCCAATTCTCCGAACTCAGACACAGGCAGTCTTGATTGGGGAGGTTGGTTTTGAGGCTTAGCCGACAATGCTGCCGAATAACAACTATGACGTATACTTTATCCCGTTTCGTAGCCGCATTCTCGAGGCGTTAGTGCAAGCCTCCAAGCGGGCCGTTCAATGACTCGTACGCCAAACCAACCCCACACATCTGCGTCCGCCCCACCAGGGTCCGAAAAACTCAAGGTCTTCATCTCCTACTCGCGCCAGGAGATCGAGTTTGTCGACCGCCTGCAATCGATCCTTATCGAGCGCGGTGTCACTGCCTATCTCGACCGGGAGGACATCGAGAAGGGCGAGGAATGGTGGGCGCGGATTCAGCAGCTGATCACCGATGCAGACACGATCGTCTTCGTGTTGAGTCCGGCGTCCGTAGGCTCTGCGGTTTGCCAACAGGAGGTTGATTTTGCGGAGAGCCTGAATAAGCGCTTTGTCCCCATCGTCGCACGCGATCTTGCAGGCCACGCTGTGCCCGATGCGCTCGCCCGGCTCAACTACGTCTTCTTCATCGAGAACAGGGGTGCCGGCGCTTCAGGTGACTTCGACGAGGCGGTCGCCGGGTTGGTGCGTGCGCTGGAAACCGACATTCCCTGGATCCGCGAGCACACACGGTTGGGGGCGCTCGCTCAGCGATGGGAGCAGCGCAGGCGGCCGGGTGAAGCGCTGCTACTCGGCACGGACCTATCCGCCGCCGAGACATGGCTGACAACGCGACCGAAGAATGCTCCCAACCCCACTGACGCTCATCGCGCCTTCATCACCGAAAGTCGCCGGGCCGCAACGCGGCGACAACGGACCACCGTTGCCGTTTCGTTTGTGGTGGTCGTGGTTGCACTCAGCCTGGCCGGGATTGCGTATTGGCAGCGTGATGTCGCATTTCGTGAACTTGCCCGCGCACTCAGAACCCAGTCGCTGCTGCTAGCCAATCGCGCACAGGAAGAGATCAAGGCAGGGGACCCGGTCACAGCAATGCTTTCGGCACTTGAAGGTTTGCGTGACGAAACCGCCTCGACCACAACGGGCCGGACCCGCCCTTATGTGCCGTTCGCGGAATTGACGCTTTACCAAGCGCTCCAACAGAAGCGGGAAGAATTCGTGCTTAAGGGGCATAGGGACCGAGTCTGGCGTCTTGCCGTCAACGCTTCGGGAACACGGATCGCGACCGGCTCGATTGATGGCAGCGCCAGGCTGTGGGACGGCAAAACTGGACGAGAGATTGCTGTTTTGCAGCATAAGAACGTCATTTTCAATGTTCGCTTTAGTCCGGATGACCGCTATGTCGTAACGGCATCCGGTGACGGGACCGCGGGAGTGTGGGACGCGAACTCAGGCAAGAAGGTGACCCTCTTCAAGGGAAACAGGAGCGTCGTCGAGGATGCAAGCCTCAGTGGTGACGGCACCCGATTGGTGACGGCTACGCGGGACAATCTGGCTCGAATATGGGACGTCCAATCGGCGGCACCGCTGGTGGAGCTTGCCGGTCACAAGGGATTTGTCAGCAGTGCGATCTTCAATCCCGAGGGCACCCGTGTTCTGACAACTTCGCGCGATGGGACGGCAAGATTGTGGGATGCCAAGACTGGGGATCAACTCGCTTCATTTGCGCAGACAGGCGGCGACATAACGACGTGCACCCCCAAATTCTTCGCCAACGCAACCCGTATTGCAACCTGCGCACCCGACAACACCGTACGGATATGGGATGCGAAGACCTTTGCCGCTGTTGGCGTAATTTCAGGTCAAGAAGGCCGGTTGATAAGCTTGGAATTCAACCGTCAGGGCAAAAAGATATTGACCACGGCCGACGACAACACCGTGCGTGTTTGGGACTTGCAAACCGGAAAGCTACTCGGGGTCCTCAGACATGAGAGTCGGATTTGGGACGCCGGATTCGACGCTTCGGGTGATAAGATTGTAACGGCGTCAATGGATAAGACCGTACGGATATGGAGCGTGACGAGCGGGAAGCTACTTCAGGTTTTGAGAGGTCATCGCTGGGGTGTCCATGCCGCCGCCTTTCTTGGCGAGAGCAATCGAATTGTTACGGCGTCGACGGACACCACTGCGCGTATTTGGGACCTTCAGCCGGAAGAACCTTTTCGCGTGATTGAAGGCGACGAAAAGGCGTTCAGCTTGATTCGTTCCAACCCTGAGGGCACGGAATTCATACTGAGTTCGTCGCTGGGACGCGTTGGCGAAGTCGAAATCCGGAGTTTTGAAACGGGCGACAAGATCGGACGGATCTGGGCAATGGGCAGCTACCCGGGCAGCATTGCTTACAGTCCAACTGGGAAACGTATGGCGGCGATGGCCGGCCGCGACGCCGCAATGCTTTGGGACGCCCGCACTCATCAACAGATGAGACCTATCAGCAATCCACAGGCTTTGATGCATCCCCCTGATCCCCCCGCACCACTGCAGCAGCTGTACTTCAACCCGTCAGGGGATCGGCTCCTGACGACTGGCGTAAAACTGGGCCGCGTGTGGGATGTCGAGACAGGAAAACAACTCGTCGTTCTGCGCGGGCACGAAGATCTCATTACGTCGGCAACATACAACAGGGATGGAACCCGCATCCTGACCACGTCACGGGACAAGACGGCGCGTGTGTGGGACGCCCGGACAGGCAAAGAACTGGCTGTACTCAAGGGGCATAAGGATGTCGTGAGTTGCGGCGCGTTCAGCACGGACGGAACCCGCATCGTCACCGGATCGGGGACTCTGCATCATGCCAACGACTTCACAGCCCGGATCTGGGATGCCGACAGTGGGGCTCCCCTTGCAGTCCTGAAGGGACATGTCGACAGGATCGGCTTTGTGGAATTCAGCCCGGATGATCGCTGGGTACTGACGGGATCCGCAGATCACACCGCCCGGCTGTGGGATGCGCAGACCGGAGCCGAATTGTTAGTCCTACTGGGACACCAATCGGCGTTGGTCACGGCCGCGTTCAGCAGGGACGGCAATCGTATCTTCACGGCCAGCGCCTTTCATGGCGTAAGAATCTATGACGCTCGTACAGGACAGCCCGTCGCAATTCTCGAGGGCCATAAAGACCTGGTGACGGATGCGGCTATCAACCCGCAGGGAACCAGGGTAGTCACGGCTTCATTGGACAAGACCGCGCGACTGTGGCGGGTCTTCCCAACAACCCAGGCACTCATTGACTACTCCAAGTCCATGGTCCAGCGCTGCCTTACCCCTGAACAAAGGCGCGCTTTCGCTTTGCAACCCGAACCACCGCGCTGGTGCATCGAAAAAGAAAAATGGCCCTATCACCGGAAGGCCTGGAAAGACTGGCTCGCCGCCAAGGACGCGGGCCGCAACTTGCCGTTGCCATCCCGGTTGGGCAAGAGAGGTACCGGCATCCTGTACAATCCAAACTAACGCCATTTCGCATGATGGATTGGCACCGAGATTGACTGCGGGCGGCATTTCCCAGCTATCAACGCTCTGACCGCGCAATTTGGCGCTCAGGGTCGTGTGTCACGAGCAACGCCGGTCCACACGGCGGCGCGCAACTGCACGAGAGATGCAGGAGGGCCCTTCGGGCTCGGCGTTCAGGAGCCGATCCCAAGCCACCGCGAGCCGCTGCGGTCAAGAGCCGTGGTTGTGAGCGTCGCCAATTGGGTTGGACTAAGGATTGCCGACGACGACGTCGCGACCATGCGCCTTGCCTTGATGGCACCGATCCCGAACATCGGCGGGCTAGTGCTTGCCTTCAGGATGGCACCTGCGCCCAAAGGACGACTAGTGGCCAGCGCCGCGGAATTTTTGCTTGTCGTCGTGCCGACATCTCGGCTTTAGCGGCACCATTGGGGAAAGGCGACGTGATGGAGCCGCAACTGAAATTCAGAAATTCACCATTGTCGTCCCAGTTCGCGATGGTCCTCGCACAGACGGAGAACAAATGCTCCCTCACTCTAGGAGAGGTGAGGGACAAATCGCCAGAAAACTAAACAAAATCAATGGGCGATTTTCCATATGGTGCCCAGGAGAGGACTCGAACCTCCACGGCTCTCACCGCTAGTACCTGAAACTAGTGCGTCTACCAATTCCGCCACCTGGGCACTGGCGCGACAGATAATGTGGCGCCTTCGACCTTGTCAATTCGGCCCTGTACAGGGCGGAATCGTTCCTGTATTCGGCAGCCACCCTACCCACCGAAAGATCGCGGCATGACCGCCGTCCCTTCCGAAACGCTCATCACCGTCTTCGGCGGCTCAGGCTTCCTCGGCCGTCACGTGGTGCGCGCGCTCGCCAAGCGCGGCTACCGCATCCGCGTCGCGGTGCGCCGGCCCGACCTCGCCTTCTTCCTGCAGCCCGCCGGCCGGGTCGGCCAGATCCACGCCGTGCAGGCGAACCTGCGCCACGCCTGCTCGGTCGATGCCGCGGTGCACGACGCCGACGTGGTGATCAATCTCGTGGGCATCCTGTTCGAGCGCGGCCGGCAGCGGTTCGAGGCGGTGCAAACTTACGGCGCCGAGGCCTGCGCGCTGGCGGCGGCCGCCCACGGCGCACGGCTCGTTCATGTCTCCGCCATCGGCGCCGACGATCAATCGCCGTCGCTTTATGCGCGCAGCAAGGCGATGGGCGAGCGGCTGGTGCTGGCCGCGGTGCCGACCGCGACCATCGTTCGGCCGTCGGTCGTGTTTGGTCCGGAGGATGACTTCTTCAACCGGTTTGCAGCGATCGCCCGCTTCGCGCCGGCGCTGCCGCTCATCGGCGGCGGCCATACCCGGTTCCAACCGGTGTTCGCGGGCGATGTCGCGGCTGCGGTCGTGGCCGCCGTTGAAGGGCACGCTTCGCCGGGCGCGATCTACGAGCTCGGCGGGCCGGCGGTGAAGACCTTCGAGGAGCTGATGCAATTCCTGCTGGGCACGATCGAGCGCCGGCGGCTGCTGCTGCCGCTGCCGTTCGAGCTCGCCATGGTGGCGGCATTCTTTCTGCAGTTCCTGCCCAAGCCGCTGCTGACGCCCGACCAGGTCGAGCTGCTAAGGCACGACAACATCGTGTCGGAGGAAGCCAAGCGCGCGCGGCACACGCTCGACGGCCTCGGCATTGCGCCGACCATGATGGAAGCGGTCGTGCCGTCCTACCTGCGTCGTTTCCGCAAGACCGGGCAGTTCCGCGTGCGATCAACCTGACCGCGCCGGCCTGATCAGCTCAGTAGCCGAGCGCGAGCGCGATCAGCCCGAGCGTGCCGACGACGACGCGCCACCAGGCGAACAGCGCGAAGCCGTGGCGCTGCACATAACCAAGAAACGTCTTCACCACGATCCAGGCCGCCACGAACGAGACCGCAAAGCCCACCGCGATGAGAAAGCTGTTGTCGAAGCTCATCTGCCCGCGGCTCTTGTAGAGATCGTAAACGAAGGCCCCGAACATCGTGGGCATCGCCAGCCAGAACGAGAACTCGGCGGCCGAGCGTCGATCGGCGCCCAGCAGCATGGCGGCAACGATGGTGGCGCCCGCGCGCGAAACGCCGGGAATCATGGCCAGGCATTGCGCCACCCCGATGCCGAAATACATCGGCAGCGAATAGCGCTCGGCATCCACGTAGCGCGGCTTGAGATCGAGCTGGTCGATCCAGATCAGAATCGCGCCGCCGACGATCAGCGTGAAGCAGATGATCCACACGTTGAACAGCACGCCCTTGATGAAGTCATGTGCAAGCGCGCCGACGACGGCCGCCGGCAGGAATGCGATCAGAACGCCGAGGATGAAGCGGCGGGCGGCCGGGTCGGTGAACATCCCGATCGCAAGCCGCCAGAGCCGAAAGAAGTAGATCGACAGCAAGGCCAGGATGGCGCCGAACTGGATCAGGACCGAGAACGTATCCCAGAACTCCTTGCGCGCCGGGTCGTATCCGAGAAACTGATTGACCAGCAGCAGGTGCCCGGTGGAAGAGACCGGCAGGAACTCGGTCAGTCCTTCGACGATGCCGAGCACAATGGCCTTCAACAGGTCGAATGACATCTTGGGCTCCGCGGAGGCAGGACAGGTCGAACCAGCCCGGGTTGATTGGGCCGTAGTGGGGATGCAGGCTTTTCCACCAAGGCCCGCTCCGTATCAACCCTGTGGCAACGAAAAAGCCTGAAAATTGAAATAAACATCGGGAATAAGGCCGCCCCGGCCAATTCGGTAACATCCTCGCATGGCGACATTGTTCCATCATCCGTTCTGCCCGCATTCGCGGTTCGTGCGCCTGGCGCTCGGCGAATACGGAATAGCGGTGCGGCTGATTGAGGAGCGGACCTGGGAGCGCCGGCGCGACTTCCTGGTCATCAACCCCGACGGAACCACTCCGGTCCTGGTCGAGGAGGGCCAGCCGCCGGTGCCGGGGGCCGCAATCATCGCCGAGTTCCTGGACGAGGTCTGCGGCGAGCGGCTGGAGCGGCGGCTGCTGCCGCCCGAGATCGAGCTGCGGATCGAGGTTCGGCGGCTGATGAGCTGGTTCAACGACAAATTCTTTACTGAGGTATCGGGACCGCTCACCACCGAGCAACTCTACAAGCGCCACATGCCGCTCGATGCCGGCGGCGGCGCGCCCGAAACCGACGTGCTGCGTGCGGCGCGCAACAACATCCGATACCATATGGCCTATATCGGCTGGCTGGCGCGCTCGCGCGACTGGCTCGCCGGCGACCGGCTGACCTATGCCGACCTGGCCGCCGCCGCGCATCTGTCGGCGGCCGACTACCTGGGCGACGTGCCGTGGAACGAAGACGAGGCCGCGAAGAGCTGGTACGCGCGGGTCAAGTCGCGACCCTCGTTCCGGCCGATTCTGGCCGAGACGCTGGCGGGCATCCCGCCGTCCAAGACCTACGCGGATCTCGACTTCTGAACGACCAGCCGTCCGGCCTGAAGCCTGCGCTGATCGAGGCGGCGCGCGCACACGGGTTCGACGTCGTGGGGATCGCGCGGCCGGATGCCATCCCGCAGGCGCCCGAGCGGCTCAAGCGCTTTCTCGCCGACGGTGCCCATGGCGACATGGCCTGGATGGCATCGACAGCCGAGCGGCGCGGCGATCCGCGCGCGCTGTGGCAGGAGACGCGCTCGATCATCATGCTGGGGCTGAACTACGGACCAGCCGTCGACCCGCTCGCGATCCTGCGCCAGCACGAACGCGGCGCGATCTCGGTCTATGCCCAGGGCGACGACTATCACGACATCATCAAGCCGCGGCTCAAAGCGCTGGCGCGCTGGCTGATCGCGCAGGTGGGCGGCAACGCCCAAGTGGACGCCAAGGTGTTCGTCGACACCGCCGCCGTGATGGAGAAGCCGCTGGCGCAGGCGGCGGGTGTCGGCTGGCAAGGCAAGCACACCAACCTGGTGTCGCGGCAATTTGGCTCGTGGCTCTTTCTCGGCGCGATCTTCACCACGCTCGATCTTGCCCCGGATGCGCCCGAGGCTGATCATTGCGGGCATTGCCGCGCCTGTCTCGACATCTGCCCGACCGCGGCATTTCCGGAGCCCTATCGGCTCGATGCGCGGCGCTGCATCTCCTATCTCACCATCGAGCACAAGGGTCCGATCGCGCGCGCGTTGCGTCCGCTCATAGGCAACCGCATCTATGGCTGCGACGACTGTCTTGCGGTCTGCCCGTGGAACAAGTTTGCGCAGATCGGACGCCAAACA
The DNA here is from genome assembly GCA_963753575.1 of uncultured Alphaproteobacteria bacterium. Classification (GTDB taxonomy): domain Bacteria; phylum Pseudomonadota; class Alphaproteobacteria; order Rhizobiales; family Xanthobacteraceae; genus VAZQ01. Next base: position 4,593,283 of record CAVWCR010000003.1, read on the forward strand.
AGGCTCTCGGCGCGCGACGCGCTCAAGGCGCCGGCGCTCGCCGAACTGGCGCAGTTCGACGACAAGGCGTTCCGGGCGCTGTTTGCGAAATCACCGGTCAAGCGCATCGGACGCGATCGCTTCATGCGCAATGTGCTGATCGCGATCGGCAACTCGGAGGATGGGAGCCTCGCCACCGAGGCCGAGCGGCTGATCGCTGATGCGTCGCCGCTGGTGCGCGGCGCCGCCGTCTGGGCGCTCGGCCGGCTCGACCCACAACGGCTTGCCGCGCTGGCGTCTGCGCACCACGCGATGGAAGCCGATCCGGACGTGCGCGAGGAATGGAGCGTCGCACTCGCGGAGCGTGTTGCCTGATGCCAACGCTTCTTTGTCTCGGACTGGGCTACTGCGCCCAGCACTACGTCGCCGCATTCGGACAACGCTTCGACCGCATCGTCGGTTCAACGCGCAGCGCCGACGACGTGACGGCGCTGGCGGCGCGCCGCTTTGGCGGCCGCGCCGTCGAGATGCACGTGTTCGAGGGCAAGGCCGCTTCCCCCGAGGTGCGCGCCGCGGTCGCGGCCGCCGACGCGCTCCTGATCTCGGCGGCGCCCGCCGACGGGGTCGATCCGGTGCTCGCCGTGTTCGAAGCCGACATCCTGCGCGCAACGGCGCTGCGCTCGATCGTGTTCCTGTCGACGCTCGGGGTCTATGCCGACAGCCAGGGGGCCTGGGTCGACGAGAGCGCAGAAGTCATTCTTGATCTCGCCCGGCGCGGCAGCGCGCGCCGCAACGCGGAGATCGCCTGGCAGCAATTGGGTGTTGCGCGCCATGTTCCGGTCGCCATCCTGCGGCTCGGCGGCATCTACGGGCCCGGACAGAACGCCATGACCAGGCTTCTGCGCGGCACGGTGCATCGCGTCGCCAAGCCCGGCCACGTCTCCAACCGCATCCACGTCTTCGACATCGCGCAGGCGATCGACGCCGCGTTCGAGCGCCGCGCTGACGGCGTCTTCAACCTGGTGGACGACGAGCCGGTTTCGCCAAGCGAGCACATCGCGTTCGCAGCCGCACTTCTCGGCGTTGCGCCGCCGCCCGAAATCCCATTCGAAGAGGCGCACAAGGTGATGACGCCGTTTGCGCTCAGCTTCTACGAGGGCTGCATCCGGGCGCGCAATCACAAGCTCAAGACCGCGCTCGGCGTCACGCTGCGCTACCCGAGCTATCGCGAGGGCCTGAGCGCGCTCCACGCTGCGGGCGATCATCTCGCCATCGCGTGAGCCGCGATCTAGTGCCGCCGATTTGAAGTTCCTAACTAGTTGCTGCTGATGCCCGTCGAGCGGATCATGCCGGCCCAGGCATCGATCGAGTTCTTGAAGAATGCTGGCGCATCGGCGAATTCGACCGTGTACGGCTCGTAGCCCAATTGGCGCATGCGCTGATGGATAGTGGGGTTTCTCACCACCGCGTTGATGGTGCCGTTGAGCTTGGCGGCGATTGGCTGTGGAACCTTGGCGGGCGCGAAAAATCCGTTCCAGCCGCTGATGTCGATCCCGTGCAGGCCGGTTTCATTCAAGGTCGGGACATCGGCAAGGGCGCGCGAGCGTTGCGTGCCGGTGACCACGAGCGCGTGCATCTTGCCCTGCTGGACCTGCGGATAGATTTCCGCGATCGGGCCGGTAATGATGTCGACGTGATTGCCGAGCAGCGCGTTCATGGCCGGCACGCCGCTCTGGAAAGGCACGCCGATCGCCTGGGTCTTCAGGAGCACCTTGAACACGTATTCGCTCCCGATACGGGCCGACGATCCACCGAAGCCGAAGCTGAAGGGCTTGCTCTTCGACGCCTCGACGAACTCGGCCAACGTCTTCGCCGGGTTGCTGGCGTTGACGGCGAGCGCCATGCTGTCGCGCGCCACGAACGCGATCGGGGCGAGTTCATCGGTCGAATAGCCTGGGTTCTTGTAGTAGGTCTGGTTGATCGCCAGGCTGTTGCCGGTGACCAACAGCGTGTAGCCGTCCGGAGTTGCCGTTGCGACCGAGCGCGCCGCGATGTTGGAAGCCGCGCCGGGGCGATTCTCGATCACGATCTGATAACCGAATTGGTCGGTCAGGCCCTGTGCGATGACCCGCGCGATCGTGTCAATTCCGCCGCCCGGTGCGAAGCCGACAATGAAGGTTAGCTTCCGGTTCGGATAGTCTGAAATCTGCGCGCCGGCCGGACTCGACGCAACGACGCCCAGAGTGAGAGCCGACACCAGCGCGATCAGTGTACGTCGATCACGGTTAGTCCGCATGTGTTCCTCCCGGCTAAATGGCGCGCTGCTTTTGTGTTCTCTCAAGTCTATCCCTACCCGGCGTTCGCGCAATCCAGGGTGAAGCGGCCCGACACGGGACGTCCGGTAGGCGGTCAAAACTCCGCCACTGCCGCGATCAGCCGCTCGATATCCTCCGGGCGCGACAGGCGATGGTCGCCGTCCTTGACCAGGGTGAGCACCACGTCATCGCGCGCGAGCCGCGAGCTCAGCTCGACCGCATGCTGCCAGGGGACGTCGGGGTCCTTGACGCCTTGCAGGATGCGCACTGGGCAGCCGGGCTCGATCATGTCGTCAAGCAAGAGGTGGTTGCGTCCCTCCGCGATCAGCTTGCGCGTGATCAGGTAGGGCTCCTCACCGTACGCCGATGGTCGCGACCAGCCGCCGGTCTCTTCGATGGCTCGCTTGATGTCAGGCGGAAACTGCTTCCACATCAGCTCCTCGGTGAAGTCGACCGCCGGCGCGATCAGCACCAAGCCCGCGATAGTTGCCCGCGTCACTGCGCGCTTTGCGAGCGCCCGCGCCATGAGGAGCGCAAGCCAGCCACCCATGGAGGAGCCGACGACGATCTGGGGGCCGCGGCAGCACGCCTCAAATACGGCGACACACTCCTCGAGCCAGCGGCCGATCGTGCCGTCCGCGAACGCACCGCCCAATTCGCCATGGCCGGAGTAATCGAAACGGAGCATGGCGCGCCCCTGCGCTTGCGCCCAGACGTCGAGTGCCTGCGCCTTGGTGCCCTTCATGTCGGACTTGAAGCCGCCCAGCCAGACGATCCCGGCAGGCGTGCCCGCGCGCTCACGCACGGCGATCTTGCGCGCCTCGCTACCCGTTCCAACATCGATGAATTTCAGGCCGCCATCACTCATTTGAATCTCTCAAGTCTGGTCCCGATCGCCGCTCGATCCAGCGATGTTTCGCCGCATGCTGCCCCGCAATGCAATAACGATATCAAGGACAACGGGGATAGTCGGAACCGAAGTCGGCCGGATCCATTGGCATGACGCGTTGAACCTGCTGCACTATTGCCGGGTATCGACCTTCAAATCCAAGGCCGTGCTCAAAGCATGAAGGCGCTAGTGCCGCCGATTTGAACTTCCTATAACACTGACGGCAAACTCGGTTGGGAACTTCAAATCGAAACGCTAGCGCCCCTTTGCGTCCGAAGTTCCTGTCGGGGGGTGCCGCGACAATTCACGAACTTCGGAAGCGGGGGCAATAGTGTTCCTTCAATTCCGAAGTTCGTATCAGAGGGTGTCACGAGGTGTTGCAGACTCCGGGATCGGGGCCCTTGCGGACCGACCGTATGACCGATCGATTCGACGAGCAACAAAGCTCGCCGCAGCCGCTCGCTGGCACGACCGTCCTGCAGATCGTTCCGGCTCTGCGGGAGGAGGAACCCAACGCCCGCACCGCCCTCAACGTGGCCTACATGCTCCTGCAGGCGGGCGCCCGCACGTTGATTGCGGGCCGTCAAGGCCCGCTGGTCGGCGAACTCAAGGCTTACGGCGGAGAGTGGATTCCGCTCGCCGCCGACGGCGCCAATCCCCTTACGCGGCGACGCAATATTCGCCTGCTCGAGCATCTCGTCGGCTCTGAACGCATCGACATTATTCACGCGCAATGCGTCGGCGGCGCCACGATGGCGCAGCGGGCCGCCGAGAGGATCGCGGTCTGGCTGGTGACGACCCTGCCCGACGTTCCGCCGACGACACCGGACGAGTTTGCGCACATAGTCGGCGATCTCGCCCGCGGGGACCGGATCATCGCGCCCTCGATATATGCGGCGACGCCCATCATGAAACGCCTCGGCGTGTCGCGAGAGCAGATCACCGTCATTCCGCGTAGCGTTGATACCGCATTGTTCGACGCGCGCGCGGTGCACCAAAATCGTCTCGAGGTGCTGCGCAATACCTGGCGGATCTCGCCGCAGCAGCGCGTCGTCATGGTGCCCGGGCGGGTCGCGCCCTGGAACGGCCAGTTGCTCATGCCCGACATCGCACGCGCACTCGCCGATAGCGGGTATCGCGACTTGGTGTTCGCGGTCGTGGGCGAGAATCGGCAGCATCGACGCTACGCACACGAAGTTCTCGCGCGCGCACAAGCCATGGAGGTCGATGGGATGTTCCGCATCACCGGCCATTGTCCCGACATGCCGGCCGCGTTGGCGATCGCCGACGTCGTGGTCGTGCCTGCGATCGAGGCGCCGGTCCTTGGGCGGGTGGTGGCGCAGGCCCAGGCCACGGGCAGGCCGGTGGTCACATCCAACGTGGGCGTGCTGCCTGAATATGTCGTGACGCCGCCACAGATGCCGGAAGACGTGCGCACCGGCTGGGTCACCGCGAAGGGCGACCCGCTCGACATGGCGCGCGCGCTTGCGTTCGCGCTCTCGCTCGACGACGGCGCCTATCACGCGATGTGCGCACGCGCGCGCGAGTTCGCCGAGTACATGTTTTCGCCTGACAGCGTCGCGGTAGCGACGCGCGCCGTCTACACCTCGCTGCTGACGCGGCGGTACTAGCGGACACGCGGTAGCGGGTTCCTGAAGACGCAGGCTAGTGCCCCGTTTCCGAAGTCCGTTAAGTCATCGCTGCACCCTCTGACACGAACTTCGGAAACAAAGGGGCACTAGCACTCTATGATTCTAGTGTCGCTTTTCGATCTGAAGTTCCTAACCGAGTTTGCCGCAAGTGTTGTCGGAACTTCAGATCGGCGGCACTAGGGGCTGCCAGATCCCTTCTTGCCGATCGCGGCCTAGGGCCGCCCACCCCACCTCTGTCCCTGAGGGCCAGGTTATCGGTTTGCGGTTACCACGAGAGGCGCTGCCGCAGTGGCTGACGCCCTGGTTAGGCCTGCCGCCCCGAATCGAAACGCAGTGCGGTTGACGTCCGCAGGCTCGGCCAAGTGGCTGCAGATTTTCCTGGTCCCAGGGTGACCAGACTATTATTGCCGCCCGAGGGGGCCATCGCCGGCACCGCTGAAATCGGCTTTTTTCCACGGCGATCCTCGGGTCCGGCCACCCCTGCGACCGCAAAAACACTTGATCGGCATGCATTTCCGTTGACTTGCTTGCGGTTTGTCACGATCTTTCATGATCCCGCCGTCTGCGGGCCTGTCCTAACAGCAATAGGAGCCATCGCCATTCGCCGACCAATGAGAGCCCCGCCGCCCGTCCAAAAAGACGGTCCGCGTGTCAACGAGGAGATCAGATCCCGCGAAGTACAATTGATCGACCAGACCGGCCACAACCATGGCCCTGTCGATACCCGGCTCGCCCTGGAGAAGGCCCAGGAAGCCGGGCTCGATCTTGTTGAGATCGCCCCAAATTCAGTTCCGCCCGTCTGCAAGCTTCTTGATTACGGTAAATATAAATATCAGGCGCAGAAAAAGGCGGCCGAAGCCCGTAAAAAGCAGAAGGTTGTCGAGGTCAAGGAGATCAAGCTCCGGCCGATGATCGACGACCATGACTACGACGTGAAGATGCGCTCGATGAAGCGCTTCTTCGAGGAAGGCGACAAGGTGAAGATCACCCTTCGCTTTCGCGGTCGTGAACTCGCGCACCAGGAGTTGGGCTACAAGCTCCTCAATCGCGTCAAGGACGATACCTCCGACTTCGCCAAGGTCGAGCAGGACGCCCGGTTCGAAGGCCGCCAGGTGGTCATGGTGCTGGCGCCGCGCTAACGCGCCTTTTGCGCCGAATGCCGGCCGCCGCCGAGCCTTTAAGCCCGGCGGGGCCCGTTCCAGAGGGGGCCACCGCCGCCGCCAGTGGCCGGCGCGGTGTCGTTTGGCCGCCGCTGGCGCTCCGTGATGCCGGATTGTCATCTCCAGGCGCATCTGGCATAACGCCGGCCTCCCGCCGCCCGGCGCAATGGGCTGCCGTGGCGGCGGCGAAGTGCTCAATCAGCACGCTCACATCGAGCAAAATGACCGGCGGACGGGGCCGTGGGCCTTATCGTGCCGCCGAAAGGAGAGCCAAATGCCCAAGATCAAGACCAAGTCGGGCGCCAAAAAGCGCTTCAAGATCACCGGCTCCGGGAAGGTGCTGTATGCCCAGTCCCGCAAGCGCCACGGCATGATCAAGCGGACCAAGAAGCAGATCCGCCAGCTCCGCGGCACCAACGTCCTGTTCAAGACGGATGGTGACAACATCAAGAAATACTGGCTGCCCAACGGCTAGACGCCTCCACGGCGCTTCCCATCGCAGCCCTATCCAACCGCAAGGAGATCGGTCATGGCCCGCGTCAAGCGTGGTGTCACCGGACACGCCAAGCACAAGAAAGTCTTCAAAGCCGCCAAGGGCTACTACGGCCGGCGCAAGAACACGATCCGCGTCGCCAAGCAGGCGGTCGAAAAGGCCAACCAATACGCCTTCCGCGACCGCAAGCGCCGCAAGCGGACGTTCCGGGCGCTGTGGATTCAGCGCCTCAACGCCGCCGTGCGCCCGTTTGGTCTCAACTACAGCCGATTTATCGACGGCCTCGGCAAGGCCGGGGTCGAGGTCGACCGCAAGGTGCTGTCGGACCTCGCCATCACCGAGCCGGCGGCGTTCCAGGCCATCGTCGAGAAAGCCAAGGCCGCCCTGCCCGCAACCGCGTAGGCGTTTTGAACAGGGCCTCTACCACCGTCATGCCCGCGCAAGCGGGCATCCAGTAGCCCACAGCAATACTGACGATCCGAAGACTGAGGGCTCCTGGATCATCCGCCGTCGCGGATGATGACGCCCGAACTCTTGGGACCGTCATGTCCGACATCGCGACACTCGAACCCCTCCTGCTCCGCGACATCGCGGCCGCCTCCGACGAAGCCGCGCTCGAAGCCGTGCGCGTGGCCGCGCTCGGCAAGAGCGGCTCGGTCTCAGCGCTCCTGCGCACGCTCGGCACGATGACGCCGGATGAGCGCAGGACACAGGGGCCGCTGATCAACGGCCTCAAGGATCGTGTGAATGAAGCGCTGGCGGCGCGCCGCGAGGCGCTCAAGAGCGCGGCGCTCGACCAGCGCCTCAACACCGAAACGGTCGACGTCACCCTGCCGCTGCGCGAGACCCCGGCCGAGATCGGTCGCGTGCATCCGATCAGCCAGGTGATCGACGAGCTGACCGCGATCTTCGCCGACATGGGCTTTGCGGTCGCCGACGGTCCCGACATCGAGACCGACGATCTCAACTTCACCAAGCTCAACATCCCGGAGGGCCATCCGGCCCGCGAGATGCACGACACGTTCTTCTTCAATCCGCAGCCAAGTGGCTCGCGGCTTCTGCTGCGCACCCACACCTCGCCGGTGCAGATCCGCACCATGCTGAGCCAGAAACCGCCGATCCGCGTGATCATTCCGGGCCGCGCCTACCGGATCGACTCCGACCAGACCCACACCCCGATGTTCCATCAGGTCGAGGGGCTCGTCATCGATAAGGGCTCGCACCTCGGCCACCTGAAATGGATCCTCGAGGAATTCTGCAAGGCCTTCTTCGAGGTCGAGCAGGTCAAGATGCGGTTCCGGCCGTCGTTCTTCCCGTTCACCGAGCCCTCGCTCGAAGCCGACATCCAGTGCCGCAAGGGCAAGGATGAAGTGCGCTTCGGCGAAGGCGAGGACTGGATGGAGATTCTCGGCTGCGGCATGGTGCATGCGAATGTGATGCGCAACTGCGGGTTCGATCCTGATGAGTATCAGGGCTTCGCCTGGGGCATGGGGATCGATCGCATCGCCATGCTCAAGTACGGGATGCCGGACCTGCGCGCCTTCTTCGAGGCCGACGTGCGCTGGCTGTCACACTACGGCTTCCGGCCGCTCGACCTGCCAACACTGGCGGGAGGCCTGAGCGCATGATGGGCGGGCGAAAGAGAACGCAGGTGATGCGCTGGAATGATGAAGGCGCGTGCCACAGGGTTCCCTCCCCCCTTGCGGGGGAGGGACAGGGAGAGGGGTAGCCGCGCATGCCGCACGCCGCCGTCAGCGAGCAGCAACGCGACCGGGCGAAACACCTGCGCCGCGCGATAACGCGCGCGGAAACGTTGCTGTGGCGCTATCTCAAGGCAAATCACCTCGACGGACTCCTATTCCGCCGGCAAGCCCCGATGGGCAGATATGTCGTCGATTTCGTCTGCCATGCTGCTCGCGTTATCGTTGAGCTTGACGGAGAAACGCACGACTTTGAATCGCGACAGCGCCACGACGCGACACGCGACGCTTGGCTTGCATCGCGGGGGTATGTCGTTCCGAGGTTCGCCAACGAACAGGTGCTCTCAAGTCTTGAAGGCGTGCTGGCCATCATCCGGGAAAGCGCAGCCGCCAGAATTCAGAGCTCACCCCTCTCCCTGTCCCTCTCCCTGTCCCTCTCCCTGTCCCTCTCCCTGTCCCTCGCCCTGTCCCTCTCCCTGTCCCTCGTCCCTGTCCCTGTCCCTCTCCCTGTCCCTCTCCCTGTCCCTCTCCCTGCCCCTCTCCCTGCCCCTCTCCCTGTCCCTCTCCCTGTCCCTCTCCCTCTCCCTGTCCCTCTCCCTGTCCCTCTCCCTGTCCCTCTCCCTGTCCCTCTCCCTGTCCCTCCCCCGCAAGGGGGGAGGGAACCCTCAAACGACGGCTGCACCGATTGGCGGGGTCGTTCCCACGCAATCGCAGGGGGTACAAGAATGAAATTCACCCTCTCCTGGCTCAAAGAGCATCTCGACACCGACGAGCCCGTCGCGGCGCTCGCCGACAAGCTCACCATGATCGGGCTCGAGGTCGAGAGCCTCGACGACAAGGCGAAGGCGCTCGCGCCCTTCACCATCGCGCGCGTGATCTCTGCGGAGCAGCATCCCAACGCCGACCGGCTGCGTGTGTGCATGGTTGATACCGGCGCGGGCGATCCGGTGCAGGTCGTGTGCGGCGCCCCCAATGCGCGCGCCGGCATGAAGGGCGTCTTCGTGCCGCCCGGCGCCTACATTCCGGGCAAGGACATCACGCTCTCCGTCGGCAAGATCCGCGGGGTCGAAAGCCGCGGCATGCTGGTCTCCGAGTTCGAGCTCAAGCTCTCCGACGACCACGAGGGCATCATCGATCTGCCCGCCGATGCGCCGGTCGGCCAGAGCTACGCGCAGTGGGCCAAGCTCGATGACCCGGTGATCGAGATCAAGCTGACGCCCAACCGACCCGACTGCACCGGCGTACACGGCATCGCGCGCGACCTTGCCGCCGCCGACATGGGCAAGTTCATCGACATGGCGATCAAGCCGGTGAAGGGCTCGGGCGCCTGCCCGCGCAAGGTGACGCTCGACTTCGACGCCACGCCCTCGCTCTGCCCCGGCTTTGCGCTGCGTCTCGTGCGCGACGTGAAGAACGGCCCCTCGCCCGACTGGCTGCAACAACGCCTCACCGCGATCGGGCTGCGCCCGATCAATGCGCTGGTCGACATCACCAACCTGATCACCTACGACCGCGGCCGGCCGCTGCATGTGTTCGACGCCGCCAAGGTGCGCGGCGACCTCACCGTGCGCCGCGCGCGGCCCGGTGAGCAGCTCACCGCGCTCGACGGCAAGACCTATGAGCTTGACGAGACGATGTGCGTCATCGCCGACGAAGCCGGGCCAGAATCGCTTGCCGGCATCATGGGCGGCGAGGCGACCGGCTGCTCGGACGCAACGACCGACGCGCTGATCGAGTCGGCGCTCTGGGAGCCGCTCAACATCGCGCAGACCGGCCGCAAGCTCGGCATCAACTCGGACGCACGCTATCGCTTCGAGCGCGGCGTCGATCCGGCCTTCCTGGTGCCGGGCCTGGAGCTTGCGACCAAGCTCGTGCTCGATCTGTGCGGCGGCACGCCGTCCGAGATTTCGGTCGTGGGCGACCCGCAGGTGCCGGAGCTCGCCATCGATTTCCCGCTTGCCGAGATCAAGCGCCTCACCGGCACCGAGGTTCCGGTCCCGGAAGTGCGCCGCGTGCTCAGCGGTCTCGGCTTCTTCGTCGCCGGACAAGGCAAGGCCGTCAAGGTCGCGGTGCCGTCATGGCGGCCGGACGTTCATGGCAAGGCCGACATCGTCGAGGAAATCGTGCGCATCATCGGTGTCGAGCGCGTGCCCTCAACGCCATTTGGCCGTGGCGACAAGGCGCGCAAGCCCGTCCTCACCCCGATCCAGCTGCGCACCCGCAAGGCCAGGCGCGCACTCGCGGCACGCGGCATGGTCGAGGCGGTGACCTGGTCGTTCGTGTCGAAGCCGCAGGCCGAGCTGTTCGGCGGCGGCAAGGCGGAGCTTGCACTCGCCAATCCGATCGCGGCGGACCTTTCCGATATGCGGCCGAGCCTGATGCCGAGCCTCATTTCGGCCGCGCAGAAGAACGCCGACCGCGGCTCTGCGGACGTGGCACTGTTCGAAGTCGGCCAGATCTTCAAGGGCGACAAGCCCGAGGAGCAGTTCACCGCCGCGACCGGCGTGCGCCGCGCGCTCGCGAAGGCGTCGGGTACCGGCCGGCACTGGTCCGCCAGAGCTGCCGACGTCGACTGCTTCGACGCCAAGGGTGATGCGTTCGCGGCGCTCGCCGCCGCGGGCGCCCCGATCCAGGCGCTGCAGGTCGTGCCCGGCGCGCCGGCCTGGTTCCATCCCGGACGCTCGGGCACGATCCAGATCGGGCCGCAGAACGTGCTCGGCCATTTCGGCGAACTGCATCCGCGCGCGCTCGAAGCGCTCGACGCCGAAGGGCCGCTCGTCGGCTTCGAGGTGATCCTGGAGCGCATCCCCGAGCCCAAGGCCAAGCCGACGCGCGCGAAGCCTGCCCTCGAGGTCTCGCCGTTCCAGCCGGTCGAGCGCGACTTCGCGTTCGTGGTCGACCGCGCCGTGAAGGCCGGCGACCTCGTGCGGGCAGCGCAGAACGTCGACCGCAAGCTCATCACCGGCGTCACGCTGTTCGATGTCTACGAAGGCGCCGGCATCGAGCATGGCAAGAAATCGATCGCGATCGCGGTGACCATCCAGCCGCGCGAGAAGACCATGACCGAGCAGGAGATCGACGCGCTCGCCGGCAAGATCGTCGGGGAGGTCAGTAAGCGTACGGGCGGCGTGCTGCGGGCGTAGCTTCCGTTTCTGGCGTGTCCCGGGCATCTGAGTCGTAGGGTGGGCAAAGGCGCGGGCACGACCTTTCCATGCGGAAAGTCTATCGTGCGCCGTGCCCACCATGCTCATACAAACATAGCGGCCTGTGCAGCGCACCGCATGGTGGGCACGGCGCACGATAGACTATTGACGCGGAGAGGCACGGCCATCGCCTTTGCCCACCCTACATCATCACTGCATCACCAAATCCGCGAATGCAAAGCCCTCGCGCTCGACCACGTCGCCAACCGTCACCGGGATGCGCCGCGAGAGCATCGGCCCTGCCACGACGCAAGAATGAAACTCGCCCTTTTCGCCGCACGGATCGGCGCTCACTGGCAACTCATCAAGCAGCGCATGGTCGAAGCGCCGCCCCGCGAAGTCCTTGGGCAGCTGCTTGAGGTCGACGCAGGCGAGATAGGTCTCGACGCCGGCATCGATCATCTCGCGCGCAAGCGCATCGGTCGGACGCTGCCAGAGCGGAAACATTGGCGCGATGCCGGTGCCCGCAAGCTTCTCTTCGCGATAGCGGCGCACATCTTCGAGAAAAAGATCGCCGAAGATCACCTGCGTGACGCCCGCGGCCTTGGCGTCCGCCAGCGCCGCCGCCATGCGGGCTTTATAGACCTCGTTCGGGCACGGATACGGAATCGGCACGATCGTGGGCGCAAGGCCCGCGGCCGCAAGCTGCGCGGCAAGCAGTTCCTCGCGCACGCCATGCATGCTCACGCGGCCGAAGGTTTCGGTGACGGTCGTGAGCGCGCCCACGATCTCGCAGTCGCCGGCGCGGCGCGCCTCGTGCAGCGCCCAGGCGCTGTCCTTGCCGCTCGACCACGCGATCAGCGCCTTCGGGCGTGAGCTCATCGCCGCCCGCCGAGGAGCTTCATTACCGCCTCGGCGGCGCGCTCGCCCGATTCCCAGGCGCCGCCGACCGTGCCCCACAGGGTCTCGTGCACGGCCTCACCCGCAAAGAACAGGCGATGGAGCGGCTCCATCAGGACGCGGCGCGACGGCTGGCCCCCGGGCGACGCCGCCGAAAAGGCGCCGAGCACGTAAGGCTCCTGGTTCCAGCGCGTGGCGTGCCGGCGCCGCACTGCGCTCTTGAGGTCGCTGCCGAACATGCTCTCCAGCCATTCGAGTGCGAACGCCACCATCTCCTTCTCGCCCTTGGCGGACAGCTCACGGCCGAATCTGCCGCCAACGTCGATCATGCAAAGCGTCGAGCCGGATGCATTGGCAAAGAGCGAGGCGGTGCGCCGGTCGTGGGATTTCTCGAAGATAAGCTCGTCGTTGCGCAGCCTGAGCGGATTGCCTGGCAGCTCCAACGCCACATGATCATAGCTGCCGAGCTTGAGCTTGGCGGCGGCATCCTGCTGGCGCTTAGGCAGTTCGGGGATGAATTTGATCTTCTGGGCATTCAGCACGTTGGTGGAGACGGTGACGATGGCGCTGGCGGCGATGAGCCGGCCCTTGGGAGTGGCCACTTCAACGCCGGCCCGCGAGCCCCATTCAAGCGCGGTCACCGGTGTTGCAAGCTGTACCGGCAGCCCGACCGCGAGCTTCGCCAACAGCGCGCCAAAGCCCTGGCGGCAGAACGCATCGATGTCGCGCTCCGTGGAACGCGCGAAGTCGTGCGCAGAGACCTCCGACAGATCCTTTCCGCAGCCGAACGGGCCGAGGAAGAACTCAATCGTCGAACGCCAGTCGCCCAAGTCCTTCGGCAGCGCCTGCGAGCAGGGCACGTCGCCCTTGCGCGCCGCGTCCGCGATCGCGCTGTTCGCGCGCACCTGCGTGGCGAGGTAGTCCTCCATCTCGCCTTCGCGCGCGAAGCGCCGGCCGATGCGCACGCGCTGGCCGGGCGGCGCCGGGTAGATATCGAGGCCGGTCTGGGTCGCGAGCTTCGCCACCGGATTGATGTCGGGCGTGTGGATCCAGTGCGCGCCGCGGTCGTACGGCACGCCGAAAATCTTGGTATCGGTGATGCAACGCCCGCCAACTTGGGCGCCCGCCTCAACGATCGCTATCCGGCGACCGGCGGCCGTCAGGCGTCGCGCTGCCGCAATGCCGGCCGCGCCGGCGCCGACTATGACAGCATCAAGACGCTCCGGCCGCGACGGACGCCTCGGCCGGGTCTGGGCCAGCGCGGGAGCCGCCGTCAAGGCGGCGGAAGCGGCGAGAAATGAGCGGCGGCTGACGCGCTTCATTGTCACGGACACATGGTTGACGAGATTTGCCGGACTTTGCCCCAAGCTGGCCGGCGCCGCAAACGCTTCCACGTGTGGCGTCTCGTCCCGCCGTTTCCGGGTTTGCCGGATCGTGCGCATTCGCCGATGATGGCGCGCTAGTGCCCCGTTTCCGAAGTTCGTTTAGTCATCGCAGCACCCTCTGACACGAACTTCGGAAACAAAGGGGCACTAGCAACTCTATGATTCTAGTGCCGCTTCTCGATCTGAAGTTCCTAACCGAGTTTGCCGCAAGTGGTGTAGGAACTTCAGATCGGCGGCACTAGTGCCGCCGATTTGAAGTACCTGAGGCCCCCATGCTGGATGCTGCGCTCAAGGCGCTCGGCCAAATGTTCTCGCGCCCGTTCCGGACCGTGCTCTGGAAATCCATGGGGCTCGCGTTGATCCTGATCGTCGTCGTGGGTATCGGGCTGCACCGCGTGCTGGTGTGGCTTGCGGGAAACATCCAGGGCTGGGCGGAGCAAACGGTCGGGCTCACCACCAACATGCCGGTCACGCTGCTCGCATGGATCCTGTCATTCGCCACCGGGCTCGGCATTGTCGTGGGCTCGGTGCTGCTGATGCCGGCCGTCACCGCGCTGGTTGCGAGCTTATTTGTCGACGAGATCGCCGCCGAGGTCGAGCGCAGCCACTATCCCGATGAGCCCGTGGGACACGAGCTGCCGGTCTGGCGCGCGCTGATCGAGGGCACGAAGACCGCGTTGCTCGCCGTCGGGGTCTATCTCGTGGCGCTGCCGTTCATGTTGTTTGCGGGCTTCGGCGCCGTGATCTTCTTTCTCGCCACCGCGTTCCTGCTTGGGCGCGAATATTTCATCCTGGCCGCCATGCGCTTTCGCCCGCCATCGGAGGCCAAGCAACTACGCCGGGTCCACCAGGGCACGCTGTTCATCGCGGGCCTGTTCATTGCAGCGTTCGTGTCGATCCCGATCCTCAATCTCGCGACCCCGCTGTTCGGCATGGCGTTCATGGTGCACATGCACAAGCGGCTGTCAGCGTCACGTTCGACGTTGCCCGCCTAATCCACGCTGATTTTTGCGGCCTTGACCACCTTGGCCCACCGCTTGGTTTCTCGTGCCATCCAGGCCTTGGCCTCAGCGCAAGTCTTGGCCGATGCGGTTTACAACATGGCCGTGGTCGCGATGACCGCCAGCAAGGCGAATAGCTTTCTCACGTGACGCCTCCAGTGCAGCTGGCAGCAAGATCTGCGGTTTCGATACGGCACCTCGGATTCTCGTAACGCATCACCGCAAGATGGGCAACGCGGCAACGCCAAGCTCTGCGCGCCCCCGTGAAATGCGTTGCCGGTCTCAATCGCGCTCGAACTGCCGTTTCGGACGGTTCGTAAAGGAGGTCACCGAAGGCACCTTCCGACGGCGAATCTCAAATTCGGCGGCCTTTGCGCCGGTGCCCATGGGCCGATCGCCCTCGATCGTCACCCGGTCCATCTTGCGACGCTGCGGATAATAGTCGTGCACCGCGGCATGCTGCGTTGAGCGGTTGTCCCAGAACACCACCGTGTCGGGTACCCAGCGGTGCCGGTAGTGATATTCGAGTGTATGAACGGTCTTGCCCAGCGCCTCCAGCAGCCAGCGGCTTTCACCCTCCTGCATGCCCTTGATGGCGACCGTGAATTTCCACGGATTGACGAAGAGAGACTTCCTGCCGGTCACCGGATGCACGCGGACGACCGGATGGACGACCGGAGGAAATTTCAATTCATACATCTTGAGCCGTTGCTGGCCCTCGGGCGTGTTTGGAAACAAGCTCTTGAACGAGACGAAATCGTGGATGGCCTCAAGGCCTTCGATAAACTTCTGCATGCGATCCGAAAGCCCCTCGTAGGCGGCTTCCATGCTGCAGAAGCAGGTATCGCCGCCGATCGGCGGGATGATCTTGGAGCAGAGCATCGTCCCCATCGGAGGGCATTCGCGGAAGGTCTCGTCCGAATGCCAGACATCGGTCGACGGCGGCGGATTGCCTTCCTTGTTGTCGTAGATGATGAGGTCCGGCTGCTCCTCATCGTTGGTCGAGAACGGGTGGACGGTCAGCTTGCCGAAATAGCGGCCGAAGCGCTTGAGATCTTCCGAGGAAATCTTCTGATTGGGAAAGACGAGCACGCCGTGCTCGGCATGAGCGAGCCTGATCGCCTCGACAGTCTGCGGATCAAGCGGCTTTGAAAGATCGACATGGGTAACCTCGGCGCCGAGAAACTTGGCTATACGACGCACGGAAATCGGCGAGGTCTTCGGTTCTGAGCGCAGTGACAGTTCGGTCATCGTTTCCTCCCGGGCGTTGGAAGTGGCGCCCCTTTGGCCGGCGCATTCCTGCAAATTCCTGCAGAATGCCGCTGGCGCGAACGATCGCGGATAAAGGCGCCCTTTACAATTTCAATTATGAGAGCTCCTATTCAATATTGCATAGCTTATCCGGCGAGTTGTTTTTGAGCGAAAGGCCGCGCCATGGAACCGAGGTACCTTCGCCAATTGGCGGAGATTGTCGATCTGGGCTCGCTCTCCTTGGCGGCAAAATCATTGAACGTTTCGCAGCCGACCCTGAGCCGAAACATCAAGAGCCTGGAAACGCTCATTGGAGCGCCCGTCCTGCAGCGCAACCGCTATGGCGTCACCCCGACCTATATCGGCGCCACGTTGGCGCGGGAGGGGCGCGCCATTCGGGACGCACTGCGGCAGGCCGACCTGGATCTGGGCCACTGGAAAGGCGGACTGGACGGTCGGCTGCGAATTGGCGTCGGGACAATGTTGGCGCATTCGCTCATCCCGCGCTTCCTCGCCCAGGTCGAAGCGAGTCGCTGGAACGTTGCGTTGCGGATCGATGTAGAAGGCGCCAATCGGCTGATCGACCGTCTCCGCTCGCGCGACCTCGACGCCGCGATCGTGCAGATTGAGCCCTATTTCTCCAAAGAGGGCTTGAAGCAGATCACGCTCTTTGAGGACAAGCGCGCCTTTTATGTCGGGGAACAGCATCCTCTCGCCTGCAGGAAATCCGTCACCTTGAAGGACATCGCCAAGTTCCCGCAAATCACCGTGGGCGCCTTTTCCGGCCAACAGCGCCATTCGGCGGCAAGCTCCACAAATGCCGGAAGCGGCCCCAGGATCGAGCTTTCTGGTGACGTGGCAATCGCACTCCATCTGCTCTCGGCGAGCGACTACGTCGCGGTCCTGCCAGTATTCGTCATGGGGAATCTTTGTGATGCGAGGCGATTTAGCCGGCTGTCGTATCACGGCGACATGCCCAGCCGAACCTTATCCATCTGGCACAGAGAGGACATGAGCGGGCATCCCCTGCTCAAGGATTTCTGCCGTCGACTGGTGAGATATGTGGCAGCGATTCGGTCCGAAGCGGCGGGCGAAACGCGGTCTCGGGCGGCCCCCAAACGAATGCGTAGCAACCGTCAATCTTGAACATCGATGTACCGATCCGCCTCGTGCGGATCGGTACCACATTCTAGCGCTGGACGGTCTTTCCTGGCCATTTGCATAGATCCGCGATCACGCAGCGCTCGCACAGCGGACGGCGCGCCACGCACACGTAACGTCCGTGCAGAATGAGCCAGTGGTGGGCATGACGCTTGAACTCGTCGGGCACCACCGCGAGGAGCTTCTCCTCGACCTCGAGCGGCGTCTTGCCGGGCGCAAGACCCGTACGGTTGCCGACCCGGAAGATGTGAGTATCGACCGCGATGGTCGGTTCGCCGAACGCGATGTTGAGCACCACATTGGCGGTCTTGCGTCCGACGCCCGGCAGCGTTTCGAGCGCCTCGCGCGAGGGCGGCACCACGCCGCCGTACTCGTCGATGAGCTTTTGCGACAGCGCGATCACGTTCCTGGCCTTGGTGCGGAAGAGCCCGATGGTCTTGATGAACTCGCGCACCTTGGCCTCGCCCAGCGCCACCATCTTGGCGGGCGTATTGGCCGCCGCAAACAGCGCGGGCGTCGCCTTGTTGACGCCGGCGTCGGTCGCCTGCGCGGACAGAACAACCGCGATCAGGAGCGTAAAGGGATCAATGTGTTCGAGCTCACCCTTGGGCTCCGGGCGCTCCGCGCGCAGCCGCCGGAACGCCTCCGCGACCTCGGCCGCGGTCCAGGGCGCGGACGGCTTCGGCTTGGCGCCAGCCGTGGCCTTTGCAGCGCGCGGCTTCTTCCCAGCCCCCCCGACCTTCTTCTTGGCCGGCTTGGCGACCGCCTTCCGGGCTACCTTCGTGGATGCCTTCCTGGATGTTTTCCGTGCCATGCTTCCCTATATTGATCGTCATGACGCCCGACAACGACCCCGACCACGAACCCACGATCTTTTCGGCCGTATTGACGCCGAACCGCTCATTGAGCCCCACCGGCTTTCTGATCTTCATGCTCGTGCTCGGCGGCGCAAGCTTCACGACCGGCCTCTATTTCCTGAGCGCGGGCGCCTGGCCGGTGTTCGGCTTCTTCGGGCTTGACGTGCTGCTGGTCTACTGGGCGTTCCGGGTGAACTATCGGTCCGCGCGCGCCTACGAGGTGGTGACCGTGACATCATCCGAGCTCACGGTGCGCAAGGTCAGCTACCACGGCCACGTAAAGCAATGGACGCTCAATCCCGTGTGGGTGCGGCTCCACCGCGACGAGCACCAGGAGTTCGGCATCGAGCGGCTGTTCCTGGTGTCGCACGGAAGGCGGCTGCCGATTGCAAGCTTCCTGGGCGCGCGTGAGAAGGAGAGCTTCGCGCTGGCGCTCTCAGGTGCGCTCGCGCAGGCGCGGCGCGGTCCGACCCGCACGGTGTTTGCGCCTGAATAACGCAGAAATCGGGTGGGCCACGGCGCTCCCGCGGCCTAGATGGAGGGGTCCATGATGGAGGCCGCCATGCTCTCGCCCGACCGCATCCCCGACCTTACCCGGCTCAAGGCCGCCGCCGACGACTACGATGTCGTGCGTCGCGCCATCGGCCACATCCGCGAGAACTGGCGCGCGCAGCCAGAGGTCGAGGCGATCGCGGAAGCCGCCGGCGTCACGCCGACCGAACTGCATCACCTGTTCCGGCGCTGGGCCGGCCTCTCCCCCAAGGCGTTCCTGCAGGCGATCACGCTCGATCATGCGCGCACGCTGCTGCGCTCGTCCGCGAGCGTGCTCGATGCCGCCTATGAAGTGGGCCTCTCGGGACCTGGCCGCCTGCACGACCTGTTCGTCACGCATGAAGCGATGTCGCCGGGCGAATGGAAAACCGGCGGCCAGGGGCTCATCATCCGGTACGGCTTTCACCCGTCACCGTTCGGCAGCGCGCTCGTGATGGCAACCGAGCGCGGGCTCGCCGGCATCGCATTCGCGGACGCGGGCGAAGAAAAGGCGGCGCTCGCCGACATGCAGCGGCGCTGGCCCAATGCTCGCTCCGTGGAAGATAACGTGTACACAGCGGCGCTCGCCCGCCGCGTCTTCGATCCGAAGCAATGGCGCGCCGAGGAGCCGCTGCGAGTCGTCCTCATCGGCACCGATTGGGAAGTGCGGGTGTGGGAGGCGCTGCTCAAGATCCCGATGGGACGCCTGACCACATATTCCGATGTCGCCGCCAAGGTCTGCACCACCAGGGCCGCGCGCGCGGTCGGTGCCGCCGTCGGCAAGAACCCGCTCGCCTTCGTGGTGCCATGCCATCGCGTGGTCGGACGCAGCGGCGCGCTCACCGGCTATCACTGGGGACTTACCCGCAAGCGTGCGATGCTGGGCTGGGAGGCGGGACAGGCCGGTTAGGCCGGCGTTGATCGCGCGCCAGCACTTGATGGATGCGCAAGCGCGCGTCGCGCAGTCGCATTCGGCTCAGATGTCCTTGAGCCCCAGCACGTCGGTCATCGAGTAGAGCCCCGGCGCTTTCCCGCGCGCCCACAGCGCCGCCTTGAGCGCGCCGCGCGCAAAGATCATGCGGTCCTCGGCTTTGTGCGACAGTTCGAGCCGCTCGGCGGTGCCGGCGAAGATCACGCTGTGGTCGCCCACGACAGTGCCGCCGCGCAACGCCGCAAAGCCGATGTCGCCCGCCTGCCGAGCCCCGGTCTCGCCATCGCGGCCGCGCACCGATCGCTGCGCGAGATTGATGCCGCGGCCCTCAGCCGCCGCCCGACCGAGCATCAGCGCGGTACCGGACGGCGCGTCGATCTTCCAGTTGTGGTGCATCTCCACGATCTCAATGTCGAAATCCTCATCGAGCGTCCTCGCCACGCGCTTGACGAGCGCAGCGAGGAGATTGACCCCGAGGCTCATGTTGCCGGACTTGACGATGACGGCGCGCCGCGCGGCCTCTGCGATCAGCGCCTCGTCCTCGGCGGTGAAGCCGGTCGTGCCGATGACGTGGACACGGCCGGCGGTGTGCTTGAGGAACGCGCGCGTCGCGGCCGGCACCGTGAAGTCGACGAGCCCATCGGCCTTGTCGAGCAGCGGCACGAGGTCGTCCGTCACCACAACGCCGGCCGTGCCAAGACCCGCGAGCTCACCGGCATCGCGCCCGATCACCGCAGCGCCTTTGTTCTCGATCGCGCCCGCCAGCGCCACGCCGGACGTCGCCGCAATTGCCTGGATTAGCGTGCGACCCATGCGCCCGCCGGCGCCCGCCACGATCAGCCGCATGTCGGCCATGAACCAGCCCTCCGATTAGGCGGGGTATAGCGGGGCCATCCGGGCAAGGAAAGCAGCCCTCGGCGGGGGCCGGAGGGGTAATTTGATACCGCCACTCGGCCCGGAAATCACACATAACGTATTGATTTATATAGACTATTTGATCTGGTGGGTTCGTTTTGTCAAAAAAGCTGCGACACTGTCCGTTCGTCCCGCGTATCTCGTGCCATTGCGCGGACTGGCATGGGACCCCAAACGGAAGCACTCTGACCGAATTCCGCCCGGCCCTCGTCCCGTCGCATCAATTCCCGTTACGCAAAATGTCAAACAGCCCATGGCCGCGCGGATTCCCAGGCCAAGGTCGGATAACACCCTAAGTGAAATTCACCCGCGTATCAATACGATTCAATCGGCCTCACACCATCGTGAAATCGGCGTGCTGGAGATAACGGCCTCCCCAGCAGAAAAGTTGCCACCGAACGGTGAACCCGTCCGCGCCAGGCATTCTCGGGCTCACCGACGCAGCGTCTCGGCCATGAACGCCAGCACGTGGCTGCGATATTCGGCCGGCGCAAAGCGTTCGAGATCGACATGGCCGGCGCCTTCGACTGCCCAGAACCGTTTCGGCTCACGCGCACGCGCAAACATCCCGCGCGCCTCCGCGATGGTGGTGCGGTTATCGCGCGTGCCGGCCGCAATCAGAATGGGCGCCCGCACCAGCGCGACGCGATCGATGGGGCGCAGCTCGGCCGCGCTCACGCCAACAAATGGCGGCAACAGGAATTCGAACAGCGACGCGACCGGCGCCGTGGCCACACCCGCGATCGGCCCGAGCACAGCCCGGATGCGATTTGCGGTCGCGGCGCCGATATCCGGATAGACTCCTTCGAGCACCAGCGCATCGAGATGGAGCGGCTCGGGAGCAAGCAACGCGGCCGCGCCGCCGAGCGAAGTGCCGATCACGCCGATGCGCTCGGTCGGCAGGCGCGCGCGAACGTAATCGACCGCCGCCGCCGCGTCCTGGCCTTCGCGATGCCCGAAGGTGATGCGCGCGCCAGTCGATTCGCCGTGCGCCTGGAAATCGAACAGCAGCACCGCAAAGCCCTCGGCATGAAACAGCCGCGCCCGCCGCAGCATCGAGAGCCGGTTGGCGTGCACGCCATGCATCAGCACGATCGCGCCGCCGCCCGGCCGCCCGGGCACGAACCAGCCGCGCAGCGTCGCGCCCGAGCTCGATGCAATCGCAACGGAGTCGGCCGGAAGATCGGCGGGCGCGGCCCCCACGACGGCGCGCGCGGGCGCCGAGAGGAACAACCCGGCCGCGATGACACCAACGACAAGCAGGGCGACGCCGGCAAAGCATGCGCCCGCGGCAAGCTTGAGGAAACGACGAACGTGCGAGGGCCTTGGCGAAGAAGTAGCCGTGATCATGCCGGCAAGGTCGTACCGAACGACGGCGCGACAATGGCGCGCTCACCGTCCCTCACCCCGCCGCCGCGATCTCGGCGACGATTGTCTCAGCGGCCGCCTTGGGGTCATCGGCTGCGATCACCGGCCGGCCGACCACGAGATAGTCGGCGCCGGCGCGGATCGCTTCGGTAGGCGTCATGATGCGCTTCTGGTCGTCGGCGTCGGTCTGCATCGGGCGGATGCCGGGCGTCACCAGCACCATGCCGGGGCCCAAAAGCGGGCGCACGATTTCGGCTTCGGCAGCCGAGCAGACCAGCCCGTCGACGCCGATGTCGCGCGCCTGCGCGGCGCGCTCGGCCACGAGCTCGGGAACCGTGAAGTCATAGCCGGCGGCCGCGAGATCGGCGTCGTTATAGGAGGTGAGCACGGTGACGGCGAGAATGCGCAACGATGTGCCGCGGCGGGCGTCGACGGCGGCGTGCATGGTCTGCGGATAGGCGTGCACGGTGAGGAAGGTTGCGCCGAGCTGCGCCACGCTTTTCACGCCCTGCGCAACCGTGTTGCCGATGTCGTGCAGCTTCATGTCGACGAACACCTGCGTGCCGCCTTTGGCAAGCCGCTCGGCGAGCGCGAGCCCGCCCGCAAAGCCGAGCTGGTAGCCGATCTTGTAGAAGGTCACCGCATCGCCGAGCTTGGCGATCAGCGCCTCGGCCTCGGCGACCGATGGCACGTCGAGCGCCACGATCAGCCGGTCGCGTGGATTGAGCATCAGTAGCCCCCCATCATGCGGGCGTAGTCGATCAGCTTGCGCACCACGAGCTTGAGCTGCGCGGCCGCGCGCGCATCCTTGAGCTCGTCCATGGCATCGAAGGCCTCTGCGGCATTCGGCACCGTGACCTGTTCGGGAACGACCAGCGCCCGGCAGCCGACCGCCAGGATCTGACGCAGCGTAATCAGCGACTGCATCCCGCCGGAGCGGCCGGGCGAGGCGGCGCCGAGCGCAAAGGCGCGGTTCTGAAAGGTGAAGAGCTGCGGCTCGTCGCGCTCGCGCACGACCGAGATCCAGTCGATCGCGTTCTTCAGCAGCGGCGGTACCGAGGCGTTGTACTCGGGGCTCGCGATGAAGATGCCACTGTGGGTGCCGACGAGCTGCTTGAGCTTGATGGCGTTGTCCGGAAGGTTCGACTTGGCGAGATCGGCATCATAGAGCGGGAGCGGATAGTCGGCGAGCGAGACGCGGGTGACGTCCGCATCCGCCAGCGCCAGCTCCTTGGTGGCAAGCGCGGCGAGCCGCACATTGTAGGAGCCGGTGCGCAGCGAACCCGGGACGACCAGGATTTTCGGGGAGGGCATGGTGAACCCAGCGGCAGGTGACAGACCACACAAGTCTTGCCGTTCGTCCCCGCGCATCCCCGCCTTCGCGAGGACAGGCGCGGGGACCCAGAGCGGCAAATCGAATAGCTGGGCAAGTGGGCCCTGGATTCCCGCTTACGCGGGAATGAACGGAGAATACGGCAGCCGCTCATCAATTGGAAATCGCATTGGCCAAAGCTGGCCGTGTCCCGCCGGATCAATACTTCCGGTAGATCCACACGCGCGCGGGCGGGATGTTGGTCCAGATGCGCTCGGAGGCCTGCGATCTCACGCGATCCAGCCGGCGCGGGATCGGCGAATAAGTCGCGTAGGTGAACTGCACGAAGGGCGCACCTGGCGCCATCAGGGCGAAGGATTCCCGCAGGAGGCGCAACCGCATCCGGAGCGGCTTGGTGAACAGCGGCAGGCCCGATACCACCGCGGCGGCCGGCGCGCATAGTGCCTTATCAAGCAGCTTGCGCAGGCTGTAGGCATCGCCCTGCACCACGGTCGCGGTCGGGTAGCGCTTGCGGAGAAGGCGGCAGAAGGTCGGGTCGAACTCAACCAGCACCAGGCGGGACGGATCGACGCCACGCGCCACCAGCGCCTCGGTGACCGGGCCGGTGCCCGGACCAAGCTCGATCACCGGGCCGTCGGCGTCCGGATCCACATAGGCCGCCATGGTGCGGGCGAGCGCCTTGCCGGATGGCGTCACCGCGCCGATCGCGAGCGGCTTCTCGATCCAGCTGCGGAAAAAGCGGACTTCGTCGTCAATGCGAATGCCGTTCTTTTCTTCGAAACGGCGGATATGCGATTCAAACTTCTTCTTCTGAGCATCGAACTTCTGCTCGAAGCGCTGCTTGTGGGCGTCGAATTTCTCCTCGAAACGCTGCTTGTGGGTCGCGATCTTGCGTTCCAGCTTGCGGCCGAGCGCGCGGTTCTTCAGCTCGAAAAGCCTGATCTGCCTTTCGAGCTTGCGTTCAAGAACCTGGAGGGTTTCGATCGGCATCGGGCGGATGACGCTAGGACATGAATAACAGGCCGCTGCCTGTTGTTTCCCGGGGGCTATATCGTGACAGCTATTTCGACGACCGTCATCTTTGTTCGACTTTGCCTGACATTACCTTTTGTCTGACATCGTCGGACATCACTTTTCTTGTCTGACTGTCACGTGTTGCATTTTCTTCTTTTTGCACTTTCTTCTTGGCATCTTTTCCTGACCGTCATCGGTAAAACCGCCGACCGCAAGGGTCAAGAGCCCCCTCACGCCGAGCCGGTCCGCCCGCCGAGCAGCTCCCGCATCCGGCCGAAGAATCCGGCGGATTCTGGATGCGTGTCCTTCGACGATAACTTCTCGAATTCATTGAGCAATTCGCGCTGCCGCTTGGTCAGCTTCTGCGGCGTCTCAACCATCACCTGGACATACATGTCGCCGGTCTGGCGCGCACGCAGCACCGGCATGCCCTTGCCGTGCAATCGGAAACGCCGGCCCGACTGGGTGCCTTCCGGAACTTTAACCCGCGTCTTGCCGCCCTCGATGGTGGGCACCTCGAACTCGCCGCCAAGCGCGGCCTGCACCATCGAGATCGGCACCCGGCAATGCAGGTCGGCGCCGTCGCGTTGGAAGAACGCGTGCGTGGACAGCGAGAGGAAGATGTAGAGATCGCCGGAGGGACCGCCGCGCACGCCGGCTTCGCCTTCGCCTGCGAGCCTGATGCGCGTGCCATCCTCGACGCCGGGCGGAATGTTGACCGAGAGCGTGCGCTCGCGCGTGACGCGGCTCGAGCCCGAACAGGTCGGGCACGGACTTTCGATCACCTGCCCACGGCCTTGGCAGCCCGTACAGGTGCGCTCGAGCGTGAAGAAGCCTTGGGCATGACGGATGCGCCCGACGCCGCCGCAATGCGGGCAGGACTTCGGCTTGGTGCCGGCCTTGGCGCCGGTGCCGGAGCAGGCCTCGCACGCCACCGAGGTCGGGATGCGCACCTGCGCGCTCTTGCCCGCGAACGCCTCCTCGAGGCTGATCTCCATATTGTAGCGCAGATCAGCGCCGCGCTCGGCCCGGTTGCCGCGCCCGCGCCCGCCGCCGCCCATGCCGAAGATGCCTTCGAAAATATCCGCGAAGGCTGAACCAAAGCCGGGGCCGAAATCGTGCGCGCCACCACCCATGCCCTGCTCGAAAGCGGCATGACCGAAGCGATCATAGGCGGCGCGCTTGTCGGGATCTTTCAGAACCTCGTAGGCTTCGTTGATCTCCTTGAAACGCTGCTCGCAGGAGGAGTCGCCGGGATTACGGTCGGGATGCCATTTCATGGCGAGCTTGCGAAAGGCGGTCTTGAGGTCGCCGTCGCTCGCGGCGCGCTCGACTTCGAGGACCTCGTAATAGCAGCGCTTGGACATCCCCGCTTCCCACCCCGTCGAATTCTGCTGCGGCGCCGGCGCCGAATCTTACATGATCGTTCATTGGGCTTCAAAAATGGCTCACCCCCGGGGATACGCCCCGAGGGTGAGGGTTGCTGTTTGCAGCGGCCTGCACGGGCGCGCCTCAGGCCGACTTCTTGTTCTTCTTGTCATCGTCGACTTCGGTGAACTCCGCGTCGACGACATCCTCTTTCTTGGCTTCGCCGTCGGGCGCGGCGCCGCCTTCCTGCGCCTGCTTGTACATCGCCTCACCGAGTTTCATCGAAGCCTGCGCGAGCGCATTGGTCTTGGCGGTGATCGCCTCCGGGTCGGTGCCCTTGAGGGCTTCCTTGAGATCGGCGATCCCGTTCTCGATCGCGCGCCGCTCGGTCTCGCCGACCTTCGAGCCGTGCTCGGCGAGCGCCTTCTCGGTGGAATGCACCAGCGCCTCGGCGTGGTTCTTGGCCTCGACCTCGGCCTTGCGCTTCTTGTCTTCCTCGGCGTGCGCCTCGGCGTCCTTGACCATGCGGTCGATGTCGGCCTCGGAAAGACCGCCCGACGCCTGGATGCGGATCTGCTGCTCCTTGCCGGTGCCTTTGTCCTTCGCCGACACGTTGACGATGCCGTTGGCGTCGATGTCGAAGGTGACCTCGATCTGCGGCACGCCGCGCGGAGCCGGCGGAATGCCCATCAGGTCGAACTGGCCCAGCATCTTGTTGTGCGCCGCGATCTCGCGCTCGCCCTGGAACACCCGGATGGTGACCGCGCCTTGGTTGTCCTCGGCGGTCGAGAACACCTGGCCCTTCTTGGTCGGGATCGTGGTGTTGCGATCAATGAGGCGCGTGAACACGCCGCCCAGCGTCTCGATGCCGAGCGAGAGCGGCGTGACGTCGAGCAGCAGCACGTCCTTGACGTCGCCCTGCAGCACGCCCGCCTGGATCGCGGCGCCGACCGCCACGACCTCGTCCGGGTTGACGCCCTTGTGCGGCTCCTTGCCGAACAATTGCTTCACCACTTCCTGGACCTTAGGCATGCGGGTCATGCCGCCGACCAGCACCACCTCGTTGATCTCGGCGGCGGAAAGCCCGGCGTCCTTGATCGCCTGCCGGCAGGGATCGACCGTCTTCTGCACCAAGTCATCGACCAGCGCCTCGAACTTGGCGCGGGTGAGCTTCATGGTGAGATGCTTGGGGCCGGACGCATCCGCCGTGATGAACGGCAGATTGATCTCGGTCTGGGTGGTGGAGGAGAGCTCGATCTTGGCCTTCTCGGCAGCCTCCTTGAGGCGCTGCAGCGCGAGCTTGTCGCGGCGCAGGTCGATGCCCTGCTCCTTCTGGAACTCGTCGGCAAGGTAGTTGACGAGGCGCATGTCGAAGTCCTCGCCGCCCAGGAAGGTGTCGCCGTTGGTCGACTTCACCTCGAACACGCCGTCGCCGATCTCCAGGATCGAAATGTCGAAGGTGCCGCCACCGAGATCATAGACCGCGATGGTGCCGGCCTTCTGCTTGTCGAGGCCGTAGGCGAGCGCGGCCGCGGTCGGCTCGTTGATGATGCGCAGGACCTCAAGGCCCGCGATCTTGCCGGCGTCCTTGGTGGCCTGGCGCTGAGCGTCGTTGAAGTAGGCCGGAACCGTGATGACGGCCTGATCGACCTTCTGCCCGAGATAGGCTTCCGCCGTCTCCTTCATCTTCTGGAGCGTGAAGGCGGAGATCTGCGAGGGCGAATAGGTCTTGCCGTCGGCCTCGACCCAGGCGTCGCCGTTCGAGGCCTTGCTGATCTTGTAGGGGACGAGCTTCTTGTCCTTCTCCACCATCGGGTCGTCGTAGCGCCGGCCGATCAGGCGCTTGACCGCGAAGATGGTCTTCTCGGGGTTGGTAACCGCCTGGCGCTTGGCCGGCTGGCCGACGAGCCTCTCGCCGTCATCGGTGAAGGCCACGATCGAGGGCGTTGTGCGCATGCCCTCGGCATTCTCGATGACTTTCGGGCTGGTGCCTTCCATCACGGCGACGCAGGAATTGGTGGTCCCGAGATCGATGCCGATGACCTTACCCATGGTCTTTCTGTCCTTCCTTGCTGCGGCAGGTCGGCCGGGCCCGGATGGCACCCGGACCGAGGCATGCACGAGTGCAAGACCTCGTCCGACCCCCTGAAATTACGCGTCAAACGCCGCCCCCGCGGCGTCCTGCCTCATATAGGAGGGCCGTAGGGGGGTGCAAGGCGGCGGTTCACGAATCCGCGAGGCCGCGGCCGAGGACTTTGGACCTGAGCGTTAACGGAGCGGAACCGCCAAGTCTCAAGTCTCGAGTTTAATGCCCCTGGCCGGGCGGCGACGGCGTCACCTCGAAAGCGAAGCGGAAGCGCGGCAGGTCCTCGCCCGGGTGGTCGTCCGCGAAGGTGAGTTGCGGCAGCCGATAGTTGTTCGGGCGCCGCTCCTTGCCTTTGTAGATCGCCGGGTAGAGATCGATGAAATGCCAGCCCGGCTCGCCGGTCGCCTGCATGATGATCTCGATGTCGCCCTGGCTGTTGAAGCCGCAGGCATAGCCCGAAATCGCGTTGTCGTAGACCACCGTGTAGATGTTGGCGGTCTCGCTCCAGCCGACGCCCTTGATGTGGACCCGGAAGGTGGTGCCGGCCGGCCCGCGCGCGACATCGAGCGGGAACGCGGTGGGCATGATCCAATAGGCGCCCTGCTTCTTGCCTTGGGGCGTCTCCACCCAGAGATTGTGCACGCCGCCCAAATCGTCGGGAGTCTTGAAGGAGAATTCGGCCCGGCCGGACGCATCGGCCTTGGCCTGCGCGATGACGCGCGCGTGCTCTTCCCAGCCGGCGCTGGTCATGCGGTTGCCGACGACGGTGTTCCAGTTGAGCGAATAGGCCTTTCCCGGCTCAAAGCCTGAGCCCGCGACCGTGACCTCCTGGCCGACGCCCCCGAACGCGGGTGTCGCCGCGAGCGCGCCTTGGGGCGGCAGCGAGCGCACGGCCTTCTGCGCCTGCGCGGCCGCCGGCGGCGGCAGCACCGGCGCGCCCGGCGTGACGGTGAAGCCAAGCTTGAACTGCGGTCGCTCGGACACCGGCGACTGCTGGGTGTTGCGGTAGGGCGAGCCGAAATCGGTGTGCAGGACTTCGAGGATGTGCAGCCCCGCATACCCGGTCGCCGGCACGTTGAAGCGCGCGGAGCCGTGGGTCGTCACGGTGGACATGAAGCCCGTGTACTTGTTGTCGTAAAGGAGGACCCAGCTGCCCTCGAGCTCGCGCCAGCCGATGCCCTGCACCTCGACCTCGATCGGCGTGCCGGGCGGCCCGTTGTGCACACCCACGATCTTCGCCGTCATGTCGAGCCGGAACGCGGTCTGGGTCAGCAGGCGATTGCCCTGCTGAATGACAATGTCGTGCAAGAAGCCGAAGTCCTCCGGCGCCACGAAGCTCTCCGCAATGCGGCCGGACGGGTCGCTCTTCACGGTCGCGATGCGATAGCCAGCCGGCGTGTACTCGCGGCCGTGATATTCGGCGATCGTCACGTTCCAGCGCCCCTTCACGGTACGCCATACGAGCTCGAACGACTGGTTGGGCGCGAAGCCTTCGCCTGTCACCGCGACCAGCGTGCCGGCCGGCCCATTCTCGGGCGCAACGTGCAGCTTGCCGACATAGCCGCCGGCCGGCTCGGTCAGCGCGACCTCAGGGCCGAGCGCGCTCGGCGCCGCCATGGCGGATGGCCCGATCGACAGCGCGGCCAACAGGTAGGCAGGCGCAAACCATCGCCCGCACACAGCGCGGAACACCATGACGCTACTCCTTTTCCGCTGTGTCTTTCGCTTACTTCAATTCGATCTTGCCCGGGACGATCGCGAATTGCGAGTTCTTCACCTTGAAGGGCTCCCAGGTATAGGTCTTGCCCTGCATGTCGGTGGCCTCGACCTTGTAGACGAAGGTGCCGCTCGGATAATCGTCCGGCACGATCCAGGCCACCGTCCAGAAGAAGTCGGTCGCGGGGCCCGCTTGCGGCGGCGGATGACGCCCGAAGCGTCCCGGCAGCTTCTTGCCGTCGGGCAGCTCAACCATGATGCTCTTGAGGCCCTTGTCGTCGAGCGCCTTGCCGTCCTGATCTTGCACGCGCACGCGCCACACGACCTTCTCGAGCCGCTTGAACTGGCCGTTGAGCACGCAGAACGGACCGGGCGCGCCGGGCTGCGCGCCGCGCACGATGTCGCCCTCGAAGAACAGCCGGCCCTGCGCCTGGGCGCCGGTGGCAAACCCCAGCATGGACAGTGCGACGGCTGACATGGTCAGGAATTTCATTCGGGCCCTCCCCCTTACGTGCGATCGGCTGTCTTGCCGAACGGCTGACTTGCCGATCGGCCGCGTTGCCAACATTGGATACGATCTTACATTGCCTGTTGGCCTTTTGAAGGGCCTTGGGACCCTTTTTCGTGAGCATTGGCTCGTGAGCACTGGCGGCTTTCGCTTATATCCCGGCTATCTCGACCGCAGCGCGCAGCAAGCAGCGCTTGCAACGCTGCGGGAGGTGATGCGCGCGGCGCCGATCTATGCGCCGCGCATGCCCAAGAGCGGCAAGCCGATGTCGGTGCGAATGACCAATTGCGGCACGCTCGGCTGGATGACGGACGAGGCTGGCTATCGCTACCAGGCGACCCACCCGGTGACCGGCGCGCCCTGGCCACCGATCCCGGACATCTTGCTCGACGCCTGGCGGACGCTCGCGCGCTATCCGCATCCGCCGGAAGCCTGCCTCGTCAACGTCTATGGGCCGGACGCCCGCATGGGACTGCACCAGGATCGCGACGAGGAGGATTTTTCCGCGCCCGTCGTCTCGCTCTCGCTCGGCGACACCTGTCTGTTCCGCCTCGGCGGGACAAAGCGCAGCGACCCGACCCGCTCGCTGCGGCTCGCGTCCGGCGACGCGCTCGTGCTCGGCGGTGACACGCGGCTCGCCTTCCACGGCGTCGACCGCATCATGCCGGGTACCTCGACGCTTCTGCCCGAAGGCGGGCGCATCAACATCACGCTGCGGCGGGTGACGCGCCCGGACTGAGACGGCTTGCTGGCTGTCGCGACATCAAACCAGCCGCAGCCCCCAGACATCGCGCAGCTGCGGCCACATTTCGCCGATCAGCGTGTCTGGCCACGGCATATGCAAGAGGCGGTCGAACAGCAGGAACATGCCGAGCATGTAGACCGCGGTAGTCACGAGCGCGCGCCGCGCGCTCGCCTGGCCTTCGACGATCATGTAGGCCGGCAGAAACAGCGCCACGCCCGGCAGGATGCCGATCAGATAGATCAACGTCACCAGGCCGACGAGCCACAGGGCTTGCGCCGCGAAGCGCGTGACCAGTTCGCGCTGGCCCAGCGCATCGAGCGGATCGGGCTCGCCCATCCGGCGATCCGGCTGGTTGCCATCCGCTTTCGCCGCGGCGGCCGGCACCGCAGCCCGCCAGCGCTCGAGCAGAACGCCGACGACACGAACCGCAATGACGATGAGCCCGATGCTCGCCACGACCTGCGGCATCAGCCTCGCTTCGAACTGCCAGGGCCGGCTTGAATAGAACGCATAGCCAAACACCAACGCGAGCGCGACCCAGAGCGAGCTGTGCAGAATCTGTGCGTCCGTTGACCGTTCGGCCGCACGGCGCGGCGCAATCGCAGGCTCGCGACTCCACAGCCTGGTCAGCAACGGTCGCAACAGCACAAAGATCAGGATCGCGCCGATGATCATGACGCCCGGATGCGTCAACCACTCGAAGCGATATCGATTGTAGGAAATGAACATGTAGCGCTCGATCAGATCGCCGAGCACGAAGCCGAGAATCACCGGCGGGCGCGGCCAGCCCAGTCGCTTCATCAGCCAGGCCACGAGACCGAAGCCGACCAGCACAATGAGATCGTTGAAATCGCGCGAGCCCTGGTAGGCGCCGATGAAGGTGACCGAGAGCACCATCGGCACCAGGATGCCGGCGCGCACCAGCGCGATCTTGGCGAACTGATCCGCAAACGCGAAGCAGAGCCCGGCCCCCACGATGTTGGCGAGCGCCACGCTCCAGACCAGCGTATAGGTAATGTCGAGCTGCTCGGTCAGGAGCTTGGGCCCCGGCGTGATGCCGTGCATCAGGAAGGCGCCCAAGAGCAGCGCCATCGAGGCCGAGCCCGGCACGCCGAACGCCAGCGTCGGCACCAGCGCGCCGCCTTCCTTGGCGTTGTTGGAGCTTTCCGACGCGATCACGCCGCGCACGTCGCCGGTGCCGAAGGTCTGCGCGGCGCCCTTTTCGGTGCGCGCCGCATACCCGTAGGCGATCCAGTCGATGATCGCGGCGCCGATGCCCGGGATCGAGCCGAGCACGCTGCCGATCGCGGACGCCTTGATCACCAGCCGCCAGTTCCTGAGCGTGTCCTTGATGCCTTCAAGCTGCTGCCAACGCTGCCCCGATCCGCCGGTGGAAGCGACACTCAGGCGCGATATGCCCAGGTCGATCAATTCCGGGATGGCGAACATCGCGAGCGCCAGCGGCACCAGCGGAATGCCGTCGAGGAGATAGAGCGAATCGGCCGACCAGCGCATCTCGCCGGTGATCGGCTCGTCTCCGACCTCGGCCAGCAGGACGCCGAGGCACGCCGCCGCCAGCCCTTTCAGCAGCGCGCGGCCGCTGAGCGCCGCCACCAGCGTAAGCCCGAGCATGCACACCGCCAGGAGCTCCGGCGTGCCGATGCTGAGCATGAACGGGCGCAGCACCGGGACCATGACGCCAAGTAGCAAAGCGCCGAACAGGCCACCGAGAACGGACGCGCTGAATGCGGCCCCGAAGGCGCGCCCTGCTTCGCCGCGCTTCGCCATCGGGTGGCCGTCAAGAACGGTGGCAGCCGAGCCGACCGTGCCAGGCACGCCAAACAGCACAGCGGGGATCGTATCAGACGTCGTCGTAACGGCCGACAGTCCGACCAGAAAACCAAGCGCCGTGTAGTGATCCATTGTGACGGTGAATGGCAGCATCAGCGCAAGCCCGACCAGACCGCCGATCCCGGGGATCACGCCGACGATCAATCCGATCAGCACGCCGAGAATGATGAACGCGAAGCGCATCGGGTCCATGACGACCAGAAGGGCTTCCATGGCGTTCTGCATGATCATTGGAAATTCCTAACCCCAGCGTTTCGACTCAGCACGCTCGCCCCGCCGCGCATCCTACCGCGACACATCATTGCGCCGAGCCTGTGCAACCTGTCGCAGCGACAATGATGCGGTGATTGGACGCGGAGTTCTGCGCTGATAGGACGCGGCAGCGGCGTTGGTGAAAAGCCGATCCGGCGAAAGAATAGACACCTTCGCCTTGCGAGCCGCGCAACTCATGCGACGCGCGGCTGCAGATGAGGTTTGCGTTCGGTTCCGCTCATAACGGGCTTGCTGCAACGATCGAAATCAAGGCCGGCACAAGGAGAACATGATGATCCGCACCCGTCTTCTCGCTTTGGGCCTCGGCGCGGCGCTCGCCTTGAGCATTGCGTCAAACGCCAAGGCCAACTCCGTCGCGGATTTCTACAAGGATCACACATTGACGATTCTGATCGGGCACCCGCCGGGCGGCTCCTACGATCTCTATGCCCAGCTCGCGGTCTTGCACATCGGCAAATACATTCCGGGCAATCCCAATGTGATCGTCGAGCATCGTCCGGGCGGCGGTGGCGGCCGCGCGGCGGTCTACCTGTTCGCCAAGGCGCCCACCGACGGATCGGTGATCGCGCTGTTGCCGGAGGGGCTCGCCGGGCTGCAACTGATTGACGCCAAGCGCGCCCGCTGGGACATGCGCAAGGTCCAATACATCGGCTCGTTCGCTGATGCCAACTCCGCCTACGGCGTGCGCCGCGACGCACCTGCCACCACGATCGAACAGATGAAGACGACGACCGTCAACGTCGGCTGCACCGGCCGAAGCTCGGCCAGCGCGCAAACGCCGATGATTGCCAAGAACCTCGTCGGCATGAAGTTCAACATGATCTGCGGCTATGCCGGATCGGCGCCTTACATGCTGGCGCTGCGCCGCAAAGAGGTCGACATGATCGTCATGAACTGGGCGACCTGGAAGGCCAAGTTCGAGGACGAGCTCAAGGCCGGCCAGTACAAGCTCATTGCGCAGACCGGGATTGAGCGCAATCCCGACCTGCAGAACGTTCCGCTGATCCAGGAAGTCATCGGCAACGAGAAGGTGGACGCCGTGTTCCGCCTGCTCGCCGGCGGCGATCCGATCGGCCGCGCGCTGTTCGGCGCGCCCGGCATGCCGGACGATCGCATCGCGGCGCTGCGCACCGCCTTCGACAAGATGGTCAAAGACCCCGACTTCATCGCAGACGCCAAGAAGCGCAAGGCGTTGCTCCATACCAAGGCCGGCGCCGCGCTCGGCAAGTACGTCACCGCAGTCCTCAACACACCCCCGGAGGTCGTCGCGCTGGCGAAGAAAGGCATGGCTGGCTATCAGGCCAACTGTCCGGGCTGTGAGACAAAGGCCGACGCCGGCAAGAAGTAGCGTTCGGCCAAGGAGTACGGGCGGCGCGATGGCACACGATCGCGCCGCTGCGGCCTGCCGCGGCGCAACAATCCAGTCACTCGGGAGTCAGATCGGGGGCGTGGCGATTGGGATCGCTGCGCCAGTAGACATACGACATGATGACCGCCGCCAGCACCACCGACACCAGCAGTGCGACAAAGACATAAGCCGCGATCATAACACTGGTCGAGAGGACAAGGACGAGCACAATCGCCCCCAGCGCCATGAACAACCGGGCCGTCAGGCGATGGGTGCGCTCCCAAGAATAGTC
This sequence comes from uncultured Alphaproteobacteria bacterium, assembly GCA_963753575.1. Taxonomy (GTDB): domain Bacteria; phylum Pseudomonadota; class Alphaproteobacteria; order Rhizobiales; family Xanthobacteraceae; genus VAZQ01. The sequence goes on from CAVWCR010000003.1 coordinate 4,627,448, forward strand.
GCTCGAGAGCGTCCATGGCGTCCGGATGCCGGCGAAAAAATTCGAGCGTGTCTTGCTCAAATAGTTGCCCATCACCATCAGAAGAGCCGCCACGGAGCCAATCACGAGCCTCCCGACGTCGACCGTGAGTCCCAGCGCGGCGAGCACAACGGCGACATGCACAACCGAGAGAACGAGAAGCGTTCCGATCCAGGCAGCGCCATAGAACTTTGCGCTTACGGCAAGGTTGAGACGACGCGGCTCGATCGAGGGAATGAGCGCCAGCAAGGCGGTCAGGGCGGCAGCCATCGCGGGGCCGAAAAGCAGGGCGAACGGCTTGTGCGCGAAACCATTCGGCTTGCCGTCGATGCCCCAATAAATCGGGATGAGTGCATCAGCCGGAATCTGAGTCCATGCCCAGAGCGAGAACCCGGTCATTGCTGCGATCAAGATGATACTGCCGATCAAAGGTCGCCGAATGCTCATGCTTCCTCCTTCCGGCGCGCCCTGCGCCCGCCCGCGATGTCCATGAGCGCGGCCATGGCCTCCTCAAGCACACTCATGTTGAGCCGATAGATGATGGATGTACCCTGGCGCTGGGCTGTCACCAGACCGGCCGATTTGAGAACAGTGAAATGGCCGGACAAGGTCGGCTTGGCGAGATCGAACTCGGCAGCGATCTCGCCCGCGCATTTCGGCCCCTTGCGCAGAAGCTTCAGGATATGGCGCCGCACGGGGTGAGCGAGGGCGTCAAAGATATCGCTCATGAAGCCGCCTTCGGCTGGTCACTCATTATTTTGTTTATTAGGGAAATAACGAAATATAGTCAAGCAAACAATGTCGCTCCATTGCGCCCGTGAGCGGATCGGAAGGTCCCCAAGAGCGATCTTCGGCGCATCCTCACACAATCTGCCTATAGGCGCCGTGGAATACGAATGTGGAGTATTCCCGGAACGCGATCGCTTGGTCCGGGCGATCAGTGCCGCCCAAAGAAATCCAGAATTTTTTTTGATCGGCGTTGAACCAATCACCTCCCTCGCGCGACTAGACGTGGGTTTGACCGCGCTCGGCCAGGCTGCGCGCGGCCGCTAATGTCTTCGCTACACTGAATTTTCTACGGGGCAGAGTTGTAGATGTCGCGCCGAGGCCGCACTGCCTCGCCGTTTATTGGGAGGATTTCATGCCTGGCGCCGAGCAAATTCCCGTGCTGATCGGAGAAATCTATGACGCCGCGCTCGACCCGTCGTTGTGGCCCTCTGTCCTGAAAAAAACTCGCGATTTCGTGGGCGGCTCAGGCGCATCGGTTTTCTCGAAAGATGCGCGCATCAAGGGCCTGAATGTCTTCTATCAATGCGGCGGCATCGATCCGCACTACACCCAGCTTTATCTCGAACGGTACGGCAAGCTCGATCCGACCACCGCCGGGCATCTTCTGAGCGAGATCGGGCAACCCATCGGCACCGCCGATATCATGGAAGTGGAAGAGTTCTACCGAACCCGCATCTATCAGGAGTGGGCGCGGCCGCAGGGCTTGGTGGAGATGGCGGCCGCCGTGCTCGACAGAACCGCGACGGGCGCCACCCTGTTTGGCGTGTTCCGAGAGGAGCGGCATGGTCTCATCGATGACGACACCCGCTGGCGCATGGGCCAGATCGTGCCGCATATTCGCCGCGCGATGCTGATCGGCAAGGCCATCGAGATGAAGGCCGCCGAGGCCGACGCCTTCGCCGACACCCTCGACGGCCTGAACGCCGGCATGTTCCTTGTCGATGGCGAAAGCCGCATCGTTCATAGCAACGCGAGCGGCCAAGCGCTGTTGGCCGATGGCGCGGCGCTGTGCGGGGCGAACGGCAAAATCAAGCCAACCGATGCGGCTGCCGCGCGTGCGCTTAAGGACATCGTGGCGGCCGCCCGCGGCGGCGATGAGGTGGTCGGCATGAAGGGCATCGCCGTGCCGCTCACCGCCCGCAACGGAGAGCGCTATACCGCCCATGTGCTGCCGCTCACATCGGGGGCGCGGCGGCAAGCCCGCGCACGCTACGCTGCCGTTGCTGCCGTTTTCATCCGCAAGGCGGAGATCGAGGCGCCGTCCCCGCCCGAGATCATTGCCAAGCATTATCAATTGACACCGACCGAGTTGCGCGTGCTGCTTGCCATCGTCGAGATCGGCGGTGTGCGGGAAACGTCCGATGCGCTTGGGATCGGCGAGGCGACGGTGAAGACGCATTTGCACCGCGTCTTCGCGAAGACTGGCGCGAGCCGGCAAGCCGACTTGGTCAAACTGGTGGCGAGCTTCTCCAGTCCGCTGGTGAGCTAGCTCCCTTCGAATCGAAAATCGTTCTTCTGTCCCACAGCGGCATGTTAGGGACAGCGATCTCACGCCTCTTTCAATCGTCTCGCGTGGCATTCGATCGGGTCGCCGCGGCGCCATGCGTGGCCGCGCTGCAATTTGCCTCGTGCCGCCGATCTGAAGTTCCTACAACACCTGCGGCAAACTCGGTTAGGAACTTCAGATCGAAAAGCGGCACTAAAATCACAGAGTTGCTAGTGCCCCTTTGTTTCCGAAGTTCGTGTCAGAGGGTGCAGCGACGACTTAACGAACTTCGGAAACGGGGGACTAGTCCTTTAGTCGTGAGCCGTCATCAACCGATCGGTGGACGCGGCAAGGCTCGGATAGAGGCAAGAGCAGCCCACTAACTGAACACCCCAATCGAATGGAGCAATTGCCATGCGTCCCATGCTTTCCTTCACCATCCTTGCGCTGCTGATCACGCCTGCCACCGCGGCCGAGTTGCCCGACGTGATCGCAGGCCCCGATGAAACCCTGGTCACCACCACGGCTGCGGTCGGCGCCCAGGTGTATGAGTGCGAACGCGACAGCGCCGGCAGCCTCGTGTGGCAATTTCGCGAGCCGATCGCGACCCTGCTTTCATCCGGCAAGACCGTGGGCCGTCACTATGCGGGCCCGAACTGGGAGATGATCGACGGCAGCGTCGTAAGCGGCAAAGTCATTGGTCGCGCGGCTGCTGCGAGTCCCAACGACGTCCCACTGCTCAGGCTCGAGGTCGTGACGCGTCGTGGCCAAGGCCAGCTCACGGTCGTCACCACGATCCGACGGATCAATACGCGCGGCGGCGTCGCCAAAGGCTCGTGCGACACGCCCCACGCCTTGCTGGGCGTGCCCTACACCGCCGACTACGCCTTCTATCGCAAGCGCGCCGCCGGCGCGACCGCAGGAGAATGATCATGAAAAAGCTCATCGCATTCCTGTACGGGTTTGCAGCCTATCTGCTCTTCTTTGTCACCATTCTCTACGCCATCGGCTTCGTCACCGGCTTGCCGGTGCCCAAGACGATCGACACCGGCACCGTTGTGCCGCTCGCCGAAGCGCTCGTTGTCAACATCGGGCTGCTGTCGTTGTTTGCGATCCAGCACAGCGTGATGGCACGCAAAGGCTTCAAGCAATGGTGGACGCAATACGTTCCGAAACCGGTCGAGCGCAGCACGTATGTGCTGATCGCAAGCCTCCTGCTCGATTTACTGTTCTGGCAGTGGCGGCCGATTCCGGACGTGGTCTGGCAGGTCACCGAGCCCAATATCGCGATGACGATCATGGGCCTGTCGCTTGCCGGCTGGGTCCTGGTGTTCACCAGCACATTCCTGATCAACCACTTCGAGCTGTTTGGCGTGCATCAGGTGGTCAACAATCTTGTGGGCCGCGAGATGACGCCGGCGCGCTTCAGAACGCCTCTGATCTACAAGGTGGTGCGCCACCCGCTCTATCTCGGCTTCATCATCGCATTCTGGGCGGCGCCGGTCATGACCGTCGGTCACCTGCTGTTCGCGGCAGTGACCACGGCCTACATCCTCCTCGGCATCTTCCTGGAGGAGCGCGACTTGGTCGGGCTATTCGGCGAGGAGTACCGGCGTTATCGCGAGCGGGTGTCGATGCTCATACCCTGGCGCAAATCGGCGCCGCGCACGGCACATGATCAGGCGAGGCCGGCGCTCGCGCTCGACGTAAGGGCTGGTCGTCAACGTAGCTAGGGCATAGCCAGAGCGTCATACAAAAGCGATGGCGGCGCCGCAGCCTTGCCGGCGCCGCTTGCGTTCTGCTCTCGTCAGGAGCGCGTCGGTGTCATCCAGCCAATCACTGCACCACCCGGCTCCTTCATGATGGCGATGCGCCCGACGCCGGGCACGTCAAAAGGCGGCCGAACGACTGTCGCACCTGCGGCGGTCGCCTTGTTGACCCGCGCATCGACGTCATCGACCGCAAGGTAGGACATCCAGTGCTCAGGCACGCCTTCGAAATCCTTGCCGTGCATCGGGAAGACACCGCCGACCGGCGTGTCGCCCATCTTGGCGACCCAATAGGTACCTTCCGGCATCGGCATTCCCTCAAACTTCCAGCCGACAGCGCTGCCGTAGAACGACTTGGCCTGCTCGACATTCCGGGTCATCAGTTCGTTCCAATAGAAATGTCCGTGTGACCACATCGACGGTCTCCGTGTTTCTTCCGATTTGCTGACCTAGGTAGCGCGTCTATGTGCCATAACCATGACCGCAAACCCGCCTTATTCTTTGCCATCGGATCGGCTAAGCTGACGGCATGAAACATCTTCGCTGTATTCTCATTCTGCTCGCACTCATCTCGCCTGCGCATGCGCTCGACGTGGTGTTCCCGGTGGGCTCCCGGGTCGGGCTGGCACCGCCACCCGGGATGAAGCCGAGCCACAGTTTCCTCGGCTTCGAGGACGTGACCAACAAAGTTGCCGTCATCGTCGCCGCGCTGCCGCGGGACGCTTATGGCGAGTTGCAGCGCTCGACCGCCGCCGACGAGCTCAAGAAGCGCGGCCTCATCGTTGAGACGCGCGAGGACCAGACGCTTCCGGCCGGCCCGGCGTTCCTGGTGGTCGCCCGCCAAGAGGTCGACAATCTCAAGCTCCACAAATGGATCTTCGCGGTCGCGGCCTCAGACCTTACTGCGCTGGTGACCATCCAGGTTCCGGACGAGGCTGCCAACGCCTATCCGGAGACTGCGGTCCGCGGCGCACTGTCCACCCTCAAAGTCCGCGATACTATTCCGGACGAGGAGCAGCTCAGCCTCCTGCCGTTCCACGTCGGCGAGCTCGCTCAGTTCCGGATCGGCGGCGTGATCCCGGGCCGCGCCATCATGCTCACGGATGCGCCGAAGGACGAGCCCGCTCACGACATCGATACGCACATCGTGGTCGCAATCGCGCCCGGCGGCCCCGGCATCGGCGGCGATCGCGACATCTTCGCGCGTGACGTGTTCGCCACCATTCCCAATCTCAAGGACATCCACATCAACTCGGCCGAACCGCTGCGGATCGGCGGACAGCAGGGCCACCAGGTGATGGCCACCGCCAAGGACGTGCGCAGCGGCACCGACATCAACATCGTGCAGTGGCTGCGCTTCGGCGGCGGCGCCTACCTGCACCTGATCGGGGTCGCGCCCAGTAAGTCCTGGATTCCCGCCTACACGCGCTTCCGCCAGGTGCGCGACGGCATCGAGCTCAAGTGACCGCCGCCCGGATTCTCCCTCCGGCGCATGCGTGAAGGGATCGGCCATTCGACCCCTCCGCAGGCGCTATGAATTCAACGCTGAAAATTCCGCATGGCGCAATCCGATCCCCGTACGCAAGTCCTCATCGTTGGCGGCGGGCCGGCTGGTCTCGCGCTTGCGGTCGAGCTCGGCTGGCGGGGCGTGCGCTGCCTCCTGATCGAGCAGGGCGACGAAGTCATCGCTCAGCCGAAAATGAACGAAGTCAACGCCCGCACCATGGAGTTCTGCCGGCGCTGGGGGATCGCCGACAAAGTGCTCAATTGTCCTTTTCCCGACACCTTCCCGCTCGATGTCGCGTTCGTCACCAGCCTGTTCGGCCACGAGCTCGGTCGGATCGAACGGCCGGCGCGCAACGCCCAGACGCCGGAGCCGCACAGCCCTTATCGGCTGCAGGCCTGCTCGCAGTTCTGGTTCGATCCGATCTTGCAGGCCGCCGCCCGCTCCTTTTCATCCGTCACGCTGCGCTACCACTGCCGGATGCTCTCCTTCGAGCAGGGCGCGACCGGCGTCGCCGTGGAAGTCGTCGATACCCGCAGCGGTACGCGTGAGCGCCTTGAAGCCGATTACCTTGTCGGGTGCGACGGCGCCTCGAGCGAGACGCGCCGCGCGCTCGGCATTGCGATGGCCGGGCAAGGCACGGTCGGGTATCCGATTCACATCTTCTTCCGCGCGCCTGCGCTCCTTGCACAAAGCGGCCGCCAACCCGCAACCTTCTTTCTGCTGGTCGACCGCGATGGCATGTGGGGCAACCTGCGCATCATCGATCCCGCGAAGGGTGTTTGGCGGCTGATGGTCGATCGCACCGACGGCTCACTGCGGCCCGATACGGTCGATCGCGAAGCCTTGCTGCGACGCGCACTCGGCCGCCTTGTCGATGTGGAGTGGATGGGGGTCAATATCTGGCACCGGCAAAGCCTGGTGGCCGAGCGGCTCGGAAACGGCCGCGTCTTCATTGCGGGGGACGCCGTTCACCTGCTGTCGCCGACCGGGGCGCTGGGCATGAACTCCGGCATTGGCGACGTGGTTGATCTCGGCTGGAAGCTCGCCGCCGTGCTCAAGGGCTGGGGCGGCGCCCGCCTGCTTGAAAGCTACGATCTCGAGCGCCGCCCGATCGGGCTGCGCAACGTGCGCATGGCCACGACGTTCTATCGCAACAACGAAGGCTTCGGCCCGATCGGTATCGATCTCGCGGCCGACGATGAGAAAGCTGCGCAAGATCGGCGCTCGCTCGGCAAGCGTCTCGAAAGCCATATCGGCCGCGAGTTCCGCACCATGGGTGCGCAGCTTGGCTATCGCTACGACCCTTCCCCGATCTGCATTCCAGACGGCACGCCGGCCCCGCCGGACGAGCCGGCGACCTATGTGCCGTCGGCGCGCCCGGGCGCGCGCGCGCCCCATGTCTGGCTCGGCGAGGGACGCTCGATGCTCGATCTTTTCGGCCGCGGCTTTGTGTTGCTGCGCTTTGCCGGGGCGCCGGACGCGTCGGCATTGTTGCAGGCCGCGCAGGCGTGCGCCATGCCGTGTGAAGAAGTTAGCGTTGATTCACCGGACGCAGCGTCGCTGTACGCGCACAAGCTTGTGCTGGTGCGGCCGGATGGACACGTGGCTTGGCGCGGCGACGCCGTGCCGGACGACGCGCCGGGCCTGATCGATCACGTCAGAGGGGCTCGATGACGTCTGGGCTAGAAGCTCACTTGGCGGGATGGAAGACGTCCACCGCAATCAGGACGACGTTCTCCTTGCCATCGTTGCGGTGCCAATGCGTTGTATCTTTGGTGGCCTTGGTGGTATCGCCGGGATGAAACGTCTTTGAGGTGCCATCCCCGAACGTGACCGTGTCAGTTCCCTGAATGAAATAAACGACGGACGGACGATCCTTGTGGCTATGGATGCCAATATGTCCACCCGGCTCAATCGTAAGAACACGCAGCCGCAATTGACGGCCCGCCATCCCCTCAATCTCCGGACCCAAATCAACGGTCGTGGTCTTGCTGGCCGTGAATCCTTTGTTCTCCTTCGGGGCCGCTTGCTCCGCGTGACTCGCGTCGGAGCCCGCAACTAACCAAAACGGCAGGGCCAAGAGACCCGCGTATAGGGCTACACGTGCAACCATGAAATCCTCCCAGTTGATATTGTACGTAAGCAGCTTGAGGCTTGCACACGTGACCAAGCGAGACAATCCGCTTGATCGTGGTCCTGCGCCAATATGAAACTTACGCGCCATGCGTGCTTACTCCGACCTGATGGCACGTCTTGATGGCCGACGTCTCGACTTCGCGGCTGGACCTCCCAACGGGAATGAGGTCCTGTTCACGCATCGCACAACACGTGAGCGCCGCCCGCGATGACGACTGACCAGCCATCCGCCGAGTTGGCGACCGCAACCCCCATCGTCCTGGCGCGCCCGGTCCGGCAAAGAATTTTTCTTTACCTGGGCGTCCTGGTTTTTCTGCTGGCCTTCGGCGCCCCGTTCGGAGGCCTGATCGATATCCCGATCACGTTCTTCCTCAAGAACAAGTTGCACCTGACAGCGAACGAGCTCGCCGGCTTCCGGCTCGTGGCCGCCGTGCCGCTCTACCTGTCATTCGTGTTCGGCTTCATCCGCGACACCTGGAATCCCTTGGGGATGCGAGACCGGGGCTTCATGCTGCTCTTTGGCACCATCAGCGCGGTCCTCTACGGACTGTTTGCATTCATCCCGATCACCTACGGGACGCTCCTCGTTGCGGTCGTGCTGCTGACGGCGTCTTTCCTGTTCGTGTCGAGCGCCCAGCACGGCCTGACTTCCGCGATTGGCCAGCAGCACGCCATGTCCGGCCAGATCAGCGCGGTCTGGAACATCTTCGCGTCGATCCCCACCATCGGGGCGCTCCTCATCGGCGGCACGCTCAGCGACCTGCTTGAAGGCAAGAGCGCTGAGGAGGCCGCCCGTTTGCTGTTTCTGGTCGGCGCCGCCGTGATGGCGACGATTGCGCTTTATGCCGCATGGAAGCCCAAGAGCGTGTTCGACAACGTGCACGTCGAACACGGGCCTGCCGTCAATCCGCTGATCGATCTCAACCGGCTGGTGCGCCACTGGCCAATCTATCCGGCGCTGCTGATCTGGCTGCTCTGGAATTTCGCGCCGGGCTCGGCCACGCCGCTCCAGTACTACCTGCAGAATGCGCTGCACGCCGCCGATGCCCAATGGGGCCAATGGAACGCCATCTTCGCCGCCTCCTTCATTCCGACGTTCATGGTGTTCGGCGTGCTCTGCCAAAAGTTTCCGTTGAAGACGCTGCTGGTGTGGGGGACCGTGGTTGCGGTCCCGCAGATGATCCCGTTGCTCTTCATCAATTCGGTGACAGGCACATTGATCGCGGCAGTGCCGATGGGCCTGATGGGCGGCGTGGCGACCGGCGCCTACCTCGACCTGCTCATCCGGTCGTGCCCCAAGGGCCTGCAGGGAACGACCCTGATGATGTCCGGCAGCCTCTATTTCATCGCCTCGCGCTTCGGCGACATTCTGGGAACCACGCTCTACGACCACTACGGCGGCTTTACCGTGTGCGTGATCGCGATCACGGTCGTCTATGCCCTGATCCTGCCGACCATCCTGCTGATCCCTCGGCACCTCATTGCGACTGCGGACGGCGAGACGGCCGTGACCGGGAAGGCAGGGGAATAGCTTGGGCGACGCCGATCGGCCGCGTGCGCACCGGCAAGGACATCAGCATCGGGCGACCCGGTTTTCGTCCGGGCAGCGCGGCTGGGCAAGATTATTGAGGATGTCATCCTATGGCTGCGCGAATACGCCACTCGCGCATGCCGTCTCGAACCTGACGCCCGCAACTGTTTGCTGCAGAGTTCCACGACCTTGGTGGGACGCGACACACAGGTTCCCACGCGCAGATAACGACCATGGCACTCGCGGGTGCGCCCCGTTTATCGTGAGCTAACTTTGTTCCAGACCTGGAACGGACGCGCCCTCGCATTGCCACAAGAGTTGATCACGACCCGCCCCCCATACGATTCTCCCTGACATCGAGACAGAGTCCGCTCCGCTCGTTGCGGAGACCGCTACGGTTATGGGCTCGTAAGGCTCGGGGCCGCGAGCCGGCGGCGTGGTGACCACGTTAATGAACCCCCCCGAAGTGCGGGCAATTGCTGTCGGGGACGTAGAATACGCCCCACATGTTCAGGGCCGGATTGATCTGCTTCATGATCTCCGCACTGTACATCACGCCGAGCGACGCCAGCATGATCCGCGGATCGCGACGCCCGAGACGCTTGGCCGCCATTTTCGCGATCCTCTTGGTGATCTTCATCGCGTCCTTGATGTCGGTCTTCACGCACGCCGTCGGATGGGCGAAATAGTGCCCCCCGACATTGGCTGGCGTGTTGGCACAAGTTTTCTCCCAACTCTGCCCCGCCGGGATGTTCCACAGCACCGAAGAGTAGCTGCGCATGCCCCAGCCCTGCCTGTCCAAGATCACACAGCCGTTGTCCTTGAACGAGCCCCACTGCAGTTTCGGACGATTGCAGGAGGCGTCGCTCATTTCGAACTCGCCCCACATAGCAGTACCTGTGTTCACGCACCGGGTGGGACGAACCCTCTGGCCATTGATGAGCGCGGTCGATCGGGCGCAGGCTTTCTCCCACGATTGTCCGACCGGAATGCCGCGGAGCACCGAAGAGTATTTCGCCACGCCGTCGCGAATGCACTGTTTCCGGAAGGAGCCCCAGTTCTCTGCCTGCGCTGCTGCCATTCCTGTGACGCTGAAGATCGCGAGTGACACCAGCTTGGCCGTCCAAGTCTTCAAAAACTGCGAAGTCACAAACAATCCTCCTCATCTTGCCGGAGGCGATCAATCCCGGCTCCACCCGCGATCATGGGGCTCCTCCCAAGTTTGATGCACTCCATTGGGCACGCAAATTTGAGACCTGCGGCGCTGCTGAGCAAGTTAAAATGGAACCATATCTTGGTGCTGCGCCAATATGACACTCGCGCACGCGCTTCTCGGGCCCGATGCACGCGCATGGTCGCAACCAGCGATCAGTCAGCCAGTCAGGCACGACCACGGATGCGCGTGAGGCGGCCAGTCAGCTCCAGAACTCGCACGACGCGATGCGGGCGCCTTCCGCCATGGCGGCAAACTTGGCCCATACAACCTCGGGATCGACCGCGGCCTGCCCGACCCAGGTGCCGTAGCCGCAGTCGGAGCCCGCGATGACGTTTTCGCGGCCGACCAGCCGTGCATAGCGCCCGATGCGCTGCGCGATCAATTCGGGATGCTCGATGAAATTCGATTTCGATTCGATCACGCCCGGAATGAGCACCTTGCCGGGAGAAAGCTTCACGCGCTCGAACAGCGTCCACTCGTGGGCGTGGCGCGGATTGGCGGCCTCGAACGAGAGCGCGTGCGGACGCGCCTTGAGCACAAGATCGATGATGTCTGAAAGCGGCACGTCGCGATGGTGCGGGCCCTCGTAGTTGCCCCAGCACAGATGCATGCGCACGTTTTCGGGCGCAATGCCTGAGAGCGCATGATCGAGCGCCGCGATGTGCATGCCGGCGCGCTTGCGGAACTCCGCTAGATCAAGGTCGGCGTACTGGATGTGTCGGCCCATCGCGAGATCGGGGCAGTCGATCTGCAGCGCAAGCCCAGCGTTGGCGATCGCCTCATACTCGTGACGCATCGCGTCCGCGATCGCGAACAAATAGGTCTCGTGATCCTTATAATACTCGTTGCGGAAGAACAGCGACACGACGCCGGGCGAAGCCGCGCTCATGAAACCATCGGCGCGGCCGGCGGCCGCAAGCGCAGCCTTGAGATCGGCGACGTCGACACTCGCCGCCACCGGATCGCGCACCGCGATCGGAGCGTTGCAGGCGGGCGTCTTGCGGCGCGAGCGGCCCGGATCGCCGAATACGCGCTGAGCGAGGCTCGGGAACTCGGCGAGATCCTGATACACGAAGGTGTTGCCGGTGCCGCCGAAGCCCGAGAGCCGATCCTTCACGTAGGTCGCGTAGCTCGGCTTCGACATCTCGCCGTCATTGACGAGATCGATCCCAGCCGCGACCTGCTTCGCCACCACCTCGGTAACGGCCGCGCGCACGCGCGCCGCAAGCGCGGCCGGCTCGACCGGCACGCCTTCCTCCTTGGCGAACATCATGCGGATGAGATCGGCGGGCCGCGGCAGGCTGCCGGTGTGGGTGGTGAGAAAGCGCTCGGTGCTGCGTCTCATCTACCCAGCATAGCAAAAGGAGCAGCGAGAAACCGTCAGCTGGCGTCCTGCGGCTCCGGCGGGGGATCGCCGCCCGCATTGTCGTTGGCCGGCGCCTCGACTGGCTCGATTGGCTCGGCCGGTGCGGCTGCCTTGGTGGCCTCCTCGGCAGTAGCCTCTTTGGTGTCAGCCTTGTTGGCAGCCTTCTCGGTATCTGTGTTGGTGTCTTTGTTGGTGTTTTGGGCGGGCTGCGCTTTGGGCCCGCCCTTGGCCACGCCCACCAGCGCCGGGCGTAGCACCCGCTCGCCGATCAGGTAGCCGGCCTGCACCACCTGCGCGACGGTGCCATTCGGCAGTGACGGATCGGGCACCTCGTACATGGCCTGGTGCAGATTGGGGTCGAACTTCTCGCCCTTGGGCTCGAACTTCTTCACGCCGTGCTTGTCCAGGACTTTGAGCAGTTCGCGCTCGGTCAGTTCGACGCCCTCGAGCAACGCCTTGACGCCAGGCTCCGCCTTTTCGCGCAGCTCCGGTTCGATCGCAGCGAGCGCCCGGTTCATATTGTCGGCCACTGCCAGCACGTCGCGCGCAAAGGCGGTGATGGCATAGTCGCGCGCATCCGCGACCTGCCGCTCGGTGCGGCGGCGCAGATTTTCCATTTCGGCGAGCGAGCGCAGAAGCTTGTCCTTGTTCTCGGCCAACTCGCGCGCCAGCGTCTCCACCAGCGCGGCGATCCGTTCAGCTTCTCCGACGTCGCCCGCCAATTCCGATGGCACCTCGGCCTCCCCGGGCGCCGCCGCCGCGTCGCCCGGTCGGCGAGAAGTCGAATCCGTCATCAGTTTGTTCCCAGCAGCAATGGCACTCTGCCCCGGCATATCAGGGCTGGGCGCCCAAAAATCAAGCTCGTATCCGGTTTGGCGCAGAAAAGCGGTTGCCGCTTGCCTGCAAAAGCCCAACAAGGCTCACTGCGGCTTGATGTTGGCCCCTGCAATGACCTTGCGCCAGCGCTCGGTCTCGCGCTTGATGAAGACCGCGGTAGCGTCCGGCCTGGACCCGCCGGGGGCGGCACCAAGCCCGCGCAGACGCTGCTCGACGTCCGGCATGTGCAAGGTCTCCGCGGTGGCCTGCCACAGCTTTTCCACGATCGGCACCGGTGTTTTCGGCGGCGCTAGCAGCGCAAACCAGCTGGTGGCCACGAACCCCGGGTAGCTCTCGGCCATTGTCGGAAGGTCGGGGAACCGGGCAAGCCGCCGCTCGTTGGCGACCGCGATCGCCCTAAGCCTGCCGGCGCGAATGTGCTGCAGCGAATTGGCGAGGTTGTCGAACATCAGGTCGACGTGGCCCGCGATCAGATCGGCGACCGCGGGCGCCGAACCCTTGTAGGGCACGAAGGTCATCCGCGTCGCGGACAGGATCTTCAGCCACTCGATAGCAAGCTGCGTCTGCGAGCCGCCGCCCGGCGCCGCGTAGTTGAGCTTGTTAGGGTTGGCCTTGGCGTAGGCGACGAGTTCCGCGACGTTTGACACGGGCACCTTCGGATTGACCACCAGCACATAAGGCAGCGAAGCCATGACCGTGATAGGCGCGAAGGCAGCCGGGTCGTAGCTCAGGTTCGTATAGAGGCTCGGGTTGACCACGAGCGGGCCGGACGCCGAGGAGAGCAGCGTATAGCCGTCCGGCTCCGCGCGAGCGACCGCCTCGGTGCCGATGTGCTGACCGCCGCCGGGCCGGTTCTCGATCACGACCGGCTGGCCCCAGCGGGCGGCGAGCTTCTCACCGATGATGCGCGGCAGGATGTCGGCGGTCCCGCCAGGCGAGAGCGGCACGATGATCTTGACCGCCCGGTTCGGATAGTCAGCCTGCGCATGTAACACTGCCGGCGCTGTCGCCAGGCAGGTAATCGCCAGGATTACCCAAATCGAGCCGATCGGATTCATGGCGCGCTCCCCTCACTCGATCTTGATGCCGGCTTCACGGATAACCTTGCGGAATTTCTCGCTCTCCGACTTGATCAGCGTGGCAGTCTCGGCCGGCGAAGCGCCCACCGCCACAAAATTCACGTCGCTGATCCGCTTGGCGACATCAGGCAGCTTCAGCGTTTCTGCGATTGCCTGCGACAGCTTGGACACGATCTGGGGCGGCGTCTTTGGCGGCGCCACCACCGCAAACCAATCTTCGTGCACGACATCGGGATAGGTATCCGCGATGGCAGGGACGGCCTTCAACTCCGAGAGGCGCTTCTGGCTGGTGACGGCGAGTGCCTTGACCTTACCCTCTCGCACGTGCCCGAGGATGTTACCGGGCGTGTCGAACATCACATCGATATGACCGCCGAGCAGGTCGTTAAGCGCCGGCGTCAAGCCCTGATACGGCACGTGCACGAAGTGGATGCCGGCGGCACGCGACAATTTTTCCATCATGAGATGGGGCGTGCTGCTCACGCCGGGCGACGCAAAGGTGATCTTGTTGGGGTTGGCCTTTGCACGCGCGACAAGCTCCTGCAGGTTCGCGACCGGAAATTTCGGATTGGCGATGAGCACGAACGGGAAGCGGACCAGCACCGTTACCGGAACGAATTGCGTCGGGTCGAAGCCGAGCTTCTTATAGACGTGCTGGCTGACAGAGAGCGGGCCCGGCGGAGAGACGAGGAGCGTGTAGCCGTCGGGCGGCGCCTTGAACACCGCCTCGGTGCCGAGGTTCGAGGCGGCGCCCGGCTTGTTCTCGACGATCACCGGCTGGCCCCAGCGGGCGGTGAGCTTTTCGCCGACGATGCGCGGCATCGCATCCAGCATGTTGCCGGGCGGGACCGGCACGACGAACTTGATAGCGCGATTGGGATAGTCCGCCTGCGCGAGCGCCGCGGACGGACCCATGGCCAGCATTGCCGCGATAACCGCCGGCCGCAGGAACGATTTGGTCATCATCTTCATCGCCGCCTCCTCCATCAATGCCTCGCTCGAACGTCCCGGTGGCGGGCGCCGGACGGATGCATGCTCACCCGCCGATAATCTTGCTGACCACCTTGGCGGTATAATCCACCATCGGGATCACCCGCGCGTAATTGAGCCTGGTCGGGCCGATTACGCCTAGCACGCCGACAATACGGCCAGCCTGGTCGCGATAGGGCGCCACGATCGTGGACGAGCCCGAGAGCGAGAACAGCTTGTTCTCCGACCCGATATAGATGCGCGCGCCATCGGCGCTCTCGGCGCGGCCGAGCAGATCGATGACGCCGCGCTTGGCTTCGAGATCGTCGAACAGGAGCCGCACGCGCTCGAGGTCCTCGACTGCCTTGAGATCTTCCAGGAGATGGGCGGCGCCGCGCACGATCAGCTTGCGCTCGTCGCTCTCGCCGCCCGACCAGCTTGCGAGCCCGGCCGAGACGATCTTCTGGGTCAACGCATCGAGTTGCGCCTTCTGGGTCTCGAGCGTTTTCTGAAGCTCGGCCTTCGCTTCCGTCAGCGTGCGGTCGCGCACATGCGCATTGAGGAAGTTCGTGGCCTCGGTGAGCGCAGAGCCCGGCAGCCCCGCCGGCAGGTCGATGACACGGTTCTCGACCTGGCCGTCTTCGGCCACCAGCACCACCAGGGCGCGATCGGGCTCGAGCCGCACGAACTCGATGTGCTTGAGACGCAGGTTCTGCTTGGCGGTGAGCACCACGCCAGCCGCACGCGTGAGCCCGGAGAGCATGCCGGACGCCTCGTTGAGGACCGCCTCCATCGATTTGCCGGCGGCCGCCACCTTGGCCTCCATGGCCTGGCGATCCTCGGCGGAGACGTCGCCGATCTCCATGAGGGCGTCGACGAAGAAGCGCAGGCCGAGCTCCGTCGGCAGGCGACCGGCCGAGGTGTGCGGCGCATAGATGAGACCGAGCTGCTCCAGGTCCGACATCACGTTGCGCACGGAAGCCGGCGACAGCGGCGTCGTGATCAGCCGCGAAAGGTTGCGTGAGCCCACCGGCTCACCGGTCGCCAGATAGCTCTCGACGATCTGCCGAAAAATATCGCGCGAGCGCTCGTTGAGCTGCGCGAGTGAAACGTGACTCCTGCCGATCGGGACGTCGTGAGACATCGCTGACCCTTTGCTAGCCTTTCATGGTGCGGCGCTCGATTTCCAAGAGCCGATCAAGCCCGCAGGTCGCCTGCGCGGCCTTCATCATGGCGTCGCCGCCGCCCGGGCCGAGAAACGGATCAGTCTTGTCCTGAGCAAGACACTCGTAGGACTGCCGCACCGCCTTGTACATCGCCGCAAACGCCGTGCCGGACGATGCCGCAAGCCGAAAGCCGAGCGCCGCATAGTCGCGCTGCGACAGCGCCGAGGTCGCGAAGCCGTCGACCGGCGCGAATGTCATCAAGGGCGGCGGCACGCGCTCGCCGACCATGCGCAGCTCGTCCGGATTGCGGGTGAAACAGAACACCATGTCGGCGCCTGCCTTGGCGAAGGCTTCGCCGCGCCGGATCGCCTCCTCGATGCCGCCGGCGCGCCGCGCGTTGGTGCGCGCGATGATCACCAGATCGGGATCGGTGCGCGCCGCCAGCGCCTCCTCGAGCTTCTTGATGAAGAACTCGGTCGGCACCAGGTGGTCGATGCCGACATGATGCTCGACCCGCCGTGGCAGCAGCTGGTCCTCGATCTCGATCGCCGCAAAGCCTGCCGCCTCTGCAAGCGCGATGGTGCGGTGCACGTGCACCGGATCGCCCCAGCCGCCGCCGGCATCGAGCACCAAAGGCAGCTTGCAGGCGGCGCGGATGTCGACTGCGACCTCCGCCATTTCCGGCAGCGTCAGGTTCGCTTCGGTGACGCACTTGACCCAGCCCAGCGTTCCGCCCGAGAGGTAGATCGCCTTGAAGCCCGCGTCCTCGGCCATCCGCGCCATGATCGGGTTGCACACCACCGGCGCCACGATCAGGTCGTTGCCGCGGATCAGGTCTTTAAGCTTGGCCAAGCTGCGCTCTCCTTGTCGTTCCCCTATAGTCCAGGGCGTCGCCGCAATTATGCGGCATGGGAGGTGACGTGGCAAAGCTCAAGATCATGTGCGCGCGCTCGATGAACGAGGTGGTTACCGCGCTCGCTTACGATTTCACCAGCACAACCGGGTATGAGACCGAGCTCAGTTTCGGTACTGTGGGGGCGCTGCAGCAGCGACTCGATGCGGGCGAAAACGCCGACGTCGTGATCAGCGGGAAGCCCGCAATCGACACCCTGGAGAAAGCCGGCCGGCTCGCCCCCAACAGCCGCGCCGACGTCGCCACCGTTCGCATCGGGGTCGCGGTGCGCGAAGGCGCGGCGGCACCTGATATCTCGACGCCGGCGGCATTCCGGCAGGCGCTCCTTGACGCGCGCGCGGTGGCGTTCAGTGACGCTGCGGCGGGTGGCTCCGCCGGCGTTTACCTCGCGCGGATGTTCGGGGAACTCGGCCTCGCCGCCACCATCAAGGATAAGGGGATGCCACAGCCGAACGGCGGCGAGGTCGCGCGGCGCGTCGCAAGCGGAGAGGCCGAGATCGGCATGACGTTGATCGCCGAGATCGTGCCGATTGCGGGCGTGCGCGTGATCGGGCCGCTGCCAAAGCCGCTCGGCGCCGACACCACCTATTGCGCGGCCGTGATGGCAACCAGCAACGTGCGCGGCGCCGCGCTCGCCTTCATCGCGGCACTCAAGCGGCCGGACCGGCGCACGGTGTGGAAGGAGGCCGGCTTCGAAGTGGCGTGACGCCTCTCCAACGGAATTCGGTTGATCAGGTCACGCCTCGATTCCAAGGAGCCGTGCCGCCGTCCCGGCCGCAACCATGCGCAAGTCCTCGTTCGACAACGTCACGGCCTCCTTCACCTCGCTGACCGGATCGGTCCCGCCGACCGGGTAGTCGGCGCCCAGCACGACGCGGTCGGCGCCGACACGCTTGAACAAGGTCGCGAGCGCCAGCGGATCGTAAACGCACGTGTCATAGTAGAAGTGCCGCAGATAGTCGCTCGGCTTCTTGTAGCCGATGTTCACGCACGCCTCGGGCTTTTCGATGTTGCGGTCGAGCCGCCCCATGCAGGTGGCGAAATAGCCGCCGCCATGCGCGATCACGATCTTGAGGCCCGGGATCGCATCGAGCAGGCCCTCGTAGACGATCGAGGCCGCCACCTTGGCCTCCTCGATCTGCTGGCCGATCGAGTTCCATAATGCGAACTTGTGATACCAGGGATCGCGGATGCCTTCCGGGTGGATGAAGGCCGGGATGTCGTGGTCGCGGATAGCCTGCCATAACGGCCAGAACTTGCGGTCGCCCAAATAGACGCCATCGACGTTGGTGGGGAGCAGCACGGCCTTGTGGCCAAGCTCGGTCACAGCGCGTTCAAGCTCCGCGATCGAAAGCTCGACATCCTGCATCGGCAGCGTGACGGTGCCGACGAACCGCTTCGGATAACGCGCCACCCAGCCCGCGATGATATCGTTCATACGGCGCGTGAGCTTGGCCGCGGTCTGCGGATCCGCCCACCAGGTCGACATGTGCACCGGGCCGGTGAACACGACATGCATGTCGATGCCGCGCTCGTCCATGTCGGCGATCTGCAGCTCCGGGTCGAGGAACTTGCGCAAGCCTGCGCTGGGCGGCGCCTGCTTCTTGCCAAAACCCGTGATGGCGTTGCGGCTGGTGCAGATCTCACGCAGCTCCTCGTCGAGCATGTGGGTGTGGAAGTCGATCACGAACGGCACGTCGGGGTGTCTCATCGCGGCTTTGCTTTCCTCTGGCGCATCATCGTTTCGGCAGGAATTCTTCGGTATAGAGCGCCGTCATGTCCGGCTCCTTCGGCAGGTAGTCAAGCTCCACGAAAGAGCGGCCGAGCGCGGCGAGCGCCTTCGGGCTGAACTTTCCGTCGAGCGAGAACTCCGGAATGACCTGCTCGTAGGTCTTGTTCGCAATGTCGGCTGCGATCTGCTGCAGCTCGACCTGCACCGCCACGGTCGCGGCCTTGTTCGCCCGCATGAACGCGATCGTGTCGAACCAGGCGGCCAGGAAGCGGCGCACCGCGTCCGGCCGCTTGCGGATCAGCTCATTATGGGCGACCGCCACGAAGACGTGAAAGTCTTCCAAAATCTTTCCGAAGCTCACCAGGATCCTGGCGTCGCCGTTGCGCTAAGCCTGCAGGGCGGTGCCGAGGTCGACCACCATGCCATCGATCGCCTTGGTCTTCATCAGCGCCCACGACGACGCCGGCGGGGCGTAGTTCATCTTGATGCCGCCCGGCCCCCAGCCCTGCCGGCGCGACAGCGCGGACACGAGCCAGCCGGTGAGCGACGGACCGGTGACACCAATCGAGCGGCCCTTGAGGTCGGCAGCCGAGTGGATCGGCAGGTCGGGGCGCACCACCAGCACCAGCTCGTTCGGCGGTCCAGCGAGCGCCGCCACCGCCTTGCCGGGCACGCCCTTGGCGAGAAACGCCATCTCGGTACCAGACTGCACCGAGATGTCGACCGCGCCTGCGGTCATCGCCTGCGAGGTGCGGCCGCCGCCGAACACCGCGAGCTCAAGGTCGAGCCCCCGCGCGCGGAAGAAGCCGTGCTTGACCCCAGTGACCAGCGGCACACCCGCAAAGCCGCGCGCCGAGGGCCGGCCGACCCGCAGGCTGTCCGCCGTGGCCTGGCCTGGGATCGCGACCCAAGCCACGAGCGTGGCGACCAGCACGCCCGCGGCACGGGCCTGCCTCGATCGGACAATGCTAGCGCCGACGCGCGTCATGGGCATGCCTCCCTGGACTCCAGCCACTATAGCGCCCCTTGCCGCTTTCGCCTGCCCTGCTTACAAAGCGGACCTTCGCCTGCCTGCCGGGAAGGAATTCGCCATGCGGCCAAGTCGCCGAGCGTCCGATGAGCTGCGTGCCGTTTCGCTTGAACGGGGCGTCGTGAAATATGCTGAAGGCTCCTGCTTCGTGAAATTCGGCGACACCCACGTGCTGGTGACCGCGACGCTGGAAGACCGGCTGCCACCATGGCTCAAGGGCCAGGGGCGCGGCTGGATCACGGCCGAGTATGGGATGCTGCCGCGTGCGACATCCGAGCGCACACGCCGGGAGGCCTCCGCCGGCAAGCAGACGGGCCGCACCATCGAGATCCAGCGCCTGATCGGGAGAAGCCTGCGCGCGGTGCTCGATCTGCCGGCGCTGGGCGAGCGCCAGATCACCATCGACTGCGACGTGATCCAGGCCGACGGCGGCACCCGCACCGCCTCGATCACGGGCGCCTGGGTGGCGCTGCATGACGCCATCGCCTGGATGAAGACGCGCTCGATGCTGAAGTCTGATCCGCTGCGCGACCATGTGGCGGCGATCTCCTGCGGCATCTGCAAGGAAACCGCCGTGCTCGACCTCGACTACGCAGAGGATTCCGACGCCGAGACCGACGCCAATTTCGTGATGACCGGCTCGGGGCACATCGTCGAGGTGCAGGGCACCGCAGAGAAGACGCCGTTCAGCGAGGAGCAGTTTCTCGGCCTGCTCGCGCTTGCCAAGAAGGGCGTCGCCAAGCTCGTCGACCTGCAGAAGCTCGCGGTGATGTAACGCACGCGCTGCCTTGATGTCGCATCGCCCCATCTCCGGTCGTCTCGTCATCGCCACCCACAACGCCGGCAAGCTCAAGGAGATGCGCGAGCTGCTCGCGCCCTATGGCATCGCGGCGGTCTCGGCCGGCGAGCTCGGCCTCGCCGAGCCCGAAGAAACCGGCGCAACCTTTCGCGACAACGCGCGCATCAAGGCGGTCACGGCCGCGAACGCGGCCGGGCTGCCGGCCTTCGCGGACGATTCCGGGCTGGCCGTCGATGCGCTCGGCGGCGCGCCCGGCATCCATTCGGCGCGCTGGGCGGGCGAGCAGCGGGATTTCAACAACGCCATGCAAAAGGTCGAGGACGAGTTGCGCGCACGCGGCGCGTCGACGCCGCAGCAACGCACCGCACACTTCGTCTCCGCGCTCTGCGTCGCCTGGCCGGACGGGCATACGGAAGCGTTCGAGGCGCGCGTCGACGGCACGCTCATCTGGCCGCCGCGCGGCACCGCCGGCTTCGGCTATGATCCGGTGTTCTTGCCCGATGGCTACGACCGCACCTTCGGCGAGATGACGGCGGAGGAGAAACACGGCCTGCCGCCGCGCGGGCTCGGCCTCTCGCACCGCGCCCGCGCCTTCCTCAAGCTCGCGCAAGCCTGCCTGCCAAACCAACAGCAACAGCAACAGCAACAATAGTCGCGGCTATTCCTGCGCCAGCCGCGCTTTGAGACGCGGCGCCGCGAAATCCAGGAATGCGCGCAGCTTCAACGGCAGTCGTCCCTGTCCGGCATGCACGAGACTGACCGGCGAGGGCTCGGGCTCGAACCGGCGCAGCACCCGCACGAGCTTATTGGCGCGTAGCGCGCTTGCCGTCTGGTAGGAGAGAACACGCGTCACGCCGACGCCCGCGATGGCGGCGTCGATGGCGGCCTCCGCCGTATTGACGACGAGCCGGGAGCGAACGCTGACCGACTGGCTCGATTTCCCCGCGCCGAACTTCCATTCGTCAGGCGACGTCAGGCCCTCGAACGTGATGCAGTCGTGTTCGGCAAGCGCGGCGGGACTCTTTGGCGTCCCTCGCCTGGCGAAATAGCCTGGGCTGCCGCAGACCACGCGGGAGACGGCACCCACACGGCTCACGACCATGCTGCTGTCGGGCAGATTTCCGATACGCACCGCAAGATCGACATGCTCCTCCTGCAGATCGATCACGCGATCGCCGAGCGCAATCCGAATGTTGACATCCGGATAGGCGTCGAGAAACGCAGTGACGACCGGCAGGACGTGCAGACGACCGAACACGATCGGGGCCGTGATCGTGAGATCGCCGCGCGGCGCGCTGTATTCCCCGGTGGCGGCGCGCTCGGCTTCGGCAATGTCTTCGAGGATGCGCTTGCAGGCCTCGACATAGGCTTGGCCTGCCTCGGTGAGGGTGAGGCGGCGGCTGGTACGAAACAGAAGACGCGTGCGAAGATGCGCTTCGAGCTCGGACACCTTGCGGCTGACGGTCGCGAGCGGCATCCCGAGCTGGCGCGAGGCGGCCGAGAGGCTTCCGGCTTCTGCTGCGGCGAGCAATGTCGTCATCAATTCAAGGCGATCCATCGATCTTTCCAAAATATGGAAGGATATCTATCAGAATTAACAGATGTTGACGTTTAATGGAAGGCTATATCAGGAAAGGCATCGGCCATCCCGGCCGCAGACGAAGGAGCCTCTCCATGTCCCGCATCCCGATCCCCGCCACCATCAGCGACGCCCCTGCCGCCGCGCAGCCGCTGCTCGAAGGTGTCAAGAAGCAACTCGGCGTCGTGCCGAACGTGTTCCGCCTCGCGGCCAACAGTCCGGCGGCGCTGCGGGGTTATCTCGATCTCCTCGGCGCCCTCAACAAGGGCGCGCTGCCGGCTCCGACCCGCGAGCGCATCGCGCTTGCGGTCGCGGAGGTGAACGGCTGCAGCTACTGCTTGTCGGCGCATACCTATCTCGGCCGCAACCTGGCCAAGCTCGACGACGCCGAGATGGCGGCGAACCGCAACGGAGGCTCCAACGAGCAGAAGGCGGACGCCGCCGTGCGCTTCGCCGTCAAGGTCGCGCGCGCGCGTGGTCACGTGAGCGAGGACGATCTCCGCGCGGTCAAGCTCGCCGGCTATGACGACGCGCAGGTGATCGAGATCGTGCAGCACGTCGCATTGAACACCTGGACGAACTACATCAACGAGGTCGCCAAGACCGACATCGACTTTCCGCTTGTCACCGCCCGCAAGGCGGCGTGAGCATCGCCCGCAAGCCGCCGGCGACACATGCGTTCGCCGGCGGCGGCCTGTTTTCGCTTTTCCCACGCGAGGCCGCCATGAGCACAACTTCTCAGCCTTCCAGCGACGTTGCGTTCACGCCGTCGGTCAAATCGGTGCAGAGCCGCAAAGGGTCGCGCGAGGCCTATGCCCGCATGGAGGAGCGCGGCGGCTTCGAGACCCGCATCACACCCGACCTCGCGCAATTCATCGCGACGCAGACCAGCGTGTTTCTCGCGACTGCCAATGCGGATGGGCAGCCCTACATCCAACATCGCGGCGGACCGGCGGGCTTCCTGCACGTGCTCGACGACAGGACCATCGCGTTTGCGGACTTCGCCGGCAACCGGCAATACATCACGCAGGGCAATCTCGCCGACAACCCGAAGGTCCACCTGTTCCTGATCGACTACGCGCATCGCCAGCGCGTGAAGATCTGGGGTGAGGCGCGCGTGATCGAAGGCGACGCCGAGCTGATCGCCAAGCTGATGCCCGACGGCTACCGGGCGCGGCCCGAGCAGGTGATCCTGCTGACGGTCGCGGCCTGGAACGCCAACTGCCCGCAGCACATTCCGCAGCGGTTCGAAGCCGCCGACGTCGCCAAGGCGCTCGCCGAGCGCGACCAGCGGATCGAGGCCCTCGAAGCGGAGATCAGGCGGCTCACCCCGGCACCTTGACCCAGGGAACCGGGGAGGCCCCGACCGTGGGCCTGCGAGCCGCGGCGTGCTATGACCAACGGGTCACGGTAAATCGTCACGGAATGAGCCTCGATACGACATCGATGAAAAGCAGGTCGACGGCGGACCCCGCCTTCGGCGTCTACGTGCACTGGCCGTTCTGCTTGTCGAAGTGCCCCTACTGCGATTTCAACAGCCATGTGCGCCATGCCGCGATCGACGAGACGCGCCATGTCCGGGCCTTCACGGCCGAGCTCGCCGCAACAGCGGCGCGCGTTCCAGGCCGTACCGTGTCCACGATCTTCTTCGGCGGCGGTACGCCCTCGCTGATGCAGCCCGCCACGGTGGGCACCATCCTGGACGCCATCGCCCGGCACTGGACCATCGCGCCGGACGTCGAAGTCACGCTCGAAGCCAACCCCACGAGCGTCGAGGCGACGCGCTTCCGCGGCTATCGCGCAGCCGGCGTCAATCGCGTCTCGCTCGGCGTGCAGGCGCTCGATGATGCCGAACTCAAGGCGCTTGGCCGTCTGCACACCGCGCAGGAGGCGCTTGATGCGGTCGCGATCGCGCGCGCGGCGTTCGAGCGCTATTCGTTCGATCTCATTTACGCGCGGCCCGGCCAGAGCCCGCAGGCCTGGGCAACGGAGCTCAAGCGCGCCATCGCGGAAGCTGCCGAGCACCTCTCGCTTTATCAACTCACGATCGAGGCCGACACGCCGTTCGCGGCGCTGCACGCCGCCGGCAAGCTAAAGGTTCCGGACGAAGAGCTCGCGCGCACGCTCTACGACACGACGCAAGAAATCTGCGGCGCCGCCGGGTTGCCGGCCTACGAAATCTCCAATCACGCACGGCCCGGCGCCGAATGTCGGCACAATCTCGTGTACTGGCGTGGACACGAATACGCCGGCGTCGGTCCGGGCGCGCACGGCCGCCTCGACATTGCGGGCGAGCGCCGCGCCACTGCGACCGAGCGACGGCCCGAAGCTTGGCTGATGCGGGTCGAGGCGCTCGGCCACGGCCTCGTCACCGACGAAGCGCTCTCGCACGTGGAGATCGCCGACGAATTTCTGCTGATGGGCCTGCGACTCGCTGAAGGCATCGATCCCAGCCGTTATGAGCGGCTCGCCGGCCGCCCGCTCGATCCGCGCCGCATTGCGATCCTGCGCGAGGAAGGCGCCGTCGAAACCACGCCCGATGGCCGGCTGCGGGTGACGCAGGCGGGCTTCCCGGTGCTCGATGCGGTGGTGGCCGACTTGGCGGCGTAAGCGCCATGACAGCAAGGCACACCAAGGACGTCATCATGATCGGCGGCCCGAATGGAGATCGAAAAGCGGCACTAGAATCATAGAGTTGCTAGTCGTCCGTGAAGAACGTTTCTAGCCGTTTGGATTAGGCGAAGCGTGGGGCCCATGGGGTGCACTGGAGCATCAGCAACAACAGGGCACGCAAAAGCTCGCCGAACCAGCGCAGGAGCAGGCTGAAGTTGAAGCCGGCGGCGGCGAGCACCGCGTTGACGCGGTCGCCGTCTCGGCCTTTGAGGTGATTGCGGGCCATTCGGTGATCGTCCTTGAGGTGGCCGATGATGGGTTCGACGGCGGCGCGCCGGCGCATCTCGCGACGGATGGCCTTGGTGACGCGCCGGACCTGACCGCTGATCCAGACCTTGAACCGGTCCGGATGGTTGTGGCCGCGATAGCCCTTGTCGCCGTGGATGCGGCGGACCGCAACGCCCGTGAGCTTTTCGAGATTGGCAATAATGGTGCCGAGCGTGTGGCCATCGTACGGGTTGCCGTGCAGCGCCTTGGCATGCAGCACGAACTGTCCTCCCTTGGGCACGGTGACCGGCGTCGTGATCGAGACCTTGCAGCCGAACTCGTAGGGTTTGCGCGCCTTGCCTTTGCCGATGCATTCGACCTCGGGTGCGTGCAACGAATAGACCTTCGGCCCGCGCTGGCGCTGCTCCTGATGACGGACACGCAGCGCGAGATCGAGCAGCGGGCCAAAGCCGTCTTCGAGCGCTGGGTTGCCTGCGATCTTGCGGCGGATGTCACGGATGATGCGCCCAAGCCGCGTGCGCAGGAATTTGAGCTCGCGCCGGGCGCGCCTGAACTGGTGGGCGTGGGTGTAGCGCCCCACCATGATGGCGGCGCGCTTGGCGACGCGCCGATAGCTCTGGCGTAGCTCGACGCCTTCGCGTTTTGACAGATCGACCAGCTTCTCGATTGCGTGGTGGGTCAGCCGCGCATCGGTCGGATGCGCAATCGCCTTCTCCTGTACGGTGGTGTCCACCACCACCCGTTCCAGATCCTTGGTCTCGATGGCGCCCGTGCGGTGCGCCACCGCAAGGCTCTCCTGCAGCAGCGCGGCGAGCTGCTCTTCACCCAGCCGCTGGCGCCAGCGGGTCAGCGACGAGCGATCAAATGGCAGCTCGTGCCGGAACACCACTTCCCCACAGAAGTATTGGTAATACGGGTTCTCCACCCACCGATCGCACAGCGCCTCGTCGGAGAGGTTGTGCATGTGCTTGATGATGAACAGCCCGGCCACCAGTCGCGTCGGCAGCGGCGGCTGCCCCGGGCCCACGCGACAGACCGAGCCGAAGCGCCTCCCCACAAAATCCCAATCCATCTCTCCCGCGAGCCGCACCAGCGGGTGGCGAGGATTGATGATCGTCTCCAGTGACGGCTGAAACAGATTGTCCTGACGATCGTCGCGGGGCCGGCTCATCATTCTCCTCCGACAGCGAATCTCGCCGTCAAGGGAATCACGAGCCGACCAAACCTGGAATCCAAAAACGCAAGAAAACCCACAGCCACACCCGGCTTTCTTGCAAAATCGAATACTTGCTCAGGTCAAATCAGCGAGATCAATCAAGCGCTTCCGAATTCTTCACGGACGACTTGCTAGTGCCCCGTTTCCGAAGTTCGTGTCAAAGGGTGCCGCGATGACAAACGAACTTCGGAGCACTAGGTAACTCCGGCCGGCCTCGCTGCACTCCTTCACGTCCCAGAGCCGCCGAACGCCTTCGGGGCCGGGCTGATGACTTGACCGCCCGCCGGAGCGACGCGCATCACCGCAAGCCCGCGTTGGTTGGTGCCGTCGGCGCGGAAACGGAACAAGCCGTCGATGCCGGTGAAGCCGGAGGAACTGGTGAGCACCTGCTCCGAGAAGCGCCGATTGCCCTGTGTCTTTGTCAGCGCGGATATGAGCGCGACCGCGTCATAGGCGAGCGAGGCGGTGCGCGCAGGGTCCTGGCCGAAGCGATTGCGGTAGCGAGCGGAGAAATTGCGGAAGCCGGTCGTATCGGGGCCTGCGTACCAGGCGCCCTCAAGGGCCGGGTTGCTGAAGACCTGCGGGTCTTCCCACAGGCCGCTGCCGAGAAGCTGCACGCGCTTGAGATCGACGCCCGACGCGGCCAGCGTCTGCACGACGACCGATGCTGAACTCGGCGCTGTCCGGGATGAAGATTGCATCGGCTCGGCTTGTCGCCTGCGCGACGCTGTGGATCGCGGTCTGCATCTGGGCGCGGTCGGCCGTATAACGCTCAAGCGCGACGACGCGGCCGCCGCGGCGGGCAACCGACTGCTTGAACGCGGCCTCCGCCACCGTGCCGTAGGCGTTGTCCGGAATCACGGCGGCGAAAGATTTCTTGCCCTGCGACATCGCGTAGCTGACGATGCGGTCGACATCCGATTCCGGCAGGAAGCTCAAGAGATAGACCCCGCGCGTCGCCACGTTGGCGTCAGTCGAGAACGCGATCACCGGCACGTTGTGCGAGCGCGCGAGTTGGCCGACCGGCGATACCGAATGCGCGAAGATCGGCCCCAGGATAATCTCGGCGCCCTCATCGAGCGCCTGCTGCGCGACTTGGCGTGCGCCCGGCACGTTGCCGCCGTCATCCTTGAGCAGGAGCTGCAGGTCCGTCACGTTGAATTCGGCCAGCGCCATCTCGGCAGCGTGGCGCATCGAGGTTCCGGCGAGACCGGCATTTCCGCCTGCAGAGAGCGGCAGGATCAGCCCGGCTTTAATTTGGCCAGTCCCTATACTGCCGCCACCGCCATCAGGCGGGTTGGGCGCCGGTGCGCCGCTGAAGAAATCGTTGGACGAGACACCCGCACAGGCCGCCAGCAGCAAGGCCGCGCCAAAAACCACGGCTGCATGCCGTGCTTTTCGCCCTCTCGCAGCCCAAGTGCCTCGCACCATCTGATTCAGCCTTCTCCCGCTCCCTGCCACAGCATTAGACGGTATTTAAGCACGGTAATCCGGCAATTTGTCGATATATCGTTAACGAGGTGAAAAGGATGGGGATTTCTAGAGCCGAACGCGGCCGGCCGCGCCGGGTGATAAGCTGACCAGCCATGATCAGACCCCGTGACCCAGCCGCCAAGGCTGGCCGCTATGCAATCGACGGCCGGCCCGTCGAGGCCCCACCCCTTTCAGGCGGGTTGCACATTGTGGCGACCCCGATCGGCAACCTGCGCGACATCACCTTGCGGGCGCTTGACGTGCTTGCCGCCGCCGATCTGATCGCCTGCGAAGACACGCGCGTCACCCGCAAGCTCGTCGATCATTATGGCATAACCACGCCGCTTACCCCCTACCATGAGCATAACGCCGCAGCGGCCCGTCCGAAGCTGTTGGCGCGGCTGGCCGAGGGCGCTGCGGTCGCGCTCGTGTCCGACGCCGGTACGCCGCTCGTCTCCGACCCGGGCTTCAAGCTGGTGCGCGCCGCGCGCGAAGCCGCCTTCCCGGTGACGGCGCTGCCCGGCCCTTCGGCCGCACTTGCGGCGCTCGCCGTGTGCGGCCTGCCGACTGACCGCTTCTTGTTCGAAGGCTTTCTGCCCGCCAAAGCCGGGCAGCGCCGCGAACGCATCGGCGAGCTCAAGCGCATGCCCGCAACACTGGTGCTGTTCGAGACCGGACCGCGCCTTGCCGACTGCCTCACTGATCTCGCGCAGGAAATGGGACCGCGCGCGGCCGCCGTCTGCCGCGAGCTCACCAAATTGCATGAGGAAGTGCGGCGCGGCGATCTCGCGGCGCTTGCCCAGCACTATGCGGGTAGTGACGCCGAAACGCGCGGTGAGATCGTCATCGTGATCACCCCACCTGGGCCATTGGCCGAGACCGCCGATCTCGACACATTGCTGCGCCAGGCGCTCGGCCGGCTGAGCGTCAAGGAGGCGGTGGCCGAGATCGCGTCGGTCACCGGCCGACCGCGCCGCGAGGTCTACCAGCGCGCGCTGGCGCTCGCAGGCAACAAGACGCCGCACGATGAGGCGGCCCATGGCGAGACGCCACATGAGCCCTGACGGCGATTCGCCCCGCCGCCCCCGTCCGCTCGCGCCGCGCACGCGGCGTTCGCCGAGCCCCGAGCGGCAGGTCGCCTTCCGGCTCGGCATTTCGGCCGAGAGCCGCGCGGCCGCGCTCCTGATCGCCAAGGGCTTCCGCATTCTGGCGCGGCGTTACCGCAGCCCGGTAGGCGAGATCGACATCGTGGCGCAGCGTCGGCACCTGCTGGTGTTCGTCGAGGTCAAGGCACGCGAGCGGCTCGACGATGCCGCCTGGTCGGTGACCGAGCGCCAGCGCGCCCGCATCATCGCCGCCGCCGAAGCCTGGCTCGCCGACCATCCCGACCCGAGCATCCGCGATATCCGGTTCGATGCCATGCTGGTCGCGCCCGGCTGCGTGCCGCGTCACATTCCCGCAGCGTTCGACGCGAGTTAGCCGATTGCCGCGACATCCGGGCTCGGCAACAATGCCGCGACACTCAATCGGACCGAGGACACATGCGTAGGCCTGTCATCGTCGTTCTGCTGCTGACCCTCGCGACGCCAGGGTTCGCGCAGCCGGCCGATCCCGCCGCCGAGTTCTACCGGGGCAAGACGCTGAGCGTTGTCGTCGGGCACGAGTCCGGCACCGGCTACGACTTTTTCGCCCGCACGCTTGCGCGCCACTTCGGCCGTCACATACCGGGCAATCCCACCGTGGTGACCCAGAACATGCCGGGCGCAGGCGGGCTCAAGACCGCAAACTGGCTGAACGCGGTCGCGCCCAGGGACGGATCGGCCGTGAGCGTGTTTGCGCCCGAGGCGGCGTTCAAGCCGCTCTACGGCGATCCGGCGGCGCTGTTCGATCCGGTCAAGTTCAACTGGATCGGCAACATGGACGAGAGCATCGCGACCTGCGCGGTCTCCCAGCAGTCCGGCATCGCGCGTATCGAAGAGCTATTCACGCGCGAGGCGCGCTTCGGCGCGACCGGCGTGGCGGCGCCCACGAGCGAGATGAGCTACGGGCTGATCAACTTCCTGGGCGCCCGCATCAAGGTCGTGCAAGGCTACAAGGGCAGCGCCAACCTGCGCATCGCGCTCGATCGCGGCGAGATCGACGGCGCCTGCGGCCCCTCGGTCTCGACGCTGAAGACGCAATGGAAGAGCGATCTCGCAAGCGGGCGCATCCGGCCGATCATCCAGTTCGCGATGAAGGTGTCGCCCGACCTGCCGGGCGTGCCGAGCGTCTACGCCTTCGCCAAGTCGGACGCCGACCGAAAGGTGTTCGACGTCGCGTTCGGCACTCATGTGCTCGGCCGGCCGCTGATCGCACCGCCGGGTGTTCCGCCCGATCGCGTGCGCGCGTTGCGCACGGCCTTCATGGCCACGATGCGTGACCCCGAATACCTCGCCGAAATCGGCAAGCTCGGGCTCACCACAACGCCGTCGCCGGGCGAGGAAGCGGAAGCCCTGGTCCGGCGCTTCTTCACCTATCCCAAGAGCGTCATCGCCAAGGCGCTGGTCGGGCTACACGAGAAGCACTAGCTCCCCCGCGACGCGCCTGTCGATCCGGCTGCGCCCCGCCGCATTCACGCCTGCGCGTCGGCACCAATCGCCGTTTCCGTGATCGCAATCACATCAATTGAAGTCCCCTGCACGTACCCAGTACGGCACGGGGCAGCCCTGAACGGCTTCCCTCCTCAATCGAGAGAACGGCTCAACTCATCAGGAGAGAAGTCATGTCGGACACCAGCATTCCGCTCGCCTACCGGACGCTGGAAACCCATTCGCCGGTCACAACAAGCGAGTCGGTCACCCAGACACGGCCCATGGGTCTCTTGGCGACGCTCGGCTGGGGCGCAGCCGGCATCCTGGCGCTCATTGCCACCTGGCTCGTACCCGTCATCCTCAGCGCCGCCACGGGCACGCCGATCCGGATGCCGTACGTCTATCTGCCGGTCGACCACATGGCGGTCGCCGCCGTCGTTGCGCTCGCGCTCTGGATGAGCGGGCGGGCCTTTCGCAGCTACCTCGCGCTCGAGCCGATACGATGGGGCATTGTCGCGCGCAGCGTTGGTTACGGGCTCGTGGCCTATGTGGCCTTTGTGTTCCTGCTTGGCTTTTTGACGACGCTTCTCAACGGTTCCGGACATGCTGCCGGCGCCCCGGCCGGTGGCAAAGTCACGCTCAACTCGGCGATGATCCTGTTCCTGGTGTCATATTGGACGCTGCTGGTGGTCGCCGCTCCAATCGTCGAGGAAATGCTGTTTCGCGGGCTCATCTATCGCGGACTCGAAGCGAAGTTCGGCGCCTTTCCCACCATCGCGTTTACGTCGGTCTTGTTCGGCCTGGTGCACTACCCGGGCTTCGGCTGGCCGCGCGTTATCGCCGCCGGTTGTCTGGGCGTCGTATTCGGGTTGATGCGCTGGCGCACCGGCACCACGACCGCCAGCATCGTGGCTCACACGGCCGTCAACTTCACCGCGGCGTCCGTCTACACCGCTCTCATCCTCGTGGCGGCATGGAGCTGATGCAATACGAAACACGAATAATACGAAGCTGGGCCAAGACCCCCAAGAACCTAGGCGGCGCGCAGCTTCTGGAAGAACTCATTGATCTGGCCGCGGATACGCCCGGCCACTGCACCGAGATCGCCGGCGACGGACTTGACCGTCGCCGCATTCGTGCGTGTGTCGGAGGTCGCCTCGCTCACCCGATCGACCTCGCTCGCGGTGTCGGTCGTACGCCTGGCTGCGGTCTCGACGCTGCGCGCAATCTCCTGCGTGGCGGCGCCCTGCTGGGTGACGGCCGCCGCGATCGTGCTCGAGATCGTGCCGATGTCGCGGATGGTCCGCTCGATCGCGCT
The DNA here is from genome assembly GCA_963753575.1 of uncultured Alphaproteobacteria bacterium. Lineage (GTDB taxonomy): Bacteria > Pseudomonadota > Alphaproteobacteria > Rhizobiales > Xanthobacteraceae > VAZQ01. Next base: position 4,658,848 of record CAVWCR010000003.1, read on the forward strand.
GATCGCCTGGATCGCGCGGGTGGTGGCGGTCTGCATGCCGGTGATCTGAGCCGCAATATCCTCGGTCGCCTTGGCGGTCTGGCCGGCAAGCGCCTTCACCTCGCTTGCCACGATGGCAAATCCGCGACCGGCGTCGCCGGCGCGCGCCGCCTCGATGGTGGCGTTGAGTGCCAGCAGATTGGTCTGCTCGGCAATGTCGGTAATGAGCTTCACGACATCGCCGATGCGGCCGGCAGCCTCGTTGAGCTCCTTGACGGCCGAGTTGGTCGACTCGGCCTCGCTCACCGCTTTGGCAGAGATTGCGTTCGACTGCGCGACCTGGCGATCGATCTCATTGACCGAGGTCGCCAGCTCGTCGGCGGCCGACGCGATGTCGCGCACGTTGGCCGAAGCGTCACTGGAGGCCGCAGCAGCGCCGGAGGTGCGATCCGATGCCTGATCGGCGGCAGCTGCGAGGGCGCCTGACGCCGTCCGCATCTGGTCGGAAATGGTCGCGAGCTCAGCCAGCGTCGCCTCGATATCGGCGCTGAACCGGGCGATCTCGGCGGCGGTCGCTTCCCGCTGCTGAACCCGTGCGGCCTTCGCGGCCGCGCGTGCCTGTTCATCGTTGCGCCGAAAGTTGCCTTCGAACTCCGCAATCGCGCGCGCCAGCGCTCCGATCTCGTCGTCATTTTCCTGATCGGGCAGCGCAACCCGCAACTCATCGGCCACCATCGCCTCAGACAAGGCGACGATGCGCACGCGCACGCGCCGGACCTCGGCCACGCCGGCGAGCGCCGCCAGCACCACCGATCCCACGAGCAGGCTCATGAGCCAGGCAGGCCACGCATAGACACTCCCCGCCGCCAGACCCGCCGCCACCGCGGAAAGCAATGAAAAGATCGCGTAGAGCTTGGTCGCGACCGACGACTGTTGCACGTGCAACTCCCGCGCCCCGGTACAATTCTCGATTGAGGGATTACAATGGGAGCAAAGTGTTAACGTCACGTTTGCTCTGTCCGGTCATTTCGTCGTTGGACGAACGGGTGCCGGTGCGGCGCCCAATCGACCGAGGCCGTCAGGCCGCGCGCAGCTTCTGGAAGAACTGATCGACCTGGGCGCGGATGCGCCCGGCCACCGCACCGAGATCGCCGGCAACAGACTTGACCGTCGCCGCATTTGTGCGCGTGTCATTGGTGGCCTCCCCCACCCGCTCGACCTCGCCGGCCGTGTCGCTCGTGCGCTGGGCTGCGACTTCGACGCTGCGAGCAATCTCCTGGGTGGCGGCGCCCTGCTGGGTGACCGCCGCCGCAATCGTGCTCGATATCGAGCTGACGTCCCGGATGGTCCGTTCGATTGCGCCAAGCGCCGCGATCGAGCGCGTGGCGGCGTTCTGCATTTCGGAAATCTGCGCCGTGATCTCCTCGGTCGCTTTGGCGGTCTGGCCGGCGAGCGCCTTCACCTCGCTCGCCACGACCGCAAATCCGCGACCGGCGTCGCCGGCGCGCGCTGCTTCGATGGTGGCGTTGAGCGCCAGCAGATTGGTCTGCTCGGCAATATCGGTAATGAGCTTGACCACGTCGCCGATGCGGCCGGCAGCCTGGTTGAGCTCCTTGACGGCCGAGTTGGTCGCTTCGGCCTCGTCCACCGCCTTGGCAGTGATCTCATGCGACTGGGCGATCTGGCGATCAATCTCGTTGACCGAGGTCGCCAGCTCCTCGGCGGCCGATGCGATGTCGCGCACATTGGCCGAGGCTTCGCTGGAGGCAGTGGCCGCGCCGGCGGTGCGATCCGATGCCTTGTCGGCGGCGGCTGTGAGCGCGCCGGACGCCGCCCGCATCTGATCGGAAATGGTCACAAGCTCAGCCAGCGTCGCCTCGACATCGGCGCCGAATCGCTTGATCTCGGCAGTCATCGCTTCCTGGTGCACGGCGCGCGTCTGCGCGTCGTCGACGACCGTGCGGTTAAGGTCCTTGTTATGGCGCATCGCGTCCTGGAACACCGCGATCGAGCGGGCCAGTGCCCCAATCTCGTCGCCGCGCTCCCGGTAAGGCACCGCGACCTCGGACTGGCCCGCCGCAACCGCTTCGGTAATGCCGGTGACGCGCGCCAGCGGACGGGCTATCGCTCCCCAGATGATGATCGCACCGAAGCCCGCGAGGAGCGCCGCCGCTGCCGCCAGGAGGGTCATAAGCCAAGCCGTGTGATTGATGCCCTGATCGATCTTTGCGTAGGCCGTCCGCGCGCGCCCGGCATAGTGTTCGCCAAGCTTCTCGATATCGGCATTGAGGGCCTTGCGCACGGTGCGGTTGGCGTCATTGTCGCCCCACTCGCGGCCGGCGTGGGGGCCGATCTCGACGCCGCGGCGCACCAGTTCACGGCGGAAGTCCTGGAATTGCTTGAGGCGTTTGTCGAAAGGCTCGAATAGAGCCGCGTCTTCGGCGCGCACCGTGTTGCGCCACTCGTCCACCACCCGCGTGATGCGGTCATTGAACGCCAGCAGCCCGTCGCCGTAGACCTTTGCGGTCTTGATGTCGGGCGACATGTAGATACCGCGCAACTCCATCACCACCGCGTAAATCAGCGCGTCGACGCGCTGGACGTTGAGCGCCCCCGCATAGGCCGATTCGAAATCGTCGGTGAGCGCCTCATGACGGTGGGCGTTGTAGACGGCGACCCCGGCAAGCCCCACCGTCATGGTGGCCAGCAGCGCAAAGATCGCATAGAGCTTGGTCGCAATCGACAGATGCGGCAGCCGCACGTGAACTCCCCCCGCCGAAACAACCCCACATCGATTGGCTATAATGAAATATAATGAGAGTAAGATGTTAACGTCCCGTTTGCTCTACCCCACGATCCCCGCAACGACCCCTTGGGAGGCCCGATGACGCTCAGCGTCGCCGTGCAAATGGACCCGATCGAGCGGATCAACATCCGCGGCGACTCCACCTTTGCGCTTCTCCTGGAGGCGCAGCGGCGCGGCCATGCGCTCGCCTATTACACGCCCGACCGGCTGGCGATGCGCGACGGCCAGGTGCACGCGGCGGTGCAGCCTCTGTCGGTGCGCGACCGCGAGGGCGACTACTTCACCCTCGGGGAGGCCAAGCGCGTCGACCTTGCAAGCTTCGACGTCCTGCTCTTGCGCCAGGACCCGCCGTTCGACCTGCAATACATCACGACGACCCATCTGCTCGAACGCATTCACCCCAAAACGCTGGTGGTCAACGACCCCGCGCATGTGCGCAACGCGCCCGAGAAGATGTTCGTGATGGCGTTTCCCGAGCTGATGCCGCCCACCCTGATCACCCGCGACCTCGCCGAGATCAAGGCGTTCCGGGTCGAGCACGGCGACATCGTGATGAAGCCACTCTATGGCAAAGGCGGCGAGGCGGTGTTTAGGCTCGCGCGCGAGGATCTCAACTTCGGCTCGCTCTATGATCTGTTCGTGGCGACCTTCCGCGAGCAGTGGGTGGTGCAGAAATTCCTCCCGGCCGTGAAGCACGGCGACAAGCGCATCATTCTGGTCGACGGCGAGTTCGCGGGCGCCGTCAACCGCATCCCGGCGCCGGACGACCTGCGCTCCAACATGGTGCGCGGCGGCACCCCGAAGGACACCGAGCTGACCGCACGCGAGCGCGAGATCTGCGCGGCGATCGGCCCGGCGCTGCGCGAGCGCGGGCTTATCTTTGTCGGCATCGACGTGATCGACGGCTTCCTCACCGAGATCAACGTCACCTCGCCAACCGGCATCCGGGCGATCAAGAACTTCGGCGGCCGCGACATCGCGGCGATGATCTGGGACGTGATCGAGCAGAAGCGGACTGGCCGCTGAGCGTGCGGCAGGCCAGAGCATGATCCCGAAAAGTTGCAGACTTTTCGGACAAGATCATGCGACCAAACAAGTGCGTAGAGGCCAAAAAGAGACCGGGCCTGCCAGTACTCGGAACACAGCTGACAGGCCCGTTGCGAGGCGAAGAAAATTTTATTTCGCTGGGTCAAATAGACTGAAGAGCAATAGGGCACACATTGGCGAGCCGTCGTGACGCCGCGATGAAGCGTGGATGAAAAGCGCCTGTCGGATACCGGCACGCGTGTTTTCCGAATGCCCTGCGCTGTCATTCCGCGAACGCGGGGCTGGCGAACTACCGCTTAAGCTTGATGCCGGCGGCATCGATCACGCGCTTCCAGCGCACGAGCTCCTGTTCGAAGAACGCCTCGGCCTCGGCCGAAGGCTTGCCGACGGGCGACGTCCCTTCCAAGCTGCCGCGCCAGCAATCCGCCGTCCATTCCCACAGGTTGCCCATAACGTCATAGAGTCCAAAGGCGTTGCGTGCGAATTGCCGAACCTCCGAGGCGAATTTGTGCTTGTCGTTGCACGGCGCGATCTCCCACCCAGGAAGATAGTCGCCGAGCGCCAGGTCGGCGACATTGCCGTGGGTGCAAAGATGATTGTTGTCGTCGCCGAACCAGTAAGGCGTCGTGCTGTGAGCGCGTGCGGCATATTCCCACTCGGCTTCGCTCGGGAGGCGATACGGCTTGCCGGTTTTTCGCGCGAGCCACTCGACATATGCCTTGGCGTCGTACCAACTCACGCACGCGACTGGGTGCAATCCGCTGACTTCATAACCCGGATGGCGAAAGGTGCCCGGACGCAGAACGATGCCGTCTGGCCCACGCTGCATGCACCCATCCTCCGGCTCCCGACCGGTCGCCGACACGTATGCCGCATATTGGTCGACCGTGACCTCGGCGACGCTGACGGCAAAGCTGCGCTCGATCGTCACGGTCTGGACCGGCCCCTCTGCGCGGTCATGGCCAACTTCAGCATCGGGCGAGCCCATGCGGAATTGGCCCGCCGGAACGACAATCATTTGCGGGCACTCCTTGCATTCCATAAAGGTGTCTCCGGCATCCAGCCGCCGCTCTTCCTCTATCGTCAGCGCTCGATTGACCGACAAAGAAAGGCGCGCCCCAGGCCTCCGAAAATCGCCGGGCGTGCTTCGCCATGGCAATATCTCAGGCCGGAGCAGCTGCAGAAGCACCACCGCGACCACCATGGCGGCAGCTGCAGCCGCCGCGGCCAACCGCGCCCATGGACGGCGCGGCGAGAGCAGCCCGCGCATGTCTTGAACCAATCCATCCATGTCCCGTGGGAAATTTTCGTGCGTAACGATCGAGCCGTTCCGACGCGCGAGCGGCTTCAGGTCGTCCGGCAAGTCCGCGGCCCTGGGCATCCGCGCGCCCCTGACCAGAACCGGGATGACCGCGATGTCGCGAGCAAGCGCGGTTGCAATCTCCAGACGCACAACGTCATCCGGAGCGCTGAGGCGCGGCTCGCCGGTCTCGTTGGTGACCGTGAGCCAAGTCGGCCCGATCACCGCCAGCATGACTTCGCTCTGCTTGAGGTCCTGCTCCAGGACAGCAAGAAAATCCCGCCCCTTCGGGATCGCCTCCACGTCGATGAAGATCCGCCGCCGACGAAATGCACGGCTCAAGTGCTGACGGATATTGCGGGCTTCGGCGCTGGTGTCGTCTCGGCGATAGCTGATAAAAATCCCACCCGGCATACCCGAACCCCATCGCTGCGCAACGCGATATTACCTGCGAGGCAACGCGCGTGCCAACTAGCAGCCCGATTGTGATGCATCTCCGGCGAGAGGCCCGGTTGAAATATCCGCTCGCATTCGCCGCCAAATCGATTATCTCAAGGGCCAGCAAGGCAAAGGGACCACGATGACCGACATTCTCCGATGGGTGCGCGCATTCACGCTTCTGGCCGTCATGGCGGCTTTGTCCGGCGTGGCCGCCACCGCCGCGAAGGCGCAAGCAGGCTTCGACGGAGCGTGGAGCATCCTGATCGTCACGCAAACCGGCGATTGCGACCGCGCCTACCGCTATGCCGTCAATATCGAGAGCGGACGGATTGTCTACGACGGCAGCGCCGGCGTCGAGCTCACCGGCCGCGTCGACCGAAGTGGGCGCGTCTCGGCGACGGTCCAGCGCGGCGAGCAGAGCGCTTCCGGGACCGGCCGCCTGTCCGGCAATCACGGAAGGGGCACTTGGCGCGGCAAGACGCAAATCAGCGAGTGCAGCGGCTATTGGGAAGCCGAGCGCCGCTGATCGCGGTCGGCGCGGCATCGCCGCGCTGCGTCGCGCCCGGGGCGGGCGACAGGCTGAACAGATCGTTACTACCGCCCGATAAAATCGCGACGGTCATTAGCTTGGCGTCAATCCTGTTGCCGTCCGGGCCGCCGTCGGCGGCATGGAAAAGACAATGCAAAGATTTCACAGCGCATTGTACCTCGGAAAGCCGAGATACAGGCGCCGCGCCCCGACAACGCAGGGTGAGCCGCCTTCACGGGGTAGCAGCCATGCGGGTTCATCCCGACCTCCTTGCTAGCGCACGCACGTTCTTCTGCCGCAGCGAGCTGACCCAGGCCCTTCGCGGCACGGCGATGCCGATGACGGTGGCTGTGCTTGGGGTCCTCGCCGTGGCGCTGCACTTCGGTACGCCCGACCAGTCTGCTGCGATCGCCGCCGGCATTTTGCTTGCCGCGGCCTGCGGCGCGATCGGTCTCCTCATCCGCCGCAACCGCGCACTGGCGCGCGAGGCGGGCGTACTGCGCGAGCGCGTGGAAGAGCTCTCCGACCGCAACTGGGAGCTTAAGGAATCCGAGGAACGCGCCCGCTGCTTTCTGGAAGCGCAGGGCGACGTGATCGTCCGACGCGACAGCCAGGGCCACATCACCTACGCCAACGATGCCTTCTGCGCGCTCGCAGGCCGCGCCCGCCACGAGCTCGTCGGCGCGCCCTATCTGTCTGCCGTGCTCGAGCAGGGCGACACCACGGTCACGCCTGACGGCACGCGCATCCACGACCAGAAGATCGCGACCGCCGACGGGGCGCGCTGGATCGCCTGGCGCGAGGTCACGGTGCGCACCGGCAACGGCACCGAGGTGCAGAGCGTCGGTCGCGACGTGACCGAGCGGGCACAGGCCGGGCGCGCGCTCGCCGACGCACGCGACCAGGCGGAGGCCGCCAATCGCGCCAAGTCGCGTTTCCTGGCGGTGGTCTCGCACGAGATCAGGACCCCGCTCAACGGCATCCTGGGCATGTCCGACCTTTTGCTCGACACCGCGCTCACGCCTGAACAGACGACCTATGCGCGCGCGGTGAAGACTTCGGGCGATACGCTGCTGTCGTTGATCGAGGAGATTCTCGACTTCTCCAAGATCGAGGCCGGACGGCTCGACCTCGAGGCGCGCGCGTTCGACCTGCATGCGCTCATTGAAGAGACGGTCGAGCTGATCGCACCGCGCGCGCAGGGCAAAGACCTCGCGATCGCATCTTATGTGGCGGACCGCGTGCCGCGCCGCGTCGTCGGCGATGCCGCTCGGCTGCGGCAGGTGCTGCTCAACCTCGCCGGCAACGCCATCAAGTTCACCGACCGGGGCGGCATCTCGCTCGTGGTCGAGCCCGGCACCGAGCCTCATCACATCGTCATCGCGGTTCACGACACCGGCATCGGCATTGCGCCCACCGAACAGGAGCGGATCTTTCACGAGTTCGAGCAGGCCGACGTGGGCACCGCGCGAACCTTCGCGGGCACCGGCCTTGGTCTCGCGATCTCAAAGCGCATCATCGAGCGCATGGGCGGCCGCATCGACCTTGAGAGCACGCCCGGCGCCGGATCGACCTTTCGGGTGATGGCGCCGCTGCCGCCCGCGCCTGACGCGCAAGCCGTAAAGCCCCCAGACCTCACCGGCCTCGACATCCTGATTGTCGCGCCCGCCGCGATCGAGGCCACGCTGCTCGCACGCCGGCTTAGTGACTGGGGTGCACAGACGCGCGTCGCAGCGGATGGCGAGCAAGCCCAGGCGCTGCTGGCCGAGCACGCGTGGCGAACGATCATCGTCGACCACGCGCTCGGGCAAGTGGCTTGCGACGCTCTGGCCGCTGCGCAGGTGCCGCAGCGTATCGTCCTGGTCACGCCCGCGGCGCGGCATGACCTGGCAAGGCTGAGTACTGCGGGCTTCAACGGCTACCTGGTGAAGCCCACGCGCTCCGCTTCGCTCGCCGCGCGTCTCGCCGGCAGCAGCCAGGATTTCGACCCGGTTGGCGACGGAGCGGACGCGAGCGGACTTGCGGCTGGCGGCGCGCCCACCAGCGGGCTTTCGATCCTGGTCGCCGAGGACAACGAGATCAACGCGTTGCTCGCCCGTGCGCTGCTCGCGCGGCTCGGTCACCGGCCAACCATCGTGGCGGACGGAGATGCCGCGGTCGCTGCCTGGAATGCCGCACAAGCGGCGGGCGAGCCCTTTGGCCTTGTCCTCATGGACGTGCACATGCCCGGCAGCGACGGCATCGAGGCGACCCGGCGCATCCGCGCCGCCGAAGCCGAGCACGGCTTTCCACGCACCCCGATCATCGCCCTCACCGCCAATGCGCTCGACGAGGACCGCGAGGCCTGCACGTCAGCGGGCATGGACGGCTTTCTCACCAAGCCGTTCGACCGCGAGCGCCTGGCGAGCGCGCTTGCCGCGATCAGCACCGCCTCGCTGGCGGCATAATCCCTCGCAATGCTCGGCGCACCATCAACGGTGGGCAGCGCGTCAGGGCCGACAACAAACCTCTCGGCAGCAAATTCATGAACAGGGCTGGGATCTCGGATTCGTCAGTGCGTGAACCGCAACGGCTGCGTCTGTTGCGCGTTCTGCGGGTGGCGGCCGCGGTCGCACGCTATTGCGCACGCAATGCCGTCGGGCTGTTCCGTCTCGTCTGGTTGCCGTGTCTCCTCGTGCTAGCGTGCCAGATTGTCCTGGACTGGCTTGTTCTTACCTACCCGCCAAAGCTGCCGGCCTGGCTGCTGACGCAGAACTTCAAACCGCGGACCTGGCTGACCGCGGCAGCGATTGCGCCCTGGGGGGCCATGGCGTGGGCCTCCGTGCTGGGCGAGATGAGCGGCCGCAAAGCGAGCCACGGCGCCAAGACCGCGCACATGCCGCGACCCAGTCGGGTCCGGTTGGAGTCCATCGTCGCTGTTGTGCTGGCCACGTTGATCTTTACGGCCGTCAACCTTCTGGACGGCGGATTGCGGGTGCTGCAGACCGGCCTGCTCGCCGCTCTCTACGAGCGCTTCAGCCCCTCCGACAACGTGCTCAACATTGTCGGCTGGTCGAGCGAAGTCCTGCATGTTGTCGTGATGGCGGCAGTGGTTGCGGCGTCCTATCTGTCGATCGGCCACTTGCTGCGCTCCGGCACGCTGAATCCCGTTCGCGTCTGGCGCCTCACACGCGGCAATCGCCTGCGCCTGTTTACCCTGTTCCTGTTGCTCAGCGTCGCCGCCATTGCGCTCGACGTGGCGGCGTCGCCCGCGCTCGGCTGGCTGCTGCGGACGTTCGCGGACGAGTTGTTCTGGACCCTCAAAGGCGCATTCGTCCGGCAGCTGGTCGACATCCCGTTCTTCCTGCTGTGGACGGTGGTGTATGCGGTCACGGTCGGGATTGTGCTCGAGGTACTGGAGCAGGCGCGGGCGAGCGGCGGTGTGGGGACCAGCCAGCCGGCGCGCCGCGCGCTCGGCGCCGATCGCCTAGACCCGATCGACAGCGCGAAACGCCGACCGAATTGACAAGCCGCAAAGGCGAATCGTTGCTGCCGACACAAGGGACTTGGGCGCGCTCATTAGTGCACCGCAGCATGCCGATTCCGGTTGACGATGTCGCGCCATCCCGGAATGAGAGGGTGGCGATTATCCCAGGATCGCCCGCCAAAACGTCTATTGCGACCAACCAACTGCGAGACTTCAACTTGAACGCCATCGACCTCGAGGTCATCTACCAATCCACGCTCCAGATCGCCCGCGAGCTCACGCTCAATATGCTGCGCACGGGCTATTCGACGATCATCAAGGAAAGCCAGGACTTCACCTTTGCGATCTTCGACGGTCGCGGCCGCATGGTTGCGCAAGGCGTGCCGCAGCCGCTCCATATCGGCCCTTTGAGCGCGCAGGTGAATGAGATACGCCGCGTGTTTGCCGGCAAGATCGATCCCGGCGACGCCTTCATCGTGAACCATCCCTACCGGGCCTGTCAGAATCACGCGACCGACGTGACGGTGATCTCGCCCGTGTTTATCGACGGCAAGCTGGTCGCGTTCATCGGCAATATCGCCCACAAGCCGGATCTGGGCGGCAAGGTGCCGGGCACCAACAGCGGCGACGCAACCGATCTGTTCCAGGAAGGCCTGCTCATTCCGCCGCTGAAGATCCAGAGGCAGGGCGAAATCAATTCCGACCTGCAGGAGATGATCTGCGCCAATACGCGTACGCCGGAAGTGACCTGGGGCGACATCAAGGCGCAGGTCAACACCAACAACTATGGAATCGAGAAATGCGCCGCACTTTTTGCAAAGCACGGCCTCGAGAAGACCCTAGCGTGCTGGCAGGCGTGGATGGACATCTGTGAAGCCGAATTGCGACGGGAGATCACTAAGATTCCGGATGGGGTCTACGGACCGGAATCCGACTGGATCGATGACGACGGGATCGACCTCGGTAAGCCTTACCGCATATCGGCGACGCTCGAGGTCAAAGGCGACACGCTGCATTTCATGCTCGACAGCGATGCGCAGGCGCGCGGCCCGATCAATTTGCGCTCCTGCGTCTCGCGCAACTTCATTCAGTGCTGCGTCAAGATGATCTTCATTCCCAAGCTGCCGGTGAACGAAGGGCTGTCGCGGCCGATTGCGGTCAGCTACCCGCCCGAAGGCTCGCTGCTCAACCCGCGCTATCCGGCACCTTGCAACATGTACGTGCGGCCGAGCCAGATGACGACGTCCGTGGTGCTGCGGGTGCTGGCACGTGCAGTGCCGGGCCGCGTTCCGGCGCCCGCCAGCGGCGCCGGCGGCTCGCTCTCCAGCGCCGGGCGCGACCCGCGTAGCGGCCGCTGGTTTTCCCAATATGAGATCTTCAACGGCGGCTGCGGCGCGCGGCCGGACCATGACGGCCCGAGCGCCATGGATGATCTCGTGGTCAACGTCATGAACGGTCCGGTGGAGGCGCTCGAGACGGAGTTTCCGATGCGCATCGAGAGCTACGAGCTTGTGCCGGATTCCGGCGGGCCCGGCACCTTCCGGGGCGGGCTCGGCACCAAGCGAACCTGGCGCATCCTGGCGGACAATTCGACCGTCAACCTGCGCACCGATCGTTTCAGGTTTTCCTCGCCCGGGCTCTTTGGCGCCAAGCCCGCAATGCCGTCCCATGCGGTGCTTAATCCGGGAACCGACGCCGAGCGACCTCTGACCTCGAAGGTCGCCGGCCTGCGCCTCAAGAAGGACGATCGCGTCGCCTGGCAACTGGGTGGTGGCGGCGGCTACGGCGATCCCATGCAGCGAGACCCGACGCTGGTCACGCGCGATGTCCAGATGGGCTACGTCACCCGCAATGCCGCACGCGAGGATTACGGGGTGGCTCTGAACGACGACCTCACCATTGATGCAGCCGGCACGGCCAAGCTTCGCGTCCGAGGTGCGGCCTGATGGGAATTCGTATCGGTATCGACGTCGGCGGCACCTTCACCGACGTCACGGGCCTTGATGAAGAACGGCGCGACATCGTCCTGATCCGCAAGTACACATCGAACCCGTCGAACCCCATGCTGGTGATGGACGAGATCACGCGCGATCTCCAACAGGAATTCGGCAGCGATCCGATCACGCTCATCCTGCACGGCTCAACCGCAGCGCTCAACACCTTGCTCGAGGACAAAGGCGTTCGAATTGGGCTTCTCACGACCAAAGGCTTTCGCGACGTCTATGAGATCGGCCGGCAATGGCGCGGCGACGATGTCTTCAATCTGTTTGCGCCGGCACCCAAGATGCTGCTCACGCGCAACCGCATCGCCGAGATCGGGGAGCGGCTCGACTACCAGGGTCACGTTATCGAGCCGCTCAATCGCGAGGATGTCGAACAGGCCGTGAAGCACCTGCTGACGCTCGACATCGAGGCGATCGCAGTGAGTTTTCTGTTCTCCTACACAAATCCCGCCCACGAGCGCGAAGCCGCCGCAATCATCCGCGCGATCGCTCCTCAGCTCTATGTCTCCCTATCGTCGGACGTGAATCCGGAATGGCGCGAATACGAACGCACTGCTTCGACAGTGGCCAACGCCTATATCGGCCCGCCGGTGTCGCGCTATCTGAAGGCGCTCGAAGAAGTGTCGTATGACCGCTTCCCCAATGCCCGCACGCTGACGATGAAGTCGGATGGCGGCGCCGCGAGCGCCGCCATGCTCGCCGGCACGCCCATTCAGACGGTCATGTCGGGGCCCGTGGCTGGCGTCATCGGCAGCCGCTACCTTGGCGACCTCAAGCAGATCGAGAACCTGATCACCTTCGATACCGGCGGCACCAGCTCCGACATGGCGGTCATCCCGGGCCGGCCGCTGTTCAAGTCGGAAGTAACCATCGGCCGCCACCCGCTGCGAACCCAGACGGTCGACATCGAGACCATCGGGGCCGGCGGCGGCAGCATCGCGTCGGTTCAGCACGGCAGCGTGCTCAAGGTCGGCCCGCAGAGCGCCGGCGCCCAGCCCGGCCCGGCTTGCTATGGGCGAGGCGGCACCGAGGCAACACTCACCGATGCGCTGGTTGTACTCGGCCATCTGAGCCCTGTGGCCCTGCTCGAAGGCGAGATGCCGATCCACGCCGATCAGGCACATCAGGCCATCGAGCAGCATGTTGCGCAACCGCTCGGCATGTCAGCCGTCGAGGCCGCCTGGGGTGTGCTGACAGTGCTGGTGACCAACTGCGTCACCGCCATGCGGACCATCACGGTCGAGCGCGGCTACGACCCGCGCGAATTCACGCTCGTTCCCTTCGGCGGGATGGGGCCGACCATCGCGGCGCGCATCGCCGCCGAACTCGACATCGGGCGCATCCTGGTGCCGCGCGACCCGGGCACCTTCAGCGCCTGGGGCATGCTGGTGACCGACGTGCATCAGGAGCGCAGCCTCACCCGCATCACGCTGCTCGAAGAGACCGAGCCTGCCGCGCTGGAAGCGATCTTCCACGAGATGGAGGACGCCGCGGTCGACGACCTCCTGCGCGAGCAATTTCCCCGGCAGGCCATTTCGACTCTGCGCCACGCCGCCATGCGCTATCGAGGCCAGTCGTATGAGGTCAGCGTGCCGGCGCCCAGGATCGCGAGCACCGTTGATGTCCGTTCGCTGGTCGACAATTTCCACGCGGTGCATGAGCGCCGCTATGGCCACAAGGCGGTCGACGAGCGGGTCGAGATCGTCAATTTCAAGATCACCGCGGTCGGCGCCATCCCCAAGCCGAGGTTGCCGCCATCGCGGCTTGAGCCCGCCGCAATCCCCGCGCCGGTCGAGACCCGCACCGCCTTTTTCGGCGAAGCGGGCTCGCGACCCACTCCGGTTTTTCGCCGCAGCCAGCTCGCGCCCGGCCTGAGCCTCGTCGGGCCCGCCGTGATCGAAGAAAAGACTTCCACGGTCGTGCTCTACCCGGGACAACGAGCGCGTGTCGATGAGTGGTCGAACCTGGAGATCGAGCGTGATCCGGACGTCTGATCAACCGACATCGCGGCCGTTGAGCCCGCCGGGCGCCGGCCTACAATCATGCCCGATGACACCCGCAGTGCGCTCGCCCGAGGCTTGGCCATGAGTGCCGAAGCAACCGTGACCGTTGCGTTGCGGCGCCCGGCACCCTGGCGCGACTATCTTTCCGGCCACGCGCCGTTCCTGGTCAGCACCGGCGCCATCATCCTGTTCCTGGCATTGTGGGAGATCCTGGCAGCGACCGCCCTCGTCGATCCGCTTTTTATCTCGTCGCCAAGCCGCATCCTCGCCGAGGGCGCGACGCTCATTCACGACGACGAGTTCTGGCGCGACGTACGCGTCAGCTCGATCGAGTTCATCGTCGGGTATCTGTGGGCCATTGCGATCGGCGTGCCGCTGGGGTTGCTGACCGGCTGGTTCCGGAGGCTGCAATACATGCTCGGGCCATTCATCGACATCCTCAATGCAGTGCCGCGCGTCACGTTCCTGCCGCTGCTCATTGTCTGGTTCGGAATCGGGCTCTGGTCGAAATTCGCCGTCGTGTTTCTCGGCGCCGTCGTGCCGATCACCATCGCGGCGTACTTGGGCGTAAAGACAAACGAGGCGCGCTATCTGCGCGTCGCGCGAAGCTTCGGCGCATCACAGCTCAAGATTTTCACCAGCATCATTCTTCCCGGCACCCTGCCGTTCATCTTCACCGGACTGAAATACGCATCGGGACGCGCCTTGCTGGGCGTCGTGGTCGGCGAACTCTATGCGTCGACCGCCGGACTGGGGCACATGATCGCGCAGGCCGGCAATTCCTTTCAGACCGACATCGTCTTCTTTGGGGTGCTGCTGTTCACGATTGCTGGCCTTGTGACGACCGGCATTCTCGATCGCCTCGAGCGCTATTTCGATACTTGGCGTCCGGAGGGTGCAACGCGATGATGCTGCGCACGCGCATCGGCCAGGCTTACGCAGACCACGAGCGCCTGTTGCTTGGCAGCTTCGCCATGATCCTGTTTCTCATCGCCTGGGAAGGGATCGCCCGCGGCTGGTGGGCTGACCTATTGGCGCCCGTGCTCGGGGTCCACGCTGACGTCTTGCGTGCGCGCCCGATCTTCCTGCCAGCACCAACCGCAATCGCGCAGGTGGTCTGGACACTCTATGTTGGTACAGGCGAAATCTGGCCTGATCTCGCGCTAAGCGGTTTGGAGATCGTTGTCGGCCTGGCGCTGGCGATGGGCGTCGGCATCCCGCTCGGGCTCCTGGCCGGGCGTTTCCGCTATCTGTCTTTCGTCCTCAAGCCGTTCATGATGGGGCTCAACGCCACCCCGCAGGTCGCTTTTCTGCCGCTCCTCGTGCTGTGGACCGGAACGGGCGTCTGGACCCGAGTATTGATCGTCTTTCTTCTGGCGGTGCTCCCGATCCTGATCAGCACGCATGCAGCCGTCAGGACGGTAGATCCGCGCCTGTTGCGGGTGGCCCGGAGCTTTTCATCGTCGGAGCTGCACACGTTCAAGACCGTCATTGTTCCGAGTGCGATGCCGTTCATCCTGGCAGGCGTGAGGCTCGCCATCGGCAGGAGCATGATCGGCATCGTGGTCGGAGAGCTCTACGGCTCCGGGACAGGCGTCGGGATCATGATCAACAAGGCCGGGGCGATGTTTGAGACCAGCAAGGTCTTTGCCGGTATCCTGACCATCGTCGTGGCGAGCCTCATTCTGACCGAGCTCATCCGACGAATCGAAATGCGGATGGAAGGCTGGCGTGCTTCGCTCGAGGAACGGACGGCGTGATTATGAGTAACGTCAGTATGAGCGATGCCAGCCTCGTAAAGCTCGCCGCGCGCGACATCTGCCTCGACTACGTCCAGCCGCGCACCGGACAGAAGCTGGCGGCGCTTGATGGCGTCAACCTGGAAGTCAAGGACGGGGAATTTGTGTCGATCGTCGGCCCGTCGGGCTGCGGCAAGACAACCTTTCTATCCGTCGTGGACGGACTTATACCAGCCACGCGTGGCGAGATCATCGTCGCCGGCACGCGCGTGGACAAGCCCGGCCCCGACCGCGCCGTCGTGTTTCAGGACGCATCCCTCCTGCCCTGGCGGACCGTTCTCGACAACGTGGGCTACGGCCTCGAATGCGCCGGCATGAGCAAGACGGTATCGCGCGAGCGCGCGCGGCGCCTTATCGAGCTGGTCGGCCTTGACGGATTTGAAGGTGCTTATCCGCACGAGCTTTCCGGCGGCATGCAGCAACGCGTGAACCTCGCCCGGGCGCTTGTCATGGATCCGCAGATTCTACTGATGGATGAGCCTTTCGCCGCGTTGGATGCGCAGACCCGGGAATTGATGCAGGAAGAGCTGCTGCGCATCTGGAAGGTGGCGCGCAAGACCGTTCTGTTCATCACGCATCAGATCGACGAAGCGATCTTCCTCTCGGATCGGGTCATCGTCTTTTCGTCCCGGCCCGGCCGCGTACAGGACAACGTCATCATCGACATCGAGCGGCCGCGTCAGCTCCGCATCAAGCGCGATTCGCATTTTCACGCCATTGAAGATCGGATCTGGGGCCATATTCACTCGGAGGCAGCCGCACGCATGAAGCCGTCGTGATTGCGGCGACTTGGCGCTTGTGGGCAACGACGGCAAGAGCCAACAATGGCACGTTAGGGAGAGGGAGACGGGCAATGCACGAGTTGAAACGGACGCTCATCCGATACACGGCGGCCTTGAGCGTAGCCGCGCTGACGGCACTGGCGAGTCACACCGCAGCTGCACAATCCGGGCTCACGCCTTTCAAGATCGGCATCTCGGCATCGACTGTATCAATTCTGCCTATCTACCTGGCCGAAGCTGGCGATTTCTACACCAAGAACGGACTCAAGGTAGAGGTTATCAGCTCCGAAGGCGGCACCCGCGGAATCCAGGTTCTGTTGTCTGGCGAAATCCAGGCCATGCACGTCGGCCTCGCACCGGTGGTTCAGGCCAACCTTCAGGGCGCCGATTTGCGCTTGATTGCCGCCTCGATCAATACGCTGCCATTCTCGATCTTTGCCACCAAGGCGACCACACCGCCTATTCCCAAAGGCAGCACGGTCGGGATCAGCACATTCGGCTCCGAGACCGACATCTCGCTGTCGATCGCGCTGAAGCAACTGGGCATGACGCGCGATGATGTGACGATTGCGCAGATCGGCGGGACCGGTCAGCGCCTCGGGGCCCTCATCGCCGGCCGTATTGACGCCGCACCGTTACTCGAGCCCGCGGTTACAACCGCCAAGGAGCGTGGCTTTCACCTGGTGCTCGATCTTGCCGCTGCCCGCACGCCCTGGGTCTTCGATGCGGTGGTCGTAACCAATAGCGAGCTCAAGTCGCAGCCGCAGCGACGCGAACGCTTTTTGAAGGCCTACGTCGAAGGCGCCTACAAAGGGCTCTCCGACGAAAAATGGGCCAAGGAGGTCATCGCCAAACGCTTCCGGACAAGCGATCCGAAGGTCATCGGCAGCACGTACGGCGAGTACGTGCGCATGATGGCGCGTGACGTTCGCCCCTCGGTCGAGGGTGCCAAGAATGTGCTGGCCCAGCTCAAGGCACTCAAGCTGAAGGTCGGGAGCGACAACGTCAACGACTATCTCTCGCTTGGCCTGATGCAGAAACTCGCCGATGACGGCTTCATGGCCGAGATGAAAACGAAATACGGGATCAAGTGAGCGCAGCGCGCCGCCCGCAGCGCGTCACAGCCGACGCAACGCGACTTCCTCGACCAGATGGCTCTCGCCCTTTGTGAGGATGAGATCGGCGCGCTGGCGTGTCGGCAGGATGTTCTCGTTCAGATTGACGAGATTGATGCGCGACCAGATCGCGGTCGCGGTCTTGACCGCCTCCTGGTCGGACAGCTTCGAGTAGCGATGGAAATAGGATTTCGGATCGCTGAAGGCGGTGCCCCGCAGCGTCAGAAAGCGGTCCACGTACCAGCGCAACAGCACATCCTCGCGGGCATCGAGATAGACCGAAAAGTCGAAGAAGTCCGACACGTAGGGGATCGCCTTGCCTTCCTTGGGCGGCCGCCCGGCCTGCAGGACGTTGAGCCCCTCGACGATCAGAATGTCAGGCCGCTCCACCACCACCCACTCGTTGGGCTTCACGTCGTAGACAAGGTGGGAATAGACTGGCGCGCGCACCGGCAGCAGCCCCGCCTTGACCTCGGTGAGGAAGCGCAAGAGCGCCTGCAGATCGTAGCTCTCCGGGAAGCCCTTGCGCTCCATCAGGCCTTCGCGCTCAAGCACCGCGTTCGGATAGAGAAAGCCATCGGTAGTCATGAGATCGACGCGCGGGGTGTGCGGCCAGCGCGCCAGCAACGCCTTGAGGACGCGCGCTGTGGTCGACTTGCCGACCGCGACTGAGCCCGCCACCCCGATGATGTAGGGCACCTTGCTGTCCTCGGTGCCGAGGAAGTTCTGCTGCGCCCGGTAGAGCCGCTGGGTCGCCGCCACATAGAGCGAGAGCAGCCGCGACAGCGGCAGATAAATCTCCTCGACCTCCCGCATATCAAGGCGGTCGTTGAGCGAGCGCACCTCACCCACTTCCGCGGGCGTCAACGTCATCGGGGTATCGGCACGCAGCCGCGCCCACTCGGCGCGCGAGAAGATACGGTAAGGAGAGAGGGCTTCTTCGGTGCGTTGTTCCATCGGCAGCCTCAGACGCGCTTGCGCGACGCCTTCTCGTCGAGGCCCGATTGGACCGTGCGCTCGGCGAGCGCAGCCTCGACATCGGCAAGCGCGATGCCGCGCGCGTGCAGTACCACGACAAGATGGTAAATAAGATCGGCCGCCTCCGCGATCAGCCGTTCGCGGTCCTCGCTGACCGCCGCCATTACGGTCTCGATCGCCTCCTCGCCGAGCTTCTTGGCGCAATGCGCCACGCCGCGGTCGAGCAGCTTGCGCGTATAGGACAGCTCCGCGCTGGCGCTGGCGCGGGCCTGCACGCGCTGTTCGAGGTCCTGAACGGTGAACGGCATCGGGGCTCTCCGCGCCTGCCATGGAGCGTCGGAAAGGGGAACCCGCTTTCCGCCAGAAAGTGCAATCATGAAATGTGGTCTAGCATCTCCTCCTGCCGGCGAAAATAGAGCGAAGGAATGGGATGGCTGCCGGCCGCGAGGGACTTGCCGGCCGGCCGGCGGAAGGATCGGATCGCGCCATGGCGGTTCTCGACTTCTGGTTTGACTTCGCGTCGACCTACTCCTACCCGGCCGTAATGCGCATCGCGCCGCTGGCGGCAGCGGCCGGCGTAAGGGTCCTATTCCGCCCGTTCCTGCTTGGCCCGATCTTCAAGGCGCAGGGCTGGGAGACCTCACCGTTCAACCTCTATCCGGCCAAGGGGCGCCACATGTGGCGCGACCTGGAGCGGCTGTGCGCGGAGCTCGGCCTGCCGTTCCGGCGGCCAGAGCGGTTTCCACAACAAAGCCTTTTGGCGGCGCGCGTGGCGCTCGTGGGCCTGTCGAACAGCTGGGGCGAGGAGTTCTGCCGCGCGGTGTTCCGGGCGGAATTCGGCGAAGGGCGTCGGATCGATGAGGCCGCCACCATCGCTGATCTCCTCGCACCCTTCGGAGCCGATCCTGAGGGAGTGCTGGCGGAGGCCCGATCCGAGCCGATCAAGGCGCGGCTGCGGGAGGAGACGCAGGCCGCGCAGCAGCGCGGCATCTTTGGCGCGCCGAGCTTCGTGACATCCGACGCCGAGCTGTTCTGGGGCAACGACCGGCTGGAACGCGCGCTCGCGTGGGCAGCCAAGACCTGAGGCTCAAGGATCAAGCCGCATCGGCAGGCCGGCGCGCGCCATGTGTTCCTTGGCCTGCCGGATCGTGTGCTCGCCGAAATGAAAGATCGAGGCCGCCAGCACCGCGGTCGCGTGCCCGTCGCGAATGCCCTCGACCAGATGCTCCAGGTTGCCGGCGCCGCCCGAGGCGATCACCGGCACCGGCACCGCGTCCGCGATGGCCCTGACAAGGCCGATATCGTATCCCGCGCGGGTGCCGTCCTGATCCTTTGACGTGACTAGCAGCTCGCCGGCGCCCAGCGAAACGACTTCCCGCGCATAGTCCACCGCATCCACGCCGATCGTTCGATGGCCCACATGGGAGAACACCTCCCATCGCGGCCGCTCGCCGGGGGCCGAAACCCGCGTGCCATCGATATTGATGACGACCGCTTGGGAACCAACCTTATTCGCTGCGCGGCTTACGAGTCCGCGATCCGTGTGGGCTGCGGTGTTGATAAGCACCTTGTCGGCTCCGGAGGAGAGCAGAATCACGACGTCTTCCACCTCGCGCACGCCGCCGCCTACGGTCAGCGGCATGAAGCAGGCTTCCGCCGTGCGGCGCACGACGTCGAGCAACGTCCCTCGATTCTCGTGACTCGCTCGGATATCAAGAAAGCAAAGTTCGTCGGCACCGGCAGCATCGTAGGCCTTTGCCGCTTCGACAGGATCACCCGCGTCGATGAGATCGACAAATTTCACGCCTTTGACAACTCGCCCGTCCTTGACGTCGAGGCAGGGAATCACGCGAACCTTGAACATCTTGGTTGCTGTCTTGCCGTTGTGGCCGCCGCGCCGCGGAAGCCGAATAACCGGACTATAGCTAGGCCACCCTCATGCGCGAAGTTGCCTGCGGTCGGGCGGTCTGCCTATATGCCGACCGGGACGCAACGCGCGGGGCACAATGCCAAGCGAGGCCGGAGAGTTCAATAAGGCAGAACTGGCCCGTTCGACGGCTATTTTCCGGGAGTTGTCGGACGAGCAGCTGACCGCCATCTGGTCGCAGGCCAAGGTTCTCAACCTGCTGCGCGGGGACGTTCTGGTCCGCCAGAACACGCCCGGTGATTCCGTCTTTATTGTTGTGTCCGGACGCTTCGAGGTCTGGGTCGACGGCCAGGATCGTCCGATCAACGAAATCGGGGTCGGCGAGCCGATCGGCGAGATCGGGTTCTTCTCGGGCGCGCTGCGCACCGCCACCATCGTGGCGGCACGGGACTCGATCGTGCTCGAGCTTGATCGCCCCTCGTTCAACAACGTCGCGCGCGCGGTGCCGTCGATCTACCAGACACTGTTGAGCGCGCTGGCGCGCCGGTTGGCCGAAAACAGCACACGCGTCGCCACAACCCCGCAAGCAGGCGTCGCGCGCACCGTCGCCGTGATCGCCGGCGGCAGGGAGTCGATCCCGCCCCGTTTTTATGACCGCATCGACAGTGTCGTCGGACGCACCGGCAAGGGACTGGTGCTCGACCATGCGCGCGTGCAGAAGCGCTTCCCGGGCCTCACGGCCGATGATCCGGCGGTGTCGAACTGGCTCAATGCGATCGAGAACGAACACGAGCTGATCATCTTTCTGTGCAATTCCACGTTGACCGACTGGACCCGCAAGGCGATCCGGCAGGCCGACCAGGTGATCATCGCGGTCACGGGTACCGGGCCCAAGAGCCTCAACCTGGCCGAGGAGTTCGCATTCGCGGCCCATCCGCCCGCGCGCCGAAGACTGGTGCGTATACACGAACGGCGCACCGGCTGGGTCAAGGACACGGCCGCCTGGCTGCGCGATCGCGACGTCGCTATGCATCATCATGTGGCGCTGGAGGACGATCGCGATTTCAAGAGCCTTTACCGCTTCCTCACCGGTCGCGCCTTGGGCTTCGTGGCGGCCGGCGGCGGCGGCTTCGGCCCGGCGCACATCGGCATCTACAAGGCCTTCCTGGAACGCGGCGTCAACTTCGACATCCTGGGCGGCGCGAGCGTGGGGGCGGCGGTGCTGGCCGGCTTCGCGCTGCTCAAGAGCCCCGAAGAGGTCGACCTCGCGGCCCACGATATCTTTGTGATCAGCAACGCGTTCAGGTATTTCACCCTGCCGCG
Organism: uncultured Alphaproteobacteria bacterium; assembly: GCA_963753575.1. Classification (GTDB taxonomy): domain Bacteria; phylum Pseudomonadota; class Alphaproteobacteria; order Rhizobiales; family Xanthobacteraceae; genus VAZQ01. The sequence continues at coordinate 4,680,286 of CAVWCR010000003.1, forward strand.
CTACGCATTGCTCGACCATATCGTGTTCGACGAGGCGCTGCGTCGCGCCTTCATGGGCATCGCCATTGAAGATGCCTGGCGCCCCTATTTCGCGGTGACGACGCTGCTCGACGGCTCCTGGCAGGGCCCCTTCCTGATCCGGCGCGGGCCGATCTGGAAGGCGGTACGCGCGTCGGGCTCACTGCCGGCCGTGTTGCCGCCGGTCATTTCCGATGATGGACGCCTGCTCGTCGATGGCGGCGTCGTTGACAACATCCCGCTGCGACCGATGAACGCCATCAAGAGCGGCCCGAACCTGGTCGCGCATTTCGGCGTACGGCGGCGCGAGCAGCGTTTCGAGGTCGACTACATGAGCATCCCCGGGCGCTGGCAGCTTGCCCGCTCGCTGCTCACCCGATCGGGCCGCGAGCGGTTACCACCGGTGCCGGGTCCGATCGGGGTCCTGCAGCGTTGCCTGGTGCTGAACCAGGATCCCGAGCTGTTGCCGGTTGGCCCGCTCGATCTGGTTATGCCGGTGCCGGAACTGCCGGGCGCTTCCCTGATGGATTTCGACCGCCACGTCGAGGTGTTCGAAGCGGCCTACCACTGGTGCAAGACCCGCATCGACGAGCTTGCCGAACAGAACGACCCGGCGCTCGCCGCAATCCTGGCGACCCGGGATTGATACCCGTGCGCAGTACTCTCGCCCGCGCTCGCGGCCAAGCCGGCATCCACGCCTTGAAAATCATGCAACATCAAAGCCGAGGGTGGCCGGGACAAGCGTTTGGTCCAGGGCCATGACGTGGAGAATTCGTCGACAATAACGGGGGTCGGTCCGAGCCCGCGCGACCTGCGGCATTGCGGGCTGCAACAGGCGCGCCCGCCCCACCGTATAGGATGACAGGGCCGCCCTCCCGCCCGTTACACCGGGGCAGGCCAGGGAATCCGATCGATGGCCGCTCTCATCGTCGCCATTGTGCTCGCCGCCATCCTCGGCTTTGCCGCCCACCGTGCCAGCCTCTGCACGGTCCGAGCGGTCGCCGAGATCATCAGCTCGCGCCGCGCCTACATGTTCGCGAGCGTCGGCCGGTCGGTGCTGTGGGTGTGGGCGGTAACGTTTCCGCTGTTCTGGCTGTCGCCAGCCGTCGGCGCCGCGATCAGCGGCTGGCAGCTCAGCGGCTTGGCAGTGCTCGGCGGGTTGTCGTTCGGCCTGGGCGCGGCGATCAACGGCGGCTGCGCCTATTCGACCATGACGCGGCTCGCCGACGGCGATGGCCGCATGCTGGCCGCCATCACGGGCTTTGCGGGCGGCGTGCTCACCTTCAGCACCCTCGTGAGGTCGAATCTGCTGGCGCGGCCTGTGCCGGCGCCGGCGCGGATCGACGCGGTGCTGCCATGGTCCGCGGTGCTTGCGGCAATGATCCTGCTGTGGGCGCTCTATGAGGCGGTACGGCTGTGGCGCTCGCGCGATCGCAACACGCGCCTCATCAACCTTCTGCTCGCCCCGCGTTACCGGCTATCGACGGCCGCGCTCCTGATCGGACTGCCGGGCGCGCTCTTGTTCCTACTCTACGGTCCCTTCGGCTACACGGCGACGTATCAGCTGGTCATCGAAGGAGCATTCGGCAACCGCGGCTGGCCCTCGCCAGTGCGCTGGGTGCTCCTGGTCGCGGTGCTGGCCGGCATGCTGGTCTCGACCGTGCAGCGCGGCAGTTTCCGCCTCGACTGGCGGCCCCGCCGCGCCTGGCTTCTCAACGCGGCAGGTGGCGCTCTCATGGGTTTTGGCACCGCGCTCGCCCCCGGTGGCAATGACGCGCTGGTGATGTACGGCATTCCGACGCTGTCACCTTATGCGCTGCCGACCTATGCGGCGCTCGCGCTTGGCGTCGCGGCAGGGCTCATGGTGATGCGCGCCTGGTTCGGTATCGAGGCGCGGGTCGAATGCCGCAACGACACGTTCATTGCGGACACCTGGACGCGACGCTTCGACCCGGACGCAAAGACCTGACCTGCAACCGGGCGCCTACGCTCTTGCAGCCGCAATGAGCGCGAGCGCCTCCGTCGCGTCGAGTCGACCGTCGTAGAGCGCGCGGCCCGCGATCGCGCCTGCAAGTTTGCGCGCGCGCGGCGCGACCAGCGCCCGCACATCCTCGAGCGAAGCGAGCCCGCCGGAGGCGATCACCGGGATGGCGATGGCGTCGGCGAGCGCGACGGTGGCGTCGAGGTTGAGACCCTTGAGCAGGCCATCGCGCGCGATGTCGGTGTAGACAATCGCGGCCACGCCTGCGTCCTCGAACCGTCGCGCGATGTCGAGCGCGGCGAGCGCGGAGGTCTCCGCCCAGCCCGCGACCGCGACCTTGCCGTCACGCGCGTCGAGCCCGACCGCCACCCGACCGGGAAAGGCGCGCGCGGCGGTCTTCACCAGTCCCGGATCGCGCACCGCGGCAGTGCCGATGATCACTCGATTGACGCCCTTGCCGAGCCAGCCTTCGATCGTCGCCATGTCGCGGATGCCGCCGCCAAGCTGCACCGGGATCGCGATCGCCTCCAGGATACGCTCGACCGCCGCAGCATTGACCGGCTTGCCCGCAAAGGCGCCGTCGAGGTCGACGATATGGAGATACTGAAATCCCTGCGCCTCGAAAGCTTGCGCCTGCACGGCCGGATCGCGGTTGAAGATGGTCGCGCGCGCCATGTCGCCTTGTTCGAGGCGAACCGCGAGCCCTTCCTTGAGGTCGATGGCGGGGAACAGGATCACGGCATCCACTTCAGGAAATTCGCGATCAGTCGCAGCCCCAGCCGCTGGCTCTTCTCCGGATGAAATTGGGTGCCGACCATGGTGTCGCGGCCGACAATCGCGGTGACCGGGCCGCCATAGTCCGCCTGCGCGACGAGATCGGAGCGCACGGAAGGCCTGAGCTCGAAGGAGTGCACGAAATAGGCATGCAGGCCGTCGGCGCCGACTGCGATCCCGTCGAGCAGGGGATGCGGCCTCATCGCATTGAGGGTGTTCCAGCCCATGTGCGGAATCTTCAGGCGCGGATCTGCGGGCGTGATGCGGTCGACCTCGCCGGCGATCCAGCCGAGCCCCTCGGTCACCTCGTATTCGCGCCCGCGCTCCGCCATGAGCTGCATGCCGACGCAGATACCGAGGAACGGCCGACCCTGCTTGCGCACGCGCGTATGGAGCGCCTCCACCATGCCGGCCACCGCATCGAGACCGCGCCGGCAATCCGCAAACGCGCCCACCCCCGGCAGCACCACGCGATCGGCGCGTGCAACCTGGTCTGGATCGCTCGTCACCAGGATCGGCTGATCATGTCCGGATTCGCGCGCCGCCCGCTCGAACGCCTTGGCGGCCGAATGCAGGTTGCCCGACCCGTAGTCGACAATGGCGACGCTCACCGGCGCGGCCCCGGTTGCGGGAACAGGCCGATGACGTCAGGCGCGGGCGCTGGCTGCCGCGACGGCGACACGACCCGCGGCGCGGCGCCGCCGCTCTTGACCCAGGCATCGAAAAAACGCCGCTCGGCGCCTTCCATATCATCTGCCACGATGACGCCGACATTGGCGAAGTCGCGGCGGCCCAGCGTGAACCGCCGCAGCGTCGCGGCCTCGAAGCCAATCAGCAGCGCGAAAAGAAAGCCGACGACAAACTTCGCCGGGCCCGAAGTGCCGAGCAGACGAAACCCGATCTCGAACGCGGCACTCACGCCGACATAGCCCACCAGCACCAGCCACATGCGGTGCCGAAGCATCCAAAGTGGCCCGAACAGGAACGCCCAGAATGAAAACCCGTCGCGCACGAACATGAACCGTTCGGGATCGCCGGCTTGTTCGTAGCGCTTCGGCGGCGGCTCGTGCACGGTGTAGACGGCCATGTGAACCTCTTTGGCTCTCGTCCTTTTCGGCGCGCTCGGCGTCACACTTCAGGACGACAGCAGATTACAGACACTCACCCCCAAAATACTCAAGCCCCTAGCGAGCCCTTGGTCGAGGGGACTTCATTGGCCGCGCGTGGATCGATCGCGACCGCGGCGCGCAGCGCGCGGGCGAGACCTTTGAAACACGACTCGGAGATATGATGATCGTTCGTGCCGTACAGCGTCTCGACGTGCAGCGTGACGCCGGCGTTCATGGCGAAGGCCTGGAACCATTCCTGCACCAGCTCGGTATCAAACGCGCCGACCTTGTCGCGCACGAATTCGGCCTTGAACACCAGGAAGGGACGCCCCGAAATGTCGATCGCAACCCGTGTCAGGGCCTCGTCCATTGGCATATGCACGTCCGCATAGCGCGTGATTCCCTTCTTGTCCCCAAGCGCATCGCGCACCGCCTGCCCGATCGCGATGCCGACATCCTCGGTCGTGTGGTGATGGTCGATGTGCAGGTCGCCCTTGGCCTTGACGCTCAGGTCGATCCGCGCGTGGCGAGCCAGGAGATCCAGCATATGGTCGAGGAAGCCGATGCCGGTCGCAATCGAAGACGTCCCCGATCCGTCGAGATCGAGCGTGACCGCGACGTCGGTTTCCGTTGTGGTGCGCTTGATCGTGCCTTTGCGCATGCGTCAATCCTTCAAGTCGCCGGCCTTTTATCAGGGGCCGGGCAACTTCGCCACTGCCGCATTTGCAGGAAGCGAGCGGTTTTGGGATGAAGGCGCGACCTGATTACAGATTAAACATGCGCAAGGCCCGCGGACGGGCTTCCGCGGGCCTTTGGGTTAACGCTTCGCGTCGGGGCCGGTTCTGGCCGGCAGGTCTTCAGGCCGAACGCTATCAGGTTGAGGTTGGGTGCGTGCCCTCAGCCTCCTTGACCGGCACCCAGGCCGTCAGCAACCCGTAGGTCGTGCCCAGCACGACGCCATAAATGACATGATAGAACAACGTCACGAACGCCGCCATGGGGCCGAGCTTGGCGCCGAAGAAGCCGCCTTTGGTCAACGGCATGAAAGTCACCATCATGATCAGCCAGGCAAGAATACCGAAAATGATGCCCTTGAGGGGATAGGACGCCGGCTGCTCCGCCACCGACTCATAGGCCGCGAACAGGAGCCCCCAGATGATGACTCCAACGATGAAATGATCGACCCAGGCTGAGCCGACGCCAATGCTGCCGAGGTTCACCAGCAGCTGGATGATGCTCAGCTCGGGAACCAGATTCATGGTGCTCTTGAGCAGCAATAGTCCGGAAAGAACGAGCGTCGCGACAAGGCCCGAAATCATTCCCTTCAGTGAGCTCGACATGCGACCCTCCCAGATCTATCTGGCGCTCTTGCACCTGATGGATCAATCATGGACGCAGGAGCATGCCCCTGGGAATTGCGTCGCGTTGTCCCAGGTCTTACATCTTGGCGGATCAACGGGATTTCTCGGCCCATGCAATCTGCGCAGCCCCCGTCCTGGCACGGGACTACCATTCTGACGGTCCGCAAGGGGGGAATCGTCGCCATTGGAGGCGACGGACAGGTGTCGATCGGCCAGACCATCGTGAAATCCAACGCCAAGAAGGTGCGACGAATTGGCAAGGGTGACGTCATCGCCGGCTTCGCGGGCGCCACCGCCGACGCCTTCACGCTGTTCGAGCGCCTGGAAGGCAAGCTCGAGCAGTACCCGGGTCAACTCACGCGGGCAGCGGTGGAACTCGCCAAGGACTGGCGCACCGACCGCTACCTGCGCCGGCTCGAAGCCATGATGGTGGTCGCCGACCCGCAGGTGTCGCTGGTGCTGACCGGTACCGGCGACGTGCTCGAGCCGGAAAACGGCATCGTGGGTATCGGCTCGGGTGGCAACTACGCGCTCGCCGCGGCCCGCGCGCTCGCCGACGGACCGCTCGACGCCGAGGCGATCGTGCGCCGCGCGCTCGACATCGCGGCCGAGATTTGCGTCTACACCAACCGCAACGTCACCATCGAGACGTTGCAGGGCGCCTGACGCATGGCGCGCGGTACATATCAGTTCCGGCCGATGTCGGCTGCCGACCTGCCACTGGTCCGACGCTGGCTGGAGACCTCTCACGTCGTGCAGTGGTGGGGCGACGCGAGCGACCAGTTCGCGCTGGTCAGTGACGATCTCGACCACCCCGCCATGGACCAGTTCATTGTCACGAGCAACGACCATCCCTTCGCCTACCTGCAATGCTACAATCAGTGCGACTGGCTGGAAAACGGTCTTGGGACTCACCCGCCCGGTACGCGCGGCATTGATCAGTTCATCGGCGAAGCCGACATGGTCGGCTGCGGCCACGGCTCTGCCTTCATTCGCGCGTTCATTGAGCAACTCCTGACGGCCGGAGCGCCGCGCGTCATAACCGATCCCGATCCGGCCAACGCGCGCGCGATCCGGGCCTACGAAAAAGCCGGCTTCCGCAAAGAGCGCGAGGTGGACACCCCGGACGGTCGCGCCCTTCTCATGGTACGCAACGCATGAACGACTTTTCTCCCCGCGAGATCGTCTCCGAGCTCGACCGCTTTATCATCGGCCAAGGCAATGCCAAGCGCGCAGTCGCGATCGCGCTGCGCAACCGCTGGCGTCAACTCAAGCTCGACGAGCAGCTGCGCGAAGAAGTATTGCCGAAGAACATCCTGATGATCGGTCCGACCGGCGTCGGCAAGACCGAGATTTCACGCCGCCTCGCCAAGCTCGCGGGCGCGCCGTTTCTCAAGGTCGAGGCGACCAAGTTCACCGAGGTCGGCTATGTCGGGCGCGACGTCGAGCAGATCGTGCGCGACCTTGTCGAGATCGCGATCGCGCAGACGCGCGAGCGCAAGCGCAAGGATGTCGAGGCACGCGCCCAGCAGGCCGCAGAGGAGCGCGTGGTCAACGCGCTCGTGGGCGAGAACGCCAGCGCCTCCACCAAGGACACGTTTCGCAAGAAGCTGCGCGCGGGCGAACTCAATGACAAGGAAATCGAGATCGAGGTGCAGGCCGGCTCGGGCGGCATGCCGATGTTCGAGATTCCCGGCATGCCGGGTGCCCAGATGGGTGCGATCTCGATCGGCGACATTTTCGGCAAGCTCGGCGGCGGCCGCACCAAGACCCGGCGCGTTACGGTCGAGGAGTCCCACGAGATCCTGATCGCCGAGGAATCCGACAAGCTCCTGGACAGCGAGCAAGTGGTGCAGGAGGCAATCAGGGCGGTCGAGCAGAACGGCATCGTGTTCCTAGACGAGATTGACAAGATCGCCGGCCGCGAGGGCCGCCACGGCGCCGACGTATCGCGCGAGGGCGTGCAGCGCGATCTGCTGCCGCTGATCGAAGGCACCACCGTCTCCACCAAGCACGGCTCCGTGAAGACCGACCATATTCTGTTCATCGCGTCGGGCGCGTTCCATCTTTCCAAGCCGTCCGACCTGTTGCCCGAACTGCAAGGCCGCCTGCCGATCCGGGTCGAGCTCAACGCACTGACCCGCGACGACTTCCGCCGCATCCTGACCGAGACCGAGGCCTCGCTGATCAAGCAATACGTGGCGCTGCTCGCGACCGAAGGCGTCACCCTCGAGTTCACACCCGACGCCATCGACGCCATCGCGGACGTTGCGGTCGCGGTCAATTCCAGCGTCGAGAACATCGGGGCGCGCCGGTTGCAGACCGTGATGGAGCGCGTGCTCGACGAGATCTCGTTCACCGCGCCCGACCGCTCCGGCGACAAGGTGACGGTCGACGCCGCCTATGTGGAGTACCACATTGGCGACCTCGCCAAGAACGCGGATCTGAGCCGGTTTATCTTGTAGGCGAGCGCTCGCAGGCCGCACGGCGCGCCGCCGCGCGCAGCTTGCGCACGTTACTTCTGGGCCGCCGGCAGTTGCTGCTCAATCGCGGCGATGTCGCGCTCGAATGCCGCCAGCTCCTGCCCCCACTGCGGGACGCCGGGTGTCCGTTCGACCAGCGCGGCCATGATCTGCCGCCCCTCGCGGAATTCGGCCAAGGCGTCGCCGGGCTTGTGCAGGTCCTGATAGGTCAACGCCACAAAGGCGTGGCCGACGGCGAAGTCGCGCTGCCATAGGCCGTTGCTGGGATTGGCGACGGCAAGACTCGTGCGGATCGCAAGACTCGCGCGGTAGCGCGCCAGCGCCTCGTCAAGCTTGCCCAGGGCTCGCAACACCGCGCCGATCCGTTCATACGCCAACGAGAGATCGCGCTGCCATTCGGCATTGCTGGGGTCGGCCTTGGTCAACCGCTCATCGATGGCGCGGCTGGCGCGGAAGATCGCGAGCGCCTCCTCAAGCTTACCCTGATACCGCAGCACGTCGCCGATCTTGCTCTGCGCCACCGACAGATCGCGTTGCCAGCCCTCATTGCTGGGGTCGGCGGCGGCGAGCCGCGCCAGAATCACTCGTTTGGCTTCATACTCCTGCAATGCCCCTGGCAGGTCCCACTGCACGCGCAGCACGTTGCCAATGCGCTCGTGGCTGGCGCTGAGATCATGCTGCCAGCCGACATTGCTGGGATCGAGGGCGGTCAGCCGTTCGTCGATGGCGTGGCTTTGGCGGTAGCTCGCCAGTGCCGCGTCGAGCTTGCCCTGATCCCGCAGCACGTCGCCGATCTTCACGAGCGCCACCGAGAGCTCGCGTTGCCACATGACGTTGCCGGGGTCGGCGGCGGCAAGACGCTCGCGGACGGCCTGGTAGCTCGCGAGCGCCTGGTCGAGCTTGCCTTGCGCGTGCAACACTTCGCCGACCCTCCCGAGCGCCAACGCGTGCCACCTGGCAAGGGCGGGATCTCTCGCAGCCAGCGCCTCGCCGATCGTGGCGCTCAAGCGGTAGTTGGCCAGCGCGTCATCGAGCTTGCCTTGGGCCTGCAGCACGTCGCCGATCTTGTTGTGCGCTGACGCGAGGTCGCGCTGCCACCTGACGTTGCCGCGGTCGGCCACGGCCAGGCGATCGCGGATGGCAAGGCTCGCGCGATAGCTCGCGAGTGCGTCATCAAGCTGGCCGCGGGCGGCCAGCACATCGCCGACCGAATTGAGCGCGGCCGAGAGCTCATGCTGATAGGTGAGGTCGTCGGGCTTCTCGGCGGCGAGATCTGCCAGCAGACGATGCGCTTGCGTCGCGCGCGCGAGCTGCTTGGTGGTATCGCCGAGGATCTCATAGTTGGCTGCGAACGCGATCAGCATCGAGGCCTTGCGGTAACGCAGCTCCGGCGTCGGCCGGCCATACTGCGCCATGTTGTCGAACAGCACGTCGGCCCGGGCGAGAAGGTCGAGCGTCGCGGTCCGCGGCACGTTGTATTTCTCGGCCTGCGCGACCGCCGTGTTCACGATCTCGGTCGCGGTCTTCAGCGTCGCGCTAAGGAACGCGTCATTGGTCTTGAGCTGTTGCCAGGCATAGGCCGCGCTGCCAGTCGTGCCGATGGCAAGCAGCAGGAACAGGCCCGCGAGTGCGCTCCAGAACCTGTTGCGGCGCCGGCGCGCACGCTCCGCGCGCCGCACCACCTCGTCGAGCCTGAGGCCGAGCAGCGCGGCCACAAGCTTCTGCTTGGCGAGCTCCTTGCCGTCACCCTGCGCGCGCGCATCGGCGGCGATCGGCTCCTCGCGCTCGCCGGTGAGTGCGCCCTCGGGGCTGACCTTGAAGCGTAGCGCCGCCGGAAAACATTCGCACGACGGATCACCCGGCTCGCCGTCGACAATCACCGGAATGACCCGGTCCGCACGGCCGAGCGCCTTGAAGCGGCGAATCTCCTCGTTGACGTATTGGCTCTTCGCAGCATTGGGCGAGCAGATGACGACCAGGAACTGCGAGCCTTCGAGCGCGGCGAGCGTCTGAGCGGTCAGCGAATGGCCGGCGGAGAAGTCCTCGCGGTCGCGGAAGATCGGGCGCAGCGTCTTGGGAACCGGCCCAGCCGGGGTCGCTCGCCCAACCACGTCCTTATCGACGCGGTATCCTTCCAGGGCGGCATGCAGCCACTTGGCCCACGCTGTGTCGCGGTGGCTGTAGCTCAAGAATGCCCGGTACCTGATCGTGGCGGCCTCTGCCACAACCTCCCCCGTCGCCAAGAGTTGGCTCAACCATCAAGTGCGCCCCTCTACGGGAACCTAGCGAAAATTGTGGCAGCCGCGCGGCCATGCCGGCACCACCTGGACGCTATTTCGGACGCTATTTCGCAACTGCAGCAATTTTCAGCATGTGCGCAAATGTTGTTCCGGACAGTTTCCTCATCGAGGCGTGAAGTGATTGTAAATAAACAATAAATTCTCTGGCACGGTATCTGCTTTGGAGTGCCTGAGGGGACGGCCGGGGCACCTGTTCACAGGAACCAAGCCTATGGCGCCGCCTCCGAAACTCCGGCTCGAGAACGTGTCGATGACGTTCTCCGGCAGCACCAGCGACTTTGTCGCTCTGGCGCCGGTCGATCTCGACATTGCGGCCGGCCGATTTGTCAGCCTGATCGGTCCATCCGGTTGCGGCAAGACCACGATTTTCAACATCGTCGCAGGACTGCAACAGCCGACCACCGGCCGCGTCCTGATCGAGGGCGAGGACATCACGGGCTTCATCGGCCTGGTCGGCTACATGCTGCAGAAGGACTTGCTGCTGCCCTGGCGCACCGTGCTCGACAACGTCGCGCTCGGGATGGAGATCAGGGGCATGCGCCTCAAGGAGGCGCGCGAGCGCGCCCTGCCCTTGCTGCGGCGCTATGGCCTCGGCGGCTTCGAACATCATCATCCGCCGGCGCTCTCGGGCGGCATGCGTCAGCGCGCGGCGCTGCTGCGGACGCTGCTCATCGACATGGATGTCATCCTGCTGGATGAGCCGTTCGGCGCGCTCGACGCGCAGACGAAAGCCCGGCTACAGGAATGGCTGCTGGGGCTGTTCGCCGATTTCGGCCGCACCGTCGTGTTCGTCACCCATGACGTCGAGGAAGCGGTGTTCCTGTCCGACGAGATTTACGTGATGGCGAGCGGGCCCGGACGCATCATCGACAGGTTGCCGATCGACCTGCCGCGGCCGCGGGACCGCTCGATCGTGACGACGCCGCGCTTCATGGCGATCAAGAAATACTGCCTCGATCTGCTGCATGCGCAAGAGCCGCGAACCGCCGCGGCATGAGCGCCTCCGGACCACGCGAACATTGAGGGACTGCGACATGAGCCTTGCGTACGCGCCCAATTCCGCGGCCCGGACCAAGCCCGAGCAAACGTTGGATCAACCCGCTCCGGGTCGCAATCCGCGCCCACGTCGTCGCCTGCCGGTCACGCGGACTTGGCCCAATATCGGCATCGTGCTGGTACAGGTCGCGCTCCTCATCGGCGTTGTGGCCATCTGGGAGTACAGCGCCGAAATCAAAGCGATCGATCCCTTCTTTTGGTCAAGGCCGAGCGCAATCTGGTCGACGCTGCTGACCTTCTTCCTCGAGGGCAACGCGTTCGTCGACATCGGCTACACCTTCCGTTCGACCATCATGGGCTTTGTGATCGGCACGACGCTTGGCGGGCTGCTCGGTCTTTCGATGTGGTGGTCGCGCAACTACGCAACCGTCGTGCAGCCCTACATCATCTGTCTCGAATCGATCCCCAAGCTCGCGCTCGCGCCGCTCATCGTCCTGGTGTTCGGCATGGGCCTCGCATCGAAGGTCGCCATTGCGGCTGCGCTGACCCTGATTGTCTCAGCCCTGACGACCTATTCGGGCGTCCAGTCCGTCGACAAGGATCAGGAGCGGCTGTTTTATTCGCTTGGCGCCAGCCGCTGGCAGGTGTTCGTCAAGCTTGTGTTTCCCACCTGCATTCCGTGGATCATCTCGATCCTGCGCGTCAACATCGGGCTCGCGCTCACCGGCTCGATCGTCGGCGAGTTCGTCGCATCACAACACGGCCTCGGCCGCACCATCCTGTACGCCAGCTCGACCTACGAGATCGCGCTCGTATGGGTCGCCGTGCTCGTGCTCTCCGTGCTCTCGATCATCATGTACGTCAGCGTCTCGTGGCTGGAGAGCCTGCTGAGGAGGCACATGGCGTACTAGCGCATGCGAACGCGCGCCTCTCTCGAATGGTCACGGATCACGTTCTGCATCGCAATCTTGTCAATGTCGTACTTTCTCAAAGTAGTGGAGGAGTCAATGAAGCCCCGGTTACTCACCATCGCACTCTTGGCGCTGTGCGGCGCGGGCCTTGCCCCGTCGGCCCATGCGCAGGACAAGAAGACGCTCTTTGTGGCGGAGCCGACGCACGGCATCGGATATCTTCCGCTCTATGTCGCGATCCGGAACGGCTACTTCGGCAATGACGGCATCGACGTCAAGGTCATGACGGTCGACGGCGGCGCGACCCATACCAACGCGGTGCTGTCGGGCCAGGCCTTCGCATTCATCGGCGGGCCCGAGCACAACGCCTTCGCCAAGATCAAAGGCGGCGAGCTCCGCGCCGTCGTCAACGTGGTGGATCGCGGCAACGTCTATTTCACCGCTCGCAAGGGCAGCGAGCCCAAGCCCGGCCAGTCATGGCCGGAATACTTCAAGGGCAAGAAGATCGCGGTCGGGCTCTATGGCGGAACGCCGAACTCGATCACACGCTATCTTTTGAAGAAGTGGTCGCTCGATGCCAAGGCTGACGTGACTCTGATCGAGATGTCGACCAGCGCGGTCCTTGCCGCCGTGAAATCCGGACGAGCCGAGATCGGCGTCACCAGCGAGCCACTGCTGACGCGAGGCATCCGGGATGGTTTCTGGGGCGAGCCGATCATCAGTATTCCGAAGGAGCTCGGGCCCTATGCGTACTCGACCCTCAACGTGAGGCTTGCATCGACCAAGACTGAACCTAAGCTGGTCGAGAAATTCGTGCATGGCGTCGTGCGGGGATTGAAGTTCGTCTACGCCAACCCGAGCGACGCGACGTTGATCGCCAAGAAGGAGTTCCCCACCATGGCGGTCGACGACCTGAGGGCAACGCTCGACCGCACCTTCGCCGACGGGCTCTGGAGCAAGGACGGAATGGTCAGCCCGGAGGCTTGGAAGACCGGAGAAAGCGTCGTGCTGGCGGCCGGAATTCTGAAGAAGCCCGTCGCCTATGACGAAATCATCGACATGAAATTCGTCAAATCCTCGCAGGCCGCAAATCACTGAAACGACCCGTTTCAACGTATTGGGAGTCCATCATGACAGAACCAATCTGGGATCAGTTTCTCACCGAGCGCGACAAACAGGTTTTTGCAGCGTCGGGCTACGGCGCCCGCGCTGGCTTTGGCAAACGGCCGGCGCTGCTCGTCATTGATGTCAACTACGCGTTCTGTGGCGACAAGCCGGAGCCGATCCTCGAATCGATCAAGCGCTGGCGCAATTCGTGCGGCGAGGACAGCTGGCCGGCCGTTGCCGCGATCAAGACCCTGATCGACAAGGCCCACGCCAAGGGCCTGCCGGTCATCTACACCACCGGCATCCGCCGCGAGGACAACTGGGATTCCGGGTCCTGGACCTGGAAGAACGGGCGCAACGGCGAGGTCACGCACACGAAAAGCAACCTCGACGGCAACGAGATCGTCGCCGAGATCGCGCCTGGTCCGAAGGATATCGTCATCCGCAAACAGAAGCCTTCGGGCTTCTTCGGCACCAACATGGCGAGCTACCTGACGCTGCTCGGCGCCGATAGCGTGATCGTCACCGGGACCACGACGTCGGGATGCGTGCGTGCGACCGTGCTCGATGCATTCAGCAACAACTATAGGGTGGCCTTGGCGGAGGAAGGCTGTTTCGACCGCTCGCAAGCAAGCCACGCCATCAACCTGTGCGACATGAACGCCAAGTATGCCGACGTGGTGAAGTGCGCCGAGGTGCTCACGTTCTTCGACAGCTTGCCCGAGGGGCTGTTCGAGCTGCCGGCGGGAACGTCGACGCCGCCCGCCCGCACCCTCAAGGCGGTCAGCGGCTGACGCGTCGCGGCAAGGCGGGCGGCCGACAAGAGCCGCCCTCACCGCCCACGCCGCATTCGCACATAGAGCGCGCCGGCGCCGCCGTGGGCGATATGCGCCTCCTCGACCGCAAGCACATGCGAACGCAATTCCGGCAGCGCAAGCCAAAGCGGCACTTGGCGCCGGAGCACGCCACGTCCACTGCCCGTGTCCCCGCCCTTGCCGGTGATCACCAGCACGGTTCGGGCGCCGTCGCCCTGCGCCCGATGCAGGAACCGCAGCAGCGCGGCATGCGCTTCGCTCAACGTGCGGCCATGCAGGTCGAGACGGGCGTCGATCTCGATCTGCCCACGCGCCAAGCGCTGCTTGAGCCGGCGATCGATCGGCATCAATGGCGGCGGCGCCTTGAGCACCACGCGGGCCGGCACTGCGTGGCTATGCAGCGAGGGTGGCGGCTTCGACGGCGTGCGGCCGGCTTCCTGGGCGTCACGGCGCGCGCGCCGGCGCTTGAGTGGCATCACCGAGCGGGTGACGCTGTGCCAAAGAGCCTGGTCCTCGTCGGATAGCCTGTGCGGCTTGTCGTCGGCACTCATGAGCCGGGTTTCGACTTCCCGCCCTGGGAGCGCGCCTTCGACGTCTTCGTATCGCCGGACTTGCTCGCATTGACCGATTTGGCGTTGACCGATTTGGCGCCGTCTTTCCCCTTGTCGGACTTGCTGGCAACCGCGCTCGGGATCGGCGGTTTCGCCCGCGGCAGCGGCATCTTGCGGCCGGCCTTGACGATATCGAGCGCCCGCGGCAACAGCATCACGAAACGGCCCTGTTGACGGATGCGGCCCGCGATCTTGCCGGCATCATCGCCCGCGCCCCAATAGAGGTCGGCGCGCGCCGGCCCCACGATAGCGGAGCCGGTATCCTGCGCCACCATGAGGCGGCGGAACTTGGTTGCCGGCCGCCCGCTCTGGATCGGCAGCTTGGCCTCGATGAAAAATGGCGTCCCGTAGACGTGGGTCTTGTCGACCGCGATGGAGCGTCCCGGGATCAGACGCACGCCCTGCGCCCCCACCGGTTCATCGTCGTTGTTCAGGCCGGTAATCCGAAAGAAAACGAACGACTTGTTGGTGCCGCGCACTTCTTTGGCTTGATCGGGATTGGCCAGCATCCAGCGCTTGATGCGATCCATCGACATTTCTTCGCGGGGAATGAGATTGCGCTCGATCAGCACGCGCCCGACCGCCGAATAACTGTAGCCGTTGTGAGCGTCGTAGTTGAGCCGCAGCAGGGTACCGTCCTCCAGCCTGATGCGGGCAGAACCCTGGATCTGGATCGACATGGCCTCGAACGGGTCGGCGACGTAACAGATTTCGAGCTTCTTGCCATCGAGGGCGCCTTCTTCGATGGCGAGACGATCGTGGTAAGGCTCGAACTGCTTCTTGCTGTTGAGGCGGCCGACAGTGGCGCGGTTTGGGATCTCCCCGTTCGTCTGCGTCTGGCCCTTGATTACGAGATCGCGTGGACGGCGGTAGAGCGGTACGTGGAACTCCGGGTTTGGAAACCGCGAGCCGTCCACGATCGGTTCGAAGTAACCGGTGAGCAGACCGCTCTTTTCGCCGAGCTTGGCAATGCGTACCGGTTCAAAATTCTCCTCGAAGAAAGCCCGCGCCTTGGCGCCCTTGAGCGCGCCCAAGTGCGCCACGCGCCGGCACACATCCTTGAGCGCGGCGGCCACCGGCCTGGGGTCGCGCAAATGCCGCTGCCGGTTGAACGGCTCGCAGCTGGTCCGGAAGGCCGCAAACGCAGCGCCGTGGTCGTCGGCCGCCCAGCCGTCGAGATCCGACCATTTGACGGGCTCAAGCTGGGTATCCGGGATGTTGAGCGGATCGATAGGCTGATTGTGGACCTCGGCGGACGCAGCGGTGGCGCCCACGAGCCAAATTGCGAAAATGCGTCCAACCGACGTGCGTAGACGCATCACCTGCGGCTCCGCTTTTAGTGTCCGGCTTCGGTCGCGACGAGCTTCCAGTTGGGATCGCGAGAAGTGACGTCGCGTGCGAACGTCCAAACGTCCGTAACGTCGGTGACTTTTTCGGGGCTGCCGTCGATCACATTTCCGTTGCGGTCGCGGGTAACCGAAATGAGCTGCGACACGAACCGCACCGTGACCTGCGCGGTGCGTCCGCGCAGCTCGGCCCCGATGATGTCGGCCCGGTCGATCGACACGAACCGGCTCTCGGCCTTCTCGCCCCTGGCCTCACGCTCGCGGATGGCGGCCTCGAAACCGTCATAGACCTCGCGCGACAGAAGGTTCTTGAGGGTACGGCGGTCGCCTTCTGCGAACGCGGTGACAATCATCTCGTAGGCGGCGCGCCCGCCACCCACGAACTGCTTGGCGTCAAAGGACTTGTCGTCGCGCACGATCGCGTCAAGACCGGCCGCCACCGCGGACCCGGCCTCCGCAATGCCCTTCCAGCGCTCTGTCGGTTCGGCCGGCTCGGTCGGCTTCGAGGGCGGCTCGCCGCCACGGCCGGGCAGCGCCACCACGTTGTCGTTGGTCGAAGGGCGCACCGCATCGCGCGCCGAATATGGGTCATAGGGCGGCCGTTCGCGCCCAGTCCGTTGGCCGAGCACGCTACGCAGGCGCAGAAAGATGAACACTGCCAGCGCCAAAAAGATGATCGTGTAGATATCGAATGGCACGTCTTGCACGCCTCAGCAGCCGTGATGACCAACCCTGGAAAAATCAGCGGGCATACCGCAGGGTTCCAAATCTGCGGAGCTAAAGTCAGTTCCCGCGGTTATATGTAGGCACGTGGCCAAGCCGATCCAGTGCGCCCGTCGGCGGAGCCCTCGTTCAGTTTGAACCATAGACGATCCCGATCCCGACGCCAACCTACGTCACGCAGGATTTACGCCCGATGTCCTTGGTGAAATGGGCCTTTATCGGAGTAATTCTGCTCCCTTTGGGAGAGTTCATTGCCTTTGCGGCGGTGGCCCTGGTCATTGGGTGGCTTTTGGCCATGACCTTGTTCGTTGCCACCTCGGGCGCCGGCATCCTCTTGCTCCGGCGTGCAGGCCGGCGCGATCTCGACCGGTTTCGCAGCGTACTCAGTGCGCGCGGCCTTTCCGCCATTAACCTCGATACACCCGGCCTCGCCTCCATAGCCGGTGCGATTCTCCTTGTGCTGCCGGGCTTTATCACCGACCTCGCGGGCGCCTTGCTGCTCCTGCCGCCGGCGCGCCGCTGGATCAGGGCGGCGATCGGTCGCGCGCTACGCAAGGAGCGCGCCGCGACCAACTCCGACGTGGTCGATCTCGCGCCCAGCGAGTGGCGGCAGGTATCCGAGACGATCGAAGCACACGACCAGGAGCGCATTTCTCCGCGCAGAAGAAAACGCGCGCCTTGAGAACACGCTTTCGTGATCCTTGTCCGGCACCGCCCCCTGTGTTAGCCACGCCACCGCGCGGTGCGGAATTCCGGCCGGGACAGAGGGTAGCGTTCATGACCACGACCAATGGCGGCCCGGATGCGCCGCAGCCTGACCAACAACAGGCGCCGGCGCTCAACGTACTCGGCCAGTACATCAAGGACTTCTCGTTCGAGAATCCGAACGCTCCGCGTTCGCTGGCGCCAAGCGAGGCCCAGCCGGCGATCAACATTGCCATCAATGTGGGGGTCCAGCAGCTGGGCCAGAGCGAGTACGAAGTGTCGCTCAAGCTCGAGGGCAAGGCAGAGAATTCGGGTACGGTGCTGTTCGCGTTCGACCTCACCTTCGCGGGCATGTTCCGGCTCCAGAACGTGCCCGCTGAGCACCTGCAGCCGCTCCTCTTGATCGAATGCCCGCGGCTCCTGTTTCCGTTCGCGCGCGAGATGATCGCGACCGCGGTGCGCAACGGTGGCTTTGCGCCGCTCCTGCTCGACCCGGTCGACTTCGTCGCGCTCTATCAGCAGCGCCTGGCGCAAGCCGGCACAGAGCCCGCCACGCCTTCGCCACTTTGACGAAACCCTAGCGGTAATCGAGCCAGACCGCCTTGTCGCCGAGGCGACCGACAAATTGGCCATGCGCCTCGCGCTCGGCCTCGGTCAGGCGCGCGTCGATCGGTATCGGTCGTCGCGGTGCCGCCGCCCGCTTCCTGCCTGGTGTTATCTGGGTGCGGCCGGTGTCCACCAGGATCAGCGACGCCTGCCGACCGCCGATAAGCTCGATATAGACCTCGGCCAGCAGTTCGGCGTCGAGTAATGCGCCATGCTTGGTCCGGCGCGAGTTGTCGATACCGTAGCGCGCGCACAGATCATCCAGCCGATTGGGACCGTTCGGATGCCGGCGGCGCGCCAGCATGAGCGTATCGACCAGACGATCGCGGGCGACGATCTGCTTGGTGCAGCGCTCAAGCTCCGCGTTCAGAAAGCTCAGGTCGAAGAGCGCGTTGTGGGCAACGAGCGGCACGTCTTCGATGAAGGCGGCGAGCTCGTCCGCGACCTCGGCAAAGCGCGGCTTGTCTTTCAGGAATTCGACGGAAAGGCCGTGCACCGCGAACGCTTCCGCCGGCATGTCGCGCTCGGGATTGAAATAGCGATGAAAGAACCGGCCGCTCGGGAAGCGATTCACCAGCTCGATGCAGCCGATCTCGACCAGCCGATGCCCCTGCAAGGGATCGAGCCCGGTCGTCTCGGTGTCGAACACGATCTCGCGCATCGCAATCCCATTCGGCTAGTGCCGCCGCTTTGAAGCCGGCGAATCACTTCCGCCGCGTCGGTATTGTAGCGACGGCGTCGAGCACCGCACGCACTTGCGCGCGCGCCGCCTCGAACCCCTGCGAAGTGTCCACCACAAAATCGGCGCGCCGGCGCTTCTCCGCATCCGGCAGCTGGTTCGCCAGGATCGCCTCGAATTTCTCCGCGGTCATGCCGGGCCGCTCCAGCACGCGTGCGCGCTGCACGTCTGGCGGCGCCGACACCACCACGACGGCGTCGACCCGCTCCTCCCCGCCGGTCTCGAACAGGAGCGGAATGTCGAGCACCACGACTTTCTCGCCGCGCGCTTGCGCCTCGGCCAGAAAGCGCTCCTCGGATGCATGCACCAGCGGATGCACGATGCCCTCAAGCTTCTTGAGCGCGGCGGGATCGTCGAGCACGCGCGCCGCGAGCTTGCCGCGGTCGACCTTGCCGCCGGCGGTCGTGCCCGGGAATGCGGCCTCGATCAGCGGGACCGCCTCGCCCGCATAGAGCCGGTGCACCGCCGCATCGGCGTCATGCACCGGTGCGCCGGCTTCTCTAAAGAAGCCCGCAGTCGTCGACTTTCCCATTCCGACCGAGCCGGTCAAACCGAGGACGAGCATGCGCGCTACAATTCCTTTGTCGGGCGCAGCCAGCCGCAGGCCACGCGGGCGGTACGATATAGCGCTTCTGCCGCTGCGCCAGTCCCGCCAACCGCTGCGGGTGCCATTTCACAGAAGTTACACGGGGCGGCGTTAGTGGGCGTGGCAATTCATGCTGGCGCGATTCGCCAATGGGCACGAGACCATGACCGCATGGCACGCACTGCTCCTGGCCGGGCTGTTCGAGATCGCCTGGGCGGTGGGGCTCAAATATTCTGACGGGTTCACTCGGCTGTGGCCAAGCCTCGGCACGGTCGTGGCCATCGGGCTCAGCTTCGTCATGATGTCGCTGTCGCTGAAATCGATTCCGTTCGGCACCGCCTACGCGATCTGGACAGGTACCGGGGCCGCTGGTGCGATCCTGGTCGGGATGGTCTTGTTCGGGGAATCCGCCGACGCTCTTCGCGTTGTCTGCTTGACCCTGATTGTTATCGGTATTGTGGGCCTGCGGCTCGCAAGCTCCCATTAATATTAACAGCTTTCAGCGTCACATCGCTGTCATGGGCGGCAGCGCATAACGAGCCATGCCGACTTTGATTCTCGCTGCCGGCTCGTTCTGCGCGGTAACGGTTCTGGTTCAGATCGTCAGCGTCCTCATCGCGGTTTGGCGAATGCGGACCGTGTCGAGCGAGCGTGCGCCAACGCAGAACGCGCCCGCGGTTTCGCTGATCCGTCCGGTGTGCGGGTTCGAGAATTTCGCCGAGGAAACGCTCGGCTCGGCCTTCCGGCTCGATTATCCGAACTACGAAATCATCTTTTGCGCCGAGCATGCCAGCGATGCCGCGGTGCCGCTGGTCAACCGCCTGATCGCGGCGCACCCGGACGTTCCGGCGCGGCTGATCATCGGCATCGACCGCGTCAGCGCCAATCCGAAACTGAACAACATCGTCAAGGGCTGGCGCGCGGCAGCACATGGCTGGATCGTCATCGCCGACAGCAACGTGCTGATGCCGCGCCACTACATTCAGCGCCTGCTGGCGACGTGGCGGCCCGATACTGGCCTCGTGTGTTCGCCGCCGATTGGATGCCTGCCAGATGGCGCTTGGGCCGAGCTCGAATGCGCTTTCCTCAACACCTATCAGGCGCGCTGGCAGTGTTCTGCCGACAGCGCCGGGTTCGGATTCGCGCAAGGCAAGACGATGCTGTGGCGGCGCGACATCTTGGAGCGCGCCGGCGGTATCCGCGCCTTGGCCGGCGAGCTCGCCGAGGATGCGGCCGCCACCAAGCTTGTCCGCAAAGCCGGTCTGCGTGTCCGTGTCGTCGATCGTCCGTTCTTCCAACCACTGGGGCACCGTGCGGCCGCCGATGTCTGGCGCCGGCAGCTGCGCTGGGCGCGGCTGCGGCGCGATTCGTTCACGGCTCTGTTCGGGCTGGAATTATTCGCAGGTATCGTGCCGGCACTGGTGTCCGGCGCGGTTGCGGCAGGCGCCGCGGGACTGCCGATCGTGCCCTGCCTGCTGGCGCTCGGCCTCGTCTGGTACGGCGCCGAAGCTTGGCTGTGCCTGACGGCGGGGTGGTTCCTGTCGCACCGATCGCCGCTCATTTGGCTGGTGCGCGACTTGCTGCTGCCGGTTCTTTGGGCGTCGGCCTGGCTCGGCAAAGACTTCGTCTGGCGCGATACCCCCATGCGAATAGCCGATCGGGGGAGAAATGCCTGAGCGTCATCCGTTCGCAATAGAAATCAGCGACACGGAGCTTCGCAACATTCACAACCCAGATGCTTGTGGCCGCAACCAACGATCCTAGGCAATTTCGGACGCTGTTCCTGTCCGACATCCATCTCGGTCGGCGCGGCTGCCAGGCCGAAGAGCTCATCGACTTTTTGCGCCACCATGAGGCCGACACCATTTATCTGGTCGGAGACATTGTCGACGGCTGGGAGCTTAGATCGGGTTGGTACTGGCCGCAGGCGCACAACGACGTCGTGCAGAAGCTGCTGCGGCAAGCGCGCAAGGGCGCGCGTGTGATTTATATTCCAGGAAACCACGACGAATTTCTGCGCGACTACTACGGCACTCACTTTGGCGGTGTCGAGGTGCTGGAGAGCGCCATTCATGTGGCCGCCGACGGCAAGCGCTACCTCGTGATCCATGGCGACCTGTTCGACGTGGTGATCCGGCATGCGCGCTGGCTCGCGCTGCTTGGCGACAAGGCCTATGACGCCGCCATCTGGTGCAATACCGCACTCAACATCGTCCGCCGCAAGCTCGGCCTCACCTACTGGTCGCTCTCGCAATGGGCCAAGCTGAAGGTCAAGAACGCCGTCAATTTCATCGGCCAGTACGAGCAAACGATCGCTGCCGAGGCCCAGCGGCACGGCGTCGACGGCGTGATCTGCGGCCATATTCACCACCCGGTGATCCGGGACGACGCCGGCTGCCGCTACATCAATTGCGGCGACTGGGTGGAAAGCTGCACCGCGGTGGTCGAGCATTTCGACGGCCGATTTGAGATCATCCGGTGGGCGAGGCGCTCTCGGCCGGACGAGCTCCTGCCGGACGAGCAGGAAGACTTAGGCGCGGAAGGCTTGGGCACGGTAGGCTTAGGCGCAGACGGCTTGGGCGCGGTCGCCTCTGCGTCCATTCTTCGCCACGCCATTAAGGCCGCCGAATCCTGATACACCTCAAGGCAGCCGCAGCAGCGGCTGTCCCATGCGGATGACGGTGCCTTCCGCGAGGCGATCGCAGAGCGCAAAGCCCTCCGGCGCAAACAGCACGATGGTCGACCCGTGCTGGAACCAGCCCATTTCGTCGCCCTTGGCGAATTGCGCGCTGCACGGGATGACGTTGCGCGCGGTCTTGCGGCGAACCAGCGTTCTCGCACGAGGTCGCTCATCGATTCGGGAGCGCACCCCTGCCGGCACATGCGACAGCCGACGCAGGTCGCGTGCGTCATCCAGGAACGGCAGCCGGATGCTCGCAACCAGGATCGCGGCGATCGGCACCAGCGTGACCGTATGGCCGCTGCCGGTCAGCGTCGTCTGCAGCACCGCGCGCTCGTTTCGGCAAAACAGCCTTTCGATCCGCTTGAGCGCGATCGGATTGACGTTCCAGGTATCGCCCGAGATGTAGGTGACCTGCTCGATCCGGCAATCATGCGGGGCGTGGAAGCGATGGTACATGCTGGAGGTGAGCCGCAGCGTGACGTATTGCCCGTTGCGGTGCGCATCCACCACACCGCCGTCGCCCATGAGGTCTTCCAGGCGATAGGGAAAGCCCTTGATCTGGAACACGGTGGTGCCAGCGATCGTGCCCAAGGAGCCCACGATGGCGTCGCAGGGGCTCACCAGAATGGAAGGATCGGGGTCAACCGGCCGCGCGCCATCCTTGAGCTCGCGGGTAAAGCAATCGTGCATGCTTCGGAAGCGGGTCTTGCGCGCCTCGCTCAGATCGAGATCCGAGAACAGGCGCCAGGTCGCGAACGACAAGTCGCGCACCAAAGGCTGCTCGATCTGGCTGAACCAGCCCATGAACCGCGTCAGCAGACGGCGCGGAATCCTGTTGGTAAGCAGGAAGTTGAGGCTCTCCTGCTGGCACACTTTGGCGATCGCGGAACGGATTGTCATGAAACCGTAAGATTACCTCGCTAGCGCTTCAGACCAATGGATTCGCGCACTGCCACCCTTGCGCTCTACGCCGTCGGGGCCACCGCCCTCACGACATCGCTGGTTAAGCTGAAATCCCGCATCGAGCTGTCGCGTGCCAAGCACAGATCGCTGAGCGGGCACGCCCGGCTCTCGCGCCGCATCGCCTCGTTGATTCGGTTCTACGAGTACGACGAGGCGCAGTTCTTCCGCAGTGACGATGCGCCGGAGGATATCGCGGCGGCGCGGCAAGCAGGCTTCATGCGGCTCGCCAAGCTCTACGCGGAGCGCTTTCCCAAGACGATGGCGCTCACCGCAGACGCGAAAGACGCGATCTCCGATCTGCAATTCACCGACGCCTATCGGGTCCCGTTTCAGTTCCGTCGCCTCGTGCAGCAGCACCTGAGCGCGCCCGCGTTTGTCCAGTCCTCCGCCGGCGTAACCCTGACGGACGTCGACGGCAACCCGTTCTACGACCTCACCGGCTCCTACGGCGTCAACCTCTTGGGCAACGATTTCTACAAGAGATGCATTGCGCGCGCGGTCGAGCACGCGGGCGCCCTCGGTCCGGTGCTTGGCAGCTATCATCCGGTGGTCGCCGACAACGTGGCGCGGCTGCGCCAGATTTCCGGCCTCGAGGAGGTCTCGTTCCACATGTCCGGGACCGAGGCCGTCATGCAGGCGGTGCGGCTCGCGCGCTATCACACCGGGCGGACGCACCTGGTGCGGTTCTGCGGCGCCTATCACGGATGGTGGGGCGACGTACAGCCCGGCATCGGCAATCCGCTGCCCGCACGCGAGACCTATACGCTCAACGAGATGTCCGCAGCGGCGCTGCGCGTCCTGAGCACGCGCCACGACATCGCGTGCGTCCTCGTCAACACCCTGCAGGCGCTGCATCCCAATGCCGGCCCGCCGGCGGACTCGGCACTGGTCGACAGTGCGCGCAACGCACGCTTCGACCGCGAGGCCTATGTGGCCTGGCTCAAAGAGCTGCGTGCCGTCTGCAGCGAGAACGGCATCGTCCTCATCGTGGACGATGTCTTCCTCGGTTTCCGCATCGCCCCCGGCGGCACCCAGGAATACTTCGGGGTGCGGGCCGACCTGGTGACATATGGCAAGACGCTCGGCGGCGGCCTGCCGGTCGGCGTCCTGTGCGGCCGTAAGGAGCTGATGAAGCGGTTCCGCGACGAGTGGCCGCTCGACGTGTGCTTTGCGCGTGGCACGTTCAACGCCCACCCTTACGTGATGGCAGCCATGAACGAGTTCCTGCGCTGCCTCGACACACCCGAGGCGCGCACGATGTATGCCGGTCTCGATACACTCTGGAACCAAAGAGCCGACGCCTTCAATCGCCGCATGCAAGAGCAGAACCTGCCGCTGCGGGTCGCCAACCTGTCGTCGATCTGGACCGTGATCTACACCGAGTCCTCGCGCTACAACTGGATGCTCCAGTTCTACCTGCGCGCCGAAGGCCTGGCGCTGAGCTGGATCGGCACCGGCCGCCTGATCTTCAGTCTCAACTATACGGATGCGGATTTCGCAGCCGTCGTCGACCGCTTCGTGGCGGCCGCCGAGGCCATGCAATGCGACGGTTTCTGGTGGCATGACCCGGCAGCGACCAACCGATCGATCAAGCGGCGCGTCCTGCGAGAGATCCTGGCGCATCGGTTTGGGCGCAGCTGAACGAGCGCTGTAGGGTGGGCAAAGGCACTCGCACTGCCTCTCAAGAACAGAGCGCCTCTCGTGCGCCGTGCCCACCACAATCGGTGCGTCTTGCACCGACGCCAATGGTGGGCACGGCGCACGAGAGTTTTTCATTCGTGTTGAAGTCTCTGCCAGCGCCTTTTGCCCACCCTACGCCTACCTCGCTCACCCGTGCTGCTTCTGCGGGACATCGAGCAATTCGCCGCGCAAGAGATAGAGCGGCGACTTGTAGTACTGCTTGATGTCGTTGAACGGGTCGGTGATGATCTTGGTCATCCAAACGAGCCCGGTCTGCACGTCCTTGAGAAAGAACAGGTGGACGGTGCGGAAGATCAGCCCGCCGAGCCCGACCGCAAGCCAGATCAGCGCGGTGCGATGCGCGAACGTCGCCCAGTCCGTCGTCAAGTCCTGGTGCGGCTCGAACAAGCCGAACACGGTCGGATCGACCAGCAGGACGAGCGGCGATAGCGCCCAGATGCTCATGAGCACGACCTTGCGCTGCAGATTGTAGCCGACCTTGATCTCTTCCTTGTACTCGTGCGTGGCCTGATTGACCTCGTCGTAGTCCTTCGGCTCGAAAAAGAAGTGACCGATCTGCCGGCTGGTCATGCCGATCAGCCAGGCCACCAGAACGGCCGCCACCGGACTGAAGAAGATGAGCACGTAAGCGCAGACGAAGCTGATCGCGCTGAGCAGATGCAGGGCCTGATTGATCCGGCTGTGGTGGTAGTAACGATGGTCGTCCCACCGCTGAACTTCCAGCGCCTGAAGAAAGGAGCTCATAGGATCTCTCCCTCGATGAATTGTATGGATCGTGGATCGCGCGACATGCCTTTAGGACCGCGCTCCGCCCGCAATGCGCGGTTCGACGCCGCTTGCACAGCCGGCTTCGCCAGCTTCGGTCCGGCCGAAACGAATGAGCGAGAAGTGACCGAGCGGCGGCATGGCGCGCCGTTCGATCAGATGGATATCCCGGGTCGCCTGCGCCCATTGAACGTACCGGGTCCAGGCAAACTCGGTGCGCCAGCCGAGCTTGCGTGCGGCCGGCGCGAACCAATGCTCGAGCGTACGCCGCAAGCCGGCTTCGGCGCCGATGCGGCTGACCAGGATGATTTCCCCGCCCGGCTTGAGAACCCGGGCAAACTCGTTCAGCGCCGCTTCCGGATTGGGCACCGTCGTAATAACGTACTGAGCAACGACCACATCGAAGGACGCGTCCGGAAATGACAGGTTCTCCGCGTCCATGACCGCGAGCCCCTCGACATTGGCAAGGCCCAGTTCGCTGACCCGCTCCTCGGCCTTGCGCAACATCGCGTCGGAGATGTCGACGCCGAAGATGCGGCATTTGCGATCATAGTCGGGAAGCGAAATCCCGGTGCCGACGCCGACCTCCAGGATGCGCCCGCCGATGCGCTCGGCCGCCGCGATGGCGGCGCGCCGGCCTTGGTCGAATACGGCGCCGAACACCAGGTCATACACTGGCGCCCAGCGGCCATACGCTTTCGCGATCGTGGCCTTGTCGAGCTCCATTGTACCGGTGGCCGCTGCGCCTTCCTTTCCGCCGATGACTGCAAACATTATCCGTGCTCCATCGCTTCGACAGCATGCGGCGCCACCACGGCGCCGGAGCTGTGATGCAAGACTTGATTCACGTGGCCGAGAAATTGCCGTGCGCTCGTGTCCCATGAGCGGGTCAGCGCAAAGGCGCGGCACGCCTCACGCGAGATGCGCAGCGCCTCCATGCAGGCGACCTGCAGATCGTCGTCAAGCGCGCCGACCGGATGGTTGCCGATGACGTCCCTGGGACCCGTCACCGGGTAGGCCGCGACCGGCACGCCACAAGCGAGCGCCTCAAGCTGTACAATGCCGAACGTATCGGTCTTGCTTGGAAAGACGAAGACATCGGCTGCCGCCATGTGGGCCGCAAGGGCGGCGCCTTCGATCAGACCGAGGAACACCGT
Source organism: uncultured Alphaproteobacteria bacterium (assembly GCA_963753575.1). GTDB lineage: Bacteria > Pseudomonadota > Alphaproteobacteria > Rhizobiales > Xanthobacteraceae > VAZQ01. The sequence continues at coordinate 4,706,726 of CAVWCR010000003.1, forward strand.
ATCCGGAAACAGGCGCCGCAGCTCGGCTTCCTGCGGACCCGAGCCAATGACGACCTTCGAGCCGGGAAGCGGAAGCGACAGAAACGCCTCGAGGTTCTTTTCGACCGCGATCCGACCGACGCTCATGAAGATCGGGCGCGGCAGGTTCAGGTCGGCGGCAGGCTGCGGCTTGAACTGGTCGGTGTCCACGCCGCGCGTCCACAGCCCGATATTGCCGAAGCGGCGGCGGGTGAGCTCTGCCATCAGCGAAGGCGTCGACACCATGGTGACGGCAGCCGCCGAATGGAAACGCCGCAGCAGCGCATAGCTCCAGCTTTCGGGAATCGGCGCACGCGCCGAGACATATTCGGGAAACCGCGTCATATAGCTCGTTGTGAACGGCCGGCCGTCGCGCACGCAATAGGATCGCACGGCGTGTCCGATCGTTCCTTCGGTCGCGATGTGAATCGCATCGGGCTTGGCCGCCTCGATGCGCCGCGCGATCTCCCGCCGGCTCGGCACCGCGCAGCGCAAATCTCGGTAAGTCGGAACCGGGAAGGACGGAAACCCGTCGGACGTCAAGAACGAAACAGTCGCACCAAGACCGCGCAGGCGTCGCGCGAGCGCCCCTAACGTACGCACGACGCCGTTGACCTGCGGCTGATAAGCATCGGTGGCGATCAGGAGATGCATCAAGCAGCCGGACCATCCATAGCGGCCACGACGCCTTGCGGTTGGGTGGCCCGTTCATCCGCGTCCGGCAGCGCTTTTAACGTCCGAGTTGCTTCGACGAATCGCGTTCCGTCATGAATGCCGCTTGAACATCTCAGTTGTGTGACAGCGCAGGCGTCCCAGCCACGCTGATTGTTAACGACTGTGACAGCGGTTTGATCGACGTCGAACGTCAGGCAGCGAGGCAGCCTGCTCGCCGCAGGAAATCGAGTGCTGGCAGGAGCGGCATACCCACGATGGTGAAGTGATCTGCTTCGATGCTTGCAAACAGGTGGATGCCCAAGCCTTCGACCTGATAGGCGCCAACGCTCGCAGTCACTGCCGAGCCGGCAGCATCCAGATAATCGTCCAGGAACCGATCGCTGAACGCACGCATCGTCATGCGCGCAACCCGCAGCTCCTCGCACACCACCTTGCCGTCATGCACGAACGCCATCGCCGAATGCAGCTCGTGGGTCTTGCCGGCAAGCGTGTGCAATTGCGCACGCGCGGCCGCGCGGTCGGCGGGCTTGTCGAAACGCCGCGTGCCGAGAACCAGGGTCTGGTCGGCGCCGAGCACCAGCCGGCCCGGCATCACGTGAGAAACCGCGTGCGCCTTCGCGCGCGCCAACAGCGCGGCCACTTCACCGGCCCCGCCTTCGACGGCGGCGCGCTCGATCGCACGCTCGTCGACGTCGGCCGGATGCACCTCGATCGGAATTCCGGCCGCCTCAAGCATTGCCCGGCGCGGCGCGCTCTTCGACGCCAACACCAAGGGCTTGTCGGCAAGCCACAACGCCATCACGCCACCGGGCGACGCCGGCGTTCGGCGAGAAGCTTGAGTACAGCAGCGGCGGTCTCCTCAATCGAACGGCGGGTGACGTCGATCAAGGGCCAGCTGTGCTTGGCGCAAAGCTTGCGCGAAAAGGCAACCTCCTCGGCCACCGCCTTGCGATCGATGTACTGGTCAGCGTTATGGTGCGCCTTGAGACCCAGCAGCCGGTTCTGGCGGATCTGGACGATTCGTTCCGGGCTCGCAAACAGCCCGACCACCAGCGGCCGCGCCAATTCCTCGACCCGCGGCGCAACCGGAATCCCAGGCACCAGCGGCACATTCGCGGTCTTGATGCCGCGGTTGGCGAGATAGATCGACGTTGGGGTCTTGGACGTACGTGAAACACCCACCAGGACGACGTCGGCCTCTTCCAGATCCTCGATGTGCTGACCGTCGTCATGCAGCATGGTGTAGTTGAAGGCATCGATTCGCTTGAAATATTCCGCATTGAGGGTGTGCTGCGCGCCGACCCGGTGGCTGGTCTCGGTTCCGAGATAGGACTGCAGGAGCGCCAGCACCGGACCCAGAATGGAGAGGCAGGGCACGCTGAGCTCGCGGCAGTGGTTTTCCAGCCGTCCAACCAGGTCGTCCTCGAGCAGTGTATAGAGGACAATCCCGGGGGCTTCTTCTATCTCCGCCAGGACCCGGTCGAGCTGTTTCTGGGTACGAACCAGCGGATAGACGTGCTCCACCGGGGTCATTTTCGTGTACTGCGCGGTCGCCGCGCGCGCGACGGTCGTCAGCGTCTCACCGGTGGCATCCGAGATCAGATGCAGATGGAAGTAGCTGCCGGAACGATGGGGCATGGTGATGGTTACGGTAGAGCCTGTGAACTCTTGGGGAGGAGGCCACGCCGCGCCACGGGGTGCAAGCCATGCCTCGGGCGGGGGCGCAAATATTTCCACATTGCTTCGGCCGGGAGAGGAATCCGGGTGCGTTCACCGGGCTGTGGTAAGTTGTGAATCGCCGGTTCGTTCTCGCGGGCGGCTGTCACCAAATGCCCGAAAATTAGCACACGCATGGCGAGTCCCGAAAAAATCAAGAGCTTCCTCACCCCACTTCGTACAGCTTGCGTCGCCGTGTATAGAGTGTGGATGGCAATGCATGAGTCCAATCAACCGACCAATAACTAAAGCAGAAAGATTCTATAAGATTTAATTGGGAAGCGATCGAGCGGTGGTCATCTGGTGAGCAAGTGTGTCCTCGATGTTCTTGGCGGCAAGCGACATGTCCCCCCGCCAGTCTGGCTGATGCGTCAAGCCGGACGCTATCTGCCCGAATATCGGGCAGTGCGCGAAAAAGCCGGAGATTTTCTCGATCTGGTGTTTACACCTGAGCTCGCGGCCGAAGTCACGCTGCAGCCGATTCGCCGCTTCGGTTTCGATGCGGCCATCCTGTTTTCGGACATCCTGGTCATTCCGCACGCGCTCGGTCAGCGGGTGACGTTCGAAGCGGGCGAAGGTCCGCTGCTGGAGCCGCTCGAGGACCGCAGAGCCTTCGAGCGGATTGCGGGCGAGATCGACCATGAGGTGCTGGCGCCGGTCTACGAGACCATTCGGTTGGTCAAGCGCGAGCTCGATCCGAGCGTTACCCTGCTCGGCTTTTGTGGCGCACCCTGGACGGTCGCAACCTACATGATTGCGGGCCGCGGGACGCCCGACCAGGCGCCGGCGCGGCAGTTCGGGTACCGCGATCGGGTCGGTCTCGATACCCTGATCGACGTTCTGGTCGATGCGTCGGCGTCCTACCTGATCCGCCAGCTGCAGGCCGGCGCCGATGCGGTACAGATCTTCGACACCTGGGCGGGCGTGCTGCCGACCGAGGAGTTCAAGCGCTGGTGCATCGAGCCGACCCGCTGGATCGCCGACCGAGTCCGGCGGGAAGTGCCGGGGGCGAAACTCATTGGCTTTCCGCGCGGTGCCGGCACGATGCTGCCCAGATACGTGGACGAAGCCGGGGTGGATGCGGTCGGGCTCGACTGGACCATCGATCGCACCTTCGCGCGCGACCAGGTTCAGTCGCGGCTGCCGGTGCAGGGCAATGTCGATCCGCAGGTGCTGGTCGCGGGCGGTGAGGCGCTCGATCGGGCGGTCGACGCTACCTTGGAAGCGTTTGCGGAGGAGCCGTTTATCTTCAACCTCGGCCACGGAATTGTGCCGCAGACGCCGATCGCGCATGTGGAACAGATGCTCAAGCGTGTCAGGGAGTACAAGGCCTAACGATGACCGCCGACCCAAAGATACGGGTTGCGCGAGCCGTGGTTGCTCTGGCCATCACGGCAACACTTGCGGCTGCGTTGCTGTGGTGGCGTCCGTCCGGGCTCTACCTGTGGGTCAAGGCCGTGCATGTCATCGCGGTCATCTCCTGGATGGCCGGTATGCTCTACCTGCCGCGGCTGTTCATCTACCACTGCGAGGCCGAGCCTGGCTCCCGGCAGTCGGAGACGTTCAAGGTCATGGAACGGCGCCTGCTGACCATCATCATCAATCCGGCCATGGTGGTAACCTGGGCGCTCGGTCTTTGGCTCGCCTTCGATGGCGGCTTCTGGGCGGCAGGGTGGTTTCACGCCAAGCTGGCTTTGGTGGTGGCACTGTCGGGAATGCATGGCTTCATGGTGCGTTGCGTGCGCGAATTCGGTGCCGATCAGAACCAGCGCAGCCAAAAATTCTATCGGATTATCAATGAGGTACCGACAGCCTTAATGATTGGTATCGTCATCCTCGTGGTCGTCAAGCCGTTCTGACGGGATGCCGGGTGGCTAGCCGGCGGCCAACGAAGCTGTCGACTTCGCGCAGCTAGGACTTGCTAACAGCACGTTCTTTTCATATCTTGGAGCTATCTCCCCGACCGCAGGCAGGATGCTTTGTATACGGCCCGCGCGTATTGGGACCGGCCGCTGCATCGGGCTCTTGGCCTGAAGCCTCGCCTCAAAGCCTTTCTATCCCCCCTCTCTTCCGCGCCGACCGGCTGATCAGTCATACCCGTCGCCGCCATTTCCAGGACGACCCGCATGCGGGAAATGAGACTCCAAGAACTAAAAGCCAAAACCCCCGGCGAACTCGTTTCGTTTGCCGAAGAACTGGAAGTCGAAAACGCCAGCACCATGCGCAAGCAGGAGCTGATGTTCGGCATCCTCAAACAGCTTTCGGTGCGTGAAACCGACATTATCGGGGAGGGCGTCGTCGAAGTGCTCTCCGACGGCTTCGGATTTCTTCGCTCACCGGACGCGAACTACCTGCCCGGCCCCGACGATATCTACGTCTCGCCATCACAAATTCGACGGTTCGGGCTGCGCACCGGCGATACCATCGACGGCCAGATCCGCGGCCCCAAGGATGGCGAGCGCTACTTCGCCTTGCTCAAGGTCAACAGCATCAATTTCGAAGACCCCGAGAAGGCACGCCACAAGGTCAACTTCGACAACCTCACCCCGCTCTACCCCGATGAGCGGCTCAAGATGGAGCATGAGGACGCGACCAAGAAGGACCTCTCGGCCCGCGTCATCGACATCGTGGCGCCGATCGGCAAGGGCCAGCGCGCCCTGATCGTGTCACCGCCACGCACCGGCAAGACCGTGCTCCTGCAGAACATCGCCCATTCGATTACCGCCAACCACCCCGAGTGCTTCCTGATCGTGCTTCTCATCGACGAGCGGCCGGAGGAAGTCACCGACATGCAGCGCTCGGTCAAAGGCGAGGTGGTCTCCTCGACCTTCGACGAGCCGGCCTCGCGCCACGTCCAGGTCGCCGAGATGGTGATCGAGAAGGCCAAGCGCCTGGTCGAGCATGGCCGCGACGTGGTCATCCTGCTCGATTCGATCACCCGCCTGGGACGAGCCTACAACACGGTGGTGCCGTCGTCCGGCAAGGTGCTGACCGGCGGCGTCGACGCCAACGCGCTGCAGCGGCCCAAGCGCTTCTTCGGAGCCGCCCGCAACATCGAGGAAGGTGGCTCGCTGACCATCATCGCGACCGCGCTGATCGATACCGGCAGCCGCATGGACGAAGTGATCTTCGAGGAGTTCAAGGGCACCGGCAATTCCGAGCTGATCCTCGACCGCAAGGTGGCCGACAAGCGCACCTTCCCGGCGATGGACATCACCCGCTCGGGCACCCGCAAGGAAGAGCTGCTTACCCCACCCGACCAGCTCAAGAAGATGTACGTCCTGCGCCGTATCCTCAACCCGATGGGCACGATGGACGCCATCGACTTCCTGCTCGACAAGCTGCGCAATACCAAGAGCAACTCCGAGTTCTTCGAGTCGATGAATACCTGACGCCACGCGCTGATCGCCAAGCGACGCCCATGCAGCCGCGAGTACGGGCTGCATGCGGCACCGGCTGAAATGGCAGTGCCCGGCCGATCCCGGTATAGTCCGGGCCATGTCGGTTTCTTCAAGAACGCTCGATCCCGAGCTGTTGCTCGACCAGGCTGCCGGGCTGCATCGAAGCGGCCAGTTCGGCCAGGCCGAGCGGCTCTATGGCCAGATTCTCGCAGCCGACGCCGGTCACGTCGAGGCACGCTATCGGCTGGGCCTGCTGCGGGCCGAGCAGGGCCGCATGGCGGAGGCGCTCGAGCTCATCACCGCCACGGTCAAGGCCAAGCCTGATCATCTGTTCGCGCTGTCTGCTCAGGCGCTGCTGCTGAGCCAGGCCGGGCGTCTGGAGGAGGCGCTCGTTCCGCTCGAGCAGGCGCTCAAGGTCGACCCTGATTCGGTCGAGCTCAATAACAACCGCGGCAACGTCCTCTATGCGCTCGACCGCTTCGAAGATGCGCTTGCGAGCTACGATCGTGCGCTGGTGCAGCAACCTGATTTTCCGCAGGCGCTCAGCAACCGGGGCGCCGTGCTCTCCAGGCTCGGCCGTCTGGCTGAGGCGGTGATAAGCTTTGAGCGATCGCTGGCGATCAGGCCCGGCGATATCGAGGTGCTTTGGAACCTCGCCGACGCCCAGATGCTGCTCGGGCGTCATGCGGACGCGATTGCAACTTATGACAAGATGATCGCGATCGCGCCGCAATATTCCGACGCCCATTCGCGCAAGATCTTCCTGCTCGACTTCATGCCGGCGCTCGGCTTCGCCGAGCATCAAGCGGCGCGCCACAAGTGGTACGAGGCCTGCGCCAAGCCGTTTGCGGTCAGGATTGCCCCGCACCAGAACATGCCGGACCCGTCACGGCGGCTGGTGATTGGCTATGTCTCGGGCGACTTCCGCGAGCACTCGGCGAGCCGTACCTTTGGGCCGGTGCTGCAGCATCATGACCATGATCAGTTCGAGGTGATCTGTTATTCGGGCGTGACGGCGGAGGACGACCGCACCCGCGCGTTCCAGGCGCTCTCCGACAAGTGGGTTGCTGCGTACGCGCTCTCCGACGATGCGCTGGCGGCGCGCATCCGCGCCGACAAGGTCGATATTTTGGTCGATCTCTCCGGGCACACTCACGGACAGAGGCTCGCGGTGTTTGCCCGCAAGCCCGCGCCCGTGCAGGTGACCGCCTGGGGACATGCGACCGGCACCGGGCTGCGCACCGTCGACTATCTGTTTTCCGACACGGTCTCGGTGCCGGAAGCGGCGCGGCCGCTGTTCGCGGAGGCGATCTATGATCTGCCCTGCCAGATCACGTTCGAGGCAGCGCCCTACGCGCCCGCCGTGACCGAGCTGCCGGCGCTGCAACGCGGTGCGGTCACGTTCGGCTGCCTCAACCGGTTCGGCAAGGTGTCGGCGGCGGTGTTGCAGGTGTGGGCACGCATCCTCAATGCGATACCGCGCTCGCAGCTTCTCTTGAAAGACACCGCGCTCGACGAGCCGGAGCTACAGGCGTTCGTGCGCGAGACGCTGGCAGCGGAAGGCGTCGGGCCCGAGCGGATCGACGTGCGTGGCCGCACACCGCGGCCCGAGCATCTTGCGACGTTTGGCGAGATCGATATCGCGCTCGATCCTTTCCCGCAGAATGGCGGCGCCAGCTCATGGGAGGCGCTGTGGCAGGGCGTGCCGGTGGTGGCGAAGCTCGGCAACACCGCGCCCGGCAGGCTGTCCGGCGCGATCCTATCCGCGGTCGGGCTCGCTGATTGGATTGTCGAGAGCGACGACGACTATGTGGCGCTCGCCATTGCGCGGGCCACTGACCTCGCAGGCCTCGCCGCGCTGCGTCGCGACCTGCGCGCGATGATCTCGGCCTCGCCGGCTGGCAATCCGGTGCTCTACGCGCGTGCGGTCGAGGTGGCCTATCGGACCATATGGCGACGCTGGTGCGTCGCGCAGTCTGGCGACGGCAAGGCGTAGCGCGTGACCGGAGCGGGACCGCAGGCGCTCGAACAATGGCTCGACCGCGCGCTCGCGTGTCATCAGCGCGGCGAGCTTGCGCAGGCCGAAGCGCTTTATGCGCAGATCCTTGCAGCCGCGCCCGATCACTTCGACGCGCGGCACCTGCTTGGCGTCATCCGTCACCAGCAGGGCCGCAGTGCCGAAGCGCTCGAGCTCGTGGGCGCCGCCCTGAAGATCAGACCGGATTCGGCGCGCGCCCTCTCCAACCATGGACTGATCCTCTATGCGCTGCGCCGTTACACGGAGGCGCTCGCGAGCTTCGACCGAGCGGTGGCGCTCGCGCCCGACCTGCCCGACGCGCACAACAACCGCGGCAACGCGCTGCAGCGGCTCAGGCGCAACGACGAGGCGCTCGCAAGTTTTGATCGCGCGCTGGCGCTCGCGCCGGGCTATGTGGAGGCGCACAACAACCGCGGCAATGCGCTGCAGGGCTTGAGAAGGCACGCGCAGGCGCTCGCAAGCTACGACCGCGCGCTGGCGCTGCGTCCCGCCTATCCGGATGCGCTCTACAACCGCGGCAGCGCGCTCAAGGAGCTGGGCCGTCATGACGAGGCGATCGCCTCCTTCGACCAGGCGCTGGCGCTGCGTCCCGACCATGCTGAAACCTGGTTCGCGCGCGGCGATGCGCTCAACGACCGCAAACGTCATGAGGAGGCGCTCGCGAGCTACGAGAAGGCGATCGCGCTACGTCCCGATCATCCCTATGCGTTCAGCGGGCTCGCCGAGGCGGCGCTCGCCATCTGCGACTGGGAGCGCACATCGCGGCTGGCGCCACAGCTCGAGGCGCTGGTCGCCGAGCGCAAGGCGATCGTCAATCCGTTCACGCTCATCCGCCTGAGTGACCGGCCGGCGCTGCACCTGCAATGCGCGCGCGCCTTCATCGTTGATAAGATCGGCGTGCCTCCCGCCCCGCTGTGGGCTGGCGAGCGCTGGAGGCACGATCGCATCCGGATCGCCTATCTCAGCGCCGACTATCACCGGCATGCCACCGCCTACCTGATCGCCGAGCTGATCGAGCGCCACGACCGCGCGCGCTTCGACGTGCTTGGCGTCTCGTTCGGCCGTGACGACAAAAGCGAGATCCGGCAGCGTCTGGTTGCCGCGTTCGACTCGTTCGATGACGTGCGCGGGCGCGACGACCGCGACATCGCGCAAATGCTGCATACGCGCGAGGTCGATATCGCGATCGATCTCAAGGGCTATACGCAGGAATCGCGCCCGGAGATTTTCGCGTTCCGCCCGGCTCCGATCCAGGCGAGCTATCTCGGCTACCCGGGCACGATGGGTGCGGACTTCATCGACTACATCATGGGGGACGAGGTGGTGACGCCACCCGAAGCGGCGGCGGACTACAGCGAGAAGATCGTGCGGCTGCCCGACTCCTATCAGTGCAACGACAGCAAGCGCGTGATTGCGGAGGCGGCGCCGAGCCGGCACGAGGCCGGCCTGCCCGAAGAGGGCGTCGTGTTCTGCTGCTTCAACAACAACTACAAGATCACGGCGTCGATGTTCGATATCTGGATGCGCCTGCTGCATGCGGCGCCCGCAAGCGTGCTGTGGCTGCTGCGGGAGAATGCCGGCGCGGAAGCCAACCTGCGGCGTGAAGCGCAAGCACGCGGCGTCGACCCGGCGCGGCTTGTGTTCGCGGAGCGGCTGCCGGTTGCCGAGCATCTCGCACGCCACCGCCTCGCCGACCTGTTCCTTGATACTCTGCCCTACAACGCCCACACCACCGCAAGCGACGCGCTCTGGGCCGGGCTGCCGGTCGTCACCTGCGTGGGCACGGCGTTTGCGGCGCGGGTGGGATCGAGCCTGCTGCGGGCGGTCGGGCTGCCGGGGCTCGTGACCGCGTCGCTTGCAGACTATGAGGCGCTCGCGCTGCGCCTCGCAATCGACGCGGGGGAGCGCAAGGAGTTGCGCGCGAGGCTCGCCGCCAATCGTCTTACCCATCCGCTGTTCGACGCCGGCCGCTTCTGCCGCCACATCGAGGCGGCCTACGTCACCATGTGGCAGACTTGGCAGCGGGGCGAGGCGCCGCGCGGCTTTGCGGTCGCGGCGCTGGGTCCGTCGGCTGCGCGCTCGTCATAGAGGGTTGCCACGCGCGAGCGCGCCTGAGTTTCGCAACTGTTTTCACGCCGCTTCGGCAGGAGGCCGCTGAAGCTCGTACAGGAACTCCAGCACGCGCAGCCGGCATTTGAGGTAGATGTCGTTGGATGCCATTTCGAGCCGGCGACGCGGGCGCGGCAACGGCACCTGTAGAATCTCGCCGATGGTCGCGGCTGGGCCATTGGTCATCATCACGATCCGGTCCGACAGGAGCACCGCCTCGTCAACGTCATGGGTGATCATCAGCGCGGTGTTTCCGAGCCTGGCGTGGATCTCCATGACGGTCTCCTGGAGATGGGCGCGAGTGAGTGCGTCAAGCGCGCCGAACGGTTCGTCGAGCAGCAAGACCTTCGGTTGCATCGAAAGCGCGCGCGCGATGCCAACCCGCTGCTTCATGCCGCCTGAAACCTCGTTCGGCAGCTTGTCCAGCGCGTGCGTCATGTTGACGAGTCGAAGATTGTGCAACGTCCATTCGTGCCGTTCGGTCTTGGATTTGGTCTTTCTGAAGACCTGATCGACCGCGAGGCGGACGTTCTGATACACGGTGAGCCACGGCAGCAACAGGTGAGTTTGGAACACGACCGCTCGGTCAGGGCCGGGTTCGTTGACTTCTTGCTCTTCGAGAATGACGGCGCCGGCCGATACCCTGGTAAGGCCAGACACAATGTTCAGCAGGGTCGATTTTCCGCAGCCGGAATGACCGATGATGGATATGAACTCGCCCTTGTTGACGGCCAGGGAGACACCCCTGAGCACCGCCGTCGTGGCTGCGCCACGCACGAAGCTCTTGTCGACGTGGTCAACCAATAGGTAGCCCTTCATGCTGCGCTCCCGTGCGTGCCTGAGGGATTACGAAACAAACTTCGTGCCAGAAACCTTGGCGTCGCCGGGTCATTTCTCACCTGCGCGGGCAAGCCTGCACGCAGAGAATGCGGCATTGTTGCGCACTGAGTTGGCGCGCGATCGTGCAGACTGTGTTTGTTTCTTGTTATTGCGATTACCCGGAGGCGGTTTCGAGCGCGTCGAGGATGCATTGCCTACTAATGCATCGTCGAAACATTCGGTGCGCCATTGGTGTCTGCCGGATTCTTAGGCGCGTCGGCTGTTTGATGCCCTCTCCACGCTTATTTTGTCGGCGGCACCAGATCGATCGTACCGATCCGTCGGCAGTGTCCCCCTGTGCATTGCTTGGCAAGCGATTTGCTTGATGTCCTACCAATGGCAGTTTCCGGTGTGCACCGGATCTACCCTGCTTGTGCGCAAGGGTTGGGCATTGGACGGCGAGTGCACCAGCCTGCCGCCGCGATAAGCCGACACAGAGCGCCCCACTCCATCCGGTGAACATGACCAAGACCTTCGTACGCGTTGCAGAAATCTGGGTTCCCACGGAGGATGGCAGCCAGCTTCGATTTCTGGATGGGCTCTACGGCCCGCTCGACGAATTCCGCGCAACCAGCGAGCAGATGCGATTTGGCTTTGACGAGGGGCTCCCCGGCAAGGCCTGGGCCAGCGGTCATCCGATCATTCTGAAGGAGTTCGAAAATTCATATTTCCAGCGGACCGAGGCGGCCAAATTGGTCGGGCTGACTTGCGGTGTCGCGCTGCCGGTCTTTGCAGGCGAAACCATGAAGGCCGTGGTGGTTCTGTTTTGCGGCGACGACCAGGCTCACATCGGTGCGATCGAGCTGTGGCACAACGATCCCGAGGTCTCCTATGAAATGAGCTTGGTCGACGGCTATTACGGCACCGCCGACATGTTCGAATTCAATTCCCGATACACCAAGTTTCCCCGCGGCTTTGGTTTGCCGGGCCGGGTGTGGAAGTCGAACATGCCGTTGATCGTCAAGGACCTCTATCGCTCAAAAGCCTTTCTGCGGTGGCGCGAGGCCGTCGAGATTGGGATTACCAGGGGGCTCGGAATTCCCTATCCGCATCGATCGGGCGAGATGTGGGTCGCCACGCTTTTGTCGGCGCGCGACACTCCGATCGCACGCCGGTTTGAGATTTGGGTGCCGGACCCGGAAGGCGCGGCACTGATATTTCAGTCCGGAGACTGCGATCAGAGTTCCGATCTGGAGAAGAACTATCAGGGCGCCAGCATCGGCAAGAACGAGGGGACAATCGGTCAGGTCTGGCAGAGCGGCATCCCGGCCGTGCGCGATAGTCTCTCCAATGACGCCTCCTGTTCGGTTCGTTCCGCCATCGCCGGCGGGCACAAGTCGATGATCGTCGTTCCTGTGATGATCGGTGATCAATTCAAAGCGGTCGTCGTCTGGTATCTTTGAGCATCGGGTCTGTGGCTAACCCTGACGGCGAATCCGCACACAAGAATGCTGGACTAGTTCGGCACCCGCCATTTTAGGCCGGGGAACCGCGCATAGTCTCGGTCGAGCGTGATCCACTCGCAGCCTCGCTCGATGGCAAACGCCGCAAACCAGGCGTCGGTGACGCGTGAGCCGCGTGTGTCAGTTTCGATGCAGAGCTTTCTGAAGATTTCCCAGTGACGCTCGCCGGGCCGCGGCAGGAGCAGCGCCTATCACCAGTTCATCGAGCAGGGGTTCTGGCCGCTATGACTGTGACGTCGACGCGGCCGCAACGCGACCGCCTGCGCCCGTGGCCAGATCGTTACCGGCCGCAAGCTTGCGCTCAACGAGGGCATCGAGGGAGATCATGCCCGGGCCGCGGCTGAGCAGGAACACCAGGATCGAGGCCCACAACAGATGCTCGGTCCAGGCCTGCGGATAGACGAAGGTCTGGATCACCAGGATCATGCCAAGAAGCGGCAGTGTGGCGAGCCGAGTCGCCAGGCCGAGCACGAGCAGCACCGGAAACGTCAGCTCGGTGAAGGCCGCGAGCCGCGCCGCCCAGAGCGGATCGAGCAGCGGCACCTTGTACTCGTCCTCGAACAATTTGACCGCAAACTCCCAGGAATTGATCTTAAGGAGCCCGGAGTTGAAGAACACGGCGCTAACCGCGATCCGCATCGCGAGTTGAATCAAGGAAAGCGGGATGCGTTCGAGGGCCGCGCGAGCGGCGAGGAAAGCCTTGCCCAGGCTGCTGGCGGTGATGTCGGTCATGTCATGGCCTCCGGGGTGTCGATCGCAGCGACGAGCCCGGCTGAGACCAGCCGGTAGAATGCCTGGCCGGGCTCGAAGCCGGCGTCGGCCGCAAGCGCCCGTTCCGCGGCATTGCCGATTGTCGCGCCATCGGCGATCGAGGCGCGGAACAGTAACTCGGCGGCATCGAGACGTTCGATGGTGAACTCGCCGCGCGCGCCGCGGATTTCGAGATGGATGTCGGCGGCCTCGAACGCGCAGTGCTCGGGCGCGGCGTCGCTCAGATAGTGCTTGATCAGCGCGTCGACCGGCCAGGCGGCCGCGTAGTAGCGCAGGCCGCCCTGCAGCGTGAGCCGAAGGTCGGGCAACACATCTGCTTCAATGGGCGCAAAGGCGGCGAGCGCGAGCGGCGGCCGATCGATCGCGATCGATGCCTGCACCAGATGCCACTCCAGCTCCGCGAAGGCGCGCAGATACGGGAGGCGCTCGGCGCCCGGGCGGTTCGCCAGGAATGCCGGAAAATCCGCGCCGTATTCGGCGATGCAGGGTGCGGCCGGCGGATGCTGCCGGGCGAAAGTCTGCGCCGCCTCGATGGCGTAGCGCTCGCCCACAAGCCAGGCGATGCCGGGAAACTTGTCCAAGAGTGCGCGCGTGAGACTTGCGTTGTAGTGGTGGCGATGAATGGCGAGCCGTGAGGCCGGATCGCGCCCACCGAAAAGAAACGGCAGACGCGAGGGCTCGCCCGCCACCACGGCGTCGCGCACCTGGCGCTGGAGCTCAAGAAGCGGCGGCATGGTGGGCTCGCGGGGCGAACGCATCGCCCATGAGGGCGTCGGCCCGCGCGGCCTCCGCCAGGATGACGTCGAGGGTCGGGACGTCGTTGTCCCATTCGATCAGGGTTGGTTTTGGTCCGAGGCGTCGCAAGGCGCGCGCATAGAACGCCCAGACCGGCTCGGCGATACGGTCGGCGTGGGTATCGATCAGCACCTCGCCATCGCCCTCCGGCTCCGCCGTGAAGCCGCCGAGATGCAGCTCGGCAATTGCGTCCGCGGGCAGTTCGGCGATGTAGCGGTCGGGATCGAAACCAAGGTTGTGGGCGCTGAGATAGATATTGCTGACGTCGCACAGGATCTGGCAGCGCGTGCGGTGGGCGAGCTCTGACAAGAACTCGACCTCCGTCATGGTCGAGGAGCCGAAGCCGACATAGCTTGATGGATTTTCGACCAGGTAAGCGCGCCCGAGCGTGTTCTGCACTTCGTCGACGTGCGTGCTGACGATGCGCAGCGTCTCCTCGGTGTAGGGCAGCGGCAGGAGATCATTGAGATACTCGCCCGCATGCGTCGACCAGGCCAGATGCCCGGAAACCAGGATCGGGTCGATGCGGTCGACGAGCGTCTGCACGCGCGCAAGATGCGCCCGGTCGATCCCGCCCGCGCTGCCGATCGAGACGCCGACCGAGTGCACCGAGATCGGATAGTCGCGCGCGATGTCAAGGAGCAGCTCGGTGGCGTGGGGATTGGCGAGGAAATTCTCCGGATGAATTTCGAACCATGCCGCGCGCGGGCGGGTGGCCACGACATCGGCGAGATGCGGGAGCCGCAGGCCTGCTCCCGATGCGGTCGGCATGGTGCGAACGCGACCTGATGCCATGGCCACCACCCAAGTTGAGGACAAGAGGCTGGTCAGGCTCGGGGCGTCTTGCTGCCGCCGACGATGCGCTCGCAGTAGCCTGCGGGCACGAAGATCCACGCCTTCTTGTCGCCACTGACGCGCGAGGTGCCGGCGCAGGAATTGTTGCCGGTCGAGGCGCAGTCGTTCTTGCCGGCCTTGGCGAGGCCGTAGCACTTTTCGGCTTTGAAGGTCGGGGCTGGCGCCGGGCCGGCTTGCGCCGCGACAATGCTCGGTGCGGCGACCGCGGCAGCAAGGGCCGATGCGATCAAGTAGCGTTTGCTCATGAGTATGATCTCCAGGTTGGAAGTACGGCGCGACTGGTGTGCAGGCCCGCCGGCGAACCGGTCCCGGCTCACGGGGCGTTGACTTCTTGGCTGGGCGCGAAAAGGTTACATCTGGGTGGGAGCGCGCTGGGCGGCGGCGATATCGCGATGGCAACATGGTGAGTGAGAGCCAGGAAAGAGACCGGCGGTTCGCCCTGCTCATGCGGGCCACCCAAGAGGGCGACAACCAGGCCTATGGGCGGCTGCTGCATGAGCTCGTCCCGCTGCTGCGTCGCACCATCCACCGCCGGCGGGCGTTCCTGAAGTCGCAGGATGCCGAAGACCTGCTGCAGGACATCCTGTTGTCGCTGCATGAGGCTCGCCGCACCTATGACTCCGCCCGTCCGTTCTTGCCGTGGGTAATGGCGATTGCGCGCAATCGCATGGCCGATGGCGCCCGGCGCTACATCAGCCGCTCGGCCCACGAGGTGGTGGTCGACCGATTGCCTGAAACCTTTTCGGAGGATGATCCGAATACGATGACGGGCCAGTATGGCGACCCGGAGGCCCTGCGGCTGGCCGTGAAGGCTTTGCCGCACGGGCAGCGGCGCGCCATCGAGATGCTGAAGCTGAATGAGATGTCGCTGAAGGAAGCGGCGGCCCACAGCGGGGTGAGCATTGCTGCGCTGAAGGTTTCGGTTCACCGCGGCATGAATGCGCTGCGCCGGATGTTGGCCGGCAAGGATCGATGATGGATACGAATACGCTGATCGAGCAGATCGCGGCCGACGCCGCCCCGGTCCGGCGGCTGCCATCGCCGTGGGTGCGCATGCTGCTGTGGCTCGCGCTCTCGGTCCCGTTTCTGGCCGCTGTGGTCTGGCTGATGCCGAGCGAGATGCGACCGGGCGCCGTCGTCGCAGATCGTCAGTTCCTGATCGAGCAGGCGTTCACGTTGATCACGGCGCTCAGCGCCGCCGCCGCCGCCTTCTGCAGTGTTGTGCCGGGGTACGACCGCAGGATTCTGCTGCTGCCGCTGCTGCCGCTCGCGGCGTGGCTCGCAACGGTCGGCGAGGGTTGCTGGCACGATTGGATCACGCTCGGTGCGGACGGACTGCGGCTGCGGCCCGACTGGGATTGCCTGCCGCCCGCGATCCTGATCGGCATCGTGCCGGCGATCGCAATGGTGGTGATGCTTCGGCGCGGCGCACCGCTCATTCCGCGCGTCACCATCGCGCTCGGCGCGCTCGCGGTCGCGGCGCTCGCCAACCTCGGGCTACGGCTGTTCCACGTCGGCGACGTGAGCGTGATGGTGCTATTCTGGCACCTGGGCGCCGCCGCCGTGCTGGCGGCGGTCGCGGCCGGCTTCGGCCCGCGCGTTCTCTACTGGCGGCACGCCACGGCGAGCCGATAGGCAGCTTGCGCGCTATCCCGGCAGCATCTCGGCCAGCAGCCGCCCATAACCTTTGATCGGCTGGCGCACCGAGAGCCGCAGCTGCATCTCCCAGCAGCGCGCCGGCACCGGATGCACGACCGGCACGCCGAGGTCCTGCTCCAAGAGGTCGATGATCGGCAGCACGCGCCAACCGGTGCCGAGGAGATAGATTGCATCGGCCTTACGATGCTTGAGGAAGGCCTGCTTGACGAAGGCGTAGACCTGCTCAGCCGAGAGCTGGCCGACCTTGTCGAAGTCGACCTTGAGGCCCTCCATGCCGAGCACGTCGAAGCCGGCTTCCACGAAATATTTGGCGAACAGGTCGTTGATGCCGCCGACGAAATAGGTCGCGCCCAGGATCTTCTTGGCCTTGAGCGCGTGCAGCGCACGCACATGGTTCGAGCCCGAAGTGAAGAACGGCAGCTTGTATTGCTTCTCCCATTTCTTCAGCAGCTCGGCCTCGCCCTTGAAGCCGAGCAGCATGAACGGCGGCGCGCCTTCCGGGTGGATGAGGTCGCAGCCGGCGTCGGCGAGTTGCTTGACCAGCGGCTCATAGGGCGCGGTCGCGCGCTTGAACTCGGCGGTGGTGCCTTCGCTGATGTTGAGAAACAGCGGCAGCACGCCGATGCCGTCCGGCAGCATGCGGATCAGCTCCTCGAGCCCGCCCGGCCGCAGCGTCGGTTTGATGCAGCCGACGACGCCGCGCCAACTGGTGAAAGCCATGAAGATCTCCTTGAGCCTGCAGAACTGGATGAAGTGGGGCTTATTGTGGAACGAGCACGCGGCCGCCGTTCATGGCGACCCCCTGCCCGGTCATGTAGGCGGCGTCGGCGCTCGCGAGATAAGCGGCGAGCCCCGCCATGTCGTCCGGATAGCCGAGCCGTCCGAGCGGAATGGTGATGCGACCGCGCTCCATCAGCTCCTCGGGTGTGGTGTTCTCCAAGGGCTGCGCGGTGAGTGACACGCCCGGGATGATGGCGTTGACCCTGATGTTGTGCTTCGCCCATTCGAGCGCGAGCGTCTTGGTCAGCGACAGGATCGCGGCCTTGCTGGCCGCGTAATTGGCGCCATTGACGGCGCCTTCGAGCGCGCGGCCTGACGCGATGTTGATCACCACCCCGCGTTTGTTGGCGATCATTCCGGGGCCGAAGGCGCGCACGATCAGCCAGGGCGCCGTGATGTTGACCTTCAGCGTGCGCTCCCACACCTCCGGTTTCATGTCGAGCACGCTGGCGCGTGGATAGATGCTGGCGTTGTTGATCACGCAATAGGGCGTGCCGTAGGCATCGAGCGTGGCCTTGACCGCCGCATCGATGTCGGCGGCCTGGGCGAGATCGGCCTTGAAGAAGCGGGCCTCGCCGCCTTCAGCTTTCGCCTGCTGGACCGTCTCCTCGCCGAGTGCCGGATCGATATCCCAGACCGCGACCTTGGCGCCGTCGCGTGCGAAGCGCCGGCAGAAGGCGCGGCCGAAACCGCCGCCGCCTCCGGTCACCACCACCGCGTCGCCTCGCTTGATGCCGTCGCGCACTATGCCGTCGCCTGCCATCCCCTCCCCTGTTCTGCCGCAAGCTTCATGGCGCCGCCGGCCGGGCCTTCAGGCCATGGAGGCCGGTAGGGGCATCTTACAGGCGCGCCCGCGTTATTTGTAAAGCCGGACGTTCTTGACCTTCGACGACAGCGCCAGCCCATCCATGCAGGCGGGGGCCTCGCCCGGCGAGCAGGCGGTCACGTCATTGACCAGGATCGAGCCGAGCTGGCTGCACTCGCCCTCGGTCGAGAAGGTGCGCACGTTGGTGCGCTTGCCGCCCACCGGGCCCATCTCGGCGATCATGCGGCGCTGGATCACGCCCTCGGGATTGAACACCGCGAGGTCGAGCTTGAGGCTTTCGATCGTGCGGGGCGTCTTGTTCTCGATCAGGAAGGTGATCTGGCAGCGGTCCTTGACGGTCTCGGTGACGTTGAGCTCAAGCCGCGCCAGGTCTTCACGCGCCGGCTCTTCGCGCGTCGCTGGTTCGGCCGCCGCGACGACCGGTACGAGCGCACTCAACAGCAACAAGGCCACGCCGCGCATCGCAACTCTCCCGCTTCGCTCGTCCCCGCCCGCGTCCCGCGCAGCCGCGTCCCGCGCAGCCGCGTCCCGCGCAGCCGCGTCCCGCGCAGCCGCGTCCCGCGCAGCCGCGTCCATTGTTAGCGGCGTCCGCGCGCGCGCACAATTGTTAGATACGACGCCAGTTTGGAACCGCTGCAAGAAGGGACCAGTGCCCCGCTTCCGACGTGTCGCCGGTGATCGGCGGCACTTGCGATTTCAACATTGAGCGCCTGGGCTCTTGACAGGTTTCCCTGAGTCTTGAGACATTTTGCCATCGTCCCAAGATTGTGCGCTGAGGGCCCGGCTCGCGGCCGGTGCGCCCCTGCGCGTCCCTTCACTCTCTATCTCCCGTGCTGCCGCGCCTTTTTGGGCGTGGCTTTTTCCTTTGGTGCTCCATGGCGCTCGAATTGCAGGGTCGCGCCGGCCGATGAGATCGCGCCGGGACCGGGCGAACACAGGATCGAACCGCCCTCCCGACGACGAGAACAAGGCTGCCCGGCGCCGGGCGCGGCAATTTCGCACGCGCTTCCTGGCAAACGATCGCCGCCGCGTGCGGCTCGCCTTGGAGCCGGACTATCGCGATCGCCGGCGCGCCGGCCGTTACGGGATATCGCTTGAGGGCTATCGTGCGCTGGAGGCGCGGCAAGGCCATGCCTGCGCGATCTGTCGCAGGCCATCGCGCGTGCTCTGCATCGACCATTGCCATGTCACCGGCCGCGTGCGCGGGCTTCTCTGTCGCAAGTGCAACAGCGCGCTCAGTTTCTGCGACGACGACCCGCAGCTCCTGCGCGCCGCGACGGCGTATCTGCGGAGAAGAAATGAAGAGTAGACAGGCCCCGGGTGGTCAGATTTCACGGTCGCCCGCTCCACGGATGCTGCAGCGGCTTCGCTTCCGGATGGGTCTTAAGAAAATGGTGCAGGACATGCAGCAAGGTGAGCACATGCAGCCTGTCGCCGCCGCGCTCCGCTTTCCGGATATCATCGACGATCATGTCGCGGACTTTCTCGCTGCCGTGCTCGTGTGACAAGAGATATTGCGCCAGCGCGGTGGCGGCGATTTCGGGCATGTGCTCGTGCTCGGCGACCGCGAGCACCTCCTCTTCGGTCAAGCCGCAGAGCCCGATGCAGTCCTCAAGCGTGATCATGCGAGCCTCCCTGCAGGCCCCTCGCCGCACCTGTTGATTTTTCCCACGTATGGCGGCGCCGGCGTCAATGCGCATTCGCGTGCTGTTATTACGACCGCTCGATCGTGCGTTGGTATTGACCTGCATCAAAACAAATGGCCGGCGAGGAGCGTGGTCAGCCGCGCCCGGCGATGGCGTGCTCGTAGATGTCTTCTTCCTGGGCGTTGTGAATGCGCACCAGCGCCTCGATCGACTCGATCACGCGCTGCGCGTCCCGGATCAGGTAGCGGTCGGCGTCGTCGGCCGTGAGCCCATCGGCGAGCTGGCCAAGGAGCCGCGCCAGGTGGATGATCTCCCGGTGCGCCCGGCTCATCGCCCCGAGGCCGAAACCTTCGCCCAGAAGTCTGGCGAGATCGGGATAGACTTTGGTCTCGTCGTCGCGCTCGTGCCTGACGATCTGACGGCCGATGATCCCGCTGGCCTCTGCGATCAGCGTGACGGCGGCTTCGCCCTGCGCATCATCGAGCGCGTCGGCTATCTCGCGCAGCCGGTCGAGCGCGGATTCCATGTGTTCGTGATCCGCCCGCAGCGCGCTAGCGGTTGCGGCCGGCATCGCCGGCCGACGGAAGATGTGGCCGGGCGTCAGTGCCCGCAGCGCATTGAGAATGACCGCGACGTCGATCGCCTCTTGCGTCAGCGCGCCCGCAACCGGCGGCAGCCACCCGGCCGCCGCAAAGCCCATCGCTATTCCTGACATCGCCATTCCGGCCACAATGCTCTGCACTGCAATGCGGCGCGCGCGCCTGGCGATCACGACGGCGTCGGAGACGCGGTCGAGTCGATCGATCAGGATGACGACATCGGCCGCCTCCGAGGAAGCGCTGGCGCCGCGCCCACCCATCGCGATGCCGACCGAGGCGGCCGCGAGTGCGGGTGCGTCGTTGATGCCGTCGCCCACCATCACGGTCGGATGCAGCCGCGCTTCGGTCCTGACCGCATCGACCTTGTCGGACGGGACCCGGTTCGCAAGCACCGCATCGAGATCGAGCGCGGCCCCGATCGTTTCGGCTGCGTCGGAGCGGTCGCCGGTCAGCATCACGATGCGCGCGACCCCGCTCGAGCGCAGCGCCTGGACGGCGCGCGGCGTCTCGCGCCGCAACTCGTCGCCCAGGAGGAGCGCGCCGATGGTGCGGCCGTCGACCGCCACGAACACGCTCAGTGCCGAGCGCCAGGCCGCGCGCCGCAGCGCCCGCACCGCCCAGTCCTCGGGCCTGCGTGACCCGTACACCAGCTGGTGCGATCCGGCCCGGACCACGCGGCCATCGATGATCCCTTCCAGCCCGGACCCAGGCGTTTCCCGCACCTGACTTGGGATGCTCAAGTCGAGCCCTTTGCGGAACGCGGCTTCCACAATGGCAGCCGCAACGACGTGATGGGACGCCTGTTCCAAGGAGCCCGCCATCCGCAGTACCTCGTCCGGGCGCTCGCCGGGCGCGGTCTCGATTGCGACCAGACGCGCACCGCCGACCGTTAGCGTTCCGGTCTTGTCGAACATGACGGTGTGCGTGCGCGCGAGCGCTTCGAATGGCCGGCCACCTTTGATCAGGATGCCGAGGCGCGCCGCCTGCGCGACGCCCGCGATGAAGGCGACCGGCGCGGCGAGGATCAGCGGACAAGGCGTCGCGGCCACCAGCACGGCGAGCCCCCGAATGGGATCGCCCGAATAGAGCCAGGCGCCGCCCGCGACTAGCAGCGCGATCGGGAACAGCAGCAGCGCATAGCGGTCGGCCAGCCGGATGAACGGCGCCTTGGCGGTCTGTGCCGCGTGCACCATGCGCACGATGCCGGCATAGGTGCTCTCGCCTGCGGTCGCGCTTGCGCGAATCTCGAACGTCTCGCCGGCGTTGACGGTGCCGCTGCGCGCCGCCTCCCCTTCCCGGCGTGCGACCGGGATCGGCTCGCCCGTGAGTGCCGACTCGTCGATCATCGCGCTCCGACTGGCGACGATCCCGTCGACTGGAATCACCTCGCCGGCCTGCACCAGAATGATGTCGCCGACCGCAACCTGATCGACCGCGATATCGGTGATCGCGGAACCCTGCCGCCGATGCGCGACGCGCGGCGCCCGGTCGATGAGCGACTTCAGGTCACGCTCGGCGCGCGCGACCGCAAAGTCTTCCAGCACATTGCCGCCCGCATACATCACGGCGACCACGACGGCGGCGAGGTCCTGGCCGAGCACCAGCGCGGCCGACATCGACACGAAGGCGATCGCGTCGACCCCCATGCGGCCCGCCATGAGATCGCGGACCATGGAAACGAAGAGGCCGACGATGACGGGCGCGGTGCCGGCAGCCCAGAGCCAGTCGGCAAGAATGGTGTGACCTGCGGCCCATGCCACAAGCCCGAGCACAAGCCCCGCCAGCGATGCGGCGATCAGGGCACGGCGGAGGAAACGTTCGGTCAGCACCTCATGTGCTCGCTCACGGCTTCGTCTTGATGCGGGAGAGCACCTCGGCCTTGCGCTCGATATCGCGCGCCAGGCGCTCTTTGAACGCATCCGCGTCGGCATAGTAGTCGATCGGCTGCGCCGCGCGCTTGGCCGCGGTTGCGTAGGCCTCGTCCTTGGCGGCGCCCGCACAGGCGCCGGCGAGCTTGTCGATGACTTCGGCCGGCGTCGCGGCCGGCGCCAGCAGCCCGCCGAAGCTTGCCGGACTGACGTCGTAGCCCTGCTCCTTCACGGTCGGGACGGTCGGGAACGAGGGATGGCGCGTCTCGGCGAAGATGCCGATCAGGCGGATGTTCTGGCCGGCCGCGGAGCCGAGCACGATCGAGGCGACATTGATCTGTCCGCCGATGAGATCGGTCATCACCAGGGGCTCGCCGCGAAACGGGATATCCCTGATGTCGATCCTGGCGGCCTGGAGGAATTCTTCCATCGCGAGATGCGGAATGGTGAGCGTGCCCTGGTGGCCGTAGTTGAGCGCGCCGGGCCGCTGTGTGGCCATGGCCACCAGGTCGCCGAGGCTCCTGACCGGAGAATCCATCCGTACCGCGAGCGCCATGACGTTGCTGAAGGTCTGGCAGATCGGCACCAGCGCATCGGGCTTGTAGCCGGTGTCGGCGCCGCGCGCCTTCGGATAGACCGATAATACCAGGGCCGGCGCGAACAGGAGCGTATAGCCGTCCGCCTCCGCGCGGGCGACCGCGGCGGTGCCAAGCGCGCCACCGGCACCTGCCCGGTTCTCGACCACGAATTGTTGGCCGAGACGGCTGGAGAGGCCGACCGCCAGCGCGCGCGCCAGGATATCGGTGGTGCTGCCGGCGACATACGGGTTGACGATCCGCACGACCCGGCTGGGGTAGTTGGCCTGGGCGTGCGCCACGGTCGCAGCGGCGGTGACCATCGCAGCCAGCGCGACCAGCGGGATGATGGTTCTTGACGCCTGCATTATGTCGTTTCCTCGCTGCCAAGCGGCGCCAGCGTCCTGGACCGGGGCGCATTCCCATAACCGAGACGTAAATTTGCTGTGCAAAGCCAGCACAAGAGACTTGCCGCTGCAACAACCGGGGTGAAGGTAAAGGCAAACCGGCGGGTATTGCCAGCGGTCGTCGGGAAGGACACGCGGGAGCGCTGGCTTCAGGACGCTGCAGAGGCTCAAGTCTTGCGCCGGGACGCGAAGCTAGCGGTCGTTCCCACAATTGAAACGCCGTTTCACGCACGACGGCTGGGCGCCGTCGAGGATATTGGGTCCGGCATCCGTTGGGATCCGGCCCGGCTTGCCCACGAGATCGAGCGACGAGCCGCGACCCTGCAGGCCATGGGGATCGGCCGGGGTTCGGTCGTGGCGATTGCGCATGGTCAGAGCGCGCATTTTTTCGCGGATCTGCTGGCGACGTGGCACTTAGGGGCGAGCGCTGCCTGCCTCGACCAATCCCTCACCGGGCCCGAGCTTGAGACCATCATCGGCTTTGCCAAGCCTGCCGCCCTGCTCGTGCGAGGCGCGGCGCCGGCCGGCACGATCCCGGTCAGAATTGTGGACCTCGAGCGTGAAGCACCGGCGCGAGTGTCAGCGACGCTGGTTGAGACCGATCTCGACACACCGGCCCTGATCCTGTTCACCTCAGGCACCACGGGCGCGCCGAAAGGCGTCGTGTTGAGCTTCCGTGCCATTCGCAGCCGCATCGCAGCGAACGTCGACGCGATCGGCGCTGACACGCTCAGGCGCACGCTCGTGACCTTGCCGACGCACTTCGGGCACGGGTTAATCGGCAACTCGCTGACACCCTTGTTGTCCGGCGGCGAGATCGTCCTGCATCCGACCGGCGTTCCGCTGATGCGCAACCTCGGCCGCATCGTCGACGACCACCAGATCACGTTCATGACCTCGGTGCCGGCGCTGTGGCGGATGGCGACGCGCCATGACGCGCCATCGGGCCGCTCGCTGCTCCGGGTCCACGTGGGCTCGGCACCGTTCGCGACCGGCTTGTGGTCGCAGGTTGTCGACTGGACGCGCGCGGAAGTCGTCAACTGCTACGGGTTGACCGAGACCGCCAACTGGGTCGCGGGCGCGTCCTCGCGCGGAGATATCGCGGATGGGCTCGTCGGGGAGCCCTGGGGCACGACCGTCGCGGTCATGGATGATGACGGCACGATCCGTAAATCCGGCGCAGGCGAGATCGTAGTGCGATCGCCCGCCATGATGTCCGGCTATCTCGATCGTCCTGATCTCACCGCCGCCGTGCTGCGCGACGGCTGGCTCCACACCGGTGATCGCGGCGAAGTGGATCAGCATGGCCGCCTCTGGCTTGCGGGTCGGATCAAGGATGAGATCAACCGGGCCGGCGTAAAAGTGCAGCCGGCCGAAGTCGACCTGCTGCTCGACCGGCATCCCGATGTTGCTGAGGCCTGCGTGTTCTCGGTGCCCGACGCCGCGAGCGGTGAGTTGGTGGCGGTCGCGGTCAAGCTGGTAGACGGCGCGGCAATCAGCCCGAAAGACCTGGAAGCCTGGTGTCGTGAGCGCCTGCGCCGCGAATGGGTGCCGGAGCACTGGTTCGTGGTCGATGAGCTTCCCCGCAACGCGCGCGGCAAGATCAGTCGCGATGCCGTGCGGCGGATGCTCGTTCCCGCTGACGAGCCGCGCGGCCCGGAAGGCGCCGCGCTACCAGCCGCGCTCGCGGGCCATCAGCCCGCCAACGACCGAGATGCTGGCCCTGCTTCTGATGAGCGGATCCGTGCTGCTGTCGAGCGCGCATGGACGGAGGCGTTCGGCCGCCAATCGCTGGCCGACAACCAGCCCTGGGACGAAGCCGGCGGCGATTCGATGGATACGCTGCGTTTCTGGTTCGCACTGGAGGAACTGGTTGGCGTTCCGTTGAGCTTCGATCTGCTCGAGCCTGGCGCGACGGCTAACATGCTGGTGGAGGCGATCCGCCAGAGTGCCGATGATCGCTCCGCTAGCCGCGATGGTGCCGCGCTCGACCCGTCTCTATCGGTTGTTCTCATGCCGCCGTTGGAAGGAGACATGCCGCACCTGGCTCGCCTCCGTGCGGCGTTCGCGGGCCGCGTCCGGTTCGAGGTCGTTCATTATCCTCCGGCGGCCGAGATTTTGCGTGGCGGAGGTGGCTTCGACACGATTGTCAACGCTGCATTGGCCCAAATTCGCGCGCGGGGTCGTCGTGATCAGTATTGCCTTCTCGGCATCTCATCGGGCGGCTATGTGGCGTGGGAAGTCGCACGCCGCCTCCTCGCGGCCGGGGAGCGCGTGCGGTTCATGGGGCTAATAGATACACGACGCGTCATCGAGCCGCCTCAGTCGACCAGCGCAAAGAACACGGCCAAAGCACGCGCGGCCGCGCAGAAGCGCAAGGCGAGCGGTTTCCGCGGCGTTGTCGCACGCAAACTCGCCTCGCTATCTTTGATGCGGTGGCACGTGCGTCTGCTTGGGGCCAGACTGTTGCCGGCGAGGAAATCCGCCCGGGTTCGAATGGGCCTGGGTATCACCTTGCGGCGCAGAGCGCTGCGCTATGCAGTGATTGCGCCGCTCGCAGTGCGGGCCAATCTGTTTCGGACCAGCGAGCAATGGCCGGGCTCCTATGACTACGGATGGGGCGAGCTATGCGGGTCACTGTCCATCGTGCCCATTGAGGGTGACCACTTGAATCTGTTCGAGCCGCAGCATCTCGATAGCTTCTGCAACAAGGTCGTCATGGCCCTGGACGCGGCAGGATCGGAAAGCGCGACCGATGTGGTCGGACGGGAGCGCATCCGGCGGGCCGGCTGACGCGCGCCGACCGTGCCGCCGCTCACCCCCGCATCTCTTTCACCACTTCCACAACGCGCGCCGGGTCCGTCACCGGCAGCGAGCAGCGCTCGCCGACGCAGATGAAGGCGGCCGCGCCGCTCGCGGCCTTGATCTTCTCCTGCGCCGGATGGGACGCCGGCAGCGCATCGCAAGAGCGCGCGCGCAGCACCACGCGGTCGAGCGCCGGCAGGGCGAGCGCGGCCGCAATCAATGCATCCGCTTCCCTTCCCTCGCCCGCCACCACGATCTCGGCGCCGCGGAGCCGCAGGTCGAGCGCGTTGAACAAGGCGAGGTGCATATAGAGATTCTCGGCCGCGAGCGGGACGACGCCATCGAACAGCTTGTCGGCCTGCGCGCGATAAGCGTCCTGCCCCGTCACCAATGCGAGCCGCAGGAGATTGTGCGCCGCCACCGAATTGGGATTGGGCGTCGCCTCGTCGGCGGTCGCGTTCGGACGCACCACCAGGCCTTCGGCATCGTTGGCGGTGAGGAAGTAGCCGCCGGTCGCCTGATTGGCATAGTGGCGGTCGAGCGCGCCCTGCCAGGCGAGCGCGCGTTCGAGGTAGGCGCCCTCCCCGGTCGCCTCGTTGAGCGCGAGCGCGGCGCGGATCATGTTGGCGTGGTCGGAAGCGAGACCCGGGAACAGCAGCTTGCCGGCGCGCCAAGAATGACCAAGACGGTGTCCGAGCCGATCGTCGCGGCCCATGTTTGTGGCGATGCACGTGAAGGCGCGTGCCGCCGTGGCGAGCCAAGCGGGTTCGCCGAACGCGACGCCGGCGTTGGCAAGCCCCGCGATCATGAGGCCGTTCCAGTCGGCCAGCACCTTGTCGTCGAGGCCCGGCCGCACCCGCCGCTCGCGCACCGCGAACAGGCGCGCGCGCAATTCGGCAAGCCGCGTCTCTTCTTCGGCGGTCGCCGGCACCCGCGCCGGCCGGTTGAGAATGGTGTGGCCCTCGAAATTTCCTTCCGGCGTCACGTCGTAGTGGCGGGCCAGGAACGCGGCATCGTCCTTGCCCAGAATGGTCTCGATCTCGGCCAGCGACCAGACGTAGAACTTGCCCTCCTCGCCTTCGGAATCGGCGTCGAGCGAGGCGCAGAACGCGCCCTCCGGTGTCGTCATCTCGCGCGCGAGCCAGGCCACGGTCTCCTGCGCGCGCGCGCGATAGAGCGGCTTGCCGGAGCGCTGATGCGCCAGCGCGAGCAGTTCCAGGAGTTGCGCGTTGTCGTAGAGCATCTTCTCGAAATGCGGCACCAGCCAGCGCTCGTCGACCGAATAGCGCGAGAAGCCGCCGCCGAGATGATCGTAGATGCCGCCCTGCGCGATGCGTTCCAGCGTCAGCTCGACCGCGTTGAAGTAGCGCGCTTCGCCGGTGCGCTGTCCGGCGCGCCAGAGGAACTCGAGCAGCATCGGCTGCGGAAACTTGGGCGCGCCGCGGGTGCCGCCATTGACCGGATCGATGATGCCGCCGAGTTTCTGCGCGGCCTGGTCAAGCTCGCCCCGGCCAACGACCACCCTGCCCTGCGGCCGCGCGGTCTCGGCGAGCCGCGCCATCAGGGCCGAGCGGTTCTGCTCGACTGCCTTGGGATCCGCGCGGAAGATGTGCGCCACGTTTTCGAGCACATCCACGAATGCGGGCCGGCCGAAGCGGCTGGTCTTCGGAAAATACGTACCGCCCCAGAACGGCTCGCCTTGCGGCGTGAGAAACATGGTGAGCGGCCAGCCGCCGTGCTCGCCCATGAGATGCAGCGCCGACATGTAGATCTGGTCGATGTCGGGCCGCTCCTCGCGGTCGACCTTGATGTTCACGAACAGGTCGTTCATGACGCGCGCGGTCGCTTCGTCCTCGAAGCTCTCGTGCGCCATCACGTGGCACCAGTGGCAGGCGGCGTAGCCGACCGACAGCAGGATCGGCTTGTTGGCGCGTTGCGCCTCGGCGAGCGCCAGCGGCCCCCACGGCCACCAGTCGACCGGATTGTGCTTGTGCTGCAGGAGATAAGGCGAGGTTTCCTGCGCGAGGCGGTTTTCGGGGGCGGTACTGGGGGCTGACATTCCGGGTTCCGATCGGGCTGGGGTCCTGCAGGATCTGGAGGATAACGCGCCAGGGCCGCAATCGTATCATCACGTCATCGGACCACGAAGCCACGCGGTCCGTCTGGCGAGCCCCTTTTGCCGCAGCTATAGTTTTCAGCCGCTGCTTTCAGCCACGAGGTGCCTCCGGAATGAACGAGGACAGCCTGCCTGGCGATGGGTTGAGCGAGCCGCTTGTCGCGCACGGGGCGGGCGCGCGTGCCGCCGAGCGCCCGCAGATCGATTTCTTCGTCAGCCGGCGCGGCGCCAGCGCGCGAGTTGCGCAAGAGGTGGCCGATGTCCTCACCGCCGCCGGCTATTCGCTGCTCGTTCAAGACCACGATATTCCGCACGGCGCCAACTTCATCCTGGCGATGCACGACGCGCTCAAGCGTTGCCGGCATTTCATCGCCCTGCTCACGCGGGACTATGATTCGACGCCGTTCACGACCGCCGAGTGGACGAACTTCTATGCCATAGCGGCGCAATCCGGAGGCGACCGGCGCTTCATCGTCTTGCGCGTCGAAGACTGCGACCCGGAAGGGTTGTTTTCGGCCGTGGTATTCGGCGATCTCGTGGGTGTCGACACCCCGACCGAACGCCGCAACCGCATCCTGGCGGCGGCCGAGGGGCGCGCCAATGAAACGCGCAGGCGACCGAAGCTGTTCGAAAATGTTCCGCCGCCTGACCTCAACTTTACAGGTCGTGACGCGTCGGTGGCCGAGCTGTTCGACATTCTGGGCGGCGGGGCCCAGCCGACGGCGAACAGGATTGCCGCTATTCATGGACTGGGCGGGGTCGGCAAGACTTCGCTGGTCGCCGAATACGTCCACAGGCACGCGGAAGCCTATGCCGGTGTCTGGTGGGCGCCGGCGCAGGAGCGGACACTGTTGATTGCAAGCCTCGCGTCGCTGGCGGAACGGCTTGATGCGAAGCTCGCCGCCGAATCGAACCAGGAGCGCGCCGCGCGCGCCGCGCTTGCCCGCATTGCGGCACGCACCGAGCTCCCGTTCCTGCTCGTCTACGACAATGTCGAAGCGCCTGACACGGTCCGCGAGCTATTGCCAACCGGCGGCGCACACCTCTTGCTGACCACGCGCTGGGCCGATTGGGGTGGTCACGCGACCGAGGTGAGGCTCGAGACCCTTTCGCCGGAGGCGGCGGCAACCTTCCTGCAGAAGCGCGCCATGCGCCAGGACCCTGATGGCGCCGCACGGCTGGCCGAGGCCTTGGGATTTCTGCCGCTGGCGCTCGATCACGCCGGCGCCTTCTGCAAGCTCACCCGCACGAGCTTCACCGGCTACGTCGAGCGCATCGATAGCCGGATCACACGCACGCCCAAGGGTGCGAGCTATCCGGCGAGCGTCGCGGCGACTTTCAGCCTCGCCATCGAGAAGGTGGCGGCCGAATGTCCGGCCGCCGAGCGGCTCTTGGGATTCTGCGCCTACCTCGCTCCTGAGCTCATTCCGCTCGACCTGATCGACAACGATATCCCGGACGAGGAGGAGCGCGCGGAAGCCATGATGGCGCTCTCGGCCGTGTCGCTCATCGAGCATGCCAATCTGGAAGGCGAGCGGCCGATGGTCAGCGTTCATCGTCTCGTGCAGGCGGCCATGCGCGCCCGGCTCGCCGAGCGCGGCGAGACGCAGGCCACGCTGGCGCGGGTGTTGCAGGGCCTGGTCGACCAATTTCCAACTGGAAGAGTCCGGCACGATGCCTCGACGCCTCGCCGCGCCAGGCTGCTTCCGCACGTTCTTGCCGCGCGCGAATGTCTGCAAGCCAGCGGCTTGGAATCATCGGCTGCAGCCGGGCGGCTGTTCTCGATTTTCGGGCGCTATCTGCGAATGCGGGGCGAGTTCGCCGCGGCCATGTCGCTGATGCGCGATGCCCTTGCCATCAACGAGCGGACGTTCGGGCCCGATCATGCCTACGTCGCGATTGCGCTGCACGACCTCGCATTGCTTTGCCTCAACAGCGGCCGCTACGAGGAGGCAAAGGCGCTCATCCCGCAAGCAATCGATGTCGCCGAAAGGACGCTTGATCGCAAGGCACCCGATGCGGTCACGCAGCTCAATGGTCTCGCCAATCTGCTGCATCACGTCGGTCGCAAGACCGAGGCCGAGGCGCACTATCGGCAAGCGATCGAAATCATGGATGCGTCGGACAAGCGGGAGAGCGCCGACATGGCCGGCCTTCTCAACAATCTGGCAAATTTCTTGCGTTCGGTCGGCCGCAACCGGGAAGCGGAGAGCTACTACCACAAAGCCATCGCGATCGGTACGGTCGTTGATGGCCGGCACCATCCCAATGTGGCGCGGCACCTCCACAATCTCGCGAATCTGTTACGGACAGAAGGCCGCTACGCCGAAGCCGAGCCGCTCTATCGAGAAGCCGTCGCAAACCTGTCAAATGGCCTGGGACCTGATTTTCCGATAACCGCAAGAGCGCAGCGCAATCTCGCTACCCTTCTGCTGCTCACAGCTCGGCCCGAGGAGGCTTTGCGATATGCAGAGCCCGCGTTCCGCGCCCACGGCAGGGCCGGCGCAGAGCCAGGGTGGACCAAGGATTCGGCGCGCACATACGTGCGGGTGCTGGAGGCGCTTGGCCGCGCTGACGAGGCGATCGCTGTGCGCGAGCAATTCGGGTTGGGGCAGGCGCCGCCGCCTCGCCACAGGTCCGGTTCGCAGGTATGACCGCGCCTCGGCGTGTCATCCTGCGCCCGAGCCGGAAGGCTCCGCCTTGATGCAGATATCGAGCCTCTGCCTTATGCCCGCCGGCCGAACGGCCGGCCGCGGCGCGCACCGAGCCAATCGACAGGCGTATCAAGCGCCGCGATTTCCGACATCTCGACGCTGACGCGCTCGCGATACTCTCTGACTGGTCGCGGTAATCGCGCCTGCGTAATGCCGATCAGGCTGGCGGCCACGATCATCGTGGCCGCCGGAACAGCTCTCTGACGCATGGTGTTGCTCCCCCAACCCCATTCTTGGTTTGGAGCGATGATAGCGACAATTGTCTGAGATCACGTTGTAAGCTCGGTTCAAATGCATCGTGCCTGCGCAGGTGTTCATTAACCGAACGCCGCCGGCGGTCGGGGTGCCGGCCTGCGCAAACGAGCCACGCGACAATCCCATGCCCTCTCGATAGCGGCGTCGGCGGCAGCCGCGCCATGCCGGAAAATTGGGCGGCTTGGGTTGCCGGAACACTCTTCCGCGGGCGCCCGACATGGCATAAGGCAGCGCGTCGCGTTTCGAGGGCTCCATTCCGGCATGATCCGTCTAGACAACATCAGCAAGCAGAACGGCCACCAGATCCTTTTCATCGAGGCCTCGGCGGCGCTCCAGAAGGGCGAGAAGATCGGCCTGGTCGGTCCCAACGGGGCCGGCAAGACGACGCTGTTCCGGATGATCACGGGCGAGGAGCAGCCCGACGAAGGCCAGGTGGCGGTCGATCGCGGCGTGACCATCGGCTACTTCAGCCAGGACGTGGGCGAGATGGCGGGCCGCAGCGCGGTGTCCGAGGTGATGGACGGCGCCGGTCCGGTCAGCGCCGTGGCGACCGAATTGAAGGAGCTCGAGGCCGCCATGGCGGACCCCGATCAGGTCGACGAGATGGATACCATCGTCGAGCGCTACGGTGAGGTGCAGGCGCGCTTCGAGGAGCTCGACGGCTACGCGCTGGAGAGCCGGGCGCGCGAGGTGCTCGCGGGCCTAGGCTTCAGCGAGGAGATGATGGAGGGCGATGTGGGCGCGCTCTCGGGCGGCTGGAAGATGCGCGTGGCGCTCGCGCGCATCCTGCTCATGCGGCCCGACGTGATGCTGCTCGACGAGCCGAGCAACCACCTCGACCTCGAAAGCCTGATCTGGCTGGAGCAGTTCCTCAAGGGCTATGAGGGCGCGCTCTTGATGACCTCGCACGACCGCGAGTTCATGAACCGCATCGTCACCAAGGTGGTGGAGATCGACGGCGGGACGCTGACGGCTTATTCCGGCAACTACGAATTCTACGCGCTGCAACGCGCCCAGACTGAGAAGCAGCAGCAGGCCCAGTTCGAGCGTCAGCAGGCGATGCTCGCCAAGGAAATCAAGTTCATCGAGCGCTTCAAGGCGCGCGCCTCGCATGCCGCGCAGGTGCAGAGCCGGGTGAAGAAGCTCGAGAAGATCGATCGGGTGGAGCCGCCCCGGCGGCGCCAGACGGTGTCGTTCGACTTTCCGCCGGCGCCGCGCTCCGGCGAGGACGTGGTGGCCCTCAAGCGCGTGCACAAGCGCTACGGCAGCCGCTCAATTTACGAGGGGCTCGACTTCATGGTGCGCCGCAAGGAGCGCTGGTGCGTCATGGGGATCAACGGCGCCGGCAAGTCGACGCTCCTGAAGCTGGTGACGGGCTTCACGGAGCCGGACGAAGGCACGGTCGCGCTCGGTGGCAGCGTCAAGATGGGCTACTTCGCGCAGCACGCCATGGAGCTGCTCGACGGCGAGCGCACGGTGTTCCAGTCGCTGGAGGAGGCGTTTCCACAGGCGGGGCAGGGCTCGCTGCGCACGCTCGCCGGCTGCTTCGGGTTCTCCGGCGACGACGTCGAGAAGAGATGCCGGGTGCTCTCAGGCGGCGAGAAGGCGCGCCTGGTCATGGCGCAGATGCTTTACGACCCGCCGAACTTCCTGGTGCTCGATGAGCCCACCAACCACCTCGACATGGCGACGAAAGAGATGCTGATCGGGGCGCTGTCGCAATACGAAGGCACCATGCTGTTCGTCTCGCACGACCGGCATTTCCTGGCCGCGCTCTCCAATCGCGTGCTGGAGCTGACGCCCGAGGGCATCCACCAATACGGCGGCGGCTACACCGAGTACGTGGCGCGCACCGGCCACGAGGCGCCCGGGTTGCGGAGCTGAGGCGAAGGCGCAATGCTCGCCATTCCTTCTGTCAGATGGTCAGAAAGAATGCCTCCGCGCGCCGATCTGCACAAGCTGTCGGCGGTTGATGCCACTAGCTTCGCCATCATGAGGCGCTTGCGCATTCGCCTGGCCTTTACGTTCGATCATCACTTTGGGGTCGTGGGCTTCAGGATTACGTGAAACGATGGGGTCGCTCCGGTCATGTCCGTGATCGGAACGGCTGCCCATTGAGATTTGTCTGTCCGGCGCGCCGGCATGAGATATCAGCCAAACGGGCGCCGCCTGGGATACCCGGGCGTCGAGCGGATTGGGTCTGGTCGCTGCTTTTTTTTTGCGTGCGCGCAGCCTAATCCCGAAAGATGCGCGAGACATCCTGCAAAATGTCGTCGAGATCAGCCGCGCCCTCCGGCTGGCTGGCATCGCCACTCTCTGGCGTCGCCTCCCCGGCGCGATGTCCCTGCTCCGGCAGGACGCACGGCACCGCCTTGCGGCCATGCCGCCGGTAGGTTCGAAAGGCCGCGCTGGTCGTGAGCAGGATCGGATCGGACATCGTTTCGGTCATGCGGACCAGGCACGCATCCGCGAAGCTCATCGGCACGTGCGCGTATTTGAGCATCAGCTTGGTGAGATGCTCGCTCTCCTCGCCCGGATGAAAGCCGCACAGGACGCCACGCCGCTGGAGCAGGGCGCCGAGGCTCGCGGTGCCGGCGGGCCCGAGCAGATGGAAGGCTTCTGACACGGCGGCCTCGCACGTCTTCCAGGGCGGCGGCAGCCGCGCCGCCTGCGCGACGGCCCACGCGTGATGAGCGTCGCCGCCGCTGAGCAGCGCGATCAGGAAGCCCGCGTCAACGATCACGCTGGTGGCCATAGCGCGTTGCCTTGAGATGCGTGTCCTTGCGCTCGCTCAGATCGGACGGGAGCCCGTCGATCGAACCGACCAGGTCCGCGATGGCATCGAGCGCGCGGACGCGGCGATCGCTCGCGGCGCGGCTCAGCCGTTCGCGCACGACGTCTGATTTCGAGATCATGCGCCGGCGCAACTCGGCTTCGATCTCCGCGACCAGCGCGTCGGGTAGGCGGACAGTGAGGATTCTCATGGCCTGTGTGTAATACATATATGGCGGATACGCCATACAAATCCAAGGGGGCGAATTGCGCGTGGCGGCGTTGCTCCGGTCTATCTCCGTCGCCCTGAGGCGCCCGAGCCTCAAGCGCGTTCACGCGCGTCTTCCACGCGCTATGGCGAGGGACCCGAAAGGCGACGGCCCGGGCCGTCTCAGGTGGCCGATCATTCTTCGAGGCACGCCTTCGGCGTGCGCCTCAGATGACGGCGATGGTTCGTGTCTGACGCCGCCGGCATTAAAATCGGATCGCCGGAAAAGTTCGCCGGCTGGCACGCAGCGCTTCGCGGAAATAAAGTCGCGCACCTCATCCTTCCGAACGGGCCACGTGACCGAAACCATCTTCGCCTTGTCCTCCGGACCGCCGCCCGCCGCGATCGCAGTCATTCGCATCTCGGGCGCAGGCGCGCGCCTGGCGCTCGAGAAGATGATCGGCCGCGTTCCCGAGCCGCGGCGCGCCGCGCTCGCCAGGGTCAGCGATCCGGCGACCGGCCATCTGCTCGACGAGGCGCTGGCGCTCTGGTTTCCGGGACCCAAGAGCGAGACCGGCGAGGACATGGCCGAGCTGCAGCTGCACGGGGGCAGGGCGGTGATCGCCGCCGTGCTCAAGGCGCTCGCCGGGCTCGAAGGGTTTCGCCTGGCTGAGCCAGGAGAGTTCACCCGGCGCGCGTTCGAAGCCGGGCGGCTCGACCTCACAGCGGTCGAGGGGCTTGCGGATCTGGTGGCGGCCGAGACCGAGGCGCAGCGCCGCCAGGCGCTCGGGCAGTTGCATGGTCTTCTGGGCGACCGAGCGGAGGCCTGGCGCACGCGGCTGATCGAGGCGCTGGCGCTGGTCGAGGCCGGGATCGATTTTTCGGACGAGGGCGACGTGCCGAAGGAACTGGTCCCTCGCGCGGCCGCGATCGCGCGAGACGTCGAGCGGGAGATCGGCGAGGCGCTTGCGGGGGCGGAGCGAGGCGAGCGCCTGCGCGATGGCCTTTGGGTCGCGATCGCGGGGCCGCCCAACGCCGGCAAGTCAACCCTGCTCAACCGCCTGGCGAGGCGCGAGGCCGCGATCGTGTCCCCCTATGCGGGGACGACGCGGGACGTGATCGAGGTCCATCTCGATCTCCATGGCCTTCCCGTGAACCTGCTCGACACCGCGGGCCTCAATGCGGCGTCCGCGGACCTGATCGAGCGCGAGGGCATGCGGCGGGCGCGGGACGTCATGGCCCGCGCTGATCTCGTTCTCTGGATGAGCGACGCGCGAGAGACAGACGCGGACTCAGTGGCCCAGACGCCCGAGATCAATCCTGGCGCCAGGCGCTGGGCTGTCCTCAACAAGATCGATCTTCTGGACAGAGTGCCTGCGCGTGGCGCGGCGCCGAACTTCTTCCCGATCTCGGCTGCGACAGGGGCGGGGATTGAGGAGCTCGTCGCGGCGATCGTTCGTTTCGCGGGCGAGGCACTGGCAAACCAGGAGCCGGCGCTGGTCACCCGCGAGCGGCAGCGGGAAAGGCTGACCGAGGTCAACGAGGCGCTGCGCGACGCCATCGCGCGGGCGGGTCAGGGCGCTGGCGAAGAGCTGGTCGCGGAGGATCTACGTCACGCGCTCGCGGGCCTCGGGCGGCTCACGGGGCGGCTCGATGTCGAGGAAATCCTGGACGTGATCTTTCGGGAGTTCTGTGTGGGGAAGTAGCCGCCATCCTCTCCAGCGGCGCGCCAGCGGCCTATCAGCCTCTAAGTCAGCGGAAACCCGGTTAACGTTAACGGAGGCCCGTCGGGCGTTTCACGTGAAACATCGCGGCGTCCTTTTCATTCGGCTTTTTGACCCCACGATCAGGCCGCGATAGAAGCGCGGTGGAAAAGAGATCGAGATGGAACGGCGCTACGACGTGATTGTGGTGGGGGGTGGCCATGCGGGCTGCGAGGCCGCGGCGGCGGCGAGCCGCATGGGCGCCAGGACCGCGCTTGTGACCCACAGGTTTGCGACCGTCGGGGCGATGTCCTGCAACCCGGCCATCGGCGGCCTGGGCAAGGGGCACCTCGTTCGCGAGATTGACGCCCTGGATGGCCTTATGGGAGGGGTGGCGGACCGGGGCGGAATCCAGTTCCGGGTTCTCAACCGCCGCAAGGGGCCGGCGGTCCGCGGGCCGCGCGCCCAGGCAGACCGGAAACTTTATGCCGCCGCGATGCAGGCCGCGATCCGGGAGACCGAGCGCCTGGAGGTGATCGAGGC
The DNA here is from genome assembly GCA_963753575.1 of uncultured Alphaproteobacteria bacterium. GTDB lineage: Bacteria > Pseudomonadota > Alphaproteobacteria > Rhizobiales > Xanthobacteraceae > VAZQ01. The sequence continues at coordinate 4,742,922 of CAVWCR010000003.1, forward strand.
CGAGGCCGATGACCTGCTCCTGAGCGAGGGGCGGATCTCAGGCCTGCGGCTTCTGGACGGGCGGGAGCTTAAGGCGGCCGCCGTGGTCCTCACTACGGGGACCTTCCTCCGCGGCCTGATCCACATCGGGGAAAGTCAGACGCCTGCGGGTCGGGTGGGGGAGGCGCCCGCGCTTGGCCTTTCGGCCACCCTCGCCCGGCTTGGCTTTAATCTCGGAAGGCTCAAGACCGGCACCCCGCCCCGGCTCGATGGCCGGACCATAGATTGGGGGGCGCTGGAGATGCAGCCCGGCGACGTTCCGCCGGAGCCATTCTCCGTCCTGACAGATCGCATCGAAACCCCCCAGGTGGAATGCGGCCTGACCCGGACCACGCCCGCGACCCACGAAGTGATCCGGCAGAACGTCCACCGCTCTCCCATGTACTCCGGGCAAATCGCCAGCCGCGGGCCGCGCTACTGCCCCTCGATCGAGGACAAGATTGTTCGGTTTGGGGACCGTGACGGCCACCAGATTTTCCTGGAGCCCGAAGGCCTCGAGGACCCCACGGTCTACCCCAACGGCATTTCGACCTCGCTCCCCGAGGAGATCCAGCTCGCGCTCGTGGCGACCATCCCGGGCCTTGAGAAGGCGCGCGTCCTGCGCCCGGGCTATGCGATTGAGTATGACCATGTGGACCCCCGGGAGCTCCTCGCCACCCTTGAGACCAAGCGGGTCGCGGGCCTGTTCCTGGCCGGCCAGATCAACGGCACGACAGGATACGAGGAGGCAGCGGCGCAGGGCCTGGTCGCCGGCCTCAACGCGGCAGCGAGGGCAGGCGGGGGCGGGGAGATCGTGTTTGACCGGGCCGAGGGCTACCTCGGGGTCATGATCGATGACCTGGTGACCAAGGGGGTGACGGAGCCCTACCGGATGTTCACCTCGCGGGCGGAATATCGCCTCACGCTCCGGGCCGACAACGCGGACCAGCGTCTGACCCAGAAGGGCATCGCGCTGGGCTGTGTGGGCCCTGAGCGGCAGAGGCGCCATGCGGCGAAGATCGAAGCCCTCGCGGCCGCCACCGCCTTTGCCCGTTCGGTGTCGCTGACCCCCAATGAGGCCGAGCGCCACGGCCTTTCCCTCAATCACGACGGCCAGCGCCGGAGCGCCTTCGAGCTCCTCTCCTTTCCCACGATTGGGATCGAGACGTTGCGGGGCGTCTGGCCCCCGCTCGGGGGCTTTGCGCCCAGGATCCTCGAGCAACTCGAGATCGACGCCAAATACGATGTCTATCTCAGCCGCCAGGCCTCCGACATCGCGGCATTCCGGCGCGACGAAAGCCTGGAGCTCCCGGATGACTTGGACTATGCGGGGATCAAGGGCCTCTCCAACGAAGCGCGCCAGAAGCTCGCCGCCGTCCGGCCCCGGACCATCGGGCAGGCTGGCCGTATCGATGGCATGACGCCCGCGGCGCTGACGCTGCTCGTGGCCCACCTCCGGGGGACTGCTCGCCATGACCGCCACCAAGACCGCCGCTCCGGCCGCGCCCGTTCCGCAGGCCGCTGACCGCGCGAAGGCCCTCGCGCTCACCCCTGTTTCACGTGAAACACGGGAGCGCCTGGAGCGCTTTGTGGAGCTGCTCCTGGCCTGGCAGAAAACCACTCATCTCATTTCCCCTGCCTCCGTCCCGCGGCTCTGGACCCGCCATGTGGCTGATTCGCTCCAGCTCCTGGACCTCGCGCCGGACGCCAAGGTCTGGGTCGATCTCGGGAGCGGGGGCGGCTTCCCGGGCCTGGCGATCGCCTGCGCCCTGGCCGAGAAACCAGGCGCCCTGGTGCATCTCGTTGAAAGCAATAACAAGAAGGCGGCCTTCCTGCGTGAGGCCGTTAGGGTTACCGGCGCCCCGGCCGTGGTCCACGCTATCCGGATCGAGAACTTCGTGGCTGATTTTGTGGGGGATGCTGAGGCCGTCACCGCGCGGGCGCTTTTACCATTTAAGTCATTGTTTGAATTGCTATTTCCTCTCCTGGCGCGGGGCGCCATGGGGCTTTTTCCGAAGGGACGGGATGTCGATGCCGAATTGACCCAGGCCGCTAAATCCTGGAACATCGATCACTCATTCGTACCGAGTTCGAACCGACTCCAAGGCTCGCGTCGTACTCGTTCGCGCTTTGGGGCGTCGGCAGGCGGTGCAATAGCACTGATCCGATTCGCTCGAACCGCGGACGGAAGCCATGATGTCAGAGCAAGCTCATTCCGAAGCGACCCTTTCGCCCCAGGTCGCTGACGAGCCCGTCCGTCTTGGCAAAGCCAAGCCACCGCGGGTCCTCGCCATCGCCAATCAGAAAGGCGGCGTCGGCAAGACGACGACCGCGATCAATCTCGGCACCGCGCTGGCGGCGATCGGCGAGCGGGTGCTGATCGTCGATCTCGATCCCCAGGGCAACGCCTCGACCGGCCTCGGCATCGACAACCGCAGTCGCAATCATTCCACCTACGACGTGCTGATCAGCGAGGCGACGCTGCGGGAGACCATCCTGCCGACGGCGGTGCCGCGGCTCTCGATCGCGCCCTCGACGCTTGACCTTTCCGGCCTCGAGCTTGAGATCAGCCAGGCGCGCGACCGCGCCTTCCGGCTGCGCAATGCGCTCGGCCCGCTCAACGCGGTCGCGGACGAGAACGCCTTCAGCTACGTCCTGGTGGATTGCCCGCCCTCGCTCAACCTGCTCACCGTCAACGCGATGGCGGCCGCAAACGCGGTGCTGGTGCCGCTGCAGTGCGAGTTCTTCGCGCTCGAAGGACTGTCGCAACTGCTCAAGACCGTCGAGCAGGTGAAGCAGGCGCTCAATCCATCCCTGGAGATCCACGGCATCGTGCTCACCATGCACGATGCGCGCAACAATCTCTCCAACCAGGTCGTGGCCGACGTGCGTCAGCACATGGGCGCCAAGGTCTATGACACCGTGATCCCGCGCAACGTGCGAATCTCCGAAGCGCCGTCCTACGGCAAGCCGGTGCTGGTCTACGATCTCAAATGCGTGGGCAGCGAAGCCTATCTGAAGCTCGCGACCGAGATCATCCAGCGCGAGAAGGAGATGCGGGCGGAGTGATGACGTTCGCACGGACGCAAGTCACATCAGGCGTCGTCCCCGCGCAAGCGGGGACCCATAGCCACCGGGTCATTCGATATCTCGCTATGGGGCTGTTTCGCGACGACACGGCGTATGGGTCCCCGCTTGCGCGGGGTCGACAGCAACCAGATCAGCGGTAGATGGCCGCCAACTCTGCGTGACGAGGGGTTCGGGAGAATCTTCACCATGGCCGATGAGGGGAAATCGCGATTGGGGCGCGGCCTCGCGGCGCTGATCGGTGACGTCGGCGAAGAGACCAAGAAGACCGAGCGCTCGCGCAGCCAGCGCCGCGTGCCGGTCGAGTTTCTCAGGCCCAATCCGCGCAACCCGCGACGCGACTTCGCCGACGCCGATCTCGACGAGCTCGCGTCCTCGCTGCGCGAGAAAGGGATCATCCAGCCGATCGTCGTGCGGCCGGTGGGGAGCTCGGGCGAGCGGTTCGAGATCATCGCGGGCGAGCGGCGCTGGCGGGCGGCGCAGCGCGCGGGCCTGCACGACGTGCCGATCGTTTCGGTCGACGTGACCGAAGATGAGGCGCTGCAACTCGCCATCATCGAGAACGTGCAGCGCACCGATCTCAATTCGATCGAGGAGGCGTCGGGCTACCAGGCGCTGATCAACGACTTCAAGCACAGCCACGACGAGATCGCCAAGACCGTCGGCAAGAGCCGCGTCCACATCACCAACACGCTGCGTCTGCTCAAGCTGCCCGACAAGGTGCAGTCGCTGGTTCGCTCGGGCAAGATCAGCGCCGGGCATGCACGCGTCCTGGTCGGCCGCAGCGACGCCGAGGAGCTCGCGCAAAAGATCGTCGATCTCGGACTAAACGTCCGCCAGGTCGAGGAGTGGGGCAGGGCAGGCAAGGAGACCGGCAAGTCGCCGCCGCCGTCCGCCGCGAAAGCGCGTTCCAGCAAAGATGCCGACACCGTCGCGCTTGAGCGGCGCGTCACCGACGCGCTCGGGCTCGAGGTCACGGTCGATCATCGCGGCGAGGCCGGCGTGGTGCATATCCGCTACCGCAATCTCGATCAGCTCGACGAGGTGGTGCGACGGTTGGAGCGGAAGGGGTGAGAGTCATTTTCAAGTGACCGATTCTTGCTGTTATTCCGGGACGCGCGTCGGCGCGGGCTTGGTGGCGCCCCGAAATCACAGTGGGGATAATATTCCTAGTCTAGATATAAAAGCGAAACGGCATTGGTGGCGCTTCCATACCGCGTGGCGATGCGGTCAGGATTTCGCCGACGCGGTCCGCGAACTTGAGTGTTACCGGCAGGCCGCTCGAATAGTCGCAGGCGTTGTAATTAATCTTCGTCAGCGCAAGCACGTCCCGCATCACGATCATCAGGTCGCTGGCGCCCTGATTGATTTCCACCAGAATGGGTTTGGGCGTTTCGAAGCCCGGATAGGTGCGAAGGCGCGGCACATATTGCGCGCGACGTGCTGCGACGGCAGCCGCGGCACGCGAACGTCCATTTGGGCGCGCTGCATCTCTTGGGGCTGGCCCTGCTGATCCAGAAGCGCGCGCGCGAGGCGGTCGAGCCGCTTGAGGAAGCCGCGCGCGACGCCTCCGATCCGTTGATCGAAACCCACTATGCGCTGGCGCTGCGCGACGTCGGCCGCACCGCCGAGGCGATCGATTGGCTCAAGCGCGCGACGAGCCGTACGCCGACCTTCGCGCCGGCGTTCCATGAGCTCGGCCTCATCTATTGCGGCCTGCGCCGTTATGACGAAGCGGAGGCCACGCTCAAGCAAGGGATCGAGCTGGCGCCGACGGTCGCCGAGCTCTCGGTCGAGCTTGGCGGCGTCTACATCTGCCGGGCCGATCCCGCGAACGCCAAGGTCGCGTTTGCGCGTGCGCTGGCGCTGGCGCCGGGCCAAGCATCGAGTCACGTGCGGGCGCTGCACGGCTTCGGCACGGCGTTCCTGTTCGAGGGTGAGTTCGAGCGCGCCGCCGACCGGTTCCGGCAAGTACTGGCGCGCAACCCGCAGCATGTGCGCGCGCGGCTTGATCTCGCGCACTGCCTGTTGGAGCTCGGCAAGTTCGACGACGCGGTCGCGGAGCTGCGCACAGTCGTGCGTTCGTCGCCGCGGCATTACGGCAAGGCGCTCAAGATGCTGGCGTCGTCCCGGCGCGGGCGGCTCTGGCTGCGGCCCAGCATGGCGGCATCGTTCCTGCAGGTGGTCGGCTTGGCATCGTCGCTCAACCTGCCGCAATGACGGACGCAGCGCCGGGCATGGCCATCACGTTCCGGTGCCCGCCGGAGCTCGAGCCGATCCTGCCGCGACCGACGCCGGCGCTGTTCGGCCTGCCGGAGTGGTTCAAGGCCATGCCGGCCTCGGCGTTCAGCAGCGTGCTGCAGTCAGAGCAACTGACGGTCAAGAAATGCCCGCCGTTCATCGACGCGATGACCTACGGCTTTCTCATTCCGCTGGTCACCGACCTGCGCGTCGAGGACGGCGCCTTCGCGTGGGACTTCGAGCTGCCGAGCGGCGGCGCGATCACGAGCTACTCGCGCTCCCCGCTCGACTTCCACGACAGCGCCCAGGTCGCCGGCACGCCGCTCTTCAAGGACGATACCTTCGTGCTCAAGTTCAACAATTTCTGGACCATCGAATCGCCGCCCGGCTACTCGCTTCTGATCACTCATCCGGTCAATCGCCATGACCTGCCGTTCACGACCTTGACCGGGCTGGTCGACGCCGACCTCTACAAGGACAACTTCATCAACTTTCCGGCGCGCTGGCGCGACCTCTCATTCAGCGGCGTGCTTGCGAAGGGCACGCCGGTCGCGCAGTGCATCCCGGTCAAGCGGGAATTCTGGAGCGCGCAGTTTGCGACCATTACGGGCGAGGCGGTCGCCCGGCTGCAGGTGACGGCTGCCGCTGTCACCAGCGAGCGGGGCATCTATCGCCGGCAGTTCCGGGCGCCGAAACGGTAGCAATTGCACCCGCGTATTAGGAATCGATTTAGCACGATCGCCACCTCAAAACCGCTCCGGGTCCGCACAGGATTTCATTAGCGATTTTCGACTAGCGTCTGTTTTCTCGTGACAATGGTACTGCTGGTTGAATGCATGCGCATCTTCCAAGCAGTCGGCCCCTCTTGCCGAGACGCATCGATGGCGAACGCCAAGGCACACGATTCGCTCATTACCGAGCTCGAGCGCGCGACCCACAGCGGCTCGCCCGAACGATGCGCCGAGACGCTCAGGCGCGTGACCGATCTCTTTCTCACCGGCGCCGATCGCTACAGCGAGGACCAGGTCCTGCTGTTCGAGAACGTGCTGGAGCTCCTGGTCAAGCGCATCGAGCGGCGCGCGCGCGGGGAGCTGAGCACGCGGCTGGCGCTGGTCGACAATGCTCCGATCCGGATCATCCGGCGGCTCGCGCTCGATGACGAAATCTCGGTCGCAGAGCCGGTGTTGCGCCAGTCGGCGCGGCTGAGCGACAACGATCTGATCGAGATCGCGCGTACCAAGAGCCAAGGGCATCTGCTGGCGATTTCAGCTCGTCAGCGCATCAATGACGCAGTCACCGACGTGCTGCTCGACCGCGGCAACCGTGTGGTCATCCACAAGCTCGCGAGCAACGCGGGCGCCCATTTCTCCGAGTTCGGCTTCACCACCCTGGTGCTCAAGGCCGAGGCCGACGAGTCCCTCGCCGAGGCCGTCGGGCTGCGGCTCGATGTGCCGAGCCATCTGTTCGAACAGCTCCTCAAGCAGGCGACCAAGACTGTGCGAAAGCGGCTGTTGTCCTTGGCGCCGCCCGAAACCCAGCGCGAGATCCGGCGGGTGCTTGCCACGGTGTCGAAGGAGATCGGCTGGGAGGCCACCGCGCCGCGCGACTTCACGCCTGCGCAGGAGCGCGTGCACGCCATGCACGAGCGCGGCGAGCTCAACGAGGCGGCCCTCTTGGAGTTCGCAAGACAGCATAAGTACGAAGAGATGGTGGTCGCGCTGTCGCTGTTGTGCTCGGCGCCCATCGAGGTGATCGATCCGATCATGGGCAGTCCGCGCGACGATGGCCTGCTGGTGCCCTGCCGGGTCGCCAATTTGAGCTGGTCAACCGTTGACACGATGCTCCAGCATCGCGGCGTGCATCTGGCGTTGACCGAGCATGATCGCGACACGATCCGGGCCGAATATGCCAAGCTTTCGCAGGCCACCGCGCAAAGGCTATTGGGCTTCTGGCAGGCGCAGGCGCAAGCGGCCGGCGCGCGGCATTGATCCAACGCCGAAATCTGCCGGACCGGTTGATCTTACCCCTTTGTGCGTGCCTGCACGGCGAGCGAAAGCAGCGCGCGTTGCGCGATCGGCTCGCTCACGTCGGCGCGGGCATGCTGGCGGCGCGCTTCGAGCGCGGCCTCGGCCAGCTGGCTCATCGCGCGCGCGAGACGCGGCGTGCTCCAGGCCCGCAGCGCCGCCTCGACCAACGGCTTGCGGCTGAAATGCATGCGCATCTCGTCGGCGGCCGCACCGGCGGAATGACCCGCATCAACCGAAAGCCGCGCCCGGTGCAGCATCGCCACATGCCGGATCGCCGCTGCCACGATGGCGGAAGGCGCGGTGCCGGCGGTGCGCGCCTTGGCGAACTGGAACTCGACGTCGGCGGTCTTGCCCGCGAAGGCGGCATCGAGCAACTCATCGAGCGCAAGCGCGGAGGCGTCGGCGCTGACCGCGATCACGTCCTCAAGCTCGACGCGCGGGCGGCCACGGGCGTAGAGCGCGAGCTTTTCGATCTCGCTGCGCGAAGCGAGCCGGTCACCGCCCAGCAGCGGAAGGAGAGCGGCGCGCGCCTCCGGCGCGATGGTGAGGCCCGACTGGCGCATCTCGGTGTCGATCAGGCGATCGAGCGTCTTCTGGTCATCCTCGTAGCAAGGCAGCGCCGCGGCGTTCTTGGCGCGCTCGCACAGCGCGCGCAGCGGTGCGTTGCGACGCAGATCGCCCGCCTCGATCACCACCCGGCAGTCGGGGGATGCCGCGGCGAGCAGCGCCTCGACCGCGGGCGCGATGTTGCGCGAGCCGACCTTGACCCAGACCGCGCGGCGGCCGCCGAACAGCGGGATCGTGTTGGCCTCCTCGACCAGCCGCGTCGGCTCGGTGGCGAGATCGTCGCCGTCAAGGCGCGCGAGCGAGAACGGATCGTTGACGTCGTCGACCGAGGCGCGGATCAGCGCCTCCGCGCGCTCGCGCACGAGGCCGCAGTCCGGCCCGAACACCAGCACGACGGGCTGCGCCGGCTTGGCCACGAAGGCATCGACTTGATGGGCTTTCAGGGCGACCATTTGCTCGGCGAATAGTGAGTAGCGAATAGGGAATGGCGAGTAGCGCGTGGTGAGTTGGGAGTTGGGATTAGAACTAGGCAAGGGCTATGTTGCTGTCGTCCCCGCGCAAGCGGGGGCCCATAACCACCGATATTTCAGTTTATCGCCGGCCGTGCCACATCGCGAGCACAGGGCGTATGGGTCCCCGCCTGCGCGGGGACGACAGTAACTACCTCCGAGTCACTATTTCCCTGCTCCCTACTCGCTCTCCTTCACGCCACCACGTTCACGATCCGCTGCGGCACCACGATCACCTTTTTGGGCGGCTTGCCGTCGAGCGCGCGCTGGACCGGCTCGAGCGCCAGCACCGCGGCCTCGATCTCGGCGTTTTTGGCATCGCGCGCGACCGTCACGTCGGCGCGCTTCTTGCCGTTGACCTGCACCGGCAGCGTGACGGTGGTTTCGACCAGCAATTCAGGCTCAAGCCGCGGCCAGGCTTCGGTCGCCGCCAGGGTCTTGTGGCCGAGCGCGGCCCAGCATTCTTCGGCGAGGTGCGGCATCATCGGATTGAACAGCCGCACGAGAATTTCGGCCGCTTCCCTGGCGGCCCAGCGATAGTCAGGCGTCGGCGCCGTCTCGACCGCGCCGATCGAGCCCGAGAGCGCATTGGCGAACTCATAGATGTGGGCAACGCACACGTTGAAATGCAGCTTCTCGACCGCGTCCGAGACCTTGGCGAGTGCACCATGCGATGCCTTGCGCAGCGAAAGCGCCGCCTCACCGAACTGTGCGGGGCGTTCCGCCGGCGCGTCCTTGGCGATGTCGGCGGCCTCGGCGACCAGCCGCCACAGCCTTTGGGTAAAGCGCCAAGCGCCCTGCACGCCGCGCTCGGTCCATTCCACGTCGCGCTCGGGCGGTGAATCCGACAGCATGAACCAGCGCGCCACATCGGCGCCGTAGCTGCTCATAATGTCGTCGGGGTCGATGGTGTTCCGTTTCGACTTCGACATCTTCTCGATCGGGCCGATCTCGACCGGCGCGCCGGTCGCGGCAAGCGTGGCGCGGCGTTCCTCGCCCACCGTCTCGATCTTGACCTCGGCCGGCATCACCCATTCGCCGTCCGAGCGATAGGTCTCGTGCACCACCATGCCTTGCGTGAACAGGCCGGCGAACGGCTCGTCGAGCCCGAGGTGGCCGGTCGCCTTCATGGCGCGGGTGAAGAAGCGGCTATAGAGCAGATGCAGGATCGCGTGCTCGATGCCGCCGATGTACTGGTCGACCGGCAGCCATTGGTCGACAACCTTGCGGTCGGTCGGCGCCGCCTTGTTCCACGGGTCGGTGAAGCGCGCATAGTACCAGGACGAGTCGACAAACGTGTCCATGGTGTCGGTCTCGCGCCGCGCCGCCTTGCCGCATTGCGGGCAGTGCACGTTCTTCCAGGTCGGGTGTCGGTCGAGCGGGTTGCCGGGCTTGTCGAAGGTGACGTCCTCAGGGAGCTTCACCGGCAAGTCCTGCTCCGGCACCGGCACGACGCCGCAGGCTTCGCAGTGGATGATCGGGATCGGGCAGCCCCAGTAGCGCTGGCGCGAGATGCCCCAGTCGCGCAGCCTGAAGTTCACCTGCCGCTTGCCGATGGGCGTGTTGCCGCGGGTTTCTTTCTCCAGCCGCTTCGCGACCTCTTCCTTGGCGTCGGCGATGCTCATGCTGTCGAGGAAGCGCGAGTTGATCAGAAGCCCGTCGCCGTCATAGGCGGTGTCGGTGATGACAAAGGTTTTCGGGTCCTGTCCGGGCGGGCACACCACCGGCGTGTTGCCGAGCCCGTACTTGTTGACGAAGTCGAGGTCGCGCTGGTCGTGCGCCGGGCAGCCGAAGATCGCGCCGGTGCCGTACTCCATCAGGATGAAGTTGGCGACGTAGACCGGAAGCTTCCACTTCGGATCGAACGGATGGACCGCCCGGATGCCGGTGTCGAAGCCCTGCTTCTCGGCGGTCTCGATGATCTCCTGCGCGGTGCCGTGGCGCTTGCACTCCGCGATGAAGTCAGCGAGCGCGGGGTTCTTGGCGGCAGCTGCCGCCGCGAGCGGATGATCGGGCGCCAGCGCCATGAACTTCGCGCCGAACAAGGTGTCGGGCCGGGTGGTGAAAATCTCAAGCTCGCTCTCGCAGTTGGGCACGGTTGCGGGATCGAGCGCGAAGCGCACGAGCAGGCCATCAGAACGGCCGATCCAGTTGCGCTGCATCGTGCGCACCTTCTCGGGCCAGCGCTCGAGCTTGTCGAGCGCGTCGAGCAGGTCCTGCGCAAACGCCGTGATCTTGAAGAACCATTGGGTGAGCACGCGCTGCTCGACCAGCGCGCCCGAGCGCCAGCCGCGGCCCTCGATCACCTGCTCATTGGCGAGCACGGTGTGGTCGACCGGGTCCCAGTTCACCTTCGACTGCTTGCGCTCGACCAGGCCGGCGCGCAGGAAGTCGAGGAACATCTTCTGCTGGTGCTTGTAGTAGTCGGGATCGCAGGTCGCGATCTCGCGCGCCCAGTCGAGCGACAGCCCCATCGACTTGAGCTGGCCCTTCATGGCTTCGATGTTCTGGTAGGTCCAGGCGCGCGGGTGGACCTTGCGCTCCATGGCGGCGTTCTCGGCCGGCATGCCGAACGCGTCCCAGCCCATCGGATGCAGCACCGCGAAGCCCTTGGCGCGCTTGTAGCGGGCCACCACGTCGCCCATGGTGTAGTTGCGCACGTGTCCCATGTGGATGCGCCCGGACGGGTAGGGGAACATTTCCAGCACGTAGTGCTTGGGCCGCGGATCGTCGTTGCGGGTCGTGAAGATCCCGCGCTCGTCCCAGAGTTTCTGCCAGCGCGGCTCGGCGTCGCGGGCGTTGTAGCGTTCGGCGGTCATCGGCTGCGTGTCGGCTCCAAAATGGCGGGCCGACTAGGGCATGAAAGGCGCGGATGGGTCAACGGCCCGACCGGACGGTCGAGCCTATTTGAATGGCTGCACGCGCGCGGCAGGTGCGCGACCCAGTCGAACAATCTGCCAATTGGTTTCGCGCGAACCGCTCAGCTTGCCGCCGCGAGCTCGATGCTGCTGTGCGCGACCACCGTGTTGCGGCCGCGACGCTTGGCGTCGTAGAGCCCGGCGTCGGCTGTTTCGACCAGGACTTCGGGCTTGACGCCGGCGCTTGGCACCATCGAGGCAATGCCGATGCTGACGCTGAGCTGGCCGAGCGGAGAGTCCGCATTGGTGATGCAAAGCTCCTCGACCGCACGCCGCAGCCGCTCCGCCACAATGCGCGCGCCCGAGAGGCTCGCCCCCGGCAACAGCAGCGCGAATTCCTCGCCGCCATAACGGGTCGGGAGGTCGCCCGGCCGGCAGGCGAAGTCGGTCAGGAGCTTGCCGACTCGCCGCAGGCAGGCGTCGCCTTCGACGTGGCCGTAGCGATCGTTGAACAGCTTGAAGTGATCGACGTCGATCATCAGCAGTCCAACCGGTGCGCGGCCGGCCTGTCTCCAGGCCTGCGCGAGCAATTCATCAAAGCTGCGACGGTTGGCGAGACCGGAGAGCGGGTCGACCGACGCGAGCTGCTCGAGGTGCTCGTTCGCGGAGCGCAGCTCTCCTTCGCGCTCGGCGAGCTTCTGCGCCATGTCGTTGAGCGCCGCCGCGAGTGGCGCGAATTCCTTCGCCCATCGCTGCCGTTCGGGGCGCGCGCTAAGCTCGCCACGTCCAAGTCGCGTTGCGGTGCGCGCCAGCGAACGGATCGGATCGACGATCAGCCGCTCACCGCCGATCCAGGCGATCAAGAGCACGAGGATTCCGAAGAAACCGAGGTTCAGATAGGCGATCTGGATCTCGCGGTCGACCTGGCGCAGCACGTCGGCCTCCGGCAGCCCGACCACCAGGCGGGCATCGCTCGCGGGCACGTGCACGAAACCATAGATGCGGCGGACACCATCGAGCCCTTCGACTCGCACGGTTCCTTCGGCGGCGTAGCCAATCTCCTGAAGGAGAGGCGTGTCCTCCACGGACTTGCCGACCCAATCGGCGGTCTGTCGATCGCCGGCAAGTACCGTCCCGTTGGAGTCGATCAGCATCACGGCGGAACCGGGCCGCTGCTCGAGCGAGGATATGAGCGTGCCGACCCATTGCAGGTCGACGGAGGCCACCATCACGGCGTTGACCCCCGGGTCGAGCGCCTGCGCCGGATAGGCCGCGATGATGGCGGGCGATTGGGTGGCGCGGCCGACCAGATAGTCGCTGACGACGAAATCGCGCGTGCGGATGGCTTCGTTGTAGTGCGGGCGATCCGACATATCGAGGCCGATCGCCGCAGGCAGCGTCGCGCATTGGATCCGGCCGTCGGCGCCGATGATCGACATGCCCTTGATCCACGGCACGTTGGCCACGAGGTCCTTCATATAGAGATTGCAGGTTTCGCCGCGGGCCAGCATCGCCACATAGGCGCGCGCCGTGACTTGCAGCATGGCACGCACCGCGGTGATGATCTCGTTCTGGCCTTCAGCCCCGCGCCGGGTCAGGTTGAGCACTTCGGTGGCGGTCGCCTTGATGCGTTCGCTGCGACTGGTTTCGAGCAGCCGGACACGGTCGATCATGAGCGGGACGACAATGAGCAACGCAAGCACGACCAGTCGGCTGCGAATGCTGAGAAACTGGGTGCCGCGCCGCGCTGGGCGACCGCGGCGAAAGAAGTCGAACATCGACAGGACCCGGGCCAAAGCCATAGCGTATGGAAATTGACCATAGCGAACAGAAATGAAGGTCAGTTTGGAGGTATCGATAAAGTTTGAGGCAATTTGTAACGGTTCGGCTAGCAGACCGCTAAAAACTCTCCCGATGTCATTCCGGGGCCGGCCGAAGGCCGGAGCCCGGAATCCGTAGCCCCTGTATTTCCTCAACAATCAAAGCAGGGGTTGTGGATTCCGGCCCTCGCGGAGCCTGTCATCGGGCCGCGCTACGCGCGGACCCGTTGGCTCGGCCGGAATGACATCCGAGAACTTTTTCAGCAACCTGCTAATGCCCCCGCTTTTGAAGTTCGTGAGTCGGTGTTGTGGGAACTTCAGATCGGCGGCACTAGATCGGAAGGAGCTTGGGACCCGACTGATGGAAACGATCGAATCGCAATCTCGGCTGGCGGCGGTGCGCCAGGAGGTTGACCAGGCCTGCCGGGCCGCCGGCCGCGACCCAGGCTCGGTCACGCTCATAGCGGTGTCGAAGACGTTCGAGGCCAGCGCGATCGAGCCGGTCATCGCGGCCGGTCAGCGCGTGTTCGGCGAGAACCGGGTGCAGGAGGCGAAAGCGAAATGGCCGGCGCTGCAGGCCCGTCATCCCGGCATCGAGCTCCACCTGATCGGCCCCTTGCAGTCGAACAAGGTCAAGGAAGCGGTCGCTTTGTTCGACGCGATCCATTCGGTCGACCGGGCGAGCCTGTGCGAGGCGCTTGCCAAGGAGATGGCGAGGCTGGACCGCTGGCCGACCCTGTTTGTCGAAATCAATACCGGCGGGGAGGCGCAGAAGGCTGGCGTGCTGCCCGAACAGGCGGATGACTTTCTGCATGCCTGTCGCGAGCGTTATGGCTTGTCGATCGCCGGCCTGATGTGCATTCCACCGTTCAATGAACCGCCCGCGCCGCATTTTGCGCTGACCGCCAAGATTGCGGCACGCCAAGGCCTCAAGCTGTTGTCGATGGGGATGAGCGCGGACTTCCCGACCGCGATCGCGTTCGGAGCCACGCATGTCCGTGTCGGGACCGCTATTTTCGGGACCCGCGACTGACCTCTAGAAATGAATCAAAATTCGCGTCTTGGGCCCGGACCGTGTCAGGAGCTGTCTGAGGTCGCGGGCCGCAAGCGCCACGCATCCCGCAGTCGGTGACCGGTCCGGCCGCGCCACGTGCAGGAACACGGCGCTGCCATGCCCGGCCACCCGCGGCCTGGCGTTGTGGTCGATCTCGATGATGAGGTCGTAGAGCCGGTCGTCGCGCCAGAGCCGGTCGCCCGGTTCCTTGGCCGAGCGCCGGAACGGCCGGTTGTAGCGGCGGTCGCGACTGTCCTCGCACCAGGCCACATCGGGGTCGATGCGGATGGTTGGCAGCAGTGTCGGCGGCCGCGGGCCGCGGTCGTGCCGCCACCACAGCCGCCGCAGCCGGAAGCAGCCCCGGGGGGTGGCGCCATCACCCTCGCGCTTGTTCGCCCGGATGCCGGAACGTCCGAGCACGACCGGGATGGCGAGCTCTCCTGCCAGCAGCACCCCGCGGCTGCGTTGGCCCGGCTTGGTGCGCACCCGCAGAAGTGATAAGGCAATGCGGCGCATGGGGTTTTTCTGGTTCCGGGGGCCGGGATCGGCGCCGCAGGGCGGCAACTGCCGCTTTGCTCTCGGGGCGTGGAATGGTCTACTGTCAAGCCATCCGGCGGCTGGGAACCTTCTGGCCACCACATTCGTTTGGCGGCTTGCCCATATAGGGCCTTAAAGGCCGGATTCACAAAGGCCAAATCCACGCTAAAATCACACGCTTGCCCTGTATCCCGTGGGCGCAAAGGTGCGAACGTTGGAATACCAGCCCCTCCTCTCAGAGCGTTCGATGACGAATGTCCGTAGAATCCTGATCGTTGATGATGACCCGGAGTTGCGCGACGCGCTGGTCGAGCAGCTTGCGTTGCATGAGGAATTCGAGTCGATTGCGGTCGAGAACGGCACCAAGGCTGTCCAGGCCGCCAAGACCGATCAGATCGATCTCGTGATCATGGATGTTGGCTTGCCCGACATCGACGGACGGGAGGCCGTTCGCATCCTGCGCAAGGGCGGCTTCAAGGCGCCGATCATCCTGTTGACGGGCCATGATACCGATTCCGACACAATTCTGGGCCTTGAATCAGGTGCCAATGATTACGTCACCAAGCCGTTCCGGTTTGCAGTGCTGCTGGCGCGCATCCGCGCTCAATTGCGCCAGCACGAAGCCAGCGAGGATGCGGTATTCACGATCGGGCCGTTCACGTTCCGGCCGAGCTCGAAGCTCCTGCTCAACGCCAAGGGCAACAAGGTTCGATTGACCGAAAAGGAGACCGCGATCCTGCGCTTTCTCTACCGGGCCGGCCAGAAACCGGTGTCGCGCGAGACGCTGCTGCAGGAGGTGTGGGGCTACAATTCAGGGGTCACGACACACACCCTGGAAACCCACATCTACCGGTTGCGACAGAAAGTCGAGCGCGATGCCACGACCCCGACTATCCTGGTGACCGAGACCGGCGGCTATAAACTGGTGCCGTGATTTCGTCAGGTACGTGATCTCGTCAGGCGATGGCGATCGAGGATGACATCAATTTCTTCGAGACGGTCCCGACGCTGAGCATGTTGGGGCGCGGAGCGCTGCGCATTCTGGCGATCGGCGCCGAGAGCCGCTACGTGCACAGTGGCGAGACCCTGTTCGTGGTCGGCGATGAAGCCGAGGGCGGCTTCGTGGTGCAGGAGGGCTCGTTCCGGCTGTCGCCGCGCGGAGCCGACAGCACCAAGAGCATCAAGGTCGGGGTCGGCACACTGCTCGGTGAGCTCGCGCTGTTTACCGAGACGACGCGCCCGGTGACCGCGACCGCACTCGAGCCCTCGACTGTGCTGTGCATTCCGCGGCCGCTGTTTCTCAAGATGCTCGACGGCTACCCGGATGCGGCGACCAGGCTGCGCGACATCCTGACCAAGCGCATCGACGAATCCGAGCGCGACATGCAGCGCATCCGTGCCGTGATCGACCCGAGCGGGCGGTGATCACACGCGGCGTTCGTTCTAAGCAATGACTTTCCTCTGTCGTCCCCGCGCAGGCGGGGACCCATAGCCACTGAATTTTCGATTATCACAGCCCCGCCACATCGCACTGCTGCGGCGTATGGGTCCCCGCCTGCGCGGGGACGACAGAAACGCACTTGAGAAACGTTCACACCTCGAGCGTCGCCGTCACCGGCACGTGGTCTGAGGGCCGCTCGGCGCCGCGATACTGTTTCGCGATCGCAATGGTGGCGACGCGGTCGGCCAGTGCTTGTGACGTCCAGATGTGATCGAGCCGCCGGCCCTTGTCGGCCTTGGCCCAGTCTGCCGCGCGGTAGCTCCACCAAGTGTAGAGCTTGGCGGGCTCGGGCGTGAGCACGCGCATCGAATCGACCCAGTTGCCGGCGCTGGCGGCTGCGAGCAGCTTGTCGCATTCGATCGGCGTGTGTGAGACGACGCGCCGCATCTGCTTGTGGCTCCAGACGTCGTGTTCGAGCGGGGCGACGTTGAGATCGCCGAGCAGAACTGCGCGCTCGCGAGCGGCAGGCCGCAGCGCGTTGTGTGCGCGCATCTCGTCGAGAAACGCGAGCTTGTGGGCGAATTTCGCGTTGAGATCAGGGTCAGGGATGTCGCCGCCCGCCGGCACATAGAAATTATTCACCGTGATCGGGTCGCGCAGGCCAGCGCGCTCGCCGAATACCGCCGAGATGTGTCGGCAATCGCTCATGTTGCAGAATGTGTGCACATTGAAGCTCTCGAACGGCAGTCGCGAGAGCACCGCGACGCCGTGATAGCCCTTCTGACCGTTGATCGCCGCGTGGGTGTAGCCGAGCCGTCGGAAGCGCTTATGCGGAAAGCGATCGTCCGGGCATTTGGTTTCCTGCAGACATAGAATGTCGGGGCGGACGGCCTTGATGAACTTGGCCACGAGATCGATGCGCAGGCGCACCGAGTTGATGTTCCAGGTCGTGACGGTCAGGCGCATGGAAAAAAGCGAGTAGCGAATGGCGAGTAGCGAATAGGGAGTGGGCGCGTGCGTCGCAGGCTACACCCTATTCGCCACTCGCCATTCGCTCAATTGGGATACTGCGTGTAGTCGATCTTGAACATGTTCGGATCCGGCCGGCGTGCGGTATCAACGTTGGAGACCGCGACGGTGGTGTCGTAACCCTGCGGATCGGTCACCACCCACTGCTTGAGCTGGAAATCCTTGGCGCCGAACATCATCATCAGCTTGCTGGTGCCGACCAGCACGTGCTTCTCTTCGACCACCACCGACACGAACAAATCGTCCGCATAGACGCCGACCACGTTGGTGTCGTGCAAGAGGTCGATGCGATCGGCGAGCAGGAACCGCAGCGGCGTCTGCGACAGGGGGTAAACGTCCTGGGTCGCCAGCTTGCGGTCGCGCACCACCACCGACGAGCCATCCGCGACGATGTCGATCCGGCTCGGCTCGTCGTAGTCGAAACGGACCTTGCCGGGCTTCTGGACGTAGAACTGCCCCTTCGACTGCCGCCCGTCCGGCCCGATCTGGGAAAAGTCGCCCGACATCACCTGCACGCGTGTCAGGTATGCGCTGACCTTGTCGACCAGGCTGCGCTGGGCTGGCTCAAGGGCCGCGCTTTGCTGTTCCTTCTGTGGCTCTTGCTCTTTTCCCTGCTCTTTTCCCTGCTCTTTTCCTCCACCGAAGATCGGGGGGAGCCACTGCTTGAGGCTGTCGCTCAGTGACGGCGCGGCGGCTGGCCGGTCTTGAGGTTCCACCGGGGACGGCGGCACCGGCGCGCCCTCGGACTTGGCCCGTGGGGCGGGTGGTGGCAGCGGAACGGTCTGGGCCGCCGCCAAAGTGGCCATGCTCAGAAGCCCCGACGTCAGGATCACAACCAATGCTGCCTGGCGGCTGCCAGCCATGGAGGATGCTCCGCTTTCGCCTGAAAACGCTAGTCTATTAGACACCGGGTGTGGCGACATCGCGGCCCCGTTGCGCCCCTAGTGCCCCGCTTCCGAAGTTCGTTAACTCGTCGCGGCACCCCCTGATACGAACTTCGGAAGCAAAGGGGCACCAGCAACTCCATGATTCGTCCATCATTCTCGTTGCCGCTTTTCGATCTGAAGTTCCTAAACGAGTTTGCCGCAGGTGTGTAGGAACTTCAGATCGGCGGCGCCAGCCCCAGTTAACCGGCAAAGCTGTGATTCCTCAATACCGCTCTTCGTTGTCGCCGCCGATCAGGATTTCGCGCTTGCCGGCATGGTTGGCTTGGCCGACGACCCCTTCCTGTTCCATCCGCTCCATTAGCGTGGCGGCACGGTTATAGCCGATCTGCAGCCGGCGCTGGATATAGCTGGTGGAGGCCTTGCGGTCGCGCAGCACGATCTGGACCGCCTGCTGATAGAGGTCGGTGGCATCGCCGGCCTGCCCCATGCCGGTCGCGTCGAATACCGGATTGCCGTCCTCGTCCAACTCGGGCTCTTCGGCGGCGGTGACCGCCTCGAGGTATTGCGGCTGGCCCTGCGACTTGAGGTGACGCACCACTTTCTCCACCTCGTCGTCGGACACGAACGGGCCGTGCACGCGGCTGATGCGGCCGCCGCCCTGCATGTAGAGCATGTCGCCCTGGCCAAGCAGTTGCTCGGCGCCCTGCTCGCCCAGGATGGTGCGGCTGTCGATCTTGGAGGTGACCTGGAACGAGATGCGGGTCGGGAAGTTCGCCTTGATGGTGCCGGTGATGACGTCGACCGACGGTCGCTGCGTGGCCAGGATGACATGCAGGCCGGCCGCGCGCGCCATCTGGGCGAGCCGCTGCACCGCGCCTTCGATGTCCTTGCCGGCGACCATCATGAGGTCGGCCATTTCGTCGACGATGACCACTACGTAGGGCAGCGGCTCGAGGTCAAGCGCCTCCTCTTCGTAGATGGCGTCGCCACTCTCCTTGTCGTAACCGGTGTGCACCGTGCGGGTGAGCTTCTCGCCCTTGTTGAGCGCTTCGGCGATGCGCGCGTTGTAGCCGTCGATATTGCGCACGCCGAGCTTCGACATCTTCTTGTAGCGCTCCTCCATCTCGCGCACCGCCCACTTGAGCGCGACCACCGCCTTCTTGGGATCGGTAACGACCGGCGTGAGCAGATGCGGGATCGAGTCGTAGACCGAGAGCTCCAGCATCTTCGGGTCGACCATGATCAGCCTGCACTGCTCCGGCTTGAGCCGGTAGAGCAGGCTGAGGATCATGGTGTTGATGGCGACCGACTTGCCGGAGCCGGTGGTGCCCGCAATCAGCAGGTGGGGCATGCGCGCGAGATCGACGATCACCGGCTCGCCCCCGATGGTCTTGCCGAGACAAAGCGGCAACTTGGCGTTCGAGTCGGTATAGTCGTCGGTGGCCAGGAGCTCGCGCAGCAGCACCTTCTCGCGATGCGGGTTGGGCAGCTCGATGCCGATCGCATTGCGGCCCGGCACGACGGCGACGCGGGCCGACAGCGCGCTCATCGAGCGGGAGATGTCGTCGGAAAGGCCGATCACGCGCGACGACTTGATGCCGGGCGCGGGCTCGAGCTCGTAGAGCGTCACCACCGGGCCCGGGCGCGCGTTTATGATCTCGCCGCGGACGCCAAAATCGCTGAGCACGCCCTCAAGCGCGGCGGAGTTGTTCTGCAGCGATTCCGCGCTCACCGTCGTGCGTCCGTTCGACTTGGCCGCCGCCAGGAGATCGAGTGGGGGCAGCACATAGCCGCCGCTCGAGCGGCGCGACGGCTTTGCCTTGCGTCGCGGCGCCTTCTCCTCTGCTTCCTCCTCGTCGGTATCCTCGTCGTCTTCCTCCGGCTCGCCATGCGGGTCGCCGTCGAAGCGCGGCTCGGTGCGGTTGGCGAATGCGCCGCGCCGTCCCGGCGTGCCATCCCGGCTGCGCGCAAAGATGAGTGCGAGCCGCGCCTTCAGGCTGAGGAAGCCATGCACCAGGAAACCGAGCGAGACCGAGGCGCGCGCTTCCTTCTCTTCGTCCTCGGCACCGTCTTTCGCGGCGTCCTCGTCTTGCTCTTCCTCGTCATCCGCTGTGTCGCTGGCGCCATGCAGAGCGAAGCCGCACGCGATCGCCAGCGCGGCGAAACCAGCCGCGGCCGTCACCGTGCCAATGAGAAGGCGTCCGAGGCCGCCGAGCGAGCCGCCGGTGAGCGTGGCCGCCGCCCGCAGCATCGCATCGCCTACCACGCCACCGAGCCCAACCGGCAGCGGCCAGGATGCAACGCGCGGCAAGCTCGCCGCGAACGCCGCCGTCAACACGATGCCGACGATCCAGAGCACCAGCCGGATGCGCTCGCGGCAGAGCGGCCGATGGCTGGCGAGCCGCCAGCCCCAGATCGCAATCGGCAGCACGAGCGCGAGCGCGCCGAGCCCGAAGATCTGCATCGAGAAATCGGCAATGGTGGCGCCCGCGACACCCAAGAGGTTACGCACCGGCGCCTTGGTGGCATGACTGAGGGAAGGGTCCTGCACCGACCAGGTCGCGAGCGCGATCGCAAGGAAGAGCGCGAACAGGATCAGCGCTAGGCCGGCGAACTCGCGCAGGCGCCGCCGCAGCGCGTCGCGCGCCGCGTCGGTCAGGAAGGTCAAGCTGTCGAGGGTCCGGTCGATCGCCGACATGCACCTGATCCTCAGCCGAGTACGCCGACCAGGCGGTGCAGCGCTTCTGCGGTCGTCTCCTGGTCTTGCACCAGCGCGACCCGGATGTAGCCCAGGCCGGGATTGCTTCCGTCGGCCTGTTCGCGCGCCAGATAGCTTCCCGGAATCACACGTACGCCGGCCTCGCGCCACAGCCGCAATGTGACGGCCTCGTCGCCGCCGTGCTCGGAGACGTCGAGCCAGAGCAGGAAGCCGCCGGGGGGCCGGTGGTAGCCGTAGCGCCCGCCGAGAATCTGATCGGCGAGATCGAACTTCTGCGCATAGAGGCGCCGGTTCTCCTCGACATGCGCTTCGTCCGCATAGGCGGCGATCGCCACCCGCTGCGCCGGCAGCGGCACTTGCGGGGAGGCGACGTTGCGCAGCTCGAGAAACCGAGCCAGGAAATGGCGGTCGCCGGCCACGAAGCCGACGCGCAGCCCCGGCAGGTTGGAGCGCTTCGACAGCGACTGGAACACGATGGTGTTCGCAAAATCCGGGCCCGCTACTTCGAGCACGCTCGAAGGCGGGCGCTGGGTATAGATTTCCGAATAGCACTCGTCGCTGAACAGCATGAAGCCGAAGCGCCGGGCGAGCCCAACGAGCTTTGTGAAATAGGCCGCGTCTGCAACCGAGCCCTGCGGGTTGGCGGGCGAAGCGAGGTAGAACGCGACCGTGCGTGTAAGCAGCTCCTCGGAGAGCGCATCGAGATCGGGTAAAAAGCCAGTCGCGGCGGTCGCCGGCAGATAGACCGGCTCGCAATTGGCTGCGATCGCGCCGGCCTCGTACGCCCCGTAGAACGGATTGGGCATCAGGATCGCGGGGCGTCCGGATCGGCCATTGGCCCGGCGCTCGGCCGCGAGCGCGGCGAGGAAGAGGCCCTCGCGCGATCCGTTGAGCACCAGCACCTCGCATGCGGGGTCGACCGGGCGCGGCAGCGCAAAGCGGCGGCCAAGCCATTGCGCGGCGGCGCTGCAGAACTCGTCGAGGCCTTTGTTCATCGGATAGCGGCCGAACTCGGCGAGGTGGGCGTTGAGAACCGGGCCAATGAACGAGGGCACCGCGTGTTGCGGCTCACCGACCGCGAGGCTGATGGCAGGCCTGCCAGGTGCCATGTCGCCCAGGAGCTCGCGCAGCCGCACGAACGGCGAGCGGCTCGAAGCCGGTCGGGCGGGCGAGGGGGGCGATACGCGTTCGGCGGCGGTCATGAACATCGATACAAGCGGCGCACACCCGCCGCACAAGACACTCTCCTTACCATAGGTGAGGGCGGGTTAAGGGCCGTTTAACCAATGGGGTTACGGCATGAGGCTACCGACAGGCGAAGCGTATCTTAGTGCCAACCGGAGCTCTTCCTTGCGGGACCCGGTGGCCGGCTAAGATTTACGGCTACCGGGTCACTACCGGGTCACTCAACCAAAGGATCCCATCATGCTGGCCGCTGTACATCGGTTCTTTTTTGGCCTGGCGGTTGCAGTTCCGCTCGCTGCCGTAGGCCCCACGGCGAGCGCGCAGACCGATCCGACGCGGTCGGCGCCGAGCCGATCTCGTTGACGCCGGAGGAGGCCAACAAGTTCATCCGCGACGAGATCGCGAAGTATCGCGACATCATCACCAAGGCTGGCATCACGCCGATCAAATAGGTGGCCGCGCATCTCACTGATCATTGCGGGTATCCATGACCCCCGGGGAGCGAAATCGCTTTCAGTTGAATCGCGATTTCGCTGCGAACGTGATGTGAAAAAGAGTGAGGGGCCCTGGCTCGCGCCAGGGCCCCTCGACGGCAAGGGCGGTGCCGGGTCTCCACCCTAACCGTGTCTCAGCGTCGTGTAAGCGCGTTACATCGTGTAAGCGCGCTCGCCGTGATCGGCGATGTCGAGGCCTTCGCGCTCCTTCTCGACCGACGCCCGCAGGCCGACCAGGATATCCACTACCTTGTAGAGAATGAGCGAGCCGACGCCGGACCACACCAGTGTGGTCGCCACGGCTTTGGACTGGGCGATCATCTGGGTCACTAAGTCGTAGTCGGCGATCTTGCCGGTGACGTAGTCCATGATGCCGGCGCCCCCGAGCGCCGGATTGACCAGGATGCCGGTGCCCAGCGCACCGACGATGCCGCCGACGCAGTGCACGCCGAACACGTCGAAGGCGTCGTCATAGCCGAACGTGTTCTTGACCGTGGTGCAGAAGAACAGGCACACGGCGCCGACCACGAGCCCGAGCACGATCGCGCCCATCGGTCCCGAGAAGCCGGCGGCAGGCGTCACTGCAACGAGGCCAGCGACGCAACCCGACAGCAAGCCGAGGAGCGATGGCTTGCCCTTGATCAGCCACTCGAGGAACATCCACGACAGTGCGGCTGCCGCGGTGGCAACGAACGAGTTGGTCATCGCCAGTGCCGCGCCGCCGTTGGCTTCCAGGTTGGAGCCGGCGTTGAAGCCGAACCAGCCGACCCACAGCAAAGCGGCGCCGACCATCGTCAGGGTCACCGAATGGGGCGGCATCAGCTCCTTGCCGTAGCCGGTCCGCTTGCCGATCAGGAGGGCGCCGACGAAGCCCGCGATGCCGGAATTGATGTGCACCACGGTGCCGCCGGCAAAATCGATCGCGCCCCACTGGAACAGGAGGCCGGCGTCGGCCATGACATCGTCGAGCTTGGCCTGCGCGGCCTTCTTGGCGGCCTCACCGGTTGCAGCAGCGAGTGCCTTGGCCGCAGCGTCGACCGCATCGGGGCCGGCCCAGTACCAGACCATGTGGGCGATCGGGAAGTAGACCAAAGTCACCCACAGCGGAATGAACAGCGCCACCGCCGAGAACTTCATGCGTTCCGCGAAGGCGCCCACGATCAGCGCCGGCGTGATCGCGGCGAACGTCATCTGGAAGCAGATGTAGATCAGCTCATGGATGGTGACGCCCACCGAGAAGGTGGCCGCCTGCAAGTCGGCCGTGACCCCATGGAGAAAGACCTTGTCGAGGCCGCCGATGATGGCGGAGCCGCCCGTGAAGGCGAGGCTGTAACCGTAGATCACCCAGATCACAGTCACGACGCAGACGGTGTAGAAAACATGCGCCAGCACCGAGAGCATGTTCTTGGAGCGCGCTAAGCCGCCGTAGAACAGGGCAAGGCCCGGGATCGTCATCAGTAGGACGAGCACGGAGGAGGTCATCATCCAGGCGTTGTCGCCCTTGTTGAACGTTACCGGGGCGGGTGCCGGGGCCGCTTCCTCGGCAGAGACGCCATGGGACAGTAAGAACGCTGCGCCTACAAGAACAGCGGCTGCAAGTCCCGCGCGAATAGGTGTCGTCAACTTCATGGTCAGCTCCTTTTGGGGTGCGCGGGATCAGAGGGCCGCGGCATCGGTTTCGCCGGTGCGGATCCGCACGGCGTTGTCGAGGCCGAGGATGAAGATCTTGCCGTCGCCGATCTGCCCGGTCTTGGCAGCTGCCGTGATCGCGTCGATAGTCTTGTCGACCTGATCACTCGGGATCGCGACTTCAATCTTGATTTTGGGCAGGAAGCTCACGGCGTATTCGGCGCCGCGATAGATCTCGGTGTGACCCTTCTGGCGCCCATATCCCTTGACCTCCGTGACGGTCATCCCGTGCACGCCGATCGCGGTCAGAGCGTCGCGGACCTCATCGAGCTTGAATGGCTTGATAATGGCCATGACGATTTTCATGATTTCAATCCCCGCTTGGGCCCGGTCCTGCTGAGGCAGGTTCAGGCGGTCACGATCACACCGCCCGGCATCTGACCCGGGCGAGGCACCGCGCAACCCCCAAATCAAGCCGCGTGCCAGTTCTACCGGAGGGCCATAAGTGCTTGATAAGGCGTCGGGACTTGGCCTGCTTGCGACGGGCCGCCGCGGCCCGGGGTGGCGCTCGCCCAAACTCACGTCAAGTTTGCCTACATTTTAGGCGGTCGCAAAGCTTGCGTCGGTGCTGGGATAATTTTGCGTGGGTGCGGTGCTCGAGTGCCAGGCAATGGCCGTCAAAAACGAACGGCCCACCGCCGGTTGGCACGCGGGCCGTCCCCTGTGTTGCGGCGTGGCGAGCTATTGCAGGGCTTCGCCGTGCTGGGTGACATCGAGTCCTTCGATCTCGTTCTGAGGCGTGACCCGTAGCGGCACCATGATCTCGACCACCTTGAGCAGGACGGCTGTCACCACGCCCGACCAGACCGCAACCGCTGCGATACCGTAGACCTGATAGAGCATCTGGCCGGGGTTGCCCTCCAGGAGCCCGGCGGTCTCGCCCACGGCCGCGACCGCAAAAATCCCGCACATGAGCGTTCCGATCAGGCCGCCGACGCCGTGTACGCCAAAGACATCGAGCAAATCGTCGTAGCCGAGCGCGCCCTTGAGCTTGGTGCAGGCCCAAAAGCAGATCGCGCCGGCGAGCAGGCCGATCACGATGCCGTGCCACGGCAGCACGAAGCCGGACGCTGGCGTGATGGTGCCGAGCCCTGCGACCGCGCCTGAGATCATGCCAAGCACCGACGGCTTTCCGCGCGTCCACCATTCCAGGAGCATCCAGGTGAACGCTCCGGTCGCCGCCGCCAGGTGAGTTGCCACGATGGCGTAGACGGCGCGCGCGTTGGCGCCGAGCGCCGAGCCGCCGTTGAAGCCGAACCAGCCGACCCACAGCAGGCCTGTCCCGATCACCGCCAGCGACAGATCGTAGGGCGCGAAATTTTCGCTGCCGTAGCCGTGGCGCTTGCCGATCAGACAGGCGGCGACGAGGCCCGCAACGCCGGCATTGAGATGGACGACGGTGCCACCGGCGAAATCGAGAATGCCCGGCCTTTTGGTCGCCGCGTCGGGTGTCAGCCAACCGCCGCCCCAGACCCAATGCGCGATCGGCACGTAGACAAGGAACAACCAGAGCGCCGCAAACAGCACAAATGCGGAGAAGCGCATCCGGTCTGCCACCGATCCTGCCACCAGCGCAACCGTGATGATCGCAAACGTCATCTGGTAGGCCATGAAGAGCATTTCAGGGATCTTGGTCGAGGGCGCGATCGCGTTGATGCCGATGCCGCCCAGCATCAGCTTGTCGAAATTGCCGATCAGCAAGCCGTCGCCGCTGAAGGTCAGCGAGTAGCCGGCCACCGCCCAGAGCAGGGAGCAGAGTGCCGTGCACAACAGGGTTTGCGCCATGGTGGCGAGCACGTTCTTCTTGCGCACCATCCCGCAGTAGAACAGCGCGAGCCCCGGGATCGTCATCATCAGCACCAGGCCGGTCGCCGCCAACATCCAGGCGGTGTCGCCCGTATCGATGCCAGGCGGCGCCGCCGCTTCGGCGAACGCGGGCGCCGTGCCAGCCGCCAACGCTGCCGCAACGCCGCAAGCGGCGCGGATCGGTCTTAGGATCGTCATGGATCGTCCCCCTGAAGTGACGCCTGGGCGAAGGCGCCCGTTTCCCCCGTGCGCGCCGCTTCTGCGGCGGTTGGCCTCCTTCTAAAGCGCGTCGGCGTCGGTCTCGCCGGTGCGGATGCGCACGGCGCCGTCGATGCCGGTGACGAAAATCTTGCCGTCGCCGATCTGTCCGGTCTTGGCCGCGTTGGCGATCACCTCGACCACCTTGTCGACCCGGTTGTCGTCGACCGCGACGTCGAGCCTGATCTTTGGCAGGAAGTTCACGGCGTATTCGGCGCCGCGATAGATTTCCTTGTGCCCCTTCTGGCGGCCGTAGCCTTTGACCTCGGCGACGGTCATGCCTTGCACGCCCGCCGACGTGAGCGCGTCGCGGACATCGTCGAGCTTGAACGGCTTGATGATGGCGATGATCAGTTTCATGAAAGGTCCCGCGTATGGCGGCCTTAAAGCGGGCCGCGGGTAAGGCCGGCACCAGCCGAGGGGCTCGTGCGATGGCAGAGGGCCCACGATATCGGCAGCGCGTTCAAAAATTAAGCGGATTTGTTGCCACACAAATGAGCTTGCTGGCCACGCTGCGGGCACATCAGGACAGCGTTGCTGACCTAAGGCTGTGCCTCGCCCGTGGGACGGCGCTCGCGCACCAGTCCCTCCTGTGCCACCGAGGCGACCAGGGTACCGTCGCGCGCAAAGATCAGCCCACGTGAGAAGCCGCGCGCACTCCCCATGTTGGGACTGTCCTGGGTGTAAAGGAGCCAGTCATCGGCGCGGAACGGGCGGTGCAGCCAGAGCGCATGGTCGAGGCTCGCCGCCATGATGTCCTTTTCGAACACGGTACGGCCGTGCGGAATCAGCGCCGCGTCGAGCAGCGTCATATCGGACGCATAGGCCAGCACGCACTGGTGAATGGCGGGCTCGTCGGGCAATCGGCCGGTCGCCCGGATCCAGACGTTGAAGCGGCCGTCCTCGTAGGTCT
The DNA here is from genome assembly GCA_963753575.1 of uncultured Alphaproteobacteria bacterium. Lineage (GTDB taxonomy): Bacteria > Pseudomonadota > Alphaproteobacteria > Rhizobiales > Xanthobacteraceae > VAZQ01. The sequence goes on from CAVWCR010000003.1 coordinate 4,770,061, forward strand.
TGCCGAGATAGCGCCCGAATTCGACCGGGCGCAGCTCGATCGGCCGCTCGCGCTCGAAGTAGCGCCGCACCGGATCGGGCATCAGCGGCAGCACCCGCTCTTTCAGCTCGGCCTCGCTCGGCAGCTCTTCGGGCTTGGGTACCACCGGCATCTTGGCCTGATGCGAAAAGCCCTCCTCCGCACGATGAAACGACACCGACATGATGAAGATCGCTTGGCCGTGCTGCAGCGCCTTGACCCGCCGGGTGGTGAAGCTCTTGCCGTCGCGCACACGCTCGACGTCGTAGATGATCGGCACCTTGGGGTCGCCCGCCAGCAGGAAATAGGCGTGCATGGAGTGGGGCGGCCGCTCGATGACGTCGACGGTGCGGCAGGCCGCGACCAGCGCCTGGCCGATCACCTGGCCGCCGAACACGCGCTGCCATCCGACTTGTGGACTGCGGCCGCGGAACAGGTTCACCTCGAGCGGCTCGAGGTCGAGGATGGTGAGCAAGTCTTCGATCGCGGCGGACATGGTGGTCTTTCCCGGCGGTCTTTCCCGGGGGCGATGCCCCATGGTTAGCGACTGGATGCCGTGCTTTGGAGGCGGCTGGCAATAGCTATATCTATCGTAGGTCCGAACCCCTGTTGTGTGGCCAATGCCCGAGAGCCCCAATCGTTGCGACGTGCTGATCGGCGGCGCCGGCTTTGCGGGCCTGGCGCTGGCGATCGCGCTCAGGCAGGCGCTCGGCCCTACATTTGCGGTGACCGTGGCCGACCCGGCGCTCGGGCGCGCCACCAGCGATGCGCGCGCGTCCGCCATTGTGGCGGCGGCGCGGCGCCTGTTCGAGACCATCGGCGTCTGGGACGATGTCGCAGGAGAGGCGCAGCCGATCCTCGACATGCAGGTCACCGACAGCCGGCTGGGCGATGCCGTGCGGCCGGTGTTCCTCACCTTCGATGGCGACGTGGAACAACGCAGCCAAGTTCACGCAGGCTGCGTAGACTTGCCTGCGCGTGAAGCGTTTGCCCACATGGTGGAGAACGAGCCACTGCTCACGGCGCTCATCGAGCGCGCGAAACACGAAGGTGTCGCGCTCATCCCGCAGGGCGTGGCCGGTCAGACGAGTGCACAGTCGCATATCCACGTTGGGATTGCGGACGGGAGCATGATCGCGGCCCGGCTCCTGGTCGCTGCCGACGGCGCGCGTTCGGGTATTCGGCAACGCGCCGGCATTGCGACCCATGGCTGGGACTACGGCCAGTCCGGCATCGTCACGACGGTCGCGCACGAGCGCGATCACAATGGCCGCGCCGAGGAGCATTTCCTGCCTGCCGGCCCGTTCGCGATCCTGCCGCTCAAGGGCCGGCGCTCATCGATCGTGTGGACGGAGACAACCGCGGAGGCCGAGCGCATCGTGGCGCTGCCTGACGCCGAATTCCACGCCGAGCTCGAGCGGCGCTTCGGGCTTCATCTCGGTGAGATCGAGGCGATTGGTCCGCGGCGCGCCTTTCCGCTCGGGCTTGCGGTCGCGCGCGCGTTCGTGGCCGAGCGCATCGCGCTCGTTGGCGATGCCGCGCACGTGATTCATCCGATCGCCGGGCAGGGGCTCAACATGGGCCTGAAGGATGTCGCGGCGCTGGCCGAAGTCATCGTCGATGCCGCGCGGCTCGGGATCGATCCCGCAACCGTGCTGGAGCGGTACCAGCGCTGGCGGCGCTTCGACACCATGGCGATGGGGGTTGCGACCGACGGGCTCAACCGGCTGTTCTCCAACCACTCCGACGTGCTGCGCGCCGTGCGCGACCTCGGTCTCGGCGTGGTCGATCGCCTGCCGATGCTCAAGCGCCTGTTCATTCGCGAGGCGGCTGGCCTGGTCGGCGAGGTGCCGAAGCTGCTCAGGGGCGAAGCGCTGTAGAGCGTGATCCCGAAAAACTGACCTCACAATACCGGCAAGTTGCGCGTGTTTGGGCAGGGTTTGTACACAGGAGCCAAGACCATGTTTGTTGGTCACTACGGGGTCTCTTTTGCCGCCAAGCTTGGCGAAAGGCGCGTGCCGCTTTGGGTCTGGTTCATCGCTGTGCAATGGCTGGATGTGGTCTGGTCTGTCCTTGTGCTGATGGGGATCGAGAAGTTGCGCATCGTTCCCGGTTTCACCGAAGCCAATGCGCTCGACCTCTACTACATGCCGTACACGCATGGGCTGCCGGGGTCGGTGGCGCTTTCCCTCGTCTTTGGCGGCATTGTTGCGTTGCTTACGACAGGACGCGGGATGACGATCTTGCTCGTCGCGGCCGCGTCATTTTCACATTGGGTTCTTGATCTTGTTGTGCATATACCTGATTTGCCGCTCTACGATAATACGGCCAAAGTCGGCTTCGGGCTGTGGCGCCACGTTATCGTGAGTTTCCCGCTGGAAATCATTCTTCTCGGCCTTGGTGCCTGGCTTTATGCGCGCCAGTTCACATTCGCGGGCGATCGGGGGAAATATATCTTCTGGGGCTTTGTGACTTTCGCGGCGGTCGCGCAAGTTTATGCCAACTTCGGCCCACCGCCCTCTTCGCCTCAATCCATGGCAGTCATCGCCCTCGCTTTCTATGCGGGGCTGGCCCTTTTGGCCGCATGGGTCGAGCGGGTCGCGATTGCCAAGACCTGAGCGAACCTGACGCGAGCTCGCGCTGGTGGGTCACACGAATGGCACTGGCAAAATGTGCTGCTTGAAGGCTTCCCGCTGTTCGAGCCCGTCGTACCAGCGCGTGAGGTTGTCGAGCCCGCTCCAATCAGGCACCAGGCGCCGGTAGCGATAGGCGATCAGCCCGACCGGAATGTCGCCCATCGAGAATGCGTCGCTGGCGACGAACGCGGTCTTGCCGAGCTGTGCATCGAGGATCGTCATCGCGGCCGTCGTCTTCTTGCGCGATTCGTCGATGTGCGCCTGGTTGCGCTTCTCCGGCGGGGTGCGAATGAGGCCCCAGAACAGCCCGTGGATCGCGGGCGCGCAAACCGAGAGCTGCCAGTCCATCCAGCTGCTGGCGCGCGCACGCGTCCTAAGATCAGAAGGCTCGAGCGTGCCGGCGCCGTGCTTGGCGGCGAGATAGCGCACGACCGTATTGGATTCCCAGAGGACGAAACCGTCGTCTTCTTCGAGCGTCGGGACGAGGCCGTTGGGATTCATCGCGAGGTAAGCGGGCTCGTTGTTCTTGCCGAACGAGCCGCCGACGTCGATGCGCTCGTGCGCAAGGCCGAGCTCGCCAATCGCCCACAGCACCTTCTGCACGTTGACCGAGGTGTTCCGCCCCCAGATCTTCAGCATCGCTCCCTCTCCCTAGAGCATGATCTCTTTCCGAAAACCGGTCCCCGCTTTTCGGTTCTAGCTGGCGTCCTCGAGCTTGCGAGCCTCTTCGGCCAGCATGATCGGGATGCCGTCGCGGATCGGGTAGGCGAGCTTGGCCGAGCGCGAGATCAATTCCTGCCGCGTAGCGTCGTATTCGAGCGGGCCCTTGGTGAGCGGGCAGACCAGGATTTCGAGCAGCTTCGGATCGATGCTGCCGGCGGGACGGTCGGGGGTGTTCATGCCTGCCTCCCGGGTCGCATGGTCTATCGGCGGCGGACGGTCTGTTGCCGGCGCGTGGGCGGCGCGCCGAGCGGGCGGTTGGTATCGCGGTGGCGGAAGTTGATGCGGCCGCGATCGAGGTCGTAGGGTGACATCTCGACCACGACCTTGTCGCCTACGCCGGTGCGGATGCGGAACTTGCGCATCTTGCCCGACATATAGGCCAGCACTTCGTGCTCGTTGTCGAGCCGGACGCGATAGTTGCCGTCCGGCAGGACTTCAGTCACGATCCCTTCAAACTCCAGCAGTTCTTCCTTCGCCATTGGGGTTCTCTCCAAACTCGATTGTCAGCTTCTTATCACGGTTGCCGCGGTGTGCGCGCGGGAGATTGTGGGCGCGGGCGGTGGCCGTGCTGCATGAATGCGACCGTCGAGATGCTGCCGTCGCTGCCGTTACGGCCGTGGCGCTGTTGCTGCTGATCGCGTCTGCCGTTCTTCGACTTCGTCGGGCCGGTGTGGCGCTGCTCTTGTCGCCGCGCGTCGCCATTGTGGTGTCCCTTGGCCTTGCGGCCATGGTGAGTTTTCCGCTGCTGCGGCGCATGGCCGGAAGGCCGCTCGCGCTGTTGCGCGTGGGCCGGACGCTGTGAGTCCGACGCCTGCGTTGCGTCGCGCTTTTGACCGTGGCGGTCGGTCGCCGGGATCGTCATGCGAATGAGCTTCTCGATGTCGCGCAGATAAGCGCGCTCTTCGGCGTCGCAGAACGAGATCGCGATACCGTCGGCGCCCGCGCGCGCGGTGCGGCCGATGCGATGCACGTAGCTCTCGGGGATGTTCGGCAGGTCGTAGTTGACCACGTGGCTGATGCCTTCGACGTCGATGCCGCGCGCCGCGATGTCAGTTGCAATGAGGGTGCGCACCGAGCCTGAGCGAAAAGCGGCGAGCACGCGCTCGCGCTGGCCTTGCGACTTGTTGCCGTGGATGGCAGCGGCGTTGAGGCCGGCGTTGGCGAGCGAACGCACCACCTTGTCGGCGCCGTGCTTGGTGCGGGTGAAGACGAGGACGCGGTCGATCGGCTCCGCGCGCAGCACTTCGGCGAGCAGCGCCGCCTTGCCGGCGCGATCGACATGAATGATGCGCTGTTGGATGCGCTCAACCGTCGTGGCGGAGGGCGTCACGGCCACCCGCACCGGATCGCGCAGCATCATGTCCGCCAGATCGGCGATCTCCTTCGGCATCGTGGCCGAGAAGAACAAGGTCTGGCGCTGCTTCGGCAGCTTGCCCACGATCCGCCGGATATCGTGGATGAAGCCCATGTCGAGCATGCGGTCGGCCTCGTCGAGCACGAAGTGTTCGACCCGGTCGAGCTGAACGGCCCGGTTCTGCAGCAGGTCGAGGAGGCGCCCGGGGGTGGCGACCAGGACGTCCACCCCGGGGGTGAGCGCGCGCATCTGCGGCTTGATGTTCACGCCGCCGATGGCGAGCGCAACGCGCGGACGCAGATGGCGCCCGTAGGCCCGGAAGCTGTCGACGATCTGGGCGGACAATTCGCGGGTCGGGCTCAGCACCAGCACGCGGCACGTGCGCGGTTGCGGGCGGCTGGCGTTCTCGGCCAGGCGGTGGAGGATCGGGAGTGCGAAAGCCGCGGTCTTGCCAGTTCCGGTCTGTGCGATGCCGACGACGTCGCGGGCGGCGAGCACCTGGGGGATGGTCTGGGCCTGGATCGGCGTGGGGGTCGAATAGCCTTCGTCGGCGAGCGCGCGGGTGATGGGCTCAGCAAGCCCGAGAGCCTGAAAAGGATTCAAAGTGTCTTTCTTTCATATGGCGAAACCGGCCGGTGCCCGCCGCCGCCTGGCTTGCAGGCATCGGCGCTGGGCGTGGCAAGTCGGCGAAAGCCGACATGCGCGACGCGACCGCGGATCGCGGGGACTATGGACACCCCGCGTGGTCTGGGCTGTCGGTGATTTCGGTGCTGGATGCGTCGGGTCGAAAACCAAGACGTCGAAAGAAGGCGTGGAATTCGTGCACGCGACCCGTGAATGGCCAGCAATCTCAAGCGAAATTGGGCCTATCGATCTCAACAGCCACTACATAGCGGATTCACGCGGTCTTTTCAAGGCATTGCTGAATTAAGGTGAAAAATCTATCCCAGTGCCGCCGATCTGAAGTTCCTACGACATTTGCGGCAAGCTCGCTTAGGCACTTCAGATCGAAAAGCGGCACTGGAACCATAGCGTTGCAAGTGTCCTTCGATTCCGACGTTCGCAAACGAAGGTGCCGCAGAATGATGCGAACTTCGGAATCGGGACACTAATTTAGCTACTGCAGCGGCGTCTCGCCGCCGATGTTCTTCTTGGCAAGCTCGATCTCGGTCATGGCGATCAGCATGTCGGCGCGTGTCTTGAGATCGGGCGCCTCCAGCAGCGCCTGCTTCTCGGCCGCCCCATAGGGCGACATCATGGCAAGCGCGTTGACCAGCGCCTCGTTGGGGGCGTTCTCGATGCCCTCCCAATCCGCCTTGAGATTGTTGGCCTCGAGAAACTGCCGCAGGGCCTGCAGCAGGTGGTCGCGGTCGACCGCGTCTTCGCCCTTGCGGGCTGTGAAGTCGTCGATGAAATCGCGATAGAGCACGCGGCACTGACGGTAAGGTGTCGGTACCACCAGCTCCTCGATAATACGGAAGCGCGAGATGCCGGTGAGCTGGATCAGGTAGCGCCCGTCGCCTGATTCGGCGAGCTGGGTAATACGGCCGACGCAGCCGACCCGGTAGAGATGCGGCCGCGCCTCGGAGCCTGATTGCGCGCTATCGGGCTGGATCATGCCGATCAGGCGATGGCCCAGCCGCAGCGCGTCGTCGACCATCGCCAGATAGCGCGGCTCGAAGATGTTGAGCGGCATCTGTCCGCGCGGCAGCAGCAAGGCGCCGGGCAGCGGGAATACCGGAATTATCTCGGCGAGGTCGCCGGGTCCGTCGTAGCTCGGATTCATCGGCATCGTCGCACTCCACCCCGCGCTTGCGGACAACGCGATCGATGGCCTCGCGTTGCCTATGCGAACAAAATTGATGAAAGCTGCTTGCGTCCGGCGACGGTCGCTTCGTCGGTCGGGCCCCAGGCTTCGAAGAACTGGACGAGCTGCTTGCGGGCGCCGTCGTCGTTCCACTTGCGGTCGCGCCGCACGATCTCGATCAGGTGATCCACCGCTTCCTGGCGGCGATTCTTGCTGTTGAGTGCGACCGCGAGATCGAAGCGGGCCTGGTGGTCGAGCGCATTGGCGGCGACCTTCTGCTCGAGCTCGGCGATCGGGCCGACCGACTTCGCCTGCTCAACGAGCTCAAGCGCAGCGCGCGCGGCTGCCACCGCCGGATCGTTGCGCTTGGCTTCCGGCACCAGGGCGAGCGTCTGCTTGGCCTGTTCGGTCGCGCCGGTCTTGAGATAGGCGCGCGCGAGACCGCCCAGCGCCGCCACGTTGCCGGCGTCCTGCGCCAGCACCTGGGCGTAGAGGTCGGCTGCGCTCGTGGCGTCGCCCTGAGCAAGCGCCGCATCCGCGCCCGCCAATATGTCCTTTTCCTCGCCGCCGATCTTGCCCTTGGTCACCCGCTCCAGGAAAGCGACGACCTGGCTTTCGGGCAGATTGCCGAGGAAACCGTCGACCGGCTGGCCGTTGACGAAAGCGAATACCGCTGGAATCGACTGGATGCCCAGCTGCCCGGCCACGGCCGGGTGCTTGTCGATATCCATCTTCACAAGCTTCACCTTGCCCTTGGCGGCCTTGATCACCTTTTCGAGGACCGGGGTGAGTTGCTTGCAGGGGCCGCACCATTCCGCCCAGAAGTCCACCAGCACCGGCTGGCGCTTCAATTCCTCGATCACGTCCTTCATGAACGTTTGGGTGGTGGTTTCCTTGATCAGGCCGTCCGCGGCCGCCGTGGTTGTCCCAGCCTGTTGCAGCATGTCTTTCAAGCCCTGTCGGTTTGCGCCTGCACGGCAAGCGCCGAAACGTCAATGTCTGCAACCAAATAGTGCTCGGCTGCGGGGTTTGCAATGCGGCCCGTCAAGGCTCGCCGGGGGGCTCGGCGACGGCTTCGATCCGCGGCCGGTGCCCGGTCGCCTCCAGGAATCTGACAAGATCATCGCGGGCGATCGAGGTGGTCATGGTGTTGCGCAGCGGGTGGCAGTTGATGATAGCGTGCGTCATCAAGGCCTTATCGATCACGACGGTGACACGGCCGGTGGCATCGTTCATGGCGGCGAGCGGGGTGACGGCGCCCGGCTCGACGCCCAGCGCCTCGCGCATGAGGTCGGGGGAGCCGAACGAGAACCGGCCCGAGGCGCCGAGCCGACGGTGCAGGGCGTTGAGCGCGATGGTCGCGTCCTCCAGCGCCGTCACCAGGTAAAGCGCGCCCTTCTTATCCTTGAGGAACAGGTTCTTGGTGTGGCCGCCCGCAATCTGGCCGCGCAACGCCTGCGATTCTTCGACTGTAAACAGCGGTGGGTGAGAGATGGTCGGGTGTGCGATGGCGAGCCGGTCCAGGAGCGCGAACAGGTCGTCGGGGGTCGCAGGCATGGCCGTTAATAGGGCGGCCGTGCTATGCAATGCAAATCCAAGCTTGGCCGCCGATCGAAAGATCGTCGCGGGGCGGCCAGGGGCGTCTTTGCGCGCGGCATGTCGTCGCTGAGGCGCAAAATCAGGCCCGATCAGCGGCCCTTGCGCTACGCTTGCGCGACGGAAGACAAAGCCCGGCACCGTTGGTCGGGGCGCCATTGGACGCGACGCGTCAGGAAGATGCGACGCGTGAACGGAGGGAGACGACACATGAGAGCGATCCTGCTTGTCGCGCTTGTCGGGGTGGCCGCACACGCGGCGCCGGCGTCAGCCCAGCCCTATAACCTGACGATTGCCGGCTACAGCCCCGGCGGGCTGGTGTCGACCGTCGGCACTGGGCTCGATCGCGCGCTCAACGCCGCCTATCCGGGCTCGACGCTGACCTATCAGACGTCGAGCGGCGGGCTCGCCAACGCGATGCTGCTCGAAGAGAAGAAGGTACCGCTCGCGTTCATCTCCGACACCGAGATCAACGTCGCGCTCAAGGGCCGGCCGCCGATCAACAAACAGCTCAAGGATCTGCGCATCCTGTTCCATCCCTATTCGCCGAGCTCGCGCTTCCAGGCGACGCACATGCTCGTCAACAAGACGTGGGCCGACAAGTACGGCATCACCTCGGTCGCCGACATCGCCAAGAAGAAGCCCGCGTTGCGCGTGGCCGTCAATCGGCCGGGCAATCTCGACGGCGACATCGGGCTTGCGGTGCTGTCGACCGCCGGCATCACCCAGGACGACATCAAGAAATGGGGCGGGCAGGTGGTGCGCGCCGCTTCGCAGGAGATGACCTCGCTGATGCTCGACCGCCGCATCGATGGCGTCATCTTCGGAATCTCGATCAACCATCCGCGCATCCAGGAGATGGCGAATGGGCTCGAGCTCGTGATGCTTCCGATCGACGCAGGGGCAGCCAAGAAGATCACCGACGATCTGGGCGGCAAGCCGTGCGAGATCAAGGCGGGCGAATACAAGTTTCTCGCCAAGGATTCGTCGTCGATCTGCGTCGGAATGCTGGTGGTCGTGCGCGCCGACTTGGATGAAAAGATCGCCTACAACGTCACCAAGGGCGTGATCGAGAACATCGACAAGTACAAGGCCGCGCATCGGCTGTTGCAGAAGGCGGTGACACTGCAGAGCCTGACCGAGCCGGGGCCGGCGCCGTTCCATTCCGGTGCCGAAAAGTATCTGCGTGAGAAGGGGCTCCTGAAGTAGCGACACCGCTCATGCGGGTGGGCGAACGATCGCCAACGCGGCTGTGCCGCCATCATGCGTTCATGTGGCCATAAGGTCTGACGTATCCATGGGGGCGCATCGCATCTGGGCCGTGGAGACCTGGTTTTCGGTCGGCGTGCGTCGCAAGCCAAGTGGCTGGCTCGCCTATCTGGTTCCGCCGCTGGCGGTTGCGCTTGCGGTCTTCTGCATCGTGGCGGCGACGGTTCTCATCGTGGCGCCTTGGGAGCTGACCGCGATCTTTCTGTGCGGGATCATCACGCTCGCGTTTCTGACCGTGGGCGCTACCCCGAACGCGGATCCGCTGCGCCCGAGTGTCATCGACTATACGCTCGCGATCCTGAGCTTCGCGACTTGCGTCTACTTCGCGTTCAACTCGCAGGAGTTCGTCGACCGCATCGCGCTGTTGAGCCCGCTCAGCGCCTGGGATCTCGCCTTCGGGGTCCTGATGGTGCTGCTGACGCTGGAGATCACGCGCCGCACCACCGGACTAGGCCTCATGGTGGTGGTGCTGGTCTTCATCGCCTACAACTTCTTCGGCCACATGTTGAGCGGCGTGCTGCAGCACGGCGAGATCGACTACGTCCACTTCATTGATATCGTGGTCTACACCACCGACGGCATCATGGGGTTGCCGGCGCGGGTGGCGGCGACCTACGCCTTCATGTTCGTGATGTTCGGCGTCGTTCTCTATTTCGCCAAGGGAGCGGATTTCTTCTTCAACATCGCGGCCGCGATCTCTGGCGGCCAGCCCGGCGGCCCCGCCAAGGTGGCGGTGGTGTCGTCGGGCCTGTTCGGCATGATCTCGGGCAGCCCGACTGCCGACGTCGTCACCACCGGCTCGGTCACCATCCCGGCGATGAAGCGGCTCGGCTACGGCGCAGCCGTCGCGGGCGCGGTCGAGACCGCCGCCTCGACCGGCGGCAGCCTCATGCCGCCAGTCATGGGCTCTGCCGCGTTCCTGATGGCGGAATACACCGGCATCGAATATCGCACCATCGTCATCGCAGCCTTTCTGCCGGCGCTGCTCTACTATGTCTGCATTTACGCGCAGGTGCATTTCCGCGCGGTGCGGCTCGGGCTTGTGGGTCTCAACCCTGCCGACATCCCGTCGTTCTTCGGCGCCCTCAAGGACGGCAGCATCTTCGTCGTGCCGCTGACCGTGCTGACGCTGTCGCTGCTTTGGGGCTACACCGCCACGATGGTGGCGATCTTCGGCACGATCGCGGTGATCGTCGTGTCGTGGACGCGGCGCGACACGAGGCTCGGCCCGATCGAACTGTGGAACGCGCTCGCCGAAACCACCTTCCGGATGGTGCCGGTCGCGGGTGCGACTGCGGCTGCCGGCATGGTGATCGCCGGCATCACCATGACCGGGCTCGCCACCAAGTTCGCGCACGTGGTCTACGCGATGACCTCGGCCAACCAGTTCATGACCCTGGTAGTCGGCGCCGCGCTCACCATCATCCTCGGTTGCGGCATGCCCACCCCGTCGGCCTACATCCTGGCGGCGGTGCTGATGGGGCCGCTGATGACGCAGCTCGGCATCGAGATGCTCGCGGGCCAGCTGTTCCTTCTCTATTTCGCGGTGATGTCGGCGGTGACGCCGCCGGTTGCGGTCGCCGCCTATGCGGCCGCTTCCATCGCCGAGGAGAATCCGCTCAAGATCGCGGCCCACGCGGTCAAGCTTGCGCTCGCCGCGTTCGTGGTTCCGTTTGTGTTCGTGTATGGGCCCGAGCTCCTCTGGAAGGGTCCGCTGTGGAAGACCGCAATCACATTCGGTACCGCAGCGGTTGCGCTCGTCTTCCTGGCGGCGGCGATCGAACATTATTCGCGCTGGAGCGCCACGCTCTGGAGCCGCATGCTGCTGGCCGCAGGCGCCATCCTGATGATCGCGCCCGATCTCTGGCTCTCGGCGCTGGGCGCCGTCCTGGTAGCGCTCACGATCGGCACCACAAGGTGGCGTGCGCGGCTGGCCTCGGCCTGAGGGGCGGAAGCGGGGGTTTTCCCTGCCGTTTGCCCTCTGAGGTGCTGAGGTGCCGGGCTTCGGTTGCAAAGCCTGCCGTCTTTTGCCATATCATGCGCACATGACGGCCCGTCGGGCCGGCTACCCAACGGATGCGGGTGTAGCTCAGGGGTAGAGCACGACCTTGCCAAGGTCGGGGTCGAGGGTTCGAATCCCTTCGCCCGCTCCAAATAAACCCTTTGAAAATTGTAGGAAATTGCGCGTTTTGCGCAATAACGCTCTGGCCTCGATCGGCCAGAACGAACGCCGAACTGTGCCCAAATGCCGGGGCAGTTTGGGCACCAGTTGGGCAGTAACGTTCGCGCAACGTTCGTCGCCCGGCCTTCACCTCGTACCCACCCACCGCCTGGCGTCCTGGCATGAAAATGCCAGGCGAAGCGTTCCCGCGCCCGCGCCCGGCAAAGATCGAACTATGCCGGATGAAGATACTCTCCACACGCTCACAGAACAACCTTTCTGAGCTTTCGGGAAGCGGACTTACGGCGCCCGGAGGCCCTGGGCCGCCTCGCGACGGCTCGCGACCATTCACCCCGATCAGCAGCGAGTTGACCGGGCTCATGCGCCGTAAGCTGGAGCGCACTGATCGGGAGATCGAACGCCGCGCGGCCGCGTTCGAGACCGGCGCCGCCAAGACGAGGCCCCGTTACTGCGAGCACACCCCGAAACGTTACAGGCCGCGCTCGCCCGATCGCGAGGCGTCTCGCCACCGGCGCCGAATGCTGGGCGGCTCGGGGGTGATGCCGGACAAGATCCGTTTGCACTACACCGAGGGCGAACGCGCAGTGCTGTGCGTCGTCGCCGGAGAGGTACAGAGGCAAGGCCATTGCGATCTGCCGATTGATGCGATTGCGGCGCGCGCTGGAGTTTCCCGCACCACCACACAGAACGCGCTGCGCCAGGCGGCAATCCTGAGACACGTGAAGGTGACGCGACGCCCACGGTTGGGAGCCAAGAGCCTAACCAACGTGGTCGAGGTGATCTCCCTCGAATGGCTCGCCTGGATCAGGCGCGGTCCATGGAAGCAATGGCGGATAGGGTTCAATCTCGCGAATTTTCTGAACCCGACCAAGAGCAATTTAACAAGAACCGAACCGCCGAAGCGCGTCGAGAGGCCCGAAAGAGACATCCGAGGGGTGCAAGAGGCGAGGTCGGGGCCGACCGCAGGGGGCGCCGCGTGAAGTGCCCCGAGCAGGCTTTAGAGCGCGCTGTGTTCGAGCACTTCCGCATGTGCGCGGCGCCAGGCGTCGTGGCCCGGCACACGCCAAACGGCGGCTGGCGCAGGAAGACCGAGGCCAGGATCATGACGAGCCTCGGCGTCCTGCCGGGGACCCCCGACTCTTACGCCGTCAAAGACGGCAAGCTCTACGCCCTCAAACTTAAGACCCCCGGCGGCCGGCTCGCCGTGCGGCAGCGGCGCACGCTGATGGCGCTGCGCGACGCGGGCGCCATGTCGACGCCCGCCCATGGTCTCGACCAGGCGCTTCGGGTGCTGGAGGGCTGGGCCTTACCACGGGGGCAAGCGACATGAAACCAATCGATCCCGACGAGGAGGAACGGCGAGACCAGCGCATCGGGACCCTGATCGTGGTCCTGGCCTACTCAGCCGGCTTGGTGACAGTCGTCGGACTGATTGCCCTGGCGATCGAGGCAACGATTTGACGGCGGGAAAAGATCTTATCACCACCGAAAATCCATCGGATCAAGACACTTTGACTACGCTACGAGGTGAACCATGCCGCGCTTGGAAAATCCCCGCTGGGAAAAGTTCTGTCAGGCATACGTGCGTGGCGAGACGGTGGGGAACGCCGCTGCGAGCTACGAGGCGGTATATGGCAAGGCGGATCGCCATGCCGCCTCGCGATTACAACGTCGAGACAACATCGCACAACGCATCGCCGAGCTACAGGACCAGGTCGCCAAGGTCGAGGCCGAGGCGACCGCTATGGTGGCCAAGCGACGAGCGATCACGATTGATAGCCTGATCGATGAGGCCGATGCGCTGAAAAAGGCCGCGTTGGAAGTCAAGCAGGTCGCTCCCGCGGTCTCGGCGCTCACCCTCAAGGCCAAGCTCGCCGGCTTCCTGACCGAGCGTCGTGTCGTCGAGAATCCCATGCCGCCGCCCACCGCCTTCGTCGATCTTCCGCCCCACGAGGCGCGCGAGGAGTGGCTTGCGCGCCAGGCTGCGATGGCTCGGGGCGAGCCGTATTGCACCGGGCGAAGGAATGAGCGCGGGGAGGCGCGCGAGGAGTGGGAAGCGCGTCGCCGCCGCGAGATTGATGAGCGAGGTCACTGAGGTCCACAACTGGAACTACGGAACCGCGCCCCCTATATACGGGCGATGAGGTAACGACCGCATGCGCAAACCCGGCACCGCGGCCGCGCAGGCGACCGCCGTTGAGCCGCCGCGCATCAAGAAATTGCGGCGCGATCTTATCAAGGCGATCCCGCGCGTCCCGAACAACAGAGCTTCGCTTCAGCACATGGAGGCAAAGCACCTTACCGATTTGCTTATCGACTACATCAACTGGCGCTCGCGCTATGTCGGTGAGCGCCCGCGTACCGTTTCAATCGAGCCGGCGGCTCAGGCCGAACCGCGGTGGTCGGCCCACGCTGCAGCGATCAAAGCGTTCCTCGACAAGGTGGAACGCGGCGATGACCTGACGCCGCACCTTTCCATCGAGCCGCACACTCGGGGATACGCCCCTGCGGCACGCGCACCCGGCGCTACGCCGGATGATCGGTGGTCCGATAAAGACTTCCTCCTGAACGTCATGGGCTTCCACCATTTTCAAATCGGCACGACAACGCAAAAGCGCGGGCACGTTGATCGCACCGATGATCTGATCTTAGCAGAGGTTCGCCGCGACACCTTCAAGGTGATCGCGATCCTTGACCATAACGTGTTCGACAACAGCTCTCCCGAACGCATGCGACTTTGGGCGCTTCACGAGGGAATCATCACTCGTTGCGTTGCGCCGGGCACCGTTGTGGTGCCTGCAATGATCGCAACCTCGGGTCACGCCGTCCATGTCGTTCGGTACGCTCAAGACTGCGCGCGCATCATCCGCGAGATCGAGCCGAAGCTCGACGATCCCGAGTACGTCAAAAGACGTTACAGCCCACCCGAGGAGGCGCCGGCCAAGTCGAAATTGTCATGGGGTTTTCGGCATCTCGATCTGGCTGTCTACGACGCGGCGAAACCCGTCTTTATGGTCTTCAAGAAGGGCTGGAGTTAGGCCCCGTTGGGCGCTGAGCGAGAACGAGCGGCGGATGCTGTGGGGCGTCGCCATCAATCCGACCGATACGCTTGCTGGCTTCGACCCGCGATACACTTCCGACGCTCAGCTAGGCGGCCCGTGATGGGTAGGAATGTACGGCGCGCCCATGTGCTTTTCGAGCGATGACGCTCGCCCCGGTAGCTCCTGGTGGTGATCCGTGGGTCGAAGCGCGCCAAGCCAAAGCAGTGAGAAGGACGGTTATCGCTACCGACCCCCCCCTGAGGCGGCTAACTTAGGTCCGCCTTCGGGGCGGGCGGAAGTGGACAGGGAACCTACGGTGACCGAGTTGAAAACGATCCAACTCTGCCATTCGCGGCGGGCCAATTCGTAAAGGTTCGCTGGTGAGACCCTATCCTGATCCTACCGCCAAGCGCCGCCGTCAGGATCCCAGCTACCCTTGGCAGTTTCCGGTACTCCTAGGCTGGCAATGATTGGGCCGAAGAAGCGCCGCAGCTCCTCTTGCAACTCGGCGAACGGGGGCGGCGCGAGTGTTGGCGGATTTCGGCGGAGAAAACCGCTCCAAAGTCCACTCTCTTCAGCGATGGTGGCAAAGGCTTCGGTCAGGCCCACAGGCATTTCGGTCGGGATCGCGGTTTCGCGCCGTCGGAGCGTGCCGTTGACCTCTTCCGCAGCAAACCGATGATCGAGGGGTTTCGGATCGGGAAGATGAACCGACGCGGCGTCACCACCCGAATGCCGCGCGATGGGGGCGAGCTCGAACGCCAGGAAGCGGCGAAGTATCGGAAGTGGGCGAAGGCGATCACTTATGATTACCCTCACACTGCCAAGGCACTCGATACCCTCGCCGATATCTATGAAACGGAGGCTCGCCATCATGACGAGGCCGCTGAGCGCCTTGACTGGGAGTTCTAAATTTAAGCTTTAGATCACGGACCTCGGCCATATCCGCTTTCGCGCCCTATAGACTTCGTTAACTGCAAGCGCAGTTACGACAACCGATCCCGCCACCAGAGCGGAAAGTTTCACAACGATTGAAATCTTGATGCGCTTGAACGGAACGGCCATGCGACCGAGAATCATGAGATTCTCCCATTATTGTGCTGTGGAATCTCACATCCAATAGTTGAATAATGGTTTCACGCGCCGGCAGCCGACATGGCCCGGCCGACGCCGCGGCGTCGCAACTCCGCAAAGCGAGTAGGTCCGCGCTTCTACTGTTTCCGTCCCCCAAAACAGGCTGGAATATAGATAGCCGCGCTTTAGGACTGAGAATAAATTCCTTGCGGGTTCTTCCAAGTTTCTCGTTTATCGGGAGAAATTCAAACGTGACGCCGGATAGCGCAGCCCGGTAGCTCGTCAGGCTCATAATCGGTGGGGGGCACGATCCTTTGGCTGCAGACTGCGTGGTTCGCCCGAGATGGCGGCACGCGAAGCATCAGAGATTTCAAACGTATTCAATCGGCGTGGTGCGCCCGATTGCCCACTGATCATGCATAGATGCGGGCAACAGAACGTCCAACATCGTGCATTCGCGTAGCCTAGGTCGCGGCTTCAGCATCGCAACAAATTCTTGAATTCCCGAGTTCATCAGCTCTGCGACTGCGATCGCAGAAGGCGGCAAGCTGCGGAGCCACAAGTGGCCTGCCACATCATGCGACAGGAGTTCCGTCTCTGTGCTCGTCCCTGGCTGCAATAGCGTACTCATCGGGATGGACGTCGAATCCCGGAAGGGATCCAAACTTGAGCGCTAAGCAAGCCAGAGCGCTAAAGCCGCGGTCGAGGGGCGCCGCCGGGCAATGCAACTCGTTTCAAATCCGCGCCGCGTGTTCTTTATTCCGGGAGCAACAACGACCAACGCGGTCTAGTCGTGCCCCTGTGTCCGTTGGCGTGGTTAAGAAATCGAGTTGACCCAGCCTCATGTTACCTTTCATCGCGCGGCAACCACGCCAGTACAGGGCGTAGTAACCATACGAGAGGTGTCTGGGTATTCAACGTGCGATGAGTGTGATCACGGGCTGTCGCCTGATTATCACTGTCAACATTTTTCCTTATTCGTCAGAGACACTGACCTTTGATCGGGACACTAGTCGGGGTCGGGGACACATTACCCGCCTTTCTTGTTGGGTTCGGGGACGCTGGCATCATCGCCGTTGCGTCTATGTGGTGGACATCTGCCCGCCGCGCGTGAGCGCGTTCGGGTGGCTGATCGGGGATCGGGAACTTGGTCGTTCGGACCGCGATTTCGAAGCGAGATCCGCGCTCTTTCGTTGGCGCGCCGCTTGGCGGGATTTATCGGCCGTCGCTGGCGGCGCGGGTGTCGTACCTGTTTAGTGCGGCGATGCGCCAGTCGGGCGCAGCCTGCTTCTCTGCGGTCGTGACCGCGTCGGTCGTGGTGATCGCGATCAACCGCCAACCCGGCAATTCGGAACAGCTCGAGCAGGAATCTCTCTCGGTCTACAACGAGATGGAGCCGGGCCTGAATTTCACTGATCGCTGGGGCGATACCGAGTTTGCAGCCGCCACCCCGGTGGAAGACTTCCTCACGACAAGCCTGACCAAGACGGTGCGAACCGTCAGCTTCGTGCGCCCGCCCACGCAAACGGCCGCGGCGACAACGCACTTACCAGCCGGCTTCCAGTTGGCCAGCGTCGACACACGGGCGGTCGATCTCGACAAGCCCAGCGTTACCGACAAAGCGGTTGCGAAAGTGTTCGACGACGAGGTCCAGCAATATCTCTGGGAAGTCTATGAGCGCATGCCGACCAAGAAGGACGGCAGTGGCGATTTCACCTGGAAGGACCCGGCGGCTGCCAAGCGGATCGGCATGTCGCTGCCGAAATACGTGATCAGCGGCATGGACCCGGATTTCCGCGAGCAACTCTATCATGCCGGCAAGGCCATGGACGCCGACGGCATCCACTGGTCGATCCTGAGCGCATTCCGCGACGACTACCGCCAGCGCATCGCGTCGGGCATCAAGGCCAGCGGTGGCAATTCGCTGCATGGCGGCAGCCGTCGGACCGGCGGCTACGGGCATGGCCGCGCCGTCGACATGGCGGCCGCCGACGACGGCGATATGTCCGATGTCTGGCATTGGATCGATAAGCACGGCGCCAAGTATGGGCTCTATCGGCCGATGCCCGGCTACGATCCGGCCCATATCCAGTCGCGCGGCGAGTGGCGCAAGCTCGCGGCCTCGTTGCGCCAGTCACGCATCAAGGAAGCGAAGGCGCGCGCCCAGGCAGTGTCCGAAGCGCAGACGGAAAAAGCCAGCCACGTCGCCAGCGCCGACCAATAAGGCCAGTTCTTCCGTCATCCCCGCGCTTGCGGCGGGTCTTGCATTCAGTCTCTCCCCTGTTGGCTCGCGTTGCGGCGCGGATGATATGGGGCCGCGCTCGGCGGCTGCACGCTCCACCTCGGCGTCCAGACACTCGCTGCCAACGTCACCGGTGCGCCGTGTGGTCGCGGCCAACCTTTCGTCGAGAGCCAATAGCCCGGATAGAGCGAAGCGATATCCGGGACCGCCCGCGCGGCTGCTTGGCCGCTCCGCATTTCGCTAACGCTCAACGCGGGCTACGAGCTATCTTGGCGCTTGCGTGGGAAAGGGCTGAGCGGCTCATTCGATACGCAACAATGAGGCGACGCGGGAGGAAATTGAGGGCGTGCTAGGGGGTCTTCTCGCTATCTGTTCGGCGGCTACATTCGCTTTCAACAATGCGAGCGTCAGGCGCGGTGTGCTGACCGGAACGGTCGCGCAGGCGATGGCGATCACGGTGCCGATCGGGGTGCCGCTGTTCTTCTGCGCGGCGCTTGTCACCGGCCGGCTCGGCAACCTGCTTGAATTCTCGCAGCGCGGATACGCGGCGCTGGCGCTCGCCGGCATCCTGCACTTCGTGTGGGGCCGCTACTGCAACTACCGCGCCACCCGGGCGATGGGCACCAACCTGGTCGCGCCGATCCAGCAGTTCAACCTGCTCGTCACGCTTGTGCTCGCGATCTGGCTCCTGGGCGAGGAGCTGACCGCGCTCAAGATTCTCGGCATCGGTCTCGTGTTGCTGGGGCCGAGCATCACCATGCGCGAACGGCTGGAGGCGCCCAAGCACAAAGTCTCCGACGAAAAGATCACCGGCATCGACGCCGAGCGGCCGGCCGCGTTCGAGCCGAAATACGCCGAAGGCATCACGTTCTCGCTCCTGTCCGCGCTGGGCTACGGGCTGAGCCCAATTCTGGTGCGGGTCGGCCTCGAACACAGGGGCCTCGGCGCAAGCTTTGCGGGCGGCCTCGTCGCCTACACGGCGGCGACAATGGTCATGGGGCTGTTGCTGGCGTGGCCCGGCCGGCTGCGCCATGCGCTCGCGGTCAACCGGGAATCGGCGCGGTGGTTCACGCTCTCGGGCTTCCTGGTGTTTCTCTCGCAGATGTTTCTCTACATGGCGATGTCGGTCGCGCCGGTTACCGTGGTGTCGCCGATCAACCGGCTCTCGATCCTGTTCCGCCTCTATTTCAGCCGCTGGCTCAACCCGAAGCACGAAGTGTTCGGCGGGAATGTGATCGCGGGCACGATCGTATCGCTCCTGGGCGCGCTGGCGCTCACCTTGAGCACGCAGGCGATGCACGACCTGGTACCATTGCCGGACGCGCTTAACGCGGTCCTGCGCTGGCGCTGGCCTTGAGTTTTCCGGCTTTGGTGCATTGCGAACAACTGCGCGTTGGCATCGTGATGCACCCGGCCGGAGAACTCACAGCAGCCTGTCAGTTCTCACGAATCGTGCAACTCACAACTTGCTGTCTTCCGGCCGCAGGATCTGCATTTGCTTGACTTTCTTCAGCAGGACCGGATCAACATCAGGCAACAAGGTCTTGCGAAAGGCATTTTCCGCCTGATGGTACTCGCGGGCACAATGCTGCTGGCGATTGGTTGGCAGCCAAGCTTGCGCCAAGTCCTTGAATGCCTCCGGCTCCTTGCCATAGGCAAGACACAGAAAGGCGAAGCCGCGTTGCAGGTTGAGGCTGTGGACATCGGCGAGTGAGGTTGCGGTGATTTTCGGGTTCTCGGCAAACCAGTTGTGGGTCATGTTGAACATGCCCTTGACCATGACGCGGGCGACGTCGACGCCGAATTGCAGCATGACGAAGCCCGCGACCATGTCGGCGGCATCTTCCTCGCGTCCGAGGCGGGGAATCTTTTGAATGTCGAACACGGCGTGACCGGTTTCATGCAGTGCGACGCCGCCAATGGCTCCGACGATGGCTTCGGCCCGGGTCACGCCCGGAAGCAGGCCGCGCCGAGGCGTGTTGGGTGCCGGATTCTGTTTCAGCTTGTCAGGCGAGACGGCTGCGACGCTTTCGATCCAATCCATCAGCTCGTAGCAAACATTCACCGTGTGCGTCGCGAAATTATAGAAGGAGTTGACTTGCCCGCACGAGACGGCTTCGAAGGTGAGCTTTTGTTTCAGGCGTAGTGGCGACAGAAACTCGCTTATTTCCTCCAGCATTTCTCTCTTCTTCAGCCGATCGTGCAGTGCCTGAAACTTCCACCCGGTGTAGCGCGTGGCGACATTGGCGTTTTTCAGGTTGGATGATTCCTGGCCACGCGCGGAACCGTCGACGAGCGAGAGCGCAGTGACGGCAACTAGCGCGGCAACAAAAAAATGCTTCATGGCGATCACCTTTGACTGATGCAGAGACGTGCCGGACGGTGCCGGGCGATCGTTCGGGCGAGTGGAGTTGATGCGACCCATTGCGACCTCCTTAGTCTTTCGTCAGCCACTGGATCGCGCGGACCTGCTTCATGAGGGAAAGATCGACATATTTGGCCAGGATCAGCTGGTCGAACGCATATTTGATCTTGCTGAACTCGCTGTGCTCGGGGGAACTCAGTTGCAGGCAGGATCCGTAGCGGTTTTTCGGAAGGTCGGCGGCGCCTTCTTGACGGCCAATCGGCAGAAATACCGAGTATCGAACGAAATCGCTGCCGACGGCGATGCACAACAAATTGTAATAGCGCTGGACGATGTGCGGGCGGACGGCGGCGAGATCGATCTTCTCCGATGCACCGGTATGCGCGAAGAAATACGCGGTGCCGTAGATCGTCTTCTGGGCGACCTCCGGACTGACTTCGAGCATGATGAATGCCGCGAGGCTGTCAGCGGCGTCCTCGGCATTGCCCCAGACCGGCAGCTCGAGCATGTCGATGATGCTGCGCGCTACGCTGCGAAGCGCGATCTGCACGAACGGGCCGACGATCGCGATATCGCGCGTGACCAGCACTGCGCCGACCGACCCAATACCGGCGGGCGCTTCCTGCTCGATCAGAGCGGTGTATTCATAGCAGATGGTCACGGGCGCATCGGGGCGGTACGGCAGTTCGAGCTGTCCGCCGCATTCCGCCATCACCACGACGAGCGGTCGCGGCAACCGTAGCGGCGAAAGGAATGCTTGCAGTCGTTCAAGCACCTGCCGGCTTTGCAGCCGATGATAGATCGGTTCGAGCCTTTTGTTGGACGGCTTCTTGTACTCGATCTGGATCGTTGATTTGTCGCGGAGCGGCTTCAGCGAATCGATATCCTGTGCGACGGCCGAGGCGGCCGGCATGACCCACGAGATGCCGAATGCGATCGCGGCTGCATATAGGATTTTCTTCATCGGAGACAACCTCCTGCGGTGGAGCGACAGCGGCGGTACCAGCATGGCATCGCCATCGTGGCGAGATTGCGCCGCGCGGCGGCCTCCCGGCGCCAGAGCGAAATTGCTTCAGGTCGAAACGCGATTTCGCTCTAAGTGTTTCTTTTATCGTATGATCTTTATCCGAAAAGTCGGCAAATTTTCGGGATCAGCTCTAATATCCCGCCGCGAGCGACCCGTGCGTGCGTTGATCGGCGGCGCCGATGATGCCCTGCGGGGTGACCGCGATCGAATTGGCGGAGGTGCGCGGCACGCCCTGCACCACCTTGTGGCCGCGCGCTTCCAGCGCGTCGATCACCTCGGCCGGCAGGCCGCGCTCAAGCGAGACCTGGTCGGGCCGCCACTGGTGATGGATGCGATGGGCCGCGACCGCTTCGTCGACCGGCAGCTTCAGGTCGATGGTGTTGATGATGATCTGCAGCACTGCGGTGATGATGCGGCTGGCGCCGGGCGAGCCGGTGACCAGGACCGGCTTGCCATTCTTGAGCACGATGGTCGGGCTCATGGAGGAGAGCGGCCGCTTGCCCGGTCCGGGTAAGTTGGCCTCGCCGGTGACGAGGCCGGCAGCGTTGGCGGCGGCGGGCTTGGCGGAGAAATCATCGAGCTCGTTGTTCAGCAGCACGCCGGTGCCGTCCGCCACCATGCCGACCCCGTAGCTGAAATTGAGCGTATAGGTGTTGGCGACGGCGTTGCCGTGGCGGTCGACGACCGAGAAATGCGTGGTGTTCTCGCCCTCGTGCGGCGGTGCGAGCTCGGGATGGATCTCGTCCGAGGGCGTCGCGTGGTCGGGGTCGATGCCGGCCCGCAGCGTCGCCGCATAGCGCTTTGACATCAGGCGCGCGAGCGGGGCTGTGACCACGGCCGGATCGCCCAGGTAGGCGGCGCGGTCCGCGTAGCCGCGCCGCATCGCTTCGACCATCAGGTGCAGCCGCGCCGCGGTCTCGAGCTCACCGAGCCGGTAGCCCTCCAGGATGTTGAGCATCTCGATCAACAGCACGCCGCCCGACGACGACGGCGGCATCGACACGATGGTGTGGCCCCGATAGGTGCCGCGCACCGGTCGGCGCAGCCGCGGCTTGTAGTCCTTGAGGTCCTCGCGCGTCATGATCCCGCCGGCGGCCTCAATCGCATGGGCGAGCTTCTCGGCGATCGGACCCTCGTAGAAGCCGCGCGAACCGCCGTTTGCGATCGCTTCGAGCGTTGCGGCAAGATCGCTTTGCACCAGCGTGTCGCCGGGCGCGAGCGGGCTCCCGTCGCCCTTGAGGAAGATCTTGGCGGATGACGGCCAGCGCGCCAGCCGCGTGCGCGCGCGCGGCAGTAAATCGGCAGTGTCGTCCTCGATCGGGAGGCCATCGCGCGCAAGCTTGATCGCTGGCGCAATCAGCTCGGCGAGCGGGAACAGGCCCGAGCCATAGCGCTGGTGCGCGAGTGCAAGCCCCGCGACCGTGCCTGGCACGCCGATCGCGAGCGCGGAATCGCGCGACTTGCGCGGGTCGGGATCGCCCTTCTCGTTGAGGAAGATATCGCGGGTCGTCGCCGCCGGCGCGGTCTCGCGGTAGTCGATCGCGATCTGTCGGTTGCGGCGGGCGAGGTGGATCACCATGTAGCCGCCGCCGCCGAGATTGCCGGCGCGCGGATAAGTGACCGCGAGCGCAAAGCCGGTCGCCACCGCCGCATCGACCGCGTTGCCGCCGCGCTCGAGGATGTCGAGGCCGATCTTGGCGGCGCGCGCCTCCTGCGCCACCACGATGCCGTGATGGGCCACGACCGCGTGGTCGCCGGCGCGGGCGGGCAAGGCCAGGCTGAAGACCAGGAGAACTAAGAACGACAGACGTACCATCTCACTAAGCCTTGTCACGTGCCAAATTTGCGCAGCCGTAGTTTTCGTAGGGTGGGCAAAGGCGCGAGGCACTGCATTGCCATAGTGGCAAAAGTCGCGCCTGCGCCGTGCCCACCAGCGAAATCGGTCCGAGTCGTGTGCTTCATGGTGGGCACGGCGCACGAACGTCTCTCCTTCGGTGGAAAGCACTGCCTAGCGCCTTTGCCCACCCTACGACTGCCTTCACCGCCCCAGCGCGTGGTACTGGCTGTTCGGCCGCATGTCGATCGCGGACGCGATCCGATTGGTCATGTTGAAGAAGCCCGCAATCGCGGCGATGTCCCAGATGTCGCGGTCGGAGAAGCCGACGCGGCGCAGTCCCTCGCGGTCGGCCTCCTCGATCGTCCACGGCTCGACGGTGAGCTTGACCGCGAAATCGAGCATCGCGCGCTGGCGCTTATCGAGCTCCGCGGCCCGATAATTGATCACGATCTGCTCACCCAGGATCGGGTCGCCCGAGAGGTGGCGGACCGAGGCGCCGTGCGAGGTGACGCAGTAATAGCAGCGGTTCTGCGTCGATACGGCGGTCGCGATCATCTCCTGCTCGACCTTGGAGAGGCCGGATTCGCCCTGCATGATCGAATTGCGATAGCCCACGAAGCCTTCGAGCTTGCTCATGTCGAACGCGAAGGCCTTGAACACGTTCGGCACGAAGCCAAGCTTCTCCTCGCACAGCTTGAACAGGTCGGCCATGGCGGGGGAGAGCGTTGCCGGTTTGAGCTTGAGCGCCGTCACCTCCTTGTCGTCGCGCGCGGCGCGCGCGAATGCGGTGCGGCCGTGCTTGGTCGGATTGTTCCGCCGTTCGGCGACGGTCTTGGTCTGCTTGCGACTCCTGGCCACGGGTCATCTCCCTCAAAAAACGGGTCATCTCACTCAAAAGCGGTTGGCCGCAACCTATACCCTCCGGCACCGAAACGATATTGCCGTGGTTGCCGTCTTACCGGGTCGGCGCTCGGGAGTTTCGTCCTCTTTGTCACACAGGTGAGGTCCTACGGTATGGTACATGTATGCCCTCGACGTGGCGGCGCGGATGAGAAACACTCGCGTGACTGATTCCGGGGCACTAGACATGGCCGTAGGACAGCAGGCCGGCAGGGAGGAGGATCAGGTCGCGGCGCTTCTGGTCGCCACGGCCGGGACACTCCTCGATTCAAAAGGCGATGGCGCCCCCAAGGCGTTCGTGGACGCGCTGTTCGGCCTTGCGGTGCCGGAGGACGTGGTGCGCTACGACGCCCGCGAGGTGGCGGCGCTCGCGCAGGCGGCCTGGGACTTTCTGGCCGAGCGCAAGCCGGGCGCGCCGAAGATCAAGTTCGAGACCCCGCAAGCCGCCGGCGAACGGCTCAAGCATATCTCGGTGCTCGAGATCATCAACGACGACATGCCGTTTCTGGTTGACTTCGATCCTGGGCGAGCTCGCCGAACGGGGTGTGGAGGTTCTGCTCGTCGGCCATCCGGTGATTTCCGTCACCCGCGACGCGGCCGGCCGCGTGACATCGTTCGGGGCGAGCGGAAACGGCGCTGCACAGCGCGAGAGCGTCATTCACGTCCACATGAGCCGCATCGACGACGAGGCGCGGCGCGCGGAGATCGTACGCGGTATCGCGCAGGTGCTCGCCGACGTGCGCGTGAGCGTGCACGACTGGCGGGCGATGGTCGATCGGCTCGAGCAGGTGATCGCCGGCCTCAAGTCGAGCCCGCCGCCGCTGCCGCCCGAAGAGGTCGCGGAAGCCATCGCGTTTCTGGAATGGCTGATCGCCAACAACTTTACGATTCTCGGCGTGCGCAACTATGCGTTCACCGCCAACCAGGATGCGCTCGAGCCGCGTTTCGAGACCGGCCTCGGCCTCCTGCGCGCGCGCGACGCCACTGCGCTCGAGCGCGGCGGCCGGCTGGTCGTAACGCCCGCCGTGCGCCAGGCTCTCGACGAGCCCCATCTCCTGGTCATCACCAAATCGGCGCGGCGCTCGCGCGTGCACCGCCACACCCACATGGACTATGTCGGGGTCAAGCAGTTCGACGCGCAGGGCAAGCTGAGCGGCGAATTTGTGATCATCGGGCTGTTCACCTCGACCGCCTATACCAAGTCGACCGCCATCATCCCGTACCTGCGCCGCAAGGTCATCGCCGTCGTCAAGCGCGCCGGCTTCGACCCCGACGGCCATTCCGGCAAGGCGCTGGTGAACGTGCTGGAGACCTATCCGCGCGACGAGCTGTTCCAGGTCGACGAGGAGACGCTGTTCCGCTTTACGCTTGCGATCCTGCGGCTCGACGAGCATCCGCGCGTGCGCGTCTTGCCGCGGCGCGACCGCTTCGGCCGCTTCGTGTCCGTGCTCGTCTACGTGCCGCGCGACCGCTACGACAGCGGCGCCCGCCGGGCGATCGGCGAATATCTGGCGGACGCCTACAAGGGGCGCGTCAGCGCGTTCTTTCCGTTCTTCCCGGAGGGGCCGCTCGTTCGCGTGCACTTCATCATCGGAGGCCTGCCCAGCGATTCGCCCGACCTCGATCGTGCGACGCTCGAAGCGGCGATTGCGGGCATCGTGCGCACCTGGACCGACGGGCTCATGGACGCGCTTGCGGTGGCGCACGGGGAGGTCGCCGGGCGCACCTTGTTCGAGCGCTATCGGGCGGCGTTCTCGCAAGGCTACCAGGAGGCCTATCCGCCCACGGATGCCGTCAGCGACATCCGGGTGATCGAGAGCCTCTCGGAGGGAAAGCCGCTCTCCGCCGACTTCCATCGCCGCATGGCCGACGACGGCGTCGGCATCGGGCTCAAGATCTGGAGCCACAACCGCCCGATCCCGCTGTCGGAGCGCGTGCCGGTCCTGGAGAACATGGGTTTCCGGGTGGTCGACGAGCTGACCTACCGGATCGCGCCTGGTACGCCCGAAGAGCCCGACGTCTGGTTCCACGACATGGCGATCGAGCGCGCCGATGGCGGCGAGGTCGATCTCGCCAGCCGCAAGCAGGGGCTCGAAGCCTGCTTCATCGTGGTGATGACCGGCGTTGCGGAGAGCGACGGCTACAACGCGCTCGTGCTTGCCGGCGGCCTCGCCTGGCGCGACGTGACGCTGGTGCGCACGATCTCGCGCTTCCTGCGGCAGATCCGCGTGCCCTATTCGCAGGGCTACATGTGGGCGACGCTGACGCGCCACGCCGCGATTGCGGCCAGGATCGTCGCGATGTTCCACGCCCGCTTCGATCCCCGCCTCGACATCACCATGGAGGAGCGCAAGGCGCACGAGGCCGAAGCGCTCGCCGGCATCGAGACGGCGCTCGCGGCAGTCGAGAGCCTGGACGAGGATCGCATCCTGCGCCACTTCGTGACCGCGGTGCAGGCGGCGGTGCGCACGAGCTTCTATCAGCTGGAGCGCAACGGCCAGCCGAAAGCGATCATCGCCATCAAGTTTGCCAGCCGCAGGCTTGAGGCGGTGCCGTTGCCGCGCCCGCTCTACGAGATCTTCGTCTATTCGCCGCGGGTGGAGGGCGTGCATCTGCGCTTCGGCAAGGTCGCGCGCGGCGGCATCCGCTGGTCAGACCGGCCGCAGGACTTCCGCACCGAGATCCTCGGCCTCGTCAAGGCGCAGCAGGTCAAGAACGCGGTCATCGTGCCGGTCGGCGCCAAGGGCGGCTTCGTGCCCAAGCACCTCCCGAAGGGCCCGCGCGAGGCGGTACAGGCCGAAGGCACCGCCGCCTACAAGCTCTTCATCTCGACGCTGCTCGACCTCACCGACAACCTCGACGACAAGGGCGTCATCCCGCCCGACAACGTCGTGCGCCATGACGACGACGATCCCTATCTTGTGGTCGCCGCCGACAAGGGCACCGCGACCTTCTCCGACATCGCCAACGCGATCTCGGCCGACCATCACTTCTGGCTCGGCGACGCTTTCGCGTCGGGCGGCTCGGCCGGCTACGACCACAAGAAGATCGGCATCACGGCACGCGGCGCCTGGGAATCGGTGAAACGGCATTTCCGCGAGATGGACCGCGACATCGGCAAGGCGCCGTTCACGGTGGTGGGCGTCGGCGACATGTCGGGCGACGTGTTCGGCAACGGCATGCTGCGCGAGGAGACCACCAAGCTCGTCGCCGCCTTCGACCATCGCGACATCTTCATCGATCCGGCGCCCGATCCGCAGAAGAGCTTCAAGGAACGCAAACGCCTGTTCGAGCTGCCGCGCTCGAGCTGGCAGGACTACGACAAGGGGCTGATCTCGGCGGGCGGCGGGGTATTCCCGCGTACGCTCAAGGAGATCACGCTCTCGCCCGAGGCGCAGGCCGCGATCGGCTTCGACAAGGCCAAGGCGACCCCGCAGGAGGTGATGAGCGCGATCCTCAAGGCGCCGGTCGATCTTCTCTTCTTCGGCGGCATCGGCACCTATGTGCGCGCCGGTGGCGAGACCGACGAGGCGGTCGGCGACCGGGCCAACGACGCCATCCGCGTCAGCGGGGCCGATCTACGCTGCAAGGTCGTGGGCGAGGGCGCCAATCTCGGCATGACGCAACGCGGCCGCATCGAAGCCGCGGCTGCCGGCGTGCGGCTCAACACCGACGCCATCGACAACTCCGCCGGCGTCAATACCTCCGACATCGAGGTCAACGTCAAGATCGCGCTGGCGCAACCGGTGCGCAGCGGCGCGCTTGCGCTGCCCGAGCGCGACCGGCTGCTGGCCGAGCTCACCGATGAGGTCGCAGCGCTCGTCCTGCGCAACAACTACCAGCAGCCGCTGGCGCTCTCGCTCGCGGAGAGGCGCGGGCTTGAGGACCTGGGCTTCGAGCAGCGGCTGATGCAGACGCTGGAGGCCGAAGCCGAACTCAACCGCGGCGTCGAGTTCCTGCCCGACGACAAGGAGATCGCGGAGCGCCGCCGCCGCTCGCAGGCGCTGACCCGGCCGGAGCTGTCGGTGCTGTTCGCCTACGCCAAGCTCTCGCTCAAGCACGATCTCCTCGAATCGAACGTGCCGGACGATCCTTATCTCGGGCGCGAGCTCGGCCGCTATTTCCCCAAGGCGATCGCTGACAAGTTCCCGGATGCGATCGCGCAGCACCGGCTGCGGCGCGAGATCATCGTCACGCAGCTCACCAACTCGATGATCAACCGTGGCGGGCCGTCCCTGGTCGTGCGTATCGCCGACCAGACCGGCGCCTCGGCGGCGCTGATCGCGGCGGCGTTTGCGGCGGTGCGCGAGAGCTACGAGATGGTGGCGCTCAACACCGCGATCGACAGCCTCGACAACCGCATCGCCGGCAAGCTCCAGCTCGATCTCTATGCCGCCGTGCAGGACCTCCTCCTCGACCGCCTGGTCTGGTTTCTGCGCAATGTCGATCTCGCGCAGGGGCTCGCCTCGATCATCGAGCACTACCGCTCAGGCATCGCGGCGGTCGAGGCCGCGCTCGACAACGCGCTCGCGGGCGAGGTGGCCTCCGCGCGTGCCGCGCGCCAGGCCGAGCTCAAGGCCGCCGGCGTGCCGGATGCGCTCGCGCGCCGGATTGCGAGCCTGCCGGCGCTCACGGCCGCGCCCGACATCGTGGTGGTCGCCGACCGTACCGGGCAGAAGATCGCCGAGGTGGCGGCGACCTATTTCGCGGCCGAGACCTTCTTTCGGCTCGACCGCATTGCGCGCGCCGCGCGCGCCATCAAGGTATCGGACTATTTCGATCGGCTGGCGCTCGACCGCGCGCTCGATTCTATTGGCGACGCCGAGCGCCGGATCGCGGCCGCGATGTCGGGCAACGGCGTCCATGGCCTACGGGCGGTCGACGCCTGGGTGGCCGAGCGCAAGACGGTGGTCGGCCGCATCCGTGCCTCCGTGCACGAGATCGCCTCGTCCGGCCTCACGCTCTCCAAGCTCTCGGTCGCCGCGAGCCTGCTCGGCGACCTGGTGCGGCATTGAGGGGCGTTACTTCCCGGCCTTGAGCTCCTGGTAGACCGCCGTCACGAACCGGGTGGCGCTCGTGTCGGTGCCGCCCTTGGTCTTCTCGTCATAGGGCGCCGTCACTTTCGCGGCCAGCACCTCTTCCAAGGTCTTGCCCTGCGCGACCAGTGCTTTCACCTTGTCGGCGACCGCGATGATCATGTTGCGATACGGGATGATGTCGTCGCGCTTGATGATACTGCCGTGGCCGGGGATGAGGCGCGTGTTGGCGTCGGCCGATTTCATGGTGAGGTCGAGCCCCTCCAGCATGCCCTTGAGCGAGCCGCCGTTGCGCAGGTCGATGAACGGATAACCGTAGTTGCGATAGAAGTCGCCGATGAAAAGGACGTTCGCCTTTTCGAACTTGATGTTGGTGTCGCCGCCGGTGTGCGCCGCCCGGATCGGGATGAAGTGCACGACCTCGCCGTTCATGTGGATCTTCACCGGCGCGCCCATCCCGTAGGTGATGACCGGGAAGCCGGCCGGGTTGGCGACCGGATTGCTCGCCGCATTGGGCGCCTTCGACAGCCGCACCATGCCGTCGCGCAGCTCCTCGCGCGCGAAGATGATGGCGCCGAGCTTGGCGAAATGGGCGTTGCCGGCCGTATGGTCGCGGTGGATGTGAGTGTTGACGAGGTAGCGGATCGGCCCCGGATTGATGCGCTTCACTGCGGCCGCGACCTTGTCGCCGAGCTGCGCATATTGCGAATCGATCATCAGGACGCCGTCCGGGCCCGCCAGCACGCCGATGCGTCCGCCGGCACCGTCATCGTGCGACGGGTCGAGGCCTGCCGAGCCGGTCAGCATGTAGACATTGGGCGCAAGCTGCTCGGTCAGTATCTCGACCTTCGCGAAGTCGATGTTCTGCGCAAACGCGCCGAGCGACGGCAGCGCCAGGCCAGCCAACAACAGCCACGCGGATCTCATGGTTGGTCCTCCCTATGATTTTCTTGTCTCGCTCATACCGGCGAGTGGCCGTAATCGTAGCACCGGGCTGGCTGCGGCGATAGCCGACCCGCGATCCGGCGGCGTTGCGACGCGCCTGGCACGTCTGGCGCAGGCATCGCCGACGTGCAAATCTCTGCTCATCCGGAGGACACGACCATGGACCGACGCACGTTTCTCGCCCTTACGGCGGCCTCGGCCGCGAGCTTGAGCCGAGTCCACTCCGCCGCCGCACAGCTTGCGTCCGGCCGACCGATCCGCCTGATCAATCCGTTTGCACCGGGCGGCGCCACCGACCCGTATGGCCGTCTGGTCGCCGAGCACATGGCGCGCACGCTCGGGCAAACGATCATCGTCGAGCACAAGCCCGGTGGCGGCGGCATCGTTGCCTCACAATACGTGCTCGATCAGCCTGCCGACGGCGGCCACATCCTGCTCTCGACCCAGGCCGCCATGGAGATCATTCCGAACTCGCATCGATCGTTGAAGTGGTCGATCAACGATTTCATCCCGCTCATCCGCGGCGTCACCTCGCCGCTGGTGCTGGTCGCCAATCCGAGCGTGCCGGCCAAGACGTTTCCGGAGCTGCTCGCCTGGATCAAGCAGAACCGCGGCAAGCTCAGCTATTCGTCCTACCTTGCCGGCACGCCCGCGCACTTCCTCGGTTTCCAGATGAACCAGCGCTTCGGGCTCGATCTCGTGCACGTGCCCTCGAAGGGCTCCGGTTTCCAGATGACCGACCTGATCGCCGGCCATGTGCTGTTCGGTTTTGCGCAGACGCAGTCCTCGCTGCCGTTCGTGCGTGACGGCAAGCTGCGCGCCATTGCGACCACCGACGATCCGCGCTCGCACTACATGCCTGACGTGCCGACCTTTGCCGAGCTTGGTTACCCCGAGTTCACCACGCGCGTGTGGTTCGGCCTGTTCCTGCGCGCCGGCACGCCCGCGCCCGTGGTCGAGACCCTGCTCAAGGCCGCCAAGGCGGCGCACGCCGACGCGAGCGTGCGCGCCAAGCTCGACGCGCAGGGGCTCGAGGTTTCCGGCCAGACCGAGCCGGAGTTCGGCGCCGATATCAGGAAGCAGAGCGAGCGCTGGGCGCGCCTGATCCAGGCCGCGGGCTACAAGGCGGATTGAAACCAACGTTGCCGTTTGTCCCGCGCAAGCGGGAACGAACGGAGGAGCCACATTTGCGGCATCAGCCCGCCCGGTTTGGTTTCGTTTACCTGAACGGAAATTGACGCATTTGATTTAAGACTCGGGAAGGGGCGCCGGCGCAATCTTGTCGCACGAAACGACAGACGTGCGATGAGAGACTGACCGATGGACCACAGCAAGCTTCAGGAATTCGTTACCACTACGGTGCTCCGCAACCGCATCACGTTTGGCGATGTGCGTCGGCTGCAACGGGACTATCTCCCTTGCGGCATCACGACCCGCGACGAAGCCGAGGTGCTGGTTCAGCTCGACGCCATGGTGCCGCTCACCGACAAGGCCTGGACCGACTGGCTCATCGCCGCGGTGTTCGATTTTGCGGTATTCAGTGAACGGAGTGTTGACGCGAAGGAGACCGGCTCGCTCGAATGGCTCAAGGAGTTTCTAGCCGCCTTCGGCACCGCCACCAAGGTGACCAAGCAGCTCGCGCGCGACATCCATCAGATCGGCGAGCCGCTGGCGCCGGTCGAGCTGATCGAGGTGATGGCTCCGGCCGCGCTTGCCGAGATTGAGTTCGACGAGCCGCTACAGCTAACGATTCCTTTCCCGGCCATGCCGAAGACCTACCGGCGCCCGCCTGCCTTCGTGACCTCGGCCAGCAGCCGGGCTGCGAACCGGCTGGAGCGCGTGGCGGCGTAGCAGGCGCAACACTGCGCCAGTGGCTGCAGCCTCAGTTGCTGCGTACAGCCTCAGTTGCTCCCTGCAGCCTCGGTTGTTGTGCACAGCCTCAGTTACTGTCGTCCCCGCGCAGGCGGGACCCATAATCACTAACTTGTCGAATTTCTCGCAGGCCACGCCCCATCGCAGGGACACGGCGTATGGGTCCCCGCCGGCGTGGGGACGACAACTCGAGATTCATCGTTCGCCTTACGCCGCCGCCATCTGCGCGGCCGGGGTCGAGCGCGAGATCGACATCTCCTCTTCGTTCATGTCGGCCGGGATGTCGACGAACAAGGGCGTGCTGAGATAGCGCTCCCCGGTGTCGGGCAGCATGCAGAGCACGGTCGCGCCTTTCTCCGCCTCCGCGCAGACCTTGAGCGCGCCCGCGAACGTCCCGCCCGCCGTGATGCCGACGAAGATGCCTTCCTTCTGCGCGAGTTCGCGGCTGTAGCGCATCGCGTCCGGGTTCGGGATCGGGATGATGCGGCTGATGACGCCGGTGTCGACCACATCGCCGGTGAGCTTCGGAATGAAGTCGGGCGTCCAGCCCTGCATCGGGTGCGGCTTGAAGGCCGGATGCGCGGTCGCCGGCGAGCCGTCTGCGTTGCGCTCCTGCGGCGCCCCGCTGCCAAGGAGCGGCGCATCCTGCGGCTCGCACACGACGATCTTGGTGTCGGGCCGCTCTTTCGCCAGCACGCGTGCCACGCCCTTGAGCGTGCCGCCGGTGCCGTAGCCGGTGACCCAGTAGTCGAGCCGCTCGCCCGCAAAGTCCGCGATGATCTCGCGCGCCGTGGTGCGCGAATGCATGTCGGGATTGGCTTCGTTCTCGAACTGGCGGGTCAGGAACCAGCCGTGCGTCTTGGCGAGCTCGGCGGCTTTGATCACCATGCCCATGCCGCGCAGCGCCGCCGGCGTCAGCACCACCTTGGCGCCGAGAAAGCGCATCAGCCTGCGCCGCTCCACGCTGAAGGACTCAGCCATGGTGATGACCAGCGGATAGCCCTTCTGCGCGCACACCATCGCGAGCCCGATGCCGGTATTGCCGCTGGTTGCTTCGATCACGGTCTGTCCGGGCTTGAGCGCGCCGGTGCGTTCGGCCTCCTCGATGACGCCGAGCGCGAGGCGATCCTTGACCGAGCCGAGCGGATTGAAGGCCTCGATCTTGACGTAGAGATTGACGTCCGGCGGCGCGAGCCTGTTGATCTTGACGACCGGTGTATTGCCGACCGTGCCGAGAATGTTTTGAAAACGCGCCATACCGTTTGCTCCTCGCCTTTGGTTTGAGTGCGTATTTTATGCCTGTCGGCGGCGCATGGAAACGTGCCTGCGCCACCGCCTGCGGCGTCCTACAGTCGCAACACTCGCTCCGCATTTCGCCAGCAGATCAATTCGCGCTCGTGCTCGCTGATCGGCGCGGCCTCGATGAAGCGCGAAGCCTCTACGCTATCCTCCAGCGGATAGTCGACCGAGAACATCACCCGCTCGGCGCCGAGCGCCGCGATGGTGCATTGGAGCGCCTCCGGCTGGCAGGCGCCTGCCGTGGTGGCGAAGATATTGCGGCGGACATAGTCGGATGGCATCCGTTCGAGCTTGACCTTCGGCTGGTAGATCTTGAAGCGGCTGTCGAGGCGCCAGAGGCAGAACGGCAGCATCTCGCCCATGTGGCCGAGGATGATGCTGAGCGTTGGAAATCGGTCGAACAGCCCGCTCAGAATGAGGCGCAGCGCATGGCCGCCGGTTTCCACCGCCCAGCCCCATAGCGAGGCCGCAAGCCCGGGATAGCCCTCGAACACCGGCGGGTGGGCCGCCATGTGCACCGGATGGATGTAGACCGGCACGTCAAGCGCTGCGACGCACTCCCAGAACGGCAGAAATTTCGCATCGTCGAGATAAATGCCGTTCGTATGGCCGTTGATGAGCGCGCCCTTGAAGCCGAGTTGCGTCACGCAGCGTTCGAGCTCGCCCACGGCCGCGGCGGGCTCCTGCATTGGCAGATGGGCGAAGCCCGCATAGCGGGTCGGATGTTTGGCGATCTCGGCCGCCAGGAGATCATTGACGCGGGCGGCCGCGCTGATGGCTTTCGCTTGATCGCGCTCGATCTGGACGCCGGGCGAAACAAGCGACAGCACCGAGACCGCGATCTCGGCTTCGTCCATGGCGGCGATCCGCAGCTCGGAGAATTCGCCCAGGCGTTTCTCGATGTGGCGCAGGAACCACGGCTCGAACAGGTCGGTGCCGACCTTGCCGGTGTGCGGGAATCCCTCGGTCCAGAAGTGCTCTTCGAGCGCAATCTTTTTCATGCGGCAACGTTCCACGGCGCGCGCCATCATGGCAAGGCAGCGGGATGCCCGCGTGATGAACCATAATCGTGCGTGAAATTACGGGGGGCGGCTGGCGCCTGCGTGGCGTCAAACATCACCATTCTGTGAGGCTTCCGGGCACTATTGACTGTATTGGTAAAATTCACCTATATGGATGTATCCCGTTCCGTCGTCGAGGGCGCACTCATGAGGCGTCTTGAGAGCGGGGAACGGGAGCGGCACCTGCGGGACGGCGATAACGCGACCTCGACCCGCAGGCGACGCTCGGAAACCGGTCGGAAAGACGGACCTCGATTGATCCGGCCGGCCCGAGTGTTGAGGAGGCGCAAGCCGAAGATGCCGCGTTGGCGCGCCGATAGGCGCGGGTGCGCCGCTGTGTACACCACGGCCGTGCACCATGGTCCGGCCATTTCCGGACATCGCCTGGAGCAATCCGGGCACTGCGCCTTGTCGGCGCGCCATCCCCCTCGGGTTGGGGGAAGGAAGAAGAGAGGAAGACGGGCGAACCCCCGCGCCCAAGCAAAGCAACAGGGGACGAATGCAATTTGACCCGATCAATTGCTGACTCGTTCGATTGTTGACTCGATCAATGTGGGCTGGCGAAGGCTCCGGGCTGTTTGAAAACTGAATAGGAATGCGTGCAGCGATCGCTGTGCCCGCATGGTGACGACCGCGAGTGCCGCGGGCCGCACAATCGCAACGCTCGAAACGACTGGCAGGTTGTCGCAGCTTTTTTACAAAACGAAACCAAACGAAAAACACCCGTGATTTCAATGCGTCACGCGCCGCAGCGCGCGCCCAATCAATGCCGGAAGTGCCGCGTGCCGGTGAACACCATGGCGATGTTGTGATCGTCGGCGGCCTTGATCACCTCGTCGTCGCGCACCGAGCCGCCGGGCTGGACCACCGCGGTGGCGCCGGCCTCGATCGCGACCAGCAGTCCGTCCGCAAATGGAAAGAACGCGTCGGAGGCGACCACCGAGCCTTTGGTGGCGGGCTCCTTGACGCCGGCCGCCTGCGCCGCGTCCTGCGCCTTGCGCGCCGCGATGCGGGCGGAATCAATGCGGCTCATCTGGCCGGCGCCGATGCCGACGGTCGCCAAGTCCTTCGCGTACACGATGGTGTTCGATTTGACGTGCTTGGCAACCCGGAACGCGAACGCCAGATCGCGCAGCTCCGCGTTGGTGGGCGCGCGCTTGGTCACGACCTTGAGGTCCATATCGTCGACCACCGCGTTGTCGCGCGAGGAGACGAGCAGGCCGCCCGCCACCGACTTGACCAGCAGTCCCTGCGCGCGCGGATCCGGCAGGCCGCCGGCGAGGAGGAGCCGCAGGTTCTTCTTGCCGCCCACGATCTTGATGGCTTCCTCAGTGGCGTCGGGCGCGATGATCACTTCGGTGAAGATCTCGGTCATGGCGCGCGCGGCGTCGGCGTCGAGCGTGCGGTTGAGCGCCACGATCCCGCCGAAAGCGGAGACCGGATCGCAGGCGAGCGCCTTGCGATAGGCGTCGAGAAGGGAAGCCCCCTCGGCAACGCCGCACGGATTGGCATGCTTGATGATTGCGCAGGCGGCGGTGCGCCCGGGATCGAACTCGGCGACGCATTCGTAGGCCGCGTCGGTGTCGTTGATGTTGTTATAGGAGAGCTGTTTGCCCTGCGCCTGGCGGGCGGTGGCGACGCCGAAGCGGGTCTCGCCGGTCCGATAGAAGGCGGCGGACTGGTGCGGGTTCTCGCCGTAGCGCAGCGCTTCAGCAAGCTTGCCGCCGATGGTTCGATAGGTCGGCGCTGGATCGGCCAGCGTCGCGGCGAACCAGTTCGAGATCGCGGCGTCATAGGCGGCGGTGCGACCATAGGCCTTGGCGGCGAGCTTCTGGCGCAGCGCAATCGTGGTCGCGCCGTTGTGCGCTTCGAGCTCTGCGAGGAGCGGCGCGTAGTCCTCCGCATCGACGATCACCGCCACGTCGGCGTGGTTCTTGGCGGCGGCGCGGATCATCGCGGGCCCGCCGATGTCGATGTTCTCGACGCACGTTTCGTAATCGGCGCCCTTCGCGACCGTCGCCTCGAACGGATAGAGGTTGACCACCAGGAGATCGATCGGCCGGATGCCATGCGCCGTCATCGCGGCCGTGTGGGCAGCATTGTTACGGATCGCGAGCAGGCCACCGTGCACCTTGGGATGCAGCGTTTTCACGCGCCCGTCCATCATCTCGGGAAAGCCGGTGACCTCGGACACGTCGAGGACCTTGAGGCCGGCGTCGGCCAGCACGCTCTTGGTGCCGCCGGTCGAGACGAGCTCAACCCCACGGGCGGCGAGTGCACGGGCAAAATCGACGAGGCCGGTCTTATCGGAAACGGAAAGCAGGGCGCGGGTGATGCGGCGGAGGTTCTCGGTCATGGTGGCGAGGCCATAGCACAGAGGGGCAACCAGGGAATAGCGAGCAGCGAGCAGCGAAGAAACGGCTTCGTTGTGTTCGTCGAGTGCTAATCCTTTTTCTCCTTCTCCTTACTCTCCTTACTCTCCTTTTTCTCTTTGCTCTCCTTGTCTCCCTTGTTTTCCTTATCCCCCTTATTTTCCTTGTTCGCCGCCTTGTCTTCTCCCAGCGGCAATTGTGGCTCCTCGGCCTTGCCGCGGCGCGTCAGGCCGACCGGCGAGGCGGCGGTCAGCGAGAGCGTCCACTGCACGCGCGCGACCTTGCGGGCGCGGCCGTGGATGACGATCTGCACGGTCCGGCGCGGGCCTTCGTTGCCGGCGAGGTAGACACTTTCCTCGATGTCGATGCGGTCCTCGTAGGCGTTGAAGGTCCATACGTCCTTGTTCGGCAGCAACAGCATGGCGCCGTGGGAATCGGTCAGGCGGTTGGCCTTGATCGACGGATGCAGGTGGAAGCGCACGGCGAACTGATCGCGGTCGGCAGGTGCGCCTTCGTGCATCGCGGTGAACAGTTCCTCGCCGTCGAGCCGTTTGCCGTCGGCCGAGAGCAGCAGGGCACGCTGGTGCATGAAGCCGAACTCTTCGACGTAGCCGTCGTGTGACGCCCGCAGCAGCGTTGCGCCGTCCTGGTCCTCGCGGCTGACCGTGACATGCTGCGGGCCGCCTATGATGGGGGTGCCCTGCATGAGGCGTTTGGCCAAACGCGATTCCGTAAACAGGCAGGACGACACATCATTGAAGCCCACGGTGGAATGGGCGGCGGTCGAGCGCGCCATCTGGCGCCAGTTTTCGCGGCTGGTGCCAGGCAATCCGCAATTGACCACAATGCGGAAGTTCCGGCTGGAGAGCTCGAAGCTCAGGCAGCCGGCGTGCGCCTCCTGGCTTGCCGCCATCGGCGGCGCCTTGCCGGTGTCCATCAGAATGAGCGTGTTGCCGGCCTCGACCCGCTGATAGCCCGAATGCGGCGCGTTCGAGACCGGGGTGCCGCGTGCGTCATCATAGGCGAGCACGGTGGTGAGCAGGTCGGTCGGGGTCGGCCCCATGCCGTTGAACAGCGCAAAATTGCCGTCGCCGTGGCGGAAGAACCGCAGCATCGGCATCATGCGGTCGATGGCATTGAGCAGCGGCTGCGGGGGCGCCACGTTGCGCGAGGAGAAGGCCTGCCGCAGCGGCAGGAGGTCGACCAAAAGCTCGATCAGGACGCCGGGATTGCGGCCCAGATGTCCGCCGTCGGGGAGGATCTGCCGGTCGAGCTCCCGGCAAAGCAACTTGGTGGCGCTCTCGATATGGCGGGCCTGCCCTTGCATGCAGAGGGCCGCGTACGTGAGCGCGATCACCGCCTGCAGCCGCGCCACGCCATCGCGCGCGTCCCACAGCGTCTGCCGCAGCCAGCGGACCTGCCGGGTGAGGCTGCGGATGAAGCGGCGGTAGAAGCGCAGGTCGGATTCATCGAGCACCAGCGGTGCCTGAGTAAGCCAGGAGATGATGCGGCGGGCGACGACATCGGTGCGGCCGGCGACCGTGTCGCTTGAACGGGTGAGGCTGATCCATTCATCGACCAGCGAGCGGGCATTGGCCCGGGTGATCTGCTTTTGGGCCGCCCGCAGGTGCCGTAGCCAGCCAAAACCATGCAGTCCGGCTGCCCATTCGTCCGAAGGCGCCGGAATTTCGAACGGCGAGCGTGCGTCGCAGATCACGACCTTGCCGGCAAAGACGAATCGGCCGGAATAAATTTCGCCTGCCCGGGTGGCGTCGGAGGTGCGCAGGTCCTGCGGCGCAATGACGAGCCGGTCGGCTTTGCCTGGAAAGAACGGGAATCGGTAGACCCAGAACGCGATGATCCGGCCCAGGAGCGCGCAAGCTGCTGCGCGTGCCAGAAACAGGGACAGCTTGGCCCGGTCCGCCACACGCGACATCGACGCGTCTTTCTCCCTCGCTGTAGGCTAGTGCCGCCGATCTGAAGTTCCTACAACGGATGCAGCAAACGCGGTTAGGAACTTCAAATCGAAAAGCGGCACTAGAATCATAGAGTTGCTAGTGCCCCTTTGTTTCCGAAGTTCGTGTCAGAGGGTGCTGCAACGGCTCACGAACTTCGGAAACGGGGCACTAGGCCTCGGCGGGACCATACCGGAGGCCCTGACTCGGGCCAACTGCGACGGGCCGTGCTGGAGCATTATGAGGTGTAGTAGGGCCGGTTTTCCGCCGGAATTATGCGATCATGCGTAGCCGGCCTCAAACGCGCTCCAGGCGGGCGGCGTAGAAGCCGTCCATGCCGGCCCATTGCGGCGTGGGATCGCCGAGATGGCAGGGCAGCGTGCGCAGGTCGCCTTGCGCGCTCAGCAGGTAATCAAGGCCGCCCACCTCGGCTGCCGCCACCGGCCGGCGCCGCATCCGGGTGTCGCGGGCAAGGAGGTCGGCCACGATCGCCTCGGATTCCTCCGGTTCCAGCGAACATGTGCAGTAGACAAGGAGGCCGCCCGGCCGCACCAGCTCGACCGCGTGTGCGATCAGCTGGCGTTGGGTTGCCGCAAGCTCCGCGACGTCGGCGTCGCGCTTGAGCCAAGGGATGTCGGGGTGGCGGCGGATGGTGCCGGTCGACGAGCAGGGCGCGTCGAGCAGGACCGCGTCAAACGGTCCGGCCCGCCATTGCGCCACGTCGGCCACGACGGTCTCGGCGTCGAGCGCGAGACGCGCCAGGTTCTGCCGCAGCCTTTGGATGCGGGCTTCGGCGCGCTCGACCGCGACCACATGGGCGCCGGCGAGCGCAAGCTGCGCGGTCTTGCCGCCGGGCGCCGCGCAAAGATCAGCAACGCGCATGCCGCGCACGTCGCCCAGGAGCCGCGCCGGCAATGCGGCGGCGGCGTCCTGCACCCACCATGCGCCTTCCGCAAAGCCGGGAAGCTTTGATACCGGGCCATGCACGATCGCGCGCACCGTTCCGGTCGGCAATACGCGGCCACTCAGCGCGCCGGCCCAATGTTCCGGGTTCTGCTTGACGGTGAGGTCGAGCGCGCCCTCGTGGCCGTTCGCCTGCGCGATCGCGCGTGCGGTTTCGTCGCCATAGGCGCGGGTCCAGCGCGCCATCAGCCAGGGTGGCGTGTCGAGCGTGGTCGGGTCGAGGTCGCGCAGGCGCTCGGCGCCCTCACGCGTGATCCGCCGCAGCACCGCGTTGACGAGGCCGGCAAAATGCGCGGCGCGCCGGTCGGTGCGCACGAGCCGCACCGCGAGATCGACGGCGGCATGATCGGGCACGTCGAGCAGCAGGATCTGCGCGGCGCCGAGGAGAAGCGCGCTCTCCACGCGCGGCGTGTCGGCGGGCGCGCCGCGAGCAAGAAAGAGCCCGAGCAGATGGCGCAGCGTTCCGAGCCGCCGCAGCACGGTTGCGGCGAGCGCGCGCGTCAGCGCCCGGTCGCGCTCGGGAAGTGCGGCGAGCCTTGGCTGGGCATCGTCGAGCTGCTCGTCAAACGGCCGACGGCGGCGCAGCACGCCTTCGAGAATCTCGGCAGCGAGGCGGCGGGCGGCAAGGCCGGGAACATCAGGGGAAGGCAGGGCCATCCGCGTGGTGTTGCACGAAACGCCCGCCGGCGTCATGCACGCAAACCGCCCTAGGGCGCTAGGCTTATCCCCAGGGGCCGCGGCTACTCCCGACATTGCTGTTGCCCCAGGGGCCGCTGGCCTGTTGCGGAGCGTAGCCGCCGCGCCTGCCGCCAAAGCCCCCCATCTCGTGCGCCAGCTCATCGAGCGCCGCGATGCGGTTCTCGGTCGCGGGGTGGGTCGAGAACAGGTTGTCCATGCGGTGGCCGCTGAGCGGATTGATGATGAAGAGATGCGCGGTCGCCGGATTTTGCTCGGCGGTGTCGTTCTCGATGTGATGCGCCGCGCTGGAGATCTTGATCAGCGCCGAAGAGAGCCCGTCGGTGCGGCCCGCGATATGGGCGCCCATGTTGTCGGCGGCGTATTCGCGCGTGCGGCTGATCGCCATCTGCACCAGCATGGCGGCGAGCGGCGCCAGGATCACCATCGCGAGCGTGCCGATGATGCCGATGCCATTGTTGTTGTCGCGATGGCCGCCGCCGAAGAACAGGCCGAACTGCGCCAGCATCGAGATCGCGCCCGCAATGGTGGCGGTGATCGTCATGGTCAGCGTGTCGCGGTTCTTGACGTGGGCGAGCTCATGCGCGATCACGCCCGCGACCTCGTCACGGTCGAGCATGTTGAGGAGCCCGGTGGTGACCGCAACGGCGGCATGCTCGGGATTGCGCCCGGTCGCGAACGCATTGGGCTGCGGGTTGTCCATCAGATAGACGCGCGGCATCGGCAGGCCGGCGCGACCCGCAAGGGTGCCGACAAGCCGCACCAGGTCGGGCGCGGTGCGCGCATCGACCTCCTGGGCGCCATGCATCGAGAGAACGAGCCTGTCGGCATTCCAGTAGCTGAACAGGTTCATGGCGGCGGCCACCACGAGGGCGATCAGGGCGCCGGTCTGGCCGCCGATCAGAAAGCCAACACCCATGAACAGGGCCGTAAGCCCTGCCAGCAGGATGGCGGTACGCAGGTAGTTCATCGTTTGCTCCTTCGCCGGACGCGCCATGCGCTGCAAGTTCCGGCATTCGTCGCAAAATGTTGGGTGGGCGCGGTCCTGCTGCAAGGGCCGGCAACTCGGCACCTCGGTCGCAGGGCAGGGCTTGACCAAAGCCCCGCGAGTACATTCATCAATGGAATGACGGACGCTCCCAAAACCCCGCCTGCGGCGCCCAAGAAGCCGCTCTCGCCTGCGGCGGAGCGCGCATTGGTGGAGGCCGAGGCGCGGCGGCGGGCCGCCAAGGCGTCCAGCCAGCCCGCGGAGCGCAATGGCCGCGACGGGCTCGACCCGGTCCGCTATGGGGACTGGGAAGTCAAAGGCATCGCGTCGGACTTCTGACAATCGCTTGAGCTTGTGGTTTTTTGCGTCGAAATCGCCGCTTTTCGGCGTGTTCCGCGTCCACAATGGCGTTTCGCCGCCCTTCGCGGGCGCATCCGAGTGTGCGATAACCATGGCCGCCATTCGTAAGTTCAGGGGGTTGGGCCGATGTTGGCGCCTGCAGCGACGACAAAACGGAGCTTTCAGCTGGTGCTGATCAAGCCGTCGCACTACGACGACGACGGCTACGTGGTGCAGTGGCGGCGCTCGTCGATCCCGTCCAATTCGCTCGCCTGCGTCTATTCTCTGGCCGCTGACGCCGCCGCTCGCGGCGTGCTCGGCTCCGACGTCGACATCGAGATCACGGCGGTCGACGAAACCAATACCCGCATCAAGCCCAAGGACGTCATCGCTCTTATCCGCCGCCATGACGGCTTCGGCATGGTGGGGCTCGTGGGCGTGCAATCGAACCAATATCCGCGCACCCTCGACATCGCGCGCCCGTTGCGAGCAGCCGGCGTCCCGGTGGTCATCGGCGGCTTCCATGTCTCCGGCCTCCTTGCGATGCTGCCGGGCGCCAAGACCGATCTCCAGGTGGCGCTTGACCTTGGCTGCACCCTGTTCGCGGGCGAAGCCGAGGGCCGCATCGACCGGGTCCTGCAGGACGCCGCGGCCGGTACGCTCAAGCCGGTCTACAATTTCATGGACGACCTGCCGTCGCTCGAAGCCGTGCCGTCGCCCTATCTGCCGCGCGAGACCGTGCAACGCGTGTTCGACAATCACGCGAGCTTCGATGCCGGCCGCGGCTGCCCGTTCCAGTGCTCGTTCTGCACCATCATCAACGTGCAGGGCCGCAAGTCGCGCCGCCGCTCGCCCGACGACATCGAAGAGCTGATCAAGCAGCACTGGAAGGAGGGCATTCGCCGGTTCTTCATCACCGACGACAACTTCGCCCGCAACAAGGATTGGGAAGCGGTCTTCGACCGGCTGATCAAGATCCGCGAGCAGGACAAGATCGACATCCGGCTGATCATCCAGGTCGACACGCTCTGCCACAAGATTCCGAACTTCATCGAGAAGGCGCGCCGCGCCGGCGTCACCCGCGTATTCATCGGGCTTGAGAACATCAACCCGGCGAACCTGCTGGCCGCCAAGAAGCGGCAGAACAAGATCACCGAATATCGCAAGATGCTGCTCGGCTGGAAGCATGCCGGCATCATCACCTATGCGGGCTATATCCTGGGCTTCCCGGGAGACACGCCGCAATCGATCCGCGAGGACATCGAGATCCTCAAGCGCGAGCTGCCGCTCGATATCCTGGAGTTCTTCTGTCTCACCCCGCTGCCGGGTTCGGAAGACCACAAGACGCTCTGGAACAAAGGGGTCTGGATGGACCCCGACATGAACAAGTACGACCTTGAGCACGTCACCACGGGCCACGCCAAGATGTCGCGCGAGGAGTGGGACGAGGTCTATCGGGCGGCGTGGGCGGCCTACTACACGCCCGAGCACAAGATGACGATCCTGCGCCGCGCGGCCGCCGCCGGCATGGGCATGTCGCGGCTGCTCGCGGTGTTGTTCGCGTTCTCGGTCGCATTCCCGATCGAGAAGCTGCACCCGCTGCAGTTCGGCGCCTTCCGGCTGAAGTATCGGCTGGATCGCCGGCCAGGCTTTCCGATCGAGCCGATCTGGGCGTTCTATCCCAAGTACTGGTGGGAGATCGTCAGCAAGCATGCGCGGCTGGCGAAGCAGTGGATCGAGATGAGCAGAATGTGCGCGCAGGCCCGCCGCGACCAGAAGGTGAAGCCCTACACCGATCTTGCGATGACGCCGGTCACCGACGAGGAGACCGAGACGCTCGAGATGTTCACGCACAATGCCGGCGCGCGTGACCAGGTCGCCCATGTGCGCAAGGTCGACGCGCTGACCCACAGCAAGCAGGCGGCGCTTGGGGCGTAGCGGCGCGCAGTGCTCGTAGGGTGGGCAAAGGCGGTGGTGCCGCGTCTCCACGACGGAGACCCATCGTACGCCGTGCCCACCACGCGATAGATCAGATCACGCGTCGCACGCTGAAGTGATCGCGCGCGTGTGGTGGGCACGGCGCACGCGAGGCTTTCCGCGCATAACGGTCGTGCCAGCGCCATTGCC
Organism: uncultured Alphaproteobacteria bacterium; assembly: GCA_963753575.1. Lineage (GTDB taxonomy): Bacteria > Pseudomonadota > Alphaproteobacteria > Rhizobiales > Xanthobacteraceae > VAZQ01. The sequence goes on from CAVWCR010000003.1 coordinate 4,813,785, forward strand.
CACCCTACGGCTCAGCGCGTGACGACAACCGGCGTGCCGACGCTCACCCGGTTGAAGAGGTCGAGCACATCCTGATTGTACATCCGGATGCAGCCGTACGACACGAAGTGCCCGACCGAGCCCGGCACATTGGTGCCGTGGATCGCGTACTCGCCGCCGCCGCTGAGCGTCATGGCGGCGACGCCCATCGGGTTCCGGGGCGATCCGCCCGGGATCACGTCAGGCAGCCGCGGGTGGTCGCGCTTGACGTCGGCCGGCGGCGACCACGCCGGCTTGATGTATTTGCCGTCGATGCGGGCGCGTCCGGTCCAGGCCTTGCCCGCCTTGCCGACGCCGACCGGGTAGCGGACCGCGCGTCCGTCGCCGATCACGTAATAGAGCCGGCGCTCGCTGGTGCGCACCACGATGGTGCCGGCTGCATAGCTCGCGTCGCGGAAGGCGACGACATCGCGGGCAGCAGCGGGCTGCGATGGTGCGATTGCGGCAAGCGTGAAGGCGGCCGATGCGGCCGCAAGCCAGGTAGTCGTACGCGACATAATCAAAACCGTTCTGATCGCCCCAACGTGACCTCGCCGCGGGTTCCCAACGCCCCAGGCCGCGGCGGTCGCGTGATAATAAGGCAATCACATCCCGCGCTCAGCGGTAAGCTCTTAACAGCGTTACCGGATTGCAAAAGCCGCGGACTGTGGTGCGGCCGCCACAGCTTCTGGAACCGCCGACACGCATCCAAGGGCCGCGTCACAAGGCCCTCGCGTCGAACGACCAAACACCTTCCCCTGTCATCCCGGCCGAGCGAGCGAAGCGAGCGAAGAGCCGGGATCCACCTTCCTAAGGCCAGTGTTTATGGGTCCCGGCTCTCGCTTCGCTCGGCCGGGACGACGGAGAAGATTGTTTGACGCAGTACGGCTAACCCAACCTTGTTCGGTTCACGCCCCTTCGCGCTTGTTCTGCCGGTTCTTCACCAGGTCATCGACCACGCCGGGGTCGGCGAGCGTTGAGGTGTCGCCGAGCGCGCCGTAGTCGTCCTCGGCGATCTTGCGCAGGATGCGGCGCATGATCTTGCCCGAGCGGGTCTTTGGTAGCCCGGGCGCGAACTGCACGCGGTCGGGCGACGCGATCGGGCCGATCTCCTTGCGCACCCAGTTCACGAGGTCCTTGCGCAGATCCTCGCTCGGCTGCTCGCCCGACATCAAGGTAACGTAGGCGTAGATGCCCTGGCCCTTGATGTCGTGCGGATAGCCGACCACGGCCGCCTCCGAGCATTTCGGATGCGCGACCAGCGCCGACTCCACTTCGGCGGTGCCGAGCCGGTGGCCGGCGACGTTGATGACGTCGTCGACGCGGCCGGTGATCCAGTAATAGCCGTCCTCGTCGCGGCGGCAGCCGTCGCCGGTGAAGTACTTGCCCGGATAGGCCTTGAAGTAGGTGTCGACGAAGCGCTGATGGTCGCCGTAGACCGTACGCATCTGGCCGGGCCAGCTGTCCGCGATGCAGAGATTGCCGGTCGTGGCGCCTTCCAGCACCTTGCCCTCGGCGTCGACGATCTGCGGGATCACGCCGAAGAACGGCCGCGTCGCCGAGCCCGGCTTGAGCCGGGTCGCGCCCGGCAGTGGCGTAATGAGAATGCCGCCGGTCTCGGTCTGCCACCAGGTGTCGACGATCGGGCAACGGCCGTCGCCGACCACGCGGTGGTACCATTCCCAGGCTTCCGGATTGATCGGCTCGCCGACGGTGCCGAGCAGCCGCAGGCTCGCGCGCGAGGTTCGCTTCACTGGTCCGTCGCCGGCCTGCATGAGCGCGCGGATCGCGGTTGGTGCGGTATAGAAGATGTTGACCTTGTGCTTGTCGATCACCTCCCAGAACCGCGACATCGACGGATAATTCGGCACGCCCTCGAACATCAGCGTGGTGGCGCCGTTGGCGAGCGGTCCGTACACGATGTAGCTGTGGCCGGTAACCCAACCGACGTCTGCGGTGCACCAGAAGATGTCGCCGTCGTGATAGTCGAACACGAGCTGATGCGTCATCGCGACGTAGACGTGATAACCGGCGGTGGTGTGCAGCACGCCCTTCGGCTTGCCGGTCGAGCCCGAGGTGTAGAGGATGAACAGCGGGTCCTCGGCGTTCATGTGCTCGCACGGGCACTCGCTTGTCACCACCTCGGCGGCTTTGTCGTAATAGACGTCGCGCACCGGATCCATGTCGACGGCGGCACCCGTATGGCGCACCACGATCACATGGTCGACGCCGCCCGCTTTGGCGATGGCGGCGTCGGTGTTGGCCTTGAGCGGGATCTTGCGGCCGCCGCGCACGCCCTCGTCGGCGGTGATGACGACTTTGGATTCGCAGTCCTCGATGCGGCCGGCGAGCGAGTCCGGTGAGAACCCGCCGAACACCACCGAGTGGATCGCACCGATGCGCGCGCAGGCAAGCATCGCGTAGGCCGCCTCCGGGATCATCGGCAGGTAGATGGTGACCCGGTCGCCCTTTTCGACGTTGCGGTTGCGCAGGATGTTTGCGAAGCGACAGACCTCGTCGTGCAGCTGGCGATAGGTGATGGTCTTGCTGTCCTTGGGATCATCGGCTTCCCAGATGATTGCCACCTGGTCGCCGCGCTTCCCCAGGTGGCGGTCGATGCAGTTGTAGGCGACGTTGGTGACGCCGTCCTCGAACCATTTGATCGAGACGTTGTGCGGATCGAAGGAGGTATTCTTGATCTTGGTCGGGGGCTTGAACCAATCGATGCGCTTGGCCTCTTCGGCCCAGAATCCATTCGGGTCCTTGACCGAGCGCTCGTACATGGCGCGATAGTCGCTGTCCTTGACAAAGGCGTGCCCAAGCCAATCGGTCGGAATTTCGTACAGCTTGTCCGACATCGTTTTACCCTCCTGGCGGCGACGGACTCTTGGCGCCCGGCACCATTGTCTTTCGCCGGGCCATTATGCGACGGAGCTTGGACAAGCGACAAGTCCGGGCGAGGTCGTACTTTCGTTGCGACGCGGCCCGGGACCGGACGACGCTAATGCGGAGCGTGGTCCGAAATGCGCCAATAGTCTGACAACAGGTGTATGATCACCGGCACAAGGAGGCTTGGATGTCGAAATTCACCCGTCTCGCTGCCGGTGCCGCCGTGGCTCTCGCCCTATTCGGTGGCGGCCCAGCCGCCGCTCAGCCGGCACCGACGCCCGAGGCCCTTGCGGCCGCACGCGAGCTTGTGACGGTCATGCGGGCGGCCGAGCAGCTCAAGACCCTGCTGCCGCTGATCATGCAGCATTTGAAGCCGGCGATCGTCCAGGGCCGGCCGGAGGTTGCGCGCGACTTCGATGCGATCATGCCGATCGTGCTGGAAATCGCCAATGCGCGCAGCGCCGCCATGATCGAGGACGTGGCCATGATCTACGCCCGCAACTTCACGCCCGACGAGATGCGGCAGGTTACCGCATTCTATCGCGGGCCCGTCGGGCGGAAATTTCTCGAGAAATTGCCGGGGATCACGCAGGAGAGCCTCGCAGTGGGCCAGAAATTCGGCCGCAGCGTCGCTACCGAACTGCGGACCCGCATGATCGAGGAACTGCGCAAGCGAGGCCACAAGATCTAGGAGCATGATTCCGAAAGAGCCTGTCTCGGGACTTTGTTGCGGGGCAGATTTCGGAAAGGATCATGTTCGAGCGACGGCATGTGACGCGTTGACGTTACGGCTGCACAATAGGGAGGAAATGCATCATGCTCGGCCTGAGCCGTCTCATTTTCATGGCGCTTGCTTCGCTGTCTGCCACCGCGGCGCTGGCGCAGTCCTATCCCAGCAAGGCAGTCCGGCTGGTGGTGGCGTTTCCGCCCGGCGGCGCGACCGACGTGATTGCGCGCGTGGTGGGGCAGCCGCTCTCGGTGCGTCTCGGCCAGCCGGTCGTGGTCGATAACCGGCCCGGCTCGAACGGCAACATCGCAGCCGACCTGGTCGCCAAGTCGGCACCCGACGGCTATACCCTGCTGCTCGGCTCCGACAGCCTGTTCGGGATCAATCCGCATCTCTATTCAAAGATGTCGATCGACCCAAACAAAGCGTTCGTCCCGATCGCGAGCTTGGTGTCGAACCAGCTCGTGCTGGTGGTCAATGCCTCGCTGATGCCGGTCAATGACGTCAAGGGCTTCGTCGAGTTTGCGCGCAAAGCCAATCCTGAACTTGCCTATGGCTCGATCGGCAATGGCAGTCAGCATCATCTGGCCATGGAGATGCTCAAGCAGGCCGGCCACATCAAGCTCACGCACGTGCCTTATAAGGGCGGGGCGCCGTCCGCCAACGCCCTGATCGGCGGTGAGGTCGCGGCCATGTTTGGAGGCGGCTCGGTGGTGCCGCTGGTCAAGGCCGGCAAGATGCGTGCGCTCGCGGTGAGCGGGCCGAAGCGCTCACCGGTGCTCAAAGACTTGCCGCGGATCGCCGACACCTATCCCGGCTACGAAGTCAATATCTGGCAGGGCCTGTTTGCGCCGGTCGGTACCCCGCCGGCGGTGCTGGAGAAGCTGCGCACCGAGGTGAACGCCGTGCTGGCGCTGCCGGAAGTTTCCAACCGGCTCATTCCGGCCGGCGCTGGCGAGCCCTACATCACGACGCTCGACGAGTTCAAAGCCCTCATCCGCCGCGACTATGAGAAGTACGGCAAGGTCATCAAGGAGATCGGTCTCACGGTGGATTGAGGGCGCCGCCTCCGCAAGCGTGAATGGCCGGGTGTACGCCCGGCCATCGCGCCCTGGCAGCCTTGACCGCTCCTTATCGCTGACCGGGTTTGAAGTCCTGGTTCGGCCAAGCCGATGCGTCGGGCGCCTTGATCACCACGAAGGCGTGGTCGGCGGTCGCATGGCAGTTGTTGCAGGCCTGCGTGAGCTTCCCATAGGACTCGGCGAATTGGCGCGGTTCGCCTGCCTTGATGGCAAAATCCAGAACCGCGAACGTCGGCTCGACCGATGCCGCGATCAGGTCCGGAACCGGCAGGCCCTTGTAGCGCGGGACCGCGCGGCTGACCACGCCGAACCCGAGCTTGAGCTCCTTGAAATAGTAGCCGGCGAGCGACCAGTTCTCGGCCTGGGCTGCCAGACCAAGCTTGGCGTGGCGCGGCTGGATGACCATGTTCATCAGCGCGCCCAGCTGCGGATTGAACGGCTGCGGAGGGGCGTCGGCGGGGCGCACGTCCGGGGGCGACTCCTGCGCGACCGTGAACACCGGGCCGGCGGTGATCGCAACAAGCGCACCAACGGCTGCAAGTGCGCTCAATGAAATGACGGATGTTCGCATAGACGTTTCCTCTCCCTTTCTTGTTCGGACCTTTCGGTCCCGACTATACGCCCATGGCACCCACGATGGCGCCGCTGAGCACCAGAACGATCAGCCAGTAGCCACCGTCAATGAGCAGCAGCATCGGGCTGCGCATGGCGAACTGGTTGTTGACCAGCATGGTGGTGAAGACAAAGCCGCCCCAGCAGAACAGGCCGGATATGATTCCGTTGCGCAGGGTCACCTGACCGGGACCGAGGTGACCAAGTATTCCCGCCAGTATCCACGCGATGATCAACGCGGCCAGGAAAGCGAAGACGAACGGAAGAAAGGCGCCGGGCCGCTTCCTGCGTTCATGCATCTGCTCAGACGTCGTGCCGATCGCCGCCATCCAGGGCTTGGCCAGGACCATGTACCAGACCGCGCCGGCGAGCCAGCACGCGATCGCCGCGATCAGGACTGCGAGATAGTTGATCCCCGCAAACGCCATAGTGTTTCCTGCTCCCGACGGCAGCTTACCTTGCGGCGCCCCTTGCGGGAAAGGGTCGCGCTGCCGACAAGGGTGGCGGCGGGGCCTCAGCGGACCCCGGTAAGGCCGGCCATCTTGCAGACAAACGCCCATTCCTGGGCGGTCACCGGCTGCACTGAGAGGCGGGAATATTTGACCAGCGCCATCTCCTTGAGCTTCGGCTCGGCCTTGACGGCGGCGAGCGTGACCGGCTTGGGCACCGGTTTCACCGCCTTCACGTCGACGGCCTTGAACACGCCTTTCTCGTCGGTCGGGTCCGTATAGGCTTCCTTGATCACTTCCACGACGCCCACGACCTGCTTCTCGTCGCCGGTATGGTAGAAGAAGGCGAGGTCGCCTTTCTTCATGTCCTTGATATATCCGCGCGCCTTGAAGTTGCGCACGCCGGTCCACGGCTCGCCCTTGGTGCCGCGTTTGACCTGGTCGTCCCACGAAAAGGTCTCGGGTTCGGTCTTCAGCAGCCAGTAGGACATGGTCTCATCCCTCCGCCTTGAATGGCCGGGTCATCAGGCTTTCGATCGCCGCGTCGATATCCATCGTGCCGTCCAGGATTGCGGCGACGGCGTGTGCGATCGGCATCTCGACGCCTTTGTCTTTCGCCATCTCAACCAGCACCGGCGCCGTGAAGGCGCCTTCGGCGAGCTTGCCAACCCGTTGCGCCTCCTGCGGCGACTGCCCCTTTCCGAGCGCGACGCCGAGCGAAAAGTTGCGCGAGTGCGGGCCCGAGCAGGTGAGGATCAGGTCGCCTAATCCGGACAGGCCGGTCAGCGTTTCCGGCCGTGCCCCGAACACGTTGCCGAAGCGGAACAACTCGGCGAAACCGCGGGTGGTAAGCGCGGCGGCGGCGCTGGCGCCGAGCCCGCGGCCGGAAACGATGCCGGCCGCGATCGCCAGCACGTTCTTGGCGGCGCCGCCGATCTCGACGCCGCGTACGTCGGTGGTGTGGTAGGGCCGGAAGGTGGTCGAGCCGAGCACACGCGCGAGCGCGGCGGCGATCGCTTCGTCGGACGCCGCCAGCGTCACCGCGGTCGGCAGGCCGCGCGCCACGTCATCGGCGAAGCTCGGGCCCGACAGGATTGCGGGCAGGGCTGCGCCCGCGCAGTCGGTAATCACCTCGGTCATGAACTTGCGGGTTCCGCGCTCGATGCCCTTGGCGCAGGCAATCACCGGCGTGCCTTCGGTGATCGCGGGCGCGATCATTGTGGCGACCGTACGCAATTGTTGTGAAGGCACGGCCAGCAGGATCGCGTCATGGCGACCGGTCTCGGCGTTGGCGGCGACCACGCGCACGTGATCGTCAAGGTGGATACCCGGCAGCCGCGGGCTCTCGCGCCGCTGCATGATGGCGGCGGCGCTGAGCGGGTCGCGGCTGCCGAGCGTCACGGCGCGTCCCGTGCGCGCGATCACGTTGGCGAGCGCGATCCCCCACGCACCCGCGCCGATCACCGCGATCTGGCCGAACGCCATGGGCTAACGTCCCGATTCCGACGTGCGCAGCGGTCTACGCACGGGCGCGGGGTGCGCCACGATGTCGGAGAGCGGCCAGCGTGCGTGCGGCGGGGTGTCGAGCGTGTCGGCAAGCCCGAGCGCGAGCCGCTCGGCGCCCGCCCAGGCGATCATCGCGCCATTGTCGGTGCACAGCGGTGCCGGTGGCACCACCAACAGGGTCCCGCCCTCGAACGAGAGCCGGTGCAGCACCTTGCGGATCGCCCCGTTGGCTGCGACGCCGCCGGCCGCCACCAGGGCGGTCGGGTCGCCGCAGCACTCGCGGAAGAGCCTCAGCCCGTTGCGCAGCCGGTCGGCCACGACGTCGACCACGGCCTGCTGGAACGAGGCGCACAGGTCGCGCACATCCTGGTTGCTGATCGGCGCGATCTTCTCGGCTTCGAGCCGCAGCGCGGTCTTGAGGCCCGAGAGCGAGAAGTCGGCGTTGGGCTTGCCCGCCATCGGTCGCGGCAGCGCGAAGCGGGTCGGGTCCCCTGATCTTGCTTCGGCCTCGACCTGCGGACCGCCCGGATAGGCAAGCCCGAGAAGTTTCGCGGTCTTGTCGAAGGCCTCCCCGATGGCGTCATCGACGGTGGAACCGAGCCGGACGTAGTCGCCAACGCCGCGCACCGCGACGATCTGGGTATGGCCGCCGGAGGCCAGGAACAGACAGTAAGGGAAGGTGATGGCGTCGGTCAGGCGGGCGGTCAGCGCATGCGCCTCCAGATGATTGACCGCGATCAGCGGCTTCTCTTGCACGAGCGCAATCGCCTTGGCGGTGGTGAGGCCGACAATGACGCCACCGATCAGGCCGGGACCGGCCGCCGCCGCTACGCCGTCGATCGCGTCAAAGGTGCAACTGGCCTCCATCATGGCCCGTTCTATGATGTGGTCGAGCGCCTCCACATGGGCGCGGGCGGCGATTTCCGGCACCACCCCGCCATAGGCCGTATGCTCGCTCACCTGCGACAGGACGATGTTGGACAGGATCCGGCCTCGCCCCTCCTCCGAGCGCTCGACCACCGCAGCCGCGGTCTCGTCGCAGGTCGTCTCGATGCCGAGCATCAGCATGAATGCACGCAGCGCGGTTGTTGATCGATGCGGTGGCCGGTACTGTCACCGTGATATCAATATATAGGCGGCCGGCCTTGGTTGGGCCTAGCATTGTGAGGTCAGGTGGCGCAATCCAGTGCGGTTCGGATCGGGACGCGCGGCAGCCCGTTGGCGCTGGCGCAGGCCGGCATGGTGCGCGCGCAGCTTGCGGCCGCCCATGGGCTTGCCGCCGAGGCGGTCGAGCTCAAGATCATCCGCACCACCGGCGATGCGATCCAGGACCGGCCGCTCTCCGAGGTCGGCGGCAAGGGCCTGTTCACCAAGGAGATCGAAGAGGCGCTCATCGCAGGCAGCATCGACCTTGCAGTGCATTCCGCCAAGGACCTGCCGACCGTCCTGCCGCCTGGTCTTGCGATCGTGGCCGCGCTGCCGCGCGAGGATCCGCGCGATGTTTTCATCAGCCGCAAGGCGAGCACGCTGCGTGCGCTTGCACCCGGGGCGACCGTCGGCACGGCGTCGCTGCGCCGGCAGGCACTGGTCAGGCGGCTGCGGCCTGACCTCAATGTCGTGTCGTTCCGCGGCAACGTGGAGACGCGTTTGCGCAAGCTCGATGAAGGCGTGGTCGACGCGACGCTGCTCGCACTCGCGGGGCTGCGCCGGCTAGGGCTTGAGCAGGCCGTGACCGCGATCCTCGAGACGGACGAATTCCTGCCCGCGGTCGGGCAAGGCATTATCGCGATCGAGGCCCGGGCGGAGGATGCGCGAACGCGCGCGCTCATCGACCGCATCAATGTTCCTGACGATGCCACCGCGCTCACGGCCGAGCGCGCCTTTCTGACTGTGCTTGATGGATCGTGCCGCACGCCGATCGCCGGCCATGCCAAAGTCGTGGCCGGGCGCATCAGCTTCCGCGGCCTGATCGCAAAGCCGGACGGCAGCGCGGTGTTCGAGACGGCGCGCAACGGCGAAGCCGCGCAGGCGGCGGCCCTCGGCAACGATGCCGGCCGCGAGCTCAAGGAGCGCGCTGGCGCCGGCTTCTTCGAGCTCGTGTGATAGCGGTGCGCGTCCTGGTCACCCGGCCCGAGCCCGATGCAGAACAGACTGCACAGAAGCTGCGCGACCGCGGCTGCGACGTGCTGCTGGCGCCGCTTTTGCGGGTCGAGCTCCTCGATCATGCGGACCTCGGCGCCGGCCCATGGGGGGCCGTGGCGATGACCAGCGCCAATGCGGCGCGCGCGCTCGAGCGGCATCCTCGGCGCAGCGAGCTCGTGGCGCTGCCGGCGTTCACAGTCGGTCGCCGCACCGCTGCGGCTGCGCGGGCGGTCGGCTTCCAGGCTGTCGCTTCAGCGAACGGCAACGAGCAGGCGCTTGTGCGCCTGATCAGCGCCGCGCATCGCGACGGTACGATGGTGCTCTATTTGGCGGGCGAGGACCGGGCTGGCGACCTTGCTGCCGATCTCGCGCCCGCTGACATCCAGGTGAAAACCGTCGCGGTCTACCGTGCCGCCGCCGCGACGGAGCTTCCGGCCACGGCCACGGCGGCCCTGACTGGCGGCGAGATTGGCTGCGTGCTGCATTTCTCCCGCCGCAGCGCCCGCGTTTACCTTGACTGTGCGCGGACTTCAGGCGTCCTCGACAGGGCGCTCACGCCTTTCCATTATTGCCTGTCGCCGGCGGTGGCCGAGCCGCTTTTCGCCGCAGGCGCAAAACGGGTCGCTGTCGCCAGCAGGCCAGAGGAAAGCGCCCTGATTGATCTTGTCGCACCTTCTTGATGGCGGAAAATTGCGCCGCGCGGCGACCTCATTTGCTGCTAAAAGGGCGACGCGGCGGGGCGAATCGCCGAGGAACACGACATGTCCAGTGACAGCACCGAATCGCCATCGGGGTCGCCGGGCAACCGCAACCGGCGGCGGCCCGGTCCGACCATTGAGCTTGAAGCAACCGAGATCGGCGGCGCGCAGGCCGGTGCGTCGAGCCGTCTTCGTTTTGTATCCCGTTTCGGCACTCGTTTCGGATACTGGGCGGCAGCGCAAAAGGAGCGCCTGATGGAATGGCTGACGGCGCGGTGGCCGCTCGACTGGCCCTGGCGAGCGATCGGCGCGGGGGCGGCGGGAGCACTCCTGGTGCTGGCCCTGATCCTCATCGCCGGCCGGTCTCCCAGCGACGACGGCCACATCCGCACGGTCGAGGCCCGGCTCGCGCGCGCCGAGCAGCAGATGCGTGAGCTGGCCGAGCGGGCGCCGCCGACTGGTGTCGATCCCAAGGTCGTCAATGAGCTGACGAGCCGCGTCGCCCGGCTCGAATCGGGCATGACTGGCGCAACGCCACCCGCTGCCGATCCGGCGCTGGTGAACCGCATTGCTACGCTCGAAGGCGCGCTCAAGGCGATCGACGAACGAATTGGCGTCGTGGCGCGACGGACCGACGATGTCGGCACGCTCGCCCGCGGCGCCCGGGAGAAGTCCGACGCCACCGCGACGGCACTGAGCGAACTCACCCAGAAAATGGCGCGTCTTGGAACTGCGAGCGAGCTTGAGGCATCGGTAAAGCGCATCGCTGCGCTTGAGCGTCAGGTCGCCGCAATGCAGGCCGATTTTGCCAAGCGCGGCATCAGCGAGGCTGGCGACAAGCCGGTTCGGCTGGCCGTGACCGCAGCCGCGCTTAACGCCGCGGTCGAGCGCGGCGAGACGTTTACGGCCGAGCTGGCTGCCGCCAAGGCGCTTGGCGCCGATGCTGGCGCGCTCGCTCCGCTTGAGCCGTTTGCCAAGTCCGGGGTGCCATCGGCGGCCGCGCTTTCACACGAGTTGGTCACGCTCCTGGGTGCGCTCGCGCAGGCCTCAGGCGCGGCGCCGCGCGACGGTAGCCTCCTTGAGCGTCTGCAGGCCAACGCCGAACGGCTGGTCCGCATCCGCCCGCTGGACGAGCCGCCGGGCAATGATCCCGCCGCCGTGCTGATCAGGATCGAGCGGCGGGCGGCGCAATCCGATATTGCCGGCGCGCTCGCCGAGCTTGCCAAGCTGCCGGCGCAAGTGCGCGCGCCCGCACAGCCCTGGATCGTCAAGGCACAGGCGCGCCTGGCCGCGATCGCGGCCGGCCGCCGCCTTGCGGCTGACGCCTATGCCGCGCTCGGAAAGACGCCCGAGGTCCGATGATCCGCGTCGTCATCTATCTGGTCGCCGTCGGCGTGCTCGCCTGCGCCGCGGTTTGGCTCGCCGACCGGCCGGGGGATGTGGTGATCACCTGGCAGAACCGGCGGATCGAGATGTCCGTCATGGTGCTCGCGGTCGGGGTTGTGAGCGTGGCGCTGCTCACCTCCATGCTGTGGACGATGATCCGCGCCATCATGCGAGCGCCCGACGTGCTGTGGCTCTATCTGCGAACGCGGCGCGGCGTGCGCGGCTATCTCGCGGTGTCGCGCGGCCTGATCGCGGTTGGCACCGGCGATGCGCGCGCGGCCCGACGGTTTGCCGACGAAGCGCTGCGCATTGCGCCCGCCGAACCGCTGACGCTGCTGCTCAGCGCGCAGGCTTCGCAGCTCGTGGGCGACCGCATCGCCGCCGAGCGTACCTTCCAGACCATGGCCGGCCGCGATGATACGCGGATGCTGGGCCTGCACGGTCTGTTCATCGAGGCGCAGCGGCGCGACGACACGCCGGCGGCGCGGCTCTACGCCGAGGAGGCGGCCAAGAGCGCGCCGGCGCCGGCCTGGGCCGGACAGGCGGTGTTCGACGCGCGCTGCGCGGGCGGCGACTGGAACGGCGCACTCGAGCAGCTCGATCGCAACATGAAGGCGGGCCTTATCGATCGCGCCGCCTTTCAGCGCCAGCGCGCCGTGCTGCTCACCACGCGCGCCCACGCCGCCGATGTGCATGATCCGTCGAGCGCGCGTGCGCTGGCGCTTGAGGCGGTGCGGCTTGCGCCAACGCTTATCCCGGCCGCGGCGCTGGCCGGACGGCTCCTGGGCGAGCTCGGCGATCTGCGCCGCGCCGCGCGCATCGTTGAGGCCGCCTGGAAGGCCAATCCGCATCCCGATCTGGCCGAGACCTACGCGCACCTGCGGCCCGGCGACTCCGCGCGCGAGCGGCTCGCCCGCGTGGAGACGTTGGCGCAGATGGCGCCCGGCCATGTCGAAGGCGCGCTGGCGGTGGCGCGCGCCGCGCTTGACGCGCAGGAATTCGCCGTCGCGCGCGCGGCGCTCGCGCCGCTGTTGGCCGCGCCCACGCAGCGCGTCGCCATGCTGATGGCCGAGCTCGAGGAGACCGAAAGCGGTGACCTCGGCCGCGCCCGCGAATGGATGACGCGCGCCGTGCATGCACGCCGCGATCCGGCGTGGACCGCCGACGGGCTGGTGTCCGACCGCTGGATTCCGGTGTCGCCGGTGTCGGGCCGGCTCGATGCATTCCAGTGGCGCGACCCGCTCGCGGCGCTGGGCGGAACGGTAGTCGAGGCCGAGGTCAAGGAGCGCCTGGGGGAGCGCCTTGATGCACGCGTTGACTCCCGGCTCGATCGGCCCGCACCCGAGCCGCCCGCCGCTGAGCAGCGCAAGGCGGACGAGGTGGCGCTGGTCGAGCAGCCGCGGTTTGGTGTACGCAAGGCGGCCGCAGCGCCGCCCGCCGTGATCCCGCTGGTGCAGGTGCCGGACGATCCGGGCCCCGACCCCGAGCCGCCGCCGGACGGCTGGCGCCGGTTGCGCGGGATGTTCCGGTAGGCTGCGGGATGTTCCGGTAAGGCTGTGAGGCGGTCGGGCGTTCCTTGCCAAGGCTGCCGCCAGCGGGTATTCAGGGGCCCAAGCCGTAAAGTAGCGAGATGCCGCAATAGCTCAGCTGGTAGAGCACGTCATTCGTAATGACGGGGTCACAGGTTCGAATCCTGTTTGCGGCACCAGCTCTTTCGGTTTCTGACAGCGCCGGGACAAACACCATGACCATACCCGTCCGCGATGTGACTCTGTCGCAGCACGATGTCTACAAGGCCACGCTGGTCGAGCCCGATCCGAAGACTCCGCAGGTCAGCACCGAGGAGCTTCACCGTATCCTCGCCGACGGCAGCGCGATCGTGCTCGATTCGCGCAAGCGTGCGGAGTTCGTGGCTGGCCATATCGCGGGCGCGCGCAACGTCACGCCTGCGCCCGGAGCGCCGCCTGCGGAATTTACCACGGCGGTTGAGCGGCTCGTCGGCGGCGACAAGGCGAAGCCGCTGGTCCTCTATTGCAACGGCCAATATTGCAAGGCCGGGCGCCGGGTGAGCGGTCAGCTGGTTGAAGCCGGTTTCAGCAATGTGCGGCGCTATCAGCTCGGCATTCCGGTCTGGCGAGCGCTCGGCGGCTCGGTGGAGATCGAGCTCGAAGGCATCGTGCGGATTTTTGGGGTCGACAAGACCGCGGTCTATTTCGATGCGCGCTCGCCCGACGCGTTCGCGCGCGGCTCGATCGCGGGCGCCCACAATGTGCCTGCCGATGTGCTGACGGAAGAAGCGATGGCCCAGGCGCCGTTGCCGCGGACCGACTTCAACACGCGTGTGATCGTTTTCGGCCGCGACGCCGCGCAGGCGCGCAACCTTGCCGACGCGATCGGCACCACGCCGTTCCAGAATGTGTCGTATTTCCCCGGGACGTTCGAGGAGCTTGCGACGGCGCTCGAGCGCCGGTGACGCCAAAATAGTTGCCATGACTTATCGGCCTCCCCCTCTGCCGACGTTCGATCGCATGCGCGAAACGGAGGACCTGATCGCGCGCAAGGCGACCGATATCGCCCGTTGGTCGGCGCTCGACAGCCTCGCCACCCAGTGGGACGGGCGAGCCGCGATGGCGGCGGACTGGATTCCGGATCTGGTGCGAGTGCTTGATCTGGGTTGTGGCGCGATGACGCTCGGGTCGCTGCTCAAGCCAGGTTGCAGTTACTTCCCGGCCGATGTCGTGGAGCGGCGAGAAGGCTGCTTGGTTGTCGATCTCAATCGTCAGGAGTTTCCAGCCGGTTCCTACGACTGGGTGAGCTTCCTCGGGGTGCTCGAATATATCCATGACATGAATTGGGCGTTGCAGAAGGCCAGGGAGGCTGCGCCGAATTTGCTCGTGACCTATTGCACGCATGTTGGCGGCGACGTCTCCGTGCGTCGTGGCATGGGGTGGGTCAACGATCTCAATCGCACCGAGTTCGAAGCAGTGTTGATGCGTGCCGAGTGGAGCATAGCGCGCCAGGCGGAGGTCAAGCGGGGGCCGACGAATATTCAATTCATGTATGCCTGCAGCCGCACGAAGCCGCCATCAGCATGATCCGGCCGATCGCCTCGTTTGCCCAAGCCGACTATGTCGCTCTCACTCCCTACCTGTTGCCACCGGGCACCGCCAAGAAGGTCAACGTCGGGGACGGCTTCATCCTGGATTCGGCGATCCGGCTGATCGGTGCGCGGCCACAAGCAATGCTTTCTTCGCGCGCGCCGCTCGCGGACGCCGACATCGCCCGCGTCAATGCCAGCCGTTTTCTCGTCGCGGTGGGTGCCAATACGCTCAAGGACGACTTTGAGCTCGCACCGGGCTTCGACTTTGCAACGCTCGGGCGACTGAAGGTTCCCGTCATCCTCATGGGCGTTGGTCACTACGGCGCGCCAGAGGTGACCCAAAGGCTGACCGCCCAGTCGGTGGCGCTGCTGCGGGCCATGCTTGATCGCTTTGCCTACATGTCGGTTCGCTGCGACGCATCGCGTCGCTACGTCATGCAGTCGCTGCCGGACAAGTCAGACAATGTCCTGATGACCTCATGCCCGGTCGTTCACCAGGTCGACGACATCGATTTGCATTTCGTGCGCAGACAGAGCTGCGAGCAGCTCGTGGTGACGCTCACCGACCGGGCGGCGCTCGAAGAGCAGGCGGTGTTGTTGCCGGCCGCAAGACAGCTCTTTCCCGCGAAACGTCGGGTCCTGGCCTTGCACCAGGACTATCAGAATACTCCGCTCTGGAATTTTGCCGCCGAGCAGGGATTCGAGGTCTTTCGCAGCGACACCTATGAATCCTTCATCGACCTCTATGCTCAAACCGATCTGCACATCGGCAACCGCGTCCATGCCCATCTCAAGTGCCTGTCGCTTGGCGTTTCGAGCTTCCTCACGCCGTTTGACTTGCGCCAGGTCTATTTCGCGGAAAGTCTGGATTTCCCTCTGATTACGAAGCTCCCATCACCCGAATTCGCGACCTATGATTTCGCCCGCGCCGTCGCCCGCAGGGGCAACGCGCGACAAATGATGGACCGCTTCGTGCTTGCAATGCGGGCTCTGCTATGACGCCGTTGCCGAGCGCTCGACCGCAACCGTCCAATCGGAATGAATGATCTTGAAACGGGTATCGGCGGCGAGCCACGCATCGACCGCCCGTCGGCAGCCTCCGAACGAATGATAGTCGTCGAAGAGCATGACCCCGCCCGGGCTCACGTGGTCGGCAATCCGAACAATGCAGAGCGTGACCGAATCGTACCAATCGCAGTCGATATGAGCGAACGCCACCGGGCGATCAATATGAAGAATGTCGGCATAGAGGCCTTTCACGAAGTGGATATTGAGGGCGTCGGGGTCGACGCCGAGCTGGTGCATAGTCTTGCGAGCGAAGGAGAGCATGTCGTGCGCATGGGCGACATAATTGACGTCGGCCAAGCACTCGACGTCGCGGCTGCGAAAATATTGATAGACTTCCATCGCGCGTGGCCCGTCCGTTTCGGACGGAGGCGGCAGCATGTCGAACACGTCGAAAAGATGAAGCTTGCGCGTCCGATGCTTGGTCTTGGCAATGATGCAGGCTGAGCCGCCCATTGCGACGCCAGCCTCAATGAAGATTCCCGGCACGGCGTTGGCCTCGATCTGCGACACCAGCCGATGCATGGTTTCAAGCTTGCCTACGCGCCCGCAGTAGGTCAGGCCGTTTGCCCTCAGAAACGCGATGCTTGCCGCTACGTCCATGCCACGCTCCCGCTTTGCAATGAGAGAGGCCCGGCCATTTCTGTTGTAAGAACTACGAATTTGTAAGAACTACGAATGCCTCATCGGATCTGCGATCGCCGCACCATCGTCCACGCCCGGCGGTCTACGGCCAAAAGCCAATAGTCTTTGCGCAATCTAGCATCATTTGTTTTCGCGCTGGTCCCTTGAAGTGGCAGATCTTGGGTCTTTTTGTTGCATCGGTTTCGACATCGGCAAGGCATGCATATACCGATTCCGGCAGCCACCGGATACGGTCGCGGCGTGCGTTGACGACATTGCGGAGTGCTTCCTGATCCCCAAACCAGCGATGGAATTTACGGGGCAGCCGCCGGTATTCTTCGAGGCACGCTTGCCAGAATTCCTGGTTGCGTGTGATCACGGCGCAGCCGACATAGGGGTAGACCTCGCCGAGCGGTCGGCCGGCATGGGCGCCGAGATCGATGTCCATGGCGAATGGGTCGAGCGGCATCTCGCAATTGTACTCGCGCGCGCAAACCGCGGCTTCGCCGTCATTGAGCACCGCGGCAATGTCGAGCGGCTCAAGACAGATCATATCTGTGTCGAGAAAAAGCGTGGGCTCGGTGATCGCAAGATCGGCATAAGCGGCGGTGCGCGAGAGCATCAGGTTTCCCGGGTCAACGTTTCGCCGTTCAACCTGCGTCACGCCCTCGATCGGCGGCGTCGCGTGATCGCTGATTTGAACGAGGATCGCTCCTGGATTCGCGGCCCGGAGCGATCGGGAGAGGATGGTCGGCTGTGCCAGCGCGGGGCCGACATGAAAGAATGCGATCTGCGCCATGTTCTTGACGCTAGCACGGCCGGCCTCGACGATCCCAGCGCGTATTCGATCCGGCCGCTGTCCGAGGTCAGCCCTGCGGCTCCCTCTTGCGCAGCAGGTTCACGCGGAACACCTGGTCGAAGGCGAGACGCTCGTTGCTCCGGTCGGCGTGCTGCTCGAACAGCGTGCGCGCTTCCTCGCCACGCGCTTGCAGAACCAGCCGGCGGTTCTCGCCGCGCGTCATCTGGTCGTCGCGCCACTCGGTAAAATCGGAAAATTCCCGATGCGATCGGTACATCACTTCGGTGATCGACACGAAATCGCAGTACGCCGCCTGTTCGATGGCGCGGTAGGCCTCGGTTCTCACGCCGGTTTCGTCGTTGACGAGCTTCGTTGCCTCGAAGTAATTGCCCGCCGGCACCGGCTCCATCACGTAGAGGAGCCCATTCGGCACCAGCACGCGCTCGGCCTCGCTCAACGCGCGATCCATGTCGGGAATGTGGTGCAGGCTGTTGGAGAAGACGACCACGTCGAAGCTCTGGTCAGGATAAGGCAGCGCTTCCCCGCTGCCGGTCCGAAAGCTGATCGCCAGCCCGCCGGCGTCGGCGGCCTTCTGGGCTTCCTCAATCTTGCGTGCGTTGATGTCGATGCCGTCGACGGTCTTGAACATCGTGGCAAGGAGCCGGGTGAATTTGCCGTCGCCGCATCCGACATCGAGTGCTCGGGTTCCTTTCCCGGTCAGTAGTTCGCCCGCGATCTCCTTATTTGAGCCGAGCCGCTCGCTCTTTATCTCTTCCGTCGTCGGTGCGAGCGCGTGCCGGATGTCGAGGCCTCCGGTCGAGCCGGCTATTGCGCTCTCAACAGCATTCCTCTCGTTCATGGTCGGTTCCAATCCGAATTCGTAAGCGTGATGCCAAGACCAATCCTGTACTGGACAACCTATGTCTCTGCAATTTCCGCCGAGGCCATCGCTGATCGTTCAGGCGGCCCGCGATCACGCCGTCATTCCGGGGACAGGCATGGCTGCCGCGCCCCTGTAACCCCTGACCCCTGCGCGGCGAACTCACGTGCAACGCACCGCGATGGTGCAGCAGCAAAAGAGGAGACTTGACCATGTTCAGCAAGACCGTGACCACTGTTTGCACCGCTCTTGTTCTCGCCGCGGCATTCGGCTCTGTGGCGCAGGCGGGGTCCAATTCTGGCGACTGGTGGCGCGCCTATCGTAACAAGCCCTGCGTCAGCGGCGAGCAAAGCACGATCAGCGCTTACCCGTCATGGCTTGTGTGCACTCCCCGCGCCGGCGACCTCTAGCTGAGCGTGATCCGCTTAGACACAAGCGGATCAAGGTGTGCCGCCCCAATCCGAAGTTCGCCATGGCTCGAACCCGGTTCGTGGCGAACTTCGGAATCAAAGGGTGAATTCGTCGAGCGCGCCGTTTACGCGCCCGGGCGGCGTGCCCGGCCGGCTGGAGATTCAATAGCGGCCGCGTTCTCTTCCGGAATATGGTGCCGATATTTCCGGAGAATGCTCCTTAGGCCACTTCGATCACATTGATCGCTCGCGCTTCGATGTCCGCGCGCACGCGGGCGTAGAGGCGCGGATTGCGCGCTGATAGAATCTGCAGCGCGGCAAGCACCGCATTAGCGGGCTCGAGCACGGTCATCACCGGGACGTTGCTAGGCGCGCGCAGCGACGACCATACATCGTTGGGAAATTCCTTCAGTCCAGCCGGGACCGTGATGACCGGCGCCGTCGACAGCGCCGAGAGCGTGGGGCCGGCGCCGTTGGAGCGGCCGATGTTCGCGATCACGACCGTGTCGGGCACTTCCTGCAACAATCGCTGGAGCGTGCGGGCGGCGAGCACCGGCTGCTTGTGCGCCGAGCAGGTGACCACCGTGAGCAGGTCCTTGGCGTCGCCGAGCGCGTCCTCGAACGGCTCGGTCTGGTCGGTTTCCGAGCCGCGCCACAGCACGATGCGCTGGCGCGGAATGCGGAAGTGCCCGGTGATCTCGGCGACGCGTCGATATTTCTCGACCACATCGTCAAGCGCGCCGCCGTCGCGATAGACCTGCTTATCGATGTAGGCGCCGCTCTCGACCACTCGCCAGGAGTCGTTGTCGATCACGTCGGCAAGCAGCAGGCGCCCCTTGGGGCCATAGCCGAACTCGACCTTGAGGTCGACGAGCGTGCTGCTCTCAAGCTGCCAAGCCTTCTCCAGCGCCAGGAAGGCGCGGCAGGCGATCGCACGCATCTCGGGAAACATCTTGGCTTCGTCGGCCTGGCTGAACACCTCAGACTCGGCAAGCACCAGGAACGGCTCCTGGCCCTGGATGGGCTTGGCTGGATTAAACAGCCTGATCTGCCCGGCCTCCGCGGCGTGGTGCATCAGCGGGTCGTCGGCAACGAGCGGCTTGCCGTTCCAGGTCTTGTCCTTGGTCTTGAGGTAGAACTCGACGATCAGCTTCGCGAACAGTTCCCCGCGCGACAGGTGGGGATGGCGCTTGAGGTATGAGCCGTGCGCTTCGCGCCGCACCACCACCTCGTAGGGCAGCATCCGGCATAGCGGCGCGATGAAGGAGCCGGCGGAATTCTGTTCCTCGAACGCCACCGGCAGCCCGCAGGCCTTGAGCAGGCGGAAGACGTTGCAAGTGGTTGCGTTGGCGAGCCGGCCTTTATCGGAGATGACGTCGTGCTTGGCGCCGTCGCCGGCCGTGATGTCGTCCTTGGAGACGAGCGCCACCAGTTCGGTCGAGCCCTTGATCCGGTGAATTTTCTTGGTCTTGCCCTCGGTCACGAGCGCGCCGAGCGTGAATTTCGACATGCGTTCTGGGGTCTTTGCGTCCACGGCCCGGATCCTCGATCAGCGAAAAGAAACGACCAATATACCACCCACGTTGCGGCTGTGCCAAACCGCAATGTTCACAAGGCGCGGTATTCACAAGTTGCAATGGCCCACCCCGCGGCCCCGCGGCGGGGCGGCCCCTGGGCATTGGTCTCGCTGAGGTAGCTGGCGGGGCCGCCCTCGGCGCCGTCGAGCGCGGCGGCCGCTACCGCAGCCGCCTGGCCGCCTCTTCCACGATGCTGAGATCAGAGTGCTTCTTGACGTCGATCGATCCGTGCACGAAGCCGAGGTCGCGCGTCATGTCGACGTTGCGCTGCAGGGCCGCGAGGTCCGGCAGCATGTTGCGGTCGCGATAGGTGTCTCTATGTGTGAAAAGCCAGTCGAACCGCTCGGGCGGCTGCTTGGTCACGCGGGCCGCGATCTGCTTGACCGCTTCGTGGTTGGCAGGGTCGAGATACCAGCGCACGATGCGCAGCGTGTCCTCCATGAAGTCGACCAGGGCCGCGCGGTTCTTGTCGATGAACGGCTTGCGGGCAACCCACACGATCATCTGGGTCACCCCGATGGCGTCGCGCTGGACGAACAGGGTTCGGGATATGCTGCGCAACGCGGGATCGAGCGCGAACGGCAGCACGGCGGGAATGAGGTCTACCTTCTTTTCCGCCAGCATGGCGCGCATGGTCGGAAACGGCGCTTCGACCACGGTATAATCGCGCTTATCCTCCAGCCCGTACTTGCGCAGCATCGCCCGGGTGGCGACGTCGACGGCGCTGCCGGCCGCGTTGGTGGCGATCACCTTGCCCTTGAGGTCCTCGACTTTCTTGATCGGACCATCGGCAAGGACCATGTATTCCTGGGAATAGTAGCCTTCGACACCGTCGCGAAACTCGTCCGCGATGACGCGTAGGTCATCCATTCCGGCGTTCTGGATCGCGATCGCGAGCGTGGAATAGGCGAGGTTGGAAATCTCCAGCTCGTTGTTCGCGATCGCGGTGACCATCGGGGGCGTACCGGCAAAGCGGATCGGTTCGAACACATAAGACTTGCCGAAATGCCGAGCCAGATCCTTCTTTTCCAGGAGGATCGAGGCCCAATTGGCGACCGGCGCCACCCAGGAGCCGCGAATTTTGATCGGCTGCTGAGCCTGCGCAGCAGTGAGACCTACTATGGCGGTTGCGACGCAGCCGATCAGGGCAGGTATAAACCGGCGCATGACATCCTCCCGTTTTTGGCTATGCTTCGGCGCCCATGATGGCGCAGCGTCAACAATCTTGCTGTCAAAGCGGCCTGCTTGGCAAGTCACGCCGTGGTCGGTTCGAGTGCTTCCTGATGCCACAGGAGCAGCCGTCGTCGCAGCATCGCCATCAGCTTGATCAGGCAGAACCCGACGGCCGCGATCTCCACGATGCCGGCGAAGACGCCGCGCGAGTCGGCAAACCGCGACGCGGTCATCATGGCGCCGCCCAGGCCGTAGCCGCCCATGGCCATTTCGGCAACCACCGCAACGATCAGGCAGAGCGGCAGCGCCACCTGCAAACCAGTGAGGATCTGCGGCAGGGCCGCCGGCAGCATGATTTGCCACATCAACTCGCGATTGCTGGCGCCCATGTTGCGGGCCGACCAGATCAGCTCACGCTCGACGCCGTTGAGCCCGGCGACGGTCGCGGTCACCACCGGAAAGATCGCGTCGAACACGATGATGGCGATTTTGGATGCGTCGAAGAATCCGAGCCACAGCACGACGATCGGGAGGAACGCAATCTTCGGCATCGGAAAGCCGACCGATACGATCGGATCGAAGAACCAGCGCACCGCGACGCTACGCGACATGGCGGCGCCTAGCGTGATGCCGCCGATCGCCGAAATCAGGAACCCGGCGAGGGCGCGGTACAGCGTCAACCCGATGTTGAGAAACAGCTCGCCGGTCTGGGCATCGTCCCAGATGCGCACGAAGACCGCGCTCAGTCGCGGCAGCATGAAGGGCGTCACGTGTCCGGAGCGGGCGAAAAGCTCCCAGGCAATCGCCAGCGCGACAATCGGAAGCAGGCGAGTGGTGCCCCAGGCGATCCGCCGCAGCCAGGGCGTGGCTTCCTGCGTCACTGGCGCCATTGCAGCACCCGTTGCACCAGAAGCTGATAGGCCCGGTCGGCCGCGAAGCCGATGAGCGCGACCGTGAGCACGACCGCAAACATGCCCTCATAAGAGCCGTTGGCGCCCAGAAACCCGATCAGGTAGCCGAAGCCCTTGCGCGCGACGATCAGCTCGGAGCTCACCAAGAGGATGAACGCGAGTGCGATCGCAGTACGAACGCCGTTGAGCAGCTCCGGCATGGCGCTCGGCAGCACGACGTCCCACAGCACGCGCAGCCGCGAGGCTCCCATGCTGCGCGCCGACCAGACCAGCACGCGCTCGCTGCCGCGCGCGCCGTTGAAGGCGCCGAGCGTGACCGGCAGCATGCAGCCGAGGAAAATCAGGAGAATCTTGGAGCCGTCTCCAAAGCCGAGCCACAGCACGGTCACCGGGATGAGCGCTGACTTGGGCATCGGATAGAACAACTCGACCAGCGGGCTGACGAGGGCATTGACCGGCCGCCACCACGCCATGAGGACACCGAGCGCTGCCCCGATCACGACCGCGAGGGCAAGGCCGGCGCCGGCGCGATAGAGAGAGGACGCGCCGTTGGTGAGGAGCTCCCCGTCGCGCAGGAGGTCCACCCAAGCCCCGAGCACGGCACTCAGCGGCGGCAACGCCAGCGCTGAGACAATCCCGAAGCGCGGTGCGATTTCCCACGCCAACGCGATCAGCAACAGCGGAAGATACCGGATCAGCGCGGACTTCATGGCGCGCGGGTCTCCTGCGCCTTGATCGCCTCGTCGCGCACGAGATTCCAGATTTCATCGACCTTGTCGATGAAGGCCTTGGACTTGAATACATCGCGCTCGGCTTTGTCGAAGGTCGTCTCGACGATCGCCTTGACGCGTCCGGGCCGCGCCGACATTACGGCGACGCGATCGGCGAGATGCACCGCCTCGCGGACGTCGTGGGTGACGAAGATCACGGTCTTGGGTGTACGCCGCCAGATGCCAAGGAGCTCGTCCTGCATCAGGCTGCGGGTCTGCGCGTCGAGCGCGCCGAACGGCTCGTCCATGAGCAGGATCGCCGGATCGAACGCGAGCGTGCGGGCGATCGCGGTGCGCTGCTTCATGCCGCCGGAGAGCTGGGAGGGGTAGCTGTCCTCGAAGCCCTTGAGGCCGACGAGTTCGATGAAGGCCCGCGCGCGCTCCTCGCGCTCAGCCCGCGGCATGCCCTGCCGTTCCAATCCGTACAGAATGTTGGCGCGCACCGTCTTCCAGGGAAACAGTGCAAAATGCTGAAACACGATGCCGCGGTCAGGCCCCGGCCCGGCGGCGGGCTTACCGTCGATCAGGATGCGCCCCGCTTCGATCGGCAGGAATCCGCCGATGAGGTAGAGGAGAGTCGACTTGCCACAACCCGAGGGGCCGAGCAGTGCCAAAAATTCACGCGGGCGCACGGTGAGCGAGACGTTGTCGAGCGCAAGCACTGGCCGGCCACGCGGCGGCCGGTAGGTATGCTGTACGCCCTCGATGACGATTTGCGACATGCCGGCAAGTTGGTTTGATGGCGTGACGGTGGGATCTGCCACGCGTTACTCCGCAGCGATCCGGCGCGACGATTGTGGTTCGATGTCGGCGAGGCATTTCGCGAGGCTTTCGCCGTCAGGGTCGATGAGGGCGGCGGTGCGCGCGCTTGCGACCGCATCGACCGCCAGGTGGAGCGGAATGCGGCCAGTGAGCGCCGGGCGGATCACGTGCTCCTCGATTAGCCGGTAGTTGGCGACGCCGCGCTTGTGGGTGTCGCCATAGCCCTTGATCAGGCGGGCGCACTCGGCGACTTCGAGCGCGAGGCCGCCGGACAGGCGCGTGGCCTCGATGATGAGGGCGAGCCAGGTCTCGATCGCCTGCTGCTCTTCCTGGTACCGATAGGTGCGGGGCCGTCGGGGCCGCAGCTTCGCCAGAAGCCAGAAGCGCAGGAAGCCGGTGATCGTCGTAGAGTTGATCTCCATGCCGCGATGCAGCCGCCATCCGCGCCGCTCGGCGAGCGCGAGCAATCGGCGCGCCGGCTTAGGTGGCAGGATCGAGCAAAGCTCCTCGATGCCGGGTTTGAGGAACTCGGTGAGGTGGAGCGGCTCGCCGGGCGCTGCGCCCATCTCGGCCGCGATGCGGGCGCGGCGGCCGGGATCGATCTTGGCCTGCGCCACCCGGATCACGTCCTCGTAGGACATGCGCACTGCGAGATGGCGGCTGACCTCGCGCAAGAGCCTTCCTTCAACGCCGGCTTGCTCGTCGGCCAAGCGGATCGGCGCGAGCCGGTCGATGTAGAGCTGCGCGTACGCAATGTCCTGGTAGCTCACGAGGCGCCGCGCGCCCTCCTGGATCATGTCGCGGGCAGCCGTCGACATGACCGCGACGATCTCGCGCTCGAGGTCGGCGAGCGAGGCGGCCGCGCCGCGCTTGCGGCTCTCGGGGTCGCGCCTGGCGGCGCTTGCTTGCGCCGCCTCGAGGCCGGCGCGGAAGCCGCGCAGATTGGCCTCCACCGCTTTGCCGTCGGCGCGGATTGCATCCTCGAACGCCTCGACCGGTATCGGCAGCCGGCCGCAGCCCGCGATGGCGCCCAGCATCACCGCATTGATAATGGCGCCGGTGCGGCGCGCGATCTCCTCCATGTTGAAAAGGACGTGCCGTTGCGAATGTTGCTCGATGGCACGCGTCAGCTGGCCGGGATCGTGGCGGCCATCGCCCATCGCGATCTTCTCGCCGATCACATAGAAGCGGGAGGTCGACGCGATCGTGAGCGTGCGCTCCGGCGTGACGAAGCCACCTGCGACCGTACGGGCCGCCTCCATCAACTCGCTCGCCACCAGGAGGTCGATGTCGCCGACGCCGGGAACGAGTGAGAGCACCGGCCGGCGACCGAACAGGTCGCGCTGCGAGGCGGGCAGGATCTCGATGTAGTAGGTGGTCGCGCCGGTGCGCTGCGCCACGCCCGGGATCGACGTCGATTGCACCGGAAAGCCGAGCTCATCGGCCGCCGCCACAATCCAGTTGGAAAGCACGCCGCCGCCCTCGCCGCCGAGCGCGGCGATCAGAATGGTGACCGGCCGCGCGGATCCGCTCATGACACCGCCTCGGCGCGGCCGCCGAGCCGGCCGATGACAAAGCGGCGCAGCCTGTACATCAGGCGCTCCCAGATGTGTGCATTACGCACCAGCTCGGCGCGGTAGAACGACGGACACAGCACGGCTGCGTGTGCCACCTCGCCGCACAAGCCGCAACCGACGCAGCTTTCGATCACGGTCGCGACCGGATCGGTGCGCAGCGGGTCGGGATTGGGCTTGACCGTGAGCGACGGGCAGCCGGAGAGCCGAATGCAGGAGTGGTCGCCGGTGCAGATCTCGTCGTCGACCCCGAAGCGGGTGCGCACGACGCGCTTGCCGCGCGCAAGCCGCGCGGCAGTCTCCGCCCCCACACGGCGCTGGCGCGCCAGCTGGCACTCGCCGTCCGCGATGATCACCTTGAGGCCGCGCTCGGCGGTGCGCATCGCTTCCTTGAGCGTCTTGGCCATGGTAGCGACCGAATAGCTGCGCACCGTGCGCAGCCATTTGACGCCAAGCGAGCGCAGCGTGCGTTCGATGTCCATGCCGGGGGCTGCGCCCGCCCGACTGGCTTTGCTCGACGGCATGTATTGCAAGCCGGTCGCCGCCGTATAGCCGTTCTGCATCACGATCAGGATGCCGTCGCCTTTGTTGAACAGGTTCGAGGCCACGCCGGTGATCAGGCCGTTGTGCCAGAAGCCGCCGTCGCCCATCACGGCGATCGGTCGCCGGTCGAGGTTGGGCCCGACTGCCGCTGCGCTCGCAAGCGACATGCCATAGCCGAGGATCGAATTGCCTAGGCCGAACGGCGCGAATGTCGCAAAGGCGTGGCAGCCGATGTCGGCGGAGATATGGGTGGGGCCAAGCTCTCGCTGCGCGAGCTTGATGGCGGTGAACACCGGGCGCTCCGGGCATCCGGTGCAGAACGTGGGCGGACGCGCCGGCAAGGCGCCGACCGCTTGTGCAGCGGCGACCCTGTGGTCTACCGCGGCCAGTGCCATGCCGCTGACCGCCGTCACGTCGAGGCCGACGGGCCGCGTTTCGGCCAGGAACGCGGCGATGCCGCCAATCAGCACTTCCGAAGTGTATTCGCCGGTCGCCGGCAGCGGCCCCTTGCCGAGCACGCGGGTCTTGATGTCGGCGCGGCGCAGCTCGACGTTGATCTGCTGCTCGATGTAGTCAGGCGAGCCCTCCTCCACCACCAGCACGGCACGCTTGCCGTTGCAGAACGCATGCAGCTCTTCCGGCACCAGCGGATAGACGACATTGAGCACATAGATTGGAATCAAGGTCGTGCCGAACAGATCGGCGAGCTCAAGCCGCCCCAGTGCGCGCAGCACGCTGTTGGTGAGGCCGCCCATCACGATGACGCCGACGTCGTCGTATTCGCCGGGCAGCATCTCGTTGAGCTGATGAGCTCGGATGAAACGGCGCGCTGCCGGGAGCCGGTCTTCGACCTTCAGCCGCTCCTGCACGAATGTGACCGGCGGATGGGCGAGGCGCCCGAAGTCGAAGTGGGGTGGCCCGGCAATACGGTTGAGGCCCGAGAAGGCGGCGCGGCGGTTATCCTTGGCGGGAAACTCTCCGGTCACGTGACAGGCGCGGACGCGCAGCTCCAGCATGACTGGCGCGTGGCTCGCTTCCGACAGCTCGAAGCCCTTCTCGACCATGTCGACGATGGTGGGCAAGCCGGGACGCGGATCGATCAGCCATATCGAGGACTTCATGGCGTACGCATAGGAGCGTTCCTGGATCACGCTTGCGCCTTCGCCATAGTCCTCGCCCAGGATGATGAGCGCGCCGCCGAGGACACCCGGCGACGCCAGATTGGACAGCGCGTCGGCCGCCACGTTGGTGCCGACGATCGATTTCCAGGTTACTGCGCCGCGCAGCGGATAGTTGATGGAGGCGCCGAGCATGGCGGCTGCCGACGCCTCATTGGTGCAGGTCTCGACATGGACGCCGAGGTCGGCGAGCAGGTCCTCGGCCTCCACCATCACGTCGAGCAGGTGGGAGACCGGCGCGCCCTGATAGCCGCCGACATAGCTCACGCCCGACTGCAACAACGCCTTGGCGACCGCCAGAATGCCTTCGCCCCGGAAGGTCTCGCCCGCCCCCAGGCGCAGTGCCTGCACTTCCTTCTTGAACGAGCTTTCCATGTCCGCCTGCGCATCTCAAGCAGTGATGTGAACCAAGCCTCAAGCCGGCTCGGCGCCGTCGGGCGAGAACAGGTAACCGGCGCCGCGCACCGTCCGAATGACGGATGGCCGCGTCGGATCGGGCTCGATCTTCTTGCGAATACGGGTGATGCGCACGTCGATTGCGCGATCGAAGGCTTCGCGGTCGCGCGCTTCGGCGAGGTCGAGCAGCCGCTCGCGCGAGAGCACCCGCTTCGGGTTCTCGGCGAACGCCTTGAGCAACGCAAACTCGGAGCTTGCGAGCGGATGTTCGTTGCCGCCGTCGTCGCGCAAGACTCGGGCATCGACGTCGAGCCACTTGGTTCCGAACCGCACCCGCGGGCGCTCGGCCGGCGCGGGCGCCGCAGCTGCCGCAGCTGGAGCCGTACCGCGACGCAGCACCACCCTGATGCGCGCCAAGAGCTCGCGCAGCTCGCACGGCTTGGCGAGATAGTCGTCAGCGCCAAGCTCGAGCCCGACCACGCGGTCGATCGGGCTTGCGGTCGCCGTCAGCATGATGATCGGCACCGCCAGACGCTGCTTGACCGAGCGTACGATCGAGAGCCCGTCCTCCTCTGGCATGTTGAGGTCGAGCACGATCAGATCGGGCGTGTGCTTGTCGAGGAGCCGACGCAGGCTGCCGCCGCCGTCGCACAGGGTGACTTCGAAACCATGCAGGCGCAGGTAGTCTCCCACCATCTCGCGGGCTGGCGCCTCGTCGTCAACGACCGCGATATGCTGGTTGCGCGCGGTGTTCATGGCCATGCCGCCGGAAGCCGGATGGTGAAGGTCGCGCCCTGGCCGGGGCCGGCACTGTCGGCCGAGATCGTGCCGCCGTGCAATTCTACGATGCGCTTGACGATCGACAGCCCGAGGCCGGTCGAGTTCTCGCCGCCCGTTGGCTTGGCGGACAGGCGCTGGAAGCGCCCGAACAGGCGCGACAAATCGTCCGTCGAAAGGCCGGCACCCTCGTTCGTGACGCTGATGACGATGCCATCGTCGCCGGCGCTCATCGACAACTCCATCCGGCCACCGACCGGGGTGTATTTGATCGCGTTGCTCACCAGGTTGTCGACCGCCTCACGCAACCGGTCGGGATCGCAGTTCCAGAACTGGTGCGGCGGCGACACCAATTGAATGGTTTGCTGCTTCTTTTCAGCCTGCGCCCGGTTCGACATTACGATTTCCGCCAGCATGGCGGCAAGATCGATCGATTCATGGCGGATCGCGATGTCGTGTGTATCCATCATGGCGTCGGAAATCAGGTCATTGACCATATCGGTCAATTGTCGGGCCGAACCGCGGATATGGCCGAGCTGATCCTGGATCCTGGCGAGCGGGAGGGGTTCCATCGTGGCCAGCTCATTGAGCATTTCGGCCCGACCAAGAATGACGCCAAGCGGGTTCTTGAGATCGTGCGCGACGGTGCCCAGAACTTCGCTCTTGAACTCGTTGGCCCGGCGCAATCGTGACCACTGCGCCGACAGCCGCTCGTTGGCGGCCGTGAGCGCCTGCGTGCGCTCCCGCACCCGCTCCTCAAGCTTGATATTGGCCTGATGCAGTTCCTCGTACAGGATCACGTTGTCGAAAGCGACGGAGAGCCGGCTGCAGAACACCTCCACGAGCGAGCGGTCGGTATCCGTGAGCGGCCGCGAGGTTTCCAGGAGCACAATCACTTCACGGGCAGTGGCGGTGCGCACGTAAAGGACGGACAGCCTGGCGTGGAATTGATGGGCACGGCGCTCAAACGCGCTTTGCACCGCCTGCCGCAACGCCGGATCGAGAGAATCGGCGCCGGTCAGACCGGCAAAATGGCTGTAGCAGCCCGAGCCGGCCAGGACCGTAAACCGCTCGCGCGGGGCGCCTTCTCGCAGCACCAGAATGCCGCCGCATTCGACATTGAGAAGGGACGCGATCTGGGTCAGCACGCCCTCGGCAAGCTTCCGCATCGACTTGAGATCGTAGAGCTCGGCTGCGCCTTCGATGATCATCTCCAGGCCGCGCCGGGTCTCCACCATCCGCTGCAGCTGCTGATAGCTGCGCAGCGACGCCGTCAGCGACGTGAACAGCTTGTCGGCAGTGAGCTCGGTCTTGGCCTTGTAGTCGTTGATATCGTAGTCGACGATGACGCGGCGCTCCGGTGCCTGCCCGGGCTGGCCGGTGCGCAGGATGATGCGGACGGTGTCGTTCTTGAGCTGGGTGCGGATGTAGTCGACCAGCTCCAGTCCGGCCTCGTCCGTCTCCATCACGACGTCGAGGAGAACGACCGCAACATCCGGGTGCGAGCGTATCAGCTCGCGTCCCTCCTCGGCCGAATAGGCGGAGAGGATTTCGATACCCTGGCCGTGCAGGCTGTAGTCGTAGAGCGCAAACCGCGTGCCCTCGTGCACGGCCGGATCGTCGTCGATGACCGCAACTTTCCAGGCGATCCGCTGCGCCTCGGCGGCTACGCCGACATCTTCGATTACGCGGATGATATCGTTGTCGTCGCTACTCATGGCTCATGCCAATTCAGCCAAAGATGCGGCGCGCGGACCTTCAGCCGGCTCGCCCCTCGGTGCCACGAGCGGCAACCGAATGATGAACGTGGTCCCTCGCCCAACTTCCGAGTCGAGACGCAGCCGACCACCCAGCCGGCGCGTGATGAGATTGTACACGATGTGCAAGCCGAGGCCGGTTCCGCCGCTGCTGCGGCGGGTCGTGAAGAAAGGTTCGAAGGCGCGCTTTTGCACGTCTTCGTTCATGCCGCGGCCGTCGTCGGTGAACTGAAGCTCGACCTGCTCCGATCCGATGCGCCGGGCCGACAGTCTAATCGAGCCGGCGCCCCGGTCCGGGAATGCATGCGCCAGCGAATTGAGCACTAGATTGGTCAGCACTTGGCCGTAGGGTCCCGGATAGCTGTCCATCAGGATGCCGGACGGAATGTCGACGGCGAATGATATGGCGGACCGCCTCAGCGCAGGACGCAGGCTGACGACGATCTGCTCGGTCGAGTTGGCGAGATCGAACAGGCGGCGTTCGGCGTGGCTGCGGTCGACCGCGACCTGCTTGAAGGACTGAATCAGATCGGCGGCGCGGTTGAGGTTGGCCACGAGCTGCTTGGCGGCCTCCTTGCTGCCGGCGATGAATTCATCGAGCTTCGAGCGCCGTACCTGGCCGTCTTGGATTTCCTCCGAAAAGCGGTCGCAGCGCCGCGCGAAGCTCGAAGCCACCGTGAGACTGATGCCGACCGGATTGTTCACCTCGTGGGCGACGCCGGCGACGAGGCCGCCGAGCGCTGCGAGCTTCTCGGCTTCGATCAGGCTTTGCTGGGTTTCCTGCAGCTCGCGCAAGGCGCCCTCCGCGCGCTCCTTGGAGGCTTTGAGCTCCTGCTCGGCCACGAGCTTGGCGATCGCATTCTCGCGGAACACCTCCACCGCCCGCGCCATGGCGCCGATCTCGTCGCGCGCTTCGACCTCGCGCACCGGATGGGCATAGTCG
Organism: uncultured Alphaproteobacteria bacterium; assembly: GCA_963753575.1. Lineage (GTDB taxonomy): Bacteria > Pseudomonadota > Alphaproteobacteria > Rhizobiales > Xanthobacteraceae > VAZQ01. The sequence goes on from CAVWCR010000003.1 coordinate 4,844,533, forward strand.
CCGGCGACGATCGCGCGCATGGCGTTCATTAGCGTGCGCAGCGGGCGCACGATGCTGGCGGCGATCGCGAGCCCGATCAGGACGGAGATCGACAAGGCGAGCACCGCCACCATCGCGATCCGCACGTACACGTCCGACAGCGTCTCCTCGAAACGCTCGTAAGCGAGCCGGTCGCGCTCGCGAATGCTCTTGGACAGCGTCTCGATCGTGCTCGACATCGCCATCTGGCCGCCATCGATGGCGTCATGCAGAAGCTGCGTGCGGATCGCGAAGCTCTCGGACAATTGTGCGATGCCGAGCCGCCACGACACCGCGCGATAGCCGAGCGCGCCGAGCGCACCGCGTTGCAGGTCGTTGTCGGCGAGGTCCATCATCACCGGGATCGTGGCCTCGATGGTCTCGAGATTTTTCGTGACTTCCTCGGCGGTTTCGGTCGTGGGCGTAAGATAGAAGACGTTGGTGAGGACCAGCGTGGTGGAGAATGATTCGCGCGACTTGTTGAGCGCCGGCACGATCAGGCCGTTGATCCTGGCCGCATCCTCCAGAATGGCGTAGAGGCCCGCCATTTCGTGCGCCGGCTTGAGCACTTGGTTCTCGTAGGATGTGCTAATCGCTGATTGAACGTTGCGCAGGTCGCTGAAGCCTTTGACGAACCGCTCGGTCGCCTGCATCAGGACTTCTGCCGATCGTGACAGGATCGGATCATTGGAGGCCTGGTTGACCAGCGTGTCGAGCAGCTCGTCGCGCAGCTTGGTGATTTCCTTGAGCAGGGCGTCGTTGGGCTGGTTGAAATAGCGATGGATCAAGTTCTGCAGATTGGCGACCTCGGTCTCCAGCAGAACCAGCAGGCGGTCGGATTCGCGTGATTGGCGCAGCTCGTTGCGCGCGAGCGTGAGATCCTGAGCTCCGTCCCAGATCACGGCTGCGCAGATGATCGCCACGATGGTATTGAGTGCCGCGATCAGCAGGATGCGCGAACGGATCGGCAGTGTACGCAAGGTCTCCAGGGCGCCGATGCCCCGGCGCTCCCCGGTTTCGATGCCGCTCGGTCGGTTGGCTGGCTGCAAGCTCCGCCTCAATGGCTCATCGTACGGCTTCGATCCGCTCGATCAGGGATCGTAATTTCGGGTCGGCGCGCACGGCATCGCGCAGGGGCTTGGTCGCGTTCTCGAACGGTTTGCGGTCGATGGTGCTGATGACCTTGACGCCCGCTTCGATCGCCTGCCGCTCTGAACGCTGCTCCCATGTCTGCCATTGCTTGCGCATGTAGAGGCTCGACTCGCGGGCGGCTTGGCGGAAGATGGCGCGGTCTTCGGCCGAGAGGTCGGCCCAGGCCCGCGGCGACATGATCAGCACCTCGGGACTCATGGTGTGCTGGGTCAAGGTGTAGAAGCGCGCGACCTTGTAGTGTCCGGCCGACACGAACGAAGGCCAGTTGTTCTCGGCGCCGTCGATGAGCTTGGTTTGCAACGCGGTGAGGACCTGCCCATAGGCAAGCCCGATCGGTTCGGCGCCGAGCGACTTGATCATTTTTTCCATGAGCTCGGACTGCTGCACGCGCAGGCGCAGCCCTCTCAGATCATCGATCGACTGCACCGGCCGTGTCCTGGTGTAGATCGAGCGCGCGCCCGAATCATAGAAGGTCAGACCGATCAATCCGGTCGGCTCGATCGCGGCGAGGATCTCGTCGCCGATCGGTCCGTCCACGACTTTGTAAAGATGATCGATCGAGCGGAACAGGAACGGAAGCGCCAGCACGTTGAGGAAGGGATTGGCGATGGCGCCGACGTTGATGCGGTTCATGTCGATGGCGCCGACCCGGGTCTGCTCGATGGTCTGGGTTTCCTCGCCGAGCTGGCGCGAGTGAAATACCCGGATCCGGTGGCGCCCGTTGGTGCGCTGGGTGACGAGTTGGTCGAGGTAGCGCAGCGCCTGGACGGTCGGGTAGGTCTCTTGCTGGATATCGGCGGCGCGGAACTCTCGCCCGACCGCCGGGCCGCTCAACGCGAGCACGGCGCCGACGCCGGCCCACAGGCATCCGTACACAAACCTGCTGCAGATCCTCGACATTCTCAACCGGTCTCCGCTCGCCCGGCGGCCCCCTTCGGCGGTGGGATCATAGGAGGGGCGTGTTGCGGGTGCCATCACAGAAAACGCCGCAACCGTGTCGGCGTTAATAGGAATTTATACCAGATAGGCGAATGAGCCGCACCGATTGTTTCGTCTCCAGGCGGGTGACGAAACAATCGAGTGGCGTCGTGAAACCAATTTCCGGTTCACAGCAATATTGCCGAAACGGACCCCCTATACACCCGGCTGCGGTGGGATTGCGCCTGGGGCGCGCAGATATGGAGGGTCCCCATGCAGTATAGTCAGGCAGTCTCGACCACCTCGCGGGTACTCGCGGGCGCCGTTGCCCATGACACGTCCGATGAGGCGCTGGTGGCGCTGATCGCCCAGCGCGACAAGTGGGCCCTCCAGGCGCTGTACAGCCGTCATCAGGTCCGGGTCTACCGGTTTGCGCTGCGGTTCCTCAATGACGAAGCCGCCGCCGAGGATACCGTGAGCGAGGTGTTTATCGACGTGTGGCGCCAAGCCGGCCGCTTCGAGGGACGCTCGCAGGTTTCCACGTGGCTCTTGGCGATTGCCCGCAACAAGGCGCTCTCGGCGCTGCGCCGTCGGTCGGCCGAAGAGCTCGACGAGGAGATTGCGGAGTTCATCGAAGACCCCTCCGATAGTCCGGAGGCCGCGATGCTGAAGAAACAGCGCGCGTCAATTCTGCAGGATTGCCTCACGCAGCTGTCGCCGGCCCACCGCGAGATCGTCGATCTGGTCTACTACCACGAGAAGTCCGTCGAAGAGGTTGCAGAGATCGTCGATGTGCCTGCCAGCACGGTGAAGACGCGCATGTTCTATGCGCGTAAGCGCATCGCCGAGCTGATGGCCGCCAAAGGCCTCAACCGGGCGCATATCTAGTTGGACTTGTCCTGCGTTCCAGGCGCGGCGGCCCGATTTGGGCCGCCGCTGCTTTTCTCACCCGCGAGAATCAGGTCAGGTGCTGCCGGGAGGCGCCTGATGCGATGTGAATCCTGTCGATGGTCCGGTCGGCCCGGCTTCGTGCGCGCCTCCGCCCGCGCGCCGTCCACCGACCATGTCTCTGCCAACCACGGCTCCACTGATCATGTCGATGAGCGCACGGGTCTCATCCCGTGCCCCGAATGTGGCGGGACGGGCATTGCTCACTGCTGCGACGGCATCTGCGAGCAGCCGCATTCACCGGGCGACGCCTCGCCATGAACAGCGCGACCGTGACCCGGGCGCTCGTAGCGGTCGGGGATGCGCAGATCGAGGTGCTTGCCCAGGGGCAGGGCCATCCCATCGTGTTGTTGCCGTCGCTTGGCCGCGGCGCGTCGGATTTCGACCCGATCGCCGAGCGGCTGGCGGAGGCGTCCTTTCGCGTGCTTCGCCCGCAGCCGCGTGGGATCGGGCAAAGCCGCGGTCCGATGAGCGGGATCGACCTGCACAGCTACGCGGCTGACATCGCGGCCGTGATCGAACAAGACGGCAGCGGGCCGGCGTTCGTGGTCGGGCACGCCTTCGGCAATCGCGTCGCGCGCATGCTCGCGGTCGACCGGCCCGACCTGGTGCGGGCGGTGTCGCTGGTCGCCGCCAATGTGGGTCATGCGCCAAGCCCGCCGGTCGTGCGCGAGGCCATCAAGGCCAGCGCCAATCCGTCGCTGCCTGATGCCGAGCGGCTGAAGGCGCTGCAGTTTGCGTTCTTCGCGCCCGGCAATGATGCACGCGGCTGGCTCGCAGGCTGGCACCCGGACGTGCTCGCCGCGCAGCGGATCGCGGGCGACCGGACGTCACGCAAGGAAGATTACGCCGGCGGCAATGTTCCGATCCTTTACCTGCAGCCCGACCATGATCCGTTGGCGCATGTCGAAGACGCGCACGAGTTCAAGCGCGCGCTCGGCGATCGGGTGACCGTGACGGTGATCTCTCATTGCAGCCACGCCGCCATTGCGGAACAGCCCGAGGCCATCAGCGATGCGCTGATCGCGTTCGCGCGGGCGCTGTGGGACAGAGGGGCGCGGTAAATCGCGCCTCAATCGGCTTGATTTTCCCGGCCCTGGATGCTCCGCTGGCCGTGCGGGAGGATATGTGTCCAGCGGGGCGTTCGATGGCCTTTCTGAAGCATGGCGATGCGATCTCGGGCGCGGTCCTGGCCGCGCTCGGCGTCTATATTGTCATGCAATCGCGCGCCTGGGACTATTACACCCTCGACGGTCCGGGCCCGGGGTTTTTCCCATTCTGGTACGGCGCGGCGATGGTGGCGCTGTCGCTGCTGCTGGTCGCCAACACGGCGCGCAACGGCAACGCCAACGCCAACGGAACGAGCGAAGCCATCGACTGGCGCGGGGTCGGCCGGGCGCTCGCCACGTGGCTCGCCTTCGCGCTGTCGGTTGCGCTCATGGAATGGCTCGGGTTCCTCATCAGCTTCGCGTTGCTCACGTTATTCGTCGTTTGGTTCATCTTCCATCGGTCGCTGGCGACCGCCGCCATGGTAGCGGTCGGGGCGGCGCTCGGGTTCCATCTGATGTTCCCGGTGGCGTTGAGCGTGGCGCTTCCCATCGGACCGTTTGGTTTCTGAGATGGACATCGCCTCGGGCCTCCTGCACGGCTTTGCGGTTGCGCTGCAGCCGAGCAATGTCTTCTGGTGCTTCGTCGGCTGTCTGCTCGGCACCGTCGTGGGCATCCTGCCGGGGCTCGGGCCAGCCGCCACCATCGCGCTCCTTCTGCCGCTGACGTTCAAGATGGATCCGGCCGGCGGCATCATCATGCTGGCCGGCATCTACTATGGCGCCAAATATGGCGGCTCGACCACCTCGATCCTGCTCAACATCCCGGGCGAGTCGTCCTCGGTCGTGACCTGTCTGGACGGCTACCAGATGGCGCGCAAGGGTCGCGCCGGGGCGGCGCTCGGCATTGCCGCCATCGCCTCTTTCGTGGCCGGTACCGTCGGAGTGATCGGGCTCACGCTGCTTGCGCCGCCGGTTGCGGCCTTCGCGCTCTCCTTCAGCTCGCCGGAATATTTCGCGCTGATGTGCCTTGGGCTTGCGCTGGTCGTGCTGTTGTCGGGCACGTCGCTTCTCAAGGGGCTGCTGGCGCTGCTGCTCGGTCTGTGGCTCACCAGCATCGGCACCGACCTCTTCACCGCGCAGGCGCGCTTCATCTTCGGGCAGGCGAGCCTCCTGGGCGGCATCGACTTCATGGTGGTGGCGATTGGCGTGTTCGCGATCGGCGAGGTGCTGGCCTCGATTGAGGCCGGCGACGAGGCCAAGATGCTGCCGGTGCCGCGCGGCATCCGCAACCTCCTGCCGAGCTGGGAGGAGCTCAGGGCTTGCCGCTTTGCGTTCCTCAATGGCTCGGTCACCGGCTTCCTGATCGGCGTGCTGCCGGGTGCAGGCGCTACGATTTCCTCGTTCATCGCCTACGGGCTCGAGAAAGCGGTGTCGAAGCATCCCGAGCAGTTCGGCCATGGCGCGCCGGAAGGCGTCGCGGCGCCTGAAGGCGCCAACAATGCCGATACCGGTGGCGCACTCGTTCCGCTGCTCACGCTCGGCATCCCAAGCGGCGGCAGCACCGCGATCATGCTTTCGGCGCTGGTGCTGTGGGGCGTCAAGCCGGGGCCGCTTCTGATGCAGGAATTGCCCGATGTGTTCTGGGGCCTGGTCGCCAGCATGTACATCGGCAACGTGGTGCTGTTGATCCTCAATCTGCCGCTGGTGCCGCTGTTTGCGCAGATCCTGCGGCTGCCGGTCTATATTCTGTTCCCGCTCATCCTCGGCATCTCGATTGTCGGCGCCTTCGGGGCCTCGGGCCGGATCTTCGATCTCGGCCTCATGGTCGCATTCGGCCTGCTCGGCTATGTGATGAACAAGCTGAAATATCCGAGCGCGCCGCTCATCCTCGGCTTCGTGCTGGGCGACGCCATGGAGCGTGCCTTGCGGCAGTCGCTCATGATGTCGCAGGGCGACCTGTTGACCTTGGTGGAGCGGCCGATCTCGGCGATCATGCTGGCGCTCGCGCTGGTGATCCTGCTGATGCCGCTGTTCGGCTGGCTCAATCGGCTGCGGGTGCGCGCGATCGCCGAGAACGGATGAGCGAACGGATGAGCGTCCGTAGCGGTTGGAATTGAGGAGAGGAAACATGAACAGACGCGACCTTCTCGCTGGTGCGGCTTCCGTGATCGTGGCCGGAGCGGCGAGCCCGGCCTTTGCGGACTTCAAACCAACGCGGCCCATTGAGTTCGTGGTGCACGGCGGCCCCGGCTCCGGCAACGACGTGTTTGCGCGCACGCTGACCACCATCATCGACCAGGCAAAGCTCTCGCCGGTGCGCATTCAGGTGGTCAACAAGCCCGGCGGAGGCTCGACGACCGCGGCCGCCTATATGGCCAGCAAGAAGGGCGACCCCCACGTCATCGCGTGCTTCACCAACATCTGGCTGGTCGACCCCCTGGTGCAGAAGGCGGCCACCAACCGGCTGCAGGGAATGAGCCCGATCGCCCGGCTCGTGGTCGAGCCGGCGCTCGTGGTGGTACGGGCGGATTCGTCCTTCAAGACGCTGGGAGAATTTATCAAGGCCGCCAAGGAGAAGCCGGGCCAGCTGAAATGGTCGGGCGGCTCGATCACCTCGCGGGAGAACCTGGTACGGCAGCTCTTGATGAAGGCGACCGGCGCGCGCTGGGCGTTCATCTCGTTTCCGTCGGGCGGCGAGCGCATCGCCGCGTTGCTCGGCGGCCACGTCGACATGATGATCGTCGATCCGAGCGAGGCCGGCGAGCAGGTACGCGCGGGCAAGCTGCGTACGATCGCGCAGGTGAGCGAGAAGCGGCTGCCCGGCTTCCCGAACGTGCCGACCATCAAGGAGGCGGGCTTCGATATTCCCAACGTCCCGCAGATGCGCGGCATCGTCGGCGCGCCCGGTATGAGCGCGGACGCCATCGCCTATTACGAGGACCTGTTCTTCAAGGCGACCCGGACGCCGGCCTGGCAGAAGTTTCTCGCCGACAGCCAGCTTGACGGCGAATACGTCAAATCCGCCGAGCTGACGGCCTTCCTGGCCAAGTTCGAAGGCCAGTTGCGCGAGATCCTCAAAGAAGCCGGCGCCAAAATCGTACGCTAATTTAGTTCACGCCTTTGTTCGCCGGTAGGGCCAGTTTCTGTCGTCCCCCGCGCAGGCGCGGGGACGACGCCTCATGTGGGTATTGACCGTGCCCTACTCCGCCGCGCGTTTCTGCACCAGCGCGGCCGCGGCCTTGTCGTAGGCCTCCTCGCGCGTGAGCAGCGGCTTGAGACCGACGAGACCGTAGTAATCCTCGAGTGGCAGCAGATGCGGTTGGCACGGCGCCAGCGTGTCGTTGGTCTTCAGCAGGCGCAGCACATCGCGCACGGCGTTCGCGGCTGCGAACAGCGCGACCGAGGGAAATGTCGCAGCGACGACACCGGCATCTTCAAGCTCCTTGAGGCTGCGCGCCTTCGGGCCGGCTGCCTGCGAGAGCGTTGCCATGTGCGGGCAGGGAATTTCGCGTAGCGCCCGCTTGATCTCCGGAATGGTGTCGAGGCCCATGGGCTTCGCCATGTCGGCGCCCGCTTCCATGAACAGCTGGCAGCGCGCGATCGCATCGTCGACCGAGGTCACGCCGGCGGCGTCGGTGCGCGCCGCGATGTAAAGGTCGCCGTCGCGCCGCGCGTTGAGCGCGGCCTTCACCTTGGCCAGCATCTGCTCGACCGGGATGACCTGCTTACCCGGCAGGTAGCCGCAGCGGTTGGGAAAAACCTGGTCGCTGATGAAGATGCCGGCGACGCCCGCGGCCTCGAAGGCGCGCACCATCTGCCGAACGTTGTTGACGCCGCCGAAGCCGGTGTCGGCGTCGACATAAACCGGAACTTCGACCGCGGCGCAGATGCGCGCATAGTGGTCGGCATAGTCGCGCATGTTCGACTGGCCCATGTCGGCCTGCGCCAGCATGCTGCCGATTGCCGCGTAGCCGCCCGCCACCACCGCTTCGAAGCCCTCCGCTTCGATCACGCGCGCCGACAGCGCGTCGTAGGCGCCCGGCATCAGCACCAGCCGCTTGCCTCCCATGATCTCGCGGAACTTCTTGCGAGCGCTCATGATGTTTCCTCCGCGAATGTCTTGTTACTGCCTGCTGTCGCGCGCTGTCTGCAGCCACGGTTGCGCTTCCGCCATATGCTGCTCGAAGGCCACGATATCTTCGGTGTGCTTGAGGGTGAGCCCGATATCGTCGAGGCCCTCAAGGAGCCGCATGCGGTCGGCGGCCGCGATGTCGAACTTGATGTCGGGGCCGCCCGGCCCGCTGATGGTCTGAGTTTCGAGGTCGACCGTGAACGGCGCTGCGCCGTTCACCGCGATCACGCGCGCCACGAAGGCGTCGGCCTCCTGCGGCGCCAGCACGATCGGCAATAGGCCGTTCTGCAGGCAGTTCTCACGGTAGATATCGGCGAAGCTCTTCGCCACGATCACCTTGATGTTGTTGGCAAGCATGCCCCACACGGCTGACTCACGCGAGGAGCCGGCGCCGAAATTCTGCCCCGTGACCAGAATGCCGGGGTTGCGGAATTGCGATTTGTTGAGCACGAAATCCGGGTCCTCGCTGCCGTCGTCGCGCTTGCGCGCCCGCATGAACAACAGCTCTTTGTAGTCGGGCTTGAGATGGCGCATCGCCTGGATCGGCGCGATCTGGTCGGTGTTGATGTCGTCCTTGATGAGCGGGACGGCGATGCCGATGTGGGACTTGAACGGCTGCATCAGGCATTCCCCGCCGCGCTTTGCCCTGCCATGAGTTGGCGCACGTCGGTGATGCGGCCGGTGACGGCGGCCGCGGCCGCAGTTGCCGGGCTCGCCAGATGCGTGCGCACCTTTGGGCCCTGCCGGTTCTCGAAGTTGCGGTTGGTGGTGGAGACGATGCGTTCGCCCGGCTCGCCGCGGTCGCCGTTGCCGCCCGCGCACATCGAACAGCCGGATTCGCCCCACATGAAGCCGGCGTCGCGGAACACGCGGTCGAGGCCTTTTTCCTCGGCTTGCCGTTTCACGCTCGACGAGCCCGGCACCACCATGGCGACGACGCCTTCCGCAACGCGCCGCCCGCGCACCACGGCGGCGGCCGCCTCGAGGTCGGGCAGGCGCGCATTGGTGCAGGAGCCGATGAACACGCGATTGACCGCGAGCCCGACGAGTGGCGTACCGGGCGTCAGTCCCATATACGCATAGGCGCTTTCCATTGCGGCGCGGCGGCCTTCGCGAGCGCCCGCCGCATCAGGCACGCGATCTGAAATCCCGACCACCTGGCTCGGGTCGGTGCCCCATGTGATCTGCGGCTCAAGCTTCGTGCAGTCGAGCGTGTGCTCCTGGTCGAACACGGCGCCGTCATCGCTCTTGAGCGCGCGCCATTGCGCGAGCGCCTCGTCCCATTGCGTGCCCTGAGGCGTCCACGGCCGTCCTTTCAGCCACGCCAAGGTTGCCTCATCGGGCGCCACAAAGCCCGAGCGCCCGCCCATCTCGATGTTGAGGTTGCATAGCGTCATGCGCTGCTCGATCGGCATGGCGCGCACGACGGCGCCCGCATATTCGACCACGAAGCCGCGTCCGCCCGCGACGCCGAGCTCGGCGATGATGCGCAGCGCCACGTCCTTGGCGGTGACCTGCGAGCTGAGCCTGCCTTCGAGCCGGATGCGCATGCTCTTGGGCCGCTTCAGCGCCATCACTTGCGTCGCCAGAATGTGGGCGAGCTCGGTCGTGCCGCAGCCGAACGCAAGCGCGCCGAGCCCGCCGACCGTCGAGGCGTGGCTGTCGGGTACCGCGTGCGTCGCGCCCGGCAGGACCATGCCGAGCTCGGGCGCGACCACGTGCGAGATGCCTTGCTCCGGGTCGCCAAGATCGAAGACCCGGATGCCGTTGCGGCGGCTGCCTTCGCGCATGGCGCGCAGGAAGGCCGCGCCATCCGGGTTGGTCGTGTCGGTGCGCCCCGGTCGGGTGGACACGGTATGATCCTGCATCGAGAAGGTCAGGTCAGGCCGCCTGACCGGACGGCCCTGCTTGTCGAGAGATTCGAAGGCGTGCGGGGCGTGCAGCTCGTGCAGCACGTGGCGGTCGATGTAGATCAGCTCGCGGCCGTCGAGCCGCGTCGCCACCAGATGGGCGTCCCAGATCTTCTCGAACAGGGTTTGGGGCATGGATGTCAGCCTTGGCGGGAACCGTTGTTTGCCGGCCATCTTGGGGCGCGCGACCCGCGATAGCAAGCGGCCATGAGAGCCGAGGATCATGAGAGCCAAGGATCAAGAGAGCCGAGGATCATGAGAGCCAAGGATATTGCGTGATGGAGATCGTCACGGACGCGCAGGCGATCGCGTCGGCCGCCGTCAGGATTGAATAATAGGTCGGCGGTGGCTTCAGCCGGCCTGACGCGTGAGATGGAACTCTGCCTCGCGCGCTTCTTTCATGAGCGTGCCCCACACCAACTCGCGCAGCTCGGCGAAGCGCTCCGCCCGCAGCGTCTCGCGCGTGCGCGGACGCGGCAGGTCGATGATGACTTCCTTTTGAATGCTGCTCGGCCGCCCCTTCAGCACGAACACGCGATCACCCATCAGCACCGCCTCTTCGATCGAATGCGTCACGAAGATCATGGTCGTGGGGCGATCTTCCCAGATGCGCAAGAGCTCGAATTGCAGGATCTCGCGCGTCTGCGCGTCGACCGCCGCGAATGGCTCGTCCATCAGCAGCACGCTCGGCGCGACCGACAGCGCCCGCGCCAGCCCGCAGCGCTGCTGCATGCCACCCGACATCTGGTACGGATAGGCGTGCTCGAAGCCGTCGAGCCCCACGAGCTTGATGAAATAGGGCACGCGCTTGCTGACTTCGGCGGCCGAGGCGCCCCCCATGCGCAGCCCATAGGCGACGTTGTCGTAGACCGTCTTCCAGGGAAACAGGCCGAAATGCTGGAACACCATCGCCATTCCGGCGGTCGGCTCGGTCACGCGCTCGTGGCCGCACCAGATCTCGCCGTCGTCGACCGGCAGCAGGCCGTCGATGCAGCGAAGCAAGGTGGTCTTGCCACAACCGGACGGGCCCACGATGGTCACGATCTCGCGCTGCCCGATCTCGAAGTCGATGCCGCGAAAGACTTCCAGCGTGTCATAGCGCTTGGTAAGGCCGCGAACCCGTATGCGCGGAGCATTTTCTGCCGTCATGTCGATTCCATCGTGGGCGGTCGTCGCGGTCATTCTTGTTCGATCCATCGCTGCGGGGGTCACGTGTCCGCGCGGCTCCAGGGGGCGATCTTGCGCTCAAGTTTCTTGAGCAGCGCGGTCATCGTGACGCCGAGGAACATCAGCAGGATGACCGGCACGAACGTCTTGTCCATTTCGAAGATATTGGCGTAGCGCGTGATCATGAAGCCGAGCCCGGAGATGGTTGTATAAAACTCGGCGATCACCATACCGACGAGCCCGCGCCCGATCGCCAGCCGAACGCCGGCCGCCATATACGGCACCGCAAAGGGCAGCAGCACGTCCCGCCACATGCGCAGCTCGGTCGAGCGGAACGAGCGCGCCACCTCGAGCATGCTTTTGTCGCATTCGCGCACGCCCTGATAGGTGTTGATCAGGATCGGGAAGACCGAGAACAGGAAGACGACGATCACCTTGGCTTTCAGGTAGATGCCGAACCATAGAACGAGAATCGGCACCAGCGCGACCATCGGGGTTGCGTAAAGGGCGTTGACCGGCAGGTCGAGCGCCCAGTCCACCGGGCGCAGGCGCGCCATCAGGACCGCCAGCGGAATGCCGATCAGGATGGCGAAGCTAAGCCCGAGGAAAAGCACCTGCAGGCTCTGCAGGAGATAGTGGAGCAATTCGCCCGATGCGGTGAGCTCGACTGCCGCGAGAGCGATCCTTGAGGGGTACGAAAACAAAATTGGATTGACCAGGGGCCCCAGGATTTCCCACAGCGCCAGGATCAAGACCAGAAACCCGTAGCGATAAAACGCCCTCCGCTTCCAGAGCGGCGGTTTCTCCTTGCGGGTCGCAGCCACCGACACGGTGACGGGAACCGCTCCTGCTTCGTTGATTGCGCTCATCGTGAGCTTTCCATCTATGGAACTGATCGCTGACCGACGACGGATCAGCGGCGGCCCGTATCGGCCCGCCGCTGACATTGCGTCGCCCTTGGATACGGCTCACTCAGCTCGGCTTGGAAAGGCACGCCGGTCCCTTCCACTCGCCCAGCTCCTTGATCGCCTCGTGCGCGAACGACCCGTCGACGAGGTCTTCGTACTTCGGTGTCTTGCCGGCCGGGATGTTGCCGACCTTGGTCATCAGCGCCGCGGTGAAATTGATGCGTTCCGGACCCAGGCCGTCGTTGGCATCCCAGATGCAATTCTTGACCAGGAAGTCGTAGGTCTTCGACGCAACGTCCTTCGGCAGGTGCGTGTATTTCATGATGATCGGCAGCACCTTGTCCTTGTCGGTGTAGATCAGCCGGGTGGCTTCGATGTGGCCTTCGACGAAGGCCTTGAGGGCGGCGCGCTTGGCGCTGATCGTCTTGTTGGAGACCGCCATGACGTTATAGAGGTTCTTCGGCTGGATCTCCCACAGCCGTGCGATGGCGTGCAGGCCAGGCACCTTGCTTTTCGCAATCATCTCCTGCTCAACATGCAGGATCGCCGTGTCCACCTGGTCCGCCACCAGTGCCGGCACGTCCTCGGACGCGATGCTGACGAAGTTCACCTCTTTGGGGTCGATCTTGGCGGCGCGCAGCACGCCGCGGCTGAGCACGTCGGCAAATCCGCCGGGCTGCTGAATGCCGATGCGCTTGCCTTTAAGGTCGGCCATGGTCTTGATGTTCTCGCGCACCACCATCGAGGCTTCGAGCTTGGGCATGTTTGCCAGGATGATCTTGGTCCCGGCGCCCTTGGCTTCGCCTATGATCGAGAACGGCCCCGATGCCGAAGCAATATCGGCATTGCCGGCGACCATCGCCCGAAAGGTCTTGACGCCGCCTTCCAGTGCCACCGTTTCAACTGTCAGGCCGTGTTTCTTGAACAGCCCGAGCTCGATGGCGATGTGGATTGGCATGTGCACGACATTGGGCGGCGTCGTCGGCATGGCGACGACCAGCTTTTCGGCCGCATTCGCGAAACTCGGCGCCGCGCACAACGCCGCGGCAGACAAGAAGGTTGCTGTGCGAAGTTTAGCCATGGCGCCGTCCTCCTGTGTTTTCCGCGTCGATGGAAAGTCGAGTGGTTTTCACTGATTAGATAATATCATCGGCTTGCGGTGCCGAGCTCGAACAGTCATGCGGCTTGTCGTCACGGCGCCTGGCGCCGGATTGTGATCAAATTGTCGCAGGGGCGGAAGCCGCTTTACCGGCGCGTCGTCACCGATCGACTTGTGCAGCACGAGAATAGGCCGAACGGACAATTCAAATCGAGCGGCTCACGTGTGGGCCGTCGTTCTCGTTGAGTGACCGGCGGCTCTGCGGAGGATTGGTATCAGGCCCCGGACTGCTGCCCGCGTGGCGCCCACATCCGTCGCGCCGACCTGGAACGCGAGGCGGCGAGGAGCGCAGACCAGATCACCCATAGCCCGAAGGGAGCAAAGTAGAAAGGCCAGGGGATCGATTGGCACAGCGTGAGCAGCACCCAGGCCAGCAGCGTCCACTTGGCTCCCACGTACATGCCCGCCGATGACTTGAGTTCCGACGCCAGGCCATTGATCCAATCGGTCCGCTCGGAGCCTAGCAGTGCCGCATAGTCGAGCTTGGCCGGATAGACGCTGCCGCCTCCAATATGGGCGATCCGCTCGATGCTGGCCGGAATGGCTTGCCATTGCGACCAAGTCGTCGTCCCGCTTTCACAGGTTTCCAGGAAGATCAGCGGAAATCGCATGCCATGAGCGGCGCTCGCTTGTGCGACGGTGTGCCAGAACGTGAGCTTGTCGGTGCCTTTGAGGGTGGCCCACTCGGGCGGCGGTCCGCTTGGTTCATCGTCCGATTGCAGCTGTAGCGCAAACGCTTCGGCGGCGCCCGCCGTGGAGAGATCGGCACTCACGCGCGGCATCAGCAGCATCTCGTCGCTGCCATGCGAATTCACGATCAGGACGGCGTCGACGGAGTTTGCAGGATAGAGCGCCCCTGTTTCCAGCACGGCCATGCGCAGAACTTCCGGTCGCGACAGCGGCGAGGTCGCCAGCACGTCGCTTGCGGCTTCGGGTATTGGCGGCAGCGTGCGCTCCTCCAGCGCGCCCGTTGCGCTGCGATAGAACCAGTAGTGTCCTTTGAGCGCGAGATCGTTGGTGAAGACGACAAGATCGAACTTGAGACGCTGGGCTGCCGCCAGCAAGGCGTCTACATCCCGCCGGACGACGGCGGAGAATTCCGTTACATCGCTCAGGATGTTACGAGCGAGGGTTGCCGCGGTCTCGCTCTTACTGTTGTGCAGAATTGAAAGCAGTCTCGCATAATTTGCCGATTGCGCGGCCTGCTGCGAGGTCTCATTGCCGTAATAGATCAAGACCTGGGCCCGGTGGCTGCTGGCCTCAGTCCCATGCGCAAAGCTCAAAAAGCCAATAAGAAACAATGCGACGGCGACGATGCTCCGGGCCATCGGCAAAGTCCCGCGTCTCGGCTCGACGGTCAAGCCAATGTCCGCCCTACGCCACATGCGCCGCCCGCCTGTCGCCGGCAGCGCAACCCGGGATCAATCCGGAGCGCCTACAACCCAAGTCTGGCGCTGAAGATTCCGCCGCTGCTGTCATTGCCGGTCTGCGGAGCAGCAGACACGAGCGTCCAGCCGAAACCGGCGATAGCCAAGGCAAGCAAACCCGAGAAGACCCAAATCTTGCTCATTTTCAGCATGTTGCCCCTCTCCCGCGGAGATTCCCACGCAATACAATGATCAATAGGTAATTTTAAAGTCTAACCAAGTCAAGCAAGGCAGTCTCTCCGTGCTTGGCCAGCAACCGGGACGTGCCGAGCGACCGGGCAACGCAAGGGGGGCGCGACCGCGGCGTCCCATTGCGCCCGGCCATCTGCTACAACCCTTACAAATACAAGCGTGACGATGATGATGGGCGCTGAGCTGCCGCGGGTGCGCGTTTTTCTTTCCTCGCCGGCCGATGTGGCGCCTGAGCGTGACATCGCTGAACGCGCGGTCGTTCGGCTCGCCGGCATCTGGAAGGATTATCTGCGGCTGGAGCTGAAGCGATGGGAGCGCGATCACTACGAGGCGGTGCGCAGCTTCCAGGCGGCCATTGGCGAGATGGCCGAATACGACATTTTCATCGGCATCCTGTGGAAGCGTATCGGCACCAGCCTGCCGGTCGATGAGTTCCGGCGGCCCGACGGCTCACCTTACGAGAGCGGAACGGTCTTTGAGATCGAGATGGCGATCGCCTCGGGCGCCAAGCAGGGCCGGCCCAAGGTGTATGTCTTCCGCAGCACCGCGCCGGTGCTGTTTGCGGCCGAGACCGCGGAGCAGGACCAGCGCCAGTATGCGCTGCTGCAACAATGGTGGAACCGCACGTTCCGCGACACCGAGGGACATTTCCCGCGCGGCTTTCAGACCTATGCAGACCTGGACGAGTTTGAGTCCTCGCTCGAAGCGTTGCTGGAAAAAAGTCTGCGTGACGGTGCCCTTATTCCAGCGGGCCCCGCCTGGGACATTGACGCCAAAGGCTCGCCTTATCCGGGCCTTGTGCCCTACGACGCCAGCAACAGCGCGGTGTTCTTCGGACGTGCGCTGGCGGCAGCGAGCGCGATCGACGAGCTCAACGCCGCCGCCAAGCGGGGCACGCCCGCAATCTTCGTGATCGGTCCGAGCGGATCGGGCAAGTCGTCGCTGGCGCGAGCGGGTCTGGCGCCGCGCTTTTCCGAACACGCGGTTCCGGGCGTCGATTTCTGGCGGCAAGTTCTGCTTGAGCCGGCCGAGGATCCATTGCTGCTGCTGGCGCAGCGCCTCTATGCGGCGGATGTGCTTCCGGAGTTGCACGAGTGCCCGCAGCCGACGCCCGAGAGTTTTGCTGCCATTGCGCGTCAATCGCCCGAGGCTGCCGCCTATGCGATCAAGTGGGCGCTCGATCGCGTCGCGGGCGACCGGCAGCGCGCGATCGGTGGCGGTCGCCTCCCGGTTGGCCGCTTGCTCGTCACCCTGGACCAGATGGAGACCGTCCTGGATCATCCGGAGCAAAGGGTGATCGCCAAGCTTCTGCGGGCGCTCGTCGACAGCGAGACCACGTGGCTGATCGCAACGCTGCGCAGCGACCGCTATCCGGATTTCCAGCTCGATCCGGATTTTCTCGAACTGCGCCGGCGCGGCGCTTTGTTCGACCTGCCGCCGCCGGGCCCGAGCGAAATTGCCGACGTCATCGTGGGGCCGGCGCGGGCTGCCAACCTGGTGTTCGAGGAGCGCGACGGAGTCTCGCTCTCCAAGGTCATCCGCGCCGCGGTCACTGATGCGGATGCGCTGCCGCTTCTGCAAATGACGCTCAAACGGCTGTTCGACGCGCGCGTTGGCAACATGCTCACCTATCAGGCCTACACGGCCATGGGCGGGCTCGAAGGCGCGATCGCGGCGCATGCGGAAGATGTGTTTGACGCGGTCTCGCAAGAGAGCCGGGCGAGGCTCGACGGCCTCCTGCGTTCGCTGGTGGCGGATATCGACGACAACGGCCACCTGACAATGCGCGCGCTCAGCCGCAGCACAATCGCGAATGACGAAGCGTCCCGCGCGCTCGTGGACCGGATGACCGAGGCGCGGCTCCTGGTTGGCACCGAGGGCAGCATTCGCGTCGCCCATGAGGCGCTGTTGCGCCGCTGGAAGCGGGCGACCGAGAGCCCCGCCTTGCAGCCCGAAGCAATCCGGCTGCGCCGGCAGATCGAGCCGAACGTCGAGATCTGGCGAAAGACCGGGCTCGATGCCGACCTGCTGCAGCCGGGAACCACGCTCGCGGCAGCGGAATCGATCGCACGCCGGCATCCCGGCGTGTTTCCGCCGGAGCTCGACGACTACGTAAAGTCCTCGGTCGAAGCGGCGCAGACACGCGCCAACGCGGAAGCGCACCGTGCCCGCTGGCGCGCGTCAGCCGCAAGCCTGGCTGCCTTGGTGCTCGCGGTGCTGGCGGTAGTGAGCTTGCGTCTCTACCGCGAGGCCAGCGGAAATTTCGAACTCGCGCTGCTGACCAAGGCAGACCGGCTGCTGGTCGACCAGAAGCCGACCCAGGCGCGAGTGGTTGCGGGCGCTCTGCGCTCGTCGTCTTTGCTTGAGCGTATGGCCGAGCTGGTCGGCATCATCGACCGCGGCTCCGACAAGAGCGTGCGCATCCGCACCATCGCCGAGATCACCAGCCGAGCCAGCAGCGTTCCGCTGCGGACACTCAAGAACGCCCAAGCCGCGACCGCGGGTGCGTTGGCGCCGGACGGCAAGCGGTTTGCGGTCGGCTACGTCAATGGCGAGGTGATCATCGCACCCACCGACGGACACGGAAAGGAAATCCATCGGCGCACCAACAGCGGGCGTATCTGGAACATGCAGTTCGGCCCCGACGGCAAGTGGCTGATGACGGCAAGCTTCCAGGAAATCCTGTTGTGGAATTTGCAAGACAACAAGACTGTGGTGGTCTGCGACCCCAATGCCAGCGCCATCAATGCGGTCGCCTTCGATCCGCTCGGGCGCTTCCTTGGCTGGGCGACGCGGGACGGGCGCGTCTCGGTGCGTCAACTCGCGAGCGCGCAGACCCAATCGTTTGCCGAGCACACGAGCTCGGCGGTTGCGATTGAATTCAGCCGGGACGGGCAGCTATTGGCCTCGGCCGGGGACGACGGATCGATCGTGGTGCGCCGCGTGAGCGACTGGGCCGTGGTTGCCACGATCCCGACCGGGCGCCTCGATCTGTTCAGCATCTCGTTCAGCAAGGATGCGAGCCGCATTGCATCCGCGAGCCTGAGCGGCCCGGTCGAGGTCTGGAGCCTCAAGTCCGAGCGGCCGGAGACGACTATGCAGTCGATTGCGGCCCCGCCGGACAAGCGCTGGAAGGTCAAGTTTTCTCCGGATGGGCGCTTCCTGGCAGTGGCATCCTGGCAAGGCACGGTCGGGCTCTGGGATGCCCAAACCTACCAGTATCGCGGCACGATCGACGGCAACGACCATCGGGTGAACGACGTGTCGTTCTCCGCCGACGCGTCACTCTTGCTGGCCGTGGTCGAGAACGGGACGGCGCGCGTCTGGGACCTGCGAACGCTGCAGCCCATGTTCAATACGTTTACGGGCGACCGCCGCGAAACCATCGTCGGCAAGTACAGCCCCGACGGAAAAAAATTCATTGCAGGCGGTCGTGACGGAGTAGCCAAGCTGTTCCGGGTGGACCTGAACGGCGACTGGCACTTCATCTGCGGCGTCGACCACCGAAACTGGGTGATCGGCGCGGCTTTCTCCGGCGACAGCCGCCAGATCGCCACCATCGCGATCGCGGACGGCCGCACCGCCAAGGAGGATGTCATCAAGATCTGGCAGACCGATACCTGCAAGGTCAGTGCGCAGTCCGTGAACCCGGAGCACGCCTATGTGCAGAGCATCGCGTTTCATCCGAAACGGCCCGAGTTGGTGTGGGCGACCCGGCAAGGCGACATCTGGGTCGCCGAGCTCGGCGGCGCGCTGAAGCGGACGCAGTTGCCGAAATTTCACTCGGCCCCGGTCGATGAAATGGATTTCAGTCCCGACGGAAAAACCCTGGTCTCGGGGGATCGCAGCGGAAAGGTCGCGGTCTGGAATATGGAAACGAGATCGCTCGACCGGGAGCTGCGCGGGCATCGCCAAGGCGTCTATACGATCAAGGTTTCCCCGGATGGCAAGACCGTCGCGTCGGCCGGCTCGGAGGAGCGCATTCTGATCTGGGATCTTACGCGTCCAAAGGGCGAGGAGCGCGTGCGCGAGCTGCCGTTGCCGGGTGGCGCCAACCGTCTTGCGTTCAATGCCAAGGGCACCATGCTCGCGGTGGGGACCGACACGCGCTACGTGACGATCTGGTCGACGCTCGATTTCAAGCGGATTTTCTATCTGGGTGCGCTGGTCGGCGTCCGCAGCGTCTATGGCTTCCATCCGGGCACCGGCGACCTGGCGTTTGACGGCGAAAACGGCCTGATCCGCGTTCTGCCGAATGTCGCCGACCTGGTGAATCGTCCCGTCCATGGTAGGCTCGACGGCATGGACGTGTCGTTCGACAATGTCCCCGTCAATGTCGCGTCCGACGCCGAAATCGTTCCGCGGCCGGACCTCGCCTGCACCCGGTAGGGACTACTCCCCACGCAGCTGAACTTCGCCCGCACGGCGGTATTGGCTCGGCCACTTGAGGCCGGTGTAGTTCTGCGCGCGGGCGGCGTGGCGGGCGAAGTAGGCGTCTTCCAGATAGCCGCGGCCGAGCGCACACATGTCGGCGCGGCCGGCGGCCACGATGGTATTGATGTCGCCGTGGCTGACGATGCCGCCGACCGCCATGGTCGGGATCTTGAGTTCGTTGCGGATTTGATCGCTGAATATGGCTTGATAGACGCGGCCGTCGACCGGACGCTGCGCGCTCGATACGCCGCCACTCGACACCGCCAGGATGTCATTGCCGGCCTCGTGCAGCATGCGGCCGATTTCGATTGCATCCTCGATGGTGGTGCCGCCGTCGATCCAGTCGACCGAGGAGATGCGGGTCGAGATCGGCTTGTGTGCTGGCCAGGCGGCGCGCACGGCACTGAACACTTCGAGCGGAAAGCGCATGCGGTTCTCGAGCGAGCCGCCATATTCGTCATTGCGCCGGTTGGTGAGCGGCGAGATGAAGGACGACATCAGGTAGCCGTGCGCATAATGCAGCTCGATCATGTCGAAGCCGGCAGCGTCCGACATCTCGGTCGCGCGCACGAAAGCGTCGCGCACGACGTCCATATCGGACCGTGTCATCTCGCGCGGCACCTGGCGGCCTTCCGCGAACGCGATCGGGGAGGGCGCGATCAACTCCCACTTGGCCTCGCCGAGCGACTGATGCCCTTCCCAGGAGCGGGTCAGTGAGCCCTTGCGGCCGGCATGCGCAAGCTGCACCGCGATCTTGGACTCGCTGTTGGCATGCACGAAGTCGGTGACGCGCTTCCAGGCCGGCACGTGCTCGGGCGCGTACATGCCGGCGCAGTGCAGGCTGATGCGGCCCTCCGGCAGCACGTCAGTCATCTCCGATATGACGAGGCCGGCGCCCCCGATGGCGCGGCTGCCGAGATGCACGAGGTGCCAGTCGGTGACGGTGCCGTCCTTGGCGGAATACTGGCACATCGGCGAGACCACGACCCGGTTGGAAATGGTCAGCTCGCGCAAGCGGATCGGTGTGAACATCGGCGGCGGCTGGTTGCTGCCGTGCGCAGGGCCGGCGACGAGCGCGTCGACCGCGCGCGTGAGATCAGGTGCGACTTTCTCGATCCGCGCATGAGTGAGACGCATGCTGCTGGTGAGAAGCGAAAAGCAGAACTGCTCGAACGGCATGTCGCGATAGCGATGCGGGTGCTCGAACCACGTGAGTGACGCCTGCGCGGCGCGCTGCAGGCTCTCGGCCTGCGGCCGGCGTGCCGCTTCATAGGCGGCGAGTGCCTCGGTGGGCTTCGCGCCGGTGCCGAGATGCGAGGCCAAGGCCTGGGCGTCTTCGAGGCTCGCGCGCAGGTCGAGCCCGACCGAGAAGTGCGACGTATAGGCGGCCGCGCCCAGGAGGACGACGTTGCCGACGTGCCAGGGCCGGTTGCGCACCGTCACAAACGGCCGCCAGGCGGTGTCGTTGCCGCTCGGCAGCGCGCGGTCGAGATCGATGCCGAAGAGATCGCGGCAGAATCCGAGCGCCTCAAGGGCCGACTTGTGCTCAAGCCCGCTCGCCCGGATGACATCGGTCGGGGCTTCCACGATCACGCAAGTGCCGGACGGCCCGCGCGGATAGGCGAAGGCGTGAAAAATGCCCGATGGCGTCGCCCGGAACAGGTAGCTCAACGCATCGAGCGGCTTGCTCGA
Source organism: uncultured Alphaproteobacteria bacterium (assembly GCA_963753575.1). Classification (GTDB taxonomy): domain Bacteria; phylum Pseudomonadota; class Alphaproteobacteria; order Rhizobiales; family Xanthobacteraceae; genus VAZQ01. Next base: position 4,865,639 of record CAVWCR010000003.1, read on the forward strand.
CTCGAACGCGATAAAGGCGCTCTGGCTCTCGGCGAGCTGCGGCGTGAAGCCGGTGGTGAGTGCACGAACATGGCTGTCGGCGCCATCGGCCGCAACCAGCACGTCCGCTTCCGAATGATCGAGGCTGGAGAAGCCGACGCCATCCACGAACTCGCAGCCGACGTCGGCGGCGCGGCGGCGCAGAATGTCGGCAAGCACTGTAGGATCGACGGCGGCGTATTTCAGGCGCCTGGTCTCGTGCTGCCGGCCGTCCGCATCAATCGTGACGCGATCAAATTGAGCGACCGCGCGGTTGAGCTCTTCCAGCATGCCGACGTCGCCGAGTGTCATGCGAGGCCGCAGCGGATTGGCGACGAACGTCGCCGGGGCAGGGGTCGTGCCTGGGCCCTCCACGATGCGCACGGTATGGGACGAATTGCTGCGCTTGAGCAGGATGCCGAGGTAGAGCCCGGCCGGATCCGTTCCGACGCAAGTCACTTTCATGTCGGGTTTCTTCCCATCTCGTCCTTAAGGCGCCGCCAGCACGCGGCTATGACCCGCGTGCGGCGTCCAGGCGCCGAGCATTTTGAGCACGTTGCGAATGACCGCCGACTGGTTACAAAGCACTGGCTTGTCGAACTCGGCCTCAAGCTTCACCGCGACCGGCTCCGCAATCCAGGAGCCGCCTCCGATATAGATGGCGTCGCAATCGGGATGATCCAGAAAGGCGCGCCGCCCGAGCTCATAGGCAAGCTGCATATGGTCGCCGGTGTCAAACCGGTGAAAGTCAGCAGGTGCAAGCGACTTCGTTGTCGCTCCGACAACGCTGACGCCGCCGCGCGCAAAGAAGGCCGCGAGCGAGCAATTCATCTCGCCGGTCCATTTGTTGACGGCCACCACCTTGCGCAGGCCGAGATCGGTCGCCGCCCGCACGACCGACAGTACGGTCGTGGTGGCGGGCAGCCGCGTGTAACTGGCCATGTGCGCAACCATCCGGTCGTGCGCCTCGATGCCGATCAGGATCGGAAGCGGCACGCCGTTTTGGATCACCAGATTGACACCGCGCTCCATGAGCTGGTCGAGATAGCGTTCGAGCGGCGTGAACACGCGCTCGACATCGCCGCGTGAGAATTCGCGCAGGCCGACGCCGACCATCACCAGCATGACGCCCGAGGGAGCGAGTCGATAGAACTCGAAGGCATGGTTGTCGATGACCGCCCCCGGCATCAGACAACCGATCTTGAGCCTGGGTACGAAGCCTTCGAACATCCCGTCTCCCGTGGCGGCCAGAGCCGCGACAACAAGCGGCGGCAGCGATTGGCGGCACTGTCGTTGCGCGCGTCGCAGGCCGTCCGTATCATGATTACAGCAAGGCTGCCGGCCCACAAGGCTGTCGGCCCACAAGACCGGACGTGATGGCGCCGGGGCCGGGACGATGAGAGCTTGGTCGAACACATATCGGTTGGCGCTCTGCGCCGGCTTGGCGGCGGTGTTTCCGGCCGGCTCCTCGGTCGGGGCGCCGAATGAGTTCTATGCCGGCAAGACCGTCACCATCATCACGTCGGGCGGCGGCGCCTACGAAGCCTATGGCCGGACGTTCGCCCGGCACATGCCGAAATACATCCCCGGCCACCCGACCATGATCGTGCAGGCGATGCCGGGCGCGGGCGGGGCGCGCGCGGCGGGCTACCTCTACAAGGCGGCGGCGCGCGACGGCACCGTCATCGGCGGGGTGCACGGGGCAGTACTGACGGCGCCGTTTCTCAATCCGGCCGCGGCCGATTTCGACGTGACCAAGTTCTCGTGGCTCGGCAATGCCACGCGCGACAAATACGTCGGCTATGTCTGGCACACGGCGCCCGTGCAGTCGCTCGCGGCCGCGAAGGAAAGGCAGCTGATCGTGGGCGGCACCAGCGTCGGCGGCAACGGCATCGACATGGCGATCATCCTGAAGGAGATCTTCGGCTACAAGCTCAAGATCGTGTCCGGCTACAAGTCCAGCAGTGAGACCAAGATCGCGCTTGAGCGCGGCGAGATCGAGGGCACGGTCGCCAACGCGTTGTCGAGCCTCAATCAGACCGACTGGCTCGCCAAGAAGCGCGTGCGCATCATCCTCCAGCACGGCAGCAGCAAGCATCGCACGCTGCCGAACGTGCCGCTCCTGCGCGACCTCGCCCGCAACGACGCCGAGCGCCAGATGATCGATCTCATGAATGTGCGCGACGAGTTCACGCGGCCTTATGTGGCGCCGCCGGGTATTCCGCCGGCGCGGCTCGCCATGCTCCGGCGCGCCTTCGATGCCACCGTCCGCGATGAAGCCTTTCTGGCAGACGTCCGGCGCCAGAAGCTCGAAGTCGAGGGCCCCTCGACCGGCGAGGAAGTTGCAGCCGCTGCCAATATATTGGCACGCACGCCCCGCGAGGTCGTGCAGCGGCTTGTTGTGCTGTTCAACGGCTACCGATGAGGAAACGCATGACCAAGAATCGCAACGTTACGTCCATGCTGGCCGCCGCGATCGGGACGATCGTGGCGGTGACGCCCGCCGTCGCGCAGGACTTCTACCGCGGCAAGACGCTCACCATCCTGGTCGGATTCTCCCCGGGCGGCGGCTTCGACATCAACGCGCGCGTCCTTGCTCGTCATATCGGCAAGCACATTCCGGGCAACCCCACCGTCGTGGTGCAGAACATGCCGGGCGCCGGCAGCCTCACGGCGGTGCACTATCTCGACCTGACCGCCCCGAAGGACGGCACCGTCCTCGACATCTTTAATTTCGGCAACCTCGGGGAGTCGCGTCTCAACCCGAACAAGGTCAAGATCGATTTCCGCAAATACAACTGGATCGGCAGCATCAGCCAGGACCTCACGGTCTGCTACGTGTGGCACACCTTCGGGGTCAAGACGCTGGCAGAGCTGAAGGCCAAGCCCAAGGTTCACATGGGGCTGACCGGCATCGGCACCTCCAGCGACACCAACCAGCGCATCCTCAAAAACGTCTTCGGGGTGCACATCCAGCAGATCCCAGGCTATCCGGGCAGCGCGGAGCAGCGGATCGCCATCGAGCGCGGCGAGCTTGACGGCGACTGCGGCGCCTGGAGCAGCATTCCGGTCGAGTGGGTCGCGAGCCACAAGATCGTGCCGGTCATCCGTTCGGCGCCGGTCGTGGCGTCCGACATGCCGCCCGGGGTCCCTTACAGCATCGAGATCGCGCCGAGCGAACGCGACCGCCAAATATTGCTCGTGCTGCTCGCTCCCGCCCAACTGGGCCGGCCGTTCATCGCCTCGCAGGCAGTGCCGGCTGATCGCATCCGCATCCTGCGCGACGCCTTCAATGCCACCATGAAAGACCCGGAATTCGTCGCCGAGGCGACGAAGCTTCGTCTGCCGATCTCGCCCAAGACCGGCGCGGAGGCGGTCAAGATCGTGGAGGAGATCTACGCCACGCCTGACGACGTCGCGGCGGCCGCCCGCAGCGTGAAGGAACGGTGATGTCGGTGGCTGGCGTGGGCGGGCTCACGCGCGCACGAGCTTGTCCTCGAACCAGTTCCACATCTCGGCGCAGCCCAGCGTCAGATAGTCGCGCTGGCAGTGCTGCGCGCCGCCCTCCTCGCCGGTGAAGACGCGGAACGTCTTGTCGGGCGAGCCGCAGGCCTCGAAGAGCGCCTGCGCGTCCTTGAGCGGAATCTGCTCGTCGTCCTCGCCGTGCACGAGCAGGAACGGGCAGCGCATCTTCTGCACCACGCCATCAAGCCTGAACGGCTCGAGCCGCTTCAAAGCTTCTTCGAGGGTATCGACGCCCAGGACCCACATGATGTGATGGCCCGGCACCGAAAGCGAGGCCTTGAAGTTCGCCTCGATCCGGCGCTTCCAGACCGCGTGATAGTCCCAGATCGCGCCCCAGGCGATGCAGGCCGCAAAACGCGGCTCCATCGAGGCGCAACGCGGCGCGTAGTAGCCGCCGAGGCTGATCGCGACGACGCCGATCTTTCTCGCGTCGACGTCGGCACGCTTTTCGAGGAAGTCGATGCAGGCGCCGCCCGCCGCCTCGTAGTCGGGGCGCAGGTGCATGCCGCGGAAGCGGATGGCCTCGCCGGTGCCGGGACCGTCCATGACCAGCACCGAGATGCCGCGCTTGATCAGGTCGGGCACGCCAGCGACGAACTGGATCTCCTTGGTGACGTCGAGGCCGTCGAAGAAAACCACACAGGGCGTGCGGGCGGACGTCGTGTTCTGGGCGTGCACGAAATAGCCGGGCAGATGCTTGCCCTCGAATGGAACGTCAACGATCTCGATCTTCAGGTCGGTGAGAGAGACGAACTTGTGGAAGCAATCGACGCCGGTGCGATAGGCATCGAGCGCGCGCTTGTCCTTCGGGGTGCGAAAGCGCTCGCCCATCTGATAATAGTGACAGGCGCGCAGATAGAACGCGGCCGCCGAAACAGGGTGGCGCGACGCGCTGAAGCGTTCGGCGTGGCCACGCACCTCGTCCGCGACCTTGACGAAGGCATCGAACCAGGCCTCGTCATCGTCGGCGCGCTTGCCTTCAAGCATGCGGCCGATCTTGTGCAGCTCGCTGATGTCGGCGCCCCCATAGGCGCCGCGCCCGAGCATGTTCACATAAGCGGCCGACCACCGGTAATTGCCCGGGAAGTACATGAAGTATTTTGGCATCGTCATGGAGCGTTCCTCAGCTTTGTAGGGTGGGCAAAAGCGCGATCGGCACACTCGCAGCGCTCCAGTCGCACAGCGCAGCGCTGTGCCCACCGTCCTGGCTTACGCCATGGTGGGCACGGCGCTGTGCCTTGCCGCGTTGGAGGGCTTGAGCGCGTGAGGCGCGCCTTTGCCCACCCTACATTTCCCGCGCGGTCCCATCACACATCCCATGGCGGCACGCGGCCGGTCGGATTGGCGATGCGGCCGTCCGGCCGCTTGAGCGCGTCGATGCGCTTCATCTCCTCGTCGCTGAGCGAGAAGTCGAACACGGCGATGTTGTCGGCCATGCGGGCAGGGTTGGACGAGCGTGGGATCGGCGCGACGATCCCTTTCTGGATGAGCCAGCGCAGCGCCACCTGCGCGATGGTCTTGCCCTTCTGGCGCGCGATCTCGGTGAGCACCGGATCTTTGAAGATGCGGCCGCGCCCGAGCGGGCAATAGGCTGTGTAGATCAGCCCACGCGCCCGGCAGGCGTTGAGCAACGTCGTCTGGTCGAGATAGGGATGATATTCGGCCTGCAATGTCACCAATGGCTCCGGGCAGAGGCTGATCGCCTGGTCGATGAGCGCGATGTTGAAATTGGCGACGCCCACGTGGCGGGTGAGGCCCTGACGCTTGGCCTTCGCAAGCGCGCCCATCGGCTCGGCGAGTGGAATCTTCAGATTTGGCCAGTGCACCAGCAGGAGGTCGACAAAGTCGACGCCGAGCGTCTTCAGACTCTCATCGACCGAGCGCGCGAAGTCATCGGCGTGCAGGTATTCATGCGAGACCTTGGTGCACAGGAAGATGTCTGAGCGCGGCACGCCGGAGGCGCGCATGCCTTCGCCGACTTGCCGCTCGGTGCCGTATTTCCACGCGGTATCGATGTGCCGATAGCCGAGCTTGAGCGCGGCCGCGACATGCTCGGCGCGGACTTCGCCCATGCCGGAGGTGCCGAGCCCGATCGTCGGCATGGTGGCGCCATGCGCCGTCAGATTGGGAATGCTCATGCGTCTCCGCCCCACTTTAGGGGGCGAACCATACATTCGGTCGCTAGGTCGCCACCAGCCCCTGGCGGCGCGCAATCAGCCAGTAGAGCGCGATCGGCGGCGCCATCATCAGCAGCATCACGATTGCGAGCGCCGAGGCCTGGCCGAGGCCGCCGCCGAGCCAGAGGCTCCAGACCACGACCGGGAAGGTGATGTTGTCGGCGGTCGAGAGGATGACGGCGAGGGTGAGCTCGCGGAACACGAGGAGCGCGATCCACAACCAGGCATAGAGCAGCGTCGGCGCGAGCAGCGGGACGATGATGCGGCGGAAGCCTTGCCAGGCGGTAGCGCCGCTCATCTGCGCCGACTCTTCAAGCTCGGCGTGAATCTGGATCAGGCCCGAGTTGGTCATGCGGGTCGCGTAGCTGATACGCGCGATCACGAACACAATAAGCAGGATAAAGATCGTGCCATAGATCGGCAGTGCCTGCTGCAGCACGAACAAGGCCAGGAGGAGCGCGCCGACGCCGAACACGATCGATGGCACTGCGTGCGGCAGAAACGCGATGAAGTCGAAGGCTGCGCGCCCACGGATGCGCGAGCGCAGCACGACCCAGGAGAACGCGAGGCTGATCGCGAGCGTCACGGTCGGCACCAGCACGGCGAGGAACAAGGTGTTGGTGAGCGCCTTGAACACAATCTCCCAGGGGAGCGACGCATAGTGCTTGAGCGACACGAACGCGAAAGCGCGCCGCGACGGCAACTGGAAGAAGGGCAGGAGCGAACTCCAGATTAGGAGCAGGATCGGAAGCAATTTGCTCAGCACCAGGTAGGTGCCGATGAAGAGCCACGCGCCGTAGACACGACGTCCGAGCTTGATGATCTTCGGCCGATAGGCGCGGCCGGTGACCACTGCGAATCGGCGTGAGCGCGCCTGCATGCGGCCGTACCAGAAGCTCATCACGGCTGCGATCGCCATTGCGACAGTCGAGAGCGCCGCCGCCAGCCCGTATTTCGGCAGCACATCCTGCGGATTGAGCAGGAGATAGAGGTAGGTCGTGAAGGTGAAGATGCGATTGCCCCAGCCGATGATCGCCGGGACGTCGAAGGCCGCGAACGCGGTCATGAAGATGTAGATCGAGGCCGCCAGAATGCCGGGCCAGGCGAGCCGCACGGTGATGCGGCGCAGCACGCGCCATGGACCGGCGCCGTGCATCTCGGCGGCTTCCTCGAGCGTCGGGTCCATGGAGCGGAACACCGCCGCGGTCATGATGAAGGCGAGCGGCGCGAGATTGAGCCCCTGTACCCAGCCCATGCCGAGGAGGCTGGTGATGTTGAACGGCGGGCCCGTGAGGCCAAAAGTCGAAACCAGGAACTGGTTCGCGAGCCCGATGCGCGGATGCAGCAGGAACAGCCAGCCCATGGCGGCCGCAAAGCCGGGGATCAGGAGACCGACCGCCATCAGGGTGAACAGCAGCGTCTTGGCGCGGAAGTCGGTGCGCTCCGCGAGCCAGGCGGCCGGGATGCCAAAGGCGAGCGCAATCACGAGCGACACCAAGGCGAACGTAAACGTGTCGACAAGCACCGAGTAGGTGCGGGCGTCCGAGAACACTTCGATGAAGTTATGGGCCGTGTAGGTCAGATCGGCGTCGCCGGGCGAGCCGTCGGTCCAGGCGAGCCACAGCACCACGCCGAGATGGGCGAGAATAACGAGGCTTGTGAAGACCACCACCAGCAGCATGCCGCCGGGGAGTAGGTCGCCGACGGTGCGGCGCTCTTGCAGCGGTGCGGCGAGGGTCCACATCAGGCGGAGAGTGCGCAGCGCGGCGGCACGGAAGGCACTGTCGTCCCGGCCGAGCAAAGCGAGAGTCGGGACCCATAGTCACAAGTCAATCGAGAGTGCAGAGAGTGTGGGTCCCCGCTTTCGCGGGGACGACAATCAGAGAGCCCTTCAGCCCAACGCGGCATCACTGCTTCGTCGTCAAGATCTTGATCAGCTCATGCTTGCTGGCGTTGATCTCGGGATGCTGGCTGTACCAGCTGACGGTCACCTCTTTGAACTTGACGCCCAGCTTCTTGTAGTCGTTGACCATCTTACCCATCTTCGAGCCCGGCAGGCTGTGCAGGTCGGTCTTCCAGGTGTCGTAGGCGAGCTTCTGGCCTTCCTCCGTCAACATGAAGATCGAATAGAGCTTGGCAGCATTGGGGTGCTGGGCGTTCTTGGGCACCGCAAAGTAGTAGTAGCGCTGCTGGGCCGCATCGAGCGGCATCATCTGGTCGAGCGGCGCGCCTTTCTCTTTCCATTGCAGCGCGTCCTGGCCGGTGCAGTCCATCACCAACGCAAGATACTCGCCGGTCGCGATCCGCTCGGCCTCGCCGCAGCGGATAAGGCCGGCGATCTGCTTCGACAGCGCGCGCACGTAGTTCACGGTCTTTTCCTTGCCCCAAACGTCCTGGGCCAACAGGATGTCAAAGCCCGCCGAGTAGGGCGTCGAGGCGATCTTGCCTTTCCAGGCGGGCTTGAGGAAATCCTCAAGCGTCGTGGGCTTCATGGGCGCGAGCGCGGAGTTGTAGGTCGCGCCCGAGAGGCCGGTCACGATGCGGATGAGCTCACCGTTGTGTTCGATCATCTCGTCGGTGATCCTGCCCGGCAGATATTTCTTCCAATCCACCTTTTCGAAGAAGTTGACCTTGAGCACCGGCGCGATCTGCGGCGCGGCGCCGAGCGCGATGTCGACCGATGATTTCTGCCCGGCCGAATATTCGGTCGCTAGCGTATTGACGATGCGCGCCATGTCGGGGCCGGGCAGGAAGTTGATGCGGATGTTGGTGCCGAAGTGTTTGTTCAGTGCGGCCTGGTAGCGGGCCGCGCCCTGGATGCCCCCGAGGGTTGATCCGCTCCAGCTCAGCGTCAGGGTGCCCTCCTGGTTGGCGGCAGCGGCAAGCTCCTTGAGCGCAGCGTTACTCTCTTGGGCGGTTGCCGGGACGCACCCGATCGAGGCCAGCGCGACCGACAGGGCGACCCGCGACAGAAATGACGTGCGTGCTGGCATCTAGTCCTCCCGCGTCATCGTTGTGGGATGCATTGTAGTCCAAAGCCGTTCGGACGGCATAGCTTGGCGGCACGCGCTTATCGCCGCGCCTTGCCGTCGGGCCCGATCGTGATCCCGTAATCCTTGCTGGCCGCCGCTGCCGAAACGTAGCCGGCATCGAGATCGCGCTGGATCAGGTCAAGCGGCCGCTCCGGCGGCGGTCCATAGCCGCCGCCGCCGCCGGTCTCGACGCAGACAAGGTCGCCCGGCTGCAACTGATAGGCGTTCTCCTTCTCGACGCTGCGCTCCTGGGTTTCGCCGGCCTTCACCAAAGTGAAGCGGCCGGGCTTGGCTTCCTGGCCGCCCTGCACGCCCCAGGGCGGATACTTGGTGCGGTCGAGGTTGGTGCCAAGGAGGCACGGCTGCAGAATGCGGTAGACCTTGCGAAATCCCAGGCCGCCACGGAACTTGCCGGCGCCCCCGGAATCCTCGCGCAGCGAAAATGTTTCGATGCGGAACGGCATCAGCGATTCCTGCAGCTCGAGCGGAATGATGCGGGTGTCGCCATGCGCCATGGTGCGGTAAGGGCCGGATCCATCGTGGGTCGCGCACGCGCCCCAGCCGCCGTGGCCGCTGTCGTGGGTATCGAAGAAGCTGCCGTTGGCGCGCCGGCCGTAGAAGCGCACGCCCGAGTGGGTGCCGAAATGGCCGCCCGGCACCCGCGCCGGCAACGCTTTCTCCAATGCCTTGATCACCGCGTCGATGACGGTCGGGAACGGGGTCGGATACATGAACATCGGCGCGGTCGGATCGGCGCTGATCAGCTTGCCGAGCGGCAGCACCAGCTTGATCGGCCGGAACGTGCCCTCGTTCGCCATCTCGTCGGCGCCCATCAGGTACTTGAAGGCGACGCGCGCGATGGTCTGGCCGCCGCCATAGTAGCCCGAATTGATCGGCCCCTTGGCCTGCGGGGCGATGTCGGTGAAGTCGACAGTGATCTCGTCGCCCGCGACGATCACCTTGACGATGATCGGCACCGGCTCATCGCCGCCCGAGCGGTCATTGTCGAGATAGGTCTCGGTGCGGTAGACGCCGTCCGGCATGGCGCGGATGAAGTCGCGCGCGGCCGCCTCCGATTGGTCGAGGATCAGGTCGACCGCGCGGTTGAAGGTCTCGATGCCGTACTTGCCGGCAAGCTCGGCCGTGAGATCACGGCCGAGAAGGCAGCCGGCCAGTTGGGCCGCGATATCGCCCATCAGCTCGTTCGGCATGCGGGTGTTGTTCTCGATGATGCGGTAGACCTCTTCGATCGGCTCGCCCTTCGACCACAGCTTGATCGAGCGCAGCTGCAGCCCTTCCATGAAGATGTCGGTCGAATTGGTTTGAATGCCGCCGATCTCGATCCAGTGCACATTGATGGCGAAGAAGCCGATCAGCACGTCGCGGCCTTGGCCGGCATAGATCGGCGTATACATCACGGTGTTGTTGAGGTGCTGGCCCTGCACCGCGGCGTGATTGCAAAGCACGACGTCGCCGTCGTGCAGGCGGTCGCGGCCGTAGATTTGCAAGCCGTCGCGCACCGCCATGCCGACCGAGTCGGCGACGAACGGCGGCATCCCGCCGGTGCATTGCGCGATCAGCCGGCCATCGGCGTCGGTGAGCCCGACCGCGAAGTCGTTATATTCATAGATGTACGGGCTGAATGCCGTGCGCTTGATATTGGCGTCGATCTGGTTGGTGATCGACACGAGGCCATGGCGGATTACTTCCAGCGTGATCGGATCGATGGCAAGGGTGCGGGTGTGTTCTTGCATCGCTACTTGCCGGTCCCGATGGTGATCCGAATCTCGCCGAGCGCACCGACCTCAAAGCGGTCGCCCGGCCAGATCAGGCTGGTCGATCCGTATTCCTCGATCAAGGCCGGGCCTTCACCCTTGAAGCTGGGCGCAAGCGCGGTGCGATCGTAGATCTGTGCCGTGACGGTGCCGGCGTCCTTGCCGAAATAGACCGGGCGCAATTGCGGCTTGCCCGCCTGCACCTGCGCGCGCGGCAGGTGCGCAAGCGCCGGGCGCTGAAGCCGCGTGAAGGCAGACAAGTGCAGTGCCTGGAACTCGGCCGCCGCGCGCGCGTCGGCGTGGCCGTAGCGGCGCTTGTAGTCGCGATCGAAGGCCTGGCGGATCGCGGCCGGATCGTCGAGCCCGATCGGCACCTTGATGTTGTGGCGCTGGCCGGCGTAGCGCATCTCGCCGAAGCGCTCGAACAGCACGTTGTCGGCGCCGAAGTCGCGCACCAGCGCGGCGCGGGCCTCCGCTTCCATCTCGGCAAACGCCTCTTTGAGCGGCGCCATCATGGTATCGTTGAGCACGCCCGTGAAGGTTTTCGAGAGATCAAGCCGCGCGTCAGCGAGCAGCATGCCGACCGCGGAGAAGTTGCCGGGCTCGGGCGGGATCACGACGGTGGGGATCGAGAGCTCGCGCGCCAGCGCGCTCGCATGCAGCGGCCCGCCGCCGCCATAGCAGAACAGCACGAACTCGCGCGGATCGAGCCCGTGCTCGACCGAGATCTGCTTGATCGCGCCCGCCATGATCACGGTCGCGAGCGCGATGACGCCGTCCGCCATCTGGGTCGTGCCGTCCGGGCCTTGATAGCCAAGCGGGCCTGCGATGCGTTCGATGGTGCGGCGCGCCGCCTCGGTGTCGAGCTTGAGCTCGCCGCCCAGGAAGCGGTCGGGATTGAGCCGCCCGAGCGCCAGGTTGGCGTCGGTCACCGTCGGCTCGTTGCCGCCGTTGCCGTAGCAGGCGGGGCCGGGCGTCGAGCCCGCGCTCTGCGGGCCGACATGCAGGCGGTGCTGCGGGTCGAGCCAGGCGATCGAGCCGCCGCCCGAGCCCACTTCCACGATGTTGATCACCGACGACTTGATCGGGAAGCCCTTCACATAGCCGCCGGCGTAATAGATCGAACTCGACCGAGAAGCGGCCGTTCTCGACCAGCGCACACTTTGCGGTGGTGCCGCCCATGTCGAACGCGATGACGTTCTTGAACCCGAGCGCCTCCGCGTAGGCGCCCGCCCCGATGCAGCCGCCGATCGGGCCAGATTCAACCAGCGCGACCGGCTGCCGACAGGTGCGCTCGACACTCATCAGCCCGCCGTTCGAGCCCATCATGTGGAGCGAGCCGGAGAAACCCTTGGCCGCAAGGTCGCTCTCGAGCCGCCGGATGTAGGTCGTCACCTGCGGCCCCACATAGGCGTTGGCGGCGACCGTCGAGGTGCGCTCATATTCGTACCATTCCCGCGTCACCTCGGTGGAGTGGGTGACGTAGACCTGCGGCATCAGCTTGCGCAGTGCTGCGGCGGCCTCCTCCTCGTGCGCCGGATTGGCGTAGGAGTTCATGAAGAAGATCGCGACCGCCTCGACGCCAAGTTGTTTCAGCTTCTCGGCCAAAGGGGCCAGCGCCGCGACATCAAGCGGCGTGACGATCTCGCCATTGCTGCCGATCCGCTCCGTCACCTCGAAACGCAGCACGCGCGGAATGAGCGGCTCGTCGCGTCGATAGTGCAGATCGAACGGATCGGGCCGGTTGCCGCGCGCGATCTCGAGCACGTCGCGGAAGCCCTTGGTGGTGAGGAGCGCGGCCTTGGCGCCCTTGCGCTGGATCAGCGAGTTGATCACCAGCGTGGTGCCGTGGTTGACGAAGCTTGTGGCATGGGGGTCGAGCTTCGCCTTGGCGAAGCAGTCGAGCACGCCGTCAACCAGGTTGCCGTAGGTAGTCGGGCTCTTGGCGTAGGCGACCCGATGGGTATCGGTGTCGTAGGCCACAAGATCGGTGAAGGTGCCGCCAATGTCGACGGCAACGGCATAGGGCATTTTCTTGACGTCCCGTAATCTCTTTAGGGACCATCAATCCATCAATTGCGGCGCCTGATCAATAGTGCCCGGCCTTTAAGCATCTCCCGCAGGCTCAGGACAGCCAGTCGACCCAGAGCATGGTTTCCAGGGTCGCCCACAGGTTGGCCAAGAGATGCATCAGGATGGTGAGCAGGGTCGAGCCACTGCGCCAGCGCGCGACAGCAAGCAGGAGTCCGATGAAGAACACCTGCAGGATGCCGAACCAGTCGTACTGGACGTGAACGACCGCAAAAAGCGCCGAGATCACCAGAATCCCGGGGATTGCGCTACGCGCGGAAGTCACCCAGCCACGGAACAGAAAGCCGCGGAAGATGATCTCCTCGGCGACAGGCGCCGCGATCACGAACGCAAACCACATGAGTGGGAGCGTGCCGCTGTCGCGTGCCGTGCGGTAGGTGTCGACCTGGAATGGCGTGACGACGTCACGGCCGAGGAGGTAGGTGAGCGCATCATAGCCGAGCAAGAAGGCGACCAGGACCGCGACCGCGATGACCGCGGGGTGCGTGGCTGGGCGCACCAGTCCAAGATATTCCCCGACAGGCCAGCGTGCGAGCCGGGCCGCGAGCGCCAACATGCCGATCTGCACTACCGCGGACGCGATGGTGGTGAGCGAGATCAGCGGGCCGTCCTTCAACATGTCGGCCCCGCCCGTGATGGCGTCCGGCCGCATTGTGAACAGCACCGCAAATCCCGCTATCACCGACAGCACAAAGGCGAGGATAACCCAACCTAGCGTCGCCCAGAGGCCCCAGGGCCGGCGCTCCATGCGGTACTCCGCGATGTCCGCCATGCCTGATCAATCCGTGCTGCGATGAGCGTTGCGCCAGTCTTCGCCGGGACGGAACTCCTCGTCCCGCCCATCGTAGCGCCAGACCCCGCGGGTCGGCTTGTCGTAGGCCGGCACGAAACGGTCCTGGTAGCGCATGCCGCAGTAATGTGCAGGCTTGACCTTGTCCCAGACGATGAAGCCATTCGGCGTGATGCAGTCTTCGTCGATGCTTACCGCCTCGACCCGGCCACACACCATCAGCCGATGCAGCCACTGCTGCGTCCACTCGACCTTGCATTCGAAATGGCTGCGGCATTCGGCGATGCGCGGCGGCTTGAGCTTGCGCGCCGGGATCGCCGTCAGCCCGGCCTTGGCGAGCTCGTTCTCGCCGCCGCGGAACGGCAGGCCGCAGACGAGCGTCTTGTCGAGCATCGTCTGCTCGAACGGCACGATGTTGACCACGAACTCGCCCGTTGCCAGCACGTTGTCGTAGGTATCCTTGCCGGCGCCGCAGGTGAACGAGATGTACATCGGGTCATGGCACACGCGCGTGCAGGTGCCGAAGGCCGCGGCGTTGACGCGGCCATCCTTGTCGGCGGTGGTGATCAGCACCAGGCAGGAGCTGGGGGCGAAAATATTGTCCCACCACTCGGGACGGACGTCGACTTTGGTTGTCATGAACGTGACCCCACGCGTGCTCTTCCTATCTTGCACAAACCTCTCCACCGTCATGCCCGCGCATAGCGCGTCTTGGACGCCCTATGCCCGGCCATGACGAAGATGGATAGGGACCGGCACTAAAACGCGCGGCCGATCAAGTGGTCAAGCGAGATCGTGCCGCCGCCGTGAACGAGGAAGTAGAACGTCACGACAGTCCACATCAGGGTGTATTCAAGCCCGAGTTGATTCCAAAAGTATTTCCCCACCCGCCAGCGTTCGACATTGGTCACGAGCAGGAACAGGAGGATCGGCAGCGCCGCGGCGCGGGTGAACAGGCCGAGCGCGAGCAATGGCCCGCCGACGAGCTGCGTGATCGAGATCGCGGGCGCCCAGAATTTGCCGGGCCGGTAGCCGTCGTGGTCGAGCTGCGTGGCAAGCTCGGTCAGGTTATGGGAGCGCACGCCGGTCTTGGCAAAGAACCCGAAAGTGTTACGCAGCCCATGCGGCACCAGTGCAAGGCCGCACGATACACGCAGCAGCGCCTCGGCCCAGGGCGCGAGCGCCTGGTAGAGCGGCTCGAGCGCGGGGATAATGAGGGAGGTGGAATGATCGGGCATGAGATCGAAGGCTCACGATTTTGCTCCGTCATGCCCGGCCTTGTGCCGGGCATCCATGTCTTGCGCCGCGAGCAAGACGTGGATGGCCGGGCATTAGCGCGTTAACGCGCGTCTTCGACGCGCTATGCCCGGCCATGATAGAAGATTAAAGTCTGATCTCGCCCAGGTTGATGCTTTCGCCGAGCTTGGCGTCGACGCGCTTGGTCTTGCCGCCCTTGGCGATCTCGACCACGTAGGCGCCTGAGCTGTCGGGAAGCTTGTCGAACTTGAAGTCGCCGTAGTTGTCGCTGGTGGTCTCGGCCACAACCTTCCCGTTCTGCAGAAGCTTGATGCTCGCGCCCTCGACGCAATCGACGACACCATTGGCCTCGGCCGATATGCTGCCGCCGATGAAGCAGGTCGAATAGCGCCAGAGGTTGCGGTAATAGACCCGCGGCTTGCTGCCGAGCTCGGGGCGCATCACCTCTAGGCCTTCCTCTCGCGCCATGCGTGCCATGTCCTCGTCCTCGGCGTAGAGCGACAGCATCGCGCCGGTCGGGCAGGACTGGTGTCCGCGGGTCTGGTTCCAGCCCTGGTCGATGAGGTGCGCGTCGAACGGCCAGTGCTGCGGCACCTGGTGCTCCTCGTTCCACCAGATGTGGCCGTACGGGCAGGCGTCCACCAGGTCCTTGCGGCCCTTGGCGTGCTCCTGGTCGATCAGCACGATGCCATCATCGCGTTTCTTGATTGCGCCGCCCGACTTGGCGATGCAGGGCGCGTCGTCGCAGTGATTGCACATAGTCGGAACGTAGGCGATGTCGATCATCGGGATCTGCCCGCGCTCCTTCTGCAGGATGTTGATCCACTTGTGGCCGTGCTTGGGCATCGGCTTGGTATAGCCCGGCCAGTCGTTGCCGACATATTCGTCCATGGTCGCGAGCGTGCACAGGTTGCAGTTCGTGCACTCGGCGACGTCGATGATCATGTTCCATTTTTTCATCGCACTTACTCTCTTGCCGAAGTCGGCGGAATTCGTTGCTTGAGATCCCGGGTCACGGCGCTTTCGCGCCGGCCCGGGATGACCGCTGGCGCGGTCACTTTGCCGGCACGAGCTGCGCTTCCTTCAGCGTGCGCTTGATATCGGCGTCTTTCTGCATGGCCGCAAACGTCTCCGACATGTGCTCGGTGCGGCGGTCCCAGACCTCGATCTGCACCAGCGCGTTGGCGCCCGCGAGCGCGTGGGTCGACTTGGTCTGCGACTTGTGCGGCGTGAGCAGGTTGAGGCAGCCGCCGCGGTCGACCGATTTGCCGGGCTCGCCCATCGGATCGTACACCGCCGACGACTCGTAGCCATGGCAAACGCCGCGCGGCAGCCGCTGCGTCGGCAGCGCCGCGCAGATGACGGCGCCGCGCTCGTTGTAGACCTTCACCAGGTCATGCTTCTTGACTCCGCGCTCGGCCGCGTCCTGCGGGTTCATGCGCATGATCCAGTAGTAGTAGCCGTCCACCTTGACGCGATGGTCCTCGATGTTGAGCAGGAACGAGTCCTTGCCATCGCCCTGGGTGTGGAACGAATACTTGGAGTGCGGCGTGAGCATCTGCAGCGGGTACTGCTTGAATTCGGGCGAATGCGGCCCTTCCCACGCCGGCTCGTATTTGACGATCGGCGGCCGCTCCGGATCGTTCACGCGCTTGAGGCTGTTGCACTCGAACTCGAGCTTGCCCGATTGCGTCTGCAAGCCGCGCAGGAACTCCTCGGTGTAGTCGGATGGCAGCGGCTGGGCTTCCGGCACGTCCTTCTTGCGGTTTTCGAAGAACCAGCGGAACGACACCGGCGCGCGCAGCTTCTCCTTCTCGGCCGGCACCACGTAGTAGCCGCGCTTGAGCAGCTTCTTGAACGAGATCACCTTCGGCAGGTCAGACGCGAGATAGAGCCGATAGACCCAGTCGATCTCGTTGCAGCCTTCCGAGAAGTAGTTAGAAAGCCCGAGCGGCTTGGATATCTCGTTGAAGATCCAGAAGTCGGGCTTCGATTCGCCGAGCGGCTCGATCGCGGGCGCCTGGAACACGATGACGCGATGGTTGAGCTGCTGTTGGCCGTGATGGCCGTAGCCGCCGAGCCCCGCCCATTCGCAGATGTCGGTGCGCTCGAAGTTGGTGCAGGCCGGCAGGATGACGTCGGCGAACTTGGCCTCGCCCTCGAACCAGATCGACTGGTTGACGACGAATTCCAGGTTCGGCGCCTGGTACATCTTCACCCAGCGGTTGGTGTTGTTCATGGTCGAAAGGATAGAACCGCCATACTTGTAGAGCATGTGCACCGGCGAGGCGCCCGGCGACGGGTAGGCGAACTTCTGGAACTGGTGCTCGATCGACTTGCCAATCCAGCGATAGCCTTCGGCTTTGCCTTCGGTGATCGCTTCCGGCATCCAGATGCGCGGGATGGTCTGGCCGTTGGAGTTCATCGACGGCAGCTGCGGCATGCGCTGATAGAGCTCGACCGGCAGCGCCGTATTCTCCAGGTCGCCCGACATGCCGCCCTCGGAATAGCCGGGGAAATAGAAGTTGAAGTCGAGCGGGCAGCCCCATTGCAGATTGCCCATGTTGCAGCCGGGCTTGCCGAGGCCTTGCATGGCCGAGAGGCACACCATCACGCGCGCCCACGGGATGCCGGTCTGATTGCGGCAGGCGCCACCGTGACCATTGCCCCAGCCGCCGGGCGCGAGGTAGACGCGCTTCCTTCCCCATTCGCGCGCGAGCGCGCGAACGTCCTTGGCCGGAACACCGGTCTCCTTCTCTTGCCATTCGGGAGTCTTGGGGACGCCGTCCTCCTCACCGACGAGATAAGCCTTCCACTTGTCGAAGCCGATGGTGTGGGTCTTTACGTATTCCTTGTCGTAGAGGCCTTCCTTGATCCACACGTAGGCGATCGCCATCGCCATGGCGACCGAGGTGGTGGGCTTGGGCGCGAACCACTTGCCGGGCAGGAACTGCGCGGTCGCGTTGTAGTAAGGGTCGACGTGCACGACCTTGATGCCGAGCTTGGGGTTCTTGAGCCACTGCCGGCGTACGGTACCTTCCTGCGCACCATAGGAGCCCGAAGTCGATTCCGGATCGGCTGCCCACGACACGATCATGTCGCAGTTCTGCAGGCAGTCCTCGACCGTGCCATAGGTTTCCGACTGGCCGACGCGCAGCGTGTAGCCCCAGTGATGCGCGGCGCCCCAGTACCAGCCTTCCCAGGAGTCTGGATTGTGGTGCACGCGCGTCATGCCGATCGCGTTGGCGAAGCGGAACAGCGCGGAGAGGTAGTAGCCGATGTTGCCCCAGGTGTGGTGCGAGCCGTGCGACACCGCGATGCAGCCAGGGCCATGCTCGCGCTTCTGCCGTTTGATCTCGTTGGTGACGATCTTGATCGCCTCCTCCCAGGAGATGCGCACATAGCCCGACTTGCCGCGGTTCTGCGGATTACGCTCGCCGTTCGGGTCGAAGTCGACGCGCTTCATCGGGTAGAGCAGGCGGTCGGGCGAATAGACGATCGACTTGGCGTTCTGCCCGTGCGGGGCGAGCGTGGTCTTGCGCGGCGGCGTCAGCTTGACGCCCTTGGCATCGATGGTCCACGACGCGCCGTCCTCGTCGGTGAGATCAATCGGCGTCATGCGGACGATCTTGCCGTCCTTGACGTAGATGAACACCGGCCCGCCGTTGGTCATGTTGCAATAGCGCATGGAGCCGTCGTCCATGCGGGTGCCGTACTTGAGGCCTGCGCTCTGGCTCATCATGACGGTCTGGGCAAACCAGTTGGTGAGGTCCTCGGGCCCGTCGACCGAGAGCACAAAGTCCTTCTGGGCGTTGATCTGCTTGAGCCAGTTGATCGGCGGCGTCAGCAGCGAAGCGCCGATCGCGGCATTCTTGAACATCAGCTTGCAGTCGGGCTTCTCGTGCAGGCCCGCGCCCGAGCTGATATTCCCGTCCCGGAACTCGAACCAGCGTCCGATCTCCTCGTCGCGCGTCATGATCTGCGCCACGAAGTTGCGTTCCTTCACCCGCGCCCAGAAGGCCGGATGCCGACGCGCCTTGTACTTGAGCATCACCGACAGGCCGAAAAGGATGAGCGAAAGCCTGGTGGTTGCAAACATCATGGTGTCCTCCCGTCGGACTCCGGCTGGCGTTAGCGTGCGATTTTGACGCGGGCCGGGCTTAGCTCACTCGTGCCCGATCCATTGAACATGATGCGCTCGACATCGCGTGCTCCCGCAGCGGTGAACGGCGCAATCCGCGCGATCAGCGCTTCGTCCGCGCGCGCGCTCGGCAGCGCAAGACTGAGGCTGCCCAGCACGGCGCCATCGCGGTCGAAGATCGGTGCACCGATGCCGATGCGGCCGGGATCGACCTCGCCATGCGTGACGCAGATGCCGGTTCGCCGCAGCGCCGCGAGCGCGCGGCGGAACTCATCGAAGCTGTTGCCCAGCCCGGCGGCGGCGATCTCGTCGGAATCGTGGGCGAACAAGGATTTCAGCGTGCGCGTCGGCAGGTGCGCCAGGATGATCTTGGCGGTGGCGCCACGATAAAGCGGCATCAGCCGGCCACGCTCATAGCTCACCGGTTCCTGCGGTCCGCGTCCCATCACCTGATGCATGCACATGACGCGGTCGTGGAACAGGCGGCACAGAATGGCGGTCGAGCCTTCCACCGCATGCTGAATAAGGTCGACCATCACGGTGCGCGCGGCGATCAGCATCGGATCGGTCGCCTGGATCTGCCGCTCCATCTGGATGATGGCGGGTCCGAGCGTATAGCCGGCGCCCGCGACCGGGCTGATCAGGCCGGTTCCGGTGAGCTGTTTGAAATATCGGTACGCCGTCTTGGCCGAGACGCCGAGCTGGTCGGCCGCTTCTTCGACGGTCCATTGCGAACGCCCGATCGTGAACAGCGACAGCGCCATCAGGAGGCGGTCGCCGCTGCTCCGCGACTTGCGCTTGGACGGCGCGCGCATGCGTCCTCGCCAGCATGGAAACGATCCAGACAAACAAGCCAGAAGATGGCCGCCGCGTCCAGCCCGATTTCAAGAATTCTCGCCATGTGAGAAAAAATGTCGCCCCGGCCAGGGACACCAAGCCCACAAATGCGCATGGCCGGGACGTCCCGGCCATGCGAAACGACGATCTCGACGCGCCCGCCTCACACCTTCCGGGTGCGCATGTCAGCAACGCGAATAGGCGGCACCCACGGGTTCTCGGCCCAGCCGACGCCCTTGCGGGCGACCTGGACGTCGAGCAGGTAGGGCTTGCCTTCAACGCTGTGCTTGCGCGCGCGCGCCAGCGCCTCGCGCAGCTGGGTTGGGTTGTGCACCACTTCTCCGTCCACCCCGAAGCCCTTGGCGATCGCGGCCATGTCCATGTTCGGATTGCCCAGATAGTCGTGGACGAACTGGCCGGTCTGCACCATGCGGCCGCTCGGTACGTTGTTGATGACGCGGCTGTGCGGGCCGCTGTAGGCGTGGTTGTTGTAGACAACCGTGATCACCGGCAACTGCAGGCGCGCCATGTTCCAGAGCGCGGTCGGCCCGAACGTGAATGAGCCGTCGCCGACCAGGCAGATGACCTGCTGGTTGGGACGCGCAAGCTTCACGCCCGCGGCCGTGCCGACGCCAGAGCCGAGGTGGGCGCCGTAGTAGAAGAACAATTCGCGCCCGCCGAGCGGATTGAAGTCGAAGCCGTGCAGGGAGACCGAGCCCGCCTCGTGCACAATGATGGCTTCCGGATCGGCGAACTGGGCGATCTCGTGGGTCAACCGGTCGGCGATGATCGGTGCCTGGTTCCAGTCCGGGCTGTTGACGATCTGCGCGCGCAGCGTCTTCGCCATGGTGGAGAACTTCTTCACCTGTTCGGCGCGCTCGGCGACCTTCTGCTTGATCGAAGCCGTCATCAGCTGCTCGACCGCCGCGATCAGGTCATCGAGCCCGAAGCCGACGTCAGCCACCAGCGGTACCTCGGTGAGCATGACGTTGCCCATGCTCCAGTAGTCGATGCGCATGTCGATGAATTTCGGGCCGCGCGGCACGATCGGCCCTGGGCCGCCGTGCTGGAACTTGTTGCCGACGTTGATGACGACGTCGAAATTCTTGGGGTAGACAAGCCGGTTCAGGTCGCGGCCCGCGAGATAGCCGACCCAGAGCGGATGGCCTTCCGGGAAGTTGGCATAGAGCTGGCGCACCTGCGTGACCGGCATGCCGAGGAGCTCGGCGAATTTCACCGCCTTGGCGGCGGCCTTCGCCTTGTAGATCTCGTCGCCGACCACCATCAGCGGCATCTTGGCTTCGACCAGGAGCTTGGCGGCGCGCTGCACGTCGTCCGGATTCGGCCGCACCCGCATGCGCGGGTCGACCTGGTCCTGCGGGATGATCTCGGTCTTCACCCGCTCGCGGTTGTAGTCGGAGTGCCACGAGATGTAGGCGGGTCCGTAGGGCGGCGTCCAGGCGGCCTTGAAGGCGCGGCGCACGTTCTCCGGAATCATGTCCGGCCGGCGCGCGAGCCATGTGTACTTGGTCATCGGCTGGACGATCTGCTCCTGGTTGAGCACCTCCTCGAAGCCGTCGCGCCCGGCCCGCCGCGATTGGTCGCTGCGGTAGGAGTAGACGACGAGCGGCGTCTGCTCCTTGTGAGCGTTGATGATCTGGCCGACCGCGTTGGCCATGCCGACGACGCCTGCCTGCATCACCATCGCGGGTTCGCCCGAGGCCTTGATGTAGCCGGCTGCCATGGCAGCGCCGGGGCCTTCGTGCGGGGTGAGGATGTATTTGAGCTGCGGCCGGTCGACCAGGGCTTCGTAGAACTCGGCGTCTTCGCTCGCTGAGTTGCCGAACACGTATTTCACGCCAGAGGCGATCAACTGCTCGGCGAATGCGGCACCGCCGGTTCCCTCGAACCGCTTCACGGGGCCGCTGGCCGCGCCGGGCGCCGGCATGGTTTGCGCCATCGTCACCGTGCTCACCGAGCTCAGCACCGATTGCGCCGCCGTCATGGTCAGGCCGGCCTTGGTCAGGCCGGTCACGAAGTTGCGTCGCGATACGCCCTTCGACAGATATTTCACCACCAGGTCTCGCATGCTCGTCTCCCTAGGGCTTGTCCTGCATTGTCTGGTTTTATGGGGTTTTGATCGGCCGCCTCAGCGCGCCTGGTTCGGTCCGAAATTGGCGCCGAGGTATTCGGCCATCAGCTTGATCTCTTCGGTGGTCCAGAGCGCGCCGCGCCCGACCATCCGGTAGAGGTTTGCCTCCCAGGCATTGGTGTCCTGGCGCTGGTCCTGCCACATCGACTGGGTGTGGCATTGGAAGCACTTCCTATTGATGAGTTCGGCGCCCTTGGGTTGCTGGGCGCTCGCCGGTGCGGTCAAGAACGGCGCACCCATGAGTGCGAGCAGGGCAATGCGACAGACGCTCATAATACGACAGCCGCTCATAGTGTGTCCTCCCGGCATCTTGTCTATGCTGCCGGCGCGTGCAGGCCGGCGAATGACGGGGATCTTAGAGGACACAGTGCTGCCGCGCCAGTGGCGACCCTGCACCACGATGACTGTCATAGGGCATTGATTCTCTTGGTGTCGTTCCCGCCCGCGCGTCGCCTGCGCGGGGACCACAGGAAGGAAGCTCGCTCGACTTCGCGTCAACGCCGCCGCAGCACGATCAACGCATCGAGCGCGACGCCGCCGTGGGCAAGCGCCGCGAACGGATTGATGTCGACCGACTCGATGACGTCCGGGCAATCGACCGCAAGGCGTCCAAGCCCGATGAGCGCGTCAATGATGGCACCGACATCGCGCGGCTCCTCGCCGCGATAGCCCTCGATCAGGCGGGCGACGCGGGTGCGCTTGAGCATGTCGCGCGCCTTGTCGCGGCTTACCGGCGGTGCGCAGAACGCCACGTCCTTGGTGAGCTCGAGCAGCACGCCGCCCGCACCCGCCATCACGATGAGGCCCATCTCGGGATCGCGATGCAGGCCGAGCACCAGCTCGAGCCCGCCGCGCACCTGCTGGGCGACCAGCATGCCGGTCAGCGTGTGGTCTTTCAGCGCGCCCGCCATGCGGTCGTAGGCTGAGCCGAGCTCTTCGGGCGTCGCCAGGTTGAGCGCGACCGCGCCGACGTCCGACTTGTGCGTGAGCGTATCTGCCACCGCTTTGAGCACAACGGGAAAGCCGATGCGTGCAGCGGCCTCGAGCGCTTCCTCGCGCGAAGTGGCGAGCGCTTCCTCCGGTGTCGAAATGCCGTAGGCGCGCAGAATCTCTTTCGACAAGGCCTCGTTCAGTGCGGTGGCCTGTGCGGTCGCGCGCGCCCGCAGCCGCTCGGCTGCGGCTCGCTGGGCGTCGGTGCGTATCGTGTCCTCGTCCGTCGCGCGCCGCAGCGCCTCGGCCTTGTCGCGCCGGACGACGCTGGCAATCGCGCGCAGCGCCTTGTTGGCCTCCTGCAGGAACGATACGTGCGGAGCCTTGGCGCGCAGCGCGCGGCTGTAGTCGTTTTGGCTGTGCGAGGTCGGCGTCACAAACACGAGCGGCTTTTTGGCTTTGCTGGCTGCGTAGCTCTCGACCAGCGAGATATAGTTCTCGGCGCGGGCCGAGCCCGGCTCGCGCGGCAGCGCTTCCTGCAGCAGCACGATGTCGACGTTGGGGTCGGTCTGCAGCGCCTCGATCGAGGCTATGTAGTTGTCGGCGCTGGTGAGCACGCCGAAGCCGCCGTCGATCGGGTTCGAGACCAGCGAGCCAACGGTAAGGATGGAGTTGAGCTTCTCGGTCGTGGCCGGCGCCAGGGAGTGGAAGGGGAGGCGATTGCGCTCGGCGCCGTCGAGCAGGAGGCCGCGGAACGCGCCCGAGAGCGTGATGGCGCCGAGGCTGCCGCCGTCGGCCCCACCGGTGTGGGCAAGAAACTCGGTGACCTCGACGACGTCGTCGAGCGTGTCGGCGCGGATGACGCCGACTTCGCCCGCCACCGCATCGAACGCCTCGACCGAGCCCGCGAGCGAGCCGGTATGCGCCATCGCGGCCTGCCGGCCGCCTTCCGACTGGCCGAGCTTGAGCGCCACGATGTGCTTACCGGCCGCGCGCGCCAACAGGCAGGCGGCGCGGAATTTCTCCAGGTCCGAGATCGCCTCCACATAGATGACGATCACCTTGAGCTCGGGCTGGTCGGCAAAGAACGCGATGTAGTCGCCAGCCGAAAGGCCGCACTCGTTGCCGCTGGTGATGAGATATTCGGCCGATATGCCGCGCTCCTCGAGCCCGGAATTGGCGAAGATCATCATGCCGCCGCTCTGGCCGACAAGCGCCACCGGGCCCTCGCGCAGCTTGAGCGGACGGTCCTCGGTGAGCGTGACGAGGCGGCTCTTGGCGCAGACATTGCCCATGCAGTTGGGGCCCGACACGCCAAGTCCAGTCTCCTCGATCACGGCCGTAAGCTCGCGCCCGAGCGCGGCCGCCTCCTTGTCGAAGGCCTCGCCGAAGCCCGCGGAGAACACCGTAGCGCTACGCGCGCCCGCAGCCGCGCCGTTCCTGAGTGTCTCGATCACGCCTGCGGCCGGCACCAGCACCACCATGTGGTCGGGCGGCTCGGGCAAGGATGCAAAGTCTGGATAACAGCGCTGGTCCCAGATCGTGTCGCGGCGCGGATTGACCAGATAGACGGGCCCGGGGAATTCGTAGCGATTGAGGTTGCGCCACACCCGCGCGGCCCAGCTGCCGGGCCGGTCGCTGGCGCCGACCAGGACTGCGTTGCGGGGCGCGGTCAGCGCCGCGACTTTCTGCTTCGATGCTTCGAGATTCAACGAATGCCCCTGTCTTGATACGTATTCATGACTGTCATCCCGGACGGCCCGTCAGGGCCGAGCCGGGATCCATCTCGTTGACACAGCACATTCGATAGATGGATCCCGGCTCTCGGCTTTCAGCCTCGGCCGGGATGACAGAAGATGCCAACCCAATCTCGAACGTCAATTGAACAGCTCTTTCTTGATCTTGTACCAGTTGTCGAGATTGCGGGTGACGGTCTCGGGCGAGAGCACGTTGGCTTTGAAGCCGCCGCCTTCCGGCTTCACGCTTGGGGTCTTGGCGGGAACCGACGGCATCGCCGGGATGTACTGCACCGCGGCGAGCGTCTTCTGTCCCTCTTCCGACGTGAGAAAATCGATCAGGAGCTTGCCGGCATTCGGATGCGGGCCATTCTTGGTAAGGCCGATCGAATGCATGGGTGCCGAGATCGGCTCGACCTTCAGCCATTCGACCGGCGCACCCTTCTGGGCACTGAGCACCGCGTGATGGTTGAAGATGCTGAGCGCCATCGGGTACTGGCCGTAGATCACCTGATCGAGGATAGCGCGGTTGGTGGCGTCCACATTGATGATATCCTGCTTGGCGAGCGCGCGCAGGAACGCCATGCCTTTCTGCTCGCCCATGGTCTGCAGCACCGAGCCCACGTAGACGCCCGACCCCGATGCCGGAACCGTTGACCACGCAATCTTGCCCTTCCAGCGCGGATTGAGGAGGTCCTGCGCGGTCTTCGGCCGCTCGGCCTCAGGCACCAGGCTGGTGTTGACCGCCGGCGTGAGGAAATAAAGAACGAGCGCTTGCCAGCGCCCGTCAGGGTCTTTCAGCTCGGCGGGATATTTGCCCGCCTCCGCCGTGACGTGGCGCTCGACCAGCCCGGCCTTGAGCAGCGGCGGCGTGGTGTCGATGCCGTCGAAGACGTCAGACTGCGGCCGGCCGGCCTGCGCCTCGTTCATGATCTTGATCGCGTTCGGCCCGCTGTCGGCGCGCGCGTACTTCACTTCGATGCCGGGATATTTCTTGCCGAAGGCTTCGACCAGCGGCCGCACCGCCTGGTTCACGATCAGGCTGGTGTACCAGACCACCTGGCCTTCCTTCTTGGCCGCCTCGTAGAGCGCGGCGTTGGCAGCATGGGTCGCCGAAGGCATTGCGAGCGCGGCGGAAAGAACCCATGCGAAGCGCAAACGTCGGTCGCGCATGGCTGCACTCCTTCTGTTATTGCGGATACCAGCTTGGCTTGCGCTTCTCGCGGAAGCTCGCGATGCCCTCGATCGCCTCGGGCGTCTTCGGGTTGTGCGGCGCCTTATGCGCCAGGATGGCGGAGAGCGGCGGCGACGCAAATGGCGCGGACGCCTCCTTGAGCGCCGCGATCGCGCCGGGCGCGCCATGCAGGAACTCGTCGGCGATGCGCGCCAGCGTCTCTTCCAGGCTTGCCGCGTCGCAGACCTGATGCACCAGCCCAAGCCGCACGGCGTCCGCGGCCATGATCCTTTCGCCTGAGAGGCCGTAGCGGCGGAAGCTGCGATGTCCGATGGCGCGAATGAGGAACGGCATCACGCCAAGCGGCGGCATGCCGACGCGCACCTCGGGGATCGAGAAGAACGCCATGTCTGTCGCGATCGCAACATCGCAACAGGCCACGAAGCCGGCGCCGCCGCCGACCGCGCCGCCATGCACGACCGCGATCGTGGGTTTCGCCAAGGTGTCGAGCGCGAGCAGCACGTCGCGCAGCGAGGCAGGCGGGAGCGCCGCCGGCTGTGCGTGAGTGTCGGGCCCACGCGAGGCGAGGTCGGCCCCGGTGCAGAAGTGCCGGCCGGCCCCGCGCAGCACGACAATGCGCACATTGTCGTCGGAGCCCAATGTCTTGAGCTGATCGGCAAGCTCGTCGAGCATCGTCTGGTCGAACGCGTTGCCGCGGTCGGGCCGGTTGAGTGTGATGGTCGCGATGCGCCGGGGAGATATATTGACGGTTATCGTTTGAAGGGACACGCTGCTCACCCCACTCGATTCTAGATGTTTGTGTATGCTTAGCGTGCACTCTCGATGTCGTGCCCGCGAAGGCGGGGACCCATACGCGGTGTCCAAGCGATGTGGCGCCACCTGGGTGATGCGGCGCGGCTAGGGATTATGGGTCCCCGCCTTCGCGGGGACGACAGGAAGAAAAGCTGGTCGGCATTACTTTGGCTCATCGCCCTTCACCGAAACAGCTCGCCGACGATCTTGATCCAGCCTGGAATGCGGTCGTGGATCTCGTCCGGCTTGAGGAACGTGGCCTTGAAGCCGCCGTCCTCGGGACGCAGCCCCGCTTTCATCGCCGGCACCCTCGGCATTGCGGGCAGGTAGTTGGCCTTCTGCAGCACCCGCTGTCCGTCCTCCGAAGTGAGGAAATCGACCAGGAGCCGCGCCGCATTCGGATGCGGCGCATCCTTGAGGATGCCGACGGCGTCGAGCGCGACCGGCACCGGCTCAAGCTTGAGCCAATCCGATGGCGCGCCCTTCTGCGCGCTGATCACGGTGTGGTGGTTGAACATCATCAGCCCGATCGGATATTCGCCCGCGATCACCTGGTCGAGGATCGCGCGCGAGGAGGCCTCGATGTTGACGATGCGCTGGGCGGAGAGCGCCTTGAGGTAGTCCATTCCGCGCACGTCGCCCATGCTCATCAGGGTTGCGCCGACGAAGCCGATCGCGCCCGCCATCGAGCCGGGGTTCCAGGCCATCTTGCCGCGCCAGCGCGGGTTGAGCAGGTCCTGATAGGTCTTGGGCGCCTGCTCCTTGGAGACCAGCGTGGTGTTGATGCCGGGCGCAAACACATAGAGCAGGATCGCGATCCAGTAGCCGTCGCGGTCCTTCAGGTCGGCGGGGATTTTGCCGGCCGATGACGGCACATACGGCGCAACGAGGCCTGCGCGCTTGAGCGGGACCATGTTGGAGATGCCGTCGAAGATGTCGGCCTGCACGCGGCCGGCCTGCGCCTCGGCCACGATCTTGGCGGCGGTCGGGCTCTCGTCGGCGCGGGTGTATTGCAGCTCGATGCCCGGATAGGTTTTCTCGAACGCCGCCTTCAACGGCCGGACCGCCTGGTTCACGATCAGGGTGGTGTACCAGACGACTTTGCCTTCCTTCTTCGCGGCTTCGATGAGGGCGGCGTCGGCGGCGCGGGCGGGTGTATTCGCCAGGAGTGAGAGGGCGAACAGGACGGCGAGCACCACATGTTGAACGTTCATGTCCGCCCCCCTTTGGTTGCTCTCTCAGGTGTTCTGTGTAGCGAAATTCGCCGCGTCACTTCAAGCCGTTATCGCAGCGCTGGCGTAACCCGACGCGGGCTCGCTCGCGCTGCAGCACCGGAAAGCGCCCTTCAGACCCGCAGGAAGATCTTGCGGCGGTAGAGAAATCTCGCCAGCACGATCGCCAGCACGAGCCCGACGGCGGCAGTGAGGAAATTTCCGGCGCCTTTGGTCAGATGATCGTCGAGGGCATTCGCAACGTCGCCGCCCACCAGCCGGGCCGCGAGTTGCTGGAAGTTCACGAAATTGGCGACGAGGTAGAGCGTGATGGCGTTCGCCCCGATCCACATGAAGATGCTGGCCCAGTTGGCCCGGCCCCAAACGTCCATCACTTGGTAGAGCGCACCCAGCAGCAGCGCGCTATAGCCGCCGGCCACCAGCACGAACGACGAGGTCCAGATGTTCTTGATGATGGGAAACTGCAGCGACCAGAGATAGCCGGCCCCGATCATCGCGACGCCGGAACCGATCAGCCACAGCGCCTTTCGGGCCGGCTCAACGCGAGTGTCGTGCAGCAGCAGGCCGGCGAACAAACCCAATAGGCAGGTTCCGATCGCGGGCAACGTGCTGAGCAGGCCCTCGGGGTCCCACTCGCCGTACCACTTCATGCCGGGCAGATAGTGCACGTCGATCCAGCGGGCGAGATTGGCGTCCTCCGCAAGCGTGCCGCTGCCTATTCCCGGCACAGGCACGAATGTCATCAGTGCCCAGTAGCCCACCAACGATACAACGAGCGCAACCGCGAGCCCGCGCACGCGCAGGTTCAGAAACAGGAGCGATACGGCGAGGTAGCAAATTGCGATGCGCTGCAGCACGCCCAAGAGCCGGATCTCGGGCCACGGATGGCTCAGGCCGCCATAGTAGATGATCCCCAGCACGTACAGCAGGAACGACCGCCGCAGCACGCGCCAATGCGCGGCTGCTCGGCCTTCGCGTTCGGTCAATCGCGACAGCGAGAACACGATCGAGACGCCGGTCACGAACACCAGCAGTGGAAAGATGAAATCGTAGAAGCGAAAACCTTCCCAAGGCACATGCGCCAACTGGTCGCCCAGGAAAGTCGTGATGGCGCGCCAGAGCCCATGCTGCCCGGTTGACATCTCCTTGAGCGCCCAGGCGAGCGCGTCGCCTCCCAGGATCCAGAAAATGGTAAAACCGCGCAGCGCATCGATCGACGCCACGCGGGACGTTGTTGGCGTGGCTCCAATGTTTGTCACGCGCCACCTCTACGGGCGTTGCAGGCCGCTTGCTATGGTTTCCATCTTGCATAGCACCCGCCGGGCTCGGCGTTTTGAGCTACGTCAAGCGCGAGCGGGTATTGCGCCGCTGAGGGGCATCGATGGCGCGGCGCGCCATCTCAAGCTCGGATCGGCTATCGCTTGCCGATCGCGTTGAGTTGCTGGCTTACTGCGGCCTGCCGCCCGTTGAGTGCCGGCTCGCGGCATCGGCCGCTGCCGTCCTCGGCGCGGAAGTAGTTCCGGCCCAGATACGAGCGATAATATCGCGCCCAGATGCTGGTGTGGTCGAGCGCCAGAATGCCGGCGGCCGTTACCGCCAACACCGAGCTTTCCATGTCCCGCTGCTGGGCATCGAGGTTTTCCGGCAGCTTGGCGCTCGCATAATCCACGTAGCGGACCCGCCGGACGCACGCGAGGTCGCTTGCGGCTTCAAGCGCGGCCTTCGCGGTCATCTGATGATCGGAGTGATCGTTCGGATTGATGCTCGCAAGCTGCTCGGCGACATTGAGCTGAACGGACGGCGCCCGGCCGCGATCGTAGTCGAGGATTGACCTGATGGTCGACACGAGATCGTTCCATCCCCGATAGATCGCCGAACCATCGACCGCCGACAAGACATTGATCTCGCCCTTGGCGAAGCGCTGCAGCGATTGGTGGCCGGTCCCGTCAAATCCCGACCCGCTGGGATGCCCGTCGGGAAGCCGCAGGAAATAGGCCGCGGTGTTGCGATAGCCGATGCGATAGATCTGGTGTCCGTTGAACGACAGTCGGGACTCGACCTTGTTGGCGGGCGTCTCGCCCGAGTCGGCCATGAAGCGGATTGCGGTCTCGGCGCCGTTCTCGCGGGCGAGATAGTAGGGAAATTTCCTGCCGCCGGTGCCCACGCCCAGCCCGGCGTCGCCAGCGGTGACATGCACAAAGACGGTCTTAGTCTTCGGTTCGGCCACGTCGGCGAACGCAGACGGATTCATGAACAGCTGCCAGTCGTCCTCATGCGCGGCGAAGTAGAACGAGACCTTATCGCGTGGGGCATCCTCGGCGCGCGTCCCCTGCGTCAGCATGGGGGCCGCGCCCAGGACGGCCACGCCCAGGACCAGAGTCATTGCAAAACGGGACACCGCAGAACGAGACATGGACAGTCCGCCCCGCGTCTTTGCTGAGTGTTTGTTCATGTTGCCGGTTTCCTTGGTCGGATAGCCGCTCAATAGAACAAAACGGCTAAACAGTTCAACGACGCAATCGCGAAGCCTTTGGAAGGCCGCGCCAAGGGCCGATGTCTCCCTCAATTCTTGCACAATCGTTGGCCTAACCTATGATCTGCCCCAGAGCATCTCAAGGGTCGGATCGAAGCGGAATGCGCCTGGGTCTTTTCATGATGCCGCTGCATCCGCCCACGCGGACGCTGAGCGAATATCTCGACGAGACCGCCGAAAAGGCGCTGCTCGCCGAGCGCCTCGGTTTCGACGAGGTGTGGGTGGGCGAGCATTTCTCGGCGACCAGCGAGCCGATCCCGTCGCCGCTGATGTTCATGTCGACACTCATTCCGCAGACGAAGAGCCTCACGTTTGCGACCGGCGTCATCAATCTGCCGAACCGCCATCCCGCCGTGATCGCCGCGGAGGTGGCGCAGTTCGATCATATGAGCCGAGGACGCTTCATCTTCGGCATCGGCACCGGCAGTCTGCCGTCCGACTACGAGCTGTTCGATGTTGCCGACGCTGGCAGGCGCCATCGGATGATGCTGGAATCGATCGATATGATCCAGCGCATCTGGGCGCAGGGCCCGCCTTATGAGTACGACGGCGAGTTCTGGCGCTTCTCGATCCGCAAGGCGATCAACGAAAGGCTTGGCATCGGAGTGATGCCGAAACCGCTGCGCGCCGGCGGTCCGCCGATCTGCGTCGCGGTCTCGAGCCCGGGCTCGCCGACAGCGGCGGTCGCGGGGGCGCGCGGATGGGGTCCGGTCACGAGCGGCCTGACATCGCCGGGTGCCGCTGCCTCGCATTGGCAGCTCTATTGCGACGGCTGCCGCGAGGCCGGCCGCCTACCTGAGGGCGCCGACTGGCGGGTGGTCAAGTATGTGCATGTCGCCGGCTCAGACGCTGAAGCACGTGCGCGGGTGTTCAGCACGCAAAGCTCCTATCGCTATGCGTTCGGCTATCTGCACGAAGTGCTCAAGCGCGCTGGCAGGCTTGTCGGCCTCAAGTCGCACCCCGATCAGCCCGACCATGAGGTCACCGTCGAAACGATCATCGATGCGCGCGTCATCTACGGTGCGCCCCAGACGGTCGCCGAGAAGCTGATCGCATTCCGGCAGGAGGTCGGGCCGTTTGGTCATGTGCTGGTGACCGGGATGGACTGGGCCGGTCCCAACGCGGCATGGGAGCGCGAGTCGATGCAGCGTCTCGCCGAGGAGGTGATGCCGTTGGTACGGCGGCAAGTGGCGGCGCGTGCGGCGGAGTAGCACCACGCACTGCATCTTGGCCGCCAGGGAGAGAGCATCAAGAGAGCGCCATGAATGCACTACCGGACCGCCTGCCGCTGGTGATCGGTGTCACCGGCCACCGCGATCTGCGCGATGAGGATGTGCCGACGCTGGAACGCGAAGTCGCGGCGATCGTCGTCGGCCTGCGTCGCGACTACCTGCGAAACGACAACGAGACCCCGATCGTCGTCTTGTCCTCGCTTGCCGAAGGGGCGGACCGGTTGGTCGCCAGGGTGGCGCTTGCGCACGGCGCTCGCCTGATCGCCCCGATGCCGATGCCGATCGAGGAGTACCGGCGCGACTTCGAGCCCGGCCTCAAGCCTGGCAACGCGGCAGAATTCGACGCGCTCCTGGCACAGGCCGTTACGGCGCCGGTGGTGCCGTTCTCGCCCGGCAATTCGATTGAGACGGTGCGCGCCGATGGTGCCAAGCGAAACGCGCAATACCGGGCTGTCGGGCTGTTCATCGCGCAACATTCCAATGTCCTGATCGCGTTATGGAACGGCGACGGCGAGGCCATGGCGCCCGGTGGCACTGCCGAAGTTGTGGCGTTCAAGCGTCGCGGAATTCCGCTCACGGTCAATGGTTCGGCGCGCGCGAGCCTCGACGCCTCCGAAATCGGACCGGTGATCCATGTGGTCACCCCGCGCCAGAACGCGACGAGCGCGGCCGAGCAAGTCTCCGTGCGGCCGTGGGGGCGCGCCGTGATCAGGCGCTATCGCGGCGCGCTGCCGCAACGGCTGCTGCATGGGGTCGGGGCCTTCGTCGGCAATATCCTGGGTCGGGAAATTGCCGATGTCAGGGACCGGCTGTCGGACGAGGAGCGGCGCGAGCTCGAGGGATGGGAGACGTTCGAGGCGCTCACCTCGCTGACGCGCACGTTCAATCGCGATGCCGCGTTGCTGTCGGTGCGTGATCATGCCGGCCGCGCGCGCAACAGCTCGAGCACTCTGTTTGCGGTCGCCACGCCCGCCGCGATCGAGCCCGACACCGCCCGTGAGCTTGCCATGGAGCGGGCGCCACGCTGGTGCCGCATGTTTGCGATTGCGGACGTGCTGGCGCAGGATTGGCAGTCGCAATTCGGGCGCGACTGGGTCTATCTCTACAGCTTCGCGCTTCTCGCCTTTCTTTGTTTCGTGTTCTTCTCGAACGTCGGCACGCTCTCGAACTTGCTCCTTGTCCTCTACATGCTGGGCTTCTTGGGCATATTCGCCGTGGTGGCTCGTGCCCACATGGCGCAGCATCAGGGACGTTTTCTTGACTATCGAGCGCTTGCCGAGGCGCTACGGGTCGCTGCCTACTGGAAAATCGTGGGCATCGGCACGGCCGAACCGGCAGCGTTCTCGATGCTCAACGCGCGAAGCGGCAGCGTCCTCGTTAATGCGTATCCGATCAAGCAGCCGAGCGAGCTATCGTGGGTCAAGATCGCGCTGCGCGTGCTCGAACTGGTCGAGCCGGGCGATCGGCCGGCTGGTGGGTTCGGGTTCGATGCGGCCGGGCATGCGGTTGCGCGGCATTGCTGGGTGCGCGGACAGTACGGGTATTTCCGTTCGCGCAGCTATCGGCTCAAGCGCAGCGCCGACGCCATGACGGCGCATGGGCTGCTCCTCGCGGCGTCGGCGCCCTTCGTGATCGTTCCGATCGTGCTCGCGTTCACGTCACCGGCGCCGGGCGGCGTTGATTCCGCGGCGCGGACTCTCCTTTTGATCGCCAGCGGCCTGTTGCCGGGCATCGGCAGCATCCTGAACGAATATTCGGAACGGCTGGCGCTCAGCGCACGGGCGCGCCAGTACGACCGCATGCGGATGTTGTTCGAGCGTGCTTGCGACCTGCTGCCTGAGGAACTCGATGAATCGAGCGCGCCACTCGCGCGCGCGGTCTACCTTGAGCTTGGGCAGGAGGCGATGCGGGAAAATGCTGATTGGGTGGCGATCTATCGCGAGCGCCCGATCCAGCCGCCGCAGTGAGCGCGGCACCGCTGGCGGTCGTCGCAGCTCACCGCCGCTCAGGACTTGCGCCACGCCGGATTACGCAGCCGCGCCAGATGGGCGCGCAGCTGACTGAGCGCCTTGTCGAGCGCGCTGGGCGCGGCAACCGGCGCCGTGGGAGGAAGGCGCGGCCGTGTCTTGGCTGACGGATGTGTGCCGTCACACCAACGCGGCAGCTCGCCGACAAAATGCTCCGGCTTGACCTGGATTTCAGCAGCGATGCGGCCGAGCTGGTAGATGTCCGGGATGATCGTGGGATCGTCCATGCTGCGCATGCGCACGACGTCGTCTTCGGTGAGCTTTCTCCCGAACACTTCTTCAACCTTGGGTCCGAGCTCCTGCTCGATCCACGGCAGCTCGAGCCGCACGTCGTAACGCAGATACCGGAACAGTTTCCCGTGCGGCGGCGCGTCTCCGACCAGCGAGCCGATCTCGGAGTTGATCCACCACGGCGCCGGACAATCGCCCAGATATTGCATCTGCTGCAGCACGAAAGTCTGCGCGTCGTTCATCAGCGAGGTCAGCGCGCGGATCGCGAGCTTGGTGGTGCGGCCCATGCCGAGCTCTTCCGGGATGACGCGGTCGCGATGGCTGCCGGTGCCGATGGAAACGATGGTGAGTTTTTCAGGTCCCAGCTCCCAGCCGATGTCGAACGCCTTGAGCACGGTCATCAGGAACAGCACGAGTGAGGGATTGTTGTGCGGTGTCACGCCGCCGTCGACGAACAACCCGGTCTCGTTCGTTCTCTCGTCGACCACGATCGTTTCCGGATCGAAGTAGAACGGCGCCGCCGTGCTGGCGCGCACCAGATTGGAAAGCCTGCGGCCCTTGTCCCACTCCCAATAAGGCGCGCGGCAATTGTTCGAGAGGATCCAGGGACTGCCGGTATCCATCCGCTTGGTGATGACGCCGAGCCCGGTGATCAGCTTGTCGGTGTCAAGAGTCAGGTCGCTGACGATGCCTTCGATCTCCTTGCGCAATGCTGCGGCATCGAATTTCGCCTGCAGCCCCATGATGCGCCAGAACGGCCGCCGGAACACTTTGGGGGCGAGATCGAGATAGAACCGCAGAATGTCCGAGGTGGTGTAGCCGAGCGCCAGCGCGCCCGCGATGAGCGAGCCTGTCGATGTGCCGCCGATGAGATCGAACCAGTCGCCGAGATAGGTCTCTTCCTTGCCGAGGTGCTTGCGCAACACGAGCTCGATCTGCTCCAGGAACGCAACCGTAATGGCGCCCCGCACGCCGCCACCATCGAGCGCGAGCAGTCGCTTCGGCCCGGGGTCGAATAGGTGGCGGTCGCGTTCGCGCTCGAACGTGGTGCTCACGAGCCGATCCTCATATGTTTGGTTGGCCGGCGGCCTGGATGTTGCGTGGAAGCCCGCATCCAGCGCTGGATGCGGGGACGCCGACGGCAACATCGCATGATCGGTGCATGCTCGCCAAGGTTCTGAACGCGGCACTTGTGCCCCGCGGTATCGGCCGGCGCTCTGGTCAAGTCCTCCTCCTGAAAGTAAAGAATAGTGATACCTGCCATCAAGTTGGCGCTGGGGGGAGAGAATGGTCGATCGAGGGCCGGCCGAACAGGTCGAGGACGCTGGCAAGGCGCGGCTGCGGCAACGCTACCCCACCATCGACGACCTTCGGCGTCGCGCCCGCCGGCGGGTACCGCGCTTCGGCTTCGATTTCGTCGATGGCGGTGCCAACGACGAATACTGCATCGATCGCAACACCGAGGCGTTTCAGCGGGTCGAGATGCTGCCGCACTACTGCGTCGAGGGCAAGGCGACGACCGACACCGAAATCTTCGGCCGGCGCTATAACGCCCCGATTGGCGTCGCCCCGATGGGTTCGGCCGGGTTGATGTGGCCGGGCGCCGAAAAGCTCTTCGCCGCCGAGGCGCAGCGCGCGGGCATTCCCTACATCCTGGCGACGCCCGGCAACGCCTCGATCGAGGAGATCGCCGCGATCGCGCCGGACGTGTTCTGGTTCCAGCTCTATCGGTTTCCCTATAACGACCACGCCATCACGCTCGATCTGGTGCGGCGCGCCGACGAAGCGGGCGCGCACGTGCTGGTCCCGACCGTCGACAGCGCCGGCAAGTCGAAACGGCCGCGCGATATTCGCAACGGCGTGCGGGTGCCGTTCCCGATCAATCCCTGGACGACCTACCAGGTCCTGACCTCGCCGGCCTGGACGATGGCGCTCCTGCGCAACGGCATGCCGATCACGGCCAATCTCGTTCCGTATGCCAAAAAGGCGAACCAGGTCGAAACCGCCAAGACCATGATCCTGCGCTCCGGCGGCAGCCACACCTGGGACGAGCTCAAGCGGCTGCGCGACCGCTGGAAGCGGTCGTTCGTGGTGAAAGGCATCCTGCATCCGCATGACGCGGAGCGCGCGGTCGCTCTCGGCGCCGACGGCATCATCGTGTCCAATCACGGCGGGCGGCATTTCGACGGCGCGCCGGCGACGATCGATATTCTGCCGTCGATCGTGTCGGCCGTTGGCTCGCGCGCGACCGTGATGATCGATTCCGGCATCCGCGGCGGCCTCGACGTGGTGCGCGCGCTCGCGCTCGGCGCCAAGTTCTGCTTCACCGGCCGCTCCTTCGCCTACGGCTTGGGCGCGCTCGGCGCGGCCGGCGCTCCACACGTGGTCGATCTGTTCTTCGACGAGATCAAGACCGAGCTTCTCCACGTCGGCGCGCGCTCGGTGGCGGAGGCTGCCATGATCACGACGCGCCATCCGGGTGCCTGGCGTTTCGGCAACGAATGACCTCAGTCGGCGTCAGCTCTCCGACGCCGCCATGCCGCGTCCGATCGCGTTGACCACGAACCGGATCTGCTCACGCAGCACCGGCAGCGGGATCGCCTGCAATTTTTCCTCAAGCCCGAGCACGACGAGCCCATGTACGGCCGAGAACAGGGACCGCGCCAGCAGTGCGCGCCGCACCCGCGACTCCTCCGCCTGCAGTGTCAGCAGAAGCTCTTCCACGTAACCGAACAGCCGTTGCTGCTGTTCGCGATACCAGTCCGGCACATCCTGGCCGGCGGGCATGCGGTGCTCGAACAGCGCCCGCCAGCGCGGTGTATGGGCGGCCGCAAAGTCGAGGTAGGCGAGCGCCATCCGGACCAGCCGGGCGATGGCGGCATTTGGACCGACGGCATCTGAAGTGGCCGACTGGGGCCCGGGGACCTCCTGGTCGGCGGCGGTCAGTTCGCGCTCCAATGCTGTCAGGGTGCGGGCGTTGACCAAGAGCACGAGGCCGTCGAGGTCGTCCACCACGTTGTAGATGGCGCCGACCGCGCACCCGACCTCCTCGGCAAGCAAGCGCGCGCGTAGCCCCCGCAGTCCCTCCCGTTCGACCGCTCGCTCGGCCGCCACCACCAGCGCAGCCCGCAGCTGGGCCCGCCGCCGGTCTGCGGTCCCGCCTTCAAGAGTCTGATTTATTGTCGTTTTCTTAGCCATTCGCATCGTTATGAACCATGTTCAAGATTTTGCTTGAACGTTGTTCAAAAATCCATATAAGCGTGAACATTGTTCATAGCAATGGAGTCCGTGCATGTTCAAGACGATCGTAACGTTGGTGCGTGGTGCTGCGGCCGCAGCCGAGGAGCAGGTTGCCGACCGCAGTGCGCTGCTGATCCTCGACCAGCAGATCCGGGATGCGGCCGCCGCCATCGAGCGCTCGAAACGCGCGCTCGCGGTGGCGATTGCGCAGGATGACGCCGAGGGAAAGCGCCTGCAGACGACGCTCGGGCGCATTGCGGATCTGGAGGAGCGCGCGAGCGCGGCGCTTGCGGGCGGGCGCGAGGACCTTGCCGGCGAAGCCGCCGAAGCGATTGCCCTGATGGAGGCCGACCGTGATGCGATCGGTGCGTCCCGCGCGGCGTTTGCGGCTGATATCGGTGGGCTCAAGACGACGGTAACAAATGCCGGCCAGCGGCTGGCGGAACTTGAGCGCGGCCGCCGGATTGCGCTTGCGGCGGAATCAGTTCGGCGGCTGAAGTCATCCGGAACCCCCGGTGCGACCGGAACCGCGGCGCTTGCCGAGGCTGAGGCGACGCTGCGGCGCCTGCGCGAGCGGCAAGCGGAGGAAGCTGCGGCCGCATCGCCCTATGACCGCCTCGCTCCCGGCATGAATCCAGCCGACACCGCGAGCCGCCTGGAGGCTCATGGTTTCGGCCGCCGCACCCGGCCGACGGCGGCTGACGTGCTCGCGCGGCTGCGTGCGAAGGCCCAGCAATCGGTGCCCGCCGCCTGACCGGCGTGCCGTCCGCCCACCTGCAGGACAGCTGAGAAAATAAGGAGATTCGTCATGCAAAACCCGCAGACCGAGCTTCATTCGGGCGCCTGGATTGCATTTACCTACGCGTCGTTCTTCGCCGCCATCGGCATGGTGGCCGCCGGTGTATTCTTCGCGCCGGTCGATGTCTGGATCAAAGCCTACCTGGCGATGGGCGCTGCGCTTCTGGTGCAGTCCAGCATCACCCTCATCAAGACGCTGCGCGACGTGCACGAAAGCGGCCGACTGGTGAACCGGATCGAGGATGCCAAGGCCGAGCGCCTGCTGATGGAAATCGGCAAGAATTAAGAAATACCGCGGTCGTCCCGGGCTATCCCGGGGCGGCCCACCGCTGCCCGCACACCCGAAATTCATGAATGTCACATAGGGCCTTCATCGTTATGATAGGTCCACCACAGGGGATCAGAGCAAGATGTCGTCGTCCTTGCTGTTGACGCGCCGGTTCGCGCCGCTGTTTTGGACCCAGTTCTTTGCGGCCTTCAGCGACAATTTCCTCAAGCAGGCGCTGATCTTTCTCATTCTCTTCAAGATCGGCGGCTCCAAGGCCTCCGTGCTGGTCACGCTCGCGCCGGCGGTCTTCATCCTGCCCTACTTCTTTCTGTCCGCCTTCGGCGGCGAGATGGCCGACCGCTATGACAAGGCCCTGATCGCGCAGCGGATCAAATTCTCCGAAATCGGCGTGTCCATCCTGGCCGTGTTCGGCTTCTGGCTGCACACGGTCGGGTTCGATACCGCTTCGGTGACCATCCTGTTTTTGGCGCTGTTCGGGTTCGGCGTGTTCGGGGCGCTGTTCGGCCCGATCAAGTACGGCATTCTGCCCGACCACCTGGCCCGCTCCGAGCTGCCGGCCGGCAATGCGCTGGTCGAAGGCGCGACCTTCATCGCCATCCTGCTGGGCACGATCGTCGGCGGCATCGCGGCCCAGAATGGCGGCGATCCGGCCAAGTTCGGCTTTCTGATGATCATCTTCTCGCTCGCCTGCTGGGGCGCGAGCCTGTTCATCCCGCCGACCGGGGAGGCCGCGCCCGACCTCGTCATCCGTCGCAACGTCGCGGCCTCCACCGCTTCGCTGTTGAGCCACCTGCGTGACGACAAGCGGATCTGGTGGGGCGCCTTCGTGACCAGCTGGTTCTGGCTCGCCGGCGCGGTGGTGGCGACCGTCATGCAGCCGCTGGTCAAGAATGCGCTCGGCGGCAGCGAAGAGGTGATCACCACCTGCAACGCCATCTTTGCGGTTTCGATTGCGCTCGGATCAGGCTTGGCGGCCTGGCTCGCGGCCGGACGGATCATCCTGCTGCCGACGCTGGTCGCAGCCTTCTTTCTTGGCCTGTTCGCGATCGATATCGGCGTTTCGACCTACCATGCTTCACCGATTCCCGATCTTCACGGCTACTGGGCCCTGTTCCACTCTTTGCGCGGCATCCGGTTCGTGGTCGATCTTGCCGGCCTTGCAGCGTGCGGTGGCTTGTTCATCGTGCCGGTGTTTGCTGCCGTGCAGGCCTGGGCCGGCGCCGACCGTCGCGCCCGCGTAGTAGCTGGCGTCAACGTGCTCAATGCCGGCTTCATGGCGGGCTCGGGCGTCATCGTGGCGGTGCTGCAGGCGGTCGGCCTGCCGACCTCCGGCGTGTTCCTCCTGCTCGGCGTTGGCAGCCTGCTGGTCGCGATCGCGATTGGCCGCACCATGCCGGCGAGCGCGCTCAGCGATGCGCTCTCCATCATCTACCGGGCACTGTTCCGCATCGAGGTGAAGGGGCTCGAGAACCTGCACAACGCCGGGCCCAACGTCATCATCGCGCTCAACCACGTGAGCTTCCTTGACGCTGGCCTCGCGATGTCGCTGCGCAGCCGCAAGCCGGTATTCGCGATCGACGTCGGCATCGCCAGGATGTGGTGGGTGAGGCCGTTCCTCAAGCTCACGCACGCGCTGCCGCTCGATCCGATGAAGCCGATGGCGGTGCGCACCCTGATCGACGCCGTCAAGGCCGGCAACGCCCTGATCATCTTTCCGGAAGGCCGCATCACCGTCACCGGCAGCCTGATGAAGGTCTATGACGGCGCCGCCATGATCGCCGACAAGGCCGACGCGGAAGTTCTGCCGGTGCGCATCGAGGGGCTTGAGCAGACGCCGTTCAGCCGCCTCTCCAAAGGGCAGGTGCGCCGCAAGTGGTTCCCCAAGGTCACGGTCACGGTGCTCGAGCCGGTCAAGCTCACGGTCGATCCGGCGCTCAAGGGCCGCTGGCGCCGGCAGGCGGCGGGCGCCGCGCTCTATGGCATCATGTCGGACCTGGTGTTCCGCACCACCTCGACCGACCGCACCCTGGTCGAAGCCGTGATCGATGCGGCGCGACAGCACGGCGTGCGCCATATCGCGGTCGAGGATCCGCTCGCCGGCGTGCTCAGCTACAAGCGCCTCCTCATTGGCGCGTCGATCCTGGGCAGCAAGCTCATGCCGCTTGCCGAGATCGGCCGCCCGGTCGGGGTGATGCTGCCGAACGCCAACGCGACGGTCGTCACCGTGCTGGGACTGATGTCGGCCGGTCGCGTGCCGGCGATGATCAACTTCACGGCGGGCGCCACGAACATCATGGCGGCCTGCCAGGCCGCCGAACTCGGCACCATCATCACCTCGCGCTCCTTTGTCGAGAAGGCGCGGCTCGACAATCTCGTCGCGACGCTCGCCGAGAAGGTGTCGATCGTCTATCTCGAAGATGTGCGCAAGACGGTGACAAAGGCCGACAAGATTCGCGGCCTCGTCATTTGGAAAAAGCCGCTGGTCGACCGCAAGGCCGACGACTGGGCGGCGATCCTGTTCACATCGGGGTCCGAGGGCGTCCCGAAAGGCGTTGTTCTTTCCCATCGCAACATGCTCGCAAACGCCGCGCAGGCCGCCGCGCGCATCGACTTCGGCCGCCAGGACAAAGTGTTCAACGTCCTGCCGATGTTCCACTCGTTCGGCCTCACGGTCGGCGTCATGCTGCCGCTCGTCTCCGGCGTGCGCATCTATCTCTACCCGTCGCCGCTGCACTACCGGACCGTCGCGGAGCTGATCTACGGCGTCAACGCCACCATCCTGTTCGGTACCGACACCTTCCTCAATGGCTACGCGCGGGTGGCGCACGCCTATGACTTCCGTTCGCTGCGCTACATCCTGGCGGGTGCGGAGCCGGTTAAGGAGTCGACGCGCAAGACCTACATGGAGAAGTTCGGGCTGCGCATCCTGGAGGGCTACGGCGTGACCGAGACCGCGCCGGCGCTCGCGCTCAACACGCCGATGTTCAACAAGTTCGGCACGGTCGGACGCATCCTGCCGGGCATGGACGCGCGGCTTGAAAAAGTCGACGGCGTCGAGGAAGGCGGGCGACTGGTCGTGCGCGGCCCAAACGTGATGCTCGGCTACCTGCGGGCGGAGCGTCCCGGCGTGCTCGAGCCGCCGCCGGACGGCTGGTATGACACCGGCGATATCGTCAGCATCGACGCCCAGGGCTTCGTCACCATCAAGGGGCGCGCCAAGCGCTTCGCCAAGGTCGGCGGCGAGATGGTGTCGCTCGCGGCGGTCGAGATGCTCGCCGGTGATCTGTGGCCGAACGCGCTCTCGGCGGTGGTGGCGGTGCCCGATCCGCGCAAGGGCGAGCGGCTGATCCTGGTCACCCAGCAGAAGGACGCTCAGCGCTCGGCTTTCATTGCATTCGCGCGCGAGCGCGGCGCCTCCGAGCTGATGTTCCCGTCCGAAATCTATAACATCGACAAGATGCCGCTTCTCGGCACCGGCAAGATCGACATGGTGAGCGTCGCCAAGCTGGTGCACGAGCAGATTGCCGCCAAGCCGGCCGTGGCGGTGTGACATCCGACAGCATCCTGCGGGGAGACGAGCGTGACACAGGTTTCGTCGGCGCGGCCATCGGCGCCGCTCAGCTCCACGTTCCTGGTGCTGATCGCGGCGTTTCTGTTCTGCGCAGTCTGGATGCTGTACCGGCCGGACCAGGCTCGGCTTCTGGTGTTTCCGTTCGTACTGATCGGGTTTCTAATCGCGCTCTGCGTGCACGAGTTCGGCCACGCGATCGTCGCCTATCATTGCGGCGACGCATCAGTGCGCGAGAAGGGCTATCTCACGCTCGATCCGCTGCGCTACACCGACTTGCAATATAGCGTTCTATTCCCGCTCCTGATCATGGCGATCGGCGGCATCGGGCTGCCGGGCGGCGCGGTCTACATCAACACGATGCTGCTACGCCGGCGCATCTATGGCGCATTGGTATCGGCCGGCGGGCCGCTCGGGACTGTGGCGGTCCTGGCGCTGCTGATGATCGTGATCAATCTCGCTTTCAAGCCGGTCGCGCCCGATCCGGTCCTCTATGCGGCGCTGGCGTTCCTGGCGCTGCTGCAGGTGACGGTGTTGCTGTTCAACCTGCTGCCGTGTCCGGGGCTCGACGGCTGGGGCATCATCGAGCCGTTTCTTCCGAACTCCGCGCGTCGGTGGGGACGCAATGCGGCGGCGATCGCTCCCCTGCTGCTGGTGCTGGCTTTCTTCTTTGTGCCGGGGGTGAGCCGCTGGTTCTGGACTATCGTCTATACGGTGTGCGCGCAGATCGGGCTCGATCCGCGTGTGGCCTCGATCGGATACGGGCTGTTCCAATTCTGGCGGTAAGCCGCGTGCAACGCGAAGCCTGACGCTCCGCGCTACTTCAGCTTCTTGATCCCCGCCTTGACGATGATGTCGCGGAACATCGCCACCTCCCTGGTGACGCGTTCCATGTGCTCCTTGCCAGTCTTGGCCTGCACGTCAAAGCCGGACTGGCTGAGCTTCGTGCGCATGGCGTCCGTGTGCAGGACCGCGAGCGTCTCCTTTTCCAGCCGTGCCACGATCGCGGGCGGTGTCTTCGCCGGCGCCAGCAGGGCGGTGTAGGTCTCGAACACGAAATCTGGGAAGCCCGCCTCTGCCATGGTGGGGATGTCGGGCAGGTCGTGCCAGCGCTTGGACCCGGTGACGGCGAGCCCCTTGATGACGCCCGACTTGATGTGCGGATGCGCAGGCGCGAGCACTCCGGAGGAAAGCTGGACGGTGCCGCTCAACAGCGCCTTGAGCGCATCGCCGCCGCCCGCGAACACGATGGTCGCCATCTTCTGCAGGCCTTCCCGCTGCTTGAGCACCTCGGCCTGCAGCTGCGGCGTGGTGCCGATCGGCGGGGTCGAGACGTTGAACTTGTCCGGATTGGCCTTCGCCATGGCCACGAATTCCTTCATGGTCTTGGCGCCGAGCTCGGGCTTGACCGCGAACACGTGCGGTGAGGTGGCGAGCTCGCAGATCGCGACGAAATCCTTGAACGGATCGTAGGGCAGCTTCTCATAGAGGCCGGGATTGACCGAGTAGGCGCTGGTTGCCAGCAGGATGGTGTAGCCATCGGGCTCCGCGCGGGCGGCAAGTCCCATACCGATATTGCCGCCGGCGCCGCCGCGGTTCTCCACGAAGACGCTGCCGCCGAGCTTCTCCTGCAGGGCGGCCGCCACGATGCGGGCGATGATGTCGGACGGACCACCCGGCGTGTTGGCGACGATGACGCGTACCGGCCGCTCCGGATAGGCCGCGAAGGCCGTCCCGGCGCGCAGGACGACAGGCATCGCGATGCCGGCCGTCAGCAGGCCCTTGATGACGTTGCGGCGTGATGATGCAGACGTATCGTGCAGCTTGCCGTGCAGCTTATCTTGCAGCTTGGCCATGGCGCCCCTCCCAGGATCGCTGTGTGTCGGTGGGGGATGCTAGAAACTTGCGCGCATGCCCGCAATGGTGGTCGCGGACCCCATTGCCGCAGAGCCCATCAGGCCGCTCTGGCGCGGACCCGGTAAGGCTGCACCAGATCTGGCGTGTCAGCCCGCCCCGAGCTGCTCGGCCATCCAGTCGGCGCTTTGCGTCCGCCAGCAATAGGCGCGGTTGTTGGCGATGTGGTTGCCTTCCTCGACCAGGTTGAGCACCACCGGGCCCTTCACCTCGTTTGCGAGGCGCTCGGAATCCTTCGCCGGCACGATGCGGTCGAGCTTGCCGTTCATGATGTAAATGGGACAGGTGATGTTCTGCGCGATGCCCTTGAGCGAGAGCGTCGCCGCCTTGCGGCGCGCCTCGTCGAGCGTCGCGCACTTGCTGCGCACCCGGAACGCCTCGCGGGTAAGGTCGGGTACGTTGTCGATGCATTCGCCCCAGTCGAACGGGCCGCCGAGCGCCAGGCACGCCTTGATGCGCTTGTCGAAGGCGGCCGCGCGCGGCGCGTAGTAGCCGCCGAGGCTGATGCCCGCGACCGCGACGCGCGACGCGTCGAGGTCGCGCCGCGTCTCGATGAAGTCGATGACCGCCTTGACGGCGACCTCGTAATCGCCGCGGATCGCGAAGTCGTATTCGCCTTCGCCCTGGCCCGGTCCGTCGAACGCCAGCGTCGCGATCCCGCGCGCCAGGAACGGCGCCTCGTAGGCGTCGGTTTCCTCCTTGCAGGAGTCGAGCCCGCACGCGAATGCGACCACCGGCGGGCGCGCGACCCCCGCAGGCTTGCGCAGGATGCCGGCGAGCCACTTGCCCTCGTACGGCATCTCGATCCGCTCGCCCGGAGGCCGCAGGTAGGGCGCCGCCAGCTTGCGGCACTCGATCGCCTTGATGTGCGCCGCCTTCATCTGGGCCAGGTCCTGCACGAACAGGAACTTGCCGAAATGATAGTAGACGCCGGCGCGCTGGAGGTGCTCGCCGGCGCTGAGAAGCTTCCTGTTGGCGAGTGCCTCGCGGCCCATCGCCTCGTGCACGGCCGCGCGCTTCGACCAGGCGCTGCACCAGTCGTCCCACGACGTGATCGAGCGCGTGACCTCCTCGAAATCGGTGAGCGCCACCCCGTTGGTGACGAAGCGCGGCCCCCAGTGCCCGATCGCGGAGGTGATGCGGGGGTCGGCAGTCTTTTCAA
Organism: uncultured Alphaproteobacteria bacterium; assembly: GCA_963753575.1. GTDB lineage: Bacteria > Pseudomonadota > Alphaproteobacteria > Rhizobiales > Xanthobacteraceae > VAZQ01. The sequence continues at coordinate 4,910,313 of CAVWCR010000003.1, forward strand.
GAGTTGCGGTGGCCATCGTCGTCTTCCGTTGTGGGAGCGGTGAGGAGCGCGCTGGCGGAGGGCGCAAGCTGCGCGGGCGGCGTGGTGTCGAGGGCGTTGCCGCCGTGCACCGAATAAAGCTTCGGCGCCGCGCGGTTGATCTGCAGGTGGAAAATGTCCGGCCGGTTGTAGTGGCCGGCGAAGTCGTGCCGCAGCTTCATCTGGATGCCGATCTCAAGATCGCAGTCGGCGTAGAGAATACCCTCCTCGGCGCCCATCGGGCCCGCGATGACGCGGCTGTTAGGCGCGACGATGCAGGAACCGCCGCAGCAGTCGGGGTCGCGCAGGAATTTCTCGGTCTCGGGCCCGCCGTTGAGCATCTCGATCATGCGCTCGTCGACCGTGCCGCAGGCTGCGATCACGAACGCCTTGCTCATCTGCGCGAACGAGCGCGCGTCGATTGTCACCCGGTCGCGCAGCGGATCGCCGCTCACCGGAAAATGGTTCGGCCAGCTCATGACATGGATGCGGGTGCCTTCGGCGGTGAGCGCGAAGACCGCGAGCGGATTGGAGTTCTCTCCGCAGATGAGCCCGCTCATGGGGCCGAACTCGGTCTGGAACGCCCCGAACGTGTCACCGTAACCGCCGGTGTGCACCAGCCGCTCGCCGACGGTCGGCATGATCTTCTGGTGCTTGCCGATCAGCGCGCCATCCGGGCCGAAGAAGATTTGCGTGTTGAACATGGTCCCGAACGTGTTCGGGATTTTCTCGCACACGCCCATCACCACATAGGCGTTGGCGTCACGGGCCGCGTCACCAAGCGCCCTGGTCTCCGGGCCCGGGATTTCCACCGCGTTCTTGAACAATTCGGTGGCAAGCCGGTTGGAGCGCGCGCCGGTCGCCGAATGGTGGTGATACCAGACCGGATGCGCGGGGATGAATCCTTCCGGAAACCCGATCACGCGGGCGCCGGCGCGGCCGGCCTCCCGGATCAGCCGACAGGCCTTCTCGGTCGATCCGGTGCGGTCGAGGAACACCGAGGCCGCCTGCACCGCGGCGACCTTCACGACGCCATACGCATCACCCATCGTTGGTCGCAGGCCCGCTATTGCGCGGCTTCGCGCGCGGGCGATGCCGGCTTGTTGGCCCAGTAGTCGCTGTCGCTCTTCGAGCGCTTGAGCGCGTCTGTGTCCTCGAAACCGGGCGCCATCGACGCGTCGGTGCCGGCCAAGACCTCGTGATGCTCGATGTTGAGGGTGCGCAGCCAGCGCTGCTGGCCCATGGTCAGCGCAATGAAAAAGCCGATCTCGACCAGCTCCGGCTCACTGAAATGCTGGTGCAGCCGTGCCCAGAACGCGTCGTCGACCGGCAGATCCCAGGTGATCGCCTCGGCATAGGAGAGCGCGGCCTTCTGCTTTTCGTTGTAGCGGGTCGAGTTCTCGAAGTTGATCAGATCGCGGTAGTCGTCCTCGACGACGCCTTGGCTCGCCGCCTTCACGGAGCGCTGATTGCCGCAATATTCGCATTTGACCGAGCGCGACACATAGATCCGGCAAAGCTCCTTGATCGCATGATCGGCGACGCCGTTCTTGAACACGTCGCGCCACGAGTTCGCAAAGGACCAGAACACGGCCGGCACATGCGCGCGGATGGCCTGGCTCTCCGGCCGCGGCGTGCCTTCCCGGCGGCAGCGGTCGAACTCAGCCAACATCGCCTGATCCTTTACGGTGGCAGGGTCCACATAGCTGATGTGCGGCTTAGACATCTTCGGTTCCTCCGGCTTGTCTCGTCCTGGGCGCCCGGCATGTTGCCGTATGATCAACAATCTATCAACGCCGCAGCGAATTGTTTACCACGCCATTGGTCGCGCCTGCTGCGCTCCCTGCTTGTGGACGGGAGCCTGCCCAACGCGGTCCCTCAAGCATTTGTGGTGAAGACGCCTCGCTCAAACGGGGCGCGCGCCACATTCGTTAGGGGCGCGTTTCCCATATCCGTAAAGGTCGTGTCAAAGGTTGCTCCGCTCGCTACACCATCCGTAAACAATAGGACTTCAGCCTCTCTTCAGCATAGGGCCAGAACGCCGCAACGCTTCACGAAATCAATACCTCCTCACCACTTATAGTGAGCGTGAAACAACTTGGAAACCCGCTCGCGGGCCAAAGGAAATAGTGGCGTGCGTACCAGCACCATCGTGATGATCGGCGTTGCCGCGCTGTTCGGCCTGTTCGCTGTGTTTCTCGCGCAGTCGTGGCTGAACGGGCAGGCCGAGATGCGGATGCGGAGCCTCCAAGCACAGAAGGCGCCGGTCGCCACGCAGACAATTGTGGTCGCCAGCAAGCCGCTGCGCTTCGGCACCGAGCTCTCCTCTGCAACCCTGCGCGAGATCGCCTGGCCGGAAAATGCCGTTCCGGCCGGTGCGTTCCGCACGATCGCGGACATCATGGGCGAGAGCGGCCGTCGTGTCGTCCTCACCGCCATCGAGGCGAACGAGCCCGTGCTCGCGTCCAAGATCACGGGGCCGGGCCAGCGCGCGACGCTGTCGGCGATGCTGCAGGATGGCATGCGGGCCGTCACCATTCGGGTCAACGACGTCGAGGGCGTGGCCGGTTTCGTCCTGCCGGGCGATCGGGTCGACGTCGCGCTCACGCGGCAGAAGGACAACAACGGAAAAGATCGCTCGAGCACCGACGTCGTGCTGCAGAACACGCGCGTCCTTGCAATCGACCAGATTGCGGACGAGCGCAACGACAAGCCGTCGGTGGTCAAGGCGGTCACGCTCGAGGTCGATACCGCAGGCGCGCAGAAGCTCTCGCTGGCGGCGTCGGTCGGGACGCTTTCGCTGATGCTGCGCCGGGCCGGCGAAGCGTCGCTGGAGTCGACCCGCGCGGTCACGCTCAGCGATCTGACCGCGGGCGGTGTTGTGTCGGGTTCGGAGAGGTCGTTCACGACCGTCAAGGTGTTCCGGCCGGCCAAGGACGCGCAGAAGATCAATCGAGAGGACTACAGCGTGCCGACCGAAGGGGCGGCCGGCACGGCAACAGCCGATCAGAAGGGAGCGCTCCAGTAGGAGGGCTACGAGTTTCGGGGAAGGTAGATCATGGGTGGGGAGAGTAACGTGACAGAGCACATTGGGTGTCAGGCCCTGGCAGAATGGCGGGGCTTGTCGAAGGCGGTCTTGCCGCGAGGCCGGCGGCTCTTGGCCACGCTGGCGGCGACCGCTCTCGCCGCGACCGCGGTGACGGTGACGCCGACCGTGGATGCGCAGGCGCAGCGATTGATCCAGATAGCCGGCGCTCGTCGGACCGTGTCGTTGACGATCGCGGTCGGCAAGACCGAAGACGTGCGCGTCGACGCGCCGTTTTCCGACGTGACGATCGGAGATCCGGAAGTCGCCGATGTTACGCCGTTGACCGATCATACACTGTCGATCCTCGGCAAGAAGATCGGCACGACCCGCGTGACCGTCTATGCGGAAGGCAAGCGTCAGCTCGGCATCTTCGACATCGAAGTGTCGTACGACGTGTCGCGGCTCGCGACCGAAATCCGTTCGGCCGTCGGTCCCGGCATGCGGGTTTCGTCGGTCAATGGCCGGATCATGCTCTCGGGTGTCGCTTCCGATGCCGTGACGCTTGACCGGGCGGTGACGATCGCGCGCCAGTTCGCGCCGGACATCATCAACACCGTCAGGGTGTCGCAGCCGCAGCAGGTCATGCTGGAAGTCCGCTTTGTCGAGGCCACGCGCCAGGCCGGGCGCGAGCTCGGCGTCCAGTGGAACGTCTTCAACAGCCACATGACGGCGAATATCGGATCGCGCCGCAACGCCGCGGGGCTGCCGATCACGGCGCCGACGAGCCCGACCCAGATTCCGGTCGGCGAAGTCGCGGCCGGGGTGCTCTCCGGAGCGTCGCCGTTCGGCTTCCTGCTCGGCCGCATCCTGTCGGGCGGGTCAACGATCGACGTTGCGATCAACGCGCTTGAGCAGCGCGGGCTGGCGCGCAGCCTGGCGGAGCCGAATCTGACCGCGCTCTCAGGCGACACCGCAAGCTTCCTTGCCGGTGGCGAGTATCCGATCCCGGTGTCGGGCACCAACAACTCGATTTCGGTGGAATACAAGCGCTACGGCGTCGGCCTCGCCTTCACGCCGACCGTGCTCAGGGACGGCGTGATCAACCTGAAGATCGAGCCCGAGGTGAGCCAGTTCGATGTCAACAATGCGATCGCGCTTGGTCCCGGCCTGCCGCCGGTCCCGGCCCTGATCGTGCGCCGCGCCTCGACCACGCTCGAGCTTCGTGACGGCCAGAGCTTTGTCATCGGCGGGCTGCTGCAGAACATCAACAAGGCCAACCAGGAGCAACTGCCCTGGCTCGGCGACGTGCCGATACTTGGCGCGCTGTTTGCGAGCAGGTCCTTCCAGAAGGACGAGACTGATCTCGCCATCATCGTCACGCCCCACCTCGTGCGTCCCGCACGGCCGGGCGATCCGGTCAAGACGCCGCTCGACAATACGGTGCCGGGCAACGATGCGGACTTGTTCCTGGCCGGCAAGGGCGAAATCCCGCGCGGCAAGCTGCGCACCGCGATGGGCGCGGAGCTGCCCTACAGCGGCCACATGCTCGATCTTCCCAAGGGAGGCAACAATGTCGTCGTCACCAAGAACTAGGTCATTGGCGGTGGTTGTCGCCCTCGGGGCGGCGCTGGGCGGCTGCTCGGACATCTACTGGGCCCGACGTGAGACGGTCTCGCTCGGCGCCAACGACGCGGTCGAGACGAACAAGGTCGTCCACATGGTCGATCCGTGGCCTCGCTCCAGCACCAACCGCGACATCGCGTTCAACGGCGAGCGGGTGGAGTCGGCGCAGGAGCGCTACCGGCAGAATCGCGTCATCAGGCCCGTCAACGTGACGACCAGCTCGGTCGCCTATCAGAAAGCGCAGGAGGCCGCCGCGACTGCGACGGCGGCACAGTCGGCGCCGGCTGCCGCCCCGGTGAAGGGCCCTTGATCGAAAATCCGAGGCGCGAGCGAGTGTCATGAGAATCGGCCGAACCAACGCATCAGCGATCGCGACCCCAGTGGTCGTGCTGACGGCTGACGCCGGCTTTGAGGCGGAGGTGCAAGCCGCCTTCGCGGCCGATCGGCAGTTCGCCCTGGCGCTTGTTCCCGGTACGCTGGGAGCGCTGGAGGGTCAGCTCGACCTCGCGGGCGCGAGCGTCGTGGTGATCGATCTCGATGCCGCGCAGCCGGGTGAGATGCAGGCGCTCGAGCGGCTGATCACGCGGGTCGGCGTCTGGCCGCCCGTGATCGTCATCACGCAGGCCTTCGACGCAAACGTTGCGCGCGCGCTGGTGCAGATGCGCGTCGCCGATTTTCTGGTCAAGCCGGTCGCGCCGGTCGAGCTCATGCGCACCTGCGCGCGGGTGGCCACGCGTCCGACCACCAAGGACGTGACCGAGTCGCAGATCTACACATTCCTGCCGGCTGTCGGCGGGGCCGGCGTGACGACGCTGGCGATCCAGAGCGCGATGCAGTTGCTCAACAGCGGGCCGCATGGGAAGTCGTCGACCTGTCTGGTCGATCTCGACTTCCAGCACGGCGCATGCGCCGACTATCTCGACCTCGAACCCCGGCTCAATCTCGGCGAGATCGAGCCGCGGCCGGAGCGCCTCGACCGTCAGCTCCTGGAAGTGATGCTCTCGCATCATCCATCCGGCCTGGCGGTGATCGCCGCGCCTAATCGGCCGGCCGAAATGCGTTCGTTCGATCCCGACGTGGTGACGCGGCTGCTCGACATGGTGTCGACGCAGTTCGACTATGTCGTGTTCGACATGCCCCGCACCTGGTTCTCCTGGACCGACAGCGTGCTGCTCGGCTCGAATGAATTGTTCATCGTCAGCGAGATGACGGTTCCGGGATTACGGCACGCCAAGCAGCTCGTGGAGGCGATCCGCGAACGGCTCGGCGAGGGGCCGAACCCGAAGGTGATCGTCAATCGCTTCGAGCAGCAGATGTTCTCCTCCGGGCTGCGCAAGAACGATATCGAGCAGGTGCTGGGCGATTCGTTCGCCGCCTGCATTCCCAATCACTACGCCATCGTGCGCGAGGCGATCGATCGCGGCGTGCCGCTCGATGAGATAAAGCCCGGCAACAAGATCACGCTCGCGCTCAGGAAGGTGATTCTCCCGCAATCCGAAGCCAGGGCCGCCGCCGAGGAAAAGGGTTTGAGCAAGTTCAAACTGTCCTGGGCGCGATAGGTCGAAGAGCCGCCCCAGGGACCGCCAGACGAGGAACGAATGATCGGCCGTTTCACCGCCCGTCGCGCCGTTGCTCCGGAAGTCGCGCCGGCGCAAGACGAGCCGCCGCCCGGCCTCGAAGGAGTGGCCTGGACGGTGCTGCCCGAGCCCAGCGCGGACCTCGCCGCGGCGTCGGCTGCTGCCAATCCGCTGCAGACCGACAAGCTGCTTGACGCCAAGGTTCGGCTGCATCGACGCCTGATCGAGGAGATCAACCTCTCGGCGCTGGAAAAGCTGCCGGAAGAGGAAATGCGCGCGCACATCCAGCAGCTCGTGTCGCAATACGTCATGGTCGAGCGTCTGGCGCTCAATTCCCAGGAACTGAGCGACTTCGTTACCGAGATTCTCGACGAAATGACGGGGCTCGGCCCGCTCGAGCCGCTGCTCAAGGACGGCAGTATCAGCGATATTCTGATCAACGGCCACGAAAGCGTCTATGTGGAGCGCGGCGGCCTGCTGGAGCCTTGCGGTGTGCGCTTCAAGGACGAGGCGCACCTCCTGCGCATCATCAACAAGATCGTCGCCGCGGTCGGCCGGCGGGTTGACGAGTTCGCATCCGCTTTGCGACGCGCGTCTGCTCGACGGTTCCCGCGTCAACGTCGCCGTCCGTCCGGTTGGCGTCGACGGACCGCTGGTGTCGATCCGCAAATTCTCCAAGAAGCCGTTCAACCTGAACAAGCTGGTCGAATATAACGCCATCCGTCCCCAGATGGCGGAAGTGCTGGCAGCAGCGGTGCGGGCGCGCATCACGACCATCATTTCCGGCGGCACCGGCTCGGGCAAGACCACGATGCTCAATGCGCTCTCCGCCTTCATCTCGGAAAAGGAGCGCCTGATCACCATCGAGGACGCCGCCGAGTTGCAGCTGCAGCAGCCGCACGTGGCCCGCATGGAGACCCGGCCGCCCAACCTCGAAGGCAAGGGCGAGATCCGCCAGCGCGAACTGGTCAAGAACGCGCTGCGTATGCGGCCCGAGCGCATCATCCTCGGCGAGTGCCGCGGCGAGGAAGCCTTCGACATGCTGCAGGCCATGAACACCGGCCACGAAGGCTCGATGGCGACCATTCACGCCAACAATCCGCGGGAAGCGATCTCGCGTCTCGAACAGCTGATCGGCATGGCCGGAATGCCGATGACGATCGCGTCGATCCGCGGCCAGATCGCGTCCGCGGTCAGGCTCATTGTGCAACTGTCGCGGCTCTCCGACGGCAAGCGCAAGGTGACGTCGATCGCCGAGATCACCGGTCTCGAAGGCGACATCATCCAGATGCAGGAAATCTTCAAGTTCGTGCGCACCGGGACCGGGCCGGACAACAGCGTGATCGGTCACTTCCAGGCGACTGGCGTGCGTCCGCGCTTTCTCAACGATCTCGTCGCCATGGGCATCAAGATTCCGGGCAGTTACTTCGACCCGTCACAACAGCTCTGATCCGTCATGTCGCTCGAGTTCGACCCCATCTACCTGGTCTATGTGTTCGTCGCGGCCTCGGTCGGGCTGTTCGTCGAAGGCATTTACCTGCTGTGTTTCTCGGGGGTCTCGTATCGGCAGAATGTCAACCGCCGCCTCAAGCTGCTCAAGGATGAGCCCAACCGCGAGAACATCCTCATCCAGTTGCGGCGGGAGCGCGGCCTGACCACGGGCGGCGACTACAGCATCGGAATTGAGTCCTTCAACAAGCTGCTGCTGCAATCCGGCCTGACGATCGGCGTGAGCAAGCTTCTGCTCATCGTTGCGGTGGGCGCGGTGGTGGCATTCGGAGCGGGGTATGTGCTGCGCAAGGATCTCATCCAGGCGCTGCTGATCGGCCTTTTCTGCGGCACGCTCCTGCCCTATGGGGTGCTTCTCTTCCTGCGCGGGCGGCGGCGCAAGGCGTTCGGGGCGCAGTTCCCGGATGCGCTCGACATGATCGTGCGCAGCCTGCGCGCCGGCCATCCGGTGCCAATCGCGATCGGCATGGTCGCGCGCGAGATGAGGGACCCGATCGGGTCTGAATTCGGCATCGTCGCCGACGAAATCACCTACGGGGCCGATCTCGAATCCGCCCTGCGCAACCTCTACTACCGCATCGGCCAGGAGGATCTGCCGCTGTTCGTCACGGCGGTCGGGATCCAGGCGTCGACCGGCGGCAACCTCGGCGAGATTCTGGAAAATCTCTCCAAGGTCATCCGCGAGCGCTTCAAGATGCGGCGCAAGGTCAGGGCGCTGGCGTCGGAAGGCCGCGCCTCGGCGATCATTCTTTCATCGCTGCCGATCCTGCTGTTCCTGATCATTCATTTCGTGGCGCCGAACTTCTACTCGTCGGTGTGGGATGTGGGCCTGACCAAGAAGGTCCTGATCGGGGCCGGCTGCTGGATGGCGATCGGCAATTTCATCATGTATCGCATGGTGAACTTCCGGATCTGAGCGATGGACCAACTGTACAGCATCATGTTTGAGACGTTCGGCGACCGCTCGGTAGCGATGCTGGCGTTGATCGTGTTTGTCGCGACCACGGCGACGGCGTTCGGCGTGATGGCGATGGTGCACTCGCGCGGTGCCGTCAAGCGGCGTGCGGCCGGGATCAATCGCAATTCCGGGGAGGGCCCGGGCGAGAACCGGCACTCGCTGCGCCGGTCGAGTCTCCGAGCCGTCCAGCGTGTCCTCGACTACACGAGCAAGCACTACGAGGCGGGCGACAAGGGGGACGGCAAGATTCTGCGCCGGCGCATGCTGCACGCCGGCATCTACAATCCGCGCGCCATCGCGGTGTTCTTCGTGGCGCGGACGGCGCTTGCGCTGGGAGCTGCGGCCGCCATCTTCGTCGGACTGCCGCTGGTGTGGCAGACATCATCGTCGGTATTGTGGTTGGCGGTCATGGGGGGCGGGCTGTTCGGCTATGTGGCGCCGAGCATCTATCTCGACCGCCGGATCTCGGCGCGGCGCGACGAGCACCGGGCCGGCTTCCCTGATTTCATGGACCTCCTGGTCGTGTGCGCCAACTCCGGCCTCAGCATGGAGGCGGCGCTGGAGCGCGTCGGACGCGAGCTTGGCGAATCCTATCCGTCGCTTTGCGCCAACCTGCACATGGCCAATCTCGAGATTCGCGCCGGCCGTACCATGACGGAGGCCCTCGAACATCTGGGCGATCGGCTCGGCCTCGAGGAGGCGCGCTCGTTCGCGACCTTGATCCAGCAGTCCGCCGAGCTCGGCTCCAGCATCACCGACGCGCTGCGCGTCTACTCCGATGACATGCGCCACAAGCGGCTCTCGCGCGCCGAGGAAAAGGCCTACAGCCTGCCCGCGCGGCTGACCATCCCGATGATGCTGTGCATCTTCCCGGTGCTGTTCGTGGTGATCCTGCTGCCCGTGGTCGTGCGCGTCACGACCGGCCACTACTAGTGCCCTGTTTCCGAAGTTCGTTAAGTCATTGCTGCACCCTCTGAGACGAACTTCGGAAACAAAGGGGCACTAGCAACTCTATGATTCTAGTGCCGCTTTTCGATCTGAAGTTCCTAACCGAGTTTGCCGCAAGTGGTGTAGGAACTTCAGATCGGCGGCACTAGGCCGCCCCGTCAGCCGATTTTTTGCAGGTATCCAGATACTATCCGAAATGACGGAATGTTTTGTCCCCGCAGCGGCTTGGACGGCGAGGAAATCTTAACCCACGTACCCTAGGGTTGCAGTATCGGGCTGCTTTCGGGGGCGGCCAGGGGGCAGGGGCCATTGCTCCGGCGCGCGTCAGCCAATCGCAAAACCCCCCGGAGCGTTTTATGCGTATGGGTAAGGGTCGCGTACTCGTGGCGGCGCTCGTTGGTCCGCTTCTGCTGGCCGGATGCGAGACGTCGACCAAGCTTGGCGACATTTTCGGCGCCAAATCCGCTGACGATCCGCAGACGACGGCGTCGGTGCCGGACGGCGAGGGAGCCGAGGCGCCCAACGCGTCAGGGCTTCTGGGCAGCGATCCCTACGACGATCTCAATACCGGCAAGAAGCTCTATCGCTCGGCCAATTACGGGCTCGCGGAGCGCCATTTCCGCCGTGCCGTCGAGTCGCGTCCCAAGGATGCCGAAGCCTGGGTCGGTCTGGCGGCGTCCTACGACCAGTTGCGCCGGTTCGAGCTGGCCGACCGCGCCTACAACCAGGTGATTGCCATCGTCGGGCCGACGCCGGAGGTCCTCAACAACAAGGGGTATTCCTACATGCTGCGCGGCGACTATGCGCGCGCGCGCAAGACGCTGCTGCAGGCCAAGGCCAAGGACCCGCAGAATCCCTATATCCAGAACAATCTAAATCTCCTCGCCAAGAGCAGGCGCGAGCGCAAGGGCATCGAGCAGAAGTAGCGAATGGTGAGTAGCGAGTAGTGCGGGGCGCGCCTCCCATTCGCTGTCCCCCATTCGCAGTCCCCCATTTGCGGTTCGCAATTCGCCATTCGCCGCCTATATGTCAGAATTGGTTGGCATTTACGGAATGGCGCAATGTTTCAAGCCTTCAAACAGTTCGTGTCGGAGCTGGCCGGTGGTGACAAGCATCCGAGCCGCTTCGAGGAAAACGACTATCGGTTGGCGGCAGCCGCGCTGCTGGTACATGTCGCCATGATCGATGGCGGCATGTCGGATATCGAGCGCGCCAGGCTGCACACAATCGTGAAGCGCTGCTTCAGCCTCGATGACGAGGCCGCGGCCGAGTTGATCGTGAAAGCCGTGGCGGCCGAGCAAGAGGCGATTGACCTTTATCATTTCACCAGCCAGCTCAACCGCTCGCTCGACGAGAATGGCCGGCGCCGCATGGTGGAGATGATGTGGCAGGTCGTTTTCGCTGATCACCGCGTGACCGAGTTCGAGGACAACCTGATCTGGCGCGCGGCCGATCTGCTCGGCGTATCCTCGCGTGAACGCATCGAGCTGCGGCAGCAGGTGGCGGCCGGCCACGAGGGCGGCGAGGCGAGCTGATGCGCCCGATTACGCTGCTCACCGGCGCGTCCGCAGGGATCGGCACGGCGCTTGCATATGTTTTTGCGCGGCACGGCCACGAGCTCATGCTGATCGCGCGCCGCGAACAGCGGCTGACCGAGCTTGCGGAGGCGATCGCAGCGCAGGGCCACAAGCGGCCCATGACGCTGCCGGTCGATCTTGCGCAGCCTGATGCAGTCGACCGCATCCGCGATGTGCTCAGCATGTCCGACGCCGAGCCGGAGATTGTCGTCAACAACGCCGGCTTCGGGCTGGTTGGCGCGGCCGCCGGAACGGATCTCGCCGAGCAGCTGAACATGGTCGATGTCAACGTGCGGGCGCTTACTGATCTGTCGCTTGCCTTTGTCGAGCCGCTGCAGCGTCGCCGCGGCGGCATTCTCAACGTGGCGTCGGTCGCGGGCTTCCTGCCCGGCCCCGGCATGGCCGTCTACTATGCCAGCAAGGCCTACGTGCTGTCGTTCAGCGAGGCGCTGCATCGCGAGCTCAAGCCGCGCGGCGTGCGCGTCACCGCGCTGTGCCCCGGGCCAGTACCGACCGAATTCCAGGCGCGCGCCGGGGTGCGCACCGAGCGCTATCCGCCCATCTTCACGCGGTCGGCCGAACAGGTGGCGGAGGCGGGCTACCGCGGTCTTGTCGCGGGCGACCGCCTGGTGGTGCTGGGCTTCGGCAACAAGCTCATCACCTTTCTGCTTCGCGTCGCGCCGCGCCCGCTCGTGCTGGCCGCGGTTGCGGTGCGGCATCATGGGCGGCAGAGCTGAAGCGTCATGCCTCTACCCTATCAGCCTATCCTGATCGTTCTGCACCGTGACAACTCCACGCCCGGGCGGGTCGGCTACGCGCTGCGGGAGCGCGGCTATCCGCTCGACGTTCGCCGGCCAAGCCTGGGCGATCCGCTGCCCGGCACCATGGAGGGACATGCCGGCGCGATCATCTTCGGCGGTCCGATGAGCGCCAACGACAACGACGAGTTCGTGCGCCGCGAAGTCGACTGGATCGCGGTGCCGCTCAAGGAGAGAAAGCCGTTTCTCGGCATCTGCCTCGGCGCCCAGATGCTGGCGCGCCAACTCGGCAGCCGCGTCTATGGCCACGCCGACGGCCACGCCGAGATCGGCTACTACCCGATCCGTCCGACCGATGTCGGGCGCGCGGTTTGCGACCCGTGGCCGGAGCAGGTCTATCAGTGGCATCGCGAGGGCTTTGAACTGCCGCCCGGCGCCGATCTCCTGGCGGAGGGCGACACGTTCCCGGTGCAGGCCTTCCGCGCTGGCTCAGGCTATGCGCTGCAGTTTCATCCGGAGGTCACGCACGCCACCATGTGCCGCTGGACGGTGCGCGGCCACGAGCGCACCTTTCTGCCGGGCGCCAAGCAGCGCGCCGCGCATTTTGCCGACCGCGCGGTCCACGATCCGGCCGGCCGCGCCTGGCTCGCGGCGTTTCTCAATCATTGGCTGGGGCAGACCGGCGTATGAGGGTGCCGCCTACTCCATCATCTTGCGGATATTGACTGCGACATCCTTCGGCAGCTTGAGCGTCTCGTTCACCAGCGCATCCAGCTCTTCGCCGGTGCCGGGATCGATCATCATCTTGCGTTTCTCGGTGGCGGCGAGGAAGTCCGGGTCCTTCAGCATGGCCGCGAAGGCCGCGCGCAGCGCCGCGAGCCGCTCGGGCGGCACGCCCGGCGTGGTCAGGATCGAGCGGCCGAATTCGCCGGTCGAGGCCGCCGCGCGCAGGATCACGCGGCCTTCGTCGCTTTGTGCGAGCTCCGGCAGGGTCGGCACGTTGGGAATGAGCCGATGGCGCTTCAGAGCGGCCTGATAGAGGATGGTCGCCTCGCCTTTGGTAACCCAGCCGGGCTTGCTCACCATGATGCCCGGCAGCCCGTAGGCGCCCACGATGTCGACCTCGCCGCGATCCATCGCCAGCACGATGTCGGTCGTGCCTTTGTAGCCGCGCACGATCTTCATCTTGGCGCCCGCATAGGCGTTCAGCGCCGATGGAAACAGTACGGTGGTGGAGCCGCCGCCGGAGGCACCGACGGTGTATTCCTTCTTGCGCAGGTCCTCAAAAGACTTGATGCCGCTTTTCGGCAGCGTCACCCCGGTGTCGATGTTGGTGACAAGCCGGCCGAGATATTTGAACTTGGTGACGTCGATCTTGGTCTTGGTGTTGGTCATGCTGTCGAGCGCAAGCGTCTGCGCCAGACTGCCGAACACGGTGCCGTCCTTGGGCGCGACCTCGGCCATGTACTTGGCGGCCACGAAGCTGCCGCCGCCCGGCATGTTCTGCGGCACGATCGTGGGATTGCCCGGAATGTGGCGCGGCAGGAATTCGGCGACCAGGCGCCCATAGAGATCGTAGCCGCCGCCCGGCCCGTAGCCGATCAGCATGCGCAACGACTTGCCGTGATAGAAGTCCGCGATCGGATCGGCGTTCGCTTGCGGCGCCGTTGCCCACGTCAAGGCGACGGCGAGGAATAATCCGGCGGCCCGTGTCATAGGACATCCTCCCTGAGGACTTGTGCTTCGATGGATCGGCCAGCGCCCGGGGAGCCGGGCGCTGGCGTAGCAACGATCACTATCAGGCTGCCGTCAGCTCGCGGCCGCCAGCGACAATTTGTTACATTCAGCCTTGAAGAGGTCGTTGAGGCACCACTCGGCCAACTCGATGCCGGTCGCGAACCAGACGTCCGCCTTCTTCATGTGCTGAATGATCCCACGCAAAGCCAGCGTCCGGCCGGGCCGCGCGATGATATAGGGATGGCACGTGAACGGAATGTAGCCGGGGCGTTCGGCGGTCTCCGCATAGAGCTCGTCGAAAAAGGCCTTCCAGCTCTCCAGCCCGTGGAACGGGTTGCCGTATTCGCCATGGCGATGGCCGAACAGGGTGCCGTCGCCGAACGGCTGCCGCGGCAGCTCGACGATGACCTTGCCGTCCTTTTCGTACAGGAACGGCCGCTCCTCATGGAAGCAGTTGGTGTTGAAGGTGAAGCCGTTCTCGATCAGGAGCTCGATGGTATTCGTGCTCTGGGTGCAGGAGCGCCAGCCATGCGGCCGTCGGCCGGTGCGCTTCTGGATCATGGCGATGGTCTTCTTCATCACCTTGTCTTCTTCATCGCGCGGCAGGTAGCGGGCGATCTCGTGATTGTAGCCGTGGCCTTCCACCACATGGCCGTGGTCGAGGATCGCCTGCACGGCTTCCGGATAGCGCTCCGCGATCGCGCCGCAGGTCAAGAACGTCCCCTTGACGTTCTCTTCCTTGAGCACCCGCAGCAGCCGGTAGATCGCATGGTGAGGGCCGTATTCGCCCTGGCTCCACATTTCGTAATTGAGAAAGCCGTTCTTGTCCGGCTTGACGTCCTCGCCGCCTTGAAAGTCGAACGTCAAAAACACCGCGGCGCGCTCGCCGCGCGGCCAGCGGATGAGATGGTCATAGTGATATTCTTTCATCATGGATGTTCCTCCTTGGGGATGCGCGAACCTATAGGCCATTTTATCGACCGGTGCTGCGGATGTTACCGGCGGGCGCGAAATCTGGTAGCCCGTTTGTCAGAACAACTGTTGTTTCCAGGATAGCGGTCCGCCGAAGGGGCAGAAAAAGGCAAGTGGAAGAGCGCCATGAACCCTCGAATATGTTATCCGTGAAAGGTAGAGGCGATATCAACACAGTTAATGCTCGGATATCACCGTCTGACGATTGCGAGGATACTTGGGTCGGGCAAAGCAAAGCGCAGAAGGACACAACAGATGTCTCTGACGGCAGCGCTGAGAGACTTGAATAAGCTCAACGCTTTCGTGCGGGTGGCGGAACGCCGGAGCTTCACCAAGGCTGCCGCGGATCTGCGCACCACGCCCTCGGTTGTCAGCAAGCGCATGAAGGAGCTGGAGGAGGCTCTCGGGTTCAGCCTGCTGACCCGCTCCACCCATGGCATCGTGCTCACGGACGCGGGCGAGGAGCTGTTTCAAAACTGCCTCCAGATGCTGGCGACGCTCGACGACTATGTGGTCAAGACGCGCAATCTTCAGACCGGGCCCTATGGAACGCTCCGCGTTCAAGCGACCAGCGACTACGCCCGCCACGTCCTCGCGCCTCTGATCTTCGACTTCGTGGGCCGCTTTCCGACCCTGCGCATCAACCTTTTTGCCGCACCCGACGCCGTCAATTCCGTGGACGACGGATTTGACGTCATCATCGCCAGCACCAAGCCTGCCGTGCCCGGCCTGGTCGATCGTGATCTCGGCGGCATTGCGCACGTCGTCTGCGCGTCGCCGGAATATTTCCAGCGCTTCGGCCGGCCGAAGAAGCCGCAGGATCTGCGCGACCACAATTGCCTCGTCAATCTTTTAACCGCACCAAAGGACTGGCCGTTTCAAGCGGCTTCGCGGCAGTTCCTCGTTCCGGTGAAAGGCACATTCTCCTCGAACAGCTCGGACGTTCTGATCCAGATGGCGCTGCGCGGCTGCGGAATTGTCAGGCTTCCCCACTATGCGGTTCGCGCGGAGCTCGCCAACAAGTCTCTGGAGGCGATTTTCGAGGCAGCGACGTCTTCGCCCGAACGCATGTGCGCCTATTATTCGAAGGCCAAGCACCTGCCCGCAAAGACCATCGACTTCGTGAATTTCCTGCAGGAGTCCATCGCGGCGAACGGCAAGACGCCTGGCTCCGCACGGCGGACCGGTTCGTGACCTTTCGGCTCACCGACCGCTCGCACCAATTGGCGTTCACACCAATTCTGGCGCTCACACCGATATGGGCGCGGCGCCTTCGCGCACTGTCAGCGCCTCAGCGGCTCCTTCGTTGAAGCTCACCGTTTCGGGCAGCACAATCGAGGCTGAGCGCACGGCGTGAGTTGTAGGATCAAGCCCGTCGGGCTTCTTGCCTTCCTGGGCGGCGAGCGCGGCCTTGCGCAGCCGCACCCGCGCCATGATCACGCCGTTGTCGGTGGAGACGAGGTTCTCCTTGCTGCGATCCTGGATCGGCCCCATGCTTTCCTGTACGGCCGCATCCTGCATGGCGATGCCCTTGACGCCGCAATAGGTCTTGTTGGCCTTCTGCGCCGCGCGGTCGATCATGTAGTCGTTGTCCTTGTTGACCACCGGACGGAACGTGCCGGGGATCAGGTTGACGTGGATGCCGCCGCCGTTGCGCATGGTGTCGAGCTCATGCTCGCTGAGCAGCCGCGCCGGATGATGCGTGAAGCACCACGACATGCAGTTCTCGTCGTCGGTCGGCACGAAGGCGTGGCCGTTGAGCGCATTGTCGCCGTAGGGCGGGATCATGGTGTGGAACGGCATGATCCATTGCGTGATCCGCCAATAGAGGTGGCCCGCCTGTGCCGGCCGGCGTACTCCGATGACCATGCCGCCCGCGGTCTCGATAACCTCGAAGCGCGCGTCGGTCTCGCGCGTGAGTTCGGCGCCCTTGCTCGCATGCAGCGAGTCGCTGCGCAGGTCGTGTCGATGCAGGAACGAGACGTGGGCGGAATCGATGCCGCCTTCCATCGCCTGCAGATAGTTGCATTCCTGCGTGCGCTTGGTCACGAAGCGGTGCGTGTGCGGGACCAGCGACCATTCAAAGCCCGGCAGCGGTGGCTTGAGCTCGCTCGGGCCCATGTAGACCCAGATCACGTCGCCTTGCTCGACGCACGGGTAGGACTTGAGCTTGATCTTCTGGCAGTAGCCGCTCTCCTCGGGCTCGGAGGGGACATCGATGCATTGCCCGGTCACGTCGTATTTCCAGCCGTGGTAAGGGCAGCGCAGGCCGTTCTCCTCGTTGCGCCCGAACCAGAGCGAGACGCCGCGGTGCGCGCAGAACTCATCCATCAGGCCGATGCGGCCTTGCGTGTCGCGGAATGCCAGCAGGCGCTCCGACAGGAGCTTGACGCGCGCCGGCGGACAATCCGGCTCCGGCAGTTCGGCGGACAGCAGCGCCGGGATCCAGTAGCGCCGGAACAGGTCGCCCATCGGGGTTCCAGGGCCGGTCTGGGTCAGGAAGTCGTTGAGCGCGCGCGTCGTCATCCGGTTGGCTCCCTGTCGCGGTCTTTTCTTGCAGGCGAACGCCAGAGTAGCCACCCGCTTTTGCGCGGGCAATCCGGCGCGGTTTCGATCGGCGTTTGTCTTGTTGGACCCCTCCCTGTCCCTCCCCCGCAAGGGGGGAGGGAACGCTGTGGCACTGCTCCGTCCAACCCCAGGCTATCATTCGCGTAAGTGCTCAAAGAGCTGTGCATGCCATAGGGCGCAGGCGGGGACCGATACGCCGTGCGCTTGCAATTCGCGGGCTTTCTTGCCAGCCAAGCTTGCCGCCTAGGCCTGCTTGCCGCCGCGAAATCGCTCGACGCGGTAGAGCTCCGGAAAAGCCCGGATGCAGGCGAGCACGACCAGGATCGTGCCAATGCCGCCGGCGAGCACCGCTGGCGTCGCGCCGATCCAGAACGCTACCGTGCCGGCGCGAAAGTCGCCGATCTGGTTGGACATGCTGACGAACAGCGAGTTGACCGCGCTCACGCGGCCGCGCAGCTCGTCCGGCGTCTCGATCTGCACCAGCGTCAACCGAATCACGACGCTGACGGAATCGGCTGAGCCCAGGATCGCGAGCGCCAGCATCGACAGCCAGAACGAGCCCGACAGGCCGAACACGATGGTGGCGATGCCGAACACCGCGACCGCGGTGAACTCGATGCGGCCGACGCGTTCCTGCAACGGCGCGCGCGTCAGTACCGCGAGGCTCAACAGTGCGCCGATCGCGGGGGCGGAGCGCAACAGGCCGAGCCCCCAGGGCCCGACGTCGAACACGTCCTTCGCGTAAATGGGCAGCAGCGCGGTCGCGCCGCCGAGCAGCACCGCGAACAAGTCGAGCATGATCACGCCGAGCAGGATGCGGTTGCGCCGAATGTAAGACAGTCCGGCGAAAAACGTTTGCAGCGTCAACGGCGGCCGCGTCGACGCAACGCGCGCCGGTCGCACGAATGCGAGCTGCAGCGTCGCGCACAGGAACAGCGCGGTGCAGATCGCGTACACGAACGTGGGGCTGACCGCGTACAGAAAGCCGCCGATCGCCGGACCCGAGATGGTCGCGATCTGCGTGGTGATGGAGGAGGCCGCGACCGCGCGTGGAAACAGCTCGGCCGGCACCACGGCGGGCAGCAGCGCCTGGTTGGTGGTCGCCTCGAAGGCGCGCCCGGCGCCCAGGCAGAACACGGCGGCGAGGATGTACTCTTTGCTGATCTGCCCGGTGAACGAGCCGTAGACAAGTGCAGCGGCGGCCGCGCCCTCGACCCCCTGGCAGAGCTGCAGGATGGTGCGGCGGTCGTAGCGGTCGGCGAGTTGGCCGGCGACCAGGATCAGCACAGTGGCGGGCAGGAACTGAGTAAGGCCGACGAGGCCGAGGTCGAATGCATTGCCGGTGATCGTGTACATCTGCCAGGCGACCGCGACCCCGACCATCTGGAAGGCGATCGAGGAGAAGATGCGCGCGTTCCAATAGAGGATGAACGGCCGGTGCTGCAGCAGGGAGTCCGGGACGGACGTGGTCATGCGTAGGTGAATTTCAACTCGGCGGGCGGGAGCATGGCGGCGATTCGAGCGTGATCAAGTGCCCATTGTAGGGGATTGGCCGGCCAGGGATAGCCCAGCCGGCCACCGCCCATCGGCAGATGAGCCATGCGGGTCACGATCGGATTGTCGAGGCAAACCGTTGCCGGATCCAATCGATGACCACACGGGCGGCCTCGTTCCGCTTGAGGTGCGATTGGATCAGCAGCCAGGTATCGCGGCGGCGCGGCAGAGGCGTTGCGCGCAGGCGCGGATCGCCCAAAAGGTCGCCGCAGAGATAGTCAGGCAGGATTCCCACAGCGCTCTGAGAGCGAACGAGATTGCGGACCACGCGCGCGTTGTCGGTAATGCAGCGTGCCGCGCTCTGAAGTCCCCGCGACTTGAGGAATTCCGTCTCCGGCGACCGATCAAGCCTGTCCGGATAGCCGCAAACGACGGATTGGACATTGGCGCTGGTTCTTTCGGCGGGCTCGAAGAAATAAAGCTGAGTATCCGCGAGCTTCTGGATCGTGAAGTCGCCTCGCTCGGGCTTGAGCAGCCGAACCGCAAGATCGGCCTCCCAGCGCGAGAAGTTGACCTTCTCGCTGGAGGTGAGGAGCTCGACGGTCAGGCCCGGATGTGCCGTCAGCAATTGCGCCAGCCCGGGAGCCAGGACTTCCTCGGCGATCGAATTGATCGACGCGATCCGGAAGCGGCCCACCGGGCCGGGCGTTCGCTTGCCGACATTGCGGATGTCCGCCACGTGACGGGCGATCGCCTGGGCGTGCGACGCTACCTGCTCGCAGTTCGCCGTCGGCCGGCGCATGCCATCCACCGCCTCGAACAGCGTGACGCCGAGGGTGCGCTCGATGCGCGCCAAACGGCGAGAGACCGTGGTCTCGTCGATGCGCAGCATCGCGGCGGCGCCCGCATAGGTGCCCTCGTCGCGCACGGCCAGGATGATGCGCAGGTCGTCCCAGTTCATCGCGCCGGTATAGCAGTCTCCTGCGCTGCCTGCAATTTTGCAGGTAACGGTCGCAATATCCCTGCGTGCCTGCAGCCCTCTCGGCCGCTATATGCGGCCCATCAGCCCGCAGGATTGCGGGCAGCGACCCGCAAAGGGAAAGTGAGAAAGATCATGACGACATTGAAGCCAACATCAAAGACACTGCTCGCGCTTGCGGGCGCCGAATACGCCCCTGCCAAGCTGCGCGACGCCTGCCTCCTTCTGATCGACATGCAGAACGAATATTGCGCTGGTCCGGTTGCCGCCGCTGACGCCGACAGCGTGATTGGCGCCGCCAGCGCGCTGCTGTCGGCCGCGCGGGCGTGCGGCGCGCCGGTGATCCATGTCGTGCACAAGGGGCGGGCCGGCGCGCTGTTCGACCGCGACGCCGAGCGCGGACAGATCATCGCGGCCGTGGCGCCGTTGCCGGACGAGCCCGTCATCGAGAAGCCGTTCCCCAACTCCTTTGCCGGAACCGATCTGCACGATCGCCTTTCCGCCATCGGGCGCAAGAACCTGGTGCTCGCCGGCTTCGCGACTCACATGTGCATCAGCTCGACGGCCCGCGCCGCTGTCGACCTTGGCTATCGCGCGACGGTGGCGGCGGATGCCTGTGCGGCGCGCAATCTGCCCGATGGACGCGGCGGCATCGTTCCGGCCAGCATCGTGCATCAGGTTGCACTCGTCGAGCTGTCCGATCGCTTTGCGGCGATCGTGCAGCATCACCGGCAACTGATCTGAGTGCCATCAACGCCATTTGGAAGGAACAGCCGTCATGGCTGCCATGGCCGATGCGCTGACCACGTTCGGCGCCTCCTTCATCACTTTCTTCTCGATTGCGAATCCGATCGGATCGGCGTTGATCTTCGATCGGGTCGCGATCGATCTGAGCCGGTGTGCGCGGCGGCGCCTGGCGCGTCACATTGCGCTTTTGTCGGGCGTGATCGTTATTGTCGCGGCGCTGGCGGGATCGAAGATCCTGCACGGGCTCGGCCTCCGGCTTGACACGCTGCGCGTCGCAGGAGGCCTCATCCTCGGCGCTCAGGCCTGGCAACTGTTCGGGCGGGACTCTGCTGCCGACGACCTATGCAATGCACGCGCTGCTGCGCAAGGCACGCTCGTGCCCTTGACCGTGCCTATGACGATCGGGCCGGGCACGATTGCGGCGGCGATCTCGCTCGGCGCGGCTGGTGCCGCAGGCCCGCACGCCGTCACGCAACTCGGATCGGTGCTGCTCGCCGTCCTGCTGCTCGCTGCTCTGATCGCCGTCGCTTACGGCAACGCGGGACGGATCGTCGGTCTCTTGGGCAGGAACGGCTCAGGTGCGGCGGTGCAGCTCTCCGCCTTTGTGCTTCTGTGCGTCGCGACCGAGATGGTGCTGCAGGGGCTGCGCAACACGCTGACAGCCGGATGATCGGAAGTGATGGAGTTTGGCCATGCCCATGATCGATGCGTTCATTCCGCAAGGCGCTCTGCGGCCGCAAGCCGAGAAGCAATTGATGAAGGAAATGACCGACGCGCTGATCCAGATCGAAGGGCTCGATCCGGCGAGCGAGCGCGTCCAGGCGGTCAGCGTTGTCTTTCTGCATCGGCCGGTGGTGTATGCGGCGGGCGCGCTCGTAGACAAGCCGCGGTATCGATTCATTCCGTCCGTGCCCGAGGGGCAGTACAGCGTGGAGGCGCGAGCCGCCATCGTGCGCGAGATCACTGCGGCCGTGGCCCGCGCCGAAGGCGTCGTGTTCGACGAGGTGAGCGCGCGCGTGTGGGTCTTTCCCAACGAGATCGAAGATGGCTTGTGGGGTAGTCGCGGCCTGATCCGCAGGCTTCCCGAAATTGTCGCATTCCTTGCTGGTGACAATGAGGCGCAGGCCGCCCGCGAGCGGCTCGCCGAGAAACGGCGCAGCCGAGACCAGACTCGGCCTCGGGACTGAAACCGAAGAAACTGTAAGCGTCTGATTTCGCGGGAGTTTGGTGGAGCCGAGGGGGATCGAACCCCTGACCTCCTCATTGCGAACGAGGCGCTCTCCCAGCTGAGCTACGGCCCCAGAAGGGCAACGGACAGCGCCCGTTGCGTGGGTGAGGGGCCATTTAGGACCGCCCCCCCGCCCTGTCAATAAGTCTCACCCGGGCTCTCGACCAAACCACAGGAGGCTGCGGCAGCCGGCTTGTTCGCGAGCGGCAAGCCCGCTACATGTGGCCACCGCCATTCAACGAGCAGAACCCATCCGATGAAGGCCCTGTTCATCGTCCTCGATCAAGCCCTGTGGCTTTATGTCTACGTGGTCGTCGCGGCCGTGGTGATGTCCTGGCTGATCGCCTTCAATGTGGTCAATACGCGCAACCAGTTCGTGGGCATGGTGGCGGATTTTCTCTTTCGCATAACCGAGCCGGTCTTGCGGCCGATACGCGAGCGCATGCCCAATCTGGGCGGCATCGATCTTTCTCCGATGGTCCTGTTTTTCATCATCCTGTTCATCCACTACGTGATCTTGCTCTACATTCTGCCCAATGTGCCCTGAGCACGATGTCCGCGCGACCGTGGACAGCGGTGGCGGGCGGCGTTCTGCTAACGGTCCGGCTGACGCCGCGCGGCGGCCGTGACGCTATCGACGGCATTGACGTACTGGCGGACGGTCGTTGCGTGCTGCGGGCGCGGGTGCGCGTACCTCCAAGCGAGGGTGAGGCAAATGCCGCGCTGATCCGGCTCGTTGCCCGCGCGCTTGGCGTCGCAACGCGCGACGTGGCGCTCATCACCGGAGATACCGGGCGGATCAAGCGCCTGCAGATCGCCGGGGAGCCTGCCCAACTGTCGGCGGCGCTGGAGAAATTCGCCACGATCGGCTAAACATTTGATCTGACCAGGGACGATCATGACGGCCAAGATGATCGACGGCAAAGCGATCGCCGCGGAATGGCGCGGCCGGGTCGCCGATTCGTCGCATCGCCTGGCGCGCGACCGTAGCCTGGTGCCAGGACTTGCGGTCGTGCTGGTCGGCAGCAATCCGGCGAGCGAGGTCTATGTCGGCAGCAAGACCAAGATGGCGGTCGGCAGCGGCATGCGCTCGTTCGATCATCGCCTGCCCGAGTCGGTCAGCGAGGCCGAACTGTTGGGGCTGATTGGCCGGCTCAACGCCGACCCGGTGGTGCACGGCATCCTGGTGCAGTTGCCGCTGCCCGCCCACATCGATGCGCAGAAGATCGTGGCCGCGATCGATCCGCGCAAGGACGTCGATGGTTTCACCCCGACCAATGCGGGCATGCTCACGACCGGCCTGCCGGCGCTGGTCCCATGCACGCCGCTCGGCTGCGTGATTCTCGCCAAGACCGTGCAGCCTTCGCTGGAAGGGCTCGAGGCGGTGGTGATCGGCCGCTCCAATATCGTGGGCAAGCCGCTCGTGCAGCTCCTGCTCGCCGAGAACGCGACCGTGACGGTCGCGCACTCCAAGACGCGCGATCTGCCCGAGGTGTGCCGCCGCGCCGATCTCCTGTTTGCGGCGGTCGGCCGGCCCGAGATGGTGCGCGGGCATTGGATCAAGCCGGGCGCGATCGTGATCGACGTCGGCATCAATCGTCTGCCGGGCGATGGCGGCAAGACTCGCATCGTCGGCGACGTCGCCTTCGCGGAAGCGCGCGAGGTGGCGGGCGCCATCACGCCGGTGCCGGGCGGTGTCGGGCCGATGACGATTGCATGCCTGCTGGCCAACACGGTACGGGCGGCCTGCGCGCTGGCCGGGCTGCCGCCGCCGACCTTCGAGCGCTACAAGACGGAAGACTGACGCTCCGGCTGTCGTCCGGCTCGCTATTGCGGAATCTGGTAGCGGCGGACGTCCTCGAGAAATGGCTCGAAAAACTGCACCACCAGGTAGCGCGTGGAGGCCGGCAGCTTGTTCAGCGCGGCCTGGATGGGAATTTGATTATTGACGACGCTGTGCACCTCGCTGAACTGAAAGAAGAGACCGGAGCGAAGATAGTCCGCCGCGAACGAGTTTCCGTAGAGCACCATGGACGGCAGCTTGGTGGCGCGCAGCGGGGCGTGCGTGCGATAGATGATGTCAAAAAAGCCGTCAGGATCGCGGCTGAACGATCCATCAGGCACGCTCTGGCCCGCACGGTAGAGCGGGGTTGGCAGCTCGATCGGCTCGGTCGGCTTGAACAGGACCGCCAGGAACGTCGCCAGGCCGCCGGAAAATCTGCTCCTGCGATTGAAGGTTGCGCTCGGGTTCCAGAACGGCGCCGCACGTCCTTCCGCGGCCGCGATGCGCGACACGATCTCCTTCGCGATGCAGTAGCCGGCTTGCATCGTGAGGTGGATGTCGGTGCGGTAGAACAACGGATAGTCGCCGCATTGCCCCATCACGCTCTGGCCGTCGACGTAGATCCAGGCCGGATTGTCGGACAGGAACGAGCGCAGCTTGTCGAACTGGCTGGGTGAGGGCAGGCGTGGCGCGTCGGGCGGCAGCCGATCGGTCAGTACCGAGGCCTTGGCCGGATTGCTGACGATCACGAGCCTGATGCCGCGGCGATCGAGATGGCGCGCGAGCGCGGTGAACTGGTTCTGCAATGCCTGCTGCCAGGGCGCCCCGCCGCGCTCGTGCTCGATCTTGGCATCGATGAAGTCGCGCAGAAACAGCATCCCATCCTTGCCGATGTAAACGCGTTCGGAATGGTGGAACAGCGAATAGTCGAGCTGATTATGCAGCCTGATGAACAGTGGTCGAAAGCCGATGCGGTCGTCGAACCATCGGTTCATCGCGGGCGCGAGCCGTCCATCGCCCTTGACGACGATGTCGTAGAAATCAGGCGGGGGCGCCGGCGTCCGGTTCTCCTGGATCGGGCTGATGCGGATGAGCGGAACGGCCATCTGGACCAGCGGGAATGCGATCAGGACAAAAAAGACCGAAACAAAAATCAACTGCCCGCGGCGCATCGCTATCTCGGCTTTGTGTGCGACCCGCATGCTCAGAATCGGAAATAAATGAACGGATTGAAGCTGCGGAATGACAATAACATGATCGCATAGGTGAACACGATGAGGGCGGCGCCGCTCTTGAAGGCAACGGAGAACCGAGAGCCGTCCAGCCGCCACGAGTAGTCCTCAAATCGTGCGAGCGCGAACAGCGCGCCGGCGGCAAGCACCACCAATCGTTCGCCGTTCAGGAACGATTGCTTCCAGACTGCGGCTTCGTTCTGGACCAGACCGAACAGGACGCCGATGAATTGCAGCGCGTCGGGCAGCGTGGCGGAGCGAAAGAAGACCCACCCGATCATGACCAGGAGGAGGGTCGTCACCCAGGCCAGCGGGCCGCCCGAAGGCTCGCCGTAGCGTTCCCGGTAGAGCCGCTCCGCGGCGAGCAGCGCGCCGTGATAAAGGCCCCAGACCAGGAACGTATAGGCGGCGCCGTGCCAGAGGCCGCAGAGCACGAACACGATCATCAGGTTGCGATAGGTGCGCCACGGCCCCTGCCGGTTTCCGCCGAGCGGGATATAGACGTAGTCGCGGAACCAGCGCGACAGCGTCATGTGCCAGCGCCGCCAGAATTCCGTGATGCTGCGTGAGCGGTAGGGCTGATTGAAGTTTTCGGGGAAGGTGAAGCCGAGCATCTTCCCGAGCGCGATCGCCATGTCGCTGTAGCCCGAGAAGTCGTAGTAGATTTGCAGCGTGTAGCAGGCGAGCCCGAGCCACGCGAGCGCGAGCGTCAGCTCGTTTCCCGGCAGCGCGAAGATCGGATCGGCGACCGCACCCAGGGTGTCGGCGATGATGAGCTTCTTGCCGAGCCCGATGCAGAAGCGACAGACGCCTTCCGACAACAGGTCGAGCGTCATTTCCCGCCGACGGACCTTATCCTCGACCTCTACGTAGCGCACGATCGGGCCCGCAATGAGCTGCGGAAACAATGAGTGGTACATGCCGAAGTCGATGAGCCGGCGCGCGGGCGCAACGCGCCCGGTGTAGACGTCGGCGATGTAGGACAAAGCCTGGAACGTGAAGAAGGAGATGCCGATTGGCAGTTCGATCTGGGGCGCCGGTCCGATCGTCACGCCGGCGACGTCGAGCAATGACGCCGCCGTCCCCCACAGAAAGCCCGCATACTTGAAATGCACAAGCGCGGCGAGATTGAGCACGACCGCGACGATGAACAGGGCATGGCGCCGGCCGCCGCTCAACTGCGGCAGTGCCCGGGCGGCGACGTGATTGAGCAGAATGGAGCCGATCAGCAGCCAGATCAGCCAGCCGGCGTCGAAGGCGTAGAAGGCGAGGCTCGCGACCAGCAGCACCGGGTTGCGCAGCCCGGCAGGCGCCAGCGCATAGATCGCGATGACGACGGGAAAGAAGCCAAACAGGAAGAAGTTCGAGCTGAACGCCATCGCTCACGACGCACAACACATCGCGACGCAGAAGGCATCGCGGGACGGCATTCAACTGCGTGGCGTCGCTGATCGGCTTGCGGCGAAGACGCTGCGGCGTCGTCAGCTCTGCCAGGCGTAGGCGACCTTGTCCAGGACCTTGCCGCCGAACCGCTCCGACGAGCGTGCAACCGCGCGGCCGCCAAGATTGCGGTAAAAATTGACCGCGGTTTCGTTGTCCGACAGCGCCCAGACCACCAGGCTGTTCATTCCACTCTGGGCCAGATCGCGGCGCGCTGCGGTAAACAGCCTGCGACCGAAGCCGAGGCCCTGAAATTCGGGACGCAGATAGAGCTCGTAGATCTCGCCATCATAGTAAAGGCTGCGCGCGCGGTTGCGCCCATAATTGGCGTAGCCTGCGACGGTGTCGCCGAACACCAGGATGGCGATCCGGCTGCCGCGGCGAATGGCGCTTTCCCACCACGTCGGACCGCGGCGGTTAATAAGCTTGTCGAGCTCCGGCCCAGGGATCACACCCTGGTAGGCTGTCCGCCAGGCTTCGTCATGCGTTGCCGCGACGGCCGTCGCATCGGACGGCTTGGCGCGGCGAACTTCGATCAGGATCGTGCTCATGCAAACGATACAAGCAAGTGCGTCGGCGCCCTTCAAGTGTGATGTTTAACCAAAACTTAATATTGTGAACGGCGGAACGGCCGGCGCGATCGTTTTCGACCGCCGCGTGACAAATAATCAAGGTTTGTTCGTTGCCTGGAGGTATGTTGCAGCCGTGCCACGCCCGCCGAGGAATTTTTGCGCAGGCGTGTCTGCGCCGATTCGGGTGTGTATGACGGTGCGTAATTCAGTCGGCCAAAGGCCGAGTTATCGCGCCGTATGAGAGTGCGCTTCGCGAATCAATTCGTTTCGCGAGAGCATTCAACTAAGGTTGAACAGGGTCCCGATTGAATATGACAACGGTCAGACCCGTTCGGTTTCGCGCCGCCGCTCGTCCCTCTTGCGCTCGTTGGGATCGAGCAGCCTCTTGCGCAGCCTGATCGATTTCGGAGTTACCTCGACATATTCATCTTCTTCGATATACGCGAGCGCCCGCTCCAGCGTCATCTGGATCGGCGGCGTGAGCCTGATCATCTCGTCTTTGGCATGGGTGCGGATGTTGGTGAGCTTCTTGCCCTTGAGGACATTGACCTCGAGATCGTTGCCGCGCGTGTGTTCGCCCACGATCATGCCGCGGTAGACCTTCCAGCCCGGCTCGATCATCATCGGCCCGCGGTCTTCCAGGTTCCACAGCGCATAGGCCACGGCCTCGCCGTTGTCGGTCGAGATCAGGACGCCGTTGCGGCGGCTCAGCACGTCACCCTTGTGGGGCGCGTAGGCATGAAACACCCGGTTGAGGACGGCGGTGCCGCGGCTGTCGGTGAGAAGTTCCCCCTGGTAGCCGATCAGCCCCCGGGTGGGCGCATAGAACACAAGCCGAACACGGCCGCCGCCGGAGGGTCGCATCTCGATCATCTCGGCCTTGCGCTCCGACATCTTCTGCACCACCACGCCGGAGAACTGCTCGTCGACGTCGATCACCACCTCTTCGATGGGTTCGCGCAGCTCGCCGGTCGCCGAATCGCGCTCGAACAGCACTTTCGGACGCGAGACCGACAGCTCGTAGCCTTCCCGCCGCATGGTCTCGATCAAGATGCCGAGCTGCAGCTCGCCGCGGCCGGCGACTTCCATGGAATCGCGTTCGGTCAATTCGCTCACGCGCAGCGCCACGTTGCCTTCGGCCTCGCGCAGCAGCCGGTCGCGAATCATCCGACCGGTCACCTTGTCGCCTTCGGTGCCGGCGAGCGGAGAATCGTTGACCCTGAACGTCATCGAGAGCGTCGGCGGATCGATCGGCTGGGCCGGCAGCGGCGTTTCAACCTCGGGAGCGCAGATCGTGTGTGCGACGGTTGCTTCCGGTAGGCCCGCGATCGCGACAATATCGCCGGCTTCCGCCTCCTCGACCGCGGTGCGCTCGAGCCCGCGGAAGGCGAGCACCTTGGTGACGCGGCCTTGCTCGATGAGCCGGCCGGTGCGGTCGAGCACCTTGACCTGCTGATTCGGCTTGATCGTGCCCGAGGTGATGCGGCCGGTGACCAGGCGTCCGAGATAGGGATTGGCCTCGAGGATTGTGCCGAGGAGACGGAAGGGACCGTCCTCGACCGAAGGGGGCGCGACGTGCCGGGCGATGAGATTGAACAGCGGCGCCATGCCGGCGTCCTTCGGGCCGGCCGGGCTCGCCGCCATCCAGCCTTCCTTGGCGGAGCCGTAGAGAATCGGAAAATCGAGCTGCTCGTCCGATGCATCGAGCGCTGCGAACAGATCGAACACCTCGTTGACGACTTCGGTCGGGCGCGCGTCCCCGCGGTCGACCTTGTTGATCACCACGATCGGCTTGAGGCCGACCTTGAGGGCTTTGGAGACCACGAACTTGGTCTGCGGCAGCGGGCCCTCGGCGGCGTCGACCAGAACGAGCGCGCCGTCCACCATGTTGAGGATGCGCTCGACCTCGCCGCCGAAATCAGCGTGCCCGGGGGTGTCCACGATGTTGATACGGGTGTCCTTCCAGGGGAGCGAGGTGCACTTGGCAAGGATCGTGATGCCGCGCTCGCGTTCCAGGTCATTGGAATCCATTGCGCGCTCGGCCACCCGCTGATTGTCGCGGAAAGCGCCCGATTGCTGCAGCAGCCGGTCGACCAGCGTGGTCTTGCCATGGTCGACATGGGCGATGATCGCCACGTTGCGAAGGGACATCGATTAAGGAATCCGTCTGGGCCGGGGCCGCTGCTGCGGCGCAATATAAGCAGCGAACGCCCGATCGCAACGTTTATTACCGGAAGGCCTGGCGAATGAGCCAAATGCCCACCGCAAATGTGGCCGCGCACACCAGAAAAATGGGCAGTAACAGGGCCAGGTCGTTGGTTGAGAGGCCGGACGGGCCCATTGATAACGTTACCAGCCCGGCACACACCCCCGGCAGCAGCAAAACAACGCCGAACAATCCCAGCAGAATTGGCGCGCAGCCCCGCTGGCCGCCCGAGGGCGGTGTTGGATCGGGCCGGTCCGAAGGCAGGTGATTGCTCACGGCTGCGGAGCGGGCGGCTTGCGAAAGGCCCGGTAGAGAAGAAACACCCCGCCCGCCGAGATCAGAAAGCAGATCGCCCACAGGCCAAGCCATCTGGACGCACCGGGGCCGCGCATCATTCCGCCCAAGATCATGAATCCTGCGGCGCAGACGCCGGGCAAGAGCAAAATGATGCCGACCAGGGCCATCAGGGCGGTCAGCAACGGATGTCGAGTCATGGGCCCTCCTTGCCAAGCGCTATCGACGCAGTGCACGAACGATCAATGCGACGCCTCCCGCCGAAATCGCAAAGCAGATCAGCCACAGCGTTATGAATCTATAGTCGTTGCGGCTGGCCTGGCTGATGAAGAACAACGCGCACAGCCCAGGCAACAACAACGCGACGCCAATGACGACGAGCAATATCGCGATGCCGGTCGGAAGTGGTCGGCGGGGTGGCGACGGCTCAGACGGGCTCGGTTCGCTCATACCAGCTGCTCTTCTTTCGCCCGCGCGAGCTCGGCGCGGATTTTTGCGATGCGGCCGTCGCGATAAAACAGATTGTAGGTGTCGAACGGGATGATCTGGCCGTTCGGTGTCACAAAATGGATGCAGGAGCGCTTGACGCCGCCGAGGCAGAAATTGAAGCGGTCCATGAACTGCACGATGGTGACCCGGAACACGTTCTCATAGGTCAGGCCGGCCGGCACTTCCGCCTTGGGCAGGCAGCACAGGAATTCCGCGAGCCGCGCCGGCGCGTTGTTGGCGCCGGAGGAGAGCGAGAACAGCTCGATGAATTTTTCCTTCAGCACGGGCTGCTTCTCGAAGCTGATGGTGTTGGGCGTGATCGCGACGAATTCTTCGCGTGGCACGAGCGAAGTCACCGGCAGCACCTGGCGGCCGTTGCGCAGCCCGTAGCCGATCGAGATCAATTCCGGGTTGCACGGCAGCGGCACCATGTCGTGCGGGCCGAACACGCCTGAATCCTCGACGATGCGGCGCCTGATGTCGGAGAGCATGATGCGCTGCGACTTGTCGAAGCCCTCGTTGCGGCCGGCGTCCTGCACCGGCTGGAATGTGATGCCGCGCACGCAGCGCCATTCCAGCGCATGGCGCACGATCTCGCCGATCTCCTCGTCGTTGACGCCGCGCTTGACCGTGACCACCAGCGAGGTCGAGAGCCCGTGCCGCTCGAGATTTTCCAGCGCCTCCTGGCGCACCCGCCGCAGGTCGGCGCCGCGCAACGCCATCAGGGCATCGCGGTTGAGCGAATCGAACTGCAGATAAATCTCGAGCCCGCGCTTGCCTTCCGCGAGGCGGGCCGCGAAGTCGGGCTCGCGCGCGAGCCGCAGCCCGTTGGTGTTGAGCATGACGTGCCGCACCGGGCGCGATCGAATGAGATCGAGCACCTCGAAGAACTGCGGGTGCAGCGTCGGCTCGCCGCCCGAGATCTGTACGATGTCGGGCTCACCCTCGCTTGCCACCAGCGCGTCCACCATCCGCTCGATGGTCGAGAGCGGTAGGTGCTTGCTGCGCGCTGGCGAAGAATTCGCAAAGCAGACCGGGCAGGTCAGGTTGCAGTGCTCGTTGATCTCGATCAGCGCGAGGCAGGAATGCTGCTCGTGATCCGGACACAGGCCGCAATCATACGGGCAGCCGTATTCGGTGCGGCTCTGCAGATTGAGCGGCCGGTCGCCGGGCTTGATGTAATCCTTGCACAGCCGCCAATAGGCGGCGTCGCTGGAGATCAGCGTCGACTGCACGCCATGCTGCTGGCAGCGCTTCTCGTACCAGACCTCGTTGTCCTTGATGATGATCTTGGCCGGCACCAGCGCGAGGCAGGTCTCGCACAGCGAGGTGGTCTGGCCCCAGAACACATAGGGGCGCGCCTTACGCAACAGCAGCGTCATCGAGGGACCTCGGGCTGGGCGCGGTCGCGATCATCACCGCCGCGTAGGCGAGGATTGCGGCCGACAGCAGATGAAACAGCGTGAACGGCCCGACCAGCGCGCCGTAGGGCTTGATGAATTCCAAGGCGAAGCGCTGCGCGCCATAGAAGCCGACCGCGAGATAGAATCCGTTCTCGATCACGAACGCGTTTCCGCGGATCGCAGCGAGCACGTAGACGATCGCGAAGCCCGCCATGGCGGCGCTCTCATAGAGCTGCACCGGATGGCGCGGCACGCCGTCGCCGAAGTCGTGCGCCCACGGCAGCGCGCTCGGCGTCCCATAGGTGAAGTCGTCGAGGCCGGCGAAGAAACAGCCGATGCGGCCCACCGCGACGCCGACTGCAAGTGGCAGCGCGAAGCGCGCGCCGGTGCGCCCCGCGATGCCGGCTGAGCGCTTGTACAGTTCGACCGCAATGATGCCGCCCGCGAGCGCGCCTTCGATCGAGCGCGCCAGCCCGGGCTGTTGCGAGAGCCAGAGATTGGCGGTTCCGAACAGGAACGCGCCGACCCCGGCGCCGAACACGAGCGCCGCCAGATAGGGAAGGTCATGCGACCGCGAGGGCGGAAAGCGCACGCCAGCGCGCCGCGTGAGATTGGTTTCCCGTCAGTTCAGCCTAGGGCGCGTGGTCGTGAAGCGCAATGGTCGAGCAGGCGCCCGCCGCGGCGGTCTATGGCTCGATCCTGCGTTCGCCGCCGTCCTCGCTGCGGACCACCACGGCACTGGCGGAGCTGCCGGCACGGGCCTGAACGTAGGTGTGGCTCGTCCCTGTCGGCCCCGTCAGCGACATTCCTGATTGTTGCTCGGATGTGCTGATCTTGACCGACGGGCGGCCCCGTTCGGTGATCAGGCGCAGCAGCACCGTCTCGGCCGACATCGTCCCGACCGTTTGTCGGCTGGGCGGCAGCACCTGGATGCTGGCGCGCACATTGCCGGGGTCATCGACGATCTGGAGCCCGCGACCGCGAAGAATTTGACCCGATGCAGGCGCCGCCGTCGCCGGATGATTTTGAATGAAAGATATTGTCAGCATGCCGGCGTTGAGCAGCGTCAACGCGGCCAGGATCAGGTGCGGCTTCATGGGAGGCCTCTGGAGACTTTGGTCGCTGGCCCGATGATAGGCTCACTGTCGCCGATCGTCATGCGCGACCATCTCGTCCGTTTGCTACCGCTGGTGTGCAGCTGGGCATTCGATCGGTCCGCGCCGGAGTTTATGAGCGGACGTGATCAGTCTCATCCACCCGTCTCTTTGGGCAGCTATCACGGAGACGTGAAGTGATAGGGGCTTCCTCGGCATCGCTCGCCAAATCCGCGATGACAATCGACCGGTTGATAGTATTGTTGGTCTCTGGCAACAGACTTCCGACGCTCCAAGGCGTCAGCCAACAGAGGGAGGTACTTCAATGGAACGCAAGAAGGCATCTGACTTTCCGCAGGAACTTCTGAATCTCTTCGACGGCTACGTGCATGGCCGGTTGAGCCGCCGCGACTTTCTGGACAGCGCGCAAAAATTTGCCGTCGGCGGCGTGACCGCGACGGCGCTCTTCGAAATGCTCAAGCCAAACTATGCCTGGGCGATACAAGTTCCGACGAACGACAGCAGGATCAAGGCGGAGACAGCCACCGTGCCGTCGCCGCAGGGCAATGGAAGCATCAAGGGCTACCTGGTGCGGCCCGCGAACGCGACCGGAAAGGTGCCCGCCATTCTGGTGGTCCACGAGAACCGCGGCCTCAATCCGTATGTCGAAGATGTGGCGCGACGGCTGGCGGTCGTCGGCTATATGACATTCGCACCCGACGGGTTGACGTCGGTGGGCGGCTATCCGGGAAACGACGAAAAGGGTTTGGAACTCTTCCGCAAGGTCGATGCTGGAAAGATGAGGGCCGATTTCATCGCCGCAGCAAAGTGGCTGAAGGCGCGCCCGGACAGCACTGGCAAGCTTGGCGCCATCGGCTTCTGTTTCGGCGGCGGCATTGTCAATCAGCTGGCGGTGAACTTGGGCTCCGATCTCGCCGCGGCCGTTCCATTCTACGGAGTGCAACCCAAGGCCGAGGACGTGGCCAAGATCAAGGCGCCGCTGAATGCGCAATATGGTGAGCTCGACACCCGCATCACGTCAGGTTGGCCGGCTTTCGACGCCGCATTGACCGCGGCACACGTCACGCATGAAGGCCATGTGTACAAGGGCGCCAATCACGGCTTCCATAATGACACGACTCCCCGCTACGACGAAGCCGCAGCCAAGGAAGCCTGGCAGCACGCGCTGGATTGGTTCAACAAGTATCTGAAAGCAGCCGCCTGAGCCAAAGACGGCTGGATCGCTTCTTGTACTGAGGGATGCGCGTTGGGAGCGGCATGGCGGTCGATAAGGCCGCGGCCGCTCTCGCGTATGGTGCTCTCGCGCATAGTGCTCTCGCGTATGGGGCTGATCGCCGCAAGGTGTGGCGCAAGCTCTCCCCCAACAGCCGACCACGACGAGTTGTCGACGGCCCTCACCGCTGCGCGATTCAAGCTGTGCGGCCCATCAGCAAGGAGTCGAAGGCGATTTTACCTCGTCGGTGATCACCTTGAAGCTCGCGAGCGTGCATGGGCCGAACGACGTCACAATCGCGACGTCGGTCGCATCGCGCCCGCGTGCCATCAAGATGCGGCCGATGCGCGGCTTGTTGTGACGGGCATCGAAGGTGTACCAGCGCCCGCCGAGATAGGCTTCGAACCAGGCGCTGAAATCCATCGGCGCTTCGTCGCGCGGCACTCCGATGTCGCCGAGATAGCCAGTACAGTAGCGTGCCGGAATATTCATGCATCGGCACAGCGCGATCGCCAGATGGGCAAAATCCCGGCATACGCCACGCCTCTCGGTGTACGAATCGAACGCCGTTTTGGTCGGGCTTGCGTGCTGGTAACCAAAGGTGATGCAATCGTGGACATAGTCGCAGATCGCCTGAACCAGCGGCCATCCCTTCAGCGTCTTCCCGAAAAGAGACCATGCAATATTTGAGAGGCGATCGGTCTCGCAGTAGCGGCTGCCGAGCAGAAAGACCAGGACATCGACCGGCAGCTCTTCCAGGGCATGCTGCTTCGCCTCCGGAGCCACAGCGTCCGGCTCGCCTTTGTCCTGCACCATGAAGTCGGTGGACATGGTCAGCCGGCCCGTGGGAGCACGGATGACGTGGCAGAAGTTGCCAAAACTATCATGATAGGTGTTCGCCGGGATGGGCGGATCGAGATGCATGCGATCCCAGCTGATCAGATCGCCAATGCGGGACGGATGCACGCTCAGCTGCAGGATCATGGGCGTGGGCTGAGGGCAGTCATATGAGATCACATAGCCTGCCCGAATCTTCATCGAAGCCTCCGGTCCGGGCAAAAGGAGCAGCGCCGGGCGACTGGTAGAAGATTAAAGCGGTGAAATTGGTTCCATCTCTCCGTCCGGCTGAACACCATCATGGGGTCGCGGCAAGCGGCGCAAGCCGGCGTCATCGCCCGATGCTCGCGCGAATGTCGCGCTCAAGACTGGCTGCGGCCTCTGTGACCTTGACTGCGACCTTCATGGCGAGGTGGTCGGACATGGATCCAAACCACGTGCCTTGCAGGGGAATGGCGGCGCGCGGTTCATGCACGACCGCCACGCGCACGAGATTCTGATTTCCGATCATGCCGCTCGACGGATCGAAATCGACCCAGCCCGGGCCAGGAACGTAGACCTGGACCCAGGCATGGGTGTTGCCTCCGCTAAGGGGGGCGTCTTCGTCATCGGCAAGATGCAGGTATCCCGACACGAACCGGGCGGCGATCCCGAGCGAGCGAAGCGAAGCGATCATAAACACCGCAAGATCGCGACAACTCCCGCTTGCGAGTCCGAGCGTCCGGACCGGGTCCTGGATTCCCTTCTCGTGTCGAGCGACATGCTTGAAGGTCCGTTCGATGGTCTCGGTCATGCCGACGAGAAGGTCGTGGGTGTTTGCCGAGCCATCCCGCCGCAGGAACCTGGTGGTCCAGTGCTTGAGTCTGGGATGCGCAGACCGCGGTGTGATGAACCGTGCGAGGCGCGCTCTGTCTGACGCCGGGTAGGAAAACGGGTAGGTGCGGGCAAATTCCTCGATGGCGGCAGCGCGGAACCCGATCGGCGCGAGTTCGAGCCGACTGGTGCTTTCAAAGCACAACTCTGAAGCCCGGTCCTCGAAACGGGCGATCGCGACATGATTGCCGAAGAGGTCCCGTATCCAGGTCAGTTGGTTCGGCTCTGGCGTAATCTCGAGCTCAGAGTCGAGCACCTTCTGGTCGGCATCGTCGCGTGGACGCAGCATCAACCGGTGCTCGCCAAACGCCACTGGTTTCGCATAGTGATAGGTCGTGATGTGCCTGACGGTGAGAGTCGGCATGGCGATTCCACGGTGATTCGCAACAAATCTGCATTTTCCGTGCCAAAAGGGCACGTGCGCCGGTGCCAAACGATCTTTTTTTCCACAAGCGTGAGGACTGATGAACGAGATGACGGAGGGCCTGCTGGCAGCCGACGACCCAGCACCGGTCACAGTCCACAATGAAGGCGGTGCGTCGCCGTTCTTGATCGTTGCCGATCATGCCGGCAATCGCATGCCATGCGCACTTGGCCGGCTCGGAATTCCGGAAAGCGAATGCAAGCGCCACATCGCCTGGGACATCGGTATCGGCGCTGTTTGCCGCCTTTTGGCGGACGCACTCGATGCCACCCTGATACTGCAGAACTATTCACGTCTGGTCATCGACAGCAATCGCACGCCGGGCTCCGAGACGTCGATACTGGAAATGAGCGAGCTCACCGCAGTACCTGGAAACGTGGGCTTGAGCGAAGTCGCCAAGGCCGCGCGCGAGCGCGAAATCTTTCGCCCCTACCATGACCGGATCGAAGCTGAGCTCGACCGCAGGCGGCAAGCCGGCCGGCCCGCTGCGCTGATCGCGATGCACAGCTTCACGCCCATCTTCATGGGGGTGGCGCGTCCCTGGCATTGCGGCGTGCTTTACAACCGTGATCCACGCTTTGCGCATATCGTGATGGCTCTGCTGAAGGGCGAACGGGCAATCGCCGTCGGTGACAACGAGCCTTACAGCGTGACGGATGATTCCGATTATACCATTCCTGTGCACGGCGAGAGACGCGGTCTGCACCATGTTGCAATCGAAATTCGTCAGGATCTGATCGCTGACGACACCGGCCAGCGGATGTGGGCCTCGCTGCTGGCGCGGCTATTGCCGCTCGCGTATGAGGATTTGCTGGCAGGCGAGGCCGTGCGCTCCGCGTAATACCAGCTTCCTGCCGAGCCATGTCGGCTGTCCTCGCGTACGAAATTGTTGATCAGCCGTGTCGCTTTAATCGGGTCTT
Source organism: uncultured Alphaproteobacteria bacterium (assembly GCA_963753575.1). Taxonomy (GTDB): domain Bacteria; phylum Pseudomonadota; class Alphaproteobacteria; order Rhizobiales; family Xanthobacteraceae; genus VAZQ01. Next base: position 4,946,835 of record CAVWCR010000003.1, read on the forward strand.
CGGCGAATACGAAGTGCGACGCTGAATCTGTGAGGCCCGGACCGAAAGCTCTCAAGTCTCCGAAGGCGCGTAGGGGTGGAGGATGTCATGGCGCAGCCGTTCGTGGAGCCGTGCAGCCGTGGCCTTGTCGAGGCCGAGCCTTGTCCGCGCGAATTGGGGCGCGAGATATCGCACGGGCGCCGCCGCTTCGTGCTTGCGGCCTGCGTCGTCGCCTCCTCGATGGCGTTCATCGATGGCTCGGTCCTCACCGTGGCGCTGCCGAACCTGCGCGCCAGTTTCCAGACCGATCTCGCTTCCGTGCAGTGGGTGCTGAACGGCTATGTACTCACGCTCGCGTCGATCACGCTGGTCGGCGGCGCTCTGGCCGACCTTTACGGCAAGGCGCGCATGCTTGCGATCGGATCTCTGTTGTTCGGTCTGGCGTCGGCGTTGTGCGCGCTGGCGCCGTCGGTTGCCTGGCTCATTGCGGCGCGCGTCATGCAAGGCGTGGCAGCGGCTATCCTGACGCCATCGAGCCTCGCTTTGATCGGCGCCGTTTACCCGAAGGATGAACGCAATCGGGCGATCGGCGTGTGGGCGGCGGCGTCGGCCCTGACCACCGCCGGCGGGCCGGTCCTGGGTGGCTTGCTGGTCGAGCGGTTCGGCTGGCAATCGGTGTTCTTTATCAATCCGCCGCTGGCGCTGGTCGTCGTCGGTCTGCTCGCCGCGTTTGCGCCCGCGGACCAGCACGAGCCGCGCCGGTTCGACGTGACCGGGGCTGCCATTCTGGCGGTGTCACTCGGCGCACTGGCGTGGACGCTGAGTCAGATCGATGCGCGCCGTCCGGGTGCCGACGTTGCGCCCGCGCTGTCCGGGGTGACGATCGCCATCGTGGGCGGGCTCGCCGTCGCCGGGCTGGCCTTGTACGCGTATTTTGAGCGCATCAGCCCGCATCCCATGACGCCGCCGCGGCTGGCATACAACCGGACCTTCGTTGGCCTGAATATCGCGACGCTCCTGATCTATGCGGGCCTGTCCGTGATGTTCTTTCTGCTGCCCTTCGATCTCGTCGACCGGCGCGGCCTGACGCCGACGCAGGCCGGGCTGACGTTCCTGCCGTTCACGCTCGGCGTCGGGTTGCTGGCGCAGCCGTTCGGCAGCCTCGCCGACTCGATCGGGGCGCGCACGATGCTGATTGCCGGCGCGGCCGGCGCTTCGCTCGCCTTTGTCTGGATGGCGTTCGGGCACACCATGCCGCTGATGCTCGCCATCATCGGACCGATGGCGCTCCTTGGCATTTCATTTGCCGTCCTGGTGGCGCCGCTCACCGCATCGGTGATTTCGAGCGTGGCGCGAGACGACGAAGGGCTTGCATCGGGCATCAACAACGCGACCAGCCGGGTGGCGCAATTGATTGGCGTTGCCCTGGCGGCCGGTGTCGCGTCGCTGCAGTTCGGCTTTCAGATCGGTTTCTTCACGGCTGCCGTGGTCGCGGTGGCAGGCGCCGTGACCGTCGCCATGATGGTCCCGCCGGGCACGTGACAGCCAATGCTAGAGGGACTTGCGGCGACGCCGTGAATTCGGTGCAATCGATGTGTCGAGAACGGGAAAGCCGCCCCGACAACCGATCGCAGGAAGAGTTTGTAGGAAGAGGTCCATGAAAAGCTGCAAGCATGTCGCAGACATCCGTGACGTGACGCCGAGCGCGCTCGGCTGCGAGGAATGCCTGAAAACGGGCTCGAGGTGGGTTCACCTTCGGCTGTGCCGCACCTGCGGCCACGTGGGCTGCTGTGACAGCTCGCCCAACCGCCATGCCACCAAGCATTTTCACGCTACCGGCCATCCGATCATCGAAGGCTACGATCCTCCCGAAGGATGGGGATGGTGTTACGTCGATGAGGTTCCGGTCGATCTGGGTGATCGAACCACGCCGCAGAGGGGGCCGATCCCGCGCTATGTTTGAATTGGGTCTCCGGGTGTGTGTGCGCGCCCGCCACGGTTCTGGTGCTCGGCGCAAAATGATGTGATGAAACTCCGACGCGCCCACGGTTTAAGCAAGAGCAGCGCCTTCCGCTCGCCAAGGTCCGCCGAGAACCGCCAAGGTCCGCCACGATCCGCCGAGAACCGCCAAAAACCGCCAAAAAAATCGCCAAGATCGGCCGACCTTTCCGGCCTGATCATGAAGAAATGAAGAAATTCGCTGGATCAGCTCGAACTTTTCGCCCGTCTTGCGCTTTCCCTGACACAATCGGCTGCCAGGATGAGACCGAGGCCTTGAATGCGAACGTCTGTCGCTGTCGCCCATACGCGGCGGGTACTGTGCATCTTCCCCGCCTACGCGCCCTCGTTCGGGACGTTCGCGCACGCCTACAAGCTGATGCCGGGCGTGCGCGCCTTCATGCCCCCGCAGGGGCTCCTCCTGATCGCGGCCTATATGCCGGCCGAGTGGCCGGTGCGCGTCGTCGACGAGAACATCGCGCCCGCGAGCGCAGCCGATCTCGCCTGGGCCGATGTCGTCCTCGTCTCCGGCATGCACATCCAGGCGCCGCAGATCCGCGACATCGCCCGCCGCGCGCGGGCGGCCGGCAAGGTCGTGGCGCTGGGCGGGCCGTCGGTGTCGGCCTCTCCCGAAATGTATCCGGAGATCGACTATCTGCACGTCGGTGAGCTTGGCGATGCCACCGACCGGCTGATCGCACGGCTCGACGAAAACGTCGCGCCGCCCGCCGCGCAGGTGCGCTTGACGACCGAGGAGCGGCTCGCGCTTACCGACTTTCCAGTCCCGGCCTATGATCTCGTGCCGCTGCGGCGCTACTTGATGCTCACGCTGCAGTTCTCCAGCGGCTGTCCCTATCGCTGCGAGTTCTGTGACATCCCCGGCCTCTATGGCCGGCAGCCGCGGTTCAAGACGCCGCAGCAGATCACGGCCGAGCTCGACGCCATGCGGGCGCAGCCGCATCCGCCGGCGCTTTATTTCGTCGACGACAATTTCATCGGCAACCGCAAGGCGACGCGCGAGATGCTGCCGCATCTCGTCGCCTGGCAGAGGCAGCATGGCTATCCGTTGCAGTTCTCCTGCGAGGCGACGCTCAACATCGCCAAGCAAACGGAGATTCTCGCGCTCATGCGCGAAGCCTATTTCAAGGGCATCTTCGTCGGCATCGAGACGCCGGAGGCCGATGCGCTCAAGGCCATGCGCAAGGAGCACAACGTCGCGCTCCCGATGCTGCAGGCGATCGAAACGCTGAACCGCCATGGCCTCGAAGTCACCGCCGGCATCATCCTCGGCCTCGACACCGACACGCCCGACACCGAAGCCCGCCTCGCCGACTTCATCGACCTGTCGCGGATTCCGATTCTGACGATCAATCTGCTGCAGGCGCTGCCGAAGACGCCGCTGTGGGAGCGGCTCGCCCGCGCCGGCAGGATTGCGGACGATCCTTCGCTCGAAAGCAACGTCCAGTTTCTACGGCCCTACGACGAGGTGGTCGGCCTGTGGCGGCGCGCGATCGCGCGCGCCTATGACCCCGAGCGGCTGTTCGCGCGCTTCGCCGACCAGGTGGAGGCGACCTACGTGCATCGGATCAGCCCGCCCGTCCGCGGCCGGCTCACCTGGACCAACCTCAAGTTTGCGGCGATCTTCGCGGCCAGGATCGTCTACCACATCGGCATCCGGTCGGACTATTGGCGGCCATTCTGGCGCGCGGCGCGCGGCGCGTTCGCGCGCGGCCGGGCCGACATGGTGTTCGCGATGGCGTTCGTCGGTCACCACCTCATCGAGTTCACGCGCGAGGCGCTGCGCGGCGAGCAGAACGCGTCGTTCTATTCGGCGCGCCAGCAGCAGAGCGCGCCGGCGCTCGAGGCGCCGCCCATGCGCAAGTCGGCGTAATAGGGGGCCGATTCGGCGCGCGTGACTACGATGCGGCGCTTGCCGAGATTGAGCGCTATTTCAACAGGTCGCCGAAGCCCCGCACACCCGCGGCCGATCGGTTTGACCTGCTTGCTCTCGTGCGCCCCTCACGCCCGCGCGCGCCGCGACTCGCTGCTACGAGCTCGCCGGCCGGCTCCAGGGACCGAGGCTCGCGCCCTTGGGCAGCGCCTGCTGCAGCATCATCATCTCGCCGATCGTCTCCGAAGTGACGAGCCCGACCAGCCGGCCGGCCGGATCGACCACCGCCACCGCGGGCGCTGATTTTTCCTGCAGAAGCCGGAATGCCTCATCGAGGCGGCGGCGATGGCCGATCGTCGGCACCGGGCTTGTCATGGTGTCGGCCACCTTGGCGTCTGGCCCGCGCTCCTTGAGCGCACGGATGATATCGCCGCGGGCGAGCAGCCCGACCGGCTTGCCGTCGTGGTCGACGACCGGAAACTCGCTCTGGCTGGTGCGCAGCAACGTCTGCACCGCGTCCTCGACGTCGGCCTCAGGCGTCAGCGTCGCATATTGCGTCATCATCGCGGTGCCGACCGGCACGCCCTGCGACATTGCGCGCAGCGCGACGCTGTGCGCCTCGCCGGAAGCCGCGAGATAGACAAAGATTGCGATGAAGATCAGGATCGGGTTACCAAGCAGGCCGATAAATCCGAGCGCGAACGCGAGGCCCTGGCCGATGAAGGCGGCGATCTCGGTGGCGCGCACGAAGCCCAGCCGCGACGCCAGCAGCGCCCGCAGCACGCGTCCGCCGTCCATCGGAAACGCCGGGATCATGTTGAACACGGCCAGAAAGAGATTCACCACCGCCAGCCGGTCGATGAGCGACACCTGCGTGCTTTCGACCGCGGCGAGATCGCCCATATGGAGGCGCGCGCCGGCAAGGAGCACGAGCGCGAACCCGATCACGACGTTGACCAGCGGCCCGGCGATCGCGATCAGGAATTCCTCACGCGGCTCTTCCGGGATGCGCTCGAGCCGCGCAAGCCCGCCGATCGGCAGCAGCGTTACGTCAGGCGTCGCCACCCCGAAGCCGCGCGCGGTGAAGATGTGCCCGAACTCGTGCGCCACCACGCAGGCGAACAGCAGCACCAAGAAGGCGAGGCCTGACCAGGCCGCCTGCGGGCCGCCCGAGACCCAGCTGGCGACGAAGATCCAGCCCAGGAACAACAGGAAGGTAATGTGCACGCGGACCTGCGTGCCCGCGATACTGCCGATATTGAGCGACCAGGACATGGGAAACCTCGTGGTGGTCGGGCGACTCTCAGGTAGTCATTCGACCGTGCTATTACGAGTGGCGACGCCACATTGACCCGTGTCAAGATGAGCGCGCAACCGCAACCGGAGCATGACGATGGCCCAGAAGCTTGCTGCCGATGCCCGCAAGGCCGCGCTCGCGGGCGTGGCCGGCTGGAGCGAGGTCAAGGACCGCGACGCCATCACCAAGACCTTCGTGTTCCGCGACTTCAACGAGGCGTTCGGGTTCATGACGCGCGCGGCGCTCGTCGCCGAGAAGCTCGACCACCATCCGGAGTGGTTCAACGTCTACAAGACCGTCACGGTGACGCTTTCTACCCACGACGCCGGCGGCTTGACCGAGCTCGATATCAAGCTCGCCCAGGCGATGAACCGGCTGGCTGGCGCCTGAGCGGAGGCTTGCGCCGGGACGCCGCGATGGCCATCTTGAGCCGGTCCTGACGCTGCCGGAGAAATGCTATGCCGGTCGATCACGCTGCCGCCTGGGAACAGCTCGACGAGCGCACCGCTCGCCGTGCCGCCCGCAATGAAGCGCGCGTCCGACGCGGCTTCTGGAGCAAGGTCAAGCGCGTCGCCGCGCGGCTGCCTTTCGCGGAGGATCTCCTTTCCGCGTATTACTGCGCGTTTGACCGCGCCACGCCGGTGCAGGTGAAGGCCGCGCTCCTTGGTGCGCTCGCCTATTTCGTGATGCCGTTCGATCTGGTGCCGGATATCCTGCCGGTTCTCGGCTATGCCGACGATGCGGCGGTGCTCGCGACGGCGTTGCGGCTGGTCGCGTCCCATATCCGGCCCGAGCATCGCGACGCCGCGCGGCAGGCGCTGGCGCGCCAGCTCGACCCGTAACGCTCCGTCAATGGCGGATGCCAATCCCGCGATGCTGGCGCAGGCGATCGAAGAGGCGGCGAGCCTCTATCGGCAGGGCCGCTTCGCCGAGGCAGAGAAGATCTGCACCCGCGTCTTGCGCGCGCGCGGCGATTGGTTCGATGCGCTGCATCTTCTCGGTGTCCTCAAGCTGCAGGCCGGTAAGGCAGGCGCCGCCTGCAGCCACCTCGAACAGGCGCTCAAGCTCAATCCGGCCTCCGCGCCCGCGATGTCCAATCTCGGCATGGCGCTCGCCGCCCTCAACCGCGATCAGGACGCGCTGGCGATGCTGGACAAGGCGCTCGCCCTCACGCCCGAGCAACTCGAAGCGATCGGCAATCGCGGCAACGTGCTGATGAAGCTTGCCCGCCCGGCGGACGCGCTCGCGGCATTCGAGCAGGCGCTGGTGCTGGCGCCGGGCTTTCCGGCCGCGCTCGCCGGTCGCGGCAATGCGCTCTCCGCGCTTGGTCGCCACGAGGAGGCGCTCGCCCAATATGATGCCGTGCTCGCGCTCGCGCCTGCGCACGCGGAGATTCATGTCAACCGCGGCAGCGCGCTGCTGGCGCTCGGGCGCGCCGCGGAGGCGGCCTCGGCCTATGATCGCGCGCTCGCGCTTCGCCCGGACTATCTCAAGGCGCTGATCGGCCGCGGCGCTGCCCGGCAGGCGCAGAACCAGCAGCGCGAGGCGCTCTCCGATTTCGAGCGCGCGCTCGCGCTCGACAAGTCGAATGCCGATGTGCGTCACAACGCGGCGCTCGCGCGCCTGACGCTGGGCGACTACCGGCGCGGCTTCGAGGACTATGAAGCGCGCTGGCAGCGCAGCGGCATGCCGGCGCGCCGCCGCAGCCTCGGCAAGCCGTTGTGGCTCGGCGAGTATGCGCTGGCGCGCAAGCGCATCCTGCTCACCGCCGAGCAGGGGCTGGGCGATTGCATCCAGTTCGTGCGCTATGCGCCGATACTGGCGCGCGCCGGCGCCACGGTGCTGCTCGAAGCCCCGGGAGAGCTTGCGAGCCTGCTGGCACGGGTCGAGGGTGTTGCGGAAGTCGTGGCGCGCGGTGATGCGCTGCCGCCGTTCGACGTCCATTGCCCGCTCGGCAGCCTGCCGCGCGCGCTGCGCACCGAGCCCGCGAGCATCCCGACGGGAATTCCCTATCTCAAGCCGAGCGAGGAGCATCTTGCGAAATGGCGAGAGCGCATCGCACGCCTGCCGTCACCGCGCGTCGCCATCGCGTGGTCGGGCAGCGCCGGCCATGCCAATGACCGCAACCGTTCGGTCGCGCTCCGGCAGCTCGCCCCGCTGTTCTCGGTCGCGGCCGGCTTTGTGAGCATCCAGCGTGAACTGCGCCCGGCCGATGCCGCGGAGCTTCCGCGCTGGCCGCAGCTCGTGCATGTCGGGGAGGAGCTTGCCGACTTCGACGACACCGCCGCCGTGGTGACGCTCGCCGATCTCGTCATCGCGGTCGACACCTCAGTCGTGCATCTTGCCGGTGCGCTCGGGCGGCCGACCTGGGCGTTGTTGCCATTCTGTCCCGACTGGCGCTGGATGCTCGAGCGCGCTGATTCGCCCTGGTACCCGACCGTGCGGCTGTTCCGGCAGCCCGGCGCGGGCGATTGGGAGAGCGTCATTGGAGGCCTCGCGGCCGAGCTCGCCACGACGGCGCTTCCGGCGGGCCGGGCGCCGGAACATGGAAACCCGTGATCTGGAGCCCATAGAGCCCATGACATGTTGATAACGGTGGCGGTGCGGCGAGCGGTCGCCTTCACATTGTCGAATTCCGTGTCTAATCCGCAGCTTAGCGGGGGCGTCGTGTGACCACGGAGGCGACCGATGCTGGTCAATAGATGGCTGTGGACGATGCTGACAATCGCCCTCGGCGCAGCGCTCGGCGCGCCGGCGCATGCTCAGGGCGGCCAGCCGACCCTGCTTGGCAGCTACGGTGACTGGGGCGCCTATACGGCCACCCCCAACGGCAAGAAAGTCTGTTTCGCGCTTTCCAAGCCGAAGGTGTCGGAGACCAATCCACCCGGCCGCAAGCGCGACCCGGCCTATCTGTTCATCTCAACGCGCCCGGCCGAGAACGTGCACAACGAGGTGTCGGTCCTGATCGGCTATCCGTTCAAGGACAGCGCGGACGCGACCGCCGAGATCGGGTCGGTCAAGTTCGCGATGTACACCCAGAAGGACGGCGCCTGGATCAAGAACACCGCCGAAGAGACGCGCATGATCGATGCCATGCGCAAGGGCTCCGACCTGACCGTGCGGGGCATCTCCTCGCGCGGCACCCATACGACTGACCAGTTTTCGCTCAAGGGGCTGAGCCAGGCGCTTGAACGCGTCACGCAAGAGTGCAAGTGAGCGAATAGCGAAATATCGAAATATCGAAATAGCGAATAGCGAATGGAAAAGTAGCGGACGCTGGTAATCCGGCGTACAACTCCCTACTCTCTCTCGCTACTCTCTCTCGCTACTCGCTACTCACGTTTCGCTGTCATTCGCCTTTCAAGGCAACCGAGTCTCCCCCATGATTCGCGTCGGCATTGGCGGCTGGGTCTATGAGCCCTGGCGCGGCACCTTCTACCCGAAGGGGCTGCAGCAGTCGCGCGAGCTCGCGCACGCGAGCCAGAAACTCACCTCGATCGAGATCAATGGCACTTTCTACGGCACCCAGAGGCCCGCAAGCTTCCAGCGCTGGGCCGCGGAGACACCGGATGACTTCGTGTTCTCGCTCAAGGGGCCGCGCTATGCCACGCATCGGCGCGTGCTGGCGGAAGCGGGCTCCTCGATCGAGCGGTTCTTTGCCAGCGGGGTGCTGGAGCTCAAGCACAAGCTCGGCCCGGTATTGTGGCAGCTGCCGCCCACCAAGGCGTTCAACGCCGACGACTTCGCGGCCTTCCTGGCGCTGCTGCCGGCCAAGCTTGACGGGCGGGCGATCCGGCACGCCGTCGAGGTCAGACATGCGAGCTTCGTGACGCCGGATTTCATCGCGCTCTTGCGCCGGCATTCGGTCGCGCCGGTGCTGGTCGATTCCGAGAAGCATCCGCTGATCGCCGACGTCACCAGCGACTTCGTCTATGCGCGCCTGCAGCGAACGTCCGAACGGCTGAAGACCGGCTACGCGCCGGCTGCGCTCGATGCCTGGGCCAAGCGCGCCAAGGCCTGGGCCAAGGGCGGCGTTCCCGCCGATCTCGACACCATCGCGGACGCGCCGCGCCAGAAGGGCAAGTGCGACGTGTTCCTCTACATGATCTCCGGCGCCAAGGTGCGCGCGCCCTCCGCCGCCATGGCGCTGATCGAGCGGCTTAAGTAAAGGCCGGGCGGGGCGCCCGGACGTTCGTGGCTGGCTGCGCCTGTGCAGGCACCCCATCTGTGCTATGAGACCCCCCGCGCAGCCGTTGACCGACATTCATGACCGAGCCGTTCCATCCTGTTGAGGCCACGCCCTTCGTCGAGAAGGCGCCGCTGGAGCGTTACGTGCCGCCTGCCAAGCCCTCGCTGGTCGGGCTCTCGCGCGTGGCGCTGGCCGATGCGCTGGGCGGCATCGGCGTGCCGCAAGCGCAGCGCAAGATGCGCGCGCAGCAGATCTGGCATTGGCTCTATGTGCGCGGCGCCACCCGCTTCGAGCAGATGACCAGCGTGTCGAAGGAGCTGCACGCGCTGCTCGACGCGCATTTCACGCTGGCGCGGCCCGAGGTGGTGGCCGAGCAGGTCTCCGCCGACGGCACCCGCAAGTGGCTGATCCGGCTGCCCGGCGAAGTGACGGGCGAGCGGCCGCACGAAGTCGAATGCGTCTATATCCCGGAGACCGACCGCGGCACGCTCTGTCTCTCAAGCCAGGTCGGCTGTACCCTCAACTGCACGTTCTGCCACACCGGCACGCAGCGGCTGGTGCGCAATCTCACGCCCGGCGAGATCGTTGGCCAGGTGATGATCGCGCGCGACCGGCTCGGCGACTGGCCGGGGGCGACGCGCGCGACCGGTCCCGGCCTGCCGACGCAGGGCGACCGCTTCGTCTCCAACATCGTCATGATGGGCATGGGCGAGCCGCTCTATAACTTCGAGGCGGTCCGCGATGCGCTGCTCGTCATCGCCGACGGCGAGGGGCTCAGCATCTCCAAGCGCCGCATCACGCTCTCGACCTCGGGCGTCGTGCCGATGATCGCGCGCGCTGGCGCCGAGATCGGCACCATGCTGGCGGTGTCGCTGCATGCGGTGTGCGATGAGCTGCGCAACGAGCTGGTGCCGCTCAATCGCAAATATCCGATCAGGGAATTGCTCGACGCCTGCCGCAACTATCCGGGCCTCTCCAACGCGCGCCGTATCACCTTCGAATACGTGATGCTCAAGGGCGTCAACGATAAGGCTGCCGACGCCAAGGCGCTCATTCGCCTGCTTCAGGGCATCCCGGCCAAGATCAATCTGATCCCGTTCAATCCGTGGCCGGGCGCCCGTTACGAATGCTCGGACTGGGAAGAGATCGAGAAGTTTTCCGAGATCGTGTTCAACGCCGGCTATGCCTCGCCGGTTCGCACGCCGCGCGGCCGCGATATCCTCGCCGCCTGCGGCCAGCTCAAGAGCGCGACCGAGAAGCTCTCCGCGCGCGAGCGCATGGCGCTACGCGCGATGGCGATGACGGATTGAGTCTGCCATGAGCCTTGGCCGGGTGCTCCTGCGTCTTCTCGTGGTGCCGATCGGCGGCATGCTGGCGGCTTGCGCCGCAGCGCTCGTGGCGTTCGCCGCCAACTGGAACGTCGTCCTGTCGATGCTCGGCTCCGACCCGGTTGCCGACGGCGACATCATTGCGGGCCTGATCGGCCTTGTCATGCTGCTCGTCGGCTCGGCCGCAACCGTCGCGATGCTGCTGCCGGGGACGATCGGGATTGCGATTTCCGAGGTGCTGGCGATCCGCTCGTGGATCTTCCACGCCCTTAATGGCGCCGTGTCGATCTGGGTCGGCCGCAGCTTGATGGCCGCGCCGGAACGTCCGTTCGAATTTCACGACCAGCCGGCGGCTCTCCTGGCGGCCGGTCTGGCCGCCGGTCTCATCTACTGGCTCATAGCCGGTCGCAGCGCCGGGCTGGCCAGCCCGGTCGCAAACCGGGTCGAGCCCCCCGCCCGCGCGCACTAGTGCTAGTGCCGCCGATTTGAAGTTCCCACACCGCCTGCAGCAAACTCGGTCAGCGACTTCAAATCGAAAAGCGGCACTAGAATCATGGACTTGCTAGTGCCCCTCTGTTTCCGAAGTTCGTGTCAGAGTGTGCTGAGACGTGTCACGAATGTCGGAAACGGGGCACTAGCTCGAAACTCTGCTATGATATGCTAACAACCGGGGGATGTTGCATGGTCCATTGGCCTAGTCGTTCCAGATCCGCGCCGGTGCGCCTCGGCGCCCTGCTGTGCGCGCTGGCGCTCGGGGTGCTGCTGTCCGGCTGCGACCGCTGCGGCGATTGGTGGACGCCGGGGTCCAGTCAGGTCTGCAAGGACTCAATTCCGCGGCCGCGCTAGCCGCCGGGTCTCGCTTAATGAATCGCACCGGTCTATTGGTCGCGCTTGCGATCGGCGTCGCCACGGGGCTTGCCTTCGGGCTCTATCCGCAGCTCGATCTCATTCTGGTTGCGCCGTTCTATGATCCCGTGAGCGGGTGGGCGGTGGGCGGCCGCTCGTGGCTCCTGGTACGCAACGTCGCGTCGTGGACCATCGCGCTGATCGCGGCGCCGGCCGGCCTTGCGCTTCTCGGCAAGATCATCCGGCCGCAACGGCCGCCGCTCATGTCCGTCCGCGCCGCCCTCTTGATGCTGCTGACGCTGGCGCTCGGGCCGGGCGTCCTCGCCAATGTCATCCTCAAGGACAATTGGGGCCGGCCGCGCCCGATCGAAGTCACCGAGTTTCGCGGCCCGCTCAAGTTCGTGCCCTGGTGGGACCCGCGCGGACCGTGCCCGAAGAACTGCTCGTTCGTGGCCGGCGAGCCCTCGGGCGCATTCTGGACGCTGGCGCCGGCTGTGCTCGCGCCGCCGCCCTGGCGCGCGCTCGCCTACGGCGGCGCGCTTGCGTTCGGCGCCGTCGTCGGGCTCATTCGCGTCGCCGGCGGCGGGCATTTCGTCAGCGACGTGATGTTCTCGGGCGTGTTCATGTTCCTCTTGATCTGGGTCATGCACGGGCTGCTGTTCCGCTGGCGCACGGCGCGCGGCGATGACAAGCGCGGGGATTGAGGCTCCGCCTCGCTCTGACTGAGGGTCAGCTCTGATCTTGAGAGTCGGCGGCGCGAAACTCATCTATTGAGTTTGAGAATTGATTAGGCAGGCTTTGCGGGCGAGTTGATGGTCATGCTAACCCGGATCGTGCACCGGCTCTTTCGTCGCTGGCGTGCGGCGCGCGTTCGTGACGAGGAGAATGGGGTCGCGATGTATTGCTGCCAAGGCTTGAAGAACCTGATTGGCGCGGCCGGGCAGCGGGGTCTTTCGGTTGTTGTCCATGAGAAGCCATTTGGCTTCAGTCTTCAATCGCGCGCCGTCTCCCCGGAAGACCTATCGCGTCTCTCGCAAACGCATACCCCGCTGCCGTTTCCTGGTCATGTGACGCTCGCGGCGTCTATTCGATTGAGCTATTGCCCTTTCTGTGGGACCAAGCTTCGCCGCCTAGTCACCGCGTCGAACCTCAGGCGTTTTCAAGCCTTGGTAGAAAGGCACAAGGAGCTTGTGATTTAATCTCGATTCGGATGCCGACGACGATGCCGATCACCAAAGGCGAAGCGTACAAGATCGCGCGTGAACGCCTGAAGAGCTGGGAGCGCGAGGTGGGTGAGGAATTGTTGCTGCTCGAAGAGCATACGCTGGAACGGGATTTTGGTTGGGTGTTTTTCTATGATTCAGAGCGTCACGTCGAAACCGAGGAGTCCGAGCACGCTCTGGCAGGCAATGCGCCGATCGTCGTGATCAAGGCCGACGGCAGTGTTCACACGACCGGAACGGCGTACCCGATTGAGCACTACCTGAGGAAATTTGAAGAGTAGGTCCGAGCGGTCTTGCTCGTTGCACCGGGGTATTGCCCCACGAAGGTCTTGGTGTTCGAACTATTTGGCCTCTGCAAGGAGCGATACGACGTCGGAGGACGTCAGACCATGAAGAAAGCCTATCTCGCTGTGTACGACTACGGATAGGGTGGCGTCTGGGCTGTGATCCACGCGCGCTCGAAGAAAGATGTCGAACGTAAATACCCGGCTTTGAAGGTGTTCGATGTTCGGCCAGCCTGGATGACCAGCGATCACTATGAGAGAATTCGGTCCAGCCTCTCATGCAACGTCGATGATGAGCCGACCGGTTGGTTTGCAATGATTGGGGACGAGCGGGCGTAACCGCGCGGGATCGTAAATTCGGTCGCGTGCCCTGCAATGAGGGGAAGCCGAAATGAGGTGAAGCCGATCGCGCGCATTCACGGCAGCGTGAAGGGTTTCGTATTGACTGTATTGGTGAAATTCACCTACAAGTATGCGATCCCGTTCTGTCTTCGAGGGGCGCCTTCCGGAGGCGTTCGCAAGGCGGGGAGCGGGAGCGGCACCCGCGAGCGGGGTGATGACGCAGACCCCGTCCCCGGGCGGTACTCGGGCAGCCTCGTCGGCCACTATGGAGCCGGCCCGGTCCGACCACCGTCAAAGGCGATAAGCCAAGATGCCGCGTTGGCGCGCCGAGAGGCGCGGGTGCACCGCCAGTGCACCATGGTCCGGCCGCAGCCGGACATCGCCCGGAGCAATCCGGGCACTGCGCCTTGTCGGCGCGCCATCCCCCTCGATTGAGGGGCGGTGAGGAAAGCGGAAGACGGGCGAACCCCCGCGCCCAAGCAAAGAACTGGGGACGATCTCATTGTGACTTGATGACTTATGCGACCTCATTGAAGGCCGCGGGCTGTTTGAAAAGTGAACAGGTGAGCAAAGTGAACGGGTGAGACGCCGCGGGCGCAGCATAATGATCACGTGCACGCACCTCTCCGCTGTCGTCCCCGCGCAGGCGGGGACCCATACGCCGCCGCAGCGGTGATGTGGCGATGACGTCGGAACAGCGGAAAGTCGGGTGGTTATAGGTCCCCGCCTGCGCGCGCCTGCACGGGGACGACGCAAGACGACGCGGGGACGACAGAGGAAATGAACGAGATCCAAGGCGCGCGCGTCGCAGCGTTTCTTACAAAACGAAACCAATGCGAAAACACCCGTGATTTCAAAGGTGTCGTTGATCACACCATTCAATCGCCGGCCGCGAGCCGCCGCCGCACCCCCCAGCCCTTCAGCACCGTCTCGATCTCCTTGGCGACGAAGAAGCGCGCGCTGTCCTCGTCGTAGTCCTGGTCGCGCAGCGCGTCATAGTCGGTGAAGACGTGCCGCACATAGGCGACGAGCGAGAGCCACGCGGCTTCCTCGGGCGCAGCATTGCGCAGGCCGCGGCTGTCGAGCGCGTGATCGACGACCGCGCCGAACTCATGGTCGGGGATAGTCGGAGCAAGCCGCCGCAGCGCGGTCTCGATGTCGGCGCGTCGGGACAAGGCGGCTCCGCGTCAGCGCGCTTCTGCAAGCCGCGTCGCGAACAGCGCGATGGTCTTCTGATAGACCGCCGCTTTGTTCCAGCCCGCGAGCACACCGAAATTGTGCGAGCCTTCGTCCCAGGGCCGCCCGCGCTGCCAACCATAGCCTTTGAGATAATTCGCGGTGGAGGCGAGCACGTCGGGCACGCTGCGGATCAGGTCGCGGCGCCCGTTGCCGTCGAAGTCGACCGCGAACTTCACATAAGAGGTCGGCAGGAACTGGGTCTGGCCGAGCTCGCCCGCCCAGGCGCCGCGCATCTGCGCTACGCTGAGGTCGCCGCGCTGGACGATCGTGAGCGCCGCCATCAGCTCGCCCTGGAACATCTCGGTGCGGCGGCAGTCGTGCGCCAGCGTCGCGAGCGCGCGGATTGTCGGCTGCCGGCCGATGTCGACGCCGAAGTCGGTCTCAAGCCCCCAGATCGCGATCAGGATCGGGCCCGGCACACCGAAGCGCTGCTCGATGCGCGCCAGCAGGCCGGCGTGCTGCCCCATCAGGCGCCGCGCCTTGGCGAAGCGCGAATTGATGCGCGGCAGCGCGAACTGCTCGAAGCTCTGGCGGAACACGCCCTGCCGACGATCGAGCGCAATCACCCGCGGGTCGGGCGCAAGGTCTGAGAATGCCGCCGACAGCGTGTGCTGAGAAATGCGTTGCGCCGCCGCTTCGCGCGAGAAGCTCGCAATGAACGTGTCGAAGTCGCCGCCGCAGGAGGCGGCAAGCGAAGGCGTTGCTGTGGCCGCGAGCATGGCTGCGAGGATCAGGCTGCGCATGACAGTCATTTGAGCTCGATCATCACGACTTTTGAAGGGCACCCGTCGCGGATAACGTTAGGCCAGGACGGCCTTCACGGCTGCCGCGATCTTGTCCGCGCTCGGCGTCACATAGGCTTCGAGCGGCGGCGAGAACGCGACCGGCGCATCGGGGCGCGCCACCCGTCGGATCGGCGCCTTCAGCGCACCGAAGGCCTCCTCGGCAACGAGCGCCGCAATCTCCGAGGCGACGCTGCAGGTGCGGTTGGCCTCGTCGACCACGACCAGCCGGCCGGTCCTCTGCACCGAGGCGCAGATCGCCGCACGGTCGAGTGGCACGATGGTGCGCGGGTCGATCACTTCGGCATCGACGCCCTCGCGCGCCAGCGCTTCGGCGGCCTTGAGCGCCTCCTGCACCATCAGCGAGGTGGCGACGATGGTCACATCGCGGCCGGCGCGCGCGATCGAGGCCTGGCCGAACGGAATCGCAAAGTCGCCGTCGGGCACATCGCCGCTGACATTCATCAGCTTGGTGTGGGTGATGAACACGGTCGGATTGTCGCTCTTGATGGCGCTGCGCAGGAGGCCCTGGGCGTCCGCGGGGGTCGCGGGCAGCACGAGCTCGAGGCCGCCGGAGTTCGCCACCATCGCCTGCGGGCTCGAACTGTGCTGGGCGGCGCCGCCGCCGCGGATGCCGTGATACATGTGCAGCACCAGCGGCACTTTCAGCTGCCCGCCCGACATGTAGTGGGCGTTGCCGGCCTCGTTGAGGATCTGGTTCCAGGCCTCGTAGGCAAAGCTCGCGGTGCCGAAGTTGACGAACATGCGCATGCCTGCCATGGCGGCGCCGGCTGCGAGCGAGGTGATGCCGCCTTCCGACGTCGGCGGATCGATCAGGCGGCCGGGAAACTTGTCGAACAGCGCGCGCTCCTCATCGGGCGGCAGGCCGCGGTCGAGCACGAAGCTCGACACGCCGATCACCGCCACGTGCGGGTCCTCGGCGAGCGCGTAGGAGAGCGCATCGATCATCGCGCGCGCGAATGTTTTTCTTGGCATCAGGGGACCTCACGCGAACACGCCGGCGACGGCGCTTTCCGGGCTCGGGAACGGGCTTGCTTCGGCGTAGGCGCGCGCGGCCGCCATGGTCTCGACCGCCTTGCGGTCGAGCGCGAGCGCTTCCTCGCGCGTGAGATCGCTGCGGCTGATCAGCGTGCGCACGAAATTGAGGATCGGATCGACGCGCACCCATTCGGCGTGCTCGGGCGCGATGCGGCTGTCGTCCCAGACCATGCTCACGTCGGTCGCGCCGGTGAGGAACTCGTGCGTGATCTGGTGCGAGCCCGGCCAGCGGGTGAGCCGCGCTTCAAGAAACATCGGCTCGCCGCGCTCGCGGATCTGCGCCAGCGCCTTGCTCACCGCGGCATCGACCGCTTCCGGATCGGAACCATCGATGGGCTTGCTCGCGATCGTGAGCGCCTTCGGCACGTCGATCAGCTCATAGGCCGCCAGCTGCGAGGTCTGCCGCTCGCCTGCCTTGGAATTGTTCTCGCACAGAAACAGCACCGGCAGCCGCATGAGCGCCGCGAGATTCATGGCCTCATAGCTGATGCCCTCGTCGAGCACGCCGTCGCCGAACAGCGCGACCGCGACGTTGCCCCGACGCTGCTGCTTGACCGCGAAGCCGCCGCCGACCGCCAGCCCGATCGAGCCGCCCACCATCGCGGAGGTCGACTGGAAGCCGACCTTGGGATCGGTCATGTGCCAGGTGCCGCCCTTGCCGCCGCATAGCCCGCCGGCGCGCCCGAGAATCTCGGCGAGCGCTTTGCCCGGGTCGACGCCGCGCGCGATCATGTGGCCATGGTTGCGATGCGTCGAATAGGTGAGGTCGCCCTCGCGCAGCAGCGCGAGCGCGGGCGCGCCGACCGCCTCGTGCCCGATCGCGAGATGCTGGCGCCCGAGCTTGTGCGCGGCCGCCACGCTGATCACCGTCTCCTCGAAGCGTCGCATCAGCAGCATGCGCGCCAGCAACGCCATGCTGTCGTCGCGCGTCATCCGGTCCGCCATCGCGATCCTCCCGTGCTGCGGCCAGATTCGGCATATTGCCGCGGGTTTGTCCAGCGCAGGGCATGCGATAGAGTGCTGCGCCGGGTCGTCGCATGGCGCCCAACGATGCGCAGTTGTGGGAGGAGGGATCGATGCCTGTCCGTGTCAGATGGCTTGTCGGCGCACTCATCGCGCTTCTCGCGACGCCCGCGCTCGCGCAGCCCTCGGTCGAGGCGTTCTATCGCGGCCGTACCGTCGAGATGGTGATCGGGACGCAGCCGGGCGGCGGTTACGACCTCTATGGCCGGCTGGTCGCACGCTCGATCGGCAAGCACATCCCGGGCCAGCCCAATGTGATCGTCAGGAACATGCCGGGCGCCGGTCACCTGCGCATGACCAACTGGCTCTACAACGTGGCGCCGAAGGACGGCACCGTGCTTGCCACCGCCCCGCAGGCGCTCGCGATCGAGCAGGCGCTCGGCTCCGACGGCATCCAGTACGACGCCAGAAAGTTCACCTGGATCGGGCGCGCTGCGCCGGTGACCGAGATCACCTATACGTGGCACACCTCAAAGACCAAGACGCTCGCCGATGCGCGCAAGCGCGAGACCGTGATGGGCGCCTCGGGTCCGACGTCCCCGACTTCATTCTATCTCAAGGCGCTCAATGCGCTCGCCGGCACGCGCTTCAAGATCATCACGGGCTTCCCGGGCGGCGCCGCGACCGAGCTCGCAATGCAGCGCGGCGAGGTCGAGGGCGGCAGCAAGGCCTGGGCCTCGATGAAGGTCGACAACGCCGACTGGCTCAGGGACAAGAAGGTCAACATCTTGTTGCAATACGGTCTCGCGCGGGCGCCCGACCTGCCCGACGCGCCGCTCTCGACCGAGCTGGCGACCGATGCCGCCGGCCGCGCCGCGCTCACGCTGTTTGCGCGCGGCAACGCCATGGGGCGCTCGATCATGGCGACGCCGGGCATCCCGCCCGAGCGCGTCGCCGCGCTGCAGAAAGCGTTCATGGACACCATGAACGATCCCGAGCTGGTTGCTTTTGCCCGGGATCGCCACATCGACTTCGGCCCGGCGCTTGACGGCCCGGCCGTCGCCAAGATCGTGGTGGAGACGCTCGCGGTCTCGCCCGCGACGGTCGCGATGGTGAAGAAGGCGCGCGGGGGCTAGTGCCCCGTTTCCGTAGTTCGTTAAGTCATCGCTGCATTCTCTGACACGAACTTCGGAAACAAAGGGGCACTAGCAACTCTATGATTCTAGTGCCGCTTTTCGATCTGAAGTTCCTAAGCGAGTTTGCCGCAAGTGTTGTAGGAACGTCAGATCGGCGGCACTAGGCTTCTTGCGCAGGCTCGCCAGCAGCGCGGCTCGGCGCTTGCGCGGCAGGGCATTCGCCCTATAGTCCGCGCCAATTCGGCCGTCAGGAGACGGTCTCTAGCACGGACGCCGCATGCCCAAAGACGTTAAGAAAGTCGTGCTCGCCTATTCGGGCGGGCTCGACACCTCGATCATCCTCAAGTGGCTGCAGACCACCTATGGCTGCGAGGTGGTGACCTTCACGGCCGACCTCGGGCAGGGCGAGGAACTCGCGCCCGCGCGCGACAAGGCGCTGCTTCTGGGCATCAAGCCGCAGAACATCTTCATCGAGGACCTGCGCGAGGAGTTCGTGCGCGACTACGTCTTCCCGATGTTCCGGGCGAACGCGCTCTACGAGGGCCAGTATCTGCTCGGCACTTCGATCGCGCGCCCGCTGATCGCCAAGAAGCAGATCGAGATCGCCGAAAAAGTTGGCGCCGACGCGGTCGCGCATGGCGCGACCGGCAAGGGCAACGACCAGGTGCGCTTCGAGCTCGCCTACTATGCGCTCAAGCCCGACGTGACCGTGATCGCTCCCTGGCGCGAATGGGACTTCCGCTCGCGTGAGGCGCTGATCGCGTTCGCGGAGCAGCACCAGATCCCGATCGCCAAGGACAAGCGCGGCGAAGCTCCGTTCTCGGTCGACGCCAACCTGCTGCACGCCTCTTCGGAGGGGAAAGTGCTGGAGGATCCGGCGCAGGACGTGCCGCACTATGTCTATTCGCGCACGGTCGATCCCGAGAGCGCGCCCGACAAGGCGACCATCATCACGGTCGGCTTCGAGCGCGGCGACGCCGTCTCGCTCGACGGCAAGACGCTCTCGCCCGCGCAGCTTCTGGCCGCGCTCAATGAGCTCGGGCGGGCGAACGGCATCGGCCGGCTTGACCTGGTCGAGAACCGCTTCGTCGGCATGAAGTCACGCGGCATGTACGAGACGCCGGGCGGCACGATCCTCTATGCGGCGCACCGCGGCATCGAGCAGGTCACGCTCGATCGCGGCGCCGGCCATCTCAAGGACGAGCTGATGCCGAAATATGCCGAACTGATCTACAACGGCTTCTGGTTCACGCCCGAGCGCGAGATGCTGCAGGCCGCAATCGACAAGAGCCAGGAGTTCGTCACCGGCACGGTCCGGCTCAAGCTCTACAAGGGCAGCGCCGTGGTGATCGGGCGCGAGAGCCCGTATTCGCTCTACGACCAGGACCTGGTGACGTTCGAGGAAGGCAAGGTCGCCTACGACCATCGCGATGCCGCGGGCTTCATCAAGCTCAATGCGCTGCGGCTGCGCACGCTCGCGCAGCGGCATAAGAAGCTCAAGAAGAAGTAGGACCAGAGAGCCGCGGCAATCGCTGTTGTCGTCCCCGCGAAGGCGGGGACCCATAGCCCCTGGACTTTCTGTTCCCGAATGCCGTGCCAAATTGCTTGGCTGCGGCGTGTCCCCGCCTTCGCGGGGACGACAGATTGAGAGGCTGTGGCCAACAATCCAAGTGATTACCCGCGGCGCGGCAGCTGCAACTTCTCCGATCCGAACGTCAGCGGCCGCATCCGCGTCAACGTCTCCGGGATGTTGGCGTCCACGTCGACGAAATGAACGCAAGTCTGCGCTTGCGTGTGGCTCGTTCCTTCCAGCCAGGCTCCCGATCGTGAACTGAGATCGTGGACGTTCTCGAGATAGAAACAGCGCCATTGCGGCAGCTTCGATCGTCCGGAGGTCGCGCCCGCGAACTGGTAGGCGAACAGCACCTCGCGGCCATCGGCGGCGTAACCCAGGATGACCGGACAGCATTCGCGCGCCAAGTCGCGATAGGAAAACGTGAGCTGCTCGCGCCGGCGCAGCGCTTGCCAGATCAGCCTGTAGGCGTCGCTCGGCATCGGGCGCGTATAGGCGCCAGTTGTGGCTTGCCTATGGACGCGACGACTTGGCGGGCGATCGTTTGCGGCGGCGATCGAGGTCGTCAGGACAGCCTCACACCTTCCGCTCGACCATCTTCTGCTTGATCTCAGCGATCGCCTTCGCCGGATTGAGATGCTTCGGGCAGGCGTTGGCGCAGTTCATGATGGTGTGGCAGCGGTAGAGCCGGAACGGATCTTCCAGATTGTCGAGCCGCTCGCCGGTCGCCTCGTCGCGGCTGTCGGCGATCCAGCGCTGCGCCTGCAACAGCGCGGCCGGCCCGAGGAAGCGGTCGCTGTTCCACCAATAGCTCGGACATGACGTGGAGCAGCAGGCGCACAGGATGCATTCGTAGAGCCCGTCGAGCTTGACGCGGTCATCGTGGCTCTGGCGCCATTCCTTTTCGGGCGTGGGCGTGGAGGTGTGCAGCCAGGGCTCGATCGAGGCGTATTGGGCGTAGAAATTGGTGAGGTCGGGCACCAGGTCCTTCACCACCGGCTGGTGCGGCAGCGGATAGACCTTCACGGTGCCGCCGATGTCGGCCATGTCCTTGGTGCAGGCGAGCGTGTTGCGCCCGTCGATGTTCATGGCGCAGGAGCCGCACACGCCCTCGCGGCAGGAGCGGCGGAAGGTCAGTGTCGGGTCGATGGTGTTCTTGATCCAGATCAGCGCGTCGAGGACCATCGGGCCGCAGTCGCCGGTGTCGACATAGTAGGTGTCGACGCGCGGATTGTGACCGTCGTCGGGGTTCCAGCGGTAGATGCGATATTCGCGCACCTCGCGTGCGGTGGCCGGACGAGCCCAGGTCCTGCCTTCGGTGATCCGCGAGTTTTTCGGGAGATTGAGTTGGACCATGGTGGCTGCGCGCCTCTGGAAACGATGGATGCGGATCAAGCCCGCGTGTGACTCGTGAGCTAGTACACTCTCGCCTTCGGCTCGATGTAGGAGACTTCGTTGGTGAGCGTGTAGGTGTGCACCGGCCGGTAGTCGATCGTCACCTTGCCGTTGCGGTCGAGCCAGGTCAGCGTGTGCTTCATCCAGTTCTTGTCGTCGCGATCGGGATGATCCTCGCGCGCGTGCGCGCCGCGGCTCTCGGTGCGGTTGGCGGCGGCGTGCATGGTCACGACCGCCTGCGCGATCAGGTTGTCGAACTCGAGCGTTTCGATCAGGTCCGAGTTCCAGATCAGCGAGCGGTCGGTCACCTTGATGTCGGGAACGCCGCCGAGCACCTCGTCGATCAGCTTGATGCCTTCCTGCAGGACTTGGCCGGTGCGGAACACGGCGCAATTGCTCTGCATCACCTTCTGCATCTTGATCCGCATCTCGGCGGTCGTGGTCGACCCGGCCGCGTTGCGGAACTTGTCGAGACGCGAGAGCGCGAAATCGGCCGAATCCTTCGGCAAGTCGGTGTGCTTGTCGTTGGGCGTGAGAATCTCGGCGCAGCGTTGCGCGGCGGCGCGGCCGAACACCACGAGGTCGATCAGCGAATTGGAGCCGAGCCGGTTGGCGCCGTGCACCGACACGCACGCTGCCTCGCCGAGCGCCATCAGGCCTGGCACCACGTGATCGTCGTTGCCGCTCTTCTTGGTGAGCGCCTCGCCGTGATAGTTGGCGGCGATCCCGCCCATGTTGTAGTGCGCGGTCGGCACGATCGGGACCGGCTCGCGGGTGAGGTCGACCCCGGCGAAGATACGGGCCGTCTCGGTGATGCCGGGCAGCCGCTCCGCCAGCATCGCCGGATCGAGATGGTCGAGATGCAGGTAGATGTGGTCCTTGAGCTTGCCGACGCCGCGGCCTTCGCGGATCTCGATCGTCATGGCGCGCGAGACGACGTCGCGCGAAGCGAGGTCCTTGGCGGAGGGCGCATAGCGTTCCATGAAGCGCTCGCCCTCACTGTTGACGAGGTAGGCGCCCTCTCCGCGCGCGCCCTCGGTGATCAGGCAGCCGGCGCCATAGATGCCGGTCGGATGGAACTGTACGAACTCCATGTCCTGCAGCGGCAGGCCGGCGCGCAACATCATGGCGTTGCCATCGCCGGTCTGCGTGTGGGCGCCGGTGCAGGAGAAATAAATGCGCCCATAGCCGCCGGTCGCAATGATCGTCATGTGGGCGCGGAAGCGGTGGATCGAGCCGTCTTCGAGGTTGAGCGCGACTACGCCGCGGCAGCGCCCTTCCTCCATGATCAGGTCGATGACGAAATATTCGATATAGAACTCGGCCGAATGCCGCAGCGCCTGGCCGTACATGGTGTGCAACATGGCGTGGCCGGTGCGATCGGCGGCCGCGCAGGTGCGTTGCGCGGTGCCCTTGCCGTAATGCGTGGTCATGCCGCCGAACGGCCGCTGGTAGATCTTGCCGTCCTCGCGGCGCGAGAACGGCAGGCCCCAATGCTCGAGCTCATAGACCGCCGCCGGTGCATTCGTGCACATGTATTCGATCGCGTCCTGGTCGCCGAGCCAGTCGGCGCCCTTGACGGTGTCGTACATGTGCCAGCGCCAGTCGTCCTCGCCCATGTTGCCGAGCGATGCCGCGATGCCGCCTTGCGCCGCCACCGTGTGCGAGCGGGTCGGGAACACCTTGGTGATGCATGCGGTCTTGAGGCCGGCCTCGCTGCAGCCGACGACCGCCCGCAGGCCCGATCCGCCGGCGCCGATCACGACGACGTCATAGCTATGGTCCTCGATCGGATAGGCGTGGCCGTTGACCGCCGGGGCAGTTGCACTCGATCCGTTGCCGGCCATGCTCACACTCCGAATGAGAGCTTGAAGATCGCGTAGGCGCTGGCAAGCGCGACCGCGATCGAAAAGAACGTGTTGAGGATGATGAGCGCGAGCTTCGTGATCTCGTCATGCACGTAGTCCTCGATGATGACCTGCATGCCGACGCGCATGTGATAGGTGACCGAGCCGATGAACAGCAGGATGACGATGGCGACCAGCGGCGTGCCGAGGATCTGTTGCGCGGCCGCCTGGTTGCGGCCAAGCAGCGACACCACGATCAGCACGAAGGCGATGGTGAGCGGCACGTTGGCGACCGCGGTCACGCGCTGGCGCCAGAAATGGTCGGTGCCTGACCTGGACGAGCCGAGGCCGCGCACGTGCGCGAGCGGGGTACGGTGCTCGGTCATCGCGCGCCTCCGAAGGAGAGAAATCCGACGACCCACAGCAGGATCGTGAGCCCGATCGATCCGACCGCGGTCGCGAGCGAGAGCCACTCGCGCTCGCTCTGGCTGAAGCCGCGGCCGGTATCCCAGATCAGGTGGCGGATGCCGCCCAGCATGTGATGGAGGAGCGCCCAGGTATAGCCGAACAGGATCAGCCGCCCGAAAAAGGAATTGATGAAGCCGCCGAACTTCGCATAGGCGTTGGGGCCGGACCCGGCCGCGATCAGCCACCACGCCAACAACAAGGTGCCGAAGTAGAGCCCCGCGCCGGTGACGCGATGGAGAATCGACATCGCCATCGGCAGCGGCCAGCGGTAGATCTGCAGGTGAGGCGAGAGCGGCCGTCCGGGGGCCTTGCTGCCGGCCATCATCATCCTCCGAAAATCATCGACCCGGTCGACCGAGCCGTCGGTTCCTATCCAATGTTCCGACCCGCCGCAATGCGCGGTTTGCGGGTGCCGGACGTGGTCCAATGACGCTTTCGTGCTGGCCCCCAAGGCCAGTGCGGGGCAGTTCGCCCAGAGCCTTGGAGCTTCGCGGAATACGAAGTAAGGTGCTCCGCTAGATTGTACAATCAGGATTTCGCGTAACCTGCCTTCGTCGTCTGCGAAGGATCAAGCCATGCACTTCGACCTCGTCGACCTCAACCTGTTTCGCCACATCGTGGAGGCCGGAAGCATCACGCACGGCGCCGAACGGGCCCATCTGGCGCTGGCGGCGGCCTCTACCCGCGTCCGCAACATGGAACAGGCGCTCGGGGCTTCCCTGTTGGTTCGCGGGCGCCAGGGCGTGACCCCGACGCAGGCCGGCCGCACGCTGCTGCAGCATGCGCGTGCGATCCTGCGCCAGACCGAGAGCCTGCGCGAGGATCTCGGCGCCTATGCGGGCGGCGCTGCCGGTCAGATCAGGGTGCTGTGCAACACCAACGCGCTTACCGAATTTATGCCGGAGGCGCTGAGCTCGTTCCTCGCCCGCCATCCCAACGTCAATGTCGACCTGCAGGAGCGCCTGAGCGACGAGATCGTCGGCCTGATCGCCGACGGCACCGCCGACATCGGGATCGTGGCCGGCACGGTCGACATGAGCGCGCTTGAGACCTACCCGTTCCGCCGCGACCGGTTCGTCCTCGTGGTCGGACGCGAGCATGCGCTGGCCAAGCGCACGAAGATTTCCTTCGCGCAGGTGCTCGACCACGATTTCGTCGGGCTCGATCGGGCGAGTGCGCTGCAGCGCTTCCTGGCCGAGAAGGCGGCCCCGATCGGGCGGGCGCTGCGGCTGCGGGTGCAGTTGCGCAGCTTCGACGCCGTTTGCCGGCTGGTCGAGTGCAATGTCGGCATTGGCATCGTTCCGGAGACCACGGCGCGGCGCGCGGCGCGCACGATGGCGATCGCGGTCGTGCCGCTCACCGATCCGTGGGCGGTGCGCGATCTCACGATCTGTATCCGCAGCCTCAGCGAGCTGCCGCCCTATGCGCGCCAGCTGGTCGAGCATCTGCGGGCGGATGCAGCGGCGTGACGAAGATCAGCGCGGCAGCAGCACCCAATAGTCGAGCTCGAGCACGACCGCAGGGTCGTCGGTGTTTCCGTTCTTCAATGGAAAATCGTGGCAGGGGCGATCTTTGGTGGCAACCGTGCGCAGCCGCAGCGCGCCCACGTCGTCACGGCCGGGGAGCTCGGCGCGCGCCAGCACCTCGCTCCAGGCGAACACGGTCTCGCCTGCGAACAAGGGGGCCACGTGCCGGCCGCCGTTGATCGCCGCGACGTGGAACGCGTTGGCGAAGCCGTTGAAGCTGAGGCTGCGGGCGAGCGAGATCACGTGCCCGCCATAGATCAGCCGCCTTCCAAAGCGGCCCTTCGCCTCGGCATATTGGTTGAAATGGATGCGGGCCGGGTTCTGGTAGAGCCTGGTCGCGATCTGGTGCTCCGCCTCCTCGACGGTGATGCCGTCGATATGGTCGATCCGCTCGCCCACCTGGTAGTCGTCGAAGCGGAAAGGGCTGCCGGCGAGCGTCGTGTCATAGGCCGCGCCGTCGATCGGTGGGCAGGCGTCGCCCAGCATGCTGGGCAACAGCGCTTCTGGCACGCGCGGCACGTGATCGCCGTCCGCCGGCGCCGCCTCGTCGCGCTTGTGGATCATCACCCAGCGCACATATTCCAGCACCTTGCCGCCGTCGGGCTTGAAGGCGGTCGAGCGCACGAACACGATCCCGGTCTTGCGGTTGGAATTCTCCTTGAGCCCGATCACCTCGGAGACCGCGTTGATGGTGTCGCCCGGATAGACCGGAGCCAGGAACCGGCAGGCCGCATAGCCGAGATTGGCGACCGCGTTGATGGAGATGTCCGGCACGCTCTTGCCAAACACCACGTGGAACACCAGCAGGTCGTCAACCGGCGCGCGCGGATAGCCGATCGCCTGCGCGAAGGCGTCCGAGGACTGGAGCGCGAAACGGGGGCCATAAAGGCCGGTATAGAGCGCCACGTCGCCGGCCGTGATCGTGCGCGGCGTCGCATGCCGGATCAGCGCGCCGACCCGAAAGTCCTCGAAGAAGTTGCCGGCGCTGGTCTTGGTCGCGTTCATTGAAGGCTTGCATCCGGACGGGCGGCGATCACGTAGCTGTGTTGCGCGCCCGAAAGCGTGCAGGCTGACGACTAGTGCCGCCGATTTGAAGTTCCTATAGCAGTCCCGGCAAACTCGGTTAGGAACTTCAAATCGAAAAGCGGCACTAGAATCATGGAGTTGCTAGTGCCCCTTTGCTTCCGAAGCTCGTGTCGGAGGATGCCGCAAGGATTCACGAGCTTCGGAAGCGGAGCACTAGCGACCGGATGGTTAGAGTTTGTTATGGTGACGCGCAAGGGCTGCCAATGACTATTGAAGCCACTCAAGATCCCGCTCAATCGGCATCCGCCGTGGCGTCGCCCGGCGTCCGGACGATCCACCCGGTCTGGGTGCGCGTGACCCATTGGATCAACGCCGTTGCGATTGTGGTGATGATCGGCTCCGGCTGGGAAATTTACAATGCCTCGCCGCTGCTGCCGTTCAGCTTCCCGCGGACCATCACGATCGGCGGCTGGCTTGCCGGTGCGCTGCTCTGGCACTTTGCCGCCATGTGGCTGTTCGTGGTCAACGGTCTTGTCTTCGTCGGGCTCGGCATCCTGAGTGGCCGCTTCCGGCGCAAGCTTCTGCCGATCCGCCCCGCCGACGTCGTGGCAGACGTGCGCGCGGCATTTGCAGGCCGGCTCGCGCATGACGATCTCGCGGTCTACAACGCGGTGCAGAAGCTCCTTTATCTCGGCGTCATCCTGGCGGGCATCGTGGTCGTGTTGTCCGGGCTTGCGATCTGGAAGCCGGTGCAACTGCAAACGCTGACCGCGCTGCTCGGTGGCTACGACGTCGCGCGCTATGTGCACTTCTGCGCCATGGCGACGATCGTCGGCTTTCTGGTGATTCACGTGGTCATGGCGTTCGTGGTGCCGAAGTCGCTGCGCGCCATGATTATCGGTCGTTAGCGCATGTTCGGGCGAAGTGGTCGCCGGTTCGCCGTCAAGAACATGCGCCAATGCAGAAGGAGGGTGTCATGGCTCGCATCCGCAGAGCGATCCCGGGCGTCGATCCCAAGCTCCTGATCAAGGATGCGGTGAAACTGATGCCCGCTCCCACGCGCCGGCTGTTCCTGCGCGGCGGTGCGAGCCTCGGCGCGCTCACCTTGCTCACCGGCTGCGATATCGTCGACGGCTTCTCGGCCGAGACGGTGTTGACGAAGATCTCCCATTTCAACGATCGTGTGCAGGCTTGGCTGTTCGATCCCAACCAGCTGGCGCCGACCTATCCGGAAAGCGCGATCACGCGGCCGTTTCCGTTCAACGCCTACTACCCGGTCGAGGACGTGCCGGAGGTCGACGCCACCGACTATGCGCTCGAGGTCGGCGGCCTCGTGGAGAACAAGAAGACCTGGACGCTGAAGGAGCTTTACGCGCTGCCGGAGGAGACCCAGATCACCCGCCATATCTGCGTCGAAGGCTGGAGTGCCATCGGCAAGTGGTCGGGCGCGCAACTCTCAGAATTCCTGCGCCGCGTCGGCGCCGATCTCAGCGCGAAATACGTCTGGTTCCGCTGCGCGGAGGGCTATTCCACCTCGATCGACATGCCGACCGCGCTGCATCCGCAGACGCAGATGACCTTCAAATTCGATGGCGCAATCCTGCCGCCGAAGTACGGCTTCCCCATGAAAGTGCGCATCCCGACCAAGCTCGGGTTCAAGAACCCGAAGCACGTCATGGAGATGGCGGTCATCAACAACTGGAATCCCGGCTACTGGGAAGAGAAGGGCTACAACTGGTTCAGCGGCAGCTGAACGGCCTCGCGTGATGTGAAAGCCGCTGACGCCCGTGATTGCGTCAAAGTAACGGGCCGCATTCAGTTTCCCTTGACCCGGATGTGGCCTAGAGTCCCCGTTGGCTTTCGCCAATGGTCATACGCCGGGGGGACGTAATGGACCGCCTTCGCCTCAACCGCGACCTCGTCGCCGGGCTGATGTTTGCAGCCTTCGGCGTCGCCGGCTGGTGGATCGCCAGCGACTATCCGCGCGGCACGGCGTTGCGCATGGGGCCGGGCTACATGCCGGTGCTGCTGTGCTGGGGGCTGATGCTTCTCGG
Organism: uncultured Alphaproteobacteria bacterium; assembly: GCA_963753575.1. Taxonomy (GTDB): domain Bacteria; phylum Pseudomonadota; class Alphaproteobacteria; order Rhizobiales; family Xanthobacteraceae; genus VAZQ01. The sequence continues at coordinate 4,975,280 of CAVWCR010000003.1, forward strand.
CGGCATCATCGCGATCAAGGGCATGGTCACGACCGGCGCCAAGCTCACCGGCTGGCAGTTGAGGCCGCTCGTCTTCGTGCTCACCGCGATTGTGGCCTTCGCGCTCCTCGTCGAGCCGGCCGGGCTCGCGATCGCAACGGTTGCGATCGTGCTCCTCGGGGCGGCGGGCGGGCTCGAATTCCGCCTGGGAGAGGCGCTCGCGCTTGCGTTCGGGCTCGCGGCTGGCGCGGTCGCGTTGTTTGTCTACGGCCTCAAGCTGTCGATGCCGGTGTGGCCGTTCTCCTGACCCCCGATGGACCTGTTCAACAACATCATCTTCGGGTTCGGCGTCGCGCTGTCGCCGCAAAACCTGCTGTTCTGTTTCTTTGGCGCGCTGGTCGGCACGCTGATCGGCGTCCTGCCCGGCATCGGCCCCTTGGCGACGCTCGCGATGCTGCTGCCGGCGACCTTCTATCTGCCGCCGGTGCCGGCGCTGATCATGCTCGCCGGCATCTACTATGGCGCCCAGTATGGTGGCTCGACCACCGCGATCCTGGTCAACGTGCCGGGCAAATCCTCCTCGGTCGTGACCTGTCTTGACGGCCACCAGATGGCGCGCAAGGGCCGCGCCGGCGCCGCACTTGCGATCGCGGCGCTCGGCTCGCTGTTTGCCGGCACCGTCTCGACGCTCATCATCGCGGTCGCGAGCCCGCCGCTGTCGGAGTTCGCGCTCAAGTTCCTGGCGCCGGAATATTTCTCGCTGATGGTGCTCGGGCTCGTCGGCTCCATGGTGCTGGCGCGCGGATCGCTCCTCAACGCGGTTGCGATGGTGTTCCTGGGTCTCCTGCTCGGGCTGGTCGGGACCGACGTCAATTCGGGCCGCGAGCGCTTAACCTTCGATCTGCCGGTGCTCTCCGACGGCATCGGCTTCGTGCCGGTCGCGATGGGGCTGTTCGGGGTCGCCGAAATTCTGGTCAATCTCGAACAGCGCGATCAGCGCTATATTGGCGCCGTCATCGGCAGCCTGATGCCGACGCGCGAGGAATTCCGCCAGGCGATACCCGCGGTGCTGCGCGGCACCGCGCTCGGCTCGCTGCTCGGCATCCTGCCGGGCGGCGGCGCGCTGCTGGCTTCTTTCGCGGCCTACGCGTTCGAGAAGAAGATCGCGGCCGATCCCTCGCGTTTCGGCCATGGCGCGATCGAAGGCGTGGCGGCGCCCGAATCCGCCAACAATGCCGGCGCGCAGACCTCGTTCATTCCGCTGCTCACGCTCGGCATCCCGTCGAACCCGGTGATGGCGCTGATGATCGGCGCCATGATGATTCAGGGCATCGCGCCCGGCCCGCAGGTGATGACCCAGCAGCCCGATCTGTTCTGGGGCATCATCGCCTCGATGTGGATCGGCAACCTGATGCTGGTGATCATCAACCTGCCGCTGGTCGGCATCTGGGTGACGTTCCTGAAGGTGCCGTACCGGCTGCTGTTCCCGTCGATCTTGCTGCTCTGCGCGGTCGGCTCCTACAGCCTCAACAGCTCGGCGACCGAAGTCGGCCTGATGGCCCTGTTCGGGCTCTTCGGTTATCTCTTTCACAAGATCGACTGCGAGCCGGCGCCGCTGATGCTCGGCTTCATCCTCGGGCCCTTGATGGAAGAGAACCTGCGCCGCGCGCTGATCGTGTCGCACGGCGACGCGAGCGTGTTCGTGCGCCGGCCGATCAGCCTGACGCTGTTGATCATGGCGACGCTGCTGCTTCTGCTCGTGGTGCTGCCGTCGTTCCGCAGGACGCGCGAGGAGGCGTTCACCGAGGCGTAGGGATGTTCACGGCCGCTGGCGCGGCACCTCCGTGATCAGCCGCGCGCCGCGCTGGAAGGTCAGGTACTCCCAGAACCAGTTCACCGCGACCACGAAGCGGCGGCGCAGCCCGATCAGGAAGTAGATGTGCACCACGCCCCAGAACAGCCAGCCGATAAAGCCCTTGAGGTGAAGCCTGCCGAAGCTGACCACCGCGGCGCGTCGCCCGATGGTGGCGAGATCGCCGGCATGCCGGTAGCGGAACGTCGGCAATGGTTTTCCCGCCAGACGCGCCGCGATCAGCCTGCCCACAAAGGCGCCCATCTGCTTGGCGGCCGGCGCGACGCCCGGCACCGGCTTTCCGTCCACGTTCTTCACCGAGGCGGCGTCACCGATCACGAACACGTCCGCGTGGCCCGGCACCGAGAGGTCGTCCTTGACGAGCACGCGCCCGGCGCGATCGTGCTCGGCATTGAGCCAGCGTGCGGCCGGCGAGGCCACCACGCCCGCGGCCCAGATGATGGTGCCGGCGTCGATGCGACCGTTTGCGAGATCGACGCCGCCTTTGTCGCAGCCGGTCACGCGCGTATCGGTGCGCACGTCGACGCCCATCTTCTCGAGCGACGCTTGGGCATAGTCGGAGAGGTCCTGCGACAGCGCCGGCAGCACGCGCGGGCCGGCCTCGATCAGGACGATGCGCGCGGTGCGCGGATCGATGCGCCGGAAGTCCATCGCGATGGTGTGGCGGGCGATCTCGGCAATCGCGCCCGCCATCTCGACCCCGGTCGCGCCGGCGCCGATGATCACGAAGGTGAGCTGGCGCGCGCGCTCGGCCGCGTCATCGGCAAGCTCGGCGCGCTCGAACCCGAGCAGGATGCTGCGGCGGATGCGGGTAGCGTCCTCGATGCGCTTCAAGCCCGGCGCAAACTCCGCCCAGTCGTCATGGCCGAAATAGGAATGGGTCGCGCCGGTCGCGACCACGAGCTGATCATAGGCGACCGGGCCGGAAGCGGTCTCGACGCAGCGCTTGGCGGTGTCGATGCCGGTCACCTCCGCCATCAGCACGGTCGCGTTGCGCTGGTGGCGCAGGATGGCGCGGATCGGCCAGGCGATCTCGGCGGGCGACAGCGCGGCGGTCGCCACCTGGTAGAGGAGCGGCTGGAAGCAGTGGTGGTTCTGCCGGTCGATCACCGTGACATCGACCGGGGCGTCGGCGAGCGCCTGGGCGACCGAGAGGCCGCCGAAACCGGCGCCGACGATGACCACATGGGGACGCTGCTGCGACATCTTAGTCCTCGTGCTGGCTGCGCATCACAGCCTCAGAATATGTACGCATCCGTAACGTTTCAGGTTACCCCCGCTGTGCGCATGCTTGCCAAGCGGGACATGGCCCTTTAGCAATCCGCGCGGCGTTCGAGTTCTAACCAAGGCAAAGAGTCCCATGCCCACTCACAATCTACTCCTGCTCGCCGGCGACGGCATCGGTCCCGAGGTCATGGCCGAGGTCAAGCGGCTGATCGCCTGGATGAACGCCCACGGCATGGGCACCTTCGAGAGCGAAGAGGGGCTGGTCGGCGGCTGCGCCTACGACGCCCACGGGGTCGCCATCACGGACGACACCATGGCCAAGGCACATGCCTGCGACGCCGTCATCTTCGGTGCGGTCGGCGGTCCGAAGTGGGACAAGGTGCCCTATGACGTGCGGCCGGAGGCGGGGCTTTTACGGCTGCGCAAGGAGCTTGGCCTGTTCGCCAACATCCGCCCGGCGATCTGCTATCCGGCGCTGGCGGATGCCTCGAGCCTCAAGCGCGACGTGGTCGACGGGCTCGACATCATCATCGTGCGCGAGCTGACTGGCGGCGTCTATTTCGGCGAGCCCAAGACCATCACCGACCTCGGCAACGGCCAGAAGCGCGCCGTCGACACCCAGGTCTACGACACCTACGAGATCGAGCGCATCTCGCGTGTCGCCTTCGAGCTCGCCAAGAAGCGCCGCAACAAGGTGACCTCGATGGAGAAGCGCAACGTGATGAAGACGGGCGTGCTTTGGAACGAGGTGGTCACGCAACTTCATGCTCGCGAGTTCAAGGATGTGCAGCTCGAGCATCAGCTCGCGGACGCCGGCGGCATGCAGCTCGTGCGCTGGCCCAAGCAGTTCGACGTCATCGTCACCGACAACCTGTTCGGCGACATGCTCTCCGACGTCGCCGCCATGCTGACCGGCTCGCTCGGCATGCTGCCGTCGGCCTCGCTCGGCGAGGTCGATCCCAAAACGAAAAAGCGCAAGGCGATGTATGAGCCGGTGCACGGCTCCGCGCCCGACATCGCCGGCAAGGGCATGGCCAATCCGATCGCGATGCTCGCCTCCTTCGGGATGGCTCTGCGCTACTCGTTCAACATGGGCAAGGAAGCCGACCTGCTTGACCAGGCGATATCGGCCGCGCTCGCCAAGGGACTGCGCACCGCCGACATCAAGTCGGAGGGCTGCACGATCGTCAGCACCAAGGAGATGGGCGAGGCGGTCATGGGCGAGATGGAAAAGCTCGCGCATTAACCATTCTGCGGCGCAGGCGGGAAAAGCGTCTCGAAATCGCTTGACGACTCACCCTGCCTGACCCCCATATCTAGACATCACGGTTCTCTGGAATCCTACATCTAGTGGGATTTCGGGGCTAAGAGGGAACCCGGTGAGTCCTCGGCGACGTAAAGTCGCTAACGACGAGGCCGGGGCTGCCCCCGCAACTGTAAGCGGCGAGCGGCTGTCAATCGTGCCACTGGCGCAGAAGCGCCGGGAAGGCCCGACAGTCGCCGCGACCCGCGAGCCAGGAGACCTGCCGTGACCGATCGAACGTCCTCGGGCGGGGTGCCCCGGTGGGGCGCTTGCCGGCCCGCGCGCGTTCGGGCCTCAAGCCATCCACGCTGGCCTCCGCCCCCAACCTACGGGGGTTTCCGATGCCGGCTCTTGCTTTCGACTTCAATGAACGCGGCGACCTGGCGCCGCTCTTTCCAACCGCCCGCGCCCTGACGCGACGCGTCACAGAGGCCGCTCCGCATCATCCAGCGCCGCTGCCAGCCCCGCTCGCCCAACCGCCGCGGCCGGCGGATCTTACGCTCGATCGCACGCGCGATAATCTCCTGACCGTGTTCGGCAAGGCGACGCTGAGCGACCGCTATCTCCTCTCCGGTGAGAGCTTCCAGGATATGTTCGCGCGCGTCGCCTGCGCGTTCGCGGACGACGTCGCGCATGCGCAAACGCTTTACGATGCGATGTCGCGGCTGTGGTTCATGCCGGCGACACCGGTTCTGTCGAACGGCGGCGCCGACCGCGGGCTGCCGATCTCCTGCTTCCTCAACGCGGTGCCGGATTCGCTCGACGGCATCGTGACGACCTGGACCGAGAACGTCTGGCTCGCCTCGAACGGCGGCGGCATCGGCACCTATTGGGGCCATGTGCGCTCGATCGGCGAAGCGGTGCGCGGCGGCGAGACCTCCGGCATCATTCCGTTCATCCATGTGATGGATGGCCTCACGCTCGCCATCAGCCAGGGCTCGCTGCGGCGCGGCTCGGCCGCGGTCTATCTCGACATTCACCATCCGGAGATCGAGGAGTTCCTGGAGATCCGCAAGCCTTCCGGCGACTTCAACCGCAAGGGACTCAATCTGCATCACGGCATCAACGTCACCGATGTGTTCATGCAGGCGGTGCGCGAGGGCGCGCGCTTTCCGCTGCGCAGCCCGAAGACCGGCGCGGTGGTGCGCGAGGTCGATGCGCGTCAGCTCTGGCAGCGCATCCTGGAGACGCGGCTGCAGACCGGCGAGCCGTATCTTCTGTTCGTCGATGCGGTGAACCGCGCCATGCCGCGGCATCAGCGCGAGCTTGGCCTCAAGGTCTCCACCTCCAACCTGTGCAGCGAGATCACGCTGACCACCGGCAGGGACCACCGCGACGAGGAGCGCACCGCGGTGTGCTGCCTCTCCTCGCTCAATATCGAGACGTGGGACGAGTGGCACGCGGTGCCGGGCTTCATCGAGGACGTGCTGCGCTTCCTCGACAATGTGCTCACGCACTTCATCACGGTCGCGCCCGACAGCATGAGGCGCGCGCGCTATTCGGCGCTGCGTGAGCGCTCGGTCGGGCTCGGCGTCATGGGTTTTCATTCTTTCCTGCAGGCGCAGGGGATCCCGTTCGAGAGCGCGCTTGCGAAATCCTGGAACTTCAAGATCTTTCGCAAGATCCGCCGCGACGCCGACGCGGCTTCCGTCGCGCTCGCGCACGAGCGCGGGCCCTGCCCGGACGCTGCCGAGCGCGGCATGATGGCGCGCTTCAGCCATAAGATATCGATCGCGCCGACCGCCTCGATCAGCATCATCTGCGGCGGCACCTCGGCCTGCATCGAGCCGATCCCGGCCAACATTTATACCCACAAGACGCTCTCGGGCGCCTTCTCGGTGCGCAACCCGCATCTCGCAAAGCTGCTTGCGCGCAAGGGCGCCGACACGGCGGAGGTCTGGCAATCGATCATCGCGCACGAAGGCTCGGTCGCCCATCTTGAATGCCTCACCGAGCAGGAGAAATCGGTGTTCCGCACGGCCTTCGAGATCGACCAGCGCTGGGTGATCGATCTCGCGGCCGACCGCGCGCCCTACATCTGTCAGAGCCAGTCGCTCAATCTCTACCTGCCGGCCGAGGTGGAGAAGTGGGACCTGCACATGCTGCACTGGACCGCGTGGCACCGCGGCATCAAGAGCCTCTACTACTGCCGCTCGAAGTCGGTGCAGCGCGCGGCGTTTGCGGGCAAGCTCGACGCGTCCACGACCCCCTCCGAACGCGTGCGGCCTGCGCCATCCCGCACCGACTACGAGGAGTGCCTGGCATGTCAATAATCGATCTCGCGCGCGTCGATCCGCGCACCCTGATCGGGAGCGGCCGCGTCGGCCTCCTCGATTCCACCGGCACCTACGACGTCGATCGCTACGCCTGGGCCTATGAATTCTGGAAGCGCCAGCAGCAGACCCATTGGATGGGCGAGGAGGTGCCGCTCGGCGCCGACCTCAAGGACTGGGCGTCGGAGCGCGTGAGCGCCAGCGAGCGCAACCTGCTGACGCAAATCTTCCGCTTCTTCACCCAGTCGGACATCGAGGTCGGCGACAATTACCTCAAGCGCTACATCCCGATCTTCCAGCCGCTCGCCGTGCAGATGATGATGGCCGCCTTCACCAACATGGAGACGGTGCACATCGACGCCTATGCGTTGTTGCTCAAGACGCTGGGCATGCCCAAGACCGAGTTCGAGGCGTTCCGCGACTATGCCGAGATGCGCGCGAAGGCGGATTATATGCACGCCTTCGGGGTCGACACGGTCGCCGACGTCGCGCGCACGCTCGCGATGTTCGGCGCCTTCACCGAAGGCATGGCGCTGTTCGCGAGTTTCGCGATGCTGCTGAACTTTCCGCGCCACAACAAGATGAATGGCATGGGCCAGATCGTGAGCTGGTCGGTGCGCGACGAGAGCCTGCATTGCGAGGGCATCATCCGCCTCTACCACGAATGGCACCGCGAGACCGGTGCGGTCACGCGTGTGGTCGCGGACGATATCATTGACGTGGCGAAGACCATGGTGGCGCTCGAAGAGCGCTTCATCGATCTCGCCTTCGGGCTCGGCGACATCGAAGGCATGCGTGCTGACGACATCCGTGCCTATGTGCGCTACGTCGCCGACTGGCGGCTCACCCAGCTCAAGCTGCCGACGGTGTTCGGCTGCTTCGAAGCAACCGAGGGTGGCTACCGGCAGTTGAGGCCGCATCCGCTGCCGTGGCTGGTCGAGATCCTGAACGGGGTCGAGCACGCCAATTTCTTCGAGCAGCGCGCCACCGAATATTCCAAGGGTGCCAGCCGGGGCGCCTGGGACGGCGAGGATGGCGTCTGGGCGGCGTTCGATCGGACGCAGCGCGGGGAGCCGCCCGATCGCGGCTGCGGCATTTGATCCCAAGCGCAGACGCGCGCGGCCTGCGCCCTGCGACATTCGGCCGGGCGATCTTTTCGCCCGGTCGAACTGCCTTTAGGGTGGGGCTGAAAGACGGAGGAGACGGTCTCGATGACAAATGTAAGAATCAGTCGGCGCACGTGCGCCGTTGCCGGTGGCGTCCTGTTGGCCGCGCTCGCGCTCGCACCGGCCTCCGCGCAAATCTATCCCACGCACACCGTCCGCCTGATCGTGCCGTTCCCGGCCGGCGGCTCCAACGACGTGATGGCGCGGCTGATCGCGCCGCATCTCGAAAAGGCGCTCGGGCAACCGGTCGTTGTCGACAACCGTCCGGCTGCGGCCGGCCAGGTAGGTAGCGAGGCAGTCGCGAAGGCGCCGCCCGACGGCCACACGCTGCTCCTGGTGGCGTCCTCCTTCACCGTCACGCCGGCGGTCAATCCGAAGCTTCCTTATAACTCCGAGAAGGATTTTGCGCCGATCTCGCTCATCAACACCAACGCCATGGTGTTCTTCGTCAACCCGAAGGTGCCGGCGAACACGCTCAAGGAATTCGTCGAGCTCGCCAAGAAGGAACCGGGCAAGTTCAACTATGCGTCGCCGGGCGTCGGCAGCCAGACTCAGCTCACGATCGAATTGCTCAGCCGGCGCACCGGCATCAAGCTCGTGCACATCCCGTATCGGGGCGGCGCGCCCGCCACGCTTGCGATGATCAGCGGCGAAGCCCAGTTCACCATGCTGGCGCCGAACGTGCTGTTTCCGCACATCGAGGCTGGCAAGCTGCGGCCGATCGCAAGCGGCGCGCCGAAGCGCCATCCACGATTGCCGAATGTGCCGACCACGGCCGAGCTTGGCTTTCCCGACATCAAGGCCGTCCAGTGGGTCGGCGTGCTCACCACGGCGGGAACGCCGAAGCCGATCATCGACCGTCTCAATGCCGAGCTCAACCGCATCATCCACCTGCCCGATGTTGTGGCGGCGTTGAACAAGCAGGGCGTGACGCCCACCGGCAGCACGCCGGAGGAATTCCAGCACTTGATCTCGACCGAGATCGCCCAATGGTCCAAGGTCGCGCGTGAAGCGAATATCAAGAAGGACTGAGCGTATGGGGACGATTGCAGGTGGTTGGCGCGGTGGTTTCATTGTGGCCGCGCTCATTGCGGCAGGTGCCACGGCGGCAGGCGCGCAGACCTACCCGAGCCATACGGTCAAGCTGGTCGTTCCGTTTGCACCCGGCGGGCTCAACGACACCACGGCGCGACTGCTACAGCCGTATCTGGAAAAGGCGCTCGGCCAGCCGGTGATCGTGGATAACCGTCCTGGCGCGAGCGGAATCGTGGGCACCGATTCGGTGGCGAAGGCGCCGCCGGACGGTCACACGCTGCTGATGGTGGCGTCGTCGCACACCGTCGTCCCGGCGACCAACTCAAAGCTTCCCTATGATGCGGATCGCGACTTTGCGCCGATCGCCATGGTCGGCAAGAACCCGCTCCTGTTCGTCATCAATGCCAAGGTGGCGGCGAAGACCCTGCCGGAGTTTGTCGCGCTCGCGAAGGCGAGTCCGGGCAAACTGAACTACGCCTCGCCCGGCGCGGCGAGCCAGTCGCATCTGGTGACCGAGCTGTTCGATCAGAAGGCCGGCATCAAGATGCAGCACGTGCCATATCGCGGCGGTGCGCCCGCGATCCTGTCGGTGGTAAAGGGTGATACGCAGTTCGTCGTGATCTCGCCGCTCGCCTCGCTGCCGCATATCCAGTCGGGTGCGCTGCGCGCAATCGCGGCTGGCAGCCTCACGCGCGATCCGCAATTCTCGAACCTGCCGACCGTGGCGGAGCAGGGCTTTCCGGATTTCGAAGCGATCCAGTGGGTCGGGCTGCTGACGACCGCCGGCACGCCCAAGGCGATCGTCGATCGACTCAATGCCGAGGTGAACCGCGCGCTGAGAGATCCTGACATGATCGCCAAGCTGGCCAAGCAAGGCGTGTCACCGGCGGGCGGCTCGCCGGCCGACTTCAAGAAAGTGATCGCAACCGAAATCCAGAAGTGGAAAGAGGTCGCGCGCTCAGCCGACATCAAGGCGCAGTAAGGCCGGGAGCGGGCTCGCCGTCAGCGGGCTCAGTAGTTCCACGGCCAGGGGTTGCGCGGGCCGGGCAGGTCGAACGGTCCCGGCAGGGCCGTGCGGCGCGAGAAGGTGGTGTTGTCGACGAAGCTGCTCGGCGAATGGCCGGGCGGCAGTGCGTAGTCGGTGAATTTGCGCTCGCCCGGAAGCACTTCCGTCCCGCCGTCAAGGAACGAACGTGGAGCCACCCGGATGCGGGTGCGCGGGCGGCTGACGATCACGACCCGCGAGTGATTCGACACGGTGCTCTTCTTCTTTTTCTGTGCAGCGTCAGCTGGAGGGGCCGCAAATGCCGTCACGGCGATGATTACGGCGCACAGGCCGGCCGCGCAAGTTTTCAGTCCCATAGTGACCTCGCGTTTGGTTCCGGGCGGCAGTCTACTCGCAATTTCGCTGCGCACAACAACCCCGCTCCCGAGGAAAGTGGATTTTACCGCCGCCCGGCGGCCGGACCCTGGTGCCGCCGATCTTGAAGTTCCTGCAGCTCGTGCCCCTTTGCTCCCGACGCTTGTGTCAGAGCGTCGACCGGCGCGCCGTCGATGCCGTCGAACAGCGCTTTCTACTTCGCGGCGACGCGGCCACGCAGCTTTGGCTTTGAGGACGCGGAAAGCCAGTCGTGCCGCAGCGCGTTCGAAAGGCGCTGCATCGGGCTTGGCTTATGGCCGCATGGCTTGCGCTGGCTTTCAGCCTTCGCGAACAGCGCCGTCACCTTCGGCTCGCTCGCCGCCATCAGGAGCGACAGGCGCTCGAGCGCGCAGGCTGGCACGGCGCGATCGACGACTTCGATGGCTCCGCGACAGTACCAGCCGGCGATTTCGAGCCGCGGGTCGTCGAAGGCGCGCACGAAGCCGAGGCATTGCCGCGAATGGTCGTCGGCCTTGGCGACGAAATCGAAGGTTGCGACCGGCCCGAACTTGCTCTCGATCGCCGGCGCGGGCCGTAGCGGATAGGGGCCGCCCAGCGTAGCGGTCAGCGCTGCGACCTCATCGGCCGGCTCACCGAAGCGCTCGATCTCGTCGCCCGGGCGATAGATCTCGATCATCATCAGCGAGCGCGCGGCCGCAGGATTACCCCAGGCCATCGTGTCCTTGCGGCCGCCCTCGGCGTGGCGCCTGATCGAATAGTCGGGCGTTTGCTGGTCGAACTCCGGGACAGAGAGCGAAAAGGCCCGAAACGGGCGCGCGACCTCGACCCAGTCCGAGCGCGGAGGCTCGGGCTCGCGCTCCTCGTCCGGGGGTCCGAAAATCCGCAGAACTGTGACCGCGATCACGGCCAATCCGCCCAGATAGGCGAAGATGCGCGTGGCTGTCGCCGACAGCTCATCTGCGAAGTTACGCAACGCGGGATGCACTTCTTGACCCGGAGCCCCGTTGTCTTGGGTGGACTTCTCGCCTAGAAGCGCTTTGACTCCGGTTTCCGCCGTGGCGACGGCCGGGCGAAATCATTTGTGAGGGTTAACAATGGGTTACAAGGTAGCAGTCGTGGGCGCCACCGGCAACGTGGGCCGCGAGATGCTGGGTATTCTCGCCGAGCGAGCGTTCCCGGCCGATGAGGTGGTGGCGCTGGCGTCGCGCCGCAGCATGGGCGTCGAAGTGTCTTATGGCGACCGGATACTCAAGTGCCGGACGCTCGAGCATCACGATTTCTCCGACGTCGACATCTGCCTGATGTCGGCCGGCTCGCCGGTGGCGAAAGAATGGGGACCCAAGATCGCGGCCGCAGGCGCGGTGGTGATCGATAACTCCTCGTACTGGCGCTACGACTCCGACGTGCCGCTGGTCGTGCCCGAGGTCAACGCCGACGCGGTCGCGGGCTTTCGCAAGCGCGGCATCATCGCCAATCCGAATTGCTCGACCGCGCAGCTCGTGGTCGCGCTCAAGCCGCTGCACGACCGCGCCAAGATCAAGCGCGTCGTGGTCGCGACCTATCAGTCGGTGTCGGGCGCCGGCAAGGAGGGGATGGACGAGCTGTTTTCGCAGACCAAGTCCGTCTTCAGCCTGGAAGAGGCGGAAAGCAAGAAGTTCCCCAAACGCATCGCCTTCAATGTGATCCCGCACATCGACGTGTTCCTGGATGACGGGTTCACCAAGGAAGAGTGGAAGATGGTGGCCGAGACCAAGAAGATTCTCGATCCCAAGATCAAGGTCGTCGCCACCTGCGTGCGGGTGCCGGTGTTCATCGGCCATTCGGAAGCGGTCAATATCGAGTTCGAGAATCCGATCACGGCCGACGAGGCGCGTGAGATCCTGCGCAGCGCGCCGGGCTGTATCGTCATCGACAAGCGCGAGCCGGGCGGTTACGTCACGCCCCATGAGTGTGCCGGCGAGGACGCGACCTACATCAGCCGCATCCGCGAGGATGCGACCGTGGAGAACGGGCTCGTGATTTGGGTGGTCTCGGACAACCTGCGCAAGGGCGCGGCGCTCAACGCGATCCAGATCGCCGAAAGCCTGATCAACCGCAAGCTGATCAGTGCGAAGAAGAAGGCGGCGTGAAGCTGCCCAGACCTCGCCGCCATCCCGAGGTGGCTCCCGATCTCGGGTTTATCCGAGATCGGGGCACTCTTGAAGCGCAAGTTGGCTATAGCCGACTTGCGTGCGCGAGCCTCGAAGGGTGAGGGAGCGAGGGGCGAAGCGTGTCAATCACGCCGTGACCCAAAACTAGTTGTGATGCAGGGCGACGCTGAAACCTATGGTTGAGAGAGGGCGGCCCATCGGTTACTTTTGCGCAGCGAACGTGTTCGTTTCACGCGCAGGGGCCGCGGATGGTGGGGTTCTATTGGGCAATCGCCATCGGCGCCATCGGTGCGCTGCTCGGCGTATTTTTCGCGCTCAATGGCTTTGGCGAGTCGGTCAAACCCACGGAACTGAAAAACAGCGCGCGGGTGCGCAACCTGCTTTGGCTGGTGACCGGAGCGGTTGGCGTTCTCTTTGCTGACTGGAAGAAGCTCGCCGGCAGTGCTCCCGAACCCGGCTTTCTTCTGGTGTCCTATCTCCTGGGTGCCATCTCGGGAGCCGTCCTCGGAATGCTGATGGTTGTCGCATTCCTGGCCCTCGACATAAGGCGTGCGAACCGTCTGCGCGGCGGCGACGATGAGTTGCTGCCCTATGATTTGATCGTTGACTACCTTCATTACGGCTACGCTTACTATCAGCAGAAGCGCTCGAAGCTTGAAGAGGCGAGAACTACCGGGCGCCAGCACGTCGAGCTGGCGGTGCAACGGGCCTTGCAGCAGGCTCAGCAGGATCACGCTGCGCGCAAGCGACAAGGGCGGCTCATCCGCTTGGAACGCGACGCCGGTGTTCAGGATGTGATTGCGGCGCTCGTGCATGGCATTGCTTCGATCCTCGCCGAGAGTGATCCAACGCGTCGGCGCGAGCGAGAGAACGAAGTCATCGAGCTCATCCTCAATGGCGTAAAAGCGGCGGTCTTGAATCAGGCTCGCAGCGATCTCAAGAGCCTGCAAATTCACGTCAACCACATGACTTTCGTCCCGATTGCCGAAGTCACCGAGGAGCAATTGGAGGCCGCGCTGTTCCGCTTCGGCGACGAGGATCGCTATACCGGGCTGCTTGTCTTGCACCGGGCGGCCGCGGGCTCTGCGCTGGAGACAGTGGTGTTGCCCGTAGATGGGCGAATCTCCGATCGCGACACGCTCCTGCCCGGGGCGCCTGAAGCTTTCGTCTTGGGTAAGGCCGCGATAATCAACTCGCGATCGGTTAAATGTAACCAGGGGATCGACAAACCCATCCAGGCGGCCATTGAGAAATTCTTCAAAGGTGTCGATTTTGAATCCGTTGCGTCGATTCCGATCTCCAGCAAGACCGGTGTGCTGGGGGTCATCAATGTGGAATCGAACAGGGATGACCTGCTGGGCGAAGGCGAGGAGATTGGAAAAGCGGTTTGCACTACTTTACAACCGTTCGCAGCGTTACTATCTCGTGTGCTTTGAGGAGATTAGGCCATGGCGACCTTCGGGAAGGACGTCGAGATTTTTCAGCAGATCGCTGCCGGCAACCTGCAAGTCTTGCGGGACTTGGTCGCCTCGACGACCCGGTTGGTGCAGCAGCCGATGCCGTTTCAGACGGCGTCCGACCTTGGCGCCCTCCACTCACAAGGCCCAGCCGACGGTGCCGGCAAGGCGCTTTGAGCGGCAGTCCCCTTTCTGCGCCAGGCAAAGTAACAGACTAACCCTTACGCCCAGATCGCCATGGTGAGCCCGAACGCGTCGCGTTCGGGCGGGTCGGGAAACGGCCGCGCGAGGCCCGCGTTAATGCGCTGTGCGATCGCCGCACACGCGAGCGCATCGATAAGGTCGTCGGGGCCGGCGCCCCTGGGCGGCTTGGCGTCGACAGTTACGGCCGGCAAGCCCGCCCCGATCAGCAGCCGGCGGCGCAGCGCCAGGCCCGGCTCATAGGGACGGCTCTTGACCTTCTTGGGTTCCGTGAGCGCGCGTTCGCCGTTGAGCCGCCAGAACGCGACTTCCGGATGCACCTCGAATACGCGCTGCGCGAGCGCCGCGTCCGCGCGCAGCGCGGCGTCCACCTCGCGGATCTTCGGCGCCAGCATGAACAGCTGCTTTGACACCTTGCGCGGCGGTTCGGATGTGGCGAGCGCGATCCCGCAGGCCTCGCGATAATCCTGCGCCGCGATCGCGGCCCGCGATGGCACCGAGAACACCGATGACTGCCGCGCGCCAAGGAGCGGCCGCACCGCGTTCTCGGCCGCGCGTCCGCCATAACCGGCGCGCTCCGGCAATCCGATCGGCATGTCGATCGCGATGATAGTCGGCGCTTCCGGCGCCGCCGGAATGTCGGCAAAGCGCGGTACGATCCGTACGCGCGCTTCTCGCAGGTCGTGCCGTACGAACGCCACGACCCAGCCCGAAGGGCAGCCGTCAACGCCGGCGAGCCAAGTATCGCGTCCGCTCATGCTGCCAAGGTGGCACGGCGAAGGACCGCGCGGTAGATCGCGATCACTCGCGGGCGATGCCGTCGAAGTTGCCCGACGTGCGATCGAGCACCGACAATTCGCCGGTAGCGACGTCGAAGTAGGCCCCGAACAAGCTCAAGGTCCCCTGGTCACACGCGCTGCGGATGAATGGAAAAGTCTTGAGGTTTGCGAGCGATCGCTTCAGCGACGCTTGTTCGAGCTGCTTGAGATAGTCAGCGCCTTTCTGGTCGTCCGATTGCAGGGACGTGGCGGCCGGCCCGAGCAGCGATATCCATTTGCCGATGAAATCACCGACGGGTGCGTTGCTGGCATAGGCCTGAATGCCGCCGCAGCGGGCGTGCCCGAGGATGACGAGATGCTTCACGCACAGGACCTGGACGCCATATTCGAGCGCGGCCGACACGCCATGATAAAGACCGTCTGGCGAATAGGGCGGCACCAGGTTGGCGACATTGCGCACCACGAACAACTGGCCCGGACCGGCGTCGAAAATGGCCTCGGGCGAGACGCGCGAATCGCAGCAGCCGACCACCATGGTCTCGGGCGATTGCCCGCGTTCCGCAAGCTCCCGATAGCGGCTCTGCTCGGTCGGCAGCCGTCCGGCCCGGAAGGCGCGATAGCCGTCGTGAAGCCGCGGCGGAAGGTTTCCTTCAATCTTCATACGAGCCCGCTAGTGCCCCGTTTCCGAAGTTCGTTTGTCATCGCGGCACCCTCTGACACGAACTTCGGAAACAAAGGGGCACTAGCAACTCTATGATTCTAGTGCCGCTTTTCGATCTGAAGTTCCTAACCGAGTTTGCCGCAAGTGTTGTAGGAACTTCAGATCGGCGGCACTAGTGCCCCGTTTCCGAAGTTCGTTTGTCATCGCGGCACCCTCAGACACGAACTTCGGAAACAAAGGGGCACTAGCACGCCTGTGATGCGGCGGCTAAAATCCGCCTTGCAAGATCCGCCTTGCATAAATCCGTCTTGCGAGAATCTGTCCTGCATAGGTCATGCCATGTCGTTCCGTCCCCGCCGCAGTGTGCTCTACATGCCAGGATCGAATGCCCGCGCCATCGAGAAGGCGCGCACGCTCCCGGTCGACTGCATCGTGCTGGACCTTGAGGATTCGGTTGCGCCCGACGCCAAGGCGGCGGCGCGCGCGCAGGTGAGCGAGGCGGTCAAGACTGGTGATTTTGGTCTGCGCGAGGTGGTGGTGCGGATCAACGGCCTCGACACTGCCTGGTGGCTCGACGACGTCAACGCGGTCGCGCCCGCCAAGCCCGACGCGATCCTCGTCCCCAAGGTGTCGAGCCCCGACCACCTGGAGCAGGTTGCCGAGCGGCTCGTCGACATGAGCGCCGATCACCGCATCCGGGTCTGGGCCATGATGGAGACGCCGCTCGCGATGCTCAACGCGGGCGCCATCGCGTCCGCCGCCAAGGATGTCGAGACACGGCTCTCCGCATTCGTGATGGGCACCAACGATCTCGCCAAGGATACGCGCGCGCGCATCCTGCCCGGCCGCGACGCGCTGCGGCCCTGGCTGATGACCTGCGTAGCCGCGGCGCGCGCCTTCGGGGTCGATATCCTGGACGGCGTCTACAACGATCTTGCCGATGCGGAAGGGTTTGCGCGCGAGTGCGGCGAGGCGCGCGACATGGGCTTCGACGGCAAGACCCTCATCCACCCCAACCAGATCGCGGCCGCGAACGCGGCCTTTTCTCCGAGCGCCGAAGAGATCGCGCAGGCGTGCGTCATCATCGCGGCGTTCGAGCGGCCGGAGAACAAAGGCAAGGGAGTCATCGCGCTCGACGGCCGCATGGTCGAGCGCCTGCACGCCGACATGGCGCGACGCACGGTCGCAATCGCGGAGGCGATCGAGGCGATGCAGACGACCGATGGATAATCAGGAGCAAAGCGAGGGAATGCACCGCGCCCGCCGATCATTGTGAAGATGACCAACCGCAGCGAGCTGTGGCCAGTCACATCGCGGCATGGACTTGGCGAAAAATTGCGAGTAGTGACTCGTTTTTGCGTTGGCAGGTTCTGGTCGCGGCGCCGGGAGGCCACCGATGCGTGCGCATCCATTTGCCTTTGTGATGGGTCTCGTGCTCGGCGGTCTGCTCTCGCAGACGCCCGAGTTCGCCCAGCAATACCGTCAGCGGCTGGGCGGCGCGATCGACGAATTGAGCCGCATCATCCAGCAGTTCGACGAAGATTCGCGTCGCTCAGGCTATGACCGGGCGGCGGCGCTGCGGCTGATGACGAACAATCCGGAGCAACTGATCCGCGACCAGGCGACGCGGATGGAAGAGACAGTCGCCCGTTACAGCCGGCTGCGAGAACAGCAGGATGCGTTCCGCAACGGCGGGCCGTTCACGCGTCTCTCCGCTTTCGTGGTCGACTTCGATCGGCCGTTGGTGCAGCGCACCTTGCAGAATTACGAGCCGGCCGTGCCGGTGACGATCGAAGGGGTTCTGCTCGCCGGCGGCGGGTTCATCGTTGCTTATTTTGTCCTGCCAGTGCTCGGCGAGTCATGGCGGCGCCGGCGACGGCTGCGCGCGAAGCTGCGCGGCTCGATGGTGAGATAGCGCGTTACTCGCCCCTCACGCCCACGGCCGTGCGGCCTTGGCCTTCGCCTCGAAGTCGTCGATCTGTTTCGACTTGACCATGGTGAGCCCGATGTCGTCGAGGCCGTTGAGCATGCAATGCTTGCGGTGCGAATCGATCTCGAACTTGACCACGCCACCGTCGGGACCCCTGATCTCCTGCTTCTCAAGGTCGACCGAGAGCGTCGCATTGGCGCCGCGCTCGGCGTCGTCGAACAGCTTCTCCAGGTCCTCGGGCGAGACCTTGATCGGCAGCACGCCGTTCTTGAAGCAGTTGTTGTAGAAGATGTCGCCGAACGAGGTCGAGATCACGCAGCGGATGCCGAAATCCATCAGCGCCCAGGGCGCGTGCTCGCGCGAGGAGCCGCAGCCGAAGTTGTCGCCCGTGACCAGGATCTTGGCGTTGCGATAGGCCGGCTTGTTGAGCACGAAGTCCGGATTCTCGCTGCCGTCGTCGCGATAGCGCTTCTCCGAGAACAGCCCGGTGCCAAGCCCGGTGCGCTTGATGGTCTTGAGATACTGCTTCGGAATGATCATGTCGGTGTCGACGTTGATCATCTGGAGCGGGGCCGCGACCCCTTCGAGCGTGGTGAACTTGTCCATCAGCGTTGTCCTGAGCGTGCGGAAGGCCTTCTCATGGCGGCTCGGGGCGCGCGGGTCAAGCTCAGAGCAGCCATGCGCGGCCCTTCCGAGCGGCCGGCTGCCCTGGTAACCTGCCCTTAAGAGAACGAATGGCGAGGGAGCGGAGATGTCGATTGCAGAGGCGGCGGCCAGCACGATCTCGGTCACCAGGCTGCACCCGGTCATCGGGGCAGAGGTCAGGGGCGTTGATCTCAGCCGCCCCCTCGACGCCGAGACGGTCCGAGACATCAAGGACGCCTGGTTCAAGCACACCGTGCTGGTGTTCCGCGACCAGACCATTTCGGAGGACGACCAGCGCCGGTTTGCGTCGCATTTCGGGCCGGTTGCCAAGCGGGTGCCGCCGCGCCCGGGCGCGGCCGGGACCGATACGCTGCTCGACTGGGACGACATGCTGTTGATCACCGACAATATCGACGCCGACGGCAAGCCCATGGGGGCGCTCGGGCATGGCGAGATGTGGTTCCACTCCGACAAGTGCTACCACCGGCGGCCGCACCGCGCCTCCTTCCTCTACGGCATCGAGATCCCGACCGAGGGCGGCCATACCAAATTTTCAAGTTCCTATGCGGTCTACGAAAGGCTGTCGCCGCAGGCGAAGCAGCGCATCGAGGGCGCCCTGGTGATGCAGGGCCACCAGTACACCACCGGCCGGCGGATTGACCTGACCGTCGATATCGAGACCATGCATCACTGCCGCCAGCCCATCGTGATCACCAATCCTGGCTCGGGGCGCAAAGCGCTCTACGTCACCAGCCAGAACACGATGTGGATCGAGGGTATGGACCGCGACGAGAGCGAGGCGCTCCTAGAACAGATGTTCGACATCGCGGAAGATCCCGCGCTCATCTACGAGCATGTGTGGCGCCTCGGCGATCTGGTGATGTGGGACAATCTCGCGTGCCTGCATGCGCGCACCGACTGGCCGAGCGACCAGCGCCGCACGCTGCGCCGCTGCACCACCGAGGGCGGGCCGCTGTACTGACGTCGTTCAAGGTCGCACGAGCCCAGTCGCTGTCGTCCCCGCGCAGGCGGGGACCCATAACCACCAAGATTTCGGTTTATCGCCAGTCCTGCCACATCGCTTTGCTGCGGAGTATGGGTCCCCGCCTGCGCGGGGACGACAATGGAGAGAGTCGGCGTTTCACATCTTCTTTCGCTGGACGAACGGCTGATGGACCATCACTCCACGCTCGCCTCGATCGCCTCCATCTGGTCGTCGGAGAGACCGAAGTGGTGCCCGATCTCGTGCACCAGCACATTCGTCACGATGGCGCCCAGCGTCTCGTCGTGCTCGGCCCAGTAGAGCAGGATCGGCACGCGATAGAGCCAGACCATGTTGGGCATCTGCACCGGTGCGCTCTCCGACTGGTGCGTGAGGCCCACGCCCTGGAACAGGCCAAGGAGGTCGAACTCGGTGTCCGCCTTGAGCGCGTCGAGCACCTCATCGGTCGGGAACTCATCGACCTGAATGACCAGCCGGTCGCAAAGCGCACGAAATTCCTCCGGCAGCCGCCGATAGACCACTCCCGCAATCACCTGCAACTCCTCGAGCGAGGGCGCCTTAATCGGCCGCCAGGCGAGCGGATCGGCGAACGGGTCGGTCATGGGTCGGTGTTCTAGAGCAGGATCCCTAGAAGTGGGAACCGGTTTCGGAAAAGATCATGACTAAACAGAACGCTAGACCATGATCCCCATTTCCGCTTTCTCGGATCATGGTCTGGACGCGTGCCGCGGATTGGCCAAGGCGCCGCGCCGGTACTGCGCTCCTGTGCATAAGGGTGGCTGTCGTGGTCAACGTGGGCGTTGACGGGCGGACGATGATCGGCCAGCGTAGGGCGATATGAGGGGCGGGACATGACGGTAAGATTGGCGATATTGACCGTCGCGCTCGGGTTGATCGGGTTCGGCGCGACCGGCACGACGTCCGCACAGGAGACCAACCAGCGTGGCATCGCGCGCACTGAGGGCGCTGTCTACGCGCAGGCGCGCCGACCCCGCACCCGCATCCGGGTGACGCCGCGCTGTCCTTATCGAACGGAAGCGTTGCCCTATCCAGCGTCATCCGAATGCGACTTCCCGGGTCCCGGCTACGTGCGCCAGTGCAATTCTCAGCTCGTGCAGGAATATCGGCCGAGCGGCACCGTCATCGTGCCGGTGATGCGCTGCTGGTGGGAGCGCGGGCGGGGCTGAGCTGTGGGGCTTCTTGTCCCGGCCGCCCCCCGGCTTGATCGGGGGGAGAGCCGGGACCCATCAAATTCTCGATAGTTGCGACAATTCGCAGTCTCACCGGCTATGAGTTCCGGGTCTCCCTTCGGTCGCCCGGGACAAGAGTCATCACTTCCACTCTCTGATATCCACGAAATGCCCGGCGATCGCGGCGGCCGCCGCCATTGCGGGCGACACAAGATGCGTGCGGCCCTTGTAACCCTGCCGGCCTTCGAAGTTGCGGTTCGAGGTCGAGGCGCAGCGCTCGCCCGGCGCGAGCTTGTCGGGGTTCATCGCAAGGCACATGGAACAGCCCGGCTCGCGCCACTCGAAGCCGGCCTTGACGAATATCTTGTCGAGGCCTTCGGCCTCGGCTTGCTCCTTCACCAGCCCTGAGCCCGGCACGATCATCGCCTTGACGTTGCCGTTCACGGTCTTGCCGTCGACCACGCGCGCGACCTCGCGCAGGTCCTCGATCCGGCCGTTGGTGCACGAGCCGACGAAGGCGCGGTCGATCTTGATGTCGGTGATCTTCTCGCCGCCCTTGAGGCCCATGTATTCGAACGAGGTCGCCGCCGCGCGGCGCTTGTTCTCGTCGGCAATTTCCGCGAGCGTCGGCACCCGGCCGGTGACCGAGATCACCTGCTCGGGGCTCGTGCCCCAGGTGACGAGCGGCGGCAGGCTGGCGGCATCGAGCCTGATCTCGCGGTCGAAATGCGCGCCGTCGTCGGAGCGCAGCGTCTCCCAGTAGCGCATGGCCTCGTCCCAGGCCTTGCCCTTGGGCGCCTTCGGGCGGTCCTTGACGAATGCGTAGGCCTTCTCGTCGGGCGCGATGAAGCCCGCCTTGGCGCCGCCCTCGACCGACATGTTGCAGACCGTCATGCGGCCTTCCATCGACAGCGCGCGGATCGCTTCGCCGGCATATTCGAGCGCATAGCCGGTGCCGCCGGCGGTGCCGATCTCGCCGATGATAGCAAGGATGATATCCTTGGCGGTGACGCCGGCCGGGAGCTTGCCGTCGACGACCGCACGCATGTTCTTCGACTTCGACTGGATCAGCGTCTGTGTCGCCAGCACGTGCTCCACTTCGGAGGTGCCGATGCCGTAGGCCAGCGCCCCAAAGGCGCCGTGGGTCGCGGTGTGGCTGTCGCCGCAGACCAGCGTGACGCCGGGCAGCGTGAAGCCCTGCTCCGGCCCGATGATGTGGACGATGCCCTGCCGCTTGTCGAACTCGTTGTAATATTCGAGCCCGAAGAACTTGGCGTTCTCGGCGAGGTAGGCGATCTGCGCGGCGCTCTCCGGGTCCGGGTTGGGCTTGCTGCGATCGGTGGTCGGCACGTTGTGGTCGACGACCAGCAGCGTCTTCTCGGGTGAGCGCACCTTGCGGCCGGAAAGCCGCAGCCCCTCGAACGCCTGCGGGCTCGTCACCTCGTGCACGAGGTGGCGGTCGATATAGATGAGGCAGGTGCCGTCGGGCTGCTCGTCGACCAGGTGGTCGTCCCAGATCTTGTCGTAGAGGGTGCGGGGCTTGGCCATTGGGTTTCCCGGTTGTCGGAAGTTGGCGTCTATTTAGAGGCTTGTCCGGCCGAGGAAAAGTGCCGATGCGCAGGGCAGGTTTGACCAGCCCGTGTCCCGGCTCTCCGCTTCGCTCCGGCCGGGACACGAGGCGGGTACCGTCAGTCCGCCCTGATATTGGCCGCCTTCACCACGGCGCCCCATTTCTCGATTTCGGCCCCGATATAGGCGGAAAGTTCCGCCGGCCTCATGAGCATCGGCTCGATCCCGAGCTTGGCGAGCTTCGCGGCCACTGCTGGCTCGGCAATGCTGCGGCGGAACTCGCTGTTGAGCCGCTCGATGGCGGCGCGCGGCATGCCGGCGGGGCCAAGCAGCGCATACCAGGTGGTGGCGTTGTAGCCCGCAACGCCCGTCTCCACGACGGTCGGCACCGCGGGCAGCGCCGGGGAGCGCCGCGCGCCCGAGACCGCGAGCGGGCGCAGCCTGCCGGTCCCGATATGGCCAAGCGCGCCCGGAATCGTCGGCATCGCGAGCGGCACGACGCCGGCGATCAGGTCGGTCATCTGCTGGCTGATCGAGCGATAGGGCACATGGGTGAGGTTGATGCCGGCCTTGATCTTCAGGAGTTCGACGGTGAGGTGGCCCGAGGTGCCGACCCCGGTGGAAGCGAAGTCGATCTTGCCGGGCTCCTTCTTGGCGCGCGCGATCAGGTCGCCGAGCGTATGTGCCGGGAATTGCGTGTTGGCGACCAGCACGTTCTGGGTCGCGCCCAGGATTGCGATCGGGGCGAAGTCCTTGCGCGGATCGAAGCGCAGGTTGCGGTAGAGCGTGGCGTTCACCGCGAAGGCAGCCGAGACGACAAGCAGCGTGTAGCCATCAGGCTCCGCCTTGGCGACGGTCTCGGCCGCAAGATTGCCGGCGGCGCCCGGCCGATTGTCGATGACGATCGACTGGCCGAGGCTGCGGCTGACCTCGTCGCCAAGCAGCCGCGCCAGCACGTCGAGCGAGCCGCCCGCTCCGAACGGCACGATCAGCTTGATCGGCTGCGTCGGATAGGTCTGGGGGCGCGCCGCGCCCGGCCACGCCATGAGCGCGCCGGCGCCCAACAGCTTCATCACATCGCGCCGACGCATGGCGTTCCTCCCGGTGTGCATTGATTGCTGCAAGCATTACAGCACGGGGCTGCATTGATTGGAAAGTCGAGTGGCCCTTTGTCGGCGCTGACTCTCCACTGTCGTCCCCGCGCAAGTGGGGACCCAGTATTGCAGTGCCTGTGTCGTGATGTTGGAGCGCTTCAGCTCGGTCGGCGGTTACTGGGTCCCCGCTTGCGCGGGGACGACAGCAAGATGCGCAGTACAGAACTTTTCACTTCGGCTCGAAGCCTCTGCGCCGCATGATGGCGGCGGCGGCCGGGGTCGCCATGAAGGCGATGAGCTCCTTGCCGGCGCTCACGTTGGCGCTCGTCGAAACCACGCCGGCGGTGTAGCTCGTGTATCGCTGAAACGGCTCGGGCAATGGGCCGACCAGCTCAAGCCTCGAGTTGGCGACGATCTCGGCGATCTGGTTGAGCGCGAGGTCGACGCCGCCCGCCGCCACCGTGTTGGCGATCGAGCGATACTGCACCGCCAGCTTGACCTTCGGTCTGATCGCTCCGTCGGTATCGAGCTTCCCGATGAGGCCGTGCACGTAATTGGATGCGCTGCCGCCGAGCGCCGGATCGGAATAGACAATGACCTTGGCAGCCCTGAGCGCGTTCCTGAACGCGTCCGCAGTGCTGACGTCGGGCTTCGGGTCGCCGCGGCGCACGAACACGCCGACGCCCACGCGCGCGATCACAGTCACGCTTCCGTCCGCGAGCTTGCCGAGCTTCGCCAGCGCGTCGGCGGAGGATTTGCCCATGAACACGACATCGCCCGGCTCGTCGTTCTTGACGCGCTCGGCGATCGCCAGCGCGGGCGCGTAGCTGACGGCGACGCGATGTCCCGATGTCTGCTCGAACGCCGGGATGAGTTCCTTCAGCGAGCTCATCAGCGCGCCCGGCGACAGAAGCTTGATCTCGGCGGCCATGCCGGGCTGCCCTCCCAGCAGCATGGCGACTGCGATCAACGTGGCTCGACCCATCGTACGCTCCCTCGCCATCCGTGCGACGGTCGAGGATGCTACACGGAGACCAGCGGCCTTGCTCGGTTGCTTTGCGATTTCTCTTTTTGGAGTTCGCTTTGCCAGCGATCGCTCCTCAAGAGTTCTTATTGGATCCCTTGGCGTTGGCAGCTTCGTCGATCCCGTGGCCGGTCTGCCGTTCGATGATGCGCGCCGACTTGCCGCGGCGTCCGCGCAGGTAATACAGCTTGGCGCGGCGCACCTTGCCGCGGCGAACCACCTTGATCGAGTCGACCATCGGTGAGTAGAGCGGGAACACGCGCTCGACGCCCTCGCCGTAGGAGATCTTCCGAACCGTGAAATTCTCGTTGAGGCCCGCGCCCGAGCGCGCGATGCAGACGCCCTCATAGGCCTGGATGCGGCTCTTTTCGCCCTCGACCACCTTGACGTTGACGAGCACCGTGTCGCCCGGCTGGAAGTCGGGAATCTCCTTGTTGGCGGAGAGCTTCGCAAGCTGCTCTTGTTCGAGCTGCTGGATCAGGTTCATGGGAAGTCTCCGTCGGCAGCGCCAAGGGTTCAAGCGCCAAGTGTTCGAGCGCCAGGGTTCTTACGGGGTGTCCGGGTCGGGCGTGCTTCTACGACAAACAATGGCCTTTGTCACGCTCCCGGACCGCGGCCTGGAAGTGGCCTAAATCAGGGCTTTTTCCGTGCCTCATGGGTCTGCCAGAGGTCGGGCCGGCGCGTGCGGGTGAGCCGTTCGGCCTCGGCCTGCCGCCAGGCCCTGATCCGGGCATGGTCGCCGCCGAGCAGCACGTCCGGGATCGGGCGGCCCTCGAACACCTGCGGCCGCGTGTAATGCGGATATTCCAGGAGCCCCTGTGCGAAGCTCTCTTCAGCCGCAGAGGCTTCCTTGCCCATGACGCCCGGCAGGAGGCGCACGCAGGCGTCGATCAGCGCGAAGGCGGCGATCTCGCCGCCCGAGAGCACAAAGTCGCCGACCGAGATTTCCTCAAGCCCGCGCGCCTCGATCACGCGCTCGTCGATGCCCTCGAAGCGGCCGCACACGATGAGCGCACCGGAGCCGCGCGCAAGCGCCTCGACCCGTGCCTGCGTCAACGCCGCGCCACGCGGGCTCATCAGCAGGCGAGGGCGCGTGTCGTCGGGGGCGAGCGCGGCGTCGATCGCGCGCGCGAGGACGTCCGCCTTCATCACCATGCCGGGACCGCCGCCGGCCGGCGTATCATCGACGGTGCGGTGGCGGTCGCTCGCATGCGCGCGGATGTCGAGCGCGTCGAGCCGCCAGATGCCGGCGGCCAGTGCCTTGCCGGCGAGGCTTGAGCCGAGCGGCCCCGGAAACATCTCCGGGAAGATGGTCAGGACGGATGTGTGCCAAACCATGGGGTCATCTACGCATCGTTGCGGGCGGCGACGCCAAGCTCTGCGCGGATGCGCTCAATGATCCGGCCCAACTTGTTTTGACCGGAGCCATCGCTGCCGACGCCCCAATAGTAGTCGGTCGGCGCCGCTTCGACGATGTCCTCGTTGCCGGTCGCGCGCAGAAGGTCGCGCAACTCGCTGTGTGACTCGAACTTGCACCGCACCGCGCGGTACATGACCTCGTCTTTCACGCTGTCCCAGTCGGGCCGGATCTTGTCGCGGTATTTCTCGGCAAGCTTCTTGGCAATGATTGGCTTCTCGGCCGCGCGGATCCTTGCCTGCAAATCGGGATCGGTGAACTTCTGCGCCTGATAATAATGTTCCGTCGTCGGCCAGCGCTCGCCATCGAGTTCGATCGGAAACGGCGCGAAGTTGGAGAACTCGCGGTAGGTGTCGGACTTGGAGAAGAAGCGGACGGTCATGGTGGCGGACATCGCTCCGGTTCGGTCATTCCTTGAGCACGCCGGCCGGCGGATCGACGACGATGCGGCCGCCCGCGACATCGACCACCGGCACGGTGGCCTCCGTGAACGGCAGCATCACGGTCTCGCGCCTGCCTTCTTGCCGCAGCTCGAGAATGTCGCCGGCACCGAAATCGTGGATCGCCACGACGGTACCAAGCGCGCGGCCGTCGGTTGCGACTGCGGCAAGCCCGATCAGATCGGCATGGTAGAACTCGTCGGCCTCCGGTGCCGGCAAGCGCTCGCGCGGCACGAACAGCCGCATATTGGTAAGCCGCTCGGCCGCCGTGCGGTCGCGCAGGCCGGCAAGCCGCGCAACCAGATGACCCTTAGCCGGCCGCAACGCTTCGATCTTGAAGGTTGCGGTGCCGTCCTCGCTTTCGAGCGCGCCGTAGTCCTTGACCGCCATCGGGTCGGCGGTGAACGACCGCAGCTTCACCTCGCCGCGCGTGCCGTGGGCGGCGCCGATCTGGGCCACACAGATGCGCTCGGCCACAGCCTAACCGACGATCAGCTGGCGGGCGCCGCGGCCTTGGCCGCTGCGGCCGCAGCCTTTGCGGCAGCCGCCGCCTTCTCGGCCTCCTCCGCCATCACCTTGCGCTGCTTGCGCGGGATCGCGCGGGTCGGATTGTTGCGCTTCTCGCGCTTCATGATGCCGGCCTCGTCGAGGAAGCGCGCCACGCGGTCGGTCGGCAACGCGCCCTTGGCCATCCAGGCCTTGATCTTGTCGAGATCGAGCCTGAGCCGGTCGGTCTTGTCCTTCGGCAGCAGCGGATTGAAATAGCCGAGCCGCTCGATGAAGCGACCGTCGCGCGGCGAGCGGCTGTCGGCGATCACGATGTGGTAGACCGGCCGCTTCTTGGTGCCGGCGCGGGCAAGGCGGATCTTCAGGGACATTCGGTTTTCCTTTCGTTGCGTTCGTCGATTACGGATTCTGTAGGGTGGGCAAAGGCGCGGGCACTGCGCTGCTCCACGACAAAGACTCGCGGGCGCCGTGCCCACCAGTGACGATGATGCTGGCAACATCGCTCATGGTGGGCACGGCGCACGAGAGCCATTCCTTCGCGTAAAGGCTTTGCCCGTGCCTTTGCTCACCCTACGAAATTCTCTCTTTGTCATTTCTTCTTCCCCAATCCGGGCAGGCCGGGGAATTTCGGCGGCAGGCCAGGCAGTCCGGGCATCGTGGGCGGCAGGCCGCCGGGCATTCCACCAGGCATTCCGCCCGGCATCTTCTTGGCGAGCTCCGCCATCTGCTCGGGGCTCGGCATGCCGGAGCCGAGCCCCAGCATGTTGGCGAGGCCGGCCATCGGGCCGCGCTTGCCCGAGCCCATCTGTTTCATCACGTCGGCCATGGTCCGGTGCATCTTGAGCATGCGGTTGATGTCCTCGACCCGGACCCCGGAGCCCGCCGCGATGCGCTTCTTGCGGCTGGCCTTGAGGATGTCGGGGTGCCGGCGCTCCTTCGGCGTCATCGAGTCGATCATCGCGATCTGGCGCTTGAGCACGCGCTCATCGAGGTTGGCGGCCGCGAGCTGGTTCTTCATTTTCGCAATGCCCGGCAGCATCCCCATCAGGCCAGCCATGCCGCCCATCTGGCCCATCTGCATGAGCTGTTCGCGCAGGTCGCCGAGGTCGAACTGGCCCTTGCGCATCTTCTCGGCGACGCGCGCGGCCTTCTCGGCATCGATCGTTGCCGCCGCCTTCTCGACCAGGGTGACGATGTCGCCCATGCCGAGGATGCGGTCGGCAATGCGCTGCGGATGGAAATCCTCCAACGCATCCATGCGCTCGCCGGTGCCCATCAGCTTGATCGGCTGGCCGGTGACCGCCCGCATGGAGAGCGCGGCGCCGCCGCGGCCGTCGCCGTCGACGCGGGTGAGCACGATGCCGGTGAGCCCGACGCGCTCGTTAAACGCGCGCGCGAGATTGACTGCGTCCTGGCCGGTGAGCGCGTCGGCAACGAGCAGCACCTCGTGCGGATTGGCGACGCGCTTGACCTCGGCGGCCTCGTTCATCATCGCCTCGTCGAGCGTGGTGCGGCCGGCGGTGTCGAGCAGCACCACGTCGAAGCCGCCGAGGCGGCCGGCCTGCAGCGCGCGCTGCGCGATCTGGGCGGGATGCTGGCCGGCGACGATCGGCAGTGTCTCGACGCTGACCTGCTGGCCGAGCACCGCGAGCTGCTCCATCGCGGCCGGCCGGCGTACGTCGAGCGAAGCCATCAGCACCTTGCGGCGGCCTTGCTCGGTCAGACGCTTGGCGATCTTGGCGGTGGTCGTCGTCTTGCCCGAGCCTTGCAGCCCGACCATCATGATCGGCACCGGCACCGGCGCGTTGAGGTCGATCGGTTCGCCGCTCGCGCCGAGCGTCGCGACCAGCTGGTCGTGCACCAGCTTGACCACGAGCTGGCCGGGCGTCACCGACTTGACGACCTCGACGCCGACCGCGTTGCTCTTAACCTGCTCGGTGAAGGCGCGCACGACTTCGAGCGCGACGTCGGCCTCGAGCAGTGCGCGGCGCACTTCGCGCAGCGCCGCATCGACGTCGGCCTCGGTCAGCGCGCCGCGTCGCGTCAGGTGGTCGAGAATGCCGCCAAGCCGTTCCGACAGTGAATTGAACATGGGTCCAAACACCTCGATGGCGCTCTCACTCGAGAAAGCGCATCAACCAAACACGTTTGCGCCCGAGGGCGCATCGCGCTGTCGGGCGGTTGCCTCCGGCCTCGCAGGACCGGTCGGCGGATGACAAATTCCAGGCTCTGTATATGAGAGCGGGGGGATTAGTAGGGAGGGGGGCGCCGGAAGTCAAGAAATGCGGCTGCCATTGGGGATTTGCGGCATTTCGGACGCTTACCGGCAGGCCGGCCTTGAGCTAGGCTCCGCCAGTCAACGATTTCGGGGAGGAACCCATGCGCATTACGCACGCCCTGCTGATCGCCGCCGTTGCGCTTATTGGCGCCGATCGGGCGCTCAGCGCCCAGGACTATCCCAGTCATCAGGTCAATTTCGTGGTGCCATTCGCCCCCGGCGGCGGCACCGACCTGTTGGGCCGGCTGATCGGGCAGAAGCTCTCCGAGCGGTTCGGCAAGCCGTTCGTGATCGAGAACCGGCCGGGCGCCGGCACGCTCACCGCCGCGTTGCAGGTCGCCAAGAGCGCGCCCGACGGTCACACCATCATGATGGCGACAAGCTCTACGCTCGCGATCAACGTCACGCTCTACAAGCACCTGCCCTACGAACCCGGCAAGGATCTCGTGCTGGCGGCGCTGGTCTGCAACGTCCCGTTCGTCCTGGTGGTTGATCCGTCGCTGCCGGTCAAGAGTGTCGGCGATCTGATCAAGCTCGCGAAGACGCGGTCGCTGAGCTACGGCTCGGGCGGACCGGGCTCGTTCCATCACCTCATGGCCGAGCTGTTCAAGACGACGACCGGGGTGTCGATGACGCATGTGCCCTATCGCGGCACGGCGCCGGCGCTCAACGATCTCTTGGCCGGCCAAATCCAGCTGATGTTCAGCGACATGGCGCCTGCCTATCCGTTGATCAAGGCCGGCAAGATTTGCGCACTCGGCCTGACGACGGCGCAACGCGCCGCCTCAGCGCCGGAGATTCCGCCGCTCGCGGAGGTGGGCCTGCCGGGCTTCAATTGGGCCGCCTGGCAGTCGGTCGTGGTTCCGGGCGGCACGCCCAAGGAGATCGTGGCGACGATCAACGATGCTGTGAATGCCGCCATCGCGAGCCCGGATGTCACCCGCAAGCTTACCGATCTCCAGTTCATCCCGATCGGCAAGGGCTCGCCCGAGGAGCTCGATCGCTTCCTCAAGACCGAGGCGGCGCGCTGGAGAAAAGTGGTCAAAGCGGCGGGCGTTGCCGGAACGCAGTGAGCGCAGAGCCGCCTGCACGCCTGAGCATATTGCGGTCGATCGCAATTTCGCATTAGTACTAGCGCGCCGAAGACGGCGGCACTAGCGCGCCGAAGACGCGCGCGTACGGGGGAAGCTTTATGGAAGCCCAGACTGCCACCAAGGGCGAGCAAGCCAAGGTTGAGCTGCACGGCGCTAACATCATATTGGCTGTCAAGGCGAGCGGCGTCGAGTTCGTGCTGTCGGTGCCCGACATCGTGACCAGCGCCGGCCTGCTGCGTCCCATCGCCAATGATCCTTCGCTGCGTCTTGTGCGCGTCTGCAAGGAGGACGAGTGCATCGGCATCGCGTCGGGGCTGCACTATTCCGACAAGCGCGCGCTGATCCTGATCCAGTACACGGGCTTCCTCGACTTGCTTAACGCCATCCGGGCGGTGGCGGTCGAATACAAGCAGCCGATCTGCATGATGGTCGGGCTTCTGGGCCACGAGCCGGAACGTGCGCCGACCGAGTCGGGCCGCTATGGCGTGCGCATCATCGAGCCGATCTGCGACGCCATGGGTATCCCGCATCATCTCATCAGCGAGGATGCCGACATCGGCAAGATCAAGCCCGCGATCGACAAGGCCTACGCGGACTCGTTCCCCGTCGCGCTGCTCATCGGCCGGAGGCCGCTAGCGGCGCCGATTTGAAGTTCCTACAACAGTCGTGGCAAGCTCGGTTAGGAACTTCAAATCGAAAAGCGCCGCTAGAAATGATAGAATTGCCAGTGCCCCTTTGCTTCCGAAGTTCGTGTCAGGGGTGCTGCGATGTATCACGAACTTCGGAAGCGGGGCACTGGTGTCATGATTAGGCGTGAAGACTGCTTCAAGGCGCTCGCTCGCCACCTCACGGACCAGGAGGTCGTGGTCGCCACCTATAGTTCGGCGGTCGAATGGAACGACCTCGGCCCGCGCGTGCTCAACTACTTTTCGATGGGCGCGATGGGGCTTGCGTCCTCGCACGCGCTGGGGCTCGCGCTCGCCAATCCGAAGCGGCGCATCATCGTGCTCGACGGCGACGGCAGCCTGCTGATGAATCTTGGAAGCCTGGTGACGATCGGCGCCGCGGCGCCCAAGAACCTCGTGCACTTCGTGAGCAACAACGGCTGCTACGAAGCGAACGGCGGCCATCCGATCCCGAACCCGCAGGTTGATTTCTCCGGGCTCGCGCGCTCGGCCGGCTACGCGCACACTTACGATTTCTCAGAGCTCGCCTCGTTCGAACAGCAGGTCGGTCACGTCATTGCGCAGGAAGGGCCGGTGTTCGCGACGCTCCATGTCGAGCGCTCGCGCCCGCTCACCTACGACTATCCGGCGCTCTATGCGGCCGACAAGCGGCGCGCGCTGAAGGCTGAGCTGCGCAAGGCGTAGCGCGGCGCGTCCGCTTTGCTGATTACACCGGATCGACGTTGGCGCTGATCCACTGCGCCGGGCTGAAGACCATCATGCAGGTCTCCCGGCCGTTCGGCTCTCGTCGCAGCAGCAGCAGCGATCCGTCGCGCACGTCGATGTCGTCAACATCCGTCACGATCGTCACCATGTTCTTGGGGCGCATGACTTGTACGGTCTGCAATTTTCCCGGCAGGCTGAGCGTTGTCGATTTCGGCGTCTTCGTCGCAGCTTTGGCCATTCGTTGTCCCAAGAACAAGCGTGAGCGGGGCGATGCGCGTGGACGCAGCGATCATCCTGCATCGATCGGGGCGCACTAACGACATATTTCGCCGCTTGTCGAGGTCGCAGCGCCTGCAAAAGGCGGCCGTTCCGAGCGAAATCGCGCGCTCGTTGCCGAAAAGAAACGGCTGCGAGCCCGCGTCTCGGCAGGACGCCGGCGATGCGGCGCGCTGGTGCATCTGGAGAGTCGGGCTTCCCGGCGCCTGGTTCCGATGAGGATCAGTTCGGCGTGCGCACGCCGTTCTCGAGGTTGGCGAGGCGATAGCCGACACCGAGCTCGGTAAGCAGGATTTCCGGTTGGGTCGGATCCTGCTCGATCTTCTGCCGCAGCTTGCGCACGAAGATGCGCAGATAGTGGGTATCGAGCAGGTGCGGGGAGCCCCACACTTCCTTGAGCAGGAATTGGTGTGTCACCACGTTGCCGGCGTGCTGGGCGAGAATCTGCAGGAGCCGATACTCCTTCGGGGTGAGAGTTACACGCGCTCCGTTGAGCGTCACGATGCGTGCGGCAAGGTCGATGGTGAGTGGCCCCGCTTTGACGACCGGCTCGCCGGTCGTGGCCCGCGCTTGCCGGCGCATGGCGGCGCGCGCGCGTGCGAGGAGTTCGGCCATGCCGAACGGCTTGACCACATAGTCGTCGGCGCCGTTCTCGAGCATGCGCACCTTTTCGCTTTCACTCGATCGCACCGACAGCACGATCAGGGGCACGGCCGACCACGAGCGCAGCCGCTCGAGCACGTCGCCGCCATCCATGTCGGGCAGACCGAGGTCGAGGATCACGAGGTCGGGCTGCTTGAGCGTCACGCTCCTGAGGGCGTCGGCGCCGGTCTCGGCGTCCTGCACCTGGAAGCCGTCGAGTTCAAGGCCGGCGCGCAGAAACCGACGGATCTGCACTTCGTCATCGACGACGAGAACAAGGGGTTCTGATTCACTCATCCGGTGCGGCCTCAGGTTGCGTTGCGTCGGGATTGTACGGCAAGAGAAGTGACACGGTTGTTCCCCGTTCGGCGCCTTCGCTTACGGCCTCCAACTGCCCCCCGTTCGCGCCCACGAAGGCCTTGGCGATCCAAAGCCCGAGGCCCGAGCCGGAGGTTGTGGCCGCCAGCCGCCCGCCACGGAAGAAGCGCTGGCCGAGCTGGGCCTTTTCGTCCGTGGTGAGTCCTGAACCGCGATCTTGCACCGAGAGCACCACGTTGTGACCGTTGCGCTTGGCGCAAACATCGATCGTTGAGCCGTTCGGCGAGTATTTGGCTGCGTTGTCAACAATCTGCACAAACGCCTGCTGAATCAGCACCGGATCGGCATAGATGAAGGGGAGGTTCGAGTCCATATTGAGCACGACGTTGTGATCGGCAAGCCGCCTGCGCCGGCGTTCCAGAGCGGCGTTAACGATGTCGGAGGGCTCGACCCATTCGAGCCGCGGCCTGATTTGGTGCCGGCTGATCCGAGTCGCGTCCAGGAGGTTCTGGATGTCGTTGTTGAGCCGCTCGGCCTCGTCGCGCACGACCCCGGTCAGCGCCCACAGACGCTCATCCTGCGCAATCGCCTGCGAGCCCCGCAGGACCGTCGCGGCGCCCAGGATCGACGCCAGCGGCGTGCGCAATTCGTGCGACACCGAGCCGATCAGCGCCTCGCGCAGGAGCTCGGTCTCCGATCGCATCTTGGCCTCGGTGAGCGCGCGCGCGACATCGAGCCGTTCCAGCGTTGCGGCCGCGTCCGCGAGCGCGTCGTCGACGCGGCTGCGCATCTCGTCGACCGCCGGCGAGTTGCCGAGGTCGATCGCGATCACGCCGAAATCCGGCGTGCGCTGTGACACACGGCGCACCAGCCAGGTGTTGCCGGCGCCGTCGTTAACCGTTGTGGTGAGCGCTGCACCGCGCTGGTTGCTGGCGATCCCCGCCCGCACCGGTTCGGGCACTTCGGTCTCCTGGGCGGCGTCCTGTCCCGCCCCGAACAGAAACACCTTGCGCTGGACCAGCGCGGCGAGGTGCTCTTCGATCGCGCGGTGGATGTCGGAAACCGATGGTGCAGCTGCGAGCTGCCGCGAGAACGCATAGAGATCGCTCATCTGGTTCTCGCGCTGGCGCGCGAGCTCGGCCTGTCGCTTCATCGAGTTGGCGAGATGGCTGGTCACCAGCGCAACGATCATGAACAGGACGAGGTTGATGATCTCGGCCGGTCGCGCGACGAAATAGGTGTAGAACGGCGCGTAGAAGAAATAGCCGGACCACAGCACGCCCGCGACTGCGGCGGCCAGCGCCGGCACGCGGCCGAGGTGCCAGCCGGCCAACAACACCGGCAAGAGATAGATGACCGATCCGCGCCGCACGCCGACATAGCGGATCAGCGTCCAGGCGACGACCGTCGTCGCCGCCACCATGAGGAGGGCGAGCACGACACCGCGCAATTCGCGCCAGACCGCATCAAGTCGCAACGCCGTGGGCCATCTATACGCCATGTGCGCCGGGGGCTGTCGTTGACCGCTAGTGTGGCTTTGGTTCAGAAGTCCGCATCATTTTTGCCGCTCGTCCGAGATCCGGATTCCTGAACCAAAGCCACATTAGATCAATAAGTTGCCAGTGTCCTTCGATTCCGTAGGAACTTCTGATCGTCGGCACCAGGATAATACGCCTCCCGGCCCGCGGTCACCCCTCGTTTCTGGCTGCCAGGCGACCGTGCTGACCGCACGGCTGCCCCCCATTGGCCAGGCGCCGCCCTGCGGGTTGGCCACAGGCAAGGGCGCGGCAATTGTGCCTGGCCCTTGCCTATTCGGGACCGCTCCATAGGCTTACCGCTTGTTTCGCCAAAAAGGGGGAATCGACATGTCCGATGCCATGCGCGAGCGGGTGGTCCGCGAGCCGAAACTCTTGCTGCCCTTCCTGCAATCCTTCTACAACGTGGTTGTCCCACTGGCCTGGCCGGTGGCCCGCTTTGCGTGCGGCTTTCATCTCATTATCCACGGCTGGGGCAAGGTCATGCGCGGCGGCACGGTCTCCAGATCTACGATCGCGTTCGGGATCTTCCTGACGTTCATCGAATTCGTGGGTGGCCTCTGCATCACGGTCGGCCTGTTCACGCGCTTCTTCGCGGCGGCGGTCGCGATCGAGATGGCCTATCTCACCTTCATCCAGTATTGGCACAACGGCTATGGCTGGCGCACCGACGGCTATGAATACGTGCTGATGTGGGGACTGCTGGCGTTCGCGATCGCGTTGCGCGGCGGCGGCGACTATTCGCTCGACCGGGTGATCGGGCGCGAGCTTTAGACCATGATCCCGAAAGGATCATGCGGCCAGACAAGCGCCTGGAGCGAAATCGCTAATCAACCTAAAACGATTTGGCTCTAGTTTGGCTCTAGGATGGCATTTGGTGGGACAGCCTTGTTTCGCTGGGGTGCCTTCGTTAAATAGCGCCGGCGTCGCGTTTTCCGCGTCGCCACGGA
>CAVWCR010000004.1:0-91182 GCA_963753575.1 uncultured Alphaproteobacteria bacterium
GCGGAGGGAGTGGGATTCGAACCCACGATACGGTTTCCCGTATACACGCTTTCCAAGCGTGCGCCTTCAGCCACTCGGCCATCCCTCCTGGAAGGTGGGCGCACTATAGTCGTGGCCGGCGGGGTGGCAACCCGCCCGCGATGGACGGCGCGGCAGCCGCCCTCAGTTGACCAGCCGCACGCTGCCGGTCTCGCCCACGTCATAGCCGCCGAGCTCGGCGGCGCGCTCGCGGAAGGCGGCGGTGCGCACGAAGCCGAACAAGGCTTGCGGGCCGGGAAGGAAATAATCGCGCTGGCGCAGCGCAAGGTCGAAGCGCTCCCACGTCAGGGTGACGAAGCCGAGGCCTGCCGCCTGCGCGACCGAGCGGGTGGCGATGCCGCAGTCCGCCCGGCCGGAGCGCACCGCCTGGGCAATGTCCGGCCCGGTCGGGCAAGGCGGCTTGACCGTGACGAGCGCACCGAGCTCCAGCCCGGAACGCGCTATCAGGGCGAGCAGCAGAAGCTGCGCGCCGGCGCCGGCCGGACGCAACGCCAGCCTGGCCTGGCGCGCCGCAACGCTGTCGATGGTATCGAGCGCGAGCGGATTGCCCGGCGCCACCACCAGCCCCTGCTCGCGCCGCGCGAACGCGATCAAGACCGCATCGTGCAGCCCCGGCGCAGCCGCGACCGTCTCCACGTTGGCGATTTCATCGTCACCGGTGAGCCGATGCAGGTGGATGGCGGCGGCCATCACCTCGCCGCGCATGAGCCGGGCGAGCCCGGTTTCGCTGCCCTCGGGCAAACTCGCTAACGGCGAGCCGCTCTCGCGTAACGCCCATTCCAACAGTGGATCATGGCTCCCACCCACGATCGGTGGCGCAACCGGATCCGCCAACGCCGCCGGCGCGATCAGACCGGCCGTCAGCCAGCGCCGCAACGCGGCCTTCGGGAACAGCCATTTGCCCGTCACCTTGGTGCAGGGAACCGCACCGTTTGCCACCAGCTCATAAAGCTTCCGTTCCGAGAGGCGCAGATAGGCCGCCGCCTCTTCGGTCGTGAGCAGCTCCGAGACCTGCATATTTATGCATTTCTATGAATTGGCTACGCCATTTGACCATCTTTGGAGCGGATGTAACAATAATTTCAAGGAGGTGCAATGCCGGACGATACCTCTGCGCTCCAGCTCATCCTTTCCGGCGACCCCGCGCTCATCGCGATCGTCCGCCTTTCGCTCATCGTCAGTCTTTCGGCGGTGGCAGGCGCGGCCGTGATCGGGCTGCCGGTCGGCGGGCTCATTGCGCTTGCGCGCTTTCCGGGGCGCGAGCTCGTGATCGTGGTGATGAACGCCCTGATGGGCCTGCCGCCGGTGGTGGTCGGGCTCGCGGTCTATCTCCTGCTCTCGCGCTCGGGCCCGCTCGGATCATGGGGGCTGCTGTTCACCCCGCCCGCGATGATCATCGCGCAGGTGATCCTGATCACGCCCATCATCGCGGCGCTGGCACGCCAGACGATCGAGGACCTGTGGGTTGAATATCGCGACGAGCTCGCCGCCATGGACGTCGGCCTGGGCGGCCGCATTGCGACGCTGCTCTGGGATGCGCGCTTCAGCCTGGTGACGACGTTGCTTGCCGGCTTCGGCCGCGCGGCCGCGGAGGTCGGCGCCGTGATCATCGTGGGCGGCAACATCGAAGGATACACCCGCACCATGACAACCGCGATCGCGCTTGAGACCTCCAAGGGCGATCTGCCGCTCGCGATCGGGCTCGGCATGGTGCTGATCACGATCGTCGTCGTGGTGAACGCGCTGGCGTGGGGCGTGCGCCGGGCCGGCGAGCATCTGGCAGGATGATCATGCGGGCGCCCGTCACCGACCTGCCGATTGTGTTCGAGGACGTCGCGGTCACCGTCCGCAACGTGACGATCCTCGACCGGATTTCTCTCAGCATTGCGGCCGGTGCACCGACCATGCTGGTGGGGCCCAACGGCGCCGGCAAGACCACGCTGCTGCGCCTCGCCATGGGTCTCCTGCAGCCTTCGCGCGGGCGCCTGAGCTGGGGCGACCGCGCCGACTCCTCGACGACGCGCTGCGCCATCATGTTCCAGCGTCCGGTCATGCTCCGGCGCAGCGCCGCCGCCAACATTCGCTACGCACTCAAGACTGCAGGCGCTCCACGCGCTGAGCGCGCGGCGCGCACCGAAGAGCTGCTCGCCCTCGTCGGCCTCACCGGTCTTGGCGACCGCCCGGCGCGCAGGCTTTCCGGCGGCGAGCAGCAACGGCTCGCGCTCGCCCGTGCACTCGCCAAGGATCCGCTGGTGCTGCTGCTCGACGAGCCGACCGCCAGCCTCGATCCGGCCGCCACCAAGGCGGTCGAGGATGTCATTCGCGCCGTCACCGCGCGCGGCATCAAAGTCGTGATGGCGACCCACGATCTCGGCGGAGCACGGCGGCTGGCCGGCGAGATCGTGCTCCTGCATCGCGGGCGCATCGTGGAGACAGCCGCCGCCACCGCCTTCTTCACCAATCCGGCAACCCGCGAAGCACGCTCTTTCATTGCCGGTGAACTGCTCGTTTGAGCGCATAAGAACGGAGGACCGCACGATGACCATCCGCACTATCGCGGCGCTTGCCGCCTACGCTTTGCTGCTCGTTGCCTCACCCACACTGGCGCAAAACAAGTCGATCGTCGTTGCGTCCACCACCTCGACGCGGGATTCGGGCCTGTTCGGCCATATCCTTCCGCTGTTCAAGGCCAAGACCGGCATCGAGGTGCGGGTCGTGGCACAAGGCACCGGCCAGGCGCTCGACACCGGCCGCCGCGGCGACGCCGATGTGGTGTTCGTCCATGCCAAGGCGCAGGAAGAGAAATTCCTTGCGGAGGGCTACGGCGTGAAGCGCTATCCCGTCATGTATAACGACTTCGTGCTGATCGGCCCGAAAAGCGATCCGGCCGGCATCAAGGGCATGACCGACATCACGGCTGCGCTGAAGGCCATCAAGGCCAAGGCGGCGCCGTTCATCTCGCGCGGCGATCGCTCGGGCACGCATTCTGCCGAGCTCAAACTCTGGAAGGCCGCCGGCATCGACATCGCCAAGGATAAGGGGCCCTGGTACAAGGAGATCGGACAAGGCATGGGCGCGGCGCTCAACGCCGCATCCGCTGCCAACGCCTACGTGCTCTCCGACCGCGGCACCTGGATCTCGTTCAAGAACCGCGGCGAGCTCGACATCGCAGTGCAAGGCGACAAGCGCCTGTTCAATCAATATGGCGTCATGCTGGTGAACCCCGCCAAGCATCCGAGCGTGAAGAAGGAGCTTGGCCACGTTTTCATCGACTGGCTCATCTCCCCGGCCGGTCAAAAAGCGATTGCCGAATACAAGATCGGCGGCAAGCAACTGTTCTTCCCGAACGCCAATGTGCCGGGGGCGTGAGCCCGTGCTTTGACAATGCCATGGTTCTGAAGGACGATCGCCGTCGGTCGCACGCGGTGGATCGCATGGCCCGTCGGGGTTCGTCCTTTGGATTCATGGGAATTTTCGGCCGGTCGCACGACCTGCGCCAGCTCGACCAGGCATTGCGGTCAGTCGACATCCATCCGGCGCTGGTGCCCGAGGCGGTCAAGCTGACCACCGTCAATCTGCTCAAGGATCATGGCGCGACCGACGATCCGGCGCCGCAGGCCTATCGCGCGGCTGCGGAAATCGTCGGCTACTGCATGGTCGGACCTGACGAGTTCGCGGGCGCCAACCATGCCGATCTCGCGGCGGCGGTCGAGCAGCGCATCGAGGCGGCGCTGATGGCCGGCGAAAGCCTCGACGCGCAGCTCGTGCTGCTGACACTGCATGCCAAGGTCATCCAGCCGAGCGTCGTGGCAGCCTATGGGCTCGAGACGATGGGCGACTGACCAAACCGATGAGCCAAGTCGCAACATGACCGAAGTGCGCAAACAACGATCGGGACTTGATCGCCGCACTCTCGTGGCGGGGATGTCGGCCTCGCTGCTGCTGCCGCGCACAGCCCGCGCCGCGACCGTATCCGACGGCGCCGGCCGCACCGTGACGGTACCGGCGCAGGTGAAGCGAGTGTTTCCGGCCGGTCCGCCGGCCGCCATCGTTCTCTACACGGTCGCCCCCGACCTGCTGATCGGCTGGCCGCGCGCCAACCGTGCGGAGGAGCGGGAATTTCTCCTGCCCGACATCGGCAGCCGGCCGGAGATCGGGCGCATCACGGGCCGCGGCAACACCGCCAATCTCGAGGTGGTACTGGCGCTCAAGCCCGACCTCATCCTCGACATCGGCAGCGTAAACGCGACCTACACGTCGCTCGCCGACCGCGTGCAGCAACAGACCGGCATTCCCTACGCGCTGCTCAACGGCCGCTTCGACGCAGCTGCCGCGGCCTATCGCGTCATTGGCGAGCTGGTCGGCCGGCCCGAGCCTGCTGCAGCGCTTGCGCGCTACGCCGAAGAGACGCTCAAGACCATCACGGGCCGCATTGCCACGTTCCCGCGCGAACGCAGGCCGCGGGTCTACTATGCGCGCGGGCCGCGCGGGCTCGAGACCGGCCTTGGCGGCTCGATCAATGTCGAGACCATCGAGCTCTTGGCGCAGAACGTTGCGGGCGGCACGCGCGGCGGGCTTTCCAACGTCTCGATCGAGCAGGTGCTGCTCTGGAACCCGGACGTCATCATCACCATCGATCTCGATTTTGCGGCCAATGTCTTTAGCGATCCCGCCTGGGCGCCGATCGCGGCCGTGCGTGCCCGACGCGTGCATCTCTCGCCCAAGCTGCCGTTCGGCTGGGTCGATTTCCCGCCCTCGGTGAACCGGCTGATCGGGCTGTGGTGGCTCGCGAAGATCCTCTATCCGGACCTGTTCCCGGAGGATTTGCACGCGCTCACGCGTGACTTCTATCAAAAATTCTATCACGTGGCGCTCAGCGATGCGCAGATCGAGCGGGTGCTGGCGGGACGGAATTGATATTCAACGGCGTCGTCCCCGCGAAAGCGGGGACCCTGTAGACACGGGAGCTTCGTTTTGGCACCGCCGTGCACTCTACCTTGGTCTGCGTTTACTGGATTCCGGCTCTCGCTCGCGACGCTCGCTCGGCCGGAATGACGACAAGTGCGCTACGGCTGCGCAATCCGTGGATAAAGATCATCCCAATTTGGATTGTTCTCTTCGATGAGCTGGATCTTCCATGCGCGATCCCACTTCTTGAGGCGCTTTTCGCGAAGGATGGCCTGCTCGATACTGTCGAATTGTTCGAAATAAACCAGCCGATGGACTGCATACTGCTTGGTAAAGCCTTCAACAAGACCCATCCTATGCTCATGGACCCTTCGGACCAGATTGTTGGTGACACCAATGTAAAGCGTGCCGCCAATTCGGCTTGCCAGGATGTATACCCAATAACAATGCTGCACGCTCATAGGCATAACACGGTATCTACCGGATCATCCGGCGTCGCGGATGATGTCGCCGAAATCGATGTTGTGCATCCATGAACCGCTCCGCCCTGCCCGGCTTCACCATCGCGCTTGCGGTGCTGGCGGCTGGCTTCGTCGTCGCGTTCACGGTCGGGCGCTATCCGGTGAGCCTCGGCGAGTTGCTCGACGTGTTGTGGTCGCGGGCGCTCGGCCGCGCGCCCGACGTCCCCGCCGCGGTCGAGAACGTGGTGCTGCTCGTGCGCGGGCCGCGCGTGGTGGCGGCGCTGCTGGTCGGTTCTGCGTTGGCGGTCGCGGGCACCGCGTTTCAGGGCCTGTTCCGCAATCCGCTGGTGTCGCCCGACATCCTCGGCGCCTCATCGGGCGCAGCGCTCGGCGCCGTGATCGGGATCTTCTTTTCGCTCGGCGTCTTCGGCATCGAGCTTCTCGCCTTCGCGGGCGGGCTCGCGGCGGTCGCTGCGGTTTATGGTATCGGCTCGGTGCTGCGCGCGCGCGATCCGATCCTGGTGCTGGTGCTGACCGGCGTCGTGATCGGCGCGCTGCTTGGCGCCGGCGTCGGTCTCGTGAAATATCTGGCCGATCCCTATAACCAGCTCCCCGCCATGACGTTCTGGCTGCTCGGCAGCCTCGCCGCCACCTCGGTGTCCGACCTGCTGCCGCTGCTCGGGCCGATCGCGCTCGGCACCATGGTGCTCGTCGCGTTGCGCTGGCGCATGAACGTGATGTCATTGCCCGACGAAGAAGCGCGTGCGCTCGGCGTCGCGACCGGCCCGCTGCGCGTCGCAATCGTCGCGGCTGCCACACTCGTGACCTCGGCGAGCGTTGCCACCTCGGGCGTCATTGGCTGGGTCGGGCTTGTGGTGCCGCATCTCGCCCGTGCGCTGGTCGGACCGGATTTCCATCGGCTGTTGCCGGCCTCGGCGCTGCTTGGCGGCGGCTTCCTGCTGTTCATCGACACGCTCGCGCGCACCGCCGCACCGATCGAGATTCCGCTCGGCATCCTCACCGCGGTCGTCGGCACGCCGTTCTTCATCTGGCTTCTCACCTCCATGCAGCGAGGCTGGTCATGATCCACTTTCTGTCGTCCCGGGCGACCGACCCCGGCCTCTTGAGCCGGGGAAGGGAGACCCGGGACCCAGTAAACTCCACCGTCAATGTGTCTCGAAGGCAGTGGTTACTGGGTCCCCTGCGCGCGGACGACAGTGGAGAGGTTGCGAATGACGCTTGCCGGCCATGACCTCACGATAGGGTATAGCGACCGCGTGGTCGGGCGCGGGCTCGACGTCGCGGTCGCGCAAGGCGAGGTGCTGGCGCTGCTCGGGCCGAACGGTGGCGGCAAGACCACGCTGCTCAAGACGCTGCTCGGGCTGCTCAAGCCACTCGCCGGCGAGGCGCAGATCGACGGCCAGTCGCTCGCCGCTTATTCGATTCGCGAGCGCGCCCGCCGCATCGCCTATGTGCCGCAGCTGCACACGCCGACTTTCGCGTTCTCGGTCGAGGCGGTCGTGCTGATGGGACGCACCGCGCACGGCAACCTGTTCAGCCGGCCATCGGCGCATGACCGCGACGTGGCACGGGAATCACTCGTGCGTTTTGGCATCGAGCATCTCGGCGAGCGGGCCTACACCATGATCTCCGGCGGCGAGCGCCAGCTCGTGCTCTTGGCCCGCGCGCTCGCGCAGGAGCCGCAGTTCATCGTGCTCGATGAGCCGACCGCGAGCCTCGACTTCGGCAACCAGGGCAAGGTGATGCGCGAGATCCGCGCGCTTGCGGCCGCCGGCCACGGCGTGCTGTTCACCACGCATGATCCCAACCACGCGCTGCGCGCCGCCGACCGCGCGTATCTCCTTCGCGACGGCGAGCGCATCGCGGAGGGCAAGGTCGCCGAGGTGCTCACGAAAGCGCAGCTCGAGACGCTCTATCGCGCGCCGGTCGAGACACTGACCGACACGGCCGCGGGCCACATAGCGTTCCTGCCAGGGTGACCGTGATACCGC
The DNA here is from genome assembly GCA_963753575.1 of uncultured Alphaproteobacteria bacterium. GTDB lineage: Bacteria > Pseudomonadota > Alphaproteobacteria > Rhizobiales > Xanthobacteraceae > VAZQ01. The sequence continues at coordinate 7,421 of CAVWCR010000004.1, forward strand.
CCGCTGTCATTCCGGCCGAGCGAGCGAAGCACGCGAGAGCCGGAATCCAGTATCCACGGACCTGACTATTCATCCACGGCGATGTCAGATGATCTAAATCCGTTGTTTGCTGGGTCCCCGCTTTCGCGGGGACGACGGCTGCGGGCGCTTTCGCCCACGACAGTAAGACCATACATTAGCGAGCAATGGCCAAGCACCCGAAGGAATTCCTGATCCGTCCCGACCCGCTCGATCCGCGGCTGACCGAGCGCGTGACCGGCGTCGACCAGACCGGGACACCGATCGAGACCCGGGTCACGGTCGAGCGCGCGCTCACGATCTTCCTCAACGCGCAGGAGATCGTGACCGCGATGACCATCAACGACTATCCGGAATATCTGGCGATCGGCTACCTGCTCAACCAGCACATGCTGCTTCCAGACGACGTGGTCATCGGCGTCGACTATGACGAGGAGCTCGCCGTGGTCGTGGTGCGCACCAAGCGCAAGACCAACTACGAGAAGAAGCTGAAGAAGAAAGTGCAGACCTCAGGCTGCGCGCAGGGCACCGTGTTCGGCGACCTGATGGAAGCGCTGGAGGACGTGAAGCTACCGCCCGCAGAGCTGCGCACCTCGTGGCTCTATGCGCTCACCAACAAGATCAACACCACGCCGTCACTCTATCTCGAGGCCGGCGCCATCCACGGCTGCGTGCTGGCGCAGGAGGACCGGCCGCTGGTCTACATGGAGGACGTCGGCCGCCACAACGCGGTCGACAAGATTGCGGGCTGGATGTTCAAGCATCGCGTGCGCCCCGACGACAAGATCTTCTACACCACCGGGCGCCTCACCTCCGAGATGGTAATCAAGACCGTGCGCATGGGCATCCCGATCCTGATCTCGCGCTCGGGCTTCACCGCCTGGGGGGTCGAGCTCGCGCGTAAGGCGAATCTAACCCTGATCGGTCGCGCGCGCGGCAAGCGGTTCGTGGCGCTGGCGGGCGAAAGCCGCATCGTGTTCGACCAAGACCTTGCCTACGTCGAGGAGGAGAGCGCCAAGCATCGGCGCAAAGCGGCCGCGCATGATGAGTAAATGTTTGCAGAACCCAATTGGAACCGTCGTCCCCGCGAAAGCGGGGACCCATACGCCGTTCATTTTCAGTAGGGCACGGAGTATGGGTCCCGGCTCTCGCGCGTACGCGCTCGGCCGGGACGACAGATCATCTCCTCATGACGCGCTCTGATTCTCCTCTTGGCCTGATCCTTGCCGGCGGGCTGGCGCGCCGCATGGGCGGCGGCGACAAGGCACGCATCCGCATCGGCGGCCTCACCATCCTGGGGCGCGTGCTGGCGTGCCTGCAGCCCCAATGTGGGCGCATCATCATCAACGCCAATGGCGACCCGACGCGTTTTGCCGATACCGGGCTGCCGGTCGTACCCGACAGCATCCCGGACTTCGCCGGTCCGCTCGCCGGCATCCTGGCCGGGCTCGACTGGGCGGCCGCCAACGCGCCGGATGTGGCTGACATCGTGAGCGTGCCGGGCGATTGCCCGTTCCTGCCGGTTGACCTGGTCGAGCGGCTCGATGCCGCGCGTGCCGCCGCCAAGCTGCCGCTCGCCTGCGCGCGCTCGGGCGACTGGCGCCATCCGGTCGTCGGGCTGTGGCCGGTGGCGCTGCGCGATGATTTGCGCCGGGCGCTGGTCGAGGAGGACTTGCATAAGATCGAGGTCTGGACGGCGCGCCATGGCGCCGCCATCGCGGACTGGCTGGCCAAGCCGGTTGACCCGTTCTTTAACGTCAATACGCCCGAGGACGTGGTCGAGGCCGAGCGCATTGCAGCGCAGCATCGCGACATCTGAACGCTTGATCCGGGCGCCTCCCACTCTTACTTGATAGAGGGACACTTGCGGAGGTCATGCCATGCGCGTCTATCTGGTCTCGTGCGTCCTCGCACTCATTATCGCGGTCGGTGCAGTGTTCGTGCTCAACTCCGTTCAGGAGGATGTCCAGGTCGCCTATACGACCACGGGCGTGCGCATCTGACCTATCCGACCAGCGCCGCATAGGAGAGGAAGCCGACGGTCGCGCCGGGCTTCACCGTCGTCACGTCTTCCGGCAACTCGATCAATCCATCTGTTTCGGTCAACGAGGTGAGCACGCCGGCGCCATCCTGCGCGTGCTTGATGGCGTCGATGCCGCCGTCGGCGGCACGGACGAGCTTGACGCGCACATATTCCCGCCGGCCCGCGCGCTTGCGATACGGAAAGGCCGAGCGCACCGGCAGCGGCATGAGCGGCTCGGGCTCGGCACCTGCGAGACGCAACAGCAGCGGGCGCACCACGCGAGCAAACGTGACAAAGACCGCGACCGGATTGCCCGGCAGCCCGCAGAACGCAGCGCCTTCCCCGGGTGCTCCCGGGATCACCCCCATCGCGACCGGCCGGCCCGGCTTGATGCCGACGCGCCAGAACACCAGCCGCCCGATGCGCTCGATGGCGGCGCGCACGTGATCGGCCTCCCCGGTCGACACGCCGCCTGAGGTCAACACCAGGTCGTGATCGGCGGCGGCCGCCGATATCGCGCGTTGCAGCACATCGGCGTCGTCAGGAAGAATGCCGAGGTCGGTCGGCCTGGCGCCAAGCCGCTCGATCAAGCCCGCCAGCAGATAACGGTTGGCATCGAACAGCGCGGCCGCAGGACGGGAAGCGCCCGGCTCGACGATCTCGTCACCGGTCGAGAACACCGCGACCCGCACCGGGCGACGCACCGGCAGCGTGCTGAGCCCGACCGCGGCAGCGAGCGCCACATGCGGCTCGGTGAGCCGGCGACCGGCTGGGAGCATCACGGCGCCGGCGCGCAGATCCTCACCGGCAAGCCTGCGGTTGGCGCCAAGGTCGAGCCCCGCCGGTACGATGACGGCGGCGCCATCGAGCCGGCAATCCTCCTGCATGAACACGGTGTCGGCGCCGGCCGGCATCGGCGCGCCGGTGAAGATGCGGATCGCCTCGCCGGGCGCGAGCGCGCGCGTGGCGGCACGGCCTGCGGTGATGCGCTCGCCGATGGTCAGATGTGTCTCCTGCGCAGGGCCGAGATCGGCGTGGCGCACCGCGTAGCCATCGACCGCGGAGTTGTCGAACGGCGGCAGGCTGATCGGCGCCACGACGTCGCGCGCGACCACGCGGCCGCGGGCAGCCGTGAGCGCCACGGTCTCGGTTTCCGCAACTGGCGCGACGCGCTCATGGATCAGCCGCTCGGCGTCCGCGAGCGGCAACAGCGGGCCGGAAAACGCAAAGCAATCGTCGGTGAGCTGCGCCATCAGCTAAGCCCTCGTACGCATCAGCACCCTGTCGAGCGGCACCGCGCGGCTGATCAGAATTTCGATGATGGCATCGACATCGTCGAGATCGACCACCGGCACCGGCGCGTCCGGCAGCGCTACGTCCGACGCGATCGCCACGACGGCAGGATCGCCCGACGCCAGAAGCGGCATGCCGACCGCCGCCCGGTGAACCTCGAGCTTTGGATGCGGCGCGCCCTTATAGCCCTCGATCAGCACGAGATCGACCGGGGAAAGCTTGCGCAGGAGCTCGGCCAGCGCCGGCTCGGTCTCCGCCCGCAGCTCATGCATCAGCGCCCAGCGCCGGGATGAGGCGACCAGCACCTCGGTCGCCCCAGCGACCCGATGGGCGTGCGAATCCTTGCCGGGCTGGTCGATCTGGAACTCGTGGTGCGCGTGCTTGAGCGTCGACACCGTAAGACCCCGCGCGACGAGACGCGGGATCGCCCTGGTGAGCAGCGTGGTCTTGCCGGAGCCGCTATAGCCCGCGAGGCCGATGATGCGCATGGCCGCACTATAGCAGCGCCCAGCGCGCTTGGGTCAGGCCGGCAAGGCGCTCGGTCGATCCGGAACCCGCCCTATTCCGCCGGCTGCATCTGCCCAGTGGTGGGCGTCACGTTGCCCTTGGCCTCCTGTTGCGCCAGCCACAGATTGTGGTGCTGCTTGGCCCAGTTCACGTCGACAGTGCCGGCGCCCATCGCTTCGAAGGCGCCTTCCATGCCGATCGTGCCGATGTAGATGTGCGCGATGATGAGGGCCACGAACACCACACCGATGAGGCTGTGAACGACCTGCGCGATCTGCATGCCCGCGATGTCGGTCGCATAAAACGGAAACATCAGCAGGTAGCCGGTAATCGCAATGCCGGCGCCCGCGAAAGCCACGAACCAGTAGAGCAGCTTCTGGCCCGCATTAAAGCGATAGGCGGGCGGATGACTGTCGCCCACCATGCCGCCGCCTTCCTTCAACCATTGCACATCGGCCTTGGTCGGAAAGTTCCAGGGCAGCCACATCAGGACCGTCAGCACGACGCCGAGCGTGAACGGGAAGCTCAGATAGTTGTGCGCATATTTCGCCCACAGCGACCATGTCGAGAACGTCTCCGGCCCGATCAGCGGCAGCAGCAGCGCTCTGCCGAAAGTGATGTTGAGCCCCGAGAGCGCCAGGATGATGAAGCAGGTCGCCGTCATCCAGTGCACCAGGCGCTCGAAGGCATTGAACCGCACAATCGTGCGCCCCGAACGTCCCGCTTTGATCGGCACCCTGCCGCGGAAGATCAAGAACAAGAACAGCAGCCCAACCATGCCCAGGATTGCGATCGCGCCGATCCACTTCAGGGTTACCTGATGGAACTCGCGCCACTCGCGGCCGGCCGGCTGCTCGAGGGTGTAGGATTTGACATCGGGGATGGTGCCGCGGCCCTGTATCCTGTTGAGCTCGCGGAGCAGTTGCCCTTCCTTGATGGCGTCCGTGGTCGGGTTGATCTGCTGCGCGCTCGTCGGGACCGCAAGCCCTGCGACCATGAGCAGCGCGAGCGCCGCGACGACGATGCGAATGCGCGTGATGAGCGTCGACATCATTCCTCTCCTTGGTCGCGTCAGGTCGCGATGGTCTCGCGATATGCGGTCTGCCATCCCCAGGCGCCCGAGCCGTAGCCTCGCTTGAGGACGCGTTCCTTGTAGATCTGCGCAATGATCTCGCCGTCACCGGCGAGCAGCGACTTGGTCGAGCACATCTCGGCGCACAGCGGCAGCTTGCCCTCGGCCAACCGATTGGCGCCGTACTTCACGAACTCAGCCTCGCTGCCGTCCGCTTCCGGACCGCCCGCGCAATAGGTGCACTTGTCCATCTTGCCGCGCGAGCCGAAGTTGCCGACCTTCGGATATTGCGGCGCGCCGAACGGACAGGCGTAGAAGCAATAGCCGCAGCCGATGCAGAGATCCTTGGAATGCAGCACGACTGCGTCGGCGGTCGTGTAGAAGCAGTTGACCGGGCACACCGCCGCGCAGGGCGCATCGGTGCAGTGCATGCAGGCCATGGAGACCGAGCGCTCCCCGGGCTTGCCGTCATTGATGGTGACGACGCGCCGCCGGTTGATGCCCCAGGGCACCTCGTGCTCGTTCTTGCAGGCGGTGACGCAGGCGTTGCACTCGATGCAGCGGTCGGCGTCGCAGAGAAATTTCATCCGAGCCATAACCTGAGCCTCCTCAAGCTGACCTGATCTGGCAGAGCGTCGCCTTGGGCTCCTGCATGCCAGTGACGGGATCGAAGCCATAGGTCGTGATCGTGTTGACGCTTTCGCCGAGCACGATCGGATCGGCGCCTTTCGGATACTTGCCGCGCTGGTCGACGCTTTGGAACCAGCCCGCGAAATGGAAGGGCATCCAGGTCACGCCCTTGCCGACGCGCTCGGTGACCAGCGCCTTCATGCGACAGACCTTGCCGTTGGCCATCTCGGGGCCCGAGACCAGGACCCACGCGCCATCCTTGATGCCGCGCGCGGCCGCATCCGCCGGATTGATCTCGATGAACGCGTCCTGCTGCAGTTCGGCGAGCCACTTGTTGGAGCGCGTCTCCTCGCCGCCGCCTTCGAACTCGACCAGGCGGCCGGAGGTGAGGATCAGCGGGAACTGCTTGGCGATCCCTTTTTCAACCGCAGCCTTCTGAATGTCGAAGCCGATATTGGGCACGCGGAACTGCACCGCGTTCGGCAATGTCGGATATTTGGCAACGAGATCAGGTCGCGGCGTGTAGATCGGCTCGCGGTGGACCGGCACCGGGTCGGGCAGGTTCCAGGCGTTGGCGCGGGCCTTGCCATTGCCGTAGTGGATGCAGCCGTGCTTCATGGCGACACGCTGGATGCCGCCCGACAGGTCGATCGCCCATGAGACGCTGTCGGGGTTGTTGCCGCCGACCCGCTCGATGACTGTGCGCTCCGCGTCCGTCAGGTCCTTGTCCCAGCCAAGTTTCTTGAGGACCCCGTAAGTGAATTGCGGATAGCCGTCCTTGATCTCGGAGCCGACCGAATAGGAGCCCTCGGCCAGGAGATTCTGCTTCTGCTTGGTGCCGTCGGGCAGTGTGACCTCGCGCTCCACGCCGAAGCGTGCGCGGAACGTGCCGCCGCCCTCCATCACATGCACATTGGTGTTGTAAAGCACGTGGGTGCCGGGGTGCTTGAGCTCCGGCGTACCCCAGCACGGCCATGGCAGGCCATAGTAGTCGCCGCCGACCTCGGGCGCATCCTTCGGCGCGCGCAGCGACACCAGATCGAACTTCGACTGGTTGCGCATATGCGCCTTCAGACGTTCCGGAGACTGACCGCAATAGCCGGTCGACCAGCCGCCACGATTGATCTCGCGCAGGATGTCCTCCGCCGACGGCGAATTGTTCTCGACCTTGATGTTCTTGAACATGCGCTCCGCGAGGCCGAGCTTCTTGGCCAGGAGGTACATCGCTTCGTAGTCGTTCTTGGACTCGAAAATCGGCTTGACGATCTGCTCGCCCCACTGAAGCGAGCGGTTCGACGCGGTGCGCGAGCCGTCGCATTCGAACTGGCTGCAGATCGGCAGCAGGTAGGTGTTGTTCTTGCGTTCGCTGAGCACGGACCAGGTCGTGGGATGCGGGTCGCCGACCACGAGCAGATCGAGCTTCTCGATGCCCTTGGCGGCTTCCGGCATGCGGGTGACGGTGTTGCCGCCGTGCCCGAACACGACCATGGCCTTGAGGTTGTCCTTCTGCCGCACCTGATCCTTCGGCAGCAGGGTGGCGTCGAACCAGCGCGTCGACGGAATGCCGGAGGTCTCCATCGTCTGCTTGGAATCGAACTGCGACTGCACCCAGTCGTAGTCGACCTCCCAGACCCGGCACCAGTGCTTCCAGGCGCCTTCGGCAAGGCCGTAATAGAGCGGCAGCGTCACCACATCGAGGCCGAGGTCGGTGGCGCCCTGCACGTTGGAATGGCCGCGGAAGATGTTGGCGCCGTTGCCGAAGCCGCCGACGTTGCCGGTGGCCAGCAGCAGTATGCAGAACGCGCGCACGTTGGCGGTGCCGACCGAGTGCTGGGTGGCGCCCATGCACCAGATCAGGGTCGCCGGCTTCTGCTTGGCGAAGGTCTCGGCGATGCGCTTGAGCTGCGCCTCCGGTGCGCCTGACACCTTCTCGACCTCGTCCGGCGTCCACTTCTCGACCTCCTTGCGGACGTCGTCCATGCCGTAGACACGCTGCTTGATGAACTCCTTGTCCTCCCAGCCGTTCTTGAAGATGTGCCAGAGCAAGCCCCAGATCACCGGGATGTCGGTGCCGGAGCGGATGCGCACGTATTCGGTCGCGTGCGCCGCGGTACGCGTGAAGCGCGGCTCGATGACGATGTAGTTCGCCTTGTTAAGCTCCTTGCCTTCCAGCAGATGCTGCAGCGAGACCGGATGCGCCTCCGCCGGATTGCCACCCATGATGATCATGGTCTTGGCGTTGCGGATGTCGTTGTAGCTGTTGGTCATCGCACCGTAGCCCCAGGTATTGGCCACGCCCGCGACAGTGGTCGAATGGCAGATGCGCGCCTGGTGGTCGACGTTGTTGGTGCCCCAGAACGCGGCGAACTTGCGGAAGAGATAAGAGCCTTCGTTGGAGAACTTGGCGGAGCCAAGCCAATAGACGGAATCCGGCCCCGACTTCTGCCGGATCTCGGCGAGCTTGTCGCCGATCTCGTTGATCGCCTGGTCCCAGCTCAGCTTGGTCCACTGGCCGTTCACCAGCTTCATCGGATAGCGCAGGCGCCGGTCGCCATGCACGAGCTCGCGGACCGCCGCGCCCTTGGCGCAGTGCGAGCCGCGATTGATCGGCGAATCCCAGCCGGGCTCCTGGCCGATCCAGACGCCGTTTGCCACTTCGGCCATGACGGTGCAGCCGACCGAGCAATGGGTGCAGATATTCTTGCGAATGGTCACTCGCGCGCCCGCGGGCGGCGGCGGGCCAGCTTCGGCCTTGCGGACGCTGGTCAACGGCAGCGCTCCGAGCGCCGCCATCGATCCGGCGACAAGCCCGGATTTGCGCAGGAAACTACGGCGGTCGAGACCACCGTCCGATTGCCCTTGCAGAGCGGCAGCGAGCGCGCCGCGGCGAGCCTGACGTTCAGTGCGCTTGATCAGCACGGGCGCCTCCTTCAGCTCGGATACCGGTTGACGCGATAGTAGGTCTTGACGTGGTCGGTTTCCCGATAACGGGCCTTGCGCTTCTCCTCGTTGGTCTCGGTGTCGGCGCGCGCCTCGCCCGCAAGTGACCCGGCAGCGGCCGCCACGGTGGCGCCGGCCCCGAGCGTCCGAAGGAATTCACGCCGACCCACGGCGGTCTTCCGTTCTTTGGTCATTGCCGTCCTCCTCCTTCATGTCTCACCGCGCATGCCGCTCACGACGGCAGCGCGAAAGCCTCTGTCTCCACCGCAACAAACACTCGGCCGAGCGATCCTAGTCGGCGGTAGAAATCGGCCGCCTCGACCCGCTCCAGGTCGGCGAAGAACCGCTCGATCCAGGGCGCCAGATGCTGCTCGAACAGCTCGCGCTCGGCGCCCGCAGGCGCCGGAAACTGCCGGCTCGCAAGCCCCGCCATGATCTCGCACAGGATGGCCGCGTGATCCTCGGGCTCGGCCTGTCCCGCCGCGCGCTCGATGCCGAGACGCGCCAGGCTTTCGCGCAACCGCGCGAGCGGCCGCTCATGCAGGAAGCCGGTCAGATAATACGAACCGTAGGGCAGGAGCTCGCCGCGCCCGAGTCCAATGAAGAGATCGAAGTACTCGCGTTCGACGCGCTCCGCGTTCGTTTGACTCGCGGCCTCAGCCAGCGCCGCGTGTGCAAGGCCAAGCGGGCTTGCATCACCGCGCAGACCGGCCAGGCGATCGAGCAGTGCCTGATCGGGCGCACGCGCCAGCAGCGTTGCCAGCAGCGCGTATTCGTGCGCGCGTGCCGTGTCGACGTCATCGACGTCACCGCCGGGATGCTCGCCATAGAGATCAGGACGCAGAATCGCGCGGCTGACGCCGGTCACCGCCTCAACGGCCACGACCCGCTCAGCGGGAACGCGCGTCCAGTTGGAAACTGACGGCTGGGAAATTCCGATTTTTCTCGCAAGCGCGCCCACGCCGCCGACGGCGGCAATGGCCTGGTCTAAGCCCGGATCGCGCATCGTTTCCCCTTCGGTCGAGCACGTGGGGTGCCGCTTATTCCTCTGCGCTGTTTGGACAGCTTCTATCCAAGATTGAGTGGAACTACTCCAGCGTCAATAGGCTGGGGCTATGGCATAATGTCTACCTTGGTAGGGCCCTACCATGACCACGACGATGGTTCGACGAATCCTCGTCGTTGTGGCGTTCAATCTCATGTTGCGGTGCGACATCGGCGCCTGCCGGTAACGCGAATGTGTTGGGCTCTTGTGGCGGCGGGTTCTCGCTGTCGATGCTCAAGACAGCCAACGGCTTCTGGCCAGCATGAGCGATCTCAACCTGCGTGGCCGTAGCATGATCAATGGTGGGCCCTGGCCCCTGTTCGGGGCTTGACCCGAGCAGCCGAAGGACCGCCGCGCGCAGCTCTTCGGTCATCTCGAGCGTGTCGAAACCCGCCATCGCGCCAGGGGCGTTAAAATCCCAATCGTAGTCCGCAAGCCCGACAAAGTTCCGAATCTCGGGATCGGCGGCCCAGGCGCGGCGTAGCGCGGCTCGCGCGATATCTGCAGGCACGCCCGGCGCCAGAAACGGTCGAATGTCGGTCGCGGCCGTGATCGATTCGACCGGCGGAAGGTCCTTGAGGAGATCGAGCGTCGATTCCGCGGACGCTGCCGGTTCCGCCGGCTCAGCCTCTTCGACGGCCGGCTCACGCTTCGCCTGCGGCTCCTCGGCGGCACGCGCTCTGCCATCATCGGTCTCGGCTTCCCGCTTGCGGCGAGACCAGCGCGAGAGGAAATCCTCACTCATGGCCGCGGGTCCTTTGCAATCGGGGCACGACGCGCCAACGCCTGCGGATCGGCGCGGTCACGCTTACGCTTCACGAACGGCCGCTCGACGTGATGCTCAGCCACGAACGCTTCGACGATCGCGCGGACAGCAGGCGGCATCGGCACCGCTTCCACCAGGTCATCACTGGATTGCGTAAGGGATTCGCCTTCGGCCGGATCGGCCGTGACTGCCACGATGTCGAGCGGCGGCTCAACGCCGGTCGGCCGCACCGCGACCCAAACCAAAGGTCGGCCTGAACTCAGATTGTCGCGATAATAGCCGGTCTCGGTGCGATAGAGCGCGATCTCTGCTCCGCCGGCGTAAAAACTTGTGCGATCGTCGTCGGACTGCAGGATCGTCCATGGCGCCGTGTCCGGCTCTCCGGCCAGGATGCCGACCGGCTGCCACACCTCATCGATCCACGGATTGGCGGGCTTGCGCCGTTCCACCACGACGCCCACGGGTATGCGCGCAAGTGCAGGTGCGACGTTCACGACACCGCCTCCCTCACACGGATCGGTAGGCCGGTGACCAGATTCTGCGGCTTTGCGCGCAGCAGGCCATCCGGCGTCATCGCCATCAAGAGATAGATAGGCTCGCCGCGTGCGGCTTCCAAGACGATGTCAGCATCGGATAGGACGAGCCGGTAGAGGCCCACAAGGCGCGCCTGGGTGGCGGCGTCGAGCGCTTCGCCACTCCACAGCGCATCCCCGATCGCGGTCGCCTCGGCGTCGAGGCCGACATACCACGGGAGATTGACGCCGCGCACCGCGGTCAACAACTCGACGCGCCCATCGAGCGCGAGCAGATGCCTCAGCCAACGCACGATGACCTCGCCGAGCGCCGCGAGACCGCGGCGGCCGGCGGTGAGATCAAGCGCGGTGTCGAACAGATCGCTGCGCGCCCAATAGGTCTCGGCGTTGTCATCATTGAGGACGTCGATGGCGGCGCTGGCGGGCAATCCAAGCATGGAGACGAGCGGCGAGGCGTGTGCGTTGCCGCCCGCGATCACTTCCTCGTCGGCAGCGATCAGCGAGCCGCCGTGACTGGTCAGCCGTTGCGGGCGGAAGAACAGCTCCGCCGCGCGCAGCATGAAGGGGTCGTCGCAACCATCGAGCGCATTGCGCAGGATCACGTGCACAAGCTGGTTGAGGAAGAGCGGCGGCGTGCCGCCCATGCCGCGCCGCACGAGATGAAGATAGGCCGCCTCGATGGTCGGCTGCGCCAGCAGAAAATCGCGCCATCTGATCAGCAGCGCCCAGTTCTCGCGCGCATCCGCATCCGCGATGGCGGCGATATCGTCGGGCTCCAGTTGCCGGCGCGGCGCGGCCAGCAGCGCAGCGTGCAACATGCGCTCGACCACGCAAGCGTCAGCCGGCGGCGCAAGCTCCGGCCGCGCCAGATAGGCCTTGAGGAACTCGTCGGTCACGACCAGCCCGCCGCCGCGATCGCGGTCGAGCAGATGGTGCCCGCAGGAGAGCCAGAAGTCCTTCATGCCGCGGTCGGCTCCTTGTGGTCTGTCCAACCCCTGACCCACGATGGGTGTTCGGCCAAACCATCATAGCATGGCGGCGCATAGGCTCCGGCGGGCCCGACGTCTGCATTTTGGGGTAGGAAACGCTTCACTGTCGCTCCGGCGCCTTGCCGCCGAGCGCCATGCTCGGCAGCGGGCGACGCCGCGCACCTGAAAGCTCGACTTTCCCCTTGACGGCGGTTTGCGGTCTCGCTTACTTTGTGATGCAAAGTTAACCGCGGGCGGCGATGCACGATCTCGACAAGGCTCTGGCCGACATCACGGCGATCCGCACCCAGATGGCGTGCGGCACCGAGTTTCAGGGCTACGGGCCGCTCACGGTCGCAGCCACCGGCGCGCTGGCTGTCGCCGGCGCCGCCATCCAGGCGATCTGGCTGTCGGAGCCGGCCGCCGACGTGTTCAGCTACATCACCTTGTGGGTCGCAACCGCCGCCGTTTCCGTGATCCTGATCGCGAGCGAGATGGTGGCGCGCTCGCGGCGCATCCATTCGGGCCTCGCGGACGAGATGATCCATGCGGCGACCGAGCAGTTCATCCCGGCCGGCGTTGCCGGCACGCTGCTGACCGTCGTTCTCTATCGTTACGCGCCGTACGAGCTCTGGATGCTGCCGGGCCTCTGGCAGATCGTCTTCAGCCTCGGGTTCTTTGCTTCCTGCCGGTCGCTGCCGCGCTCGATGTTCGCGGTCGGCGTCTGGTATCTCGCCATGGGCTTGGCGAGCCTCGCCTTTGCCAATGGCGAGCACGCGTTCTCGCCCTGGGCGATGGCGCTGCCCTTTGGTGTCGGACAAGTGCTGATGGCCGGCATTCTCTATCGAAGCGGAGTACGCAATGCCGAAGCCTAGTACAACAAACGAACAGGCCGGACGCTTCGCCTATGAAGGACTCGACCGCGTGATCCACGAGAAGGCACGCTTGAGCGTGCTGACCTCGCTTGCGGCCCATCCGAAAGGCCTGGTGTTCGGCAGCCTCAAGCAGATGTGCGGGCTGACCGACGGCAATCTCTCGCGCCACCTGCAGGTGCTGGAGGAGGCCGGCCTGATCGCGATCGAGAAAGGCTACGACCGCAACCGGCCGCAGACTGTCTGCCGGATCACGCCGCAAGGCCGGCAACGCTACCTCGACTATCTCAAGGTGCTCGAACAGGTGGTGCGGGACGCCGCAAGCGCAGCCAAGGCGGGCGCCGCATCGACAGGTTCACGCCGATTTCGACCGGCCTAAGTCTTTTTTTGCCCTCCAACTTTGCTTCATAGAGTACTCGGAGACGACAAGTCATGAGCCAGCAAGACGCCCGCGACCGCCTGCACGTCGCCATCATCATGGACGGCAATGGGCGCTGGGCGGCACGCCGCGGACTGCCGCGCACGGCCGGGCATCGCGCCGGCGCCGACGCGGTCCGCCGCGTGGTCGAGGCTGCGCCCGAGCTCGGCATCACGACGCTCACGCTGTTTGCGTTCTCTTCCGAGAATTGGCGGCGCCCGCACGAGGAAGTGGCGGGCCTTATGGCGCTGCTGCGCCGCTATCTGCGGGCCGAGCTCGAGCGCCTCGTCGACGGTGGCGCGCGGCTCACCATCATCGGCCGTCGCGACCGCCTGCCCGACGGCCTGAGCGAGGACATCGCGGCGGCCGAGCGGCTTTCGGCGCACGGCACGCGGCTCGATCTGCGCATCGCCATCGACTATTCCGCGCGCGACGCGATTGCGCGTGCGGCTGCGGCCTGGCGCGGGGAAGAGCCTCCGTCCCGCGAGGAATTCCGACGTTTGCTCGCGGGCTCGGCCGGCGTTCCTCATGACGATGCCGATCTGCTCATCCGCTCGGGCGGCGAAAAGCGCCTGTCGGATTTCCTGTTGTGGGAATCCGCCTACGCCGAGCTCTGTTTCGTCGACGTGCTCTGGCCCGACTTCGGCGCCGCCGACCTGCGGGCGGCCATTGCCGAATTCAGCCGTCGCGAGCGCCGCTTCGGCGGCCTGGGCAATGCCCAGCACCTGACTGCCGCCGAATAGACCTTAACCGCAACGGAGGAACCCGATGAGCAATCGGAAAGCCGAGACGGCCACTGTGACCTTCAAGCCGGTTGTCGAGCGCAAGCCGCGGCCTCCGAGCGCATGGTTATTCATTCTCGGAGTGGCTTATCCCGCCACGGTGATCGCGATCGAGCTCATCACGCACATGTGCGCGGACTCGTTCTTCGATCCGATCCCCACGTATTGGCACCTGGCTGCAGCCCTGTTCGTGCCCGCGGGCAACCTGCTGACCTGGCTTTACCTCGATCACGAGTGGTCATGGAACGCCAAGTGGGTGGCGTTTGGCAATGGCGCCGCCATTGCGATCGCGGCGGCCTACGCGCTGCCGTTCATTCCGCTCATGCCGCTCGCCGTTGTCGGCACGATCTTTGGGATCGGCTTTCTGCCGCTCGCGCCGCTGGTGTCGTTCGCGTGCGCGTTGCGGCTTCGTGTCGTGCTTTCGCGTGCAAGGCAGAGCCAGCCACTTGGACGTCAGCTTGCGGGCGGGCTTGCGGCCGGCGTGCTCCTCTTGATCGCGCTCGACGTGCCGCAGGCCGCGACCCGGCTCGGCATCCAGATGGCGGCAAGCGGCGTGCCGGCCGAGCGTGAGCGTGGCCTCACCCTGCTGCGCACGTTAGGCGACGACGATTTCCTGCTGCGCCTTTGCTACGGCATTACGGGACGGCCGACCGGGCTCCTGAGCGGGCTTGTCATGCTGACCAGCAACGATTTCATCGGCACGCGGCAGCGGGTCGCGTCCCCGGCCGAGGCCCGCGAGATCTACTACCGCCTGCATGGTGAGCCGTTCAACGCCAGGCCAGCGCCATTCAGATTCGCCAACGCGGCCCGCTTCGCCGACATGCAATTCGACCCTGACCATGGCGGCACGCAGGTCGGCGGCCGGATGCAGGGACTCACTCTTGCGTCCTCACGCATCGACGGCTCGATCAGCGGCGATGACCTCGCCGCTTATCTCGAATGGACGATCGAGTTCAAGAATTCCGCCGCGATTGACCGCGAGGCGCGTCTGCAAATTGCACTGCCGCCCGGCGGCGTGGTGTCGCGTGCGACGCTCTGGGTCGACGGCGAGGAACGCGAAGCCGCCTTTGGCGGACGCGGCGAGGTGCGCGCCGCCTACAGGCGGGTCGCGGTCCAGCAGCGCCGCGACCCGCTCCTGGTCACCACCAAGGGCGCCGATCGCGTGCTGGCGCAAGCCTTCCCGGTCCCGCGCAACGGCGGCACCATCAAGTTCAAGCTCGGCATCACGGCGCCGCTCGACCTGACAACGCCCGGCAAGGCGCGCCTGACGCTGCCGGCGCTGGTCGACCGCAACTTCTCGATCGGAGCCGATGTAAGCCATAACGTCTGGATCGAGAGCCGGCAGGCGCTGAGCGCGCCGGCAGGACTCGCGACGAGCCATGTCGACGGCCGGCTCTACCGGATCTCCGGCGCGCTTGACGACCGCGCGCTCTCCGGGACGCGGCAGGCGATCACGCTCGATCGCAGCGCTGCCGGCCGCCGGGTCGCGCGCATCGGCGGCGGTGAAGCGATCCTGCAGGAGATCACGCGCGGCGAGCCGACGCGTGCCCTGATGCTGGTCATCGACGGCTCGGCCCGGCTCGCGGGAACCTCCGCACAGCTGCTCGCGACGCTTGACGCCATTCCGGCCGGCATGAAGGTCGGCGCCATCATCGCGACTGAGCCGACGCGGCGGGTGCCGCTCGCGCCCTGGTCCGACCTGCAGAAAGCATCCATCGCAAAGCTTCTGCGCGCGACATCGTTCGCCGGCGGGCAGGACAATACACCCGCGCTCGCCGACGCGCCGCAGGTGCTGGAGTTGGAGCCGCAGTCGACGCTGCTGTGGATTCATGGCCCGCAGCCGGTCAACTTCAGCGGCAGCGCGGCGCGGCTCGAGCAGGCGACCGCGCGGCTGTCACGGTTGCCGAATGTCGTCCTCTACAGCGTCGAGCCGGGTCCGAACGAAGTGCTGCCCGATGCGCCGTGGGCCTGGGGCGCGCACGCACTGCCGCAGACCGGCGCCATGCAAGCCGACCTGGCGGGCTTCTTTGCGCGCAGCGCAGGCGGCGCACAAACGCACATCGCGCGGCGCCCGCAAGACCCGGTGACCGACGGTACCACCACTGGCTCCGATCACATCACACGGCTCTGGGCAAACGATCGCGTGCTCGAACTGATGCGCACGAGCGGCCACCGGGCGGAGGCGGTCGCGCTGGCGACACGCTATCAGCTCGTCACGCCGGTCAGCGGCGCGGTCGTGCTCGAGACCAAGCAGCAATACGACGCGGCGCGCCTGACGCCGGTCGACCAGGCAACGGTCCCGACCGTGCCGGAGCCACACGAATGGGCGTTGATCATCATCGCGTGCGCGGCGCTGATGTGGCTCGCCTGGCGGCATCGGCAGCACTCCATGGCGGTCGCGTGATGCATTCCTTGCTGGTCGTAGCGCTGGTGATGGCGGCAACCTGGGATGCCTGGCGCTGGTATGTGCATCGCGTCTGGGCCTCACCCGAGGAAGCCGCGTCACTCGTCCTGACCGCCGTGTTCCTCGGCGTGCTCGGCATGATGCGCAGAAAGGAAGGACCATCGCCGCCGCTCCCGCTCATCACGGTCGCGCTCCTGCTGGCAGCCTTTGCGGCGTCCTATGTGGCGCTGCCGCCGATCGGGCGGGCCGCCATCGCGGTCGCCGCGACGCTGTTCTGCTGCTACCTCGCAGCATTCCGAGAGCGGCCACCGATTGCGTTCTGGGGCCTGGTGGCGCTGGCGCTGCCGGTCCTGCCGTCATTGCAGTTCATGCTCGGCTATCCGATGCGTCTCGTGTCGGCGGCGCTGTCGGTCGCGCTTCTTCAAGCGCATGGTCTCGCTGTCGCCCGGCAGGGCACTTTCCTCCTTTGGCGCGACGAACTCATCCAGTTCGACGCGCCTTGCAGCGGCGTCAACATGCTGTGGGCCGGCTTGCTGCTGACGCTGATGGGCTGCGTGCTGTTCCGCTTCGGCCTTATCAAGGTCATGGTCGCAGTCGCGTTGTCGCTCGTGCTTGCGATTGTCTGCAACGTCCTGCGCGCCACCAGCCTGTTCTACGTCGAGGCCGGGCTCATTCCGCAGCCGCCGGCGTGGTGGCATGAAGCGATTGGCCTCGCGGCCTTTACGTTATCGGCCGCCGCCACACTGTGGTTACTCACGCGGCTGCGCGGCCCGAAGGCGCTGCCATGCGCATCGTGAAAGCCAGGGGCCCGGCCACGGCCTTGCTGCTGGCTGCCGCCGCAGCAGCAGCGCTTGCTCCGCTCGTCGATCGCTCCAGCGCAACCACCACGGATGCGCCGTTCCCGGGCTGGCCCACGCAATATGAAGGCCGACCGCTGGTCGAGCTACCGCTCACCCCGCGCGAGAGCGCGTTCGTGCGCGACTTTCCCGGCCGCGTCGGCCGCTTCTCGGATGGCCGCCGCGAGATCATCATCCGCTGGGTCGGCGCGCCGACGCGCCTGCTCCATTCGGCCGCCGACTGCTTCCGCGGCAGCGGCTATGCCATCACGCCGATCGCGGCGCGCAAGGACGCAACTGGGGCCACGCGAAGCTGCTTCCGCGCGACGCTGCGCGGCACCAGCATGACGGTTTGCGAATTGATCCGCGACGAGCACGGCGGCAGCTGGTCGGACGTTTCGGCCTGGTACTGGGACGGCATGCTGCGGTCGAGCAAGCCGCCGTGGTGGTCGTTCGTGGTGGCGGAGGCTGACTAGAGCACGATGCTTTACGTTGGGCGTATCACCGCGGCTTGTCCGGCGGCTCCTTCGCGAGCCGCGCGAGATCGACGAACTCGTCCGGCTCCTCCTCGCCTTCGACGTCGAGGAACGAGAACGCCCGCATCGGCATGCGTTCGCCGCGCGGGCGCAGTGTGCGGAATGCCTCACGGATCTCGCCGCCCTCAAAGCTGCGATGCACTGCGATGAGCGTATCGGGCGCATGGTCGCAGAGCGAGGCCGCGAACGTGACCTCCTGCTCGGCTGCCACGCGCGCCTCGGCAAGCCCGGGCGCGCCAAGGCGCTCGACGAACCGCTGCGCCAGGGTCTCGACCAGCGTCGCGCGGTCCTCCTCGCGCGCAGTGACGACCTGCACCAGGGTCGACCAGCCGAACGAGGCCGCACCGAGAAAGCCGCTGCGGAAGGCCGCCCGCGTCTTGCCCTCAAACGTCGTCGGGTCGCGATCCCAGAACATGAAAGCGCCCGAGACTGCCCACTCACCGGGCTCGGCGGCGCGCTCGAACACGAACGTGTCGGACAGATCGAGCCGGATGGTGCGCAAGAGCTTCATCGCGGAGGCAATCGCTTGCGAGGTCCGCGTCTCATTTCGGCCCCCCGGTTTTCGGATCGAGCCAGGACGGGAGAGCCGCGAGCGCTTGCGCAAGCGCGTGACGCTCGGGCTCAGGCGCGATCATCCGGCGCACGATAAGATCGCCGTTCTCGGCAAGCTCGCGGCGCACGCCCACGTTTCCCGTTCCGGCAGGCGCCAGGCGCGTAAGATAACTCTTCGCGACCTCTGCAAAGCCCTTCTCGTGCCAGGTATCGATCGCGACCATGAGGTGGCGGGTAAAGCTCTCAACCAAATGGCCGGAATCAAGCTCGCCGAATCCCTCACCATCGAGCGCGGCCGAAAGCGGATGCAGACCCGGCTCGCCCTCGCCCATCGCGACGATGCGGATCATGGCGCCGAACACGAGCCACGCCGGCGGTTCGCTTTCGTCAGCGCCTTCGGGCCACGCAAGCCGCCCGCCGCCGACGAGCCCGCCATCGACCCTGATCGCGTCCGGCCAGTCGATGCTGATCGGCTTCTCGGGCGGCGCAAGGACAGACAGTGCGTCTGCAAGCGCGGCCATGCCGGCGTAGAAAGCGCGCCGCGCAATGGCGAGCGGCTCCTCCGGCTCCAATACCACTGCGAACTCGGCCAGATCGAAGCGGCCGACATGAACGAGCGTTCCGGCGCCTTCGTCCGCCGCAACCTTGACGGCATGCACAAACGCATCGCCGACTTCGCGCAACGTCAGCAAACGAAATGGCGGCGGCAGATTGAGCGCAGGCGCAAAAGGCACGCTTACTTGGCCACCGCGTTCATGCGGCATGGTAGCTCCTGGCAACTCCCCGGACTCGCGATTTCCTTTTGGAATACTTATAACTTGGATCGCGCCCTGACCAGTATTGCCGGAGCAAGCTGGCACCTGCCGACCTGCGAACACGAAAGGACCGACGAATGGCCGAACGGCCGCGGCATGTCCTGATCTGCTCGTGCGAAGACACGATGCCGCTCGATACCGGCGCGCTCAAACGGGCATGCCGCGGCAGCGAGGTTACCACCGCGCGCCAGCTCTGCCGTGCCGAGCTCGAGCGCTTCCGCGCTGCCGCAGCCTCCGGCGCAGCGCTGACGGTCGGCTGTACCCAGGAAACGCCGTTGTTCGCCGAGGTCGCCTGGGAGAGCGGCGGCGACATCCGCTACGCCAATATCCGCGAGACCGCCGGCTGGTCGAAGGATGCCGCCGGCGCAGGCCCGAAGATGGCGGCGCTGATCGCGATGGCGGCGGAGCCTTCGCCTGAAATTCCTTTCATCACGCTCGAGAGCGAAGGCGTGATCCTGATCTATGGGAGCGACGAGCGCGCGATCGAGGCGGCCGAACTGGTCAAGGATCACCTCGACGTGACCGTATTGATCCGGCCGCCCGCCGCCATCATGCCGCCGCGCGTCACCGAATATCCCGTGGTGAAAGGATTGATCCGCGCGGCCAAGGGGCATCTCGGAGCGTTCGAATTGACCGTCGACGACTATGCGCAGCCGGCGCCATCCTCGCGCGGCGCACTCACGTTCGGCAAAGCCAAGAACGGCGCGGTGTCGCGCTGCGACCTCGTGCTGGACCTCACAGGTGAGGCGCCGTTGTTTACCGCCGCTGACTTGCGCGAGGGCTATCTGCGCGCCGAT
This sequence comes from uncultured Alphaproteobacteria bacterium, assembly GCA_963753575.1. GTDB lineage: Bacteria > Pseudomonadota > Alphaproteobacteria > Rhizobiales > Xanthobacteraceae > VAZQ01. The sequence goes on from CAVWCR010000004.1 coordinate 27,228, forward strand.
CCGGGCGACCCGGCGGCGGTGCTTCGAGCCGTCATGAAGGCGCGTGATCTGGTCGGCACCTTCGACAAGCCGCGCTACGTCTCGTTCACGGCCGATCTCTGCGCACATTCACGTTCCAAACGCATCGGCTGCACCCGATGCCTCGATCTCTGCCCGACCGGCGCGATTGCGCCGAACGGCGACCACGTGGCGATCGACGCTCAAATCTGCGCCGGCTGCGGACAATGCGCGGCGGTCTGCCCGACCGGTGCGGCCGCCTATGCGCTGCCGCCGGCCGACACGCTGATGCGAAGGCTGCGCACGCTGCTCACCACCTACCACGACGCCGGTGGCACACAGCCGATTGTGCTCATCCACGACGACGCCCATGGCATGCCGCTGATCGACGCGCTCGCGCGTTTCGGCGACGGGCTCCCTGCAAACGCGCTGCCGGTTGCGGTCAACGAGGTGACGCAAGTCGGCCTGGAAGCGATCGCGGCAGCCTTTGCGTATGGGGCTTGCGCGGTGCGGTTGCTGCTGCGCGGGAAGCCGCGCCACGATGTCAGCGGCCTCGCCAAGACGCTCGCGCTCGCCGAGCCGATTCTTGCGGGATTGGGCTTCGGCACGGGCCGCGTCGCCACGATCGAGACCGACGATCCCGATGCGCTCGGCGCGACGCTGCGCACGATCGAAGTCGGCGAAGGCGCGCCGCGGCCTGCGAGCTTCGCCCCCGTCGGCGCCAAACGCGAAGTCTTGCGGCTGGCGCTGCGCGAGTTGCAGCGCGCGTCGCCCGCGCCGGTCGACGTGATCGCACTGCCGCAGGGCGCGCCGTTCGGCACGGTCGAGGTCAACGTCGAGGGCTGCACGCTATGCCTTGCCTGCGTGTCGGCCTGTCCGACCGGCGCGCTCGGCGACGATCCGGAGAAGCCGACGTTGCGATTCTCCGAGGACGCCTGCGTGCAATGCGGGCTGTGCCAGGCGACCTGCCCCGAGAAGGTGATCACGCTCAAGCCGCAGATCGACTTCCGCGCCGCCACTGCGGCCGCCCGCATCATCAAGCAGGAGGAGCCGTTCGCCTGCGTGCGCTGCGGCAAGCCGTTCGGCACGCGGAGCACGATCGAGCGCGTCACTCAAAAGCTTGCCGGCAGTCACTGGATGTACCAGGGCGACAAGAGCCGGCTCGAGCTTCTCAAGATGTGCGAGGACTGCCGCGCCGTCGCGGCCACCGAGGCAAGCTTCGATCCTTATGCGCCGCAACGCCCGCCCGTGCGCACGACCGAGGACTATCTGCGCGAACGGGAGGAGCAGGAACGGAAAGGCGACTCATGATTGGCGTGTCCCGGCCGAGCGCGAAGCGCGAGAGCCGGGACCCAGCAAAAAAAGCCTGGCATGCGTGGCCCTGGGTCCCGGGCCTCGCTTCGCTCGCCCGGGAAACGCCAGCTACTTCGTCGTCGCCCGCTCCAGGAACTTCACCAGCGCGGCGCGATCGTCCGCCGAGCCGATGGTCTGCTCGGGCATCTTGGTGCCAGGCGTGTAGGTCGCGGGGCCGACCTCGAACAGCTTGGCGACCGTCTCGGGCGTCCACACGATGTCGAGCTTCTTCAGCGCCGCGGAGAAATTGTAGCCCGGCAGTGTCGCGATGCGCCGGCCGAAAACTCCCGCGAGCGTCGGCCCCGCGCGATTGCCTTCATCAGGCGACAACGTGTGGCAGGCGACGCAGGCGCGAAACACATTGGCGCCCGGATCGCCCGCATAGGCCGCCAGCGGATCCTCGGGCGCGCCCATCACGACATTGCCGATCGGCTCGCCGGTGACCGCGTCCCAACGGCGGATCATGCGATCGGTGCCGCCGGTCAGCAGCGTCCGGCCATCCGGCAGGAAAGCTGCCGACCACACCGGCAGGCCAGGCCCGACCAGCGTGCGCTCGAGCCGGCGCGCGGCGCGATCGATGATGGCAACCGAGCCGCGGATGCCGGCGGCCGCGACGAGCTTGCCGTCACCCGAGATCGCGACCGCTATGATCGGCACCCGCGCTACCTCGATTGCCTTTCTCAGTTCGCCCGTGCGCGAGAGCAGATAGACCTTGCCGTCGGCGCCCGCGGTCACGATCTCGCCGTCGGGGGCGACCGCGACCGAATTCAACGGCGTGGGCAGCCTGACGACGGCTGGCGCGCCACCGTCGAGCGGCCAGATGCGCAGCGTCGCGTCGTAGCCGGCCGTGACCACCACGCGGCCATCGCGCGCAAACGCCACGCCGTTGACGCTCTGCGCATGGCCGTCGAGCACGCGCGGCGCGCCACCATCGAGCGGCCACAGCCGCGCGGTATGATCCCATGACGCCGACGCCAGCGTTTTTCCATCTGGCGATAGCGCGAGCGCCACCACCGGCGCGGTGTGGCCTTTCAGGACCGACACGGGTTGCGCGGCGCCCGGCTGCCAGAGCGCGATGCGCGCGTCCTCGCCGCTCGTCGCGACACGCCCGTCGGGCAGATAGGCGGCCGCGTTGACCGCTCCCTCATGAAAGCGCAGCACCTCGATCGCCGCATTGCGCTCGAGCGACCAGCGGATCGCCGACGTGTCGAAGCTGCCGGAGACGGCCTGCTTGCCGTCAGGCGAGATCGCCAGCGCCCGCACCGGCCCGCCATGGCCGCGCAATTGCGCCTGCGCGGTCGCCGCCATGGCGAGCGCCACAACGCAAACAATGAGAACTCCAAACGCGCGCCAAATCATCGGACTCAACAAGCCATCGGGCACAAACTATACGTGGCCTCATCAGAGGCTTGGATCAAGTTCGCGTGTCATCCGCCATCCGCATGCCAAGCGCGCGAATGCGCTCGCGCGTCACATCGTCGCGAAGCGCCGCCAGGAACGCTTGCACGGCCGGACGCTCGCGTCGCGCCTCGACCAGCAGAAAGTCGTACGCCTCGGGCGCAAGCGGAAGGAACCCGAGCCCATAAAGTCGCGCAACCGGCTCGATCGCGATGCCCCAGTCGGCGCGGCCCTGCGCCACCGCAGCCGCGACGGCGTTGTGGGAGCGTGGCTGGTTGCTGTGGCCGGGCGGCCGCGCGCTGTTAAGAAGCTTGTCGATGAGCACGCGCGTACCCGCGCCGGCATTGCGATTGACCATGAGGCATGTGGGATCTGCGAGCGCAGCCTTCACGGCGTCTTGCGCGGAACGGCCCTCGAAGCGCGCATCGCCGGCGCGGTAGACAACGCCTTGCAGGCGCTGCCAGCCTTTCACCAGCGACAGGCCGGGGCGCAGAAGATGCGCGTTGTAGATGCCGGTCACCGCATCGACGAGATGCACGGGCGCGAGATCGCATTCGCCGCGCTCGGCCGCTGCGACGCCGCCGACGCTGCCGACCGCGATGGTGCGCGCGCTCAACCCTTGATCCCCGAGCGTGCCGAGCACCGCATCGAGCGCCACACAATGACTGCCGGTCACGACGAGATCGGGCATCGCGGCAGCCTCGCCGATCAGCGTGACGCGCGCACGCGTACCGGCCGGAAGCGCGGATGCAAGCGCCTCGATCGCGATGAACCCGTCGGCCTGCGAGAAGCTCGTCACCGAGCCCGAGCCCTTGGGCGTCGGGAATGCGACCAGGCCATCACCGCCTTCGGCGAGCGCCACCAATACGAACTCCTGGCGGCCGAGCTCGGACGTGATCGGCACCGGCACCTGCGCTTCGATCGTTCGCGCGGCCTCCGGCGGTAGACCCGCGCGCGCGCGGATCACCGGTGCCACGAAAGCGTGAAAGGTGAAGATCGCCGAGGTGGGAAAGCCCGGTAGCACCGCGAGCGGCTTGCCGTCGATCACGGCGAGGCAGAGCGGCTTGCCGGGCTTGAGCGCAACGCCATGCACGACCACACCGGGCGCGCCGAGCCGCGAGACGACGCGATGGGACAAATCGCCCGCGCCTTTCGAAGTGCCGCCCGAGATCAGCACCATGTCGCACACATCGAGCGCGGTGCGCAGCGCAAGCTCGAGCGTGGTCTCGTCGTCCGGGAAAGCACCGAACGGAACCGGCTCGCCGCCGGCCTCTTTCACCGCCGCCGCCACGATCGCGCCGTTGCTGTCGTAGACCGCCGCGGGCTTGAGCGGCGTGCCCGGCGCGACCAGCTCGTCGCCGGTCGAGAGCACCGCAACGCGCGGCCGCCGCACCACCTCGACCTCCGCCAGGCCACACGCCGCCAGCATGCCGATCTCGCGCGAGCCGATGCGCGTGCCGCGGCGCAGCAGCATCTCGCCGCGCGCGATGTCGGAGCCCGCATAGGACACGAACTGGCCGGGCGCGGCGGCGCGGCGTACGTCGATCGATGGCTCGATCGCTGGCTCGACCAGATCGGTCTGCTCGATCATGACGACCGCATCGGCGCCGCGTGGCACGACGCCGCCGGTCGCAATCGTGGTCGCGGAGCCTGCGGCAACCTCAAGCGCCGGGGCATGGCCGCAGACGATCACCTCGCCGTTGAGACGAAGCCTGCGCGGCGCCGCGTCGCTTGCGCCAGTCGTGTCGGCGGCGCGCAGCGCAAAGCCATCGACGTTGGAGCGGTCGAACGGCGGCACATCGATCGGCGCGGTCACGTCGATCGCCAGCACACGCGTGAGCGCTCCCTCAAGCGGCACGCGCTCGCTGCCGAGCGGCGCAAGATCGATATGCTGTGCGAACCGAGCGCGCGCATCCTCGGGCGAGACGACGTCGAGAAACTGCTCCTGGCGTGCCGCGCGGCGAACCGCCGCGTAGAGGTCCTGGTCCGGTGCTTTGACGCGTTCGTTCATGGCCAAGATCTTACCACGACCTCCGCACCGACCGGATATCCTTCGCTGTCCTGCGGCACCAAAACCCATCCATTGGCCTGCGCGAGCGCCTGCAGCGGCCAATAGCCCGAGGCTATTGGCTCGGCTTTACCGTTGAACATCCGCACGGGAACGAGTTCCGTGAGCCCCAGTGGCGACGCGTGCTTGCGCGTCAGCATGGCCGGATTGCCTACCGCGTCGTCGGCACGACCGGTCTGCCGCGCGAGCAGATGCCGGCCCAGCGTGAGCCACACCGCAAGCGCGGCATCGAGCCGGCCCGGCACCAGCAACACGGGCCGCTGCCCCACCATTCCGAACGCCGCGGTCTCGCCCGGCATAAGCGCCACACCATGCACATCGAGGCGGCCCGCCGCGGCAAGCGCGCGGACGCTCGCGTCGTTGCGGCCGCGGCCGGTGCCGCCGATGACAATGGTGGCGTCGGCATCCGTGCCAGCAAATGCCGCCGCCAGATCGCTGGCGCGGCGCGCCGCGCCGCCGGCCGTAGCGACACCCGCCGCGATCAGATCGGCCGCGGCCGCGATGATGGGATCACTGCCGGCGCGCGCCGGCGCAACGCAAACGCGCGGCTCACGGACTGACACTTCGTCGATGCCAAGCGCGGCGAGAGCCGCCACGCCGGCCGCGGGCAACACATCGCCGGCGCGCCGCAGCACCACGCCAGCGCTGTTGTCGGCGCCCGCCGTCAGCACACCGTCACCAGGCGCGACCGGCGCGATCGCCGCGATCCGACCATCCCGTTCGATGACGGCATCGAGCGATAGGACCGCATCGGTGCTGGCCGGCAGAATGTTCCCCGTATCGACGCGCTGCGGTGACATGAGCGGCACCGGCGCGTAGGAACTAGCGTCCGACACGGCCTCGGCCGGAACCGCAAAGCCATCGCGCAGCGCGCGCGCAGTCATGGGAACCGCCGTCGCCCCGACGACATTCTCGGCCAGCACGCGACCCGCGGCAGCCGCAGTCGCGATCCGGCGCGGCGGGACCGGACCGACCAGCATGGTGATGCGCGCCATCACCTTGGCAACCGGCGTCAATTGGGCAATCCGCTGCGGATCGTGGTCTGCGGCCATGAGCGCCTATAGTATGATCCCGGTCCGCGATTACGAAGAGAGCCTCCCAGGTCCCATGGCGGAAAGATTAATGAATCTTCGCGGCCTTAAGTGCCCACTGCCGGCGCTGCGCACCCGCAAGGCGCTCGCCGGCCTCGCCGCCGGCGATAGGCTCGTGGTCGAATGTACCGATCCGCTCGCCGCGATCGATATTCCAAACCTCATCAATCAGACCGGCGACATCCTGGAGAAAACCGATCGCGCCAAAAAGGTCTTGACGTTTCACATCCGCAAGCGTTGACACGGCACCTTATCCCCTATCCTTTGGAAATTGCAGTTAAAGAGACTTAGCAGTGAGTGCACCAGCGAGCAGCCGCCAGGCGGTCCATTTCCTCTATCTCACCCGCGTCGACCATCCTAACGAAGCAATTTACACGGAAAATCTACGCGAATATTTCAATAGCGTCGGCATACCGACACGCGAAATCGTGATGAACGTCGACGGGGCCGAACGGCCTGAATTGGCCCAGTGCCTGAGTGGCCACGCGATCGCCGTGCTTGGTTTCAATTGGCATCTCGACCATTCCGCCATCGGCAATCGCCATTTCCTAGATCTGGCACGCAAGGCCAACGTGCCGGTCATCCAATGGTTCATCGATCACCCAAGCTCGCGCTGGCCCCACTTCACGCGCACGAGAGCCGGCAACTCCCGATTCCTGTTCCTCTCCCCCTATGCCGAGACGTATTTCCGCCGGTTCGTGATGCCGCGCTGTCGCTCTGCATCGGTCACGGGAAATACCGGGATCAGCCGGCATTCGCGCAATGACGAGTTCTCGCGCGAATCGTTCCTGGCGCGTGACATTCAGTGCCTGCTGCCGCTCAATCTGACGCGGGTCGGCGGATCGATCGAGGATGCCGAGCAGGCGGTGGCAGCGTTACCGCCCTCGCTCGGCGCCGCCGTGACGAGCGCCATTGAACGCGCGCAACATGATCTCGATCATCCAATCGAACGGCACTTCTTTGACGACAGCCGGCCCGACACGTCGCTGGAGCAGCCTGACCTCTTTCACCGCTGCGTTCAGATCATCGAGGAGACCGTGCAGATCAGACGGCGGCTTAAGGTCTTTTCCGTAGCCCGCTCGTTTCCGGTCTTGATTCAATCCGATGATGTCTGGGCCGACGGCGACCGGGCCATCGCGCAATTTGAACAGGGCGTGAGCATGCGAGATACGTTGATCCGCATGCAGCGCGCGCGGGCGGTCGTCAGCCTGACTCATGTCAATGACGAGATCCACAATCGTGTCCTGAATACGCTCAATGCCGGCGCCGTGGCCATCATCGAAGACAACGCCGTGCATCGACGCTTCTTCGAACATGGCAAGAACGCGCTGCTCTTTCGACATGACGACGACAGTTTTCGGGAATGTCTTGATCTCGTCTGTTCACGTCCCGACCGAGCCCATGAGATCGCCGTGGCAGGGCGCGCTCTGCGCGATGATCCGCGGCTACGGTTTGGGGGATATCACAAGTTCATGGCGCTTGCGGCGCCGGTCCCGCTGTCACAGCGGATGCGCCATTGGTTGGCGTGGTAACCGCAGTGGAACACGGCAATCAGCCGTTTTGGACCGATCGCCATTGCGCTACGATCCAGCGAGACCAGAGCACGTCATATGATGCTTAGCCGCCTCTTTCGCAGCATCTATCGCAAGCTTTGTGCGTCAGGGAACTCGCCGAAGCAAATTCGGCTCGAAGCCTCTTCGTTCTGTCAACTGCGGTGCCCATCGTGCCCGACCACGACAGGCCATATTCATCCGGCGGTCGGCAGCGGCTTTCTCAAGTTCAGCGACTTCAAGGCACTTGTTGATCTTAATCCCGGCCTCGAGCAAATCGAGCTTTCGAACTACGGCGAGATATTTCTCAACCCCCAGCTCGTCCAAATCCTGGAGTACGCCTACAACGCAGGCGTCGATATCGCGGTGCAAAACGGCGCCAACCTCAATCATGTCAAGGACCAGGTGCTCGAGGCCCTGGTGAAATATCGCGTGCGCGTGCTGACCTGCTCGATCGACGGCGCCAGTCCCGAGACCTATCGAACATACCGAGTCCGCGGTGATTTCGACACCGTCATCGCCAACGTCAAGAAGATCAATCTCTACAAGCAGCGCTACCGATCCAAGCTGCCGCGGCTGATCTGGCAATTCGTCGTCTTCGGCCACAACGAGCACGAGATCGCGCTCGCGCGCGAGATGGCGGCTTCGCTTGGCATGGAATTCCACACCAAGATCACCTGGGACGACACGTTCTCGCCCATTCGCGATCCGGCGTTCGTGCGCGCGCAGACCGGAAGCACAGGCGTCACCCGCGAGGAGTTCGAACGCGAGACCGGCGAAAAATACGGCAGCACCATTTGCCGGCAGCTCTGGGACGATCCGCAGATCAACTGGGATGGGAAACTGCTCGGCTGCTGCCGCAATTTCTGGGGAGATTTCGGCGGCAACGCATTTTCAGATGGTCTGGCCGCGAGCCTCGCGCACGAGAAGATGCTCTACGCGCGCGATATGTTGACCGGCCGCAAGCCGCCGCGCGACGACATTCCGTGCACGACGTGCGAGATGTATCTCGCCATGCGCAAGAGCACGCAATTCATCGAACGATGACAGGCAGAGTGGCCGGAGCCCGTTCACAGGCTCCGGGCGATCTTGCACCCGTTCGTGCCTCACTTCTGGATCAATCCGGCCTTCTCGATCACCGGCTTCCAGAACGCGGTCTCGCGCGTGATCAAGCTGTGCAGCTCCTCCGGCGTCATCGCTTCCGTGATCATGCCCTGTTGCCGCATCTTCTCCTGCACGGCGGGCTTCGCCACGGCGGCGGCGACCGCCCTGTTGATCTTCTGCACGATATCCTTGGGAAGGTTCGCTGGCCCCGACAGCGAGAACCACGTCGTGCTCACGAACTCCGGATAGCCGAGTTCCTTGAACGTCGGCATGTTCGGGAAATCGGGCATGCGCGCCTTGGCGGTGACGGCGATGCCGTTGAGCACGCCATTGCGCATATGCCCCGCCGTCGATGTGATGGTCTGCGCCGAAAACACGATATGGCCGCCAACGAGATCGATGAGCGCTTTCGCCGCGCCCTTATACGGTATGTGCTCGAGATTGATACCGAGCTTCTGACCGAGCAGCTCGCCAAACAGGTGCCCGCTGCTGCCGACGCCCGAGGACGAATAGGTTAGCGGCTTCGCGCTCTTCTTGGCGTAGTCCTTGAACTCGGCGAGCGTCTTGATACCGCTCTTGGCGTTCACCGACAACACGATCGGGGAGCCCCCGAGATAGGCAATGTTGGTCAAGTCCTTGAACGGATCATAGCTGAGCTTGGGATTGCTGATCGGCGACAGCACCAGCATCGTGATATTGGTGACAACGAAGTTGTAGCCGTCGGGCGGCGTATTGGCCACCAGGTTGACCCCGATCGCACCGGCTGCGCCAGAATGGGTCTCGACGTAGAATTGCTGGCCGAAGATGCTCGTCAGCTCGTCCGCAACGGTGCGGGCCAGGAAATCGGCGGCGCCACCGGGCGCAAAGGTATTGACGATGCGCACCGGTTTCGACGGCCAGTCGTCTGCCGACGCCGGCCCGGCGGCAGCGAAAGAAAGAGCAAGGACTGCCAGCCATGCAGCGATAGTGCGATTCATAAGGCCAACTCCGAAGGGACAAAAGCGAACGTGAATAAACGTAGCTGTTCCATATTCTTGCAACAATGAGAGTTAAGCCAAGAAGCAAGGACGAGGTGACGCAGTGAGTACACGGGAGATCAAACGCGTGGGCCTGATCGGGCTCGGCAAGATGGGGCTGCCAATGGGGCGCCGCCTCGCCGAGCGTGGTCTTACGGTGATCGGATACGATGTCGCGCTGCCCGCGCTGAAGGCAGCGGCAGCGGCCGGCGTCCAGCCGGTCAATTCCCCCAAAGCGGTCGCCGCCACCAGCGACCTGGTCATCGTGGTGGTCGGCTTCGACCAGGAGGTGGAAGCCGTGATGTTCGGCGAGAACGGCATCATCGCGGGCGCGAGCGACGGCACCATCGTGGCGATCGCATCAACCATCGCACCGCGCACCATGAAGAAGATCGCGGCGCGTCTGCCGGAAAAGCCGGCGGTCGCGCTGCTCGACATTCCGCTCTGCCGCGGCGAAGGCGCCGCGCAGGACGGCAAGCTTTTGATCATGGGTGGCGGCGACAAGACCGCATTCGATGCCTGCCGCGACGCCTTCTCGGCGTTTGCGGATTCGATCTTCTATCTCGGTCCGGCCGGAGCCGGGCAGGTCGGCAAGATGGTCAACAACCTCATTCTGTGGGCGTCGATCTCGGCCAACGAGGAGGGGCTCAAGCTCGGTGCCGCGCTTGGCGTCGATCGCGAGGCGCTGCGGGTGGCGCTGCTCGATTCGAGCGCGGCCAACTGGTCGCTGGCCACGCGGCCGGAAGAGAAGCCGATGCCGTGGGCCGAGAAGGACATGACCATCGTGCTCAAGGAGGCGGACGCTGCGCGGCTCGCGCTCCCCGTGTGCGGCGTGGTCAAGGAGGTGATCAAGACCGTCAAGATGGAGCGCCACTGGCCGACGCCGAAGTCGCCGGAGGATTGACGTGACCCGACCATTTCGGTTCAACAACAGCGACCAGGAAACGCCATCAGAAAGCCGCCCACCAATGATCACGCAATACTTCCGAACTCTCGTTATCTGCGCCCTCGCGGCTGCGGCCCTATCGTCGGGAGCCATCGCCCAGACTTATCCGGACCATCCGGTCACGCTGGTCGTGCCTTATCCGGCCGGCGGCGGCAACGACGTGCTGGCGCGGCTCGTGGCGGAGAAGATGGCGAAGCCGCTCGGCGCCACCATCGTGGTGGAGAACCGCGGTGGCGCCGGCGGCACGATCGCGACCCGCCAGGTCGCCAAGAGCGCGCCGGACGGCTACACGCTGCTGATTGCGACGAGCTCGCTTGCGATCAATCCGTCGCTCTACCCCAACGTCGGCTACGATCCGCGCAAGGACTTCGCGCCGATCGGGCTGATCGCACAGAGCTCCAACGTTGTCCTGGTGCATCCGTCAGTACCCGCGAAAACCATCCCCGAACTGATCGCGCTCGCCAAGGAGCGCCCCAGCAAGCTCGATTTCGCTTCGACCGGCAGCGGCAGCAGCGTGCACCTGGCGGCCGAGCTGTTCGCCAGCATGGCGGGCGTGAAGCTTAACCACGTGCCCTATCGCGGCTCGGGTCCGGCGCTCACCGACCTGCTCGGCGGCCACGTGGCGATCATGTTTGCGACGCTGCCGTCCTCGATCGGCCTCGTTCGCGACAACAAAGTGCGCGCGCTCGCGGTCACCGGGCCCAAACGATCGGCCCTGTTTCCCGACCTGCCCACGATCGCCGAGGCGGGCCTGCCCGGCTACGAAGCCGTGCTGCATTACGGGCTGGTGGCGCCCGCCGGCACGCCGCGCCCGATCGTCGACAAGCTCAACGCGGCGCTGCGCGAAGCGCTGAGCGACGAGGCGCTGCGCAAGCGGCTGGCGACCGACGGCGCCGAGGCACTCCCATCAACACCCGAGGCCTATGCCGCCGACATCGACCGCGAGGAAATCAAGTGGTCGAAGATCGTGCGCGAGGCCGGCGCCAAGGCGAAGTAACGCCACGCTATCGCCCGCCGCGCTTGGCGCCTTTCATATAGTCGAGCACAAAGCTCCTGATATCGGGCGGCACCGCGAGCGCGGTGCGCACGCGTGTGTTGATGTCCGCGCCGGTCTCGTAATGCGGCACGAAGTGGATCGCCTTCATCGCCTCCGCGGCATAGTCCCTGTCGTCGTTGAGCCGCGCGAGCGCGCTGCGCAGCGCCTTGACGGCGGCGGCCGGCGCACCCGGCGGCATCACCACCGTGCGCAGCATCGCGGAGTTGACAGCGAGATTGGTGCGATAGGCATCCCACAGCCGCCCGCTCGGCAGCGTCCCTTTCACGCTCTTGTAGAAGTCCTGGAACTGCGGCAACGCATTGCCTTCCATTGCCTGCGGCACGCTGAACGTCTTGCCGTCATAGTTGCCGTCGTAATAGAGCGGGATCACCGTGCCCTTCTTCACCAGGCTCGGCTCGACCACGCTGAAATAGCCGGGCGTCGTCTCCGAGTGCAGATGGATCTCACCGCGCTGCAGCGCAAGCCGGGCGGTTGCGCTTGAGCGATAGCCGGTGACGTATTTGTACGGCACGCCGAGCATGTCGAGTGTCGCGCGGATGAGGAGATCCTTGGAGGATTCGGTCGCGAGCCCGCCCGCGACCAGCCCCTGCGCCTTGAGGATGTCGGCGCCCTGCTTGATGCCCGGCGGCACGTCGGTGCGCACGTAATAGACCGCGTTGCCGGGCTGGAAGCCGATGAACTCGTAGGTCTTGAAATCGACGCGATGGTTCTGCGGCTCGATCACATATTTCCAGGCCGCACCAGTGAAGAAGCCGAACATGCTGCCGTCGCGCGGACCGACCTCGCCCAGGAAGTTCGTGCCTACGAGCCCGCCGGCACCATCCTTGTTCTGTACAATGATCAGCGGCGCCCCGTCGATATGCTTGGCGAGATGCTTGGCGAGGAGCCGGCCTTCGATGTCGCTCGGCCCGCCGGCCGCAAAGTTGATCACCAGCGTGAGGCGCTTGCCTTTGTAGAACGGCTCCTGCGCGACCGCACTCGTCGCCGTACTCACAGCAGCGCACACGCAAATCAATGCGGCCTGCAAATGTCGCATGGCGTCCCCCGTCACTTGTTCGCGCTCTTGATGTAGTTGGCGACGAAGGCCCTGATCTCGGGCTTGACCACCAGCGCCTGGCGCACCTGGCGATTGGTGTCGGGCCCGGCTTCGAAGTCCGGCGCAAAGCTGATCGCCTTGGCGGCTTCCGCGGCATAGGCCTTGTCGTGGTTGAGACGCTCGACCGCGGTGCGCATGGCCGCGACGGCCTCCGGCGGCGCGCCGGGCGGCAGCGCCACGACCCGCCCCATGGCGGAGGTGAGCGACAGCACGGTGAGATAGACATCCCACAGCTTGCCGGACGGCGGCGCGCCCTTGACCTTGCGATAGAGGTCCTGGAACGGCAGCAGATCGAGCCCGTCGGCCTGTTTCGACACGGTCAGCTTTTCGCCGTTGTAGGTCGGATCGAAATAGACCGGGATCGCGATGCCGGGCTTGACGAGCTGCGGCACCACCGCGCCGCGATAGGCGGAAGCCGGCTCGGCGAAGAAGTTGACCTCGCCGCGCTGGAGCGCAAGCCGCACGGTCTGGCCGCTGCGAAAGCCGGTGACGTATTTGTACGGCACGCCGAGAATATCGAGCGTGAGGCGGATGATCAGGTCGCGCGCATTGTGGGCGCCGTTGCCGCCAGCGATGAGGCCCTTCGCCTTGACGATATCGGCCGGCTCCTTCATGCCGGGCGCGACGTCGCTGCGCACGTAGTAGACCGTGGTGCCGGGCTGGTAGGCGATGAACTCATAGGTGCGCAGGTCGACGCGATGGCGCTCCGGATCGCTCGCGTATTGCCAGGCGGCGCCGCCCAGGAAGCCGACTACAGTGCCGTCCTTGGGCGCGACCTCGCCCACATAGTTGGTGCCGTTGAGCCCGCCGGCGCCGTCCATGTTCTGCACCAGCACGGTCGGCTGGCCTTCGATGTGCTTGGCGATATGGCGCGCAAACAGCCGGCCCTCGATATCGGTCGAGCCGCCAGGCGCGAAATTGACCATAATGGTGAGCCGCTTGCCCTTGTAATAGGGCGCCGCCGCGGTCGCCATGGATGCCCAGGATACGCTCGCGAGGGCCGCGCAGGCTCCGAGCAGGGCTGCGCACAACCGTAATGCGGGCATCACATCCTCCCCTGTTGATTTGCCAGTACCATAGCGGGCACGCTTGGCCCTGGACAGTGTGGCGACCGGTCGCGTTGGGTTCGTTTTGGCAAAGATCTGCGACATCGCAGCAGCTGATCGCCGCAATTGGCGCGCCACGCGCGACGCGGGCTCCGTTACCCTCCCCTGGAGGGGGAGGGTCGACCGCCGGAGTGAAACGAAGGCGGTCGGGGTGGGGTGAACTCACTTGGCGCTTCGCGCTCACCCCACCCCGCTCGCTGGCGCTCGCGACCCTCCCCCTCCAGGGGAGGGTTAAGAGCCCGCGGCGCTCGCGTTCGTACCCATGCGCGGATAACGGCCGTTGCACATTCCCTATTCAATTTTCAAACAGCCCGGAGCCTTCGTCAGTCAGTGCGCATCAGACAAATTGAGATCGTCCCCTGTTGCTTTGCCTGGGCGCGGGGGTTCGCCCGTCTTGCTTCTCTTTCGTCCCCCTCACGTCGAGGGGGATGGCGCGCCGACGCGGCATCTTGGCTTATCGCCTTTGACGGTGGTCGGACTGGGCCGGCTCCATAGTGGCCGACGAGGCTGCCCGAGTACCGCCCGGGGACGGGGCTTGCGTCATTACCCCGCTCGCGGGTGCCGCTCCCGTTCCCCGCCTTGCGAACGCCTCCGGAAGGCGCCCCTCGAACACGGAACGGGATGCGGGGCATATGGCACAGCTTTACAAAAAGAACAACCAATATTTTCTATTGGTGAAGTTTCTTATGGTGAATAACGAGCCGCTATTGACTTGCGTCTTCTGCCCCCCGATCGGTCGAGCGATGCCGTAGCGCGGGCCCAGGTGCGCAATACGCGGTGCAATATGCCGGCTGGTCGGAACCCGCCCAGCGCAGTAGCATGGAACATCGATCATGCGAGCGTTGGGGAGATCTCATGGCCCAAATCAGACACATCGCGATTGCGAGCGATCATCCGGGCAAGACGGCGGAGTTCTACAAGAAGGCCTTCGGGTTCAAGGAAATCGCCCGGCACGGTTTCGACCCGAGCAAGCCGGACAGCGCTCCGCGCCCTTGCAGCGTTGTGTTGAGCGACGGCTATCTCAGCATCGCCATCCTGAAACTCGCCAAGGATCAGACCGGCGTCGGCCTCGACTACCAGGGCGTCCATCACATCGGCCTTGTGGTGGATGATCTCGATGCCTGGACCAAGCACATCGAGGCGCTCGGCGCGCCCAACATCACCACACTCGCCGACATGCCGCCGACCGCCCATACCGAGATCAAGTTCCGCGGGCCCGACAACGTCGTCTTCGACCTCAGTCCGTCCGCCTGGCCGGGCGCCGCACCGGTCGATCCGAAGACGATGAAGCAGCCCGAGCCCGAGGCTGTGGCTTGAGAGCTCGCGCGCGCCGCGACCCGCCCTACTTCGTCACCGCCCCGACGTGGTCGAGCACCGCGCGGTTGAACAGTTCCGGCTGCTCCCAGTAGGTGGAGTGCCCGGCCTCCGGGATGACTGCCACTCTGCTGCCCGCGATCTCGGCCGCGATCATGCGCGAGATCGAGGGCGGCGTGGAGAGATCGGCCGCGCCCGCGATCAGCAGCGTCGGAACCTTCAGATCCTTGAGCCGCGCCTGCGTGATCTTGTTCTTGAGATGCTGACGATAGTCGCGCCCGATCAGCGCCTTGTGCTCGAGCTCCAGCCAGGCCTTCACGCCCTCCGGATTGGCCGCCCGATAGGACGGACCGAGTTCCCTGAACTCCGCCGGCATTTCATTCCAGCCCTTCGGTCGGATGAAATTCGCCGCCTTGGCAATCGCGCCGTCGCGCACGCCGAGCGAATTGCTGGAGACGGCGAGGCTCAGGAGCCGCGACGGATAGGAGAACGCGAAATCCGACGCGATGCTGCCGCCCGCCGCCGACGCCACCAGGTGAAAGCGCGAGAGCCCGAGGTGATCCGCGAGCGCGCGCAGATCCTCCGAGCCGATGCCGGGATTGTTGCGATCGAACGGTGCCGAGTTGATGTAGCCGCGTCGCGAATACGCGATCACGCGATAGCCGGCCTTGGCGAACACCGGCTGCTGATAGCTCCAGATCAGCCCGCTGCCGGTCGCCGGATGCAGCAGCACGATCGGCGCGCCGGTCCCGCCCGTGTCCCAGAACCAGAGCCGCGTATCGGACAACTCCGCCACGCCTTCCTTGGCGGGCGCCTGGGCGGGGATCGGGACAGGCGTCATGGTCTCGCTCTTCGCCGTCTCGATAAGGCCAAAGCCCAGCGCTGCCAAGCCGAACACCACCACGCCGAGCGCGATGAGCCATGATCTCATCACCCGGGCGAATTGCCCCTTGCACACCATCGCGCGTCCCTCCCGTGTTCATCGTTGTTTGAGGCTATGATAGCGGGACGGCGGCGATCGGCAACGCTTCCACGACGGGGCGCGGCGTCACCGCATGGAGCTTGGCGGCCTCTTCGATGACCGCGCCGGGATTATCCGCGAGATAACGGACAAGCTCGGGCTTGGATGGCGTGTGCTACACCACGGCCGTTTCCGGCCGCGTCACCGTCTGCTTCACCTCGAAGCCTTCGAACTTGGGATGATCGAGATAGAGCGGACCGGTCGCTTCGTTGCCGGCGCGCGCATGCGCAATGCGGAACGCCTCCGACTTGGTCCAGGCCTCGAATGCCGGCTTGCTCTGCCAGACCGTGTGCGAGGCGTAGAGCGTGTGATCCTCCGCCTCGGGGCCCTTGAGCAGATGGAACTCGACAAAGCCCGGCACCGTTTGAAGCTGCGTGTCGCGGTTGAGCCAGACGCGCTCGAACGCCTCTTCGGAGCCGCGCTTCACCCGAAAACGATTCATAGCGATGAACATGAGGACTGCTCCTGTCTCGGATAGGTCAGGGGCGACTCGACGGCGACCTTGTCAGGCCGAAGAATATCGGGGAGGAGTATTTCTTCGGCTGGCCATCGGGCGGCGCCGGGAAAGGCGAAGAGCGCCGCACCATGGCGGTCATTTCCTGGTCGAGGATCTGACTACCAGTACTGTGCAACACGCTGACCGAAGTGACGTTGCCGGTGCCACTGATCGAGAATATCACGACACCGGATCCGGTAATTCCACCGCTGCGCGCGGCGGCCGGATACTGCTGGTGCCGTCGCAGATGAGCCGACGCGAGGCCGGCGTAATTTGCTATCGGCGAAGCATTGATTTGCCCAACGCCATTGGCAGCGGTCCGTTGCTCACTTGCCTTCTTCTGCTTCGCCCTCCGTTCGGGTCTCGCCTCCTTTGGCTGCTCGCGCGGGGGGGCGATCACGGCCTGCATGTCGGGCGGCGTCTCGCGTGGCAGCACAGTCGGGATTTCGGCCTGCGGCGTCTCAACCATCGCAATCTGCTGTCGCTGCTCGGGCTTCTGTTCCTTCGGTTGCTCGACTGCCTGCTCTTTGGCGACCTCTTCGGCGACTTCGGTGCGCGTCTTCTCGGGCTTCACGTCGTGCGTCTGCACGAGTTGCTCCTGTTCGACCGGCTTCTCTTCGGCCTTCACCTCCTCGACGTTCTTCTGGTCGACCGAGTCCAACCCCAGGCTCGTCGATATCCCTGCAGCCCTGTTATCGCCAATGATCACATCGACGATGATCGGCTGAGTGCCAAATCCCGGCAGCGGCTGCGGCTCCTGCCAGAACGCGTAGAACAGGCCGCCGTGCACGATCAGCGAGCACGCGACCAGCACGGCCTGCAGCCAAGGCTTGGTGCCCACAAGCGGCGGCGCCGGGCGATCCGCCGGATCGATTGTCACCGGCGGAGCGCTTGGCTCTGCTGCAGCGCGGCGCGCCCGCGTGAACGGAATGACGTTGCCGAGATCGGCCGCCGCCGAAGAGGATGCGACAAGGTTGTCGTGCGGTGCAACCGCGACAACGTGGAGGATGGCGACGTTGCCGCGGTCCGCTCGGGTGGCGACGAGGTCGCCGGGGTTATTCTGCTGCTGTCCCGTCATCCGCGCCTGAAAAACTCGTCACCGAACCGTACTTTGAGCGAACCTTTGAACGTCACGCCAGGGCTGGGAGACGGCACGAGGCTGTTCGACCCTTGAGTGCGCCGATCAAGGTAGCGCACATAGTACGCGTTGAACAGGTTATCGATCCCGAGCGCCAGGATCACGTCTTCGCGGGTGCCGCCGGCCGCGCTTACCCTTGCCCGGCCAAAGAGTCATGATCACTGTGCAGAGCTACTAGGTTTGTAGCCGACAGATAGGTTGACCACATTGAACGCGTCCGTCGGCAATGCCACGGCGCCAGCCGCAATGTGCTTGGCGTCCTTGGCGTCCTTGGCGTCCTTGGCGTCCTTGGCCGCGACTGCGAGCCAGCGCCCCGCCACCGTCACCTTGCGATCGAGGAGCCGCTCGCCGAACGTGGTGGCGAGCTGCACCGGATAAATTTTCACCAGCGGCTGGTTCCCGGTCAGGTGCTCGCCGCGCTGGATCGCGCCCGCAAGCGCGAGCAACCAAGCTCCGGCGTCGCACTGTCGCAAAGCAGCCATGACGCCCGCAAGCCGTTGTCGTTGAAGCGCTGGCGGGCGGGCGCGCAGGGCGGCGGCTTTGCTGGCATGGCTGCCACCGGAAAGAACGGTGCAGCACAAGTGTTGCCTTTGATAATTATTTGTATTACGTCCGTCAAGGCAAGCAATAATAGATTAAAAGCGCTCTAAACTGGCGAATACGCAGCTTAAAACGCCTCTAAACTAAGAAGTTTCGAGAAGTACAATGAAATATACAGAACTATATTGTGGGACGCGGGCAAGATGAGCTCGGGTTCCGACCAAGACACCGCCGGTCCCCCCACAGGAGAAAGGCGTCCAACCGGCATGCAAGACCGCACGATCAAGATCAGCGACAGCCGCATCGACAGTCGCGACCTGTTCATCGGCACGCGCGAGATCATCATCAGCCACGGTGACGAGCGCTATCGGCTGCGGCTCACCGCCCAGAACAAGCTGATCCTGACGAAGTGATCATGTGCCGGTGTCGCTTCCTCGGCCTCTCCATCTTGCCAATGGTGGCGCACGACACGTCCCGCATCGTATCGATCGGCCGCGCCATGCGCGCGACCGGCCTGCGGCGAGGAAGCCGAACGGGTGATCCGAGCGCTCTATGGGAGACCCGCGAACATGATCGAGCGAACGCGCAAGATCGTCGCGGTGGCGGGGGAGTAACAGGGTAGGGCTATTCGGAGTCCTCGTCCCAATCTTCGCCCACCATGTCGGGCCGCTTGTTGGGCATGGCGTTTCTGATCCGCTCCGGTATTGCCTTCCATTTCAGCTCAAGCTGCTCTTTTGAAGCAGCAATTTCCGCCAGCAAATTGCGCAGCTGGTCCCGCGTCGGCCAGTCGGCGGGTATCATGGCGGCCGCGTCTTGCAGGTCATCTGCAATCGCTTCCGACACCGAATTGATCTGGTCGACGACGCCCGACAGCCGCATCAGCAGCCGCTGAACCTCCTCAAAAGCATCAAGATACGCCTCAATTTCAGACGCCATTGTCGCAATCCTCCGATAGGGCTGGCATGTTAGCGACGCGGCGATGATTTGCGAAGTGACCGATCGGGCCGGATTGGACCAAACGGACGGGGGCAGACACAAGCGCGATCCCCTGCACGCCTGGCCGCCACCCTACAGGTTCGGCACGAGCTTCTTAACAGCCTCGATCAGGTCCGGCGGGGTGCCGTAGAGGTTGGCGACCAGTTCCTCCAGGCGCTCCTGCGGCAGGTAGGCCATGTCGATCTTGGCCTTCTTGGCATCGCTGAGCATCTGCGGATCCTTGGCGAGGTCGGCGAATGCCTTGCGCATCAGCGCGACGCGATCGGCCGGCACCTCGGGCGGGAACACGTAAGGCCGCCCGAACTCCGCGCTCGAGAACACGAAGCGCAGGAGCTGGCGCTGCTTGTCGGTCTTGGCGAACTTGAAGATCGAGGGCACCTGCGGGACCTCGGCGATCGGCGTCTCCTCGGCATGCAGCAGGATGCGCAATTTGCCTTCGCGAATGAGCGGCTGATAGTCGTTGAACTGGGCGTAGGACATGCACACGCCCTCGACCTCGCCGCGCTCGATCGCCAGCGCCGCATCGCGGATGCCCTTGTAGCCCTCGACAATGCGAAACTTGGTGCCGAGCACATGGTTGATCACGGTCGGCATGATGCTGAGCGAGGAGGTGGCGCCGCCGCCGGCGGTGATCATCTCGCGCTTGAACAAGTCGTCGATGCTCTTCACCGACGAGGTGTGCCAGTTGACGCAGACCCGGCTCGGCAGCGAGAAGCCGCCCAGCCAGATGAACTTGCGGGGGTCGACCTTGATGTTGGGCTTGCCCATGCGCGCCTGGCTCGGAAGGTTGCGCGAGAACGATCCAATCACGGTGCCGTCGCGGGGCGCCTGGTTGTAGATGAAATTCGCCGCCACCACGCTCGCGGCCGCCGGCATGTTCTGCACCACGATGGTCGGCTCCCCGGGGATGTGGCGCGCGAGGTGCTTGGCCAGAAAGCGGGCGCCGACGTCGTAGTCGCCGCCGACCGGATGGCCGCTGATGATCCGGATCTGCTTCCCGCGATAGAACTCCGACGCGTCCTGGGCGAAGACGGGACCGGCGCCCATGACCACGACCGCAATCGCCAGCGCCGCGGACTTCCAATTGCCAAGCATCGTGCATCTCCGCGCCATTGCCGGCCGACACTAGCAACCGGCCGGTGGCCAAGAAAAGCGTCCCGTGCGAACCTGCCGCAGGAGCGCGACTGGTGCTAAGGTCCGCCGTCCAAGGAGCGTCTCATGTGGCTGCGTAACTGCTGGCAGGTCATCGCCTTCGGCAAGGAGATCGGAACAACGCCGCTCGCGCGCAGCGTGTGCGGCGAGGAGATCGTGCTGTTTCGCACGCAGTCGGGCGAGGCGGTCGCGCTCGCCGATCGCTGCCCGCATCGGCTCGCGCCGCTGTCGCTCGGACGCGTCATCGGCGATGAGATCCAGTGCGGCTACCATGGGCTGTGCTTCAATCGCGACGGCGCCTGCGTGCGGGTGCCCGGGCAGGCCGAGCTGCCTGCGCGCGCGCGCGTGCGCAAATATCCGCTCGTGGAGCGCTATACGTTTGCGTGGATCTGGCTCGGCGAGCCGGCGCTTGCCGACCCTGATGGCATCCCGGATTTCCATTGGATGGACGATCCGGCGTGGATGACGGTGCCGGGCTATCACCACTTCGCGGCGAACTACCAGCTCGTCAACGACAACCTGCTCGACCTGTCGCACGAGAGCTTCGTGCACGAGGAAACGATCGGCAACAAGTTTGTGGCCGAGTTCCCCGCCTCCGTGAAGCTCGACGGCAACACCGTGCGGGTGCATCGCGACATGCTCGACATCGAGGCGCCGCCTTTCTACCGGCGCACCACGGGCTTCACGGGTCGTATCGACCGCTGGCACACGAATTCCTTCACGCCGCCCGGCTTCCACGTCATCGAAAACGGCTCGATGCCGGCCGGCACCCGCGACAAGGCCCAAGCGCTGGAGCGCAAGGTACTCAACCTGATCACGCCCGAGACGACGACCAGCTCGCATTATTTCTGGGGCATCGCGCGCCAGTTCCGCCTGGACGACCGGGCGCTCGACGAGATCATCCGCGACGGCATCGTGCGCACCTTCGACCAGGACAAGGCCGTGCTGGAGGCGCAGCAGCGCGTGCTGGGGCCCGATCCTGACAATGTCACGTTCCCGGTCTCGATCCGGGCCGATGCCGGCCCGATCCAAGGGCGCAAGCTTATCGCTGCCATGATCGCGCGCGAGGCTGCGGGCGGCGCAGGCAGCGGCAATATCGAGCGCATGAAGGCGTCGTCGTGAGGAGGTCTGACATCGACCGTCTGCCGTCATTCCGGCCGAGTGACGCCGGGCATGGCCCGGCGGAACGAGAGCCGGAATCCAGTAAACACGGTGAGAGCGATCTTGCACGACGGCATCAACTCATGCAGGGCAGTGTCTACTGGGTCCCCGCTTTCGCGGGGACGACATCTGAGAGATTTGAACCAACGGTTGGGAGTGATTGAATGGACGTGGGTGCCAACACCGCCAGCAGCTCGGCGGCAAACTATCTGCTCGAAGGATTGCACGAGGTCGGGATCGACTACCTGTTCTGCAACATGGGCACCGACCACGCCCCGATCATCGAGGCCATGGCCGGCCGCCGCAAGCGCGGGCAGGCGCAGCCCAAGGTGATCGTGTGCCCGCACGAGAACACGGCCGCCCACATGGCTGGCGGCTATGCGCTGGCGACCGGGCGCGGCCAGGGCGTGCTGGTGCATGTCGACGTCGGCACCGCCAACACCACCAACGCGATGCACAACCTTTACCGCAGCCGGCTGCCGGTGCTGCTGATGGCCGGCAAGGCGCCGTTCACCGCCCACGGCGAGCTCGTCGGCACGCGCGACAACTACGTCCACTTCGTGCAGGAGCCGTTCGACCAAGGCAGCCTGGTGCGGCCCTACATCAAGTGGGAGTGGACGCTCCCTTCGGGCGTCGTGGTGAAAGAAGCGCTGCGGCGGGCCCACACCGTGATGCACAGCGAGCCGAAGGCGCCGGTCTATCTGATGCTGCCGCGCGAGATCCTCACCGAGATGTGGTCGGACGAGGAAATCCGCTCCTACCCGGCCGAGCGCTTCGGCAACGCCGCTTCGAGCGGCGCCGACCCGAAGCTTGTCGAGCGGCTCGCCGACGCGCTGATCAGCGCGAAGTCGCCGATCCTGCTCACCTCCTATGCGGGCCGCACGCCGGGCGCGTCGGAGGCGATCATCAAGCTCGCCGAGTTCGCCGGCATCCGGGTCTACGAAGCCAATATGGTGAGCAACATCTCGCACGACTCGCCCTGCTTCTGCGGCTTCCAGGCCGGGCCCGCCATCGGCCAGGCCGACGTCGGCCTGCTCGTCGACGTCGATGTGCCCTGGTTCCCGCGCGACACCCGCGCCAACGAAGCGACGTTCTGGGCGCAGATCGACCTCGACGTGGTCAAGGGCGGCTCGCCGATGTGGAGCTTCCCGTCGAGCCTGCGCCTGCAGGGCAACAGCGGCCGCATCCTCGAACAGGTCCTTGAAGCCGTAAAGGCGAAAGCGACGCCGGCGTTCCAGGAGGCGGCGGCCGCGCGCGTCGCACAGCTTGCCGCCGACAACGAGAAGCGGCTCGCGCGCGCTGCGGAGCTTGCTGCCAATCCGGGCAAGCCGGGCGCCATCAACGCGCACTATCTCTGCCGCGAGCTCGGCAAGCGCATTGCGCCGCAGGACGTGATCTTCAGCGAGGCGACCCGCAACACGCCCGCCGTACAGCAGCAGATCCCGCGCTCGGTGCCGGGCACCGTGGTGCGCGTCGGCGGCGGCGGGCTCGGCTCATCGGGCGGCATGGCGCTCGGCACCAAGCTCGCGCGCCCCGACCACCTGGCGATCCAGATCATGGGCGACGGCAGCTTCTACTTCAACGTCACCGACTCGGTGTTCGCGGTGTCGAAGCAATACAAGCTGCCGATCCTCACCATCGTGCTCGACAACGGCGGCTGGTCGGCGGTGAAGGAGTCGACGCTGCGGGTCTATCCGGACGGCGAGGCGAAAGCCGAGGACGAGTTCGAGGCCGCGCTGGCGATGGACGTGGACTTCGCGAAGGTGGGCGAGGCGTTCGGCGCCTACGGCGAGAAGGTCACCGATCCGGCGCAAGTGCCGGCCGCGATCGAGCGCTGCCTCAAGGAAGTGCGCGGCGGACGCACCGCGATCCTGCATGCGTGCGTGACGAGGTTGTAAGGCAGAAAGCACTTCGTAGGGTGGGCAAAGGCGATGGCACAGCCTTCCCGTCCAGCGAGGCCTATCATACGCCGTGCCCACCAGCGGGAATCGATACGAATCTCAGGGTCCATGGTGGGCACGGCGCACGAGAGCTGTTCATTTCATTTGTATTGAAGACGGCGCCAGCGCCTTTGCTTACCCTACAGTCTGCAGGCGTGACGCGTCCGCTCACTTGGCGTCGGGTTTAGCCAGCGACTGCACCACCGGCGTCCATTTGGCGACCTCGGCGCGCACGAACTCCTTGAGCTCGGCCGGCGTCATCGCCTTGGTCTCGACCGCGTCGGTCTCGAAGTGGCGGCGGATGTCGGGCCGCTTCACGATCTTGATCACTTCGCGATTGAGCGCGCCGACGATCTCGCGCGGCACGCCCGCAGGCCCGGCCAGCATATGCCAGGTCGTGGTGATCATGTCCGGATAGCCGAGCTCGTTGAGCGTGGGCAGGTCCGGCAGTTCCGCCAGACGTTTCGAGGACGATACCGCGACCGGCACCAGGCTCTTGGCCGCAACGTGCACGCGCGCCGTCGACCAGTTCAGGCTCCCGATCTTCACACGGCCGGCCAGGAGATCGATGACCGCGGCATTGCCGCTACGATAGGGCACGTGCACCAGCTTGATCTTCTGCTTCGACGCAATGTACTCGACCAGGATGTTGCCGACCGTCCCGGTGCCGGACGACACGTATTCGATGCCGGTGCTACGACGCACCAGCGCGACCAGTTCGCGGAACGAGCTGAGTCCGAGCG
Organism: uncultured Alphaproteobacteria bacterium; assembly: GCA_963753575.1. Taxonomy (GTDB): domain Bacteria; phylum Pseudomonadota; class Alphaproteobacteria; order Rhizobiales; family Xanthobacteraceae; genus VAZQ01. The sequence goes on from CAVWCR010000004.1 coordinate 51,511, forward strand.
ACGGATGCACCAGGATGACGCTCGGCGCGCCGCCGAAAAAGGCGATGGGAGTGAAATCGCGGATCGGATCGTAGCCGGGGTTCTTGCTCGCGGCCGGTGCAAGCACATGCGAGGAGATGCCGGCGGCCATGAGCGTGTAGCCGTCCGGATCGGCGCGCGCCACGGTCTGGGCCCCGAGGATGCCGCCCGCGCCGGCGCGGTTCTCGACGATGAACTGCTGGCTGAACATCGCGCTCAGGCTGTCCCCGAACAGGCGCGCGATCACGTCGGCGGCGCCGCCCGCGGCAAACGGGACGATGATCCGCACCGGCCGCTCCGGCCACTCCGCAGCCGGCGCCGCGCTGAACGATAACAGACTTGCCAGGAGCACGGCCGCGCCTAGGCGCAGCCCACGGCCGGCAGTCGACGGCCGACAATTGGACGAACGACCGAAAGCGTGGCAGCGTTCCAACATGGCGACCATGCCCGCGCGTTGTAACGTGTCGCATTGACCATGCGGCGGCGGCGTGGTCAAGGCGCGGCTCTTGTGCCCGGAAGGTGCCATAAGGCTGAGGCAGAGAGTCATACAAGAGTTCATACAGGAGTCTCGTAACCCGTGCCGACGACCGACCACGACAACGACCAGGCGCCTGCTCCGGAAGCTGCCGAGCGCCGCTCGCGCTGGGGCAACGCCGCGCTGCTGCTGGCCTCGCTCGTGGTGTCGCTGCTCGTCATCGAGGTCGGCTATCGCCTGGCAGCCGGAATTTCAGTATTCAAGCTTGCCAACTGGCGCACCGATCGCGTCCTCAACTTCAATCTCGGCGAGCTCAAGGCCATCTTCGATCCGGTGCTGGGCTGGACGGATCGGCCGTCGAGCGTGCACGTGGATGGCTACACCACGATCGAGCACGGCATTCGAACAAACTTCGGCGAGACCACGATAAGGACGGGGGGAATCCTTGCGGTCGGCAACTCCTTTACCGAGGGCTGGGAAGTCAAGGACCGTGAGAGCTGGCCGGCCGTCCTCGAGCGCCTGACGCACGCGCCGGTCCTCAATGGCGGCGTCGGCGGCTACGGCACGGATCAGATCGTGCTGCGTGCCGAAAGGCTTCTCCCGATCATCAAGCCGAAGATCCTGATCGTTGGATTCTTGGAACAGGATATTTTCCGCGCCGGACATTCCGTGTTCGGTGCGCCGAAGCCCTATTTCACGCTCGAGAACGGCGAGCTTCGGTACCATCCGCCCAAGCTCATTGAACCGCGACCGAACAACAGAGCATTGGCTACGATCGCCTACGGAATCCGCGAGGCGCTCGGCTATTCGGCGGCAGCCGATTATCTGTTCGCGCGCCTCAACCCGAACTACTGGTACAGCGACGGCATGCAGGACCTCTATACCAGGGTCGGCATCGACGAAGTCGCGGTCACCTGCGCGCTGCTGAAGCGACTGAAGGCGCAGACCGATCGAGACGGCATTCGCATGATGCTGTTCATGCAGTACTATGCGCCGCTCGTGCTCTCCTCAGACAAGCCTACCCCCAACGCCCAGGGCGTGATGGCCTGCGCCCAGGCGATGGACATCCGGGTTGTCGACCAGTTCGCGTCACTGCGTGTGATCGTGCGGGCGGGACCCGCCGACGTGATGCGGGAATACTATTGGTATTACGACGACATCTACGGGCACATGACCGCGAAGGGCAACGAACACGCGGCGGCGCTCATCTATCCGGCGCTGCGCGATTGGCTGCCGCTGATCCTCGGCCAGTCCTCGCAGCCACGCGATGACACGGCATCAGGCGCTGCGGCGCAGCGATAGTAGCTGCGAAAATCTATGCGCAGGCCATCGCGCGTTGAGGTGGATCGCCTTGCTCCCCGGCGCCGAGAGCCCCTTTCAGCGCCTGCTGCAGATCGTTGCGCCGATAGGGCTTCTTGAGAATATCCCATTGTACATAGGACTCCTCGGACGACCGCGCCGTCTTGAGATCGGGGTATCCCGACGTCAACAGCACCTTGAGATCGGGCCTTTGCTCCCGGGCCAGGCGGGCAAGCTCGACCCCGTCGACCGGACCCGGCATTACGATGTCGGAGAACAAGAGCTCGATCGGCGCCTTGCCGGCGATCACCTCCAAGGCCTCGGCCGGACTTCTCGCCTCGATGGTACCGTAGCCCAGCGACTTGATCTGCGCGACCACGGATTTGCGGACCATGTCGTCGTCATCGACCACCAGGATCATCTCGCGGCTGCCGGCGAGCGGTGGACTTCCTGCCGGCACGAGCGCGGGGGATTCCAATTCCTGCAATTGTGCCGCGCGCGCAAAGTATAGGCTGAACGTGGTTCCTTTGCCGAGCTCGCTCGTGACCTTGATCTTGCCTTTCATGTCCTTGACGAAGCCATAGACCATGCTGAGGCCCAGCCCGGTTCCCTGGCCGACCTCTTTCGTCGTAAAGAATGGATCAAAGATCCGCTGCAGGTTCTCGGGCGAAATGCCAACGCCGGTATCCGTGACTTCGATCACCGCACAATCGCCCGGCTGCAGCCCATCCTCGCCGTCCAAATCTCTTTCTGTAAGCATGGTGTTGTAGGTGCGAACCGTGACCACTCCGCCGTCCGGCATTGCATCGCGCGCGTTGACGACAAGATTCGTCAAGGCACATCGCAGTTGCGCAGCATCGGCTGTGATCGGGAAGACGCCATCCGTCGAGGTCCCTTCCAGTGTTACCTTCCGGCCCATGGCGCGCTTGAGCAGGCGCACCTGATCGGCCACCACGGTCTTGATGTCGACAGCCTCCAGCTTGAAGGCGTGCTGGCGGCTGAACGCCAGCAGACTGTTCGACAATTCGGAGCCGGTCAGCGCGGCAGTGAGCGAGGACTCGATCAGTTCCAGCTCTGGCGAGTCCGCAGGGGTCGTGTCCTTGAGCAGATCGAGATTGCCGATAACGACCAGCAGCAGATTGTTGAAATCATGCGCGATGCCGCCGGTCAGCTGGCCGACCGCTTCCAGCTTTTGCGATTGCACCAGCCGCTTTTCCATCTCCGTGCGTTCCGCGATGGACTGCTCGAGCGACTCGGACTTGTCCCGCAACGAGGCCTCGGAGGCAGCCAGCGAGCGCATCTTGCGCCCTGCGACGACCAGCAGAGAGAGCGAGCAGGCGACAAAGGCAAGCCCACCGAGCCCAAGCACGATCGCCCGCGTGCGCCAGCGCGCGAGCGCGCCGTCTTCGGACGTGGAAACCGCGACGGCCAAAGGAAAGCCCTGCAGAGGCCGCACAGTCGCCAGCCGGACGGCGCCGCCGAAGGCGCCGGGCGTAAAGAACGACCCTCCCCCCTTTGCGACGGCGTTGTACCAAGGGGAATTCTTGGGTATGTGCTGACCTGCGATATTGCTCGCACTCGGATGTCGCACCAGCACGGTGCCATTGGTGAGCGCAAGGATGAATGTGAGGTCGCGAACGGACTGGATCGAGTTGTAGATGATCTCAAAGTAACTGCTGTTCACGCTGATATAGACGACCCCGAGAAACTGCCCGCGCGAACCCTTGAGGCTGCGCGCGAAGACAATCGCGATTTGACCGTTGATCCGATTCTTGATGGGCGATGAGATGGTCAGCTCGTCATAAGCTTGCGCGCGCGCGTTTCGGAAATAGTCCCGATCGGCGACGTTCACTGCCGGCGCCGGCCAACTGGCGGTCGACACGACAACCTGTCCGTTTGCGTCGGCAACCGCGATATTGAAGGCTTGCGGCAGGCGAGCAAGCTTCGCGCGCAGCCTATCGTGGGTCGCTTTGCTGGCGAGAGCGCTTCGCCAAGCTACAGGGTCTTCGCTGTCGAAGGTGTCCAGGTCGTCACGCGTCTCAACGAGGCCGATGTCGATTGTCTGCAGAAAACGCGAGAGCTGACCAGACAGCACGACCGCGAGATTGCCGGTCTCTTCGAAGGCCTCGCGCCGCGCATCCGACCGCAGTTGCCAAATAGCCCAGGCCAGCGATCCGACCGCCAGAACCAGCAGCAAGATGGCGGCGAACGAAAGTGTACCAACTGAGCTCGTTCTCTTGGCCACCGTCGAGGACAGATTTGAGAGATTCGCGGTCATGGAAAATGGCTACCGCAGGCTGTGAAATATTCGGATAAGAAGGATGGTAAATGGTTGGCAATTCTTTACGACTCTTTACGACAGCTTGGCGCCATCACGCCCGATTTGTCGGGCGCCGCCGCGAGAGCGAGACAAATCTTCAAGTCGCCGTCCGGTACCGCCGCCCCCGCGAGCGTTGGGGTGCGCAAGCCTTTCGAACCGTGCGGACAACTGTTAACCTCGTTGGGTGGAATTGATGATCCCCAATGGCCGAGATCCCATCCCATGTTGCCAAGCCGCCGTACGCTTCCGCTGCCCGCGCTTCTCACAGCCGCACTTTTCTTGGTCGTACTTCTCACGGGCAGCATCCCCGCCTTTGCCGCTCAGATCAATATCGTCGCGCTCGGAGCCAGCAATACCTACGGCAAGGGCGTGGCGCGCGGGCAGGCCTTTCCGGCGCAACTGCAGGCGATGCTCAGGGCGAGAGGTGTCGATGCGCGCGTCGCCAATGCGGGCATCAATGGCGACACGACATCTGAGATGCTGGCGCGGCTTGGCGCCGCCGTTCCGGCCGGAACGAAAGTCGTCATCCTGCAGCCCGGCGGCAACGACCGGCGCAAGGGACAGAGCGGACGCGGCAGCAACGTTGCCACGATCGTGAGCCGGCTTGAGGCGCGCGGCATCCAGGTGATCATGCTGGAACGGGTGCTCGCCGGCATGGCGCCGCAGCACATCCAGCCCGACGGCCAGCACCTCACGCCCGCGGGCTATCGCATCATCGCGTCGCGCCTGCTGCCGCAGGTGATGGCCGCGATCGGGCGCTGACCACCGCGGCCTCGGACACCGCTCAATGGCATCCGATCCGCAGGTCGACCTCATCTTCTCTCATTTCACGCCGCGCTACGTCGCAACCGGCGTCGACCCGAACGACCTGCAGCAGCTCGTCCTTCACATCGACCGCTGGAGTGACTGGTGCCGCGTCTGGTGCGAGGCAGCGGCCCGACATGAGGCGCTCGCCAAGGAAGCGGCCGCGCGCGGTCGGACCATGACGGCCGCAGAGGCGTTTCTAAGGGCCGCCATCTATTACCACTATGCCAAGCACCTGTTTGGCGAGGACCCGGAGCAGTTTCGCGCCGCGCATGAGCGGATGCTGCGTTGCTACATGGCAGCCGCGCCGCACATCGATCCGCCGATGCAGCGCTTCGAGATCCCCTTCGAGGGCACCACCATGGCCGCCTATCTGCGCCGGCCGGCCGGCAGCGCGCGCCCGAAGGTTGCGATCCTGCTGCCGGGGCTCGATGCCGCCAAGGAGGAACTGCACGCCTGGAGCGATGCATTCCTCAAACGCGGGCTCGCCACGGTCACACTGGACGGACCGGGGCAAGGCGAGACGTCGTTCCGGCTGCCGATCCGGGCCGACTGGGGCCGCGTCATCGGCGCCGTGATCGACCTGCTCGAACGCCGTTCCGATGTCGATGCCGGCGGCGTCGCGGTGGTTGGGCAAAGTCTGGGCGCGATCTACGCCCCGCTGGCGGCGGCGTTCGAGCCGCGCATCACGGCGTGTGTGGCCAATTGCGGACCGTTTGACTTTGGCCGCGTGCTGCCGTTGCTGCCAAAGGTATCGCAGGAGCTGTTTCGGATCCGCAGCCACGCCGCCAGCATGAACCATGCTTTGGAGATCGCGGGCCGACTGAGCCTCGCAGACTGCGCCCACCAAATCAAATGCCCGCTGCTCGTCGTGTTTGGTGCTGGCGACCGGATCATACCGCCCGAGGAAGGCGAGCGGCTGGCGAAAGCTGCATCGGGTCCGACCGATTTCGTCGTTTATGAAGAGGGCAATCACGTCTGCTTCAATATCAGCTACAAGTTCAGACCGCTCACCGCCGACTGGACAGTCGAACACATCTGAAGTCCGCCATGACGGTGCGGATGCGTGGCGGAGGAGGCAGTCCAAGGGAAATCATCTCGCGCCTCGCCTCCCCGCTCTGCGCATCCTGATCATGAGCGGTCGACCATGCCGATTGCGACCCAAGAATTCATGCGACTCGAGAGTCCAGAGCGAGCCTCAGGACACCGGCGGCGTGCCATGCGTGTGGAAGGATTCAATCGTCTTGAGGCCCCAGGCCTGGCCTTTGCGCCGCTCGGTCTCGGTCCAGACCACCGGCTGCCAGTCGGGTGCGAGGATCAGGCGGGCTCCGGCATTTGCCAGCTCGACGCGATTGCCGGCTGGCTCCCAAACGTAGAGGAAGAAGGTCTGCTGCACGGCGTGCTTGTGAGGCCCGGTCTCGATATGCACGCCGTTCTCCAGAAAGATGTCGGCTGCCTGCAGGATGTGTTCGCGCTGATCGACCGCGTAGGTGACGTGATGGAATCGCCCACGCGCGTGCGTGTGATCGCCCGTATAGGCGAGATCATAGGACTTGTTGTTGACCGTGAACCAGCATCCGCCGAGCTTGCCGTTGTCGAGCCTGATCATCTCCGTGATCCGGCTGCCCAGCGCCGCCGGGATGAAATCCCGGATGCGGTCGACGTCGTTCGCAAGGAGATTCAGGTGGTCGAGACGACGTGGCGCGATTGCCCGGTTGGGCGTGCGCTGCGCCTGGTTCTTGAGAGACGGCCGCTCGCCGTCAGGCGCCTCGTAGCGGCGCGTCTCGTAGTAGATTTCGAACTCGTGCCCGTCCGGGTCGCGGAACCGATAGGCGGGCCCGTGCCCCATGTCGCCATCGGTCCAGCCAATGCCGGCACCGAGCATCTCGATCGCCTGCACGCGCCGCTGCAGCGCCTGCGGGCTGGCCGCGCGCCATGCGGCGTGACGCATGCCGGTCGTCTTAGCGCCGGTCAGCTTGAGCGAGTGGAACTCGTAATCGTCAAAGGCGCGCAGGTAGACGCTGTCGCCTTCCTGACCGCTCACGGAAAGCCCAAAAACTCGGGTAAAGAAATCGAGGCTTGCCTCCGGCTTGTCGGTCAGGAGCTCCACGTGCCCGAGATGCGCCACGTCATATGAAGGCTCGGATTCCACGGCCCCCTCCTAGGTTGGATGTCGGCTTGCAGCAGGTTTTCCTTGGCTGCACCGTAGCCTGACGGGCCCGAATGTTACACGGACTGCCCCTCCGTCCGAGCCACGAAAATGCGCTCTGCAATCACTACACGCAGATCCAGTCGAGATCCGCCTCGTCCTCGATCTGTTGCACGCGGTCGAGGATCTTTGCCATCGCGGCGGCATCGTGCTCCCGGGTCAGGAGCAGGAGCTTGTCCCGCAGCTCGCTCGCGCTAAGCGGGTTGTCCGGCGTACCTCTGAAGTCGGCGACCTCGGAGCTGCGGACCGTTCCATCGCGCATCGTCACAGTCGTAACGCTCGCGATCGGCGACGGCCGCGGCGTGTCCCATGGCACGAGCCGGATCCGCCCGATGAGCGACCGCAGCTCCGGATCGTTCACATCGGCATCTCGAAACGTCCGGGGATCACGGGCATCCGCCACGATCGCCAGGGCGACACTGAAGGGCACGCTGTACTGACCGATCATGACATCGCCCGGATCGCGGATATCGTGCCGGCTCAGCTCTTTTTGTCCGACCTTGATCTCGATCGACTGAATATCCTCGCTTCGCAACGGCCCGCTCGCCTTCATGTCCACGATCGCCTGCACCGGCGTGTGGCAGGCGGTGTGGCAGGCGTAGCGTTTCATCGAGATGCGTTGCGTGAGCCAGGTCTCGCCGAGACCGCGGGTGAGCTGATCGATATCCCATTCGTTGCAGAACACTTTCAGGAAGCCGCAATCGCCTTCCAGCACGGTTGCGGGACCGGTGAAGCCGTCAGCGGCCAGGTTCGCGGCCAGCACTCCACTTTCGGCGGCGCGCCCGAAATGCAGGCGCTTGACCATGGCGCCAGTGCCCGAGCGGGCGAACTCCACGAGCCCGCACGACAACGATCCCGCAATGCCGAGCGCATTGGTCATGCGCTGCGCGTCAAAGCCCAGGAGATGTCCGCAAGCGACGGCGGCGCCGAACGGACCGGTTGTGCCGGGCGCATGAAAGCCGCGTACTTCGTTGCTGTGCTTGGTCGCCCTTCCGATCCGGATGATGACCTCCGACCCCGCCAGGAAGGCGGTGAGCAGCGCCCGGCCGCTGAGCCCGCGCTCCTGAGCCATGGCAAGCGCCGCTGTGAATACGGTAGCGCCCGGATGCGCGCCAGCACTGGGTCGGACCGCGCTATCGAGCTCGAAGGCATGCGCCATCGCGCCATTGGCGAGCGCCGCGCAGGGCGCGGTTGCGGGCTTCTCGCCATCGCCCAGAATATGGCTTTGTCCTCCCTCGCCCATGCGGCGCGCATAGGCGACGATGATGGCGCTCCAAGGCAGGCTGCGGCCGAACACGATGGTCGCGATCGTATCGGCAATCGCTTCCTTGGCTCGTTGGATGGCGGGCGGAGGCACGTCCTCGAACCGCAGCTGTGAGGCAAATTCAGCTAGCCGGATCGTCTCACCACTCATCGTCGTCTCGCTCTTTCTCGCTCTCGCGCCTTCAGTTCCCGCGCAAGCTCGGCTTCCATGTCCCAATAAGCCAGCTTCGGGCCATCTCTCGATATGCATGTGTTCAATCCCGAATGTCCTGCAGGAACCACTCTGTGGGTATCTCGCGGCCGAGCCCTTTGGCTTTGGCCAGCTCATAGACGCGGCCGGCGAGCGGCCAGAACTGGTTGCCCTGCAGGTTGCCGCGCTCCGAGAAGGAGATCTGCTGGTCGGAGGTGCGGCCCGGGCTGTTGCCATTGACGATGTCAGCGAACGTGATGGCGCGCTCCAGCGGAAAAGCGGCGCCATGCCCTCGTTCATCCTTGGGCTTGCGCTTGAAACCGGTCTCGATATCCGGGCGCGCCGCGTAAGTGAAGTATTCGTCCTCAGCTCCCGCGGCTGCACCCCACGGCTTGGTCGCGTTGCCAAACCGCAGATAGAGGTCGATGCGCTCGAGGATCGCCTTGTCCTTGATGCCGTTGCCAGTGCCGGGAGCGACCAGGTGGGCTCCCTTCTCGATCCGCGGGCCATCGATCACGGAGACTGCGGAGTCCGTTAGCGCCGCGATGATATCGGCATCGCGGTAGATCTGCTCAGGACTGTCGCAGACCTTCACCTCCAGCCGATATTGGTCTGCCATTTTGCGCCCGAAGCGCTCGCGGTTTTCCTTGGTCGGGCTATAGACCTGCAGGCGCTTGAGATCCGGTCGCACGTGCATGAACGCTTCCATGTGGGTTTCCGACATGCCGCCGGAGCCGAGCATACCGACAACTTCCGCATCCTTCTTTGCCAGGTAGCGGACGCCGATACCGCCGTCGGCGCCAACGCGCGTGAGCTGAGTGAGCCCGTCGTTGAGAATTGCGAGCGGCTCGCCGCTCTCGGTATCCGTGAGCAGGATCAGCCCGCAATAGGTGCCGGGCTTGATGCAATATTTCTCCTGGGTGCGGGCACCGTTATATTCCTGCTCGTAGATGATGTCCGACTTCATGCGGATGGCAAAATAGCCGCTGGTCGAGCCGCCTTCCACGCTGCTCCACTGATAGACCTTCCCGGCCGCCTTGGTCGGAATCATGATGTCGGTGCGCGGCTTGCACACCGCATCGGTGGTGACTAGCTGGCGGTAGGCCTGATCGAGCGCGTCAATGGCGATGCCCATCGTGAGCAGCTTCGCCACATCCGCATTGCTGATTATAAGCATGTCCCCCTCCGCCCCATGGTCACGGCGTGATGTCTATCCAATTGCGCATTAAATCAAGATCACAATCGAATGGCACGCCGCACGGCCATCGTGGGTTGCAGGCCGGCGCGGCAATGGAGCTTCGGCACAATCGTCAACAACGACAGATTGCACGAGCAGCCAGCGCCAAATCCAGAACGTGTTGGAATCCTATTACAGCCCTTCAGCCGTCGGCGAGGCTGCTCGACGTCCGAGACGGGGCAACCACTGAGATGGGTCATCCACGTCGCTGCCGATCAAGGCGATCCTTCATCACGCAACCGGGCTGCGAAATTGGCAGCCGGAGAATTCGCGCGCTGTTCGCGAGAATGATATGCGGGAGAATGCTCCGCGCGCGCAGCAGAGAATGCCGCAGCCGAATTTCTTCACACATTTCCGGCGGTTTGCGGTCTCGATCGGAAAGTCAAGAAGCTATTGCTTTAGAAATACTTGTGTGTGGCGGGCCGCGACCGATGATGATGAGCACTATGTCTACGCCATAGCCCTCTCATAGGCGAAGTCCGATTGGGGAAACGCGCGCGGGAGCTTATGATCGGCGTCTGAAAGACGCCGTGATCGGGGGTAAAGAGGACGCCGTGGACCATACATGGACGTGTAGCTGCTGCGGCAGGTCTTTCGACACTCTTCCAATGGACTACGGGTTTGCCGGACCTAGAAACTGGTTCGGGCTTCCGGAAGCCGAACGCTCCACCCGAGCCAAGCTTACCGATGATATCTGCGTTATTGATGGGAAGGAGCACTATATCCGGGGCTGTCTGGAGGTACCTGTGTCCGACAGCTCCGAAACTTTGATTTGGGGTGTGTGGGTTTCCGTCTCAGAGGAGAGCTTTCGGTACATCCTTGACCGGTGGGATTCTCCCATCTCCGAAGACGAGCCGCCACGTTTTGGATGGCTCTGCACCTGGATAAACGGTTACCCGGAACCACACGAGATCCGGTGCCATGTATTTCTGCGGTCAGGCAATTTGCGCCCACGCATTGTTCTACAGCCCACCGACTACCCCCTGGCGGTCGAGCAACACAGCGGGATAACCATGGACCGCGTCAAGGAGATCGCCGCGGGTGCAGGCCACGTGTGACGGCATTGCGGTAATTGGTCAGTTAATTCCGAACAACCGGCGTTGCGCCTGGTTCACTGCAGACGGATCAATGGCGTCCTCTCGTTTTGCGCGATAGTAGGTTTTGTACCGCTCAAGCCGGTAGAACGGCGTTCCATCCCGGCCTATCTCAACCATCGCCGTATCTTCACGCGCGACGGCGGGCGCTGGGGCATTGGCCAGGTCCACCGCATTCTGACGCGGCCGGCTTACGTTGGCCGGCATGAGTTCAACAAGCGCGCCAAGAACAAGACGCTGAAGCCCGTCAGCGAGATTGTCACGGTGGACGTGCCACCGCTGATCGATCAAGCGACGTTCGACGCCGTGCAGGCCCACCTTCGCGCTCGCAATCCAAAGGTCACGCCGGCGCGCGTCGTCAGCGGCCCGACCCTTCTTACCGGCATCTGCTTCTGCGCCGGCTGCGGCGGCGCGATGACGCTCAGGACCGGTAAGGGAGGGCGGTATCGCTACTACACCTGCTCGATCAAGGCCCGACAGGGCGAGACGGGATGCAAGGGTCGCTCGATCCCGATGGAGAAGCTCGACAGCCAGGTCGCGGACCACATCGCCGATCGCCTGCTTCAGCCGGAGCGTCTCGAGGAAATGCTGGCGTCCATACTCGACCGCCGTCAGGAGCGGGCCGAGCGCCGCCGCGAGCACATTACGGAACTAAACAGGCGCGCAGCCGAGGCCGAGTTGCGTCTGAAGCGGATCTACGACGCCATCGAGGTTGGAGTCGCTGATCTCGACGACCCGGCGCTGAAGGAGCGCGTCGTAAGCCTCAAGGCGATCCGCGACCAAACGCAAGCCGATGCCGAACGGGCAACTGCAATGTTGGGGTCGTCAGCCGAAATCACCCGAGTGCTGCCACCCAGCGTCTTCGGCCCAATCTCTTCGCCGCAATCAAATCGCCATAGCGCGCACACACCAGCACCTCACGTCCCGCGGGTTCCTTCCCTGGAGGCTTTCGGACGACGGCCCCCGTGCGCGCAACTCCGTCAATGACGGGCCGTCATCCGAAACCCTTCACAGCTGCGGACGTTCTATGTGCTTATAGAAACAGAAGTAGATTTTGGCCCCCGCGGCTTTTTCAAGAGTTCCGTTGCCTCTCTTGCGCATTCCGCGAATCGCTCGGCCAACGGGCTTAGCGATCGATCTTTGAGCGTTACAATCGCAACTGGAATGGGCACCCGCGGTACATCAACGGACAAGACAGCGAGCTTGTTGTAGAGCGCCCAAGAGTACGGATGGACCGTGAGATATGGTCCGCTCCTCACGAGATGAGCGTTGAGATGGCCGAGAAAGGTCGTCATGGCGACCTTCGGCTCGCCAAAATCCCGAGCGCGGAATTCCCTTGCCACCACCTCATAATTCCAGGTTCCGCGCGGGGGCAGAATCCATGGCTCGTCGATAAGTTCTGAGAGATTGATCTTGCGGCGGCGCGCCCAACGCGAATCCGGTGACGCCGTCACCACGAAGGGTTCTTCGAACAGCATTTCCATCGCGAGGTCGTTGACTGGAACCTCGACCGGGTGCCAGCGTGAAAGAATGAGTTCATACCGCCGTTGGCGTAGCCCAGGAGACGTAATCGACGGCGAAGGCACACCCTCCACGCTCACATCCACCCGCGGATATTTCTGGAAGAATCGCTCGACGATGCGCGGGAGAACAGCGCCGGCTATCGATTCTGCGCTTCCGATCGCCAGCTGTCCTGCCGTTGGATCGGCCAGAAATTCAATATCTCTGACGCTCTGCCTCAACTCGTCAAAGATCACATTGCTCCGCCGCAGGAGAGCATTGGTAAAGACTGTCGGCTCGACGCCGCGCGGACTGCGGTCGAGCAAGGTGACGCCAAGGATATGCTCCAGATTGGCTATCGCGCCCGAAACCGCGGGCTGCGACATCGCAAGCTCGCGAGCCGCCTTAGCCATGCTGCCCTGTCGCACGACCGTCGTAAGGATATAGAGGTCGCGCACCCGCAGGCGCCGGCCGAGACGGCTTTCCCATTCCATCCGGACGTGGGCCATATTCTGTCCTTATAGGGCTAGAAGTAGAATCGATATATTCCTTATAGGGCTTCCGGCGCATCGTCCAATTCGAAAACGTGGCGGCATTCTCGTGCGCAAGTTCTGCGTCCCGAATCTGTAAACTTTTTAGATCAAGGGAGGTAGCAATGCGTCTATCAATTCAGATGTTGGCGCTGTCCTTTGTGGCTGGATTTTCCGTCGGCGCTGTCGGACAGCAAATCGCAAACGGCCAGCAGGCCCCTGATCCTCGGGTCGCCGATATCATTCGGGCAGGTAAACTTCGCGTCGGTCTGGGCGTGGTCGCTCCGCACTGGGCCGTCAAGGACCCACGGACCGGCGAGTTGCGAGGGGTGGCGGTAGATGTTGCGCGCGCCCTCGCAACACGCCTCGGAGTTGAAATGGTGCCGGTCGAATATCCGAGCCCTACTAAGGTCCTGAACGGCCTCGCGGTAGGCGCGTGGGACGTCGGGTTTCTAGGGGTTGCCCCCTCTCGGGCCGCCTTGGTGGACTTTTCTCCCCCATATATGCAAGTCGACGCCACCTATCTGGTGCCGGCCGGTTCCTCGATCCGCAAGCTCGCCGATGCGGACCGAGCCGGAGTTCGTATCGCGGTGTCGGGCAAAAGCGTCGAGGATATCGTTTTGACCCGCATGCTAAAGCGAGCCGAATTACGGCGCGTGGAGACTGTGGGTGCCGGCTTCGACTTGCTTCGCGCTGGAAATGCCGACGCGTTGGCAACCCCACGTCCCACGGCGCTCAGTTTTTCGGCCCGACTGCCCGGGTCTCGCGTGCTGGAAGACCATTTCCATGCCACCTTCGGAGCGATGGCGGTTCCCAAAGGTCAGGCTGGACGGCTTGCCTACATCAGCGAGTTCATCGAAGAGGCCAAGGCCTCAGGGTTGGTGCAGCTGGCCATTGAGCGCGCCGGCGTGCGTGGGGTGAAGGTGGCACCGCCGGCGAAACCTAATTGAAAATATCCGTCGTGGCATGAGCGACCGCAGTCTGCTTCAGCGTCAGGCGCTCCCGGGACGCCTTACCTTCATTCGCCAACAGCAACTGATCGAGCTTGTCGCTCCAAGGCCCGATCTTCGGAAGCGGTTGCGCCTCTCGTTCGTAGCGGAACTCAGTCGCCTCCGAGCGGATGACCTTCCGCACGACCTTCCGGGAAACGCCGAGCTCTCGGCATATCGCCTTGATCGGCTGTTCCTCTGCTGGTGGAGGCCCGAGAGGTCGTCGCCGCCTTCCACGTAATGATCCGCAAGAAAGCCCACGCGGACCTTGAGCCATGGCTCGAACGCGCTCGCGCCAGCCTCGTGGCCTCGTTCGCCAACGGCGTCACCAAGGACCGGGACGCGGTCAGCGCCGCGATCACGTCATCATGGTCCAACGGACAAACCGAAGGACAAATCACCAAGCTCAAGCTTGTCAAACGTCAAATGTACGGCCGCGCCAAGCTCGACCTACTTCAGGCCCGCCTAATCGGCGCCACGTGATCCCAGCTGCACCAAAATTGCGTCAGAGCCCTTATTCCACGCCGAAACACAACGGCCTCTTGTGAGTGCGGAGCGATCGCTATGGTATCACTTCTACAAAGGCTAGCGATCGCCAGCGCGGAGTTGGAGGCGCGCAGGCATGCGGATGCCTGGCACCTCCGCCTAGAGCGGCTCCGCGGTCAGATCGGTGATGATGGGATCGGGCGCGTGTCAACTCAGCACGTGTTCGATGTGTTGGAAGTGCCGCAGCGTAGTCGCGGGTCGGGCGCGTGCCGGCGCTTGGCGAAAGTCATGGTTGAACTAGGTTGGACTCCGGTGCGGGTGTGCGATCTAACGCGCGGCGGCTACAAGGAGCAGGTTCGCGGCTACTGCCGCAATCCTCCGCAGCGCTGCCCATTTTGACTTGCTGATCAAGACAAGACGCTGCGCGCACCGGAGAGCATCAGTTCCTAACGACTGATGCTCCCAAAGGGCGATAAGACCCATGACGCTCTTGGCTTCCTGGCGCCGGCGTTTGCTGGTAGTGGCCTTCATCGTGTGATCCTCGAATTAAGGGGAAGGACGTGTTCCAGCCGGGGCAGGAGATTTGCGACAGATGGCACATTTTTCATGTTGATATATTAATATAGATCACGCTCTACCTATGATATATTATTCTGCTTCAATCTTGCAAAAGCCGAGGGTTGTCAGGCTGATATATTAATATAGATCATCTTCTGATTCTGATATATTTTTATGCTTCAATATTGCAAGAAGCATAGGGATTTGATATATATATAAACATATCTATACAGAGGATCGATATATAGGAATAGATCAATGATCTATGCGGGAGAACACATCTTTGCGGCCCTCAAAGAGGCCCGTCAGCGGAAGGGCCTTAGTCAACGTGAATTGAGCAGTCACGCCGGAGTGCCGCAAAGCCACATCTCGAAGATAGAGAAGGGCTCGGTAGACCTCCAACTCTCAAGCCTTGTTGACTTGGCCCGGCCCCTTGACCTGGAGGTAATGATGGTCCCTCGCAAGCTCGTCCCCGCCGTAGAGAGCATCTTACGAACCGGAGAATCCGAGGTCTTCCGACGAGTTGAGGAGACGCGGCAGGTCCTCAAATATCTCAAGCGCATCCGAAAGAATGTCGGACGACTGGAACGCGTGCCGGACAGCGCCAAGGAACTGCTCGATGTGCAACGTACGGCGACCGAACTGGAAGGCTTCAGGATCGGACCAACCCATCTGCAGGTAATTCGCGACGTTGCAGAAACTCTTCAGGCAATTACCCCCGGACCGCGGGCAAAAGAGAAGCTTCACCGCGCCGCTAACGAACTGAGAGTTCTTAGAAACAACCTCGCGCACAATATAGCGGAGCCTCCTGCAACCGTGCGTCCGGCATACACGCTCGATGAGGAGGACGACGATGCCTGATGTGTCAGTACTTGAAGTCAATCTCTACGGAGAACAGATCGGCACTCTCACCTTCTTGCAAGGTGAACGGACGCTGTTTGCTTTCACCGATACCTACATAAACAACGCGAACCGTCCGACTTTGAGCCTCTCGTTCAAGGATTCCCTTGGCCAACTGATTACGGAGGAAGCTCCCACGAAGGTTCGTGTACCTCCGTTTTTTGCCAATATGCTGCCAGAGGGCGAATTACGGGATTATCTTGCGAAACGTGCAGGCGTAAATCCTAAGCGAGAATTCTTTCTTCTGTGGATTTTAGGCAAAGACCTTCCGGGTGCAATTACAATTCGTCCTGCGGATGGGGAAGCTTGGCCGCCTACCGATGGCAACAACGAAGACGCCGGGAAGGAAGCTAAAGAACGTCGCACCAACGCCCTGCGGTTCTCGCTCGCAGGCATCCAGTTGAAGTTCTCGGCAGTAAAAAACGCTACTGGTGGTCTGACCATCCCTGCCGAAGGGGTCGGGGGATCATGGATCGTGAAGCTTCCATCTCTGAAGTTCAGCGATGTGCCTGAGAACGAATTTTCAATGATGACACTTGCCGGCATGCTCGGAATGAACATCCCGGAGGTTCGATTGATCGAGCCGCAAGAGATCTCGGGACTGCCCGACGGCATTGAGAAGCTCAAGGGCAAGGCATTTGCGGTGAAGCGCTTTGACCGTACCCCGGATGGGACGGTGCATATTGAGGATTTTGGTCAAGTCTTTCGTATTTATCCGGAAGAGAAGTACAAGCGCGTGAATTATCGCAATATTGCGGCGGTCATTGCAGCAGAAGCTGGTAGCGACGGAGTAGCGGAATTCATCCGTCGCCTCGTCTTCAACACGCTGATCGGAAATGCTGACATGCACGCGAAGAACTGGTCTCTTATCTATCCTAACCGACACAACGCGGCACTCTCTCCCGGATACGATTTTGTGTCCACAATCCAATATCTTCCCGACGAGAAGGTTGCCTTGAATTTCAGCCGAACGAAACGTATGGACGGGTTTACAAAGGATGAACTGTTACATCTAGCAGGCAGGGCACGGCTTGCTGAAAAACTTGTTCTTGATACCGCTTCGGAAACCGTTTCCCGTTTTCATGAAAAATGGGCGGCGGAGAAAAAGAACTTGCCTATAAGCAATGAGCTTGCAGGCATCATCGAAAACAACGTAAAAAAAATACCGATAGCAAAGATGTAGATAGCCAGCTTATTTTTTGCCAACATAGCTTGGCCAATTTGGGTCCTAACGCGGCTATCGCGGGCAAGGCGATCGCTCATCGTGCGTTTTTCTTCATTTCACGATCTTGAGATTGTCGCGAGCCGTTCCCTAACGCGGCTATCGCGGGCAAGGCGATCGCTCATCGTGCGTTTTTCTTCATTTCACGATCTTGAGATTGTCGCGAGCCGTTCGACCGGACAGCCGCTGGCGCCAGCGGGTCAGCGACGAGCGATCAAATGGCAGCTCGTGCCGGAACACCACTTCCCCACAGAAGTATTGGTAATACGGGTTCTCCACCCACCGATCGCACAGCGCCTCGTCGGAGAGGTTGTGCATGTGCTTGATGATGAACAGCCCGGCCACCAGTCGCGTCGGCAGCGGCGGCTGCCCCGGGCCCACGCGACAGACCGAGCCGAAGCGCCTCCCCACAAAATCCCAATCCATCTCTCCCGCGAGCCGCACCAGCGGGTGGCGAGGATTGATGATCGTCTCCAGTGACGGCTGAAACAGATTGTCCTGACGATCGTCGCGGGGCCGGCTCATCATTCTCCTCCGACAGCGAATCTCGCCGTCAAGGGAATCACGAGCCGACCAAACCTGGAATCCAAAAACGCAAGAAAACCCACAGCCACACCCGGCTTTCTTGCAAAATCGAATACTTGCTCAGGTCAAATCAGCGAGATCAATCAAGCGCTTCCGAATTCTTCACGGACGACTCGTTAGCCTGAGCCGCTCCAAGGGATGGCTGTGTGGCTTCTCGCCAGCTTTATGACACGCTGATTGCCCCAAGTACTCAACGCTATCAACGCCACCACTCGGAATTTTCAGCCAGCTGTCGCAGTTGGTGGGCGAAAACATGAAATGAAACTCATCGCCTTCGGCTGGCTTTACCAATCTGCCGCACAGCACTCGCGTGAGTGCCAGGACTCGCGTGAGTGCCAGGACTCGCTTGGTGCTCGACCCGTGACACGAGCCATGGACTCCGATTGCCATCTGCATACAGCGAAAGTCGGATTTCGGTTCCTCGCGCTTGGGGCTGGCGGAGGGAGAGGGACTGGCAGCTTAGCCTCACTTGTTTAAGACGCTCAAGTTCCGCGACGCACCCATCGCCGCGTGAAAAAAGCTAAGGTACTAAGCGCCAAAGCGACACCGCCGGCAGCGTAAATCCGCCACTCAAAGTAAACCAGGAGCACCATGATCGAGACAATCGCCGCCAAAGGAATGACAGGCAATCGGCCGATGGCGAGCGGAACCCGGAACGGCCGTGGGTGGTCCGGCATCCGGTATCGCAGGACAATAAGAACAATGTTGACCGACAGGAATGCCAGCAACGCCGCGAACGAGGACATTTCTGCGAGGAGCTTCACGCTGCCGGCCGGCAAAAGAACCGTCGCCATTGCAAATGTAAGGATCGCCGCGACCCAGGGCGTCTGCCGACATTTCAACACAGTCGCGAAAACGCTCGCGATTTCCCCATCGCGACCCATGGAGAATGCCACGCGCGAGGTAGCGATCAGCGTGATCAGAACAGTATTGGCGGTGGCAAAAAGCGCAATCCCGCTCAGAAGATTACCGGCCCGCGGCCAGACGTTCTCGATGGCGGTTGCGAGAGGCGCTTCGCTGGCGGCCAGTTCGGCCGCGGACGATATACTGACCAGAGCGACCGCTACCATCACATAAAGAGCGGTGGTTATTCCCATACTTACGAAAAGAGCCATCGGTAGGTTGCGTGCGGGGTTGCGGACTTCTTCAGCTAGATTGGCGATCTCCTCGAATCCGAGGTAGACGAAGAACAACAGGGCGGCGGCCGCCATAACCGCTGGCTCCGGAACGGCTGATGCGGCTGGAAGCCGGACCTCGCTTAACAGCCCTGCCGCGACCACCATCAGAAGCCCCGCTACTTCGATTGAGGTGAAGACGATATTCAGCCAACTCAACTCGCGCAGACCCCAGATGTTCAACGCGGTGCATATCGCAAGTAGCGCCAGCGCGGCCGTTATCGCAGGCACATCGACAAAGACTCGCAAGTACCCGCCAAAGGCCATGGCCACCGTCGAAGCCGTCGCGGCCCCACCAAGAAGAATGACTGAGCCGACGCCGAAGGCGAGCCAATCGGCCCGAGGCCATGCCTTCCTGATGTAGACGTACTCGGCGCCTGCCACTGGAAAGGACGTTGCCATTTCCGCGTACGATAATGCAGTCAGCACCGCAACGCCCGCACCCACTACGAAGCTTAGCCACAGGCTCTGGTCTGCAAGACCGGCGGCGCTACCGATAACCGAGTAGACGCCAGCGCCGACAATTACACCGACACTGTAGAAAATCAGCTGGACCGGGCCGAGAACGGGCTTAAGAGGCATCTCGCTCCTTAGGTTTTTCCGAATTTCCGTATCTGCGGAGCACTTGCAAAATAACCGCGGCACGTCGACTTTTCATCCTGAGGGGGATGATACGAAGCGTTCGCGTCGTATTTCGATAGCATTTGGCCTTGTTGTTTCCCAAAATCCCGACTGTTTCGAAAATCCAACAGGGCTTCGAAAGTAGGGTCGCGCGAGCCTGTCGGTCGCGGCGCGGCGCGCCGCGATCGACACGGCGGATTATTTGCTTCTTAGTGACAACGTCGAATCCCCATGGCCGCATGCACAAACGCTTTGTCTGTGGACTCGGAAGAATTGCTGAAAATCGAGAAACCGGGATCCATCAGCTGGCCTAGTTTAGAATCGGCGCCATGAATGACGCACCAAGATTGGTTATTTCAATCTTTTAGTGCGCCTATTGTTGTGGCCTACGCCGAACCCCAATCACGATCCCGGTGCATACCGGTAGGACGCGGCGAGAGGCGAATTGGGCTGCGGCATATCTGCCTTGCGCAGACCGATGACGCGCCCGCCCTTTTGGATCACCGTGGCCGCGATCTGATCGACCACGTCGTAGCTCGTTGCGCTCGGACTATCCGTGACCTGCAACGCACCGGTCTCTTCGTCGAGGATGCCGTGCAATCTGGCGTCGATATCAAGCAGCAATACATCGATCGCCCCAGCGACGGCGGCGCGCGCGATCCCAGCTACGTCAGTCGAAGACCGACCGTCCTTGGCACGCTCTCGGCAGAGTTCGATCCAGTGTGCGATTTGCGCGGTGTGTAAGGAACGCAGAATGGGACGTGCCGCTTCGGTGATCTCGCTGACCGTCATATGCTCAGCATTGCCTAGAACCGCCGTCGGCGCGAGGTGAGGATAGGTGTTGACCGATCGGTAGATTGCTTCAAATTCGGCAACGCAGACCAAGATGATCGGCACATCCCGTCCGGCCAATATTGGCCGAAGCGCGGCATCAATCTTCCGCGCGTATGTGCGGCGATGGAACAGTTCGCCCTTGGCGCCCTCGAAGCGCCCGCCTGGCGCGACGTTACGGGATTTCGATCGCGCCCCAGCATGGTCCATGTCCTTCGGCAAGTGGGGGATGCGTATTTCAGCAGCAGGTCCCTCACCGGGCATCTCGATGACCCGAACAGAATTCTCGGCAAGCGCCAGCACGAGGCCCACATCCGAAAAGGCCAGAGAACGGAACAGAGGAGTGATGTGGAACCGGTTCGACACTTCCACTCGGTCCTGCAAATGGGTCGGCAAACGATACGTCGAGATGCCGTCGGGCGTGACGAAAACGGCGAGACTGGTTGCCTGATGAGCCCAGAAATCATCGTCGTCCTGCAAGTCGGCGATGTGTTCCGCGATCATCTCCAGTCGGCGTTTATCAAAGCCGGCGGCGACCAGTTGCGTTTCGGCCTGCTTAGCGAGGTTTTTTAGCGTCAATCGCGCGGCTCCGATATTTTGCGTGAGCGGAGTCGTCGGTACGAAGACCGAGATACACGCGTCCGCCCGCGTATCTGCCAGTCGAACAAGATCACTCGGGGTGGGAAGATCGAGATACATCATAGTAGGCTATCCTATTGACAACGTTGCGCTCGTGACGCTGGAAGATGGACGAAAGGGCGAACAAGTTCGCACTTAATATCTTGTCTTTCTCATCCGGCGTCGTGAAGCCGTGGATACCGACGAGGTGGCTGCCCATCCGATCCGGCCGACAAGGTGGTTCTCGGGATGCCGCGCAGGCGGCTCATACTTTCCTCTTGATGACGCCTTCGAGCTTCGTTACGGCGGTTACGGTGTTCGTGATCGTTCCGAACTTACGAACGTTATGGTGCAGGAGCTCAAGCATTTATCTCGTAACAGCGATTGAGGTGAACATGAGCATCACGCCGAATTGTGAATTGTTAGAGACCGATCTCACAGTGCCCAATCTACAACCACTACTTGAATTTCATTGTACTGTGGGTGCACATTGATACACATCCGGATACATCAAGGAGACAGAGCTGACTTGCTGCCCCTCTTCCGTATAGCGGACGAAAGCGAGGGCGAAATTCTAAGCTACTACCAACTTGGTGGCCTGCACCCGGTTCGGTTGACAGCATCCTAAGCTAACTGCCTCTGGTTTTCGAACTCCACTGGGCTCAGATATCCGATCGTCGAATGGCGGCGTTTCGGATTGTAGAAGCATTCGATGTAGTCGAACACGTCGGCCTTAGCCTCGTCCCGCGTCCGGTACGTCTTGCGCGCTGTTCGCTCAGTCTTGAGCGACGAGAAGAAGCTCTCCATCGCCGCATTGTCCCAGACATTACCCGATCGGCTCATCGAGCAGATGACACCGTGATCGGCCATGAGCCGCTGGAACTGCTCGCTGGTGTATTGGCTGCCGCGATCGGAGTGATGCAGCAGCGCATCGGGCTTGCCTCGTCGCCAGATGGCCATCACCAAGGCATCGGTGACGAGCTGCGCCGTCATCGCTGCACTCATCGACCAGCCGACCACACGTCGGGAGAACAGATCGACGACGGCAGCCACATAGAGCCAGCCCTCCGCGGTCCAGACATAGGTGAAGTCGGCAATCCATTTGCGGTTGGGAGCGGGTGCTTCGAAGGTGCGATCGAGCACGTTGGGAGCGACGGCGGCGACCTGCCGCTCACCCAAATCGGGCGGCAGGCGACGCCGTCGCGGACGCGCTTTGAGGGCCTGTCGTCGCATCAACCGCTCGATCCGATGCAGACCACACGTCATCCCTTCCGCCAGCATGTCGTGCCACAACCTGCCCCAATCGATTGAACCAACCGACCACATATTAGTATCGGTATGGAGGATGATAGTGCTGATATCAAGCTTCCAAGGAGAAAAAGACAAAGTCCCGATAAGAGAACGGGCCGGCGTCCATAGCGGTCGGATAAGGAACCGTAGATCAATGGAGAAAGGGCCATACCGAAGAGCGCTGTGCTGAAGACCAGTTGGGCGAGCGCGTCCGAGATTGCTAAAGACGTTTTGACTGCGGGAATGATGGGAAGAAACAGGTGCACGGTAAGGGGGCCGATAAGTGCAATGGACGCCAAGGATACAAGGAATGAGCGCGTGGGATTTTGTTCTGGCTGCATTGCTGTACCAGGAGGCGCGCTATTTCTGCTCATACCGAAGACCGCTAGGGGAGAAGCGAAGAAGAGGTCATTGTAAGTAAGGCTTTATAGCTGGAACGAGTACTCATCTGTGGGCGCCCCGCCAGGTGGAGGTCGCTTTTAATGAAGATTGGCACGTATGCTGCAATCTGGCAGGCCTCTGATTCAGCTGATGGGGTGACAGGCTCACGGCCTGACTGCGACAAAACCTGCGTCGTGGGCCTCCTCTCTTTGTCAGAACGCGCCTCGTCAACTAATCACTCTTTTGAATCGCCACCAGGAGGAAATCTTTTTCCTCGACCGCAGCCCGGACCTTCGGCCGGCGGCTGCCCGGGGTGGTGCGAAACGCACCATTGATGCGGTTGGCGCCGTTGATGGCGACAGTCGCGATTGTGAGCCTGACTGACTCATCCTCGCTAAACTGCGCTCGCGTGCGCGAAGACATCGTCCGGTCCGTCGTGGTCCGTGGCCATCGCCCGCGCACGGGATGAGGAAATGGGCTCCCCCGGCTACCCATTTAGCTTCCTTTCCCGACAAGCCCCGGAAGCGTCTGCGTCAAAATCGCCTCTGCCTCTTGTGCAATTCGGGTCACGAGCTCACCAGCGGGTGGGATATCGTGAATTAGTCCAGCATCCTGTCCCATGGACAGTGGGCCCTCATCGGCATCGCCCGCCTCGCGCGCGGCCCGCAGCTTTGCGATGGCCTCGGCCCGGTGCTGTCGCAGCGCCCATTCGCGTCCCGCCCAGCGCTCGATGAACTTATTGCGGCGCGAGCGCGTCATCGCACCGGGCCAGACCAGCCCTGCGGCAATGTCCGGAATTTCGGAGAGCTGCGTGTCGTGACCGTCGCTGTCCACGATCGCCTGCTTAAAGTTCGCGTGCAACGGTGACTCCACACTCGCCAAGAACCGCGTGCCAAGCAGGATGCCTTGCGCGCCGAGCGCGAGTGCGGCGACAAGGCCGCGCCCGTCGGCGAAACCGCCGGCGGCCAGCACCGGAACGGGCGCGACCGCATCGACCACCATTGGAATGAGCGGCATGCTGCCCATCCAGCCGACATGGCCGCCACCCTCGCTGCCTTGCGCAATGATGACGTTGGCACCGGCCTTCGCCGCGCGTACCGCCTCCTTAACCGCGCCCGCCATATAAGTGACTTTGCAGCCCGCCTGGTGGGCACGGTCGAAGTACGGTTTGAGCTCTTGGTCGGTCCGCGCCCAGGCGAATTGCATGACAGCGGGGCGAAGTTCGAGAGCTGTGGCAAAGCTATCCTCGCGCGTATCGAATAGAAGAAAATTCAGTCCGAACGGCTTGTTGGTTTCCTTGCGGGTCGCCGCCGTCCGCTCGCGGATCTGCTCCGGCGTGAGGTAATGACAGCCCATGGCGCCAAGCCCGCCCGCTTGCGACACTGCGGCGGTCATAGCCGGCGACGACGCCGACCCCATGCCGCCGAGCGCAATGGGATGTTTGATGTCCAAAAGGTCACAGATTGGCGTTCGGATCATAACTCGCTCTCCCATAATGCTGCCCTATCCACGACCGGACCCAAAGCTTTCCGTCACAATGCATCCATCGCTTGGAGGTAGATCGTCGCGATGGCCGTCTGCGTGTAACCTACGCCGATGACGGTGCACTGAAAGCCTCATCCAAGCTGCCCTGCTTCGGCATCAAGCAGACTGTCCCGAAACCTTTCACCGCTCCTGAGCAGGACGCCGTGCCGGCCCGCAATACCGAGCTCAAGGCTCTCTGCGATTCGTCATGCCCGCTCTACGAAATGCGCCTCGGCCTCGGGCAGGCAGACCTCCCGCGCGGTCTCCTCAAACAGAGCAAGCCAGCGATCGAAATGGGTGGCGTCGACGGGCAGCGGCAGATGTTTGGTCATCGGGCTGCCGTGATAGCGTCCTGACATCAGTGCGACCGAAGACCAGAAGGCACACATCCGCTGCAGATGCGGCTCAGTCTTGAATTCGCGCCTCGAATATGGCGCCAAGCAGTCCGTCCCCTCGGATTTTTGCATAGAAGCTGCGGACCAGCCGCTCGATCATGGGCTCGTCGATGCCGGTCCGCGCGGCGATCGTTGCTGTGATCCTCTCCAGTCGCCCCGTCGTTTCCAAAGCACCCTCCGCATTGAATACGTATTCACAATACCAATTTAGTCTGATAAAATATGCATTGCAAATACCGATTCCAGAGGCTGGATATGCGTCTCACGGTCTTCACCGATTTTGGGCTACGCGCTTTGATGCGGTTGGCCGGGGAGCCCGACCGATCGTTCTCGACTAGTGAGATCGCGACGGAGTTTGGCATTTCCCGTAACCATCTGACCAAGGTAGTCCGCGACCTCGCCGATGGCGGATTCATCACCACACAGCGGGGCGCCGGCGGCGGTTTCCGACTGGCGCGATCGCCCCAGTCGATCACGCTAGGTGAGGTCGTGAGAACTCTTGAGCAGCGCCATGCGCTGGTCGAGTGCTTCCGGGACGACGGTGGGGCCTGTGTGCTGACTCCGCGATGCCGGCTGAAGCCGCGGCTGGCCGCCGCGCGTGAAGCCTTCCTGCACAACCTCGACACGACCACGCTTGCGGAATGCGCTTACCCTGGACCGTCAAAACGCAAGTCGGCTCCGAGCGCAGCGTGAGAATTGGCCGAACGTCATACAATGTGGTGGGACAATGAAATCACTTGAGTTTGCAGATGGCGCCATTGAGATCGATGCGACGGTTGTCGCCAAGGGACTCGGGATCGCGCCAACGCTTCTATTGGAACGCCTGCGCGAAGGCAAAATCACCAGCCGGTGCGAGAGGGGAATCGACGTGGACAGTGGCCGATATCGACTGACGTTCTATTCCGTGAACCGGCGCTTTCGCCTTGTCGTCGACGAAAGCGGGGCAATTCTGCAACGCTCGGCGATCGACTTTGGCGACCAGCCGCTTCCAACCTCAGCGCGCAGGCTTGGCACGTGATCCTTTTGCTCCGCTCAGGCGCCCGGACGGGCGAGAAAGCCAATGTTGGGCGACATGCTGACCTGCTCATCTTTTTTCGTGATCCTCCGCTGCCTGGGCGGCTCAGCATTTGTGTTGCTTAACAAGAGCTGCCGATCTGATGTACGTTCAGAAAATGATTTTTGACGGCATGGCGCTGGCCCGCGCAATTCATATTCTATCGATCGTCCACTGGATCGGTGGCGTCGCCGTCGTGACAACAATTGTCTTACCTCGCGCACAAAAATCGCTCGACGCCAGAACCGCAATTTCCGAATTTGAAGCGTTTGAACAGCGGTTCGCATTTCAAGCGCGCATCTCAATCGCCCTGGCGGGTCTCTCGGGCGTCTATTTGCTGATGGCGCTCGATGGCTGGGAACGTTTTCAGTTAATTCGTTACTGGCGGCTGGACCTGATGGTTGCGGTTTGGTTCTTATTTGCAGTGATGATCTACCTTCTTGAGCCCTTGTTGGTCCATCGGTTGTTTCATGAATATGCTCTCCGCAACAAAGCGCGCGCTTTCGCGGTCGCGATAAGATTTCACGCCATGGCGCTATTTGTCTCGGCCGTTGCTATCGGCGCTGGAGTGATGGGTGCGCACGGCGGTTTACCGTAATGGCAGCGAGGACGATATGGACAGAGCGCGACAGATAATGATGGCAAGCTGGTTTCTTGCCCGGCACCGCGCGCCACCTGTTCTCCTGCTGCCGAATGCTTGGGATGCAATGAGCGCCCGGCTGTTTGTCGCGGCCGGATTCGAGGCGCTGGCGACAACCAGCGGGGGCGTCGCCTGGACGCTGGGCTATCCCGACGGCGAACAGGCCCCCTGGACGGAGGTGGTGGCTGCGACCGCACGTATTGTGCGGTCCGCGCAAGCGCCGGTGACGGCCGATATCGAGGCTGGCTACGGCGCGACACCGGCCGAAGTCGGGGCACATGTGGCGGAGATCATTCAGACCGGCGTGGTCGGGATCAATCTGGAAGATGGCCTTCATGGCTCGATCCGCAGCATCGAAGATGCGGCCGCGCGCCTGCGCGCAGCGCGCGAAGCCGCGCGCAATGAAGGGGTTCCGATCGTTCTGAACGCGCGCTGCGATATTTACCACCTCCAGTTTGGCGAGGAGAGCACCCGCTTCACTGCAACGGTCGAGCGATGCAGGAACTATGTCGCCGCCGGCGCCGATTGCGTTTATCCATTCGGCTTACGCGAGCCCGCAACGATTGCCGCATTCGTCAAAGAGGTAGGTGCACCGGTTAACGTCACCGGTCGACCAGGCACGCCCGATGCAACCGCATTCGGGCGCATGGGTGTCGCACGGATCACCATTGCCTCGGCGCCGACCCTGGTGACGATGTCCAGCATCCAAAAGCTCGCAACGGAGCTCCGCGCGACCGGCGGATTCGAAATGCTGGCCACGACCTTCCGTCATCCCGATGCACAAAAGCTCTTCCAACTGAAAGGATGATTGCAATGCAAGCACGACTGGACCCGCGCAAAGTTGCGCCCGAGGCGATGAAGGCAATGTCCAATCTCCATGCCTATGTTGGCAAGTGCGGGCTCGATCACAAACTCCTCGAGCTCGTTAAGCTGCGTGCCTCACAGATTAATGGATGCGCTTGGTGTATGGACATGCACACCAAAGAGCTGCGTGCCATCGGCGAAATCGAGCAGCGCCTTTATCTTCTCAGTGCTTGGCGCGAATGTCCGTTCTATTCCGAGCGTGAGCGCGCGGCACTCACCTGGACCGAAGCTTTAACGCTGCTTGCTGAGGGCAATGTTCCGGACGAGGTTTTTGCACTTGCGAGATCTCAGTTCAGCGACGAAGAGCTGATTAAGCTCACGCTTGCGATCGTCGCCATCAATGGTGCCAACCGCATCAATATTGCTTTTCGCACTGTTCCGGGCAATTACCAACCAGCGGCCCGCACCGCCGCGGAATGAATAGGTGCTCCGCCTTTTACTGAGTGAAAGCGCTGGGTAATAGCCGCGGGGAGAATTATCATGGAGAAGCCACCGAACACTGCCCAGATCTCGAATTATCGAGTGAAGAGCATTGAGCCGATCATGACAGGCAGCGACGTGCAAATCCGCCTCTTCACGCTCGCCCCCGGGGAGACGATACCGTGGCATCTCCACCGAGCGGCTGCCGATCACTACTTCGTACTCGAAGGCGCCCTCACAGTCCTTACACGCCAGCCCGAACAATCACAGACAATTGGCATGGGCAGCGATTATCGAATTACGCCCGGCACGGCTCACTTGATTACCAATCGATCGAGCGCCAATTGTCGGTTTTTGCTGCTTCAAGGCGTCGGAAAATATGACTGGGTGAAACTGGATGTTTGATTGGAAGGTAGCATCGCGGGCCGGTCCTTTCATCTCAGGCTCACTCTCTTCCCATAATCATCTGGCGAAGCCCGAAGGAACGATGAGGCTTGCCGAACTTTTGGAGGAATCATGCTCGCGCTTTATCACAATGACATGTCCAGTTGTGCCCAGAAGGTACGGCTGTGCTTGGCGGAAAAAGACCTCGACTGGGAAAGTCGCCATTTGAACCTGAGGGCCGGCGAGCACCAGCAAGATTGGTACGTCAAACTAAATCCACGAGCCGTCGTGCCAACATTGATCGATGGCGAGACGGTGGTTCCGGAGTCCAACGTCATCAATGAATACCTTGAGGACCGCTTTCCTGAGCATGCCCTAATGCCCGTTGATCCCATCGGCCGAGCCAAGGTGCGACTTTGGACGAAGCAGCTCGACGAGGGCGTGCACGATGCGGGCATTGCGGTTATAAGCTTCGCTCTCGCATTCCGCCATCAGTATCTCAATAAGGGAGAGGCCGGTAAGGCGATGCTGGAGAGCATCCCAGATCCGATCAAGCGAGAACGCCGTCGCGATGTCATTGAGAATGGCCTCGACTCTACCTTCTTCAAGATAGCCGTTTTGCGGATGCTTGAGCTTTATGATGATATGGAAGCGCGACTTGCAGAAAGCTCCTGGCTTGCGGATTCACGGTACACGATCGCCGATGCTGCGTTGACGCCTTACGTCGTTCGGCTCGATCACCTTGATATTCTCGGATTGCTGGACGGCCACCCGCGCTTACTGGATTGGTACAACCGTTTGAAGTCGCGCCCAAGCTTCCAAAAAGCAATCGTCGAATGGGAGAATTCCGAATATCTCACATTGATGAAACGGCAGGGAAGAGACAACTGGGCCAAGATTCGTCAGCTCGCAATCCGTTGACGGTCTGTCCTCCACATCTACCTATTCCGATCGAGATTGGCTCGACTTCGGGACAGAAGAGCTAGTCGTTACCGAGTTCGCAAACGCTTCCACCTTTGGGCACATATTGTGGCGACAGATGTTTCTGTAACATCCTGTGGCCTCTAAGAGATCGGGCCATGGCGAACACATTCAAGATCGGCGATCACGTGACCTGGAACTCGGAGGCCGGGCACGTCAGGCCGAAGTGGAATGAGTGACAATCTTGCCTGAGGGAGCTAGCCACACACGAGATGCCCCCTTCGCGGCAATCCCCGGCCCGGGGTCGCCACGGTCGCAATCGAGGTAAGCGGAGTTGGCGGCAGGAGCTGGTTAGCTGGCGCGCCTTCCTATTGCCATGGGCAATAGGCAACGCACTGAAACACTCTTGGCCCCTCAAGAGTTGGGACCTCCTGCCATTCGAGGATGCAGCCGTCCTCGGTTTCTCCCTCGCAGACCGGTTCGGGCGCCGAAAGGTAGGCATACGGATAGTAGCTCGCGCCGCCAATTAACAAAACGCTCAATGCGCTCAGCGCGCCGAAAGTTCTCCAGTTATTACCATAACGCACGCGGTGCGAGCCGCGCCATACAGTATAGTTCCGGCCGCGGACAAGGGTTCTGCCCGTGCCGCCGGTAGCGATCGTGCGCAACCCGCGGCCGCTTGGTCTGACGCTCTTCGGGGTGACGCCCTTCGGAGCAACACCCTTCGGGGTGACGGTCCGCTTTGGAGTTTCAAGCTGTTTCGGGGTGACAGTCCGCCTTGGTGTGACTCCGCGTTTCGGGGTAACAGTCCGCCTTGGCGTGACCTCCCGTTTCGGGGTGACAGTCCGCCTTGGCGTGACCTCCCGTTTCGGGGTGATAGTCCGCCTTGGCGTGACCTCCCGTTTCGGAGCGGCCGCCCTCCCCTTCTTCTGTTCTGACTGGCCAGCTTCGGCAAGCTTGGTCGCGCCCACAGCCGAACTGCCTTGCGCAAGGCTGTGCGAAGGCAATCCAATCACGCCAGCGACTGTTAGGGCACCTGCCGCCAGCAACATCCGCCCAATTCTTGGTTTCATGAGCGCCTCCCATAGCATTAACACGAATAGAAACATCGCTCCAATAACAGCGGATCGATTTGATTCACATCAAAGTAGCACGCTCCGCTCTCTGGCGGATGGTAGCCAAATAGAGACTGTCAACATGTGGATCACTGGCCCATTTCATAAGTGCACCGTTGAAGGCGCGGCAGTCCGAATGTCGCCGACTGGCCGATCCGTCGCGCTTGACCCCTAAGCGGTCCTTACTCGTGCCTCGGCGTGAACGATCCTGATGCATCGCGGCCAAATCGTAGGCAATGACAGTTTAATCTATATCAAAGCTGACCCGAAGATGCGGTCTACTGTGAAATTTCGGTGCGCCCTCTGCCAAATCAATCCAGGAAGGGTTTCAATGCTGCGAGCAATTCAGGCGAAGGAAGTTAGAGTTTGGGATCCTTTCGTCCGGGTCTTTCACTGGTCGTTGGCCAGCGCTGTCTTGATCGCCTGGGCCACAGACGAGCCGCTATGGCTACATAACTGGCTGGGCTATGTCGCGGCAATCCTAGTCGTTCTGCGAGTGATTTGGGGCTTCGTCGGCACCGATCGGGCTCGTTTCGTCAACTTTGTCCGAGGCCCACGATTGGTGATTGACTATCTTGCTGGCTTGGTGCGGCTTTCGTCGCCCAGGTACCTCGGGCATACTGCCGCTGCGGTGGGAACGGGCGCCGCAATGGCGTCATTCAGCCTAGCGAGAACCGCTCGTTCGTCGGATTCGCGTTACGGGTGTCGTCTAGTTCGGCTTGCAATGCGCCGCACCTGTGGCAAGTCAATTGGAACCAGCCGAACCTGGGGAGCCGCCGCTGGCAGAGGGCTCCAGCAGGTCATCGAACTTCTGGAGCATCTCACGAAGCCTCGCTCTTGCTTCCAAAAAGTCGAGGAGCCTCAATGACGATTCGCGCGTGGCCAATCGAAGGATCGCTTCCAGAACCCTATCAGAGTTACGGAGCAATTCGATCAGGTGCTCACCTGCCGGTCCTCGCGTTCCAGAGAGCCAATTCTTAGCCGTTCGCTCACAGGCGCCCGTCCAACGCATCACTGTCTTAGTCGCCTGATGGGTGTCACCCAATTCGGCCCGCAGTGCCGCTGCAACAGCCCCTGCATAGCTTAACGCAATGGAACCCTTGCCACCTCGTTTTGGAAACTTCTTGCCCTTTTTCGGCAACATCTTTCCGCCTCCTCGGAATTAGAGTGTTGGGAATGCGGAGACGGTTAGGACCGGATCTGCTCCGAAGAGCTGAATGGCCGCGGACGGACAGTTGCGGTGGCAGATCGTAGAAGCGGTCCAAACGACCGATCGGGCGAGGCGAGCGCCGTCGGCGCGAAGCGCGCGGCTGAGTACGTTCGTATGTCAACCGAACACCAGAAATATTCGACCGAGAATCAAGCCGAGGCGATCCGCCAATACGCGGCGCGTCGAGGTTTGGAAATCGTCCGTACCTATGCCGACGAGGGAAAAAGCGGACTTTGCCTCGATGGCCGTGATGCGCTCAAGCAGCTGATTGAGGATGTTCAGAGCAGTAAAGCCGATTTCACGACCATTCTCGTTTACGACGTAAGCCGGTGGGGTCGTTTCCAGGACGCGGACGAGAGCGCCTATTACGAATACATCTGCAAGCGTGCCAAGATCAGCGTCCAATACTGCGCGGAACAGTTCGAAAACGACGGAAGCCCGGTCTCGACCATCGTCAAGGGCGTCAAACGCGCGATGGCTGGCGAATATAGCCGGGAGCTCTCGGTCAAAGTTTTCGCGGGGCAATGCCGTCTAATCGAGCTTGGCTTCCGCCAGGGCGGCCCACCCGGATACGGATTGCGCCGCAATCTGGTTGACCAAGCTGGTGCGGCCAAAGGCGAACTCACACGCGGCGAGCACAAGAGCATCCAAACTGACCGCGTCATTTTAGTCCCAGGCCCTCCCGAGGAAGTCAACAATGTCCGGTGGGTGTATCGGTCGTTTGTGAATGACGGTAAGTCTGAGCGCGAAATCGCCCAGCTGCTGAATCAACGTGGTGTGCTGACAGATCTCGGCCGGCCGTGGACTCGCGGAACTGTTCACCAAGTCCTGATCAATGAGAAATATATCGGCAATAACGTCTGGAACCGCGGCTCCTTCAAGCTCAAGAAAGCACGCGTTCGCAACAATCCCGACATGTGGATTCGTGCACAAGGGGCGTTCGAGTCCATTGTTGACCGATCACTGTTCGACGCCGCCCAGGCCATCATCCGCGAACGGTCGCACAGCGTCTCCAACGAGGAGATGTTAGAGGGCCTTCAGCAACTGTTGCAAGACCGCGGATATCTCTCGGGCCTGATCATCGACGAGACGGAGCAGCTGCCCTCCAGCAGTGCCTATCAAAGCCGATTTGGCAGTTTGCTCCGCGCCTACGGGATGGTGGGTTATACACCCGATCGCGACTACCGTTACATTGAAATCAATCGCGCGCTGCGCCGCATGCATCCGCAGATCGTAACCGATACGATTTTGGGGATAAAGAATGCAGGCGGCGCTGTCGTTCAGGACCCCGCCACCGATCTCCTGACCATCAACGGCGAGTTCACAGCATCGATCGTTGTGGTGCGCAGTAGAACGACCGCTGCAGGCTCCCTGCGGTGGCAAATCCGCTTCGACGTCGGGCTGTGGCCCGACATCACTGTGGCAGTTCGGATGGACCGGGAAAATCGCGCTCCTCTCGACTACTACCTACTGCCTCGGATCGACATGACCGCGCCCCGGTTGCGGCTTGCTGAGGACAATGGGGTATCGCTCGACGCCTATCGTTTCGACAGTCTGGAGTTCCTTTTTGGACTGTCAGCGCGGACGGCACTACTGGAGGTCGCATGAAAATCTCAGGTGAGGCTCAATCCGTTGAAATGATCCCCATCGACCGCGTCGTCGTGATTAATCCACGGGTTCGCAACAAGAAAATATTCAAGGAAATTATTTCCAACATCGCCGACATCGGCCTCAAAAAGCCGATCACTGTGTCCCGTCGAGATGGGCCTGACGGCTTGCAGTACGACCTTGTATGCGGTCAGGGTCGGCTTGAAGCATATCAGGCACTCGGCCAACTGCTAATTCCGGCTCTCGTGGTGGAGGCTAACACTGAGGACTGTCTGGTGATGAGTCTGGTCGAGAACTTCGCGAGGCGCCAACACCGTGCGATCGACCTGCTGCACGACATTGGGGGTATGAAAGAACGCGGATACAACGACATCGCAATAGCTCGCAAGACTGGCCTTACCATCGAATATGTCAGAGGGGTCCTTCGACTGCTCAACAAGGGCGAACATCGGCTGCTGCGCTCCGTCGAGGCAGGCCAAATCCCCGTCAGCATCGCGGTCGAGATCGCTGGGGCCAAAGACGAGGATATGCAGCATGTCCTTCAGCAGGCTTACGAAAAGAAGCTCTTGCGAGGCAACAAGCTGATCGCCGCCAGGCGGCTTATCGAACAACGTCGCCGGAGGGGAAAAGGTCTCAAGATCCATCAGAGCAAGCGCGAGAAAACCCTGTCTTCAACCTCACTGATACGCGCTTTTCAGGAAGATGTGGATCGCAAGCGCATCTTGATCCGCAAAGCGGAGGCAACGCGGAGCCGCCTGGTCTTCATGACCGAGGCGATGCGCAAGCTGCTTGCTGACGACAACTTTGTGACGCTGTTGCGAGCGGAGGGTCTCGACACGCTTCCGAAAAACCTCGCCACGCGCATCGACGTTGGCGGAAAGGCCTGATCATGCCCCGCAAAGCAGCCTCGCTCGAAGTCAAGATGGCATTCGAGGGCGCGAAGGTCCAAATCGCCATTGTGGATCTTCAACCCCTCAAACTCATTCCGAGCGACATCAAGAAGACGCCGAAATATGCACAAATTGCCGCGTCAATTCGAGAGGTCGGCATCGTCGAACCACCGGTTGTTGCCCGCGACCAAAGCGATCGAGGCAAATACTTCCTCCTCGATGGCCATTTGCGTATTGAGGTCCTCAAGGACATGGGAAGAATTGACGTCGCGTGCTTGGTCGCGACTGATGATGAGGCCTATACCTACAACAAGCGGGTCAACCGAATCGCGATGGTTCAAGAGCATCGCATGATTCTCAAGGCAGTCGAGCGTGGCGTTTCGGAGGAGCGGATCGCAAAGGCTCTCAACGTCGATATCCCGACGATCAGGCGGAAGCGGCAACTCCTGGATGGGATATGCCCGGAAGTAGCTGAAATCCTCAAGGACAAGCACATTGCGATTCAGACCTTCTCGGAGTTGAAAAAAATGGTGCCGCTGCGCCAGATTGAGGCTGCTGAGATAATGGTCGCGATGAATAAATACACCATCAACTATGTGAAATCGCTGCTCGCCGCGACGCCCCAGACACAATTGGTCGAGTCAACCAAACCCAAGCGGATTAATGGGTTGAGCGAAGAACAGGTTTTGCTGATGGAACGCGAATCGCTCAGTCTTGAGCGTGAATTTAGGGTAGCCGAGAAGTCATACGGCACTGACCATCTCGATCTTGTTCTGACCAATGGATACCTCGGCAAACTGCTCAGCAACGCGCGCGTGGTGCGCTATCTCGCGCAACATCATAGCGATATCTTGACTGAATTTCAGAAGCTTGCAGAGGCGGAAACTGCTGCGGCCTAAATTCGCGGACGACAATTGCACGTCGTTAGAGTTAGGCCATCGATGGGGACCCGGACCCGAAAGCGCGGGGACCGCGGGAGAAGCCGCACTGTGAGGCGGAGCAAGCGCGGCAGTGGGGATGGCGGCGAACCCGTTCGGAGCCCACTAGGCTGATCCCACATGGTCAGCCGCGCGCCCGGCCGTGACGCTGAAGGCGGCCGGGCGCGACGAGGGGGTAGGGGCGTGCCTTACAGCCTGCTATTAGGCCGATACTGATCAGAGATCCTTTTCGGCGAGTTCTCTGAACTCGTCGGCGACGGAACGGGAGAGCCCAAGTGCCGACCCATATTCGACCGCCTCCCATCCGAAGCGAGCGCGGATTTTGTCTACGGCGCGATCCGCCGTCCAACGCGCCATATCCCTCTTGGTGCCGGGACGGCGTTTTTCATCTTCAAGCCCAAGAGGGAGTTCCAACTGCACGTCCCAGTGCGTCTCGAGGTGCGAGACGGAGACCGCCAACAGCGAAATGATCTTCTCGCCAGGGTGATCCGCAAGCGCCGCGCGAACGAGCTCCTCGGCGACTTCGGCAACGCTCGCAGTCGCTGAGATCGGCGCATCAAGCGTTATGGAGCGGGTAACCGAGTGCATATCGGCGAAGCGAACGCGGACTGTCATTGTCCGACCAAGCCTGGACTTCGCTCGAAGCCGGGTGGCGACCCTGTCGGCAAGATGACGCAGCATGGGTCGAAACACCTGCTCGTCGGCCGGCTTCCTGCCGAGCGCGGACTGGGCTCCGGCCGATTGTGCGCGACGATGCGTCAGGATTTCCCGTGGATCGCGATTCCAAGCCAGCGCGGCTAGCTTCACTCCTGCCGCGCGACCGAGCACCCGCTCAAGCGACCATCCGGGCATCTTCGCCAGCTGCCCAATCGTATGGACATCAATCTCAGCTAGCCGCGCCTTGGTGGCTGGGCCAACTCCCCACATCAATTCGACCGGCAGGTCGTGCAGGAAGTTGAGCTCGGTGGCGGGATCGACGACCACTAAACCGTCAGGCTTGGCCACTTGCGACGCAATCTTCGCGAGATGCTTGGTGCGCGCCACGCCGATCGAAATGGAAAGGCCAATCTCTGCCCGCACGCGACGTCGCACCTCAGCCGCAATTTCAGGTGGCGGTCCGAAGAGATGGGTACACCCTGCGACATCGGCGAAGGCCTCATCGATGGAGATTCGTTCGACGAGAGGCGTGAAATCATTGAGCACACCGATCGCAGCATCGCCCAGCCGCTGGTATTCCTTGAAATGGCCGCCGACAAAGATCAGTTGCGGACAAAGCTCGCGAGCCCGCCGGCCCGAAATGCCGCTGCTGATTCCAAACGCCTTGGCCTCGTATGAAGCGGCAAGCACAACCCCGCCGCCGACGGCGATGGGCTTACCCCGCAAGGACGGCTCGAGCAGTTGCTCGACTGATGCGTAGAAGGCATCCAGGTCCGCGTGGAGGATGGTGGCTATTGTTTCCATCCCGTGTACCGAAACGTCTAAATCTTCACTCGCTGAGGTGGCCTACGCATCCGCCCACGAGCGAAGCCCGCTGAGATTGCGTCGGTCAATCGTTCGACCTCGGCCTCCAGGTACGCATTTGCGATGAGCGTAGCGCGCAACGCCGCGCGCACATCTCCCCCGCAAATCACAATCGCTTCTTTCACCTCCGCTTCCAGCAACGCGGCGTCGGTTTCGGTCTGTCTCGATCCCTCCGATGCGTTCAAGTTTGGACTTCTCCTTTGGGCCATAAGAACAAACGAAGAACATCGAGTCAATAGGATTGATCGCGGCTGGTCGCATCAAGTTGCGTCCCTGCAACCGAATGCAGGAGCTCGTACCATTGGTGGATCGTCCATTGCTTCGCGGATGCTGAGCACGTTGAAAAATTCCGCATCAGATTTTGGCGGCGGACGGATCGATCCGAACGATCGAGGCCACGGCGCCAGCTGGGCGCGGCCGAACAGGAAATGATGCAGATCGCCTGTCAGGCGCTCTCACTCTATCGACAATGCGGCGATGCGGCCTCAAGACCGAACCGTCTGCGGTAGGCGACGGCCCACCCCGAGCAATTTTCGCGGCTGAAATGATCGCTCCCAATCTCTCTTACGGCCGAAAGGCCGGCGCCAACAAAGCTCGTGCGCGTCGCATTATCTCGAGCAATTTCTCTGTCACCTCCTCTGGCGCCTCTCTGCACTGCCTTTCGGTCTCAACCAGGGTTTCCATCAGACTGACCTGCTCGTCGAAAAACTCCTTTGTGTGTTTGTATTCCAGCCTTTTGTATTCCAGTATTGCCCACTTTTCCCCTTCGACGGCTTTCTTGATCAACTGCCTATCAATTGCCACGTGGGCTGGAATTTTCTTTCGCTTTCCATTCTCCACCAGCCAAACCGGCATCCGGCTTGTGAGAAAAAAGTCGATGCGCATCTGCTCAGGCGAGATTTCCATTGGCTGCTTAGGCGTTCTTCCCTTGGGGTTGCCGCAGTAACCAGGCATGAAGCGCCCGCGTTCGTCACGTGACATTTGAAGGCTCCTCGATCATGTTCTCAACAGCAACAGACGTTCCCTCGGTGGTTATCTTGTCTTCTTGAAGTCCCGGCGGCCTTCCGAGTGGCGACGGCTTTATCGCGGCCAGCCGCCGCGACTGAGCCGCGATCTGCTAATCCGCTCACTGGCGTATCGGATCCAGGAACTCGCGCATGGTGGCTTGAGCAAGTCGACCCAGCGCAAACTCGCGAGGCTGACCAGGGAACTGAGCGTCAAAGGCGCCATTACGATTTCCGCTGACGTCCAGCTGAGACCGGGTACCCGGCTCGTTCGAGAGTGGCACGGAGAGACGCATACAGTCTTCGTCCTCGACGACGGTTTCGGATTCAACGGTAAGAGTTACCCGTCGCTCACCAGGATCGCACACCTTATTACCGGGTCACACTGGTCCGGTCCGCGGTTCTTCGGGCTGAACCGGAAACCTACAATGAATCGAGATGACGTTGTCGAGCCGGTCGGATTCGCTGGATCACCAGAGATTGCCCATGGCTAGGCGCCGGTCCCAATCCGAAGCGCCTCTCG
The DNA here is from genome assembly GCA_963753575.1 of uncultured Alphaproteobacteria bacterium. Lineage (GTDB taxonomy): Bacteria > Pseudomonadota > Alphaproteobacteria > Rhizobiales > Xanthobacteraceae > VAZQ01. The sequence goes on from CAVWCR010000004.1 coordinate 89,117, forward strand.
CCAAGCGTCTGCGCTGCGCGGTTTATACCCGCAAGAGCAGCGACGAGGGGCTGGAGCAAGACTTCAATTCGCTCGACGCGCAACGGGAAGCCTGCGAGGCCTTCATCCAGAGCCAAAGGCGGGAGGGATGGCTTCTGATCGATGAACTCTATGACGATGGCGGCTTCTCGGGCGGCACCCTGGAGCGGCCGGCCTTCCAGCGGCTTCTCTCGGACGTGCGCGCGGGTCGTATCGATATCGTGGTGGTCTATAAGGTCGACCGGCTGACCCGGTCGCTGTCCGACTTTGCCAAGATCGTCGAGGTCTTCGACAAGCATGGCGTGTCATTCGTATCGGTCACCCAGCAGTTCAACACCACCAGCTCGATGGGCCGCCTAACCCTCAACATCCTCCTATCATTTGCCCAGTTCGAGCGCGAGGTCACCGGCGAGCGCATTCGCGACAAGATCGCCGCATCCAAGAAGAAGGGCATGTGGATGGGCGGCCAGCCCCCGCTAGGCTATGACGCGAGAGATCGGAAGCTCCTGGTCAATCCGGCGGAAGCTAAAGTCGTCCGTTTTATCTTCCAGCGCTATCTCGAACAGAAATCGGTCCGGCTGCTCAAGGGCGATCTCGATGCACAGGGCATCGTCAGCAAGCTCCGCAAGGCTTCAGATGGCAGTTCCTACGGTGGCCAACCCATCGCCCGGGGTGCCCTCTATCTCATGCTGCAGAACCGCATCTACCGCGGCGAGATCGTCCACAAGGACAAGAGCTACCCGGGTGAGCATGAAGCAATCATCGATCAGTCCCTTTGGGATAAGGTCCAGGCTGTTCTTGCCGCAAACCGTGTCGACCGGGAGAACGGCGAGACCGCCAAGACGCCGAGCCTCCTGACGGGTCTCGTGTTCGACGCGCAGGGGAGCCGGATGAGCCCAGTGCATGCCAACAAGAAGGGCGCCCGCTACCGCTACTATGTCTCGCGGCAGCTGCAAGACGGATCATCCGGCGCCAAAGGTCCGGGCCAACGCATTCCCGCGATCGCACTGGAAGGTCTCATTATCCGAAAGATCCGGCAGCAATTGAGCGACCCGGCCTTCGTTCTCGGCGCTGTTGAGGATTCCACGCTCAATGCCGCATCCCAAAAGGGATTGTACGAGCGCGCCAAAGGTTTGGCCGAGGGCGCCGATGTGCTCCCGGCAGACGACGTTCGAAAATTTGTCCGCTCGGTCCTGGTGCGGGCGCAGGTCCATACCGACCGGATCGATCTCACGCTTAGTCAGGATCGCCTGAAATGCTGGCTCACCGGTAGCATCGGTAAGGAAAAACCGATGGGCACGCCAGTCTCCGAACCAAGACCCACCACGCTGTCCATTCCGTCTCGCCTCAAGCGGGCCGGCAAAGAGATGAAGATCATCGTCGATGACGGATCCGAACACGCGGTTCCTGACCCGAGCCTCGTCCGCCTGCTCGTCCGCGCCCACGTGATCCGTGAGCAACTCGTCGCGGACCGCAGCCTCACGCTCGAAGAAATTGCCAAGTCCGAAAGCATCGTGCCTTCCTATGCGACACGGCTGTTCCGTCTCACCCTGCTCGCGCCGGACATTGTCAGTGCCATTCTGACCGGCAGACACCCACCCGAGCTTACGGCACGTCGTCTCATGGATGACACGCGACTGCCGCTCGGATGGCAAGAACAGCGACAGCATCTTGGTTTCAACGCACCACTGTGAGACCGGCGGCGCGCATCACTGCGTTTGGCGTTGTGTCTCTGGTTGTCGTCCGCGCCGCACGGCACAAACCAACATCGGATGTCAGAGACTGCCGTACCACCGAAATGAGAAATCGAGACGCGCGCGATAACGAAGCTCGCGAGACCGCACGAAAGCGTCTCTACCCGAAACAGCGATCGAATCGATCCTTGCGAAGCCGCGGAAATGTCGCGAGAATTTGCGTCGCTTCAAATGCAAAAACACTAGTAACATCATATACTTAATGCGTGGCGGAGAGGGAGGGATTCGAACCCCCGGTACGGTTGCCCGTACGCCGCATTTCGAGTGCGGTGCTTTCAACCACTCAGCCACCTC
>CAVWCR010000005.1:0-506208 GCA_963753575.1 uncultured Alphaproteobacteria bacterium
AGAGAATTTTGATAGAAGTTTCCTCTGCTTCGGTTTTGGAAATGTGCGCGTGGGACGATTGCGGGCCCAACACGCTCGCTTACCTCGCACGCACGCCTCCGCAACTGAACGGAGGTGTAATATGATAAAGCAAACTTGCGTCGCTTGCCTAAAGCAGTTCGCAGAATGTGACTGTCTAGACCTCCCAAAGGACGGGCGGGACTTTTACTACTATTACAACCGACACGTCGAGAACTTAGCTCGATGGGCAAGAGCCTTCGGCCTACTCATGATAGCGCTGTGCGTTATCTCAGAGGCAAAAGCAGCTCCTGTCTGCGCTGAGAAGCAGGATACCTACAAGTTAGCTCTAGCTGACATGCAGGGCACCGGAGAGAAACTCTGGAATGAGTTAGTTGCCGAAGGGAAATGTGCAAACGTTCCCGCACGGTACTTGTGGACGATGGATACCTACAAGCATCCCGAGTTCACCAGGGTAGCAACGTATCTTGCATTTGGACAACACGTCTATGGTTTAACTACCACTCTGCCTTCCAGCCTTTGGTTGATCGACGATCACCAGCACCCGCCGCAAGACATGGCACTGCATGAGAAGTTCTAAAGCACATGGAACGTACCCAACAATGGGAACGAGCGCGTAGCCTCGTGCTGCAACCTCAAGGACTGTTACCCGACCACGATCAAGAAGGTCGGCGAACACTGGTACGCCCAGCGTCGTGAAGACTTTCAGTGGACACTCATCCCTGAAGGGAAGCTAGAACACAATCAGCCTGACCCTCGGGAAAGTCCCGACTATCAAAGTCATGTGTGCATGACCCCACCCGGTAGTGGAAAAACCATCTACTGCGCGGTGTTAGGTTCGGGCATGGTGGCCGATTCTTTCGGTGAGGCGATGGAAGTTCAGGCCACGCTTTCGGGCATTGTCACCGCCGATCGCCCTGTCGGCGACATTCTTGAGGACCTGCTTGCACACGCCCGTCGCATCAGGGCGGACCTTGGTGATCTTTCGCAGGGCAAGTAGACATAGTTTCACACTTTCCCTTCAATCCCCTCATCCTCATCCCGGTCGAACAGGACCGGCGCCGTATCGAATGACACCGAGCGCACTGTACCTTTGCCGCGGCGCGGGTCTCCTCCGGGATGATTGTGCACCAGGATGATGGCACTCGGCGGAATGGGAATGTTGCTCCACTCGTTCTTCGTTCCTGTTGGACCCCAGTTCGATGTCTGTTCAGCGCTTGATATACGCCTGTTAATGCCCTGTTCCTCGGTCGCCGTTGGAACCCGTGCTCGCTATAAGCTGCTAGAATCTTTGAAGAATATTGCGCATACCACGCTGCAGACCGCTCAGCATGCTGCAAAGAGGGCCGAAAACAGGTATTTTTCCGAGGGAGACGAGTTCGCGGCGGACCACTCCCTCCGCCATACATATAAGTATCTGATATTGCTACTATTTTATCCCCCGTACCCGTGCGAATTCTGGCGACATTTCCGCGGCTTGGCGGCAGTCGCGGCGGGCGTGATCACCGGTAGAGACGCTGTCGTGCGGTCTCGCGTGCGTTGTCGCCGCGTGGGTCTCGATTTCTCATTTTTGGTGGTACGGGAGTCTCCGTGTTTGATCCTGATTTGCGCTCTGCGAGGCAGACGACAACCAGAGACACAATAAACAAATGAAGTGATGCGACCTCACGGTCCGGCATTGTTGAAGCCCAACCGTTGTCGTTGGTCATGCCACGCTAGACCGCTTCCTCCGCCAGCGGCTTGATTGTCCAGCCCGAACACGCTACCGGCGATGAGCCTCACTTGTTTCGCGGGATTGCCGGATTCCTTCTACATCTGTCGAACGGCCGGGGAGCCAATCGTCTTCGCCTGGCTCGTTCCGACAGCGCCAACATCGGCGCTTGCGTCAACGAGCGCCACCTCTTGCCGATCAACGACGCGGAGCTCACGAAACGACGTGGAACCAACACGGTTCTCAAGCGGACCCCGTCGCACGGGCGGCCTCGAACAAGAACCACGTGCGCTTTTCGGCCTCGTCGATCCAGATTTCCAGGAGGCTCGCGCTTGCGACATCGCCATGCTCGTCGCATAGCCCGTGCGTCTCGCGCAGGCTGGCAGCGAGCTGTTTGTTGTCGTCGCGCAGTTCGGCGAGCATGTCCGCGGGCGTGACGAAATCGGCGTCGTTGTCGAGAATGCGTTGCAGGCGGCCGACGTGGCCGATCGAACGCAACGTGGTGCCGCCGATCTTGCGGACCCGTTCGGCGAGCGCGTCAGTGGTGGCAAAGATCTGGTCGGCCTGCTCGTCGAGGAGAAGATGATAGTCGCGGAAATGCGGCCCGGACATGTGCCAATGAAAGTTCTTGGTCTTCATGTACAGCGCGAACATGTCCGCGAGCAGCAGGTTCAGCGCCCCGCCGATGTCCCGGACGGCATTCGGCTTGAGATCGCTCGGCGTTTCCAGCGCGGCGACGCGTGCAGCCTTGATATCACGAACAGTCATATGTCGTCTCCTTACGCATTAGCACGAGGTCGTTTGGCGTCGTGGCCCCTCACGCGCCTGCCTTGGACGTGGGATGAAACCCCACCACCGCGAGAGCACCGAGCCTTCGCGGCGTTGGCCACCAGGACGACATTGTTGCGGAGCGCAACGCCGTCGATTGAGGTGGTCGCAAACGCCGTCTGCGGCTGATGGTCGATCATCATCAGGGTGTGATCATCCGGATTGAGCAGGGTTCTTCCGGGGGCCGTCGTTGCTTTGGCCATGGCTTTGATCCTCAAATATCCGTCAGGACCGGGTAGACTGCGCTGCGGCTCGTCGAACGCTGCTCCTGAGGTGCTCAGCCGTCACTTCCTGTTGATGAAATCGACAATGGTTGTGGTCGTCTGTTTTGGCTGCTCCTCCATCACCCAATGGCCCGAGTTGCTGATGATGCTGCCAGCCACGTTGCTTGCGACGAGCCGCATGATGTCGGCCATTTGGGTCGCGAACGAGTGGTCGGCGCCGAGCGCCAGCACCGGCATGGCGAGCTTGCCTTTCGCCGCGAACGCTTTGTTGTCGATCGCATCTTGCGTGAAGGCCGCGAACTGGTTGAACGCCGAATGCATGGCGCCAAGCCGAGCATAGAGCCGTGCGTAATGGCGTCGCGTCGCCTCGTCGATCGCCTTGGGATTGGCGGAGAGTTCGTTCCAGAACCGGTCAAGGTAGATGCGCTCGCGGCCCTTGACCAGCCGCTCGACATCCGGACCGCGGAAATTGAAGTGCCACAGGGCGGGGCTGCGGATGATCTCGTCCCAGGGGCCAATCCCCGGCAACGGCGCGTCGATGATGACCCAGCGTGTCATGCGCGCCGGAAACTGCGCTGCGAACGCGTAGCCTACCATGTTGCCGATGTCGTGCGTGACGAAGTCGGCCTTTTCGATCTTCAGCACGTCCAGCACCTGCGCGATATCGCGAGCCTGCGATTTCTTGTCGTAGCCGCGTTCCGGGTGAGACGAGAGACCCATGCCGCGCAGATCGGGCACGACCACGGTATGGTCTTTCACCAACACGGTCGCCGGCGGTGCCCACATATCGCCCGTGTCGCCAAAGCCGTGCAGCAGCACGACCGCCGGGCCGCTGCCGCCGACCCGGGTGTGAATCGTCGCGCCGTCTACCTGGATTTGGCGTGTTCGGAAATTCTTAGGAAACGACAGCACTTCGGCCGAGGCCGGCAGGGCCAATGCTAGAATGCCGATTACTCCTAACACTATTCTGACCGGAGTACGACGACGACTGATCATTTTGAATTCTATCGCTTGCCCCGCTCATGTCGGGGTGCTCGACACGGGGCACGGCGACAGCAGGCATTCTGGCGTTCCTATCCCGGATAGCAACAGCAAGCTTTCCGGAAGCACGAGCGATTTGACGAAATCGGACATCGCTTGCGGGGCACATAAGCCAGCGGTGCACATAAAAAAGGCATGCCGCGGGCGACGAAGGGTTGGCGCTGGCCTGCGGATTTGCCGACCAGAGTCACTTCACGCGGGTGTTCACTCAGTCAGTCGGGATCAGTCCAGGTCAGTGGCGGCGTACCCATCACGACTGATACGAGCTTCCTCAGCCGGTCCCATTCCTGCGAGCTCTATCGTCGTGCGGTGAATTCGATTCCCGCTCGATGCGTTCGCGGATCGCCTTGAGCATGCGATGCGCCGCTCGGATCTCGCCTGCGACCACGCCTTTCGTGACAGCGTTCGCCCATGGCACCTGTTTCCTGTGAGCGGCCGCAAACGCGCGCTTGCCAGCCTCGGTCGGCAGCACCAGCTTGGCGCGGGCATGATGCGGGTTCGGCGCCAGGCGCACGAGTCCGTCCCGCGCCATCTCATCGACCAGGCGTCGCACGGACTGCCGCGCGAGCCCCATGTTGCGCGCGATATGCGCAATCGGCATTGGCGCCGGCGAGGCCGCCATGGCGCCCAGAACCTGCCAGCGTGCGCTCGTCAGGCCGAGCTCTGTCACCAGCTGATCGCCGGCCGTCAGCAGACGGCCGTTGAGGCGGAACGTCTCCAGAATGAGTTCCGTGAGAGCATCGGCGGCGGGAGTGCGGGACAGGGCTGGCATAATTGACAATTATATGTCAATATGACAGTATATTGTCAATAGCGATGTGGCGCCGTCGAAGGAGTGATGTCATGCTGGTCGGTCAGATTGCGTTGGTGATTGCGGCGGCGTTCGCGGGCGCAGCCCTCTACGTCAACGTCGCGGAACAGCCTGCGCGTTTGGGTCTCGACGACGGCAGCCTGCTGAGGGAATGGAAGCCGAGCTACCAGCGCGGCCTGAACATGCAGGCGACGTTCGCGCTTGTTTCCGGCCTGCTCGGACTAGCGGCCTGGTGGCTCACAAGGGATTGGCGCTGGACCGTGGGGGCGGTGCTGATCCTTGCCAACTGGCCTTACACGCTTCTGGGCATCAAGCCGACCAATGCTAGATTGATGGCCATACCCGACGAGCGGGCCGATGCCAACGCGCGCCAACTGATCGAACGGTGGGGACAGTTGCACGCGGTCCGCACCATGCTCGGGATTGTCGCGACGCTCGCCTACACGTGGGCGCTGAATGGGCACTGAATGGGCACTGAATTAGCTGCGTCGTGATACCCCCTGGGCGCCGGAGGTAAGATTGGTTAACATGAGCCCAGTCCCCTTAGCCGTTGGGTGGCGTGCGTGCTGGTTCGCGGTTGCTTATCGCTCTTGCTGATCCCCGTGGCGCTCGTATTGGGCGGGTGCTCGAGCGGGTATTACGTGGATCTGGCTCAGGTGCGCCCGCAGCACCTGGCGACGGCCGACGATTCGCCGGGACGTCCCACAGCGCGACATCGCGCGACGCAACACCAGTCGACGCAAGCGAAGCGCGCTCGGGCGAAAGCCACGCGCGACGATGAGGAATCGGCCGGCGCGAAGGGCCGAGCGGACGACCTTGAACGGGGATGGCCGGCGACCGGTACGCCGGAATGGGACCGATTGCGCGCGCAAGAGATCGAGAGAGAAAAGAGAATCGACACCTTGTTGCGCAGCATCTGCCGGGGCTGCTGAGGAAACGGGGCCGCTATGACGGCGCTCATCTCCGTGTGACAGCGATCTTGCATGGCCTTTGATGAGCGTAAGCCGCCGTTGGCGCATGCAAGTTGCTGTGCTTATCCGCGCTCTCGGCGATCTCGCGACTATCGTGGCCCGATTGGCCCATTCAGCGTGCCGCGACTGTCCATGGGCGGGAAATGCGGGCCGCGCAGCTCCGCCATCGTCATCTTGTTGACGTGGTCGATGATCGACGCAAACGCTCGGATCGAGCGGCTCATGCCCTCGGCCGGAACCAGCTCATGGGTATCGAGGCTGGTGTGATAGACAACGTGGTTGATGATGTGGAAGGACGGGGCGTAGTTGCCGTTCTTCGGCCCGTCTTCGACGCCATAAACCGACACACCGAACGCGCGTAGTTGATCGAGCGTCATGCGCTCGAACTCGGCGCTGCCGAATGCGCTCCAGCGCGCAGCGCTCATCGCATTGGTGGCGGTCAGGTTGTTGTTGTACATGTAAAGAAGCGTCTCGGACGGATGCTCCATGGTCAGCTTGAGCGCGACCTTTTTCCAATCATAGCTGGCATCGATGCCGACGTCCTTGCGGCGGCGCGCCACCTCGCCGTGGTGATGATCCGGGAATTGGATGAACACCAGCGTGCGGGGGCGCTGCGCCTGCGGCAGCGCGGCGTAGTGGCGCGCGAGCTCGAGTGTCCCGGCCATGCCGGAGTTGTTGTCGGTTGCGGCCTGAAAGTACCCGTCGGTGTGGGTCATGATGACGATTTCCTCGTCCGAGGCGCCCGGCAGCGTCGCCTTGGTCCAGGCCGTCTCGACGTTCGTGAGTGCCGGAACGGTGAGACGGAGTGAAACCGTGATTTTCTCGCCGGCGCCGAGCCGGTCGCGCAGCGCAAAACCTTCGTCCTGGCTGATCGTCATCTGCGGGATTGCGCGCAGCTCGCCCTCGGGCTGAAACTGGCCGTTGCCTGGCACGGCCATGACGTTGATGACCATGGCAGCACCCAGCTCCTGCGCGCGCGTGTTCGCGTTGAACAAGCCGGCGCGATCGGACGCCGAATGACTGCGGCCGCCCGGAACGAAGGTGCTGTAGATGATGACGGCCTTGCCCTTGACATCGCGGCCGAGAAAATCCGGCGCCGCGCCGATGCCCACCCATATTGCTTCGGCGGTGAGGCCGGCGGGCGCCGTTCCCTTGGTGCCCGAAACCGGGAAAGCGGTAACGAGGTCGACCTTGGCGCCGCTCGAAGACGTGTAGCGCATCTCCCAGCCGCTCGGGCGCCAGTCCTTCGGCAAAGCGTAAGGGAAGGACTCAACCTTGAGACCGAGACGTGTGAACTCGTCAGTCATGTATTTCATGCCGGCCTTATCGGCATCGGTGCCGGGAAAGCGGCTCCACCATTGCTTGTTGACGGTGTCGCGATAGCGAAGCGCAATCTTGGAGAGGGCGACGATGTCCCGCTTCATCCGGGCGGCATCGATATCCTTGTAGGCCTCCTGTCCGGTTTTCAGCGGGAACACCGGATAGTCCGCATCGGAAAACAGCTGCGAGGCATGACTGCGCGGCAGTCCGATCCCGTAGGTCTTTTCGGTCTTCGGGCCGGAGTCCATCTGTGCCATGGCAGCGCTGATCGCCGCGGCACCGGCTATCAAAGCAGCAGCGCACACCTCAACGGCCCGACGCGCGATCGAACGATCCGTCATGTCTATTCCTCCCCCACGGCGAACAGCAACGCGCGAACCGTTTCTGAGACGGTCGCGATTGCGCACGCAATCCTTCGCGGATCTTCAGCCACGACGCTCGATGACGTCGTGGCAGCAGCGATCAAGGGAAGATTACAGACAAAGCTTGGTTCTTGCCATGCATTCCGGCCGCGCCGGAACCGAGCGCTTATTGGCGCCAGCGCCAGCCGCGCCAGCCCCAGCGCCGCGGGCCGGCCGAGTTCAAGCGAGCCTGCTGTTCGCTTGTCAGTGATGCATAGAATTCATCGAATTTCGGCCGTACGAGTTTCACCGCTTCGAGCATGGCGTTGAGGCGTTTTTCCATGAGGTCGAGACGCGCCACCGGCGAGGATGGAAACTCGCGCGGACACCCTGCCGCGACGATGTCTGCGGCTTTGGCGGAGGCGGCCTTGAGCTCATCGAGCTTTGGCCGCTGCGCATCGGTGGGCTTGACGGCGCGCTCGATGCGCGTCATCCGCCACTCCGCGAGGCCTGCGGCGCGCGGGCTGCACATGCCGCCGTCCCACATTCCTCCGGAACCCATCATGCCGGGCCCCATCATGGTTCCCGGGCCCCAGCCGAAACCGCCCGGCTGCGCGACCAGCTCGGTGCTCGACAGCATGAGCGCAATGCCTGCCGCGGATGCCAATGCGGCCATTCGTGAGTTGAAGCGTATCATTTTATCTTCTCCAACATCTTGAGACGTGCGTCGATACGGCGACATCTCAGGGACAGGGATGACGGAAGCCGTCGTAGCCGAGATAGGTTCTGCTGCGGAGGTCATACGACTTGAAGCGCCGTATGCAGTACGCGACCGCGCCGTCGCCGTCGTAGGGGGCTCCGTAGTAGTAATAGGGGTCGTAGTCGTACGGGTAAGGACCGTAGAAGAAAGGACTGATCCCGATGATTACGGGCGCGCGCCGGCGTACGAACGGGCGATAGATTCGCGGCGCCCGAAACGCTGGACGTCTGATCACGCGAGGCGCGGCGCGGACGCCGCGGCGCGCTTGGACCTGAGTTGTCAGGGCCTGGCTTTCCACGCTTGCGGCGATCTCTTTCGCGCCGGCCGTCAGCGGCAGCGCGGATGCGCTCGTTCCCGTCAGCAAGCCGCCCATGAGTGCAGCAACTGGTGCAGTAAATGGTGCAGCGATCAGTGCGGCGATCGCAGTCAAACGCATGTACGATGTCATGGTCACTCTCCGGCAGTTGTAGTGTGGGTGACTTATGATGATGCGCGGCGCACGCGCTGTTGATGTAGGTCAACAGATCGCGGCGCTGGACGAAGCGCGCCGTTCACGCTTTTGCGAGCAGTAGCCGGATAGGCCGGGTTTGATTTTTCTAGCGGGCGGGCCGGAACGCCCGTGGCCCGATGTCGTGTCGACGCTCGAACGGACGCGCCGCCGTGGCGCACAGCGTGGTCGCAGTTGAAGTGCGTGTATGGCGTTCCTGCGGGTGTATAAAAGCGCAGTTCTCTTCAGTCGGTGTCACACGGCATTGCCAGCACGCTGTCGGCCTCCTGTGGATCGAGCGCCCGTTGCAGCGTCTGCGCTTCGTCGTCCATGCCGATCCAGCGCAACTTGCGGATCCGCTTGACCAGCTCGTTCTCAGCGCGTTGCCTTGCCGAGACTTGCGGCGATCTTTCCTCTCCGACGATCATGTGCATGATTGTCCTCCCGTGCTTTTCGATTGCACCTGTGGTGCATCGTAAAGAAAGGATCAGCAGAGGCCTGCAAGCGGCCTCTTACGCGTCGCCAAGCGAGCCGGACATCGGCTCACCGGGAGCGACACGCGGTGCGACGACAAGATCTCGCGGGCCTGAGCCCGGCTCAAGTGAGCCGCGAACGGCTCTAGTTGGCTCTCCGGCTGGCGGATTCGCCCGAGCCATTGGCAAGGTGGCGCGTGCCGGCCCGCAACAGCTTCTCGCCGTCGGCGAGGATGCGCCTGCTATCTTCGGCGAGCATCTCGAGCTGCCGGCTGACGCATTCCTGATAGGCATTCGCCATGTCAGGGATCGACCGCGTTCCGGCCACCTTGCCGATGAACTCGGCCGCGAGGTCAATTTCCGATTGGGCGCGAACAAACCAGGCGCGATTGATTTGCTCGAAGGTGTCGAGCAGCTCCTTCTGCAGCGCAAACGCCGTCTCGTATTGCTTTCTGCCCATGGTGTCGAACGCTGCGGGAATCCAGTTGAGTGCCTGTTGCGCAGCGTTGTCGCTGGTGGTTGTCATCAAAGCCTCCACTAAGGTTCCAAAACGACACAGCGGTGCGATCTCGCCGGTCGTCCTCATGTCAGCCGCATAGCATCTGCCGCGGTTCGCCGCGGTCTACTCTGCCATATGCTCCGGTCGACCCATCCGCCTTCTTGTTTTGGTCTGCTTGCTTTCTCCCAAGGCCGATTGCTCCGCGCGCTGGAGAGTTGCGGCGACTGCCAAGCTGCGAAGGAGAGGGGGCTTTCCACGCCCCATCAATCTTATTTTCTCGTTCGGCTCGTTGATGTAGATCAAGTGCGCGCACGACATGGTATCCGTCACCATGCCGCGCCGTGTTGCCGCCGTCGATAATGTGATCAACGAAAAATGTATTCAACCGAATGATTCCAATTTGCGTGCGTGGAATCGGTCACATTCAAGTGAAGTCATTTGTGCGATGCAACTTGAGCTGCATCAAGAACGCTTGTGTGGCCAAGCGCATAGCCGACAATGGGGCCGCATAGGCCGCCAACAAGTCGCAAGGACGAGCCGTGAACGAGCAAAGCCACAGTGCTGCCGCACTTCGTTCAGCTAAACGTCGCGCCAGCGCTCCAGTCGCCGCAACCGTGTCCGCATCCAGAAGGGCGGCCGGTTCCGTCGCGCCGCGAGCCTCGAGCGAGCCTGCCGCGCATGATTCCTACGCTGTTACGGCAATCGCCGACATTTCTGATCGCTCGCTGCATGCGACCATCGCGCGATTGACGGCGGGGCTGTCGCCCGCGGCTTTGGCTCATGCCTATCTCGATTGGGCAACACATCTTACCTACTCGCCCGGCAAACGCCTGCAACTTCTGGACAAGGCGATGCGAAAGGCCGTGCGTTTCGCGAGCTATGCTTATCGCTACGGGCTGGAGGGACAAGCTGCGGCGTGCTGCATCGAGCCGCTGCCGCAAGACAAGCGGTTCGTCACGGAAGCCTGGCAACGGTGGCCGTTCAATTTCCTGCACCAGTCCTTTCTTCTTCATCAGCAATGGTGGCACAACGCGACCACCGGCGTGCGCGGGCTTTCGAAGCGGCATGAGGACATGGTCGAGTTCGCGTCGCGTCAGCTGCTCGATACGATCTCGCCGTCGAATTTCCTGCTGACCAACCCGGAAGTCCTTCAGCGCACGCTCAGCCGCGGCGGAACAAATCTCATCGGCGGCTTTCAAAATCTTGTCCAGGATTGGGAGCGTGCCATTTCGGGCAAGAAGCCGGTCGGCAGCGAACAGTTTGTCGTCGGCCGCGACGTAGCGGCAACGCCCGGCCAGGTTGTCTATCGCAATCGCCTGATCGAGCTTATCCAATACGCTCCCGCGACCGACAAGGTCAGGCCGGAACCTGTTCTCATCGTGCCGGCCTGGATTATGAAGTACTACATCCTGGATCTGTCGCCGCAGAATTCGCTGGTGCGCTATCTCACCCGACAGGGGTACACGGTGTTCATGATTTCATGGAAGAACCCCGGCCCCGGCGATCGCGATCTTGGCCTGGACGACTATCGGTCGTTGGGCGTTATGACCGCCCTTGATGCCATCGGCAACATCGTGCCGAACGAGCGGATTCATGGCGTGGGCTACTGCCTGGGGGGAACGCTGCTGTCGATCGCGGCCGCCGCCATGGCGCGCGATGGCGACGCGCGGCTGAAAACCATGACGCTGTTGGCGGCCCAGACCGACTTCACGGAAGCCGGCGAGCTCATGCTCTTCATCAACGAGAGCCAGCTCGCGTTTCTGGAAGACATGATGTGGGAGCAGGGATTTCTCGACAGCCGGCAGATGGCCGGCGCATTCCAAATGCTGCGCTCCAACGATCTCGTTTGGTCGCGCATGGTCCATGACTACCTGATGGGTGAGCGCCGGTCGATGAGCGACCTCATGGCCTGGAACGCCGATGCCACGCGCATGCCCTATCGGATGCATTCGGAGTATCTGCGTCGTCTCTTCCTCAATAATGATCTTGCGGAAGGCCGTTTCATCGTGGCGGAAAGGCCCGTTGCGCTCAGCGACATTCGGCTGCCGCTTTTCGCCGTCGGCACATTGCGCGATCATGTCGCTCCCTGGCAGTCGACCTACAAGATCCACCTGCTGACCGATTGCGAAGTGACCTATCTGCTTGCGAGCGGCGGCCACAATGCCGGCATTGTTTCGGAACCGGGCCGCGACGGACGCTCCTATCAAGTCAGGACGACTGAGCACGATGATCGCTACCTCGACCCAGACACCTTCCTGGCTGTGGCTCCGCGCGAAGAAGGTTCCTGGTGGCCGAAATGGACCGACTGGCTGACCGCGCGCTCCGGCGCGCCCGTTGCGCCGCGCGACACGGGGGCGCCCGCGCAGGGCTATCCGCCGCTCGGTGATGCACCGGGGGTCTATGTGCTGCAGGAATAGCGACCTCAAACGCAGGGTGGGGCGCGATGCCGTATGAGAGAAATGCCGACTTGCCGGAATCCGTGCAGCGTCATCTTCCGGATCACGCCCAGGAAATCTACCGCGGTGCGTTCAACCATGCCTACGCCGACCATGCGGGTGATCCGCGGCGCGAGGAGGCGGCCCATCGCATCGCATGGGCGGCGGTGAAGCGATCCTATGTGAAGGTCGGCAGCAGCTGGATCGCCAAGAGCGATAGGCGCGCGTAGTCCATGGCGGATGCCGACCGCGCGTGTTAGCGCGCGGCAGATCGCCGCCCAGGGAAAAGCGCGTCTGCCTCAATGCGACATCAGGGTCGGCACCGTCATGCTGGCGAGGATCTCGCGCGTCGCGCCGCCCAGGATGAATTCGCGCAGCCGCGAATGCCCGTAGCCTCCCATCACCAGCATGTCCGTGCCTGAATCGGCGGCGTGCGACAGGATTGCGCTTGCCACGTCGATATCGCCCGAAACCGTGCGCGTGACGCTCACCTTCAGGTCGTGGCGCGCCAGGTGGTCGGCGATGTCCGCGCCCGGTATCTCATCGCTTTTGAGCTTGCCGCTCTCGACGATGAACACCTCGACCAGCTTGGCACGGGCCAGAAGCGGCAGAGCGTCCGCGGTCGCGCGCGCGGCGGTGCGGCTGCCGTCCCAGCATAGCGTGATGCGATCGGCCTTGAACGGCGCCGTCTGAATGTAGGGCACCACCAGGACGGGTCGTCCGGAATCGAACAGAGCCTGCTCGACGATCAGGGCCTGCGGGCCGTCCTTCTCGGGCTCGGCCTGGGCGACCACGGCGAGGTCGAACCGTCGCGCAATCTGGGCAAAGCGAACTCCAGCGCCCGCGACGGCAGATTCGACGATGCGGGTTTCCGCCAGAACCGAGGCGCCGCGCGCGGCTTCATTGAACTTATCGACGGCCGCCTTGGCCGCCTTTTCGTTTTCGGAGCGCTGGGTCTCGATCACGTCGGGCGGAATGCCATCCATCAGAACGGTCGGAACCAGCGGGTCGTATTGAAAGGCGATGCCGGCGGCATGGGCCGCAAACGCGCGGGCAACGGAAATCGCAAATTCAGCGGTTGCGTCGCGGCCAGATGAGACCGAAAGGTTGACGACAAGGTCTTTGATCATGGCTTGCCCAACTCCTTTGCTGCAAACGGTTTCGATCGCGCCCATTCAGCCGTGACGCCCCTCTCGCGCTCGTCCGAATCCGAGCACGCGCCTCGCTGAGACCCGTGAACTCGGCCGCCATGGCCCATGGCGGACGGGAACAATCACGGGAGGGAAACACTTGATATCTTCGTTCGAGGCCGCGTTCATCGGATTGATTTGGCTCAATTCTTACCCTCGGCGCTGCCCGTAGTTTTCGCCGGCCAGTGGGATGGAGGTCCAGATGATTGCTTCACCGACGCTCTCGATCTCGCCGGAAAAGGTCTGTTACATCATCGTCAAAGCGCGCGAGTTCGACGTCAAGGACGTTGTCACCGATCCTGATTCCGGATCCAACGCCTCCGACGATTCGATGATGTCGGTGCTGGAAGACCATCGGGATGATCCCACTGCGCAAGAGCTCACTTCCTTCATCAATGCCCTGACGCTCGACGAGCAGGTCGACCTCGTGGCGCTGTTGTGGCTCGGTCGCGGCGATGCCGAGATCGGCGACTGGGAGCAGCTGCGCGAGGAGGCCGCCCGCCAGCACAATGCGCGCACCGCCGCCTATCTGCTCGGCAAGCCAATGCTGGCCGACCATCTCGAAGAGGGTCTGTCGCAGTTCGGCGCCTCATGCGAGGACTTTGAGATGGGACACCTGTGAGGCATCCGCCGTGCGTCGGGAAATGGCTGATCAGACAGATCGATAGGCTTGCGCAGGGATGGCGGCGGTTGCCGGTGTTCGGGTTCTTCTTGCGCGAATAGAGGCGATATTTTCCCGACGCCAGCTTGCGGATCGCGATTGCGGGCTCCGTATCCCCCTTCAATGGGTCGCAGGGTCGATCCGGTTCCGCCAGCGCGGACGCCGGACTGGCGTCCGCGGATGGATAATATCGTCGCTGATGACGCGCGAGCCGTCGGGCCGATGCTCGAACACCAGTTTGCGGTGATGAAAGGCCTCGAGTTCCGGCCGGTGCGCGATGCTGATGACGGCCGCGTTGGTGAGATGGTCCGAAACCAGGTTCATGAGCTTCTCCTGGCTGGCGGGATCGAGGGCCGAGGTGGCTTCATCCATGATGACGATATCGGGCTGGTGCAGCAGCAGCCTGACAAAGGCGAGGCGCTGTCTTTCGCCGCCGGACAGGATGTGGTCCCAGGCCGCGTCCTGATCGAGACGATCGATCAAATGCGTAAGCCCGACGCGCTGCATCAGGTCGCGCAGACGATCGGTGGGCACCTCGTCGGGAGAGCGGGGGTAGCTCGCGGCGCGACGCAGCGAGCCCAACGGGATATACGGGCGTTGCGGCATCAGGAATAGCTTGGCGCCGGGGCGGATTGCGATCTCGCCCTGGCCCCATGGCCACAGCCCGGCGATCGCGCGCACGAGCGTGCTCTTGCCGGTCCCTGACTCGCCCACGACCAGTACCCGTTCCCTGGGTTCGATCGCTACGTCGGCGTCGTGGATGACGGCCGTCCCATCATCGAGCGTGACCGAAAGATCGCGCAGCCGAAGCGCTGGTCCGGAATGCTCCGTCCGGCGGATCGCCTCGACTTCCCCCGGCTTGCCCACCGCTTCAAGGTGGTCGAGCGCCGCCAAGAGGGTGGCGACGCGGCGCAGCGAGGCCATCCAGTCGGCGAGACGCGGGTAGTTGTCGACCAGCCAGTTGAACGAGGACTGGACCTGGAAGAAGGCAGCGGCGGCCTGCGTGACTTCGCCGAGCGTCATGGTGTCGGCAAGATATTTCGGCGCGCAGAGGATCAGCGGAATCGTCGGCGCGAGCAGGGCGTTGGCGTTGCTGACCACGCTCGAGCGCATGTGCTGATGGGAAAGAAGCCGCCAGCGCTCGATCATGTTGCGCAGGCTTGCGCGCAGACCCCGGCGCTCCTCGTCCTCGCCGCCCAGGAGCGCGATGCTTTCGCCGTTCTCACGCAGGCGGGTCAGCGCATAGCGAAACTCCGCTTCCGCTTGGTTGGTCGCCTCCGAGACGGCGACGAAGCGGCGGCCGACGAGCAGCGTGCCGAGCGTCATCAGGGCGGAGTAGCCGACTGCGGCCAGCACCAGATAGCCAGGGATGACGATGGGCGCGTCCGTGGGGCCGATCGCAATGCTGCCGCCGACGACCCACAGCACGCCGATGAAGGTGATCGCGGTGACCGCCGACTGGAATATGCCGGTCGCAAAGTCGACCGGCGGGTCGGTCGCAACGCGCGTATCGTCAGTGATGCGGCTTTCCGGAACCTGTTGCTCTCCCACCATCAGGCTCAGCTGGTAATAATGCCCGTGCGCCAGCCATCGGTTCGTGATGTGGTCGGTCACCCAGGCGCGCCAGTCGCGTTGCATTTTCATGCGGCCATAGACCATCAAGACCGCGAGCCCGACGGTTGCAACCGCCAGCGGCAGAAAGACGAAAGCTTGCGCCAGGATGGTGTCGCCGTCCTTCTTCTCGATGGCGTTGAACAGATCGCGGGTCCAGATGTTGAGGCGATACTGGACGAAGAGCTGGATCAACACGACGGTGATGAGCCCCAGCGTGAGGGTCCAGGCTGTTGCCTGCATATCCCCGAACCAAAAGCCGCAAGCGGCCGACCAGAACCTTTTGATCAACGCCCGGCGTGGCGACGCCGGCTGAGCATTCTTTTCCATCCTCTCATGCTGCGACAATTTGACCAATCGCGATTGAGCCAGATCAAAGGTCCGGGCCGGCCAGCCACACGATCTTGTGTGGCGGTTGAGAAGTCCGCATCATTTTGCCGCGAATCCGAGATGCGGAGTTCTAAACCAAAGGCACATTGGATCTATAAGTTGGTAGTCTCCTTCAATTCCGAAATGCGCAAACGAGCGCGCCGCGGACACTAGCCTTTGGTTTGCACCTGCGGCTTGGTTTCGGTCCTGGGCGGCTTCACCAGCCTGACCAGATCGGGTTCGCCGCAGCCGGCCAGCACGACGGCGCGCGCGTCGTCGCGCAGCTTGACGATCGCGGAAAGATCCGTGCCCGCGGGCGTCAGCGGGCGCCCGATGGTGACGCTGACAGGCGACCAGCGCGGAAACCACTGGTCGCTGCGCAGCATGGTGCGCGTGCCATGCAGAATGCCGGGCACTACCGGCAGGTTGGCCTGCGCTGCGACCTGAAATGCGCCGAGATAGAATCCGGACAGGCCCGCCCGGCGCGTGAACGTTCCTTCCGGGAAGAACACCAGCAGGCGGTCCTGCCGAGCGGCCGCGGTCACACTGTCGAGATCGGCGAGGCTGTTGGTGAGCTCATATCGGTCAAGGAACAGCGTGCCCAGCCGGCGCAGCAGCGGCCCGGCAAAGATCTGGCTCGCGAGCTCCTTCTTGGCCACGAAAGCCGGTTCGCCCGGAATTGATGCTGCCACGATCAGGCTGTCGGCATAGCTCGAGTGGTTGAATACCAGCACCGCACCGCCGCGCGGGATGTGGTCGATACCACGCACTGAGAGTGGCACGCCGACCGCCGCCAGCGTCGCGCGTGCCAGCGTGCGCACTGCGGCCCAGCGCCACGCCAGACGCGGCAGTGTCATCAGGGCGAGCCAACCGAGCGCAAAGGCGATCGCAACGACCGCCCACCACCAGCACCCGTAGAGGGTCTCGCCGGTCGCGCGCAGCACATGGGACAGGCGCGCGCGCAATCCCGCCAGCGCCAATCGCGCCAATTGCCACCAGACGGCGCGTTGCTGATCGGCCAAGTGGCCGCCCAGATAGAGGTCGCGGGCCGCCGCCCGCCTGATCTTGCCGCTCGCGGTCTTGGGCACGGCGCCGGGCCCCACCAGAACGATCTCGTCCGGCGGACCGCCGGCGATCGAGGTGGCGGCGCGCCGGGCCTGCTCCCTCAGTTCTGCGCGCCGGCGCGCATTCTTTTCATCCGTCTCGGCGATCACCACCACACGCTCTGTTCCGGACGCCGGATCGCTGGTGCCGAACGCAGCGACGCAGGTCTTGCGCAGCCCGGGCACCGCGCCGACCGCCTCCTCGATCTCATGCGGGGCGATGTGCTGGCCGGCCCGGATGATGATGTCCTTGACGCGGCCGGTGATGAACAGGTCGCCGCTGGCCACGTAGCCGCGGTCGCCAGTGTCGACCCAGCTGTCGTGAAAGAGATCGCGCGTCTTCGCCGGGTTCTCGAAATAGCCCGACGTCGCCGACGGTCCGCGGAATTCGATCCGGCCTTCGCGCCGCTCGCCAAGCGGGCGACCGTTCTCGTCGACAATGCGAATCTCATGCTTGGGGATCGGTCGGCCGCACGCGACCAGCTCGATGGCATTGGTCTCATCCGGGCCCGCGGGCTCGGCGATCCCGCGTGTCGTCAATTCCTTGCGCTTGATGCGATCGATGATCGGTACGCGGCCGGGCGGCGGCAGCGTCACCGCCACCGCATTCTCGGCGAGGCCGTAGACCGGGGCCATGGCGTCCGGCCGGAAGCCATAAGGCTCGAACCGCTTGGTGAAGCCGCGCAACGTGTCGATGCTCACGGGCTCTGCGCCGTTAGCGATGTAGCGCATCGAAGAGAGATCAAGCCCCTTGAGTTGCGCGTCATCGATCTTGCTCAGGCACATCTCGAACGCAAAGTTCGGTCCCGCCGTGATCGTGCCGCGATAGCGATGGATCGCCCACAGCCAGCTCTGCGGCCGTGCCAGGAAGCTTAAAGGCGACATGGCGTAGAACGGCGCGCCGAAATAGAGGCAGCCGAGCCAGGCGCCGATCAGCCCCATGTCATGGTAGAGCGGCAGCCAGCTGATCAGCACATCCTGCGAGGTGGCGCCGATGGTCTCGCCGATCGCCCGGATGTTGGCGAGCAGGTTGGCATGGCTGAGCACGACGCCTTTCGGGTCGCCGGTGCTGCCCGAGGTGTATTGGATGAGCGCAGTCGCGGTCTCGGATTGCAGATTGGGCAGCGCAACGTCGGTTGCTTGCTCGGTGAGGCTGGCCACGCTCTCGACCGCGCTCAGCGCGGGAGCCAGGCCCTGCAGCAGAGAGCCGAGCCGCAATCCCTCCGGCACCGTGACCAGCATGCGGGCGCCGGCATTGCGCAGAATGCCCGCCTGCCGGCGCGCATAGTCCTCGATCTGCGAGCGCTGCATCGGCGGATAGATCGGCACCGGCACCGCGCCCGCATAGAGAATGCCGAGGAACGCTGTGAAGAAATCGGTGCCGGTCGGCAGCATGAGCGCGACCCGGTCGCCCGGCGCGACATCGCGCGCGATCAGGCCTGCAGCAGCGGCACGCGCGGCCTTCGCCAACTCGCCGTAGCTCATGGTGGCGAGGACGGTTTGCTCGTCCTCCAGCACGGTGACGTGTAGCCGGTCAGGATGCTGTGCGACGTGCGATTCCAGAACCTCGATCAGCGTTTTCGCCTCGGTCGCGGCCGGGATTGCGGCCGTGGGCGTCGTTGCCGGTGCGATCTCGACGACCGGTTGCAATGCGCCGGCCTGATCAAGCGCCCCCACCAGGTCACCGACCGTGTCGGCCTCGCTGACGAGCTTGATCGGCAGGCGCGCCCCGAAACCGCGCTCGAGGCGAAGGATCAGCTCGGTGCGTCCGAGGCTGTCGATCCCGAGGTCGCGCTCGAGGTGGCTCGCCAGCGAGATCGCAGGCGTCGCATGTTGGGGATGAAGCTCATGCGCGAGCGCTCCGACGATCGCCAGCAGCGTGCGCTCGCGCGTTCCAGGCGCGTCGGCCGCATCGGATCGATCGACTGGCCCATCCATGATGCACCATGTAGTCGATCCCAATATGGGGCGTGTTGATGGGGATCAACAGGCCATCTGTCGTCCTGGCCGGGCTCCGCTGAATTTGGGGGAAGGGCACAGGGCGAGGCATTGTCTTCGCCCTTGCCCACGCCGCTACGTGGCGGCTTCCTCCGCCATCTCCTCATGCAGGATGACGCCTTCGAGCGGATCGCAGTCGTCCTCCCAGGCCTTGCGCTGCAGGGCGTGCTGGGTGTCGACGTAGCCGGCTTCCCAGCGCCGGCGGATTCCTGCCGGGGTGAAGTCGATGTCCTTGGTGTGGTTCTCGTTGTCGAGCCGCGGCGCAAGCAGCCGCACCACATGCATGCGGGTGAGGCAGCCATATTGCGTCAATTCGCGCGCGCGTTCCTTGTTCTCGTCCGGAATGAGCTTGGCGAGCTCGGAGATCACGTGCCGCAGCTTGTGGATCTGGCGCTGCCGAAGAATGTGGCTGGCCACGCGGCTTGAATACTGGATGTCCTTTTGGCGGTTGAGCACTTGCCAGATCGTGTCGGGCTCCGGTCCGGTCGGATTCCACATGTGCACCGCAAAGATCAGCGAGTTGCGGCGTGGGTTGTCGTCGAAGATCACTTCGGTCGGCGTGTTGGAGAGGATGCCGCCGTCCCAATAGAGCTCGCCGTCGATGCGAACGGCCGGAAATGCCGGCGGCAGTGCGCCCGACGCCATGACGTGGCGAGGAGTGATCTCGGTCGCGCGGCTGTCGAAGTAGCGCATCATGCTGGTGCGCACGTGCGCGGCGCCGACGGTGAGGCGGGGCCGGCAGCGCGACACGAGCGAGAAATCGACCAGGTCACTAAGTGTCCGCTCGAGCGGTGAGGTCGAATAGAAGCCGGCGCCCTCGGCGCCAAGACGAATGTGGGAGCCGAAGAACGCCAGCGGATTGGGCTCGAAGAAGCCGGGAATTCCGCCCAGCACGGTCGCCCAGTAGTTGGCGGTGTCGGCGGCGCCGGGCCAGCTCGAACGGCCCCACAATTCCTTGCGCCGCATCCGGCGCCAGAATTCCTCGAGCCGGGAAAGGCGATGCTCCGGCTCGTTGCCGGCGATCAGGCTGGCGTTGATGGCGCCGATCGACGTGCCGATGATCCAGTCGGGCTCGATCTTCGCCTCATGCAACGCCTGGTAGACGCCGGCCTGGTAAGCCCCGAGCGCGCCGCCGCCTTGAAACACCAGGACGACCTGGCGGTCCTTGGGGGCGCGCGTTGTCGCCCGCAGTGTGGCTTGCGGATCGGCCTTGTGCGTCCGGTCCTCTACGATCTCGACCATCTTGTTCACCTTGTCCTCCCTTGGCCTTCCTTGTTGGCACCAAAAGACCGCGCCTTAATGCGCGGTCCAGCCGCCGTCGACCGGTAGCGCGATGCCGGTGATCGATGCGGCGGCGTCGCTCGCCAGAAACAGGGTCAAGGCGCCGATCTCTTCGACGGTGGCGAAGCGCTTGTTCGGCTGCTGGGCCAGCAGCACGTCGCGGATCACCTGTTCGCGCGGAATGCCGTGCGCCTTGGCTTGGCCTTCGATCTGGGCCTCGACCAGCGGCGTATACACGTAGCCCGGGCAGATCGCGTTGCAGGTAATCCCTTGCTCTGCGGTCTCAAGTGCAACCACCTTGGTCAGCCCGAGGATGCCATGCTTGGCGGCCACATAGGCCGATTTGAAAGGCGACCCGACGAGGCCGTGGGCGGACGCGATATTGATGACGCGGCCCCACTTGTTGGCCAGCATCGACGGCAAGGCAAAGCGGGTCGTGTGAAACGCCGATGACAGATTGATCGCCAGGATGGCGTCCCACTTCTCGGGCGGGAAGTTCTGCACGGGCGCGACGTGCTGGATGCCGGCATTATTGACCAGAACGTCGAGCCGGCCGGTGGTCTCCAGCACGGTGTCGATCATGGCCTGGATCGCTTCCGGTTTTGACATGTCGGCCGGCGAATAGGACACGCTGACGTTGAATTCAGCCGCAAGCTCTGCTTGGGTCCGGGCAATGTCGTCCGGCTTACCAAAGCCATTGAGCACAACCTTTGATCCAGCCGCCGCCAGCGCGCGCGCAATACCGAGCCCGATTCCGCTGGTCGAGCCGGTGACAAGGGATACTTTTCCTGCGAGTGACTGTCCGGTATGAGTGGATGGACGCTTGATGGCGATGTTCATGATACCGCAGCCTCCGTGTTGGTCGCGATTTTCAATCGATGTTCGGGCGGCCGAAGGTCGCCCGGCTGAGGCTGATATTGCCCGAGCCACCCCGGCCCTTGAAAATGCTGATTGGCTAACGCGTTGATAGGTTGCCGCTATGGAAATGCATCAGGTCCGGTATTTCCTGGCTACGGTGAATGAGCTGAATTTCACCAAGGCGGCCGAGCGGTGCAACGTCTCGCAGCCCTCGCTGACGCGCGCCATCAAGCAGCTCGAAGGCGAGCTCGGCGGCGACCTGTTCCGGCGCGAGCGGCCGCAGGCTCAGTTGACCGAGCTCGGCCACCGGATGTTTCCCCTGCTCAAGCAGTGCTACGACAGCGCGCTCGGCGCCCGCTCGCTGGCGTCGGCAATCAAGGGCGGCGAGATCGGCTCGCTGCGGCTCGCGCTCTCGCGCACGGTCGGCCTTGATTTGCTGGCGACCCAGTTCTCCGAGCTCAAGCGCCTGTTCAACAGCCTTGAGATGAAGATCCTGCGTGGAACGGCCACGGATGTGGTCGAGCTTCTGAAGAAGGGAGATGCCGAGCTTGCGATTGCGGCGGGGCTCGATGAGTCATGGGGGCGGCTCGACAAGTGGCCGCTGTTCACCGAGCGGTTCCAGCTCGTCGTCAACGGCAGGCATCCGTTGGCGGCGCGCCCGCAAGTGCCGGTAGAGGATCTCAAGGAGCAGCGCTTCCTGCGTCGGGCCTATTGCGAGGACGAGGTGCAAGGCAGCGCGATTCTGCGCAGTCACGGCATCGACGTCGACCGGGCCCACGACGTGACCTCGGACGAAGACTTGATCACGTTGATCGAAGCCGATTTCGGCGTCGCGCTCGCTCCGCGCAGCCTGCGGGTGCCGGCTTCGCTGGCGAAAGTGCCGGTCGACCAGCTCGAATTGTCGCGCACGGTCTATGTGTACGGCGTTGCCGGACGTCAGCGCACGGCGGTGGCGGCCGCGATGTTGAAGATGCTGCGCGCGGCCGACTGGTCGCGCTACTGTGGTTGAGATCAGATAGATATCTATCTCGAGCTTCCGCTTTCGTATCTATGCAGGTCTTTATGATAGGCACGGACTCCATTTACGGCACGGCCGTGCTCCATTGGAACGCAATTTGATCTGAGATCAGCTGCGCAACGCGGCCAGCAATTCGTCGATCGCCATGCGCTTGCGATAGTCGGGCTCGACGAAGCGCGCCTTGATGATCCCGTCGCGTCCGACCACGAAGGTCGCCGGGATCGGCAGCGTCCATGTGTCGTTGCCCTGGAATGACGGCAAGTCCTGACGCCCGGTCATCAGGCCTTGCATCTCCTCGCCGATAAAGAACGCCAGGCCGAGCGAGAGCGCATAGCCGTTGTCCATGTCGGTGAGGATCGGGAACGGCACGTCGCTCTTGGTCTTCATCTCGATGGCGAACTGCTGCCGGTCCGGAATGATGGCGACGATCTGGCCGCCTGAGGCTGCGGCCTGCGCATGGGCGAGCGCCAGCGCCTTGATGCTGATACGGCAATAGGGGCACCAGTGACCGCGATGGAACGTCACCGCCACCGGACCCGCGGCGGTGAGCTCGTCGAGGCTGACCAGGTGGCCGGTCTCGTCGGGCAGCACGAACGGCGGCATCGGCTCGCCTGGCTGCGGCGCCGTTTCGCCAACCCCGTTCTGGCTAAGCCGCTCGACCATGCGATCGACCGCGGCGGCGAAATCGGGGCGCCGTTGTCGCGCGGATTCGGCCAGCGCCTGCAGCTGCTCGCCGAGCGATATGTCCATGCCGCGAATGCGCTGAAACGAGTCGGCAAGACTTTCTTGAGGGGTATCGGTAGCCATCTCAGCAGTTTGATCCTGTCGCGGCGCGGCCGCCATAACCCTACCGCAGGATAGGATGCGGTTCCAGGGTCTCTGCGATTACGCGGCGGCGTGCCCGGACGTTACATCAGCGGCGGTTCCATCACCGCCGCAGCGGTGAAACCCGGTGACGATGCTCGTATTGATCAGCACCTTGAGGTTAACCGTGAGGTCGAACGCGGGCTCCTGGAGGGTCGCGGACGCGATCGCTGTCGCGATGGTTGCACCTTCGGCCAGGTCGCTCAGGAATCGATGGCCGCCGGGCGGCAGCCGCATCACATCCACGTCCAGAAACGGCCTTGCGACCAGGGCTGCTTCCGGCCCCCATTGGTGAATGATGCCGTCGCCGTCATCGGTCTGGTTGGCCGCCCAGACCGTCACGATCGGAAAGCGCGAGGCAATGAACGAGACCGAGGGATGCAGGACGATGCCGATGTCGTTGTGGCGACCTGCTGACAGCGCGAGAAGTCTCGACGCATCGACGGGCGCCGCATCGGCGGAACGCAGCGCCCGCGCGCGCGCGGCTTCGAGCTCCGCCACGTCGGCCAGGTATTGAAACGACGCTTCGCTTCCGAGACCGCGCAGATAGCAAGGAAACAGATCGCCGAAATGCAGCACGGCCGAAAGGTGCGGCGGCCGGGCGAGAACAAATCGGCAGGCTGTGGCGAGAAACGAATCATCGCCCGCAAGCCTTCGCACCACCGGATAGCGCGCCGCCAGCGCCCGGATGAGCAAAGCCGTGATGTCGTTGCTGCAGAACTGCCCGCGCCCCCGAATCCCGAAGGCATCGCCGATCGCCGCGGGCACACGCGCAAGCGGATCGAACAATGCGGCGGCGACGTGGTCCTCGCCGTCGGCACGGCTATGCATGGCTCGATCCTGCGGATCTTGCCAGCGGGCTGGCGCCTGCGCCTGGGGCGAGCGGGGCTTGATCATCGCGTGCTGCATGTAACGAGCCTCGGTGACAGGTATGTGATGGGCCGACGATGGCCGCATCGCTCATCCCCATGAAATCCTGCGGTTCCAGGAAATGAAAATGCTGATCGGCAATGGATGCCATAGCCGCCGACTATCCGGGCGGCAGAGAAATCGGTCTTGGCCGTAACCATCCGGCGGGCGGCGGCGAACTCCTGGTCGACACGTCAATGCGCTGCACGCAGGAGGATGACGACATGCCAGCAAGACGAGTGATTCTCGCGCTGCCCGCCGCGCTGTTCCTGGCCCTGGCCTCGGCGCCCACGCACGCCAGCGGGTATATCGCGGCGGCCATTGAACCCGACCAGGTTGCCTGCACGATTGAGGGGCCGTTGCCGCAAAGCTGTGGTGGCCAGCGTTGCCTCTATGTCGAGCAGTGGATCGGAGCCCGCATAACCGGCCCGACCTTCCCGACCACCTGCCGCCAGAGGGCGATGATCGAGCGCCCTTCCGTCGGCTGACATCGCGCGCTGAACCGATAGCCTCCGCTGCCGCCGACCCAAGCGGTCTGCACCTCGCAATCCCCCTTTCGCGATGGACCGAGACGGGCGGGCAGCGGAGGCCCCCTCACATAGTTCAACATTCAACGCCCGACCTGGTGCCGCCAATCTGAAGTCCTGGCGGCGCAAGCTCGGCTGAGAGACCTCTTAGTCGAAGGGCGCACGTTGTGGCCTGCACCCGGTTCCGAAGACACCAAGTTTGGTGTGACAATGGGACCGGAGGTAAGTCATGCAGAGACGAAAGTTTACACGGGACTTCAAGCTTGAGGCTGTGCGCCTGATCAGGGATCGGGGCGTATCGGTCGCCCAGGCATCGGTTGATCTGGATGTGCATCAGTCGCAGCTGCGCGATTGGGTGAAGAAGTTTTCCGATGACCCGCAGCACGCATTTCCCGACAACGGGCAGATGAAGCCCGAGCAGCTTGAGATTGCGCGGCTCAAGCGTGAAGTGGCGAAGCTCAAGGCCGAGCGAGACATCCTAAAAAAAGCCGCGGCCTACTTCGCGAAGGAATTGACATGAAGTTCTCCTTCATTGCGAGGCACCGGGGGATCTGGGCCGTGGACTGGATGTGCGGGGCGCTCGGTGTCTCGCGGGGTGGTTTCTATGGGTGGCTGAGCCGACCGCGCAGTCAGCGCAGCCGGGCCGATGAAGAGCTTGGTGCGAAGGTGCGTGCGAGCTTCCTGGCAAGCGATCGGACCTATGGGACCAGGCGGGTCTGGCGAGACCTGCTGGCGGAGGGACTTGCGTGCGGGCTGCAGCGAAACGACGAGATGGGCCAATAGGAGACATCAAGGACGCCCTGAATCAATCAATTAGCGGCGCCCGAGCATGACGCAGATCGTGCTTTCAAAATCGACAAATTCCACGTCCTTTAGTCCTTCCAAACGTAGACGCTCCGCGATCTCATCCGGCCGCCACGGATAACCACCACATCGGATCGTAAGCAAGTCTCGTACTGCGGCACCATGCGGCCCCGGCCCCGGCGCAAACATACCTAAAATGAGGTAGCCGCCAGGAACGAGCGCTTCAACCACCCGCGCGGTGACACGATCGAGAAGATCGGGGGGCAAGAACATGCTCGGAACAAAAACTATATCGAACGCCTCAACTTCCTTGACCTCAATGACATTTTGCCGGCGCAGCGAAATTCGATGCTGCAATCCCTCCTCCGCAATGTTGCTTTCAGCAAGTTTCAACGAAGGCTCCCAAATGTCGATTCCGACGATTTGCATGTTGGGCCATATCTTTGCACATTCGATCGCCAGCCATCCGGCCCCGGTACCGACATCAAGGAATCTGCAATTTTTTTCCAGCACTGCCGCGAGCGGGGGACGCTGCCGTGCAGCGCTCTCAAAAAGCCGCGCTCCAGCGCGTGAGCCTCGCCCGCGCTCCTGCAAAATGGTTGGATCATCATAGGTCCAACCCGGTCCGCGCTCAGGCTCCCGAAGGAGGTCTAACGCTTCCTGCAGAGCATACGTCAATTGGCCTATCACGGTGGCAATTTGGCCCGGCTGTAGTCCATCAATCAGCCCTGGCCCAAATGTGTCAGTCACCGCTTGTAATGCGGTCCGTATCCGAGAGTCGCCAGGAACTCCCAGCTGGCGGAGCCGCAACTCCGCTCCGAGAGCACCCATTGCTTGTGCAGCTGCGGACAACTCGCGGACTTTGTTGTAAAGGACTGGAAAGCTCATAGCGGACATCCATTCTGCAGGATCGAGCGTTCGATTCGCGACCGCGCCGCTCCCCCGCAATCGGGGAAAACAAGGAATGGCACGCCGATGGCGCGGCT
Source organism: uncultured Alphaproteobacteria bacterium (assembly GCA_963753575.1). Lineage (GTDB taxonomy): Bacteria > Pseudomonadota > Alphaproteobacteria > Rhizobiales > Xanthobacteraceae > VAZQ01. The sequence goes on from CAVWCR010000005.1 coordinate 26,099, forward strand.
CCACTCCCCCATGAACCGCTCGTAGCGCGCCGCATCGTCAAAGGCGACATCGGGCTTCCTCATGCCGAGACTCCTTGCTGCTGCTCCCTGCCGGCAGGGCTTGCGACCGGATCCCAGATAGTTTATATTCTGACTATCTTAAATTCAACTATCAGAATTACCAGCAATATGACGAGCCGCCGCTCAACCGTCGATCCAATCCACCGGGGCAAGGATATCGTTGTGCTCGCCAACGGCGTCCCGGTTCAGCGCGTGCCGGTCGCGCTGGCGCGGCGGTTCAGCCAGATCTGCATGGCGGTCGCGGCTGAGGTTGCTGCGGAACGCGACCTGACCGCGCTGCAATTGGGTGCGCTGACCTATCTGCGCCTGCAGCCCGGGCTTGGGCAGAACGATCTGGCATCGAGGCTCGGAATCGACCGCAGCAACACCACCCTGCTCATCGATCAACTGGAGCAGCGGGGATTGGTTGAGCGAACCGTCAACGGCAGTGATCGGCGGGCAAAGTCCGTCCGCCTGACCCGCAAGGGCACCGAGATCTGCAACCATCTGCGGCCGAAGGGCACCATAGCTCAGGCCCGCATCCTTGAACCGCTCAAGCCGGCCGACCGGGAGCGCTTCCTCGACATGCTGATCGACATCATCGACGGCAACGAAGCGTATGTGCGACCCGGCGCTGCACGCCGCAAACCGGTCCGCCGCGGCAGCCGGAAAGACGGTCAATCCAAAGGCTGATCACCTTCCAAGCATCAGGAGTTGTATCATGAGCTACCTTGGGATCATCAGCGCGGCGGCCCTGGTTCTGTCGCTGCAAACGCATACTGCGACCGCATCGGACCGATATCCATCACGTCCTGTCAAAGTGGTTCTGCCGATGCCGCCGGGTTCTGCGCCTGATATCAGAACTCGACTGCTTGCCGAGCAGCTATCCAAGACGATGCAACAGCAGTTCGTCATCGAAAACCGTCCCGGCGCGGGCGGGGTCATCGGCCTTCAGTCGGCGCTGACGAGTGAACCCGACGGATACACGCTCCTCGCCGCGCCGGCCTCCGTTTTCACGATCTTGCCGGCACAGAAGGCGGCGCCATCGTTCAACGTCAATCGCGACCTCATCCCGATTGGCACCTTCATGGCTGAAGGCCAGCTTATTGCGGTCACGCCCAAGCTCGGCGTGGCAGACCTTGGCGCTTTGCTGACTCTGGCGAAAAGCCGTCCGAACACGATTGCCATCGGTACCAATCCCGCCGGCTCCCTGCCGCACTTTGCGGCAAAGCTCATCGTGTCGCGGTCAAAAGCGCCGATGACGATCGTTCCGTTCTCGCAGGGCGGAACCGCGGCTGCGATTCGAGAGATCCTCGGAGGCCGCATTCATGCCGTCATTGACGGACGACCGGGACTCAAGGCCGCGATTGATTCAGGTGACTTGAAGGCCCTGGCCATCATGACGGAGGAACGGCTGGCCAGCATTCCCGATTTGCCGACGGCCGCGGAAACGCTCCCCGGCGTGACGGCCGTGGGATGGTTTGCGCTCTGCGCCCCGAAAGGCACCGCGCCTGAGACAGTTGAAAAGATTACGCAGGCGCTACGCGTGGCGCTCAAATCTCCTGAATTGCTGAAGCGAGTTGAGCAGATCGGCACACCCTTCACGCCGTTGTTCGGAACCGAACTCGTTCGATTAATTGAGCTTGAACAGAACCTTTGGCGTCCCGTCGTGGCTCAGCCATAGGAGAGACAAGAGACGGCTTCGCGGCTGGGCAAGAGTTCAGACGACGAATATCCCGGAATTTCAATGACGCGTATCTGCTGTGGGTCAATCGCGTCGGTTGAGCAATGTCCTTGGCGTGTCGGCTTCGCCCCAGATTCCGGACGTATCGCTGCAACGCGGCGAATGGCATTTGGCCATTTTGCGGTTGATGGCGTCGCCTGGGTCGGGGTTCAAAACTTCAAAACCGGCGTCTCGAAACATGCGGCATGGGGTCAGCAAGCAGCTTCGTCCGGCCGTCAATTCTCCAGGACAATATTCCGATCTGCCACACGAAGTGGCCTATTTTCCCAGCTATCACTATACCCCCCCCGCAAGCGCGGGTGGGTGCTCGGCCTTGGCTGCCGGCTCGCGCGCGGCACTGTCACGCCTGCAGCGAAGCGCGCAGTGTCTTGATGGCGCGATGGACCGAGACCTTGAGCGCGCTGACGCTCATGCCGGTCGCCTGCGAGGCTTCCTTGAGCGACATCTCGCGCAGCTTCAAGAGCTCGATCGCCGAGCGCTGACCTTTCGGCAGCAGCTTGATGGCGCGCCGAAGTTCCTCGGGGTCGCCGAAGTCGCCCACGGTCGGGCCATCTTCGGCGAGGTGCGCCGGATATTCATCGACCGCCACCTCGTTGGCTGACCGTCGTGAGTTGCGCCGCGCCTGGTCCACCATGCGGTTGTGCGCGATCGTCATCAGCCAGGGAATGAACGCACGCTCCGGATCGTAGGTTGCGCGCGCGGCGTGCAACGACAGCAGGATGTCCTGCACCAGATCTTCGCGGTCCATGGCCGGTACGAATCCGAGCCTCGCCTGCACCACCCGCTTGAGAATGGGCAGCACCTGCTTGAGCAGCGACGCATAAGAGGCGCGATCGCCGTCCTGCGCGCGGCGCATCAGAGCCGAAAGCTCCTGGTCCTTGCGCTCGCGCTCAACGGTCGACGCCTGCCGTTCGGGCACCGAATGGCGACGTGCGACGCCGTGATTGGTGTTTCTGATCGCCAGGTTCATAAGATCCTCCCGCAATTGCGGCCAAATCGGCTCTCCGACACAACGTCGTCGAGGCTGATGCGACCTTGCGGGAGGACGGCCGCAATCGGAAGGATCAGTTGTCTATGGGGCCGATAGCGTATTGCTATCCTGGACGCTGGCTCTTTAGCTGCGCGCGATCGCCATAGCGGCCAGCTATCGACTTCCAAGCGCGTTGGTATTTGAGCCTTGCGGCCGCGGTCTTCATTGTTTTGCTCCTGAAATCCCGGCGCAACCGCGCTCATCAAGGAGCCCACCCATGTTCACCAAAGCCACAGTTCTTTCCGCAACTCTCTCCGCAGCCCTGGCCGCCACGCTGGTCGCGGCGTTCTCCTATACGGCCCTCACCGACACCCGCAACGACGGTGTCGTGCGCCTGAAGAGCGCCTATCCGGTCGCCGAGACGATCGCTCGCATCAAGACGGATGTGGGCGCCAAAAGCATCATGTTCTTCAGCGAGGTCGACCAGGCGAAGCTCGCATCCAACTCCGGCATCACGCTGCGACCGTCGGTGCTTCTGACTTTCGGCAATCCGCCGCTCGGCACGCAGTTCATCACCGCCAATCCCAACGCCGGGCTTGACTGGCCGGTGCGCCTGCTGGTGTTCGAGGACGACAAGGGCCAGGTCTGGACCGCCTATACCGATTTCGGCTGGATCGCGCGGCGTCACGGCATCAAGGACCGCGAGGCGCAGTTCAAGATGGCCTCGACCGTGATCGCGTCGATCACCGCGAGCGTCAAGGCGAAGTAGCGTTGTAGCGATCCCGTTCTGTGCGCCCGTCGGATCCGATTGATCCGGCGGGCGCTGCTTGCTTGCGTCTGCGTGCGTCGGATCGTCCAGGATAGCGATCGGCTATCAACTCAAGAGCGACCTGGCATTTCCCTTCATGCGCTGTTCGATTGATCCTTCGTCTCAGGAGCGGCCGTCGAAGCGGCCGCGCCACAACAGAGGAGACAGGATCATGTTCGATCGCATCAAGAGCGGCCGCATCATCGGCCGGACTGCTGTTTTTTCCGGAATCGTCATGGGCTCGCTGATCGCGGCGCTGTCGTCGGCCGCGGCCGGGAGCTGCCCGGCTAATCAGGTGAAGGAAAATGCGCGCCAGCCCGTGACCTACGCGGGCAAGGGCGTCACCGACACGGTGCTCGGCGCCATCGATCTTGCCAAGGAGCCTGCTGCCATCAAGGATCGGCTGCTGCGCTTCCGCAAGCTCGTGATCGCGCCGGGCGGCATCGTGCCGTGGCACAGCCATGGGGATCGTCCGGCGATCATCTTCATCCAGGAAGGCGAGATCATCGAATACGCCAGCAACTGCGCCGTGCCGATCGTGCACAAGACCGGCGAGATCAGGCCCGAGACCCACCCGACCTCGCACTGGTGGGAGAACAAGAGCGGCAAGAACGTCGTTCTGTACGTCGCCGACACGCAGCGCGATCCGAATGACAAGAACATGTGAGCGGCACCAGTCGTTGCGTGTGACATCCCGTGCTGAGAGCACGCGGTGTCACACCGACTAATCACTTTGTGATGCCGTCGTCCCCGCTTGCGCGGGGACGACAAGAAAGAGAACCGATCAAGTCCACCACTCCATCAGCCATCGAGGTCGATCATGTCACAGACGGCACACACCTTCGAACACTCGCAGATGGAAATGCAGTCCTCGGGCGTGCTGTGGCGCACGATCGTGATCGGCCTCACGGCGTTCCTCACGGTCGTGGATCTGTTTGCGACGCAGGCAATCCTGCCGTCGCTCGCGCGCGCCTATCAGGTGACGCCGGCTGCGATGGGAGTGGCGGTCAACACCAGCACGCTCGGCATGGCGATCGCCGGGCTTGCGGTCGCGCTGTTCAGCCGGCGGATCAACCGCCGCGTCGGCATCCTGGTGAGCCTGGTGGTCCTGGCGGTGCCGACCACGCTGCTCGCGCATGCGCCTGATCTCACCGTATTCACGCTGCTGCGCTTCGCCCAGGGTCTGTGCATGGCGTCGGCGTTCACGCTTACGCTCGCCTATCTGGGCGAGGAATGCAGCGCGGCCGATGCCGGCGGGGCGTTCGCGGCCTACATCACCGGCAACGTCGCCAGCAACTTGGTCGGCCGTCTGATATCGGCCGCGGTCGCCGATCATTTTGGTCTTGCGTCGAACTTCTACTTCTTCGCCGTTCTCAATCTCGCGGGCGCAGTGCTGGTCTATTTCACGATCGCGCGCAGCACTCCGATTCCGGAGGTTGCCGCGTCCTCCCGCTCGCCGTTTGCGGCCTGGCTCGATCATCTGCGCAATCCAAGGCTGCGCGCCGCCTTCGGCATCGGGTTCTGCATCCTGTTCGCGTTCATCGGCACCTTCACCTACGTGAACTTCGTGCTGGTGCGGGAGCCGCTGGCGCTCAGCCCGATGACGCTCGGGCTGGTCTATTTCGTGTTTGCGCCTTCGATCGTGACGACGCTCTTGGCCGGACGCGTCGTGCATCGCATTGGCACCATGCAGACGGTCTGGTTTTCGTTTGCGCTCGCCGGCGTTGGCCTGCCGCTCCTGCTGCTGCCGAACCTGAGCGCCGTCCTGGCCGGCATGGTGTTGGTCGGTGTCGGCACGTTCTTTGCGCAGGCGGCCACCACCGGCTTCGTGAGCGCGACCGCAACCTCGGAGCGCGGCTCCGCAAGCGGGGTCTATCTCGCCTGCTATTTCTTCGGTGGCATGGTGGGAACGGCCGTGCTCGGCATGACTTTCGACCACCTCGGCTGGGCGGCCTGCGTCACCGGCATCGGCCTGTCGCTCGTGGCCGGCAGCGTCCTCGCGGTTCGCCTGACGCCGCACGAGGCCAAGTGAGGCTTTGCCCAAGGCGGATTTGGGTTGCGGCGCTCGTGTTTCGGGCGCGGTACAGCACGAGCGCACGAAGACCGCCGATGTTGTGCCAGGAGTGCGAGCGCGCTCGTGATGCACCGCAGATCCGGGACCGCCACAAGTTGGATCCCGGGTCTGCTGCGCACCGCGGCTTCCCGCCCTTGCACGATCTCCCATGCATTGGCCGCGCTGCGCCGCGCCCGGGACACGCAGGCCAGCCCAAACCCATGACGCAAGCGGGGACGGCGCCTCTTGGGCCCCCCGGCCGGTTGGTCATCCGCGACATTGTGGGCTAGAGTGGCGCTCACAAGTCGTGACCAGGAAGGAGCCGGGGAGGAATGGCGCAGATCTTCGTATGTAATGAATTGGAGATGCGCGACGGTGATGTCCGTATCGTCCGCCAGGACCGGATCGAGATCGGCGTCTACCGCCACGCCGGGTCATACTACGCCTACCGCAATCATTGCCTGCATCAGGGTGGCCCGGCCTGCGAGGGCGTCATCAAGGGCAAGGTGGTCGAGCTGCTCGCCCCGGACAAGACGTATGTCGGCCAGACCTACGACCACAGCGATCCCCACATCGTTTGTCCCTGGCACGGCTGGGAATACAAGCTGCTGACCGGCGAATGCGCGCCCGATCCGAGCCTCAAGCTCAAGCGCTACGACGTGGTCCAGCGCGAAGGAGGCGTCTATGTCGTCGTCTGATGTTCTAAATCCTCCGGCCGAGACGCTCACGCACGCGAGCGATGCGCTGGCGGCTGCGCTCGCCGATCCCGAGCGCATCCCCGATGCGGCGCTACGCGCGCTCATCGCCAATGCGCTGCGGCTCTATGCGGTCAAGGCGGAGGCCGGCATGCGGGCGCCGTTGCCCGCCGGCGGCGGCGGCGTCACCATCACGGACGCCATGCTCACGGTCACTGATCTCCTGCATGCGCTGAACGTGCAGCTGTTCGAGCTCAGCATGTGGCAGGCCATGACCGGCAACTGTATCGCGCCGCATCAGCGCGTCGACGCGCCACAATCCTGAACGCCTTCAACGACCTTGAACCCAGGGAAGCCCCCATGAACGTCGTGTCGCCCATCGTCCGCGATCCCAATCAGGAACAGTTCGACACCCGCCGTCTGCTGGCGCACGCGCAGCAGCAGGCCGAGGATCGCAAATACGAAGACTTCATGATCGTCGACGTCGACGCCCATCACTACGAGACCGGCTCCTACAAGGAGATCTTCGGCTACATCGAAGATCCGGTGATGCGCGACCAGTTCGTCTACAGCAAGGGCAACACGCTGCAGCCGCGCTCGACCGGCGGCTATCAGGAGATGGCGGGCCGCATCACGCGCTACCAGCATCGCGCCAGCGAAGTGGCCTCGGACAAGCCGCATCGCGACATCAGCCTGACCCGCAAGTGGATGGACTCGATCGGCGTCGACGCCGCCTGCATCTTCCCGACCCCGATGCTGGGGCTTGGCCTCAATCCGGTGGTCGAGGTCGAAGTGCAATATGCGCGCGCCTATAACCGCTGGCTCACCGAGAACATCCTGTCGCAAGAGCCGCGCATGGTCTCCATGCTCTACCTGCCGATGAACGATCCGGTGGCGGCCCTGAAAATGGTCGAGGATTTCGGCGACCGCAAAGGCGTGGTCGGCTTCCTGGTCACGACCGTGCGCTACAAGCCGCTCTATGACAACGCTTATATGAAGCTCTACGCCGCGCTCGAGGAGCGCTCGCTGCCGCTCGCGTTCCACGCGGCGACCAACTGGGGCGACCAGAGCATGCACATCACCAATCGCTTCATCGCGACGCATGCGCTCGGCTTCACCTGGTTCAACATCGTGCATCTCACCAACTGGGTGGTGAACGGCATTCCGGAGCGCTTCCCCGGCCTCAAGACGATCTGGATCGAGAGCGGGCTCGCCTGGGTTCCGTTCCTGATGCAGCGCCTCGACAACGAATACATGATGCGCAGCTCGGAGGCGCCCGCGCTCAAGCGCAAGCCGAGCGACTACATGCGCGAGATGTTCTTCACGACGCAGCCGATGGAGATGGTCGGCAACCACACCATGCTGCAAGAGACCTTCAAGATGATGAACGCCGAGACGCAGCTCGTCTACGCGTCCGACTACCCGCACTGGGACATGGACCTGCCGTCGGTGATCTACGATCTGCCGTTCCTGTCCATGCAGGCGAAACGCAACATCCTGGGCGAGAACGCGCGCAAGCTGTTCAAACTCGATACCTTCGTCTCGGAGGAGAAGAAGGCGCGGCTCAAGGCGCGCGGCCTGAAGTGAGAGCGCCACGGCGTTCGGCTCTCGTGGTGATCGGCACACCCTCGCGTCGTGACCGGGCTCGTCCCCGCCATCCATGTTTTTTGGTCTTGCGCGGCCGCGTTTGCCCGCAAGTCAACCTGATCGGCTGACTGACGTGGCGAAAACATCGCGACGGGCCACAAACCTAAGCGTCATGGTTCCGATCCCGGTCCTGCGCGGCCTGAAGGTCTCGAGGATCGATGGCCACCATCTCAACAGAGGAGCCAGATTCACCTGGCACGAATATCATCGTGGACACGCGGCGATAGACGGGAAATGACAATTCTTCAATCAGTTCTTCGTCCGTAACGACCCGATAGTCGCCGGCCGGCAATACTCGATCGACACCTTTTAGCTCAAAGGGATGATTGAAGACGACGGATTTGCTGTGCGAGCGCGTTGTCATCGCGTCAAGTCGCGGATCAAGGGATAGTCCGTGTTCTCGTACAGGCGACGAATTGCCCTACTATTATATCTTTCCTCGCCGACTTCGAGGCAGGCTCCCAGAAGAAACTCAGGAGGAAGCTCTTCGATTGCGAATCGGATGGCGTCCGCCGCGTGGCCAAACCGCCTGTAACCAATCGGCGGTCGCCTGGATCTCCGATCGCGACTGGGAAACAGCTCCGCTTCGGCGTTATAATCAAATCCGACCGTGCCATGTTCCACCATGGCGGATCCGATCATCACTTGTTCGACCATGACTTTATCCGAATTCAACCCCTCGTTCCGGCAGCGAGCACATCCCGTAATGATCGAGGCCGCGGGGAAGCGGCCCCGATCCCGTGATTGAACTCGCGTTAGATCTGGCGGCCTTTCATCACAGCGTCGACGTCGCGCTGCGCCTGCGCCTTGTCGATGCTGTACTTGGCGACGACCTGGGTGACGAGGTCGTCCTTATTCTTGAGCGCGCCGAGTTCCTGCTCGGAAAACTTGCCCCACTTGGCGCCGATGTCCTTGAGGAGGATCTGCTTGACGTCAGCGGGATTTCCGGTGCCAGCCGACGCGGTATTCGGGTTTGTGGTGTTCATGAGCGTTATCTCCAAAATATCGATAAAACATCATCTGAATGTCCAAAATTCAAACAACGGCCGCATATAGAGATGAACTACGAGAACCACAGGGGCGGGTGACCGCTTGTTAGAAATAAAGTTTGCCCGAGCCGTCCAGTCAAAAGAAGCAAGCTACCGATGGCCGGTCAATTGTTGGAAACGCGTAATAGTGCTCGCAATTCGAGGCGATCGTCTCTATATACGGTGGCAGCATCCAACAACCAGACGTTAGAGCACCGCCGAGCGCGAGACCGTTCGGCTCGTGTCACGCAGGGAGATTCCCATGTTTACGGCAGAGCAATATCGCGCGAAAGCGGCAGAAAGCGCTGAATCAAGTAAGAATACCAGCGTTCCGAGCGAAATCCGGAAATTTCAGCGATCAATGGAAAGCTTCAACCATTTGGCTCAAAACGAAGACTGGCTGGCGGATAATTACGACAAGGTAGTTCATTCCCAAGACGTGCTTACCCAGTACGAGGTCATTGGGAAGGGGTTCGACCGCAAGGCTGTCGCTGAGAGCGAGGAGCATATTCTGCGGTGCCTCGGAGCGGCCGTCATCATGCAGTGGAACACGATCCCAGCGAAGCTGCAACGTGAGCTTTTCGATACCGCCGGCTCGTTGGGTGACCTGTCACAAACGGTTGTGCTGAGAGGCCAGATTGCGCGCTTCCTGCACGATCATAAGGACGAAGAGAAACGTAACTGTATTTCTAAACCCGATGTGACGAAAGGAAAGCCTGGTGGCTCATAAGTTCAATGTCGGTCAAATAGTTGAGCTTGAGGCGCGAATGCTTCGAGCATCAGCCCCTGGTCCCTATGAAATTCGCGATCTGGTTCCCGCCTCGGACCGCGATCCCGATGATCCGTGCTACCGCATCAAGAGCGTCGCCGAAAAGCACGAGCGGACTGCACCCGAAAGCGAGCTCACGCTCTCGAAAGGCGTTCTTGCCTAAAGCAATAGCCGCGCGGTCATGGGTGCGCCAAGATCCGACGGTGCCTACGCGCCCGTTGAAGCTGCCGGTGACCGCGCTCAAAATCCATCACAAAGCGGTCTATCGCTTCCGTCAGCCGGTAGCCTCGGGGCTCATGCCGGGATTTTGCGGTTCTATCTCGGATTCGTCTTAAGCCGCGATCTGCTCTTTGCCGAGCAGCGCGTACAAAGCGGCTTGCAGGTCGCCCCGCCGATACGGCTTTTTGATCATCGCAAAGTCCATCAACGATTCCTGATGTTCCTTGAGATCCGGGTAGCCCGAGGTCAGCAGTACCTTCAGGTCAGGTCTCTTCTCGCGTAACGCGGCCGCGAGTTCCACGCCGCTCATGTTTCCGGGCATGACCACGTCGCTGAACAGAACGTCAAACGGCTCGTTGCGGTCGGCGACGTCGATGGCTTCGGCCGCGTCGTTCGCCTCGATTGTATCGTAGCCGAGGGCGCTAAGGTGTCTGACGACGACCTTTCGGACCAGTGCGTCGTCGTCGACGACCAGAATTCGCTCGCGCCCGCGGCGCGCGGCAGGGAGATCGGCAGGTTGGAGGCTGGGAGAGGGCACCTCTTCCGCGCGCGGGAGGTAGGCGCGGAAAGTCGTCCCGCGACCGACCTCGCTTTCGACGTCGACCGTGCCCTTCGACTGCTGGAAGAATCCAAACACCATGCTGAGGCCGAGGCCGGTTCCCTTGCCGACGTCCTTGGTGGTGAAGAATGGCTCGAAGATCCGCTGCATGTTCTTCGGTGATATGCCAACGCCCGTGTCGCAGACCTCTATCATGGTATAGCCGCCCGCTTTGAGCGGAGACCCAGGCGGCGAGTTCGGCCTGCGGCAAAACGGTATTGTAAGTCCTGACCGTCAACGTGCCGCCGCCGGGCATCGCGTCGCGCGCATTCACCACCAGGTTCATCAGCGCACACCGCAGCTGCGTCGGATCAGCGTGGACCGGGAAAGTGTCGTCCGCGAGCTCGGTCGTCACCGCAATGGTCGGGCCCAGCAGGCGCTTGAGGAAGCCGATATGGTCGAAGACGAGCGATTTGGTTTCGATCAGTTCCGGCTGCAGCGCCTGCTTGCGGGAGAACCCGAGCAGGCCGTTCGCCAGATCGGCACCGCTCGTGGCGGCTCCGAGCGAGGCTGCGATCAGCTCTTCGCTTTCCGTATCCTGTGAATGCTTTTCGTGCAGGAGGTCGAGGTTGCCGATGATGACCAGGAGCAGGTTGTTGAGATCGTGGGCGATGCCACCGGTGAGTTGGCCGATCGCCTCCATCTTCTGCGACTGGGCGAGCTGCCGTTCGGCTTCCTTCCGTCGGGTCACATCATTATGGGCCCACGCGACGCCGCGCACCGATCCATCCGGTGCATACAGCGCGCTTGCCGAGACCTCGACGTCGATAAGTGTCCCGTCTTTTCGCCGGCGTTTGGTCTCGACATGGCGCACACTCTCGCCGCGCAGCGCGCGTTGCAGCAGCGACGCTGAATGTTCTATTCCGCCTGGCGGAATGATCTTGGTGAATTCCCCGAGCGTTTCCTCGGCCGTGTAGCCGTAGATGCGCTCAGCCGCGCGGCTCCAAAGCGTCGTTCTCCGATCGATACCGGTGCAGACGATGCCCACCGGCGAGGTGTCAATGATGGCGGCCAAGACCTCCTTGGACTGCCGTTCCAGCTCCTGAACGCGCTTGCGCTCGGCCGCCTCGATGCTGGTGGCCTTTCGCATCATCTCCAGCTCGTTATGCCGCTGCTCGAGCGAGTCGACCATGGCATTGAAAGCGCGCGCGAGTACCGCGACCTCGCCACGAGCACTCACATTCGTCCGATGCGTCAGGTCGCCGCCGGTCAAGACCTTGGCGTCGGCGGTCAACTGCGCAAGCGGTCGTGTCAGCCGCGCCGCCAGGAACCAGGCCAGCGAGAATGCTGTTAGCAGCGCAAGGACGGCGACCACAACGCCCGCTATCAATCGAGTTTGCACATTTGCCAAACCGATATCGTTTGGGACGCCGACGGATACGGTCCATGGCGCGATACTTGTTTCAGTCGTGCCGGTTATGCGGCTGACACCATCGCCCCATTTGACATTTGCAAAGGCGCCAGGCTGAAACACGCGGGTCGCGCGACCGACCCGGAATTCAGCTTTGGCGCTGCGTGCGACCAGTGTCCCGCGCGGGCTGACTACCCGCATGACGCTGCCTGGGGGCAGATTGCTGAGGTCGAGCGCGTGCTGGAAATGCGTGGCTTCGATGCCGGTTACCAAGATCGCATTGACCTGGCCAGCTTCGCCATAGATCGGTCGGGCCAAGGGGACCACCCATTGGCCGGTGTGGCGCCCCAGCACGGGCTCGCCGATGACGAAATGATCTCCCGCAAGGGCCGCTTTGAAGTAGTCCCGGTCGCCTACAAAAATGCGTGTCGGTCGTCCCTCCATCGACGTACCGATGTTGTTGCCGTCGGGTCCGAACAGAAGGATGTTGCTGATGGCGCCAAGGTATTGCGGAAATTCCGCTTTCATTCGCCGCAATTTGGCGTCGTTGGACGCGGTGTCCGCCGGGTCTAGCGACAGACTGTGGCCGAGAGCAGTCAGCAGGGTCTGAAAGTTCGAGAGTTGGTTGTCGATCTCGGACGCGACGGCCTGCGACTGGGCCCAAACCTCGCGAAGGGCCGCCGATTGCTCCCTCTGCCATTGATCCCAAAGCAGACCGGTGGCCAGTGCTACGAACGGCAGCACGGTTGCCATGGTCAGATACAAGAGTTTCGAAAATATGCCCCTCGGCATCGACATTCAGCTCATTCAACCTAAAACAGCATTTTTTCATTGGACTACTTAAGACCAATTGACGGGCGGGAATTGGAATTGGAAAGGCTGCGGTTATGGTTAGCGATGCCTAACGTCGGGCATGGGTGATGCGTGACGTCCGATTAGAGCGAATTCTCTTTAAGTTAAATCGTGATTTCGCTCTAAGCGCTTGTTTGATCGTGTAATCTTGTCCGAGAAATCTCAGCTTTTTGCGATCATGCTCTGGTGTCGAGCGAGGCGTGCGGTTTTCACGGGGCGGCGGATTGGTCGCAAATGACGGATAGTCGGCGAACCTTCCCTTTTCTATTTCCTTTGGTGAAATTCACCCATATGTTATGATCGTGAGCCGGCGCCCAGTCCTCCTGCAGGGGCCGACGACGACGGAGCATTGGAGCTTGGGCCGAACGAAGGAACGAAAGAGAGTGAGCCGGCGGTGTCGCAGGTTTTTGACAAAACGAACCCACGGTGCCGAAAACGCGTGCTGTGTCAAACACATCATATGCTTTTCGTGGGAATTTTGGCGCGCTCGCGCGCCCGCCGGGCGTGCCAGCGAATTTTTGCCAACACGAACCCAACGGGTGAAAAGCGAGGAATCTCAATGAGAAAAAAAAGCGGCCGATCGAGTGACCGGCCGCGAGCATGGTACTGACGTTTGAATTGCTCAGTCGCCCTGGGTCGGGTCATGGGCGAGCTGGGCGCGGATCGTCCCATCGGGATCCGAACCGATATACTTGCCGTTGACGCTGACGTCATGGCGCGGGGTCTTGGTCATCGCCATCGAGCCGGAAACGGTCCCGAGAACGATAGCAGCGGCGATTGCGATCTTGGTGAACATCGTCGTGTCTCCTTCTATCGAGCCGTCACGGCTCACACGTCCCTGAGTTCGCCGGCCGGCCCGGAAGGTTACATGGGGCATGTCCACTGGCGCGCTGCTCGCGCAACGAGAAGGCAACCCTCCGTACTGAAGATTTGCGTGCTGAAGATTTGATTGTCCCGTGGGCCTTGTCGGCGTGAGGTGCGCGAGCGGGCTTGTAACCTTCTCGAAAGGCATGGCGAACATAGCCGTAGAGCATGGCCAGCGGACGATCGTCGGCGCTTGCGGCTGGCACACACGGAACAACCGATGGAAACGAACAGTCTGATTGAGCAGCTTGCGATGCGCGCGGGTCCGGTCTCGCGGCTGTTGCCGCCGTGGCGGCGTACCGTGTTCTGGCTCGCCGGATCACTCTTGTACGTCGGCGTGGTGGCCTGGCTCCACCTCCGCACCAGCGGCCTGCCCGGAGCGCTCGGGCTGCGCATCGTTCTGGAAGAGAGCGCGATCCTGGCCACGGCCGTGACGGCGGCAATCGCCGCCTTCTCCAGCACCGTACCGGGGCGTGACCGGCGCATCGCGCTCATACCGCTGATCCCGCTCGCGATCTGGCTCGTGACGCTCGGCCAAGGCTGTCTGAGCGACTGGCAGGCGTCCGGCGCTGCGGGTCTCGCGCTGCGTGCGGACTGGGGTTGCGCGCTCGCCGCGATCACGCTCAGCGTTCTGCCAACGGTGGCGATGATCGCGATGCTGCGTCGTGGCGCTCCGCTGGTGCCCGGCACGTCCACGCTGCTCGGTGCGGTCGCGGTCGCCGCCGTGGTGAATTTCGGATTGCGCCTGTTCCATGCCGGCGATCTCAGCATCCAGATCCTGGTCTGGCATCTGGGTGGCGCGGTGGTGCTGGCGTTGGCCGCGAGCGGGCTCGGCCGTCACGTGCTCAGTTGGCGCGCCCTGATGGCGCGCGGCCGGCCGCCACACTGGCACGCCGTGACGCTCTGACACGTTCGATTACGCGACTTGCTCTTGCTCTTCGGCAAGACCCGCCAGGATCGCGCGCAGGATATCGATCGACGGACCGGCAAAACGGGCGGCGGAGAGCGCCACATAGTGCTCGCTCGCGGTCTGCAGAGCCGCCTCGATACTGGTGCGATCGAGCTCGGTGGCGCACCAGTTCAGGTAGTGCGTCCGCTTTGTCAAAGCATGGTCCGACTGGTGCCTGGGGCTGTTCTGCACGAAGCAACCATAGAGCAGGTGTTCGGACAGGTTGCGGGCGCGACAGAGCGCCTCGACCCACTCGCCGCCGGTGACCGCCTCGATACGCTCGACCATGGCGCGCGTTGCACGCCGATCCCACACGGCGATACGGCTGAAGAAGTCGGTCGCCGGAAACGACGGCGCGTCGAGACCCAGGAGCCGATGGCTGGTCCGGACCCGCTGCGCATCGGCCGGCAAATCGGCGAGGATGGCGTCCGGCGCGTGGAACAGCGGCACCGGGCGTGGGCGCAGCATCATGGAAAGATCGAAACGCCGAAAAAAAACGACGTCGGAACCGAGAATGCAATGGCGGTCTTCCGGAAGCGTGCTGGCGGCTGCGATCGCGAGAATTCGTCGAATGTGCTCGTAGCCGACCGGGCTCGCGCGCAGCGACCACCAGTACTGCCAGCCGGTGCGCCGCGCGAACTCCGGCAGCGGCCACAGCCACGCGGGCAGAAGCTGCGAAGCCGGCACGACCATCCGGCGCGCGCCGTTGAACCGATCAAACAGCGCAAGCTCTTCGTCGGGCACGATCAGGTGGTGCGTCACATAGCAGCTGAGATAACGATCGATGCTGTCGCACTGCAGCGCGCAAAGCTCGACATCACGCCGGTCCGCCGGCGTCACCAGGCTGATCGAGCTCATCAGACGACGCCCAGAGAGCCCCAGCCGGCCGCTTGCGGCAGGGCGATCGCTTCGGCAACGCGCCCGATCGTTACGATTTGCAGACCAACAACCATGCACACCCGCGGCAACGGACCGCGCCAGTCCAACACCGCGCGAGGCTGGCGGCCCTCGCGGCGGCGTGTCGTGGCGCTCGATTTGCGAATCCAGTCAACGTGCTTACGGGGTCTTGGGGAAAAACAAAAATGGACACACGGATTAGCGTTAACTCGCATCACGATTATTGATCCGGCATTCGTGGGCGCATGGTTAGCGCGCAGCCGTCGCGATGCGGCTGCTGGTTTCCTGACGCTGCAAGGAATTTCTGACGCTGCAAGGGAAAAAAGAGTGGAGGCCCAGCCTGGACTTGAACCAGGATACGAGATGATGCGTCATCCCTGCGTCGCCATTCCGCCACCGGGCCGCGCCCGATCCCTAGCACGCGCGGCCTGTGCCGACAGTACAAAGCGCCTGGAATGGTTACTCGGACGCCGTCAGTACGTAGACATATCGGGCGCCCCCGCGCCAGGCAGCAAATTGCGAATTGGGCATCCTGGGCGCGTGTGCCGGTGCGTGGAGATCAATACTCGATCCAGGATGTGCAGCGGTCGTCTGCCTCACGTCCCGCCGCTGCCGTTGAGCTCGCCGGCGCGCCGGACCATCGCCTTGGGGGTCGCGTAGGCGCGACGCAGGATCGCTTCCATCTGTTCGCCGGTGAGTGGGTTGATGTCGAACAGCGACTTTTTCGCTTCGGCGAGGAACGCCGGATCTTTCATGGTGGCGTCGAACGCGCGCCGGATCGTGTTGACCAGTTCCGTCGGGGTGCCCGGCGGCATCACGAACGGCCGGCCCATCTCCTGCGGAAAGAACAGGAGCTCAATCAACGCCCGATCCTCGGCCGTTGTGGCGAGATCGACGACGAGCGGCACGTCCGCGAGGCCCGCCTGCGGCTTGTTGCCTGCCTGGATCATGACGTTGAGGCGCTTGTTCTTCACCCAGTCGGGATTGGAGGCCTTGAGCGTCGACCATGAGACCCCGCACATGCCGTCGACCTCGCCGCGCTCGACCGCCAGCATGGACCCCGTCGTGCTGTAGCCGTTGATCACCTTGAACTTGGTGCCGAGCAGCGCATTGAGGATGCGCGGCATGGTGGCGCGATCGCCGGACGAGCCGGTGGCCGAGACTGTCACCTCGCGCTGCCGTGCCTGCGCAATCGTTTTGATCGGGCTGGTGTGCCAAGTGGCGCAGACCGTCTGCTGCTTGGCGATGCTGCCGATCGCCTCGAACTTGAGCGGATCGAAGCGGGCGACCGGGCTGCCATAGAGCGGATCGTCGAGCAGTGCGTTATAGGTCGCAAGGATCACCGAGCCATCGCGCGGCGCCGCCGCCGAATAGGCCCAGTTCGTTGCCGCAAGCCCGGATGCCGCCGGCATGTTCTGACTCACGATCGTTGGATTGCCCGGGATGTGGCGCGCCAGGTGCCGGGCCAGAAAGCGAGCGTAGACATCATAGCCGCCGCCCGCTCCGCTACCGATCACCATGCGGATTTGTTTTCCCTCATACGACGCCGGCTGCGCAATGCAGGGGCTGCCTGCGAACAGCTCCCCAAGCACGCCAAACGTGGCGATCAGCGTTGCGATCAAATGCAATGGGCGACCGGACATGGCGTTCGCTCCCGATGGTTTCTTGTTCAGCGACGCGCCACTCTATCACTTGCGCAGGCTGCCAAACAGCCGTTCGGGGTTGCGCACCAGGATGGCGGCTTGCGTCGCGGGGTCGGGCGCGAAGCGATAGAGCAGCTCGAGGAGGTCCGCGTCGTTCGGCATCGTACCGTGATAGTGCGTGTGCGGCCAGTCGGTGCCCCAGATCGCGCGGTCGGGCGCGGTTTCCAGAAAGCGCCGCAGGAACGGCAACGCATCGTCCCATGGGTAGCCGGTCGCCGAACGGCGGTCGGCGTTCGAGAGCATGATCCAGAAGTTCTCACGCTTGAGGAGTTCAAGCAGAACCGGAATGACCGGCTGCTCCATGCCGTCCTTGAAATAAAAGTGCCCCAGGTGGTCGATCACCGTCGGCAGGCGAAGGCCACGCAGAAGATCGGCGATCTCCAGATACTCGCTGCCGACAGCGTGAATCTTGGCCACCCAGCCGAGCTCCGCGATGCGATCGACCGCGCGTCGGAAGGTGGTGGGCGAGGGCGCTATGCCGAGGAACTTGGCGAAGTTGAAGCGTGCGCTGCGCACCCCGCCCTCATGCAGGCGGCGCAGCTCGGTATCGGTCGTCGTGTCGTCGATGATGGCTGAGCCCACGTAGGACTTCGCGATGGTGAGGAGATCGAGCAGCAGGCTGTGATCGGTGCCGTAGGTCGTAGGCTGCACGATCAGGCCGCGCTCGATGCCGAGCGTGCGGTGCATGCGCTGCATGTCCTCGACATAGGCCGGCGGCGCATCGTACTTGCGGCCCGGCCACGGCGGATACTTCTGCAGATCGCCGAACACATGCACCTGGCAGTCCCAGCTCCCCGCCGGCGCGCGTTGTGTGGGCGTCCTGGTGTCGCGTTCAAAGTGCGCGAACTCGGTCTTGGCCGCGCCTTGTGCCATCGAACGTCAGCCTTTCATGCTCGTTCGCCGCCGAGATGATCCATCAGCCAGGCGCCGAGGGCAAACGCGTTGGCGTCCCCGTTGGCATAGCCCAGCACCTGCAATCCGAGCGGCATGCCTTGCAGCATGAACAACGGCAGCGACAACGCCGGAATGCCGAGCAGCGAGGACGGAACCGCGAATTGCGGATTGCCAGTGGCCTGCAAGCCGGCGGGTGCGGCGCCGGGCGCCGATAGCGTCACACAGGCATCACAGCTGTCGGCGAGCTCAGCATAAAGCGCGCGCACGCCTGTACGTTCCTTGAGCCAGCCCCGATAGTCCGCGAGCGTCATATTCCTGGCTTGCTCGCGGCGATCAAGCATGGATTTGCTGAGAAGGCTTGCGTCGCGTTCGGCGCAGCCGTCGATGAACCAGCGCGTCTCCCAGGCATTGATCTGGTGCGACAGCGTGAAGGCCTCGGCAAGCTCGGTCTCCACCGCCGCCACATCGGCGTCGTCGTACCGCGTGCGGATTTCGATCCCGGCGTCGCCCAGCCGCTGCAGCGCACCCTGGATGGCAGATTTGGCGGCATCGGAGGCGATTTCCCAACCGGACGTCTCGATGACGGCGAGCCGCCGCGGCTTGGCAGGCGCCGGCGCCTTGTCGGGACCGGTCAGGCCTGGCGTGCCGGCGTCGCCGCCAACGCGCTGCACGATCTCGTGCGCGACCTGCCAGGCATCGGCGAGCGTCGCCGCCAGGATGCCGGTGCAGCTCTGACTCTGGTAGTCGTGGCTGCCCTCGCGGTTGAGCGCGCCAACCGTCGGCTTGAAACCGACACAGCCGCAAAAGCTCGCCGGACGGATGGTTGAGCCGATCACCTGGGTGCCGAGGCCGGCGCTGATCATGCCGCAGGCGACCGCGGCAGCCGAGCCGCTGCTTGACCCGCCCGGCGTGTGCTCGAGATTCCAGGGATTGCGGGTGCCGCGCGGCTCGGAGGCGGCGAATTCAGTGGTGACGGTCTTGCCGAGGATGACGGCGCCCGCCTGCCGCAGCGCGGCGACGCTGGCGGCGTCCTTCTGCGAGCGCCAGCCGGCGAACAAAGGCGATCCGAGTTCGGTCGGCATGTTGACGGTCTCAATGATGTCCTTGATGCCGATCGGCATGCCGTCGATCGGGGAGAGCGGCGCGCCGGCCTTCCAGCGCTCGGTCGCGCGATCCGCGGCCGCGCGTGCGCTGTCAATGTCGAGGTTGACGAAGGCGCCGACCTTCGGCTCCCAGGCATCGAGATCGGCGAGGCAGGCGTCCAGAAAATCGCGGGGGCTTTCCGCCCCCGACGCCAAGCGGTCGGCGCGCTCCAGGTAGGAGCGCATGCGAGGGTGGGTCACTCAGGCCTCCGCGAGTTCGAGCGCCGCCGCCCGGCGCTGGCTGGCAATCATGGCGGTGCGCAGCAGGAATTGCCGTGCGCGTTCACGGTCCGCCGCCATCTGGCGCAGTTCGTCGAGATTGCGCTGGCGGATCTCAGGGTCGCGCGCCTCCAGGCGCTTCTTGTTGGCGATCGTTTGCTCCTGCACGAACTCGATCGCGACGGTGCGCCGCTGCAGATTGTAGAGATCGAGCAATCGGTCCGAGGCGCCCTCGAGCAGAACCTTGGCAAGCTTCTCGCACAAATTGACGGCGTCCTGGATGCCGCCGTTGAGACCCATGCCGCCGATCGGGTTGTTCACGTGCGCGGCGTCGCCGGCGAGCAGCACGCGGCCCAGTCGGAATGTCGCGGCGACGCGCTGATGCGTCACATAGAGGTTGCGATGCACGATCTCGAAGGGCTCGGGCGAGGGGAAGAATTTTTGCATCAGCGCCTGTACGGCGGCGTCGCTCGTGAGGTCGGCTTCGGGTTGCGACGGATCGGTGGGAAACACCGTCCGCCACAGGCCGGGCGGCCCGTCGGCCGAGACCTTGAAGCAATTGCACCAGGAGCCGGGGTCCGCGAAATAGCTGCGCGGGCAATAGCCGCGGTTCTTCTCGAAGTCGTAGGGCGTGGTGAAGACGATGAACCGCTCCGGCCAGGTGAAGCCTTCAAACGCGATGTCCGACTGCTTGCGCACGATGCTGCGGCCGCCATCGGCGCCGATGAGATAGGCGCCCGTGTGCCGCACGACACCGTCAGGGCCGCGGACCGCGATCGTTACCGAGTCGGCGTCTTGCCGGACCTCGGTGACCTCATGACCAAACAGCACCTCGACATTGCTGAAGGCGCGCAGTCGTTCGAGCAGCAGCCTGGCGGTCTTGAACTGCTCGCACTGCACCACGAACGGGTGGCGCGTGTCGTCCTTGAGCACGGCGTGATCGAACTCGGCGACGAGCTTTCCGCTCGGCCGGTCCCAGAATTGGAAGATCGGGGCGACAAAGCCGACGCGCGCCATGTCGTCCACGAGCCCGTCTTGGTCGAGGAGATCAAGCGTCGCCGGATGGGTGGTGGCGGCGCGCATGTCGGCCTGCAGCTCGCTGTTGTCGTCGAACACGACGACCGGCAGCCCGCGCCGCCCAAGGAGCCAGGCGCACAGCAGCCCGACCGGGCCGCCGCCCGCGACCAATATGCGACGGTCACTTCCTGCCATTCACTGTCCTTTGCTCTCGTCGTAGTAGTGGATCTCGAACAGCATGCAGCCGCGCTCGGACTTGAACGGCCCGTGGTAGACGCCGGGCGGCCGGCACGCATAGGTCGGCGCCTCGAAGGCCTCGCCGCCTGCGCCGCTGGCGTCATTGCCGACGATGAGATCGCCCGACATGAGATAAACTTCCTCCCAGTGATCGTGCACGAACGGCACGGTCGTGTAGACGCCGGGATCGAAGCGCAGGAGCCGCGTGCGGCTACCCATCTTGCCGGTCTCGTCGAGGTCGCTTGCCAGAATCTTCTGCTTGATCCCGTCGGGGTATCCGGGTGGCGTTGCCCAGCCCTGCGTCATGTCGACCCGCAGAAATTCCAGGTGAGGCTTGTTCATCGGCATCGGGGACTCCGCAGCGGCGAATGAGGGATCGAGAAAATCGTAGCAGGTCGCTGCCAAAGTCGGTAGTCCGTGCGATAATGCAGTTGAACGACCAACACACGGCAATCCAATGACAAGCACGACCTACATGTGGCCAGACGGCAAGCGCATCGCTGTGGCGGTTACGGTGATGCTGGAGACCTGGTCAGAAGGCAAGGCGCCGCCCTATGGCGTGCAGGCGAGCCCGATCAAGCAGGGTGCGGTCGATCTCGGCGGCATTGCCTGGGGCAGCTATGGCGGCAAGATCGGCGTATGGCGGATCATCAACCTGCTCAAGGCGAACGGCATCCGCGGCACCTTCTGCGTCAACGGGCGCTGCGCCGAGATATTCCCCGAGGCGGTCGCGCAGATCGTCAAGTCCGGGCACGACGTCGCCGGCCATGCCTATCTGCAGGACCAGCTCCTGGCCTACATGACGCCCGAGGAAGAGCAGCGCACCATCCGGCAATGCCTTGAGCTGTTGGAAAAAGTGTCCGGCATGCGGCCGCAGGGCTGGGTCAGCCCGGTCATGGCCTACACCGCGCACACACGCGACTTTCTCGCTGCCGAAGGGCTCACCTGGAACGGCGATGCGCGCGACACCGATCTGCCGCGCATGGCGACGACCAAGAACGGGCCGATCGCGCAGATTCCGATCAGCGACTTCACCGACAACCGGGTGCTGCGGTCAAGCTCGCTCGACCTGTGGGAGGTCCACAAGGAGACGTTCGATTTTCTCTATCAGCACGAGTCGCCCGGCTTTCTCGCGCTGTCGATGCATTGCCACTTCGGCGGACGCCCGATGATTTCGGCGATCTTTGAGAAGCTGTTCAAATACATGGCGCAATTTCCCGAGGTCTGGTTCGCCTCTTATGGGGAGATCGCGCGCTGGGTGATCGAGCGCAAGCTCGAGCCTGATCCGCGGCGATTGTTGAAGGCGTGACGTATTGGCGAGGCGTTTCCGCATGTCGTCCCCCGCGAACGCGGTGACGACATGGGAGTGTTTGTCAGGTGCGCTTCATCCGTGCCTCGATCGAGGCGTTGATGGTGGCGTGCAGGTTGCGGCCGAAGTCGACCGCGCCGGCGATCGCCATGTCGGGGGCCGAGCGCATGTATTCCTTGACCGCCTCGGTCGCGATGCGCGGCGCCTTCAGGATCATCTCGCAGACATTGTCGACCGTGGCATCGAGCTCGGCTTCCGGCACCACTTCGCTGGCGAGGCCGTAGCTGAGCGCCCGCTCCGCGCTCACGGCCTTGGTCGAGTAGACGAGATAGGTGAGCGCCTTGCGGTGAACCCGGTCGATCAGGGCCGACATCACCATGGTGGGCATGATGTTGTGGGCATATTCGGGCACTTGGAACTTCGCCCGCTCGCCCGCGATCGTCATGTCGCAGAGCACGGCAATCGCGCAGCCGAAGCCAAGCGCGCGGCCGCGCACCACGCCGATGATCGGGATTGTGCAGCGGCGGAACGCGCCGTAACAGTTGAAAATCGTATCGCTCACGTCGCGGCGGCCGAGCGCATCCGATGGCCCGGACGGCGCGCGGCCCGGCTCCCGATGGCGCCCGATGCAGAAGTCGTCGCCCGCGCCGGTGAAGACCATCACGCTTGCGCTCTTGGCGGCGCCGTCGATGATGCGCGTGAGTTCGCCCGCCATGGCGTCGGTCATGCCGTTGCCGCGCTCGGGATGATTGATGGTGACCCGGAGCACGGCTCCCTGCTGCTCGACCAGAAAATCGCTCATGACGACAGTTCCTCTCTTTGGCTCATAAGTCTTGTTGGCTTCACACGTCTTGTTCGCGAGCGTCCTGAATGGCGCGCCAGACGCGCTCCGGCGTTGCCGGCATCTCGATGTGTTGCACCCCGAAGTCGGCGAGTGCATCCACGATAGCATTGATGACGACCGCAAGCGCCGGCGTCGTACCGCCTTCGCCGCCGGCCCGGATGCCAAGCCGGTTGGTGGGTGAGGGGTGTTCGCTGATCTCGCTGATGAAGGAGGGCACGTCGCTCGCGCGCGGCATGGCGTAGTCCATGAACGAGCCGGTGAGCGCCTCGCCGCTGTCCGGATCGTAGCAGCAGCGCTCCATCAGGGCCTGGCCGATGCCTTGCGTCGCGCCGCCATGGGTCTGGCCGTGCAGGATCAGCGGATTGATCGCACGCCCCACATCGTCGACCGCCACGTAGGACACGAGCGCGGTCGCGCCGGTCTCCGGGTCGACCTCGACCTCGCAGGCGTGGCAACCGTAAGGAAACGCGCCCACCTTCACCGTCTCGTCGCCCTCGCCGGTGAGCAGGCCGCGCAAGTTGTCAGGGACGGTGCTGCCAGCCTGCGCCGCCGCCGCGACCTCGAACAGCCCGATGCTGCGGCCGTTGCCGGAGAATTTTCCGTCGGCGAACCGCACGTCCTCGGCGCCAACGCCGAGCAGATGCGCTGCGATCTGCGATCCCTTGGCGATGATGTCGTCGATCGCCTTGTCGATCACGATCGAGGCGAGCCGCATCGAGCGGCCGGCGTGCGAGCCGCCGCCGACCGCGACGCGGTCGGTATCGCCGGTGATCAGCCGCACGCGGTCGATCGGCACGCCGAGCCATTCGGCCACGAGCTGCGCAAAGCTCGTCTCGTGTCCCTGGCCGCTCGCCAGCGTTCCGATGACGACGTTGACATGACCGTCCGGTGTGACGGTGACCTCGGCGCGCTCGCGCGGTGCCCCGCTCGCAATCTCGATGTAGTTGGCGACGCCGAAGCCGCGGCGGCGACCGCGCTTTCGCGCCTCACGGCGCCGCTGCGCGAACGATGTCCATTGCGCAAGGCCGAGCGCCGCATCCATGGCCGCCTGATAGGCGCCGCTATCATACGCGAGCCCGAGTGCATTCTCGTAGGGCATCGCCCGCTCGGGGATCAGGTTGCGCCGCCGCAGCGCGATGCGGTCGAAGCCGTGCCTGCGCGCCGCAAGATCGATCAGGCGTTCGACCACGAACATGGCTTCCGGCCGCCCGGAGCTGCGATAGGAATTGGTCGGCGGCACGTTGCTCAAGGCCGAGCGCGCGCGCACGTGGGCAGCCTGGATGCGGTAGACGCTGGTCATCAGCTCGACGCCTTTCACAAGCGGCGCGAAGATGACCGTGTGGGCGCCGAGATTTTGGGTGTTGGTGGAGCGCAGCGCCAGGAAGCTTCCGCGCGCATCGAGCGCAAGCTCGGCTTCGACCACAAGGTCGCGGCCCTGGTAATCGCTCAGCATGGCCTCGTGCCGGTCGCAGGTCCATTTCACCGGCCACCCGAGCCGGCGCGACGCCCAGGCGATGAGCGCAAATTCCGGATAGAACGCATTGCGGGTACCGAAATTGCCGCCGATGTCGGCTGCGATCACCCGCACTTTGTCTTCCGCCACGCCGAGGCAGCCGGCGAGCTCGCGGCGCTGGCGCACCACGTTGCCGCTGCCGGCGTAAAGCGTGGTGCAGCCGGTTGCGCGATCGTGGCTCGCGACCGCGGCGCGCGGCTCCATCGGCACGCCGGTCACGCGCTGCACCCAGGTTTTGAGCCGCACCACGTGGGTGGCGCGCGCGAAGGCCTCTGCCGTTTCGTCGGCGTCGCCGAGCTCGCCATCGACGCAGAGATTGTTCGGGATGTGCTCGAACAGGCGCGGTCCGCCGGGCGCGATCGCGGCCTCGGCGCGGGTCACGGCCGGAAGCGGCTCATAGCTGACCTTGACGCGCTCCGCGCCAGTGTTCGCCGCCAGAATTGAATCGGCGACCACGACCGCGACGACCTCGCCGACAAACCGCGCCTTATCGGCCGGCAGCGGTCTGTGCGGAGAAACGAGCGGCGGATGCCCGTCGCGCAGCCGCGGCGAAATATCGGGTAGCGCCGGCAGCGACGGATTGTGCGGGATCGGCTTGAGGCCGTCCGCCAGCGCATCTGCGCCGGTGAGGACGGTGAGTACGCCCGGCGAGGCGAGCGCATCGTCGATCTCGATCGAAGCGATCCGCGCATGCGCATGGGGCGAACGCACCATGGCCGCGTAGGCCTGCCCAGGCAGACTGACATCGTCGCCGAAGCGGCCAGTACCGGTGATCAGCCGCCGGTCCTCCTTGCGGCGGACCGGCCGTCCGATGCCCGCGACGTCGTGCATGCGCCGCGCCTATGTCTGCTCGCCCTTGAGCGCCCATTCGCCATCGGGCAGGCGCGTAAGCACGCCGCGCTCGCGCAGTTCGTCGAGCGCGAGCGCGATCTCGCGCCCGTCACGGCTGCCCATCGCCGACACGATCTGTCCAAAGTGCATGGGGCTCGCGTTAAGCGCATCAATCACGCGGTTGAACCTCGGCGCGTCAGCGGCCATGGCCGGCGCGTAGGCGCGGCGGAATTCGATCGTGTCGGGCTGGCCGACCGGTGCGGTCAAGTCGAAGCCGGCCTTGGTGACGCGGCCATTCGGGTCGGCAGTGGGATCGGCATAGAAGCCCGGCATGTCGGTCGTCACGATGAGATCGCGCTCGGCGCGAAAGCGCACCGCCATCGCCCATTCCATCTCCTCGTCGGAGAAGACGTCCACATCCTCATCGACGATGAAGGCATGCTTGACGGTCGGCAGCGCGAACAGGGCCGCGATCGCAAGCCGCGCCTGGCCGGGGGCGCCGCGCTTGAGCGAGACCCGCGCATGCTGGCGGCCATTGCTCGCGAGCGAGAAGTTGATCGCGGTGGGCTCGATGCGCGCCGCGCGCAGCAGCCGCCACGCGCCAACTTCGGCATTGAGCGATGCGAGATTGGCCGAATCCATCCGGCCGACGTATCGTCCCGCATGCAGCACGGTCTGATGCAGCGCATTGGCGCGCATCGTGATCGCGGTGACGTGGAACACCGGATCGATGTGCATCTTGCCGTAGTAGCCGTAGAACTCGCCGTAGGGGCCTTCCATCTCGCGGTAGCCGAGCTCGTCGAAGTAGCCCTCGATGACCAGTTCGGCGTCGGCCGGCACCAGGATGTTGTTGCTCACCCCGCGTACCATCGGCACCGGCTCGCCGCGCAGCGTTCCGACCAGCGCAAACTCGTCGACCGGCTGCTTCTGGGTCGCCGCCAGATAGTCGAGCGGATGCGAGCCGACGACGTAGCTCACCGGCAGCCGCTCGCCGCGCTCGAGGCAGGCGAGATACATCAGCTTGAGGTCGGACGCGTCGGTGAGGTTCGCGCGCATGGTGTCGCGGCTGCGCAGCATCAGCCGGCGGCAGCCGACGTTGCGCTTGCCGGTCACCGGATCGACCGCATAGTCGATGCCGGCCGAGATATAGACGCCCCCGTCGTATTCGTGCTGCAGGTGAAACGGCAGCCGGGCGAGGTCGACAGCGTCGCCGGTCTGCACCACCTGATGCACTGGTGCGGCCTCCGACGCCACCTCGATCACCGGCTGTGCGTTGCCGAGCCGGCGCAGATATTCCTGCGCGACCTGGCGCTCGTCGACGCCGAAGGCTGCCGCCAGACGGCGGCGGCTGCCGCACACGCCGGCGATGATCTCAAGGTGGTCCGGCCCCGCATCCTTGAACAGAACGGCCTTGGGGGTGGATGCGATGACGGCGCTCAGATTGGCTAGCGCGACCGGATCCTCGTGCACCACGACTTCTCCGACTGCGATCAGCCGCTCGACAAAACGGCGCAGCCGGAATTTGTCGAGGTCGGCCGTTGGCGCGGGCAGCGTCTGCAGCATGGGACCTCGCGGGAGCAGGTGCGCGAGCGCGTCCCTGCGGGTAAAGCCGTCATTCGGGCAAATTCTAGCGTCCCGCCGCCTGCGGGCAAGCGGGCGACCTGCCGCCCGAGTTCACGCCATCAAGCCGGCGAGCACCGGCGCCGTCGGGAGCTCGCGCCTGAGCACGCGATAGTGCTCCTTGGGCACGTCGAACAGAGCGTAGATCGTGTTCACCACCGATCCGATGGTCAGGTAGTCCTTGATATCGAACGCCGTCGGCAGGTCGGTGCGCGGGGCGAGCTTGGCGAAATCGAACGGCAGGCCCGTCGACTTTTCCAGCACTGGATCAAGCTGGAGATGGGCGGCCGACGGCTCGTCGGTTTCGCCGCGAAGGTCGGATGCGCCGATCACGAGGCCGCCGCGAATGCCCTTGCCGCCGAGCAGGATCGAGTTGGAGAACTGATTGTGGTTGGTGCCGGTTTCATCGATCGGGGCGTCGCCTGCGCGCAAGGTGCGGCTGAACTCGCTCGCAACCATCACGGTCGTCACGTCGAGCATGGAGCGGCGATCGTCAAACGGCGTTTCGGCAAGGCCCTTGAACAGCGCGGCGATCTTGCCGATCGCCGACGTAAACAGCTTGGGCTGGGCCTTGGCCTGCTCGGTGGCATGCACGTCGAAGAACTCGGATGGTGAGTAGATCGCCGACCTCGAAATCCTCAAGCGGAAACACTGCGTAATCAGGGCGAGGGTCTGCTGCTCGGGTGACTGCCCGCCCGAGGGCACGGTCAGCTGCGCGAGCTGGTGATGCACGCGCGGCGCCTTGTCGAGACCCGACCGCATCAGGGTGGCGGCCGCCGCCAACCGTCCGGTCCCGTCCGAATTGGCAATGAGCCGGCCGCGAATGAACTCGGTCAGTTCGTCGCCGGCCTGCAGCGGCGGAATTTGCTTGAGCGCCTTCGCAAGCCCGGCCACCGATCGAGGCTGCAGCGGCACCACGCCGGAATGGTTGTTGATCGTCACCACCACCGGGTCGCTCGACATGATGCCGTCGAGCGACTGCGGTTCGTGCCCGGTCTCCGGCAGGTTCAGGTGCGGTATGAACGAATCGCCGCCGAACGCATTGCCGGTGAAGAGGAAGTTCATGTTCTGCAGGTGGCCGTCGAAACTCGGCGTCATGTAGACGCCGTTGAGGATGCTGAAGCGATCCCTAAACGGCTGCAGCGGCTTGACCAATGAGGTGGCGAACGTGCCCACGCCGTTGCGGCCGGTCCAGGGCGACGGCTCCCGCCCGAGATAATTTTAAATCTTGCCAGCCTTGGTCATCGACAGCGGCCGGGCATCGAACATGTAGGAGGAATCCGCCCCGCCGTTGAGCACGATCATCAGAAAGAAGTGCGGCTCGTCCTGCGGCTCGGCGGCGGCCGGGAGCAACCCGGCGCCGGGCAGAACCAGCGTGCCGGCGCCGGCGAGGCTGATCTTCAGGATGTCGCGACGGGTCGGAATCATTCCGTCACCGATGCAACAGGAAGTAGGGGTTCATGGTGATCGCAAGCGTCATCGCGTCGATGGTCTCAGCTGCAGAACGGTTTGCATAGGTGGTCAGGAAGAATTCCCGCCATGCCGCATATTCGGTTTCGGGCGCATTGTAGCCCATCACGCTGAACCAGAAGCCCATCAATACGCTGTCCTTTTTTGCCTCAGCGGCAGGCCACCGGCAGAGCGCGCGCAGCGTCGTGAGGAAACGCTCATGGAAGCTCAGACGCGGCCGGCCGCACGAGCCCGCGACACTCTTGGCGAAGCCCGAAAGCGTAACACGCCAGATCACCATGTTGACGGAATTAGGCGACCCGTTCTGAAACGTGTGCTCGTCGCCAAATCGGTACCACGTGCCAAGCAGGTCATCGAGGTCATCGGCGGGCACGAACTGTTGGAGATTGAGCGTCGTGCCGGGGGCAGCGAGCCGGGTCGAGAGTTCCTTGGACACGGCGGCCCAGCCCTTAAATTGGGCATGCTGCGCTTCGCTTCGGGTCGCAATGACAATTGATGCGGCAAACATGGCTGACGCAGCAAGCATGGCGGCGCATGCCAAGCCCGCACAACGCGCAAATCCTTGTGTGACCCCCACCTGCCGCTCCTGGGTAACCTCACCAAAATGTGGTGTGGCTTTGAACGCTGTCAATCGGGTCTCGGGGTGTTCAGGCAAGGGCTCAAGCGGTGCCACGACCGATCGCGGTGGCAGCACAATGTGACCATCGCGAGGCGGCAAGGGTCAGAGCTGCCAGCAAAAAGGCATAGTAGCCTCAGGCACATATGCGACAATCCGCCTATAGCGAGAATCCAGGCCGGCCACTTTATGGCATTAGAGCGTGGGCAAGGAGAATGATGCATGCAGGTGTCTCAAGGCGACAATGAAGCGGGCGAGGCTCGGCCGGCAGCCCAGCGCAACTCGCCTTGGGCCAACTTCGCTCTACTGACTGTTTCTCTGGTTTTGTCGCTGGTCCTGATCGAGTTCGGTTACCGAGCGGCCGCGGGACTGCGGCTTTCCAAATTCTCCAATTGGCGGACCGAAGAAGTCTCGATGAACAGGCTTGGCGATCGCGCCATTGTGGACCCGGTGCTGGGTTGGACGGTGAAGCCCTGGACCGATATCGACAGCTTTGAGACGATCGATTACGGCATCCGCCGGAATTTCGATGAGGCCGGCGTGCGGACCGGAGCGGTGCTCGCGGTCGGCGATTCGTTCACCGAAGGCTGGGAGGTCGAGGACAACGAGAGCTGGCCGGCCGTGCTCGAACAAATGACCGGCGTTCCAATTGTCAATGCTGGCATTGGCGGCTATGGCGCAGACCAGATCGTGCTGCGCGCGGAGCAGATGCTGCCGATCGTCAAGCCGAAGGTGCTGATCGTCGGATTGCTCGAGTCTGACATCTACCGGGCCGGCCATTCGGTCTTTGGCGCGCCGAAGCCCTATTTCACGATCGAGAAGGGCGAGCTTAAGTTCCATCCGCCGGAGCCGCTGGAGCCGCGCGGGCAAGATGGCGTGCTATCGGCGCTCCTCTACAAGCTGCGCGACGCGCTCGGCTATTCGGCCGCTGTCGACTACCTGATGGCGCGTCTCGACCCGAATTTCTGGTACAGCACCAATTCGCAAGTGCACTATCGCAGAGCCAACATTGACGAAGCGGAAGTCACCTGCGCGCTGCTGCGGCGGCTGAAGGCGCAGACCGACAAGGAAGGCATCCGCTCGGTTCTGTTCATGCAGTACTATGCGCCGGTCATTATGGCGTCGGATCGGCCGACGCGCAACGCGCAACACGTGCTCACCTGCGCCCGGCAAGCCGGCATGCGCGTGGTTGATCAATTCTCGTTGTTGCGCCGTATTGCCGTCGCGGATCCGGCTGCGATGAAAGAGTACTACATGCACGACGACGACACTTACGGTCACATGTCTGCAAAGGGCAATCGGCACGCGGCCAATCTCTTGGCGCTGTCGCTGGCCGACTGGCTGCGGGATTTGCCCGGGGCTCGACGGCCGCCGACAACGCCGGAGTCGACGGCCAGCAACCCATCGGAATGATCGCAGACCTAGTGCCCCGTTTCCGAAGTTCGTTTGTCATCGCTGCACCCTCTGACACGAACGTCGGAAACAAGGGGGCACGAGCAACTCTATGATTCTGGTGCCGCTTTTCGATCTGAAGTTCCTAACCGAGTTTGCCGCAAGTGTTGTAGGAACTTCAGATCGGCGGCATAGTGTCCCGTTGATCTAGGGCGTCACGGCATTTGCCGCGCCTGCCGACGAGTCGCGCGGGAGCGAGAGGGCCCAGGCGCCGCGCGCCAGCGCCAGCAAAGTGAGCAACCCGCCGTAGAGCCACGCCGACACGATCGTGCGTGCGATGATCTCCGCGCTCCAGCCGGGGGATAGCGTCGGCATCACGACCGGTAGAGATGCGAGCGCCAGACCGCCCCACATCAGCGTGCGGGAGATCGCGTCCTCGGGCAAGGCCAGGAGCCCGCCCAGATAGAGCGACCATGGCAGCAGCAGCAGCAAATAATAATGGGTCCACGAAATCGGGCTCGTCACCAGCGCCAGCGTAAGCACCAGCCCGAATTCGGTGAGGTCGCGCGCGCTCAAGGCGCCGGTCATGCGCGGCAGGGGCTCCTGCCGTTCGGCGCGCCGGATCAGCCAGAACACGCCCCCATAGATCGCGGCGAACAGGATCAGGCGGAAGATCTTGTACGGTAGCGGCAACGCGATGGGCAGCCACTCGCGCAGCAGCTGGTCGCCGGTCGAAAGGCGTACCAGGAATCCATCGATCGATTGCACATTGAAGGCCGGTATCACCCCGAAGATGAACGGCTCGACGCAGAAGTGATACCAGGCGATATGGATGGCGAGACCGAAATACCAGAGCGATAAGCCGACGATGGCTGCGGCCATGGTCAGCCCTCCGGCAACGATGCGCCAGCGGCGACGGAGCAGGAAATAGGCGCCGAGCAGAAGCAGAGGCAGTTTGAAAATGGCACAGAATCCCAGCACGAGGCCGGCGCCATAGTCCCACCCGGAGCGCCACAGCAGCAGCGCCACGGTGAGAAGCAACAGCAGAAAATGTGTGGTGTTCCCCTCGCGCAGGCTGTTCACCATGGGGCCGTTGATCAAAAAGATGAACAGCAGCAGGGCGGCGGCGATGTTGCTCCCTCGCTGCCCCAATCGGGCGAGCAGGGCCCAGGCAGCCCCCGCGGCCGCGACGCCAAGCGCCAGGAATGTCCATCCGGCTGGGGCATCGTCCAGGCGCGCGATCGGAGCGAACAGCCATGCCAGGATCGGCAGGTTGACGAACGTGACGGCGCCACCTTCTTCCTGCGACCATGGCGGCTTGGCGCCGCCGGTCAGGACCGTTTCCCCGGCCGGGTAGTAGGCCTTGAAAAAATCGCTGAACAGCGCGGCTGGTTCGGAGACTTGCCACAACACCAAATGAATGGTAGCGCCGGCCAATCCCAATGCCAGGCACAACATCAGGCGATTGGCGATCGGCAGCCGGACCGGTGCCGCGAGGGCCATCAGAAACTCCTGGCGCATATCCCGGCGAGAACGTGTCCCGTGCTTGATCCCGCGCGGACGCCGGGTCCGAGGACATGCGCCCTAATGAAACCGAACCGAATTATGGTCCAGATTTCTTGGTTGCGCATGATCTTTTCCGGAAGCCGGGTCTTCCCTCATCCGTTCATGCGCCGGCGGTCACAGCTGCCAAGCCACCAGAAAGGCGGCCGTCATCGCGACGCCCAAGGCCAGGCTGACATTGTCGCGCAACGCGAACCATAGCGGGTCGTCGTCAACCTCGTCGCGGCCGACGAGCAGCCAGATCCGTCCAAGCCACAGAAACAGGATGGCCGGCAGACACCAGAGCACGACCGGGCTTCGGTAGAACCCCGCGTCGAAAGCCTCGTGGATAAGGTAGAGGACCATAATGAGGACAGAGCCGGCGGCGGTCGCCAGCCCCAATCCGAACAGCAACGGTGTGTCCTTGGCGACATAGCCGCGGCCGTTGACCGCGTTGCGGCCCAGCGCGCCGTTGCGCCCGACCTCGGTTTGCCGCTTGGCGAGCGACAACGATGTAAAAACGAACATCGAAAAAACCAACAGCCAGGGCGACGGCGGCACGTCGGCAAGCTGGATCCCGTATACCAGCCGCAACGTGAACAGAACCGCCAGCAGAAACACATCGAGAATCGGGATGCGCTTCAGGCGAAGCGAGTACGCGAGCGTCAGCACCGCGTAGACAAGCAGAGTCCAGATCGAGCCGCGGTCGATGGCGATCGCGATGGCGAGGCTCAGCAAAACGCCCAACGGGACGACCACGCGCGCAACCGAAACGGGCAGGTCGCCGCGCGCCAACGGTCGCTCACGCTTGGACCAATGCAGCCGGTCGTGTTTGATGTCCCAGAGGTCATTCGCGATGTAGGTCGAGGACGCCAGGACGCCAAGCGCAAGGAAACCCAGGACGCACGAGGTCCACGCATCCAGGCTGTCGCTCCTGCCGGCGAGCACAAGCGGGACAAAGATCAATAGGTTCTTTGCCCATTGATGGAATCGCAGGGACTCGATCAGCGCCGGGAAGAAGCCTCTCCGAGCAACGAAATTTTCCTCTAGGCCGCTAATGGAACTCTCCCGCACGGCTAATGCGTTGCGCGTTAACTACTTTCATCGTCCATTTCAACGGAGGCTCACGACGTGCTTCGATTTGCTTGGCGTCAGCCCCGCAATGTCAGTTCGTTTTTCCTGATGCTGCATGTGGAACGAAGGTACCGGCATTGCGCCGGGTGAGCAACCGTAGATGTGTCATGGAAGTAGTCGGCGGACTGCATCGCCTCGGTTCATGTGCGGGTCAGAAAAAAATATTTCGGTCTCGGGCGACAAAAAGTCACGACGCGATAAATCGTCATGCGGCCGTTGCGCCGCGTTCACCGCCTCGTCACATGAACGTACGTTCAGCAACATACGTTGACGTTGCTCGGGATCTGCGCCGCCCCCCACGCGCCTATCGGGCGAGTGGGTCAGGCCGCAGCTGAAACTTCACAACCTTGGGCCGCGTGCCTTTGCCGCCTTCAAGGTGGAACGGTGTTCGGTTGCCATAGGTGCTCCACAGGCCGCGCCCCTTCCAGCCCGCATTGGGGTCGTCGATGCGGCCATCAACCCCTTTGGCAAAGAAACCCATCGGGTAGGGGACACGCAACTGAATGAACTTGTCATCCACCAGAACGTGCAGCGAATCGGAATTGTTTCCCGTCGCCATCGGAACGTCCTTGCCCAGGCCGAATACATTGTGCTGATCCACGAAGGTGTAGTAGCTCGCCTCGGCGCTTCCCGTTTCAGGCTTCGATACGTTGCGAAATTGTGGACCCGGCAAGCGATAGAGCGTCCAGCCTTCCGGGCAATGCTTGCCGGTCGCGTGCGGTCCGTTGAGCGGGCCTTTGCATTTGCGGCGGTCGAAGCTGCCCATGTGCCCGCTCGCCAGCGGCACCCAGACGACGCCCTGGCTGTCGATGTCCATGCCGCGCGGTGAGTAGCCGGGGAACGGCACTTCGAAAACCTCCGACAGCGCCTTGTTCGGATCGTCGCCCGGATCGAGACGCACGATCATGCCGGGGAAACCCAGCACCGATCCCCAGATGGTCCCGTCCGCCGGGCTCGGCGCAATCCCGTAGAAGCCGGCGACAACGCGTTTGTCCTTGGTGGGATCGACCGGCTGGTTGGCCTCGACATAACCTTCGTCCCGTCTGCCGTTGCCGTTGGTGTCGAGGATGATCGGAGTCCAGCCTTGTGATTTCTGCTCGTCACCCGTCGCCTCGAACTTGTCGAGGTCGAGCCAGCCAACCACGTCGCCATTGCCGTTGCCGCCTACTCCGCTCGATGCCCATAGCCTGTTCTTGTTGTCGAATTGCAAATGGTGCGTGCTGAAGCAGGTGTCGATCAGCGTGAACTTCTCGGTCTTGGGATCGTACATGGACAGCTGCCGTCCGGCTCGCCCGATCGGGAACAGCTTGGCGGACGGATGGTCGGAACCCTTCTGGCAGAAGGCTGCCGGCTGTCGCCCGTGGATGCGTGAGGTGAACCAGGCGCGGCTCTTGTGGTCGAGCATCGGATTGTGCGGCGAGGTCTGGCTGTCCCAGATCTTTTCATCGCCGTAATAAGGAGAGCTGCCGAACATCGGATCGTTGAGCGACGACGGCGTCTTCGGGTCGCGAACCGGTACTTTGACATCCCACGTCTTGTAGTTGACCGGATCAAGGACCGGGACGTGATCGGTGCTCCACTCGGGCGATCCATAGATCGGGCCATTGGCATTGAGCGTGGGGTTGCGCCGGTCCGTCGCTATTTCATCGTGCAGGTACATCTTGGGGCTGCCCCAGTCCCATACGCTCACCACGACGTTGCGCTCAATGCCCTGCGGCCGCTGCGGTTTTTCGAACGGCAGTTCGCCGGCGGCGACGCGGTCGGTCCAGTCCGCAAACAATTTGATCGCGCGCTGGGTGTCGAGCCGGCCCAGGTTGCGGGCCATGAGCCCGCTCGCCTGTCCGGACTGCACGCGCCGCACCCAGGCATCGTACGATGTCTTGAACGTGCCCAGCTCTTTCGGGATCGTGCGCGTGGCCTTGTTGCCAAGCTGATGACAGGAGAGGCAGCCGTCGGTCTTGATGCCCGCGAGCCAGCGGCTCTGAGTGCGAAAGTTCGTCGGCATGCCATTGCCCTGCGGGCCGGTTCCAGGAAACTCGCTCTTGTCCGGGATCGTGAGCATCGACCACCAGTAGATCGCCGGGTAATACTCCGCCGCTGCTGCGGCACTCGGTGCGACCGTTGCGGTGAGGTTGAGAACCTTACCGGGCTCGCTGTCGACCTTGGCGGAGTCGACAAGCCCATAGCCGCGCACCCAGACCTTGTACTTGGCCTTCGGAAGCTCGGGCAGCAGGTAACGGCCCTGATCATCGGTGACGACCATCTTGGCGAACTTGGTACCGAGATCAGTGGTCTCGGCGATCACCCAGACGCCGGCTTCAGGACCATTGCGACTGCTGACCACGCCGCCGAGGTCCGCATTGCCTATGGTGATCCCGGGAGCCTGAGCCGTGGCCGTCGTGGCGAGCGCCGTGAGAGCCAACGCGAGCACCGTTGCGCTGAGAGAAAGGCGGCGAAGCGTCCGCATGTCCTGCTCCTGTCGTTTCATCCCATGGTCGCCCGTCGGGATCGTGCCCGGGGCGTTATCGGTATCCTGCACAACGCTCGTTCCGCGCGCAATGTCGTCGGGGTTGCAGACGGCGGCGGCGGCGTTGCTGCCGACCAGCCGGCAGGTTACGGTTTCAAGCCAGACCCTCTAGATCGCACCGGGAGCCCGCCATGACAGAGACGCTGCAAGCTGTGGAAGCCGACGCCGGAAACGCGCCGCGGGCCTCCGCTAACGTCCGCCACTTGAGCCGCATGGAGCTTCCAGGCGGCGGCCAGGTCGTGGTGCAAGGTCACTATGCCTTCGTGGGGCACCAGCACCGGCCCGACGGGACCACGATCCTCGACGTCTCGGATCCGCGCAAGCCGAAGATCGTGAGCAAGCTGATGACGTCGCATCCCTCGTCGCATTCGCACAAGGTGCGCGTCGTCGGCGACATCATGGTCGTCAATTCCGAGTTCGAGCCCGGCGCCGGCTCGCGCCAAGAATATCCGGTCGGCGGGTTTCACATCTACGATGTCAAGGACAAGACCAATCCCAAGCTCATCACTTTCGTGAAAACCTACGGCAAGGGCACGCACCGCTTCGATCTGGATGAAAACTATGCCTACATGTCGACCGAGGTGGAAGGCTTCGTCGGCAACATCCTGGCTATCTACGACATCCGAAACCCGTCGAAGCCGATTGAGGTCGGCCGCTGGTGGATGGAGAACCAGAACGCGGCGGCCGGAGATGCGCCGCATCCCAAGCGTACCGAGCATCGCCTGCACCATGCCATGCGCTGCGGCAACGAGATGTATGCCGGTTGCTGGATGTCGGGCGTCGCCGTCATCGATGTCAGCGACATAACCAAGCCGCGCACGCTGTCACGCTACGAATACGACCCGCCGTTCCCTGAGCCCACCCACACGTTCCTCAAAGTACCGTTCCAGATCGGCGGACGCAGCATCGCGGTCTCGACCGAAGAGGAACGCGGAAACCGCGGCTCCGACGCCGGCAAGCCGCACGCGCCGCTGCGCACCTGGGACGTGACCGATCCAGCGAAGCCGAAGCTTCTGTCCACCTATCACGTGCCGCATTCGGCCTCGCCTTACGACGGCAACAAGGTCCGCTTCGGTGCCCACCAGTTGCGCGAGCGGGTGGACGAAGACTGTCGGCTCTACGTCACCTGGTTCGCGGCGGGGCTGCGGATCATGGATATCCACGATCCCGCCAATCCGAAGGAGCTTGGTTATTTCATTCCGAAGCCAGGCGATGGCGTCAAGGCGCCGCTCACCAACGACGTCTACAAGGACGATCGCGGGTTGCTGTTCGTGACCGACAAGGAGCGCGGCATGGACGTGATCGAGTTCACGGGCTGAGCGGTGCGGCCTGCTGTTTGACCCCCGGCAGCAGGTCACCCTATAAAACTCTGGAAAGACGCGGCATTGAAACCGGAGAGGACAGCATGCAGACCGGTAGGCCGTTGACCATGCTCGCGGGCGTGC
Source organism: uncultured Alphaproteobacteria bacterium (assembly GCA_963753575.1). Taxonomy (GTDB): domain Bacteria; phylum Pseudomonadota; class Alphaproteobacteria; order Rhizobiales; family Xanthobacteraceae; genus VAZQ01. Next base: position 63,037 of record CAVWCR010000005.1, read on the forward strand.
TCGCCACGAGCTTGCTGCAACCCGCGATGGCGGCGGACGACTTCTATCGCGGGAAGACGGTGACAATCGTGGTCGGGTACTCGGCCGGCGGGGGCTATGACCAGTACGCGCGCCTCCTGGCCCGTCACATCGGGCGGCACATTCCGGGCCAGCCGAGCGTCATCGTGCAGAACATGCCGGGCGCCGCCAGCATGACGGCGGTGCGCCATCTCGGCGCCAATGCGGCAAAGGACGGTACCGTAATCGCTGCGTTCGATCCCGGGCAGGTGCTCGAGACCATCGCGGCGCCCGAGGTCCATAAGGTCAGGTTCTCCGACTTCCATTGGATCGGCACGCTCCTGCGCGACATCCGCATCTGCTACGCGTCGACCGCAAGCGGCATCAAGACGTGGCAAGAGATGATGGCGCGCAAGGAGTTCCTGATCGGCAACACGGCGCGCGGCTCCAACGCCTATGTGAACGGCGCGATCCTGCGCAAGGTGTTTCATGCGCCGGTGCGGCAGATTTCCGGCTATCCCGGCAGCAACGAGCAGCGGCTTGCGCTCGAACGCGGCGAACTCGAAGGAAATTGCGGCTCCTGGACCGCGATCCCGCAGGACTGGATCGTCAACCACAAGATCAACGCGCTGGTCCGCTTCTCGCCGAAACGGCCGGCCGACATGCCAGCGAGCGTTCCGTTCGTCAATGATCTGGCGACGACGCGGGAGCAAAAGGAACTGCTCGATATCCTCAACGGCTCGGGCGAACTCGGCCGGCCCTACATCGTGACCAAGCAGGTCCCGGTCGAGCGGGTTGCCATACTGCGCACGGCACTGCAAGCGACGCTCAAGGACGAGGCCTTCCTGGCCGAGGCGCGCAAGCAGAAGCTGCTGCTCGACCCGGTGTCCGGCGAAGAGGCGGAGCAGATCATTGCGAAGATGTATGCCGCGCCGGCGGAGCTGAAGCGCAAGGTCAAGGAGGTGCTCGAATAGAGCATATCGAACATGGGCGAATTCGTGGGCGAATTCATGGGCGATTTCCGCAGCTTCAAGACCGCCAGGCGCCTTCCCGCCGAGCCGATGCAGCCGGTCGTCGATCCGGCCGATTGGTCGCCCGAGAGCCTCAAGGACGTTGCTAACTGGAGCTATCAGCTCACCGACCGCGACGCCGACGAGCTTGCCGACGGTATTGCGGCGGTGCGACGCGCGGGCGTCGCGACGGTCGACATCGTTCGGGAGAGCTTCCCACTCAAGTCGTTCGGTGACGTGCTCATCGACGTGCGGCGCGAGCTGATGGATGGCCGCGGCATTGTCATGATGCGCGGCTTTCCACTCGATCGTTTCGACCGCGAGGGGACGGCGATCGCCTATGTCGGCCTTGGCTCCTGGCTCGGCCAGACCAAGTCGCAGAACAAGCTTGGCCACATCCTGGGCCACGTGAAGGATCTTGGCGGCGATTACAACGATCCACATACGCGCGGCTACATGACCAATGCCGAGATGCGTTTCCATACCGACGGCTGCGATTATGTGGGCCTGTTGTGCATCAATCCGTCAAAGAGCGGCGGCGCCAGCCGGATCGCAAGCTCGGTCACGGTCTATAGCCGTATGCTGCAGCGAAGGCCCGATCTGGTGCAGGTCCTCACCGAGGACTTCTACCGCTCGCGCAGCGGTGAGGTGTCGCCCGGCGACCTGCCATATTTCAAGCAGCCGATCTTCTCCTTCACCAACGGCTATTTCAGCGCGACCGGCGTCGGCGCCGTCATCGACAAGGCGCAGCAGCTGCCGGGCGTGCCGAGGTTCACGCCGGCCCAGAAGGAGGCGGTCGAAGTCTACCGGCAGACCGTGGAGGAGTGCGCGCTCGACATCGATTTTCAGCGCGGCGACATCCAGTTCCTCAATAACTTCGTCATGCTGCACACCCGCCGCGAATACGAGGACTGGCCGGAACAGCACCGCAAGCGCCACTTGCTGCGGCTGTGGCTCTACGATCCGGCTGGCCGGGTCATTCCGGCCGAGCAGCGCGCCGGCCGCTTCGGCAGCGGTGTCCAGATCAAGGGCGTGGCACGGATTGCGCCGCTCGATGTGGAGGCGGCTGCCTGACCCCTATGGCCGAGACCGTCCTCTATGCGGCCGACGGCAAGGTCGGCATTGTCACGCTCAACCGGCCCAACAAGCTCAATGCGCTCACGATGGACATGCGGCTTGCGCTCGCGCGCGAGCTCAAGCGCGCCGACGAGGACACCTCGACCAGCGTCGTTGTGCTGCGCGCCGAGGGTCGCAGCTTCTGTGTCGGATTCGACGTGGGCGGCGCTCATGAGCGGCCGTGGCGGCACGACGCGCTCAAGTATCACGAGCGCCTGGCAGCGAGCTTTCACTGCCTGATGACTCCCTGGACGCTGCGCAAGCCTGTCATCGCCTCGGTGCAGGGGCACGCGCTCGGCGGCGGCTGCGAGCTGGCGATGTTTTGCGATCTCACCATCGCGGCGGAGGATGCGCAGTTCGGCGAGCCCGAGGTGCTATTCTCCCAGGTCGGTCCGGCGGTGCTGATGCCGTTCATCATCGGGCACAAGCGCGCCCGCGAGCTCATCTATTTCGGCGACCGTATCGATGCGAAACGGGCGCTTGAGATTGGCATGATCAACCGCATCGTGCCGCCGCAGGAGCTTGCGGCCGCCACCATGAAGTATGCGCAGCGCCTCGCCCTGATCGCGCCCGAGGCGCTCGCTGCCGCCAAGCTTGCGGTCAACCGCGGCCTTGATGCTGCCGGTTTCCGCAACGCGCTCGATGCCGGCCTCGACGTGCTCGCGCCGCTCTATGCAGCCACAACCGAGGTCGGTCGTCAGTTCGACGAGATCAAGGCCCGCGACGGCCTCAAGGCCGCTCTTGCTTGGCGCAAGGCGCAGTTCGAAACATAGTGTCAGCGACGGCAACCAATGACATATACGCGATACTTTGAGGTGCGAGCCAGGTTGGCAAGAGGGTGCTCGACCGCCGCTCGCGCCGCTGCCACAATCACAGAGGCCATCACCGGGGCCGGCGCAGGCGCCCACCCCCTGCCGGAGCGGGGGGGCAGCATGTTCGGCGCAGACCGACAAAATCCGTTAATTCCTTCAGGCCGGTCCTTAAATTCGACAAATCGATGGTGTAAAGTCCTTCCACATCGGAATATCTATTGATCCCCCAGCCGATGGTGGGCGGCCAGTTAAATCGAAAAGGTTCGCGGATAAATGCGCAAGACTTCTCTGATCCTCCTCAGTGCAGCGGCGGGCGCAGCCTTGACGCTCGTCACCACCCAGCCCCGAATCGTGTTCGATTTATCGAGCGCGAAGGCGGCAGCGGCCGACACCTACCGGCAGCTCGGTCTGTTCGGCGACGTGTTCGAGCGCGTGCGCGCCGACTACGTCGAGAAGCCCGACGACAGCAAACTGGTCGAATCGGCGATCAACGGCATGCTGGCCGGGCTCGATCCGCACTCAAGCTATATGGACGCCAAGAGCTTCCGCGACATGCAGGTGCAGACGACCGGCAAGTTCGGCGGCCTGGGCATCGAAGTCACCATGGAAGATGGTCTGATCAAGGTGGTGGCGCCGATCGACGACACCCCGGCGGCCAAGGCCGGCGTCATGGCGAACGACATCATCACTCATATCGACAATGAGCCGGTGCAGGGTCTCACCCTCAACCAGGCGGTCGAGAAGATGCGCGGCCCGGTCAATACCAAGATCGATCTCAAGATCATCCGCAAGGGCGCCGACAAGCCGATCGAGATTTCGATTATCCGCGATGTCATCCAGGTGCGCGCAGTCCGTTCGAATTTGAATGGCGACGACGTCGTCTATGTCCGCCTCACCCAGTTCAACGAACAGACAACCGCGGGTCTCCGCAAGGCGATCACCGACCTGTCCAAGCAGGCCGGCGACAAGCTCAAGGGCTTCATCGTCGACCTGCGCAACAACCCGGGCGGCCTGCTCGATCAGGCGATCTCGGTGTCCGACACCTTCCTGGAGCGCGGCGAGATTGTCTCCACCCGCGGCCGCAACGCCGAGGAGACCCAGCGCTTCAACGCGCGGGCCGGCGACCTCACCAAGGGCAAGCCGGTCATCGTGCTGGTCAACGGCGGCTCCGCGTCCGCTTCCGAGATCGTGGCCGGCGCGTTGCAGGACCACAAGCGCGTGACCGTCGTCGGCACGCGCTCGTTCGGCAAGGGCTCGGTGCAGACCATCATTCCGCTCGGCTCCAGCAATGGCGCGCTGCGGCTGACCACGGCGCGCTACTTCACGCCGTCCGGCCGTTCGATCCAGGCCAAGGGCATCACCCCCGACATCGAGGTGCTGCAGGACGTTCCTGAGGAGCTCAAGGCGCGCACCGATACGCGCGGCGAATCATCCTTGCGCGGCCACCTCAAGGGCGACGGCAAAGAGGAGACCGGCTCGCAGTCCTACGTCCCGCCGGATCCGAAGAACGACAAGGCGCTCAACATGGCGCTCGATCTCATGCGAGGCATCCAGCAGAATTCGGCCTTCCCGCCGACGCTGCCCGCACGCAGAGCCGCCAAGTGAGCGGCCGGCGAAACCGGTGACATAGTGCTTCGGGGCGGCCTTCAGAGGCCGCCCCGATGCTTTTGCCCCCTCGGCCTGGCCTTGGCTACTCCGCGGCGACGCGCGCTGCCTTGCGTGCAAGCTTGACCGGCGACAGCACCGGATCGAGCTTGAACAGTTTCTGCGCATTGCCGCCGAGGATCGCGCGCTTGGCGTCCATATCCAGGAACGGCAGATCGTAGATGGTCGACGGCAGGTCCATGTCCCAGTGCGGATAGTCGGACGAATAGAGGAGCTGGGTCGGTGCCCGGATCATCTCGAAGGTGAGCTCCAGCGCCTTGCGATTGTCGACCATCTCCATCGGTTGCGAGCTGAAATACATCTCGCGAATGTACTCGCTCGGCCGCCGCTTGAGCAGGGGCGCATCCGAGGTGCGCATCATGAACTCGTTGTCGAAGCGCTGCATCATGAACGGCACCCACGCGAGCCCGCTCTCGATCCAGACGGTCTTGAGATTCGGGAATCGCTCCGGCATCCCGTTCACCAGCCAGTTGGCCAAGTGCACCATGTTCGACCAGGTAAAGCCGAGCCCGTGCACCGCGATGAAGCGGTTGGTCATCGACAGGCTCTGGTCGGCCCAGTTGAAGCCGGCGTGAAAGCCGAGCGGTAAGCCGCGTTCCTGCAGCGCCGCATAGGTCTTCATGTAGGGGTTTTCGTAATTCTTGCGGTAGTGCGTCGTGGTCACCATGAAACCGACGACGCCTTTGCGGTCGCCGAATTCCTCGACCATCTGGTAGCAGGCGTCCGGATCGTTGAACGGAAGGTAGAGCATCGACTTGATGCGCGGGGTGTGCGCCAGCACGCGCTCGCAGAGCCAGCGATTGTAGGCACGGGCGAGCTCGAGCTCCACTTCGACACGTGGACAGTTGGACAGGTTGAGCATGGGCGTGGGGAACAGCACCGCCATGTCGGTGCCCATTGCGTCCATGAAGCGCTCGGTCAGCGTGATGTCGCGGTGCGGCGATGGCGGCACGCGCTCGGTCTTGCGCAGCGGATAGCGGGTGATGCGCCCGCCAAGCTCCTGGTACGAGCCGTCCGGAGAGGTGATGCCGCCGCGCGCCATGCCCTGGTACAGCGCCTCCTGGCGCAGCACCGGGTTGTCCATATATTCGGTGATCTCCTTGAAAGACTCGGTCTCGTAGTGGTGCGAATCGACGTCGACGATGAAGAAATCCTCATAGTGGCGCTCGATCGCCTGATCGGCCGCATTACGCAAGAGCGTGCGGGTGTCGAACTCCTCGCTCGCGAAGTCACGAACCGACTTGATCTGCTCGTTCATGGCAAATGCTCCTCAGACTGAGACGTAGATCTCGCCGTTGCGTTGCACCACGTCGTATTTCTTCAGGCGGAAGCGCCGGTCGACCACGTGGCAGCCGTCCGACAAGTGAAACTCGTAGCCGTGCCAGGGACAGACAAGATGCATGTCGTCCTCGTCGAAACGCTGGCCGAGATAGACGCCGCGCTCGCCGATCAGGTCGACCACTTGCGGCAGCTTGAGCCCTTCACAGACCGGGCCGCCCTGATGCGGGCAGAGATTGCGGTAGGCATAGTAGCTGTTCTTGTGACGGATCACCCCGATCTCGACCGGCCCGACCTTGACGAGCCGCACGCCGCCCTCGGCGATCTCGCCTTCCTTGCACACCAGCACTTCTTCAGCCATGCGCTCTCACTTTCGCCCTCAAGTCTATTCTATCGTCGCCATTCGTCGAGCTCGGGCACCGCGAAGTCCTCCCAGCCAGGCACGTCGGCCACTTCGGAGAACGGCTTGCCGAATGGCCGGGTCGCATCGATGCCGATGCAGGACGCGGTGCGCAACGGCCGCGGCTTGGTCGGCTCGTCGATCGACGGGTCGGAGGGGCCGGAGGGTATCTGCTCCACGATGATCGTGTCCTGCTGCGGCTGCGTGCGGAACGCGAGCGCCCATTCCACGTCGGAAGAGCTGTGCACGTCGATGTCGGGCTCGACCACGATGGTCCACTTCGGCCGGATGTTGCTCGCCATGGCGGCCAAAATGACTTGGCGTGCCTCGCCCGCGAAGCGCGGCTGCATCGAGATCACCACATAGAACGATACACCGGCCGACGCCCGCACCGACACGTCCACGATGGTGGGAAACTGGTGCTTGAGCGCCTTGAGAAACGAGGCCTCGAACGGGATCTGCTTGAGGATGTGGTTCTCGGTGACCGGCTTGCCGGTGAGCAGGCCCTGGAACAGGGCGCCCTTGCGATGGGTGATGGCGGTCACGCGCCCGACCGGCTTGAGCGACGGCGGCGTGTAGTAGCCGGTGTATTCGCCGAGCGGTCCTTCCATCACGGTCTTGTTCATGTCGACTTCGAACTCGATCACCACCTCGGCGGTGGCCGGCACTTCGAGATCGCAGGTCTTGCAGCGGGTGAGCTCTACCGGCGCGCCCCGCAGGCCGCCCGCGACTTCCCAGTCATTGGTGGTGTCGGAGAGCTGCGCCTGGCACGTGTAGGCGAGGATCGGGTCGACCCCAATGATCAGCGCCGCCTTGGGCGTGATGCCGAGCTTCTGGCACTTCGCCAGGTTCTTGCCGAAGCGATGGTTCGGCTGCGCCGAGAACGAGAACGTGTCCTTGCCGAGGATCAGGAAACGATAGTGGCCGATGTCGGGGATGCCGGTCTCCGGGTCCTTGGAGACCACGATGCCGGGCGTGATGTAAGGGCCGCCGTCCTTCGGGCTGTAGGTCGGGATCGGGAAACGCGACAGGTCGAAGTCCCGTTCGATGACAACCTCGTGGCAGGGCGCGCCGCCATTGCGCACCACCGGCGCGATCGGGTTGTCGAGCCCGGCGAGCACCTTCTGCAGGATGGTCTTCTCGTCGGCCTCGAATGCCAGCAGCGCCTTGCTGCGGGTCGAATAGAGGCCGCAGACCAGCGGAAAGTCGGTTCCGTTCTGGGTGAACATGATGCCGGGGCCCTGCCGCCGGTAGCTCTGTTTCATCGCTTTGCCGACGTCGGCGAGCGCGATCGGCCGGTTGACGTCGATGAGCTCGCCCTGCTGGCGCAGCGTGTCGAGGAACTGGCGGAAGTCGTGGTACGGCATTTCGATCTCCGGACCCGGCCGGGCGTCCCGCCCTGGACGATCAAGCGCGACGAAACACCCGCCGCTGGACAATGGCGAGCCTCGCCTCGTCATGCCATTATCGGGCATCGGGAGCAACAAGAGCAGGCTTTTGGGAGGCAGCGCATGATGATCCGGATTGCATTGGCCCTGGCGCTTACACTCGCAACCGGCGTAGTAGCGTCGGCGCAGAACTGGCCCGAGAAGCCGATCCGCATGATCGTGCCGCTGCCGGCGGGCGCCGCGGTCGATGTCATAGGCCGGCTCATCTGCACCAAGCTGAGCGAGCGACTAGGCCAAACCATCGTGGTCGAGAACCGCCCCGGCGCCTCCGGCTCGCTCGCGAGCGACGCGGTCGCCAAGGCCGCGCCCGACGGCTACACGCTCGGGATGGCGACCACCACGACCCACGTCAGCACGGTCCTCCTCAACGCCAAGCTGCCCTATGATCCGGTCAAGGATTTCGTGCCGATTTCGCTGATCGGAGTCGCGCCCTATGTGCTCACCGTCTACCCCAAGCTGCCGGCCAAGAACCTCGCCGAGTTGCTGGCGCTGGCGAAGGCCAAGCCAAAGACGCTGAGCTACTCCTCGGTCGGCAACGCCAGCCTCGGCCACCTAGCGACCGAGTTGATGGCTTCGATGGCGGGCGTCGAGCTCAATCACATTCCGTATCGTTCGACCGGCCAGGCCGTGCTCGATCTCGCCGAGGGCCGCATCGACATCACCTTTGGTCTGCTCGGCTCCAATCTGCCGCTCATCCGCGAGGGCAAGATCCGTGCGCTCGCCCTCACCACCACTCGGCGCATGGACGTCGTGCCCGACGTGCCGACCATGGCGGAAGCTGGGCTTCCAGGTTTCGAGGCGTCCTTGTGGTTCGCCGTCGTGGCGCCGGCTGCCTTGCCGCCCGCGATCGTCAACCGGCTCAACCGCGAGATCAACGCAATTCTGGGCGATGCAGACGTCAAGAAGGCGCTCGGCGCGCAGGCCACGCAGATCGAGCTGAGCTCGCCTGAAAAACTGCGCGAGATGATCCGCGCTGACATCGAGAAGTGGCGCGCAGTCGCCACCAAATTGGGCATCAAGCCGGAGTGATGCGGGCGGCACAGATCTTCGTAGGGTGGGCAAAGGCGGTCGCGTGGCCTTTAACGCAAGTGAGTGCCTCGCGTACGCCGTGCCCACCATGGACCGGGCGACTCGTATCGATCCCGCTGGTGGGCACGGCGCACGAGAAGCCCTCTGTTGTTGAGAAGCGTGCCTTCGCCTTTGCCCACCCTACGGCTACAACCCCAATAGCCGCTTGGCATTGCCGCCCGCGACCGCCGCAATCGCGGCTTCGTCCAAACCCGCGCCGGCCACATGTCCGATCGGATCGTAGTCGGCCATGTCGAACGGGTAGTCGGTGCCCATGATGATGCGGTCGGCGCCATAGAGCCGAACCAGTTCGGCGAGCTGGTGCGGCGTGAACACGACAGAATCGAAATAGACCTTCCGCAGATAGCTGGTCGGCGGATGCGGCAGGTCGCCATGCGCATCCGAGCGCGCGCCCCAGGCATGGTCGATGCGGCCCGAGTAGGCCGCGAGATAGCCACCGCCGTGCACGGCGAGAATTTTCAAGTTCGGATGCCGCTCGAGCACGCCGTCGAAGATCAGGTAGTGGAGCGCGATCGTGGTCTCGAGCGGATTGCCGATCGTGTTGCTGAACGAGAAGCGCGCGAAGCGCTTGCCTTCGGTGAAGCCTGAGGGGTGCAGCACGATCAGCGCGCCAAGCTCCTCGGCCTTGCGCCAGAACGGCTCGAACGCCGGATCGGAGAGCTCACGTCCCGCCACGTTGGTGAGGACTTGCGCGCCCTTGAGGCCGAGCTTGCCGACGCAGCGCTCGAGCTCCTTGGCAGCCTTGTTGCCGTCCGGCATCGGTACGCTGCCGAGGCCCGCGAAGCGGTCCGGCATCTTGGCGACGAACTCGGCGATCCCGTCGTTGACGATGCGCGCGGCCTCGACCGCGATCTCGAGCGGCACCGTGTAATAGCACTGCGGCGGCGGCGGCATCACGAGCTGGAAATCGACGCCCATGGCGTCGAGGTCGGCGAGGCGCCGATCGTGCGAGGTGATGCGCTCGCGGATATCGGCTTCCTGCTTCTGGTTGAGCGCGCGCGTCTCCGGCATCGCGTGCAGCACCAGCGGATTGGTCATCGGATCGAGATGTGGCTTGACGAAGGCCGCCGCCGCCGGCACGGCGACATGGGAGTGGATGTCGACGGTGATGCTCTGCGGCCGCACCTCGCGGCCCGGCTTGCCGTGATGGCGCGCCGCCGTCGGGGCGTATTTGTTCCACTGGGTCATCGAATCGATCGTCTTTTCGTTTTGCGAGTGCCTGGGATCACGGGCAGCAGCAGATAGCAGGGCTTGCCGAAATGCAGGCTGGTCGTGCCGCCGAAGATTGCAGGCGGCCGGTCGCGCGCATCGTCGTGCAGGAACGGCCCGCAGCCGGTGAGCTCGTTCTTGAAGTTCGATAGCTTGCCGCCGCTCGGGCCGGGATAGACGTAGTCCTTACCGCGGATCGACAGGCCGATACGATGGCCCTTCGGCACCACGATCGAGGTCGGCCAGATCTCGATGTCGAGCTCGACCACCTGGCCTTTCTTGAGCGGCTGCTTGTGATCGTGGGTGTGGTAGGGCCGATAGGGTTTCGACAGTTTCTTGTCGAGCTTGCGATGTGAGGCGCGCAGCCAGCCTTGCCCGACCGGCGTGTGCGGATCGATCGCGCCCTGGAACACGACCTCCTTCAGGTCAGGCCCAAACACTCGCAGCACCACGAACAGGTCGGCGTCGCTGGTCGATGATGAGACGTTGAGCTTGAGCGCCGACGGCCCGGTGATCTCGGTCTCCTCGGTGAGCGGCGCCGTCAGGAACGTCAGGCCATCGCCCATGGCCTCGAAGTTGAGCTTTGCCTTCTTGCGCGGGCGCTTGCTGCCAAGCGCGAGCGCGACCGGATCCAGATGGAGCTTCACCCATTGTGTGCGCTTGAGCGGCCATTCAGCTTCGGTGCGCTCGACGAACTTGTCGATGTGGCGGACCTGCAGGCGGACGCGTGGCTCCTTGTCCCAGCTGTTCTTCTTACCGTGCAGGAAATGGTCGAAGAATTTGAGCTGCAGCTTGCGGCCATAGTCCGTGTAGAAGTGCGTCCAGTGCTCGATGCCGTGCGCTTCGAGCCACTTATGCTTGGAGGCCGCCCGCACGAAGCCCTCGAAATTGCCGCGCGGATGCAGCGGCTGCCCGCCCCAGTTGGCGGCCGACAGCATGGGCGTCGTCACCTTCTCCCAGATCGGAGAGCGCACCTTGTGATAATCGTCGTCGAGCGGGTGCTTGCGGATGTCGCCGCCAAAGTCGCTGCGGTTCTTGGCGAGCTGTGCTTCGCTCAGCATCTCCGGCCCGCACACGAGTTCGCCGTGCACGCGGCTACGCTTGCCGCGCTCGCCCGCGCCATACTGCACGGTCTTCACCTGCATGTCGTACCAGTTTTCCCAGAACGTGCAGAGAATGCCGCCATGGTGCGTCATGTCGCGGTACCAGTCGGCGGCGCCCTCCCAGATGCACATGGCGGCGAGATGCGGCGGCTGCAGCGTTGCCACATGCCATTGGTTGATGCCGTAGTAGGAGATGCCGTTGAGGCCGACCTTGCCGTTCGACCACGGCTGCACGCCGGCCCATTCGATGCAGTCATAGAAATCCTTGGTCTCGCGCGGCGAGAAATGATCGATGAATCCGGGCGAGCAGCCGCAGCCGCGTGAATCGACGCGTACGCAGGCATAGCTATGCGGTACCCACTTCTCCGGGTCGACCACCTCCCAGCTCTGATAGAGGTTGCTCGATCCGGCGGTGACGTCGGGATGCTCGCGCGCCATGCGCTCCCAGGCGCTAGGGTAGCCGTCCTGGAACGCGAGACCCTTGGCATAAGGGCCGTAGCTCAGGATCACCGGATGGCGGCCATCCTTCATCGGCCGGAACACGTCGGCCTTGAGCATAAGGCCGTCGTCCATTGCGATATCGATATCCCAGTCGATCCGCATGCCGTCGCGGATCTCGCTCTTATTAGTGGGCATCGCGTTATCCTCCTGTCGTCCCCGCGCAAGCTGGGACCCAGTATTCCAGAGCTTTTCTTGTAATCTCCGAAGACGCTGTCCGGTCAGTGTCTACTGGATTCCCGCTCCTGTCCTCGCGAAGGCGGGGATGCGCGGGGACGACAGTAAGGAGAAGTCTCATTCACTTCGCAGTGATGCCCGCCTCTTTGATGATCTTGGCCCACTTGGCGAGGTCGTGCGCGATCAGGTCGCGCAGCACCTCCGGCGGGCCTCCCGATGCGTTCAATCCCTGCTTGCCGAGCTCAGCCACCATCTTGGACGAATGCAGGAACTCGTTGAGCACGGTATTGTAACGCTTGACGATGTCGGCCGGCGTTCCAGCCGGTGCCAAGAGCCCGAACCAGAGATCGACCTCGAAGCCGCGCACGCCTTGCTCATCGAGTGTCGGCACGTCCGGTGCTGCGGGCACGCGTGCGAGGCTCGCAACGCCCAACAGCCGGATCTGCTTATCCACCGCGTGCGGCAGCGCGACATGGGTCGGAATGAACATGGCGCTGACATGGTTTCCGACCAGGTCGGTCATGGCGCTGGCCGTGCCCTTGTGCGGCACGTGCACCAGGTTCGTTCCGGTCGCCTGCTTGAACAGTTCCATCGCCAGATGGTGCGGCGTCCCGAAGCCGGGCGAGGCGTAGTTGATCTGGCCGGGCCGAGCCTTGGCATATTGGATGAAGGCCTGTGCGTTGTCGGCCGGGATCGACGGATGCACTGCGAGCACGATCGAGCCAGTCGCGAGCTTGATGATGGGCTCGAAGCCTTTGATCGGATCGTAGGGCACGGTCTTGAACAGGCTCGGATTGACCACGAAAACCTTGGCGATCATCAACAGCGTGTTGCCGTCGGGCGCCGCGCGTGCCGCCATGCCGGTTCCGATATTGCCGCTCGCGCCGGTCTTGTTGTCGACGACGACCGGCTGGCCCCACTTCTGCGACAGCTCGTGGCCGAGCGTGCGCGCCAGGATGTCGATGCCGGTGCCGGGCGAGTAGGGCACGATGATGGTGATCGGGCGGCCTGGCTGTTGGGCGAAGGCGTTGGTCAGCGGCAGCGCGAATAGATAGACGGCTAGAAATGTGGACAGAGCGAGCTTCGTTAAGCGGACAAAGCTCTCGACCCCGTCGTCCCCGCGAAAGCGGGGACCCAGTAACCACCGAGTTGTGTGATTTGGCGCGGCCATTCGACAACACCTAAGCTAGTGTTTACTGGATTCCGGCTCTCACTCGCTTCGCTCGTTTCGGCCGGAATGACAACTCCTATCGTACCGGTGGCTTCGCTGCGAACTGCGATCCGCGCACGCACATGCGTCCGCGCGGGTCCTGCCACAGCTTTTCGGTTGTATGCAGATGACCGATGGAGCGTGCCACCGTGTTGAAGTTGTAGCTCGCGAAGCGCTCGGCAATGTCCGTGTAGTAGAGCGGCTGCTTCTCGATCGCCGCCAGGATATCCTTGGCGAGCGCCGCCACCTCAGCGTCGTCGCCGGCGCGACCGGCGTCGTCCTTCTTGCCTTTGACGTAGTCGTCGATCCTGGCGCTCTCTGCATACGCATAGGTGATGCGCTCGTAGTGCTCGCGCGGGATGCCCTCCGGGATGGTCGCGTCGATGCCGACCTTGGCGCCGGTCGGAACCACGCCGAAGCCCTGCGGCAGGCTCGGGTCGAGCGGTTTGGCGCGCGCGTTGCCGACGATCATCACGTCCTTGTCGCCCTGCACGCGGGTGGCGATCGCCCACTCGACGTCGGTCGGATCGAAAATGTCGATGTCGTCGTCGACCACGACCACGTGCTTGAGGTCCATGACCGAAAGCGCTGCAAGCAAAGCATTCTTGGCCTCGCCCGGCTGCTTCTTGATCGAGATCACGGCGTGCCAGAACGCGCAGCCGCCGAGCGTGACATTGATGTCCTTCACCTGGACGCCGGCTGTCTTGAGCGCGGTGCGGATCGCGGAGTAACGCGTCGGCGCGGCGAGCCAGGTGTTCTCCCACGGCATATGCAGGTTGTAGTAGATCGCGTCTTTGCGCATCGAGATCGCCTTGATGCGCACCAGCGGGTTCCAGTGCAGCCCGCCCATCAGCCGGGTGAACTCGCCAAAGCGCCCTTCCGGCCAGGTCCAGCCGGTCGGCATGATTTCGGCTTCCAGCACGATCTCAGCGTCCGCGATGTAAGGCAGGTCGATCGTTTCGCACGGCGCCAGCTCGACCGGAGCGCCGCGGATACCGCCTGCGATCGCCATCTCGTCGACGCCGAGCGGGGCGCGATAGCCGGAGCCGGTGATCTCGATCGGATGGGTCCCGATGCTGATCGAGATCGGCAGCGGCTCCTTGCGCTCGAAGGCGCGTTGCGCGAACAGGCGCATGTTGTTGGGCGTGACGATGTCGATGCCGGTCAGCGCTTTCTCTTTCACGATAAAGCGGTAGATGCCGCTGTTGATGCCGAGCTCGGGATCGCGCGTGATGACGATGCCGGCCGTGATCATCGGGCCGCCGTCGTAGATCGACGACATCGGGATCGGCAGCTTGTAGAGGTCGACATCGTCGCCCATCATGACCACCTCGCGGGTGGGCGAGGTCTTGACGTGCTTGGGCGGGATCGGCTTGGCGATCGCGGCCGTCAGCTTGTCCTCGATCTCCCGGTAGGTCTCGCAGCCGAGCGACATGATGGCGCGCTCGCGCGAGCGGATCAGGCCGGAGACCACCGGCATGTCATAGCCGATCACCTTGTGGAAATAGAGCGCCGTCTTGGCCTGGTCGACCAGGGTGGCGATATGCCGGATGTCGACCGGCTGGTGCAGGTCCACAAGCTCGCCGGCCTGGCGCAGGCGGTCGAGGAACTGGCGGAAATTCTCCTGCATCGTGATCTCCAGAAAGCTGATGGCGGCAGTTGTTGGCGGGCAGAGCCTAAGCTACTTAGGCGGGCAGCGTTGAGCAATCCAGACGAGGGTGACAGTGAGCGGCAAAACGACCATGAAGGCGCTGGTTCTGCGCAAGCACGGGGGCCTCGAGGAGCTCGAAGTCGTCGACGACCACCCGATGCCGACGGTGGTCGAGGGGCACGTGGTGATCCGGGTGCGGGCCTCCTCCTTCAACTATCACGATGTGTTCACCGTGCGCGGCATGCCGGGGATCAAGGTACCGTTGCCGGTGGTCATCGGCCTCGACATGGCGGGCGAGATCGCCGAGGTGGGGCCGGGCGTGGCCGGCTGGAAGGCCGGCGACCGCGTGCTGGTCAATCCGGTCAACAAGAAGAAGGGCCTGATGGGCGAGATGCTCGACGGCGGCATGGCCGAATACTGCCTGGTCGCTGCCGAGCAGCTGGTCGCGATGCCGACGCACGTGAGCTTCGAGCAGGCAGCATCGCTACCGGTCGCCTATGGCACCGCCCACCGCATGCTGATCACCCACAAGACCATCGAGAAGGGCGAGCGCGTGATCGTGCTCGGCGCCTCCGGCGGCGTCGGCACCGGCTGCGTGATCCTGGCCAAGCTTTTGGGCGCGCACGTCATTGCCTGCGCATCAAGCGACGAGAAGCTCGCACGCCTGAAGCAGATGGGCGCCGACGAGGTCATCGATTACACCAAGACCGACTGGTCAAAATGGGCGGTCGAAAAATACGGCAAGCCGCAGCGGAGGAGCTACGACGGCGGCGTCGACGTGGTGATCAACTTCACGGGCGGGGACACCTGGCACCCGTCGCTGCGCTGCCTCAAGCGCGGCGGCAAGCTGCTCGTGTGCGGTGCGACCGCGGGCTACGACCCGAAGGAAGACCTGCGTTATGTCTGGAGCTTCGAGCTCAAGATCATCGGCTCGAATAGCTTCTACGACGAGGACCTCAAGGGGCTGATGGATCTGATCCAGCAGGGCAAGATGAAGCCGGTGATCGACAAGGTGCTGCCGCTCGATCAGGCGAGCGAGGGCCTGCGGCTGATCCAGGACCGCGAGGTCATCGGCAAGGTCGTGGTGACGCCGTGAGTAACTGTATCCCCCTTCCGTCGTCCCGGCCGAGCGCAGTGAGGGCCGGGACCCACATTCTCGATGCTGGTGTTCATGGGTCCCGGGTCTCCCTCGTTGCACTCGGTCGCCCGGGACGACAGTCTCGGAGGACGGCGCATGACTGACGAGATGACACCGGAAAAGGTCCAGGCCCTCATCACCCGCGGGCCTTATCACCAATGGCTCGGGCTCAAGGTCGTGGCCGTGCATGACGACGGCATCGAGCTCACCGCGACCTGGCGCGAGGAATGGGTGGTCAATCCGGACCGCCGCTACACCCACGGCGGCATTCTGGCGGCGCTGGTCGATCTCGCGGCCGACTGGGCGATGGTGAAGAAGACCGGCCGCGGCGTGCCGACGATCGACCTGCGCGTCGACTATCACGCCGCCGCGATGCCGGGCGACCTCACGGCGCGTGGCAAGGTTGTCCGCATGGGCGGGCAATTCTCGACCGCAGAGGCGCAGGTGTTCGACAAGGACGGTAAGCTGCTTGCGAGCGGGCGTGGCACCTATTTCACCGCGCCGCCGCCACCGCCGAAGGGCTGATTTTGCTTCATGGCGCGCTTCACGAACCTTGGCGATTTGGTCGTCCGCGATCGCGATCTCGACAAGGTCGCGGTCATCGATCTTGGCGGCGAACAGGCGCCACGCGAATTCACCTATGCACGGCTCGACCACATGTCGAACGGCGTCGCCCGCGCGCTACTTAGGCGCGGCCTCAAGCGCGGCGAGCGGGTTTCCATCCTGTCCGCCAATCGGGCCGAATATCTCGCGGCCTATTTCGGCATCATGCGCGCGGGTCTCGTGGCGGTGCCGGTGAATTTCAAGTTTCCTCGCCAGACCATCCATTTCATCATCAAGGATGCGGGCGCGAGATTTGTGTTCTGCGACCGGCCGCGCCGCGCCGACTGCCCGGATGGGCTTCCGGTGGTCACCTTCGGCGGCGAGGCTAGTGACAGTTTCGACGCATTTCTCGATGAGGGGCCGTTTGAAGCTGTGACGCCGGTGCCGGACGAGCCCGGAATGTTTCTCTACACCTCCGGATCGACCGGTACGCCGAAGGGTGTCGTGCTCTCGCATCAGAGTCACATCTGGGTGGTGGAGGCGCGGCTCGCTCCGGAGCTCGACCGCCACCGCTATCTGATCGCGGCGCCGCTCTATCATATGAACGCGCTGGCGCTCAGCCAGCTCGCCTGTGCGGCGCACGCCACCAACGTGCTGCTGCCGCAGTTTACCGCGCGCGGCTATATCGAGGCGATCGAGCGCTACCGCACCACCTGGCTGACCGCGGTTCCGCCCATGATCGCCATGATGCTGCGTGAGAAGGATCTGCTGGCGCGCACCGATCTGGGTAGCGTCGAATTCATCCGCATGGGCTCGGCGCCAGTGAGCGCGAGCCTGATGGAGGCGATCCATCAGACGCTGCCACAGGCGGCGGTGACCAACGCCTATGGCACGACGGAGGCCGGGCCCGTTGTGTTCGGCCCGCATCCGCAAGGGCTGCCGCAGCCGGAGATGTCGGTCGGCTATCCGCATCCCAAAGTGGCGCTGCGGCTCGTCGATGGCGCCAACCGCAACGCCGACCAAGGCGTGCTCGAAATGAAGTGCCCGGCGATGATGAACGGCTATCATAACCGGCCCGATGTGCGTCCGCCATTCACCGACGATGGCTTCTACATCTCCGGTGACGTGTTCCGGCGCGATGAAAATGGATTTCATTATTTCGTTGGCCGCACTGACGACATGTTCGTGTCGGGCGGCGAGAACATCTACCCGGCCGATGTCGAGCGCATGCTGGAGCGCCATCCCGATGTCGCGCAGGCCGCCGTGGTGCCGATCGACGACGACATCAAGGGCCAGAAGCCGGTCGCGTTCGTGATCCGCAAGGCCGGCCGCGCGCCGAGCGAGGACGACGTCAAGACGTTTGCGCTCGCCAATGCGCCCGCCTATCAGCACCCGCGCCACGTCTGGTTCGTCGACGAGCTGCCGCTCGCGTCGACCAACAAGGTCGATCGCGGCGCATTGCATCAGGATGCAGAGAAGCGAATAGCGAATAGCGAATAGGTCCGCGATCGTTCACGGCATAGGAAGATCATGTGATGACGCGAGCCGTCGATCGCCAGCTTCCGCTCGGCGAGGAGATAGTCCTCGATCACGTCGGCCACTTTGTGCCGAATCGCGAGGCCGCGAGCCGCGCGCTCGCGCGCTGTGGTTTTGCGCCGACGCCGGTTTCGATCCAGGTCAATCCCGACGGCACACCGACCGGAACCGGCAACGTCTGCGCCATGTTTGCGCGTGGCTATGTGGAGGTGCTGTTCAAGACCGCAGCGACACCGCTTGCTGTCGAGCTCGATACGGCCATGGCGCGCTACCCAGGCGTTCACCTTGCGGCCTTCGCGGTCGCGGACGCGGCCAAGGCGCACGCACGCCTCGGCGAGGCGGGCTTTGCGCTGCGCCCGCTCGTCGCCATGCAGCGCCCGGTCGAGACCGAAACCGGTCCCGCGACGGCCGCCTTCACGGTCGCGCGCGTCGAGCGTGGCGCCATGGCGGAGGGCCGCATCCAGATCCTGACCCATCACACCGAGGACGCGGTCTGGCAGAAACGCTGGCTCGCTCATCCGAACGGGGCATGCGGGCTTGCAAGTGTCGTGATCGCGGTCGCGGATGTAGAGGAAGCGACGGCGCGCTTCGTGCGCTTTACCGGTCGTCCCGCGACGCCGACGTGGTCGGGGCAGGTCGTGACGCTCGATCGCGGGCGGATCGAGCTTGTCACGGCCGCGGCTTTCGAGGTTGTGCTGCCGGAGATTGCGGTCACGAGCCTGCCGTTCATGGGCGCCTATGGCATCGGGGTGGCCTCGCTCGCCGCAACTGAAACGATGCTCACGCGCGCCGGGTTGTACACGCGTCGCGCAGGCGATTGCCTGATTGCGCCTTTTCCCGAGGAGCTCGGTCAAGGTGTCTGGCTGTTTGCGGAGAAGAGCGAGTTCAGCTTGTTCGGATAGGCGCTACGATCTGATGAGATCGTGGGCTAGCGATCGATGAGGCCGCGCATGCGCGCAACCGTTGCGTCCGGGCCGATCACGATACGCCGTGCGATTTCGGGCGGCAGCGGCACTTGCGCCGGCACCATGGATATCTGGCCGAAGACGATGACGTCAAAATCGCCGGCCGCCATCACCTGCTCGGCGATCAGCTGGTCGTGGGTCGCAACGTCGCCGCTCGTGATGGCGTCGCGCGCGCCCTTGACCCAGAGCTCGCTGATCGTGCGCGTGACACCCGCGCGCTTCGCCGCGGCATCGAGCGTGCCACGCACGACCGGCATGGCGCGTTTGGCGGTGCACACAAGCAGGATGCGCTCGCCGAGCGTCACCGCCTGCTCCATCATCGCCTCTTCGGCACGCAGCACCGGCACGCGCATGTTGGCGCGCGCCTTGTCCACGGCTGGCCCGAAGGTCGAGCCGGAGAACAGGATGCCGTCGGCGCCGCTCGCTTCGCAGTGGCGCAGCAGGCTTGCCACGCGGTCGTAGATTGCGGGCGCAAGCGTGCCGTCCTGCGGGATGTCAGCATAGAGCAATTCGTCGAGCAGGTTGAGTGTCTTCGCCTGCGGCCACAGCGTCTTGAACGCCTGGTCGATCGGCGCCATCGCGAGCGGGGTCGGATGAACCAGGAAGACGCGTTTGGGCATAGGATTGCAATGCCTACGGCTTCGCCAGGGCCTCGACGAGCGGCCGCACGTCCGCGCTCTCCTCGATCGCCCAGACCTGCGCGGCCAAGCGCTTGGCATTGGCCTCGCCATGCACCGGCGCAACCAGCTCGAGGAACTTGCCCTTGAGCCCGTCGTCATCGAACGGCACGAGCCGCGAGCCGAGCGCCTCGTCGGCCTGCCGGATGAACCTACCACGCGCGGTCGTGACCGTGACGCGCGCCGGCCGCAGCCGCGGATAGAGCCGATCGATCTCGGCGGGTGCTGAGACTTGTATCTTGCCGGCCAATGCGGCAATCGACGGATCGCGCCGCACATGTTCCTCGAAATACGCAAACCTGATGGCACGGAACTTGAGCGCGAGCGCCATCAGGTAGCGGAAGCTCAACTGCGAGCTTGCGAAGTCATCCCAGCCGGTTGCCGCATGCTCGGCCGCGATCCGATAGGTCTCGACCGCGACGTGCTGCACTTCCTCGGTGGCGATGCCTTCGTCCTTCATGAGCGCGATCAGCGCTTCGGTGGCGGGCTGGATATGGCGGCAGCAGGGGTTCGGCTTGATGTAGCAGTCGGTCACCCCGAACGGTGCGTCTGGCGGCAGCGTGATCGGGCGCGCGTCCTGGGGGGCGGCATACGCGAACGCCTGCATGAAGCCGTCGCGCGCCTCGAGCACGCCGGGCGGACCTTCGACGCCCTGCTCGGCAAGGAGCGCAGCCTGCACGCCCTCGCGCGCGGCGTGGCCGGCGTGCAGCCGCTTGATGTCGGCGCCGCCATTGACGAAGGCGAACAGGCCCGCCGAGCTTGACGCCGCAATGCCCATCGCGTTGGCGAGCGCGCGCGCCGAGAGCCCGCGCAGCTTGCCGGTCGTCATGGTGGCGCCGAATACCGACACTGCGCCGGTCGGATGAAAGCCGCGATGGCGCAGCGCCGGGTGGCAGGCGCGGCCGATCGCGGTGACGGTCTCGTAGCCGGCGACCACCGCCTCGATCATGTCCCTGCCGCTCGCGCCCTTGGCATAGCCGACCACCAGCGCCGAGGGGATGACCGTGCAGCCCGGATGCACCGAGCCCTTGGTGTAGCCGTCATCGAGCTCGATGCCGTGCGCAGCGGTGCCGCCGAGGAACGCGGCGTCGATCAGGTCGGCGCGCCGCGAGCGGCCGGGCACCGGCACGGCGCCCGTTGCGCGCACGGCGGCGAGCATTGCTTCGGCGCGGGTCGCGACCTCGCCGCCCGCACCCGCGATCATCACGCCCACGGTGTCGAACAAGTGCCGGCGCGCGTAGTGGCGCACCTCTTCGCTCAGCATCGCGTAGCGCAGCGCGGCGACGAAGCTGGTGACAGCGTCGGTCGCGCCGGCGGCTGGGTGGCGGGCATGGAGCGCTTCGGCGTGGGACATCCGGGACCTCGTGCGAGAACTCGTCCGCAATCTAGCGCAGCGCGCTCGTGCTGTCGTTAGGGGTATTGCCGTGCAAGCCGCACCACCGCGTCGACCGCCATGACGCCCTCTCCAGCGGCGAGTACGATCAGCGGATTGATCTCGGCCTCCCGCACTGCAGGATCGTCGGCGAGCCGCGAGAGCGCCACGATCGCGTGTGCGAGCGCATCGAGATCGCCCTTGGGCTTGCCGCGGAAGCCATTGAGCGTGACCAGGCCGCGCACCTCGCCGATCATTTCGCGAGCGATGGGGAGATCGACGGGTGCCAGCCGCAGGCTGCGATCGCGGTAGATCTCAGTGAAGAGGCCGCCCATCGCTACCATGATCAGCGGGCCCACGTCGGGATCGACCCGATAGCCGATCAGCATCTCGCCGATGCCGGAGACCATCGGCTGCACCAGCACGCGTGTGATGTCGAGGCCGCGCGCCGCCACGTTGTCGCGAATCCGGCGGCAGGCGATGACGAGCGCGGGACCGTCCGCGACGTTGAGCACGACGCCGCCGGCATCGCTCTTGTGCGCAAGCTCGGCCGAGAGCGCCTTGACGGCGACCGGATAGGCGAAGCGCAGGGCAGGGGCGGTCTCGAGATTGGCATCGAGCGCAACCGAAGGCGCGCAGGGGAGGCCGTGCTTTGCGAGCAGCTCATAAGCGGCAAGCTCATCAACAAGATGCGCACCTCGATGCTGCTGTGAGCTGCTGGAGGGCACTGCAGTTGCGGCGAACTTGGCCTGTTCCCTCCCCCCTTGTGGGGAAGGGGTGGGGAGGGGGGTGGTTCCGAACGCAGAATCTGTCTTACCCCTCTCCCTGTCCCTCCCCCGCAAGGGGGGAGGGAACGTTGTGGCACAGGCCTTCGCAATGTCAGCAGCCTGCACCTGTGTAGAGACCTGTGAACCTGAAACAGACAATGGGACGGGCACTTGCCTTCGCAGCGCCGCCGCAATTGCATCCGCGCAGGCTTCGGGCGTGTGGAAGTTCGGCACGCCGGCGCTGCTGAGCATGGCGAGCGCTTGCGGGGCTTCGGGCGTCAGATATGCCGCGATCGGCGTTGCGGCCCCTGCGCTGTCGACGATCGGCCGCACCGCGAGCTCCGGACAGAAGCGCGCCGAGGAGCCGACGACGCAAAGGACAAGATCGAACTCGGGCGCGCTGGTGAGAATGTCGAGCGTGGCCTTCATCACCTCGTAGCGCGTACCGGCGAGGGTAAGATCGACGAGGCGCGCGGGCTTGACGTCGATGCCGGCGGCTTTGAGGCGCGCGAGCGTTTCGGCGGACGGCGGTGCGATCGTGATGCCACGCATCGCGAGCGGATCGATCGCCGTGGTAGCGCCGCCGCCGGTCGTGGTCACGACGCCGACCGCCATACGGCGTGCCGCGGGCGCAGCCGGCACGCGCGTGAGCAGCGGCAAGCCTTCGAGCAAGCCCTCAAGTGTATCGACGCGGGCGATGCCGCAGGCGGACAGGAACGCGTCTGCCACATCGTCCTCGCCCGCGAGCGCGCCGGTGTGCGTGACTGCAAGCTCGCGCGCCGCCGACGACCGGCCAAGCTTATAGGCGAGGATCGGCTTGCCGCGCTCGGCCGCCGCCACGGCGAACCGACGAAGCGCGGCAGTGTTGCGCATGGTCTCCAGAAACAAGAGGTAGCTGTCGATGCCGGGGTCGTCGAGCGTGAGCGCGCAAATGTCGCCGAGTGAGAGATCGACCTCGTTGCCGACTGAAACGAGGCCCGCAAACCCGATGCCGCGCGCCTTGCCGCGCGAAAGAAGCGCTCCGATCATGGTGCCGGAATGGGAGGCCGCAAAGATGCGGCCGGAGGGAAACTCCGTCTCGTCGAAAGCGGCGTTGGCGGTGATCAGCGCTTTCGAGCGCAGATCGACCACGCCAAGGCTCGACGGCCCGACGACCCGTATGCCGGTCTCGGCGCAGATGGCGCGCAGCCTTCTGACGCGCGCCTCGCCTTCCGCACCCGCTTCGGTGAACCCGTCGGCGAGCAGCGTTGCGACCTTGACGCCGAGCCGGCCGGATTCGGCGACCGCTTCGACCGAAGCGTCGGTTGGCGCCACGACATAAACGTGTTCCGGCACTTCCGGCAGCGCGGCCAGCGAGGGCCACGCGCGCTCGCCCAGCACTGTGTCGCGGCCCGGATTGATCGGATAGAGGCGGCCGGCGTAGCCCGCCTGGCGCAGATATTTGAGCGGCCGGCCGGCGGTCTTGCCGGCGTCGTTCGATTGCCCGACGATCGCAAGCGAGCGCGGGGCGAGCAGGAATTGCGCCAGCGAAGCTTGGGGTTCGGTCATGCGTTCGGCCTTGGCATTGGACGGTGACTATCCACTCCGTCATGGCCGGGCTCGTCCCGGCCATCCACGTCCTTGCAATGCAAGGAAAGCAAGGCGTGGATGCCCGGCCCAGGGCCGGGCATGACGGATCAATTTTGAGGCCGCGACTTCACTCCGCTGCCTGCGGCTTGGCGCGCGGCGGGCGCTGGTCGAAGCGACGGTCGAACACGTGTTCGGCGATGCGGTTCTTGAGCATCTCGATTGAGCCGCCGGCGATCATCCAGCCGCGGCAGCGCCGCATGCAATATTCCACCAGGGTTTCGCTCGAATAGCCGAGCGCGCCCATGGTCTGCACGGCTTCGTTGGCGACCTCGAAGCCGGCCTGGTTGCAGGCAACTTTCGCAACCGATGTCTCGTAGGCTGAGGGCAGCCCGCGGTCGGCGTTGGCGGCGGCGCGATAGAGCAGGAGCTGCGCGGCATCGAGCTTGATCGCCATGTCGGCGAACTTCCATTGCAGGCCCTGGAACTCGCACAGCGGGCGGCCGAACTGCTCGCGCGTCAAGGCGTGCTCGCGCGCGCGCTCGTAGGCGTAGCGACCGAGCGCAAGCGAGCGCGCCGAATTGCCGAGCCGCTCGACGTTGAAGGCCGCGATCTGCTTCTTGAAGCCGCCGGGGCCAAGCAGCACGTTCTCGGCCGGGACGCGGCAATTGTCGAAATGCAGCTCCGACCATTCCTCCCCGCTCATGAAGCTTGAGGGCTTCCCGATCGTGAAGCCCGGCGTGTCGCGCTCGACGATGACCGAGCCGATGCCGCCAAGGCCCGGCCCATAGCGCAGATAGATGAGAAAGATCTCGGCGTCCGGGCTAAAGGTTGAGAACACTTTCGAGCCGTTGATGATGTAGTGCGGGCCGTCGGTTTTGGCATTGGTGACGAGATCGGTGACGGCGGAGCCCGCGTCGGGCTCGCTCATGCCGAGGCTGATCACCATGTGGCCTTCGAGCAGGCGCTTGAGCCAGCGCTCCTTCTGCGCAGCCGTGGCGTATTCCGCAAACGCGCGGATCGGACCAAAATTGCCGAACTGCACCACGTCGGCGGAGCGCGGGCAGGCGGACGCGATCTCTTCGATGGCGATGACGGCATCCATCAGCGTGCCACCAATGCCGCCGTCGGCTTCCGCCAGCGTGATGCCCATGAGGCCCTGCGCATGCATGCGCTTGGCGACGTCGAAGGGAAAGCGCGGATCGTGTGCGCGCTTGAGCGCGCCGGGCGCAAGCTCCGCGTGCGCGAACTTGCGCACGGCGTCGGCGAACAACTTCTGCTCGTCGGTGAAGTCGAAGTTCATAGCTCCTCGCTCGTCACTCGTGTCCCAGGCCTCGCTCCGCTCGCCCGGGACACGACCGTCTCTCTACTGCGTCTTGGCGCCTGATTGCTTCACCACCGCCGACCATTTGGTTTCCTCGCGGTCGATGTCGGCGGCGTATTCCTGCGGCGTCGACGGCAGCGGCTCGGTGCCGTCCTTGCCCATGCGCTCCTTGGTGTCGGGCGCGTTGAGCGCTTGGCGCAGCGCCGCATTGACCTTCGCAACGATTGCCTGGGGTGTGCCGGCGGGCGCCACGATCCCGTAGTGCAGCACGGCCTCGTAGCCGGGTAGCGCCGCCTCCGCGACCGTCGGCAGATCAGGAAACACGTTGGAGCGCTTCGCGCCGGTCACCGCCAGTGCCCGCACCTTGCTTTGGCCGACGATGCCGACGGCCGGCGGAAGCGAACTGAAATAGATCGAGACATGTCCGCCGATCAGATCGGTGAGCGCCGGGCCTGAGCCGCGGTAGGGCACGTGCGTGAGTTTGACACCCGCCATCATCTCGAACAGCACGGTGCCGAGATGAATGCCGCTACCGACGCCGGCGGACGCATAGTTGAGCTTACCCGGCTCCTTCTTGGCGAGCGCGATCAGTTCGCGGATGTTGTGCGCCGGCAGGCTTGGGTTGACCAGCACGACCAATGCGCTGGTGCCGATCAGGCCAACCGGTGCGAAGTCCTTGCGCGGGTCGTAGCCGACATTCTTGTACAGCGTTGGATTGACCGCGAGCGTGCCGGTGCCGCCGATGACCAGCGTATAGCCGTCGGGCGCGCTTTTCGCGACCGCGCGCGTTGCGGTCGAGCCGCCGGCGCCGGGGCGGTTCTCGATCACGACCTGCTGGCCGAGCGTCTTGCTCATCTTCTCGCCCACGATGCGCGCGAGCAGATCGTTGCCGCCGCCGGCCGCATAAGGCACCACCAGCGTGATCGGCCGGCCGGGGTAGTTCTGGGCGTGGGCCGAGGTGAGTGCGACCGTCGCTGCAAGCAGCGGGCACGCCGCCCAAGCAAAGGCCCTCGCGAAATCCCGCAGCCGTCGTCCCCGCGCAAGCGGAGACCTAGTAAACGGAGTACGAGCGGTTAGCGCTTCGGAGCCACAATATTGCGCTCTGGGATACTGGGTCCCCGCTTGCGCGGGGACGACAGCAAGACTTGAGCGTGCAAACTGGAGCAGCATCACACGCCTCCCTCACTTCGCCTTGGCGCCGGAAGCTTTGATCACGGCCGACCAACGCTTTTCGTCGCGGTCGATGTGGGCGGCGTAGTCTTCGGGCAAGCCCGGCGTCGGCTCGGCGCCGTCGGTCACGAGCCGGCGGTGCACGTCCTCGGTGGCGAGCGCGGCGCCTAGAGCTTGATTGAGGCGGTCGATGATCGGGCGGGGCGTACCAGCCGGCGCCACGATCCCGTAGTAGAGCGAGGCCTCGAAATCCGGGATTCCGGATTCCGCGATCGTCGGCAGATCAGGCACGAGACTGGAGCGCTTGGCACTGGTCACCGCCAGCCCGCGCAACTGGCCCTGCGAGACCGGCCCGTGGGTCGCCGGGATCGGCGCGAACGCCATCGGGATATGGCCCCCGATCAGATCGGCGAGCGCCGGGCCGGTGCCGCGATAAGGCACATGCACGAGCTTGATGCCGGCGGCGCTGGCAAAATACTCGCCCCAGACGTGGCTTACGGTGCCGACGCCAGCGGAGCCGTAGTTAACCATGCCGGGATTGGCCTTGGCGTAAGCGATCAATTCCTGCACCGACTTGGCCGGGAACGAGGGATGGACGACCAGCGAATTCGGCGCGTGCCCGATCAAGCCGACCGGCACGAAGTCGTTGCGGGGATCGTAGCCAGCGCTCGGATAAAGCGTGGGCCCGATCGCCAGCGTGCCCGTGTAGCCCAAGAGCAGCGTATAGCCGTCGGGCTGGCTTTTGGCGACCGCGCGGGTTCCGACGGTGCCGCCCGCACCGCCGCGGTTGTCGATCACGATCGACTGGCCGAGTGCCTCGCTCATCTTCTCGGCGACGGTGCGCGCCACGATCGAGGTGCTGCCACCGGGCGGGAACGGCACTACCAAAGTTACCGGCCGGTTTGGATAGGGCTGCGCGGCCGCAGGCAAGGCAGCAAGCAGCGCGAATAGGACAAATAGGCCTCGTTTCGCAGCTGCAACCGCTGCCTGTCGTCCCCGCGAAGGTGGGGACCCATACGCCGTGACTTTACAACGTGGCACGGCAGGCGAGATGTCGAAAGCGCGGTGGTTATGGGGCCCCGCCTTCGCGGGGAAGACAGCAGAGTTTGCGGCGATGCGCATCGTCCCTCCGGTTCTCGGCGTTTCTAAGGGTTACTGTCGCGCATCCGCCGTGATAAATAAAGGCTGCAGATCGTCAGGAGTGGTGATGGACTGGTCCGAAACGTTCGTTCAAACGCTGAAGAACAATGACGTGCGGTTCATCACCTACGTCCCCGACAACGTGCTCACCCCGCTGATCAAGGGCGTCACCGCCGACAACTATTTCATCTCGGTCAACGCTACCCGCGAGGACGAGGCCATCGGCATGGTGGCAGGCGCCTGGATGGGCGGGATGAAGGGTGTCATCATGATGCAGACGTCGGGCTTCGCGCTCTCGCCCAACGCGCTCGCCTCGCTCATCGTGCCGTTCCAGATCCCGGCCATTCTGGTGATCTCGGAGCGCGGTACGCTCGGCGAGTTCAACATCGGGCAGAGCCTGGTCGCGCGGGTGATGCGACCGACACTCGACGCCATCGGGATCACGCATCATACATTGGCCGATGAAAAGACCATGGGGTTCATCGTCGATTCCTCGATCAAGCAGGCGGTGACCACGCAGGCGCCGGTCGCCTTCATCCTGTCGCCGCTGTTGACCGGCGGCAATCCGGCCGCGCACGCCAACCTGAACGAGTGAGAGCCGTCGTGACCTTGCAAGCTTCCGAACGTGCTTCCGTCAAGACGCTCGACCGGCTCGATCTCACCAAGCGCCTCGTCGCCAGGCTCAAGCACGAGGAGGCGGTGATCGGCGGCATCGGCAACGCCAATTTCGATCTCTATGCTGCCGGCCACCGGCCGCAGAACTTCTACATGCTGGGCTCGATGGGGCTTGCCTGCCCGATCGCGGTCGGCGTCGCCATCGCGCAGCCCGAGCGCGGCGTAATCGCGCTCGAAGGCGACGGCTCGATCCTGATGAATCTCGGCTGTCTCGCCACGATCGCGAACTTGCAGCCGCGCAACCTCACCGTCATCATCCTCGACAACGGCCTCTACCAGATCACCGGCAAGCAGGTGGCGGCGACCGGCGGCGTGACCGACATCGTGGCGGTTGCGAAAGGCGCGGGCCTTGCGGCGAGCCACTGGGTGCGCGACGAAGCGCATTTCGAGGAGCTGATCGACCGCCGCTTCGAGGATGGCGGTCCGCTGCTGCTGGCAGTCAAGATCAACGACCGGCCGGGCGCCACTCAGCCGCCGCGCGATCCAGCCTTGGTGCGCAGCCGCTTCATGAAAGCGCTCGGAACGAGCCGCGGGGGTGCGCTCGATGCGTAGCAGGGGACGAGTAGCATGAGTATCACGCGATTGGCCTTCGCACTGGTTGCAGCGCTCGTGACGCCGGCGCAAGCGCAGCCAGTCGATTTCAGCGGCAAGACCGTCACGGTCGTTATCTCGACCCCGTCGGGCGGCGGCTATGATCTCTATGGCCGTATGGTCGCACGCTACATCGCCCGCTACCTGCCGGGCCAGCCCACCGTGGTGCCGCAGAATATGCCGGGCGCAGGCTCGCTCATTGCGGCCAATTGGCTTGCCAACGTGGCTCCCAAGGACGGCACCGCGATCGGGATCATTCCAAGCGCGACAATGTTCGAGAACCTGCTCGGCAACGCGCAGGCGCGCTTCGATGCCCGCACGTTCCGCTGGCTCGTGAGCCTCAATGACTACACCGCGGTGGTGGCGGCCTGGCACGAGGCGCCGTTCACGACTGCGGACGACCTGTTCAAAAAGGAGTTTCTGGTCGGCAGCAACGCACCCGCCTCCGATACGACGGTGTGGCCGCTGCTGCTGAATGCTCTGATCGGAACAAAAAACAAAGTGGTGAAGGGCTATCCGGGCACTGCCGGCATCGCGCTCGCGATGGAGCGCGGCGAAGTGCAGGGCATAATTGGCGACGACTGGGCCAGCATCAAAGCCAACAAGGCCGACTGGCTGCGCGAGAACAAGGTGCGCATTCTCATGCAGATGACTGCGGACCGGAACGCCGATCTGCGCAACGTGCCGCTCGCCAGCGAGTTCGCCAAGGATGAGGAACGTCGCCGCGTGCTCGCGCTGTTCGTGGCGCGGCAGAAATACGGACGTCCATTCCTGGCGCCGCCCGGCACGCCGGAGGCCGTCGCCGCCGTCTACCGCGCGGCCTTTGCAAAGCTCGTGACCGACGCGGACTTCGTGCGCGACACCACCCAGGCGCGGCTCACCATCAACGTGGCGCCGGGTGCGGAGGTGACCGCGCTGGTCGACGCGCTGCACGCCTTGCCGCCGCCGGTGATCGAGAAGGCGACCGCACTGATCCGGAAGATTACGCGGTAGGAGCGAATGGCGAATAGCGGGCGGTGAACAGTGATCGGCGGCGCCGACCCCTCCGCTCGTTGATCACGACTTCGCCGTTCGTCTCCTTCTCAGTCCGGCTTGATGCCCGCCGCCGCGATCACCTTGCCCCACTTCTCGTAGTCGTCGGCGATGATCTTCGCAAAGCCGGCCGGCGTGGTGCCGACGACGTCGACTCCGATTGCCGCCATGCGCTGGTGAAAGCCCGGCGTGGCGATGATCTTGGTGATCTCGCGGTTGAGCGTATCGACAATCACGGGCGGCGTACCGGATGGCGCCACCAGGCCGACGCCGGAGCCGACCTCGAAGCCGGGAAACCCCGCTTCCGACATTGTCGGCAAGTCCGGCAATGAAGCGATGCGCTTGAGGCTCGTCGCCGCGAGCGCGCGCAGTCCGCCCTCGCGGATCAGCGGCAGCAGCGAATTGATCGCGCCGATGAACATGTCGATACGGCCGGCCAGGAGGTCCGGGATCACCATGGTCGCGCCGCGGAACGGCACGTGAATGAGGTCGACGCCGGCCTGCAGCTTGAACAGCTCGCCGGCGAGGTGTTGCGGCGTGCCGACGCCGACCGAGCCGAAGGTCGGCTTGTTGGGCGAAGACTTCGCGAGCGCGATGAACTCCTGCACGGTGCGCACCGGCAGTGCCGCGGGTACCACCATCACGAAGGGAACATCGGCGACCTGGTTGATCGGCGCAAAGTCCTTGACCGGATGGTAGACCGGATTGCGCGACAGATGCGGCCCGATGGTGAAGGAGGCCGGCACGATCAACATCGTGTAGCCGTCGGGCGGGGATTTCGCCACATAGGAATACGCGATGGTGCCGCCGCCGCCCGGCTTGTTCTCGACCACGGTGGTCTGGTTGAGATTGGTTTGCAGACCGGTCGCGATCTCGCGCGCCACCACGTCATTGGAGCCGCCCGGCGTGAACGGCACGATGATGCGGATGGTCTTGCTGGGAAAGCGGGCCTGCGCCCGGGCTGCGAGCGGCCAAAGATTGGAAAGCGCCGCGCCGCCAAGCACAGTGAGGAACGCGCGTCGTGACGCAGAGCGCTCGTGATGCTCCATCAAGGAACCCTCAATTTTGAAGAACCATTCTGAATTGCCGGCACTCTATCAGGACGTTTGCCGGTCCGCATCGCCGCCTGTTGCGGAGACTGACCACCTGGGCTTGTCGCTGCTAGTGCCCCGTTTCCGAAGTTCGTCAGTCGTCGAAGCACCCTCTGACACGAACTTCGGAAACAAAGGGCACTAGCAACTCTATGATTCTAGTGCCGCTTTTCGATTTGAAGTTCCTAGTCGTGTTTGCTGCAGGTGGTGTAGGAACTTCAAATCGGCGGCACTAGGTTAATTTCTACCGCACCTCCGGCGGTGCCGGCAGCAGCACCGAAGCTTCGCGCGCCTTGGTGGCGGCTTCGCCCGGCGGGAGATTCGGATCCCAGAGCTTGCCGACGAAGCGCGCGCCGGTGACGCCGTCGGAGAGCGGCGAAGCGAGCCACACGATCGGTGCGACCATGACGGCGGGCGGCAGCAGCGCGCGGCCGATGGCGGCGAGCTCCTTGCGCGAAGCCATGTGCACGAATTCGGTGTCGGCAGCGCCGCCTGGGATGAGCGAGTTCACCGTTACGCCCGTGCCATCGAGATCCTTCGCCCAGATCAGCGTTTCGGCCTCGATTGCGGCCTTGCTCACGCCATAGGGCGAGTTGTGGCGCCGCTGCATGGTAGGGAGGCTGGTAGTGATGTTGACGATACGGCCCCAGCCGGCCTTGATCATCACCGGCGCGACGCTGCGCGCCATCAGAAAGGTGCCGTTGACGTTGGTGACGATGATCTCGCGCCACACGTCCGGATCGGCCTCCCAGAATTTCAGTGACTTGGTGCGTGGCGAGGCTTCCAGCAGCGCCGGGCCCTTGCCGGCGTTGTTGACCAGCAGGTCGAGCCTGCCGAAGCGCTTTATGGTTTCAGCGACGACGCGTTCGCAATGGGCTTGCAGGGTGATGTCAGCCGCGACCGCGGCGGCCGTGCCGCTTGTGGCTGCCTGCACGGTGTGCTCGAGCGCCGCCGCGTCAACATCGGTTAACATGACGCTCGCGCCGGCGCGCAGGAGACCTTCGGCCATGGCGCGGCCGAGCCCGCGTGCGGCGCCGGTGACGATCGCGACCTTGCCGTCGAGGCGGATAGGATCAGGCATGCGTCACCGTGCGGCCGGGTAGTCGGTGCAGGAATGCACGCGCTCGCCCAGCGTCTCGAAGCATTCCTCGCGCGTGATCGCGCCGCGCCCGATGACCTTGGCGCGCAGGTAGTCGGCGAGCACGTCGATGTCGCGCATCGGCAGCGTCGTCGATGGCGGCAGCGGCGGCGTGCGGTCGCCAAGCTCGGCCTCGGTCATGCCGTAGCAGCGCTTGTCGCTATAGGCGTCCTCGTCGAAGTGCGGCATGGCAGTGCCGGGTACGCCGCAGCGGATCACCGTAATAAGGGTTGCGCGGTCGAGCTGGCTCTTGCGCAGATTGGCGGCGCCGCCGGGCGACTGGCCGCTGCCGGCGCCATCGCCGGCCCAGCCATGGCAGTATTGGCAGTCGGCCTTTTCCAGGAACAGGCGGCGGCCGTGGCTGTAGTCCTGGGCGGCGGCGGACGCTGCCGTCGCCGCGAGCGCCATGGCCGCAAGACCCAGAAAGCGGAACGATCGAGGCACGACACTACTCCTCACAGGCTGGTGCATGATCGGCCGCGCTATTGATCCATCGCGCTCTTGGCGAAAAGCTCGTCGAGCCGCATCAGGCGCGGTGTCAGCCCCTGCTCGAGCGAGTACTGCGCCGCGGTCTCCAGGATCAGCTTGTTGGCTTTGATGCCATGGCGCAGCACCGGCTCGCGCAACGCCTTGGCGGCATCCTGCGAGATGGCGCCGGCGGCGACATGATAGTCGACGTGAACCATGCGTTGCTCGTCCGCGACCGCGTTCGCCTTGTCGAATGCCTTGAGCAAATTGAGGATCACCCAGGGGTGCTTCTCGGCGATCTCGCGCCGGACCACCATGCCGTGGTTGATCGGATAGATTGAGGTCTTGCGAAAGAAGCGCACGCCTTCCGCGATCGGGTCCGGAAACAGCGTCTTCACGTCGGGATGGTTGTTCAGGTCGATCTTGCTGCGGTCGACCAGGTTGTCGTGCCGGATGTAGTGAATGACCGCTTCGAGCTCGCCCGATGCCATCATCGAGCCGATGCTCTTCTCGATCGGAATCTGGTGGATGGTGACGCTGGGCGGCGGCTTGAAGCCGACGCCGCCGGCATGGCTGTGGGTCGGGACCCGCTCCATCCAGAATTCCATCTCGGTCTGATTGACGCCGAACTCGTGCTGCAGCACGCCGCGCGTCCACAGCGCCGCGGTCTGCTGATATTCGGGCACGCCGACGCGACGGCCTTTGAGGTCGGAAGGCTTTTCGATGCCGGAATCGCGCCGCACCAGGATCTCGGTATGAAAGAACTTTCGGGTGGTGAAGATCGGCATACCGACCCAGCGCTCATCGCCGCCCGCGCGCGCCATCATCAGCGAGGAGAGGGACATCTCCGAAGCATCGAAATCGGCAAAGCGCAACTGCCGCCAGAACATTTCTGACGGATGCAGGATGGTGGGAACGAGCTCGATGCCGTCCGGCTTCACGGTGCCGTCGAGGATCGGCCAGCTCCTCGGATTGGAGGCGATGGCGAGGCTGAGCTGAAGTTTCATGCGGGCCTTTTGCGGGCTGGGGAGAGCGCACGAGCTTGCCCGCGCGCGAGATGCGGCGGAACTTTCGGCGCGCCGGATCGCTCGGTCAAGCCCCTGGGCCGTGTGCCCCGGCCGTTAAGCGTGGGCCTGGGCCGGCGTCGAGCTTGGCGTCTCGTAGCGGCCGGGCTCGACGCATTCGACGATGGTGCGGTCGGGCGCTCGGAAGCGCAGCGTCGGGGCGCCAGGCTTGGACAGGATCTCCCCGCCGTGACGCCGGATCACTTCGGCGAACGCCTCGCGATCGGCGACTTCCAGGCCCCAGTGATGGATACGCGGGCCGGCACCGGCGAGCATCGCATCCTCGCGATCGTCGCGATCCCAGGTCATCAGCGCGAGATCGATATTGCTGTCGGTCATGTGGCGGGAGACATGGTGGCCGTGCGGCGTCGTGTTGAGCTCCTTGAAGCCGAACACGTTGCGATAGAACGCGGTCGCCTGCTCCAGGTCCTTGACCTTCAGCGCCAGATGCACGATGCGCGCCTTCGGGCTGCGCTCGCGCAATTTATAGCGGCCGATGTTGACGATCTCCGCCATGCAGCCGTCGGGCGCGCGGAACTTGAGCGCGCCTTCCTCCGGATCGGAGAAGATCGCGCCGCCGTTGTCCTCGATCGCCTTGGTCATGGTCTCGCGATCCTCGACCTCGATGCCGAAGTGATGGATGCAGGGCCCGGGGCCGGAAAGCTTTGCCTCCGGCTCGTCCTCGCTGTCGTAGGTCATGAGCGCGAGATCGATCGTGCCGTCGGTCATGTGACGCGAGGTGTGGCCGCGCGCGTGTCCGGTTTTGAGCTGGTAAATGCCGAACACGTCCTCATAGAACTTGGTGGCCTTCTCCAGGTCCTCGACTTTGAGCGCGATGTGGATGATGCGGGCCATGGGTTTCCTCCTCATAACGAACGCCGTGATCTTGGGACCACCTTATAGACTTGCTGTCGTCTCCGCGAAAGCGGGGACGACATCACATAGGCTTACGCCCACGTCGCGAAGCTCAAGCCGGTTCCGGTTCCGGCCGGCGTTCGGTAGCCGGGAACGTATTCGAACCAGTTCAGGTCGAGGTGCTCGACCGCGCCCGCGACCGCCACCCAGTTGAGGATTTCGGACGAGCCGGCGTGCAGCTTGTTGCGCGGCAGGCTCTTGAGGAACTGCGCGTCCTTGTCGGCACAGGCCTTGAGGATGGCGCGGTCGAAATCCTCATCCACCAGGAAGTGACTCAGACCGCCCGACGCGAGCACGCCGACGCGCAGGTCCTGGGCGTAGGCTCCCACGGATTGGCGGATGGCCCGGCCGAATTCGTAGCAGCGGCGCGGCCGAGGTTGGTTGGGCGGAAAGTAGGTGTTGACGAACACCGGCACGGCAGCCACTGGCTTGCCCGGCTCCATCACCCGCCGATGCACATACGCGATGGCGTGCCCTTCGCCTTCGCCAGGAGGCAGGCACTTCGAAGCCGCCATGTCGAAGCCCTGCTCCATCAGATTGTCGATGAGGTGCATCGCCAGGCCTGCGTGCACCGGATAGTCGCGCGGCGCGCTGTCCTCGAAGAAGCCCTGCCGGTTCTGCACGTACCAGTCCGGATAGTGCTGGCGATAATATTCGTGCTGCTCGTTGCTGTTGCGGATGGTGTCGCCATAATAAATCGCGAAGGTCGGGCGGCAGTCCTCCTTGTAGCTCTCGTTCTGGTCGTCGCCGATCACGATCAACGCGTCGAGCTTGGCGCTGGCGAGCGCCTGCGCCACGTGCCTGATGGCGGCGCGCGCCACATTCTGGCGCTCGACGAGGTGCTCGGGGGCCACCATGTGGGCGAGCTTGGGATCGGCCTTCTCCAACAGGTCGCCGTAGGTCGCCGGTCGTCCTTCTTTGTCGCGGTGCTTGATGTTGCGGTCGGTCTCGATGAAGCGCTGCAGCGTCTCGTCGGAGGCGAGCAGCATGGGCGTGTGGGATGTCCCGAGCCCGAGCACGATCTTGGCCATCGGATGCTTCCTTTTGTCTTGTTCCGCCTTCCCTGCTGTCCCCGCTTGCATGGGACGATCGCAGGAAAGGCCTCACTCAATTGAGCTTCACGTTCGCGGCCTTGCTGACCGCCTTGGTCCCGATCGCGCCGCCCGCGCGCGGACGGCTTTCAACCACGATTGCCTGACCAAGCCGTGGCAGCAGGATTTGCGCGGCGAGCCGCGCCGGCGTATCCCGGACGTTTCCTCGCTGGCATGATCTATTGCTCCCGCCGCCGCTATACGCGTGCATGGGTCAGCCCCGGGCGCACTTTGAGTTCTTCGCTTGCCGCGTCCTTGAACGCCTGGTCTGCCCGCAGCACGACCGACGCGGCACGCACACGGTGGTGCGCGGGCTCGACACCAGGCGGCGTCTCGCCCTTCTCGATCAGCGCCTTCGCGGCCCGCGTGAGACGGTGGCGCGCCATGATGATGCCGTTGTCGGTTGAAACGAGATTCTCCTTGGTGCGGTCGACGATCGGGCCCATCAGCTCCTGGATGCCGGAGTCCTGCATGGCGAAGCCGGCAATGCCGCTGTAGGTGATGCCCGCCTTCTGGGCGGCGCGGTCGATCAGGTAGTCGTTGTCCTTGTTGTTGTGCGCGCGCCAGCCGCCTTTTTCGTAGATCACATGGCGGCCCGCGCCGTTCTTCATAGCCGTGACTTCCGCCTCGCTGAGCGGACGCACCGCATGATAGTCCCAGTTCCACACCCAGCAGTTCTCGTCGTCGATCGGGATCCAGAAATGCCCGCCGGCTGGATGGTCGGCGCGCGGCGCGATCATGGTGATGCAGGGCATGATCCACTGCGTGATACGCCAATAGTACTTGCCGCCCTCGGCGTTGCGGCGCGCGCCGATCAGCAGCCCGCCGGGGCTTTCGACCACCTCGAAATGCGGGCGCGCGTCGCCGAGATTGTACTGGTTGCCCTTCGAGCCGCGGTGCAGCGGATCGATCTCAAGCTCGCCGCGGTGCAGCCACGAGGTGTGGCTGGAATCGATGCCGCCTTCGAGCGCCTGCAGCCAATTGCATTCCTGTAGCCGCTTGCTGATGTAGCTCTGCTCCGGCGGCACCATGGCAAATTCGAACTCGGGCAGCGGCGGCTGCCGCTCCGGCGGTCCCATGTAGGCCCACAGCACGTCGCCGCGCTTCAGCAGCGGATAGGACTTGAGCTTGATCTTCTGGCAGAAGCCCGACTCCACCGGCTCCGACGGCACCTCGATGCACTGACCGGTCCAGTCGTATTTCCAGCCGTGGTAGGGGCAGCGCAGCCCGTTCTCCTCGTTGCGGCCGACCCAGAGCGAGGTGCCGCGATGGGCGCAGAACTCGTCGATCAGCGAATAGCGCCCTTGCGTGTCGCGCCAGGCCACGAGCCGCTCGGACAGGAGCTTGACCCGCACCGGCGGGCATTCGTTCTCCGGCAGCTCGCTTGCGAGCAGCGCCGGCAGCCAGTAGCTGCGGAACAGCCGGCCCATCGGGGTGCCGGGACCGGTCTGGGTGAGGAGATCGTTTTGTTCTTGTCTGAGCATGGGGTCACCCTTTCGGCGAAACAGTCTCGGCGAGATGCGATCGCGCGCGCCGGCGTTCGCGCCCCTGGTAGTCGGGCGCGGCCGTATCGCCGATGCCCTGGAAATCGATGAACTCGATCGCGTTGCCGTCGGGATCATGGAAATAGGCGTGCCGGCCGGTAAAGCTGCGGTGGCCCTTGTCTTCGTAGAGCAGCACCTCGACGCCCTTGGCCTCGGCGTTGGCAAGCGCGGCGTCGAAATCCTCAGCCTTGAACATGAAGGCGTGGTGGATCAGCGAATCCCGCCCCCGGTTCGGCGGGGTGTGATAGCCGGTGCGCGAGAGCACGAAATACTGCTCGCCGCAGCGCATGAACACGCTGGTGTCGTTCTGCCGCCAGAATGTGGCGCCCACGACCTGCTCGTAGAAGCGCCGCGCGCGGTCGAGGTCGGTCACGCTCAGCGTGAAATGCAGGATCCCGGTCGGCTTGACCGGCCTCGGCGCTGCGTGGCGCACGCTGGTGGCGCCCTTGAGCGCCGGGCTCTTGAATTCGCTCATCGTGCGGCCTTTACGGCGGCCTCGTTTACGGGCCGCGAGGCCATGATATTCTGGCCCGACTATCGCAGCAATGACGAGAGGGACGAGGAACGGCAATGTCGTACGAGGGTTTGCAGGCGGAGGTCGTGTCTTTCAAGGGCCATAACGGGGATACCGGCGAGGCCTATTACGCGCGGCCGACGCGCGCCGGCAAGTTTCCCGGCATCGTGGTGATCATGCATCTGCCCGGCTGGGACGAATGGATCATCGAGGTGACACGTAAGTTCGCCCATCATGGCTATGCGGCGATTGCGCCGCACCTCTATTTCCGCGAAGGCCCCGGCAACCCGGACGACATCGGGGCGTGCGTGCGCGCGTCCGGCGGCGTTCCTGATGCGCAGGTGGTCGGCGACGCAGTTGGCGCGGCTGCCTACCTGCGCGCGCAGCCGAACGCGAGCGGCAAGGTTGGGATCATCGGCTTCTGCTCGGGCGGGCGGCACGCCTATCTCACCGCCTGCAGCGCGCCGGGCTTCGACGCGCTGGTGGACTGCTGGGGTGGCAACGTGGTGGTCAACGATCCGAAGCTTCTCGACGCCAAGCGGCCGGTTGCGCCGATCGACCTGACCGAGAAGATGACCTGTCCGATGATCGGCATCTTTGGCAACGACGACAAGAACCCCAACCAGGATCACGTCAACAAGACCGAGGAAGTGCTCAAGAAGCTTGGCAAGACCTACGAGTTCCACCGCTACGACGGCTGCGGGCACGCGTTCTTCAATACGATGCGGGTCTCGCACCGGCCCGAGCAGGCGCTCGACGGCTGGAACAAGGTGTTCGCGTTCCTGAAGAAGAATTTGGGTGGGTAGGGCAACTGCAGTGCAGCGGGCGCTCTTAACCCTCCCCTGGAGGGGGAGGGTCGACCGCCGGAGTAAGACGGAGGCGGTCGGGGTGGGGTGAGGTCGTTGACGCTTCGCGTCCACCCCAGCCCGCTCGCTTCGCACGTCACCCTCCCCCTCCAGGGGAGGGTGACGTGCGGCACGGCCCGTCGTCCCTGACAAAGGAAAACAACGACTCATGACCGGCCGCGCCAGCCTCACCCCCGAACAATCCTTCCTGTTCGACTATCTCGACCGCAACGCGCGCGCGATCGCGCTTGTGGGCGACAACATCTTCTACTTCGGCGAGCTCGGCATGCAGGAGTTCGAGACCGCCAAGCTGATGACTGGCCTCCTGGAGAAAGCGGGCTTCACGGTCGAGCGTGGCATCGCGGGCTTTCCGACCGGCTTCTGCGCGACTTATGGCTCCGGTCACCCGATCGTCGCGATCCACACCGAATACGACAGCTGCCCGGACAACTCGCAAGCCGCCGGCGTGCCCGAGCAGCGCTTCATCGTCGAAGGGGCGCCCGGCCATTGCGAGGGCCATAACGTCAATGCCGCCGTGCTGGTCGCGACCGCCATCGCGGCCCGGCAGGCGATGGAGCTCTTCGGGCTCAAGGGCACGCTCAAGGTGTTCGGCGGGCCGGCCGAGGAGCAGCTCGTGAGCCGGCCCTATTTCGTGCGCGACGGCTGGTTCGACGACGTTGACGTTGCGTTCCACAACCATATCGGCGCCGAGTTCTCGTCGAGCTACGGGCTGCTGCAATCGGCCCTAGTTTCGGCGGTCTTTACGTTTCACGGCGAGACCGCGCATGCCGGCACCTCGCCCTGGAACGGCCGCGATGCGCTCGACGGCGTGATGCTGATGGATGCCGGCATGGCGCAGTACCGCGAGCACATGCGCCCCTCGATGCGGGCGCATCGCGTGGTCACCAATGGCGGCGACCAGCCCAACGTGATTCCGCGTACCGCGGCGATCTGGTGGTTCTTGCGCGACCTCACGGCCGAGGGCGCGACCGCGTTGTTCGAGCAGGCCAAGAAGATCGCGCAGGGCGCGGCCCTCATGAGCAACACGACCTACGATGTTAATGTGCTGAGCGCAGTGTGGCCGTTGCGCTGCAATCGTACGCTTGCCGAGCTGGTGCAGCGCCAGATCGAGACCGTCGGCATGCCGGTATGGACGGAGGAGGAGGAGACGCTGGCGCGTACGCTGCAAGGCAACGCCAAGGTCAAGATCGAAGGCCTCAGGCGTGAGATCAAGGTGATGAAGGGCGAAGCCGTGCAGCGCACCTCGGCCAACGACGCTGGCGACGTCTCCTGGAAAGTGCCGATGGCGAAGTTCTATTTTCCGTCTAACGTGCCCAACATCAATTCGCATCACTGGGGTGCGGGCGTCGTGCTGGCGCATTCGATCGCCCACAAGGGGGCGGTCGCGGGCGCCAAGGCGTTTGCGGCGGCGGTGACCGAGTGCTTCGCCAATCCGGCGCTGGTCGCCGACGCCAAGCACACCTTTAAGGAGGAGCTTGGCGGCGTCGAGTACAAGTCGTTGCTGCCGGCCGATCAGAAGCCGCCGGTCGATCTCAACCGCGCCATCATGGAGAAATTCCGCCCCGCGATGGCGAAGCATTATCTGAAGGAGCTGCCGGAGTTCACGTAGCTATCCCCAGCACTTGCTGTCATGCCCGCGAAGGCGGGCATCCAGTAATCTCAAACCCTCAACTATGAACGCTCGCGCCACATCAATGTGTCCGCGTATACTGGATCATCCGCTTTCGCGGATGATGACTGCGAAGTGTGTGGGACGCTTGTTATACCAAAGAGCGTTCTGGAGTGGAGGATTCAGTGCCCATCTACCTGAACGAAAAAGACGTTGCCGAATTCCTCGACATGCCGACTGCGATCCAGGCGCTGCGTGACGCGTTCGCGGCGCGCGCGCGCAACGAAGGCAATATCATTCCGCGCACGCGCTGGGAGTTCGGCGAGCGCAGGCTCAACGTCATGGGTGGCGGGCTCCAGTCGCAACGTCGCTTTGCGGTGAAGTCCTACGGTTCCTCGGCCTTTCATGTGCTGCTCTATTCGCAGAAGGACGGTCTCCTCGCCATCATGGAGGCCAATGTGCTGGGGCAGCTGCGCACCGGTGCGGCGAGCGCGGTCGCGAGCGAGAAGATGGCGCGGCCGGGCGCA
The DNA here is from genome assembly GCA_963753575.1 of uncultured Alphaproteobacteria bacterium. Taxonomy (GTDB): domain Bacteria; phylum Pseudomonadota; class Alphaproteobacteria; order Rhizobiales; family Xanthobacteraceae; genus VAZQ01. The sequence goes on from CAVWCR010000005.1 coordinate 103,023, forward strand.
AGCAAAGTGGCTTTGATCGGCACCGGCCGGCAGGCGCGCACGCAGGCGCTGGCGCTCAAGTCGGCCGGCCTCCTGTCCGAGCTTTCCGTCTACGCGCGCGCGCGAGACAAGCTCGAGGCGTTCTGCGCCGCGCTCGGCCGTGAGATGGGCGCGCCGGTGGCCGCCGCCCGCTCGGCCGAGGAGGCGGTGGCGGACGCTGACATCATCACCGCCGCCACCAATTCGGCCACCCCGGTTGTGATGGCGTCCTGGCTCAAGGCCGGAGCGCATGTGAACGGCATCGGGGCGAATGCGGCCAATCGCCGCGAGATCGATCCCGAGATCGTGCTCAAGGCCTCGCTCGTCGTCACCGATGACATCCCGCAGGCGAAGACCGAGGCCGCCGAATTCATCGATCTCGCCAAGGCCGGCCGGCTCGACTGGAGCCGCGTCAGGCCGCTGCATGAGGTCGTCACCGCAAGCCTGCCGCGCGACCCGGGCGCGCTGACGCTGTTCAAGTCGCTCGGCGTCGGGCTCGAAGACGTGGCGGTCGCCTCCATCATCTACGACCGGGCGATGGCAAGCGGGCGCTTCAAACCGCTTTGACACGGACGAATTCGCTGCAACAATAGGGTCAAAGATTGGGAGGAAGGCAATGGCGTTCCGGCCGCCGAGCTACGAGGACCTCGTCAATTCCAAATTCGCGGCCGCGCTGCCGGCCTCGACCGTGCTGCCGCAGACCGAGACCCGCAACTACTTCCAGGCGATCGACAACCTGATCAAGGTCTACGCCATCAGGCCTACCGACAACGTGCTGTTCCTGACCGACCCGCTGCTCGACCGGCGCATAGTTGACGCGATCTCCGGCATCGCCAATTCCCGCGGCGTGTTCCCGCGCGAGTTCATGGCGCCGACCACGCAGCTGCACGACTGCCCGCCCGAGGCGGTGCCGCTCATCGAGCAGGCGACCTTCGTGGTCTCGACCTGGTTCTGTTCGGTCAATGCGCCGCTCTTCATCAAGCTGCGCAAGGAGAAGGGCCAGCGCTGGGTCAAGATCACCTACTTCCGCAACCTCGACCTGCTGCACACTCCGCAGGCGCGCTTCCCGGTCGATCTCGTGGGCGAGATCATCCGCGCCACCGCCCGCATGTATCCGAAGGATCGCGACTTCGACATGACTTTCTCGGACCCGCGCGGCACCGACCTTGTGATCAAGTTCACGCCCGAGATGGTCAAGAACCTGCACATGGAGAACCGCTGGCGCGGCAAGGACAAGGCCGACGAGGACGGCTGCTACGTGCATCATCTGCCGACCCACGGCCCCAACATCTACGGCCGCACCTGCTTTGCGCGCGATCCGCACGCCAAGCCCGAGATGGACGGCATCGTCTATCCGCAATGGGCGATCGGGTTCGAGAAGCCGTTCCGCGACAAGGTCGGCATCGAATACAAGGACGGCGTGGTGGTGAAGGTGCACGGCAACTCGATGGATGCCGAGATCGTGCGCGACATGCTGGTCGGCGTGAACGCGACGCTGCATGAGCTCGGCTGCGGCTTCAATCCGAAATATCCGCGCTTCAAGGCCTATCCGGCTGGCTCCAACGCGCCCGGCGCGCTGCACTTCGGCACCGACGCCGACCGCCCGAGCGAGTTCATGCACCGGCAGGTGCCGCGCTGGGAGGAGCCGCATACGCATCAGGATTGCGTCGTGTTCGACATGACCGTGAGGCTCGACAACACGACGATGATCGACAACGGCTTCCTGATGGCGCTGCGCGACCCGCAGGTGGTCAGGGAGGCGAGCAAATACGGCGATCCGGTCGAGCTATTGGAGAGCTTTGTGGAGTGAGGATTAGCCTGTGTCGTCCCGGCCTAGCCCCATAGCCACAGGACTATCGAGAGCGCACGGAGTATGGGTCCCCGCTTTCGCGGGGACGACAGGGAGGAGAGACTGCAATGCTGACGCGTTTCCTGTTGGCCGCTGCCGCGGTCTTGGTTGCTTCACCCGCTTCCGCCCAGTTCTACAAGGACAAGACGCTGACCCTCCTGGTCAACTACGCGGCCGGCGGCAACGCTGACACCGAAGCGCGGGTCTATCAGCGCCACCTCGCCAAGCACATCGTGGGCCGGCCGACGGTGATCATCCGCAACGTCGCGGGTGCCGGCGGAGCCACCGCCATGAACCAGCTCGGGCTCAATATCGGCTCGCAGCCGGACGGCTTCACGGCCGGCTTCTTCACCATGAGCGCGACCTCGACCATCATCGACGACCCGGTGCTCAAGATCAAAGTCGGCGACTTCATCCCGATTATTGCTTCAACCGGCTGGAACGTCGTCTATGCGCGCAAGGACATCGTGCCCGGCGGCTATACCAAGCCCGCCGACTTTGCGCGCGCAACCAACATCTTTGCGGGCGGCTACAGCCGGGCGACCTCGCACGACACGCGGCTGCGCCTCGCGCTCGAAGTGATGAACAAGCCCTACAAGATGGTCACCGGCTTTCCGGGTACCGCGCAGCTCAACAAGGCGATGCTGCAGGGCGAGGTCAACTTCACCGGCAGCTCGCTGCCCGGCTTCCATACCCAGGTGATCCCGCTGATCATCAATCCCGGCGTCGGCGTCGTTCTCTTCCATCACCCGGTGATGGGCCCGGACGGCAGTCCGGTCGGCAATCCGTCGCTGCTCAAGCAGGGCATGATCACGTTCTACGATTTCTACAAACAGGCGTTCGGCAAGCCGCCGTCGGGCCCGAAGTATGAGGCGCTGTTTCTCATGAACGACATCTCGACCAAGATGCAGCGCGGCGTCTTCCTGCCCAAGGGCTCGCCGATGGCGGCGGCGCGCGAGCTGCGGCAGGCGTTCAATGCGCTTGAGAACGACAAGGACTTCGTCGCGGACTTCAAGAAGATCACTGGCGAGCCGCCGGAACTGGTCAAGGCCGACGAAGTCGCGCGGATCTTCGAGCGTATCCGCAAGGTCGATCCGGAGGTCAAGCGTGTATTGAGGGTGTCGGTCGGCGCGGAGCAGTGAGGCTCCGTGATGGGGCTGCGGCCTGAACCACAGGCTCGTCATGCCCGGCCTTGTGCCGGGCATCCACGCCTTGATTGCTTCGACTTGGCGAAGACGCGGATGGCCGGGACGAGCCCGGCCATGACAATGAGGAGAGGACAGCGCACCATTGCATGGCTGGCGATCGCTGCTTTGCTCGTCGCGTGCTGGGCGCCCGCAGCCCTCGCCCAGACCGGATTCGAGCTTGCCACCTATCTGGGGCCCGATCGCGAGCAACGGCTGATCGAGGGCGCCCGGCGCGAAGGTGAGCTGATGATCTATGGCTCGATGCAGCTCGAGAGCATCGCGCTGATGCAGAAGGCGTTCGAGCAGAAATACGGCATCAAGACGCGGAACTGGCGCGGCTCCGGCAAGGACATCCTGCGCCGTGTGACGGCCGAGGCAAAAGCCAGCCGCTTCGATCTTGACGTGGTGGAGAGCGACGGCTTCGCGCTTGAAGCGCTGCACCGCGAGGACCTGCTGCAGACGGTCCGCTCGCCCTATCACGGCGACCTGATGCCGGAGGCGCTGCGCCCGCATGAGCAATGGGTAGGCACGCGGGTGAACATCTTCACCGGCGTCTACAATACCAATCTGGTGAAGAAGGAAATCTTGCCGAAGACCTACCCGGACCTCACGAATCCGGCGTTCAAGGGGCTTCTTGGTATCGAGACCGACGACTACGACTGGTTCGGCATGGTGGTCGGTCTCCTGGGCGAGGAGCGAGGCCTCAAGCTCTTTCGCGAGATCGTCGCCACCAACGGGCTGTCGGTGCGCAAGGGCCATACCATGCTGACCAACCTTGCGGCCGCCGGTGAGGTCCCGATCGCGCTCACGGTGTTCATGCAAAACGTCGATGTGGCGAAGAAGCACGGCGCGCCGGTCGACTGGTTTCTGATCGAGCCCGCGGTGGCGCGGCCGAATGGCGTCGCGGTGGCGCGCCACGCGCCGCATCCGCACGCGGCACTGCTGTTCTACGATTTCATGATCAGCGAGGGGCAGCGTGTGATGCTCAAGCGTCAATTTGTGCCGACCTCGCGCAAGATTTCCTCCGTGCTCGACCGCATCAAGCTGCATTTCGTCGATCCGCAGCTCGTGCTCGATAGTGGTTCGAAGTGGCAGAAGCTCTACGGCGAGATCGTGCGCGGCGGCGGGCGGTAGCATCTCAGTGCAGCGTCGTGCCGCCCGAGATGTCGAGGCAGCTGCCGGTGATGTGGGCGGCATTGTCTGAGAGCAGGAACGCCACTGCGCGGCCGACATCGTCGCCTGAGGTCGCGCGTCCGAGCGGGCTGCGTGTCGCTTCCGGATCGGAGGTTTTCCAGCGCGCCTCGGCATTGCCGGGCGCGATCGTGTTGACCCTGATGCCGTGCCGCCCGACCTCCTGAGCGAGCGCCTGGCTGAACACGATGATGGCGGCCTTGGCGGCTGAGTAGATCGAGGCCTGCGCACCGCCGCGCAATCCGCGGCTCGCCGCGATGCTGACAATCGCGCCGCGCTTTTTCTCGATCATCGTTGGCAGCACCGCGTGGGTGCAGTGAAGCACGCTCTGGAAGTTCACATGCAGGATGCGGTTCCAGACCTCCGGCGTCATATCGGCGAAATCGAGCTTCTGGATGCCAAGGCCGCGCATGCCACCGGCTGCGTTGATGAGCGCGTCGATGTGGCCGTGGCGGGCGATCAGGTCCTTGACGATGGCGTCGATCCGCGGGCGGTCGGTGGCATCGAGCGCCAGTGCCTCAGCGCCGCCGGCGGCCGTCGCCACTTGGCGCGCGAGATCGAGGTTGATGTCGGTCACCACGACACTCCACCCGCGCTCGGCGAGGCGCCGCGTGATGCCTTCGCCGATCGCGCTGCCGCCGCCGGTCAGGAGGGCGAGGGGCATTTGCTTGCGATTTCCTCTCCGTTGTCGTCCCGGCGAAGACGGGGACCCATAACCACAGGTCGATCGACTTGTTACTGGCGGTGCCCACATCGCGGCGACACGGCGTATGGGTCCCCGCCTGCGCGGGGGACGACATCTGAGTACGCCTCACCCCGTCGGCGAATAGGGCTCCACGTAATTCGTGTTCGCCAGCACATGGTCGGCGATCTCGTCGCGGGTCGGGAACCAGACGACATCATCGTGCTGGCGCACGTAGCGGATCATCTTCTCGAACGCGTTGGCCATGTAGGGGCGGCCGCCGAGCTCGGCATGCACCAGGGCGTCGATGCGTCCGGGCTTGCCGCGCAGCGCCTCCTCCAGCACGAAGTCGAAGCCGTCCTTGAACTGCTGGAACGCCATCTCGCTCGATGACGCGCCGCCGTTCCAGGCGCGCCAATCGTTGAAGAACCAATGCTTGGGCACGATCACCATGCGCTTGCCGTCGACCTCGACCACATAGGGCAGGTCGTCGTCGCACTGGTCGCCGCACCAGGTGTAGCCCTCGTCGGCTAAAATACCGAGCGTCTCGCGGGTGTGGTGGCCGCCGGGGCTGACCCAGCCGACCGGTTGCTCGCCGATCACGTCCTTGACGATACGGTTGACCGCGCGGATTTCCGCGCGTTGCTCATCCGCAGACAAGTCGATCATGTGGATGTCGTTGGTGGTGCCATGGCCGGCGATCTCGTTGCCGGCGTCGTGCAGCGCCTTGACGGCGTCCGGCCATTTCTGCACCGCCAGCCCATTCACGTCGACGGTGGCGCGCACCTTGTTGCGCTCGAGCACCTCGAGGATGCGCCAGATGCCGGCATTCCCGCCATAATTGGCATGCGAAAGCGACACGAGATTGACTTCGAGCCCTTTGGCCTTCTTGAAATGCCCGCCGCGCGTGAATGCCTCGAACGCGACGGTGAGCGTGGCGCAGATTTTCTTGCCGTCGGGCCATTCGATCTTGGGGCGCATACTTAAGTCCTCTCGCTAGGCGACGAAATACCCGCCCGTGATGGCGTCGTAATAGAATTGCGCCGCTGCCGGCGCGATGCCGACCGGCAGGCCCGGCTCCGGCTTGGAGTAGGTGTGCACGCCCGCCATGAAACGCGTCACCGCGACGCGCGGCGCAGGCTTCATCGCCTCAAACATCGGGATGATGACCTCGCGATAGACTTCCGGGCTGTGGTCGCGGCTGTCCTTGGAGATCACAAACAGGAACGGCGGCACGGGCTTGACGCCCGCGCCTTCGAGCGGACGGGTATAGCCGAGATAGTGCGCGACGAGCTTCTCGGTCTCGCTGCCGCTCAGCTTCAGCCGCGCCGCCGCCGCCCGCGCCGCCTGTTCCAGCGCGCCCACCATGTTGTGCGTGATCATGTACTCGGCCTTGAACTGCGGCCGCTTCTTGGCGACGTCCCAGGCCTCGAAGATCTCTTCCATCAGCCAAGGCAACCGCATCAGCGCCTGCGGGCCTTCCTGGCCGAGTGCTTCCGAGCCGCGATAGCGCGCCAGGTCGCGCCAGGTGCGGATGTAGAGGTCGTTGAACGGGTCATGCCAGGATTCGGCGCTCTTGGGCGCGATCGCCGCAAAGCCCTCGATCTTGCCGACGTGGCCGCCCCACTGGTGCTTCTTCTCGTTGATGAAGCCGAAGGTCGAGTTCTCGATCGCGATCACGCCGGCGATGTTCTCAACGCGCTGCGACAGCATCGAGACGTAGGGCCCGCCGGTCGAGTGGCCGTGCACGTAGATCGAGAACTCGGGGGCCGGGAAATGCCGGCGGCAGGCCTCCTGCATGCCTTCCTCGAAGGCGACCGGCCAGGACGCCATGCGGTCGTAGAAACGCGTGCCGATCTTGGCGCGTGCGGACGTCCGCGTGCCGTATTTCATGCGCTTGCCGGTGTCGCGCACCAGCTCATACTGATCGGGCGTGATGGATTCGCCTTTGAGCCAGATCGGCGTGCGCACAGTGCCGTCAGCCCGGATGGTGTCACCCGGCCAGTCGCGAGACGGATCGTCGAGATAAAGCCGGCCCGGAAACGTCATGGTGACGACCTTGCAGGCGAACTTCTCGGCGAAGATGAGCGCAAACCGCTCCATCGACTTGTAGTCGCCGGCGCCGCCGTGCAGGAGGAAGATGCCGATGCGCTTGCCATCGGCCCCGCGTGCGATCTTGTCGGCAGGCTGTGGCTCGTAGACCCGCACGCCGATGTCCCACTCGAGCCCGAGCGCGGAGAGGCGGAAGATGTCCTCGGTCTCGCGCATGTCGCCCGCTGGCTTCGCCAACACCGCATCCGAGGTGGCGACGACCTGCTCGCGCGACCAGGTCGCGGGCGGATGCAAGGTCGAAGCTCCTTTATTAGTCTGCACGGGCACCGCGAGTGTCCTCAGTCTGTCGTCCCGGCCGACCCCGGATTTGTTCCGGGGGAGAGCCGGGACCCATCTAACCAAAGAAAATTATGGGTCCCGGGTCTCCATCGCTTTGCTCGGTCGCCCGGGAAGACAGCCGCGATCGTTGCCCAAGCACAATCAAGCTTACACCACAAAATATCCCTCCTGGATCGCGCGCACATAGAACTCCACCACTGGCGGGGCGATGCCGAGGGGCAGGCCCGCTTCCGACTTGTGATAGGTATGTACTCCCGCCCCCCACTCCGTCACCCGCACCTTGGGCGTGGGATCGAGCTTGGCGAACATCGGCAGCACCACCTCGCGGTAGACGTCGGGGCTGTGGTCGCGGCTGTCCTTGGAGATGCAGAACAAAACCGGCGGCACCGGCTTCGCGCCCGGCCCGGTCTGCGGATAGGGATAGCCGAGATAGTGTTTGACCAATGCCTCGGTGTCCGCGCCCAGCATGTTCAGCCGCGCGGCGGCAGCGCGAGCGGCGGCTTCGAGCGAAGCACGAATGTTGTGGGTGATGATGTACTCGGCCTTGAACTGCGGGCGCGCCTTGGTCTTGTCCCACCAATCGAGAATCTCTTCCATCAGCCAAGGCAGCCGCATCAGCGCCTTCGGCCCCTCCTGGCCGAGCGCCTCCGGGCCGGCATAGCGCGCGCGGTCGCGCCAGGTGCGGATGTAGAGCTCGTTGAACGGATCGGTGCGCGGCGCTTTCTGTTTGGTGACGCGCTCGAAACCTTCGATCTTGCCGAGCGCGCCCGACCAGTTGTGCTGCTCCTCCTGGATGAAGCCGAACGGCGAGTTCTCGACCGCAATCATGCCGGCGACGTTGGGTACGCGCTGCGACATGAAGAACACCATCGGGCCGCCGGTCGAGTGGCCGGTGAGATAGATCGAGTATTTCTCGACTGGGAAATGCCGGCGCATGGCGTCCTTCATGCCTTCCTCGAAGGCGACCGGCCACGCCGCCATGCGATCATAGAAGATCGTGCCGGGCTTGGCGCGCGCGACCGTGCGGGTGCCGTAGCGCATGCGCATCGAGGTGTCGCGCACCACCTCGTACTGGTCGGGTGTGATGTGCTCGCCCTTCTTCCAGATCGGCGTGCGCACAGTGCCGTCCGCGTGGATGGTGTCGTCGGGCCAGTCGCGGCTCGGATCGTCGAGATAGAGCCTGCCGGGAAACGTCATCGCCACCGCCTTGCAGCCGAACTTCTCGGCAAAGACCTTGGCGATCGGCTCCATCGACTTGTAGTCGCCGGAGCCGCCGTGCAGGAGGAATATGCCGATCTTCTTGCCATCGGCGCCGCGGATGATCTGTTTGCTGTCGGCGGGCTCGTACACGGTCACGCCCATGTCCCAGTCGAGCCCGAGCGCGTGGATGCGGAAGATGTCCTCGGTCTGGCGTAGCGGCAGGGCGGGCTTCGCCAGCACGGCCTGCGAGCGCGCCAATGTATCCTCGCGTGAGACGCTTTCGGGCGGCTGCCAGTCGCCGAGCTTGGGGGCGATGTTCATGGGCATTCCCCTTGTTGCGCAATCCTATGTTGCTGTCGTCCCCGCGCAGGCGGGGACCCATAACCACCAATGCTTCGGTTTGTCACTTCCAATGCCACACACCGAGCTGCGGCGTATGGGTCCCCGCCTGCGCGGGGACGACGGCAGTGGGTGGGCCAGTTTGTCAAACTCACTCCTCCGGCAGCACCAGGCAGGCGTGCGCGCGGGCGCGCAACGTCGCCGGGCGTCCGGGCGTGATGTTCGACTCGCGGTCGAGCAGGCACGCCAAATTCATTTCGCCGCAGCGTACCTCAGCTTCCACCGCCACGCCTGCGAAAATTGCAAACGTAAGCGTGCCCTCGAACACATTGACCCGCGCCGAGATATCGCCGCCCGTGGTCTCGTACAGGTCCTCCGGCCGGATGCTCACGCGCACCTTGGCGCCGGCTGCAACCGTGCGGGTCGGGTCCGAGCCGATGATCGGGCCGAGCGCCGTGACCACCTTGAGCCGGCCGGCCACCTCGTCCACCGACTCGACCGTTCCGGCGATCAGGTTGGTGGTGCCGAGGAATTGCGCCGTGAAGACGTGCCGGGGATAGCGATAGATCTCAAGCGGCCGGCCGCGCTCGACGATGCGGCCGTCCTTCATCACCACGATCCAGTCGGAGACCGCCAGGGCCTCGGCCTGGTCGTGGGTGACATAGATCGAGGAGAGCCCGATCTGGCGCTGGATGCGGCGCAGCTCGCTGCGCATCTCCAGCCGCAACCGCGCGTCGAGGTTCGACAGCGGTTCGTCGAACAGGAGCACCTGGGGCTTTCCCACCAGCGCGCGTGCGATTGCGACCCGCTGCTGCTGGCCGCCGGAAAGCCGCGGCGCCGGCCGGTCGGCGAGGTCCGCAAGCTTCACCGTCTCCAGCGCCTCCATGGCAAGCCGCCGGCGCTCGGCCTTGGGCATGCCCTTGCCTTCGAGCGCGTAGCCGACGTTCTCGAGCACGGTCATGTGCGGCCAGATCGCGTAGGACTGGAACACCATGCCGAGATTGCGCTGGTACGGCGGCACGAACACGCCGGCCGCGACATCGACCATCGGGCGATCGCCGATGGTGATGCGCCCGCCGTCCGCCCTTTCGAGGCCGGCGACGCAGCGCAGCGTGGTGGTCTTGCCGCAGCCGGACGGCCCGAGCAGCGTCACCATCTCGCCGGCCGCGACCTCGAAGTCGATGCCGGCGACGGCCGCGACCACCTCCTTGTTGGCCTTGAAGGTCTTGGTCAGCCCCTCGACGCGGATCATGGTTCACTGAGCTCCGACGCCACCATACTCAATACTGCTCCTGTACGCCAAAGCGGCGGCCGAGCGCGAAGGCGACCGCGCTCAGCGCCATCAAGAGCAGGAACATGAGCACCCCGAAGGCGCTGAGCAGCAGGAACGAGCCTTCCTCCCAGAGATCGAAGATGACCACGGCGGCGGTGCGGTTCTGCGAGCGCGCAAGCATCAGCGCGATGGTCAGCTCGCGATAGGCGTGCACCATGACCCAGAACCAGGCGGCGAGCAGGCCGGGGCGCAACAGCGGCAGCGTCACCTTGACGAAGTTGCGCGCCCAGGGGACGCCGGCGACCTGCGCGGCCTCGTCAAGCTCGCTGTGGATCCGCATCATCGAGGCTGATACGAAGCGTAGCGCGACCGGCATGTACTTGGTCAGGTAGGCGAGCCCGATGATGACAAGCGTGCCGATGATCGGCAGCGGCACCAGGAGATAGAACCAGAAGAACGTCGCCCCCAGCACCACGCTCGGGATCGCAATCGGCGCGAAGGCCAGGAAGTCGAGGATCTTGCGCCCGCGAAGCTTGGTCTTGTGTACGAAATAGGCGATCAGCGCGACGATCAGGATCACGGCGGTCGCAACCGCTGGACCCAGGATCGCGCTGTTGACCATCGGCGTGATCGTCTTGGTGCTCTCGAACAGCGCTTCGTAGTTGGCGAACGACATGCTCCCAAACGCCGCCGCGCTCGGCGCCTGATAGAATGGTAGGAGTGACGCATAGAGCATCATCAGGAACGGCACGCCGGTGATCAGGAGCACCAGCAGCAGGCCGACCGCGCAAGTCAGGTAGCGCCAGGGGCCGAGGTCGATGCGACGCGGCCGGTAGTCCTTGCCGGTGATGGTCTGGTAACGCTCGCCGTGGCGGATCAGGCGGAAATAGAAGAACAGCAGCACGATCGCGACGATCAGCAATGCCATCGAGTAGGTGGCGGCAATCCCCCAATCGATTGGCGTGCGCGAGGTGTCGTAGAAGATCTCGGTCGTATAGACGCGCATTCCCGCGCGCGTGCCCATCAGCAGCGGCACCTCGAAGGTCTCGATCGCGGTCATGAACAGCAGAAGAAGCGCGGCGGCGACCGCCGGCAGAGCGAGCGGCAGCGAGATGCGCCGCAGCGTGCGCCAGTTGCCGGCGCCTGTCATGGTCGACGCCTCTTCCAGCCGCGGGTCCATGGCCTGGAACGCGGCTGAGAGCAGCAGATAGATCAGGGGCACCATTTCGAGCGCCTGCACCCAGACCAAGCCCCAGAAGCTGTAGATGTTGACGATGTTGCGCACGCCGGTCGCTTGCAGGACGAGCTGATTGAACAGCCCGATGTTGGGGCTTGCGATCAGGATCCACGAGATGGCGATCAGGATGCCCGGGATGATGATGCGCCCGATCAGCATGAAGCCGATGAGGCGCGAAAGCGGCGTGTTGGTGCGCTCCACCACCCAGGCGATGAACGCGCCCATCACGAAGGCCAGTAGGGTCGAGGCGAGCGCAAACGACAGCGTGTTCGACGTTGTTCCCCAGAACGAGGCGCTGCCGAAGGCGCGGGCGTAGTTCGCGAGCGTGAAGGTGAGAGTGAGGAACTCGCTCTCGCCCGGGCGCGCGGTCTTGAAGCTCGTCCAGATGATCATCACGAACGGAATGACCACCTGATAGGCGAGGAAGGCGATCAGCAGCGTGAGCGCGAGCGGGCGCCAGCCGTGGTGGCGTCCCGAGCGCGGGGGCGACGGCTGCGATTTTGCGGTCGCGATCTCGGTCAATTGAGCATCCCGAGGTTCGCAAGAGGCACGCCACGACACTTCACCGCTTCTTCTCCACGTAGCGACGCCAATAGCCGCGCAGACGCTGCATGACCTCCTGCGGCGGTTGGACATTGTCCACCAGGGTGACACCCTCGGGAAGATAGGGATGCTTGAGGGCGACCGGCCCGCGCAGCCGTCTGGCGAGATATTGCTGGCTTTCCGGCGTGAGTGTCCAGTCGGCGAACAGCGCGGCCGCGTACGGATTGGGAGCGTCGTGATTGATCGCCAAGACATCGTTGGTCGCGAGGATCGGCGCCGAATACACGATGGCGAACGGCGCGCGCGGGTTCCTCCGCTGCATGGCGACGCCCTGATAGAGATAGTTGTCGCCCTGCACCATGTGATCGCCGGCGAGCATCAGCTCCATGCGCTGGGTGTGGCCGCGCTGGATGATCGGATCGTTGCGGCCGACGCACTCGATGAGCGCGCGGGCGCCTTCCTCTCCGAGCATCGCGTTAAGTCCGGACAGGAAGCGGTTCTCCGTCGGATCGAACGACACGCTGCCCTTGAAGAAAGGATTGCAGAGATCGTTCCAAGCTTTCGGCGCCTTGTCCTTCGGCACCAGCGCTGTGTTGTAGGAGATGCCGTGCTCGCTCCAGAGCCAGGGCAGCCATTTGTTTTCACGGTCGATGAAGGCGCGGTATTGCGGCAGGATCGCCGCAACCGCCGGCGTCGGATAGCGCGCTACGAAATTGTGGCGGATCAGTTCGGCCAGGTCCATCACCGCGGTCACGATCACGTCGGTGAGATGGCGGCCTGCGGTTTCTTCGGCATAGAGGCGTTCGGCGGCATCCTGCGAGCCGATCTCGCCCGTCACGTCGAGTGCGAGAAACGGGTAGCGCTTTCGGAACAGGTCGACGTGGCCGGCGCCGAGCGTGCCGCGCAGCGTGTGGACGAGCACGAGCTTGCCTTCGCGGCGGGCGCCGTCCTCAATGCGGCGCGCGCGCTCCGCCGCCGGAAGGGTGGCCAATTCCGCGTAGACCTTTTCGACGGCCGAGAGGCGCTCCTGCGCGGCTGCACTGCCGAGACCAGCGGCACTTGCCGCCAACACCAGCACAATGAGGCGTTTCGCCCGCATTGCCGCCGGCGCCCTATCGCTTGGCCACGTAGCGGTTCCAGTACCCGATCAGGCGCTTCGACACGTCCGCCGGCACGTCATTGTAGGTGACGATCTTGGCGCTGTCGGGAAGATAGGGATGCTTGAGCGCGACCGGCCCGCGCAGCAGCGATGCCACGTAAGCCTGGCTCTCCCGTGTCAGCGTCCAGTCGGTCCACAGTGCGGCGGCGTAGGGACGCGTGGTGTTGCGGTTGATCGCGGCAACGCCCGCGAAACCCATGATCGGCACCGAATAGGCGATCGCATAGGGCACCGACGGATTTTTCCGCTGCACGCTGATGCCGTGATAGAGATAGTTGTCGCCCTGTACCATGTGATCGCCGGCGAGCATCAATTCCATGCGCTGGGTGTGGCCGCGTTGGATGATCGGCTGGTTTTCGCCGATGCACTTGAGGAGCTTCTCGGTCGCCGCCTCGCCCATGATGGCGTAGAGGCCGGACAGGTAGCGATCCTCCGCCGGGTCGAACGAGACGCTGCCTTTGAAGAACGGATTGCAGAGGTCGGTCCATCGGGTCGGCGCCTTGTCCTTGGGGACGAGGCGGGAGTTGTAGGAGATGCCGTGCTCGCTCCAGTACCAGGGCGTCCAGCGGCCCTCGGGGTCGATGAAGCCGCGATAGGGGGCCAGCACGGCCGCGGTTGCGGGCGTCTTGAAGTGGGCGACCATGTTCTTGGCGGTCAGCGTCGTGATATCGGGCAGCGCGATGTTGATCACGTCGGTGAGATGGCGTCCGGCGGTCTCCTCGGCGTAGAGCCGCTCGGCGGCGTCCTGGGAGCCGATGTCGCCTTCCAGCTCCACGTTCAGAAACGGAAAGCGCTTCTTGAACAGCCCGACGTGATTGACGCTCAGCTTTCCCCGCATGGTGTGGATGAGAAAGAGCTTGCCCTCGCGGCGGGCGCCGTCTTCGAGCCGCTTTAGGCGCTCGGCGGCTGGAAGCTTGGCCAGCTCGGCGTAGAGCTCGTCGGTCGAAGCCTGGGCGGCCGCCTCCGGCGGGCGGGACAACGCGGCGCAAGCCGCAATGACAAGAATCGCTAATCTTTTCATGTCGCCACCCATCTCATGTCGCCACCCATCGCGTTTGCGCCGCATCAATCGCTCGTAAAAAATCTACAATGGATGTTGCGCCCGCGAAAGCGGGCATCCGGCGGACGCGAGCGGTGCAATGACGCACAGCCGGACATTACTGGATCATCCACTTTCGCGGATGATAACATCGGAGGTTGTTGCCCGTTGGCTCCGCCGATCAATCGAGCGGCCGGTAGGGCTCGGCCGGCAGGTTCGACGCCGAGAGCAGATAGTCGGCGAGCGCGCGTCGCGTCGGGATCCAGACGTCGTCCTGATACTGCTTCACGTAGCGGATCATTTGTTCGAAGGCGACCACGATGTTCGGCCGCCCGCCGAGCTCGGCGTGCACGATAACGTCCATGGCGCCCGCGCGGCCGCGCAGCGCTTCCTGGAAGATGAAGTCGAACGAGGTCTTGAAGCCCTCGAAATAGGTGGTGGCGTTGCCGAGCCCGCCCGACCAGGCGCGCCAGTCGTTGGCATAGTTGAGCTTGGGGATGACCGCGATGCGCCTGCCGTTCGCTTCCGCCACATAGGGCACGTCATCGTCGAAGGCGTCGCCAAACCAGCGGTAGCCTTCTTCCGCCAGGATGCCGAGCGTCTCCGCCGTGTGCAGGTTGCCCTGGCCGGCCCAGCCGACCGGGCGCACGCCGACGCAGGCCTCGATGACGCGAGTGCAGCCGCGCACCTCCTCGCGCTGCTCATCGGGCGAGAGGTCGGTCATGTGATGGTCGTTGGTCATGCCGTGGCTGGCGATCTCGTGGCCGGCCTGGTGCAGGGCCTTGATCGTCTCCGGCCATTTCTCGACCGCGAGCCCGTTGGCGCCGACCGTGGCCTTGATCTGGTTGCGGTCGAACACGTCCATCAACCGCCAGATGCCGACCGCGCCGCCGTAATTGGCATGCGACAGCGAGGCGACATTGACCGGGATCTTGGAATCCTTCTTGAAGCGCCCGCTCTTGCGGAATGCCTCATAGGCGACCCGGAACGTGCAGCAGACACGCCTGCCGTCCGGCCATTGCAGCGTCGGTTGCGGCCACTGTACGCCACGATGCATGGGTTGCTCCCTGTTGCGACGGCAAATGTAATACAAGCCGCGCTGACGGTCTCGCAACGGCTCACGCCGGCAGGGTCAGGCGCTTGCGCCCATAGAGATCCTGCCAAGCCGTGATGTCTTCCGACAACACGCGGGCGGTTGCAATCAGAAGCTCGGCGGTGTCGTCGAGATCGGTTTCCCCTCTCGCCGCCCTTGCATAGTCCTCGCTCAGGCCCGCGAGCTGATCGAGCGTGCGCGCCGAGCGTTTCGACGACGACTCGAAATCGCCGTGGACACGGATGCCGGCGACCGCAGCACCCAGCGCCGGCAGTCCGGCGCTCAGGAAGGTCACGAACGGCTTGACGGCCAGCAGCAGCGCTTCGATCGCTGCGCTCCCGAACGCCCGGTCGAGCAGGAACAGCGCGAGGAAGATGGCCAGGATCACGGAGGTGAGGATGAAGCAGCCGATGCCGAGCCGATGCAGGAAGTGGTCGATCTCGTGGGCGGCCTCGATATTGTGCCGGTTGTAGGCGAGCTGCCCATGCGCTCCCTTGATCTCGTCTTCGAAGGTTGCGTCAAGCAGGCCCCCCCGGTAGCCGCGGTTAAGGATTGCGGTCGGCAGGCCGAGCTCGCGCATGGTTGAGCGGACGTACCAGAGCATCCAGGGCGCGTCGCGGTCGCTCGACGCGCTGGCCTGCATGCGCCCGAACTCGCTGATGTAGGCGAGAAAGCGACCGTGGCGTAGCATCTCGGCAAGCGCGCGGTAGCTGAGCCAGCGCTCGTGCCAGCGCCTTTGAAGACCGAGCCAGACGATCAGGATGATGGCGCCGATCACGATCAGCTCACAGCCGACGAACACCGCCTTGGTGGCGAGCACCTCGCGCGCGGGGGCGTGCGGATCGTCGTGGATGAACACCGTGCCAAGCGCGATGAACACCGCGACTGCCGAGAGGAAATAGCTGAACACATAGGCGCTGCGGTAGAGCTGCGAATAATAGACCGCAAGCGTATCCGCCCAGGCGTGGCGAGGCGCGAGCACATGGCCGATGCGCTCGCGCAGGTCGGCGGCCGGGGGCGCTGCTGCCGGAAACGAATCCCAGTCGTGGCAGCGGCGCTCGAACGACGGCAACGGCAGCGTGAGGTGCGGCCGCTGCCCGCGCGCGACCCGTCGGAGGGCGTCGTAGGCGGCGAACCAGCAGCGGCGCCGCCAGCGCTCGCCGAGGAAATGGTCGAGGCCCGTCCGCGCGGAGTTGCGCTCCGACGTGCGCGTGGGCGCCGCGAAGGTTGCAGCGAGCGCGGCGACGAGCGCCGCCTCTGTCGCCTCGGATGCCGCCGTGGGCGGATCGTCGTCCCCAGGCAGCTGCGTGACGAGGCGTGCCGGTGTGTCGTCCAGCGTCGAGAGCCAGATGACCGGGATGCCGCCCGCGATGGCCTCGCGCGCGACCGCGCCGGTGCCGCCGGTCTTCGGCTGCTTGCCATCCCAGACCGCGATCAGCATGTCGATCTGCCGCAGCAGAAAGCCACCGGCCTCGGCATAGCCCTGGTCGCGGTTGCCCGACGATGCAAGCTCGGTGACGACCGACGCCTTGGCCAGGCTCTCTCGGAATTCGTCGCGCACATCGCGTCCGTCGCCGGCGGCCGAGGCCGCAAAGTCCTTGAGATATTCGTCGCGCGGAAACGGCAGGATCGCCTCGATCCGCCAGCCGGCCGGACAGGTTGCGACGGCGATCTGGTCGGCGCCCTCGGCGAGCCCGCAGGTCAGGCGGAAGACGGGCGGCTCATCCGCGTAGGCGCCCGTGCTGTCCGCAAGAATGGTGGCGGCGGCCCGCTCGATCGCGGCGAAGACCTCCGGCAACTGCCTCCGGATGCGCGCAGCCGCGGCGCCGCTGAGCTTGTCGGGGCGATGCCCGGTGATGCCGACGCGCAGCGTCAGGCGTGTTTTTGGCGGATGTCGCGTGGGCGACAAGGGTGTGTCCGACGGCATTGGAACATCTTCGCTACTTGCTCGCAGACTTTCTGAGAAGCACGAACTCTGACCACGGCAGGGCGGGACTCCCACTCCCCATCGGGGAGAGGGGGCCGGCCGCGGTCGTGGCCTGTTCGTGCCTCATTGCCGAAATCTACACGCGTTGCATCTTCTTGGCCTGGCTAATCACCGTTTCGGCCGCCCGGTGCGCGCGATCGCCTCGGACTTGAGGAGCTCCCAGATGCGGTCAGATCCGTGTCCGGGCCGGTGCGTCGTCTGACTCGTCTCCATGATCGCGGCTTCTTCGGGCGCCAGATAGTTGATCGGCCCGCCCAGCATCTTGGCCTGCAGCAAGAGCTTGGCGTTGGCCTCGGTATAGACCGCGCGATAAACCGCGATGCGTACGCTTGGGCCGACCACCGCGTTGCCGTGGCCGCGCAAGAGCACGACCGCGTTCTTGCCGAGCTTGTCAGCCAGCGCCTTGCCGAGCTTGCGATTGGAAATCAGGAGGTTGGTCCAGCCGGCGGCGTCGCGGGTGTCGAACAGCGGTACCTCGGGATAGAAGAACGCGGCGCGGATCGGCTTGAGCGGCACGTTGGTGACCGTGAATGGCACGACGGTCGGCGAATGGCTGTGCACGACGCCTTTCACATCCGGCCGCGCCAGGTAGATCTCGGAATGGATGAAGCGCTCCGAATAGATCGGCCGGCCGTCGTCGCGGATCGGCTCGCCGTCCATGCCGAACTCCATGATGTCGGACGGCTCGACCAGGCCCGGCGCGCGCGCCCGCGACATCAGGAAGCGCTCGGGATTGCGCGGATCGCGCGCGCTCACGTGGCCGTAGCCGTCGACCACGCCCTGGTCATAGAGAATGCGGTTGCCCATGACGAGATCGTCGATCACCGCCTTGTATTCGGTACTCGGTCCGCCCTTGCGGCTCTTGCTGGCGGCGCGTTTGGTCTTCTTGGCCATGGCGTCTCTTCCTTTGACTAGGCAAATAACAGGTCGGCGCTGGTCGACGCGCTCCACATCGCGTCGACGAGCATTCGGCACGAGTCGCGGTCCTGCAGGCCGGCAAGGCCGATCTCGATCAAGCCTGATCCCGGCCGCGTGCTGCCGGCCTGAGCGAATATCCGATCCGCCTTGTCCTTGAGCTGCGCATCGTCGAGCGGCCGCGACGGATCGCCAAACGCTGCGGTGACGCGCTTGCGGTGGGTCTTGCCCCCGGCGCTGACTTCGATCTCGGCCGGGAAATTCGCCGGAAAGTCCGGGAGCAGGCTGTCGTCAGGAACGATCTCAACTTTGCCCGCGATGGTGAGCACGGCAGTGTCCTGCATCGCGTTCGCGCGCTCGATGTCGTAGAGCCGTTCGCGGCGAAAGGCCGCAAGCCCGAGCTGATAGGCGGCGCTGACGATGGTCGACGAGCGTGATCCGGCCTCCGGCTTGGTCGCGATCATGCGCGCATAGGGTGGCGGCACCCGCACCGTCACCTTCTCGATGGTGTCGGGCGCCAAGCCCTCGTCGATCAGGGTCATCAGGGCTTCGGTGGCGGCGACCGCCTGCTTGGCCGAGCAGAACGGCTTGAGGCTCAGTTGTGTGTAGATGCTGCTGCGGCCGAGGTTCGCGGTGAGCGCGGCTGGATCGGCCTGCAGTCCGTGCGCGTCGCGCAGCCATGGCCCGTCGAGCAGATCGGGATCGCCGCCGACGCCGTGGCGCGCCGCCTGCGCGGCCCGGACCCCGGCGCTCACTGCCATGCCGAGGATCACGGAACGCCCGGGCACGCGGCCCTGGAAGCGCCCGGAGCGGCCGGCGGTGAGCATCAGGGCGAGCGAAAGCGCGTGCGTGGTCTCCTGCTCGCTCAGTGAGCCCATGCGGGCTGTGATCGCGGCGGCGGCGAGCGGCGCGGCGAAATAGGTCGGCCAGACGCCGCGATAGAGAATGCGCGCGCCATCGATTGCCACGCCCAGGCGAATAAGCAGCTCGGTGCCGACCCAGATCGCGCCCGCCACGCGCTCCGGATCGTTGATGCAGCCCGCATGTGCCAGCGCGAGCGCGGTCGGCACCGTCACCGAGCTTGGCGTCGTGCAGGACGGCGTGTGAATGTCGTCGATCTCGGTGTGCCTGATCACGGCGGCCTGCATGCCGGCCGCATCGGCAATCAGGTCCTTCGGGAGCACATAGCGCAGGTGGCGGCCTTCTTCCGTCCAGGCGCCGACGGCGGCGGCAACGAGCGTGTCGGCGACATGCCGGCGCTGGATCGCACGCTCTGCTTCGGGCAGCGCGTTGACTGATGCGCCGCACACGAAGGCGGAAAGATCGCGCAGCACGCTCATTGCAGTTTCGAAGCCGGTGAGACGTGAAGGAGCTCCGATCCGGTCGCCGTGATCGCCACCATGGCGGAGGTCAGCGCGCCGCCCGCCTGCGGATCGTAGCCGCCCACCGCGAGCGAATAGACCTCGCCGGGCTTGAGCGTATGGCGACTGTCGCCCCTGATCCCGTCGCCCTCGTTGAGCGAGAGCCCGATACGGCGGCCGACGCTGCCGCTCAGCACCGGATGGAGCGCGTAGGGCGAAAGCGCCGCCGTCGCCTTGGCATGCAACTCGGCTGCGATGGCGCCTGGCTTCGCAAGCTCAAGCAGCGTGCGCAGGCTTGCCTGCGCGCGCCGCTCGACCTCGCTCGCCTGCCTCGCGCCGGTCACGAACAGGTCGGCCCAGTATCCCATGTGCTTGACCGCGATATAGCCGGCCATGCCGGTCTGGCGATCGGCCTGCGGCGCGAATGCGCCGCGGAACGGCGAGAGCGTGCGCCCGCCGTCGAAGCTCACGAGCGTGCGCACATCCTGCGCCGCCATCATGCGGGCAGTGTGTTCGGCGGCGAGCGCGGCCGTCTCGATATCCTTGCCGAGACGCCAGGGCTCGACGAAGGCTGCGGCCGCGGCCTGCACCAGCCGGGAGGCGGCGCGGATCTGCGACAGCTCGCGTGGCCTGGTGCTGCGCACCGCCGCCACAGCCTCATCCGCGGCCTGCAGGCTGAAGCGGTTGCCCAGGCTCTTCTGCAGAGAGGCAAAGAGCGGCGGCCGCATCAGCTCAAACCCGACGCTGCCGATGGCGCCCTCGCCGGCGATCTTGGCCAGCCAGGGATCGAAGGCGCTGTCCCAGTTCCAGCCGGAGACGACGTCGGGAATCCACGTCATCAGCTTCATCGCCGGCACGTCGCGCGAACTCATCGAGATCAGGAGCCGCGGCTCGCCCTCGCGTGGAATGAGCGCCATGCCCCAGCGCAGCCTGGTCGTAAAGCCCGAGAACCACGCGAGCGCGGAATGCTCGGCGGCATCGCCATAGACCAGCACGGCCTTCCAGCCGTTTTCGTCCATGAGCCGGTTGAGCGCGGCGATGCGGATCTGGAACTCGTCGCGCGGCACGCGGTCCTGGTCCAACACGTAGGACCCGATGACGATGCAGGGTTGAACGGTGCGCATTGCGCTATGCCGCCACGCTGTCGAGCTCGGCCACGCGTGCCGACAAAGCCTTGGCGCCCTCGGGCGCAATGACGACCGGCTCGCCGCACATCAGGTAGCCGGTTTCCGGGATGTACTGATTGGGGTGCATGACGAATACCATGCCTTGCTCGAGCCGCGTGTCGCTCTCGGCTGTGAGGTCGCCGGGCAGATCGGAGGTGATGCCGAGCCCGTGCCCGCGCACCCGCATATAGGGCGGCCGGCAATAATCGCCGTAGCCCGCGGCGCGGAAGCAGTCGTCCATCGCGGCGGTCACGTCGCGCACGCTTGCGCCCGGGACGGCCGCCTTCTGGCCGGTACGCATGGCGGCCTGCAGGATCGCGTACTTGTCCTGCATCAGGGGCGACGGCCTGCCGATCACAGTGGTGCGGCAAATCTGCGCGAACTGGCCCTGATAGCAGGGCGTGATCTCGGAGAGGATGATGTCGCCGACATCGAGCACGCGGCCGCCGGCGGCGCGGACCGCAAGGTTGTGCTGAGAGGCGCTCATCAGCAGGAAATTGTCCTCGGCGCCAAGCCGCTTCATCTCGCAGTAGAGCTCGGCCGCGAGTTCATATTCGTGCAGGCCGGGACGCACGCAGGTGAGCATGTGCGCATAGCCCTGCTCCGCGATCGCGGTCGCCCGCTCGGAGGCGGCCAGCTCCTCCCGGCTGCGGATGCGCGCCAGCTGCCGAATGAACAGCTCGTTGGCGCGGCTGTTGCCGCCGAGCGCGGCCTCGATCTGGTGTGCCAGGCCCTGCGCCAGCGTCGAGAGCCCGACGCTGACGATCTGGCGGCCCGCGAGGCCATGCGCCGCAAGCACGCTCGCGAGCGTCGCAGGCAGGTCGTCGCTGCCGACGGTCTTGTTCGTCTTGGAGAGCTTGGCGGCGCGTTCGGCGTCCCAGGCTGGCGTCACGATCAGGGTCGAGGCGCCGGAGCGGTCGATCACGACCGCACTTTCACCGATCGGCCGTACGCCCGAGAGCACGAATACCGCGTGCGATTCCAGGAACGAATTGTGCCCGTAGTTGACGGCCACGAGCCCGTCGAGACCCTCGCCCGCGAGGTGGCGAACCGTCTCACCCAACCTGATTTCTTGCACGCCCATCGGCCCGAATTTGTACAGGCCTCCGCCGAAATGGCAATGGTGGGTGCCCGCCGCCTGCGAATGGTCCGCCTGATGCGTGGGTCTACTTCGAGAGCGCAATCCGCGTGACTCTCGCATCCTTCTTGGCGATTGAAAGCTCCGGGAATCCGCCGCCAACGCCCTGGATAGGCCCGTCCTCGCGACTTCCCGAGACCCACCAATTCTCCCCTTGGGGATCGGATATCGCGCGGTAAGGCTCGTATTTGCGCACGAGGCCTTCACCGTAGTATTTGTCGAGGATTGCTCTACCAACCTTTAGAGCTGTCTCGGCGTCTGGGATCAAATCCAGGCCCGACATGGGCCACCAAACGGGCATATGATCCTCCACCAACATCAATCTTGGCACCGATGAGCGTTTCCGACGAAGAAGGCTCGGTCTGCTTCTATCTGGACCTCTTCATTATTCATCCATCGATCGATCCTTCCGAGATCACCGCGGCGCTTCGCCTTGAGCCGTCCAACACGCACCGCGTCGGCGACCGGAGGGCTACTCCAAAGGGCAGGCCGCTTGGGGGAACCTACCCCGACAGCCGCTGGAGACACAGCGTTCGCCATCAAATCAGAGGACGATTTTTTGCCCGCAAAGTCGATGAGCTGTTGGATCGGCTCCTTCCACATCGAGACTTCTTGCGCCAACTCCGGTCCACGGGCGGCCGGTCGACACTGATCATGTATTTCATCGATGGATACTTCACGGATAGTATCGCCAGCGAGACTCTTTCTAAGTTCGTCGATCTCCAATTGGGCTGGGGCATCGAGTGTCTTATGTCGCCTCAAGACGCTCCTGACGTCATGCCGGCCGGCAATGTTTCTTTGCCGCTCGCTTGACAGCCCACGCCGCCCGGCCGACCATCGCGGCACGCAAGAGGTGCAGGATGCAGATAGGGCTTTTCTCCAACGGTAATCGTTACAACAAGATCGCCAAGCTGAGCTACGATGAGGACCTCAAGGAGCTGATCGTGGCTGATCGGCTCGGCATGACCGAGGCCTGGATCAGCGAGCACGGCACCTTCCTGGCGTTCCAGGCGCCCGACCAGCTTCCCTGCGCGGATCTCCTTATCTGCAAGGCGGCGGCGCTGACCAAGCAGATCCGAATGGGGCCCGGCATCCGGCCGGTGCCGTTCTTCCACCCGCTGCAGCTCGCGACCGACGCGGCGGTCTGCGACCACCTGACCGACGGGCGGTATCTCGCGGGCTTCGGGGTCGGCATCAACGTCGCCAACAACAAGCAGCGCGGGCCGCTGCCGGCCGATCCGCGCCTGATGATGCGCGAGGCGATCGACCTGATCCTCAAGGCCTGGTCGGCGCCCGAGCCGTTCGACTGGCACGGCGAAGTCTGGCAGGGCGAGCAGTGGCACATCATCCCGAAGCCTTTGACCGAGATCGAGGTCGGGATCGCCTGCAGCCGCAGTGACTCAACGATCGAGCTCACCGCTGAGAAGGGCTTCCTGCCGTTGATGAGCTGGACGCCCACCATGGAGCAGGTGCGCAGCATGATCGACACCTACATGACCTCGCCGCACCAGCGCGGGCCGAAGGCGGCGCGCAGCCGGGTGCGGGTGGGGCGTGTTGTCTATGTGGCGGATTCGGTGGCGCAGGCGAAACGCGAGTTGCGCGACGCCGACCTCGCGCACGCCTACGGCCGCATGCAGCATTTCATTCCGCCGGGCGGCAGCAACGCCGATCTCACCTTCGAGCGTTTCATCGACAACGGCTTCTTCATCTGCGGCGATCCCGACACGGTCTATGAGGGGATCAAGAAGTTCTACGATGATGTCGGCGGCTTCGGCACGCTGCTCCTGATCGTCGGCAAGGACTGGGCCACGCTTGAGCAGCGCACGCGCTCGATGGAGCGTTTCATGGCGGAGGTCGCGCCTCGGCTTGCGGCGCTCAACCCGGACAAGGAACCGGTCGCTGCCGCGATGGCCTGAACCTCCGAAGCCCGAACAGCTCCTTGTTTTATTCGCCGGCTTTTGTTGTTGTCGTCCCCGCGCAGACGGGGACCCATACGCCGCAGCGCAACGTTGTGACATTGGAAGCTACAAACTGAAATGTCGGTGATTATGGGTCCCCGCCTGCGCGGGGACGACAGAGCCGAGAGATGATGACCAAGCAATCCAAGCCCAATCGATCCGTACGCAGCAATCGCAACGGCAAGCGCACAGTCGATCCGGTCGTGACCGAGATCGTGCGCAACGGCGTCATTGCGGTGACCGAGGAAATGAAGACCAACCTCATGCGCACCGCCTACAACATGATCATCTACGAGGCGCTCGATTTCACCACCGGTTTGTTCACACCCGAGGGCGAGACGATCTCGATCGGCATTGGGCTGCCGATGTTCATCCGCGGCATGGCCGAGACCGTGAAGGCCAAGATCAGGCATTTCGGTCGCGACAACATCAAGCCGGGCGACATCTACGTCACCAACGACAGCTATCTCACCGGCAGCCATCTCAACCACGTCACGCTCACGCTGCCGATCTTCGACAAGGGCGTCCATGTCGGCTTCTCCTGTTGCATGGCGCACTGGCTCGATATCGGCGGCATGCTCGGCGGCATGAGTACCGACATCTTCGCGGAAGGGCTGCAGATCCCGATCATGAAGCTGCACGATCGCGGCGTGGTGAACGAGACGCTCATCGATATCATCCGCCAGAACGTGCGGCTGCCGAGCCGCGCGATGGGCGACCTGCGCGCACAGGTGACGGCGGTGAAGACCGGCGAGCGGCGCTTCCTGCAACTGATCGAGCGCTACGGGCGCGATGCCGTGCAGGGCGCGGTTGCCGCCATCATGGATCACGCCGAGGCGATGGCGCGCGGGCGCACCCGCACGATTCCGGATGGCGTCTACGAGGCGGAGTCCTACATGGACGACGACGGCATCGAGGTCGGCAAGCCGGTGCCGATCCGCGTGCGCATCGTGGTGAAGGGCGACGAGATGACGGTCGATCTCACCAACGTCTCGAAGCAGGTGCGCGGCTTCTACAATTCCGGCGTCACCACCGGCTATGCCTGCGCGCAGGTCGCCTACAAGTGCCTCACCTCGCCGACCGACTACCCGATCAACGACGGCTCGTTCCGCAGCCTCAAGGTGATCGTGCCGCCCGGCCGCATCATCAGCGCCACACGTCCGGCGCCGATGCGCTGGTGGATGACCTATCCGATGACGATCGTCGACACGCTGTTCAAGGCGCTTGCGCCGGTCATTCCCGATCGCGTGATCGCCGGCCATCACGCCGACCTGCTGGTGGCGTCGCTGCACGGCGTCAATCCGAAGACCGCCGAGTTCTTCATCGCCAACTTTGGCCCGCTCGGCGGCGGCTGGGGCGCCAAGCGCAGCGAGGACGGCATCAGCGCGACCGTGTGCATCAACGACGGTGACACCCACAACTCGCCGAACGAGCAGGCGGAGGCGAAATTCCCGCTGGTGGTCGAGCGCTACGCGCTGGTGCCCGACTCCGGCGGCGCCGGCCGTCGTCGCGGCGGGCTCGGCGTCGAGCGGGTGGTGCGCGCGCGCATCCCGATGACCATGAACACCCAGGTCGAGCGCGCCCATTGCCGGCCCTGGGGGCTCGACGGCGGTCTCGAAGGTACCGGCAACCAGGTGGCGCTGCGGCAGGGCGGCCAATGGAAGACCGATTTCCCCAACGCCAAGGTGCTGGTCGCGGCGCTCAAGGTTGATGACGCTTTCCTTATCCGCGGCGGCGGCGGTGGCGGTTACGGCAATCCGCTGGAACGGACTGTGGAAGAAGTCGCCGAGGACGTGCGCCAGGGCTATGTGTCGGTGAAGGCGGCGGCGGAACTCTATGGCGTGGTTATCGATCCGGAGACCTTTGCGGCGGATCACGCTGCGACCGAAAAGTTGCGGGCGGTGCGGCGGCAAGCGGCGTAGCCGCGAGAGGCACCGGTGAACTCGTTACAACAACAGCGCCGCACATTCCAACGTTGATCGAAGCGGCCTTCACAAGCAGAGCGAACGAGTCGGTATCCGGCCGGGCCGGAAGCCGGCATCATGTGAGCGGACTTAATTCGCGCGGAACGCATGTATATACGGTATTCTGCTAGTCGACTTGAACGCGCGGCTCAGCGCAGGATAGCATGACGGAGGAAACGGGATGACATCCGGTCCTCCAGAAGCGAGGTCCGGCCTCTGATGTCAGCGTGATAATTGCGGCGAACCGAAAATCAATTTCGTCGGAAAGTCATCTGGCTTCACCTGCTCGTATTTTGGGGCCTGCATGCAAGAGCAAACAATTCCGCTATTCAAGGTCTTCATGGCCGAGTCGGTCCAGGCTGCGGTGACGCGCGTCCTCTATTCGGGCTACATCGGCGAAGGCGAGGAAGTGGTGGCATTCGAGCGCGAGCTCGCTGCCCGATTGGGCGTGCCTCGCGTTGTCTCGGTGAACTCCTGTACATCCGCGTTGCATCTCGCTTGTCATATGTCGGTCAATGGGGCCGCTGATGCGGAAATCATCACCACCCCGATGACCAACATGGCCACCAATACGTCCATTGTCCAAAACAGTGCTCGCATCGTTTGGGCGGACGTCGATCCGCTCACGGGCAACATCGACCCGGATGAGATCGAGTTCGGCAATCACTCCCAAGACGCGGGCCATCATGATGATGCATTGGGGTGGAAGCCCGTGCGACATCGATCGGATTGGCGAGATCGGTCGAGCCAATGGCATCCCGGTCATCGAGGACGCCGCTCACGCGTTGGGGTCAACCTATCACGGGCAACCGATCGGACAGCACTCCGACTTTGTGGCCTTCTCTTTTCAGGCGATCAAACAGGTGACGACGGTTGATGGCGGGTGCCTTGTCTGCAAGAAGCCGCCGGACGACGCGCGCGGCCGCCTGTTGCGCTGGTACGGTCTCGATCGTGCGGTGCGCGAGAACGTCGATCTCCGGTGCGAGCTCGACGCGGCCGAAGCCGGCTATAAGTTCCATATGAATGACGTGGCAGCATCGATTGGCCGCGAAAATCTGAAACATCTGGATTGGATTGTGACGCGTCATCGCGACAATGCGCGCTTCTACAATGAGGCGTTCCGCGGAGCGAACAACATCAGGGTAGCACCTGAAAACCCGGACGGCACCTCGGCCTGGTGGCTCTACACCATTCACGTCGCCAACCGAGACGAGCTCATGCAAGAACTCAAGAAGTTGGGCATTGGTGCATCAAAGGTTCATGCCCGCAATGACACTCATTCGTGCTTTGCCCCATTCAATCGCCCGTTGCCGAAATCCGATGAATTTAGCCGGACTCACATTTGCATCCCGGTCGGATGGTGGGTGTCGGACCAGGATCGGGAGCGGGTTGGGGAGGCCGTTATCAAGTTCGCGAGATAGCATTTAGCATGGCTCGCGGAGAGGACCCTCTCATTTCCATCGTGATGCTTTGCTACGATCATGAGAGGTTTGTCGCCGAAGCCTTGGATGGCGTCCTCGCGCAAACCTATTCGCCTCTCGACATCGTTATCGTCGATGACTGCTCGCAGGACCGAACCGCGGAAATCGTCGACGCAAAGCTGGCCGCGCTTTCGGACCGGTCCAACATCCGCTTCATCCGCAATCCGCGGAACCTGAAGCTGTTGGGAGCCCGCGAGGTCGGTATCAGGGCGGCGCGAGGCGCCTTTATCATCAACACCTGTGATGACGATGTGATGCTGCCGACCATGGTTGCGGAAATGGCCCAGGCGTGGAGGACAAAGGGCGTTTCGCTCGTTACCGCGAACCAAGACTACATCGATGCGGATTCCAAACCGCTAGGGCGGACCCTGCATGATCGTAACGCTTCCGCCGACGACAGTTTCGAAACGCTCGCCCGTGATGGGGCCAACGCCTGCTGCGCCGGCGCGAGCGTTGGCTTCGAGCGCGAGATCTACGACATCTTCGGAATGCCGCCCGCCCATCTAGACAATCTGGATATCATGCTGCCATTCTTCGCGTACATCCTGAAGGGCGCGCATTTCATTCGCAAGCCGCTGCTCAAATACAGGGTCCATGGCAAGAACTTCTCGCTGAGCCTGATTGCGGAGCGATCCGACGAACTCGAAAGGCTGCGGGTGCACGAGCGCATTTATTACGGCCATCTTGCGCACTCGGTGGTGATGCACGAGGTGCTCGATGGCTTGCGGTTGACCATGCCGGCGCGCTATCGGAAGCTGACGCGGAAGATCCTCCCCCTGCTCACCATCCAGACTACCGAAATGGCGAAGAAGCTCGTCAGGACCCGGATCGAGCTGGAGCGGTTTGGAGCGCCTGCCAGCGAAAATCCGCCCAGCGGATCTTGAGCAATAGAGCCCCGGAGCCCTCAGGTGTCGGTCGTTCTCTTCGGTTGCGGCTCAAAGATGATCGTCGATGTTGAAGAGTCCTGTGCGCGCCTCGGGCTTGAGATCGCTGCGATTGTGAAGAACTTCGATGGACCCGATTACGCCGTGTCGCATGGGCGCATCGTCAAGGCCGACGACATCGACCCGACGATCAAGGGCTGCCAATACCTCGTTCCGTTCTTCACGCCCGGAATCCGATTGGCCGCCCTGAATGATGCCCGCGCGCGCGGCTTCAGCCGCGAGGCGACGATCATCGACCCGACCGCGGTCGTCGCGCGTTCGACTACGATCGGCCCGGGCAGCTATGTCAACGGCGGCGTCGTCATCGGCGGGGCTGCGCGAATTGGTGCATTCGCCTTCATCAACCGCAGTGCCAGTGTCGGGCATCACGCCGAGATTGCCGATTTTGCCTCGGTAGGCCCCGGTGCGATCCTCTGCGGAAGCGTGCGGCTGGATCGCGGTGCCGTTGCGGGCGCGGGCGCAATCATCCTGGAGAATGTGCATGTCGGCCGCAATTCTGTTGTTGCGGCTGGCGCTGTTGTGAGAGAATCAGTGGCGGATCATTGTCTGGTCGCCGGCAATCCGGCCCGGGTCATCAAGACGGAGTACGTGGGATTTCGGAACTTTTCGGTATAGCGGCTGCTCAACCTGGCGGTGAGCGGGCTGGGACAGCGGGCGGGGCCCTTGTAATCCCGTTGCAACGGTAGTGGCGTAGCCCCACATTGCAGGGAAGCTGATTCGGAAAAAAGGCCATCCCCATGCTGGCAGGCGGTCTCGGGGGGTTCAATTTCGGTCTCGGTGAGACGGCGGATATGCTGCGCGAGAGCGTGCGCAGCTTTGCGGCCGCGCGGATCGCGCCCCGCGCCGCCGAGATCGACCGCAGCAACAGCTTCCCGCGCGAATTATGGCCCGAGCTCGGCAAGCTTGGCGTGCATGGCATCACGGTGCCGGAGGAGCTGGGCGGGCTCGGGCTCGGTTATCTCGAGCACTGCGTCGCCATGGAGGAAATCTCGCGCGCCTCGGGCGCGGTCGGGCTTTCCTACGGCGCCCACTCCAATCTCTGCATGAACCAGCTGCGCCTGCACGGCAGCGCCGAGCAGAAGCGGCGCTATCTGCCGAAGCTCGTCTCGGGCGAGCACGTCGGCGCGCTCGCGATCTCCGAGCCCAATGCCGGTTCCGACGTCGCCTCGATGCGCACGCGTGCGCAGAAGAAGGGCGACCGCTTCATCCTCAACGGCAGCAAGATGTGGATCACCAACGGCCCGCACGCCGATACGATCGTGGTCTATGCGCGCACCGATCCGGATGTCGCCGCGCGCGTTCTCACCACGTTCATCGTCGAGGCATCGTTCAAGGGGTTCTCCCGCGCCCAGAAGCTCGACAAGCTGGGCATGCGCGGCTCCGACACTTGCGAGCTGGTGTTTGAGGACTGCGAGGTGCCGGTCGAAAACGTCCTCGGTGGCGTCAACGACGGCTGGAAGGTGGTGATGTCCGGCCTCGACTACGAGCGCGTCGTGCTGGCCGCGGGCCCGCTTGGCATCATGCAGGCCTGCATGGACGTGGTGATGCCCTACGTGCACGAGCGCAAGCAGTTCGGCAAGCCGGTCGGCGAATTCCAGCTCGTGCAGGGCAAGCTCGCCGACATGTATGTCGCGATGAACGCCGCCAAGGCCTATGTCTACGCGGTGGCGAAGGCTTGCGATCGCGGCGAGACCACGCGCGAGGATTCCGCCGGCGCAATCCTGATATCATCCGAACAGGCGACCCGCATGGCGCTTGACGCGATCCAGCTGCTCGGCGGCAACGGCTATACCAACGACTATCCGGCCGGGCGGTTGCTGCGCGACGCCAAGCTCTACGAGATCGGCGCCGGCACGAGCGAGATCCGGCGCATGCTGATCGGCCGCGAGCTGTACAACAAGGCGCGCTGACCATGCCGGTCATCCCCTCGACGCTCGACACGCAGGCGCCCGCCTTCGTGCGCAATACCGAGGCGATGAAACGCCTGCTCGCGGACCTGCGCGGCCGGCTCGAGATCGCCCGTGGCGGCGGCAGCGAGGAGGCGCGCACCCGCCATGTCGGGCGCGGCAAGCTCCTGGTGCGCGAGCGCGTCCAGCGGCTGATCGATCCCGACACGCGGCTGCTGGAGCTCTCGTCGCTCGCGGCGCACGGCATGTATGAGGGCGAAGTGCCCTCGGGCGGCATCGTCACCGGCATCGGCCGCATTTGCGGGCGCGATTGCGTGATCGTCGCCAACGACGCCACGGTCAAGGGCGGCACCTATTATCCGATCACGGTGAAGAAGCATCTGCGCGCCCAGGAGATCGCGCGCGACAATCATCTGCCGTGCATCTATCTCGTGGATTCCGGTGGCGCCTTCCTGCCGCTGCAGGACGATATCTTTCCCGACCGCGACCACTTCGGCCGCATCTTCTACAACCAGGCGCAGCTGTCGGCGGCCGGCATTCCGCAGATCGCGGCCGTCATGGGCTCGTGCACGGCCGGCGGCGCCTACGTGCCGGCGATGTCGGACCAGACCATCATCGTGCGCAACCAGGGCACCATCTTCATCGGTGGGCCGCCCTTGGTGAAGGCCGCAACCGGCGAGGTGGTGAGCGCCGAAGAGCTCGGCGGCGCCGACGTGCACAGCCGCCAGTCGGGCGTGGCCGACTATGTCGCCAACGATGACGCGCACGCGCTCGAGATCGTGCGCCGGATCGTGGCCGGCCTCAATCGGGTCAACCGGCCGTGGCTCGAGCTGCGCGCGCCGCGCGATCCGCTCTATCCGGCCGACGAGATCTACGGCATCGTGCCGTCGGAGCCGCGCATGTTCTACGACGTGCACGACATCATCGCGCGCCTCGTCGACGGCTCCGAGTTCGAGGCGTTCAAGGCACTCTACGGCCAGACGCTGGTCTGCGGCTTCGCGCACATCTGCGGCTTTCCGATCGGCATCCTCGCCAACAACGGCATCCTGTTCGGCGAGAGCGCGCAGAAGGGCGCGCATTTCATCGAGCTCGCGAGCCAGCGCAGCATTCCGCTCCTGTTCCTGCAGAACATCACCGGCTTCATGGTGGGCAAGAAATACGAGGCGGCCGGCATCGCCAAGGATGGCGCCAAGCTGGTGACGGCGGTGGCCTCGACCTCGGTGCCGAAATACACGGTGATCATCGGCGGCAGCCACGGCGCCGGCAACTACGGCATGTGCGGGCGCGCCTATTCACCGCGCTTCCTCTGGATGTGGCCGAATGCGCGCATCTCGGTGATGGGCGGCGAGCAGGCCGCGACCGTGCTTTCGCTCATCCGCCGCGAGGCGATCGAAGCCAAGGGCGGCCAATGGAGCACGGAGGAAGACGCGGCCTTCAAGGGGCCGATCCGCGCGCAATATGAGAAGCAGGGCCATGCGCTCTATGCGACTGCGCGGTTGTGGGACGATGGCGTGATCGATCCCATCGACACCCGCGCGGTGCTCGGCCAGGCGCTCGCCGCTGGCCTCAACGCGCCAGCCCCCGAGCCGACGCGGTTCGGCGTGTTTCGGATGTAGCTGTGACTCTCCGCTGTCGTCCCCGCGCAAGCGCGGACCCGGTATTCCACTGCGGTGATTAAGCTTCAGTGCCTACAGCAGCGGCAGTGGCTACTGGGTCCCGGCTCTCGCTTCGCTCGGCCGGGATGACAGCAAAGCTTCACGTCACCGCCAATGGCGCCAGCGCATCAATGTCGGTGACGACATCGATCACCACCGGCCGGTCGGCCTTGAGCGCTTGCGCGAACGCGCCGGCGATCTCGGAAGGCTTCTCGACCCGGATGCCCACCGCGCCCATGTCTTCGGCCAGCTTCGCAAAGTTCATCTTGTTGAAGGTCCAGAGCGAGCGGCCGCCCTCGGTCTGCTCGCCGCCATAGACGCGATCGAAGCCGCGCTTCGACTGGTTGCCGCCGCCGTTGTTATTGACGACCGTGACCGCGTTGATCTTCCAGCGCACCGCGGTCTCGACTTCCGCGATGTGATACCAGAAGCCGGCATCACCCGTGAACGTCACCACCGGCCGCTTCGGCGCCGCACATTTGGCGCCGAGGCCGGCAGCGAACGCCCAGCCGAGATGTCCGGCGCTACGCATATAGCTCTGGCGCGGGCTCGTGAGGTCGAAGAAGCCGCCCATCCACATGCCGGCATGCCCGGTGTCCACCACCACGATGGCGTCATCGGGCAGGTGCCTGCTGAGCTCGCCGCACAGCCGCTCGGGCCGCATCGGCACGGCGTCGGACGCAAGCGCGAATTGATACTTCGCCGCCCACTCCTTGCAGATCGATTGTGCCTCGGCGATCCAGGCCTGGCGCCTGCCGGCGCTGCTACGGTCGGCGTGCTCGAGCATGCGCGCGAGCGTCACCTTGGCGTCGCCGTTGACGGCGGCCTCGAGCGGATAGTTGCGGCCGAGCGCCTCCGCATTGATGTCGATCTGGATTGCCGGCGTTCCGATCTTCGGCACCGCCCAGAAATGCGTCGTCATGCCGCCGGTCTCGGTGCCGATGAAGCAGACGAGGTCGGCGCGATTGACCACACGATTGGCGCTCTCGCGCGAATAGGTGCCGACGACGCCGACCGACAGCGGATGGTTGCCCGGGATCGAATCCTTGCCGTTGAGCGAGGTCGCGACCGGAATCTGCAGCGCTTCGGCGAGCGCGATCAGCTCGGCCGCGGCGCCGGAAGCGTGCACGCCGCCGCCCGCGACGATCACGGGCCGCGCGGCCTCCTGCAAGACCTTGAGCGCAGCGCCGACGCTCGCGCGGTCCGGCTCCGGCCGGAACGGCGGCACGCGTGCGAAGCGCTCCTCGGTGAGCGGCTCCATCTCCGCCTCTTCGAGATCGACCTGGCCTTCGTTGCCGCGGAACTGCAAATGCACCGGCCCGGGCGTGCCCGATGTTGCGACCCGAAACGCCTGCCGCACCATGTCGGGAAAGCGCGCGACCTCGTCCACGGTGGCGTTGAACTTGGTCACCGGCTCGAACGCCGGCATATCGTCGATCTCCTGGTAGACCTTGCGGAACTTAGTTCTAGGCTCGCGCCCGCCGGTCATCGCAATGACGGGCGAGTGCGCCAGCCAGGCGTCGCGCAGCCCGGCCGCAAGATTGAGCGCGCCGATCACCTGTGCCATGCAGATGCCGGGCTTGCCCGACGCGCGCGCATAGCCGTCCGCCATGTAGGCGGCCGCCTTCTCGCCATGCACATGCAGCCGCTTGATGCTGGTGCGGCTTTCCATCACCGCGAAAGTCTTGCGCAGCACGGCCGGCACATGAAACACGTGCGTGACGCCGTAGCCCTTGAGCATGTCGGCGAGACATTCGGCGCCGGACATTTTGCGATTGTGGCCGAGCATAGCTGGTTTCATTCCTTGGAGGTGGCCGGAGTTGGGCGATCGAGAGCAATCCTCGCCTATCGCATATTGCGCGTGCCGATGCTAAACTAATATTTAGCTCTGGAGACGTGTGAAATGAACGTCAACACCCCCGCCACCCCTTTTTCCGGATCCATGGACGTGGACGAGTTCATGGCGTTTCTTGAGACGCGACCCCACGGGGAACATTGGGAGTTGATCCAGGGGGTTGCTGTAATGATGGCGCCGGCTAGCTATGCGCACCAGCGAATAGCATATAACTTGTCCGCTCTTCTCAACAGCGCGTTTGTCGCGCAACGCATCGATGCGTTTGCCTATATCAACACAGGGGTCCGCAACCCGGGTCTCAGGAATTTTCAGCCGCTGCCGGACGTGGTGGTAGTGCCGGGTGTAGCAGGGTACGACCTCTACGCGGAGCGCTATCAGTTGGCTGCTGAAGTTCTGTCGCCGTCCAACAGCCGGGCCGAGATCGACCTCAAGCTAAGCCGATACCGTGAAGCTCCGGATAATCTTTACTCCATCGTGATCGAGCCGCGCGAATTCCTGGTGGAGATTCATGCGCGGCGTGAGAGCTGGCAGCCGTTGGTCCTCAAGCAGGCCGACGATCTCATCGAGATGCCCGAGTTCGGCCTGCGCTGTCGCGTCATCGATCTTTATCGCGGCACGCCGCTTGATCCGCAACGCCGTGCTGCGTGACGCGCCGCCTCACTTGATCGCCAGCGGATTGGTCGGCGAGCCGACCGCGCCGGTGATCGGGATCGCGGGCGCCACGAACATGAACTCGTAGACCTTGTCGGCCGCGCAGTCGTCGGCAAGGTCCTTGAGATAGAAGATCTCGCCCATGGTCATGCCCATCATCGGGATGGTGATCCAGTGCCAGGGCTGGTTGATGCCGGGCTCGGTCTCGTTCGGCCGCACCTCGCAGCCCCAGGTGTCGCTCGCGAGCGCTGCAAGCTCGGTGCGCGCCACCCATTCGAGCGTCTCGAACGCGAAGCCGGGCGCATCGCCGCCCGGATAGCCGTCCCAGCTTCCGGCCTTGAGGCAGCGCTCCATCTGGCCGGTGCGCACGATCACGTAGTCGCCGCGCTTGAGCGCGACGCCTTGCGCCTTGGCGGTGGCGTCGAGGTCGGCGCAGGTGATGCCGTAGCCGTCGTCGAGCAAATCCACGCCCTTGTGGCGCGCCACGTCCAGGAATACGCCGCGCCCGACCATCTTGTTCTTGGTCTTCTCGATGCCGCACTTCTGCGCGCCGCTCGACGTCACTTCGCGGCAGTCGTAACCGTTCCACATGTTGTTTTCGTAGAAGATGTGACCGAGCCCATCCCATTGCGTGCCGCACTGCAGCGGCATGGTCACCATGTCGTCGGCGGCGCGGATGCCGCGCTTGTCGAGCACGCCCGAGTAGGCATCGGTTCCGGTGCGCAGCATGGTATGGATCGGGTTGGTGCGGCCCATCGCCGGATACTTGCTCTTGGCGCCCTGCGGGCCAGTGTGATCGAAATTGAGCGCGAGCGAGATCACCTTGCCTTTGCGCACCAGCTGAGCGGCCGCGATGATGTCCTCAGGGCTCGTGTAGTTG
The DNA here is from genome assembly GCA_963753575.1 of uncultured Alphaproteobacteria bacterium. Taxonomy (GTDB): domain Bacteria; phylum Pseudomonadota; class Alphaproteobacteria; order Rhizobiales; family Xanthobacteraceae; genus VAZQ01. Next base: position 138,086 of record CAVWCR010000005.1, read on the forward strand.
AGGGTGCCGATCTCGTCGTCCGGGCCCCATTTGCCCCAGTTCTTGTACTTGTCCGCCGCCTCGCGCAGGTCCTGCCGTGTCAGTTTCCTCGTCGCCATCGCTATCTTCCTGTTTGAGCACCCGAGACCAGGAGCAGAGCCATAGCCCATTTACTCGTCCGCGTGCAGGGGCGATGATGGGGTTACGCCAATGGGGAGGATGCCGTGAGGACCATGATCCGCAGCCTCATCTGCTTCGCCGTGCTCGCTTGCGCAGGCGTTGCCTCCGCTCAGACCTACCCGACCAAAACGATCCGGATGATCGTGACCTTCGGGGCAGGCGGGCCGACCGACGTGATCGGCCGCATCATTGCGCAGAAGGCGAGCGAGACCTTCGGTCGCCAGGTCGTGGTCGAAAATATCCCGGGTGCCGGCGGTAACATTGGATTGGCTGCGGCGCTGCGGGCTCCGGCCGACGGCTATACGGTGGTGACGGTGAGCACCGGCTTCATGGTCAATCCCAGCCTCTATGCGAAGGTGCCGTACAAGATATCGGACTTCGCCCCGCTCAGCCTGGTCGCCGCTTCTCCCAATGTCATCACGGTCCACCCGAGCGTTCCCGCCAAGACCGTGAAGGAGCTTATCGCGCTCGTGAAGGCCAATCCCCGCAAATACAGCTATGCGCAGCCCGGCATTGGCTCGACCCCGCATCTCGCCGGCGAGCTGTTCAAGTTGAAGTTCGGCCTCGACCTCACCATGGTGCCGTTCGGCAGCGCAGCGCCGACGATCACATCGATCATCGGCGGCCACACGCCGATCGGCTTCACGGCGCTGCCGCCGGCGCTCTCCGCCATCAAGGACGGCAAGCTGCGCGGGCTCGCGATCCTCGCCGACAAGCGCAACCCCGATTTGCCCGACGTGCCCACGATGGCAGAGGCGGGCGTGCCGGACCAGGAGTCCTCTACCGTGACCGGCATTGTGACGCTCGCCGGGACGCCGAAGGACATCGTCGATCGCTGGCATCGCGAGATCGCGCGCATCGTGGCGCTGCCGGAGGTCAATCAGCGGCTGCGTACGCTCGGCTTCGACCCGATCGGCAGTTCGCCGGCGCAGTACGCGGAGCGGATCAAGTCCGAAGCCGCCAAGTGGGACAAGGTCATCAAGGACGCAAAGATCAGGATCAACTGAGCGCGCGGTATCGCTCGAACGACGACCGCCCAACAAGCAGACAACAACAAGCAGACAAGAAGCAGAGGTGTTAAGAGATGAACGTCCACCAGTCCAATCTCATGCGCGGCATGATGCTGATCGGCGGCGAATTGGTGCCGAGCGAAGGCGGCGAATGGCTCGAGTCGGTCAATCCGGCCACTGAAGAAACGCTCGGTCACGTGCCGCAGGGCACTGCCGCCGACGTCAATCGCGCGGTTGCGGCTGCCGAAGCTGCCCATCCAGCCTGGGCTGCGCTCGAGCCGAAGGAACGCGCCAAGCTGGTCAAGAAGCTCGCCGCCAAGCTGCGCGAAAAAACCGACGAGATCCTCCGCGTCGAGGTGGTGGACACCGGCAACACCATCACCAAGATGCGCGCCGACGTGGCCTCTGCTGGTGACACGCTCGATTTCTACGCGGGCTTCCACACCGAGATCAAAGGCGAGACCATTCCGGCGAGTGCCAAGAACCTGCACTTCACCATCCGCGAGCCTTATGGCGTCGTCGGCCGCATCATTCCGTTCAATCATCCGATCAAGTTTGCGGCCAACGCGCTTGCTGCACCGTTGATGGCCGGCAACTGCGTCGTGCTCAAGCCGCCGGAGACGAGCCCGTTGTCGGCTGCCATGCTGGGCGAGATCTGCCGCGAAGTGATGCCGGCGGGCGTTGTCAACATCGTCACCGGCCTTGGCCTGCCGGCGGGCGACGCGATCGCGCGCCATCCCAACGTCAAGCGCGTCGCGTTCACCGGCTCGGTGCCGACTGGCCGCGCCATCCAGCGCGCCGCCGCCGAGGGCGGCATCAAGCATGTCACGCTCGAGCTTGGCGGCAAGAATCCGCTGATCGCGTTCCCCGACATGGATCCCGACATTGTCGCCAAGATCGCGGTCGCCGGCATGAACTTCGCGTGGCAGGGGCAGAGCTGCGGCTCGACCAGCCGGCTGCTGCTGCACGAGTCGCTCTATCAGCCGGTGCTGGAGCGCGTGGTGGAGCGCGTGAAGGCGCTGCGGCTTGCCGACCCGCTCGACGACAACGCCCAGATGGGGCCGATCAACTCCAAGCGCCACTACGAGCGCGTGGTTTCGATGGTGCAGTCGGGCGTCTCCGACGGCGCCAAGCTGATGACCGGCGGCAAGCGGCCGCCTGGTGGCGATTTCGCCCGCGGCTATTGGCTCGAGCCCACCGTGTTCGCCGACGTCAATCCCGGCATGCGCATCGCCAAGGAGGAAATCTTCGGGCCGGTGCTCTCGGTGTTCCGCTGGAAGGATGAGAAAGAAGCACTGCAACTCGCCAACTCGACCGAATATGGTCTCACCGCGTCAATCTTCACCAACGACCTCAAGACCGCGTTCCGCACCGCGCGTGCGGTGAAGTCCGGCTACATCTGGATCAACGGTGCTTCCGGGCACTTCTACGGCACGCCGTTTGGCGGCCTGAAGAATTCCGGCCTCGGCCGCGAGGAGGGGATCGACGAGCTTCTGAGCTACACCGAGGTGAAGACGATCCACGTCATGCTCGGCGAGATCCAGGCGCGCGACTAGTTGTAAGCTCAGAAACGTCTTGACGTCGTGATCAGCCTTTTCTTTGTCGTCCCGCAGCCTCTCCGCTGTCGTCCCCGCGAAGGCGGGGACCCATATTCCAGGGCGGTGGTTATGGGTTCCCGCCTTCGCGGGGACGACAGCGTGTCAATGTCGAGCACACCATGCCAAATGAACGCTTTAATCTAGAAAACCGCACCGTCATCGTCACTGGCGGCGGCAAGGGCATCGGCAAAGTCTATGCGCAGGAGTTCGCCCGCGCCGGCGCGCGCGTGGTAGCGGCCGACATCGACGAGCCCGCCGCCAAGGCGGTGGCCGACGCGCTGACGGCTGAGGGCCTCGCGGCGCTCGGGCTCGGCGTCGATATCGCGAGCGAAGAGGCGACGGCAGCCATGGTGCGTGCCGCGCTCGAACGCTTTGGCACAATCGACGTGCTCATCAACAACGCGTCGCTGATGAGCGTGCTGCAGCGCCGCTCCTGGCTTGAGATCCCAGTTGAGGAATGGGATCGCGTGATGGCGGTCAACCTGCGCGGCATGTTCCTCGCCTGCCGTGCGGTGTTTCCCGCCATGCAGGCACAGAAGCGCGGCAAGATCGTCAACATCTCCTCCTCGCGCTTCTTCGAAGGTGCGCCCAACCGGCTGCACTACACGACCTCGAAGGCCGGCGTGATCGGCTTCACCCGCGCGCTCGCGCGCGAGGTCGGCGAGTTTGGAATCACGGTGAACGCGGTTGCGCCCGGCATCACGCTCAGCGACACCCAGGTAGCGTCCTCCTCCGGGAACTATCTGGGCGCGCGCATCTCCGGCCGCGCGATCGATCGCCCGCAATATCCGGAGGACCTCGTCGGCGCCGTGATGTTCCTGTCCTCGGCGGCGAGCGACTTCATGAGCGGCCAGACGCTGCTGGTCGACGGCGGCAAGCTGATGCATTGAGTCGTGCAGCGATTGTCGCTAACTCTTCATTGGAGTCCTTGACTCTCAATTGTCGTCCCCGCGCAGGCGGGGACCCATACGCCGTGTCTTTGCAATGACGCTCGGCGGGTGACAAATTGAGAGCTCGGTGGTTATGGGTCCCCGCCTGCGCGGGGACGACAGTCGAGAGCGTGGAGTAAAGATCAAGAAATGGATACCCAAGTCCTCATTGTCGGCGCCGGCCCCGTCGGTCTCACGCTCGCGGTCGATCTCGGCCTGCGCGGGGTGCGCTGCACGATCATCGAGCAGAAGGAGGCGCCGCAGTTTCTGCCCAAGATGGAGCGCGTGAACGCGCGCAGCATGGAGATTTTCCGGCGCATGGGGCTTGCCGAAAAGTTCCGCGCTGCCGGGCTGCCGCGCGACGTCCCGATGGACGTGTTCATCGTGCTGTCGCTTGTCGAGCCGCCGCTCCTGCATCTGCCTTATCCGTCGGTTGCGCAGGCGAAGGCGCAGATCGCCGCGACCCACGACGGCAGCCTGCCGCTCGAGCCCTATCAGCTCATTTCGCAATACACGGTCGAGCCGCTGCTCAAGCAGGTGGCCGAGTCGCTGCCGAGCGTGAGCGTGCGTTACGGCTGCGAGCTGCTCGCATTCACACAGGACGCGGAGGCGGTCACCGCGACGGTGCGCGACCTCGGCGGCAAGACCTCGCAGATCAAGGCGCTCTATCTCGCCGGCTGCGACGGCGGCAACAGCATGGTGCGCCGGCAGCTCGGCATCAAGCTGACCGGCAACGAGGACCGCATGCTGGAGCTGCGCCAGTCGCTGCACTATTGCGAAGATCTGTTTGACCGCATCCCGATCGGCAAGGGTCGGCACTATCACGTCGCAGACGAGCGCGCGACCCAGCTGATCGTGCAGGACTCGACCAAGCATTTCACGCTGCATTCGATCGTCGACAGCGACGCCGACATGGTGACGATGTTTGAAAAGACGATCGCGATGCCGCTCAAGTTCGAGACGCTCTATGTCGGCGTGTGGCGGCAGAACCTGCTGGTCGCCGACAATTACGGCGAAGGCCGCGTGTTCATGGCGGGCGATGCCGCGCATCTCGTGATCCCGACCGGCGGGCTCGGCATGAACAGCGGCGTCGGCGACGCCATTGATCTCTCCTGGAAGCTCGCCGCCGCGCTGCAAGGCTGGGGCGGGCCCAAGCTCCTCGCCTCCTATCAGACCGAGCGCCGCGTGGTCGGCGCGCACGTGGTCGCGGCCTCGCGCTTTGCCACGATGGGGCGGCGCAAGTGGCGCTCGATGTGGCAGCCGGACATCCGCGACAATACGCCCGAGGGCGCCGAGACCCGCGCTGCCCTCGCGCGCGTCGCCGACGTGGAGCAGCGCAAGTCGAACGAAATGGTGGGCGCCGAGATGGGCTACCGCTACGACGGCTCGCCGCTGATCGCGTCCGAGCCCGGCGAGCCGCCGGTGATCGACTTCATCGACTATCACCCGACCACGTGGCCGGGCGCGCGGCTGCCGCATGCCTGGCTCGCCGATGGCTCCGCGATGCAGGACCGCATCGGCAACGATCTCACCTACACGCTCCTGCGGCTCGGCCCCTCGCCGGCCGATGCGTTTAGGCTCGCGCAGGCGTTTGCCGCGCTTGGCGCGCCGCTGCGCGTGCTCGACATCCCGGACGAGGAGCCGCGTGCGATCTATGGCCGCGACCTTTTGCTGCTGCGGCCGGACATGCACGTCGCCTGGCGCGGCAATCAGCCGCCCGAGGATCCGCGCGCACTCGCCGCGATGGTCACCGGGCATTGAATTCTTCGTCAATCTCGGTAGTTGTTGTGCTGCTCTTGAATGACAGCGAAATGGAATTTCATGAATACGCCTGACTTCCGCTTCATCGGACAGCCGGTCCGCCGCGCGGAGGACGAGCGCCTCATCACCGGCAAGGGCCGCTTCAGCGACGATTTCCTGCTCGATGGGCAGACCTACGCCGCGATGGTGCGCTCGCCCTATGCGCATGCGCGCATCCGCGGCATCGATGCGAGCCGGGCGCGCACGATGCCGGGCGTGCTCGGCGTTTTCACGGGTGCCGACTGTGTTGCCGATGGCCTGCAGCCGATCCCGCACGATCCGCTGCCGAAGACCAAGTACGACATGAAGCTGCACGCGCCCGGCGGCGGCGCCGTGTTCATCGGCCCGCACATGCTGCTGCCGGCCGACAAGGCGCGCCACGTCGGCGAGGCGGTCGCGATGGTGGTCGCCGAAACCAAGGCGCAGGCGCTCGATGCCGCCGAAGCCGTCGAGGTCGACTACGAGGAGCTGCCGTTCGTCATCCATGCCGAACAAGCCATGCGGCCCGGCGCGCCGCTTGTCTGGGACGAGGTGCCCAACAATACCCCGGTCGAGACCTGGTTCGGCGACCGCGAGGCGACCGACAAGGCGTTCGCGACTGCCGACCATGTGGTGAAGCTCGACCTTCATGTCGGCCGCGTCACCGGCGTGCCGATCGAGCTGCGCGCCGCCGTCGCGCAGTACGATTCCGCGGCCGACAAGTACACGCTCTATGCCGGCTCGGGTGGCGCAGTGCGGCAGAAGAACGAGCTTTCGAAGGTGCTGGGCATCGCGCCCGACAAGCTGCGCGTTCTTTCCTACGACGTCGGCGGCAACTTCGGCACCCGCAACCGCGTGTTCGTCGAGTTCGGCTTGGTGCTGTGGGCCGCGAAGAAAATCGGCCGCCCGGTGAAGTACACCGCGACGCGCTCGGAGGCGTTCCTGAGCGATTACCAGGGCCGCGACCTGGTCACGAGAGTCGAGCTCGCGCTGCGCCAGGACGGCCGTTTCCTGGCGATGCGCGCGACCAACATCAGCAATGTCGGTGCGCGCGCGGTGTCGTTCTCGCCGCTCTCCAAAGGCTCCGGCCTCATCTCGGGCTCCTACGACATTCCGGCCGCGACGCTCTGTGCGATGGCGGTCTACACCAACACCATGCCGACCCAGGCCTATCGCAGCTCCGGCCGCCCGGAGGTGACGTTCGCGATCGAGCGGCTGATCGACAATGCCGCCGCCGAGCTCGGCTTCGACCGCATTTCCTTGCGCCGCAAGAACCTGATCAAGCCGAAGGCGATGCCCTACCGCAACGCGGTCGGCATGCTCTACGACTCTGGCCGCTACGAAGAGAACATGATGCGCGCCATGGAGCTCGCCGACTGGAAGGGCTTCGCGCAGCGCCGGCGCGAAGCCAAGAAGTGCGGCAAGCTCTTGGGGCTAGGCCTTGCCAACTACGTCGAGTCCTCGATCGGCGCGCCCAACGAGCAGGCCCGCATCACGGTGCGGCCCGAAGGCCATGTCGATGTGGTGATCGGCACCCAGCCAAGCGGGCAGGGCCATGAGACGAGCTTTGCGCAGGTCGTTTCCGACCTGATGCGTGTGCCGGTCGAGCGCGTGAAGATCATTCTCGGTGACACCGACGTGGTGAAGGTCGGCGGCGGCTCGCATTCCGGCCGTTCCATGCGGCATGCCGCGACGGTGTTCTCGAAAGCGATGCCGGACCTGATCGAGCGGGGCAAGCAGGTCGCGGCGATCGTGTTCGGCGAGCCGCCCGAGGACATCACCTACGATGACGGCCGCTTTGGCGCGCGCGTCAGTAACCGCACCTTTGATTTCCTCGAGCTCGCCAAGGAGGCGGCCAACCACGCGCTGCCCGAGCCGCTAAAAGATGGCATCGCGGTTGTCACCGACAACGAGATGCACGATCCGGTGTTCCCGAACGGCACTGCGATCTGCGAGGTCGAGATCGATCCCGACACCGGCCAGATTCAGATCAAGCGCTACGCTTCCGTCGACGATGTCGGCCGCTGCATCAATCCGCTGATCGTCGACGGGCAGACCCATGGCGCGATCGTGCAGGGCGTCGGCCAGGCGATGTGGGAGCAGTGCTACACTGATCCCGACAGCGGCCAGCCGCTGTGCGGCTCGCTAATGGACTACGGCATGCCGCGCGCCGACGGGGTGCCGTCGTTCGTGACCGAAATTGCCGAAGTGCTCTCGCCCACCAATCCGCTCGGCATCAAGGCCGGCGGCGAAGGCGGCACCACCGCGGCGCCGGCCGTGATGGTGAGCGCGATCGTCGATGCGCTCTCGGTCTACGGCATCCGCAACATCGCGATGCCGGCGACGCCCTACAATGTCTGGACCGCGATCCAGGAGGCGAAAGCGGCGCAAGGGACGTGATCCCGGTACCGCGGCAAGCGAACTTCTGGCGGCGCCGAACTTGCGCTAAACTTACTTGCTAGTTTGCGTCTGCTATTGAGGCCGCAAATGCAGCTTGTGATGAAGGCCGCCCGCCCGCTGACCAGCCGCGAGGCTTTGACGGTCGTCCGCATCGTGCGCGTGAACCATGCCGGCGAATACGGCGCGATCCGCATCTATCGCGCACAGATCTGGGTCGCGCGCCGGCTGTTTCCCGACATTGCCGCCGATCTCGACGAAATGCTGCAGCATGAGATCAGGCACTGCGCGGTGTTCTCGGCCGCGATGCCGGCGCGCAAATCGCGGCCCTGTCGTCTGATCGGGCTCTGGAGCACGGGTGGCGCGATCCTTGGATTTGTGACGGCGTTTCTGGGCCGCCAGGGCGTCTGGACCTGCACCGCGGCGGTCGAGGCCGCTGTCCATCGCCATCTCGACGATCAGATCGGCTTCCTGGTCAACCGCGACCGCGAGCTGCACGACGCGATCCTGGACATTCGCGTGGAGGAGCTTTCGCATCTCAGCCATGCCGAGGCACACCTTGCCGCGCCCGCCCTGCATCACCGCGCTTTGCGTGGCCTAGTCTCGTTCCTGACCGACCTGATGATCTGGCTGTCGACCTGGGGCAATTCCACGCGCATGGCGCGCGATCTCCGGCAAGCCTGACGACATATCTCAATGCCCCGCTGACGCGAGCACGCCTGAGAGCAGCGCCGCGCCATACGCGGCTGCGCCGCGCGGCTCCATCGCGGGCGCCGAGCGCAGATAGTCCTTCACGGCGACCAGCGCCGCCTGCGAGCGCGACGTCATGGTGGCGAGCGTCTCGTTGAAGGCGGCCTCGAGCCGCGCCAGCGGCACCACCGCGCTGACGATACCGATCTGCAGCGCAGTCGCGGCATCGATCTGCGGCATCGCGTAGACCATGTAGGCGATCGCCTTGCGCGGCACCTTCGGCATCAGCGCCGAGATCGCGAGCGTTGGCGGCAGGTTGTGGCTCATCTCCGGCAGCTTGAAGGTGGCGTTGTCGGCCGCGATCGTCACGTCACAGGCGGTTGCCATCGCGCAGCCGAAGCCGAGCGCCGCGCCTTGCACCGCGCAGACCACCGGCTGCGGCGCCTCGTTGAGGGCCGCGTAAACGTCGAGGATCGGCTGCAGCACCTGGTCGCGCATGACGAGGGCGGTCGGGTTGGCGGGACCGCCCCTGGGGTCGCGGCCGCGGCAGAAGTCGGCGCCGACGGTGCGCAGCGTGATCACCTTGGCGTCGGTCGCAGCCGCCGCCCGGATGGTCGCGGTCAGCGTGCGCAGCATCTCGGTCGTGAGCACGTTACCGTCGGCTGCCCGCTCGATGCTGATCGCCGCCACCGCGCCCTCGCGCGTCATCCGGATCATGTCGGTCATGCTGTTGCCCCCGTTCGCTTTTTGCTGCGGCACGTTAAGCATTGCATGGCGATCGCGACAAGTCGTAGGTTGCGGGCGAATTCGAGGACTTGACCATGCTCGACGTCACCGACAAGACCGCGACGCACGCGCCGCCCAAGGATTTCCAGGAGCATCTCAAGCTCCTCGAGGCGCAGGGCCTGCTCGTGCGCATCGACAAGCCGATCGACAAGAACACCGAGCTGCACCCGCTGGTGCGCTGGCAGTTCCAGGGCGGGCTCAAGGAAGACCAGCGCCGCGCCTTCCTGTTCACTCACGTGACCGACGGCGCCGGCCGCAAATACGACATGCCGGTGGTGGTCGGCGCGCTCGCGGCCTCGCCGCGGATCTATTCGATCGGCATGGGGCGTCCCGCCGAAGAGATCGAGGCGGCGTGGTCGAACGCGATCGCGCATCCGGTGCCGCCCGTGCCTGTCGACAATCCGCCGTGCCAGGAGGTCGTCATCACGGGCGACGCGCTGCGCGCGCCCGGCCAGGGCCTTGCCGCGCTGCCGGTGCCGATCTCGACGCCCGGCTTCGACGCCGCGCCTTATCTCACTGCGACGCTTGCGGTCACGCGCGATCCTGAGTCGGGCATCCAGAACATGGGCACCTATCGCGCGGGCCTCAAAGCCACCGACCGGCTCGGCGTGCGCATGGCGGCGCGCATCGGCGGCGCCGGCGGCTTTCAACATTGGTTGAAGCACAACAAGCGCAAGACCCCGATGCCGTGCGCGTTCGTGATCGGCGCAGCGCCAGTCGTGATGTTCACCGGCCCGATGAAGCTGCCGATCGACCTCGACGAGATGGCGGTCGCGGGCGGCCTTGCGGGCGCGCCCATCCGCGTCGCCAAGTGCGTCACCATCGATCTCGTCGTGCCGGCCGACGCCGAGCTCGTCATCGAGGGCCTGATCGATCCGGAGCTGCTCGAGCCCGAGGGCCCGTTCGGCGAGAGCCACGGCCACATCGCGCTCGAGGACTTCAACATGTCGATGCAGGTGACCGCCATCACCCACAGGCGCAAGCCGGTGTTCGTCTCGATCATCAGCGAGGTCACGCCGTCGGAATCGAGCGTGGTCAAGAAGGTCGCCTACGAGCCGATGTTCCTGGCGCATCTGCGCGACAAGCTCTCGATCAAGGGCGTGCGCCGCGTGGTGATGCACGAGCCACTCTCCAATCTGCGCAAGATCATCTTCGTGCAATGTGCGCACGGCATGCCGCGCTCGGAAGTGTGGCGCGCGCTGCATGGCGCGTCGACGCTGCTCGCTGACTGCGGCAAGATCTGCATCGCGGTGAGCGAGGACATCGATCCGGAAAATGCCGACGCGGTGTTCTGGTCGCTCGCCTATCGCGCCAATCCGGTCGACGACGTGCACATCGCGCCCTATCGCTCGGCCGGGCACGGGCCGAAATCGGGCGCGCACGGCGAGGAGTTCGACGCTGATGATCGACGCCACCCTCAAGCACACCGCGCCGCCGCTGGCGCTGCCGGCGCGCGAGTTCATGGAGCGCGCGCGCGGCATCTGGGAGGAACTGAAGCTTCCCGCCATCACCCCGCAGCCGCCCTGGCACGGCTATTCGCTCGGCGACTGGGCCGACGACTGGGAGGCCTTCGCGCGCCGCGCCGTCAAGGGCGAGTGGGAAATCAACGGAGTTGAGACCTTCGCGCGCCGCCGCGGCGGCGTGCGGCCGGAGACGCCGGTGCGCGAGGTGGAGGGGAAGAAGTAGGTCGCGGGCGCTCCCTATGCGCGCTGCCTCTCCGTGTCCCCGCGAAAGCGGGGACCCAGTGCCACAAACTCATGCCCGAGTTGGTTGCTCTGGGTCCCGGCTTGCGCCGGGACACGAGGGGTTATCCAGCCTCGCTCTCTCCGCGTCCCCGCGAAAGCGGGGAGGGCTGTGCCCCGCTCAATTCTCCCACATCACCTGCCAGTTCTCGCTGGCGCCGTTGCAGCCGAGCTTGCCGCGCTCGACCTTCGCCAGCGCAAAGCCGTTGAGGTCGTCGCCGCCGCGTCGCGCGTCGTAGTGATACGTGTGGCGTGTCACCGTGCCCTCGCACACGTCGTTGCCTTCGAGCGCGGTGAGCGTCTTGGCATAAGGATTCCACGACAGCACGCCCGGCTGCTCGGAGGCGTTGACGCGCCCCGGGAACGGCATCACCGGGAACGTGAGCGCGCGCGGCGCATCGAGCGTGTCGCGCTCGAACACGAACGCGCGGCCATAGAGCACGATCCCGATGCAGGGCGCGATCGCCATCACCCGCGAGCCCGTGGGACGGAAGAGCTCGATCGGAAACGTCACCAGCATGGCCTCGTTCTGCCGGCACGCGGCTTCCTTGAGCGCGGCCGCGAGCGTGGGCGGAATGTCGGCTGCGCGCTCGATCCGCAACGGCTGCCCGTCGGGCGGAATGTTCTGCGCCTGCGCGGCCGTGCTCAAGAGCGTCAGCGCAGCGATGAAGGGGAGGGCGAGCGGTCGAGAGGCCATGCACGCCTATAGCACGATGCCGTGTCGTGGAGGTTTGGCTTGCCGCCGGTCCGAGCCCATCGCGCGCACCTCGGGCGGTCAGAAAGCGCACGACGCCTTTGAAATCGCGTGTGTTTTCGCGTTGGTTTCGTCTTGTAAAAATGCTGCGACATGCGTCGTCCGCAATTGCGATCATTGTTTTGCGCGCCGCGCGGGCCGCGCACTCCGTCACCCTCCCCTGGAGGGGGAGGGTCGACCGCCGGAGTGAAAACGAAGGCGGTCGGGGTGGGGTGAACTCACGGCGCGCTGACGCGCTCACCCCACCCCGCTCGCTGGCGCTCGCAACCCTCCCCCTCCAGGGGAGGGTTGGAGCCCGCGGCGCTCGCGTTCGTACCCATGCGCGGGTGACTACCGTCGCTCATTCCCTATTCAATTTTCAAATAGCTCAGAGCCTTTGTCAGGCTCATCGAGTCAAATTGAGATCGTCCCCTGTTGCTTTGCCTGGGCGCGGGGGTTCGCCCGTCTTCCGCTTTCCTCACCTCCCCTCAATCGAGGGGGATGGCGCGCCGACAAGGCGCAGTGCCCGGATTGCTCCGGGCGATGTCCGGCTGCGGCCGGACCATGGTGCACAGCCGTGGTGTGTACAGTGGTGCACCCGCGCCTCTCGGCGCGCCAACGCGGCATCTTGGCTTATCGCCTTTGACGGTGGTCGGACCGGGCCGGCTCCATAGTGGCCGACGAGGCTGCCCGAGTACCGCCCGGGGACGGGGCTTGCGTCATTACCCCGCTCGCGGGTGCCGCTCCCGCTCCCCGCTCTCAAGACGCCTCATGAGTGCGCCCTCGAAGACGGAACGGGATGGGGTCTCTCTAGCATGACTTCACGCAAGGAGCAACAAATATTGTCTGATGGTGAAGTGTCTTATGGTGAATAACGAGGCTCAATGGCTTGGCTGGCGAGAGCTGCCGGCATCGACGTTCCTCGAACTTGAGACCGAGGAAGCCAGGAACCTTCCGGCTTTACTCCGCCGCCAGCACGCGCACCCGCTTCTCGATCCGCGGCCAGTCGCTGGCGCGCGCGCGGCGCAGATCGTAGTCGGCCTGCAGGTTCATCCACATTTCGGGTGTCGTGCTGAAATACTTCGCAAGCCGCAACGCGATCGAAGCCGTGATCGCGGAGCGTCCGTGCACAATGTCATTGACGCGGGCTGGATTGATGTCGAGATCGCGGGCCAGCCGGTTCTGGCTGATATGGTTCGGCTTCATGAACTCCTCGGCGAGGATTTCGCCGGGTGGAATTGAGGGGAGCTTCTTCGCGGTCGCCATGCTCAATGGTCCCTAATGATAGTCGACGATCTCCACATCTTCGGCGCCGCCGTCCTGCCAACGAAAGCAAATCCGCCATTGATCATTGATGCGGATCGAGTGTTGTCCGGTGCGGTCTCCCTTGAGCGCTTCGAGGCGATTGCCCGGCGGCGAACGGAGATCGTTCAAATTGCCAGCGGCGTGCAGCAGCATGAGCTTGCGACGCGCCGCCCGCTCGATAGCGCGAAAACGTGGTACGTCTTCATCTGCGAACAACCGAGCGGTTGCCGCGTCCTTAAACGTGCGGATCATGCCACAGCATTGTATTCCGTATGACGGAATATCGCAAGTAGAATAGGGCGACTACCGCCCCCGGCACTCGCCTGCCGCTCATAGCCCGTTTGCTGGAGTCGAGTGTAGGCTTGAGCCGGCGCGATGAGAATTCAACTCCGGCCTTCGGCCCATCTCATTGAACGCCGGCCTACGGAGCATCCGACCGCAACGATCGCGCCCGGCCGTCGCTCCCCTAGCCCTTCTTGCCGAAGGGGTTGTGGCCAGGCTGGCCTTGCTTGGCGGCCGCGAACGGCGAGAGAGCGGGGGCGGCGCCCTTCGTCTTGTTCTTGTCGGCCTTCGGCTTCTTCTTTTCCTTGTTGCTTCTCATCTGACCCTTTGCCATGGCGTCCTCCGGCTGGTTGCTGCGTCCATAATGGTTCACGACGCCGCCATTCTATCTCAACGATCCTGGACCACGCGATGGTCACTGAGCTTTTTTACCACGCCTGACTTGAGGGCGGTGTGGACGGCGGCCTCCACGGTGCACACATGGGCGCACTTGTGGCAGGTCACGCTCTTGTCCGGCGCCAGCAGCGCCGGACCCGAGAACCGGTGATCGCCGCATTGCGGGCACTGCCCGATGGCGCCGAACAGGAAGTAATTGGCCATGCATTCTCCTTGCGAGGGCGGGGCGGCATTGCCCCTCAAGCGTTCGGGCCGGCCGCGCTGTTGCGGGCGGTCGGGCAGCTACCGCCCCCGCGGCTTCCAGCCGCCGCGCTGGCCGGGCTTGCCGCCGGTCGAGCGCGGGCTTGAGCCGGAGCGGTAACGCTTCGAACTCAGGGCCAGGCCCCATCTCGTCGAGCGTGGGCTTGCGCGGGGCGTCGCGCTTGTCGCGACGGGGGGCGACCTCGTGATAGAGCGCGATGCCCATTTCATCGAGGGTGGGTTTGTGGATGCGGCTGGGGCCGCCCGCGCTGCCTGGCGCGTTCACCCCACCCCGGCGCGCCTGAGGCGCGGCTTTCGCCCCACCCGCACTCGGCCTTTTCGCGGTCGGATCGTCGGTCACCGCCAGTTCCGTGGCGCGCAGGCGCTTGAGCTCGTCGCGCAGCCGCGCGGCTTCCTCGAAGTCGAGGTCGGCGGCGGCTTCGCGCATGCGGGTCTCGAGGTCGGCGATGACGGCTTCGAAATTGTGCCCGATGGTGGCGGCGTCCTCAAAGCTGCCGCCGGTGCCGTCGCCGGCGGTTCCCACCAGCACGTGGTCGCGCTCGTAGACCGAGCCGAGGATGTCGTGGATCGAGCGCTTGATGCTCTCGGGCGTGATGCCATGGGTCGTGTTGTAGGCCTCCTGCTTCTCGCGCCGGCGGCCGGTCTCCGCCATCGCGCGCTCCATCGAGCCGGTGACGCTGTCGGCATAGAGGATCACCTTGCCGTCGACGTTGCGCGCCGCGCGCCCGATGGTCTGAATGAGGCTCGTCTCGCTGCGCAGGAAGCCTTCCTTGTCGGCGTCGAGGATCGCGACCAGCGCGCATTCGGGAATGTCGAGGCCCTCGCGCAGCAGGTTGATGCCGACCAGCACGTCGAAGGCGCCGAGCCGCAGGTCGCGGATGATCTCGATGCGCTCGATGGTGTCGATGTCGCTGTGCATGTAGCGCACGCGGATACCCTGCTCGTGCAGGTATTCGGTCAGGTCCTCGGCCATGCGCTTGGTCAGCACGGTGACGAGCGCGCGATAGCCCTTCTGCGCCACCTGCCGCACCTCGCCGACGAGATCGTCGACCTGCGTGCGCGCCGGGCGCACGTCGACCGGCGGATCGATCAGGCCGGTCGGGCGGATCACCTGCTCGACGAACACGCCGCCCGACTGGTCGAGGTCCCAGGAGCCGGGCGTCGCCGACACGCAGGTGGTCTGCGGCCGCATCGCGTCCCATTCCTCGAAGCGCAGCGGCCGGTTGTCCATACAGGACGGCAGCCGAAAGCCGTATTCGGCGAGCGTTGCTTTGCGCCGGAAGTCGCCGCGGTACATGCCGCCGAGCTGTGGCACGGTGACGTGGCTTTCGTCCACGAAGACCAGTGCATTGTCGGGCACGTATTCGAACAGCGTCGGCGGCGGCTCGCCCGGCTTGCGGCCGGTGAGATAGCGCGAATAGTTCTCGATGCCGGCGCAGCTGCCGGTCGCCTCCATCATCTCGAGGTCGTAGATGGTGCGTTGCTCGAGCCGCTGCGCTTCGAGTAGCCGCCCGGCGGCGTTGAGTTCTCCGAGCCGCCAGCGCAGCTCCTGCTTGATCCCCGCAATCGCCTGAATGAGCGTCGGGCGCGGCGTCACATAGTGCGAATTGGCGTAGACCTTGACGAAGTCGAGCTCGTCGGTCTTCTGCCCGGTGAGCGGATCGAACTCCTCGATCGCCTCGACCTCGTCGCCGAACAGGTTCACCCGCCAGGCGCGGTCCTCGTAGTGCGCCGGGAACACGTCGACGGTGTCGCCGCGCACCCGGAACGAGCCGCGGACGAAGTCGCCGGCCGTGCGCTTGTAGTGCAGCGCGACCAGATCGGCGATCAACCGGCGCTGGTCGGTGCGCTCGCCTCGCTTGAGCGTGAACGTCATCGCCGAATAGGTCTCGACCGAGCCGATACCGTAGATGCACGACACCGAGGCGACGATGACCACGTCGTCGCGCTCCAGCAGCGCGCGCGTCGCCGAATGGCGCATGCGGTCGATCTGCTCGTTGATCGAGGATTCCTTCTCGATATAGGTGTCGGTGCGCGGCACGTAGGCTTCGGGCTGGTAGTAGTCGTAATAGGAAACGAAGTACTCGACCGCGTTGTCGGGAAAGAAGCTCTTGAACTCGCCATAGAGCTGGGCCGCGAGCGTCTTGTTGGGCGCGAGGATGAGCGCAGGGCGCTGGGTGCGCTCGATCACCTTCGCCATCGTGAAGGTCTTGCCCGAGCCGGTCACGCCGAGCAGCACCTGGTTGCGGTCATGGCGCTTGACGCCTTCGACCAGCTCGTCGATCGCCAGCGGCTGGTCGCCCTTGGGCTCGAACTCCGACTTGATCACGAGCCGCTGGCCGCCCTCCGACTTCTCCGGCCGCGGCGGCCGGTGCGGCACCCAGGGCTGGTCGTCGAACTCACGCCGGCCCTCGCGCAGCAGCGCATCGAGCGCGTGCTGGCTGGCGCGCGAGCCGGTCATCTCGTTCGCAAGCTTCTGGTTGCGCACGGCTGGCAAGGTCGGCGTAGCGCCTTCGGCGCTCACCCCACCCCGCGCGCTTTCAGCGTGCGGTTCTCCCCCTTCAGGGGAGGGTGGGTCTGCTTCATCGTCCGTGATGCCCCACGCGCGCGCGAGGTCGGGGTCGAGCTCGCCCGGCGGCGCCTTCTCGCCCGACGGCGTCTTGCCGACATAGCCGCGCTGCGGCGCCTCCTCGAATCCCTTGGTCGATTTGCGCGCCCGGTGGGCGTCGGAAAAATCCTTGCGGCGGTCGAACGAGTTGTCGGGCGGCGGCGTCAGCCCGGTCTGCGAGCCCAAGCCTGCTTCACCACGCTCGATCGCCGGATTGAGCAGCTTCGCCAGCGCCGGCTCGGTCGGCGATGAGTCCGGCCGCGCCGCCTTGGCGCGCGTCGGCTTCGCCGGGTCCTTCTTCGAATGCTTCGCCGGATCGCGGTTGGGAGTCTTCGCCATCTCGCGAATATGGGCCGCCAATCCGGGCGAGGGAAGGGTAGCCATTCCGGAATGGCTGCGGACGTGCTATATATAGCCGTATAGGAGCACGACCATGGCTAAGGTTGTCGTCAAGAGTCTCAACACCGGCCGGCTGAGCAAGGCGGCGGCGGCGCGGGCGATTGGCAAGAAGCGGGTCGCGACCGCCGACGGCGGCTGGAAGACCGTGCGGACCTTGGACGTGTATCATCCGGATTTCGACGACGCCCTGCTCTACGCTTTCCGCAGCAACGTCGCCAAGGCACGGCGTGAGAACAAGAAAGCCCTGGGCGTGGCCGACTTTGTCCCGCCCAAGCGCTGAGTCCCCAATCTTCTGGATCGTGGCCGGGCCGAACGGGTCCGGTAAGAGCAGCTTTTACCAGACTCTCGATTTCGAAGCGTCCGCTCGCTCGATCTGGATCATCAATCCCGATCTGCTGACTATCCGTCTCCACCAGGTGGAGGGACTTGAGCTTCGGGCCGCGAACCTGCAGGCCGTCCAACGCATCGAAGCATGGCTCGATGTTTCGATCCGCGCGCATCAGACGGTCGGGGTCGAGACCGTCCTCTCGACCGACAAGTATCGCCGCCTTGTCCTGGCAGCCAAGGCGCTCCAATTCCAGCTCCGCCTCACCTACGTCATTCTTGATTCTCCCGAACGCAACATTGAGCGCGTGCGGCTGCGCGTGAAGATGGGCGGCCACGCGGTGCCGGAAGACAAGATCGTGGAGCGCTACGCGCGCTCGCTTGCACAGTTGCCGTGGTTCCTGGATCGAGCCGACGAGGCATGGCTGTACGACAATTCCGACACCTCGCCGCGTCTGATCGGGCGCAAGCACGAGGGCGTGATCACACTCGATTCCGATGCGCTGCCGCAGGTCGTTGCGGCCGTCGAGACGATCAAGACGGGTTAGGGCTGACGAGCGCTACTGCTGCACCACCACCTTGGTGCCGACCGGCACGCGCGTGTAGAGATCCGTGATCTCCTCATTCGCCAGCCGGAAGCAGCCCGACGACACCGCATGCCCGATGGTCTGCGGCGCGTTGGTGCCGTGGATGCGATAGACCGTGTTGCCGAGATAGAACGCGCGCGCGCCGAGCGGGTTGCCGGGGCCGCCCGCCATCCAGCGCGGCAGATAGGGCTGGCGCTTGATCATCTCCGCCGGCGGCGTCCAGTCCGGCCATTCCGCCTTGCGCGTGATGCGCAGCAGCCCCTGCCACTGGAAGCCGTCGCGTCCGACCCCGATGCCGTAGCGCCAGGCGCGGTTGCCGGGCTGGATCAGATAGAGAAAGCGTTCGGGCGTATCGATGATCAGCGTGCCCGGCGGCTCGCTGGTGCGATAGAGCACCATCTGATGGCGATAGACCGGATCGAGCGCGGATTCGGCTTCCGGGTCGGGCGCAATACCCGGGTCGGCGTCCCGGATGGTCGGCGTCATGACACGCAGGTCGAACGGCGTGCCGAATTGGGCATGACCGTCTGCGGCGATTAACGCGGCTGCCGCTGCCGCCAATATTGCCAGCTGGATACGCATCGTGACTATTACACGTTGCGTTTGTGTGTTTGTCAAAGGTCCAGCCTATTCCCGTTTTCCGGCCGCCCGCGGCGAAATTGTGAAGGCTGCCATGCGCTGGAGGCGCGGGCCGGAGCGGTGGACAAGGCAGCCGGAAAATGTGCAAAAGCTAGTGCCAGCAACGGATGGGACCTCGCCATGATCGACCTGCATTACTGGACCACGCCGAACGGCCACAAGATTACGATCTTCCTGGAGGAGACCGGGCTTCCGTACAAGATTTTCCCCGTCAACATCGGCAAGGGCGAGCAGTTCAAGCGCGAGTTCCTGGCGATCTCGCCCAACAACCGCATACCCGCGATGGTCGATCACGATCCGCCCGGCGGCGGCGCTCCGATCGCGGTATTCGAGTCAGGCGCGATGCTGCTCTATCTCGCCGACAAGACCAAGCGCTTCATCGCGCAGGATCTGCGCGGGCGCACCGACACGATCCAGTGGCTGTTCTGGCAGATGGGCAACCTCGGGCCGATGTCGGGTCAGAACAACCACTTCAGTAATTACGCGGTCGACAAGATCACCTATGCGATGGACCGCTACCGCAACGAGGTGAACCGGCTCTATGGGGTGCTCAACGCGCAGCTTGCCGATCGCCCCTATATGGCGGGCGAGTATTCGATCGCCGACATGGCGAGCTACCCCTGGGTGACGCTGCATGAGCGCCAGCACCAGAAGATCGACGACTTCCCGCATGTGAAGCGCTGGCTCGCCGCCATCAAGGCACGGCCCGCGGTTGAGCGCGCCTACGCCAAGGCCAAGGAGGTCAACCCGAACGCCGGCGGCATCCGCACCGCGCAGGAGCGCGCCATCCTGTTCGGGCAGACGGCGGCGTCGGTGCAAGCGGCCGTGCGGTAGCGCGTACCCGTGTGCAGTAGCGGATCCGTTTTCGCGGATCGCGCCGTGCACCGTTCGTCCCGCGCGAAAGGCTGGGA
The DNA here is from genome assembly GCA_963753575.1 of uncultured Alphaproteobacteria bacterium. GTDB lineage: Bacteria > Pseudomonadota > Alphaproteobacteria > Rhizobiales > Xanthobacteraceae > VAZQ01. The sequence continues at coordinate 157,621 of CAVWCR010000005.1, forward strand.
ACCGGCTGCTTGACCGGAACGAGCCATACCGGAACGAGCCTTACCGGAACGAGCCTTTGTGAGTTTCACGAATGCCGCCCTGGGTCCCGGGTCTCGCTGCGCTCGCCCGGGAAACAGAGCTCGTGTCCCGGACGCGCGAAGGCGCGAGCCGGGACCCAGCGTCACCATCCCTGGATTCCCGCTTGCGCGGGAACGAACAGAGCTGCGGAAGACTACTTCTTCATCCCGGCCGCCACGGCGACGCGGCTCCACTTCGCGATCTCGCTGTGGATGTAGTCGGTGAATTCCTTGGGGCTGCCACCCAAGAGGTCGATGCCCTGCTTCTTCAGGGGCTCGATCACGTCGGGCGACTTGATCGCTTTGTTGATCTCGCGCGCAAGCTTGTCGATGACCTCGGGCGGCGTGCCGGCGGGCGCCAGCAGGCCGCTCCAGACGCTGGTGTCGAAGCCTTTGAGGCCGGCTTCCGCCATGGTCGGCAGATCAGGCGCGACGCTTGCGCGCTTGAGCTGGGTCGAGGCGAGCGCGATCAGCTTGCCGGCGCGCACATGCGGCAGCACGGTCGAGGCGGGTGAGAACATCACCTGCACGCGGCCGGTGAGCAGGTCGGCGACCGCCTGGTTGGAGCCCGGATAGGGCACGTGCACCATCTTGATGCCGGCCATCGACTTGAACAGCTCGGCGGAGAGATGCAGCGCGCTGCCGGCGCCGGCCGAGCCATAGGACAGCGCATTGGGTTTTGACTTGGCGAGCTTGATCAGCTCGTCGACGCTCTTCACGCCGAGCGAGGGATGCACCACCAGGATGTTCGGCACGGTCGCGACCAGCGTGATCGGGGCAAAATCCTTTTCGAAGTCGAAATTGAGCTTCTGCCCAATCGCCGCATTGATGGTGTTGGCGATGGTGCCGACGAGCAGCGTGTAGCCGTCCTTCGGCGCATGCGCGACGAAATCAGCCGCGAGGCTGCTGCCGGCGCCGGTCTTGTTCTCGATCACGAATTGCTGATTGAAGACCTGGCTGAGCTTGGGCGTGATCGTGCGAGCAGAGACATCGATGGTCGCGCCCGGGCCGAAGCCGACGATCATTCGCACCGTCCGTGACGGGTAATCGTCCGCCGCCTGCGCGGCCATCGCGAGTGCCGCGATGCCGGTCAGGGCTGCAATCCACGTCAAGGTGCGCCTGTGTAGTGTGCGCATGTATTCCCTCCCTGGCTTGACGCCCCCATGCGGAGGCGCTCATTTGCAAGTCTAGCGTCGGAGCCGGGACCCGGTCGACTGCGCCAATCAGCGCGCGGGCTTGCCGACGGCGGCGCGAGGCCCGCATTGCGGCTATCATGACCCAATCGCGGGCCATAGTCCCGCACGTTTTCCTTTGGTAAACCCCCTCCGCCACGCAGCAACCGAACAGGGCCGCAATGTCCACGGTATCCAAACGCGCGCATGCGGCCGACGCCGCCTTTGCGGCGGTCAGGGATTTCTACGTTACGTCGCGCTATGCGCAGCAGCGCACCGATCCCGAGGTCTGCGATTTCACCTTCGGGAATCCGCACGAGATGCCGCTTGCGGGCATCGTGTCCGCGATCCGCGAGCGCGCGCTGCCGCACCACAAGGACTGGTTCGCCTACAAGACCAGCGAGGAGGCGCCGCAGGCCTTTCTGGCCGAGCGCGTCAGCCGCGAGCTCGGGCTTGCCTTCGAGCCCGCCGACATCGCGCTCACGGCGGGTGCGTTTGCGGCCATCATGGTGGCGTTCCGCCTGCTGCTCGACGCCGGCGACGAAGCCGTGTTCTCCGAGCCGGCCTGGTTCTGCTACGAGCCGATGCTGCTCGCCGCCGACGCGGTGCCGCGCAAGGTCGCATTGAAGCCGCCGGCCTTCGATCTCGATCTTGACGCGATCGAACAGGCGATCGGGCCGAAGACGCGGCTTGTCATCGTCAACTCACCGCACAACCCGACCGGCCGCATCTACGGCCGCGACATGTTGCAGGCCCTGGCCGACCTGCTCGAGCGCGCCTCGGCCCGCTTCGGCCATCGCATCTTCCTGTTGTCCGACGAGCCCTACCGGCGCCTGCGCTTCGACGGGCGCGACTTTGTCAGCGCGGCCGCGATCTATCCGTGGACGCTCATCTCCTACAGCTACGGCAAGGTGCTGCTCGCGCCCGGACAGCGGCTCGGCTACCTCGCGCTCTCGCCCTTGATGCCGGCGGGCGAGCGGCAGGCGCTGCGCGACGTGTTGTTCTCGGTGCAGATGGCGCTCGGCTGGTGCTTCCCGAATGCCGTCATGCAATACGCGGTGCCGGACCTCGAGCAGCTCTCCATCGACCAGGCCGCGCTCGCGCGCCGGCGCGACCGGCTGATGCCTGCCTTGACCGCTGCCGGCTTCGACGTGCTGCCGCCGGAAGGCACGTTCTATCTCTGGAGCCAATGGCCGAGCGGCGATCCGCAGCGGCACTGGAATGCGCTCGCCGACCGCAAGGTGTTCGTGCTTCCGGGCTCGATGATGAATTCGCCCGCGCACATGCGCATCAGCCTGACCGCGTCCGACGCGATGGTGGAGCGCGCCTTGCCGGTCTTTGCGGGGTTCGCAAAGCGCTGAGGCTGCGGCTCACGTTCGATATCCCCGAAGCACGACCACTGACCGGATTTCAGGCGCTGCGCCGTGGGCTTGCCTCGGCCTCGGGAGGCCGGAAAGTATTCCTTAACCGCTAGTTTACCGTTTCTTCGCGTCCAATCCAGCGAGGTTGACGGTATTTACCGACCATTACGCGTGGCTTTGTAAACGGGAGCGCCGGTAGTCCCGTTTGGCTTGGCTGACAGTGAGGTCGGAATGCTGACCGTGTATAATTGCCTTGTGACCGAACACGACCTGCGTCTTGTCGGTCTGGCGGCCGTCATTTGCGCGTTGGCATCCTTTACCGCCGTCAACCTGCTGCATCATGTGCGCAAGTCCAGCGCAGGCATGCGGCGCGTCTGGCTGGCCGTGTCCGCGACGTCGACCGGGTTCGGAATCTGGGCGACCCACTTCATTGCGATGCTGGCCTTCTCGCCCGGCATCCCGACCGCCTACAACATCGCGCTCACCGGATTCTCGCTGGTTGCTGCAATCTTTCTGACCGGGACAGGTCTCGCGGTTGCGGTGATGTCGACGGAACGCTCACGGTCGATCGCCTGGCTCGGCGGCGCCATGGTCGGCGTCGGCATCGCGGTGATGCACTACATCGGCATGGCCGCATTCGAGATCATGGGGCGGATCGTATGGGATCCGGTTCTCATGACGGTGTCGGTCGTGCTCGGCGTGTTGATCGGCGCCGTCGCATTGCCGATCGGACTGCGCGGCGACTCCCTGAGGGCGAAGTGCCTGGGCGCGCTCATGTTGACGCTCGCGATCTGCAGCCTCCACTTCACCGCCATGGGCGCTGCCGCGGTCGTTCCCGATCCGACCGTACAGCTCTCCGAAACGGCGCTGCCTTCGGGCTTGCTCGCCGTTGTGGTCGCGCTCGCCAGCTTTGTCATCGTCGTTCTTGCGCTCGGAGGCGTCGCGCTTGAAGTCCGCGAGCGGCGGCGACAGGAGCTTGAAGCCGACCGGATGCGCGGCCTTGCCAATGCTGCGGTTGAAGGCCTTCTGATTTGCGATGGCGAATTGGTCGTGACGGTGAATGACAATTTCGCAGCCCTCATTGGCCACTCATCCGCCGCCAGCATCGTCGGCACCAAGCTCGAGCAATATCTTCCCGATGCGGACGCGCGCCTCAAGCTGCTCGAGTGCGAGAACCAGCTCGTCGAAACGATTCTGCTCCATTCTGACGGTTCGGAGATAACGGTCGAGGCCATCCAGCGCGTCGTTGATCTCGCCGGAAAGCCGCATCGCGCCATCGCGATTCGCGATCTGCGCGCGCGCAAAGAGGCCGAGAGGAACATTCTCTTTCTCGCTCACCATGACGCGCTTACGGGGCTGCCCAATCGCAGCAGCTTCAACAAGAAGCTCGATCAGGAGGTCGAAGCGGCGTTGGAGTCGGGCCAGCGGCTTGCCGTCCTATGTCTCGACCTCGACCGCTTCAAGGAAGTCAACGATCTGTTCGGACACGCAGCGGGCGACCGGGCGTTGCAGGCCGTTGCCAAGCGCATCACTGGCCTGCTGGACGACAACCAGATGATGGCGCGGCTGAGCGGCGACGAGTTCGCCATCATCGTGCCCGGGCTCACCAATCCGGCGACCGCCGGCCGCATCGCCGAAGCGGCCCTGGAATCGTTGCGGGTGTCGGCCGAAGACGCCGAATCCGCTCAGCCGATCGGGACCAGCATTGGCATCGCCATCTGTCCCGACGACGCCACGGATCGGCATGCGCTGCTCTCGCACGCCGATACCGCGCTCTACCGCGCCAAGAATGAAGGCAGGGGCACCTATCGATATTTCGAGGCGGCGATGGGAGCGGCCGTGCGCGAGCGCCGTCTTCTCGAACACGATCTGCGCAACGCGATCGCGCACGGCGAGATGAGGCTCGTCTATCAGCCGCAGAAATGTATCCGTACCGGCAGCGTGGTGGGCTTTGAGGCTTTGCTCCGGTGGAAGCATCCGACGCGCGGCGAGATTTCGCCGGCGGAGTTCATTCCGCTGGCCGAAGACGCCGGCATCATTCTGCCAGTCGGTGAGTGGGTCCTGCGCACGGCCTGCCGCGAGGCCGCGACCTGGACCCAGTCCTTGACCGTCGCGGTCAACGTTTCCGCTGTGCAGATCCACAACGCAAACTTCGCCCATGCGGTCCATGAGATCCTGTTCGAAACGGGGCTTCCCCCCGCGCGCCTAGAGCTGGAGATCACCGAGACGGCGCTTATCCGCGACCTGAACCGCGCACTCGCCACGCTGCGGCGGATCAAGGTCCTGGGCGTGCGCATCGCGATGGACGATTTCGGTACCGGCTATTCGTCGCTTTCGAATCTGCGCTCCTTTCCGTTCGACAAGATCAAGATCGACGGCTCGTTCATCAGGGCGGTCAACGTCAACGACCAGGGCGCCGCGATCGTGCGCTCGGTGCTCGGCCTCGGTCGCGCGCTCAATCTCCACGTGATTGCGGAGGGTGTCGAGACCAGCGCCGAGTTCGACTTTCTGAAGAACGAGTTGTGCAACGAGGCGCAGGGCTTCCTGCTCGGACGGCCCGCCGACATCGAGAGCTTCCGTCAGCTGACGAACGCGGACGCCGCGAGCGATGAGCCGACGACCGTTGTCTCGCTCGCGAGCAAGGCATCGTCCGGATAGCTGTCGAGCCAGCGCGCGAGACGTCGCGAGTTAGGCGGTCTCGGCTCCGAAGCGAGGGCTACCTGCGTTGTCGCCCTCGATGCCGCCGCGGGATCGGCCGGCGCTGCCCGATATGTCAGGCTGCCTGGTTCAGAAATCGGTTGCGATGCTGCAGGCGCTTCCACGCGCTGACCAGCAGGATGATCGTACAACCGGCCGCATTGCCGATGAACATCGCGGCCATGGTCCAATCTGCCATGTTGACCAGCGCATAGGCCACAGCCGAAATGTTCGACAAAAGGAACAGGCCCCAGGTCATGAACGAGATGGCTTCCACGCCACCACGGTCGGCGGCGGCTTTGACGATCTGGGGCGCGTAAGCCAGGACACGCAGGCTGTTGCAAACCGTAAACACGGCAAGCGTGATGTCGGCGACTGTCATCTTTCGACCTTCCGTGAATTCTTGCTCTTGGTGGCGCCATCGCCATCGATATTCGGGATTTCATGAGGGCGACGACGCCGAAGGCCGACGTCACTAGCGAGGGCGGTGTCCGCCTTCTTGGATTGGCGCGACAAAAAACTGGACTGGTGCGACGATCCGCGGGGCCCGGCCTGGCCTGGGGCCGAATTGTTTCTTCGCGGGTGGCCGGACGAAATGTGAAGCCCCTGCGACGACATCAAGCGGAAACATGGGCGACCTAGGTTGGCGCGCTCAATTGTCAGACGCCCGCCAGCTGCCAGAAGAACGGGCCTTACCGATTTCGCCGGAGGCTTCGCCCATGTCGGATTCAACCCCGTCCCCGCCCCTGTCCTCGTCGTCCATTCCCGAAATGCCGCTTGGCACGCAGCTGCTCGCGTCGGGCTCGATCCGTTTCACGCTCGAAGGCATAGCCGAGCGCGCACGGCTCCCGGTATTCCGCGAGGTCTTTGGACGCAGCGTGTTGAAGTACGATCTCGAACCGCTGCCCGACATTCCATTCGATGTCGACCTGACGTTCCAGGCGCTGCCCGGGCTGATGATGATGTCAGGGCGGGCGCACGGATCGCGCAATCGGCGGACGCTGGAAACGCTTGCCGCCGACCCGACCGATGACATCGGCATGATCGTGAATGTGAGGGGCCCGCATCGTGTCACCCACGGCCGACAGGAGCTCGTGCTGGGCGACGGTGACGCCACCCTGGTCTCCTTGAGCGAGGTCTGCAGCTTCACCCACCGCCCGCCGGGCGACATCCTGGCCCTGCGAGTCCCTCGGAAGGAGTTCGCTCCGCTGGTGACCGGCGTGGACGACTGCTACATGCGCCTCATCCCGGGCGCTACGCCGGCGCTCAGACTATTGACCGACTACATCAAGCTCGTTCAGGACGATCAAAAGGTCGCGGCGCCAGAGCTGCAGCATCTCGTTGCCGGACACGTGCAGGACCTGATGGCGCTCATGGTCGGGGCGACGCGGGACGCCGCCGAGACCGCGCAAAGCCGTGGTCTGCGCGCGGCGCGGCTACAGGCGATCAAGCAGGACATTGCCCGCAATATCGATCAGGCCGACCTGTCGGTGACCACGATCGCCGCCCGACACGGCTGCACGCCGCGCTTCATCCAGCGGCTGTTCGAAGCGGAGCAGACGACGTTCACCGATTACGTATTGTCACAACGGCTCGCGCGCGCGCATCGCATGCTGACCGATCCGCGGCGCTCAGGCGACAAGATCAGCTCGATCGCCTTCGATGCCGGCTTTGCCGACGTGTCCTATTTCAACCGCGCCTTCCGGCAATGCTACGGCGACACGCCATCGAGCATCCGGGCGGGCCGAACGATGAACTGAGGCGCACGACTGGCGGCGACTTGCACGTGCCGCACCTCGGCTGGCCGATCACGCCTCGTCCGTGCGCTGGCGAATGCGCTCGGAGACTTCAAACTCACACGACATCAGCGCGCTGTCATCATTCGCGTTCGGCGCGCTGGGCGCGGCCGGTCCTGGAGTCACATTGCGCCCACCGCAAGGCGCTTCCAATCCTGCCGTCCCGCTCGATCGCAAGTGCGCTGGCTTGCCGCCGGGCGCGGAGGTTTGCTCGTGCTTGTACGACAGCGATGGATCAGCCTTCTCTGTCGCGCCCGAACGCCCGATCGGTAACGCCTCCCGCGTAGAGCGACCACCATATGAATGACAAGCGGCTGGAACAGTAGCCGGACCCAGTAATACCAAGTTGCGGACGGCAAGCCTTGGACCGACAGACCGTCGACCGCATTCTTGATGTTGGCGGGAAACACACAGACAAAGTAGATCGCAAGCATGACGGCCGCCCACCAGCGAAACTTGCCGATCAGAAGCCCGAGCGCGCCGGCGAGCTCGCACAGGCCTGTCAGGAATATGATCTCGGAATGAAGCGGGATAGAGTTTGGCATCATTGGGAGATAGCGGCCAGGGTTGGCCAAATGATCCAGCCCCGTGGCGACGAGCGCCAGAGCCAGTCCCCAGCGCATGCGAGCTTTCCAGTCGCCGAGGCCGGGGATATTGAATCGCGACAACAGAGCCGCTGCCAATGTGACGATGATGACGACGTCAAAAAAGATCAAAGCAGTCTCGTGCCTGTTCTCATTCAACGAGACGCCGCGAGTATTGCAGCCTTGATGCGAACATAGGTTCCGCATCGACAGATGTTGGTGATCGACGCTTCGATCTCGGTCATGCTTGGCTTTGGTTTCTGTGCCAGCAATGCCGCCGCCGCCATGATAAAGCCAGGCTGGCAGTAGCCGCACTGGGGTACTTGCAGATCGATCCAAGCTTCTTGCAGAGGATGTGGGCGACCCTGTCCGAGACCTTCGATCGTGGTCACTTCGGCGCCTTCGACGGAATCGATTGTATAGGCGCAGGAGCGCACCGCTTCGCCATTGATGTGAACCGTGCAGGCGCCGCAGACCGCCACGCCGCACCCAAACTTCGTGCCAGTGAGCCCAAGATGATCGCGCAGCACCCAAAGCAGCGGCGTCGAGGGATCGACGTCCACTGCCGCGGGGGCGCCGTTCAGGGTGAAGTTGAACTTGGCCATAGTGGAGCGCTCCTCAACCAAAGATCTTGCCGTAGTTGGTGAATACGGGGGCTTTGCCAAGCGGCAACCGGCGATGCCGCACTCCGGTGGCGGCAAACAGCGCGTTGCAAAGCGCCGCCGGAATGCAGACTGGTCCGACCTCCCCCAGGCCGCCCAGCGTCTCGCGGTTTTCCAGGAACTCGGTGACGAGTTCGGGTGTGTCGGGCAGCGTTACAACCCGATAGCCGTCAAAATTCGTGTGGCGGACACGGCCTTGCGTGAAGGAGATCGCCGAATAGAGCGCGGCCGAGAGCCCCCAATGCACGCCGCCCTCAATCATCGAGATGGCGTTGACGCGATCGAATACGCGGCCCGGATCGCAGACCGAGATGATCCTGTGAATCTTCACGGCGCCTTCGTTCAACGACAATTCGACGACCTGACACAGATAGGAGCCAAAGCCGTCGGCGAAAGCCATTCCCTGGAAGCGCCCGGGCTCCGGCTTGCCCCAGTTGGCCAGCGCCGCAGCGCGATCAAGCACCGCGAGCGCAACCGGCTGGTCGGCCAGGAGCTTGCGGCGATATTGATAGGGGTCCTGGCCGGCGGCATGGGCAAGCTCGTCGACGAACAACTCCAGTGCGAAGTTGTTCGGTCCGTGTCCGGTGGTGCGCAAGACCATGGTTGGGATTGGAACCTGAAGCATGTGGTAATCGGTGCGCCGGTTCGGAATCCGGTACGGATGTTCGACCAGGCCTTCAACCGCGAGACCATCGATCATGCCGGGCTTGATCGGCGTCGGCGAAACTGGCGCGAGGATAGTGGGCGCCACGAGCCGATGATGCACCGCCGGCGGCAAGCCGTCCGGCCCGAGCGTGGCGCGAATGCGGAGAAGGAATGCAGGCCGGAACCAGTCCTGTTTGATGTCCTCCTCGCGCGACCAGATGACCTTGACCGGCCGTCCCACGGCCTTGGAACATAGCGCCGCCTGCGCAACGAAGTCGGCGAGCAGGCGCCGGCCGAAGCCACCGCCGAGGTAGGTGCGATGGATCGTGATCTTTTCGGGAGGCAGCTGCAGGACATTCGCGAGCACGATCTGCGTCATCTGCATGCCTTGCGTAGGCGCCCAGACTGTGACGCCCGCGTCGGTGACCGATACGGTGGCATTCATCGGCTCCATGGGTGCATGCGAGAGCCAGGGCAACTCATACTCGGCCTCGATCACGCGGCTCGCCGCCGCCAGCGCCGCAGGCGCTTCGCCATGCTTCTCGGCTTCGGCCCAGCCGGCATCGCCGGCCATCGCGCTACGATACATCGCTTCCAGAGCGGCATCGTCGAAAGCGCCGCCTGGTCCCGGCTGCCAAGTCACCTTGAGCTTTTCCAATGCCAGGCGCGCCTGCCAGTAGTGCTGGGCAACGACGGCTACGGCGCCATCGAGGGGCACGACTTTGATTACGCCGGCCATGCCGCCGATCGACGCCTCGTCGATCGAGGCGACCTTGCCGCCGATCATCGGCGCGCTTGCGACCGCGGCATGGACCATTTCCGGCAGCTTGACATCGATGCCAAAGATCGCGCTGCCGGCGACTTTGTCAGGAACGTCGCGCCGCGGCAGCGAGCGCCCGCCGCCGACCAGACGCCATTCGCGTTCGGGTTTGACGCGTGGTTGCGCGGGCACGGGCTGCCGCGCGGCTGCAGCAGCGACCTCGCCAAAGCCGACCGACTGGCCAGTCGCGGCATGGTTTACTCGTCCGTTCCTTGCTGTGAGCTCGGTGGCCGGGCGTCGCATCCGTTCCGCAGCCGCCGCGATCAGCATCTCGCGGGCGGCGGCACCCATCTTGCGGATGAGCCCGTTATAGGCGCGGATCAATTCCGAGTTGCCGGTGAACTGCCAATTGTAGACCGGATGTCGGTACGCCGGTGCGACTGGCGAGAACACGACCTCGCACCGGCTCCAGTCGGCCTCAAGCTCGTCGGCGATGATGGCCGCAAACGTCGTATAAATGCCTTGCCCCATCTCGGAGTGGGCGCACTGCAGCGTTGCTGTTCCGTTCGGTGCGATCGCGACCCAGGCATTGATCGGAGTGTCGGACGGTCGAGCCGGCTGCGCAAATACCTCCATAGGTGCAAGCCGCCCGGCGACCAGGACTATCGTGCCGCTCGCCAAGCCGCCGAGCAGCCTGCGGCGCGACCACGATGAGTGCGAAGACTGCTGCGCGCGTGCGATCATGCGCGACTCCTCAGTTTGAATATGGTGCTTGGGCTGGGACATGGTTTGGGCTGGGACATGGTGCCTAGTGTGGACGTGCTTAGTGTGGACATGGCGCGCCTGCCTCGGCCCAGAGATCGAGGGCGAGTTTGAATTCCTCGAACGAGACCGGCGGCGGAGTGCGGCCGCGACCGGGATTCCATGCCCACCGGACCAAAGCGTCGCGCTTCATGTGGGTGACGAGGTCGGCGACATCGCGGTTGCCGTTCCTGCTGCGATCCAGCAACCTCTGGCACAGCTCGCCCCTGCTCAAGCCGACCCATCCCATGCTGGCCGGCGCGAGCTGCCAATGGAGAGCGCCGGGGACACCCGCCATATCGTCGTTATGCGCCTGATGGCACGTGGAACAGCGCATGGCTGGAACGCCCTTGTCGCGGTCGCCGCGTTGGACATTGAAAAGATGGACGTGCCTATCGTCGTTCTGGGTGGGCCGGTTACTGCTTGGATGGCAGTTGATGCAGCGTGGGCTTTGAAGAACCGACACGATGCGGTTGTAGGCCCCCAGTCCGGACGACGCGCTTGGGCGTGCTTGTTGAGCCATGCCGGCCGCCGTCAAGATCCAGCCGGCGCCGCCGATTGCGACAAGCGCGATTGCTACCTTTGCCAGCCGCGACATGTTCGTTGATCTCTCATTCGCATTACTGATGAGCGCGAGCCAATGGCTCCAAAGCCGGCGCGTCCTCGCAGCGGCTCTCGCTTGCGATTGATGTGATTTGCGATCAGCTCTTTTGTACGTGGTTGGGGTCCATCCAGAAAATCTCCCAGGTATGACCGTCGAGGTCGTCGAAGCTCCGGCCGTACATGAAGCCAAAATCCATCAGGTCGCCCAATTCGATCCCCCCGGCCTCGAGCGCGGTCCCGACGAGGTCATCAACTTCCGCCTTGCTTTCAAGAGACAGGGCGGTCAGTACCTCGGTGGACTTGGTGGCGTCTGCAATCTCTTTCTTGGTGAACGTCTTGAATTTCGCGTGCGTGAGCAGCATCGCGTAAATGTCGTCGGCGATTACCATGCAGGCTGCCGTATTATCCGTGAATTGCGCGTTGAACCGGAAGCCAAGCTGTTCGAAGAAGGCCATTGAGCGCTTGAGGTCCTTCACCGGGAGGTTGACAAAGATTTTGTGGCTCATGAGATACCCTTCCGCTTGACGGCCAAGGTAGTGCTCGAAGTAGTCGAGTCAACGCACCAGTTGGTAAGTGCATCAGACAAGGCGCCAACCCGAGGAGATCGTCTTGAGCAGCAAACTTGAAAAGACATTCATTTGTCCAACCGAGTTCACTCTTCGGGTCCTGGGCGGAAAGTGGAAGACGGTAATCTTGTGCTTTCTGAAGATTCGTCCTCTTCGCTACGCGGAACTTCGAAAGCTCATTCCGACGCTCAGCGACAAGGTGCTGTCGCAACGCTTAGGCGAGCTCGCCGATACAGGCCTGGTTTCCCGCCAGACGATTGGTAAAGAAAAAGCCGAAGTCTATAAGCTCTCGGCCAGAGGTCAGTCGCTATCGAATGTGCTGGACGGATTGTATAAGTGGGGCGAGACGCATGCGGGAGAGTTTGGGGTGAATACAGGCCGCCCATTTCAGAGGGCCGGGCTCTCCACCACCGCACAAGAGTTCACCAGGGCAGCGTCCAAAGCGAAGGACTGAGGTTCCTTTCGGAAGGCGCGGCTGTTGGTTCGTGCCGGCGAGGGGATGGGTTTTGCTGTCATTTCGCAACGAGAGGAAGCCGCCGACCAAATAGGTGAAAATGATCGTGTTCACGAAGGCGTAAACCTCTCGCGAGACGAGAACGTCCGCAATGGCGATCGCGGCGCAGCCTACTGGCCGCGCCATCTCGATGTGGATCCCCCACGAATCGGCAATGTAGGTAGTCGGGATGCCGGTCGTTTCGTTCTTGGGCGGCAGCTCATCGAATTTGATGCCCTCCGCTGCCACGCTTGCCGCGACGCGCCCGTTACGCCAGATGCGGGATCTTCGGCCGCTCGCCCTTCGCCTTGCCGGTGATCGGCGGCCGCGGCAGCTTGGTCGCACCATCTTCCATCATGAACGTGTAGTCGAGCGAATACCACGGCCCGTTGACGCCGGGCGCGGGCGGCGTCTCGTTCTCGTGCCGCACATAATTGCCGATCAGGCGGCGGGTGACGCCGAACTGCACGTCGGTCTCCAGGAATTTGTCGTCGTTGACGTAGATCTGCGAGATCAGCGTCTTGAAGCCGTCCTTCGACACGAGGAAATGCAGGTGCGCCGGGCGCATGTTGTGGCGGCCCTGCGCGCGCAGGAGATCGCCGGTCGGCCCGTCGATCGGGATCGGATAGCCGGCGGGCTTGATGCTGCGGAAGCTCATATGGCCGTTCGCATCGGTCGTGAACTTGCCGCGCAGGTTCATGTCGGCCTGCACCGGGTCCTGGTTCTCGTAGAAGCCCTCGGTCGAGGAATGCCAGATGTCGACCTCGGCGCCCGCGATTGGCTTGCCGGCGCGGTCCTTGAACCAGGCGTTCACGAACAGCGCTTCGCCCGGCGTCGGCGAGCGCACGATCGAGCCGCCGTTCGGCGTCACCGGCGATTGCATGCGCCAGAACGGACCGAGCAGGCTCGCGTCGGTATCGCCGCCGTTGTCGCCGTTGTTGAGCATGACGATGAGCTGCGAGAAGCCGAGTGAGCCCGAGATCAGCACCGCCTCGTTGTGAGTCTCGTTCGACACCTGGCCGATCTTCACGATATAGGCCATCGCCTCGCGGAACTCTTCCTCGGTCAGTTTCACCTCGCGCGCGAAGTCGTGCAGGTGGCGCACGAACGCGCTCATGATCTCGCGGAAGCGCGGGTTGGGCGCCTTGGCGAGCTCGGCCAGCACCGCTTTGGTGACGTCTTTTTCGGTCTCGATGATCATTCAACGCTCCGCTGCATGCTGTCGCCGTCCGCGCGGGCGGACGACGTTCGTGTCGGAATTCTATAGCAGAACGCGCGGCTATCGAGGCCCCTCTTGGGGCTCCCCTTGAGCGGCGTTTCGGCGCGCCGCCATGGCACGCAGGCAGGCGGGGCAGAGGCAGTCCTCGCCGCCGGCCTCCGGCATCGGCAGCCGGAACGCTTCCTCGGCGCACCAGCAGCCGCCCGCCGGCCGGCACGCGAAGGTCGTGCCGCAGCGCGCGCAGGCGAGCTCACGAGGGGAAATGTCGGTCGGTCGAGCCATGGATCTATCAGTTCATGGCTGCGACGCGATTTCAGCGAGCTTGGCGACCGTGTTCATGTTGCGCGCCGTGCCCGCCTTGGCCGCCGGGATTCTCAGCTTGGAGCGGCCCATGCCGCTCGCATAGTGGACGAAAATCTCCCGCTCGCCGAGGCGCAACTCCTCGTCCCGCTGCCCGACCGCGTGATCCAAGGCGTCGCGCGCCGGACGGCTGTCGAGGAAGATCGCATAGGTGTACTTGGGCTCTGCCTTGGGAAAAGGATTGGCCTCAAGCACAGCCATCATTTCCGATGCGGTACGGACGATGACCCCGATAGGCTTGCCGGCATAGGCGAGCAGACGCGCTTCGAGCGCGGCCTTCACTCTCGCAGGCGCGGCCTTGCTTTCAAAGATGACATTGCCGCTTGCGATATAGGTCGTGACGCGGGTGAAGCCCGCATCACGGCACATGGATTGCAGCACAGCCATCGGGAGCTTGCCGGTGCCCCCGACGTTCACAGCCCGAAGCAGCGCGACGTATCTCGTCATACGAGAACATATCACGCGGCCGCCCAGCCTGCGATCCGTGATGCAATCGCACTGAGCGTTGCAGGTCGGGGCTGGCGCGGCCCGCCCGACCTGCAGTTACGGCAACATCGGCCCGGTCAGATCCCGCGATTGTAGTAGTCGCAGTAGCGCTCGATGTTCATCGGCAGGAAGTTGTTGTAGTTCGGCCAGGCTTGGTATTTCGGCAGCTTGATCTCGCGCATCGCGACATCATAGCACTTGCCTTCGGCGGCGGCCTGTTTCACGGCGGCCGAGAGATCCTGCAGGTAGGAGAGCATGTCGCGCGCATGCTCCTTGGTCCCGGTCTGGCGCCCGCCCGGGCCGGGGTGGCCGGGGATCAGCCGCTCCCAGTCCATCGCGATCACTTTCTTCAGGCCGTCCTCGATGTCGGGCAGATAGTTGTCCGCCATGCCGCGGAATTGCACGCCGTTGATCGGGATCCAGTCGACCGTGAAGATGATCTTCTCTTTTGGCAGCCGCATCACCAGCATGGAGTCGGAGTGGTTCTTGCCGACGTAGTTGAGCTCGAGCGTGGTGCCACCGAGCGCGATGTTGCGCTTCGCGCTCGTGACCACCTGGTCCGGCACCACCACGTCGGGATCCTTGACCTGCTGGATGCGGGTCTTGGCATTGTGGTGAGCGACGAAAATCGCGCCCTTGTCCTTGAACGGCTTGCCGCCGGCGATGTGGTCGAAGTGGCTATGGCTGTAGATCACGTACTTGATCGGCGCCTTGGTGATCTTCTCGATCTCCTCGATATAGGCTTTCGCCGCCGGCCGGCGCAGCCCGATCGGATCGGTCGCGATCACGCCGGCGGGAGTGACGACAAACATCGACTGGTGGCCGCCGTAGCGGAAGATATAGACGTTGTTGGTGCCCTCGACCTTGGTGGTGGCGAAGGGCGGCGTCTGTGCCTGCGCGGTGGCGGCGAGCGCCGCCGACATGACGGCAGCGAGCCCCGCGATCTGTAGTCTTGGCATGCTTGCTTCTCCCTGGGTTGTGGCTTTTTGGAAGTTGTTGCGATGTCGGCGCCGTGACAGCGGCGTTCCCCTACCTGCGCTTAAGGCCACATAAAGCAAAAGGCGGGAGACAACCGTCTCCCGCCTAAAGTGCGAATACAAGTAGCGATTTGGTTATTGGCTGGGGGTGCCGCCGAGCACGCCGGCGATCTTCCAGGCTGCGCCGTCCTTGACGTAGCAGAGCTGATCCGACGCGAGCGGGAGCAGGAAGTCGGCGCCAATGAAGCCCACCTTGCCGGAGGGCGTCACGATCCGCAGCGTATCTCCATTCACGGCGCCGGCCGGCAACTCGTCCGGGTAGGCGCGCACGAGATGCATGCCGAGCTTTTCCGTGACCGGCGCATTCGCCTGCGGGCCGGAGCGCACTTCGACGCCGTCGCTGCCCGGATAGCCCCATTCGGCCGGCTCGGTCTGGGTCGCCGCCAGGAGCTCGTCGAACGGCGTCTCCTCGAACACGGGCGCACCCGGACCGCATATCACGTTGGGGCGCTGCGGGTCGTTCAACGGATCGGCGGTGTTCTCGCCGGCGTAGCTCGACAGCACTTCCCAGCCGGGCGGATCGTTGCCGACAAGGCCGATGGCCTTGCCAAAGTTGTCGATGCCGGGCTTGCTCTTGTCGGCGACGTCCTTGTCATCTGGAAACCAGAAAAAGTTCCGCCAGATAAGACGGCCGAGTGCCGCGCGATCCTTCTTTTGCGCGATGTCCGCAAGCTGCTGGCGGAAGGCATCGAACGACGGGTCGCTGACCGGCTGCGGCATCTTCACGGGGACGATCTTGTACGCTTTCGGCGTCGCCGGCTGCGGTCCGGCCTGCTGCGACTGTTGCTGTGCGACTACCGGCGCCATCGCTTCGGAAAGAGTGAACGCGCCAGCGGCAAGGAAAACGGACAGCAGGGTGAGTGTGCGCATCTCGAAATCTCCAAGTTCGGCCTAAGATCTAACAACTAGCACAAGATTGCGACTGCTCTGCGGCGTGCGGGAGTAGGCCGTATGAACTCTCATAAGTGGCAGCCGCGCCCACACGTCCCGCGCTCTCAGGCAAGGTCAGGGGATGAGGGCAACCGCCGATGGGGCAGCGGTGGAGCAGTGATGCCACGAACAGGGCCGCGAGGCCACTGCTTTCCTTCGCGGCCATTGCGCGCAGACGGCCCCGAGCGCGCGCGAAAAGGCATCCAATTTTACGCCGCGGTAATGCCCGTGCAAATTAGAGGGCGCACGAATCTTGCATCCGCAGGAGCCATCGCCAGATGTTTTTGTCCGTCCTTTTGCCGCGCGGTCTCCGATGCCATCGATCGTCTCATCGCCTGTTCTGCCGGTCGTCCTGCTGGCCGGTTCCAACGTGTTCATGACGCTCGCCTGGTATGGGCACCTGCGCTTCAAGGAGACACCGCTCATCGGCGTGATTGCGGTGAGCTGGGGGATCGCTCTGGTCGAATACTGTATGGCCGTGCCGGCAAACCGCTGGGGCAGCGCGGTCTATACAACCGCACAGCTCAAGACCATTCAGGAGATCGTGACCCTCCTGGTGTTCGCCGCTTTCTCGATCCTCTACCTCAAGGAGCCGATGACCTGGAACTATGCGGTCGGATTCGCGTTGGTAGGTGCGGGCGCCTACTTCATCTTTCGCGGGCCACTATGACCTTTGGCGGACATCGTGATGGCGTCCACGATGTGACGCCGCCCGCGATCGGGCCGGCAGGCTGTCAATTTGTTCATACCCTGCAGCAATTTAATGATTGAAAGCCTCGCTTTTGTCACGACAACGTAGCAGATTTGGCCAGGGTTAATCGGGTCCAGCGGACAATGGCGCATGGCTCTTGATTCCAAGGCAGAAGCAGCCCTGGCGCTGCATCGTTTCGGGCTCGGCCCGCGGGCCGGCAGCATCGCGGCCATCGCCTCCGATCCGCGCGGGGCGCTGATTGCCGAGCTTGATCGCCCCAATGCCGGACGTATCGTCGATGCCCATTTGATGAGCAGTGGCGCCGCCGCTCGGGCCGCCTTCGCGTTCCGGCAGGCGCAGCGCGAACAGCGGCGCACGGCCAGCAAGACGGCGCCAAAGGGGTCCGCGTCGTCCATGGATCCCGGCGCCGCCATGCCGCCGCAGCCTGGCCGTGGACCGGCCGCCAGGCCCGCCGTCGTCGCGGTGCCGCAGCAGATCTATCTCGCCGAGGCCAAGGCCCGGCTCAACGCGGCGCTCGCGGCCGAGATCGGATTCGTCGAACGGCTCGCGTGGTTCTGGTCGAACCATTTCTGCGTGTCCGCCGACAAGGCCGGCGTGCGCCCGATGGCGGGCGCTTTCGAGCGCGAGGCCATCCGCGCCCATGTGCTCGGACGTTTCGGCGACATGCTGCAGGCGGTCGAGAGCCATCCCGCGATGCTGATCTATCTCGACAACGCGCGCTCGATCGGCCCGAATTCGCAGGCCGGCCGCAATCGCGGGCGCGGCCTCAACGAGAACCTCGCGCGCGAAACCCTCGAGCTGCATACGCTCGGGGTGCGCACGGTCTACACCCAGGACGACGTCACCAGCTTTGCCAAGGTCATCACCGGCTGGTCGATGAT
This sequence comes from uncultured Alphaproteobacteria bacterium, assembly GCA_963753575.1. GTDB lineage: Bacteria > Pseudomonadota > Alphaproteobacteria > Rhizobiales > Xanthobacteraceae > VAZQ01. Next base: position 175,443 of record CAVWCR010000005.1, read on the forward strand.
CCCGATGCGCCGGGATCCGGTGCGCGGCGGCGAGTTCACCTTCAATCCGCGCATGCATGAGCCGGGAACGCAGACGGTCGTGGGCAAGGCCTACGCCGACGCCGGTTTCGACCAGGGCCGCCGTGTGCTCGCCGATCTGGCGCGCCATCCCGAGACCGCCAAGCACGTGGCGCAGAAACTTGCCCGCCATTTTGTCGCCGACGATCCGGCGCTGAGCCTGATCGACAAGATCGCCAAGCGCTTCCGCGACACCGACGGCAATCTCAAGGAAGTCGCCAAGGCGCTGATTGCCGCGCCGGAGGCCTGGACGGCGGGGCGCGGCAAGCTCAAGCGGCCGGCCGAGTGGATCGTCGCAGCGCTGCGCGCCACCGGCGTAAGCCCGCCCGACGTTCGCCCGGTCGTGCAGGCGCAGAACCTGCTGGGTGAGCCGCTGTGGCGGCCGCCGGCGCCCAACGGCTTTGCGGATAATGACGCGACCTGGCTCGACGGGTTGTCGCAGCGGCTCGACGTCGCCAATCAGGTCGCGCGGCGAATTGCCAGCGGCGCCGATCCGACCGCCGTCTTCGAGGAGACGCTGGCGCCGATCGCCTCGGCGGAAACCAGGCGCACCATTGCGCGCGCCGAGAGCCGCCCGCAGGCGTTGGCGCTGCTTCTGATGTCGCCCGAGTTCCAGCGGAGATGAGCGTACCGACCATTATGCGCGAGCCGGCATCGAACCAAGGAGACAGGTCATGACGATCGACTTGCATGCTCCCACCCGCCGCCATCTGCTGCTTGGCTCCGGCACGCTGTTCGCCTGGGCGTATCTGCCCAAGCTTGCGCTCGCGGAAGGCCGCGATCCGCGCCTCTTGGTGATCGTGTTGCGCGGCGCGCTCGACGGGCTTGCGGCGGTTGCGCCGGTCGGCGACCCGGACTGGGTAGGGCTGCGCGGCGACAATGCGCTGACGCTGGCGGGCAAGACGGCAGGGCTCGCGCTCGACCCGATGTTCGCGCTCAATCCGGCGATGCCGAACCTGCATCGGCTCTACAAGGCGGGCGCCGCCACGATCGTGCATGCGGCGGCGACGCCCTATCGTGAGCGCTCGCATTTCGACGGCCAGGACGTGCTCGAGAGCGGGCTGACGCGTCCGGGCACGGTGAACACCGGCTGGCTCAACCGCGCGCTGGCCACGCTCGAGCCCACCCTCAATGCCAAGCCGCGCAACGCCTTCGCGGTCGGTCCGATCGCGCCGCTGGTGGTGCGCGGGCCGGCGCCGGTGCTGTCATGGACGCCGCCGCGGCTGCCGCCGGCGAGCGACGATACCGTGATGCGGCTGCTTGATCTCTATCGCCACACCGATCCGGCGCTCGCGCGCGTCCTGGAGGAGCGCATGGGGCTGACCGAGATCGCGCGTTCAGGCGGCATGGATGGCGGCCCGTCGCGGCCGGCTGCCGCCGCGCGAGTGCGCGCGTTCTTCGCGGAATCGGCCGGCACGGCGGCGAAGTTCCTGGCGCGCCCCGACGGGCCGCGCATCGGGGCGCTCGCCCTCGACGGCTGGGATACGCATGCCAACGAAGGCGCGCTCGAGGGGCGGCTGGCGGCGTTGCTCGGCGCGCTCGATGGTGCGCTCGCCGCGGTCGAGACCAATATGGGCGCCACCTGGCGCGAATGCGTGGTCGCCGTCATCACCGAGTTCGGCCGCACCGCCCGCATCAACGGCACCGAGGGCACCGATCACGGCACCGGCACGGTCGCGTTCCTGGCCGGCGGCGCGCTCAAGGGCGGCCGTGTGGTGGCCGACTGGCCCGGCCTCAAGGAGGCGAACCTCTACGAGAAGCGCGACCTCAAGCCGACCACCGACCTGCGCGCCGTGCTCAAGGGCCTGCTGCGCGACCACCTGCGCGTCGACGACGCTGCGCTCGCCACCAAGGTGTTCCCGGAAAGCAGTGCGGTGAAGCCGGTCGAAGGGCTGCTGGCGTAATTATCCGGGCTCGCAGCGCGGGCAAAAGGTGCGGGCCACGCGCACGCCCTCACTACTCGCACACTCACTACTCGCACAGCGCAGCACCCTGCCCGCCATCGCGTACCGAATCAGAATGGTGGGCAGGCGCACGAGAGGCATTGTCAGTTTGACAGGCCTTGCGCGCGCCTCTGCCCACCCTGCAACGTGCCGACAGCGCATCACGCTACATGGCTCTCACTGCAACCGGGTCGGCTGTCCGGTTGCATCCATCTCGGCTTGAATTTCCGCAAGCGACCAGCCGGTGAGGTTGGCGAGGTTCTCCGCCTCCTGCCGGTAGCGCTGCGGCAATCCGGCGCGATACTTGGCGCCGGCCTCGCAGCTCGTTGCGCCTTTCCAGGGATGGTGCAGCACGTAGCGGCCCTGGAAGTTCGCGCGGTCGCGCGTCTCCGTGAGCACGAGATCCTCCGGGAAGCTCTGCGCATCGTAGCGCACGTGCAGGCGCGTCACGTAGGCCTTGGCGCCCCCTACGGCGCGGAACGGCTTGTCGTCGTCGCTGCCGATCCAGCGCGCGCCGAGCTCGACCAGCTCCTTGCTGCTCAGAGGATCGGCCGCGCACGGGTCGCACCAGGCCATGTCCCAGGCGTATTCGGTAAACACCGCGTGCATGTTCTCGCGCTCGACCACCTTGTCGAACATCGACTTGTAGAAGGTGCCGAAGTCGTCTTTCACGAACAGCGGCACGTCGACGTTCGACGGCAGCTTGACGGTGCGGTAGTTCGCGGTCTCGACCCGGCCGTTCTTGGTGAGCGCATAGACAATCAGGTCCTGTGGCCCGTTCGCGTTGACGGTTCCGAGGCGTAGCGGCAGCATGAACTTCGTGGTCTCGTAGCGCACCTGCAGCGGTCGCAGGTAGCCGTTGCCGAGCTTCTGCATGCGGTCGAGGTTCACCTTGGCGATGAAGAAGCGCATCTTCTGCTTGATGTAGCTGCCGAGCACCGCGTCGGCGCCGGCGGGAATCCGGTAGCCGTTGTCGTTGAGATAGTTGACGAGGCCGTCGCTCTCCTGCGCGGACAAGATCGACACGTCGTATTCGCCGACGTCATAATTCGCCTCGACCGTCACGCCTCTGTAGCGCGTATTGGTAAGCGCGGAATGGCCGGTCGCGGTCGCCGGCAGCGGGCCGCCGCCGCGCGCCGAGTACATCACTATCGGCGCGCACGGATCGTGGTCGTGATACTCGACCAGCCGCGGCGCCGTGTAGGCGTCGATGTGGTCGATGGTCTTCATCTCGACCACGCCGATCTGCTTGCGCTCGATGAAGGTCGGCACCGGAATGACGACCGCGAATTCCTTGGGCTCGCCCTCGTAGTCGCTCGACATGGTGATCGCCGTGGTGTTGCCGTCGCGCGCGAGCACGACCTTGGAGGACTTGTTGAACAGCTTGGAGTCCGCCTTGGCGACATAGAAGCCGCAAAATGCAGCCGCCGGCCCGGCGATCGCGGCGAGCACCGCGATGGCGGCCACGGTGGTCTTCAGGCGCGACGAGATGGTCATTGGGTGGCTCCTTGGCTGGCCGGCTTGGTCCAGGCGAACCGCTCCGCCGGCAGGATTTGGTCGATGAGAAGGGTGAGCGGGGAGAGCGCGATCAGCGCGACGTAGAGCGCCGGCCGCATCTGCTCGTGGAAGGTCAGGTAGTAGGCCATGACCGCCACGACGGCCGCGAACGCGAAGCGGCCGAGCCGCGCATTGGGCGAGGTGCGTGGATCGGAGATCATGAAGAATGCGAAGATCAGCAGCGATCCGTTCTGCAGCTGGTGGATCGGGATGCTGAGCGGATCGCCGAGCCACCAGGCGCGCGCGAACAGGAGCGCCATATGGCTGCCGAGGAAGAACAGCGCGATGTCGGAGCGCCGTGCGGCATGCAGCACCAGGATCGCGAGGAGGCCGAGCAGCATCGCGAGCCAGACCGCCGAGCCCCACTGCCCGGGTGAGATCCACACGTCGTTGGAGACGGCGAGCAGCGCCACGATCGCAAATCCGGCCGGATTCCAGATGTGCTTGTTGTCGATGCGGAACAGGAATTTCGAGCCGATCGCGATCACGCCCGCGAGCGCGTGCAGCCAGGGCTCGTCGGCGCGCAGCAGGAGACTGAGCGAAAGCCCGGTAATCAGTGGCGAGCGCAGATCGATGCTTGGCAGGCCGAAATAGCGCGAGCACAGCACCTGGGTCGCGAGCGCGCCGGCGATCGCCAAAGCACTGTTGAGCGGTTGGGCGCCGAAGTCCAGCCAGCCGATATTGAAGATGAGCAATGAAGCCAGGGCGGCGATCTGGTAGTGGCGTGCGTCCGACCAGAAATCGCGCGGCAACCAGCGTTGCATGCTGATCTCTCCCGCGTCACCACCCGTTGGTACTCTACAACTAGCAAGATGACATGACGAGGGCCGACCGTGGCCGGGACTGCGGCTACACCGCGGCAATTCGTGTATCATCATGAAATGTCGTTAACGTTTGCTGGCGATCATGCGTGCCGAGGCAGCGGATCGCCAATACTGCGCCGCAGAATTTCGATTGAAGGTCCGCAACGGTCGCCATGCGCATCCTCGACATCCGCGAAACCGCGATCCCGCTCAAGTCTGAGCTCAAGAACTCGAGCTTCGATTTCACCGAGATGACCACCTCCGTGGTGGCGGTCATCACCGACGTTATCCGAGAAGGTAGGCCGGTGACGGGCTTCGCGTTCAATTCCACCGGCCGCTACGCCTGCGGAGCGCAGATGCGCGCGCGCTTCATCCCGCGCATCCTTTCGGCGAAGCCTGAAACGCTGCTCGACGCAACCGGCGAGAACTTCGACCCCGCCAAGGCGCTGGCCGTGATGATGCAGCGCGAAAAATCCGGCGGGCACAGCGAGCGCTCGATCGCGATTGGCACCATTGAAGTGGCGCTCTGGGACGCGGTCGCCAAGATCGCAGGCCTGCCGCTGCATCGGCTCATCGCCGAGCGCTACAACGGCGGCCAGGTGGCCGAGCGTGTGTTCTGCTACGTCGGCGGCGGCTGGTACCTGCCCGGCCAGACCACCCGCGACCTCAAGGACGAAATGCTGCGCCATCTCGACGCCGGCTACACCATGGTGAAGATGAAGGTCGGCGGCCTGCCGCTCGCCGACGATGTGCGCCGGGTCGAGGCGGTGAAGCAGGTTCTCGGCAATCGCGCGCAGCTCGTGGTCGACGCCAACGCGAAATTCGCCCGTGACGAGGCGCTCGCCTATGCGCGCGCGCTGAGCGCCTTCGATCTGCGCTGGTTCGAGGAGCCGTGCGATCCGCTCGACTTTGCGCTGCTGGCCGAGATCGCCAGCGTCTACGCGGCGCCGCTGGCGACCGGCGAGAACCTGTACTCCACGCAGGACGTTGCAAATCTTGTGCGTTTCGGCGGGCTCACGCCGGAGCGCCGCGACGTGATCCAGGTCGATCCGCCGCAGGCCTACGGCATCGTGCAATATGCGCAGACGGTTAAGATGCTGGAGCAGCACGGCTGGCCGCGCGCGTGCCTGTTTCCGCATGGCGGCAACCAGATGTCGCTCGCGATCGCGGGCGGCTTCGGGCTCGGCGGCGCCGAGTCCTATCCGGGCGTGTTCGGCGATTTCGGCGGCTTCGCGGACGACGCCAAGGTCGAGGACGGCTATCTGGCGCTGTCCGACCGGCCCGGCATCGGCTTCGAAGGGCAGGCGCGGCTCTACCGTATCATGCGCGAGCTTGCCGCCTGAGCGGCGTCCTGGTCTGCGACTTGAAGTCGGCCTATTCTGTACCTGCGGCGCGAACGCTGACGCGCACGAGAGATCGGGAGGACGTCATGACGCGGTGGATGAGCCTGCTGATAGCTGGTTTGGTGGCGCTTTCTGCGTCCGCGCAGGCCGCTGAGCTGATTGTCCTGTCGGGGCAAGGCTCGTTTTCGGGCGCGCGCGACGTCGGCGCCGGTTTCGCGAAGGCGACGGGTAACAAGGTCACGGTCAGCCTCGAGACCCCGCGTGCGCTGAACCGCAAGCTTGAGTCCGGTGCGCCTGCGGATCTCGTCACGGGCGTCCCCGAACTGATCGTTGACCTGGTCAAGCGCGGCAAGGTGGTGGTCGGTAGCGCGACGCCGTTCATGCTCGCCGGCCTCGGGGTATCGGTGAAGGCGGGCGCCCCGAAGCCCGACATCAGCACGGTCGAAGCCTTCAAAGCCACAATGCTGGCCGCAAAATCGATCGGCTATTCGCGCGGCTGCAGCGGCCAGCGCGCCGCGGACGTGATGCAGCAGCTCGGCATCGCCGAGCAGATCACGCCCAAGGCCAAGCTCATGCGGGGCGGCCCGGTCGCAGAGCATGTGGCCAAAGGCGAGGTCGAGATCGGCATCCAGCAGACCAACATCTTGGTTGGGGTGCCGGGCTCGGACTACGTCGGCCACCTGCCCGCGGCGATCGACAGGCCTTGCCCGTTCAGCGTCGGGCTGATGGCGATCTCCAAGCAGCCGGATCTCGCGCGGCAGATGATCCGATTCATGACCTCACCGGAGGCGGTCCCGCTGCTCGCCAAGAGCTTTCTCGAGCCGGCGCGGCCCTGATCGCGGCCGCATTCGCAAAGACCATCGGGACCGGGCTGGAGCCGCCGCCGCAATGACGATATGAATTGAAATAAGCAAATTCAAAAGCAGTCAAACATTGGGAGGACAACATGAAAACCGGAATGGTGACGCTTATGCTTGCGATGCTCGGCGCCTCGGGCACCGGAACGGCCAAGGCTGCCGAGATCACCATTCTCGCCAACCAGGGTGCGCTGTCCGCCGTCCGTGACCTCGCGCCCGCGTTCACGGCCAAGACCGGCCATAAGGTTGTCGTGGCGCCCAAGCAGGGCGCTGCGATGAACCGGGCGATCAACGAAAACGAGCCCGCCGACGTTGTCTCCTCGTTTTTTGAAGCCTCGGATGGCCTCATCAAGCGCGGCAAGGTCGTGCCCGGGACCTGGGCCGAATATGCCCGTGCGGGCAACGGCGTCGCGGTCAAGGCCGGCGCGCGCAAGTGGGACATCAGCACGGCCGAGGGCTTCAAGCGGGCGATGCTCGAAGCCAATTCAATCGGGCACAGCGGCGCCGGAACCGGCCCCTACAACACCAAGCTGTTCCAGCGGCTCGGCATCTACGACCAGGTCAAGGGCAAGATCAAAATCAGCGAAGGCCGTCCCGTCGCCTCCTACGTCGCCGCCGGCGAAGTCGAGGTCGGCATCCAGCAGACCAACGTGATCCAGCCGTTTGCGGGCACCGAATATCTCGGGCCGCTGCCGCCAGACCTGATCGAATATGGCCGCTTTGGTCTCGGCGTGCTCACGGTCTCGAAGCAGCCGGACGTGGCGCGGGCGTTCATCGCCTTCGCGAGCTCGCCCGAGGCGGCGCCCTTCGTGCGCAAGAGCGCCATGGAGCCGCCGGCGCGCTGACGCGCCGGCGCTGTCAGTTCAGGCGGCAAATTACTCCGCCGCCTGCGACGTCGTCTCGACGTCGATGAAGCCGCCGGACTGCCGTCGCCACAGCGCCGCATAGTGCCCGTTGTGCTTGAGCAGCGCCTCGTGCGTGCCCTGCTCGACGATGCGGCCATGATCGAGCACCACCAGCCGGTCCATGCGCGCGATGGTCGAGAGCCTATGCGCGATCGCGATCACGGTCTTGCCCGCCATCAGCGTGCCGAGGCTCTGCTGGATCGCGGCCTCCACCTCGCTGTCAAGCGCGGAGGTGGCTTCGTCCAGCACCAGGATCGGCGCGTCTTTCAGGATCACGCGCGCGATCGCGATGCGCTGGCGCTGGCCGCCCGAGAGCTTCACGCCGCGCTCGCCGACCTGGGCGTCGTAGCCGCGCCGGCCTTTCCAGTCCTCGAGATCGCCGATGAACTCGTGCGCATGCGCGAGCTTCGCGGCCTGCTCGACCTCGGCATCGCTGGCGGTAGGCCGCCCATAGCGGATGTTCTCGGCGATCGAGCGGTGCAGCAGCGACGTGTCCTGCGTCACCACCGAGATCTGCGCACGCAGGCTCTCCTGCGTCACCGTCGCGATGTCCTGGCCGTCGATCAGGATGCGGCCGCCTTCGAGATCGAAGAAGCGCAACAGCAGGTTGACCGCCGTCGACTTGCCGGCGCCCGAGCGGCCGACCAACCCGATCTTCTCGCCCGGCTGCATCGTGAGCGAGAAGCCGTCGAGCACGGCATAAGGGCGCCCGTCTTCGCGGGCCGATGTTTCCCGGCCGTAGCCGAAGCGCACGTCCTCGAACTTGATCTCGCCGCGCGGGACGGTGAGGGCAGTCGCATCCGACCGGTCGGTGAGCGCGATCGGCCGCGCAATCGTCATCATGCCTTCCTGCACGACGCCGACGTTCTCGAAGATGTTGGTCACCTGCCAGGCGACCCAGCCCGAGATGTTGACGATCTGCCAGCACAGCGGCAGCGTCATCGCCACGACGCCGACGTCGACCTGGCCGCGCGTCCAGAGGACGAGCGCGAGCGCTGCCGAGCTCGTCACCATCATGGCGTTGAGCGTGGACAGCGTGAGCCCGAACAGCGTGTTGAGCCGCAGCGAGGCGTGGAACTTGCCGGTGTGCTGGTCGACCGCCTCGCGCACATAGGCATCCTCCTCCTGCGCGCGCGCGAACAGCTTCACGGTGAGGATGTTGGTGTAGCTGTCGACCACGCGGCCGGTGAGCATCGAGCGCACCTCCGACATGTCCTTGGAGCGGTCGCGCATGCGCGGCACGAAAATCCGCAGCATGACGAGATAAGCCAAGAACCAGATCATGATCGGCAAGGCGAGCCAGCGATCGGCGGAGGCGAGCAGGAAGAGCGCGCTGGTGCCGTAGACCAGGATGTACCAGACCGCCGTCAGCAGCGCGGTCAGGGTCTCCCGGATCGACGGCCCGGTCTGCATGACGCGATTGGCGATGCGGCCCGCGAAGTCGTTCTGAAAGAACGCCCAGCTCTGCCGCACCACGTGCCAGTGGCTCTGCCAGCGGATCAGGTTGCCGACGTTGGCGGCGATCGCCTGGTTGGCCATGATGTTCTGGCTCATGAGGGCGAGCGGGCGCAGCACCACTAGCACCACGGCCATGGCGGCGAGAATCGGCCAGAAATCAGCGAATAGCCTTTCCGGCTTGCTGGCGGTGATCAGCGTCACCACCCGGCCGATGAACACCGGGATGAGCGAATCGAGCAGCGCCACCATGAAGCCGGCGGCGAACAGGCCGATGAACAAGCCCTTGGCCTGGCGCGCAAAATGCCAATAGAAGCCGATCAGCCCGGGTGGTGGCTCCGGCTGTTCGGGGATCGCGGTTGGCGGCAATAGCCGTTCAAACAAGGCAAACATGACACGTGGCTCGCGAAAACGACGGCGCGCCGCGTCCGGCGCCCTTTCGGACGCCGCGCGGTACGATCCATCCATTTGATCAAAACGGGCGGTGCGGTTAGAGGGGATTCGTGTCGGGAGTAAGGCGGAACAATACGCAAGCGCTATGTGGTCAACAAAAGGGGTCGCGTGTGCTGAAGCGCCTTCACAAGGCTTTCAAGGTCATCCCGCGCCCAGATCAACCAAAGTGAAGTCGACAGGAGGTGAGGTCGGCGTGGATATTTTGAGGACGGTTCTGGCGATGGCGGCTAGGCTGCCGCCTGAGGCACTAGTTATTTATCAAGCAATGTGGAGGTTCGATCGCAACGGTCGGCGTCGCCGCTCAGGTGCTTTTGGCGGCCTGCAGCGTCCACTCCTCCAACTCCTTCGACTTTCGCGCGCCGATGGCCAGAAGCAAGCGTTCCGTGGTGGCACGGTCGGCACCAATGCCTTTTTCGAGCTGCACGCTCGACCGGAAGCCTCGCGCGGCACGCGGATCCTGCAACATCTGGCGAAGCTTGCGCTTCTGGTTCCATTCGCTGATCGCACTGAATACCATCTTGCATCCTTCCGTGGATTTGACGTTAGAACACTATACCAGTCCGTGTCCCGGAACGCGCGGCAATTAGTCTTAAATGGCGCTCTTTTTGCCCGTTTGCTAGCCGATTTGCTGGTCGGGCTGGCGCAAGGCCTATCGGCCAGGCTCGCCGACGGCGTCGTAGCTGAGACTCCAGTTGGGCGTCCAGTACCAGCAGCGCATGGGGTCGATAAGCTGGTTCCAGCGCAGCGATCGCACGAACTCGTATCCGCCGCGCTCGAACGCCTGAAAGAGCGCAAGCTCGGCCTCGGCGTCGCCCGCCAATCTGCCTTCGGCGCAGACGTAGTAGGCCGGATAAAGCCAGCGCGCCGCGAGTCCCTCTGGCGTCCGCTCGACCAGAAATGCAGCACCCCGCGCGGCGTGCCGGGGAGACCTCGCGCGCACCTCGGGATGCGGGACGCCGAGCGAGAACAGGAGCTTCCCGTCCGGCTTGAGGCGCTCGATCCAGGACGCTGCCGGCGCCGCCACGCCGAAGTTCACATAGATGCGGTCGACATCCTCGGCCATCGCGCTGCCGCCGTCCGCGCAAATCACCGTCACGTTGCGCCAGGCCGCGAGATTGATGCGTGCGCGCTCGGCGAGACGCGTATCGAGCTCGATGGCGGTCACGCGCCCGGTGGGCCCGGTCAGCTCTGCCAGCATCGCGGTGTAATAGCCGGCCCCGGCCCCGATGGGCGCGATGTGCTGGCCGGGCTCGACCGCGAGATCGTTGAGCATCTTGGCGTGCAGCGACGGGCTGCCGTTGTTCACGCCGCGCTCGGGCGCGAGCGCAAGCACCACGTCCTGATAGACATAGACCGGGTCGTTGGCCGGCAAAGCGGCTCCACGCGGCCACTGCGCGATCTGCCACGGCCCGGGTCCGAGGAAATCCTCGCGCCGGACGGTCGCGAACACCTGCTCCAGCCGATCGTTGCGGACGTTGGCGAGGCCGAGCATCTGACGCGCGTAGGCGCGGCGGACGACAGCGAGACCTTCCGCATCAAGCAGCCAATCCGGCATTGCGCATCACTCCGCCGCCTGCATGCCTCCGGCGTCGATGAAGCCGCCGGACTGGCGGCGCCAGAGCGCAGCATAGTGCCCGTTCGCCCGCAACAGCTGGTCGTGTGTGCCTTGTTCGGCGATGCGGCCGTGGTCGAGCACGACCAGGCGATCCATGCGCGCGATGGTCGAGAGCCGATGCGCGATCGCGATCACGGTCTTGCCGGCCATCAGCGTGTCGAGACTCTGCTGGATCGCCGCCTCGATCTCGCTGTCGAGCGCGGAGGTGGCTTCGTCGAGCACCAGGATCGGCGCGTTCTTGAGGATCACGCGCGCGATCGCGATGCGCTGGCGCTGGCCGCCGGAGAGCTTCACGCCGCGCTCGCCCACGTGGGCGTCGTAGCCGTAGCGCCCGCGCCAGTCTTCGAGCATGGCGATGAATTCCTCGGCGTGGGCAAGCCGCGCGGCCTTGACGATCTCGTCCTCGCTCGCCTCCGGTCGTCCGTAGCGGATGTTCTCGCGGATCGAGCGGTGCAGGAGCGAGGTATCCTGCGTGACCACGGAAATCTGCGCGCGCAGCAATTCCTGCGTGGTCTGCGAGACGTCCTGGCCGTCGATCAGGATGCGGCCGCCCTCGAGATCGAAAAAGCGCAAGAGCAAGTTGACCACGGTCGATTTGCCGGCACCGGAGCGCCCGACCAGCCCGATCTTCTCGCCCGGGCGCACCGTGAGCGAGAAGCCCTGCAGCACCGACGGGCGCAACAGCCCATCGTCGCCGACAGCTGTCTTGCGGCCATAGCCGAAGTTCACGTTCTCGAACGTGATCTTGCCCTCGCGCACCTCAAGCGGCCGGGCGTCGGCAGGATCGACAAGTTGCAGCGGCCGCGCGATCGTGATCATGCCTTCCTGCACGATGCCGATTTCCTCGAACAGGTCGGTTATCTGCACTGCGATCTGGCGCGACATGTTGGTGAGCTGCAGCGTGAGCGGAAGCACCATCGCGATGGTCCCGACCTCGACCGCGCCGTTGAGCCACAGCGTCAATCCGATCGCGCCCGCACCCGCGATCAGCAGCGCGTTCAGCACGTTCAGGAGCGTCCCGAACATGGTCAGGAGACGCTGCGCGCGCAGGAACACGTCGGTGTGGTACTCGACCGCGTCGCGTACGTAGTTGTCCTCGTCGCGCGGGCGCGCGAACAGCTTCACGGTGAGGATGTTGGTGTAGCTGTCGACGATGCGGCCGACCAGCGCCGAGCGCGCCTCGGAACTGATCTTGGACCGGTCGCGCAGGCGCGGGACGAAGAACCAGAGGAGCCCGACATAGCCCGCGAACCACGCGAAAATCGGCAGCGTGAGCCAGGCGTCGGCGGCCGCCGTCATCACGATCGCGGTGATGCCGTAGACCAGCACGTACCAGAGCGCGGTGACGGAAGCGACCAGCGTCTGGCGCAAGGCCGGGCCGGTCTGCATGACGCGGTTGGAGATGCGGCCGGCGAAATCGTTCTGGAAGAACGCCCAGCTCTGGCGCACCACGTGGTAGTGCGACTGCCAGCGGATGAGCCCGGTGAACGGCGCCGCGATCGCCTGGTTGGTGATCAGATAGCGCACCAATATCACCGCCGGCCGCGCGATCAGCACGACCAGCGCCATGCCGGCGAGCCAGGGCCAGGTCTCGGCGAGAAAGCGCTGCGGCGTAATCGATGTCACCAGCGTGACGATGCGGCCCATGAACCAGGGCACCGCGCTGTCGGTGATCGCCACGAAGAACTCGACCACGAACAGCGCGATGAACAGGCCCTTGGCCTGGCGCGCGAAATGCCAGAGAAAGCCGGACAGCGTCGCGGGCGGCTCCGGGCGCTCCGGAACGGCGGTCGGCTGGAGATATCTTTCAAAGAACGAGAACATGAACCCGCGGCGATGATGGTGGCTGCCGCTTGGTTACAGGGGTCACTTCGCGGGCGCAACCCGTAGAATCCGGCCCGCCGAGTTGTCGGTCGCGAGCCAGAGCGCGCCGTCGGGCCCGGCGCGCACATCGCGGATGCGCTCTCTGAGCTGATGAAGGAGCCGCTCTTCTGCGCCGACCGTATCGCCGCGCACCTCGAGCCGGACCAGCATCTGCCCGGCGAGCGCGCCCACGAACAGGCTGCCGCGCCAGGCCGGGAACAGATCGCCGGTATAGAACGCCATGCCGGAGGGTGCGATCGAAGGCACCCAGTATTTGATCGGCTGCTCCATGCCGGCCTTGTGCGTGCTCTCGTGGGCCTTGGAGCCGTCGTAGTTGATGCCGTAGCCGATCACGGGCCAGCCGTAGTTCTTGCCGGCCTGCGGAATGTTGATCTCGTCGCCGCCGCGTGGGCCGTGCTCGTGTTCCCAGAGCTTGCCAGATTGCGGATTGATCGCGGCGCCTTGCGCATTGCGGTGGCCGTAGCTCCAGATTTCAGGCCTTGCGCCCGCTCGGCCGACGAACGGATTGTCCGGCGGCACCGACCCATCCGGCCTTATGCGCACGATCTTGCCGAGATGGTTGGCGAGGTTCTGCGCCTCGTTGCGGTGGGTGAAGTGCTCGCCCTGTGTCAGAAACAGATTGCCGTCGGGCGCCTGCGCGATGCGGCAGCCGAAATGATTGCCGCTCGACAGCGGTCCTTCCTGGTGAAAGATCACCTTGACGTCTTCGAGCCTCGGGGTGCCTTCATCGACCAGCCGCGCGCGCGCGAGCGCGGTGCGCGCGCCGCCGCTCACCGGCTCCGCGAAGCAGAAATAGATGGTGCGGTTTTGTACATAGTCGCGGTCGAGCGCGACGTCATGCAGGCCGCCCTGGCCGCGCGCAAACACCTTGGGCACGCCGCCGAGCGCCGGCGACAGCTTGCCGTCCTTGGCGATGAGGCGCATGCGGCCCGGCCGCTCGGTAACGAGGAGCCGGCCGTCGGGCAGGAACGCCAACGCCCACGGGTTCACGAGCCCGCTCGCGAAGGTCTCGACCGTGAGGTTCCCGGCTGAAGACGGATAGGTCCGCGGCGCGGCGCACGCGGCTGTCGCGCCGACCGCAACGAGGACAATCGCGCCAGCAGCTAACAGCTTCATGATCACCTCCGCGGACGCAGCACCACAACGGCCGATCAATAGTAGCGGTTCCGGCGATGCCGGCGTGGTCACGTGTCGGTGATTCCGGCCCGCGGCCGCGGCGTCAATGCGCCCCCGAGGCCGGCGCGCCCGGCTGCCGAAGCGGATGGGCGCCCGCAAACGCATCAAGCTCGAGGCATGCGTTGACGATGCGCGCAACCGTCGGATACGGCGCCATGTCCACCTCGAACAGCCGGGCGCCGACCGCGTGGCTGACCACGCAGATATCCGCCATTGTGATGGCCTCGCCATGGCAATAGCGCCCGGTCTGCGGATCGCGACTCAGATGTGTTTCGAGCGCGGCGAGCGCTTCATTGCTCCAGTGGCGGATCCATTTCAGGCGCGTCGGCTCATCGAGCTTGAGCTCGCGTTCGAGATAATTGCGCACCCGCGGCACGACCAGCGGATGGGCATCACAGGCGACGATCAAGGCGAGCCCCCGCACGCGCGCCCGGTCGGCCGGCTCGCGCGGCAGCAGCGGGGGGGTGGGGCGGATTTCGTCGAGGTATTCGAGGATTGCCAGGGACTGGAACAGCAGGCGTCCGTCATCCTCGATCAGCGCCGGGATCAGCATCTGGGGATTGAGCTTGCGAAAGTCGGATGCATTCTGTTCTCCTTTCATCAGGTCGACGTTCACGACATCGGGCGCAAGGCCCTTGAGGTTGAGGGCGATCCGGACGCGGAAGGTCGCGAGCGAGCGCCAGAACGAATAAAGTTTCATCGACGGTATCCTCCCCATGTCAGTACTGATGGTGCATCAATAGCGTGCCTTCGGCGTATCTGCGACAACGCATGTCGCGTTCGCCGGCACGATAGGGTAGCGCCGGGCGTAAAACCGCGTCATGCTTGGCCGCAACTACCACGCCTAGAGGCGACCATAACGGAGGAGGCAGCCATGGCAGTTCATCGTCGGAAAGTGCTGAAGGGTCTGGCGGGGGCCGGCGTCGGGCTCGCGGCATTGCGGGCGCCCTACGTGCACGCCCAAGCCCCGTTCAAGATCGGCCTACTCACGGTCAAGACCGGGCCGCTCGCGCAGGGCGGCATCCAGATGGAGCAGGGCATCGCGACCTTGCTCAAGGAGAAAGGCAACGCGCTGTCGGGGCGCAAGATCGAGTTTATCTCGGCCGATACCGGCGGCAATCCGGCGGGCGCCAAGACCAAGGCGCAGGAGCTGATCGAGCGCGACAAGGTCAACGTCATTCTCGGGCCGCTCGCCGCCTTCGAGCTGTTGGCCATTACCGACTACGTGCGCGACAACCAGACGCCGCTCATCAGCCTCGCGGCCGCCGAAGATGTCACCCAACGCAAGGCCAATCCCTTCGTGATCCGGCCGTCTGCGACCTCGGCGCAATGCTGCCACGCCATGGGGGACTACGCGGCCAAGGAGCTGAAATACAAGCGCGCCGTAACGATCTCGGAGGATTTCGCCTTCGGGTACGAGCAGATGTCCGGCTTCCAGCGGGTGTTCGAGGACAATGGCGGGCGGGTGGTCAAGAAGCTGTGGCCGCCGCTGGTGACGCCCGACTACACCCCCTACATCGCGCAGATCAGCAACGTCGACTGCGTGTTCAACGGCTTTGCCGGATCGAACCCGGTGAAGTTCATGCGCGCCTATGCGGATCTCGGCCTCAAGGGGCGGATCCCGCTGCTCGCCGGCTGGACCGCGATGGATGATGCGCTGCTGCGCAGTCTTGGTGACGAGGCGGTGGGCGTCATGTCGGCGGCCTACTATTCGGCTTCGTTCGGCTCGGAGAGCAACAAGCGGTTTATCGCGGCGATGCGGCGGGACTATAAGGTGCTCCCGGGCGGCTACTCGGCCGGCATGTATGTCGCCGGCCAGTGCGTCGAAGCCGCGATCCAAAAGCTCGATGGCAAGACCGACGACCGCAAGGCATTCGCGGAAGCCCTGCATCATGTTGCGCTGACCGACACTCCGCGCGGCGCGATCAAGTTCGACAAGTACGGCAACGTCATCGGCGACGTCTTCATTCGCCGCTGCGAGCGCAAGAGCGGACAGCTCGTCAACACGGTGGTCAAGACCTATCCGAACGTCAGCCAGTTCTGGACCTACGACGAGAAGCAGTTCCTGGCGAACCCGGTCTATTCGCGCGACTATCCGCCGGCGAAATACTTGGAATAGGCTGCCAAAAGCCTCTCCGTTGTCATTCCGGGGCGCCGCGAAGCGGCGAGCCCGGAATCCATAATCACACGATCGCATTATGGATTCCGGGCTCCGGCCTTCGGCCGGCCACGGAATGACGGCGGGTGTTTCTACATTCTTGTGGCGCTCTGCGGGGAGACCCTTGTTTCAATGATGACGTCCATCACGTCCGCGCAAGCCGCCATTCTCGCCATCAACAGCCTTGCCCTCGGCGGGCTCCTGTTCCTGCTGTCGGCGGGCTTCTCGCTGATCTTCGGCCTGATGCGCATCCCCAACCTGATGCACGGCTCGTTCTTCATGCTGGGGGCCTATTTCGGCGTCAGCTTCCTCAATCACGGAACGAACTTTTGGCTGGCCGCGGTCTTGAGCGCGCTCGCGGTGGCGGCGATCGGCGGCGTGATCGAGCGCTTCCTGTTGCGCCGTCTCGAAGGCCAGATCCTGCCGCAGGTGCTGCTCACGCTCGGTTTCGCTTTCATCATCGCCGATATCTGCCTGATGGTGTGGACCGGCGATCCTTGGCAGCCGTCGGCACCGCCCGAATTTCGCGGCGCAGTGCGGGCGTTCGGCTTGTTCTTTCCGCTCTATCGCCTGGTCATTCTCGGCGTCGCCATGGTGGTCGCGATCGCGCTCTGGATCATGGTCGACTGGACCAGGCTTGGCGCCATGATCCGCGCCGGCGTTGACGATCCGCCGATCGCGCGCGTCGTCGGCATCAAGGTCTCGCAACTGTTCACGCTGATCTTCTGCCTCGGCGCGGCGCTCGCCGCCTTCGCGGGCGTGATGGGCGCGCCTTATCTGTCGGTCTATCCGGGGCTCGATTTCGAGATGCTGCCGCTCGCCCTGATGGTCGTGATCCTCGGCGGCAGCGGCAGCTTGCTCGGCACGCTGGTCGGGAGCTTCCTGATCGGCTTTCTCTATAACTTCGGCCAGGCGATGTTCCGCGACCTCGCCTATGTCATCCTGTTTCTGCCCATGCTGCTCGTTCTGGTGTTGCGGCCCCAGGGTCTGTTCGGCCGGAACGTCGCATGATTGCAGGGGCTCGATACGCCGCGATCGCGGTTGCGCTGGCGCTGCTGGCGACGCTGCCGATGTGGGTGAGCAACACCTATTACATCAACATCGCCAGCCAGATCCTGCTGTTTGCGGTGTTCGCGCTCGCGCTCAATGTCCTGGTCGGCTACGCCGGCCTGGTGTCGCTCGGCCATGCCGGGCTGTTCGCGGTCGCCGGCTATAGCGGCGCGCTGATGTTGCAGGCGGGTCATGGCCATTTCATCGCCGACACGACCGCCATCGTCATCACGCTCGCCGCTTCGGCGATCTTCGCCGCGCTCGCTTTGCGCTCGACCGGTATCGGCTTTCTGATGATCACGCTCGCGCTCGGCCAGATCGTCTGGGGCGTCGCCTATCGCTGGGCTGGCCTCACCAACGGCGACAACGGCGTCAACGTGACGACGCGGCCCGCGCCATTCGGAATAAGCCTCGCGAGCGCGCCCGCGTTCTATTTTGCCACGCTGGTCGTGTTCCTGCTTGCGGTCGCCTCGATGGCCGTGTTCGTGCGCTCGCCGTTCGGCGCGAGCCTGCGCGGCACCCGCGACCAGGCGCGGCGAATGAATGCGCTCGGCTATAACGTCTGGCTGATCCGGTTCCTGGCGATCCTGTTCTCCGGCTTCTGGACCGGCGTGTCGGGGCTTCTCTTCATCTACTACAACCAGTTCATCAGCCCACAGGTCTCGGCGCTCACCGCCTCGGCCGAAATCCTGCTTATGGTGATCTCGGGCGGCACTGCCACGCTCATCGGTCCGATCGCGGGCGCGGCCATCGTGGTCATCATGAAGAACGTGGTGAGCGCCTATGTGGAGCGCTGGAACCTGGTGCTCGGCGTGATCTTCGTCCTCATCATCAGCTTCATGCCGGAAGGCCTGGTGCCGGGATCGGTGCGGTTAGTGCGGTTCGCATGGCGGTCGCTCAGAACGCGGCCCGACGCGACCGCTGTGCAGCCGATCGAGGAGCGCAGCCTATGACAGGGACCATGACAGCGCTCGCCGTCAATGCGCTGTGCAAGTCGTTCGGCGGCCTGCGGGTCACCGCCAATGTCACGCTGGCAGTCGAGCCCGGCGAGCGGCGCCTGATCATCGGGCCGAATGGCGCCGGCAAGACCACGCTGTTCAACCTGATCACGGGAGAGCTCGCGCCCGACTCAGGCTCGATCCGGTTGTTCGACCGCGACATCACGAGGGTTGCGCATCATCGACGTCCGCATCTCGGCATGGCGCGCACCTATCAGATCATCACGCTATTCGCCAACGACACCATTCTGCGCAACGTGACGCTGGCGCTGCTCGGGCTGTCAGGCATGCGCTGGAGCCTGTTCCGGGATCTCGACCGCGAGCATGATCTCATCGCGCGCGCCCGCGGCGCGCTTGGTCGCGTTGGTCTCGGCGCCATCGCCGACCGTCCGCTGTCGCAGACCTCCTATGGCGAGCGCCGGCGGGTCGAGATCGCGATGGCGCTGGCGCAGGACCCCAAGGTGCTGCTGCTCGACGAGCCGTTCGCGGGCCTCTCGATCGATGAGCGGCGCGAAGTGCAGCAGCTCCTCAACGCAATTCCGCGCGACGTGACGGTCGTGATGATCGAGCACAACATGGACGTGGCGCTCGATTGGGCCGAGCGCATCACGCTGTTGCACTTTGGCGAAGTGATCGTCGAGGGCACGCGCGCCAAGGTGGTTGCCGACTCCCGCACCCGGGAGGTCTATCTTGGCCACTAATGCCTTTGCGCTCAGCGGGATCGATGCCTTCTACGGGGACAGTCACGTCCTCGACAAGGTCTCGTTCTCGCTCGGCGAGGGGCGCCTGCTTGGTCTGCTCGGCCGCAATGGCGCGGGCAAATCCACCTGCATGAATGTCGCGGTCGGGCTCTTGCCGCCACGCAACGGCGCGGTCGAATTGTTCGGCCGCGACGTGAGCCGCCTGGCGCCGGAGCAGATCGCGGCGCGCGGGCTTGCGCTCGTCCCGCAAGGCCGCCGCATCTTCAAGAGCCTCACCGTGCGCGAGAACCTGTCGGTTGCGGCGCGCCGACCCGACGCCGCGAGCCGGCA
This sequence comes from uncultured Alphaproteobacteria bacterium, assembly GCA_963753575.1. Taxonomy (GTDB): domain Bacteria; phylum Pseudomonadota; class Alphaproteobacteria; order Rhizobiales; family Xanthobacteraceae; genus VAZQ01. The sequence goes on from CAVWCR010000005.1 coordinate 194,728, forward strand.
CCAGCCGTGGACGGCCGAGACGGTGTTCGAGATGTTCCCGAGCCTCGCCGAGCGAAGAAAGCAGATCGCCGCTCATCTCTCTGGCGGCGAGCAGCAGATGCTCGCCATCGGCCGCGCCCTGATGGCCAATCCGCGCGTGCTTCTGATGGACGAGCCGTCCGAGGGCTTGGCGCCGCAGATCGTCGCCGATGTGATGGCCACGATCCGCCGGCTCAAGGAGAGCGGCCTCTCGATCGTGCTGGTGGAGCAATCTCCCCGGCTGGTCTTCGATATCGCGGACGATGTCGTGGTGCTCAACAGCGGGCGGGTCGTCGTGGTCGCGACTTCGGCGGAGCTCCAGCGTGACGGAACCGACCTGCAGCAGCATCTTGGCGTGTTTTGAGAGACTACGCTGCGCGGCTGATCATGCCGCATTGAGCGTGCGGTTCAGCCACTGCAGCGCTCCGCGCCCGGCGGCGGCGCCGGTCGCAAACACGCCCTGCAACAGATAGCCGCCGGTCGGCGCCTCCCAGTCCAGCATTTCGCCGGCGGCGAAGATGCCGGGGCGCCGGCGCAGCATGTAATTCTCGTCGATCGCGTCGAACGAAATGCCGCCGGCCGTCGAGATCGCCCTGGCGATCGGCTCGACGCCGATAAGGCGGATGGGGACCGCCTTGATCAGGCCGGCGAGCACCGAAGGATCAAGTCCGGACAGCCGCACCGCCGACGTGACGGCTGCCTCCTGCAGCAATCCGATCGCTGCCGGCGACAGGCTTGCAGTCTTGCGCAGGACATTCGCAAGCGACTGCTTGCGGCGCGGCGCACTCAGTTTCTGCTCCAAGGCGGCGGCGGAACGGTCGGGGGATAGATCGATCTTCAGCATCGCGTGGCCCGACACCGCAATCGTTTCGCGCAGTACATCGGATAGCGCGTAGAGCCCGCCACCTTGCAGTCCTACCCTGGTGATCACCGCTTCGCCGCGCACCGAGCGACCGCCAAATGAGAGAGCGATGCGCTTGAGCGGCTGGCCCTCGAAACGGCTGCGGAAGATGTCCGACCAGTCGACCAGGAAGCCGCAATTGGCCGGCTGCAGTGGCGTGACAGCGATGCCCGCTTGCGCCATGGCGGCGAACCAAGCGCCGTCGGAGCCGAGCCTCGGCCAGCTCGCGCCGCCCAACGCCAGCACGCTCGCATCGGCAGCAATGGTCGTGCGTCCGTTTGGTGTATCAAACATGAGCCGGCCGGCATCGTCCCAGCCGAGCCAGCGATGACGCAGCTTGAACCTGACGCCCATCGTGTCGAGGCGCCGCAGCCAGGCGCGCAGCAGCGGCGACGCCTTCATGGCATTCGGAAATACCCGGCCGCTTGATCCGACGAATGTCGGTTGGCCGAGTTGTTCGCTGAAGCCGCGCAGGTCGTCGGGCGAGAATGCTTCGACTGCGGGTCGGAGGCGTGGCTGCGCGCTGCCGTAGCGTCGCAGAAGCCGCTCGAGCGGTTCGCTGTGCGTAAGATTGAGACCGCCACGACCCGCGAGCAGGAATTTCCGGCCGACCGACGGCATCTGATCGTAGACGGTGACACGTGCCCCGCCCTGCGCAAGCACGTCGCCCGCCATCAATCCGGCGGGCCCGCCTCCGACAATTGCTACGTGGTGCCCGCTTGCGCCGCCCATGCGGGGGTCATAGCGAGCGCTCGCGCACCTGCGCAAGCGTTTGCCGGCCGCCCGGCGACTTTCTAGCGGCTGCGCTCGCGCGCCATGAGGATGGTGAGGCCGCCCATCAGTGCAAACAACGGGCTTGTGAACAGCGCCAGCGCAAACCCCCCGGTATCGGAACTGGCGTGCATGATCAGCATATCGGCGCGCGCGATGCCGATCGAGACCGCCGTGACGGCGATCAGGGTGGACAGCGCAAGGCCGAGCGTTGCGAACAACTCGACTGGGCGAGGCACTGGCCTCGACACATGCGCGGGTCCGTTGTGAATGGACATGAGCGGCCTCCGCGAATCAGTACTGCGATTACCGCAGGCTGGGTCTGGATACCGGCGCCGGTGGGTCCGGACTTGGGCAAAGCCGTAGGTAAATATGGGCGATTTCGTGGAGATGGTTAGTGAAGGATTAACCCGGCGCGGTCCGAGGGCGGTGATGGCCGCTATTTCGCCGGCGCCGCCGCGTCCACCGGCAGTCCCAGCATCGGCACATAGCCGGGCTCGGCGGCGACGCGCTCCAGCCAGGCTCCGATCGCCGGAAACGAGGAGAGGTCGTAGTCGCACAGGTGGGCGAGGTGGGTGTAGGCGTAGAGCGCGATGTCGGCGACCGTGTAGCGCTCGGCCACGAAGAAGCGATGCTTGCGCAGATGCTTTTCCATGACGCCAAGCGAGCGGTAGCCCTCTTCCATCCAGTCATCGAGCGCGTGCTGTTGCAACTCGCGGCCGCCCTTCACCAATGCGAGCCAGAAATACGCCGCCCCGATGTTGGGCTCGATACTGTGCTGCTCGAAGAACATCCATTGCAGCGCTTCGGCGCGATCGAAGCGGTCTTCGGGACGCAACGGTGAGCGGCTTGCCAAGTGCCAAAGGATGGCGTTCGACTCCGCGATGTAGCGGCCGGGCGCGACCTCGAGCAGCGGCACCTGGCCGCTCGGATTCTTCGCCAGGAAATCGGGCGTGTGGCTCTCGCCCTGAAGGATGTCGATCTCCTCGAGCCCGTACGGGAAGCCGAGCTGGGCGAGCGCGAGCCTCACCTTGTAGCTGTTGCCGGATCGCTGCATCGAATAGAGCGTATACATCGGCGATCTTCATCCCCTCGCGTGGCGGCGCGACTTTAAGCAAGCCGAGACGTTGGCACTATGACACGAGCGGGGCGATCTTGAGATGCCAAAACTTTCGCTGCGTCGCGGTCGTTTCGTTCTTCGCGATGCCGTGGCGGAGAGTAAATTCAATCCGCCTGCGGCTTCATGCTCTTGTCAGGCTCTTGTCAGGGCGCCGCCGCCGAGAGTGCTGGCGGACGTTCGGGTAGATTTGCTGCAGCGCGGTGCAGGATCGCAATGAACACCGCAATCATCGTCAACACGCCGAGTGGAACCAAGGTCGCAAGTGCAACAGCGCGTGTCACGATTGGCATGAGCCAGAGTGCAGCAAGCGCGGTCTTTTCCCATGGCCCGAATCCGCGCGCCAAACCGTCTGCCGCCAGGAACGCGATAGCCGGCGCCAGGATCATCATGTCGTAATCGAGGCTGTAGGGTGTCGCGAGCATCGCGGCCAGGCACAGCGCAGCCGCCTTGAGGGCGAATGATGCCTCGCTTCGCCACAGCGAAGTGAGCGCCAGCGCGACCGCGATGGTCACCACCGACTGCAGCGCGTAGGCGACCGCCACCGATCCGCCCCACATGCGCACCCACGAGAACACGCTCTGGATCTTGTACCAGCCGATGTCGCCGCCTTCGAGGGCGACCACCCGAACGAAGCGGGCCGAATCAAAGAAAGCGGCCCAGATGCTTGGTCCGAACGCGAGCGTGGCGGCAAGAACGAGGAGCGCGACTGTCGCGGCAGCGGCCGCAAAGCTCCTCCAGCGGCCGGTGGCCGCCAGCACGAGTGGGATCATCATCCCAAACTGCGGTTTATAGGCCAGAAGCCCAAACAGCATGCCGGCCGCCACGGGCCTGCGGTCAAGCAGAATGAGGCCGAAGCCGATGAGCGCGGCCGTGAGGAAGCCGTTGTGGCCGTGGCTGAGGTTGACGAATACGGCCGGAAAGGCGGCGGCCAACAACAGCCAAAGGCGGTCTTGCGCGGTCTGATCACCTGCGGGGCCGGAGGGCGAGAGGGTGAGGATGCGCCCGATCGACGGCAGATAGAAAATAAACGTCAATCCCTGCCACAGCGCCAGCGCCGGCCCATAGGGCATGAGCGCCAGGGCGGCGGCGACGAACAGGAAGAATGGCGGGTAGTGCCAGCCATAGGCCGGCGTCCGGGCGCCGAAGATCTGCTGTTCGCGCAGGTGCTGGAGCGTCACATTGAACGGCGCGTCGGGCCGGCCTTCCAGCGCATAGGTCCCGGCCGCATAAATATTGGAGAAATCGGTCCCGAGCGGCCGGCCGAGCGCGTCGACATAGCCGTTGGCGGTCGCGATCAGATAGGCGCTGGCCAGCAGCAGGCCCGCCAGCATTGCGAGTGCCACGAGCCGCATGCGCTCGCGGGTGAGCCAGTTGCCCGTCCGCAATATCTCCTTTGGGCCCATTCCTGACCTCGCATGGCGGGCTCGTGCAGCCACGCCGGCGCTCTGGCGCGCCGCTTGAGCGCATCCGCAAGCCCTACCAGGGCCGCATTGCTTGGCCGTTAATCAGGCCGTCTGGCCCCCAGATCGGGACCAGTGCCCGGGCTTGCCCGATACCCCGAAATGAAATGATACGGCGAATGAACCTTGCCGCCGGGTCGCCGGACCATTAGGAAACACGCGCCGGAAAGGAGTTTTCCCATGGCCTTCCTCGCGGAGTCGCTCAAGCGCATCAAGCCCTCTGCCACCATTGCGGTGACGGACATGGCGCGCGCGCTCAAAGCGCAGGGCCGCGACATCATCGGCCTGGGGGTGGGAGAGCCCGACTTCGACACGCCCGACCATATCAAGCGGGCGGCGATCGCGGCGATCGAGGCCGGCAAGGCATCGAAGTACACCGCCGTCGACGGCATCCCCGAGCTCAAGGCTGCGATCGCGCGCAAGTTCAAGCGCGAGAACGATCTCGACTACAAGGCGAGCCAGATCATCGTCGGCACCGGCGGCAAGCAGGTGCTGTTCAACGCCCTGATGGCGACGCTCAATCCAGGCGACGAGGTCATCATCCCGGCGCCCTATTGGGTGAGCTATCCCGATATCGTGCTGCTCGCCGGCGCCACGCCGGTGGCGGTGGAGACGCGGCTCGAAGACGGCTTCAAGATGAAGCCCGAGCAGCTCGAGCGCGCGATCACCAGGAACACGAAATGGCTGATCTTCAACTCGCCCTCGAACCCGACCGGCGCCGCCTATTCGCGTGACGAGGTGAAGGCGATCACCGACGTGCTGATGCGTCACCCGCATGTCTGGACGCTCAGCGACGACATGTACGAACATCTCGTCTACGACGACTTTGCGTTCTTCAGTCCGGCGCAGATCGAGCCGGGGCTCTACGATCGCACGCTCACGCTCAATGGCGTGTCGAAAGCCTACTGCATGACCGGCTGGCGCATCGGCTACGCGGGCGGGCCCGAGCATCTGATCAAGGCGATGGCGACGCTGCAGTCGCAGTCGACCACCAATGCCAATGCGGCCGCGCAGTGGGCCTCGGTGGCCGCGCTCGACGGCCCGCAGGACTTCATCCCGAAGCACAACGAGGTGTTCAAGGAGCGCCGCGACCTGTGCGTGTCGATGCTCAACCAGGCCAAGGGCCTGCGCTGCCCGAAGCCCGAGGGCGCGTTCTATGTCTATCCGTCATGCGCCGAAGCGATCGGGCGGACTACGCCATCCGGCAAGAAGCTCGAGACCGATCAGGATTTCGTCACCGAACTGCTGGCGGCCGAAGGGGTGGCGGTGGTGCAGGGCACGGCGTTCGGGCTCGGCCCGGCGTTCCGCGTATCCTATGCGGTGGCGACCCCGCAGGTCGAAGAAGCCTGTCGGCGCATCCAGCGTTTCTGTGGAAATCTGAAGTAATTCCGCCCCTGATGGTTAACGCGGCGCGGTTTTTTTGAGGTTGATCAAGGTCGACCTGCGACTTGTCGCTGAAATTTTCGTATCATGAGTTTCAGGACCATGCCGGTCCTGACGTCGCGTGAAACGCGGGAGGATTTCTATGTCAAAGACAATCGGGGCTGGGCTGGCTCTGGTCGTGATGTTGTTTGCTTCGGCCGCACAGGCGCAGGTCAAGGCTGGCGTTTTGAGCTGCGACGTCGCCGGTGGTTTCGGCTGGATTATCGGGTCGAGCAAGACAGTGTCTTGCATCTTCACGCCGGACCGGCCTGGTCCGAGCGAAGGCTACGTCGGCACGATCAACAAATTCGGGCTCGACGTTGGGGTGACCACTCGCCAGAGCATGGTGTGGGGCGTGTTTGCCGACACCTGGGGCGGGGCGCGTGGCGCGCTTGCGGGCAGCTACGTGGGCGCGACCGGCGAAGCGACTTTTGCGATCGGACTCGGCGCCAACGTGTTGGTCGGCGGCTCGAACCGCTCGATCGCGTTGCAGCCGCTTTCAGTCACTGGCCAGACCGGTCTTAACGTTGCGGGCGGGGTCGCCGACCTGCAACTGCGGCCTGCCGGGGGCCGGCGCTGAGCGGTCGGCAAGAGGGCTTGCGTGCAACGGCCGCGGGTCTCCGACGGCCGCCGTTGCTTTGGCGGGGTCTAAGCTATTTGTGCGACTACGCCGCAACCGATGAGACGATGCGCTCGTGCTTGCCGCCGGCCGTGCGCGCGATGGTGTCGACCGCGGTCAGCGTGAGCGTGATCGGCCGCCCGAGTAACCCGGAAAAATAATTGGTCAGGCCGGCGTGGTCGGCTGGCGCCGCGCCTGTCGGCACGAACAACAGCTCGATGGTGTCTTGGGCGTCCTGGCGGATCTGGAATTGCCTTGCCGGGACGTGGCGCAGAATGCAGGCGGCCGGGACATCGCGCTGCCAGATGCGCTGCTCGCCGCGCGCGCTCATGAGGGCGTTGCGGCGTCGGCCCTCGACCCGCGCCAGCCGCGTCAGGGTGCCACCGGTCGGGCAGGCGTCCTCTGCAAGGGTCGCGTAGTCGCCGATCTCGTAGCGGATGAAGGGCGTCGCATAGTTATGAAGGCTGGTGAGAATGACGCGGCCGGTCTGCCCCGGCTCGACCGGTCGGTCGTCATCGTCAAGCAGCTCGACCATGACATTTTCTTCGCAGACCGCAAGGGCGCCGTCCTGCGGTGATTGCAACGCGATCGCTCCCGCTTCGGCGCAGCCGTAGATTTGTGCGGTGTCGCAGCCGAAGGTCTTGCGCGCAAGCGTCGCGATGTCGTCGCCCGCGATTTCACTGATCGCCACGATGCCCCTGAGCCCGAGGTCGGCAATTCGCCCGGCGTCCGGATGGCTGGCCAGTTCCTGGAGCACTGACGGGAACGTCAGCAGGTATTTGGGCCGGTGCCGCACCAGCCATGCGATCATGTTGCCGGTCGGCGTCCGCAGATCGAGCATATAGTGCGGCGCCTGCCGACCCGGATACGACCATTGCATCTCGATCTTGCCATCCGGAAAGCCGCGATCGTTCGCCGCATAGTGCCGGATGCTGGCCATGGGGGCAGTATCGTCGTAGTCCCACCAGCGATAGAGGCGCTGCATCATGCAGGCGTCGGCGATGCGCACCAGCGCGCAGGTTCGAAACGACAGGCGGCTTGCCCCCGTGGTGCCGGACGTCTGCCGCGTGCTCACCGCTCCGATTTCGGGCGGCGGCTGGGCTGGGCTCATGCGGTCGAGGTCGCGCTCGAGATCGGCCCGGCGCAGGATTGGCACGTCGCGCCAGGCGCGCAGATCGGGCATTTCTGCGCTGCGAAAGAGTGGCGCCAGCCGGTCACGATAGAACGGCGAATGCGCGTGCGCAAAAGTGACGAGGCGCGCCAGCAACCCGTCCCGATAGGCATCGAGGCCGCTGCGCGGCATCCGCTCGGTGCGCTGCAGCTTGGCGGCAAAGCGGGCGTAAACATCCTGTTCCGACGGCTCGTGCGTGAGAGCAGGCAAGCGCTAAGCCTTTCGCAGATTAGTTTGCGATTTGGCAATGTTCGGCGTTCGTCCCATGCCTTCGTCCCACGCCTTCGTCCTAAGCTGCGTCGATCCTGCAGCCGTCTATGCGATCGGTATCCTAGCATTGGCGCCCGCGGTGAGGTGTCGCCCTTTTGTATGAACCGCTTGCCAGTCACGCTCCGGCCTGAAACGATAGTTGTCCGGCCCATGGGTTCCAACAAGGCCGCATCTCACAAGCGGAAGGGAGGCGGGAAATGGCACAGAACGGCACAAGAGCGACGGGTCCCCGGTGCATCGCGCTGGTGGGCCCGTTCCAAAGCGGCAAGACCACGCTGTTGGAGGCGATCCTCGCGCGTACCGACGCGATCCAGCGTCAAGGCACGGTGGAGGCGGGTACGACTGTCGGCGACGGCAGCAAGGAAGCGCGCCACCACCGTATGAGCGTGGAGCTTTCGGCTGCCACCACCACCTTCATGGGTGAGACCCTCACGTTTCTGGATTGCCCCGGCTCGGTCGAATTCGCCCATGACATGCGCGCGGCGTTGCCGGCAGTGGATGCCGCCGTCGTGGTCTGCGAGATGGACGAGAAAAAGGTTCCTCAGCTGCAGCTGATCTTGCGCGAGCTCGAAGACCAGAACATTCCGCACTTCGTATTTCTCAACAAGATCGACAAGGCCAATTCCACCATCCACGACGCGCTCAAGCTGCTGCAGCCGGCGTCGCGCTCCAAGCTCCTGCTGCGCCAGATCCCGACCTTTGCGGGCGATATCATCACGGGCTTCGTCGACCTCGCGCTCGAACGGGCGTTCGTCTACAAGGAGTACGCGCCGTCGCAGGTCATTCCACTCGAAGGCGATACCCTCGATCGCGAAAAGACCGCGCGTTTTTCCATGCTGGAGACGCTGGCCGACCACGACGACGAATTGATGGAGCAGCTCCTCAGCGACATTCAGCCGCCGGCCGACAAGGTGTTCGATGATCTGGGCAAGGAACTGCGCGATGGGCTCGTCTGCCCGGTTCTGCTCGGGTCGGCGACCCGCACCAACGGCGTGCTGCGGCTGTTGAAGGCGTTGCGCCACGAGGCGCCCGATGTCGGGGCGACCGCAAAGCGCATCGGGGTCCAAGCGGGCTTCGACTGCGTCGCCTATGTGATGAAAAGCCTGCACACCGCCCACGGCGGCAAGATGTCGATCGTGCGCGTGCTGAGCGGACAGATTCCCGACAGCTCGACCCTCCTGACGCCTGAGCGCGACGCCGGGCGCGTCGCCGGCATCTTCAAGCTCGTCGGCCAGACCAGCGAGAAGCGCGGCCCGGCCGGGGTCGGCGAGACTGTTGCGCTCGGCAAGCTCGACCATGCCAACACCGGTGACACGCTGACGCTCGGAAAGCAGGCGCATCCGCCGCTGGCGCAAAATGCCCCGCTGCCGCCGGTGCTGTCGATCGCGATCGGCGCCAAGGAGCGCAAGGACGACGTCAAGCTCGGTCAGGCCTTGCACAAGCTGACCGAGGAGGACCCCTCGCTGTCGGTGGCGCACAACGCCGAGGTACATGAGGTGGTGGCCTGGGGCCAGGGCGAGATGCACTTGCGCGTCGCGAGCGAGCGGCTCGCCGATCGCTTCGGCGTTGCGGTCGCGACCCGCAGGCCGACCGTCGGCTATCAGGAGACCATCAAGAAGGGCATCGTCCAGCGCGGCCGCCACAAGAAGCAGTCGGGCGGCCACGGCCAGTACGGCGACGTCGTGGTCGATATCAAGCCGCTGCCGCGCGGCTCCGGGTTCGTGTTCACCGAGGAAATCAAGGGCGGCGTGGTGCCGCGCAACTACATCCCGTCGGTGGAGGAAGGCGTGGCCGATGCGCTCAAGCATGGTCCGCTCGGCTTCCCGGTGGTCGACATCGCGGTGAAGCTGATCGACGGCTCCTATCACACGGTCGACTCGTCCGACATGGCATTTCAACTCGCCGGCCGGCTCGCCATTCATGAAGGCTTGCCGCAGTGCCAGCCGGTGTTGCTGGAGCCGATCTATCAGGTCGAGATCGTCTGCCCAAGCGAGGCGACCGCCAAGATGAACGCGTTGATGTCCGGACGGCGCGGCCAGATCCTCGGCTTTGACACCCGCGAGGGCTGGGACGGCTGGGATGTGGTGCGCGTGCAGATGCCGGAAACCGAGATCGGCGACCTGATCGTGGAAGTGCGCTCGGCCACCGCCGGCGTCGGCAGCTACACCTGCAGGTTCGACCACATGGCGGAGGTGACCGGCCGCACCGCTGACCAGATCGTCGCGGCCAAGAAGGCGGCGGCTGCGGCGTAGCCTAACGCAGGCGAGTCGATAGCGGGCGCGCGTTCGCCCGCCAGAAGTCATTTCCGCCGACCCACGCTCTGCGCGCATCATTCTCATTCTGCACGCAGCGCGGCGGTTACCAATTGCAAAGCATAATCGGCTTCTTCGTGTTCTTGACCGGTTTGTTTACCGTGTTGTGCAGAGCCCGCGGGATAACATTGCGGGAGGCGGTCGCGGAAAGAACAGGCGCCGCGGGAGCCCCGGCATTCCATGTTGAACGCGCTGCGTAAGCTGTTTGGAGCAGCCGAGTCGGCTGCGCCTTTGTCGGCCGAGCCGGGCGACGGGCCGGTCGCGCTTGCGGACGTGCTGTCGCGCGGCTGGTTCGAACAGTGGTACCAGCCCAAGATTGAATTGAAGTCGATGCGGCTCGTGGGCGCGGAGGCGCTGGTGCGCGCCCGCCATCCGCAGCGCGGCATTCTGCCGCCCGCTTTGTTCCTTCCGGGCGCGGGCGAGGCCGACATGCTGGCGCTCACTGAGCGGGTCCTGATCACGGCGTTGCAGGATTGGCACGCCTGCGCGGCCAGCGGCATGTCGGTGAAGCTCGCGGTCAACGTGCCGGTCTCGGCGCTGGTGAAGCTGCCGATTGCCGACATCGTGCGCGAACACCGGCCCAGGAGCGAGCGTTGGCCGGGGCTGATCCTCGAAGTGACCGAGGACGAGATCATCCGCGACCTCGCGCTTGCCAAGAATGTCGCCGAGCTGTTGCGGGCCTCGCAATGCGCACTCGCGCTCGACGATTTCGGCGCCGGCTATTCCTCGATCGCGCGGCTGCGCGAGCTGCCGTTCAGCGAGCTCAAGATCGACCGCGCCTATGTGATGAATTGCCATGACGACCGGTTCAACGCCGACCTGTGCGAGGTGTTCGTGGAGCTTGCCCATCGCTTCGGCCTCACGACCGTGGCCGAAGGTGTCGAAACAATACACGAGAGCCACAAGTTGCAGGCACTCGGCGCCGACATCGGGCAGGGCTACCTTTTTGCCAAGCCGATGCCGCGCGCGCAGCTCATCGGGCTGATGCGCCGGCGCCTGGTCGGCCTCCCGGCCGAGAACCTGCTGGCCGAAGAGCCGGTCCGCCGGACCGGGTTCTTTGCTTGGGGCTGAGCCAGCCGCGCTTGGGGCTGAGCCAGCCGCCACGCAAGCGGCCGGAACTCATTATGTACGTTGCGGCGTCCCCAAACGTTACATCAAACCTGCATCCCGCATCTGTGACTTGCCGCTGACCGGGCGTAGGATTACCCCTGCCTCACCTGAGCCCGAGGAGCTGATCCCATGCATGTCATTCGCCGCCGTGGCTGGGAGATCCCTGAGAGCTGCGCGACCCCCGAGCACCTGTTCTTCGACCGCCGCGCCTTCCTGGCCGCGACCGGAGCCGCCGCGCTGTCACTGTCGCCGGAGCTCGCGCTGGCGCAACGCATTGCCGATCTGCCGGATCCGACCAAGGACCTCTATCCGGTCAAGCGCAACGAGAAATACAAGCTTGATCGCCCGGTCACCGACGAGAAGATCAACACCAACTACAACAATTTCTACGAGTTCAGCCCGACCAAGTCGGTCGCACGCGCCGCGCAGGCGCTCAGGCTGCGGCCCTGGACGATCAAGCTCGACGGCATGGTCGAGAAGGAACAGACGATCGGCATCGACGATCTCATCAAGAAGGTGACCTTGGAGGAGCGCCTCTACCGCCACCGCTGCGTCGAGGCTTGGTCGATGGCGATCCCGTGGTCGGGCTTCCCGATGGCGAAGCTGGTCGAGCTCGCGAAGCCGTTGTCGTCTGCCAAGTACGTGCGCATGGAGACCTTCCTCGACAAGAGGATGGCCCCGGAGCAGCGCAAGACCTACTACCCGTGGCCTTACATCGAGGGACTGACCATCGCGGAAGCCACCAACGAGCTCGCCTTCATGGTGACCGGCGCCTATGGCAAGCCGGTGCCCAAGCAGATGGGCGCGCCGATCCGCCTGGCGGTGCCGTGGAAGTACGGCTTCAAGTCGATCAAGTCGATCGTGCGCTTTACGTTCACCGATCAGCGGCCCAAGAGCTACTGGGAGTCGCTGCAGGCGTCCGAATACGGCTTCTGGGCCAACGTCAATCCGCAGGTCCCGCACCCGCGCTGGAGCCAGGCGTCCGAAGAATTCATCGGCACCAGCGAGCGCAAGCCGACGCAGCTGTTCAACGGCTACGGCGAATACGTCGCCGACCTCTACAAGGGCCTCGAGAAAGAGCGCCTGTGGGCGTAAGGCCGATGTTGTCTCGTAGGGTGGGTTGAGCGCAGCGAAACCCACCAGATAGCCTCGCCGCGAATTCGGGGTGTGATGGGTTCGCCGCGCTCAACCCATCCGACAGGCGTCAGCCGCCTTCCTCCACCTCTGCGAGCTTGTTGCGCCAGTCTCTGCGGCTGCGCACCAGCGACAGTGCAGCGAGCAGGAGCAGGACGGCGCTGATGGCGAGTAGCGTCGCGGCGATCGGACGTTCGGCGGGATCGAAGAAGATCGTCCAGCTGCCATTCGACATGATCAGTGACTGACGCATGCTCATTTCGAAGATCGGCGCGATCACGAGGCCGAGCACCAGCGGCGCGGGATCGAAATTGAACTTGCGCAGCGCGTAGCCGAAGACCCCCATGATCAGCATGATCCAGACGTCGACGATCGAGTGGTTCACCTCGTAGACGCCGATGATGCAGAACATGATGATCAGCGGATAGAGATAGGCGTAAGGAATTTTCAGCACGCTCACAAACACGCCGACGAGCGGCAGGTTGAGCGCGAGCAGCATGAGGTTTCCGACATACATCGACGCGATAAAGCCCCAGAACACGTCCGGATGCTCGTTCACCAGCGCGGGGCCGGGCGGCACGCCATGGATGAGCAGCGCCGCCATCAGCACGGCGGTAACCGGGCCGGTCGGCAGGCCGAGCGCGAGCATCGGCACGAAGGCGCCGGTCGAGGCCGCGTTGTTGGCCGATTCCGGTCCAGCGACGCCCGCGACCGCGCCCTTGCCGAATTCTTCCGGCGTCTTCGACAGGCGTTTTTCCAGCGCATAGGACAGGAAGCTTGAAATGATATGCGCGGAGCCCGGCACGATGCCGATCAGGAATCCGAGCACGCTTCCGCGCGCGATCGGCATCGCCGACTCCCGCCACTCCGTGCGGTTGGGAAGCAGCTCGCGTAGCCGCGGCGAGACGACCTTGTCGGTGACGGTGTTGCTCGGCGTCGACAGGATCTCGCCGAGCCCGAATAGGCCGACCGCGACCGGCACGATGCCAATGCCGTCGCCAAGCTCAGGAATATCGAACGAATAGCGGAAATGCCCGGTCATCACGTCGATGCCGATCATGCCGAGAAGGAGGCCGACGCTCGCCATCAGCAGCGTGCGCACCAGCGAGGTCGACGACATATAGGCAAGGAAGATGAGGCCGAGCACGAGCAGCGCGGTATATTCGGGCGGCCCGAACCGCAGCGCGAAAGTGGCGAGCGGGGGTGCCACGATGGTGAGCATGATCACCCCGAAGGTGCCGGCGATGAACGAGCCCACTGCCGCGATGCAGAGCGCCGCGCCGGCGCGGCCCTTCTGCGCCATGGCGTAGCCGTCGATGCAGGTCATCACCGAGGACGCTTCGCCCGGGATGCGCATCAGGATCGACGTGGTCGAGCCGCCGTATTGCGAGCCGTAGTAGATGCCGGCGAGCATCACGATCGCCTTGGTGGCGTCGAGCCCGAAGGTCACCGGCAGCAGGATGCTGATGCCTGCAAGCGGACCGATGCCCGGCAAGATGCCGACCAGCGTGCCGGTGAGACAGCCCAGAAATGCGTAGAGCAAGACGTCCGGCCGGAACGCGACCGAGAAGCCGAGGAGGAGACTGTCGAACGTTGTTTCCACGACGGGATTAGTATCCGATGATGCCGCGCGGCAGCGGCGATTTGAGCAGCCAGTCGAACAGCAGATAGGCCGAAAGCGCGACGCCGACGCTGAAGGTGAGGGCGCGCAGAAGCGGCCGGCGCTCGATCGCGAACGTCAGCCCGAACAGCATGAGCGACATCGTGATGATGAAGCCAAGCGGAATGTAGAGCGCAGTCGCGACCGCGGCGGCGACGATGACGCGCAGCGCGTGACCGAGATCGCTGTAATCGATCTCGGCGAGCGGCGGGCTTGTGCCGCCGCGCAGCGCAAGCGCCAGGCCGAACGCCACCATCAGGCCGATGATGAGGGTCGGCATCATGCCGGCGCCGGGCGATGCCAGGGTGCCGTACGGCAGGTCGCCGCTCGCCGCATACACCAGCGCGCCCGCGATGACGAACGCGCCTCCGGCAACATGGTCCTGGCGGAGGATCATCGATCGTCCTCGCAGATCGGCGCGGGCTCAGCCCCGGTCCGTCACACCTTTCCGATCGCCTTCACGGCGGCCTCGACCCGCTTGGCGTCGGCGTCCCAGAACTTAGCGAACTCAGGCTGGTCGAGATAGGCGACGACGTCGCCGATATTGTTGATCGCTTTCTTGAATTGCTCGGTCGCGACCGCCTGCTTGCTGGCTTCGCGCAGCTTGTTGATGATCGCGGTCGGCGTGCCCTTGGGCGCGAACAGGCCGACCCAGAGCGAGAACTGCACGTCATAGCCGAGCTCCTTGAGCGTCGGCACGTCGGGCGCGGACGCCGCGCGCTTTTCCGAGAAGCAAGCAAGCGCCCGCAGCTTGCCGGCCTTCATGTGCGTGTTCGCCGCCGCGATGGAGGACACCAGCACCTGCGAGTTGTTGCCCAGGATCGCGGTGAGGGCGGGGCCGCCGCCGTTGGTCGGCAGATGGCGCATCTGGATTCCGGCCGCCTTCATGAACAGCGCGGTCGGCAGGTGCAGTGCGCCGTAGAGACCCGACGAACTGAACACGATGCCGTTCGGGCGCTTCTTGGCGTCATCGACCAGTTCCTTGAGCGTCTTGTAGGGCGTCTTGTCGTTGACGACGAGCACCATCGGTCCTTCGGTGAAACGCGCGATCGGAATGAAGTCGGCGCGCGTGAACTTGGGCTTCCGGCCGAACAACTTGTCGACCTCGGCGAAGCCGGAGATCGAGACGATATGGATCAACAAGGTATAGCCGTCCGGCGTGGCGCTGGCCGCGAACTGGCCGCCGACCTGACCGGCCGCGCCGGCCTTGGTTTCGATGATGCACGGCTGCTTGAGCAGCGGCTCGAGCGATGCGGCAAACGGGCGGCCAACCACGTCGGCGGCGCCGCCAGGCGGGAACGGGTTGATGAGCGTGATCGCGTGGGTGGGGTAGGCCTCCTGTGCATCCGCTCCATGGGTCGCGAGTGCGGCGGCGGTGGCGGCGGTGCCGACCACGAAATGGCGTCTGTCCATGACGGTCCTCCTCCTGGGCGCTCTTTGAGCTTTGTCGCAGAATGGCGATTGTGTTGGTGTGCCAGGGACACTAGCGAGCGTTAGAGTGGGGGGCAACCACGTGGTTGCCGCAGCATGAGGGGGAGACGACTATGCCGGCCTATTGGGTGGCGCGCTCGAAAATCAACGATCCGGTCGAATATAACAAATACACCGACTTGGTCCCCGCCATCCTGGCGAAATTTGGCGGTAAGGTTCTGGCGCGCGGCGGCCGGTACCAGATCATGGAGGGGCCGGAGAAGTTTCATCGCTTCGTGGTCGTGGAATTTCCGACCTTCGAACAGGCGGTGGCCTGCTTTACCTCCGAGGAATATGACCGGGCCGCGGCCTTCCGCCGCAGCGGCGCAGGCGAAGTGGAAACGATCATTGTCGACGGCGGCGAGGCGACGCGGTGAGATGCGACGCGGTGAAACGTCACTGGCGAGGCGTCACTGAAAATGGCTAGAATTGAGAAAATATCAGCAGGAGGACATGACCATGGTGCATCAGGTAAGCCGAAGATCGGCTTTGCTCCTCGGCAGCGCTGCGGCGATTGCGCTTGCCGGGCCGGCGTCTGCGCAATCCGGCCAACCGATCCGCATCGGCTACAGCATGGCGCTCACCGGCGGCCTTGCGCCCAACGGCAAGTCGGCGCTGCTCGCACAGAAGATCTGGGAAGAGGATGTCAACGCCAAGGGCGGGTTGCTCGGGCGTCCGGTCAAGCTTCTTTATTATGATGATCAGACCAATCCGGCGACGGTGCCCGGCATCTACACCAAGCTGATCGACGTCGACAAAGTCGACCTGATCATCGGCGGCTATGCCACCAACATGCTGGCGCCCGCGATGCCGGTGGTGATGCAGAAGAAGAAGCTGTTCATCGGTCTCCTGGGGCTCGGGGTGAACACCGAGTTCAACTATCCGCGCTACTTCGTGATGATCCCGTCCGGCCCCAACCCGAAACCATCCTTCACCCAGGGCTTCTTCGAACTGGCGATGAAGCAGAACCCGCGGCCGCGCACGGTCGCGATCGTGGCCGCCGACGCCGAGTTCTCGGTCAACGCCGCCGATGGCGCGCTCGAGAATGCCAAGAAGAACAAGCTCAATGTGGTCTACAACCGGCGCTATCCGCCCAACACTACCGACTATACGCCGATCGTGCGCGCGGTCGCGGCGACCAACCCGGATGTCGTGGTGGTTTGCTCCTATCCGCCCGACTCGGTCGGCATGGTGCGCGCGGTCAACGAGCTCAACTTCAAGCCCAAGATGATCGGCGGCGCCATGGTCGGCCTGCAGAACACCTCGATCAAGGCGCAGCTCGGCCCGCTGCTCAACGGCTTCACCAACTATGATTTCTGGCTGCCGGTGCCGAAGATGAATTTCCCCGGCTCGGCCGAGCTGATGAAGAAGTACCAGGCACGCGCCGCTGCCGAAGGTGTCGATCTGTTCGGCTATTACATGGCGCCGCAGGCCTACTCGCAGCTGCAGGTGCTGCAGCAGGCGGTCGAGGCTACCAAGTCCTTGGACGACGGCAAGCTTGCCGACTACATCCACGCCAACTCGTTCAAGACCGTGCTCGGCGATATCCGTTTCGGTCCGAAGGGCGAATGGGCGCAGTCGCGGGTGCTGCAGGTGCAGTTCCGCAACGTCAAGGGCAACGATCCGGCCCAGTTCAAGGACATGTCGACCCAGGTGGTGGTCAGCCCCGCGGCCTACGTGTCCGGCCAGCTGATCTATCCGTACGAGAAGGCGAAGTAGCCGGCCCTCGGTCGCGCGACAAACCGTTCCGGGTCCCCGCGCCTGTCCCCGCGAAGGCGGGGATCGCGGGGACGAACGGAGCGTCGGTCAATCACATCACCAACGTCAGCCGCTTGGCGGCGCGGGTGACGCCGGTGTAGAGCCAGCGCTCGCGGCTCTCCGGGAAGGCGAAGGATTCGTCGAACAGCACCACGTCGTCCCATTGCGAGCCTTGCGCCTTGTGGACCGTGAGCACGTAGCCGAAGTCAAACTCGTCGTACTTCTTGCGCTGCGGCCATTCGAGCGACTCGATGGTGCCATCGAAGCATTCCGGTCGCACGGAGACTTTCACGACCCGGTCGCTGATGCCTTCGTCCGGCTTGAGGTGCATCCGCAGGATCTGGCGGCGCGGCCGCGGGCGCTCCTTGATCAGCCAGAGCGAGCCGTTGAACAGGCCCTTGCGCCGGTTGTTTCTCAGGCAAACCAGCTTGTCGCCGGCGACCGGCAGCGGATCGTCGAAGCCGCGGCGCTCGCGCAGCCGCGCGTTATAGGCGCGGCGGGTGGCGTTGCGGCCGACCAGAACCTGGTCGGCATCGAGCACGCGCTGCGGATCGAGTGCGTCGCGCCGCACCACCTGGGTTTCGCCATAAATGCCTGGGGTGAGCCTTTTGCCTTCGCGGATCTCCATCGACAGCCGCACGATCGGATCGTCCTGCGCCTGGCGATGCACTTCGGTCAGCATGGCGTCGGGTGCGGCGTCAGTGAAATAGCCGCCGCCCTGGATCGGCGGCAGTTGCGCCGGATCGCCCAGCACCAGCAGTGGCACCGCAAACGACTTGAGATCGCGGCCGAGCTCGGCGTCGACCATCGAGCATTCGTCGATCACGATCAGCTCGGCTTTCGATGCTGGCGCATCGTTCCACAATTCGAAGCTCGGCTGCTCGGCGCCGCTTTCGAGCGTCTTGTAGATCAGGCTGTGGATGGTGGAGGCGCCCTCGCAGCCCTTGTTGCGCATCACCTGCGCGGCCTTGCCGGTGAAGGCCGCGAACAGCACCTTGCCGTCGACGCCCTCAGCGATGTGCCGGGCGAGCGTCGTCTTGCCGGTACCCGCATAGCCGAACAGCCGGAAGATCGGCGGCGTGTTGCCGCGACCGGGCTTCGCCTTGAGCCAGTCGGCGACCGCGGTGAGCGCGGCATCCTGTTCGGGAGAGAAGGCGGGCATGTCTCATCGCTCGCAGGATGGCCGGGAGGCTATTTCCATGTGGAACGAAACAGGAACAATTGTCAACCGCGGATTGCCGCGGCTACGCCGCCTTCAAGCCGCCTTGGCCTGCGCCTCGACCGCGAAGTACTTGGCGAGCCAGTTCTCGACCACGCGATGCACCCGCGTGTTGCCTTCCGCGAACATGAAGTGGTCGGTGTCGGCGAAGAGATGCAGCTCGGTCGGCTGCCCGGCGTGCCGGAACAGCTCGACCGACTGGTCGACCGGCGTCACGTGATCGTCCGATGAGTGCAGCAGGATGAGCGGCCGCGGCGCAATCTTGCCGACCACGTCGTTGGCGCGGAAGTCGTACATGCTCTGCGCGGTCTCGGACGGAAACGTCTGCACTGAGCCCGGGACCACGTGCGTGCGCAGGTGCTCCGGGATCGGCACGATGTCGTAGCGCGGCACCATCAAGGGCTTGCCGGTGCGTTCCCGATAGCCGCGGCCTTCTTCCAGCATGGCGGTGAACTTCTTCCAGCCCTCCGGCGTCGGATGCTGGCCGCGAAACTTGCGCTCGCCGTGGCCCCAGCCGGATGCCGAGATCACGGCAGCCACACGTGGATCGACGCCGCCGCAATAGACCGCGACCGCGGCGCCGAAACTCGATCCCATCACGGCGATGCGCCGGCCGTCGACATGGGGGTGCTGGGCAAGGAGCGTGAGCGCGTCGCTCGTCGCCGTCACCTGGTCGGGGCAAAGCAGCAGGCCCTTCTCGCCCTCGCTGTCGCCGCAGCCCGGCATGTCGAAGCGCATGCACACATAGCCGAGCTTTTCGAACATGGCGGTCGGGCGCATCACGTTCTCAGCTGACATGCGGCTGCCGAAGCCGTGCAGGATGATGAATGCGGGGCGCCGTTCGCCCGGCTTCAGTCCGTCCGGGACGCGGATGACGCCCGACAACTTGAGACCCTTCGATGTGAAGCTGACGCTTTGTTCGGGCATGGCGTGTTCCTCATCGGATTTCTTCGCCGGCATTTGTTGCTGTCGTTCCCGCGAAAGCTGGAATCCATAACCGCCGGCCGATGCGTGTTGCACGATGGGTCCCCGTTTGCGCGGGGACGACAAGGGAGAAAGCGTTCGGGCTTGGTTACATCGCGGCGACCTGCTTGTGCCACTCGGCCGGCTTGTGGACGGTCTCCTTGGACTCGAAGCGGCTGCGGTAGACGTGCATCGCCGGGTTGACCAGCACGTTGAGCCGCTGCCGCGAATAGATCACCATGCGGCGGAAGTCCTTGCTGCAGTTTTCGATGCAGTGGCCGATGCCGATCGGCACCAGCATCACGTCGCCCGGCTCGGTCGGCGTCTTGTGCTCGTATTCCGACATGTTGTCGCCGGTGCCTTGGAACTGCAGCGCGAACTCCTCGCTGCGCAGCGCGCGATGGAACGCCCACTGGTCGCCGACCGTGTTATAGGTGTCGATCAGGCAATGCTGCAACTCGATGATCTTCGGTCCCGGCCCCTTGCCGGTGATCTCGGTGAAGATGTCGAAGGCGCGGATCTTCTTGACGATGCTCTCCTTCGTCTTCACGCTCGAGACGCCGACCAGATCGGAATAGTCGCGCTTGATGATGGTCGCCTCGTCGGGGTCCTCGTCCCAGATGAACAGCTTCTCGACCACGCGGTTGTTGGCCTGCGCCGGCGCGGGCGGTACCGCCCAGTTCGGGCCGTCGAGACGGCGGACCGCGTAGGTGCTCTCGCTGGTGTGGTCCTCATCCTTGAAGACCTTGAAGATCGGCTCGTGCAGATTGAGGAACATGCGCAGGCAGTCGCCGGCGCCGCTGCTGCGGCAGGACACCCCGCCCGGGATCACCAGCACTTCGCCGGGGCTGAGATCGAACTTGCCGAACTCCGTTTCGACGTGGCTCGTGCCGCAGAACTGGATCAGCACCTCGTCGAAATCGCTGTTGCGGCGGAAATAGGTGCCGGTGCCGGTGACGCTCTCGACGCCGACCCGCACGTCGGCGCTCTCGAAAATCCTGAGCCGCTGGTTCGGCTCGGTGAGCATGTCGAACGGACGCAGCTTCGGAGTGAAGCGCTTGCCCTTGGCGGTGCCGCGCAGGTTCTCCTTGTTGCGCTCGCTCCAGACCAGCGGGATCATCTGGTGCGTGTCGGGGCTTTCCCAGCCGGTCATGAACTCGCGAACTTTGGTCATGTCACTCTCCTCGATGATTCCTGATGGTGCGTAGCGCGCAGGTGAACCGCGTCATACGGCCTGGCTGAATGTCATCATGCCGACGCCGGTCGCCCACGGCTTGACCGCCTCGTAGGCCACGACCTCGCCCTTGCGGCCGTCGAGCGCGCCGGCGAGCGCGATCCAGCTCAACAGCTCGAAAGCGCCTGCGCCCGCGGCCGCAAGTTCGGATCGCTGATAGGCGCCGAGCGCCGCGCAGTTCCCCTCCGCCATCGCGGCCATGAAGCGGTGGTCGAAGTCGCTGTCGATGACGCCGTGGTTGCGCTCGCCCGGATCGTGCGAGAGCCCGCCGGTCGCAACGAGGCCGATGCGGCGCTCCGAGCGGCGCGCGACCTCGCCGACGATACGCCCGAGCGCGAGCGCGCGCGCGGCGGAAGGCTGTGGCGGCGCTAGCGTGTTGAAGAACACCGGCACGATCGGGCGGTCCATCTTTGGCATCAGGAAGTGCAGCGGCAGCATGGTGCCGTGGTCGAACTCCAGTTCATAGGCAAAGCTTGGCTCGATGCCGTTGTCGTAGCAGGTCTCCAGCAGTTCGGCAGCCAGCGCCGGATCGCCCTTGATCTCCGCCCGCTCAATGCCGAGCCAGGGCTCGATCGGCCCGCTGTAGCGCTCGGCCCGTCCGATGCAGAACGCCCCGATGTGGTCGAGGAAGAAGTTGGCCCAGTGCTCGGAGGTGAGCACGATCAGGGTGTCGGTGCCGCTCGCGTCGAGCTCTTGCCGCAGCCGTTCGAAAGCGCCGTAGATGCGCTCCTTCTGGGGAGGGGGGGCGGCATTGACCCAAGCGGTGATGCCCGGCGCATGAGAGGCCGCGCAGGCAAAGGTGATCGGCATCTATTCCCCGCGAATGGCTTCGAGATAGTCGGGTTCCGGCATCTGGTGCAGCAGCGTGAACGGCCGCAGCAGCAGGCCATGCACGCCCATGGCGTAGAGCGTGCGCACGTCGCGCCTGATGAGCGCCTCGCGCTCGGGCGCCGCCAGCTCGTAACCCGTGGCGAACGTCTCGGGCGACTGGAAAAACGCCTCCCGGCAGGCCGGCTTGCGGTTCACGTCGCGGATCAGTTTCTGCAAGGCGTAGAGGCTCATGGCCGCCATATTGGCCGCGCGCCCCCGCAATCGCAAGCGTGTGATGGTCGCGAATTGGCCGGGCTTGGTCCGGGCTTGTCCCGGGCTTGTTCCGATCTTGGGCCCCTTTATAACAGCGCGGCAACAACAATGAAGGAACGAGGCGGGGCATGGCGTCTTTGCGTTTGGCAACATTCAGGGCAAATGGCCGCGTGAGCTACGGCGCGGTGACCGACAGCGGTATCATCGATCTCGGCAAGAAGCTCGCGAAGTATCCGGCCCTCATCGACGTGTTTCGCGGAGGCGCGATCGGCGAGGCGCGCGCAGCCGCGACCGGGTCACCCGACTATCAGCTCAAGGACGTGGAGCTGCTGCCGCCGATCCCGGCGCCGGAGAAGATCATCTGCGTCGGCATCAACTATCCCGAGCGCAGCGCCGAGTACCAGGACGGCCGCGAGCCGCCGAAATATCCGAACCTGTTCTGCCGCTTCCCCACCTCGCTGGTCGGGGCGGGCGTCCCGATCGTGCGGCCGAAGGTTTCCGACAGGTTCGACTACGAGGGCGAGATCGTCATCGTGATCGGCCGGGAAGGGCGCCACATCCCGAGCGACAAGGCGCTCTCTCACATCGGCGGCCTCACGCTCGGCAACGAGGGCAGCGTGCGCGATTGGCTGCGCCACGGCACGCTCAACGTCACCCAGGGCAAGAACTTCGACGCCTCCGGCAGCCTCGGCCCCTGGATCGTGCCGTCGGACGACCTCGATCCCGGCAAGCCGCTGCGGGTCTCGACGCGCGTCAATGGCGAGCTGCGCCAGGAGGACAGCACCGACCGGCTGACCTGGGGCTTCGCCTGGCTGATCAACTACATCTCCACCTTTGCGACGCTGCGCCCCGGCGACCTGATCTGGACCGGCACGCCGACCGGCGCCGGTGGCCACCACAAGCCGCCCAAGTGGCTCAAGCCCGGCGACGTGGTCGAGGTCGAGGTGCCGGAGATCGGCGTGCTGCGCAATGCGGTGGTCGACGAGGCGTAGGCCGCGCACACGTTGCCCTCTGTGATGCAGCGCGCGTGCCGCAAACTCCTCCCTCCCCCCTTGCGGGGGAGGGATGGGGAGAGGGGTGGCGGCAGACTTGGCATTTGCGGTGACCCCCCTCCCTGTCCCTCCCCCGCAAGGGGGGAGGGAACGCTGTGGCGCCGCCCGTCGCAACGCGAGTCATAGAGTTGCGTGCCGTCTGAGTCGGCGTCGCCCTTTTACGCCGTACCCCTCGCTATTCCCATGCCCGGCTTAGGCGTGCTAACCCAACCCGGTCCTTTGTTATCGGGGGGTTTCCAAAGCCAATGGCCAAGTTGCAGCTTACGTTTGCGTCCGCGCTCTATGACCGCATGCAGCCGATCTATACCGGGGAAGTTCCGGTCGACGGCATCGATCTCAACTTCATCCGCATCGAGCAGCCGCGTCCGATCTTCGACCGCATGTCGGGCGGCCAGGAGTTCGACGTCGCTGAGTATTCGAGCTCCGAATACGTCCAGCGCTACGCCAACAAGCAGTGCCCGTTCGTGGCCATCCCGGTGTTCCCTTCGCGCTGCTTCCGCCACAGCTTCATCGGCATCAACAAGAAGTCGGGCATCACCAAGCCGAAGGATCTGGAAGGCAAGCGGATCGGCGTTGCTCTCTACACCATGACGGCTGCGATCTTCATCCGCGGCATCCTGCAGCACGACCACGGCGTCGACTTCTCGAACTGCACCTGGGTGCAGGGCGCTATCAACGACAAGGGCGCGCATGGCGCGCCGGTGGTGCTGCCGCTGCTCAAGCCGGTGAAGATCGAACAGGGGCCTCCAAACAAGTCGCTCGACGACATGATCCAGGAGGGCGTGATCGACGCCACCATCGGCACCAGCATGCCGGAATCGTTCCGCACCAATCCGAACATCGCGCGGCTGTTCCCGGACTTCGTCGAGCGCGAGCGCGATCACTACAAGCGCACCAAGATCTACCCGATCATGCATCTGGTCGCGATCAAGAAGTCGGTCTACGAGAAATATCCGTTCGTGGCGACCAGCCTGTTCAATGCGTTCCAGCGCGCCAAGGAGATCGCGCTCGTGCGCATGTATAACCAGCGCGCGCTGCGCTACATGATGCCCTGGCTGCCGCGCGACATCGACGAGATCCACGAGTTCTTCGGCGGCGATCCGTGGCCCTATGGCGTCGAGGAGAACCGTCCGACGCTCGAGGCGCTGGTGCAGTATCTGCAGGACCAGCACCTGACCGATTGGAAGCCGACGCTCGAAGAGCTGTTCGCGCCGGTCTACGGTCTCGAATAGCGCCGCCGCCCATTATCTTATCGTTCCACTCCGTTTATCATTCCACTCCGCCGGAAAGTCACGCCATGGCCAAGCTCGACACGATCATCAAAGACC
This sequence comes from uncultured Alphaproteobacteria bacterium, assembly GCA_963753575.1. Classification (GTDB taxonomy): domain Bacteria; phylum Pseudomonadota; class Alphaproteobacteria; order Rhizobiales; family Xanthobacteraceae; genus VAZQ01. The sequence continues at coordinate 218,803 of CAVWCR010000005.1, forward strand.
TCGTCATCGCCAACCGCATCCTCGCCAAGGAGGACGTGGTCGACGCCTACGGACACATCAGCATCCGCAATCCCGACAACCCGAAGAGCTTCTTCATCTCGCGCTCGCTCGCGCCCGAGCTGATCGAGAAGGACGATATCGTCGAGCTCGGCCTCGACGGCCAGCCGGTGAAAGACGAGAAGCGTTCGCTCTATCTCGAGCGCTTCATCCATGCGGCGATCTACGAGGCGCGGCCGGACATCAACTCGGTGGTGCATGCGCACGCCGAGGACACGCTGCCGTTCGGCATTGCGGCCGCCACCAAGCTCAAGCCGGTGATCCATTCGGGCAGCTTCATCGGCCCCAACGTTCCGGTCTGGGACATCGCCGACAAGTTCGGCGCCACCAACGTGCTGGTCACCAACATGGCGCAGGGCCGCGATCTCGCCAAATGCCTCGGCAAGAACAGCGTCGCGCTGATGCGCGGGCATGGCTTCGCGTCGGCGGCGCGCTCGCTGATCGAGGTGGTGCGGCTCTCGGTCTATCTGCCGCGCAACGCGCGCGCGCTGATGCGGGCCAAGATGCTGGGCGGCAAGATCAAGTACCTGTCGAAGGGCGAGATCGACGCCCGCAACAAGGGCTATAGCCCTTATTCGACTGAGACCTGGCGCGCCTGGGAATACTGGGCCAACAAGGCCGGCGTCGGAAACCTGCTGACGCGCCCCGACGGCGGCCCGGTGCACGGCGCCAAGCACGACCATAAGCACGATCACTAACCAATGTTGATGTCGCCCCCGCGAAAGCGGGGGGGCCATAAACATCGGCCGATGAACACGGGTCTCTGGGATATGGGTCCCCGCCTTCGCGGGGACGACAATGGAGAGGCCGTCGCGTGAGGACATAACAATGAAGCTCGCAAGCTATATCGCCAACGGCAAGCCGGCCTTCGGGGTGGTCGTGGGTGACGGCGTCGTCACCATGAACGATCGGCTGGGCGGCCGCTATGCGACGCTGCGCGACGTGATCGCGGCCGGCGCGCTCGCCGAGCTGCGGCGCGCCGCAGAGGGGGCGCAGCCCGATCAGAAGCTCGTGGGCCTGCAATATCTGCCGACAATTCCCAATCCGGAAAAGATCATGTGCGTCGGCATCAATTACAAATCGCATGCCGCCGAGCACGGCACCGAGGCGCCCAAGCTGCCCAACATCTTTTTGCGCTTCATCAATACGCTGGTGCCGCACGACGGGGCCATGATCCGCCCCAAGGTCTCGACGAATTTCGATTTTGAGGGCGAGCTCGCGCTCGTCATTGGCACGGCCGGCCGTCACATCAAGCGCGAGAACGCGCTCGAGTACATCGCCGGCTACACCTGCTTCTGCGACGCCACGGTGCGCGACTTCACCAAGTATTCGCTGGCCGCCAGCAAGAATTTCGTTGGCTCGGGTCCGCTCGGGCCCTGGATCGTTACGGCGGACGAGATCCCTGATCCGACCAAGCTGACGCTGGTGACCCGGCTCAACGGGCAGGAGATGCAGCGCTCCGGCACCGACATGCTGATCCACGACATTCCGGCGATCATCGCGTTCTGCTCGATGTTCACCCCGCTGACGCCGGGCGACATCATTGCGACTGGCACGCCCGACGGCATCGGCGCCAAGCGCACCCCTCCAGTCTGGATGAAGGCCGGCGACGTGCTGGAAGTCGAGGTCGACCGCATCGGCGTGCTGCGCAATCGCATCGCGGACGAGGCGTAGGCTGAATCTCTCAGCGGTACCTCATATTTAAGTCAATATTAACAATATATGCTATGACACCTTGTTTTTAAGGCATCATTGCCTTACATTAAAGGCTATCGAAAGCTCCTGGCTCATTATGCCTGATATTTGAGGCACCCATGCCCGATCTGGTGGAACTGGGCGGCCTGATCAAGGCCGCTCGCAGGCGGCAGCACCTCACTCAAACCGACCTTGCCGGCAAGGCCGGCGTCAGCCGGGCGCGCATCGATGCGCTCGAGAATGGCCGGATCTCGGGGATTGGGTACAAGCCGTTGCTGAGATTGCTGAACGCGCTCGGGCTCGACCTCAGGGTCACCGAGTTAAACCGGGGCCGCCCCACGCTGGACGATCTCTTGGCGGAGGAAGGCGCCGGCCATGCTGCGGGTCTGGAGCGATAGCCGGCACGCCGGCTTTCTCGACCGGCATGGTGCGCGCGGCGCGACCTTTGTGTATGAGCCGCAGGTCAACGCCGCCCGCGCGGTCTCGGTCACCATGCCGGTGCGGCTCGCCTCCTGGAACACGAGCTATGGGCTGTTGCCGATCTTCGACATGAACCTGCCGGAGGGCGTGCTGCGTGCGCGGCTGACGGCGAGCTTCGCAAAGGCGGCGGGCAGTTTCGACGATCTCGATCTCCTGGCGGTCGTCGGCCGCGCCCAGATCGGCCGCGTTCGCTACTCGGCCGCGGACGCAGAACTGTCCGAGGACGTTCCGTTTCAGTCGATCGACGAGATCATCAAGGCCAGGCGTGGTGGAGAACTTTATGAGTATCTGTTGAGAAAGTTCGCCGTGTATTCTGGCCTCTCGGGCGTACAGCCGAAGGTCATGGTGCGCGGCTGGCAGGACCAGCCGCCGCCCGTCGCCGACCGGCAGTCGCACAGCTTTCGAAGCGCGACGCACATCGTGAAACTGTGGGAGGCCGCTGAGTTCCCTGAGCTCGCGGCGAATGAATATTTTTGCCTGTGCGCCGCCAGCAGGGCCGGTCTCATTGTTCCGAGGCTGCAATTGTCGGACAATGGCGATGCGCTCGTGATCGATCGTTTTGATCTCAAATCAGATGGCTGCTATCGGGGGTTCGAGGACTTTTGCGTTCTCAACGGGGTCGGGAGCGCGAAAAAGTACGATGGTGGCTATGAGACGCGACTATTTAGACGGACGCGTGAGTTTATCGATGTGGAGGGACGCAGAGCTGCATTGGAGCAGCTTTTCAGGCTGTTCGCGCTCAATTGCGCCATCCGCAATGGCGACGCACATCTGAAGAACTTCGGGATCGTCTATGATGACGTGATGGGTCAGGCGAGTCTGGCACCGGTCTATGACCTCGTGTGCACCAGCGCGTACATTCCCAACGACGCCATGGCGCTGACTCTCAACGGCTCGACCAAATGGCCCGATAAGCGAGCACTTGTTACGCTTGCTCAGTCGCGCTGCGATATCGCGGCGAAGGATATCGAGCGAATTTTCGCGCAAGCCGCGGATGCGCTGTCGGACACGGAGGCCGACGTCAGGCACTATTTCAAGAATACGGCCGCCCATCGCGATGTCGGAGTTCGGATGCTCAACGCCTGGGAGGAGGGAATTCAATCAAGCCTGGGTCAATCCAAGCGCGGCGTGGCTGCCGCGATGACGGCAGTCAAGACGCATCCCGCGCCAAAGAAGCCAAAGAAAAAGCGCCGCCCGAAGGCGGCGCCTAAGCCTTGATGCCGTGGCCTGAGCGCTACTGCACGAGCTGGATCACCTTGCCGTCCTTGGCTTTGCCCTGCGCCCGGTACTGGCCGATGTTCTTAAGCAGCGCCGAGTCCGACACGGTGTAGAGGATGGCATTGCCCGTGCCCGTATTGGTGTGCTTGCGCCACACGAAATTGGGCACGACCATGATGTCGTTCTGCTCCCAATCGAAGGTCTGGCCGCCGATGTCGGTCTTGCCCTTGCCCTCGATCACCACGATGAACGTGCCGCAGGTCTCGCGCTTGGGCTGGGTCTCCTCGCCGGGGCGGATGAGCTGCGCCTGGTAGTTCAGCGTCGGGAATACCGGCTTGCCGGTCACCGGGTTGACGAGCTGCATCTGGATGCCTTCGAACGGATCGCCGACTTCCTTGGCCAGCCGTTCGAGCGCGGCGCGGATCTCTTCGCCGCGATAGTGGATATACGGCGCCGGTTCATTGCCCCAGCCGCGTTGGTGCGAGACGAAGGTCGGAACGAGCCCGCCGTTGCCGTAGAGCCGTTCGGAATAGCCGTTTCCTTGCAGCGTGGCCTGGCTCTTGGCGTTGCTCGATCCGTTCGGCTTGAACTCCTGGTCGACCCAGGCGCAATCGAGGAACTCCATCAGCGGCCAATCCAGCATGTCGATCCAGATCACCGGCTGGCTCGCTTCGTTGCCGTGATCGTGCCAGGTGCCGTTCGGCGTGAGGATGATGTCGCCGCGCGTCGCCTCGCAACGCTCGCCCTCGACGTTGGTGTAGCCGCCCTTGTCGGAGAGGATGGTACGGCTGGCGTTGGGCGAGTGCACGTGCGCGGGCGCGATGTCCCCCGGGTTGTAGATCGAGATTGCACACCGGATGGTGTTGGTCACCTGCAGGCGCCCGTTGAGGCCTGGATTGGTGAGCAGGATGCTCTGGCGGTCGGCGAATTCGATCGGCGGCACATCGGCCTTCGCGGCGATGGTCGAGAGGCGATCCAGGTAGGCCTTGTAGTCCTTCCAGCGCCAGCGATAGGCCGCGCTCTTCATCTGGTTCGCCGCGACGCGGCCGGTTGCCATCGAACCGGTGCCGGTCGCGCCGCCGGTGTCCGTGAACCACGGGCGCTGCGCCGGCGCGTTCATCTGGGTCCGGACCCAGATGTGCTCTTTGGCCGCGTCGGAGTTGATCTGTTCCATTAACTCACGCGCCTTGTTCGAAAGCGCTGGACGGACTGCTGGTTCCTGCAGGGTCATGATGCTCCTCCTGATCGGCCGCGGCGAGACCGCCAATATTGGCCAATGTCAATCTTAGCCACGCCCTCTTCGGGCCGGGCGCTCTAGCCAAGAGGTATAACGCCCCCGGAACGATTGCAACGGCGTGCCGGAGCGCGGAATCGCAGCACCCATGCGCGTTTGCGGCGGGTCGCCGATCACGCCTTCAGGAAATCCGCCACCGCCTTGGTAAAGGCCTGCGGCTGTTCGAGGTTGGACAGGTGGCCGGCGCCTTCGAGCTTGACCATCTTGGCGCCCGGCACGTTTGATTGAATCATCTCCATGCCGGCGAGCGTTGCGTCCTTGGTGCCCACAATGCACAGGGTCGGCCGCGTCGTTCCGGGCAGGCCAGGCCGCAAATCGTAGTCGGAGAGTGCCTGCGCGCAGCCCGCGAAGCCCTTGAGCGGCGTCGTGCGGATCATGCCGCGCACCTTGTCGAGCACCGGCGCCTTGGTGGTCACGAAGTCGGGCGGAAACCAGCGGTTAACCGTCACGTCGACCAGCGCCTCCATGCCTTTGGCAGCAGCGAGATCGATGCGTTCCTGCCATTGCTGCGCCGAAGCGGGCGTCGAGGCCGGTCCGCAATCGCACGCGACGATGCGGTCGAAGCGCTCCGCGTGGCGTTGCGCCAGGAACAGCGCGGTCATGCCGCCCATGGAGATGCCGGCGAAATGCGCGCGCTTGATCGAAAGCGCATCCATCAGCGCGACCACGTCGGCGGTGAGCATGTCGAAGGTGTATTTGCCGTCGGGCGCTTGCGTGCCGCCATGGCCGCGCTGGTCATAGCGCAGGATGCGGTAGTCGTTCTTCAGCCCCGCCACCTGGTCGTCCCACATCGCGAGATTGGTTATCAGCGAGTTGCTGAAGATCAGCCAGGGCGCGCCCTCGCGGCCGTCGATCTGGTAGTTGATGCTGATGCCGTTGGCGTTGACTTGCATGTGATCCTCGGTGGCTATTTCTTGAAAAAGTCGAGCAGCAGCCGCAGCAGCGTCTTCGGCCCGGTCGTCGGCAGGAAGTGCCCGGCCTCTTCGATCAGCTCGAAGCGCGCACCCGGAATTTTCTTCGCGAGCTCTTCGGTGCCGGCCGGCGGCCGCACAGTGTCGTGCTTGCCGGCGACCACCATGGTGGGCACGATGACCTTTGGCAGCATGTAGATCATATTGGTCATCGCCAGCATGCGATGCGCGAGCCCGAAGCCGACCGGATCGTTGGCGAGGTAGCGGCCGCGATAGGCCTCGTAGGCCGCATGGTCGCCGAGGTCGGGCGGATAGGACTTGTCGAGCGTGATCCCCATCACGCCGCGGATGCCGTCGCGCTCGGCCAGATCGGCGCGTTCATTGAGCGCACCCGCGCGGCTCGGGTCGACGCCCGGCGCCGGATTGCAGAGCACAATCGAGGCCACCTGGTCGGGATGGCGCTCCAGGAAGCGCAGCACCTGGGTGCTGGCGGCCGCCACGCACACGAAGTTGTAGGGCGGCTTGAGGTCGAGGTTCTTGAGCACGCCTTCGAGGTCGTCGACCGCGTCGTCGTTGCTGAACTGCTGTCGCACCTTCTCGGACAGGCCGGCGCCGCGCTGGTCGTAGCGCAGCACGCGGAACTCACCGGCGAGCCCCGGCGCCACGCCGTCCCAGCTGTTGAGCGTGCCGCCCATCTCGTGCAGCAGCACGACCACGGGGCCGTGATCGCCGGCGAGCTGATAGTGAAGGCTTACTCCGTTCGCGGTCATCCAAGGCAAGGCGATGTCCTCCTAGTGTGGCGGTTCAGAAGTTCGCCATACCTGGTGGCTAGATCAGGAGCGAACTTCTGAACCAAAGCCACACTAGCAACTCTATAAGTCCTAGTGTCCCTTTGATTCCGAAGTTCGCTCCAATCCGTTCCGCGAGTTCTGGCGAACTTCGGAATCGGGACACTAGATTCGTCGCTCGATTAGAGCATGACGGGCGGGAGGGGAAGGGGGCGCTTACCGTCGTTTCTTGCCTGGCGCCGGGCCGGTGCGGGCAAAGCCCGGGATGCGTGCCAGCGCCGCCTTGAGCGGGTTAGCGACCCAGGCCCAGGTCATGAAGTCATTGTGACGCACGTCGTCGCCGACCGCCAGGAAGGTCACGCTGCCGGGGGTGAGCCGCGCGGGGAGCTTGGTCGCGAAGCCGACACCGCGGTCGGTCAGCATGCGCTGCAGCTCGGCATGCTCGGTGCGGGCAGCCTTGCCGTAGGCGGTGAAGAAGAATGCCGGCGGCCGCTTGGCCAGCCAGTCGGCGAACTTGTCGATCTCCGCGAACAGCCCGTCGAACAGCATGACGCCGTGCACGCGCTGATTGGCGCCGCCGACCGCGAGCGCAAAGGCAGTCGGGTTGTAGCCGCCGCTGTAGCCTGCGATGACCACCGGAGCCTGCTCGAACGCCGCGCGGGCGCGCGCATCGCCGTGCAGACGCGCGAGCTTTCCGACCGCCTCGTCCAGAAACTTGCCGAACACGCCCGGCTCCCAGAACCGGCCGCTCGATGAATCGAGCGCATCGACCGCGAACTGGGGCGCGACCAGCACCGCGTTGAGGCCCGACTGCTCGACCTGGCGTGGGATCTGCTGGCGGTTGCGCACGTCGCGCGTCAGCGTCGCCAGATTGCCGTGGAAGAACACCACGATCAGGGCGGGCCGGCGGATATCGAAGCCGCGCGGGATCGAAAGCAGCACGCGCTTGTCGCTGTAGGTCAGGTCTTCCCAGTAGACGCCGCCGCGCGGGGCGGTGTGGCCGCGCCGCTCACCGTTGAGCACGTCGAGAAACGTGATGTTCTTCTCAGGCACCGGCCCGCTGTAGGGGAACGGCGTGGTGTCGAAGGGCACCAGCTGGGTCTTCGTGACCGGCATCGGAGCCTGCGCGAATGCGGCGGTGGCGAAGAGGAATGCAAACGCTGCCGCGCATACGGATCGTAGGGTGGGCAAAGGCGCGATCCCCCTGCACGCACTCTCCAATTGCACAACGCAGCGCCGCGCCCACCATGGCGGTGACGGTGGGAACGGCGCTGTGCCGTTCGCATGGCGAGATTCGTGCCTTTTGACCGCGCCTTTGCTCACCCTACGATCCCGTTACGACGCAGCGGCAGAATGCGCCTGCTTCAACGGCAGAAGTACGGCAAAGAACGCCGGGATCGCGACCAGATAGGCCACGCCCGCGACCCAAAGGACAGCGGAGAGCCCGAACGAGGTTGCCACGATCGGCACCAGGGCCGCGCCGATGACCGAGAAGCAGCCGTTGATGCCCCAGGCCCACAGGAACATGTGCTGCTTGCCGAGCCGGCCGAGTGTCGTCATCGCGGTCGGCATCGGGAAGCCCATCAGGAACGCCGCCGGGAACACCAGCGCAAAGCAGAATAGGAGCCGCACCAGATACGGGAAGGTACCGATCCAGTCGAGCACGCGATCAAGCACAAGCCCGTAACCGATCAGGATCGCGCCTATCGCGACAAAGATCATCGGCATCACGCTGCGGGCGCGGTCGAGGAAACGCTCCGACACGAAGCTGCCGAGACCCGAGAACACCAGCATGCCGGTGATCAGGATCGAGGCCGACACGGTGGCGTTGCTGAGCGCCAGGATGAACTCGGAGATGAGCCCGACCTCGACCATGATGTAGCCGGCGCCCAGGCAGGCGAAATAGATGATAGTGCGGAATTTGCCGGGGTTGTGGCTGAAGATCGTGCGCCAGCCGAAGATCACCGGCAGGATGACGAGCGACAGCGAGGTCAGGCACGCGATCGCGAGCGTCGCCCAGATCAGAAGGTAGCCCCATTCGTCCTGGAACAGTTCCAGCCGGTCGGTGACGCGATGCAGGTCGCCGGGCTTCACGTAGGCTGCGAAGTAGGGACGGTTGTTGGTGAGGAGGCGCGAGTCGAACACATAGGCGTTGGCGATCTCGTCCCAGCCGCCGTTGATGAGCCGGTTCCAGGCGAGCTGCCCCATCGTGGTTGCCGGCACCGCCGTCGAGCCTTCAGGCGGCGGCTCGCCGCCAGGCACGCCTTCCGGCGGCGTGCCCTCTGGGGGGGCGGATGGCTGGGTATCTTCCCCCGTCCCGAATATCTGCTCGCGGTAGTCGTCGAGCACGCGTGCGGTCTGCGTATCGTCGTACACGAAGCCCTTGGAGTAGATCTCGTCAAACGACATGGCGCGCGTATGCGCGCGCAGCTTCTCGGTTTCGGCGTCGGTGAAGCCGCCGCGCTTGAACAAGACGGTCGCGGTGGACAGATAGCTCGACGCCACGAAGAAGCTGTCCGCGATGTGCGCCGGATCGAGCTCGCGCGCGGCCGCCGCCATGGTGGCGTAGAGCTTGAGCACCGACTTCGGCGGCTCTTCCTTGTTCCACAGCGTCACCGACAGAACGCCACCGTCCTTGAGCGCACGCATGTAGCTGAGCATCGCCTCGCGCGTATAGGAGAACTTTTCCACGATCGCGAAGCCGCCCGGGTTCGAGAGGCCGGCGGAATTGGCCAGGCTCAGGTCGATGATGTCGTAGCGGTTGCTGGTATAGGCGAGGTAGAGCCGGCCGTCGTAGTCGATGACGCGGATCTTCGGATTGTTGAGAATGTCACCGGTGAAGTCGCGCAGTCCCTTGTCGGTGCGGAACGCGTTGAGCACCGCCGGATTGCCTTCCGCCACCGTCACCGTGTTGGAGCCGGAGCGCAGTGCGACCGAGGTCGAGATGCCGCCGCCGAACTGCACCACGAACGTGTCGGGCTTCTCCTTGATCAGGTACGGATAGATCATCGGCAGGAAGCGGTAGTAGGCGGTCTCCTCGGGTGGCAAATCGCGGATGATGCCGATCGGGCCGTCGCCGTCGATGTACATGCCGAGGTAGGCGTTGGCCGGCATCTTCGGCAGGTTGAAGGCGGCGTTGTCGGAGAGGCCGGGGGCAAAATGCAGGTATGAGCTTGAGTAGACTTCGAGATAGCCGAATGGAGAAGCGCTCTCGTAGACGCGCTGGCTGTCGGGGAACTTGCGCGCGTAGGCGACGCCCTTGTAGTCGGAGACCGCAAGCTTGCTGACGCCGAGCGTCGAAGGCAGCACAAAGTGCGCCGCGATTGTAGCGAGCGCCAACACGGCGAGCGCCGCGATGCGGCCCGGGCGTCCGGTCGCGATCAGCCAGAATGCGCTGCCGGCAAACCAGAGAATGAGCGGAACCGCAATGAGATTGTCGGGCACCACGACATACATCGCCAGCAGGAACGCAAGTCCGCACAGCCCGGCGCCGGTCAGGTCGGCGAAATAGACGCGGCCGAAAATCTTCTGCGCTTTCAGGAACACCGTGCCGAGGAAAAAGGCGCCGGCCAGGAACGGCAGCATGTAGAGCACGAAATTGGCGGCGAGCCGCCATTTCTGCATCGGGTCGGAAACAAGAAAGATGGCGTTGAAGGGAAGCTGCTGCGCTAAGAGGTTGGCCGCGACCGCGAGCGGCCCGAACAGGATGAGCGCGGCTGCGGCGACGCCGCGCCAATGGCGGTCGAACCATGCGGTGGTGACGCACATGATCGCGCTGGTCAGCCCGAAGCCGAGCATGGCGAGGCTCACCACCAGCGAGCCGAAATGCGCCCAGCTTCCGACCGAGAAGATCCGCATGATGCCGATCTGCAGCGCGATGACGGCGCCGGCGATCAGCGCGACCGAGAGGTAGAGCGATGACGATGGCGCGAGCGAACTGGCGGCTGGCGCGGCGGCCGTGCTTTGGATCAACAACCCATCGGGAGCGTGACTAACGTCGTCCACTGTATGCTACGTCCCGTTCTATTTAGGTGACTTGGTAAGTACGGACTATGACTGCGGCACGGCGGAACTCCCTCTCCCCAACGGAGAGAGGGTTGGGTGGGGGGGAACAGAACTATCGATGTCGTAACCCCCTCACCCCACCCCTCTCCCCTGCGGGGAGAGGGAGCCGGGCCGCATTTGCGGCTCGGTCCTGCTGTACTTTCACCCGACCGAGGCACATCCCATTATTGATTATGCGTGCCCTTGATCTTGTCGCCATCGAGCTTCGTGAACGGCACGAACGGGACGACTCGGCCATGATAGATGTCCGAGCGCGCGATGTTGAAATTGCCGTCGGGCGTTTGTTCCTTGACCACCCGCAGGATTCGCTGCGCGCCCGGCGGGCCGACCGGAATGACCATGATGCCGCCGGCCTTCAGCTGCTGCAGCAGCGCTGGCGGGATGTGGTCGATGCCGCAGGTCACGATGACCTTGTCGAACGGGGCCGCTTCCTCCCAGCCATAGTAGCCGTCGGCAGGCTTGCTGGTCACCGATTTGAATTCGGAATAGCCGTGCTCGATCAGATCGTCGTAGATGCCGCGCGTACGCTCGGCGAGCGGCCTGATGATCTCGATGGTGTAGACCTTGTCGGTCAGGTGGGCGAGGTAGGCTGACTGGTACCCGGAGCCGGTGCCGATCTCGAGCACCTTCTCGCCGCGCTTCACGTCGATCGCCGACGTCATGCGCCCGACCACGTGCGGGCCGGAGATGGTGACGCCGAAACCGATGTCGAGGAAGGCGTGATCATAGGCGCGGCCGCGATTCTGCTGCAGCGTGAATTCCTCGCGCGGGGTAAGCAGGAAGGCGCGCTTATTGGCCTCGTTCCACAGATCCTTGTTGGCGACGAGTACCTGATAGCGGGACCAGCGCTGGGAGAGAAATTTCGGGTCCTCGCCGCGGTTCTCGACCATCCATTCGATAAACGTTTCACGATTATTGGTCGGCGGCGCGTCGTCCCAGTTGTAGGGACGGGTTACGGCGGCGTCCGCGATTTCGCGGGAGAGCCGCGCCGGCGAATGCCGCCGCCGACCCGGCCAGAAACGTTCTTCGTTGCAAGGGATTCTCCTTGGAAATTCATAAGCTGTCCCGAAGATACGCATCCACGCCCTCACGCCTCCACGCTCCGGTCATCCGGACCATGGTACCCTCGTGCCATAGGCCTGCCACTAGCAGGTCGGGCATGAGAGGTATTGATTGCGGCGATTGCTGGATAACCTGTGTGAAACTAGTGCCGCCGATCTGAAGTTCCTACAACACCCGCGGCAAACTCGCTTGGAGCTTCAGATCGAAAAGCGGCACTAGAATCATAGAGTTGCTAGTGCCCCTTTGCTTCCGAAGTTCGTGTCAGTGGGTGCCGCGGCGACTTAACGAACTTCGGAAGCGGGGGCCTAGGCCTCAGCGGAACAGCTCGGCGAACACTTTCTCCCAGTGGGTCATCGACTTGGCGGTCAGCGCCGGCGTGATCACGGTGGCGCCGAAGCCGCCTTTGGTCGGAATGAGCTCGGGGATGGTCGGCGGGACGTCGGGCCTCGCTGGCAGATAGCCGGCCTTCTGGAAGATCTGCTGACCCTCCTTGGAGGTCATGAACTCGACGAACAGCAGTCCGGCGTTCGGGTGCGGGGCGTTCTTGGGCAGGCCGACGAGGCCGGGCGTGACGGTGGCGGGGGAGAGCCGCACCCAGTCGACCGGCGCTCCTTTTTTCGCGCTGATCGCGGCGTGATGATTGAAGATCTGCAACGCCATCGGGTATTCGCCGGCGATCACCTGGTTGAGGATGGCGCGGGCGCTGGCGTTGAGGAGCTTGATCTCCTGGCCGGCGAGCTTGTGCAGGTAGGCCATGCCGCGCTCCTCGCCCATGTGGGTGAGCACGTTGCCGACGAAGCCGGGGCCGCCGGAGAGATCGTTCATCTTCCAGGCCATCTTGCCTTTCCAGCGCGGCAGCAGGAGGTCGTCGTAGCTCTTCGGCCGCTGCGCGGCCGGCACCAGGTTGGTGTTGACGCCGGGGGTGAGCACGAACAGATGCGAGGAGACCCAATAGTGCTCCGGGTCGCGATACTGCGGCGGCAGCTCTTCGGCGTTGGCGGCGGTGAACGGCCGCACCACGCCGGACGCGATCAACATGTCCATGTTCGAGGTGAGCCCGAACACGTCCGCCATCACGCGGCCGGCACGGTACTCATTGAGGAGCTTGATGCTGTTCACCTGGCTGTCGCCGCGCGTGAAGGCAACCTTGATGCCGTACTTGGCCTCGAAGGCTGAGGTGAGCGGCCGCACGATCTGATCGACGATCAGATCGGTGTAATAGGTGATCTGACCTTCCTGCTTGGCCTTGGCGATCAACTCGGGGCTGATGTCGGCGGCGGGTGCGGCGGTCGCGCCCATGAGGGTGGCGAATACGCCAGCAGCTGCGAGCTTGGTGATTTGCTTCATGACTTTCCTCCAATCTCGGCGTCGTCCCAGCGAAGGCGGGGACCTAGTGCCCCGTTTCCGAAGCTCGCTAAGTCATCGCTGCACCCTCTGATACGAACTTCGGAAACAAAGGGGCACGAGCAACTCTATGATTCTAGTGCCGCTGATCTGAAGTTCCTAACCGAGTTGCCGCAAGTGTTGTAGGAACTTCAGATCGGCGGCACTAGTAAACTCTGATCTTTCAATTGGCGCTCAGATTTTCCAACGTCGGCTCTGGGACTACAGGGCCCCCGCTTTCGCGGGGGCGACAGAAAGTGTTGCATCAGTTCCGCAGCACCACCAGGGCGTCGAGCGCGACGGCGCCCTGGCCTGCCGGCTGCGCCACCAACGGATTGATGTCGACGCTCTCGATCTCGTCACCGAGGTCGTGCGCCAGCCGCCCGAGCGCGGTGAGCGCAGCGAGCACGCTTTCCTCGTCGCAGGCGGGCGCGCCGCGATAGCCCTTGAGCAGGCGACCAGCGGTGGTGCGCTCGATCATGGCGTTCGCCTGCCAAGGCGGCAGCGGCACCGCGCCGAAGCTGACGTCCTTGGTGAGCTCGAGCAGCACGCCGCCGGTACCGAACATCACCACCGGGCCCACTTCGGGGTCGCGCTGCACGCCGAGCACCAGCTCGACGCCGCCCGTGACCTGCTCGGCCACCAACACCTGGTCGAGCTTCGCTCCCGGGCGTGCCTTGGCGAAGTTCTGTTGCAGGCGTGAATAGGCGCTGCGCAGCTCGGCTTCGCTGCGGATGCCGAGGATAACGCCGCCGATGTCCGACTTGTGCGTCACCTCGGCGGAGACGAGCTTGAGCACGATCGGATAACCGATCTCCTTGGCCGCGCTTGCCGCCGTGTCGACGCTCGCGACCACCCGCTCGCGCGGCGTCGCGATGCCATAGGCGCGCAGCAGCGCCTTGGAGTTGGCTTCGTTGAGCACCGAGAGCCCGTCGGCGGCGGATTTTCGGCGCTTGAGGATCGCCGCGACGTCAGGCTTGGTGCCCGTCGTTGGCACAATCCTCGCCGCCTCGTCGCGCAAAGCGCCGTAGCGGCCCGCGCGCCCGACCGCACGGACCGCCTTGTCGATCTCCTGCAGCACCGGCAAGTTCTTCAGCGCCGCGCGGAACTCGCGGGTGTGCTCGGTGAACATGTAGGAGATCATCGAGATGACGGCGATCGGCTTGCCGGTGCGCGTCACCATTTCGTCGACCTGGCGCAGGTTCTCTACCTTGTTGTTGAGGCGCGGCGCCGGCGGTAGCTCCTCCTGCACCAGCAGCACGTCGATATTGGGATCGGCGAGCATGGTCTCGATGCCTTTGAAATAGGCCTCCGAGCTCGAGAGCGCCGCGAAGCCCGCATCGAGCGGGTTGCCGAGCGAGGTGCCGACGCCGAGCACCTCGCTCATCCTGGCGTTGGTCTCGGGCAGGAGCGGCGGGAAAGTGAGCCCGTTGCGCTCGGCGGCTTCGAGCAGGAGGCCCTTCATGCCGCCCGAGAACGTCATGGCGCCAAGCCGGGGCCCCTTGGGCGGCTTGGCGTGGGTGAAATATTCCACCGTCTCGACAACCTCATCGAGCGTATCGACACGCACGACCCCGATGGTCTCGGCGACCGCATCGAAGCATTGCAGCGAGCCGGCAAGCGATCCGGTATGGGCGAGGGCGGCGCGCCGGCTCTCCTCGGAGCCGCCGATCTTGACCGCGACCACCGGCTTGCCGGCATCGCGCGCATATTCGCAGGCGCGCCGGAATGCGGCCGGCTCCTTGATCGACTCGATAAAGCAGGCGATCGCCCGGATGTCGGGATCGTCAGCGAGGTAGCGGATGTAATCCGCCATGTTGAGGCCGATCTCGTTGCCGCTCGTCACCGCATAGCCGGCGGTGACGCCGCGCGCGAGCAGCGCGCGGTGGATCGCCATCACGATGCCGCCGCTCTGGCCCACGATCCCGACCGGGCCGCGGTCGAGCGTGGTGATGCGGTCGTCCGGAATGGTCATCATCCGCGACGGCGCGGCCAGATTGCCCATGCAGTTGGGGCCCGAGACCGCCATGCCGGCGTCTTCGATCGCACGGCGGAGGTCGGCCGCGAGCGCGCGTCCCTTCGGGTCGCCGCCTTCGCCAAAGCCGCCGGAGAATACGGTGGCGCTGCGCGCCTTGGCCTTGCCGGCCTCGGTGATGGCGTCGACGGCGGCTGCGCCTGGCACGATCACCACGACGTGGTCGGGCGCCTCCGGCAATTCGCTCAAGCTCGGGTAGCAGGTTTCCCCGCCCCACACCGTCTTGTTGCGCGGGTTGACCGCATAGATCGCGCCGGGAAATTCGAACTTCTTGAGCGAGCGGAAGACCCGCTGCGACCAATTGCCGGGGCGGTCGCTCGCGCCCACGATCGCGATGTTGCGCGGGTTGAACAGCGCGCGCACGCCCGCAACGCGTTGATCGGGAGTCATGCCTGCCATCGCCCTCTCTCGCTTTTTCTTGTTCTATCCCGCGAATTCTGCCGCCGTTCAAGGGTGGGCGGCCCGCCCCCGGCGCAATTGCCGCGACCCTGCAAGCTATGGTTAGGTGCGGGTCCCAACGCGCGCAGGACCCCTATGGCCAGCAATATCAACCCCAATCCCTTCACCACGCGGCCGGAGATCGACGGCACCTTCGGGGTCGTGACCTCGACCCACTGGATCGCGACCGCGGTCGGCATGGGTATCCTGGAGCGCGGCGGCAACGCCTTCGACGCGGCAGTCGCCACCGCCTTCACCCTGCAGGTGGTGGAGCCACACCTCAACGGACCGGGCGGCGACGTCCCCGTGATCCTGCACGACATGCGCAAGGGGAAAGACAGCGTCGAAGTCGTTTGCGGCCAGGGGCCGGCGCCGGCCGGCGCCACGATCGCACACTACCGCGGCCTTGGGCTCGATCTCGTCCCGGGGACCGGCTTGCTCGCCTGCTGCGTGCCCGGCACATTCGAGACCTGGATGCTGCTGTTGCGCGATTACGGCACCATGCGGCTTGCCGAGGTGCTCGCGCCCGCGATCGGCTACGCGCGCGAAGGCCATCCGCTGGTCGAGCGGGCCAACGCGACCATTACGACCGTGCGCGAGCTCTTTCGCGATCACTGGCCGACCTCGGCGGCGGTCTATCTGCCGGGCGGCGACGTGCCGGCGACCGGCTCGCTGTTTACGAACACCGCGATGGCGGAGACTTACGCGCGCATCCTGCGCGAGGCCGAGAGCGTGGGCGGCAATCGCGAGGCGCAGATCGAGCGCGCGCGCTTTCTATGGTCGCATGGCTTCGTGGCCGAGGCGATCGATCGCTTCTGCCGTACGCAGGAACTGATGGATTCGAGCGGCGCGCGCCATCGCGGCGTGCTCACCGCCGATGACATGGCGCGCTGGCAGCCGCGCGTCGAGGCGCCGGTCACCTATCAGTACGGCCGCTATACCTTGTGCAAGGGAGGGTTCTGGAGCCAGGGCCCGGTGATGCTGCAGCAGCTCGCGTTGCTCAAGAGCTTCGATCTCAATCGGGCCGATCCGACCAGCGCCGACTTCGTCCATGTCCTGGTCGAATGTTGCAAGCTTGCGTTTGCGGATCGTGACACGTTCTATGGCGATCCCGATTTCGTGCAGGTGCCGGGCGAGACGCTGCTCTCGGACGCCTACAACGCCGCGCGCCGCAAGCTCGTCGGCGAGCGCGCCTCGCTCGAGCAGCGCCCGGGCAACATCCCGGGCCATGGCATGCGGCTTGATCTGCGCGTCGCGGGCGGGCAGCGCATTGCGGCCGCCGGCGCCGGCGAGCCCACGGTCGGCCGCGCCGCGGCGTGGACGCACGATGACACGGTCGATCCGGGCGCGGTCGCCATCGAGGATGCCAGGCTCGAACGCTCGGGCCTGATGCGCGGCGACACCGTGCATTTCGATATCGTGGATCGTGCCGGCAACATGGTGTCGGCGACGCCGTCCGGCGGCTGGCTGCAATCCTCGCCGGTGATCCCCGAATTGGGTTTCTGCCTCGGCACGCGCGCGCAGCAGTTCTGGCTCGACGAGGGCCATCCCAATGCGCTCGCGCCCGGCAAGCGCCCGCGCACGACGCTCACGCCCACGCTCGCGCTGCGCGACGGCGAGCCCTACCTCGCCTGGGGCTCGCCCGGCGGCGATCAGCAGGACCAGTGGACCGCGCAGCTCTTCCTGCGCCACGTGCATTGCGGCATGAACCTGCAGGAGGCGATCGACGCGCCGGCCTGGCACTCCGAGCATTTCGCGTCGTCGTTCTGGCCGCGCGAGGCGCGCCCGGGCGTGCTCGTCGTCGAAGGCCGGCTGCCGGCCGACACCATCAAGGAATTGCGCCGGCGCGGCCATGTGGTCGAGGTCGATGGCGACTGGTCGGAAGGCCGCCTCACGGCCGCGTCACGCGATGGCCGTCGCCGCCGCGCCGGCGCCAATCCGCGCGGCATGCAAGGCTATGCGGCGGGGCGGTGACGCGGTTGCAACATTCAACATCGAACACCGCACGCGTAGGTCTCGATCGTCATCAGCTCAATTCTCTTTTCGTTTGCACGCGATGTGATGCAACGCGATGTGACGCATGGAATTTTCGCTGAAATTTGCGGCAGCGTTGCGTGGAGTTCCAAATTCTGCTACGAGGGGCTGACTGAGCGGCACAGCTCCATTTTGACAACGATCTGGTTGAGCAGCGTCGGCGATGCCGAAGATGCTTTGCAGCACAATTTTGGAATGCTTGGAGCAACTGCAATGCGAACGGCTGTGCTGCTGACCCTGGCGCTTGTCCTTCCCGCCGCTTTCATCCCGGCGCACGCCGCGACGCAGCAGGGCCGTGTCCTGTTCGCGCAACGCATTCTCTCCTGTGGGGAGCAGGCCAGCACCTTGTATCTTCAATACACCGGCTTGAAGTGCAACACACGCAGCCCATCCCAGCCTGACAAATGCAAGCCGCTCATGACCACCATCTGTGCGCTCGCGGAAAAATGTGAGCGGGCAAAAGCCTACTGCATAAAATAGCCGTGTCCGCCAATAGCCGTGTCTGCGCTTCGCAAATCTGAGTTGTCGCACAATTGATCGGTCAAGCCATGCGCGCTTACGTTGATCGGATTTTCTCCGCGTTCGAGGTCAATGTCGTACCAATCATCGTCACGCTTGGCTCTTGCTACATCCTGGCCGAGCCCGCCCAGTTCAGAGAGATATACCGAGGCTTTGCCCAGCGCGTCGCTTCGTTGCAGACGGTGGGTGTGTGGTCCACCAATCCCGACTTCTGGGGCGCCGTGACCGCAGCCGCCTACACCATTGTGGCTCTGACCCTGCTCACCATCCTGATTTGGCTCACCTGTCGTTTGAATTTTGGTGAAAAGAACGAGAGTAACGTTGTGTCGCTCTGGAGAAGAATTGTCAGCCTCGGCCTGGCTGCGTTGCCTTTTCTGTCATTGGCCGCTGGATTTTATGCCGCCAGCAGCAGCGCGGACGCGGTGGAAAAAATCAAGAAGCTGCTCGCGGTCATCAAAGAAGGAAACCTGCGAGACCTCGGGACCGATCCCTCGATGGCGGGGGGGCTTGCGACCGGCTGGGCAAATCAAATTGCGAGCTACAACATCATTCTGATTGGATTGGCGGTAGTCTTTGCGGTCGTGGGCTTGCTGCTGGTGTTCCTGCTCAATCGCTTTGAGAATTCCTCCCGTGCTGATGCCGTCGGCCGGGTCATCTTGGGCGGTCCCGCCGTTCTTGCAGCCTCCGCTGTCTTTCTTGCGCTTTGCGCGCTGTTTTCGACCGAATTGGGGGCGCTTGCCGTGCGTATTTCGGCCGTGCCTACGCTTTGCCTGTTTGCGGCACTCAGTCTCGTCGTCGGGAACTATCTCACTTTGCAATCCGGCGCGACCGGGCGCCTCGTGATCTGGCTGTTTGCAATCGCGGCCATCGTGTTCTCGGTCTTTGATCTCAGCAACAATCATCGTGTGAGACGCGTTGAGCTTTCAGCCCAGGCCTCACCGGCGGCGCCTGAATTATCGGACACTTTCCTGGCGTGGTACGACGCGCGGACCGATCGGACCAAGTTCCAGCGCTATCCGCTCTACGTCGTCGCGGCGCAGGGCGGCGGCATCTACGCCGCGCTGCACGCCGCCTCGTTCCTGGGTTACATGCAGCAGAGGTGCCCCAATTTCGCTCACCATCTCTTTGCCATAAGCAGCGTGTCGGGCGGCAGCATCGGGGCCGCCGTCTTTGCCGCATCGATGAAGGAAGCCGAGCGGCGCGCAGCAGTGAAGATCCCGGCTCGCGGATGCAACGACCGCGAGGCCGGCAGCGAAGAAAGTCCGGAATTCCTGGATGCCGCGACCGAAGTCCTGGGAGGGGATTTTTGGAGCCCACTGCAGGCGATGGCGCTGTTTCCAGACTTGCTTCAGCGATTCCTGCCGATCTGGGTCGAGAGATTTGACCGGGCGCGTGCACTCGAACGCGGGCTGGAGGCCTCGTGGCAGGCGATGATCACCAAGAGCGAGCTGTTTGGGCCGCGTACCAAAGCTCAAACCGGCAACATCATGGCGGAGCCTTTTGCATCGCTCTGGCCCGAAGGCTTCGGCAAGTCGTCGTTCACCCCCGCGCTTATCTTGAACACGACCGAGGTCGATTCTGGCCGGCGCCGGCTGATCGCGCCATTCACATTCAAGGGCCTGACCGACATCAGGTTCTTTCCTCTCGATTGCGTGTTGGAGCGTTCCGGCCAGGCCGCCAAGACTGAATCGGTTCCGCTCAGCACCGCGGCGGTCTTGAGCGCGCGGTTCCCGTGGGTGACCCCGACGGCCTGGTTTTATGAGACGCCCGAGATGGGCAAGTGCATACCGAGCGAACGCGATATCACCAAAGTCAGTGACGGTGGGTTCTTTGAGAATTCCGGCGTCGCTTCGGCGCTGGACTTGACATACTCGCTGCAAAAAATCATCGAGCAGCGCAAGCTGCCCGTCGATATCAAGCTCATCATCCTCACCTCGGGCGGCTTTGCCACCGACAAAGTGACCGGCCTCAGCGAAGCGCTGGACCCGATCCGGACCATGCTCAATGCGAGCGGGGCACGCGGATACATCGAGGTCGACCGGGCAGAGCAGGCGAGTGGCGCGCAGAACGAGCCGCCCACCGCTTCGGCTGCGGCCTTGCGGGGAGCCGAAGTTCTGAAGGTCAAGCTGGAGGGGCTTGGCTATCCCTTGCCGCTGGGATGGAGCGTGTCGACCGTGACGAGCTACCTCATTCAATTCCAAACCGGGGACTTTGACCCGTGTCAACGGTCAGCGAGTGCGTCGGGCGAGGTCTCGGACGTGCACAGCAGCAGCTGTGTCATCGGAGATCTGGTCGGGCAGCTGACCTACCGGTAGCGTTGCTCCATCGGGAATCGGTTTGCGGCTTCACTCCGCCTTCCAGGGAATGATCTTGCGTTCGAGCTCCTGCAGGATGGCCGACGTGATCAGCCCGAGAATCCCGACCGTCACGATGCCGCAGAACATGATGTCGACCTGCAAGAGCTCCCATGAGTTCCAGATCAGGTAGCCGATGCCGGACTTGGTGGCGACGAATTCGGCCGCGACCAGCACGATGAAAGAGACCGCGAGCGCGATGCGGATGCCGGCGAAGATCGTCGGCAACGCGCCGAAGAACACGATGCGGGTGAACATCACGGTCTGGCTGGCGCCGTAATTCTTCGCCACGTCCCAGTAGATCTTCTCGATATTGGCGGCGCCCACATAGGTGTTGACGCAGACCGGGAAGAACACCGCGATTGCGACCAGCGCGATCTTGGAGGCCTCGCCGAAGCCGAACGCGAGCAGGAGGAGCGGCATCAGGGCGATCTTGGGGATCGGGAACAGCGCTGCGATCAAAGGGTCGATCATGAAGCGCACTGGCCGAAACATCGCCATCAGAAGCCCACAGGCGACGCCCGGAACAGCGCCAGCGAAGAACCCGCCGAACACCCGCAGCAGCGTCACGCCAGTATGCATCGCAAGCTCACCGCTCTCGATGAGCTGCCAGAATCGGAGCCCAATGTCGCTTGGCGCTGGGATGAAGCGACGGTCGCCGAGCCCGGCCATGAGCAGGAGCTGCCACAGCGCCAGGAACACGATTGGCGAGATCATGTAGAGCAGCCGGTCGCGCGTCTTCGCCGATAGTCCGTTCATATCTCGAGCTCCGCCCGTGCGCGCATCACTTCCTCCTCCAGCACCCGCCAGATGTCGAGCTTGAGCTTGCCGAACTCGGCTGCCGCCGACAGCGTGATCAGGTCGCGCGGATGCGGGAAGGGGACGTCGATGATCAGCTTGATGCGTCCTGGCTGCGCGGTCATCACCACGCAGCGGTCGCCAAGCAGGAGCGCCTCCTCGATCGAATGCGTGACATAGATCACCGTCTTGCGGGTCTCGCCCCAAATGCGCACCAGCTCTTCCTGCAGGATGACGCGGTTCTGCGCATCGAGCGCGGCGAACGGCTCGTCCATCAGCAGCATCGCCGGATCGGTCACGAAGGCGCGCGCGATGGCGCTGCGCTGGCGCATGCCGCCGGAAAGCTGGTGCGGATAGTGGTGGCGGAACTTGGTCAAGCCCACGAGCTTAAGCGCGGCGTCCACGCGCTCATTGGCCTCCTTGCTGGGGACGCCGCGCGTCATCAGCCCGAAGCGGACGTTGGTCTCGACGTTCATCCAGGGAAACAGGCCGCTCTCCTGGAACACCATGGCGTTCTGCACCATCCAGCCGCCGGCCTCGACCGTGATAGTCCCGGCGCTCTGCTGGTCGAGCCCGGCGAGGATGCGCAGCAGCGTCGACTTGCCGCAGCCCGACGGGCCCACGATGCAGAGGAATTCGCCCGGCGCGATCGCAAGGTCGACTGTGTCGATCGCCAGCACCCGGCCCTGACCGCTCACATATTCCTTGCGCAGGCCGGCGATATTGACCGCGGCGCCGCGCCGCTGAACGTCCATTGCTTTGTCCCCTGCGCAACCGGCGGCACCCTATCCCACGAATTGGGAGACGCGTGAAGACGGCCTCAGCGGCAGCCGGCGAGCTTGCTGTTCTTGTTGGCCAGCACGAATGGGCCAAGCGTCTTGTTGGCGTGTTCGACATAGGTGTCGGTCAGGAGCTTGTCGGCCGGGAGATTGCGCAGCGAGAGGCCCGCCTGCACGAAGAAGGCCTGGATATCGAGCATGCTGGCCACGTTGATGCGGCCGTCCGCGTTGCGCGCGGGCCAGGGATACTTGTGCAGGATCTCGGGCCGCCGCTCGATGCCGCTGCGGATCGCCATATCGACCACTTCGGCGCGGTTGGGGCCGCCGTGATAGGCTTGGCAATAGTCGCGCACGCCGCGCATGTGAGCGACGAAATAGCGCTTCACCAGCGCGTCGTTCTTTGCCGCCCAGTCGGTGTTGATAAACGCGACCGCGATTGTCATCGGCCGCGGGGTCACGAAATCGTCCGGGTCGGCGACGACGGTGCCGAGCCCGCGATCAACGATCTGCGCCGCAAACGGCGGGATCACAAAGGCGGCGTCGACCGCCTTGTTGGCAAACGCGACCGCGACCTGCGAGAACGGGATGAACTTCAAGTCGACGTCCTTGAAATTGAGCCCGACGGTCGCGAGGATCTTGCCGATCTCGTAGTTGGTGATCGAGCCGCGCGAGTTGCTGGCGAGCGGCCGGCCCTTGAGGTCGGCGACGCTCTTGATCTTGTCTTTCAGGTCGGCGCGGATGAGGAGCTTGTGGCCGAGCGGCGAGCTCACGCGGTCGAACGCGACGGTGACTGGAAGCTTCTTGTCGACCGCGTTGAAATAGGCAGCCGACAGCCCGCCGCCGACGATCTGCAGGCGATTCTGGGCGACCGCCGCGAGCGAGTCGGTCGAGGTGTCGAGCTGGGTCAATTCGACCTTGATGCCGGCCTCGCGGAAGTAGCCCTTCTCGATCGCGATCGTGGTCGCGAGGGCTGCGAGCGAGCGCACGCTGCCGACGCGGACAGTCTCCTCCTGAGCGTGCGCGCCGCAGGCCGCGAGCGCGAGCGCGGCGGAAAGGGCAGAGAGGAGGGTGCGCCCAAGCAACGTCGTCATCGTCTGCTCCTGGTCCTCACCGGCAACCCGGGAGCTTGCTATCCTTGTTCTCGAGCTTGAACGGCCCGAGCTTGGCGGCTGCTTCACGCAGATAGGCCGTGTGCACTAGGCGCTCGACCGGAAACTCGGTGTTGCTCATCTTGTTCTTGCGATACCAGGCCTGCATGTCCAGCAGGCTTGCGCTGCTGATCTCGCCGTTCGGGCTGCGCGCCGGCCAGGGATATTGGTGCAGGAGCTGCGGCCGGTTCTCGGTCCCGGTCTTGATCAGGAGATCGATCATGGCGGCGCGGTCCTTGCCGCCGTGATAGGCGTTGCAGTAGTCGCGCACGCCGCGCAGATAGGCCAGGTAGTAGTTGCGCGCAACGCGATCGTTCGCCTTCGCCCACTCGGTGTTGATCATGCTCACCGCGATGGTCAGCGGATGCGGCTTGACCAGATCGTCCGGGTTCTTGAAGGCGACGGCGAGTTTCTTGTCGAGGAACTGCGAGGTGAACGGCGGGATCACGATCGCGGCCTCGACCGCCTTGTTGGTCATGGCGATCGACATCTGTGGGAATGGCAGCACCTTGAGCTCGACGTCGGAGATCGTCAGTCCGTCGGTCTCCAGCATCTTGCCGACCTCGTAGGTCGAGACCGCGCCGGCGCCGTTGGTGGCGATGACCTTGCCCTTGAGCTGAGAAAGCCGCGTGATCTTCCCCTTGAGGTCGGGCCGCAGCATCAGATTGTGGCCGAGCGGGCTCGAGACCCGGTCCATCACCATGGTGATCGGCAGGTTCTTCTGGAGGCCGTTGAAGTAGCCGGCCGAGATGCCGCCCTCGATCAGTTGCAAATGGTTCTGCGCCAGCAACGCGAGAGAGTTGGCGGAGGTATCAAGCGCCTCGATCTGCAGCTTGATGCCGACCTCCCGGAAGTAGCCTTTCTCGATCGCCCACAGGTTGGCGGCATTCGCGATCGATTTGACCAGCCCGATCTTGACCGTGGTTTCCTGCGCGTGCGCTGCGCCAACGCTGGCAAGCGCAAGCGTAACAAGGGCGGCGCGTTTGAGGATGGCGATCATGGGTGTCCTCCCGAAAGGTGACGTTACTCAGCTCTTGATCAGATACCGCCCGTCGCTGTCGCGGTCGAGCGCGACTTTTGCGCGCAGCGCCTCGAGCGCGCGCACGATCTCGCGGCCGTCGCGGCTGCCCACCGCGCCCATCAACTCCTCGAAGAACTTCGGCCCATCCGCGAGCGCGGCCTCGATCGACGGAAAGCGCTTGCCGGCAAGCCGCGGCGGCTCCGGCACCCGCATTTCCAGGCGCGAGACCGCGCCGACCGGCCAGGTCAGGTCGAAGCCCGCCTTCGCGCCCACCCGGCTGCCCATCAGCGAGGGATCGATCGGCACGGTGCGCATCCCGTCCATCACCACCAGGTCGCGGTCGGCCTGAAAGCGGGTGGCGAACGCCCAATCCATCTGCTCGTCCGAGAAGATGTCGACGTCGGGATCGACCACGAATACGTGCTTGACGTTGGTGAGCGCGCCGAAGCAGGCCGCTATGGCATTGCGCGCCTCGCCCGGCACACGCTGGCGCAACGCCACCCGCAGCGTGTACATGCCGCCGCTCGAGGGCGTGGCATGCACGGCGATCGGCTCGCGCACCGCGGTCTCGAGCGCGCGCCAGACCATCACCTCGGTGCGTACCCCATTGAGCAGCGCCGTGTCGGTGCGCGAGAGCCATTTGCCCCCGATGCTGGAGGTCTGGAACAGCGCGTCGCGCCGGCGCGTGATGGCGGTCAGGTGGAACACTGGGTTGCGCTTGACCGCGCCGTAATAGCCGAGGAACTCGCCATAAGGGCCCTCCGGCTCGACATGGCCGCGCGCGTCGATGAAGCCCTCCAGCACCCACTCGGCGTCGGCCGGCACCCGCACGTCGTTGGTCACGCATTTGACGACCGGCAGCGGGGCTGCGCGCAGCGAGGAGATCAGCGCGAGGTCGTCGATCGGGAGCCGCATCACGGCGGCCAGATGATCGATCGGGTGCGAGCCGACCACGAAGCTCACCGGCAGCGGCTCGCCGGCGGCGGCGCTTGCCTCGTAGATCGCGCGTAGGTCGCTCGGCGAGTTGAGGTCGACGCCCGCCTCGGTGCGCCCGCGCAGCATCAGGCGGCGGATGCCGACGTTGGTCCAACCGGTCTTGGGGTCCACGACGAAGTCGGTCGAGGCGGAGATGTAGGGCGCGCCGTCGGCGCCGTGCTGGAGATGCACCGGCAATGCGGTGAGATCGGCATCCGCGCCGGTCAGCACGATCTGTTGCGCGGGCGCTTCCGCGCGCGCGATCTCGACGACGCTCGGCCGGTTGGCGAGCCGTTGCCGCACCTCTTGCAGCAGTTCGTGCGGGGCAACCCCGAAGGCGCGCGCGATGCGGCTGCGGCTGCCAGTCACGTTGCCGGCAAGCTCCTGTCGCTCCGGCCCGACGGCATGGAACAAGACGGCGCGTCGATTGCCGTCGAGCGCCTCTGCGACCGCGGCGAGATCGATCGGCGCGTCCCTGGTCTCGATCTCCTCGGGCGGCAGTTCGGCCATGAAGCGTCGCAGCCGGTAACGCTCGAAGTCGACGGCTGTCGTGGTCTCGGTCTTGTCGATGATGTTCACGCTTGGGCTCCGGGTGCGCAGAGTATAGCCCAAACGGCTGAGGCGGCCATGCCGTGTCGAGGGCGCCGCGGTCTGAAAACAAAGGAGACGGACGGTTGGTTACCGAGCCCTCGAGAAGGTTTGCGCCGGCGTCAGCGCCCTAACGGGTGGCGCGGGTGGGAGGCGGCCCCCTTCACGAGCTTTCTCGCCTTGTCCGTAATCAGCTTGCGCTGGCCGACCTTGGCCTTGTCCCAGATCGCCCAGATCGCGTTGGGATCCCCCGGGTCGCCCATCAACAGGCTGGCGGCATCGGTCCGCAGCGCGGAGGCGATCGCCTCAAGCGTCTCCTGGACGTAGCTGCGCTGGCCACGCTCCAGCATGGACAGGTGACCGGGCGTCATGTCGATGCGTGCCGCGACATCCTCCAGTGTCAGGCCGCGATGGTGGCGCCACGACCGGATGTAGTTCGCTCGGCGTTTCTTGGGTTTCTTCATATCAATCCCTACTTGCGGTCGGCGGACGGGGAGGCGCGATTGCCATCACGCGGCCACCACGCGGTCCTGCGGCTCTCGATCTTCGGCCTCTCCATTTCACCGTTTGTAAAACATGGCGGCGCACCCCATCAATATCATATGTTGAAGAACAGGGCTGCGGTTACGTTCCCGTTAATGCGCCCGGCTGGCCGCGCACGGGCGTTCGCGACAGGCTATCACTTCAGCTTGATCCCCTGTTCGCGTACGATGCGCTCGTATTTGGCGGCGTCGGCCTTCACCAGCGCGGCGAACTCGGGCTGGGTGAGTACCAGCGGATCGATGAGGGTGGCCTCCAGCCGCTTCTTGGCCTCGGGATCGGCCTGCACTTCGCGGGTATAGGCGTTGAGCTGATTGACGATCTCCATCGGAGTGCCCTTGGGGGCGAACAGCGAGAACCACGTTGCCATCTCGAACTTCGGGAAGCCCTGCTCCGCGAAGGTCGGAACGTCAGGCACATAGGGCCGCCGCTTCGGCGTCGCGGCCGCCAGCACGCGCAGCGTGCCGTTGCGGACGAATTGAAGGTGCGGCCCCATCGACACGAACGTGAACTGCACGTTGCCGCCGATGACTGCGGTGGTCGCCGGTGCTGTGCCGCGGAAGGGCACCACCACGAGCTTGAGGCCGGCGCGGCGGGCGAACTCGCCGCCGGTCAGGTCGGGCGTGGTGCCGACGCCGGCGCCGGCATAGCTCACTTTGTCGGGGTTTGCCTTCGCATAGGCGATGAACTCGGCGAGCGTCTTCGGCGGCAGCTTGCCGTTGATCACCAGGAACAGCGGCACGGTGCCGACTGGCCCGACCGGGATCAGGTCGTTGAGCGGATCGTACGACAGTGACTTGAAGAGATACGGATTGATCGTGATGTTGCCGGTGTTGGCGAAGCCGAGCGTGTAGCCGTCGGGCGCTGATTTCGCGACCGCGTCCATCGCGATGTTGCCGCTGGCGCCGGGGCGGTTGTCGACCACGTGCGGTTGGCCGGTCTTCTCCGTGATGTAGTGGCCAAGGATACGCGCCATGATGTCGGTCGCGCCGCCCGCCGAGGTCGAGACGATGATCTTGATCGGCTTTGCTGGATAGGTCTGCGCCGAGGCGGGCAGCGCGGCGAGCGCCGCGAGCGCGGCAGCGGCCATGAGGCGGAGGATCGTCATTGCATTATGCTCCAATCGGTCGAGTTTGGTGTCAGCGGGCCCGCGCCGCCTTGAGGTCGGCGAGATAATCCGCAAACGCTGCGGAAATAGTGAAGCGCGGCTCCCAGCCGAGGTCGCGTTTGGCGGCCGAAATGTCGAGCGGGACAAGCTTGGAGTGCGGCGGCTCGCCCAGCTCGACCTCGTAGCTCATGCCCGGACAGAGCGCCGTCACGGCGGCGAGCACTTCCTCGAATGGGGTGACGACGCCGTTGCCGATATTGAATGCGATCTGCTTCGGCTGCGGCACGGTGGCGGCGAGATCGACCGCGCGCCCGACGTCCTTGGCGTAGATGTATTCGTTCGCCATGGTCTCGGAGGCGGGAATGCGCGCGCGGGTGCCGTCGAGGCCGGCCACGATCAGGTTGTGCATCTTCTGGCCGCCGCTCGAGCCCGACCAGAAGTGCCCGAGCCCGAACACGTTGGCGGGCCGCAGCATGATCAGCTCGAAGCCGAAGGCGGCCGCATAGGCTTCCAGGATCAGCTCCTTGGCGCCTTTGTAGTTGCCATAGCCGCGCGCGCCGCCGCGTGGAAAGTCCTCAGTAATGGCGGCGTTGGCTTCGCGCCGCCGGTCGTACACCCCGAAAGTCGAGATGTGCACGAGCCGGCGCACACCTGAAAGTCGCACCGCCTCCGCGATGTTGCGGGTGCCGCCGAGATTGATGTCGAAGGCCGCGTTCAAGGATTGCTGCACCCGGTTGCCGATGAGGCCGGCGCTGTGCACCACGGTCTCAACGCCGTTGGCCTTCATCGCTTCGATCAGCCCCGGCAGGTCACGCACGTCCTTGCGCACCACCGAATAGCCCTTGTCGCCAAGCTTCAGGCGCAGGAAGTCCGCGCGCGGCTCCGGATCGACGAACACCACCGTCTCCCCGCGCGCGATCGCGTTTTGTGCGAAGGCCGTGCCGATAAGACCTGCGCCAGTCACCAGTGTCGTCATGTCGCGCCCTTTGCTCGGCGGTGGGATGTGCCGCCATGATCGTGAATGATCGCCCAAAATGCCAGGAATATTCCGCCGCAGTCGGTTTCCTCGGGCCTGGCAGCCGGCACCAAAGCGCTCGCGACCCTCGTCACCAAGGAGCGTCCGCGTCGCAGACCTGCCATTCGATTGCATTTGCGCCCAACAAAGCCATTCCCGCCCGGGCGCCGTCCGATTAGAGTGATGCAAAATCACGTCGCCAAGGGGAGCCTCTGAATGCCCGAATGCTTCGTCGCCAAAGCCGCCGAACTCAAGGACGGAGACCGCCGTATCGTCGTCTCCGGCAAGCACGAGGTGGGGGTCTTCTTCAAGGATGGCGCCTACTACGCCTACAGTAACTACTGCCTGCACGCCGGCGGCCCGGCCTGCGAGGGCATCCTGGTCAACAAGGTCGTGGATTTGATTGCCGCCGATCGCACCTACGAGGGCCAGACCTTCTCGGACGAATTGCACTTCGTCTGCCCGTGGCATGGCTATGAATACGACATCAAGACTGGCGAATGCGCCGGCGATCGCCGTCTGAAGCTGCGCAAGTACGAGGTGGTGCGGCGCGGCGAAGACATTTTCGTCGTGGTCTAGCGCGCGACCCCGAAAAGTAGGAACCGGTTTTCGGAAAAGATCACGCGCAAACGGGTACGAACAGCGAGGACACGCCCATGGATATGGTTCGCGAAGAAGTCCGCAACCTGAACTACAACGAGTTCACCGAGACCAAGTCGCTCGATCACGCCGTCCAACAGGCGCGCGCGCGCAACTACCAGGATTTCCTGATCGTCGACGTGGATTCGCACCACTACGAGAACGAGCACTACAAGGAAGTCTATAGCTACCTTGAGAGCCCGGTGATCAAGATGGAGGCGATGGAGTCGATCGCACGCGGCGGTCGCTCGGCCTTTCTCAACAGTCAGGTCGGCTACCAGGGCCTTTCGGGCCGCATCACGCGGCATAATCTGCGCAAGCAGTACAAGGCTTCCGGCCAGCGCCATCGCGACATCGACATCACCAAGGAGTGGATGGACGCGATGGGCGTGGACTACGCCTGCCTGTTCCCGACCCCGATGCTGTTTCTCGGCCTGCATCCGCAGGTCGAGGTCGAGACCGCGCTCTGCCGCGCCTATAACCACTGGCTGTGCGACCGCATCCTGGCGCACGAGCCGCGCATCGTCTCGATGCTCTATCTGCCGTTCAACGATCCGGAGGCGGCCTACCGCACGGTGAAGGATTTCGGCGACAAGAAGGGCGTGGTCGGCTTCATGGTGACCTCGCCGCGCTACAAGCCGGTGCACGACAACGCCTACATGAAGACCTACGCGCTCATGGAGGAGATGGGCAAGCCGATCTCATTCCACGCCGCCTACAGCTGGGAGGACCGCGCGCTGCAGATGACCAACCGGTTCATCTCGGTGCATTCGCTCGGCTTCATGTGGTTCAACATGATCCACATGACCAACTGGGTCATCAATGGCCTGCCCGAGCGCTTCCCGAAGCTCAAGGTGATGTGGATCGAAAGCGGGCTGACCTGGGCGTATTGCCTGATGCAGCGGCTCGACCACTCTTACATGATGCGCACGTCGGATTGCCCCTCGTGCAAGCGTAAGCCCAGCGAATACATGCGCGAGATGTACTACTCGTCGCAGCCGATGGAGGTCCCGGACGATCTGTCGATCCTGGAAGCGACCTTCAAGATGATCAACGCCGAGACCCAGCTCGTCTGGTCGTCCGATTATCCGCATTGGGACTTCGACCTGCCGTCGGTCATCTACGACCTGCCATTCCTCAAGGAGCAGGCCAAGCGCAACATCCTCGGCGCCAATGCGGCCAGGCTGTTTGGCCTCGACACCAAGGTGGTGAAGAAGATCCCGTAGGGCCAACGCAGCGGCGTTCCGATGAAGGCTTTGGCAGTCGTTATAGGCGTCGTCTTGGCGGCGGCCGTGGCCGCGCTTGCCGTTGCGTTAGCCTTTCCCGATCGCTTCGGCGACTATCTGCCCAACTTCATCCAGCCGTCGATGCAGGGCGGGCCCCAGCTCGTGCTGCAGGTCGAGCCCGACGGTGTCGAGATCGGTCCGGCGGTCACGGACTCGATCAAGGTCATCGAGCGCCGGCTCAATGACCTTCGCGTGCGCTTCGTGCTGCAGCCGCAGGACGACAATCGAATCCTGCTCAGCCTGCCGAAGTCGGCGGACAAGACGCGCGTCATCGAGGTCGCGTCGCGTCGCGGCAGGCTGCAGTTCCGCCTCATCGAGACGAACTTGACGCCCGAGCAGGTGGCGCGCGGTGAGCCGCCCGCCCACGCCGAAGTGCTCTATGGCCGCGGCGACCGGAAGCGCTACATAGTCTACAAACGCTCGGTGCTGACCGGCCGTGATCTTGTCGATGCGCAGGCCGCTTTCGATGCCCGCACCAGCGAGCCGGTCATCAGCTTTCGCTTCAACGCCAACGGCGCCCGCAGGTTCGCCCAGGTCACGCAGGAGAATGTCGGCAAGCCGTTCGCGATTGTGCTCGACAACGAGGTCATCTCCGCGCCGATCATCCGCGAGCCGATCCTGGGCGGCAGCGGGCAGATCTCCGGCAACTTCACTGTCCAAGACGCGAATGACATGGCGATCATGCTGCGCGCCGGCGAGCTGCCGGGGCGGCTGACCGTCGTCGAGGAACGATGAAGATCGGCGCCATCGACGTCACCGCGCTCAGCGACGGGCCGTTTCCGGCCACGCTCGATTCCTTCATCGATTTTCCGCGCGCCGAGGCCGAGCGGCTGGTCGGCGGCACGCAGCCGCTGTTCCTGCCGGTAAACTGCTATCTGCTCAGGCTCGGAGCCAAGTGGGCGCTGGTCGACACCGGCTGCGGTTCGACCATGGGCCCTGAACTTGGGCAGACGCCCAACAATCTGCGCGCGCTTGGCATCGCGCCGGAAACCATCGACTATGTGTTGCTGACGCACATTCATCCGGACCACGCTCTTGGCCTCGTCGATGCCGCTGGCCACGCCGTGTTCCCGAACGCCGAGCTGATCGTGCACGAACAGGAAGCCGCGTTCTGGCTCAACCGCGATGCTGCAAGCGGCGCGAGCGAGCGCATCCGCCGCAACATCGGCAAGGGCCAAGCCGCCTGCGCGCCCTATCGCGAGCGCCTGCGGGCCGTGCCCGACGGCGAGGCGCTGCCCGGCGTGTCGGCAGTGTCGCTCGCGGGACACACGCCCGGCCACACCGGATGGCTCGTCCAATCCGGCAACGATGGCGTCCTGATCTGGGGCGACGTCGTGCATCTCGCCGCCGTGCAGGTGCCGCATCCGGAGGCGGCGTTGGTCTTTGACGTCGATCCGGATGGCGCGCGATCGACGCGCCGGCGCACCTTCGACCGCGTGGCCGCTGATCGATTGCGGGTCGCGGGCGCGCATCTCGATTATCCGGGCTTCGGCTACATCGTGCGCCAGGGGGCTGGCTATCGCTTCGAGCCCGATATCTAGCGACAAAGCTCAACAAACCAAACGATCAAAAAAGGGAGGAAACAATGGACACCAAGCACAATCTGATGGGCGTTGCCGCAGCCGCGCTGGTTGCAGCCGCGCTCGCGACGGCGCCCGCGCAGGCGCAACGGCGCGGGCCGCTGGTGCTCGCCAAGTCGAGCTATTTCTTCGTCGGCGGCAAGATCGACCCGTCCGTGCAGGGCAGCGCGCCGGTCGGCCAGATCTATGTCGAATACATGATCCCGCAGCGCCTGCGCCATCGCGTGCCGATCGTAATGGTGCACGGCGGCAGCCAGAGCGGCACTAACTTCACCGGCACGCCCGACGGCCGCGAAGGCTGGGCGCAGTATTTCGTGCGCCGCGGCTATGCGGTCTATGTGGTGGATGGCGTCGCACGCGGACGCTCCGCCCATTGGTCGCAGGTGTATGGCCAGATGACCAACGCCAATCTCGAGCGGCTCACCCAGCGCTTCGTTGCGCCCGAGCGCTACAAGCTATGGCCGCAGGCGCACTTGCACACCCAGTGGCCGGGCGAAGGCAAGCCCGGCGACGCGGCCTTCGAGCAGTTCTACTTCTCGCAGATGCCGTCGATTGCCAGCTTCGCCAAGCAGCAGGAGATCAATCCGCCCGCGATCATCGCGCTGCTGGAAAAGATCGGCCCCTCGATCCTGCTCACGCATTCGCAGTCCGGCGCCTTCGCCTGGCCGATCGTCGACAAGCGGCCCGATCTCGTGCGTGCCAACATCGCGGTCGAGCCGAACGGCCCGCCGGTGCGCGAGGTCGTGTTCAAGGGAGCGCCCGACTGGTTCGGCGAGAGCCAGCGCGACAAGCCCTTCGGCCTCGGCGAGGTGCCGCTCGGCTACCAGCCGGCCGTGGGCGAGAGCTCCAAGCTCGAATTCGTGCGCCAGGAAAAGCCCGACCGGCCGGAGCTCGTGCGCTGCTGGCTGCAGAAGGAGCCGGCGCGCAAGCTGCCGAACCTCGCCAAGGTGCCCACCCTCGTGCTCACGACCGAGGCGTCCTACCACGCGCCCTATGACCACTGCACGGTGGCTTACCTCAACCAGGCCGGCGTCAAGACGACGTTCATCCGCCTTCCCGACGTCGGCATCCACGGCAACGGCCACATGATGATGCTGGAGAAGAACAACATGGCGATCGCGGGCGTGATCGCGGGCTATCTCGATCGCACCCGCGACGGCTCGCGGCCGCGGCGCATGGCGGGGCGGTAGCGTTTTGGCTGGTCCCGACCTGTGGAGAGGTCACGGCAAGGCTGACCTCACGCGCGCACCTTGTCGAATGCCACACCAAACCCGAGCAGCGGGACCGACAGCTCGACCGGCTTCTTGTTGGCGTCCTGAAACGTGAGCCTGAGCTCGTGGCCGGCGCGCATGGCGTTGACGAAGCGCTCGCTGGCGGTCATCAGGACGAAGCAACCGATGTTGGTGCAGGTCTGAATCGACTGCCGTTCCGCCTGGCCGTTGTCGACCTTGAGCTGCACCGGCTCGGTGAGATTGAGACCGAGCGGCAGCTGGATCGCCACCAGGGCGG
The DNA here is from genome assembly GCA_963753575.1 of uncultured Alphaproteobacteria bacterium. Taxonomy (GTDB): domain Bacteria; phylum Pseudomonadota; class Alphaproteobacteria; order Rhizobiales; family Xanthobacteraceae; genus VAZQ01. The sequence continues at coordinate 252,122 of CAVWCR010000005.1, forward strand.
CCTTCGGGTCGGGCGCCTTGCGCACTAGAACCGAGAGCACGAGCTGGCGGGTCTCGCGATGGAACAGCTGCTGCACCGCGCGGCAATCGAGCGTCTTGCCGTCGCCGGTGCATTCGACCCGCCAGGCCGCCACGTCCTGCGCGGAGGCGCTCGGCAGAGCAAGGCCGAGCACGATGGTGACGAGCAGGGCGGCGCCGATCCGCATGATGCACTCCCGATGTCGTGGAGCGCATGATGGGCCGGGGAGGCGGGTAAATCCAGCCGGATTGCTTCTGCTATAAGGCGGAAACGGGCAGCGCCGAGGAGAACCTAGTGCCCCGTTTCGATCTGATGTTCCTAAGTGAGTTTGCCGCAAGTGTTGTAGGAACTTCAGATCGGCGGCACTAGCTGCCGAACATTGCGATCTGGGCAAGCATGCCGGTCAGGCCGAGCCCCAAGACCAGAAACACGAACTTCGCCAGCACCGCTGCGTCATTGGCTAACATTGGTTCCTCCCGGAGGGTCCGATGCGTTGGTCGCACCGAGCCGTCGGGCTGGTTCACGGCCTGCGCAAAAATTTCTCTCTACTGCAGAAGGCATCCGACAGGAGGCCCGGGCCGCAGGCTTTTTGAAGCGGCGGAGTCAAAAGCGCGTAAGATTTCAACGGGCGGCCCCTCAGCCACGGGACGGCGCTCACCGCTTGCACATGAGCACCGGATGGGGGCACGGTGCGCTGCATCGAGGGTGGGTAGCGAGAGGGACGAAGCTAATGAGCGGCTACGACTACATCATCGTGGGGGCAGGCTCCGCCGGCTGTGTGCTGGCCAACCGGCTCAGCGAGGACGGCGCCGCGCGCGTGTTGCTGCTTGAGGCCGGTCCGCCGGACCGCCACCCCTACATCTCGATTCCGCTCGGCATGGGCCGCATGCACGACCGCGCCATGTTTGACTGGGGCTACGAGACCGAGCCCGAGCCCAACCTCAACGGCCGTACGATCGAGGCGATGCGCGGCAAGGTCCTGGGCGGCTCCTCCTCGATCAACGTCATGGCCTACACACGCGGCAACCGCGGCGACTACGACCGCTGGGCGCAGAAGGGCGCGCGCGGCTGGTCCTATGCCGACGTGCTGCCTTATTTCCGGCGCGCCGAAACCTGGGAGGGTGGCGCCAATCCGTGGCGCGGCGGCGAAGGCCCGCTCGGCACCGAATACGCCAAGACGCCCGACCCGCTGTTCGACGCCTGGGTCGAAGCCGGCAAGGCGGTCGGCATCCCGCCAACCGCGGACTACAACGGCAAGACCCAGGAAGGCTTCGGGCGCGGCCAATACACGATCCGGGACGGGCGCCGCTCCTCGTCGGCGCGCGCCTATCTGCGGCCGGCACGCAAACGCGCAAACCTCACGGTCGAGACCGGTGCGCATGCGACGCGCGTCGTGATGAACGGCACGCGCGCGACCGGTGTCGAATACGTCACCGACGCCGGCGACCGCAAGCAGGCGGAGGCCGACCGGGAAGTGATCGTGTCGACCGGCGCTTTCAATGCGCCGCAGGTCCTGATGCTCTCGGGGATTGGGCCGGCCGCGCATCTGCGCGCGACGGGCATCGCGTGCGCGGTCGATCTCCCGGTTGGGCGGAACCTGCAGGATCACCTCGGCGCCTACATGACCTACCAGCGGCGTTCACCCGGCGTGTTCCACGGCGAGATGCGCTTCGATCGCATGGCGCTGAGCATGATCCGCGCCTATCTGTTCGGTTCGGGCCCGGCCACCGTGGTGCCGGGCGGGCTGCATGCCTTCATCAGGTCGCGGCCCGAGCTCGCGGTGCCGGACATCGAGTTCATGTTCCGCGGCACCTCGCACCACCCGCACTTGTGGTTTCCGCTCGTCTATCCGGCGTTCCGCGACGGCTTCGGCATCCGCCCCACGCTGCTGCATCCCGACAGTCGTGGCGAGGTGCTGCTACGCTCGGCCGATCCGCGCGATCCGCCGCGCATCCGCTACAACTTCTTCACCGCGCCGAACGACCTGCCGACGCTCGTTCACGGCTTCAAGCTTGCGCGCAAGATGGTCTATCAGCAGGCGCTCGATTCTTATCGTGGCGTCGAGCTCAATCCGGGCGACGCCGTACAGAGCGATACCGAGATCGAGGCTTGGCTGCGCAACTCCGTGATCACCGCGCACCATCCGTGCGGCACCTGCCCGATGGGTTCGACGCCCGACACCGTACTTGATCCGCAGATGCGCGTGCGCGGCGTCGAGCGTCTGCGCGTCGTCGACGCATCGGCGATGCCCGACCTCGTCTCCGCGCACATCAATGCCTGTGTGTTGATGATGGCCGAGAAGGCCTCAGACATGATTCGCGGACAGGAACCGCTCGCCCCTGCGCTCGACGCATAGGACGTCTTCGTAGCGGGAAGGCGGTCGGCCTTGTCACGGGGAAGATCGACAGAAGATTGATACGGCAATGCCGGGTTCGCCGCGCGATTAACGCCATAACAGTTTTGTTGTGTAAATATCGTGTAAATGCAACGAGTTGGATGACGTTCAGTCAAATCTTTGTGCATTGCAAAAGAGGCCGGTCACCTTAGGTCCTGCGCGCGGGCGACAAAGGAGACTGAACCATGAAGAAAATGCTTCTTACAGCCGTGGCACTTGTTGCCGTGGCTGCAACTCCGGCTCTGGCGCAGACCCATCGAACTCGGCACCACGTCCGAGCGCCAAGCGTGGACGCGTACGAGGCCTTCGCTGCTAGTCCGAACGCCGGGCGGCGGCTGTCGAGCCAACCCTACGATGTTTACGACACCAGCGGCCACTACGTCGGCTCGGACCCCGATCCGACCGTGCGTGCCCAACTGGCGCACGATTCGGGGGTTAACGACGACTGACCGCTGAGCTCTCGCTATAACCACAGCCCCGGGCCGATGCCCGGGGCTGTGTTCGACTTCGGGAACACGTGCTCGTATTGTCTACCGTCCGAACGCGACCTTGGCGCGCTCGCGCACGGCGGGCGGAACGTTGAGCGTGCGCACGGCCAGCTCCTGCAACTTGTCGCCGGGCAGAGGCTCGAGCTCGACGTTGAGCTTCTTGATGTCGGCGATGAGCTCTGGGTCCTTGACCATGGCGTTGAACGCCTCGCGCAGCACCTTGACGCGGTCTGCCGGAATCCCCGGCGGCCCGATCAACGAACGGCCGATGGCGCTGCCGCTGGTGTAGAGCAGCGTTACCTGCTTGTCGCCAGGCGTGTTGCCGTACTCGGCGAGGCTCGGAGCGTTCGGCAGGTCGGGGTGCCGTTCGGGCGCCGTCTGCAGATAGATCTTGATCTTCTTTTCGCGCAGCCATTCCTTCTTGCCGACGCTGACGGCTGCCCACGAGGATGACGCTCCGTCGACCTCGCGGCGTTCCATGGCGAGCATTGCCTCGGTCGACGCCGGATACCCGGTGATGATCTTGAATTTGGTCCCGATCAGCGCGTTGAGGAGCCGCGGCACGGTCTCGGCGATCGAGCCAGGGCCGGTTCCGGCGATTTTGAATTCGGTGCGCTGCGCGTCCTCGATCGACTGCACTTTCGAGGTGTGCCATGTCATGAAGACGTTGTTGCTGGTGGCAACGCGGCCCACATAGATGAATTTCGCGGCGTCATACTGGACCGCCTTGTTCTCCAGCGCCTGTTCAAGCGCCGCCAACTCGACGATCACGCCGAGCGCGGTGCCGTCCCTCGGGGCGACCTCGTAGAGATAATTTGCCGCCTTCATGCTGCCGGCGCCCGGCATGTTCTGGGCGACCACGGTCGGCTGGCCCGGGATGTGCCTGCCGAGATGGCGGGCGATCAGGCGGCCGTAGAGGTCGTAGCTGCCGCCCGCGGTGTAGCCGATCGAGATCGTGATGGTCTTGCGCGCGAAGAACGGTTGCTGCGCCTGGGCGGTTGCGGTCAGGGCGAGTGCGGCGGTCGCTGCCAGAATGAGAGCCTTGCTCCCCATGGGAATCCTCCGATCTTTTTCAGGCGTTGAGTTGTTGCAGCCGGGCCGGCTGGGTCTCTTTCAGAAACGCGGTCAGTATAGCGGCTGTTGCCTCGGGTTGCTCTAGTGGCGTCGCGTGGCCGGCGCCGTTCACGATCCTAAGGCTGTCCGCCCCGGCGAGCCCTGCGGCATAAGCGTCGCCATGGGCGCGCGGGACCATGTGGTCATGCTCGCCCCAGATCACGCGGGCCGGCATGCGGGCGCGATGGAGCCGCTCGATCAGCGCGCGATTGTAGAAATAGGGCGGCTTGAAGCCTACGAACGAGCCGAAGCGCAGCATCTGGTAGCGGCGCATCTCCTCTTCGAGGTCGCCGCGGCCATTGGGAAAGAACCGCAGCGCCGCGGGCGCGGTTGCGCCGGAAAAGAGCAGCGCCCGCAGCGTCGCATAATCAATGCCGCGCTCGGGTTGCGCATGCATGAACACGTCGCCGATCGGCTGGCCCGGCACGAACAGCCCGCAGGCGCCGATCAGCGCAAGCCGCGCCACCCGCTCGGGATGACGGACCGCAAGCTCGGCCGCGATCCAACCGCCGACGCAATGGCCGACGAGATCGAAACGATCAAGCCCGAGCGCGTCGAAGACTTCGAGATAGTGAAACACCACGTCGTCGATGCTGCAGCCGCCGGCAAGCTCGCTCGTCCCGGAGCAGCCCGGGTGCGCTGGTGCGATCACGCGGGCGGTCTGTGCGATCAGCCGGTGGAACGGCTGCGGGTCGCCGGCGACGCCATGCACGTCCGCAAAGCCATGCAGATAGACCAGCGGCGCGCCGGCGCCCGCCTCGACCAGCGCAACCTTGCGGCCATGGATATCCAACGCGCTCACTTCGCCATCTCCGGCGCAAGCTGACGCTCCATGTCGGGAAATGCGCGTCCAAAGAGTTTCGCCGATTCCGCGCGCAAGCGCGGTGCCACCTCGCTTGCGAACAGCCGCATGCTCTTTCGGGTGAGCGCATCCGCCATGTTGCCGAGATGGAATTGGATCAGGAGATGCCCGACCTGGGCGTGCGCGAGTATCTCCATGATGCGGCTCGCAACGGTATCGGGATTGCCGACGATGATGGAAGCGGACTGCCGCAGGTCGTCCCAGTTCTCGGCGTCGCCAAGGAGCGGCGTGGTGGGATCGGAGAACTGCAGATAGCTGCGGAATTCCTCGGGCGGGATGTAGGGAATGCCTGGCCCGAAGGTGAGCTGCCGGCCCTCGCGGCGCAAATGTCCTTTGAGGCAGTTCTTGAGGAAGTACCACACGCCGTCCTTGGCCTCGGCCTGCGCCTGCGCGTCGGTCTCGCTCACATAGGCCGACATCAGGATGCCCATGCGAAACGGATGATAGCGCTCGCCGTGCTCTTCCAAGGTCTTGGCGAACTGCTGCTGCGACCTTGCGGTTTCCCGCCCATGGCTGCGCGAGGAGAAGAAATAGCAATAGCCGCGGCGCGCGATCTCGACCAGCGTCTCGCGCGAGCGCGAGCCCGGGATCCAGATCGGCGGATGCGGCTGCTGCGTCGGGCGCGGCCACGGGTTCACATAGCGCAGCGGATAGTGGCGACCTTCGAAGCTGAACGGTCCGTCCTCGGTCCAGGCGCGGGCAATGAGCTCGACCGCCTCCCAGAACTGCTCGCGCGAGGTCGCCGACGGAACATCGTAGTTGAACGTCTCCGGGCCCGACCCGGGCGCGAAGCCCGCGATCAGCCGGCCGTCCGACATGTTGTCGAGCATCGCGTATTCCTCGGCGATGCGCAGCGGCGAGAGGTGCAGCGGCAAGAGGTTGCCGAGGATCACGATCTTGCCGCGCTTGGTCTTCTGGCTGAGCGCGGCGGCGATCAGGTTGGGTGAGGGCATCAGCCCGTAGATGTTCTGATGGTGCTCGTTGAGCACCATGCCGTCGAAGCCGAGCTCGTCCGCGTAGGCGAGCTGATCGATGTATTGCTGGTAGAGCCCGCGGCTCTTCTGCGCGTCCCACAGCCGGTTCGGCACCGTCACCCAACCGGTGTCGTATTTGTCGTCGAAATCCGCCGGCAGGTGCGGATAGGCCATGAAATGCCAGCAGTAGAGTTGGACCGGGCGGGTCATCGGTCACTCGCAACTATCGACTTCGGATTCCCTTTTTCTATTCTTCTTGGCATCGTCACCCATTGCACAGTCGTGATGCTAGCGCTTGCGAGGGTGCGAGCGACCGTTCTCGTCAACGTAGTCCGAGAAGTCCGGTTTGCTGGAAAAGCTGACCGGCAGGCGATACTGAATGATCAATTGAACGACCGCCATTGCCGCGGGTCCGGGCTCGGATCGAGGGTCGTCACGATAGTAATAGACCGCCCCGCCTTGCGCCTGAAGTTTCTTGAGTTCCGCTTCAATCATTGCGAGGTCGGAGGGCTGTCCGTTCAACAACAGTACGCCCGACGCAAGTGCGCTGATCTTAGCGAGTGGGGGTTCGGCGTGAGCTGAGGACACGAGGAAGGCCAAGCTGAAAAGCCATGCCGCGATCATCTTGAACATGGCGGACTAGATAGCACGGCGAAGTCGCGAACGACACCACCAATTTTTGCCCACGCCGCGCAATGGTGGCAGCGTTCGCGCATGTTGCAAAGAGCTCGTCTTAGCCGTCACCCTTGTGCTCGAGCTGCAGTCGCCGCCCGGTCTGGATCAGCGCCTGCTCCTGCCGCGACGCCTCGAACGATTCCGCGCCCTTCGCCAGCGTTGCTTCGTTGAGCAGGGTCAGGAGTGGCGTGAGCCCCTCGCTGTCGACGAGGCGGAAGATTTCGACGTCGCGCTGTGCCTTCTCGCTCCAGCCGGCGATGTCGAGCGCGCGCTGCGCCTTGGACAGGAGGCCGTGGTTGCGGACGTGCGGGCCGCCGCCTTTTGGCGGCCAGCCGGTGGTGATGAACCAGCGCGTCCATGGCTTTGGTGGCCCCTGTGCCGCTTCGTCGGCATTGCGCTCCTGCCGGAATGGCGTCAGGTCGGTGTAGCTGTCGCGCATCTCCTGGCGGCCGAAGCGCTTGAGCTCCCATTCCGAAAGCGCGCGCACGAGCTCGAGGTCGTCGAGCACGCCGGCGAGCTGATTCATGGCGAGCGCGCGCAGCTCCTCGTCCTTGTCCGCCTGATCGACGCCGTAGAGATTGGGGATCACGAAATACGAGGAGCCTCCATGGTGGATGAAATGCCGGCGCACCCATTCGAGATTGGCGCCCGGTGCGCGCGATACTGCGGTCTCGATCGCGTTGGTCAGGTGCCGGATGACCGAAGGAGTGAGCAGGTGGAGCCGCGCCTGTGTGGCGGCGAGCGCATCGCGACGCACGGGGCCGGCCGCGGGCGGGTTGAGTGCCACCAGCGCGAGCAGCCCGAGATCGACGCCGATCGTGGCGAGCAGCGCGATCAGGTCGCGACCGGTGACCGGGTCGCCGCTCGCCGTCCGTTTGCCGGTCTCGGCGCCGCCGGATATGACATAGCTGCCAAGGCTCGACGCGTAGGTGCCGATATTGGTCCAGAGTTTCCTGATCGCGTTCGCAACGCCGGCCGGCCCCTCATTGAAACGCGCCTCGCGCAGGTTCAGCACCACCGGCTGGTCCGCCTGGTCGGCGGCCTGCCGCAACCGCTGGGCCAGCGTCGGATCGTAGCAAAAGAAGCCTGTCTCGTTCGGCTGTGCCGACACCAGCGCGGCGAGCGTGCGCATCTGGGCGGCAGTCGCTTTGCCGAGCTCGTTGCTGCGCGCCGCGATGCTGCGGGCATTGCCGCGGATTTCGGATGCCTTGGCTTCGAAACGCTGCCGCCGCTCCTCGATCGTGCCGCCATCGAGGCCGGTGGCGCTCTGCTTGAGCCGTTCGAGCTCGGTCTCGATCGGACCGAGCCAGGATCTGGTCATGTTGTCGCGTAGCGAGGTGACCGTGTCGCGCACGCTGCGCCGCGCGTTGTAGAGTGGCCCGCGGCCTGCACCCGATGTGGTGCCGCAGCTGCCGCCGCTCGTCTCCTCGCGCGACATCTGGCTGTCCGACCAGATCACGACATTGTCGAGCTGCGACCGCACCGCATCGAGCCGTGCGGCGACGGCGGCTGCGGCGTCGCGCGCGTCCTCCTGCAAACCCTGCAGCCCGGCGCGCGTCGCCTCCTCGCCGGCGATGAGGCTCCACCAGAAGCCATACCCGAAGCCGATCGACCAGGTCGCCAGGAAGAGATAGAGCGGGAACGTGATCATCCTTTCCGTCACGCGCCGCTGGGCGCCGAAGGTCTCGCGCAGCGCGAGCCACATCAGGAAGCTCAGCGTGACCACGACCGCGATGACGAGAAAGTCGTTCGAGATCGAAAGCCCGGCAAAGGTTTCGCTCCTGGAGCCTTCCGAAGACGACGACACGCCGACGATGAAGTCCCGCATCCCGTGCCAGGTCGCATAGCCCGAGATCATGAGCAGCATCAGCGAGGCGAGCCCGATGAGCGCATTGCGGCCGAACAGGTAGTCCGCTATCCGTGCCCATCCGGTGAGTGACGTTGTCCTCGCATCGGCCATCTGCAAGCCTCGCTTCGATAGGGGAGCCCTCGGGAGTAGCGGTCTGGCGTGACGAGGCCGCTCGCTGACGCGGCTTCGTGCGGTTGGAACTCACGACGCTGGATGATAGTTCAACGGATGAGATGGGCCGCACCATCCCGCTACCGTAACGTCAATGATGCCATGGTGAGGAGGCGCCGCAACAGGGATCCTTCATGCAGCCGGCATTCTGCAGCGATTTCCTCGCGATATGGCGTGACGGTTGGTCCGCTTCGTACCGCGATCACTCCTCCGGCGGCTTCACCTGACGAAACGAGTAGAGCAACGCCAGGTCGTAGGCGATCTTGAGCGCCCCGCAGGCGATCAGCGGCAGCCCGGAAAACGGGGTCGCGAGCAGCATGCCGGCCAGCGCCGGGCTGAGCGAGGAGGCGAGGCTGCGCGGCACCGCGGTGACGCTCGCGGCGGCCGTGCGCTCGGCCGGCGTCACCACCGCCATCACGTAGGACGAGCGCGCCGGCACATCCATCTGCGACAGCGCGGAGCGAGCGAGCAGCAAGCCCAGCGTGAGGATCAGGTCGGGTGAGAACGCCGCCAGGATCAGAAAGATGCTGGCCGGAATGTGCGTGAACACCATGGTGTTGATGAGGCCGATGCGTGCGGAGAGCCGCGCGGCGACCGGATAGGAAAACGCGGTCAGCACGCTGGTCCAGAAGAAGAACAGGCTTGCGGCCGAAAGCGACAGGTCGAAGCGCTCGAACAGCCACAGCGCCAACAGCGACTGCACCACGAGCCCGCCGGCAAACGAGTCGAGGCTGAACAGGGCGGCGAGCTTGTAGACCGTCCGCCGTGACGGCCCGAGCGGCGTGCTCATGCCCTTCTGTTCGGCTTGTGCGCGCGGCAGCCGCTGGTAGAGCGCGGCCCCGATCAGCCCGAGCGCCGCATAGGCGTAGAACATCAGGTGGAACGACGCGAGCCGCCCGAGACCGGAGGACACAAGCAGGTCCGGCGCGGCCGCGGCCAGCGATCCGGCGGCGGTCGCAAGCGCGCCGGTGAGGCTGTAGCGGGCAAACGCACGCGTGCGGTCCTCGTCCGCGACGCTGCGCGCCAGCATGGCGTGCTCCAGTGGAACCAGCACGCCGCTGTCGCCGGCCTGCGGGTTGATCGTGCCCACGAACGCGACCGCCATCACGAAGGCGATGTGCTCGATCTGCGGAAACACCATGCCGGTCGCGACCGTGAGCGCCGCGCCGAGCATGAGCATCGAGCGTAGATCGTGACGCGGGGCGACGAAACCCACCAGGAGCGTGAGCAGCGAGGAGCCCAGCAGCGCGGCGGTTGCCACGATCCCGATCTGGGCGGGGCTCAGTCCGATCGCCGACAGATAGGCCGGCAGGATGATGACCGCGAAGCCGTCGCCGAAGCCACGCACGCCGCGTGCAGCATAGAGGATGAACGATATTCGTTGGTTTGCCATGTCGCCAACAGCCCTCCCCCGCGCAAGCGGGCGGACTGCAGTGCTTGGGCGACGTGCCTTGGGCCAGGCCGGGCGACTGCGATCGAGCCCGACGCCCTATGGATGATGAAGCGCAGCGCGAAAGTCAAGGTTGGCGCGTGGATGCGCCATCATGACCGCTATCGCCGATCCGCGCGGCGCAGCTAAAATGGCTTCTGCTTGATCGCGCCGATGCCGTCCACGTTCGATTTGAGTTTGGGCGAGCCGATGTACCAGATGATGCCGGCGCCCGAGACCTCTCCGTCGAGCTCGTCGCTCGCGCTCATCGTCACCTGGCCGACGCCGCGCACGACGACCTTGGCGCGCTTGGCCTTCAGGTCGGCAGCGTTGAAGGTGCCGGCTCCGCTGATCGTAATCGAGAGATGGTCGGACCGGCCCGCAACATTGCCGGCTGCTGCGCCCGCAATCGAGATCGACAGGTCGTCGCCGTCCAGCTTGGTCGCCTTGATGGATGCTGCGCCCTCGATGTCGAGCTTCCGCAAGTCGCTGACGGTAATCTTGTAGACCGGCCGCTTGCCGCGGACACTGTTTCCACTGGCGATGGACAGATAGAGCGTGCCGTCCTTCACCTCCGACGTGAACCGCGACACCACGTTGTCGTCGGCCGTCACCGCCAGGCTTTCACTGCCGGTCCGCTCGATCTCCAGGCTGCCGGCGACTTCGGATAGGTGGACGGCGGTGAACTTCTCCACCGGCCGGCTTTCGGTCTTGGCGATGCCCGATCCTTTGATCGGTGGTCCCTCGCCTCCCACGGCGTCGCAATCCTCGCAGTCGGACCAGCTACAGGCGGCAAGCATGAGGGCGGCGGGAAATACGGAAGCTATTCGCAAAAGCATCAGCGCCATGATTGGAGCCTCCGGGCGCGGCCATTGGAACCTGAACTGAGGCCATATGACGGCCGGCCTTGTTGCAAGCGACGCCAGATCAACCAACCCAAGGTTCTCAAAGGGGCCTGCGCAAGCGGCGGTCGCGTGCGATGTCGGGCGGGTCGAAACGCTCTTCCCACCGCGGCAGGGCGAGGATACTATCCCGCCAACTCTGACCGAGTCACCGGCCCTGTCTGCCCAGCGGCCGTCATGACAATCTTCAAGGGAGGTACGCGATGGCACGAAAAGATTCTCGCCCTGAGGTGAGCCGGCGCAAGTTCCTGGCTGGCGTTGCGGTTGCGGGCGCTGCCGCTTCGACAACGGCCAAGGCGGCGACGCCCGGGACGACTGGGGCGGACGTAAAGCGACTGCCTTCGGCGCTGGCGCCCACCACTCACCAGATCGCCGCCGAAAGTGGCGTGCCGAAGGATATGCCGCATCTCGCCGGCAAGCCGAACTCCGACTTCATGGTCGACGTCATGAAGTCGCTGAAGATCAAATACGTCTATTCCAATCCGGCTTCGAGCTTCCGCGGCCTGCATGAGTCGCTGATCAACTACGGCAAGAACACGATGCCGGAGTTCATCACCTGCATGCACGAAGAGTCGTCGATCGCGATGGCGCACGGCTACGCCAAGGTCACCGGCGAAGTGCAGATGGTTCTGTGCCACGGCACCGTGGGCCTGCAGCACGGCGCCATGTCGATCTACAACGCCTGGGTCGACCGCGCGCCTGTCATCGTGGTGGGCGGCAATGACCTTGATGCTGCCCATCGGCCGCCGGGCGTGCCGACCATCCACTCGGCGCAGGACATCAATGCGCTGGTGCGCGATTTCACGAAATGGGACGACACCCCGGTGTCGGCGCAGCATTTCGCCCAGTCGTTCGTGCGCGCTTACAAGTTCGCGATGACGCCTCCCCAGGAACCGGTAATGATCTCGCTCGACGCCGGCTTGCAGGACGCGCCGGTCGACGACCCGCATCTGTACATTCCGCGCTACGTCCCGACCGCGCCGCCCCACGCCGACATGAATGCGTTGCGCGAGACCGCGAAGCTGCTGGTGAATGCGGAAAACCCGGTGATCATTGCCGACAAGATGGCGCGTTCCGCCGACGGCATGAAGCATCTGGTCGAGCTGGCCGAGCTTCTGCAGGTGCCGGTCGTCGACCTGAATGGCCGGATGAACTTCCCCAACACTCATCCGCTGAGCGTTGGTTCTCCAGTCGTCCGCAACGCTGACGTCATCCTCGGCCTTGAGGTGTCCGACTTCTGGGCCCAGGTGAACAGCTTTATCGACAATGGCAGTGAGCATGGGCATGGCATTCGAGTCTCGCGCCTGAAGCCCGGCTCGACCGCCAAACTGGTCACGATCGGCACGCTGGAGCTGAACTCCAAGTCGAACTATCAGGACTTCCAGCGCTTCCAGACGGTCGACATCGGCATGGCCGGCGACGCTGAGACATCCTTGCCAGCGCTGATCGAGCTGGTGAAGTCGGCGATCCCGAATGACCGCAAGGCGGCGTATGAGAAGCGTGGCGAGGCCATCAAGAAGATCCACGACCAGGCCCGCCAGCGGTCCAAGCAAGCCGCTACGCTGGCCTGGGATGCGAGCCCGGTCTCGACCGCGCGGCTCTGCGCCGAGCTGTGGGCGCAGATCAAGGATCTCGATTGGGCGCTCAACACCATGCCGAACGGCATCAGCGGCTGGCCGCGCCGGCTCTGGGCGATGGACAAGCACCATCGCCATTTCGGCGGCTCCGGCGGCTCCGGCGTCGGCTATGCGCTGCCGGCCTCGATCGGCGTCGCCCACGCCAACAAGGCATTGGGTCGCTTCACCGTCTCGATCCAGACTGACGGCGACATGATGTATGCGCCGGGCGCGCTGTGGACCGCCGCGCATCACAACATCCCGCTCTTGAGCGTCATGCACAACAACCACGGTTACCATCAGGAGGTGATGCACGTGCAGCGCCTCTCGAATCGGCGCAACCGGGTCGCCTCGCTCGGCAACACGTCAGCACCGATCGGCACCGGTATCGAAGCCCCGAACGTGGACTACGCGGGGCTCGCGAAGTCGCTGGGATGGTGGTCGGCTGGTCCGATCAAAGATCCGAAGGAGCTTGCGCCGACGTTGAAGCGTGCGGTGGAAGTCGTGAAGTCCGGCCAGCCGGCCCTGGTCGACGTGTGGACGCAGCCGCGCTAAGGGGAATCTCAATCATGCGTATCGTTCGTAATCACCTGAAGCTGGCAGCAGTCGCTGCCAGCCTGACGCTCTGGCACGGGGCCGCACTTGCCGCCGACGTTGCCAAGGGCAAGCAGAACTTCTTGAAGTACGGTTGCTGGCAATGTCACGGGACGATGGGTCAAGGTGGCGCAGCCGGCCCGAAGCTCGCGCCGGATCCGTTGCCGCTGGAAGCGATTTCAGCCTTCATTCGAAACAGCAACGGCAGAATGCCGCCGTATCGGGAGCAGGTGCTGCCGGCCGCGGATCTCGCCGACATCCATGCCTACCTGTCTTCAATTCCAAAGCCGCCTGACTACAAGTCGATCTCAATCCTCAACGATTTGAAGTAGCGGCATTCGCAATCGCGTCGGCCCGGCCTTGGCGCCGGGCCAATTCTTTGGGCGAGGTCAGTTCTCGGACTGTCATGCCGGCGCAGGCGCAAGCGGGCATCCAGCAAACACGAACGTCGAACCCGACCGCCCGCCACCGGATCGTCCGCGTGCGCGGACGATGGCAACGGATAGGCATGGTGTGTTGCGATTATAAATCGAGCACCAGCCGCTCGCTCTTGCAGCCCGCGCAGCAGATCATCACCCGCTTGTTCTCGGCCTGCTCTTCCTCGCTGAGGATCGAAGTCGTGGTGGTCGGGGATGCCCTCGATGACGCGCTGCTCGCAGGCGCCGCAGATGCCGAGCTCGCAGGAATAGTCGACATCGACGCCCTCATCGAGCAGCACTTCGAGGATCGTTCGGCCTTCCGGAATGAAGAGCTCCCGGCCGGAGCGCGCGAGCTCAACCGTGAAGCCGCCCTTCTTGGCCTTCGCGGGCTCCTGCCGGGGCGTGAAATATTCGATGTGCACCTGCGCGCGCGGCCAGTCCTTGGTGGCGGACTCGAAGGCGTTGAGCATCGGGGTTGGCCCGCAGCAATAAAGGTGCGCATCCTTGGGAGCCGCGCCGACGATGCCGGCGACGTCGAGCACGCGGCCTTCGCTCTCGTCGTCGAAATGGAACCGCGCGCCGCCCATACCCTGCAGCTCGGTGAGGAACGCCGCATCGGCGCGTGAGCGGCAGCCGTAGTGCAGCGTCCAGGGCCGCTTGAGCTCTTCCAGCCGCTGCACCATGCACCAGATCGGCGTAATCCCGATGCCGCCGGCAAGCAGGATGGTGTGTGGCGCATCCTCCTTGAGCGGGAAGTTGTTGCGGGGAGCACTGATCTTGATGGTCCGCCCGACGCGCAGTTCGTCATGGATGAAGCGGGAGCCGCCGCGGCTTGCTGGATCGCGTTTGATGCCGAACGTGTAAGTGTCAGGCTCCGGCCGGGCCACGATCAGCGAGTAGCTGCGCGAGTGGCCGCTCGGCAGATGCACGTCCACATGCGCGCCGGGCTCGTAGGGCGGCAGCGGCTGGCCGTCGGGGCGGCGGAATTCGAATAGGTTGGTGTCGCGCGCCGCATAGCGGATCGCGGTCAGGCGAACCTCGATCAGGGCGTCGGATGCAGGCGCTTGCGTGACCTCGCCGCCGGTTGCGGTCGCCATGTCCACGATTGCAGCGTCTCCTTGCGGCCTGATCGATGCTGACGGGGGCGGGGCCGCGTGCCCGCGGCTACGCGCCGCAGCATATAGGCGGCATTGCGGAGGATGTGCAACCCGTTCGGGCCGCCGATCCGTTGGTCGCACGCTTAGGTCCGGGATAAGATCATCGCAAGGAAAAAGGGAGGAACCCATGGGTGCGCGCATCGCGGGGGTGTGCCGTGGCGGCATGGCGGGGCTGGCGCGTGCGCTGCCCGTGAGTGCGCTGCTGCTCGCGCTCGCGCAAGAAGGCGCCGCCGCGCAATCGCATCCCTGGATCGATCCGACACTCCTCGCGGCCGCCCGGGCGGAGGGCGCGGTCACGGTCTACTCATCCACCAATGAGCGGGAAGCGCTGCCGCTGTTCAAGCTGTTCGAGGATGCGACCGGCATCAAGGTCCAATACGTCCGCGGCTCCGACACCGCGCTGTTCTCGCGCATGACGATGGAATTTCGCGCCGGCAAGCCGTCGTTTGACATCATCCATAACTCCACCGCCCAGAAGCTGCCGCCACCGATGCTGGCGCAGTTCGATCCGACCGAGGCACGCTACCTTCCGCCCGAGGCGCGCGATCCCAACCGCCGCTGGTACGGGGTCTACGCGATCTACAACGTGCCCGCCTACAACACCCAGAAGGTGAAGGCGTCCGAGCTGCCGAAGACCTACGAGGAGTTCGTCGCGCGCAAGCATTGGGCCGGCAAGGTCGCCATCGACGGTACCGACAATGAATGGCTCAAGGGGCTCTTTGAGTATTATGGCGAGAAGCGCGCGACCGCGCTGGTCAAGGACATCGTTCAGACGTTGCGGCCGGTGATCACCGACGGGCATCTCGCGCTGGCGCGCGCGGTCGGTGCCGGCGAATACTGGCTCTCGCTCAACAACTATGTGAACCTGTCGCTGAACGCCAAGCTCGCGGGCAGTCCGATCGAGATCTTCGCGCTCGATCCGGTCGGTCTCTACTTCTCGCAGGTCGGCGTCGCGGCCCGCGCGCCGCATCCGAACGCGGCGCGGCTCGCCGCCAATTTCATGCTGAGCCAGGAATGCCAGCAGTTCTACTCCCGGTTCGACCGGCTGCCCGTGCGCCGCGACGTGGCGGACAATCCCGCTGGCACGCTCGACATGCTGCGCAAGCACAAGATCGTTACGGTGTCGCTCGGCACCGAGGACGAGCGGAAATGGCAGCGCACCTTCGACAGTCTGTTCAAGCCGCGCTGATCGCATCAGGGGAGGTTACCTTGCAGGGTCTTGACGTTTTCCTGTTTCGCTTGATGGCCGCGCTGGTGTTGGCGCTCGCGTGCGGCCTTGCGCCCGCCTATGGGCAGAACGGCGCGCATCCCTGGCTCGACCAGAAGCTCCTGGCCGCCGCCAAGGCGGAGGGAACGCTCACCGTCTATTCCTCGACCAACGAGCAGGAAGGCCTGCCGCTGTTCAAGATTTTCGAGGAGGCGACCGGCATCAAGTTCAGCTACATCCGCGGCAACGATGCGTCCCTGCTCGCGCGGGTCGCGATCGAGACGCGGGCCAACCACCCGTCCTTCGACATCATCCACATTTCGAACGCCCACAAGATGCCGCCGCGCCTCCTGGCGCAGTTCGATGCGTCGGAATCAAGAAACATCATTCCGGAGGCGCGCGACCCGAACCGGCGTTGGTACGGCGTCTATACGATCTATACGACGCCGGCCTACAACACCGAGCGTGTGGCCGCGTCCCAGTTGCCGAAGAGCTTCGAGGAGTTTGCGCAGCACACCGAATGGGCCGGCAAGGTCGCGATCGATCATACCGACCTCGAATGGCTCCGCGGTATGCTGCAATTTTACGGCGAGCAGAAGGGCACCGCGCTGGTGCGCAAGGTGGTGGCGGGCCTCAAGCCGGTCCTGACCGACGGGCGGCTGGCCATGGCGCGCTCGGTGGCGGCCGGCGAGTATCTGTTCGCCCTCAACAACTTCGTGAATCTCACCATGAACGTGAAGCTCAAGGGCGGGCCGATCGACATCTTTCCGCTCGACCCGGTGCCGCTCTACTTCGCCCAGGTCGCCGTCAACGCCAAGGCGCCGCATCCCAACGCCGCCCGGCTCGCCGCCAATTTCATGCTGAGCCAGGAATGCCAGCTGTTCTACGCCAAGTTCGGGCGGCTGCCGACCCGTAAGGACGTGCCGACCAACCCGCCTGGGATCATCGATCGTGTCACCAGCAAGAAGGTGGTCCGCACCCTGTTCGACCCCGGCGAGGAGCGCCACCTCAAGCAGCTGTTCGACACCCTGCTGCGTCAACGTTGACGGCTCGGCGGCAATCGGTCGAGTTGGTCTATTCGGCGCCCTGGGCTATGCTGGCGGTGACCGTCGTCAACCGGTGGAAATCCAAGAGGATTTCCGCATTCGTCGGCCGACAGGGCGATCACCCCGCGGGGCGCGAGAAAAGGCACAGGAGGATTCGGTGATTAACGTCGTCATCAACACATCCCGCTTCGGCGGAGCCGTCGGTCTGGTCCTGCTGCTCGGTCTTGCGCCGGCCTGCGCCCAGGCCCCGAAGGCGCATCCGTGGATCGATCCGGCGCTGCTCAAGGCCGCCAAGGCGGAAGGAACGCTGACCGTCTACTCCTCGACCAACGAGCGGGAAGGCCTGCCGCTGTTCAAGATTTTCGAGGAGGCGACCGGCATCAAAGTGCAGTACGTGCGCGCTGCGGATTCGGTGCTGACCTCGCGCATGACCATGGAGTTCCGCGCCGGCCAGAAATCCTATGACATCGTGCACATGACCACGATCAACAAGATTCCGCCCCAAATGCTGACGGCCTACGAGCCCCCAGAGGCAAAGAACATTCTTCCGGAGGCGCGCGATCCCAACAAGCGCTGGTACGGCGTCTATGCCAACTACAATTCGCCCGCCTACAACACCCAGAAGGTGAAGGCGTCCGACCTGCCCAAGACCTACGAGGACTTCGCCAAGCACAAGGAATGGGCCGGCAAGGTCGCCATCGACGGCACCGACAACGAGTGGCTCAAGGCGGTGTTTGACTTTTACGGCGAGCAGAAAGGCACGCAGGTGCTCAAGGACCTCGTCGCCGCGGTCAAGCCGATCCTCACCGACGGCCATCTGGCGATGGCGCGCGCCACCGGCGCCGGCGAATACGCGATCTCGCTTAACAACTACGTCAACCTGTCGAACAACGTGAAGCTCGGCGGCGCGCCGATCGAGATCTTTGCGCTCGATCCGGTCGCGCTGTTCTTCGGGCAAGTGGGGATCAACGCCAAGGCGCCGAGCCCGAATGCGGCCAAGCTCGCTGCCAATTTCATGCTGAGCCAGGAGTGCCAGCAGTTTCTGGCCAAGTTCGGCCGCTTGCCGACGCGCAGCGACGTGAAGGAAAATCCGCCCGGAACCCTCGAGCTGTTGCGCAAGAAGAAAGTGATCACGACGCTCCTCAAGCCGGAGGAGGAGCGGGCCTGGCAGCGGCGCTTCACGGAGCTGTTCAAGGGAGGACGCTGAGCACCGCGCAAAGCGACAGCACGGCCGCGCGGCCGTGCTGTTTTGCCACGCGGCTGCGTGGCGAGGGAGAGGGAGACGCCGTCTTTGAGCACCGCAAACATTCGCCTCGATCCGCGCTCTGACGGATTGTTGGCCAGAGGCGTCTCGGGCTGGCTGCGGCCGCGCAATCTCGCGCTTGCGGCCTGCGTTCTGATCGCCGGCTGGCTGGTGTTCGTGCCGCTGGCGGCGCTGCTCTATACGGCCTTCACCGAGGATACTGGCTTCGGTCCCGGCCCGGCCACATTGAACAACTTCGTCGAGGCCTATTCGAGCTGGCATGTGGTGCGGCTGTTCGGCAACTCGCTGGTCTTCGCGGCCGGCACGTCGCTCGTCACGCTCATCATGGGCGGCCTGGTGGCCTGGGTGGTGGAGCGGACCGATGCGCCCGGCGGCCCGCTCTTTCATGCGCTCGCGCTCCTCTCGTTCGCGATACCCGGCCTGCTGACCGCGATGGCGTGGATCCTGGTGCTCAGCCCCAACATCGGCTGGTTCAACGCGCTCATCAAGGCGACGTTCGGCCTGCAGGAGGCGCCGTTCAGCATCTACACGATGGGCGGAATGATCTGGGCGCTGTCGAGCCACTATTTTCCACTTGCCTACCTCACGCTCGGTCCGGCGCTGCGGGTGCTCGATGTGCGGATGGAGGAAGCCGCGCTCGTCTCGGGCGCGCGCTATTGGCAGGTCATGCCCAAGATCACGCTGCCGCTGCTGCGGCCGGCGATCCTGTCCACGGTCCTTCTGCTGTTCATGCTCGGGATGTCGTCCTACGAGGTGCCGCGGCTGATCGGGCGGCCGGCGCGCATCGACGTGTTCACCACCGACATTCAGGCCGCGACCAACAGCGCCCCGCCGGAATTCGGGCTGGCGAGCGCATTGAGCTTCACACTGTTGTGCATCTGCATCGTGGCCGTCTACTTCTACCGGCGCTCGACCCGCAACGCCGAGGCGTTCGCGACCATCACGGGCAAGGGCTACATGCCGACGCGGATCAAGCTGCGGCATTGGCGCTGGCCGGTGGCGCTCGCGACCGGCCTGTTGTTCGCCGTCTCGCTCGGGCTGCCGCTGCTCACGCTGGTGTGGCAGTCGTTCTATCGCAATCTGGCGCAGCCGTTCCTCGGCTCGACCGGGATTGCCACGCTCGAGAACTACCAGTTCATCCTGCACTACCCGATCTTCGTCGGTGCGGTGAAAACGAGCGTGCTGCTCGGCGCGATGGCGGCGACCGTCATCGTGCTGCTCACCTTTGTGATGGCATGGATCGCCTTGCGCGCGGTGCCGCGCTCGGGCTGGGTGCTGGATTCGCTCGCCTTTACGCCGGTCG
Source organism: uncultured Alphaproteobacteria bacterium (assembly GCA_963753575.1). GTDB lineage: Bacteria > Pseudomonadota > Alphaproteobacteria > Rhizobiales > Xanthobacteraceae > VAZQ01. The sequence continues at coordinate 271,604 of CAVWCR010000005.1, forward strand.
CGATCCCGCATGTGATCATCGGGGCCGCGGTGCTGTTCGCTTATTTGATGCTCCCGATCCCGGTCTATAACACGATCTGGATCCTGCTGATCGCCTACGTGACCATGTACCTGCCCTACGGCATGCGGTTCATCTCGAGCGGGCTCACCCAGATCCACAAGGAGCTCGAGGAATCGGCCGAAGTCTCCGGCGCGCGGGTGCGGCAGGTGTTCTGGCGCATCCTGCTGCCGCTGCTGCTGCCGGTGCTGCTGGCGACGTGGATCTATGTTTTCGTGCTCGCGGTGCGCGAGCTCTCCGCCTCGGTGTTCCTGGTCGGCCCCGGCACCCATGTGCTTGGCACTATCAGCCTCACCATGTGGGAAGAGGGCGGCAGCTACGGCGCGGTCTCCGCGCTCGGCGTCATTCAGATCATCCCGCTTGTCATCATCGTGGCGGCGCTGCGGTGGCTCGAGCTGCGCGTTCAGCACCGCGCGCAAACGGGTTCCGCCAAGGTGGCGGCAGCATGACGCGAGTTTCGCGGCAGGAAGGCCTGCGTCCTTAAGAACGAGATATGCCTCTAGCAGGCGCAAGTTGGATCAACTCATGTTCGCCATCGACCATCTTCGCAAGACCTTCCTGGCGCCCGGCAATGTGACCGTGCACGCGGTCGACGACATCAGCATCGGCATCGAGACCGGCAAGCTTATCACTTTGCTTGGTCCCTCCGGATGCGGGAAGACCACGACGTTGCGTTGCCTCGCCGGGCTCGAGCGGCCCGAAGGGGGGCGCATCGTGATCGCGGGCCAGACCGTCTGCGACGTCGACAAGGGCATCTTCGTGCCGCCGAGCGACCGCGGCATCGGCATGGTGTTCCAATCCTATGCGATCTGGCCGCACATGACGGTATTCGAGAACGTCGCCTTTCCGCTGCGGGTTGCGCGCGAGCGCAAGTATTCGTCGGCGGAGATCAAGGACAAGGTCACGCGCGCCCTCGACATGGTCCGCATGAGCGGATACGAGACCCGGCCGGCGACGCAGCTCTCCGGCGGCCAGCAGCAGCGCCTGGCGTTCGCCCGTGGGCTGGTGCGCGAGCCGCAGATCCTCCTGCTCGACGAGCCCTTGTCAAACCTCGACGCCAAGCTGCGCGAACAGATGCGGGTCGAGCTCAAGCGCCTGCAGAAGCAGCTCGGCGTTACGACGGTCTATGTCACCCACGACCAGTCCGAGGCGCTCGCGCTCTCCGATGAGATCGCGGTGTTCAACGCCGGCCGGATCATCCAGCGCGGGACCCCGCAGGAGATCTACCGCCAGCCGAAGAACCAGTTCGTCGCCGATTTCATCGGCTCGGCCAATTTCCTCACCGGCAAGGTGAAGGAGGCGGCCGACGAGATGGCTCTGGTCGAGACCCCGCACGGGACGTTCCGCTGCAGCTTCGGCCAGTCGGTCGTGCCCGGCCAGTCGGTGCTGGTCAGCGCGCGGCCGGAGGACTTCACCCTCTACGACCGGCCCCCGGGCGACGGCCTCAACGTCCTTGCGGGGAAGATCGCTCACCGGGTATTTCTGGGCGAGGTCGTCGACTATCTGGTCGACATCGGCGAGGGTGAAATCAGGGTGCGCGCCAAGCCCGAATTCGATTTCCGGATCGGGCAGGCGGTCCAGATCGGCGTTTCGCCGCAAAAATGTGTGGCGCTGCCGTCCTGACCGATCGAGAATGGCGCAAACCGCCTGTAACGCGATGAGGTAGGCCATGAACAATGCCAAGGTAACCGGGCTGCGCGGCGTCGAGCTCGGCGTCAAGGATCTGCACCAGTCCGCTGCCTTCTACGGCTTCATCTGGGGCCTCGACCCGGTGGTGTCCGAGGGCGATACCATCCACCTGCGCGCCAATGGCAGCGAGCACCACGTCGTGACGCTGCGCGAGCGGCCCAAGGCCGGGCTCCTCGGCGTGCATTTCGCGGCCCAGGACCGCACCGCCGTGGATGCGCTCGCCGCCAAGGCCAAGGCGTTCGGCGCCAAGGTGACGGTGGAGCCAGCCGACCTGCCGCGCAGCGCCGGCGGCGGCTACGGCTTCGCCTTCACGACGCCCGAAGGGCACGCGCTCAACATCTCGTCCGATGTCGCCCAGCATCCCAACACGGTGAGCGACCGCTCCAAGCCCTTGAAGCTCTCCCACGTCGTGCTCAACAGCGCGAACATCGAGGATCAGACCAGGTTCTTCATCGATCTCCTCGGCTTCAAGCTCAGCGACTCGACCGACATGATGGATTTCGTGCGCTGCTGCGCCGACCATCACAGCATCGCGATGGCGCGCGGCGAAGGCCCCTCGCTCAACCACATGGCCTACGAGGTCGCCAACATGGACGGCCTGATGCGCGGCGCCGGCAGGCTCAAGAGCTCGGGCTTCAACATCGAGTGGGGCGTCGGGCGTCACGGGCCAGGCGACAACGTGTTCACCTATTTTGTCGAGCCGAACGGCTTCGTGGTGGAATACACCACCGAGGTCGAGCAGATCGACGAGGCGACCTACATGCCCAAGGACGCCAAGTACTGGCGCGAGTTTCCGATGCGGCCCTGCCGCTGGGGCATGGGCGGACATCCGTCGAACCGCCTCAAGGCCGCCTTCGGCGGCGACATCAGCGTCGCCGACGCCGACGACGGCAAGCGCTGCGAAGAGATCATGGCGAAGGTGTTGGGGCGGTAGCCAAAAGATCGGCGTGTCCCGGCCGAGCGAAGCGAGAGCCGGGACCCAACTTCTCGGCGTCCTTGCACCAACAAGATGGATCCCGGCTCTCGCTTCGCTTGGCCGGGAAACAGCAGCTTCACTTCTTCTCCGGCCGCTCCTGCAGCTTGTAGCGCGCGAGCTGCGCGCACTCGTCCATCACCTTGAAATAGCGCCCGACCGCCTCGCTGCCGAGCTCGAAGGGATGCGCCTCGCCGGCCTTGCGTCCCGCGATCATCCTGATCTTGTCGACCGCGTTGTCGAACTCGGAGTGGTTCGACATCAGGATGGTGGCGCCCGCGGCGGCGGCCTTCTCCGCCATCTTCCGCTGCGAGGCGATGTAGGTGTCGAAATGCGGCACATCGTTCACGAAATTGAACGCGGTGCCGCCCGAATAGGCGACCGTGAGCGGCTTGCCGTTGTCCTTCACCTGAAAGATCATCGACAGCGTTCCCTCGGTATGGCCGGGCGTGGCGACGAGCGTCACCGACGTGTCGCCGAGCGTGATCTTCTGGCCGTCGGTCGCCACGATGTCGCGCTTGGGCTTGCCGTTCGGGAAGCGGTGGACCGATTGCTCGATGTACTTCCAGTCCGGCCCGCCCATGACAATGCGCGAGCCGAAGCGATCCTGCATCAGCTTGGCGCCGCCGACGTGGTCGCCATGCGCGTGGCTGATGATGACGTATTTCACGGTCGCCGGATCGAGCCCGAGCTTCTTGAGCCCGCCGACGATCGCCTCCTCCGAATTGTAGTCGTAGACCGTGTCGATCAGGATGATGCCTTCGCTCGTGGTCAGCGCCCAGGACGAGTGGATCTTCGTGCCCACGAAATAGAGATTGTCGAACACCTTGGCAGGGTCGGTATACCAGGTCGCTCGCGCCGGCGCAGGCCGCGGCGCCACGTCGGGGCCGGGCGCGGTCTGCGGCGCAACGCAGATGCGCACGAGCAGGCTCGTGAAATCGAACTTGGCCGCGGCCTTGGCCCGCGTCAGGAAGGCATCGATGGGGTTGGTGGGCTGCGCTGACGCGGGCGCGGATCCCAGAACGGCCGCGATGGCGATGGCTGCGCAAAGACGATGCTGCATGGGTAACCTCCCTTGGGGCGATCAACGCCGATTGTCATCAACGCTTGTGATCAAGCACGATCGCGGCGTTGACCACTTTGGTCGGAGCATCGCACGATCGGCGGCCCGGTCAAGGTGCCGGTGCCGTTGTGATGCCAATGGCGGCTGTCGTCCACCTATCACCGTCATCCTGAGGTGGCCGAGCGAAGCGCGGCCCTCGAAGGATGAATTGGCCACCCACGTCGGCCATAGCCCACTTGCGCACATATGCGCCGATCTCGGGTAACCCGAGATAGATGGCCGCCGCCCTTCGAGGCTCGCTGCGCTCGCGCCTCAGGGTGACGGATATGAGCCATTGCTTGCTGCCGTTGGTGTGGATGCCCGCGCCCCGAACGAAAACCGCCTCCCGGTTGCCCGGGAGGCGGTTCCTGTTTGACGCCTTGTTATTGGGTCGCTCAGGCGGCGGCAGTGAGATTGCCGTATTTCTTGAGGTTCTCTTTCTGCTTCTCGTTGCGCGGCGGCAGCTTGAACAGCCGCGCCGCGGTGCCGCCCAGGATATTGTGCTTGGCCTTCTCCGATAGGAACTTGAGGTCCCAGATCGTCGAGGGCAGGTCGAAGTCCCAGTGCGGGTAGTCCGACGAATAGAGCAGCTGCGTTTCCGCATTCATCATGCGGAACGTGCACTCCATCGCGCCCATGTCCTGGATCTCCATCGGCTGCGACGAGTAGTACATGTCGCGCATATAGTCCGACGGCTTCTTCTTGAGCACCGGCGCTTCCGACGGCCGCAGCATGTATTCGTGGTCGAGCCGCTGCATCAGGAACGGGATCCAGGCGAGACCCGAACTCGATCCAGATCACCGGCAGCTTCGGGAACCGCTCGCCCATGCCGTTGATCACCCAGTTGGTGAGATGCAGCACGTTGTACCAGGTGAAGCCGAGCGCGTGCACCGAGAGGAAGCGGTTGCAGCTCTTGAAGATCGGCTCGCCCCAGCTTGGGCCGGAGTGGAACGACAGCACCAGGCCGCGCTCCTCGATCGCCCGGTAGACCTTCATGTAGGCGTTGTCGTTGACCGCCACGTTGGAGCGCACAGTGGTGACCATGAAGCCGCCCACATGCTTGCGGTCGCCGAAGGTCTCGATCTGGCGCAGCGTCTGCTCGGGGTCGCTGAACGGCAGACACAGCATCGAATAGAAGCGCCCACCCGATTCCGGTAGCACCTTCTCGGTCAGCCAGCGGTTGTAGGCCCAGCACAGCTCGTGCTCCATCTCCTTCTGCGGATGCAGGCCGATGTTGAGCATGCCGGTCGGGAACAGGCAGGAATAGTCGACGCTCATCGCGTCCATCCAGCGATGGCCAAGCTGGATGTCGCGCAAGCTTCCGGCCTCGACCTTCTCGGAGTTGCGCATCGGATAGCGCGTCACCCGGCCGCCCATGTCCTGGTAGCCGATCCCGCCGGGCACCAGCGCCTGGCGGTTCTTCATGCGTCCCGACAGCGCAAGCTGCTTGAGGACGTCGTTCTCCATGTACTGGAGGAATTCGCTGTAGTTCTCGTTCTCGTAGTGGTGGGCGTCGACGTCGACGATCAGCACGTCGTCGAAGTTGCGCTGCACCGCCTGTTTCCTGGCGTGGCGCAGGAGCTGCGTGGTGTTCAGTTCGTCAACTGATACGCGCCGGCCGCGATCTGCAATAAGGTCCATCGTTTTTGTCTCCTCGCTATCCGTTTATCTCTCGTGTCTCTCGTCTCTCGCGGGCGACGCGCGCTCAGCGGCCCGTCCAGCTCTGCCACATGCCAAGCTCGAACACGGCGAGGTTGGCAGCCTTCAGGAGCGCACTGGTGGTGGTCATGACTTCGGTCGGGCTCACGCTTGTCTGGTTGGCGAGCGGCAGGAATTGCGCGCCAGCCTCAAGCTGCGTCCCGTAGCTCTTGCACAGCGCCGCCATCAGGGCCTGGAAGGCTTTCGGCGAAAGCGTGTCCAGGCGGCCGTCACGCAGGTCGCGCTCGATCTTGGCGGCCAGTTCCGTGGCCTCGGCGGAGGCGGTGCCATTGGCCGTAACCTCGGCCGCACCCTTAACCGCTTCCTTGGCCCTTTCCTTGGCTGCCACCTTGGTGGCGGGCCGTGCCGCCATGCGGCCGGCCGCGGCCTTCACGGTCGCAGCCTTGAGTGTTGCAGTCTTGATGGCTGCAGTCTTGATAGCTGCAGTCTTGGCAGCCTTTTTGGTCGCGGCTTTACGCGACGACATAGATGTCATCCCCTTTTTGGACAATCTTGTACTTGCGCAGCCGCATCTTGCGGTCGGAGACGCATTCGCCGGTCTTCATGTCGTATTCCATGCCGTGCCACGGACAGACGAAGTGCAGTTCCGTGTCGGAGAAATAGAGCCCGCGGGAGGTCTTGTCCGGCATGATCTTCTCTTCGACCTTGGCGATGGTTAATCCCTCGCAGGCCGGCCCGCCCTGGTGCAGGCAGAAATTGCTGTAGGCGTAATATTCGCCCTTTTCCTTGAAAACACCGATCTCATGCTCACCCATGAACACGATCCGGCGCTCGCCGTCATTGATCTCCGACGCCTTGCCCACGAACTGCTCAGCCATACCTCGCTATCCTCTCCTTGGGACCCGGAACTATGTTTGTCGCGTTCACTAAACGCTCATTTTAAATAATGCCCGTTCCCAACCATGAACGCAATCAGCCGTTGCGCATTGCGGGCATCGCGGGGGAGACATGCGCCCGGCGACGTGCGCGTCCTGGTTGCTGCGGAGCGCGATGCGCCGGGCGGGCGGCCGCCAAGTCATCTGAGCCATCTAAGTCATCTAGGCCATCTTGTTGCTGATCTCGCCGATGCCTTCCACCCAGATCTTCACCACGTCGCCGGCCTTAAGGTATTCGCCACGCCCGGCGCCGACACCGGCCGGCGTCCCGGTCAGGATCAGGTCGCCGGGGTGGAGCGTCAGCCGAGAGGAGAGGTGCGCAATCTGCTCGGCGAGCGTGTAGATCATCTTGCTGGTGTGGGAGTCCTGCTTGATGACGTCGTTGACCCAGAGCTTCAGCGCGAGGTTCTGCGGGTCCTTGATCTCGCTCGCCGGCACGATCCAGGGCCCGAGCGGGCAGGAGCCGTCGAAGCTCTTGTGCGCCACCCAGTCGGCCTTGAACGGGGAGGTGTCGGCGATATGCGGCCGGCGGCCACGGTCGCGGGCCGAGAGGTCGTTGGCGCAGGTGTAGCCCGCCACATAGGAAAGCGCCTTCGAGAGCGGCACGTTCTTGGCCGGCCGGCCAATGACGGCGGCGAGCTCGACCTCCCAGTCCATCTGCTTGGAATAGTCGGAAATCTTGACGGTCTGGCCGGGGTTGGCGAGCGCCCGCGACGCCTTGATGAAATGCCAGGACTCGAGGCCGAGCGTGTGCGGATCGGGGTCCGGCGGCTTGCCGTGCCGGGCGTTCATCTCGGCCGCATGATCGGCGTAGTTCGCACCTGCACAATAGATCGCCGAGGGCCAGAGCACCGGCGCGAGCAGCTTGGTACCCTTGAGCGGGCGGCTGCCCTTGGCCTTGCCGGCGCCGGCCGCCGCCTTCCTGAGCACCTCTTGGGCATTCTTCCAGTCTTCGAGAATGGCCAGCACCGTCGCATAGGCCGCTTTGCGGGTCAGCTTGGCGACGTCGAACAGCTTGTCGTCGACGACAAGGCCGGCCCGCGGTCCGTCGGCAGATTGGTAGGTTGCAAGCTTGTAGCCGGCCATGGGCGATCCCTCTCCGTATTTTCCGTTCGGCCGAGACGTTTCGCCAAATCCGACAGGCTTGGCAAGCGGTCCTTGGCAAGCGGTCCTTTACCAAGCCGTCTTGGTGGTGCGCGATGCCGGGTGCGTGATATGAGCTAGGCGGAAACGGCTGCCTTGCCGCCAAACGATCTGCGAGACGGGAGAGACCACCATGATCAAGCCGAGACGCGTCGGGCACGCGACCTTCGAGACCCAGGATATGGATCGGCAGATTGCATACTGGACCGAGGTGGCGGGGCTCGTGCTCGCCGAGCGAGAAAAGAACCGCGCGTTCCTCGCCACCAAGACCGGCCTTCTGGTGGTGCAGCTCGAGAAGGCGGATCGCGCGCACTGCACGCGGCTCTCCTTCGAGGTCGCCCCCGATTCCGATTTCGGCGATCTTGCCAAGAACCTTGCGGCCGACGGCATCACCAGCGAGCTGCGCAACGACAGCGTGCCCGGCATGGGCCAGGTGCTCTCCTTCAAGGACAACAAGGGAACCGCGATCGACCTGTTCAAGGAATGGGGCTACCTCGGCTCGCACCACCAGGTCGGCGGCATCGGGCCGCTCAAGCTCGGCCACATCGCGTTCCATTGTCCTGACGTGAAGGCGGTGGCGGACTTCTACGCCAAGGTGATGGGCTTCAAGGTCTCCGACTGGATCGAGGACTGGTTCGTTTTCATGCGCTGCAATCCCGATCATCACACGGTCAACTTCATCAAGGGCGACAACATCGAGATGCATCACATGGCCTTCGAGCTGAAGGATATGTCGCACATGCAGAACGCCTGTGAGGTGTTTGCAATGAAGAAGGTGCGGATCCTGTGGGGACCGTTGCGCCACGGTCCGGGCCACAACGTTGCGACCTATCACCGCAATCCGGACGAGCACACGATCGAGCTATACATCGAGCTCGACCAGATGAAGGATGAGGAACTGGGCTACTTCGATCCCAAGCCGTGGCACCGCAACACGCCGCAGCGGCCGATGACCTGGAAGCGCACCGAGTCCACCATCTGGGGCCTGCCGCCGTTGCCGGAATATCGTCGCGGCAGTGGCGTGCCGCCGGTCGGCGAGCAGCATTAGCGACAGGAGCCGGATGCGATGATCACCAGACGACACCTGCTGACAGGCACGATCGCGGCCAGCCTTGGTTGCAGCCTGCGCGGCATCGCGCGCGCCGACGGCTATCCTGACAAGCCGATCAAGCTGATCCTGCCCTACACGGCCGGCTCGCCCAACGGCGTGATCGCGCGGGTGATCGCTCCGGTGCTGTCCGCAAGCCTCGGTCAGCCCGTCGTGGTCGACAGCCGGCCGGGCGGGGGCACCGCCATCGGGTTGAAGGCCGTGATGGCGGCGGAGCCGGACGGCTACACGCTCCTTTTCACCAACACCCCGACCCACGTCATCGCCGAGCTGGTGAGCAAGGGCTTCACCTATGACCCGATCAAGGACTTCGCGCCGATCGTGACAGTCGGCAGCACCTCGCTGGTGATGGTCGTGCCGGCGTCGCTGCCGGCCAACAATCTGAAGGAGTTCATCGCCTACGCCAAGGCCAATCCGGGCAAGCTCAACTTCGGCTTCGGGCAGGGCACGCTGCCGCATCTCGTGGGCGAAGCCTTCAAGATGGAGACCGGCACCAATATCGCCAGCATTCCCTATCGTGGCGGCGCGCAGGCGATCACCGACATGCTGGGCGGGCGCATTCAGATGAACTTCGGAGCCGGCGCGACGCTGGTGCCGCAGATCCAGGCGGGCAAGATCAAGGCGCTCGCGGTCACCAGCCCCAAGCGCAGCGCCGCGTTGCCGGACGTGCCGACCATGGCCGAAAGCGGGCTGCCGAAACTGACCACGGTCACCTACTACGGTTTCCTGGGTCCGGCCGGGACGCCTGCCGAAGTTGTGACGAAGATCAACCACGCCATCAACGAAAGCCTCAAATCGGCGGAGCTGCACGCCACCATGGTGAAGGCCGGGTTCGAGCCGACCGGCGGCTCGCCGCAGGACTTCGCGAAGCTGATTGCCGAGCAGCTCAAGCATTGGGAGCCGATCGTGAAGGCGACCGGCTTCACCATGAACTGACGGTGGTTGAATACCGGGCGTGCATATAAGAGATGGGGACACGCTCATAAGGATGCGACTTGTTCGCACCTTCATGATGTTACCTCAGAAATTCTACAGATAAGGCGTAGACTTCTGCCCATTCGCATGGCGCGGCTGATTGCCAACGCGCCCACGCCGGTCGTGTGGAGCGCGGCCGGATATGGATTTGAGCCCGCTCAGCCGATGGATGCCCCTGAAGGGAGGCACGATCATGCTTACGCTGAGGAAATCAGATTTTGACACCGAGCTCACGCCGCTCGAGCGCGCCATCCGGCTTGGCGGATATGCGTTCGCGCAAGCCGCGAGCAGCATCGCCGACAGTGCGGGACCGCTCGTTCCGATCGGCTATCTCGAGCGAAACGCTGGCCGACGCAGCGCGGAGCGCGTCATGCTTCGCTTCGCGCATCCCTCGCCCGAGCAGATCGATCTCGCATTGTCCGCCAGCGAGGGGCGAAGCGTCCTGATGGCAAAGCTGCCGGAATACGATTCGTCCGTGCTGGTGTTTGGACGCTACATCAGGCGTCCGGTGGCGCCGAAGAAATCCGACGCGATGATCATAGAGATCAACGATACCTTGCTCGAAGCGCCGTTCAAGGTCATCCAATATTATCAACCGTTCGACGTCGGCGGATTCAAGCTGTTGAGCTCTCCGATCTTCCTGCAAGATGACCGCGCGGCCGATCCGTATCGTGAGGCCGAACTCGCTGCATTCTTTCTCGACGGCACCAAATCCGACCGCGTGGTTGAGAAAGCCTGGAGCTCCTGGCGCGATTGAAGTCCGTTCAGCGGGCGCGTTCTCTCTCGTGACAATTCAGTCGCGCGAATAGTAGGCAATCAGCCGATGTCCCAGGCGTTCTTGCAGAGTGATGAGCTCGGCATCGATGGCACGCATCACGTTGTCTGCCGCGACAATTCGCGGCTCCGTCACCACGTGAGCCTTCAGGAATTCGATACGATAGGCGGTTGGCGGATGAGTGTCATCAAGCCGCGCGCCCTCGCGCAGGCCTGCGCGCGCCAATCTTTGCCACTCGCGCGCTGGCAGGTTGGCAATCCGCTCTTGAAAAAGCGCAAGGATGCGGGCGCCTGATTGCGATGTGCTGTAGGCGTTGCGCAGCAGCACATCACCAAGATGTTCCCCGCACCCCAGTCGCCGCAATGTTGCTACCATGGTTTCGGTGCCCGCGACTGTCGACGCGAGATAATCGGCGAAGTATTCGGCCTGCTGCTTGTCGAGATAGAGAAGCTGGACGAGCAGGCTTTGTACCGCAACGAACGGGAGAGACAGGAGCCAGGTGACATACCCGTCAAATCTCTCGGTCGGTGTTGTCGCGTGATAGAACGGATTTTGCAGCAAGCCGATCCATTCATGGAGCGCGCTCAACGCCGAGAAGATGACAAGACCGCGCGTTGCATCATTGTTCACGCCATGCGCAATCTCGTGTCCGATGACCGCCAGCCGCTCCTGCGGACGAAGCGCCAGCCAGAGCGGCAAGCCGATCCACAGCACCGGCATGCGACGCCAGCCCACGACGCTATAAGCCGCATTGAAATCCTCGTTGACGATAATTCTGGTGATGGGCTGGCCGCGCAGTACTCTTGCCACCTCGTTGACAAAGCCATGCAGCGCCGGGAAATCCTTTGGGTCGATGATGTCCTGCGTTGGCACCTTTCCCGGCTTGGGGCGCATCAGCCAGGCGAACGTGCACATCACGGCGCCCCAAAAAATCGCGGCGGCCTCCGGAAATCCGGCAACGACGATCACGATTCCCGTCGTAAAGAGAGTCAAAGACAGGAGATGGATGCTTGCCGCAATTGCAAAGGCGATGAGCTTTTGCCTCGTCCACCGAGGCCGCAAATTCCCGGTCGCGGTGGCCTTGAGCTTCTCGATCGTCACTCTGCCGTAGCGCTCGCTGAGACGAAAGTATTGTCGCCCCAGGAAACCCTCGTCCGGGTCTAAGGTTTCGCCGCCGAGATTCCAATCACACCGGTCGCACCAGGGCCGCACACCCTCGTACACAGGTATCTCTGCGCCGCATTGCGGGCAGGCGGTCTGCGCGTTCACTTCGGGGGGCTCCAGCGTCGCTCCTCATTTCATCTGATGCACAGCAGAATTTTGACGGTTGCCAAAAAGTCGGCTGCTATCAGGTGCTTTGAAACGCCGAGGGCTCCGTAACGGTAGCAGGATGGCAACGCGCATGACACCCCGGCCTTGCCAGCTTCCGTCTGTTATTTTGCCCCTTCGATCGCCCGCACCATCACGCTGACGGTCGCTGCGGTCTTCAGTCCGCAGTCCCGCACCAGCGTGCGCCAGGTATGGAAGCCGAGCGCGAGCTGCAGCAGCGCGCGCTGCTTCATTCCGAGCTTCGCGCCCAGCACCTCGTGGATGGCGGCCATCGGCGGCCCGAACCGCATCGCCACGATCTCCTTCGTCAGCGCATGACTTTCGGCGTCGCGCAGCACGCAGGCGGCAAGCTCGGCGTTGCGCTCGTACCAGTCGTAGATCGCGCGCAGGCCCGTGTGCAGCCGTTCCCGCTGGTCCGCGATCGCCCGCCACTTCTCGGCGTCGGGCAGCGGGTCGCGATGGGTGCTACGATCCGGCGGCTGGCGGAGCTCTCGCCGCGCACGCTCGCGCTCATGCACGGGCCGTCGTTTGCGGGCGATGGCGCGGCGGCGTTGCGCGCCCTGGCTGACGACTAGGACCGTCGCGTTTTCGATCGCGTGCCGAAAGCGGCGGCCGCCTAGTGCCGCCGCCGATCTGAAGTTCCTACAACACTTGCGGCAAACTCGGTTAGGAACTTCAGATCGGAAAGCGGCACTAGAATCATAGAGTTGCTAGTGCCCCTTTGTTCCCGAAGTTCGTGTCAGAGGGTGCAGCGATGACTTAACGAACTTCGGAAACGGGGGCACTAGGGCGTAAGTTGGAATGGTGCAGCTCGGAGCCTGATGTCCGCTTTTCGCCCAATGGCGGCGCAAAAGCGGACATGCCAGGAGGTCCGGACAGGGCCGACACCAGTCATTGTGACAAGGCCGCACGTAGCTCGATCGCGCGTCGCTCCAAGCCCGCCGCATACCAATTTCTTGTCGCCACAGGGCCACAATTTGTGACAGAATTACTACGATCGAGTGTCGGTTTGGTTACACGTGGAGCGGTCGATGAGTTTGGAATGGTCGGCGCGGTCAGGTTCCCTGGCCTGGTCTAATCCGGTGGCGCGGTGGTGGGGGCTGCTGACGCTGGTGAGCGGCGTCAATGTCGCGGTTTGGTTCTGGCTGAACAGCTACCTTCAGGAACCGCGGATTGGCAGTCTCGGCAGCGCGTACGGCATCAAGCTCATGCTCTTGCTCTGCGCGGCGTATGTTTTCGGCTGCGCATTCAGATCGCTCCTTCCGCGCGCGGATATTCAGCGGATTTGCTTGTTCGACACCTGGCTGTCGAGCGTGATGGTCGGACGGTTGGTCGCAACCGTGGCCGAAGTCGCCTTCGCGGCGCAGTGGGCAATGATCCTGCACCAACTCGGCACGATGACGGGAGCGGAGACCAGCTTGAACGCCGCGTGGGTGATTGTGCCGTTGATACTGATCGCGGAATGCTTCTCATGGCATGCGGTGTTGACCAGAAACTACTTGGGCCACGCCATCGAAAATTCGATATGGGGGGTTGCCTTCTTCATCGCCGGGGTTGGCCTTTGCCGGTTGCTACCGGAGTTTGACGGTCCGGTTCGCGTGATCCTCGTCGTCGCGATTGTCGGGATTGCAGGCTTTCTGGCGTTTCTGGCGACCATCGACGTCCCGATGTACCTCACGAGATGGCGGGCCGAAGTTGCAAATGGCAGCAGACCCCTGAACCCGATGGAGGGTCTCCGTGACGCGAGCGTTCGTTGGGTCGTGACGCACGACATTGCTGAGTGGAGGGACGAGATTGCCTGGATGTCCCTTTATTTCAGCGCAGCGGTCTGGGCCAGCCTCGCGTTGTGCGTTTGCTACTCATTCGAGGGTTATCTTCCGCACTTTCGTACCGTCGCGACGGTCGCAAGCCGGTTCTTGAATTGACAGCCGTTGGCAAGCGGCGCGTGCGGCCGTGGTGCGTGCCGGCGTCGAGATACGCAGGCGGGTTGCGCGGTTAAATCCAGTCGTTGAAATGTCCGAAAATTGGGTCATTCGCGGCCAAACGCACTTCTCTTTTTTCCTTCCGCGACTGACCCAATCTAGTTGGCTTGAAACAACTCCACGAGATTGCCGGCTGGGTCCATGAGCAGAATTTGTGAACCGCCTGGTCCCGTCACGATGTCGTTGCGAAATTTCACGCCAGCCGCGTGCAATCGCGCAACCTCGGCGGGAAGATCGTCGACGACAAGATGAATGCGGTTCCAGCCGCCTGGCTTCGGCCGTTCACCGTCCGGCATGGCCCTGCCGGCCGAGCTCGTCGCCCCGCTCAGCAGCAGCCGCAACGACCCTCGGGCGACATCTGCGAAGGCGGGAGCGTGCTTGGAAAGCAGCGTGAGGCCGAGGTGCGTGGTGTACCACGCAACCGCCGCCTCAACGTCATCGACGATGTATCTGACATTGACTGTTTCTGCCGGCATGACCGCTCCTTTATGATCTGGCGTTCGACCGGGGTCGTCTGGCCGATACAAACACTGGCAAGGATGCAAGTTGCGTAACAATAACAAATGCCACGAGGATGATACGCGAATGCACGTAAAGCAGGCCCGCCATGACCGCGGTGAGATCGGCTTCGGGGTCACGGGCCGAAAGGCTCGCGATGAGCTAATGTGGTCCGCAAATACCCCCGACAGCCACCGTCAAGGCGAACATTCTGGGTCGGCAGGGTCGGGCTAAATTGGACGATCTCCCAGAGGGACCGGAGACGCCATTGCGGGTAGGAAAGGGTCTATGACATCGAAGACTGGGCCGGTTGACATGACCTCGGATAGCGGCCCAACAACTAGTGCCCCGTTTCCGAAGTTCGTTTAGTCGTCGCAGCACCCTCTAACACGAACTTCGGAAACAAAGGGGCACTAGCAACTCTATGATTCCAGTGCCGCTTTTCGATCTGAAGTTCCTAATCGAGTTTGCCGCAGGTGTTGTAGGAACTTCAGATCGGCGGCACCAGTCCGACCTGCTGGACGCGTTTGTAGGAAGTAGAAGCCGATGCAATTCCATCTCAACGGATTCGGAGCCGGCGACCCGGAGATTTCCGAGCCTGCCGAGCACGTCCAAGGCCCACGATCGAACCTTCCCGCGGAAGTCGACGTCCTGATCATCGGCTGCGGGCCGGCGGGTCTCACGCTCGCGGCGCAACTGGCGGCTTTTCCGGACATCGACACCCGGATCGTCGAGCAGAAGGCCGGTCCGCTGTTGCTGGGCCAGGCCGACGGGATCGCCTGCCGCACCGTGGAGATGTTCCACGCCTTCGGCTTCAGCGAGCGCCTGTTGAAGGAGGCGTACTGGGTCAACGAGACGACGTTTTGGAAGCCCGACGATACCCAACGAACCCATATCGTTCGCAGTGGCAGGGTCCAGGATGTTGAGGACGGGCTCTCCGAATTTCCGCATGTGATTCTGAACCAGGCGCGTGTGCACGATTTCTATTTGCAAGTCATGCGAAATGCGCCGAACCGGCTGGAACCGGACTATTCGCGGCGCGTGGTCGATGTTCAGATCGACCAAGTTTCCTCCGGCGCCAGCACGCCCACCCACCCGGTAACGGTCAGGCTTGAGCGGATCGATCCCGAGCACGAGGGCCAGGTGGAAACCGTGAAGGCCCGCTATGTGGTGGGGTGTGACGGTGCGCGCAGCGTTGTGCGCCGGTGCCTCGGGCGGGCGCTGCACGGCGATTCGGCAAATCAGGCCTGGGGCGTCATGGACGTGCTGGCGGTCACCGATTTCCCCGACATCCGCCTGAAGTCGGCGATACAGTCGGCCAACGACGGCAGCGTCCTGATCATTCCCCGGGAGGGCGGCTATCTGGTCCGCATCTATGTTGAGCTCGACAAGCTCAAGGAAGACGAACGGATCGCGAACCGGAACATCACCGTCGATCATGTGATCGCAGCGGCGCAGCGCATCCTGCATCCCTACACCCTTGAGGTGAAGGAGATCGCCTGGTGGTCGGTCTACGAGATCGGCCAAAGACTTTGCGACAAGTTCGACGACGTGCCGGAGGAGGAGGTCGGGACGCGCTCTCCGCGGGTCTTCATTACTGGCGACGCCTGCCATACGCACAGCCCGAAAGCCGGACAAGGCATGAATGTGTCCATGCAGGACAGCTTCAATCTAGGCTGGAAACTGGCATCCGTCCTCCAGGGGCGGTGCCCGCCGCGGCTCCTCCATACCTACTCAGCGGAACGTCAGGCCGTAGCCAAGGAGCTGATCGACTTCGATCGCGAATTTGCCAAGTTGTTCAGCGATCCGCCGAAGGACGCGGCCGATGCCGGCAGCCAAGGTGCCGATCTGACCGAGTTTCAGAAATACTTCCTTAAGCAGGGGCGCTTCACGGCGGGGACGGAGACCAGGTACCGGCCTTCGATCATCTCCGCCGAGCCGACCTATCAGCACCTCGCCAAGGGCCTGATTGTCGGCATGCGCTTCCATTCTGCTCGCGTGATCCGGCTGGCGGACGCCAAGCCGGTCCAGCTTGGCCACACGGTCACGGCCGACGGACGCTGGCGCGTGTTCGCCTTTGCGAGCGCAGAGGACCCGAGCGCGGCGTCCTCCCGCATCAATTCACTCTGCGAATACCTTGCCCAGTCGCAGAAATCTCCCGTCAGAAAATACACGCCGAGCGGTGCCGACATCGACAGCGTGATCGATGTCCGGGCGATCTTCCAGCAGGGCCATCGCGAGCTTGCGATCGAGGCCATGCCATCGTTTCTCTTGCCTCGGAAAGGCCGCTACGGGCTTCGTGATTATGAGAAGATGTTCTGTCCCGACCTGAAAAGCAGCGACGACATTTTCGATCGACGCGGTATCGATCGAGACAGGGGCTGCATGGTCGTGGTGCGGCCGGACCAGTATGTTGCCGACATCTTGCCGCTCGATGCCTGTGAGGAGCTTGCGGCCTTCTTCGACGGCGTCATGAGGCAAGATGATTGAGGCGTTCGGGTGCTCTGACCAGCGCGTTTGGCGTCTGGCGGACCGCTTGGTCCGGACTCGCAACAAAATAGTCGGACAGAAGCGACATGGGACCCTCACTGGAAGTCCGATTGAAGGGTTTATCTTTCGCGGTTCCCTCGGATGAATCAACAGCTGGCACAGCAGAACGCGCCACAGGGCGGCATTGGGTCAATCGCGTCGGTCTCACCGTGCGCGCAACTCCGTCAATGACGGGCCGTCATCCGAAACCCTTCACAATTCCGGAAGTCGCGGACCGGCAATATATTCCCTGCCTGTCTGGTCCGTTTCTTCAACTACACCTTCGTCTCACTCGCGTGGCCCTGAGCAAACATCTCTTCCACCGTGAGCAATCTGACAGCCAGGCCCTGCTCGTACGAGTATCGCGCCATGGTGGAGAGTGCCTTGTAGTTTTCCGCCACCCCGTAGGGCCAGAAGTCCTTCCCCATGATCCGGCTCGTTTCCTCGTATTCGGCATTGATCCATGGCAACCCGATCTTGAGCGCGGCGGATTCGGCAAATTCGGCTTCCGACAGTCGTTTCGCTTGCAGAAACGCCTTGAACACACTCGCGGCCAGCCACCGATGCTGGTCCAGGAGTTCGCGCTTGATACCGACCGCGTGCATGATGGGAAAGATTCCGGTTCGCCGGTAGTAATCGCGCTCTACGGTCCGATAATCGGGAAACAACCGCCGCACCTTTGGGTGGCCGTTGATGAAGCTGGAGGGCCGCCGGGCGGACATGACCGCATCGAGCCGGCCATCTGCCAGCATCTCAGTCAGGGTTTCCTCGCTTAGTGATACGAGCGGAAAGCCGGGCGGCAAATTAAGCGGAAACTTGTCACGGCGGCCGGGATTTTCGAGACCGGCCTGGACCCAATTGATGTCCTTTGCCGCGATATTGTGTTCGTCCTGCAGATATCCGCGGAACCACATCGCGGCGGACATTTGGTATTCCGGCACGCCAATTCGCTTACCACACAGGTCGGCAGGTCCTTCAATCCCGCGATCGGTGCGAATGTAGACCGCCGAGTGCCGGAACATCCGCGATAGAAAAACTGGAATTGCCACGTAAGGAGTCAAACCGTGCGACAGCGCGATCAGGTATGGACTGAAGCCGATTTCAGCAACGTCAAACTCGCCATGGAAATAGGCGCGCTCGAAGCACTCCTCCACAGGCATCGTCAGGTAGTTGACGTTGCAGCCTTCAATGTGCACGCGCCCATCGGTGAGCGCGCGCACACGGTCGTAGTCCCAAGTTGCTATGGTGATCGGTAATCGACTCATTCCAGAACAACACTCAATTGGGGAGGATGCCGGCTGCCTTCGCGGCGGGTGTCCAGGCTTCCATCTCGGCGAGGATAAACTTTGCGAACTCCTCCGGTGACCCGACTTTCGGCTCAAAGTCGAGCTTCTTCATAGCGGCCCTCATTGCTGGTGTCGTCACTGCTGCATTGATCTCGCTGTTAAGCTTGGTCACGACGTCCGCGGGTGTTCCGGCAGGAGCCCAGAACCCCGTCCAATCTCCCCGCGTCAATTGAGGAAACCCGGATTCGCTCATCGTAGGCACATCGGGAAGGTCCGGGCTTCGCGCCGCGCTCGTGATCGCAATGGCGCGAAGCTTCCCTTCACGAATGAGGGGCAGGAGATTTGCGACTGTGCCAATGTTCATGTCGATGCGGCCGCCTAGCATGTCAGGAACCGCGAGTGAGCCGCTCTTGTAGGGAATATTGGCCACATTGATACCGGCCGCGGCCTTGAACATTTCCCCAAACATGTGCGGAGGGGTGCCTTGGCCGAAACCCCAGTTCAATTTGCCGGGATTGGCCTTGGCGTGGTCGATCAGTTGCCGCACCGAGGTTGCCGGTATTGCGGGCCGCACCACGAGAATCCAGGCGAGTGATGAAGCCGTCGCGACCGGAACGAAGTCTTTGGCTGGGTCTAGGCCAACAATTCTGGACGCGAACACGTCACCGATTGTCCCGAACAGCAACGTGTGGCCATCGGGCGCGGCTCTCGCGAACTCTTTGACTCCGATGGTGCTGCCACCGCCGGGATGATTCTCGACAATGACAGGCTTTCCCAGGCGTTCGGACAAGCCGCGTGTCACCAGACGCGCCGTCACGTCGATCACTGATCCTGAGGGTATCGAGCATATGACCTTGATCGGCCTGCTGGGATAGGTCTGCGCCGCTGCGGCGCCAATCACCAGAGATACGCCTGCGACCGCGGGCAACATGGTTGCGATGAGAACTCCTGGCTACACCTTTCCAACGTTGCATCCCGTTCGTCATGGGGTTTCTCCATCAAGGAAAGCGACCCAAACCCATGTACTCTTTGCGGGATATAATTTCCAATGCTATGTTTTAATATCGTTATGACTTTTTATTATGGGGATCGGGCATGGACAAGCTTCGGCATGCGCGACGCAGGCTCAAGCTGCGCCACCTGGAGATTCTTCTGGCGGTGGCCGATACGGGCAGCATGGCCAAAGCGGCTGCGAGGCTCGCCGTGACCCAGCCCGCCATTTCGCGTGCCATCGCCGATGCGGAGCATACGCTCGGCGTGCCTCTGTTCGAGCGCAGTACGCAGGGCGTCAACCCGACACAATACGGCCATGCGCTGCTCAAGCGCGGCATCGCCGCCTTCGACGAGATCGATCAGGGGGTCAGGGATATCGAGTTTCTCGCCGATCCCACGTCAGGTGAGCTGCGGATTGGAACCCCCGCAGGCATTTCCGAGGGGATTGTTCTGGCCGCTATCAATCGGCTGTCGCGGCAGTATCCACGCATTGTTTTTCACGTCGCGATTGCAGCGGACAGCACGCTCCTTGATCAATTACGCGAACGAAAGTTCGAGATTGGTTTTGAGCGGTTATCAGGGCTGGTCGGCGAAGAGGATATTGCCGCGGAAGTCTTGTACGAAGAGCCATTGATCGTGGTTGCGGGGGTCGACAATCCATGGCTTCGGCGCCGCAAAATCAAGCTGGCCGAGCTGTTCAATGAACCCTGGATCTGGCCGCTGCCTGGGAGCAGTTACAACTCGCTCATCCGGGAGGCCTTTCGTGCGAACGGTCTCCAGCCGCCACGCCCAGCAATTTATGCCGCCCTCCATAGTCTGCGGATCAGTCTGGCGGCGACTGGTCCATTTCTTGCTGTTGTCGCCGCGGGCACCCTCGGCATGCCCAACAAGTATCCTTCGATCAGAAAACTGGCCGTCGAACTTCCCACCACGCTCCAAGCGGTCCACCTCCTCACCCTCAAGAAGCGAATACTGAGCCCCCTGGCGAAAATCTTTATCGACTGCGCTCGCGATATCGCCAAACCGCTGGCGACGCGGACGCTGTGAGTTCCGAGATCGGGACGCCACTACGTCTCTTATGGGTCAGAGAACGAACCCGCTCGCGCGGGAGCGCGCTGCGCGCGAGGGCGGAGCTAGTGGCGTCGATGGAGTGACGCCGTGCGCAAGGTACGGTGACAGGCGGGGCGCTCCGTCTTGAGGATCGAGGGGTCAAGCACTCCAACCTCAAGACAGGAGCCCCCCATGAGCGAGAAGCCCATCAGTCCGTTGCGTCGTCGCATGATCGAGGACATGTCGGTCCGCAAGTTCGGCGCGAAGACGCAACACGATTATATCCGCCACATCGAGACCTTTGCCAAGTTCCTGGGCCGCTCGCCGGATACGGCGAGTGCCGAGGACCTGCGCCGCTATCAGGTTCACCAGACCGAGACCGGCGTGCAGCCGCCGAGCGTGAACAGTTCGGCAGTTGCGTTGCGCTTCCTGTTCACGGTCACGCTCGGCCGCGCCAACCTCGCGGCCCAGCTCACGCGCGTGCATTATCCGCGCCGGCTGCCGCGGGTGTTGAGCCCCGAGGAGGTTGGGCGATTGATCGAGGCGGCGCCTGGCCCCGGCCTCAAGTACAAGGCGGCGCTGAGTGTTGCCTACGGGGCTGGGCTGCGCGCGGCCGAAGTGGTCTCGCTGAAGGTCTGCGATATCGACAGCAAGCGTTTGCTGATCCGGGTCGAGCAGGGCAAGGGTCGCAAGGACCGTCACGCTATGCTCTCGCCGCAGTTGCTCGAAGTATTGCGAGCGTGGTGGCGGCAGTGCCGCTCGCAGGGCTGGCTGTTCCCGGGGCGCGACCCGTTCCTGCCCATCACGACGCGGCAGCTGAACCGCGCCTGCCACATGGCCGCCGACGTCGCCGGCCTCGGCGCCTGGATCTCTCCGCATACGCTCCGGCACAGCTTTGCAACGCATCTCTTGGAGAGCCATACCGACGTGCGGGTCATCCAGGTTCTGCTCGGACACGCGAAGCTCGATACGACCGCGCGCTACGCCCAAGTCGCCACCAACCTGCTGCGAACCGTCACCAGCCCGCTCGACCGTCTGACCTTGGCGAAGGACGGCCCGCCCGCGTAACGCGCGGCGGCCATGGCTCGTCCAGCGCTGGAGGTCGCGGACATCTTCCGCGACCACGGAGCCGCATGGCGTGCCGCCAACCGTGGCCACGTCAGCCTCGGCCAGTTGAAGGTGATGAGCGCGATCGAGCGCTGCCGCACGGCAGCTCTCGGCGGGCATGTGGCGCGTTGCGAGAACGACGCCTGTGGCCACACGACCATCGCTTACAATAGCTGCCGCAACCGGCATTGCCCGAAATGCCAGGGCGCGGCCGCACGCGAGTGGCTGGCGGCACGCGAGGCCGAGCTGCTGCCAGTGCCCTACTTCCACGTCGTGTTCACGCTGCCGGCGGCGATCGGCGACATCGCCTACCAGAACAAGGCCGTGATCTACGATCTGCTGTTCAAGGCCTCGTCGGAGACGATGCTCGCCATCGCGGCAGACCGAAAGCACCTCGGAGCGCGCATCGCCATCACCTCAGTGTTGCACACCTGGGGCTCGGCAATGACCCACCATCCGCACGTGCATATGATCGTGCCGGGCGGCGGGCTTTCCATGGATGGCGCACGTTGGATCGCATGCAAGCCCAACTTCTTGCTGCCCGTGCGTGTCCTCTCGACGCTGTTCCGGCGCTTGATGCTGGAGAGGCTTATGGCGGCACACCAGGCGGGCAGGCTGCAGTTCTTCGGCACCCACGCGCATCTGGCCAATGCAAAGGCGTTCGCTGCGTTGCTCGCACCGCTGCGCAAGACGCGCTGGTTCGTCTATTCCAAACGCCCGTTCGCGGGCCCGAAGGCCGTGCTCGCCTATCTGGCGCGCTACACCCACCGCGTCGCCATCTCGAACCGCCGCCTGATCGCAATCGACCAGCAGCACGTCACCTTCAAGGTCAAGAACTACCGCGTCGAGGGACCGGGCCGCTACACTACGATGACGCTCAACGCGAACGAGTTCATCCGACGCTTCCTCATCCATGTCCTGCCCAAGGGCTTCCATCGCATCCGCCATTACGGGCTCCTCGCCGGCAGCAATCGCGCCGAGACCATCGCGCGGGCGCGCGACCTCCTGGGTCTGGCTGAGCAGGCGGTCGAGACCGAGCCGGCCGCGCAGCCGCTCGCCCACCCATGCCCCTGCTGCGGCAGCCGCATGACCATCATCGAGACGTTCCAAGCCGGCCGCCAACCACGCCACCGGCCGAGCAAACCTCTCGTCGCAATCAGGATCGACACCTCATGAGCACAAGCACCACGTCCTGCACCTGCACCGCCGAGCGCGTTCCTTACTGGTCATCGACCGGCCACGCCGACGCTCGGCCACACAGGGGCGCGGCATCGCATTCCACGCTGCGTTCATTCCCGAGAACGACTCAATCGAACCCGATCGGCTGCACCGGCAGCCGAAATCACCCGAGTGCTGCCACCCAGCGTCTTCGGCCCAATCTCTTCGCCGCAATCAAATCGCCATAGCGCGCACACACCAGCACCTCACGTCCCGCGGGTTCCTTCCCTGGAGGCTTTCGGACGACGGCCCCCGTGCGCGCAACTCCGTCAATGACGGGCCGTCATCCGAAACCCTTCACAAGAGCGACGGATTGGTCCCGTTCGAAACATTTCGGCCTGGCGCCCGAGAGCGGACGATCGGCACACGCCCGCGTCAACGAGTGCTCGTCCTAGTGCCGCCGATCTGAAGTTCCTACAACACTTGCGGCAAACTCGCTTAGGAACTTCAGATCGATAAGCGGCACTAGAATCATAGAGTTGCTGGTGCCCCTTTGTTTCCGAAGTTCGTGTCAGAGGGTGCAGCGATGACTTAACGAACTTCGGAGACGGGGCACCAGATCGGCGCAGCCTCTTGGCCATCACGGCGTGACGCTTACGGCCGCACCGCCGGAGCCTCCATCGGCATGCCGCGCGCGCGCCACATCAGGAACAGCTCGAGGTCGACCAGCTCGGGTGCGCCGAGGGAATAGTTCTCGACCCGCATACCACTGATGCAGTTGCGCAGCCGCCGCTGCAGCGAGCCCACGTTCTGCCATTCGAGGCGATAGAGCGGGTAGCCGGTCGGATGCGCCTGCGTGATCGGTGAGCCCGCGAGCTTTTCCTTCCAGTTGTCGTCGTGACACTGCGCGCAGGCAAAATCGAGCTGGCCCTGTCGACGATAGAAGGTGGCGCGGCCGGCTTCCAGGAACGGCCGCGTGCGCTCGTCGATCGTGACCGCAGCCGGCATGCCGCGCGACTGGCGCACCACATAGGCGCTGAGCGCCAGAAGCTCCTTGCTCTCGAGCCGTAGCGCCGGCGCCTTCTGCTGCTCCGTCCGGCAGATGTTGATGCGCTGATCGAGATTGACCGGCCGTCCGGCCGCCGCGTTGAAGGCCGGATAGCGGGCGGCGACGCCCTTCATGCTTTCCTTCGCGTCCCCGTGACAGTCGGCGCAGGATTTCTGCGCTTCTCCCACCTTGCGCTGCCACGCCGCTTCGCCGTCGAGCACCCAGAGCGTGCCCGGGTTGGCGGTGTCGTCGTCCTGCATGGCGCGCGTGTCGGGCCCCATGAACGCGTAGCCGGACTTGCGCTGATCGAGCGGGATCTCGGCCGCCCAAGCGGGCGGCGAAGAATCTAGTGCGAGCAGTACGGCGAAAAATATTGCGATGTTGCGCGTCCGCGGTTGAGGCACGGCGGTTTCGGCAAATTCGGCCGGCTCCCTCCCCCCTTGCGGGGGAGGGGTGGGGAGGGGGGTGGCGGCAGACCCAGAATGTGCGGTCACCCCCCTCCCTGTCCCTCCCCCGCAAGGGGGGAGGGAACGTTGTGGCACTGTCCGTCGCAACACCGACGGAGTGCTTGCATTAAGACTGGAAGAGATGACGGAGAGCGCGGCGCGCATCCTCATCATTCGACGGTGATGCTGGCGGTTTCGGTTGCCGAGAAGCCGTTGTCGCCGGTCCATTTGAATTCCAGCGTGCCGCTCGCGGTCGCGACCGTGAAGAACGACAGGAAAGGGTTCGCGGCGATGGCGGGAAAGAGCTCGGCGCGGAACACTTCCTGTCCGTTATAGGTGCAGACGAACAGGTTGATGATGTCGCGCGGGATGCGCTTGCCGACGCTGTCGACCCGGTAGCCGGTTTCCATCTCGTGCGAGATCAGCGTCTTGATGGCGATGGTCTCGCCCTTCTTGGCCTTGGCCGGAACATTGATGAGGGCGCGCGCCATTACACCGGGTCCTCCAGGCAAGCCGCGATCGTCACGATCACTTCGACCTCGTCGGACCAGAAGGTCCCGTCGCTCATTTCGGCGATCGCCATCACCTGCTGGGAATCGGCAAGCCGCATGCGGGTCGCGAGCTTCGCCACCCCGGCGCGCGGGCCGAGGCGGGCGCTGATCACGTTAGGCTGTGGATTCTTCTCGTTGAAGACATGGATCGCGCGCACGTAGCTCTCGGGCGTCATCGGGCTTTCGACCGCCACCTCGACCGAGACCGAGTTTCCGTTCTCGACCAGCGGCGGCAGGTTAAGGGCGACCTTGCCTTTGCGCAGCGGCGCGGAGCCAACTACTTTCTTGATCGCGGCCTTCATCGATTCGGGTGTGGCGCGCGCTTCGCCGACCGGCAGCACCGAGACCACGCCCAGACCGCCGGCGAGGCTCGCCGCGCCAATCAGGAAACGACGCCGGGTGGCCGTATCATCTGCGCTCATATTCTCGCTCTCCGGACGCCGCCCGCTCACTCCCGCGCTCCCGCGTCCAGCAACATATTATCGGGGTCCCCGCTTGCGCGGGGACGAACGGAGAAGATTTGGCGATCAATTTCATGAGATCAGTCGCGCAAGGTTACCAGATAGGCCACCACGTCCTCGATCTGCTCGGCCGAAAGCACCGGCTTGCCCGCAAAGGCAGGCGCCACGCGCGTGAGGCCATCAACCCGATAGTACGACGGCATCATCGTGTCCGGGTAGAGGCGGCGTGAATCGACAATTCGCAAGCGCAGCTGTCCCTCCGACCAGCGGGCGCCGGCACCGCTCAGGTTGGGCGCCAATGTTCCCTGAAACTTCTCTTCCGGGAACGGGCCGGAATGGCACAACAGGCAGAGCCCGACCTGCCGGTTGCTCACGATCGCGCGGCCGCGGGTGGCATTGCCGCGCTTGCCGGTGAGCGGCTCCGGGATCGCATTGCCCACGACCGTATAAGGACGCAGCGGCTGTTGCGCGTGCGCCAGTTCGGCCAGGCCGACGAAGGCGAGGACCAGCGCCCCCGCCAGCAGCGGCTCAGCCAAACGCTTCGGTCGTGATCGTCTTGAACCAGCCATTCGCGTAACTCGCTTCCGCCGCGCGCGCCGATTGCGGCGCGGCGATCGGGCTGACGCCGCCGGCGCCCTGGGTGTCGCTCAGGACGCCATTCTTGATGTGATACACGCCGGCGACTGAAATCCCGTAGTCGGGCGCGACCAGGCTGTAGCAGGTGTTGATCAGCGTTGGCTCGTCCGGCTTCTGCCCCGCGATCAGCCTGGCAACCGCGGCGGCGCAGACCTTGGCCTGGGCGTTGGCCGAGAACGCCGACTTCGGCATCGCGCCCATGATGGCGGCGTCGCCGAGGACGTGGATGTTGGGCTGCAGCTTGGATTCGAAGGTCATGGCGTCGACCGGGCACCAGCCGCTGCGATCGGAGACCTTGGCGAGATCCGCAATGCGCGCGGCCTTCTGCGGCGGGATGATGTTGGCGACCGCCGCCTTGTGGCGGGCAAAGTCGGTGACCACGGTGTTGCTGCCGGGCTCGACGGACGTGACCTTGCCGCCCTTCGACAGCGAGACCCATTCGAGATTGGGATAGAGCTCCTTCCAGGCGTTCTGGAACAGTCGTTGCTTGGAGAAGGCATCCTTGGCGTCGAGCAGGAGGAGCTTCGATTTCGGCTTCTTGGCTTTCAGAAAATAGGCAATGAGGCTCGCGCGCTCGTACGGCCCGGGCGGGCAGCGGAACGGATTGGCCGGCGCCGAGATCACCACCAGGCCGCCGTCCTCCATCAACTCGAGCTGGCGGCGCAACAGCAGCGTCTGCTCGCCGGCCTTCCAGGCGTGCGGCATCACGCTGGCGGCCGCTTCGTTGTAGCCCTGCAGCGCGTTCCAGCGGATATCGATGCCGGGCGCCATCACCATGCGGTCGTAGGGCAGGCGCGAGCCGTTCGCGAGCGTGACGGTGCGGCTGCCCGGATCGATTGCCGTCGCCGCCGAGAAGATCGTCGTGATGCCGTCGGCTTTGATCTTGTCATAGCCGAACTGCTGTTGCTTGAGGTCGCGCAGGCCCGCGATCACGGTGTTGCTGAACGGGCAGGCCGTGAAGGTCTGGCTCGTCTCGACTAGCGTCACGTTGAGGCGCGGATCGACTTGCTTGAGCGCGCGCGCGCAGCTCGCGCCCGCAAAGCCGCCGCCCACGACCACGACCCGGCCGCCCGCGCCCTGCGCGATCGCCGGCATCGGGAACAGCGCCGCGCCGGCGGCCGCTGCCGTGACGAAGTCGCGCCGACTGATGCCGTTGCGCCGTTTGTGAATGCGTCCCATGACTCGATCCTCTTGATGCAATTTCTTGGGCTCAATTTTCTGGTCAATTTTCTCGGCTCAATCCTTCTGCGCCGCGAACCAGGCCGCGATCGCCTTGGTCTCGTCGTCGCTGAAACCTTTGGCGATGCGATCCATGATCGTCGTCGCACGCTTGCCGGTGCGGAACTCAGTCATGGCGGCGACGATCTGGGCGGCGTCGCGACCGTTGAGACGCGGCACCGGGGTTTCGACGCCTTTCGTTGCGGGATGGCAGCCGGTGCAGGATGTGGCGCCGGGCGGCGCGTCAGCCGCAAAGGCTGTGCCGGTCAGCGCCAGTATGGCGGCCGCCGTGAACAGACGAATGCTTGTCATGATCACCTCATTCTCCGGGCGGTTGCGCCACCCGCTTGTACGTCAGGCGTTTCTCAGATCGTGGTTCTTCAACGGCAATGAACGGATGCGCTTGCCGGTCGCGGCGAAGATCGCATTGCAGAGCGCGGGCGCGACGACCGACACCGGCGCCTCGCCGCAGCCGCTGAAGAAGCCGCCGCTCGGGACAAGCACGCTTTCGACCTTCGGCATTTGGGCCATGCGGAGCATCCGATAGTCGTCGAAGTTCGCCTGCTCGACGCGACCTTTGCTGACCGTGATCTCACCATAGAGGGCGGCGGTGAGTCCATACACCACGGCGCTCTCGATCTGCATCTGGACGCTCATCGGATTGACGATCGTGCCCGGATCGAGCGCGACCACGATGCGATGCATGCGCGCCTCGCCGTCGGCGCCGACGGAAGCCTCGCAGACGGCCGCGACGTAGCTGCCGAAGGCTTCGTTGAGCGCGATGCCGCGATGCACGCCGGGCGGCAGCGGCGCGCCCCATTGGGCGTTCTTGGCCGCCGCATCGAGCACGGCCGTGAACTTGGCGCCGTGCGTGTGGTCGCCGAGCATCGCGCGGCGATAGGCGTAAGGGTCAGCATCCGCCGCATGCGCCATCTCGTCGATGAAGCATTCGCGGAAAAAGCAGTTCTGGGTATGGTTGACGCAGCGCCAGAAGCCGACCGGCACATGCGTGTTCCGCATCGCGTAGTCGACGAGATAGTTGGGCACGCCGTAGGGCATGTCCTCCAGGAAGCCTTCCTGGAAATTCATGTCCACGCCATGGGCGAGCGCGAACGGAGTGAGCGACCCGATGATGGATTGGCCGGACAGGCGCACGTGCCAGGCGGCCGGCGCGCCCGCGGCGTCGAGGCCCGCGGTCATCCTGGTCATCGCCACCGGCCGGTAGACGTCGTGGCGGGTGTCCTCCTCGCGCGACCAGATCGTCTTTACCGGTTGGCCGACTTCCTTCGCGATCAGCACCGCATAGCGCACGAAGTCCTGTACGACGCCGCGCCGGCCGAAGCCGCCGCCGAGCATCAGCCTGTGCACGACGACGTTGCGCGGCGGTACGCCGGCAGCCCGCGCCGCGATCGCAAGCGCGGCTTCGCCATTCTGGGTGGGCACCCAGATCTCGACGCGGTCGCCCGTGACATGGGCCGTGCAGTTCTGCGGCTCCATGGTGGCATGCGCCAGGAACGGCACCGCGTATTCGGCTTCGATCCGCTTGGCCGCGCCGGCGAGCGCGTGGGTCACGTCGCCGGTCTTGCGGCCGACACCGGCGTCGGGCGCGGCGAGACCGCCGCGCACGAAGTCGCTGATGGTGTCGCTTGAGACCTTGTCGTTGCCGTGGTCGTCCCAGGTGATCGCCAGCGCGTCGGCTGCCTGCTTGGCGTGCCACCAGGTGTCGGCGACGACCGCGACCGCATTCTTGAGCGTCACGATCTTGCGCACGCCCGGCATGCCGGCGGTCTTCGATTGATCGACCGATGCGAGCTTGCCCTTGAACACCGGGCATTGGACAAGCGCGGCGTTGAGCATGCCGGGCAGCCGCACATCGATGCCGTAGAGCGTGCGGCCCTGCACCTTGTCGAGGACGTCGAGCCGGCGCGTCGGCTTGCCGATCAGCGACCAGCGCGCCTGTTCCTTGAGCGTCACGTCGGCGGGCGGCGCCATCCGGGCGGCGGCCGCAGCGAGCTTGCCGTAGCGGGCCGCGCGGCCGCTCGGGACGTGCGTGACCACGCTCTTCTCGGCGCGGCATTCGCTCGCGGGCACCTGCCAGTGCGCGGCGGCTGCGGCGATCAGCATCTCGCGCGCGGTGGCACCGGCCTTGCGCAGCATCTCCTGCGAACTATGGATCGAGCGGCTGCCGCCGGTCGACATGTCGCCCCACACCCGCCCGCGTGCGAGGTTCTCATGCGGGGACGCGAACTCGGTCCGCACGTTACCCCAGTCGCATTCAAGCTCTTCGGCGAGGAGCATCGCGAGGCCGGTGAGGGCGCCCTGGCCCATCTCCGATTTGGCGACCCGGATGGTCACCGCATCGTCGGGCGCGATCACGACCCAGGCGGTGATCTCGGGTGGGGCGGCGGAAGCTGTGGCCGGTGTTGTGCCGAAGGGGATATCGAAGCCAAGTGCCAGCGCGCCGCCGCTTGCGGCGACGCTCACCAGGAGGGAACGGCGGCTGATGACCTCGACCGTCATTGCGCCATCAACGCTGGTCGCATGGGCGCGGTTCCCGGAAGCGGGAGCGGCGGCCTTGCGGCCGCCGTCCGGGTTCGTTCTAGACCGTGTGGATGTCGTGGTTCTTCAGCGGGAACGTGCGGATGCGCTTGCCCGTCGCCGCGAAGTAGGCGTTCAGCACCGCCGGCGCTGCCACCGCGATGGTGGGCTCGCCGACGCCGCCCCAGAATCCGCCGGACGGCATCACGACGGTATCGACGTGCGGCGCCTCGCGAATGCGCATCACGTTGTAGGTGTCGAAGTTCTTCTCAACGACCGCGCCGTCCTTGACGGTGCATTCGCCATAGATCAGCGCGGAGAGGCCGTAGATGAACGAGCCCGAGACCTGCCGCTCGATCTGCGCGGGGTTGACCGCGGTGCCCGGATCGGTCGCCGCCGAGATGCGGTGGAGCTTGATCCGGTTGCCGCCTTCGACCGAGATCTCCGCGCAGGCCGCGACGTAGCTGCCGAAGCCCATGTAGTGGGAGAGGCCGCGGTAGTGGCCCGCCGGCGCCGGCGTGCCCCAGCCTGCCTTGTCGGCCGCAGCCTTGAGCACGGCGGCATGCTTGGGCTTGAGCAGCTTGAGCCGGAACGCGAGCGGATCCTGCTTGAGCTCGTGCGCGAGCTCGTCGATGAACGTCTCCACATAGATCGCGTTGTGGTTGACGTTCACGCCGCGCCAGAAGCCGGCCTGGAGATGCGGATTGCGCATCGCGTGGTCGATCAGCACGTTCGGGATGTTGTAGCCGAAGTGGCCTTCGGCTCCGCCCGGGCTGAGGCCCTGGAACACGACCGGGTCCTTGCCGTCGGGGCCGAGCCGTCCGGGCGCGAGCGAGTGCAGGATCGACTGGCCGGAGATGCGCATGTGCAGCCCGACCACATTGCCGTTGGCGTCGATGCCGGCGGTCATGCGGCACTGCGTGATCGGATGGAAGGCGCAGTGCGTCATGTCCTCTTCGCGCGTCCAGATCAGCTTCACCGGTGTGCCCGGCATCTGCTTGGCGATCTGCACCACCTGTGACACGTAGTCGGTGCGGCCGCGCCGGCCGAAGCCGCCGCCCAGATGCACCTTGTGGAAGTCGCATTTGGCGATCGCAACGCCTGATGCCTCCGAGGTGGCGGCGAGCGCAGCGTCGGCGTTCTGTGACGGCCCCCACACGTCGACCTTGTCTGCCGTATAGAGCGCGGTGGCGTTCATCGGCTCCATGGTGGCGTGGTTCTGGTAGGGATAGCTGTACTCCGCCACGATCTTGCGGGTGGCGCCCGCGATCGCGGTGTTGGCGTCGCCGGTCTTGTTGCCGACGAAAGCCTGCTCGGCGTCGAGCCCGGCCTTGAGCATCTGCGCAATCGTCGCGCTCGACACCTTGCTGTTGGGCGTGTCCTCGTAGGCGATCGGCAGCGAGTCAATCGCCTTCTTGGCGTGCCAGAAGGTGTCGGCAACCACCGCCACGGCGCTGTCGCCGACCGCCACGACCTTCTTGACGCCGGCCATGCCTTGCACCTTGGCGGCGTCGAAGCTCTTCACCTTGGCGCCGCGCACCGGCGCATCCTTGATGGTGGCGACCAGCATGTTCGGCATCTTGATGTCGATGCCGTAGGTCATCTTGCCGGTGAGCTTGTCGAGGGTGTCGAGCCGCTTGAGCGGCTTGCCGGCGATCGACCAATCCTTGACGTCCTTGAGCTTGATGCCTTTCGGTGGCTCGATCTTGGCGGCGGCGTCCGCCACCTTGCCGTAGGTCGTGCTGCGCCCGGATGCCTTGTGCGTAATGACGCTGTTGGCGGCGCTGCACTCGGCGGCCGGCACCTTCCATTCATTCGCTGCCGCCTGGATCAGCATCTGGCGTGCCGCCGCGCCGCCTTCGCGCACATACTGGTGCGAAGCGCGGATGCCACGGCTGCCGCCGGTCGACATGTCGCGCCACACGCGCTTGCGCGCGAGGTTCTCGCCGGCCGAGGGGAACTCGGTCTTCACCTTCGACCAGTTGCACTGCAGCTCCTCGGCGACGAGCTGGGCAAGCCCGGTCTCGGTGCCCTGGCCCATCTCGGAGCGGGCAATGCGGATGATCACGGTGTCGTCGGGCTTGACCACCACCCAGGCGTTGACCTCGGGCGTTCCTTCGGCGGCGAGCGCCGCATCCGGCCCGAGCGAAAATCCGAGTGAGAAGCCACCACCGAGAGCGGCGGCGCCGGCCACGAAGCTGCGGCGGTTCATTTTGGGCATATGGTTCATGATTGTCGCCTCCCTGCTCACGCGCTGGCCGCGGCGTGGATGGCCGCGCGCACCTGCTGATAGGTGCCGCAGCGGCAGATGTTGGTGATGGCGTTGTCGATGTCGGCATCGCTCGGCTTCGGCTTCTCCTTCAGGAGCGCCGTCACCGCCATGATCATGCCGGCCTGACAGTAGCCGCACTGCGGCACGTCATGCTCGAGCCAGGCCTTCTGCACCCTGCTCAGGACACCGTTGACCGCGATGCCCTCGATGGTGGTGATCTGCTTGCCGACGGCGGCGCTCACCGGCAGCGAGCAGGAGCGCACCGCGACCCGGTCGAGATGGACGGTGCAGGCGCCGCATTGCGCGATGCCGCAGCCGTATTTGGTGCCGGTCAGCCCGACGTTCTCCCGCAGCGCCCACAGCAAGGGCGTATCGGGCTCCACGTCGACGTTATGCGCTTGGCCGTTGATGGTGAGGGTTGGCATGCTGCTACTCCCTTTATCCGTCGCCGTTGAGGCGTTTGAGGGCTTGAGAATGCGCGGTCGGGTTGGGGAAACCGTGCGCCGGCCGGACCATAGCTGTTCCTATTCCAATGAGAAATCCCGCCTGCGTGATCAACGGCCGGAATTGCGCCTTTTTGGCCCTTTCGGGGTGCTCGCGAGATCAAATGTTTATGATTTGCGGCTGAGGCGCCTGGAGCGGTGACGAATTCCCCATCGTCGGCGCTCCGGCCCCCCCAATGCTTCCGCCAGGCACAACGCCGTCTGGCGTCCCGGGCTTGTCCCAAGACCGCAGGGTGCGTGCCCAACGCGCAGGTGCAGCGTCTTGCCGCAACGGACCTGCTGACGACCCTGCCTATGATCGGCTATTGAGGCTGATACCGCCGCGCCGCGGGCTTGCCGGCCCGAGCGAACACACTTTGGGAGGTGACCATGGCACGCCTGTCGACCGCAACACTCACACTTCTCTGGTCGCTCGCGGCCGGCTCTGCCCATGCGGCGGACGCCGCTTTGATCGCAGCAGCCAAGAAGGAGGGCGAAGTCAATTGGTACTCGACCCAGATCATCAGCCAGCTGGTGCGTCCGGTCACCGCCGCCTTCGAGAAGAAGTATCCGGGCATCAAGGTGCGGGCGACCCGCGCCAACGCCACCGAGGTGGCGGTCAAGATTCTCGCCGAGAGCCACGCCGGGCGGGTGCAGTCCGACGTGTTCGATGGCACCACCACGGTCGTGCCGTTGAAGCATGAAGGCTATGTGCTGAAGTGGCTGCCCGACTCCGCCAAGGAATATCCCGACGATGTGAAGGACCCGGAGGGATACTGGATCGCCAACAACCTGTTCGTCATTGGCCCCGGCTTCAACACCTCGATGGTGCCGCGCGGCACCGAGCCCAAGACCTACCAGGACCTGCTCGATCCGAAGTGGCGCGGCAAGATGGCCTGGAACGGCTTTCCGACCTCTTCCGGCGCCGGCGGATTCATCGGTACGGTGCTGACCGAGATGGGCCGCGAGAAGGGCATGGCCTATCTGCGCGAGCTCGCCAAGCAGAACATCGCCAACCTGCGCGGCTCGGCGCGCGAGGTGCTCGACCACGTGATCGCCGGCGAATATCCGATCGCGCTGCAGATCTTCAACCACCACGCCGTGATCAGCGCCAAGAAGGGCGCGCCGGTCGACTGGATCAAGATGGAGCCGATGACCGGCACGCTGTCGGTGATCTCGGTGCACAAGAGCGCCCCGCATCCGAACGCCGCCAAGCTTCTCGTCGACTTCATCATCTCGAAGGAGGGCCAGGAGGTCTTCCGCGCCGCCAATTACATCACGGCGCATCCCGACGTGCCGGCGCTGGTGCCGACGCTCAAGCCGAAGGAAGGCAAGTTCCGCGTCCGCTTCTTCACGCCCGAGCAGACCGCCGCGCACATGCCGGACTGGAAGAAAGTCTCCGATGAGCTCTTCCGCTGACGGCGGTGTGCTCACGGACTTTTCGTCTTTGTTGCCGATCGCCTAACCGGCGTCAGCCGCGCGCGGGCTCGCTCAGGGAAATCAGGTTGCCGTCAGGGTCCTTCAGCCACGCAATCCTTGCGCCTGAAGGGGCCGTCCAAACGTTGTTGGGGGCCTGCTGCAGGAATTGGTAATTTTCAAACGTCGCGCCCTTGGCTGATAACTCTTGGACGGCCTGATCAATCGACGACACGGACCAGCCGAGCAGGGTATGCGGCTGTGGTGTCAGCTCGCGCACTTTTTGAACGCGCAGCTCCACGCCCTGCGTATCAAAGACCATGGCAAAATTATCTTCCGAGATGAACGTGAGGCCGAGCAGGCCCTCATAGAATTCGCGCGCTCTGGCGGCGTTGACCGTTGCGGCAAATGCGACGATTTTGGAGGTCCCGAGCATTGCCGCAATGTTATATGGCGCAGCAAGACTTGGCGAGTTCCCGCATGAGAAAGACCTCCGATGAATTCTTCCGCTGAGGCGAAGCCGGTGTTTCCACAGTGGGTGCGGGAGGTCCGCGCCCCGGTCCCACTGCCGCCGCGCAAGAGCTGCGACTGCCAGGCTCACATCTTCGGCGATCCGGTGAAATATCCGGCGCGTCCCAACGCCGACTACCCGCCGCTCGTCGGCGCCACCTTCGAGGACCTGTGCGCGGTCGAGCGTGTGCTCGGCTTCGAGCAATTCGTGATCGTGCACGCGCAGGTCTATGGCGCCGACTTCCGCCTCGTCACCGACAGTCTGGAGGCGATGGCCGACCACAGCCATATCCGGGTCATCGGCCGCATCGACGACAGCGTGAGCGACCGCGAGCTCGAGCGCCTCGATGCGCTCGGATTCTGTGGCGTGCGTTTTGGCGTGCAGCATGGTTTGCAAGCCACGCCGAATTTCAATCTGCTCATGCGCACCGCCGACCGCATCCGCGGTCTCGGTTGGCACCTGCGGCTCCACCTCGGCCGCGACGCCGTTGTCAAGCATGCACGCGAGCTCGATGCGATCCGCGACATCCGGGTCTCGATCGATCACCTGGGCTATGTCGATCCCGCCCGCGGGCCGGAGCAGCCGGCCTGCCGCTGGATCGCCGACAAGCTCAAGCGCGACGAGAACTGGTGGCTGATGCTCTCCAACGGCAACCGGCTCTCGCCGATGGAGGAGGGCTACGACGACGCCATCCCGATCGCGCGCGCCTTTATCGAGGCGGCGCCCGACCGCCTGATCTGGGGCACCGACTGGCCGCACGTGCAGTGGCGCAAGCGGCGCATGATGAATGACGCTGAGGAAGTCGAGCTGCTTTATCGTTACGTCGACAACGACGCGGCGCTGTTGCAGAAAATTCTGGTCGACAACCCGGCGCGGTTGCACGGCTTTGAGTGACGCAACCGCGGCGGCGTCTCGTAGCCGGCGTTGAGCGGCAGCGAAACGCGGGGCCTCTGCTGCGCCGCCGGT
Source organism: uncultured Alphaproteobacteria bacterium (assembly GCA_963753575.1). Taxonomy (GTDB): domain Bacteria; phylum Pseudomonadota; class Alphaproteobacteria; order Rhizobiales; family Xanthobacteraceae; genus VAZQ01. The sequence continues at coordinate 306,497 of CAVWCR010000005.1, forward strand.
CAGTCCGGGGCGCCTTATCGGTCCGGCGACCGGGCTTCCGGATAGGTCATCACTTGCTTCAGCAGTGGCATAATAGGGGGATGAGGAAGATGATGCGTGGGCAGGCCTGCGTCGGCTCGCGGCGCTGCCGGCCGCGTGCGCGGCAGTCGCGCCCGAAGGGAGTTTTCGGCGCTCTTGCGAGCTTCTATATGTTGCAGGCGAGGTGAGACAGGAGGACGAACGTGCTGGCACAGAATTTCAAGACCGCAAAGGAGCTCGATCTAGCGGACGTGGAGGTCGAAGCACTGATCTCGGTGCTGAGGATGCTTGAACGTGGCGACATTGCGCGCGAAGAGTTTCACATGGGCCATTTCCGGCATGAATGCAGAACGCCGGCATGCATCTGCGGATGGGCCTATCACGTTTCGCGCGGCCGGGCGTTCTCCGAATTGATCTCGCCTTACGGTCCGCTCCTTCTGCATCGCCGCGTCAGCCAATCTGTGAGCGAATTGTTTCGGCTGACGGAAGCCCGCGGCAGCGGCGGCGAAATCACCCCCGTCCAGGCCGCCATCGCGCTCCGCAACTATCTGACCCACGGCGAGCCGCGCTGGGCCGAGGCGCTGGCGACGGCCTGACGCGGCCTGTTCCCGGAGAAAGTCGAGAAGCCCGCATTGAGCCACCGGGTCCGCGCGCAGCGGGGCCCGATGACAAGCTTCGCGAAATGCGGGAGCGGCTGCTCTATCCGCGCCGTAGTGCTGCGAAATAAGCGGAAGATTCGACACGATTGCAGCGCATGCTTGCGGGATGCCGATGTCACCCGTGATCCGGCAGGAGCGAGCCATGTTGAAGCGTCTCTGCAGCGCGCTGATTGTTTTCTCTGCAGCCTGCTCCGCAGCCGCTGCGCAAGATATTCCAAAAGGGGAAGCGGCGTTCACCGAATATGTTGCCACGCAACTGCGGCGCGCCACTGGCGGTGCGCGCGTTGCGGTGAAAGGCCCGCTGACCCTTGACCTCAGTGGCGCTCAGGCCAACCTCGATCGCATCTTCGCCTATTGCAGCAAGAACAGGTCCGGCTGCGCCGCCGAGGTCTCGACCTATGTGAAAGGCGTCGCGCAGATCTACAAGGATCGTGGGGCGCCGGCCTCCAAGGAGGCCGTCCGGATCGTCGTCCGGTCCCAGGCCTATGTGACGGGGTTGCAGAGGCTGCCGAAGGCTCCGAAGGTGCAGCCGCGTCCGCTCGCCGGCGGATTGTTCATGCTGGCCGCAATCGATACGCCGCGCGCGATCCGCATGCTCACCGAGGATGACAACAAGGCGCTGGGTCTTTCGGCTGACCAAGTCTTCAAGCTCGGGTTGGCCAACCTGCGCAAGCACCTGAAGCCGTTGATGAGCGTGGCCAAGGTCGCGCAGGCGGGCCAGATCGGCCATCTCGGCGGCGACGTCTATCACCCCAGCCGGCTTGCGCTGTTGGAGTCCTGGTCGCCCTTGGCCAAGGCGCAAGGCGGTAAACTAATTGTCGCCGTGCCCGCAACCGACACCGTTCTCTATGTCGGCGATGATACACCGACCGCGATCGGCGCCTTGCGCGCGCTGGCGAAGAGCGTCTCGGCGCGCGCGCCGAACCCGCTGTCGACCCAGCTCGTTCGCTGGACACCCAGGCATTGGGAAGCGGTCCGTTGAGGCGGGTTGCCCGACACTGCCATCACGCGGCGTGCCGGTTACTGGTCCTTCATCCAGCCATTTGGTCCTTCATCCAGTCATATGGTCGCCAAGCGTCTTGGCGCCAAGCCTCTTGTCGCCATTCGTCTTGTCGCCATTCGTCTTGTCGCTGTTATTCACCATAAGAAATGTTACTATGAGAAAATAATCATTGTTGTTTGTGTGAAGATGTGCAATATCGCGTGTATCCCGTTCCGTGTTCGAGGGGCGCCTTCCGGAGGCGTTCGCCAGGCGGGGAGCGGGAGCGGCACCCGCGAGCGGGGTAATGACGCAAGCCCCGTCCCGGGCGGTACTCGGGCAGCCTCGTCGGCCACTATGGAGCCGGCCCGGTCCGACCACCGTCAAAGGCGATAAGCCAAGATGCCGCGTTGGCGCGCCGAGAGGCGCGGGTGCACCACTGTACACACCACAGTCGTGCACCATGGTCCGGCCGCAGCCGGACATCGCTCGGAGCAATCCGGGCACTGCGCCTTGTCGGCGCGCCATCCCCCTCGATTGAGGGGAGGTGAGGAAAGCGGAAGACGGGCGAACCCCCGCGCCCAAGCAAAGCAACAGGGGACGATCTTAGTTTGACTTATCGCGCTCTGACTGACGGCGCGCAGGCTGTTTGAAAAGTGAACGGTGAAAGGCCGCTGGCGAGCATGACGGTCGCACATGCACGGACCTCTCCGCTGTCGTCCCCGCGCAGGCGGGACCCATACGCCGCAGCAGCGGTGATGTGGCGATGACGTCGGAACAGCGGAGAGCCCGGTGGTTCTGGGTCCCCACCTGCGCGCACCTGCGCGGGGACGACGGGGAGAGGGTTGGCGCACGACCGCAGACAATCCGCGTCGCACTTTTTTGCCAAAACGAACCCACCGCGCCGAAAACACTCGCTGCGTCAACAACATCACGTGCTTTTTGGCCGCCACGGCTGGGCCCGCCAAAGGTAAGGCGAGCGCGGAGGTGAGGCACGCGTGTCGCAGCTTTCTGACAAATCGAAACCCAAAGCCGCGGAATTCCAGTGGCAGCCGACGAGGTTACAGCCGATGGCCGGGTCCTCTGCGGCGACGTGGCGGATTGCGGAGCGCCGTGCAATAACGTGCACTAACGTGCCATAAGGAACGCTCGGGAGGACCCATTCTTTGACCACGTCGGCTGATCTGGCGCATGTCCGGGATATCGCGGCGACCGACGCCCGCACCGGCCGCTGGTCGCGCCTCTCGGCCCGCCAGCAGGCGTGGCTCGCCGGGTTCCTCATCGTCATCCTGTGCGCGCTGGTGCTGCCGCCGTTCCTGTTCCTGCTCCAGGGCAGCATCACCATCGCGGGGCCCACCTATGACTCGGCGACCTTCGGCCTCGGCAACTTCCAGGCGGTGCTGCAAGGCCGACATTTCCTTCAGACCAGCGTGAATTCGCTTGTCTTTGCGGCCGCAAGCGCGCTCATCGCGCTGCTCATCGGCTGGGTGACGGCCTGGATCGTCGAGCGCACCAACGCGCCGCTCAAGGGGCTTGCCTATCTGACCGCGATCATTTCGCTCGGCACGCCCTACATCCTCTACGTCACCGCCTGGCTTCTGTTCTTCGGCAAGGCCGGCCCGATCAATCATCTCTACCGCGCGCTCATCGGCGCAACCGACCCAAGCGAGGTGCTGATCAACATCTACTCGATGCCCGGCATGGTGCTGGTCGAGGGCTTCCTGTGGTCGCCCCTCGCCTTCCTGCTCGTGGGCGCGACGCTGCGCAACGCCAATCCGGAGCTCGAAGAGGCGGCGCGCGTACATGGTGCCGGCGTGTGGGACACGATCAGGCGGGTGACCATGCGGCTGTCGCTGCCCTCGATCCTGGCGCTTTCGATGCTGGTGTTCATCCGCGCCATCGAGGCGTTCGAAGTGCCGGCGCTGGTCGGCCTGCCGGGGCGCATCTCGGTGCTCACCACCGACATCTACAGCGACATGGTGGCGCGTGCGCCGCCCGACATCGGCGGCGCCAGTGCGCTCTCAGTGCTGATGCTCGGGCTCGTGCTGGTCCTGCTCTACATCTACGGGCGGCTCTCCCGCCACGCGGAGAGATTCGCCACCATCACCGGCAAGGGCTTCCGGCCACGGCCATTCGACCTTGGGCGGCTGCGCGGCGTCGCGGCCGCACTGCTGGTGCTCAACTTCGTGCTGCTGCTCATGGTGCCGATGCTGATGCTGGTATGGGTGTCACTGCTGCCATTCTTCCAGCCGGTGAGCGTGGCCGCGTTCAAGCTCATCAGCCTCAGCAACTACCGCACCGTGCTCGATTCCGGGCAGCTCGAGCTTCTGATCAACACCATGCTGCTTGCGGTCGCGACCGCGACCATCGCGGTGACGCTGACGTTTCTCAGCGCCTGGCTTGCGGTGCGGCGCGCGCCGGGTGGCTGGCTGGTCGAGCGGCTCGCGACCATTCCGCTGGTTTTCCCCGGACTCATTCTCGGCATTGCGGTGATGCAGGTGTTTCTGCGCATTCCGATCCCGCTCTACGGCACGCTCGGCATCCTGATCTGGGCTTTCGTCATCAACTATCTGCCCTACGGGATGCGCTACTGCTCGTCCGGCATGCTGCAGATCCATCGTGAGCTCGAGGAGGCGGCCGCGATCTGCGGCGCCTCGGCGCTGACCAGGCTGCGGCGGATCGTGGCCCCGCTGCTCGCGCCTGCGCTGGTCGCCGGCTGGCTGTTCATCTTCCTGATGTCGGCGCGCGCGCTCTCGCTGGCGATCCTGCTCGCGGGGCCGCGCTCGCAGACCATGGCGGTTGCCATGTTCGACCTGTGGGGCAACGGCCAGGGCACCGAGCTTGCGGCGCTGGGGCTGATGTGGTCGATGCTAATGGCGACGATCGCGGTCGTGTTCTACGTCGTGGCGCGGCGCTCCGCCGCCGGCGCGCTCGGGCGGGCTTGAGAGGTCTTGCGGATGCTGCGCGTCGAGGGATTGACCAAGATCTTCGACAATTCGACCGACCAGATCGCGGGCGGCATCCGACAGGCGAACTTCACGCTCGAGCCCGGCACGTTCTTCACGCTGCTCGGCCCCTCCGGCTGCGGCAAGACCACGACGCTGCGCTGCATCGCGGGCCTGGAGACCCCCGACGAAGGCCTGATCGCGGTCGACAGCCGCACGCTGTTCGACGCGAAGGCGCGCGTGAATGTTCCGGTCGAGCAGCGCGCGGTCGGGATGGTGTTCCAGTCCTACGCGATCTGGCCGCACATGACGGTGGCCGAGAACGTGGCGTTTCCATTCACGGTCTCCAAGCGGCGGCGCTACTCGAAGGCCGAGATCGAGGCGGGCGTGCGGCGGGCGTTGGCGATCGTCGACCTCGACGGCTTCCAGCAGCGGCCGGCGACCAGGCTTTCCGGCGGCCAGCAGCAACGCGTCGCGCTCGCGCGCGCGGTCGTGCACGAGCCGCGACTGCTGCTGCTCGACGAGCCGCTCTCCAACCTCGATGCGCAGTTGCGCGACGAGATGCGCAGCGAGCTCAAGCGGCTGCAAGACAAGATCGGCATCACGACGGTCTACGTTACCCACGACCAGTCCGAGGCGCTGGCGCTCTCCGACCAGATCGCGGTGATCGACCGCGGGCGCATCACCCAGATCGGCTCGCCACAGGACATCTATTTCCGCCCGGCCAATCCGTTCGTGGCCCGCTTCGTGGGGGCGACCAACCTGCTCACCGGGCGGCTCCTCGGCAGCGCCAACGGCAAGGCTGCGGTCGAGGTGCTCTCCGGGCGGCAGATCCAGTGCCTGGTCCCGCAGGGCATCGACGATCCGGCCTCGGTCGCGGTCTCGATCCGCCCGGAAAGCATCAGGTTGATCGCGCGCGATGAAGGCACGGCGGCCTTGGGCGAGAACTGCCTTGCGGGCCGGGTCAGCGGCGTGACCTTCCTGGGCGCGGCGCGCCGGGTCGACGTCGTCAGCGACGGCGTCAACCTGCAGGTCACCACGCCCGCCGACATGCCGCTGCCAGCCGACGGCGAGGTGCTTCTGCTCTTTGCCCCTGAGCGGACTGTCGCCTTGCCCGGAAAGGTGTCGTAAAAGGAGATTACCGGGGTTTCCCGTAAAAGTAGTCAGAACAATCGGCCGTCGAGGACGGTTGCGATCGAGCACGCGAGGAGAAGACGATGAGTGCCAAGAAGTACGAAACGATCAAGGTCGAAAAGGAGAACGGCATTACCTGGGTGATCTTCAACCGCCCGGACAAGCGCAATGCCATGTCGCCGCAGCTGCACATGGACATGGATGATGTGCTCGATGAGCTCTCGATCGACGACGAGACCGACATCCTCATCCTTACCGGCGCCGGCCAGGCGTTCTGCGCCGGCCAGGACATTCGGCTCTATTTCCGCGGTACCGAGGCCGATCCCGCCATGCGGGCGAAGGCGCGCCGCGCCTCGAACCAGTGGCGCTGGCAGAAGCTCTCGACCTTTCCGAAGCCGACCATCGCGATGGTCAACGGCTTCTGCTTCGGCGGCGGCTTCACGCAGGTGTGCGCCTGCGACTTCGCGATCGCGGCCGATGACGCGACCTTCGGCCTCTCCGAAGTGAACTGGGGCATCCTGCCGGGCGGCATCGTGTCGTGGAACGTGGTGCAGATGCTCAACTTCCGCGACGCCATGTACTACGCCATGACCGGCGATCCGTTCGACGGCAAGCAGGCGAAGCAGATGGGCTTTGTCAATTTTTCCTTCCCGAAGGAGAAGCTGCGCGAGGAGACCGTCAAATTCGCCAAGAAGCTGATGGAGAAGAGCCCGGCCGCGATGCGCTACACCAAGGAAGCGATCCGGGCGGTGCGTTTCATGAACGAGCCGCAGGCGGGCGACTACCTCAACGCCAAGAGCGACGCCTTGAAGTACAACGACAAGGAAAACAGCCGCGGCGAAGGCATGAAGCAGTTCCTGGACGAGAAGACCTATCGTCCCGGCCTCGGCCACTTCAAGCGCAAGAAGGTGGCGGCGAAGTAGCGCCGCGATCGCTGACGCACCACGACGCGGACGAGTGCCGCAGATTTGAAGTTCCTCCAACACTTGCGGCAAGCTCGGTTAGGAACTTCAAATCGAAGAGCGGCACTCGAATCATAGAGTTGCTAGTGCCCCTTTTGCTTCCGAAGTTCGTGTCAGTGGGTGCCGCGAGGACTCACGAACTTCGGAAACGGGGCGCTAGCTCGCGTTGTAGTGCCAAACTGACAAAGTGAGGCGCCATGACAGGAATGCGTTTCCGCATTGCCGCGCTGCTTGTCGGGATGCTCTGGTCGGGCGCGGCTGCGGCGCAGGCCGACTTCTACAGCGGCAAGCAGATCGACATGTTCATCGGAACCCCGACGGGCGGCGGCTACGATCAGTATGGCCGTCTGCTCGCACGGCACATGGGCCGGCACATCCCGGGCGCGCCTCAGATCGTGGTCAAGAACATGCCGGCGGGCGGCGGCCGGCAGGCCATGAACCACGTCTACAACGTCGCGCCCGCCGACGGCACCGCGATCGGGATCACGATCCGAAACATCCCGTTCGATCCGTTGCTGGGCGAGACCGCGACCAAGATCGACGCCTTGAAAATGACCTGGATCGGCAGCCTCAACAACGAGGTGCCGGTCTGCGTCTCCTGGTACACCTCGCCCTTCCGCACGCTCGAAGATATCCGCAAGGCGGAAATTCTCATGGGCACGGGCAGACTGCGTCGGACGCCATCCATGCCAAGCTCCTCAATCGGGTTGCGGGCACCAAGATAAAACTGATCCACGGCTACAACGGCTCAACCGGCGTCCATCTTGCGATGGAGCGCGGCGAAGTGCAGGGGCGCTGCGGGCTTGGCTGGGACAGCATCGTGGCGCGTTACGGTCATTGGCTGAAGGACAAGAAGATCAACGTGCTGGCGCAGTTCGGCCTGTCCAAGCATCCGGACCTGCCGCAGGTTCCCTCCATTGTCGATCTCGCCAGGACGAACGAAGATCGCCAGCTTGTCGATCTTCTGCTGGCGCCGCTCGCCATGGGCCGTCCGTTCTTCGCGCCACCCGGCGTGCCGGCCGATCGGGTCGCGATGCTGCGTCGCGCCTTCGACGCCACCGCCAAGGACGCGGAATTCCTGGCCGACGCCAAGAAGCAGAAAGTCGAGCTCTCGCCGATGCCGGGCGAGGCCGTGGAGGCGCTGGTGCGGCGTATCTATGCGACGCCGGCCGAAGTCGCGGCGATCGGCAGGCAGATGACTGCCGGCAAGTGAACCCGGCTCGCATCGACGGCGATGCGGCCGGTTTCTCCGCCTGTCATCGCGTCGGATTAGTCCGCGCTGACGCCGCTCGCCTTGATCGGGCCGGCCCATTTCTTGATCTCGGCCGGGATGAACTTGGCGAGATATTCGGGACTTCTTCGCTCCGGCGCCGCCACGGTGACGCCGACGGCGGCGTAGCGATCGCGCACCATGGGCAAGTCGATCGCCTCGCCCGCCGCTTTGTTGAGCTTGCGCACGATCGCGTCCGGCGTCTTGAGCGGCAGCACGAGCGCGCTCCAGGCGCCACAGTCGAAGTTGCCAAGCCCCATCTCCTTGGCGGTTGACAGTTTCGGCAGCACCGAAACGCGATTGGGACCGAGGATCGCGATTCCCTTGACGGCGCCGCCTTCGATCTGCGGGTAAGCGGTCGAAATCTGTTCGCACATGTAGTCGAGCCGGCCGCTGATCAGGTCCTGCATGGCGGGGCCGGCGCCGCGATAGGGTACGTGCGTGATGCGCGCGCCGATCACATCGTCGAGCAGGATCGCGCATACGTGCGATCCCGAGCCGCCGCCGGCCGAGCCGTATTGCAGCTTGTCCTTGTTGGCCTTGGCGTAGGCGATGAATTCCGGCAGCGTTCCTGCCGGCAAGGTCCTGCGGGTGATCAGGACGCGCGGCGAATCGCTCACGAGCCCGACCGGCGTGAAGTCGGTCGCGGCGTTGTAGAGCGGGTGCTTGTAGAGCGTCTGGTTCTGCGCCAGGTTGGCGAGCCCGCCGAACAGCAACGTGTAGCCGTCGGGCGCCGCCTTGGCGACGCGGCTGGCGCCGACCATGCCGCCGGCGCCGCCAACGTTCTCGATGATGACCTGCTGGTGGAGAATTTCGCTCAGGCGCTGTCCGAAGATGCGCGCGATGGTGTCAACCGGGCCGCCCGCCGCGTAGGCGACCACCATGGTCAGCGGCCGTGACGGCCAGTCCTGGGCGGCCGCTGGGCCGGCCAACGTCAGGGCAAGCAGGATCGCAATGATTACTCTCGGCATGGTCATTCCCTCGTTTACTCAGGCATGATCCCGGCGGCCTTGATGATCTCCGCCCACATCTTGATGTCGTTCTCGACAAACTTTTGAAGATATTCGGGAGACTGTCGCTCCCTCCCAACCACATCGGCGCCCACCTCGCTCATGCGCTGTTGCACGGCCGGCGTGTTGAGCGCGGCCACGGTGGCGGCGCGAAGTTTCTGCAAGACCGGCGCCGGTGTGCCTTTGGGCGCGAACATGCCGTACCAGGACGAGGCGTCGAAGTTGTTCAGGCCCTGCTCGTGCGCGGTCGCGAGCGCCGGCAGTAGACCGAGCCGCTTCTTGCTCATCATGGCGATCGCCTTCACGGTCTTGCCTTCGATCTGCGGGACCGCGCTTGCAGCGAGCGGACACCAATAGTCGATGCGTCCACCGATCAGGTCGCCCATCGCCTGCGGCCCGCCTCGATAGGGCACGTGCGTGACGGTCACGCCGATGGTCGAATTGAACAGCACGCAGGCGAGATGGCTGGCCGAGCCGCCGCCAGCCGAGCCGTAATGCATCTGGGCCCGGTTGGTCTTGGTGTAGGTGATGAAATCCTGCAGGCTGGTGACCGGCAGATCCTTGCGGGCGATTAGCACCGGCGGGGTCTCGGCCACGAGCGCGATCGGCGCAAACTCGGTCGCCGCGTTGTAGAGCGGGGCTTTGTAGAGGCTCTGGCTGTAGGTGTGGGTCGCGCTGTTGCCGAACAGGATCTGGTAGCCGTCGGGCGCCGCCTTGGCGATGCGCGCCGCGCCGACCATGCCGCCGGCGCCGCCGACGTTCTCGATGACGACCGACTTGCCCAGAAGCTCGGCCAGCCGTGCCGCCACGATGCGGCCGGCGACGTCGATCGAGCTGCCGGCCGTGAACCCGATCATCATGGTGATTGGCTTGGTCGGCCAGTCCTGCGCATTTGCCGCACTTCCAAACGTCAACAGGACGCCCAGCGTAGCCAAAATGAACTTCCGCATCTGCATTTTCCTCCCTCGGCGCAAGCCTGCCCGTCACCGCGGTGTCACGCCCGCGCTCTTGATCGGAACGGCCCATTTCTTGATTTCGTTTTCGACGAACTTCTGCAGATATTCAGGCGAGCGGCGCTCGCGCGTCACCGTCGACACGCCGATCTCTCGCAACCGCTTGCGGATCGCGGGCGTATCGATGGTCGCGCTCGCAGCCTGGTTCAGCTTTTTCACGATGGCGATGGGCGTTCCCTTCGGCAGGAAGAAGCCGTTCCAGGCGGTGGTGTCGAGATCGGCGACGCCCTGCTCGAGCGCGCTCGGAACCTTGGGCAGGACCGGCGAGCGCTCCTTGGCCAGCACCGCGATCGCCTTGACCTGCCCGCTCTCGATCTGTGGCGTGGCGGAGGCGCTCAGCGGGCACATGTAGTCGAGGCGGCCGGCCATCATGTCCTGCGTCGCCGGGGCAGTGCCGCGATAAGGGATGTGGGTGATCTTAACGCCGAGCTTGGCGTTGAGCAGGGAGCAGGCGAGATGCACCGTCGAGCCCGCGCCGCTCGAGCCGAACTGCATCTTGCCCTGGTTGGCCTTGGCGTAGGCAATGAACTCCTGCAGACTGTTGACCGGCAGGTCGGTGCGGGTAATGAGCACCAGCGGCTGTTCGATCAGCATGGCAACCGGCTCGAAATCGGTCGCGGCGTTGTAGAGCGGCGCCTTGTAGAGAGACTGATTGATGGCGTGCGTGCTGGTGCCGCCAAATACGAATTGATAGCCGTCGGGCGGGGCCTTCGCGACGCGGGCGCCGCCCGTCATGCCGCCGGCGCCTCCCACATTGTCGATGATGACCGTCTTGCCCAGGACCTCGGACAAACGCGGGACGATGATACGTGCCACGATATCGAGCGCGCCGCCGGCCGCGAACGGGATGACCATGGTCACCGGCCGGGCCGGCCAATCCTGCGCAACGGCCGGCTGTGCCGCCACCACCAGCGCGGCGGCAATCATCGTCCCGATGCGGGGCATGGGGTCTCCTCCCTCTTTAGGCAACCCTCGCGCGCAACGCAGGAGAGATCAAGCCCACTTTATAGTCGCGGGCGTTGATAGTCGCAGGCGTTGAGACCAGCCCCAAGGGCGCTTCTTTGGATGCGGGTTGCGTCTACCCGCCCACGGCCGGGCGCCAGCGCTCGAACCGCTTCTCGATCTGCCGCAGCAACTCGGTCATGGCGACGCCGGCCGATGCGATCAGGATGATCCCGACCATCACCTTGTCGGTCTGGAAGCGCGCTCCCGAAGTCGAGATCAGGAAGCCGAGGCCATGGGTCGCGCCATACATCTCTCCGACCACGATGCCGACGAGCGCGTGACCGAGCCCGAGTTGGAGCCCCGTGAGCAGCAGCGGGACCGAGGACGGCAGCGCCACCGTGAGAAACATCTGCCAGTCGTTGGCGCCGAACGAGCGCGCGACCTTGATAAAATCGGAACTGATCGTGCGCACACCCGTGATGGTATTGACCAGGATCGGGAAGATTGCGCCGAGGAAAACGATCGCGATCGTGGACGTCATCCCGATTCCGAACCAGATCATGATCAGGGGCAACAAGGCGATGCGCGGCGTCGCATAGAGCGCGGATACGAACGGCTCGAGCACCGCATTCACGCGGCCGTACCAACCCATCAGGATGCCGAGCGGGACGCCGATCACGATTGCGAGGCCGTAGCCGACGGCGAACTCGTAACCTGAGACCTGCAGATCCGGGTAGATGCTGCCGTCCGCGAACATCTCATAGCCGGTGCTGAGGATGCGGCTCGGTGAACTGGTGAATAGCGGCTTGACCCAGCCGAGGCCGACGGAGATCTCCCAGAAGATCAGGAACGCCACCATCGAGACGGTGCCGAGCAGCGCATGCTCGCTGCGCGCCCAGAACGACCGCGGCTCGGCCGGCCTTGCTTCATCCAACTCTTCCGCTTCATGCGTTGTGGTGCGCACGTCCATGGTCTCAAGCCACCGTCAGCATGCCGGTCTTCTCGGCTTCCTGCTCGATCAGACGCCAGATTCGCCCCTCCAGGTCGAGGAACGATGGCTCATGCTTCATCGCGAGCGTGCGCGTCGCCGGCAGCTCGACGTCGATAATCTCCTTGATGCGCGCCGGCCTTGCCGACATCACGATCACGCGGTTCGACAAGAACACGGCCTCGTTGATCTGATGGGTGATGAACAGCGCGGTAGTCTTGGCCCGCGCCAGGATTTTCAGGAGCTCAACCTGCATGAATTCGCGCGTCTGCGCATCCAGGGCCGCGAAGGGCTCATCCAGCAACAGGAGCTGCGGGTTCATCACGAGCGCTCTGGCGATGTTGACGCGCTGGCGCATGCCGCCCGACAGCTCGTGCGGATAGTGCTCGGCGAAGCCGCCAAGTCCCACAAGCTCGACGAGCGCGTGCGCCTGTTTGCGGCGCTCCTGCTTCGACAATTTGCCCTGAAGGTCGAGGCCGTACATGACGTTCTGCAGCACGGTTCGCCACGGAAACAGGCTGTCATGCTGGAATACCATGGCCCGGTCCGGTCCGGGGCCACTGATCTCGTTGCCGTCGACCAGAATCTTGCCGCCGCTGGTCCGGATCAGGCCGTCGACCGCATTGAGCAGCGTGGTCTTGCCGCAGCCGCTCGGTCCCACAATGCAAACCAGCTCGCCCTCGTAGACTTTGAGGTCGATGTTGCGCAACACCGGCAGGACCGTCTTGGTCCGATTGTTATGGTGATCGAGCGAGACGCCCCGCACTTCGAGCTTGGCTTGACGAGACGCCTCCATGGACCGACTTGGGATCTACTTGCCGAGAAGCTTCTTGAAGAAGCCCTCGCGTTGGAGCGAATCGAGCGTGGACGTATCGACCAACTGCTCGGGCTTCATGCTGGCAGCCTTCGGGCTCTTCTTGGCGATTTCATTGAGCACGAGCTGAAGACCTTTGAGCGAAGGGCGCAGATCGTCCGGGTAAATCTTGACATAGGCTTCATAGGCCGCCTTGGCGTTCCCGGCATCCTTGATGTTGAGAGTCTTCTGCGTGAGCGGAATCGCGACCTGCGGTTTGCTCTTGTATTCATGCACAGCCGTCGCCATGGCCATCATGAACTTCTTCACCGCCTGGGGATTGTTCTTCAGATAGGCGCGACTGGTGACGTAGGCCGTGTTCGGATATTCGCCGGCGAGGTCGGTCACGTCGACTAGCACATGGAAGCCCTGGCGGACGAGATCGGCCGTGTCGGGATATTGTTCCACGGTGGCGGCAACCTGACCGCTCATGACCGCGGCGATGCGGGTCGACGGTCCGCCAAGCTGGAGCACCTTGACGTCATTGCGGGTGAGCTTGAAATGGGCGAGAGCGAAATCCACCGCGGTATCGGTGGAGGAGCCATACCGGCTGATCGCGATTGCCTGACCCTTGAGCTGCGCCGCGGTGGTGATCGACTTCCGGACCACGAGTTGGAACGGCAGCTTGTTCGAAATGCCGCCAATAATCACGACATCGGCGCCTGCAACCGCGGCCGAAGCCGCGGGTGTGTAGCCGTTCTGCGCGAGGTCGACCGACCCGCCGACCACGGCTGTCGTCAGCGTGGAACCGCCAGCGACGTAGTGGGGTTCCGCATCGAGCCCGAACTTCTTAAAGATGCCCTGCTTGTCGGCGTAGATCAGCGGGCCCGACGTCATCGAGAAGCCATCATAGGCCACGCACACCTTGGTCAGCTGTTGGGCGGTCGCCGCGGTCGTCACAAGGCTGGACAAGGCAAACGCAAGTGTCGCAAACGCAAGTGTCAGGCATTTCATGGTGGCGCTCCCATCGACTCTCATACAACTCTGCTCTCACGTCAGCGCCTTCCATGCGTTCCTGATCGACGTTCCCGAAGCGATTGCGAGGTGACCAACCCCCAAGCGGTATCGGAGGGCTTCCTGAACTCCAGCGCTAAGTCCATTTATTTCTTAGCAGCGCTATTGCTCGGAAGCGAGAAAAATCAGCCCGCTCAGTTCAGTTGAGCCAAATGATTCTTGATTGTTGTGACACCGGCGCGCTTGCGATTTGGTCACTCGGCGCATCCTTTGTCGGCAAATCGGTGCCGACAATCCCAGATCTAAAAGGCAGAGGCTTTTCGGTGGGACGCGAGGGCGTCGAATTCACAGCGATCCGGCGGACTGTCGGAGCATAAGATTCGGTCCAAGCCGATGACTCAAATCAAAGCCCATGGTTCCAAAGCCCATGGTTCCAAAGCTCGTGGATCCAAAGCCGACAATTCCAAAGCTATTGGCTCAAATGCAGCGGCGACCCTATTCGCCGGCGCGCCGTCATCGATCCGTTCAAGATATCCGATCTGTCCAAGCTATCGATGTGTCCGAGATGAAGATCCAAGATGCCTGCGACGGAGCACATTTGGCCCTTCTGCGGACTAAGGCCTGCTCCGCCTTCAGCGGCCTGCGCACTATTTTGTCTTTGCCCATTTCAGGAATTCTTCGAACAAAGCGTTCCGCTCCGCCTCTGAGATCGAGTTCGCGCGACCGGCTGGGATGCGGTGCTCCGATAGAAAGGCCTGGAATTCCTCGCGCTTGGACGACAATACGTGCTGGCGGTTGTTTTTGATCCATTCCTCCGCGCCTGCGAAGCGCTTCCAGCCGGGTATGGTCGCCGCGAGATTTGTCTCTCGCCACTTCCTGTGGCGTGGAGGTGTTTTGAATTCCTCAAGCCTCGGGAAGAAGGCTTTGACGAAGTTGTCGATGCGCCGGTAGCGGTCGGTGTTCTTTGGCCAGTTGTAGGCGATCATGACTGTGCCGGTAGCCACGGTCTCGACCGATTGGCCGGGTGCAAAGAGGTTCGGGTAGTCGTCGTGCGAGAGAGATGACGGCAGATAGTCGCCTACCATCGATTTGTCGTACGGGATCGGCACGATCCGATAGCCATCGCTCGCCTTCAGCGACGCGATCACCGATGAGGGCTTTCCAGCCGTCATCACGGTGGCGGCGATCTCGCCGTTCTTCAGCTTCTCCAATCCGTCCTGCTGCCGCATGTTGACCTCTTCGACCCGGACGCCGAAGTGCGCGAACAGGTCGCGCGCCGTCATCTGGTTGCCGCTGCCGGCGGTATTGAAGTTTACCTTTTTGCCCGCAAGCTGCCGGATCGAGGTGATGTCCGAGCGCGTGATGATCTGCACCTCTTCATTGCACACCTTGAACAGGTAGACGATTTTCTCGGCTAAATCCGGGATTTCGCCGGACTTGAGGTAATGGCCGTAAATGTTGGTCTGCACGAAGCCGAGGTCGACGCCGTGCAGGAATCGAACGTCACGCACGTTGTGCAAGGCGCTCTGGCTGATGACCGGCAGAATACGGAAATTGTCGCCGTCGTTGAGCACATTGGCGAGATCGTACCCGAAGGCCGCATAGGTGAGACCAGGCGTCGCCGTGACAAGCCACAGCGTGTTGGAATTCATCCGGTCGGAGATCGATTTCATGTCGGGGCGCGTCGTGCTCACGCGACCGGTGCCGCCCTGTGCCTGTGCCTGCTGGTAGAAAGCGCCGATGGTGATCATGCCGAGTGCGCAAAGCATCGCACTGCCGATGCGCCACGACATCGGTATCTTTGTGCTGTTGATCATGGTTGGCCCATCCCCTGGTTACGCAAATCAAACTTGCCGAGCATTCGATACGTCGCTCTTCAATTGGCTCTTCAATTTCCAATTGGCGATACACATCGGAATGGAAGCGATAGACATCGCTGCGCAAGGGGCCGGCTCGTTGTGCAGCGTGCTGACGCCTCGTGTCGGATGAAACCAAAGAAGTCAGCACCGTTAGGCGTATTTGTGGCGAACCATATCTGCTGCACGCTTATAGATTGAGCGAACGCTGTCGCGAATGAGGCATAAGAAGCAAAGATCGAATCAAAGACACACGCGACGTCGACACAATGATCGCGATCGTCATGTGAATTACAAAATAGCGCGAGCACTCGGTAGTATGTTCATCTGATGACGCTATGCCCTGAGCCAATCCCGGATCGGTTGAATGCGATAGCTTTCGTTTTTCTGATGAAGCGCATGTTCGTTGTGAACGACATCGCTGGGGCGAGCGCTCGATCACGACGTCAGGGCCTTCATGCGCTCCTGATTGAGATGCTTGACCAGCTGGTCGACCAGGCCAGCGAGCGGCATCGGCATCTTGGCGGCTTGCGCAAGGTCGAGCGCCACGTCCATGTCTTTCTCGGCCCACTTGCCGGTGCTCTTGCCCCAGCGCGAGAGTGACCAGTTGGCGCCGCTGCCGTGGCCGAGCGCCTCGATCAGCCGCGGAACGTCGACGCCGAGCTTCTTGGCGAAGGTGAGACACTCGAAATTCGCCACCATGCAGGACCACAGCAGCATGTTGTTGATGCTCTTGGTGATCTGACCGGCGCCGACGTCGCCGACGTGCAGCACCTGCTTGCTGAAGGCCGCAATCGCCGGCCGCGCCTTGGCGACCGAGGCATCGTCGCCGCCCACGTAGGCGACGACCTGGCCGTTGTCCATCGCCTCTTGGCCCAGCACCAGCGGCACGTCGACGATGCCAATCCCTTTGGGCGAGGCGAGCTTCGCAAGTTCGCGGCAGGTCTCGGGCGAACAGGAGCTGGCGATACAGATCACCGACCCGCGCGCCAGCACGTCGAGCAGGCCCGAGCGCTCGATGACGTCGTGGATCTGCTTGTCGTTCGCCACCATGACGAAGACAACTTCGGCATTCTTCCCTGCCTCGGTTACCGATCCGCAGATGTGCATGCCGTGGCTTGCGGCTTTCTTGGCGGCGTCGGCGCTGATGTCGTAGCCCATGACCTCGAAGCCGTGCTTGACCATGTGGCGGCCCATCTGGAGCCCCATGGCGCCGAGCCCAATCATCGCCGTGCGTTTCACGTCTGCCATCTTGAAACTCCCTGACTATCGCTTGTCTGACTTGAGTGTTGCGCGCCGTGCGTCGGTCGCAGCCTGATCGACCGTCCAGGCCGCGCCATCGCGCCGAAGCACCACGCCGTAATCGCGTTCGGCCGCCTCCGGCGAGACGTTGCCGTCACGCACGTCGAGGAGCACACGCTCGGCCTCGCGCGCGAGCGGATCGCCGTAGCCGCCGCCGCCCGGGGTATCAAGCCGGAAGATGTCGCCGGCCTTGAGCGGATAGTCGGCGTAGCGTGTGGGCAGGCGCTTGGCGTCCTTGCGGTCCGGATTGATCCAGATGTCGCCGGTGCGGCCGGTCTTGCCGCCGGCGCAGCCATTCGGCGGGATGACGTGCTTCATCGAGCGGATCGAGAAGCGCGCGTCTTCGAGATTGAGATATTCGCGGCGGATGCCGAGCCCGCCGCGGAAGCGGCCGGCGCCGCCGGAGTCCTTGATCAGCTCGAAGCGAGCCAGCCTTGTCGGGAATTCACTTTCGATGATCTCGATCGGCGCGATCATGGCGTTGCTCTGGTTGACCGTGATGCCGGAAGCGCCGTCCTTGCTGGCGCGGGCGCCGGCGCCACCCGCAATAATCTCATATTGCACGTAGCCCTTGCCGGTATAGGTGCTGCGGCCGCCCAGGATGATGGAACGGCTGCCGCTGCCGTCGGCGCGCACCTTGTCGGGCACGATGTTGCTCAGCGCATCATAGACGGCGTCGACCAGCGCGTGCACGGTCGGGTTATAGGTGTTGACCGGCGCCGGGAAGCGCGGATTGAGCACGCTGCCGTCGCGCGCCGTGATGGTGAAGGCGCGCAGCAATCCCTGGCTCACGAAGGTGTGCGGATCGATCAGCGAGATCAGGCAGTAGGCGCAGGCCGCCTGCACCAGCGGCGGGCGGACGTTGGCGGGCCCCTTCGTCTGGTCGGCCGAGCCGCTAAAGTCGAAATGGATGTGGTCGCCCTTCTTTTCGACCACGACGTGGATGCGCACCGGCTTCTCAAGATCGATCCCATCATCGTCGACGAAGCGCTCGGCCTCGAAGCGGCCGTCCTTCCACTCCGCGAAAGTCTTGCGCAGCTTTCCTTCCGAGATATCGAACAGCCGGTCGAAACAGGCCAGCACTTTCTGCTTGCCGTATTTCGCCGCGAGCTCGTTAAGGCGCCGCTCGCCGAGCCGGTCGGCGCCAAGTTGCCCGCGGATGTCGCCCAGCACGAGCTCGGGCGTGCGGCTGTTGGCGCCGATGATGCGGTCGATGTCGCCAATCGGCTTGAAGCCGCGCTGGTAGCGCACCGCGGGCAGATGGAGCCCTTCGTTGAAAGTCTCGCGCGCCTGGCCCGAGCAGCTTCCCGGCACCGGCCCGCCGATGTCGCTCTTATGCGCGATCGAGCCGCAGAAGCCGAACAGCGCGCCGTCGCAAAACACCGGGCTGATCACGCACATGTCGGGCGCATGCGGGCTGCCGCCTTCGTAGGGATGATTGATGAGAAACGCATCGCCTTCCGCGATGGTGTCGCCGAACTCCGCGATGATCGCGCCGCAGCAGGCCGGGAAGGCGCCGATGTGCAGCGGTAACACCACGTGCTGCGCCACCACTTCCCCTTTTGCATTCATCAGCGCGCAGCTTGCGTCCTGCGATTCACGCACGATGGTGGAGAAGCCGGTGCGGAACAGCGAGTTCTGCATCTCCTGCACGATGCCGGAGAGGCTTGCCTTGACGACTTCGAGATCGACGGCGTCGATGTGCATCAGGTGCACCTCCGGCGCAGCATAAGCCGCTGTCGTCCCCACGAAAGCGGGGACCCATAACCATCGGCGTGCGGATGAATCACAGACCGTGCCACATTGCAGCGACACGGCGTATGGGTCCCCGCCTGCGCGGGGACGACACCGAGCGTGTTGCGGGGGCCTTGCATCACTTCTCCCCCGTCACGATCAAGTTCTTCCATTCGTCCACGCGCGCGACCTGGCCTGGGCAGATCACCGTGGTGCAGTCGAACTGGTCGAGAATTGCGGGACCCGCGACCGTGAGCCCGACGTCGAGCTTGTCGCGCTGGTAGACCGGGCAATCGATCGCCTTGCCGTCGAAGCGGGCATGGCGCGTCTCGCGCAAGGCGTCCGAGAGCGTTGCGCCGGTCGGCTTAAAGCGCGGCATCTCGACCGATGGCACGTGGCCGACGCCGCGCACCCGATAGGACACGATCTCGACCGGCTCCTCGGGCGCGCTATGACCGAACATGGTCTTGTGCTGCTCGTCGAAGGCGCGGCGCAGCGCGGCGAGGTCGGCGTCGCCGCACGGCATCGTGATTTCGTAGCCCTGGCCCGCATAGCGCATGTCGAGCGCGTGCTGGATCGCCACGGAGCCTGCCGCGAAACCATCCTCATGCAGTTCCTCGGACGCCATAGCTTCGAGGCGCGTGAACATGGCGTTCACGTCTTCGGGCGTGAGCGCGTCGATCGGCGTCATCCTGGACTGAATATAGTCGTGCTTGACGTCCGACATGATCAGACCGATGGCCGAGTAGACGCCAGGGTAGAGCGGCACGATCATGCCGGCCATGCCGAGGTCGCGCGCCATGCGGCCGGCGTGCACCGGGCCGGCGCCGCCGAACGCGAGCAGCATGAAGTCGCGCAGGTCATGGCCGCGCATGGTGGAGATCGCCTTGATCGCCTCTTCCATCTTCACGTCGATGATACGCACGATGCCTTCGGCCGCTTCCTCGACGCCCATGCCGAGCGGCTTGGCGATCTTGTTCTCGACCGCATTCCACGCCTTCTTGGCGTCGAGCCGCATGCGGCCGCCGAGAAAGTTCTCGGCTGAGAGATGCCCCATCACCAGATTGCAGTCGGTGATGGTCGGCATCTCGCCGCCGCGGCTGTAGCAGGCCGGTCCCGGCATCGCGCCCGCCGAATCCGGCCCGACCTGCAGCACGCCGAAGCGATCAACGCGGGCGATCGTGCCGCCGCCGGCGCTCACCGTGTTGATGTCCATCATCGGCACCGCGAGGTCGCGGCCTTCGATCTTGCCGCGGCTGGCGACCGATGGCTCGCCGTCCTTGATCAGCGCGACGTCGCAGGAGGTGCCGCCCATGTCGAAGGTGATGATGTTCTGGCATTGGGTCATGCGGCATGCGTAGGCGCCGGCGGTGACGCCGCCGGCCGGGCCTGACAGCACCGTCGTGACCGCCTTGCGCGCCGCCGTCGCAAAGGTTGCCATGCCGCCGTTCGACTGCATGATGTATTTCTGCCGCGTGGTGAGGCCGGCGGTGTTCAGGCGGTGGTCGAGCTGCGCAATGTAACGCGCCAGGATCGGCTGCAGATAGGCGTTGATGACGGTCGTGCTCAGCCGGTAGTACTCGCGGATCTGCGGCACGATGTCGGAGGAGAGCGAGACGCTTAAACCCGGCATCTCCTCCAGCACGATCTCGCGCACGCGAACCTCGTGCTCGGGATGGAGAAACGAAAACAGGAGACAGACCGAAAGCGACTCGATCCCTTCGGCCTTGAGCGCACGCACCGTCTCCCGCAGCGCGGTCTCGTCGAGCGGACGCAGCACCTGGCCGCGAAAATCGACCCGCTCTTTGACTCCCCCGGTCAAGCTCTGTGGAACCAGCACGGCCGGCTTGTCGAACATCACGTCGAACAACGCCGCGCCGTAGGGGCGCGCCTGCTCGCCGACCGGGTAGATGCCGCGAAAGCCTTCGGTCACGAGCAGGGCGGTCTTGACGCCCTTGCCTTCCAGCAGCGCGTTGGTGCCGACCGTGGTGCCGTGACAAAAATAGGAGATGTCGCCCGGCTGCACACCCTGCGCGATGAGCGACTCGACGCCGCTGAGGATCGCGCGCGAAGGATCGTCGGGTGTCGACGGCACCTTGGAGATTGTCACCTCGCCGGTGGCTTCATTGAGATAGACGAAATCTGAAAAGGTTCCGCCGGTATCGACAGTAACGCGGTAGCAACTCATTCTGAACGTCTTTCAGCACACTCCAGTTCGTTCTTTGTCATGCCCGCATTTCTCGCGGGCGTCCACGTCTTTCCTCGTCGACACGTCTTTCCTCGTCGATCGGCGCTCAGATGATGTGAGTGGCCGGGACGAGCTCGGCCATGACGTTGCGACACATTTTCAAGATGCCGCCGCTGCCTCGCCAATCGCTCGTGGCGCCGGTTGCCAGTCTTTGCCGGTCGCGGCCGAGGTCGGAAAGATCAGCGACTTGATCACGACCGGCACGGCGCCCGATGCCGGCAGCATCGTGCCGATGTCGATGTAGTCGAAGTCTTTGAGCTCAAGACCGTCGATCGAGACGACGCCGTTCTCGAGCTTCATTTCCTCGTGCAGGTGGATGCCGAGCAGGCCGCCCACGTCGCCGTCGCCGGCCAGCACCAGCGGGTGCCCGCGCGCCAGGACGTCGGAAAGCCCGTCGACCGTGCCTTCACACAGCGCATGGAGTCGATGGAACGTCGCCGAGCCGCGCCAGGGTACGAACACCGCCACCGGCGTGTCGCCCGAGCCGAGATCGAGCCGCTTGAGCACGCCCTTGATCGCCGACGACACCGCGGCGCTGTCGATCGCGTCGTCGTCGAGCGGAAGGATCGGCGCGATCACCGGGACGTTGCGCAGCGGCAGCGTTTCCATCGGCGACACGTAGATGGTGCTGCCGCTGACCTGCGTGGTGTACTGCGAGGCGCCGACGACGGTGGCGCGGATGCCCTCGTTCGAGGACTCGATGGTCGGTCCCCAGCCCTCGACGCGGGCGCGGATCGCGTTCGCAAGCAGCGTGCCGAGGTCGCCGAACGCGATGGTCTCGCGGCCGTAGATGTATTCCGACACGCCGCCCGAGAAGGTGACCTGATCGATCTTGCCGCGGAAGGAGAGGGGATCGAGCCGGCACAGCCCCGATCCGCCGACGGTCGGCGAGCCGCCTTGCATCGCCTCGAACAGCCGATCCGTCATCAGCGTCGCCAGCGCCTGCGCCCGCTCGGATGACAGCGTCGCGCCAAGCTCAAGCGTAAAGCCAAGCTCGGCCGCGAAGCGGCGGCCCGCTTCCTCGATGCGCACGATCCGGCGGGCGTCATCAATGCAGACAAGCCGTGCGCCGACGTCGATGGCGGTGAGATCGATCACCTTGCCGTCGGCGCAGACCGCGATTTTCGACGTGCCGCCGCCGATGTCGATATTCATCACCGTGGTTCTGTCGCGGATCGAGCGCGCGACCGCGCCCGAGCCGTACGCCGCCATCACGGTCTCGAGATTGTCGCCGGCCGATACCGCGACCATCTTGCCGGCCTCGCGCGCGAACAATTCGCCGATCTTGCGGGCGTTGCTGCGGCGCACGGCGACGCCGGTGAGGATCAGTGCGCCGGTGTCGATCTCGTCGGGATCGACCTTGGCGTCCTTATATTGGCGCTCGATGAAGGCGCCGAGCTTGGCGGCGTCGATCGCCTCCTCGCCCTCGGTCGAATAAGGCGTGAGCAGGATGTCGGATTGATAGAAGGTCTCACGCGTGGTGACCACGTAGCGGCTGTCGAGCCGCTCCAGCACGATGCGCGAGAACACCAGATGCGAGGTCGACGAGCCGATGTCGACGCCGACGCTGAGAACGACGATCTCGTCCTCGTCGACCAGCGAGCGGCCGGTCGAGGAGAAGAATACGCGTCCGCCTTCGGCTTCGTCAGTCATGTCCGGTCCTAACCACATACGTCATGCCCGGCACGAGGCCGGGCATGAAAGCTGATAGCCCGTAGGGTGGGCAAAGGCGGCCGCAATGCCTTTCGACATAGCAAAGCCAATCGTGCGCCGTGCCCACCATCAGCATCGACGCGAGCCGCGCGCTCCACGGTGGGCGCGGCGTACGAGAGTCTCTCATTCGTGTTGACGATTGTGTCAGCGCCTTTGCCCACCCTACGATCTCGGTCTGATCAGGCGCCCACGAACTTCGGCACCACCGTGCCCTTCTTGTAGAAGTCGGCCTCCATCCGGTTCACCGCGCCTTCCGCTCTGAGCTTTTCGGCGAATTCGTCGCGCAGATACGGATCCTCCATGTAGTAGGGGATGGCGGTGCCGCCTTCCGGGATGTCCATGGCGGTGTAGTCGGTGTGCCTCTCGCCGGGCGGGCCGGGCTCGCGGCCAGGATTGTGGGGACCGAACCAAGCGGTCAGCCGGAAGCCCTCCTTCGAGGCGTTGAAGTGCTGGTGATACCAGCGGGCGCCGCCAGGAGCGGCTGACACCATGCCGAACTGGGAATAGTCCACCCGTTTGACCTCGTCGGCCTTGCCGTCCTTCCAGGGCGTCACGCCGTTCCGCTCGGGCCAAGTATAAGTGTAGCCGTTGCCTTTCAGGCAGATCAGCACGGCCGCCGACGTGTGGGCGTGCGCCTTGGAATAGCGGCCGACCTCGTGCTGACCGATCCACAGGTAGAACGTATTGCCGGTCATGAACGGCTCGACCCGGCGCCATCCGACCGAGCGGCGATTGTCGAGCGGCAGGTCGCAATTGATGACGTCCGGCACAAAGTTGGTGCGCCGCATGGCAAGCCCGCGCACCGGATCAGGCTCGATGTCGTCCTTGTACTTGTAGAAGTCGTCGGCGCCCGAGAAGCGGTCCTTGAACTGGTAGGGCGCATTGAAGACGAAATCGGTGTTGTTGATGAGGTTCATCAGGTTGGGCGCCGTCGTGCCCGCAATCAGCACCGCAGGCGAGGAGCTGGCATTGACGAGCCGGTGCGAGGCGTTCACTGGGATAGAGAACAGCGAGCCCTTCTGCCATTCGAACACGTGCTTCTTGCTGTCGTTGTCGAGCCACACCTCAGTCGTGCCGCGGCCCTCGGCGACCAGATAGACTTCCTCGTAGATGTGCTTCTCAGGGTTGAGCGCGCCGGCGCCCGGAATTTCGACGACGTAGCAGCCCCATTTCCCTTCGGTGCCGTAGAGCTGGATATAGGTGCCCTTGCCGCCGAGACGCTTCCAGGGCTTCATCGGCAGGTCGAGAACGGTCTTTAGTCCGACGTCGCGGAAAACCGGGATTCCGTCGGACTCCATGAACAGGTCGTAGGGCGTCTTGGGACGGCCGAATTTGCCGACGCCGGCCCGGTCGATGCCGGTCGGCTCGTGCCAGTGGGTTTTATCGCCTACTTCATGCATGACGGACTCTTTCCTCCTGCGGCCGGTGCGATCTGGGAATGGCCGCGGTTATAGGCCCGCGGTCTCGATATGCCAATGGCGTGCGAGGTCGCTGGCGGTGGTCGGACCAAGACCGGGACCCTGTCCCAGAGGGGTCAGACATCTGCTTTTTAGGACCGCCGAATTCATGTTGTCCAATACCCTTTTCTGCTAGATTCATACCAAGAACACATGAATTACTCAGGGGCCTTCATGAGCAAGATTGAATGGAACCTGCTTGAATCCTTCCGCATCGCCGGGCGGCTCCAGCACGTCACCCGCGCCGCGGAACAGCTCGGAACCAGCCAGCCGGCCTTGAGCCGGGCGCTGGCGCGCCTGCAGTCCGACCTGGGTGTTCCGCTGTTCGAGCGGGCCGGTCGCTCGCTGCGCCTGACCCGTTACGGCGAGCTGTTTCTGGCGCGGGTCGAGCGCGCGCACGGCGAGGTCGAGGAAGGTCGACGCGAGCTTGCCGATCTGACCGAGCCCGATCGTGGCGCGGTCGCGCTCGGCTTCCTGCGCACGCTGGGAGCCAAGTACATCCCCGAGCTGGTGCGCCGTTTCAACGTGGCCCATCCGCGCGTGCGCCTCAATTTCGTACAGAACAACAGCGCGGCGATCGAGGAGCAGCTCGAGCGCGGCGCTCTTGATCTGGTGTTCGTCGCGGTGCCGCCAGGCCGTCTCGGGCTGGAATGGGTCCGCGTCTTCGACCAGGAGTTCGTGCTCATCGTTCCGCGCGCGCACGCGCTGGCGCGGCGGCGACAGGTTCGATTGCGTCAGGTCGCCGGCGAGCCGTTTGTCCTGTTCAAGGAGGGGCACGCCATCCGGCGCATGACCGACGACCTCTGCCGGGCTGCTGGCTTTGTGCCGTCCTCGCGTTTCGAGGGCGACAATTCCAGCAGCCTGCCCGGCTTCGTGGCCGCCGGCTTCGGCGTTGCCATCGTGCCGCCGGAGAGCGCTCGCTCGGCCGACGTCGTGAGCCTGCGCATCACCGAGCCGGCGGCGCGCCGCCCCATCGGCATCGCCTGGATGAAGGGCCGCTATCTGCCGGCCGGCGCAGGGTTGTTTCGTGATTTTGCGACGGCGGCAAAGCCGCCGGCCGCACGTTGACGCTTTACCATTGGGGTGCGGCGGTAGAGGGGCTTTTGGCCGTTTGTCCAATCCACTAGGATTGCGGCAGCGTCAATCGCGTTTCAGGAGGCATCGTCATGAAGAGCGTCCTTCTCGCCACCGGCGCGCTTGCCTTGCTCGCGTCCGGCCCGGCCGCGGCTCAGCAAAACGCCGTGAAAATCGGCTTCGTCAGCACCTTCAGCGGCCCGACCGCCGTCATCGGCAACGACATGCGCAACGCCTTCGAACTCGCGCTCGACCATCTCGGCCGCAAGATGGGCGGGCTGCCGGTCGAGGTCATCTATGAGGATGACCAGCAGAAGCCCGAAATTGGCGTGCAGAAGACCCGCAAGCTCGTCGAATCCGACAAGGTCAATTTCATCGCCGGCTACATCTGGTCGAACGTGCTGCTCGCTTCCCTCAAACCGGCCGTCGACTCGCAGACGTTCCTGATCAGCGCCAACGCGGGCCCCTCGCAGATTGCCGGCAACCTCTGCTCGCCGTTCTTCTTCTCGACCTCCTGGCAGAACGACCAGACGCCGCAGGCGATGGGCGAATACATGAACCAGAAGGGCGTGAAGTCCGTGTTCCTGATTGGGCCGAACTATGCGGCCGGCAAGGACATGCTCACCGGCGTGCGCGCCACCTTCAAGGGCAAGGTGGTTGGCGAAGAGCTCACCAAGTGGCCCGGACAGCTCGACTTCTCGACCGAGTTGTCGAAGGCGCGCGCCGCCAAGCCCGAGGCGGTGTTCGTGTTCTATCCGGGGGCTGCCGGCGTGCAGTTCCTGACCCAGTATGCGCAGGCTGGCCTCAAGGGCCAGATCCCGCTCTACACCGCCTTCACGGTCGACGCGATCACGCTGCCGCTGCAGAAGGACCTGGCGCTCGGGGTGCCGGGTGCCCAGGAGTGGGTCAACGATCTGCCGAACGACGCCAACAAGAAGTTCGTCGCCGATTTCCGCGCCAAGCATAAGCACTATCCGTCGTTCTACGGCGCGCAGTCCTACGATGCGGCGAACCTGATCAACAGCGCGGTGGTGGCGGTCAAGGGCGATCTCAGCAAGAAGGATGCGATGCGCGCCGAGATGCGCAAGGCCGACTACAAGTCCGTGCGTGGCCCCTACAAATACGGCAACAACCATTTCCCGATTCAGAATTTCTATCTGCAGGACGTGGTGAAGGACGCCGACGGCACCCTGACGCTTAAGACCGTTGCGACGATTGTCAAAGACAGCCAGGACAAGTTCCACGACCGTTGCCCGATGAAGTGGTGAGGCGTGCGATCCTTGTAGGGTGGGCAAAGGCGCTGGCACTGCTTTTTCGACGAGCGAGGACCTGTCATGCGCCGTGCCCATCAACGGAGTCGATGCGAACTGCGCGGTCCATGGTGGGCACGGCGCACGAGAGTCCTTGCCGTTGACAATTGTCGTGCACGCGCCTTTGCCCACCCTACAAGCTGATTGCTGGGCCTAGTTGAAGCGACATGCTGCTCTTCCTCGAACAGTGCCTGAACGGTCTGCAGTTCGGGCTGCTGCTGTTTCTGCTTGCGGCCGGCCTCACGCTCGTGTTCGGCATCATGGATCTCGTGAACCTCGCGCACGGCTCGCTCTACATGGTCGGCGCCTATTTCGCCGCGACCTTTGCGTCCCTGACCGGAAGCTTCGTCGTCGGTGCGGTGCTGGCGCTCGGCGCCACGGTGCTTGTGGGCATGGCGGTCGAGGTCGTGGCATTGCGCAGGCTTTACGGTCGCGACCACCTCGATCACGTGCTCGGCACCTTCGGGCTGATCCTGTTCTTCAACGAGCTGGTGCGGATGATCTGGGGGCCGGCCGGATTGTCGCTGCGGCTGCCGGACTGGCTCAATACATCGGTGCGCGTGCTTCCCGGCCTCGATTATCCCACCTACCGCATCGCCATCATTGCCACGGCGCTGGTGGTGGCGCTGTTCCTTTATGTCCTGGTGATGCGGACGCGGATCGGGATGCTGATCCGGGCAGGCGCCTCCAATCGCGAGATGACGGGCGCGCTCGGCGTCAACATCAATCTGCTCTACACGCTGGTGTTCGGGCTCGGCGCGGCGCTCGCCGCGCTTGCCGGCCTGATGCAGGCGCCGATCCAGACCGTGCAGATCGGCATGGGCGAGAACATTCTCATCCTCGCCTTCGTGGTGATCATCATCGGCGGTATCGGCTCGATCCGCGGCGCCTTCATCGCAGCGATCATGGTCGGGCTCATTGATACGATCGGCCGCGCGTTTCTGCCCGACCTCCTGCGGCTTATGCTGAGCTCGCGCAGCGCTTCCACGGTGGCGCCGGCGCTGTCATCGATGCTGATCTATCTCCTGATGGCGACCGTGCTGGTGGTGCGCCCGGCGGGCCTGTTTCCGGTAGCGGGCAAATGACGGCCTGGCTCACGCCCCGTAACCTGGTGGTCGCCGGGCTTCTCATCTTTCTCGCGCTCATCCCGCTCTATGTCGTGCTGACCGGCAACGCGTTCCTGATGACGCTGTTCACCCGCATCATCATCCTGGCGATTGCGGCGACGAGCCTCAATCTGATCCTCGGCTATGGCGGCATGGTCAGTTTCGGGCACGCGGTCTACCTCGGCGTCGGCGGCTACGCGGTCGGCATCCTGGCCTTTGAGGGCGTGGCGTCCGGCTTCGTGCAGTGGCCGGTCGCGATCGGCGTCTCGGCGTTGCTCGCGCTCATCATCGGCGCGCTGTCGCTGCGCACGCGCGGCGTCTATTTCATCATGATCACGCTCGCCTTTGCGCAGCTCGTCTACTATCTCGGGGTCGGGCTTGATCGTTACGGGGCCGACGACGGCCTCACGATCTATAGCCGCAGCCAGTTTGCTGGCTTGATCAGTCTCTCCAACCGCTACGTGTTCTACTATCTCTGTCTGCTGCTGCTGATCGGCACGATCTATCTGGTCTGGCGGCTCACCAATTCGCGCTTCGGCCTGGCGGTGCAGGGCGCGCGCTCGAACGACCGGCGCATGCAGGCGATCGGCTTCCCGACCTATCGCTATCGGCTGACATGTTTTGTCATGGCGGGCGCGATCTGCGGTCTGGCCGGGGCGCTGCTTGCCAACCACACCGGATTCATCAGTCCGGCCACCATGCACTGGACCCGTTCGGGCGATCTCATCGTGATGGTCGTGCTCGGCGGCATGGCTTCGTCGTTCGGGCCGCTGATCGGCGCGGTGACGCTGCTGGTGCTGGAGGAACTGCTGCCACTGCTCATTCGCGTCGGCGCCGGCGGGCTGATGGATCACGACACGGCCGTGAAGGTCGCCGAGTATTGGCAGATCGTGCTGGGCCCGATGTTCCTCCTGGTGGTGCTGTTCGCGCGCGGCGGCATCAACGGCCTCCTGGAGGGCAGGCGCCGTGGCTGAAGCGCTGCTCGAGATCGATAAGCTCACCAAGCGCTTCGGCGGCGTGGTCCCCTCCGACGGCATCACGCTGGCGATACCGCAAGGCGAGCTTCACGCCATCATCGGGCCGAACGGCGCCGGCAAAAGCACTTTGATCGGTCAGCTCACCGGCGAGATCGCGCCGGATGCCGGGCGAATTCGCTTCGCCTCGCGCGACATCACGGCGCTTCCGGTGCATCGGCGCAGCACGCTTGGCCTCGCCCGTTCGTTCCAGATCACGTCTTTATTTCTTGATTTCACCGCGCTCGACAACGTGGCGCTCGCGGTGCAGGCGCACGCCGGCCATTCGTTCAGGTTCTGGCGCAATGCGCGCCATGAAACGGAGCTGCGCGAGCCGGCCCGGGTGGTCCTGGCGCAGGTCGGCCTCGCTGACCGTGCCGACGAAGTGGTCGCCAATCTCAGCCATGGCGAGCATCGCCAGCTCGAGATCGCGATGGCGCTCGCCACGCGGCCGCGCATGCTGCTGCTCGATGAGCCGATGGCCGGCATGGGGCCCGATGAATCGGCACGCATGGTGGAGACGCTCAAGGGGCTCAAACGCAAGCTCACCATCCTCCTCATCGAGCACGACATGGAAGCAGTCTTCGCGCTCGCCGACCGCATCACCGTGCTGGTCTATGGCCGCGTCATCGCGTGCGATAGGCCCGACGCGATCCGGGCCAACGAGGAGGTCCGCGAAGCTTATCTCGGCGCATCAGATGAGCCGACAAGCGGGCAGGGCACTCATGGCTGATGCCGTAGATTTGAAGTTCATGTCATTGTTGCGGCAAGCTCTCATGGGAACTTCAAATCTCAGAGCGGTACCAGCACCTCGGGAACCTGCCGGGTTCCGCAACAATGTTTCGAAGGTGAACGATATTTTTTGATGCCTATTGTGCTGCGCGTCTGGAGTGCCCACTTCGGTTACAATGGGCGAGTTATTGCTTGTCCATGATCCACACAAAAAAGGCGACCTACCGAAATCCCGCAGCTTGCGCTTAAGCTCTGGTGCGTCGGTAGGCACGATTTTTTGCACTAGAAATCGGCATCGATCGCAAGTGCCTTCGGGCCCAAGCGCTCCGCGCGTTTTGAGCGCGGATACCAGACGCACAGGCGCCTTGGATTCACAACCGCAACAAAGGGATACATGAATATGCCCATGATCACGACCAAAGACGGCACGCAGATTTATTACAAAGACTGGGGCAAAGGTCAGCCCGTCGTGTTCAGCCACGGTTGGCCGTTGTCGGCCGACGACTGGGACGCGCAGATGCTGTTCTTCCTCAACCACGGCTATCGCGTTATCGCCCATGATCGCCGCGGCCACGGCCGATCCGCCCAGACGGACGGGGGCCATGACATGGATCACTATGCAGACGACCTGTCGGCCTTGACGGCGCATCTCGATCTGAAGGATGCCATTCATGTCGGCCATTCCACCGGCGGCGGCGAGGTGGTGCATTATATCGCGCGGCACGGCGAGAGCCGTGTGATGAAGGCCGCAATCATCAGCGCGGTTCCGCCGCTGATGGTAAAGACGGCTGCCAATCCGAACGGTCTTCCCAAAAAAGTATTCGATGATTTTCAGGTGCAGCTCGCGGCCAATCGCTCGCAATTCTATCGCGACATTGCGGCGGGCCCCTTCTACAACTACAACCGGCCCGGCGTGAAAGCTTCGGAGGCGACCATCCAGAACTGGTGGAGGCAGGGCATGATGGGCGGCGCCAAGGCACATTACGACGGCATCGTCGCCTTCTCTCAGACCGATTTCACCGACGACCTTAAGAAGATCACCGTGCCGGTGCTGGTGATGCATAGCGAAGACGATCAAATTGTTCCCTACGTCGCCTCCGGACCCTTGTCGGCAAAGCTTTTGAAGAACGGAACCCTGAAGACCTATAAGGGCTTCCCACACGGCATGCCGACCACGCAGGCGGAAACGATCAATGCAGACCTGTTGGCGTTCTTTCAAGCGAAGTCGAGCAAATCGGCAGTCGCTGCCTAAGGTCATGGTGGCAGGCTAGTGCCCCGTTTCCGAAGTTCGTGAGTCGTCGCAGCACCCTCTGATACGAACCGGCACGAGGCGGCCCGATCAAAAGGCCGGTTGACGTTCTGTCGCGCGTCCTATGGCGCGCGACAGAAATCCAAAGGGCACGCCATCCAAATGGCACGCTACGGACGCAGTTGGCTCGATCGGCGGCGATCGAGCAACAAGTCTTGCGAGGCCAATTCCACCGGCCAACCGTCGGCTTCGACCGAATGCTCCGCCAAGGTCCTGAAGATCAAGCCGGTCAAGTGTGACATCCTGACGGACTAAATTTGAAGCAGCCGGCTTTCCGGGGCGTGTCCTGCAGGTGCATACTACTTGATCTTACGCGGGGTGGCGAACGCGAGGGATCAAGAGAGGGATCAAGAAATGAGCGACCTTTCACGCGATGACGTTGTCGAAATCGTCGGTCCGATTGGTGACGCTGCCGTGGCCGAAATAATCGGAACCGGGATTAGCAAGGACGAACTTGTCGCCGCCCACGAGCGGGTCGTGAGGGACCTGAAGGCTCACAATCCCGGTCCTGCATTGGAGCCCGGGCATTTTGCTCAAGTCGTTGTGATCCTTGAGCGAGTGCGTAGGGATGGTCTCTTGGGCGAAGCCGGCTCGACCTTGTCATAGACCCGCGACAACACGCTCTTGACCTGGTTGCGCCAGCAAGACTCATTGCGGACACACGGGTTCGGTGCGTGTCTCGTCAAACCGAGTTCCCGCCGGGTGCCGCAGTGACTTCCGAACTTGGGAATCAGGACGCCAGCCTGCTCGAGCTCGATGGCGTCGAGACCAGCTACGGCTTCAGCCAGGTGCTGCACGGGATTTCGCTCGCGATTGCACCAGGCGAGGTGGTCACCCTCATGGGCCGTAACGGCATGGGCAAGACCACGACCGTGCGCTCGATCATGGGGCTCACCCGCGCCATGGCCGGATCGATCCGCTTTGCGGGACGCGACATTCGAGCATTGCCGTCCCATCAGGTGGCCAAGCTCGGCATCGGCCTGGTGCCGGAAGGCCGGCAGGTGTTCCCCAATCTCACTGCGCGCGAGAATCTGGTGGCGACGGCGGCGAACCGCGGCGGCGCTGTCGAGCCGTGGACCCTCGCGCGCGTGTGCGAGCTGTTCCCGCGGCTTGCCGAACGTCTCGGCGCCA
Source organism: uncultured Alphaproteobacteria bacterium (assembly GCA_963753575.1). Taxonomy (GTDB): domain Bacteria; phylum Pseudomonadota; class Alphaproteobacteria; order Rhizobiales; family Xanthobacteraceae; genus VAZQ01. The sequence goes on from CAVWCR010000005.1 coordinate 338,212, forward strand.
TGGCGAACCAGCTTTCCGGCGGCGAACAGCAGATGCTGGTGATCGGACGCGCGCTGATGACCAATCCGCGGCTCCTGATCCTCGACGAGGCGACGGAAGGGCTCGCGCCGCTCATCCGCGCCGAGATCTGGCAATGTCTCACGCGGCTCAAGGCGCAAGGCCTGTCGATCCTGGTGATCGACAAGAACGTCGACGCCCTGATCCGCATCGTCGATCGGCATTATCTGATCGAGCGCGGCCGCGTCGTTTGGAATGGGACATCTGCAGCACTTTCAGAAGCGCCAGACGTTCAACATCGCTACCTCGGGGTTTGAAGTGCGGTAGGCGGGAGGTCGCCTCGTCATCGGGCCGATCCCGCCCGCGAGGTGCAGGAGCGACGCGCGTTCCCCTGGTCAGACGTTACCCAATCGTTGATACCGGCATGCGCCAGCCCTGGTGCACGGGCCGCCTTCGACCAACAAAAAAATTCAAATCTTCTTAGCGCGAGTGGTAATTCGTAACCGATTAGTAACCGCAATGGTTTTTATTCACGATGACGAATGGGGACTACGGGTATGATTAAGAGTAACGACGCCGCGGCATCGTCGATCAATGCCGCATCAAATTCAGACATCAAGGCAAAGCCGTTCACGCCGGCGAACGGCGCTGCAAAGAGTGCCGCGCCTGCAGCGCCTGGGATTGGTCAGCAGGCATTGCGCGCTGCATCGATCGTGCTCGCCATCGCGATCGGCGCGACGGGCGGCACGTTCAGCGCGCTTGGATTTCTGCAGTGGGCTGACGTGACGGTGACCGAAGCAGCATCGATGCCAACTATGGTGGACGAGACCAACGCCATCTGGAGCGCGGTCACCCAGCTGCAGAACGATATGGCCGTGCTCAAGTCCAACACGGAGACCACCGGCAGCACCAAAGGGCAGGTTGCCACGACCACCGGCCGCCTTGACCGTCTTGAGAAACGTGTCGATGACTTGCTGGCCAAAGAGTCCACCGGGTCGGTGGCAGCCGCGCCAACGGTGAGCACCACTGCGCGGCGGCAACGCGGCGGCGTTGCGGGCTGGTCGGTGCGCGACGTCTACCGCAATGCGGCTCTCATCCAGGGCAACCGGTACGGCATGATCGAAGTATCGCCGGGCGACAACATTCCGGGCCTGGGCCGCATTCACTCGATCCGCCAAAAGGACGGGCGCTGGATTGTGGTTACGTCCAAGGGTATCATCACCTCAGCGCCGCGTTGAGCGCGAGTGCAGGGTCTGTTGGAATGCCCCGCGTGAGCGGGGCATTCTTGCTTTTGCCATCCGGGCAATGACGCAAAGGTGAAGTGGCCTGCCGGACCAAACCGTGTCACATTGTTGGTCCTCCGAATGCAGGAGCACCGCATGGCTGGTCTTGGCCGACTGTGGATGATGACAGCGCTCGCCGCTGGTATCGCATTGTTTGCGATCGCGCCTGCGGCCGCTCAGGCGCCGCCCGCGACCAAGCCCGAGATGCGGGAGAATTGCCCGGGGCTGGTCGCCTCCGCCGCACCGCGCGTCATCCCGGCCGCGTTTCGTTTGGCGCTCAATCCGGACCAGGTCCGCATCACCTATTCGGGGCACTCGACATTCCTCATCGAGAGTCCGCAACTCGTGCGTATTGCGACCGACTACAACGACTATGTGCGCCCGCCGGTCCTGCCCGACATCATCACCATGAACCACGCGCATTCGACGCACTACACGGATCACCCGGATCCACGCATCCCGCATGTGCTGCGCGGTTGGGGGCCGAGTCCCGAGCAGCCCGCGCGCCACGACCTGCAGGTGCGCGACGTGCGCGTGCGTAATGTGCCGACCAACATTCGCGACTGGAGTGGCGGCACCGAGCGGCATGGCAACTCGATCTTCGTCTTCGAGATGGCGAACATGTGCATCGCCCATCTGGGCCACCTGCATCATACCCTGACCCAGCAGCAGCTCGACGAGATCGGCCGCATCGACGTGGTCTTCGCTCCGGTCGACGGGACCTTGACGCTCGACACCGACGGCATGATCGAAGTCCTGCAGTCGATGAAGGCTCAGCTCGTGATCCCGATGCACTTCTTCAGCTCGTTCACGCTGCATCGTTTCCTCGACCGCGCCAAGGATCACAAATGGGATGTGGAGTTCGCTCCCGTCCCGTCGACCGTCGTCTCCAAGACGACATTGCCCAAGACCCCGAAGGTGCTGGTGCTGCCGGGCCGATAGCGACCGAGTGCCCCGCTTCCGAAGTTCGTTGCCGCCGGCATGATGCGGCCCGGCATAAGAGATGCGCGCCGCTCCCTCTTTCGAGCGGGTGGGGGGAGGTCGTATAACGAAGGCGCCACGGCAAGGAAGCTTCCCATGCTCAGCGCCGAACAGAACGATTTCATTACCCGCGTTGGTCCCGCGACACCGGCCGGAACCCTGCTGCGACGCTACTGGCAACCGGCCGCGCTGGTCGACGAGCTTGCCGGCAACCGGCCGGTCAAGACGGTGCGGCTTTTGGGCGAAGACCTCGTGCTGTTCCGGGACGACCAGGGCCGCTATGGCCTCCTGGAGCGGGCGTGTCCGCACCGCGGCACCGATCTCGCGTTCGGCCGGCTCGAAGATGGCGGCTTGCGTTGCGCCTTCCACGGCTGGCTGTTCGACGTCGCCGGCCAATGCCTGGATACGCCGGCCGAGCCCGAGGGAAGCCGGCTATGCGCCAACATCCGCCAGACCGCCTACCCGGTGGTGGAGAAGAGCGGCATCCTGTTCGCCTACCTGGGGCCGGGTGAGCCGCCGGCGTTTCCGCACTTCGACTGTTTCGTCGCGCCCGCGAGCCACACCTTTGCGTTCAAGGGCATGATCGACTGCAACTGGCTGCAGTCGCTGGAGGTCGGCATCGACCCGGCGCACACCTCGTTTCTGCATCGCTTCTTCCACGACGAGGAGGCGAGCACCGGCTACGGCAAGCTGTTCCGCGACAAGTCGATCGATTCCGAGCTGCCGATGACGCGCATCATGCGTGAGCATACGCGCCCGCAGATCGAAGTGGAGCCGACCGACTATGGCATGCGCATCGCCACGCTGCGCCAGATCGACGCCGCCAAGACTCACGTGCGCGTCACCAATCTTGTGTTCCCGCACGCCTTCGTGATTCCGATGTCGAGCGAGATGACCATCACGCAATGGCACGTGCCGATCGACGACACGCGCCACTATTGGTACGCGATCTTCACGAGCTTCGGCGCGCCGGTGGACAAGGCCGAGATGCGGCGCCAGCGTCTAGAGCTCTACGAATTGCCCGATTACATCCCGCGCAAGAACCGCAGCAACGATTACGGCTTCGATCCGCACGAGCAGCAGCACCAGACCTTTACCGGCATGGGCGCCGACATCAACGTGCACGACCAATGGGCGTGCGAGTTGATGGGGCCGATCCAGGACCGCACCAAGGAGCATCTCGGCCAGTCGGACAAGGCGATCAGCGCCTATCGGCGCATTCTGCGCCGCGCGATCGAGCAGGCGGGCAACGGTGGCCAGCCCCCGATGGTGCTGGATGCGGCGGCGGCGGCGGCGATCACTGGCCCCGCCGCTATCGACGGTATCGCGTCGGGCGAGCCGTGGGAGAGCTACTGCAAGAAGACCGACCAGTCCCGGCGCAAGGCGTCGAGCTGGGCAAACGGACATTGAAATCGCGCAGGCGCAGGATCTGATCGGGTCTCCGGCATCAAGGCGGAGCGAGGCGGCGGCCGTCCGCGCGGTTCACGCGGACGGCCACCGGTTCTGCTTGTTACGCCTCGTCCTGCGTTTCCACGAGGTTGTCGGTCGAAATATCCTTGAGCGCGGCGGTGCCGGCGAGCCGCATCACCAGCGCGAGATTGTCGCGAATATATTCCAGCACGCTCTGCGCACCGAGCGAGCCGCCGAGCGCCAGCCCATAGAGCACCGGCCGGCCGCACGCCACCACGTCGGCGCCAAGCGCTAGCGCCTTGAACACGTCAGTGCCGCGCCGGACGCCGCTGTCGAAGATGATCGGTACGCGCCCCTCGACCGCCTCGACGATCCGCGGTAGTGCCGAGATCGTGGCCTGCACGCCGTCGAAAGCGCGCCCGCCATGGTTGGAGACATAAATTGCGTCCATGCCGTGTTCGAGTGCGGCGGTCGCCACCTTGGGCGAGATCACGCCCTTGACGATGACCGGAAGCCCCGATTCCGCCTTGATGAATTCCATGTCCTCCCAGTTGAGGTCACGCTTGCGGTTGCTGAGCGCAGCGATTGCGGCGGCGGTGTCGCTGATCGAGCGGGGCGCATTGCCCTTGCCGAGCGAGCGCGGCGGCCGGAACGCATTGCGGATATTCTCCTCGCGCGGATAGCTGAAGAGATTGTCGACCGTCGGCGCGATCGCGGTATAGCCGGCCGCCTTGGCGCGCTGCAGGAGCTCGCGCAGCACGCCGCGGTCTTTCGGCGCATAGAGCTGGAACCACTTCGGTCCGGGATTGTGTTTGGCGATCTCCTCCATGCTGAGGTTCGACTGCGTCGACGTGACCATCAGGGTGCCGACCGCGCGGGCCGCCTTGGCGGTGCCCTCTTCCTTGGAGACGTGGGCGAGGCCGTGGCTGCCCATCGGCGGGATGATGATCGGCATGGACAGCGTCGAGCCGAGGATCTCGACGCCCATGTCCACCTTCTCGGTGCCGCTGAGCGGCTGCGGATCGATGTGGATACGCTCGAACGCCGCCATGTTCTCGCGCCGTGTCCAGTTCGAGCCCGAGCCGCTCGAAATGTAGCCAAAGCCGCCGGCCGGAAGGACCTTTTGCGCCTCCGGCTCGAGCTCGATGAGGTTGACGATCTTGATCCGCTGGTTGGCCTTCGAGCCCTCGTAGGGCGCGGTGGATGGCGGCGGCTGCTGTGTGCCGGCGTCGGTCGGCGGCGCATTCTGCGCCAAGACCGGACCGGCGCCGCTCATCGCGGCGGCCGCGATGGTGCTGGACAGCAGAAAATCACGTCGCATGAGATTCATCACGAATCCTCCCTTGATGTCCGCAGGCTCGGCCATTCTCGCCGATGCGTGCGCGTAAAGAGGATTGTCTTTTGAATTGGCGATGCTGTCGAGGTCGAAGTTCGATGCGCGTTGCCGAGCCAGTCACGTGAGGCGCGACATTATTCCTTATTCCATTCCTTATTCCATTCCTTATTCCTTGAACTCCGGCGAGTTCTCGGTCTGCTCCAGTGCAGACGCCAGATGCTCCTGGATCGGAATATGGATGAATGCCGCCCATAGCGCGGGCTTCTCGACGTTGAGATTGAAATGCTGGTGCTCGACCTCGTCCGGGTTGAGCGGCAGCAGCACCAGGTCGCCCTTCTCCCAGTCGATGCGCTGGCCTTCCACGACGGAGTAGCCCTTGCCGTCGAGCACATAGATGACAAGGCCGCCCTGATGGCGGTGGCGTCCGGACTTGGTGCGGATCTCGTGCGTGAACACGCGCCACTGCAAGAGCGGCACCTCGGTGTAATAGCCCGGGTCGAGGAAGAACCGCAGCCGCCCCTGCCGCGCCATGAACACCTGGCGCTCCGATTTCTTGATCACGATCGGGCCGTGCGCATTGCGCTCGGCCTGCTCGCGGCGATATTTCAGCGTGCGCTCATAGGGGTTGTCCGTCAGCGGCGGACGCTCCCGCTCGCGCGTTCGTTCGAATTCAGCCATGGCCGACCTCCGCCTAATTCTCGTCTAGCTTTCTTGGCGCAGCGCCTGCAGCACGTCGTCGACGGTCGGCGCCGCCGCCTGGGTGAAGCCGTTGCGCTTGATGGCGATGCGCTTGGCTTGGTCGCAGAGCTGGCGCAGCTGCGCGCCGGAATAGCCCTCGGTGCGTGGGATGATCGCCTCGATGATCGGTGCGATGGCGGCTGCGCCAGCGCCGCCCGCTGTGCGCAGCGCAATCCGCACGATCTGCTGGCGCGCGTCGGCATCGGGCAGGCCGACCGCGATGTGCACGCCGAAGCGGCCCGGCCGCAGGATCGACGGATCGATCAGGTCCATCCGGTTGGTGGCGCCCAGAACGATCACGCGCGAAAGCTGCTCGACCCCGTCGAGCTCGGCGAGAAGCTGGCTGACCACGCGGTCGGTGGTCATCGAGCCGGCGTGCTGGCCGCGCACCGGCGCAATGGCGTCGAGCTGATCGAAGAAGATCACCGCCGGCGCCACCTGGCGCGCGATGCGAAAGATCTGGCGCACGCCTTCTTCGGATTCGCCGAGCCACTTGGTGAAGATCTCCGGCCCATCGACCGAGATGAAGTTGACGCCGCATTCTTTTGCAATGGCCTTGGCGAGCAGCGTCTTGCCGGTGCCCGAGGGGCCGTGCAGCAGCGCGCCGACGTGCGGCGGCAGGCCGCTTGCGGTCAGCACCTGCGGATTGCGCAGCGGTAGCTCGACCGTGTCCTGCAGGCGCTGCTTGACCTCGTCGAGGCCGCCGATGTCGCTCCAGGACACATCCGGGATGCTGATCAGCGTCTCACGCAGCGCCGAGGGGCGAATCTGCGACAACGCAATCTCGAAGTCCTCGCGTTCCACGCGCATGTCTTGCAGCGGAATCCGGAACGCAGCACGATGGTCTTGCAGGTTACCGGCGCTGCGGCGCAGCCGGCTCAAGCCAGCGTCGCGGCAGAGTTCCATCAGGTCGGCGCCCAGAAAGCCATGGGTGCGCTTCGCGATCTCGTCGAGAAACGCCTGCGCGTCGTCGGAGAGCGGCATCTCGCGGGTATGGATTTCCAATATCTCGCGCCGGCCAGCGACATCGGGCGGGCCGATGAAGATTTCGCGGTCGAAGCGACCCGGCCGCCGGAACGCCGGATCGACGGCATCGATGCGGTTGGTGGTGCCGATCACGATCACGGAGTCGACGCGCTTAAGGCCGTCCATCAGCGCGAGGAGCTGCGTGACCGTGCGCGTGTCCGAATGCGCGCCGGTCTCGCCGCGCTTGGGCGCCATGGCGTCGAGCTCGTCGATAAAGATGATCGAGGGCGAATGATGGCCGGCCTCATTGAACATGCGCCGCAGGTTGGCTTCGGTCTCGCCGGTATAGGTGCCGATCACGTCCGGGCCGTTGATATAGTAGAAGCGCGCGTCGACTTCGTTGGCGACCGCGCGTGCGAGATGCGATTTGCCGGAGCCGGGCGGGCCATAGAGGATAATGCCGCGCGGCGGATTGATGCCGAGGTGACGATAGACATGCGGGTGGCTGAGCGGCAGCTGCACCAGCTCGCGAATGAGCTTGATCTGCTTGTTCAGGCCCCCGACGTCCTCGAAGGTGACCTCGAAGGCGCCTTCCGGCAGATGGCTGTCGTGATAGTTGATGACGACCTCGGTCGTGTCGTCGACGATGCCCGGCCCGTCGGAGACCTTCTGAATCTCGTAGGTCGTTCCGGCATGCGAGCCCGAGAACGGGATATAGAGCACCGCGCCATTGCTGGCGGGCGTCCGGCTTGCGGTGAGGCATTTCTTGAGGTGCGGCACGAGATCATGCGCCATCGTGACGTCAACCGCGGGATTGAGCTCGATGCGCTTTACCGCCCCGACGTCAGTGGTTTCGACCTCGACCAATTCGTTGAGATGCGCCTTGAGCGCCTGGCGCACGAAACGATCGAGCCGGATCACGCCGGTGCCGGCGTCGGCGTCGAACGGCGGGTCGAGCCGCGCCAGTATGCTGCGCCCGCGCTCGGTCGCGACGCGCACGATCGCATCGGCCGCGACGCCAAGCTTCTCCATCAGCGCGCTGTCGAGCCGGATCGCCAGCCGCGTGCTGTTGCCGAGCTCGTTTGCCAGATGGTCGACGCTGGCGTGCACGTGGGTGCGTCCGCCGTGCGCGTGGCCCTGCTGGTGATGCGTGCGATCGTCCATCGGGTCAGCGCCTGTATTCGGGAGCGTCTTCGAGCTGCTCGTAGCCTGATCCGCGGTCGACGAAGGTGGCTTCGAGCCAGTTCGGCTCGGTCGCCACGAAGCGCACCGGCTTGTCCGGATCGGTGTTGAAATGCTGCACCACGATGCCCTTGGCGCGCAGCGGCAGATTGAGCACGTCGCCTTCCTCCCAGGAATGCTTGACGCCGTCGACCAGCGTGTAGCCGCGGCCTTCCAGCACCATGATCACTTGGCCGCCCTGGAACTTGATCCGGCCCGACCGGCTGCCGGGCGGGATCTCCTGCTGAAAGAACATCAACGTGGCGAGGGCGGTGTCCTTGATCGACGGGTGCAGGTACCAGCGCATCAGCCCCTGCCGGTTGGTCTCGACCGGAAGATCGGCCTCCTTGATCACCTGGATGCCATGCCGGATGCGCTCGCGCTGGCTGTCGCGCAGCGCCAATAGCTCGTCGTAGAAATTGTGCTCGGAAAGCTTTGACTTGCGATCATCCATGCCCTGTCTCCAGCGCGAGCCGCAATGCTCACGCACGTTGTCCTGTCAATCCTAGCGGCTTGTTGCGTGCACGCCAAATGAGTGGCCGCCTGCATTCGGCGGCGCGCTGAAGGTGTCGCGCCTTCAACCCGATCCGATCACAGCGTTAACGATTGCCATATTGCTCCTTGAGCAGATTGAGTCGCTGCAGCGTGTCGCGGTCGGTCACCACGAACAGCGTTGCCATTTCGCTTGTGGCGCGGTGCGTGATCCAGTTGCCGTGCGGCAGGCTGAAGATGTCCTTTGGCCCCCAGGTAATGGTGTCGTCGCCGACCCGCGTGGTGCCGTTGCCGTCGACCACGCAGCACACGGCGTTGCTGGTCGTGCGATAGGGCACGGTCTCGCTGTTGCGATCGAGTTGCGTCAAGTAGCAGTCCATCAGCTGCATGGCGGGACCGCCGTTGAGCGGATTGACGTAGCGCACGCGCCGCGCGCCATCCTTGCCTGGTGGGGCCGCCGCGATGGCTGCGGCCGCCTGCGCCCACGGATAGCGGAACACCGGCGAGAACGGCCGCTCGGCGACGTCCAGGTCCGGCACGAGGTTCGGCATGGCGAATGCCGAGTCGTCGGCAAGATCGGGAATGTCGTGGGTCGGGCCAGGCTCGAAGGCGTCGGTGCCGAGATGGCGATGCAGCGGTGCGTCGAGTGCGTCCATCCACACGATCGGGCCGGTGCCCTTGTGAATGTGCTCGTGCCAGGTCCAGCCCGGCGTGATGACGAGATCGCCTTCCTCCATCAGGCAGCTCTTGCCGTCCACGACGGTGTAGGCGCCCTTACCTTCCATCACGAAGCGCAGCGCGTTCATGGTGTGGCGATGCGGCCGCGCCTTCTCGCCCGGCAGCAGGACCTGCAGGTTCGCCGAGATATTGGTTGTGGTGCCGGCCGCTGGACTGTCGGACTCCGGATCGACCAGTTGCAGCACCCGCCGCTCGACTGCGGCTGGCGTGGTGACCTTCATGGCGTTGTCGATGGCGGGACGCACAACGCTCCACGGCCACAGGTGCGGACGCGGGCCGCCCTCGCGCGCCTTGTGGGCGACCGGGTTCTCCCATAGCGGCCGGATGTGGTTGGCCTTCCAGGCCGCGCGCACCTCGTCGTAGGACTGGTCGCCCGTCATCGGCGTCGTCGTTGCGCTCATGGGTTGTCCTCCAGGGAAGGCCTCATTGTCACACATTGTATATCAGATCGGCGTCAGGCTTCGAGGCGCTCTGCGGCATGGGAGCGGCCGGCTTCTGCATTGCCGCCCGCGCCGCGGACGCGATCGACCAGCGCCTGCGCGTCGGCCGGTGCCTCATCGCCGCGCCAGGCGACATGGCCATCCGGCCGCACCAGGACGAGCGGCTTTTCATAGAGGGCCGCGCTCGGCGGATCGGCGAGCACTTCGGTCTTGAGCGGCACCCCGCGCGCTTGGGCGGCCTCGACCAGCCGTGTCGCATCGTGCGGGTTGCTGCCAAGCCGCAGCAGCACAAAGCCGTCGCCGAACAGATCGATGGTCGAGCGCCCGTCGGCAAGCCAGGCATGCGGCGCACGCGCGCCCGGCCGCGCCGAGGGTACAAAATGAGCTGTCTCGGGCTCAGGACGCGGGGCATCGTCCGCTGCGCAGATCGGCGAGCCTTCGTAACAGTATTGCGACTTGAGATGCTCGGGGATCGACAGCCAGTGCGGCGGGTCGTGGATCCATGTCGCGGGATCGTCGGCGCCGCGCAAGCCGGGAATGCTGGCGATCGCGTTGTATGACCGGGTGGCGTATTGGACATTGCGCACCGCGATCGGCCGGCGCTCTGCCTGGTAAGAAGCGAGGAGTTCAGGCCCGCCCCAGCCTGCCAGCATGGCGGCGAGCTTCCAGGCGAGGTTTACAACTTCTTCAAGGCCCGTGTGCATGCCGATGCCGCCGGTGGGGGAGCATTGGTGCGCAGCATCGCCGGCGATGAAGACGCGGCCGTGCCGGTAGCTTTCGGCGACGTAGTCGCGCCGGTCCCATAGTGAGGCCGAAAGCATATCGTAAGGGAATGCGCCGCCCGCCATCTTGCGCAGGAGGAAATCGGGCTCGGCATTGCTCAGCGGGGCGTCGAACACGGTCAGGCGCCACAGCTCCTTGCCGTCCATCGGCAGCAGCTCGGCCCAGCAGCCTAACTCGTCGATGACCCGGTAGAAGCGGGCCCAGCCCTTGTCGTGGAAGTCCGGCAGCTCGGCCGAGCGGAAATAGATGTTGAGGCTCCTGGCGATGGTGCCGCGCCCTTCGAGCTTGATGCCGAGCTGTTCGCGGATCACACCGGCGGGCCCGTCGCAGCCCACGAGATAGCGCGCCCGCACGGTGCGTGTTGCGCCAGTCGTCTGGTCGGTCAGCCGCACCTCGACGCCGTCGCTATCCTGCGAAAAGGAATCGAGGCTGGTGTCATAAAGCGGCCTGACGTTCGGAAACGTCTTCATGCGCGCGAGGAGGATCGGATCGAAGTAGATCTGCGGGCACGGGCAGGGCGCTTCCGGTGTGTAGTCGCGCGGATCGCGCTGCGCGAACGAAGGCTGCCTGATCCGCAGCAGCTCGCGGCCTCGCAGGGTGTCGAGATAGATAAAGTCGCGCGGATAGGTTTCCGGCCAGACCGCCGTGCGCACCTTCTGGGCGACGCCCCAGCGCCGGCAGAATTCCATGTTGCGGGACGAGACCATGCTTTGCTTCGGCACCGTCACCGAGCCGTCGCGCTTCTCAACCAGCATGCAGTCGACCCCGCGCAAGCCGAGCTCGCAGGCCAGCCCCAGCCCGACCGGCCCGCCGCCCGCAATGATGACTGAAGTGTTGGCGTCACTCATCGTGTCGTTCCGTCAACCTATCCGGCTGTCGTCCCCGCGCAGGCGGGACCCATACGCCGTGTCATTGCAGTGTGGCACCCTGTTCTGTTTCTCGAAACGTCAGTGGTTATGGGTCCCCGCCTGCGCGGGGACGACAGCGGCGAAGGTGTGCCACGGATTTCGTTCATCGCCTTCCCTCTAGCCGCGACAGGAACTGCAGCTTGCCCATCCATTTGTCGCGGACCTTTTCAGCATACGCCGGCGAGACCGCGTTCACGTTGGGGAATTCGTTCTTCCAGGCGAACGGCCGCACCGCATAGATGATGATCCGGCTGTTGGTGAGGTCGTGGGTCTCGCGCCGTTCCGGATGCAGCGTTGGATCGATATAGCCGGTCCACATCCCGTCGATGATGTCGGTCTGGGTCTTGGGGTCCCAGCGGGTGGCGAGCGCCCACATCACTTCGGCCGAATTGGTGATGTCGATGTCGTCGTCGACCACGATCACGATGCGGCCGAGATAGGCATTGGAGCCGCAGCCGGCGGCGACGAGGCCGGCCATCTTGGCGTGGCCGGCGTGCTGCTGCTCGATCGCGATCACGTTGATGAAGCGCGGCCCGCCGCCCGCCATCTTCCACACGCCCTTGATGCCGGGAACGCCGGCGGCTTCGAGGTCGTCCCACAGCGCGGCGGCGCGCAAGTAGGAGGAGCCGGCGGTGCCCTGATGGAACGCCGGCTTGGTCGGCTTCATCGGCGGCGCGCCCACGATGATCGGATCGTTGCGGTGATAGATCGCCTTCACCTGCAGGACCGGCTCGGGCCGCGTTGACGATGCGTAATAGCCGGGCCACTCGCCGAACGGTCCTTCCGGCACCGCCACTTCCTCCGGCGGCGGCATGAAGCCCTCGAACACGATCTCGGCGTCGGCGGGAATCGGGATACCGGTGTGGCGTCCCTTGATCACTTGAATGGGCCGGCCGATCCGGCTGCCCGCGATGTCGTATTCCGAGATGTTAGTTGCGGGCGTCGAGGGTGCCACCGCGCCAAGCACCGGCGACTGCCCGACGCTGACCACCATTGGGCAATGCTCTCCGCGCTCCCAATATTTGCGGCGGATGACGTCGCCGTGCTTGCCATGCTCGATGAACACCACCAGCGTATTCTTGTCGTACACCTGCACCCGGTAGGTGCCGATGTTGACCCAGTCGCTGTCGGGATCGCGGGTGATGACGAGGCACTCGGTGCCAATGTAGCGGCCGCCGTCGTCCTCATGCCATTTCGGGGCCGGGAAGGCGTTGACATTGATGGCGCTGCCCTCCAGCACGTTCTCCATGACCGGCCCTTCGCTGACCACCTGCGGCGGGATCGGATCGGCTTTCCTGCGGCGGTGCTTGCGATAGATTTGGACGCGCTCGAGGCCTTTTTCCCCGTTGTCGAACACTTTGCAGGCGCGCACGTTTACCGCCACCCGATAGCCCGGCGGATAGCCCTTGATGTTGCGGAAGATCAGGACCGGCGGAGCTTCCTCTTCGAGGCTCAGCTCATAGAGCGCGCCGATCTCGAGCTCCGGATCGGCCCCGTCCACGAACTCGACGTTGCCCATCTCCTCGGCGAATTCGAGCGTCTTGCGCAGATCGCCCAGCGCTTCGAGCACCATGGCCTCGCGGTTATTGAACGGCTTGTTCACGAGCACTCCCCCTTGGTCTTGCGGCACACCTGGTCTGGGCTTGCGCCTTTATAGCAGGTCCGTATCGCGAATTGCTTTGCCTACGGCGCGCGACCCGGCGACAATGCTGCCAAAAGGTTATTCCGGGAGGAAGCGATGCAACCTATCCGCTGGACAATCCTGGTCGTGCTCGCCGCCATTGGCTTCGCGCAGCCGGCTGCCGCGCAGGACTTCTATGCCGGCAAGACGCTCAGGATCATTGTCGGGGTCGAAGCTGGCGGCACCGTCGACACCATGGCGCGTCTGTTCGTCGGATACCTGCGCCGGCACATCCCGGGCAATCCCCTCATTGTGGTCCAGAACATGCCGAGCGCCGCCGGCGTCGGCGCCACCAATTTCGTCTACGAGAAGGCGGAGCCCGACGGGCTGACCATCCTGTTCAATTCCTGGGATCCGCTTGCGCAGGTGCTGGGCGATCAGGGTATCCGCGCCCGCTACGAGAACTTCGAATATGTCGGCGGGGTCGGCGACATCCGCGTCATCTATGGCCGCACCGACATGGTGCCGGGCGGGCTCAAGCAGCCATCCGACATCATGAAGGCGGAGAACTTGATCCTCGGCGCGCTCAACCACACCAACCAGTCCGGGCTGCTGCCGCATCTCGCCCTCAACGTGCTCGGCGTCAAGCATCGTGTGATCGTCGGCTTCCGCGGCGGCAACGGCGTGTTCCTGGCGATGCAGCGCGGCGAGGTCAACATTCACTCGACCAGCATCGCGAGCTTCCGCGGCCGTACCGCGGGCTTCATCAAGTCGGGCGAGGGCGTCGGGATCGCGTATCTCGTTGCGGTGGACAAGGACGGACACTATCAGCGCAACGCGCTCATCACCGAGATGCCGGCGTTTCCCGATCTCTACAAAGAGATAAACGGCCGTATGCCGTCCGGACCGACCTGGGAGGCGTTCAACTGGCTGACCAACCAGATCGGTGAGCTGACCTACATCGCGGTCGCGCCGCCGCGCACGACGGCGGCTCCCCTTGCTGCGCTACGCAAGGGCTTCGAGGGCGTCGCACGCGACCCAGAGTTCGAGCGCGAGTTGGTGCGGCGGCAGGGCATTCCCTACAGCCACGTCGGCACCGCGCAGGGTAGGGCGATCTTCCGCGCGCTCGCCGAGGTGTCGCCAGACGTGATCCGCACGCTGCGCGACTCGGCCAAGGCGCCGAACTAGTGCCGCCGATTTTGAAGTTCCTATGCCGCTTGCGGCACGCACTGTCAGGAACTTCAAATCGGAAAGCGGCACTCGAATCATAGAGTTGCTGGTGCCCCTTTGCTTCCGAAGTTCGTATTAGAGGTTGCCGCTACGACTCACGAACTTCGCAAGCGGGGCACTGGCGTCAGTGGAGAGCGCAGCCGCGTTCATTGAGGCAGGTAGTCGTTCGCCTCGATGAGCTTGAAGCCGGGTGTCTCGCTGACGCATTGGCGCAGGAGGAAGGAATGGGAGGCGCCGAAGAAGACCGCCAGACGGTCACCCGGTCTGGCAGCCTCAATGATCTTGGCGCAGATGAGGATGTTGCGCCGATTCCATCCCGCCCAGTAATCGGCGCCAGGCTGCTCCTTGCCAGCGCCGATGGGCAGTACCATGCGATGGGTAAGGTGGTTATCCAAAATGTAGTCGGGATGGTTCATGCGACGGAGCACGGCCAGAATGCCGCGTGTCCTGAGCATCTCGGTTTCGGTCTCGGTCTGCGAATTCGCCTTGACGTTCAAAGCATCCAGCACGGCTTTCTTGCCGTGTGCTGCCGCAAAATCGAAAAGCGGGCGCAAGTCGAAAGACATCGCTGTATCAGATGCATGCACCTTCACAAGACCGAGGTGTTTTGCCAACCGGAACCCCACCTGCACGATTTCGTTGCGGTCGGATTGAAGCTCGCCGGCACGGTATCGCGCGTAATCCGCCGCCAAGTCACGCTCGCTTTCCACGTGCACCTGTGTCGGCTTGAAGCGGGCAAGACCCTCCGTCAGGCGAGCAATCTCCGCTTGATACCGCGGCTGGAGGACGTCAGGCACCCGCATGTCGTGGAGATCAAGGCCGGGATTGGCCATGTGCATCACCCCAACGATCATGACTTCAGTCGGCGCATCCGCAGCGCGCACAGCGTCCGTCAATATCAAAGGGGCGATGCCTACGACGGCTGGAAGTATCGTAGCGGCTCCCGCGATGCGCATGGCCATCGACTCCGCCTACAGCAAACTACCGCAAAGAAGTCCAGGCCCGGCGAGCGTAGCGGTTGAAAAGACTGGCGGCAACCGGCCGAATATATGCGCTCGGCCACGGTGGCCGCTCACTATAGTACCGCGCGCCAAATCGAATGACGGTTCGTTGGATGCGAGTTGGTCGCTAGTGTTCCGATCCCGGAGTCCGCATCTCGGATTCGCGGCAAAAATGATGCGGACTTCTGAACCGCCACACTAGCAGCCGCGGCAGATCGTGAGCTTGGAGTTCAGGTCACCCTCGATCCGTCGTGCGAGCTCATTCAGATCTGTTCCTGCCAGCCGGCCGGAACGTGCCAGCTCCACGTCGCGAACCGATGGCTGCCGATGTCCAATTGGCGCTGGATGTTTGGCAAAGACGTCCGTGATTGCAGGCTCCGCGCTGGCGCAGACCGACCCGACGGCGAAGAACCCAAATGCCAGAACAATTGATCTCACGGCCCACGTCCTCTCGATGACGGACAGTCAGCTGGAGTTCGATCGCGCAACCACAAAGGTTACGGGTTCCCAAGGGGCACTCCAACGGGTGCGCGCGCGCCGGTTGTTTGGGGGGAATTAGGACAATCTTAGCCACGTTCGGCAGTCCGATGCCGGGGACGTGCATCCAAAGCATCTGCTTAAGGATGTCTATACAGCGGTTGTGCAGTCCTAGCGCGTCATTCGGAGAGACCGCAATGGTCACGGGCAAGAACACGGACCTGCTGTACGGCTTGATCGCTTCGATGAGCCAGGCCACGCCTCAAAGCGGCATGGTCAAGCGCTCTCTGCAGGCCATCCGCGCCCATCTCGGCATGGAGGTCGCCTACGTTTCCGAGTTCGCCGGCGACCGCATCGTCTTTCGGGAAATCGATGCGCCGGGCCTCAAGGACATGATCAAGCCTGGCGATTCCCGCTCGATCGATGAAGTCTATTGCCGGCATATCCTGGAAGGGCGTCTACCGGAGCTCATTCCGGATACCGCGGCCGAACCCCTCGCGATGGCGATGCCGATCACGCATGCGGTTCCGATCGGCAAGCATATGAGCGTCCCGATCAGGATGCGAGACGGCAGTGTGTTTGGGATGTTCTGCTGCCTCGGGTTCAAGGCCGATAATTCGCTGCATGAGCGCGACCTGCAGATGATGAAGGTGTTTGCCGAGCTTGCGGCTTTTGAGATCAGTCGCGAGCTCGAAGCGGCCAAGATGGGAAAGGAAAAGGAAGACCGTATCCGGACCGTGATCGAGAAGAACCAGATTGCGATGGTCTATCAGCCGATCTGGGATCTCACGAGCCACAGTCCGGTGGGCTTCGAATGCCTGGCCCGCTTTACGGGCGGACCGACCCGATCGCCCGACAAGTGGTTCATGGAAGCCGCCGAGATTGGGCTCGGCACGTTGCTGGAGCTTGCCGCGATCCGGCTTGCGCAATCCTCGCTTCCGTCGTTTCCCGCCAATATCTATCTTGCGGTCAACGCGTCTCCGAAAACGATCCTGAGCGGCGAGCTGGCTGACACGCTCGACGTAGTGCGGGCAGAGCGGATCGTTCTGGAGATCACCGAGCATGCCCACGTCGAGGACTATGAGGGCCTCTTGCGCGCGCTCGAGCCTCTGCGCAGCCGAGGGATACGGCTTGCGGTGGACGACGCGGGGGCCGGGTTTTCCAGCCTGCAACATATTCTGCAGCTGCGGCCCGACCTGATCAAACTCGACATGGCGCTGACGCGGCATATCAATCTCGATCCGGCGCGTCGGGCGCTGGCGTCTGCGCTCGTCGCCTTTGCGCGCAATACCAACAGCCGCATCATCGCCGAAGGCGTGGAGACGGCGTCCGAATTGGAAGCCCTGCGGAACATTGGAATCGAAAAGGCGCAAGGATACTTCCTCGGCCGCCCGATGCCGTTCGACGACGCCACCAAGCTGATCAATCAAGACATGCGGGCGGCCAATCGCGTGGCCTAGAACAAGATCGCTTTGGATTGAATTGCGGTCTGCAACTTTTCGGGATCGTGCTCTGGCGGCCGCTAGGCCTGCGCCATTCTCTTCTCCAGCCGGCCGTGCGCGGTGTGTTTATGTGCTCGAGGGCAAGGCGGTCTATCGCCTCAATCAGGACTGGGTCGAGGTCGAAGCCGGCGACTTCATGTGGCTGCGGGCATTCTGTCCGCAAGCCTGCTATGCGGGCGGCCCGGGGCCGTTCCGCTATCTCCTCTACAAGGACGTCAATCGGCACATGAATCTCGACCCGTTCAGGCGCAGCGCCGGCGATTGACTGAAGCGGGATGCTGCAGCTCAAGTTCCGTTGAGCTGCCGTGCGATCTCGTCGCGCAGCGCAGCAAGCTCCGCGGGCGTGCGCTTGGCGCGCGGCCGTTCGATCGGCAGCTCGGCAATTACGCGGGCAGGGCTCGGCGACAGCAGGAACAGCCGATCGGCGAGCCCGATCGCTTCCTCGACATTGTGGGTCACGAGCAGCGTGGTGACCGGCCGCCGGCTGACCAGCTCGGCAAGCTCGTCGCGCAGCCGCATCGCCAAGGCATCGTCGAGCGACACGAACGGCTCGTCGAGCAAAAGCACGTCTGGGCCGACCGCAAAGGCACGTGCGAGCGCCACGCGCCGGGCGAGCCCGAGCGAAAGCTCGCCCGGAAAGTGGTGCCGGTGCGCCTCGAGCCCGAGCGTACCGAACAGCGTGCTGAGCTCGGCGTCCGTCGCCTGTGGTGCGGCGAGCCGCACGTTCTGCTCAAGCGTACGCCAGGGGAGCAGCCGCGGCTCCTGAAACACCATGCCGAGCCGCCCGTGGTCGGGCAGCCGCACGCGCCCATCATAGTCGTTGTCGAGCCCGGCGATGATCCGCAACAGCGTGGTCTTGCCGCAGCCCGAGGGGCCGACCAGCGCGCCGACTTCGCCGCGCCCGAGCGATAGGGTGAGTCCCTCGAGCACGCACTGGCTCCCGCCGGCGGCGGCGCTGAAGGCCTTGTGCTTGATCGAGACTTCAAGCCGTCCTGGGACGCCAGCGGGTGACATGTCGTTCAAGTGGCTGCACCAGGAACGTTTCGATCACCAGCATGACGGCGACGAAGGCGAGAGCATAGGCCAGAATCTTGGTCACGTCGAACAGCTGGAACGCGGTCCCAATCTCGAATCCCACGCCGTTGGGGCGCCCGAGCAGCTCGACGATGAGCACGATCTTCCAGACCAGCGATAGCCCGGAGCGGGCCGCTGCCGCAAGGTAGGGCGCAAGCTGCGGCAGCACGACGTGGCGCATGCGCACCCATGGCCCCATGCGGAACACCTGCGCCATCTCGTCAAGCCCGCGGTCGAGCGAGCGCGCGCCTTCGCGCACCGTGACCATCGCGATCGGCAGCTTGTTGAGTGCGACCGCCGCGACCGCTGCGGTCTCGGTGAGGCCGGCCCAGACATAGGCCAGCACGATGATGACCAGCGCCGGCAGGTTGAGCAGCACGACGAGCCACGGATCGCCGAGCCGGTCCGCGATCTGGAACCGCCCCATGAGCAGGCCGATGACCGAGCCCAGCGTCATCGCGATCCCAAAGGCGACCACGACCCGTGCGAGCGTGGCACCGAGATTGAAGGCGAGCGCGCCCGAGCGAGCTTCGCTCATGATCATGAGCGCGACCGACTGCGGGTCGGGCAGCATGCGCGGCCCCGCGAGCTGCGAGCCCACGTACCAGGCGGCGATCATCAGCGCGAGCGAGATGAGCCGCAATGCCACGCCTACGTCCCCGGCCGGTAGAACGTGCCGCGGTCGAGCTCTCGCGCCGGGCCCACCAGCTCGGCGCCGCCGACCTCGGCCAGGACGCCGTAGAGTGCCCGCGCATCGGCTTCCTCCTCGGCGATCGGCCGGCGGAAAATACCTTCGGCGTAGCGATGGCGATAGATCGCGAGCGCGGCCGGATCGCGCACGCCGATGCGCGGCGCCAGCCGTTGCCATTCGGCCTCGGACGTGGCGAGGATTTCCTTCGCTTGCCGGGCCGCGTCGAGGAAGCGATTGATCGCCGACTTGTTCTTGGCGCCCCACGTGGCGTCAAAGGTGTAGCCGACGATCGCCACCGGGGCCTTGGCGCCGAGCTTGCGCATGACGTCCTCGACCGCGATGGCGCGCTTGAAGCCCTTGCTTTCGAGATCGGCGCAGAAATTCCAGAAAGTCAGCGTCGCGTCCTGTTCACCCTGCAGCGCCTTGTGCGACAGAAGCGGCGGCGCGCCGTAGACGACCGTCGTCTGCCGTCGCAGGTCGAGGTCGGAGCGGCGCGCAAGCCCCTGCAGCAGGAGCCAGCTCTTGTCGAGCGGCCCGCCCGCAATGGCGAGCTTCTTACCCTTGAGGTCGGGGATGCTTTTGATCGTGGAGTTCGCCGGCACCATCACGGCGCCGAGCGTCGACGACGAAGGATAGAACACGAGCTTGTCGCCGAACGAGCGCTCGCGCGCCACCCATAGCCAGTCCGACAGCATTACGTCGGCCGAGCCACCCTTGACGGCGATCTTGCCAGCCTCGGTTGAAGCAAGCTCAAGCCGCTCGATCTGCAGGTTGGCCTTACGGTCGAGGCCATGAGTTCTTGATGATGTCGAGCTCCCAGGCGAGCGTGCCGGTGCGCTGTACCGCGATGCGGATGCGGTCGGCGGCGGTGGCGCTCGACGTGGCGAGCGCCATGGCGGCAGCGAGGGCGAAGCCCACCAGCACTTTC
This sequence comes from uncultured Alphaproteobacteria bacterium, assembly GCA_963753575.1. Lineage (GTDB taxonomy): Bacteria > Pseudomonadota > Alphaproteobacteria > Rhizobiales > Xanthobacteraceae > VAZQ01. Next base: position 358,029 of record CAVWCR010000005.1, read on the forward strand.
CTGCGGTCGTGTGCGCGTAAGCTGGGACCTATACGCCATGTCCTCGCAATGTGGTGCGATAGGTGAAACATCGAAAGCCCCGTGGTTATGGGCCCCCGCTTTCGCGGGGGCGACAACAAGGAGATCGGATTCACACGATACCTCGCAAGAGTTTTTAATGCGCCCCCGGTTGCATCTGCATCTGCGGGCGCGGCGTTGACGGTCCCTCCACCACGGTCGGTGGTGCTCCCGCCACCGCCTGCCCGGTCACGATGATCTGGCCGATCATCGAGGGATGTGGCGTGCAGGTGTAAGTGTAGGTGCCGGGGCGGTTGAAGGTGACGGTGGCGGATTCGCCTTTGGTAAGCAGGCCGGTGTCCCATCCGCCGCCTTCCGGCGATGTCGCGTTATGCGGTTGCGCACCATTGTTGGTGAACTTCACCTTGGTTCCGGCCGCGACCGTCGTGCGCAGTGGCCCGTAGGTGTAGTCGGCGATCCTGATCTCGTTCGTCCGTGCTATTGGCCCGCTAAAGCCGACCACGTTGATCGGCGGCCGCGGTGCCGCAAATGGCTTGAGCCGGTCGCCGGGCGAGCCCTTGAGCGAGAATGCCCAGATCATGTCGCTGTTGGACGACGAGGTCTGGATCGAGACCCCGCCGGCTGCGATCGCGACATATTGCGTGCCGTCGATCTCGTAGGTGATGGCCGGCGCGTCGGCGCCGGCGCCGGTCTGCCATTGCCACAGCAATGCGCCCGAGCGCGCGTCATAGGCCTGGAAGTTGCCGTCCGGCTCGCCGTGGAAGACGAGGTCGCCGGCGGTCGCGAGCGCGCCTGAGCCCTGTCCGATCGAATAGGGCCGGCGTTGCTGCCAGGCGATCTTATTGGTGCGGGCATCGACCGCGGTCAGCGTGCCGCCGTATTTGGCGCCGAGCGGCGGGCCCACCGTCTTGCCGAGACCGCGCAGGATGCGGCTCTGCGGACGATCGGCCGCGGCCACATAGAAGTAGCCGGTGCGCGGGCTGAACGCCATCGGGGCCCAGTTCGGTCCGCCATTGCCGCCCGGCGACATCAGGAGCGGCTGGTCATAGATCACGCCGAAGATGCACTTGGTGACCCAAGGAGAGAGCGGCTGCGGACACTGCGGCATCACCGCATCGCCGCGCGGGATGGGTTGCGTCGGCGAAGAGGCGACGCGTGCATCGACTTCGACCGGCTTCTCGTCGATGCCGATCAGGGGCTTTCCGTTGGTGCGGTCGAGGATGTAGATCCAGCCGGTCTTGCAGGCCTCCGCGATGCCCTTGCGCGGCGTGCCCTCGTAGACCTGATCGAACAGGACGACCGGCGAAGGGCAGTCGAAGTCCCACAGGTCGTGATGCACCTGCTGGAAGTGCCAGGCGTATTTGCCTTCCAGCGTCACCGCCACGATCGAGGAGGAGAACAGGTTGTTGCCCGGGCGGTCGCGGCCCATGCCGCCGGCCTCAGGTCCCGGATTGCCGGTCGAGAAATAGATGAGGCCGAGATCGGGATCGATCGCAGGCGTCTGCCAGATGGCGGCGCCGCCGACCTTCCAGGCATTGGCGCGCTTGGGATCCGGATCGTCCGGCTTCGGCCAAGTGTCGGAGCCGAACTCGCCCGGCGCCGGCACGGTCCAGAACCGCCACTTCTCCTGGCCGGTCTTGGCGTCGAGCGCGGCCAGGAACCCGCGCGCCGTGCGGTCGCCGCCGGAAATGCCGGAATAGACCATGCCGTTGTGATAGAGCGGCGCCGCCGTGATGGTGTAGCCCTCCTGCCAGCGGCCGATCTGCGTCTTCCAGGCCTCCTTGCCGGTCCTGGCGTCGAGCGCCACGACGTTGCCGTCGAGATAGCCGAGGAACACCTTGCCGTCGCCGACCGCGACGCCGCGATTGTCCCAGCCGCAGCACACTTTGCTGATGTTCTGGTCGATCCCGGAGCGGTGCTCCCAGATCAGCGCGCCGGTCTTGGCATCGAGCGCAAAAACGTCGTCGTTGCCGGATGCGACATACATGACGCCGTCTTTGACGATCGGCGTGCCTTCAAGCGAGTACTTCCTGCCCAGCCCCGAACCCAGGTGCACCACCCAGGCGCCCTTAAGGTTCTTCACGTTGTCGCGGTTGATCTGGGTGGTCGTCGAATAGCGGCTGTTGCCCCAGTCTCCGCCGATGGTGGGCCACTCCTCACCGGCAGACTTGCGCAGGTCGGGTGCCTGCTGGGCGATGCCCGCGGCAGGGATCGTGGACGGTATGACAATGGCGCAGGCTAGCGCTGCCAGCCAATTTCGGCGCATGGCGTTCCTCCCCCGGTCGGTTGTCCCACCCGCTGGCCCACGAGCGGCCCAACCGACGTCGAACATGATTATGGAGCGAACGATGCCACAGCTTGCCCCCGTTGGAAACGTCGCAATGTCGCATAGCTCCGGCGTGCCGGGACATTGATGCCTTAGGCGCCAGCCGCTAGGCTTGCGGCTTATGGACCAGCCCAATTTCTTTGGCGATTACGACACCCTTCTGGAACTCGTGCGCAATCGCATCAGCGTGCGCAGGCTCAAGCCGGATCCGATCCCGGACGAGTACGTCGACAAGATTCTGGAGATTGGCCGTTGGGCGATGTCGGGTGCCAACGGCCAGCCGTGGGAATTCGTGGTCGTCAAGGATCCGAAGATCAAAGAGGAACTGTTCCGCGTCTACGTCGAGGAGAACGCCGACTTCATCTATTGGATGGAGCAGCAGCGCGACTTCAAGCTGCGTCATCCCGCCTACCAGATGACGCAGGAGGATGCGGTCGAGAAGCAGCGCAAAGGACAGGGCTGGTCGAAGGCGCCGGTGCTGATCGTGATCCTGGGCGACGGCCGCCGGCAATGGGCGACCGTGCAGGGCGCCCATACTTTCGGGCGCGGCCAGTCGCACCTCACCGACGGTCTCGCCAACACTGCGATGATGATGCACTTGGCAGCCGCCTCACTCGGGCTTGGCAGCCAGCACAACACAATTCACATCGAAGAACCGTTCAAGCGGGTGCTCGGCGTGCCGGCGTTGCTCACGTTCAATCTGATCATGCCAATCGGCTATCCGGATGTTCCGGCCAAGCCCGGCGTGCGCCGGCCGCTTGAGGACATGGTCCATTATGACATCTACGACATGTCGAAATACATGAGTAACGAAGAAGCCTTGAAGTATCTCTATTCGCTTCGCGAAAAGACCGTCCCGGTGTATCGCAACTCCTATGTCGGCCAGTCACAGGAGACCAAGACGTAGGACGGCGTTCGCGCGGCGCCTGGACTTGTCCGTGCGAGTTGATCTCGGCTGGTGCCGCCGATTTGAAGTTCCTATGACACTTGCGGTAAACTTGGTTAGGAACTTCAAATCGAAAAGCGGCACCAGAATCATTGACTTGCTAGTGCCCCTTTGCTTCCGAAGTTCGTGTCAGGGGTGCAGCAATCACTCACGAACTTCGGAAGCGGGGCACTCGTGAACGCGCCGGCAAATGCAATGCAGGAGAATCGATAATGCGCACAATCTCGAGACGAGGCATGGTGGCGGGTACGCTGGCCGCGCCCCTGATCCTATCGACTCGTCAGGCCTTCGCGGCCGATAAGCTCAGGTTCGGTAAATCCGTTCCTAACTCCTTTGCCTTCAGTACGGCCGAAGTGGGCAATGCGGCCAAGACCTGGGAGCATGAAAATATCGAGCTCGCCATATCCGCCTTCCGCGGTGACGCCCAGATGCAGCAGGCGCTTGCCGCCGGCGCGGTCGACGTCGCGGTCGGCTCCGGCCCCGGCCTGGGCTTCCGCGCCAAAGGCGTGCCGGCGATCGGGGTTGCCGCCATGTATGGCCCGCCCGCGAACCTGTCGCTCACCGTGCTGGCCAAATCGGATATCCGCACTGTCGCTGATCTCAAGGGCAAGAGGGTCGGTGTCACCACGCTCGGCTCGCTGACCGATTGGCTGACGCGCAAATTGTCGCAGAAGCAGGGTTGGGGGCCGGAAGGCATCAAGGTGATGCCGCTCGGCGCCGTGCCGGCCCGTCTTGCCGCGATGGAGCGCGGCGAGCTTGACGGCATGGTGATCGAATTGGGGACCGGCTACGAGCTGGAAGAGCAGGGCAAGGGCCGCGTCATCCTGCTGTTTGGCGACATCGAGAAGCATTTCTACACCCACGTCATCTACGCCACCGACGAGATGATTGCAAAACGGCCGGAGCTGTTGCGGCGCTTCCTGCATGGCTGGTTCAAGACGGTAGCCTTCATGAAGGCGAACAAGGAAGCGACCATCAAGGCGAGCACCAAGGTCGTGGGCATCCGCGAAAGCATTCTGTCGAAAGTCTACGATGCGCAGATGGGGAACTTCTCGCTCGACGGAGCCTGGGATCCGGAGGCGATCGAGGTCCTGCGTCATTCGTTCAAGGAGCTCCATATCCTCGACTTCGTCCCGGAGGCGAAAACGATCTATAATGACAAGTTCGTCCCGGTAACCCTCTGACGTGACTGCCGAGAGCCAGCCAACCCAGGCGCAGACAAACACCTCGCGCGATGACGGATCGGGCGTCATCGCCATCGATCGCGTGTCGATGATGTTTGCGGGGCGGGATGCGGCGCAAAACGTTCTGGCGCTCGACGAAGTCTCACTCGATATCCGCAAGGGCGAGTTTGTCTGCCTGCTCGGACCCTCGGGCTGCGGCAAGAGTACGCTGCTCAGCATCATCGGCGGCTTGCTGCGGCCGACCACCGGCACGGTAACCATCACGGGCGTGCCCGTGACCCGGCCGCGGCCCAGCGACGTGGCCTACGTCTTCCAGGAAAGCACGTTGCTGCCCTGGTATACGGTGCTGGAGAATTTCCGCCTGGCGCTGAAGTTCATGGGGCTCGACGACGCGAGCTGGCGTGACCGTGTGATGCAGGCGCTCTCCGCCGTCGGCATGGAGCAGTTCGCCAATCACTATCCCAAGCAGCTGTCCGGCGGAATGAAGCAGCGCATCAACCTGGCGCGCGGGCTTTGCGTCGGCACGGAGGTCCTGCTGCTTGACGAGCCGTTCGCGGCGCTCGACGAGCAGACCCGCATGGTGCTGGGCGAGGACTTGTCCATGCTGCTGGCGCGCACCGGCAAGACCATTGTGTTCGTCACCCATTCGCTCGCCGAGGCGGTGTTTCTCGCCGACCGCATTGTGGTGATGACGGCGCGCCCGGGCCGCATCATGGACTCGATCAACGTGCCGCAGCCGCACCCGCGCTCACCGGATTTCATGCTCACCAGCGAATTCGGGGCGATCCGCAACAATCTCTATGCGCTCCTGCGCGACGAAATCAGGGCGACGGTCGCGCGCATGCGCGAGGCGCGCGACGCGCGCGGATAGGCGTTCCATGCGGCGCGATCGGCTCATCATCCACTCGATCCAGCTCGTGTTGTTCGCAAGCGTATTCGCCGCCTGGTACTTCGCGACCCATTCCGGCGTACGGGCGCTGCTCTTGCCGCCGCCTGATCTGGTCTGGCGCGAGATGAAGGTCCTGTGGTCCTCTGGCCGGCTGTGGTCGGCGGCGGTGGTGACCCTCAACGAGATCTGGCAGGCCTATTCCATCGCGGTTGTGGCGGGCGTCGCGGTTGGCTTCCTGGTCAGCCGCTCGCGCGCGCTGGTTCGCATCTTCGAGCCGGTGCTGACCGGATTGTTCGCGATCCCGCTCACGCTGTTCTTTCCCTTGTTCGTCGTGTTCTTCGGCATCGGGCCGGACTCGAAGGTCGCCTACGGCGCCACGCAATGCTTCTTTCCGATCGCGCTCAATACGATCGCGGGCTTTGCCAATGTCGACGAGCTCTACCTGCGGGCGGCGCGCGCGATGGGCGCCTCCAGCGTGTCGCAGTTTCGCTATATCTACCTGCCGGCGGCGCTGCCGGTCACGATGACCGGCTTCCGCATCGGCTTCTTCATTTGCATCGCGGCGGTGCTCGGCGGTGAAACGCTCGCGGCGGCATCGGGGATTGGAAAATCCATCGCGCTCTCCGCCGAGCTGATGGAGACGGCGCGGCTCTACGCCTGGATCGCCTACGTGGTCACCGTCTCGGTCACGCTCAACCTGCTCGCGCTCGCCGCCGAGCAGCGCGGCGACGAGGGGTGACGGGGATGAGCGCCACCCAAGTGCGACTGATCCGGCTGTCGCTGATCGTGCTCCTGCTCGCGGTCTGGGAGTTCTACGCGCGCTTCATCAGCACGTCGTCGCTGGTGGCCGGTCCGAGCGACGTCGCGCTGGCCTGGTGGCCCCAGGTAATGGGCGACCCGGGGGTGCGGATGGCGGTTGCGGTCACGCTGCTCGAGCTCGTGGTGGCGTTCGCGCTTTCGGTCGTCTTCGGCATGCTGATCGGCATCCTGGTCGGGCTGAGCAACCTCGGCCGCCGCAGCATCTACCCGGTCGTGCTGCTGCTCTATGGCATTCCGCAGGCGATCATGCTGCCCTTGTTCGTGCTGATGTTCGGGATCGGGCCAGCGGTCAAGATCGCGTTCGGCTTCAGCCACGGCATCTTCCCGGTGATCGTCAACACCATCGCGGGCATGCGCAACGTCAGCCAGCACCTGGTCGGGGGTGCGGCGGCGCAGGGTGCGACCCGCATCCAGCAGGTGCGCTACGTCATCTTTCCACACATGGTGGCGACCGTATTTGCCGGCCTGCGGCTCGCCATGACCCTGACACTCCTTGGGGTCGTGCTGGCGGAGATCTTCGTCTCCCAGGGCGGCATCGGCTTCTATACGCTGGCCTTTTCCGAAACCTTCAACCCGGCGGCCCTGATGGCGCTTGTCTTGACGCTCGCCCTCATGGCAATTGCGCTCAACGAGCTGATGCGGCTCGTCGAGGCGCGCTTCTCGCGCTGGAGGGATTAGGTTGCGGACGCATAGAGTAGGATCAGCATGAACGTTGTTGGCGTCGATATCGGGGGCACCTTCACCGACCTCGTCGGCTGCGTCGACGGCCGCATCGTCACCTCCAAGACCTCGACCGTGCCGGCCGACCCGACGCGTGGCGTGGCCGACAGCCTGAGCCTGGCGGGCTGCCGCATGCCGACGCTCGACGAGGTGCTGCATGGCTCGACCATTGCCATCAACACGGTGCTGGAGAAGAAAGGTGCGCGCACGGCGCTGATCACGACCCGCGGCTTCCGCGACACCTATGCGATCGGTCGCGGCAACCGGATCGAGGCCTTCAACCTGTTCTTTCACCGGCCGAAGCCGCTCATCCCGCGCGATCTCACTTTCGAGGTCACGGAGCGGCTGAACGCCAAGGGCGACGTGCTCACGCCGCTGGCCGAGGACGAGGTCGCAAGCCTCGCCCGGCTCCTCGACAGCCTCAAGATCGAGGCGGTCGCCGTGTGCCTGCTGCATGCCTACGCCAACCCGGCGCATGAGCGGCGCATCGGCGAGATGCTGCGCGCGGCCGATCCTGATCGCTTCGTCACGCTGTCCCATGAAATCGTGCGCGAATATCGCGAATACGAGCGCACCTCGACCACCGCCATCAACGCCTTCGTGGGGCCGCGCGTGCAGGGCTACCTGCGCCGCCTCGACGGCTTCCTGCGCGGTGAAGCCTTTGGCGGCAAGATCAACATCATGCGCTCGAACGGCGGCGTCATGTCGATCGCGCTCGCGCAGGAGCAGCCGGTCTCGATGATGGAATCGGGGCCGGTCGCCGGCATGATCGGCGCCGGACGGCTCGCCCGTCAGCTCCGGATCGAGCGCGCCATCGGGTTCGACATGGGCGGCACCACCGCCAAGGCGAGCCTGATCACCAACGGCGCGCCCGCGATCGAAGAGGGCTACGTGATCGGCGGCGAAGCCTCCGGCCAGCCGATGCAGATTCCAGTCGTCGATATCGTGGAAGTCGGCGCCGGTGGCGGCTCGATCGCCTGGTGCGACGCGGTCGGCGGCATCCATGTCGGGCCACAGAGCGCGGGCGCCGACCCGGGGCCCGCTGCCTACGGCAAGGGCTCGCTCGATCCGGTCGTGACCGACGCCGATCTCATCCTCGGGCGCATCAACGCCGAGCGCTTCCTCAACGGCGCCATGCGGCTCGACCGCGCCGCGGCTGAGCGCGCAGTCGAGGGCAGGCTCGCGGGGCCGCTGCGGCTCTCGGTGCCGGAGGCCGCGCTCGGCATCGTTCAGATCGCGGACGCCGCCATGTCGCTTGCGGTGCGTGCCGTGTCGATCAACAAGGGCGTCGATCCGCGCTCCTCCGCGATGATCGCGTTCGGTGGTGCGGGGCCGCTGCACGCCGTCGCGATCGCGCGCGAGATCTTCGTTCCGAAGGTGATTGTCCCGAAGGTGCCGGGCACGTTCTCGGCGCTCGGCATGCTGATGGCGCCGTGGCGGCAGGATTTCGTGCGCACACTCTATGGTCTTCTCGGCGCGCTCGACGAGCAGGCCGTCATGGGCGTGTTCGGTGAGCTCGCGGCCGCTGGCCGCCAGCAGGCAGAGCGCGACGGCATTGCGCAAGGCGACGCCGTGTTCACCTTCCTGGCCGACCTGCGCTATGTCGGGCAGGAGCACACCATCGCGATCCCGGTCGCAGACCCGAAGCTTCTTTGCAGCGATATCGCGCCATTGCAGGCCCTGTTCCACGCCGAGCACGACCAGCGCTACGGCCAGGCCGCGCCCGACGAGCGGCTCGAATGCGTCAATGTCCGCCTGGTGGTGACTGCCGGCAAGCCGGACATGCTGGCGGAGCAATGGCTCTCGCAGGCGTGGCAGCCGGAGCCGCCGGTCGCTGATCAATGGCGCGACGCCATATTCAGCGATGCAGCGCGCCCGGTGCGCACGCGCGTGATCTGGCGGCCGTCGCTGGCGGCCGGCGCGCGCATCGAAGGCCCGGCCGTGATCGAGGAGCCGAACGCGACCACGCTCATTCACCCCGGCGATGTCGCGACCGTGACGGAAGCCGGCCATCTCATCATCGATGTCGCGCTCGACGGGGCAAATGAGCCATGAGCCACAACGAAGCCCATCCGATCACGGTCGAAGTGGTGCGCAACGCCATCGTGGCCTATGCCGACGAGATGGGGAACGCGCTCTCCAAAGCTGCCTACAACATGATGATCTACGAGGTGCGCGATTTCTGCTGCGGCCTGATCGATACCCAGGCGCGCATGATCTCGCAGAACCGCGGCGGGCTGCCGATCTTTCTCGCCGATCTCGGCGTCGCGGTCGCCGACGGCATCGCGCGCTACGGGCTCGACGGCTTCGCGCCCGGCGACGTCATGGTGATGAATCAGGCCGAGGTCTGCGGCCAGCATCTCAACAACGTGGTGGTTTATTCGCCCTGCTTCCACGATGGCGAGGTCGTGGGCTTTGCGGCCAACCGCGCGCACTGGGTTGACATCGGCGGCATGCACCAGGGCTTCGGCTCGACCGCCGCCAACGATATCTACTGCGAGGGGCTGCAGATCCGCTCGCTGAAGATCTACGAGGCCGGCAAGCGCAACGAGACGCTCTGGCAGATCATCCGCGACAACGTCCGCTATCCGGATGCGAGCCTGGGCGACCTGCGGGCGCAGATCGCCTCCTGCCAGCTTGGCGCGCGCCGCTACGGCGAACTGATTGCGCGCTACGGCCGCGAGATGGTGGAAGCCTGCGTCGCCAAGGTCTGGGACCAGGCCGAGCTCGCGGCGCGGCACGTGGTCGAACAGATCCCGGACGGCGCCTACGAGGCCGAGAGCTTCCTCGACAACGACGGCCGCACGCTCGACAAGCCGCTACGGGTCAAGGTCAAGGTGCGGGTGCAGGGCTCGCAGATGACGGTCGACTTCAGCGAGATGAATCCGCAGGTGGCGAGCCCGCTCAATTCCGGCCGCTCCGGCGGCATCGCGGCCGCGCGCGTCGCCTTCAAGGCGCTTACCTCGCCCGACCTCGATGTCAACGAGGGTTGCTTCCGCCCGCTGGACGTGGTCTTGCCCGATGGCACCATGCTCAGCGCCAAGCCGCCGGCCGCGCTCGGGCGCTGGAGCATCGCGCTGCCGACCGTGATCGACACCATCCTCAAGGCGTTGGCGCCGGCGGTGCCACAGCTCGTGCCCGCCGCGCATAAGGGCGACATGGGTGGCTGCTCGTTCTTCGGCTTCCGGCCGGACGGCTCGCGCTATCTGCTGATGAACATCTTCGGCGGCGGTTGGGGCGGGCGGCCAACCGAAGACGGCGAATCCGCCAGCGTCTCGGTCTGCCAGGGCGACGTGCGCAACACGCCAGTGGAGTTGCAGGAGATCAAGTATCCGGTGCTGATCGACAAGCACACGTTCCGCTGCGACTTCAGGCGGCGCCGGCCGCTTCCGCGGCGGGCTTGGGCTGGAGGTGAGCTACCGCATGCTGCAGGCCTGCAAGGCCAACATCAATTGCGAGCGCACGGTCGATCCGCCCTGGGGCCTGCACGGTGGCGGCTCCGCTGCCACCAATTCGGCCATCGTCCGCCGCGCCGATGGCTCTGAGCAGGTGGTGTTAAAGGGGACTGAGATTCCGCTCGCGGCCGGCGATGTGGTGACGTTCCTCACCGCCGGCGGCGGCGGTTACGGCGATCCGCATGAGCGTGCTGCCGAAGCGGTGAAGCGCGATATCGCGGAGGGCCTGATCTCGCCCGAGGCGGCGATGACCTTCTACGGCGCGGAAGGCGTGAAAGAGCCCGCCGAGTGATTCAGGAGCTCACAACACGCAGACCGTCATGCCCGGCCTTGTGCCGGGCATCCACGTCTTGTTTTCTTGCACGCACTAAAGACGTGGATGGCCGGGACGAGCCCGGCCGTGACGATATGGCTGGACGATGATCTACGACGACCGCAAGCAACGCCTGCTCGCCGCGATGGCGGATGCCGGCATCGACATGCTCCTGGTCTATGGCAACGCCTGGCAGGGCGACTACCTGCGCTACGCCACCGACTACGCGGCGCTGGAAGGCCAGGCGCTCGCGCTGGTGCGCGCCGACGGCCATGTCACACTCTATCTCGACAGCCCGCTGGAGGTCGATCGCGCCGAGATTGATTGCCCGGACATCGAAGTGGTGCATGCGCCGAACCTGATCGCCGAGGTCGACGGCGCGCTCGATCGCTTTCGCAATCAGCGCATCGGCTCGGCGCCCGGCCGCCTCCTGCCGCGCCGGCTCGCGGCGCGCGCCAAGGATCTCAACCTCGCCGACCAGACCGCGTTTCTCGACCAGCTGTTGATGCACAAGCTCGACTCCGAGATCGTCGCCATGCGCCGCGCCGCCAGGCTGGCGGATGAGGGCTATGCGGTGTTCCGGCAGGCGGCGCGCGTCGGCCGCGCCGATTATGAGCTGATCGCCGAGATCGAGGCGTTCTTCCGCGCCCACGGCGTCGACCACAATTTCCAGATCATCGGCGTGGGCGGCCAGGAAGTGCGCGGCATGGCGCCGCCGTCGGGCAGGCGGCTCAAGCGCGGCGATATGGTCACCACCGAGCTCACCCCGCGCGTCGATGGTTACTACGCCCAGATTTGCCGCACGCTGGTGATCGGCGAGCCGAATGCCGGGCAGAGAAAGGCGCACGCGCTCTGGCTCGAGTCGATGGAAGCCGGCATCGCGATCGTGCGTGACGGCGTCACCGCCGCCGACATCGCGCGTGCCGAGAACGATGTGTTTCGCGCCCATGGGCTCGGGCAGTACACGACCAGCGAATACACCCGCGTGCGCGGCCATGGGCTAGGCCTGTTCGTGGACACCAAGCCGCACATCCTGGAAGACGTAACCACGCGCATCGACGCCGGCATGACGCTGATCGTTCATCCCAACACCTATCATCCCGAGGTGGGCTACATGGTGCTGGGCGATTCGCTCGTGGTCACGCACGACGGCTGCGAGGTCGTCACCGCGACGCCGCGCGAATTGTTCAGTGTTCCAGGGTGACAATGGTCGGCGACGAATTACTTCCCCGTCGTCCCGGACGCGCCGAAGGCGCGAGCCGGGACCCATTCTTCCAAAGCAATAATTTAGTGGGTCCCGGGTCTCGCTTCGCTCGCCCGGGACGACAGTAAGGGGCTGACGTCAATGCGCCGCGGTTTGATGGGATGGGATCAGACGGAGTTGCCCAAGAGCGCGCTCGCGGCGCGGCTTGAGAAGCTGCAGGCCGCGATGGCGCGCGAGGGCTTTGATGCCATCCTCCTCTACACCAACCTGGTGCGGCCGGCGGCGGTGTGCTGGCTCACCGGCTTTACGCCCTACTGGATCGAAAGCCTGCTGCTCGTGCCTGCGAGCGGACAGCCGATGCTCGCAACCGCGCTGTCGAAGCGGGTCGCCGACTGGATCAAGACCACCGCCTGGCTCGACGAGATCGTCAACACGCCGAAGCCCGGCACCGCCATCGGCCAGCGGCTTGCGGGCTGCCGGCGCGTCGGCGTCCTGGAGCTCGATGCGCTCCCGGCCGGGCTCTATGACGACGTGGTGGCGGCGGCGCCCGCGGCCGAGCTCATCGATGCGAGCACGCTGTTCGCGTTGGCGCGCAGCGGTATCGATGACGCCGAGCGCACGCTGATCGAGAAGGCCGATGCGCTTGCGGTGGCGGCGCTCGACCAGGTGGATGCGGCCGCGACCGACGCGGGCGCGCTTGCGGGCCTCGTCGAAAAGCACGCGCGCCTTGCTGGCGCAGAAGAAGCCTATATCGCGATCGCGCCCGACCTCGACCTCGACCGGCGGCTGTTGCAGATCTCGGGCCCTGTGCCACTCGCGCGCCGCTTCGCCGTGCGCGCCTCGATCGCCTACAAGGGCGCCTGGGTGCGCCGCACCAGGAGCTTTGCCAAGGACGCCGCAGGCGCCGCTGCCTTCGGGCGCGCAGCCTCTTGCCTCGATGAGGCGGCAGGTGCGGTCGTCGCCGGCCTGCCGCTCGGCGGGCAGCTTGTGGCGCAGCTCGACAAGCTTCCCGGCGCCATGCTCAAGAGCTTCATGGCGGAAGGCACGGTCGGCACCTATCCGCTCGAAGCGGTAACCTCCTCGCGTTCGGCAGGCGCCTATGCGCCGACGGCTGGCACGTTACTCGTGCTTTCGGTCGAGCTTGCGCTCGACGGTATTCCGTGGCTGGGCGCCGCACCGATATTCGCGCGCGGCTAATCTTCGGTTCATGCCCCTCACTCCTCCGTTCGTCCCCGCGTAAGCGAGGACCCAGGGCAACAGCCGAGCGACTTGAGCCGATACGCCTGGATTCCTGCTTGCGCGGGAATGAACGGAGTGAATGGTCAATCCGCGTTCGCTAATACTTCACATTGGCGAACACACGCACCCCGCGGCCCGGCATCAGCACCTCATCCTTGTTGTAGGAGACCGAGTTGCGGATGTCGTCGTTGAGCAGGTTGGTCCCGCTGAGGCCGACCACGACCTCGCGCAGGCCGTCGCTGGTGGGCCGCGCTGGCTTCCACCGGTAGCTGATCTCGGCCCTGAGATCGTTGTAGCCCTGGGTCGGCGTCTCTCCCGCCAGAGCGATATTGTGCTGCGCGAAGGCGTGCAGCAGGTTGACGCGCGTGAGCCAATTCGAGTCGCGCCAGAACAGCCCGCCGCCCACGCGCAGCGGCGGGATGCGCGGCACGTTGGTGCCGTCGGTGAACGTGGCGCGCACGACGTCGAACTGGTCCTCGATGCCCCAGACGCCGGTCCACAGCGGGGCGACTTCGTACTGGCTTTGGAACTCGATGCCGCGGAAGGTGGCGTCGCGCTGGGAATAGACCGCTTGCCGCAACTCCTCCCCATCGCCGAGGATGCAAGCATCCTCGCTGCAGGTGTTGCCGGTCAGCCGCCGGAAGATGAACCCGTTGAACCTCGTATAGTAGCCGGTGAGCTCGAAGCGGAAGGGGCCGGCTGCACGCCGCACCCCGGCCTCGATCGAGTTGGCGACCTCGATCTTGAGGTTCGGGTTGCCGATGTCGAAGGTCGCCGTCGCGTCGTGCGGGCCCCTGGAGAACAGTTCCGCGGCCTTCGGTGCGCGCTCGACATGCTGCGCCGTGACGCTGCCGACGAGGTCCCACGGCAGGTTCTGAATCACCCCGATGCTGCCGCTCTTGGGCGTAAAGTCCGGGCTGCGCCCGATCGAGGGGCCAATGCTGCCAAGCATGGCCGCATCGAAGATGAGCGAGCTGAACTCGGGCGTGGTGCCGTTGAGGTGGACGTTTTCGATGCGGCCCGCGATCTGCGCCTTGGTGGTCTCGCTGAACTTGAATTCGTTGAAGATGTAGCTGGCCACTCTCCTGTTGTTGTTTGGGCTCCATAGGCCGTTGAGGGGACTGCCGGGATCGTCTGGGCTCGGTGCGGTGAGCTCCTGGTGGCCGGCCTGTACGCCGATCGCGGTGGTCAGCTCGGCAAAGCGCAGGTTGAACGGCTTGAGCGTGACTTCGAGCCGACCTTCCTGCTCCTTGTTGGTGAAGGTCTGGCGGACGCCGTCGGTGCCAAGGTCGAGCGGATCTGCCAGCCCGATTTCGTCGTGCTTGTAGTCGGTGACGCCACCCCAGAACCGGATCACGTCGATGGCATCGCTCGGCGAGCGCCACTCGCCCTTGCTCAGCACCTTGGTCTGGGTGGCGTCGATGCGGGTGTTGCGGTTCTCCCCGTCGATGCCCGGGATGTGATAGAGCGCGTTGTTCTGCATCACCGCGATGCCCGCGAAGCCGCCGTCGAACAGATACGAGCCGCCCATGGACCAGCCGTTGGTGCGTAGCGAGGAGTTCGGCTGCCGCCCATTGAAGGCGCCGGGCTGTGTCGCGCGTGGCGCGTCACCGGGATCGGGCGGGACCAGATATGGATATTTGGGCACGCGATAGTCGTCGCTCTGCCGGCCGGAAACGTCAGCGTGAAACGCGAAGTTGCCCTTGCCGGCATCGAGCAGAAGGCCGCCGTTGAGGCCATTGTCGACGGTGGTCGCGTTGCCGCGCGCCTCGACGCTGACGCAGCCCGCCTGGTCGGGCGCGGGCGGCGCCTTGGTGACCATGGGGCGCGGCGCGTTGTTGTCGCGGCAAGGCAGCGCCTCGGGAATGCGGTTGTTGCTTGAGTAGACCACGCCGCCGATCGCCTGCGACCCGTAGCGCAAGGTGGCGGGACCGCGGATCACTTCGACCTGGTTGGTGGTCAAGGGATCGACCGGAACGAAATGGTCCTCGCCGAGATCGGAGGCGCCGCCCGCCCCGATGCCGTTCTCGACGACGCCGACGCGATTGACGTCGAGACCGCGGATGATCGGGCGGCTCGACGCGCCGGGCGCGAAGCTCGATCCGGTGATGCCGGGCTTGCTGAACAAGAGATCGCCGAGCGTGGCGCTGCCGTTGCGCCTGATCTCCTCATTGGGCACGACCGTGACGGTCGCGAACTGATCAGTGACGACCGGCAATGTCCCGGCGGCGGGCGCCGGCGGAGCGGCCGGCGCTGCCGGCGCGGCGGGTGCCGCAGGCGCCGTCGTTCTCGGTGCTCTACGCGGAGCCGGTCGCCGCGCGATCGGGCTTGGCGCGTTGACCTCGATTTCCGGCAGGTCAACTTGCGAATAGGCAACGTCGAAGCCGCCCAATGACACGAGTGTAGAACTGCCCAGAAGCAGGGCACGACTGAACTTGATAGACATTTGTATCCCCCAACATCGAGATTGCATGACAGCGCGCGAGCGCTGCGCCCATGAGACGCCAACTTTGCCGCGCGGAGGCGCGGCAAAGCCGAAGGCACAGTCGATGTCAGGCGATGGGAGGCCCGCGGGCTTGGAACGGAGAGGAACGCGACGCAGCGGGCTCGCGCGCGATGCCGAGCGTCAGCGCTGCGGCGGCGACGAAGCCCGGCAGCGGCAGCGCAAGCAAGGCCGCCGGCGCTGCCGCGCTGGCCATTTGGATCAGCGCGCAAAGGGCGCAATGGTCGTCGGTGGCAGGAGGCTTGGGAGTGGTCGGTGAGGGCGATGCGTCCGGAAGCGGTGCCGGAAGCCTCACGGCCAGCGGAGCTGGCACAACCGAGCTGATGTGCAGGTGGACGTGGCCGAACGTCAGCGCGAGCTGCAGCGCCATGACCAACAGCGCGCACCAGGCACTGGATCGCACGTTGGTTCGGAACCAACGCATGCCGCGTCAACTCCTTGGACTCAGCTGTTCAAGCCTTACACCTAACGCAAATGCGATGGTGTAACCTTGATGCAACACATGACGGCTTTCCACGTTTTCTCAAGAGTTTGGAGAGAGGCCTGGGCAGCATATGGATACCGAAAATTGCGGTCCGGTATCGCCTTGGAGAGATCCAGGTTTAGGGCAATAGCGGAATAGGTCTGATCACCTTGAGCTATTCGCCTTTGGGGCCATAGCCCAGCGACCTCGCGAATTTTCCGCCTCGGCTCCGCCGCCCCACGACTGTCCACGGCTAAAAACCAATCATCCGTTCGTTCACCATGTAACCGCTAAGCAAAAGGATGCCGAAAGCGGTGATCAACATAGCCGCGCCGACCTCGACGCCGCGCACGGCCAAGGCTCCGAATCCACTATGCCCGGTGGCGAGGTGCTTGGCCCATGCTCCGGCGCCGACCGCAATCGTTGCAATCGCTGCGACTGTAAGGAATGTTCCGAGAGCCATCGTGAGAGTTGATCCGACGCCGATCCAAAACAGGCCCTGCGCCAGAGCGAACACCAGGATGAGAATTGCTCCCGAGCACGGCCGCAAGCCCACCGCCACAATTGCCGAGAGGCCACGCTGCCAACCCCCAGGCCCCGCCAACTCCCGTGGCTCCGGGGCATGGGCGTGTCCCCAGGCCGACGCACAATCGTGACCATGGTCATCATGCGAATGGCTGTGCTCGTGATGCTCGTGAGGATCGCACTGCGAATGAACCATTCGATCATGCGCGTGGTTTCCGCTGTGATGCGGATGATCGTGGTGGCGCGTCACCACGGCGCTTGCTTCACTGGCCGGGTGGCGCATGCCGTGCAGCGTTGCGAAGAAGGCGCGCCCCTTGACCCACAGCAACCGCACGCCGATCACGACGATGAGCGCGTAGCTTACGGTTTCGATCACGTTGATCGCGCTGTTCATCCTGGGCGCGGTTAGGTTCAGCAGTGCGGCGGCAATGCCTACCACGGCGATAGCGACGACGGCCTGAAGCAGCGCCGAGGCGAGCGACAGAACGACGCCGCGGAACCATGTTTCCTCATTTGCAACCAGATAAGAGGAGATCACCGCCTTGCCGTGCCCCGGGCCGGCCGCATGGAAAATTCCGTACAGGAACGACAGTCCCATCAGACTCCAGGCCGCACTGCCATCGGCCTTCGCGGCGCGAATCAAGCCTGAAAACTGCCGATAAAACTCGGCCTGCTTGGCGAGCAACCATCCGGCAATTCCGTCGGCGGCAGTAAAGGGCGCCGACGGCGGGCGCGGACCGCCGAATGGCGAACCTTGCGCTGATGCAAAATCGAGAATTCCCATCAGCAACAGAAGGGCTGCAATTGCGATCAAGAGCACTGCGACGGGGCGACGGCGACCGGAGACATTCATGGACATTTCACCGTGATTTTGTTGGCGAATTGAGCCCCCCAGCGCGCGTACGCATCGAGCGAATTGAAAAAGGCTTCAGACAACGGCTGCCCTTGCGATGGCGCCTGCCGGGGCCGAACGATGGTGAGTTTGCAAGTGCTAGGCGCGCTGATGAGCTTGACCGGACGCTCCTTTGCGAACGTGAAATCGATGTAATAGTCAGGATCGTAAACCTCGACATGGAGTTGCTTTGTTTTGACGGGAACCTTGAATGGTAGGGTAAAATGGAACGTCAGGATCGTGTCCTTCGGGTCATAGTCGAGGTAGTAATCGACAGGGTCTCTTAGATCGACCTTGCTGCGGCCCGCCTTGGCAAAAGTGAAATAGCCAACTTCCTTCAACGACGTGACGTTCGCCTTGGCGAGCGGAGCCAAGTCCTCGCGCGTGAATACGCCCTTTCGCTTGGCTGCAATTCCCTGAAGTGCAAATGTCGAATACATGTCATCGAACGTCCAGCTATGCCGGACCGCAGTCGCCGACCCGTCCGGCGTATAGATTAGGTCGGTCTTAACGGTTACCCAGACATGTGGGTGAGCACTCGCGCCATCGGCGGCTGCAACACAGCAGCAAGCGATCGCCCAGAGAAGAATCCGCTTTCGCAAAGTAACCATTGGGGTGGCTCCTCGGCGCTGTCTTCAAACCAGATTGTCCCGCCAAAGCGGGACAACGAATCGTGGATGATCGGACGATCGGGGGAGCACGGGTCTGGAAAGGTTCCCGGCAGCGACGAACCCAGATTCCTGCGCTGATACGGAAACGGCAAAGTCCAGGATCAATGCGAGTGCACAATTCCCTATTCTCAGCATTTTCAATGACCTTCTGACGCTGAAACGTCTGCATGGAAAGCTCCGGCGCATGGTCGAACCGCGTGTGCCTCGTCATCGGAGATTGAAGCGGATCGGCACCGTCAGCGTGATCTCCGCTCCTGGGAGCTCGGGCGGCGGGGCCGGGAAAGGCTGGGCCCGCTGTGCGATTTGCAGCGCCTCCCGATCGAGCAAAGATGATCCGGAGCTGCGCACGAGGCGGGTCGATGTCACGTTGCCCTGACGATCCATGGTAAAGGCGATGCGTGCCACGCCGTGCTGGCGGTGTGCCCGGGCGGCGGACGGATAGCGCTTGTTGCGCTCCAGCATGCCGACGATCTCGGTTTTCCACTGCGGGAGCAGGTTTGAGCTGCTCGCGTTGGGCGCGCCCTGCGTTGGCGCTGCAGCGACCGCAGCCTGGCGCGTCGGCAGCACCTCGGGCGCCGGCGGCGGCGCCTCCTCTTCCTGTGGCGGTGGAGGCTCTGTTTTCAGCTCCGGCGGCGGAGGCAAGAGCGCGTCGTCGGATTTAGGTTCGATCTTCTCGACGATCTTCTCCTCCGGCTGCTCCGGCGGCTGCTCGGCCTCGACGTGTTCGGGGGTTGGCGCGAGGTCGCTCGGAGGCTCGACCGGGGCAACCGGCACGGGCGCGAGCTCGATAACGATGGCCGCGGCCGGCGCTCCCTCCTCGGGCGGTGGCCGGCGCAACATCGATGCGGCGATCGCGCCATGGGCGAACAGGATGATGACCCCGCTCAACACCCAGCGGTACAGATCAGTTCTGTCCTCGGCGATAATTGCGGTCACTGGTTCGACGTGCTCTCCAATCCGACCAGCGCCACTTTGAGATATCCGGCGCTCCGCAGGAGGTTCATGACCTCCATAAGATTCCCATAGGAGACGACCTTGTCGGCGCGCAGGAAGATTCGCGTGTCCTTGTCGCCATTGGTCACCCGCTCAAGCGCGCCGGGCAGGGCGTCGCGGAGAATGGGATCGTCGGCGAGCGAAAGCGACAGGTCGGGCTTGATCGTCAGGAACAGCGGCTTGTCCGGACGCGGCTGCGCCTGCGCGGTCGAGGTCGGCAGGTTGACCGCGATATCGACGGTGGCGAGCGGCGCCGCGACCATGAAGATGATGAGCAGCACCAGCATCACGTCGATGAACGGCGTGACGTTGATCTCGTGGACTTCGACGAGTGTGTCCTCGCCGTGATCGAGACGTACGCTCATGGCATCACTCCGCGGCCGACAGCAATTGATCGCGCTCGGGTGCGACCGGTCCTGCGTGATGCTGGTCGAGATCGCGGCTGACCCATCGCAGGATTTCCGCCGACGCGTCCCCGACGAGGTCGCGATAGCCCGCTATCTGGCGGGAAAAGACGTTGTAGATGACGACGGCCGGAATGGCGGCCGCGAGGCCGAACGCGGTCGCCAGCAGGGCCTCGGCGATGCCCGGCGCGACCACCGCGAGATTGGTGGTGTGCGATTGCGATATGCCGATGAAGCTGTTCATGATGCCCCAGACCGTGCCGAACAGGCCCACGAACGGTGCGATGGCCCCGATCGTGGCCAGCACGCCGGTCCCTCGCGTGATGCGGCGCGACGCGGCTTTCTCGATGCGCTCAAGGCGCGATATGACCCGCTCCTTGATCCCGTCCTTTTCGTATTGTCCTCCGGACATCTGCAGTTCGGCGACGGCCGCGCTGATGAAGCGGCCCATGAGGCCCTTGCGCTGCTGCAGCCGCTGCACCGCATCTCCCGCGGAGCGCCCCGACCCGAGCAGCTTGATTTCCGAGCGCAGGCGCCCCTTGGCTGCGATCAGCTCGATCGTCTTGGCGAGCCATACGGTCCAGGTGGCCACCGATGCGAGCGCAAGGCCAATCATCACGGCTTTGACGACGCTGTCGGCCGCCATGAACATGCCCCACGGGCTGAGATCGCGCGGCAGCGTCGCGGCGTCGATCGCCAGGCCGCCCGCAGCCTGCTGCTCCTGCGCCGCCGCCAGGTTGGTGGCGAGCAGGATGACAAGAAAGACATAGAAGCCTTCAAAGCGCAGGTGCACCCAAAGCTGATGCAGGGAAATTCTGATTCTCATCTTTGCGTCCTCAACACCGTCGTGACATCGCAAGCGTTGCCATTCAGCGATGGGCCAACGCTGTTCAGACGAGGTATCGGCAACGCGCGTGAGTGGGCGGCGATGCCAAAGACCTGCGAGTTCGATGATGTCAGGTGAGAGGCGGCGCGCGGGCGTTGAAGGGAAGGCCGGAGATCCCGACCGTCTTGGCCGCAATCCGGGTTGCTATTCGCACACGGCCGGAGAACTGCGCGGACGGCAGCGATGGCGGCTCTGCGGCCGGGAGCCCGGCCAGATGAATAACCGCACAAATGGGGCAAAAATCGCCTGCCCCAGGATGCTTCGGTGGAGTCGGGGGGGCTTCCGGCGCTGCCGCCATCGACTGTGCCGCCGCGGCACGCGCCGCCGCTGCGATGGAGCCGGCAACGTGAACGTGTCCGAAGGACAGGACGAGCTGAATTGTGAGCGCCAGAAGGGCGCACCACGAGCCAAATCGCATATGCGACCGGAACCACCGCATCGCTTTACGAGCCCATCAGTCTCGTGGTCGGGGGAAGCTTAACACCCTACGGCTCCAAATCCACTAAATCCACGAGTTCGAGCATTTTGTGGCTAGTAGGGGGCCGGAGCAGTTGTTTTGCACAATTGACGAAGCGCCCCCGCGCCCCTAGTTTCCGCGCCACATTCGTTCGCCGCCGCCGCGCGTGCCCTGGAGCTTGAGCTATGAAAGTGCGTAACTCATTGAAATCACTGCGCGGTCGCCATCGGGCTAACCGCCTGGTCCGGCGCAAGGGCCGGCTCTATGTGATCAACAAGGTGCAGCGTAAGTACAAGGCTCGCCAGGGCTGACCCCGCTCCCGCCCGGCGTCCGTCCCCCCGGGGTGATTGTCACGTCAGTTTGACCCAATCGGGCCTTTGCGACGCCATGGTGGAGCGTTAAGCTTTCACATCATGACGAAGCAATTCCACGCCCTGCTCGCCGCGGCCGTCCTCGTGACAGCCGCATTTACCACCGCCTCTGCGCAGGCCCCCGATGGGCACCCGCCGCATGGGGAAGACCACCCGAAGCTGGTCGAGCCGCCGGCCGATCTGCCGCGACCGCAGACGGGCGATCCCAGGCTCAACATCGACAAGCTGTTCGAGGCGCTCAAGGTCGCGCCCAGCGAAGAAAGCGCCAAGTTCGTTGAGAACCGCATCTGGGCGCTTTGGGTTACGGCCGGCGGCGACACTGGCAACCTTCTGATGAGTCGCGTCAAGATTGCGATGGATCACAAGGACACCGATCTCGCGATCAAGCTCCTTAACGCCATCATCGACATCAAGCCTGACTACGTGGAGGCCTGGAACCGCCGCGCCACGGTCTATTTCCAGACCAAGGACTATGCCAGCGCGCTCGCCGATATCCACGAGGTGCTGGCGCGCGAGCCGCGCCACTTCGGTGCGCTCGCCGGTCTCGGCTCGATCCTGCAGGAGATCGGCGACGAGAAGGGCGCGCTTGAGGCGTTCCGCCGCGCGCTGGCGGTGCATCCCAAGCTCGAAAAGATCCCCGACATGGTCAAGAAGCTCTCCGAGAAGATCGAGGGTCGCGATATCTGATGTCGGCTGCAAGCGTCGGTCGGTGCGGTGGCCGGGTTTGTCCCGGCCATCATTGTTTCGGCTGCGCCGCGCCCAAGACGGATTTGGCCGATGGCGTTGAGGGGGCACGTACGAGCAGCCGCGGATCGACGTCAAACAGCCATCCGATGCGCCGTGCCCATGTCACGAACGCCAAGCCTTGCGGTGAAATGGTATAGGCGCCGTTTGAGCGGATGACGTTGCCGGAGCGAAGCTGCTCTTGCATGCGCCGCTCGATCTGCCTGAGCTCACCGACGTAGATATCCCGCATGGCGGCCTCGATCTCTGGCGTCCTGAAGGTCGCGCCGTCATGGGCGGCCATGTAGCCAAGGATGAAAACGCTGAGCGAGCGGTCGACCGTCACCGGTGCAATCACGAGGAAGCTCAGGTTCAGCCCCAACGACAGGAAGCCCGCCGCCACGGCGTCGCGCAGCGACGCCCGGCCCGTTGCATGACCGAGATAGGCGAGGAGAGCGGTGGTGAGGACGAACGCAACGCCGCAGAGTACGACGCCGCGATAGAACAGAATGTCGAAGCCACCGGCGATGCCCGCCTTGAACAGCAGGATCAGAATGACAAGCCCGGTGAAGGCCGCGACCGCGAATGTCGCGCAGGTGCCGACCAGCATGCCGAGTACCGGGCCGGTGCGCCGAACATGCGGAAGAATCGTGGCAAGGAGCTGGCTCATTGGCTTGCTCCCGGTACCGACACGACGCGCACGTGTGCGGATGCGTAGAGCGGCGGGATCTTGAAGATCCATGAGCTCCGGTCGCTCCAGATGGCATCGTTCGCCGTCACCATGATGGCCGCCACATGGTTGCGGATGAGGCGTTGCGATGCCTCCGCAGTCGACAGCGGTTGCGAGAAGACCGGGATGAGCTGGTCGAGCCGTTGCCTGACATCGGCTTCTGCGGCTCCGAACAGACGACCGTTGTGGCCGTCGGCAACGGCCACCTGCGATTTGCCATAGAGCCCGTATCCGATCGCTCTCTCCCTGTCGGGATTATGCTGCACGACCAGATGGCGGCGGGGACCGGCTGCGAGCCATGCGTAGGCCGTCCGCACTTCCCGATCGACCTGCGCATCCCGTCGCATGTCGGCCTTGCCGCTCAGGCCGAGCGGCTCAAAGGCGCGCAACGCCACGAGGTCATAGAGAACGCCGGCGTACCCGATCACGAGGGCGGCCGCGATCGGCGATGGCACGCGGCGCATGCGCTCCCAGACCGGCAGATGCGCCTTGGCGACAACTGGCCCGAGCGCCGCCACCGTCCACAGCAGTGCAGCCAGCTGGGTGAACAGAATGACCCGCCAGCCGAGATCGTTGTTGAGGATGGTGGATTGGAAGAATGAGCCAAGAAATAGCCCGGCCACGGCCGAGAGCGTCACCAGGCGAGCGACTTCATTTCGATGCGCAAGCTTCCACTTTCTTTGCCGCCAGAACATGTAGGAGCCGATCAGGAAGACGCCGAACTCAATGCCGTAGTTGATCGGCAGCGCCACGAGCCGCGCCAGTTGTTGGGCAAATCCGGGCTCGAACAGGCCCTCGACAAACAGGAACTTTCGGACCGAGAACGCGATCGGTGCCGTTCCCTGGGCGCGATAGCTCACCATGTCCACGAGATCGGGCAGCGCAATGGCGAGGGCGAGGAAACCGGCGCCAGCGATCGTGCACACGGCCGCAAAGCGGCGCTCGCGCGCGAGCACCGCAACCCATGCGCCGACGGTCAGCACGGCGCCGGCCGTGACCCAGATCGACAGCCCGGCGGCCGACGCGAAGGAGATCGCGGCAACGACGATCGACCACCAGTCCCGCGGTCGCCGCTCTCCGGTGCGCTCGATGACGTCGGCCAGGAGCAGGAACGCCGTCCAACAGGCAATCAGGCAGGCGACATGATGCGGCACCCACAGCAGCGACGACGGCCAGCTGGCAACCGCATCGTTCCACCAGTTGATCTGGCCGATCCAGATCTTCGACGCTAGCCCGATGAAGACCGCGATCAGGATCTGCAGGCCGGCAGCGCCCATCAGGGCCAGCAGCAATGGCTGGCTCAGCCGCTCGGCCTGCAGCTTTGCTTTCTTGAAGATGAGAGAGGCAAGGCTGACGAGGGCAAGTCCGGTCCAGAATATCTGGCCGCCGACCGCAGCGCGCGAGTCGATCAAGCCGCCCCCAAGCCGCTCGGCGAGCGCCGAGAGCACGTAGAAGAATTAGTAGTAGCCAGCCGGGTCGTCGCGGAGAAAGAACGGATCGATCGGCGGCACCGCTCCGGTTTCAACGATGGCACGCACGGTTGCCGCATGTTTGACAGCGTCGAACATCAGCAGGCTCGGATAGAGCCGATCGCCGCCGTCGATGTCGATCCACACGATGGTCAGAATGGCGAGCCAGATCGCGCAGACGACGAGCGGGAAGCGCGCGGGGCGCGGCCATCGTTTCGTCCAGACGACGTGCAGTCCATAGGCGGCGAGGACGAGGTTGCAGGTCAGTGCGGCGCCAAGGCCAAGGAAGCGGCACAGCAAGCTGTCCACGACCGGCAGCACGGAACAGCCGAGGAGCAGCGCCAAGCCATAGATGCCGGCGGTGTGCAGCTTGCGGAAACCGAAAACATTGGTGATCTGCGCGAGCGCGATGGCCGGCAGCAGCAGAATGATGCCGAACGATGCGGCGGCGGCGATCAGGCCGACGATATCGTCGATGCTGTAGGTCATGCCCTGCCGCGCTGCGCGTCGCCCTGTTCCGCAGGGCGAGAAGCTTAGAGAGCCCGTCACAACCCCCGGTTAATCAAGCGGTCGGCCGGAGCGGGTGGGGCGATTTAGGGTTACCTCCGCGTCAACGATTTCGCTGCCAGGGCCCGGCCCTGTGTCCCTCCGCTTCGCAGGCTCGTCGTCGCATCCGGGTGCGGCCGGGCTCGCCCATCCGAAGCGGGCGCGCTAGGCTGGGCGCAAAGAAGGCTCATCGCCTACGGATCACAGAGGGAGGGAAGCATGCGACGGAAACTCGTTGTGTTGTTGGTGCTGCTCTTGCTGCCGGCGACTGCGTTCGCGCAATCCCAGAAACCGATGCGCATCATCGTGCCGTTTTCGCCCGGCGCGTCCGCCGATGGCATCGCGCGCGCGATCGCGAACGGCCTCGGCGAGCGGATGGGTAGGACCGTCGTGGTCGAGAACATGGTGGGAGCCGGCGGCTCGCTCGGCCTGTTGGCGGTCGCCAAGTCGCCGCCCGATGGCGACACGCTCGGTGTCGGCGCGACCGGCGCGCTGCTGATCAATCCAAATCTGCCGAAGTCCACCGCGCCTGATCTGCTGCGCGATCTCGCTCCGGTCGCCAAGCTGATCGAAGTGGGCGTCATCGTGGTGGCGCATCCGACGAAGGGGCCGAAAAGCATCAAGGACCTGATCGCGCAATCGAAGGCGAGGCCGGAGGGACTGAGCTACGGCTCGACCGGCGTCTATACCGGCCAGCACATCACCATGGAGCTTCTCAAGAAGGCGACCGGAGCGAACCTCACCCACATTCCGTATCGGGGCAGCGCGCCCGCCGTCGTCGATCTCATCGCCGGGCAAATTCCGGTGGCGGCGGTCGACATCACGTCGGCTTACCCGCATGTCGCCGCCGGTCGCCTGCGCGCGCTCGGCATGGGCGAGGTGAAGCGCTCCGCCGCCGCGCCTGAGATTCCAGCCATCGCCGAAGAGGGCGTCCCGGGTTTCGGGCGCTCTGGTGGGTTCATCGGATTGTTCGCGCCGGCCGCCACGCCGCCCGCGGTCGTCAAGAAGATCTCCGCCGAGGTTGCCGCGATCCTCAAAACGCCAACGGTGCGGGCCAACGTGAAGGCGTTGACCGCCACCGTGGCCTACGAGGACGACGCCACCTTTGCGCGTTATCTGGCGGGCGAAACGGAGCGCTGGAAGGTCGTGCTCAAGGACCTGTTCCGATAGCCGGTTTGCGATTACACAGGTGACCTTCATCACCGCGAGATGGGACAGCTTGTCGTCCCGGCCGAGCGAAGCGAGCGCCGGGACCCATGCTCCAATAGCGCTACGGAAAGCTGGATCCCGGCTCTCGGCCTCGGCCGGGATGACAGGGGGGTCGTCTTGCAGCGATTTACATATGGGAGTGCATGCGAATGCCGCTGATGAGCGGAGGTGATGCCGTCGTCCGATCGATCCTCGGTCATGGCGTATCGACGATCTATGCCCTGCCCGGCGTGCAGAGCGACCATCTGTTCAATGCCATGTTCGATGCCGGTGATGCGCTCAAGGTCGTGCATACGCGGCACGAGCAGGGCGCCGCCTACATGGCGCTCGGCGCGGCGCTCGCGACCGGCAAGCCCGCGGTCTACTCGGTGGTGCCCGGCCCCGGGTTTCTTAACAGCACCGCGGCGCTCGCCACCGCCTATTCGACTGGCGCGCGCGTGCTCGCGCTCATCGGGCAGATCCCGAGCCGCGCCATCGGCAAGGGCCATGGTCTGCTGCACGAGATTCCCGATCAGATCGGCATCCTGCGCACGCTCACCAAATGGGCTGACCGCGTCGTGAGCCCGCAAGTCGCGCCGGCTCTTGTCGGCAAGGCATTCCAGGCCCTGCAATCGGGCCGCCCGCGGCCGGTCGGGATCGAGCTGCCACCGGACGTGCTCGGCACCAAGGCTGAGGTCGATCTCATGCCGCAGCTTGCGCCCGAGCCGGAGCCGCCGCTCGACGACGACGCCATCGGCCGCGCTGCGCAGCTTCTGGCCAAGGCCGAGCATCCGCTGATCTTCGTCGGCGGTGGCGCCAACGAGGCGATCGACGAAGTGCGCGCGCTTGCCGAGCAGCTCACCGCGCCGGTCGTCGCCTATCGCCGCGGCAAGGGCGTGCTCGACGAGCGCCATCCGCTGAGCCACGTCTTCGTCGGCGGGCACCGGCTCTGGCGCAACGCTGACGTCGTGCTCGCAGTCGGCACCCGCCTGCAGCTGCCGATCTCGAGCTGGGGCGTCGACGATAAGCTCACCATCATCAAGGTCGACATCGATCCGGCCGAGATGGAACGGCTACGCAAGCCCGAGATCGGCCTCGTCGGGGACGCCGCCGCGGTGCTCAAGCGGATCGTGGCGCATCTCGGTAAGCTCTCCCCGATGCGGCCGGAGCGCGTTGCGGCGAGCCGCGCGCTCCAGCAGCAAGTCGCCGCCGACCTCTGCGTGCTCGCGCCCCAGATCGGCTATCTCAAGGCGATCCGCGACGTGCTGCCGGACCACGGCGTCGTCATCGACGAATTGACTCAGGTCGGCTATGCGGCCCGCAACGCCTACGAGGCGCGCGCGCCGCGCACCTATATCTCTTCCGGCTACCAGGGCACGCTCGGCTGGGGCGTCGCCACCGCGCTCGGCGCCAAGCATGCGCTGGGTGACGTGCCGGTGATCGCGATCTCGGGCGACGGCGGCTTCATGTTCAACGTGCAGGAGCTTGCGACCGCGGTGCGCCATCGCATCCCGGCGGTGATGGTCGTGTTCAACGATGGTGCCTATGGCAACGTCCGCAACATGCAGCGTGATCTGCACGGCAACCGGCTCATTGGCTCCGACCTCGCCAATCCGGATTTCGTGCGGCTCGCCGAAAGCTTCGGCATCGGCGGTTACCGCGTCACCGGGCCGGAGGCGCTGCGGCAGGCGCTTGAGAAAGCGCTCGCCAGAAACGAGCCGGGGTTGATCGAAGTGCCCTGCGGCGACATGCCGAGCCCCTGGCAGTTCATCGAATTGCCCAAAGTGCGTGGAATGTGATTGGAGCTAACCGCTGTCGTCCCCGCGCAGGCGGGGACCCATACGCCGTGTCCTCCCGATGCCGCATGCGCGCTGGCACTCGCGCCTCAGTGATGATGGGTCCCCGCCTGCGCGGGGACGACAACGGAGAGGCCTGTGCCTGTGCGCCGAATCATCCGCATGATCATCATCGCCAGCGTTGTCACTCTCTCGCTGCTCACACTTCTCGCCGTGGCCACGCTCGTTGGCGCCCGCCGGATCGCGCGCGCCTATCCGCCTGCCGGCCGGTTCGTGGAGGTTGGCGGCGGACGATTGCACGTCGTCGAGATCGACCAGCGCGCGCAGCGATCCGACGACGATCCGCCGGTGGTGCTGCTGCATGGAGCGACCGGCAATCTCGAGGACATGCGGCTCGCGCTCGCCGATCGGCTGACGCGGCGGCATCGCGTCATCCTGTTCGACCGGCCGGGCCACGGCTGGAGCGAGCGCGCGCCGGGCGGTGCGTCACCGGCGCGGCAGGCCGCCATGGTGTCGGAGGCGCTCGAGCGGCTCAACGTCGGCCGGGTCATCCTGGTGGCGCACTCGTTCGCCGGATCGGTCGCGACCACGCTCGCGCTTGATGATCCCAAACGCGTCGCCGGCCTCGTGCTGCTGGCGCCCGCGGTCTATCCGTGGCCGACGGGTGTCGCCTGGTACTACAAAATCGCGACAACGCCCATTCTCGGCCCGCTGTTCGTGCACACGGTCGCTTTGCCGGTGGGTATGTTGCTGATGGGACCGGTTGCGTCTGCGGTGTTTGCGCCGCAGGAAGCGCCGGCCGACTACGTGCAGCGCGCCGCCATCCCGCTGGTGCTGCGTCCGCAAACGTTTCTGGCCAACGCCCGCGACGTCGTGGGGCTCAACGCTTTCGTAACTGCCCAGGCGCCGCGTTACCCGCGTATTCAGGCGCCGACCATCATCATCACCGGCAATCGCGACACGATCGTATCGCCCAAGATCCATTCGCAGGCTTTGGCCAAGGCGCTGCCGCACAGCAGGCTTATTGTGCTCGACGGCGTCGGTCACATGCCACATCACGTGGCGCCCGAACGCGTGATCGCGGTGATCGACGAGGTGGCGGCGGAGGTGGCGCGCGCGACGCCCTAATCGCCCGGCGCGTCCTGCCCGACGAACGCGATCCGCAGCATGTTGGTCGCGCCGGGCGTGCCAAGCGGTACGCCGGCGACGATGATGACCCGCTGCCCGGCGCGCGCGAAGCCGTCCTTGAAGGCAAGCCTGCAGGCGCGCGCCACCATGTCGTCGAGGTCGCGCGCGTCCTCCGCCACGATCGAATGCACGCCCCAGACCAGCGACAGCCGCCGCGCGGTCGAGAGGTTTGGCGAGATGGCCACGACCGGCGACTTCGGCCGCTCGCGCGCGACTCGCAGCGCCGTCGATCCCGAGGACGTCCAGCAGATGACGGCCGCGAGGTCGAGCGTGTCGGCGATCTGGCGCGCAGCAGCCGCGATCGCATCTGCGCCGGTGGCTTCCGGCTCCGCCCGCTGCGAATTCAGAATGCCGCCATGCAGCGGGCCTCCTTCCACCGCTTGGGCGATCCGGTCCATGGTGGCGACCGCGTCGACGGGAAATTCCCCGGCCGCCGATTCCGCCGACAGCATCACCGCGTCGGCGCCCTCGAAGATCGCGGTCGCGACGTCGGAGACCTCGGCGCGGGTCGGCACCGGCGACGTGATCATGGATTCGAGCATCTGGGTCGCGACCACCACCGGCTTGCCGGCGCGGCGCGCGAGCCGCGTCATCTGCTTCTGAATCCCCGGCACCTGCTCGAGCGGCATCTCGACGCCGAGGTCGCCGCGCGCCACCATGAGGGCATCGGTAATGTCGATGATGTCGCCGAGGCGTTCCACCGCCTGCGGCTTTTCGATCTTCGCCATCACCATGGCGCGGCCGCGCGTGATCTTCTTGGCCTCGGCGATGTCGTCCGGCCGCTGGATGAACGACAGCGCCACCCAATCGATGCCGGCGTCGAGTGCAGCGTCGAGGTCTGAGCGGTCCTTGGGCGCGAGCGCCGAAAACCCAAGCGTGGTCTGCGGCACGCTCACGCCTTTGCGGTCCGAAAGCTTGCCGCCTACTTCGACGCGTGTGGTGATGCTTTGCGCGTCCACGGAGATGGCAGTCAGCCGCACCTTGCCGTCATCGAGCAGGAGCGTATGGCCGGGCTCGATGGCGGCGAAAATCTCCGGATGCGGAAGATGCACGCGGGTGGCGTCGCCTGGTGCCTCGTCGGCATCGAGGACGAAGGTGTCACCCTTGGCGAGCGTCACCGGCCCGCTGCCGAAGCGTCCGATCCGCAGCTTCGGCCCCTGCAGGTCGACCAGGATGCCGATCGGCCGGCCATATTCGAATTCCACGGCGCGAATCAGTCCCACCAGCTCCCGCATGCGGTCATGCGAGGTGTGGCTCATGTTGATGCGGAACACGTCCGCGCCCGCGCGAAACAGGTTCGCAATGACGGTCCGCTCCGATGACGAAGGGCCGAGCGTCGCCACGATCTTGGTCCGGCGCAGTCGTCGCATCAGTTCTTGCTTCGCGGTGACGTCGAGGAGGCGGGTGAGCGGCGGGATGTAGGCGGGGGCTGTACCACCGGAGCACGGGACTGCAAAGGCTGCTGCGGCGCCGCTTCGGCGGAGTCGGTGAGCTGCACGGTCCAGGCCGGCTGCTCGCCGGTGTCGACCTCGAAGAAGCCAGTCCGGTCGTAACCGCGCGCCAGGCAGTCCTCGGTGCCGCGAATGGTGAACTCCTTGTCGCGCGTGCACATGAAGGCCTGTCCGGACCATTCCCCGCTGCGGTCATAGTCGACCGCGTAGATATAATAGTAGCGCGCGACCAGCGGTCCCCGCATCAGCGTCTCGCACGTGCGCGGCGGCAGGTTCCACCAGCCTTCCGTGGTCCAGCCCTCGTTCTCCTTGTAGCCGAGCGAGATGCCCACGCGGCTCGTCGTGTTGTTGCAGAGGCGGAAATCGGCTGCGGCGGGCGCCGGCGTGGCCATGACCGACAGGGCTGCCAGCGCCCCGCTGCACAGGGCGCCCGCCAGGCGGCTTGCGGCCGGGCGCGGGTCCTTCATGGTCGGTCGGTCGGTCATCGTTTCCAAGGTGGCCGGATTTCGCGTGGCGCCTCATGCGCTGTCAACGGGCATGGGGCTCTCGATAAGGATAGCGCGAAAATCATTGACGTTGGTATACGTCGGGCCCGGTCTCAGGAGGTTCCCGAGGCTGGCGAAGAATTCGGTCGAATTGTTGTCGGCAAGGAAGGCGGCCGGATCGAGGCCCATTTGGCGGGCGTTCCCGAGCGTTGCGGCGTCCACATAGGCGCCTGCTGGGTCATCCGGGGTCCCGATCCCGCCATCGGTGCCGTCGGTGTCGGCGGCGAGCGCCGCGAAGCCGGTTTCGCCATCAAGCGCCAGCGCCAGTGCGAGTGCGTATTCCTGATTTGGCCCACCACGGCCCTTGCCGCGGACGGTGACAGTCAGTTCACCGCCGGAGATGATGACGGCCCGGCGGCCTTGCGCCTTGAGGTCGCGGGCAAGCCGGGCATGGTCGGCCGCAACCGTGCGTGCTTCGCCCTCGACAGCGGTACCCAGGAAAATGCAGTCGTAGCCTGCACCATGCACGGCAGCCTCCACGCTCCTGAAGACCTCGGCCGGGCGCGCTGCCAGCGCGAACGTCGCCGCGGCGAAGAGCGGATCGCCGGGCTTTGGGGTTTCATTGGCCGGATCGGTCAGTGCGCGCGTCACCGCATTGGGCGCGGTGAGACCATAGCGGGCGATGATGGCGCGGGCGTCGGCGAGCGTCGTGGGGTCTGGAACGGTCGGGCCCGAGCCGATCACCGCCGGATCGTCGCCCGGCACGTCGGAGATCGCGAGCGTCACGAGGCGCGCCGGCTGCGCGCGGGCGGCGAGGCGTCCGCCCTTGATGCGGGAGAGATGCTTGCGCAGCGTGTTAATCTCCGCAATCGATGCGCCGCAGGCGAGCAGCGTGCGCGTGAGCGCTTGCTTGTCGGCGAGCGACAGCCCTTCCGCCGGCGCGATCCAGTTGGCCGAGGCGCCGCCCGAGATGAGTGCGAGCACGAGATCATCGGGGCCGGCTGCATCGGCGAGCGCCAGCGTCTCAAGCGTCGCCGCGAGTCCCGCAGCGTCGGGAACCGGATGACCCGCTTC
The DNA here is from genome assembly GCA_963753575.1 of uncultured Alphaproteobacteria bacterium. GTDB lineage: Bacteria > Pseudomonadota > Alphaproteobacteria > Rhizobiales > Xanthobacteraceae > VAZQ01. The sequence continues at coordinate 389,957 of CAVWCR010000005.1, forward strand.
GATCATGCGCACGAGCCTCGTCGGCCGAGCATAGCCGCGCCGTGTGACAGCAAGTCCGCCGAGTCGGCTGGCAGGAACGCGGCAGCCGTCGAGGTAATGGCGCTCGGCCGTCTCCGCCATGGAGCCGGCGGCCTTGCCGGCGGCCAGAATGACAATTCGCCCAGAGGCGGGCGGCGCCGGCAGATGCGCCGGCAGGCAATGCGATGGGGCGGCGGCGGCGACGGCCGTCTCGAACAGGCGTTCGAGGATGGCACGATGCGTGACCAAGGCTGCGATCCTTGTGGGTAGGTAAACGAGCGCTGGAACAATCTAGGGCCGCCGATCTGAAGTTCCTACAACACTTGCGGCAACTCGGTTAGGAACCTCAGATCGAAAAGCGGCACTGGAATCACGGAGTTGCTAGTGTCCCTTTGTTTCCGAAGTTCGTGTCAGAGGGTGCAGCGATGACTTAACGACCTCCGGAAACGGGGCACCGGCAAACATGAGCCGCTCGTGCGGATCGAACCTATGACGATGGGCCTTGATCCTCGGCTATGGAATGACCCGCTCGCTGCGACTATGTTGAATCCGACCGACCGAAAGGGAACTGGCCATGGATGAGAAGACCCGCACCGAGCTCGAGGCCGCCGCCTTCCGCCGCCTCTTGGAGCATCTGCGCTCGCGCACCGATGTGCAGAACATCGACCTGATGAACCTCGCCGGATTCTGCCGCAATTGTCTTTCGAACTGGATGAAGGACGCGGCCGACGCCAAGGGCGTGCCGATGACCAAGGACGAGAGCCGCGAGGCGATCTACGGCATGCCGTTCGAGGAATGGAAGGCCAAATACCAGAAAGAAGCCGGCTCCGAGAAACTGGCTGCCTTCGAAAAGGCAAGGCCGAAGCACTGATTGTCCACGGTCGCGGCGTGTCGCTGTGGATGACGGCGGCGCGCGCTTGACCGCGACACCCAACTCCCGATCCTTCTTCCCGAGACGCGATGTTGCGTGAACGGAAGGAGTGAACGATGGCGACCGCTGCTGCCGCTGCCCAGGACAAGGACGAACAGACTGCGGCTCGCTTCGGGAAGGATCAGCTCAAGGCCTTCATCGAGCGCGTCGAGCGGCTGGAGGAAGAAAAGAAGACGATCGCCGACGATATCCGCGACGTCTATGCGGAGGCCAAGGGCTCCGGCTTCGATGTCAAGGCGCTGCGCACGATCGTGCGGATGCGCAAGCAGGACGCAGACGAGCGCAAGGAACAGGAAGCGATCCTGGAAACCTACATGCATGCGCTCGGCATGCTCAATTGAGGGCGGAGCCGGTCGGGCCTGACGTCCCGACGGCGCTCGACCTGATCCACGGCCCGCGCAGCAAAAAGCCCGCTTGCGCGGGCATTGTCGTCTTTCAGGCCACGTCGCTTTTGGGCTTTGCTCTATCGTAGCGCTGCGGTGCGCTGGCCGAACGTCACGGTCGATACAAACACAACGGCAGTGCCAGCGAATCGCGTGGTCGTCATGCCGAGATAGGGATCGTGCGCGAACGTCATCATCACCGACGTGGTCGGCTTATGCAGGTAGGGGCTGAGCGCGCGATAGTCAGACGCGCCGAACAGTGACGTGCTCATGAAGCTGCCTGCGCTGGGCGCTACGATCATCGCGCGCATCCATGGATCGTCGAAGCGCTGTCCCACCTTGACCGACTTGTGTGGAGCCGCCGGCGCGGGTGCGTGCGAGGCCTCCTGCGCGGGTCGATTCGTGCTGTGCTTGACCGCGACCGTGGTGTCGCGCTGCAGGGCCGGGGCGCTACGGGCGGTGGCGGCGGCCGTGGTCCGTGACGGCGCTGCCGGATGGGACGTCGGTGCGTAGGCGAGGGCGGGGCCGGCTACTTCACGTTTGGGGCTAGGCCAGGGCGTGACGCTGCTGGTCGCGGCCGGATTGGCGCTCGCGACGGTAGCAGACCGGGCCGCGGGCTGATTGTCAGGCAGGCTCTGCCAGAACCCGCGTTGGCTGATCACGTCGTTCGCCGACCCGCCATTGACCAGGCTGGCGGCGTGGCCCGGGCGCAGCTCGACCGGACGGGACGAGGCGGACGCGAGATTGAAGCCGGCGGGCTGCTGCGCTTCCGGCTCGGCCGGACGCGCTACCGGCGTGGGCGCGGCGGCTACGACGGCCCGACGGTCGGCGGACTTGGCCGGCTTCCTGGCCTCGGCGGTGCGCGTCGGCTTGGTCGTGGCGGCCACCGTCCCGGCGGCTTCCTCGTTCTCGTCGCCGCCGAACAGCTTGGCGAAGGGGTTGGGAAGCTTGAATGATGCTGTCTTGGTCTCCTGCTCGCGCGACGCGACCGCAGTGAGCGGCCCCTTGGCCATCACGCGCGCCAGCTGGGCTTCCGGCATCCGCGGCCAGTGCCGCACGTTGCCGGTGTCGAGATGGACGAAGTTCGATGACGGATAGAAGCCCACGCCGCCACGCGACGCCCGCAGGCCTGCCTCTCGAAGCCGCTCCAGGGGCACGCCCGGAATGTAGAAGTCCATCGCCTTGCCGAGCATGTGCTGGCTGAACTTGGCGACGCCGCTCGATCGGCGCCGCAACATGGCGTTGGTGGTGGGCGAGCGATAGCCGCAGACGATCGCGATCGGCTCGGTTGCCCCCACCTCGCGATAGACGTCCCAGATCAGATCGAACAGGTGCGGGTCCATCTTGATCGGCTGGTCTTCGCGCCAGTCGCGCAGGATGTGGTTGAGCTTGTTGAGCGCTTCCTCGTCGTAGCGCCCATTCACCTTGTAGGTGATCGTCAGGGTCTCTTTGGTGTGGGTATTGCGCAGGGAAATCGTGCGCGTATCGCCATCGGCGACGGCGTTTTGCAGGCTTTCGGAGCCGAACAGGAACAGAAGGGCCACGAGACTCGCGCAATAGCCGATGCGCACCGGACGAGCATGGCCACCAAGTTTGCGCGCAAGCTTCAACGGCACGTGCGATCCTGCGTCAAAGTTGTGTTCAACGCCAGCCGCAACGACCAGTTAGCCGTCGCTACTCTCGTAGTCTGCCGTGGCTATCCCCACCGCGACAAACATGGTGAACACAATCTTAATGAGGATCGGTTAATGCGCCGTTAGCGCGTACCCCGTCCCCCCGATACCCCTAGGGCTACCGAGGGACTGTGGCGAAAAGTGGCCAAACTTAGAGGATGGTTAATCCGCACCAATCCCCTGTGGACAATAGTCCTCGGCCGTTCTCAACGCACCCGGCTCGGCGGCCGCACCTGCTGGCTCGTGTGGCCGCCGCCGAACAGCGCCTCAAAGAAGCCGAGCTTGCGCGGCGGCTCCGGCGCCCGTGCCCGCCTGACGGTCGTGGTGCTGGGACGCTCCTTGGGCCGATCTTGCACCATCTCGACCATGCCGCGCTCCGACCTGATCGCTGCGTGCATGCGGCTGTCGATGCCGTAGATGTCGCGGCGAATCTGGAGCTTGCCGTCGTCGTCCACGAACGCGGTTTGATAAGTCAGGTTGACTGGCACGAAGGTCGGAAACTGGATGTCGACCTCTGACCTTCCGTACATCCGGCGAATCCGCTCTGCGGTCCAGTTTTCCGTCGGGCGAACCAGGTTAAGCAGCACTTCGGCATACTTGGGCGGGTCCTGCACGCGCATGCAGCCGTGGCTGTAGGCGCGGGTTTCGTGGGCGAACAGGTACTTGTCCGGCGTATCGTGCTGATAGACCAGGAACCGGTTGGGGAAATTGAACCGTACCCGCCCGAGCGCATTGCCGTCGCCTGGCGGCTGGTAGATGTGAACCGAGCCGTCGGGGTTGTTGACCAGTTTGAGACCCATGCGGTCAAGCACCGTCGGATCCTGCGCCAATGCCGGCAGGTACTCGTTCTGGATGATCGAGGGCGGCACGTTCCAGGTCGGGTTGACCGTGATGTACTTCATCTGCGCGCTGAGCAGCGGGGTCGCCAGATGCGGCTTGCCCACCACGACGCGGGTCGACCAGTGCACCTGACCGTCCTTGTAGACCCGTAGCGTGTAGTCCGGAATGTTGACCATCACGTAGAACTTGCCGAGGTCGCGCGGCAGCCAGCGCCAGCGCTCCATGTTGGCGATGATGGTATTGATCGCGTCGGCGCGGCGCGGCGGCACGATGCCGTTGAGCGCGCGAACGGTGTTGGGACCCAGTATGCCGTCCACCGCCGTACCCTTGCTCTTTTGGAACGCCTTTACGGCTTCCACGAGCTGGTCATCGTAGTGCGTGCTGTCGCTCTCGCCGCCGACGTTGAGCCGCTTGCGCAGGAGGGGCATGCGAGCGTCATCCATGCCGGGACGCACCATCGGGCCCTCCGGAATTCGAACGACCTTCTCTTCCTCGGCGGTCGAGGCGCGCAATTCGGCAAGCTTCGCCTTGAGCTTGCGGTAGCCTTCGTGGGGCGGGGCAAATTCGTCGAACGCGCTTGCCACATTGGTGGCGTCCGCAACCTTGGTCAGCACCACCGCCGGATCCGGCGGCTGTTGCGGCATCTCGATGTCCTTGCTGACGCGCCAATAGGGGAAGCGCCCGGCCTGGAGGTGGCGGGCATAGGTGAGGACGGTGACCGTGAACTTGAGCTCGGCTTCGGCCAGCGCCTCCGGGTCGGTCGCGTCGAAGTTCGGAGCCTTGTAGTCCTTCTCCTCGAGGCCGTCGGCTTCGGCGGTCTCCAGCCGCGCCATGGCTGCCTTGGCGCGCGCGTTCACGACGCCCTTCTCGATCCACAGCGGGGCGAGATTGCGGTTCTGGTAGAACGTCTCGACGACGCCGCGCTCCTTTTTGTTGGGGAAGATGTGGTCGACCTTGGCGGTCAACAGGTCGTGCATCTTTTCCGCGATCGGGCGATCGGCCGGATCGAGCGATGCCAGCGGATCGGGCGGGGTTTCGGCCGTTGCGCTCTGGCTTGGTGTTGCCTCGGGTGTGGCGGCAGCGGGAGACGCCGCCTCGGTCGCGGCTGGCGGCGTAGCGGCTGGTGCCGCGGCAGCTGGCGTCGCTTCAGCCGGCGTTTTGTCGTTCGGCGTTTTGTCGTCCGGCGTGGTGGCAGCCGGGGTCACGGTGCCGGTGGCGCTGGGCTCGCTGGTTACGTCTGCCGCGGTTGGAGGCGGAAGCGTTGCCCGCTCGGGCATCGGTACGTTGGCCTCAAGCCTGTCGGGCTGCGCATAGGCGCTGGGTGAGAGCGTCAGAACGAGCGCCAACGCGGTACCTGCCAGGATGCGGTCGTAACGAGAGCCGCGCATTCGCCTTCTCCCAATAGTTCAACGGGCCCCGAGCGGAGGGGCCGATCCGTGAAAGATTCCACCCGCGCCTTAGACTGCGACCTGAACCGAAATTACCCGCCAGCGCAACGGGGTATCCATCAAATTCCCGCGCGTTTGCGTCGATTTTGCAGAGCTGTTACCCGCCGACAACGGGCTCCGAGCTGGCCTCATCGAGGGTGCCTGTGGAAAGCCCAAGAGTATCGAGCTTTCGGTAGAGCGTGGAGCGGCCGATCTGCAGTCGCCGCGCCACTTCGGACATTTGGCCGCGGTAGTGGGTAATCGCAAAGCGGATGGTCTCGCTCTCGATGTCCTCAAGCGCGCGGATCTCACCGAGGGCGTCGAGGAGCGCAATTGTGGCATGCGTTTCAGCACGGTGCGCGAGCGCTGGCGCCGATTCGGCGAGCGCCGGCGCCTCGACGCCTGGCATCGGCAGCGACATCGGCGGCGTGACCGTGGGGTGGACGCTGGCGGCCTGCGCAATCTGCGGGAGTTCGGTTACCCCGATCTCGTCGCGCTCCGCCAGCACCACAGCCCGGAAAATGGCGTTTTCCAGTTGGCGCACATTGCCGGGCCAGCGGTAGGCCACCAGCAAAGCCAGCGCTTCGGCGCTGATGCCGGTGATTCGCTTGCCTTCCTCGGCCGCGAAACGGGCCAGGAAATGCCGGGTGAGCTCGGGAATGTCCTCCGGCCGCTCGGCGAGCGAAGGGATGCTGATCGGGAAGACGTGCAGGCGGTAGAACAGGTCCTCGCGGAAGCGGCCCCGCATGACGTCCGCGATCAAGTCGCGGTTGGTGGCCGAGATCATGCGCACATCCACCTTGACCGGCCTGCGGGCGCCGACCGGCTCGACCTCGCCCTCCTGGATCGCGCGCAGGAGCTTCACCTGCGCGGCCGCCGGCAATTCGCCGATCTCGTCGAGGAACAGCGTGCCGCCCGAGGCTTCGACGAATTTGCCGATATGGCGCTCAGTCGCGCCGGTGAACGCGCCCTTCTCATGTCCGAACAGAATCGATTCGACGAGGTTGTCCGGGATGGCGCCGCAGTTGACGGCGACGAACGGCTTGGCGCGCCGCTCGCCGGTGCCGTGGATGGCGCGCGCGATCAGCTCCTTGCCGACGCCGGACTGGCCTTCGATCAGCACCGGAATGACCGAGCCCGCGGCTTTTTCAGCGGTACGAATCACCGCGTGCATGCGGGCACTGCGGGTGACGATGTCGCGGAAGGTGAGCGTACCGGAGCGGCTGCGCTTGAGGCGATTAAGCTCTCCCGCAAGCGCGCTCGCCGAGAGCGCGTTGCGCAGGCTCACCTGCAGCCGCTCCGCGCCAACCGGCTTGACCACGAAATCGGTTGCGCCCGCGCGCATCGCCGAGACCACGTTGTCGATGCCGCCGTGGGCGGTTTGCACGATCACCGGGATCGACAGCGCGGCCTCGCGCATCTTGGCGAGCACGCCGAGCCCATCGAGATCGGGCATCATCAGGTCCAGCACGACCGCATCGAAGCGTGCGCCGTCGGCGCCGGTGAGGAGCGCGGCCGCGGCATCGCCGCCGTCGGCCACGGTCGCCTCGTAGCCCGCGCGCGTGACCATGTTTTCAAGAAGGCGCCGTTGTACCGGGTCGTCATCAACGATGAGAACACGCTCGGGCATGACGACTACTCCACGCAACAGGGACTTGTGCCGAATTGGGGCGACTGTGGCGGAGGAGATTTAAGGGCGTGTTAAGGCTGCGGTATTTTGATGCTAAACGATTGATTATAATACAATTTTACCAGTTGGGTTCGTTTTGTCAAAACTGCTTGTGCGATGGGTCCTGCCGGTGGTCATGCCATCAACTGCCGCACAGGCGATCTTGCGCATTTCTCCATACGGCGTTGAAAATATTGAATCTTTTCATGTTGGGTTCGTTTTGGCCAAATGCTGTCTCTCTTACTTTTCTTTCTCTTTCGCTCGCTTTGAACTCTTCGACCTTGCTGGCCACACACCGATCCCCCTGGACGCCGCAGATGGCTCCTTTGATTTGCTCTGGGTGAATATAGGGCTTCGCGCCCCAGCGCGCAAGCCACGCGGCGATGCCGCTCCGCGTGTCATCGCCTTCCGTACGCCGCCATGAACGTACCCACCGCGATGCCGACCACATGATTGATCCGCTCCTCGTCCGGCGGAGGAGCGAAGTTGAACACGAGCGGCTTGAACATCGTCGACTGGCACGCATCAAGGAATTGCGCGGCTGCCACTTCGACATCCTCGATCGCGAGGAAGCCTAAGGCGATCTGATCTTCGAGATAGCGGCTGAGCCGGGCGATCCCGGTCGCGGGGCCGGCTTCGTAGAACTGCTTGCCGATCACAGGCATCCGTTCCGAGATGCTGATCACGGTGCGCAGCGACGACTGCCCGCCGGGCCGGCACAGGAAACGCACATAGGCGCGACCGAGCCGCGTCAGCACCGCTTCGACATCGTGATCGCTTGCGTCGAGCGCGAACACCTGCTCGGCCTGCGCGTGGCATTCCTCCCCGACGATCGCCTCGAACAGCGCTTCCTTGCTGTCAAAGTAGACGTAAAGCGTGCCCTTGGAGACGCCGGCCTGCCGCGCGATCTCACCCATGCTCGCCCCATCGAAGCCCTGCGCCAGGAACACGGTGCGCGCGCCCTCCATGATCTGCCGCCGCTTGGCGCGATCCTGCCGCTCCGTGGTCGCCGCAATTGGATTGGTAGACATTTCTTCCCGCCCGTTTCTGCCGTTTTGCCACGGCGTCGCTCTGCATTGCATCACAAAACAGTGACCGAACCGTTCGGTCATTGACTTAGGGAGTTTTCGTTCTAAATTCAAGAGCCATCGACCGAACCGTTCGGTCAGTGACTTCGAAGAGCCTGGCGGAACGAGAAAATAAAAGGAATCTCAACGATGTATCGGGAAAGAGATCAATTATCGGTGGCCACAGACCTGCACGGGGAGGGTCGGTGGCAGGACTGGCCGCCTGACACGAGCTCAGCCCGCTTCGAGGGCGAGCCGGCGCTTGCGCCGTCGCAGCAACTCAAGACGGACGCAAACAGGGGCGAACGCGCGGATGTATCATATTACCGTGCACCCGTTGCTCCCTCCGCCCCCAAGGAGCTTCCCGCTCCGCTGCGCGACGCTCCTCCGCACGACGCTTTTGCGCGCGATTCCGCGGCGGATGCTCCGGTCAGTGACGCGAAGCCGCGCCGCCGTGCCATCAAAAGGATCGCGCTCGTGCTCGGCGCCCTGATCGCCCTCGGCGTTGGGGGCTGGTACGGCGACTACTGGTGGACGACCGGCCGCTATCTCGTCTCGACCGACGATGCCTATGTGGGCGCCAGGAACGCAACGCTCGCGGCCAAGATCACCGGCTATGTCGCCGCGGTCACGGTCGACGACAACGCGTATGTCCACGAAGGCGACGTGATCGCGCGCATCGATGACGGCGACTACCGGCTCGCGGTCAAGACCGCGCACGACAACATTGCGACCCAGCAGGCCACCGTCGACCGCATCGGCAAGCAGGTGGCGGCCCAAGGGGCTGCCGTCGACCAGGCCAAGGCGCAGGTGACTTCCGCGCAAGCCGGCCAGACACGCGCCGAGCTCGAGCTCAAGCGCCAGCGCGACCTCGCCGCACGCAGCTTTGCGAGCCAGCAGACGCTCGAGCAGGCGCAGGCCAACCGCGACCAGGCCGTCGCCGCCGTCCAATCCGCTCAGGCGGCGCTCGAGGCGGCACGAGCCCAGGTCGACGTGCTGAAGGCGCAGCAGGTCGAAGCGCTCCGCACGCTTGATCAATTCAAGACCGCGCTCGCCAAGGCCGAGCGCGACCTGTCGTTCACCGTCATCCGCGCGCCGTTCGACGGCGTGATCGGCAATCGCGCCATGCAGGTTGGCGACCTGGTGCAGCCCGGGCAGCGGCTCGCGAGCCTGGTGCCGCTCGACGCGGTCTATGTCGATGCGAACTTCAAGGAGACGCAGCTCGCGGATCTGCATCCCGGCCAGCCGGTCGCCATTTCGGTCGACGCCTATTCGGGCCGCAAGCTCACGGGCAGTGTGGTGAGCGTCGCGCCAGCCTCGGGCTCGGTGTTCTCGCTGCTGCCGCCCGACAACGCGACCGGCAACTTCACCAAGATCGTGCAGCGCCTGCCGGTGCGCATCGCGGTGCCGACGGCGGTCGCGGAGCAGGGGCTACTGCGCCCAGGCATGTCGGTCGTCGTCAGCGTCGACACCAAGCCGGGCGCTGTTGCGGTTGCCGCGAACACAAACAACGTGAGAACCGCCGACAGCACGATCAAGCCGCGCCGCGCGAGGTAGAGCATGTCTAGTTCGAATCGAGTCACTCTGTATGCATCGTCAAGTTCGCAGCCGATGAGATGCGAAGATGCGCTCTACACGGTTCCCTCCCCCCTTGCGGGGGAGGGACAGGGAGAGGGGTGGCGATTACGCACCGGGTCCAACGCTCTTCGGCTATCGCAAATTTGGACATCGAGAGCGTACGACATCGACTTGAGGGGCAGCCGCAGCGTTTGGATACCCCCCTCCCTGTCCCTCCCCCGCAAGGGGGGAGGGAACGCCGTGGCACTGGCCTTCACACCTGCAGCGCCTCATTTGCGTGACGCAATCAAAGACGTGTGCACGCGTTAGCGCTTGCGCGAGCGGTCCGGAAGCGAGGTCCCCATGGCAAATGCAGCAAATCCAACAGCCTACCGGAATGAGCTGATTGCGGCGGCCGCCGCGGCGGCGGAGAGCGCCGACCGCATCGAGCCGCGCCGTCTCGTCGCCTTCCTTGCCATGGTGTTCGGCATGTTCATGGCGATCCTGGACATCCAGATCGTCTCCGCCTCGCTGACCGAGATTCAGGCCGGGCTCTCGGCCAGCAGCAATGAGATTTCCTGGGTGCAGACCGCCTACCTCATCGCCGAAGTGGTGATGATCCCGCTCTCGGGCTTCCTGTCGCGCGCCTTGGGGACACGGATTCTCTTCTCCATCTCGGCCGCGGGCTTCACCGCCGCGAGCCTGATGTGCGGGCTGTCGACCTCGATCAACGAGATGATCGTGTGGCGCGTGCTGCAAGGCTTCATTGGCGGCGCCATGATCCCGACCGTCTTCGCCATGTCTTTCATGATCTTTCCGCGCTCGCGCATGGGCCTGATCACGCCGCTGATCGGGCTCGTGGCGACGCTCGCGCCCACGATCGGCCCGACCATCGGCGGCTATCTGACCGACACGCTGTCGTGGCACTGGCTGTTCTTCATCAATATCGGGCCCGGCATCGTGGTCACCATCATGGCGTTCTCGCTGATCGACTTCGACAAGCCGAACCTCAAGCTGTTCCAGCATTTCGACTGGCCGGGGCTGATCTTCATGGCGGGCTTCCTTGGCGCGCTTGAATACGTGCTCGAGGAAGGGCCGCGCAACGACTGGCTCGGTGACAGCACGGTGCTGGCCTGCGCCTGGATCGCGGGCCTTTCCGCGGTCGCGTTCTTCGCGCGGGTCCTCATGGCGCGGGAGCCGATCGTCGACCTCGGCGCGTTCTCGGACCGCAACTTCGCGCTCGGGTCGCTGTTCTCGTTCGTGCTCGGCATCGGCCTCTACGGCTTGACCTATCTCTATCCGGTCTATCTCGCGCAGATCCGCGGCTACAATGCCCTGATGATCGGCGAGACCATGTTCGTCTCAGGGCTGGCCATGTTCGCCACGGCCCCCATTGCCGGGCAACTCATGACCCGCGTAGACCCGCGCGTCATGCTGGTGTCGGGGTTCCTGTTCTTCGCGCTCGGAACCTGGTGGATGACCTGGCTGACCAAGGACTGGGATTTCTGGGAGCTGTTCTGGCCGCAGATCTTCCGCGGCGTCGGGCTTATGCTCGCCTTCATTCCGATCAACAACATCTCGCTCGGCACGCTGCCGCCGGAACGCGTGAAGAACGCCTCGGGCCTCTACAATCTGACGCGCAATCTCGGCGGTGCGGTCGGCCTCGCCGGCCTCACGACGGTGCTCAACGACCGCACCGACCTTCATCTCGCGCGCCTGCACGAGGCGGTGACCTGGTCGCGTCCGGGGGCGTTGGAGGCGCTCAACAACCTCACCACGCGCTTCCAGAGCTACGGCAGCGACGCGCACGCGATGGCGCTCAAGCAGCTCACCTTGCTCACGCACCGGCAGGGCGTCGTGATGGCGTTTGCCGACGTGTTCTTCCTGCTGACGCTGCTGTTCGTCGCCCTTGCCGCGCTCGCGATCATCATGAAGAAGCCCGCCCAGGCGACGGCCGCGGGCGGCCATTGAGGGCTCGATCACCGGCTTGTCCGTCGGACGGCGGGTGAGGTTCCCCGGAAGTGCACCACTATCATACCGGCCGGTTCTCACTTTCGGCCGATTTCGAACCTCCGCAAGGGGCTCGCGCGTGTTTCTGGAATATTGGCCGCCGTGCCATGTTCGTGACTGATGGGGCTCCCAGATTTGACCCGTCTCATGGCCCAGGCCCCTGGGCCGCAAGAACCAGCCGGAGGATTCGCAATGAAGACCAGCACGACTTTCTCGCTACTTGCCGCGGCCGCCTTGGTCGGCATCGGATTGAACGCCGCCCATGCGCAGCAGCAGCCTCCGCAATCGCCCAACATGACGTTCTTCGTGACCAGCGTCGGATCCGGCAAAGGTGCGGACCTCGGCGGGCTCGCGGGTGCCGACCGTCACTGTCAGCAGTTGGCGCAACGCGCCGGCGCCGGCAGCAAGACCTGGCACGCCTATCTCAGCACGCAGGCGGTCGGTGGCGCGCAGGCCGTCAATGCGCGCGACCGGATCGGGAAGGGTCCTTGGCAGAACTTCAAGGGCCTCGTCGTCGCCCAGAGCGTCGACGATCTGCACAGCGCCAACAACAAGCTCAACCAGCAGAACTCGCAGACCGAGCGTGGCACCATGGTGCCCGGCCGCGCCTTTACGCCGAACTATCACGACGCGCTCACCGGCTCGCAGGCCGATGGCCGCGCCTTCCCGCCGAACGAGGACCGCACCTGCCACAACTGGACGAGCAGCACGCAAGGCGCCGCCATGCTGGGTCACATCGATCGCGAAGGCTTGCGCGATGATGCGTCGTCGAAGTCGTGGAACTCGTCGCATCCCTCGCGCGGCCCCGGCGGCGGCTGCAGCCCGACCGATCTGAACGGCACCGGCGGCAACGGATTGTTCTACTGCTTCGCCGCCAACTAGCCTTCCGCGTCACCGGCACAGTCGTGCCGCAGCGGCCACAGATCCGAGCCCCGGGGATTTCCTCGGGGCTCGTCTTGTCGGGTGAGCCAAAAAATCCAGCGAGGCGGTCCACCAACATGGCTGCCGGACAAACGCATCAGCCCATTGCGTGCCTGCGATGAATTCAGCTGTCTGCTGCCAGCCTTGATTTTGTTCGAGTGATGAGAAGCTTGATTGGCCGCGGCCCCGCGCGGAAGCGGATTTGAGGACGCCAGGCTTTATGCCACTCAGACGCCACCATCTGCGCCTATCTCGCCGGCAATAAGGAGCGAGCCTGTGACAGATACTCTGATCGACCATGTTTCCGACACCGCATTTTGGGTCGCGCATTACCGTGGGCTCGAGGACGAACGGCCGGATGCTCTCTTCCACGACCCGCTCGCGAAGCGTCTTGCTGGAGACCACGGGAAGCAGATCGCATCGGCGATGCCCGGAGGCATGTTCACCTCATGGGCCGTCGTGGTGCGCACGTGTATCATCGACGACTTCATTCGCTTCGCGCTCGCGGAGGGAGTCGACGTCGTCTTGAACCTTGGCGCTGGGCTCGATACGCGCCCCTATCGCATGAATCTTCCAAGCTCGCTGCGATGGATCGAAGTCGACTATCCTGGTGTCATCGCGTTCAAAGAGGAGAGGTTGCAAGAGGAGAAATCGCGCTGTCAGCTCACGCGTGTCAAACTTGATCTGACCAACGGCTCCGATCGCCGGCAGATGCTCGCGAGCGCCGATGCACAAGCTGGAAAATTGCTGGTTCTCACCGAGGGCGTTGTACCGTATCTGAGTGAGGAGGAAGTTGGTTCGCTTGCCGATGAGATCAAGTCGCTCGATCATGCGGCCTTCTGGATCGTGGACTACTACTCGGCGACGGCTATCAAATTCCGGCCGCGCCAGATGAAACACAAACTAAGGAACGCTCCTTTCAAGTTCGCGCCCCAGGACTGGTTCGGTTTCTTCGAGCAGCACGGCTGGCGCTGCAAGGAGATGCGCTACCTTGCCGAAGAGGCGCGCCGGCTCAAGAGGCCGATGCAATTTCCATTCTGGAAGAAGCTGATATGGGTCGCGCGCAGCCGGTTCCTGACCCAACAACAGCGGGACGATGTCCAAAAGCTGGCCGGCTTCGCCTTGCTCGAACCTCTCAAGCGCCTCTAACGGGTCGCGCATCGAATTTGGCACTGACCGCTCATGCAAATCGCCAGCAACGGAACGACCTTCAACTGCCGCGTCGACGGCAACGGTGGCCCCTGGCTGATGCTCAGCCATGGTCTGGCGACCGACCTCACGATGTGGGACGAGCTCACCGACGCGCTCAAGGACCGCTACCGCGTGCTGCGCTACGACGCGCGCGGCCACGGCGGCTCGCCGGCGACCGAAGGCGACTATATGCTCGATATGCTGGTCGCCGACGCGGTCGGCATTCTCGATATGCTCGGCATCGCGCAGTGCCACTTCGGCGGCCTTTCCATGGGCGGCATGGTGACGATCGGCATGCTGCTCGATCATCCGACGCGGGTGCGTAGCGCCATCATCGCGGATTCGCGCCACACCACGACGCCGGAATTCACCGCGGCCTGGCATGCGCGCGCCGAGGAAGTGCGCCGCGGCGGCGTCGAGGCGGTGGTGGCCTCAACCGTGAGCCGCTGGTCGAGCGCAGGGCTTGCCGCGCGTAACCCGGCGGTCATTGCGCGTATGCAGGCGATGATCCGGCGGACGTCGGCTGACGGCTACTGCGGCTGCGCGGCGGCGCTGGCGCAACTCAACTATGGTCACCGGTTGGGCGAGATCGGCGCGCCCACGCTCCTCATCTGCGGCACCGAGGATCACGGCGCGCCGCCGGAGAACACGCGGCAGATGCACGTCGCCATCAAGGGCTCGCGCTTTCTCGCAATCGAACAGGCCGGGCACATCTCGAACATCGAGCGGCCGGAGGTGTTCAACGCGGCGGTCGTCGATTTCCTCAAAGACGTCGACCCCTGGTGAGGCGCTCCGCATCATTGCGCGGGTGAAGGCAAGCAAATAACCTTGGGCAATAACGGTGCGAAATGCGCCGACGCAAATAAGACAAGCATCATCAAATGGGAGGATGGCAATGCGGATCAATCCGAAGCACACGTTGGCTGCCGCTTTGTCGGCGATCATCCTGCAGAGCACGCCGCCGAGCGCCGCCGCGCAGACCCGCACGACCCTCGACATCTATGTCATCGATGTGGAAGGTGGTAATGCCACGCTGTTCGTGCCGCCGTCCGGCGAAGCGGTGCTGATCGATTCCGGCAATGTCGCGCCCGAGGCGGCCATCCGCGACGCCGAGCGCATCATGGCGGCGGTCAAGGATGCCGGCCTGACGCAGATCGACCACCTGATCACCACGCACTGGCACAACGATCATTTCGGCGGCATGGCCGAATTGTCGAAGCGCATTCCGATCCGGCACTTCATCGATCACGGGCCGACCGTCCAGCCCAATCCGGTCATCGACGCGTTTCTGGGTAAGACTTACGAGGAGCTCTACGGCAAGGCGCGCCGCACGATCGCGAAGCCGGGCGACGTCATTGCGGTCGCTGGGCTCGACTGGCGCATCGTGAGTTCGGCGGGCGAGACGCTCAAGACGGCGTTGCCGGGTGCCGGCAGCGCCAATCCGTATTGTGCCAGCCACAAGCCGAAGAACATCGACCGTAGCGAAAACGCGCAGTCGATCGGCAGCGTGCTCACGTTCGGGAAATTCCGCGCGGTGCATCTTGGCGATCTGACCTGGAACAAGGAGTTCGACCTGATGTGTCCCGAGAACCGGATCGGCACCGTCGACCTGTTCGTGGCGTCGCATCACGGCCAGCCGAGCTCGAACTCGCCGGTGCTGGTGCATGCGATGCGTCCGCGCGTTGCCATCATGAACAACGGCACCCGCAAGGGCGGCCAGCCCGACGCCATGAAGGTCTTTTTTGCATCGCCCGGACTCGAGGACCTCTGGCAGATCCATTTCTCGCAACTGAGCGGCCAGGAATACACCGTGCCGGGGGTGTTCATCGCGAACCGCACCGACGAGCCCTTGGCGGCGATGCCGGTTGCGCCGATGGCGCCGCCGCCGCCCGGCCCGACGCAGCCGCCGGCGCCTGCTCACAATGGGCCCGCGTTCTGGATCAAAGTGTCGGCACAACAGGACGGGACGTTCAGCGTCATCAATGCGCGGAACGGATTCAGCAAGACCTACGCGGCGCGCTGAGTGCGCTACGCGATCTTGCGCGGCCGGCCGGCGGCGCGGCGCGGTCGGAAATGCGCGTGCATCATGATCGGGTCGCGCCGCGCGGCGCGGCACAACATCGCCACCGCGCTTGGGATGTTGCCCTGCGCCTTGTAGGCATTCCAGGTGCTGACAGCGATGCCCAAGAGCGTTGCCGCCTCATGGTTGGATATCTGCATGGCGCGTTGCCATTCGGCAGCTTCCTTTGCGCCGAATGGCCGCTGCTCCCGTGCGAGTTCCTCGAGATGGACGGCATCGATGCGCAGATCGTCGTCGTCCCAGGCGACGGCGGTGCCGTAGTCCGCGATCCGGGCCTTGCCGAAAAGAGCGACGTTGCCAAGCGGCGCCAGGATGTCGCCGCCGGTCGCGATCCAGCCGGCAAGATCGACGTCATCGCCCGTCCGGCGCCGCCACTTGATGCGCAGCGTCGTGGGACCGCGCACTGCAACGCGCTCGATGCGGGGTGTCTTGTCCATGCTAGTCTCCTGCTGCGACTGGGAAGCGGGGGTTGATGCGGTTCCATTCCGCAGCAATCACGGCGCGGTTACGAGCCGCCCAAGTCATGACCGCTTTTCGGGCTTGTGGCGAGAGCCGACCGCGCATGATCGTCAATGTCTCGATTTCGATGAGCGCTTCGAAGTCCGGGGCGATGGCATGGAAGTGCGGCGGCAGATGGTCATTGGCGTAAACTCGGATGATGAGCTTTCCGATCTGATGCAGCTTGCCCACGATCCGCCCCCGCCGCGAGAAATATAGTCCGGAAACTGGATAGAATCAAGATAAAACATATCCGATTTTCAGACGGGAAGGAATTGCGCTGACGGTGTACGTGAGCCGAGCGCGGCCCACGGGGCCCGCGCCATCGCGCCGACGAATGTCCCCTCTGCATGGCCGCCCAGCGCTGGGCGCGATTGCGGCCGAGCCGTTCACGAATAGATCGCGGTCAGTCGAATTTCGGAACTGACCCAGGTGCTGACCCATGCAGATTGATCTTCACGGAAAGCGGGCCATCGTCACCGGCTCGACCGCGGGCATTGGCTTTGCCATCGCGCACGGGCTCGCGGAAGCGGGCGCGGCGGTCGTCGTCAACGGGCGCAGCGAACAATCCGTCGAGGCCGCCAGGAAACGCCTTGCGCAGGCGTTGCCGCAGGCCAAGGTCGATGCCGTCGCCGCCGATCTCGGCACGGCCTCGGGTGTCGAAGCCTTCATCAAGCGCGCGGGCGACGCCGACATCCTGGTCAACAATCTCGGCATCTTCGAGCCCAAGCCGTTCGTCGAGATCGCCGACGCGGACTGGCAGCGCTTCTTCGAGATCAATGTGATGAGCGGCGTGCGGCTTGCGCGCCACTACCTGCCCGCGATGGTGAAGCGCGACTGGGGCCGCATCGTCTTCATCTCGAGCGAGTCCGGTCTCAACATCCCGGTCGAGATGATCCATTACGGCATGACCAAGACGGCGCAGCTTGCGATCTCGCGCGGGCTCGCCGAAACGGTGGCCGGCACGGGCGTCACCGTGAACGCGGTACTGCCCGGGCCGACGCGCTCGGAAGGCGTTGTCGATTTTCTGGCCAAGCTGAACGAAGGACAGAAGCTCTCGCAGAAGGAGGGGGAGGCGAAGCTGATCGCACAAGGACGGCCGACCTCGATCATCCGCCGCCTGGCAACGCCTGAAGAAGTGGCCAACATGGTGGTCTACGTGTGCTCGCCGCTGGCCTCGGCCACCACCGGCGCAGCGCTGCGGGTCGACGGCGGCGTGGTGCGCTCGATCGCTTGAAGCCGCAGCCCGTGCTCGGCGACGAGGCTCTGCCACGACGCGCGCGGAAACTCAGGCTGGGAATATAGAAATCGAAAGAAAGGCTCATCCGGTTGCCGCAGTGCTGATGCGGATGGGGCCGCTCCCACTGACGCGGCGATGGGGCAGCTCCCACTCACCGGCCGCGCAATCTCCCATCAATAGAGCTTGTCGGTTTGCCCGCAGACGGCGGCGCACCGGTTATTTCCGCATCGCGGCAAGGAATTGGAACAAGAACAAAGCGGCCGGGGATGGTGGCCCACTCTCCGGGGTGCGCTCCAAGCTGCGTCGGTTAGTCGTATTTTCTGACTCAAAAGCGATTCCCACTTCCCCTCAAAATGTTCTAACATTTGCTCAACTATCGACCGTCTCAAGACGTCACAGGGAGGACACGACATGATCAGATCAGGTCTGCTTGCGATTCTGTTGAGTGCGACCACGTCGCTCGTCGCGCTGGCGCAAAGCGCCGACGACTTGAAGAACGACGCCAAGACACCGGACAACGTTCTCGTCTACGGCATGGGCTACGCCGGACAGCGCTACAGCCCGCTCACCCAGATCAACAAGCAGAACGTCGGCCGAATGGTACCGGTGTGGTCCTATTCGCTGGGCGATCTCTACGGTGCGGAAGGGTTCCCGATCATCAAGGATGGCGTCATCTACGTCACGACCCATAACAAGACGATGGCGATCGACGCCCTGACCGGCAAGGCGATCTGGCGGGTCGTGCACGAATATCCGCCGGAAGCGCTGCGCGTCGTTTGCTGCGGCATCGTCAATCGCGGCGCCGCGATCTACGAGGGTATGATCATCCGCGCGTTGATCGACGACCGGCTCACCGCGCTCGACGCCAAGACTGGCAAGGAGATCTGGACCGTCAAGTCGCCGGATCCGGTGACGAGCGCCAACGGCTACGCCATGACGGGCGCGCCTTTGATCGTCAACGGCGTCGTCATCATGGGCGTTGCGGGCGCCGAGTTCAGCCAGCGCGGCCTGCTCGAGGGCTACGATGCCAAGACCGGCAAGCATCTGTGGCGGCTCTATACGATCCCGGCCAAGGGCGAGCCGGGCTCGGAGACCTGGGAAGGCGATTCGGAACTCACCGGCGGCGGCTCGAGCTGGGTGACCGGTACTTACGATCCGCAGCTCGACCTGGTCTATTGGGGCATCGGCAATCCGGCGCCCTGGAACCCGCGCGCCCGCAAAGGCGACAACCTTTACACCAACTCGGTCTTTGCGGTGCGGCCGAAGACCGGCGAACGCGTCTGGTATTTCCAGACCTCGCCGCAGGATCCGTTCGACTACGACGCGGTGCAGACCCCGATCGTGGGCACGCTCAACGTGGGCGGCAGTCCGCGCAAGGTGGTGATGCAGCCCAACCGCAATGGCTTCCTCTATGTGCTCGATGCGAAGGACGGCAAGCTGATTGCCGCCAATGCGTTCGGCAAGGTCACTTGGGCGAGTGGCGTCGATCAGAAGACCGGGCGTCCGATCGTGACCGATGTGTTCAAGGGCGCGCTCGAAGGCAAGAAGGTCACCGTGTGGCCGTCGGTCTCGGGCGTGACCAACTGGCAGCATTCGTCGTTCAGCCCGCGTACCGGGCTGCTCTACATCAACACGCTGAATGTCGGCATGACGTATCAGGCCGGCGAGCCGCCGACGCTCGCGCCCGGGCGTCCGTCAGGGGCGCCGACCGTCAAGCGGACTGTCGTCCTCGACGATCCCAACACCCGCGGCTATCTCAAGGCGGTCGATCCGCTCACCGGCAAGTCGAAATGGGAGACGCCCTATAAGAGCCCGAACTATTCATCCACCATGGTGACGGCGAGCGATCTTGTCTTCACCGGCGTCATGACCGGCGAGCTCCAGGCGCTCGATGCCGACAACGGCAAGGTGCTGTGGAGCTTCCAAACCCCGTCCGGCATCGTCGGGCAACCGGTGACCTGGCAGAAGGACGGCAAGCAATATGTCACGGTGCTGAGCGGGCTTGGCGGCGTCTATGCGCGGCGCAGCGGCGACCCGAACCTGGAGAAGGTGCCGTACGGATCGTCGCTGTGGACGTTCGCACTGTTCGATAAGTGAGCTGGCTCGAACGGCGGAGGGATTAACGTCCCTCCAAAATTGTCGAACGCCCGGGTGCGACCGGGCGTTCGTCTCCTGCCGCCAGCAGGATCAGAATTTGCAGAGACCGCGGATGGGGGGCCTCGAACCGCACCGGGTCGTCCGCCGCATCGAGGACACCATAGCACATCCCGGGCGTGGGACGAGATCAACCTTACGTTTTGGTAAAGACGCGCGCAGAAAAACGGCCCTGCCGATTAACCAACTATTAAGGATGCGCTTTCCATTTCCAGAATTTCGTCTGTAATGCGCCCGCGAGAATGAGCATCGAATAGGAGGGATCGATGATCAATCAGATGCGGGAAAGGCAATTGAAAATTCTGAGAGCCTATGTCGAGCGGCGCAATCGCCTGTGGACGCAGATCAAGACCGCTCATCCGAGCTACACGCCAATTGAAATCGAAGCGCGGCTGGAACAATTCGGCGCGTGAAGCGCTGCACATTGAAATGTTGCCGTTGGCTCGGCCGGGCGCATCGCCCGGCCGAGCTTTTTGTTTTAGTCCGATCACTGCGCCGCGCTGCCGGCGCCCGCCAGGCGGTGGCCCAAGACCGGGGGTGAGACCGGGGGTGAGACCGGGGGTGAGAATGCTGCATGGCACCCGCCAGCTGCAGGCTACCTCCATCGGCCGAGTGCGCGATTGCGCGACGGAACGTCTGGTTGATCCCGGTAGGCCCGCGCGGTAACAACGCGCCATCAAATCCGCACAAAGGCGGCGTCGGTCTCAAAAAGCATCACCTGATTGCAATTCGAGCTCCCTCATGGCCTCTCACGACAAACGCGCTACCGCCCAACGAGCCTCAAGCGACCCGGCCAAAGGGCTTGGCGCGCTGCCGGAATGGGATCTCGCCGATCTCTACGCCGGCATCGACGATCCCAAGGTGAAGCGTGATCTTGACCGCGCCGACGAATACAGCAGGGCGTTCGAGGACGACTTCAAGGGTAAGCTCGCCGCCTTCGCCGGGCAGCCCGACGGCGGCCGCGCGCTCGCGCAAGCGGTCGTGCGCTACGAGCAACTCGACGATCTGCTCGGCCGGCTGATCTCGTTTGCCGGGCTCGTCCATGCGGGCGACACCGTCGATCCGGCGCGCGCGAAGTTCTACGGCGACGTGCAGGAACGCATCACGGCGGCCTCGACGCATCTTCTTTTCTTCGTGCTCGAGCTCAACCGCATCGACGACGGCAAGCTCGAAGCCGCGATGCGCGAGCCGAAGCTCGCCTACTACCGGCCCTGGCTCGAAGACATCCGCAAGGAGAGGCCCTATCAGCTCGAGGATCGCGTCGAGCAGCTCTTTCACGAGAAGTCGGTGACCGCCTACGCGGCCTGGAACCGGCTGTTCGACGAGACCATCGCGCGGCTGCGCTTCAAGGTCGGAACACAGTCGCTTGCGATCGAGCCGACGCTCACCTTGATGCAGGACGCGGACGAGAAACACCGCAAGTCGGCCGCGCAGGCGCTCGCCAAGACGTTCAAGGCGAACCTGCCGCAGTTCGCGCTGATCACCAACACGCTCGCCAAGGACAAGGAGATTTCCGACCGCTGGCGCGGCTTCGCGGACGTTGCCGATTCCCGGCATCTCGCCAATCGGGTCGAGCCCGAAGTGGTGGAGGCGCTGGTTGCCGCGGTGCGCGCTGCCTATCCGCGGCTCTCGCATCGCTACTACGCGCTCAAGGCCAAGTGGTTCGGCAAGAAGCGGCTCCCCCACTGGGACCGCAATGCGCCGTTGCCGAAGGTTGCGACCCGCACCATCGGCTGGAGCGAAGCGCAGGAGACCGTGCTCACAGCCTATCGCGCGTTCTCGCCCGACATGGCGGAGATCGCGGAGCGCTTCTTCGCCAAGCATTGGATCGATGCACCGGTGCGTCCCGGCAAGGCGCCGGGCGCCTTCGCGCACCCGACCGTGCCGTCCGCGCATCCTTACGTGCTGCTCAACTACCAGGGCAAGCCGCGCGACGTGATGACGCTCGCGCATGAGCTTGGCCATGGCGTGCACCAGGTGCTGGCGGCGCCGAACGGCGCCCTGATGGCGCCGACGCCGCTGACGCTGGCGGAGACCGCAAGCGTGTTCGGCGAGATGCTCACCTTCAAGCGGCTGCTCGCCAGCACTACCGACAGCCAGCAGCGCAAGGCCATGCTCGCCGCCAAGGTCGAGGACATGATCAACACGGTGGTGCGCCAGATCGCGTTCTACACCTTCGAGCGCAAGGTCCACGGCGAGCGCCGCAAGGGCGAGCTCACGGCCGACCAGCTGTGCGCGTTCTGGATGGAAGTGCAGGCCGAGAGCCTCGGTCCCGCCATTGAACTGAAGCCCGGCTACGAGACGTTCTGGGCCTACATCCCGCACTTCGTGCACTCCCCGTTCTACGTCTACGCCTATGCGTTCGGCGACTGCCTGGTGAACTCGCTCTACGCGGTCTACGAGCGCGCCGCCGGAGGCTTTGCCGAGCGCTATCTCGCGATGCTCGCGGCCGGCGGCACCAAGCACCATGCCGAGCTGCTCAAGCCGTTCGGGCTCGACGCCCGCGATCCCGCCTTCTGGCAAGGCGGCCTGGGCGTGATCGAGCGGATGATCGCGGAGCTTGAGGGCCTCGCGTAAGGCTCAAGATATTGAATTCAGAGCATGATCCCGAAAAGTTGCAGACTTTTCGGATAAGATCATACGACCACATAAGCGTTGAATCGAAATCGCGACTTAGCCCAAAACGATTTCGCTTTATTCAGCCCGAGACCTGTTCCTGGATCGCCTGCAGGAATGCCGCCATCAGGATGGTTGGAACGGCGACCAGCAGGATGCCGGCCATGGCGGAGGTTATGTCGGGCGTGCTGGCGGCGCGCGCAATGAAATATCCGATCCCGTGATTGCCGGCCATGAACTCGACGATGGTGAGCGCGGACACGCCGATCACGATGCCGACCCGCAGGCCGCCGATGATCGCGGTCGCCACCGCCGTCGTGTTGGGCGCACTGGTGTCCTGTGCCGGGGCATGGCGCCTGCCTTCATAGCCGTTCGCCACGCCAACGGGGCGCCTCGCTCCCGTCGCGACCATGACCATGTTCATGATCGGGAAGGCGACCATGACGAAGACCGCGGCAGCCTTGGTGACGATCGTCACGCCCCACCAGGCGAACAGCAGCGGCACCAGTATGACCAGCGGGGTGCAGCCCAGCGTGACCGCGAACGGTCCGAACAGCCAGCGCGTCGCGCGCGAGGTGCCTGCGACCATCCCGAAAAAGACCCCAGCCAACAGCGCCGGCAGAATTCCAAGGACGAGGGCGGTTGTGCTGTCGCCGAAGTCGCGCAAGAAGTCATCGCCCGGGGCAAGCTCGATCGCCTTGTGCACGACGGCCAGCAAGCTTGGAAGCTTGGCAGGATTGGCGACCGTCCCGCTGGCGAGCACCCAGGCCGCCGCGATGATGGCGAGCCCGATGATGGCCTCCAGCAGCGTTCTCACAAATGGCGGCATTCGAAATCTCCCCAAGCCTCAAATTCGTCAACCTATCATGTCACTGTATCGATCGCATGCGCAGAATCTGCGACACGGATTCGATCGCAATTTCATTGCGGTGCACGCCAAGATGGAGTGATGTCATTCGGCGGCAGGCCGGCCGAAGCATGCTTGGTCAATCGCCAAGCTGCACCTCGATCGCCTGCAGGAGCGCCGCCACCACGATGGTGGGGAGCACCACCAGAACGATGCCGGCCATGGTGGCGGTGGTGTCGAACAGGTTGGCCGAACTCATGATGAAGAAGCCGACGCCGCGGCTCGCGGCCGCGAACTCGATGATGACGAGCGCGGTGACGCCGAGCACGACGCCGACCCGCAGGCCGCTCAGGATTGCCACCGTGCGGCTTTTCTCTTCCGCCGCCACCATGGTCGCATTCATCGCCGGAAAGCCGGCCACGACCGCGACCGTGACCGATTTCATGACGATGGTCAGGCCCCACCAGCTGACGAATATCGGCAGCAGCGCAACGAGCGGGGCGCCGCCGAGCGTGACGGCGAGCGGTCCGATGAGCCAGCGTATGGCCGGCGAGCCGCTGGTCATCACGCCGAGCAGGACGCCGCCGATCAGCGCCGGCAGCAGGCCGTATAGCAGGGCGGTCCCGCTCTCGGTCGCATGCCGCATGTAGTCGGGGCTGGGTGCGAGCGCGAGCGCCTTGCGCAGCACGACCGACATGGCCGGGAGCCTGGTCGGGGTGTCGATCACCCATGCGGCGGCCTCCCAGAGCAGCCCTACGACGGCAAGGCCGATCATAAAGTACACGAGCGTTCGGAAGAATGGCGGCATCGGAACCTCCCCGCATTCCGATCAATTAAACCCTGCCGGGCGTATCAAGGCCGCCGCGGCACCCTACTCTGCCACAATTCCATCGCGGTGCACGCCAGGATGAGGACGTTCGGTTGCTATGCGGCGATATGCGCCTGTCATAGTGTCGCTTCCCACGTTGTTGATAAGAATGGCTGACCAGGAACAGAACCGCTTCTCCGCCCGTGCTGCGCGCTATGCCCGCGTCGGCGCCAATATCGGAGGCATCGCGGCCCGCTTCGCGGGCGCGCGCTTCTTCGGGCTCGATCTCGATCGCGGCCGCAACGCCGCCGAGCTTGCGGCGGCGCTCGGCGGCCTCAAGGGGCCGATCATGAAGGTCGCCCAGCTCCTGTCCACCATCCCGGACGCGCTGCCGCCCGAATACGCGGCCGAGCTCGCGACGTTGCAGAGCCAAGCCCCGCCGATGGGCTGGGCCTTCGTCAAGCGCCGCATGGGCGCCGAGCTCGGCCCCGGCTGGCAGGACAAGTTCGCCCATTTCGAGCATCACCCGGCGGCCGCCGCCTCGCTCGGACAGGTGCACCGCGCGCGCGCCCATGACGGCTCGGATCTGGCCTGCAAGCTGCAATATTCCGACATGCAGTCGGCGGTGGAAGCCGATCTGCGGCAGCTCGGCGTTCTGTTTGCGATCCACCGCCGCATGGACCCCGTCATCGATACGACCGAGATCGCCAAAGAGATCGGCGCGCGCATCCGCGAGGAGCTCGACTACCGGCGCGAAGCCAAGCATGCGGCGCTCTACCGCGCGATGCTTTCGGACAATGATCTCATCCGCGTGCCGCGGCCGTGGTCGGATCTTTCCACTGACCGGCTCCTGACCCTCGACTGGCTTGAGGGTACGCCGATGCTCGACCACAAGGATGACGCGCTTGCGGTGCGCAACCGGCTCGCCACCGCGATGTTTTCCGCCTGGTGGTTTCCGTTCAGCCGCTTCGGCGTGATCCACGGCGATCCGCACCTCGGCAACTATTCGGTGTTCGAGCGCGACCGCGAAGCGGGTGGCATCAACCTGCTCGACTACGGCTGCATCCGCATCTTCCCGCCCAGGTTCGTGGGCGGGGTGGTCGACCTCTACAACGGGCTGCGCACCGGCGACGACGATCTGGTGGTGCACGCCTATGAGACCTGGGGCTTCAAGCGCCTCACCCGCGAGCTGATCGACGTCCTCAATATCTGGGCGCGCTTTATCTATGGGCCGCTGCTCGATGACCGCGTGCGCAGCCTCGCCGATGGCGTCAAGCCATCCGAATACGGGCGCCGCGAGGCGTTCCGGGTGCATCAGGCGCTCAGGCAGCAGGGGCCGGTGACGGTGCCGCGAGAGTTCGTGTTCATGGACCGCGCCGCCATCGGGCTGGGCGGGGTGTTTTTGCACCTGCGCGCGGAGATCAATTTCTACCGGCTGTTCAATGAGGCGATTCATGACTTTTCGACTACGCGGGTGACGCAGCAGCAGGCAGAGGCGCTCGCCGCCGCAGGGCTTGGCGGCTGATCCGGCGCCGGCCGAGAACGACCGATTGGCGGGGTTTGCCGTGCTGCCGCCGTTGCCCTCCCGTCCCATTTGCGCTAAGCCCGCGTCCGCTGGAGACTAATGCTTTCTGGAGGCTTTTTATGGCTGACCACGGCCCGGTCCAATACGCGACCGCAACCGGTAATGATCTCGCCGAACACGAGTTGACTTACAAGGGCTTCGTGCAACTGGCCTATGTTGGAAGCGCGCTGGTCGCCTCCATCGTCATCGGGCTGGCGATTGGCGCAACCACCGGCCGCTGGCTGATTGCGATTCCCATTATCTTCGTGCTCGCGCCGATCGTGGCTGCCTATGGGCTGGCGACCGGGGCCAGGGCGCCGAGCGGGATCATGGTGGTGATTTCACTGCTCGCGCTTGGTTTTGCTACAGCCGGCTGATAGCCGGAACTCAGCCGCGCCGGCGTCAGACTTCTTGAGGAGACGGGGTGATGCGCATTGCAGTCGCGCGGGAGACCGATTCGGCCGAAGACCGGGTCGCCGCGACCCCGGAAACGGTCCGGAAGATGAAGAGCCTTGGCGCCGACGTCTTGGTCGAGCCGGGCGCCGGGATCAAGTCGGGCTTTCCGGACGGCGAATACGCGGCCGCCGGCGCCAGCATCGAGAAGGATGCCGTCAAGAACGCCGACGTGGTGCTCAAGGTGCGCCGGCCGGGCGCGCTTGAGGTCGCGCTCTACAAGCCCCGCACGCTCGTCATCGCCATCATGGATCCGTTTGGCAACGAAACGGCGCTCAAAGAGCTGGCGGCCGCCGGCGTCGTCGCCTTCGCGATGGAACTGATGCCGCGCATCACGCGCGCGCAGTCGATGGACGTGCTGTCGAGCCAGGCCAACCTCGCCGGCTATCGCGCGGTGATCGACGGCGCCGCCGAATATGGCCGCGCGCTGCCGATGATGATGACGGCTGCCGGCACGGTGCCGGCCGCCAAGGTGTTCGTCATGGGAGCGGGCGTCGCCGGTCTGCAGGCGATTGCGACCGCGCGCCGGCTCGGCGCCGTGGTGACCGCGACCGACGTGCGTCCCGCCGCCAAGGAGCAGGTGGAAAGCCTCGGCGCCAAGTTCATCGCGGTCGAGGACGAGGAATTCAAGCAGGCTGAGACCGCCGCCGGCTACGCCAAGGAAATGTCGAAGGAGTACCAGGCCAAGCAGGCTGCGCTCGTTGCCGAGCACATCAAGAAGCAGGACATCGTCGTCACCACCGCGCTGATCCCGGGCCGACCCGCGCCGCGGCTGATCTCGAAGGACATGGTGGCCTCGATGCGGCCGGGCTCGGTGATCGTCGACCTCGCGGTCGAGCGCGGCGGCAATTGCGAAATGGCCAAGCCCGGCGCGGTCGCCGACGTCAACGGCGTCAAGATCATCGGCCACCTCAACATGCCGGGGCGCCTGCCCGCCTCGGCGTCGGCCCTCTACGCCAAGAACCTCTACAATTTTCTCGAGACGCTCGTGGACAAGAAGGAGAAGGCGCTCGCCGTCAAGTGGGACGACGAGCTCGTCAAGGCCACCGTGCTCACGCGCGACGGCGCCGTCGTGCATCCGAACTTCGCGCCGAAGAATGCAGCCTAGAGCGCCCGATGAAAGTCACTCGCTCCGCCTTCGCCGTTCGTCCCCGCGCAAGCGGAGACTCAGTGCGACAAATCGATGAATTTGAGCAGGCCGCCCTGGGTCCCGGGTGCTCGCCCGGGACACGTGACTCGTGTCCCGGCCGAAGCGACAGCGAAGCTGACGCGAGAGCCGGGATCCAGATCTTTAGCATGCCTGACTGCTGGATTCCCGCTTGCGCGGGGACGAACGGTCGAGATGTGACGCATGCGACCTGAGGAGATCTAGAACATGTTGATCGTTCCATCCGCAGGCCTCGCGCCATTCGGCAACGTCGTGCTGGCTCAGCTCGACATTACAGCCGCCGCGGCTGGCGACGCTGCTCACGCCGCGACCGGCGGGGCGGTCGATCCGTTCGTGTTCCGGCTGTCGATCTTCGTCTTGGCAGTGTTTGTCGGCTACTACGTGGTGTGGTCGGTGACGCCCGCGCTGCATACGCCGCTGATGTCGGTGACCAACGCGATCTCCTCGGTGATCGTGGTGGGCGCGCTGCTCGCGGTCGGCGTGGCGCTGGTCGCCAACGACTCCGGCCCGGTATGGGCGCGCATCCTCGGCTTCGTCGCGCTGATCTTTGCCTCGATCAACATCTTCGGCGGCTTCCTGGTCACCCAGCGCATGCTCGCGATGTACCAGAAGAAAAAGAAATGAGACCCGCCACCACGGATCCGGAAAGCAAATCGTTATGACCGCCGATCTGACCGCTCTGCTCTATCTCGTTGCGGGCGTCCTGTTCATCCTGGCGCTGCGCGGGCTCTCAAGCCCGGCAACGAGCCGGCAGGGCAACCTGTTCGGCATCCTCGGCATGACGATTGCGATCGTCACCACGCTCGCTTCGCATCCGCCGGCCGGCATCGGGGCCTGGCTGCTGGTCGGGCTCGGGGTTGCGATCGGCGGCAGCATCGGCGCCGTGATCGCGCGGCGCGTGCCGATGACCATGATGCCGGAGCTGGTCGCCGCCTTCCATTCGCTGGTCGGCATGGCGGCGGTGCTGGTCGCGGCCGGCGCGCTCTACGCGCCCGCCGCCTTCGATATCGGCACCGTCGGGCACATCCACACCGCGAGCCTGATCGAGATGTCGCTCGGTGTCGCGATCGGTGCCATCACCTTCACCGGCTCGGTGATTGCCTTCCTCAAGCTTTCCGGCCGCATGAGCGGGAAGCCGATCATCCTGCCGTTGCGCCATCTCATCAATATAGCGCTCTTCACCGCGATCGTGCTCCTGATCGTGTGGTTCGCCCGCAGCGAAAGCTACGCGGCGTTCTGGCTGCTGGCGCTCGCATCCTTTTCATTCGGCGTGCTGATCATCGTTCCGATCGGCGGCGCCGACATGCCGGTCGTGATCTCGATGCTCAATTCCTATTCGGGTTGGGCGGCAGCCGGCATCGGCTTCACGCTCGGCAACTCGGCGCTGATCATCACCGGTGCGCTGGTCGGCTCCTCCGGCGCGATCCTGTCCTACATCATGTGCGCGGGCATGAACCGCAGCTTCATCTCGGTCATCCTCGGCGGCTTCGGTGGTGAGGTCGCGGGTCCGGCCAGCGGCCAGGAGCAGCGTCCCGTCAAGATCGGCTCGGCCGACGACGCCGCCTACATCATGAAGAACGCCAGCAAGGTCATCATCGTGCCCGGCTACGGCATGGCGGTCGCGCAGGCGCAGCACGCGCTGCGCGAGATGGCCGACCGGCTCAAGAAGGAAGGCGTCGAGGTCAAGTACGCCATCCATCCGGTCGCCGGCCGCATGCCCGGCCACATGAACGTGCTGCTCGCCGAAGCCAATGTGCCTTACGACGAGGTGTTCGAGCTCGAGGACATCAATTCCGAGTTTGCGCAGGCCGACATCGCATTCGTGATCGGCGCCAACGACGTGACCAACCCGGCTGCCGAGGAGGACAAGACCTCCCCGATCTACGGCATGCCGGTGCTGCAGGTCTGGAAGGCCGGCACCGTGATGTTCATCAAGCGCTCGCTCGCCTCTGGCTACGCCGGCATCGACAATCCGCTGTTCTATCGCGACAACACCATGATGCTCTTGGGCGACGCCAAGAAGATGTCGGAGAGCATCGTCAAGGCGCTTTAGCCATTTTGCGATCGCTTTTGGCGAGTTATCGGGCACTTGCGCCGGGAGCCACGCAGCGTAGATACTTGTTTTTCGGACCCGAGGTGAGCCCATGAAGATCAAGGTCGTCGTGCACGAGGCGGAGGAAGGCGGCTATTGGGCCGAGGTGCCGGCCATCCCTGGCTGTGCAACCGAGGGCGAAACGTTCGAGGAACTGCTGAAAAATCTATACGAGGCGGTCGAAGGCTGCCTGTCCGTGGATATTGCGGAGCCCCGCCCAGGCGGCAAGGAGCGCATTCTGGAAATCGCTGTATGAAGGCGCTATCGGGACGCGAATTCGCGCGTCTGATTGAACGCCACGGCTGGACCCTTCTGCGAGTCCACGGCAGCCACCACATCTATGGGAGAACTGGAAGCGTGGTGCGGCTGTCTATTCCCATTCACGGTAAACAGGCCGCTCAAGACAGGTCTCCTGCGCCATCTTGCGAAGCTGGCAGAGCTTCCGGCGGAGGAGCTAGATTAGTGGCCGGGCGACGCCAAGAAGATGTCGGAGAGCATCGTCAAGGCGCTGTGATCATCATTTGAGATCAGGTACGCGCGCGGGGCGATCCATGAGAAAATTTTTGTTGGCCATCGGCGTTGTCGCCATCTTGATCGGGCTCGTCTGGATCGGGCAGGGTACCGGCTATTTCCCCTATCCGCGCAGCAGTTTCATGATCAACGAAATGCCGTGGGCCTATTACGGCATTGTGCTGGCGGTCCTGGGTCTGGTCGCGGTCGCGGCTTCGAGGATGCTTGCCCGACGGTCGTCGTAGACAGGAGCGCCATCAGAAGGCGACCTGCGCGCCTGGCAAAGCGGTTGGGCGTTGCATAATTGAGCCCCCATGGATGATCTCAATGCTCGCACCATCAGGGCGGGGCTGCGCGGCTTCGCGGTGTTTGCGGTGCTCATTTTCCTGCCAGCCGGGACGCTCCGCTATTGGCAAGGCTGGGCATTTCTGGCGACATTCACCGCCGCCTCGACGGCGCTTACGATCTATATGGCCGTTTGTGACAAGAAGCTTCTCGAGCGGCGTCTGCGCGCGGGGCCGACGGCTGAAAAGGAAACCTCGCAAAAGATCATCATGTTTTTCACGACGCTGGGGTTTGTGGCGTTTCTTGTGTTCCCCGTGCTCGACCATCAATTCGGCGGGTCACCGGTGCCGCCCTCTATCTCGATCGCCGGAGATGTGCTGGTCGCATTGAGTTTCCTGTTCATCTTTTTCGTGATGAGAGAGAACAGCTATGCAGCGTCGACGATACAGATCGCAGAGGATCAGAAAGTCATATCAACCGGGCCCTACGCACTCGTGCGTCATCCGATGTATGCCGGAGCGCTCCTTCTGATTTTTGGCATGCCGCTGGCGCTCAATTCGTGGTACGGCCTGCTCGGCATTCTTATTTTCCTCCCCGTGCTTGTCTGGAGGCTGCTTGATGAGGAGAATTTTCTGACGCGAAACCTGCCGGGATATGCAGAATACAAGAGCAAGGTGCGCTGGCGGCTGATCCCCGGGCTGTTCTAGGATTCAGGCCAAGCGGACAGGGCAAGGTCACAATGTCGAAGACGTTCTCCGGATTGGTGTCGTTTGGGCTTGCTGGCATCCTGCTGCTGGCGCTGCTTGTGGCGCCGGCCGGGGCGCAGACCCACCCGTCGCGCCCGGTCACCATCATCACGCCGTTCGCAGCCGGCAGCGTCACCGACGCGACCGCGCGCACGATTGCGCAGCATCTGCAGGAGACGCTGGGCCAGCCGTTCGTGGTGGAGAATCGCGCGGGAGCAGGCGGCCTCCTGGCGGCGACCGCGGTGGCGCGCGCCAGCCCGGATGGCTACACGCTTCTTCTCACCACCAATTCGACGCACTCTGCCGCTCCGGGCCTGTTCAAGAGCGTGCCGTACGATCCGATCAAGGATTTCACGCCGATCGCCCGCATCGGCAGCTTCCCGTCGCTGATCGCCGTCCACCCGAGCCTGCCGATCAAGTCGATGCAGGAGTTCGTCGCCTACGCCAAGGCCAACCCCAGCAAGCTCAGCTATGCGCATGGCAACAGCACAGGCCACATCACCGGCGAGGCCCTGAGGCGGCGTACCGGCATCGACGTCGTGCGGGTCGCTTATCGCAGTAACCCGGCCGCGATGACCGACCTGATCGCCGGTCACGTCCCGGCGATGATCCCGGATTTCGGCACCGCGCTCCCGCAGGTGCGCGCACAGAAGATCCGTCCGCTGGCAGTACTCACTCGTACGCGCAGTGCGACGCTGCCGGATCTGCCGACGCTGCATGAGACGGTGATGCCGAACTACGACCTGCTTGCCTGGGCGGGCCTTTTCGCTCCCGCCAACTTGCCGTCACCGATCGCCTCCCGCATTGCCGCAGAGCTCGGCAAGATGCTGGCACAGCCCACCGTCAAGGCGCATTTCCTGAACGCGGGGGTCGAGGTTTTCTTCAGCGGTCCGGAGGAGTTCGACGCCTACGTGAAGTCCGAGCTCACGAAATGGACCGGCCTGATCAAGGAGGTCGGCATCGAGCCGCAATGACGCCCGCCGGCGTCGCGTACACGGCAAATTGAATACGTGCTGCGTTCCCCGCTACCGTGTTTCCATGATTGGAGACGAGATTTCGCGGGCGGGTTGCGACCACCAGCGGTGGGGCAGAGGAGGTGCACATGCGTATCTTGATCGGACTTGCCATGTTGACGGCGGCTTTGGCGGCCAGCGTCGAGCCAGGCAGCGCCCAGAACCGGCCATGGTGCCTGCGGGAGGGCTTTACCGGACCCGGCTGGTGTGGCTTCGACAGCTTTGCGCAATGCATGGCGACGGCCCGCGGGCAGGGCGGCTCGTGCATCGAGAACGTCGAGATCCTCTGGGAGCGCCGTTATGGAAAGCAGAAGAAGCGCAATGCGCATCGGCGCCAGCGGCAAAATGGCGATTGGGGCTGGTCCGACAATTGGCGTTGATCGCTGAACGGCCGAGCAGGGACGATTGAACCTGACCGGGTTTGCGGCTGCGGCATTGGCCCGCGCCTGCAGCGCCAAGACCGGGGGTTTGCGCGCTCGCGCGCATTTCAGCCCAACTCAACCCGACCGCATGGCCCGCCGGCGCCCTCGGCATGAGCGGGCGCGCCGCGTGGGATGCTGCTGCGCTTGCCAGCCCGGCGGGCATTTGCTCTAGTTTTGCGACCGAATTTGCCGCGTCCCTTACGGGCTGGTTGCGGCAATCGAAAGATTGAAAAAGGGAGGAAGTTCCATGATCAGGGCTCGCTATGGCGTTGCGGCTGCCGTCCTCGGTGTCTTTGCCGCGGCGCCCGTCACCGCCCCGCTGTTCGCGCAGGCGTTTCGGCCGGTCACCGATGCGATGTTGGCCAATCCGGCTCCCGGCGACTGGCTGATGATCAACCGCACCTTCGATCAGCACCGCTTCAGCCCGCTCGACCAGATCAACAAGAGCAATGTCGGGCAGCTGCGCATGGCCTGGACGCGCGGGTTGCCGCCCGGCACCCAGGAATCGACGCCGGTCGTGCATGACGGCATCATCTACCTGTTCGTGCCGGGCGCTGGCGTGCAGGCGGTCGACGGCACCAACGGCGATCTGATCTGGGAATACCAGCGCGACTATCCGCAGTCGGTGCGGCCGCAGCTCGCGCGCAACAAGAATATCGGCATCTACGAGGACATGGTCTATCTGGCGGCGCCGGATGGCGTCCTGGTCGCGCTCGACGCCAAGACCGGGAAGGTGCGCTGGGAGACCAAGGTCGACAATGGCGGCCAGACCGCCGGCGGAATGCTGGTTGCGGACGGCAAGGTCATCACCAGCCGGACCTGCCAGATGGGCAAGCGCGAGAACTGCTTCATCGCGGCGCACGACGCCAAGACCGGCAAGGAATTGTGGAAGTTCTATTCGACCGCCGCCCCGGGCGAGCCGGGCGGCGACACCTGGGCCGACATGCCGGTGGAGCAGCGTGCCGCCGGTCCCTGGGGCTTGCCGGGCTCCTATGATGCCAAGCGCAAGCTCATCTATTGGGGCATCGCCAACCCGAATCCCTATACGCGGCTGTCGCGTCACGGCCGTTATGACGCGGTGTCGCTGACGGCGCCCGCGAATCTCTACAGCAATTCCACCGTGGCGCTCGATATCAACACCGGCAAGCTCGCCTGGTACTACCAGGAATTGCCGGGCGACGACTGGGACGCGGACCACAACCACGAACGCATACAGGTGAAGACGCGCCTCAACCCCGACCCCAAGCACGTCAAGTGGATCTCCTCCGCGCTGCCGCGCAACGAGGAGCGTGAAGTGATCGTGACGGTCGACGAGGGCGGCGGCATGTTCGTGATCGATCAGGACTCCGGCCGGTTCCTGTGGGCGAACCCGTTCCCCTACGACGATCCCAATATCAACATGAACGATATCGACCTGAAGACCGGCCAGACGCGGGTCAATGTCGACAAACTGTTCAAGAAGGACGGCGACAAGATTCTCGGCTGCTATCACAACACGCGCGGGCTCTGGTCGATCGCCTACAGCCCCAAGAACAATTCGGTCTACGTTCCGTTCCAGGACCAGTGCCTGTCGATGACCGCGAACCTCAAGAGCAAGACCGGCTGGGGACCGCGCAAGGGCGTCATGCGGCCCGGCATCGATCCGAAGAAGTTCATGAATCTCGCCAAGATCGATCTTTCGACCGGTGAGATGAAGGTGCTCCACTCGCAGCCGCAGCCGGGCAACGGATCGGCGCTGGTCACCGCCGGCGACCTGGTGTTCTGGGGCGACCTCAACCGCCGCTTCCGGGCGTTCGACGCCGATACCGGCAAAATGCTCTGGGAGAGCGTGCTCGGCGGCATGATCATGACCAGCACGATCAGCTATTCGGTGAACGGCAAGCAGTACATCCTGGTCAACACCGGCCAAGGCCAGTCGGTGACCGCCGGGCCGCTCGGCCTTACCAAGGACTCGATGCCGAAGCCGGTGCGCGGGCACAACTCGGTCGTCGTGTTCGCCTTGCCATAGAGAAAGTGCAGGCGGGTTGTGCGTCGTCAAACGAGAAGCCCCCGTCCAACCAGGGCGGGGGCGCTTGCGTCAACTAGGGGCGCCATAGTCACGGCGGCCTATTCGGGATTTGAGAGTCCATGAGCATTCGTCTGCCTGCAGCCTTCCTCGTCGTTGCGATCGTGGCTGTGCCCGCCATGGCGCAGGATCGCGCCAAGATCGAAGCCGGCGCCGAAGTTTATGCGACGCATTGTGCGTCTTGCCACGGCGAGCGGCTGCGCAACACCGGCGCGGCGTACGATCTGTTGCAGCTCAAGCCCAACGAGCGCGAGCGCTTCGTGCAGGCCGTCAATGACGGCAAGGGCCAGATGCCGTCGTGGGCCGGCGTGATCAGCGACGAAGAGATCGACCAGATCTGGGCCTATATCCGCTCAAGGGCGGATAGTTAGCGCGCCGCTGGTGATTGCCGGATGCCCGCTTTCGCGGATGATGACAGTTCAGTGGTTGTTGAGTTCGCCTTAATGGCGCGGCTTATAGGGCCCGAGCTCCTTCACCGCCTGCTCGACGAACGAGGTGTCGATGATGCGCTCGACCGTCATGCTCGGGTCCTGCAGCAGCTTGAGCTCCTTGAAGAACTTCAGGTCGTTGCGCAGCCCGTCGAGGTTCATGCGGCCGTCCGGATCGATCGCGGCCGGCGTGATCGAGCGGTGGATCGCCGGGTCCTTGATGAAGGTACGCTCGGTCAGCGTCGCGATCACCTCCTCGGCGTTGGGGCCGGCGATGCGCCCGTCCTTGAGCGCATCATTATAGTCGCGCACCGCCCGCACGTAGGCGCGCATGAACTTGTGGGCGAGCTGCGGCTTCTCGCGCGCGAAAATCTCCGAATAGAGCACGACCGCGGTCTGCTGCGAGGGATAGATCACGTCGTTGCCGGCGACACGGACCGCAAGACCGGCCTTGATCGCGGTGGTGGCGGTCGGCTCGTTGGTCATGCTCGCGTCGATCGCCTTGTTCCGGTAGGCGATGATGTGCTGCGGAAAGACCAGCGCCACGATGCTGCCCGCGTCCGACCACTTGAGCCCGCCTTTCTTGAGCGCCTCGTTCATGGCCGACGCGTTGGCGCTGCCGAAGGTGCCGACCGCGAGCTTCAGGCCCTTGAGGTCGGCGAAGGTCTTGTAGCGCCCGCTGTCGACGAGGTCCTTACGCACCAGGAGACCGGTGAAGCCGTAACCCTTGCGCATCGAGCCCTTGTCGGCGACCGCGCGGATCGCGATGTTCTGCGCCACCGCGTTGTAGAGGCTGGCCGCTACCGTGCCGGCGCCGACGTCGAGCTGGCCGCGCCCGAGCGGCCCGATCATCTGCGGCGAGTTCGCCATCTGGGTGAGCTGGACGTCGAGCCCCTCGTCGCGGAAGTAGCCCTTCTTGAGGGCGAGGAAGAAGCCGATGTCGCTCGCGATGCCGGCGGAGGCGACCCGGACGGTGTTCTGCGCTGCCGCCGGCGCGGCGGCGAGACCAAGCGCTGCTACCAGCGCGAGAACCATGCTCATTCGACCCGTCATTGCGATCTCCCCGCGCCTCTCCCTGAGATGACTTTCGCCACGGTGTGGTATGTTGGCGCGCGCGTCAATGCAGCCGATCGGCCTCGCGCCACCTTTCGCGCCACGTGGAGAGAATGACAGCATGCTTAATCCGGAACCGCGCGCCGCCAGCGACCGATCGAACGAGCGCGAGCCCGACGTTCGCGACATTGTCGATTACGCCGACAGCATTGGTGAGCTGGCGCGCATCAACGGCGCCGACTGGGACCTGGAGATCGGCGTGCTGGCCGAGATCTTCGCGCATTCCAAACCGGGTCGCGCGCCTGCCGTGCTGTTCGACCGGATCAAGGGCTATCCGGCCGGCATGCGGATCGTCTCCGGCCTGCACAACACCTGCCGCCGGCTCGCCTATTCGTTTGGCTTTGAAGGCACCGACGATCCGACCGTGCTGGTGAAGGCCTATCGCGACCGCATGAAGAACAATTTCCGGCTGATCCCGCCGGTGCCGGTGACGGACGGGCCGCTGCTTGAGAACGTCGACCGCGACGACGCCGTCGACCTGTTCAAGTTTCCGGTGCCGATGATCCACGAGAAGGACGGCGGGCGCTATATCGGCACCTACTGCGGCGTGATCATGCGCGATCCCGATAGCGGCTGGGTCAATCTCGGCACCTACCGGGTGGTGGCGCACGATCGCAACACCGCGGGTGTGTGGATCTCACCCGGCAAGCACGGCCGGCTCATCCGCGAGAAGTATTTCAAGAAGAACGAGCCCTGTCCGGTGGTGGTATGCTGCGGGCTCGACCCGGTGCTGTTTCTCGCCGGCAGCCACGAGATCAAGCACGGCGTCACCGAGTACGCGTATGCGGGCGGCCACCGCGGCAAGCCCTACGAGATGATCGCGAGCGAGCTGCACGGCCTGCCGATGCCGGCGCGCGCCGAGATCGCCTTCGAGGGCGAGTTTCTGCCCAGCGAGACCAGGGCCGAGGGACCGTTCGGCGAGTTCACCGGTTATTACGCCAGCCACGTGCGCGACGAGCCGATCGTGCGCGTGCGCCGCGTCTATCATCGCAACGATCCCATCCTCACCATGGCCTCGCCGATGCGGCCGCCGACCGACGTGTCGTTCGCCAAGTGCATCGTACAGTCAGGCATGATCTGGGACGAGATCGAGAGTGCCGGCCTCGACGGCGTCAAAGGCGTTTGGTGCCACGAAGCCGGCGCAATCCGCATGTTCATCGTGGTGGCGATCGAGCAGGCGCATCCGGGCCACGCGCAGCAGGCCGGCATGCTGGTTGCGGGCTGTCATTCCGGGAACTATGCGGGGCGGTGGGTCGTTGTGGTCGACAGTGACATTGATCCGGCCAATCTGGACGACGTGATCTGGGCGATGTCGACGCGTTGCGACCCGGTCGCCGATATCGAGTACATCAAGCGCGCCTGGTCGACGCCGCTCGATCCGATGCTGCGCACGCCGCCGTGGGAGAATACGCGTGCGATCGTCAACGCCTGCCGGCCCTGGGACTGGCGGCACGAATTTCCGGAAGTTGCGTCCGCGAGCGCGGAGCGGCGCAAGGCGGTGGAGACGAAATGGGCGCGCGAGATTGAAGAGGCCATGAGGCGGGGCTGAAGAGCGGCGCGGTCGGGCAATCACAAGGAGGTATCGATGAGGGTTCTGGCAATCGGACTTGCGGCGGTGCTGGTCTGCGCGACCGCTGCGGCGGCGGCCGACGTAGGACGGCCCGGCCCGCATCATCGCCGCGGCGGTCCGCCGGAGTGGTGCAACCAGGGCAACGACATGACCGGCGGGGTCATGGAGTGCAGCTATTATACGCTGCAGCAATGTCTCGTGACCGCGAGAGGCGTCGGCGGCACCTGCATCCCGAACCCGTGGTACGAGTGGGCGCGGTACTACCGCGAACGACCCTACCACGGCTGGAGTTATTGACCGCGGCGCCGGCGGCGTGGCCACCCTCAAGGCGCTGCTGCTGAGCGGGGCCGTGATCTATCTCGGCCTCGTGGCCGTGATGTATTTCGCGCAGCGCTCGCTGATGTATTTTCCCGAGACAGTGCGCACGTCGCCCGCGCAGGCCGGCCTGCCGGAAGCCGAAGAGGTGATGCTCGACACGGCTGACGGCGAGCACGTGATCGCCTGGCACGTGGCGCCGCGCGTCGATCAGCCGGTCGTTCTGTATTTTCATGGCAACGGCGGCGCCTTGCGCTACCGGGTCGATCGCTATCGCGCGCTGACCCAGGATGGCGCCGGGCTCGTAGCGCTGAGTTACCGCGGCTATGGCGGCTCAAGCGGCCGGCCGAGCGAGGCGGGCCTGATCGAGGACGCGCGTGCGACCTACGCGTTCGCGGCGGCACGCTATCCGGCGGCGCGCTTGGTGCTCTGGGGTGAATCGCTTGGCACCGGCGTTGCGGTCGCGCTCGCCGCCGAGAAGCAGGTTGCGCGGCTGGTGCTCGAAGCGCCGTTCTTTTCGGCCGTCAGCATTGCGGCGTCCGCCTATCCGTTCGTGCCGGTGCGCCTTTTGATGAAGGACCAGTTTCGCTCCGACCTGCGCATTCGCAACGTCACGGTGCCGGTGCTGATCATGCACGGCGACCACGACACCGTGATCCCGATCGAAGCCGGCGAACGGCTCTACGCGCTCGTCAACGGGCCCAAGCGCTTCGTGCGGATCGCGGGCGCCGGCCACGAGGACCTCGGCC
The DNA here is from genome assembly GCA_963753575.1 of uncultured Alphaproteobacteria bacterium. Taxonomy (GTDB): domain Bacteria; phylum Pseudomonadota; class Alphaproteobacteria; order Rhizobiales; family Xanthobacteraceae; genus VAZQ01. The sequence goes on from CAVWCR010000005.1 coordinate 428,380, forward strand.
TGCGCGCGGTTGAGGCTGCGAAGACGTTCCTGGCCGAGCGGTTTGAGTAATGGTGGCGTCTCCGCTCGCGCGCCTTACCGTTTGCGGAAGCTCATGCGCAACAGGCAGATGTGGCCGCGCTTGAAGCCTGACGCCGAGATGCGCAGGTACTGCCGGAAGTCCTTCACGGTCGCCTCGCCGGCGAGCGCGACCGCTTGGTCATGGCAGGCGGCGAGATTGTCGTCCCACATGCGCAGCGTGCGGTAGTAGTGATCGGCGTCGTTGCGCAGCGCCAGCAATTCGAACTTCTCCTCCGCGGCCGCGATTGGCTCGGAGATCAACGGCAATTCGCTTTCGGGGAAGATCTTGTCGGTGATCAGAGCCGGCACGTCGGTCGAGCGCTTCACATATGCGATGGTCTGGATCGAGAGCCGGCCGTCGTCGACCAGCGCGCGGTGGCAGAAATCGAAGAACGCGCGGTAGGCCGCCATCTTGGCGGCAGGCTCCATCCCGCGCTGGACGAAGTGCTCGAAGGCGCCAATGGAAATGATCGCGTCGTAGGGCTGTGCGGCGACGTGATCGCGCCAGTTCTCCACACGCACCTCGATGCCCGGCACAGGGTGGGCTTCGATCCAGCGGGCCTGTGCGTCGCTCAGCGTCAGGCCGACCACATGCTTGGCGCCCCAATGTGTCACGAGCCGGCGCATCAGCGCGCCCCAGCCGCAGCCGATGTCGAGTACGCGTGCCGCAGCTGCTGCGCTCGCCGCCTCGATGTGATGGTCGAGCTTGCGGGTCTGTGCCCGGGCGAGGTCGTCGCCCGGGTCGAACAGCGCGCAGGAATAGACCAGTTCCGGTCCGATCCAGAGCCGAAAGAACTCGTTGCCCATGTCGTAGTGGGCCATGATCGCTTCCGGCGAGGCGCCGGCGCGGCCCGATAGCGTGTTGGCGAGGGTCTCGGACATGGGGTGCCTGCGGGTGAGGCGCCAGTATAGGTCGCCCGAAGCGGGCAACAAGGCGGCCCAAACGACGACGCGGGCCATGCGGCCCGCGCGCAACATTCCGGCAGCGCTTGGCGCGCGACCGGGCGCAAAAACGCTTTAGGCTCAATCGCGATTTCGCTCTAAGCGCTTGTTTGGTTGCATGACCTCATCCGAAAAGTCTGCAGCTTTTCGGGATCATGCGCTCGCTAGAAGCTCGGCCGGCGCGGAGCGCCGGGGCGACCGCCCGGGCCGCCCGGTGTGGGCTTCGGCTTCATCGGCAGGAGGCCCTCGCGCTGCATGCGCTTGCGGGCCAGCTTGCGGGCGCGGCGGATCGCCTCCGCCTTCTCCCGGGCCTTCTTTTCGGACGGCTTCTCGTAGTGGCCGCGGAGCTTCATCTCGCGGAAAATGCCCTCGCGCTGCATCTTCTTCTTGAGCGCCTTGAGGGCTTGGTCGACGTTATTGTCGCGGACGAGAACCTGCACGCGGCGTACCTCTTCGGTAAGGGTTCGTTAGCTTTGGGTTGCGGCGATGCGCCGGCACTCCTGGCTTGCAGCCACGTTGCACCGAGCCATCACCTTTGGGGCAGGGCCTGTACCAGAAAGCGGTGCTGGAGTCCATCGAAATGGGCCGGATTCAGGCCCAAAGGGCGCTTCAAGATACGGGAAAGTACGACCAGGCGATCGCATACAGCACGGTCAGCCCGGCGAGCCCCAGCAGCATGCGATTGACGGCCCCGGCGGGGGCCGCATTGAGCATGTTGGAGCCCTTGGCGCCGAGGAGTCCCATGACGCCGATAATGGCGGCGACCGAGGCGGAAGGCACGATCCGGGCGATCCAGATCACTCCCTGGGCCAGCAGCAACCCCCCGCCTACGGTGGCAACGAGGAGGAGCACCATGCCGAAGGTGCCGCCGAACAGGCCCGGCCGCTGCTCGGCGCGGAACACCGCGTCGGTTGCGGCCACCCACCAGCCACCGAACAGCGCGATCAGGACTGCGACTACGTAAGACATCAGAGCCGTTGCCTGTGCGAATTGAGCACCAGTGCCGATCTGCAGCCGGTGTTGTACGACCGGAGTTGCACAAACGGCGTCGTGGCGCAAAAAAACCCGCCGGGCAAGAGCCCGGCGGGTGGTGCCATCCAAGCTGGCTCAATACTGGTCGTCGTAGCAGACGTTAACCCACATGTAGCGCCAGCCGGAGCGCGTCGCCACGCGCTGCCAGTCGTAGCACTCGTCGTCGGCATAATAGGAGTAGTCAGACCCGTAGCTGTAGATATACGGGCTCGCGAAGACCGGACCGCGGAAGCCGCGGCGGTGGCGCACGACCCTATGCTTGTTGCCGCCGTTGTTGTGGAACTGCGGCGGCCTGCCGCCACCATTGAAGTTGCGGACCGTGGAGCCGCCGTTGAACTGGCGGACAGCGGGACCGCGGTTGAAACTGCGCACCGAGGGGCCACTGTTGAAGCTGCGCCCCGAGGGAGCGCGGCTGAAACTGCGTCCTGAAGATCCTCCGCTGCTGTGGAAGTGTACGCCGCCACCTCCGCCACCTCCGCCTCCGCTGTGAAAGCTGTGCCCTCCGTTGTTGCTGCGCGCTCCAGCTTCGGTAGCCGAGCCCGCAAAGGCCGCCACCGCCAGCAACGCGGCGGCACTTGTGGCTATCCATGCTCGCTTCATATCCATCCTCCATCAGCAACTGCGCACATCCCAGTGGGAAACGCATTGCAACCATATGGGGACGATCGTTGGGCTTTGCCGCATGAATGCGGACTGAATATCGCTGCGACAAAGTTGCATTACGAAGATTTCATCAAACGTGAAGCGGCGTGAAGCGAGCGACAATGAACGCCAAGCGTACGCCCGCCAGGAGGGGGCGCCGCCGTTTGGTCTTTTGCCCCGATGTTGACACAGGTCGATTCTTGTCGGCGCGTGCCGCTCGCTGGTACGGTTGAACCTTTTCGGCCATCACCCAACTCGCTTCTCGCTGGCCATCAATGGGCCGGGCTTGCCGGCCACCAATCGGACCCGGCCACTGTGCCCGGTTGACAGGAACGGCCGCTCGGCATATCGAGAGTGAACGTTCATTCTCATTTACCGCACTGCAATACCCGGAGCCGCTGCCTGATGCGCCGCGCTAACGTCCAGGCTCAGTCCGACCGCCGTGCCGAGATCCTGGCCGCGGCCCAGCGCTGTTTTGTGCGTTCGGGGTTCCACGGCGCTTCCATGCAGGACATCTGCACCGAGGCCGGGATGAGCCCGGGCAACCTCTATCGCTATTTCCGGTCGAAAGAGGCGCTGATTGCGGGCATCGCCGAGCGCGATCGGGCGGAGGTAGGCCAGCAGTTCGCCAGTGCCGATCTCTCCTATGGCCTCTTCGCCGTGCTCGAAGGCATGGCGCACCATCACTTCGCGGTGCGGCCGACCGAGCAGGTGCTGCTTTGCACGGAAGTGATGTCGGAGGCGCGCCGGAACCCGGAGATCGCCCGCATCTCCGCGTCCTTCGATGCCGACGTGAAGAAATGGCTGCTTGATCTTCTGCGGGCGGCGGCCGCGCGCGGCGACATCCCCAAGGATGTCGATCTCGAGGGCGTCGTTACGATGCTGATGATTATCGCGGACGGCGTCTGGTGGCGGCGCGCGCTCGACCCCGGCTTCGATCCCGCATCCGTCATACCGATTTTCATGGACATCACACGGCACATGCTGCGGAGCCGTCCGCAGCCGGTGGCCAAGAACCCTGTGCCCAAAGACCCCGTGTCTAAGCGCAAGGAGAAATCCCGATGAAAGCGAGCCGCATTACCGCTATCGGCCTGGTTGCGGCGGCCGCGCTCTGGATCGCGTCCGGACATTTCATGCCGCATGAAAACGCGGAGAGCCGCGCGGCCATCCGGCCCGGCGAAGGCGAGCACCAAAAGCCGTTCCGCGTCGCGGTCACGACGACGAGCGTGGAGCAGCATAGCCGAGCGCTCACCATCTCGGGCCGCACCGAGGCCGACAAGCACGTCACCATCACGGCGCGCACGGCCGGGGTGTTGACCGAGCTAAAGGTCAAGCGCGGCACCTGGGTTAAGCAGGGCGATGTCATCGCGGTCCTTTCCGATGACGCGCGTACCGCGCAGGTCGCGCAGGCGCAGTCATTGGTGAAGCAGCGCCGCACCGAGCTTGAGGCCAAGCGCCCCCTGATTGCCTCGGGCGCCACCCCGCGGCTCGATCTGGTCAATCTCGAAGCCCAGCTCAAGGCCGCCGAAGCGGCGTTGGCGATGGCCGAAGCCGAGCGCGACCGCGGTGTCGTGCGCGCGCCGTGGGCGGGAGTCATTGCAGATGTGTCGGTCGAGGTCGGCCAGGCCGCCTTTTCCATGGCTGGACGCGAGATCGCGCAGCTCGTCGCGCTCGATCCGATGCTGGCGGTGGTCGAGGTTGCCGAACGCAAGCTTGCTGGCATCAAGGTCGGCGATGAGGCGCAGGTGCGCCTCATTACCGGTGAAACTGTGCGCGGGAAGGTCCGCTTCGTGGCCAAGACCGCGAGCCAGACCACGCGGACTTATCGGGTGGAGGTCCAGCTGTCGAACCCGAAGGGCGCCATCCCGGATGGCATCACCGCTGAAGTTTCACTCAAGCAGGCGCCGGTTGCGGCAACACGCATCCCGCGCTCGGCGCTGACGATCGCGTCATCCGGTGATGTCGGCGTGCGCACGGTGGGCGAAGCAGACGTTGTCGCCTTCGTGCCGGTGCGGATCGTCGAAGACGAGCAGACCTTCATGTGGGTCGCCGGCATTCCCGATGGCGCGCGCGTGATCGTGCAGGGGCAGGACTTTGTACGCGAAGGACAGAAGGTCGAAGCAGTCGCGGCCGCCGACGTTGCGGCGGCGGCGAAATAAATGATGACTCGCGCCGTCATCCTGAGGTGCGACCCCGGCCTCTTGAGCCGGGGGAGCCTTGAAGGATGACGGGCATCACGCAGGCCGTCGCCCTTCGAGGGCCGCCTTCGGCGGCCACCTCAGGGTGACGGATCAGGGTCTAAGGTCGAACGATGTACAAGTTCATCGACTACGCCATCAGCCATGCGCGGCTAACCATCGCGACGCTTCTATTCCTGCTGGCGGCGGGTTTCGTCGCCTATGTGACGATCCCGAAGGAGGCGGAGCCGGACGTCAGGATTCCGATCATTTATGTGCAGCTTTCCGAGCGCGGCATCAGCCCGGAGGATTCCGAGCGGCTCCTGCTGCGTCCGGTCGAGACCCAGCTCAAGTCGGTCGGCAACGTCAAGGAGATGCGCTCGACTGCGTTCGAAGGCGGCGGTTTTGTGCTGCTCGAATTCGAAGCGGGTTTCGATTCCAAGGCCGCGCTCGCCGACGTGCGTGCCAAGGTCGATATCGCCAAGCATGACCTGCCGCGCGACGTTGACGAGCCGCAGGTGTTGGAGGTCAACCTCTCGACCTACCCGGTGCTGGTCGTCGGGCTGTCGGGCGACGTGCCCGAGCGCACGCTCTTGCGCATGGCGCGGGCTGCCAAGAATGCGATCGAGCAGGCGCCCGGCGTCCTTTCGGCGGAGTTGCGCGGCGCCCGTGACGAGGCGGTCGAGATCATCATCGAGCCGATGCTGATGAAGAGCTACGGCATCGGGCTCGATCAGCTCGGCCAACTCACCCAGGCCTTCAACACGTTGATCGCCGCTGGCGCGCTCGAAGGTCAGAGCGGGCGCTTCGCCGTCAAGGTGCCCTCCCTGTTCGAGAAGCCGCAGGACATCACCAAGGTGCCGGTGATCGCTTCGGCGAGCGCGGCCGTGACGTTGCTCGACATCGCGCAGATCAAGCCGACCTTCAAGGACGCGACCTCGATCACCCGCGTCAATGGCCGGCCGGCCATGACCGTCGAGGTGTCGAAGCGCACCGGCGCCAACCTGATCGAGACGGTCGATGCGGTGAAATACGTCGTCAGCCAATTGCAGAAGCAATGGCCCGAGGCCGTCCGCGTCACCTTCACGCAGGACAAGTCGAAGGTGATCCGGCAGATGCTCTCCGACCTGCAGAACTCGGTCGTTACCGGCGTGCTGCTGGTTGCCGTCATCATCCTGTTCGCGCTCGGCTTCCGCGCCTCGCTGTTCATCGGCATTGCGATCCCGGCGTCGTTTCTGGCCGGCGTGCTGGGGCTGCAGCTTGCCGGGCTCACCGTCAATATCGTGGTGCTGTTCTCGCTCATCCTTGCGGTCGGCATGCTGGTCGACGACGCCATCATCGTGTCCGAGTTCGCCGAGCGGCGCATGGCGGAAGGCATGGCGCCGAAGGAGGCTTATGCGCTTGCCGCCAGGCGGATGTCCGGCCCCGTGATCGCGGCGACCGCGACCCGCGTCGCGGCGTTCTCGCCGCTCCTGTTCTGGCCCGGTGTGGTCGGACAGTTCATGAAATATCTGCCGATCACGCTGATCGCCACGCTTTCTGCGTCGCTCGCGGTCGCGCTGTTCTTCACGCCGACGCTTGGCGCGCTGCTTGGCAGGGCATCACCGCGGGCCGACGAGCCCGGTTCAGGACGAGTGTCATCAGGGCGTTTACGCGCGTCTTTCGACGCGCTATGCGCGCGCACTATAAGGTTGCGGCGCTGGCCGCTCGCTTGGCTCGCCAGCGCGGCAGTCCCGCACAACGATCGCGTCAGGGATGGCGGGCCCTATATGCGCACGGTCCGGCTGGCGCTGCGCCATCCGGGCGGGACGCTCGCGCTGGCGGCGTTTCTGCTCATTGCCGTGCAGATGGCCTACAGCAAGTTCGGGAGCGGCGTCGAATTCTTCCCGAGCGTGGAACCGGACTACGGCCAGGTCATCGTGCACGGCCGCGGCAATCTCTCGCTCGAGGAGAAGAACCGGGCGGTTGCCGAAGTGGAGAAGCGGGTGCTTACGTTCCCGGGCCTGAAGACAGTCTACGCGCGCGTTGGCGAGCAACCGCGCGGTTTGGGCGATCTCACCGAGGACACGATCGGTGTCATCCAGTTCGAGTTCGACGACTGGCGCACGCGTCGTCCTGGGCACGCCATCATGGATGAGATCCGCACACGCACCGCCGATATCCCCGGCATCCTGGTCGAGGTCACAGCGCCGCGCGCCGGTCCGCCGACCGGCAAGCCGATCCAGGTGCAGCTTGCCGCGCTCGATCCCGCCGTGCTGCCGGCGGCGGCAAAAAAGGTTGCCGCCATGCTGGCGCAGCGCAGCGACATCCGCGACCTCGACGACGGACAGCCGCTGCCCGGCATCGACTGGAAGATCGAGGTCGACAACGCGCAGGCCGCCAAGTACGGCGCCGGCGTGAACACGGTCGGCAGCGCGATCCAGCTGGTCACCAATGGGCTCAAGGCGACCGAATATCGCCCGGTCGACAGCGACAAGTCGGTCGACATCCTGGTGCGCTTTCCGCCCGATCGACGCAGCCTCGACCAGATCGACGACCTGCGGGTGCAGACCCAGGTCGGCCATGTGCCGATCGGCAACTTCGTGCAGCGCGTTCCGGCCCAGCGCGTGGGCTACATCAACCGCGTCAACGCCAACCGGGTGATGACCGTGTCGGCCAATGTCGCCGAAGGCGTGCAGACCGCCAAGGTGCAGCAGGAGATCGCCAGCGATCTCGCCAAGGCCGATCTTGGGCCGGGCGTCACCTTCAGGCTCAAGGGTGAAGACGAGGAGCGCCAGAAGGCCGGCGCCTTCCTGATGAAGGCGTTCGGCACCGCGATCTTCTTGATATTTGCGATCCTGCTTGCGCAGTTCAACAAGCTCACCTCGGTGTTCGTGGTGCTCTCCGCGGTCGTGATGTCGACCTTCGGGGTGCTGCTCGGGCTCCTCATCATGGGCCAGGCGTTCGGCGTGGTGATGACCGGCATCGGGGTGATCGCCAATGCGGGCGTGATCGTGAACAACAACATCGTGCTGATCGATACTTACGATCGGCTGCGCCGCGAGGGCGTGGCAGCCTACGACGCCATCATCCAGACCTGCCGCGAGCGTGCGCGGCCGGTGGTGCTCACCGCGGTCACCGCGATCCTCGGCGTGCTGCCGATCGCATTCGGGATCAACGTCGAGTTCCTCACCCGCGAGATCACGGTCGGCGCGCCCGCGACGCAATGGTGGATCAGCCTCTCGACCGCGATCGTGTTCGGGCTCGGCTTCGCGACCGTGCTCACGCTGATCGTCACGCCCGCAATCCTGATGACGATCGAGAACATGCGCGAATGGCGCGTGCGCACCGGCGCACGGCTGCGCGCACGCTTCACTCGGGCGGCAAGGGCTTGATTGCAGACCTCAAACGGGCGCGTTAGGCACGGGATTGCAACATCCTCCGCGTCGTCCCCGCGCAGGCGGGGACCCATACTCACCGGTCTATCAAGTGTTCCGATAAGATAGTTGTACTTGCACAAAGGTGTGCTGTGTCGTCGGCTTGCCGTGTGGAAGCGTAGCGCTCCACCAATAACCACGGCCTGTGGTTATGGGTCCCCGCCTGCGCGGGAACGACGCAGAATTTGTCTCGACCGTACCGCCAAATCTCGCAAGCTTTGCTTTACTGCGGCTCGATGCCGGCGTCTTTGACCACCTTCGCCCATTTGGCGATCTCGGCTGGAATGAACGCCGCAAGCTCCTCGGGCGTTGAGGTGAGGGGGTCGATTGCGAGCCCCTGCAGCCGGTCGTTGACCTCGGGGCGCTTGAGATAAGCCGTGAGCGTGCTGTTGAGCCGCTCGATGATGGGCCGCGGGGTGCCGGCGCGCACCACGACCGAGAACCATCCGCGTGCGCCGAAGCCCGGCAGCGCTGCCTCCGCAATTGTCGGAATCTCGGGCATCGTGGGCGCGCGCGAAGGTGAGGGCACCGCATAGGCCTTGACCTTGCCGGCGCGGATTTGCGGCAGCGCGACCGCAAGGTCGACCATCATCATCTGGGTCTGGCCGGCGATCAGGCCGGTCAACGCCGGCCCGCTGCCGCGATAGGGCACGTGCTGCGCCTTGGCGTCGATCGCCTTGAGGAACATCTCCATGAACAGATGATGCGGCGTCGATGCGCCCGACGTGCCATAGCTGAGCTGACCGGAGCGCTGCTTGATCAGCGCGATCAGCTCGGGCAGCGACTTGGCGCCGAGCGACGGATGGGCGACGAGCGCGAACTGCGCCGAGCCGACGAGGCCGACGGGCGCGAAATCCTTGATCGTGTCGTAGGGCAAATTCTTGTAGACGCTCGGCCCGATGGCGAGCGTCGTCACCGGCGCGAGCAGGAGGGTGTAACCGTCGGGCGCCGAGCGCGCCACCGCCTGCGCGGCAATCTGGGTCCCGGCGCCGACCCGGTTCTCGACGATCACGGTCTGCTTGAGCTTGTCCTGCAGCTCCTGGGCGAGCAGGCGGGTGAGGATGTCGGTACCGCCGCCGGCCGGGAACGGGCAGACGAATGTGATGGTCCGGGTCGGATAGTCTTGCGCGGCGAGCGGGGCGGCGACCAGACTCACAAGGAAGCCAAGCAGAAAAGATCGAACCATGTTCCTCACCTCGCGCCCAGATTACGCATTGTTGTACCTGTCGGCGGCCTGATGCTAACGCGCCCCGCTTCGCGATGGCGAGGGCAATTGTTGTTACCACCTGAGCCAATTTGACCCCCCGCAGGTCCTCGTTATCCTGCATAGCGATTCGTCGAGGGTGGGATGGTGACGAAAACTAGCGGGCAAGGCAGGGCGAGCAAGCTGCGGAGCGCGCCGAAACGGGCGCGCGCTTTGCTGCGCCGTCTGGTCGAGCCGATCGAGCGCGTTGAGAAGCCTGCGCGCCCTAAACCGGCCGATGCCATTCGGCTGGCCGGGGAAGTCGCGCGGCTCGAGCTTGAGCTTGCGCAGGCGCGCGAGGAGGTGGCCGAACTTGCCGCGCGTGCGCAGATCGATCCATTGACCGACGTTCTTAACCGGCGCGGCCTCGATCGTGAATTGAAGCGGTCGCTGGCGCATGTGAAGCGCTACGGCGCCAGCGTCGCTCTGGTCTATGTGGATCTCGACGACTTCAAATCCATTAACGATCGTCACGGCCATGCCGCCGGCGACGCCGTGCTCAAGGCGGTGGCGATGGTGCTCGGCCGTCATATCCGGGAGTCCGACGTAGTGGCGCGGGTGGGCGGCGACGAGTTCGTCGTCCTTTTGTGGAACTGCAACGAGGCTGATGCGCAGGTGAAGGCTGAGGCGATCGAAGCTGCCATTACGCGCATGACCGCGACCCACGCGGGGGCGGTCTTGCAGGTCGGTGCGTCCTGCGGGGTGGCACCGCTCTTGCCGCTCGACCGGCCTCAGGACCTCTTGGAGCGAGCCGACCGCGCCATGTACGTCCGCAAGGCGGAGCGTCGCCGGGTGTTCCGGGTTGTCGGTGCCTGACTGCGCTCGCGCGGTCGACATCGACATCGGCCCGATCGCGCCTGCCCAACGCCGATTTACCATTGCGGGCACAATGTGCCACATTCGCCGCTAGGCCCGCGTAGTCTGTCGGGCACGCAGTCGTGCCCCCGTCCTATGGAGGAATTCATGTTGAAGCGTCTGGCCCTGATCGCGGCAGCGGCGTTGTTGCTGTCGCCTGCGGCCGCCCAGAACCCGGCCGAGTATCCGACCAAGCCGGTCAAGATCATCGTCACGGTCCCGGCCGGCGGCGGTGTCGACACGGTCACCCGCATCTTTGCGGAGCAATTGCATCAGCGGCTGGGCCAGCCATTCGTGCTGGAGAACCGTGGCGGCGCCGGCGGCAACGTCGCGGCCGAGACGGTCTATATCGCGCCTCCCGACGGCTATACGCTGATGGCCTCGCAGCCCGCGCCGATCACCACCAACGTGGCGCTCTACAAGCGGCTCAACTTCGACCCGACCAAGTTCGAGCCGGTCGCGGTCATGACCAAGTTCCCGAACGTGCTTCTGGTGAAGAAGGACTTTCCGGCCAAGACCGCGCAGGAATTCCTCGCCTATGCGAAGGCCAATCCGGGCAAGATCAACTTCGCGTCACAGGGCGTCGGCACCACGTCGCACCTGACCGCCGAGCTGTTCATGGCGCTGACCGGGACGAAGATGACGCACGTGCCCTACCGCGGCACGGGCCCCGCGCTCAACGATATCGTTGCCGGCCATGTCGATATGATCTTCATGGAGCTGTCGTCTGCCTACAAGCTGCATGAAGCCGGCAAGGCGCGCATCCTTGCCGTCGCCACCGAAAAGCGGATCGACCTGCTCAAGGACATGCCGACCCTGATCGAAGTGGGCGTGCCCAATTTCACCTCGGACACCTGGAACGCCATCAGCGCGCCGCCGAAGACGCCCGCGCCGATCATCGCCAAGCTTAATCGCACGATGAACGACATCATCAATACGGACGCCATGAAAAAGCGCTTCGTTCAGCTCAATCTGGTCCCGGTGGGCGGCAGCCCGGAGGATATGCGCAAGCTTGTGAACGACGACACCCGCCGCTGGGGTGAGGTGATCAAGAAGGCGGGCATCAAGCCGCAGTAAGCTTTATGGCGGTCGCGGCTCACGCAATGATATCGGGCGTGAGCTGATCCTCGATGTGCGAAATGCGATCGCGCAAGAACAGCTTCCGCTTCTTCAGCCGCTGCACCTGCAGCAGATCGGAACCGGGCGCCGCCTCCAGCGCCGAGATGGCGGCGTCGAGGTCGCGGTGCTCCTGTTGCAGCCGCGCCAGTTGCTCCCGCAGCTCGCGTTCTTCCTCTTTCGTCATCGTCGCCGCTAGTGCCGCCGATCTGAAGTTCCTACAACACTTGCGGCAAACTCGCCTAGGAACTTCAGATCGAAAAGCGGCACTAGAATCATAGAATTGCTAGTGCCCCTTTGCTTCCGAAGTTCGTTTCAGAAGGTGCCGCGACAACCTACGAACTTCGGAAACGGGGCACTAGTGCCGCCGATCTGAAGTTCCTACAACACTTGCGGCAAACTCGGTTAGGAACTTCAGATTGAAAAGCGGCACTAGAATCATAGAATTGCTAGTGCCCCTTTGCTTCCGAAGTTCGTATCAGAGGGTGCCGCGGCGACTTACGGACTTCGGGCGCGAGCCACCAATCGTGGACCTCGCGGCCCCCTCTGATACGAATTCCGGTATCAATAGTAGCACTCTGCGGTTTGGGTGTCCCGATTTTGAGATTCGATACACGGCGCGGCATGTGACTTTTGGCGAACTTGTTGAAAAATTAGGTCAGTTTTGCCTGATGCGTCCATGTTTCCCCCGATGGTAATGCAATCAGGGGATTGCTGCGGCGCACAACCGAAACGAGCGTCGACACGGATAGCTCTTGGTGTAGACTTTCAGGGTTCTGACCAAAGGAGACGTGCCACATGTCCATTCAAGCGCATCTTGCGGAACTCGAAAGGCGGCACCAGGCCCTCGAAGACGAGCTCAATGAAGCGCTCGCTCATCCGTCCACGGATGACCTGCAGGTCGCCGAGCTCAAGCGTCGCAAGCTGCAAGTGAAGGACGAGATCGTCCGCCTGCGTCAGGACGCCAGTGTGCATTAGGCGTGCCTGATTGATGTTAGGCTGCCAAGGCCTTGCATTCGGGCCCCACCACGTGGCGGCTGGGAGTGCGAGGGAAGCCAGTTCATAAACTTTGAAACCGGCTTGAACGGGCAGCCGAGGGGATCATGCATGCGTAAAATCATCGTTGCCGTAGCGGCCGTGCTGGGCGCGCTCGTTGCCGGACCGGCGTTCGCCCAATCCTATCCGACCCGCCCGATCACGTTGGTGGTGCCATTCCCACCGGGCGGAGGCGTCGATTCCCTGGCGCGCATCGTCGCTGAAAAGTTCACCATCGCGCTCAAGCAAACTGTCGTGGTCGAGAACCGCACTGGCGCCGGTGGCACCGTCGGCACCCGCGCGGTCGCCAAGGCTGAGCCCGATGGCTACACGCTCATGCTGGCGCATACCGGCACGATCGCGATCAACCCGAGCCTCTATGCCAATGCGGGCTACGACCCGCGCAAGGATTTTGCGCCGATCGGCCTCATCGGCTCGATGCCGGTCGCGCTGATCGCGCATCCGTCGTTCCCCGCCAAGACGGTGGCCGACGTAATCGCGATTGTGAAGAGCCAGCCCGGCAAGATCAATTTCGGCACATCGGCGGTCGGCACCGGCGGCAACCTGACCGCCGAGTATTTCAAGGCGGCGGCCGGCGTCGACATGGTCATCATTCCCTACCGTGGCACGGCGCCGCTGATGAACGACCTCCTCGGCGGGCATGTGCCGGTGTCGTTCGGCGTGCTGCCGCCTGCCATCGGCAACATCCAGGCCGGCAAGCTGCGCGCCATCGCGGTGACCGGGACGAAGCGCTTCAGCCTGTTGCCGGAAGTTCCGACAGCGGCGGAATCGGGCCTGCCCGGCTTCGACGCGGTGCTGCACTATGGCCTGATCGCGCCAGCCGGGACGCCGCGTCCGATCATCGCGCGTTTGAACAAGGAGCTGGTCGCGCTGGTTGACAACGACGAGGTCAAGAAGCGCATTCAGGCCGAGGGCGGCGACGCGTTGACGTCGACGCCTCAGGAGTATGCCAAGGATATCGACCAGGAAGAAAAGAAGTGGTCGACGCTGATCAAGAAGCTCAACCTGAAGGTCAAGTGAGCCCGAATAGCGAATAGCGAATAGCGAATGTGCCCCGGCGGCATCTCTCCTGCTATTCGCTACTCGCCATTCCCTATTCGCCCTCCTTATTTTACGGCTTGATCACAGCCTTGGCGCGCTGGACGAACTCCTTCGGGGTGGCATAGAGCTTCGTGATCAGCTCCTGCACCTTTGCGCCGGAAAGCGGCGTGATCGAAATCTTTGACTTGTTCGCGTCGGCCAGGAAGGCCTCGTCTTTCATAGTGGCATCGAAGGCTGTGCGCAGGATGCCGAGCGCTTCTGCGGGAGTCTCCGGCGGCGCGATGTAGGAGCGCTGGAACACCTGCTGGCTCAGCACCAGCTCGGCTACCTTGCGGTCGCTCTCCTTGGTCACAAACTTCCAGATGTGGGGTACGCCCCGTTCGCTCAGCTCGTCGAGCGGCTCGAGGCTGGCCTGCACCAGGATGTTGAGCTTCTTGTCTTTGATCCAGCCGCTCTTTTGCGACTTCACGCTCGACCAGTCCCAGCCGCACATGCCGTCGACCTCGCCACGCTCCATCGCGAGCGCGATGTCGACGGTGCCCTTGTAGCCGGAAACGACCTCGAACTTGGTGCCGGCTGTATGGTTGTGCAGGTAAGCGTAGTCGCGGGTGGCGCCGCCGGCAGAGCTCGCGCCCAGCACCGCCTTCTGCCGCTGCGCGTCCTCGAAGGTCTTGATCTTGGAGGTGGCGTAGGTCACGCACACGCGCACGCCGGAGTCGGCGGTGCCGATATATTTGACCTTGTTCGGATCGAACTGCTGGCCGGGCTTGTCGTCGAGCAAGGGGCCGATAATGGCGCCCGGCATCATGGCGCCGATCGACGTGCCATCCTTGGGCGCGACCGTGCTGATGTAGATGCCGGCGCGGGTCGACCCGGCGCCCGGCATGTTCTTCACCACGATCGTCGGGCTGCCCGGGATGTGATGAGCGAGATGGCGGGCGACGGTGCGGGCGTAGATGTCATACCCGCCGCCGGCATCGCCGCCGACGATGAGCTCCAGGGTCTTGCCGGCGAAGTAGTCGGCGGCGTGCGCGGGCGCTGCCGCGAGCATGGCGCTGGCGGCTGCAGCGAGCAGGCCGGCTGTTCTGGTGACGACTGACATCGAGATCTCCGCTTTGCCTTCCGACGATGCGCTGTGCGCTCAATAGAAAAATGCTAGGTCATCCGCGCGCCGCGGACAACCATGCAGGGACGTTGCTACGGCCGGATCGCGGCCCGCGCCTGCTCGACGATCGACTTCGGGGTGTCGTAGAGCTTCTTGATCAGGCCCTGCACGGTTGCGCCCGGCAGCGGCGAGATGTCGATGCGCATCTTCTTGGCATCCGCAAGATATTCAGGATCGCGCATGGTGGCGTCGAATGCGGTGCGCAACGTGGTCACGAGCTCCGGCGGCGTTCCGGTCGCAATGAAATAGGGGCGGGTGAAAGCCTGCTGGCTCACCACCATGAGGTGGACTTGGCGGGCGTTATCGTCCCTCATGTAGGACCAGATCTGCGGCACGCCCATCTTGGTCAGCTCTTCGCTCTCGCTCGGACCGAGCTGCGCCAGAATGTGGATCTTGCCCTCGCGGATCCACTCGGGCTTCTGCGCCTTCGCGCTCGACCAGTCCCAGCCGCAGACGCCGTCGATCTCGCCGCGCTCCATGGCGAGCGCGAGGTCGAGCGTGCCCTTGTAGCCGGCGACGACGTCGATCTGCGCATTGGTGGTGCGCTTGATCAGATAGGCGTAGTCGTGCACCGCGTCGCCTCTTGATACGCCGCCAAGCTTGGTCTTGTGGGTCAGCGCGTCCTTGAAGGTCTTGGTCTTGGAGTTGCCATAGGTCGCGCAGATCCGCGGCCCCGCATTGGCCGTTCCCAGATAGGTCACCTGCATCGGATTGAATATGCCGCCAGGCCTGTCGTCGAGCAGCGGCCCGATGATGGCGCCGGGCGTGACCGCGCCGATCGTGAGGCCGTCCTTGGGCGCGATCGCCTGCACGTGATGGCCGGCCTTGGTGCTGCCGGCGCCCGGCATGTTCTTGACCACGATGGTGGGATTGCCGGGAATGTTGTGCCCGAGATGGCGCCCGAGCGTGCGGGCGTAAATGTCGAAGCCGCCGCCTGGATAATTGCCGACCACGAGATCGACCGTTTTGCCGGCGTAGTAGTCGGCCGCCTGTGCGGGAGCAATTGAAAGCGCGACGGCCGCGATAGCGAGACCGACGAGCGCTGGCTTGCAAGACATCGTGTTTCCTCCAGGGCCTTCCCTTGGTCCTAACTGTGGGCCTGGAGGCTAGGTTATTCTTCCGCGACGCACAACCAACCGCCCCTTGCGGCGGTCGGTCGCGGAGTCGGTCGTTTAAGCATGAATTTCATCCGGAGACTGACACTCACTTTCGGGACCACGCTCTACGTCTCGTTTACGCTGGTCTGCCAGTTCTTCTGATGCAACGGCAGCGTGCCGCTGCCGCTCGTAAACGCCCGGTGATCGAGCACGGGCAGCACCATCTCGAAGGTCAGGGGCTTCGGCAGCTTCTGGCGCAGCCGGGTCACGAGGCCGAGTTCGTCGCTGAGCGCGGTCTGGAACGTCAGCGTGAATTGATAAAGGCCTTCCTTGTCGACGATCTGCATCACCTGCTCGTCGCGCCGCGCGTGGAACAGGATCGTCTCGGTGTAGCTCGATCGGCCCGCGATCACGATCGGTGCAAAGGGGCGGAAATCTCCGGTGCGGCCCTTCTCGGTGCTCCATTGGCCGAAGTCCGCGCTGTAAAACTGTTTGGTCAAATTGCGCTCGGGCGACCTCACCACGAGGTCCATGGACATGATCGTGCCGGTGCGCGCGCCCTCGTTGGTCATCGTCAGCGGGATCGCGAACACCT
Source organism: uncultured Alphaproteobacteria bacterium (assembly GCA_963753575.1). Lineage (GTDB taxonomy): Bacteria > Pseudomonadota > Alphaproteobacteria > Rhizobiales > Xanthobacteraceae > VAZQ01. Next base: position 444,816 of record CAVWCR010000005.1, read on the forward strand.
CGAAGTTGCTGTTCTGATAGGGCGACGCATAGCGGATGACCGGCGCCACAAAGCCCTTGAGCGTCGCCCGCTTGAGCGTCGTCTGCCACAGGCTGTAGACGGAGACCACGACTGCGGTGCCGGAACCGATATCGGACAATAGGCTCATGATGCTCGCCCCCCAACGTTACGAGGCCGTCTATAAAGACGGCGACTGTGGCGAGGACGTAAATCGTTGGCGCGGATTGTTCTCGCTGAGTTGGGTCCCCGCCAAGAGCGGGGACCGCGATGCTGCGCCCCGCGCGTGCGCGCCAGGACCGTCAGGGATTGATCGCCTTACGCGCCAGCCCGACGATTTCCTTCGGCGATGCATAGAGGTTGGTCACTACCTCCTGCACCTTGGCGCCCGAGAGCGGAGCGACATCGATGCGCATCTTCTGTGCATCGGCCAGGAATTGCGGGTCCTTCATGGTCGCGTCGAAGGCGCTGCGCAGAATCCCGAGCGGCTCCGGCGGCGTTTCTGGTGGCGCGATGAAAGAGCGGTGGAACACCTGCTGGCTCACGATGAACTCGACGACTTTGCGCGTCTGTTCGTTGCCGTAGTATTTGGACACGTGCGGGACGCCCAAGCGGGTAAGCTCTTCGTTCGGCTCGATGGAGTCCTGCACCAGCACGTGAATGATCTTGTCGCTCACCCACTTTGGTCGCTGCGACTTGAGGCTTGCCCAGTCGAAACCGCAGTAACCGTCGATCTCGCCGCGCTCGAGCGCCAACGCGAGATCGGCCGTGCCCTTGTAGCCGGTGACCATGTTGTAGATCGCGCCCGTTGTCTTCTTGTGCATGTAGCCGTAGTCGCGCGTCGAATCGTTGGTCGAGACGCCGCCGAAGACCGCCTTCTGCGTGCGCGTGTCCTCGAACGTCTTGACCTTGGATTCCCATCTCGACACGCACACGCGCGTGCCGTTGTTGACGTTGCCGAGGTAGCGAACCTTGGTCGGATCGAACAGGGTGTCCGCCTTGGGGTCGAGCAGCGGGCCGATCACCGCACCCGGCATGATGTTGGCGATGACGGTGCCGTCTTTGGGCGCGATCGAGCTGACGAAGCCAGCCGCCCGTGCACTGCCGGCGCCCGGCATGTTCTTCGGAACGATATTGGGATTGCCGGGGATGTGCCGACCAAGATGGCGCGCCACCGCCCGCCCGTAGATGTCATAGCCGCCGCCGGGTGGGGCGCCGATCAGGAGATCGATCGACTTGCCGGCGTAATAGTCAGCCGCGGCGGCGGGCGTTGCCGCCGCCACCAGCGCAGCGGCGGCAAGCGCAGCCAGGACGGGTTTCTTCGGGATCATCGTTGCCTCCGCTATGGACGGGTTGCCTAGAGGCTAAGTCATTCGACCACCGAGGACAACTACATCGGGAAAGCGGCCTTAGGCCGCCGGATCGCGCCTGATCGCTGGCTGCGGCATCAGCCGATGCCCGCGAACTGCGAACGAAACACGGCCTTGATGTGGGCGAGCCGGGCGCTGAGCTGGCTTGCGATGTCTGCGTTGCCGAGGCGGCCCGCCAGTCCGATCGCATCGTGCAGCGCCTCCTTGGCGTCGCTATAGCGGGCCGCCGCCTCGGTCGGGTTGATGCTGTCATACATCCGGGCATAGGCCGCCTCGGCCTGCGCCCTGAGCGTTTGCAACCGGTCGTCATCGCTCATCGCCGCGGTTCCTGTTCACTCGCCGTCATTCGCATCTTCTTCTGTCGTAGTTCGGTCTCTGCCCGCAATGTCTCATACCGCCTTCGCCAGCTCGCGTAGCTTGAATTTCTGAATTTTCCCCGTGCTCGTCTTCGGCAATTCGGTGAACACGATGTAACGCGGGCATTTGAAGCTCGCGAGGTTCTTGCGGCACCAGGCCACGAGCTCGTCGGCGCTCGCTTCGTGCCCCGGCTTGAGCTCCACGAAGGCGCAGGGCGTCTCGCCCCACTTGTTGTCAGGCTTCGCCACCACCGCGGCGGCCTGCACCGCCGGGTGCTTGTAGAGCGCATCCTCCACCTCGATCGAGGAAATGTTCTCGCCGCCCGAGATGATGATGTCCTTGGAGCGGTCCTTGAGCTGGATATAGCCGTCGGGATGCATCACGCCGAGGTCGCCGGAGTGGAACCAGCCGCCCGCAAACGCGCTCGCGCTCGCGTGTTTGTTCTTGAGATAGCCCTTCATCACCACGTTGCCGCGGAACATCACCTCGCCCATGGTCTCGCCGTCGCGCGGCACAGGTCGCATGGTGGCGGGATCGATGATGTCGAGCCCTTCGAGCACCGGGTAGCGCACGCCCTGGCGTGCCTTCCTGGCGGCCTGCTCGGCCGGGCCGAGCGCATTCCAATCAAGGTGCCAGTCGTTGACCACGGCCGGGCCATAGGTTTCGGTGAGCCCGTAAAGGTGGGTGACGTTGAAGCCCGCATCCTTCATGGCGGCGAGCACCGCCACTGGCGGCGGCGCTGCGGCGGTGAAGAACTCGACCGTGTGCGGCAGTGGCTTCTTCTCAGCCGCGGGCGCGTTGAGGAGCGTCGCCATCACGATCGGCGCACCGCACAGATGCGTGACCTTGTGGGTCGCGATCGCATCATACATCGCGGTCGCCCGCACCTGGCGCAGGCATACATGCGTGCCTGCCAGCACCGAGATCGACCACGTGAAGCACCAGCCGTTGCAATGAAACATCGGCAGCGTCCAGAGATAGACCGGATGCTTGGCCATCCCGCAGGTGACCACGTTGCCGACCGCGAGCAGATAGGCGCCGCGATGATGGTAGACCACGCCCTTGGGGTCGCCGGTGGTGCCGGACGTGTAGTTGAGCGAGATCGCGTCCCATTCGTCGTCCGGCATCGGCCAGGCGAAGCGCGCGTCGCCTTCGCTCAGAAAGTCCTCGTATTCGATCGCGCCGATGCGATCACCGCCGCCCGCGAACTCGGGGTCGTCGTAGTCGATGACGAGCGGCTTGGCCTTCGCCAGCGCCAGCGCTTCTTTCATGACATTGGAGAACTCGCGGTCGACGATCACCACTTTGGCGTCGGCATGATCGAGCGAGAATGCAATGATCGAGGCATCGAGCCTGGTGTTGAGCGTGTTGAGCACGCCACGCGACATCGGCACGCCGTAGTGGGCTTCGAGCATCGCGGGCGTATTGGCAAGCAGTACCGAGACCGTGTCGCCGGGTCCGATGCCGCGTTTGGCCAACGCCGAGGCGAGCTGCCGGGTGCGGGCGTAGAACGCGGCGTAGCTGCGCTTGAGCTTGCCATGGATGATGGCGGTGTGGTCCGGATAGACCGCCGCGGCCCGCTCCAGGAGCGTCAGCGGCGTCAGCGGCTGGAAGTTTGCCGGATTGCGGTCAAGGTCGGTGTCGTACGGGGTCAGCGCCATAGCTCCCTCCCTCGACGGCTCCCTCGTCGGTCCCAGCGCGACCAGCCTAGCGAAATAGATGGTGACGGATCAATTGCCGCTTTTGCCGCTCCGATGCGCCCCTATCCGCGCAGCACAGAGGTCAGCCCGCTGCGCACCAGTTCGGCCGAGATCAGAAACATCAGCACATAGGCGATTTTGTAGAACAGCTCGGTTGGCGTGCGGCGAACCAGCCAGATCCCGAGAAAATTGGTAGCGATCGCGAACGGCAATAGCAGGGCCGAGGTGGCGATGTTCTCGCTGGTGAACTGGCCGAGCGCGAAGTACGGCAGGATCTTCATCCAGTTCACCAGCGCAAAGAAGATCATGTTGGTGCCGACGAGCGTAAGCTTGTGCAGCTTCTGCGGCAGCATGTGCACCTGGAAGGGGGGCGCGCCGGCCTGCGCCAGCGTCGAGGTGAAGCCCGAGAGCGCGCCCCAGAACACGCCGCTTGCTGCGCTCGGCCGGCGTGCCTGCGCGGGCATGCGTCCGAACCAGGCGTAGAGGACGAACGTCACGCCGATCAGTCCGACCAGAAGCCGCACGTGCGCATCGGAAACCTGCGAGGCAAGAAGCCCCGCGATCGCCACACCGAACACCGAGCCGATCAGCAGCACCTTGAGGTTCCAGGCGTCCCAGTCGCGCCGGTAGACCCAGACCGAGATCACGTCCTGGACGATCAGGATCGGCAGCAGGATCGCTGCAGCCTGCAGCGGCGGCAGCACCAGCGCCAAGAGCGGGGCTGAGATCATTCCCACACCCGCAAACCCGCCCTTGCCAAGGCCAAGCAGCGTCACCGCCGGAATGGCGAGCAGATAGAACAGCGGATCGGTGACGATTGTCATGCGGGGTGAGGTGCTGGCGCGGGGATAACAGCGCGGGCGGCGCGAGACCAGCGGTTTTACGCATGGCCGCAATGATCGGCGCGCTTGCAAAGCGCGCGCGCGGCTTCACAATGCGTCGCAACGCCAGCCTCGAACCGTCGTTCCGAGGAACGCGCCGCGACGGATGGCTGGGCCAAAGCCCTAAGACCATCCTCGGCCGCCACCGCGGGGATGACGACGAAAACCGGGAGCACGCCATGGATGCCCGCACAAGCCGTTACCACGAAATCTATGCGCGCTGGCAGCGCGACCCGCAGGCGTTCTGGGGCGAGGCCGCGCGCGAGATCGACTGGTACGAGACCCCGAAAACGGTGTTCGACCCAAAGGCCGGCGTCTACGGCCGCTGGTTCCCCGATGGCGTCGTCAACACCTGCTGGAACGCCGTCGATCGGCATGTCATGCGCGGGCGTGCCGCGCAGGCGGCGCTGGTGTATGACTCCCCGCTTGCAGGCACCAGGCGCGTCATCGCCTATGATCGGCTTTGGACCGAGGTGCAGATCCTTGGCGCCATCCTGCGCGACCTCGGGGTCGAGCAGGGCGACCGTGTCATCATCTACATGCCGATGGTGCCGGAAGCGGTGTTCGCGATGCTGGCCTGCGCGCGCATCGGGGCAGTGCATTCAGTGGTGTTTGGCGGCTTTGCGGCGCGCGAGCTTGCGACCCGCATCGACGACGCCAAGCCCACGGTCATTCTCTCCGCGAGCTGCGGTCTCGAGCCCGGACGCATCGTGGCGTACAAGCCGCTGCTCGACGAGGCGATCGCGCTTGCGCAACACAAGCCCAAAGCCTGCATGATCCTGCAGCGGCCGCAGCTCGCGGCCAGCATGGTCGCGGGCCGCGACCATGATTGGAGGACGCTGTGGGAGGAGGCGATGAACTACGCCAAGACCTCCGACTGCGTACCGCTCAAGGCAACCGATCCGCTCTACATCCTCTACACGTCGGGCACCACCGGCCGTCCCAAGGGCGTAGTGCGCGACAATGGCGGGCATCTCGTCGCGCTCAAGTGGTCGATGCAGAATCTCTACGGCGTCAATCCGGGCGAGGTGTATTGGGCGGCCTCCGACATCGGCTGGGTGGTGGGCCACAGCTACATCGTGTACGCGCCGCTGTTTCATGGCTGCACCACCATCCTCTACGAAGGCAAGCCGGTCGGCACGCCCGACGCCGGCGCGTTCTGGCGGGTCATCAGCGAGCATCGCTGCTCGACCTTGTTCACCGCGCCGACTGCGTTCCGCGCAATCAAGAAAGAGGACCCGCAGGGCAAGTTCATCGCGCAGCACGACCTCTCGCATTTCCGCGCGCTGTTTCTCGCCGGTGAGCGCGCCGATCCCGACACCGTGATGTGGGCCGAGAACCTGCTCAAGGTGCCGGTGATCGATCACTGGTGGCAGACCGAGACCGGCTGGGCGATCGCCGGCAATCCGCTGGGATTAGGCCTTCTACCGGTCAAGCACGGCTCGCCGACGGTTCCGATGCCAGGCTACGACGTGCGCATCGTGGATGAGCAGTGCGCGGAGCTCGGGCCCCGAAAGATGGGCTCGATCGTAGTGAAGCTGCCGCTGCCGCCATCGTGCCTGCCGACGCTGTGGCAGCAGGACGAGCGCTTCCACGAGAGCTACCTCGCGGAGTTTCCCGGCTACTACAAGACCGCTGACGCCGGCTTCAAGGACGAGGACGGTTATCTCTATGTGATGAGCCGCACCGACGACATCATCAACGTGGCGGGCCACAGGCTTTCGACCGGCGGCATGGAGGAAGTCCTTGCCGCGCACCAGGACGTGGCCGAATGCGCGGTGGTCGGCGTCAAGGACGCGCTCAAGGGCGAGGTGCCGGCGGGCTTCGTGGTGCTCAAGGCCGGCGTCAACCGGCCGTCGGCGGAGATCGAGCAGGAGTGCTGCGCTCTGGTGCGCGAGAAGATCGGTCCGGTCGCCTCCTTCAAGCTCGCCATCACGGTCGCGCGGCTGCCGAAGACGCGCTCGGGCAAGATCCTGCGCGGCACCATCAAGAAGATCGCCGACGGCGATCCCTGGACCATGCCGGCGACGATCGACGATCCGGCGATCCTCGACGAGATCGGCACCGCGCTGAAAGGCCGTGGCATGGGCGGTTAGCCCTCGCGGTCCTTGCACCAGCCAACGTGTCAAAGCGACAGAAGCTCGGTCGCTAGTGTCCCGTTTCCGAAGTTCGTGATACGTCGCAGCACACTCTGACACGAACTTCGGAAACAAAGGGGCACTAGCAACTCTATGATTCTAGTGCCGCTTTTCGATCTGAAGTTCCTAAGCGAGTTCGCCGCAAGTGTTGTAGGAACTTGAGATCGGCGGCACTAGGATTTCTGCACCGGACGGCAGTTGAGGAAGGCGAACGGAATGAGGCCGCCGAGCGCGCCGAGCGCGGTCGAGAGCGCGACGCCGGCAAGCACCAGGAGGACGTTGGGGGCATCCTTCTTGCGATGCCAGAGGAGCAGCGTGCCGAGCGCGATGTGGTAGGGAATTGCAGAGACTTGGCCCGCCATCTTGCCGATATTGAATCCTTCGGCGAAATCCTTGGCTGCGATGCCGGCGACGTAGCCGGAGACAAGCCCGATCACGAGCCCGATGAGCAGGTACATCAGGTACCAGCCGAACGCCTGTTTGGGCGTGCGCTGGTAGGAAAAGTTCATGATCTCCTGGAACATGCGCCGCTTTGGCTGTGCCGCAGGAGGGGCAGCAACGGAGAACGGGGTGTATGAAGCGGCAGCGGTGGGCCGCGGCCCTTCATAGGTGGTCGCGGCCGGTGCCGGGCCGGCAACTGGCGCGGTGCCGGCGGGAGGAGCGGGTGTGCCGGCCTGCCACAGCGCTTTCAACGAGTCTGCGAGCCTGTTGAGATGATCCTCCAACGGAGGCGTCATGGCGTCGAGCCAGTGCACGGTGCCGATGAAGTAGGCGAGCGATTCGGTCGGCACCACATCCTCGATCCGCACCGGAATGAGCGGAACGCCGACCGTGACCGCGCGCTCGACCTCGCGACGGATTTGTCTCGAACTCGTTGGCACTATGGGAAAAGATCAGGACGATCGCTCGACAATGATCGATCGCCTTGACGATGGCGGCACTCCACTCATCGCCTGGCGCAATGTCGCGTGGTGCGATCCAGCATCGGATGCCGGCGCGCTCGAGCGCCGCGCAGGTTGCGTCGGCCGCAACCTTATCGACATGCGAATAGCTGATGTACACATCATGGGCCATACGGGGGGTCCTTGCCGACGTTTGTTGGGCCGACTCAGGAGTACAGGCGGATTCCGCCGGAATGTGCCCTGCCGGCGCGGAGTCCGCAACAAACTCACTCGCCATGCTCATGGTTTGCTCCTTTTGGTCGGACGGGGCCGCACACCCGTCATCGGCCGCAGCATGCCTGCGCCGGCGGGCAGGTTCTGTGATCGCCATCACACTTTTGCTGCCGGGAACCAGGACCGGTGGGCGAACGCGACCGCAAGGTGATATGAATTGTTGAGAGAGGCCCGAAGGCCCACACGCAAAGGGAGAGAACGCCAATGCTTTCACGCCGCCAATTTCTCATAACCTCGGCCGGTGCCGGCGTCGCGCTGGCGACGCAGGACCTGAAGCCCGTCGCCGCGCAGGCGCGCCGGCTGATCGTGGACTCGCAGATCCACATGTGGCCGCCCAACCGACCCGACCGACCGTGGGTGCCGGGCACGCGGCCGCAGATCCCGGAGCCGTTCACCATCGAGCGGGTGGTGCCGATGATCGACGAAGCCGGTGTCGATCGTGTCGTCATCGTGCCGCCGACGCTCGAGGGCGAGCGCATCGACTATGCCCAGGAGGCGGTGCGCCGCTATCCGGGCCGCTTCGGCATCATGGCGCGGATCGCGCTCGACAAGCCGGATCGCGCCGCCCGCCTTGCCACCTGGCGCGACCAGCCCGGCGTGCTCGGCGTGCGATTGAACATCGCGGCCCGGGAGGCCAAGTGGCTCGCCGACGGCACCACGGACTGGTTCTGGCCGGCGGCCGAGAAGGCCCGTGTCCCGATCATGTTTCTCACCACCGGACAGACCGCGCTGTTCGGCCGGATCGCGGAGCGGCATCCGCAGCTCACTCTGATCATCGATCACATGGGCGTGTCGTCGGCGGCGCTGCGAAGCGGGAAGATGCCGGAAGCAATCGAGCAGTCGGCCGCGCTGGCCAAATATCCGAACGTGTCGGTGAAGCTGTCGTCGGCGCCGCTGTTTTCGTCAGAGCCCTATCCGTGGCGCGACGTGACCCCGCACATCCGCCGCCTCTACGATGCATTCGGCCCGCGCCGCTGCCACTGGGGCACCGATGTCACCAATTCGTTCGCCAAGGCCACCTATCGACAGCGGGTGACGCACTTCACCGAAGAGCTCTCGTTCCTCTCCGAACAGGACAAGGATTGGATCATGGGCAAGTCGATCGTCGAGCGGCTGCGCTGGACTGCGTAGGTGACTTGCTACGGGGCTTCCGCCTGCACCATCTCGTCGAGCATGCGGCGCGCCTGCATCTGCGCCGCATCGGCCGCGATGTGAATGAGCCCGTCGATGGCGCCGCCCTTGAGGTGCTTCTGCTGCGCCTCCAGCATCACCTTGTCTTCCAGGAAGGTGTTGTAGGAGCCTTCATGGAGCAGCTTCGACATCTCGGCATCGCCGAGCTTGAAGTTGCGCGCGAAGCCGAAGTGATAGTGGCACGAGGTCTCGGTTTCCGGCGTGACCAGATGCGTCGACCAGATCGAGATGCCCTGGCTGCGGTTGCCCTCGGGCGCGCCGGTGCCGGTCGTGGCGCAGCCGACGTCCATGTAGACGATCGAGGGCGGCCGCCAGGTCGCGTGCTGCCAGCGGTCCACGTTGCTGTCGAAGCCGCCGGCCTTGGCGAACAGCGGCGGCGGTTTGAAGTCGATCATCCAGCGGCCGACCCGCACGCCGTCGTTCAGCCGCTCGGTCCTGGTCGGCGTCGAGGCTTCGCGCGGATCGCCCGCGATGGTGGCGCGATGAAGGTGCGCGACGTGCGTATAGTCGAGCAGGTTGTCGACCAGGAGCTGCGCGTTGGCGTCGATGCGCAGATAGCCGGGCGTTGCGGTCCAGCCTGGATCGTCAAGCCACGGCAGCTCGACGATCTTGTCCGTGTCCGCGCGCGTGGGATCGCCCATCCAGATCCAGACCGTGTTGAAGCGCTCCACCACCGGATAGGCGCGCACGCGCGCACCCGGTGGCACCGTGGCCTGGCTCGGGATCGCAACGCAGCTGCCGTCGGCCGCGAAGGTGAGCCCGTGATAGCCGCAGCGCAAATGATCGCCCTCGACTTCGCCGAGCGACAGCGGCGCCGCGCGATGGCAGCAACGATCTTCGAGCGCGGCCGGCCTGCCGCTCTTGCCGCGGTAGAGCACGATTGGCTCGTCCAGGAACGTGCGCGCAACCGGCTTGTCGCCGAGGTCCTTCGACCAGATCGCCGGATACCAACCGTTCTTCGGAAACCGCATGGGCTCGCTCCTGAACGTGGGATGCAAAGGATAGGCACAACCCCATCGGCTGGCAATCTGCTGGTTCACCGCAGCGCCTGCCCGCTTGAACCGCCAGCACGGCTGTGGGACGCTCGATTGCCATAACGCCATAACAGAGCGTATTCGCCATCAGGGAGGCTGCCCATGCTCAATCGAACGCGCGCGCAACTCGGCATTGCCGTCACGCTGGCGGGCCTGGTCGGGTTTGCGGCGCCAGGCCTGGGGGAGGGCGTCGCTGATTTCTACAAAGGCAGAACGATCTCGATCCTGATGGGGACGGGCCCCGGCGGCAGCTACGACCTTTATGGCCGCACCATCGCCGAGCATCTGGGCCGGCATATACCGGGTCGTCCCTTGATCATCGTCGAGCACATGCCGGGCGCCGGCGGCGTCAACGCCGGCAATCACGTCTTCGGCCCGGGGCCGCAGGACGGCAGCAAGATCCTGCTCTCGCACGCGCTGCCGCTGGTCGAGAAGCTCGAGCCTTCCGCCGGCGTGCGCTTCGAGTCACGCCGCTTTCAGTGGCTCGGCGCCTATGACGCGATCGCCCAGATGATGGCGGTCTGGCACACCGCGGGCGCAAGCACGCTCGACGACCTCAAGAGCAAGGACCTCGTCATCGGCTCGTTCAACAAGACTCATCTTACGTATCAATGGGCCATGCTGACCAAGGATGCGCTCGGCGCGAAATACAAGGTGATTACCGGCTATCCGAGCGGCAATCATCTCAACCTCGCCATGGAGCGCGGCGAGGTCCACGGCTGGACGGCGTCGTGGGAGAATATCGCGGGTACCAGGCCGGAATGGCTGCGCGATAAGAAGATCAACATCCTGGTCCAGTACACGATCGATCGCATGCCCGCGCTCAAGGACGTGCCGACGCTGATCGAGATCGCCCCTTCGGCCAAAAAGGACGTGGCGGAGTTCATCACTTTCGGCACACCGTTTGCGCGCGCACTGGCGGTCGGGCCGAACGTGCCGGCGGATCGTGTCGCGGCGCTGCGCCAGGCGTTCGATGATCTGATGAAAGACGAGGCGTTCCTCAATGACGCCAAGAAGCGCAAGCTCGACATCAATCCGCGCAACGCCACGGCGGTCCAGGGGCTGGTCGAGAAGATCGCCTCCGCGTCGCCCGATCTGATAAGGCGGGTGCGCAAGGCGATCGGGCAGGACGAATAAATCCGATGGCGTTTGCGTCGTCGCCCGAGCTGCGCGCGGAGGTGCTCACCGCCTGCCGCGTGCTCACGCATTTCCGGATCGTCGAGGGCTTCGGTCATGTCAGCGCCCGCATTGCGGGGGCTGAGCGCATCCTGATCACGCCGCGGCGCGCCCTTGGCCTGGTGACCGAGCCTGAGCTGATCGAGCTCGATCTCGACGGCCGGCAGGTGGCGGGCGAAGGCAGTCCGCCGCTCGAAGCCGCGATGCATCTCGCGGTTTATCGCGGCCGTGAAGACGTCCTCGCGATCGCGCGCGGGCACCCGCGCCACGTCGCGGCCTACGCCAGCGCGGGCGAGCCGCTGCAGATTGCGCATGGCTTTGGCGCCAATCTCGGGCACGTCGTGCCGGTGTTCGGCGCGCCGCTCCTGGTGACAAATGCCGAGCGCGCGCAGGGCATTGTCGAGACGCTCGGCGCAGCGGGCGCCGTGATCCTGCGCGCGAACGGCATGCTGGCGGTCGGCCAATCGGTCGCGCATGCCTGCGTGCAGGTGCTGTTCCTGGAGGAGACCGCAGAGCTTCAGCTGCTCGCCGCGGGCGCGGGCCTTACGCCGCGCTTCTATTCACCGGAGGAAGCCACCCGCCGCCACGGCGACGACCGCGTGCACGAGCCGCTGCGCGCGTCGGAATATTACGTCGCGGTCGCGGAAGGGAGGCTGACACGATGAAAATCCGTAGGGTGGGCAAAGGCGCTGGCAGAGGCTTTCCGCACGAAGGAATCTCTTGTGCGCCGTGCCCACCATGCTGGTTTTCGCGACAATAGTCCGTTCTGGTGGGCACGGTGCTGCGCCCTGCAGGTGGTGAGACCGTGCGCTCGGCTCGCACCTTTGCCCACCCTACAAGATCAACCGCGCCCTACGAGCAAAACACCCGTGGCGTTTGCGCCTGCACCGGGATGACGCGCCGCTTCGGCGTGCGGCCGGCGATCTCCAGCACCAGCTTGTGGCGGGTTGCTTCCTTGAACTGCTCGCGGTCCTTGATCGGGATCACGAACGAGCCCGGTCCGCCGACGACGCAGTCCTCGTAGTAGACGTCGAGATGTTCGTACTGCATCGCGTAGAGGCCGTAACCGGTCCGCCGCTTGAGCATGATCGGCAGGCCGTTGATGGTGATGCCGCCCGCCAGCACGTCGTCGCGCATCATCGTGGCGGGCGGCCCCATGTTGTTGACACCGTCGCCCGATACGTCGATCACGCGGCGGAGGCCGCCGTAGCCGGAGGCGTCGAACAGGGGCTTGGCAAATTGCAGCGCGCCGAAGATCGAGGTGCGCGGCGCGCGCCGGTAAGGCGCGCGCGCGATCTCGTTGGCGACGGCGTCGGCCGATTCCGGCCCGTCGATCAGCCGCCACGGCATGATGATTTTCTGGTCGTAGAGACCGGCCCATTCGAAATAGGTGATCGCGACCTTGCCGTGCATGCCGCCGCGCACCGCCGACATGAACTCGCGCGATGTCAGGCCCGTGATGTAGCCTTCGCGTTGCAGCGCCTGCTCATCCGGGTCCATCGAGTTGGACACGTCGACCGCGATCACCAGCTCGGTGTCGACCGGAATGGCGTTCGGGCTCTTGTCGACCAAACGCAGCGTCGGTGCCGCGATGCCGCCGGCGAGTGCCAAAACCATGGCCGCGGCGATGACTACACCGGACGCCAGCATCGACAACAGCGAGGTCTGCGCACGCATGCGTGGCTCCCTTTTGGACTCTCGCTATGGTGCCATGGGAGTGTGGCCGCGAATAGGCCGTCGGCATGGGCCTGTGGAGGCCGGCGCACAGCAGGAGGCCGTCGGATGACCCACGGTTGCAGCCTGCGCGGCCCGATTGCCCGGCGGCCTTACACCGTGTGGCTCGCGGCCGGGCGTGCCGCGGGCTTCGCTGCTCCCCCTGAGCCGCATCGTTGACGCCGCAGGCGCGGTGAATAGAGTCGATGAACAGAGTCGAGATGGTTTAGAATTTTTCGGTTTCACAGGAGTAATCCCATGAGTGTCGCCCGGCATCCGCGTTCACCGGAGCTTGAAGGCGTTCCGGTCGAAGAGATCATGGCAAAATACGTCGGCCGCTTCCGCGAGAAGAAACCGGATTGGGCTGCGTTCGAGGACGCCAAGATCGAAGGCTACAAGCGCGCGCAGCACCGCTTCATCGGCGCCGGCGGCTCCGGCAAGCACGGCGATCCGACCGTGATCCCGGCCGGCAACTTCACGCTCTCGATCATGTTCGTGCCCCCCGGCCAGGGCAACGCCGCCCATACCCACGAAGTCGAAGAGTGCTTCTTCGTGCTGCAGGGCTATCTCGACGTCTTCGTGGAAGATGAGAGCGGCAAGCGCATCACCACGCGGCTCGGGCCCTGGGAATGCATCGCCTGCCCCGCAGGCGTCATCCACGGTTACCAGAATGATTCACTCGAGCCCGTGTACTTCCAGGTCATGCTCGGCCGCGGCCGGCCGGAAACGATGGGCTATGCGGATGACGAGCTTTACAAACGGCGCGACGCCCATCTCAAGGCGGTGTGAGGGTGCCGGCCTTCATCTGCACCACCTGCGGCACGCAATATGTGCCGAGCGAAGCGCCGCCCGCACAATGCATCATCTGCGAAGAGGAGCGGCAATACGTGCCGCCCTCGGGGCAGAGCTGGACCACGCCCGAGCGGCTGGCGGCGCGCCATGCCAATGCGTTCCGTCAGCATGAGCCTGGCCTCATCAGCATCGGCTCGCTGCCGACATTTGCGATCGGCCAGCGCGCGCTCCTCTTGTGCACGCCTGCGGGCAACCTGCTGTGGGACTGCATCTCGCTTCTTGATGACGCCACCATCGCGGTGATCAAGGGCCTCGGCGGCCTCAAGGCGATCGCGATCTCGCATCCGCATTTCTACACCACGATGGTGGACTGGAGCCGCGCCTTCGATTGCCCGGTGCATCTGCATGGCGCCGATCGCAAATGGGTGATGCGGCCCGATCCGGCGATCAAATTCTGGGAAGGCGATACGCTCTCGCTTCTCCCTGGCGTGACGCTCATTCGCGGCGGCGGTCATTTCCCTGGCGGCACGATGCTGCATTGGGCGCAAGGCGCCGGCGGCCGCGGCGCGCTCCTCTCCGCCGACATCGCCACCGTCGTGCCCGACCGCAAGTTCTTGAGCTTCATGCGCAGCTATCCGAACCTGATCCCGCTCTCGGCGCGCGAGGTCGAAGGCATCGCGGCTTCGCTGGCGCCGTTTCAATTCGACACGATCTACGGCCACTTCTTCGACCGCGTCATTGCGGCCGGCGCCAAGGGCGTGCTGGCGAAATCGGCCGCGCGCTACCTCGCCGCGATCGCCGGCACCGCGCGCGGGCCGATGGAGTAAGTCTGCAGTCTGCTTGAACGATGACCGCCGCGGTCTACGCGTTATGTTGTCTTGAATTCGCGCTGGGTCCCCGCTTTCGCGGCGCGCAGGCGGGGACGAACGGCAGGTGAACGGACGCGGACCTTGTCACTCCTCTTCCGACGCCTTGCCGCCGCCGATCTGCTTGAGCTTGGCCAACACCGCGTCGACGTTGAGGTCGTCGCTTGGCTTCTTCTCCTCCACGGGCTCGGGCTCGCGCGGCCTGATCGTGGTCTCGGAAGCGGGCAGGAGGGTGGCGCCCTGTGCCGTGTGGTCGACCGGCTTCTCCTTGGCGGCGCGATGCACTTCGAGGTCGAGATCGATCTGCGAGCACAGCCCGAGCGTCACCGGGTCCATCGGCTGCAGATTGGCGGCATTCCAGTGCGTGCGCTCGCGGATCGACTCGATCGTCGACTTGGTGGTGCCGACGAGCCGCATGATCTGCGCGTCCTTGAGCTCGGGGTGATTGCGCACCAGCCACAGGATGGCGTTCGGGCGGTCTTGGCGACGCGACACCGGCGTGTAGCGCGGCCCTTTCTTGCTCTTGGGCTGCGGCAGGCGGACCTTGGGCTCGGACACCTTAAGCTTGAGGTCGGGATTGGCTTCGGCCTCCGCGATCTGCTCGCGGGTCAGCTGGCCGGTCACGACCGGGTCGAGCCCCTTGATGCCCTGTGCGGCGTCGCCGTCGGCGATCGCCTTCACCTCGAGCGGATGCAGGGCGCAGAATTGCGCGATCTGATCGAACGACAGGGCGGTGTTCTCGACCAGCCAGACGGCGGTTGCCTTCGGCATCAGCGGTGCGTTCATGCGAATTCTCCTGTGCGCTTCGCCCGCCCATCCGACAGCGAAGCCATTCCTCATCCACGAATACTGGAATAGCCCAGAATATAGGCAAGCCGGCCAGCCTGTTCAATGACTTGTTTCTCTTTAGTATTCAGGCCCTTGACGGGGCAGGCCGAAGCGCGTTAGCGGCGCTAGTGCCCGGAGCAGATGATGGCCGTCTATACCGACGTTGCGGCGGAAGAGCTCGCCCAGTTTCTCGCCAACTACGACGTCGGCGAGCTTCTGTCCTACAAGGGCATCGCCGAAGGCGTCGAGAACTCGAACTTCCTGGTGCACACCAGCCGGGGCGCGTTCATCCTGACGCTGTATGAGCGACGGGTGGCCGCAAAGGACCTGCCGTTCTTCCTCGCCCTGATGGAGCATCTCGCGAGCCGCGGCATCACCTGTCCGCAGCCGGTCAAGAACCGCGACGGCGACATGCTCGGCACCGTGGCCGGCCGGCCCGCCGCGATCATCACGTTTCTCGAGGGAATGTGGATCAGGCGGCCGTCGCCCACCCATTGCGCGGCGCTCGGGACCGCGCTCGCCCAGCTGCACCTTGCCGGCCTCGACTTCCCGTTCCGGCGCACCAATGCGCTTTCGGTCGGCGGCTGGCGGCAGCTCTACGAGCACTGCGGCTCCCGTGCCAACGAGGTGCAGCGCGACCTGAAATCGCTCCTGGCCAAGGAATTGGCCGAGCACGAACAGAACTGGCCGCGGACCCTGCCGGAAGGCGTGATCCACGCCGACCTGTTTCCCGACAATGTCTTTTTTCTCGGCGAAAGGCTTTCGGGCTTGATCGATTTCTACTTCGCCTGCACCGATGCGCTTGCCTATGACGTGGCGATCTGTCTCAACGCCTGGTGCTTCGAGGCCGACCATTCCTACAACGTCACCAAGGGCAGGGGCCTGCTTGCAGCCTATGCGGCGGTACGTCCGTTGTCGGCGCAGGAGCGCGACGCGCTGCCGATGCTCGCGCGCGGGGCGGCGTTGCGCTTCCTCCTGACGCGGCTCGTCGATTGGTTCAACGTGCCGCCAGGCGCGCTGGTGCGGCCCAAGGACCCGATGGAGTATTTCCGCAAGTTGCGTTTCCACCAACTGGTCAAATCCGTCCGCGACTATGGAATCGACGCATGAGCGAGCCGCACGTCGTCATCCACACCGACGGCGCCTGTTCGGGCAACCCGGGGCCCGGCGGCTGGGGCGCGATCCTGGCCTTCGGCGACCATCGCAAGGAGCTCAAGGGCGGCGAGGCGTACACCACCAACAACCGCATGGAGCTGATGGCCGCCATTTCTGCGCTGGAGGCGCTCAAGCAGCCGTGCCTGGTCGATCTGCACACTGACAGCCAGTACCTGCGCGACGGCATCATGAAGTGGATCCACGGCTGGAAGCGCAACGGCTGGCGCACCGCCGACAAGAAGCCGGTCAAGAACGTGGACCTTTGGCAACAGCTTGACGCCGCCATGACGGCGCATCGGGTGCGCTGGCACTGGGTGCGCGGTCACGCCGGTAACCCCTTGAACGAACGCGCTGATGAGCTTGCGCGCGCAGGCATTGCGGCGGTACGCGCGGGTGCTGTCGGCGCCCTGTCGGCGACCGAGCCCAATTCGGAGCCCAATTCGGAGCCCAAGCCGGAGCGGCCCAAGCGGTCGCCTAAAAGCACGTCAAAGCCGAAGCGTCCTCTGTAGCCCTTCTCGCCCGAACCAAATCCGTCACTAGTGTCCCTGCGGCACCCTCGTTTGCGAACTTCGGAATCGAAGGACACTAGCAACTTGTTGATCTAGTGTGGCTTTGGTTCAGAACTCCGCATCTCGGACCAAGCGGCAAAAATGACGCGGACTTCTGAACCGCCACACTAGAAAAATACCGCATTGGACTTCCTGGCGAATTGCCAAGATGGGCCGTTCGGACGATAGTTTGCGCGTTGACCATACTTTTCGTCCGCCGCGCCCGTGCCATAATGTAATGTGAGGCGATTGACACAAATCGGCGCGGCGCCATGGCGAAAGAACTCGATCCCCTCAAGTTGACGTCTCCCCGGATCTTTCTGGTCCGGATGCTGGTGTTTTTGATCCTGTGCTCGCTCGTCGTGGTCGTGCTCTACCGGCAGATCATGGTCGCGTTCATGGCCAATCCCGGCCTTAACGCGATTATTATTTTCGTGATGCTGATCGGCATCGCGTTGGCTTTCCGGCAAGTCATAAGGCTGTTCCGGGAGGTCAATTGGGTGAACAGCTTCAGGCTTGCCGATCCGGGGATTGCGGTCGAGCGACCGCCGGTCCTGCTGGCGCCGATGGCGGCGCTCCTGGGCGACCGCATCGGACGGATGGCGATTTCCGCGCAGGTCATGCGCGGTATCCTCGATTCGATTGCGGCCCGGCTCGATGAGGCGCGCGATTTGTCGCGCTACCTGACCGGCCTGCTCATTTTCCTCGGCCTCCTTGGCACCTTCTGGGGCCTGATCGACACGGTCTCCTCCGTCGGCAGGGTGCTGGAGGGGCTCAAGGTCGGCGGCGACGCCGGCGCCATCTTCGACGCCCTGAAGGAAGGGCTTGCTGCGCCGCTGGGCGGCATGGGGGTTTCGTTCTCGTCCTCGCTGTTCGGACTCGCCGGCTCGCTTGTGCTTGGCTTCCTCGATCTGCAGACCAGCCAGGCGCAGAACCGGTTCTACACCGACCTCGAAGACTGGCTGTCGACCACGGTGCATGATCTCGGGGTCTCGAGCGAGGGGGCCGTCACGGCCGCCGCCGGGCTTCCCACCGAGCTGCGCGGTGCCATCGAGCGGCTCAAAGAGGCGGTCAGCGAGGGCGGATCGAGCCGGGCGGCGACTGCCGCCATGGCCAATCTCGCCGAAGCAATTCAGGGGCTGGTCCACCACATGCGCACCGAGCAGCAGATGATTCGCGACTGGGTCGATTCCCAGGCCGAACAGCATCGCGACATTCGCCGCTTGCTCGAGATTCTGGTGCGCGAAAACGCCAAGTAGGAACGGCTACTCATAGGGACCCCCCATGGCTCTCGCACGCGCTCGCCGCGACGGCGGCTTGAACTACTGGCCGGGCTTCGTCGATGCGCTGTCGACGCTGGTGCTCGGCATCATCTTCATGCTCACCGTGTTCATGGTGGTGCAGTTCTACCTGACGCAGGAAGTCACCGGCAAAGACACCGTGCTGGCGCGCCTCAACGCGCAGATCGCCCAGCTCACCGAACTGCTCTCGCTGGAAAAGACCGGCAAGATCAGCATCGAGGAAGAGCTCGCCAAGTTGCGCTCGAGCCTGACGGCGGCTGAGAACGAGCGCGATCGTTTCCGCAGCCTCTATGAGGGCGTCGGTGCCGGCGCGGCCGATGCGCAAGGGAAGGCGGCGCAGCTGTCGGGCCAGCTCGATGCTGAAAAGCGGCTGACCGCCCGCGCGCTTGCGCAGGTCGAGGTCCTCAACCAGCAGATCGCCGCGCTGCGCCGCCAGCTTGCCGCGCTCGAATCGGCGCTGGAAGCAAGCGAGAGCAAGGACAAGGAGGCGCAGGCGCGCATCGCTGATCTGGGCCAGCGCCTTAACGTCGCGCTCGCGCAGCGGGTGCAGGAGCTCTCGCGCTACCGGTCCGACTTTTTCGGCCGCCTGCGCACCATCCTGGGCAACCGTCCCGACATCCGCATCGTCGGCGACCGTTTCGTGTTCCAGTCGGAAGTGTTCTTCGACACCGGGCAGGCAATCCTGCGCCCGGAAGGCCGCGCTGAGCTCGACAAGCTCGCCACCGCCCTCATCGAGCTGGAGCGGCAAATCCCGAAAGAGATCGCCTGGGTGCTGCGCGTGGACGGCCATACCGACATCCGCCCCACCACCGGGCCGACCTTCCGGACCAACTGGGACCTCTCGGCGGCCCGCGCCATTTCGGTCGTTCAGCATCTGATCGGGCGAGGCGTGTCGCCACAGCGGCTGGTCGCCGCCGGCTTCGGCGAGTTCCAGCCGATCGATCCTGATCACACCGAGGAGGCTTTCAGCCGCAACCGCCGTATCGAGCTGAAGCTGACGGAGCGGTGAGCGATTCAATTCTAAGGCTGCGTCCGTACCTCACGACCGATGAAGACGCCGCCATCGAGCTGTGGCGGCGAACCTGGCAGCAACACTATCCGCAGATCGATTTTTCGGCGCGCGTTTCGTGGTGGCGCGCGCGCTGGCGCAACGAGCTCCTGCCAGCCGCAACCATTGTGCTCGCCGAAAGCGACGACGGCGCCCTCGTGGGCTTCGTCACGGTTGACCCCAAGACGCGCTATCTCGACCAGATCGTGGTCGCGCCCGAGGCCTGGGGCTCCGACGTCGCCGCCGCGTTGATCGCGGAGGCGCGGCGGCTCTCACCCGGCGGGCTCGATCTCGCGGTCAATGCCGATAACGCCCGTGCCATCCGCTTCTACGAGAAGCACGGCTTCGTGATCGCCGGCCACGACGTCAACCCGCGCTCGGGCGCGCCGGTCTACCGGATGAGCTGGCGGCCTTGAGCGGAAGACAAGAGAAATCCCTCCGCCTTGGTAAGGCGGAGGGAGCGCGTTGCGGTTGGCGTTCGTTACTTCGCCAGATAGTTCCGGTGCACGAAGCCTGCGGCGCCCGCGGTTTCGAACAGATAGGCCTTCTCGCCTTCGCGCGTTTCCTGGTGCAGGCCGGCCGTGAGTGGCTTGTCCTTCTTGTCGCCATGCTCGGCACCGGCCAGGAACGCCTTGACGGCGTCGATCGACGGCGGCGCGGCGGCAGCTGCGTCATTGCGATGGCCGATTGCTTCGGTCGCGCCGGCGTTGAGGAGCTTGCTCCACATCTTGCGGAACAGGGCGTTCGATGGATAAACGTCGCCGCTGCTGATCTCGCCGTTGATGGCGAAGACGTAGCCGACCACGTCGTCCGCCGTCTCGCCGGCGGCCTTGAGCGCGTCGACATAGGCTTTCTCCTCGGCCTGAAGCTTCTTGTTTTCGAGCGCCAGCTGCAGGCTCGAGGCGGACTCCGGCGCAGCGACCGGCGCACCCACTTTGTCTCCCAGCGCCTTCTGCAGGCGCCTCACGCCCGCCCACACCGCGCTCTGGCGCTGGCTGGTCTCGTCCATGGCGTAAGGCATGACACGTTGCCCGCGCTGCGACGGATCGGCGGCTCCGCTCGCTATCTTTGCGGGCGCCTGCATGGCGATCTTCATGTCGCGCGAGGGAACATGGCCCGATGAACTGGCAAACTTCCTGACGTCCTCCTTGCCGCGCGCTGACCAGCGGCCCTGCTCGACGCAGAACGAGGCGATCGGGACGCGGCCGGACTTCGGCGGCAGCAGCAGGCTGACCATCAGCGTGCGGTCCTGCTGGCCGCCCTTTACGATATCGCCGGCCTGGATGAATACGTGCTCATTGCCGAGGTTCTCGATCTCGAGCTCGTTGACCTTGCCGGTCTCGCGCACCTCAACAACGCGTCGTGCGAGCGCCTCTTCGAGCGTGAGCGGCGCCTTGCCGGGCGCGGACGGGCCGTGAATGAAATAGACCGTGAGGTTCTCGTGCGTCGTCGGACCCGAGACGCGGGCCGGATCCGGCGACGGCGGTGCCGCCCCGAAAGCAGCAAGCGCGGACAAGACGAGCGGGGAAGCGGATAAGGCGGCGAGCAGAGACCAGCGCATGGGTTTCTCCCTGGCATCGCCCCCGACGCGCGCGGAAGTTCCCATTGGTTGATGGCTGGTGTTGGGACGGGCGGTGGCCGAAATTCGACGCGCGCAAGGAAATCTGCGGCCGAAGTGCGAGCGCGTCACAATCGCCGGCGTTTCGTCCGCTTGCGCGGGAACGCGCGGATGCGGCAACTCACCGCAACGCATCACCCATTCTGAAACTGCAGCTTGGCGAGCCGCGCATAGAGGCCGCCGGCTGCAGCGAGCCGCTCGTGCGTGCCTTCCTCGACGATACGGCCCTGGTCCATGACCAGGATGCGGTCGCAGGACAAAACGGTGGCAAGCCGATGCGCAATCACAAGCGTGGTGCGCTCGGTCATCAGGCGCTCGAGTGCGGTCTGCACGTATTTCTCGCTTTCAGCGTCGAGCGAGGAGGTGGCTTCGTCGAGCAGGAGCAGCGGAGCGTCGCGCAGGATCGCGCGCGCGATTGCGATGCGCTGGCGCTGGCCGCCTGAGACGGTGACGCCGCGTTCGCCGATTTGGGTCGCAAAGCCCTCCGGCAAGCGGCTGACGAACTCGGAGGCGAGCGCGAGCTCGGCCGCGCGCGCGACCTCGGCATCGCTGGCGTCCGGCCGGCCGAAGCGGATGTTCTCGGCGACCGAGGCCGCGAATATCGCGGTGTCCTGCGGCACGAGCGCGATCCGCTGGCGTAGCGCGAACGGGTCGGCCTCGCGCAGCGGTACGCCGTCGAAGCTGATGGTGCCGGCATTCGGGTCGTAGAAGCGCAGGATCAGGTGGAAGATCGTGCTCTTGCCGGCGCCCGATGGGCCCACGATGGCAACTTTTTCGCCTGGGCGCACGCGCAACGTGATGCCGTCGAGCACGGTCGTCTGCGTCCGCGCCGGATAGGCAAAGCGCACCTCTTCAAAGGCGATCTCGCCGCGTGCGGGCTCGGGCAGCGGGGTTGGCCGGGCCGGCGCCTCGACGGTCGGGCGCACATGCATGATCTCGAACAGCCGCTCGGCCGCGCCCGAGGCCTGCGAAAGCTCGCCCCAGACCTCGGAGAGCTGGCCGAGGCCGCTCGCCGCAAACACCGCGTAGAGCACGAATTGAGACAGCCGGCCCGGCGTCATCTCGCCGTCGATCACGGCCTGCGCACCCACCCACAGCACGACGATGACACTCGCGAAGACGAGGAAGATCGCAACTGCGGTCAGCACCGCGCGCGCCCTGATCGAGTCTCGGGCGGCGTTGAAAGCGCGCTCGACCGCCGCGGCGAACCGGCCGGTGGCATGCTTTTCATAGGTGAGGGCCTGCAGCGTGCGGACCGCGCCGATCAACTCGGCCGCATAGGCGGAGGCGTCGGCGAGCGTATCCTGCGCGGCGCGCGAGCGCCGCCGCACGGCGCGGCCGAAGCCGTAAAGCGGCAGTACGATGACCGGAATGGCGCCGACCACGAAGGCCGAGAGCCACGGGCTTGTCACCACCATCATGCTGACGGCGCCGATGAACAGCACCACGTTGCGCAGGGCGACCGACACCGAGGAGCCGACGGCGGCCTTGATCTGAGTCGTGTCGGCGGTAAGGCGCGAGACCATCTCGCCGGTCTTGGCTTGGTCGAAGAACGCGATCGAGAGCGCGGTCAGATGGGTGAAGACGTCGTCGCGCAGGTCGGCGACAATGCGCTCGCCGAGCGTCGTGACGAGATAGTAGCGGGTGGCGCTCGCCAGCGCGAGTACGCCCGCCACCGCGATCATCACGCTGAAGTAGCTGTCGATCAGGCTCAGGCCTTGACCGGTGAACCCGAAGTCGATCATCCGGCGCACGGCGAGCGGGACCGCGAGCGTGGCGAGCGCCGCCACGACAAGGGCGCAGAGCGCCGCCCCCGCGCGGCCACGATAGCGGCCGACGTAGGGAACGAGGGAGGCGAGCGGCCTGAGCGTGCGCTGGCGGGTCGGCTCGGCATCCACCGGGTCGGCTGCAGGTTGCGGCGGAGGGCTCACGGCCTGCTGCGGGGTCGACGTAGTCTCACTGGGGCGCGGCGGAGTGCGCTCAACAACGTTCATGGGACGCAGAATCTCCCCATCGGGGGGCCTTTTGCCGGCACAGTGCCCCGGCTTGCCGGCACAATGCCCCGGCGCTCGCCGGGTGGCAAATGCGAGGCCAAAGACCCCGCGGAGCCTTCAGTCTTGTTTGGCCAAGCGGGGTACGGTATAGAGCCGCAGCTTTCAACCACCGCGAGGCCTGACAGCGGCGCAAGCCGCCAGGATTCTGTGACCAGGATTAACCGATGAAGCCCGACACGCACCCTGACTATCACACCGTTAAGGTCGTCATGACGGATGGCACCGAATTCACCACCCGCACGACCTGGGGCAAAGAGGGCGACACCCTGCACCTCGATATCGATTCCAAGTCGCACCCGGCCTGGACCGGCGGCCAGCAGCAGATCCTCGATCGCGCCGGGCGGGTCTCGCGCTTCGAAAAGAAATTCGCCGGCCTCGGCCTCAAGAAGAAATAGGCCAGCCTTTACAGTTCCGATAGTGATGGGACCCCCGCCTGCGTGAGCGGGGGTTTCGTTTAGTGGGCGCACCGCTGGAACCGCCCGCGCTGGACCATGACCCGATCAAGTTGCGCCGGATCATGGCCCAGCTTTTTGTTTTAAGCATGATCGCTTCCGACACCTGACCGCTTCCGACACCTGGCCGGTTCGAGATCATGCTCGCGGTCGCGCGGTCAAATGTGACCGTTGCCGTATCGGCCAAACGGCGCGCTGGGCGACTGCGACAATGGCTGGCGCGACTCGACTGAGCCGTTCGGGGCAGGATTGATCGTCACCCATGTCGAGCCGTTGCCGAGCCGCGCCTCGAAGGCATGTGCCACGGGCGACAAGGCGACGACCATACCGCCGGCGATCAGGGCAATCTTGAGTTTGGACATCTGGCTTCTCCTGTTGTTGCGGCCATCCAGGATGGATGGATCGTCACAATCGGTGCCAGAGGTGCAGCCGCGACTGAAATATTGCCTCGATATCGAAATGATAGCGGCGGACTATGCGGCCGCAGGGCTGTGCGACTTCCAAGAAAAGATCGTGCTCGAACAAGAGGGTAGAGCAGACCTGACGCTAGTGCCCCGCTTCCGAAGTTCGTTAGGTCGTTGCGGTAGGAACTTCAGATCGACGGCACTACACGTCCTGTTCGAACGCGGCCTTGAGCAGGCCGAGCTGGCGCTCAACCGGGCTGCCGGACGCAATCTGCTCCGGATCGGGACTCGCATGCATGGTGGCATCGAGCCTGCGGACGGCGGACTGCAACACCTTGGAGCGATCGATCAGGACCCGCAGGCGTTCCGGCACGATCTTGATGTTCTGCTCGTCGCCGACCTCGGTTCCCTGGAGCTTCACCTTGGCCTTTTCCTTGTTGGCCTGCGCGAGCGACATCTCGCCTTCCTTGACGGCGCGATGCAACAGCAGCCAAGACGCAAGCTGCATCAGCCGCGTGGTCAGGCGCATGCTCTCGGTCGCGTAGGCAAGCGCGGCAGCGCGTTCAAGCTTCTTGGACTCTTGCCGCCCCGGGCCGTCGAGATAGGTGGCGGTCTCTTCCACCAGCGTCATTCCATCGCGAAACAGATCGGAAAAGAGCTGGGAATTTGCAAGCCGCTCGCCGAACAATACAGGTCCGGCCTCGTTCGCTGTTTGCTCAGCCATTGCTACGCGCCCCACGCTCACGCCACATCCTTGTTCTTGGTTCTTCTTGCGCCATCTGGCGATGCCAACACCTTTGCCTTGCGGACGCGTGACTGTCCAGACGTCCGAAATGCGAACACGTCAAAAAATTTCTCGAGTCGATGCAGTTCCACTTGCCGAAAGCCGCAACGACTGTTCACTCATACCATTGATGTTTCGATAATTGTTATAGCAACGCCATTGCTATATCGGCGTAATTCGAATGTTTAAGCCTGTCCCAGGATTCACTGAATGTGGTTAAGATTGTTGAACGAAATCGGGTCGAGCGTCGGCGGGGCGAGTCAAAATGTCGCGGCGCGCATACATTCACATCTTCGAATCTGAAACCGCACTGAAATCATGATGTTGCTGGCGCCGCAGCGGGCCGCGCCTCTTCACGAACGCGATGCAGACAAAAAAGGAGCCGCCGTTACCGGCGGCTCAAGGGTTTACAGGGAGGCGTCAAACAGAGTGGACAGGAGCCACTCAATGTCCAAAGAAGTTGGACACGCATAGTAATGAACGCGAAAGCCTAATAACCCGTTAATCCACGGTAGCTTTTTACGTCCGGGTGTGCGGCGCACGGCCGCGTCCCGATCATTTCTTGAAGAACGTATCGGCGGCGCTGCGCGAAGCCTGCTTGCTTGCGATCGAAGCTTCCAGGCGCGCAATTTCGTCCTTGAGGATGCCAATGCGCTCCTTGATCTCGCCCACGGACAAGAGCGCTAGCTCTTGTCCGATCTCGTGGACGATTTTCTTCTTCGGACGATCGTCGTCGTCTTCTTTCATCGCGTTTGCTCTCCGCTAGACCATGATCAGCTCAAGCATAATTGGGGTCCAAGCAAAATTGGGGTCATGGTCCAGCCTTTGTTTGAGCATGATCTTTTCCGAAAACCGGTTCCCACGCCGGATCAAAGTCCGGGCCAGGCTTTTCGGATCATGCTTCAAGCGTATTGCGGCGCGTGCCGGCGCTCGCGCAGCCCCAGCCGCTGCAGGCGCGGCAGCACCTCCTCACAGAAGAACGGAAGCTCGTCCAGGTAGTTGATCAGCGATAGTCCGATTCCGGTCACGCCCGCGGAGCTGAGATCGGCCAGCGTCTTGGCGACATGGTCGGGGTCGCCGATGATCGGCAGACCGCCCATGCCGTTGGCATAGAAGCGGCGCTGCCGATTGAACTCCTCGATGCCTTTGGTCTCGGGCGTGATGTTCTTCATTCCCAGGATGCGGTCGATCGCCGCAAAGTCGGCATTCTCCAGGATGACGTGGCGGTAGTAGTCCTCGGCCTCCTGATGGGTACGCCGGCAGGTGACCACGCCGACCGTATAGACGCCGATCTCGCGGCCGTGCTGGCGCGCGAGGTCCTTGGCTTTTTGCACGAAGCCCGCCGTTTCCTCGGTCGACACCCGCGAAGCCTGCAGGAAGAACGCGTCGCAGTTCTTGACCGCGAAGGTGCGTCCGGTGTCGGAGGCACCCGCATTCATGATCAGCGGACGCGCGCCACCGACCGGCTTCGGCTTGCCGCGGATACCCTTGAGCCTGAAATAGCGGCCCTCGAAATCGAAATCCTCCTTGGGCGACCAGATCGCCTTCATGATGTCGAGCCACTCCTGCGCGTATTCGTAGCGCGCTTCGTGCTCGCGTTGCTGGACGCCGAACATCTCGAACTCGCCCTCGTTCCAGCCGACCACGAGATTGAGCCCGAAACGGCCGCCTCCGATCTGGTCGGCGGTGACGATCTCCTTGGCGGCGATCACCGGGTTGAACAGCGGGGCGTGCACGGTCCCGAACACCGTGATGCGGCTGGTGGAGGCCAGAAGGCCCGACGCCCAGGTCAAGGTCTCGAGCGTCGCGCCCTGGTAGTCGGTATCGCCGCCGTAGCCCTTCCAGCGCGCGATCGGCAGCATGAAGTCGAGGCCAGCCTCGTCCGCCATGCGGGCAAGCTTGAGATTGTCTGCCCAACTCCCGGACCAGCGCTCGGGCACCATGGTGACGGCTCGTCCGGACGAGCAATTGGCGCCGAACAGCCCGATTTTCAGGCGATTTCCGTTGTGCATTGCGGCGCGTTCGGGCGTGGTGGCGTCGACAGTCATCGGTCTGCAGTCCTCGTTCGTCGTTTCTCCATGGAAACTAGTGCCGCCGATTTGAAGTTCCTACACCACCAGCAGCGAGCACGGTCAGGAACTTCAAATCGAAAAGCGGCACTAGAATCATGGAGTTGTTAGTGCCCCTTGGTTTCCGAAGTTCGTGTCAGAGTATGCCGAGATGTATCACGAACTTCGGAAACGGGGCACTAGCACGATGGCAGCGGTTGTAGGAGCGGGGGCTCCTAAGCTAGGACAAACCGCATGAGCACAGCCATTCCGTTCAGCATGACCGCCGTCACGATCCGCGCGCCGGGCGGGCCGGAGATGCTGACGCCCGAGCAGCGCCCGGTACCGGAGCCGGGTGAGGGCGAGGTACTGGTCAAGGTCGCGGCTGCGGGGGTCAATCGGCCGGACGTGATGCAGCGGATGGGCCTCTACCCGCCGCCCAAGGGGGCAACCGACATTCCCGGTCTCGAAATCGCGGGCGAGGTGGCGGCAATCGGGCTCGGTGTCAAGCGCTGGAAGCTTGGCGACAAGGTGATGGCGCTCGTGATCGGTGGTGGCTACGCCGAATATTGCCCGGCCCACGAGAGCCACTGCCTGCCGGTGCCGGCCAATCTGCCGATCACCGAGGCGGCGGCGGTCCCAGAGACGTTTTTCACGGTCTGGTACAACACGTTCGAGCGCGGCGGCCTCAAGGCCGGCGAGACGCTGCTGGTGCACGGCGGCTCGTCCGGGATCGGCACGGCCGCGATCCAGCTGGCCAAGGCGCTGAGCGCCAGGGTGTTCACGACGGCGGGTTCGGCGGAGAAATGCGAGGCCTGCCGCAAGCTCGGCGCCGACCTCGCCATCAACTACAAGACCGAGGATTTCGTCGCCGCCACCAAGGCTGCAACCGACGGCAAGGGCGCCGACGTGATCCTCGACATGGTGGGCGGCGACTATATTGAGCGCAACTACGAGGCGGCCGCGGTCGAGGGGCGCATTGTGCAGATCGCGTTTCAGGGCTCGCCCAAGGCCACCGTCGATTTCCGCCGCATCATGCTCAAGCGCCTCACCCACACCGGCTCGACGCTGCGCTCCCGCTCGGTCGCCGACAAAGGCGAGATCGCACGCGGGGTCGAAACCAACGTGCTGCCGCTGATCGTGTCCGGACGCGTGCGGCCGGTGATGGACAGTACGTTCCCATTGCGTCAGGCACCGGCTGCGCACGCGCGCATGGAAACCAGCGCCCATATTGGCAAGATCGTGCTGACCGTTTGACGGCCGCAAAGCCGCCACTTACTTCGTGGCGTGTGCGCGCATGGCGTTGCTGCAAGGACGAGATTGGATGCTTGCCGCGGCCCGGCTGGCGACCGCGCTCGTTCTTCTTCCGCAGGCGCTCGATTGGCGCTCGCCGATGCTCGCGAGCGTGCGCGCTTGGGCGCTCGCTGTGCTCCTGCTGTTCCCGGCTGCCATCGTGGCGGCTGAAGTCCTTACGCTCAGACGGAAGGCGGGGCGTGCCGTGCGCGTTCTCAACGTCGCATCCTTGGCGCTGGCGGCGCTCTGCCTGGCGTCCGTGCTGGCGTTGGAGGCGCGCTTCCAATGGCAGCGCTACGCCGTATTGCATGCCGAGCCTGCGACGCCGGAGAAGCTGGGACGGCACATCGTCGTCGGCTATCGCGACATCGCCGAGCTTAAGGCGTTGATCGAGCGGCGCACCATTGCGGGGGTCTTTCTGACGACGCGCAACGTCGAGGGTCGCGATGCCGGCGCGATCAGGCGGGAGATCGCGGCGATGCAGGAGATGCGGCGGCGGCAAGGCCTGCCGCCCCTTCTGATCGCGACCGACCAGGAGGGCGGCAGCGTGTCGCGGCTCTCGCCGCCGCTGACGCGCATGCCGCCGCTTTCTGCCATCGTGGCGCGCCATGCGGATCCGGCAGAGCGGCGCAAGGCCGTCGAAGATTATGCGGTTGCGCAGGCGCGCGAGCTCGCCGATCTCGGCGTCAACGTCAATCTCGCGCCGGTCGTCGACCTGGACCACGGAATTGCCAATCCGGACGATCGCTTGACGCGCATATCCACGCGGGCGATCGCCAAGGACCCTCAAGTCGTAACCGAAGTGGCGGCGACCTATTGTTCGCAGCTGTCGGCGAACGGCGTGCGCTGCACGCTCAAGCACTTTCCAGGGCTTGGCCGCGTATTCGAGGACACCCATCTGCACACGGCCGATCTTGCTGCGTCGCCGAGCGAGCTCGCCTCGTCCGACTGGCTGCCGTTTCGGTCCCTGATGCGGCGCGATGACGTGACGGTCATGCTAGGCCATGCGCGGCTCACAGCGCTGGACCGCCACCGCCCGGCGTCGTTTTCGCCTCAGGTTGTGCACGGCCTGTTGCGGACGGAGTGGGGATTCGATGGCGTGCTCATGACCGACGATTTCTGCATGGGCGCGGTCTTTTACAGCGCCGAAGGCATCGCCGGCGGTAGCGTCGAGGCCCTGAACAGCGGGGTCGACCTGATTCTCATTAGCTATGATGTGGACCAGTTCTATGTTGCAATGCATGCCCTCATCGAGGCGGATCGAGCCGGGACGCTGCGAGATGATTCGCTCCGGCAAAGCGCCCGGCGCCTCGCAAGGCCCTAAGAGGGCTGAATTCTTGTGCGACCAGTGGTAGCGGGCGGTTTGGCCTCATTGTGTTCACAGTCTTGATTAAGGCCCTGGAATGCTTACCGGCTTGGACGCTTGCCGACGCGTCGCCGCCCAAGTACTGATGGTCCGACAGATGGTCTGACTGGCGTGGGTTGCAAAACCGCGAGGTCCTGATTTTGCGTCTTTGGTGTGCTGTCCTTGCCGCAGCAGGTCTGCTCGCAGCCGCATTGGGCGCGTCACCCGCCCGCGCGGTCGAGGCCGTCAATGTCCGTACCGACGCCTCCGCGATCGACCTCACTGCGGCGGTTGAGCGGCACCGCACCGACAACGACCGCATCCTGGTCTCCACTGCGCCGGGCGCCGACGGCATCGTGCAGCGCATGGATGTGCGCGCGCGCGAAGGCAACAACAACTGGGCGGTGTTTGCGCTCGCCAACTCGGGCAACGAGCAGATCGACCGCCTGATCGTGGTCCCGCACTATCGCATGGTCGGCTCCGGCCTGATGTGGCCCGATCTCGGCCTCTCGCGCGTCGTCAACATCACGTCGAGCAACGATCGACCCGAGCGGGTGGAAAGCGCGACCGCCGACGTGTTCCGCATCACGCTCGATCCCGGCGCTGTCGTCACCTACGTGGCGGAACTGCGCACCAACAAGCTCACCCAGATCTATCTGTGGGAGCCGGACGCCTACAAAGACAAGATCAACAGCATCACGCTCTATTACGGCATCGTGATCGGCATCGCGGGCTTGCTGGCCCTGTTCCTGACCATCCTGTTCGTGGTGAAGGGCAGCATCATGTTCCCGGCCGCCGCCGCGCTCGGCTGGGCGGTGCTGGTCTATATCGGCATCGACTTTGGCTTCTGGGGCAAGGTGTTCGACATGTCGGCGGGCGCCGAGCGGGTCTGGCGCGCATCCGGCGAGGCGATCCTGGCGGCGACGCTCCTGGTGTTCCTGTTCGCCTACCTCAACCTCAACCGCTGGCACGTGCGTTATTCCCACATCACGCTGGGTTGGCTGGCGTTCCTGGCGTTGTTGGTGGCGGTCGCGCTGGTCGATCCGTCGGTGGCGTCGGGCATTGCGCGGCTCTCGCTCGTCGGCGTCGCGGTGTTCGGCTTCGGCCTGGTGATCTATCTGTCGTTTCATGGCTACGACCGCGCGGTCCTCTTGATCCCGACCTGGCTGCTGCTGGTCGTATGGGTGATCGCGGCCGGGCTCGCGGTGATGGGCGGCGTCACCAACGACATCGTCGGGCCGGCGCTCCTCGGCGGGCTCGTCCTGATCGTGATGCTGATCGGCTTCACGGTGATGCAGCACGCGTTTGCGGGCGGCGTCGGCACCGGCATTGTCAGTGACGTCGAGCGCCGTGCACTGGCGCTGACCGGCTCGGGCGACATGATCTGGGATTGGGACGTCGCCGCCGACAAGGTGTTCACCAGCCCCGAGACCGAGTCGCTGCTGGGGCTCAAGCGCGGCGTGCTCGAGGGACCGGCAGCGCGCTGGCTCGATGTGCTGCACCCGCTCGATCGCGACCGCTTCCGCGCCGCGCTCGACAACGTGCTGGAGCAGCGCCGCGGCCGGCTCTTACAGGATTTCCGCCTGCGTACGCCCGACGGCCACTATCTCTGGTTCGCGCTCAAGGCGCGTCCGGTCGTGGGGTCGGACGGCGAAGTGGTGCGGCTTGTCGGCACCATCACCGACGTCACCGAGTTCAAGAACGCGGAAGAGCGGCTGCTGCATGATGCGGTCCACGACAATCTGACCGGGCTGCCCAACCGCGAGCTGTTCGTCGACCGGCTCGAATCCGTGCTGGCGCTGGCGAAGGCCGACGATGCGATCAAGCCCACCGTGATCGTGATCGATCTCGACCGCTTCAAGCAGGTCAACGATTCAGTCGGGATCGCGGTCGGCGATTCGATCCTGCTGACGCTTGCGCGCCGGCTCGGCCGCCTGCTCAAGCCGCAGGATACGCTCGCCCGGCTCGCCGGCGACCAGTTCGCCCTGATCCTGATCTCGGAAAAGGAGGCGGACCGCATCGTCGCGTTCGCCGAAACGCTACGCCGCGCGCTGCGTGCGCCCATCACCTTCAACGACCGCGAGATTTTCCTGACCGCCTCGATGGGGCTGGCCTTGAGCGACGGGCAGCCGCACCGCACCGAGGAGGTGCTCAAGGACGCCGAGCTCGCGATGTATCACGCCAAGCGCATCGGCGGCGACCGCATCGAGGTCTTCAAGCCGTCGATGCGCGCGCGCAAGACCGACCGCCTGACGCTCGAATCCGACCTGCGCCGCGCGCTCGAGCGCGAAGAGATCACCATCCTCTACCAGCCGATCGTGCGGCTCGACGATCGCTCGGTCGCCGGCTTCGAGGCGCTGGCGCGCTGGGACCACCCCAAGATGGGGCGAATGTCGCCGTCCGACTTCATTGCGATCGCCGAGGAGATCGGCCTGATCGTCGATCTCGGCCTGTTCGTGCTGGAGCGCGCCGCCCGCCAGCTCGGCGCCTGGCAACGCGCCGTGCGCAAGCCGTTGTTCACGAGCGTCAACGTCTCGTCGCGGCAATTGCTGCGGCAGGACCTGATCCACGACCTGCGCACCGTGATCGCGCGCTCGGGCCTCGCGCGCGGCACGCTCAAGCTTGAACTGACAGAATCGCTGGTGATGGAAAATCCCGAGCATGCCGCCCAGATGCTCTCCCGCATCAAGGAGCTCGGCGCGGGCCTGGCGCTCGACGATTTCGGCACCGGCCATTCTTCGCTGTCCTATCTGCAGCGCTTCCCGTTCGACACCATCAAGATCGACCAGTCGTTCGTGCGCGCCTCCTCAAAGGGGCAGCGGCCGGTGATCCTGCGCTCGATCATCGCGCTCGCGCATGATCTCGGCATGGAGGTGGTAGCGGAAGGCGCGGAGACAGATTCAGATGCGGTCGAGCTCTATCAGCTCGGCTGTGAATACGCACAAGGCTTCGTGTTCGGCGAGCCGATGAGCGCGGAGGCCGCGCGCGAGCTGTTGTCCGTGCAAAAGCTCGAAGCGGTGCGCTGAGGCGGGGCCCTCGCGCGTCAAGCCGGCGGCTCTGCAGCAGACTTCAGGCCTCAGGCTTGGTAGCGAGCCATAGCACGGTTTCGTCGCGCCACTCGGCGCAGTGCAAACTCGGTTGGGGACTTCAGAATCGAAACGCGGCACTGGAAGTGCTAGTGTGGCGGTTCAGAAGTCCGCATCGTTTTTGCCGCGAGTGGACCGCGTTTACGCGTGGCCGGCTTCGGTCGAGAGCATGCCGAGGTCGATGCCGATCTTGCGCAACGCCTTGGTGTATTTGTGCTCCGTGTCCTGGCCGAAGATCAGCTCCAGGTCGGCCGAGCAATGCAGCCAGCCGTTCTGGTTGATCTCGTTCTCGAGCTGGCCGGGCGCCCAGCCGGCATAGCCGAGCGCCAGCACCGCGCTCTGCGGTCCATCGCCGCGGGCGATCGCCTTGAGGATGTCGAGCGTCGCGGTCAGGCAGATGCCCTCGTCGATCGGCAGGGTCGAATTCTCGATGAAGAAATCGCTCGAGTGCAGCACAAAGCCGCGGCTCGTCTCGACCGGGCCGCCCTTGAGTACCTTCACCTCGCCGGCGCGCGGCGGCAGCTCGATCAGGTCGGCAGCGCCGACGACGTCAAGCTGGACCAGGAGGTCCGGAAAGCTGATATGCGGGGCGGGCTGATTGACGATGATGCCCATGGCTCCTTCGGACGAGTGCGCGCACACATAGATAAGGCTGCGGGCAAAGCGCTCGTCACCCATGGTCGGCATTGCGATTAGCATCTGGCCGTCGAGATAACCGCGCTTGCTGCCGCGGCGCGATCCGGACCCGCGACGCTTGCCAGCCGTCTCGCCGCCCGGCTCGAGTCCGGACGGACCCGCCTCGCCCTGCAGCCCTGGTTTGCGACCCGATTTCATGATGAAATGCTACCTGATTGCAGGTGATTTGCAAACGACGACGCCCTCACTGTCCACGCATCACCGGCGGGTTCCAGCGCTGTTGTCGCATGTTCACCACTTGTCTTCACCATACGTTCGCCACATGCATCGATTGTGCCACAATCGTTGCGCCAGACCGCCGTGGTCCGCACCGTTCATCGTCGTCTTACGATCTGCTCGTTTCACAATTTGAGATTCGTTCTATGTCCTCCATATGGCCCTGCCCGGGTTGATCACAATCGCGTGCTCGTTCACGATGAGTTCAATGGTGCGTCAAGCCTTTCACACTTAGAACCGGCCCGCGATGACAATGGCTCGTGATCTCCTGAAATTGGTTGCCCGCGCTGCTGGCGCCGGCGTGGTGCTGCTGTCGGTGGTCGACGGCGCGTGCGCGGCGGATGCGTCGCAGTGGGACGGTGATGCACATAGCGCCGCGCGGCTGGTTGCGGAATCGACGGCGGCAGCGACTTGGCGCGCCGGCGTTGAGGTCAAGCTCAAGCCCGGCTGGCACACCTACTGGCGTTATCCGGGCGATGCGGGCGTGCCGCCGCGGTTCGACTTCGGTGGTTCGCAGAATCTCAAGCAAGCGCAAGTGCTGTGGCCGGCACCACAGCGGATCGAAGACGGCGGCGGCAGCTCGATCGGCTACCTGGGCAATGTGACCTTCCCGCTCGTCGTCGAAGCTGCCGATAAATCCAAGCCGGTTCTGCTGCGGCTCAAGCTCCAATATGCGATCTGCGAAAAACTTTGCGTGCCGGCTGAAGCCAATGTCGCGCTCACGCTGGCCAAGACACTGTCCAAAACATCCGTGTCCAAGACAGCCGTCAACGCGCAGGGAGCAAGCGACGATACGCTCACGATGGCGCAGGCGCGGGTGCCCCGGAAGGTCGCGCTCGGGAAGGGAAGCACGCTTGCGATCCGCTCGGTGCGGCGCGAGCCCGGACGGGTGCTGGTCGATGTTGCGGCCGCCGGCAGCGTGGACCTGTTTGCCGAGGGCCCGACCGAGCAGTGGGCGCTGCCGCTGCCTGCCAAGGTCGACGGCGCGCCGGCCGGCCTGCAGCGCTTCGCGTTCGAGCTTGACGGGCTGCCACCGGGCGCGAGCGCCCAGGGCGCGCTCATCACCCTCACCGCGACCACGCCCGAGGACGCGATCGAGGTCACGACCCGTCTCGACTAATTCGCCAGGGAAGCTAATTTGGGCGCCCGCATGCCTGCGGGCGGTGCCGTCGCAGGCCTCCGTTCACCCACCCTGTAACCTGTCGTGTCAATAAGAGGATCAGCGTCATGCCTATCAAGGTCGGCGACCACCTGCCCGAGGCCAAATTCAGAGTCATGAGCGGGGAGGGCCCCGCCTGGAAGACCACCAATGATGTGTTCAAAGGCAAGAAGGTTGCGCTGTTCGCGGTGCCGGGCGCCTTTACTGGCACCTGCCACAAGATGCACGTGCCCTCGATTGTGCAGAATGCCGACGGCCTCAAGGCCAAGGGCATCGACACCATCGCGGTGACCGCCGTCAATGACGTGTTCGTCATGGATGCCTGGAAGAAGGCGACGGCGGCCAGCATGGTCGATTTCCTCGCCGACGGTAACGGCGATTTTGCCAAGGCGATCGACCTTACCTTCGACGGCTCCGGCAATGGCCTTGGCACGCGCTCGCGTCGCTATTCCATGCTGGTCGAAGACGGCGTCGTGAAGAAGCTCAACATCGAAGAGGCGCCCGGCAAGGTCGAGGTCTCGGGCGGCGACGCACTGTTGAAGCAGCTGTGATGTGTGGGGCCTGTCGGTCGCGCGTTGGCGGGGACGACGGGCACGAGCTCAGCCTGCCTTCGCGGTCTCCTTGAGCGTGCGCATGAGCTCGCGATAGATCGCTTCGTTGCCGGCGACGATGTCGCCGGTGACGTATGGAGCGTCACCACCGGCGAGGTCGGTCACGTAGCCACCGGCCTCGCGTACCAGCGCAACGCCTGCCGCAACGTCCCACGGCGACAGATTGTGCTCCCAGTAGCCGTCGAAGCGGCCGGCCGCCACCCAGGCGAGATCGAGAGCGGCGGCGCCGAACCGCCGCAGGCCGGCGACACGGTCTTGCACCGCGGCAGTTTCCTTGCGTTCGAGCACGGCGTCGCCGCGGCTCGGATGCGGCAGCCCGCAGGCGACGACCGCGTCGGCCAGACGCGAGCGGCCCGCGACCCGCAGCCGGTGATCGTTGAGGAAGCTGCCCTTGCCCTTCTCCGCGGTGAACAGGTCGTCCGTCGCCGGATTGTAGACCACGCCGGCCACGATCGCGTCCTCGCGCTCGAGCGCAATCGAAATGGCGAAGTGCGGAATGCCGTGCAGGAAGTTCATTGTGCCGTCGAGCGGATCGACAATCCAGGTGTGGGTGGCATCGGTGCCAGCGCGCCGCCCGCCTTCCTCACCCAGAAAGCCGTAGCCCGGGCGCGCCCGGTTGAGCTCCTCATAGAGGATCTCCTCAGCGCGACGATCGGCAGCGGTAACGAAGTTGGCTGGGCCTTTGAGCGACACCTGCAGGTGCTCGACCTCGCCGAAGTCGCGCTTGAGCGTGCGCGCGGCCTTGTGCGCGGCCTTGACCATGACGTTGAGGAGAGCGGAGCGAAGCATGATGACTCGTATCCCGGTTGCGACGTTCGTATCTCATTGCAGCAGGCGCCCGTACGAACGTCGGGGACACTAGCAACTTGATTGATCTAGTGTGGCTTTGGTTCAGAAGTCCGCATCTCCGACTAAGCGGCCAAGAATGATGCGGACTTCTGAACCGCCACACTAGCAAGTCAACGATTCCAGAGCGAAATCGCTTTGAGCTGAATTGCGATCTCGCTCCAAGCGTTTATTTGGTCGCATGATCTTGTCCGAAAAGTCTGCAACTTTTCGGGATCATGCTCTAGTTGCCGCCTTTCGACCTGAAGTTCCCAAGCGCGTTGGCCGAGGTGTTGTAGGAACTTCAGATCGGCGGTGCCAGCGGTCTGCCCGCCGCCGCAGGCGGCGTCAAGAGCGCGGCTGCTTGAGCGACGCAATCCAGGGCTTGGCCGCCTTCTCGCCGGCCGCACGCACCTCGGGCTTCTGCTTGCTCATGAATTCGTCGAGCTTGGGATCGAGCGCGCCCCCGGCTTTCGAGATCAGATGCCATTTGATCGCCGCGACCGGATCGGTCGGCATCCCGCGGCCGGTCGAGAGCACGAAGGCAAGCCGGTTCTGCGCGATCGGGTTGCCTTTGTGGGCCGCCCGCATGAGCAGCCTGGCGGCAGCCGGCTCGTCCTTCTCGACACCGGTGCCGTTGAACAACGCGATGGCGTATTCGACCTGCGCGTCGGTATAGTCGGCGGCGGCGGCGGCGCCGAGCCACCGGGCCGCCTCGTGCAAATCCTTCTTAACGCCGCGCCCCTCCTTGTAGAGCGTGCCGAGCGCGTATTGCGCCTCCGGGCTGCCGGCCTCGGCCGCCGTCCGGAACAGCTCGGCGGCGCGGCCAAAATATTGCGGGAACAACTCGCCTTCGAGGTAGAGCAGGCCGAGATTGTAGGATGCGATCACATGGCCGAGCTTGGCCGCGGAGGCGAGCAGACGCGCCGCTTCTTCGCGGTTGACCGGGCCGGCCCGCCCCACCATGCGGAACATCGCCAGCTCAAACATCGCCTCGCGGTCGCCGCGTTCTGCGCCGAGCTGATACCACTCGGCCGCCTTCTTGTCGTCGTGCGCGACGCCGAAGCCGTTGGCATAGAGCTCGCCCAGGAGCGTCATCGATTTGGGGTCTTTTTGTGATTCGACGCGCTGGGTCGCGTACATGAACGCGGTGAGATAATAGCCACGCTGAAACGCGCCATAGCCGAGATCGACCTCTTGTCCGCTCTCGGCGGGTGGCGCTGCGGCCGGCCATTTCGCGGGCGGCGCGTTTGCTGTTGCTGGTGGGTTGGCGGCTGGCGGGTTGGCCGCCGGCGGGTTTGCGGCGGGACGGGTAACGCGCGGGCGCGGTCTGGGCCTCGGCTTGCGCTCTGCCTTGGTCTCGCTCTTTGGCTCGGGTGCGGCGCGCGGCGCCGGCGGTGTCGGTAGCTGGGGTTCCGACCTGGGTGCCGGCGGCATGGGTGGCGGCGGGGTGCCGATCGGAGCCGGCGGGATGGGTGGTGGCTGCGCGCCGGCAGGCGTGACCGTGGCGGCGCCGGCGAGCGCGATCAGTGTCGCCCGGAGAATGACCATGCGGCGGCTCATGCGCCTGCCTCCGCAGGAACGAGCAGCTGTGCCGCTTTGGCGACTGCGGCTCCCGCGCCATCGGGATGGGCGAAGATCCAATCGCCGAGCGCGACAAAATCGGCGCCGGCTTGCACGAGCAGCGTCACTTCGTCGAGGCTTGCCGCAAATCCCACGCAGGGCGCCTCGAAAACTTCCGCCCACCACGCGACACGCTCGACCACGGCCTCGCGCGATGGCAGTTGCCCACGCGCGTCAGGCTCCCCGAACATCACGTAATCAGCGCCGGTTTCCGCCGCCACCATGGCGTCGTGGCGGGTGTACAGGCCGCCGCAGCCGGCGATGCGTGCGGGCTTGAGGGTCGCGAGCGCCTCGTCAAGCGCCGCGACTCCGGTGAGATGCGCTCCGTCGGCCCCGGCATGCGCCACGATATTGGGCAGGCCGTCGAGCAGCAGGGCGGCGCCGGCGTCCTGCACGATTGGCGCGAGTGACTTGGCGCGATTGATCTGGGCGCGTTCATCCGCCGCGGCGAGCCGCAGCAGGACGGCGGCCACGTCGGCGCCCCTGATTGCAGTCGCGAGCGCCTCCCGCACTGCGGCAGGGTCTGCCACTGGCGGAGTCGTGAGATAGAGGCGCGGGACCGGGCGCCTGGGTTCGGTTCTGTTGCCTCGGGACGCCATGGGCATGGGCTGGTCGCTTGCCCTTGCAATCGGGCAGTTTGGGGGCACTTGTAAAGCCCGACCCTACAGGAGGGTAAAGTGGGGACCAACCCCGGCCCGTGTTATCCCGAGCCCGCAAGCCCGAGACTGCGCACCAGGGCGCCCCATTTGTCGGCTTCCGCCTGGATATAGCTCTCAATTCCCTCGATCGAGGGCGATTCGTGGGGAATGAGGCCGATTGCCTCGATTCTCCCCTTGACCTCCGGCGCAGCCATGATGCGCGCCATCTCATCGTGAAGCTTGCCGGCAATCGGGGCGGGCGTGCCCCGGCGGGCCAGCAGCACATGCCAGGACACGGCTTCAAGGTTGCCGACGCCGGTCGCCTGGGCGAGCGTCGGCACGTCCGGGATCGACTTGAAACGTGTGAGGGAGGTGACCGCAAGCGCGCGCAGCCTGCCGTCCTTGATCAGCGGCAGCGATGCGCCGGCTTCCGCGATCGCCATCTGGACATGCCCGGCCGCGACATCGGCGATCGATTGCGGGCTGTTGCGGTAGGGTACGTGGGTCAGATCGAGCCCGAACTTCTGCTTGAGCAGCTCGACGGTCAGGTGCGGCGCCCCGCCCATGCCCGAGGAGCTGTAGCTGAGCCTGCCAGGCTGCCCCTTGGCATATTTCACGAAATCCGAGAACGAGCGGACCGGGAGCTTGGGATCGACAACGAAGACGAACGGCGACTTCACATAGAGCGCGATCGGAACCAAGTCGGTACTGGGTGAGAACGGCATCCTCTTGAGCAGCGTCGGCCGGATCGCCATCACGGCGCTGGTGAAGACCCCGAGCGTGTAGCCATCGGGTGCGCTCTTGGCGATCACGTCGCCCGCGACAAGACCCGCATTACCGGGCCGGTTCTCCACGACCATCGATTGGCCGAGGTTCTGTGACAGCCGGTCAGCGTAGACGCGAACCAGCGTATCCATTCCGGTTCCGGCCGCGAGCGAGACGATGATGTTGACCGGCCGCGCCGGATAAGTCTGGGCTTGTGCGCAGGTCGCAGCAATGAGTGAGGCCAAGACAAGTGCGGCCAAGACAAACGCCGTCAATCGACGCATTAAGTGGCGCATGGGGTCGTCCTCCCGAATTGTGTCCGCTTTTCCAGCGGTTGCGTGAAGTATAGCGCCTTTGAAGGCCGTCTTTACAAATCTTTACACGGCGGAGAAGCGGCGAAAACAATCGTCGCCCACATTGTGCGCCGGGGGATGCCAATCGCTTGAACCCACGGAGACACAGATGACCGAAACCTCACCCGATACGAACTTGCCTGCTCAGACGCCGCCTCCGCGCTGCCGTCGCGGGCGGGGCCGCGCCGCCTTCATGGCTCTGCTTGTTGCACTCGCAGTCGGGGCGACGGCCTTCTTCGCCGGCCAGGCCTTCAGTCAGCCCGGCTTCGGCCTGTTTGGCCATGGTGGCTGGCATGGCCGCGGCGGTTTCATGATGGGCCAGATGGATCCGGCGCAGATCGAGGACCGAGCCGACCGCGCGGTACGGCACATTGCGATCGAGATCGATGCCACGGCGGACCAGCAGGAACGGTTGCGCGCAGTGGTGAAGTCGGCCGTGAAGGATTTGCTGCCGATGCGCGAGAAGGCGCAGGCGGCGCGCCAGCGCGGCCGTGAGCTTTTCTTGGGGCCCACTGTTGATCGGGCTGCCATCGAGGCATTCCGCGCAGAGCAGATCGCGCTCGCTGATGCCGCCAGCAAGCGGATCACCCAAGCGTTTGCCGATGCCGCATCGATCCTCAGCGCCGATCAGCGCCGGAAGCTTGCCGAACGCATGCCCCCGCGTCCGGGCTTCTGGAGCCGCTGGCACCGCGGTTAATATGGCGATGTGACTAGTGTTAGGAACTTTTAGTGCCGCCGATTTTGAAGTTCCTACACCACCCGCAGCAAACTCTGATAAGGAACTTCAAATCGAAAAGCGGCGCTGGAATCACGGAGTTGCTAGTGCCT
Organism: uncultured Alphaproteobacteria bacterium; assembly: GCA_963753575.1. Classification (GTDB taxonomy): domain Bacteria; phylum Pseudomonadota; class Alphaproteobacteria; order Rhizobiales; family Xanthobacteraceae; genus VAZQ01. The sequence goes on from CAVWCR010000005.1 coordinate 484,884, forward strand.
CTTCGTTTGCGAAGTTCGTGTCGGAGTGTGCTGAGGTGGATCACGAACTTCGGAAACAGGGCACTAGCCGCATTCTGCTGATCGAAGACGATCCGCGCTTGGCCGAGATGGTGCAACGCTATCTCGGCGAGGCCGGCTTTGATGTAGCGGTCGCCCCCAAGGGTGAGGTCGGCATCGCGCGTCATGCGCGTGAGGGCTTCGATTGCATCATCCTTGACCTGACGCTGCCGGACATCGACGGTCTTGATGTCTGCCGCCGGATAAGGGCACGGGCGCAGACCCCGATCCTGATGCTGACAGCGCGCGGCGACGCCATGGACCGCGTGGTCGGGCTCGAGCTCGGCGCCGACGACTACCTGCCGAAGCCGTTCGAGCCGCGCGAGCTGTTGGCGCGGGTCAAGGCAATCATGCGACGCGGGGCGGGCGGCGCCGGGAGCGAAGTGCTGCGGTTCGGCCGCCTTGAGATCGACCTGGGCGCGCACGACGTCAGGCTCGCGGGCGAGCCGCGGCCACTGACGAGCCATCAATTCGCGCTGCTGGTGCTGTTGGCGCGCAACGCCGGCCGCGTGATGTCGCGCGACGCGATCATGGATTTGCTGAAGCACGAGCGGCTTGAAGCCTTCGACCGTTCCATCGACGTACACATCTCGCGCATCCGCGCCGCCATCGAGGATGACGCCAAGAAGCCACGCCGCGTGATCACGGTGCGGGGCGCCGGCTATGTTTTCGCCAAGGCGCAGGACTGACAGCGGACATCGTGATGCGACGGCTGTATCAGAAGATCTATCTCACCATCATCGCAAGCCTGGTGCTGGTGGTCCTCGTCGCTGGTGCGATCTGGCGATTTGGCGCCGAATATTCGCCGGCGAACCAGGCCTTCGAGATCGTCGGCGGGGTGGCGGCCGCGGTGCTGCCGCCCGCCAGCGCGCCGCGCGCCGTGCAGGCGCAGGAGATCATGCGCATCGCCGAGCAGCTCGGCACCGACATCGCACTGTTCGACAGCGAATTTCGGTTGATCGCGGCGGCCGGGCGGCCGCTCCCGCCGCCGCGCCACAACCGCACCAGCGGCGGCTGGGTCTATGGTCCGGGCGGGCCGGCATGGAGCTTCCCGATGCCCGACGGGCGCTGGCTCGTGGTGCGCGCGCCGTCGCGCCACATGCCATCGGTGCTCCGGTTGATTGCGTTTCTGGGTGCGGTCGCGCTCGCGGTCGCGGTCTGCGCATATCCGGTGGTGCGCGGGCTCACGCGCCGGCTGGAGCGGCTGCAGACGGGCGTCGAGACGCTCGGCTCGGGCGACCTCACCGCGCGCGTCGCGGTCAAGGGCCGCGACGAGGTCGCGCGTCTCGCCAGGAGCTTCAATCAAGCGGCCGGCCGCATCGAGGACCTGGTCGGCGCGCATCGATTGCTGCTCGCGAACACTTCGCACGAACTACGCACGCCGCTCTCACGCATCAGGCTCGGGCTCGAGCTGTTCGAGCGCTCGCACGACCCCAAATGCAAGGCCGACCTCGAGCGCGACATCGCGGAGCTCGAGGCGCTGATCGACGAGATCCTGCTCGCGAGCCGGCTCGATGCGATGCCGGCCTTGCAGGCGACCGAAGAGGTCGATCTCCTGGCGCTCGCCGCGGAAGAATGCGCGCGCTACGACGACTGCACTCTTGACGGGCAACCGGTCAGCGTGATGGGCGATCCGCGGCTGTTGCGTCGCATGATCCGCAACCTGCTCGAAAACGCCAAGCGCCACGGCACGCCGCCGGTGCAGGTGACGGTCGCGCGTACGGGTGCGCTCGTGACGCTGGATGTGGCGGATTCAGGCGCGGGCGTGCCCGCGAGCGAGCGCGAGCGCGTGTTCACGCCGTTTCATCGCCTCGGGCCGGATTCGACCGGCGCCGGGCTCGGTCTTTCGCTCGTGCGCCAGATCGCACGCCTGCATGGCGGGGACGCGGTCGTGCTGCCGCGCGCCCAGATGCCGAGCTGCTTTCGTGTCAGCCTGCCAGCTGTGGCTAGTTAGATCACTGCAGACTTGTCTGGGACGCACTGACTGTAGTCATGGCACGGCGTGACTCCCTCTCCCCATCGGGAGTGGGAGCAGGCCGCGTTTGTGGCTCTACGCCGCCTTCTTTTCCAGGTCCTGCTTCCACTGCCCGAGCGAGGCGAGGCCGTTCATCATGGCGCGATGCGAGAACGCGCGCTGCGCCGCCGCGACGTTCTCGGACTTGCCCGACCACGCCTTCTGGGGCGCCGCCTGCAGCGCGCGGCCATAGCTGAACGTAATCCTCCAAGGCAGCCCACCGATCTTGTTCATGGTGTCGAGGTGGGCGGTCGCATCCGCGTCAGACTGCCCGCCCGACAGGAACGCGATGCCGGGCACAGCGGCCGGCACGCAGGCTTTCAGCACCCGCACGGTCTTTTCAGCGACCTCTTCGACGGAAGCCCGCGTCGAGCACTTCTTGCCGGCAATCACCATGTTGGGCTTGAGCACCATGCCTTCGAGCGCCACCCGCTGATCGTAGAGCTGCTCGAACACGGTCTTGAGCGTCCACGCAGTGACGGCGTAGCAGCGGTCGATATCGTGGTCGCCGTCCATCAGCACTTCCGGCTCGACGATCGGCACGATGCCCTCGTCCTGGCAGAGCGCCGCATAGCGCGCGAGCGCGTGCGCGTTGGTCATGATGCAGGCGTAGCTCGGGATGTCCTTGCCGATGTCGATCACGGCGCGCCACTTGGCGAACTTGGCGCCGAGCCCGCGATACTCGATGAGCCGCTGGCGCAGCCCGTCGAGGCCCTCGGTGATGACCTCGCCGGGACAGTTCGGCAGCGGCTGCACGCCCTTGTCGACCTTGATGCCAGGCAGCGAGCCCGCCTTCTCGATGATCTTGACGAGGGGCGTGCCGTCCTTGGCGTTCTGGCGGATGGTCTCGTCATAGAGGATGACGCCGGAAATGTATTTCGACATCGCCTCGTTGGTGCGGAACAGCATTTCGCGGTAGTCGCGGCGGCTGTCGGCGGTCGATTCGACGCCGATCTGGTCGAAGCGCTTCTTGATGGTCCCTGAGGATTCGTCGGCGGCCAGAATGCCACGCCCGGGCGCGACCATGGCTTCGGCCACCTTGTTGAGCTCGGCAAGATTTATGGGAGGCCTCCATCTTGAGGGCAGGGCTGCCTTTAGGGCATGGCCGCCCGGTGTGGAGGCAATTTTTAGCCGGACAGGCGGTGGCCCGTCTACTCCGCGGCGTCGCGGCTGACCCCAAATTTGGGATTAAGGTCACCGCTGGCGTAGCGGCGCGCCATGACCGAAACCGGAACCGGCTTGATCTTTGAGGCTTGGCCGGCCGCCCCGAACTCCTCGTAGCGCGCCCGGCACAGCTTGCTCATCGCCTCCATGGCCGGCTTGAGATACTTGCGCGGGTCGAACTCGCCGGGATGCTCCTGCAATAGCCGGCGGATTTCGCCGGTCATGGCCATCCGGTTGTCGGTGTCGATATTGACCTTGCGGACGCCATGGCGGATGCCGCGCTGGATCTCCTCGACCGGCACCCCCCAGGTTTGCGGCATCTTGCCGCCATAGCGGTTGATGATGTCCTGCAGGTCCTGCGGCACTGACGAGGAACCGTGCATCACCAGGTGGGTGTTCGGCAGGCGGCGGTGGATCTCCTCGATGATGCCCATCGCCAGGATGTTGCCATCCGGCTTGCGCGAGAACTTGTAGGCGCCGTGCGAGGTTCCCATCGCGATCGCCAGCGCATCCACTTTGGTCTTTTCGACAAAGTCGACCGCCTGGTCGGGGTCGGTGAGCAACTGGTCGTGCGAAAGCACGCCCTCGGCGCCGTGACCATCTTCCTGCTCGCCGGTGCCGTGTTCGAGCGAGCCGAGACAGCCGAGCTCGCCTTCGACCGAGACGCCGCCGAGATGCGCCATCTCGGCCACCTGGCGGGTGACCTCGACGTTGTAGTCGTAGCTTGCCGGGGTCTTGCCGTCGGCCTTGAGCGAGCCATCCATCATGACCGACGTGAAGCCGTTCTGGATCGCGGTGAGGCACGTGGTCGGTCCGTTGCCATGATCGAGGTGCATGCACACGGGGATGTGCGGATAGATTTCGACCAGCGCGTCGATCATGTGCGCCAGCATGATGTCGTTGGCATATTGGCGCGCGCCGCGGCTCGCCTGGATGATGGCCGGCGCATCGACCGCATCGGCGGCCGCCATGGCGGCGAGCCCCTGCTCCATGTTGTTGATATTGAAGGCCGGTACGCCATAGCCGCGCTCAGCGGCGTGGTCGAGCAACTGCCTGAGAGTTATGCGTGCCATGCTGAACTCCTGGTCACCGCGGCCGTGCACGAACGGTCCCGCCCGACGGGCTAGCTTCGGGGGCGTCATGCCAAACAGGAGATTGTGGGCCTATCTGACCCGCAAGACCTCCACGCCCGGCAGGGCCTTGCCCTCCAGCCATTCAAGAAACGCGCCACCGGCGGTCGAGACGTAGGAAAATCGTTCGGTCGCGCCGGCCGCGTTGAGCGCCGCCACCGTATCGCCACCGCCCGCAACCGAGACAAGCTTGCCGGCCGCGGTAAGTTCCGCTGCCGCCTCCCCTACTTCGACGGTGCCGGTGTCGAACGGTTCCAGCTCGAAGGCGCCAAACGGCCCGTTCCAGACCAGCGTCTTCGCCCGCGCCAGCACCGAAATGACATGCTCGACACTGCGCGGCCCGATATCGAGGATCATCTCGTCGCCGCCCACCGCATCGACCGAGACCACGCGCGAGGGCGTATTCGCCTCGAACTTCTTCGCCGCGACCGCGTCGACCGGCAGCACGATCTCGCAGTTGCGGCTTGCGGCCTTGTCGAGAATATCGCGTGCGGTGGCGAGGAGGTCATGCTCGCACAGCGACTTGCCGACCGCTTTGCCCTGCGCGGCCAGGAACGTGTTGGCCATGGCGCCGCCGATCGCGAGCACGTTGACCTTCGACATGAGATTGCCGAGGAGGTCGAGCTTGGTCGAGATCTTCGCGCCGCCTACGATCGCCACCACCGGGCGCTGCGGTGCCTCGAGCGCCTTGCCGAGGGCGTCGAGCTCGGCCTGCATGGTGCGGCCGGCGTAGGCCGGCAGGACGTGGCCGAGTCCTTCGGTCGAGGCGTGCGCGCGATGTGCGGCCGAGAACGCGTCATTGACCCAGAGGTCGCCGAGCTTTGCCAGTTCGGCGACGAAGGCCGGATCGTTCTTCTCTTCGCCCTTGTGAAAGCGGGTGTTCTCCAGGCACAGGATATCGCCCGGCCGCATGGCGGCGACCGCCGCTTCGGCCTTCGGCCCGATGCAGTCCTCTGCAAAAGCGACAGGGCGGCCGACAACCTCGGCGACCGCGGTGGCGACGGGCTTCAGCGACTCTTTCGGATCGGGGCCTTTCGGGCGGCCGAGGTGCGAGAGCAGGATGACCTTGCCGCCCTTGTCGGCGATCTCGGTGATGGTCGGCACGATGCGCTCGATGCGGGTCGCATCGGAGACGCGTCCTCCTTCCATCGGAACGTTGAGGTCGACGCGCAGGAGGACGCGCTTGTTGGCGAGGTCAGCCTGATCAAGGGTACGAAATTGCGGCATCGGTTGACTCGATGCCGTCATCCTGAAGGTGCGACCCCGGCCGCTTGAGCCGGGGGAGCCTCGAAGGATGACGGGCGGGTTGGGGCCGCCACCTTTCGAGGCCCGCGCCAAGAGCGCGGGCACCCCAGGATGACGGATTGCAAGTTAGATCAGCTTCCCCATCGCGACCGCGGTGTCGATCATGCGGTTGGAGAAGCCCCACTCGTTGTCGTACCACGACAGCACCGCGACCATGTTGCCGTCCATCACCTTGGTCTGGTCCATGTGGAAGATCGACGAGCGCGGGTCGTGATTGAAGTCGCTCGAGACGTTCGGGCGCTCGGTGTAACCGAGAATGCCCTTGAGTTGTTGTTCGGCGGCGCGTTTCACCGCGCTGTTGATCTCGTCCTTGGTGGTCGCGCGCTTGGCGACGAACTTGAGATCGACCACCGACACGTTCGGGGTCGGCACCCGGATCGAGATGCCGTCGAGCTTGCCCTGGAGCTCCGGCAGCACGAGACCGACCGCCTTGGCGGCGCCGGTCGAAGTCGGGATCATGTTGAGTGCGGCCGCACGTGCGCGATAGAGGTCCTTGTGGAACTGGTCCAGCGAGGGCTGGTCGTTGGTGTAGGAGTGCACCGTCGTCATGAAGCCCTTCTCGATGCCGACGGTGTCATGCAGCACCTTGGCGATCGGCACCAGGCAGTTGGTGGTGCACGAGGCGTTCGAGACGACCACGTGATCCTTGGTCAGCTTATCGTGGTTGACGCCATAGACGACCGTGAGATCGGCGCCGTCGGCGGGCGCCGACACCAGCACACGCTTGGCACCGGCCTTCAGGTGCGCGGAGGCCTTCTCCTTGGAGGTGAACAGCCCGGTGCATTCGAGCGCGATGTCGACGCCGAGATCCTTCCAGGGCAGCTGCGCCGGATCGCGGATGGCGAGCGCCTTGATCGGCCCGGTGCCGCAATCGATGGTGTCGCCGTCGACGGTCACCTCGCCCGGGAAGCGGCCGTGGATCGAATCGAAGCGCAACAGGTGCGCATTGGTCTCGGGCGGCGCCAGATCGTTGATGGCGACGACAGTCAGATCCTTGCGGTCGGCCTCCACGATTGCACGCAATACGTTGCGGCCGATACGGCCAAATCCATTGATGGCAACCCGTACTGACATCACCGGCTCCTTCTCACTCCTGCGGCCTCACTCCTGTGGCGCCCGTCGTGGCCGCAGCCGTGCCCCGGACGGTCCGCCGCAACGGTATCGCACGGAAGGCCCAAGGCCATGTGACAAGCGAAATTCATGCCATTGGTAGAGATCGTCGGCCCGCAACGCAACAATCAGAATGCGCGCGCGCTCAGGCTCGGCCCATCTTAGCTAACGCCGCTTCGGCGACCTTTTCGGGCGTAATCCCAAAATGCCGATAAAGTTCCTGATAGGGGGCGCTGGCGCCGAAGGTTGTCATGCCGACAAAAGCGCCGTCGCTGCCGATGACGGCGTCCCACCCCTGCCGTATGCCGGCTTCGACCGCGACCTTGACCGGCGCCTCGCCGATGACCGGTCGCCTCGCTTCCGCCGCCTGAGAGACGAAGAGATCGAGGCATGGCACCGAGACGACGCGTGCCGACACGCCGCGCGCGGCGAGGAGTTGCTTCGCCGCAACCGCGATCGCGACCTCGGAGCCCGACGCAAACAGCGAGACTTGAGCCTTGCCGTCCGCAGCCGCGATTTCGTAGGCGCCGCTCGCGCAGCGATTGGTTTCTTCGGCGCCCTTGCGCAACTGCGGCAGGTTCTGTCGTGTCAGCGCCAGCACGCTCGGGCCATGCGCGCTCTCGATCGCAAGCTGCCAGCATTCCGCCGTCTCGGTTGAATCGCAGGGGCGGAACACCTTGAGATTCGGGATCGCGCGCAGCGACGCCAGATGCTCGACCGGCTGATGCGTCGGTCCGTCCTCGCCGAGACCGATCGAGTCGTGGGTCATCACATGGATGACGCGCTGTTCCATCAGCGCGGCGAGCCGCAGCGCCGGCCGGCAATAATCGGAGAAAACCAGGAAGGTGCCGGAATAAGGAATGATACCGCCGTGCAGCGCCATGCCGTTCATGGCGGCCGCCATGCCGTGCTCGCGCACGCCGTAATGGATGAACCGGCCGCCATAGTCGGCGGAGGAAAGAACGGTCATCCCTTTCGGCTTGGTGTTGTTCGAGCCGGTGAGATCGGCAGAGCCACCGATCAGGTCGGGGATCACCGGCACCAGCGCTCCGAGTACGAGCTCGGATGCGGCGCGGGTCGCGATCTCTTTGGGCGTCTGTGTGAACGTCTCCTTCAGGCTGCGCACGGCGGCGGTGAGCTTGTCCTGATCAACCTTGCCGCTCATGCGCCGATCGAACTGCGCGTGCCTGTCAGCCGGCAGCGCCTCGATCCGCTGCTTCCAGGCGCGATGCTGCGCCACGCCGCGCGCACCCGCCGTGCGCCAGGAGGTGAGCACGTCGGCGGGCACCTCGAACGGAGGCGAGGTCCATCCGAGCCGCTCGCGCGCGCCCTTGATCTCATCGGCGCCAAGCGGCGAGCCGTGGCTCTTCTCGCTTCCGGCTTTGGTGGGCGCCCCGAACCCGATGGTGGTCTTGCAGGCGATCAGCGTGGGCCTGTCCGTCGTGCGCGCCGCTTCGAGCGCGCGCGCGATCGCGTCCGGGTCATGCCCGTCGATGCGGCTGGCCGCCCAGCCGGCGGCTTCGAAGCGTTTCACCTGGTCGACCGAATCCGCGAGCGTGAGCGGGCCGTCGATCGAAATGCCGTTGTCGTCGAACAACACCACGAGCTTGTTGAGCTTGAGATGGCCGGCGAGCGCGATCGCCTCCTGGCTGATGCCTTCCATCAGGTCGCCGTCGGAGGCCAGCACGTAAGTGTGATGGTCGACGGTGTCGCGGCCAAACTCGGCGGTGAGGTGCGCCTCCGCAATCGCCATGCCGACCGCGGTGGCGAGGCCCTGGCCGAGTGGTCCGGTGGTGGTCTCCACGCCCGGCGTCACATGGCTCTCCGGATGGCCGGGCGTGAGCGAGCCGAACTGCCGGAAGCGCTTGATCTCTTCCATCGTCATCTGCGGATAGCCGAGCAGATGCAGCGCCGCATAGAGCAGCATGGAGCCGTGGCCAGCCGAGAGCACGAACCGGTCGCGGTCGGGCCAGGCCGGGTCGTTCGGGTCGAACTTCATCACCCGCGTGAACAGCACGGTCGCGATGTCGGCGGCCCCCATCGGCAGCCCGGGGTGGCCGGACTTCGCTTGCTCGACCGCATCCATGGCGAGCGCCCGGATCGAGTTGGCCATCCGGTCATGCTGGGCGCGCGAGGGAGCGATCGCCGGGGAATCGGCCGTCATCGTTGCGGCGGCGGCCGAAGCGGCGGCGACAGGAGGCATGGTTTCCTCATTCGGGTCGGGCGGCGAGCGTTTGGGGCGAGGCTCTACCATGGGGGTCGAACGAGTCAATGAAAGGCCCCGCGTTTCGGCCTCGCCGTGCACAAGGCAGGGGAGAACGCGGCCACAAACGTTGACGGCCGGTACTCAGGGCCCGTAGGATTCCCCTAACTAATTGCCGTCGCGGGAGATTTTTGTCGCCTTACGGATGACGAATCCTGCTCGTATTCGGCGGCTCCGGGGGTAGGTCGGGGCGATGTCAGACACCAGCGCGATCGAAGCGGCCACCCGGCGGTTGACTCTCGCCCTCGATGCAGTCGAGGCAGTGGCCGAAGAGCGCCGCGAGGTGGACCTTGGAAAGGACAACCTGGTCGCCCAGGTTCATGCGCTCGACGACGATCGGGCGCGGCTGGCAAACGACCTCGACACCGCGGTGGCGCGCGTGCGTTCACTGGAGAAGGCCAACCGCGACATCGCGCGGCGGCTAGACAACGCGATCAACACCATTCGGTCAGTGCTGGACCCTCATGACCATTGACCAGCAACCCGCAAGTCCACGGCCTAACGGCGGCCTGTCGCAGGTGACGGTGACTATCAATGGCCGCCAGTTTCGAATGGCCTGCGAACATGGCCAAGAGGCTCACCTGCGGCGGCTGGCCACCGACCTCGACCAGCGCATCGAACGGCTGCGCCGCAGTTTCGGCGAGATTGGCAGTACCCGGCTGACCATCATGGCGGCGCTTACCCTGTCCGATGAACTGGTCGAGATGGGCGACCGGCTGCGCGGGGTCGAGCAGGAACTGGAGGCGCTGCAGGATGCGCGGGCGGCTGCCGCCGAGCACGCGCGGGTGACCCAGGCGGCGGTCGCGGCCGCGCTCAACGCCGCCGCGGCGCGCATCGAGACCATTACCCGGCGGATCAATCGCACCCGTCCGTCGGAGGCTGCCCCGCCCGCGGCGCAAGGACAGGCGAGGCCGGTGGGGCCGATGGGGTTGGCTGCGGCTGCGGGATCGGCGCTGGCTGCGCCAGTCGCCGCGGCCAAGTTGGAGGATTCCGAGGAGGAACTGGCCGCCGAGGAGCTGGCTGATTCCGAGTTGGTTGACGAGGAGCCGGATGACGCGGACGTCGACGAAGACATCGACGGGGACGAAGACGAAGAGGTCGACGAAGATTCCGACGAGGACTCTGACGACAGCGACTCGGACGATGACGACAGCGACGGCGACTCGGACGATGAGGATGAGGAGGACGTCGACGAGGAGGACGTCGACGAGGAGGACGAGGACGACGACGAGCCGGCGCCGAAAAGCAAGTCCGCATCAAAAAAATAAATGGGGCGCGGCGAGGTGGCATCGGGGGGGCGGAACGACTAAATTTGTCGGCGCGGGGCTGCGGGGTGCGATGGAGTCATATCCCCGGGGCCTTATCGATCCTGAAGGGAGCTGTCCCTGACCGGGCCCGTGGGCTCGGACATATGGCGCCCACCTACTTTCGTAGGGAACCCGGGATCGCAACTCCGACGGCCATCGCGGCTCCGCACTCTCTCTTTCTCTTTGTTGAAAGCTTGCTCTTTGCCGAAAGCCTGGATGGTCTCCTCGGTCGGTATGGTTCTGGAACCGCGAGCAGCGACATACTTTCTTTGAAAGTGTATACGGTGGACGTGTCGCCCTCCGAGATCGCGCTCGAAAAATCCAATCTTCGCAAGGCTGTGCTCGCGCGCCGCGATGCGTTGCCGATGACTGCGCGCGCAGCCGCGGCTGAGGCCATCGCGGCTCGTGCATTTCCGGTCGCGGTCGCGCCCGGCGCGATCGTATCCGGCTATGTGCCGATGAGCAGCGAGCTCGATCCACGCCCGCTGATGCGCAAGCTTGCGAACGCGGGAGCGCGGCTCGCGTTGCCGGTCGTGGTCGCACGCGGCTTGCCGTTGACGATGCGCGCCTATGCGTTCGGCGAGCAACTGATGAAAGGCGTCTGGGGCATCCGCGTTCCGCCGCCGACAGCGCCCGAACTCGAGCCCGACATCCTGTTGGTGCCGCTCCTGGCGTTTGACCGCGCCGGCAACCGGCTCGGCTACGGCGCCGGCTACTACGACATGACGATCGCGGCGCTGCGCGTGAAGAAGCCTGTGGTCACGGTTGGCGTGGCGTTCGCGGCGCAAGAGGTCGAGGCCGTGCCCACAACCCCCCGCGACGCCCGGCTTGATCTCGTGCTAACCGAGAACGAGGTTCTTGTTGTTAACGATGAGTTCAACTAGCAACGCGCGCCTTATCAACCGTAAATCCGCCGCACAGCGAGCAGCTTGACGCGCAGGCAGCGAAGGCTTTTGCCCAGTATTCGGGCGAGTCTTACCCGCTCGCGGGGTAGCAAGCGGTTTCTTATCGCTGGCGCATCCGGCGTTTGGAACAGGCCCAAAGACTGGCCAAGAAACGCACCTTGAAATCCGTCACCCTGAGGCGTGAGGTCGCCATAGCAGGGCGCAGCCCGCGTACACTTGGCTGCGAAGCGACCGAACCTCGAAGGTGACGGCTCGTGCCTTGCCGCAAGTCGGGCCGATCATCCTTCGAGGCTGGCTTCGCTCGCTCCTCAGGATGACGGGTCACCGTTTGATGCTGTTAGGCTAGGATCGTGCTAATCGAGCACCAAGGCATTGAGCTAGACGGCTGAGAGCATGCGTATCCTGTTCATCGGAGACATCGTCGGGCGCAGCGGACGCGCGGTCGTGCTGGAGCGACTACCGGGTCTGATCCGCGACTGGAAGCTCGACTTCGTTGCGATCAACGGCGAGAACGCAGCCGGCGGTTTCGGCATCACCGAGGCGATCTATCAGGAGCTGATCGACGCCGGCGCCGACGCGATCACCGGCGGCAACCATTCCTGGGATCAGAAGGAGGCGCTCGTCTTCATCGAGCGCGCGCCGAAGCTCTTGCGCCCGATCAACTTCCCGCCCGGCACGCCCGGGCGCGGCGCCGCTCTGCTCGAGGCGCGCAACGGCGCGCGCGTGCTAGTGATCAACCTCATGGGCCGCATTTTCATGGACCCGCTCGACGATCCGTTCGCGGCGATCGAGCGCGAGCTTTCAGCCTGTGCGCTGCGGCGCGACGCCGACGCGATCGTGGTCGACATCCATTGCGAGGCCACCAGCGAGAAGCAGTCGATGGGCCATTTCTGCGACGGCCGCGCGAGCCTCGTGGTCGGCACCCACACCCACGCGCCGACTGCCGATCATCAGATCCTGCCGCGCGGCACCGCGTTCATTTCCGACGTCGGTATGACCGGCGACTACGATTCGGTGATCGGCATGAACAAGGACGAGCCGCTCAACCGCTTCGTTCGCCGTATCAACGCGGCGCGGTTCGAGCCGGCGCTTGGGCCTGCGACGCTCTGCGGTGTCGCGGTCGAGACCGACGACGCAACCGGGCTTGCGCGTCATATCGGCGCGGTGCGGCTCGGCGGACGCCTGGAAGAGGCACGGCCGGCGTTCTGGTAGCGGCTTCCATTTCCGCGATCGGCGAAATATAACGCCGGCACTTTTTCATCCATTGGCCCGTGCGGCGCCATGTCGGCGCGCGGGGCCGTCTGCCAGGAGAGGACCATGGCCGGCCATTCCCAGTTCAAGAACATCATGCACCGCAAGGGGCGGCAGGATAAGGTCAAGTCCAAGCTGTTCGGCAAGCTCGCGCGCGAGATCACGGTGGCTGCCAAGTTGGGGCAGCCGGACCCGGCGTTTAACCCGCGCCTGCGCGCCGCCATGATCGCGGCACGGGCCGAGAACATGCCGAAGGACAACATCGAGCGCGCAATCAAGAAGGCCTCCGGCGGCGACGCGGAGACCTACGACGAGATCCGCTACGAGGGCTACGGCCCGGGCGGTATTGCGGTGATCGTCGAGGTCTTGACCGACAACCGCAACCGCACCGCCGGCGAGGTGCGCGCGACTTTCACCAAGAACGGCGGCAACCTGGCGGAGACCGGCGCGGTCTCGTTCATGTTCAATCACGTTGGCGTCATTGAATACGACGCTCAGGCGGCGAGCGCCGACGACATGTTGGAAGCCGGCATCGAAGCAGGCGCCGATGATGTGGTGTCGACGGCCGACGGGCACGAAATCTACACCACCGTTGATTCGCTCGGCAGCGTATCGAAAGCGATCGAAGCGAAATTCGGCGAGCCGCGCAAGGCGGCGCTGACCTGGAAGCCGCAGAATTCGGTCGCGATCGACGACGTGCAGGGGGAGAAGCTTCTCAAGCTCATCGAGACGCTCAACGAGAGCGATGACGTGCAGAACGTCTACGCCAACTTCGAAGTGTCCGACGCCTTGATGGCGAAGATGAGCGCGTGATTCTCTTCCAAGCCTAACGCAAGAACGGATCGAACAACGGCATGCTCACCAGCGCTCCGATGAAGATGATCGCATAGGCGACGCGCTTGTAAGTCTTGGCGCTGGCGAGGTGGAAGAGCCGGGTCCCGGTCGACAGCGACAGGATCTGGATCGGGCCCAGAATGCAGGCGATCGCGATCACCGGCGCGACCAGCAGGCCGCGCGTCAGGTAGGTGACGAACAGCGACCACGCGAACAACGCGAAGAACGCGCTGAAATTGGCGCGCACCACGATGGCCGTGCTGGCGCTGCCGAGCCAGTAGAGGATGATCGGCGGCCCGACGATCTGCACGGCGCCGCCCAATATCCCGGCGAGAAGGCCAACCCCAAGCGTTACGATCAAGAGCGGCCGCCCGTGATAGTGCCAGCCCGACATCAGCACGCCGAGCACCGTGAGCACGACCACCACCATGCCCCAGCGCAACGCGACCGGGTCGGTGTACTGCAGAATGAGTGCGCCGAACTGGCCCGCAAATACGGCGGCTGCTGCGAGCGGAAGCACTTCGCGCCAGTTGGCCTGCCGCCACACCGTCGGCAGCACCGCAACGCCGGTTGCCGCATCGATCAGCAGAAACGTGACGGCTGCCGTGCGCGGATCGTAGATCGCGCTGATCAGCGGCACGTAGATGAGCGCCGACCCGAAGCCGGAGAAACCGCGGGTCGCACCTGCCACGATCGATACCGCCAATGCGGCGTAGATGCGCCGATCAGCGAACAGGGTCGCGAAGGTCGACAGGTCGGGAAGGTCGATCACGGCCGCCGCACGAGCTGCTCGAGCGAGCGCGCCAGATTCCGGCGCGCCGCCGCCTCATGGCTCGTCTGGAATTGCGGGCTGGCATAGATCGTCGGCCGCGCGAGAAAGCGCTCCAGCACCTTGCGCCGCCCCTCGATCCAAAGTGCGTCCGGCACCCAGTCATATTCGCGACGAACGGCGGCTTCATAGGCGGCGAACTCATCGGGTGCGCTGCCCAGGATGGCCAGGTCCATGTCGAGGAACAGCGCGCAATCAAGCCGGGCGCCGCCTTCGAAATCATCCGGAACCGTGTGGGCGGCGGTCGCCCGGATCATCGCGCCAATGCGGCCGATGTGGTCGGCACTCAACAGCCCCGCGAGCCGTTCGGCCGCGAGCTCCGCGCTTTTCTCCTCGTTGTCCTGCCGGCGCGTGTCATAGACCGCGTCGTGAAACCAGATCGCGGTCTCGACGCTCGTTTGATCCGACAGCGCGCCCGCGTGCGTACGCATCAGGCCGAGCAGGGCCTCGATATGGGCGCGGTTGTGATAGTGCCGGTCGGGCGCCCCGTAGGCGCGCTCGAGTTCGTCAAGGATCTGGCCCGCTATCAGCGACATGGGGATCAGGGGATCAGCGACGTGGGGCCGGCAGGCTAGGGGCGATCGGCCGGTGGGTCCAGGCCGACATCGGTATGGCTAGTGCCCCGTTTCCGAAGTTCGTGATATGTCGCAGCACACTCTGACACGAACTTCGGAAACCAAGGGGCACTAGCAACTCTATGATTCTAGTGCCGCTTTTCGATTTGAAGTTCCTGATCGAGCTTGCTGCAGGTGGTGTAGGAACTTCAAATCGGCGGCACTAGCTGTTGCTAACCGAATAGCGATACACAGGGCGCATGAGCGTGCGACCGATTCGCATCCTTGGCATCGATCCCGGGCTTCGCCGCACCGGCTGGGGCGTGGTGGTGATCGCGGGCAATCGGCTTTCGTTCCTGGCTTGCGGCTCGGTGGCAAGCGACGACAAGGCGGGGCTGGCGGTGCGGCTGGTGGCCATCCACGACGGGTTGCGGCAGGTGGTCGCCGAGCATGCGCCCGACGAGGCGGCGGTCGAGGCGACCTTTGTCAACCGCGACGCGGCCGCGACCCTCAAGCTCGGCCAGGCGCGTGGTATCGCAATGCTGGTGCCGGCGCTGGCCGGCCTGCCGGTCGCCGAATATGCGCCCAACCTTGTGAAGAAGACCATCGTGGGGGCCGGGCACTGCGAAAAGGTGCAGATCCGCATGATGGTCAAAGTGCTCTTGCCGAAGGCCGATCCAAAGTCGGACGATGCCGCCGACGCGCTCGCGATCGCGGTCACGCACGCGCACCATCGCCAGAGCGCCATGCTAAGAGTGTCGGCAAGATGATCGGCAAGCTCAAAGGCATCATCGACAGCTACGGGGAGGATTTCGTCATCCTCGACGTCGGCGGGGTCGGCTACATGGTGCACTGCTCGACCCGCACGATCAACGAGCTGCCGGCGCCCGGCGAATCCGCCGTCCTGTCGATCGATACCTACGTGCGCGAGGACCAGATCCGCCTGTTCGGTTTTGTGACCGACATCGAGCGCGAATGGTTCCGTCTGCTGCAGACCGTGCAGGGCGTCGGCGCCAAGGTGGCGCTCGCGGTGCTCGGCACCCTCAAGCTTAACGAGCTCGCCACGGCGATCGCGATGCGCGACAAGGCGGCGATCACGCGCGCGCCGGGCGTCGGTCCGAAGGTCGCCGAGCGCATCTGCAACGAGCTCAAGGACAAGGCGCCGGAGTTCTCGGCGGTCGATCGCGCGCTCGTCCGTTTCATGGGGGCGGTCGAGGAGCAGCGCGCCCCGCGCTCGGTCGCCGACGCCATCTCGGCGCTGGTCAATCTCGGCTACGGCCAGCCGCAGGCCGCGGGCGCGGTCGCGGCTGCGGCACGCAGCATCGGCGAGGATGCGGAAGTCTCGGAGTTGATCCGGCTCGGACTGAAGGAATTGGCGAAGTGACCGCGCGAAGCGAGGTCATCCCGGACAAGCGGGCGCGGCCCGCGCGATCCGGGATCCATGAACTCCAGCCGATGCGGACACCATGAGCACATCGCCCCGCCGCCTCGTCACGCCCGAACGCCGCGACGACGACGGCACTGAAACCTCGTTGCGGCCGCTGCGGCTATCGGAGTTCATTGGCCAGCAGCAGGCGCGCGCCAACTTGAGCGTGTTCATCGAAGCGGCGCGCAAGCGCAAGGAAGCGCTCGACCACGTGCTGTTCGTCGGCCCGCCCGGTCTCGGCAAGACCACGCTGGCGCAGATCGTGGCGCGCGAGCTCGGCGTCGGCTTCCGCGCCACCTCGGGTCCGGTCATTGCCAAGGCCGGCGATCTTGCGGCGCTGCTCACCAATCTCGAAGATCGCGACGTGCTGTTCATCGACGAGATTCACCGGCTCAACCCGGCGGTCGAGGAGGTGCTCTATCCGGCGATGGAGGATTTTCAGCTCGACCTCATCATCGGCGAAGGCCCGGCGGCGCGCTCGGTCAAGATCGATCTTTCGAAGTTCACGCTCGTCGGCGCCACCACGCGCGCCGGCCTCCTCACCAATCCGCTGCGCGATCGCTTCGGCATTCCGGTCAGGCTCAACTTCTATTCGGAGGCGGAACTCGAGGAGATCGTCAATCGCGGCGCGCGCGTGCTTGGCATCGGCATGACGCCGGACGGCGCCAACGAGATCGCGCGCCGTGCCCGCGGCACGCCCCGCATCGCTGGGCGGCTGCTGCGGCGCGTGCGCGATTTCGCGCTCGTCGGCGGCACCACCTCGGTCGACCGGCGCGCGGCCGACAAGGCGCTGCGCGAGCTTGAAGTCGATGCCGCGGGCCTCGACGCCATGGATCGGCGCTACCTGATCATGATCGCGGAGAACTACAGCGGCGGGCCGGTCGGGATCGAGACGATTGCGGCCGCGCTCTCGGAGCCGCGCGACGCGATCGAGGAGATCATCGAACCGTTCCTGATCCAGAAAGGCTTCATTCAGCGCACGCCGCGCGGTCGGCTCCTGACCGGGCACGCCTTCCGCCACCTCGGCCTTGTCGAGCCCACGCGCGATCCAGCGCAGTTCGGGCTGTTCGGCCAGGGGGACGACGATTAATTGAGATCTGCAGAAGAGCTACGCAAATGAAACTCGAATGTACCGTCCGAATTGAGCGCTTGGCCGACAGCGGCAGTGGAGGCTGAGGAAGCGATCGAATCCTGGATCGCAGCCGCCAAGGAGTGGCAAGAGGAAGAGTGGATGCCGCGGACCTTCGAGGGCGGATGTCATTGCGGCCGCGTGCGCTTTCGCGTGGCCGCCGATCTTGATGGTGTGACGAACTGCAACTGTTCGATCTGCACCAAAAAGGGGTTTTTGCATCTGATCGTGGCGCGCGATCAGTTTGAGCTGATCAGCGGCAAGGATAGCCTCACCACCTACCGGTTCAACACCGGGGTCGCGCAGCACATGTTCTGCAAACACTGCGGCACGCATCCGTTCTATGTGCCACGCTCCGACCCCGACAAGATCGACGTCAATCTGCGCTGTCTCGACGGCATCGATTTCACGGCGGTCAAGATCAGTGAATTCGACGGCCGTAATTGGGAGGCCGCGATGCAGCAAGAGGTTCCCTGGCGGTGAGCAGCCTCGACGGCGAAATCCGTGACGGCCGTCACGTGATGGCCGTGCGAGTTTACTACGAGGACACGGATTTCTCTGGCTTGCCGTTCGCAATATACGAAACCCCTTGCTCTGCAAGGATTTCCGCCGGCGCCCGACCGGTCGGGAAGAGATTGATGCCGCCCATGAGCGCGCCAAGGCGCCCGTAAGGCGTGAACTCATAGGGCATGCGCTTGCGGGTCGGATGCACCACAATGCAGTCGATCAGATTGCGGAACGCCATGCGCTTCGCCGGCGTCATCTCGCCGCTCGCCAGCTCGCGGTAAAGCGTGTCGACGTTAGCCTTGTAGGTAAGGACCACATGGGGGAGAAGCGTCACGACGTTGCTTTCCGCCTGGATTAGCCGCAGTTGCTCGGTCAGGCCGGCGCGCTCGGTATCAAGCGCCTTGACCTTCTCGACCAGTTCCTTGACCGGCGAGTTGCTGTCGCTGATAGCGTCGGCGAGACGGGATATCTTGACCTCGATCTGGTTGATGCGCTTTTGAATGCCGCCCGAATTGACTCGATTTTCTTCTCGCGCTCGGCGTACTCCTTGTGGAAAGCGCGCGCCTCGCGGGCAATAGCCTCCGGGTCCGTGAGCATGTCACGCAGGCCGGCAAGCACGCCCGCTTGGAGCTTGTCGAGGTCGTAAGATTTCCGGTGCTCGCATGTGCCGTGTTGGTGAGCGGCGGCGCACGTCACCCGCGGCGCGCCGTCGCGCGAGACTTGCGCGACCCGCATGTGGCCCTGGCAGGCGCCGCATCGTAGTAGGCCGGATAATAGATGCTCGCGGGCAGAGGCACGCAGAAAGCGCCGCACCTTGCCGCCTTCGCCAAACTTATGCCGTGCCCGGTCCTGGCGAACGCCATTCGCCGCATCCCAAAGGTCTTGATCGATGATGCGAAGGTGCGGCACGTCGACAGCGGTGCGGTTGTCAGCCGGCGCCACCCGTTTCAGTCTCTTGCCCGTATCCGGATTCCGCACGCGCAGCGTCGTGCCCCATACAAGGTGGCCGATATAGATCGGATTGCCGATCATGCCGCGGCCGAGCCGACCGCCGACGAAGGTTTGATGGTTCCAAATGCCGCCGTCCGGCGACGGTATGCCATCGCGATTGAGACCGGCAGCAATAGCGCGCGGCGAGACCCCGGCAGCATATTCACGGAAAATGCGCCGCACGACCGCGGCCTGTTTGTCCTCGATCTCGCACAGCCCCTTGACGATATTACCGCGCGCGTCGAGCTGGTTGCGCACCCGGCGATAGCCATAGGCGACGGCGCCGGGAATGCGGCCGGCGCGCACCAGGCCGTTGTGGCCGCGGCGCACGTTGCGGGCGAGGTCGTCGAGAAAGAGCGACCCGGTAATACCGCGGATGCCGACGTGGATTTTCGTCACCACGCCGTCGCTCGGCGTGCGCAACTCGATGCCATAGAATTGCAGGCGCTTGAACAGCCCCGGCAAATCTTCCTGATCGCGCGATAGCCGATCAAGGCTATCAACCACGAGCATATCGAAGGCCTTGCGCTTGGCGGCCTGCATCATGGCCAACAGGCCGTCGCGCTCGAACATGGTCGCGCCGCTCAAGGCGCGATCGTGAAACGTCTCGACCACCCGAGCGCCCTCGCGCTCGACCACGCGCCGGCACATGGCGAACTGGTCGTCGATCGAGGCATCTTTTTGCAGATCGCTAGAAAATCTTGCGTAGAAGGCCGCCCGCTTCGTCGCCATCGGTATCCCCCTTGCCGTGCCGCCGTTGCCACTCACGCCGCGCCCTTTCTCGACCGATCACCTCCGCGAGTTCGAGCACCGCTTGGCGATTGGCCGGGTGCGCGGGATTGCGCGGGTCGGAAGGGTCAAGCGGGCGCATGATGGCGTCCGGCTTGCGATTCGCAACCAGAGGCATAGTAACTCCACGCGGTTAACGTTGCACTAGCGATATCGGATATTTTTGCGATGCGGTTGACGCATGCCGGCCGAATTGGCGAGCTTTAATGGTATTTATTGAAGTATAGTTGGCCCGTTCAATTGTTGAAGGACATGCCTGTTTCTACATAAACCAGTAGGCTCCCGCCAAATTACTTCGCTTATTTGTGTAGAGCGCAGATTTAATAGTAAAAATAGTCATCACAAATTATTACAACGGGCAGGGAGGTTTTCACGCAAAGCCGATTTTAGCGAAAATCGCACATTTATTTTTCACTGATATCAAATACTTAGGACCATAGCAAAAATTACACTGGAAAAAACCAAGTAGAATCAATAGCCATTGCGGCTAGTTTTTGAATAGACTATATTGGGGTTGTTGAACGGCGCGGGAGACCCCGGCCGTAACCCAAAGCAAGACGGAGCTAAGCCATGTTCATCCTCGACCTCGTGATTATCGCTTCCTTCATCGTGACCGTTGCGGCGGTGACCTACATCCTCGTGAACTAAAGACCGAAACGGGCGCCAGGGCGGTTGGCGCCCGTCGCACCGTAAGGCGGTGCCTGACGATGGTCAGTAACCCTTGCATGTGGGAGCACCCAATGCGCAAGACGACGAAAGCTACCTCGAACGCTCACACCTCGATCGGAACCGCGACGCGCGCGCTCGCGCTCATCCTTGGTTTCGCCACCGGCGCCATCGGCTGCTACGGCGCGTTTGAATACGCCGTGAAGCTTGATGGCTATTCCTACCTCGCCGCCGCGGCCCCGTTGACCGCGGCTGCGGCCTGGCTGATCCCGCCGCTCGCCGAGCGGGCCTGGACGGCGGGGCAATACTTCAAGTCCCTGGTCCTCTGGCTGGTGCTGGTGCCGGCTGCTGCGACGGTGTTCTTTGCCGCCGCGGAACGGACCCACAACGCCAAGGCCGGCGCCGAGGCCGAGCGGCTTGCTGCCACCGCGGCAGCCGTCCGTGCCGAACGCGCACTGACCGATGCCAAGGCCGACGCCAAGGCCGAGCGGCTTGCGGCCGACAAGGTTCGCGGCTTGAGCGACAAGGCGTGCGGACCGAAGTGCCGGTCGATCCGCGCCAGCGAGACCGCGGCGGCGGCGCGGCTCGCCGAGGCCGAGGCGGCGGTTCGCAAGGCCCAAGGCCTGGCGACCACGGCGAGCCAGATCACGCAACCGGTGCGGTTGATGCCGGTGGCGCTCGACCTGATCGCTTTCGTGTTCGTCTGGTTCGGTCTCGGCTCGACCAAGAAAGCGGCCGAGCCGAAGCGGGCCGCGAGCAAGAAGCGAAAGGCCAAGGCGAAGGCCAAGCCGATGCCGGTGCCGCCGGCGCCGGCCGCGGCAGTCCGCCTGGTGGCTAGCCGATCCCGCTAGTTGACATTGCGCCGCGCCAGGAGGCACCCTCCTGGCGCGTCGCGTTTGGACATTTACCGATGACAGCCATTGCCAAGCGACCCACGGCCCGCGGCGTATCGCCGATGGCCGACCTCGTCGCCGAGGCCGGCCGCGTGCTGTACGGCGCAGAATGGGCCACCCCTTTGTGCCGAGCGCTCAAGGTCGACCGCCGCGAGCTGCGGCGCTGGATGGCCGCCAATCCGGCCAATCCCGTCACCCACGA